>CAVUUO010000001.1:0-274043 GCA_963744675.1 uncultured Alphaproteobacteria bacterium
GATGCGCCCGCCAGACGCCGAGCGGAAGCATCACCAGCGTGAAGATCGACAGCAGATGGATCGGACTCCATGGACCGACCAGCCTGATCTGGTCGAATCCAGAACGAACTGGCGGCCACGACGGCCATCAGCGACACCCAGATCCAGCCCAGCGTTCGATGCGGCAAGGTTCCCTTCGGCGCCGCCAGTTGCACCACGCCAAGCACAAACGCCGCCATGGCCGCGAAGGCGTGAAGCGGGATTGGGAGGCAGGGCATTGAGCAGCGGTGCGAGGCTCATCCTCTCCCCCAAACGACGTGTACAGCCGTTCGCGATGCATCGCGGCAGCCAGTCCCTGCCGATGTTTAACATCTCATCATTGAACTCGCGCTTACTATTCGATTAGTATTCAAAAATTCTTCTTCTTAAGATTGCACGACGGCCGCTGCTCCTTCATCGGCGCACGAGAAATCTCCCCCGCAATTGAGGACTATTTGAATGTGTACGGATTTTTTGCTCAAGAACCAAGTTCACGGCCAAGAAAAAACGCAGCGTTTGTCAACGGGCGCTCGATGGAATTCGGCCTGGACCTCAAGTCCCGGCCATTCGTGCGCCGCCGCGGCGACGATCATGCAGTCGCGGACGCCCGACAAGACGCGCGCGCGCAACGGTCTGCGATGGACGGTGAAGTACGGCTATGTCGGCATGGACGCGCTTTGGTCTTGTCGTCAGGTCGTCGACGGGCTGAATGAGCGCGGGCTTTCCGTCGGCACGCTTTGGCTGCCCGGCTCGGAATACCAGAAGGTCACGCGATCCCGGCCGGGCGCTGAGTGTGCTGCTGGTCAACGATTGGCTGCTCGGCGACCTGCGCCTCGGTCGCCGACGTCAAGAACACGCTGCCCGACCGTCGAAGTGTGGGCCTACAAGCCGATGGAGCAGAAACTCTCGACCCGATTCACTTCACGGTGCACGACGCGCAGCGGAAACTCCATCGTCATCGAGTACACCGCCGGCAAGCTGCACATCTATGACAATCCGATCGCGACCACGACCAACGCGCCGGTCTTTCCCTGGCATCTCGAAAACGTGCGCAACTATGTCGGCCTGACGCCCTACGACGTGACCGAGGCGACGGTCAACGGCACGGTATTTCATGGCAACCGGAAACGGCACCGGCCTGCGCGGGCTCCCTGGCGACTTCACGCCGCCGTCGCGATTGATCCGCACGCTGTTCCTCATCAATTCGGCCGATCTTCGGGCGGAGGACGCGCGCGCGGCACGAAATCTGGCGCTGCACATTCTCAATGACACCGATCATTCCCAAGGGCGTTGTGCGCTACAACGGCGCTGTCGGCACAGACGAGCGACGACCGCACGCAGTGGGTCGTGGTCAAGGATTTGCACTCGATCTGCTGTTCGACTACCGGCGCTACGAAGACCTCGACCTGCGGCGCATCGACCTGAACAAGATCGACTTCCGCACGATCAAATCGGGACCGATCAGCGAACCGCCCATCGGCACGCACGAGGCGACGGAGATCGAGGCGGTGGTGGCGTGACGGCTAGGCTCGGCCACTGCGTCCCGGACGCGGTGCGGCATTCTTCATGCCGCTCCGCAAGCCGGGACCGTACCAGACGATGGAGTTCGTAACGGCCCCGGCTCTGCGGCGCACCACGCCGTGAAGAACGGCGCGCTGCGCCGCGTCCAGGGCACGCAAGCCCCGCTCAGAACGGAATATCGTCGTCCATGTCGCTGTTGCGCGCGCCGGCTCCAGCCGCTACCGCGCGGCGCGGCGCGCCGCTGTGGACCACCCGATCCGAAATCGCCGCCGGAATCATCCGACCCGAAATTGCCGCCGCCGCTGCCGCGGGCGCCGTCCAGCATGGTCAGGTTGGAGTTGAAGCCCTGCAGCACCACTTCGGTCGAGTATTTCTCGACCCCGGTCTGGTCGGTCCATTTTCGCGTCTGCAGCGCGCCCTCGATGTAAACCTTGGCGCCCTTCTTGAGATACTGCTCGGCGACCTTGGCGAGCCCCTCGCTGAAGATCACCACCCGATGCCACTCGGTTTTTTCCTTGCGCTCGCCGGTCGCCTTGTCGCGCCAGTTTTCCGAGGTCGCGACGCTTAAGTTCACCACCGGATTGCCGTTCTGCGGCCGCCGGACCTCGGGGTCCTTGCCCAGATTGCCGACCAGAATGACCTTGTTCACCGAACCCGCCATCTCAAACTCTCCATCACCATACTTGTCTGAAACCACTCTACGCCTTCGCCCCCGCGCCGCGCGGGTCATCGCCAGTTGTCCACGCCCCAATATGGGTACCCCAGGCATTTTATATCGTTCCCTTTTTGTTCTATCATGCGGCCGTAGCTCGGCAAGACCTTTAAGCGACGAGGAACGCGCGAGATCAAGCCACCTACTGAGGAGAAAGCCGACCGCGCCATGAACGGGAGCTATGTACGCGTTCCAGCTTTCCTTCCGCGCGCAGCAAGCGGTGGGCCACCTGCTGCGCGGGAACGGATATCCTTATTATGGCCGATCCCCGGTCACCGCTGGTCAGGGAAGAGCTGGGCCGGGGACGTTGGTTTGGCTGCCAGGATTTCTAGCGATGGGCCCGTTGTTGACGGTGAGGGATCGTTTCGGAAGGAACGTCGCCGGGAACGACATTCACAACGGCATTCGGAGTGGTCGGGGGGCAGGAAACCAGCCGGCCGGGAGGGATGGTCGTGCAACCGTTGATACCCGTGCCGCCGTGTTCGGAAGCTCGCTGACAGTGACTTGGCCGGCCGCTACCTCGATGGCCGGTGAACAGGCCCCTCGCGGCACGACAAACGGGCCAAGCGTGCCGGGCGTGACCATGAACTGCCACCGCCGATTCCCTGTCTTACATATTTCCAGGAAGCCGGTGATTTTGACATCCGTGTAGATCACCTCGGTGACGCCGTTGCCCATGATCACGCTGGCCGTGCCGGCCGCGTTGTTCGTGCTCACCAGACGGAGCCGGGCGGCGCCACTGCCACCGAAATATTCGACACGGCAATGCCGCTTGGTATTGGTGTTTCCACGATGTTGACGGTGCTGCCGACGGCAAAACCGGGGTTGACGACGACGCAGGTGCCGCCCGGTGCGGGCCCGGCGGGACCTGGAAAGGAGGTGCCGTTTGCCGTGAAACCGAACGGCGTTCCCACGGCCACCCCGGGGCCGGCGACTTGCAGACCTTCAGGATGCCGACCGGTGATGTGCAGGCCCAATTGTCGTATCCCGCCTGCTAGCGAATGGCCGCCACCGGGCGTGCCATTGGCTGTGTAAGAAGCCGCACTGAACCGGTTGACTGTGGCCCTGAATGAGGATCCGGAATTCACATTCACAACCTGGGTTGCTCCACTCCCGCGACGGTGATTTCGTGAAACATCGCTCGCGTGGAGAAGGGTACTGGTGTTAAACGCCTCCAAACCGTAGGCGCCCCGGTCATGCTCGTGATGATGCTGGTTAAGGCAGCGATAGTAATATCGGCCGCCCTGCACCAGCGCCGGACCAAACCGCTGGCCTTGGCCCTGACAGGGAAGGGCCGGAACCTGATCCGGGCATTGATAGTCGATCTGTAGGTAACCGACGCAATGTCCCCGGAAACTGCTGGATTGTAGGATTCCGCCAATTCCGGCGAAGTGTGGACGCCGTAAACACTTTCAGCCGGGCGACTCGCCCCGCCGCTCGCATTCCCGTCGATCGCTCCGGTGCTGTAATCATTTACACTGTGAAAGTTGGCCGTTACGGGGCAGCGGGGAGGGTGGGGATCGACGACCGTTCCTGACCATGGCTGGGGCCGCAATGGCACAGGCGATGTGGCTCCGGGCCCAGGCGAAGGCTTCCTGTTGCTCGGTTGATAATCTTTGCAATTTCGATGGACAGTGAGCTCATGCCGTCAGAGCCGGCCGTCGAGACTCGGGGCGGCGAAGGTCCCCGTCAATGATGTTCAAACCATAAACGCAAGCGGCAACCGTTGGTCGGTGATGATCCCTAACGCCTAAGACTAGAGAATGGAACCGGAGATACAACTGAAAGAATTGTGTGATCTACTTCACAACCAAGCCGCGACCCGGCGCGTCTTGAAGAACTTTTCCACACGCATGGAAGCGGCGCTCGGCCGGCTGGCCATCGGTGAATCCTTCCTATGTTCCGGCGACACCCATCGGCGTTTGATCCCGGCCAGTTGTCCACGCTCCAATATGGGTGGTCCTCGGGATTTTACATTGTTCCCTTTTTGTTCTATCATTTGGGTCGCGGCGAGGCAAGGAGTTTTCGTGCCGATTCGGCATTTCGTAGCCCAAGCAAGCCGAGCCGCAACAAACCGTTGATGGCTGCAATCAAGCACTGGAAATCGCCTCCCGTTCTTCCTACGTTCCGAGTACTCCATCCATATGGCGGCAAGTCCCGGGCGACCCGGCGATGCGCGCCCATCAGCGGCGCGTCTGCGCGTCCGGAATTGCCGATCATGGACGAAATTCTAAGGGCAAAACGTCAGCAGGCCGGTTCGGCGATGCGCGCCATCACCATCCGCGGCGCGCGCGAGCACAATCTGAAGAACGTCGATGTGGAAATTCCGCGCGACCGGCTCGTGGTATTCACCGGCCTGTCCGGCTCGGGAAAATCCTCGCTGGCGTTCGACACCATCTATGCCGAAGGTCAGCGGCGCTATGTGGAATCGCTGTCGGCCTACGCCCGCCAGTTCCTGGAGATGATGCAGAAGCCGGATGTCGACCAGATCGACGGGCTGTCGCCGGCGATCTCCATCGAGCAGAAGACCACCTCGAAAAACCCGCGCTCCACGGTCGGCACCGTCACCGAGATCTACGACTACATGCGGCTGTTGTGGGCGCGGGTCGGCGTGCCCTACTCGCCGGCCACGGGGCTGCCGATCGAGAGCCAGATCGTGTCGCAGATGGTCGACCGGGTGCTGGCGCTGCCGGAAGGCACGCGGCTGTATCTGCTGGCGCCGGTGGTGCGCGGCCGCAAGGGCGAATACCGCAAGGAACTGGCGGAGTATCTCAAGAAGGGATTCCAGCGCGTCAAGATCGACGGCACCTTTCACGAGCTCGCCGAAGCGCCGGTGCTGGACAAGAAATTTCCGCACGACATCGACGTGGTGGTCGACCGCATCGTGGTGCGGCCGGACATCGGCCAGCGGCTGGCGGAGAGTTTTGAGACCGCACTGAAGCTGGCTGAGGGGCTGGCGGTGATCGAATATGCGGAGGCGCCTGCGCCCCAGCCGCCATCCTTCGAGACGCGCCCTGCGGGCGCTCCTCAGGATGAGGACGGAGCGCGACGATCGAAAGCAGCCAAGCGAGGTGTTTCCCCTCATCCTGAGGAGGCGCAAAGCGCCGTCTCGAAGGATGAGCGTGCCACAAAGAAGGTCGCAAAGATCCACGACAAGAGCGGGCCCGAGCGCATCCTGTTTTCGGAAAAATTCGCCTGCCCGGTCTCCGGCTTCACGATTCCGGAAATCGAGCCGCGGCTGTTCTCGTTCAACAACCCCTACGGCGCCTGCCCGGAATGCGGCGGCCTCGGCGTCGAGCAGCATGTCGACGAAGAGCTGGTCATTCCCGACAAGGAGCTGACCTTGCGCAGGGGCGCGATTGCGCCATGGGCGAAATCGTCCTCGCCCTATTACATCCAGACCCTGACGGCGCTCGGCAAATTCTACAAGTTCACGCTCGAGACCAAATGGAAGGACCTGCCGAAGAAGACGCAGGCCGCGATCCTGCACGGCTCCGGCGACGACGAGATCAAATTCTCCTATGAAGACGGCGTGCGTTCCTACGACACCAAAAAGCCGTTCGAGGGCGTCATCACCAATATCGACCGCCGCTATCGCGAGACCGAAAGCGAATGGGCGCGCGAGGAACTGGCAAAGTATTTTTCCGACGTGCCCTGCGCGGGATGCAACGGCTATCGGCTGAAGCCGGAAGCGCTGTGCGTCAAAATCGGCGGCAAGCACATCGGCGAAATCTCCGAACTGTCGGTGCGCCGCGCCGGCGAATGGTTCGAGACCGTGCCGAAGGCGCTCAACGCCCAGCAGAACGAGATCGCCGCGCGGGTGCTGAAGGAGATCCGCGAGCGGCTGTCGTTCCTGTTCGACGTCGGGCTGAACTACCTGACCCTGGCGCGCGCCTCCGGCACATTGAGCGGCGGCGAGAGCCAGCGCATCCGGCTGGCGTCGCAGATCGGCTCGGGCCTCACCGGCGTACTCTACGTGCTGGACGAGCCGTCGATCGGCCTGCACCAGCGCGACAATGCGCGGCTGCTGGAAACGCTGAAGCGGCTGCGCGATCTCGGCAATACCGTGATCGTGGTCGAGCATGACGAGGACGCCATCCGGCTTGCCGATCATGTGCTGGACATCGGACCCGGCGCCGGCATGCATGGCGGCCACATCGTCGCCCAGGGCACTCCGGCCGACATCATGAACAATCCGAAGTCGCTGACCGGAAAATATCTCACCGGCGAATTGTCGGTGGAGATTCCGGAGCGGCGGCCGCCGAACCACCGCCGCACCATAAAAGTGGTCAACGCCCGCGGCAACAATCTGAAAAACGTCTCGGCGGAAATCCCGCTCGGACTGTTCACCTGCGTCACCGGCGTCTCCGGCGGCGGCAAGTCGACGCTGCTGATCGACACGCTCTACAAGGCGATCGCGCGAAAGCTCAACAACGCCAGCGAGGGCGCCGCGCCGCACGACCGCATCGAGGGCCTCGAGCATATCGACAAGATCATCGACATCGATCAGTCGCCGATCGGCCGCACCCCGCGTTCCAACCCCGCGACCTACACCGGCGCCTTCACGCCGATCCGCGAATGGTTCGCGGGCCTGCCCGAGGCCAAGGCGCGCGGCTACGAGCCCGGCCGCTTCTCCTTCAACGTCAAGGGCGGCCGCTGCGAGGCCTGCCAGGGCGACGGCGTCATCAAGATCGAGATGCACTTTTTGCCCGACGTCTACGTCACCTGCGACGTCTGCAAGGGCAAGCGCTACAACCGCGAGACACTGGAAGTGCTGTTCAAGGGCAAGTCGATCGCCGACGTGCTCGACATGACGGTGGAGGAAGCCGCCGAATTCTTCAAGGCGGTGCCAAGCGTGCGCGAAACGTTCAAGACGCTGCACCGCGTCGGCCTCGACTACATCCATGTCGGCCAGCAGGCCACCACTCTGTCCGGCGGCGAAGCGCAACGCGTAAAACTCGCCAAGGAGCTGAGCAAGCGCGCCACCGGCCGCACGCTCTATATCCTGGACGAGCCGACCACCGGCCTGCATTTCCACGACGTGAAGAAACTGCTCGGAGGTGCTGCACGAGCTGGTCGCGCAGGGCAACACGGTCGTCGTGATCGAGCACAATCTCGAAGTGATCAAAACCGCCGACTGGGTGATCGACCTCGGCCCCGAAGGCGGCGACGGCGGCGGCGAAATCGTCGCCTGGGGCCCGCCGGAGGACATCGTCAAGGCGCCGCGGAGCTATACGGGGAGGTTTTTGGAGCCGGTGCTGGCGAAGCAAGGCGGGAAGCGGAGGAAGAGCGGGGCGAGCGAGGCGGCGGAGTAGTGACGGAATGACAGCAGGTATGAGGAAGTGCTAAGGTACCGATATGGCAATGAATGTCGAAGCTGAAATTCGGGAACTGCAGCGCCGGGTCAGCGAGATCGAAGGGTCGTTCGCTTTCCTGACCCGGCAGATGCAGGGCGTCCATAAGGACTTGCTATCCTTCGAGGCGAGAACGGAGGAGCGCTTCAAGTCGGTGTCCGACCGGTTCGATCGCGTCGACGGAAAAATCGACGTTGTGGAGGACAAGGTTGATCATCTGGCGAAGACACTACCCGGCATTGTCGGCGACGCGTTGCGCGAGGTGCTCCGCGCTCAATCGAAGTGACGCGGATCAGGGATTCTTTCTGCCCCCGCATCCCGCTTCGCTCATGCTACGCACCGAAGCTAGCCAGAGCACGTTCAATCGCAGATGATGTCTTCGCTGGCGAGATAGTCTGCCGCAAATGTTTGTGCGGCTTCGATATCGTCATGCGTCAGCCGCGGATGATCCGCGAGGATAGACTTTGGCGACATACCAGCGCCGAATGCCTCCGGGTTCATTTCGATGCGGTCGTGGCGCATGGTGGTCTCTTGCCAAATCAGCAGCGATCCCAACATACCAGAACACCTCAGATTTGTCAGCCGCCGCACCCAAATGCCGTCAGTCACCTACGCCATCTTCCGCGACGCCATTCTCGCCGAAAAGCAGGTCGTTTGCAGCTACGAGCAGCGCCGTCGCGAGGTTTGCCCGCTGGTGCTCGGGACCAACAAGGATGGCGAGGAAGCCGTGCTGGCGTGGCAGTTTGCCGGCGAGGTTAGCAAGGGCAAACTTCCCGAAGGCGGCGCCTGGAAATGCTTCCGGCTCGCCAAGGTTCGTAACGCGGGCAGCCGCGCCGGACCTTGGCACGAGGGTGGATCGCACAAGTCTGAACAGAAGTGCGTGACGAACGTTCACCTCGACATCAATATCCACGTGCGCAAGAATCGCCGCTGAGGAGACCGATCGATCATGCCGGCCGTCCGCGACAACACCGCCCTCTCCCGCTTCGAACTCGACGTCGAGAGCGCAGTCGCGTTTGCGAATTATCGCCGCGCGCCGGGTATGGTTATCATCACCCACACCGAGACGCCGCCGCGCTTGCGCGGGCGCGGCATTGCGTCGGAGCTGGTGCAGGGCGCGCTGGAATTGATCCGCGCCGATGGCGGCAAGGTGGTCGCCGGCTGCGGGTTTGTGGCGGATTATTTGCGCAGGCATCCGGAGTTTTCGGACCTTGCGCGGTAAGTGTCGGCCTCGTGAAGCGCAAGCGCCCGCTATTCTCCACACCACCGTCATGCGCGGGCTTGACCCGCGCATCCATCCAGGCCGTCATTCCGAGGCGCGCGTCTTCGCGCGGACCCGGAATCCATAACCACAATTCGAGGTTATGGATTCCGGGCCTGCGCCCGAGTGGCGCATCCCGGAATGACGTTCGCGGGGTGGGTTGCCGGGTCAAGCCCGGCAACGACAAATTCTCTGCTCACGAACTTGTGACCAAGTTCCTATCCCCGCCCTGCCCCGCTCGCTTATCCTGCTCGCGTCCTGTCCAGTGAGGGGCGCTTCTCGAGGGCACTCTGAAGTGGGACAGAGCGAAAGCTTGGCCGGGGCGGGGTAACCCAAGCCGGTCGGATGCGGCGCCCGCGGCTGTGGCTTGCACCCGCAGACTCGGGAGGCCTTGGGTTTCCGTCCGGGCTCACTACGGGGCCCTGCCACTAGCGTGGCTGGACGGGGACAGGCAGCGGTGCGAAATCGCCGTGAGCCAAGTCCCCGGAAGAACGGACCGAGGTCTTAAAGAACGCCGCGGCGGGACGCTGAGAGGCGTTGCCGTGTGCCTCTGTTTTCCGGCAATCCGGGAAGCAAGCCGCGGCCGTTACCAAGATGCGCCTGTCGGCGTCCCGTCACCCCTCATTCGGGGGGACAGCAAAACAAACCTCGGGCTCACAGGAGTCGCGAGAATGCGGGAATGCGCGGCGAGCGACGGCTCGCGCGAGGCTGTTTGAATTCGTCGATGGAATTTGCAGAGCGAAAGCGCGGCGCGAATGCCGGCGCTCGAACGAGCCACGGTCTGCTTGATAAGCCAAAATCCATCGTCTACAATCACGAATTGTATATTCACTTTTTGTAATTTTTGGAGAGTCACCATGGCTACTGCCAACTCGGTCATTGACATATCGCATCACAACGGAGCGCGACTTCGTTTCGACAAAGCCAAGGCCGACGGGATCGCGGGCGTCATCCAGAAAGCGACCCAGGGCGAGGCCTATGTCGACGCCACATTCAAGAGAAACCGGACCGCGATAGTGGGAGCGGATCTGCTGTTCGGCGCCTATCATTTCGGCACCGGCGCAAATGGCGTGTCACAGGCGCAGCATTTTCTGGATACGGTGCAGCCCGACAAGAATACGCTGGTTGCTCTCGACTTCGAAGACAATCCGACCGGAAGCACCATGACGCTGGAGGAAGCCCGCGCTTTCGTAACCCATGTCCATGACCAGCTCGGACGCTGGCCGGGGTTTTACAGCGGACACACGATCAAGCGCGTGCTGGGCAGCAATGTCGACCCCGTCCTCAAGAATTGCTGGTTCTGGCTTGCTCAGTATGGCCCGACGGCCGTCGTGCCGCCATGCTGGAACACGTGGACCTTGTGGCAATATACCGATGGCGGTGTCGGTCCGATGCCCCACAGCGTTGACGGCATCGGAACTTGCGACCGGGAATTTTTCAATGGAACGGACGCGCAGCTGAAAAGCTGGTGGGGGAAATAACATCCACCGGCAGCGGCCTTCGAAATCGATCGGGGACGCGCGCAAGCCGGTGTCTCGGCGATAGCGGCGTTTGTTGCAAGCGGCGTGACGGTCCCGGCGATGACAAAACGCCGGGTCGAAAGACCCGGCGTCGGCCCGAACGTTTGCGAAAAGTATGGCGATGCGGTGCTGGGCGCCGCTTCCGCTGCTTTAGACGATCTTGATCGACATGTCCGGCAGGCCCTGCAGCTTGCACAGCAGCACGTCGCCCTTGACCACGGGGCCGACATTCTCCGGCGTGCCGGAATAGATGATGTCGCCGGCCTTCAGTTCGAACGCTTCGGACAGTTTGGCGATCTGCTCGGCGACGCTCCAGATCATCTTGTCGAGGTCGGAGTTCTGCCGGACCGTGCCGTTCACCGAAAGCGAGATCGCGCCTTTGGTGAAATGTCCGGTCTTGGCCGCGGGATGGATCGGGCCGAGCACCGCGGCATGATCGAAACTCTTGCCGATTTCCCACGGCTTCTTCTCCGCCGCCATGCCGTTCTGCAGGTCGCGCCGGGTCATGTCGAGGCCAAGCGCGTAGCCGTAGACATGCTCGAGCGCCTGTTCGGCCGGAATATTGGTGCCGCCGGATTTCAGCGCCGCCACCAGTTCGACCTCGTGATGATAGTTCTTGGTCAGCGACGGATAGGGATGATCGGCGACCTCGCCGAGTTTCACGTTCTGGATCGCGTCGGTCGGCTTCTGGAAAAAGAACGGCGGCTCGCGGTTCGGATCGGAGCCGCGCTCGATCGCGTGCGCGGCGTAGTTGCGGCCGATGCAATAGATGCGGCGCACCTGGAACACGTCAGTCTCGCCGACGATCGGAATCGTCGTCGCCGCCACCGCAAACATCGGCTTCGGCCCGGCCTGCGCCGCGGCCGGCCGGCTCTGCGCCGCGCCGGCGAGCGCCAGCACGCCGGTGGCGAGGATGGTTCTGCGGTCGATGGTATCCATGGGCGTTCTCCTGTCAGCGTTTGTTATTGGGGCGTATCTAGACCGGCGGCCCGCGCCGGGCAATCCGGCCTTAGACTTAGGCGCCAAGCCCAGCAAAAAGGCCCGCAAAACGCGGGCCTTTCAGGATCCATTTCTAAACTAAATCAGTGCTTGATCTCGGGCGGCAGCTTGCCGCCATTGGCAACGAGCTTGCTCATGACCTGCTTGTGTAGCCAGATGTTCATGCTCGCGGAATCGTTGCTGTCGCCGGTATAGCCGAGTTCCTTGGCAAGCTCTTTGCGCGCGGTGAAGCTGGAATCGATATCCAGCGCCTTCATCAGGTCGACGATCGAGGTGCGCCATGCCAGCTTTTCGCCCTTGGCGGCGACCGCCTTGTCGAGGATCGGCGCGACGTCGACGCTCTGCGCCGGCGCGGCCGGCGTTGCTGCACCGGCGGAACCTGGACCAGCCGCGGGCGCCGAGCCGCCCGGCGCAGTGGTGCCCGGCGCCGCCGCATCGGCCTTGGTGCCGAAGATCGCGCTCATGATTTTTCCAAAAATGCTCATCGTATCGCTCCCTGTGAACTTGAAGACAGTTGAACGTCCCGCATGGCACTTGGTTCAGTTCTGACAAAACTCCCGCAATACTGCCGCAAACCACGCCATTTCGTTGTCGCATTTTCTTTCACACGCCGCCAACAGCTTCGCAGCGACGGCATCGGTGTGCCGCGCCATCACCGAACCGTGAGCAACGATTCAACGGATTGGCGTTACCATCGCCACTCAGTTCGCGGCCTGGCCTGTTTGCTCGTCTTCGCGTCTGGTCGATCGCGATCGTTTCATTCGAGGCAAACGCGCGCCCTCAAGCGGCGCGGTGAACTTGCCGCAGCGACCAGGGAGAACGACAATGGTCACTCCGTATCCCGGCAATGTCACGCCACTGGCGCCCGCCGCTATCGCGGCCGCGCCGGTGATCCGCACCATCCAGCTCTCGGATCTGAGCGATGCATTGCGTCTCGGCTGGGAGGATTTCAAGGCGGTGCCAAGCCACGCCATCATCCTCTGCATCATATATCCCGTGCTGGGACTGGTGCTGGCACGGTTGGCGCTGGGCTATTCGGTGCTGCCGCTGCTGTTTCCGCTCGCCGCCGGCTTTGCCCTGCTCGGCCCGTTCGCAGCCCTCGGCCTGTATGAATTGAGCTACCGCCGCGAACGCGGCGAGCAGGCGTCGGCCTGGCATGCGACCGAGGTACTGCGCTCGCCGTCGTTCGGCGCCATGCTAGCACTCGGCACGCTGCTGCTGGCGCTGTTCGTGATCTGGGTCGCCACCGCGCAGGCCATCTATGTCGCGACCTTCGGTTATGAGGCGGCGGCCGGCATTCCGGATTTCGCCAGACGCGTGCTGACGACGGCCCAAGGGTGGTGGCTGATCGTGGTCGGCTGCGGCGTTGGTTTCCTGTTCGCGGTGGTGGCGCTGTGCATCAGCGTGGTTTCGTTCCCCTTGATGCTCGATCGCCATGCCAGCGCCGCCGACGCCATGGTGACCTCGCTGCGGGCGGTCGCGCGCAATCCGGTGCCGATGGCGGCATGGGGACTGATCGTCGCAGTATTGCTGGTGCTCGGCTCGCTGCCGTTCTTCCTTGGGCTTGCGATCGTGATCCCGCTGCTCGGCCACGCCACATGGCACCTGTATCGCAAGGTGATCGAGCCGGTCGCGGTCTCGCACGCGCCGCCGCCTGCGTCGAAAGTGCGGCGATATGCGGCGGAGTTTCCGGCATCGCTGTTTCAGTGGCGCCGCCGGGATAGTTGATCGCCGCTGCGTCGAAATCGAATCTGGCCGCCGGTTTCGCTTAGGCGAAGCCGGCGGTTGCTTGTTGTGTGGCGGTTTGGCATGCAGGCGCTATGTTCGATGCGGTGGTATTCGCCGGCGGGGGTAACCGCTGTTACTGGCAGGGCGGCTTCTATGAAGCGGCGGCGCCGCGGCTGTGGCTCGCACCGAAGCTGGTGATCGGCGCCAGCGCGGGCGCCTTCGCCGCGACCTATTCGCTGCTCGGCGTCGGGCCGGATGCCCGCAGGCGGGTGTATGAGGGCTGCGGGCCGCATCTGAAGAATTTCGATATCGCGGCCTGGCGCCGCGGCGAGCCGCTCTGCCCGGTCGGGCCGCTGTATAACGAATTGCTGGCCCAGACCATCGACGACGACGCCCTGACGCGGCTCAACGCCATCACCGATCTGCAGATCGCGATGACGCGAATGCCGCGCGGTATGCCGGCGCTGGCCGGCGCGATGCTCGGCATCGGCGCCTATCAGCTCGAAAAGCATCTGCTGCATCCCGTGCATCCCCGCTTCGGCCGCGCGCTTGGCTTTCGTCCCGAATTCGTTTCCGCGAGAACGCTGTCAAGCGCGCGCGGCATGCACGATATCTTGATGGCGAGCAGCGGCGTGCCGCCGTTCATGCCGGTGACGCTCGTAAACGGAAGGCCGGCGTTCGACGGCGGCCTTGTCGACAACGTTCCGGTTGAGCCGCTGGCGCCGATCGAAGCCGCCGGCGGACGCACGCTGGTGCTGCTGACGCGGCTCTACAAGTACAGACCCGATGTCGCCGGCCGCACCTATGTGCAGCCGTCGCGCAAGATCGATCTGTCGCAATTCGACATCACCAATCCCGAAGGCATCCGCGCCGCCTATGAACTGGGCATCCGCGACGGCAACGCCTTCGCGGCGTCGCAGGGGAAGTAAGCGACGAGGGCAACCGTCATTGCGGGCGAAGCGAGGCAATCAAGTCTTGCTCCGTAGAACTGCATTGCTTGGCCAAGTGCTCCTCGCAATGACGCGTAGCCTTGTTTTGGCCGCGGTTGGCCCCGAAATTTCATCTGGCCGGGCAACCTTTTGATCCGCGAAACGTTTTCGCGGCGGACTCATGATGAATTCTCGCCGTTTCCTTAGTTCGTTTGCGACCGTTGCACTTGTTGCCGCAACCGTGTCGGCAGCCAATGCGGCTTCCTGTGGCGGGAGCTTCGATGCCTGGCTGAACGAAGCTCAAAACCGAAGCCGCCGCCAAAGGCATCTCTCCGAACGCGATCGCAGCCGGATTGAGCGGCGTCACGCCCGATCAAGCCGTGCTTTCCAGGGACCGCGGACAGCGGGTTTTCCAGCAGAGCTTTGAGGAATTTTCCGGCCGCATGATTCCTCCCCGGCTGGCGCGCGGCGCCAACATGATGAAGCAATACGGTTCGGTGCTGTCGCGCATCGAGCAGAACTATGGCGTCCCCGGCGAGGTGCTGGTCGCGATCTGGGGGCTGGAAACCGACTACGGCGTCAATACCGGAAAATTTCCGACCATCCGCTCGCTCGCGACGCTGGCTTACGATTGCCGGCGCGCGGAGCTGTTTCGCGCCGAGTTGATGGATGCGTTGCGCATCGTCGAGCGCGGTGACCTCAGTCCGTCCGAGATGCGCGGCGCCTGGGCCGGCGAAATCGGCCAGACCCAGTTCATGCCGTCGTCCTGGATCAAGTTTGCGGTGGATTTCGACGGCAATGGCCGCCGCGACCTGCTGCGCAGCGCGCCGGACGTGCTGGCGTCGACGGCGAATTATCTCGCCAGCTACGGCTGGCAGCGCGGCAAGGATTTTGAGCCCGGCAGCGCCAATTTCGCCGTGATCCAGCAATGGAACAAGAGCGAGGTCTACGCGAAAACCATCGCCGCTTTCGCGAGCCAGCTGGCGCGGGCGCCGTGAGGCCAATCACATTGCTTCTAGGAAGGGAAGAATACAAATTCATTGTTATTCATCCCTGCGAATCACGCATGCTTAAGAGCGAAAATTCTCACAGATTGTGGCACGAGACGCTGCAAATCCCCAGATATTCTAAGTCTCATGGAACCACGGCGCTCGTCAAATAGTACCAACGTTGACGATTTATACGAGGTTTTCTGTCGGCATGATGCAATCGAGAACTGCTCTCCGCCTGAGACGGGGTTAAGGCGAAAGCTTAATCATTTCTTGAAAAAGCCATGCGTATTATACTTAGCTGCATCGCACCATTGGAACTGCTGCGCCGCAAGGGCATGTCCTATATTCGTTGCAACGACGCGGCTTCCTCCAAGGGCTGAATCGTCAAGACAAGGAGACTACCATGTTACTCTCGCTCATCCGCATGATCCAGGCGTTCCGGGACTATCAGCGCAATGTCAGCGAACTGTCCCAGCTCAGCGATCGCGAACTGGCCGATATCGGCCTTGATCGCTCGGACATCCCGCGCGTTGCAGCCGGTTCCTACAACGGCTGATTCATCCAGCCGGCCATGAAACGGATAACGCCCGCCTCGCTGCGGGCGTTGTCGTATCCGGCCGCTAAACCCAATTCCACTTGGCCGCAAAACGCGCTACCTCTGCGCCATGACAGGTCCTTGCTCCGAACCCGTTCACATCGTCGGCGCCGGCCTCGCCGGTTCGGAAGCCGCGTGGCAGGCCGCCAACGCCGGCGTCCGCGTGGTGCTGCACGAGATGCGGCCGCATCGGATGACCGAGGCGCATCGTACCGGCGGCCTCGCCGAGCTGGTGTGCTCCAATTCGTTCCGCTCCGACGACGCCGCCAATAACGCGGTCGGCCTGTTGCACGCCGAAATGCGCCGGCTGGGATCGCTTATCATGCGCTCCGCCGACGCCAATCAGGTGCCGGCCGGCGGCGCGCTGGCGGTCGACCGCGACGGATTTTCCGCCGCCGTCACCAAGGCTTTGCACGACCACCCCGGTATCGAGATCCGCCGCGCCGAGATCGACGGCCTGCCGCCGGCCGAATGGCGCTATGTCATCGTCGCCACCGGTCCGCTCACCGCGGCGCCGCTGGCGGATGCGATCCGCCAAGTCACGGATGAAAACGCGCTGGCGTTCTTCGATGCGATTGCGCCGATCGTGCACAAGGATTCCATCGACATGTCGGTGGCGTGGTTTCAGTCGCGCTACGACAAGATCGGTCCCGGCGGCACCGGCGCCGACTACATCAACTGCCCGATGACCAAGGAACAATACGACGCCTTTGTCGATGCGCTGCTGGCGGGCGAGAAGACCGACTTCAAGGAGTGGGAAAGCTCGACGCCGTATTTCGACGGCTGCCTGCCGATCGAGGTGATGGCGGCACGCGGCCGCGAAACGCTGCGCCACGGCCCGATGAAGCCGGTCGGGCTCACCAATCCGAACGATCCGACGGTGAAGGCCCATGCCATCGTACAGCTGCGCCAGGACAACAGGCTCGGCACGCTCTACAACATGGTCGGCTTCCAGACTAAGCTGAAATATGGTCCGCAGCAGCAGATTTTCCGAACCATTCCCGGGCTGCAGAACGCCGAATTCGCAAGGCTAGGCGGGCTGCATCGCAACACATTTCTGAATTCGCCGAAGCTGCTCGACGGGCAATTGCGGCTGCGCGCGCAGCCGCGGCTGCGCTTCGCGGGGCAGATGACGGGGTGCGAGGGCTATGTGGAATCCGCAAGCATCGGCCTGATCGCCGGGCTCTACGCCGCCGCGGATGCACGGCAGCAGTCGCTGGCGCCGCCGCCGCCGACGACGGCGCTGGGGTCGCTGCTCGGCCATATCACCGGCGGTCATATCGAGACCATCGATGCCGGGCCACGCTCGTTCCAGCCGATGAACATCAATTTCGGACTGTTTCCGCCGCTGGCCAGTCCGCCGACCCGCAAGTCCGACGGCACGCGGCTCCGCGGCAATGAAAAGACCGTCGCCAGAAAACAGGCGCTCAGCGCCCGCGCACTGGCCGATCTCGATCGCTGGATCGCCGAGAACCTGCGCGTGCCGGCCGCGGCGTAATTGCGGCACCTTGTAGGATGGGTGGAGCGAAGCGAAACCCATCACAAGCGTTCGTATCGGTGAACGATGGGTTTCGCTTCGCTCTACCCATCCTGCGAGAACTCCCGCGACCGCGACGCGCGCCAAAGCGCCCATAGCGTTCGGAACCGGGACGAAGCCTGCGGCGCGAACAAATCAGTATCCGCGCGCGACATCCGCTTAAGGTCGCGGCGCAGCAGCGCCAGCGGCAGGAATAGCGGCCGAATTTCCGGCGCCGCGCCCGCCAGCAGTTCAAACGCGGTTTTCAGATGCCCGCGCGCCTCGCCAATGAGGTGATCCAGCGCCGCTCGCAGCTGTGGCGTTTCCTCGCCCGCAAACAGTTCGTCCATGCTGCTGCCGTGGCTTTCCAGCAATTGCAGCGGCACGAACAGCTGCCGCCGCGATGCATCCAGCGGCAATGTCGCCATCACCCGCGTAAGTCCTTGCGCGAGTCCGGCGTGACGCGCGAGGTGATCGGTCGCCTCGGATTGTTGCCCCATGATATCAGCGCCGAGCGCGTACAGTGCCGACGAGGTCTCGTGGACGTAGGCTTCCAGCGCCGCCATGCTCGGCATCGGATCGTTGTAGAGATCGAACTCATGCTCATCGATCAGCCGCGACAGCGGTTCGACGGCAAGACCATGGGTCCGGATCGCCAGCAGTAACTCGGCGGCGACGGGATTACCTTCGACGCCGCCATGCCCTGCCCCCGCAAGCATGTCGGTCCACCACTGCAGGCGGATTTCGCCGGGCAGCGGCTGGCTGACCTGCTCGCGCACCCGCGATATCTCGACGTTGAAGGCGTACAGCGCCAGCAGCGCCCGGCGCTTTTCGGCGCTGACGAACAGCGTCGATGCATAGCGCTCGAAATCGTGGGCGCGCACCTGTTCGGCGCAGAAGGCAGCGGAGTCCTGGTCCGGTCCCGCACTCATGGCACCGCGATAAGAGCGGCGGCGACCCGACGCCGCTCGCCGATCATGATGTTGTAGGTGCGGATCGCGGGGCCGGTCTGCATTGCGTCGATCACCACGCTCACCTTGCGCAGCCGGTCGCGAAGCCATGATGGCGGCATCCAGACCTCGTTGCCGGTGCCGACAACGAGGGTATCGATGGTGGCGGCCGTTTCGATCACCCGCCGCAGCGTTACTTCATCGATCTGATCGGGCCTTGTCACCGGCCACGCCCAGATCGCATCGGGCAGGCACAGCAGCGAGCCGCGATGCGACATCTCGGCAAAGGCGAAACCGCCATTGCCGTAGGCCTCGATCGGCGCCGACCTCGGAAGATGCGGAGCGTCCGAGCCGGCGGGCATGATTACGGTTTCGACGGTTTGGATGGCTTTACCGGTTTGTCCGGAGCATCGGCACGATGATCGCCGACGCCGAGATAGATCAGGATCGGCGCTGCGATGAAGATCGAGGTATAGGTGCCGACCAGCACCACGCCGAACATCATCACCGCCGTAAAGCTGTGGATGGCGTGGCCGCCGAACAGCAGCAATGCCAGCAGCGCCAGCGTCACGGTGACGTGGGTGATGATCGAGCGCGACAGCGTCGAATTGATCGATTCATTGAGCAATTGAGGCATCGGCATTTTCTTGTAACGCCGCAGCATTTCGCGGATGCGGTCGTAGATCACCACGGTATCGTTGAGCGAATAGCCCAAAATCGTCAGCAGCGCGGCGATGCTGGTGAGATCGAAATCGACCTGGGTGATCGACATGAAGCCGATGGTGAGTACGATGTCGTGCACGTTGGCGATCATGGCGCCGAGCGCGAACTGCCATTCGAACCGGAACCAGAGGTAGATCAGGATCGCGATGATCGCCAGCATCAGCCCGAGCATGCCGTAGGCCAGCAATTCGCTGGAGACGCGCGGCCCCACCACTTCGACGCGGCGGTAGTCGACACTGTCGCCGAGCGCACCGCGCACCTTCTGCACCGCCGCCTGTTGCGCGGCGTCACCGCCGGGTTGCTCGGCAACCCTGATCAGCACGTCGGCCGGTCCGCCGAACTGCTGCAACTGCACGTCGCCGAGCCCAAGGCCGCTCAACGTACTGCGCATCGATGCGATGTCCGCCGCCCCGGATTTGGCCTGCACTTCCAGCAGCGTGCCGCCCTTGAAGTCGATGCCGAAATTCAAGCCATGGGTGAAGAACAGCGTGATCGCGACGATCGAGAGCAAGGCCGAAATCGGAAAGCTGATGCGCCGGAAGCGCGTGAAATCGAAATGCGTGTCGTCCGGGACGATTCTGAGAGGCGGCAGCAGATCGAGCACGGCAACAACCGTCAGCGCGACAATGAGGACACCGAGCCCTATGAGAATCCAGTGGGTCACGAAAGGCTCCGCATTCTCAGATCGGCACGCTTTGCGGCCGCTTCCACCGCACCCAGCCCGCGACGATCAGGCGGGTCAGCGTAAAGGCGGTGAAAACCGTGGTGATGATGCCGATGCCCAATGTCACGGCGAAGCCGCGCACCGGGCCGGTGCCGATGTAGAACAGCACCGCGGCGGCGATGAACGTGGTAATGTTGGAATCCAGGATAGTCGACAGCGCGCGCTTGAAGCCGGCGTCGATCGCGGAAATCGCGTTGCGGCCGCCGCGCAATTCCTCGCGGATGCGCTCGTAGATCAGCACGTTGGAATCCACCGCGATGCCGACCGTCAGCACGATGCCGGCGATGCCGGGCAGCGTCAGCGTCGCGTTGAGCAGCGACAGCACGCCGAAGATCATCGCGACGTTGATGGCGACCGCGATGTTGGCGAATACGCCGAACAGCCGGTAGGTCAGCAGCATGAACACGATCACCATGATCGAGCCGACATAAGCGGCAAGTTCGCCCTTCTCGATCGAATCCTGACCCAGTCCGGGCCCGACGGTACGCTCCTCGATGATGGTCAGCGGCGCCGGCAATGCACCGGCGCGCAGCAGGATCGCGAGATCGTTGGCGGCCTGCACGGTAAAACTGCCGGAAATCTGGCCGGAGCCGCCGGTGATCGGCTCGCGGATCACCGGCGCGGAGATCACCTCGTTGTCGAGCACGATTGCGAAGGGTTGCCCGACATTCTCCGAGGTCGCCTGCGCGAATTTGCGCGAGCCGGAAGTATTGAAGCGGAAGCTGACGATCGGCTCGTTCGAGCGCTGGTCGAACCCCGGCTGCGCATCGGTGAGATCGCCGCCGGACACCAGCACCTGCTTCTTGATGACGTAGGGTACCTTCGGCGCCTGCGCGCTCATCAATATTTCCGAGTCCGGCGGCACCCTGCCCTGCACCGCCTGGTCCGGCGGCACGGTCTGATCGACCATGCGGAAATCGAGTTTTGCGGTTTTGCCGAGCAGTTCCTTCAGGCGCGTTGGATCCTGCAGGCCGGGCACTTGCACCAGGATGCGGTCGGTGCCCTGGCGCTGGATCAACGGCTCGACGGTGCCGAGTTCGTTGACGCGGCGCTCGACGATCTGGATCGACTGCTCGACCGATTGCCTGATGCGGTCGGTGATCGCCGCTTGCGGTACGGTGAGCCGGATCAGCCCGCCGCCGGCGTCGCTGACTTCGAGGCTGCGCTGGCCGCTGGAGCCGAGCAGACCGCCGAGCGGCTGCGACAGTTCACGCAGCTTGGCCAGGGCATTCTGCAGGTCGGTGTCCTTGACGCGGACCTCGACGTTGTCAGCACGCACCGCCAGCCCGGTGTAGCCGATCTTGGCGTCGCGCAGCGTGCGGCGGACGTCGTCGCGGACCTGATCGAGCTTGTCTTTCTTGACCGAGTTGGCATCGACCTCGAGCAGGATGTGCGATCCGCCCTGCAGATCGAGACCCAGCACCAGATGGCGCTGCGCCCATTTCGGCCAGGTCTTCACCTTGGCTTCGGGGAAGAAATTCGGAACGGCGCAAAGGCACACCACCAGCGCCGTCAGGATGATCGCCAGCGCCTTCCACCGCGTGAAATACAACATCGAGTTGACCCGTCAGATCGTTGAGATTGCGGCGCGCCTGAAAGGCTAGCTCGCGGACGTTTCGTCCTTGGCTGTTTCAGCCTTTTCCTTCGCCGGCTCGCCCTTGGCGCGTACGCCGGAAATCATCTGCCGCATCTGCCGCACCCGGACGCCGTCCGAAATTTCGAATTCGATCTGGTCGTCGTCCACCACTTTTGTCACCTTGCCGACGAGGCCGCCTGACGTAACGACGGTGTCGCCGCGGCGGATGTTCTTCACCAGTTCGGAATGGTCCTTCACTTTCTTCTGCTGCGGCCGCAGAATCAGGAAATACATGATGACGAAAATCAGCGCGAACGGCAGCAGTGACATCAACATGCTATTGGTGTCACCACCGGCCGCGGCCTGGGCAAACGCAGGGGTAATCAGCATTCGGACATTCCTCGTGAGAAGGGTACGGACCGGCGATGCACAGGCATTCGGCCGGTCGCAGGCAAATTCGCGCGGACTATAGCGGCCGCGCTCCCAATTGCAACGCTGCCAGGACCCCTGATTTGCGCCGCTTGCGGCCTCGCGCAGGGCTCGATATGGGTGCTTCGTCAGGAACTCACAACATGTCAAAAAAGCCCCGAAAACCCGGCTCGCGCGCGACCTCGAAGGCCGCTTCGCCGAAATCGCCGAAAGCCGCGGCAAAACGTCCATCGCCGCCGTCCAATCATGACATGGAGGAAAGAATCGCACGCGCGCTGGAAGGCATCGCGGCCGGACTTTCCGCTGCGTCCCCCAAAACCTCGACTGCCGATGTGCTGGCAAGTGCCGACGCCTTCATCTGGCACCCCAATGGACGGCTTGCGCCCGTGCCCCATGTCAACCGCGTCGGTCTCGGCCTGCTCAAGGGTATCGACCGGATGCGCGATATCCTGATCGAGAATACCGAGCGCTTCGCCAACGGATATCCGGCCAACAACGCGCTGCTGTGGGGCGCGCGCGGCATGGGCAAGTCGTCGCTGGTCAAGGCGGCGCATGCCAGCATCAATACCAATCGCAAGCCGGCCGATCGCCTGAAACTGATCGAGATTCACCGCGAGGATATCGAGACGCTGCCAGCACTGATGACGCTGCTGCGCACCGCGCCATTTCATTTCCTGGTGTTCTGCGACGATCTGTCGTTCGACGGAAACGATGCGTCCTACAAATCGCTAAAGGCAGTGCTGGAAGGCGGCATCGAAGGCCGCCCCGACAACGTCATTCTGTACGCGACGTCGAACCGCCGCCATCTGTTGCCCCGCGACATGATGGAGAACGAACGCTCCACCGCAATCAATCCCGGCGAAGCGGTCGAGGAGAAGGTGTCGCTGTCCGACCGGTTCGGGCTGTGGCTCGGCTTCCACCGCTGCAGCCAGGACGAATATCTGGCGATGGTGAAGGGCTATTGCGGCCATTTCGGCATCAAGCTCGATGAGGCGGAGCTCGAACGCGAGGCGCTGGAATGGTCGACCACCCGCGGTGCCCGCTCCGGCCGAGTCGCCTGGCAGTTCACGCAGGAAATCGCGGGACGGCTCGGCGTGCAAATCAAGGCAAACTGACGCGATTAGTCGCGCCGGTTCGCAAACGGAATCAGCAGCAATCCGAGCACCGCCACGCCCGCAAGCAGCGCCCACGCTTCATTGGCGCTGGTGGCGAGAGCGGCCCGCTCGATCAGTTGGCCAACAGCCGACACATCAGGCGGAAGCCGATCAAGTCCAATCGCCTGCGCGGCCGTCACGTCACCCGCGATCAGGCGCTGGCGGATGGCGTCTGCATGTCCGTTGGTGCGTCCGTAGAGGATGGTGTCGATCAGCGCGATACCGACGGCGCCGCCGAGGTTTCGCATCATGTTGAACAGGCCGCTGGCGTCGGGCACCTGCTTGTGGGGCAGCGTCTCCAGTGCAAGCCTGGTCGGCGGCAGCAGGCAGAACATCGCTGCAAAACCGCGGATAACCTGGGGCCAGAACATCTCGTCGAAATCGGCCACCGGACTTTCGAACGCACTCCAGCCCAGTCCGATTGCGAACAGGCTGAATCCGAATGCCGAAAGCCAGCGCGAGTCCAGCCTGCTTTCCAGCGCGCCGGCGATCGGCGCGGCCACCAGCTGGGCCGCGCCCGTCACCAGCATGATCGAGCCGATCTGCAGCGCGTCGTGCCGCCCGACATAGGCCAGAAATACCGGCATCAAATACACCGCGCCGAACAATCCGACGCCGAGACAGAAACTCAGCGCGCAGCCGATCGAGAACGGCCGCACCTTGAACAGCGCGATCTCGATTACCCGCTGCACCGCCTTCCGCGTCTTGATGATAAACAGAATGGTTGCGACAGCGCAAAGCGCGAACAGCGCAAAGCAGACCGCCGAGAACCAGCCGGAGTGCGGCGCCTGTTTCAAACCGATTTCCAGGCTTGCCAGTGCCACCGCCATTAGCGCGAGCGAAAAGACGTCGAGATTCTTGAGCTGGTTCAGCCGAGACCGGCCGCGCGGCAGCAGGAACGGCGTGGCGATGGCCGCCACGAGCCCCGGGATGACGTTGACCAGAAACAGCCAGGGCCAGGAATAATGATGCGTGATCCAGCCGCCGACCACCGGTCCGACCGTCGGCGCCAGCACGGCTACAATGCCGGCCATGGTGCCGGCGATCGGATGCGAGCGCGCCGGAAACAGCAGAAAGATGCCGGTGAACACCGCAGGGATCAGCGTCCCTCCCGCAAAACCCTGCAAGATGCGGAACGTGACGAGCGACGCAAAATTGCCGCTGAAGGCGCAGCCGACCGACGTCAGCGTGAAAACGAACACGGCGATGACGAACAGCCATCGCAGCGTCAACGCCCGGGTGAGCCACCCAGTCAAGGGAATGGCGATAACCTCCGCGATCAAATAGGCGGTCTGAATCCAGCTCATCGCATCCGGCGATATCGCCAGCGCGTTCTGAATCGTCGGCAGCGACGTCGCGACGACCTGGATGTCCAGGATCGCCATGAACATGCCGAGGCACATCAAGGTGAAGCCAAACCAGGTGGCGACCCGTGCCTGGGTGGTCCTCCAGATCGGAGTCGCGCTGCTAGGCACGGATTTCGGCATGTCGGTGAATCGCACGAACAGTGGGCCTGGCAATAATGAAGCGATGACCTGCGATGGGACCGCGAGGCAATCGGACCTTGAAAGCGTGGCAGGTCGAAATAGCCGACCGGGCGGGCAATGTACACCGCTCGATCATGCCCCAGCGCGTCATGGTCGGGCTTGTCCCGGCCATCGACGCCTTTGAGTCGTAGAGGCGCCTAAGACGTGAATGCCCGGGACAAGCCCGGGCATGACGGAGAGGTGAAAGTGTCGACGACAATAAACCGTGTGGTTTGTCTCACGCCCCGTTGAGGAATTGCAGCGGGTCGACCGGCGACGATCCCTTGCGGATCTCGAAATGCAGCTGCGGCGATCCCACCTCGCCGGACTGGCCCGACTTAGCGATGATCTGGCCGCGCTTGATGGTCTCGCCGCGCTTCACCATCAGCTCACTGGCATGGGCATAGGCGGTGACGTAACCATTGGAATGCCGGACCAGGATCAGATTGCCGTAACCTTTAAGTTCATTTCCGGAATAGGCGACGACGCCGTCCTCGGCGGCTTTCACGGGCGTGCCCTCGGGCACGGCGACGTTGATGCCGTCGTTGGATTTGCCGTTGGTCTTCGCGCCATAGCCGGTGACCACGCGGCCGCGCACCGGCCAGCGGAAGGTCGGCAGCGCGCCGGTGGCTTCAGCGGTCTTGACCGGAGTCTCGGTAGCGGCAGCGGCAGCTTCGGGCGTCGTTGTCGCCTGGGCCAGCCGCGCCTTTTCCTTCGCGGGTTCAGGGGTAACCGCGGCAATCCTGGTTGCAGGTGCCGCCACTGCGGTGGGCTGAGCGCCGGCAACTTGCGTCGGCGCAACGGCCGGCGCGGCCGCTGATTTAGCACCGGGAACGCTGATCTTCTGGCCAAGCTTCAGCTTGGCATTGGGATCGAGGCTGTTGACCTTCGCCAGTTCCGCCACCGGCACATGATTTCGGTGCGCGATGCTCATCAGCGTGTCGCCGCGGTTGACAATGTGCACGCTTGGCGCGCTCACCGGTGCCGCGGCGACGGCGGCCTTCGGCGGTGCGGCCAATGCCGGAGCCGCGGCGGTCGCGGCCTGGTGCGGAATGATCAGCTGCTGGCCCGGCTGCAGCGCGCGCGGACCCTTGTAGCCGTTGGCTTGCAGGATCGCGGCAGACGAAACATTGTAGCGGCGCGACAGCGTTTCCAGGGTGTCGCTGGTGCCGACGATAATGGTGGTGCCGGCTTCACGTCCCGGGGCACGGGTGGCGGCGATCGAGCGCGGCGCGACGCTGCCGGTGGTCTCGATCGGCGCACGGCTCGGCGGAGAATAGGAGGCGAGCCCGCGCCCTCCTCCCGATACGCCGGCGGTCGGATACGACTGCGGCGCGGCAATCGGCGGCGGCAAGGCGGACGTCTGATACTGCGACTGCGGGCGGGCATATTGCGGCAACTCGCGGCGCTCGACCTGGGGGGCCGGCGCGGCCACGGAGCCGGTGGTTTCCTGTTGCGACGAAAACGGATTTGAGAAGGAGTTTTGCGACAGCCGGCTCTGCATGTCGGCGCTGCAGCCGGAAAACCCAAACGACATCAGCGCCAGCACCGCGACTTGCGGGGCGCGGCGCGAGCAAAGCAACTCGGCGACACGGGGCATGGTTACTCACTCATACGCAACAAATACCTGAATTGAGTAAACACCCCCTGAGTAAACAACCCTTTAAGGTTACCGTGCCCGGGCGCGATGCAGCGCTCTTCGCGCTGCTTCGCAGAGTCGGAACCGTGCCAAACACCGGCGCTCCGTACGGCCCCGGCTCTGCAGCGACCCTTCACAAGTGCTACGCGCTGCGCTGCGTCGGGGGAACGGGCCTACAACTCCCGGGCAATCCCGGGCAGCGCCGGCACGAAGCGCACGTCAACGAGTTCCTTGCGCTCCAGGCCCGCATCCGTCCGGACCACACGGACCAGGGTCTGGACGCCATGATGCGGGCCGACCGGCGCCACCAGGATGCCGCCAGGTTCGAGCCGCCCGGTCAGCGCTTGCGGGATCTGCTCCATCGCCGCGGTGACGATGATGCGGTCGAACTGGCCGACGCCCGCCGGGATAGCGAAGCCATCCCCAAGCAACACCTCGACATTGTCGCAGTGCAAGCTTGCCAGCCGCTTGCGGGCGCTGTCGGCCAGAGTGCGGAAACGTTCGATGGTCACGACCTGCCGGCAAAGCTTTGACAGCACCGCCGCCTGGTAGCCGGACCCGGTGCCAATCTCCAGCACGCGGTGTTCGCCCCGTAACTGCAGCTGTTCGGTCATGTAGGCCACCACGAACGGCTGGCTGATGGTCTGTCCGCAGGCGATGCCGAGCGCGGTGTCGTCATAAGCGTGGCGGCGATCCGAAGGCTCGACGAAGGCGTCGCGGGGGATCGCCTCCATGGCGCGCAGCACCGCCTGATCGCTGATCCCGCGCCGCCGCAGGCTGAGCTGAAACATCATCTTTTCCGGCGGCGGTTTTTCGACTGTGGGCATGGCAATCTCGCAGAGGCGGATATGGCGGGTTACCCTTCGCGCGCTAGGCTGGCCCAACATGAACAGGCGCTGTTAAGGAAAGATTCCCTTCGGACTTTTCGGTTCCATGAACGGAACCCGATTTACGGCACTGCGTTATCGATCCATCCCCGGCGGCCTCGCAACGGCGCGAAATCAACCGCTTTCGATCCCGTTTGCTCACGTAAACGCGACGATGCGGACATTGCACTTGCCAGCGTTATTTGCGAACTTGAACCGGGACAGTTGTGATTTGGGTATTGGGCTAAGGAATTCCACCAATGACTGCATCGCGGCCGCCGGGCGGCTCTGTGTTCCTCGTCGAGGACGAGGTCATGATCAGGATGATGGTGGCGGACATGCTCGACGAACTCGGCTACAGCGTGGCCGCCGAAGCCGGGGAGATCAACGAGGCGATCAAGCTGGCGCAATCCGCCGAATTCGACATCGCCATTCTCGACGTCAACGTCAACGGCAAGATGATCTCGCCGGTCGCCGAACTGATCAAGGCGCGCAACCGGCCCTTCATTTTTGCCACCGGCTATGGCTCGCAGGGCCTGCCGGAAGAATACCGCGACCGCCCCGCGCTGCAAAAGCCGTTTCAGATCGAGACGCTCGGCAAGATGATCGAGGGCGCGCTGAAAGGCGCAACGGTTTAGGTCTCGTGTCCCGGACGCGGTTCAGCGCCTTTTAGCGGTGCACCGCAGAGCCGACCGTTGAGCACGAAAGCTGGACCCCGGCTCTGCAGCGCACCGCTTCGCAAGTGCTACGCGCTGCGCTGCGTCCGGGGCACGAGAGGTCTCCCCTACTTCAGCGTCGCCGTCAGCGCTTCCGAAAATTCCTCGTCGGTGCGGTCCAGCCGCAGCGGCGTCACCGAAACATAGCCCGCCGCAAGGGCGGCGAGATCGGTGCCTTCCGCCGGCGCATCGATGTGCGCGAGCCGCTCGAATCCAATCCAGAAATACGGATTGCCACGGCCGTCGCGACGCTGGTCGACTTTCAAAAATCCCAGATTGCGCTTGCCCTGCCGCGTCACCTTGACGCCCAGCACCTCGTCAGGCGCTACCGCCGGAAAATTGACGTTGATCACGGTGTTCTTCGGCACACCGGCATCGATCACCTTGCGCAGGATGGCGGGGCCGAATTTCAGCGCGGTTTCCCACAACGGCGCGTTGCGGGTCTCCATGGAGAATTCCTGGCTCAGCGCGAACGAAGGAATGCCGAGAATGGTGCCTTCCAGCGCGCCGGCGATGGTGCCGGAATAGACCACGTCCTCGGCGACGTTGCGGCCCTTGTTGACGCCGGACAACACCAGATCCGGTCCCTTCTCGCCGAGGATATGGCGCGAGCCCATGATGACGCAATCGGTCGGCGTGCCGCGCACCGCGAAGTGACGCGGGCCGACCTCGCGCAAGCGCAGCGGATCATTCAGCGACAGCGAATGCGAGACCCCGGACTGGTCGAGTTCAGGCGCCACCACCCAGACGTCGTCGGACAGCGCGCGCGCGATCTCTTCGACGATCTTCAGGCCCGGGGCGTGGATGCCGTCATCGTTGGTACAGAGAATCCGCATCGGCTCGCATGCCCTTTTCGATGGACCTCCACGCTGGCTTGGTGGCGGGCACGTATTATCCGTTGATCGCTTTGCTGGCAAACCCGGCGGTATCGCGTTGAACGCTTTGATGGGCCTGATTGCCATCGTCAGCGCGATCGCGCTTGCGTAGCGTTATCGTTTTTAGGCAGCGCCGATACGATTGCAAAGTTTCCTTGCGAGGATCGCCCGATGATCACCGGCAAATACGGCGATAACCTCAGGCCCCATCGCCAGCACTAGATCGGCTCTTTCTGAAGCCGCGGATCGTTATAGGCTTGCTCGCCGCGCCGCAGTTGCTTTGCGGTGACAAACCGGGCGCCGACCAGTTCGCCTCGGCGCCAGGCCCTGACGCAGACGCGGACGACGGTACCGCATGAGGTGAATGCCAGGCCGAACATTTTGGGTACCGCCAGCGCGCCGACATCGAGGCAGACGCCGCTCTCCGAGATGTCGACGACAAAACACTCGATCCAGGGCGCGTCGGGCGCCGGAATGATGAATCCCGGCCGCCGATACTCGATCCGTTCATGCTTGCGCGCGCCGAGGTCTTTACGGTGTCTCGCCATCCTGGCTCCCCCATCGGAATACCGTAGGGCAAAACTCTTGAGCCCGGGTTATCGAGAGAAGTTAATAACGGCTTTACGGGAACCCTCTATGCACCGTCCATTTCAAAGGAATGGCCCAGGCGGGGCGCTGGGCCGGCGGCTCAAATGTGATCACGGCAAGCGATCAGTGAAGGTGGAGCAACAGTGCCGATATGCCGATCCCTGCCGCCAATACGCCGACGCCGGCGGCCACGATTCCACCGAGGCGCACGGTCAGGCGCAGCGTCAGGGTATCCCTCGCGCTCTGCAAATCGGCCTTTGTAACGACCTCGGTCATGATGAACTCACGCGCGGCTTCGGCATGCGCCTCCGCCTGTTGGTTCGAAATGCCGGCTTCGCGGAGGCGCTTGGCATAGCCCAATGTATCAAACGCGTAGGCCACCATCATCTCCCGGATGCTTCTTGATTTAAGCATTCAGACAAAGTGGCGCCCACAACCGCAGGATGAAAATCGAGAATTTCTTGCGAAAAGCCTACTCGGCCGGTTTTGGATCGGGCGGCGTGGCGGATGGCGGCGTTGACGTCTTCGCCGCCGCGGCCTTCTTTTCCACCATCGCGACCGCGAGGATCGAGCCCTCATACAGCGCCAGCAACGGTAACGCGAGCGAAGCCTGGCTGATCACGTCGGGGGGCGTCAGGACGGCTGCGATGATGAAAGCGATGACGATGAAATAGCGTCGTTTTTCGCGCAGCATCTTTGAGGTGACGATGCCGATCCGCCCCAGCAAGGTCAGGATCACCGGCAGCTGGAAGGCGACGCCGAATGCGAAGATCAGCGACATCATCAGCGACAGATATTCGCCGACCTTGGGCAACAGCTGGATATTCGCGGTCTCAGAACCGCCAACTTGCTGCATGCCCAGCGAAAACCGCACCAGCATCGGCAGCACCACGAAATACACCAGCATCGATCCCAGCAGGAAGAAGAACGGCGTCGCGACCAGATACGGCAGGAACGCGCCGCGCTCGTGCTTGTAAAGGCCGGGCGCGACGAACTTGTAAATCTGCGCCGCCACGATCGGGAACGAAATAAAACCGGCGCCGAACAGCGCCAGCTTCAACTGGGTGAGGAAATACTCCAGCAGCGCGGTGTAGATGAATCTCGAATTTTCGGGGCCGGCGACCCAGACGAACGGCCACACCAGCACATTGTAGATCTGCTTGGCGAAGAAGAAGCAGAAAATAAATGCAACGCCGAACGCCAGCAGCGCCTTGATCAGCCGCGAGCGCAGCTCGATCAAATGATCCATCAGCGGCGCTTTGCTGGCCTCGATATCCTCGTCGCTCATGACGCTTTGGCGTCCTTGAGAATGTCCGGATTTTCCACCGCCGCGGGCTGTTCGGCCGGCGGCATTTCCTGCGGCGCGGCGCGGACTTCCCGCGTGATCGCCAGCGGCTCGTTGGCGAGCGCGTGGGCCTCCGCTTCCGTGAAGGTGTCCGGGATCGGCGGCTCCGGCGTTGTCGGAACCACCGGCGGCTCGATCGCCGGCTTGTTGATGTCGTCGATCTTCAGCGCGTCGCCGACATCCTTGTGCAGCGAGGTCATGATGTTGTCGCTGGCAAGACCGGTCGCCGCCTCCTTGACCTCGTCGAAGGTTTTCTTCAGGTCGGCCATTTCGGCCTCGCGCATCGCTTCCTGAAACTGGCCCTGGAATTCGGCGGCCATCTTGCGCGCCTTGCCCATCCATTGCCCGACCATGCGCAGCACGCCGGGCAGTTCTTTCGGGCCGATGGCAATCAATGCGACAACCGCGATGACGACCAGTTCACTCCACCCGATGTCGAACATGAAAAATTCCGCTTACGCGAGGCGAACTTAACCGCTGTGGCGCGTTTTGAGTGTCGTCCCGCAGCGATTGCCGCCAAACCGTCACCGGTTCGCCGCCCGTTTTCCGCATCCCACCGGAATGCGGGGCATCCTTTTGATATCAAACGACCTTGCTGCCGACATCTGTCCGCGCCGCGGTGGGCGCCGGAGCATTATGGTCGATGGTCTTGACGGGCTCGGGCTTCTCCGCAGTCTTCTCGTCGTCCTGCATGCCCTTCTTGAAGGCCTTGATGCCCTGCGCCACGTCGCCCATCAGATCGGAAATCTTGCCGCGGCCGAACAACAGCAGGACGACCGCGATCACGACGATCCAGTGCCAAATGCTAAGCGAACCCATCCTGCAACCCTCCAAACACGCGGCCGGCAAAGCGGCCTCTCTTTGTCCCGGAACGTAGGCTCAGGAGGTGTCAAAAACAAGGACTTAGGCCTTGTCATATCGCCTATGGCGCGACGCATTGCCGCTATTGTTAACCCGCAGCGGCAGGCGGCCGAACGTCAGCTGCCGCCGTCTCTTTCCGGCTCCACGGCCGGGCCCAGCGCCAGTTCGAGGTCGCCGATTTCGAGCGGATCCTCGTCGTCGCGCAACGCCGGATCGTCCGAAGGTGCTGGAACGCTGAAGCCGGAGGGCAGCCGCGAATCCAATAAGCCCGTTCCCTTCAGTTCCTCAAGGCCGGGCAGATCGCCGAGCGCCTCAAGGCTGAATTGCGACAGGAAAGCCTCGGTGGTGCCGAACGTTAGCGGCCTTCCCGGCGTCTTGCGGCGGCCGCGCGGGCGCACCCAGCCGGTTTCCAAAAGCACATCCAGCGTGCCCTTGGAGGTGATCACGCCGCGGATATCCTCGATCTCCGCGCGGGTGACCGGCTGATGATAGGCGATGATCGCGAGCATCTCGATGGCGGCACGCGACAGCCGCCGCGTTTCCGTGCTTTCCCGCGTCATCAGCCAAGACAGATCGCCGGCGGTGCGGAAGGTCCATTTGTTGGCGACGCGAACCAGGTTGACCCCGCGCGAGGCGTAGTCCGCCTGCAATTGCGCCAGCGCCGTCTTGATGTCGACGCCGTCGGGCATCCGCTTGGCGAGGGCGGCCTGATCGAGCGGCTCGGTGGAGGCGAACAGCAGCGCTTCGAGCAGGCGCAGTTCCTCGGGTCGCGCTTGCGGATTTTCGGAACGGTCCTCGGCTTCCGCGATGCGTTTTTCCGCCAGGCTTGCCATGGCTCGGTCTCCTTGTTCCAATTATTCAGGCAAAATGTCCGGCGCCGCCAAAGCGCCGGAGATCGGTTGTGCCGGACGCTTGCGAAAATACAGTGGCGCGAACGCCTGGCTCTGGTGCAGCTCGACCTCGCCCTCGCGCACCATTTCCAGCGCGGCTGCGAAGCTGGACGCGAAAACGGTGGCCTTTTGCGAGGGGTCGACGACGTAGTTGATGAGGTATTCGTCGAGCCGGCTCCAGTCCTCGGCCATCCCGACCAGACGCTCAAGCGACGCCCTCGCCTCGGTCAGCGACCATACCGTGCGTTTTGCCAGATGCACGTTGGCGAGCACGCGTTGCTGGCGTTGCGCCGCATAGGCGGTGAGCAGATCGAACAGCGTGGCGGTGAAACGGGGATGCCGTATCTCGGCGATGGATTCCGGATCGCCGCGCGGAAAGATGTCGCGCTGCAATTGCGGGCGGTTCATCAGCCGGTTGGACGCTTCGCGGATGGCCTCGAGCCGGCGCAGCCGGTTGGCCAGCGCGGTCGCCATTTCCTCGGCGCTCGGACCATCCGCCGTCGCCGGCTCCGGCAACAGCAACCGCGATTTGAGAAACGCCAGCCACGCCGCCATCACCAGATAATCGGCGGCGAGCTCCAGGCGAATTTTTCGCGCGGCCTCGATGAAGATCAAATACTGGTCGGCCAGCGCCAGAATGGAAATCTTGTGCAGGTCGACCTTCTGCTGCCGCGCCAGCGCCAGCAGCAGGTCGAGCGGGCCTTCATAGCCCTCGACATCGACCACCAGCGCCGGCTCCTCGCTGCCGAGCTCGGTGGGCCGTCCGGTTTCAAACGACAGAATTTCCGCGCTCATGCGCCAACCCCTGCACGACCAACCAATTCATCCAATTCAGCCCGCGCCGCCGCGCGATCGAACGGCTGCGGAGCCTTCCGCGATGCCAAGGCGCGCATTGCCCGTTCCAGCGCCCTGCCCGACAGCACCGGCGCCTCGCGCGCGACTTCGCGCATTTCGTCGAGCTTGCCGTTGCAATGCAGAACCATGTCGCATCCAGCCGAAACGATTGCCCAGGTCCGCTCGGCGATCGACCCCGCCAACGCGTTCATGGACACGTCATCGCTCATCAACAAGCCCTGGAACCCGATACTGCCGCGAATCACCTGTTGGATGATTGTCGCAGATGTCGTCGCCGGTTGCGCAGGATCAAGTGCGCTAAACACAATATGTGCGGTCATGGCCATCGGCAGGTCCGCCAGCGGTTGAAACGCCGCAAAATCGGTTTTTTCCAGTTCTGCCCGCGGCGTGTCGACCACCGGAAGCCCGAAATGGGTATCGGCGGTCGCCCGCCCATGCCCGGGGATATGCTTCAGGACCGGCAGCACGCCGCCCTGCTCCAGCCCCTCGGTGACGGCGCGCGCGATGGCCGCGACCTTGCCCGGCTCGGTTCCATAGGCGCGGTTGCCGATCACCGCGTGCGCGCCGGCCACCGGAACATCCGCCAGCGGCAGGCAATCGACGGTTACCCCGACATCGATCAGATCAGCCGCGATCAGCCGGGCGCTCAGCTGGGCCGCGGCCAGGCCGAGCTTGCGGTCGATGTCGTACAGCGCTCCGAATACGGCGCCGGTCGGATAGACCGGCCAGTGCGGCGGCCCAAGGCGCTGCACCCGGCCGCCCTCTTGGTCGATCAGGACCGGCGCATCAGGTTCGCCGATGCTTTCCCGTAATTCCGTTACCAGTGCAGTTACTTGAACGGGTGTTTCAATGTTACGCTTGAATAAAATGAAGCCCCATGGCCGCTCCGCGCGCATGAAATCGCGCTCGTCAGCGGTCAACGCAAGGCTAGATATCCCGGTGATGAATGCGCGCGCGGTCATGGCGCGGATTAGACCGCGCGCAGGCGAAGGGTCAAGGAAACGACCGTTAATTCCTTTGGATGGCTAGTTCTTTTGCACCACGCACTGCCCGCCGGCGGTTTTCAAATTGCCGCAGACCTGGGCCGCTTCTTCCGACGACCCGAACGGACCGACCATGGCGCGGTAATAGACGCCCTTGTCGCCGAGGTCGGCGCGCTTGATCAGCGGCGCGCGGGAGCCGAGCACTGACGGGAACTTGCCCTGCAACGCCCTGTAGGAAGCCTGCGCATCGGCTTCGCTCCGCTGCGAGGAGACCTGGACCACGTAGCTTCCGCCGGCGGGCGTGGCCTGGGTGGCGTTGGTGGAGGCGACATGAGTCCGGGTATCCGCAGCAGCGGATTGGGGCGCTTGCGGCGATAGCGACAGCGGCGCATTGGCCGACGCATTGGCGTTAGCCGCCGGCGAGGGAGCCGGACTCGAGCAGCGGCCGGCGACGCAACCGGGCGCGGCGTCGCTGCGGGCTTGGGCGCGGGCGTTGCCGCGACATCGGCCGCATCGCCTTTGACAGCCAGCGTTCTGATCTTGCGCGGTTCGTCGCCCGCCAAGGTGCCGCTGGCCGCGGCAGCGGCCGGCGGCTTGGCGGCCGGCGCCACGATCGCCGCCGTCGGCGGATTGCTGTTCTGGTTCGCCGGCGGCGGAAACACCTGGCGCGGACCGGCATTGACGTCGACCGGCGCTTCCTCGCGCGGGACGATCTTTTCGGCGCCGCCGGGCGTTATGCGATCCGGTACCTTTGCCACGCCGTCCCCGGACGGCGCCGGCACGACTTTGGTCGGCCCTGCGTCGGCCTTGATGATCGGCGGTTCGCCGCTGCGCGGCGCTGCGATGTAGGTGCGATAGGCAAACGCGCCGCCGGTACCGAGCACCGCGAGCGCAAGCACGGCAACGACGGTGACCATGCCGCCACGGCGCGGCTTTTGGTCTTCTTCGGCCTCTTCGCCATAGCCGTCCTGGTACGCATAGGGATCGTCCGCGTAGGCGGCGTCCTGCTGCTGCGCCTCATAGGTCCCGGGATCGGGCTGGCCGTAGAGCGCCTCGTCATAGCGCGCGGGATCGGCCTCAACATGCTGGTCCGGTTCGGCGGCGAATGGCGGCGCCGCATGATAGTCCGGCTCGGCGGCCGGGTGTACGGCGGCATAGCGGCGGAGCGGATGCACCGAGGTGTCGAAGTCCTGCTGTTGCGGCGCTTCCTGCTGGGCGGCGCGCTGCATCCAGGGCGGCGGGCCGGCTGGCGGACCTTCGTCGATTTCCGGCTCGGGTTCAGGCTCCCGGCGGTGATAGGGATCGGCCTGGCGCGGCGGCATCGGCTGGTTGGCGCGGCCAAAATTGGAAAACGGGTCGGTCTGCCCGATCAGCCGCGCGAGCTCGGCCAACGGGTCGCTTTCGCCCTTGGCAGCGCGCTGCGCTCCGCGATCGTCGTCGTCCGCGGGAAAAGGTTTGTCCTGGTATCGATCAGCCATCGTGATGATGCGTCCCCTTCGGGAAAGCCGCCAACCCGCCCTTACAAACGAACCAGCCGCTGCCAGTTAATTGCCCTCACAGGTCCCCATGTGAGCGCGGTATCCCCTATCGCATCTCGTCTGGTGCGTGGACGCCGAGAACGGCGAGGCCCGATGCCAGAACCGAGACGACGCCCTGGACCAAAGCCAGTCGCGCCTTTGTGATCTCTGCATCATTATTGATAATGAAGCGTAAATAGGGCAAATCGCGCCCCCTCGTCCACAGCGCATGAAATTCGCTGGCGAGATCATAGAGATAAAAAGCGATTCGGTGCGGTTCATGTGCAACCGCCGCCGCCTCGATCATCCGGGGGTACAGCGCCAGCCGCCGCAGCAGGTCGAGCTCCGCCGCGTCGGTCAGCCGCTCCACCGCCGCCTCGGCGAGGAACGCCGACCGCGCCGCAGCGTCCTCCGGCAGCTCCGGGACCACCTCGCGGGCGTTACGGAACACCGAGTGGCCACGCGCGTGGCCGTACTGCACGTAGAATACCGGATTTTCCCGCGACTGCTCGATCACCTTGGCGAGGTCGAAATCCAGCACCGCGTCGTTCTTGCGGTACAGCATCATGAAACGCACGGCGTCGGAGCCGACTTCATCGACCACCTCGCGCAGCGTGACGAAGTCGCCGGAGCGTTTCGACATTTTTACCGGCTCGCCGGCGCGCAGCAGCCTGACCAGTTGCACCACCTTCACATCCAGCGTGGCCTCGTCAGCGGTGACAGCCTTCACCGCGGCCTGCATGCGCTTGATGTAGCCGCCGTGGTCGGCACCGAAGACATCGACAAGATTGCCGAAGCCGCGCTCGAACTTGTCCCTGTGATAAGCGATATCTGACGCGAAATAGGTATAGGAGCCGTCCGATTTGATCAGCGGCCGGTCGATGTCGTCACCATAGGCCGTGGCGCGGAACAGCGTTTGCTCACGATCTTCGTAATCCTCGACCGGTCCGCCCTTCGGCGGCGGCAAACGGCCTTCATAAACGTCGCCCTTGGATCGAAGATAGTCGATCGTCTCGGTAACCCGGTTGTTTCCGGTTTCGATCAGCGAAAGCTCGGAGAAAAACACGTCGTGTTCGATGCTGAGCGCGGCAAGATCGCCCTTGATCTCCTCCATCATCATCGCGACGGCCCTGGCGCGGACGATCGGAAGCCATCCGGCTTCGGTCATCTTCAGCAGCTTGTCGCCATGCTCGGCCGCAAGCGCCTGCCCGACCGGTTTCAGATAATCGCCGGGATAAAGCCCTTCCGGGATCCCGCCGATGTTCTCGCCGAGCGCCTCGCGATACCGAAGAAACGCCGAGCGCGCCAGCACGTCGACCTGCGCGCCGGCGTCATTGATGTAGTATTCGCGGGTGACGTCGTAGCCGGCGAAAGCAAGCAGGCTTGCAAGCGCGTCGCCGAACACGGCGCCCCGGCAGTGGCCGACATGCATCGGCCCGGTAGGATTGGCCGAAACGTATTCGACATTGACCTTTTCGCCCGCGCCAACGCGGCTGCGGCCGTAGCCATCGCCCTCGCGCAACACCGTCCGCAGCGCGTCCGCCCAGACGTGTGCTTTCAGGGTCAGATTGATGAAGCCGGGACCGGCGACATCGACCTTCTCGATCAGCTCGTCAGCGCGCAGTTTTGCTGCGATCTGCTCGGCAAGATCGCGCGGTTTTGCGCGTGCCTCCTTGGCCAGCACCATCGCGGCGTTGGTCGCCATATCGCCATGGGACGCATCGCGCGGCGGTTCGACCACCACACGCGACAGATCGGCGTTCGGCCATCCGCCTTCGGCGGCGAGCGCAGCGCAAGCGGCATGCACGCGCGCGAGCATGTTGGCGAAAAGATGCTGGGAGGAAGCCGAACTGGCCATAGGAGTGATGGGGGACCGGAATTTGCCGAACGTTGCGGCGAGGCCGCCGCCTAACGCAAATCCGGGATCGAGTCAAAAAGCTGCCGAGGCTCGGTCATGCAGGCGGCCGGTTATCCCGGCGATGAAATTGCGATCCGGCGCGATTGCATCCGCGCGCTGGCTTGCAAGCATTGCGCCTGCGCCTCGTCGCCACGATTGACCAACACCTTGGTAAGGTGATATATATCAATGGTATCTATCATTAGGAGCGGGTCATGAGTGCAACCGCGAAACTGTTCATGCATGGCCGCAGCCAGGCTGTAAGGTTGCCGAAGGAATTCCGCTTCGAGGGTAGCGAAGTGCGAGTCAGCAAGGTTGGCGACAAGGTGATCCTTGAGCCGCTCGTGAAAAAGCCTATCGACTTCGACAAGTTCTGGGCCGAACTCGACGCACTGGGTGCCAGAAACTTTTTGCCAGACGGCATTCCGGACGACCCTCCGCTTGAACCCGATCCGCGCGTCTTCTTCGACGAATGATTTGCCTCGATACCAATATCGTCATTTCGATTTTGAACGGGCGCGTTCCGTCGCATCGCCTCAAGCTTGAGGAACAGCTGCGCGCAGGCACCAAAGTCGGGATGCCGGTCGTTGCCCTGTTCGAGATGCGCTTCGGTATCGCCAAAAGCAACCGGCGGGAGCATAGCGAACGATTGCTAGAATGGTTTCTCGGTCTCGGCATCGATGTTCTTTCGTTCGATGCCGAAGATGCCGCGCATGCCGGCGACATTCGCGCGCATCTGGAGAGCAAGGACACGCCGATCGGCCCCTATGATTATTTGATCGCCGCGCAGGCGCGGCGCCGGGGCGCGACCCTGGTGACGGGGAACGGCCGCGGGTTCGAGCGGGTGCCGGGGCTCTTGGTGGTCCATTGGGCCGCGTGATGGATGCTTCACGTTTTCGACGCGAAGACCGAGGCGGCAATCTAAAACCGGCGGTCCGACTACTGCTTCTCGAGCTTGGTGATTGTCTTGGTCCCGCCGGCTTCGGTGACGGAAAGTACGACCTTGTCGCCGGCATGCACTGTGTTGAGCATGCCGTCTTGTGCCTTGAATCGTTCGGTGGCTCCGCCGCTATTCGCTCCGACGGTGCCGCTTTGCGTCTGCTGAATTGCGATAGTTCCGTTAATCCGATCGATCGTGGTAACCGTTCCCGTAAACGTCTGCTGGGCCGACGCCACCGAACTGATGGCCATAAGCATGACAGCAGCTGGAACCATCTTTGCCAGTCTCATCAAAACCTCCTGGCTCTGGGGAAGTCTGCGATAAGCTCGAATTGGCGCGTTTGTTCCCACGTAAGTAACCCCGGACCGGCGAATGCCAGATGCCAAATGGAAACTGACGGGCCCGTAGCCGCCTAACGTAGGTCCGGGGTCGAGTCAAAGAGCCGCTGATGCTCGGTCAGCGCAAAACGGTCGGTCATCCCCGCGATGAAATTGCCGATCCGGCGCGCGCGCCCGGTTTCACTCTCGGCGTCCTCGCCCTGCGGCGGCAACCATTCCGGCGGCAAATCGTGCCGCGATCGTTGATAGCGCGCGAACAGCTCGAACAGGATCGATTCGGCCTCGCCCATTACCCGCATCACCCGCGGATGGCGGTACATCCGCTCTTTCAGGAAAGCCTTGATCGCCGCCTCTGCCTGCGCCGCATCCGGCGGAAAGGCGATCAGGGTTCGGCCCTGGTTGCGGACGTCGTCGGCACATTTCAATTCGGCCGCGTCCAGGCGGCGGCGCGATTCCGCGAATACCGCCGCGATCAGATACGCGATCAGTTCGCGCACCAGTTCGGCGCCGCGCCTGCCGTCATCGAGGTCGGGATAGCGCCTGGCGATATCCGCGATCATGCCCGATGTCAGCGGCATGACTTTCAAATCGTCGACCGTGAACAAGCCGGCCCGCAGGCCGTCGTCGATGTCGTGGGCGTCGTAAGCGATATCATCGGCGATTGCCGCCACCTGCGCCTCCAGCGACGCAAAGCTCCACAGCTCCAGATCGTAGAGCCGATCGTACTCGGAAATCCCAAGCGGAACGCCGCGGTCGCGATAACGCCCGACCGGCTTTCCGGCTTTGTCGGTCAGGGGACCGTTGTGCTTGACGATGCCTTCCAGCGATTCCCAAGTCAGGTTGAGGCCGTCAAAGTCCGGATAGCGATGCTCCAGCGACGATACCACCCGCAGGGTCTGGGCGTTGTGGTCGAACCCGCCATGGGCTTGCAGGCAGCTATCCAGCGCGCGCTCGCCGGCATGACCGAACGGCGGATGGCCGAGATCGTGGGCCAGCGCCAGCGTTTCGGTGAGATCCTCGTCGAGGCCGAGCTGGCGCGCCAGCGCCCGGGCGATCTGCGCCACTTCGAGCGTGTGGGTCAGCCGGGTGCGGTAATGGTCGCCCTCGTGGAACACGAATACCTGGGTCTTGTGTTTCAGGCGGCGGAACGCCGTGGAATGGATCACCCGATCGCAATCGCGCCGGAATGGGCTGCGGGTCTTGCTCGGCGGTTCGTCGAACAGCCGCCCCCGGCTGCGGTCGGGGTCGCAGGCATAGGCCATGCGGGGGGCAGCCATTCCGACCGACACGGGTTTTCATCCCTTTAAGCGTTTGATTCTGCGGCTCGGCGCACTTAACTACAGCTTGCGGGCAATTCAAATTTCTTGAAGACTCCCGCGCGGGCGGTCACGGAGTTGCGTTATGGCAGAAGCAAGCGTCACCATCAGCGAGCGGGCGGCGCGCCGGATTGGGGAAATCCTTAAAGTCGAGGGCGACGGCGCCATGCTCCGTATCAGCGTCGAAGGCGGCGGCTGCTCCGGCTTCCAGTACAAGTTCGACGTGGAACGGTCGCAGGCCGAGGACGATCTGGTGATCGCGCGCGAGGGCGCCGTGGTGCTGGTCGATCCCGCTTCAGTGCCGTTCCTGGCGGGCTCCGAAGTCGATTTCGTCGACGACCTGATCGGCGCGTCGTTCCGGGTGGTCAATCCGAATGCGACCGCCTCTTGCGGATGTGGGACAAGTTTTTCCATCTGATCAGGAAGCCGCGGTTAACCATCCCTTAACCTTGTTTGCCCACCATAGAATCGATTAATCGGCGGGCCGGATGTACGTTCGCGGATTAAATATGGCTCGAAGCAAACCGCTTCGGGCCATTTCCATTTCGCCGGCATTACGGGGTCGCGATCAGGCCGTTCGCTGTGGCGACTATCCAGCGGTTGCCCCAACGCACGATGGAATCAATTCGCCCGATCCCGGGAACTGTGTCGCCTCGTGCCGCGGTCCGGACCCCGTCCGGCCCTTCGAGAACAGCCGTTCCGCCGCGAACATCGAGGACCGTCCAACCCTCGATCGTTGTCGGCCTTGTCTCTGGCACCGGCACCACAGGCTCCCGCGCAATCGATGCGGCTTCGGCCTTCAACCCACCGGGGGAAACTGCGCCCATGGCTGGCAGTGTCTGCAGAGCTGAGGTGGATGCCGGCCTTCGGATGCCGTCGCTCTTGCCGCTTGATTTGATTTCAGCAACGCGACGCAAAGGCATTTCTGTCTGAGCAATCGAGTTGAAGGTCGCTATATTTGCCCCGCACGCCCATCCCAAACCCAAGCCGGCAACGAGAGCGCTTCCGACCAAAACAACGGTGCGCTTTCGATCGCCGCCTGGCTTCAACAATGCCAATACCTCATCTCGATTGGGATTGACGAAATCCCATGACTGCGTGCTGTCCGGCCCCGTTGCGAGCTGATTGCCGACAATACCCACCGAGTGGTGTATTTGCATGATTGGATCCCTTCCGCTTCACCAATAATCATGCCTGGAACTAAACCAAATCTTAACGGATAATCAGTCGCGGCTGATTTTCACGCCTGCCCCACCAACAGTCAGTGAAGAAAAAAGTCGGTCGTCGAGCCGGATAGCCATTATTCCGCGGCGACCACGTGCGGCCGCTCCGCCTCCCCGGCCTCGTCAAGCTGCGGCTCCAGGCGGCGCTTCAGCCTGCGGTCGATGCGGTCGAGATAGATATAGATCACCGGCGTGATGAACAGCGTCAGCAGTTGCGACACGCAGAGGCCGCCGACCACGGCGACGCCAAGCGGCTGGCGCAATTCCGCCCCCGCGCCGGCGCCGATGGCGATCGGCAGCGTGCCGAAGATCGCAGCAAACGTCGTCATCATGATGGGCCGGAACCGCAGCAATGCTGCTTCGCGAATGGCGTGCTCGGCGCTCAAGCCGACGCGGCGGCGCTCCAGCGCAAAATCCACCATCATGATGGCGTTCTTCTTCACGATGCCCACCAGCATCACGATGCCGATCATGGCGATCACGGTCAGCTCCATGTTGAACAGCATCAGGGTCAGGATCGCGCCGATGCCAGCCGAGGGTAGACCCGAGATAATGGTGATCGGATGGATGAAGCTTTCGTAGAGAATGCCGAGGATCACGAAGGCCGCGAATACCGCGGCCAGAATCAGCACGCCCTGCCCGCGTAATGAATCCTGGAACACCTGTGCCGTGCCGGAGAAACCGGTGGCGATCGTCGCCGGCAGATTGGCCGCGCGCTCGACCGCGGTGATCTGGTTCACCGCATAGCCAAGCGAAACATTGGGCGCAAGGTTGAACGAGATCGTGACCGCCGGCTGCTGCCCCTGGTGATTGATCAGCAGCGGCCCCACCGTCGGCACCAGTTTGGCCACCGCATCCAGGGGAATGGTCTGGTTGTTTGCCGTCTTCACATAGAGCTTCGAAAGATCAGACGGATCGACGCGAAACTGCGGCTGCGCCTCCAGGATGATCTGATAGTCGTTCGACGGCATATAGATGGTGCCGACCTGACGCGCGCCGTAGGCGTTGTAAAGCTGGTTACGCACTTGATCGACGGTCACGCCATAGACCGCGGCCTTTTCGCGGTCGATATCGACGGTCATCTGCGGGTTCTTGATGTAGAGGTCGGTGGTGACGTCGAGCAGTCCGGGAACCTGCGCGATCTTGCTGCGCATCTCCGGCGCCAACCGGTAGAGCGATTCGGTGTCGCCGCTCTGCAAGGTGTATTGATACTGGCTCTTCGACGGCCGGCCGCCGATGTTCAGGTTCTGAATGCTCTGGAAGAACGCCTGCATTCCCGGAACCTGCGTGGACTGCTGGCGCAGCCGCGCCATCACCACCGCGGCCGAGTCCCGCTCTTTCCTCGGTTTCAGCGCGATGAATAGCCTGCCGTTGTTGGTAGTCGCATTGGGACCGCCCGCGCCTACCGTGCTGTTGATATATTCCACCGCCGGGTCGCGGCTCAACAGATCGGCCAATTCCTTCTGGCGCACCGACATCGCCTCATAAGAGGTATCCGTCGCCGCGTCGGTGGTGCCAAAGAGAAAGCCGGTATCTTCCTGCGGAAAAAAACCTTTCGGCACGACGATATACAGCGCGACGGTGCCGGCGAGCGTGGCCAGCGTCACCGCGAGCATCACCGCCTTGGCAGCCAGCACCCGGTCCAGTGCCCATTCATAAGCCCGCAGCCAGGAATCGAACATCCTCTCAAAGACGCGAAGCACGATGTTCGGCTTTTTGGCCGGATCGTGCGCCTTGAGCACGCGCGCGCACAGCATCGGCGTCAGCGTCAGCGAGACAAAGCCGGATACCACGATCGCGACCGCGATGGTCACCGCGAATTCGCGGAACACGCGTCCGACGATGCCGCCCATCAGCAGCACCGGAATGAACACGGCGATCAGCGAGAACGTGATCGAAATGATGGTGAAGCCGATTTCGCGGGCACCTTTCAGCGCCGCTTCGTAAGGCCGCATGCCATGTTCGATATGCCGGACGATATTTTCAAGCATGACGATGGCGTCGTCGACCACGAAGCCGACCGACAATGTCAGCGCCAGCAGCGTCATGTTGTTGACGGAGAAATCCAGCATGTACATGACGGCGAAGGTGCCGCAGAGCGAGATCGGCACCGCCAGCGCGGGGATCATCGTCGCCGAAGCCGATCGCAGGAACAGGAAAATCACCATGATGACCAGACCGATGGCGATCAGAAGCGTCTCCTCGACATCGCTCACCGACTGGCGGATCGATTGCGACCGGTCCATCGCGACCTGGATTTGCACCGAGGGCGGGATCTGGGCGCGCAGCGAGGGCAGCTTTGCCAGCACGCTATCGACAACGGCGACGGTATTGGCGCCGGGCTGCCTGTAGATCGCCAGAACGATGGCGCGCGTTCCGTTGAACCAGGTCGCGATCTTGTCGTTCTCGACGCTGTCGTAGACTTTGGCGATCTCATCGAGCCTGACCGGCGAACCGTTGCGCCAGGCCACGATCACGTGCCGGTAATCGGTCGCCTTGTCCATCTGGCCGGATGCCTGCAGGGCTACGTCCTGTTTCGGTCCATTCAAGGTGCCGACCGGCGTGGATGAGTTTGCACGCGAAACCGCGGCACGGACGTCTTCCAGCGATATTCCCCGCGCCGCCGCCGCTTCCGGGTCGGCCTGTACCCGAATGGCAAATTTCTGACTGCCGAAAATGACGACCTGGGCGACGCCCTGAATTCTGTGAGAGCGCCTGCCCGATCGTGATGTCGCCGTACTCGTTGACGGTCGACAGCGGCAACGTCTCGGATACCAGCGAGATGAACAGGACCGCGAAATCGGACGGATTCACTTTCCGGAAGCTCGGCGGGATCGTCATCTCGATCGGCAGCCGGCGCTGCGCGATGGTCAGCGCGGTCTGAACATCCAGCGCCGCCGCATCGATACTGCGGTCGAGGTCGAACTGGATGACGATCGCGGTGATGCCTTGCGACGACGTCGAGGTCATCGACGAGATGCCGGCGATGGTCGAGAGCTGGCGCTCGATCGGCCCGGCGACCGAGGCCGCCATGGTATCGGCGCTGGCGCCAGGCAGAGTCGCGGTCACCGCGATGGTCGGAAAGTCGACCTTGGGGAGCGCAGAAACCGGCAACAGCCGAAAACCGAATACGCCGAATGCGATGATCGACGCCGTCACCAGCGTGGTCATGACCGGGCGGCGAATGCACAGCTCCGACAGCGTCATCGATCAGGCCCCCGCCTTGGGCGCGCGCGGCTGGACGGGCGTACCCTCGGACAACAGCAATTGGCCGTCGATGATGACGTCCTCGCCGCCGGACAGTCCTGTTGCGATGACGGACATGCCCTGGAAAGTACGGGCGACGGTCACCGGCTGAACGTGCGCCTTGCCGTCCTGCATGATGAAGACGTAGTTGCCATTCTGGCTGCGCTGCACTGCCGCGGTGGGAACGGTCACCCCATCCTCGACGCGAACGACGAGTTTGGTATTGACGAGGATGCCCGGCCACAGAGTCTCATTGGCGTTGTCCATGACGCCGCGCACGGTGACCATGCCGGTGGTGGAATCCACGGAATTTTCGACCATGGCGACCTTGCCGTCTTCCGACTTCTGGTGGCCCGGGATGGTCGCGATCACCTTGGACGATCCGCCCGCCATGGCCTCGCGCAGATCGGCCAGCACGCGCTGCGGAACGGCGAAGGTGACATAGACCGGCGCCATCTGGTTGATGACCGCCAGCGGCGCGGTATCGGCGGGGCGGACGAAATTGCCGATTTTGACGTTGGCGGCGCTGATCCGCCCGGAAAACGGTGCGCGGATGGTGGTGTAACTCTTCTGGACCTTCAGATTCTCCAATGCCGCCTGATCGGCTTTGATGCTGCCGATGAGAATATCGGCCTGGGTCTTGGCGTTATCGACGTTGACCTGGGTGGTGGCGCCCTTGCCGATCAGATCGCTGTAACGCTTCAGATCGCGCTGCGCACCCTCCAGCTGGGCCTGATCCTTTGCCAGCATGCCTTCGGCCTGCTCGATCTGGGCGTCGATCTGGCGGGAGTCGAGGGTGAACAGCAGATCGCCCTGGTTTACCTTGGCGCCGTCTTCGAAATGCACGGCGACAATGGTGGTTTCCAGCCGCGACTTCAGCGCCACGCTCGAAATCGGCGTCACCGTTCCGATCGAATCGACATCGACCGGCACCGGCTTGCGCTCGGCTTTGGCCAGTTCAACCGCAACGACCCGCGGCTTCTGAGGTCCCTGCGCGCTGGCCCCGCTGCCCATCCACGACGAGCGGGTCACGAAGGCTGCGGCCAGCGCGACAATGCCCAGCACGCCTCCGAAAATAAGCAAATTGCGTCTGTTCATAACATCTCACGTCAACCGGTCCACAAGGGATCGGGACGGCCCGGTTTTCCAACCCTTGACAGCGACTTTTGCGCCTTATTCTAACGGCTTATCACAGCGGCATTGATCATGGTATGCCACAGAACGAAAATTTAGGATTGTTGTTAGCGGACCACGCCATGCGGATAGCCACCTGGAATGTCAATTCGATCCGGCAGCGGCTCGATCATCTGCTGACCTGGCTTAAGGACTGCGCGCCCGACGTCGTCTGCCTGCAGGAGACCAAGTGCGTCGACGAGGCGTTTCCGCGCGAGTCCATCGAGGCTCTCGGCTACAACGTCGTCACCCACGGCCAAAAGGGCTTCAACGGGGTCGCTTTGCTGTCGAAGTACAAGTTCGACGAAACGAAGCCAGGCTTGTTGGGCGACGATCAGGATGTGCAGGCGCGCTTCCTTGAAGGCGTCGTATCGCTGAAGGCCGGCGTGGTGCGCGTCGCTTGTCTGTATCTACCCAATGGAAATCCTGTCGGCAGCGACAAATATCCATATAAGCTCAAATGGATGTCGCGGCTTCTTGAGTATTCACAGCAACGACTTAAGACCGAAGAGCCACTGGTGCTGGCCGGCGATTTCAATGTCATTCCGGCACCGGCCGATGTCCACAACCCGGCGGCATGGGTCAACGACGCGCTGTTCCGGCCGCAGACCCGCGAGAGTTTTCAGACCCTGCTCGGGCTTGGATTGACCGACGCGCTACGTACCGTCACCGACGAACCGGGACAATACACGTTCTGGGACTATCAGGCCGGCGCCTGGCAGAAAAACTGGGGCCTGCGCATCGACCACCTGCTGCTGTCGCCACAGGCCGGCGACCGGTTGACCGCCGTGGGCATCGATAAGCATGTCCGTACCTGGGAAAAGCCGTCCGACCACGTTCCGGTCTGGATCGACCTCGATCTGGAGGCGGCGTAAGTGCGCTCGGATGTGATGGCTTGCGTGCCCCGGACGCAGCGCAGGCGCAGCCCTTGCGAAGCGGTGCGCTGCAGAGCCGGGGTCCCGGTTACTTGCGCCTCGAGGAAAGAAGAAACCGGGGTCCCGGCTCTGCGAAGCGGCATGAAGGATGCCGCATCGCGTCCGGGACACGGCTCGGCCGGTCTCAGTCCTTACGGCCCTGCACCCAGTGCTCGAGCATCTGCAGCGCCATCGCGCGGTCGTCCTCGGACGCTTTGGCGATCGCCTTGTTGTAGCTTTCCTTGATCCAGGTCTCGTCGGGCGCGGCGCTGTCGCGTGCCAGGGTCAGCCACATCAGCCCGCGCGCCGCCTGCCTCGGCAGTTGATCGCCATTGAACAGCATCTGGCCGAGCATGGCCTGCGCCTGATGCTGGCCCTTCTGGGCGGCAAGGCCGAGCCAGCGCGCGCCGTAGCGGGAATCCCGGGGAGTGCCGATGCCGTTGAGATACAGCCGGGCCAAGTCGTATTGCGCGTCGGCATTGCCGAAATACGACGCCGCGTAGGAGAACATCTCGCGCGCACGGTCGGCGTCGATCTTGATCTTGGTGTTCGGAATGCCGCTCAGATAATACCGGCCCAGCGCGACAAAGGCGTTGGCGACGATGGCCGCCTGCGGCGCCGACGGGCTGTCTTCGGCGTGGGCATTGGCGATGTTGCTGAAATAATTGAAGGCGCGGAGGTCGTCCCGGGCCACGCCATCGCCATCGGCGTACATCCTGCCCAGTTTCCACTGCGCGACGGGGTGACCGCCTTCGGCGGCGTATTGCAGGGAGGTCAGCGAAGTGGTCGCGGTGCTCGGCGGCACCGCCTTCTTGAGGGCCGCCCCGGTACCCGGCTGTGCGGCGACCACCGGGATAGCGGTATCCTGCGGTCCGACAGGCGTACCTTCGAACGCGAGCGCTGGCAGCGCCACCGGGGCGGCGGCCAAAATCAACGCAAAAATGATACGCTCAGATATCCGCATAACACTGTTTCTCGCGCGCCCCACCCGGATGGGTAACGGCACCATCCACCGCGGGTCCGACCTGCTGGGCATACTTCCACAGCGCGCCGGACGTATGATCTGTCTCGCGAGGCCTCCACTTGGTCTTGCGCTGGGCCAGCTCCGCTTCGGTCAATTTTACGTCAAGTGTGCCGACCACCGCATCGATTTCGATGATGTCGCCGTCCTGCAGCAGCGCAATCGGTCCGCCGATGGCTGCTTCCGGGCCGACATGGCCGATGCAGAAGCCGCGGGTGGCGCCGGAAAACCGGCCGTCGGTGATCAAGGCGATCTTGCCGCCCATGCCCTGCCCGGTCAGCGCCGCCGTGGTCGAGAGCATCTCGCGCATCCCGGGACCGCCGCGCGGACCCTCATAGCGGATCACCAGGACCTCGCCTTCCTTGTAGGTCTTGTTCTGCACCGACTCGAACGCATCTTCTTCGCAGTCGAAGCAGCGGGCAGGTCCGGTGAACTTCAAATTCGACATTCCGGCGACCTTCACGATCGCGCCTTCCGGCGCGAGATTTCCCTTCAGGCCGACCACCCCACCGGTGACCGTGATCGGCTTGTCGGCACTCCGCACCACGTCCTGATGCGGATTCCATTTCACGCCCTTGAGATTTTCCGCAATCGTCCGGCCGGTAACGGTCAAACAGTCGCCGTGAAGGTATCCATGGTCGAGCAATGTCTTCATCAGAAGCGGTATGCCGCCAACTTCAAACATGTCTTTGGCGACATAACGACCGCCCGGTTTCAAATCCGCGACGTAAGGTGTCTTTTTGAAGATTTCCGCTACCTCGAACAGGTCGAACTTGATGCCGCACTCGTGCGCGATCGCGGGCAAATGCAGCGCGGCGTTGGTCGATCCGCCGGACGCGGCTACCACCGCCGCGGCGTTTTCCAAGGCTTTACGGGTGACGATGTCGCGCGGCCGGATATTGGCTTTGATCAGCTCCATCACCTTCTCGCCCGCGGTCATGCAGAACGCATCGCGGATCTCGTAAGGCGCCGGCGCGCCGGCTGAATAGGGCAGCGCGAGGCCGATGGCCTCCGATACCGTCGCCATGGTGTTGGCGGTGAATTGTGCGCCGCACGCACCGGCCGAGGGACACGCCACCCGCTCGATTTCGTCCAGATCGGCGTCGGACATCTCGCCGACGGAGTGTTTGCCGACCGCCTCGAACATGTCCTGCACGGTGACCTGCTGGCCGCGGAAATTGCCGGGAAGGATCGAGCCGCCATAGATGAAGATCGAGGGCACGTTGAGCCGGACCATCGCCATCATCATGCCCGGCAATGACTTGTCGCAGCCGGCGAGGCCAACCAGCCCGTCATAGGCATGGCCCCGCATGGTCAGTTCGACGGAATCGGCGATGCATTCGCGCGACGGCAGTGAGGACCGCATGCCGTCATGACCCATGGCGATGCCGTCGGTCACGGTGATAGTGCAGAATTCGCGGGGCGTGCCGCCGGCGGAGGCGACGCCTTTTTTGACCACCTGGGCCTGCCGCATCAGCGAGATGTTGCAGGGCGCGGCCTCATTCCAGCACGACGCCACGCCGACGAACGGCTGGTGAATCTGCTGGGTGGTCAGGCCCATGGCATAAAGATACGAGCGATGCGGGGCCCGCGAAGGGCCTTCCGTCACATGGCGGCTCGGCAATCTCGATTTTAGTTCGGTCTTGGCGTCCATCGCGAAACCTGTTTCCCCAGCCATCTCCTTGTGGTCCCGGGAAAACTTCCCCTTCGCCTTCGCGAGCGCCGTGGCCATCAGCCTACGAAGGAATGATTGCACGGAGCGGTGTGGCTAAATAGCGGCGCGCGCAAGAGCCGGCCGGGTTGTCCGTCAAATGTTCAGAGACTGTTGCGTCCACGCAACATTCGTTGCAGCCGGGCAACCCCGCGATTCGCCGCACCAGCCCGGGACGTTAAACCTACATATTCAGCACGCGGCCGTAGGCATCGAGCACCGCTTCCTTCATCATCTCCGACAGCGTCGGATGCGGGAAGATGGTGTGCATCAGCTCTTCCTCGGTGGTCTCTAGATTCATCGCAACCACATAGCCCTGGATCAGCTCGGTCACCTCGGCGCCGACCATGTGCGCGCCGAGCAGCTGTCCGGTCTTCTTGTCGAAGATCACCTTGATCAACCCCTGGTCCTCGCCGAGCGCGATCGCCTTGCCGTTTCCGACGAACGGGAAGCGGCCGACGCGGATTTCGCGGCCGCCCTCCTTTGCCTTGGCTTCGGTCAGGCCGACCGAGGCCACCTGCGGATGGCAATAGGTGCATCCTGGAATGAGGTTCTTGTCCATCGGCATGCGGATGCAGGCCCTTGATGGCTTCGATGCAGACTACGCCTTCATGTTCGGCCTTGTGCGCCAGCATCGGCGGTCCCGCGACGTCGCCGATGGCGTAAATGCCGGGCACGTTGGTCTTGCAGAAGCCGTCGACGACGACGATCCCGCGGTCGGTTTTGACGCCGAGCTTTTCCAGCCCGAGATTTTCGATATTGCCGACTACGCCGACGGCCGAGATAACCCGGTCGACTTCCAGCGTCTGCGGCTTGCCTTTGCCGTCATCGATGGTGGCGACCACGCTGTCGCTCTTCTTCTCCAGTTTTGTCACTTTGGTGCTGCTGAGGATCTTGATGCCCTGCTTTTCCAGCTGCTTACGCGCCAGCGTCGCAATCTCCGCGTCCTCGACCGGCAGGATCTGCGGCAGCACCTCCACCACCGTCACCGCGGCGCCCATGGTGTGGAAGAACGAAGCGAATTCGATGCCGATGGCGCCGGAGCCGACCACCAGCAGCGACTTCGGCATCTTGTCCGGCACCATCGCCTCGAAATAGGTCCAGACCAGCTTCTTGTCGGGCTCCAGCCCCGGCAGCACGCGAGGCCGCGCACCGGTGGCAAGGATGATGTGTCTTGGCCTGATACGCGCCCTCCCCGAGCGCGCCCTTCGGCGCTTCGATATCAGACTTCTTCACGGTGACCTTGCCGGGCGCGTCGATCGAGGCATCGCCCCAGATGATCGTCACCTTGTTTTTCTTCATCAGAAAACCGACGCCGTCATTGAGGCGTTTCGAGACGCCGCGCGAGCGCTGCACCACCGCCTTGGCATCGAACGACACCTTCTCGGCCGACAGTCCGTAATCCTTGGCATGCTGCATGTAATGGTAGATCTCGGCCGAGCGCAGCAGCGCCTTGGTCGGGATGCACCCCCAGTTCAGGCAGATGCCGCCGAGATAGGATTTCTCGACGATCGCAGTCTTGAAGCCGAGCTGCGCCGCGCGGATCGCGGTGACGTAGCCGCCGGGGCCGGAGCCGATGATGATGATGTCGAAGGAGGTGTCGGCCATGGTTACTTTGCCTCACGCATATTGGGCAACGCCGTTGCCGAACGACCAGTTTTCCTTCGCAACCTCGAGCAGGTTGATGAATACATCTTCCTTGCGGAGGCCAGGTTTTTGCGAAAGCAGTTCGACGATTCGCGCGAACAGCGCCTTTTTCTGCTCGATGGCGCGCGTATTGCTGACGGTAATTTGCAGGATGACGAGATCGTCGGTTCGCGCAATGTCCATATAGGTTTTGCTGAACTGGAATTCGCTTTCGGAATGCTCGGAAACGGTAATGAAGCGATCTTCCTCGGGTACCGTGAATGTTTCGAGCAACGCCTGATAGACACCATCACCGATCGCGCGTTTGTAATCGTCCGATTTTCCTTTGCGCAGCGAAATCCGTACCAGCGGCATCTCATACCACCATCATCACCGGATTCTCGATCAGCATCTTGAACGCGCCGATCAGCTCCGCGCCGAGCGCGCCGTCGACCGCGCGGTGATCGCAGGACAGCGTCACGCTCATGATGGTGGCCGGCACGATCTGCCCGCCCCGCACCACCGCGCGCTGCTCGCCGGTGCCGACCGCCAATATCGACGACTGCGGCGGATTGATCACCGCGGTAAAGTCCTTGATGCCGTACATGCCGAGATTGGACACCGACGAAGTGCCGCCCTGGTATTCGTTCGGCTTCAGCTTCTTGGCCCTGGCGCGCGCGGCCAGATCCTTCATCTCGTTCGAGATCGCCGACAGCGACTTGGTCTCGGCCTTGCGGATGATCGGCGTGATCAGGCCGAACGGCAGCGCGACCGCGACGCCGATATCGGAATGCTTGTGCTTGAGCATCGCAGCCTCCGACCAGCTGACATTGGCCTCGGGGATGCGTTGCAGCGCCAGCGCCATCGCCTTGATGACGAAGTCGTTGACCGAGAGCTTGTAGAGCGGCTTCTTGTCCTTGTCCTTCGGCGCCGCGGCGTTGATCTCTTCGCGTGCGGCGGTGAGCTTGCCGATGTCGCAATCAATGGTGAGGTAGAAAGTCGGCATCGACTGCGTCGCGGCGGTGAGCCGCTGCGCGATGGTTCGCCGCATGCCGTCATGCGGGATGAGTTCGTAGGAACCTTCCTCGTAAAGTCCGAGAATCTGCTTGTCCGACATCGACGGCGCAATCGCCGGCGCGGCGGCAGAGGGTTGCGCGGCCGGTGCCTTCAGCCCCTTGCCGGACTTTGCCTCTTCGACATCGCGCGCGATGACGCGGCCATGCGGGCCCGAGCCGTTGATGCGCCCGAGTTCGATATTGGCTTCCTTGGCGAGACGGCGCGCGAGCGGCGAAGAGAAAATCCGGGCGTGGCCGTTGGTTTGCGCGGCGGACTGCTTTGCCGGAGCCGGCGCAGCAGCGGCCGGGGCCGGCGCCTTCTCCGCAGGAGCAGGAGCCGGCTTCTCCTTCGGCGCTTCGGTTTTGGTTTCGGGTTTTGCCTCGGCTTTGACTTCGGGCTTTGCTTCAGCCTTGGCTTCAGACTTGGCTTCAGCTTTGGCCTGCTGCGGCGCTGCACCCGCCGCCTTCACGTCCTCGCCATCACCGGCGAGAACCGCGATCACGTCGTTGACCGGGACGTCCTGCGTTCCCTCGGGCACCACGATCTTCGCAATCGTGCCCTCGTCGACCGCCTCGACTTCCATGGTCGCCTTGTCGGTCTCGATCTCCGCGATCACGTCGCCGGACTTGACCTTGTCGCCCTCCTTCTTGAGCCATTTGGCAAGGTTGCCCTTCTCCATCGTCGGCGACAGCGCGGGCATCAGGATGTTGATCGGCATTTGTCAGTGACCTTGTTGCGATCGCGGCGTGGTCTTGCCGGTGTCGGTCGGCCGCGCGATTTCGGCGTCGAACATGTCGATGATGCGGCTCAGCGCTTCATCTTCGGTATAATCGCTTTCCCGCGCATAGGCGCGCGCCGCATGGCGGGCGATATCGACCAGCAGCAGACCCCACATGTCGGGTTCATCAAAGGCGCGCATGAACGCGATCGACAGCCCGCCGTCGACGACGAACGCGCGCAGCACCTCGGCCGCATCCTCACGGCCTGCGACATCGGGGGGCAACGGCTGCTCTTTCGGACCGGCCATGGCCTACCTGTAGCAAACGGCTTTGGCGGCTTCGACCACCTCGGCCACCGAGGGCAATGCGAGTTTCTCGAGATTGGCGGCATAGGGCATCGGCACGTCCTTGCCGGACACCCGCGCCACCGGCGCATCCAGATAATCGAAGGCGTGCTCCATGATGCGTGCCGCGACTTCGGCGCCGACGCCGCACTGTTGCCAGCCTTCCTCGACCGTCACCGCGCGGCCGGTCTTCTTGACCGACGCGATGATGGTCTCGGTGTCGAGCGGGCGCAGGGTGCGCAGATCGATCACCTCGGCCTCGATGCCCTCTTTCGCCAGTTCATCGGCGGCCTTCAGCGCGTAGCTCATGCCGTTCGACCATGACACCAGCGTGACATGGCCGCCGGCGCGAACGATACGGGCCTTGCCGATCGGGATCACATAGTCGTCGAGTTTCGGGATTGGACCGGAATGCCCATACAGCATTTCGTTTTCGAGAAAGATCACCGGATTGGGATCGCGGATCGCGGCTTTCAGCAGGCCCTTGTAATCGGCCGCAGAGTACGGCGCGATCACCTTCAGACCCGGCACTTGCGAATACCATGCCGAATAATCCTGGCTATGCTGCGCAGCGACGCGGGAAGCCGCACCGTTCGGTCCGCGGAACACGATCGAGCAGCCCATCTGACCACCGGACATGTAAAGCGTCTTGGCGGCGGAGTTGATGATCTGGTCGATCGCCTGCATCGCGAAATTGAAGGTCATGAACTCGACGATCGGTTTTAGGCCCGCCATCGCCGCACCAACGCCGACGCCGGCAAAACCGTGCTCGGTGATCGGGGTGTCGATGACGCGTTTGGCGCCGAATTCCTGCAGCAGTCCCTGCGTGACCTTATAGGCGCCCTGATATTCCGCGACCTCCTCGCCCATGATGAACACGTCGGGGTCGCGCCGCATTTCCTCGGCCATGGCATCGCGCAGCGCTTCGCGGATGGTCATGGTCACCATTTCGGTGCCTTCCGGCACTTCGGGATCGGGCTCGGCGGCGGCTTTCGGGGCGGCCGGGGCTTTCTTCTCCTCGCTCTCGCCTGATTTCGCCTCAGACTTCGGCGCCGGCGTCTCGGACTTCGCCTCGGCCGGCGGAGCGGACTCCGCGGCCTTCTCCTGCCTCGCCGGTGCGCCTTCCTTGCCGAGATCGGCCGCGCTTTCGCCGTCGGCGAGGATCGTCGCGATCGGCGTATTCACGGCGACATCAGCAGTGCCTTCGGGAACGAGAATCTTGCCAAGGGTGCCCTCGTCCGTGGCCTCGACTTCCATGGTGGCTTTGTCGGTTTCGATCTCGGCGATGACGTCGCCGGACTTGATCGTCTCGCCTTCCTTCTTCAGCCATTTGGAGAGGTTGCCCTTCTCCATAGTCGGCGACAGCGCAGGCATCAGCACTTGAATTGGCATATCGGCTCCAGAACTCTAGCTTGCGCGTTCAGCGATAGACGTCGGTCCACAACTCGGCTGCCTCGGGCTCGGGATCGTGCTGCGCAAAATCGGCTGCGGCATTGACGATCTCGCGTACCTCGGCGTCGATCTGCTTCAGATCCTGCTCGGTCATCTTGGCGGCGAGCAGGCGGTTGCGGACCTGCTCGATCGGATCCTGGTCGTGGCGGACCTTGTCGACCTCCTCGCGGGTGCGATACTTCGCCGGATCCGACATCGAATGGCCGCGGTAGCGGTAAGTCTGCATTTCCAGGATGAACGGCCCCTTGCCGGCGCGGCACCATGCGACCGCCTTGTCGGCCGCCGCCTTCACCGCGCGGACATCCATGCCGTCGACCTGCTCGCCGGGGATGTTGAAGGAGATGCCGCGCTTGGAAAAATCGGTCTGCGCCGAGGAGCGCGTCACCGAGGTGCCCATGGCATAGCGGTTGTTCTCGATGACATAGATCACCGGCAGCTTCCAGAGCTCCGCCATATTAAAACTTTCGTAGACCTGGCCTTGGTTGGAGGCGCCGTCGCCGAAATAGGCCAGGCTGACATTGTCGTTGCCGCGGTAGCGATTGGCGAAGGCCAGACCGGTCCCGAGCGAAACCTGGGCGCCGACAATGCCGTGGCCGCCGTAAAAATGCTTCTCCTTGCTGAACATGTGCATGGAGCCGCCCTTGCCCTTGGAATAGCCGCCGTGGCGTCCGGTCAGCTCGGCCATCACACCCCTGGCTTCCATGCCGCAGGCCAGCATGTGCCCGTGATCGCGGTATCCGGTTATCACCTGATCGCCCTGCTTCAGGGCCATCTGCATGCCGACCACGATGGCTTCCTGCCCGATATAGAGATGGCAGAAGCCGCCGATCGCGCCCATTCCATAGAGCTGGCCGGCCTTTTCCTCGAAGCGCCGGATCAGCAGCATGTCGCGCAGCGCCTTGAGTTCCTCGTCTCTGGAGAATTCAGGAGGTGTGGGATTCTTCGAACCGTTTCCCTTTTCTCGCCCCCTGTCCTGGCCTTTTTCGCTGGCGGGATTTTTCTTCGGAGAGGCCATGGACAATTCCGTCTGAGAGGGAGGTCATCCCTCTCTACCCCAACTCATTTCTCCTTAAAAGGATTGCGTCACGTAACGGCAAATTCGCATACCGCAGTGCACCGTGGCGAAATCTTTGGAATTGAATATGCCAGGTTTGTAACTCGCCACCAAGGGTGGTGGGCGCGGTTAAATCAGTTCGTCGGCTTGGTAGTCCGCACCAGTTCTCGCGGATCGGCATAGTCGAGCTGGTAGCGCACGCGCTCGTCGAGCATATCGGGATCGACCCGGTCCAACCGCAGCAGCGATACCCGCTGCTCGCCCTCGGTGCGCTCGCGCTTCAGCCGCGCCAGTTCGGAGGTCAGCGCGATGATTTCCTGGTCGAGCTCCTGCCGCGCGTTCAAGCCGTATTTGCCGGTATAGGCATTGACGCCGAAATAGCAGACCATCATCCCCGCGACCGCATAAAGCACGAGCCCGGTGAGCAGGGATTTGAGTCGGGTGCGAGAAACCATGCCGCGACGATGCGACGCTCCGGTTAAGGGAATCCTAACAGGCGGCCCGCCACGGCGGTGCTGCCGCTATTTGTTGTGCTTTTCGACCCAGGCCGCGTAGGCGTCGATGAATTGCTTCATTACCTTCTGCATCGCTTCCTTGGTGAGGTTGCCCTCAGCGTCGAACGCGTCGCCGACGCCGACCAGATAGATTTCCGGCTGGCCCATGATCGGCCCGGTAATGCCGGGAAGCAGCTGTTTTAAGTTCATCGCGGCGCTGACGCCGCCGAGCACGCCCGGCGAATTGCTGACGATGCCGATCGGCTTGCCGAGGAATGAGCTCTTGCCGTAGGGGCGCGACCCGACATCGATGGCGTTTTTCAGCACGCCGGGGATCGACCGGTTGTATTCGGGCGTCACGAACAGCACGCCGTCGGATTTCTGCAGCCTTTCGCGGAAAGCCAGCCAGTCCGCCGGCGGCGCGGCTTCGAGGTCCTGATTGAAAAAGGAGATGCCGTGCAGCGTCGTGACGTCCAGCTTCAACGTGTCAGGAGCGAGCCGCGCCAGCGCGTTGGCGACTTTAAGAGTGTGAGCTTCCTTGCGCAGGCTGCCGACGATGACGACAATGTTGTACGGGGCGGCCATGAAGATTTCCTTTGCTTGAAGCGGGAGCGCTGTAGGGTGGGCAAAGCGACCGGACGCGAAGGCGTCCGGTGGCGTGCCCACCATTTCAGTCTCCGAATCCGAAGTAAAGATGGTGGGCACGGCGCAAAGGCCCGCCTTTGCCGACCCTACGGATTATTCCGCCGCCGACGCGCGCCGTTCCGACAGCACCTCATCGTTGTGCTGCCCGAGTTTCGGCGCGTCGGAGCGCGGATACGGCCGTACCCCATCGAACACGATGGGAAGCCCGACGACGTTAAGCTCCGTGCCGGGCAGGTTGCGCAACAAATCCGCGGCCTGGAGCTGCTCGCTCCGCGACAATTCCGGAATATCGTTGACCGGACTGCAGGGCACGCCGGCTTGCTCCAGCCCCGCCATCCATTCGGCCCGGCTGCGCATCTGCAGCACCGGCTTCATCAGGTCGATCAGCGCATGGCGGTTGGCGGCGCGGTCGCGGACCTTGAGGAAGCGCGGATCGCCGGCCCATTCGGGATGGCCAAGCACGCCGGCGCATTTTACAAACAGCCGGTCGTTGCCGGCCGCGATGCAGATCGGCCGGTCTGACGTCTCGAACACCTGGTAGGGCACCAGCGTAAAACTGGCGCCGCCGAAACGCTGCGGCGGTTTTCCGGTATGGTTGTAACCGTTGAGCGGCCCCTCGACCCAGGCAACGGCACTGTCGAACAGCGCGGTATCGATCACGCAGCCCTTGCCGGTGGCATGCCGCGCCTGCAGCGCGCCGAGCGCGCCGATCACGCACCATTGCGCGCTGGCGCGATCGTTGATCGCCGGCGCGCAGAAGGTCGGCGGATCGTCGGGCCGGCCGGTCAGCGACATCACGCCGCCATAGGCTTGCAGCAGCGGGTCAAAACCCGGCGCATTGCGCAACGGTCCGTTTTTTCCGAACGCCCACACCGAACAATAGATCAGCCGCGGGTTCAGCGCGCACATCACGTCGGGTCCGATGCCGCATTCGGCGACAATGCCGGCGCGCAAATTCTGGATCAGGATGTCGGCTGACTCTACCAGCGTCTTCAGCTTCGCCACATCGTCGGGATTCTTGATATCTAGTGTGACCGACTTCTTGTTGCGGTTCATCGAATGAAACAGCATGGAATCGCCGTCGATGAAGGGCGGGCCCCACGCCCGCGCATCGTCGCCGCCATCATGCTTTTCGATCTTGATCACCTCGGCACCCATGTCGCCGAGGATCATGCCGGCCATCGGACCCGCCACCGCCTGACCGATTTCGATCACCCTGATGCCCGCAAGCGGCCCGTTCATGGCGTTGTCTCCCTGGTCTTCGGCCGCCCGCAGACGATCAGATCACCGGATTCCAGGCGATCGGAACCAGGCGGTACTTCGTGCCGTCCTTCTCCACATGCCCGATCGAGGGGAAGGTGAAGTGGAAGCCCACCACCAGCGCCTTCTCGGCTGACGCCATGTCGTAGAACTTGTGGCGGGTGGCCTGCGCCTGCACCGGATCGACGTCATAGGCGACGTGCCAGTCCGGATTGCGCAGGAAGAATTCGGGGATGTTGGTGACATCGGACTGGACCAGAATTCTGGAATTGCCGGACGCGACCGCGAAGGCGGTGTGCCCGGGCGTGTGGCCGGGCGCTTCGATCGAGGTGATGCCGGGCGCAACCTCCTTGCCCCAGTCGTACTTCGTCACCTTGGACTCGATGCCGTTGTAGATCTTCTTCACATTGGCAAAATAGTTCTTCATCATCTCGTTGGATTGCGCCTTGGCGGCGTTCTCATCACTGGTCCAGAACTCCCAGTCCTTCGCCGGCACCATGATCTCCGCGTTCGGAAACGCCATCGAACCATCGGCGGCGCGGATGCCGTTGGTGTGATCGGGATGCAGATGCGACATCAGCACCACGTCGATGCTTTTCGGATCGACGCCGGCGGCTGCGAGATTTTGCAGGGTGCGGCCGGCAGCGCCTTTGGTTGGTTCGAAAGCGGCAATTCCATTGCCGCAATCGACCAGCACCAGCTTGCCTCCAGTGTTTATCAGTTGCGGATTGAAAGGTATCGTTACCATGCCCTTCGGCATGTAGGCGGCTTCCGCGGCAGCCAGCGCCTCGTCCTTCGGCACGTTCTTGACGAAGGTGTCAGGCATCGGGAACGAGCGCGCGCCGTCGTTGATCGAGGTGCATTCAAAGCTTCCTACCTTATAGCGGTAGAAGCCGGGCGCCTGCGCGCCGGCTGGGGGCACGGCAGCGCGGGCGGTCGATGTTGCAAACGGGCTCAACGCGGTAGCTGCGCCGGCAGCAGCAGCGGCGGCCAAAACATCACGGCGGTTCAGGTTGGTCATGGCGTATTCTCCCAGGTCTGTGCTGCGGTTTTCCGCAATGTCGTTTTTCTGCGCGAGTGTTCTCACGTCGGCGCATGAATGCAAGCCTCATCGCAATGCGAGAGCGCAGAGCGCCGATGCCGAAATGAGGTTCCGAGCCGTTATTTGATCACTTCCCAGAAAATTCCCGCGACCGCCACATAGCCGAGCGCGAAGATGATCGTGCGCACCACTGGAACGCCGAGCAGATACACGATGGCGTGGGCAAGCCGCAGCCAGAAATAGCACCCTGCCCAGAACGCCGTCATGGCATTGGCCTTGCCGGCCAGATGCGCCACGATCACCAGCGCTGCAAACGGCGCGAAGGTCTCGACCGCGTTGAGATAGGCGCGGTCCGCGCGCTTGCCCCAGAGCGGGATCGGCCGCTGCGTGGGGTCGCTATAGTTCTGCGGCTTCAGCGGCCCGTTGGTCGTCACCTGCGCGACGACATAGGGAATCCACAACGATGCAGTGAGGATTGCCGTAAATGCGAGGTACTTCAGGTCTGTCGACATCAAACTTCCCTCTTTTTAAAGATTGCCGCCAAAATCGCCGCGTATTGTTATCAGCCGCCCTTGTTCGGATTGATCAGATATTTTTCGCCGGTCGCGCGCTTGCCATAGGCGGCGATGTTTTGCAGCTGCAGCGCCTCCTGCAGCGACACCTCCCTGGTGTAGTGGCTGGCGAAGGTGGTCTTGAGTTCGTCGACCACGCGCTGCCGCAGCCGTGCGCCGTCGACCGGCCCCATTTTCTGCAGGAACGGAAACAGCAGCCAGCCGCCGACACTCCACGCCATTCCGAAAGCTCCGGCCAGTTCAGTCGGACGCATGTCGAGGCGGCCGTAGATGTAGACCTGCTTGTGCACGCTCGAGCCGTAGCGGCTGTAGACTTTTGCGGTCTTATTGGCGGCGGTTTCCATGCAGGTGAGTATCTGGCCGGCAAGCCTGCCGCCGCCGATGGCGTCGAATGCCAGCGTCGCACCGGTTTCGACCAGCGCGTTGGTCAGGTCGTCCATGAAGGTCGGCTTCGAGGAATCGACCACATGTTTCGCACCCAGCTTGCGCAGGATGTCCTCCTGCTCCGCGCTGCGCACGATATTGACGAGGCCAACACCGTCCTTGAGGCAAATCTTGTTCAGCATCTGCCCGAGGTTCGATGCGGCCGCGGTATGCACCAGGGCCTTGTGGCCTTCGCGGCGCATGGTCTCGACCATGCCGAGCGAAGTCAGCGGATTGACAAAGCATGACGCACCCTCGGCGGGCGTCGTCCCCGGAGGAAGCGGCAGAACATCCTTTGCCCTCAGGCAGCGATACTGCGCATACATGGCGCCGCCGATCATCGCCACGGTTTTGCCCAGCAGTGCCTGCGCCGCATCCGACGACCCGGCCTTGATCACCAGGCCAGCGCCCTCATTGCCGACCGGCATCGATTCATCGAGCCGCCCCGCCATCGCCTTCATCGCACCATCCGGCACCTTCGCGGTAACGACCGCTGCGTCGCCGGTGCCGGATGTCCTGGCCGTAGACATATCCGCGGCGCCGACAAGAAGACCAAGGTCCGACGGATTGATGGGCGAGGCCTCGACCCGGACCACGACTTCATCTGGACCGGGTTCAGGGATCGGCACGGTGGCCAGCGACAATTCGAGTTCGCCGCTCTTCTTGATCAGCGAGCGAAGTTCAAGTCCGGTTTTGTTGTCAGAAGCCATGTAACCCTCCCTGCCTGAATGTTTGATTTTGTACGATTAGTCGAACCAGGGCCATTCCGCGGCCCCCGGATGGGTAACGGCGCCCCCCGGCGCCTGCCCGACCAGCCGGGCATATTTGGACAAAGCGCCGGCTCGGTGGCGCGGCGGCCGCGGCGTCCAGGCGTGCCGCCGCCGCGCCAGTTCCGCATCGTCGATCAGCAGGTCCATCCGGCGCGCCCCGGCGTCTATTCGTATTCGGTCGCCCTCACGTGCCAGCGCCAGCGGGCCGCCAATGAAGGATTCCGGCGACACGTAACCGACGCATATGCCGCGCGTGGCGCCGGAGAAGCGGCCGTCGGTAATGAGCGCAACCTTCTCGCCCATCCCTTGGCCGTAGATCAGCGCGGTTATTCCCAGCATCTCCCGCATGCCGGGTCCTCCGACAGGTCCCTCGTTTCGGATGATGAGGACATCGCCTTCGCCGTATTTGCGTGCGCGGACGGCCTCGACGCAGGCTTCCTCATCTTCGAAAATACGCGCGCTGCCTTCGAACACCAGCTTCTTCAGGCCGGCGACCTTGATGACGGCGCCATCCGGACAAAGATTGCCTTTGAGCACGGCGACGCCGCCGTCCGCCATGATCGGTGTGTCGGTATGATAAATTACCTCGCCGTCGGTCTTGTTCGCCCCACCGTACTCCTCCGCGATGGTCCTGCCGGTGATTGTGAGGCATGCGCCGTCGATGTGACCGCTTTCGATCAGCGCGCGGATCACGACGGCGGTGCCGCCGATATCGTGAACGTCCTTCGCGGTATACTTGCCTCCCGGACGCAAATTGCCGATCAAGGGCGTGCGCGCGAACACCTCGCCGACGTCGTCGAGTGTGAACGCAATTCCCGCTTCATTGGCGATGGCTGGCAGATGCAGCGCGGCGTTGGTCGAACCGCCGGTGGCGGCCACGATCGCCGCGCCGTTTTCAAGCGACTTTCGGGTCACCAGCTCCCGCGGCAACGGTCCGCCGCGTTTGTGCATTTCCATCACCAGGCGTCCGGCCCCGCGTGCATAATGGGCGCGTTCGGCGTAGACGCCGGGCACCATCGATACGTTAGGAATGGTCAGCCCCAACGCCTCGGAAACCATCGCCATGGTGTTGGCGGTGAATTGTCCGGCGCAGGCGCCGATAGTCGGAAGGCAGGCCCGTTCGATTCCGGCAAGCGTCGCCTCGTCGATCTCGCCGGTCATGACGCCGCCGACGGCCTCGTAGGAATCCAGCACCGTGAGCGTTCGTCCGTTAAGCTGCCCGGGCAGAGCGCTGCCGCCGTAGATGAAGATCGATGGCACGTTGCAGCGGACCATGCCCATCATCACCCCCGGCAGCGTCTTGTCGCAGCCGCCGAACCCGATCAGGGCGTCATAGGCAAGACCGTGAACCACGGCCTCGATGGAGTCGGCGATCAATTCCCGCGAGAGCAAGGAGAATTTCATGCCCTCGTGATTCATGCTGATACCGTCGGAGACCGAAATGGTGGAGAATTCCCGCGGCGTGCCGCCGGCCTCCGCGATCCCGGCCTTGGCGGCATCGACCTGAAAATCGTGGGTCATGTTGCAGGGCGTTTGTTCGCCCTTCATGCTGACCACGCCGATCATCGGTTTTGCGATGGCCTCGTCGTCGAGCCCCATCGCCCGCATGAAGGCGCGGTGCGGCGCGCGGTCGAGGCCGTCCGTCGTCACCCGGGATCGCCATTTTTTCATGCGATGCGTTTTCTGTGAGATCCCGGCGAACGCCAGACCCTGCTATTGCAGCGGCGCGACGATGGTCGGGTGCTTGAATTGCGCGACGTCCAGCTTCGGCAGCATCCCTGTCGCGGCATAGATGTCGAGCATTTTCTGAATCGCCTCGAAGTTCGGCGCGGCGCCGGGATCGCGGCCGAAATCATTGTCCTTGAGAAGATATGTATCCAGCACCGGCACCGGAGCCTTCAATACTTCAGAGACAACCTTGAGGGTTTCCTCGCGATTGGCCAGCGCCTTCTTCATACCCGCGGTGATGTCGCGCACATAGGCTTTTACCAAGTCCGGATTCTTGTCGACGAAATCGGCGCGGCAGGCCTCGAGAATGTGGACGATATTAGGCATCTCCTCCGACAGCGAGAACAGCTTTCGCGTGCCGCCCTTGGCTTCGGCGCGGGCGGCAAAGGGCTGGTTCATGTTGACGGCGTCGACGCGGCCCTGGCGCAAGGCGTCCTCGGAAATCGAGAAGCTGGTTTCGACCAGCTTGATGTCCTTGTCCGGATCGACGCCGTTCTTCTTGAGCAGCATCGCGAACGGACCATAGGTGCCGCCGCCGAGCACCGAAATACCGACGGTCTTGCCCTTGAGGTCGGCGATTTTCCTGATCGGGGAATCGTCCATCACGGCCCAATAGACCGAGAAGCCGCCGGGCTTTTCGTAAACGTGCTGCGCAACGATGTAAGCCTTCAGATTGCCGCCGACCACGCCGTTGGCCAGCGACAGCGGCGCCTGCGTCGCGCAATCCAGCGCACCCGCCGCCAGCGCTTGCGTCATCGGCGAGGTGCCCTGAAACTGCGTCCATTCGATATTGTAGGTCTTGCCGAGATTGGGAAATTCCGCCGGACGCCGCATCATCCAGTATTTTGATTCCTCCGCCGGAATGGTCCAGCCGACGCGGATGGTCTGCTGCGCTTGGGCCGCGCTGATATTGCCAAGCGCGCAGGCGGCAACCGCAGCCGCCATCAGCCATTTTGCATTCAGCCGCTTCATGCGCACCCCCTCTTCGGATGACAGCCGAACATCGACCGTCGTAAGCCTTGGCCCCGCTCAAGCCTTTCATGCTTCAACCGAGCGGGCAAGCGCGCCCGCGCTATTGCGCCAGCGCCTTCAGCGCCGCCCTGCCCGCGTATCGCGCCTGCGTTCCCAACTGTTGCTCGATCCGCAGCAGCTGGTTGTACTTCGCGGTGCGGTCGGAGCGCGCCAGCGAGCCGGTTTTGATCTGGCCGCAATTGGTGGCGACCGCAAGATCGGCGATGGTGGAATCCTCGGTCTCGCCGGAACGGTGCGACATCACCGCAGTGTAGCCCGCCTTGTAGGCCATCTCGACCGCGCTCAGCGTTTCGGTGAGCGTGCCGATCTGGTTGACCTTGACCAGGATAGAATTGGCGAGGCCGTGTCTGATGCCGTCGGCGAGCCGCGTCACATTGGTGACGAACAGATCGTCGCCCACAAGCTGACACTTGCCGCCGATCAGGTTGGTCAGCTTCTTCCAGCCGTCCATGTCGTCTTCGGACATGCCGTCCTCGATCGAGACGATCGGATAACGCGATGCCAGATCGGCAAGATATTCGGCCTGCTCCGAGCCGCTGCAGATCTTGTTCTCGCCGCCATAGACGTAAGCGCCGTCCTTGAAGAATTCGGTGGCGGCGCAGTCCAGCGCCAGCATCACGTCGGACCCCGCCTCGTAGCCGGCCTTTCCGATCGCAGCCATGACGAATTCAAGTGCTGCGTCCGCCGACGGCAGGTTCGGAGCAAAACCGCCTTCGTCGCCGACATTGGTATTGTGGCCGGCCTTCTTCAATTCGCCTCGCAGCGTGTGGAAAATCTCCGAGCCGCAGCGCAACGCCTCGGCGAAGGTTTTCGCGCCGACCGGCATGATCATGAATTCCTGGAAATCGATCGGATTGTCGGCATGCACGCCGCCATTGATGATGTTCATCATCGGCACCGGCAGCGTCCGCGCCGAGGTGCCGCCGACATAGCGATACAGCGGCATGTCGAAGGATTCCGCCGATGCCTTGGCGACCGCAAGCGAAACGCCGAGAATGGCATTGGCGCCGAGCCGGCTCTTGTTCGGCGTGCCGTCGAGATCGATCATGATCTGGTCGATCTGGACCTGCTCCTCGACCGCCATCTCGCTCAGCGCCTCGAAGATTTCGCCGTTGACGGCTTCGACCGCCTTCTGCACGCCCTTGCCGAGATAGCGCGCCTTGTCGCCATCGCGCAGCTCGACCGCTTCATGGGCGCCGGTGGAGGCGCCCGAGGGCACCGCCGCGCGGCCCATCGAGCCGTCCTCCAGCACGACGTCGACCTCAACCGTGGGATTGCCGCGGCTGTCGAGAATTTCGCGGCCGATGATGTCGACGATGGCTGTCATGGGAGCCTCATAATGTAGGACTGAGTTTGGCGGTGCTTCTACAGCAAGGCACTCAGCGGGAAAAGGCCGCGTGACCTCGGCCGCCCGATTGGCTAAGAAACCGGCAAATGGAGACCAACATGTCCAGGAAGCCCGGCCAATCATTGAAATCTTCCGAGCTGCAGCTCGGCCGCGCGGTGCCATGGCCGAAAACGCCCGAGGAAGCCCAGATCGACGGCGTGCCCAACCCGCAAACCGGCACCGACTATCTGGTGCGCTTCGCCGTGCCGGAATTCACCTCGATCTGCCCGGTGACGGGACAGCCCGATTTTGCCCATCTGGTGATCGATTATGTGCCGGGGCAATGGCTGCTGGAGTCGAAGTCGCTGAAGCTTTATGTCGCAAGCTTCCGCAACCACGGCGCCTTCCACGAGGACTGCACGGTGTCGATCGGCAAGCGCCTGGCCGCGGAGATCAAGCCGAAATGGCTGCGCATCGGCGCCTACTGGTTTCCGCGCGGCGGCATTCCGATCGACGTGTTCTGGCAGACCGGCAAACTGCCGAAGGGCATATGGATCCCGGATCAGGGCGTCGCGCCCTATCGGGGGCGGGGTTAGGACTGCACGTCCGGCTGCGCAGCTATGTCTGCTGGCCTCCTCTGACGCAGCAACCGCGCGCAGACAAACCCCAGCGCGATCATGATTGCCGCGCTGGTAAGCAGCGTCGGGATTTTGCCGAGATGGCCGATGCCGAAACCATAGGCGATCGGCCCGATGGTCTGGCCCATGAAGAAGAAGAACGAATGCAGCGACAGCGCGGTGGCGCGGGCTTCGACGGACAGCTCGCTGGCGAACACCTGCAGGCAGCCGTGGATCATGTAAAAGCCCCAGCCCATGAACAGCAGGCTCAAGGCCTGGATCTTCCAGCCCGGGCCGAAGGCGATGGCGACAAGCTGCAACCCCACCAGCGCCGCGCCCGAAATCATCATGCCCTTGACGCCGAGCCGCGGCAGGAATCGCGACACGCTCATGGTGTAGAACAGGCCGCCAACGGCGAAGCCGGCGATGACGATGCCCGCGATCGACAGGCTGGTCTCGCCGAGCTCGAACAGAAATGATGCGATGAAGGGAAACAACCCGAGCACGCAGCAGCCTTCGATGAAGACCGCCGAATAGCAGACCGGCGCATTCGAATTGGCGAAAATGGTCCGGTAGCCCTGCTTGAGGGCGGAGAAATTCGTTCGCGGCGTTCGTTGCAACGCCGCGCCGCGAAAGCCGATCGCGACAGCGATCGACGCCGCGATCACCAGCAGGCCGAGGACGGCAAGCACGCCGCGCCAGCCCAGAAAATCCCCGATCAGGCCGGAAGCCGACGCGCCCAGCAGGTTGCCGGTCATGGCGCCGGCCAGGGTTCGCCCGATCGCCACCTGCCGCTTGTCCGGCGCGACCAGATCGCTGGTGAGACCCAGCGCAATCGGAAACACGCCGCCGGACCCGATGCCGGCGAGGATGCGGGTGGCGAACAGTATCGGAAACGAGGCCGACAATGCGCCGAGGATGCTGGCGAGCCCCAGCAGCACCAGGCAGGCGATCATCAGCCGCGCCTTGCCGAACAGGTCCGCCGCGGCACCCAGCACCGGCTGCACGATGGCGAAGGTGAACGCGAATACGGCGGCGAAACTCGCCGCGGTGGCGATGCTCACGCCAAAATCGTCGGCGACATGCGGCAGCACTGGATCCAGCGCGCGCGCCGACAGGCTCGCCGCAAAAGTCGCCAGTGCGATGATATTCAGGACCGGCGGCATTGCAGCATGATCCTAAAAATTGGATGCCGGTTTTTGGACAAGATCATGCTCAACTGAAAAACGGCTTCGTGCGGCTGCCCGCCGGCATCAATCCGAACCGCGCGCGGCAGCGCTTTTGGCGACCGCATCGAACGCCATCAGTATCCGCACCAGGGCTTCGAACTCGCGCAGCGGCACCATGTTGGGGCCATCGGATGGCGCGGAATCGGGATCGGGATGGGTTTCGATGAACACTCCGGCAACCCCGACCGCGACCGCGGCGCGCGCCAGCACGGGCACGAATTCGCGCTCGCCGCCGGACGAGGTGCCCTTGCCGCCGGGCTGCTGCACCGAATGGGTGGCGTCGAAGATGACCGGCGCGCCGGTGCTGCGCGCCAGGATCGGCAGCGCGCGCATGTCGGAGACCAGCATGTTATAGCCGAACGAGGCGCCGCGCTCGGTGACCAGCACGCTGCGGTTGCCGCCGCCAGTGATCTTGGCCACCACATTGGCCATGTCCCAAGGCGCCAGAAACTGACCCTTCTTGACATTGACCACCTTGCCGGTCGCCGCCGCCGCCAGCAACAGGTCGGTCTGCCGGCACAGGAACGCGGGAATCTGCAGCACGTCGACGGCCTGCGCAACCTCCGCGCATTGCGAGGCGTCGTGCACATCGGTCAACACCGGCATTCCAAGCGAGGAGCGGATCTCCGCAAAGATCGGCAGCGCCTGTTGAAGGCCGATGCCGCGCGCGGCCGAGGCGCTGGTGCGGTTGGCTTTGTCGAACGAGGTTTTGTAGACGAGACCGATTTTGAGCCGCGCGGCAATTTCTTTCAAGGCGGACGCCACCTCCAGCGCATGCGCGCGGCTTTCCAGCTGGCACGGGCCGGCGATGATCGAGATCGGCAGTTCATTGCCGAATTTGACGGCACCGGCGGAAACCACCGGTGCAGCTGTGATGTCCGCGTTCAAGGTTTTCTCACTTCACCGACGAGAACGGGGTCGGCACCAGCAACTGGCTGACGATATTGCCGACGATCTGGCCGTCGGCCTCGCTCTGCGCGCGGGCTGCGAGCCAGTCCAGGTCGCTCTGGAACGCGGCCCATTTCTTGTCGCGGTCGGCGAGCAAATCCCATGCCAGCATGTACGTCAGCTCCTGATTGGATTCGCCGATCAGCGTAGTGAAAAATCCCGCCTGCCGGATGCCGTGCTTGTCCCACAGCTTCAGCGTAACCGTATCAAAGCGCTTCAACAGCGCCGGCAGCCGGCCCGGCACACAGCGATAGACGCGCAACTCATAAATCATTTGTTTCCTCCGTTTTCTTGCGCGGCGGTTATAGCGGGTGGTTCGCGGGATGTCTTGCGGGCAAACGGTGCAGGCACAACTGCGCATTAGTAGACGGGCATTTACAGCAGATCGTATATACGATAATGTCCCGATTTCGATCCGACCAAAGACGCGATTAATCTGTCGAAGCATGCCATATCGCTCGCCCGGTGGATCGATATCGATATGAAAATTACGTTCATAGACCGCCGTCGCGATTATGGAGAAATCCGATATCGCGGTTATGGTTACATCGAGGGTCGCGCTTACTGTCTGGTGTTTACCGACCGTAATGGACGGGTACGGCCGATCAGTCTTCGCCGCGCGCACGAGAAGGAAATGAGGCGCCATGTCCCGTAAGTTAAGAGAACCGGTATTCGACGACGATAATCCGGAATGGACCGAAGAAGATTTCGCCAGAGCTCGGCCTCCTGCCGAAGTCCTGCCTCCGCAGCTGCTCGCTCAATTCAAAGCAACGCGTGGCCCACAGAAGACGCCAACGAAGGTCGCCGTGTCGATCCGGCTGAGCCCCGAGGTCATTTCATACTTCAAAGCCAAGGGTCCCGGTTGGCAATCTAAGATCGATGAGGCGCTGCGGAAGATTGCAAAGGTGAAGGCGAGCTAGCCGCAACGCCCTAGGTACCTGCCATCCCAGCGATCTCGAGAATCTGGCGGCCATGGCGTTCAATCTCGTCGATCGTCGCCTGCACGGCGAGCCCAAGCTTTTCGTCGGCGACAATTTTGGAGCCGGTCGAGCTGGCGCAATGCGGGCACGTCTTTTCCGCGGCATAAATGTATTCGTCACAGGACTGGCACAACACCAGGCGGCCGCGCTTGCGCCGCTTGTCGTCGCGCCCTAAGGCGCGCGGCGCACGCGATCCGTCGGCGCGTTCGAGCCGGACCTCGAAACGGCCGACGGCGAATGGCTCGTCCGGCGCCTCGGCGACCTTCACGATCCGCTCCCGCAAGCCGCGTTTGGCGAGCGTCGTGGCGCGATAATAGCAATAGGGATTGTCGCCGCGCTTGCCCTCCAGCACATGGGAGACCCAGGTGCAGCCGCCGCGGCAGGTGCTCCAGTAATAGCACGACCCGCAAAAGCTGCGGCCGCGATTGCCGTCGCGCCGAACGGTGCGGCTTTCGAGATTGCGCAAGGCGTCGTCGATCGACATCGAACGGGTTTCGCCGGCGGCGAAATGTGATTTCGGCAGCGACGGACAGCTTTTGATGGTCCCGTCAGCTTCGAGGCCGAGCGCCGTCTCGCCCGCCGTGCAGCCGGTCCAGTGCTCGATCTCGCTGGTCAGGGAGCGCCAATAAGGCTCGTGGCGTCCGAAATACCCGATGCTGTTGCCGGGCAACAGCCGAAGGCCGACGTCGCGGCCCTTGTGATAGAGACTTGCGAGGCAATCGACGACATCGATGATCTGATGCGGCTGCAACAGCATCGCTGCATTGTCGACCGCATTGCCCATCGCGACCGTCAGTTGCACCTGCCAGTACTTGGCGCCGGCCGCGACGATTTCATCGAATATCTGCGGCAACTGGTGCATCGAAAGCGCATTGATCTGGGTATTGGCGCCGGGCTCGATACCTACGTCGCTTATGTCCCGCATCGCGCGGATCGCCTGGTCGTGGCTGCCCGGTACTCCCCTGATGGAATCGTGCAGCTCGCGCAGGCCATCGACCGATACGCCGATCGCGCGCACGCCTGCGGCATAAGCGGCCGCAATCCGCTCTCTGGTCAGGCCGCGGGCGCCGGTCTGCACGCCGCAGTGAATGCCAAGCCGCGCAATCTCAGCGGCGATCTCGAGCCAATCGCGGCGCAGATAGGCCTCGCCGCCGATCAGCGTGATTTCCCGGGTGCCGGCCGCCGCCAGCTGGCGCACCACCTCGAGGCATTCCGCCGTCGACAGTTCGTTGGCGCGGCGTTTTCCGGCCCGCGATCCGCAGTGACCGCATTTCAGGTTGCAGGCGAGCGTGATCTCCCAAACGACATGGACCGGCACGTGGGCGCGCCGGTCCTGGTCGGTCCGCATGCGCTGGGGCACCGCCCGCTGCGCACCCGTCACTTGTGAGATCGACACCGGCGCGTCACGCGCAGACGCGCATCATTTGCTTTTCTTCTTCGCCGGCTTCTTGGCCAAACCTCTCTCGCGCGCCTTGATCTCTTTTTCAAGCTTGCCTAGCGCGCCCTTGAGATCGCCTTGCGCCTTCATCAGCGACTGGGCGTGGCCACGCAGCACCTTGAGATCCTCGAGCTTGGTTTTCGGATTTTTCAGGGCCGTGTTGATGGCCGTGCCGTAGGCAATAAGAGTCATGGTCAACTCCAAATATTTTTAGGTTGCGCCGGTTCAAGATGGTCTCATAAGTTGCGGCACATGTCTAGCGAACGCCGTCCGGGCGCAGCGATCGTGCGCAAATTTCACCAAGGAGCGGCTGAGGTCGCAGATTCGATTCTTGAAAGCGCGCTGCGGATCTCGCCTAGCGACGAAGACCGCGATGGCGCGCTGCCTGCGTTGCTGCATCGCTACGGCAACCAGAATTTCTCGTTCTTTGGCGGCACCCCGTTTCATGAAATCCGCGAAATTTTCCGCGCCATCAATCCGCGGCCGGACGAAATGTTCTGCGATGCCGGCGCGGGATACGGCCATGTGGTGTTTTACGGCGCCTGCGTCGCGCCCTGCCGCTTTCGCGCCATCGAGATTTTGCCCGTCAGATGCGCCGCGATGCGGCGAACTGCGCGGCTTCTCGGACTGAACAATGTCGATGTGGTCCAAGGCGACGCGCTGACGCAGAGTTATGATGACGTGTCATATGTGCTGCTGAACAGCCCGTTTTTTCCGGACATGGCCGCTCGGTTCATCGGCAAACTGAAAATGTCGCGCAACCGGCTGATGACCGTGATCGCGATGAACAATATTGTCGATGCGTTCCGCAAAGATAGCTCGTTTACCGAAATCGACATCGAGGTCGACATTCCGAATTACCGGTTTGCCCTGTTCCGGTTCGCGGCCCGCCGGCCGTAGATGCGCCTTAGACCAACCGGCTCTGCACCACCGCCGCCTGCACGAACGATGCAAACAGCGGGTGCGGCTCGAACGGCCGCGATTTCAGTTCGGGGTGAAATTGCACCCCGATGAACCACGGATGGTCTTCGTATTCGACGATCTCGGGCAGCACGCCGTCGGGCGACGAGCCCGAAAACCGCAATCCGTGCTGCTCAAGCCGGTCCTTGTAGGCGGTGTTGACCTCGTAGCGGTGGCGGTGGCGCTCGGAGATTTCGGTCGTCCCGCCATAGACCTCGGACACCCGACTGCCGCGCCGCAGCGTCGCCGGATAGGCGCCAAGGCGCATGGTGCCGCCGAGATCTCCGGCCTTGGAGCGCTTCTCCAATTCGTTGCCGCGCAGCCATTCCGTCATCAGGCCGACCAATGGCTCGGGCGTCGGCCCGAACTCGGTCGAATTGGCGTCCTCGATCCCGACCAGGTTTCGCGCCGCCTCGATCACCGCCATCTGCATGCCGAAACAGATGCCGAAATACGGCACGTCGCGCTCCCGCGCGAACTGCGCCGCGCGGATTTTGCCTTCGGCGCCGCGCTGGCCAAAGCCGCCGGGCACCAGGATGCCGTTGACGTGTTCGAGGAACGGCGTTGGGTCCTCGTTTTCGAACACCTCGCTCTCGATCCAGTCGAGATTGACCTTCACCTTGTTGGCGATGCCGCCGTGGCTCAGCGCCTCGATCAGCGATTTGTAGGCGTCCTTCATGCCGGTGTATTTGCCGACGATGGCGATGGTGACCGCGCCTTCCGGGTTGCGCACGCGCTCGTTGATGACGTGCCAGCTTTGCAGCGCCGGCGGAATTTTTGGCTCAATGCCGAAGGCTGCCAGTACCTCATCGTCGAGGCCGGCGGCGTGGTAAGCTTCCGGCACGGCGTAGATATTGTCGACGTCACGCGCCTCGATCACCGCGCTTTCGCGAACATTGCAGAACAAGGCGAGCTTGGCGCGCTCACCAGCGGGAATCGGCCGGTCGGTCCGGCACAGCAGGATGTCGGGCTGGATGCCGATCGAGCGCAGTTCCTTGACCGAATGCTGGGTCGGTTTTGTCTTCAGCTCGCCGGCGCTCGGGATATAGGGCAACAGCGTCAAATGGACGTAGATGGCGTGGCCGCGCGGCAGATCGTTCTTGATCTGGCGGATCGCCTCGAAGAATGGCAAGCCCTCGATATCGCCGACGGTGCCGCCGATCTCGCACAGCACGAAATCGTAGGCGTCGTTGCTGTCGAGGATGAAATCCTTGATGGCGTTGGTAACGTGCGGGATCACCTGGATGGTGGCGCCGAGATAGTCGCCGCGGCGTTCCTTGGTCAGGATGTCCTGGTAGATCCGCCCGGTGGTGATGTTGTCCGCCTTGGTGGCGGGGCGACCCGTAAAACGCTCGTAATGCCCGAGATCGAGATCGGTCTCGGCGCCGTCGTCGGTCACGAACACTTCGCCGTGCTGGTACGGCGACATCGTCCCGGGATCGAGGTTGAGATAGGGGTCGAGTTTGCGAAGCCTGACCTTGTAGCCTCGCGACTGCAACAGCGCGCCGAGCGCCGCCGAAGCCAGACCTTTGCCGAGCGAGGAAACCACGCCGCCGGTGATGAATATGTACCGCGCCATGGGGCTTAACCTTTAAGGCCACCTAACCGATTCGCCAAAACCAATTGCAAACCCTCGGCCAGGCCGGCGGTTCGCTGTGGGTGACGTGAAAAACAAAGTATTGTCAGCCCCTTGATGGAGACTGCTGATGCGGGACGGTAGGCTCCATCCTGCATGGCCGCACTGCTTTATTGCGATCGGGGCGCCTGCGGACCCGTAGGCTGCGGCTCGTTCTGCTGGCGCTCATCCGATTTCTTCAGCGAATCCAGAATGCCGCCGCCCTGCGGCGGGGAAATCGGCGTCGCCGGCTGCGATTGTGACGCCGGTTCGCTGGTGATGATCGAACTCGGCTTGCGGTCATAGCTGGCAAGCCACGACAGCAGCAGGCTGGTCAGGAAAAACCCGACAGCCAGCACCGCGGTGGTGCGCGATAGCAGGTTGGCAGTCCCGCGGCTGGACATAAACCCGCCGCCTCCACCCATCCCCAGGCCCCCGCCCTCGGATTTCTGCAGCAGCACCGTCGCGATCAACGTCGCGACGAGCATCAGGTGGACGACAATAACGACAGTCTGCATCTGAACCTTCCATCACAAGCCGGAGGTCGCCGAAGGCCGGCAATACAGTGGGGCTTGCGGGGTTTGAAGTCGCGCGGTGTCTACACGATCGAACGGGGCATTGTCACCCCTGCACCGCATCGCCCCTAATTAGGGACAACCAGCCGCAATCGCAAGGAAATCGGCCGCCTTCAGGCTCGCGCCGCCGACCAGCGCGCCGTTGACGTTTGGGACCGCCATCAGCTCGGCGGCATTGGACGGCTTCACCGAACCGCCATAGAGGATACGGATTTTTGATCCCTCGCCGTTAAACCGGACAGCGAGGTTATCCCGGATAAACCAATGAACTTGCTGGACATCTCCTGCCGTCGGCGTAAGGCCGGTGCCAATAGCCCAAACCGGCTCATAGGCCACCACGAGATTGGCCGCCGTGGCGCCATCGGGCAGCGAGCCGCTCAACTGACCGCCGCAAATATGCAGCGTCTGTCCGGCGTCGCGATGCGTCCGGGTTTCGCCGATGCAGACAATGGCGGTCAGTCCCGCCCGCCACGCGGCTTCCGTCTTTTGCCGCACCAGCGCATCGCCTTCGCCATGGTCGGCGCGGCGCTCGGAGTGGCCGACAATGACGGCGCTGGCGCCGGCGTCCGCCAGCATTTCTGCGGATAGATCGCCGGTATGGGCGCCGGAGGCCTTGGGGTGGCAGTCCTGCGCGCCAATAATGAGACTTTTTGAGCTACGCACCTTGTCGGCGAACGCGGCAATCAGCGTCGCCGGCGGGCACACCAGCAGATCGGCCTTGGCCAAGACTTCGGACGCGCCGTCGAGCATGGCCTGCAGTTCGGAAACCGAACCTTTCAAGCCGTTCATTTTCCAGTTGCCGGCAATCAGCGGCCGAATGGCATTCGTCATGGGGAAATCTCGCGGAGACGTGCCGGCCAGCGCTAGCAGAACACGGCAGCCGGGACCAGATACCGGTTCGGCGCTCAAGGCGTTAAGCGCTTCAATTCGCCGCCTCGAGGTTGCGACGGCAGGACAGCCACTTTATGATAAGGCATCAATTCGGCGACGCCTGCAGCGGACCCCGCGTCCCGGCGTGAGCCCTGTTCCCTCCTGCCAAATAAGTTGGACCCATGCTTCGAGGAATGCGTAAAGCCTCATCAAACTGGCTCGGCAAGATCATTATGGCCTCGGTGATGGGCGTGCTCATCATCAGTTTCGGCGTCTGGGGTATCGCCGACATCTTCAAGGGATTCGGCCAGTCGACTTTGGCGAGGATTGGCCGCACGGAGATCTCGACCGAGCAATTCCGCCAGCTTTACACCGAGAAGCTGCAGCAGATCGGCCGCCAGTACGGCCGTCCGTTGACCATGGATCAGGCGCGCGCCTTCGGCCTCGACCGCCAGGTGCTGCAGCAGGTCGTCGCGGAAGCAGCGCTGGACGACAACGCGCGGCAGCTTGGCCTTGGCCAGTCCGACGCCGACACCATGCGGATGATCTATGGCGACCCGAGCTTCAAGGGTGTCTCAGGCAACTTCGACCCAGCGCGGTTCCAGGCCACTATCCGGCAGGCCGGCTATACCGAACAGCGCTATCTAGCCGACCAGCGGCGGGTTTCGCTGCGCCGGCAGATCGCCAATACCATCACCGCCGGCCTCGAGCCGCCGAAAACCCTGATCGATGCCTTGGTCCGCTTCCAGAACGAGGAGCGTACCATCGACTACGTCAAGCTCGACGCCGCCCACGCCGGCGCCATCGACCCGCCATCGCCGGAAGCGCTGGCCGGCTATTTCGAGGATCACAAGACCCAGTTCCGCGCCCCCGAATATCGCAAACTCTCCTTTGTCATGATCACGCCGGACGAGATCGGCAAATGGTCCACCGTCTCCGACGACGACGCCAAAAAGATATTCGAAGAGCGCCGCGCAAAACTGTCGACCCCGGAACGCCGTCAGGTTTCGCAGATGGTATTTCCCAACGTCGAGGAAGCGCAGGCCGCGCGGGGCCGCATCGCGTCGGGACTGTCGTTCGAGGATCTGGGCAAGGAGCGCGGGCTCAATCCGTCCGACATCGATCTCGGCACCATCGCGAAATCCGCGATAATCGACCCCGCGATTGCCGACGCGGCATTTTCGCTGGCGCCCGGCGATGTCAGCCAGCCGGTGCAGGGAAGGTTCGGCACGGCCCTGGTCAAGGTCGGCAAGATCGAGCCGGGCGTGCAGCCCGGTTACGAAAGCGTCGCCACCAATTTGAAGCGCGAGATCGCGGCCGAGCGTGCACGCGCCCAGGTCGCGAGCCTGCACGACAAGATGGAAGACGAACGCGGCGGCGGCGCCAGCGTGGTTGAGGCCGCCCAGAAACTCGGGCTTACCGCCGTTACCATCGACGCCGTCGACCGGTCCGGCCGCGCGCCGAACGGCCAGCCAGTTTCCGGCATTCCGCAGGGGCTCAATGTCGTCACGCAGGCCTTCTCCAGCGACATCGGCGTCGACAACGATCCGATCCAGTTCAATGGCGGCTATGTCTGGTTCGACGTGCTCGGCATCACGCCGTCGCGCGAACGCGGCATCGACGAGGTCAAGGAGCAGGTCGAGACGCGCTGGCGCGACGACCAGATCACCAGCCGGCTGCGCACCAAGGCCACCGAGATGGTCCAGAAACTCAGTCAGGGCGGCAAGCTCGCCGACGAAGCCGCGGGCCTCGGCCTGAAGGTCGATACCGCGGCTGGGTTCAAGCGCGACGCCACCATTCCCGGCGTGCCGAGCAGCCTGATCGATGCCGCCTTCCGCACTCCGAAGGATGCCGCCGCGCAAGCCTCGGGCGCCGGCGGCGGCGACTGGATCGTGTTCCGCGTCACCGACGTAACCGTGCCGCCGGTCGATCTCGCCTCCGACGACATCAAGAAGCTGAAGGAAACCCTGCTGCGCGGCCTAAGCGACGAACAGGTCGCCGAATACGTCACCAAGCTGGAATCCCAGATCGGCACCACCATCAACCAGAGCGCGCTTGCCCAGGTGACCGGCGCGAATAATTGATGCCGCAGAAATTTCCTCATCCTGAGGAGCGGCCACTTGGCCGCGTCTCGAAGGATGGGCCATACTCCTCATGGTTCGAGACGGCGCAAGTGCGCCTCCTCACCATGAGGGCGTTGCCCGTTTTCGAAAGCGTTCGATGGACGACCTGAAGTCACTGATCGGAAAAGTCGCCACCGGCGCTACGCTGTCGCGCGACGAGGCGGCGTCGGCGTTCGACAGCATGATGTCCGGCGAGGCCACGCCGTCGCAGATGGGCGGACTGCTGATGGCGTTGCGCGTGCGCGGCGAAACCGTCGATGAGATCACCGGCGCTGTATCCGCGATGCGTGCCAAGATGCTGCGCGTCAAGGCGCCTCCTGACGCCATCGACGTGGTCGGCACCGGCGGCGACGGCTCCGGGTCGGTCAATGTCTCAACCTGCGCCTCGTTCATTGTCGCTGGTTGTGGCGTGCCCGTCGCCAAGCACGGCAACCGCGCCCTGTCGTCGCACTCGGGAGCGGCCGACGTGCTGTCCTCGCTTGGCGTCAAGATCGACATCACGCCCGATCACGTCGGCCGCTGCGTTGCCGAGACCGGGATCGGCTTCATGTTCGCGCCGTCGCATCATCCGGCGATGAAAAATGTCGGCCCGACCCGCGTCGAACTTGCGACGCGAACCATCTTCAATCTGCTCGGCCCGCTGTCCAATCCGGCCGGCGTCAAGCGGCAGATGGTCGGGGTGTTCTCGCGGCAGTGGGTGCAGCCGCTGGCGCAGGTGCTGAAGAATCTCGGAGCCGAATCCATCTGGGTGGTCCATGGCTCCGACGGGCTTGATGAGATCACCCTCACCGGCCCGACCTTTGTGGCCGCACTGGAGAATGGCGAGATCCGGACCTTCGAAGTGACGCCGGAAGACGCCGGGCTCGCGCGCGTCAACGGCGACGCCTTGAAGGGCGGCGACGCGGCGGCGAACGCGATCGCACTGCAGGGCGTGCTGGACGGCAAAGCCGGCGCATTTCGAGAGGTCGCGCTGCTCAACGCCTCTGCGGCGCTGATCGTCGCGGGCAAGGCCAGGGATTTGAAGCAAGGCGTCGCATTAGGCACGAAATCGCTCGATAGCGGCGCCGCTGCGGCGAAGCTGAAGCATCTCGTGGCGGTTTCCAACGGCTGAATTGCGGGATCCCGAATGTCCGACATACTGACCAGGATCGAAGCTTACAAACGCGAGGAGATCGCCGCTGCCAAGCGCGTGCATCCGCTGGCAAGCGTCGAGGCGCTGGCGAAGGCGGCGCCGGCACCGCGCGGCTTTGTGCGGGCGATCCGGGAAAAACTGGCGCATGGCGACTACGCGCTGATTGCGGAGGTGAAGAAAGCCTCGCCGTCGAAGGGCCTGATCCGCGCCGATTTCGATCCGCGGTCGCTGGCGAAGGCGTATGAGGCCGGCGGCGCCGCGTGCCTGTCGGTGCTCACCGACACGCCGTCTTTTCAGGGACATCTCGATTTCATGGTCGCCGCGCGCGCGGCCACCTCGCTGCCGGTGCTGCGCAAGGATTTCATCTATGACACCTATCAGGTGGTCGAGGCCCGCGCTTATGGAGCCGACTGCATCCTGATCATCATGGCGGCGCTCGATGACGCCGCGGCCAGGAATATCGAAGACGCTGCGCTCGCCCATGGCATGGACGTGCTGATCGAAATTCATGACCGCGCCGAGCTGGGTCGCGCGCTAAAACTTCGTTCGCCGATGATCGGCGTCAACAACCGCAACCTGCGCACCTTCGAGACCTCGCTTGAGACCAGCGAGGCGCTGGCGCCGCTAATCCCGAGCGATCGGCTGATGGTCGGCGAGAGCGGCATCTTCGCGTCCGCCGATCTCGTGCGACTGGCGCGCGCTGGGATGTCGACCTTCCTGGTCGGCGAAAGCCTGATGCGGCAGGCCGACGTGGAGGCTGCGACCCGCGCCTTGCTCGCCCGCGACGACGTTCCCCGCGCCACCGGGACGCGGTAAAAATGGCCGGCAAGAAATCGAAACGCGCCGCGGAAGACCAACCCGCCCTCACCCATATCGATAGCAAAGGTGAAGCGCGGATGGTCGATGTATCGGCCAAGCCGGCCACGGACCGCGTGGCCATCGCCGAAGGCCGCGTCGTCATGAGCAAGGCGACGCTCGACCTGATCGTTTCAGGCAACGCCAAAAAAGGCGACGTGCTCGGCACCGCGCGCGTCGCCGGCATCATGGCGGCGAAGCGGACCTCCGATCTCATTCCGCTATGCCATCCGCTGGCACTGTCGAAGGTCACCCTCGACATTACGGCCGACAACGGGTTGCCTGGCTGCATCGTCCGCGCCACGGTGAAGGTCACCGGCCCCACCGGGGTGGAGATGGAAGCGCTGACCGCGGTGTCGGTCGCGTGCCTGACGATCTACGACATGATCAAGGCTGCCGAGCGCGGCGTCCGCATCGAAGGCATTCATCTGGTTGAGAAAAAGGGCGGGAAGTCCGGCCGCTACCGGGCACCTTAAAGGACATCACGCTTGTTTGATCGGTAAATTCCATAGCCGCGGGGTTCAACCCTTATGCTCGATGAGTGCAACGCGGAGAAAACGTCATGTCACACTTCAGGCTTTTGGGCGCGGTGGCAATGCTGGCAACCGCGATCGCTTCACCGGCTCCGGCGCAACAGGTGATCTCCGAACCGGGCTATTGTGCCCAGTTCTACCCCAACGCCAATTGCCAGAACAAAGGCTATGGCAACCCCTATACCGGCTCCAGCGGCTATTATCAGCGCGGCACGGATCCCGGCATGTACGCGTCCACGGGCGGCGGTTCGCCGGCCTGCGCGCAGCGTCGCTCCTACGATACGGCGTCCGGCACCTATATCGGCCGCAACGGGCGGCGCATCGCTTGCCAGTAATCGTCGCAATCCGAACCGAAAAAAACGGCTGATCGGGCCGCGCTTTTTCCGCCACGCAAGATCCCGGAACCTCACATCTGTTTGAGTGGCAAAACCGGAACGTGTCGCAGGTCCTGTCGTTCTCTCCGGACCCCAACACGGAGCAACTTGATGATGAAACTGAAACTCTTAAGCGCGGCGGCGATCCTGGCAGCCGCCATCGCAACGCCGGCAATGGCGCAGGAAGTGATCTACAACCCCGGTTACTGCGCGCAATTCTATCCCAATGCCAACTGCCAGAACAAAGGGCCGAACAATCCCTATACTGGCAGCTATCAGCGCGGCGCCACCTATCAATACAGCAATGGCTACCGGGACAATGGCTGGAATAGCGGCTGGAACGACAACCGCGGTTTCTGGCCGGGCGACGTAGCCGCCGGACTTGTCGGCGGCGCGGTGGGAACCGCCGGCGCCATTGCCAGCGCCCCGTTCCGCGGTTATCGCAACGATGATTCCTATGCGTATATGGACGACAGCTCGTCCTATTGCGCGCAACGCTATCGTTCGTACGACCCGGCGTCGGGCACATATCTCGGCCGCGACGGACGACGCCATGTTTGCCAGTGAGGGCATGTCGTCAAATTAGAGAAAGGCGGCCTTCGAGCCGCCTTTTTCGTCATTGCGGGGAGCACTTTCGACGATGCAATCCAGCAACCGCGGTTACCGTCAGTTAGGTTGCTTCGCGGTGCCTGTCATGGGCGAGTGCTATGCGCCGTCCCTTGGGCTCGCAATGACGGCGGTAGCGTCCAGCCCGTTCTGCCAGGTCGACGGTTGCGTCCCAAAACCGCGCTTGGCGCGGGTGCCGAGCCAGTAGCCGAATTGCGGGGGCACGTTGCGGAACGGGCCTTCGACGCCAAGCTTCAGCGCGGCATCCATCGGCCAGTTCGGATTGTTGAGAATCTCGCGCCCCACCGCGATCAGGTCAGCCAGGCCGTCGCGCAGAATTTGCTCGGCCTGGTCGCCATGAATGATCAGGCCGACCGCCATGGTCATGATATCGGCGTGTCGCCGCACATATTCCGACAACGGCACCTGATAGCTGTATTTTATCTCTTTGCCGAGAATCGGCGCCACGTCCGTGATGCCGCCCGACGAGCAGTCGACCACATCGACACCTTTGGTCTTCAGGATTGCCGCAAGCCGGGCGCTCTGCTCGGGCCCCCACCCGGCATTGTCTTCCACCGACAGCCGCACAAACAGCGGCTTGTGATCCGGCCAGTGCACGCGTACCGCTTCCGTCACTTCGGTGATAAAACGCATCCGGTTGATTTCCGAACCGCCATATTCGTCGCTGCGCTGATTGGATCGCTCCGACAGGAATTCGTGCACGAGATAGCCGTGCGCGCCGTGCAGCTCCAGCACGTCGAAGCCGGCCGCCTCGGCACGCCGCGCCGCTTCGCCCCAGGCCTGCACCAAGTCCTTTACCTCGCGGCGCTCCAGCGCACGCGGCACCGGCCATTTTTCGCTGTGCGCGATCGCGCTCGGCGCAACCGGCGTCCAGGCATCCCAGTCGTCGATATCGGGGGTTCGCTGCAGCGGCCGGTCGCCTTCCCAGGGACGCGTGGCGCGAGCCTTGCGGCCGGAATGACCGAGCTGAATGCCGGCCACCGAATTCTGCTGCTTGATGAAGCTGACGAGACGCGCAAGCGGCTCGACGAAGGTGTCGTCCCAGATGCCGAGATCGCCGAGCGTGCCGCAGCCGCGCCGCTCGACCTTGGTAGATTCCACGACCACGAGCCCTGCGCCGCCCGCCGCGAACTTGCCGGCATTCACCAGATGCCAGTCGGTTGGATATCCCTTCACCGCGGAATATTGATGCATCGGAGGCACCACGATGCGGTTGCGCAGTTCGACGCCGCGGATGGCTATGGGTGAAAACAGCAACACGTCGCTCATGGCGATCCCCGGGCAGATTTGGTAAATCGCGGTATTCTGATGGCAAACGGGGTGCGATTAATAACGGGAATGTTGCAGCATTACTACAGCAGATCAATGGTTTGCGGCTACACTGCGGTCATTGGATTTGATTTAGGGAAAAAAATGCATCGCGGGGTTTTCATTGCATCGATGCTGGCACTTGCCGTCGGCGGCTTGTTTGCCCCGGCCACCGCGCAGGAACGCATCGGGCGCGCAGCACTGGTCCGTAACGATGTTTCGCAAATCGCGCCGCGCGTCATCAAGATCAGCACTGGCGATGAAATCTTTCGCGACGAGACCGTGCGCACCGCCGCCGACAGCGACGCCAAATTCGTGCTACGCGATGACACCAATCTGTCGCTTGGACCGGGATCGACCCTGAAGCTCGACCGCGCGGTATTTTCGGGGCAAACCAGCGCCAGCGATATCGCCGTCAAGCTTTCGTCCGGCGCGTTTCGCTTCATCACCGGGAATTCGAGCAAGGAATCTTACAAGATCGTCACGCCGCTGGCGACCATCGGCGTACGCGGAACAACTCTTGATTTTCTGATCCAGCGCGGCCGCAACGTCGTCGTGCTGCAGGACGGTCAGGCGCGCGTGTGCGCCGGCGGACAGTGCGTCGATCTTTTGAACCCCGGCGACTCTGCGGTCATCACTTCGAGCGGCGGAAAGATTCAGATTGCCAAGGTCAACACGCCGCCCTTCACATTTGCGTCGGCCTGCGCCGCCAATTCGGCGCTGTGCAGCCAAACAACCTACGCCCAGGCCTCGATCCCCGGCACGCCCGAGATCGACGTCGACTTTGCTTCGGCGTTGTGCGGCAAGTGAGATGGAACGATGAGCAACGCGTCGCAGCCATCGCTGACAGGTTACGCCACGCTGGGCCAGAGGCTCGGCCGTGCCGCGGCGATCGGTTTTGCGGTCGCCCTTGCAGTCGTGCCGGTTACCGCCCATGCGCAGACGCCAAGCCCGTCGCCTAGCCCGACTCCGACGCCGACCCCCACGCCTACTCCTACTCCTACTCCGACACCTACTCCGACACCAACTCCAACTCCAACGCCGACGCCGACGCCGACTCCAACGCCTACTCCAACGCCGACCCCCACTCCAACCCCGACTCCGACCCCAACTCCGACGCCTACGCCAACTCCAACTCCGACGCCTACGCCTACTCCGACGCCTGCAGGGCCGACGCCGAACCAGCAATCGAGCGTCAACTCGATTCAAAACCTGGCCGACCAGCGCTTCTCGCAGATGATCACCACGCGGGTGCTGGCGAGCGTGCTGCTGGGCGTGAACGAACAGGTGAACTGCTCGAACTGCGTCAGCGCGTTCGGCTCGGCCGGCTCATTCTCGGCCGGCGTGCACGGGCGCTACAACATCACCGACAGTCTCTCGATCCTGGGCGGCATAGCCTATGCGCAGTTCAGCGAGAACGGGTTCAACGTCACCAGCGCGCCGATCGGGGCGTTCGCGCTGCGTTATGACTTTACCGAATGGGGCAAATCGCGGCCGTTTTTCGACGTCGGGACCGTGCTGTCGCCCAACCAGCATGTCAGTTACTACAGGTCCTACGTCTCCAGCCTGGGGCCGACGCAGCTCACCAGTACCACCACGAGCTCAAACTATTCGGTGTTCGAGCGCGCCGGATGGATTGTCCGTGTCTCGCCCCGCGATGAATTCGCCGTGGCCGGCGAGTTGTGGCAGGGCTGGCAGCGCGTGCGCGGCTATCAGGAATTGACCACGCTCGTCAATCCTTTCAGCGCAACCATTGCCGACGGCACCGACCGGATCAACCTCGCCCGCATCGGCGCGCAGTGGACGCACCTGTTCGGCAATTTCATCGAACTGAACGTCAACGGCGGCTTTGTCCAGTCATTCGCAAGCTCGACAGGACTTCAGGCTGCGGTAGTGGGTGTTGGCAATATCCTGCCCACTTTCGGCAATCAGCATTGGTTCGAGTTGGGCGGCCGTGTCGGCGCTCGCCTGTCGAAAAACATGACCGCCGATGTGTTCGTCAACGGCACGCTCGGTCCCTATCCGGTGGGCAACACGGTCCATGGCGGCGTCGGCCTGCGCGTCAACTACTGACCTCTCCGTCATTGCGAGGAGCACAGCGACGAAGCAATCCAGTTTGTGCGTGAGACGCTCGATTGCTTCCCTTCGCCCGCAATGACGTTAACGCCAGCTTGCGAGCCACATCAGCCGCTCATAGCCGGCCAGCGACGTCTCGATGGAGGCCGCCGAAACCGGCAGGAATAGCCCGAAGCCGGCCAGCGCTGCCGTCAGGAACATCCAGCGCGCCCATAGCCAGCGCTTGGTTTCGCCGCGAAACAAGCAGTAAGTAAGCGCGAGGCTGGCGACTGTCGCCGCCGGCAAATAGTAGAACGAAAATCCGATGGCGCGCGGCAGCACCATCCAGGCGAGGTAAAGCGCGGCGTAGCTCACCAAGATCAGAAACGCATCGCGCCGCCGCGTGGCGATCCAGTCGCGCAGGCAGACCAGCACCGCCGGAATGGCGCTCCACAGGATCACCGGATTGCCAAGCGACAGCACCGCCCGATAGCGGTCGTCGGAGGCCTTCTCGAACAGGAACCACACCGGCCTGACGAGAAACGGCCAGCTCGGCCACGCGCTCATATAGGGATGCGGCGTCGCCAGCGTTGTATTGTCCTGAAAAATCCGCCGCTGCGCGTCCCACAATGCGGCCGGCGAAAAGCCGTAGATCGGCAACCAGGCCGCGATATAGACCGCCAGCGGAACGAGACCGAGGCACAGCAACCAGTCGCGTGCGCGCATCTCCGCCCACAGATCGCGGCGATACCAGTCGGTTGGCCGGGGATCGTCGAACTGCGTGCGCCAGCGCTGCAGAACCAGCACGACGCCGACGATGCCGAGACACATCCCCCAGGCAAATACCCCGCTCCATTTACACGCGGTCGCAAGCCCAAAGCAAAGTCCGGCGGCGTAAAGCAGCGCGCGCGTCCGCGCCTGTTCGCGAAAGCTCATCATGAACGCGGCCAGGCCCCACAGCACAAACGCCAGCGCGAAAATATCGAGCATGGCGACACGCGCCTGTACGAACAGCATCTGGTTGAGCCCGGCGATGGCGGTGGCCCACAGCGCAGCGCGCTGGCCGTCGAACAGCGCGCGGCCGCAGAGATAGATCCCCGTCAGCGCCAGCGCGCCGAACAGCGCGCTCATGGTGCGCCAGCCGAACGGGTTGTCGCCGAACAGCCAGATCGACAGCGCCATCAGCTCTTTTGCAAGCGGCGGGTGTTCGAGATTGAGCGTTGGAAGGGCAAAATGCGTCTGCAGCAATTGCCGCGCCGCCGGGACGTAGTGGGTTTCGTCGAAATAGGGATGGTCCGGCGTATCGATCCCGATCAGCAGGACAAAATAACCGAGCAGGAAAACGAACAATCCCGTCGCCGCTGTGCGCCATTCGAAACCGGCGATTGGATTGGTGTCGGTCAAACGGCTGCCTGCTTTGTGCTGTCCAAGCCGCGCAAGAACGCACAAAACGATCGGCGCGGTCAACCTTTCAGCAACTAGCGCCGGCGAACAGGATTTATCGGAACATCAACGCCACCCCCGATGCCAGCAGCAGCACCAGCACCACCTTTCTGAAAGCAGCTTCGTCGAGGCGGCCGTAGAGCTTGATGCCGAGCCAGGTCCCGGCCAGCAGCGCCGGCAATCCGAACAGAAACAGCCGGATGGTATCCGCCGACACCGCGCCCTTGAGGCCGAGCCACAAGGCGCTCATGGCGAAGATCGCAACCGCGACCGGTTGAAATACCGCCCGCTGCTGGTCCTTCGGCCAGCCGCGCAGTCCGCTCCAGATCGTCACCAGAATGCCGGCGAGCCCGGTGATGCCGCCGAGCACGCCATTGGCGAACCCGACCGCGGCATCCGCGGCAGCACCTCCCCTGGTCACCGGCGGCAGGCTGGGACGAAGCAACGCATAGAGGCTGTAGAGGATCAGGAACACGCCGATGCCGGCCCTGACATAAGCGGGATTTGCCCAGCCGAGAATGGAGATGCCGAGCGGCACGCCGATCGCAGCCCCTGCAATGAACGGCCACAGCCTGCGCCAGTCCAGCGCGTGCCGCAGCTTCCAGACCAAATAGCCTTGTACGATCAGGCCGAACGCTATGATCAGCGTCGTGGTCTGCAGCGGGGTGAGGATATAGAGCCAGATCGAGGCCGCGACTAACGCGAACGCAAAACCGGACAGGCCGGCGACCAGCGCGCCGGCAAACGTCGCGATGAGAAAAATCAAAAGATCAAGGGAGAACCCGTCCATGTGCCCGCTCCATGATAAAGCGAGCAGCGCTTGCATGGTTACCCACGTGACGGGAGGCTGCGATGTCCCGTGGATCAGCCTATCGCAAGCCGAAGCGGTGACAAGGGGCTGGTTTGCTTGAATGCACAGGCTCCGCGTGTTAGGTCCATGATATCCGGGCCTTCGGCAACCGCCCGATCAGCTGCCGCGCAGCCAAGCGTTGTCTCGCTCCTTTTCGGACGTGAGACATGTCTTCTGGCGACATCCCCACCACATCGGCGAGCGCGATGAAAACCCCGCCGGATATTCTTTGCCTTTACGGCGCGCGGGCGTTGCGCGGATTTGGCGACGGTTTTGCAATTCTTATTCTGCCGGTCTACCTCACGGCGATCGGCTTCAGTCCGCTTCAGATCGGGCTCGTCGCCAGCGCGTCGCTGCTGGGAACGGCGGCTCTGACCTTGATCACAGGTTTCATCGCGCCGCGCTTCGAGCTGCGAAACCTGTTTCTCGCCGGCGCCGGATTGATCGTCCTGACCGGGTTGATTTTCCCGGCGGCCGAGACCCTCGCGCCGGTGCTGCTGGTTGCCTTTGTCGGCAGCATCAACCCCTCCGGCGGCGATCTCGGCATGCTGGTGCCGCTCGAGCACGCCCTGCTCACCAAAGAGACCGCCGACCGCGACCGCACCGGAGTCTTTGCCCGTTACAGCCTGATCGGCGCGCTGACCGCCGCCGTCGGCGCGCTGGCGGCGGCACTGCCAGAACTGCTCGCATCGCACGGCTGGCCGAAACTCGGCGCGATCCGGCTGATGTTTTACCTATATGCCGCGCTGGGGTTGCTGGCGGTGTTTCTCTACGCGCACTTGCCGCGCGATCACACCCATGCGGACAACCGTCCGACATCCGCGCTCGGGCCGTCGCGAAACATTGTCTACAAGCTCGCGGCTCTGTTCAGCCTCGACGCGTTTGCCGGTGGCTTTGTCGTGCAGTCGCTGCTGGCGCTATGGCTGTTCCAGAAGTTCAACCTGTCGCTGGAAGCGGCAAGCCTGTTTTTCTTCTGCTCGAGCCTTTTGGGCGCGATGTCGTTTCCGGTCGCCGCCTGGCTGTCCCGGCGCATCGGCCTGATCAACACCATGGTATTCACCCACATCCCCTCCAGCCTCTGCCTGATCGCCGCGGCGTTTTCATCCGACCTGACCCTGGTGCTGTCGCTGCTGCTGGTACGCTCCGCGCTGTCGCAGATGGACGTCCCGACGAGGTCCTCCTACGTGATGGCGGTGGTGACGCCCGCCGAGCGCACCGCTGCAGCAAGCGTCACCGCGGTGCCGCGCAGCTTGGCCTCGTCGATCAGCCCGGCGATCGCAGGCTTCATGCTGGCAGGGCCGTTTTCCGCACTGCCGTTGGTGGTGTGCGGATGCTTGAAGATCGGCTACGACCTGGCGCTGCTGCGGATGTTCCGGCATACCAAGCCGCCGGAGGAGGCGTGAGAGATTGGAATTGTCGTCTTGCGAAGGCGGACATTGCCCGCCTTCCCCGTTTTTCGTACACCGCCCCCATGCCCATCCTCACGCCCGCCTGCGCCGACGCGCTGCTGTTCGATCTCGGCCGTGTGGTGCTCGACATCGATTTTAGCCGCGCGCTCAACTGCTGGGCCGGTCATGCCGGCTGCGAGCCGGCGCAGCTGATCGGACGATTTTCGCCTGACGACGCCTACAAGCGTCACGAGCGCGGCGAAATATCCGACGCCGAATTCTTTGCCGCGTTGCGCGGCTCGCTCGGTATCGATGTCACAGACGCGCAGTTCCTCGAAGGCTGGAACGCGATCTTCACCGGCGAGATGCCGGAGATTGCGGCGCTGCTGGCGCGGGCGGCGCGGCGGCTGCCGCTCTATGCCTTCTCCAACACCAACCGCGCCCATGAGGCGCATTTTTCGCGGGCCTTTGCCGAAGTGCTCGGGCATTTCCAAAAAGTGTTTCTGTCCTCGACGATCGGGCTTCGGAAACCGGACGCCGCGGCCTATGATCATGTGGTGAAGGAGATCGGTGTGCCGGCGCAGCGGATTGTGTTCTTCGACGACGTCGTGGAAAACATCGAGGGCGCCCGCGTCCGCGGACTGACTGCGGTTCATGTCACCTCGACACGGGACGTGGCCGACGCCCTCATTGCGCTGGGAATTTAGGAGTGTGCTGGTGGCATTGATGCCGGTTGCCGACGCGCTTGCAGCGGTTCTCGCCGGCGCCGAGGCGCTGCCCGAGGAGATGGTCGCGCTCGACGCCGCGCATCACCGCGTGCTCGCGCGCGATGTCGCCGCCTTGCGGACCCAGCCGCCGCAGGCGATGTCCGCCATGGACGGCTACGCGGTGCGGGCGGCGGATGCCTCGCATGTCGCAGCGAGGCTGAAGGTAATCGGCGAGGTCGCAGCGGGACGGCCGTTCGATACGACGTTGCGCGCGGGGGAAGCGGTGCGGATTTTCACCGGAGGCGTCGTTCCACAAGGCGCCGACGCGGTGGTGATCCAGGAAGATACCGTGCGCGACGGCGACAGCATCGACATCACGGAAGCCGCCGTCGCGGGCCGGCACGTCCGTCCCGCCGGGGTCGATTTTCGCGAAGGCGACGTGCTGCTGCGCGCGGGCCGCCGCCTCACCGACCGCGACCTGTCGCTGGCGGCGGGCATGAACCATCCGCAACTGCCGGTGCGGCGGCGTCCGAAAGTCGCCGTGCTCGCTACCGGCGATGAGCTGGTAATGCCGGGCTCAGCCCCCGGCCCCGGCCAGATCGTCTATTCCAACGGTTTTGCGCTGCGCGCGCTGGCCCGCAACGAGGGCGCCGACACCGTCGATCTCGGCATCGCCGCCGATACCGTTTCGGCCACCACCGACGGCATCCGCCGCGCCCGCGACCTCGGCGCCGACGTTCTCATCACCACCGGCGGCGCCTCGGTCGGCGACCACGACCTGGTCAAGCAATCGCTGGAGGCCGAGGGTGTCGCAATCGCGTTCTGGCGGATCGCGATGCGGCCGGGCAAGCCGATGATGCATGGACGGCTGGGCGCGATGCGCGTGATCGGCCTGCCCGGCAATCCGGTGTCGTCCTATGTCTGCGGCTTCCTGTTCATGGCGCCGTTGATTCGCGCGCTGTCGGGCCGTTCCGACGTGCACCATGCCACGGAGGCAGCCGTGCTCGGGCGCGATCTCGCCGCCAACGACGCGCGCGAGGACTATCTCCGCGCCCGGCTTGAGGAGCGCGCCGACGGCGTTCTGGTTGCGACGCCGGTCAACCATCAGGATAGTTCGCTGCTCGGGAATCTCGCTGCGGCACGGGCGCTTGTGATCCGTTCACCCTTTGCTCCCGCAGCTTCAGCGGGCTCGCCCTGCACCATCCTCAGGCTGCCGGCCTGACGGGCTTAGGCGAGGGTTCCGGCAAAACCTCATTTTGTTGACGTGAAATTAAGTGGTTGCGGAACACATATGGAACATATAGTGTTCGTTCATGATTTGTTTCGAGTGCTCGTGCCTGTAATCGGAGTCTCCGGCTCCTTTGAGAATCGAACGGCACCGTCAAACTGGGGATTGGTCGAGATGCTCACGCGCAAACAATATGAACTGCTGAGATTCATCAACGAGCGGCTGAAAGAGGCCGGCGTTCCCCCTTCCTTCGACGAGATGAAGGACGCGCTGGACCTGCGCTCCAAGTCCGGCATCCATCGTTTGATCACCGCCCTGGAAGAGCGCGGCTTCATCCGCCGCCTGCCCAACCGCGCGCGCGCCATCGAAGTCATCAAGCTGCCGGAGCTATCGGGCAGCAGCGGCGGTAACGGCCGCCGCGGTTTCACCCCCAGCGTCATCGAAGGCAACCTCGGCAAGGTCCGCCCCAGTGCGGGAGGCGGTTCGGAGGACGACGCCAGCCGTCCGGTCTCGGTGCCGGTGATGGGTCGCATCGCGGCGGGTACCCCGATCGAGGCGCTGCAGACCCGCAGCCACACCATCAGCGTGCCGCCGGACATGCTCGGCTCCGGCGAACACTACGCGCTCGAGGTGCGCGGCGATTCCATGGTGGACGCCGGAATCCTCGACGGCGACATGGCGCTGATCCAGCGCAACGAAACCGCGGAGACTGGCGACATCGTGGTGGCGCTGATCGATGAAGAAGAAGCGACGCTGAAGCGATTCCGCCGCCGCGGCGCCTCGATCGCACTGGAGCCGGCCAACACCTCATATGAAGTCCGCATCCTGCCGCCGAACCGGGTGCGGATTCAGGGCAAGCTGATCGGGCTGTATCGGAAATATTGAGCCGGTACAGGTCTAGTCCTCCGCCTGCAGGTCGGCGTCTGACGGCGTCGCGTCCACCGGACGCGCGATCGCGGGACGCGCAGTGCTGTTTTCCGGCTCGGTGGGTTCGCCGACCGCCGGCGACCACGGCCGATTGAGCCCGTTCGGCCTGACCGCATCGATCGCAAAACCCCCACGGGTTCGCCGCAAGCCGGTCGCTGCCTGTTTTTGTAAGCGCTCCAGCCCGATCACCAAGGCTCCGCAATCAGGCGAAGCCTGCCGCGAGCTGATGATCACCGCCGCGCGCGTGCAATCGTCCGCCAGCGCCTCCGGCCGCAGCACCAGCGCGACAAATCCGCCATCCGGCAACTGCGCCACGCAGCCCGCCTCGTCGCAGGAGACACCGTCGGCAAGCGAGGCATCGCCCGGCAACCGCGCGTCGGCATCCGCCGCCAGCCATTCCTTGACCAGGAAGGTATCCTTCGCGGCCCGCATCAGATGCAGCCGGCCGTCCCGGCCGCGTACGCCGACGTTGTGACCGTCGGCGGAGATCAGGATATCCGGCAGCGGTGTTGCGAGCGCCCAAACTCCCGCGATGGCGATCGCGCCCAACCCGCTCCAGCGCAGCGGCGTCCGCAGCAACCCGAGCAGGATGATCCCTATGGTTGCCGCAATCAGCGGACCGGTGCCGAACGCGGCGATGCGGCCGATCGCACCGGGCAATGCGGCAACCCACTGCGCTACCACGATCATCCAGTCGATGCCGAATTCCATCATGCGCCAGAACAGGCCGTCGAAACCGAACGGCATCGCGGCGAGGCCGAGCAGCCCCGCCGGCATCACCAGGACAGACACCACCGGCATCGCCGCGAGGTTGGCGAGCACGCCATACGGCGTCACGCGATGGAAGTGAAACGCCGCGTAGGGCGTGGTCGCCAGACCCGCGATAAGCGACGCCAGCGCCAGCATCGCAATTTCGCGTCCGCCCCATAGCGCCGCCCGCGCCGTCGCGGAATTATCCGGCGAGGCGAATAGCGCGGGCATGCCGACCTGCACCAGCGCCACCAGTCCCAGCGTTGCCGCGAACGACATCTGAAAACTCGGATGCACCAGCGCTTCCGGCGCGATCGACAGCACGATCATCGCGGCAACCGCCAGGGTGCGGAATGTCACCGCCCGGCGGTCAACCATGATGGCGATCAGCACCACCGCGGTCATGAAGAACGAGCGCTGGGTCGCAACTTCGGCGCCGGACAGCAAGAGATAGAAGGCCGCGGCCAGCAGCGCTGCGGCCGCCGACCATTTCTTGATCGGAAACGTCACTGTCAGTGCCGGGATCAGCGCCAGCAGCGCCCGCACGGCGAAAAACACCACGCCGGCGACCACGGCCATGTGATAGCCGGAAATCGAGAGCACGTGGCCGAGGCCTGAGATGAACATCGCGTCGTTGACCGGCGCCGAGATGGCGTCGCGCCGTCCCGTCAGCAGCGCGGTCGCGATGGCGCGCTGGTCGCCGCTGAGCACGGTGCGAATGCGCGCGTCGATGGCGTCGCGCAATCCTTGCATGAAGGCGGCATAGCGCAGCGGAAGGCCGCCGCTGAACGGCGGCTCGAGGGTCTTAATGCCGCCCATCGCAAAACCCGAGGCGCCGATGCCTTGAAAATACATGTCGCGGCCGAAATCGTAACTGCCGGGCCGCAGCGGCGCCAGCGGCGGCTGCAGGCGCGCCTTCAATTCCACAAAACTGCCGACCGCGGGTGCCGTGCCTTTTTTCACGGAGAGACGGACGCGTTGCAGTTTTATCGGCGTGCGCGGGCTTTCCATCTGCGCGACCCGCAGCACAAAGCGGTCGGTGCGCTCGCGCTCTTCCCGGGTCTCGACAAAGCCCTTCAGCGAGACCGAATACATCGGCCGCGCCAGCACGCCGTGTGCGACCCGCGCGGTTTTCAGCGTCGCGGTGGCAAAGCCGGCCGCCGTTGCTGCGATCATGACGGCTGCCGGAAAGGCTTTTTGCCGCCGCAACAAAAACGCTGCCGAGCAAAGCGCTACCGCCGTGGCTGCGGCGACCCACGCAACGGGTTCACGAGCGGCGGTGAAATAGAATGCAATCCCCGCGCCGAACGCGACCGGGATCCACGGCAACAGCCGGCCGGCGCCAGCTTCGGCGCGGGCCCAGCCTTGCAGTTTTGTGACAAGGGAAGCCCATGTGCCGAAACCGGAGGGGGCGATGCGGCCTGCTCGCGCCGTCTCGCGCGGCGGCCAAGTGCCCGCCCAGCTTCGGCCGCCTCCCCGCTCCGCCACAGTGCACAATCCTCAAAGGACGATGCGCCATCAAAAAGCAAATGAAGACGGGCCGCCAGCAACCGGCAGTTTAGCCTTTGCCGCCGACTTCCTTGGCAAAGGTGTCGCGCAAACCGATGGTGCGGTTGAACACCAGCCGTTCCGGCGTCGAATCCGGATCGCGCACGAAATAGCCCTGCCGTTCGAACTGCATAACGTCGGACGAAGCGGTTTCGGCGATCGCCGGCTCGACTCGCGCTTCGGTCAAAACTTCCAGCGATTGCGGGTTGAGATCGGCCGCAAAATGGCCGGCATCCGGCGTCGGTTTTACAAACAGCTGGTTGTAGAGGCGGATCTCCGCCGGCACCGAATGCGACGCCGACAGCCAGTGCATGGTCGCCTTTACCTTGCGCCCGTCGGGGGCGTTGCCGCCCTTGGTTGCCGGATCGTAGATGCAGCGCAGTTCGACGACCTCGCCGGCGGCATTCTTCACGACCTCCCGGCAGGTGATAAAATAGGCGTAGCGCAGCCGCACTTCGTTGCCCGGCGACAGCCGGAAGAATTTCTTCGGCGGATTTTCCATGAAATCCTCACGCTCGATATAGAGCTCACGGCCGAACTTGATTTTTCGCGTTCCGGCCGCCGGATCGTCGGGATGATTGATCGCCTCGATCTCCTCAACCTGCCCTGCCGGATAATTCTCGATCACGACCTTGAGCGGCCGCAGCACCGCCATGCGCCGCAGTGCGGATTTGTTCAGCACCTCGCGGATCGAGAATTCCAGCATGCCGACATCGACCACGCTGTTGGCCTTCGCCACACCAATGCGCCTGACGAATTCGCGGATCGCCGCCGGCGGCACGCCGCGCCGCTTCAATCCGGCAATCGTCGGCATGCGCGGATCGTCCCAGCCGGCGACATGGCCGCCGCGCACCAGCTCGGTCAGCACCCGTTTCGACAGCAGCGTGTAGGTCAGATTGAGCCGCGCGAATTCATACTGATGCGGCTTCGAGGGCACCGGCAGCTTGTCGAGCAGCCATTCGTAGAGCGGGCGGTGGTCCTCGAATTCCAGCGTGCAAATCGAATGCGTGATGCCCTCGATGGCATCGGACTGGCCATGCGCATAATCGTAGCTCGGATAGATAGACCATTTGTCGCCGGTCCGCGGATGGGCGGCATGCAGGATGCGATAAAGCACCGGGTCGCGCAGGTTGATGTTGCCGGACGACATGTCGATTTTTGCGCGCAACACGCGTGCGCCGTTGGGAAACTCGCCGGCTTTCATGCGGCGAAACAGGTCGAGGTTTTCCTCGACGCTGCGGTCGCGAAACGGGCTGTTGCGGCCGGGCTCGGTCAGCGTTCCCCGCGAAAGGCGGATTTCCTCCTGCGACTGGTCGTCGACATAAGCGTGCCCGGCGCGGATCAGCTCTTCCGCCCAGCCATACAGCCGCTCGAAATAATCGGACGCATAAAAAAGATCGGTTCCCCAGTCGTAACCGAGCCAGCGCACGTCGGCCTGAATCGAATCGATATATTCCTGCTCTTCCTTGGTCGGATTGGTGTCGTCGAAGCGCAGGTGACAGCGGCCCGAAAACTCCTGCGCGATGCCGAAATTCAGCGCGATCGACTTGGCGTGGCCGATATGCAGGTAGCCGTTCGGCTCCGGCGGAAAGCGCGTGACCACCTGCTTGTGTTTGTGTGAGTCGAGATCGGCCTGCACGATGTCGCGAATGAAATCGCGCCCTGCCTCCGCCGCCGCCAGTTCCGCCGTCATTTACGATTTCCTGTCCGAGATCAGCGGACCTTCTGCCAAATCCATCGACCCCCGCCAAGCCCGCTGAGGGCTTTAGTTATGCATCGTTCCTGCTATACACCACCGCGCTTCGCGCATGCCCCATCCTTGTCTAGCGGCCCCACAGCAATGACCAATTCCGTCGTCACCCGCTTTGCTCCCTCACCGACCGGCTTTCTTCATATCGGAGGCGCCCGCACCGCGCTGTTCAACTGGCTCTATGCGCGCAAGCGCGGCGGCAAGATGCTGCTGCGGATCGAAGATACCGACCGCGAGCGATCGACCCCGGAAGCCATCGCCGCCATTCTCGACGGGCTGAAATGGCTGGGTCTCGATTGGGACGGCGAGGTCATCTATCAGTTTCAGCGGGCCGCGCGCCACCGCGAAGTGGCCGAGCAATTGCTGGCCTCAGGCCAGGCCTATCGCTGCTACGCGTCCCAAGACGAACTCAAGGCGATGCGCGAGAAGGCCCGCGCCGAGGGCCGCACTCGGCTCTATGACGGCTTGTGGCGCGACCGCGATGCGTCGGAGGCGCCGGCAGGGGTAAAACCCACCATCCGCCTCAAGTCGGCGCAGACCGGTGAAACCGTGATCGAGGACCAGGTGCAGGGCCGCGTGGTCTGGCAGAACGAGAGCCTCGACGATCTCGTGCTGCTGCGTGGCGACGGCAATCCGACCTACATGTTGGCAGTGGTGGTCGACGATCACGACATGGGGGTCACCCATATCATCCGCGGCGACGATCACCTGATCAATGCCGCGCGGCAGAAGCAGATCTACGACGCGCTGGGATGGGAGCTGCCGAGCATGTCCCACATTCCGCTGATCCACGGCCCGGACGGGTCGAAACTATCCAAACGTCACGGCGCCCTCGGGGTCGAGGCTTACCGCGCCATGGGCTATGTGCCGGCGGCGCTGCGCAACTATCTGGTCCGGCTCGGCTGGAGCCATGGCGACCAGGAGATATTTTCAACCCAGGAAATGATCGACGCTTTCGACCTGCCGGCGATCGGGCGATCGGCAGCGCGCTTCGATTTCGCCAAGCTGGAAAACCTCAACGGCCACTACATCCGCCATGCCGACGATCAATCTCTCGTGACCATGTTCGAGGACCTTTTGTCCTATGTCCCGGATGGTCCTGACATAAAGGCCAAGCTCAACGACAGCACGCGCGCACAACTGCTGCGAGCGATGCCGGATCTCAAGCAGCGCGCCAAGACGCTGGTCGAACTGATCGATAGTTCATATTTTATCTTCGCCGAGCGGCCGCTTTCGATCGAGCCAAAAGCCGCGGCGCTGTTGACGCCGGAAACCCGGGAATTGATCGCCAAACTTCGCATCGTGCTCGAGGCCGTTTCTCCGTGGACCGCGGATACCACCGAAGCCGCCACGCGGGCGTTTGCCGAAGCGAATAATCTCAAGCTCGGCGCCGTCGCCCAGCCGCTCCGGGTGGCGCTGACGGGACGAACGACCTCGCCGGGCATTTTCGACGTGCTGGCGGTTCTAGGCCGGGAGGAATGCCTAGGTCGGCTGGCCGATCAGGCGTCCGCCTAAAGGCGGGCGTGGTCCAAACAGCGGTCCATCTTGCAGTGCACACGGCAATACGATACCCATTTCAGCGGTGCTTCTGGAATAGCCGGCCGGTCCCACCATCTCATTGGTCAGGCATGCCCGGCCTCCGCAACGATCGCATCGGGGATTTCACGATGGACGCAAAAACCGACACCACCGCCAAAACCGCGACCCTCACCGTCGGCAACAAGAACTATGATTTCCCGATTTTGAGCGGCACCGTCGGCCCTGACGTCGTCGACATCAGCAAGCTCTACGCCCAGGCCGGGATGTTCACCTACGACCCCGGCTTTACCTCCACGGGCAGCTGCCAGTCCAAGATCACCTATATCGACGGCGACGCGGGCATCCTGGAATACCGCGGATATCCGATCGAGCAACTGGCGGAAAAAGGCGACTTCCTGGAAACCTGTTACCTGCTGCTGTACGGCGAGCTTCCGACCAAGGCGCAGAAGGAAGACTTTGACAACCGCGTGATCCATCACACCATGGTCCACGAGCAGATGGCGCGGTTTTACCAAGGCTTCCGTCGTGACGCCCATCCGATGGCGATCATGGTGGCGGCGGTCGGCGCGCTGGCCGCGTTCTATCACGACTCCACCGACATCAACGATCCGACCCAGCGAATGATCGCTTCGATGCGCATGATCGCCAAGATTCCGACGCTGGCGGCGATGGCGTTCAAATACACCATCGGCCAGCCCTTCATGTATCCGAAGAATTCGCTGAGCTTTGCCGAAAACTTTCTGCACATGTGCTTCGCGGTGCCCTGCGAGGAGTACAAGATCAACCCGGTTCTCGCCGACGCGCTGGACAAGATCTTCATCCTGCACGCCGACCACGAGCAGAACGCCTCGACCTCGACGGTGCGGATCGCCGGCTCCTCCGGCGCCAATCCGTTTGCCTGCATCGCCGCTGGCATTGCCTGCCTGTGGGGACCGGCCCATGGCGGCGCCAACGAAGCCGCGCTGGCGATGCTGTCCGGCATCGGCTCGGTCGACAAGATTCCGGACTTCATCAAGCGGGTGAAGGACAAGAACAGCGAAGTCCGCCTGATGGGTTTTGGTCATCGCGTCTACAAGAACTACGATCCCCGCGCCAAGATCATGCAGAAGATGTGTCACGCGGTTCTGGCGGAAACCGGCCACGGCGACGATCCGATGCTCAAGGTCGCGCTGGAGCTGGAGAAGATCGCGCTCAGCGACGAATATTTCATCGAGCGCAAGCTCTATCCGAACGTCGATTTCTATTCGGGGATCACGCTGAAGGCGATGGGCTTCCCGACCTCGATGTTCACCGTGCTGTTCGCGGTCGCCCGCACCGTCGGCTGGATCAGCCAGTGGAGCGAGATGATCGAGGATCCGCATCAGAAGATCGGCCGCCCGCGTCAGCTCTACACGGGCAAGACGCATCGCGATTACGTCAATATCGCCAAACGCGGGTAGAAGAACTCCGTGTGAGTTGAAGGCCTTAAGGCACATGCCGGGCGCAGGCCGTGCGCAGTACCGAGTTTTGCGGCAAACGTCAGGCACGTGCGTCGAAAAGGTGGCAGCGCGCGTGGTTTTTGTGCGTCTTGGCGGCCCAAATGATAACGGAAAAGCGCGGCGGTGGAACGGCTTACGGGCGTGGCGTGGTGAAATATTAGCTGGCACGCAAATTCCCGCGTCAATTGAAGCGCTTACTAGGTATGTGCGAACGGCGCGCGGCCTGATTGTCGCGCGATATGCGGCGAAATCCCAAGCTGCGTGAGGTGCTTAAGCTTCGTCACCCGAACCGGAGCCGGCTCGCAACATTAATCCCTTGTGATTGCGTTGAGGCAAACCGCGGGCAAAACCGAGGCGCGCTTTTTCGTTCAGACAGGATTTGGCTTTCCAGCACCCTTGAGGGCTTGGGTCAGTTCCCGAACATCCTTGAGATCTTCGAGGCCATCGACGTAAGACATCACGCGCTCAGCGCCGGCCTTGCCGACGACCGGGACCGCAAAATTCATGAACTTGCGTTCGAGCGATGATCGCGAGAGCGGGCGCTCGGAATCGCCTTCGGGGACTTCCACGGTCTCGCGCAAAACCTGGCCGTCGGAGAATACAATCTCAATGTTTGCACCGCGTCCCTTGGGGAGTTTGGCGATGAGCGCCTCCCCGGGCTTTACCGAGGTCTTGTCCACCAGTGCCATCACGTCCTGGGCCCGCCAGCGATCTTTCTCGAATTGGGCTACCGTCACATCGCCGTCGAGAAGCGCCATCGCAAGGCAGACCGGCAGACTGTGATCGGCGGTGCCCTTTGTCTGCGGCTTGAATTTCGCCGGATCTGCGACGCGCTCGATTATCCCGGGATAGGTCTCAACCGTGATCGCCCGAATATTTTGTGCGCGATCCTCGATCTTCGCAGAAAGTAATGCGCCGGCCTCTGCCACGGCCTGCAACTCGATTTGAATGGGAAAGCGCTTGAATGCCACCCGGGGTAGCCGGTATCGCGCAAGCTCGAGGTCAACGGCAAACCCCTCCTTGGAAGGCTTCATTTTCGAGGCCAGCCATTCCAGAGTGCCGGAAGGGCCGGTAAAACCCTGCGCAGCGAGCCGGGTCGCGAAAACGCCGTCAGCCGCGGTGGCGGCAAGTCCCATGGCTTTCATCATACTGATCGCGCCGCTATTGACGACAAAGCTTGTGAAGCCACGGGCGCCTGAAATTCCGACCGCGTTGGCGATGGCTTCCTTGGGCAGTCCCCAGATCTTGCCGGCAATCAGGGGGATGCCGTAGGAGGCTGCACACAAGGGATGAAAACCCCGTTCGATAAAGGAGATGGCGTCGTTGACGCGCATGCTGGCCTCATAGCCGGCGACGATCGCCTCGATGAGATCGCGGCCACTGCGTGCATTCTCCTCGCAAAGCGCGATGGCCGTGGGAAGCACCTCGCTGGGATGAAGGGGTTCGGTACCGATATAGGTATCGTTCAGGTCGAGGGAGCGGACCAGGACTCCGTTGACGAACAGCGCGCCTTCTACGCTAGCGGACCGCGGATAGCCGATCACCGTGGCTGTATTGCCGTCGCCGAAAGTCTTGCGAATTGTCGCCTCGGCTATATTTGCAGGCTCGCTCCCTACCGATCCGAATGCGCATCCGAGCGTGTCGAGAAGCACCCGCTTGGCCGCAGCGATAACCTCCGCGGGCAGCGCTTGATATTCGATGGAAAGTGCAAATTCGGCAAATTTCTGCTCAAGGCCGGCTTTCGGCCGATCGACCTCGCCAGCGGCAAGCGCTGAACCGAAGAAACGGTAGCCGTCGGACCGAACATTCCCCGCAACGAGACTTGCGGAAACGCCAGCCGCGGTCCGCGCTAAAAAATCACGACGTTTCATGAACGCTCCATTATAAGTTTGCAACAATGTGAATCAGCAAGCGCCGGTTGGTCACGGCTTTGGCAAACCCCAGTATCAGCGCCTGCTACGGCTTAAGAAAGCTCAATATGCCGGCTCTGGTTCATTGGCGTCGTTTTTGACCTATCTGCAGCACGTCCGCAATCAGCCATTCCAGACCTGCAATGTCCCCGGCTCTGCAGCGCACCACGCCGCAAGCTGCGGCGCGTTGCGCTAGGTCCGGGGCACGCCTTACTTCCGCGCGTTCCTCAGTGTCTCAAGCACGATGTCCGCGGCTCGCACGCTCGGCGGCGCGTTGCCGGTTGCCATGATGGTATCGAGCCGCGAAAACGCTTCCAGCTGGCGCCGCCGTTGCGGGGAGTCCCCGAGAACATCGCGTAGCGCCGGCGCGAGCTTTTCGGGCGTTGCATCGCGCTGCATGAATTCCGGGATCACATTTTCGCCGATGACCAGGTTTGCCAGAATGACGGATGGCGTTTTGGCGAGCGTCAGCGCAATCCACATCTCGATCGGACCGGCGCGGTAGGCGCCGATCATCGGCACGCCGGCGAGCGCAAGCTCAAGCGTCACGGTGCCGGATTTGGCGAAGGCCGCTCGCGCGATCCGGAATGCGGCTTTCTTTTCCTTCTCGCCGACCGCGATGCGCGGCGCTACCCGCCAGTTCGCAACGCCCTCGCGAACCGCGTCGAGCAGATGCGGCATGGTCGGCAGCACCAGCTCGAAATCCGCGCCCTGGTCGCGCAGCAATCGCAGCGTCTCGCCGAACACCGCCATATGGTGCCGGATCTCGCTGCGGCGGCTTCCCGGCAGCACCAGCAGCACCGGCGGCTTGGCGTCGCGGCGGCGCTGCTCGTCGGCGCCCGGCCGGAGCGAGCCGATCTGTTCGATCAGGGTATGGCCGATATAGCTGCAAGGTGGCCCTCCGAGCCTGCGATATGCCTCCGGCTCGAACGGCAATAGCGCCAGCACGTGATCGATGTAGCGGCGCATCGCGCGGGCGCGGCCGGATCGCCAAGCCCATACCGTGGGCGCCACATAATCGACGATCGGTATGGCCGGCGCCCGCGCCCGAACCTGCCGCGCGACGCGATGGGTAAAGTCGGGGCTGTCGATAATCACCACAATATCGGGGGCCGCCATGATCGCGGCGTCGGCGGTTTCACGTACCCGGCGCAGAATCATCGGAAGTTTCCGCGCCACCGCGGTAAATCCCATGATCGATAATTCCTCGATCGGGAACAGCGACACCAGGCCCTCGCGCGCCATGGTCAGCCCGCCGACGCCCTCAAATCGCACGGCATCGCCAAGCCGCTGCCGCAACACCTTCATCAGGTTGGCGCCGAGCCGGTCGCCGGATTCTTCCGTCGCGACCAGAAATATCTTTCGCGCTACCAGGGAGGTTCGCTTCAGCGCCATCACACCGGCAAACCTGTAACGAAGAGCCCGGATTTGTCGGCTGCTTCGATCATCGCCTGCGGTTCGGCGACGATGGTATTGCCGGCAACGATGGCGATGCCGGCCAACCGCGCCGCCGCGGCGCCTTCGATGGTGCGCGGTCCCAGCGTCGGAAGGTCGAACCGCAGATCCTGTCCGCTCTTCGGCGCCTTTACCAGCACGCCGCGCGCAGGCTTGGCACGAATGCGCCCTTCCGCGCGAAGGCGCGCCACCCGCGCCAGCAACCCGTCGGTGCCCTCGATGTCTTCCACCCCAAGGACGTGACCGTCAACGACGATCGCAGCCTGCCCGATGTCGAACGGGCTGAGCGCCCGCAACACTTCTCGCCCTCTGGCGATATCGGCATCGGCGTCGGCATTGGGAGTAGCGCGGGTGAGACAGCCCTGCGGCATCAGCAAATCCGGGGCGACGTCCTTGATCCCCACCATGCGGAACCCATCCCGCTCCAGAATGCGGCCGACGCTGGACAGCAGGTGATCGTCGCCGCCGCGGAAGGCTTTCAACACGCTCGGCATGGCGCGAAGGGTTTTCCAGTCGAGCCGGATCTCGGACAGTGCCGGGCGTACCAGCGCGCCGATAAACACCAGGTCGCGGCAGTTTTCAGCGCGCAGCAATTTCGCCAGCCTGCCGAGCTGGCCGATCGAAATCCAGTGGTGACGAAAGCGCGCCACCAGCGCCGGATCGCAGACGCCGCGCAAGGCGAAAAACACCGGACTGATGCCGCGCGCGGTCAACGAATCCGCCACCGCGAACGGCAGCACGCCGCCTGCCGCGATCAGGCCGATGGGCGATGAAATCTGCAAAGCCTGGTTCATGATCCGCCCGGCGATCCCATGATCAAGCCTTGCTGCCGTCACCCGCCGGCAGACAGAGCGCGCGATGCTTGCTCTCGCCGATAAATTCCAGAATCTCCGCGATCGCGGGATCCTCGGCCGCAAGATGCTGCACGTCGTTCAGGCGTTCGGCAAACACGCCCGGTCCATGAAACAGCCTTTGATAAAACGAGCGTACCACGGCAAGCCGCTCGCGGGTAAACTTGCGGCGCTTCATGCCGACGATGTTGAGGCCTTCGAGAACGGCATACTGGCCGTTCACCAGGCCGAACGGAATAACGTCGCCGCGCACGCCGCAGACGCCGCCGACCATCACCTGCGGCCCGACCCGCGTGAACTGATGCACCGCGGACAGCCCGCCGATGAAAACGAAATCGCCGATCTTGCAATGGCCGCCCAGGGTCGCGGAGGTCGCGAAGATCACGTCATTGCCGACCTGGCAATCATGCCCGACATGGCTGCAGTTCATGAAATATCCGCGGTCCCCGACGCGGGTAACGCCGCCGCCGGCCACGCTGCCGGCATTCATGGTCACCGACTCCCGGATAATGCAGCCATCGCCGATCTGAAGCTTCGTCGATTCGCCGCGGTAGCTCAGCGACTGCGGCGGCGTACCTAGCGAGGCGAACGGATAGATCGTGCAGCCGGCGCCGATGCTGGTTTGCGCGGTGACATGGACATGCCCGATCAGCCGGCAATCGGGTCCGATCACGACCTCCGGCCCGATCATGCAATAAGGACCGATCGAGCTGCCCTCGCCGATCACAGCGCCGTCTTCAATCCGCGCGGTGGGATCGATCCTGCTCATCGAATGTCCGGGTTCACTGGGGATGCCGCGTGCGAATGCGTTGAATTTTCCAGTGGTTAGCCCGACATGCCCGACCTGTCCAGTGACGGTTGGTTTCGTACTGTTTCGTCACGTCGCCGCAGGAACGGGAAGAAGTTTCGGTAAACATGGCAACAGCGCCACAAGACAGCTAGCCGGTCAAAACCAGGCAAGCGTCCGCACGCTTTCCCGGCTGCACGCTGAGCTAGCGGGCAAGTACCGTGAAAACAGCCGTCAAGGGCGTCCGGTCAAGCGGCCTATTATTTTTTCGTGTTTTTCCCGGCAGCGGGGGTGCACACCCCGTTTGCGCATTTCTTGCCTTTGGTCGATCCGTAGGTGGTGTCGCGCCCGCTCATTGCTCCTGCCCGCGCGGCATAAGCGCTTGAAGAAAACGAGCTTGCAATTGTCACGATCAAAATGGCCGAGGTCACGGCAGCGGCGAATATTCTCATTTTGTATCCTCCCGACAGGTAGCCATGATTTGGTAGTAGACCTCGAACGTTGTCAATTGAGCAGGCTGCCAAATCCGATCACGCTGCAAATGGTCCCGCAAGGCCGGTGGCCCAGGAATTTGGAGAGTCCGGGGATAGAAGACCTGGCGGGACAAAACATGCGCAGGTCGAGAAACTCGCACTCATCCTTTATTCGATTGTACTAGAAATATGGTTGACGGGGGCGCGGACTTCTGGAAATATGTGACGATGAAGATCGACGAAGCGGCAACCCGCCTTGAAGCGCTCGGCAACGAGACGCGGCTGCGGATTTACCGAACATTGGTGCGTGCCGGGAATGCCGGCCTGCCCGTCGGCCGACTCCAGGAAAAGCTCAAGGTCGCGCCATCGACGCTGTCGCATCATGTCAAGGCGCTGGTGACGGTGGGCCTGATTACGCAGGTCCGCGAGGCCACCACGCTTGTCTGCCATGCCAACTACGACGTGATGCGGGGTCTGGTCGATTTCCTTGTCGCTGAATGCTGTGCCGATGCGGAATGCAAGGACACAAAGACGGCGGCTTAATTCTCGTGTCCGTAATTTCGATATTTCTAGTTTGATAGGAGAACAGGATGAGCAAGACGGTTGCCGTCATTGGCGCCGGTCCAATAGGCCTTGCCGCCGCCGCCCATGTTCTGGAGCGTGGCTTCACTCCGATCGTGCTTGAGGCAGGGCCGTCAGCGGCGCACGCGATACGGCAATGGGCGCATGTTCACCTTTTCTCTCCTTGGGAATACAATATCGACCGCGCTTCGGAACGGCTCCTGAAAGCAACCGGCTGGAATTCGCCTGCGCCGGCCGATTATCCGACGGGCGGCGAACTGATCGAGCGCTATCTTGAACCTCTGGCGACCAAAACCAGGCTGAAGGATCATATTCAAACGTCAAGCCGCGTGACGGACATCAGCCGGATCGGGTTTGACAAGCTCAAGACCAAAGGCCGCGAAGCGGCTCCGTTCGAACTCCGCTACCAAAACGGCGCGGGTCCCAAAAGCCTTCAGGCGCAGGCCGTGATCGACGCGTCGGGCACGTGGTTTTCGCCAAACCCTGCCGGTGCGAACGGCCTCCATGCCATTGGCGAGCGGGACAATGCCGCGAACATCGCATACGGCATGCCGGACGTGCTCGGTAAAGCCCGGGCGCAGTATGCGGGCAAGACTGTCGCCGTTCTCGGCGCCGGACATTCCGCGATCGGAACGTTGATTGATCTCGCGCGTCTTTCCGCTGGATCTTGCGGTACCAAGCCTGTCTGGCTGCTGCGCGGAGATAATCCCGCCAAGGCGTTTGGCGGCGGCGCGAATGATAGGCTTGCGGCACGCGGCCAACTCGGCGCCGAATTTGCGGCGCGCGTGGCTGCCGGACAAATTCAGGTGGAAACGGAATTCCGGGTCACGGATGTGACGCGTGAGGGAGACCGGCTGCGGATCGGGGCCGCATCGACCTCCTGCGGCCGCGCAATTGCGGCAGATGAATTGATCGTCGCCACCGGCTTCCGTTCCGATCTGAGTTTCCTGCGCGAATTGCGAATCCAGCTTGATCCCGCCATCGAATGTCCCGTCGCGCTTGCGCCGTTGATTGATCCGAACGAGCATAGCTGCGGCACCGTGCGGCCGCATGGCGCGCGCGAGCTGGCGCAGGAAGAGTCCGGATTTTACTTTGCCGGGATGAAGTCTTACGGCCGCGCGCCGACTTTCCTGATGCTGACAGGGTATGAGCAGGTGCGCTCGATCGCAGCCGAGATCGCGGGCGATCATGAAGCGGCTCGCCGTGTCGAGCTTGTCCTTCCCGAGACAGGGGTGTGCAGCCGGGGCGCCGCGGCGGAAGCCGCCGGATGCTGCGGCGGTCCCGCGCCGGCGGAAGCAAGCGCCTGCTGTGTTGCCGACGCCAAAGCAAAGCAGGATGGCAAGGCTGGATGCGGATGCGCTTAAGGACTTTGCAAGGCCGGTCCTTGATAACGGCTATGTGCTTCGGGCAGCTTGGAAGCTTGCTGCCTCATGTGGTCGTGCCGTCAATACTGGCCGAGTTTCTTATTCCCGAGTGGCACCTGAGCGGCGCCGAAGCAGGTTTGCTGGCGGGGGCTTATGCCGCGGGCTACATGGTCGCCGTGCCCTTCCTCGCTACCCTCACCGATCGCATGGATGCGCGGCTCGTTCTGATCGCCGGTTCGGCGTTGAGCGCATTCGCTACATTGCTGTTCGGGTTTTTTGCGCAGGGGCTTTGGTCGGGCGCCCTGCTGTGGAGCATTGCCGGCGTGGGTTTTGCCGGAGCCTATATGCCGGGTCTCAAGGCACTGACCGATCGACTTAAGCCGGGTGATTCATCCCGGGCGGTTACGCTGTACACCTCAAGCTTTTCCTTGGGCGTGGGCTTTTCATTTCTGGTGTCGCAGCTGATCGCCGAAAGGCTGGGATGGCGCGCGGCATTTTTTGTCACAGGGTTTGGCCCGCTTGTCATGATCGCAGCGTGTTTCTTGCTGCGGCCGGTCAAGCCAAAGCCCGCAGCGGGACGCTTGCTTGATTTCGCGCCTGTTCTGAACAACCGGCCTGCGATGGGCTTTGTCCTCGGTTACGGCGCGCATTGCTTCGAGCTGTATGGCGTGCGCACCTGGCTGGTGGCGTTCTGGATGTTCGTCAGCGTGAGGAATGCCGGCGCCGAGGTTCCGTCGCCGCTTGTCGTCAGCTTCGTGTTTTCGGTCCTTGCCATGCCTGCAAGCATACTCGGCAACGAACTTGCCCTGAAGTTCGGCCGCCATCGCGCTATCAACACCATCATGGTGTGTTCGGCGGCCGTAGCGCTTCTGATTGGAATATTTGCAAATGGCTCGCCGTGGCTGCTGCTGGGGCTTCTCGCGATCTATGCGATCACGGTCCCGGCGGATTCCGGCGCGCTGACATCCGGCATGTCGATGACTGCAAATCCCGATTACCGGGGAGCCACCATGGCGATGCATTCAACGGTCGGCTTTGGCCTTTCCGCGCTTGGTTCCTGGGGAGTAGGTGTTGCGCTCGACGCGGCAGGCGGACCGCAGAGCGGATCAGCCTGGCTGACGGCATTCGCCGTCCTCGCCGCAGGCATTCTGTTCGGGCCGCTCGCCCTTTACTGGTCGCGGAAGCAAACTGCGGTTTTCCGGGCTCCGTGAATTCGTCCCCTCGCCCGGACCGCAACGTCCCGCCGAATCGTTCGGCCCGGGAACCTTTCATGCAGCTTCGCAGTTTTTAGTGAGCGCCGCCTGGCGCGGTCTGGCAATGGGAGAATATCATGGCGGTTAACAAGCCTGTTGGCGACAATGCGCGCAAGGGCGCGGTGAAGAAGCGCAGTCAGCTTGCGACCAGGACGATGGGTAAAAAGACCTGGACCAAGCGGGATAAAACATCCGGCGAGTTCATGGAGCAGAAGAAGGCGCCGGCAAAGAGCAAGTTCAAGGGCGTTCGCAGGGAGCGCTGATGGGCAGGTTATTCCTTGTCATGCTGGGCATTGGCGTGGCCATTCTCATTGCACTGGCGGTTTGGGTAATTGCTCTATGACTTGGCTGCAGTCGGGTTCGTCAACCGCTTGGATGCGCTCAGCCCTTCCGCGCCCTGCCGTCGATCAGGCTTTGAGCCAGCACTTGAAGGGCCGCGGTCGGCAGCCGGATGCCTGACAGTTTCCAACCGTTTCCCGCGAAATGGATGCTCACGGCTCCTGCGCTTTCAGCGTCACCAAGGCGCACCAGCAATTCGACCGGCTTTATTGGTGAAATGCGATTTAGCATTCCGAGCAGGTTGGAGGTATCAATCTCGCCGAGTCCTTGCATGTTTGAAATCGGGCTCTCGCCCGAGCCGATCGCGCCATTTTTCAGAATGCGCGTGAGATTTTCCTCGGTGAGCATTTTCGCAATCATCGCATCGGCAACGGTCGCGCCGTAGGTGTTTGCGAGCGCCCGCTCCAGAGGCTTGACCGGCCGATCTTTGCCCAATTGCTTCAGATAGGCCGACACGATTTGGTCGACCAGCGAGCGTCGCAGCCGCTCGGTATCCGTTCGTGCAAGAACACCGGCGCCATCGCCGGCGCGCGCCGCCTGCACCAATCCGCTGAGCGAAACCAGCGCCGATCCAACGTAGATTCCAACACCTACCAAGAGCGCAAGCAAGGTTCCGACAAACCACCGCATCATGCCACCTTTGTAAATTGCAGAGGCGGTGATTGCCTGATCTTTATGAAGCAATTTAGGCGGCTGTGCTTTTTCCGGCGACGATTCCTGTCATCGGCACAACCGAAGGCTTGAAAACCGGGAAATGACCGTCCGTTCCGACGATAGAGGCTCGATATTCGTTCACTTAGGTGAAGCCAGTCCCGGTGAGGTCAGCCACTCGTTGATGTGCAAAGCTGTTTCAGCCTGCCGGGCCCGCCGCAAGAGCAGCTCCCGAGCCGTAGTACCGGGGCGCTCCCTTTCGGCCGCCTCTCTAAATCGAATGGCCTCTTGCGCAAGCCGCTGCTCAAAGGTCAGTTTTTTCTCGATGCGCCTTCTTTCCATGGCGCCGCCTCCTCGGTTGACGATTTTCTTGATCCCTAAATCGTTTCCCAGCGGTGGTCCGTACGGCAGGCGACTCTACAGCGCAAAAAAGCGGCGCGTGGTCTCGATCAAATTGGACTGCTACGAAATTCAAATTAGGCACTGGACTACGCCGGCCGCATCAGCTTCAGCACCGCGGTCAATCGAAGGCTGCGCTTGCCCGCCAGCGCCGTCGCATCCAGCAATGCGCCCTGGTCGTCGCAGGTGCCGGAAAAGCCGATCCCGACCTGATGGCCGCCGAAGATCGGATTCTCGCCTTTGGCCGGCGTGTGCTCCTGATTGAGGATCTGGCCCTTCCAGCGGCCGTTGGCCGAGGTGTAGGTACCGAGATAGTAGAAAAATGCGTCACCGCCGAGAATGCGGCCGTCGTGAAGCAGCATTACGCCGGTAAGGCCGCCTTCGATGCCGTCGAGCATCCGGATGTGGATAGAATACAGCCCGTTGACAATGCCGCCTTCGCCGACCGCCGCGACGGGAGCGACAATCTCATCGTCGATCGGCGTCATCACCGATTGAAACACGGCGCCGGGCATCTGCGGCGAGCCGCCCCTGAAGCGATAGATGTCGCCGTCCGCGCTGCCTTTAACGTCGATGGTGGCGATATCGGCGCCCAGCAGCGACTTGTAGTTCGGGTCTTCATTGTGGCGATGGCTGGTGATCTCGGAAGTAACGACGCCATCGGCCTCCCGATAGGTGCCGTAATGCGCGAACGCCGAATTGCCGCCGAGCATCTTGCCGGCCTGCGCATACATCACGCTTCGGCCGACCGCGTCGTCGACCTGGAACCTGACCTTGTAAAACCCTTCCAGCAACCGATGCGTCCCCCGCCACAATCCCCGTCAGTCCGTCAGCATGGCGCCGACGTCGGCCTCGGCGACGGTGGCGCCGTTCACCCTCGCGTCGCCGTGAAACCACCACATGGTCTTGCGGCGGCCGATGCTGCGCATGTGATATTCGATGGTGTCCCCCGGCATCACCGGCTTGCGAAACTTGCACTTGTCGATGGTGAGGAAATATACCGCGCGCGGCTTCTGGGTGCCCACCACCGACAGGATGCCGATGACGCCCGCGGTCTGCGCCATGGCCTCGATCATCATCACGCCCGGATATACCGGCCGGTCCGGGAAATGACCGAGGAACGGCATCTCGTTGAAGGTGACGTTCTTGATGCCGATGCCGCTGTAGTCGGCCCTTATGTCGATGACCCGATCGATCAGCAGCATCGGATAGCGATGCGGAAGCGTTTTCAGGATGGTATTGATATCCACCATCTCGATCTTGACCGGCAACTCCGTCATTCGCTTCCCTCGACATTCGGCTTGCCCGAACCCGATCGCGCGCCCGGCGCGGCGTCCCGCACCAGCCGCTCGACCGCGACGATTTCGCGAAACCACTGCCTGGTCGGCTTGGCAAAGAAGCCGCCCCAGCGGCCGCGGGCGGGCACGTCGTCCTTGACGCCGCTCATTGCCGTGATCTGCGCCCCGTCCCCGATGTTCACGTGATTGTTGATCCCTACTCCGGCGCCGAGCGCCACGTGGTCGCCAATCGTCAGACTGCCGCCAAGCGCCGCCTTGGCGGCAAGCACGCAATGCCGGCCGACCGTCACATTGTGGCCGATCTGGACCTGGTTGTCGATTTTGGTGCCTTCGCCGATTACCGTGTCGCGCAAGCTGCCGCGGTCGATGGTGGTTCCGGCGCCGATTTCGACGTCGTGCTGAATCAGCACGCGGCCGGTCTGCGGCACCTTGACCTGACGGCCGGATCCGGCAACGAATCCAAAACCGTCCTGTCCGATATGACAGCCGGGATGAATCAGGACATTGTTGCCGACAAGCGCATATTGAATCGTGGTGCCGGCGCCGACGTCGCAATCCCTGCCGATTCGGACATTAGCGCCGATCACCGCGCCCGACCCTATCACCGAACCGCCGCCGATTTCAGCGCCGGGTCCGATGACGGCAAGCGGATCGACGATCACGTCGTCTTCCAGATGTGCGGTTGGGTGAATAACGGCCGATGCCGCAATGCCACTATTGCCGAACCAGGACTGCGGGCGCAGCGAATCGGCATGAAGCTCGCGCGCCAAGGTCACGAACGCGCGAAAAGGGTCGGCTGCGCGCAGCACGGCTACATGAGACGGAACGGCCGCGGCAAATCTCTCGCTCACCAGACAGGCGCCGGCGCGTGTCTGCGCAAGCTGGCCGGTATATTTCAGGTTGTCGAAAAATATCAGGTGCAACGGCCCCGCTTCGTCGAGCGAAGCCAGCCCCCTGATCTTTTGGCCGGCGCGCGAGGCGTCGACCAAATGCGCCTTCGTCAACGCCGCGATTTCAGCCAGCGTCGATAACCGCGGTTGCTTGAAGAAGGTTGGCTGCGCCATTGCATCCGCTGCGGTCCGGCCTGCGGTGTGACCTCAGAACGAAGTGCCGCCGCCGAACTTGAATTGCTGCACGCGATCGTACTGACCCTTGGTAAGCGGTACCGCGTAATCGAAACGCAGCGGTCCGAACGGCGACGCCCAGATCAGCCCGACGCCCACCGAACTGCGAACCACATTGCCGCTGTCATAAACCATCGCGCATTTGCACAGCGCCGAGTTGACTTCGCCGGTCAACACGTTCGATGTCGGTCCCTGATAATCGAACAACGAGCCGGCATCGGCATAAACCGCGCCCTTCAGGCCGACTTCCTTCGGCAGGAACCAGAACGGCATCTGCAACTCGGCCGACGCGCCCCAATATTTGGTGCCGCCCAGCGCGTCTCCGCCGCCGAGGAACTGGAAGTTGGTGATATCGCGCGGACCTATGCCATTGGGCGCAAAGCCGCGGACCAGGTTCGCCCCCATCTGGAAATGGTCGAGCATGCGGATGTCGTTGTTGCCGATCTTGGTCAGCGCTCCGGCCTGCAGATGAATCAAGCCGACGATATCGGCAACCAGCGGCGTATAGTATTTGCCGTCGACCGCCGACTTCAGGTAGGTCACATCGCCGCCGACGCCGGCAAAATCCTGCCTGAAATCGATCAGCAGGCCGTCGGTCGGGTTTTTGTTGTTGTCCAAGGTGTTGAAATTGAGCGTGTAGCCGACCAGCGAGGTCAAAGTCGATCCGTTCGCCAGTTCCTTGCGCACCGGAAGCGAAGATTCGCCGTCACCCAAACAGCCGGGAATGCCGTTGAGGGCAGTATTTCCGCTGGGGTCGAAACCGACGCCGCCCGGATTGAGAGCGCTGTTTATGAAAGCCGGAGTCGGGAAGTACGCCGGGTTCGGAGTGCCATCCGGCAGAAATGGAATGTTGTTGCAATTGTTCAGTGCGGATGGCAGCGAAACCGAGGTCTGATACAGTGAATAGCGCAGCTGCAACGACATGTCTTCGCGCAGACCGAAGCCAAGCCGCGGGCTGAAGCCGAGCGTCTTGGTGTTATAGGAAACGTAGCTGTTGGCCAGTTGCTCGCGATAGAACAGGTCGAGACCACCGGCTACTCGATAGTCGAGCAGATAGGGCTCGATAAACGAAAGCGAAGCGCCGCGCGCATACTGGCCATACTGGACCGCGGCCTTCGCGAACATGCCGCGGCCGAGGAAGTTGCGCTCGGAAATGCTGACCTCGGCCAGCGCACCGTCTGACGTCGAATAGCCGCCGGACACCGAGAAGTCGCCGGTGGATTTCTCTTCCAGATCCACCACGAGGATCACGCGGTCGGTCGAAGAGCCCGGTTCGGTGCTGATTTTCACGCTTTTGAAGAAATCGAGATTCTTCAGGCGGCGTTCGGAACGGTCGACCAGCGCACGGTTGTAGGCATCGCCCTCGGAGACGTCGAATTCGCGGCGGATCACGTAGTCCCGGGTACGGGTATTGCCGCGGATGTTGATGCGCTCGATGTAGGTCCGCGCGCCTTCGTCGATCGCAAAAACGATCGACACGGTATGCGCCTCGAAATTGCGATCGCCGCGCGGACGCACGGATGCAAAGGCATAACCGCGCCGCGAGGCTTCGATCTGCATTTCCTCAACGGATTTTTCCAGCGCTTCGGCATTGTAGACCGAGCCGACGTTGACGCGCGAGAAACTACGCAGCGAATTGCCGTTGAGGGTCGGAATGGAGGACTGGAACTCAACCGAGCCGACGCGGTATTGCTGGCCCTCCTCGATCTTGAAGGTCACCAGGAATCCGCCCTTCTGGGGATCGTATTCCGTCAACGCGGCCACCACCTGCACGTCGGCAAAACCGCGCTTCAGATAATAGCGGCGAATAAGGTCGCGGTCCGCTTCGACCCGGTCGGGATCATAGGTGTCGGCGCCGCCCAGGAAGCTCAGAATATTGGATTCGCGGGTCTTGATGATGTCGCGCAGCCGGTACGAGGAGACCTGGACATTGCCGATGAACTCGATCGACTTGACGCCGGTCTTGGAGCCTTCGGTGATGGTGAAGATCAGATCGACGCGGTTGTTCGGCTGTTCGATGATCTCGGGATTGACCCGCACGTCGTAGCGGCCGGAACGGCGATAGATTTCCGCGATCCGCTGGGCGTCGGACTGCACCATCGGACGCGACAGCGTGCCGCGCGGCTTGGACTGGATTTCCGTCGAAAGCTGCTCGTCCTTGACCTTCTTGTTGCCTTCGAAGGCAATGCGGCCGATCACCGGATTTTCGATCACGGTCACCACGATCCGGCCGCCGGCCTGGTTGATCTTGACGTCCTGGAACAGTCCGGTCTCGATCAGCGCTTTCAGTCCGTCGTCGATGCGGCCCTGGTCAAGCCGCCCGCCGGGACCCGGCTTGAAATACGAGCGAATGGTTTCGACTTCGACGCGCCGGTTGCCCTCGACCACAATCGACGACGCGGTCTGGGCGGCTGCGGGCGACGACATCAGCACAGCGGCCGCGGTGGCGACAACCGGCAGTGCGACCAGAATCAGGGCGGCCAACAAGCCTCCCCGCACTCGCATTCCAACATTCATGCGCAAAGCGCCCTTGTTATTCTTGAGCCGGCCCGCACCCCTACGATCCGGCAGATTCCCATTTGTTGCCCTGCTTGTAGCCAATTTAGCCGGGGCGGCAAACGGCCTTTCGCAGTGCAATTTCATTTTCATTCCAAGACGTTGCCCATCGGCCACGCGACTGAAAAGGCGGTTCATGACGCGGCCAGATGCAGGATGTCGTTATAGGTCGCAAACACCATCAGCATCAGCACCAGCCCGAGACCGATCCGGAACCCCATCTCCTGCGCCCGTTCCGACAACGGCCGGCCGCGGACGGCCTCGACCGCATAGAACAAAAGGTGACCGCCATCGAGCAGCGGCACCGGAAACAGGTTCAGCAGTCCGATCGAAATCGAGAGCACCGCCGCCAGATGGATCAGGGCGGCGACACCGATGGTGGCGACCTGCCCGGAGATTTGAGCGATGCGCAGGGGACCGCCGACCTGGTCGGCCGCTTCGCGCCCGGTGAAGACCCCGCCGATATAGGCCAGTGTCCGGTCGACCACGAACCAGGTTTCCTTGACGCCAAGCCAAAGCGCGGTCGCAGGATTGACCCGCTCGGTCAGGACGTCGCCGGGATTGGTCGCCCGCGTAATGCCGAGCACGCCGAGCCGGTGCACATTTCCGAAGGCGTCTTTGACTTCCTTGAGTTCCGGCGTGCCCTGCAATTGCAGGGTGGAATCGCCGCGCTTGACCGTGAAGGTCAGCTTCTCGCCGGGGCGAATACTCACGAACCGCTGCATATCGGAGAAGCCTCCGATCGCATTGCCGTCGATGGCCGTGACCACGTCACCGGGCTGGAAGCCGGCTTTCTCGGCGGCGCTGCCCAATTCCAGCTTGTCGACCCGCGCGGTCGTGCTCGGCTTGCCGAAGAACGTGAATAGGCCGGTGAAGATCACGATCGCCAGAATGAAATTCGCAATCGGACCGGCAGCAACGATCGCTGCGCGCGGTCCGACTTTCTTGTGGTGAAAGCTACCTTCGCGCTCGTCCGCAGTCATGTTGGCGAGCGCTTCGCTCGACGGCGTGGAGGCCTCGCTCTCGTCGCCGAAGAATTTTACGTAGCCGCCGAGCGGAATGGCGGAAATCTTCCAGCGCGTGCCATGGCGGTCGTTGAAACCGGCGAGTTCCGGCCCGAAACCGAGCGAGAACGTTAACACCTTCACGCCGGCCCAGCGTGCGACCAGGAAATGTCCAAGTTCATGGAAGAACACGACGATCGTCAGCACGAACAGGAAGGGAATGATGTAGCCGATCAAGCCATGGCTCAACGTATTGAAACTGTGCAGGAAAAACTCGGACATCCAATTCCCCTCAAGCAGAGCCGCTGGCCCTGTCCCCCAACCCTCTAGGATGCCTTTGCGGCAATTTGAGGCAAGAGGGTGACGGCTTTATTTCTCGCAACATGGTCAACGGCAATGGCGTCGTCCGCGGAGGTCAGCGGGCTGAGGTTTCCGGACCGCACCCAATCGTTCATCGTGGCCTCGACAAGCCGTGCGATGGCCCCGAACCTGATGCTGCCCCCGATGAAGGCGGCCACCGCGACCTCATTGGCCGCATTATAGACCGTGGTCGCGCCCCTTCCCGTCCGCAAGGCGTCGTAGGCGAGGCGAAGCGCTGGAAACCGATCGAAATCGGGCGCCTCGAAGGTCAGCTGTCCGATTTTGGCCAGATCGAGCGGCGCCGCCGGTCCGACAATGCGATCGGGCCATCCGAGGCAATGCGCAATCGGCGTGCGCATGTCGGGCGCGCCCAGCTGCGCCACCACCGAACGATCCGAAAATTCGACCATGCCGTGGACGATCGATTGCGGATGCACCAGCACGTCGATCTCGTCGGGCGTCAGCGCGAACAAATAGGACGCTTCGATTACCTCGAGCCCCTTGTTCATCATCGACGCGGAATCGATGGTGATCTTCTGTCCCATGCTCCAGTTCGGATGTTTCAGCGCCTGCGCCAATGTGGCCTGTTCGATGTCGGCGCTCTTCCATGTCCGGAACGGGCCGCCGGACGCGGTGATGATGACTCGAACAAGCTCCTGGCGGTTGCCGGAGCCCAGCGCCTGAAACAGCGCGTTGTGCTCGGAATCGGCGGGCAGAATGCAGGCCCCTGCCTTGGCCGCGCGCTGCATGAAGAAGTCGCCGGCGCACACCAGGCATTCCTTGTTCGCCAGCGCGATCGTGGTGCCCCTGTCGACGGCTGCAAGCGCGGGCTTCAGCCCGGCGGCGCCGCTGACGGCGGCCATTAGCCAGTCCGCCGGACGCGAAGCCGCCTCGATGATCGCGCTTTCACCGGCACCGCATTCGGTGCCGGTGCCGGCCAACGCGTCCTTGAGTTGGTCAAAGCACGCCGGGTCGGCAATCGCGGCAAAGCGCGCGTCGAACTCGATCGCCAGCTTCGCCAGCGCCTTGACGTTGGTGTTGGCCGTCAGTGCCTCGACTTGATACCGCTCGGGCGACGCCCGCAGCAAATCCATCGTGCTGTCACCGATCGAGCCGGTGGCGCCGAGCACGGTTACGGCACGGACGGCCGATGCCGCGGCTGGGTTGTTGCGCAACGGAACGGCGCTCATGTCCTCACCAAACCACAAGACCGCGGCCGACGCCATCGACGCCGCCGCGCAAAATCCCGATAAGGGCCGCAAGCACGATCGCGGCCACGAAGCCGTCGAGGCGGTCGAGCAGCCCGCCGTGGCCGGGAATGATCTGGCTGGAGTCCTTGACGCCGAACCGGCGCTTCACCGCCAATTCAAACAGGTCGCCAACCTGCGAGGCGATGGACAACACCGCGCCGAGCGCCTGCAACGGCGCCATTTTACCATAACCAAAGGCCGCGAAAGCAGCCGCAATCGCCAGGCTTGCGATAAATCCACCGATCGCGCCGGCCCAGGTCTTCTTGGGGCTGACGCGCGGCCACAATTTCGGTCCGCCCAGCCCGCGGCCCGCAAAATAGCCGCCGATATCCGTGACCCACACGATCAGCAGGACCAGGATCAGCGCCACAAAGCCGCCGACGGCATCGAGGCGCACCAGCACCGAGCCAATCTCCGCCGCGGCGGCATAACAAAAGCCCGTCGCGGCCCAGCCGGGCTTTTCCGCCGACAGCAGCCCGACGCCGATCAGGCCGAACGCGAGCATGGCGAGCGCAACGTCGAGCCGTCCCAGCGCCAGGCACAATCCGCCGGCTGCAAGCGCGATAATTCCGGCCGCCACGACACGGCTCGCGCGCCCGACGCCGACGATCATCAGCCATTCGACATAAAGGCCGATTGCGGCCAGCGTCACCAGGCCGGTCCAGAGCCATCCGCCGGCCCATGCAATGGCAATGGCGCTCGGAGCAAGCACCAATGCTGCGGCAATGCGGGTCAGAAGATTTCGCGACCCCCGCTCCGCCGCGGCCGCCGGCGCGGCCTCGCCCCCGCTCACGATCCGGTTTTCACGGCAAGACCGCCGAAGCGGCGCTCGCGCCGGGCGTATTCGGCGATGGCGCCTTCGAGTGCAGCCTTGTCGAAATCCGGCCAGAGGACCGGCACGAACACCAGTTCGCTATAGGCCGCCTGCCACATCAGGAAATTCGACAGCCGCTGCTCGCCGCTGGTGCGGATGATCAGGTCGGGGTCCGGAATATCCGGTGCATCGAGATACTGGCCTAGCGAATCCGCATTGATTGTGGCGGGATCGCGCTTTCCCTCCGCGACTTCGCGAGCAAGGCGCTGCGCCGCGCTGGCGATTTCCTGCCGCGATCCGTAGTTGAAAGCGACCACGAGATTGAGACGGGTGTTGTCCCGTGTCAGGTCTTCGGCTTCTTTGAGCATCGCGCAGATGTCCTGCTCGAGCCCATCGCGTTCGCCGATGACCCGGACGCGCACGCCATCGCGATGCAATGTCGCAAGATCGTTGCGGATGAATCGCCTGAGCAGGCCGAACAGATCCCCGATCTCGGTCGCAGGCCGCGACCAGTTCTCGGAGCTGAAGGAAAAAATCGTCAAATAGAGAACGCCGAGTTCGCCCGCCGCGCGAACCACGCGCCGCAACGCGTCCACGCCACGGCGGTGGCCTTGCGCGCGCGGCAGGCCGCGGGCCGCCGCCCAGCGGCCGTTGCCATCCATGATGATCGCGACATGCAAAGGCGTATCGGCGGGGTCCGATCCGTCAGTTGCAGGAGTTGCAGGCACGGCGACGTTCGACATCGGTTTATCCCAGAGCGTCCAGCCAGGCCGGCCATTCGCAGCCGGCGGCAACAAAAACGCTCCAAATCAATAGGTTACGCCCATCCCCTGCGCAAGACCGCAGCCAGCCTTGCGTGGCATGCGTCAGACGGTGAGGATTTCCTTTTCCTTGCCCGCAAGCAAATGATCGACCTCAGAGATGGCGGCATCGGTCGCCTTTTGCACGTCATGGGCAAGGCGCTCCTGATCGTCCTCGGAAATCTCGTGGTTCTTCTCCTGTTTCTTGATCACATCGAGGCCGTCCCGCCGCACGTGGCGGACCGCGACGCGGGCCGCCTCGGCATATTTATGCGCGACCTTCACAAGTTCCTTGCGCCGTTCTTCGTTGAGCTCCGGAATTCTCAAGCGAAGCACCTGGCCCTCGGTGGCCGGGCTCAAGCCGAGATTGGAATCGATGATCGCCTTTTCCACCGCCTTGACCATCGACTTGTCCCAGACCTGCACGGACAGCAACCGCGGCTCCGGCACGCTGATGGTCGCAAGCTGGTTGAGCGGCATGTGGGTGCCGTAAGCGTCAACCTGCACCGGTTCCAGCATCGAAGCCGCCGCGCGCCCGGTACGCAAGCCGCCGAGTTCGTGCTTGAGGGCCTGGGTCGCGCCTTGCATGCGGCGTTTCAATTCGTTGATGTCGAAATTGCCCGTGGGCATATCGCTCTCCCTCCTGAAACTTCTGGTCCTGCTCCGATTATTGTCGGATCCGACGCTTACAAGCCTGTCAGCCCGCGACCACCGTGCCGCGGCCGGTGCCGCGCAGAATCGCGCCGACCGAGCCCGGTTCGGCGATCGAGAATACAATGATAGGCAGCGACGTCTCGCGGGCAAGCGCGAAAGCAGTGGCGTCCATGACCTTGTAGCCGCCTTCAAGCGCCTGTGAGTGGGTCAGGCGCTCGAACCGCTTGGCTGAGGGGTCTTTCTTGGGGTCGGCGCTGTAAACGCCATCGACATTGGTGGCTTTCAACACGGCTTGGGCGCCGATTTCGGCCGCCCGCAGGACCGCCGTGGTATCGGTGGTGAAGAATGGGTTGCCGGTGCCGCCGCCGAGCAGCACGATGCGGCCCTCGGCAAGATACCTGAAGGCAGTAGCCCGGGTATACAGTTCGCAGACTTCCGGCATGACGAAGGCCGACAAGGTTCGCGCCGGCTGCCCCTTGCGTTCGAGAGCGGCTTCGAGCGCGAGGCAATTCATCACGGTCGCCAGCATACCCATGGTATCGCCGACCGGGCGGGACACGCCGCGGGAAGATACTTCGACGCCGCGCACCATATTGCCGCCGCCGACCACGACGGCCACCTCGACGCCGAGCTGCCGAGCCGCGATCAGGTCGCCGGCGATCCGGTCGATGGTCGGCTGGTCCATGCCAAATGATTGCGCACCGGCGAAATATTCGCCGGAAAGCTTGATCACCACGCGACGATAGACCGGCTCACCCATGATGCGATCGCTTTCCTGCCGGTGGCATTTCCGGCTTACGGTTTGGCCGGCGGATCCTCCGGCGGCTTCTGGCCACTGGCGGCAGCGACTTCGGCCGCGAAATCGGTTTCCTGCCGGTCAATTCCCTCGCCCAGAGCATAACGCACAAATCCGGCGATCTTCACAGCCGCGCCGATCTTGCCCTCAGCTTCCTTCACCGCCTGGGCTACCGACTTGCCCTTTTCGTCGTGGATGAACGCCTGATCCATCAGGCAGACCTCCTTGTAATAGGTCTTCAACCCCGACTCGACGATCTTCTCGATAACGTTCTCCGGCTTGCCTTGCTGGCGATACTTGTCGGCCAGCACGTCCTTTTCACGCTGTACGACGGCGGGATCGAGCGACGACGAATCCAGCGCCTGCGGATTGGCCGCAGCGACGTGCATGGCGAGCTGTTTGCCGAGTGACGCAAGTTCGTCAACCTTGCCGTCGGATTCCAGCGCCACGATCACGCCCATCTTGCCGGCGCCCTCGGTCACGGCATTGTGGATGTAGCTCGCCACCACGCCCTTGCTTACTTCAAGCGAAGCCGCGCGGCGCAACGTCATGTTCTCGCCGATGGTGGCGATGGCGTCGGTGATCGCGCGTTCGACCGTGACATCGCCGACCTTTGCCGCTTTGATCTTCTCGACGTCAGCGCCGACTTTGAGCGCCACCTGCGCGATCATTTTGACCAGTCCCTGGAACTGTTCGTTGCGCGCGACGAAGTCGGTCTCGGAATTCACCTCGACGACCACGCCCTTGGTGCCCGCGGTCAGGGCGCCGATCAGGCCTTCGGCCGCGACCCGGCCGGCCTTCTTCGCGGCCTTCGACAGACCTTTCTTGCGCAGCCAGTCGATCGCCGCTTCCATGTCGCCGTTGTTTTCGGACAGCGCCTGCTTGCAATCCATCATGCCGACGCCGGTCGTCTCGCGCAGCTCCTTGACCATCGCCGCGGTGATCGTTGCCATCGTTAGTTCCTTTGCCTGTCAGGGCGAACGCGGCGAAGCCTGTGCGCTTCGCCGCCGTCCGCCACCAGGAATTACGTAAATTGAACCAGAGAAGCGGTGGCCGGATGGTTCCGGCCACGAAGCGTTTTTAATTATTCCGCTTCCGCCGTCATCGCCTTGGCCTGGGCGACCCAGCCATCGGCACGGGCCGGCAGACCGACCTCTTCCCCGATCTTGTGCGCGGTGTCGTGATCGAGTTCGGCGAGCTGCCAATAATGGAAGATGCCGAGATCGTTGAACTTCTTCTCGATCGCCCCCGACACGCCGGTGAGCTTCTTGAGGTCGTCGGCCGCCCCTCGCGGGCCGGCAAGACCCTGGAAACCCGCAGGCTGGGGAGCAGCCGGGATTTCCTCCCGGACCGGATGAGCCGAGGCCCCGACATCGATGCCGGATTCACCCTGGGCGCGGGAAATGCCGTCGATCACCGCGCGCGCCACGAGGTCGCAATAAAGCGTGATGGCGCGGCCGGCATCGTCATTGCCCGGCACCACATAGGTGATGCCTTTGGGGTCGGAATTGGTGTCGACGATGGCGGCGACGGGAATGTTCAGCCGCTGCGCTTCGGCGATTGCGATGTCTTCCTTGTTGGTGTCGATCACGAAGATCATGTCGGGCAGGCCGCCCATGTCCTTGATGCCGCCGAGCGAACGGTCGAGTTTGTCGCGCTCGCGCTGCAGCGTCAGCCGCTCCTTCTTGGTGTATTGCGAACCTTCGCCTGATCCCAGCATCTCTTCGAGATGACGCAACCGCTTGATCGAACCGGAAATGGTCTTCCAGTTGGTCAGCGTGCCGCCGAGCCAGCGTGAATTGACGAAATACTGCGCCGAACGTTTCGCGGCTTCCGCCACGCCGTCCTGCGCCTGCCGTTTGGTGCCGACGAAAAGGATTCGTCCGCCCTTGGCGACGGTGTCGCTTACGGCCTGCAGCGCGCGGTGCAGCAGCGGCACGGTTTGCGCCAGATCGATGATGTGGATGTTGTTGCGGGCACCGAAAATGTAATCCGACATCTTCGGATTCCAACGGTGCGATTGGTGGCCAAAGTGCACGCCAGCTTCTAACAGCTGACGCATGGAAAAATCAGGTAGCGCCATCGTTCAGTTCTCCGGTTGGTTCCTCCGGAAGCGTGTGAGCAATACGAGCCTTAAGCCATAAAGACTTGCGGCCCGGTTGCCACCGGACGGCCTGTGACAGCCATGCTTCCGTGTGAGATGGGCCGGTATATAGCGGGATTTTCGGGGGAAGCAAGGAAATATGGGGGTGTTTTGGGCCTAAATCGGCCGGTTCGGCTGCGAAACCGGCTGCCGGGAGTTCGAATCCCTCCGAGCGCGCCATAAACGGCTGAATCAAAGGTCGCCCTCTTCTCGCTCCAGCCACCAGCGTAAGGCAACTGTTCGTGCGCGAGTTACCTCAGCTTTTTGCGATGCCCAAATCATCGGGTACATGGAACCGCCCTGCACTAAGGCCGCGTGCAAAGCCGCTTCGGCATCGGCGTATGTCTCCCACGCCTTCTGGCTGGCTTCGAAAGCTTCGCTATCGACATCTCCCCGGGTTCGTACTTCTGCGATCACCTCTTCCATCTCCTGCGTCGCACGGTCCAAATCCTCGCCGGCAGCCTGTTCATTGCCATCTGGCTTCGGGGTACATCCCCTTTGGCCTCGCCGATCAGAATCCAATCGGTTGCTGACAGGAAGTCCCGCGTCGACGTGAGAAACTCTGAAATTTCTTCAATCGCGTAAGGCCGTTGGCTCGGCATCTCATGAGTGACCACGTGACGGACCTTAAAGATTCTCTCAATGATTGAAAGAACGCGCTCTACATCATTGAGAATGGGTGGCGACGACGCAAGATCGCGATCCTCGATCCAGCGTTCACGGGAGTCCGGGAGCTGTTCTTTGAAGCTCGAGAATAGCGTTCCGTAAATGGACAGAATGTGCGCTAGGTTTGAAATGGGAAGTGAATGGGCGATGATATCGCCCAACGATACGCGTCTCCCTTGCAGACTTTTGAGCATGATGAAGTCAAACTTTATGTTTTTTGTCAGAGGCTCTGATCGATCCAAGTATTTCGGGTCAGAATCAATGAGCTCGCGAACAGTTTCGCGAACATAGACTTCCATAATTGTGGCAAGCCTGATAGGAACGAAGTCCGCAAAGTGTTCCGTTTGGCCTTCATGGCTCCATTCACGAAACAAATCATCGACCTTCCACAACAGTTCAGCGCCGATTTTTGATCGACCCCGCCGTTGCTTCCATTCGATAATCTGATCGATAGTGGAGCGTTGCGCCATGCACCCCCTGATTCTTTGAACTAGTTTCGTGCTAAAGTCAGCGTGCTGATGGAATACACGGATCCATATTGGTAGGCGCTATTGGCGCCAACTGGCGCCAATTTCCACCAGCCGAAACGCCTATGCCGCCGGCCTCTTTCCGCGCGATCGTGGCGGTGAGATCAATGCTTCAGCCGGTATGCCCCACTCGCGGTGCAGCCGCCAGGCCATCCTCATCGTGAGGGGACGCTTCCTTGTCAGGATGTCGGATGCGCGCTGGCGCGAGCCGAGCAGTCGGCCCAGATCGGCCTGCGTATGGCCGCCCGTCTCCATTCCGTAACGGATCGCGTCAATCGGTTCGGGCGGTTCAATTGGCCAGCGCTTGCGTTCGTAGTCCTCGATGATCAATGCGAGAAGATCAAAACGATCGGCCTCCGGCGTCCCAACCTTCGGTTCGTTCTCGAAGTACCGCTCGATCTCGTTCAGCGCTGCGTCGTAGTCCGCTTCGGAGTGAAGTGGACGGATTATTTTTTTCGCCATGATACGGTCTCCGGATCGATGCGGTCGTACTCGGCGTGAGTACCGATGAACTTCACAAGCAAGCGGCCGAAAGAAAATGACACGTGAGCGACCAGCCGGTATTTGTTGCCGCCCAGGTCAAAGATGACCCGATTGTCGCCCACGAAGTCGACCGCGCTCCCAAACTGTCGCTTTATCTCCGCCGGACTTGCCCAGCGCGCTTTCACTGCGATCGCCACCCAGGCGCGGATCGGGCCCTCGGCACGCGGATAACGCGCCCAAAACTCCCTCAACGTGCGGCGGGCAATCACCTGCATGCTGAAATGATAGCATGTCACCATTCTGGTGACAATAGGATTTAAGTCCGAACAAGAGCGGACGCGCCAGGCAATTGCCGGCGAGGCGTGGCACGATATCGCAAGTTGTACCAGATTTACCGATTGGAGCGTATGGAAGGCTCCGGCATCATAGCGCGGCGGCGAAGTAATAGTGCCCATCTTTGGTCGGCTGAAGCGGCGTTTTGGCGATCCGGTTCTTTGGGACGCACGCGGAATACGACAAGACAGACGCGGAGACAGCGTAAATGGACGCAACCATGATCCTGATCGACAGTGACGCGGAACTCGCGCGTGCTCGTGCGCTGATAGATCGTCTTTGGACTTCGAATGATCCGGCCGACATCGCGCGGCTGGAGGCGCAAGCGCGGCTGATCGCCGCCTATGAGGCGCGCAAGTGGCCTCGCCGTCCATCGAGTACCGTAGAACTGATTCGGCACCTGATGGACCAGCACGGCCTCACGCGCGCCGATATGGCGCCGATCCTGGGCACACCGAGCAGGGTCAGTGAAGTCTTGCGAGGCAAGAAGGAACTTAGCATGGCGATGGTGCAGAGGTTGCGTGCCCGCTTCCGTGTACCGGCCGACTTGCTGTTGCCGCCACCCAAGAAAGCATCGAGCCGGCGTGCCACCAAACGAGCCGCGTAGAACGCTTAGCCCGGATGAGCGAAGCGACATCCGAGTTGTGTGTTTACGGCGACCCGGGTTTCGCTTCGCTCACCCGGGCTACGAGAGGCGAGCGCCCGCCCCTACACCGTCTGCACGTCCACCACGCCGGACACCGCTTTGATCGCGCCGGCGATTTGCGGCGAGACCTTGAAGCGGCCCGGGAGCTTCATTTCGACTTCGGTTTCGAGGTCGAGCATCAGCACCAGCGACACGTCGCCATCGCCATTTCCGCCGGCCACGGCTGATGGCTTCGCCGCCGGCCCGCGCGAAGGACCGTTTTGCGGCGCACCTTCCGGCCCCTGCAGCCGCCGCACGATCGACTCCAGCGGTTTTGTGTCGCGCAGAAATATCCGCAGACCTTTCTGGGTTTTCGCTGCCGCGGCATCGAGCGGCTCGGCATGCAACACGCGCGCCCGCACATCTTCGCCCTGCAGCTCGGCGCCGAGCTGCATCAGCACGGCGGCCCCCGGCTCGAGGATGTCGCGGTATTGCGCGAGGCCTTCCGAAAACAGCACGGCCTCGAAGTGACCGGTGGGGTCGGACAGCCCGATGATGCCCATCTTGTTGCCGGTCTTGGTGCGGCGCTCCATCCGCGACACTACGGTCGCGGCAACCTTGCCCGCGGTCGCGCCGGTTTTCACCGCGCGTGAGAATTCCGCCCAGGATTGCACGCGCAGCCGTTTCAATGCGGTCGCGTAGTCGTCGAGCGGATGGCCAGAGAGGAAAAATCCGATCGCGTCGTATTCGCGCCGCAGCCGCTCGGCCGGCAGCCACGGCTCGACCTGCGGCAGCATGATGGTGGGCGCGTCGGCGGCGCCGCCGAACATGTCGTTCTGGCCCATGGTGGCGGCTTCATGGCTGCGCTGGCAGGCCGCCAGAATAGCCTCGGCGCCGGCGAATACCCGTGCGCGATTGGAATCCAGCGAATCGAAAGCGCCGGCGGCGGCGAGACTCTCGATCACCCGCTTGTTGATCGCGCGCGGATTGACCCTCGCGGCAAAATCGGCCAGCGACGTGAACAGTGCATCGCTGCGCGCCTCCACGATCAGGTCGACCGCCTGGGCGCCGACGCCTTTCAGGCCGGCGAGCGCATAATAGATGGTGCTGTCGCTGACTTCGAAGGTCGCGCCGGAGCGATTGACGTTAGGCGCCTCGACCTTGATGCCGAGCCGCTGCGCTTCGGCGCGAAACTCCGACAGCTTGTCGGTGTTGCTCATGTCCAGCGTCATCGACGCCGCCAGGAATTCCACCGGATAGTGCGATTTCATATAGGCGGTATGGTACGACACCATCGCATAGGCCGCGGCGTGGCTCTTGTTGAAGCCGTAATCCGCAAACTTGGCAAGCAGTTCGAAAATCGTGTCCGCCTGCCCCGGCTGGATGCCGCGCTGGATCGCGCCGGACACAAAACGCTCGCGCTGCTGCTCCATCTCCTTGCGGATCTTCTTGCCCATCGCGCGGCGCAACAGGTCGGCCTCGCCGAGCGAATAGCCGGCCATCACCTGGGCGATCTGCATCACCTGTTCCTGATAGATGATGACGCCGAAGGTCTCCTTGAGGATCGGCTCCAGCATTGGGTGCAGATATTCCGGCTCCTCGTCGCCGTGCTTGCGGGCGCAATAGGTCGGGATGTTCGCCATCGGTCCCGGGCGATACAGCGCCACCAGCGCGATGATGTCCTCGAAGCGGTCGGGCCGCATATCGACCAGCGCGCGGCGCATGCCCTGGCTTTCCACCTGGAACACGCCGACCACATCGCCGCGCGCCAGCATCTGATAGCTCTGGGGCATCGTCGAGCGGCAGCGTCGGCAGATCGAGTTCGACGCCGCGCCGCTTCAACAGTTTTACGGCGAGATCGAGCACCGTCAGCGTTTTCAGGCCGAGGAAATCGAATTTGACCAGGCCCGCGGGCTCCACCCATTTCATGTTGAACTGGGTCACCGGCATGTCGGATTTCGGATCGCGGTAGAGCGGCACCAGTTCGCTTAACGGCCGGTCGCCGATCACGATTCCGGCGGCGTGGGTCGAGGCATGCCGGGTCAGGCCTTCGAGGCGCTGGGCGATGTCGAAGGCGCGCGCGACCACCGGATCTTCGTCGCGAAACGCCTGCAGCTTGGGCTCGCCGGCAATAGCCGCAGCCAATGTCACGGGCGCCGCCGGATTTTGCGGCACCAGTTTTGTCAGTTTGTCGACCTGGCCATAGGGCATCTGCAGCACGCGACCGACGTCGCGCAACACGCCCCGCGCCTGCAGGGTGCCGAAGGTGATGATCTGCGCCACCTGATCGCGGCCGTAGCGCTTCTGCACATAATCGATGACCCTGTCGCGCCCGTCCTGACAGAAATCGATATCGAAGTCCGGCATCGAGACGCGCTCGGGATTGAGAAACCGCTCGAACAGCAGGCCGAACCGGATCGGGTCGAGATCGGTAATGGTCAGCGCATAGGCCACCAGCGATCCCGCGCCGGAGCCACGGCCCGGCCCGACCGGAATGCCCTCGGCCTTGGCCCACTGGATGAAGTCCGCGACGATCAGGAAGTAGCCCGCATAATTCATGCGGGTGATGACATCGATCTCGAAGGCCAGCCGCGCGCGGTAGTCCTCATCGGTCACGCCCTGGGCAAGGCCGTGGACCTTGAGCCGGTTGCCGAGGCCCTCCTCCGCCTGACGGCGCAATTCGGCGGCCTCATCGCTTTCCGCTCCTGCAGCGCTGGCGCCGGCGCCAACCGTGAAGCGCGGCAGGATCGGCTTTCGCGTGGTGGGGCGAAACGCGCAACGCTCGGCGATTTCGATGGTGGAGGCCAGCGCCTCCGGGATGTCGGCGAACAGCACCGCCATTTCGGCGCGGGTCTTGAAGCGATGATCAGGGGTCAGTTGACCGCGGTCGGTTTCGGCGACCAGCCGTCCGCCGGCGATGCACAGCAGCGCGTCGTGGGCTTCGTAATCGTCCGCGGCGGCGAAATACGGCTCGTTGGTCGCGACCAGCGGGAAACCCTTTGCATAGGCGAGATCGATCAGCGCGCCTTCCGCCCGCCGCTCCTTGTCGATGCCGTGGCGCTGCAGTTCGATATAGAGCCGGTCGCCGAACAGAGTAGCCAGCCGGTCGCAACGCAACGCCGCGAGCGGGGCATGATCGGCATTGATGGCAAGCGCGATCGGGCCTTCAGGCCCGCCGGTCAAGGCGATCAGGCCCTCGGCATTATTCTCCAGCCAGTCGAACTTGATGTGCGGGGGCTGATGAACCGGCGTTTCCAGGAACGCCCGGGAATTCAGCCGCATCAGGTTGCGGTAGCCGGCCTCGCGCGCCGCCAGCAGCACGATCCGCGCAGGGCCCGCCGCCAGGGCATTGCGGGCATTGGCATCCTGATCGCCGAAATCGACCGCCAGTTCACAGCCGATGATCGGCTGGATGCCGTAAGCAGCCATCTTGTCTGAGAATTCCAGCGCCCCGAACATGTTGTCGGTGTCGGTCAGCGCCAGCGCCGGTTGCCGGTCCGCTTTGGCAAGTTCGCCAAGCTTCTGGATCTTGATCGACCCCTTCAGCAGCGAATAGGCCGAATGAACGTGCAGATGTACGAATCCGGCATTCGACATGGCCGAGGACTTTTGAATCATGACTTTTGAATCACGGGACTTGAACGATCACCAGCTTGAGGCAGCACCGCGACCTCAACGGCCGACTCGCCAGCCGATGGTGATGCCTCGGGCCCAGGCTGTCCACGCCGAACCCGTGTTTCCAGTCCGGCGTCCCGCTTTTCCCCAGCCAGGCCCCCTGGATCAAAGCTGGGGAATTAACTGCGCCCAGACCGCGATCATTCCCACGAACAGCGCAATCGATGCCAGCGCCGCAGCCTCTTCCACGAAAGTCCTCAACATTCCCCGCTCCTTCGATCTAGAACATAGGAAGAACATTGTTCCTTTTTTGTTCTCAAAGTCAACATCCGAAATCAGCGGCGGATTTGAAAGCTTAACAGATAGTTAAACTGGTCCTTGGCTGAACCTTTGTCTTCGCAAAACGCACGAACGTGAGTTGACGGGAACCCTGCGGGCCGGCTTGGGTTGCTATCAAGGAATCGAAGATACCGGCTCGGCTGGGGAGGCACCAATGCGCAGCATCTTTTTGGCTCTGGCGGCCGGCGGACTGGCGATGGCTGCCAGCGCTCCGGCCCATGCCGCGGGTACCCGCTATCCCGTTTGCATCCAGGGCGATGAATATCCCGGCTTAAGCGGCTGCTACTTCACGAGCTTCCAGCAATGCCAGGCCACCGCCTCGGGGCGGTTTCTGACCTGTATCGCCAATCCCTATTACGGTGGCGGTGGCGACCAGCGCGGCTATGGCCGCCGGCCACCTCCGGGCTATCCTTTGCCGCATTGAGCGGGCCATGGGGGGATTTCAAAAAATGCGCAACGTAATGCTGGCTTTGATGGCGTTCGGCGCGGCTTGCGCGATCGGCGCGGCGCCGGCCGCGGCAAAAGATTATCCGTATTGCATCAAGGGATGCGACTACGGCAGCAGTCTCGGCGACTGCAGTTTTACGACCTACCAGCAATGCCAGGCCAGCGCGTCGGGCCGGCTGGCTTATTGTGCCGCCAATCCCTACTTCACTCAGAACGCCGGCCTGCAGCCGAACAGGAGCAGCCGCCGACGCTACTGACACGGCCACCGAGGCAAGACGCGGTCAACGGCCGCAAGAGAGGTTCCCATGCGTAGTGCATCAGCGATGTTAGGCTTGTTGGCGATATCAGCCATTTCTGCGGTCGGGACCGCTCCGGCGCAGGCCGGATACGACTATCCCGTCTGCCTGCGGGTCTATGGTCCCGCCACCTACAATGAATGCGCCTACGCCACGATCGCGCAATGCAAGGCTTCGGCCTCCGGGCGCGCGGCCGAGTGCTATCCCAACGCATTCGCTGCCTACCCCGAGCCGGCACTCGGCGGCCGAACTTATCGACGGCGCGGCGTATACTGAGCGCGGCACGGCTCTTTCTCACCTCTACCCGAAGGGAGAAGTGAGAACGACGCGCTAGTCCAGCTCGACGACCTGGCCGTCCTTGAGCGACACCCGCCGGTCCATGCGGCCGGCCAGTTCCATGTTGTGGGTCGCGATCAGCATCGCCACGCGGGTCGCCCTGACCAATTGCATCAGCGCCTGAAACACGTGGTCGGCGGTATGCGGATCGAGGTTGCCGGTCGGCTCGTCCGCAAACAGAACCCGCGGCGCATTGGCAACCGCCCGGGCAATCGCCACCCGCTGCTGCTCGCCGCCTGACAGTTCGCTTGGGCGATGGGTGATGCGATCGCTTAAGCCGAGATAGCCCAGGATCTCGCTGGCGCGCTTGACGGTCTCGGCGCGCTTGAGACCGCGGATCATCTGCGGCAGCATCACGTTTTCCAGCGCGGAGAATTCCGGCAGCAGCCGGTGCGATTGATAGACAAAGCCAATATCGGTGCGGCGGATGTGGGTCCGCTCCAGGTCCGACAACCCGGAGGTCGCGGTGCCGCCGACATAGACCTCGCCATCGTCGGGACTTTCGAGCAGGCCTGCGATGTGCAGCAGCGTCGATTTACCCGCGCCGGACGGGGCCACCAGCGCCACCGACTGTCCTGCCCACAGCGCAAGCCTGGCGCCGTCGAGAATGGTCAGCGTCGCCTCGCCCTGCATGTACTGGCGCCTTATGTCGTGGAGATAGACGACCGGTACCTCTTCCGCCCCCTGCTCCATCTTTATCACTCACTCGTACCGCAGCGCTTCGACGGGATCGAGGCGCGCGGCCCGCCAGGACGGATACAGCGTGGCGAGGAAGGACAGCGTCAGCGCCATGATCACCACGGCGGTGGTTTCGCCGACGTCGATTTCGGCCGGCAGCCGGGAGAGGAAATACAATTCCGGCGAAAACAGTTCGGTGTTGGTGAGCCAGGACAGGAATTGCCGGATCGATTCGATGTTGAGGCAGATCAGCATGCCGACAAAGAACCCGGCCAGCGTGCCGACCACGCCGATCGCCGCCCCCGTAATCAGGAACACCCGCATGATCGCGCCCTGCGAGGCGCCCATGGTGCGTAGAATCGCGATATCGCTGCCCTTGTCCTTCACCAGCATGATCAGGCCGGAGACGATGTTCAGCGCGGCGACCAGAATGATCAGGGTCAGGATCAGGAACATCACATTGCGCTCGACCTGCAGCGCATTGAAGAACGTCGAATTGCGCTGCCGCCAATCCACCAGAAACACCGGCCGTCCCGCGGCCTCGGTCACGGACTTGCGGAAGGCGTCGATCTTGTCGGGATTGGTGGTGTAGACCTCGATCGAGGTCACGTCCGAGTTGCGGTTGAAATAGGCCTGCGCCTCCGTAAGCGGCATGAACACGAAGGTGGAATCGTATTCCGACATGCCGATCTCGAACACCGCGGCGACCTTGTAGGGTTTTATGCGCGGCGTCGTGCCCATCGGCGTCACCGCGCCGCGCGGCGCCACCAGCGTGACGTTGTCGCCGGCATGCAGCGACAATTGATCCGCCAGCCTTCGTCCGATGGCGACGCCTTGTCCGTCGTCAAATCCCTCCAGCGTGCCCTGCTTGATATTCCTGGCGATCGAGGTGAGATTGTTGAGATCGTTGGCGCGAATGCCGCGCACGAACACGCCGGCGGCGCCGAACGCCGACGACCCCAGCGCCTGTCCGTCCACCACCGGCGCCGCCAGTTTGATGCCCGCGACCTGATTGATGCGCTCGGCGACATCCTTCCAGTCAGTCAGCGGGGATTCCAGCGGCTGCACCAGCAGATGGCCGTTGAGGCCGAGGATCTTGTCCAGCAACTCCTTGCGGAAACCGTTCATCACCGCCATCACGATGATCAGCGTGGCAACCCCGAGCATGATGCCCAGGAAGGAAAAGCCGGCGATGACGGAAATGAAGCCTTCCTTGCGCCGCGCCCGCAAATAGCGTCCGGACAGCAGCCATTCGAAGGGCGCGAAAGGTGGGGTTCGAACTGGCTCGCTCATGGCATCATCCATAGTTCAATTCTCACATGATTTGGGCTAATTCTAGCCGTGTCGCCGGGCGCCGCCGCCTCATGGTGGATAAATCGTCATGAAGTCAGCCGTGCCAGGGCGTCGGCAGGGCTGACCAGCTGCCGCGATCCGTCGCTGCGCCGCTTGATTTCAACCTTGCCTTCGGCCAGCCCCTTGGGTCCCACCATGACTTGCCAGGGAATGCCTATCAAATCCGCGGTCGCGAATTTGGCGCCGGCGCGTGCATCGGTGTCGTCGTACAGAACGTCAACGCCCTCGGCCGACAGTTCGCGGTAAAGCTGCTCGCATGCCTTGTCGGTATCCTCGGCGCCCTGCTTCAGGTTCAGGATAGCGACCGTGAACGGCGCTACCGCTTCCGGCCATTTGATGCCGGCGTCGTCATGGCAGGCTTCGATGATCGCGCCGACCAGACGCGATACGCCGACCCCGTAGGAGCCGCCGTGAACAGGCACCTCGGCGCCATCGGCGCCGGCAACCAAAGCCTTCATCGAATCCGAATATTTGGTGCCGAAGTAGAAGATCTGGCCGACCTCGATGCCGCGCGTATGCATTTTCTTGTCCTGCGGCACTTCACGCTCGAAACGATCGGCGTCGTGGACGTCCTCGGTGGCGGCATAGGCCGACGTCCATTGCGCGATGACCGGGGTGAGATCGCCATCGTAATCGATATCTTCTCCGGGCACCGGCAGATTAAGGACATCGCTGCTGCAATAGACGCCGGACTCCCCGGTCTCGGCCAATACGATGAATTCGTGGCTGAGGTCGCCGCCGATCGGACCGGTTTCGGCGCGCATCGGGATCGCCTTCAGCCCCATCCGCGCGAAGGTGCGCAGATAAGCCACGAACATCTTGTTGTAGGAGCGGCGCGCCGCCGCCTCGTCTATGTCGAAGGAGTACGCATCCTTCATCAAAAACTCGCGGCCGCGCATCACCCCGAAACGCGGGCGCTGCTCGTCGCGGAATTTCCACTGCATATGATAGAGGTTGAGCGGCAGGCTTTTGTAGGAGCGCACGTAAGCGCGGAAAATCTCGGTGATCATTTCCTCGTTGGTAGGCCCGTACAGCAATTCGCGCTTGTGCCGGTCGGTAATCCGCAGCATCTCCGGGCCGTAGGCGTCGTAGCGGCCGCTCTCGCGCCACAGATCGGCGAGCTGCAGCGTCGGCATCAGGAGCTCGATGGCGCCGGCGCGGTTCTGCTCCTCGCGCACGATCCGCTCGATCTTTTTCAGCACCCGCAGGCCCAGCGGCAGCCACGCATAAATGCCCGCCGCTTCCTGCCGCAGCATGCCGGCGCGCAGCATCAGGCGATGCGACACGATCTCGGCTTCCTTCGGAGTTTCCTTCAGGATGGGCAGAAAAAACCGCGACAATCGCATGGGCACGCTCAAGGAATCGGGGGGAAACGGGAAGTCAGCAGTGAAACCGGATCGGGTGCCAAAACACAAGGGCTACCGCCGCTTCGCGGCTCCGGAACACTCCGTCTCACTATGTCGGCGCCGACGCAGCTGCCGCTACATCTTCATTCCCGGATGGCCTTCCTTCGGGTCGGCCGGACCGGGCCTGGCTGCGGCATCGCCCGGCCCTTGGGCTCCGACCGAACGGATATGGAACGTGGCGTCGACCGCACCGGCCTTCTCGAACTGCAGGGTGATGTGCAGCATTTCGCCCTCTTTCAGCGGCGCGTTGAGATCGGTCAGCATCAGATGAACGCCGCCCGGCGCCAACGTCACCTTCTGCCCCGGCGCGATCACGAGCCCGCTTCCCAGCGGCCGCATGGTCATCACGCCGTTGGCAGTCGTCATCTCATGAAGCTCGGCCTTCGCCGCCGGCGCCGTGGCCCCGACCAGCCGGTCGGGAGCCGAACCGGTATTTTCGATCGTCAGATACGCCGCCGCGACTTTCGCGCCCGCAGGCGTCGCCCAACTCCACAATTGGCTCAGACTGAGGTCGCCTATCTTGATCTCGTGGGCGCTCGACAGCGTCATGCCGGCCAGCACGAAGGCGAGCACGGCCACGGTGTGGCGGAAGAGAGAAATCATTGCAGGCTCCTTGGGTTCTCGTTGCCGGCCAGTGCGCGGTCGAGCGTGGTTCGACGCCAACATTGCGTCAGAATTTGATCCTGACGTCCGCCAGATAGGTCCGTTGCGGAAACGGGTGGAACAGGGTGTATTTCGCGTTGCCCACATTATCGATGCCGAAGCTGGCGGTCGCGGTTTCCGAAAACCGGTATTGCGCGCGCAGGTCGATCACGGTGAAGGGATCGAATGCCGTGAACACGTTCGCAACGGTGTCGGTATTATCCAGGGTCGAGTACTGCTTGCTGCTGTAACGCATCGCCGCGGTAAGGGCCCAATAGGCATTCGGCCGATAAGTCGCGCCGGCCGTCACGCGCCACATCGGAAGGTTCGGTACCCGCTTGCCCACCGCGGTGGTGCCGCCGATCGTGCTGACAAAGCCCGGATCGCTCAGGATACGCGAGTCCACATAGGTCACGCTGCCGAAGGTTTCCAGCCCGTGGATGAAAACATTGTCCTTCCGCGCGGCCAGTTCGACGCCCCGGGCGCGCGTTGCATTGACATTGGTGGTGAACGTCGCGGTAGGACCGTTGAGGCCGTTCAGGAAACCGAGCTGCGAGATCAGCGCGTCATGGACGTTTTCGTTGAATAGTGACAGACGCAGCTTGCCATCGACGAACCGGCGCTCGATCGCGATTTCTTCGCTGAGCACGCTCTCGGGCCTCAGATTCGGATTTGGCACCGCGAGGTTCACCCCGGCCGTGACCACCTGATAAAGCTCGGCCACAGTCGGAAAGCGCGACGCCTGGCCGATCGAGGCCGTCACCAGCCATTCGCGCGACGGCTCAAAGGCGAGCGAAGCCTTTGGTGAGAACCGCGCGGCACCCAATTCCGGCTGGATCTGCGCGAGCCTGCCAAGGATGTTGCCGTTGGTCGGGCTGCCGACCGTATTGTCGGTCGTCGTCAGCACATTGGAGCCGTCGAACGCCCGCCAGTCTTCCAGCCGTGCGCCATAAGTCAATTTGAACATCGGCGCGAAACGCCAGGCATCCTGAGCCCACAATGCAACCGTCCGGGTAGCGCCGACGCCGTTGCTGTAAAGCGAATTGGTCGTGTCCGGCCCGCCATTCCACGTCCGCGTCTGGTAGGTCGGGTTGTTCAGATAGTAGCGGTCCGCGTGCAGGCCGAAGCTGACGTCGTGCGCTTCGTTGGGGCGCCAGATCCCCTTGGCGTCGGCGTTGGTCCAGTTGGTGCCGTCCATCCGCGCGATTTTTCCATATGGGGTGAATGCCGCGCTGTCCTTGACCACGCTGAATGGCAGCCGCTGGATGTCCTCGAGATAATCGTAGCGCGATAGCGAAAGATCGAAATCGTACGTGCCTTTGGTGTCCGACTTGATCGAGACCGCGTTGGCGAGATGCTTTTCGTTGAGCGTGTAGTAATTGCTGGCAAACGCTGCGACGTTGCCGAAGGTCGGGTTGGCGGCCGGGGTCTGCAGATAAGTCTGCACATCCGAGCGCGTATCGTTCGACCAGTAGCCCATGGTGTAGGTCGCCTTCACCAGCGGCGTGATGTCCCAGGCGAACTTGCCCTTCAGGTTGGCCATCTCGGTATGCAGCAGGCCGCCTGCGCCGGCGACATTGGCAATGGTGCCCGGAACGCGGCCGGACTGCGGAATAAGGCCGCTGACCCCCGCCGGTGTGGCCGTCGGCGTCGTCACCCACGCCAGCGGCTGGCTAAAACTGTTCTGGAAATTTCCGCTGACAAAGTAAGAAAAATTTCCCTGCTTGTCGCCGACCGAGACGCTGGTCTGGTCGGTGCGGTAGGTGCTTTTGGTTTTGTAGAAATCGAAAGTCTGCAATGCCTCGGTCTGTTTCGCCGTCATCTCGAACTTTTCGGGCATCCGCGTGGTGATCAGCAACACGCCTCCCGCCGAATTGCCGGGATAGGCCGCCGAAAACGGGCCGTAGAGGAAATCGACGCGCTGGATTTCTTCCGGAGCGACCAGGCCCCAGCGCGGCGCCCCGATCGAGTTGTTGTTGGCGATCAGCGCGCTCAGCAGGATATCGTCGGCATAGACCAGGCTGCGCGCGCTTGCGCCGAGACCCGAGGTGCGGGTCGCCAGCACCGGCTGCGTGTCGCCGTAATTGCGCTTGCGCACGAACAGGCTGGGCAGATATTTCACCGCATCTTCGCTGTCGACGACGTTGATCTTCTCCTGGATGTCCTTGGCGGTGACGCTCTCGGAGGTCTGCGGCAATTGATATCTTTGCTTGACCGGCGGCGTGCCCGGCACCGCCGGGCCGCTTCCCTCCGCGTTGACAACAACGACCGGAATTTGCCGTTGCGGCGCCGCGGCTGGGGTGCGCGACCGCCGCGCTATCGAGGCCGGGCGCGGCGCTGGTTTCCGCACGGCACGCTTCGCCGCCGCCGGCGCGTCAACCGTGACCGGCGGCAGATCATGATTGGCGTTTGCAACCGTCGCCGGCGCCAACAGCGCGGCCTGAAGCGCCAAAATGCTCACGCCGCCGAAGGCATGGAACCGCAACATCGAAATATCCTGACACCGGCGCCAAGGCCAGCCCGCTCAACTGCATTCAATCGGCGCGGCCGTGCCGCACCCATCGTGAAGGTGTCGATGAGGTCAGGAAAAGGATGGCGGTGCGCGCGCCTGGGCGTGGGAACCTGCGCGGGTGCTGAACAGGTCCGGCGCGGATTGGAGCCAGATCAGCCGCTCGGCCTGGCGATAAGGTGCGGTGAAGGCGGCCTGAGGCGTGTCGACCGGCGCGCCGCTGTGAACCACGCTGCAAACCGAGCAGCAGCCGTCATGGGCGCGGGACTGCCCGGATGGACCGGTCTGGCCGGGGGCCGAGGCGGCGCTGCCGTGGCAGATCGTTGCCGCATGCAGCGGATCCGACGCGGTGATGCTGGCGGCCCAGGTCGCACCGATCGGCGCGAATATCTGCACCATCAGCGCAATCAGGACGATCGGAAGAAACTTTCCCAGCCGCCGCCGCATGAAACCCAACCCTCCGCACTCGCCAACTAATCATTCACAGAGTCGGGAGTCGAGATCAGGTTCCCGAAGATCCGGCCGCTGCGCTATTTTCGACACACCACAATTCGGGTCGTCCAAAAGCAACCCCGGGAGGTGAAATGCCATTCATTTCGCTGATTGCCCGAATTTTGAACAATCGTTGCTGAAAATGGTGACAAGCCGAAAAAGATCGGTTACCAGTGCGGGCTCAGGCCGGCCGCAAGGTTGAAGTCTGGTGGTCCAAGTCTCGGGAGGAGCCCTGACGCGCACAAGCAGCGTCGCCCCGTCAATCAACATCAAATCCAAATTTTTCGGGGAAATAGGGTCGACACAATTTTTGAGCGGGGTTTTTGACCCCGCTCTTTTTTTTGGATAAATCGGCGCACGCATTTGTTCAAGACGAAGGGCCATGACGGCACCCGGCAATCCGATCCACCATAGTTTCGAATTGGCCGCGCGGCGCTGCGAGGATCTGACGGCGCTGGTTTATCAGCGCCTGTTCCGCGAACACCCCGAAACGCAATCGATGTCCGAACCGAAGGCAGTGAATTGGTCAAGGGCTCAATGCTGGCGCTTACCATCGACGCGATTTTGGATTTCGCCGGCGATCGCGCCGGCCATTTCCGCATGATCGAATGCGAGGTGTCGTCGCACGATGCCTACGGCACGCCGCGCGAACTATTCGCGGCATTCTTCGGCGTGATTGCGGAGACGCTGCACGATTTGCTGGATACGGACTGGTCGCCCGAGATCGACCTGGCATGGCGGAATCTGCTCGACGAGATCGAGGGCGTCGTTGCACAAAGTCAAGCTTAGCTCGAAGGTCTGATAGCCTTGCCGCCGGCGGGAGGACCACGCGATGTACGCTTGCAGATTGTTCGTTGCAATCATCCTCTGTCTCACCGCGACGCTCGCACACGGCGCAGGTCTGCGGGCCATAGACATACAGGCCGACGCCGCCGGCCCGGCTCTTACCGGCGCGGTCTGGTATCCCTGCTCCCAACCGCCGGCCGAAGTGGATTTCGGCGGATTGACTTTTTTGGCGGTGAAGGATTGTCCGCTGCCCGAGGGGAAATTGCCGCTGATCGTCGTCTCGCACGGCAGGACGGGCAATTTCGCCGGCCATCACGACACCGTTGAAGTACTCGCTGATGCCGGCTTCATCGTCGCGGCCATCAGTCATCCCGGCGATACGGTGTCGGATTTGAGCCGCACCGACGATCTTTCGATCTACGTCTCGCGAACCAACGACATCAAGCGCCTGATCGATTTCATGCTCGCCGCACCGGCTTTCACCGGCAGCATCGACCGCGAACGCATCGGTCTGTTCGGATTCTCCCGGGGCGGCTACACCGGGCTCGCGGTGATCGGCGCCAATCCCGATTGGGCCAATGTCACAGAACGCTGCAAGCAAATTATGACCCATGTCTGCGAGCAAGTTCGCGCAAAGCAATTCCCGGGATCGGTGACGCACGATGCGCGGATCAAGGCCGCCGTCATCGCCGACCCCGTCAACGCCTTCTTTACCGACGGCAGCTTCGATGCCGTAAAGATTCCGGTTCAGCTATGGGCATCGGAGTTCGGCGGTGACGGCATAATCCCTCACAGCGTCGATATCGTCGACAAAAACCTGCCTTCGAAACACGGATATCACGTGGTTCCGAACTCCGGGCATTTCGTATTCCTGGCGCCCTGTCCGCCGGCGATGGCGGCGGAACTGCCGTATATCTGCGCCGACCCGCCCGGCTTCGACCGCACCGCATTCCACGTCGAATTCAACGCGGATGTGCTAGCGTTCTTTCTGGCGCAGCTGGTGAACGCACCGCGCTGAAACGGCAAATGCTACTTGACCCGCTCGCGGCTTATTCCCGCTCCAGGAAATTCGATCCGATGTCGGCTTTCTTCTTGACCGGATCGTAATCGCAATACACGCCGTCGGCGAACAACGTGTAGCTTGCGATGATGGTCTTCCTGTCCAGCTTGACCCCGTGCAATCCGATGACGGATGCATTGGCCGCGGCATTCCAGTTGAACGGGGTCGAACTCGTCGCCTTTTCGCAGGCCGCCACGGCCTCTGTGAATACATAGCTTTCGACGAACGCTTTCAGGGTCCGGAGTTGGGTTGTTGTTTTCCAATTCATGTAAAACGCACCGGCCAGTCCCGCGATCGTCAGCGCCAAAAGTCCTGCGATAATTCGTCGAAATGTCATTTTCTTCCCCCAGCCGTGAAAATCTCAGAGCGGGATCCCCATCAGCTTCGACAACCGCTCGATATTCAGATAGCCCGCGTTGTGCGCCAGCACCGCCACCGCGTAGATCGCCGCCGAAATCACCGTCGTCCAGATCAGCTTTCGGCCCATCCGGCTTGCCACCGGCGCGCCGGGATCGGTGCCCGCGACGCCTTCGCCGTCTTCATGCTGGCTGCGCACGCCGAACGGCAGCGTCAAAAACAGCGTAATCCACCAGATCACAAAATAGATCGCAAACGCCGTGGAGAGCGTGTAGGCCATCGCCGCTCAGGCCTGTTCTATTTCGACGAGGGCGCCGGAAAAATCCTTCGGATGCAGGAACAGCACCGGCTTGCCATGGGCGCCGATCTTCGGCTCGCCGTCGCCGAGCACCCGCGCGCCTTCCTGCACCAGCCTGTCGCGCGCGGCGATGATGTCGGGCACGTCGTAGCAGATGTGATGGATACCGCCGTCCGGATTTCGCTCGACAAATTTCGCGATCGGCGAGGCTTCGCCCAGCGGCTGGATGAATTCAATCTTGGTGTTGGGCAGGGTCACGAAAACGGTGATGACGCCGTGCTCGGGCAGCGGCACCGCTGCCGAGATCTTCGCCCCGAACGCAGCGCCATAGATCTTCGCGGCCGTCTCGGCGTCCCGCACCGCGATCGCCACATGATTGAGCCGGCCCAGCATCGCGCCCTCTTTCTCAGACCGTCAGAACATGAACATAGCACAGCGGCTTCTTGCCCCATTGCTCGTTGATCGCGGCGCGCACCGCGCGGCGCACCGATTCCGCAAGCGCATCCGGGTCGCGCCGCCGCGCCCGCGGCAGGCCTTCAACCGTCGACACCACAATGTCGAATACGATGTCGTCGATGACTTCTCCCGCGGTATTCTTTTCCGGGATGCCGACCAGATCGACTTCAGGATCGTCGGCCAGCTCGCCCTTGTCGGTGACGGCAATCGCGACGAAGGCGCAGCCGGCAAATCCCATGCGCCGCCGCTCCACCACCGCGCGCGACTTGGAATCCTCCAGAATCGAGCCGTCCTTGTAGAGCCGCCCCGACGGCAACCGGTCGACGATGCCGGGTTCGCCCGGCCCCAGCACGACCAGATCGCCGTTTTTGCAGATCAGCACCTTCGGCACGCCGGCGGCGCGCGCCAGTTTGGCGTGCTCGAACAGATGGAGCGCTTCGCCATGCACCGGGATCAGCAGTTGCGGGCGGACCCACGAAATCATGTCGCGCAACTCGTCACAGCGCGGATGCCCCGACACATGGACCAGATGGGTGCGGTCGGTGATCACCTCGACGCCCTGCCCGATCAGGCCGTTGATGATAGCGCCCACGGATTTCTCGTTGCCCGGAATGGTGCGCGAGGAAAAGATCACGCAGTCGCCCTTGTTCAGGGTCACCTGCGGATGATCGTCATTGGCGATGCGCGCCAGTGCCGCGCGCGGCTCACCCTGGCTGCCGGTGCACAGCGCCAGCACCTTGTCGGGCGGCAGATGGCCATAGACATCCGCGCTGCGGAAACTCTGCACGCCGTTTAGATAGCCGGTTTCGCGCGCCACCTGCACCACGCGCTCCATGGCGCGGCCGACCACCACGACTTCGCGGCCTGCGGCCTTGGCGGCATCCGCTACCGCGCGTAACCGCGCCACGTTCGAGGCGAAGGTAGTGACGGCGACCCGGCCCTTCGCGGCCTTCACCAAAGCGGTGATATTCTTGGCGACCTCTGCTTCCGACGGCGAGCGCCCTTCCCGCACCGCGTTGGTGGAATCGCCTATCAGCGCCAGCACGCCGGCATCGCCGAGTTCGCGCAACCGCGGCTCGTCGGTGGGCTGGCCGATGATCGGCGTCGGATCGATTTTCCAGTCGCCGGTGTGCAGCACCGTGCCGGCCGAAGTATGGATCGCCAGCGCATGAGATTCCGGAATCGAATGCGCTACCGGGATGAACTCGACATTGAACGGCCCGAGATCGATGCGGCCGCCCGACGGCACCACCGTCACCGGAATTTTCGGCGGGTTGCGCTCCGAGGCGCATTTGGCCTCGAACAGCGCGGCCGAGAATTTTGTCGCGTAGATCGGGCACTTCAATTTGGGCCACAGGTCGATGATGGCGCCGAAATGATCCTCATGGGCGTGCGTCAGCACCAGCCCGATCAGGTTCTTCCGCTCCTTCTCGAGAAAGCGGATGTCCGGCATGATCAGATCGATGCCCGGCAAATGCTCCTCGTCGCCAAACGACACCCCGAGATCGACCGCGAGCCAGCTGCGCTGATGCCGGTTGCCGAGGCCGTAGATCGACAGGTTCATGCCGATCTCGCCGACGCCGCCGAGCGGCGCGAAGGTCAGCTCGTCCGGCCGCGCCATCATGCCGCCCCCGCCGACGCCGCCGCGCCGAAATAGACGTCGCCGGCCGATATCGGAATTCGTTTGCCGTCGGATGTCCCGACGATCATGCAGCCGGTCTCATCGATGCTGTCGAACCTACCCGATACTGTGCCGCCGCCGGATTGAATCGAAACCTGCTGGCCCAGCCCCGCCGCGCGCTGCAGCCATTTTTGGCGGATGTCGGCAAAACCGCGGCCATTGTCCCAGATGCCGCGATACTCCGCCCAGGTGTCCGACAACGCTGCGAATAGCTCCTCGGCGCAAATGTCGATGCCCAGCGCCTTGAGCGAGATCGCGGGGGTTGGCGTTCCCTCAGGTGCGGCGACTACATTGGTGCCGATGCCGACCACGATGGCCAGCCGGTGTTCGGCTGTGGCCTCCGCTTCCAGCAAGATGCCGGCGAGCTTCTTATTCCCGGCCAGCAGGTCGTTCGGCCATTTCAACGCAAATTTCATCTCGTCCGATCCCGCCAACCGCATCGAGGCTTCAAGGCTGACCTTCCTTAAGGCCGCTTCGAGCGCGAGTCCCGCGGCAAAACCCAGCGTCGCGGCGACGGCGGGGGATATCTCCATCGTTTCCAGGATGCTGCTGGCGAGGTTACCGCGCGGCGCGATCCATGGTCGATGCCGCCGTCCGCGCCCCGCGGTCTGCTCGGAGGTGACGAACCAGATCGGCCCTTGCTCGCCGTCGCGCGCGCGCGCCAGCGCTTCGGCGTTGGTCGACCCGAGTTGGTCGAAGGCGGCGAGCCTGTAGCCCGCCGACACCGCGCGCGGACCCAGTGAAAAGGCCATCTAGAACAGCGACTTCGCCGCGGCCGTGGCGGCGCTGACCAGCGGCCCCGGATAGACGAAGAACAGGATGTTGAAGAGCCCCGCGACCGCCAGCACCGTGCGCAATTCCACGCGCATGGGATCAAGTGTCGTCAGTTGCTCGTCGAAATACATCACCTTGATGATCAACAGATAATAATACGAGCCCACCACGCTGGCGAGAACGCCGACCACGGCGAGCGTGAACAGGCCGGCCTTGATCGCAGCCACGAACACATAGAATTTTGCGAAGAACCCGGCGAGCGGCGGAATGCCCGCCAGCGAGAACAGCAGCATCGCGAAGAAGAACGCCAGCAGCGGGTTGGTGCGCGACAATCCAGAGAAGTCGCTGATGTTCTCCACATGCCGGCCGTTGCGCTTCATGGTGAGAATGACCGCGAAGGAGCCCAATGTCATCGCCACATAGATCGCGATGTAGACCAGCACGCCCTGCGCGCCTTCGACCGTGCCCGCGGCGAGGCCGACCAGCGCAAAGCCCATGTGGCCGATCGACGAATAGGCCATCAGGCGCTTGATGTTGCTCTGGCCGATCGCCGCGAACGAGCCCAGCACCATCGAGGCGATGGCGACGAACACCACGATCTGCTGCCATTGCGTCAGGATGCCGGGAAATGCCGTGAGAGTGACGCGGGTGAACACCGCCAGCGCCGCGACCTTCGGCGCCGAGGCGAAGAACGCCGTCACCGGCGTCGGCGCGCCTTCGTAGACGTCCGGCGTCCACATGTGGAACGGCACCGCGGAGACTTTGAAGCAGAGGCCGGCGAGCAAAAACACCAGCCCGAACACGATGCCGATGCTGCCGGTCTTCGCCGCCGCCGCGATGCCAGCGAAGCTCACGGTGCCGGTAAAGCCGTAGATCAGCGAGGCGCCGTACAGCAGCATGCCCGACGACAGCGCGCCGAGTACGAAATACTTCAGGCCGGCCTCGGTCGATTTCGCGTTGTCGCGATTGCTGGCGGCGACCACGTAGAGCGCAAGGCTCATCAGCTCGAGCCCGAGATAGAGCATGATCAGGTCGCCGGCCGAGATCAGCACCATCATGCCGAGCGTCGAGAGCAGCACCAGGATCGAATATTCGAAGATGCGGCGGGACTGATCGGCGAGATACTCGGCCGATAGCACCAGCGTCGCGGCGGAGCCGATCAGCGCCAGGATTTTCAGGAATTTTGCGAAATCGTCGACGATAAAACTGCCGCCGAAGGTGGTGAGCTTTCCGCCGGGCAGCATGAATTCCAGGATGCCGGTGACGACAAGCAGGCCGATCGCAAACCCGGTGACCAGAGTGGTGGTGGTCTGCGCGCCGCGATAGGCGCCAAGCATCAGTAGCACCATGGCGCCCACGGCCAGCACGATTTCCGGCAGCACGGGCAGCAACTGATATCCGGCAGTCTCAAAACTCATTGCGATAAATCCTGTTCATACGATGCCTCATCCTGAGGAGCCGCGCGCTTGCGCGGCGTCTCGAAGGATGGACGACCGGCAATTGTGGCCCATGGTTCGAGACGGCCGGCTACGCCGGCCTCCTCACCATGAGGATACGTGTGTAGCGACTTCATCATTGCAGCGCCGCTGCCTTGATGGCAGTCACTGCGGTGGAATAGTTGTTGACGAGCTGCTGCACCGACGCCGCCGACATGTCGAGCACCGGCTTCGGATAGACACCGAACAGGATGGTGAGCGCCACCAGCGGCACAAGTGTCAGGCTTTCACGGAAGGTGAGATCCTTGATGCTCGCGAGCGACGGTTTTACCAGCGTGCCGAAGATCACCTTGCGGTACAGCCACAACGCATATGCCGCCGACAGGATCACGCCCAGAGTCGCCACCGTAGCAGTGGGAATGCTGACCTTGAACGTGCCGATCAGGGTCATGAACTCACCGACGAAACCGGAGGTTCCGGGAAGGCCGACATTGGCCATGGTGAACACCATGAACACCAGCGCATACAGCGGCATGCGGTTGACCAGTCCGCCATAGGCGGTGATCTCGCGGGTATGCATGCGGTCGTAGACGATGCCGACGCAGAGGAACAGCGCGCCGGAGACAATGCCGTGCGACACCATCTGGAACACGCCGCCGGCCACACCTTGGGTGGTGCCGGCGAAAATCCCCATGGTGACGAAACCCATATGGGCCACCGACGAGTAGGCGATCAGCTTCTTGATGTCTTCCTGCATCAAGGCCACCAGCGAGGTGTAGACAATCGCAATGGTCGAGAGCGTGAAGATCAGCGGCGCGAAGTCATGCGAGGCAAACGGGAACATCGGCAGCGAGAACCGCAGGAAGCCGTAGCCGCCCATCTTCAGCAGGATCGCGGCCAGGATGACCGATCCGGCGGTCGGCGCCTCGACATGCGCGTCCGGCAGCCAGGTGTGGACCGGCCACATCGGCATCTTCACCGCAAACGACGCGAAGAACGCCAGCCAGGCCCAGGTCTGCAAGCTGCGCGGCACGGCGGTGTGCATCAGCGCCGGAATGTCGGTGGTGCCGGCGTTCCAGTACAGCGCCATGATCGCCAGCAGCATCAGCACCGAGCCCAGCAGCGTATAGAGGAAGAACTTGAACGAAGCATAGACCCGGCGCGGGCCGCCCCATACCCCGATGATCAAGAACATCGGGATCAATCCGCCCTCGAAGAACAGATAGAACAGCACCAGGTCGAGCGCGGAGAAGGTGCCGACCATCAGCGTTTCCAAGAACAGGAACGCCATCATGTATTCGCGCACGCGCGTCTGGATCGATTTCCAGCTCGCGACGATGCAGAGCGGCATCAAGGCGGTGGTCAGGATCACGAACGGCAGCGAGATGCCGTCGACGCCCATGTGATAGGTGATGGCGTTGGCCAGCCACGGCGCCTTTTCGACGAACTGGAAATCCGGCTGCGCCGGATCGAAACGCATCACCAGGATCAGCGACACCGCGAAGGTGATCAGCGTGGTCCACAGCGCGATCCAGCGGGCATTGCGGTTTGCCGCCTCGTCATTGCCGCGCGCCAGCAGATAGACCAGCAGCGCGCCGAAGGCGGGCAGGAACGAGACGACGGAGAGAATGGGCCAGGTGGTCATCACTGGCCTCCCAGACCGAACATGAACCAGGTGATCAGTCCCGCGACGCCGATCAGCATCGCAAAGGCGTAATGATAGAGGTAGCCGGTCTGCAGTTTTACGACGTTGCGGGTAACGTCGAGAACCCGCGCGGACACGCCGTCGGGCCCGAACCCATCGATGACCAAGCCATCGCCCTTCTTCCACAGGAACCGGCCGAGCCACTTCGCAGGTCGCACGAAGATGAAATCGTAGAGCTCGTCAAAATACCATTTGTTGAGCAGGAACTGGTACAGCATCTGGTGCTGGCGGGCGAGTTCGACCGGCAGATACGGCCGGCGGATATAGAACAGCCAGGACACCACGAATCCCAGCGCCATCATCACCGTCGGCAGGAAGGCGATGGTTTCGGGGATATGATGCATGTCCTCGATAATGTGCGGATGCATCTTCACCAACTCGCGGAAGAATTCCTCCACGCCATGGCCCGCGAACAATTCCTTGAACGGGAAGCCCGCGAGGATCGATCCGGCGGCGAGGATGCCGATCGGAATCAGCATCCAGATCGGGGCTTCATGCGCGGCCTCGTAATGCTCCTGATCGTGCGGCTCGCCGTGGAAGGTCTTGAAGATCAGCCGCCATGAGTAGAACGAGGTGAGACCCGCGGCGATCACCGTCATCAGGAAGCCGTAAAACGCGAACGGATTGTGCGAGACATATGCGGATTCGATGATCGCGTCCTTGGAGAAGTAGCCGGCGGTAAGCGGAAATCCGGTCAGCGCCAGGGTGCCGATCACCATCACGATGTAGGTATAGGGGATCCTGTCCTTCAGGCCGCCCATGTTGCGGATGTCCTGCTCGTGATGCATCGCGTAGATCACCGAGCCGGAGCCCAAGAACAGCAGCGCCTTGAAGAAGGCGTGGGTGAACAGATGGAACATGCCGACCGAATAGGCCCCCGCCCCCATCGCCACGAACATGTAGCCGAGCTGCGAGCAGGTCGAATAAGCGACGATGCGCTTGATGTCATTCTGCACCAGGCCGATAGTGGCAGCGAAGAACGCCGTGGTGGCGCCGATGAACATCACAAACGCCTGCGCGTTCGGCGCCAGCTCGAACAGCGGCGACAGCCGAGCCACCATGAACACCCCGGCGGTGACCATGGTCGCGGCATGGATCAGCGCCGACACCGGCGTCGGGCCTTCCATGGCATCCGGCAGCCAGGTGTGCAGCAGGAACTGGGCAGACTTGCCCATCGCGCCCATGAACAGCAGCAGGCAGGTCAGCGTCAACGCGTCGGCATGCCAGCCGAAGAAGTCGATGGTCTTGCCGGTTAGAGCAGGCGCGCCGGCGAAGATGGTCTCGAAATCGACCGAGCCGATCAGCATGAAGATCGCGAAAATGCCGAGCGCAAAGCCGAAATCGCCGACCCGATTGACTATGAAGGCCTTGATCGCCGCGGCGTTGGCCGACGGCTTGTGATACCAAAAGCCGATCAGCAGATAGCTGGCGAGGCCGACGCCCTCCCAGCCGAAGAACAGCTGCACCAGATTATCCGCGGTCACCAGCATCAGCATCGCGAAGGTGAACAGCGACAGGTAGGCAAAGAACCGCGGCCGATAGGGATCCTCATCCATGTAGCCGATCGAATAGAGATGCACGAGCGAGGAAATGGTGTTGACCACCACCAGCATGACGGCGGTCAATGTATCGATGCGCAACGCCCACGCGACCTGCAGGTCGCCCGAGTTGATCCACGGCAACAGCGCGATGCGCGCGTCGTGGTGCATGAAGCCGACATCGACCAGCGCCACCCACGACAGCGCCGCCGAAACGAACAACAATCCGGTGGTAACAAGCTCCGCGGCGCGCGACCCCGCCGCTGGCGGCTCGACCGCGTGATGGCCGTCGTCGTGCGCATCGGGCTCGTGACTTGACGCATGAATGACGCCGGCGTCCTCGGTGACCGAGGGAGCGCCGTGGCCATGCGCATTGTCGTGATGCTCGACGGTGTCGCCGCTCGGATTGCGCGCATGCGCGCCGAAGATCGCGATCAGGCCCGCGAGTAAAGCCCCGATCAGCGGCAGGAATACGATTGCCTGATACATCCGCTGCCTAGCCCTTCATCAGATTGACGTCTTCAACCGCGATCGAACCGCGGTTGCGGTAGTACACCACCAGCACGGCCAGGCCGATCGCCGCCTCCGCCGCCGCCACCGTCAGCACCAACAGCGCGAACACCTGGCCGACGATGTCGCCGAGGAAGGCCGAGAACGCCACCAGGTTGATGTTGACCGCGAGCAGGATCAGTTCGATCGACATCAGGATTACGATGATGTTCTTGCGGTTCAGGAAGATGCCGAGGATGCCGAGCGTGAACAGGATCGCTCCAACAGCCAGATAATGTCCGAGCCCGATGGTCATTGCACCCACTCCGGCGCGTCGGCGTCCTGCAGGCCCTGGCCCGACGCCACCTTTCGCACGCTCATCGCGAGTTCAGGGGTCCGCGCGTTCTGCACATTGATGTCCTGCCGCTTGACGCTGGCCTTGTGGCGCAGCGTCAGCACGATGGCGCCGATCATCGCTACCAGCAGCACCATGCCGGCCAGTTGAAAGTAATGGATGTATTTTGTGTAGAGCACTAGCCCGAGGGCTCCGGTGTTGCTGACGTCGCCGGGGATCGGCGAGGTGATGGCTTTGGTGATGGCTGGATTGATGATCCAGCCGCCGGCGACCAGCAGCAATTCGGCAAGAAACACCGCACCGATCAACAGACCGACCGGCAGATATTCCAGAAAGCCCTCGCGCAACTCGGTGAAATCGACGTCGAGCATCATGATCACGAACAGGAACAGCACCGCGACCGCGCCGACGTACACGACGACCAGGATCATCGCCAGGAATTCCGCGCCCATCAGAATGAACAGGCCGGACGCGTTGACGAAGGCCAGGATCAGGAACAGCACCGAGTGCACGGGATTACGCGACACGATCACCATCACCGCGGATGCGACGCAGACGCCGGCGAACAGATAGAAGAACAGCGCGGGAAGGATCATGTGAACAGCCCCTCCCCGCCCACAGCCCTCATCCTGAGGAGCCGCGCTCCAGCGCGGCGTCTCGAAGGATGAATGCGGTCCACCCCTCGAGACGCGCCTTGCAGGCGCTTCTCAGGGCGAGGTCCGTTGTGCTTATCGTTTCCCATATCCGTCACCGGTACGGCGAATCGAGTTCGATCGATTTCGCAAGCTCGCGCTCCCAGCGGTCGCCATTGGCGAGCAGTTTCGCCTTGTCATAATAGAGTTCCTCGCGGGTTTCGGTCGCGAATTCGAAATTCGGCCCCTCGACGATGGCATCGACCGGACAGGCCTCCTGGCACAATCCGCAATAGATGCACTTCACCATGTCGATGTCGTAGCGCACGGTGCGGCGGGTGCCGTCGTTGCGGCGCGGGCCGGCCTCGATGGTGATGGCCTGCGCCGGACAGATCGCCTCGCAGAGCTTGCAGGCGATGCAGCGCTCCTCGCCGTTGGGATAGCGGCGCAGCGCGTGTTCGCCGCGGAAGCGCGGTGAAATCGGCCCCTTCTCGAACGGATAGTTCAGCGTCGGCTTCGGCTTGAAGAAATAACGCATGGCGAGAAAAAACGCCGAGACGAATTCCGACAGCAGAAGCGCGCGGGCCGTTGCGTTGACATTGACACTCATGGCGACCTCATTTCGGTGCGAGCCCCGCAAATTGCAGCACGGCGGCGACCACCACCACCATCGCCAGCGACAGCGGCAAGAACACCTTCCAGCCCAGCCGCATCAACTGGTCGTAGCGGTAGCGCGGCACGATCGCCTTCGCCATCGCAAACAGAAAGAACATGAAAAATACCTTGAGCACGAACCAGATGATTCCAGGCACCCAGGTGAACGGCGCATAGGGTATCGGCGGCAGCCAGCCGCCAAGGAACATGATCGACGCCAGCGCGCACATGGTGGTGATGGCGACATATTCGCCGAGCATGAACAGCAGATACGGCGTCGAGCCGTATTCGACCATGAAACCCGCGACCAGTTCGGATTCCGCCTCGACCAGATCGAACGGCGGCCGGTTGGTTTCCGCCAGCGCCGAAACATAGAAAACCACGAACATCGGAAACAGCGACAGCCAGTACCAGCCCAGCAGTCCCCATCTGGTATTCTGCGCCTCGACCACCGCCGTAAGGTTCAGCGAACCGGCACAGAGCAGCACGGTGATAATGACGAAGCCGATCGATACCTCGTAGGACACCATCTGCGCGGCGGAGCGAAGCGCTGCGAGGAACGGGTATTTCGAGTTCGACGACCAGCCGGCCATGATGATGCCGTAGATCGACAGCGAGGAGATCGCGAAAATGTAGAGCACGCCGACATTGATGTCGGCGATGACCCAGCCGAGGTCCATCGGGATCACGGCCCACGCCGCCAGCGCCAGCACGCAGCTGACCAGCGGCGCCAGCAGAAACACGCCCTTGTTGGCGCCGGAGGGGATGATCGGCTCTTTCAGCACGAATTTCAGAAGATCGGCGAAGGATTGCAGCAGGCCCCATGGGCCGACCACATTGGGTCCGCGGCGGATCTGCACCGCCGCCCAGATCTTGCGGTCGGCCAGCAGGATGTAGGCAATCGCGATCAGCAGCAGCACGAGCAGCAGCAGGCTCTGCGCGACCATGACGATCAGCGGCCAGAGAAAGCCGGTCCAGAACGTGCTCGCAAAGAATTCTGTCATCGGCTCACGCTCACTCCGCCGCCGTCAGCATCTGACCCGATGCCAGCCGGGAACATTCCGCCATCACCGCCGACGCCCGCGCGATCGGGTTGGTCAAATAATAATCCTCGACCGGCGATTTGGACGGCGTCTTCTCCACGCTGCCACCCTTCCCCGCAAGCGTCTTGATCGCGGCCGAGTCGCCGGTCTCGATCTGGTCGATGCGCATCAGATGCGGCGTGGCCTTGAACATCGCCTGCCGCAGCGCGCTCAGGGAATCATAGGGCAACTTCTTGCCGAGCACATCCGACAGCGCGCGGATGATCGCCCAGTCCTCGCGAGCGTCGCCCGGCGGGAACGCGGCGCGGTTGGCCATCTGCACCCGGCCCTCGGTGTTGACATAGATGCCCGACTTTTCGGTGTAGGCAGCACCCGGCAGGATCACGTCGGCGCGATGCGCGCCGCGGTCGCCATGGGTGCCGATGTAAACCACGAAAGCGCCGTCGGGCATCTTGATCTCATCGGCGCCGAGCGAAAACAGCACGTCCAGCGCGCCCGACTTCGTCATCTCAGCCGCGTTCAGGCCGCCCTTATCCGGCGCAAAGCCGATATCGAGCGCGCCGACGGTCGACGCGGCATTGTGCAACACGCCAAAGCCGTTCCAATCGTCCTTGACGGCAAACTGAAGCGCGAGCTTCGCCGCAAGTGCCAGCACGGCGGCGCCATCACGCCGGGCCGCCACGCCAGCCCCGACCAGCACGATCGGGTGCCTCGCGCCTTTCAACACATCCGCAAAGGAATGCTTGCCCGCCGCCAGGTCGCTGAGGGAATCCGTGCCGGCGCCGATATGGTCGTAGGGATAGGTCAGATCTGCCTTGTCGCCGATCACGCCGATCCTGAGCCCGCCGCTCCGCCAGCGCTTGCGGATGCGTGCATTGAGAACCGCGGCTTCCCGGCGCGGGTTCGATCCAACGATCAGCAGCGCGTCGGCCTGCTCGATGCCGGCAATAGCCGGGTTGAAAATCCAGGAGGCGCGGCCCGCCTTGGGATCGAAGGCGTCGCCGCCCTGCACAGCCAGGTTGACCGAGCCGAGCTCCGCCAGCAGGTCCTTCAGCGCGAACATCTCCTCGACCGCAGCAAGATCGCCGGCGATGGCGCCGATCCGTTTGCCGTCGATGCGAGCGACCTTCGCCGCAATGGCGGCGAATGCTTCCGGCCATGACGCCGCGCGCAACTGGCCGTTCTCGCGGATATACGGCCGGTCGAGCCGTTGCGTGCGCAGGCCGTCGACGATGTGGCGGGTCTTGTCGGAAATCCATTCCTCGTTCACCGCCTCGTTGACGCGCGGCAGGATGCGCATCACTTCGCGGCCGCGGGTATCGACGCGGATCGCGGAGCCCACCGCGTCCATCACGTCGATCGATTGGGTCTTGCCGAGCTCCCACGGCCGTGCCGCGAACGCGTATGGTTTCGATGTCAGCGCACCCACGGGGCAGATATCGACCAGGTTGCCCTGCAATTCCGAGGTCAGCGCGCTCTCAAGATAGGTGGTGATCTCCATGTCCTCGCCGCGGCCGGTCGCTCCCATCTCGGGCACGCCGCAGACCTCGGAGGCAAAGCGGACGCAGCGCGTGCACTGGATGCAGCGGTTCATCGAGGTTTTCACCAGCACGCCGAGATACTTGTCCTCGACGGCGCGCTTGTTCTCGGCAAAACGGCTGGTGTCGACGCCGTAGCCCATCGCGTGGTCCTGCAGGTCGCACTCGCCGCCCTGATCGCAGATCGGGCAATCCAGCGGATGGTTGATCAGCAAAAATTCCATCACGCCTTCGCGCGCCTTCTTCACCATCGGCGAGCGCGTCGAGATTTCCGGCGGCTCGCCCTTGGGACCGGGCCGGCAATCGCGCACGCCCCAGGCGCAGCTCGCGACCGGCTTGGGACCGCCCTTGATCTCGACCAGGCACATCCGGCAATTGCCGGCGATCGACAGCCGCTCGTGATAGCAGAAGCGCGGAATTTCCGCGCCGGCGGCTTCACACGCCTGCAGCAGCGTGAATTCCGCAGGCACCTCGATCTCGTTGCCGTCGATGATGAGTTTGGTCATGGTCTCACGTCTTTCCCAGCTTGCAGTCCGGGGGAACTGCGCCGGCGGCTTTCATGGAGGCCTTGACCCATTGCTGCGTGTCGGTGCCGTAGGTCGCAAGATATATCGGCTCGGCCTGGTTCTTCTCGCACAGGAACGTCAGATGCGGTTTCAGATCGTAATCGCATGACGCCTGCCATTCGCGCTTGTCGCTGAACGCGTTGAAGGCTTCCTCGCAGGCATAGAGGAAATACGACACAAAACTTTCGTACTGCGTCTGCTGCTCGCGGCCGCCTTGCTTGATGAGGTCATGATCCGGCGCCGCGAATTGCGGATTCTTGAATGCCAGATCGGTATAGCCCAAAAACGCCTGCCGCGCGCTGGTAGCGCGATTGTTTGACCGGATTTCATTGATCTGGAACAGGATCGCAACAAAGCCGAGCAGCGCCACGCCCGCTTGCGCCATCTGCGCCAGCGTCCCGTATTTCTGCCACCAGAAAATGCTCGGTTGCGACATCGTCATCACTCCGCCGCGACCATGTGCGCGGGATCGAGAATGCCGACGTCGTCCACATCGGCCTTGCGCGAATATTCGTCGATCCGCGCCTCGATCTCGTGACGGAAATGCGCGATCAGACCCTGAATCGGCCAGGCCGCGGCGTCGCCGAGCGCGCAGATGGTGTGGCCCTCGACCTGTTTTGTCACCTCCAGCAGCATGTCGATCTCGCGCTTGTGGGCGCGGCCCTCGGCCATGCGGGTGAGCACGCGCCACATCCACCCCGTGCCCTCGCGGCACGGCGTGCACTGGCCGCAGCTCTCGTGCTTGTAGAAATAGGCGATGCGCGCGATGGCGCGGATCAGATCGGTGGATTTGTCCATCACGATCACCGCGGCGGTGCCGAGGCCGGAGCGCAGTTTTCCCAGGCTGTCGAAATCCATCGGGGTATCGATGATCTGCTCGGCCGGCACCATGCGCACCGATGAGCCGCCGGGGATCACCGCCTTGAGATTGTCCCAGCCGCCGCGGATACCGCCGCAATGGCGCTCGATCAGTTCGCGGAACGGAATGCCCATGGCTTCTTCGACATTGCAGGGCCGCTCGACATGGCCGGAGATGCAGAACAGTTTGGTGCCGACATTGTTGGGCCGCCCGATGCCGGCAAACCAGGCCGCACCGCGCCGCAGGATATCCGGCGCCACCGCGATCGATTCGACGTTGTTGACCGTGGTGGGACAACCGTACAGACCGACATTGGCCGGGAATGGCGGCTTCAGCCGCGGCATGCCCTTCTTGCCTTCGAGGCTTTCCAGGAGCGCGGTCTCTTCGCCGCAAATATAGGCGCCGGCGCCATGCGTCACATGGAGGTCGAACGGCCAGCCGTTGATATTGTCCTTGCCGATCAGCTTTGCCTCATAGGCCTGATCGACCGCGGCCTGCAGATGCTCGCGCTCGCGGATGAATTCGCCGCGCACATAGATATAGCAGGCGTGCGCCCCCATCGCGAAGCTCGCGATCAGGCAGCCCTCGACCAACAGGTGCGGATCGTGCCGCATGATCTCGCGGTCCTTGCAGGTGCCGGGCTCGGACTCGTCGGCGTTGACTACCAGGTAGCTCGGCCGGCCGTCGGTGGATTCCTTCGGCATGAACGACCATTTCAGCCCGGTCGGAAAGCCTGCCCCGCCGCGCCCGCGCAGGCCCGACGCCTTCATTTCGGCGATGATCCAGTCGCGGCCCTTGTCGATGATCGCCTTGGTGCCGTCCCAGGCGCCGCGGCGGCGCGCGCCTTCCAGGCCCCAGTCCTCGAGCCCGTAGAGATTGCGGAAGATGCGGTCCTTGTCGTCGAGCATGACTGAGCTTTCCGATCAGCGATTGGTCTGCGAGTAAGCAAGGCCCGCGGCGCAGCCGCCGAGGGTCAGCGCCCACAGCAGGCTGGATTCAAGCGACGCGCTCAGCGCGTAACGTTGCAGCAGGAAAATGAATGCCGCGGCGGCCGCCGTATGCAGCAGGATATAGCTCCATTTTTTCGGCATCGCTGCGACGCTCCCCGTGATGTTGCTACCGCTGCTCATGGCGGATCCTTGCGTGTCGCGTCATCGCCGGGCGGTTTCGGAGAGGGCCGCTCCTGAACATTGGCGGCCTCGCCGGGCTTCTTGGATTCGGCATCCGCCAGCACCGGCTGCTTCGGCGCACCGGAGGTATTCGTTGCGCCGCCTCCGCCGTTCATCAGCGTGGTCGGCCCGCCGATTGGCGCGGAGAACTGCCGGCCGTTCTGCGGCCCCGGCTTCGGCGGATTGCCTGATGCAAAACCTTCCAGCACCTTGCCGAAACTCTCTTTGGTCAGGTCTTCGTAGGTGTCGCTCCAGATCAGCACCATCGGCGCGTTGACGCAGGCGCCGAGGCATTCGACCTCTTCCCAGCTGAAGTTTCCATCGCCCGAGAGATGAAACGGATCGTGATGGATACGGTGCCGGCACACCTCGATCAGGTCTTCGGCGCCGCGCAACCGGCACGGCGTAGTGCCGCAGACCTGGATGTGGGCCTTGTTGCCGACCGGCTGCAGTTGGAACATGGTGTAGAAGGTCGCGATCTCCAGCGCACGGATATAGGGCATCTCGAGTAGATCGGCGACCGCGCGGATCGCCGCTTCCGAGACCCAGCCGTCGTGCTGCTCCTGCACCCGCCACATAATCGGAATCACCGCCGACGCCTGCCGGCCCGGCGGAAATTTTGCGATCTGCGCTTTCGCCCAGGCGAGGTTCTCTTCGGTAAAGGCGAAGCTCGCGGGCTGCAATTCTTTCGGTGCCAGGCGGCGGACGGACATTCGTTTCGGTCTCTTTAATGAGCGCGGCGCGCGGCGCTCGCATTCAGGCTGTGAACACGGTTTTCCCAGAACGCGCTGGCGGTGCCGAGTACGTTGTAGCCGACATGGCTGGACACCTTGATGCGATCCAGGATCGAAAGTTCGGTCACGGTCTCAAAACGGTCGCTGCGCGGGTCATAGACGATCAGCTTGAGCGGCGTCTGTTCGAGGATATAGCGCGAGACCGAATGGTTGCGATCGTTGCCATGCTCCTCGCACAGGATCGCGGAGTCGCCCTGCAGCAGACGCGTGCCGCCTTTGATGGCCTCGATTTCGACGCCCTCGACGTCGAGCTTGATGAGGTATTTTCCGTCTGGTGAGATCTTGCCGTCATCGAGCAGATTGTCGAGCGCGATCACCGGCACTTCCTCGCCGCCGTTACCGGCGTCGCCGGCAATGCTGAACGCCTCATGCTTGGTGCCGGACAATCGCGCGATGCCGCGTGACGCACCAATGGCGCATTTCATGACCTCGAAGCGGCCGCCATTGATCCCGGCGTTGTTGGCGAGTTTCGTGAAATTCTGCGAAGACGGCTCGATCGCGATCGCCTTTTTCGAGCCGTAGGGCGCGCTGGAAACCAGCACCGACCAGTAGCCGTAATTGGCGCCGCAATCGAGGAGCGTGTAATCGACATCGGCAGAGTCGCGAAACAGCAACTCCAGTTCGTCTTCATAGGAGAACGAGCGATTGAGCAGCTTGCTCCAGTAGCCGTCGCCATAGGGAAATTCGAACACCGCATCCGGATTGAGTTTGACCGCGATGTGGCGCTCGGGCAGCGTCTTGCGCAACAGATTGGCGCAGCCGTTGTAGCCGCGATGCGAAAAATGCGATGCCACCTTCGATCCCGCCGCCAGCGCCAGCGCGGCCACGCGTTCCCACGGATTGGCGCCCTCAAGCACGCCGGAGGCGCGGTCAAAACGGAGAGGCGGCTGCGCGATCACCGGTCGACCTCTCCGAATACGATGTCGAGCGAACCCAGGATCGCGGAGACGTCGGCGAGCAGATGTCCCTTGCAGATGAAATCCATCGCCTGCAGATGCGCAAAGCCCGGCGCGCGGATCTTGCACTTGTACGGCTTGTTGCTGCCATCGGCGACGAGGTAAACGCCGAACTCGCCCTTCGGCGCTTCGACCGCGGCATAGACTTCGCCGGCCGGGACGTGAAAGCCTTCGGTGTAGAGTTTGAAGTGATGGATCAACGCTTCCATCGAGCGCTTCATCTCGGCGCGGCGCGGCGGAAAGATCTTGTTGTCCTCGACTGCGACCGGCCCCTGCCCGTCGGCGGCGCGCAGCTTTTCGATGCACTGCTTCATGATGCGCACGGACTGGCGCATCTCTTCCATGCGGATGCAATAGCGGTCGTAGCAATCGCCGTTCTTGCCGACCGGAATATCGAAATCCATTTCGGCGTAGCACTCGTAGGGCTGCGCCTTGCGCAAGTCCCACGCCGCGCCGGAGCCACGCACCATCACGCCGGAAAAGCCCCACTCCCACGCCTGCGCCAGGGTCACCACGCCGATGTCGACATTGCGCTGCTTGAAGATGCGGTTGCCGGTGAGCAGGGTTTCGAGGTCGGCCACCACCTGCAGGAACGGATCGCACCAGGCGTCGATGTCGTCGATCAGTTTCGGCGGCAGGTCCTGATGCACGCCGCCGATGCGGAAATACGCCGCATGCATGCGCGAGCCGGAGGCGCGCTCGTAAAACACCATCAGCTTTTCGCGCTCCTCAAACCCCCACAGCGGCGGGGTCAGCGCACCGACATCCATCGCCTGCGTGGTGACGTTGAGCAGATGCGACAGGATGCGGCCGATCTCGCAATACAGCACGCGGATCAACTGCCCGCGGCGCGGCACCGCGATGCCTAAAAGTTTCTCCGCTGCGAGACAGAACGCATGCTCCTGATTCATCGGCGCGACATAATCGAGCCGGTCGAAATAAGGGATCGCCTGCAGATAGGTCTTGTGCTCGATCAGCTTTTCGGTGCCGCGATGCAGGAGGCCGATATGCGGATCGACCCGCGCCACCACTTCGCCCTCCAACTCCAGCACCAGCCGCAGCACACCGTGCGCAGCGGGATGTTGCGGCCCAAAATTGATGGTGAAGTTGCGAAGATTATGTTCCGTCATCGTCAGACCTTCGGTCCCGCCTTCTCATCGCCCGGCAAGACCGGATAGTCGGCGCCCTCCCAGGGCGAGAGAAAATCGAATTTGCGGAATTCCTGGTTGAGACGCACCGGCTCATAGACCACGCGCTTCTCCTGGTCGTCGTAGCGCACCTCGACAAAGCCGGTGAGCGGAAAATCCTTGCGCAGCGGATGGCCATCGAAGCCGTAGTCCGTGAGAATCCTGCGCATATCGGGATGGCCGGTGAAAATCACACCATAAAGATCGTAGCACTCGCGCTCGAACCAGTCGGCGCCGGGAAACACCTCAATGATCGAGGGCAGCTGTGTGGTTTCGCTCGCTTGCGCGCGCAGCCGGATGCGCTCGTTCAGCGTCGGCGACAGCAGATGATAGACCACGTCGAAGCGTTTTTCGCGGCCGGGATAGTCCACCGCGGTGACGTCGATGAAGCTGACGAAGCGCAGGGCCGGGTCATCGCGCAGAAATTTGACGACATCGACGATCTTCTCCGCCTTCACCGAGACGTTGAGCTGACCGAACGCCACGACATGCTCCAGCGCCGCGCCGGGAAGCGCGCTGACAATCGTTTGACCGAGACTGTCGAGCTTGCCGTCGTCGGTCATCTCCGGCCCTCCCACTCTTTCACTTTACGTTCGAGAATTTCAATCGGTTGCTCGAACTCGCCGCTCACAAGTTTGCTGAGCAGAGGGTCAGCCGTCAGCGCCTGACGAAACGAGAGTCGCGCTGCCCCAATTTTGTCCAAGCGACTTTCGATCGACGCGAATTTTTCAAGCGACTGATCGTGGCGCGCCGCATTCTCCGCGCGCATTTCGCGAAGCATCGGCAAGATCATGTCCTCGGGCTCGGCCATAGATCTCAGTCTCAGCGTTCGATCGTGCCGGTGCGGCGGATCTTCTTCTGCAGCAGCATCACGCCGTACAGCAGCGCTTCGGCGGTCGGCGGACAGCCCGGCACGTAGATGTCGATCGGCACGATGCGGTCGCAGCCGCGCACCACCGAATAGGAGTAATGGTAGTAGCCGCCGCCATTGGCGCAGGAGCCCATCGAGATGACGTAGCGCGGCTCCGGCATCTGGTCGTAGACCTTGCGCAGCGCCGGCGCCATCTTGTTGGTCAGCGTGCCCGCGACGATCATGACGTCGGACTGCCGCGGGGACGCGCGCGGCGCGAAGCCGAAGCGTTCGGCGTCGTAGCGCGGCATCGACATCTGCATCATCTCCACCGCGCAACAGGCGAGACCAAACGTCATCCACATCAGCGATCCCGTGCGCGCCCAAGTGATCAGGTCGTCGGTCGTCGCGACGAAAAAGCCCTTGTCGGACAGTTCGTGGTTGACCTCGAGGAAGTAAGGGTCGCGGGCGCCGACCGGCAGGCCGGTGGAGGGATCGAGAATACCGGTCGCAGCCGGCGCCACGAGCGGCTGCGCGCCCACCGGATGGCGCGACGGTGTTTGTTGACCCGAGGTGGAGACCGGATTCAATCCCATTCGAGCGCGCCTTTCTTCCACTCATAGGCAAAACCCACGGTGAGAACGCCGAGGAACACCATCATCGACCAGAACCCGGTGGCCCCCAGCTTCCCGAACGCAACCGCCCACGGGAACAGGAACGCCACTTCGAGGTCGAAAATGATGAACAGGATCGCCACCAGATAGAACCGCACGTCGAACTTCATGCGGGCATCGTCAAAAGCGTTGAATCCGCATTCATAAGCGGAGAGCTTTTCCGGATCGGGCTGCTGGAACGCGACGATGAAAGGAGCGATCAGTAGGACCGCGCCGATGACCGCCGCGATGCCGATGAACACCACAAGTGGAAGGTAATTCTGCAAGATGCCGTTCATCGGCGATCCCTTTTCCCGCGGCTGTCTGTGCTTGCGGATTCGCTGAACATTGGAATTATTCTGAGGCTTAGCGCAGCGCAACAAGAGGTGCAAGACAAGCTATTTTGAGGGGTGTTTCCCGGGCCTCAGTAGCGAAAAAACACTCTCCGGCCGCGTCCGCGAACGCAGCTCCATGGAGCTCAGCATGATCCGGGCTTTACCTCGCTCTTCCTGCAAACGGGGCGGGGTAGAAAAAGTTGCGCTTTTAAATAGTCTGTTGAAGCGCTCATTTAACTCCGCCCGCTCTGCCGCGGGGACGAGGCCAAGTACTGCGCCGCCAAGGCAAAAGCTATCGGGCCAGAAGGTCTGCAACATAACCAGTCGACCCGAGAATCCTTTGCGCGCGCTTGGCGCTCGGCCTTGCTGCGCACCCGAAGGCGTGGCTGCGCTCAGGCTTCGACCGCCGCAGCGCAGGGTCAAGCGAGTTGAGAAAGAGGCACGCGGCAGCGCACGCCGCCACCTCGCGGGAACGCAGCAGGACCAAAGTGAGTGGAGCCGAACAGCGAAGCATCCGGCGTGGAATCGGCGATCCTAAAGCGGCGCTAAGTGCTTGAAATGATGGCGCGAGAGACGGGACTCGAACCCGCGGCCTCCGCCGTGACAGGGCGGCGCTCTAACCAACTGAGCTACTCCCGCGGATGCCGTGATCTATCCGCACAGAAGGTCAGGACTTAAAGGCGGGGCTACCCCAAGTCAAGGTTGTTGCGAATCCCCCTGTCAGCCGGGCATTTTCTGTGTGTCGATGCAAATAAACCGCTGTTTATCGGCAAAACAGCGTAGTCAGCGCCCCCCCGAATCATTTAAGGCCTGCTATGTCTTAGGTTCCCAAGCCATCAACAACGAGGAGGGCCACATATGGCGAAGAAAGCAGCGACCCCGACCACCGTCACGCTCAAGCATCTCGCGGCAGCATTGTCGGAAGAGCACGAGTTGTCGAAGAAGAGCTCGGAAGCCATCCTGAACGATCTGGTCGGCCGCATCACCAAGCACCTCAAGAAGGGCGAGCGCATCCGCATCGTCGGCCTCGGCATCCTCCAGGTGCGCAAGCGCGCCGCGCGCATGGGCCGCAATCCCGCCACCGGCGAAGCCATCCACATCAAGGCCAGCAAGAAGGTCGCATTCCGCGCCGCCAAGGAGCTCAAGGAAGCCGTCTGATCCGACGCGTTCCGCTCGAGACATTCCGTCATTCCGGGGCACCGCCTAGGTAGCACCGGGATGACGTTTGTTTTTGTACGGTGATTTGACTGTGACCTCAGCTCTGAAGTTTACGCACGGCGTCACCGAGCGCTTCCTGCGCTACGTCGTCATTGACACCCAGTCGGACCCGGCCTCGCCGAGCTGCCCGTCCACCGAAAAACAGAAGGACTTAGGGACCCTGCTGGTCACGGAATTGCTGGCGATGGGCGTCGCCGACGCGCATCTCGATGCGAACGGCTATGTCTATGCGACGATCCCGGGCAATACCGCCAAGGCCGTCCCGGTCATCTGCTTCTGTTCGCATATGGACACCTCGCCGGACTGCACCGGCAAGGACGTCAAGCCCCACATCGTGAAAAACTATCGCGGCGGCGACATCGTGCTGCCCGCCGACGCCACGCAGGTGATCCGCGTCGCCGACAATCCCGCGCTGAAAGACCAGATCGGCAACGATATCGTGACCACGGACGGCACCACGCTGCTTGGCGCCGACAATAAGGCCGGCCTCGCCGAGATCATGGATGCGGCGCATTTCCTGGTCCACAATCCTCAAGTCAAGCATGGCACCATCAAGCTGCTGTTTACGCCCGACGAAGAGATCGGCCGCGGCGTCGACAAGGTGAACCTGAAAAAGCTGGGCGCCGATTTCGCCTACACCATCGACGGCGAAACCGCCGGAAATATCGAGGACGAGACCTTCTCCGCCGATGGCGTCACGATCGCGATCCAGGGCGTCAGCACGCATCCCGGCTTTGCCAAGGGCAAGATGGAGCATGCCATCAAGATCGCGTCCGCCATCGTGGCTCGCCTGCCGAAAGATACCTGCTCGCCCGAAACCACCGAAGGCAAGCAGGGATTTCTGCACCCGGTCGCCATGTCAGGCGCGCTGGAAAAGGCAACGCTGAACTTCATCGTGCGCGATTTCACCGATCAGGGCCTGAAAGAGAAAGAGGAACTGCTGGAAAGCATCGTCAAAGAGGTGATGACGGACTTTCCGCACTCGTCGTACCGGATGGAGATAAAACAGCAGTACCGCAACATGAAGCAGGTGATCGACCGCCACCCCGCGATCATCGACAACGCCATGGAAGCCATCCGCCGCGCCGGCCTCACCCCGAACAGGACCAGCATTCGCGGCGGCACCGACGGCTCGAGGCTGTCCTTCATGGGCCTGCCCTGCCCCAACATCTTCGCCGGCGAGCACGCCTTCCATTCGCGCACCGAATGGGTCAGCGTGCAGGACATGGAAAAGGCGGTGCAGACCATCGTGCATCTGGCGATGGTGTGGGAAGAGCGGGCTTAAGCCGGCTTGCCGAGCCGAAGCTTCCTGGAGCGAAGGCTGGTAGGCGGTGACGGATTCGAACCGCCGACCCTCTCGGTGTAAACGAGATGCTCTAACCAGCTGAGCTAACCGCCCTCGCCGCCTGTTTAGCGCCGCTATGGCCCTCGGTGCAAGCCGGACACCGCCCATAAAAAAGCGGCGCCCTGAAGGACGCCGCTCTGGTGATTGAGACCGGAAAATTCAGTGCGCGGTCAGGCCACCCGCCGCCTCGTCCGTGGCGTCGGGCTTGACCGGCACCTTGGTGTCCTCTTCCCAGACGATCGGCACCGGCGGCCGTACCAGGGCCTTGGCAACCACGTCGTCGAGGCGCGCGACCGGGATGATGGTCATGCCGCCCTTGATCGCGTCGGAAATCTCCGTGAGATCCTTGGCGTTGTCCTCCGGGATCAGCACCGTCTTGATGCCGCCGCGCGACGCTGCCAGCAGCTTCTCCTTCAGGCCGCCGATCGGCAGCACGCGTCCTCTCAGCGTGATCTCGCCGGTCATGGCGACATCGTGCCGGACCGGGATTCCGGTCATGATCGAGACAATCGCCGTCGCCATCGCGACGCCCGCCGACGGTCCATCCTTCGGGGTGGCGCCCTCGGGGACGTGGACGTGGATATCGCGCCGATCGAACAGCGGCGGCTCGATGCCGAAGCCGACCGCGCGCGAGCGGACATAGGACGCCGCCGCCGAGATCAACTCCTTCATCACGTCACGCAGGTTGCCGGTCACCGTCATCTTGCCCTTGCCGGGCATCATGACGCCTTCGATGGTGAGCAGTTCGCCGCCGACATCGGTCCATGCAAGGCCGGTGACGATACCGATCTGATCCTCGGATTCGATCTCGCCATAGCGATACTTCGGAACGCCGAGGAACTCCTCCAGCGATTGCGCCGTGACCTTGACCGCCTTCTTCTTCGACAGCATCAGTTCCTTGACCGCCTTGCGGGCCAGCGTCGAAAGCTCACGCTCGAGGTTACGCACGCCGGCTTCGCGGGTGTAACGCCGGATCATCAAGAGCAGCGCATCGTCGTCGATCGACCATTCCTTGGAGTCGAGGCCATGCTTGGCGATCGCGTTCGGGATCAGATGCTTGCGGGCGATCTCGACCTTCTCGTTCTCGGTATAGCCGGCGATCCGGATGATCTCCATGCGGTCCATCAAGGGTCCCGGAATATTCAGCGTATTTGCGGTCGTGATGAACATCACGTTGGAAAGATCGTAGTCGACCTCGAGATAATGGTCGTTGAAGGTCGAATTCTGCTCGGGGTCCAAAACCTCAAGCAAAGCCGACGACGGATCGCCGCGGAAATCGGCGCCCATCTTGTCGATCTCGTCCAGCAGGAACAGCGGGTTCGAGGTTTTCGCCTTGCGCATCGACTGGATGATCTTGCCGGGCATCGAGCCGATATAAGTGCGGCGGTGGCCGCGGATTTCCGCTTCGTCGCGCACGCCGCCAAGCGACACCCGCACGAACTCGCGCCCCGTAGCTCTGGCGATCGACTTGCCGAGCGAGGTCTTGCCGACGCCGGGCGGGCCGACCAGGCACAGGATCGGTCCGGTCAGCTTGTTGGCGCGGCTCTGCACGGCGAGATACTCGACGATGCGGTCCTTGACCTTCTCCAGTCCGTAGTGGTCGTCATCGAGGATCGTCTGCGCGGCAACCAGATCCTTCTTGACCTTGGACTTCTTGTTCCACGGGATCGACAGCAGCCAGTCGAGATAGTTGCGCACCACGGTGGCTTCCGCGGACATCGGCGACATCTGGCGCAGCTTCTTCAGCTCGTGCTGCGCCTTCTCCCGCGCTTCCTTGGAAAGCTTGGTCTTGGCAATCTTCTCTTCCAGGTCGGCCAGTTCGTCGCGGCCCTCGTCGTCGCCGAGCTCCTTCTGGATCGCCTTCATCTGCTCGTTGAGATAATACTCGCGCTGGGTCTTCTCCATCTGGCGTTTTACGCGCGAACGAATGCGCTTTTCGACCTGCAGCACCGATATCTCGCTCTCCATCAGGCCCAGCACCTTCTCCAGGCGCGCGGTGACGGACAGCGTTTCCAGGATCGCCTGGCGATCGGCGATCTTGACGGCGAGATGCGCGGCGACGGCGTCGCTGAGCTCGGCGAAGTCGGTCTTGGCCTGAACCACTCCCACCACTTCGGCGGAGATCTTCTTGTTCAGCTTCACATAGCTCTCGAAATCCGACACAACGGAGCGCGCCAGCGCTTCCGCCTCGACCGAGGTCGCGTCGGTATCGGCGAGCGCCACCGCGGTCGCTTCGTAATAATCGGCGCGGTCGGAATATTTCTGCACCCTGGCGCGCTCAAGGCCTTCCACCAGCACCTTGACGGTGCCGTCGGGCAATTTCAGCAATTGCAGCACGCTGGCCAGCGTGCCGACTTCATAGATCAACTCCGGGCTCGGATCGTCGTCCGACGCATTCTTCTGCGTGGCGAGCATGATCAAAGCGTCGTTCTTCATCACCTCTTCGAGCGCGCGGATCGATTTCTCGCGGCCGACGAACAGCGGCACGATCATGTGCGGGAAGACCACGATGTCGCGCAGCGGCAGCACCGGATAGGAGTGGCTTTCGCCGTGAACGATAGATGGCCGGGATTTTGCGGTAGTCATGGCCTGGTCCTTTTGTTGTGCCCCCTTGCACGCAGCCCGCAATTTTGCGCAGCCGCCACAAGGTGCCGAGAATTTCCGGCTGGCTCGGCCGTGTCAGGCTCCACTTGTCCGGATCGTTTGCCGGCGAATCTTTACGCAGGTTTTGATCGCCGACAGCATTAGGTGGCTATCGGGCATGGGGGTGTCAAGTCACGGCAAAAAGCCCGTCAATCCGGGACAAATGCGACATCGCGCCCGGCCCGAATACGGCCCGCCGAAGGCTCGGCAGCCGTCGCTTGGCGGTATTCGGCCGGCATCGCGAAGCGAGAATCAGGCGCTGGCGCTGCTTTCGGCGGTCCGGTCGGAACGATCGGCGTAAATGTAGAGCGGACGCGCGGTCCCCTCCACCACTTCGCGCGAGATCACCACTTCCTCGACCCCTTCCAGACCCGGAAGATCGAACATGGTCTCGAGCAGGATGCTCTCCAGAATGGAGCGCAGTCCCCGCGCGCCGGTCTTGCGCTCGATAGCCCTGCGCGCCACCGCGCCCAGCGCTTCGTCGGCAAAGGTCAGCTCGATATTCTCCATTTCGAACAGCCGCTGATACTGCTTCACCAGCGCATTCTTCGGATCGGTCAGGATCTTCTTGAGCGAGGCCTCGTCGAGATCCTCCAACGTGGCGACCACGGGAAGCCGCCCGACGAATTCCGGAATGAGGCCGTACTTCAACAGATCCTCGGGCTCGACGTGGCGGAAGATTTCGCCGGTGCGGCGATCTTCCGGCGCCAGCACCTGTGCGGCGAAGCCGATCGAGGTGGAACGCCCGCGCGCGGAGATGATCTTCTCGAGGCCGGAGAACGCGCCACCGCAGATGAACAGGATGTTGGTGGTGTCGACCTGCAGGAATTCCTGCTGCGGATGCTTGCGACCGCCCTGCGGCGGCACCGAAGCGACCGTGCCTTCCATGATCTTGAGCAGCGCCTGCTGCACGCCCTCGCCCGACACGTCGCGGGTGATCGAGGGATTGTCGGACTTGCGCGATATCTTGTCGATCTCGTCGATGTAGACGATGCCGCGCTGCGCGCGCTCGACATTGTAGTCGGCGGATTGCAGCAGCTTGAGGATGATGTTCTCGACATCCTCGCCGACATAGCCGGCTTCGGTCAGCGTCGTCGCGTCCGCCATGGTGAACGGCACGTCGAGAATCCGCGCCAGCGTCTGCGCCAGCAGCGTCTTGCCCGAACCGGTCGGTCCGATCAGCAGGATGTTCGACTTGGCGAGTTCGACGTCGTTGTGCTTGGTCTGGTGATTGAGACGCTTGTAGTGATTATGGACCGCGACCGAGAGCACCTTCTTGGCGTGGCTCTGGCCGATCACGTAATCGTCGAGGACCTTGCAGATTTCCTTCGGGGTCGGAATGCCGTCGCGCGACTTCACCAGCGAGGATTTGTTCTCCTCGCGAATGATATCCATGCACAGCTCAACGCATTCGTCGCAGATGAATACGGTGGGTCCCGCGATCAGTTTGCGGACTTCATGCTGGCTCTTGCCGCAGAACGAGCAATACAGCGTGTTCTTGGAGTCGCTCGTGCCGACCTTACTCATTCTCGTCTCCGTCCGCCGTTCGATCTCGTCCGCTCGATCGCCCCATTCCGGAACTTGCCGGCAATACCATGTAGATAGAGCAAAATCCGTACCAGAAAAGACCCCTTACTCTAAGGTGCCACGCGAATCGCGGCTAACTCGAAATCCCCGCGATAGCAACCAATTCGCTAGCCAACCATGGTGCCACCCGACTATCAAGAATTCGCTAATCGCCGCACGCCCGAAATCGTGACAATAGCGTGATTTGCGGCGCTCGTGCGAGCCGCGCCACCCGAAATCGGCCCAGCGTTGCGCGATTGCCACGCCGCTTCAAGAGCACGAAAGCGGAACTTTCCGCGCGGAACCGGCGGCGCTGCGCAAGGAGCTGCGCCCGCAATTGCTGCAAAACGGGGCTTCGGCGCTGATTTGAGGCCGATATGCCGCGTTACGGCGCTTTCGCGGTCGGATCTTCGGAGCGCTTGTCGATCACCTTGTCGACGATACCGAAGTCACGGGCCATTTCGGCGGTGAGGAACTTGTCGCGCTCCAGCGCATCCTCGATCGCCTTGAAGGTCTGCCCGGTGTGCTTCACATAGATCTCGTTGAGGCGTTTCTTCAGGTTCAGGATTTCCTGCGCGTGCAGCATGATGTCGGTGGCCTGGCCCTGGAAGCCGCCGGACGGCTGGTGCACCATGATGCGCGAGTTCGGCAGCGAGAACCGCATGTCCTTGTGGCCCGCGGCCAGCAGCAAGGAGCCCATCGATGCCGCCTGCCCCGTGCACAGCGTGGAAACCGGCGGGCGGATGAACTGCATGGTGTCGTAGATCGCCAGTCCCGAGGTCACCACGCCACCCGGCGAGTTGATGTACATCGAGATTTCCTTCTTCGGATTCTCGGCTTCGAGAAACAGCAGCTGCGCGACGACCAGCGTCGACATGCCGTCCTCGACCGCCCCGGTGAGGAAGATGATGCGCTCCTTCAGCAGGCGCGAAAAGATATCGTACGCCCGTTCGCCGCGGTTGGTCTGCTCGACCACCATCGGCACGAGGTTCATGTAGGTTTCCACCGGATCGCGCATTAGTCACCCAAGGGTTGGAGGCGAACATCCATCGGCAAGCCGGAACGGGGGTCGGAATTGCCGGGTGAGGACGAACGTCCCGTGATGCAGGACTTGTCAGATAGTGTCACAGATATGGACCAATTGCCCGGCGACAAGGCCGGACAATTGCGTGCTGCGGCAGTTAAATCTGATTCGCTCCAACCGGCATAGCGACGCGTCCCGCCGCCATGCCGGTTTCGGCGCGCATCCTTGAACCGCGGGCTGGCGCGATCAGGCCGCGGGCTTCTCGGCGTCGTCATCCTTGTAGAGCTCTTCGCGCGTCACCTTCTTCTCGGTCACATCAGCGAGTTCCAGGATGAAATCGACAACCTTGTCCTCGTAGATCGGCGCGCGGAGCTGGGCCAGGGCGTTGGCATTCTTCTGGTAGTATTCCCAGACCTCTTTTTCGCGGCCCGGCATCGAGCGCGCGCGTTCGATCACGGCGCGGCTTACTTCATCCTCGGTGACCGTGATCTTGTTCTTTTCGCCGATTTCGGACAGCACGAGGCCGAGCCGGACGCGGCGGTCGGCGATCTTGCGGTACTCTTCTTTTGCGTCTTCCTCCGTGGTGTCCTCGTCGGCAAAGGTCTTGCCGCCGGATTCCATCTCGGCACGAATCGAATTCCACATCAGGTTGAATTCTTCATCGACCAGCGAGGGCGGCGCCTCGAACCGATGCGCTTCGTCGAGGCGGTCCAGCAGCATGCGCTTGACGCGTTGCCGCGTGGCGCCGGCGTATTCGACCGCGAGCCGTTCGCGCGCGGCTTGCTTCAGCTTGTCGAGCAATTCGAGACCGAGGGTCTTGGCGAACTCGTCATTGATCTCGGTGTCCTGCGGCGCTTCGATCAACGTGGCGGTGGTCTCGAACTCGGCCGGCTTACCAGCCAGTTCCGCATTGGTGTAGTTTTTCGGGAATGAAACCTTCAGGGTGCGGGTTTCACCCGCCGCCATGCCCAGCAATTGCTCCTCGAAGCCGGGAATGAAGGTGTTGGAGCCGATCACGACCTGGATGTTTTCGGCGGTGCCGCCATCGAACAGCGTGCCGTCGATGCTGCCCTTGAAGGAGACCGTGACGCGGTCGCCGTTCTCGGCTTTCGCACCCTCGCCCTTCGCAGCGTAGCCGCGGTTCTGGTCGGCGATGCGCTTGATGGCTTGGTCGACATCGGCGTCGGTGACTTCCGCGACCGGCTTCTCGACGCTGAAACCCTTGAAATCGGCGAGCTGGATCGGTGGGCACCACTTCAATCGACACCGTGTAATTCAGGTCGGATTTGCCGGCGAGGATGTCCTCGACCGCCTTCTCCTCCGTCGGCATGGTGACCTTCGGTTCGGTCGCGAGGCGAAAGCCGCGCTCGGTGAAGATTTTCGTGTTGGTATCGCGGATGGTCTGCTCGACGGTTTCCGCCATCACCGAGCGGCCATAGACCTTCTTGAGGTGGCTCACCGGGACCTTGCCCGGACGGAAGCCATTAAGGCGTACCTTGTCCTTGAGATCGACAAGACGCGCATCGGCCTTGGCATCGAGATCCGAGGCCGGAACGCTGATCTGGAACTCGTGTTTCAATCCCTCGACGAGGGTTTCTGTGACCTGCATGGCGCTAATCTTCTTCCCAAGCTTGGTCCGGCCCGAGGCCGGATCAGTGTCAATCTGTTCGACGCGATGTTTAAGCCTGCGTCGGCGGTTCGGCGGACCAGCCCGTCAGGGAAAGCTGCCCTTTCGGATTTTGTCCTCCGGAAATTCGTCTCAAACGCTGTGGGCGCTTGGTGCGGGCGGAGGGACTCGAACCCCCACAACTTTCGTCACTGGAACCTAAATCCAGCGCGTCTACCAGTTCCGCCACGCCCGCTAGCAGCATCATGTCCGGCCGCGATGCCGCGGGCGGCGGGTGTATAACATGGGCAAAGCGGTTAGCAGCAAAAAAATGGCTATTTCCGTCACGTTAGGCCGTATAGCCGGTTGCTGGACATAACAGCCTGAAAATGGTCCGCATTCTCAATGACCGAACACGTTTTGCCGTTAACCCGGCGCCGCCTGCTGGCCGGGCTAAGTGCCGCCGTGCTGGGGCCGGCGATGCCTTCGGTGGCTGCCGCTCAGGCACGAACGACCCTGATGCTGCGGGCCAAGGCCAGTGCAGCCGCCCTCCGCTTGGGCCAGCCGGATACACCGACATGGTCGCTCCTGACGCCGGAAACCACCATGCGCTTCAGGCGCGGAGACGTGCTGGAAATCGTCCTAGAAAATGACCTGCCGGTGCCTGTGGTCCTTAACTGGCGCGGTATCGATGGTGCTCCGGCGGCCGAACCGCTGGCAGCCCGATCCCCACCGGTTTCCGGATCCAAGGACAGCTTCACGATGCGGCTGCGCCATGCCGGCACTTTTGTCTGCGATCTCCGCTTGCTCGGCGATGGCCAGGCCAGGCCGTCGCCGGCAGGCGTGCTGGTCGTCGGGGAAAGTGAAAGGGTCGGCGTCGACCGGGACGAGGTGGTCCTGATTGAGGATTGGCGGCTGCGCCCAGATGGTACCGCGATTGCGCCTGGCGTCGCTCCCAACGACACGACGCCACTTTTCACCGTCAACGGACGAACCTCAATAGATGTCAGCGCGCGCACCAATGAACGCTTGAGGCTTCGCTTTATCAACGCATGCCAACGCAATGCGATTGCTTTAAAAATTCAAGACCACGACGTGCGCGTCATGGCCATCGACAGCCAGCCATCCGAGCCGTTTCTGGCGCGCAACGGCGAGCTTGTGCTGGCGCCGGGAACGCGGATCGATGCCTTCGTCGATGCCATCAGGCCACCCGGCTCGGCGTCGGCCATCCTGCTGCACGATGGCACCGAACCCCGCCCGATCGCCCGGCTGGTTTATTCGAACGATGCGCCGATCCGGGACGCGCCGCTGCCGGCCGCGGCTGCGTTGCCGTCCAACGGCCTGCCGGCGCAGCTCGACCTTAAAAATGCATTGCGCATCGGTTTGACCCTTGGGGGCGCGCAAACGGACTGGGTAACGCCGGCAACCTTCACCCCGACCGCCGCGCCCGCCTTTCGCGCAAAACCCGGCCGCACCGTCGTGCTGGCGCTGACCAATCGCGCCGAGATCGCAACGGTCTTCCACCTGCACGGCCATCACTTCCGGCTGCTGGACCGGCTCGACGATGGCTGGAAGCCGTTCTGGCTCGACACGCTGGCGATCGATGCGGGACAGACCCAGCGCATTGCGTTCGCCGCTGAGTATGTCGGCCGCTGGCTGATCGAATCCGTCGCAACCGACTGGGCGACGCCGCGCCTGGTGCGATGGTACAGTGTCGAATGAGGGAGCCAATCATGAGCGCAGTCACGCCAGCCATCCGCAGCGTCAAGGCCAGGGCAGTCATCGCGCCGATCTCCCGCCCGGTGAAGAACGCCTTTGGCGTCATCGAGGCGGCGCCGCTGGTGCTGATTGATGTCGAAACCGACCAGGGCGTTACCGGGCGGTCGTACATTTTCGCCTACGCCAAACTGACGCTCGCGCCCCTGGTGCACTTGATCGAGCAGATCGGCCGCGATCTCACAGGTCGGGCCATCGCGCCCTTCGATCTGATGGCGGTGATGGACGCCAAATTCCGGCTGCTCGGCTGGCAGGGCCTGGTCGGAATGGCGGTATCGGGCCTCGACATGGCGTTCCATGATGCGCTGGGACAGGCAGCGGGTCAGCCATTGGCCCAGTTGCTGGGCGGCTCGCCGCGGCCGATCCGGGCCTATGACAGTTACGGCGTGGTCGATCCCATCGCCGACGAGAAGGACCTGAAACGCTCGCTGGAGCAAGGTTTTCGCGGCATCAAGATCAAGGGAGGCGACGGCGACACCGCCAACGATGAACGCATGGTCAAGGGCGTTCGCAAGCTGATCGGGCCCGACATCGCGCTGATGCTCGACTTCAACCAGTCGCTTGATCCCGCCGAGTCCATCAATCGCATCGCCCGCCTCGCGCCTTACGACCTGCACTGGGTCGAGGAGCCGGTAGCGCAAGAAGACCTGCAGGGACTTGCGGATGTCCGCCGCGAGTTTTCGATCTCGATTCAGGCCGGCGAGAACTGGTGGTTTCCGCGCGGCTTTGCGGAAGCCATCGCCGCCGGCGCCAGCGATTTCATCATGCCGGATTTGATGAAGGTCGGCGGCGTGACCGGATGGATGCGGGTTGCAGCACAAGCCGAAGCCGCGTCGATCCCGATGTCGAGCCACCTGTTTGCCGAGGCCAGCGTCCACATGCTCGCAGTGACGCCGACTGCGCATTGGCTGGAAGTTCTCGATCTCGGCCGCGCCATCCTGGCCGAGCCGCTGCAGATCGTGGACGGCAGCGTTACCGCGCGAGGTCCCGGCCTTGGGCTATCCTGGAATGAGGCCGCGGTGGCGAAATATTCGGTGTGATCCGCTTGCCGCGAAGCTGCGGCCTTTTGGGGCGGCTCAGTAGTCGACGCCGAACTCGTCATAGAGGCGCCGGAACACCGCCGGCAGCACCTCCGGCAGATCTTCCGCGATCAGGCCGGGGCCGGCCTCGCTGCCGGCCTCGCCGTGCATCCATGTTGCCATGCAGGCAGCCTCGAAGGCCGGCGCGCCTTGAGCGAGGAAACCGGCGATCATGCCTGCCAGCACGTCCCCGGCGCCGGCGGTGGCGAGCCAGGGCGGCGCGTTGGCCGATATAGCGGCGCGGCCATCGGGCGACGCCACCACCGTGTCCGGACCTTTCAGCAATACGATGGCTCCCGAACGCTCTGCCGCTACGCGAACACGTTCAAGTTTCGAGCGAAGTGGATGTTTATTACTCATCTCACTGAACAGGCGCTGGAATTCGCCTTGATGCGGGGTGAGGACAACCTGTGGATAACCGGACGTTTTGACTGCTTCGAACAGATGGTCCGGCGTCTCGGCAAAGCTGGTCAGCGCGTCGGCGTCCAGCACCAGGCCGGGTTTGGCCGCCAGCGCAGTCTGCACCAACCCCCGCGTGCGCTTCCCAACCCCCGCCCCCGGCCCGATCACGCATGCGTTCAAACGCTTGTCCGCCAGCAGACCGGCGAACTCGTCTTTGGTGTCGACAGCACGGATCATTACCGCCGTCAGCGCCGATGCGTTGATCGGAAGCGCGTCCCGCGGTGAGGCCAGCGTAACCAATCCTGCCCCTGCCCGGAGCGCGCCGCGCGCTGCAAGCCGCGCCGCGCCGGTGGCAGAGAGTTCGCCGGAGACGATGACGGCATGGCCGCGGGCGTATTTGTGGCCGTCGATCCTCGGTATGGGAAACGACTGCCGCCAAAGATTTGGAATATTCTCGAAGGTCACCGGGTGGATCGCGTCGAGCACGCTGGCGTCGATGCCGATATCGGCAAGCCGCACCCGGCCGCAATGAACGCGTCCCGGCAACAGCAGATGCGCCGGCTTGCGGCGGAAGAACGTAACGGTTTCGGTGGCGCGCACCGCGACGCCCATAACAGCACCCGTGGTGCCGTTGATGCCGCTCGGAAGATCGACGCTGAGCACCGGCGCGCCGCTGGCGTTGATGGCCTCGATGATGTCATGCGGATCGCCCTTCACCGGACGGTTGAGGCCGGCGCCGAACAGCGCGTCGACGATCAGCGACGGCGCGCCGATCGCCTCGACGTCGCAAGGCAGCAGCGGGCCTTTCCAGCCCCGCGCCGCGAGCGCGGCGTCGCCCTGCAAGCTGTCGCGGTCGCACAGCAGGATGACGGAGACGCTGCGGCCGCGCGCCACCAGTTCGGTCGCGGCGACAAAACCGTCGCCGCCATTGTTGCCGCGTCCGGCGACCACGAGGATCGGCCCGTGTTCCGCAAGATCCATGGCGGCCTCCGCCACCGCCTGGCCGGCGCGCAGCATCAGCGCAAAGCCCGGCGTGCCTCGGGCAATTGCCAGCCGGTCGGCGTGCTCCATCTCAGCGGTGGTGAGAACTTCCATGCCTAATTCCGACCTAAATCGCCTCATCCTGAGGCATTTTTACTTCCGCGCGCACCGGTTCGTCTCGGTGACTGCATGCAATTTGCACTGTTTGCCTATTCCATAGGCTTCGCTATGTTCGGTCTTCGCGCGCGGTTCGCAGCAGGCGCAGTTTAATGGTCTGATAACATTCCAAATTCGACGATCTTGATAACTTGGCATGGACCCTGCTTTTGGGGAAGTCGACCTGGAAGGGCGCGCCGAGCGCCCGAACATGCTGCGCGATAGTCGCATCGTGGAAACAAAATGCAGTCTGAAATGGAAGTGCCGGGGAGGCGTTCAGTGAAAAAAATCGAAGCCATCATCAAGCCATTCAAGCTCGACGAGGTGAAAGAAGCGCTTCAGGAAGTCGGACTGCAGGGCATCACCGTCACCGAGGCCAAGGGCTTTGGGCGGCAGAAGGGGCATGCCGAGCTTTACCGGGGCGCGGAATATATCGTGGACTTTCTTCCCAAGGTGAAAATCGAGATCGTGATCTCCGATGACCTCGTCGAGAAGGCGATCGACGCCATCAGGCGCGCGGCCCAGACCGGCCGCATCGGCGACGGCAAGATCTTCGTCTCCAACATCGAGGAAGCCATCCGCATCAGGACCGGAGAATCCGGACTGGACGCCATCTGAACCGAATTTGCCACTCTAATATTGTGTTGGGCACCACCCGATTGTATTGACCATTACCCGACGGCCGCGGCGCGGCCCCGATCACGCTGACCATTGAGACAAAGGGGTAATCATGAAGACCGGCAAAGACGTCCTGAAATCAATCAAGGACAATGACGTGAAATACGTCGACCTGCGTTTCACCGACCCGCGCGGCAAGTGGCAGCACGTCACCTTCGACACCGGCCTGATCGACGAGGACGTTTTCGCCGAAGGGCTGATGTTCGACGGCTCCTCGATCGCCGGCTGGAAGGCGATCAACGAATCCGACATGAACCTGATGCCCGATCCGGTCACCGCGACGATCGATCCGTTCTTCGCCGAGACTACCATGGTCATCGTCTGCGACGTGCTGGAGCCGACTACCGGCGAGCCCTACAACCGCGACCCGCGCGGCATGGCCAAGAAGGCCGAAGCCATGGTGAAGTCGATGGGCATCGGCGACACCGTGATGATGGGCCCGGAAGCCGAGTTCTTTGTATTCGACGACGTGCGCTACCAGACCACGCCCTATAACACCGGTTTCAAGCTGGATTCGTCGGAGCTGCCGATCAACTCCGACACCGAATATGAGGGCGGCAATCTCGGCCACCGCATCCGCACCAAGGCCGGCTATTTCCCCGTTCCGCCGCAGGATTCGGCGCAGGACATGCGCTCGGAAATGCTCGGCGCGATGGCCAAGATGGGCGTCAAGGTGGAAAAACACCACCACGAAGTCGCCTCCGCCCAGCACGAACTCGGCATGAAGTTCGACACCATGACGCTGATGGCCGACCAGATGCAGATCTACAAATATTGCATCCACCAGGTCGCGCACATCTACGGCAAGACCGCTACCTTCATGCCAAAACCGGTCTATGGCGACAACGGCTCCGGCATGCATGTGCACCAGTCGATCTGGAAGGACGGCAAGCCGGTTTTCGCCGGCAACAAATATGCCGACCTGTCGGAGACCTGCCTGTCCTACATCGCCGGCGTCATCAAGCACGCCAAGGCGATCAACGCCTTCACCAACCCCTCGACCAATTCCTACAAGCGCCTGGTGCCGGGCTATGAAGCCCCGGTGCTGCTGGCCTACTCCGCGCGCAACCGCTCGGCGTCGTGCCGGATTCCCTACACCTCCAACCCGAAGGCCAAGCGCGTCGAGGTGCGCTTCCCCGACCCGATGGCCAATCCGTATCTCGGCTTCGCCGCGATGCTGATGGCGGGCCTCGACGGCATCAAGAACAAGCTCGATCCGGGTCCTGCGATGGACAAGGATCTCTACGACCTGCCGAAGGAAGAACTCAAATCGATCCCGACGGTGTGCGGCAGCTTGCGCGAAGCGCTGGAAAACCTCGACAAGGACCGCGGCTTCCTGAAGAACGGCGGGGTGTTCGACGACGATTTCATCGACAGCTATATCGAGCTGAAGATGACCGAAGTCGAGCGTTTCGAGATGACCCCGCATCCCGTCGAGTTCGACATGTACTATTCGCTGTGATTTTCGTTCGCGGGTTTTTGCCCGCGAGCGGCACGGCGGGACTTAAGCAAGGCGCTCCTCACGGGGCGCCTTCTGGTTTTGCGGAGTTCAACAGCGCTCGGCGGAAATTTGCAAAACGACCTGGCACGATCGCGGGAGAAATCATTTGTCCGCACAGCCGCTTGAGGCGCGTGCCGGCGCGCGGACGCGTTCACTTGGGAGCGATGCGGCGAAATTGCAGCGCAGCGGCGGCAAACCAAGGCATGGAATCGTTCGCTTTCAGGCCAAAGCCGTTTCCGCTGAAGCACATGGACGGCGTAGGCAAGAACCTTAATGCCTTGCGGCAGCGTTGCGGCGAACCGGGTTCAAATCCGGGGCACGCATGCGACACACATTAACGCCATGCGGCAACGTCCGGCTTTTCCGCGGCGAAGCGGCGGCGGCAATCGACGAAGGCCAACATTAATTGACACGAAGTCGCGGGAAAATTCCGCGGAAAAACCACCGCGCGGAAATCTTTCCTTGGGCATGCACGGCGGTTGAACAATCTGCCCAGCGGACGGGCAAAAGCCGGCCCACTTCAGCGATGCGCTGCCCACGGCTTCAGTTCGGTCTGCCCACGCTCGGCGCTGACGTCGGCCGCTCCAGCGCGGCGTTAGTCCTGCACCGGCAGTCCATCGCCATGGACGTACCAATCGGCCCGCGACGGCCAATGCGCATGCCGGTCGGGAGCGGCGCCGAGCGGTTCATCGAAGCCGCCGGCAGGAACGATCGCCTCGCGCCCGCTGCGGGTCGGATGCGGCATCGGACTGCCGCAGGTCTTGCAGAACGCCGTTGCAAAGCCTCGCGCCTGCGGCAGATCGAAACGCACGACCGAGGCTTCTCCGCGAAGCCATCGCAGCGCCCGCGCCTGCACGATCACCTCGCAGGAATGCGCAGTCCCGCTGGCTTTCCGGCATCGCGAGCAATGGCAATTCAGGAAGCGATCGAACGGTCCCTCGACCTCGAACGCGACCTCGCCGCACAGGCAGCTGCCGCGGAATGTCGGCATGAGCGTCTCCTCGCCTACGCGCATCTTGCGTTGCCTTCGCCCGGTAATTTGCCCGGCTTCACCGTCAAGCTCAACACCCCGCCTGTTGGCGGGTGGAACGGCGCGAGCTATTTTTTTGCATCATCCTGCGCGTGTCCGATGACCCAACCCAAAACCACCGCTATCAAACCGAAAGAGAAAACCGTCTGTACGATCGTCGCGATTTTCGCGGCACGCGTGAGCGGATATATGTCGCCATAACCGATCGTAGCCGTCGTTATCGTACTGAAATAGATGCAATCAAGAACCGTATCGAATGAAGGTATGAAAAAAATGCGGTTAAAGATTTCATTCTCCCAACCGTATTCGCGAATTGGAGCATGCATATCCTTGTATGCAGCTCCATCGGAGAGCAGAGCAATATAATAGTGGACAATGGCGAACATGACGACCATGGCTCCGACGAGCTGCACGACTTTCATGATTGGTCCCGCGATTCCCCGTACCGAGGTGGTAGTGGTGAAGCAGCGGAACGATAGAATAAAAAAGTCAAGCGACAGCGGTATAGCAAAGACCATTAGAAATACCTTGAACAGAAAGAAACCGAGTTCGCCCGCGTTCGCCGGCGCCACCGAAAATACCCATCCGAGAAACACTTGAAGAAAAACTGCAACGCCGACCGCTAAAACAAGCCCAATAAGACCGTAGACAAAGTAGGCGACGACAAGAAGAAGCGGATGAGCAAGAACGGCATCGTGCGCTTGCCGGCGATATCCTGATATTCCCGTGCCAAAACTGACGAGCGCTCTAACGGCGGCGGCTGGAATATATTTCAAGCGCAACTCCCTGCTGCACGACTATAGGCTTTTACAGGGCCAGATTGAAAGATGGATAGCCGGCTCGCTCCCACGGTTTTGTCAGCATGGGCCCGCCGGGAGCTGACGTGCGGGTGCGCATGGCTCAATGCGGCCTGCTACACGCGCGGTGTAATACCGAATGCCGATAATACGGTTTTCCGGGCGGACGACTTTCTAATGGCCGGTCGGGAATGCCCCTGGCGCGCGCGCTTGGCGCGGGTCCGTGGTAGATCCGTAGCCACCTGACGCACGGCCGCATCTGTGACGCTGGATGGCGTCATTGCGAGAAAGGCTCGCTTACCCCTCCTGGCTGCATGCTTGCGATTCAGCTTTTTCGATCTTCGAGTGCTGAAAGTTCGAGGCGGGCTTCCATGTCATCGAAGACGACGCTCATCTCAAGCCTACCCCCCAAGGCTCGCACATGCCGGGCAAGCGTCATCACCTCGACATTGCCTCGCTTCTCGATACGCTGAACAGACGGCTGCTTGATCGCCAACGCCTCTGCGACCTTCTCTGCGTGAGGTCCATCAATTGCCTTATCTCCGCGAGGGTGAGATATGTCGTCAGCCCGGCACGCTGGTAGGATTCTTTTAATTGCACGAGGCGTTGCGCTGCTTTCGATGCCGAACGATAGATTTCGTCGGGCCGCTGTCCGTATTTGCTGTCGGAGATGAAAATTCCGAATCCTATATCGGGCCGATATGAGACTTCCGTACTGAACGTCCCGTCGGACAAATCGAGGAAGGTCTCTCCCTTCGGGTCCATGGGGGCATCAATTTGTGCCCTCGCGCTCGGGGCCACCGCGCGCAGCGCACGAAGAAACGCGTCTATGGAATCGACCATCAGAGTTTTACCGTTTTGCCATCCGCTCCCGGCTTGTCGAGGCAACAAATCGAAAGCTCACCGCCCTTGCCGGTTTTCTCGATGCGTATCGCACCATTGGTAGCTATCAAAGTATTGTGCCCGCGCGATCGGTAGCCTTCGGCGCTAGCGCGTCCGTCCTGACAGCTTAGCGTCATTTTCGATTTCTGCTTCGACCGCCTGGATCGCGCCTTGAACCTCGGCAAGTTGCTTCAACAAGCCCTCATTCCATTCCGGCATTTTCGCCGCCGTAGTTTTTACAAGCATAGCCCGGTGCTCCCTAAATTCTTCGAGAAGATCTTTCATCAGATGCTGCATAGTCGTCTCGTTGTTGTTCAATGTTCGCGAAAAATTTGATCACACGTAGAACTTAAATGGCTGCCGCTCAACGCCTTTGGCGCTTCCCATCGAAAGGATATCGCCAACTTTATCGGCGAAGCGCACAGTGACGGGGAGACCGTCGTTGAAGTTGCAGGCGTTGTAGTTGATTTTCGTTAATCCCATAATATCCCCGAGCACGTCTTCCATGGCGGGCATTTCGCCGCTGCTGCGGAGGATGGTGATAAAAAGCGGGTTCGGCGTTTCGGGGCCGATATACGTGTCAAGTTGCGGCACATAACCGGTAGTCCAAAAGTATGCGTTTCTGTCATTTAGAATAATCGCGGTGCCACGGAGCACGGGATAGTCGCCGTCGCGAAATAGCTTGTTTTCGCCCAAGGTCTTTTTGATCCGCACACCGACGAGCAACGTCTCGGGTGGGACCGCGCTTCGAAACGCATCCCATTCTTCATCATTGAATGTCGTCCGACCGTGGATAAAGAGTTCTTTCGGCGCCTCCTTATGTTTGGTACGGTACGTCGCAATCACTTTCTCGATAAGTTTCTTGGCCGCCTGCGGCTGCAAGTGAAATTCGTTCCTTCCCGTGCGCCACGGACCGTTAGCGCCACGGAAGACGACACCATCGCCTTCCGCAAGGAACATCTGGGCCGCGCAACATGCGTGCTCATTCGGATCATTCGGAAGCATCTTGTAAACGAGCCCGATATAGGCAACGCCCAGTCGGGCACTCGCGAGTTTCCACGGCGGATCGGGCTGCGTCTTGTAGTAAAGCCCGGTGGCAAGATTCCATGCGACCGTCGCAGGGTCTTGAAGCTGGCGCGTCTGATACCCGGCTTTGTTCAAGAAGGCGTCGGGCGCTAGCGTCGTTTCGCGCAGCAACTGTGATGAATATTCGAATTTGAGGAACGCGGCTTTGGCTTGGCGATGGAAGTCGGGTACGTCGTCGAAGATTTCTTCCGCAGTCTGATCGATAACATCTTCAAGCAGCGGCAGGCTTGCACGTTCTTTTTGCTTCTTGCCGAAATCGCCGACGACGAGCGACAATTTGGCTCGCCGCGCATTTGGTTTGCAACGTTCAAATACAAGTTCGGGCAATATCAGAAGCCATACATCGACCTTGCGTTCTTCATTATCAACGTGATGCTGAACTTTGCCAGTATAGAGCGCTACCGCCTTACGCACGGATTCATGGTGATTGAGTGTTCGCGTTGCTTCGTCGATCTCGTCCAGATCGATGGGATAAGCGACAACGTTTTCAGGATCGAAATTAATTCCGAACGCCTCTTCCAACCCAGGAAAGTTTGAAAGGTGCAGCCGGTTTGTCTTTTCCCCCCGCTTGGGCTCGGGAACTTCGATAGAGCAGTGAAGTTTCTTGCCCCATGTGCGGAAGTACTCGATGCCCGATGGGGTGCCTATGACCCCAACGGCGATCCGGCGGCTTTTCTTCGCCTTAAGGTGTGGGCCGTACAGGAACAGGCCGTCTTTGGGATAGTCGCACCTCTGGCCGTAAGCAAATTCCAGCGGAGTTTCTGTAATGTGCAAAACAGGCAGGGATGTTTCGGGAAGTTTCATGCCGCGTCCTCATCGTCATCCGGCACGGAGTTCGTCATGGTCGTATCATCGTTGTCCTCGGCCTCATCATCGATCGTAGCGGGTAAATCGGTCGACACGGGCGACGTGAAAAACACTGGCACGCTCTCCAGCTTGATTAAGGCTTCGGAGCCGACGTCAAGGTTGATATACGGCGCATCGCCGGCAAGAAGTTCAAGGAATGCTCTCAGCCGCCCATGCCATTGTGGATTGCGCCATCCCTTGCAAACGGATCGACGTAAGCGGTGCTGCTTTCGGGCCTCGTCGAGTACTTCGCCGGCAGCATGGCCGTTCCAGCCAGAAAAGAGCACGCGAGACTTGAGCTTGAAATGAAAATACGGCCACAGGGATGGAATGGCCGTGATGCCGAACTGCCAAACATGTCCTTTGGCTACGTTCCGCAACATCGAAGAGCGTTTCTCGCCCTGGGTACCCCAACTGAAGCGCTGGCCGATGCGCGCCTGGTCCTGGGTGACGTGAAAGGCGGAATCGGTGGAATAGGCAAAGCGAAGCAAACCCAATTGGGTTGCGCGCGCTTCCCACGCTACTCGGAAGATCGTATGCACCATGTTCGAGGCTTCGCGGGCTTTGAGATTGCGGTCGGGCAGGCCGCCTTTAACGAATTCCAATGTGTCGACTTCGTGAAGCACCTCGAATGTCCCGAAATGCCCGAGTTCGACATGCACATCGTCCAGCGATGCGAACGAGAAAAAGCCGCGCTCGTGGGGCCTGCCGTGGTACCGAAAGCTGTCACACGCCTTGGCGAACAGTCCGTGATCGATCGCGCCTCTTGGCCTGAAGTACCGAATTACGTCCGGGATTTCGGAAACGCGTAGCCAATTCGAGGTAAGAGGCTCCGGCTCGTTTTTCAGCGCAACCGAATTTCGTTTACGGTAAAGTTCCCAGTTCGGGCTTATGCGAATAGCCGAACGATCGCGCGGTACGTTCTCTTTGGCCAACGCGTCAAGCAAGCGATTGAGACCATTGGCCCAACCATCCGAAAAATCGACCCAGTGAAGTTCGCCGATGCCAAACACTTTTTTGAAGGGTTTGAGCCGCAACGGCACGATAAATCTGGGATCGTTTAGCTCTCTAACAATATCCTCGGCAATTCCGATCTCCTCCTGCACGCCGTTGCGGCCAAGGGAAGCGTCCTGGCAGCACAAGAGCATCTTGGCAGCTTTTTGTTGCAAGGTTTGAGTGAGTTCCTGCCGCCAGCGCATCCCGGGATCGAGACGCAGAATATCGGCATAGACAGTGTATCCCGCAGCCTCGAGGCGCGGGCCCAGCCACAGCACAAACTCGTCATCCCCGGGCGTTGCTTTGCTAATGAAAACAACATTCCGGCCGCCGGAATCATTGTCGGTCATGTGCTATCGTAAAAATTGTGGGCCGGCCGAATCACGGCCAAGCGAATCAGTATGAGGCTGATCTTTCATCTGCGCTAGCAGGGTTATCCACAGAATCGACGTTGGCTCGCAAGGTATTGTGGCTCACCGCCGCCTTTGACCCCGTTTGGACAGGACGTGAGGCGGATTAGCACAAGCGTAATCGCCGTCCGTCGTCCATGGCGGCGAGGTTACGGCCCGCCTTCTTCACGAGCCTCCGTCCCGCCGAGGCCCCACCACCGTCAGTCTCCGCCTCCCCGGCGCCATCACCCCGTCGATCAATCGCTCCGCAGCCTTGATCGCGGCTTTCTCGCTCGCAGCCTGCCCGCCCCTCACCGTACGCGCATCGACATCGACGGCCCAATTCCATCCGGCGGAGGCGCTCGGAACCACAACGTAAAATTTGTTGCGATATTCCATTTGCAACGGGCTTGGGCCGTAGGGCGGATCCGCCATTCGTCGTCCTCAAGGTGACAGGTTACGTCTGCCGTCTTGGTTGCAGCATGGTCGTCAGGCGTCGCAGGCCGCCCCACAAACCGCCCCTCTTCTCACGACCGCCCCGGCTTATCTTTCGACCGCCATCCGGCGCGTGCCACGCCGGTTCGGGGACCTGTCCGAGCGCCGCGGCCAATTCGTCGACATCGTCGCGCTGCAGCGCGTCGACGGTCCTGCGATAGGCGCGGGATTCGGCCTCTTGTTCGTTGCTGGCGCGCTCGTCCGGCTCACCCTGCATGCTCAACACCTTCCTCGCGACCAAGTCCGGGGAATAGACGGAATTTTGTTTCGCTTCAACTTACAAATACGTGCGCTACGCTAGCATTTCAACCGCCGGGCGGTTTGTCTAAAAAGACCGAATGAAAAAGCCGAAGTTGGAAAAGCGCGAGATCGCAATGAACATTCGGGTCAGACCGTCCGTCAAAGCGGCGGCCGAACGCCTTGCTCAGGAGGATGGCCGCTCGCTCGCCAACTGGCTTGAGCGCCTGATCGAAGCCGAGGCGGCGCGGCAGGACGGGAAGAAGTAGAACGCCCCCCCGGCAGATCAGGCAGCGCGGCGCTTGGCGCCCGCGGCGACTGCGAGACGAACTCCGGACACACGCTGAAGCTTGCCGATCACCGCCAGCAGGTTGTTGGCGCGCGGGTTTCCCTTAGGCCCAAGCATTCGCATCAAGCTTTTCGACGGAGCGCCGTCGCCTTTGCAAGCCGCGCAAATCCGATCGTGGCGTTGATGTAATCCCGCAGCACGGCCTTACCGACGTCAACCTTACCGGAGATGAGGTGCTCCACCGCTTCCATCAAAACTGCCTCGCGGAACGCGGGGTCGCGGTCGGCACGCGCCTTTACGGTTTCCTTGAAGTCACGGGTCAATGCCATGGACTTCTCTTCGTTCCGGTTTGGGGCTTGGGCCAGGGGCTTGCGTCGCCTCTCAACCATTTTTGCGCTTCTTGTACAACAGGCTGGCATCGCAGCCCGCGCGAGCCAAGGAATCGCGGGGTGCGCACGCCAAACGCGACCCGGCACCTATCGAATTCGGTGCAGCCGGCGGCGCGCGACCTCAGGGCTCAGAGGGCCAGCCCGATCGCTCGGCCCGACGCAACGACGACTTTACGATCAGGCGATGGAACGGTGCGATTGCCGCGATATAGGCCCGCCCTCCCAGATGATTGAAGGTCACCACCGTCGTGGCGACAAGCCGGCGGCACAACGCGGACTCGTCGACCAAAACGGACAAACGGAAGTCGAGATGGCGATCGTCCTCGCCAAGAATAATCTCATGGCGACGCCGATCGTAGACCCGAAAGAAATCGATCCGCTCGGTCGCAACGTCATCGCGCAATCCGGACGACGTCTTCAGGCCAAACCCCGCAACCAAAGCATCCCTGAGAGCTATCAGCCAGCCAACCCACCGCGCCTGACCGTTAAGGATATGGGCGGCGAGGCGCCCGGCGTCCCCCGTCGCATTGCCCGGCAGATCGATCGCGAATGCGTCGGCGAAGCCCGCTTTGGCGTAGAGCGGCTCAAGCGCCGAACGTTGCGGCAGATCGACTCGAGCAACGCGCGCCATGGATGTTGCGCCCGGACTGAATGGAAGCGAAGAGGCGGTGCATTCCAATAGCACGAACGGGAGCTCTCCACCAAACGTGGCAAGGCAAGCCGCTCGATGAGGACGCGCCCTGATCAATTCCGGCCGGAGCTCAAGCCGCCGCCTCGTCGATCGCCGACATCACCGCCGCAGTCGCGGTCTGGTGCACCATATGACCGTTTCCCGGCACGCGATGCAGCTTGCTGTGGGGGACTTCCTGATGAAGACGGCCGGATTGCCGATCGGTATCGATCAGCCGGTCATCGACGCCGGCGATGATGATCACAGGCATCTTCAGATTTCGATACTCGCCGCTTGCGGCAACTGCGTTCGATATGATCAGCGCCGACTCTGCCGCGCTCGCCTGAATCTGGGACGGTCGAACCGCCATCGCTTTCGGAAAACCGTCAAATTTCGCAGGGACCGATTTGGGACCAAATATCACTTTCAGCAACAGCGGCCAGACCATCCTGGCGGCCAGCGGCGACACCGTGTGGCTCAGCACCGCTCCGACCCCCGGAATAGCCGGGGCCGACATCGCCAGGAAGTCGGCGCGGGGGCTGGGAAAGTAATAGCCGGAGGCAAGAATTAGCGCCTCGACAAATTGAGGATGCTTCAGCGCCAGCGACTACGGCGACCGAGGCGCCCCAGGAATGTCCGAGCACGACAGCGCTGCGCAGGCCGAGCTGCTGCAGCGCTTCGAAAAACAATTCAGCCTGTGCGTTCGGAGTCCAGACGACGTTCCGCGGCCGATCGCTGTGGCCGTATCCGGGGCGATCGAATACGATGACGCGGTAGTTTTCGGCGGCCAGTTCGATCAGGCCGCTGGATTCGAAATCCTGAATCATGCTGCCGTTACCGTGGAAAAGCACCAACGGCCGGCCGGCGCCGCGCTCCAAATAGTGGATCCGCACGCCTTTGACCTCGATGAAGCGCCCGGCCGGCGGATTGTCGCGTTGCGCCTTTTTGGCAAGCTGCCGATTAACGATCGCCGAAGCAGCCAGCGCGCCGGCTATGACGCCTGCGGCAACATAGGGCTTGGCCTTGATCGCCGATAGCGACCGCTTGAATATCGAAGGGGAACCGGTGTTGGGCATCTGCATGATCCAAAAATACGCATGCACGAATCCCCGGAGTTTCTGAGAAATGTTGCAGCGGAGCACGAACAGCTTGGAGAGCCGTTGGTTCCGCACGCCGATTACGATCGAAATATCGCTTGACGCCGCCCCGTCATTTCCATATTCGTTGAAATATGGAAAAGACAGACGTGGTCGCGGCGCTTGCCGCCCTCGCCCAGGATAACCGGCTCGACATATACCGCGTGCTGGTGCAGGCCGGGCCTGCGGGCATGCCGGCGGGCGCCGTCGCCGCCGCGCTCGATCTTGCACCGAATACGCTGACCTTTCACTTCGACCGGCTGCGGACGGCCGGGCTTGTCACGGTGCGCCGCGATGGCCGCTCGATGATCTACGCCGCGCAATTTACCACGATGAATTCGCTGCTCGGCTTTCTCACCGAGAATTGCTGCGGCGGGGTTCAGTGCGCTCCGGCCGCGCAATGCAGGCCGGCGCGAAAACGCGCCAAAGTGGCGGCCTGAAAGGCCAGCTCGAACATGGCCGATCTTCCCGATCAACGTCCTGTTCCTCTGCACCGGCAATTCCGCGCGCTCGATCATCGCCGAAGCCATCCTGAACAGGCTGGGCGCCGGGAATTTCCGCGCCTTCAGCGCCGGCAGCCGGCCGAAAGCCGAGGTCAACCCGCATGCGATTGAGCTGCTGCAAAGCCTTGGCTACGACACCTCGTCCTATCGCTCGAAATCATGGGACGAATTTGCCGCGGCCGGCGAGCCGAAATTCGATTTCGTATTCACGGTCTGCGACAATGCGGCGGCGGAAGCTTGTCCTGTCTGGCCGGGCCTGCCGGCGACGGCGCATTGGGGCATTCCCGATCCGGCGGAGGCGACGGGCACGCCGGCCGAGATAGCGCTGGCTTTCAGCCAAGCCTATCGGCTGCTCAACCAGCGGATCGGCATCTTTATCTCGCTGCCGCTGCGGTCGCTGGACCGGCTGAGCCTGCAAGCCAGGCTTGGCGAGATCGGCCGCATCGAAGGCTCGACCGCGAGCGCTGGCGGAAGCCACCTGATGGCCTCGCTGGGGCGGCGCATCTTCGCCGAATGGCTCGGCACGGCGTTCTTGCTCGCAACCATCATCGGCTCCGGCATCATGGCGCAGAAGCTGGCGGGCGGAAATGCGGCGCTGGCGCTGCTCGGCAACACCATCCCGACCGGATGCATTCTGATCGTGCTGATCCTGATTTTCGGGCCGATATCCGGCGCGCATTTCAATCCGGCCGTCAGCCTGGCATTCGCGCTCGGAGGCGAACTGTCCTGGTCCATTGCAGCCGGTTATATCGCCGCTCAGATCGCCGGTGCGATCGCCGGGGTGTGGGCGGCGCACCTGATGTTCGAGCTGCCCGTATGGCAATCGTCGGTCACCTTCCGCAGCGGCGCCGGGCAATGGTTCGCGGAAGCCGTCGCTACCTTCGGGCTGCTGCTCACGATCTTCGGCTGCGCTGCGCGAACGCCGGCCGCCATTCCCTATGCCGTCGGCCTCTACATCACCGCGGCTTACTGGTTCACCGCCTCGACATCATTCGCCAATCCGGCCGTGACCATCGCACGCTCGCTGTCGGACACGTTCGCAGGCATCGCGCCGGCGGGCGTGCCGGCCTTCATCGCAGCGCAGCTGGCCGGGATGGCCGCGGCGGTAATGCTCGGGCGCTGGCTTTATGGCGGCGCGTTGTCTCGAACCCGGCCGTAGCGCCGATTATTGTCACCGGTCATGAGTTTTCATCGCCGAGATGCCGCCACCTCAACTCGATGCGAGAGGCATCGTGAAATCGAATCGCGTTTCATCCGGCTCGGAGGTGACCTCGATGCTGCCGCCATGCGCTCGCGCAATCTGCCAGGCGATATGAAGCCCCAATCCGAGGCCCTGGCGGCTGCTGCGGACGTCGCCGCGAAAGAACGGCTCGAACAGCTTTTCCATCGCCGCCGCCGGAATAGGTTCACCGGCATTTGCCACCCAGAGCTGGAATTGCCCGTCTTGCGTTTTGGCTCCTACCCGCACCGGCTGGTCCGGCGCGCCGTGCGTGAGAGCATTGCCGATCAAGTTCGACGCCAGTTGTCCGATCCGCGTGCGGTCGCAGTCGACGCGATCGGTTATTTGAAAATCGGTTTCGATCACGCGCTGCGGCGATGCGGTGCGCAATTCGTCGACCACCTGCTCGAGCACCGGCTCCAGCGGCCGGTTGGCGTCGCGGGTCAAGACGATGCCTCCGCCGAGCCGTCCGCGCGCGAAATCCAGCACGTTGTCGATCAGGTCCGACATGCGGGTGACGGTCGAATTGATCATGTCGAGGACGCGAAGCTCCTTGTGATCGCGGAGCGCGCCGGACCGCTGCAGAATCCGGGCGCCGGCGCTGATCGCCGCAAGCGGATTGCGCAGGTCATGGCCGAGCACGGCGATGAACTGTTCGCGCAGTTCCGCGCTCTCGCGCTCGCTGGCAAGTCCCTTCTGAAGCTCCGATCTCGAATCCACCAATTGGCGTTCGTAGCGCCGCCGGTCGGCCGCCTTGATGACCACCAAAGCCGTGAACAGCACACCGCCCTCGGCATTGCGGCGTTCGGCGGCATTGGCGATCACCGGCAGCCGCTCGCCGGCGGCGGTCTCGAAGTCCAGCGCGAACTCGTGGAAAAAACCCTGCATCCGTAGCAGCGGCGCGATGTGGGTCTCGTAATAGATACGGCCCGCCATGTTCAAAAACTGATGCAGGCGGCGGCCGATGAATTCGTCGGGCGCAAAACCGGTCCAGGCCGCCAGCGTGGCGTTGACCCTCGATATGCGCCCGTCGGGTCCGATCGTGAGATAGCCGCACGGGGCGTTCTCGAACAGATCCCGGTATTCGTCTATGGGTCCGGGCTCAGACATACGCCCGGATGGCCGACACGACCTCCGCAGGGGCGCTGAGGTTTGGACAGTGCCCGGTGGCCTTGAGGAAGACGATCTCGCTGCCAGCAATGCTGTTGCGCACGAACTTTCCAACTGCTTCGGAGGCAATGATGTCCTCGCTGCATTGCAGGATCAGGGTCGGAACCGTGACCTTGGGAAGGTCGCTTCTATTGTCGGACGTGAAGGTGACGCGCGCGAATGCCTTGGCGATCTCCGGATCGGTGCGGCAGAAGCTGTTGGTCAGTTCCTCGCCGAGCTCCGGACGGTCCGGATTGCCCATGATGGAGGGCGCCATCGCCGCCGACCAACCCATGTGATTGTCCTCCAGGAATTCAAGCAGCTCGGCGATCTGCTTTTCGCTGAAGCCGCCGACATATTCGCCGTCGTCGATATACCTCGCGGACGGACCCACCAGCACCATGCGGCCGAACAGCTCCGGCGCCTTCAGCGAAGCCAGGACCCCGATCATCGCGCTGACCGAATGACCGACGAACACGGCATCCTTCAACTCAAGCGCGCGGCCGATCTCCACCAGATCCTCGGCATAGCCGTGAAGCGTCGAATATTTGGCTTTGTCGTAGGCGGCCAAGTCCGATCCGCCGGCGCCGACGTGGTCGAACAGCACAACCTTGAAGTCGTTCTCGAACTCCGGCGCCACCAAGCGCCACATGTTCTGGTCGCAGCCGAAACCATGGGCGAACACCATGCCCCGTTCACCCCGCCCAGTGACCTGGACGTTGTTTCTCGCCAATACATTCATGCCTGGTCCTTGCATCCCCAGCGTCATTTAACGCCGATCGGGGCGCAATTCCAGCGCGTTTAGCGATGTGGCGAGTTCCGCTCGCAACCGAGCGCGGACATCAAGAGGCTGGATTGCATGCGGCCGGACTTACCCGGACTATTCATGCTGCGATCCGTCGCGCCGCCTAGCATCCCCGGCAGATGCTCTTGACCTTCGCATCCACCTTTGCGTTTTCGGATTTGATCGCGGCGTCGCCGGGGACTTCGGGGCCGGGGTTTGTCACCCCATCGACCCGGCCGCCGACGCCCGCGCCGGTGCGGTTGTTCGCCGTACCGCCGGAGCTTGCGGCACCGACGGTGCCGCTGCCGGGGCGTGCCGCTTGGGATGAGGTCGAGCCGGTCGATGCCGCGCCGGATGAATTGGCGGTTCCGGCGGCATTGGTGCCGGGCGCCGTCGGCACCTTTGCGGCGTTGCCTGCGCCGCTCGGGTCATTCACGGAATTGTTTAGCCCGCCGGCATTGGCCGGGCCGCTTGGTACGCCGCTGATGCCGGCGGTGCCGGCCCCGGCTGATCCCGCGTTCGGCGTTCCCGCCGGACTTGTCGCGCCGGCCGTCGGTCCGCTCGCCGCGCCGTGCAGCCCCTGCGGCGCCGCCTGCCGAAGCACCTCCGGACGCTCCACCCCCGGAGCCGCCGGAACCGCCGCCGCTTTGCGCATAGGCAGCAAGCGGAGCCATCAGCGCGAGCGCCATGATGAATTTGAGGGGATCGGATTTTCGCATCGGAACACCTTTGAGGTTCTTCACTCAGGCAATTCCGGAGCGCCGCGCTTGTTCCCATGCCCAAACCAATCGAGCGGCCGGCTTTCAATTCCCGCGCCGATGACGCGGCAATAATGGCTGACCGGCCGCGGCAGGCCGGGAACGATGATGCGCTGGATTTTTTGCCATGCTCGCCTCGCGAATGCGCAATCTAGTTGCCGAGCTTGATGCCGGCGTCCTTGATCACTTTCGCCCATTCCGGCGTTTCTTTCCTGATGATGGCGGCGAACTCGGCCGGCGTGTTGCCGACCGGCTCGAGGCCGAGTTCATCGAACTTTTTGCGCACCTGCGGTATCGCCAGCGCCTTGACGGTCTCATTGTATAATTTATCCACGACATCCTGCGGCGTGCCGGCCGGCGCAAGCAGGCCGAACCACGGCACGGCCTCGAAGCCGGGGAAGCCGGATTCCGCCATGGTCGGCAGCTCCGGCGCAAGCTGCGAGCGCCTGCGCGAGGTGATGGCCAGCGCGCGCAATTTGCCTTCGCGCGCCAGCGGCAACACGTTCACGATATTGGCGAACGACATGTCGACCCGGCCGGCGAGCAGGTCCGGCATCAACGCCGTGCTGCCGCGATAGGGCACCGCTGCAATATCGAGATGCGCCATGGTTTTGAACAATTCGGCGGCCAGATGCTGCGACGTGCCGACCCCCGCATGCGCGTAGGACAGCTTGCCGGGCCGCGCCTTGGCAAGCGCCACCAGCTCCGCCACGGACGTGACCTGTGACTCGATCGGAACGGCGAGCAGGTTCGCCGCGATGAATACCTGCGAGATCGGCGCAAAATCCTTTACGGGATCGAACGGCAGTTTTTCGTACAGGCTGGGATTGATGACCAGCGACGGATTGCCGCCCATCAGCAGCGTTAAGCCGTCGGCGGCTGCCTTGGCGACGCGATCGGTCGCGACGTTGCTGCCGGCGCCGGGAACGTTCTCGACCACGAACGGCGTGCCCCAGAGCTCCGAAAACCGGTCGGTAAGAATCCGCGCCGCGAGATCCGGCGCCGTGCCGGCTGTAAAACCGACCAGGATTTTCACCGGCCGGTTCGGATAGGGCGATTGCGAGGATGCCGTCTGCGCTGTGAGCAACACAGCCAGGGCGGCGAACAGCTGCGCTGCGAGCTTCATCGTTCCCTCACCTCGTCCCGCGCGCCGTTGCCGGACTTGACGTCAAGTGTGGCACCGGCGAGCAGTGCCGGCAAGGCAGCGCGGCGGCGCGCCCCGCTGCTACTCGATATAGGCCTGGCATTCGATCTCGACCTTCATTCTCGGATCGACCAATCCCTTCACCTCGACCAGCGTGGAGGCCGGCAGATTTTCGCCGAAATAGGCGATGCGGCGCGGGTTGATTTTCGGCCGCTCCGTGATGTCGGTCATGAAAATCTGCACCTTGACGACATGCTCGGGCCCGGCGCCGGCCGCCTTCAGGCACTTGTCCATCACCGCGATGGCGATGTCGAATTGCGCGACAACGTCGGACGGAATGCCGCCGTCGTACGCCTGACCGACGACGCCGGCGACCCAGACGTGGGGACCTGCGCGGGTGACGTGGCAATAGTGGCCGACCGGCCGCTGCAGGCCGGGAACGATGATGCGCTGGATTTTTGTCATGCTGTGCTCGCGAATTGGGATCGGTGCCAAGAAGCTAGCACCGTAGCCCGCGTCAGCGAAGCGGACATGCGGGGATGCCGGGACCCGGATGCCGTTCGCTGATCCGGGCTACGATGCTTCTTATTGAGCGTCGCCTGTGATACATTCCGACATCGGTTGCAGCGGATTTGTCATGGCTGAACTTCTTACACGTGAACGCTTTCAGGAAATAGTCACGGCGATTTTGTCGGTGTCACAACCGGCTGCCATCATATTATTTGGCTCCTATGCACGCGACCAAGTGCACGAGTTTTCAGACGTCGACCTCCTGGTGATACGCGACGCCGAGTTTCGGGACGGCGAAAGCCGCCGTAAGGAGTTGGGGCGAATTTATCGTTCGGTGACGGAAATCTGTGCAACCCCGAAGGATATAGTTTTATTCACAAAGGATGAAGTTTCAGCGTGGAGGAACACAACCAATCACATGATTTCCGTCGCCTGCAGAGAGGGACGCGTTCTCTATGGGCAAGTCTGACAAGGACCACGCACGGCAATTGCTTGATATGGCAAACAAGGACCACTCAGCGTTGTCTCATATGCTGGATTCTGCGAGCTTTTCCGATGAAGTATTTGGATTTCATGCACAGCAGACAATTGAGAAGGCCCTAAAGGCATGGATTGCCGTGCGAGGACTTGTCTACCCGAAATCGCACGACGTTAGCGCCTTGGTTAAGATACTTCGCGAGGATGGTCAGGATCTGAGCAGTTTTCCAGACTTGGAAGACTATACGGTTTTTGCGGTTCAGTATCGATACGAAGCGTACGACAGCGAAGACGACATAGATCGCGACGATGCGATCGGAAAAACACGAACGTTCTTGGCCCACGTTCAAGCAATTCTGGACTCTACTGGGTAGAGCCGATTGCAGGCCTACCCCGCTCTGAGTTACGCCACCGCCCCCACCTTGCCCGGCCCCAGCAGCATCCGCCTGACCTGCGCGGCCGGCACAGCCTTGCTGAACAGATATCCCTGCATCTCGGTGCAGCCGAGCGCGCGCAGCAAATCCTTCTGCGCTTCGGTCTCCACGCCTTCGGCGGTGGTCGTCATGTTGCGCGCGGTGGCGATGTTCACCACGGCCTGCACGATCGACGACGAGCCGTCCGGCTTCGCGAGTTCGTTGATGAAACAGCGGTCGATCTTGATCTTGTCGAAAGGAAAGCGCTGCAGGTAGCCCAGCGATGAATAGCCGGTGCCGAAATCGTCCAGTGCTATTCGCACGCCCACCGCGCGAAGCTGATGCAATATTGCCAGCGCTGCCTCGTCGTCGCGAATAAGCACCGCCTCGGTGATTTCAAGCTCCAGCCTGTCGGCGGCAAGGCCGGACGACGCCAGCGCGCCCGCGACATGCAGCGCCAGAGTGTGGTTCCTGAACTGCACCGGCGAAACGTTGACCGCCAGCTTGATGTTGTCAGGCCAGCCCGCGGCCTCGACGCAGGCGGAAGCCAGCACCCATTCGCCGAGCTGATTGATCAGGCCGATATCTTCCGCGACCGGGATGAACTCGGCCGGCGGGATCATGCCGCGACCGGGATGGCGCCAGCGCAGCAGGGCCTCGCAGCCGGAAATTGCGCCGCTTCGCAGGTCGACGATGGGCTGATACTCGATCTCGAATTCGCCGTCGACGATGGCCTGGCGCAAGTCCAGCTCCAGCGTGCGGCGCGCCCTCACCCGCGCGTCCATCTCGCGTTCGAAGAAGCGATAGGTGCGGCGGCCGTCGGATTTGGCGCCATACATCGCCAGATCGGCGTTCTTCAGCAGCTGATCGAGGTCGGTGCCGTCCTCGGGAGCGAGCGCGATGCCGATGCTGGCGTCGGTGACGAGCTGGTGACCGAGACACTCGACCGGGATGCGGATCGCCTGGTAGATCCGGATCACGAGGTCCATGACATCGGCGGGACTTTTGACGGCGGTTTGAACGATCGCAAACTCGTCGCCGCCCAGACGGGCCACGAAATCGGTTTCCCTGACGCAGCCGCTCAAACGCAACGCGACCGCCTTCAGCAATTCGTCGCCGACCGGGTGGCCCAGCGAATCATTGACGCTCTTGAATTCATCGATATCGATATAGAGCACCGCAAGCTGCCCGCTGCGGGCGATCTTCCGGAGCTCGCGTTCGAGCTGATCGCGAAACAGCACCCGGTTGGGCAGGTCGGTCAGCGCGTCGTAATGCGCCAGATGCGCGATCCGCTCGTCGGAGCGCCGGCGCTCGGTGAAGTCCTCCAGCGTCGTCACCCATCCGCCGTCCGCCAGCGGCTGGTACAGGACCTGGATCGAACGGCCGTCCGCCGTCGCCAGGATCCGTTGGAAGGCCTCCCCGTCCGCCAGCTTGTGCAGGATCGCCGCGCGATATTCGTCGACGTCATCGGCGAAGGTCCCGGTTTCCTGGCGATGCATCAAAAGTTCGCGAAAGCTGCAGCCCGGCTTTATCACGTCGCGCGACACGCCGAACATGTCGACATAGCGCTGGTTGCAGATGACCAGCCGCTGCGATGAATCGAAGAACAGCAGCCCCTGCGTCATGTTGTTGACGGCGGTATCGAGCCGCTGCTTCTCCAGCGCCAGCCGGCGTTGCGATGCCTGGTGTTGCCGCGATATCTGCCGCACCACCAGGAACAGGATGGCGGCGACGACCAGCGCCGAAAGCGTGGCGATGCCGATCAGGAACCGCGTCTGTTCGTGCCAGTCGGCGAGTGCCGCGGACACCGCAGTGGTGGCGACGACAGTGATCGGAAACTTGCTCAGGCGGCGAACGGCGCCGACCCGGTCCTCGCCGTCGATCGGGCTCTTCAGCCGCAGCGTTCCATGATCGGACCGTGGCGGCGTCACCAGTTCGAGAAGAGCTCCGTCCTTGAAGCTGCGCCCGATCAGCGCATCGTTGTGCGGATGGCGGGCCAGCAACGTTCCGTTCTGGTCGAACATCGAAATCGCGGCGCCGTCGCCGAGCGCCAGCGAAGCGAAGAACTTTTCGAAATGCGCCGGCTCAACGCCCCGCGAAATGCTGCCGAGAAACTCGCCGTCCGTCCCGGTCACCTTGCGGGCGATGATGGTGGTCCACGCGCCGGTCACGCGGCTGTAAACCGGTTCGAGCAAGATCGTCGGCGATTGCGGGCCGGACGTGAAGACCTTGAAATAAGCCCGGTCGGCGACGCTGACCTCGGGCACCGGCCACACCCCCGACGCGTTGATCAGCCTGCCATCCGCATCGAACACGTTGACGGCGCCGACATAGGACAATGCGCTGAGCTTGGCCTTCAGCATCAGATGCACGTCGCGGCCGGACATCTGACGCCGATAGTCTTCGGCCGAAGCAATTCCGGCCGCATAGACGTGTTCGACCAGGCTGTTTTGTATCACTTCGGCATCTTCGAGCTGCTGTTCGAAATGACGCGCGAGCAACAGCACCGTATTTTCCAGCTCGCGCTCGCTGCTGTTGAGCGCCCGCTCACGGAAATTGCCGACCATCACCGCGGTGCCGAGGATGATGGCGGCAATCAGAAGCACGCCGCAAAGGATGAGCCAGTGGATCGGGCTTCGCCGGACCGACGATCCAATAGAAATGAAGCTGCCCGCATCGGCCCCGCCGAGACGACCAGCAACGCGGCTCCATGAAGGCTGCGCACCCATGCCCTACTCCGAGTGCATGGTTACAGCGCACAAATGGAGGCATGGTTAGGAATTCCGGTTAGGGAACGGTTAATCCTAAGTCGGTGTTACCTCACCTCTCCCCGCTTGCGGGGAGAGGTCGAAGCCGGAGCGCAGCGCAGGCTTCGGGTGAGGGGGACTCTCGAAGCACTCGGAACTCGCGGAGAGTCCCCCTCACCCGTTTCGCATCTGACGATGCGAAACGACCTCTCCCCGCAAGCGGGGAGAGGCGACAACCCCGCCCGCGTCAGAAAATCCGGTCGACCGGAAGCCCCAGCGCCATCGCTCCGGCATATTGCGCCTGCGGTCCCGACTGCAGCGGATGATAGCGGGCGGCCTGGATATCGCGGAATTTCCGCTCCAGGCCCGCCGAGCGGTAGAAGCCGGCGCCGCCGGCGAGCTCCATGGCGAGATCCACGGCGGCGATCGCATGGCGCGCTACCAGTTGCCGGCCGATCATGACCTGATTGATGGTCTCGGCCGAAGGCGTATTGAGGCGAACCGCCGCCAGCATCAATTCATGGGCGAGCCGGGCAGCGGCCAGCTCGGTTTCCATGCGTCCGGCAAGCTCGATGACATGATGGTTCGGCGGCCTGCGTTTCGCCAGCCCAATGGCGAGTTCGCGCGCGCTCTCGGCGATGCCGAGATAGACCGCGTAGACCAGCGAGAAGCCGATCGTCCCGATGATGTGAAACAACGGATGCCACTCGCCGGCGACGCGCCGCGCGGCGACCGCGGCATCGGGCACGATATGGCCGTCGATCAATACGTCATGGGAGCCGGTGCCGCGCATGCCCAGCGTGCGCCAGGTGTCGAGCACCTTGACATGCGGAGAATTCATCGGGATGCCGAAATGCAGCACCGTCGCCGGCTCGGTTTCGCTTTCCAGCACCGCGCTGGTCATCAGCAGATCGCCGGTCGGCGAGCCCGACGAGAACACTTTTCGCGCGGTGATGCGATATCCGCCATCCACCTTCTCCGCCTTGCCGGAACCGGCGAGCCAATCCGACCCGCCGCTGGAGACCAGCTGGATGCGCTCGGTCGCGATCCGCCGCAGCAACGGCTCGGCCGCGGCGGCCTTTTGATGGGTCCATCGCCAGGCCGGAATGGCGACCTGGTGCGTATGCATGGAAAACGCCAGCGCGGTCGATCCGCAATAATGCGCCAGCGTGCGCAACATCGCAGCGAGTTCGTCGATGCCGGCGCCGCCGCCGCCGAGTTCTGCCGGCACGCCGGCCTCGAACAGTCCGGACGATTTCAACATTGCGAAATTGTCGGCGACGAATTTGTCTTCGTCCGTCGTCTCCATGGCGCGCTGCTCGAATACGAACCCGAGTTCGCGCGCGACATCGGTCAGGGTGCGCGGCTCCGCTGCATTGGTGTTGATGGCTTCGATCACGCTCATGATATTTTCCTTCGTTGAAATGCTCAGTTGAAATGCTCAGCCTGCGCCCAATGTCGCCCGGAATTCCGGCCCGAACCAGTCCACGAACTGTACTGGGCACCCGGCACCTGCCCTAGTTCGCTGTTACCGCTGGCGTTTTCGACCGCCGCAGACGGCCTGTAAAAATTACGCTACAGTATCTGTACTACCTGCGGTTACCTGCCTCCGGGAGAGCGTCGTGAACGATCAGACCAAGCAAGGCAGCTACGGGCAATTCTGCCCGGTTGCGATGGCGGCGGAAATCATCTGCTCGCGCTGGACCGCGCTAATCCTGCGCGAAATGCTGTGCGGCACCACGCGCTTCAACGATCTGCGGCGCGGCGTGCCGCTGATGTCGCCGACGCTGCTGTCGAAGCGGCTGAAAGAGCTTGCCGACGCCGGCGTCGTCGCGGTCAAGCGCAGCGGCCGGCAAGGCGCGGTGGAATACAAACTCACGCAAGCCGGCGAGGATCTGCGCGGCGTCATCATGTCGCTCGGCAGCTGGGGGCAGCGCTGGGTGGAATCCTCGCTGTCGCTGAAGAACCTCGATCCGTCGCTGTTGATGTGGGACATGCGCCGGCACCTGGTGGCCTCATTGCTTCCGGAGCGCCGCTGCACCGTGAAGTTCACCTATCCGGAGCTCGGTGGAGCCCGGAAATCATGGTGGATCGTCAAGGAAGGGGACGACGTCGATCTCTGTTCGGTCGATCCCGGTTACGACGTCGATCTTTATGTGAGCGCTTCGCTGCATGCCATGACCGCGGTCTGGATGGGCGCCTCGACGCTGAAGGCCGAGGTCGACGCCGGCACCATCACCTTGACCGGCGACAAGGCGGTGGCGCGCTCGATGCAGCAATGGCTCGGCCTCAGCCCGTTCGCGGCGGAAAAGAGCCGGGTGGCAAGCTAGCGCTGAGATCAAGCAGCGCGCCTTTGCAAGCCGCGCGAAATTTGCAGGCGGCACCGTCTAGAAAGCTTGCGGTCCATCGCCGCACTTGGCGCGGAACCTTAACCAAGCGCCGCTTTGGCCGAGACAGCCGTACCCGCCGCGGCGTTTTTCCTGTAGCGTGGGACAATGGCCTCCTCGGACCTGGACACACGCGTCGCGCTCCGGCGCCGCAAAAACCGGATCTCCGCGCTGCTGGTGCTCGCCGCCGGGCTGCTGCTGTTTGCCCTCGCCGCCGGCGGACTGTACCTCGCGCTGCGGCCGGTCACCTTGCGGATCGCGGTCGGCCCGCCCGGCAGCGACGATCAGAAGCTGATCCAGGCGCTGGCGCAGAGCTTCGCCCGCGACAAAAATCCGGTCCGGCTGTCGCCGATCCCGACCGAGGGCGCCGCCGAAAGCATCGCGCTTCTGGCAAGCGCCAAGACCGATCTGGCGGTGGCCCGCGGCGATCTGGAAATGCCGGCCGATGCCGAATCCGTCGCCATCCTGCGCAAGAACGTCGTCGTGCTGTGGGCGCCGTCCGGACTTGCCGCCAAAGGCTCGAAGAAACAGCCGGCCGCGAAAATCAAGACCATCGACGATCTCGCCGGCCATCGCGTCGGCGTGATCGGCCGGACCCAGGCCAACGTCACGCTGCTGCGAGTCATCCTGAAGGAATCCGGCGTCGATCCCGACAAGGTGACGGTCACGCAGTTCGGCACCAGCCAGATCGCGGAAATGGCGCGCGATTCGGCGATCGATGCCTACATGGCGGTCGGCCCGCTGGACAGCAAGATCACATCCGAGGCGATCGCGGTGACCGCCAAGGCCAGGGGGGAGCCGAAATTCCTTCCGATCGATGTGTCGGAAGCCATTGCGCAGAGGCATCCGCTTTATGAAGCGGAGGAGATTACCGGCAGCACCTTCAGTGCCTCGCCGGCCAGACCTGAGGACAAGATCGATACGGTCAGCGTCAATCATCTGATCGTGGCGCGTAAATCGCTGTCCGAAACCGCGGTCGGTGGATTCGTCCGGCAGCTGTTCGCGGTTCGCCAGCAGTTGGCAAAGGAAGTGCACGGTGCGGCAAAAATCGAAAAGCCCGACACCGACAAGGACGCGGCGCTTCCCGCGCACCCCGGCGCCGCCGCCTACATCGACGGCACCGAACGGACATTCCTGGAGAGATACAGCGACTATTTCTGGTTCGTGATCCTGATTTTCTCCGGGCTGGGCTCGGCCGGCGCCTGGCTGCGCCACTATCTGAAGCGCAACGAGCGCGAGCAGAACACGGTGCATCGCGAAAATCTTCTGGCGATGATTTCCAGGGCGCGCGACGCCGGGACCGCGGAAGAACTGGCCGCCATGCAGCACGAGGTGGACGCCACATTGCGGGAAACGCTGCAGAGCTACGACGACGGCGCGATCGAGGAAGGCGACCTGTCGGCATTCGGGCTTGTGCTCGAGCAGTTTCATCGCGCCGTGATCGACCGGCGAATGGCGATCGCCGCCGCCGAGCCCGACCTGCCGCGCATGCGCGCGTTATAGCGCCGTGGCGACACCGGCCGACGTCCGCAAGACCGCGCTTGCACTGGATGGGGTGCGGGAAATCGATCATTGGGGCCGGCCCGCTTTTCGCACCTCCAAGCGCATCTTCGCGGTGATGCGGCCGGACGGGCTCTATCTGCATCTGCCCGAGCAGCGAAAAGCGTTCCTGTTCGAAGCCGCGCCCGAGGTGTTCGTCAGGTTCATGTGGGGCAAGAGCGCGAATGTGATCGTGCAGATCGCGAAGGTTTCAAGGAAAGAACTGCAAGCGCTGATCCGCGAGGCGTGGCAGCATGCGATGCCGGCGAAGAAGCAAACGTAGGGTGGGCAAAGGCGCTCTTGCGCCGTGCCCATCATGTCCGTCGCGGCAGCTGGTGGGCATCGCGCATTCGCGCGACTCGGTGGCTTTGCCCACCCTACATTCTCGCAGCACCGCGGCTCTGATATTCGCCGGAAATATCCTTGCCGGTGTAGTCCGTCATCATCGCGGTCGCGACCAGAGTGATGACGGCGCAAATCGCGATGTAGATCGCGATTGCATAAGACGAATGATAGGTGCCGAACAGCCAGGTCGCGATCAGCGGCGCCGGGCCGCCGGCGATGATCGAGGCGAGCTGGTAGCCGAGCGAGGAGCCGCTGTAGCGCAGCCGGCCGGTAAAGCTTTCCGCAATCAATGCCGCCTGCGGGCCATACAGCATGTCGTGCGGTATCAGCGACAGGATGATGGCGAGGAAGATGATGGTTTCCGAGCCGGTGTTCAGCATGGCGAAATAGATGAAGCCGAACACGCCGGTCACCGCCGCGCCGATCATGTACATGTTCTTGCGGCCGATATGGTCGGAGAGATGGCCGAACAACGGAATCGAGACGAACGACAGCACGGAAGCCGACAGCACCGCGGTGAGCAGGAAGTTGCGCGAGACGTGCAGCGTGTCGATGCCATAGGAAAAGATGAATGCGGTGAAAATATAGAACGGCGCCTGCTCGGCCATCCGCGCGAATGCCGAGAGCAGGATTTCCTTGGGGTGCTGTCTGATCACCGTCAGCATCGGGGTTTTGTCGACCTTGCGCTCGGCGAGCAGTTTTGCGAATACCGGCGTCTCCAGGATGCCCATGCGGATGTAGAGGCCGACGCCGACCAGGATCAGGCTGAGGCCGAACGGAATGCGCCAGCCCCAGCTGAGGAATTGTTCGCCGGACATCTGGCTGAAGGCGAGCACGGCAAGGTTGGCCAGAAACAACCCGCAGGGAACGCCGAATTGCGGCCAGGACGCGATCAGCCCGCGCGACTTGTCGCCGCGCGCCCATTCCATCGACATCAGCACCGAGCCGCCCCATTCGCCGCCGACGCCGACCCCCTGGATGAAACGCAGCACGGTGAGGATGACCGCGCCCCAGACGCCGATGCTCTCATAGGTCGGCACCAGCGCCACCGCGAAGGTGGCAAGTCCCATCAGCAGCAGCGTCGCAATCAGCGTCGATTTGCGGCCGATGCGGTCGCCGTAATGTCCGAAAATGGCGGCGCCGATCGGGCCGTGCGATGAAGCCGACGGCGTAGATGGCGAACGCCTCCAGCGTGCCGACCCAAGGGTCGGAATGCGGAAAGAACAGCTTTGCGAAGACGAGGCCGGTAACGGTGCTGTAGAGAAAAAAGTCGTACCACTCGATCGCGGTGCCGATGGTGGATGCGATCACGGCGCGCCGAAGCTGAACCTGGTGCTCGGCCGCGCTGAGCGGATTGATGTCGGTGCTGGTCGTGGTCATGGGCGTTTTCTCCACAACGGTTGCGCCGCTGAGACGGCGCCAGCCCTTATGAAGAAACTCGCCATGCGATGCCGGGTTCCCCCTACCCTCATCCTGAGGAGCGGCGTCTTCGCCGCGTCTCGAAGGATGGCCCCGGGCTCCATGGTTCGAGACGCGTCGCTGCGCGACGCTCCTCACCATGAGGACACTTCACTTCCGGGTGAAAACCTCCTTGGCGTCGATTGCGTCCTTCGATTGCAGCCCTGCTGCCCGCAATGCCGCGGCGGCGGGGTCGCCCGCCCGGTTCCACCACGGCAATTTCGCCTCGATCCCCCGCGTCGCCGGCTCGCCGAGCGCGCCGCCGAAATCGAGCGGCCAAATCCCATTGGCCACGGCTTCGACGGTGACGCCGCGAAGCCAAAAACCTTTGCCGTAGGTTGCCTGCAGATTATCCGGCCGGACCACGCGCAAGGTGGCGGGATCGTTGATGTCGCTGAAGGCCGCGAGCACGGGGATCAGCGCGCCGGTCACCGGCACGGTGCCGGTCATCTGGTTCATCGCATTGAACGTGGTCTTGCGGCCGGCGGCGTTGAAGGCGCGCAGCGCCACAAAATTCATGCCGTCAAGTTCAAGGCCGTTATCGCCGATGTGCGCCAACAGCGCCACCAGGTTGCGGCCGGCGCCGAGATCGATCAACACCGCGTCGCCCTTGGTGAGGGTCGATCCGCTGCGGCTGTAACCGCGGTCGGGATGAACTGCCATCACGCCGGAGGCCGATTTGACGCCGTCCGGCGTCTCCACCTCGATCGCCAGGCGATATTTGTGGCCAGGCCGGTTGAGGCGGACCTGATCGCCGATCACCAGCGCCGCCAGCAGCGCAATCGGACCGAGCCACTTGAAATTCATGGCGCGCGCCTCGATGGCGGCGGGCCCGGCGGGACGATCCCCGGCGGCGGTCCGAACCACTCGACATGGGCGGCAAGATTGCGACCGTAATAGACGCTCCGGCGGCCGGTCAGACTGACGAAATAACCGACGCAGCCGGCGGCTGCGACGCGATCGCAGAACATGCCATACCCGATCGCTCCCTGCTCGATGGCGTGCACCGCTTCCTTTACGATGTCGCCGCTGAAATCCTGGCTTGCTGCGATGATGCGGCTGCGGATGGTCTCAAAGCTGCCGTCAGGCATGTAGTACGTGCTGGCTCCGGTGACGAAATCGGCATGATAGCGCTCGACCCCGGCCTCCATCAGCGCCTGCACCGCGTCAGGAAACGGCATTCGTTGGGCATCCAATGCGTTGGCCAGTTCGCGAACGACAGCTTTTACACGCTCTTCCATGTGCATTCTTCCGCCGGAATCGAGTTGCACGAACCGCGCCGTCGGTCAAACCGGGCGCATCTTGATCCCGAGCGCGTTTCGCGAAACAGTGCCGGGATCAACGGTGAAAAGGAAAGCGGGTGGCAATTCCGGACAATACTCGAATTCAGGCGCGCAACGATCTCGCATGGGCGATTTCGGTCGGCGGCATCGGCACCGTCGCATTCGCCGCGCTGTTGGCCGCAACCTGGTATTTCGCCTCGGCGCTGTTTCTGATCTTCGCCGGCGTGCTGCTCGGCGTCGCGCTCTACGCCATGAGCAACCTGCTCGGGCGCGTGACAGAACTTCCGCATTCGCTGCGGCTCACCGTGATCTGTCTGATCCTGCTCACGCTGTTGTCCGGCGTGATTTTCCTCGGCGGCGCCACCATCGCCCAGCAAGCCACGGCGCTGGGCGGCACGATCAAATCCCAGGTCGTCAACGTCAAGGCGTTCCTCGAGAAGTACGGCGTCGATACCAGTTACCTCGATCTCGGCAATCTCGCCGCGGCGCCCGCGGGCGCCGCCGATACGGCACCGGCAGCGCCGCACAACCTGCCCAGCGCCGGCACCATCGCATCGGGCGGCGGCGCCATCCTCAGCCAGACCTTGAAGATCGTGCTCGGCACCGTCGGCGCGGTCGGCAATTTCTTCATCGTGTTGTTTCTCGGCCTGTGCTTTGCCGCACAGCCCGGCGTCTATCGCAACGGCCTGATCTCCATGGCGCCGGCCCGGCATCGCGCCGATATGGCGGTGGTGGTCGACCGCATCGGCGAGACGCTGGAGCGCTGGCTGATTGCACAGATGATCACCATGTTCGCGGTGTTTTTTGTAACCTGGATCGGCCTCACTCTGCTGGGCATCCCGAGTTCTTTCATTCTTGGCGTTCAAGCCGGCCTGCTCACATTCATTCCGACCGTCGGCGCGCTGATCGGCGGACTGATCGTGGTGCTGGCAAGCCTCGCCTCGGGATGGGTCGCCGCTCTCAGTGCGTTCGTGCTCTTTCTCGGCATTCACGCGCTGGAAAGCTACATCCTGACCCCGATGTTGCAGCGCCAGGCGCTGGAAATTCCCCCCGCGACGCTGTTCGCCTTCCAGATCCTGCTCGGCGTGGTGTTCGGCATCTGGGGCCTCGCGCTGGCGCTGCCCTTGATGGCGGTCGTGAAAGTCGTGATCGATTTCCTGCACGAAGACGGCGATGGCAAATCAAAGATTGCCGCAGCATGAATCTTATGTTCGTCATGGCCGGGCTTGTCCCGGCCATCCACGTCTTTATTTTCGCATCGGGAGAAGAAAGACGTGGATGCCCGGGACAAGCCCGGGCATGACGATTCAGAAGCTCACCACCGTATCGGTATGCTCCACCTCCGGCGGGCCAGCGAAATGCGGGCCGACCAGCGCCCGCCACGCGGTGAAATTTTCCGAGCCGCGAAAATCCACCGTGTGATTCTCCAGCGTCTCCCACTTGATGTGCAGCCGGTAGCGCGACGGTTTTTCGATTCCGCGGTGCAGTTCGAAACTTTTCCAGCCCTTGCAGCGCCTGAAGATCGGCTCCGCCTTGGCGATCGCCGCCTCAAAATCCTGTTCGCTGCCGGGCTTGACGTCGATCTGTGCGATTTCGGTGATCATGTGGGATACGGCCTTTCGTGAAGGGATCACGGCTGTATCGCAAAACGCCGTGCCGTTGAAGCCGATGCCACCAGCTCAAATCCGGCTTCCGCCCCTTTCAGAAAACTCCCGTTTGACCCGCCGGGATCGCTGCTGTAGAAGTTTAGAACTATTCTAAACTGATGAAGCAGGGCCGACTTGATGAGAAATTTCGCCGACCTGACCGAACGGGAAGTGCTGGCCGTCGCCATCTCCGGCGAGGAAGAGGACAGCCGCATCTACATGAGTTTTGCGGAAGACCTCGCCGAACGCTATCCGGAATCGGCGAAAATATTCGAGGAGATGGCCGAGGAGGAAAAAGGCCATCGCCACATGCTGCTGGAAATGTACGAGCAGCGCTTCGGCCCCAACCTTCCGCCGATCCGGCGCGCCAACGTCAAGGGATTTTTGCGCCGCCGCCCGATCTGGCTGACCCGGAATCTGTCGCTCGACACCATCCGCAAGGAAGCCGAGACGATGGAGTTCGAGGCCGAGCGCTTCTATGCAAAAGCCGCCGAGCAGACCCAGGACGTCGGGGTGCGCAAAGCTGCTCGGCGATCTCGCCGAGCTCGAAAAGGGCCACGAAAACATCGCGGCAAAACTGACCGACAAGATCCTCAGTCCCGGCGTTCGCGCCGAAGAGGACAAGACCCGCAAGCGCGTGTTCGTGCTGCAATATGTGCAGCCGGGCCTCGCCGGATTGATGGACGGATCGGTGTCGACGCTGGCGCCGCTGTTTGCGGCTGCGTTTGCGACCCATCACAACTGGCAGACATTTCTGGTCGGCCTCGCCGCCTCGATCGGCGCCGGCATCAGCATGGGATTCGCCGAAGCGTTGTCCGACGACGGATCGCTGACCGGGCGCGGGTCACCGTGGCTGCGCGGCGCCACCTGCGGCCTGATGACCGCGCTCGGCGGCCTCGGACATACCCTGCCCTATCTGGTTCCCGACTCCTGGTCGAACGCGTTCTGGATCGCGACCGCCATCGCCGGCGTCGTGGTGTTCTTCGAATTGTGGGCGATCGCTTACATCCGGGCGCGCTACATGGACACGCCGTTCCTTCATGCGGTGTTTCAGATCGTGCTCGGCGGCGCCATCGTGCTGGCGGTCGGCATTCTGATCGGTGCGGCTTAGGCTTGCTCTAGCTGAATACGACCACGAAGCCGACAACCATCAGGCAGCAGACGATGAATGCGATCATCGGCCAATTGGTTCGTGCGCGATCATAGCGGCCTTGCGCGCGCCGTTCGGTGATCAGAGCGGTCTCGTATTCGTCCGAGCTGGAGAACATGCAGGCAAAGCCGCTGCGCGCCGAGGCGGCAGCTATTTCCAGCGCAATGAGCGCGGCGTTGGAGCTGTTGCTGCGCGCGGTGTCCATGGCTTCGATATTATCGATGGAATGGTAAACAGCCGGTTACGCCTGCACGGCGCTGACCACGCTCGCGCCATGGCCATGCCCGGAAAGGCCGGCGATCTTGCGCCGCCCGCTTTCCAGCGACAGCGGCTGTTGTTCGGTCGCCGCCTGGACGCGGTTGCGCCCCGCGCGCTTGGCCTGATAGAGCGCGGTGTCGGCAGCCGCCAGCAGCACGTCGAGTTCGGTGAAGGCCGGACCGCCGGCCACGCCGATGCTGACGGTGGTATCGACCGGCGCGTCATCGACCGCGATGCCGCTGCCCGCAAAGGCTTCGCGCACGCGTTCCGCCGCGATCAGCGCCTCATCCATCGAACACGGCAGCAAGGCGGCGAATTCCTCGCCGCCGATCCGCCCCGACAGATCGGTGATCCGCAGCGTATTGGTCACCACCGTGGCGAACAGTTTTAGAATCTCGTCGCCGGCCGGATGGCCGAAGCGGTCGTTGATCGACTTGAAGTGATCGATGTCGAAGATCATCACCGTCACCGGCCGCCCGGCATTGGCCTCGCGGTCGATCATGCGCGAGGTAGCCTCCGCAAAGCCGCGGCGGTTGAACATCCCGGTCAAGGGATCGATCGAGGCCGCGGTCTTGTGGACACTCACCGTGCGCTCCGACACCAGCATGAAGATGATGAAGACGGTGCCGACGGCGTACAGCACGAGCTCGATGGCGAACGCGGTGACCCAGATGCTGGTCGAGAAGTCGTCGTCGTGCGGACGCAAAAAATCGCCGAGCAGGATCGGCAGCATCAGCACAAAGCCATGCAGCACCGGCACGGCGACGGCGGGCCAGCGCTTCTGCAGCTTGCTGCGGCGCTCCGACCACAATTCGTTGGCGGTCAGCGCGGCATAGACCGCGACGATAGCGGCGCCGATGGTCATGCGCAGCGCGGCATCCTGCGGCAGCAGCGTGGTGATGGCCGCGACCCAGGCCAGCGCGCCCAGCAAGATTCCCGGCCAGTTCGGCTTGCGGCCATGAAACACCCGCGCCGCGTTCCACACCATGCCGCAGGCAACGAAGCCGAACGCGTTTAGCGCCAGCGACAGCATCTCGCCAAGCGCCGTGCTTGCCAGCGTCCACAGCGACACCGAAGCAGCACCCAGGATGTAGGCGGCGCCCCACCAGTTAAGCGCGGCGATGCGCTCCTGGCGTCCGAAAAACAGCAGCATCACTCCCAGCAGCGCCGCGACCAGCGTTGCAACCAGATAAAGCGTGGAGGTATCGAGCGACATGTTGACGGCTACCCAAGTTGGTTGGTCACGCGTTCCCGATGCGGAACCAACTCAGCGGTTGTGGGATGCCAGAATTTACTTGGCCCGCGTTGGCAATCCGTTTGCACGCCACCGCAACTTTTATCGAAAAGTAGCGACAATTCGTCGGCAATCCAGCAATGAACAAGGCGGCCTCGTTCCCCGGACGCAGCGCAGCGTGCAGCACTTGCGGAACGGTGCGCTGCAGAGCCGGGGCCGTCGCGAACGCCGGAGCTTGGTACGATGGTTGGCTCGCCGGCTGTCGATGCCGGCGGCTCCGTGACACGATGCCCCGGCCGATCTGGCCTCCAGAGGCAGAGTTTGAAAGGCGTTTCCAGTGGGAAATAAGGAAAACGTAGATCGGTTGCGAAATAGCGTCGCCGAGTGGAATGACTGGCGGCGTCACAACAAACCATTTCTAGATTTGCGCGATGCCGATCTCCACGAGCTAGATATGAGCGGTGCAGACCTGAGCGATGCCCGCCTGAGCGGGGTCAACATGAGCGGCGCCCGCCTAAACGACGCTAACCTAAGCGGCGCCCACCTAACCGGCGCTAACCAGGGCAACGCACAGTTGATCAGCGCTAACCTGAGCAACGCTGACCTGAGCCGCGCTGATCTGAACGATGCAGGCTTGGGGCGCGCCGCATCCTTCGAGGCTCGCCGAAGAGACGGCGAGCACCTCAGGATGACGACAGCAGCAACACAAAAAGACGGCTGCCGGTGCCGGCAACCGGGCTCCATTTCACGCCTGCTTCTTGAGTTCTTCGATTTCTTCGGGGTGGCGCTCCAGCATCCGGAGGAAATTGCTGATTCCCTTGCTCACGGTAACTTCCCCCGCCTCATATTTCTGGAAGGCGTTCGGCCCGCCGCCGATCAGCGTCCCGGCCTGGCGCTGGGTAAGTCCCATTTTTACGCGGATTCGCCGCACGTCTTTCGGGCTGAGAAGGTTTTCGACCTTGATCTTGAGGACCTGAAGAGCGGCGTCGGAAACCTTCATATCCTCGCCGGTGTGAATGCTCTCGGCTGACTCATTGCAGTACCATCCGGGCATATCGATCGTTGCCGACTGCGCCTTGTATGTAAGAGTCATGGGCCGGGTATCGCGAACCATCGGCTTTCCGGTTTCCGGACAAGTGGGGGCGTCGGCCATCTTATCTCTCCTTGAATGACAGGAGTTTGAACTCGGTTACGAGGTCCGATGTGAATTTCACATAAAGCTCGATTTCTCGATCGGGCACTCGGTAGACATCCTGCATCAGACCCGGATTCTTTTCTGAGGGCATCGTCTTGTAGAAGTGTCCCCGTTCGATGGCTTGGATGACATCGACGATTTCCTGTCGGCCATAACCAAGCGCGAATGCGTTGCGCAGCGCAGTGCCCGTGACATTCAAGTCCTCTACGGTCGAAAATGCAGCTTTAACTACCTCTAGATCGTGCGTGGATTTGCGGTCCTCCACCATAACTAGATACACCATAATGGTGTAAAGTCAAATATGTTCCGGATATGGATCGCCCTCGTCGTGACCCCTTTGCCGGCCTGTTGACCCAGAAATCGCAGGAGTAATCATACTCCCGGCCAGGCGAAATTCTTTTGTAATTCATTCAACCAACCGGTTGACAGTCTAAGTCCGCGTCCCTATATTCAACCACATGGTTGAACTACGGGCGTCCCATCTAAACACCGTGTTTCACGCGCTCGGCGACGCCACGCGTCGTCAGATGCTGCGCCAACTTTGTGATGGCGAGCGGACGGTGGGCCAGCTTGCCGAGCCGTTCGCGATTTCGCTGGCGGCGGCGTCGAAGCACATCAAGGTGCTGGAGAACGCCGGATTGATCCGCCGCGAGGTGCGCGGGCGCACCCATCTGTGCCGTCTCGATCCCGGGCCGCTCGCCAGCGCGCAGGAGTGGCTGAGCTTCTACGAGCGTTTCTGGACCGGACATCTGGATGTGCTGGACCGGCTGCTCCGCGAGGACGACGCGCGCAAATCCAAACCTGCAAAAAAAGGAGACCGCCGATGACCGAACCCGCAAATCCCGGCCCCTATGGCGCGCTGATCGAGCCCGCCACGCTGAAAATCCAGCGGCGGCTGCCCGGCCCGATCGAGCGCGTCTGGGCTTATCTGACCGAAAGCGAGCTGCGCCGGCAGTGGCTGGCGGCGGGCGAGATGGAGATGAAGGTCGGCGCGCCCGTCGAACTGGTCTGGCGCAACGACGAGCTCAACGACCCGCCGAGCCGGCGGCCGCCAGGCGCCTCCGAAGAGCACCGGATGGAGTGCCGGATCACCGAACTCGATCCGCCTCGCAAGCTCGCCATCAGCTGGGGACGCAGCGGCGGCGTCTCGTTCGAGCTGGAGCCCGCCGGCGACGCGGTGCTGCTCACCTTGATCCATCGCCGCCTGCCCGACCGCGCCACCCTGCTCAAGGTCAGCGCCGGCTGGCACATGCATCTCGACGTTCTGGTTGCGCGCGCCAGCGGCAGGGAGCCGCCGCCGTTCTGGGACGGCTGGAGCCGGTTGCAAAACGACTACGACCGGCGGCTGCCGGCCTGACGGAAACAACACAACGACAGGAGAAAACCATGCAACATGAAATCGTCTCGCCCGACCAATGGCTGAAGACCCGCGAGCAGCTTCTGGTCAAGGAGAAGGCGATGACCCGCGCGCGTGACGCGCTGGCCGCGGAGCGGCGGCGGATGCCCTGGGCTGCCGTGGAAAAGCCTTATGTGTTCGACGGCCCCAACGGCAAGGCGAGCCTGCTCGATCTGTTCGAGGGCCGCCGGCAACTGATCGTCTACCGCGCCTTCTTCGAGCCCGGCGTGCACGGCTGGCCGGAGCATGCCTGCATCGGCTGTTCGCTCGGCGCCGACCAGGTTTCCAACCTTGCGCACCTGAACGCGCGCGACACCACCCTGGTATATGCCTCGCGCGCACCGCAGGCCGACATCGCGCGGCTGAAGGCGCGGATGGGCTGGGAAATGCCGTGGGTTACGATCACCGACAGTTTCGACGCCGACTTCGGCGTGGATGAATGGCACGGCCATAACGCGTTCATCCGCGACGGCGATCGCATCTTCCGCACCTACTTCATCAACGGCCGCGGCGACGAAGCGATGGGCACCGTCTGGAGCTACCTCGACATGACGGCGCTCGGGCGTCAGGAGACCTGGGAAGACTCGCCGGAGGGCACCCCGCAGAGCCGTCCGTACAAATGGTGGAACTGGAACGACAGTTATGTCCCCAACGCCGCGCCCGACCCGAAATGGGTCGCGGTGTCGGACGCCGGAGAGGCCGCCTTTCGGAAAACGTGACGGGCTGGTCCGGCGAGGCGCGGTATCGCTCACGCGGAGACGTCCGGCCAATGCAGCGGCATGATCAATATGAAACACCCGGACGATGGAGCGATGCATGGCTGACCGGCTAGGCCTTGCTGCCGCGCCGACATTTGCGCTGATGGCGCTGCTGACGGGCGTTCTCGGTGGCGACATGCTCTGCTCCGCCGCAGCGCCGCTGAGCGGAATGGTTCCTATGTACGTGCTGATGAGCACCTTCCATTCGGCGCCGTGGCTGAAGCTGATCGCAAGCCGGCATCGCGCGCGAAGATGGCTTGCTTCGTAGCTTCCCTTCTCGCAAATGACGGTGTCCCAAGCAAATGCCGCAATTCATCGCTACGAAGGATGAATTCGAACGGGGCGCAATCGGATGATCGCCAGGCTTGCAAGCCTTACACGCGCTGGCCGGATGGCCGCCGTCACCTCGATGCTTGGGCTTTTCCTCGGACTGGCGCCGGCGGCGGCAGCACAGGGGGCGCCGTCTCTCTCGAACCTGCAGGCTAGCCTCGCGGAACGAACTCCGGGCCTGCGGGCGCTGGTCGTCGCGCGCGGCAATTGTATCGCTTTCGAATATTACCGGAAAAACATCAGTGCGGAGACGCAATCGCCGGTGCAGTCGGTGACCAAGAGCGTGCTCTCCATCCTGATCGGCATTGCGATCGACGAGGGCTATTTGCGCCTGGATACAAAGCTGTCCGAGGTTTTTCCGGAGGCGTTCGATGAAAGCACCGATTCCTTGGCCCGCGACATTACTGTTCGCGATGTGCTGACCAAGACGGAAGGTTTTGCGGAGGCCGGGCCGGGCGACTTCAAAATGAGCGACGCGGCACGCGGGAAAGAGATGTGGCGATCAATGCTCAATCGCAAGATCGAATATCCGCGAGGAACACATTTCCGCTACGACGGTATCGGATCGGATTTGCTCTCGGTCGTATTGTCCAAAGCGATCAAGCAGAACGCCGCGGATTTTGCGAAACGCAAGCTCTTCGATCCTTTGCAGATCGCAAACTACACCTGGTACTCGGACTCCGACGGATACCTGCATGGCGAAATCGGGCTGCATCTGACCGCGCGCGATATGGCGAAAATCGGCATCCTGTATCTTCAGCATGGCCGATGGGGAGACACGCAAATCGTTTCCGCGGCCTATGTGGGGGACTCGACGACCCGGCACAATGAGGGCGGATCGCCGCTCAACGCCGGTTATGGCTACCAGTGGTGGATCAGCAAGAGCGGCAGCGTATTTTTTGCTTCGGGAAAGAGCAGTCAGTTTATTTCCGTCACACCGAAAAGCAATCTCGTGCTGGCTTTCGCGGCAGATTCGATCCCTGGCGGAGCCCAAGGATTCGTCAGAAACGTCGTCTTGCCGATTGCAGACGGGATGCCGGATCCGGCGCGGTGCGCGGTTCGGGTCGGACAGGACAATGGCGTCAAATAATTCACCGACGCGACCACCTCTCCCCGCTTGCGGGGAGAGGCGAAAGAAAGAAGCGGCTGCCGTTTCCGGCAACCGCCTTTCGATTGTCACATGCTCGCCCGCAGCGTTACCGCTTCGAGAACTGGAACGAGCGGCGGGCCTTCGCCTTGCCGTACTTCTTGCGCTCGACCACGCGGCTATCGCGGGTGAGGAAGCCGCCCTTTTTCAGGACGTTGCGCAGATCCGGCTCGAAATAGGTCAGCGCCTTGGAGATGCCGTGACGCACCGCACCGGCCTGCCCCGACAATCCGCCGCCGGCGACGGTGCAGATCACGTCGTACTGGCCGGCGCGGGCGGCTGCCACCAGCGGCTGCTGGATCATCATGCGCAGCACCGGACGGGCGAAATAGATTTCGACCTCGCGGGTGTTGACCACGATCTTGCCGGCGCCCGGCTTGATCCAGACCCGGGCTACCGCGTCCTTGCGTTTTCCGGTGGCATAGGCGCGGCCGTGCTTGTCGACCTTCCTGACGTATTTCGGCGCTTCCGGCGCCGCCGTCTTCAGCTGCGACAACTGGTCGAGAGACTGCATGGTGTCGGACATCTTATGCGGCCCTCATGTTCTTGCGATTCATCGCGGCTATGTCGAGCGTCTCGGGTTGCTGGGCCTCGTGCGGATGCTCGGGGCCGGGATAGACGCGCAGATTGCCGAACTGCACGCGGCCAAGCGGCCCGCGCGGAATCATGCGCTCGACCGCCTTTTCGACCACGCGCTCGGGAAAACGGCCTTCGAGGATCGACTTCGCGGTGTGCTCCTTGATGCCGCCGATAAAGCCGGTGTGATTGTAGTAGACCTTGTTGTCGCGCTTGCGCCCGGTCAGCACCACATGGGCGGCGTTGACGATGATGACGTGATCGCCGCAATCGACATGGGGCGTGTAGGTCGCAAGATGCTTGCCGCGCAGCCGCATCGCGACGAGAGTGGCGAGGCGGCCGACCACCAGACCTTTGGCGTCGATCAGCACCCACTTCTTCGTCACCTCGGCGGGCTTAGCCGAAAACGTTTTCATGTGAGGAAATCCGTGAAAGGGAGACATCGGCGTACAGCGCCGGACTGCGCGGTTTCTAGAGAAGCGGGCCGCCAACGTCAATACTTGGCGGCGTCAATTAGCGTAGTTAAAACAATAGCTTATAAATATGGTGCGATATTACCATGTAAAAGATCAAGCATGCGGAATGGAATAGGTGGCCGTAACGTGGGCGATCGGGTCGGGCGCCGTCCCCGATAGCAGATTGACCTCGCCGACGGCCAGCCGCTTGCCGAGCTTCAATAACCGGGCCGCGGCGAGGACATCCTGCCCCGGCGCCCCTTTACGCAAGAAATTGATGTTGAGGTTCGTGGTCACCGCAAGGCCGACCGGGCCGATCGCGGACAGCAGCACCACATACATGGCGCAATCGGCAAGCCCCATCAGGGTCGGCCCCGAAATGGTGCCGCCGGGACGCAGCATGCGCTCGCTGTAGCGCTGACGGAGCAGGCAGGTTTCGCCGTCGGCGCTCTCGATGGTGACGTCGTCGCCACCAAAAGTCTGCGGAAATTCGACGCGCAGGAACCTCTCGAGTTCGGCCACGCTCATTTTCGCTGCTACCATGCCGCTTCCGCCTTGTCCTCGCTTCAGACCGCTTCCTACCTTAGGATAGAGGCCCTGCCCTAGTGGATATTTGCATGACCGCCCAGCCCGCCCGCGCGACAGTACCGCAAGATCCGATTCTCCTGCGCGAGATGGCCGGAAGCATTGCCGTGCTGACGCTCAACCGCCCGGCGGCGCGCAACAGCCTGTCGGAAGCCATGATCGCCGGACTGCAGGCGGCGCTGGACCAGCTTCGCGACGATGCAAAGGTGCGCGCGGTGGTGATCGCGGCGAGCGGCACGGCGTTTTCCGCCGGCCATGACATGAAGGAGCTCACCGCGCGCCGCGCGGACGCCGATCGGGGGCGGGCCTATTTCGCTGACATGATGAATGCCTGCAGCGCGATGATGCAGGCCATCGTGCAATTGCCGAAACCTGTGGTCGCCGCCGTGCAGGGCGTCGCCACCGCGGCCGGATGCCAGCTGGTGGCAAGCTGCGATCTGGCGGTGGCGTCTGATGCCGCGAGCTTCGCCACGCCCGGCGTCGACATCGGGCTGTTTTGCTCGACGCCGATGGTGGCGCTGTCGCGCAACGTGCCGCGCAAACAGGCGATGGAAATGCTGCTCACCGGGGAGCCGGTGTCGGCGGCCGCCGCCCGCGACATGGGCCTGATCAATCGCGTGGTCGCGGTCGGCGCCGAGCGCGACGCGGCGATTGCGCTGGCGCAAAAGGTCGCCAACAAATCCGCCTATACCGTCAAGATCGGCAAGGCCGCGTTCTACCGCCAGGCCGAAATGAGTCTTGCGGATGCCTACCGTTATGCGTCCGGGGTGATGGCCGAGAACATGATGGCGGGGGATGCCGAGGAAGGCATCGGCGCCTTCATCGAAAAACGCGAGCCGAAATGGCAGGACAAGTGATGATAGAACGGCGCCGCGGAACGTGCCCTCATCCTGAGGAGCGGCCTCTTGGCCGCGTCTCGAAGGATGTGCCACGAACTCATGGTTCGAGACGCGCGCAAGAGCGCGCTCCTCACCATGAGGGACCAGGAATTCTGCAATGAACCACGACGCCTACAATGACTCCTACATCCGCGAAATTCTGAGCGGAGTGAAAACCATCGCGATGGTCGGCGCCTCGCCGGTCAATGTGCGCCCGAGCTATTTCGCCTTCAAATATCTGGCCGAGCGCGGCTACGACATGATCCCGGTCAATCCCGGCCATGTCGGCAAGAGCCTGGTGGGGAAACCGTTCGTGGCGTCGTTGGCTGATATCGGCCGCGCCGTCGACATGGTCGATATTTTCCGCAACTCCAGCCACATCATGCCGGTGGTCGATGAAGCGCTAAAACTAACGCCGCCGCCGAAGGTGATCTGGATGCAGCTCGGCGCGCGCGACGATGCTGCCGCCGCCAAAGCCGAGGCTGCCGGGCTCAAGGTGGTGATGAACCGCTGTCCGAAAATCGAATACGGCCGGCTGTCGTCGGAGATTTCATGGATGGGCGTCAACTCGCGCACGCTGAGCTCGAAGCGCGCGCCGATGCCGATGCGGGGCATGCAGCTGTCGCTCAACCGCAGCAGCGTCGGCGGCGGCGAGACGCTAGCCTCCGACCGCGCGGCAAAGGATAAAGCCGACGGCGTGTGACGCTATACTATGCGCGTCATTGCCGGGCTTGACCCGGCAATCCATCTTCGAAAGACTCTTCCGAAGCGAGATGGATGCACGGGTCAAGCCCGCGCATGACGAATATCAAATCTAGAGGAAACCAAGAATGACCGATCGTCTTCCGGGATTTGCCACCCTCGCCGTCCATGCCGGCGCATCGCCCGATCCCACCACCGGCGCGCGGGTGACGCCGATCTATCAGACCACGTCGTTCGTGTTCAACGACGCCGATCATGCAGCATCGCTGTTCGGGCTGCAGGCGTTCGGCAACATCTATACCCGGATCGGAAATCCGACCAATGCGGTGCTGGAAGAGCGCGTCGCGGCGCTTGAGGGCGGCACCGCGGCGGTCGCGGTGGCTTCCGGCCACGCCGCGCAGGTTATCGTCATGCAGCAATTGCTGCGGCCCGGCGACGAATTCATCGCCGCGCGCAAACTGTATGGCGGTTCGATCAACCAGTTTACCCACGCCTTCAAGAGTTTTGGCTGGAACGTGGTGTGGGCCGATTCCGACGATATCTCAAGTTTCGAGCGCGCGGTGACGCCGCACACCAAGGCGATCTTCGTGGAATCGATCGCCAACCCCGGCGGCACCGTGACCGACATCGAGGCGGTCTCGGCGGTGGCGCGCAAGGCCGGCGTGCCGTTGATCGTCGACAACACGCTGGCGACGCCCTATCTGATCCGCCCGATCGATCACGGCGCCGACATCGTGGTGCACTCGCTGACGAAATTTCTCGGCGGCCACGGCAATTCGATCGGCGGCATCATCGTCGACGCCGGCACCTTCGACTGGTCGAAGGACAACAAATATCCGATGCTGAGCGAGCCGCGGCCGGAATATCACGGCATCAAGCTGCAGGAGACGTTCGGGAATTTCGCGTTCGCCATCGCCTGCCGGGTGCTGGGCTTGCGCGACCTCGGGCCGGCGCTGTCGCCGTTCAACGCGTTCCTGATTCTCACCGGCATCGAAACGCTGCCGCTGCGCATGCAGAAGCACTGCGAAAACGCCAAGGCGGTGGCGGAATGGCTGTCGGCCCATCCGGCGGTGGCACAGGTCAATTATGCCGGGCTTGCCAGCGACAAATACAACAACCTCGCGCGCAAATATGCGCCGAAGGGCGCCGGCGCGGTGTTCACCTTCAGCCTCAAGGGCGGCTACGAGGCCGGCGTCAACCTGGTGTCGAACCTGAAACTGTTCTCGCATCTTGCAAATGTCGGCGACACCCGCTCGCTGGTGATCCATCCGGCCTCGACCACGCACAGCCAGCTCGACGACGCGCAGAAGATAAAATCCGGCGCCGGACCGGATATCGTGCGGCTGTCGATCGGAATCGAGGACAAGGAAGATCTGATCGCCGATCTGGAGCAGGCGCTGGGGAGTTAAGCGTGCCCCGGACGCAGCGCAGCGCGTAGCTCTTGCGAAGCGGTGCGCTGCAGAGCCGGGGCCCCGGTTACTGCGCGACTCGAAGAAACCGGGGTCCCGGTTCTGCGAAGCGGCATGAAGAACGCCGCATCGCGCCCGGGACACGCGTCACCCCTTCGCCGCCCGCATCGCCTTGTCCTCGCGCGCCAGCCGCGCGTTGCGCTGGACCACCGAATAGGTCGCCAGCGCAAACAGGATCACCAGCAACTGGATCGACAACGCCTCGACGGTCGAATTCATGCCGATTGCGCCAAGCCAGCCGGCGCCTTTGAGCTCGGTCACCGGAACAATCGCCTGCTCCTGGAATTCCTGCACCGCTTCGCCGATGAATTTGATGGCCATCGCGAACAGAAAGGCCGAGGTGATGATGAACAGCGGCCTTAAGGGAATCTTCTGCGTGATCAGGTTGATGAAATAGAACAGCACCGCAAGACCCAGGGTCGCCGCGCCGAGGCCCGCGAACAGCCCCGCGCTCCAGCCGCCCTCGGCGCTGGCCAGCGCGTTGATGAACAGCATGGTTTCCGCGCCTTCGCGAAACACCGCGAGAAACGCCAGCGCGGCGACCGCCCACACGGTGTCCTGCGCCAGCGCGTTGTCGGCCTTGTGCGCGAGGTAATCCTGCCATCGCTTCGGATCCTGCTTCACCATCAGCCAGCCGCTGACATAGAGCATCAGGCTGGCGGCGACGAGGATGATGACGCCTTCGAGGATGTCGCTGTGCTCGCCGGAATTCAGCACCGCGAACAGCCACGCAGCTATGATGCTGGCGCCGACCGCGGCCAGCGCGCCGCTATACAGCGCGTTGATGCGATGGCCGGCGCCGGCCTTGGTCAGATAGCCGGCAAGGGCGGCGATCACCAGCATCGCTTCGAGCCCTTCGCGGAGCAGGATGACGGCGGCCTGGATGAATGCGGACGACATGAACGAGCCTTAAGTGTTGCGTTTGCGGGTTTTATCGCCGGCGCCGGCCTCAGGAAATTAGAATCGTTCAATTCAGTTGATCTGCCCCACCGGCAAACCCAATTGCCGCCGCGCCTGTTCCGGCCGCCGCGCCGCCAACCGCTCCGCCTGCAAAATCGCCAGCGTCAGCACCACGATTGCCACCGCCTGATGCGCGAGCGCCAGCAAAATCGGAACCTGATGCAGCAACGTCTGGATGCCCAGCGCCGCCTGCAACGCAACCGCCGCCGCGAGCAAGACGGCGCCGTTGACGGCAGCGGGTCCAGCACGCGAACGAACGGCATCGACGGCGTGCAGAGCCGCCAGCGCAAACAGCGCATAGGCGGTCATGCGATGCTCGAACTGCACCGTGAGCGTGTTGTCGAACAGATTGCGCCACCACGGCTCCTCGAACAACAACCGCGCCGCGGAGGGAATAAGCCGGCCGTCGATCTCGGGCCAGGTATTGTACACGCGCCCGGCGCGCAGCCCCGCCACCAGCGCGCCGAGATAGAGCTGCACGAAGGTCAGCGCCAGCAGCACCGTCGCGGTGATTTTCAATCGCGACGACGCAGCCGATGCCCGCCGCCCGCCCAGCCGCCGCAGCGTCCAGACGATGGCGGCGTAAATCAGCAGCGCCAGCACCAGATGCGTGGCGAGGCGAAGTTGCGACACCTCAACGCGTTGCGTGAGGCCCGACGCCACCATCCACCAGCCCACCGCGCCCTGCAGCGCGCCGAGTCCGAAGATGATCCACAGCCGCCGCTTCAGATCGGCACTCAACGCGCCGCGCCGGAGAAACCACAGGAACGGCAACAGATACGCCACGCCGATGACGCGGCCGAGCAGACGGTGGCTCCATTCCCACCAGAAAATGGTCTTGAATTCGTCGAGACTCATGCCGGCGTTGAGCTCGCGATATTGCGGGATGGTTTGATAGCCCTCAAACGCCTCGCGCCACTGAGCGTCATTCAGCGGCGGCAGGGTGCCGGTGACCGGCTTCCATTCGACAATCGACAGCCCAGACTCGGTCAGACGCGTCGCGCCGCCGACCAGCACCATGATCGCGATCAGCGCCGCGATGGCGATCAGCCACCAGCGGAGGGCGCGCGGGGCAACCTGTGCAGAAAGCTCGGTCATCAAACCTGTGTCTTGAATGAATTGGCGCGCACCTTATAGTTCGCCGCCTCCCGCGCGCCAAGGCGCGCACACGCTGCGAGTCGCACATTTCCGTCATGAGAATCCGCACGCGCAAATTTGTTGGAACCGTCGCCCTGCTGGTGCTGGTGGCGGTGTGGTCGCTGCTGGGAATGACGATAGCGCAAACGCCATGGCTCGCCGCTTCCGGGCTCTATCAGGCGATCTTCTACGTGGTGGCCGGAATCGGCTGGGTGCTGCCGGCGATGCCGATCGTCAGCTGGATGTCGCGGCCGGATGTTTGACCCAGTACATCGTCAGGCCCAGCCATGATGCTGAGGGTCTGGAAACATCACGCCGGATAAAATGACGCGCATGGCGCGCAACGAACGTTGCCGCCCATCCCATGCGATGCGTGGCAGCGCGTGCAGGTTCGAGCGGCCGTCGGCGAGAACAACTCCGGGCAACGCCGTCACCGCGCTGGCAAAGCCGGCCTGCCCGGCCAGCATCACATGCTGCCGGCCGAACGACGCGCGATCGCCGAACGGATAGGCGAAATGCACGACGTCGCGGTGGAACGCGGAACGCGCCACCGCCCTGCCCATCGAGATTTCGCGCAAGGCCGCGGCATCTTCCAGACTGGTCAGGACCGCAGAGTTCACGGTCATGCTTCCGATCGTCACATTCGGATCGGCCGCGAGTTTTGCCAGATCGTCCCAGTTCATCGAAGCCTCGCGCGACAATGCCGCCAGATCGACGGAATAGCGCTTGCAGAGATCGTTGATCGCAGCCGACAAATCCGGCGCGGAGAGCGAGCGCATCCAGCCATGGAGAAAATCGTACAGCCGAAGTTTTTCCGACGTCTCCGCGGTCTCGAAACGCTTTTCCTCGCGGTCGATCACCAGCGCGATGCGGTTGTTGCGCGCGATCACCGCCTCCAGCGCCAGCCACCAGGCTTCGCCGAGGCCGTCGGGAAACGCCGTCGGCACATAGACCGTGAACGGCACGCCGTGCTTTGCCAGCACCGGATGCGCAAATGTCATGAGGTCCCGGGTGGCGCCGTCGAAGGTCAGGCACGCGAACCGCCGCGCCGACTTCGGACCGGCTGCGCGCCGGCACACCTCATCCATCGAGACGATATCGAAGTTCCAGCGTTTAAGCGCCTCGATCGTCCGGTCGAGAAATTGCGGCGTGATCTCGTGAGCCCGGCGCGGCTGGAACCGCACGCTGCGCGCCGGGCGCACGCGTTCGAACCGCAGAATGGCGCCGGCCCCGCCGCTGCGCCGCTCCATCAGGCGCGCGTAACCGCTGAAATAAGCCAGCCGCAAGCCAACGCCCGACAAGAATTGGTTCCGGGATGACAACTCCACGCCCCCAAAGGCGGCCGTGCCCCGCGCCGCGCCCGCATTGTCATTACTCTTTGTTGACATTTCTTTGCAAAGGTCGGCCAAAGCTGAAAAATGTAAATAAACTCTCAAAATACGGGTGGTGCGATGACCATGGCGGCCGTGATGGAAAGCCGGGCGGGAACGCAGGCGCGGCCGGAGGCGAGCCGTATTGCGCGGGTAGATATCGTCGCCGACCTGCGGGAGGCCGAGACGGCCTGGCGCAGCCTCGAACAATCAAACCAGTTTTCCACGCCGTATCAGCGTTTCGATTTCCTCAGCGCATGGCAACGCCGGGTCGGCGAGCGCGAGGGCATCCGGCCCTTTATCGTCGTTGCCTATGACAAGGACCGCCAGCCGCTGCTGCTGCTGCCGCTCGGCGTAAAACGCGAGAGCGGCGCGCGGGTCGCCAGATTTCTCGGCGGCAAGCATGCCACGTTCAACATGGCACTGTGGCGGAAGGATTTTGCCGCTACCGCGAGCCGAGCCGATCTTAACGCGCTGAACTGCGGAATCCGCGCCCATGGCCAGGCGGACGTGCTGGCGCTGACGCAGCAGCCGCAACGCTGGATGGATCAGCCCAATCCGTTTGCCCTGCTGCCGGGCCAGGTTTCGGCCAACGATTGCCCGCTGCTGACGATGGCGCCGGATGCGCCGCCGGCATCGCGCATCAGCAATTCGTTCCGCCGCCGCCTCAAGGGCAAGGAACGCAAGCTCCAGGCCCTGCCCGGCTACGGCTATCGCCTCGCGACCTCCGATACCGACATCAAGCGGCTGCTCGATTGGTTCTTCGCCATCAAGCCGCAGCGGATGGCGGCGCAGAAGCTGCCCAACGTATTCGCCGATCCCGGCATCGAGGATTTCATCCGCGACGCCTGCATGACCGAGCTGGCCGGCGGCGGCCGCGCCATCGACATCCACGCGCTGCAATGCGACGACGAAGTGATCGCGATCTTCGCCGGGGTTGCCGACACAAACCGCTTCTCGATGATGTTCAACACCTACACGCTGTCGGGCAATGCCAAATACAGCCCGGGCCTGATCCTGATGCGTGACATCATCGACCACTATGCCGGGCGCGGCTTTACGTCGCTCGATCTCGGCATCGGGTCGGATGACTACAAGCGGCTGTTCTGCAAGGACGACGAGCCGCTGTTCGACAGTTTCGTTCCGCTCAATATCCGCGGCAGGGCCGCCGCAGCCGCGCTGTCATCGCTGATGCACGCCAAGCGGCTGGTGAAGCATTCGCCGGCGCTGATGCAGATGGCGCAGCGGGTGCGCGGGATGGTGCGGCGATAAGCCGTGTCCCGGGCGCGATGCGGCATTCTTCATGCCGCTTCGCAGAACCGGGACCCCGGTTAAGCAAAGCAATCGGGACCCCGGCTCTGCAGCGCACCGCTTCGCGAAGAGCTACGCGCTGCGCTGCGTCCGGGGCACGCGAGCGGCTTAAGCCGCCACCACCCGCGGGCCGGGCTCGACGATATCGGCGGGCTGCGACGGCTTGCTCAGCATGGTCACCTCGGTGAAGCCGACGTCCTTGAGCTGGTCGGACATCAGTTTCCGTGCTTCAGCCGTCATCGAGCTATCCGGCACCACCACCGCGCGGGCGTTCGATGTCAGCAATTCCGCGGGCAGGTCGGACGCGGTGCCGGCATCGAGCAGCACGTGATCGTACACCCGCAGCAGCGCATCGAGCGCCAGCGCCAGCCGCGGCGATTGCAACAGGCTGCGGTCCGCGCCCTGGCGTCCGGCGGTGACGAGGTGAGCCCGCGACAGCCGGTCGCGCGTGATCACCTGAGCAAAGGTGGCTTCGCCCAGCATCAATTCCGCCAGTCCCGGCGCCATCGGATCGGCGGACACCGCGGCAAAGGCCGGCGACGACGCCGACAGATCCACCACCACCACCTTGGCGCCGCGCGCCAGCAGCCGCGCAAGGCTCAACGCGGTCAGCGTAATGCTTTCGCCCTGCCCGCTTCCGAGCACCACAATTTTGCGCGCGGCCTCGCCGGCTCCAAGCAACTGCTCGGCAAGCTGGCCGATTTCCGTGACCGGCGCTGCGAGATCGGGATGGGTGTCGCGCAGCCCCGGAGCCGTGGGCGGAGAAGCGATTACCGGTTCCGACATGCGGGCGGGAGCTGCCGCGAACGCCGCAGCAGATGCGCGCGGCGCGGTCATGCGCAGCAGTTCGGCGGTCGCGATGCAGCCGGCGCTGAGCATCAGCGTCGCGAGCGTCGCAATCAGCACGATCGGCAGCTTCTTCGGGAACGCCGGCGTATTGGACACCAGCGCGCGGGAGATGATGCGGCCGTCAGCCGGTGCGACGTCGATGTTTTCGCGTGCGGTCGCCTCGCGATATTTGGCGAGATAGGATTCCAGCAGGTCGCGCTGCGACTTGGCTTCGCGCTCCAGCGCGCGCAACTGCACGTCCTGGCCGTTGGTCGAAGTCGCCTGCTTCTTCGAGGTCTCGAGACTGGCGCTGAGGCTGTCGACCCTGCCGGCCGCGATGCGCGCGTCGTTTTCCAGCGAGCGGGAAACCTTGCTGGCTTCCTCGCGAATCTGGCGATCGATATCGGCGAGCTGGGCTTTCAGTTCCTTGATGCGCGGGTGACCGTCGAGCAGCGTCGAGGATTGCTCGGCCAGTTGCGCGCGCAGCGTGACGCGCTGTTCCGACAGGCGCCGGGTCAGTTCGGAATTGAGCACCTCGGAGGCTTCGATCGGCTTGCCCGACTGCAGCATCTCGCGGATCAGCCGCGATTTGGATTCGGCATCCGACTTCAATGCGCGGGCGTTGTTCAACTGCGTGTTGAGTTCGCCCATCTGCTGGTTGGACAGCGTGGTGTTGTTGGTGCCGACGAACAGGCTGGATTTGGAGCGGAAATCCTCCACCCGCAATTCGGCATCGCCGACCTTCTTGCGCAAATTATCGATTTCACCCGACAGCCATTGCCCGGCGGCCTTGGCCTGCTCCTGCCGCGCACTCTGCTGCAGCACCAGGTAATTTTCCGCGATCGAATTGGCGACCTTCGCCGCCAGATCCGGATCGCGCGACTGAAACTCGATCACGACCACGCGCGATTTATCCACGGCATAGGCGGTGAGCCGGTCGAAATAGGCGTCGAGCACGCGCTCTTCCGGCGTAAGACTGAAGGGATCGCGGCCAATTCCGAACAGCGCCAGCAGCGATTTCACCGGCGAAAGCCCCTGCAGCACCGGATCGAATTCGGGCCGCTCGGCGAGCTTGTTCTTCTTGATGATCTCGCGGGCGAGATCGCGCGACAGCAGCAACTGAACCTGGCTGGTGACGGCTTCGGGATCGACCGCGTTGCGCTGGTCGTCGCGCTCGCCATTGGGCCGCAGGAACACGTTCTCACGGCCGTCGATCAGGATGCGCGCCTCGGATTTGTAACGCGGCGGGACCAGATTGACCGCGGCGATCGACAGCACGGCCGCCAGCAGCGTCGGAATGATGATCCAGGATCGCTTGCGGTTCAGCGCCTGCCCGATCGCGCGCAGATCGAGGTCGCCGAGGTCCGAGGCTGCAGCCGGGGTAGCCTTGGTGGCTGCCGCCGGCCTGGAAGCCGCGGGTGCCAATTCGGCCTTTTCGACCGGCGCGCCCTTACCCGAACGCCAGAACGGTATACGCATCGCACACTCCTACGGACACTTACGGCTGCATTGAACGAGGCCGATTACACTCCATTAAGGTTGCCGCGCGGTTAATTCGGCCGCCGGACGCCGCGATATCGCCGTCCGGCAGGCCGCACTCATGCTTTGTTAACCATGAAAGTCCTTAATCGGAATCAATACTTGTCATGGATCGTCCGATGCGAGGCCCGCACGCCGTTCTCATCTGTCTGCTGACCGCGCTGGCTTTGTCGGGCTGCATGCGCAGGTCCGCGCCTGTAGCTGTCATGCAGCCGCGAAGCGACCTGGATTCGCTCGCTTATGGTCAGACCTATAATCCGCCGCCTCGCGTCGTTGCTTCTTCGGGCGGCGCGCTCGGTGCGCTCCGTGCCAGTTTTGCCGGATCGCCTCGCCGCGTGATCGTACCCGCCCCCGCCATCTATGCGGCGCCGATGCCGGTTCCGATGGCTGTGGCTTACGATGCGGCCTACAGGCTGGATGCAGGCGACCGGCTGCGCATCGTGATCTACGGCCAGGAAGGTTTGACTAACACCTACGCCATCGATGCCGGCGGCTCCATCACCATGCCGCTGATCGGGGCGGTGCGTGCGCGGGGCCTGACGCCCGCGGGTCTGGCCTCAGAGATCACCGGCAAGCTGCGCAATGGCTACATCCGCGAACCCTCGGTGGCGGTGGAGATCGAAGCCTACCGGCCGTTCTTTATCCTCGGTGAAGTCGCGGCCCCCGGGCAATATCCCTATGTGCCCAATATGAGCGTCGAAAGTGCCGTCGCCATTGCCGGCGGTTTCTCGCCGCGCGCCAAACGCGATCGGGTCACGCTGACCCATACCGATGCCGGCGGCTCGATGCGCGCGGTGGTGCCGCTCGGCACTCCGATCAGCCCCGGCGATACCGTGCTGGTCGGCGAGCGCTGGTTCTGAGCATGGCCGCCGCTCCTGACCAGCCGCTTCGCATCCTGCACGCGACTCGCGCGCCGGTCGGCGGAATCTTTCGTCATATCCTCGATGTCGCCAACGGACAGGCTGATCGCGGCCATCACGTCGGAATCATCGCCGACAGCATGACCGGCGGCGAACGCGCGGAAGCGGCATTGGCGGCGATCGCGCCGCGACTAAAACTCGGCGTCCACCGTCTCGCCATAAGGCGCGAGCCGGTTCCGATCGACGTGGTGGTATGGGCGCATTTCATGCGCCTGATCCGAAAACTGCAGCCGGATGTGCTGCACGGACACGGCGCCAAGGCCGGCGCCTTCATCCGCCTCAAGGGCCGCTCCGACAAGACCATTCGCGTCTACACGCCGCATGGCGGCTCGCTGCACTACCCGCTGAATACGCTGAAGGGCGCGATCTACAGCCGCCTCGAACGCGCGCTGATGAACCGCACCGACCTGTTCCTGTTCGAAAGCGCGTTCGCGCGCGACACCTATCAGCGCACCATCGGCAAGCCGGCCGGTCTCGTCCGCTGCGTGTTCAACGGCGTCACCGCCAATGAATTCGACCCCATTCAGATCGCGGACGACGCCACCGACATCGTCTATGTCGGCGAGTTCAGGCATATTAAAGGCGCCGATCTCCTGATCGACGCGGTGGCGCTGCTGCGCGCCGGCGGCAGGCCGGTGACGCTGACCCTTGCCGGCGATGGCGAGGAACTCGAGGCGCTGAAGGCACAAATCGCAAGGCTGGGCTTAACCGACGCAGTGCGCTTCATCGGCCATGTCAACGCGCGCTACGGTTTTTCGAAGGGCCGGGTGTTGCTGGTTCCCTCGCGCGGCGATTCCATGCCCTATGTGGTGATCGAAGCGGCGGCCGCCGGGGTCCCCATGATGGCCGCCAATGTCGGCGGGATCCCGGAGATTTTCGGCGAGCATACCGAGGCGCTGTTTGCGCCTAACATCGTCGGCGCGATGGCCGACGCCATCGAAACCGCGCTCGACGATCCCGAAGCCGCGGCCGCGCGCGCCAAACGCTTGCGCGAACGCATCTTCCTGCATTTCTCGCAGAAGGCGATGGTCGAAGGCATCATGGCCGGCTACCGCGAAGCGTTTGCAAAGCGGTGAGGGAACGCCTCCCTCATCCTGAGGAGCGGCCTCTTGGCCGCGTCTCGAAGGATGGCTGCATACTCCATGGTTCGAGATGCGCCGCTTCGCGGCGCTCCTCACCATGAGGGTTGCGCTGAATACCGATGCAATCATCCATCGGTTGACACGTAAATCAATCGCTTCATGCTGAAGCATAATGGATTGGCGACGAACAGGTCTGAAATGAACCTGGGGGCATATCTTTATATCGTTCGCTGTTCTGACGGTAGCCTGTACATCGGCACGACCCGGACAACGCTTGAAATACAAATCGCGCAACACAACGACGGAACGTTCAAAGGATACACCGAGGCTAGGCGACCGGTGGTGCTGGTCTACGCCCAATGGTTTGACCGGATCACCGACGCCATCGAAAACGAACGTACGATAAAGAGATGGACGCGTGCCAAGAAAGAGGCGTTCATCCGCGGTGATCTTGCGTCACTGCGGGTTTTGGCAAAGCGAAAGACGCCTTTTTCGAAACGCCTACCGTCCTCATCCTGAGGAGCGGCCTCTTGGCCGCGTCTCGAAGGATGGCTGCATACTCCATGGTTCGAGACGCGCGCGAAACGGCGCGCTACTCACCATGAGGTCCTTGTTAGCAAACCGTTAACCCTAGTTAACGACGTAACTGTTTCTTGCGATTTGTCCTTTAATCCGTGGGGTTATGCATTTACCGGGCGCGCATACATCTATGCGGGCAACATACGGATTTGAGCGACAGTGGAACCGATCAACGCACGCTCCATGATCAATGCCGCCGCGGCCGTCGCGATGGACAGCACCGCCGAGCGGCCGGTCGAACGGCGGCGGCGGCTTTCACCGGCGGCACTTGCCGTGACCAATCAGAAGGTGCGCGCCGCCTATTCGCCGATCGTGATCGCCGGCGCGGTCCGCGTCGCCGATTTTGTCATTTTGAGCCTGGTCGGCATCGCACTGTATTTCGGCTATGTGGCGCGGCTCTCCGGCTTCAACTGGCAATATATTGCGGCGATTCTTGCGATGGCCGCGGCCGCCGTGATGTGTTTCCAGGCCGCCGATATCTACGAGGTGCAGGTGTTCCGCGGTCAGCTCAAGCAGATGACGCGGATGATTTCATCCTGGGCGTTCGTATTCCTGCTGTTCATCGGGGCGTCGTTCTTCGCCAAGCTTGGCGGCGAAGTGTCGCGGCTGTGGCTTTCGGCGTTCTTCTTCACCGGACTGGCGGCGTTGATTGCCGAGCGCATGATCCTGCGCAGCATGGTCAGGCGCTGGGCGCGCGAGGGCCGGCTTGACCGCCGCACCATCGTGGTCGGATCCGACCAGAGCGGCGAACAGCTGATCGAGGCGCTTAAAGTCCAGGACGATTCCGACCTCGACATATTGGGCGTATTCGACGATCGCAACGATAACCGCGCGCTCGAGACCTGCGCCGGCAGCCCCAAACTCGGCAAGGTCGACGACATCGTCGAATTCGCCCGCCGCACCCGCATCGATCTGGTGCTGTTCGCACTGCCGATTTCGGCGGAAACCCGCATTCTGGAAATGCTCAAGAAACTGTGGGTGCTCCCGGTCGATATAAGGCTGTCCGCGCACACCAACAAGCTGCGCTTCCGCCCCCGCTCCTACTCCTATCTCGGCAAGGTGCCGACATTGGACGTATTCGAAGCGCCGATCACCGACTGGGACCAGGTGATGAAATCGCTGTTCGATCGCGCCGTCGGCGCGCTGCTGCTGCTGCTGCTGGCGCCGGTGATGGCGCTGGTCGCGCTGGCGGTGAGGCTGGACAGCCCGGGTCCGGTAATATTCCGCCAGAAGCGCTTCGGCTTCAACAACGAGCGCATCGACGTCTTCAAGTTTCGCTCGATGTATCACCACCAGGCCGATCCGCTCGCAACAAAAGTCGTGACCAAGAACGATCCGCGCGTCACCCGCGTCGGCCGCTTCATCCGCAAGACCAGCCTCGACGAACTGCCGCAGCTGTTCAACGTGGTATTCCAGCGCAACCTGTCGCTGGTCGGCCCGCGCCCGCATGCGGTGCAGGGCAAGCTGCAGAGCCGGCTGTTCGACGAAGCCGTCGACGGCTATTTCGCGCGCCACCGCGTCAAACCCGGCATCACCGGCTGGGCGCAGATCAACGGCTGGCGCGGCGAGATCGACAATGAAGAGAAGATCCAGAAGCGCGTCGAGTTCGATCTGTATTACATCGAGAACTGGTCGGTGCTGTTCGACGTCTATATCCTGCTCAAGACGCCGATCGCGCTGCTGACGCGGAACGAGAACGCCTATTGAGTTTGCTGCCGGCGCGTTGTGCCCGGTTTGTTGTGACCGAAGTTGCGTAGTGTCCGTTTGCGTAGAGTGTGTGATGGCGTATACGGCAGCGGCCGATAGCTCCTTGTCCTCATTGCCGGCTGCGCCGCCAATCGCATCGCTGCAGCGCGCGCTGCTGTGGTCGGTCGGCGCCGCCGGCGCCATCGTCTTCATCGAGCCCAGTCCTTACGAATTCGTCACGCTGGGCGCGATCATCGTCTTCCTCGCAACCGGCTTGCGGCTGCGGCTGGCGTTCATCCCGCTGCTGATCCTGCTGTTCCTGGTCAATATCGGCTACTGCATCAGCGCCGCCTATCTGATGGACAAGGCCGAGATCGCCAACTGGATCCTGACTTCGTGGTACATGGCGGTCACCGTGATCTTCTTCGCCATGGTGGTGTCCGAGGATACCGCCGCGCGGCTCGATCTACTTCGGCGCGGACTGATCTTCGGCGGCTTGATTGCGGGGTTGGCGGGGATCGCCGGCTATTTCAACCTCGTGCCGGGCGGCCACGATTTGCTGACGCTGTACGACCGCGCGCGCGGCACCTTCAAGGATCCCGAACGTGCTCGGCGCCTTCCTGGTGCTGCCGATGCTGTTCGCCCTTCAAAGCGTGGTGTGCGACGGCTTCGGAAAATCGCTCCGCAACGCCGTCGCCTTCGGAATCATGGCGCTCGCGATCCTGCTGGCGTTTTCACGCGCGGCGTGGGGGCAGCTTGCGATCACGTCGGCCTTCATGCTGACGCTGATGGTGCTGACCAGCCCGACGCGGGCGCAACGCTCGCGCATCATCGCGACGGCGTTGACGGCCACCGTCATCGTCGCGCTGCTGCTCGCGGTGCTGCTGTCGCTGGACTCCATCGCCGACATGTTCAAGCAGCGCGCGAGCTTCGACCAGAGCTATGACGAAGGCCGCTTCGGACGGTTCGGGCGGCACATCCTCGGCGCGCAGATGGCGCTGGATCTGCCGTTCGGAATAGGTCCCCTGCAATTCACAAGATTCTTTCCCGAGGACACCCACAATTCCTATCTCAACGCCTTCATGTCGGGGGGGTGGATTTCCGGCATCTGCTATCCGGCGCTGGTTTTCATAACGCTGATTCTCGGATTTCGGCACGTCTTCACCCGCGTTCCCTGGCAGCGTACCTATCTCGCGATCTTCGCGGCGTACCTCGGCACGATCGGCGAAAGTTTTATTATCGACACCGACCACTGGCGGCACTTCTGGATGATGCTGGGCGCGATGTGGGGAATGTTCGCCGCCGCGCACCGCTATATGGCGGCGCATCGACCGGTCGCGGGGCGCGAGCCGGCGGAATGACGGTTAGAGCTGCTCGGCTACGCCTCCACCTCGAAGGTCAGACCGGCATTATCGACCAGCCGCTTGATCAGCCGGTCGCCCATCGCAGCACCCGGAGTCCAGATGCCGCCGGCGACATGCGGCGCGTCGCGCAGCAGGCATAGCGCGCATTCGGAAATCATTTTCGAGGTTGACCCATAGCCGGGATCGCGGTCGCCCTTGACGGCGACGCGAACCTGGCGGCCGTCCGGAGCAAGGCCAACGAACAGCAGATCATAGAGGCCGGACTCGCGTTCCTCCTTGGAGGGACCTTCGCCCGGCTTCGGGCCGCCGGCGCCGGTGCGCTCCGCCTTGCTGGCGGCGAACAGGCGTCTTGCATCGGCCTCGCCCTGCTCTCCCGGGCCGGTCACGACCATCTCGTCATAGACAAAGTCGCGGCCGTAGGGAAAGCCCATCAGCATGTTGGAGCGATGCACGTTACGGGTGTTGATGGTCGCCATTCCGAAGGGTGCCGTCCACGAACCGATATCCTCGTCCAGCTTCGGCCTGTTGCCGCGCGGCTGGTCCGGACCCTCGAAGCCCGGCGTCAATGCGAAGGGGTTTTGCAGCATCGACACCAGGCTGAGGTCACGCGCTGCGGACATGAACGTCGCCTTGATGCTCGCCACGGTGCCGCCGGACGGACCTCCCTTCATGTCGCGGACGCGGCCTTTGACGCGGCTGACCGGCGCGCCAAAACTGTTTTTCGCCGCCGCCTCGCAGAAGAACACGCCGAGTTCGAACGGAATTGAATCGAAGCCGCAGGAGAACAGGATCCGCGCGCCGCTGGATTTCGCGGCGGTTTCGTGCGCGTCGATCATCTGCCGCATCCACAGCGGCTCGCCGCACAGATCGAGGTAGTCGGTGCCCGATGCCGCGCAGGCCGCGACCAGTTCGGAGCCGTAGAGCTGATACGGGCCGACGGTGGTCAGCACCAATCGGGTCTGGTCGATCATGGCCTTCAGCGAGGCTGGATCGCCGGCATCGGCGGCAATCAGCGGAAGTTCAGCCGGCGCGCCGATGGCGTCGCGCACGCCGGCGAGCTTGTCCAGGCTGCGTCCGGCCATCGCCCATTTCAAATCGCTGTCTTTGGCGTAGCGCGATGCCAGGTATTCGGCCACGAGCTGTCCGGTAAACCCGCCGGCGCCATAGACAACGATGTCGAATTTCGACGAAGACTTCATGCTGATCCCTTCAGGCGCCCTGCTTAGCTCGCGGCGGCGTCGGTGGCTACCTACAATCCGCCGGCTGCGTTGTCCTCTGACACCTCGACAAGTCTTGGACGCTCGCGGAACTGCAATCCGTCGTAGATTTCGGCGAGCTTCAGCACCACGTTGAGCTTCGGCAGGTCAATCGCCGCGTCGAGGCCCTTGACGACGCGATCTTCCCATGGGCCATCCCGGTCGCGGAGAATAGATGCACCGTCGGCATTTCCGTATCGACCAGCAGTATGTAATCCATCGACGGCAGCGACTGATATTCGGCAAGCTTGACCGTAACGTCGAACCCTGCCGTCGTCGGCGACAACACCTCGATCACAAGCGCCGGTCTACGGCGGTCAGCAAATCTCGGGTTTTCCACAATCGATGCCGAGATCCGCCATACGCCGGGTGGCCGGAGAGGTCAAAACATAGGTGTCCTCTGAAGGTTTGGCAAGGCCCGCCTCTCACCTGGGCGTGCACCGCCCTATCAGGTTCACGACAATGCTGTCATGGCGGCGCCCCGCGCCGGCCATCATCACGACTTCATCTTCCACCAGTTCGAAACGCTCTTCCTGGCCGACGACCCAAGCAAAAAACCGTTCGGGACTGATGGTCTGGACTGCTGATGGCTGCATGGTTTCCAATAACCTCGACCACGCAGCAAGTTCGACAATGTCAATCGTCATTGCGGGGAGCGCGTGCGACCAAGCAATCCAGACCTTTTCTGTAGCCGCTGGATGGCTTCGCGGAGCCTGTCATCGGGCGCGCATTGGCGCGGCCCGTTGGTGCGCAATGCCAACCTGGTCTATTTCTTGGCATAGGAAACGCCCATGCCGGCGCGCACGTCGCTCTGGATGCCATAAGGCGCAATCGGATAGCGCAGGCCGTTTTTCGCCAGCGCCTTCATGCCGACGATAGCCTTGGCCAGGTGCGCCGGAGACAGCGCCATCAGCATCTCCTCGTCGGGCACGCCGCCATAGCGGCGCTCGGCATAGCACGGCAGCGACAGGCTGGGCTCGCCGGTCTTGAGCGCGCGGCCCCACGAATCGGCGCAGGCGGTCTCGCCCACTACGCCCCATTCGAATTTCTTGTAGCCGGTCCACTGCAGCCCGTTGATGAGGATGATCATCTGGCCCGGCGTCGCATAGACCAGACAAATGTCCGGCGGATTGAGCCTCCCGCTTGCGAGCGGGCTGACCACCAGCGCCTCGTAGCGGCCGTGCGGCACGACGTCTAGCGCCTGTTGCCGCTTCGCTGCATCTTCCGCGGTGCCGTGCCACACGCCGACATAGTTCTCCCCCGCGAGCCATGTCTCATCCTGTGGCGCGAGCCCGATCACGGCGCGGCACTGCGCGCCCACGAGATCGTCGGCGGTGATCCCGACGGTCCAGCCCAGCCGCGACGCCATGCTGACGATCTGGTCGGTGGTGTGGATCGCCGTGGGGCGGCGGATTTTCGGGATCGCCGCCATGTCTTCGGCCGATGCGAACATCTTCATGCCGATCACGGTGGTCTTCAGGCGCAGCAGGCTGTTCAGATCGGCCACCATGGCCGGCAAATCGAACGTTTCCGGCTGCGATGCGGCTTGCTGCATGACTTGCTCCCTGACGCTTTTTGGCCCCGGCACCGATCCTAGCCATTATTCCGCGGCTGGACCGGGAAAAAACGCGTCGGTTCTGCCCGAAATGCGGTAAGCCACGAGACCCATCCATTCGCGAATGGCGGCGTCGGTGCGTTCCAGCCCGTCGCTGGCGAAGATGAAGGGCTTCAACTGGTCGTTCGGGCCGGTGCGCCAGTCCGCCGGGTATGGCTCGACGGCGAAGCCGGCTTTCCGAAACACGCCGATCGATCGCGGCATATGGTAGGCCGAGGTCACCAGCAACCACCGCTCGCCGGGTTTTGGCGACACCAGCGCCTTGGAGAACTCGGCATTTTCCGAAGTATTGCGCGAGCGGCGCTCCATGGTCAGCCGCTGTTGGCAATTCCGAGGCTTTCAAACACCGACAGTGCATAATCGGCTTCCTTCGCGGCATCGTCTGCAACGAGATTGGCGCTGCCGCCGGAATAGACGATGCGAGCCCGCGGATAGCGATGCGCCAGCGCGGCGGTGCTAAGGATGCGATCCACCGCCCCCCTGTACACGGTCGCGCCGCGCGCGGCGGAAGGCTCGGGATCGATCGAACCGCCGAGTACCACGATGCCGTCCGGGGCGCCGCGCGTCGCATCCCACGGCGGAAACCGCGCCTCCAGCGGATAGAGCAGCAGGTTTGGCAGCGGTGAGAAGCCGCAAACCGCGAGCAGCACGACACTTGCGACGAGCATCGCGCGGCCCCGCGCCGCAAACCGGGTGAACAGCAGCATGGCGCCGAGCAGGCCGAACCCGATCAGAAAATTCGACGGCATCAAGATGACGCCGAGCGTTTTGGACAGCGCGAAGAACAAGGCGGGTTTCCCGATTGTTGCAGCGTGGTCATTACCCGGGCTTGACCCGCAACTCCATCTTCTTCCATGACTGCCCCTGCTCCCACAAGGTAATCCTCATGACGCATCACCATTTACACGCCAGCCCCGAAACCTGCCATTGGGGGTTCTTTGAAGCGAAATTGAAGCCAGTCCTCACCATCGCCAGCGGCGATGAAGTCACCATCGACAGCATCAGCGGCGGTCCCGAGGTGGTGCCGGACCGGGCCAGGTTTCACGTCCCGCCGGAACTGGATCAGGTCCATGCCAAAAACGAGCGCATGGTGCCCGGCCATATCCTGACCGGGCCTGTTGCAGTCGCGGGAGCCGAGCCCGGCGACGTGCTCGAGGTCGAGATTCTCGATGTAAAACTTCGGCAGGACTGGGGCTATAACCTGATCCGCCCGCTCGCCGGCACCTTGCCCGACGATTTCCACGAAACCCGCCTGCTCAACATTCCGCTCGACGAGAAGCGCATGGTCGGCCGGCTGCCATGGGGACTGGACCTGCCGCTAAAACCGTTCTTCGGCGTGATGGGTGTAGCTCCCCCTCCGGCGTGGGGCCGCATCACCTCGCTGATCCCGCGCGCCATGGGCGGCAATCTCGACAACAAGGAGCTGGTGCCGGGGGCAAAACTATATCTGCCGGTGTTCGTCTCCGGTGCGCTGTTCTCCTGCGGCGACGGCCATGGCGTGCAGGGCGACGGCGAGGTCTGCGTCACCGCCATCGAAACCGCGCTGCAGGGCCGCTTCAGGCTGACGCTGCGCCGCGATTTGCGGCTCGACTATCCCCGCGCGGAAACGCCCGATCATTACATGACCATGGCGATGGACCCCGACCTCGACCAATGCGTGGTGCGCGCGTTGCGCGACATGATCGTGCTATTAGGCGAAAAGCGCAATCTGTCGCGCGAGGACGCCTACACGCTGTGCAGCCTGGCCGCGGATTTGCGGGTGACGCAGACGGTGAATGGATCGAAGGGGATTCACTGCATGATCGCGAAGTCGGTGGTGCATGGATGAACACGTGCCCCGGACGCAGCGCAGCGCGTAGCCCTTGCGAAGCGGTGCGCTGCAGAGCCGGGACCCCGGTTACCATCGATAGGCTTAACCGGGGTCCCGGCTCTGCGGAGCGGCATGAAGAATGCACCGCGTCCGGGACACGGCCTCACCCCAGCCGCCAGCCGACCTCGGCGGCAAAGCGCTGGTAGAAATCGAGATCGTAGGCCTGCTCCGGCTTCTCGCGCACGCGTTCGTCGAGCCGATGGGCATCGTTGCCGACCAGGATGCGCCAGCGCTCCTGCTTGACGCCGTCGAGAATGATTTTTGCAGCCTGCGCCGCCGTGGTCGGCGCGTCTTCCTGAAAGGCCCTCGCCTGCTCGGCCGCGAACGCCTGAAGCTGCTCATCCGACATCTTCGCGGTATCGATGCCGGCCATGCCGAGGCGCTCGCGCATCAACGCGAGCTCGCTGTCACTGAGGCGGTCGGAGTCGGTGCCGCTCTGGATCTTGCGCGAATTCGTCACGATGGCGGTGCCGATATGGCCGGGCATCACCACCGAGCACTTGATATGCGGCGCATTCAGGCGGAGATCGTTGATCAATGCCTCGGTAAATCCCTTCACCGCGAATTTGGCGGCGCTGTAGGCGGTATGCGACCGCAGCATGCCGACCGAGGCCCAGAATCCGTTGACGCTGGAAGTGTTGACGATGTGCCCCTCGTCGGCCTTCAGCAGCATCGGCAGGAAGGTGCGCACGCCGAGATAGACGCCGCCCCAGCAGATGCCGAAGGTCTTCTCCCATTGTTCGCGCGAGTTGGTGAACAGGCTGCCGCCGCCGCCGATGCCGGCATTGTTGAACAGCAGATGGATCTTGTCGGTGGCCTGCGCTTCGGCGATTTCGTCCCGGAAGCGCAGCAACTGGTCCTCGATGGATACATCGGCGACATGCGTGGTGATGCGCAGGCCCTGCGGCAGCTTTTCCACCTCGCAAAGCCGCTTGGTTTCCGCCATCGCGCCGGCGGAGATGTCGCAGATCGCGACATTGCAGCCCTCGGCGACCAGCTGACGCGCCAGTTCGCGCCCCATGCCCGTGCCGCCCCCGGTGATGACGGCGATTTTTCCGGCAAAATCCTTCATGAGCGACACGCGCCTTTCCGCTTTGGATGGACTGGATCTCGAGCTGGGCTCCTTGCCCCTCGATATCATATCCGTTTTAGGGAGTCCCTCGGGAGGTTGGAACCGGGACGACCATTGGCTGCGCCGCCGGCCGTCTTTCCTCCATTGCCGGTAGCTGATATTCGATTCCCGCTCCGCCGCCGGCGGCTGACGGGAAAGGTTCGGCATGCGACAGCGCCGGGACGCCGCGCTTCGAAGTCTCAAATGGATGCTCGTCGCGAGCGTGGCGCTGCCATTCCTGCTGTTCTGCTACGTCGGGTGGACGACGTATCACACCGCACTCGACCTTGCCGACGAACGCATCGAGCGGTCGCTCGACATTGCCGCGGAGCAGGCGCTGCGGATCTTCCAGTCGATCAGCGTCACCTTCGACAGCGTCGAGCAGATCACCCGCGGCCGCACCGACCGCTCCATCAAGCTGAACGAAGCCGAGTTGAGCGAGCGGCTGAAACAGTTCGTCGCCGCGCTGCCCGGCATCGGATCGATCTGGATCCTGAATGAAAACAGCGACGCGCTGGTGTCTTCGTTGTTCTTTCCTATTCCGCCCGCGTTCAACGCGCCGGAGCGAGCGCAACTGAAGACGCTGCTGGCTGCGGATTCGAACATCCATATCGGCGAGGTAGTGCGCATCGAGGTGACCGGCAAGCTGATCTTTCCGGTCAGTAAATGGCGCGTCGACAGTTCGGGCACCTTCGCCGGGATGACGGAAATCTCGGTGTCGCCGCGGGCGTTCGAACGATTCTACGAACAGCTTGCCACTCGCAGCACCGCGAGTTTTACGCTGTTTCGCGAGGATGGCGCGGTGCTGGCGCGACACCCCTCGCCGGCCTCGACCGGAATGAAGCTCGATGCGTCCAGCGGTTTTAGGCAGATGATTGCACAAAAGCCCGCTGGCGGCCGGTATACCGCGGTCTCGAGCATCGACCATATCGAGCGCCGCATCGCCGTGCGCAGGCTTGCGGGCTTTCCGCTTTACGTCACCTCAAGCCTGCAAACCAGCGACATTCTCGGCGGCTGGTTGTCCTACATGGCGGGCCATCTCATCTTCGGGGTACCTGCCACGCTGTTTCTGGTGGTGCTGATCCTGCTGGCGATGCGACGAACGCCGGCGCTCTACGCCGAATCGGAACGCCGGGAGGCCCTGGAAGCGAGCTTGAGGCAATCGCAGAAGATGGAAGCGGTCGGACAATTGACCGGAGGCGTGGCGCACGACTTCAACAACCTGCTCACCATCATCCTCGGTAATCTGCAGATGGCGCTGCGGCAAAATCCGGAAGGCAAGGCCAAGACCCTGATGTCGAATGCCTATCAGGCAGCGGACCGCGCCGCCGAACTGACCAAACGCCTGCTGGCATTTTCGCGCAGCCAGCCGCTCGATCCGCATCCGATCGACGCCAACCGGCTGGTGGCCGGCATGTCGGACCTGTTGGACCGCACGCTCGGCGAAACCGTCGCGGTCGAAACCGTGCGCAGCGCCGGCCTGTGGCTGACGGAAGCGGACGGTCCGCAACTGGAGGCCGCGATCCTCAATCTCGCCATCAACGCCCGCGACGCGATGGCGGACGGCGGCAAGGTTACCATCGAGACCGGCAATGCATTTCTCGATGAGTTTTATTGCCGGTCGGCCGACGGCGTAAAACCCGGTCAATACGTCATGATATCGGTGACCGATACCGGCTCCGGAATGCCGCAGGATGTGATCGACAAGGCGTTCGATCCCTTCTTTACCACCAAGCCGGCCGGGGCCGGCACCGGGCTCGGTCTCAGCCAGGTCTACGGATTCATCAGGCAGAGCGGCGGGCATGTGAGGATCTATAGCGAGGTCGGCGAAGGCACCACCGTCAAGATTTACCTGCCGCGCAGCTTTGCCCGCGACAAGCCGGTCACTGCCGGCAAGGCGAGCGAGGATGCCCCCGAGGGCAAGCAGGAAACCGTGCTGGTGGTCGAGGACGACGCCGACGTCCGCGCTTATGTGGTCGAAACCTTGTCCGCGCTCAATTACAGCGTTCGCGAGGCGGCGAATGCCGAGGCGGCGCTGGGCATCTTAAGTGCTTCCGGTCCGGTCGATCTGTTGCTGACGGATGTGGTGATGCCCGGCATGAACGGACGCAACCTTGCCGAGGCGGCCAAGCTGCGCCGCCCCGGCCTGAAGGTGCTGTATATGACCGGCTATTCCCGCAATGCCATCGTGCATCAGGGCCGGCTCGACGCCGGAGTTTCGCTGATGCAAAAACCGTTCTCGCAAAACGTGCTGGCGATGCGGGTGCGGACCATGCTGGAAGATGCGTAAGATTTTGGACGGGAGGGACATGACATGAGATGGATGGCTTTGGCGCTTGCGGCGGCGCTCACTTCAACCGCGGCGATGGCTCAGGACAAACCACCGCCGGCGGCCAAGCCGGCGGCGCAGGCGAAGCCGGCAAAGCAAGCGAAGCCGAAGGCGCCTGCCAAACCGCAATCGGTGGCCGCGAAGCTGCAGGCGTGTCTCGAAATCGAGGACGGCACCAAGGGGCGGCTGGACTGCTACGACGCGGTCTTTCGGCCGACGCCAAAACCCAAGGCGCCCGCCGCCAAAGGCGTGATGGACTGCCGTTTCATCAAGGAAGAAGACGAACGGCTGGCCTGCTTCAACGGCTTTGCCGAAAAGATACCGAAACTGCCGAGTTGAGCCAGGCAGGCATCATCGACTGGCCAGCGTGTTGCTGATGCGGGTCACGATGCCGTCCCATTGGCGTTTCTCGGCCGCGGGGTAGTTGATCAGCACGCAATTTGCGTAGCGTCCGGCGAAGTTACAACGATTGTACCAGATCATGTTGTTGCGGAAGCTGGAGACGACGAAGAACCGGTCCGTAATCTTCTTGTAAACGATGTCCGCGGGCGGATTTTTCGTGGCCAGGAAGCGTGCCGGCGCCATGCCTTGATTGGGAACCGACTGAATCGTCAGATTGGCGCGCCGATCCGGCGTCAGAAATCGCGCTCCATATCCCGTTTCCGGCTTGCCTGAATCTTCCGTAAAAATGCTCAGAGGAATATCCGCGCTCGCCCCGGTTTCAGGCACGATGTAGCGGCGCCAGTTGGCCGGCTGCGCCGCCGCGGCGATGCATGATGACGAAAGCATCACTACGGACAACCAATGTTGCATTCTCATGATCATCTCCCGGCATCCTCATCAACCGTGATCTACCCGGCGCGTTCCCGGCAGCAGCGGTTTTTAAAGTTCGACCAGCTAAGCATGAACAAGGCCGCGGACTTCTCCGCGGCCTTGTTCGGGATTCTCGCACGAGTAGCGGTTACCAGCGCGGACCGACGCCAAAGCCGACGCCGACGCCGCCCGGTCCGACGCCGATCCCGACGCTCGGACCATTGTTGTAATATCCGCCGTCGTAATAGCCGCGGCGTTCGATGTAGCGTTCGCGCGGCGCATAGCCGTAGGAATCCTCGACGATCACACGGCGCGCGCCGCGTTCCCGCCAGCAGCGTCCGTTTTCATTACAGACCATGCGGACGTTTTCGATGCCGTTGTCGGGGATAACTGCGATGCCGTTGGTAAGCGGAGCCGCCGACGCCGCGGTGGTGAAGAGTGCGCCGGCACCAAGCGCCAACGCGACAACAAGCTTTTTCATCCTGAAACTCCTCTGAGCTGCCTGCGGGGTCTAACCGGGGGAGTTGCCGAATGTTCCGATCGGCCGGTAGGGGCCGGGAACTTGTGCAACGCAGCGGAGTTTGTCCGCGAAACCCCTTGGGTTGCTGGAGGCTCCTTGAATCGCCGCGATCTCCTTCGTGCTTCGGCTGTACTGCCGCTGCTGTCGATAACAGGCGGGCTGCCGACGCCTGCGAGGGCTGAATCGGCGCCGTTTGATCGGTCGATCGTTCGGCAAATGGCGCGGGATGCCGCCAGCAAACCCTTCAAGGCACCGGACGACAAATTGCCGGACAATCTGAAGGATCTCGACTACGATCATTACAGGGCGATACGATTTTTGCCTGACCGCGCGCTGTGGCGCGGCGAAAAACTCCCGTTCGAAGTCCAGTTCTTCCATCGAGGTTTTTTCTACGCTAACCGGGTCGATATCTACGAGGTGGCCAACGGCCAGGCGACAAAAGTAGCGTACCAGCCTGAAACCTTTTCGTTTGGAAACAACGCCCCGCCCAAGCCCGGCGTCGATCTGGGCTTTGCTGGATTTAGGCTTCATACCCCGATCAACCGCCCTGATTACTATGACGAGGTTTGCGTATTCCTCGGCGCAAGTTACTTCCGCGCCGTTGCCAAAGGCGAGTTGTATGGACTTTCGGCGCGTGGGCTTTCGATCAACACCGGGCAGCCGAAGGGCGAGGAATTCCCGTTCTTCAAGACGTTCTGGATCGAGAAGCCCGCCGCGAATGCCACCTCGATCGTGGTCCACGCATTGCTGGACAGCCAAAGCGCGACGGCAGCCTATCGCTTCACCATAAGGCCCGGCGAGAGCACGGTGTTCGATGTCGAAATGGCGATCTATCCGCGGGTGGACCTCGAGCACGTCGGCCTTGCGCCGATGACCAGCATGTTCTTCTTCGGACCAAACGACCGGACTGACGTCGAGGATTTCCGCCCGTCGGTGCACGATTCCGACGGCCTGGCGATTTTCAACGGCAGGGGCGAGGAGCTGTGGCGTCCCCTTCACAATCCAAAAGACCTTCAGATCAGCACCTTTTCCGATCTCAATCCACATGGCTTCGGATTGATGCAGCGGCAAAAAGACTTTTCCGCCTACCAGGACCTGGAATCGAGTTTTGAGCGGCGCCCGAGCTTATGGGCTGAGCCGATCGGCGACTGGGGCGAAGGCGAGGTGCAGTTGATCGAGATTCCAACCAAGGAGGAGGTTCACGACAACATCGCCGCTTTATGGCACCCGAAAACCTCCCTGCAGGCAAAGGGAGAGCACACCTATACGTATCGGCTGCACTGGGGACCTGACACGCCAAAACCCACGGCGTTGGCGCGGTTTTCGCGCACAGGTGTCGGCGCCAAAGGCGACGACAGCAAAATATTCGTGCTTGATGTCGTTGGCGAAAAGCTGAAGTCGATCGATCCTAAAAATGTCCGGGGCGTCGTCTCCGCTGACAGGGCCAAAATCCAGAATATCGTTACCCAACCAAATCCTGCGACCGGCGGCTGGCGGCTCAGTTTCGAAATGTCGAAGGAAAAGGTCCCGGTCGAACTTCGCGCATCGCTGACGCAGGGCAACGACGCGATATCGGAAGTTTGGGTCTATCGATGGACGCCTTGAGCCGCGCCGCGGGGCCCGACATCTCCATCCCCGATCGGCAAGACGAATTCCTTCCCGCAGAGTCGCCAATGGCGATGTCCACGCAAGCGTTGCGTGATTTTCCCGGTCCAACCCAAGCCGCGGAATCCGGACCGGAGCCGGTTTCACTGCGGCGGGCGTACATCCTGATCGGTACTGCGGCTCTGACCCTGGCCGGTTGCTACGAAATGTACGACGTTCTCAAGGTCGGGGGCGTAACGATCCTCGAAGCGATAGTGCTCGGCCTCTTCGTGCTGCTGTTCGCGTGGATCGCATTTTCATTTATGTCCAACCTTGCCGGCTTCTTTGTCCTGCTTTTCCGAATGCGCGATCCGCTCGGTATCGACCCCAAGGCCCCTCTCCCATCGATCCGCGGCATGAATGCAATGCTGCTGCCGACCTACAACGAAGACCCATATCGAATCATGGCGCGGCTTCAAGCGATCTCGGAGTCGGTAGAAGAAACGGGATACGGCCGGCAATTCGACTGGTTTATCCTGAGCGATACAACCGACGCTTCGATCTGGATAGCCGAGGAAAAATGTTTCCTGCAGCTGCGCAGCGATCTGGGCGCCAGGATTTTCTATCGCCACCGCCCTCAAAATACCGCGCGGAAATCCGGCAATATCGAGGATTGGGTCAAGCGGTTCGGCGCCGGTTACGACCATATGATCATACTCGATGCCGACAGCCTTATGACGGGCGACACCATCGTCCGCCTTGCCTCCGCCATGGAACGGCACCCCGGCGTAGCCCTTATCCAGACGCTGCCTGTCGTGGTCAACGCGCGGACCTTGTTCGCGCGATTGCAGCAATTTGCAGGAAGGCTTTACGGGCCGTCAATAGCTGCGGGAATCGCGTGGTGGCATGCTTCCGAAGGCAACTATTGGGGACACAACGCGATCATCCGCGTGGCCGCCTTTGCACAAAACGCCGGACTGCCGGAGTTGCGGGGCCGTAAGCCATTCGGCGGGCACATTCTGAGCCACGATTTTGTCGAAGCCGCCCTGATGAAGCGCGGAGGATGGGATATACGGATGGCGCCTACGCTGGGCGGCAGCTTCGAAGAGTGTCCGCCGTCGCTGCTGGATTTTGCGGCACGCGACAGGCGATGGTGCCAGGGCAACTTGCAGCATCTCGCGGTTCTTCCGGCGCGCAGGTTGAACTGGGTCTCACGGCTTCATCTGCTCACCGGGATCGGGGCGTATCTCACCGCTCCGCTGTGGCTGATCTTTCTGGTGCTCGGGATCCTGATATCGCTGCAAGCGCAGTTTGTCCGGCCCGAGTATTTTCCCAAAGGGTTTTCATTGTTTCCGACTTGGCCGGCACAGGATCCGGTGCTCGCCGCATGGGTTTTTCTAGGCACGATGGGATTGCTCCTGCTGCCGAAACTTTTGGCGTATATCCTGCTGCTGACGCAAATCGAAAGCCCAAAGCAATTCGGCGGCGGCTTAAGGACCTTGACCGGAATCCTGCTCGAGACTTTGCTGTCCGGCCTGATCGCTCCAGTGATGATGATCTTTCAATCGACCGCGGTGGGAGAGATTCTGCTCGGACGTGACGCGGGCTGGCAGGTCCAGCGCCGCAATGACGGCGAGGTGCCGCACCGGGAGATCCTTCGCAAATATGCGCTGCCGACCTTCATCGGCGTCCTGATGGCTGTCAGCGCCTATGCGGTATCCTTGCCGCTGTTGCTCTGGATGGCTCCGGTGATTGCCGGTTTGGTGCTGGCCATTCCGATCGCCATGCTGTCATCGACGGCTGGTCCGGACTTGCACCGATCGGCGCTGTTTAACACCCCCGAGCAGACCGCGCCGCCAAAGGTCCTGCTTCGTGCCAATGAACTGGCCAATGCCACTCACCGCGCCATCTCCTGTCCCCTGCAAGAGCTTCGTAACCAGCCCGATCTGTTGTCGGCCCACGTGAAAAGTCTGCAGGCAATCCCGCGAGTCCGCGGCCGGATCGATCCGCATCTTGCAATCGCTCGCGCGAAAATCGAGGATGCTGAAAGTTTCGACGAAGCCGTGCGATACCTCGACCCCCGGGAAACCTTCGCGGTTCTTAGCTCGAGCGATGTTTTACGGTCGCTGCTGCAACTGCCTGTGGCCGGGCCAACGGAAGGTTGAACTGGGCTTATTGCCAGGTTCAGGATTTTGCTCGTTTGCGATGCCCGCCGCGGCCCCTGCCGACCCCAGCTTCCGACCGGGTCGATTTTTTTCGGGTCGCCGGCGGCGCAGATGGCTCGGAGGACTGCGTGCTCGCGAAAGATTGCCGCAGCGTGTCGATGGCGCCGGTGAGACCTCCAACCTGCTCGGACAGCCGCTTGGCATCGGCCTGCTGCGCGGTGACAAGGCGCTTTAGGACCTGCAACTGGTCCTGAACGGCCTGCAGCTGGTCGATCAATTCCTGCTGCGAGACTTCCAAACTCCTGGTTTTCTCGACAAGCTGCTCCGACGCCTGGGTGGCGCGGGCCTGCATCAGGCGAAGCGATGTGGTGCGTTCCTGTTCCGGCGAGTTGCCGGTGTAAGCCCGCCACAGCCCAACCGAGCTCGCCCCCAGCACCACGAAGACAAGCGCGGCCGCGGCCAGCGCAACCGGCTGCGAGCCGATACGCCGCAGGACGTTCGTCTTCGGGTGGTCGGACAGGACTTCCATGCAGGTTCAAACCGCATAACGGCGTGAAGGTTCCCGCGGGGCGTCATTTAGAAGCCTGGCAAGGCGGGGCCTGCGTGGCATAAAGCTATTCCCTGGAGCTGACTTCAAATGATGTCGCGCTATCTTCCGCTACTCCTGATCGGCCTCGCCGGCGCTTCCTGGACGGATGCCGAGACCATCGATGTCGCGTATCGCGGAGCCGTAGACCTGAAGCCTTTCGCCTGCCAAGACATTACCCGAAGCAGCCTCGTCAATCGGGTCTGCTACGAGGCAGTGAACCGCACCATGATCGTGCAGCTTAACTCGGTCTATTTCCAGCATTGCGACATGCCGCAAGCGGCGCTGGACACGTTTCTGAACGCGGCTTCGATGGGACAATACTACAAGTCGAAAATCGCAGGCGCGGGGCCGAACGAACGCTACGATTGTCCCGCGTTTCGCGCCTTGAAACCTTGACGATGGCGGCAATTCCGATGGGCAAATTCTTCGTCGTCATAATCGGCATCAGCATCGCGCTCCTGCTCGGCGCCGCGTTGCTTGTTACCCACTTCTAGTCCGCACGAGCGGTTATTTCGGCGCATGCAGGTTCGAGTCGCGCCAGTCGTTGGAGTGCGCACTGGCCTCGTGGTCGCGGGCTTTTTTCAAGCGCGATTGCTTGGCGGGTCCCTCCGGAAGTTTATCGGCCTTGTCGGCTTGAATGGCTGCAAGGCGGCGGTTCTCGTCGGCGTCGGGCATTGGCTTCATGACACACCTCCGATTTTTCAGACCGGATAATGCGGCTTTTCTGAATTCGTTCCGCGTCCGCAATCGGACGGAATTCTTCCGGTTCAACGGCTAGCGTTGCCGCCAATTTCCCGACAACCTCTATGCTCACGCAAAAGGCGCCACGCGCCCGACCGGAGAAGGTGAGAACCGCCTGTCAGAATCACGTCAAAATCGCGAACTGGAAGTGAGGGAAATCAGTCGGTTAAATGGTCGGAGCGAGAGGATTTGAACCTCCGACCCCTAGTCTCCCAGACTAGTGCGCTAACCGGGCTGCGCTACGCTCCGATGCCGTGACGGCCCCGTTCTGTAGCTTCGATCAGGCCGGGGCGCAAGAAGCGTGGATGGGGATGGCGCGCCAGTTCCAAGCCTCGTCATTCCGGGATGCGCCCCTTGGCGCAGGCCCGGAATCCATAACCCCCAATCGTGGTTATGGATTCCGGGCTCGCGCTCCGCGCGCCCCGGAATGACAATTGGAGTCAGCTTTCCTTCAGCACGCCATCGAGCAACTGCCGGCACGCGATCAAATCCTGCAGCGCGGCCTCCAGCCGCGCCGTGTCGAGCTTGCGGGCATCGCCCCTGCTCGGCCCCGCCGATGGCTGCGTGGCTGCGGACGCAGGCGCGCGCCGCGATGGCGACGGCGCATCAGCCTCATCGTCGCCGGTCTCGACCGCCGGTTGTTCGGCATCGGCTTCCCCGCGCAGCGCAGCCTCGCCGGCCGCAGCAAAGGAAGGCAGCGCCGCCGATCCGTCGACCAGCCCCTGCACCGACTTGACGCCATGCTCCTTCAGGATGCGCTGCACGCCGCGGATGGTGTAGCCCTCGCCGTACAGCAGCCGGCGGATGCCGCGCAAAAGATCGACGTCGTCGGGGCGGTAGTAGCGGCGGCCGCCGCTGCGCTTCATCGGCTTGATCTGGGCGAACCGCGTCTCCCAGAACCGCAGCACGTGCTGGGGAATGTCGAGGTCGTCGGCGACCTCGCTGATGGTGCGGAATGCGTCCGGCGCCTTGTCCAAGGCCACGCTCCTGTTTCAATCGCTGGTTGAACGCAGAACTGGCCGAATTATTCGTCTTTGCCGTCGGCGCCGGCAGTGCTGCTGCCGTTGCCGTTGATGCGCTGCTTGAGAATCGCAGACGGCTTGAACACCATCACGCGGCGCGGCGAGATCGGCACCTCGGTGCCGGTCTTCGGATTGCGGCCGATGCGCTGGCCCTTCTTGCGCACCATGAAGGAGCCGAACGACGACAGTTTTACGGTCTCGCCCTTCTCCAGGCAGTCGGTGATCTCTTTCAGCACCAGTTCGACGAAGGCGGACGACTCCGTGCGCGACAGGCCTACCTTCTGGTAGACGGCTTCGCACAGATCGACCCGTGTCACTGTCTTTCCGGTCCCGGTCATCGCCTGCCCCAGCTCACGGCGAACAATTTATTTCCTGAAATTAAGAGCTTAAAGACCCACGGTCAACAGCCCTCATCATGCATTAGCATGAAAGAAAACCGCAAAATATTTAAGCTTTTAACGCTGCGCTTACCAGCGCAGCAGCGCCGAGCCCCAGGTGAAGCCTCCGCCCATGGCCTCCAGCAGCACCAGATCGCCCTTCTTCACCCGTCCGTCGGCAACCGCGACCGACAGCGCCAGCGGGATCGACGCCGCCGAGGTGTTGCCGTGGAGGTCGACCGTCAGCACCACCTTCTGCGGCGCAATATGCAGCTTGTGCGCTGAAGCATCGATGATTCGCTTGTTGGCCTGATGCGGAACGAACCAGTCGATGTCGTCGGCGGTGATGCCCGGTGGCCTTGAAGGCATCGACGATCACGTCGGTGATCATGCCGACCGCGTGCTTGAACACCTCGCGGCCTTCCATCCTGAGATGGCCGACGGTCTGGGTCGAGGACGGGCCGCCATCGACATACAATTTCGACTTGTGACGGCCGTCGGAGCGCAGATGCGTGGTCAGCATGCCGCGGTCGGGCTTGATGCCGGACTGCGGCTGCGCGTCGAGCACGATGGCGCCCGCCCCGTCGCCGAACAGCACGCAGGTGCCGCGGTCGTTCCAGTCCAGAATGCGCGAAAACGTTTCGGCGCCGATCACCAGCGCGCGGTTGAACGCGCCGCTGCGCAAGAAATTGTCCGGCGGTGGCCAGCGCGAAGACGAACCCCGAGCATACCGCCTGCAGGTCGAACGCCGCGCCATGGTTGATGCCGAGCGCGTTCTGCACCGCCACCGCGGTGGCCGGAAAGGTGTTGTCCGGCGTCGAGGTCGCCAGCACGATCAGGTCGATCGACTGCGCATCGACGCCGGCATCGGCAAGCGCCGCCTGCGGCCGCCTTGATCGCCAGATGCGAGGTGAACTCGCCTTCCGCGGCGATATGGCGCTGCCGGATGCCGGTGCGCTGGACGATCCACTCGTCCGAGGTATCGACCTTCGCCGCCAGTTCGGCATTGGTCAGGATCCGCTGCGGCAGATAGGAGCCGCAGCCGAGCACGACCGAACGTATCGTAGTCACGAGACAGCCTCCTGCGCGGTCGGCGCAGGACCGAGCGCGCTGCCGTCGCGGTTGAGCATTTGATTGATCTTGGTCAGGAGATCGTAGCGGACCATCTCATAGCCAACATCGACCGCGTAGGCAAAGCCTTCGGCGTCGGTTCCGCCGTGGCTCTTGACGACGACGCCGTTCAACCCGAGGAAGACGCCGCCGTTGGATTTGTTGGGGTCCAGCTTGTCGCGCAGCGCCTTGAAGGCGGTTCTGGCGAACAGATAGCCGATCCGGGCGCGCCAGGTTCGCGCCAGCGCGGCCCGCAGGAATTCGCTGATCTGCCGCGCCGTGCCCTCGGCAGCCTTGATGGCGATGTTGCCGCTAAAGCCCTCGGTGACGATCACGTCGGCTGCGCCCTGGCCGATGCCGTCGCCCTCGACAAAGCCGATGAATTTCAGTTGCGGCAGGTCGAGCTTGCGCAGCAATTCCGCGGCTTCGCGGATTTCCTCGCGGCCCTTGATTTCCTCGGTCCCGATATTGAGCAGGCCGACCGTCGGCCGCTCCAGATCGAACAGCACGCTGGCCATCGCGCTGCCCATCACCGCAAGCGCCATCAGATGATGCGCATCGCCGCCAATGGTGGCGCCGAGATCGAGCATCACCGAATCGCCACGCGCCGTCGGCCAGATCCCGGCAATCGCCGGGCGGTCGATGCCGGGCAGCATGCGCAGGCAAAACCGCGCCATCGCCATCAGCGCGCCGGTGTTGCCGGCGGAGACCGCAACATCGGCCTCGCCCTTCTTGACGGCGTCGATCGCCAGCCACATCGACGAGGTCTTGCGGCCGCGGCGCAGCGCCTGGCTCGGCTTGTCGTGCATGCTGACGGCGACGTCGGTATGGATGACGCGCGAGACCGCCTTCATCGCCGGATGTTTGGCGAGCTGCGCCTCGATCAGCGCGCGGTCGCCGAACAGCAGGAATTCGCTGTCGGGATGTCGGCTCAACGAAATCGCGGCGCCGGGAATGACGACCGATGCGCCGACATCGCCACCCATGGCGTCAAGCGCGATTCGAACCTTTTGCGGCATGAACGTCCCGGAAACCTGATCTCTTGCGGCCGTGAAGCGCTCGGCCGCGGACTGACAAATCGCCGCGACAAGGCAGCGATCGGCGAAGCGCAGCGCAGCGCCCCGGCCGGGCCGGGACAATAGCGTTTCCCCGTCCCGATACAACATCTTGACCGCGTCGTTTTGCCATGCCGGCCGATCAAGTTTCCCGGCAATCGGCGCCTGTCGAATAAAGCCAGCGAATTCAGTCGATTTGCAGCCAATTCCGAACCCAATTCGGCACCTTGTCCAGCAGCGGCCGGTTCCACTCAGTCGCGTTTTGGCTTGCTGGAATCCGGCTGGATCGGCATCGCGACTTCAACGCCTTCAGCGCGGCAAACGGATGATCTTCCGGATCGTCGGGAATCAACCGGCGGCTCGAAAACCGCGTCCGGCTTGCGCGGATAGGGATCGACAGCCAGAAACAGCGCGTCGGTCGCAAGCCGGCCGAGATCGATGATGCCGTCCTCGATCGGCTCCGGCGGATCGGGAATTTCGGCATCGCTTTCCGCGGCGTCATCGACCAGATCGGCCAGCTCCGGGATCTGCTCCGGCGGCGCGAAAATCAGATCGATCGCCTCGTCGATGTCGTTCTCGATCGGATCGAGCGTGACCACGCAGGTCTGTCCGATCCGCGCCCTGACGCGGCCCGCGACATGCACGCGGCCGTCGCGCATCGGCGTGACATCGAGCGAGGCACTGGCCGACAATACCTCGCGCAAGCCGCCGAGATCGGCCAGCGCGCTGCGTTCGCTCGCGATTGGCCTCGATGTCGCGATGCAGCCCGGTGTCCGGAATCTGCGCCACCGACGATCGGGACGCTCCAGGGATTTGCGCTTGTCGGTCATGCTGCTCACTCTGCTCACCCCACCGCTGCAAATGCGACGGCGACGGAAACCGCCACGACCCGCTGCTGACAGCGCGTATCGTCGAGCCCGGCCAAGGCCGCGATCGCCGCATCGGCATAGGCCGCAAGCTGCCGCGCGTGTCCGATGTCGCGCCGTCCAGGATATTCTTGCACAGCGCCTGCGCCAGCGGCTCGTCGCCGGCGTCCAGCGCGAGATCATAGGCCGCGGCCCGGCCATAAAACGCCTCGCCGAACTTCTGCATGCGCTTGGGCACGGTGAGGTCGCCGACGCCCAGTTCGCGCAGATTGTCGTCCATGTCGCCGCAGAAATGGTCGAACAGCGCCTGGGACAGGCCGGCGCCGCCTTCGACCGGCCGCAGCCGCCGCAACACCATCCACAAATGCAGCAGCACCATGTCGAAACGGCCGTTAACCGTGTCCGGCACGCCCAAGGCCCGATAAAACAAGGGTTCTCGCGCTTGCGCCACGATCATGCCATAGATGGCTTCAATGGTGCCGCGCGGGGACGCGCGGGGTTTCCTGAAGTGATTGAACGGCCAAAGCATTGTGGGTTCCGCAAGCGAGCCCCAAGGTTTCCTGTTGGGCGCTCGCGCATGTTGCAATCCGCATGTGCTGCCCGGTACGTCAACGCCTCGCGCGATGCAAGAGGATGGGGCCAGCTCCGCAATGACAGTTTCGAGCCAGACACGCCCGCGCGCGCCCCATCCGCGCGGCCTCGCCGCGCGCTGGCGCGGCCTGCGCGTCGGCTGCGGCCGTCGCATTGGTCTGCGCGGTGCTCGGCGCCTGCACCGGCGAGCAGTTCCAGAAGGGCTACATCCTGCCGCCCGGCGCGCTCGAGCAGATTCCGATCGGCGCCAGCCAGGATCAGGTGCTGATCGTGATGGGCACGCCGTCGACCGTCGCCACCCTGAACGGCGAGGTGTTCTATTACATCTCGCAGCGCGCCGAGCGCAAGGTGCGTTCATGAACCAGCAGGTCGTCGACCAGCGGGTGATCGCGATCTATTTCGACAAGAACCGCCAGGTGCAGCGGCTCGCCAATTACGGGCTGCAGGACGGCAAGATCTTCGACTTCATCAGCCGCACCACGCCGACCTCGGGCCAGGAGCTCAGCTACCTCGCGCCGCTGTTCAAGCTGCTCAGCTTCCACTAGCGCGTCGTTGGCGAAGCGTGACCCGCCGACTCGTCGAACGGGCGCGGTGGATTACGCGTTCGCGTAATCCACCACTACGATGTCGAGCTCCCTGCGCCAAGGCGTCCGCTTGCCGACCGACCGCGCATTCCCTACGCTCCCTGCAACAACGAAATTCCACGCAGGGAGAAAACACCGTGACCAGCATTGCTTTCCCGCCGCCGCGTGCTGTCAGGCGCCGCGGCGCTTTCGTCAGCCGCGCATCCTGCCGCGCTCCGGCTACGGCGCCGACTGGCGGCCGACCGAAACCGTCCGCATCATCGTGCCGGCCGCGGCCGGCGGCAGCACCGACGTGATGGGGCGCTTGCTGGCGGCGCATCTGCAGGCGAACTGGGGCCAGTCGGCGGTGGTGGAAAACCGCTCCGGCGGCGGCGGCACCATCGGCACCGTCGGAAGTGGTGCGCCAGAAGGGCGACGGCCACACCATCCTGATCGGCAATCCCGGCCCCAACGCCATCGCCTACAGCATCTTCCGCAACCTGAACTACAAGGCCGACCAGCTGCAGGCGGTCTGCAACCTGATCCGGATTCCGAACATCATCTCGGCGCATCCCTCGACCGGGATCAAGTCGATCGCCGAGCTGATCGCCTACATCAAGGCCAATCCGGACAAGCTGACCTACGGCTCCTCCGGCATCGGGCAGAGCCCTCACCTCACCGTCGCCTGGTTCCTGCAGCTCACCGGGCTGAAGATGGTGCACGTGCCGTTCCGCGGCGCCGGGCCGGCGCTGCAGGCCGCCCTGGCCGGCGATATCCAGATCCTGTTCGACAATCTCTATCCGTCGCTGCCGCAGGTCCAGGACGGCAAGCTCAACGCGCTCTGCGTCACCACGCCGGAGCGCAGCGCGTCGGCGCCGGATATCCCGACCATGCGCGAGAGCGCGCCGGAACTGGCCAAATTCGACGTCTCGTCATGGTTCGGCGTGTTCCTGCCGAAGAGCGCGCCCGCGCCGATCGTCGATGCGCTCAACAAGCAGATCAAGGCGATGCTGGAGCGCGAGGACATCAAGAAGAACATCGCCGCGATGGGCGCGCGCACCGACTACGGCACGCCGCAGCAGTTTTCCGATTTCGTCGCGGCGGAAACCGCAAAATTCGCCGGGATCATCAAGCAGGAAGGCCTGCAGATGGACGTGAATTGAGCGCCGTCCGCTCAGCGACCGCCGTCATCCTGAGGAGCCGCGCGCTTGCGCGGCAGTCTCGAAGGATCGGCCGCAAGCGCCTGTGGCGCACCCTTCGAGGCCTCGCCGTGAAGAACGGCGAGCACCTCAGGATGAGGTTTTCGATTGATCGCGACTCGAAGAGTTGCGGGCGGAGCTGGCGTGACCGCGTGGGTCTTCTGCCCGCCGCTGTACCAATTCCAGCCGATCAGCACGATCGCGGACAGGATGATCGCGAGATAATATTTTCGATCATGCGGCCGCGCGCCACGTCTCTGCACCTCACCGCAATGCGGACAGATCAACGTGTTGGCCGGAATCGGGTTCAGGCAATTGTAGCAGCTGTAGGTGCCGATCATACGCATCTCGTCATTGCGAGGAGCCCTTGCGACGAAGCAATCCAGTCTGAGCCCCGGGCTCTGGATTGCTTCGCTTCGCTCGCAATGACGCTACGAAAAACCCGCGGCTTTCGCCACGGGTTCTTCGTAGCTTCGTAGGGCGGGTTAGCGACCGCGTTCGCGGTAGCTCAACGAGTGAAGGTGGAAGCATAACCCGCCGGCACTAACACCGCGGCGGATTACGCTGTCGCTAATCCGCCCTACCGCGTTCAGTGCGCCAGGATCGCCAGCAGCAACAGCGCCACGATGTTGGTGATCTTGATCATCGGGTTGACCGCGGGGCCGGCCGTATCCTTGTAGGGATCGCCGACGGTGTCGCCGGTCACCGCGGCCTTGTGGGCGTCGGAGCCCTTGCCGCCGTAATGGCCGTCCTCGATGTACTTCTTGGCGTTATCCCAGGCGCCGCCGCCCGAGGTCATCGAGATCGCGACGAACAGGCCGGTCACGATCACGCCGAGCAGCATCGCGCCGACGGCGGAGAACGCCGCCGACTTGCCGGCCGCACCGCCGCCCGCGATCGCGAAGATCGCGAAGTAGACGAAGATCGGCGACAGCACCGGCAGCAGCGACGGGATGATCATTTCCTTGATCGCCGCCTTGGTCAGCAGGTCGACCGCCTTGCCGTAATCCGGCTTGTCGGTGCCCTGCATGATGCCCGGCTTTTCGCGGAACTGACGCCGCACTTCCTCGACGATCGCGCTGGCCGCGCGGCCGACCGCGGTCATGCCCATCGCGCCGAACAGATACGGCAGCAGGCCGCCGAACAGCAGGCCGACCACGACGTAGGGGTTGTTCAGCGAGAAGTCGGGCAGCACGCCCTGGAAGTACGGATACTTCGCGGCGTTGGCGATGAAGAATTTGAGGTCTTCATTGTAGGCCGCAAACAGCACCAGCGCGCCGAGACCGGCCGAGCCGATCGCATAGCCCTTGGTGACCGCCTTGGTGGTGTTGCCGACCGCGTCCAGCGCGTCGGTGGCCTTGCGGACTTCCTTCGGCAGTCCGGCCATTTCGGCAATGCCGCCGGCATTGTCGGTGACCGGGCCGAAGGCGTCGAGCGCCACGATCATGCCGGCCAGCGCCAGCATGGTGGTGGTCGCAATCGCGATGCCGAACAGGCCGGCAAGGCTGTAGGTGACGAGGATGCCGGCGATGATCACCAGCGCCGGACCGGCGGTCGAATTCCATCGAGATCGCCAGGCCCTGGATCACGTTGGTGCCGTGGCCGGTGACCGAGGACGCCGCGATCGACTTCACCGGGCGATAGTCGGTGCCGGTGTAGTATTCGGTGATCCAGATGATCAGCGCCGGTGACGACAAGGCCGACGATGCCGCATTCGAACAGCGCCATGCCGGTGTATTTCACGCCGGCCAGCGGACCGAACCCGATCAGCCAGTAGATGACGCAGCGGCGACGCCGATCAGCGACAGGATGCCGGTGGCGATCAGGCCCTTGTACAGCGCGCCCATGATCGACTGGCTGGCGCCGAGCTTGACGAAGAAGGTGCCGATGATCGAGGTGATGATGCAGATGCCGCCGATCGCGAGCGGCAGCGTCATCATGTTGACCAGCAGCGGCGAGGTCGCAAAGAAGATCGCGGCCAGCACCATGGTGGCGACCGCGGTCACCGCATAGGTTTCGAACAGGTCGGCGGCCATGCCGGCGCAATCGCCGACATTGTCGCCGACGTTGTCGGCAATCGTCGCCGGGTTGCGCGGATCGTCTTCGGGAATGCCGGCCTCGACCTTGCCGACCAGGTCGCCGCCGACGTCAGCGCCCTTGGTAAAAATGCCGCCGCCGAGACGCGCGAAGATCGAGATCAGCGAGGCGCCGAAGCCGAGCGCCACCAGCGCATCGACCACGATGCGGCCGTTGGCCGTCAGGCCCATGACATGGGTGAGATAGGCGAAATAGATGGTGACGCCGAGCAGCGCCAGACCCGCCACCAGCATGCCGGTGATGGCGCCGGCCTTGAAGGCGAGTTCAAGTCCGCCGGCCAGCGACGTCGTCGCCGCCTGCGCGGTGCGCACGTTGGCGCGCACCGAAACGTTCATGCCGATGAAGCCGGCCGCACCCGACAGGACCGCGCCGATCAGGAAGCCGACCGCGACCAGCATGCCGAGGAAGTAGGCCAGCAGCGCGAAGATCACGATGCCGACCATGCCGATGGTCATGTACTGGCGCTTCAGATAGGCCTGCGCGCCTTCGCGCACCGCGGCCGCGATTTCCTGCATCCGCGGATTGCCCGCATCGGCCTTCATGACCGATGCCGTCGCCCAGGCGGCGTAAACAATCGAAAGCGCTCCGCAGAGCACAATCATCCATAATGCTGTCATTGAATTTGCCTCAGATTTGGATTCTACCCCACGCCATCGCCGCAGGTGCGGCGGGCGCATAAAAAGGAGGCCTGCCCTGCCCAAAAGGGCGGCCTCAAATCGGCGGGACCATGCCAAAATCGCACCCCCGGCGCAACGCCGCGAGGCGGCCTAAACGGTCGATTTTCTTTTGTTTTTGGCGGGGATTGGCCGCCGCCGCCGGTTTCGCCGAAAAGCCTCAGAAATGGCTGTAAGACAGCCGCGGCAGCGCTATTTCGGCCCCCTGCGCGTCGATAAACCGGGGGGCCGACGATCCCGGCGATGACGGTCCCGATCGAGGTCACCGGGCACCCCGGCGAGCGATGCTGCAGCTTGCGAACGCCTCGAAGCGATTCTCCGGGATCGTGCACAGAATCTCGTAATCGTCGCCGCCGGACACGATGGATTCGATGCTGACGGCGCCGCTGCTCAACAATAACCGGGCCGCGGTCGGACAACGGGATGCTTTGGGCATCGATGGCGGCGGAGACGCCGGACGCCGCGCAGAGCTTGGCGAGGTCGCCGGCGAGGCCGTCGGACACGTCCATCGCGGCAGAGGCGTGGTCGCGCACGGCTTCCGCCAAAGCGGCACGCGGCTGCGGCACGCGATAGCGTCCGATCAGCATCTCTCTTGCATCGCCCCCAAGAGCTGCGGCAGCGCCGCCTTTGAGGAGGTCGAGACCCAGGGCCGCGTCGCCGATCGTGCCGGACACCACCACGCGGTCGCCCGCCTTTGCGCCGTTGCGCCGGACCATCCTGCCCGGGGGCACGCGGCCGAACGCGGTGATCGAGATCATCAGCGGTCCCGGCGTGGAGACCGTGTCGCCGCCGAGCAGCGGGCACTGAAAGTGCGCCGCGTCCTCGCCGAGCCCGCGCGCGAACGGCGCCAGCCAGGCGTCGTCGGCCGCGCGCAACGCCAGCGTCAGCACAAAGCCCGCGGGCGCCGCGCCCTTGGCGGCGAGATCGGAGAGATTTACCCGCAACGCCTTGCGCGCGATGGTGTCGGGCGGATCGTCGGCGCAGAAAATGCACGCCCTCGACGATGGCGTCGGTGGTGACGACGAGTTCGTCGGCGGACGATCTCAGGATCGCGGCATCGTCGGTGAGATCGAACGCGCCGGGATCGGTCGCCAAGCGGGCGGAAATAGCGCGCGATCAGGGAGTCTTCAGCGGAGGGCATGCGTCACAGTCCATCGTCCCGAGCTGTCGCCGCACTCCTCCCGTCATCCTGAGGAGCGGCCGCTTGGCCGCGATCTCGAAGGATGCGGCAACGGGCACGGAGCTTGCGGCCATCCTTCGAGATGCCGCTGCGCGGCTCCTCAGCGATGACGGGCGCGGCTGCTCAGCCCACGCGCGAAAACTCGTCGCCGCGAAACTGGCGGGCGATCTGGTCGAGCACGGCGTTGACCATGCCGGTTTCGTCGCCGTCGACAAAGGCGTGCGCGACGTCGACATATTCGGAGACCACGACGCGCGCGGGCACGTCCTTGCGATGCTCCAGCTCATAGGAGCCGGCGCGCAGCACCGCGCGCAAAATGGCGTCGATCCGCTTCAGCGGCCAGCCTTTTGACAAGCGCATCGTCGATCAAGGGATCGAGCTTTGCCTGATCGCGCACCACGCCGGACACCACATCGCGGAAAAACGCGGCTTCTGCGGGAAGATATTTGTCGCCCTCGACCTCGCCGCCGAGCCAGTGGCTTTCGAACTCGGCGAAGATGTCGTTGATGCCGGCGCCGGCGATGTCCATCTGGTACAGCGCCTGCACCGCCGCCAGCCGCGCCGCGCCGCGGCGGTTGGCCTTTTTGTCCGGCGTTTTCTTATGGGGATCACTCGTCATCTTCGAGGACTCGCATAAGAGCCGTCCGGATAGCGGCGCTTGATCCGCAGCATCGCAAGCGCCGCGCGCGCGGCGTCGCCGCCCTTGTCGAGTTCGCTTTTTCGCGCGCGGGCCCAGGCCTGCTCTTCGGTATTGACGGTGATGATGCCGTTGCCCAAGCGGAACCGCGCGATCGACGGAAATCTGCATCAGCGCGCGGGAGGATTCCATCGACACGATCTCGAAATGAATGGTGTCGCCGCGGATCACGCAGCCCAGCGCAATGACCGCATCGAAGTCCTCGCCGCTGTCCTCGGCGGAATCCAGCGCCATCACGACCGCCGCCGGAATCTCCAGCGCGCCGGGCACGGTGATGATTTCATGGGTGGCCTTGGCCTTCTTGATCTCGGCCAATGCGCCTTCCAGCAGCGCATCCTGGATATCGTCATAGAAGCGCGCTTCGACGATCAGAATGCGCGCGCCGGAGATGTCGGTCTGGTCTTTCAGTGCTGCGCGCCGCGCGTCTGCCATTTAGTTCCGTCAATTGTACATAGTTGCGAGTTGTGTTGCTTTTAGGCGCAGCGGCAGGTGAAGCCAAGCGCGAATAAACGCTGGCCGTCATTGCGAGGAGCCCTTGCGACGAAGCAATCCAGACCTTCCTTGTGGCTTCTGGATTGCTTCGCTTACGCTCGCAATGACGGAAACTGCTTACTTCATCTCGCTCAGCCGCGCCGCATAGCGCGCCATCAGGTCGACTTCGAGGTTGACCTCGCTGCCGGCGCGCCAGTCGCCGAGCGTGGTGACGGCAAGCGTGTGCGGAATGATCAGCACCGAAAACCTGACGTCCTCGACCGTATTCACCGTCAGCGACACGCCGTCCAGCGTCACCGAGCCCTTGGCGGCGATGAAGCGCGCCAGCTCGCGCGTGGTGCGCAGCTCGAACCGCGCCATGTCGGGCAGATCGTCGCGCGCGACGATGGTGGCGATGCCGTCGGCGTGGCCGGCGACGATGTGGCCGCCGAGTTCGTCGCCGATTTTCAGCGCGCGCTCCAGGTTGAGCTTGGTGCCGACGCGTCCAGTGTTTCGCCGTGGTCATGGCCAGCGTCTCGGCGGCGGCATCGACCTCGAACCAGGTCTTGCCCTGCGCCACGCCGGACGCAACCACCGTCAGGCAAACGCCGTTGCAGGCGATCGACGCGCCGTCCGCGATGGTCGCCCGATCGTAGCGGCAGGCGATGCGCAGCCGGTGCAGCTGCCCCTGCGCCGTCGGCGTCAGGGCGACGATCTCGCCGATATCGGTGACAATGCCGGTGAACATTTTATGCGCGCTCGTAGATCGTGAGAGTGTCGTTCTGCAGGCTTTCGCTAGCACGAACTTTGAACTGCGGCGACTGGGTGATGGCTGAGACCGGCAATGCGTCCAGCGCCGGAACGCCGTCGGCGCCGATCGCGTCGGGCCCGCGCAGCAGCCACATTTCATCGACAAGGCCGGCCGCGACAAACGACGACGCCACCCGCGATCCGCCCTCCACCAGCAGCCGCGTGATGCCTTTCTCCGCAAGCGCATGCAGCACCGCCGCCAGATCGAGCCCCGATGGCGGCGTGCGTCGTGGCGGCGACGCGGATCACCTGCGCGCCGGCAGCGCCGAGCTTCATCGCGGCCGGCGCCTCCGAAAGGTTCGAGGTCATCACCCACAGCGGCGTCTCGCGCGCCGAATGCACCAGCCGGCTGGAGCCGGGAATCCGCAAGCGCGCGGTCCAGCACCACCCGCACCGGCGATTGCGCCTCCATGCCCGGCAGCCGGCAGGTCAGCAGCGGGTCGTCCGCCAGCACGGTGCCGATCCCGACCAGGATGGCGTCGCATTGCGCGCGCAGCAGATGCACGCGCGATCTTCGCGGCCTCGCCCGATGATGGCGACCGGCTTGCGGCCCGGCCGCGGCGATCTTGTCGTCCGACGAGACCGCCAGCTTCAGGATCACATGCGGGCGCTTGTCGCGGATACGGCGGAAATGTCCGGCGTGGTCGTGCGCCGCCTCGGCAGCGCCTAAGCCCACATCGACCACGATCCCGGCCGCGCGCAGCCGCGCATGGCCCTGCCCCGCCACTTCCGGATTGGGATCCTCGATCGCCGACACCACGCGCGCGATGCCGGCGGCAATCACCGCATCGGCGCAGGGCGGCGATTTGCCGTGATGCGAGCACGGCTCCAGCGTCACATACAGCGTGGCCCCGCGCGCGGCCTCGCCGGCGCGCCTGAGCGCCTCGACCTCGGCATGCGGACGCCCGCCGGGCTGCGTCCAGCCGCGGCCGACAATGACGCCGTCCTTGACGATCACGGCGCCGACGGCGGGATTGGGCCAGGTGCGGCCCTGCCCGCGCCGGCCCAGCGCCAGCGCCAGCGCCATGAAGCGCTGGTCGGCGGCTTTCGACGCTTTGGATTTTTCGGCGTATTGATCTTCCAGAATGCGGAAGATCATTTGCGTAGCGTGCGCCGGGCCGGTCGTCGTCGCCGGAGAGTTCGCCGAGCACGGTCTCGAAATCCTTGGCCTCGCGAAAATTGCGATACACCGAGGCGAAGCGCACATAGGCGACGTCGTCGAGCTGGCGCAGATGCTCCATCACGATCTCGCCGATGGTCTCCGACGAAATCTCCGCCTCGCCGCCGCTTTCAAGCTCGCGCACGATCGCCGACACCATCTTCTCGACCCGCTCCGGATCGACCGGGCGCTTGCGCAAGGAGATCTGCAGCGAGCGCACCAGCTTGTCGCGGTCGAACGGCACCCGGCGGCCGTTGCGCTTGATCACCGTGAGTTCGCGCAGCTGCACCCGCTCGAAGGTGGTGAAGCGGAAATTGCAGGCCATGCAGACCCGCCGCCGCCGGATCACCGCGGAATCCTCGGTCGGACGCGAGTCCTTCACCTGCGTATCGAGACTGTTGCAGCTTGGGCAGCGCATGGACCTATCTCCCCGTCATTGCGAGGAGCGCAGCGACGAAGCAATCCAGCCTCGCCCCGGGCTCTGGATTGCTTCGCTGCGCTCGCAATGACGTGCTCACTCAATAAATCGGGAAGCGGTCGGTGAGCGCTTTTACCCGTTCCTTCACCGAGGCTTCGACCAGCGGCGCCTTGCCGTCGGGCGATTGCGCCAGCGCGTTGAGCACTTCGGAGATCAGCCCGCCGACCTGCTGGAATTCGGCGACGCCGAAACCGCGCGTGGTCGTCGCCGGCGTGCCGAGCCGCAGGCCGGAGGTGACGAACGGCGTTTCGGGATCGAACGGGATGCCGTTCTTGTTGCAGGTCAGCGCGGCGCGCACCAAGCGCCTTCTCGGAGACGTTGCCCTTGAGGCCCTTGGGCCGCAGGTCGACCAGCATCAGATGGTTGTCGGTGCCGCCGGAGACGATGTCGAGGCCATGCGCGCGCAGCGATTCCGCCAGCGCCTTGGCATTCTCCACCACGTTGCGCGCATAGACCTTGAAGTCCGGCCGCAGCGCTTCGGCGAACGCCACCGCCTTGGCCGCGATCACATGCATCAGCGGGCCGCCCTGCAGGCCCGGGAAAACCGCCGAATTGAATTTCTTGGTCAGCGTCTCGTCATTCCACAGCATCAACCCGCCGCGCGGGCCGCGCAGCGACTTGTGCGTGGTGGTGGTGGTCGACATGCGCATGCGGAATCGGCGAGGCATGCACGCCGCCGGCGACGAGGCCTGCGAAATGCGCCATGTCCACCATGAAGTAGGCGCCGACGCTGTCGGCGATCTCGCGAAAGCGCTTGAAATCCCATGGCCGCGAATAGGCCGAGCCGCCGGCGATGATCAGTTTCGGCTTCACTTCCTCGGCGCGGCGCGCGACCTCGTCCATGTCGATCAGCTGGTCGTCGCGGCGCACGGTGTAATGCTGCGCCTTGAACCATTTGCCGGAGATGTTGACCGGCGAGCCATGGGTGAGATGGCCGCCGGCGGCGAGGTCGAGCCCCATGAACGTGTCGCCGGGCTGCAGCAGCGCCAGAAATACCGCCTGGTTCATCTGGCTGCCGGAGTTCGGCTGCACATTGGCGAAGTTGGCGCCGAACAGCTTTTTGGCGCGCTCGATCGCCAGCGTCTCGGCGACGTCGACGAATTCGCAGCCGCCGTAATAGCGGTTGCCGGGATAGCCTTCGGCATATTTGTTGGTCATCACCGAGCCCTGCGCTTCCAGCACCGCGCGGCTGACGATGTTTTCCGACGCGATCAGCTCGATCTCATGGCGCTGGCGGCCGAGTTCGCCGCGGATCGCGGCTGCGATCTCCGGATCGGCCTCGGCAAGCGTGGCGGTGAAGAACGAGTCGGGCGCGGAAGCGGTCTTGGCGGAGGTGGCGGGAGGGTTCATCGGCGAAATATCTCCACCGCCGCAGGCTCTTAGGGGCTGGCGGGCGGTCAAGTGTGGCGGTCGAAAGCGGCGTCCGCCGATTAGCATATCGGGGCCGGACAGGCCAAGCGCTTGCGGCTGCTGCCCGCTATTTATGCAAGATATGGTGGGATGCCAGGGATTTGGAGGGGTTGCCGTTCCCCGGACGCAGCGCAGCGCGCCGCCCTTGCGGCGTGGTGCGCTGCAGAGCCGGGGCCCGGCTGTTTGCTTAACCGGGGTCCCGGTTCTGCGAAGCAGCGCTTCGCAAGAGCTACGCGCCGCATCGCGCCCGGGACACGTACTATTTCGCAAACCGATACGCCCCGCCCTTCTCGACCGAGCGCTGGAACGCCGGCCGCGCATGCATGCGCTTGAGCCATGCCGCGAGATTCGGATACGGCGCGATCCGGTCGAACACCTTCGCCATCTCGCCGACAAAGCTCATCTGGATATCCGCCCCCGACAGCGCATCGCCGACAAAGAACTCCCGCCCCTCCAGCGCGCGGTCGACATAGCCGAGATGCCGCGCCATCTCGCTGTCGATCCGCGGATGCAGCGGCTTGCCGGCATCGCCCAGCCGCGAGACATAGAGATGCATCATCAGCGGCAGCATCGCCGAGCCTTCCGAATAATGCAGCCACTCTTGATAGGCCTCGTACTCGGCGCTGCCGGGCGCGGGCATCATCTTGCCGCCGCCGTAATGGCGGATGATGTAATCGACGATCGCCCCGGACTCCGCGATCTTCACATCGCCATCGACAATCACCGGCGACTTGCCCAGCGGATGCACCGCCTCCAGCTCCGGCGGCGCCAGCCGCGTCTTGGCATCGCGCTGATAGCGCTGTCATCTCATAGGGCGTGCCGAGTTCTTCCAGCAGCCAGAGGATCCGCTGCGAGCGGGAGTCGTTGAGGTGATGGAGGGTGAGCATGGGGAGTCCTCGGGAGGCGATCTTGTGAGCGCAACTATTTAGCAGATGCCTTCACCCGCGTCGCGCGCAATACGTCGTCATCGGCGACGCCGCATCCTCGCCGTCATCCTGAGGAGCGCGCCCTTGCGCGCGTCTCGAAGGATGGCCGCGGGCACAGTTTTGCGGCATCTCGCTTGTGGCCTGATCCTTCGAGGCTCGCCGCTGCGCGGCGAGCGCTCAGGATGACGGTGGAGTTTTTGTCGTTCATCAACATTAAATCGTTTTCGAAATCATGAATAGTTATCCCCGTCCCCAGAACCTCGCTTATCCTGCTCGTGTCCTGTCCAATGAGGGGCGCTTCTAGAGGCGTTACTGAAGTGGGACAGAGCGAAAGCTTGGCCGGGGAGGGGTAACCCAAGCCGGTCGGATGCGGCGCCTGCGGCTGTGCCTCGCAAGCATGGCATCGGGAGGCCTTGGGTAACCGTCCGGGCCCACTACGGGGCGCTGCCTTCAATGGCTGGACGGGACAGGTGAAGGGTGGGGAAACCTGCCTGGATGGCGAGCTTCTCGCGCCGGTGCCCGGAAGCAGGTCCCAGGGTCGAAGAAGTCGCCGCGGCGGAACGCTGAGAGGCGTTTCCGTGGCCTCTGTTTCTCGGCAATCCGGGAAATAAGCTGCGGCACTGAGTACCAAGGCGCGCCTTTCGGCGTTCCGTCTCCCCTCAAAGAGGGGAGAACAACTAAAAGCCCAACTCGCGCGGCGGCGCGAGGACGCGAGCGCTTGGCTGTTTGAAATTTGAATTGCGAAGGTCGCGCAAGCACTCCGCGTCGCCTGCGCAACGCGGTGACCCATGTCACCGCTCATCGGCTAGAGCGCGGCGATCCCAGTCACTGCGGACGAACTCGCTGCATTCACGAACCGCGGTGGTTACTGGGTCCCCGCTTCGCGAGGACTGACAGCTGCGCTGCGTCCGGGGCAACGCGCTCGCGCTCTACAGCCCCGTAAATCCCGCCTTCACCGGATCGCTGCTGCCGTCGAGTTCGCGCAAATAGGTCAGCCCGCACACCGTGAGGCGGTGGGTGTCCTTTTCGCCGGCCTCGAACAGCGTGCCGACATATCGGTCACCTTGGCGCGCGCTTCGGCGCTGGCGGCGGCGGTGCTGGTTCACCAGGAGGTCATAGGTCTGCATGATGCGGTCGATGGCGGAGTCCATGGAATCCTCGTTGGAAGTCATGTCGATGTCAAGGTTGAAATCAAAAGTTCAAACGCGCTGCGTGGCCTCGAATTGCGAGATCGCCTTGTTGGCGAGCCGGATCTTGTTGAATTCGCCGCGGTGAAACATCTGCACGATGATTTCCAGCAGCCGGTCGTTGGTCACGAAGGTGTCGGGAATGGCGCCGGTCTTGCGCAGGTAATTCGACGCGATCGCATAGGCGTCGCCGACCGCCTCGACATTCATGACCCGCAGGCCGCGCTCGACCAACATGACCTTCAATCCTCCGATACGGACGGATAAAGCGCGGGACGTGGGCAAAGTTCCCTGCTCACGAAACTTTTATGTTCGCAGCGCGCAAAAAAAAGCGCACCGGTCCGGGACATGGACCGATGCGCTGATGAGAGCAACTTGGAGGGTGGCTGCCGGTCTTTTTCGATGCCGGCTTGGCCGAATCTTGATGGCTGCTCAGAGCCGATACAGGATCTGGTCGGTCCAGAACCGCTCGAGCCGATGCAGCGACTTGTTCAGGGTCGCGAATTCCTCGTTCGAGATGCCGCCGACCTGCTCCACGGTCTTGACGTGCTTCTGGTAGAGCGCATCGACGATGCGGCGGATTTCCTGGCCCTGCGCGGTCAGGCGGATGCGGACCGAGCGGCGATCGACGCGGCTGCGCTGATGATCGAGGAAGCCGAGTTCGACCAGCTTCTTCAGATTGTAGGAGACGTTGGAGCCGAGGTAATAGCCGCGCGTGCGCAGTTCGCCCGCGGTCAGTTCCTTGTCGCCGATGTTGTAGAGCAGCAGCGCCTGCACCGAATTGATGTCGGCGCGGCCGCGGCGGTCGAATTCGTCCTTGATGACGTCGAGCAGGCGGCGATGCAGCCGCTCCACCAAAGTCAATGCTTCGAGATAGAGCGGCTGCACCGGCGCCTGGCCGGCGTTGCGTTCAGCGGTTTCCACCGCCGTTGCAACGGCTTTCATCATGACACGTCCCCTGTTGTCGTTTTTATCGACTTATTCGACGAAACTTGTGTCCCGCCTGATAGCCATGACCATAGGGGAGCGCGTTTGAAGATCAGCTTAAATAAGACAATAAAGAGATCATGAATTTAAGACAGTGAATTGCGGATTAAGCCCGCCGCATAAGGACTTTTCGCAACATTTCATTGAGGACGCGCAGCGCCTCTGTTCACGCTTCGTCTGCGCCTTTGTCGCATTCGGGAACAGGACAGTTCGAATTCGAAACATTCGCGTAACAGGATGACCGCGCCGTTAGGGTGACTGAAATCTTACCGCGAAAAAATGCGGAAAATTTTATGCGACTCGTCATTCCGGGGCCACCCGCCGCCGTCATTGCCGGGCTTGACCCGGCAATCCATCCTCTTCGCAGACTCTTGCGAAGAGTGCTGGATGCGCGGGTCAAGCCCGCGCATGACGAAGAGCGAGCTTATGGCGGCCGTTCGCGCGCGGCCATCCACGCCAGCGCCAGATACGCCGCCAGCATCACGGCCTCGACGCCGACGATCGCGATGCTGCCGCCGTAGATCGCCGGAAACATCAGTTCGATCACCGCCATCGAGACCACGGTGGTGAGCCACACCACCGCGCCCCAGGGCGTCGCGAGCCACAGGCCGACGGCGGCGACCAGTTCGATCACCGCGAAATACACCGTCGCGCTCTGCCAGGCCATCGACTGGTTTTCGAAGGCGTCGTCCTCGCCGCCGACAAAGCCCGTCACCTGCGCCCAGTGATAAAGCCCCTTGGCGACCGAGACCACCGCCATGATGCGCAGGAACAGCACCAGCCGCCTGGTCCATACATTGTCGCCGGACTCCACCCGCCCGTGCGAGATCGCCGCCACCGACATGGCGTTGTCCCGCGGCGTCTGGTCGCGCGATGGGGTTTCAGACATGCGGATGCGGCTCATGGTCAAGGAGTTGTTCATGAGCAGAGTCATGACCCGTTGGCCCGGCAAAATCAATCGCGCTTGCGGTGGATCAAGGGCGCGGTGACGAGACCGCGCCAAGGTGCTAGAGTTGGAAAGGTCAATCCGGTCCTGCCTTCGAGGAGTGACGATAACATGGCGATCAAATTCGGGCGTCCGATCGAGATGCGCGACGGCCCCCGGCGCGGACAGCGCGCTGCCGCCCCTCCCCTCGATCTGATCATGCGCCCGCGCCGCAACCGCAAGGCGGAATGGGCGCGCCGGCTGGTGCGGGAAAACGTGCTGACCACCGACGACCTGATCTGGCCGCTGTTCGTGGTCGACGGCCACAACAAGCGCGCCGCGCGTCGCCTCGATGCCCGGCGTCGAGCGGCTCAGCGTCGATCAGGCGGTGCGCGATGCCGAGCGCGCGGTAAAACTGAACATTCCCTGCATCGCGCTGTTTCCCTATACCGAGCCAAGCCTGCGCGACGAGCACGGCTCCGAGGCGCTCAATGCCGACAACCTGGTGTGCCAATCGGTGCGCGCGATCAAGAAGGAATTTCCCGGCCTCGGCGTGCTCTGCGACGTGGCGCTGGATCCCTTCACCAGCCACGGCCATGACGGGCTGATCAGGGACGGCAAGATCCTCAACGACGAAACCGTCGCGGTGCTGGTGCGGCAGGCGCTGGTGCAGGCGGAAGCCGGCTGCGACATCATCGCCCCCTCGGACATGATGGACGGCCGGGTCGGCGCCATCCGCGAGGCGCTGGACGAGGCCGGATTCCTCGACGTGCAGATCATGGCCTATGCGGCGAAATACGCCTCGGCGTTTTACGGCCCGTTCCGCGACGCCATCGGCTCGGCCAAGACGCTGACCGGCGACAAGCGCACCTACCAGATGGACTCGGCCAATTCCGACGAGGCGCTGCGCGAGGTCGAACTCGACATCGCCGAGGGCGCCGACATGGTGATGGTCAAGCCCGGCATGCCGTATCTGGACATCGTGCGGCGGGTCAAGGACACCTTTGCGATGCCGACCTTCGCCTATCAGGTGTCCGGCGAATACGCGATGATCGCGGCCGCGGCGCAAAACGGCTGGATCGACGGCGAGCGCGCGATGATGGAAAGCCTGCTCGGCCTTCAAGCGCGCCGGCGCCGACGGCGTGCTGACGTATTTTGCCGCGCAGGCGGCGGAGAAGCTGAAAGCGGAATCGTAGGGCGGGTTAGCGCAGCGTAACTCCGCCACAGCGCAGGCGAATCCGGCACGGCGGATTACGCTTCGCTAATCCGCCCTACGCATCTTGCAACCGCACTCCGCCATATCCATGTCCTGCGCGGCGACGCAGTCGAAAGGACTGATCATGTCTGACAGCGGTTCAACTCGCAGTGGCACGCCGGGCGGCCCCCCGCCGCATGCCCTCGATCCGTGGCTGCAGCCGGAACTGTTTCGCGGCGTGCTGACGCGGCGGGTGTTCGCGTTCCTGATCGATCTGGTGGTGCTGTCGATTCCCGGTGGTTCTGGCCTGCATGTTCATCGCCGTGTTCGGCGTGGTCACGCTGGGGCTGGGCTGGGCGCTGTTCTGGCTGGTATCGCCGGCCTCGGTGATCTGGGCGCTGGTCTATTACGGCGCGTCGCTGGGCGGGCCGCATTCGGCCACCCTGGGCATGCGGGTGATGGATCTGCAGCTGCGCACCTGGACCGGCGCGCCCGGCTATTTCGTGCTGGGCGCCGCCCATGCGCTGCTGTTCTGGCTGTCGGTGTCGTTCTTTACGCCGCTGATTCTGCTGGTCGGGCTGTTCAACGGCCGCCGCCGGCTGTTGCACGACATGATCCTGGGAACCGTGGTTATCAACAGTTCCGTTCGCAGCCCAGGTCGCGCAGCCGGCGCGGACGCTACTGACGCGACGCAAACCGATTGACCGTCGGCCTCCGCGGCGCGATGCTCCACGTAACTGCTTCGGAGACTGACGACATCACGTGACCCAGCATTCGCGCGACACCCCGCAATTCTACCTGACGGCGCCCTCGCCCTGCCCGTATCTGCCGGGCCGGCACGAGCGCAAGGTGTTCACGCATCTGGTCGGCGACAAGGCCGGCGATCTCAACGACCTGCTCACCCATGGCGGTTTCCGGCGCAGCCAGTCGATCGCCTACCGCCCCGCCTGCGACCAGTGCCGCGCCTGCGTCTCGGTGCGGGTGATCGCCAACGAATTCCGCCCGTCGCGCAATTTCCGCAAAAGTCCTGGCGCGCAACGCCGACATCGTCGGCGAGCAGCGCAGCGCGATGCCGACCTCGGAGCAGTATTCGGTATTCCGCGCCTATCTCGATCATCGCCATCGCCATGGCGGCATGGCCGACATGACCGTGCTCGATTACGCGATGATGGTCGAGGACAGCCACGTCGAGACCCGCATCATCGAATATCGCAAGCGCGGCATCGACAGCGGCATCACCGGCCGCGGCGAAGGCCTGGTGGCGGTGGCGCTGTCCGACGTGCTCAGCGACGGGCTGTCGATGGTGTATTCGTTCTTCGAACCGTCGGAGGAAAGCCGCTCGCTCGGCACCTTCATGATCCTGGATCACATCACCCGCGCCCGCAGGCTCGGGCTGCCTTACGTCTATCTCGGCTACTGGATCGAAGGCTCCAAGAAGATGGACTACAAGGGCCGCTTCCTGCCGCAGCAGCGCCTCGCGCCCTCCGGCTGGCTGCGCGTCGACGCCACCGGCGAAATGCCGAGCGAGCCGCAGGATTAGCTCCACACCTTGTAGCCCGGATGGAGCGCAGCGAAATCCGGGGCCGTGGCGAGATTCCCGGATTGCGCTGCGCTCCATCCGGGCTACGAAGTAATCGTATCGAACAGCAGCTTGAGGTTCAGGCGTCACGATGATGCCGGCCACGATCCACGCCGCAACGGACATCCATCGCGGCATCGACGAAATCGCCCATCTTGCGCCGGTCCGAAACGAACCGCACCAGCGGGATCACGGCGAACGGCAGCTGCATCGACAGGATGACCTGGCTGAAAACCAGCAATTGCCCGGTGCCGCGCTCGCCATACAGCGCGGTGACGACGACCACCGGCACGATGGCGACGCCGCGGGTCACCAGCCGGCGCGCCCAGCTCGGCATCCGCAGCCGCAAAAATCCTTCCATGACGATTTGCCCGGCGAGCGTCGCCGTCACCGTCGAGTTGAGGCCGGATGCCAGCAGCGCGATCGCAAACAAGGTCGATGCGATGCCGAGGCCGAGCAGCGGCGACAACAGTTCAAACGCCTTGCCGATCTCGGCGACGTCGGCGTGGCCGCTGTCGTGGAATGTCGCGGCGGCGACGATCAGGATGGCCGCGTTGATGAACAGCGCCAGCATCAGCGCGATGGTCGAGTTCGTGGTCGCCCATTTGATGGCGTCGCGGCGGCCTTCGTCGGTGCGCGGATAGGCGCGGGTCTGCACGATCGACGAGTGCAGATAGAGATTATGCGGCATCACCGTGGCGCCGATGATGCCGATGGCGATGTAGAGCATCGCGGGATTGGTGACGATCGCGGTGGATGGCACAAAGCCGCGCAGCACGGCGGCGACCGGCGGCGCCGCGGCGACAATTTGCACCGAGAAGCAGATCGCGATGACGATCAGCAGCGCGATCACAAAAGCTTCGAGAAAACGAAAACCCTTGTTCATCAGCAGCAGCAGCAGGAAGGCATCGAGCGCTGCGATCAGCGCGCCGCCGATCAGCGGAATGCCGAACAGCAGTTGCAGCGCGATCGCGGTGCCGATCACCTCGGCCAGATCGCAGGCGATGATCGCGGCCTCGCAGGCGAGCCACAGCATGATGTTGACGGGTTTCGAAAAGCTGTCGCGGCAGGCCTGCGCGAGATCGCGGTCGGTGACGATGCCGAGCCGCGCGGCGAGCGCCTGCAGCAGGATCGCCATCACGTTCGACAGCAGGATCACCGACAGCAGCGTGTAGCCGAACTGCGCGCCGCCGGCGAGATCGGTGGCCCAGTTGCCGGGGTCCATGTAGCCGACCGAAACCATGTAGCCGGGACCGGCAAAGGCCAGCAGCCGGCGAAACCAGTGGCCGCCGACCGGGATCGGGATGGTCGCATTGACCTCGGCAAGGCTGCGCTGGGCGTCGGCTGCGTTGCCCGAATGCCATCCCGAAGCACCGAGCACCCCGCGAGAGACCGCTGTCGGCGGGCGGATCGGGCAGTATTTTCGGCGAAATCGCATGCATTACCGCACGATGGCCTATTTTCGACCTTGTTGCAACTAATTTGCAACTGCATCTGGTGCCGACAAATAATCCGCAGAGCCGGCTTGTAAAGCACTAGGGAAGTGCTTTATGATATCACCATGGCCAGATCAGTCTCTGAAATCAGCCGCTGCAACCCTGCGCTACGCCCTGCATCCCGACGAAGCAGGCGTCCAGGCGATTGAAGCGACATTCGCGGCCTACGACCGGATGATGCAAATACTCTGAGGATGTCGCGCCGGTGGGTGCGAATCTCGTTTCCCTGCACGCCCAGGCTTACGAGAAGATTCGCACCGAGACCGGTCTGCCGGCCCGTCTGGTGACGCTCGGCCTGCGCGACCGCGCCGGCTATGTCGCGGGCACCGCGATCCGGCGCATTCCGCTCGACGACAAGCTGTTCGCGATCAAGGGGCCGACTTCACTGACCATTAGCACTGTCAAAGGACGCGTCTTGGTGCCGTTCGAGGTCCCGGGCTATCTTGCCGGCTGGGAAAGCCCCTTCCCGGCTCACTTGGTCTCGGACGGCCACGCTTACGAAATCCACATCGCCGTCAAATCGAAATCAACACAACCCGAGGAGAAGACCATGCTTCACGAAGGCATCCTTGCACGTATGGGCCGGCTTCTTGCCGCCATCGCCAGCCAAACCATCGATAACGCGGAAAGCGGCAACAAGGTCGCGCTGGTCAAACAGGCGATCCGCGAAATCGATGCCGGCGCCGACGAAGCGCGCTATGCGCTCGGCAAATCGCGCGCCGAGGAATTCCGTCTGAAACGGCGGCGCGAAGCGTTGGATGCTGAAATCGCCAGCCTGACGGAAAAGATCCGGCTCGCAGTTGCGGAAAACCGCGAAGACCTCGCCCGCGCCGGCGTTGCACGGCAAATTGATCTGGAATCCCAGGGCATCGCGCTGGAACGCGCGAAGGATTTCATCGAACTCGAAATCGATGAGCAGACCAAGGCCTTAACGGCAATGTTGGGCGCGCGGCGCGAAGCCGAAGTCCGTCTCGCCGATCTCGAGGCGAGCCTCGCGCAACATGATCCGCAGGAAACCGGACGGGCGATGCCAGCGACCAAGACAAAGAGCGCCGATCTCGCGATGGCCGCGATCGCCCGGGTGACCGGCGTTCCCGCTTCCAGCGTGCTCGGCGACAGGGAGCTCGACGAACTCGACCGCTTGCATCGCGAACGGGAAATCTCGGCGCGGCTTGAAAGGATCAAATCCCAGCAATGAGTGCCATAAGCGACATCCTGCTGGCGCCCGATGTGCGGCCGTTCGCGGTTGCCGCCGCGATCATGGCCGTGCTCGGCGGCATCGAGTTGCTGACGACCCTGATCGGCTTTTCAATCAGCGAACTCCTCGGCACCGACGTTACTGTCGAAGCCGATAGCCACAACGGCCTCGGCGGCCTGCTGCTCTGGATCAACGCCGGGCGCCTGCCGCTCCTGATCCTGCTCATTCTGGCGTTCGGCGTGTTCTCGATCGAAGGATTCCTGTTGCAAGGCATCGCGCATGCGGCAGGCTTTGCCGTACCGGTCTCGATCGCAGCACTTGCAGCGGCCGCCGGCAGCATTCCCGTCATTCGGACCACAAGCCGTGGCATCGCCCGCATCATCCCGCGCGACGAGACCTACGCCGTCAGCGACGCCGATTTCGTCGGCAAGGTTGCCATGGTTTCGGTCGGACCGCTCGATCAGGGACTGCCCGGCCGCGTTCGTCTCAAGGATGTCTTCGGCAACTGGCACACTGTCTCGGCACGCGCCAGCCGCGATTTACCGGCGCTTGCGGTCGGCACCAGCGTCTTGCTGGTCGACCGCGACGCCAAGAGCTTCATCGCCATTTCCGCTCCCGCCGACCTCATCGAACATCAACGATCATCAGACAGGACATAAAATGTGGGAACTCGCTGTACCCGTTAGCATTGGCGTTGTTGCCATTCTTGTCATCGGCCTCATCTTCGCCAGACTTTACCGGCGTTCCACGCGTGACGAAGCCTATGTCCGCACCGGCCTCGGCGGCCAGAAGGTAGTGCTCGACGGCGGCTCGATTGTGCTGCCGGTTTTCCATTCCACGGCCGCGGTCAATCTGAAGACGTTGCGCCTGGAAGTCACCCGCGGCGGTCCGGATTCGCTGATCACCAAAGACCGCATGCGCGTCGATATCGGCGCCGAATTCTACGTTCGCGTCAAACCCGACATGTCCTCGATCGCGCTTGCCGCGCAGACGCTCGGCAACCGCACCAATGACGCCACCGAACTGCGCGAATTGATCGAAGCGAAATTCGTCGACGGGCTTCGTTCGGTCGCGGCCACCATGAATCTCGAGGAGCTTCAGGAGCAGCGCGCGACCTTCGTCAAATCGGTGCAGGACGCGGTCGGCGCCGACATCCAGAACAACGGACTTGAACTCGAATCGGTTTCGCTGACCAGGCTGGACCAGAGCGACATCAAGCACTTCAATCCCACCAATTTCTTCGACGCCCACGGCCTGACGACCCTGACCAAGATCACCAAGGAGCGCGAGCAGGAGCGCAACCAGATCGTCCGCACCACCGAGGTGAACATCGCCCAGCAGGATCTGGTCGCCCGGCAGACCACGCTGACGATCGAAAGCACCAAGCGCGAGGCGGAACTGGCGCAGCAGCGCGACATCGCCAACAAGACCGCCGCGATGCGCGCGCAGCAGGCGCAGGTCGAACAGACCGCGCTGCAGAACGAGGCCGAATACCGCATCGGGCAGGAGTTGGCGGTCGCCAACAAGCAGACCGAAGCCAACCAGGCCCGCGATACCCGCAAGATCGAAGCCGATCTCGCGGTCAAGCGCCGCACCACCGAAATGGAGCGCGATATCCAGATCGTCGCCCAGGAGGCCGCGATCATCGTCGCCGCCAAGAGCAAGGAGCAATCCGAAGCGCAGACCATCGCCGAAACCGCGCGCGCGCTTGCGATCTCGGCCGAGGAAAAAGTCACGACCGCGCGGGCCACCGAAATCGCCGAGCGCGACAAGATCATCAACGTGATCGCGGCGCGAAAGGCCGCGGAAACCAACGCGATGCCGATCACCGTGATGGCGGAGGCCGAAAAGCAGGCCGCCGCCAACAAGGCGGAAGCCATCAACGTGCTGGCCAAGGCCGACGCCAATGCCGCAACCACCCGCGCCGCCGGCGTCAAGTCGCTCGGTCAGGCCGAGGCCGAGGTGGCGACGCTGAAGGCCGAAGCCCGCAACAAGCTCAGTTCGGCGATGGTCGATTACGATCTCAATCTCGCCCGCATCAACATCATTCCGGACGCGCTCGCGCAGGCCGTCAAGCCGATCGAGAAAATTTCCGAAATCAGGATCTTCGATACCGGAAGCCTGCTCGGGCGTGGCGGCGGCGGCAGTGGAGGCGCCGGCGGCGGTCTTGGTCTCGGCGACGGCCTTGCCAGCCAGTTGCTGTCGGTCTCGGCGTTCAAGCCGATTATCGACAGGATACTTGCCGAGGCCGGCTTCGCGGCCGGTCCTGACGCGCTGACCAACCTCACCAATGCCTTGGCCGCACAGAAACTCGCCAACCCCGACGAACCGCCTCCAGCCCCCGGTGACACGGCCGCAAAACCGCACGGCGCCCGCTAGGGCCGCGCCGGGTGTGAAGACGCAGCCTGATCGAGGCGACGGCCTGGCTGACCGCGCAGGCTGCAAATGAAGAACGCTTCCGGCATGGTGGTCGCCGCGCTCTCGGCGACGCCTGTGATGCACGGCGGCCCATTTGACTAGTCGATTCTATCGCCGCGTCTGCCAAGCCGCCATGCCATCGCAATGCCGGAGAAAAGTACGCGAACGGCAACAATTATCAGCGTGATTTGAAACCAGACAAAGCCGCCCAGCTCCCGCAAAATCACTTCTGCCCGGTCACCCCACGGAGAGGGAAGCAAGTCTCCAATTGCTTCAATGCCGTGCGTTATCGTTCGAAGCGCCCATTTAAGCAGGTCGGGTCGATAGTAGAACGCGGCGACGATCAATCCCCAGGCCAGGATGGCGGTGCTGATGCGGAACGAATGCACCTTCGCATGATGCTTAAGCCCCGTGTAATCACGGCGAGTTCGGGAGGGCCTGCGCCAAACGGCGAAAGCGACAATGCCGGTGACAATTGCTGCCAAGACCCAAAGCCATGCCCACGTCATGAAGGTCTCTCCAGCGCCGCCTAACCTGCGCTGAAGACCATATACCTTGGCCACGTATTGTGGAGAATCGGATCGAATTACCTCAAGACGGGAACCGCTGGTTGCGATCCAGCGCGGCCCGACAATTCCAGCATCGGCCGCCCCAGCGCGCGCGCCGCTTCGGCGACAGAGTTGCGCGCGTTGACGAGGACGATGCCGTTTGCGTGTCGCCATACCTTCAGGTCGGCCGCGCTGTCACCCGCATAGATGAAGCCTGAAGGGAAACAGCTGGCGCAGCATCGCCGCCTTCGCAGAGCCCTTGAGATTTCGCTGGCCGTCCGAGGCGAACACCTGATCGACGAAGCCGAGACGCGACGCCAGTTGGGCGGCAAGAACCGCGTCGGCGGCGGTCGCAAGCACGATCATCCGGCCGGCGGTCTTTTCGCGGATCGCCAGCGCCAACACGTCCTGATGCAGGTGTAGCCGATTCCAGTCGATCCGGCTGCGCAACGCAAGCTGGCGCTTCAGCGCGGCGCGGCCGCGCAACAGCCATATCGCGCATTGAAATACGACAAAAGGATTCCGCCGCAGGATCGAGAAAAAACTTTTGTAGAGCAGATCTCCCGCGATCAGCGTGCCGTCGAGATCGAGCACCAGCGGCATCGAGACGGGAAGACCGAACACGCATCGGCATGATCGCCGGCCGGTCGATGACGATTCCGGCTACTACGATCTTATTCATGCGCGACGCTCAGCCGTGGTCGAGGCCTTGCAACGGCAAGTTGCCGCGCGCCGCTGTCACTGGCTTTGCAATCGCCGTATCCGAGCCGGCTCGCCAGCGCCGCGCCGGACTCATCGGAGGACGACACGATCAGGATATGCGGCGCGCCCTGGTTGGAATTGCGGAATGCGGCCAGCGAGACCGCGTCCGGCTCGGATTCCCAATCCGGCGTCGCGCGCATAAAATCCCGGGCCTCGACATATTGCAGCGGGAAGTAGCCGAAATACCGGGTCGAGGGCAGCGGCGACGACAGTCCGGCGCCGTGCGCGGCGAGCGCGGCGGTCTGGTCCGCGTGCAGCGTGGGGCGGACGCGCCAGGCGAACAGCGCGCTGCTGCGCTGCGCGATCAGGTCGGCATTGGCAAAGGTCGCTCCGGGATTCTCCCGGCCGGCGGCAAGTTCGCTTTCCAGCGTGGCCGACCAGCTCTTGTAGGCGAGCGAGCGGATGGCGGTCTGCCCGATCAGGCCGGCGAGCGCCGCGAAGCAAAGCGTGCGCACCAGCGCGGCGCCGGGTTGCCGGCTGGCGATCGCCATCACGACGGCGATCCAGGTGAACGGGGCAAGCCGTTCCGAGAGCGAGGCCGAGCCGGTCTTGAGATTGAGCAACGACAGCAGAACGACGAGCACGAAGAAGATCGGCCACATCAGGTCGCCGGATTTGATCCGGCGCAACGCCGCGACGCCTGCGATCGCCAGCGCGGCCAGCAACGGCGCGAGTGCGACGACTTCCCACGAGGTAAAGCTGAACAGGTAGTCGCCGCGGCGATCCGGCGCAGGATCTGCGTCAGCCCGCCATCGGTGCCTGGCGGCTTCACCGGGAATATTGTGATACGCCATCAAGAAGCTGGCGGTGATCAGCAGCACCGGCAGTGCGGCCGCGGCGGCCCAGGCGCCATCGATGATCAACTGCCTGATGGCGACGCGACATGCCGGAGCGGTCCAGCGTTTGGATCGCGCGGGCCAAACCATCGGCGGCAAGCAGCAGGCAGGCCGCGACGACTGCGGTGAGGTGAGTGAGGCAAAGCGCGCTCAGGAATAGTGCGGTGGTTATGAAGGTGACCGCGTTGCCGCGCTCTCTCGCCTCTATGCCAGAAGCTGGCGAACAACAGGAACAGCGGCACGCCCAGCGCATAATTATAAAATCCCCAATGGATGAAGACGCCGAACGCCAGCGGCAGCAACAGCAGGATCGGCAAGCATCGGCCGCTCGGTCTCGCTGCGGCAAACCGCGAACGCGGCTGCGATCCAGAGCAGCCCGTACAGGCTGAGGAAGAGCGTGTTGGCCATCAGCGCGTCGCCGGTCAGCCTGATCAGGCCGGCGAGCAGCAGATAGATCGCGGAGTTCGGTTCGATGCGCGGATTCCATTGATAGAACGACGCGGCAGGCTCCTGCAGCGCGCCGCCCCAGCCGAAGCGCGCGATCAGGTCGGCCTGCGCCAGATGCACCGGTCCATCCTGGGTCGGCACCAGTTTTACAAGCCAGATCGGGCCGTCGAGCAGCACAAGCAGCGCTGCGAACAGCAGCGTTGCCGCTGCGATCCCGGCAATGTTTCTTGGAGCCTCAGACAGGCGCGGCGATCGACATGTCAGCGACGCCAAGGTGAGATGGATGAGGTCGGAACTGGTCAGGCCGTTCAGCCACGGCAGATCGACGAAGGTCAGCACGCCGAACAACGCCATGGTGACCGCGGCCCCGATCATCATCGCCGGCTGCCGCATCAGTTCCTCCGGCCGGGCGGCGGCCGAGTCGGGCGTCAAGGCAAGCCGCATATAGGCCGCAAACAACGCGATGAAGCAGCGGAATGACGACGAGATATTCGATCCGGTATTTTAACAGGAAGATCGCCATCATGAACGCAAAGCCCTGGGCGTAGACGAGGCAACTCGTCACCAGGCTCGACTGCGTGTAGACGGCGAAGGACGGGCGATACGCGGCGAGGCTCGCGGTGCCGCCGGCCTCGACGATGGCGCGATGCTCCGAGACGCGCTTGGCGGCCATCAGGAACGCGCCGCCGAACCAGTAGGCGAGCAGGATCGATGCCGGCGGCGCGACGTGCGGGCGTGACGGCGAACCAGCCGAACAGGAAGCGCAAGGGATTGTTGAGCGATTCGACGATCACATCGAGAAAGGCGCGATCCTTGGCGCGGATCGGCCGCACATTATAGATCACGCCGAAAATCGCGAACACCACGGCGACCAGGCTGAAACTGCCGCCGAGGGTGTTGGCCGCCAGCATGCCGACGGAAGTGAGCAGGATATATTGCGCGAAGACGATGGCGGGAGACATCGCGGTCTGCACCGCCGGGCGCGCGCGCTTGGTGGGATGCATGGCATCGAACGGCGCATCGAGCCATTCGTTGATGGTGTAGTTGGCCGACGACAGCGCCATCGCCACGAACAGGCAGGTCAGCAACCGCTCGGCCAGCGCGGCGACGTCGAGCGGCCCCGCCGCGGACATGATCATCGCAAATGCGACGCCGGGAATGATCAGCACATGCTTGATCCAGTGATCCGGCCGCGCGATCGCGAGATAATCCGAGAGCCTGGCCGTCGGCTGGGCGGCGTGATTTGAAACGAGCATGAAATCCTCCAAGCGTGTGCCGCATCGGGTCGGATGACAGCGAAAGATGAGCTTGAAGGGCAGCGATCGTGCCGCCATGGGCCGATCGGCCGCGGGACGGGGGAAAGGAACACAACGCGGTTAATGGCGGTCGAATTGCACCGGTTTTGCGAGGAATCCTGCGACGATTAGCGGCCGCCGCGTTAACGTTTCGCGCGCCTGGTACCGCAGCAGATGAATCCCGCAAAACCTGCGCCGGAATGAAACAAGGTGTTCCAATCTGGATGGATCGATCGCTGGAACTTCCTTGTCGGGAAGCGGGTGGTTTGGCCGTCCTTAGCGGCCTGACAATGTCCAGAGAAATGACAATCCAGGGAATCCGCCATGTCCGAACCAACCGCTGCCGCCGACCTTCAACCGCCTGGCCTGGTCCAATCTCGCCGCGCAATCGGCCGAGCAGATCGCGCTGGCCGCGGCTCCCATCGTCGCGGTGCTGATGCTCGGCGTCGGCGAAGGCCAGACCGGCCTGCTGCAGACCGCGCTGACGCTGCCGTTCATCCTGTTCGCGATCCCCGCAGGCCTGCTCGCCGACCGCATCTCGCGGCGCGGGCTGATGGCGGGCTCGGAAGCGCTGCGCGCCGCGGCGCTGCTCGGAATTCTCGCGCTGATCTGGTTCAACGCTGTTGACATTGCCGCTGCTCGCGCTGCTCGGCTTTGTCGCGGTGTGCGGAACGGTCGCCTACAGCGTAGCGGCGCCGGCGCTGGTGCCGTCACTGGTGCCGCCGCAATCATTGCCATCGGCCAATGCGCGGATCGAACTTGCGCGCACCGTCGCGTTCGCCAGCGGCCCCGCCTTGGGCGGCGTGCTGGTGGGATGGGTAGGCGCTGCGCCGGCATTTGGCGTTGCCGCGGCGCTTTCCATCATCGCGGTGGTGCTGCTCTCCGGAATTTACGAGCCCGCGCGCGAGCCGGCGCCGGCGCGGCATCCGCTGCAGGAGATCAAGGAAGGCGCGGTGTTCGTGTTTCGGCATCCGCTGCTGCGGCCGGTATTCGCAACGCAGTTCATCTTCAACACCGCCTCGTTCCTGGTGCTGGCGGTATTCGTGCCCTACGCGGTCCGGCATCTCGGATTGTCGGCGTCGGGCGTCGGCACGACGCTGGCGATGTACGGCGTCGGCATGGTGGTCGGCGCGCTGTCGGCGACGCGGGTGATGCAGCGCCTGCAATTCGGCACCGTGATCGCGCTCGGGCCGGTGACCGGTTTCGTCGCAGCCGTGGTGCTGGCGCTGACGACGGTTGTTCCAAGCCCCCTGCTCGCGGGCCTCGGCTTCTTCCTGCTCGGCGCCGGCCCGATCCTGTGGGTGATCTCGACCACGACGCTGCGGCAATCGGTGACGCCGCCGCGGCTGCTCGGGAGAGTCTCCGCCATCAACATCATGAGCTACGGCGCGCGCCCGGTCGGCGCTGCGCTCGGCGCGATGGTCGGCGGCCTCTATGGCGCGGAGCTGTGCCTCTATCTGGCGGTGGCGATCTTCGGCGCGCAGGCGCTGGTGATCCTGCTGTCGCCGGCGGTCGGCCTGGTCCGGCAGCCGGACATGGTCGGAGAGGGCGTTAAGGGTTTGCGAACCTGCTGAGACGCGCTCCGTCATTGCGAGGAGCCCTTGCGACGAAGCAATCCAGTCTCTGCGCATCTGGATCTTTGAGGAGCCTGGATTGCTTCGCTCGCACTGATGCCGTCGGCTCGCAATGACGGTTATACCGTTTTCGCATCCTGCCCCGAAATAGCTTCTAGCCTCATTAGAGGTTCCCATCCCGTTTTATATGATATGTATCATGTCATATTGACCGGGAGCTTCCATGGCCGACCAGACCGTTTCCACGATCGCCGCCGTGCCGCGCCCGGAAACCGCCTCGACCACGGCGCAAATAGCCGTGCTCGCCACGCTGGCCGCGATCGGGACGCTTGCCACCAACATCCTGTTGCCGTCGCTGCCGCAGATGGCGGCGTCGCTGCATGTCTCGACCGCGGAAGTGACCGCCTCGATCACGGTATTCCTCGCGGTGTTCGCGGTCGGACAGCTCGCGGTCGGGCCGATCTCGGATCGCTACGGACGGCGCATGCCGGTGCTGGCAGGTTTTGTCGTGTTCATCGCCGGCAGCATCTGGTGCGGCCTCGCCACCGATCTGCCGGGCCTGCTGATCGGCCGCGTCATCCAGGCCGCCGGCGCCTGCTCGACCTCGGTGCTGTCGCGCGCCATCGCCCGCGACCTGTTCAGCGGCGCGGCGCTGGGCCGCGCGATGGCGCTGATCATGATCGCGATGGCGGCGGCGCCCGGCTTCTCGCCGCTGCTCGGCGGCGCGCTCGATCATTCTTTCGGCTGGCGATCCGAATTCGTCTTTGTCGGCGTCTTCGCCGCCATCGCCGCCATCGCCTATGCCGCAGTGCTCGGCGAAACCCATCACTCGACGCGGATTCCGCTCAATCCGCTCGCGATCGCCAAAACCTATTTCGGCCTGTTCGCCGATCGCCGCTTCCTGATTCCGGCGGCGACCGTCAGCCTGATCATGGGCGGGTTGTTCGCGATGTTCTCGGCGGCGCCCCGCGTGCTGATCGAGGGGCTGGGCTTCACGCCGATCCAGCTCGGCCTGTTCTTCGCCGGCACCGTGATGATCGTGTTCGCCGCCGGCATGCTGGCGACCAAACTGGCGCCGCGCTTCGGGCTCGATCGCTCGATCCAGGGCGGCTTGTTGCTGGCGGCAACCGGCAGCATCGCGATCCTGCTGGTGTCGATGTTCAACGCCGACCTTCCTGCCGTTCCTCGGCGCGATGTCGGTGTTCCTGCTCGGCATGGGCATCGTCAATCCGCTCGGCACCGCGCAGGCGCTCTCCCCGTTCGGCGAGAAAGCCGGCGCGGCATCGGCGCTGGTCGGCTTCTGGCAGATGATGGGCGCGGCGATCGGCGTCTGGCTGGCGGCGACGGTTTCGCATGAGGCGATGTTCGCGCTCGGCATCGTGCTGACGGTGGCCTCGATGCTGGCGCTGGCGCTCTACACGATGCGGAAGAAGTCGCCCTAGCGCCTTGCACCTGTTGCCGGCCAGGCTTCAGCATTGGCGGATGGAAAACGAAGCGGGCGTGGCTGCGGCAATCAG
>CAVUUO010000002.1:0-102718 GCA_963744675.1 uncultured Alphaproteobacteria bacterium
GGGGTTCGAGGCGATATATTCCAGCGCATCGAACGAGGTAGTCGGACGGTGCTCGAAAAATCCGTTGCTGACATAGTGCTGCAACGCCGACGCCGGCGTGAAGCCGGCCGCGATCAGGTCGGGGTTTGACGCGATGTATTCCAGCGCGTCGAACGTGGTGGTGGGGCGGTTCTCGAAATATCCGTGGTTGACATAGTGCTGCAACGCCGACGCCGGCGTGAAGCCGGCCGCGATCAGATCGGGGTTCGACGCGAGATATTCCACCGCGTCGAACGTGGTGGTGGGGTAGTGCTCGAAATATCCGTTGTTGACGTAATGCTGCAACGCGATCGCAGGCGTCCAGCCAGCCGCGATCATGCCGGGGTTCGACGCCATATATTCCAGCGCGTCGAACGACGTGGTGGGACGATGCTGAAAATATCCCGCGCTGACATACTGCTGCGCCGCCGACGCCGGCGTATAGCCCGCCTGAATTAAAATCGGGGTTCGACGCGAGGTATTCCATCGCGTCGAACGAAGCGGTGGGGCGGTGCTCGTTGAACCCGTTGGTGATGTAGTCCTTCCCACTGGGCAGCGGATTGAGGCCGAACGCCGCGATCAGGTCCGGGTTGGACGCGAGGTACTCGACCGCGTCGAACGAAGTGGTCGAGCGGTGTTCATAGTAGCCGTTGGCGATGTAGTGCTGCTCGCCGGCCAGCGGGTTGAGGCCGAACGCCGTGATCAGGTCGGCGTTGGAGGCGATGTATTCGAACGGATCGAATGAAGTGGTCTGGCGGTGTTCATAGTAGCCGTTGGCGATGTAGTGCTGCTCGCCGGCCAGCGGGTTAAGGCCGAACGCCGTGATCAGGTCGGCATTGGAGGCGATGTATTGCAGCGGATCGAATGAAATCGAGCGTCCTTCGGCGAAGCCGCTGCCGACATAGTGCTCGAAACCGCTTTGCGGATTGAGGCCGTAGGCCGTGATCAGGTCGGGATAGGAGGCGATATAGGCGAGGCCGTCGAACGCCGCCACGGCGCCGGCCGCGATGGCGGTGTCGGTGAACTGCAGGTTCTCGATCCCCTGCAGCCGGTCGCTGCCCTCAGTGCCATGGGTCAGCACGCCCAGGGCGCCGTTGTAGGACACCAGCGTGTAGCTGCCGACCGGCCCGCCATACACCGCGGTGTCGAAGCCTGAGCCGCCGTCGAGCCGGTCATTGCCCGCCCCGCCGCGCAGGATGTCGTTGCCGGCGTCGCCGAACAGCTGTCATTGCCGGCGCCGCCGTCGATGAAATCCCAGCCGTCGCCGCCGTGGATGATGTCGTTGCCACCGCCGCCGGCCAGGATGTCGTGGCCGCCGCTGCCGCTGAAAGTCTGGCCGGCGTCGCTGCCGAACCAGATGTCGTTGCCGCCGTCGCCGCGCGGCGGCGCCGGCGCCGATCCGATGGAAGCCGCCGGCGTTTAGGTTGCCGCTGAACTGGAACTGAACGGTCTGCCCGGTGGCGTCGCTCGCAATCGTCGTGGCGTCGGCGAAGGCCGCGAGCGAACCGGGGACCTCGACGCCGTTGGCGACCTTGATCGCCACGGCGATGACGCTGCCGTGGCGCCGCCGTGACTGACCGTCGCGTTCGCCGCCACCGCGCCGAGCCCGGCCTTGTTGACCGAATCGAGATACCCCACCAGCCCGCCGAGGAAGTCGCTAAGATTCACATGGTTGAGTCCGAGCTCATTCACTCTAGCAAAAGTTGCAATCCAGCCCGCGGTAAAAGCCGAATTGGGATTTGCCGCCATCAACGCGTTGATGGCTTCGCGGTTGTTGAGATAGTTCTCATAATCCTGCGCGACGCCGAGGTCGCCGCTCATGACTGCGAGCTGTTCGGCTGCCGAGGCCAGTGTGACGGAGCCGGTTGCTCCCGGGTCGCCGTTTGACTTGGGGTCGACCGCCGGCGCTTGCGAATGATTCGATGACGAGTTCTGGTGCGCGCGCTTCATCAACAGGTCGCCGCCGATCACCTCGGTGTTCTGCAGCACGTCGAGGGCCGCGGCCTGCACGGCGGCGTTGGGGGCGAGGTACTTGCCGATGGCGGGGTGGCCCGGCACGCCGTCGATATAGAACACCGGGTTGGCCTGATAGCCGAGCGTGACCTGCTTGGAATGGTCGAGTGCTGCGCCTTTCACCGCGCCCAGATAGGCATTGATGATGGCAAGGGCCGGAACCGCCAACTGATCGGGGGTAGAGTAGTCGCCGCCGTCGGAGGCCGAGACCTGGTAATGCGTGGCGGCGTAAAGATAGCCGTTCTGGTCGAGCAGGTCGACCGCGGCGGGATGCGGCACATTGCCGAAGGCGTCGCCGATCAGCGTGCCGAGGATGGTGCCGATCAGCGAGCCGAGTCCCGGCACGATGAAACCGAGCACGGTGCCGAGCGCGCCGGAAAGCGCGGCGCTGATGCCGGCCGCGCTGCCGACCGCACCGAACAATTGTCCGCCGACCGCGCCTTCATGGGTCTGCGCCGGCACGAATTCATGGGCGAGGAAACTACCGAACAGGGCGGAGACGCCGTAGGCGGCACTCGCGGCCGCGTCGGCGAAATTGATCGTGCCGATCGCGAGCATCGAACGAGGCGCCCTGCGCCATCTTGGTCGCGACCTGGCTTGCCACGCTGCCGGTGAAACCGCCGGCGCTCGCATTGAACAACTGCCCGCCGAACCCGTCGAGATGCAGCGCGGTGCCGAGCTCGGCGACCAGGAACGAGGCGACCGAACTGGCGCCTGCGCCGGCGAGGCTGACGTTGAAATTGGCGAATACGGTGGAGAGGTCGAACGTGGCGCCGTTAGTCGTCAGCGACGCCGCAAACGCCTGCGCCAGTTTCTGGCCGATCGCGCCGATCACGGTGCCGGCCGCAAGCTGCACGAACTGGTTGTTCGGCGCCAGCGCACGGCCGAGCGCCGAGCCGAGCACTTGGCCGACGCGCTGAAGTCGGCGGTACTGTTCTGGCCGTCGAACTTCATCTGCGCGGCGGTGGGTTTGCCGGTGGCGTCTTCGTCGATGTCGAGTTCGGTGTAGGGATGGGTGTTGTTCGGGTCGTATTGCTTGACCTGCTGGCTGCCGCCATCGAAGACGACGCGCTGCGATTGAAGACGTTGGTATGCGTCGAAAGCGGAGGTTTCTGATGACCAAGGCTCGGTGCCAGTGTCGAAAACCGTTTTCGTGGAAGTGCCGTCATCGTTAACGGTATCTTTTCCGCTAAGACGATCCTGTGGATCGTAGGCAAAGGCATTCGTGAACCAAGGTTGAAGATTGGCCGTGTCGAAAAGGGTATCCGTATGACCACCGTCAGAAGCGTCAGTAACTTTTAGTGGTATTCCGTCTTGAATGCCTCCTTTTTCATACGGCGCAAAAAAGATCGTTTGACCGTCCATTGTAATCGAGGAGGAGCCGGTGGTTGTGTATTGATAAAAGCCTCTCAGATCGCCATTTATCGTGATGCCATAGGGCACCCCATTTCCGAGAATTGAAGAAGTATCTCCAGAAAAAACACCCTGATTAAATCCCGCACCTAACCCGGCGCTCGTCTGCTGAAAGTAGTCATTTGGAGTAATTCCGCCACCTAGCAACAAACTATTAAGATAGTAGTTTCCCGTTAGTACGGGAACATCGCTACCAGTTACGCTTGACAGCGCGATGTGAGCATCATCCGAGACGATAACAACATTATTGTTTCCACCAAGAAAACCTGCGTCCGCTTTGATCGAATTTTCACCCGCGCCTGGCCCAGTGAATTGAGCGCGATTCGGATCCGAAGCCGTAACTTGAACCTCCCCCAATGAGGAATGTAATTGAATCCACGAGTTCATCCTTTGCGCGGACGCAAATACCACGGGATTATTCGACGTTAGGGCATTTGTAACAGCTTCTTTCATCACTTCAGGAGTGACGATAACCGTCCGATTGGCAGCAAGAAGCGTGTCCAAATTTCCAATACGATCGAAATTGATTAGAGCAACGGAATTTGCAAATAGCACCCCTGAACCGCTGTTGCCGCCGACTACTGTTTGGGGATACGCGGCCGTCCTAATGTCAGTCATTGGCGCGCCCCTTTGGATGGCCAGCCAAACTCATCAATATAACGACAATCCGCGTTCCTTCGGCGGTGGTGATGCTGGGATCGAGGTCTTGCGCAAATTTTGTTATCTCATCTATCATTTCGGTAGCACGCGTTTTATCCTCAGAACCAATGACAGCACGAAATCGGCGCATAACAGCATCATTTTGCGCTATGCTGTGCGCTACAGGGGTAAGTTCCTTTTGAGTTCGCATAGGACTCGACGGCTTTAACGGCTGCTGATGCTGCGCTGGTTTGAAAGCGGGGATATTTATTGTCGCTTTCAACTTTTTCTCGTCTGTCATGCTTATCCTTTGCACGGGCATATGGTCACCGAATAGCGCCCGCTACCTTTCAACTGTCCCTGCACTTCCGTTTTCGCCGCCAAACGGCGTGACAATGTCGATGATGCGCACATTGGCACCGCTCTTCCATTCCACCGCAGCAAGCCGCTTGTCGCCGGCGTCGATCCGCTTCGCCACAAGGTCATCGGTCAGCGCCCCCAGCGCGACGCCGACGGGTTCGCCTTTGTAGAAAATCCGGAAGTGCCTGTTTGCAGAAGTCCCCAAGCCGCCCGTCCCCTACCGATCTCAACCCGATCGGCATTCTTAATTTGGCGAACTGCTTTACAGAATTCTTTGCCACGAGCAACCTCTAATTGAGTTCCTTCCCAAGAAACTTTCCGGTGTTTCATGCATGGCGACGAGATACACGCGAGCGGTCCACGCACGAATTGCGCGTGGATTTTCGTAATGCTCGTTTTATGAATAGGATCACCGATTACGCGAACCTTTTACGAATGCAAGTCATGCTGGCAGTCATCCCTTTGGCAGGGCGCCAGCCGCTTCCTCTAATAGACCGCCCCGTCGCACCGCGGTTTCGGGTTCGATGCAACCTCTTCGAGTTCTGGTGCGCCCGCTTCATCAAGAGGTCGCCGCCGATCACCTCGGTGTGCTGCAGCACGTCGAGGGCCGCGGCCTGCACGGCGGCGTTGGGGTACAGGTATTCGCCGATGGCCGGGTGGCCCGGCACGCCGTCGATATAGAACACCGGGTTGGCCTGATAGCCGAGCGTGACCTGCTTGGAGTGGTCGAGCGCCGCGCCCTTCACCGCGTTGAGATACGCATTGATGATGGCAAGGGCGGGAACGACCAACTGATCGGGGGTAGAGTAGTCGCCGCCGTCGGACGCCGAGACCTGGTAATGCGTGGCGGCGTAGAGCGTGCCATGCTGGTCGAGCAGGTCGACGGCCGCCGGATGCGGCACATTGCCGAAGGCGTCGCCGATCAACGTGCCGAGGATGGTGCCGAGCAGCGAGCCGAGCCCAGGCACGATGAAACCGAGCACGGTGCCGAGCGCGCCGGAAAGCGCCGCGCTGATGCCGGCCGCGCTGCCGATTGCACCGAACAACTGCCCGGCGACCGCGCCTTCGTGGGTCTGCGCCGGCACGAATTCATGGGCGAGGAAGCTACCGAACAGCGCCGAGACGCCGTAGGCGGCGCTCGCGGCCGCGTCGGCGAAATTGATCGCGCCGATCGCGGCATCGAACGAGAGGCCCTGGGCCATCTTGGTCGCGACCTGGCTTGCCACGCTGCCGGCAAATCCGCCGGCGCTCGCATTGAACAACTGGCCGCCGAACCCATCGAGGTGCAGCGCGGTGCCAAGCTCGGCGACCAGGAACGAGGCGACCGAACTGGCGCCTGCGCCGGCGAGGCTGACATTGAAATTGGCGAACACGGTGGCGGGGTCGAACGTGGCGCCGTTGGTCGCCAGCGACGCCGCAAACGCCTGCGCCAGTTTCTGGCCGATGGCGCCGACCACAGTGCCAGCCGCGAGCTGCACGAACTGATTGTTGGGCGCCAGCGCGCGGCCGAGCGCTGAGCCGAGCACTTGGCCGACTGATGAAAAGTCGGCAGGGGTGTTGGGGTTGGGCTGGCCGTCGAGATTTATCTGGACGGCGGTGGGCTTGCCGGTGGCGTCCTCGTCGATGTCGAGTTCGCTGTAGGGATGGGTGTTGTCGGGGTCGAACAGCGAATCCTTCCGGCTTCCATCACCGTTGTTTTGAATGATCCGCCCGATCTCGCCGTTTCGGACCATTGAGGCGAACCAGGTAGTCGATTTTCCCGAGATGACGATCTTATCGCCGCTCTCCGTGGAAAAGGGCGCTTCATAGCGATCTTTGCTAGAGGCATCTACATAATTGGCATCGGCACGGATACGGCCATCGGCCACCGCAGCCATCAGAAGATCTGCGTCTGCTTGAGAACCATCGAATGGTCGGCCGAACACGTCGGCGAACTGATTACCTGATGCCGCTAACGTTGCGACGCTCTCATTGTGAACTCGTACTCCGCCAGCGATATAAGTATGAAGTTCTTCGACCTCAAAGTTATAGGTTTTCCAGCCCTTTTTTACTTGCGGCGCTAACGCTAGACCTCCGATGGACGCGAACTCGCAAATCTCTGCTTGCTCGTAAAGATGTGCCGTGTCGCTCGAATAGACAACGCGCTCTGCCGTTACCAGCGAAGTTGAACCGTCAGCAAGAACTATGGAGCCGCCAGCAAGGAGTATGTCTTCAATGCGAGAAAATGTCCCAGCCGGAGTTAAAAAGCGATGTCCTGGCGTGACCGTTAGACTGCTGAAACTCTTTGTTCCTTCACCAGTCGGGCGAAGAACCAGCCACTCATCAGTTATGTTTTCGAACAAACGGACTACGGCGCGTGGAACAACCGGCCCCGTCCCTAGATGCGAATTTGGATCAAACGATAAAACCGAAATACCAATCTGTACATCTTGGATAGCGGCGAACTTCTGTCCGGGCAAAGCAATCAGCGTTCCTGCCGGAAAGCAATTCGATATAAATAAGGGGACTGCTCCTGCACCTTGCGGATTTTGCTGCGTACAAAAAAGCGGGCCGTAGTCAAAATTGCTAACTTGATAAAACTTAAGGGGGGACAACCCGAAATCACGCCCAACCCCATTAGCATAATCGATTGCCACCTGTTCTGCTGCGCCCATTCCCAACGGATCTACGAAACTTGCAGCTATGCCCTTTTCCGTAAAATGACCCAGTCCGTGCGACAGCAATTTGCCGACCGACATCACTCTTCCTGTTATCTGATCGCGACCTGTATTGTTTGGATTTATTCCAACATACAGCACTCCTTCGGCTGCATTAAACTCAACCTGTTCGGAACTTGACCAATGTCCATTGCTAAAATCTGGCCGCGTTGTCGGTAACGACAATTCCGTTTACCTGGGCACCGTTGATGGTCGAGGGGATATCGCTAAGAAGTTTTTGGAAACCGGGCGAATAAGATTTTAGAAAGGCAACTTCCTTATCCATCTGTGCTTGCGACCATCTCGTGGTGTAAGTCACTTCAGTAGAAATGTTAGTTACAGCCATGATCCCCTCTTTTAGTCCATCGGCGAGTAGATGAATAAGCGACGGTTATGGAGCCGTTGCCACAAGCATCAGCGCGTCACCAAAAATAACAACTGTACTTGTATTACTCGGGCGCCCGAATGCGACGCTTCTCAACCCGCCAAAAATTTGCACATAAAGTGGGTTGGAAAATACGTCCCGACCAACAAGCAACTTGACGTTTGGACACACGTCTCTGTCGCAATTCCGAATGACAACCGTTAGGCACTTGTCGTTAAGGCAAAAGGTATCGCCTTCAACGCGAACGATGGTTAAGCCTTCAAACTCCCGAGAAAAAGTCTTAGCTTTGCTAATGTCGATACCGTCAAAATATTTCGTCAAATGCTCCATTTTATCGGAAGCAATCGGTGTATCGATCGAGACAAGCTCCGCTATCGCTCCAGCATTTTTGATTAGCTGCGGCGCCAAAAGAAAACATATGGCCACACTAATAACTGCAACACACCGAGCGATACCGTCTGGGTTTACTTGTGACATTGGTCAGCCAGCCTGTTCCTGCATTTCCGCCTCGCCGCCAAACGGCGCGACAATGTCGATGATGCGCATCTTGGTCCCGCTCTTCCATTCCACCGCGGCCAGCCGCGTGTCGCCGGCGTCGATCCGCCTCGCCACGAGGTCATCGGCCAGCGCCCACAACGCGACGCCGACCGGTTGCTCGCCTTTGTAGAAAATCCGGAATTGCCGCAGCAGGATCGCGGGCATCAGCAGCCATTCCAGATCGCCGAGCGGAACGGCCTTGTGGCGCGGCGTACTGTGTCATCAGCCAGGCGATCTCGCCGAGCACCTGCGCCACCGTCTTCGATGGCGGCCCGATTTGCTGGTGCGCATGCGCAGCGATTGGTCGGCGGCCGTCGGATGACGCGTCAGGAGCGGCGCTGAACCCGGCGAGAGCTTCCATCAAGGCTACGGCGCCCGGTGACGGCGTGTCCGAAAGATTGCTGGTGTGATTGCCTTGCCCATTTCCGCTAACTGCGCCTCGCTTTTGACACACGACCGCCGTCGTAGAAACTACAGATGAGTTGGTTCGGAAATCCCCAAATCCGCCCCGGCCGGTCCGTTGGTGACGTTGACCGGCATTTTTTTAATTCGGCAAGCTGCTTTGCAGAATTCCTTGTCGTGGGCAACCTCTAATTGAGTTCTATCCCATGAAACTTTCGCGGGCTCCGTGCAGGCTTATAAGCTGCACGCGAGCGGTCCTTGCACGAATTGCGCGTGGATTTTCGGAATGCTCGTTTTATGAATAGGATCACCGATTACGCGAACCTTTCACGAATGCAGCCAACTCCGGAACTTTTCCGTCCATCCAGCGGAGGTCTTCAGTTAAACGCGAATATCGCCGCCCGTGCGTTGAACATAGCCAACAATGGACCTTTCACCGCTATCGGTTCCCGGCACAAAAGCCGGGTTCAATGGACTGTCATCGAGGACTAGACGATTGTGGTTGCGGGCAATCCAATCATCGATGGTTATACCGTCTGCAAATGAGCGATTTGCTGCCTCTGCCGCGATCGTCGAAGTGATCACAACATCTCGCCCCGTTCGAAAAAGGAGGTCGAGCTGTGACCCAGATGGGTCCGCTTTTGCGAGCGTTATGAGCGTCCCAGAATCAACGACTAGCTTGGCAGATGCACCGCCTTGGTAATTCGCCAAGCCAGTATTGTAACGAAAATCGGGTGTTGCCCGCCATCTAGCCCCTCCAATTAAACCGGTAAACCAAGTTCGATTCGAGCGCGACGGCGAACGGCCATTATTAGCGAACCTTCGTGTAAATGTGCGTCAGGTCCGTATTTTTTCTTTACCAAATCCGAGATCAGCATTCCCATTGTAGGAAGCTTTGGTGGATCAAGGGCGGCGTCGCGGTCATCAACGTCTCGTCCCTGTTTTGCCGCATCCGCCAATCTTTTCTCGATCTCCAATTCTCTGTCTTTCAACTCTTCCCACAAGGCAGAGTCTTCGTGAGCAAGCGCTACAAGTTCCGAAATCTGCTCTGGAGTCTATAAATACTGCGCGAACCATTGAGTATATCTCTTGCTCAACGTGAGTTGATCTATTGTAATATCTGCGTTCGCCGCCAAACGAAGCGACGAGTTCGAGGATGCGCAGGTTGCTTCCGCTCTTTCCAAGCCCCACCCCGATCAGTTATCTGCCGACGTCCCAAGCGTGCCGCCCACCGCGTGGTCGGCATTGTAGACAGTTTGAATTGTTCTTTGTCAAAGTCCCCACTTCGCCCCATTCCCGGCCCGGCCGATCTTTGGTAAAGGATCGGCATTTTTGATTTGGCGGCCCGCTTTACAGAATTCCATGCAGCAGGCAACTTGGAATTGCATTCCTTACACTGATTTTTTCGATCAACCGGAAGATGCACTGACAACACAGATGAATTCCTTTTCGCGTTGTCCGGATTGCAACAGCTGGAACCTCGATTCGGCGAATTCGCGGGCTCCGTGCAGGCTTATAAGCTGCACGCGAGCGGTCCTTGCACGAATTGCGCGTGGATTTTCGTAATGCTCGTTTTATGAATGAGCTTCGGATTATGAGAATCCTGTCGAAGTCGCGCCCACCATCTCACCAAGTGCGTTGAAGCAAGGATGGTGGGCACGCCATCGGGCGCGCATACGCACGACCCACTGGCTTTGCCCACCCTACGGTCTTTGCTCGGCGATCAATCACACCGCGTGCGGTACCGCCTCGAAGCGCTTGACCACGATATCGCGCTTGGTCTCATCGACCCGCACGGTCATGTCGAAGCGGCCGTCGTGCAGCTCCTTGTTGAGCACTTCCGAATTGCGGTGCAGCCAGCTGATGCCGGCGCCATCGGCCGCGTCGATCGACAGGTCCAGCGTCATCCGGGATGCGGCGAGCCGCTGCTCGATCGCCACCAGCAGCGCATCGATGCCCTCGCCGGTTGCCGCGGAAACCAGAAAACACGGGCGTTCCGGCGGGCGGCGCGCGGCGATGTTCTGCAAGTTCTCGCGCTCGTCCGGTGTAAAGCGATCGATCTTGTTCCAGACTTCCAGGATGCGCGCGCCGGCATCGGGGTCGATGCCGAGCTGGCGCAGTACCGCATCGACGTCGCGCTGCTGGGCGTCGGCGTCTTCGTGCGAGATGTCGCGGACGTGGAGGATGATTTCGGCTTCCATCACCTCTTCCAGCGTCGCGCGGAACGCCGCCACCAGCTGGGTGGGCAGGTTGGAAATGAAGCCGACGGTGTCGGACAGCATCGCCTTGCCGCCATGCGGCAGGCTCAAGCTTCGCAAGGTCGGATCGAGCGTCGCAAACAGCATGTCGGCGGCCTGCACCTCGGCGCGGGTCAGGCGGTTGAACAGCGTCGACTTTCCGGCATTGGTGTAGCCGACCAGCGCCACCACGCGATACGGCACGCGCTGCCGCCCTGCGCGATGCAGACGGCGGGTGGCCTGGACTTTCTTGATTTCGTTTTCGAGACGAGCGATGCGATCGCCGATCAGCCTGCGGTCGGCTTCGATCTGGGTTTCGCCGGGGCCGCCCATGAATCCAAAACCGCCGCGCTGGCGTTCCAGATGGGTCCAGGAGCGCACCAGCCGGCTGCGCTGATAGTTCAGATGCGCCAATTCGACCTGCAGCGCGCCCTCCTTGGTTTTGGCGCGGCGGCCGAAGATTTCCAGAATCAGGCCGGTGCGGTCGAGCACCTTGGTATTCCATGCCTTCTCCAGATTGCGCTGCTGGATCGGCGACAGCGCGCAATCCATCACCACCAGTTCGATCTCGTGCCCGGTGATGAGGCCGAGGATTTCCTCGACCTTGCCCTTGCCGAGATAGGTGGCGGGCCGGATCTGGCCGACCGGCGCGATGATGGCGTCCGCGATCGTCAGGTCGATGGCGCGCGCGAGGCCCTTCGCCTCCTCGAGCCGTGCTTCCGAATTGCGGATGGCATGGGTCTCCGTCGACGCGTCGGGGTCGCCGCGCCGCATCCGCAAATAAGGGCCGATGACGATCACCCGCCCGGTCTTTAGTCCCCTCGCCGGCCGCGGACGGTCGGCGCCCCCTTCAAGATTTCGGGGTTCCAATCAGTTTTCTTTCAAGGAATTGCTCAAGCTGGAGCGTCCTCGCCGCCTTCGAACAACTGGATCGGCGCGCCCGGCATGATGGTCGAGATCGCGTGCTTGTACACAAGCTGCGAATGACCGTCGCGCCGCAGCAGCAGGCAGAAATTGTCGAACCAGGTGACAATGCCCTGCAGCTTCACTCCGTTGACCAGAAAGATCGTCAGTGGCGTCTTGGTTTTACGAACGTGATTAAGGAAGGTGTCCTGTAGATTTTGTGCGCGGTCTGCCGCCATTGTTTTTATCCCGCCTTTTTTTATTAAGCCGGCTGCAGCTCTCTTATGGAGCCTCAACCCGGCTGCCCAGCCTCCCCTGAGATCCCCCTCCGAGGGCCCGGCAGGCACAATTAGACGGCAGGCTAGGTTTTTAGGCAAGCGCGTTCGCGCGGCGGCCGGGTCAAAGACGCGTGCAATGACGAGCAAAGGCACGAAAGAGAAGGAATTTCTCCGGCGCTGATTTCGCCCTGCGGTATTAGTGGGCGCGGAGCGCCCTCATGCCCGGTTTAGTTAGCCGAAGGCGCAACCTGCCTCGACCCGGTCGCGAATGACCCAAAGGCGACCTCCTGGTTAAGCGTTGGGCCCCCACGCGGTTTGTTCACGCGCTGATGGCTCGCGTAATGCTATGAGATTTCACAAGGCTTATTCTCAAGAGGCGTCGTTTAGGGGGGCTAAGAATGAAATCGGCATGGTTGTTTGTCGGGTTTTTTTGCTTGGTATCCGTGTCAGCAGTTTCAACCGAGGCAAGGGCCGAAGGCGACTTCAAAGTGACGCTATTGGGCACTGCCTCGCCTGCGCCGCGCCCCACTCGCTATGGACCGAGCACTCTCGTCGAGGTCGGCGGGCAGGTACTGCTATTCGACGCCGGGCGCGGCGTGCCGATCCGCATGGGGCAGATCAAGGTGCCGGTCGGCAAGATCGACGTAGTATTCCTCACACACTTCCACTCCGACCACGTCTCCGGCATTCCGGATGTCTGGCTTACCGGATGGCTCGGACCAGTGTTCGGGCGCCGCGCGGCACCCTTCCATGTTGTCGGCCCGACCGGCGCCAAGAACCTGATGACCAACCTCGAAAAGGCTTACAGTGGCGACATCGCCATCCGCACTATCGACGAAAAGCTTCCGCCGCAGGGCATCGCCATCGCTGTTGACGAGTTCGACAAGGACGGCGTCGTCTATGAGAAGGATGGTGTGAAGGTGACGGCTTTCGAGGTCGATCATGGCGACGTGATCAAACCGGCTTACGGATACCGCATTGATTACAAGGGGCGTTCGGCTGTGATATCCGGCGACACACGCTACAATACGAACGTGATCAAGTATGGCACCGGCGTAGACTTGCTCGTGCACGAGGTGGCGCTGGCGCGGCCGGAATTGATGACCAACCAGTTTGCTCAGGCCATCATCGCGCACCACACCAGTCCTAAAGACTGCGGGCGCGTCTTCACGCAGGCCAAGCCGAAGCTCGCCGCTTACACCCATCTGGTTTTTCTGAGCAGCGAGAAAGTGCCGGAAGCGACGCTGGACGATCTGGTCAAGCAGACGCGTGAGACCTACGACGGGCCGCTCGAAGTGGGCGAAGACCTGACGTCATTCGAGATCGGCGACACCGTCACGATCACGCGCTGGAAGCAGTAGCGATTTGTCTGATATTGGCACACAGCGTCGTTTCGCTGTTACGCAGCAAGAGGTCTGCCATCGGCATGGCGGACCCTGACACTGTCCGCCCGGCAGATTTATGAATTCACGGCCTAGCCGACCCCGAGCGCCTTCAGCTTGCGGTGCAGCGCCGAGCGCTCCATGCCGACGAATTCCGCCGTGCGCGAGATATTGCCGGAGAAGCGGCTGATCTGGGCGATCAGATAGTCGCGCTCGAACACCTCGCGGGCCTCGCGCAGCGGCAGGCCCATGATGTGCTCGCCATTGTTGCTGGTCGGCATCGCCGGCACCATCGAGCCGACATCCTGCGGCAGCATGTCGGCGGTGATGATCACCTCCGGCCCGCCGCCGGCGAGAATCATCACGCGCTCGACGTTGTTGCGGAGCTGGCGGACGTTTCCGGGCCAGACATGCGATTGCAGCACGGCCATCGCGTCCTGCCCGATCTGGCGTTTCGGCAGGCCGGTCGCGGCCGAAATCTGGTCCATGAAATAATTGATCAGTTCGGGAATATCCTCGCGGCGCTCCGACAGCGGCGGCACCCGGATCGGCACCACACTCAACCGGTGGAACAGGTCCTCGCGGAATCGCCCTTCCGCGATTTCCTCTTCCAGGTTGCGCGCGGTCGAGGAAACAATGCGGACATCGACGTGAATTTTCGTGGTGCCGCCGGAGCGCTGAAACGTCTGGTCGACCAGCACGCGCAGGATCTTGTTCTGGGTTTCGCTGCGGCATGTCGGCGATCTCGTCGATGAACAGCGTGCCGCCATGCGCCTCTTCCAGCGCGCCCGGCTTGCGCGCCTGCTCGCCGTTGGACTGCTCGATGCCGAACAGTTCGACTTCCATGCGCTCCGGCGTGATCGCCGCGGCATTGATGACGACGAACGGTCCTTCGGCACGCGGAGACGCGTGATGCAGCGTGCGCGCCGCCAGTTCCTTGCCGGCGCCGGAGGGGCCGACGATCATGATGCGGCTGTTGGCCTTGGCGGCCCGCTCGATGGTCTGGCGAAGCTGGTTCATGCAGGCGGAGCGGCCCATCAGCGTGCTCGACGACGGCGCAAGCTGCTTCAATTCCTTCACTTCGCGCTTCAGCCGCGATGTCTCCAGCGCCCGCGTCGCCACCAGGATGAGGCGGTCGGACTTGAACGGCTTTTCGATGAAGTCGTAGGCGCCGCGCTTGATCGCGGCGACCGCGGTTTCGATGTTGCCGTGACCGGAGATCATCACGATCGGCAGTTCGGGATGGTCGCGCTTGATCGCTTCAAGCAACTGCAGGCCGTCGAGCTTGCTGCCCTGCAGCCAGATGTCGAGAAACACCAGATGCGGACGGCGGTTGGAAATTTCCGTCAGCGCCGAATCGCTGTCGCGCGCGGTCCGGGTGGTGAACCCCTCGTCCTCGAGAATGCCCGCAACCAGATCGCGGATATCTGCCTCGTCATCGACAATCAGAATATCATTTGTTGCCATGGGTCACGCCCTGTCTTGTCAATTGCCTGTTGCGGCTTCGATTTTTGGTTCGTTGTTAGTCGCGCCGGAAGGCTCGGCGGTTTCATCCCTTGATTGCGTCACTTCGTCTTTCGGCTTGTCGTTTGCGTTCGCCGCCTTGCCGGATATGGCAAAGCGCAGCCGCATCCAGGCTCCCCGCGCGCCCGGCCGGATATCCGCCGCATCGTGGAGTTCGATCCCGCCGCCATGGTCTTCCAGAACCCGGCCGACGATCGCGAGCCCAAGGCCGGTGCCCTTCTCGCGGGTGGTGACATAGGGCTCCAGCAGCCGCGACCGGCTCACCTTCGGCAGGCCGATGCCATTGTCGATCACGTCGATCACGATGTCATCGCCCTCGCGGGCAGCTACGACCTCGATGCGGCCCTTGCCCAGCGTCTCCGGTGGAACCGCTTCAATGGCTTCGGTCGCGTTCTTGATGATATTGGTGAGCGCCTGGCTGATCAGCCGGCGGTCGAACTGCGCCCGCAGCGGCTCGTCCTTGATCACCGTCTCGATATCGATCTCGGAATGTCCGACCCGCATCAGGAACACCACCTGCCGCACGGTGTCGGCGACATCCTCGCCTTCCATCACGGGCTTCGGCATCCGCGCAAAGCGGGAGAATTCGTCGACCATCCGCCTGATGTCGTCGACCTGACGCACGATGGTGTCGGTGCACTGCTCGAAGATCGCCTTGTCCTCGGTAATGACTTTTCCGAATTTGCGGCGAATGCGTTCGGCCGACAGCTGGATCGGGGTCAGCGGGTTCTTGATTTCATGGGCGATGCGGCGCGCCACGTCGCCCCATGCCGAGGTGCGCTGCGCGGAAATGAGGTCGGTGATGTCGTCGAGCGTGATGATGTAGCTGTCCTGCGACTGGCTGGTATGCTCGGCGCTGACCCGGACCGAAAGATTGCGCTCGCGGCCGTCGCGGGTGATCGTGATCTGGCCCTGCACCAGCCGTTGCGTGCCCTCCCGCGCGGTTCTCATCATGTCGTCGAGCTCGGGAATGATTTCCGACAGCGGATGAGCCAAGCGTCTCGGATTCCGCGTGGCCGATCAGTTTTTCGGCGGAGCGATTGAGGATGCCGATGCTGCCGGAGGCATCGACGCCGATAATGCCGGCGCTCGCCGACGACAGCACCGCCTCGATGAAGCGGCGCCGGCTGTCGATCACCTCGCTCGCGCTCACCAGTTCGTCGCGCTGCGTGCGCAGCTCCTGCGTCATCGTGTTGAAGGTCTCGCCGAGCTGCGCCAGATCGCCCTCGGATTTGAGCACCGGCACCTGCACATTGAGATCGCCGGTCGACACCACATTGGCGGCGCCCATCAGCCGCCGGATCGGCGCCACCAGCCAGTTGGCGAAATTCAGCCCGATCAGCACCGACGACATCAGGATGGTCAGCGCGATCACCGCGAACATCAGCGCGAATGCCACCTGGATGCCGAGCCGGCGCGATTCGATCTGGGCGTAGTCGGCGACGCTGGCCTGGGTCTGCCGCATCTGGGCGACCACGCGCGGATCGAGCAGCCGCGCGACATACAGGAACGTGTCGTTGAATGCGCGCAGGCGAATGACACGCGGCGACGTAATTCGCCTCGATCACGATCTCCGGCTCGGTTTCGTTGAAGTCCTTGAGGAACTCCGGCGGCGGCTTGCTGAAATCCTGCTGGATGCCGGTTTGCGCGGTTTCCAGAACGTTGGCTTCCTTGTCGAGCAGCATCGCACCCGGAAGATTGCGCGCGGCCGCACTCGCCGTCAGCATCTCGCGAAACGACCTGCGGTCCTGGTCGAACAACGGCCGCGCATTGGCGATATCGTTCGCCATCCCCAGGATGTCGCCGCGAATGAGCTGGGCGTTTTCGTTGAGATAGGCGCTGGCGACGATCAGCGAGTTCTCGATCGCCGCCTTGGTGGTTCCGGAAAACAGCCGGTCGAGGCCGCGATCGATGGTGACGTTGGCGACGATCGACACCAGCACGGCCGGCAGCACCGCGATCACCGAAAACAGGCTGACGATCTGAACATGCAGCCGTGCCGCGGCACGCCCGCGACGGCGCGCCTGCACCAGCTGCCAGACTTCGCGGACGATGATGCCGACCAGCAGCAGAATGGTGGCGGCGTTGATCAGCAGGAAAGACACCACCACGTCGCGTGTGGGCTCGATCGGGGTCAGGCCGGTGAGCACCACGAAGGTGAGACAGGCCGACAGCAGCGCGAAGCCGACCGCAAACGGCGCCAGCAGCCTGCGCAGCGGCCGGCTGCGCGGCTCGACGAACGACGGATCAAACGATGGGGCCGACGTGTCTGCGCTGGTCATTCCGGAACAGGTGAGCGTGAAAGCGGTGCCGTCTGTCGGGTAGCCGACAGCCGGACTGATGCATTCATATCACAATGTTGCCGAATTGCGACTAATCCGCGGCACATTTTCCCGGCGTCAGCCGGTCGCATGCGCTGGCTGTTCCGAAAGCCGCTGGACCCCGCAGACCGCATCAGCTCGCCGGTGCGGTACACCTGAATATCCAGATCGCGGATTTTCTTGCGCAGGGTGTTGCGGTTGAGGCCGAGCAGATCGGCCGCCCGGATCTGGTTGCCGCGGGTCGCCGCCAGCGCCGCCGTGAGCAGCGGCACCTCGATTTCCCGCAGGATCCGATGATACAGGCCCGGCGGCGGCACGCCGTTCGGAAAGCTGGAAAAGTGCGAGGACAGATAGACTTCGACCGCGCCGCCGAGATTATCGACGCCGTGATGCGCGCTGCCGCCGGAGACGACCGCGGGCGGCGCCAACTCGCCGTCGATCACCGAGCCGGTGATCACGTCCTGCGGATACAGCGCAGCCAGCCGGCGCGCGAGATTTTCAAGTTCGCGCACATTGCCGGGCCAGCGATGCTGTTTCAGGCGCTCCAGCGCCAGGGTGTCGAGCTTTTTCGGCGGCAGTCCGTCCTTTTCGGCCAGCGCTAAAAAAGTGCCGGATCAGATCGGGCAGATCCTCGATGCGCTCGCGCAGCGGCGGCAGCCGCAGCGGCACGACGTTGAGGCGGAAGAACAGATCTTCGCGGAACAGGCCCTGCTGAATCAGGATGCGCAGATCCTTGTTGCTGGCCGCGACGATGCGCACGTCGGTCTTGATCGGCGTGCGGCCGCCGACCGTGGTGTATTCGCCCTGCTGCAGCACGCGCAGCAACCGCGTCTGCGCTTCCATCGGCATGTCGCCGATTTCGTCCAGGAACAGCGTGCCGCCTTCGGCCTGTTCGAACCGGCCGGAGGCGCGGGTGTTGGCGCCGGTGAAGGCGCCGCGTTCATGGCCGAACAATTCCGACTCGATGAGATCGCGCGGGATCGCCGCCATGTTGACCGCGACGAACGGCCCGTTGCGCCGCTTGCCATAGTCATGCAGCGCGCGCGCGACCAGTTCCTTGCCGGTGCCGGACTCGCCGGAGATCATCACGGTGAGGTCGGTCTGCATCAGGCGCGCCAGCACGCGATAGATTTCCTGCATCGCCGGCGAGCGGCCGACCAGCGGGATGGAGTCGAATTCGGCCTCGTCGGCGTGATTGGCGACGCGCTCCTTCGGCTCGGCCAGCGCGCGGCCGACGATGGCGATCAATTCCTTCAGGTCGAACGGTTTTGGCAGATATTCATATGCGCCGCGTTCCGACGCGCGGATCGCCGTCATGAAGGTGTTCTGCGCGCTCATGACGATGACCGGCAGATTGGGCCGCATCTTCTTGATCCGCGGCAGCAGGTCGAACGCGTTCTCATCGGGCATCACCACGTCGGTGATGACGAGATCGCCCTCCCCCTGGCTGACCCAGCGCCACAACGTCGCCGCGTTTCCGGTCAGGCGCACCTCATATCCGGCGCGGGAAAGCGCCTGATTGAGAACCGTGCGGATGGCGGTGTCGTCATCGGCGACAAGAATGCTACCTGCGGGCATTGTTATTCCTCATCTTCTGTCCTGTGAGGCAAGCGACGACGGTCCCGGCACGTCGTCGCCATTGCTTTGTTCGAGTTTCTTGGCGGTGTTGAACATCGGCAGCAGCACGCGGAAAATGGTTTTGCGCGGCTGCGATTCGCATTCGATGATGCCGCCGTGATCGCCGACGATCTTGGCGACCAGCGCGAGGCCGAGCCCGCTGCCGGTCGCCTTGGTGGTGACGAACGGATCGAACAGGTTCGGCAGCAGATCCTCCGGCACGCCGGGGCCGTTGTCCTTGACGCAGAATTCCAGCGGCAGCGACACCCGCGATTTCTTTCCGGGGATCGACAGGCGGACGCCCGGCCGGAACGCGGTGGTGAGCTGGATTTCGCCGTCGCTGCCGAGATCGACCACGGCCTCGGCGGCGTTCTTCACCAGATTGAGAAACACCTGGATCAGCTGGTCCTGGTTGGCCAGCACCGGCGGCAGCGATGGATCGTAGTCCTCGACGAAGCGGATGTTGCGCGCAAAACCGGACTGCGCGAGCCGTTTGACGTGATCGAGCACCGAATGAATGTTGACGGGACCGCGCGCCACCGGCCGGTCGTCGCCGAACACTTCCATGCGATCGACCAGCGTGACGATGCGGTCCGCCTCGTCGCAGATCAGCCGGGTCAGCATGCGGTCTTCCGAGGATGCCGCCTGTTCGAGAAGCTGCGCCGCGCCGCGAATGCCGGACAATGGATTCTTGATCTCGTGCGCCAGCATCGCAGCCAGCGCGATCACCGAGCGCGCCGCACTTCGATGCGTCAATTGCCGGTCCATCTTGTCGGCGATGGTGCGCTCCTGCAGCATCACCACGATATGGCCCGGCCGCTCGGTCAAGCGGCGCGACATGCAGGTCGACCTGGCGGTCGCCGCCGATCCGCGGCGTGCCGAGATCGACCTTGTATTCGTTGACCGGCGAGCCGCTCGAGCGCACCTGATCGATCAGCGCCAGCAGCGGGCTGCCGAACGGCACCAGTTCCTTCAGCGACTGGCGGCGCAGAAACTGCGTCGAAATCTCGAAAAAGGATTCCGCGGCCATGTTGGCATCGACGATCTTGCCGTCGGGCGCGACCAGCAGCACCGGATTTGGCAGCGCGTTGAGAATGGCATCGCCATCCGATGGCGGCGGACGGCGATGTTCTGCGGCTGATGTCATGCGGCAGCGCTCCATGCAAAGTCGCCAAATGCATCATGCAGAGAACGATGCACGCCGTTGGGATCCTCGGCCGTCAAAATCCTTTGCCGCCAGGATTTGAGAACAGCCGCCGGCGCACAGCTGACTTTCGCCGCCACGTCCAGCGCCCAGCCGAGATGCTTTCGCGCATGGCGAAGCCCGATGCGCAGGCCGTAATGGCTGACGACTTCGTCGTAGAGCGTGCAGACGTATTTCAGCTGATCGGCCAGCGTCGGCGCGGCTTCCGCGATTCCGGTCTCGCAGGCGGCGTCCGATCTGGCCCGGCAGCCATGGCTGGCCCTGCGCGCCCCGCCCGACCATCACCGCGTCGGCGCCGGACATTTCGAGCGCGGTAACGGCCTTCTCGTAGGATGTGATGTCGCCGTTGACCACGAGCGGAATGTTGATCGCGTCCCTGACCGCGCGCACCGCGCTCCAGTCGGCCTCGCCCTTGTAGAACTGGCACCGCGTGCGGCCGTGAACCGTGATCAGCTGCACGCCCGCGGCTTCCGCGCGCCGCGCCAGTTCGGGCGCGTTGAGCGAGCGGTCGTCCCAGCCCAGCCGCATCTTCAACGTCACCGGCACTTTCACAGCCGAGATCGTCGCCTCGATCAGCTTCAGCGCATGATCGAGATCGCGCATCAGCGCCGAGCCGGATTGACCGCCGGTCACATGGCGCGCCGGGCAGCCCATATTGATGTCGATGATGTCGGCGCCGGCGGCTTCCGCGATGCGCGCGCCTTCCGCCATCCAGTGCGTTTCGCAGCCCGCGAGCTGAACGACGTGAGGCCCGATGCCTGTGGCCTCGCATCGCAGCACCGACATCGGCCGGCCATGGACGAGATCGTCGCTGGCGGTCATTTCGGAAACGACCAGGCCCGCGCCAAGCGAAGCTGCAAGCCGCCGAAACGGCGCGTCGGTAACTCCCGACATCGGCGCCAGCAAGACCCGGTTAGCGACCTCGATATCGCCAATTTTCAGCGGCTTGTGTGAGAGAGGCTACCGGGCCGGTCACGGAATTTCTCGGTTTTGTGACAACCGCTTCATTGCGGCTGCCGCGCGCACAATTCTGCGCACATTTCTTGGGCAGTCAAGTTTCATGCCTACACTTTAGACAGTTCTGCCGATCTTGCAAGTGCAGTGCAACAAAATACGCACAGCTATTGGGAATTCCTTCTGTTTTCACCTGACGGCGTGATAAGGGCTGTGCGCCGCCGGGACCAACGCCCGGTTTCTCCTCCGGATTGCCCCTGACAGATCACGATGCCGACACCGAAACGGACTGCCGCTATCATTGTCGCCGCCGGCCGCGGGCTTCGTGCCGGGTCCGGAGGGCCAAAGCAATACCGCTCGATCGGCGGCCGAACCGTGATTTCGCGGGCGATGGAGCCGTTTTGCCGCCATCCACAGATCTTCGCGGTGCAGCCGGTCGTCAACCCCGACGATGCCGCGATGTTCAACGAGGCTGTCAGCGACATGCGCTACCAGCCTCCCGCCGCTGGCGGTGCGACCCGCCAGGCCTCGGTCCGCGCCGGACTGGAAGCGCTCGCCGGCCAATCGCCGGACATCGTGCTGATCCATGACGCCGCGCGGCCCTTCGTCACGGCGGCGGTGATTTCGCGCGCGATCGATGCCGCGGGCCTGACCGGCGCTGCGGTGCCGGCGATTGCCGTGACCGATACGATAAAACTGATCGGCGACGGCGGACATGTCGAGGCCACGCCGGAGCGCGCGCGGCTGCGCATCGCGCAAACGCCGCAGTCGTTTCGCTACGATGTCGATTCTCGATGCGCATCGCCGCGCGGCGCGCGAGGGCCGCGACGATTTTACCGATGACGCCGCGCTCGCGGAATGGGCAGGATTGACGGTGGCGACATTTGAAGGCGATCCTGCCAACATGAAGCTCACGACACCGGAAGATTTTGTCCGCGAAGAGGCCCGCCTCGGCGCCATGCTCGGCGACGTGCGGACAGGAAACGGCTACGACGTTCATGCCTTCGGCGACGGCGATCATGTGATGATCTGCGGCGTGCGGGTGCCGCATACACGGGGTTTTCTGGCGCATTCCGACGGCGATGTCGGCCTGCATGCGCTGGTCGACGCGATCCTCGGCGCGCTGGCCGACGGCGATATCGGCTCGCATTTTCCGCCCAGCGATCCGCAATGGAAGGGCGCCGCGTCGCATCAGTTCCTGAAATACGCGGTCGATCGCGTCACCGCGCGCGGCGGACGCATCGCGCATCTCGACGTGACGCTGATCTGCGAGCGGCCGAAGATCGGCCAGCACCGCGACGCCATGCGCGCGCGGATCGCGGAGATTACCGGGCTGAAATTGTCGCGCGTCGCGGTGAAAGCCACCACCAGCGAGCGGCTCGGCTTCACCGGCCGCGAGGAAGGCATCGCCGCGATGGCGAGCGCCACCATCCGCCTGCCCTGGGATTCAAAAGGACGGAGCGATTGAGATGAGCGGCAGCGACGCCCGCGCCCTCTCCCGCTCGCTGCTCGATCTGTGCCGGAGCCGCAAGCTCACCATCGCCACCGCGGAATCCTGCACCGGCGGACTGGTCGCCGGCGCGCTGACGGATATTCCGGGCTCCTCCGACGTGATCGACCGCGGGTTTGTCACCTATTCCAACGACGCCAAGCGGACGATGCTCGGGCGTGAAGGCAACCACGCTCGACAGTTTTGGCGCGGTCAGCAAGGAAACCGCGACCGCGATGGCGATCGGCGCGCTGGAAAAGGCCGGCGTCGATCTCGCGGTTTCCATCACCGGCATCGCAGGCCCGGGCGGCGCGACGCCGGGCAAGCCCGTCGGACTTGTGCATTTTGCGGTGGCTGCACGCGACGGACGAATTCTGCATCGCGAGTGCCGCTTCGGCGCCATCGGCCGCAGCACGGTGCGTCAGCGCTCGGTCGTCGAGGCATTGCGGATGCTGATGGAGCTCGCGCGCGGACCGCAGGCGCCGGCAAAACCGCGCCGTGAAACCGCCAGCCGGTTGCATCCGCGGGCCGCGCGATCGCCGCGGCGGAGCGCGGTGAAGCGGCGAAGGATCGCCGAGGGCGTGATACGCGAAGCACCGTAGGGTGGGCAAAGCGGGCGGACGCGGATGCGTCCGGCGGCGTGCCCACCATTCAGGCCGTGCACCCGAACCCGGGATGGTGGGCACGGCGCGAAGACGCGCCTTTGCCCACCCTACAGCTCGTGCAATGCAGCGCGTCAGGCGGGCGTCCCATAAATCGCATCCGCCCGCTTCTCGAACGCCGCCGCAAACCGCTGGAACGCGGCGTCGAACATGGTGCCCATCAGCATCCCCAGCATCCGGCTCTTGAACTCGTAGGAAATGTAAAATCCGACATCGCAGGCGTTGTCATTCCTGGGCTCGAAGGTCCAGCGGTTCTCGAGGTTGCTGAACGGTCCCTGCAGATACTCCACCATGATTTTGAGATTGGGCCGGTCCAGCGTGACCCGGCTGGTAAACGCCTCGCGCACCAGCTTGAACGACACCGTCATGTCGGCGACGACAATCTCGGTGCCGTCGGGTTTTGCCGTACGCTGGCAAATCTTCAGCGATTTGCACAGCGGCACGAACTCCGGATAGCGCTCGATATCGGCGACCAGGTCGAACATCTCAGGCGCGCTGTGCAGAACCCGGCGCTTGCTGGAAAATTTCGGCATTATCAGATGCTCAGCGCGACATCGCCGCGCGCGCCGCCTGCAGCTTGGCGAAATCATCGCCGGCATGATGTGACGACCGCGTCAGCGGGCTTGCCGACACCATCAAAAATCCCTTGGTGTAGGCGACCTTCTCATAGCCATTGAATTCATCCGGCGGGACGTAACGCATCACGGCGTGGTGCTTGCGGGTCGGCTGCAGATATTGCCCTATGGTGAGGAAGTCCACTTCGGCCGAGCGCAGATCGTCCATCACCTGCAATACTTCGTGGCGCTCTTCGCCGAGGCCCACCATGATGCCGGACTTGGTGAAAATCGCCGGATCGATTTCCTTGACCCGTTGCAGCAGGCGGATGGAATGGAAATAACGCGCGCCCGGCCGCACCGTGAGATAGCGCGACGGCACGGTTTCCAGGTTGTGGTTGAACACGTCGGGTTTTGCAGCCACCACAATTTCGAGCGCGCCGTCCTTGCGCAAAAAGTCCGGCGTCAGGATTTCGATGGTCGTGGCCGGGCAGCGCGCGCGGATGGCGCGGACAACCTGCGCAAAATGCTCGGCGCCGCCGTCGGCGAGATCGTCGCGATCCACCGAGGTGACGACGATGTGGGCGAGGCCAAGCTTGAAGGTGGCTTCGGCGACGTGCTCCGGCTCCGAGGCATCGAGCGCGCCGGGCATTCCGGTCTTGACGTTGCAGAAGGCGCAGGCCCGGGTGCAGGTGTCGCCCATGATCATGAAGGTGGCGTGCTTCTTGTCCCAGCACTCGCCGATGTTGGGGCAACCCGCCTCCTCGCAAACAGTGACCAGACCGTTTTCCTTGACGATTCTGCGGGTGTCTGCATAACCGCGGGTGTTCGGCGCGCGCACCCGGATCCACTCCGGTTTCGGCGGCGAGAACGCATCCGGCCGGTTCGCCTTTTCAGGGTGGCGCGGCCGAAGCTGAGTGGCGGAGACGGTATCGACGACGACGACCATAAAATGTCCGTTTCTCAAGAGAAGCTTAGCTAATCCGCTTAAAGAGAAACCGCAACGGCTCGCCTTGCTCCGCATCAGGTCTTAGCATATCCGCCGGCATGGCTCAAAACCGCACAATCCTCGAGCAAAAGCTGGGCAAGCCGCTGAGGCGCGCGTTCTTTGCCCGCAGCGTACACGAAATCGCGCCCGAGCTGATCGGCGCGACGCTGCTGGTGGACGGCGTCGGCGGCATCATCGTCGAAGTCGAGGCCTATCATCACACCGATCCGGCGGCGCATTCGTTCAACGGCCCCACCCCACGCAACATGGTGATGTTCGGCCCGCCCGGCTTTATCTACGTCTACCGCTCCTACGGCATTCACTGGTGCGTGAATTTCGTTTGCGAGAAGCAAGGCTCCGCCAGCGCGGTGCTGATCCGCGCCTTGCAGCCAACCCACGGTATCCCGGCGATGCGGCGGCGGCGTGGGCTGCATGACGAACGATCGTTGTGCTCGGGGCCGGGAAAGCTGACGGAAGCGCTGGCCATCACCCATGCCCATAATGGCCTCCCGCTCGACGCGCCGCCGCTCGCGCTGCATGCGCGCCCGGCGGAGCCCGAAATCGCCACGGGCCTGCGAATCGGCATCACGAAAGCGGTGGAACTGCCGTGGCGATACGGGCTGAAAGGCTCGAAATTCCTCAGCAAGCCATTTTGAAAAGGCCGTCTGCCGCTGCAAGCGTGCGACATCGGACCACACCGCTGCCTGTATGGTTAGCCTCAACTGTTGCGTGCTTGTGACAGCATTCGCGATGGCCTCCTCCTAAGATTTGAGGATTCGGGCGCCTTGGTGCGCCGAAGACAGTTTGGGGGCGACCATGAAGAAGCTGGCCATCGCGACAGTTGCGGCAAGTGCGTTATTCACCGGCATGGTGACGGCAAATGCCGCGGATATGGCCTACAAAGCCGCGCCGGTCCCGATGGCGCCCGCCGCCTTCAGCTGGACCGGCTTTTACATCGGCGCCAATGTCGGCGGAGCCTGGACCCCCAACAACGGCGGCAGCGATTTCGGACCGCTGTTCCCCGGCTTTATCGTGCTTGCGCCGCAGGCTCCGATCCCGACTGTTTTCCCTGGGCAACTGGCCGCGCTCGGCGGCGGTGGCCGCCAGAGCGGTGTCATCGGCGGCGGCCAGGCCGGCTATAATTGGCAGGTCAATCAGTTCGTCCTCGGTGTGGAAGCCGACGGGCAAGGCACCGGGCTGAACGGTTCCAGCGCCAGCGCCACGCGCACGTTCGGGCCCCCAATTCTCCTCGCCACAGTAAACCAGACCGTGACGGTCGATTTCGGCCGAATCGACTGGATGGCGTCGTTCCGCGGGCGCGCCGGCTTCGCTGTCGACCGCGCGCTGTTCTATGTCACCGGCGGCGCGGCGGTTGCCGGGATCGGCGGTTCCACGACCACCGTGGTCAATGGACCGGGCATCGCGATTCCCGCCGGCACCTTCGTGGCAACCAACGGCGGCGATCGCACGCGCTGGGGCTGGACCGTCGGCGGCGGTATCGAGTGGGCGTTCAGCCAAAACTGGAGCGTGGCCGGCGAATATCGCCACACCGATTTCGGCAACCGCGCCACCACCTTCACCATTCCCGATGGCTTCGGCGGCACATTCGCAACGGGAACGTCGAGCTCGCGTCTGACCGTCGATCAGGCCACCGCGCGTCTCAACTACCGCTTCAATTGGGGCGGCCCAGTGGTGGCGCGTTACTGATCAGACGGCGTGATGGCAGACGGCTTCGATCCGGTTGCCGTCCGGATCGCGCAGGAAGGCTGCGTAATAGGACGCGTGATAGTCGCGTAGTCCAGGCGCGCCGTCATCGCTGCCGCCCGCCGCCAGGCCTGCGTCCCAAAATGCATCGACCTGGGTTCGCCACTTTGCCTTGAAGCACCAGTGGCGGCCAAAGGCATCATCGGGCTTGGCGCCCTTGCGGATGGAAATGTAGACCCGCTCGGGGTGCGCCGGCCGCGCCCGCTCGCCATAGCCCAGCCAGTCGTCGCGGCGGCCGACCTTGACCACGCCGAGCACTTTCATGACGGCATCGTAGAAGCGCTCGGCCGCGGCGATATCGGATACGGTGATTGAAACGTGATCGAGCATCCGAAGACCCTAAGCCGCGTTCTTGAGCCGCTCCAGCGCCTCGATGATCTTCGCCTTCCGCGCCGCGGCGGCCTCGCGCTTTTCTTTTTCTTCCTCGACAATGTCTTCCGGGGCATTGGCGACGAACTTCTCGTTGCCGAGCTTGGCGTCGACACGCTTGATGTCGGCCTCGGCCTTGGCCAGTTCCTTGTCGAGCCGCGCCTTCTCCGCCGCAAGGTCGATCACGCCTTTCAATGGCAGCGCGGCGACCTCACCGCGCACCAATAGCTGCACCGCACCTTCCGGCGCGCGATCGACAAACGAGATGTCCGCAAGCCGCGCGAGGCGCTTGACCACATCGCTCCAGCGCTGCGCGCGCTGCTTCGTCTCTGCCGACGCACCCGCCAGCACCAGCGGCGTCAGTGTCGCCGCCGCAATGTTCATCTCGGCGCGAACCGAACGAATGGCAGTGACCAGATCGACCACCCAGCCGATCTCGGCTTCGGCTGCCGGATCGCTGAAGTCAGCGGACGCTTCCGACGCAGCGATAATGGCTGGCATGATCAATGGATCGCCTTCAGCGAATCCGGCGACCAGCGGCATTTGCTCGCGGACAATATCGGTTTTCCGCGGCCACGAAGCCAATGCCAGCAACCCGTCCCGCCTTGCGGTTACCCTCCACAGCTCCTCGGTGATGAAGGGCATGAACGGATGCAGCAATTTCAGGATTTCATCGCGCGCCCATGACACCATGGCGCGGGTCTCGGTTTTGGCGTCACTGTTCTCGCCCATCAGCACGGGCTTGGCGAGTTCGAGATACCAGTCGCAATACACGTTCCAGACGAAACGATACGCTGCATTGGCGGCATCGTTGAAGCGATAGGTTTCGATGGCTTCGGTGACCTCGCGCGTGGCGCGCGCGGTTTCATGCGCAATCCAGCGGCTGAGCGTTTCCGTCGCCTTGGCCGGATCGAAGCCCGGCGGCAGCACGCAGCCGTTCATCTCGGCGAAGCGGCAGGCGTTCCAGAGTTTGGTCGCAAAGTTGCGGTTGGTTTCGACATGCTGGGGGGACAGCTTGATGTCGTGTCCCTGGGCTGCCGCGCGCGCGAGCGCAAAACGCAGCGCGTCGGCGCCGTAGTCGTCGATTACGCCGAGGGGATCGATGACGTTGCCCTTCGACTTCGACATCTTCGCGCCCTTCTCGTCGCGAACGAGACGGTGGATATAGACATCGCGGAACGGCACCTCTTTCCGAAAGTGCAGCCCCATCATCATCATCCGGGCAACCCAGAAGAAGATGATGTCGAACCCGGTGACCAGCACGTCGGTCGGATAATAGCGCTCGACATCCCTGGTATCGTCGGGCCAACCCAGTGTCGAGAACGGCCACAGCGCCGAGGAGAACCAGGTGTCGAGCACGTCTTCGTCGCGCGTGATGAAGCCTTCGCGCTTGGCAGGATCGCGCGCCATCTCGGCACCCTGCTCCGGCGTGATGACCTCCTGCTCGACGTAGTAGCCGAGCGCGTTGCCGACCGCCTCGTCCTCTGTCTCGGCGACGAAGGCTTTTCCATCCGGTCCGTACCATGCGGGGATCTGATGACCCCACCACAGTTGCCGCGAGATGCACCACGGCTGGATGTTCTCCATCCATTCGAAATAGGTTTTTTCCCAGTTCTTCGGCACGAACGATGTGGCACCGCTGCGCACCGCTTCAATTGCCGGCTCGGCAAGCGTCTTGGCATCGACGTACCACTGGTCGGTCAGATAAGGTTCGATCACCACGCCGGAGCGGTCGCCATGCGGCACCATGTGCGTGTTCGGTTCGATCCGCTCCAGAAAACCGAAATCTTCCAGCCGCGTCACGATCATCTTGCGCGCAGCAAAACGCTCCACGCCCTGAAGCTCTTCGGCGAGCTGCGATGAACCCACGGGCAGATCACGCAAATAGTCCTCATTGCCGACGAGGGCGAGGCGCCCCTCCTGATCGAGCACGCTGATCTGCGGCAGTCCGTGCCGCCGGCCGACCTCGAAGTCGTTGAAGTCATGCGCCGGCGTGATCTTCACCGCGCCCGAGCCTTTTTCCGGATCGGAATATTCATCGGCGACGATCGGAATTTTTCGGCCGACCAGCGGCAGGATCACATGCTTGCCGACGAGGTCTCTATAGCGCTCGTCGTCCGGATGCACAGCGACGGCGGTATCGCCGAGCATCGTCTCCGGCCGCGTGGTGGCGACGACGATGAAGGTCGATGGGTCGTCCGGGTTGAAGGTCTTGCTTTCAATCGGATAGCGCAGATACCACAGGTGACCCTTGACCTCGACCTGCACCACTTCGAGATCCGAGATCGCGGTCAGCAATGCCGGATCCCAGTTCACCAGCCGCTTGTCCTTGTAGATCAATCCGTCGCGATGCAGCGCGACAAACACTTTTACCACCGCGCGGGACAGGCCCTGGTCCATGGTAAAACGTTCGCGCGACCAGTCGCAGGAGGCGCCGAGCCGCTTCAGCTGGTTGACGATGACGCCGCCGCTTTCAGCCTTCCATTGCCAAACCCGCTCCAGGAATTTTGCGCGGCCCATCTCGCGGCGGCCCGGCTGCTGCCGCTCCGTCAACTGCCGCTCCACCACCATCTGGGTAGCAATGCCGGCGTGATCGGTGCCGGGCTGCCACAGCACGTCGCGGCCGCGCATCCGCTCGAACCGGCACAGCACGTCCTGCAGCGTATTGTTGAGCGCGTGCCCCATGTGCAGCGACCCCGTGACGTTCGGCGGCGGGATCACGATGGTGAACGGTTTTGCGTCGCGGCGTTCGGGGCGGCCGGCCTTGAACGCGCCGGCGTCTTCCCAGACGCGGGACATGCGGGTTTCGATTTCGGCGGGCTGGTAGGTCTTTTCGATCATGGGCGTTAGAAAGCCGCCACAACGCCCTGAGTCAACACGGCAAATCAGGCGGCCGGGTCAATAAAGCGCGATGCAATGCTCAACAAAGCTAGGCAACCGTCTAATCCTGACCGCAGCCCTAGCGTCCGCGGGAAACCCGTTCGATTTCCGCCTTGACGATGCGCTCGACCAGGCCCGGCAAATTGTCGTCGAGCCAGGATTTCAGCATCGGCCGCAGCATTTCCTTGACCAGGTCTTCCAGCGTCCGCGCGTTATTGCTCAGCACCGTGTTGGCCAGGGTGTTGAAGGCCGACTCCACCGCCGACACCGTCGAGCGCGACAAAATCTGCTGCGGCGGCGCGGCGGGACTCTCATAGAACGGCGGCGGCTCGAAGGCGGGCTGGCGATGCTGGGCACGTGGCGCGCTGGCGACGACGGCCTCGGTGAATTCCAGATCGTCGTCGGGCTCGACCCGACGGAATGCTGCGGGCTGCGGGTCCGGCAGCGCCATCTCGTCGGTGAGTTCGAACACCTCGCCATCCGGCAGCGGCGGCCTGACCTCGGCCTCGGACGTGGCCGCATCGAGTCCGGCCAGCATGGCGTCGATGTCGTCCTGGCTGTTGGCGGCGGCAGCCGGCGGATCCGGCACGGGGACCGCAGCCTTTGCCGGCGCCGGCCTGGCCGCGGCAGCGGGCGGATTATCCGCCATGACAGCCGGTTTTGCCACCGGCGGCGCAGGTACGGGCGATTCAGTCCCGGATGCTGCCGGGCTGGTCGCCTTCTCGGCAGGCTTCGCTTCGTCGTCGGCGATGATGCGCCGGATCGACGCCAGAATTTCCTCCATGGAGGGTTCCTGGACCTTCGCAGGCTGCGTCATATCCCACTCCACATCATCAACGCCCTCGTCAGCGTTTTACACCAAGCGGGGCGGGATTTGCCGATTCCGGATTCGCGGGCTGCGGATTTTCATGCCCCCAGCCCGACTTGTCCCCAGATCAAGCGCCGCTCGATCGATTCGTGCGGCCCAGCTTCGCTCAAACCAGCGAACATCACGGTTCCCGATGCGGCGCGAATCGCTTTGCCGCCCTTCGAGAAAGGTAGGGCATGGCAACAATTGATTGCAAGCAAGGGGCTATTGATGCAGCCCGCACGTCACCGCTTAGTCCGGGTTAGCGGCCGTCCGGTATGCGAACGCCGGCCCAGCTGTCGCGCACCTGATGATAATGCACGCTCGGATCGTAGACGGTAGTCTTCAGGCCCAGCACCTGCGGCGCCAGCCGCCCCACTGCGTTCAAGACGGCATAGGACGCGACGACCCGGTCATGCTGCGCGGTAACCAGCGCCACGCGCGCATTGACCAGCGCCTGCTGCGCGTTCAGCACGTCGAGCGTCGTGCGCTGTCCGGCCTTGGCTTCCTCGCGCACGCCGTTGAGCGCGATCTCCGACGCCGACACCTGGGATTGCGCCGAAGCGACCTGCGCCTTGCCTGCAACCAGCTGGCCCCACGCCGTAACGACGTTGGAGCGGGTCTGGTCGCGCACCTGCTCCAGATTGAGGCGCTGCTGGGCCAGCGTTTCCTTGGATTGCCGGATCAGCGAATATTCCGCGCCGCCCTGATAGACCGGTACCGAGAGCTGCGCGACCGCCGAGGCGCCGAAGGTCCGGAACGTGGTCAGCGTCTGCTCGTAGGACTGCTGCACCGACCCCTGCAACGTGACCGTGGGAAGCAACGCGCCTTCACTCACCTTGACCTGCAGAAAGCTGACATCGATGCCGAACATCGCGGCGGTAACGTTCGGATTTTCGGTCAGACCGAGGTCGACCGCGCCGGGCAGCGTCGGCGGCAGGAAGCGGTCGACCGGAGAACCCGGCGCGAGCGCCTCGGGTTCGTTGCCGATGATGCGGCGGAAATTCGCTTTGGTCGTGACCAGGTTGGATTCGGCGGTAAGCAACTGGGTGCGGCCGGCGGCCAGCTGTGCCTCCGACTGTGCAACGTCGGTGCGGGTCACTTCACCGACGTTGAAGCGATCGCGCGTCTGCTTCAGCGTCTGTTCGAGCACGCGAACGTTGCTGCGCTGGACCTCCACGATGGCGGCATCGCGCAAATAGTCCATGTAGATGGTGGCGCCGGAGAGCAGAACCGTCTGTTCGAGAACCCTCAAGCCCTCGCGCGCTCCCGAAACCTGTCCTTCGGCGGCTCGCGTCCGATTCGCGGTCTGAAAACCGTTGAAGACCGTTTGCGATATCGTAGCACCCACGCTGCGCGGCGCGTTTACGCCGTGGAAATCGGTCTTGACCAGGTTGTTGGGACCACCACCCGATGTGAGCTGGGTATCGGTAAATTGGGTTCCCGCGCTGGCGGTGACGGCGACGCGCGGACGATAGCCCGACAGCGCCTGCGGCACATTTTCGTCGGTGAAGCGAACCTGGGCGCGCTGCGCATTGAGCTGCGGATTGTTCTGATAGGCGCGCACCAGCGCTGCGTCGATCGTATCGGCCAAGACGGGAGCGACGCCCATATTTGCCAATAGAAGCACCGCAGCGGCAGCCCCGGTAACGACCCTCACGCCACCCATTCCAACTAATCCATTCATGACGCCTCCCGGCTCGGAGGCACCGGCCGGGTTATGGTTTCGACTTTGAGTCGATTTCCCGCCTCACCTTATTCCGCGCAATAGTGCGACGGAACCCCCGGAGCCAGATCGCAGTGGAAACTCTTGAGATGAAGCATCTAGGCCACACCTTTGATCCGGCGCAGGATTTAATGGGCTATTTGCGTCAGAAAACGAATGCCGGTGGCCGCTCCAGCCCGGGCAGAACCGGCACCGACGCGTCGAACAGCGTCCGGCAGCCAAAATCGGCATGGGAATGCGTGACGATCATCGCCCGCGGCGGCCGGCTCGTCGCGAAAACGCCGACCAGCCGTCCCCCATCCCGGAGTTGCCGGTAAAGCTGATTCGGAACGATCTCGGTCGCTCCGGCAAGCACAATCACGTCATAGGGCGCATCGGCTTCATCGCCCTCGCTCGCGGCGGCGATCCGCACGGTCACATTGCCAAAGCCGAGCCTTGCCAGCACATCGACCGCTTTGGCGGCCAGCGCCGCGTCGCTCTCGGTAGCCCTCACGCGGTCCGCAAGTTTCGCCACCACCGCGGCGGTATATCCGCATGGGCAACCGACCACCAACACGCTGTCCGTCTGCTCGATCTCGGCGGCTTGCAGCATTCTTGCGATCACCGCCGGCTTGGTCAGGAAACGCTTCGCGGTGCCGGCTTCGGTGACATCGAGGTCGAGGTCGAGATAGGCCAGCGCGCGCTGGCTTTCGGGGACGAACTCCTCGCGCGGCACATCGAGCATGGCGTCGATTATCCGCAAGTCGGTGACGTCGCTGGGGCGCACCTGACCATCGACCATTTTCTGGCGCGCGGTCGAAAAATCGGACATCGGCGATCCCTGCATCGGCTTGGAAGTCCCTCGGGCGAGGAACCAAGGCAGCCATCTTTGATGCAAGGTTTGCCAAAACGCAACATGCTGCGAAGGTAGTTGCGGACCGCGCGCGATACGCCGGCTACTCGATCGGAACGGCCAGGCGTCCGATCAACCGTGCGACTTCGTCGAGTTGTCCGGCGTCATGCTCCTGGACCGCCCGCGCGAGACGGGCGAGACATTCCTCGTCGCTCATCGATGGCAGATAGCCTGGAACGATCGACGGTGTGGCGCGATCGAAATGAATGACAGGCATCAAATCACCTCCAGAATCGAACCGGCGGAGGTCAGGCTGGTCCCGGAATAAGACGTTTTGGCGTCCGGTTCGTGACATGGAGCGGCTTTTTCAGCCGGCCCGCGATAGCCGAACCCTGCTCCGCGCGGCCAAAGACAGCAAATCACTGCGACGCAGCGGCCTTTCATCCCGCATCGACATCGCGCCGGATCGGCCTATTTCCCGCTTTGCAAGCCTTGGAGGCTTTGTTATACGCTGCCCGTTGCGAAGACTGTTTCGCTCTGTTCCCTGGTAGCTCAGTGGTAGAGCAACCGGCTGTTAACCGGTTGGTCGCTGGTTCGAATCCGGCCCGGGGAGCCAAACCACATGCGGTCCGATTCTAGCTTCGGGCGTTTTCGTCAGGGCGGCTGTTTCAGCGATAAGACCACAAAACCGACTTCGATCCGTATAGTTCAGCAACCTGCCGGCTTGGCGCGACTTGCACGCAGCAGTCACGGCGCGCCGTTGATCAGACGGAACCAAGCCGCCCGGATTTCCGGAACCATCTTGTCCTGGAACGTCTTTTTGACTTCCTTCAGCATCGCTTCGTCGCGAAACTCCATTTCGGGAAGATAGGGCGGATCCTTCTGCCTGATGTGATCGTGCCAACTATTGTAGTCGATGAAAGGCAGCACATCCAAAAAGTTCTTTCGATCCGGCGCAGCCACGACGAAGAGGATGCGCTTCTCGCCGTCCGGCCCGGTGAATTGTGTTTTCACCCGATTCCATTCGAAAAAGCAGTAGTTCGTTCCGAGCGCGGGAGGCGGATCGAACATGATAGTCTGAACGAGTTGAACGAAAATCAGGCTGTTGTCACAGGCTTCCTGGAGTTTCTGCTCGGTCACCGCATTGTCGTACTGCGTGTGCGGGAAGTAAAAACCCTTGATGCGCGGCTGCGACAGCAATCGATGCACCGCCAATGCCAAAAGGTTCATCTTCTTGCGGTCGGCCTTGTTGTACTCGTCAACGGTGATTTCGGAGATGATGAACTGCTGGTACGCGGTGTTGATGGGGTTGTCGCCGGCGACGCCGGCCGGATAGCGAGTTGTGAACGAAAGGAAATAGTCGAACTCCAGCTTGATCTTCTCCCAGGCATCGTCGAAATATTTCTGCTGCGCCGCGGTCCAACGGGGCTGGTAGCCGGCGACGATCAGTTCGTGGCACAGATCGCGCTGCTTGTCGTCGCCCCGGGTCTGGATCAGGAACTGTATTGCCTTTTGAACCGACTCCTGCTGCGTCATTTGCTTGTCGAGAACGGACTCGACCTTGGCCTTGGCGAGTTCGATCCGGTGCCGCTCCGCCAGGAAATTGCCGTCCTGCGCAAATCGCTTGCAAAGCCGCTTGAATGCCGCGAGGTTTTGCACGTCGGCGACCGGGTTACCGGCATAGAGGCTTATCAGTTCCTCACGATAGTCGCGTGGCATCGTCCGTCTTTCCCTCCGGCTTGCCGCTACCCGTCTTGAGCCGCTCTATTTCGCTTTCCTTCTGCTTCAGCGTGGATTCCAGCCGTTCGATTGCGCCGTTCTTTTCCTTCAGGCTATATCGTAGCCGTTCCACCTCATCGTCCAGCATCGCAAATTGAGTTTCATCGCGCGCCGACTTGAGGCGCTGTTCGCGCGCCTCCTTGGCGCGGCCGACAAGCCTCGTCTCGCGCAACAGTTGATTTAGCGTCTCCTGTTCATCCGCCGAGCGCTTCCGTTTCTTTTGCAGTCGCTCGATCGTGCGTTCGCGTTCTTCCTGGCCGTTCGAGCCCTTGGCGGTGAATTCCAGATAAAGCCTGTCGACATCCTCGATCTCGAACACGCGCTCGTAGAGCTCCTGGGCATTGGCGCCGAGGAAATCCTCCTGCAGCGTATCGACATAGAATTTTCCCCGGTCCGGCCGCCTGCGCAGCACCGAGACCTCACCCTGGTCGCAGCCGGCCACGATGACCGGACTGTGCGCCGACACGATGAACTGCACGTTGGGAAACCGGCGCGTCAGCATCCTCAGGATTTTCTGCTGCCAACTCGGGTGCAGATGCGCATCTATCTCGTCGATCAGCACGATCGCGCTTCCGCTCGACACCTTGTCTTCGCTCAACTCCGGCCACAGCGAATGCAGGAAACTGTAGATCAATCCGAAGATCGCGACGATCGACAGCGTTCCCTGCGAGGCGGCCTGGATCGGGATCGCGGCATTCTGCGTGCCGCCCGAGCGGACCAGAATTTCGAAGCCGCTGGTTCCCACCCGCTGGATATCCACGAAACGAAATTCATTGTCTTCGGTCAACTCGCCGACGACCTCTTCCACCAGGCGAAAAATCTGACGGTCGAATTTTGTCGCTCCCTTGATTCCGCCGGGTTCGAGATAGTCGAGACACAACTGCGTCAGCAGATCCTGCACGACGTTTTCAAACGGCTCCTGCGTCAGGTAATTCCGGGCCCCGCCCCTGGCCAGCGGCTCGCTGGTCGATGCGGCGCCGGACACGGCGCGGCGCGTGCGATTGAGAAACCGGGAATCGGGAATTGCCAGCATCGGAATCTTGCCGACCGGCTGGATGCCGGCATCCTCGAAATAGGTGGCGTCGCGGACGATCGCCTCGGTGTCGCCGTCGCGCGTCACCTCGACCCTCATTCGCGAGGGCGACCCGGAGCTTGTATCCGGCGACGGCCTGTCCGCGCTTGGGAATAGCAGTCCGCTGTAGTCTCCGTCCCTTTGCAGCATGGCGGTAAGACTGCGAAACAGCAGCGTCTTGCCGTATCCGTTCTTGCCGAGCAAAACGTTGACCCGCGGCGCGAAGCGGTAGCCGCCGTCTTCGAACAGCGAAACGCCGCGCCATTCGAATGCCTTGAGATTGAACTCGTAGTCCAGGTTGCGCTGAAACAGGCGCTCCTCCAGCAACACGCGTTCCGAACGGATACGTTCGATATCGCGAAACGTCGGATCTCTGGATCTCTGCAAATCGGCCTGGGATACGGCGCGCAAGCGCACCTGCATGACGACCCTGAGGCCGAGGAAAGCCATTACCAGCAGGAGCAATCCCACGGCGATGCTGGTGAAGCCGATCCACCGAAGATGTACAGCACTGGAGACGTCTTGATCCAGCAGGCCGTCAATGACCAGAAATACCGCACCCACTATAATATAGATCGGGAAAAAACCTGCCATGCGCAGGTAAGTCCGATAGCCCGGTTCGCTTGCGATCTGTTCTTCGGAAAGGTCCTTCAAACCCGGGAGAAAAGGTGACAACAGCCCTCGGCCGAACTCGGACAAAGTCGCTTCGATTTTCCCGTACAGCGATCCTGTTTGCGCGACCGGCGATGGCGGCTCCTCAGCTGGCGGTTGGTTCAATGCGGCCATGACCGATATCTCTCGATGTTCAGCGGGACGAAGCCGGCAGCGTATCCAGTAACCACTGCGTCATCGCGGCATAAGGTTCGAAGGGAATTCCTTTCGGTAGATTATCGCCGAACTTCGCCCACCAGGCGTCCTCGACGTCAAGAATATCACCGTTTCGCAACGCCTCCAGCAATGTTTCAAGGACATTGAAATCGGGCGGCCTTCCCGGCCACAACCGGTTGCCCGTCACGTCCGGATCGAGCAGGCGGGCCGCGGCCCCTCCGCCGCTCTTGAACAGATAGATTCTCGGCAGCTGCTGGAATTCCCAGTTGCTGCGATTACGGAGAAACACGAATGCCTCATCGCGCACCCCTTCCATCCCGCCGATGGCGATCATCGCCTTCGGCGGCCTTAAGCAATTGCGGTCGATGATCTGCCGCTGCGTGGCCGGTCCGAACAGCATGAGATCGCGCATCAGCTTCAGACTGGGGCCGGGATCCTCCTTCGCGTCTGTCCGGAAATCAGGGGGAGTCCATTCGATCGCGGACCAGCCCATCCTCACCATCTCGGTGGTTTCATCCGGCAACCGGCCGGCGAAGAAACGCGACTGAAACGTGACTACCGGTCGAACGCGTCGGTCCGGATCGGCGGCAAAGTACTCCCCGGCAACCGCCGCAACCAGCGGCGATACACTGGGATGGCCGCCGAACAGCAGGCGTCCCCTGCGCGCAAATACCGCCCTGGCGACGCTGACAATGGCTTCTTCGATCTCGGTGGGTCTGGCGTCCTCGATCCAGCCCTGTCGGACCGGGACGCTGGCCGAAAGAAAAATCACATCGCCTTCGTTCATGGCCAATCCCTGGTGGCCAGCCGGTGGGCGAAATCCCGCAGATTGCCTTCGTCAAACGACGGGCACCGGCTCACCTCGCGCAGCCATTGAAGCTGGTCTATCCGATCCGGTTCAAGGGCGGCCTGCGGCCCGACGATAATGCCGCGCGAGTCCGGCGTGGGGCTTGGCCGCGCGCAATGCGCACCGTACACCGACCGGAAATCTTCCACTTCCGGAGGGCGGGTCGTCAGCCAAACGACGTGCTCGTCCGATCCGCAAACGACTTTCAAGGGTCCCACGGCGCAATACTGAGCGTTCACCCCGTGCTCCGCATTGAGCGCCGCCACAACGTCGCCCCTCAGGCGGTAGCGCCGTTGGAACAGCGCCGCGGCATGCGCCACCTTGATCCTGCCGATGACGCGGTCGAGTGCCTCGACCTTCAGCGCCGGCCATTGGTCGACGTTTTCAATCGGATCGTGCACCGCCGGTCCGACGAAGTGCTCCACTTCCAGATTCTCGCGCGCGCCGGGGAAAATCGAGGCCAACAGGGCATCCCCCTTCACATCGGGCATCCGCAACGACAGCATGCCCAAGCGGTTGCGTTTGGCAAAATCTATCTCATGCTGAGTCCACTTGGAGTCCTTGAGCAGCTTGGATTCCAGCAAGACGACCATGGACTTGTCTTCGAGCTCCTGGTGCAGCCTGCGCTGGAAATCATATCCCGGCGGAATCGAGAAGCGATCGAGGAACACATCGAAACCTTCATGAACCAGCCGGTCGAACAATTGGAGCGCGACGGGCAGGGTCTCCAGTCTCCGGTAGCTGATGAAAATCCGGCTGACGTTTGAGGTTATCTCGGCGCGCGCGAGGATCGATGGAAGCGTTTCCACGATCGAATGCGTCCAGCTGCCGGCGTTGACACGGCGAAGCAGATGCGTGTCTCCGATGCTGGGATCGAACTGATCTTCGTATTTGCCGGGCGGCCGCACCAACATCACATAGGATTGGTCCCGGTCCGACTCCCAGGTTCCGTACCAGGGCTGGTCGGCAAACCTCCAATCGTTACTCCCGATCAGTATCAGAACTTTGAGCCGCTCCGGCTGGTCCGATGGCTTGATGTCGGCGGGCGCCGCGTAGCAGTCGATATCCGCAACCGTTGCCTGGGGGCTCGATCCGAGCAATACCGCTTCCAATTCCGCGGCAAGTTCGCCAACAAGCTTGCGGCCCGCGTCCGAGCCCGACGCTACGATCGAAATCCAGCTACGCCGCGCCGCTGGAACTCCCGAGAATGCCCGGCATCGGAAGCGGCCTTCCGCCATCTCCGTCTGTAGAACGATTTCATGCGCCGCATCGGCCACGTCGCGCGTCCTCCAAAACGCAGCCGATGACAAACGGTCATGGCCGGCTAGAAAGCTCTGGTTGAATATCCCGTATCATGCCACCGTTGAAATGGCGATGAATTCCACTGGCAACTAGCGCCTCTGGGGTCCGTGGACGTGTTCGAGAATTCGTTGCGTTCCACCGCATGAGGCCCTGCGAATTTCACCGGTTGCCCCTATCCAATGTCGAGCTCCACCCAGCGCCCGTTCTGGGTGTCGTGCCGCAGAGCTTTGATAGCACCCGAGGCCGTACCGAAGCCTGGTTGCCCGGCCGCCTGCTTGAGCCATCCATCATCGGCGCAAATGACACGATCGTGAGCTCTCTTCTTGAGAGCTTCGAGCAATGGCCCGAACGGCATCTCTCCCCAGCCAACATTTTGCGCGTCTTTCCGGTTGGTCGGGATGAATGCGCTTAGGTCGGGACTGTTCATGAGCTCGAGCCCGTTCTGTTTCAGCGTGGCATTGTGACTGCCGTGGTGGCCGACTTTATAGAACACCGTGCGCCCGACCAGATCGTAAGCCGAAACCGTCTTGTTTTCGATCGTCCATTGCAGGTCCTTCCAGCTGAGCCAGTTGCCGGCCTGTGCATCGCCGACGAACAGCATGACGCGATTGGTGTCGAGGAACTCGAACGCCAGCACGAGGCTCGAATTGTTGGTCCGCTTGTCGATTTGGATTGCGAGATCGGCGCTCACGCCGAGCCAATCATTGTCGATACGGCGCCAGGCCGCGCTTTTGTCGACATAGCAGTCCTGGATCAATTTGGCGGTGCGGGCGCGGAGGACCAGGTCCGTTTCCTCGTCCTCGGTGGCGGCTCGCGGCGGTGAAGTTCCGCTGCCCGGCGCGTTCAAAAGCTCTGAGAGGACGGAACCTTCATTGGGATCGAATGGCGCCGTCTCATCGTCCCACAGGTGGCCGTAACCCTCGCTCACATTGAAGGAATTGTTCAGGGCGCTGACTACCGGGGCCATCGAAAATCCGCTTATTCCGTACATCCCGCTCGCACGGTCGCCGGCCTGCAGCATCGCCTTGTCACGCGGCGGTCCGAGAACATAGACGCGTATGTTAGGCGCGACCGTCAATTCGAACGGCGCGGTGCTCGGCTCCAGGAACTTGACCGGGTTCTGTGACAACGCGATCGCGGCGTTGCGTGCCGACCTGACCTTCTCGCCCTGTGCGCCGAAATTGAACCCAAGCACCGCCTGCAGCCCCTTCTGGACGCCGGCAAGATGGGGGGTGAGATCTCGCATTCCGTCCAGCCTTTGGCTTGCTCCCTGCAACGCCTTCAGCGCCTCGCCCTTGAACTTATCGAGTTCGCGCGCCTGCGGGTCCGCGGCGTTTTCGGTCCAGCCCAGCCAGATCTCGCCGACCTCGAATTCCTTGAATTTGTCCAGCGCCGAGAAAAACCCGGAGTTGTGATCCCAGTGCTCATGGGTCAGCACGATCACGTCCAGCCGCTTGCCGGTCTGCAATGCAATATCGTCGACGATGGCCCTGATTGTTTCCGTGCCGCCGGGAACGGAACTATGGACCCCGCAGTCGATCAGCATCCAGAAAAAGCCGCCCTCGGACTTGTCGAAACGCAGCAGATGGCAGTCGCCAATACCCTGGCAATAGAACCTGATGCGAACGGTAGCGGTTGCGGCGCCTGCAACCGCCTCGCGCAACACTGCGGCCGGCTGCGGCGCACCGCTCTGCGGGCCTGCGGGCGGGGTCGAACCGCTTCGGCGCGGCGTACTGCGCTTGCGTGATGACGCCCGCTTCGACGTTGTCTGCTTAGCCATAGTCGGAATCTCCGCGATCGGCATGCATCATTGCAAACGGCTCGGCGGATGCGCCCGCCAGCCTCGCATCGCCACCGAAATAGAGCGCGCGCAACGAACTGAGCGTCGATCCCGTAACCAGCTTTCGCTGCTGATTGCGACGATCCTCACTGCCGCCGTTCTTGATGATGTTGTAGCAAATCCTCTCGTTGCCCTCGCTCGGATCGATAATCAGCGTCGCTCCGCCGCGAAACCAGAAGAATCCGTTGGCGACATTCGTCCCGTCGAATGCCACGGCTTGCCGCTGCGTGATCGCCGCCACGACGTTCACGGTATAAATCCCGTCGGGGGAGACCCTGCGCGCCAGTCGAACGCTGTGAACCTCGAATGTGGTATCCGGCGCCGGCCGCTGCTCCCTGATCGTGCCGTCCTTGTTGAACGCGGGCACGCCCGGCACCAATCCAAATTCGCAATGGAGCTTGGGATTGTTGTCGAAGGCCTTTTTGAGCCGGCGCCACAGACGCCAGCGATTATCCTCATTCAGCTGGAATATGTCCGACCGGGTGAGATTGCGATTCCATCTGATCACGATTTGATCGTCATCGCCGAAGCGCTTGTGCTCGACGTCGCCGCGCTTGCTGACCATGCCTCTGACCCAATCGGGCGATGGGTCGTCGGGCGTATTCCACGCCAGCGTCTGCTCCGACATCGTCCGCATGTCGCGCGGCAGGATATTCCATTTCCGGAACGCCTCCATGAAAGCGACGCGATAGCCGAAGCGATCGTCCTTCACCGCGTCGAGATCGGCGGTGATCACCGCGCGCAAATAGTCTCCGAAGGTGATGTCGACCGTGGGACAGTAATCGAGCGCGCGGATGCACATGCGCAGGATGTGGCCGGCCGCCTTGCAGGTTTCCGCGGTCAGCCGCTGCACCAGATCGGGATGAATGGCGCCGGGGGCAAGCAGCCCGCTGCCCCCCGTCGCCAGGCGCACCAGATCTTTGGTCCGCCGCTCGACGATCATCCGGAACGCGTCGTAGACCGCGTAGACGAGAATCGAGCCGCGATCGTGCGCGTCCGCCACGTCGGGGTAGTGCAGGACCTTGGGGTCGGCCTTGACGTAGTTGCGCAGCGGTCCACGCCGGCCGCTGGCCGCGCCGAACTGATTTGCCAGCCCGCCGAGAAGGCCGTCGCGCATCAGGTCGCCGCGAACGCGCCCGATTTCGAAGCGCACCAGTTCGGTGATGGTGAAGTGTTGAAACAGCGCGACGATGTCGGCAAATCCCTCATGGAATGCCGGAACGTCGAGATTCGATGCTTCCTCGAAACGGCGATGCAGGCCGTCAAGCAGCGCGTGCGTCATCTCATGCGCGATGATATCGCTCGACAAGCACGTGAACACCATCGATCCGGCCGGCGTTGCGTCGCCCTCGCCGGAGTTCGATTGAAAATAGCCAAGCAGCAGCGCCTTCTTGTCCGGACTGTAATAGGCGTTGTCGGTCCGCAGCGCATGCGGATAGATTCGCAACCGCGCCACTTCCTTCGGCTCGTGGCCGGCGCCGGACGCAACGTCGTCGCCGCTCGGAATATGGGCCGCCCACAGCGCCTTGCGGCCGATGGCTTTTTCAAAATGCCCGATGGTCGTCATCGCGACCGCATAGACCATCTGCTGGTGGAATTGCGGATTGCCTTCCGATGGCGCCCATCCATCCTGAGCCAGCAGTTGCGGATCGTTGAGATCGACTGGATCGTAGACCCTGTTGGAGGCCGGATCGACGTCGACGACTTCGAGATAGCCGCCGACGGGCCCCGGCTGCAGGTCTTCCCAGGCGACCGGCAGTATCGTCTCATTGACGGCGATCGAGTCGAGGCTTTTACCGACACTCGGATCGAGGGCATAGACGCGGAGCCGCCGTTCCGGCGTGGGCGGTTTGCGCATCTTTCGTTTGATCGGCTCGACGCTTCTTTCCGGACGGGAGCCCGTCGCAACCGTGGCCTTGCGCCCGAGCAGGGTTTGCAACACCGCGGCAAGCGGCTTTGACGGATTTCCTTCGTCGAGAGCGGCTTCCAGGTATCGGTTCCGGGCGGCCGGGGAGATGCTCTGCGCCGGCCGGCCGGGATCGTCGATGGCTTCATCGATCTTGCGGACGCGCTGCGCCATCTGCGTCAATTCAAGCGCCAGCATCGTCTTACGTTGCGGCGACAGCATTCCGCTGCCAATTCCGAAGCTGACGCCGCCTCCAAAAAGCGTGTTGAGCCAGGACCACGAGGCCTGCGCCGGCGGCAGCTTGGTGAGGTCATGTTCGGCCGGCGGCCGGATCGCCAGCGCAGCATCCGCCCGCAACACGCCCTGCCCGATTTTCTCCCTGGTTTCAGCTTCGTCCATATGGGCCGTTGATTTCTGGGCGCTGCGGAACAGCGCCTGCCGAACCGCCTCCACGCGCATCCATGGCTGGGAATACCGATCGACGCTGTCCCAATGCTCGGCCAGCCAAAGCGCGGCCGCCGCCGCGATCTGCGCCGTCGACGCCGAAGTCCCCCGCCCGTTCATGTCGACAACTTTTCCGCAGCCGATCTGGGCCCAGGGAACGTTGGGCGTGTAGGCGCCGAGTGCCGTCTCCATTTTTTCCGAGGGACCGTAATTGCCTTGCAACGTTCCGGCGTCGAGGTCCGCATAGGCATGACCGTCGGCCATGACGCCGCACGCGGCGAGGACGCGCTTGAGCCGCGCCGGAAAGACAATCGATTTGGGGGATGGCACCCAGGCATAGTTATTTCCGGCGGCGGTCACCATTACGAGGCCGGCGTCGTATGCGACGTTTACCGCGTCGACCAAGGCCTGCGACGAGAGTCCTCCCATGCTCATCGACAATACGTGGGCGCCTTTCGCACGCGCGTGATCGAAACCCTGCACCATCGTGCTGATCGTGAAGCGCACGACCCAGTCAGCGATCCGGACCGCAACGATCTTCGCCGTCGGCGCGGCGCCTACAAAGTCAACAAAACCGCTCCAACCCGGCGAGGTGCCGTCCAGTTTGTTGCCCGCGAGCAGGCTCAGCGTGCCGGTGCCATGCCCACGACTGCGCATGAACTCCATGCCGGCCGGCGTGTGGTCGGACGCGTCGTCGACCGGAAATCCATCGTCGACGAAATTGCGCTGCAGATCCCGGCCGGCGAGATTGACCGGGCGGGTGATGTGGTCGGGATCGAAACCCGTGTCCAAATGCGCGATCATGATCGCGGCGAGCTTGTCGCCAACCCGCTCCCGGGCCGTTTTGAGTTCGCTGAAGTCCTTGCCGGAATTCCATGCCAGACCGGGACCGGCGACTTGGCGGCCGGCCTCGTCCTGGGGATCAAAAGCGCAGAATTTCTCCTTGTCGACAGCGGCGCTGTCTTTCGCCGGAGCATCGTCCGAGCCATCCTTGTGCAAGATTGGGCTCGATCGCCTCGATATTGCCGGTTCCGGCAGCCGCAAAAGCCGCTCCGGGAGCCAGCAGGCGGTGCGCCGCGTCCCACGGATGATCCGTGTCCGTGATTGTTCCGCCAACGCTGAGCCAGGTCGCCGCCTGACTTGCGGACAGCCCCATCGCCGGCTCTCCCGGCTGTGCGGGCACGCGCAGGATCGGTTTGATCTCGACGGAGGCGGCGCCGAATGCAGTTGCGGCGGCGGTCGCAAAGGCCTTTCCGTCGCCGCGAACTTTCACGAGCAATCCAGAGAATTCCGGCAAGCGCGCCTCCAGAGTCGGATGCATCGGCACGGTTGAAAATGGACTTAAAAAACCGGTACCCGGGTGCAGGCTTTCGCCGAGTTTTCCTAAAATGCACTCGAATGATACTCGGGACGGCAGTCTACTTAAGGTTATATGGAGGCGTCCAGAAGGATTGTTCCGCCGGATATCCGAAACGGCTCGCCGCCCGACGTCGAACTCGCCAATCGCATTCTGCTAGAGCCGCGCGATCTGCCGACAAGAATAGCCGCGTTGTTCGATACGCAACCCGCGCGCAATTGCCGCAACCCGTCCGGATTTGCCACTTCCGGGAGTGGAAGCATGGAATTGTGCGGAATATTGAAGTGTGGTCATCTGTCGGTGAAATTCGCTTGCTCTGCGGCTCGAGAGGCTAGGTATGCAATGCGCGCGGTGCGGAGGCCGGAACAAGGCCAGCAACGACTATTGCGAAAGCTGCGGCGCGCCGCTCGGCATCAAGTGCGACGCCTGTCATCACGTCAACGGTCCGACCAGCCGCTTTTGCGGACAATGCAGCGCCGCGCTGGCGCCGGCATCGGCGGCGACCGCCGATCCATCATCGCAGCAAATCCTGCGGTCGCTTAGCAGCAAGGGCGGAGAACGCAAGCGCCTCACGGTGCTATTCGCGGACATCCGCAATTCAACCAGCCTGATTGACAGCCTGGGCGACCCCGAGCTCGGCATGCGGCGTCTGGAGCCGGTGCTCAATCTCATGAAGGATGCCGTCCATCGTTACGACGGTATCGTCAACAAGACGCAGGGCGATGGCGTCATGGCGCTGTTCGGCGCGCCACGTCCTCATGAGGATCACGCGGTTCGCGGCTGCCTTGCGGCTTTGGCGATGCAGGACGCCATTGCCAGGCTTGACGACGCCAACCTGCAGATCCGCGTCGGCGTGCATACCGGCGAAGTGGTCGTTCAGACGGTCGAAAACAGTATCTACCAGACCTACGATGCGGCCGGCGCCAGCGTACATCTGGCAAACCGGATGGAGCAGATGGCCGATGTCGGCTGCATCCTCATCACCGGAGACACCTACGCGGCGGCCAGGCAATTCGTGGAAGTCGCTCCGCTTGGCATGCAGACGGTTCGCGGTATCGCAGCACCCGTCGAGACGTTCAAGCTGACCGGACTGCTGAATGCGCCAGCGAGCGGAGTTTTCCGCAGCGGACGCCGCCTGACCTCCCTGATCGGACGAAGCGACCAGTTTGCCGCGCTCGAACTCGAACTTGCGAATACCGTGAACGGCGACGGGCGGGTGGTCGGCGTTGTCGGGGAAGCCGGCATTGGCAAGAGCCGCCTCTGTTTCGAATTTGCCGACAATTGCCGGCGGCAAGGCATTCGGGTTTTCGAAGGGCGCGTGCTGGCGCACGGACGCGCGACGCCTTTTCAGCCAGTGCTGGAGCTTCTGCGCGATTTCTTCGGCATTCGGGTCAAGGACTCGGTTGACATGTCGCGCCAGCGCGTCACCGACCGCTGCGCGACGCTGTCGGCGTCGGAGCAGGTGCTGCTGCTGTTGCTGGAGTTTCTCGGCCTCGCCGATCCCGCGCGCACCGCGCCCAAGCTCGATCCCCGGACGCGGAAAATACAGCTGCTGGAGTTTGTCAGGACGCTGGCGCGTTCCGGTCCGCGCGACACCGCGACCATCGTGCTGATCGAGGATTTGCACTGGATCGACGCGGCGAGCGAAGAGTTCGTCGAGGCTCTGGCCGACGCGGTGCTGGGGACGACGACGCTTCTGATCGTTAATTTCAGGCCGGGCTTCAACGCTTCCTTCATGCAGCGCTCGCATTACCGGCAGATCGTCATGCCTCCGCTCGCCTCGGAGCAGGCCCATCTGTTGCTGCGGGAGCATTTCGGCGAGGATGCTTCGCTGGCATTGCTCAGCCGCAACATCATCGAGCGCGCGCAAGGCAACCCGTTCTTCCTGGAGGAACTCGTCAATGCGATCGCCGAACGCGGCGACTTCGAAGGCGAGCGAGGCGCGTACCGGCTGAAGGGCGGAATCGACACCATCCCATTGCCGACGACCGTGCAGGCCGTGGTCGCGGCGCGTATCGACCATCTCGACGAAATCGCCAAGCAGGTTCTGGAGACGGCCTCCGTGATCGGCCGCGTGGTTTCGCTATCGATTCTGGAACGGGTCGCCGCGCTGCCCCGCGACGAATTGTCGGAAGCCATCTGGCATCTCCGGCAAGCGGAATTGCTTTACGACTTGCCGCCCTACGACCATGGGCTGCACGCGTTTCGTCATCCCCTGATCCAGGAGGTGGCCTATCGGTCGCTGTTGCATGAGCGCCGCCGCGATCTTCACGGCCTGGTCGCGCGGGCAATGGAAACGCTCTTCAAGGACCAGGCCGACGAGCAAGCCGGCCTTTTGGCCTATCATCTCGAGCAGGCCGGCGAGACCATCAAGGCGGCGCAGCAGAATGTGCGCGCGGCGATCTGGGTCGGCGCCAACGATCCGGCCCAGGCGTTGCGGAGCTGGAAAAAGGTGCGCGAACTGCTGCTGGATCAGCCGGCCTCGCCGACAACGAACTACCTACGAATGATGGCCTGCGGCCAGATCGTGAATTTTGCCTGGCGCGAGGGAATCCCGGCCGACGACGCCAAGGTCTATTTCGAGGAAGCCAGCCAACTGGCCGTCTCCCTCAGCGACATGCGGGCCAATGCATTGATCAGCGCCGCCTACGGCCGGATTTTGGCAAATGGCGGATCGGCGGACGAATATGTCGAACGGACGCGGGAGGCCATGGGCCTTGCCGAAGCCGGAACCGACGCAAGCGTCCAGATTACCCTCAAGGCGATCCTGTGCCACGCGCTGCGGACGTCGGGCCGGATGGCCGAGGCGCTTCAGATGAATACCGAGGCGATGGACCGCGCGCACGAGATCGTCAAATTCGACCGCCAGACGCTCGGCTTCGACATCGAGGTATGGCTGACGGCGATGCGCGGGCAAACCCTGGCGATTTTGGGCCGATACGATGAAGCCCGTCCCTTTCTCGATCGCGTGCTGCAACTGGACGAAGGGCACGTCGATGCGATCCACCATGTCATACCAAGTCTTGCTTACGTCGATATCGCCTGGGCCGAAGGCAATCCCGTTCTGGCGCAGACCCACGCGGAACGCGCGTTTTCGCTCGCGCTGAAAAGCGGCAATCCTTATCTGCGGGTTTATGCGCAGGCCTGTCGCGGGCTGGCTCAGACCATCGCCGGCCAACTCGGTGCCGCCATCGATGACCTTTCAGGCGCCCTGCGCTTTGCACGATCGCGCAAGGCCGGCCTTGAAAACGAGGCTCGTATTCTTGCCGATATGGCAAACGCCTACCGGCTCAATGGCGACATTGCTTCCGCCCTGACAACCGTCGACGAGGCGATCAAGGTCGCGACCGCCCGTCATGCCCGTTTTCCGGAATGCCTCGCCCGCATCGTGCGCGGGGATATCCTGTCGCAATCGAAATCCGGCGATCAAAGAGCCGCGGCATCCGAGGAGCGAAACCGCGCCGAAGCCCTGATGCGGGAAACCGGCGCATTCATTTTCGAACGATTTTTCAAGGGCGCCGAATCCGGGACAAAAACGCCGATGTCGCGGCAAATGCCTCCGTTCGCGTCCTGATCGGCTGATTGACGCCCTGCGGCGAGGATGCCGAAGATTTCCGCACCGTCACCATCAAGCAATCGGTAACCAAGCTCGGCCTCGCAGGCCGATCGATACAATTTGAACGATCAATTCAACGCGCGGACAAAAGCTTTTTGACAAGGTGGCTCCTGAACGAGGGAGAACACCCATGAGCGAAATTGAATTCGACCGACTGCTGGATGCCGTGCGGACGGCGATTGCACCGGTTCCTCAGTTCGGTTTTGCGGATCTGCCGCTGGCCTTCGATGCGCCGCCGCTTGCCGCCAACGACAATCAGCTGGCTTGGCCGTTCGTCGCCTTTCCCGAAGGCTGGTGCGCGTCCTGTTGAATTTTCAGGGCGGTCGGCCGGCTCTTTAGCTTTCTTAAGCAATTGTCATAAGCCGCTGATTGGACTCAAGAAGGCTTGACCTCCATCAACTCGATCCGGTTTCCAAACGGGTCATCGACAAAGATCCGCTCATAACCCTGCAGCGGGCGGTCATGAGCGACCGCGTATCCGGCATCTGTCAAAACCGCGGTCAATCCCGCCAGATCATCCACGATGAAGGCCGGATGCGCTTTTCGCGCCGGCGCGAAATTCTTCTCGACGCCGAGATGAACCTTCAAATCGCCGGCCTCGAACCAGCAGCCACCCCGCGCGGCAAGGTCCGGAGGCTTCACCGCCTCCGGAATTCCGAGAATGTCCTGGTAGAATTTCCGGGCGTCGCCCTCCCTGCCGGCAGGCATGGCGAGCAGGATATGATCCAACCGGCGAACGGGCATCGCACCCTTGCTCCGACCTTGCTCCAACCCTGGCGAGGCAACTTGGTTGTCGTCGCAACTATTTGATATTGTTGGTGGAGGCCACGACCAGAATTGAACTGGTGTACACGGTTTTGCAGACCGTTGCGTAACCACTCCGCCACGTGGCCCCATCGCCGAACCTCATATACGCCGCAGCCTCGATAGGCAACCGAGGCCCGCTCAGGCATGTTTGCGGCGGCGGTAATCGCGTTTCGGCCTGGCTTTTGCGGCGAGTTCCGGCATCGCGGCCTGCGCCTCGCGATACCTGGCCAGCATCCGCTCGAAACCCGCATTCAGCGTCGCCTCGATATCGGGGCGTTTCTCGAGGGCGGCGAGCAGCACGGCGGCAGCCTCGATGGTCGACAGTCCGTCGCGGCGCGGCTCGCGGCGCAGTTTGCCATAGAGCGAGGGTCTTGGCGGACCAAGGATGACGCGCCGGCATTTCAGCATCCAGGCGTTGCGCCACCACAGCGCCTTGGCCTGGCTCCAGGTGCCATCCAAAAGCACGATGCCTTCGATGTCTTTCAGAATCCCGCGCTGATTGTCTTCGGCCTCGCCCTTGCGGTTGATGGCGACGACCTCGCGGTCGGTTTCAAGGTCGGCAACCCTAGCGGAGCCGAGATAAAGCACCGCCCAGCGCTGGGGATCCTGCACCGGACGCCCCAACGCCTTGGACAGGCTCGGCCATGACAGCCCGATTTTGAGCACCGCGTTCTTGAAATGCAGCGCCAGCAGCCGCGCGGTCCCGAGCGCCCGGTCCTGCTCCTGCGGATGCTGCAGGATCAGCAGCGCGATGCGGTTGTCGATCGGCGTGATGCTGGAGCAGATGCACAAGGGCTGCGGCTTGTGGCAACTTGGACAATCGGGAATCGCCTCCGCCGCGGCGGTCTCCGGTGCAGGATGTTTGGACATGGCCCGCTATACGCTTCGCAGGCCCGCGCTTCAATAACTCAGGCGCACGCCGCTATTCCGCCGGGGCGGCAGCCGGCACGGGTTCGGATCGCCGCCGCAGCCGGTCGATCAGCAGATAAATCACCGGCGTCGTGTACAGCGTCAGGACTTGCGATACCAGCAATCCGCCGATGATGGTGATGCCGAGCGGCCGGCGCAGCTCGGTGCCGGGACCGGTGGCGATCGCCAGCGGAATGCCCGCGAAAAGCGCCGCCATGGTCGTCATCAGGATGGGACGAAACCGCACGCTGCACGCCTCGAAAATCGCCTCCGCCGATGACAGCCCGCGATGCCGCTCGGCATCCAGCGCAAAGTCCACGATCATGATGCCGTTTTTCTTGACGATACCGATCAACAGGATGATGCCGACGAAGGCGATGATAGTCAGCGGCGTGTTGGTGACCTGCAACGCCAAGAGCGCGCCCAAGCCCGCCGAAGGCAACGTCGAAATGATGGTCAGCGGATGTGCGAGGCTCTCATAGAGCACGCCCAGCACGATATACATCGCCACCAGCGCGCCGAGGATCAGCAGCGGCTGCCTTCCTGCGGTCTTGTTGAAATCGCCGGCATTGCCGTCGAAGCTGCCGCGAATGCCTTCGGGCATATGCAGTTCATCCACCGCGCGCTGGATGTTTGACGTGGCAACCTCCAGCGGAACGTCGGGCAGGATGTTGAAGGATACCGTGGTCGAGGGAAACGATTGCGAGTGATAGACCGCCAGCGGCGACAAGCCGCGCTGATAGCGGACGACCGCCGATAGCGGCACTTGCGTGCCATTGGCGCCGGCAACGAAGATACGTTCGAGGTTGGACGGGTCGCTCTGAAATTTCGGGTCGATCTCCAGCACCACCATGTACTGGTTGCGCTGCGTGTAGATGAACGAGATCTGCCGCTGCGAAAACGCGTTGTTGAGCGCGTTGTCGATATCCTGGACCCGCACGCCAAGGCTCGAGGCCTTTTGCCGGTCGATCGACAATGTTAGTTGCAGTCCGCCTGGATCGCGGTCGCTGGAGACGTCGGTGATGCCCTCGACGGTTTCCATGCGCTTGGCGACCAGCGGCGCCCATTTCTGCAGCAGCTCGAGGTCGGTGCTGGACAAGGTGTACTGATAGTCTGAATCGCTTTGCCTTCCGCCGGTGCGGATATCCTGGGCGGCGAACATGAACAGCCTGATACCCGCGACCTGGCTGAGATTCTTGCGCAGGCGGTCGATCACAAGGGCGGTGGTGAGCCCGCCTCGCTCCGCGGGCGGCTTGAGGCTGATGAACATAAAGCCGCGATTGGAGCCGCCGCCTCCGGGACCGCCGGCGCCGCCGAGCGATGACCCAATTCCCGCCACCGCCGGATCGGCCATTACGATATCGGCCAGCCGCTGCTGCAGCCCAAGCATGGTCTGGAACGAGGTGTCTGCCGATGCCCGCGTCGAGCCGATCACGAAACCGCTGTCGTCGACCGGAAAATAACCCTTCGGGGTCTTGATATAGAGCGTCACCGTCAGCGCGATGGTCGCAAAGAACACCAGCAGCGTCAGAAACGGGAAATCGAGCACGAAGCGCAGCGTCCGCTCATAGAACGAAACAATGCGCGACAGCGAACCCTCGACGATGCGGTCGAACCTTGTCGCATCGTTCGATGTCGTCTGCTTGATATAGTGAGCGCAGATCATCGGGGTGATGGTCAGCGACACCACCGTGGACACGACGATGGCGAATGTCAGCGTCAGCGAAAATTCGCGCAACAGCCGGCCGACGATCCCATCCATGAAGATCAGCGGCGTGAACGCCGCGATCAGCGACAGGCTGATCGACAGCACCGTGAAGCCGATTTGCCTCGCCCCTTCAAGCGCCGCCTGATAGGGCCGCATGCCATGTTCGAGATTGCGGTACATGTTCTCGATCATGACGATGGCATCATCGACCACGAAGCCGATCGAGATCGCCAGCGCCATCAGCGACAGATTGTCGATCGAAAATCCGGCGAGCCACATGCCGGCGCAGGTGCCGGCCAATGCCAGCGGCACCGAAACGCCGGCGGCGATGGTCGGCGTGATCCGGCGCAGGAACACGAACACCACGAGCATGACCAGGAACGCGGTGGCCAGCAGTGTGAGCTGCATGTCCTCGACGCTGGCCCGGATCGTTCCGGTGCGGTCGGTCAAAGTCGAAATTTCGACGCCGCCTGGGATCCATTGCTTGAGATCGGGGATCAGCGCCTTTACCCGATCGACCATGTCAATGACGTTGGCGTCGCCCTGCTTGGTGATCTGGATCAGCACCGCCGGCTGCTTGTTGAACCACGCGATCGACCGGCTGTTGCGGACGGAGTCTTCGACGTCGGCCACGTCGGCAAGCCTCACGAAACTGCCGTTCCTGCTCTTGATCAGGATGTCGCGAAATTCGGCCGCGGTCCGCATCTGCTTGTTGACCGAGAGGGTTTCGCTCTGGCGCGCGCCGTTGAAAATGCCGACCGGACCCAGCGGATTGGCGTTGATGATCGCGGTCCTGACGTCGTCGGTCGCGATCCCGGCATTGGAGAGCGCCACCGGATTGAGCGCGATGCGCACGGCGGGCTGATCGGCTCCGGTCACGGTCACCTCGCCAACGCCCGGCACCTGGGAAATCCGCTGCGCGATCACGGTATCGGCGACGTCGTAGATGGCGCTCGGCGAAATCGTCTTCGAAGTCAGCGCCAGCACGAATACCGGCGCCGCGGCCGGGTTGGCCTTGCGGAATTTCGGCAGGCTGGGCAGGTCGCTCGGCAGATCCGCCAGCGAGGCATTGATTGCGGCCTGAACGTCGCGGGCGGCGCGGTCGATGTCGCGGCCGATGGCGAATTGCAGCTGGATGCTGGTCGATCCCAGCGAACTGGTTGATGTGATCTGGTTGATGCCGGCGATCTGGCCGAGCCGGCGTTCCAGGGGTGCTGCCACGGTCCCCGCCATCACCGTCGGGTCTGCGCCCGGACGGCTTGCCGAAACCCGGATCATCGGGAAATCGACGTTCGGCACCGCGGCGACAGGCAGGAAGTTGTAGGCAACGGCGCCGATCAAAAAAAGCCCGATCGCCAGCAGCGTGGTGCCCACCGGCCGCCGGATGAATGGCTCGGAAATCGACAGCATTACTGCATTCCCTCGGTCGCTCCCGCGATCGGCGGCAACGGCAGTTCGGGTCCGACCGGCGGCACCGCCTTCTCGATCCGCCGGTTCAGCCGGTCGAGCGCGAGGTAGATCACCGGCGTCGTGTAGAGCGTCAGCAACTGGCTGAGCAGCAGGCCGCCGATGATGGAAATGCCAAGCGGAAACCGCAACTCGGCGCCGGTGCCGCTTTCGACCGCCAGCGGCAGCGCGCCGAACAAAGCGGCCAGCGTGGTCATCATGATGGGGCGGAAGCGCAGCAGACAGGCCTGCACGATGGCGTCATATGCCGACATGCCCTGATGCCGCTCCGCCTCCAGCGCGAAATCGATCATCATGATAGCGTTCTTCTTGACGATACCCATCAAGAGAATGATGCCGATCAGTCCGATGACGGACAGATCCTGCCCGAACAGCATCAGCGCGAGAATGGCGCCGACGCCCGCCGACGGCAGCGTCGAGAGGATCGTGATGGGATGAATGTAGCTTTCGTAGAGCACCCCGAGCACGATGTAGATGGTGACGAGGGCGGCGAGTATCAGCCACGGCTGTCCCGCCAGCGATTTCGAGAATTCGGCGGCGTCGCCGGCGAACAGTCCGACGATGCTGGTCGGCATTCCGATCCGCGTTTCGATGGTCTTGACCTCTTCTACCGCGTCGCCCAGCGCCGCACCCGGCGCAAGGTTGAAGCTCAGCGAAATCGCTGGAAACTGCGCCTGGTGCGAGATCGCCAGCGGCGCCGTGGTCCGCGTCAGAGTCGCCACCGCGGATATCGGCACTTGTCCGGCGGCGACGCCGGGAATTCCGCTGGCCGCGCCGGGGACGTAGAGTTTAGAGAGGATCGAGGGATCGCGCTGTTGCTCGGGCAAAGCCTCCAGCACCACGCGATACTGGTTGGCCTGCCCGTAGATCGTCGAAATCTGCCGCTGCGCGAAGGCGTCGTTCAACGTGTCGTTCACGGCCTGGATGCTGACGCCGAGCTGGCCTGCGCGCTGACGGTTGACATCGAGCGCCGCGCGCAACCCTCCCTCCTGGGCCTCCGACGACACGTCGCGGAACAGCGGATCGCGGCGCAGTTCCGCAACCAGTCTGTTGGCCCATTGAACCACCTGCGCGGAATCGGTGCCGGTCAGCGTGTACTGATATTGCGAACGGCTCGACTGGGTGCTGATCTGGACGTCCTGCACCGGCTGGAAATAGATCGTCATGCCGGGAATCGACGCCACGCGCTGTTTCAATCGCACGACCACGACCGCAATATCGTCGCGCCGTTCGCCGCGCGGTTTTAGGGTCATCACCAGCCGGCCGACATTGGTGGTCGGGTTGACCGAACCTGCGCCGATGACCGACACCACGCCGGTGACATCGGGATCGGCCCTGATCGCGTCCGCGGCCTCGGTCTGGCGGCTCTGCATCTCGGCGAACGACACGTCGGCGCCGGCCTCGGTCACCGCGGTGATCGACGCCGTGTCCTGCAGCGGCAGAAAGCCTTTCGGCGCCACGATGTACATCGCTACCGTCGCGACGATCGTTGCCAATGTAACGACCAGCGTCGCGCGCTGGTGCTGCAGCACCCGCAGCAATGTGCGATGATAGAACTCGACCATGCGGTCGATGCCGCGGCTGACCGCGGCAAGACCCGGGACCGCGATCTCCTCGCCGGCATGCTTGAGCAGCCGCGAACACATCATCGGCGTCAGCGTCAACGAAACAATCGCCGACGTCACCACCGCAATCGTCAGGGTCAGCGCGAATTCGCGGAACATCCGCCCCACCAGGCCGGACATGAATAGCAACGGAATGAATACCGCGATCAACGACACGGTCAGCGAAATCACGGTGAAGCCGATTTCGCTGGCGCCGCGCAGCGACGCTTCCATGGCGGTTTCGCCGTTCTCCATGTGACGAACGATATTCTCGATCATCACGATGGCGTCGTCGACCACGAAGCCGGTGCCGATGGTCAGCGCCATCAGCGAGAGATTGTCGAGGCTGAAACCGGAAAAATACATGATGCCGAAGCTGGTGATCAGCGACAGCGGCAGCGCCACGCCGGCGATCAGCGTCGCGCGCAGCGAGCGCAGGAACAGTAGCACCACCAGCGTCACCAGCACGACGCTCAGGATCAGCGTGAACTGCACGTCGTTGACCGAGGCGCGGATGGTCACGGTGCGGTCGCTGACGATGGTCAGCTTTACCCCGGCGGGAATCGCCCGCTGCACTTTGGGGATTTCGGCCCGGATTTGCCGGACCACTTCGATGACATTGGCGCCGGGCTGGCGCTGGATGTCGATGATCACCGCCGGGGTGCCGTTGTACCAGCCGCCGGTGCGGTCGTTCTCCAGTCCATCGACGATCTTTGCGACATCGCCGATCGTCACCGGCGAGCCGTTGCGGTAGGCGATGATGATAGGCTTGTAGGCTTCGGCAGCTGCGATCTGGTCATTGGCGGCGATGGTGTAGGCCTGTTGCGCGCCGTCGAGCGATCCTTTCGGCCCCGAAACGTTGGCGCCGGCGATGGCGCTGCGTAGATCTTCCATCGCGATGCCGTAAGCCGCGAGCCGCGCCAGATCGGCCTGCACGCGCACCGCGGGCTTGAGGCCGCCCAGCACCGCGACGCGTCCGACGCCGGAAATCTGGCTGAGGCGCTGCGCGAGCAGCGTGTCGGCGATGTCGCTCATGGCGCGCAGCGAAATCGTTTCCGATGTCAGCGCCAGCGTCATCACCGGCGCGTCCGCCGGGTTCACCTTGGCGTAGGTCGGCGGATACGGCAGATTTTTCGGCAGGATTCCGGCGGCGGCGTTGATCGCGGCCTGCACATCCTGGGTGGCGCCGTCGATGTCACGGTTGAGGTCGAACTGCAGCGAAATCTGGCTGACGCCGAACGAGGAGGTCGACGTCATCGACGACAGCGACGGAATTTGCCCGAGCTGGCGTTCCAGCGGCGCTGTTATCAGCGAGGCGATCACGTCAGGGCTGGCGCCGGGCAACTGCGTCGTCACCTGCACGGTCGGGAAATCGACCTGCGGCAGTGCCGATACCGGCAGCGCCCAGTAACCGAGCACGCCGCCGATCAACAGCGCTATCCCCAGCAGCGAAGTCGCGATCGGACGGCGGATGAAAGGTTCGGAGACGCTCATGGCTGCGTGCTCTTTGCTGCGGCGGTCATGGCGTTACGCCGTCGAGGTGTAAATCATGGCTGCGCCTTTGCTCCGCGGCCTGACTTGTCGCTCCGCTGCGCCGGTGCCGGTCCGGTTTGACCCTTTTGATCGCCTTCGCCCTGCCCGCCCTTCTTGCCGTCCTTGCCCGCGCCCTGCGCGTCCCGGCTGCTCCTGCGCTTGCGCGGCGCGAGATCCGCCGAGGGGGTTTGCTCGTCCTTGCCGACGATGACTTTTGAGCCGTCGGCCAAATTGGCAAAGCCGGTTGTGACGACGCGATCGGACGGCGTGAGGCCGCTGCCGATCACCGCGTCGGTCTCGTTCTGCTGAATCACCGTGATCGGCTTCGCCGTCACGATGTCATCGTCGCCGATGACATAGCTGAATGTTCCGGCAGGTCCCCGCTGCGCCGCCGAGGTCGGTATCACCAGTGCCTGCGGCAGCGTCTCGACCTTGAGCCGAACGTTGACGAATTGTCCGGGCCACAATTGAAAATTGGCATTGGGAAATTCGGCCTTGAGTTTTAGCGTCCCGGTGGCCGGATCGACCTGGTTGTCGATGCCGGTCAGCTTGCCGGTGTCGGCCACCGTCGCGCCGTCATTGCCGAACACATCGACCGACAGCGCGCCCTTTGCCGAGGCGGCGTTGACGCGCACGATCTGCTGCTGCGGAAGGCTGAACTGCACGGCAATCGGCTGCAGCTGCGTGATGATCACGAGGCCGGTGGCGTCGGAGGCGTGGATGATGTTGCCCTGATCGACCTGGCGCAGACCGGCGCGGCCCGACAGCGGCGCGATGATCTTGGTGTAACCGAGCGTTGCCTGCGCGTTGTCGATCATGGCCTGATCGGCGTTGACCAATGCTTCCTGCTGGGCGACGACGGCGCGCTGCGTATCGGCCTGCTGCTTCGAGCCGGCGTTGGAGGCGGCCAGTTGCTGGTAGCGCGTCAAGTCGAGACGCATGTTGGCAAGCTGCGCTTCGTCCTGGGCTTTCTTGGCGACGGCCTGATCGAGCTGCGCCTTGTAGATCACGGGATCGATCTCGCCGAGGATGTCGCCCTTCTTGACGTCCTGTCCTTCGCTGAAGTTGACGGCAATCAATTTGCCATCGACCTGAGCGCGCACCAGCACGTTGTTCAGCGCGCGAACCGAACCGACGCCTTCGAGATAGACCGGCACGTCCTGGATCCGCGGCGTCGTCGCCAGCACGGGAACTGCGAGATCGGGCCGTGCCCGGTTTGCCGCCTGCTGCTTCTGTTGAAAAGAGGTCCAGCCGATATAGCCGAGGCCGCCGAGGATCAGCAAAGTGACGAAAATCGAAACCGTGCGGCGGCGCGCGCGCCCGGCCACGCGGGCCATGCCATCGCTCGCCGCTTTCGCGGTTTCGTTCAAATCCGGCTTAAAGAGCATTGACCGGCCTTTCCACCGTGGGCTCCCAGCCGCCACCCAGCGCCTGATAAAGGCTGACGAACGCAAGCAGGCGGGCGAGTTGCGCCTGCCACAGCACGTCTTCCGCCTGAAATAGCGTCAATTGCGTATTTAGCACAGTCACGATGTCGGCGGTGCCGGCGCGAAGCTGCTGCTCGGACAATTGAAACGCCCGCCGCGAGGCGGCCACGACCTCGCGCTGCAGCCGCAGCTTTTCGCTGGTCTGCCGGATCGCCACCAGCGCGTTGTCGACATCGGCAAATGCCGAAACCACGGTCTTGCGGTAGGTCTGCAACAGTTCATCCTGTCTCGCCTTGGTGAATTCGAAATTGCCAAGGATCCGGCCGCCGTCGAAAACCGGCTGGGTCAGTCCGCCCACCAGGTTGAAGAACGCCGCATGCGGCTGGAACAGCTGCGCCAATGCCGAACTCTGATAGCCGCCCTGCCCCGTCAACGTGATGCTGGGGAAAAACTGCGCGCGGGCGCTGCCGACATTGGCGGTGGCGGAAGCAAGCTGCGCCTCCTGGCGGCGAATATCCGGGCGCTGCGTCAGCAATTCCGACGGCAGGCCGGGGGTCACCCGCGGCGGCGAAATCTGGCTGAGCGAGCCGCCGGTGATCTTGACGCTTTCCGGCGGCCTCGACACCAACGTCGCCAGCGCGTTGATGTTCTGCGCCAGCGTCTGCCGCAGCTGCGGCACCGAAGCCCGCTGGTTGGCAAGCACGGCTTCCTGCTGGGCCACGTCGAGATCGGTGCCGGTCCCGGCCTTGAAGCGCTGCCTGATGGCGTCGAGAATTCGCGTGGCGCTGGCGATGTTGCCGGTGGCCGTGCGGATCCGGTCCTGCGATGCCAGGACCTGGAAATAGGCGTTGGCAACGCTGGCGAACGTCGTCAGCGCCACCACGTCACGATCGAAGCGACTTGCCGTGGATGTTTCATCGGCCGCCAGCGCCGCATCGCGGTTCTTGCCCCAGAAATCGATTTCGTAGGCGGAGCTGATCGAGGACGTATAGTTGACCACTTCGCGGCCGCCAATGGACAAGCCGCTGGCGCTGGAGCCCGACGTGCGGGAATACGCCTCCGAGCCATTGAAGTTCAGCGTCGGCAGCAACGCCGCGCCGGCGATGCGCGCCTGCGCATCGGCCTGAAGGAGCCGCGCAGTGGCCGCGGCGATGTCGAGATTGACCGTCTGCGCCTCTTCCATCAGCGTGGTCAATTCGAAAGACCGGAAACCACGCCACCAATCCAGCTTCGGCGGCGCGCCGGGGTTGGTCGGTCGCGCGGCCTTGTAACCGTTCGGGATCTCCAAAGCGGGATCGGGAAGGTCCTTGGTCAGGATGCAACCTGCCGAGGTGGCGACGACGGCCAGCGCGGCGAGCAACCTCACCGTGCCATCCATGCACGCGGTCACGCCCATCCTGCACGCGCCCAAATCGTTCACGCCCACCCTCCGCCGAGGGTAACGCTGGGCGTCCGCCTCCGACAGCGCCTGCCCGCCTCGCGAACGAGCCGAACTCTTTCAGACAGGACGTGCGACGCATTCACCGGGTGATGCTTTCTCTGGAACCGCCGCCATTCTAGCTGCCGGAATGACGCGCGGACAGTCCTGTTCGGGCAACAGTCACAGCAAGTCATCCCGGAGCAAGCCGTGCGAACGGCGGCCGGAATTGTCAATTCGCCATATTTTATCGGGCTTGGCCGGGCCGTGAGCCAATTCAGGGCAAACGCCAAGCTTACCAAGATTTCATGTCCCCTTCCGGACCACAAAATCGGAAGGCCGGGTTCCCGCAGCGGAGCGGCCGGCCCGCCGGTGAAACTTCCGCGGAAAGCCGTCGTATCTCGGGGGTCAACGGACGACAGGGGCTGGGAATGCGCGTCGGCATCATTGGAACGGGAATCGCCGGCAATGCGGCCGCCTGGGCCTTGTCGAAGCGTTACCCGGTCACCGTCTATGAGCGCGAGATCAGGCCCGGCGGCCACAGCCATACCGTGACCATCGACTATGACGGCACGCCGCTCGCCGTGGACGTCGGCTTCATTGTCTACAACGAACTGAATTATCCCGATCTGACCGCGCTGTTTGCCCATCTCGGCGTGGCAACGACGGAAAGCTGCATGAGCTTTGCGGTGACGGCGGATGCCGGCCGTTTCGAATGGAAAGGCGGCGGCAACACCTGGCGCGATACAGCGGAAGGCCTGTTCGCCCAGCCGAAAAATCTGTTGTCGCCGTCATACCTGTGGATGCTGCGCGACATCCTGACTTTCAACACCAAGAGCATCGAGGATTACGCGGCCGGCAAACTCAGCGGCCTTACACTGGGCGAATATTTTGCCCATCGCAAATTCGCACCGCGGCTGCTCACCGATTATCTGGCGCCGATGGGAGCCGCCATCTGGTCCGCGCCATCAGATCAGATGCTGGACTTCCCGGCCGAGAATTTCGTCGCCTTCTTCAGCAATCATCGTCTGCTGCAATATGACCGTCCGGTCTGGCGCACCGTGACCGGCGGCAGCCGCCGCTATGTGGAAAAACTGACGTCGGCATTTAGGGATCGGCTTCGACTGGGCTGCGCCGTAACCTCGATTGCGCGCAGCTCCCATGGCGTGGTGGTCAACGACAGCCATGGCGGAAGCGAATGCTATGACCACGTTGTGATCGCTGCGCATAGCGATCAGGCGCTGGCGCTGCTGTCCGATGCCAGCGATCGGGAGCGCGCCGTTCTCGGCGACATCCGCTATGCGCCCAATGTCGTCTATCTCCATCGCGACATCAGGCTGATGCCGAAGCGCCGGCGCGCCTGGGCGTCGTGGAATTTCCTGCGCTGGCAGCGCCAGGGGACTATGGTCAACGACGTGGCGGTGACCTACTGGATGAACCGGCTGCAGGGCATCGACGACGACAAGCCGCTGTTCATCAGCCTCAATCCTCCGTTCGAGCCCGATCCGGCGCTGACATTCGCCAGGTACATGTGCGATCATCCGCAATACAACGCCGCCGCCTTCGCCGCGCAAAAACGGCTTGGCGAGATTCAAGGCAAGCGCCACATCTGGTTTTGCGGCGCTTGGACCGGATACGGCTTTCATGAGGATGGGCTGCGATCCGGCCTCGCGGTCGCAGAGGCGTTGGGGGCAACGGTGCCGTGGCGCGCGCCACCGCCCGAACTGGCGCAAGCCGCGGAGTAGCGATGCTGGACCATACCGCCAGACGCCAGGCGTACCCGGTCGCGGCCGATGCTGCGGCCGCGCTTTATTTTGGCGATGTCATGCACGCGCGGCTGAAGCCGATGGGCCACCGCTTCAGCTACCGCGTGATGAGCCTGCTGATCGATCTCGACCGGCTCGACGAGGCAGACCGGCAATCGCCGCTGTTTGCCGTGAACCGCGCGGGATTTTACAGTTTCAACGAAGCCGACCACGGCGACCGCGACGGATCGTCGTTGCGCGCCTATGCGCAGCGCTGTGCGGCCAGCCGCGGCATCGACCTGACCGCCGGACGGGTGCTGCTGTTGTGTTACCCCCGGCTGCTCGGCTACACCTTCAATCCGCTATCGGCCTATTTCTGCTATCGCGCCGGCGGCGAATTGGCGTTGATCATCTATGAGGTCCGCAACACGTTCGGCGATATTCACCCCTACGTGCTTCCGGTAAAGTCAGGTGAGATCAGCGCGGCCGGTGTCCGTCAGCAGCAGAATAAGCTATTTTACGTATCACCCTTCATCGAAATGGCGACGCGCTACCATTTCCGCGTCTGTCCGCCGGGAGAAAGCGTCAAACTGCGCATCCTGGAGACGGATAGCGAGGGTCCCCTGCTCTCGGCGGCATTCAGCGGCAGGCGGCGCAGCCTGACCACGGCGGCGCTGTTGCGGTCGTTGTTTTCGCTGCCGCTGCTCACCTTCAAGATCGTCGCGGCGATCCATTGGCAGGCGCTGCGACTCTGGCTCAAGGGGGTGCGGCTGGTGCCGCGCGCCAATGCCGCCGGGACAGTGACCGGCGCCAATACCATCTTGGCGAGCAGCCCGCGCAACGACTATACTGGGACCGCATCGTGCACGGCCGGACGGGAATCCGGGCCGCGGAAAGCGCTGTGGTCCAGTGAAGGTCGGATCTAGGACAAGTCGGCCATCGGAACCTGGACGCAGGGTCATACCACCGGATGGGTTGTTCTATGTCTGGCCTGATCTTGCTCACACCCGAAAATATCGACAAGGAACTTTCCGACCTGCCCCGCCTGGTGCGGCTGGCGTTCGGTTTCGGCTCAAAACTACGTCGCGGCACGCTCGACGTCACGCTTCCGGACGGGCGCAAGGTTCGGTTGGGCGGAGTGGAGCCCGGACCGGCGGCGGCGATGACGCTCTCTAATTACGGCTTTGCATCGCGGCTGCTCAATGGCGGCGACATCGGAATAGCCGAGGCCTACCTGCACGGCGAGTGGGACACGCCGGACCTGACGCAATTTCTGTACCTGTTCTGCGTCAACCATGACCTGATCCAGATGATGCTCGGCGACAATCCGCTGATGCGGTTTGTTCAGATTGTAAGACACTGGTTCAACCGCAACACCAGGCGTCAGGCGCGCCGGAATATCTATGCGCATTACGACATCGGCAACGCGTTCTATTCGGCGTGGCTGGACCCGAGCATGACCTATTCCTCGGCGCTGTTCGAGGATCACACGCCCGACCTGACCGCCGCGCAGCACAACAAATATCGGCGCCTTGCCGAGGCCATCGACCTGCAGCCCGACCAAAAAGTGCTGGAGATCGGATGCGGCTGGGGCGGCTTTGCGGAATACGCCGCCAAGAATTACGGCGCCCATGTCGTCGGCCTGACGATCAGCAAGGAGCAGCGCGACTTTGCGCAAAAGCGCATCCAGGACGCCGGCCTAAGCGACAAGGTCGAGATCAGGTTTCAGGACTACCGCGACGAGCGTGGCCTGTACGACCGGATCGCGTCGATCGAGATGATAGAGGCGGTCGGCGAACAGTTCTGGCCGCAATATTTCTCCCAGTTGCGCGACCGGCTGCTGCCCGGGGGGCTGGTGGGCATCCAGGCCATCACCATCCAGGATAAATTCTTCCAGACCTATCGCCGCGAGGTCGATTTCATCCAGCGCTATGTTTTTCCGGGCGGGATGCTGCCGTCGCCGGAGGTGCTGAAAGCGCTGGGCGAGCGGTTCGGGGTTCCCGTCATCCGCGAACGCGTCTTTGGGCAAGATTATGCCAAGACGCTCGCGACCTGGCGAAATAATTTCCGCGAAGCCTGGCCGAACCTGATTCCGCTGGGCTTCGACGACCGGTTCCGGCGATTGTGGGAATATTACCTCGCTTATTGCGAGGCCGGTTTTCTGTCGGGAAATATCGACGTGCGGCAGGTGGTGTTCGCGAAATCAAAATAGCGACCTCCTGCTGTGGCGTTGCGCTCGCTATCGGCGTCAACTAGGGTTGCCGCCGGATCAAACCAGCAGCAGAATTTCCATCCATGCACATCAACAACGACGTGGTCGAAGCGATCGGCCACACCCCTCTGATCAAACTGAAACGCGCGTCCGAGATGACGGGCTGCACCATTCTCGGCAAGGCCGAGTTCATGAATCCCGGCCAGTCGGTGAAGGACCGGCCGGGCAAGCAGATGATCCTCGAGGCGGAAAAACGCGGCGACCTGAAGCCGGGCGGCCTCGTCGTCGAAGGCACCGCCGGAAATACCGGAATCGGCCTTGCCATCGTCGCAGGCGCGCGCGGCTACCGGACCATCATCGTGATCCCGGACACGCAAAGCCAGGAAAAGAAAGACACGCTGCGGCTATGCGGCGCCGAACTGGTCGAGGTGCCGGTGCTGCCTTACAGCAATCCGAACAATTATCAGCACGTCGCAAGGCGCCTCGCCGATCAGCTGCGCAAGTCCGAACCCAACGGCGTGCTGTTTGCCGATCAGTGGAACAACCTCGACAATCCGAAAGCGCATTACGTCTCGACCGGCCCCGAGATCTGGCAGCAGACTGGCGGCAAGGTCGACGGATTCATCTGCGCGGTCGGCACCGGCGGCACGCTGGCCGGCACCAGCGCCTTCCTGCGCGAGAAGAAAAAGGACATCGTGATCGGCGTGGCCGACCCGAGAGGGGCCGCGATGTACAATTTGTACAAGCACGGCGAAGCGAAATCGACGCCGGGCGGATCGATCACCGAAGGTATCGGACTCGGGCGGGTAACTCCTGTCATCAAGGATATGAAAATCGATGAGGCCTATCTGATCGAGGACGAGGAAGCCGTTCCGATCATTTATGAGCTGCTCGAGCACGAAGGGCTGTGCCTCGGCGGCTCCACCGGCATCAATGTCGCCGGCGCAATCCGGCTCGGCCAAAAGATGGGTCCAGGCCACACCATCGTGACGGTGCTGTGCGACTCCGGAAACCGCTACCAGTCAAAACTGTTCAATCCGGATGTTCATGCGCTCGAAGAACCTGCCGGTGCCGGAATGGCTGGAGCAGAAGAACAAGATCGAGGTGCCGTTCGAGAAGGCGTGAACGGAGTTCGCCACGTACGATGACCTCATCCTGAGGAGCCGTGCTCTTGCGCGGCGTCTCGAAGGATGGCCGCTTGTGGCTTCATGGTTCGAGACGCGCGCAAGAGCGCGCTCCTCACCATGAGGCAGTAGTCACCGCAAAATCTGGCTCAGGAACAATTGCGTCCGCGCGTGCTGCGGGTTGGCGAAGAAATTCGCCGGCGTGTTGGATTCGATGATCTGACCGGCATCCATGAACACCACGCGGTTCGCCACCTCCTTGGCGAATCCCATTTCGTGGGTGACCACCAGCATGGTCATGCCGTCATTGGCGAGGTTGACCATGGTGTCCAGCACTTCCTTGACCATTTCGGGGTCCAGCGCCGAGGTCGGCTCGTCGAACAGCATCACCTTGGGGTTCATGGTCAGCGCGCGGGCGATCGCGACCCGCTGCTGCTGGCCGCCGGACATCTGGCCGGGATATTTGTTGGCCTGATGCGGAATTTTTACGCGTTCCAGAAACTTCATCGCCGACGCCTCGGCGTCTTTCTTAGGAATGTTACGCACCCAGATCGGCGCCAGCGTGCAGTTCTCCAGCACGGTCAAATGCGGAAACAGGTTGAAACTCTGGAACACCATGCCGACCTCGCGCCGGACCTCGTCGACGCGGCGCAAATTGGGGCCAAGCTCGATGCCGTCGATGACGATCTGGCCTTCCTGGAATTCCTCCAGCGCGTTCATGCAGCGGATCAGCGTCGACTTGCCGGAGCCGGACGGACCGCAGATCACGATCCGTTCGCCCTTGGCGACGTCGAGGTTGATGTCGCGCAGCACATGAAAATCGCCATACCATTTGTTCAAGCCGGCGACGTTGACGATGGAATCCGTTGTCATGGCCAATGATCTCAGTTGCGCCGGTGGGCATTCAGCCGGCGTTCGACGAACAGCGAATAGCGCGACATTCCAAAGCAGAACACGAAATAGACCAAGCCGGTGAAGGCAAACCCGGTGAACAGCGTGCTGGGCGTGGCCCAGTTCGGATCGGCGAACGACGCGCGCAAACTGCCGAGCAGATCGAACAGCGCGACGATCGACACCAGCGAGGTATCCTTGAACAGCGCGATGAAGCTGTTGACGAGGCCGGGAATGACATGACGCAGCGCCTGCGGCATCACGATCAAGCCGGTTGTCTTCCAGTAGGACAGGCCGAGCGCGCTGGCGGCCTCCGCCTGCCCGCGTGGGATGGCCTGCAGGCCGCCGCGAATGACCTCGGCCTGGTAGGCGCCGGCGAACAGTGCGATGCCGATCAGCGCCCGCACCAGTCCATCCACCGTGAAACCCGCGGGCAGGAACAGCGGCAGCATATAGGTCGCAAAGAACAGCACGGTGATCAGCGGCACGCCGCGCCAGAATTCGATGAACGCCACCGAAAATGTCCGGATCAGCGGGATGGTCGAGCGCCGCCCCAGCGCCAGCGCGATGCCGATCGGCATCGAGGCCACGATGCCGGTGACCGACACCACCAACGTGACCAAAAGTCCGCCCCACAGCCTGGTATCGACGATGGGCAGCCCGCCGCGATCGAGGCCCATCGCGGCGATGACGATGCCGACGCCGGCGAAGATCGCAAGGCTGATAATGAGCGCGCGCCATCCGGTGCGAAAGCCGCCGTTGAGGACAAACAGCGCAATTGAAACGATGGCCGCGGTGGCGGCGAAGTCGGCCCATACCGGATTGCCCGCTCCCTGGATCTGATCGCGCAGCCAGGTCAGCGGCCAGATCACAAACGAAATGGCGGCGCTTAGAAAAACGATCAGCTCGCCAAGCAGCGCCAGCAGCGGCCCGATAACCGCTTTTGCTTCTGCCACGCTGGCCAGCTTGCGCCCGGCGTCGCCGATGCTGTTGGTGAAACCGGACAGGAAATCTGCCGTCCAGCTAATACCAAAACCTTTCAAGCCGCCGCCATGCAGCAGGAAGAAGGCAACGATCGGAAACGCGATGAAGAACAGGCCGGCATTGAGGCCCTTGGCCGGCAGCCGTGGAATCAGCAGCGGCAGCAGCAACAGCGCCGCCATCATGAAGGTCAGATTGACCCGCCAGCGCTCCTGCTCCGGATAGAACCCGTAGATGAATTGCGTGAACTTGGCCTGGATATAGGGCCAGCACGCCCCAACCACATGCCCTGCATTCTCCGCAAGGCATGCATTGCGGTCGTTGCCACGCCAGACCGCGTCGATCACCAGGAATTTGACAGAAGGAATGATCGTGAACCACAACAGCAGCGCGCTGACGATGGTGATCATGATGTTGGTCGGGGAATTGAACAGCCGCGTGCGCAGGAAGCCGACAAAGCCGGTGGTCTTGATCGGTGCCGCGCGCTCGGGAACGAGTTCCTTGCGAACGAAAACATTCAGATCGGTCGTTGCGGCAAGATCGCTCATGTGTTGCCGAGGCTCCGGCTGAGCCGCCACCCGTAGAAACTCATGATCGCGCTGGTGATGAGCGAGATCGTGAGATAAACGCCCATGGTGATGGCGATGATTTCGATCGCTTGGCCGGTCTGGCTCAGCGTGGTTCCGGCGAATACCGAGAATAGATCGGGATATCCGATCGCCACCGCCAGCGACGAGTTCTTGGTCAAGTTGAGATACTGGTTGGTGAGCGGCGGCAGGATGACGCGCAACGCCTGCGGCACCACGATCAACCGCAGCGTCGAACCGCGCGACAGCCCGAGCGACGAGCCCGCCTCCATCTGGCCTTTGTGGACCGACTGAATTCCGGCGCGGACGATCTCGGCGATGAAGGCTGCGGTGTAGGTCGACAGCGCCAGAGTCAGTGCCACGAATTCGGGGATCACCCGCGAGCCGCCGGAAAAATTAAATCCTTTCAGTTCCGGCATCTCGAACGTCACCGGCCTGCCGAACACCAGCGCCGCAATCAAGGGCAGCCCGATCAGCAGACCCACCACATAGGGCCAGATCGTCAGCAGCCTGCCCGACTGAAACAGCAGCCGGCGCGCATAGCTTCGCAACAGCAACGCGGCTGCGATTGCAATTACGACGGCGATGATAAACGCAGCCAGCCCGTCATGCGGGATCGGCTTTGGAATCACAAAGCCGCGGTTGGAGAGAAAGAAGCTGCCGAACAGCGAGATGCTCTGCCGCGGATTGGGCAAGGTGGCGAGCACCGCAAGATACCAGAACAGGATCTGGAACAGCAGCGGAAGGTTGCGGATCAGTTCGACGTAGGCGCCGGCCACGCGCGAGAGCAGCCAGTTCGGCGACAGCCGGCCGAGCCCGACCAGAAACCCGATGATAGTGGCAAAGAAGATGCCGATGGCAGCCACCAGCAGCGTGTTCAGCAGTCCGACAAGGAAAACGCGGATATAGGTGTCGGATCCGGAATAGGGAATCAGGCTCTGGCTGACGTCAAAACCCGCGGTATTCGCCATGAATCCGAAGCCGGACGTGATCCGCTGCGCCTCCAGATTGGCGCGGGCGTTGGCGACGATTTCATAGGCAATCCACGCCAGCGCTGCGACGAACAGAATCTGGAGCGCCAGCCCTCCCCAGCCCGCGCGGCCCCCGAGCGTGCGCCGCAGTTTGGCGACGAACTGCGGCGGTGGTTTGCGGGCTTCGACGGCCATCGCCATTATCGGCTTATGCGGTCAGCGGATCGGCGGCGCGTATTGAATCCCGCCCTTGTTCCAGAGCTGGTTGAGGCCGCGGGCAATACCGAGCTTGGAGCCGGCGCCGACATTGCGGTCGAACGATTCGCCGTAATTGCCGACCGCCTTGACGATCCGCGACACCCAGTCCTTGGTGAGACCGAGCTGTTCGCCGAGATTGCCGTCGGTGCCGAAGGCCCGTTTGAGCTCAGGCTTGTCCGATTTCGCCATCTCGTCGACGTTCTTCTGGGTAACGCCGAGTTCCTCGGCATCAACCATGGCAAACAGCGTCCACTTCACGATGTCGAACCACTGGTCGTCGCCATGACGCACCATCGGGCCCAGCGGCTCTTTCGAGATCACCTCCGGAAGCACGGCGTGGTCGGCCGGATTGGAAAGCTTCAGCCGTTCGGCATAGAGCTGCGACACGTCCGAGGTAAAGACGTCGCAGCGCCCGGATTCATAGGCCTTGACGGTTTCATCGGCGGTACCGAATGCGATCACCTCATACTTCATGTTGTTGCCTTTGAAGTAGTCGGCGAGATTCTGCTCGGTGGTGGTGCCGGTTTGCACGCAGACCGATGCGCTGTTCAGTTCCAGCGCGGAATTCACCTTGAGGGATTTTTTGACCAGAAAACCCTGGCCGTCATAATAGGTGACGCCGGTGAAATTGGCGCCGAGCGAGGTATCGCGCGACAGCGTCCAGGTGGTGTTGCGCGACAACACGTCGATTTCGCCTGACTGCAGCGCCGTGAAACGGTCCTTGGCCGAGAGCGGCACGAACTTCACCTTGGCCGCGTCGTTGAAAATCGCCGCCGCAACCGCCCGGCAGATATCGACGTCGAGGCCGGCCCAGTTGCCCTTGTCGTCGGGCGCCGAGAAACCGGGCAAGCCCTGGCTGACGCCGCACGACAGCATGCCACGGTCCTTGACCGTCTTGAGGGTCTGCGCGGTGGGGCCTGTGTCGAAAGACCGGCGGCGAGAACAACGGTAACGGCGAGAGATACGCAATTCATGGGCGAAAACCTTTCAAGGGTCGGGACGTTTGCATTGTCATCGGCTGCGCGCAGAAAGGCCGGCTGAACGATCCGGCCATCCCGAGGCCAGCCTGAGAAGCGGGCTGGCACCAACTCGGCTGGACGGCGGATCGAAGTTCGCAGCAGGCCCCTCAACGTGCAGCGACTGAATAGCTCGCTTGCATCACAGAACGGTTGGAGAGCCGGGTCAAGGGGTTGACGGCGGTCTTCTGTGTCCTGTTATTAACAAAGTTGAGCCCAATCCGCCTCCCGGCGGGTGTTCGCGACGGGTCGCGGCTGCGGCAAAACGTCTTTGGTCGGCGGCGAGCGCATGAACTTCTCAAGAAATGATGGACAATCGCCGCCGCTGAAGCCGGAAACCGCGCTGGTAACCTCCGGCCGCGATACCAAGGCGCAAAAGGGCTTTGTCAATCCGCCGGTGGTCCATGGCTCGACGGTGCTCTATCCGACCGCCGAGGATTTGCATGCGCACCGCGGCGAATTCCAGTACGGCCGCCATGGCACCCCGACCACACGAGCGCTCCAGGATGCGCTGATGGCGCTGGAGGGACCTCGCTGCGCGGGGGTCGGCCTGGCACCCTCCGGCCTGGCGGCGATTTCGACCACGCTGCTGGCGGTATTGAAAGCCGGCGATCATCTGCTGGTATGCGACAATTCCTATCGTCCGACGCGAAATTTCTGCAACGGGCTGCTCGCCCGCTATGGTGTCGAAACCACCTATTACGATCCTTCGATCGGCGCCGGCATTGCCGGGTTGCTCAAGCCGAACACCAAAGCGGTGGTGGTGGAAGCGCCGGGATCGCAATCCTTCGAAATGCCGGACATCCCGGCGATATCCGCCGTCGCGCACGACAGGGACGCGCTTGTCATCGACGACAACACCTGGGCGACGCCGCTGTTTCACCGTTCGCTCGATCAAGGCGTCGACATCAGCATCCAGGCCGCGACCAAATACATCGGCGGACATTCCGACATCATGTTCGGCACTATCTCGGCCAACGCCAAAGCCTGGCCGCTGATCGCCGAGACGATCCGGCTGCTCGGTGTCTGCGCCGGACCGGACGATGTGTTTCTCGCGCTGCGCGGACTGCGGACGCTCAGCGTGCGGCTCGAGCAGCATCATCGATCGGCGCTCGAGATGGCGCGCTGGCTCGCGACCCGGCCGGAGGTGTTGAAAGTTCTGCACCCCGGACTGGAGAGCGATCCCGGACACGCGATCTGGAAGCGGGATTTTACGGGCGCGTCGGGCCTGTTCAGCATCGTCCTGAAACCGGCGCCGCAACAAGCCGTCGATGCGCTGCTCGATACCGTAAAACTGTTCGGCATGGGCTATTCCTGGGGCGGCTTTGAAAGCCTCATCATTCCGTTCAACTGCTCGGACTATCGCACGGCCACAAAATGGTCGCCGGGCGGACCGACGCTGCGGCTGCACATCGGGCTCGAACACGTCGATGACCTGAAAGCCGATCTCGATCGCGGCTTTGCCGCGTTCAACGCTGCCTCGGGCTAAAATCCTTCCAAACGAGACGCTCTCGTCGTGGATCCCCAATTCAGTCACTGGCTCGTTTGCGGGAATCGAAAAACAGTCGCATCCGCGCAGGTCGGTTACGAGCCGAAGGCGCTTGCTTCAGAACGGGCGGCGATATCGGCTTTAAGTTCGGAGGCCATCTCGCGGAGCTGCTTGGCGATCCGGCTGAAGGTCTCCCGTTTACTCCTATCGGCGGCGAGGCGTGCGATCAGTTCGCAGTCTTCGGCATTTGTGAGGAGCTTCTCAAGCTCGGCTTTCAAATCTTTCATGACAATCCCGTATTACCCAGCAACGCGAACCTACCTTCGAATCCCGTGCCGGCGGCAAAATCTATTTTGTCTTTTCAGTGGAACCAATTTGGGTCGCGCGCGTATGGACGGTTTGTCGGTCCTTCAGCAAGGCATCACCATGCGGCTTACACACGTTCTCCAGCGCGTCATGCGGCTCGCACGAAATTCCAGCGAAACAGGTTCCGCAAGCTCGTCAGGACGCAACTCGGAGCAGCGCGACGAGAGCAGCATGGCTGATTTCGTGCGCATTCTGCGCGGCCACGACAGCAAGCAGCCCAATTAACGCTTTTCACAATCGGGGCGGCTGACGCCAGAGCATCGCCGCGCGGCGGGGGCAAGGCCGCCTCAGTCCCCCGTGGGAGTTATCCGAAACTCGACCACCTCGGGCCGGCCGCGAAGATACGTGGAGAGCGCCTCGGCATTTTTGCGATTCCGGCTCTTGATGGTCATGCGGTACTCGAATTGCTGGCCGCTTTCGCTTAGCCGCGATGACAGATTCGCAATCGTGAACCCGTGGTCGTGGATGAGCCGGTGCACCTCATCCTCACCGATGACGTGATCGCGGGCAAATCTCAGCATGTGGTGCGCGTAGAACTCGCTCGGCAAGCGGGCTTCGATGTAACGGAACAAGCCCAACACCATGAGTGCCGCGGCCGCACCGACCACCGCCGCAAACCAGAACCCGATGCCTACCAGGATGCCTATTGCCGCCGTGACCCAAATAGAAGCGGCCGTGGTAAGGCCGCGCACCGTCAAGCCCTCTTTGAAGATGACGCCCGCCCCTAGAAAGCCGATGCCCGTCATGATGCCTTGTGCCATGCGGGTCGGATCGGTCCTGATGGCGTCGTGCTGCACAAAGGTCATCCACTGGTTTTGATAAACCGTCACGATCATGAGGATCGCGGAGGCGATGCAGACCAGCGAATGGGTTCTGAAACCCGCCGGCCGGCCGTGGAAGGTGCGCTCAAAGCCGATCAGCGCGCCAATGATGAGCGCACCGATGACCCTGCCGATGATTACGAGGTCGTCGTGTCCCACGCCGCGATCCATTTGGATGAACGCTCCAGCGCGAAACCAAAGAGCGCCGGGGCAAATCCATAACGTCAACATTGCTGGAGCCGGTTCCAGCCGACATAACATGCCGCTGAAAGCCAGCTGGAATCAAGGCCGCGTCACGACCAAGGGCTGGTCGACCGGGTGTCGCAAACCGACAATGCCGTCGACCGCCTCGACGCGGCGATCAAACTGGCTTCTGAAATCTCGAACGAACCTCCTTGAAGGCCGTTCGCAGGCCACAGGCGGGGGCATTTCCGCCACCTCATCCCACTTGCCAATTTCGCGAAGCGGGAGCAGCCTGTAGCTGCGGATGACTCTGTCCGGCCGACAACGCGATTCTGTAAAAAACAGAGGAGGAAGACCCATGACGACGGATGTATCTCGACGCTCCGTGCTCGCGCTCGGCGCCGGCCTCGGCGCCTCAACCATGCTCGGCGGCCGTGCCCTGGCCAAGGCTCCAAAGCAGGGCACGCAGACGCCGTACTGGCATCGCTTCGTCGTCGGGGATGCCGAAGTGACCGTGATTTCCGACGGCCCGTTGCCGCTCGGGCCCCCCAAGGGTACTTTCGTCGGCGTGCCGGACGAAGAAGTGCGGAAGATGCTTTCCGACAACTTTCTCGATCCCGACAATATCGTGCTCGAGCAGAATTCGCCCGTCGTGAACAATGGCGACAAGCTGATCCTGTTCGATACCGGCATGGGCACCTCAAAGGCGTTCGGGCCGACCACGGGTCGCCAGCAAAAGAGCATGGCGGAAGCCGGAATCAAGCCGGGCGATATCGACGCCGTGGTGCTGTCGCACGCCCATATCGACCATATCGGCGGCATCGTCGACAGCAACGACAAGCCGTTATTCCCCAATGCGCAATATTACATCACCCAGAGCGACTTCGACTTCTGGACAGATGAAGGCAAGCTCGGCAGTCCGCTGAAGGATTTCGTGTTGCACGCGCGCAAGAACTTGATGCCGGTGCGCGATCGCCTCGTCTTCATCAAGGACGGCCAGGAATTCCTGCCCGGCGTGCAGGCCATTGCGGCGCCGGGACATACCGTCGGGCACACCATCTTCGTGGTGACCTCGGCCGGAAAGTCCTTCGCCTTTCTCGGCGATCTCACGCACCACGCCGTGCTGTTGCTCGAAAAGCCGCGAATGGAATTCTCCTACGACACCGATCCGAAGCAGGCCGCCGCAACGCGAGTGAAATTGCTCGATACCATCGCGGCAAACAAGACCCCCGTCATGTCCTATCACTTCGCCTGGCCCGGCTATGGTCACATCGCTAAAACGGGCGACGGTTTCCATTACTACGCCGAGCCGATGAAGATGCTGCTTTGAAAGCTGCGGGTTCGGGGCCGGCCGGTTGGCCAGCCCCGACCGGACGCGGCCCGCGCTGTTCGGCTCGCCCGAGCATCCTATGGCGCTCAGTCCCCGGCCGACGCCTGCCGTCCGTTGACCACGATGAAATACAGGTTGCGGATGTAGACCAGCAGGCCCAGCGCCTGTCCCGCGATAAAAACCGGATCCCTGCGGTACAGCGCGTAGATCAGCAGCAGGACGCCGCCGCCGATCGAGAAGAACCAGAACGCGACGGGGATCACACTTGCGCGCGCGCGCTCGGAGGCGATCCACTGCACGACGAAACGCATGGTGAAGAAGCCTTGCGCGACAAAACCCAGGATCACCCAGCCATCGAATTGGATGACGAATACGTCGTGCAGATAGCTGGCGAGCGTGTTGAACAGGTCACTCATCGGACGTCACCTCGGTCGCAACAGGTGTCGGCTTCTTGCGGCGGATCAGCCACCATACGCCGGCCAGATCCATGATCCCGATCCACAGCCGGTCGAAGAAGCCGTAATTGGACACGCCGGAGTGCCGCGGACGGTCGATCACATCGACATAGGCGATGTCAAAACCTTCGCGGCGCACAAGCGCCGGCAGGAAGCGATGCAACCCGTCGAAATACGGCATGATAAGGAACACGTCGCGCCGGAACGCTTTCAGTCCGCAGCCGGTATCGCGGGTGCCGTCGCGCAGAATGGCGTTGCGCACGCTATTGGCGATACGCGATTGCATCTTCTTGAAGCCGGTATCCTGGCGCCCGATGCGTTGGCCGGCGGCAAGGCCGATGCGGGCGCCGCCATTTTCGATTGCCGAAATCAGATCCGGCAAAAACGCCGGATCGTTCTGCCCGTCGCCGTCGAGCGTGGCGACGATCGCCCCACGCGCGGCACAAACCCCTGTGCGTACCGCAGCGGATTGCCCGGTTGAAATTGCATGATCGATCCGGCGCAGATTTGCCCGCTGCTTCATGATTTCGGCAAGATGCGCCGGCGTTAAATCGGTCGAGCCATCGTTGACGTAGATGATCTCATACGGCCAGCGGCCATCGAGCGCGGCCGAAATCTCGGCGATCAGCGGCGCCACATTGCCGGCCTCGTTGCGCACCGGCACAACGATGGAAACATCGACAGCGGCTGCGTCAGGAGATGGCAAATCAACGCTCGTGGCTTGAGTTCACCGGCTGCCGAACCGCCGATCCGGACCGCCTGTCGGTCCGCTTCTTATGGGGCGAACGCATCGCGGGCAACCCTTTTAAGGTGCCCCAGCGAGGGTCCCGCCAGCGGTTCAATCGCCCCATCGCTGCGAATCGTGAAGGCCAGATGACGGGCCGCAAACCAGTATCGGACGAACATCACACCGATCACGCCCAGCAATGCACCCGCGACCACGTCGCTGGGGTGATGGGCGAGCAGAACAAGGCGGCTCGCACCGATCACCACCGCGTAGACCAGCATCACGCTGCGCAGATGCGGCCACACCGCCGAAACCGCGAAAGCTAGCGCGAAGGCGGTAATGGCGTGGCCCGATGGAAAGCTCGCATAGGCCTCGGTGCCTGCAAAGTACGAGAAATTGAAGGCATTGGCGTGACCGCCGACGAACGGCCGTCCGCGCCCGACCATGTCCTTGATGAGCTCGCCCACGAGCACCGGCAGCAGCACTGCAAAAAACACAAAGAGGATACGAGTTCCGAAGCCGATCAGCACCGATCGCGCCGTTCCCCGCGCGAAGGGAAACAGGATCGCGATGGCGAACAGGAGCGCCGCCAGCGGCCACAACACGTAAGCAGATTTGCCGAAATCGGTCAGGATGCGAACCGGCCACAGCCAGGCCGTGCCGCGCGGCGGCATCAGGCCGATTTCAGTCGCGTCCAGCGCATACATCAGCAGGATGATCGCGGCCCCGATGCCGGCGGTGAGAAACAGCGAGTGGCGCGCCCATCGACGCGCCGCCTCGGCGCGTCGCGAATGCGACGGCGGGTGGGCCAGTTGCGCGAGCGAAAGCCATGCGAACGAACCGAAACGGACGAAGTAATTCGACGATGCGCCGATCTCGCCCCTGACTGACATCTACTCCGTGCCCTCGGAGCGGAACACCGCCACCGAAATCGCCTTGCCTTGCGAGAAATTATAACCGTCTACCCGGGTCGCAACATTGTAGCGCAAGCCGATGGCTTCGGCGCGCTGGGCGAAGGCGCGTTCCGAGCGCGCTTCAACCAGTGCAAACCGGCAGCTGCCGTGCCCGAGGAAATCCGCGGCGCCCGAGCCATCGGTCAGCAGCGTCGACGTGCCGGTCATGAATACCAGGCTCGGTTCGTGATAGCCGGCGGCGGCAGCTTTCGGTCCGACGCAAACGACATTGCGCAGCACCCGGGCGATTTCGACCGAGGGAAACAGCGGCGTCAGCGACGGCACCACAATGCCGTAAACCCCCATCCCCAGAAACAGAGCGGCCGCCGCGGCATTCAACAACGATCGTTCGGCGCGGTTGTCATCATAGAGCCACCACGCGAACAGCCCGAAGATCAGCGACACCGCGAGGAACGGCCATGCCAGGAAGGCGGGTTGCCGCGTCAGCGCAATCGCCCCGACGATGACGGAGACCGCTGTTATCGCAGGGATTGCGAACCACCACGCAGCACCCCGCACCAGCCATGGCGATCGCGACAATACGCGGCGTTCCAGCGCCCCGACGATCAGGATCGCGATCGCCGGATACAGCGGCAGCACGTAATGCGGCAACTTGGTCAGCACCAGTTCGAACATGATCCACGACGGCATCAGCCAGGCGAGAAGGTACTGCGCTCCGGGCTCGCGCCGCGCCCGCCACACCGCGGGCGCGGCCAAGGCCGCCAGCGGCGCGGCCGGCCAGAACGTCACCCAGAACAGCGCGAGATAGGTCCCCGGCGGCGCACCGTGGGATTCCTGCGCGGCGATTTTGCTCAGCATGTCGCCGCCGAGCAAGTCCACAAAGAACGTCTCGCCGGCGCGCCAGAAGATCGCGATGAACCAGGGCAGCACCAGGATCAGGAGCCATGTCAGGCCCCATACCGGCCGCAGCCGCCAAATCCATGTCGCGGTCCGGTCGAGAATCGCCAGCGCGCCGATGGTCAAAGCGACGAACAGCAGGACCAGCGGCCCCTTGATCAGGATGCTGCCGGCCAGCGCCGTCCAGAAAATCGCCGGCCATGTCCACGGCGGATGCGCGGGATCCTGCCGCGCTGCCAGGACAGATAGACCCGCGCCATCGCGCCAAAAGCTGCGACCACGGTCAGCAGCAGCATGGCGTCGGTCTTGGCCAGCCGCGCCTCGGCTCCCAGCAGCACCGAACTGCACATGATGAGCCCCGCCAGCACCGCGCCGCGCCGGGTGACGAAGCCGAGCGCGGTCCAGTAGGTCATCAGCACCGCGCCGATGGCGCCGATCAACGAAGGAATGCGATAGAGCCAGATACGGATCTGCGCGCGCTGCAGGCCAAGCTTGCTTGCCGTCTCCACGACGGCGGACTGCAGCCAATAGATGCCCACCGGCTTTTTGTAGCGCACGTCGTCCTGGAAACGGATATCGACGAAATCCCCGGTCTCGACCATCTGCTTGGTTGCCTGCGCGAAGCGGGTTTCGTCGCGATCGACCGGCGGGATGTTGAAGAAACCCGGCAGGAAGTACAGCAGTCCGCAGACCAGCAGAAACGCGATAGAGCGGGCATGGCTGGCTGTGACGAAGTCGAGCACTTTCACCAACACGCTGCCCGGAATCACCCGGTTCTTCGGCTCGCGTGGTTCTCCAAATCTGGGGCGTGCATAGGTTTCGGCCATCGGTTCCGCATACGCTGAAACCGCTATCGCGACAACCGGTTAGCCCACCCCTATTGAATTCTGACCACAACTGTGTCCGCCGCACCCGTGGCGTCCTGCACGGTCAGGCGGACGAAGCCGGCGCCGGGCGGATCGATCAGCCGCTGGCGGCGGCCATCGATTTCGCCGACGGATACACCGTTCACCAGCATGGTCATCGGCAGCACCCCGCCTGCAACCTTGACCGGCAGCGCCGAAAACCGCGTTTCACCGGCGCTGGCCGCATCGATCCGCGAGCCGTTGAGCGGAAACTGGATGCGCAGCGCCTGCTCGCCGCCGCTCCGTACCAGTTCTCCCGCCGGGCGAAAGCGCCGCAGCGGCAGCGGCAGTTTTGCGTTGCTCGCTACCAGCGTACCTTTCGGTGCCCTAGGCAACGGCGCCGGCAATTTTCCGCTGCGGGCAAAGGCATCGAACAGTATCGGCGCCGCGGCGGTGCGGCCGACCAGGCCGGGCACCGGGCCGCCGTCGGGGCGCCCGACCCAGACGCCGATGGTGATGCGGCCGTCGAATCCGACCGACCACGCATCGCGGTAACCGTAGGAAGTGCCGGTCTTGAATGCGATCCGGTTATGCGCGGCATTCTCCGGCGGCGGCGTGCCGATCAGCACATTGCCGACCTGCCAGGCCGCGACCTGGTCCATCAGGCGCAGCGGTTCGCGCAAATCGTCCTTCCGCACGATCTCGCGCAACGGTTTTGTGCTGCCGAGCCGCGCGATGCCGGAATAGAGCTGCACCAGATCCTGCAATGTGACGCCGACCCCGCCGAGCCCCATCGCCAGTCCCGGTACTTCATCCTTCGGCAGCACCAGATTGCCGCCGGCCTGCTTCAAGCGCGACGACAGCCTTGAGGCGCCGACCCGGTCGAGCAGTTCGATCGCCGGCACGTTGAGCGACAGTTGCAGCGCCCGGCGTACCGGTACCGTGCCCTGAAACGTCATGTCGAAATTTTCCGGCGCGTAGGAGCCGAACCGGACCGGCCGGTCGTCGATCAGGCTTTCCGGATGCACAAAGCCGTCCTCGAAGGCGAGGCCATAGATGAACGGCTTTAGGGTCGATCCCGGCGAGCGTACCGCGCGCGTCATGTCCATCTGTCCCGCGCGCCGCTCGTCGAAATAATCCGGCGAACCGACATGGGCCAGCACGTCGCCGCTCGCATTGTCCACGGCAATGATGGCAATGGAAATATCCGGGCCCAGCGCCGAGGCGCGGTCGCGCGCCAGGGCTTCGAGAACTTTTTGCAGGCTGGAATCCAGCGTCAGCGCAATGACCGGCGTATCCCTGACATTGGCGACCGCCTGATCGGCGGAATGCGGCGCCAGAATCGGCATCGGCTTGCGCAGCCGCGGCACGGACACGGCTTTTGCCTGCGCGGCATCATCAGGCGACACAACGCCTTCTTCAATCATCCGGTCGAGCACGCGGTTACGCGCGGCGCGTGCGACATCCGGATTGCGATCGAGCCGGCGGGTTTCCGGGGACTGCGGCAACGCCACCAGCAAAGCCTGCTCCGCCAGCGACAGCCGCTTCGGCTCCTTGCCGAAATAGCCGAGCGAGGCAGCGCGAACGCCTTCCAGATTGCCGCCGAACGGCGCCAGCGCCAGATACAGGTCGAGAATTTCGTTCTTGCTGAATTGGCGTTCGAGTTCGAATGCGCGGACCATCTGGCGAAGCTTGGCGTAGACCGACCGTTCACGCCGCGGCTCCATCAAGCGCGCCACTTGCATGGTGATGGTGGAGCCGCCGGAGACGATGTGGCCGCGCGTAAGCAGTTGCAGCGCTGCGCGTCCCAGCGCCAGCGGATCGACGCCGGCATGGGAGCGAAAGCGCCGGTCTTCATAGGCCAGCAACAGCTTTACATATCCGGGATCGACGCCGGTCCGCGCATCCACCGGCAGCCGCCAGCGGCCATCGGCCATCGCATAGGCGCGCAGCAGTTTTCCGTTGCGATCGAGGACGCTGGTGGAGACCTGTTGGGCCTGCGTTAGCGGCAACGGCCCGAGCGAGACGACCCACGCCGCGAACGCGCCGATGCCCACGATACAAACGATCGCGAACGTAATCAGGATTGTTTTGAAGGATCGTCGCCCCCCGATCTCGTCATGGCCGGGCTTGACCCGGCCATCCATCTTCTTCGAAAGATTCTTCCGAAGATCGATGGATGCGCGGATCAAGCCCGCGCATGACGATTGAGTTTGACGGCTCGATGCACTCATTTGGCGGCGCGCACCTCGACATTGCCGGTGCCGGTGCGGCCATAACGCGAGGGGTTGTACATGTCCTCGACATAGGCCTGCGGCAGCACGTATGTGCCCGGCGACACCGCGCGCACCACATAGGCCACCGTGAACACCGCCTTGTCGTCGCTGCCGCGATCAATTGCTGCAGTGAATCGGTCGTCGCGGAATTCGGTGTGTTCGGGCTCCTCGCCGTCCTCGATCCAGTCCAGCGTGCCGGTGTCGCCGGAAGACACCAGATGCGGGTTGTCGATCTCGAAACCGGCGGGCAGATAATCCGACACCATGATGTGTCCGTATTCCGGTTTTGCCTCGGTGACCTTCAGCACCACCGCGAAACGGTCGTTCTGCTTGGCCTTCGCCGGATCGGCCGGCTTGCCATCGAGCGTAAAATAGTTGCGCTCGATCTTGAAGCCGTTGGATGCCGCGGGCTCCGGCGTCACCGGCGCACCGGAAACCGACACCACCGCCTGCACCGGCGTGTCGCCGGTGTTGGTGATCTTGATCGGCTGGCCGGCCATGTCAGCGGCCTTGTAGCTGCGGTAGAGCGCGGTCTTCACCGGGTTGCCGTTGACGTCGAGCGCCAGCGTTTCCTTGGACAGCGCGCGCGAGGCCAGCACCAGCCAGGCGTTTTCCTGGGTTGAGGTGTAGGGCGTCAGACCCCGCGCCGCTTCGACGCGCTGCACCGCCTGGGTGATGGTCGCACTCGATGCATTGCCTTCGCTGCCCAGCGAAACCAATGCGGCGGCGTCGCGCAACGCCGAGCCGTAATCGACCCGGCCGAATTCCAGCACCGGTTTTGGCGCGAGGCTTTCGAGCGCAGCGGCATAGACCCGCTCCGCCCGGCTGCGATCGCCGACCAGCGCCAGCGCCGCCGCCAGTTGCGATTTTGCGATCGGCGTTGCGAGGTTGTTCAGCTTGGTGTCGGCGAGATAACGCAGATCGCCGACCGGCGCGGTGCCGTTGCGGGCGAGGACGTAGAGCCCGTAGGCGAGATTGCGGCCGCCGTCCTTTTCCGGCTCGTCGGCATTGACGACGGAGTTGCGGATGCGATCGAGCGCGTTGCGGAACAGCACGTCCGGCACCACGAATCCCTTTTCGCGGGCTCGGGTCAGGAAGTCGGTGACATAGGCGTCGAGCCAGGCATCGTCGCCGCCCGCCGACCACAATCCGAACGAGCCGTTCGAGCCCTGCCGCGCCAGCAGCCGGTCGATGGCATCCTTGATGCGCTGGTCGACCGCGGTGTCCATGGCCAGATGCGCGCCGGCCGCCAGATCGTTGACATAAAGCAGCGGCATGGCGCGGCTGGCGATCTGTTCGGAGCAGCCATAGGGATAGCGGTCCAGCGCCTTGAGGATGGTCGCAGCGTCCAGCGCCGTCGACAGGCTGACCGACATCGACACCGCGCCGGTGCCTTGTACGAGGTCGGAGAACATATCCGACGTCAGCGTCAGGCTTTCGCCCTTGGCCAGGGTGCGGATCGAACGGCGCGCGAGGATCTGCGTCGCCGCCTTGACGTCCAGCGCATAATGCCGCGCCAGCGTCAGACCATTCGGCCCCTTGATGTCGACATCGAGCTGCGCGGTGCCGGCGCCGCCGGAGGCATCGAGCGCCAGCGCCATCGAGGTGCGCTGCTTGGCTGCGAGCTTTACCGTGGCCGCAGGATTACCCGTGACCTTCACGGGGCCGGAGGTCGTGACGTTGATGGTGTAGTCACCCGCCGTGCCCTCGACATTGTCGAGATCAAAACTCATGGTGCCGTGGTCGCCATTGAGCAGGAAGCGCGGCAGCGTCGCCGTCAGCACCACCGGATCGCGCACCGTGACATCGGTCGTGGCGCGGCCGAGTTTTGTCGCGGTCCACGCCACCGCCATCACACGCGCGGTACCGGCGAACTCCGGAATGTCGAACGAGATTTCCGCCGAGCCGTCGGCAGCGACGGTGACAATGCCGGAATACAGCGCCAGCGGTTTTTGCGTCGGCGGACTGCCCTGCAGCTCGGCGCCCGCGGAATCGCCGCCGGTCCTGAGCTGACCGCGGGTGCCCTGCATGCCGTCGATCAACTGCCCGTAGAGATCGCGGATCTCCGAGGTCATGCGGCGCTGGCCGAGATAATAATCGTCCGGCGCCGGCGGCTTGTAATTGGTCAGATTGAGAATGCCGACATCGACCGCGGCGACGACGATTTTCGCGTCCTCGCCGGGACTGAGCCCGCCGAGCTTGACCGGCAGTTTTAAGGTGGTGTTGGGCCGCACCAGCGCCGGCGGCGACAGACCGACGGTGAGCGTGCGGGCCTTCTTGTCGATGCCGAACCATTTTAGCCCGATCGCCCGGCCGGGCATCCGCAGTGCGGCGGCATCCAGCGGGCGGCGCAGCGTCGCCACCACATACGCTCCGGTGCCCCAGTCCTTGCCGACAGCAATCTTGACCTGCGCGGTGCCTTCCTTGATGTCGCTCGACTGCGTGGTCAGCAGGCGGTCGCCAAGCACGTTGATGGTCAGCTTGCCCGCCGAGCGCGCATTGACCGACACCACCATGGTGTCGCCGGACTGGTATTCCGGCTTGTCGATCGAGGTTTCCAGCAGATCGGGAGTGTCGGCGCTGCCGTCGGAATACCAGCCGACATCGAATTGAACTGACGTGAGCGGTCCATCGGCTTCCGCCGATCTGACATCGAGCCGGTAGCGGCCGGGCTGCGGCGCCAGCGTGATCCGCGACGGCTTGTCGGCGGTAATCGCAAGATCGCCGTCGGCGACGCGCTTGGTAGATTTGACCGGCTCGTATTCCCAGGATGAGCTCTGGCGATACCACTGGTAAGTGGACTCCAATTTCAGCAATTCGTAGCGCAAGCCATTGCGGGCCAACGGCTTGCCGTCGGGCGCGACGAACACGACGTCGAAATCGGCTTTGTCGCCTTCCGCGACGTTCTTGTCGCCGAACAGCGGTTTTACCCCGATCATCGCAGCGCTCGGCGCGACCGGCAGCACCAGCTTGCGCTCGACCGCGCGGCCACCGGCTTCCGCCATGCGGATGAAAATCTGCGCTTCCTGCGGACGCGTCGAGGACGGCGGTTTTGCCAGGCTCACCGGAAACGTCGCAACGCCATTGGCATCGGCCACCGGCAAGTTCTCAAGTGGCGTGCGTTCGTTGCTGGTGGTTTCCTCGTCGGCAACACCGAACTGGTAGCCGGCGAAGCCCGGCCTGCTCGACGCCGGTGCGACCAGCATGTCGCCCTCCAGCTGCAGACCCGACGCCGGCGCGCCATAGAGGAAATGGCCGTCGACCTTAAGTTCTACCGGAGCATCGGCTCTGATCTGATTGTCCTTACTTGATAAATCGAACTCGATACGATCCGGGACGTAGTCCTCGACCATGAAAGTGGTTTCGCCGACCGAAGCAGCTTTGGGGTCGGTGAAGGCGCGTGCCCGCCAGGTCCCGGTCGGGACCGCGGAATTGAGCGGCAGGGTCAGGCTGCGCCCGCCCGCGCCCTGGTCCGGCAGCACGGCGCGGCGGAATTCGACGCCATCCGGGCGCTCGATCACCAGCGTCAGCGGCCCGCCGGTCACGGCGTTGCCCTGCCCGTCGCGCAACAACGCCGTCAGGTAAACCGTCTCGCCGGAGCGATAGACGCCGCGCTCGGCATAGACGAAGGCGTCGGCGCCGGCCGGCACCGCGCGGCCGGAGACGCCGCGGTCGGTGAGGTCGAAGGCGTTGGATTTGAGACTGAGGAAGGCATAGTCGGTCTTCTCGCCCGACACCGTCAGCAGCGCAGGCGACAGCCCGCCCTCGCCGCGTGCAAGGCCCGCCTCGAACAACACGTGCCCGGACTCGTCGGTCTTGCGGGTCGCCAGAATCTCGTTGTTGCGCGCCACCAGCCGCACTTCGGCTTTTGCTATCGCCTCAGTCGACGCCAGCGAATTGACGAACACATGGATGCCGTCATTGCCGGAAAATGCCGTGAGGCCGAGGTCGGAGACGATGAACCATTGCGTTGCCAGCGAACCGGAATCCTCGTCTTTCGACGAGCCCGGCCCCTTGGCCACCGCGGTCATCACATACACGCCGGGCTGCAGGTCGCCGAGCGCCTGATCGACCGGAAATGCGGTGGTGACGTCCTGGTTGAGCGTGGTCGCGGTGGCAAGCTCGCCGGACCAGACCTTCACGCCGCGCTCATTGCCGAGATCGTTGAGCTGGTAGCTCGACAGCGTCTTCTGAAAATCGCTGTCGATGACCGTGTTGATGAGGTTGCGGTCGCCGATCCGGAACACCTGCACCGAGACCGAAGGCGTATTGACGCTGACCAGCGGAATGCCGCGCTGGCCTGAACGCGGCAGCACATAAGCCCGCCCGGTGAAGCGCACGAACGGCTTGCGATCGCGCACGTAGATGTTGAATTCGGCGGATTTGGGCAGGCTCTCCTTCACCGTCGACGGCAGGCCGGCGCGCAGATTGACGTTGTAGCGCTCGCCGTGCTTGAGGCCCTCGACACAGAGCTGCTTTTCTTCCGACGACAGCGCCGGCTTGTCGCTGCCGGCCAGCGCCAGGAAGGGCGAGAAGTCCGTTCGCTTGGCAAGATCCTCGGAGAACTGGAAGCAGGCGCGCGGCGACGCCGAATCCGAATTCGACGGTATAGTCCAAAAGCCGGAAACCGTGCTCGTCGCGCAGTTTCTCGTATTGGCCGCGGACGTCGGCGACTTCGCGCAGGTCGAGCGAAAGCCGCAAGCTATCCAGCGCCGGACGCCACAGCTTGCGGTCGGACAGCGCGCGGCCAAGCACGGCAAGGGCGTCCGCCTCCTCGGAGGCATTGCCGGCACGCTGATAGGCGATGTAGGCCGCGGTGGAGGCGCGCTCGAGCAGGAACGTCTGTTCGCTTGATGTGGCGGAGCGGATCTGAAAAACGGTCCTGGCCAGCCGCAGCCAGTTGCCGCTGTCCTCGGGCGCGACCGCGGCGATCTGTCCAAGGATTTGCAGTCCGGCCCGGTAGTCCCCGCGTTTGAACGCCGCATCGGCGTCGGTCCGCAACGTTGCCGCCGGCTTGGCGACGGGGCCTGAATTCGCTCTTGATCTGGGCTTCCAGCTTGATCGCCGAATCGGCCAGATCGTCGCGTTTGAAGGCCTTGTCCGCCGCCTGCGCCGAGACGAGGCCAAGCGCCAGCGTTGCGCAAAGTGCTGCGGCGCGAACCAAACCGATCATGATGGACTCCTTGAACAGCGGACGAACGCCGCCGGATAGACAGAAATTGCGCGAAAAGGTGACGGACTGATGGCTGCGAAGGGAGGTAGCGAAAAAGTCGCAGACGACATAGCCCTGACAGTCCAAACCACTTGCCGGCGGCGGCCGTGGCGCATTGCCGGCGTTGAGGGCGAACCGAAGGCCCGCCGTTCACAGGTTGTCGCCCCGTCGGCCAGACTGGTTCGGTTCAGGCTTGGCAGGGAAGCGGATTTTTCATATTGGCGGTGCTATTAGGAGCCCGACGGTCCCATAGCTCAACTGGATAGAGTAACGGATTTCTACTCCGTGGGTTGCAGGTTCGAATCCTGCTGGGATCGCCACTGTTTCAACGGGGAGCCTGATTTGTGGGCGGATTTTCCGTGATGCATCAGGCTCGTTTAGCGCGGTTCGATCATGCTTGGCAAAAAGTCTGCCGTACCGGACCACCGCGCCTCCTAACAAGTGCCTCTCATCCGGCAGTCGCCCCGCGCGGTATGCCCGGCGTGGCTGGGCGCACGCCATTTCGCTTCCAGCTTCGCCTTGGACGCGACCGAAACTCCGTCCCGCTTGGCTTGGCAGACCGGGTCATGGTTGCAGACCTTGCGGGCTTGCGCCGACGGCGCGGCTAACGCCAGCACCAAGGCGCCGGCTACACAGGCAACGATCCTCACACGCATTTATCTCGCTCCTCACGTTCGCGCCGTGAACTTCTTGGCGCTGTTTTTCATTTCCGTCCCAGCGCCTCGCGCTCGGCAACAAGCTTGTCCAGTTCGGCGGTCTGCTGGGAGATCCGGTCCGCGGTCCGCTCTTCATTTTGGCCGCCGGACGCAGCCGCCGCCTGTTCGATCAGTTGCCGGATATTATCGCGGAGCACCGCGATTCGGTCGTCCAGCTCTGAAGGCGAAAGATTGCTCGGCATCGGCACGGCTCCAATTCGTTGCGGCCCTTCGCAGAACCCTAGACCCCGGAACGACCGCTTCCTACGGAAAAACGCTGGTCCGTCCCGTCAAAATGCCTCTCTTGAGGCCATTTTCCGGCCCCGGACGAAACAATTCTCCCAGCCCATGAAACCATTTTGGGTTCGCGACGCAATCATCCTGAAACCGTTGCGAGGTCATTGTCGAACCTAAGGATACGCCGAAAAGGCGACCGGGGAGCCTCAAATGAACCATTCCATTTACAGTGCAGACCGTTCGACCCATTTAAAGATCGTCATTGTCGCCCTTGTGGCCGGCATCGCGGTGGCGGGTTTCGGCATTTCGGCCCGCAGCGGGGCCGACGACGGCACCACCCAGACCGCCCGCGTCATGAAGGCCGGCAAGCCGGTCGCAATCACCAGTTCGGGCGCTTCAGTCGTTCGCTAGGGAGGTGGCGCCATGTGGACGGAAACCGATCAACTCAGCAATGCAGGCATGGATCCGGCGATCTGGTCCATCGTGGCGGCGGTTGGCGCTGCGATCTTCTATGTCGCTTGCCTCGCCTGACCGGCTGACCCCGACCCTGCGGCTGACCTGATCGCCGGAACGGATGGGTTGTCAGCCGCTTTCGGCTGATTTTCGCCAGCGATCGCTTTCGAATTGCCCGCGCTTCCGCGGTCGCCTCATTGGCGCCCAGGCCCCCATTGATGCCCCTCGGAGCTAGGCCGTTTGGTTAAGCTCCGGTTCCGGCCCGTCGCAAAATGCGAGTGAAATCGCGGCCTGCTCCTTAAAATTTTAGGCTTATTGTCCCCGGATACCGCGAAACCGGGGATGGGGTCATGTCGAGCCGAAATGCCGTAAAGCTGCAGATAGACAGCGGCCATTGCCGCGCCATCTGCGAGGAGATCGGAGAGCGGCTCCGCATCCTTCTCGACAAGGAGGCCAGCGCGATTCCGCAGCGGCTGCAATTGCTGCTCGGCCGGCTTGCCGAGCTGGACCGCGAGCAAGCCCCTTCGATCGTGCCTGCCATGGACGACATGATCGTGTGGACCCACGCTGCGTAGCCGATCGCCCTGGCTTTAGCCCATCCTGACCTCGCAATCGTCGCATGCCGGCCATGATTGCGCGCGGCGGGTGCCACAAACCGGTGGCATCACCCCGGAATGAAATGTTCCGCCGCGGCCCTGCGATGGGCCTTCCTGTGCTTCGCGTGCCTGGCACTATCGTCCTGCGCCGGGGGGCGAACGCCCGGCGAAGCTATCGCCGACATGCCGCACTGGATGGGCGGCCTGCCGGAGGGCGCTCCGCCGCGGCGGGGCACTCCCGAATATGACGCGATGATGGCAGCGCGCGCGCAGGAAGCCGCGCGGCCGAAGACCGATCAGCCCAAATAGCAGCCTGCCACTCCTTGCGGAACATCGGTGTTGCTCGAAATCATCAGTCGGATTGCGATTTTTGGCGGCGGCTCGAAATCCTTTTGACTGTGCGGCCCCGCCCGTCGTTTCTGTTCCCCGGGGGCGCAAGGACAGTTGCGATGATCGAGATGGTTACAGCGTTTTTCGGCTTCATCAGCGCCAGCATTTTTCTTGCTCACGCTTATGAGGGCTATCGTTCGCGACCGGTGCTGCAAGAGGAACGATTCCGAAAGCTTTAATAAATTCGGTCCAGCATCGCGGTCGGCAGGTGCACCATGCGTAACAGCGATTTCATAGCCGAAGGATTCCTCGCAGTAACCGCAGCCGGCTTGATGCTGCTTTGCTCGAGTTTGCTGGCGTTCGCCTTCACTTAGTCCAGGCACTCCTGACCTGAATTGGCCTGGCCGGACACTGCGAGTGCACGGCCTCACCCTCAATCCTGCAGAGCGGCCCTCTTCCATCCGCCGCATCGACACGGTAGCTTTGCCGGGATCGGCGGGATGCAGGCGCGACGCCCGTTGAAAAACGAACATGCGCCATGGGGAAACGCCATGTTCGAGATCCTCGATCGACGCACGAGTCTGACCGGCAACCAGATCAAGATCCTCACTGCTGCCATCATCGGCGACGCGCTGGAATTCTTCGACTATTTCCTGATCGGCTTCGTGCTCGCCTTCCTGATCGGGCCCTGGAAGCTCACCTTCGGCGAGTCGGCCATCGTGCTGATGAGCTCCGGCATCGGCGCCATCATCGGCGCCTATGTCTGGGGCTGGCTCGCCGACCGCATTGGCCGCCGCAAGGTCTTTATCGGCACCGTGCTGAATTTCTCCATCGCCACCGGCCTGCTGTATTTCACGCCGGACAATGGCTGGGTCTATCTGTCGATCATGCGCTTCTTCGTCGGGGTGGGGGTCGGCGGGCTTTATTGCGTGGACCTGCCGCTGGTGCAGGAGTTCATGCCCTCCTCCAAGCGCGGCTGGGTCGGCGGTATCGTCACCTGCGTCATCCCGCTCGGCGTCGGCCTCGGCGCGGTGATGGGCGCATTTATGGGCAGCGACCAGTGGCGGCTGTTATTCGCGATCGGCGTACTGCCGGCGCTGCTGGTGCTGCTGGTCCGGCTCTGGGTGCCGAAATCGCCGCGCTGGCTGTGCCGCCAGGGCCGCTACGAGGAGGCGCGCAAGTCGCTGGCCTGGGCGCTGCAGCTGGAACCGTCCGCGCTGCCGCTGCCGACCGCCGCCGATGCCGGCCCGATCATCAGGAGCAACTGGCTCGATTTGTTCAAATATCCGCGCAGCCTGATCGTTTCCTGGCTCGGCAATGCCGGCGCGCAGACCGGCGTCTACGGCATCACTCTGTGGGCGCCGTCGCTGTTCGTGCTGCTGCTCAAGGTGACGCCGCAGCAAGCCGCCAAGATGATGATCCTGCTCACCGTCTCCGGTTTCATCGGCCGGCTTTCCTTCTCGTTTTTCTCGGACTGGATGGGACGGCGCAAGGCCGGTGGCCTGCTCGGCCTCGGCGCCGGGGTCTTGACCATCGTCGCGGGCTACAATTACGACGCGATGTTGTTCGGCATGTCGGCATTCTGGCTGCTGCTGGCCGTGACCTTCTTCTTCGCCGACGGGGGTTTTGCCATCGTCGGGCCCTATGCGGCGGAGGTCTGGCCCTCGCACCTTCGAACCTCCGGCATGGGTTCGGCCTATGGCTTCGGCGGCATCGGCAAGATCATCGGGCCGGTCGGCCTCGCTCTGATCGTGGGCTCCGGCAACTACCTCAAGCCCGACGTGCCATTGCCGCAGATCCCAACCGCCTTCGTCTATCTCGGTTGCTGGTTTTTGATGGCCGGCGCGGTGTATTATTTCCTTGGAATAGAAACCAGGGGCAAGTCGATCGAACAGATCGACAGGGAACTGGCCGTCACCGCTTGATTTATCTTTTGCGCGCGTTCGAAACAGGATGCCCCCCTACACACTGATCACGACTTCTCTTCTTCGTCTAAAAGCAAAAAAGGAAAAACACCATGCCGCTCGGCGGACTGCAGCATTACACCATCGAACCCTCCGACCTGGAGCGTACCAAGGAGTTCTATTGCGAGGTGCTGGGGCTTGAGAACGGCGACCGTCCGCCGCTCGACTTCCCCGGTTACTGGCTCTATTCCGGCGGCACCGCCACGGTGCACCTGATGGGCACGCGGAAACCGCGCGAGGGCATCGTGGTGCGCGGCACCGAGAAGAAGTATGAAGACACCGGCCGCCTCGACCACATCGCCTTCGCCGCCACCGACGCCAACGGGGTGCGCAAGCGCCTGCAGGAGCGAGGCGTAAAATTCCGCGAGAGCATCGTGCCGCGCACCGGCGACACCCAGTTCTTTCTCTACGATCCGGACGGTGTCGGGGTGGAGCTGAATTTCCCGAAGGCGTAAGCGTACGGCGCAATAAGCGAAGCGCATTGCGCCTCCGCTCTTTCGCGCGAGGCGGCGCAATGCGCGTCGCTCACGCGCCGCTTATTGCGCCCTACGCCCTGGATTGCTTCGCGGAGCCGGTCATCGGGCGCGTTCGCGCGAACCGGTGGCTCGCAATGACGGGACCGCTTCAGCCCTTCACGTCGAGCAATTCGACGTCGAACATCAGCGTCGCGTTCGGCGGGATCACGCCGCCGGCGCCGCGCGCGCCGTAGCCGAGCTGCGGCGGGATGATCAAGGTGCGCTTGCCGCCCACCTTCATGGTGGCGACGCCCTCGTCCCAGCCCGCGATCACCTTGCGCTGGCCGATCGGGAATTCAAACGGCTCGTTGCGGTCGACCGAGGAGTCGAACTTCTTGCCCTTGACGCCATTCTCGTAGAGCCACCCGGTGTAGTGCATGACGCAGGTCTGTCCGGGTTTCGGGGTCGCGCCGGCGCCGACCTTGATGTCTGATATCTGCAAGCCTGAAGGGGTGGTCATGGGTTTTCCTGCGGTCTGGGCTGTTGCCATGTGAAATGGTACGTCGAGGACGATGGCGGTCAATGCCGCCGTCAATGAAAATGCGGCCAGTGTTCTGGCAAGTCGAAAGCTCGGCATCGTGCCTCCTCGGAAGCGAGTCGTTGGTCTGGGTTTTTTCAGGCTCGGCATGGCGATACAAGGGCAATCGCGAAAAGAAACTCGATCGCTGCTCGCAGGTCTTACAGCACATGAAGAACGGCCTGTATTCGATCCACATCCAGATGCTCGATGGCGTAAAGGGCCGGGCCAGCGGGGTGCTGGTGTTTCGTGACGGCACCATCCTGGGTGGCGATCCGTATTTCTGGTCTGCCGGCTCGTATAGTTTCGGAGACGGGACCTGGAAGGGCGAGATCGTCACAAACCAGCACACGCCCTATCATGAAACCGACGCCCGGCCGGTATTCGGCGGCCGCGAGGTTTCAACCGGCTTCTCCGGAAGGTTCAAGGATGACACCGCGGAGGTGTTCGGAACCTCGCTGGTCGGCAGCCGCAGCGTCAGTTTTCGCGCGACATTGCGCCGGCTTGCGGATAACTAGACCCATCCCACGGCTCATGACAGACAACGAAAGCGACAAGGCCCATTAGATGAGTGGATTCAAGGAAGTCAGTTTCGCAGATCGCCAGAAGGCGGCGCAGCAGGCCAAACAGAATATTCTGAACAAGTTCCGCGCGCAGCCCGGCGCCGATGATCCCGCGGTCCGGCAGCGGCAGGCCGAGCGCGAGGCCCAGGCCGCCGCGCGCGCCAAGGTCAGGCTCGCGCGCGAAGCCGAGAAGGCCGCAAAGAAGGCCGAAGACGCCAGACTGGCTGAGGAGGCCGCGGCCCAGTTCGCCCGCGACAAGGAAGAAGCCGCCGCCCGCGAAGTGGCGCTGGAAGCCGAGCGCAAGGCCGCCCGCGACGCCCGCTACGCCGCCCGCAAAAAGCGGAAGTAGCCCATGGCCGCGTCCCGCGAACGCCGGGACCGCGGCTGTTTCGCCTCAGCGACGTCGCTCGCCAAGGGATACATGCCTATGGGGCATCGACGTCGGTGTTTATGGGGCTTGATGCCTGGCGGAGACGCGAAAATTTATTTATCCAAACCTAAAAATTCCTATTGATATCTTCCTATGGGATGATATGCTCACAAACATCCTGTCTGATGAGGGGCCGCTTTCTAGAGGCGATCGTTCAGCGGACAGAGCGAAAGCTGGCCGGACCGGGGCGCCCCGGAACGGTCGATGGGCTGGTGGCCAAAGGTGGAGCGCCGGGAGGTGCCGCGCCCTACGTCACTGGGCGCGCGCGGCTGGCGTTATCAGCTGCGCAAGGCGGAGCGATCTCCGTCTTAAGGGTGCCTCGCAAGCATCCTGGCGCCTCCCGCCGCTCCATCGCCTCGCGTGGGTATCGCGAGGGACTGGCAAACCTCGGACGCATTGCGCCGCGAGAATGCGGAAGCCTGGCAGTTCGAATCGGAGACGAAATCTGCCACGAAGGGGCTTCGTTCCTCAGCCTGAAATAATCACCGAGTTGATGTGTTGTTGCGGTAGTTGCGGACAATGGGGTGCGTTCGCCCCGGCAAAACATGTTAGGCCGACATTCGCCTCGAATCCCCGGCGTGGGTGCAGTGCAACAATATGGTTGCGCCCGCATCGCCTCAAACTATCAGATGAGAGAAATCAAGCGGCAGGACGGGCTAACATGCCGCATCGACATCGCCCGCATTCCCAATAGAGAAAAAGCTCCAGGGAGACATCCATGATCACACGCCGACACGTCATCGCATCCGCGCTTGCCGCTCCCGCCATCCTGCGATTCGGAACCGGATCCGCGCATGCCGCCACCACCTTGAAAATCTCGCACCAGTTTCCCGGTGGCACCATCGACAAGGGCGATTTCCGCGACCGGCTATGCCGGGTGTTTGCCGCCGAGATCGCAAAGCGCAGCGGCGGTGAGTTGGCCGGCGAGATTTACCCGAACTCGTCGCTGATCAAGACCAACGCCCAGTTCTCCGCGATGCGCAAAGGCGCGCTCGATCTCAGCCTCTATCCCCTGCCCTATGCCGGCGGCGAATTGCCGGAAACCAATATCGGCCTGATGCCCGGGCTGGTCTCGACCTACGACCAGGGCCTGAAATGGAAAAGCCAGCCGGTCGGCAAGGCGCTGACCGATTTCCTCGCCGACAAGGGCATCATGATCATCACCTGGGTGTGGCAGGCCGGCGGGGTGGCCAGCCGGTCCAAGCCGATCGTGGCACCCGAAGACGCCAAGGGCCTGAAAGTTCGCGGCGGCTCGCGCGAGATGGACATGGTGCTGCAGAGCGCCGGCGCCGCCGTGCTGTCGGTACCTTCAAACGAACTCTATGCGGCGATGCAGACCGGCGCCTGCGATGCCGGCATCACCTCCTCCACCAGCCTGATTTCATTCAGGCTTGAAGAGGTGGCAAAATCGCTGACCTCGGGAGCGGGCGCTTCCTACTGGTTCATGTTCGAGCCGCTTTTGATGTCGAAGGCGATCTTCGACAAGCTGCCGAAGAACCAGCAGGACGTCATCGTCGCCGTCGGCGCCGAGATGGAAGCCTTCGGCAAGAAGGGCGCGCAGGACGACGACATCGAGGTCGCCAAGGTCTATGAGAAGGCCGGCGCCAAGGTCAGCCCGCTCGATCAGGCCACGGTCGGCAAGTGGCGCGACATCGCCCGCGATACTGCCTGGAAGGATTACACCGGCAAGAGCGCGGCCGCGGCCAACCTCCTAAAACTCGCAACCGATGTCTCCGCATGATGCATGGTCCGCTTCCGGATCAGCCTGAAACCTCGAGCGAAGCCGCGGACAATATGCTGGTGGCGGCGCTCGAACGCGCGCTCGCCTTTTGCAACTCCGTCATCGTCATCCTCGCCGCGATCGCGCTGGTCGCGGCGAGCGCTATTTTGAGCTACAGCGTGCTCGGCCGCGCGCTGTTCCACAGCCCGAATTACTGGCAGGACGAGGCGGCGGTGTTCCTGCTGGTCGGCGCCACCTTCATGACCGCCGCCTATGTGCAGGCCCAGCGCGGCCATATCGGCATCGAGGCGTTCATCGGACTGCTGTCGCCGCAGGTCAATCGCATCCGCCTCTGGCTGGTGGACCTGGCCAGCCTGGTGTTCTGCGCATTTTTCGCCTGGAAATCCTGGACGCTCGCGCATGAAGCGTGGGTCGATGGTCAGGTGTCGAACTCGATGTGGTCGCCGCCGCTGGCGATCCCCTATGTCCTGATGGCGTCCGGGATGACGCTGCTGTGCCTGCAGATCTTGCTGCAGATCATCGTTCCGCTGGTCGGAGCGGGGCGCCGATGACGGTGCTGGGGATTGGAATCAGCTACGGGGTCGCAACCCTGGTGGCGATGTTCTCAGGCATGCCGATCGCGTTCGCGCTGGGCGCCGTAGCGGTGGTGTTCATGGCGATCTACATGCCCTCGGCGTCGCTCGACACCGTGACGCAGAATGTCTACGAGGAAATGGCCTCGATCACGCTGCTGGCGATCCCGTTGTTCATCCTCAAGGGCGCCGCGATCGGCAAATCGCGCGCCGGCCAGGACCTTTACTCCGCGCTGCATGCCTGGCTGCACCGGGTGCCCGGTGGACTCGGTGTCGCCAATGTATTCGCGTGCGCGCTGTTCGCCGCGATGGCGGGATCGTCGCCGGCCACCTGTTCGGCGATCGGCTCCGCCGGCATTCCGGAAATGCGCAAGCGCGGCTATTCCGGGGGTTTTGCCGCCGGGATCATCGCCGCCGGCGGCACGCTGGGCATCCTGCTGCCGCCGTCGATCACCATGATCCTGTTCGCCGTCGCCGCGGAAAAATCCCTCGGGCGTTTGTTTCTTGCAGGCATCGGACCGGGGCTGCTGCTGGTCACGCTGTTCGGGGTCTATGCGGTGGTCCGCTTTCGCATGGAATATACAACTGCCGCCGCGGCCTACGCGAAATCGGGCGAAACCTCGGCGATCCTGACCCGCGACGATTTCACCATGTCGGAACGTTTCAACGTGCTGCCGCGGGTGCTGCCGTTCGTGATCCTGCTGACCGGCGTGATGATCGCGCTGTATGGCGGTTACGCAACCCCGTCGGAAACCGCAGGGTTGGGCGGCCTGCTGGCGCTGGTGCTGATTGCGGCGATCTACAGCGTTTGGACGCCGTCCGACCTTGCGCCGATCATGAAATCGACCATCCGCAACTCCACCATGCTGATGATGATCATCGGCATGTCGCTATTGTATTCCTATGTCATGAGCTACCTGCACATCTCGCAATCGGTCGCCGAATCGATCGTCGAGATGCATCTGCCGCGCTGGGAGTTGCTCGCCGCAATCCTGGTGATGGTGGTGGTGCTCGGCTTCTTCCTGCCGCCGGTGTCGATCATCCTGATGACCGCGCCGATCATCCTGCCGCCGCTGCGCGCCGCAGGCTTCGACATCATCTGGTTCGGCGTCGTCATGACCATCGTCATGGAGATGGGCTTGATCCACCCGCCGGTGGGCCTGAACATCTTCGTCATCCGCAACGTCGCCCCGGACATCCCGTTGAGCGAAGTGATCTGGGGCACGCTCCCCTTCGTGCTGCTGATGATGGCGGCGGTGGTGCTGCTGTGCTTCGTGCCGCAGATCTCGACCTGGCTGCCTGATCTGGTGATGGGGTCGGACGGAGGGCGGTGACGCATCCGTAGGGTGGGCAAAGCCGGCGGGCGCGCGAACGCGCGGCCGATGGCGTGCCCACCATTTCCGCCTTGAGCGAAGATGGTGGGCACGGCGCGAAGAGCGCGCCTTTGCCCACCCTACCAATTTCAGCCCGCCGGCTCGATCTCCGCCAACTCCACGCCTTCCTGCACGATGTCGCCGACCTTGCATTTGATCGCCTTCAGCACGCCGGCGAATGGCGCGCGCAAGGTCTGTTCCATCTTCATCACTTCCAGCGTGAGAATCGGCGCGCCCTTCTCCAGCGCCGCGCCGACTTCGGCCAGCAGCGCCACGACGGTGCCGGGCAAAGGCGCGACGATCTTGTCCTCGCCGACCTGCTCCTCGTCATCGCCGCCGAACGGGTCGACCCAGTGCAGGTCGAAGCGGCCGTTGCGGGTGCGCACATACAGTTCGTGGCCTTCGACGATGGCGACGACATGGGATCGCGTACCGTCCAGCGTCAGATCGAATCCGCCGCCATCTGCCGACGACGATGCGAAGACAAATTCGTGCGCGCCGACCAAGAGCGTCGCGGGACCGCTGCCATAGGTCAGCGTCACCTTGTGCTCGCCGCCCTGCCCATGGCGGAACGCAAATATCCGCTGCCGCCGTCCGACCGGCATCCATCCCGAAATGCGCCATGGCGAATGCGCTTCAGTGCGTGCGGTCTTCTGCTCTTCCTGCAAAATCGCCGTAACCGCGGCGCAAAGCTCGACATCGCCGGGCGGCGGCGCCTCCGGCGTCAGGTTCTTCAATTCGCGCTCGATAAAGCCGGTATCGATGGCGTTGGCGCGCACTTTTGGATGCGTCACCAGCGCGGAGAGGAATGGAATGTTGGTGACGACGCCGCGAACGTCGGTCTCCTCGAGTCCGCGATTGAGCCGGTCGATCGCGGCATCGCGGGTCGGCGCCCACGCGATCACTTTTGCCAGCATGGCGTCGTAATGCGGCGACACCGCATCGCCCTCGCGATAGCCGGCGTCGATCCGCAATCCGTCGGTCTGCTCCGGCGTGCGCCAGGTCCGGATCTTTCCGACCGACGGCATGAAATTCTTGTGCGGATTTTCCGCATAGACCCGCGCCTCGACGGCATGGCCGTTCAGCCTGATCTCATTCTGCTTTAGCGGCAGTTTTTCGCCGAACGCCACGCGCAGCTGCCATTCCACCAGATCGATGCCGGTGATAAGTTCGGTCACCGGATGCTCGACCTGCAGCCTTGTGTTCATCTCGATGAAGAACACATCCTTGCCGTTGGAGACGAATTCGATGGTGCCGGCGCCGACGTAATTCACCGCGCCGGCCGCCTTGCGCGCGGCGGCGCAGACCGCCTCGCGCTGCGTCGCGCTTAGCGTCGGCGACGGCGCTTCCTCGATCACCTTCTGGTGCCGCCGCTGCAGGGTGCATTCGCGCTCGAACAGCGACAGCAGATTGCCATGGCTGTCGCCGATCACCTGCACTTCGATGTGACGGGGATTGTCGACATATTGCTCGATCAGCATGCGGTCGTCGCCGAACGCGGCCTTGGCCTCGCGCTTGGCGCTGACGATCGCCGCCGCCAGTTCACCCGCCGATCGCACGATGCGCATGCCGCGCCCGCCGCCGCCCGCGGACGCTTTCACGAGCACCGGAAAGCCGATTTTATCGGCGGCATCAGCCAGCGTCTGCTCGTCCTGCGCCTCGCCGTGAAAGCCGGGTACCAGCGGCACGCCGGCTTTTTCCATCAGCATTTTCGAGCCGGACTTCGAGCCCATCGCTGTCATCATCGCGGCCGTCGGGCCGACGAACACCAGTTTCGCATCGGCGCAGGCCTGCGCGAACTCGGCATTCTCGGACAAAAACCCGTAACCCGGATGCACCGCCTCGGCGCCGCTCTTCTTCGCCGCGCCGATGACCCGCTCGATATTGAGATAGCTGTCGCGCGCCCGGGCCGGGCCCAGCAGCACGGCCTCATCGGCCATGGCGACGTGCAGCGCGTCGCGGTCGGCCTCGGAATAAACCGCGACGGTGCGCAGGCCCATCGCTTTTGCCGTGCGGATCACGCGGCAGGCGATCTCGCCGCGATTGGCAATCAGCAGGGTGCGAAAACGTCGATACAATGCAGACGCCATCGTCACATCCTGAACAGGCCAAAGCGCGTGGCTTCGATCGGCGCGTTGGCCGACGCCGAAAGCCCCAAGCCCAGCACCAGCCGCGTGTCGGCGGGATCGATCACGCCGTCATCCCATATCCTCGCGGTGGCGTAGTAAGGACTGCCCTGCTTCTCGAACTGGGCGCGGGTCGGCGCGCGAAATTCGTTTTCTTCCTCGACCGACCAGCTGCCGCCCTTGGCTTCGATGTTGTCGCGGCGCAACTGGCTCAGCACCATGGCGGCCTGCTCGCCACCCATCACCGAAATGCGCGCGTTCGGCCACATCCACAGGAAGCGCGGTGAGTAGGCGCGGCCGCACATGCCGTAATTGCCGGCGCCGTAGGAGCCGCCGATCACCACGGTGAATTTCGGCACGCCGGCGGTGGCGACCGCCGTCACCAGCTTGGCGCCGTCGCGCGCGATGCCGCCGGCTTCATATTTCTTGCCGACCATGAAGCCGGTGATGTTCTGCAGGAACACCAGCGGGATATTGCGCTGGCAGCACAGCTCGATGAAATGCGCGCCCTTCAGCGAGCTTTCGCTGAACAGGATTCCGTTGTTGGCAATGATGCCGACCGGATAACCCCAGATATGCGCAAAACCGCAGATCAGCGTCTGGCCGTACAGCTTCTTGAATTCATCGAACTCGGAGCCATCGACCAGCCGCGCGATGATGTCGTGCACGTCGAACGGCTTTCGTCCGTCGGCCGGGACCACGCCGTAAATCTCCTCGGGCGCGAACAACGGCTCGCGAGGTTCCCGCATGTTCAGCGCGGCGCGTTGCGGCGGCTTTAGCGTGGCGACGATCTTTCGCGCGATTCCGATGGCGTGGCCGTCGTTCTGCGCATAGTGGTCGGTGACGCCTGACTGCCGCGAATGCACGTCGGCGCCGCCTAATTCCTCGGCGGTCACCACCTCGCCGGTGGCGGCCTTCACCAGCGGCGGGCCGCCCAGAAAGATCGTGCCCTGATTGCGCACGATGATGCTCTCGTCCGACATCGCCGGCACGTAGGCGCCGCCCGCGGTGCAGGAGCCCATCACGATGGCGATCTGCGGAATGCCCACCGACGACATTTGCGCCTGGTTGTAGAAGATGCGGCCGAAATGCCGTTCGTCGGGGAAAATCTCGTCCTGCTGCGGCAGGAAGGCGCCGCCGGAATCCACCATATAGATGCAGGGCAGGTTATTTTGGCGCGCGATATCCTGGGCGCGAAGATGTTTCTTCACCGTCATCGGATAATAGGTGCCGCCCTTGATGGTCGCATCGTTGGCGACGATGACGCATTCGCGGCCCGACACCCGGCCGACGCCGGTGATCACGCTGGCGGAATGGACGTCGCCGCCATAGAGGCCATAGGCCGCAAGCGGCGACAGTTCGAGGAATGCCGTGCCGGGATCGATCAGCAGATCGACGCGCTGGCGCGCCAGCATCTTGCCGCGCGAAAGGTGCCGCTTGCGCGAAACTTCGCCGCCGCCGCCGGCGACGCTGCTCAGCTTCTCGCGCAGATCGGCGACCAGCGCCCGCATATTGTCGGCGTTGTGGGCAAATTCCGTTGAGGCGGGATCGATGCTGGAGCGAAGCGACATGGCATTCCGCGGTTCGGGTGTGCGCCGCAGTTCATCGCGCGGCGGGCATCATGGTGTCATTGCGCCGCTATCCGGCGCAACCTTAACTTTGGCCCGCGCCGGGTTCGATCTTAAAGGAATAACGGATCGGACGGTCCTTCGTGCGTGCGAAATCTTAGTGCGTCCAGGGCTCGCCGCGCCGAAATGCAAAATTATCGGCATAGGCGGCCGGCCGGCGCGCCGGCTGCTTCGGCTCGATCACCTGATAGGGAATGCCCTCGCGCTCGCAATAGGCGACGGCGTCTTCCTTTGTATCGAAGCGGATAGTGAGCTGCTGCTTCATGTCGCCCGAACTGGTCCAGCCCATCAACGGCTCGACCACGCGCGGCTGCTCCGGCTCGTAGTCGAGTTGCCACTCCTTGGTCTTGGCGGTCCCCGACTGCATCGCGTTCTTGGCCGGCTTGAAAATACGTGCGGTCATGGATTGACGGGGCTTGTTGGGATGCGACACTGCGCCGAATTGGTGGAAATGACGGGCATAGGCTAGGGTCACCTGTCAGGAAGTTGATGTGATTCCGCCGTCGGGCGGGTTTATTTCCGAATTTGGTATAATCTTTCTGCAGCCTTGTGACAATCTCGGCACCCGGCCACTGCACTGAGCATCACACCCATGCAAATCAACGCCATCCTCCCGCCCAAAGGACGCGATCTCCGGCTCGACCTGTTTCGCGGCATCGCCAATTGGGCGATCTTTCTGGATCACATTCCTGACAATGTGGTGAACTGGATCACTACCCGCAACTACGGCTTCAGCGACGCAGCGGATCTGTTCGTCTTTATTTCAGGATACACCGCCTCGTTCGTCTATGCCCGAATGATGATCGAGCGCGGCTTCATCGTCGGCGCCACCCGGCTGATCAAGCGGGTGTGGCAGCTCTATGTCGCCCATATCATCCTGTTCGTGATCTACATCGTTTCGATCGGCTACGTTGCCTACCGCTTCAAGGACGTCGACATCGTCAACGAATTCAACGTGGCCGGCCTGGTGGAAAATTCCATCGAGACGCTGCGTCAGGGATTGCTGCTGAAATTCAAGCCGCTCAATCTCGACGTGCTGCCGCTCTATATTGTGCTGATGGCTTTTTTCCCGCCGGTGCTGTGGCTGATGCTGCGCCGGCCGAATTTGACGATGCTGGGTTCGATCGCGCTCTGGTTTGTGGCCCGGCAATTCGGCTGGAACCTGGCGGGCTATCCTGGCGGCGAATGGTATTTCAATCCGTTCTGCTGGCAATTGCTGTTCGTATTCGGCTCGTGGTGCGCGCTCGGCGGAGCTACTCAGACGGCATCCATCATCAACTCACCGGCCGCAACGTGGCTCTGCATCGCCTATCTGGTGTTTGCGATGCTGATGACCTTCGCGGGCAGGTTTCCGGATTTCGGCGCCTGGTTTCCGCAATCGCTAGTCGGCGCCTTCAACCCGAACGACAAGACCAATCTGGCCTGGTACCGCTTCCTGCACTTCGTGGCCATCGTGGTTCTCACCGTCAAGTTCGTGAAAAAAGACTGGGCCGGCCTGGAGTGGCGGATCTGGGAGCCCGTCATCAAATGCGGCCAGCAATCGCTCGCCGTGTTTTGCGTCGGCGTATTCCTGTCCTTCGTCGGTCATTTCGTATTGTCGTTGAGCTACGGGTCGTTGTGGGCGCAGATCGGCGTCAGCATCGCCGGGATCGCGATCATGACCGCCGTCGCTTATTACATCTCCTGGTCCAAGCAGCAGGATAAGCCCTTGCCGAAACCAGCGGCGGCGGCGCCGGCCGCGTCATGAAAAACGGGCAACCGCCCTGCCCGAAAACCGGGCCTGTTGCTTACCAGCGGCGCCAGCCTCGGCGATGGCCCCAACCGCGGCCATAATAGCGCGGCCCGAGGTAGCCATAGCGGACCACCGGAGGACCGACATAGTAATTCGGCCGCCACCAGCAGCGGCCCCACGCGTTGCAAACCATCCGCACGTTTTCGACGTTGGATTGCTGGCCGGCCGCCGCCGGCAGTCCGTTCGGCATTGCCGAGGCCGAACTGGAACCAAGCGCCACGGCGCCGAGCGCCGCCAGACCGAGAGCTGCGTATTTCAGATTGATCATCAGGCTTCTCCTGTTTTGGGAAATCCTGCAACGCGGTTGCGGCGAGAAGGTTGCGCGGGCTTTCTGTCGCTGAAAAGAATTTAGCGGGCAGCAAGATGGTTTTTTATCGCAGGGCCGGTTACGTGGCCCGGCCCGTCGCCATCACCAGGGTTGCGACGTCGGTATAGACGCGCACCAGCGGCGCCACCACGGCGTGGAGCGCGTTTTTCGAGATCAGCGTGTCGTGCAGCACGAGGTTGTCGATTCCGGTGGTCAAAAAGCAGATCATGGCATCGCGCGGCGTCTCGACGATCGGTTCGCCCTTGACGTTGAATGACGTGTTGATCAGCACCGGCACGCCGGTGAGCGCCTCGAACTCCTTGAGCAGGCGGTACAGCACCGGGTTGGTGTCCTCGGACACGGTTTGCACCCGCGCCGTTCCGTCGACATGAACAATGGCGGGAATCCTGTCTCGCCATTCCCGGCGCACCGGCTTGGCAATGAGCATGAAGGGCAAGTCCTCCTCGCCTTCGAATATCTCCTTCGCCCGCTCGGCGAGAACGATTGGCGCAAAGGGACGGAACGGCTGGCGGTGTTTGACGCGGCTGTTCAGGATGTCCTTCATCTCCGCCTTGCGCGGGTCGGCGAGCAGGCTGCGGTTGCCGAGCGCGCGCGGCCCGAATTCGGAGCCGCCCTGAAACCAGCCGATCACCCGCTGTTCGGCCAGCAATTTTGCGGTGTCGCGGCAGATATCGTCGCTGCGAACCGCCGTGGTCTGAATGCGGACGAGAAACTTTCGCGCGGCGTTCTCGATGTCCTGTTCGGTGTAAGATTTACCGACATAGGATTGCTTCATCACGAACGCGCGCGGCTGCTTCAAGACCTCGAGCTGGCCGTAGGCGGCGCAGCCGATCGCAATCCCGTCGTCGCCCGCGGCGGGCTGAATCCAGACGTTTTCAAATCCGGCCTCGCGGGCGATCCGTCCGTTGGCGACGCAGTTCAGCGCCACCCCGCCGGCGATGCATAGATTTCTGGCGCCGGTGGTTTCGCGCAGCCAGCGCGCGCGCGTCAGCAGCACCTTTTCGGTATCGTCCTGAACCCGCCAGGCGAGATCCTCCCAGTGCCGCATCGACGGGCTGGCTTCCCATTTCCCGCCGCTGTCCATGACATAAGGCTGGTTAAATTCCGCCGACCAGCGCGGCACCTGCAATTCGTTGCCGGCGATCTCCAGCAGCGGTTTTATCTGCTCGCGGCGGCCATAGGGCGCGAGCCCCATCAACTCTCCGCATTTATTCCAGTCGCCGAAAATGTAGGTCGAGGCCCGGCTGTACAACGCGCCGAGGCCCGGCATGTTGTAAAATTCATCGCTGAGGAATCCGCGGTCGGGCTCCATCCAGACTTTTTTCAGGCATTCGATTCTGGAGCCGCTGAATTTGTAGTAGCTCTCCAACTCGCGGGCGAGCGGGGTCGCGGTATCGGTCGCCGGATAAGACTCGAAGACATCCGAGGCGTAGCTGCCGACACCATCGACCACCATCACGACGCCTTCTTCGAACGGCGATACCGCGAAAGCGCTATAGGCGTGCGCCAGATGGTGCGAGATCGTCTTAACCTTGCCGGCTTGCGACCGGTACAGCGGATGTTTGACGACGTCGGCGCGCTCGTATTCGGGAAGAAAGCCCGGCATGTCCTGATACACCAGGCGATCTTCCATTTCCGAAACCGGCAGGATGTAGCAATTGCGCACGATGAGATCAAGGTCGTCGAAGGTGATGCCCTCGGCATCCAGGCAATAATCGATGACTTCCTTGTAGAAGCCGCTGGCGTGCTTTTCGCGCGTGATCCGTTCCTTGGCGACCGCGAATGCGATGGCGCCGTCCTTGAGCAAGCAGGCACTGACGTCATGATCGTAGGTGTTCAGGCCGAGGACGTAAGTATGCTGCTTCGACATGGACTTTTCTGAAATCGGAAGGGCCGCTGGCGGGGTCTTGATCTGGTCTTAGGCTGTCAAGAAGTTCTTGGCGAGAGCAGGTCTCGCAAAAGGTTAAATCCATTCATGATGATGAACGGATGGTGCAGAGCAGCACGCCGATAAATTTTTGTTTTTGAACGCGGAACCGGCGACGCACGACACAGCTTAACTTGACCGAGCATGCGCCTTCCCACTATTCTGCCGGTGGTGGAAGCGTGCCCGCCCAGTTCTACGATCCGATTTTCGCACGAATCCGAAACACGTATTGGCAAGGCTCGACAACAGAAGAATCCACAAATCCATAAAGTCGAACCGCTTCACCGACCGGGAGATCCAAATGGCTCAAAATACCCCGCGCAATTTTCTCACACGCTGGCTGGCAACGTTTGTCTTGGTCTGCGTTTACTGCCTCAGCATCGTCGGCGCTTCGACGTTGCTGTTGACTGCATCGAGCACATCGGCTGACGCCCGCGGCGGCGGCGGTGGTCGTGGCGGTGGTGGCGGCCGCGGCGGCGGTGGTTTCCGTGGCGGTGGTGGTTTCCGCGGTGGCGGTGGCCGGGGCTTTGGCCGCGGCGGCGGTGTGGTCGTCCGCGGCGGTCGCGGCAGAGGCTGGGGCCGCGGCATCGGCGTCTACGGCGCAGGCTGCTACTGGAATCCCTACGGCCGCTGGATTTGCCCGTATTATTGATCGCTCCGCGTCATTGATCGCCCCGCGCGATCCGGACAGACGATAGATCAGGCGCGCCGACAAGCGGCGCGCCTGATCTCGTTTGCAGGACGATGTTCGTCCGTCATGGACCTTGGGGAGGT
>CAVUUO010000003.1:0-85191 GCA_963744675.1 uncultured Alphaproteobacteria bacterium
CAGCCCGCCGTGCGCATTTCGCTCAATCCGGTGGCGCTGTCCAACGCCGGCATCGCGACCGACGATGTCAGGACCGCGCTCATCAATGCCAATCCGCTCGGGCCGGTCGGGATTTTCAACGGCGGCCGCCAGAGCGAGACGCTGTCGGTCAACAAGCAGATGCGCACCGCGGCCGAATTCCGCGACATCCTGATCAAGAGCGCGAACGGCAATTTCGTCCGGCTTTCCGACGTCGCCGACGTCGAAGATTCCGTCCGCAACAGCCGGTCGATCGCATGGTTCAACAAGCAGCCGGCGGTGCTGATCCAGATCACCAAGCAGGGCGACGCCAACGTCATCGACATGGTCGACCGGGTGAGGGCGCTGATTCCGGAACTCAAGCAGTGGATTCCCGGCCGGCGTCGAGATTTCGACGCTGGCCGACCGCACCGGCACGATCCGCGCCAGCGTCGAGGATATGCAGCTGACGCTGCTGGCCACCGCATTCCTGGTCATGCTGGTGGTGTTCGTGTTCCTGCGCCGGATCACGCCGACCATCGCCGCCGGCGTCTCGGTGCCGCTGGCGCTGGCCGGCACCTGCGCCGGGATGTGGCTCGCCGGCTTTTCGATCGACAATCTGTCGCTGATGGCGCTGGCGATCTCGATCGGCTTCGTGGTCGACGACGCCATCGTCATGATCGAGAACATGTACCGCAATCTCGAACACGGCATGCGGCCGTATCAGGCGGCGCTCGAGGGCGCCGGCAGATCGGCTTCACGGTGCTGTCGATCAGCCTGTCGCTGATCGCGGCCTTCACGCCGCTGATCTTCATGGACGGCATCGTCGGCCGGCTGCTGCGCGAATTCTCGCTGACGCTGACCTTCGCCATCGTGGTGTCGACGGTGGTGTCGCTGACGATCACGCCGATGATCTGCGCGCATTACATCAAGGAGACGACCTCCAGCGACGCGACCTGGTTCGACCGCCTCGTCGAGGGCTCGCTGTCGCGCATCGTCGCGTTCTACGAGCGGACGCTGCGCGTCGTGCTGGGCTTCCCGTTTCTGACGCTGCTGGTGTTCTTTGCGACCATCGCGCTGACGGTGACGCTCTACATCAAGACCCCGAAGGGCTATTTCCCGATCGACGACAGCGGCTTCGTGATCGGCGCGACGCGGGCGTCGGCCGATATCTCGTTCCAGTCGATGCTCGGACTGCAGCAGCGGCTGGCCGACATCGTGATGGCCGATCCGGCGGTGGCCGGCATCGGCTCGTCGCTCGGTGGCGCCGGCGGCCCGGGCGGCGGCGGCTCCAACCGCGGCATCATGTTCATCAGCCTCAAGCCGCCGGCGGAGCGCGGCGGGACTGACCACCGCGCAGGTGATCGACCGCCTGCGCAAGAATCTCTAGCGCGGTCGCCGGCATCCGCCTGTTCATGTTCGCGGCGCAGGATATCCGCGCCGGCGGCCGGCAGAGCGATTCCGACTATCAATACACGCTGTCGAGCACCGACCTCGATCTGCTGCAGAAATGGGCGCCGATCGTCGCCAAGCGGATGGAGACCGTCGAAGGCATCACCGACGTCTCCAGCGACCGCGATCCCGGCGGGCTGCAACTGACGCTGGCGATCGACCGGCAAGAAGGCGTCGAGCCTCGGCGTCCGGGTGCAGGACATCGACAACGCGCTGAACAACGCGTTCTCGCAGCGGCAGATCTCGATCGTCTATACCCAGCGCAACCAGTACATGGTGGTGCTGGAGATCGATCCGAAATTCCAGAGCGATCCGTCCAACCTCGAACGCATCTACGTCGCCGGCGCCAACGGCACGCAGGTGCCGCTGTCGGCCGTGGTGCACTACCAGCGCGGCCTGTCGCCGCTGGCGGTGTTTCACTCGCAGTCGTTTCCCTCGACCACGGTGTCGTTCAACCTGCTGCCCGACGTGCCGCTGGAGGTCGCGACCACCAATATCCAGCGCGCGGTGGATGAACTGCACATGCCGGAGGGCATCCGCGGCAGCTTCGACGGCAATGCCGGCGATTTCAACAAGACCAGCGGGCGGCAGCCGCTGCTGATCCTCGGCGCGCTGGTGGCGATGTATATCGTGCTCGGCGTGCTCTATGAGAGCCTCGCGCATCCGCTGACCATCATCTCGACGCTGCCGTCGGCGGGCCTCGGCGCGCTGCTGGCGCTGCAGGTCACCAATACGCCGCTGACCATCATCGCCTTCGTCGGCATCATCCTGCTGATCGGCATCGTCAAGAAGAACGGCATCATGATCGTGGATTTCGCGCTGGATGCCGAACGCCATCGCGGCCTGTCGTCGGCGGACGCGATTTTCGAGGCCTGCAGCGCCCGGTTCCGGCCGATCCTGATGACGACGATGGCGGCGCTGTTCGCCGGCATTCCGCTGGTGATCGCCACCGGTCCCGGCACCGAACTGCGCCGGCCGCTCGGCATCACCATCATCGGCGGCTTGTTCGTCTCGCAGATCCTGACGCTGTACACGACGCCGGTGATCTATCTCTTGATCGACCGGCTGCGGCGGCGATCCGAGCCGCGCCGGCGGCCGCGCCGGCGGAATAAGCGCCGCGGCGAGTTGTTGAAGCCCTGGCTGCGAAGCGTATAGCGGGCGCATGTCAAAACATCCCGAACCGGAAGCCGGCAGCGCGTCGCCGAGGCGATCCCGGATTGCCCGAATTGCCACAAGCCGCTGCCGCTGTGCATCTGCGACAGCATCACGCCGATCGAGAACCGCATTTCGCTGCTGATCCTGCAGCATCCGCAGGAGCAGGACAGGGCGCTCGGCACCGCGCGGCTGACCGCGCTGCATTTCAAGAATGCGGTGCTGAAGATCGGGCTGTCCTGGCCGAGCCTGTCCAAGGCGCTGGGGCGGCCGGTGCACGATCCCTCGCGCTGGGCGGTGCTCTATCTCGGCTCCGCCAAGGTCGCCGACCTCGACACCGACCGCGACATCGTCGCCATCAACCGCAAGGGCGAGGTCGAGGACAATCAGCGCGCGCATCCTGAAGGATATCGAAGGCATCGTGCTGCTCGACGGCACCTGGAGCCAGGCCAAGGCGCTGTGGTGGCGCAATGCGTGGATGCTGAAGTGCCAGCGCGTCATCCTCGGCCCCGCAAGCAGCCGTCGCGCTACGGCAAACTGCGCCGCGAGCCGCGCCGCGACGGCCTGTCGACCATCGAGGCCGCCGCGATGCTGCTGGCCGCGCTGGAAAAGCGCCCCGATATCGCAGGCGACGCTGAATGCCAGTTTCGAGCGGATGCTGGCGAGATATCGCGAGGCGCAAGCCGTGATGCCGGAACTCGCGCCGAAACCGAAGCCGAAGCGCGATTACCGCCGCCGCAAAAGGGCCTGACAATCCGGCGCTGAAACCCGAGGAACGCTGCAAGGTAAATCGGCCCGGGACGCTTGGAATGATTTCGATGCGCGCGGTCGGCCGCGGAGCAGAACTTGCCGTCGGACGAAAGCCTGAAGCGCGGTCAGTTGGCGGTCAGCGTTTACAAGTGTCACCCGCTGCGACCGACGGTCGAGGAAACGGCACTGATCAAGACGCAGATCAGCAAATTCTATGGGCGATCATCGTGCTGCGAACGTTCTTGTTGCTTGATCCGGCGGCTTCAAAGTGATGGCCCGCATGATCTCAGAGCAAAAGGCCATCACCGCAACCTGCCAATAGCTCGATGCGAGCCCCTTCTCAACAGTCCCTTAAATTTGGTGTAGTTGCGGCTCAAGCATTTCCTCAACGTTCCGTTCATGCGAGTTCTCTGACGATCGCTCGCGCCGAAACATCCAGCGCGTCGTTTTCCGCAAAAACCATCTCGATGCGATTTGGGAATAGGGATTTCAGCGAAGCGGCCATTCTCTTAAAATCGCCGGGCTTAAGCAGCAACTCTCGCATTCGCGCGTGATCGACAACATCGCTATCCGGATAATAGAGCAGTTCTCGAAATATGACGCGATGCGCCCCAAGGTTGATTGCGAGATCGACGAGGCCGGGTGTCCTGTCGATGTTTGAGGTGGTGACGACGCTGATGATCTCGACAGCGACGGTCGGCGCCGCCTTCCTGAAATTCTCGATGTTCCTGACGACCTTGGCGAGGCTCATTCCGCTGCGCAGTTCTTTTTGCATGAGCGGGTCGGCAACATCGAGCGAGACGGAAAGATTGGTCACGCCCGCCGCCGCGATCTTTGTGGCGTCATGGGTATGAAGAAGAAGTCCGTTCGTCTGCAGCATCAGTATGTCGGTCGGTCGCGCTGGGGATTGCGAGATCGCTAGCAGGAAATCGGTAAGGCGACGGTCAAGCGTCGGCTCCATGATGCATCCGACCTGGAAGTATGAAACGTCAAGAACCTTTTCAGCTAGAAATCTTCGGAACAATCCCTCGTCGATCGTTTGGTCGGATCGGTGATTGTGGCAGTAGACGCAATGTAGATTGCAGGTGTTGTTGGGGTCGAATCTGATCGTAGCGTAGCGGGCTGCCGGCCCATTCAACGCTGCGTTAAAATTGTAGACGTTCAACTGAAAGTCAGAAATTAAGGCGTCGGCCATTGTGTCCCCGTGAACCGGACGACAACTTACGCTCGTAATCCATCCGCGTAAAGACTCCGCAAGCTGCCTCCGGGCGGCTTTTCGCTGGGGAGGATAGGCAGTTCCGCGGTGTCCCGCTTTCCGCTCTCCCAAGGATTCCAACCAATGGCCGAGCTTTCAAATGCCATCCCTTGGGTGGCGGTGGCTCATTGTCTTCTCGGCATGGCCGCCGATCACTCTACCAACCGTTTTTCCGCTGCAATTTCAAAGCCCTTGCAGCCGAAGTTGCCGGCGCCAGCAAAGCCGGCCGCGCCGCTGCTTTGAGCGATGTGCCGCCCCCGCCAGTTTCGGAACCTTGAGTCGGGCAGGTTGCCTAAGTACTTGATGGGCTGTATTGATCCGCCCCGATGGGGCCACGTGGCGGAGTGGTTACGCAACGGTCTGCAAAACCGTGTACACCGGTTCAATTCCGGTCGTGGCCTCCAGCAACGATATCAAATACTTAAACCACGAAGCTGACTTTGGTGACTCTGGTCAACGGCACAGCGGTGGCGGCAACGCGCTTGCAATTCGGTCACGTCCTTACTGGCCGCCTCGGACGTCGACCTCCCAATATTTGAGCTGTACGCCTTTGGGATTATAAAGCGATTTCATATAATTCGGATCCGACCCGTTATGTTTATTGCAGATCGGATAAATAAAGACGGTGGACCCTTCTGCCATGCGCATCGCGGCCGTTCCCTTGATGACGTGGCCGCCGACGAACACGTCCGAGCATTTCCAGGTCGTGTCCTTGCTGAAAAAATCGTAGGATGAGCAATGGGTTGTGCCATGTCCGCCGTTGCACTTGTCGCACCATAGTTGAAGCCAGGACTTCACGTCGGGTGGCATCGGATCGTTGGTGCTGCCGATCACGTTGGCGAACAGCGTGTTCCGTGGCCAGGTGACGGTGCCGACATAGATGGAAAAGACCTTGGACTGCATCCGGATGACGTCGGCAACCTTATCGATGGCCGTTTCCGAGACGACGGGTTCGCCAAACATGCGCTTGAAGTCGTCGAGATTATCGAGTGTGACGACCGGCGCCGTTCCGAGTTCCAGTACGCTCGATATGCCCGCGTCGATCGCCGCCTTGATCAGCATGTCGTTGCAGCGGCGGGCGACGTCCTGCAGCGCGACAACGAAGGCGGGACGCTGGCCGACATGGTCGGCCCAGACGTTCAGAAGCTGTCGGTTCTGCCCGATGTCGTTGGGCACCGTGTGGAACACCAGGCTCGGCGCGTGATCGAACGCCTGGTCAGGCGCGCCGCTCAAGAACGTGGTAATGCAGAGCTGCTGCGGCGTCCGGTCGTCGTTTCCCCGGATCGTGAGCTTGCTCTCTTCCTTATCATAGTCGTAGCCAAAACTCAGGCGCGCTTTCACCTCTACGCCGCGATAGGAGCCGATGGCCTTCGCCTGGCTCTGGAACGTGCGTGGACCGCCGCTGAGATCCAGGGTCACGGTTATGGTCTGCTCCACCAGCTGCGCCGCCTCGTCGCCATAGGCCGGCGCCACGGGCAGCTGCAAGGTGAGCGATTGCGGTAGACGGTCCTGTGTCGTCATCTCAAAAAGATCCTTTTCACTATCGCGAGTCGGTCTCTTGATTCTGGGAGAAGCGCGGCGAAATGCTCGGCTTTTTGCTCGGACCGGCAGGTCAATGCGATTAAAGAATGTGAAAGGGATAGCACGTCATCAATGGCTCAGCAATCTATGAGTGTTATCTGATCATGATATAACTTTTGCGATATTGACGCTTCAGCGGCGATCGACAGAAAAGGCAAGCCATGCCCGTCCACCGTTTGGATCATATCCTGCTCGCGATGCCCGCCGGCGGGGAGGCCGACGCGCGAAAGTTCTATCGGGACATTCTCGGGATTCCGGAGGCGGCCAAGCCAGCCGATCTCGTCGCGCGCGGCGGCTGCTGGTTCGAGTCAGGCGAGGTGAAGGTGCATCTCGGGGTGGAAAAGAATTTCGCGCCGGCCCGCAAGGCGCATCCGGCTTTCATCGTCGACGATCTGGCGGATTTGGCCGCGGTTTTGCAGCGGGCCGGACATCGCATCAGCCACGACCAGCCGCTTGAGGGCTATAACCGGATCTTTGTCGATGACCCTTTTGGAAATCGGATCGAATTGATGGAGATAAAGTCTTCTTAATTCAGCGGGCTTGCGGTAACTGCTTAAGAGAACCCGAGAGGCAGGTTCAAATCACGCAAAATCAGCAGGACGCGCACCAGCCTTCGGGAAAGGGGACGAACGGCCAGGCAATCTGATTGTCGTTCGCAGCCAGTGGCGGCGCATCAAATACCAGCGGCAGATCCGAAAAGTCGAGATCGGGAACGGGCGCGACGGCGGTCCGGACGCTGTCCAGCAACCTGTCGAATTCAACTTCGCTCATCGGTGTTCTCCCTGTCAGGAGCCACCATGTCAAAAAGACTTTGTCTGCACGTTGAAAGGATCGTTCAAATTGTATCGATCAGCCCGTGAGGCCGGGCTTGGTTACCGATGTCTTGACCGTACTAGACGTGTGGAAAACCCAGCAAGTAACTCCCGGTTGTGAATTAATCTCTGGCGTCATTCCCGCGCTGAACTACGCTGGTGGTCGGACACAAGCACCGCAACGACCGTGCTTATCGGGGGACGAAATGGCTATTTTTATCGCGTTGAAACGACCGGGGCCGCCCGCACGCGAGGTTTTGGTAAACCTCGACCAAATCCTGATGGTCCAACCCGGACAAGGAAGCGGCTCGGCCATTCTGTTTGGCCGCGAGCACCTCGTCAGCTTCGAAGAGGATGTTCCGACCGTGCTCCGCCGAATCCAGACCGGCCCGTATATACGAACCGATCCCGGCTGACCGCTATTCGTGGCGCCGTTCCACCGCGCGATCGATGCGCTGCATCGTCTCGATTTCGAGATAGCCGCCGTCGCGATAGCGGTCGCCGATCTTGCGGGCGTCGCGGCCGCAATGCGGGCACGTCGCGGTGCCTTCGAACACATACTGGATGCATTGGCGGCACAGCACCAGCACCGGCGCGGTGCTGCCTTGAGGCGGGGCAGGAAGGTCGCTCATGGGCGCGTATCGCCGGCCGGAATCGGTTCTTCCAGCAGTGCGAAGCGCCCTGTGGCGAATGGCAAGGAGGGCGCGTCTTCGATCTTGACGATGCGCTCGCGGACGCCGCGCTCTGCGAGCGTCAGGACGCGGTGGTGGCAATAGGGATTGTTGCCGCGCCGGCCGAGCAGCAAATCCGCGGTCCAGGTGCAGCCGCCCCGGCAAGCCTCGGCATAGTAGCAGCCGCGGCAAAAACCCCAGAGATCCTCGACGCCGCGGTTGCGGTTGAACTGAAGCGCCGGGTGGCTTGCCCACAACTCCGCGATCGGGGTGTCGCGGACGTCGCCCGCGCCGTATCGTTCCGTGGCGAGCGACGGACAGCCCTTCAGCGTGCCGTCCGCTTCCAGCCCGATCGCATTCTGGCCGGCCGGGCAGCCGCCGTAATAGCCGCGGTCCGGGCCGCGCCACAGCACGTCGTAGGGGCCGAAGTAGCCGATATTGTTGCCGGGCAAGAGCAGCAGGTTGCGCTCACGCCCCTTGAGATGCAGATCGGCCAACAGCGGCATCAGCGTCGTAAGCTCATAGGGCTGGAGCAGGATTTCGTCATTGTCGACGGCGTTGCCCATCGCGACCGTGAGCTGGACCTGCCAGTATTTGGCGCCCGCATCGATGATGACGTCCATCAGTTCGGGCAGCTGCGGCATCACCGTCGAGGTGATCTGCGTATTCACGCTGGCGATCAGTCCGACGCTGCGGCAATCGTCGAGCACGCGCAACGCTTGCCTGTAGGAGCCGGGGACGCCGCGCAGGCGGTCGTGCAACGGCTGCAGGCCGTCGACCGAAACGCCGAGCCCGAGCAGGCCGGCTTCGGCCGCGGCTTCGATCATGTTCCGCGACAGCTTGTAGCCGCCGGTCTGCATCGTGCAGTCCATGCCGTGGTCGCGGATCGCGCGCACCAGCGTCAGCCAGTCCTTGCGAACGAAAGCCTCGCCGCCGATGATCGAAATCTCGCGGGTGCCGAGTTCGGCGAGCTGGCGCACCACGTCGATGCATTCGCTGGTGCTGAGCTCCTTAGGCCGGCGGTGCCCGGCGCGCGAGCCGCAGTGGATGCATTTGAGGTTGCAGGCAAGCGTAATTTCCCAGACCACATAGACCGGCACGCAGTCGATCTGGTCGCGAAGCGACAACCTCCGGCGCGCGCCATCGTCGAGCATCGGTTCTGCCATCGTCGGCCGCCTTGCATTTGCCGGGCGCTTCAGGAAGCGCGGCGGGCCGCCGCGCCGAAGGCGGTTACGCCGCCGGCTCGCCCGCCGTTTCGGTTTGCGTTGATCGCGGCTCGGCCGAGCCTATTTGTGTTTCGCGATCGCCTTGTCGAGATCCTTGAGAGCCTCCTTGAGATCGTCGGCGTCGGCACCGCTGTGGCCTTTCAGAAGATCATGGCCGACGATCTTGTAGGCCTTCAGGGTTTCGAGGTCGGACGACTTGCACTTGTCGCGAATGATGACGCCGTAAAGCGGACGGATCGTACCCGAACCGGAAGATGCCATTCGTTGCTCCTGTTTGCTGATAGCGGCCGTAGGCGCAATGAATCAGAGCGGCTAAACCCGGACTGCATCGCCCCACCACCTTCGATGGCCGCGCCCGGATCGTGCAATAACGGCCGCGCCAATTCAACCAGCGCGTGAATGAACTTATCGTGCGTTAAGATCACCTCGGCTGCGATTTCGGCACCGAAGCGAAAATATCCCTAGGGTGCCCCACGAGCGCTGTCGCTATCGGCGGCGGTTGTCGTCACTAGCTCTACGAAAAGAGCGGTCGCGCCGGTGTAATCGGCGGCGCGATACACGAGGGTCAGAGGTGCATTCAGATGGATGCTCTTCCCGAGCGGGCGATATGCTACCGTTTTCGGGTGCACGTGCTGCATCGAAGCCGGAACGACAGAAATCCCTGCACCCGCTGCCACCAAGTTGAGATTTGTCATCATGCGGTCGACTTCGGCCACAACGTTTGGGTAGACGCCCCGTTCCGCGCACAGCGCCAGCAGGTTGGCATAAAGCCCGGGCGCTCCGGAGCGTCGCACTAAAATCAGATTTTCGCCCTGGAAATCTTTGAGCGCGATTGCTGCGTTCTTGCCGGTGCGAGGCTTTTGCGCCAGGCGGTGGTCGAGCGCGGCCGCTACGAGCACCGGTTCTCTCAACAAGGTCCGGAACACCAAGCCTGGCGGCCGTGAGACTGGCACTCTCAGAAAACCGCAATGGAGGATGCCCGAGCCAATTCGCTCGGTGATCTCGGCTGCGTTGTTCTCGGAGAGGGAGAGCTCAATCTCGGGATACCGGCCGCGGAACAGCCGCAGCACTCGCGGCGTCAATAAATGGGTCGCCGCCGAGGTCGTGAAGGCAATCGCGAGACGGCCGCGCACGCCCTTCGCGACGCGCGCCATGCGCTGCTCCATTACGGCAATGCCGTCGAGGATGCGCCGGGCCTCTTCGAGGAAGAACTCGCCGCTCTCGGTCAACGCCATGCCCTTCGGATGGCGACGAAAGAGCACCATGTTGAGGTGGTTCTCCAGCGCTTTGATCTGCTGACTGAGCGGCGGCTGCCGGATGTTGAGCCGAGCGGCGGCGCGGGTCAGGTGCCCGGACTCGGCAACCGCCAAGAAGTAGCGCAAGTGTCGAAGTTCCATATGCATAAGATATCGTATATCGCATTTTCATATATTTGACATCACGAGGGGCATGGTTTTTTTGGCCCGGACTTAGCTGGCAAAGCTTCCGCTGAGATCCCTTCTTCTTGCCCTCGAGGTATCGGGTCAGGTCGAAGAAAAAACAATGATGTGATGAGCGCTTGACGGGGGGAAGTCATGACTGACAATTCGATCCAGCTCGGGTCAGGCGGCTCATATCTCTTCGTGGGCAACAGCTTCACGTTTGGCCGCGTCGATCCGGTCATGAGCTACAATGCCGACAATGTGCGGGACCTGGCGGCGCCGGTTCCCGGCACCACGTTCGCGAACACGACCGGCTCCAACCCGTACGAGCCACATCCCTGGGGTGGCGTTCCCGGCCTCTTCGAGGCCTTCGCCAGCCAGTCTGGCCTCGAACTCGACGTCGCCATCTCGGCCCGCAACGCCGCGACGCTGCAGGGCCAGTACCTCAACAGCAATCCTGCCGGATGGGACTTGCGCGGCAACGTCGCGAGCCAGGCCTGGGACGTCGTGGTGCTGCAGGACAACAGCACCCAGCCCCTGCCGTCGGGTGCAGGCTCCATCACCTTCGCGGCAGGTTCCTCGACGGCGACGCTGACCATCGATCCGACGGCCGACACCAAGGTGGAAACCGACGAGACGATCGGCCTCCAGATCACTCCCAGCTCCGCCTATCGCACGAGCGCCGGAGTCGTCAGCGGAACCATCCTGAACGACGATCCGACCGGCCCCACGGTCAATCCTGCGCTCGCGACGGTCACGCTCGTCGCCAACCCCGGCGCGGTGCTGGAGGACAGCCCGGACAAGCTCGTCTATACCTTTGCGCGCACGGGACCGACGACCTCGGCGCTGACCGTGAATTTCACGGCCTTCCGCGATGGGTCCACCGCGCCGTCGGTCGCCTCGGGCGCCAGCGCCGACTTCGTGGTCACCACCCCTTTTACCGGCAGCTTTGTAGACAACAACGGTCACGTAACGACCGGCAGCATCAGCTTCACGAGCAACACCGGCTCCATCGTCATTCCGGCGGGCGCCACCAGCGCGACCTTCACGCTCGATCCGAAGACGGATACGACGGTGGAGCCCGACGAATCCATTCGGCTGACGCTCAGCGCAAATTCGGCCTACAATGTCGGCACAGCGGGCCCGGTCTCCGCCACCATTCTCAATGACGACTTCGCGCCCGGCACCGATTTATCGACGCCGAACATCTCGCTCAGCCTCGCCTCATCCGGCGTTTACGAGGACGGCTCCGCCAACCTGGTCTACGCGTTCACGCGGACCGGGCTCGAACGCAGCACCGTTGACCGTCAATTTCAGCGTATCGGGAACGGCAACGCTGGCGGGCAACGACTTCACCGTCACCGGCGCAAACAGTTTCTCGAGCCCGGGGGCAGCCGATCCGGACCTCCAGTCCTTCAACACCTACGCGGTGAAGCTCGCGCAGTACGCGACGACAGGCGCGGCCGACGGCGCCGTTCCGGCCAACCCGCACGCCGATGCCGCAACCGAGGTCTACCTCTACGAGACCTGGGCGCGGCCGAACATGGTGACGGGCGCGGTTGTCGCGAACACCGATGACACCACGGGAGCCGTCACAAACACGACGACGACAGCGCCGGAGTATTACCTCTCGCTCGAGGCGATGACGGCGGATCTGAAAGCCGCCTATCAGGGCCTTGCCGCGGCAAATCCAATCTTCGCGGGGGTGGCTCCAGTTGGCGAGGCATTCCTGGCCGCCGTTCAGAACGGCACGGCGATGCGCGATCCTTACGCGCCCGACGCCGGCAAGATCGACCTGTGGTGGGACGACAACCTGCATGCCAGCAAGTATGGCTCCTATCTCAGCGGGCTCACTCTGTTCGGAACGCTCACGGGTCTCGACCCGCGCTCGCTCGGTGCCGCCGAGCACGTCGCGAGCGATCTCGGCATCACGCAGGCCGTAGCCGCGGCGCTGCAGAACGTTGCGGCGGCGACGCTCGGCTTCACGCTGGACGCCCACTGGACGGCCCCTGGACAGGTGACCGAGCTGCAGGGCGGCGTCACGGGGTTGCTCGCGACCGAGGGATCGTTCGGCTTCTCTGATTCCTATGTCGCCGACACGCACACCATCGTAGTCGCAGCACTGACGCCGGGCTCGGTCGGCACATTCAGTGCCGCAGTGCACACCGATACCACCGGAGACGGGACCGGAGGTTCGATCAACTGGCTCTTCACCGTGGACAATGCTGACGTTGCGTTCCTCTCCCCCGGCGAGACACGCGTCGAGCACTTTCTCGTCACGATTTCCGACGCCAACGGCGGCATGGCCCAGCGTGACGTCGCAGTCACCCTCAACGGAACCTACAATGACGCGCCGGTGGCGTCGAACGATTTTGCCTATTCCCAAGCTGCCGGCATTTCGGTCGATGCGCCTGGCGTTCTCGGCAACGATACTGATCCAGAGGGAGACCCGCTTGTTGTGAGCGCCGTAAACGGGCTCGGGGTCAATGTCGGCATCCCCGCGGCCGGCGCCTATGGCCATTTAGCACTGTTCTCGAACGGACATTATGGCTACGCGGCTGACAACAGCGCGGCTCTGGCCTTGGCGCCGACCGGGAGCCACCTGCACGATATCTTCAGCTATACGGTCAGCGATGGTCACGGCGGCACGGCCAGTGCCGCGCTCGACATCACGCTCAACCGCGGCCCGGACGCGGCGGCCGATACGGCCGTGGCGACGACGGGCATCGGCGGCACCGCCTCGGGCAACGTGCTTGCCAACGACAGCGACGCCGACGGCGACGGCCTTTCCGCGGCGGCGGGCACAATGCTCGGATCGCACGGCACCTTGGTGCTGGGCGCGGACGGCGGCTACACCTACACCGTCACCAATCTGAGCGGCGCCGCGGGCAGTCACCTGCACGACATCTTCAACTATACGGTCGGCGATGGTCACGGCGGCACGGCCAGTGCCGCGCTCGACATCACGCTCAACCGCACGCCAATTGTCGTCAACGACTCAACTGCCGTTACCAAAGGCGGAACTGTTCACGGAAACGTACTGACCAACAACTCTGACCCCGATGGCGACGCAATCGGGCTTACGGGCGTTGTTGGCGGTAGTTTCGGGCACAGCATCGCCGGCACATACGGCTCCTTCACCCTGAATGCGGATGGCAGTTACACCTATGTCGCCGCCAAGGGCGGCTTGCCGGACCAAATCGTCGCGCAGGACACATTCACGTACACCCTCGGGGACGGGCATGGCGGCAACACTCAAGCGACCGTGAGCGTTGTCGTTCTCAATCCCAGTCAGTCCTTTCAGGCCGGCATCAATACCGCGGTGAATGGCGGCAACGGCCAGGACGTGCTCGACGGCTCGTTCGGGCACGAGATTCTGCTGGGTGGCAACGGACCCGATGTGCTGATCGGCGGAGTGGGTGACTCGCTCACTGGCGGCAATGGTCCGGATACTTTCCTGTTCAGGCCCGGCTTCGGCGCGAACACCATCACCGATTTCGATGTACACAACGACGCGGTGCAGATCGACAAGTCAGTGTTTCAAAATCTGGCCGACCTGTTCGCACACGCGAGCAATTCCGCCGCGGGGGCAGTCATCAATGATGGGGCGGGGAATGCAGTCACCTTCACAGGCGTAACGCTTGCCGACCTGCAAGCCCACCAAAGCGACTTCCACTTGATTTGACGGAGAAGCGGTTCGGTCAAATCCCGGCGAGCCCGCGGATCGAACGGATCGATCTCCAATGCCGCTTAAGTGTGTGTTCTGCAGTTGCCCATCCAAACGCCGTAGCAGGCAATCTGGCTTGCGCTTGGGTCAACCCCAATGGGGTTATGGTTTGGCTCCTCGGGCCGGATTCGAACCAGCGACCAACCGGTTAACAGCCGGTTGCTCTACCACTGAGCTACCGAGGAACAGGGCGAAGCAGTGTTTCGCGCCGGGCTGCGTATAACAAAGCCTCCGGGGCTTGCATAGCGGAAATAGGGCGGCCCGGCGCAGCGTCCATCCTGGTCGAAAAGCCGATGTGCCGCAGCGGTTTGCTGTCCCGGCGCCAGCATTCGGCGCATATACCGCCACCGGCAAGAACACGAATCTGCGTCATGCGCCGGACGCTAAAACGTCTTATTCGGGTATGATGTTTGCTTCGCCGGTTCGATTCTGGAGGTGATGTTATGCCGATCATTCAAACCGAGCGTGCGATACCCTCGATCGTCCCAAGCGATGTGCCAGCGATGAGCGACGACGAATGCCTCGCCCGCCTTGCACGGGCGGTCAAGGATCATGATGCCGAACAACTCGACGAAGTGGCGCGGTTGATCGCCCGGCTGGCGGTCCCGATCGAGTAGCCGGTGCATGCAACGCGTCGTCTGCGCCTGATTCCGGGCGCCCCGGCCGCGCGGCCCTTTATGTTGCGTTTTGACCTGGCTCGCATCAAACTTGGCTTGCATCAAAGATGGCGCTGCCTTAGTTCCTTCGCTTGAGGAACGTATCTTCCGTGCAGGGATCGCCGATGTCCGATTTTTCGACCGCGCGCCAGAAGATGGTCGATGGTCAGGTGCGCCCCAGCGACGTCACGGACCAGCGAATACTCGACGCGATGCTCGCGGTGCCGCGCGAGGCGTTCGTCCCCGAAAGCCAGCGCGCGCTGGCCTATCTGGACCTCGATCTCGATGTCAGCGAAGCGGGCGGCGCGAAACGTTTCCTGATCAAGCCGGTAGTGATCGCGAAGATGCTGCAGGCCGCCGAAATCATCGAGACCGACAACGTTTTGGTGGTCGGCTGCGCAAGCGGATATGCGGCCGCGGTGGTGGCAAAACTTGCGGCCCCGGGTGACGGCCACTGAAAGCGACGGCGCGCTGGCCGCGAAAGCGAGCGATGTGCTGGCAAAACTCGGCCTCGGTAATGTGACGGTCAAGACCGCCGCCGCGGCCGACGGCGATGAGGCCAACGCTCCCTATGATGTGATCGTCCTCGCCGGGGCGACCGAGGTCGTTCCGGACCGGCTTTACCGGCAACTCAAGGATGGCGGACGGCTGGTGGGCGTTTTCGGCATGAGCCGGCCGCCGCGGGCGATGATCGTCACCCATTCCCATGCCGACTTTGGCGACCGGGCGCTGTTCGATGCGGCTGTGCCGGTTCTGCCCGGGCTGGAGCGGCCGCCGGCGTTCGTTTTCTAGCGCAAACAGCCCATAAATCGCGTTCCGGATCAGAGGTGTGGCCCAGATGCTTCATCTCAAGAGTTTCCACCGGGATTTGGCTCCGGGGGTTCCGTCGCACCATCGCGCCGAATAAGCTGCCAGCGGGAAATCAACTCAGGTCGAAGGCAATAACCCGGCAGGCACCGCCGAGCCGGGAGGCGTCATGGATGGATAGTTGGAATGGGTGGCGTGAGGATCGTTACCGGAACCGCGGCTGCGGTCCTGCTGTTGGCGAGTATCGGGATCGCACCCGGTCTTGGCCGATACGATCGATGCCGCGCTGGTGCGCGCCTATCAGAACAATCCGCAGCTCAACGCGCAGCGCGCGCAGGTGCGCTTCACCGACGAAAACGTGCCGCAAGCGCTGTCGGGCTATCGGCCGCGGGTCGCGCTCACCGCCAGCGCCGGAACGCAGTATACGGATACGCTCAGCACGTCGGGCGGCACCGCAACCAACCTCGTCAAGACCGGCATCCACGGCATCAACGCGCCGCGCAGCATCGGCACGACGATATCGCAAACGGTATTCAACGGTTTTCAAACCGCGAACCGGACGCGAGCGGCAGAGAGCCAGGTTTCCGGAGCGCGCGAGGGCTTGCGGGTTCTCGAACAGTCGGTGCTGCTCTCCGCCGCCACGATCTACATGGACTATCTGCGCGACGCGGCGATCGTCGAAGTTCAAAAGAGCAACGTTCGCGTGCTCGAACAGACCTTGAAGCAGACCAACGACCGCTTCAACGTCGGAGAAGTGACCCGCACCGACGTCGCGCAGTCGGAGGCGCAGCTGGCCGCCGGCCGCACCCAGTTGCTCACCGCCGAATCCAACCTGGTCACGACCAAGGCGAATTTCCGCCGCATCATCGGCAACGAGCCCGACGCGCTCGCGCCGGGCTCTCCGGTCGACCGCTTTCTGCCGCGCTCCCTGCCGGGAGCGGTCGATCTCAGCCTGACCGAAAATCCCAGCGTTACCGCGGCGATGTTCGGCATCGATGTGGGCTACCTCCAGGTCAAGGTGAACGAAGGCGCGTTGCTTCCGACGGTCACGCTGCAGGGGTCGGTGCAGCAGTCCTACGAGCAGACCCTGACGTTTTACCGCCAGTTCGGTGCATCCGCGGTCGCGCAGCTGAACGTGCCGATCTATCAGGGCGGCGCGGAATATTCGCTGATCCGGCAGTCCAAGGAGAATCTGGCGCAGCAGCGCCTCAATCTCGAACAGGTGCGCGACCAGACCCGGTCCAACGTCGTGACCGCGTGGGGCCAGCTGGTGGCGGGCAAGGCGCAGGTCGCCTCGGCGCAATCCCAGGTATCGGCCTCGGAGATCGCGCTCAACGGCGTGCGTGAGGAAGCCAAGGCCGGGCAGCGCACCACGCTCGACGTGCTGAACGCGCAACAGGCGCTGGTCAATGCGCGCGTCGCGCTGGTCACCGCGCAGCACGATCGCGTCGTTGCGTCCTACGCCGTTCTGAACGCCGTGGGACGGTTGGCGCCGCAGGTGCTGGGCCTGAAGACGAACGTCTACGATCCGAGCGTGCACTATCATCAGGTGCGTGACAGCTGGGCCGGCGTTCGCATTCCGGACGGCCGCTAACGACGGCGAACTCGAACCGGCTGTCTCCACAGCCCGTTGCTTGCAATCATTTGTTGCCATCACGTACCCTTGCGGCAGGGTGGCAAAGTGATTCGCGCGGGTATCGGAAGTCCCAATGTTTCGATGCCTTAGATTGGGACCACGCGATTCGATCGACGGGCCGCTGGAACTGGGGACAAGTCGGGCGCCCGCAAATCCGGAGCCAACCGATCCTGCCCCGCCTGGTGTAAAACGCTAGCCAGGGCGTTGATGATGTGGAGTGGGATATGACGCAGCCTGCAAAGGTCCAGGAACCCTCGATGGAGGAGATTCTGGCGTCGATCCGGCGCATCATCGCCGACGACGAAGCCAAACCGGCCGAGAAGCCTGCCAGCCCGGCAGCAGCCGCAGGTTCTGCATCGCCCGGCGCCGCACCGCCGGCGGCGAAACCGGCAGTCATGACCGATATCCCGCCCTCGGCCATTGTCGCAGCCCAGGCGACACCGGCAAAGGCGCCGGAGCCGCCGCCTGCCGCCGGCAACAGCCAGGACGATATCGACGCCATGCTGGCCGGGCTCGATGCCGCAACCTCCGAGGCGGAGGTCAGGCCGCCGCTGCCGGACGGCGAGGTGTTCGATCTCACCGACGAGATGGCGCTGCCGGACCCGCAGCCCGCGCCGTTCCGTACGGTAGAGCCTGACGATGACCTCGAATTCAGCGAGACCGTCGCAGCCAGCGCGCCGCCGCGTGCGCAGCATCGCCAGCCCGCGTTCGAGCCGCCGCCGCTCTACGAGAGCCCTGCGGCGCCGCCGCCAGCAGATTTTGTCGCGTTCGACGGTTTCGGCGGTGGAGTCGGCCTTCAACACGCTCGCCAACACGGTGCTGAGCAACAATGCGCGGACGCTGGAAGACCTGGTCAAGGAAATGCTGCGGCCGATGCTGAAATCCTGGCTCGACGACAATCTGCCGGGCCTCGTCGAGCGCATCGTCAAGGCGGAAATCGAGCGGGTTTCGCGCGGCCGCTAGCGCGGCGGGCGCCTGCCAGCCTTCATTCAGCCATTGCATGACGCTTTTATCGGCCCAGCCGCTTGATTTGCCGTGTTGACTCAGCGCGTTGTGGCGGCTTTCTAGCGCCCATGATCGAGAAGACCTACCAGCCCGCCGAAATCGAAACCCGCATGTCCCGCCTCTGGGAAGACGCCGGCGCGTTCAAGGCCGGCCGCTCCGAACGGCGCGACGCAAAGCCGTTCACCATCGTGATCCCGCCGCCGAACGTCACGGGATCGCTGCACATGGGGCACGCGCTCAACAACACGCTGCAGGACATCCTGTGCCGGTTCGAGCGGATGCGCGGCCGCGACGTGCTGTGGCAGCCCGGCACCGATCACGCCGGCATTGCCACCCAGATGGTGGTCGAGCGGCAATTGATGGAGCGGCAGCAGCCCGGCCGCCGCGAGATGGGCCGCGCCAAATTCCTCGAACGGGTGTGGCAATGGAAAGCCGAGAGCGGCGGCGTCATCGTCAACCAGTTGAAGCGGCTCGGCGCATCCTGCGACTGGTCGCGCGAACGCTTTACGATGGACGAGGGCCTGTCGCGCGCGGTGGTGAAAGTGTTCGTCGCGCTGCATCGCGAGGGCCTGATCTACAAGGACAAGCGGCTGGTGAACTGGGATCCGGCGCTGCTGACCGCGATCTCCGATCTCGAAGTGCAGCAGGTCGAGGTCAAGGGCAGCCTGTGGTATCTGCGCTATCCGCTGGCAGACGGGTAAGATATCCGCACCCGATTTCAATCACGGAACCGGATCCACGATCGGAACAGCGCATTATATCGTCGTCGCCACAACGCGGCCGGAGACGATGCTCGGCGACACCGCGGTTGCCGTGCATCCCGACGATGAGCGCTACACGCGACCTGGTCGGCAAGCACGTGATCCTGCCGCTGGTGGGCCGCAAGATTCCGATCGTCGCCGACGAATATTCCGATCCGGAAAAAGGCTCCGGCGCGGTGAAGATCACGCCGGCGCATGACTTCAACGATTTCGAGGTCGGCAAGCGGCACAGCCTGCCGCAGATCAGCGTGCTCGATCAGGAAGGATGCCTCGCGCTCTCCGGCAACGAGGACTATCTGCGCGGCCTTCCCGAGGGCGCGCTGATGTTTGCCGAAGAGCTGCACGGCAAGGATCGCTTTGCGGCGCGCAAGCTGATCGTCGCGCGTCTGGAGGAATTCGGGTTTCTCGAAAGGATCGAGCCGAACACGCATATGGTGCCGCATGGCGACCGCTCCGGCGTGGTGATCGAGCCGTATCTGACCGACCAGTGGTATGTCGATGCCAAGACGCTTGCCGAGCCGGCGATCGCGGCGGTGCGCAGCGGCGCCACGTCGTTCGTGCCGAAGAACTGGGAAAAAACCTATTTCGAGTGGATGGAAAACATCCAGCCCTGGTGCATCTCGCGCCAGCTCTGGTGGGGCCACCAGATTCCGGCGTGGTATGGGCCGGACGGCAAGGTGTTCGTCGCCGAGACCGAGGAAGAGGCCGTCGGCAACGCGCTCGGTTATTACGTCGAGCAGGAAGTCATCACGCCGGAGCAGGGCGCGAGATGGCGCTCGATCCTGAAAAGCGCGCCGGTTTCATCACCCGCGACGAGGACGTGCTCGACACCTGGTTCTCTTCGGCGCTGTGGCCGTTCTCGACGCTGGGCTGGCCGGACGACACCAAGGACGTCGAGCGCTATTATCCGACCGACGTGCTGGTCACCGGCTTCGACATCATCTTCTTCTGGGTCGCCCGGATGATGATGATGGGACTGCACTTCATGAAGGAGGTGCCGTTCCCGACCGTCTACATCCACGCCCTCGTCCGCGACGAGAAGGGCGCCAAGATGTCGAAGTCGAAGGGCAACGTCATCGATCCCTTGCATCTGATCGACGATTACGGCGCCGACGCGTTGCGCTTCACGCTTGCGCGCGATGGCGGCGCAGGGCCGCGACATCAAGCTCGCGCCAGCAACGCGTCGAGGGCTATCGCAATTTCGCGACCAAGCTCTGGAACGCCTGCCGCTTTGCCGAGATGAACGGCTGCGTGCTGCCGCCGGGCTTCGATCCGAGCCAAGGCAAAGGAAACGCTCAACCGCTGGATCGCGCACGAGACCGCGCGCGCCACCCGCGAGGTCACCGAAGCCATCGAGGCCTATCGCTTCAACGATGCGGCGGGCGCGGCCTATCGCTTTGTCTGGAACGTGTATTGCGACTGGTATCTCGAACTCGCCAAGCCCGTGCTGATGGGCGAGGAGAGCGCCGCCAGGACCGAGACCCGCGCCATGGTGGCGTGGGCGCGCGACGAAATCCTGAAATTGCTGCATCCGTTCATGCCCTTCATCACCGAGGAGCTGTGGGCGGTGACGGCAAAGCGGCGACGGGTTGCTGGCATTGGCGCCGTGGCCGCGCAAAACCGGCTATCCTCCGCGAGCAAATGCCTGTTGCTCGACCGGATTCGCCGAAGGCGATCCGTCGATCACGCCGGCCATCATTGCCGCGTCGGAAGCGTCCGCCGATTTCAGCGATCCGGCCGCCGAAGCCGAGATCGGCTGGGTGGTCGATCTCGTCACCGCCATCCGCTCGGTGCGCGCGGAAATGAACATCACGCCGGCGACGCTGACGCCGCTGGTGCTGGCGGGCGCGTCCGCGGAGACCAAGGAACGCGCGCAGCGCTGGAGCGATGTGGTCAAGCGCATGGCGCGGCTTGCCGACATTTCGTTCGCCGATCGCGCGCCGGAAGGCGCGGTGCAGCTATTGGTGCGCGGCGAGGTCGCCGCGTTGCCGCTGAAGGGCGTGATCGATCTTGCGGCGGAGAAGGCGCGGCTCGACAAGGAACTGGCCAAGGCCGAGGCCGACATCAAGCGCGTCGATGCAAAACTTGGCAACGAGAAGTTCGTCGCCAACGCGCCGGAAGACATCGTCGAGGAAGAAAAAGAAAAGCGCGAAGCCGCCGCCGCGCGGAAGGCGAAAATCCTCGAGGCGCTGGAGCGGCTCAAGAACGCGGCATGAAAAAGGACGGCTCCGGATTGGAGCCGTCCGATGCTCACGGTTCTGAACGTGCGGCGCGCTTGACGCTCAGTAACGCGCGACCACCGGGCCGCCGAAGCGGTAGTTGAGGCGGGCGGTCGCCTGCTCGACCGTCAGCCGCGAGCTCGATGTTCCCGTTGCGAACACGCCGCCGAAGCCATCGGGAATGGTGAAGGCGGTGCCGCGGTTGCCGAAGTCGGTGTAGCGATATTCGCCGGCCACGCTCCAGTTCTGGTTGAACGCCCATTCGATGCCGCCGCCGACGGTCCAGCCCCAGCGCGTGCGTCAGCCGCCGTTGGTTGCCACGAACGTTCCGGCCGGAATCGCGATGCCCGGTCCGTTGACGACCGTGGTCGTGGAGCCGCCGAATTCGGCAACGGCGGCGCCGCCGGTGACATAGAACAGCGCTTGATTGACGGCGAAGCCGGCGCGCCCGCGGAACGAGGCCATCCAGTCGATACGGCCGAAATCGACCGTCACCGTCTGGTTGACGGTCGCGAGGATGAGCGGGGGGCCGAAGGTGCGCGTGGCGCTGGCGCTGGAACCGTTCAAGTCCGGTGCCTTGCGCGTCGGCTTCGACAGCCCAGCACGAACTGATTGACCTGCCAGTTATAACCGATCTGGCCGCCGCCGATGACGCCGCTCTGGCGGCCGCCGCCGCCGAGCGCGGCCAATTGCCCGGGGAATACGGTCGGGATCGCCGCCTGCGGCGCAAGCACGATAAAGCCGGGGAACAGCGGTCCGAAATCGCTGCCGCCATTGTTGGGGGTCCAGGCTCCGCCGACATTGGCGCCGATGTAGAAGCCGGTCCAGCTGAAGGGTGCCGGCGCCATCGGGATCGGCGCGGCTTTGTACGCCATATCGGCGGCACTTGCCGTCACGATGCCGGTGAGTAACGCACTTCCCGCAACTGCCGCGATTGCCAGCTTCTTCATGGTCGCCCCCAAATTGTCGTCGGCGCACCAGGCGCCCGAATCCCTGAAGCTTAGGAGCAGGCCATCCGGAATGCTGTCACGCGCACGCAACAGTTGAGGTTAATGTGACCGTTCACAGGCCTTACCGTGCGGCGGGATGCCGCACTCTCGCAGCGACTAACCGGCCGATTTCAAAATGGCTTGCTGAGGAACTTCGAGCCCTTCAGCCCGTATCGCCACGGCAGTTCCACCGCCTTGGTGATGCCGATCCGCACGCCGGTCGCGATCTCGGGTTTTTCCAGGCGCGCATGCAGCGCGATCGGCGGCGCATCGAGCGGCAGCCCGTTGTGAGCGTGGGTAATCGCCGAGCGCTTCGGTCAGCTTGCCCGGCCCGGAACACAGCGATCGTTCGTCATGCAGTCCGCGCCGCCGCCGCATCGCCGGGATGCCGTGGGTCGGCTGCAAGGCGCGGATCAGCACCGCGCTGGCGGAGCCTTCCTTCTCGCAGACGAAATTCACGCACCAGTGGATGCCGTAGGAGCGGTAGACATAGACAAAGCCGGGCGGGCCGAACATCACCATGTTGCGCGGCGTCGGGCCGTTGAACGAATGCGCCGCCGGATCGGTGTGATGATAGGCCTCGAGCTCGACGATGATGCCGCCGACGCCGTTCACCAGCAGCGTCGCGCCGATCAGTTCGGGCGCGACTTCGTGCACGCTGCGGGCAAAGAACGCGCGCTTCAGCGGCTTGCCGAGCTTTTGCTCGTTCGATGGTGCGGTTTTGAGCCATGCCAGGCCGATATGCTAAGACTTGACGCGGAGCAAGGCGAGCCGTTGCGGTTTCCGCTTCAAGCGGATTAGCTAAGCTTCTCTCGGAACGGACATTTTATGGTCGTCGTCGTCGATACCGTCTCAGCCACGCCGCTGCGCCCGCGCCACCCGGAAAAGGTGAACCGGCCGGATGCGCTGTCGCCGCCGAAACCGGACTGGATCCGGGTGCGCGCGCCGAATACGCGCGGTTATGCCGACACCCGCAGGATCGTCAAGGAAAACGGCCTCGTCACCGTATGCGAGGAGGCGGGCTGCCCCAATATCGGCGAGTGCTGGGACAAGAAGCACGCCACCTTCATGATCATGGGCGACACCTGCACCCGCGCCTGCGCCTTCTGCAACGTCAAGACCGGGATGCCCGGCGCGCTCGATGCCTCGGAGCCGGACCACGTCGCCGAAGCCACGTTCAAGCTCGGCCTCGCCCACATCGTCGTCACCTCGGTCGATCGCGACGATCTCGCCGACGGCGGCGCCGAACATTTTGCGCAAACCATCCGCGCCATTCGCGCGCGCTGCCCGACCACGACCATCGAAATCCTGACGCCGGACTTTTTGCGCAAGGACGGCGCGCTCGAAGTGGTGGTGGCCGCCAAGCCCGACGTGTTCAACCACAATCTGGAAACCGTGCCGTCGCGCTATCTGACGGTGCGGCCCGGCGCGCGCTATTTCCATTCCATCCGCCTGCTGCAGCGGGTCAAGGAAATCGACCCCACCATCTTCACCAAGTCGGGCATCATGGTCGGGCTCGGCGAAGAGCGCCACGAGGTGCTGCAGGTGATGGACGACCTGCGCTCGGCGGATGTGGATTTCCTCACCATCGGGCAATATCTGCAGCCGACCCGCAAGCATCACGCCGTGATGCGCTATGTCCCGCCGGATGAATTCTCCGGCTATGAGAAGGTCGCCTACACCAAGGGATTTTTGATGGTGTCGGCGAGCCCGCTGACGCGCTCGTCGCATCATGCCGGCGACGATTTTGCCAAATTGCAGGCGGCGCGCGCTGCGATGTCGCGCTGAGCATCGGCGATGCCGAAATTCTCCAGCAAGCGCCGGGTTCGCCACAGCGCGCCGCAGATGTTCGACCTGGTCGCCGATGTCGAGCGCTATCCGGAATTCGTGCCGCTGTGCAAATCGCTGAAAATCCGCCAGCGCACGCCAAAACCCGACGGCACCGAAATCGTCATCGCCGACATGACGGTGTCGTTCAAGCTGGTGCGCGAAGCCTTTACCAGCCGGGTGACGCTGGACCGGCCCAATCTCAAGATCATGGTGGAGTATCTGCAGGGGCCGTTCAGCAACCTCGAGAACCGCTGGACGTTCGAGCCGAAGATCGGACGACCGCCTGCGACGTCGGATTTTACATTTCCTACGAATTCAAGAGCCGGATGCTGGCGATGCTGATGGGCACCATGTTCGACGCCGCGTTCCAGCGTTTTGCCGCGGCGTTCGAGAAGCGCGCCGATGCGGTTTATGGGAAGCCGGCTTAGCTCGTGCCCCGGACGCAGTGCAGCGCGAGCTCTTGCGCCGTGCGCTGCAGCCGGGGCCGTACACGGGACGGAAGCGGTCCCGTCTGCGAAGCAGCGTCGGAGCTTTGCATCGCGCCGCAGACGCGAGATCACACCCGCGGCGTTCGCCGCCGCTTCACCGCGCTGCGCCGCGGCGATCGCGCGACGCGCGGATGCAACCGGCTGGCAGCCTCACGCCGCGGTTTTGCCGGCGCCTGCGGTCCGCGCGCGAGCTCCATCAGCATCCGCAAGGCTTCGACGACCGAGCGCTGACGCACCGTGCTGCGGCCGATGGCGCCGAAGCGGCACTCGCGATGCAGGATTCGTCCATCGCGTGCGGCCACCGCGAAATGCACAAGTCCGACCGGCTTGCCCGGCGTCGCGCCGCCGGGGCCTGCGATGCCGGTGATGGAAACCGCGAGATCGACGCCGGCCTTTTCCAGCGCGCCGATCGCCATCGCGGTCGCGGTTTCCTTGCTGACCGCGCCAAAACTGTCGAGCGTGGTTGCTTTCACGCCCAGCATGGTCCGCTTGGCGTCATTGGAATAGGTGACAAAGCCGCGGTCGATCACGTCGGAGGAGCCGGGGATATCGGTGAGCGCGCCGGCGACCAGTCCGCCGGTGCAGGATTCCGCGGTGGCGATGGTGAGCTTGCGGCTCCGGCACAGATCGAGCAGCGAGCGGGAGAGGGCGCGGGCGTCGCTGCCGCTCATCTCAATCGCTCCACCTTTATCGTCCCAGGGCAGACGGATGGTGGCGCTGGCCATCGCGGCGATGCCTTCCTCGCGGCCGGTGAAGCCGAGCCGCTCGCTGGTGGTCGCTTTCACCGCCACGCGCGACAGATTCAGTCCGGTAATCTCCGCGATCCGCGCGCGCATGGCGTCGCGGTACTGGCCGATCTTCGGCCGCTCGCAGATCAGCGTCACGTCGAGATGGGCGATGCGTCCGCCGCGCGCGGTGACGCGATCGACCGCGTATTTCAGGAACTGATGCGAGGCGGCGCCCTTCCACTTGCGGATCGCTGGGCGGAAAATGCGAGCCGATATCGCCGTCGGCCAGCGCGCCGAGGATCGCGTCGACCAGCGCATGCAGGCCGACATCGCCATCGGAATGCGCCAGAAAGCCTCGTGTGTGCGGCACCCGCACGCCGCAGATCATCACATGATCGCCGTCGCCGAAGGCATGAACGTCGTAGCCGCTTCCTGTCCTGACATCGCCGAGCGCAGCACCAAGGCGAGCCTCTTCGCGAACAAAATCTTCCGGTGTCGTGAGCTTCATGTTGGCAGGATCGCCTTCAAAGGTCGCCACCGTCAATCCCGCCCATTCCGCAAGCGCGGCGTCATCGGTAAAATCGTCGCGGCCCTCGCGCGCCGCGCGGCGATGCGCATCGAGAATGACATCGTAGCGAAACGACTGCGGCGTTTGCGCGATGCGCAGCCGCGCGCGCTCCGGCGTGGCCTCGACATGTCCGCTGTCGCCGATCAGTTTTATCGTGTCGGTCACGGCAATCGCCGGCACCGCAGCGCCGGTCAGGCCCGCGGCATCGATCGCACGCGAAATCACCGCCGCCGTGACGAAGGGCCGCGCGGCGTCATGGATCAGCACGATGTCGGGCGATTGGCCCGCGAGCGCTTCCAGTCCGGCGCGGACCGAAGCCTGCCGGGTTGCGCCGCCAGCGGCGGGAGGCTGGTAGCGCATGTCGCAGACAGCCTCGTTGAACATCGCGGCATCGTCGGGGTTGAGGACCGGCTGCACCGCAAAGATCTGTGGATGGCGGCAAAACGGCTCCATCGCCCGCGAAATCACCGTTCGGCCGCCGATCGAGCGGTATTGCTTTGGCCCTCCAGACCCGGCACGAAGCCCGCGGCCGGCGGCGACAATGATAGCGGCAGTCCGTTTCGGTGTCGGCATCGTGATCTGTCAGGGACAATCCGGGAGGAAAAACCGGGCGTTAGCCCGGCGGCGCACAGCCCTTATCACGCCGTGATCGTGAAAACAGAACGATTCCCCAATAGCTGTGCGTATTTTGTTGCACTGCACTTGCAAGATCGACAGAACTGTCTAAAGTGTAGGCATGAAACTTGACTGCCCAAGAAATGTGCGCAGAATTGTGCGCGCGGCAGCCGCAATGAAGCGGTTGTCACAAAAACGAGAAATTCCGTGACCGGCCCGGTAGCCTCTTCTCACAAGCCGCTGAAAATTGGCGATATCGAGGTCGCTAACCGGGTTTTGCTGGCGCCGATGTCGGGAGTTACCGACGCGCCGTTTCGACGGCTTGCCGCTTCGCTTGGCGCGGGTCTGGTCGTTTCCGAAATGACCGCCAGCGATGATCTCGTCCATGGCCGGCCGATGTCGGTGCTGCGATGCGAGGCCACAGGCATCGGACCTCACGTCGTCCAGCTCGCGGGCTGCGAAACGCACTGGATGGCGGAAGGCGCGCGCATCGCGGAGGCCGCCGGCGCCGACATCATCGACATCAATATGGGCTGCCCGGCGCGCCATGTGACCGGCGGCCAATCCGGCTCGGCGCTGATGCGCGATCTCGATCATGCGCTGAAGCTGATCGAGGCGACGATCTCGGCGGTGAAAGTGCCGGTGACTTTGAAGATGCGGCTCGGCTGGGACGACCGCTCGCTGAACGCGCCCGAACTGGCGCGGCGCGCGGAAGCCGCGGGCGTGCAGCTGATCACGGTTCACGGCCGCACGCGGTGCCAGTTCTACAAGGGCGAGGCCGACTGGAGCGCGGTGCGCGCGGTCAGGGACGCGATCAACATTCCGCTCGTGGTCAACGGCGACATCACATCCTACGAGAAGGCCGTCACTGCGCTCGAAATGTCCGGCGCCGACGCGGTGATGGTCGGGCGGGGCGCGCAGGGCCAGCCATGGCTGCCGGGCCAGATCGGACGCCGCCTGGAGACCGGAATCGCGGAAGCCGCGCCGACGCTGGCGGATCAGCTGAAATACGTCTGCACGCTCTACGACGAGGTCGTCAGCCATTACGGCCTGCGCATCGGGCTTCGCCATGCGCGCAAGCATCTCGGCTGGGCGCTGGACGTGGCGGCGAAAGTCAGCTGCGCGCCGGCGGCTGTCCTGAAGACCTGGCGGCAAAGGATTTTGACCGCCGAGGATCCCAACGGCGTGCATCGTTCTCTGCATGATGCATTTGGCGACTTTGCATGGAGCGCTGCCGCATGACATCAGCCGCAGAACATCGCCGTCCGCCGCCATCGGATGGCGATGCCATTCTCAACGCGCTGCCAAATCCGGTGTTGCTGGTCGCGCCCGACGGCAAGATCGTCGATGCCAACATGGCCGCGGAATCCTTTTTCGAGATTTCGACGCAGTTTCTGCGCCGGCAGTCGCTGAAGGAACTGGTGCCGTTCGGCAGCCCGCTGCTGGCGCTGATCGATCAGGTGCGCAGTCAGCGGCTCGCCGGTCAACGAATACAAGGTCGATCTCGGCACGCCGCGGATCGGCGGCGACCGCCAGGTCGACCTGCATGTCGCGCCGCTGACCGAGCGGCCGGGCCATATCGTGGTGATGCTGCAGGAGCGCACCATCGCCGACAAGATGGACCGGCAATTGACGCATCGAAGTGCGGCGCGCTCGGTGATCGCGCTGGCGGCGATGCTGGCGCACGAGATCAAGAATCCGTTGTCCGGCATTCGCGGCGCGGCGCAGCTGCTCGAGCAGGCGGCATCCTCGGAAGACCGCATGCTGACCCGGCTGATCTGCGACGAGGCGGACCGCATCGTCACGCTGGTCGACCGCATGGAAGTGTTCGGCGACGACCGCCCGGTGGCGCGCGGTCCCGTCAACATTCATTCGGTGCTCGATCACGTCAAACGGCTCGCGCAGTCCGGTTTTGCGCGCAACATCCGCTTCGTCGAGGACTACGATCCATCGCTGCCGCCGGTGCTGGCCAATCAGGACCAGTTGATCCAGGTGTTTCTCAACCTGGTGAAGAACGCCGCCGAGGCCGTGGTCGATCTCGGCAGCGACGGCGAAATCCAGCTCACCACCGCGTTCCGGCCGGGCGTCCGCCTGTCGATCCCGGGAAAGAAATCGCGGGTGTCGCTGCCGCTGGAATTCTGCGTCAAGGACAACGGCCCCGGCGTGCCGGAGGATCTGCTGCCGAACCTGTTCGATCCGTTCGTCACCACCAAGGCAACCGGCAGCGGGCTTGGGCCTCGCGCTGGTGGCCAAGATCGTCGGCGATCACGGCGGCATCATCGAATGCGAATCGCAGCCGCGCAAAACCATTTTCCGCGTGCTGCTGCCGATGTTCAGCACCGCCAGGAAACTCGAACAAAGCAATGGCGACGACGTGCCGGGACGTCGTCGCTTGCCTCACAGGACACAAGATGAGGAATAACAATGCCCGCAGGTAGCATTCTTGTCGCCGATGACGACACCGCCATCCGCACCGTTCTCAACCAGGCGCTTTCCCGCGCCGGATATGAGGTGCGCCTGACCGGAAACGCGGCGACGCTGTGGCGCTGGGTCAGCCAGGGCGAGGGCGATCTCGTCATCACCGACGTGGTGATGCCGGACGAGAACGCGTTCGACCTGTTGCCGCGGATCAAGAAGATGCGGCCCAATCTGCCGGTCATCGTCATGAGCGCGCAGAACACCTTCATGACGGCGATCCGCGCGTCGGAGCGCGGCGCGTATGAGTATCTGCCAAAACCGTTCGACCTGAAGGAATTGATCGCCATCGTCGGCCGCGCGCTGGCCGAGCCGAAGGAGCGCGTCGCCAATCGCGCCGACGAGGCCGAGTTCGATTCCATTCCGCTGGTCGGCCGCTCGCCGGCGATGCAGGAAATCTATCGCGTGCTGGCGCGGCTGATGCAGACCGACCTCACGGTGATGATCTCCGGCGAGTCCGGCACCGGCAAGGAACTGGTCGCGCGCGCGCTGCACGACTACGGCAAGCGGCGCAACGGACCGTTCGTCGCGGTCAACATGGCGGCGATCCCGCGCGATCTGATCGAGTCGGAATTGTTCGGCCATGAGCGCGGCGCCTTCACCGGCGCCAACACCCGCGCCTCCGGCCGGTTCGAACAGGCCGAAGGCGGCACGCTGTTTCTCGACGAAATCGGCGACATGCCGATGGAAGCGCAGACGCGGTTGCTGCGCGTGCTGCAGCAGGGCGAATACACCACGGTCGGCGGCCGCACCCCGATCAAGACCGACGTGCGCATCGTCGCGGCCAGCAACAAGGATCTGCGCATCCTGATTCAGCAGGGCCTGTTCCGCGAAGATCTGTTCTTCCGCCTCAACGTCGTGCCGCTGCGGCTGCCGCCGCTGCGCGAGCGCATCGAGGATTTGCCCGACCTGATCCGGCACTTTTTTCGCGCTGGCCGAAAAAGACGGGTTGCCGCCGAAAAAGCTCGACGCGCTGGCGCTGGAGCGGCTGAAACAGCATCGCTGGCCCGGCAATGTGCGCGAACTCGAAAATCTGGCGCGCCGGCTGGCGGCGCTGTATCCGCAGGACGTCATCACCGGCTCGGTGATCGACGGCGAACTGGCGCCGCCCGCCGTCGTCTCGGGCGGCAGCGCGCATCACGGCGTCGATAATCTCGGCGGCGCAGTCGAAGTCTATCTGTCCTCGCACTTTTCCAGCTTTCCGAACGGCGTGCCGCCGCCGGGCCTCTACCATCGGATCTTGCGGGAAATCGAGGTGCCGCTGCTCACGGCGGCGCTGGCGGCGACCCGCGGCAACCAGATCCGGGCGGCCGATCTGCTCGGCCTCAACCGCAATACGCTGCGCAAGAAAATCCGCGATCTGGATATTCAGGTGTACCGCACCGGGAGTTGAAACCAGCTGCGGGCGGGCAAGCATGTCCCGTAGACATCAGGCGAAACGTGCCGCGGATCATTGATGACGCCGCTGCGCTCCCCGACGGCACGGATCACATCCGAACGATTTGGGAGTTTTCGGCATGCCTGCGCACTAATCGGGTTTCACCCCGAGACGTTCAAGATTTATTATCCTGCTATCGTCAGGACTGATTTTGATACCCCAGTTCGGGTTTATAGGTACTATCACCGGGCCTCCCTGTGATATTCTCTGAGCGTAATCGCGGCCAGTGAAAATCAATGGAGGTCTGTTCAGCGCCTCGTTCGCAGGTAGACCGAGTGGGCGAGCGCGACCACAACGAGCGAGAGGATGACTACTCGAATTCCCTGACGGCTTGCGGCTGCGGCGCAACATAGGAACCAGACGAAAAATATCTCTCCGGCAAAGACGTAGTTATTGTAAGATCCGAGCGTTGTAAGATTACCCCGCCTTTTGATCATTCCACTATAGACGATAAACAATGCAAAAGCGGCAAGCGTCAAAATCTGTTTGCGATAAGCGCTGCGGAAGACCATCCATGAAGCTATTGGGACGAAGACTACAATGATGAATACGCCGACATAGCCCTTAAGCAATTGGTTCACGGGCGAGAACATTTGGGTAAATGTTACCGCGGGTACCGTAATCCAGAGGGTAGGGCTGTATACAGCGGGCTCCGCAACATTGGCTACGCCTCCCGACGCTGACAATATAATAAGTCTGCACGACCGCGCAGATGGTTAAAATAACCGAAAAGATCATCAGACGTCTTTGTCGGTCTGCAAAGTATAGCGCAAGCGCGACGGGGCAAAGAAATATTGAAAAGGGTCCGGTGATCCCAACTAACGCAACGAACAAATATTCAGCGAACGCTCCGAGCGTGGTTTCTGGTGCCCGCATGTTCAAGATCACTGCGACACCGATACCGTAGAGCCATTGGCTGTTGATGAGGTTCATAAATACTTCGTAGCCTCCGGGCGCCACAACGACGGCTAGCGCGAGCAGCAGTTTGTAAGGCATGTCAAATCGCGGAGAGGTAACCAGGCCGACCAGAAACAAGGCCGCCGCCAGGGCCGCGTAATTATAAATCCAGGGCGCGAGCCAAATCGGGAATGCTCCCGCAACGAGCCCCACAAGCCTCGGGATCGTGAAAAGATAACCGGCAGCAGGTAGCTTGAGGGCGGCTATTCCATGTAAGCGGTTATCCAGAAACACCATGCCATCTTCGGCCCAAAACTGTGGCCGCACGAAAGCAAGCGGCATTCGTAGGTAAAGAATACCGCACGCTCCCAGGAGCGACGGATAGTGCGCAAGAACACATTTTGCATCCAGTTCGCTTTCTTTACGAAATCAGGAAGTAAAAGCTTCGATGTTTGCCGAAACCTTCGTCCGGCGTCGGGCCCGTGGCCATTTTCGCAGCTTCCGCCACGCGCCATTTGCGCTCGCCACCTGGCACGAGTGCCGCTATCAGGGCCAGCAGCATTACAGAACGCGAGGCACCGGCAGCGGAGTCACCAGCATGCCCTTGTACCCTTTGGCCCGCAGTTTCGGCGCCAGCTCGTCGGCGATGTGCCAGGAGAAAATGATGGCGCATTCCGGCTGGTCCTCGAACATCTGGCTCTCCTCGACCACGGGGATCAGGGTGCCCGGCATGCATTTGCCGATCTTCAGCGAACCCTCGATCTCGCAGACATAGTCGATGATGTTGGAGTCCAGGCCGACATAGTTGACCAGCGTCGAGGCGCGCGACGGCGCGCTGATGCCGCAGATCCGGCCGCCCTTTTCCTTGACGTCGCGGATCAGCGCGTGAAGCCGCTCCTTTGAGAGCATCACGTCGTGGCGAAAGGTCTTGAGGCGCTCGCGCATCGCTTCGCCGATGCGGCTCGGCGGCGAGCATTTCCTTGACGCTCGGCTGCACCGGCCGCGTTCCCTTGCGCCCCGCATAAACGCGGATCGAGCCGCCGTGGGTCGGGATCTTGCGTGACGTGAAACACTTCCAGCCCGTGCATCTCCAGCAGATAGCGCAAGGCTGCCGACCGTGTAGTACCGCAGATGCTCGTGATAGATGGTGTCGTATTGCAGGTCGTCGAGCAGCCCGATCAGATAGTGCGATTCCGAGATGAACACGCCATCCGGCGCCAGCATCTCGACGATGCCCTCGACGATGGCGTGAACGTCCTCGATATGGGCAAAGCAGTTGGCCGCGGTGATCGACCTTGGCAGCGCCGTGCTCTGCCTTCACCTCGTTGCGCGACGTCCTTGGCGAAATAGCGCTGCAGAGTCGGGATGCCGCGGCTGTTGGCGATCTTGGCCACGTCGGTCGGCTCGATGCCGAGGATGCGGTGGCCGCCTTTCTGGAAATTCGAGATCAGCGTGCCGTCGTTGGAGCCGATATCGATCGACCAGATCGTCCTTGGCCAGGCCGAGCATCTTCGACGACTCGGCGTAGAGGCTCGGCGAAATTGTCGCGCAGGAGCGGGTCATGCCGCTGGTGTAGGGATATTCCGGCGGGAAGATGATGACCGGATCGACGGCGAGGCCGAGCTGCACCAGTTCGCAATTCGAGCAGTACAGCAGGTTGGTCGGAAACCACGATCTGTTGCCTCTGCACCTCGCCGATCGCCACCATCTGGTTCACCGGCGGCATGTAGCCGAGCGAGAGCACGGTCTCCAGCGGCTCATGGCCGCAGATCTGGCAGCATTCGACCGGAACGCTTCCGCCGCTGCCGGCGCCACGCGCAATTTTTGTTGGGAACACAGCAATTTCTCCTGAGAGTCGAGCGTCTGATACGATCGATCAGGCTTTTGGCGCAAGCTTTTCGTTGGCCCAATACCAGTCGACGGTCGGCGGCCAGGCCCTGCGCCAGCGGCACCTTGCGGCTTGTAGCCCGAGCTTTTCGAGCTTCGCGATGTCCGGGCAGCGCCGCTCGGTGCCGCCGGCCGGCGCCGGGCTTCTCGATCAATTCGATCTCGCGGCCGCCATGCGCCGCGACGCGCGCAGCGAGGTCGGCGATGGTGATCTCTTCGGTGGTGCCGACATGATAGATGCCGAGATGCTCGCCCTTGTCCCGCATCACCAGCACGCCGGCACCAGATCGTCGACATGACAGAAGCTGCGGGTCTGCATGCCGTTACCCTGGATCTCGAACGGCAGTTTGCCGGTCGGCTGCTTGGCGCGTCATGTCCTTCAGCCGCATTGCGAATTGCGGGACGACATGCTCCCAGCCCATGTCGGGGCCATAGACGTTGTGCGGGCGGAAGATCAGAACGCGTTCGAAGAACTTGCGGCCGTAGTTGATCGCCATCAGCTCGCTGATGATCTTGCCGCCGCCGTAGGAATAGCGCGGATTGGTCGGATCCGGCACCACCAGCGGCGCGGTCTCGTCGGTCGGCACGTGCGGCGGCGTCTGATAGACCTCCGAGCTCGACGCCAGAATCAATTTGCCGACGCCCTCGGCCCGGCAGGCGTCGATCACGTTGATCATGCCCTTGACGCCGACGTCCAGCACCAGTTCGGGCGCGCTGTAGAAAAATTCGGTGCCGTTGACGAAGGCGAGGTGATGCACCTCGTCCATGCCGCGCACGCGCGCGCCACCGTGGCGGGGTCGCGAATGTCGCCGCCGATGAATTCGATGTCGCCCTCGACATCCTTCAGGCGCCGCGGCGCGCCGCGCGAATTGTCGTCGAGCACGCGCACGGCGTGACCGTCTCTGACCAGCGCCTTCACCAGCGCCGAGCCGATGAAGCCGCTGCCGCCGGTGACGAGTATTTTAGCCATCAGTCAACGGCCTGCAGTTTCGGATTTGTACGCACATCGGCAGAATTCCTGAGCAGGGTAGAAAGCGAGCTTTTTGTTGTATAAGAATCGAGTCATTAACCTATTGCTGAGCCTCATGTCCAATCTCCAAAAACCGATATCCTGGTTCGGCCCGCATCTTACGGGTCGCGAAGTTGAACGATTGCGCGATGTCATTGATCGCCAGTATGTCAATGATGGTCCGCTTGCCCGCGAATTCGAACGCCGGATAGCGACGCTGGTCGGAACGCGCCATGCCGTAGCCGTAACCAGTGGCACCGCGGCGATCACGCTGGCGCTGATGGCGGCCGGAATCGGCCCGGGCGACGAAGTGCTGGTTCCAGATTTGACCTTCGCCGCTACCGCGAACGCAGTTCGCCTGGCCGGCGCCGATGTCAAGCTTGTCGATATAGAGCCGAGCCGCTTCGGCATCGATCCCGACGCCGTCATGGACGCGATTGGCCCTCGTACCCGGGCGCTCGTCACCGTGGATGTCAATGGCCGCGGCGCCGACTATGGGCGGCTGGAACCGATTTGCCGCGACAAGGGGCTGGCGCTGATTTGCGATTCCGCCGAAGGGCTCGGCTCGCAGTATGCCGGGCGCATGTTCGGATCGTTCGGCCTTGCAGGCTGTTTCTCTTTTTCAGCCAACAAGACAATTACGGCGGGGCAGGGCGGCATCGTCACAACCGACAGCGATGCGATGCACGATCGTCTGCGCGAGTTAAAGGACCAGGGCCGCCGGCACGGCGGTACCGGCGGCGACGATCTTCATCCGGTGGTTGGATTCAATTTCAAGTTCACGGATTTGCAGGCGGCCGTGGCGTTAACGCAACTTGAGGAGATCGAAACGCGGCTCGACGCCGCGCGCCGCCGCGATACATCCTATGCCGAGCAACTGGCCAACCAGCCTGGACTAAGTCTGCCGCCGTTCGATGAGCCCGGTGAAGTCCGGCAATGGACCGACGTGCTGGTCGAAGATCGCGCGGCGGTAAGCCAGGCGCTTGATGCCGCCCAGATCGGCAATCGCCCCTTTTGGTTTCCCCTGCATCGGCAGGAGCCTTACGCCGCCGATGCCGGCCGGTTTCCCAACAGCACCGATATCTCGCGGCAGGGGCCTCTGGCTGGCATCGCGGTTTGACCTTACGGAGCCCGATATCGAGAGGGTCAGTTCGGTCGTGATTGCGGCCTTGCGGCGTTGATCATGCTATTTCTTTCGTAACGTCAAGAAATCGCGCGCCATCGCCATGATCTTCGTAACGTCGCGTTTTCGTTCGCTTAGAGTAGCGGTCGTAGCCGGTGCGCGGGCCATGCCGCCCGGCGGGACAGAGCGATTGACGACCGCCATCGCACCCACGCTCCCGCCGTCTCCGACCGTCGTGCCAGGAAGAATTACCGAATGTGCGCCGATCAGGACGGCCTTGCCGATGGTGACCGCGCCCTTCTTTACCGACGTAAATTCTTCTGGAACCTGCGAATTATTCAGCGTATCGGCCGAGTAATCGTCGGAGCCCGTAAAGATGGAAACTCGATTGGACAAGGTGCAGAAATCGTCCAGCACGACCTTCGCATATGCACCGCTCACCGAGCAGAAGGCGGCGACATGAACATAAGAGCCGATTTCGATATGGCCTTTGAATATGCAAAAATCATCGATTCGAACGTTGTCGCCGATGCGTCCGCTAATCTTGTAGAAGGAACTTTTGCGGCTGATCTGGATGTCGCTGCCGACCTCGGTGAACCCAATGGCCACTAATTCATCCGCGTTGAAAAATGGCGATTGCTCCAAATGTAGTTGCTCCAGTTTTCTGCTAAGAAGTACGCGCCTTTTATCCCCTCGGCGCCTCGCTGTCGCTGCCAAATCTTTGAGCGCAGCGTCGTGAGTGCACAAGTAAATGACATTCGCACGGAGACTTTATGGCCGATCACGATCTGACTGTTTTGTTGCCGGTTCGCAACGAGACCATGAATTTGCGTGTGATGTTGCGGATCCTTCGGGCAGTGCTGAGCTTTCCGCACGAGATCATCGTCATTTTCGATTCGCCGACGGACACGAGCATCGCCGTGGTCGAGGAAGTGCGACTGGAATATCCGCAGGTGCGGCCGCTGCTCAACACGCTCGGCCGCGGCGTCGCCGGAGCGATTACCGCGGGGGTCGAGGCGGCCAAAAGCGAACGAATGCTGATATTTGCGGCCGACGAGGTCGGGCCCGTCCTCGCCATTGAGGACATGATGGCGCTGATGGACGACGGCGCTGAATTTGTCAGCGTCACGCGATACGCGCACGGCGGACGCCGCCTGGGCGGATCGATGATCGGGCAATTGCTGTCGCGTACCGCGAATGGGATGCTCGGCATCATATCGGGCATGGGGCTTAGCGACGCGACAACGGGCATCAAGATGTTTCGCCGGGCGGATTTTCCGTCGCTGACGAAGGGCACGAGCTCTGTCGGATGGTCGATCGCCTTTGAGATGGCAATCAACGCCCAGTTGATGGGTTTGAAGCTTGGCGAAGTACCGACCATCTCCATTGACCGGCTGTTTGGCGGACAGTCATCTTTCAAATTGATTCCGTGGGTGGTCGGCTATCTCGGCTATTTCGTCATGGCCATGAAAAGGCTGCCGCGCGCCGCGAAGGCGGATGTCATGGTTCGTATTCCGCCCGGAGTATGTGCGGAAGCGCTAAATCGGAAGCACCAGAAATGAGCTGCATCTGGGCCAGAAGCAACGCGCCGAGATGGAGTTGCAGCGGAAATTCTCCTGCGCGGATCATCGTCGACCAATTCCGGCGGTGTACGGCGTGGCAATCGTGATGCCACTTTCCGGTTGAAATCCCGGCGCCACCGGGCCCGCCTGAACGAAAAAACTGTGCACGTTGTTACTGAGGCGTCCCGTACAAGCAGCACCAATTCCAAGGGAATGGATCGCAATCGTGCTGAAACCGGTTTCCTCAAGCAACTCCCGTTTTGCTGCTTCGGCCGGATCCTCGCCGTGTTCGACAAGACCCGCAGGCAGTTCCCAGGTGAAGGCTTCGATCGCCGGGCGATATTGATGCACGATCGGAATACGGCCATCCGGCGTCAAGGCAACCACCGCAAGATAGTCCATCTGCCCGACCGCGTGATAAATTTGCGGTTCGCTGTCCGGGGGAGAATTCGACCTCGCGCGCGATGATATTCATCCACGGCGACACGGTTGTGGTGCGGCGCGAACGTATCTTCGGCCACCCATCGGTCATCATATCTACTTTCCGCTGCTAGTGGATCGAGATTCACGTTCTGCAAAAACCCCCAGACATCGACAATCGGCTTGCCCTTGAAGTCGGCGTTCTTGTACGAACTGTGAGGCGTGCACAGAATCAGAACGTCGCTGTATTCGATAACCTCATCGAGCGGCTGCAGCGTGGGATCAGTGGTGACAAAAGGATCCGTTGTCAGCACTTTCTTGCAGTTTCCCGCCAACGTATTCTTCAGTTTATAGCTCAGTGACGCGCGGATGTCGTCGCAATCGGCCTTGAAGGCCATACCAAGCAGGCCGACCGTCGTCTTGTCGAGATCGAAGCTGCGGCGCAAGTCATTGATGATGTGCAGCGGCAGGCCTTCATTGACCATGATCGCCGCGTTTCCGAGCGCGAATTCGTTTCGTGCGAAAGCCAGAAGCTGCATGGTATCCTTGACCAGACATGGACCGGCGGCGAAACCGGGCGTCGGCATGCTGCGCGCGCGCGGATAATTGTGCTTCATCGCGTTGAGAATAACGCTGTAGTCCAGGCCCGCCGATTTCGCGATCAGGAAGAACTGGTTGGTGACCGCAAATTCGATGTAGCGATAGGAATTTGCGAAAAGCTTTGCGAACTCGGCTTCCATCGGCTTGACGATGACGAGTTCTGGAACAACGGGACGAAAAAGTGCGGCGGCTTCCTGTTCAGCCTCGGGGGTGGTGCCGCTGATGATCTGCGGCATCTCGCGCAGTTCCTTAATGCCCAACCCCTGCACCACGCGCTCGGGGCAAAAGGCGACCTTCAAATTGCGGCCATGACTTTTGAGATAAGAATCGACCCAGTCGGTCGTGCCGGGAAACAAGGTTGACCTTAATACGAGAAGTTGGCCATCGCGCAGATACGGCAGCAGCGCGTCGATGCAATCCTTGACCACGCCGCGCTTCGGATTCAGGAATTCATCGACCGGCGTGCCTATCGTGATGATAACCGGCCCCGAAGTGGAGATATCGCTGGGTTTGCTGGTGAAAATAAGACGCTTACCGCGAAGCGCGTCGAGCAAGAGTTCTTCTGCGTCAAGCTCGATGAATGGAAGCCGTCCGGCCCGCAGCGTGTCAAGCGTGCCGGTATTCAAATCATTGACGTTAACGGTCAGTCCTTGGGCAGCGAAGGAGAGCACGAGCGGGATCCCCACATGCCCGGCGCCTCCGACGACGGTCAGATCCGCTGTCTGCGAGCTGGGATTACGGGCGAGAATTTCCGGGAGAACGGCGACGGTCAAGGCTTTGCACCATAAGTTAAAACGAAAGCACGCAACGGCTTCATGAAGACCGGTGCAAACGGAACGCGATCGATTGCATTGTAGGCCGGCGATAGCCAGCGCAGCTTTGACGAAGCAAGGCAGCGATAGTTCAGGCCGGAAATATAGCCGGTGGCGACCTTAAAGCCAGCCTCGCGGAACACCGCCGCGATCTCTTGGGGTCGGGCCGTAGCCTTCTCGTTCATGACAAAACTCAATCCTTCCGTGCCGCTCTCGACTTGCATAAACTGCTCGGACGAACCTTGCTTATGCCCGCAGCTACCAGCGGAATCCATCGCAAAACCAACTTTCCGGCCGGGGTAGCCGCGATTGACAATTAGGTCAATTATGACAGAAGCCATGGCGATCGGTCCGCGGTCCGCTGCGCTGGCATGGCGTGCGCATGCGATCGCCCGGCGCGAAAAAGTGCCGCGGATTTGTCGCAATTCGGCAACATTGTGATATGAATGCATCAGTCCGGCTGTCGGCTATCCGACAGACGGCACCCCGTCACGCTCACCTGTTCCGGGAATGACCAGCGCAGACACTTCGCTCCCATCGTTCGATCCGTCGTTTGCCGAGCCTCGCCGATGGCCGCTGCGCAGGCTGCTGGCGCCGTTTGCGGTCGGCTTCGCGCTGCTGTCGGCATGTCTCACCTTCGTGGTGCTTACCGGCCTCACCCCGATCGAGCCGACGCGCGGCGTCGTCGTCTCGTTTCTGCTGATCAATGCCGCCACCATCCTGCTGCTGGTCGGCATCATCGTCCTCGAAGTCTGGCAGCTGGTGCAGGCGCGCCGTCGCGGGCGTGCCGCGGCCCGACTGCATGTTCAGATCGTCAGCCTGTTTTCGGTGATCGCGGTGCTGCCGGCGGTGCTGGTGTCTATTGTCGCCAACGTCACCATCGATCGCGGCCTCGACCGCTTGTTTTCCGGAACGACCAAAGCTGCGATCGAGAACTCGCTGATCGTCGCCAGCGCCTATCTCAACGAGAACGCCCAGCTCATTCGCGGCGACATCCTGGGGATGGCCAACGATATCGCCAATGCGCGGCCGTTGTACGACCAGGACCGCAGGTCGTTTCGCGAGATGCTGACCGCGAGCGCAGCCGCGCGCAATCTGCCGGGTGCGATGCTGATCGATAGGGAAGCCAACGTTCTGGAAACCGCGCAAACCGGCATTCAGCAGGATTTCAGCAAGCCGCCGCCGGAGTTCCTCAAGGACTTCAACGAAACCGACCCCGAGGTCGTGGTCGAGGCAAACTACGTCGCCGCATGCATTCGCCTGCGCGCCTTCAACGACACGTTCCTGTATGTGGCGCGGCTGCTCGACCCCCGCGTCGTCGCCCAGATGCGGCAGACCCAGGCCAGCGTCGCCGACTACGCCCAGGTCGAATCGCGCCGGCTCGGTATCCAGGTGGCATTCGCGCTGATGTTTACCGTGATCGCGCTGACCATCCTGATGTCGTCGGTGCTGATCGGATTGAACTTCGCCAACTGGCTGGTGGCGCCGATCCGGCGGCTGATGGGCGCGGCCAACATCGTCTCGACCGGCGATCTGCACGTGCAGGTGCCGGTGCTTAAATCCGAGGGCGATCTTGCCCAGCTCGGCGAGACCTTCAACAAGATGACGCAGGAACTGCGCACCCAGCGCGACGAACTGGTAAGCGCCAGCGACCTGATCGACAGCCGGCGCCGCTTCATCGAGGCGGTGCTGTCGTCGGCGAGCGCCGGCATTATCGGCGTCGATGCGTCGGGGAGCATCGGCATCCTCAACCGCTCCGCCGAAAAACTGATCGGTCACGCGGAATCCGAGACGCTCGGTCATCCGCTGTCGGAAGTCCTCCCCGAGCTCGACGACATGATGAAGACCGCGCGGGAGGGCACCCAGCGGCTGGTGCAGGGACAGATCACGATTACCCGCGACGGCCGCGAGCGCAATCTTTCGGTGCGGGTCAGCGCCGAGCATACCAGCCAGTCGCAGGACAGCTACATCATCACATTGGACGACATCACCGACCTGGTTTCCGCGCAACGCACCTCGGCATGGGGCGACGTCGCCCGCCGCATCGCCCATGAAATCAAGAACCCGCTGACCCCGATCCAGTTGTCGGCGGAGCGCATTCGCCGCAAGTTCGGCAAGGTCATCGTCGAGGACAAGGCGATCTTCGAGCAGTGCACCGACACCATCGTGCGGCAGGTCGACGATATCAGGCGGATGGTGGATGAATTCTCACGCTTCGCGCGGATGCCGAAGCCGGTGATGGAGGGCGAGGATGTCGCCGACACCGTGCGGCAGGTGGTGTTCCTGATGCGGGTCGGGCATTCCGAGATCGACATCGAGACTGATATCAAGGACGAGCCGATGCGGGCGCAGTTCGACCGCCGGCTGATCAGCCAAGCGCTCACCAACATCATCAAGAATGCGACCGAAGCCATTGAGGCGGTTCCGCCGGAGACGCTGGGCAAGGGCCGGATCGACGTCATCGCGGCGCGCGAGGGCGATGACATCGTGATCGACGTGATCGACAATGGCATCGGCCTGCCGAAGGTGAGCCGGTCGCGCCTGCTGGAGCCCTATGTCACGACCCGCGAAAAGGGCACCGGACTTGGGCTGGCGATCGTCGGCCGGGTTCTGGAAGACCATGGCGGCCGGATCGAACTCAATGACGCGGCGGACATCCGGCCCGGCGCCCGGGGAGCCTGGATGCGATTGCGGTTTGCCATCTCGGGCAAGGCGCCGAACGAGGACGCCAAGCCGAAAGACGGCGTGACGCAACCGGAACATGAAACCGCCGGGCTTCCAGAGGCGACTAACAACGAAACAAAAATCGAAGCCGCAACAGGCAATTGACAAGAAGGGCGTGACCCATGGCAAATGATATTCTGATTGTCGATGACGAAGCAGATATCCGCGATCTGGTTGCGGGCATTCTTGACGATGAGGGGTTCACGACCCGCACCGCGCGCGACAGCAATTCGGCGCTGACGGAAATTTCCAACCGGCGGCCGCATCTGGTGTTTCTCGACATCTGGCTGCAGGGCAGCAAGCTCGACGGCCTGCAATTGCTCGAAGCGATCAAGCGCGACCATCCCGAATTGCCCATCGTGATGATCTCCGGTCACGGCAACATCGAAACCGCGGTGGCGGCGATCAAGCGCGGCGCTTACGACTTCATCGAAAAGCCGTTCAAGTCCGACCGCCTGATCCTGGTGGCGACGCGCGCGCTGGAGACATCGCGCCTGAAGCGTGAAGTGAAGGAGCTGAAGCAACTGGCGCCGGCCTCCAGCACGCTGATGGGCCGTTCCGCCTGCATGAACCAGCTGCGCCAGTCCATCGAGCGCGCCGCCAAGGCCAACAGCCGCATCATGATCGTCGGCCCCTCCGGTGCCGGCAAGGAGCTGGCGGCACGCACGCTGCACCACGCCTCTACCCGCTCCGAAGGGCCGTTCGTCGTCATCAACGCGGCGGCGATCACGCCGGAGCGCATGGAAGTCGAATTGTTCGGCATCGAGCAGTCCAATGGCGAGCACGCGCGCAAACCCGGCGCGCTGGAGGAAGCCCATGGCGGCACGCTGTTCATCGACGAGATCGCCGACATGCCGAGGGAAACCCAGAACAAGATCCTGCGCGTGCTGGTCGACCAGACTTTTCAGCGCTCGGGCGGCACCACCAAGGTCCATGTCGATGTCCGCATTGTTTCCTCCACCGCGCGCAACCTGGAAGAGGAAATCGCCGAAGGGCAATTCCGCGAGGACCTGTTTCACCGATTGAGTGTGGTGCCGATCCGGGTGCCGCCGCTGTCCGAGCGCCGCGAGGATATTCCCGAACTGATCGGCTATTTCATGGACCAGATTTCGGCAGTGACCGGCCTGCCGAAACGCCAGATCGGCCAGGACGCCATGGCCGTGCTGCAATCGCATGTCTGGCCGGGCAACGTCCGCCAGCTCCGCAACAACGTCGAGCGCGTGATGATTCTCGCCGGCGGCGGGCCGGAGGTGATCATCACCGCCGACATGCTGCCGCAGGATGTCGGCTCGATGGTGCCGGCGATGCCGACCAGCAACAATGGCGAACACATCATGGGCCTGCCGCTGCGCGAAGCCCGCGAAGTGTTCGAGCGCGACTACCTGATCGCCCAGATCAGCCGCTTCTCGGGCAACATCTCGCGCACCGCCGAATTCGTCGGCATGGAGCGCTCGGCCCTGCACAGGAAGCTGAAGGCGCTGGGGGTGGGGTAGTTCGTGCGGCGCAATGCGCTGCGCTTATTGCGCCCTACGGGCTAAGGCGGGGGGTCGGGTAATACCGCAGGGCGAAATCAGTCGCCGGAGAAATTCCTTCTCTTTCGTGCCTTTACCCCGCCGCCCACGCGAACCCGCTTGCCTAAAAACCGCGCCTGCCGTCTAATTGTGCCTGCCGGGCCCTCGGAGGGGGATCTCAGGGGAAGCCGGGCAGCCAAAGTTGACGCTCCTTAAAGAGGGCTGCAACCGGCTTAATAAAAAAAGGCGGGACAAAAACAATGGCGGCAGACCGCGCACAAAATCTACAGGACACCTTCCTTAATCACGTTCGCAAAACCAAGACGCCACTGACGATCTTTCTGGTCAACGGAGTGAAGCTGCAGGGAATTGTCACCTGGTTCGACAATTTCTGCCTGCTGCTGCGGCGTGACGGTCATTCGCAGCTTGTCTACAAGCACGCGATCTCGACCATCATGCCCGGCGCGCCGATCCAGTTGTTCGAAGGCGGCGAGGATGCTCCAGCGTGAGCAAATCCTTGAAAGAAACCTGATTGGAACCCCGAAATCTTGAAGGGGGCGCCGACCGTCCGCGGCCGGCGAGGGGGCAGCAGACCGGACGGGTGATCGTCATCGGTCCTTATTTGCGGATGCGCCGCGGCGACCCCGACGCGCAAACGGAGAGCCATGCCATCCGCAATTCCGAGGCGCGGCTCGAGGAAGCCAAGGGCCTGGCGCGCGCCATCGACCTCACCATTGCGGACGCCATCATTGCACCGGTCAGCCAGATCCGGCCCGCCACCTGGCTCGGCAAGGGCAAGGTCGAGGAAATCGTCGGCCTCATCACCGGACACGAGATCGAGCTGGTGGTGATGGATTGCGCGCTGTCGCCGATTCAGCAGCGCAATCTGGAGAAGGCGTGGAACACAAAAGTGCTCGACCGCACCGGCCTGATCCTGGAAATCTTCGGCCGCCGCGCCAAGACCAAGGAAGGCGCGCTGCAGGTTGAACTGGCGCATCTGAATTATCAGCGCAGCCGGCTGGTGCGGTCATGGACCCATCTGGAACGTCAGCGCGGCGGTTTTGGATTCATGGGCGGCCCAGGCGAGACCCAGATCGAGGCCGACCGCCGCCTGATCGGCGATCGCATCGCCAGGCTTGAGAACGAGATCAAAAAAGTGCAGGCGACGCGGCGGCTGCATCGCGCGGGACGGCAGCGCGTGCCGTATCGCGTGGTGGCGCTGGTCGGCTACACCAACGCCGGAAAATCGACGCTGTTCAACCGGCTGACCCGCGCCGAGGTGCAGGCCGCCGACATGCTGTTCGCGACGCTCGATCCGACCTTGCGCGCACTCAGCCTGCCGCATGGCGGCAAGGCGATGCTCTCGGACACCGTCGGATTCATTTCCAACCTGCCGACGCAGCTGGTTGCGGCATTCCGCGCCACATTGGAAGAGGTGATGCAGGCCGAAATCATCCTCCACGTCCGCGACATCTCGCATGAAGACGCCGACGCCCAGAGCCGCGACGTCGATGCGGTGCTGCGCCAGCTCGGCATCGATCCGGATGCCGGCGCGCGCATCCTGGAGGTCTGGAACAAGATCGATCGTTTTGTATCGGATGAGCGAGAGAACTTGCGAAACATCGCCGCGCGCCGCCCGCCGGAGCGCCCGTGTTTCCTGGTTTCCGCGCAAACCGGCGAGGGCATCGATGCGCTGCTGGCGGCAATCGAGCAGCGCCTCGCCGCAACGAGGATGACGCTGGACCTGTCGATCGATGCCTCCGACGGCGCGGGGATCAGCTGGCTGCATCGCAATTCGGAAGTGCTCAACAAGCAACTGCACGACGGCCGCTTCGCCATGACCGTACGGGTCGATGAAACCAAACGCGATATCGTGGTCAACCGCTTCGACGCGGTGCCGCACGTGGTGTGATACCGCACAAGGCACCTGCCCAACGGAGTTCCTGATTTCGCGGTCGCGTCGCAGGAATATAATCACGATTTGTTGATCGGCAGTGTTCTTGATATGTTCGATATGCGGTGTATATTCCCATCCATCTCATCTCAACCGGAGGGAGCGTTACCTAGGACGCTTTGGAACGTGGGGGTGGGAGCGGCGCCTGCGGGCGTGGGGGTCGTGCCCTGCGCACTCGGGAGGCCTTGGGTAACCGTCCGTGCCCACTACGGGGCGCTGCCTTCAGTGGCTGGACGAGACGGGTGAAGGGTGGGGAAACCTGCCTGGATGGCGAGTTCGCTCGCGCCCGCGCTCGGAAGAACCGGTCCCAGGGACAGAAATCGCCGCGGCGGGACGCTGAAAGGCGTTGCCGTGTGCCTCTGTTTCCCGGCAATCCGGGAAGCAAGCCGCGGCCGTTACCAAGGTGCGCCTTTCGGCGTTCCGCCTCCCTCTTTTCTTCAGAGAGCGAGGTCCCCTGAAACTCCCATTCACGCGAAGGCATTTGCGGGCGGCAATGACGCTTGCCCCGAGCAAGCAGCGATGTGAGATGCGCGACTGCACAACACACACTTCGTCATGCGCGGGCTTGACCCGCGTATCCATCACGCTTCAGCAGAAGAGTCTTTCGAAGAGGATGGATTGCCGGGTCAAGCCCGGCAATGACGATGATGAAGTCTGCAAAGGAAACACTTGACCGCGAAGGCACGGGCACTATTCCATGCGCCGCAACCAAAGCGACCGATCAGGGAGAGTTTTGTGGCCTATTCCGACACCCAACTATTCATCAACGGCACATGGCGTCCGAGCCAGTCCGGCCGCACGATTCCCGTGCTCAATCCGGCCACCGAGGAAACCATCGGCACCGTCGCCCATGCCGACCGCGCCGATCTCGACGAGGCGCTGGCCGCGGCGGCTGCGGGCTTCAAGGTCTGGCGCGCGGTGTCGGCGTTCGACCGCTGCAAGATCATGCGCAGGGCGGCCGCGATCATGCGCGAGCGCAACGACGAGATCGCGCCGCTGCTGACCATGGAGCAGGGCAAGACGCTGGCCGAGGCCAAGATGGAAGCGATGGCGGCCGCCGATGTGATCGAGTGGTTCGCCGAGGAGGCCAAGCGCGCCTATGGCAGGGTGATTCCGGCGCGCGGCCCCGGCATCTACCAGCTCGCAATCAAGGAGCCGGTCGGCCCGGTCGCCGCGTTCACGCCATGGAATTTCCCGATCAACCAGGTGGTGCGCAAGCTGTCGGCAGCACTGGCGTCGGGTTGCTCGATCATCGTCAAGGCGCCCGAGGAGACGCCGGCTTCGCCGGCGCAGCTGATCCGCGCCTTTGCCGATGCCGGGGTGCCCGCGGGCGTCATCAACCTGGTCTACGGCGTGCCGTCGGAGATTTCCGAATATCTCATTCCGCACCCGATCATCCGCAAGATTTCCTTTACCGGCTCTACCGTGGTCGGCAAGCAGCTTTCTGCGCTTGCCGGCCTGCACATGAAGCGCGCCACCATGGAATTGGGCGGCCACGCACCGGCGATCGTGTTCAACGACGCCGACGTCACGTCGGCTGCGAAGATTCTATCGGCGGCAAAATACCGCAACGCCGGGCAGGTCTGCATCTCGCCGACCCGGATGCTGGTGCAGGACGACGTGTTCCGGGAATTCGTCGACAAGTTCGTCGAGGGCGCAAAAACCATGAAGGTCGGCAACGGCATGGACCCGGATTCCAAAATGGGCTCGTTGGCCAATCCGCGCCGCGTCAACACCATCGAAGGCATGGTGCAGGACGCGGTGGGGAAGGGCGCCAGACTGGAAACCGGCGGCCATCGCGTCGGCAACAAGGGCTATTTCTACGAGCCGACCGTGGTCAGCGACGTGCCGAAGGATGCCCGCGCCATGAACGAGGAGCCGTTCGGACCGCTGGCGCTGATCTCGCGCTTCTCGACGCTTGACGAGGTGACCGAGGAAGCCAACCGCTTGCCCTATGGGCTTGCGTCCTACGCCTTCACCTCATCCACCAAGACCGCGACCGCGATCGGCGCTGCGATCGAGAGCGGCATGGTCTCGATCAACAGCTTTGGGCTCGCATTGCCGGAAGTGCCGTTCGGCGGGGTGAAGGATTCCGGCTACGGCTCGGAAGGCGGTACCGAGGCGATGGACGGATATTTCAATACCAAGTTCATCACGCAGACCGGGGTGTGAAAAAAAACGTCGCTACACACTCAACCTCATCCTGAGGAGCCGCGCATTTGCGCGGCGTCTCGAAGGATGGCCGTAGGTGCGCGTGCCATCCTTCGAGACGCGCGCCAAAGGGTGCGCTCCTCAGGATGAGGGTTGAGTGTGCGGGACATCTTTCTTTTCATCGCCCTTCGCCTCATCCCACAGCGCATCCATCTCTTCCAGCGACGCGCTCTGCAGCGAACGCCGCTGCGCCGACAGCGCGCGTTCGATGTAAGCAAACCGCCGCTCGAATTTCGCATTGGTGCCGCGCAGCGCCATCTCCGGATCGGCGCCGACGTGGCGCGCGAGGTTGACCAGCGCGAACAAAAGGTCGCCGGTTTCTTCCGCAAGTTCATCGGCATTGCCGCGGTCGAGCGCAGCTTCGATCTCGTCGGCTTCCTCGCGGATTTTATGCAGCACCGCGCGGGGGTCGTTCCAGTCGAAGCCGACGCCGGAGGCTTTGCGCTGCAATTCCATCGCGCGCCAAAGCGCCGGCTGTCCGGCCTTGACGCTCGAGAGCAGCGAGATGTGCGAAGCATCTTCCGCGGGCCGCCGCGCTGCGCGCTCGGCCTTTTCCTCGGCCTTGATGCGATCCCAGGCGCCCTTCACATCCGACGGCGTCAGCCGGCCGCTGGAGTCGGCGAACACGTGCGGATGCCGGCGGACCATCTTGGCCGTGATCGCCTCGACCACGTCGCCGAACGCGAACGCGCCTTGCTCCTCGGCGATCCGCGCATGGAACACCACTTGCAGCAGCAGATCGCCGAGTTCGTCGCGCAGATCGTCGAGATCATGGCGCGCGATCGCATCCGCAACCTCATAGGCTTCCTCGATGGTGTAGGGAGCGATGGTCGAAAAATCCTGCTCAAGATCCCACGGACAACCGCTGCCGGGGTTTCGCAGTTGCGCCATGATCTCGAGCAGGCGAGCGATATCGCGGGAAGGTTTCATCGGTCCACTCTGCGGCAAATGCGTTATCGGCCGAAATCTTCCGGCCTCAACACGATCGGCTGTCCATGCGGGGTGCGGTCCGCGGCGTGGTCCCAGGCGTCGCGGTAGCGGTGCAGGGTGTCGGATGTGGCGACGCCTTTCGCGGCGATCAGCTTTTCCAGCGTCGCAAGCCAGTGCCGGTAATAGGTCTCGCCGCTGTCGGGATCGCCCGAGCCTTGCGCGCGCCTGATCTCCTCAGCCAGCGCAGCGGCCCATTCGCTCCAGGTGAACAGCCCGCGCGCATGCAGTGCGAGCGCCAGCGCAAACGCCTGCGCCTCCCACGGTTCGCGGAACACCGGGCCGTCGGCGTCGCGGGGAATGCCGGGCACCGCACTGGTTGCACCCGCCGCAAGTTGTGGATCGAGTGCCGTCATGCGCGCTCCAGATAGGGCTCCCAGGCATCGACCGACACCTTCAGGCCCGGATCGCCCTCGTCGCCCCAGAGGTCACGGCCACTGAACGTCACAGTGTATAGCCACTGCGGATTTTCGCCGGCGCCGCGCGCGTTGCTGTCGGGAAAGACATGATAGCCCAGCACCCGCTCGATGACGCCGCGATGCCCACGCACATATTGCGGCAGCCGGGTGTGGGTCGGCGGATGGATCATCTTGGCGCGGACACGGTCGCCGGCTGCGAAGAGAGCAGGGCGCGTCGTCTCGCGCTCAGTCGGCCCGCCCCGATGCAGCATGCCGGCGACACCTTCGGGCGTCAGTGTTCTTGCGACAGCTTTTGCCGGGTGCAGCGGCTTGCCAGCCTCGATCTCGTCGGCAGAAACCAGATTGCGTTCCAGCATCAGCCGTTCGAGGCCGGCGAGCCAGATCTCAAAATAGCTTTTGCCGAGATAATCCTGCGGCGGCCGATTCTCCCTCGCAAAGCGCGACATGTCGATATTCCAGCCGCCGGGCATCGCCATCGCCAGCGTCAGCGCAAATGCGCGGCGCTCCCATTCGGCATGAAACGGCGGCTCGTTCGGCTCCGGCTTAACGGGATCGGACCACGGCACGCCGCCCATGTCATGCGCGCCATCCATCAGGCGAGCTCGTGCGGCTGCTTCGGCAAGCCGGTGCCGATCATGCTGTCGCGGGTGACCAGATCGGCGAGACGCTCCTCGCTCCAGCCGTCGCTGCCAAGGGGACGGATCGGCAGCACGAGATAGCGGATTTCCGCGGTCGAATCCCAGACACGGATGTTCGTGCCGTCAGGCAACTCAAAACCGAAATCCCGCAATACGCCGCGCGGGTCCTTCACCGCCTTGGAGCGATAGGGTGCAGACTTGTACCAGACCGGCGGCAGTCCCAACACCGGCCACGGATAGCAGGAGCACAGCGTGCACACGACCATGTTGTGGAGGGCAGGGGTGTTTTCCAGCGCTACGATATGTTCGCCCTGACGCCCGGCATAGCCGAGCTCGGCAATTGCAGGCGTCGCATCGGCAATGAGGCGGGCGCGATAGTCGGGATCGGCCCAGGCGCGGGCCACGACACGGGCGCCGTTGCGCGGGCCCACTTTGGTCTCGTAGGTTTCGATCAAAAGATCGAGCGCGGCCGGATCGACATAGCCTTTTTCGGTGAGAATCGTTTCGAGCGCGCGCACGCGCAATTCGGTCTCGGACAATTCCGAATGATCGTGATCGTGGTGGTGATGATGGTCGTCATGGCCGGTCATGACGTCAGGATAGGCGAAATTCAGACTATGTCGAGCCGCAGACTCTGCTAGCTTCCATGCATGGGGAACCGGGCAGGGCGCATAGCACTCGCGGCGATAACAGCCTTGGCAGCGCTGCTGCCGGCGGACGGCGCATGGGCTGCCAACGGCGCATTCGCGGTCGATGCCGCCGATATCTCGGAGGTCGGTTCCTGCAAGCTGGAAAGCTGGATATCGACGGCGACCAACACGGATTTTTCGCTGGTGGCCAATCCGTCCTGCGTGGTCGATATCGGCAAGCCGGTGGAGTTGAGCGTGCTGAGCAGTCGCTTCCGCAGTGATGGCGAATGGGGCAACAGTTTTCAACCCAAGGCCAAGACCAATCTGGTTCCAACCGGAATCGGCAAATTCGGGTTTTCGGTTTACGCCGGCGGTTCGTTCGACGCGCTGACCGGCGACAACCTCACTGCTTTCGCGGTGATTCCGGCGACCTACCGGCTGTCCGAAACCATGCGGATCAACCTCAATGGCGGCTGGCTGTGGGACCGCACGGTCGATCGTCACTATCTGCTTTACGGGATCGGCTGGGACTGGAAGTTCACCGATGTGTTGCAACTCACGCTGGAGGCGTTCGGGCAGGCCGGCCAGGCCGATGTGCCGAGCGTGACAAGGCCGCGGTTTCAGGCCGGCGTGCGCTACCGGCCCAACGAGATTTTCTCGGTGGACCTCATTTATGGCCGCAACATCCAAGGTGAAAATGCCAACTGGATCACGGTCGGCACCACGATCCGGTTTCCGCCCCCGGAAAGCAAACCTGCGCGCCAGCGCTCGGGTCATTTATAAGCTAAATTCATGAACGACGAGCGGGGAGCGCGGGCGTTGCCGGAATATGTGACCATTGAAAAAGGCCTTGGCCGGGAAGGCCGTATCGCGGTGGTGCGGTTCGACCGCGGCGACGGCATCAATGCGCTGTCGCCGGAGGCGTTGCGGCAACTGACCGATGCCGCGCGCAGCTTTGAGGACGACAGCGGCACCTCGGCCGTGGTGCTGACCGGCAGCGCAAAAGCATTCAGCGCCGGTTTCGACTTGAAAGACGCCGAAGGCCGCTCGCGCGCCACCATGGACCTCGGTGCCTTGCGCCGGCACCTCAAACTGGGGCCGCGGCTGACGCGCGCCTGGCAAGAGATGGAGCAGGTCACCATCGGCGCCATCGAGGGCTTTTGCATCGGCGGCGGCGTGGCGCTGGCGGTAGCGCTGGATTTTCGTGTCATGGCTAATGATGCGCACATGCGGGTGCCCGAAATCGGGCTTGGCATGAACATGAGCTGGCAGAGCGTACCGCGCATGCTGCATCTGATCGGACCGGCCCGCACCAAGCAGGCGGTGATCCTGGCCGACCAGCGCATCTCCGCCGCTGAAGCCTACGAATGGGGGCTGGTGGAGGAGGTGGCCGATCCCGGCAAGGCGTTTGACGCGGCGATGGTGCTGGCCGCAAAAGTCGCAGCGCAACCACCGCTGTCGGTCGCCATGACCAAGGCGACCGTCAATCGCCTGGTCTACGCGCTCGACGACCTCGCGAGCCATATGGACGTCGATCAGTTTGCGCTGGCGAGCCTGACCGAGGACCACAAGGAGGGCGTGGAGGCCTTCCTCGGCCGCCGCAAGCCGCGTTTCAAGGGGCGCTGAAGTTCGTCGCCGCATCGCGCCATGCAATGAACCAGTGGGAAAGGGACCCCGCCATGATGAAGCTGAAACCGAACTGCGAATGCTGTGACCGCGACCTGCCGCCGGAAAGCCCGGAAGCCCGCATCTGCACCTTCGAATGCACGTTCTGCGCAGACTGCGCCGCCAACGTTTTCAGCGGCGTCTGCCCGAACTGCAACGGCAATTTTGTCAGCCGCCCGATCCGGCCGCCGGCCATGCTGGCGAAATATCCGGCGTCCAGCGAACGCTACCTGCGGAAGCAGCCTTGCGTGGCTTGAGAAACGCTTGCGGTGCGACGCATCACCGTGAAGGCCGCTATCGCCGATCCGCAAATTCGCGAACTCCTTGACTCCTACAACCGGCGCGCGCAACAACACGGCTATTCCGCAGCAATCGAACGAGACAATTATGCTGAGAATTGTCGTCGCGCTTAATTTTCTGGTCTTTCTTGTATTTCCGACCGGGGCGTCCGCCTGGGGCTTTGAGGGCCACCGGGTGGTCGGCTCCATCGCCGATGAACTACTGAAGATGAAGCCGAACGCACAGCAGCAGGTCCAGAAAATCCTCAACGACTCCGACCCCAATTCGCATGACCTCGACCTGCGCAAGGCAGGTCCGTGGGCCGACTGCGTGAGGAGTGTGGCCAAGTATGATGACGGCAAGTTTCACTACGTGGTCGATCCGGATCATCTGGAGTTCGAGGTACCCTGCATCCCCTTCAATTCGTCGCGGGAGAGGGCGCGGACCGTGGATTACGCCAGGCGAAACTGGAAGTGCGAGCCGGATGTCCCACGCGCCTGCCACACCATGTTTCATTTCGAGGACGTCGCGATCCAGCGAAACAGCTTTGACCGGAATTTCGAGGGAACCAACAACCACGATCTGGTCGCGGCCATCGGCGCCGCCATCGCCGTACTGAAGGACCAGCCGGCGCCGGCTCCGTTTTCGATCAAGGACAAGAAAGAGGCGCTGCTCTTGCTCGTTCATTTCGTGGGTGACCTGCATCAGCCGCTGCATGTCGGGTCGGTCTATCTCGGGGGAGACGGCAAGCTGGTAGACCCGGACACTGCTCACCAGATCGACCCAGCGACGGAGACCGCGGGCGGCAATTCGATCCAGGATCAGAACCTCAACCTGCACCACCAATGGGACGACATACCCCAGGACATCGGGGACGCCTGGACCAGGGAATTGCTGGCGGATGCCGGGTCGGTGCCCGCCAGCCAGGGCCCCATCGAGAGCTGGCCCGCGGCATGGGCGACCGACACGGTCCTCGTCGCACAGGATGCCTTCCAAGGCCTGAGCTTCCAGCTTGTCGATCCGCCAAAGCCAAGGTTCAACAACTGGACGCTCGCGTTCGACGATCACATGGCCTATCTGCGATCCATGGATGCCATCAAGCGCAAGCAGCTCGCCAAAGGTGGAGCAAGGCTTGCCGAAATCCTGAATGCGATCTGGCCTTAGAATGGGGGAGCCGGCGCGCATGAAGTCCGCGCTTCCAAATCTTGGATTCGCATAAGGTATATTATGGAATATTTATCTTGCTAAATCTTTCAGAGGCTTACAGATAAATCATTCTAATTTACGTGAGCTGCTTCTGCTGGGCATAAGCGATAGACGACGCGCGCTCCGGCAGATCGGCGCTGTCAGCCGCGGCCATGCGATGCGCGCCTCAGCCGGATCGCAACAACCTAATTGCGGGCGCTCAGTGACCGGCTTGGTAGATCACGCCAGCCCCGGCCATGCGAACCGCCTGCGGCGCCTTCGCGTAAGCCTGGCCGATATTGCCGCGCTGCCCGGACACTGCAATAAGCCATCCCGAGGGTACACGACCGGGACAAGGCCGGTTGCGTGCGACCCGCCTCATAAGAACAATATCTGTCAGGGAGACAACCAGATGAGCTTTTCACGACGCACGCTGTTGAAGGCATCGGCCGCGACCGCGGTGATGGGCAGCGTCGGCGCGCCGTTTGTGGCGCGCGCGCAAGCGGCCGAATTCACCTACAAATACGCCAACAACCTGCCGGACTTCGCACCCCATGAACGCCCGCGCCAAGGAAATGGCGGCGGCGATCAAGACCGAGACCCAGGGCCGCTTCGACCTGCAGATTTTCCCGAACAACCAGCTTGGCTCCGATACCGACATGCTGAGCCAGATCCGCTCCGGCGGCATCGAATTCTTCACGCTGTCGGGCTTGATCCTTGCCACCCTGGTTCCGGCCGCCTCGATCAACGGCATCGGCTTCGCGTTCCCGGATTACGACACGGTGTGGAAGGCGATGGACGGCGACCTCGGCGCCTACATCCGCGGTGAGATCGTCAAGGCCAATCTCGTGGTGATGGACAAGATCTGGGACAACGGGTTTCGTGAAACAACCTCGTCCAGCAAGCCGATCAACGGCCCCGACGATTTCAAGGGATTTAAAATTCGCGTCCCGGTTTCTCCGCTCTGGACCTCGATGTTCAAGGCGTTCGACGCGGCCCCCGCCTCGATCAACTTCAGCGAGGTCTATTCCGCGCTGCAGACCAAAATCGTCGAGGGCCAGGAAAATCCGCTGGCGATCATCTCGACCGCAAAGCTCTATGAAGTGCAGAAGTTCTGTTCGCTCACCAATCACATGTGGGACGGCTTCTGGTTCCTGGCCAACAAGCGCGCATGGGAGAAAGTGCCCGAGGACATCAGGACCATCGTCGCCAAGAACATCAATGCCGCCGCGGTCAACGAGCGCGCTGATGTCGCCAAGCTGAATGCCGGTTTGCAGCAGGAACTGGCGGGCAAGGGCCTCATCTTTAACCAGCCGAACGTCGCGCCATTCCGCGAAAAACTGCGCTCGGCCGGGTTCTATGCCGAATGGAAGGGAAAATACGGCGACCAGGCCTGGGAACTGCTCGAGAAGTCCGCCGGCAAGCTGTCGTAACGGATCACCATGGCTCGCGCCGAACTCTCCCAAGCGAGGGGCGGCGAGGCGGTCGTCGAGCCCCCTCGCCGCCATGCGCCTGCGCAATCGCTGGACGCTTGGCTTGGAATGCTGGTCGAAATTCCGGCGGCACTTCTGGTGGTCGCCGAAATCGTCATCCTATTTGCCGGCGTGGTCGCCCGCTACGGACTGCACCGGCCGCTGATCTGGTCGGACGAACTGGCCTCGATCCTGTTTCTCTGGCTGGCGATGTTGGGTGCGGCGGTCGCGTTCCGCCGCGCCGAACACATGCGGATGACGGCCGTAGTCGCCAGCGCGAGGCCGGCCACGCGCGCCTATCTTGACGTGGTCGCGACCAGTGCGGCGCTGGCATTCCTGCTGCTGATCGCCTGGCCGGCCTATGAATACGCCTACGAAGAAAGTTTTATCACCACGCCGGCATTGCAAATCCCCAACATCTGGCGCGCGGCCGCCTTGCCGGTCGGGATTTGCCTGATGGCGTTGTTTGCGCTGCTCCGGCTGGCCCGAGGTCGGCGACGTCAGCACGCTGCTCCGCGCTGTTTTGTCGGTAGCGCTGCTGATAGCGGTGTTCTGGCTGGCGCAGCCGTGGCTGCGCCCCTTGGGCAATATCAACCTGATCATCTTCTTCGTCGGCGTCGCAGGATTCTGCGTCTTCACCGGCGTGCCGATCGCGTTCGGGTTTGGCCTCGCTATCTTCGGCTATCTGGCGCTGACCACGCACACCCCGCTAATGGTTCTGGTCGGCCGCATGGACGAGGGCATGAGCCACCTCATCCTGCTGTCGGTGCCGCTGTTCGTATTCCTGGGGCTGTTGATCGAGATGACCGGCATGGCGCGGGCCATGGTGGCGTTCCTGGCCAGCCTGCTCGGCCATGTCCGCGGCGGGCTGCATTATGTGCTGGTCGGCGCGATGTACCTGGTGTCCGGCATTTCAGGCTCGAAAGCCGCGGACATGGCGGCCGTCGCCCCGGTGCTGTTTCCGGAGATGAAGGCGCGCGGCGCGAGGCCCGGCGATCTCGTCGCCCTGCTCGCGGCGACCGGCGCCCAGACCGAGACCATTCCGCCAAGCCTTGTGCTGATCACCATCGGGTCGGTGACCGGCGTCTCGATATCGGCGCTGTTCACCGGCGGCTTGCTGCCGGGCGTGGTGCTGGCGATCACGCTGTCGGCGCTGGTGTGGTGGCGCTATCGCGGCGAGGACCTCAGCCATGTCAAGCGCGCCAAGGGCGGCGAGATCGTCAAAACCCTTGTCATCGCCCTGCCCGCGCTCGCGCTGCCGTTTGTGATCCGCTACGCCGTGGTCGAGGGGATCGCGACTGCAACCGAGGTATCCACCATCGGTATTGTCTATGCGTTCGTGGTCGGCCTGTTGGTCTATCGTCACTTCGACTGGCGGCGGCTGATGCCGATGCTGGTGGAGACGGCGTCGCTGTCGGGGGCGATCCTGCTGATCATAGGAACCGCGACCGGCATGGCCTGGGGACTGACCCAATCCGGTTTTTCGCGCGCGCTGGCCGCTGCGATGACCGGGTTGCCCGGCGGTTCGGCGACGTTTATCGCCGTGTCGATCGTGGTTTTTGTGGTTCTCGGTAGCGTGCTGGAGGGAATTCCGGCAATCGTGCTGTTCGGGCCGTTGCTGTTTCCGGTCGCGCGTCTGGTCGGCGTCCACGAGGTTCACTATGCGATGATCGTGATCCTCGCGATGGGTATCGGCCTGTTCGCACCGCCGTTCGGCGTCGGTTACTATGCCGCATGCGCGATCGGACGGGTCGATCCAGCCGAAGGCGTCCGCCCCATTATGGGGTATCTGCTTGCGCTGCTCGCCGGGTTGATTATCGTCGCGATATTCCCTTGGATTTCGATCGGATTTCTGTGACCTCCCGAAGTGGATCGAAGCGATGAGTGATCAGGGCCATTACAGCATCGGACTGGACAAGACGCCGGCGAATTTCGTGCCGCTGTCTCCCTTGAGTTTCCTCGAGCGCTCCGCCGCCGTTTATCCAAACCTCACCAGCGCGGTGTACGAAGGCCGCGTGTTTACCTGGGGCCAGACCTACGAGCGCTGCCGACGCTTCGCGTCATTCCTGGCCAAGCGCGGTATGGGGCGGGGCGATACGGTCGCGGCGATGCTGCCGAACATCCCTGCGATGAACGAGCTGCATTTCGCGGTGCCGATGACGGGCGCTGTGCTCAACACCCTGAACATCCGCCTCGAAGCCAGCACCATCGCCTTCCAGCTCGATCACGGCGGCGCCAGCATCATCCTGGTCGATCCGGAATTTGCCGGCGTGATTTCCGACGCGCTGGCGCTCATGACGGCCCCGAAACCGCTGGTGATCGACGTCGACGACGCGGCTTTTGCCGGAGGAAAGCGGATTGGCGAACTCGAATACGAAGACGCGGTGTCGCAAGGCGACCCCGGCTTTGCCGCAAGGCCGCCGCAAGACGAATGGGACGCCATCGCGCTCAGCTATACGTCCGGAACCACCGGAAATCCCAAGGGCGTGGTTACCCACCACCGCGGCGCCTATATCAACGCCGTCAGCAATATCCTAGCCGGTAATCTCGGCCAGCATCCGGTCTATCTGTGGACGCTACCGATGTTCCATTGCAACGGCTGGTGCTTTCCCTGGACCGTCGCGGCGGCGGCCGGCATCAATGTGTGCCTGCGCAAGGTCGATCCGCCGAAGATCTTTCAGTTGATTGCCGAACACGGCGTCACGCACATGTGCGGCGCGCCGATTGTCTACAACACGCTGATCAACGCGCCCGACGCGCCGAAGGCAAGATCGTCGCGGCCGGTGGTCGGGTTGATCGCCGGCGCCGCGCCGCCGGTCGCGGTGCTGGAAGGCGCCGAAAGCATCGGCATCAAGCTGACGCACGTCTACGGCTTGACGGAAACCTATGGTCCCGCCTCGGTGTGCGCGGAGCAGCCGGGTTGGGACGATCTGCCCGCCGACGCCCGCGCGCAAATGAAGCGCCGCCAGGGCGTGTCCTATCCTTTGCAGGAAGGCATAACGGTGCTCGATCCCGATACCATGAGGCAAGTGCCGCGCGACGGCGAAACCATCGGCGAAGTGATGTTCCGCGGCAACATCGTGATGAAGGGCTACCTGAAAAACGAAAAGGCCACACAAGAGTCGTTCGCAGGCGGCTGGTTTCATACCGGCGACCTCGGCGTCCTCGACGAGCACGGCTACGTCATCATCAAGGACCGTTCCAAGGACATCATCATCTCCGGCGGCGAAAACATCTCCTCGGTCGAGGTCGAGGACGTGCTGTACAAGCATCCCGCGGTGCTGTTTGCAGCCGTCGTAGCAAAACCCGATGCGAAATGGGGTGAAGTGCCCTGTGCGTTTCTTGAACTGAAAGACAACGCTACTGCGACCGAGGCCGAGATCATCGCGTTTTGCCGCAGTCACATGCCCGGCTTCAAGACGCCGAAGGCCGTGGTGTTCGGAACGATCCCGAAGACCTCGACCGGCAAGATTCAGAAATTCATGCTGCGCGATCAGGTGAAATCGGCCAAGGCGATATCGGCCTAGCGTCATTGCGAGCGTAAGCGAAGCAATCCAGAGTCACGAGCAAGACTGGATTGCTTCGTCGCAAAGGCTCCTCGCAATGACGCGGTCAATCCAGCGCCAGCCGCATTCCGTCATAGGCCGGGATCACATTCGACGGCAGGCTGAGACGCAGCACCTCGTAATCCAGATCGGCGTGCATGTTGGTGATCACCGCCCGATGCGGCTTGAACCGCTCAATCCATGACAGCGCGTCATTGACGCTGAAATGGCTGGGATGTCCGGCATAGCGCAGCGCGTCGATGATCCAGAGGTCGAGATTTTCCAGCGCGGGCCAGCTCTCGGGCGGGATGTCGCTGACATCGGGCGTATAGGCGGCGGCGCCGATCCGGTAGCCCAGCGCCGGGATGTTGCCATGGTGCAGGATGAACGCCGACAGCACGAGCGGACCGCCCTTCCCTGCGATGGTCCGGTTTTCGCCGGCTTCGATCGGGTGAGAATCCAAAATCGGCGGGTAGTCGCTGCCGGGTGGGGACACAAAGCAGTAGGAGAACCGCAGCAGGATATGTTTCGCGGTCGATTGATTGAGATAGACCGGAATCCGCCGCCGTTGATGCAGCACCACCGAACGTAGATCGTCGATGCCATGGGTCTGATCGGCGTGCTCATGGGTGAGAAACACCGCGTCGATATGATCGACACTGGCGTCGATCAGTTGTTCGCGCAGATCGGGCGAGGTATCGATCACGACGCGCGTAGTTCCGTTGTCAGACTGACGTTCGACCAGCAGTGAACAACGGCGGCGGCGGTTTTTCGGATTTTTCGGATCGCAGGCTCCCCAGCCCAGCGCAGGCCGCGGCACGCCGGCCGACGATCCGCAGCCGAGAATGGTCAGCGTCAGCGTCATGCCGCAGCTTTCGCCGGCGGCACCTTGCCGAACAAGCGGAAGAAGTTTTCCGTTGTCTGACGCGAAATCTCCTCCAGCGACACCCCGCGCGTTTCCGCCAGCACTTTTGCGATTTCCACGACATAGGAAGGCTCGTTGCGCTTGCCGCGAAATTTGCCGGGCGCGAGGTAAGGCGCGTCGGTTTCGACCATGATGCGATCGGCCGGAATCTCCGCCGCCAAGTCGCGCAATGCCTGCGACTTCTTGAAGGTCAGAATGCCCGTGAATGAAATCGACAGGCCCAGCGAAATTGCTTTCATCGCGAGATCCCGACCGCCGGTGTAGCAATGCAGCACCGCGCGAAATGATCCCTTGCTCATCTCGTCTTCCAGAATACGGCCACAGTCGTCGTCGGCGTCCCGGGTATGGACCACCAGCGGCAGCCCGGTTGCCCGGGCGGCGGCGATATGCGCGCGAAACCCGCGTTCCTGCGCCTCGCGCGAGCCATGCTGGTAGAAGTAATCCAGTCCCGCCTCGCCCAAAGCTACGACCTTTGGGTGCTGCGTCAGCTCAATGAGTTGTTCAGTCGGAATACCGTCCTCCTCGTCGGCATGGTGCGGATGGGTGCCGACGGAGCAATAGACGTTCGGAAAACGCTCAGAGATCGTGAGCAACGCATCGAGATGCTTCACCCGCGTGGAGATCGTGACAACACGTCCTATTCCGGCGGCCTCGGCGCGGGCAACAATGGCGTCGAGGTCGTCGGCAAAATCCGGAAAATCGAGATGGCAGTGGCTGTCGACAAGCATCTTGTTAGGCCGAAGGCTCGACGTAACGCGGGAAGACCGCCACCGGCGCGGGCAAAACGACGCCCGCCTTGATGCGCGTTGCTCCACCCAGCGCCGCAAAATCGCGCTCGCCCGCTGGTATGCCGAGACTGTCGAGCAGCTTGGCCGATGCGTTTGGCATCGCCGGCTGTGCGAGAATGGCGATCTGTCGGATCACCTCGGCGGTCACATACAGCACCGTGCGCTGACGCGGCGGATCGGTCTTCGCCAGCGCCCACGGCGCCTCGCCCGCGAAATAGCGGTTGGCTTCGGCCACGACCGCCCAGACGGCGTTCAGCCATTGATGTATCTGTTGTGTGCTCATGGCAGCGCGCGCAAGCTCCAGCATGCCATCGGCCTGCGCCAGGATCGCCTTGTCATTGTCGCTGAAATCGCCGGGCCCCGGCAGCACGCCGTCAAACTGCTTGGCGATCATCGAGAGCGAGCGCTGCGCCAGATTGCCGAGATCGTTGGCGAGATCGGCGTTGGTCCGCGCCACAATGACCTCGTGATTATAGCTACCGTCCTGCCCGAACGACACCTCGCGCATGAAGAAATAGCGCACCTGATCGACGCCGTATTGATCGGCCATGGCAAATGGATCGACAACGTTGCCGACGGACTTCGACATTTTCTCGCCACGGTTTAATAGAAAGCCGTGACTGAACAGGCGCCGCGGAACGGCGACGCCGGCCGAGATCAGGAATGCGGGCCAGTAGACGGCGTGGAAGCGAACGATGTCCTTGCCGGTAACGTGAAGGCTAGCTGGCCAGTAACGTTTGAAACTTTCGCTCTCGACATCCGGATAGCCGGCGGCGGTAATGTAATTGGTCAACGCATCCAGCCAGACATACATCACATGTCCGGGCGCGCCGGGCACCTTGATGCCCCAGTCGAAGGTGGTGCGCGACACCGAAATATCCTGAAGGCCGCTTTTGACGAAGCTCGCGACCTCGTTCAGTCGTTCGCGCGGCAGTACGAAATCGGGAACGCGCTCGTAGAGGTCGAGCAATTTGTCCTGATATGCGGACAGGCGGAAAAAGTAGGATTCCTCCTCCGTCCACTCCACCGGTGAGCCCAGCGGCTCGCGGCGGATTCCGTCGTCGCCGAGAACAGTTTCACTCTCGTCGAAATAACCTTCCTGGCGAACCGAATACCAGCCCGCGTATTTGTCGAGATAGATATCGCCGTTCTTTTCGATCGCCGTCCACAGCGCCTGACAGGCGCGCTCATGGCGCGGCTCGGTGGTGCGGATGTAGTCGTCATAGGAGATGTTCAGTGCGCTCATCATATCGCGAAAGCGCGCCGAATTGCGGTCGGCTAGTTGCAGCGGAGTGAGGCCTTCCGCAATTGCCGTCTGCTGCATCTTCAGGCCATGCTCGTCCGTTCCGGTGAGGAAAAGCACATCGAACCCGTCGAGCCGCTGAAACCGGGCGATCGCATCGGTTACCATCGCGGTGTAGGCATGACCGATGTGCGGCACGCCGTTGGGATAAAAAATCGGCGTGGTCAGAAAATAGGCCGGCCGGGTCGAATTGGTTGCAGACGCCATGACTATGCTTTGCGGACCTTGGATCGAACGAGCGGGTTGGGTTGCGCGAAATCGTCGTCGCGTCGGCTATCGCGTCGCCTCCGCAAGCAGCCCGAACACCGAAAACACCAGCGGTTTTCGCTCCAGATTGTATTCTGCGGTGTCGCGCGCGGCGCGGCTGATCTTTTCCCATACCTCCGCCAGCCGCGCAAGGCGCGGAAGATTTGCGTTGGCATTGGCATCGTCGGCGCGCAGGCGCTCGGCGACCCAGCGCTCGACGCTGTCGATAAAGGCCGCAAGTACCGTGCGGTCGCTGCCGCCGAGCGCATCGCCCAGGGCATGAAGCTCACGCGGGTCGACCCGCGGCAGGGTGTTCAGCAACGCCGCCGTGCGCTGCTGCAGCTTGAGCGCGTCGCCGCCGAGCAGGGTCAGGGCCCGCGCCACGCTTCCCTCCGCCGCTGTCGCGGCCTCCCCGAGCGAGCCGTCATCGGCCGAGATCTGTGCGGCTTCGGCCGCGGCGCAGATAACGTCGCCGATGGCCAACGGCCGCAACGGCAACTTTCGGCAGCGCGACTGGATGGTCGGCAATACCCGCGCCGGCGCATGGCTGACCAGAAGGAACAGCGACTGCCGCGGCGGTTCCTCGAGAACCTTGAGCAGCGCGTTGGCCGCATTGGCATTCAGCTCGTCGACGGCGTCGACAATGCAGACCCGCCAGCCTTCCATTGCCGCGGTCGATCCGAAAAATGAAATCGTCTCGCGCGTCTCATCGACGGTGATGACGGTGCGCATCACGCCCTTGTCGTTGAGCGTCCGCTCTAGCGTCAGCAAGCCGCCATGCGCGCCGGCCGCGACATGGCGAGCTACCGGATGCGACGGATCGATCGCCAGGGTCGCGGCAGCCTGGACGTCGGCGGCCAATGGATCGCGGTGGGCGAGCACGAACCGCGCCATCCGATAGGCCAGCGTCGCCTTGCCGATGCCCTGCGCACCGCCGATCAGCCAGGCATGCGGAATCCGTCCGCTGCGATAGGCGTTCAGCAACGCCAGCTCAGCTTCGCGATGCCCGAACAGCGACATGGTTTCGCGCGGATGTTTAGGCTCAATGGATGCTTCGGTCTGGCGGGCGCTCATGCGAGGTTGGCCACCTTGGAGACGTCGAATTCCAGCAAGCGGTCGCGTACTGCAGTCCAGACCCTCGCCGCGACGATCCCGGGGGCGGCGTTGGCGTCGATCAGCACACAGCGCTGCGGTTCGGCCGCCGCGATCTGCCGATAGGCATCGCGCAAGCCCTCGTGAAATTTCACGTCCTCCGCCTCGAACCGATCGGGGGCGCCGGTGCCTCGCCGCGCGGCGGCACGCTGCATGCCGACTTCTACGGGAACGTCGAGAATGATGGTCAGGTCCGGCTTGAGATCCCCGATGGTGACGCGCTGCATGGCGTTCAGCACCCGGGGATCGACTTTGCCCAGCCTGCCCTGATAGGCGCGCGTGGAGTCGAAAAACCGGTCGCACAGCACCCAAATGCCTTGATCCAGCGCCGGCTTGATGACCGCATGGACATGATCATCGCGCGCCGCCATGAACAATAAGCTTTCCGCCTCGGGGCCGAGCAGCTTGCCCATCCCGGACAGCAGGAGATGGCGAATGATTTCGGCGCCCGGCGATCCACCCGGCTCGCGGGTGACGATTGTGCGCAGCTCTGCGCCCTTGAGGCGTTCGGCGAGCGTTCTGATATGCGTCGACTTGCCGGATCCCTCACCGCCTTCGAAGGTGATGAATCGCCCGCGCGTCTGGTCTTTGTTGGCGGCTGCCGTGGCCATTGTCAGAGCTTCTCGGCGCCCGCGCGGAACATCCCGATCACGAGTTCGCTGGCGCCGTCGATCGCGCGCCGCATGGTCGATCCCGCTGCCACCGATTCTGCCGCATACACCGGCGCTTCGACGGCGATGTTCGCCCCGCGCCAGACCTTGACGAGACCGACCCGCTGGCCGGGCTCGATCGGCGCACGCACCGGGCCGTTGTAGACGATCCTGGCGATCAGCTTGTCGCTGCCGTTCTTCTGCACCATCACCTTGACGGGCTCGGTACTTGCGAGCTTGACGGAGCGGCTCTCGCCGCCAAACACCTTGGCATAGCCCACCGGCTGTTGCGCCGCGAACAAAGTGCGCGCCTCGAAATTGCGGAATCCCCATTCCAGCAATTTCTTCGCCTCGGTCACGCGATCGTCGGGATCGTCGAGCCCGTTGACCACGACGATCAGCCGCATCCCGTTCTGTACGGCGGAGCCGACCATGCCATAGCCGCCGTCCTTGCTGTATCCGCTCTTCAGCCCGTCGGCGCCCTCCAGCGCATTGAGCAGCGCATTGCGGTTCTGCTGCCGGATCTTGTTCCAGGTGAATTCCCGCTCACCGAACAGTTTGTAGAACTCCGGGTAGGTCTGAATGACGTGCCGCGCGAGTTTTGCGAGCTCGCGTACGGTCATCTTGTTGCCGGGATCGGGCAGACCGCTCGCATTGGCAAAGCTCGATCGGGTCAAACCGAGTTCACGAGCCCGGCTCGTCATAGCCTCGGCAAAGGCTTTTTCGTTGCCGGCGATGCCTTCCGCCAGGATCATGCAGGAATCGTTGCCATTCTGGATGATGGCGCCGCGCAACAAATCGTCCACGGGAACGCGGCTGTGAATCGCCGCAAACATCGTCGGACCGCCGGCGGGGGCGCCGCCTTTGCGCCAGGCATTTTCGCTGACCAGGTACTGATCGGTGAGTTTGATGTCGCCCTGCTTGATGGCGCGGAACACCACCTCGGCGGTCATCAGCGTCATCATGCTGGACGGCGCCCGCAGTTCGTCGGCGTTCTTCTCGAACAGCACGCTGCCGCTGCCGGCCTCGATCAGGATCGCGGTCGGCGCGTCGGTATCGTAGCCGCCGTCTTCCTTCTTGGCACCCTGCACGCTTTGATTGGCCGCGAAGGCCACGCTGCCGCAGGCAATCCCAAGCGCGACGAGGCCGCCGATCAGGCTCCGACAAGGGCGCAGCCCCGCCAAATGCAATCCGCTATTCATGAATAGTTTGAGGGCCATGCGCGATGTCCTGAACGCGGCGTTCTAACAGTTGGGGGCGACGCAAACAACACGGGACAGGCGCATCGCCGCGGGGTCTTGCCCAATTGCGAGGGGTCACGATCAACCCTATCCTGCCGCCGCACAAGCCCAGAAAATCTTCGAAACAAGGCGGAAAAACGATGCCATCCTCACGGACTATTTCCGCCAATGGGGTCGAGATATACCTCACCGAACAGGGCGGGGGTCCGCTGGTGCTGCTCTGCCATGGCTGGCCGGAATTATCCTATTCCTGGCGGCACCAGATACCCGCCATCGCCGAGGCCGGTTTCCACGTGGTCGTGCCTGACATGCGCGGCTTCGGCCGAACCAGCGCGCCTGCCGACGTCAACGCCTACAGCATCTTCGACCTCGTCGGCGATATGGTGGCGCTGGTCGCAGCGCTGGGCGAAACGCGCGCCGTCATCGTCGGCCACGACTGGGGCGCACCGGTGGCCTGGCACGCCGCGCTGTTCCGGCCGGATATTTTTCGCGCCGTCGCCGGCCTGAGCGTGCCGCCGCCGTTTCGGGGACGCGGCCGTCCGCTCGATATGTTGCGCGCGAGCGGGATCACGAATTTCTATTGGCAGTATTTTCAGACGCCGGATGTCGCGGAACGGGAATTCGAACGCGATGTGGCTTTGACGATGCGAACCCTGCTCGGCCGCGGCTTTTCCGATCCGGCTGCTTCGTTATTCGTCGAAGATGGCAAGGGGTTTCTCGGTGATATAAGGATCGACCGGCCGTTGCCTCAATGGCTCAGCGAAGCCGATCTTTCCCATTTCGTCGAATCCTACCGTACATCCGGCTTTCGCGGCGGGCTCAACTGGTACCGCAACATCGACCGCAACTGGGAGCTGACCGCGCCGTGGCAAGGCGCGCAGATCCATCAGCCATCGCTGTTCATCGCCGGATCAAAGGATTCCGTCATCACGGGTTTGATCGGTGCCAAGCGCGTCACGGAGCTGGAGCGGGTTCTGCCAAACCTGCGGCAGAAAATGATCGTCGATGGCGCCGGCCACTGGATCCAGCAGGAACGGCCCGCCGAAGTGAATGCCGCGCTGATCGATTTTCTCCAAGAAACCCGCGACGCCTGAAGACAGCGCGCTTAGTACAACCCGCGTCCGGACAGCAACTCGCTTGGGCCGCGCTGATCGACCGGGGCGTAGGCGGAGACCGGCCTGACGCTTGGCGGCGCATAGGCGCCGTCGTTTTCGTAAGACACCGCGCGCGGATTTTCCATCATACGGCCGCCGGAACGCACGCGGCCGGACGCCGACAGCTCCGATGTCGCGTTGATCGATGCCAGGTCGGCCGAGGTGTTGCCAAGCGTATAGGGCCGCCCCTCCGGCATAGGAACTTCGCCGCGGATGGCACGGCCCTGTGCGGGGATTTCAGGGATGAACGGTCTGGCGGAAGCCACCCTGACCATTGAGGGCGATGGCGCAGGTACGCCGGTGCGCAACGTCGCTACCAGCTGTCGATCGTCGGAGCCCTCCAGCGGGGCGCGCGCGACATATTCGACCCGCACGCGCGCCACGCCATTGCCCTTGAATTCAAGCAACTCGGCGGCCCGGTTCGAGACATCGATCAACCGGTTGCCGTGGTACGGCCCGCGGTCGTTGACCCGGACGATCAGCGACTTGCCGTTGCTTAGATTCGTGACCCGCGCGTAGGACGGCATCGGCAATGTCGGGTGCGCGGCGGTCAGCGAGGCCATGTCGAACACTTCGCCATTGGCGGTCAGCCGGCCGTGGAAATCATCGCCATACCAGGAGGCCATGCCTTCCTCGCGGTAGCTGGTGTCTTCTTCCGGCACGTAAACCCTGCCCGCGACGGTATAGGGCTTGCCGACACGGTAGGTGCCGCCGCCCTTCGGCACCGGCTCGCCGAAGGCGACCACCCGCGGGCTGCTCGAAACGCCGTATTTGGGATCGACGCGGCTGAATTTTCCATTCTGCGCGCAGTTGGCCAAAAGCGCGCATGCGCCAGCGACCGCGGCCGCCCGCACTGCCCTGCCAACCTGTCCTGATTGCCGAATCCCCATCCGCCCCAAAATACCATTCCGCCGGCCGCGTGCCTATGCCAGGCGCCAAAGGCCTTTTTCCCGATGCGGCCAATCTCCGCACCAAGGTATGAATATATCGCAGGGCGAACGCGGCGGAAATGGGGTGGGCACGGACGTGGTGAAGGAATGGTTGCCATGGCGGCCGCGGGTCGTGGTTCAACGCAAGCGGCATTTGCCCCGTCGGTCACAAGCTTCCGCAACACTTCCTCGCCGCACTGGCGTGGCTGGTTCGAGCGGAGAACGGCTTCCTGCCATCCAGCAGTTCGGATACGCGCGGGAGCCAACCTGGGAGGTGAAAAAAGGACGTTTGTCCTTGGTCGCGCTCGCCAATGACCCGCCGCCCACCACCTTCGTGCGTATCTGAAGCTAGTTCAGAGGTGTCAGAGGTGACTGAGGCACAAAGTCGAAGCCGATTGGCGTTTCCTCTTTCGACGAGTTCGCGGGAACTCCTGGAAGCCGCGAGGCATATCGCGCGTGTCGATCGCTTGTGATCTCTGATTGACAACCGATATGCCCATGCCTATGGACTTGCCTTGTAAACGGAAGTTGCTCATTCGTGAGCACGCCCTTCCTCGCCCCACCACTACAATCTTTGAGAGAAACTGAAGGATGCCCTATCAGAAAAGCTTTCGCTTGTTCATGATTTCGGCCATGTACGAGAATGGCGGCAATACTACGCATCGCTTTCTCGACGGACACCCGGAATTGTATGTGTATCCTTTTAAATCGCAGCTCGGAAATTCGCGTTGCGTCGATTTCCTGTCATCGTTGTATCCTTCGAAATATCGCTACCCGGATTTTCCGATCGGCTGTGATCCTGCCGAATATTACGAAATGTTCTTCGACGAGGAGTACAAGACTGTCGCTCGGGCCCGACATGTCAGCAAATTCCGCGACGCCGACTTCCAGATCGACGAAAAGGAGCGCAAGCGCGTATTCTGCGAGATTCTGTCCCAGCATGCGATCACGCGCGGAAACATCGTGGCAGCCTTCTTCGAGGCGACCTTCCGTAGCTGGAACAATCTGAACCGGAGCGGAAGCGAGACTGCTTATGTCGGCTACAGCCCGGTGATCGGCTTCGACGGCGACAAGATTCTTTCGGATTTCCCGCAGGGGCATGTCATCCACGTGGTGCGTAATCCCTGGTCCGGCTTCGCTGACACCAGCAAGCGCCCCTATCCGCTCTCGGTCGAACGATATTCCATGACCTGGGCGATGATGCAGCACCACGCTTTGATCTTCAGCCGACGATTCCCGGATCGGTTTCATATTGTTCGTTTCGAGGACCTGGTCGCCTCGCCGCGCGACACTCTCGGCAAACTCGTCGCAAAGCTCGGCATCGCATGGAATGACTCGCTGCTGCGGCCGTCGTGGAATGGCAAGACGATGGAAAGCGTGTATCCTTGGGGCACGATCCGTACGCCAACGACTGATGCGAACATCGCGACCATGAACGAGCTCAACTCCGAGCAGAAGGCGATCATCAAAACTCAGACCTCGGTAATGCTGCCGCACTTTGGTTACGAATCGATGGCATGAAACCCGGAGCAATTACCCAATCGGAGTCGCTCCTCTCCTTTCGCCCGGCGGCCCGGCGGAGCATGTTCTATCCAAAAAGTGATCCGCCGCTCTCGAATCGCGAGCTGGCAGCGATCCGCCATTGGGCCCCGGATCTTGCCCGACAACGCACCGCCGAAGTCGCCGCCGCGGCGGCAGCATATGGATTTCCGGGGAGCGCCGAGTTGCTCTCGGTCGGCACCTACCACGCCGTTCACCGCATAGACCGCACTGACGGGCCTCCTGTTGTCATGCGGCACACGCTGCCGGGTCTGATAGAGCAGGATCGAGGGTTGCTCCTGGACGACTGGGCGCGGTGCTGGCTGGCCGGAGTCGGCGCGGACATTCTGGTACCCAAGGTCCATCTGGTGCGCTTCCAGAGCGGCGGCGCTCCGTTCGATCTGGCCATTATCGAACTGGCCAGAGGCACGCCGCTGCGCGATCTCGGCGATGCGCTTCTCGACGATAATCCGGATGTCGCCGCTGCGATCGGAGCCACGCTGCGACGAACGCATGCAGTTGAAGGGGGTGGCGCCGGGCTGATAGACGTCACGGACGAGGACGTAAGGCGGCGGCCTCGCGGCGTGCATCAGGACTTCTGCGCCTACATCGACGTGTGCTTGCGCGAGCACATCGCGGCTTGCGTTCAGGCCGAATTCGTTAACAACGGATTGGCCGGCAAGATCGAGCGGCTGTTTTCACACATGCGGCCGGCCCTTTCCGACCGCCCGGCGCGCCTTCTGCACGGCGATCCGGGGGTCCACAATATCTTCTGGGACCCTCACAGCACGAGCGTCACCGCGCTGATCGACTGGGAGGATGCACTTGTTGGCGATCCCCTGTTCGATGTCGCGATGTGGTCCACATTCCATCCCCTACGGCGGCTGGAGCCCTTCCTTTCTGGTTACGGGCTCTCCAGCCCCACGCGGGAGGAGCAGCAACTCATTGCGTTGTATTTTCTGCGCATCGCGTTATCGAAAACGGTGCATCGTTTACGTTTCGGCATAGTTGATCAGCCTGGGCGCACGCCGGGTCATCACCGTATCCACCGGGGCGTCGAGGAGCTCGAGCAGCTACTCGGAATGAAGGGCGTCTAAATGCGTATCCTGGTTACAGGTTCCACGGGCTTCGTGGGCTCATATCTGATCGAAGAATTGCTCGAGCGCGGGCACCAGGTAGGCGCCATTGTCCGGCCGGAGAGTGACGCATGGCGCATTTCGGCAGTGCGTGAGCGAGTCCGATTCATTGTAGGCTCGCTGGATGACATCCCAGCTCTGCGACCAGCAATCGCGGCCTTCGAACCCGACGCCATTGCACATCTTGCGTGGTGGGGAGTCAGGAACGCCGATCGCAATAGTCCGATCCAGTCGCGTAATATCGGTTCTACCGTGGAACTGGCGGGCTTGGCTGCGGAGCTCGGCGTCAAAGTGTTTGTAGGCGCCGGCTCGCAGGCTGAATACGGACAGTATCACCGCGCCATCAGCGAAGACGATCCCCCCCGGCCGACCACGCTCTACGGCATGGCTAAAGTGGCGAGCGCGACCATGGCGGCAGAGCTTTCCCACCAGAACGGCGTGCGGTTCGCCTGGGTCCGTCTGTTCTCAACTTACGGGCCGAAAGATCATGACCATTGGCTGATCCCGCAGCTGATCCGCGCTCTCAAGGCCAAGCAGAGGATGCCGCTGACCAAGGCTGAACAGCTATGGGGCTTTCTGCACGTGCGGGACGCTGCAAGTGGCATTCGCACCCTGATTGAATCGGAAGCTGCTTCGGGCGTGTTCAATCTCGGAAGTCCGGAGGCTCCGCCGTTGCGCGAGACGATCCTTGCCATACGCGATCTCGTTGATCCCGCTGGTGAACTCGGGTTCGGTGAGATACCCTATCGTCCCGATCAGGTGATGGTCCTTAAAGCCGACGTGACGCGATTGCAAAGCCTGGGCTGGCAACCCGGAATTGGTCTGGTCGAAGGTCTGCGAGAGATGGTGTGTTGGTACAATGCGCGCGAATGATCTAAGGCCGGAAGAGTTCGCTCGGCGGATCCGTGTAGATGCCTTGCGCATGGTTCACGCGGCCAAGGCCTCCCATATCGGCGGCTGCCTTTCGATGGCGGACCTTCTCGCCGTGCTCTATACGCGGATTCTGCGCATCGACCCCGCACGTCCAACCGATCCGGATCGCGACCGCTTTATAGTCAGCAAGGGGCACGCCACGGCGATTATCTATGCTGCGCTCGCTGAACGCGGCTTCTTTCCGCCCGAAGAGCTGCAGACCTATTGCCGTAACGGATCGAAGCTTACCGGCCACATCAGCCACGCTGTGCCGGGCGTGGAAGTCTCGACAGGCTCGCTCGGACACGGCCTGCCGATCGCCGTCGGCATGGCGCTCGCGGCAAAGTCGGATGGAAGTGCCTGGCGCGCATTCTGCATGTTAAGCGACGGCGAATGCGACGAGGGATCAAACTGGGAAGCGATCCTGTTCGCTCCACACCACAAGCTCGACAACCTGATCGCAATCGTCGACTACAACAAGCTCCAAAGCTTCGGCAGCGTGCCGGAGGTGCTGGATCTCGAGCCTTTCGCCGAAAAGTGGCGGGCGTTCGGCTGGCATGTGATGGAAATCGATGGACATGATCTGGAGGCAATCGAGCGTACCCTCAGTGCGGTGCCGCAGAAGGCGGGAAAACCGACGGCGATCATTGCTCACACGGTGAAAGGCAAAGGCGTGAGCTTCATGGAGCATAAGCTCGAGTGGCACTACAAGTCGCCGTCCGCGGAGCAATTGGACAGCGCACTGGCCGAAATCGGATGAGAAGCACATTCATAAGCACCCTGCTTGACGTGGCCGAGCAGGATCCCAATGTCTGGCTGCTGTGCGGCGATCTTGGCTATTCCGTGCTCGAAACATTCCAGCAGCGGTTTCCTGAGCGGTTCTGTAATGTTGGGGTGGCGGAACAGAATATGGCCGGTATCGCGGCGGGCCTTGCCCACAGCGGAAAGACCGTTTTTATCTATTCGATCGGCAATTTTCCGACGTTTCGCTGCCTGGAGCAGTTACGGAACGACGTCTGCTACCACGGCGCTGACGTAAAGGTTGTCGCGGTGGGCGCGGGATTCGCATATGGCGGTCAGGGCTACACGCACCATGCGCTCGAGGACATTGCCGTCATGAGTGTGCTCCCTAATATCGAGGTCTTCGTACCATGCGATCCGGTCGAGGTGCGGTTGGCCACACGGGCGATCAGTATCAGCCGAAAACCGGCATACCTTCGCCTTAGCCGTGCGGGTGAGCCGGTGCTTGCAAGGGAAGAACTGTCTGACGCGCACCGGCCGCACTTCCTCCGGGAAGGCGGCGACGTCGTGCTGCTCACCAGCGGCGCCATTGCCGCAAATTGTCTGGCTGCCGCGGATATCCTCGCTAGCGACGGCTTGCGCGCCGGCGTCGTCAGCGTTCCATGCCTGAAGCCGTTCGACACCGACTTCCTCAGGCGCCTCGCGGGCAACTACAGGTTGATCGTAACGGTTGAGGAGCATATCCTGCGCGGCGGACTGCACGCGGCCGCCATTGCGGCGCTGGCGAGCTGGTCCAGCCGGCCCCCTGTGCTGGGTTTGGGCGTGCCCGAGGCGAGCGGCAAAATCTCCACTGCCGGAGACTGGGACTCGTTGCTCGCCAGCGCAGGTCTCTCGTCGCACGCAATCGCGCAGCGCATTCTCACATTCGCGCCGTCCTGATATTCCGTCGGCTCAGGTTCCTGAAGCGCGCCCGTCCGTGTCAGACCCTGCCGGTCCGCCGGCGGCAGTCGCGGCATTGAGCGCGGCCAGGGTGCCCGTGCTCTGGGCGTTATCGCGAGGCGCGGAGCCGAAATTGATCCGCTCCCGCTCGAATACGACCGGCTTCTCGCGCACCTGCCCGTAGATCGCCAGGACGTATTCGCCGATCAGCCCCATAAAGAACAGCTGCACTCCTCCAAAGAAGAACAGTGCGACGATGAGAGTCATGATGCCCGGTTCGGTCAACTGCCGGTAATAGAGGAGGGCGAGCACGAAATTGAGTACGGCATATGCCAGACTCACGCACGCGAGAATGAAGCCGACGAAGAGGCCGACACGCAACGGTGCGCCGGTAAAGGAGACCAGCCCGTTCAGCGCCTGGTCGACCAGCGCGGACAGCCGATTCTTCGAGAGGCCCTTCTTTCGAGCGCGCCAGTGATAGGGAATACCGACCGCGCGTCCCCCGCATTCGAATGTCATCATTCGCATGAAGGGATAGGTGTCGCGCACGTGGCGCATCGCATCGACGATGCGGCGGTCCACCAGTTGAAAATCGCCGACGCCGGGGGGAACGTCGAGGTCGGAGAAGCGCGTCAGCAGCCGGTAGTAGATATTGCGCACGGTCCGCATCACGAAGGATTCTTCGCGCGTGGCCCGTATGCCATAAACGATCTCGTATCCCGCTTCCCACTGTGCAACGAATTCCGGCAGCAAATCTGGCGGGTCCTGCAGGTCGGCGGGGAGGAACAGGAGAACGGCATCCCCCGCGGTTGCCATCACGCCGTTGTAGGTGTTCCTGAGCGGGCCGAAGTTGCGCGCGTTGACGATCACGCGCACATCGGGATCTCTCCCGGCAATTTCACGCAGAATGGCCAGCGTGCCGTCGGTCGACGCGTTGTCGCAGAAGATGTGTTCCCTGCGGTATGTCGTCAGCCTTGCGTCGAAAACCTGCTTCACCGCCTCATAGCAGTCCCGAACGTTCAGTTCCTCGTTATAGCAAGGAGTAACGATGGAAATTGTTTTCATTTTCCCCTCCCGGACACAAACCACTATATGGACGATAGTGGGATGAGTCCCGACCTACAGGGCTGGACTAATGTATTCAAGTCTACCGCCTGCCGGCGCAGGCGTTTCCGGAATGAGGCTTGTGGAACGGTGTGTTACACCGCTGCAAAATAAGCGATGGCGAGCGCTGGGGCGACGAGTAGCGCAATAAGCTGTCCGACGAGGACCAGCCACTGCAGGCTGTCGGCCGGTCCTTTAAAGGCGAAGAGGGGCTGAGGCGTTCTTGCAAAGGCCGCGACCGCTGCCGCAATCAACGGGATATATTCCACATAATACCGTCCATGAGCATCGACCATGAACGGGTGCACCGAATAGAGGGCCACGGAATATTTGTAGACCGTGGACAACAACAGGTTGCCCGGAGTCGGTGCCATTGGCGTGAAGAAGAGAAAGATCCCGATCGTTAACAGCGCGCGCCACCCCCAATAGTTCAATTTCATCAGCGTCTCGAACAGAGCCTTCCTCCACGATGCCGGCGCAGGGCCGGCGCTCGAACTCTGAGAGAAGCGCTCCAGCATTTCCTCACTGCTGAACGCGAAATTCCGGAGGTTTGCGGCAACCGCGCGCACCTTGTCGGCATAGGAAACGCCGGCGGTCGCCAGGGCCAATTCGACATCGGACTGCTCTGCATAAGTCCGGCGCTCCCTGTACGCGAAGCAACGTATATAATTGTCAAGGACAGAAATATCGCGCAGGTGATAGCTGCCCGCCGGACCACAAGCGTCCTTTCGAAGACCGTTAAAGTATTCATTGCTGCCGATCAGTACAATTCTGGACAGCGTGGTGCTCGTCGTTGTGACATGAAAGCCGTCGCGCAGGGTGATGCTGGCCGTCCACGGCGCCATGACGATAGCCAGCGCCAGCAAGAGCGCACCGGACGGCGCGGCTGCGAGCCGAAGTCTGACTAAAAACGCCTCCCGCGCCGGAGTTCTCAAAACGAACAGGGCCGCAAAAACCGGGGCGAACATCCAATAAAATCCACGCACCATCGTAATCATTCCGAGCGCGACGCCGACCTTCAGTCCGAAGACGAGGCCCGGAGAGCTTGAATCGTTCTGGCTATGGAGAACGCGCAGCACTAGGCAGAGCAGCAGGTGTGCTGCAACCAAATCGCCCCAAAGAGTGAAGCAGTAAACCAAATAGTAGGGAACGGCGAGACAGCACAGCAGATAGATCGGTGGGCCGCAACCGCCGGACTCTTTGCGAAGGTAGGCAAGAATAGTTACGACCGCCGTGAAGTTCAGTGCCCCCACATAGAGCCGAATCATCGCGACGGAGTCGGTGAGGAGTGTCACCGGCATCACAAGGATCGACATACCCGGCATGAACCAGCCGCGACCAACTATGCTCGTGAGGATCTCATCAGCTTTGTCAAAGTTAAGTCGAACAACCTCCAGGATCAAGGATGGGATCAGTTTCGAGGTTTCGAAGTACCAGATCTCATCGCCCAGCAACGGAATATGTCTTGCGAGCAACGCAAAGACCAATAGCTGCACGATCCCAAATGCAGCCACGACATACGACAAGCGCATCAGATGTGCCCCCATCGCGGACGACGACGACAGTTGAAATGAGGTCCATCCCCGGTCATTAACAGGCGTTTATATCAGCCCGCCCGGGTAATAAACAAAAATCGACCCCAGTTACTGCCTCGTGAACCCATAAAGGAAAAGATCGAGCGGGCCAGTGAGCAGACCAAGAAAGTTGGTGTCGGGCTAACGCCGCCGAAGACGAAACGTGCGTTGCGGACGATCTTTGGCGACCGCGACGATCACCATCACCTTGGTCCGTCTGCCACCCGTGTGGATGTTTCCGCCGTCCCGGCGCGCCAAGACTCAAAGTTGGCGGCAAGAGCGGAACCCCGCAACTGCTCGAAGGAGGTCGCCCGGGGCGCGGACCGGCTTGGCTTCGGTTTCAACGAGGTTTCATGATCTAGAGGATTTGTCCATGCGCCTTCTGCTCGACGCGGGCACTAGGCAAAGTCGGGGCCAACCACAGGATTGTTCACGGGTCGTCGTTGTTGATCTTCTGCCCGCCAAGTGCTTGATACCGCAGCACTGGAAGGGTGGCCGAGTGGTTTAAGGCACCGGTCTTGAAAACCGGCGTACCTGCAAGGGTACCGTGGGTTCGAATCCCACCCCTTCCGCCAAACCAAAGGCCTTATAACCAAACTCGCCGACGTTGTCCTCCAGGATAGCCCAATCTCCCGGAATTTGGCAGCGGCGGGAATGATATTTTAACCCGCCGCCCCTACCCTTTGGCCGATGGCGCTTTCAAGCGGCTTAAAGTTTCGTGCTCCGAGCCCATTGGCGGCCGGCGAGCACCAAACCTGTGTGCGGACATGAACAGGGCGGGTATCGGCCTCGCGGTCCTCCTGATCGGTGCTGTCGGGGCCGGTTTTTCTTACGTCAGCAAGCAATCAATTTCGGATTCGCACCGTCGGACCCGGCAAATCATTCTGTTTTACACCCTGAGCCGGGTCGACAATCCGATCATCATCCTCGGCGACAGTATCGTCGAAGCGTCCGCGCCGCCGCGGCAGCTGTGCGGCCATGAGATCGTCAACGCCGGCCTCGACGGTGCATCGAGCGCAAGCGACCTGGGGACCTGGCTGATCGACGTGCTCGATGGCAAATCGGCGGCCGCCATCGTGGTGGCGTTGGGAATCAACGATGCGTTGGCCGCGGAGCGGAGCCGGCCCCAATTCGAGGCGAACTACCGCGCGCTGCTGGCCAAGCTTTCAAAGGCGACAGCCCGGCTGATCGTGCTGGCGATCCCGTCGATCGATGTTCTCCGCCGCGTGACCAGCGAGATGCAGACGGAAGCGATGCGCCGGATCGACGATTACAATTCCGCGCTACCCGAACTCGCCGCGGAAAGCGGCGCGTCGTTCGCCGCGCTGCCGCCGATGCCGACGCCGCACACGATCGATGGCGTGCATCTGAGCGCCGCCGGATATCAGCTATGGGATCAAGCCGTGTTGCAGGCGGCCTCAGCGCTATGCGGCAACAAATGAAGCCGACGACCGCGCCGGGACCTGGAAACAAGCTGCTCGGACTGGAGGTGCTTCGCTTCCTGACGGCGTTTGCCATTCTGGTTTTTCACTATCGCCAATTCGCCTTCGCCGCCGCCGAACCCGTCGGCCTCGTCAATGATAGGCTGCCGCTCTATCGCCTGCTGCATATCTTCTACGACTTCGGTCCGCACGGGGTCTGGATCTTCTGGTGCATCAGCGGCTTTATCTTTTTCTGGAAATACCGCGACGCCATCTCCGGCCGCTCGGTCGGCGGCTGGAAGTTCTTCGTGCTCCGCTTCTCGCGGCTCTATCCGCTGCACATCGCCACCCTCCTGCTCGTGGCGCTGGTGCAGCCACTGTATTTCAACTTGAACGGATATTTCTTTGTCTATCAGGAAAACGACCTCGCCCATTTCCTGTTGCAACTGGTGATGGCGAGCAACTGGGGCTTCCAGAACGCTTTAAGCTTCAATGGGCCGATCTGGTCGATCTCAGTCGAGGTCCTGGTGTATTTCTTGTTCTTCTTGATGCTGCTGGCGACCCGATCCTGGTTGCTCAATGTGGCGGTGATCGCCGCGTGTTTGACGACCAGCGGGCAGATCCCGACATGCTTCGCCTTCTTCTACGCCGGCGGGCTGGCGGCGATGGCGCGGCGGGCCTCAACGCTCTCCGCCTACCGAGCCGCGGCTGAGAGCGCGGGTTGGCTCGCCTTGATCGTTTTCCCACTTTGCATCTGGAAGTTCACGGATGGCCATCCGGAATCGATGGATTTTCTATTGCTGCTGGGTTTTACGCCGATCCTGTTGTTTTGTCTCTCCCGCGACATCGTCATCCCGGCTTTGCTTCAGAAGGTCGTCGAGGCCGCCGGCAACATGACCTATTCGAGTTACCTGGTGCATTTTCCGATTCAACTGATCGCGGCGGTGGTTTTTGCGATGCTCGGGGCACCGATTCCTCTGTACGACGGCACGTTCTTCGGACTTTTCATCGGAACGACGCTGCTGGCCTCATATCTTACCTATCGGTATTTCGAGGCGCCAGCGCAAAACCTGATTCGTGAGCTGTTGCTGCGGCCACGCGCGACCGGTCAGCAAGCCGTCCCAGGCCTGAACCGATAGCGGATCGCTTGCCCCGGCTTCTCGCCTGCGAGCACCGCAATGACCGCGAGTTCCAGGTAAGCATTGGTTAAGCAGAAAAGTCTTTCAGTCGGTGTAATCGAACTACGGCCGACCTTTTTCAACATTGGATAAACATCCTCAAACATCGATCGTTTACATCAAGCTATGCAGACCGAAAGTACGCAGAGTCCTCAGGGGGCTCGCGTTGACTGTGAGGGGGTCATGGACGCGCGGGAAGCTTGCAGCGACTCCGGATTCGATGCCGGGCCGACGGCGATCGGTTCTTGCCTGCAGAGATCCGGAATCTATATCTTCCTGATTTCATTCGCGTGCTTGTATTACCTTTCACACACGCAACTCTTGCTCGGGCACTGGGATTTGGGATGGCACCTCGCCGCCGGAGACCTGATCAGAGAACGAGGCAATATTCCCTTCCAGGATCCATGGTCATTCACCCTTGGAGACAAGCAGTGGCATAATCTATCATGGCTGTGGGATGTGATGGCCAGCGTATTGTTTCAATATACGCAATTTAGCGGCCTGGTATTTTTTGCAATTGCCTGTGGGGCCGTAATCGTCGGATCACTTACGTCGATCTGCTTAAACAGCGGAGCTTCGATAATTGCAGTCTGCATCGCCGTTTTTTCGGCGGGCCTGCTGTACCCTTCTTTTGCGACGCCGCCGAATGTTTATCTTGCAGCTTCGCCCAACATTTCTACCATGTTGTTTTGCGCGATATTTTACTGGGTATGTTTGAAGAGAAAACGACTGGTGTCGTTGCCGGCGATGATGGTCCTTTGGGTTAATCTGCATGGCGGCTTTTTGCTTGGTTTTCTTGTGGTCGGCGCCTTTTGCGGCGCGGCTTCGCTCCGACGGGATTGGGCGGACTTCAAAATTTACGCGTTAGCGGGACTTGGTTGCCTTGTTGCAATATTCATCAATCCCCTCGGCTGGCATATCTATGACGGCGTATCCGCCACGTTGGGCCACTTTGTGCAGGCGAACATCACCGAGTGGCAGTCCTACTATTCGAACATAACCGTTTCGGGGAACATTCTGCCGAGCATTCCCGGCATCATCTACATTCTGACTTTTGTCGGGCTCGAACTGCGCTACAAGGGCTCCCGTCCAATTCCCCTGGAAGCGCGGCTGCTGGCCTGGCTATTTCTGTGTTTGGGACTTTATCAACTCAGATACATGTCGTTTTTTTTCATGTTCTCGACGGTGCCGCTCGCCCTCCACATCGATCGGCTGCTGCCTAAACAGCCTGACAAATCTCAGATCCAGAAATCTTTGCTGGCTGCCGGCATCGTTGGCGCGTGCACGCTGCCGCTGATCTTTGTGCAAATACAACCGGCCCTCGGACTTCCCGACATGCTCTCAGAACAGGATGCGCTTTACCTTCAAACCCACTTTTCGCATTCGCGAGTTCTCAACAACTGGAACGTCGGCGGACTCTTGATTTTCCGTACCGGAGGTAGCGTACCTGTGTTCGTGGACGGCCGAGGAGCTACCGCCTATCCGGATGCGTTACTACGTGATTATTTCAAGCTGGCCGAATGGGAGATTGATGAGGCCGGCTGGGATGCCGTGCTCGACAAATACAAGATCGATGCGGTGCTCTGGGTGAAGGCTCATGAAAATCTAAGGCGATTTCTCGTGGACAAGCGAGGCTGGAAGGAAGAGTACGCGGGATTGTATGAGAGCATTTATGTGAAGCCATGATGCCTACCGAACGGCGTGTTCGAGACCGAACTTAATTTCGCCTTTAACTAGCCGTCGATCTGGGATGGAGCGCTCATCTCCCGTTCACATTCGACTTTATACTGTGTGCGCACCAAACTTGATTCCACTGGAGGAAACCATGAAACTTAAATTTGCACTTGTTGGTCTTGTTGCGCTCGCCGGCGCGGCGCTCACCGCCGGAACGGCATCGGCGATGCCGCTGGCCCCGCTGTCCCCGATCGCAAATGTCGAGAGCGTTGCCTTGGTTTGCGGGCCGAACGGCTGCATCCGCACGGCGCCGCGTGTCTATGGTTATGGTTACGGCGTCCGTCGCGGTTATGGCTACGGCGTGCGGCGAGGCGGCTACGCCTACGGATATCGCCGGGGCGTTCGCCGCTGGTAATCAGGAAAGAGGGCTTCGGCCCTCTTTTTTGCTCTCTGTCGGGCGCGCCACGTGATCGATCCCGAAGTACATAAGGTCAGCTGGGCACAGGTTGGGCGGGTTGCCGAACCCGGCCGATACCTTTTTACATTCGGCTGGCTGACCATTACTGCGGACGACCTCGCCGTTTGGCAGCAATATCCGAATGCCGCCTTCACCCTCGTGATACGGCCCCCGACCGAAGCGGTTGAAGAATATCACTTGGGTGCCTTCGAATTGCGGGGTGACTGACTAATCGAGTCCCCGCTCGCGGCTCAGACGGACCATCTGGTCGATGAATAGAGCTTTTTGCCTGGCATCGAGGCTGGCAAAAAGCGGCTCAGCCGCGTCGGCGACGTTTCGCTGATCGACGGCACGGTCGTTTAGGAACTGGGCCTCGTTGCGCATCTGTTCGATGATGTCGTCCGGCGGATCGCGTTGCGCGCGTGCAATTCGCAGGTTCAGGCGATCGGCGCCGTTGTGGCCGAGGTAATGCATGGCGCTGTTGAAGGCGGTCCAATGCTTCTCCTGCTCGGGCGTCAACTGCAGTTCGGTCTTGATGCGGTCGATATAGGCGTCGCTGTTGGCGACGATCTGTTCGGCGGTCAGTTGGGGCTCAGCTGCTTGTGCTGCGGATTGCGCTACTTTGCCCTTTGCGGTTTTCGCGCCCTTTGCGGGATTTCCTTGTTTCGCCTCGGGCTGAGCAGGGGCTTGCGGATTGTTGGCTGGAACTCCGAGCACCCCGGTGAAAACACCCATAACACCGCCGATAGCGCCGCCGAGCACGCCGCCCACCGGTCCGGCGGCCTTATTGCCTGCTTGCGCTCCCTGTTGAACGCCTTTGACTAATCCTTGGGCATGCGCGGCGGCGGGCGACCCAACGATAAGTGAGATGGCTCCGGCGACGAGCGCGAAATGTACTGTCCGGTTCGTGCGCTTCGTCAGTCTGGTAAGCATTCGCTATTCCCCCGGGTCGATCAATCTTGCCGCGCATCTCTGCGCGGTTGCGGCGATTCAGACAATATCGGCTTCGCGTCGCACGAGTCCACGGCGCGGATCATGTCATTGCTCTGACTTGAGCCCGCGGCAATCGCGCACAGGCTGGGTGGGCGCGCTGCTGTGTGCAGCGCAGTATGGGGCCACGAAGCGGTAGCTGGGAGCCCGGCCCGCCACTCCGAGACGCAACGTAAGTTCTAGAAGCCGGCATAAGCTGATTTCTCGACAGACGCCGGCAATTCTGCTCTGATTGCCGAAAGCTAAAATCTCCACGGCGCCCAGCAGTGCTCAATTGTGGCCTGGCTGGCAGATGGGGAAAAAAGAACAACAGCAGCAATTCAGCTCAGCACGAATGGCTCACCAGGGAGAGAACGCCATGTCTCGGAGGAAGCTTACTCGACGGCAATTCGTTGCCGCTACCGCACTATCATCCGCGGCATTGATAACCGCTCCGTACGTTCGAGGGGCGCACGCTGCCGGCAAACTCTCGATGGGTTTTTGGGACCATTGGGTGCCCGGCGCCAACAACGCCTGTACCCAACTGGTCAATGAATGGGCCGCCAAAGAGAAGGTCGAGGTTTCGATCGACTACATTCCGAGCCAGGGCAACAAGAACCTGCTGACCATCGCCGCCGAGGCGCAGGCCAAGTCCGGCCATGACTTCCTCGCCATGCCGAGCTGGTGGCCGCACGCGCACGCCGAGCAGCTCGAGCCCGTCAACGATATCATGGCGCCCTTGATCCAACTGAACGGCGAGGTAAACGGCACCGCGCAATACCTTGGCAAGGCCGGCGACAAGTGGCTTGGCGTTCCTGCCTGTGTCGGCAGCCAGATCAAGGGCCCCTGCTCGCGCATCGACCTGATGAAAAAATACGCCAACATCGACGTGCAGGAAATGTACCCGGCAGGCAGCCCGCCCAAAGCGGACAACTGGACCACCGACACCTTCCTGAAGGCCGCCGAAGCGTGCCACAAAGGCGGCTTTCCGTTCGGCATCGGCCTCGGCGAGACAACCGATAACGTCGATACCGCCGGTGCGTTTTTTCAGGCCTTCGGCGCAGAACTTGTCGACGCCAAGGGTAAACTCACGGTCAAGACCGACGCGGTGCGCCAAGCTCTTGAATTCTACAAGAAGCTGATCGCCTTCCTGCCGCCGGACGTCGCTGCGTGGGACGACGCGTCCAATAACAAGTGGCTGGTTTCCGGCCGCGGCGCGATGATCATGAACCCGCCCAGCGCCTGGGCGGTTGCCAAACGTGACGCTCCGCAGGTCGCCGAGCAATGCTGGACCCATGGCTTCCCTGCCGGACCGAAAGGCCGGTTTGCGCCGTACCTCCCGTATTTCTGGAGCATCTGGAGCTTTTCCAAGAACAAGGAGGCGGCGAAGAGCCTGCTGGTTCACCTGTCGCAACCCGCTTCCATCGAGAAGCTCGTTGCGGCCAGCGGCGGATACGATCTGCCGGCGTGGGACAAGCTCACGACGCTGAAGACGTGGGCCGAAGAAGGCCCGCCGAAGGGAACGCTCTATCACTATCCAAATCCGTTCAAGCACCAGACGCTGTCGATTGCAGCCTCTCCGGCGCCTCCCAAGATCGCCCAGCAGATCTATTCGCAAGCCGTCCTGACAAAGATGTGCCTGCGGTACCATCAGGGCGAAGCGATGGAGAAGACGCTGGCCTGGGCGGAAGGCGAGTGCGAAGGCTACATGCGAAGCTGAAAATTCGCCGCGGCGTTCACTCGGTCAGGACTGTATGGCCGTCGCGGCGAGCATTCAACGAGGCGTTGCATCGAAACGGCGAGCGGCCGGCCATGATTGCCGGCCTGTTGATATGCCGGAAAATGTCGGACCCCGGCGCTCAAAGATGAAACTGACGAGGAAGATGCATCATGGTTGATGTCACATTTCAACCGAACAGTGTCGTCGAGAAGCGACCTGCGCGGAAGCGTTCCAGTTTACGGGCCGCGATGAAGCGTAAATCGACCGCGGCTTTTCTCATGACGCTGCCGCTGATCCTTCTGATCGCGATTCTGGTTATCTATCCCGCCTTCTATTCCCTGCATCTTGCGACCTTGAACAAGTCGATGCAGCGCTTTGTCGGACTTGGCAACTTCCAGTTTCTTTTCAAGCGCGAAACGTTCTGGCTGGTGGTCGAGCAATCCTGCATTTTCGCGATCACGGCCGTGGTGTTCAAGGCATTGATCGGCTTTATCGTCGCGCACTTCGTCCACAACATTCCCGCCAAGGGCCAGCGCAAATGGCGCGGCATGCTGCTGGTGCCGTGGGTCATTCCGCCGGCGATGAGCACGCTGGCGTGGCTGTGGCTGTTCGACCCATCCTACAGCGCTTTCAATTACACATTGTCATTTTTCGGTATCGGGCCGATTGCGTGGACCGGTGACCCGAGCTGGGCCCGCTTCTCGGTCATTCTGGTCAATATCTGGTATGGCGCGCCGTTCTTCATGATCATGTATCTGGCTTCGCTGAAATCGGTGCCCGATCAGCTTTACGAAGCCGCCGCCATCGACGGTGCCAACTGGTGGCAGCGCATCTGGTATGTAACGTTGCCGATGATGCGCAACATCATCGCGATCACGACCTTGTTTTCGCTTATCGTCACATTCGCGAACTTCGATATCGTGCGAATTCTCACCGCAGGCGGCCCGCTCGACCATACCCACATCTTCGCGACCTGGGCTTTCCGCATTGGCATTGAGGGCAGCGACATTCCGCTTGGTGCCAGTGTCTCGCTGTTCATGGTGCCGATCCTCGCAATCGCCGCGATCTTCATCCTGCGCGATATCAACAAACGCGGAAACGAAGCCTGATGGCAAGCACGGTAGTGATCGACAAGGCCGCGCCGACCCGCACGGTCAAATATGGCAGCATGAGCCGCGACCGTACCTGGGCGCTGCGGTGGTCGTACTTCTTCCTGACGTTGTTCGCGATGTTTTCGCTGGTGCCACCGCTCTACATGCTGATCACGTCGCTGAAGTCGAGCGCCGAGATATCGGCGGCAACCAATCCATGGTGGGTTTTCCATCCGACCATGGTGAATTACGCCGGACTGCTGACGTCAAATCAGTTTCTGAGGTTCTTTTTTAATTCGGCCATGGTGTCGATTTTCGTGGTGACCATCACCATGCTGATCAGCGTACCCGCCGCCTTCGCGTTGGCGCGCATGCGGTTCTGGGGCTCGGCCACGCTGGCGACCGGCGTATTTCTCACCTATCTCATCCCCGACACGCTGCTGTTCATTCCGCTGTTCAAGATGTTCGCGGTATTCGGCGACTGGACCGGTATCCAGCTGATCAATCGATGGTATGTGCTGCTGATCGTGTATCCGACGCTTACCGTGCCGTTCTGCACCTGGATCATGATCGGGTATTTTGCATCCATTCCGAAAGAGCTCGACGAAGCGGCCATCATCGACGGCGCATCCTGGTTCCAGACCCTGACGCGCATCTTCATTCCGGTGGCATTACCCGGAATCATCGCGGCGACCATCTTCGCTTTCACGGTTTCATGGGCGCAGTTCCTGTATCCGCTGGTGTTCACGACATCAACGGATCAACTGGTTCTGCCGGTCGGCATCATCACCACCTTGATCAAGGGCGATGTCTTCAACTGGGGACAGATCATGACCGGCGCCCTGCTCGGCGCCGCCCCGCCGCTCATCATCTACGCATTCCTGATGGACTACTACATCGCCGGGCTCACCGCCGGCGCGACAAAGGGTTAGCATTCATGGCCGATGTTACGTTACGTAAAGTCGTCAAGCGTTACGACGAGGTCGAGGCGGTGCGCGGCATCGACCTCGATATCGCCGACCACGAGTTTGTCGTGCTGGTCGGCCCGTCCGGCTGCGGGAAATCAACGACGTTGCGGATGATCGCCGGCCTCGAAGATATCACCGACGGCGACATCATGATCGGCGGCGACGTCGTCAACGATGTGCCGCCGAAGGACCGCGACATCGCCATGGTGTTTCAGAACTACGCGCTGTATCCGCACATGACGGTTGCCGAAAACATGTCGTTCGGGCTGCGCCTGAAACATTATCCGAAAGCGGAGATCAAGACGCGAGTCGACGAAGCTGCCCGCATGCTCGACATTACCGAACTCGTCGACCGCAAGCCGAAGCAATTGTCGGGCGGCCAGCGCCAGCGCGTTGCGATGGGCCGCGCCATCGTCCGCAATCCAAAGGTGTTCCTGTTCGACGAGCCGCTGTCCAACCTCGACGCCAAGCTGCGAGTGCAGATGCGGATCGAGATCAAGAAGGTGCACCAGAAGGTTCGTACCACCACCGTCTACGTGACCCACGACCAGGTCGAGGCGATGACGCTTGCCGACCGCGTGGTGGTCATGAACCACGGCCGCATCGAGCAGATCGGCACTCCCAACGAGCTGTATCACAAGCCGGCGACGCGCTTCGTGGCCGGGTTCATCGGCTCGCCCGCGATGAATTTTATGCCGTGCCGGCTCGAGGATGTTTCCGGAAAGCTGAACGTCCGGCTGAGCGATCGGATTTCGTTGCCCCTCCCTCCAGCCCGCGCCGCCAGATATCAGCCGATCAAACGAGATGAAAAGTTGCTGCTCGGATTGCGGCCGGAACATATCGCCGAAGTAAATGCGCATCCCGAGCCCGGTCATGAAGAGTTCGAGACCGTGCTCGATGTCATTGAGCCGATGGGTATGGAGACGCTGGTCTATTTCACGCTGGAAGGCGCCCAGATTTGCGGAAAAGTTAATCCCAATGTGAATGCGCAAGCCGGAAAACCGCTCCGATTGGCAGTGGACCTCAACAATATGCACCTGCTAAATGAGGCCAGCGGCGCCGTCATATGACGGACGCATAAAGAAAATGCCCAGAAACGGGCCAAGGGTGCAGGGAATGGCGACCAACAAGAAGAAGGTGCTTATTACCGAGTTTTTTCACAGCAGGGGCGAGAGCTTTTCAAAGACCGCGACGACATCGAACTGGTCGAATTTCCCAACATGATATCTTCAGCCGATTTCGAGGCGATGCTGAAGCGGCAGGCGCCGGTTCACGGCGTGGCGCTGGGCCCGACCCGTTTCGGCGAATCCGAACTCGAGGCTTCCGGTGATATGCGCGTGGTGACGCGTATCGGGGTCGGTTACGACGCCGTCGACGTTCCGGCGCTGAGCCGCCGCAAGGTGCCGCTGATGGTCGCCGGTACCGCCAATTCGCCTTCCGTCGCCGAGCAAGCACTGTTCATGATGTTGACGCTGGCCAAACGCGCGGTGGAAATGCACGCGCTGGTCAAGGAGGGCAACTGGGGCACCAGGCTCGGCAAACTGCCGTTCGACCTTTATGGCAAGACCCTGCTGATCATAGGCTTTGGCCGC
>CAVUUO010000004.1:0-816860 GCA_963744675.1 uncultured Alphaproteobacteria bacterium
AGCAATACGTACGGCTTAAGCGTACAGTTGCTGCCGTGTTCGAAGATCCGACGAAGTCCTGCCATAGGGCACCAAGCGGGTCGGCCGCAAAATCCGCCGGCGTCGCGGTGTCTCCGAAGAAGTCGTTGACCACCGTGAACACGTCGGTCGGATAAAGATGGTTCGGCGTGGTGACGTCAACCAGATTCGACCACCCGAGGAAGTAATCGACCTCTTGGCCAAAGGGCGTGGCCCCCCAGGTGTCGAGCAGGCCGGTTGGTCCCGATAGTGGGTCGGCGGCGGCGTCGCCGAGCATGACAAACCGTAAGTCCTGCAGCGGGATCTGGTAAGCGGCGAGCTCCTGCTCTGCCAGCGACGCGATAACAGCCGATTGGCTATAACCGAATACCGTGAGCGGGTCTGCTGCCGATTTCTTGTTCGCGTTGTAGGCGGCTTCGATGGTGTGGACCAGAGTGTCCACACCCGAGGCGATGGACGGCCCGAAGTCCGGCGACTCGGGAGTAATCAGCGCCGTCACAGTACCGCTGTCGGAAAAGCCAAGCGGCTCAAGGTATTCCGTCACGACGCCAGGCACATACCCCGGGAAGGTGGTCGGGTCCGGCATGAAGGTGGGCCCGAGCACGATGGCGTGCGTCGAACCGTCGAGGAAATCCGCACCGGCGCCGGGGTCTCCGTACGCGTGGCCGACCGACATCCAGCTATAAGCCGCGGCGAAGGCGATGACAACGCCCACAGCGCGATCAATGCGAGCAGTTGGCACCAGGACCCCCCTAATGGGCGAAGCCATTCGCCCGGCACTGTGAGGGAGATCACTCTAGCGCGAACGCGCTTGCGACGACGGCGAATCGGCGTCTCGCTATGTCGCTTGGCTCACCGACGACATGTGAAAGTCGGGAATCCGCAGCGACGGCATCGCCGCGCGGGTCACCCAGTCGCCCCACTCGCGCGGCAGTGTCAGCTCGCTCGCCCCGGCCTGAGTGGCGCGCCGCAGCAGATCTAGCGGACTCTCGTTGAAGCGGAAGTTGTTGACCGCTGCCCTGACTTCGCCGTCTTCGACGAGGTACACGCCGTCGCGGGTCAGCCCGGTGAGCAGCAAGGTGGTGGGGTCGACCTCGCGCATGTACCAGAGCGTGGTCAGCAGCAGGCCGCGCTCGGTTGCCGCGATCATCTCGGCGAGCTCGGTGCCCTCACCCGTCATCAGGATGTTGTCGGCAGCGACGGCGACCGGAGCGCCGAACTCCGCGGCGGCGGCCCGCGAGTAGGCCAGCGCGTTGATCACCCCGTCGCGAATCCACTCCACCCGGCCGATGTTCATCCCGTTGTCGAACACCGACAGCGTCTCCGACGAACTCGTTGCGGTCACAAAGGGCGTGCAACCCAGCCCGGGCGCCGCTGGATCGGAATACAAGGTCAACGGCAGGTCGGTCAGCTTCTCCCCCACCCGAGTCCCGCCGGCGGGCGCGGACAACGCGGTGCGGCCCTCCTGAGCGCCGCGGCCGGTCATCGACCAGCCGAGGTAAATCATCATGTCCGCCACGGCCGAGGGTGGCAGGATGTCTCGTATCGCCCGGCCGGCAACTCGACGCGACGCGACGCCCAGCCCAGCCGCATCGACAGCTCTTCGAGCAGCGAATCGGTGGACACGCCAACGAAATCGGGGGTTCCGACCCCGGCCCAGGCGCTGGCGCCGTCGCGCTTGGCGTTCATCTCCACCGACCGGCCGGTTGGGTGTAGCGGCGCCGCAGTCCGGTCGAGGTCGCCAGAAACGTTGTCTGCAGCGTGTGTTGCGCGAAGCCGTATAACTGGTCAGGACCACAGAATCCGCTTGCCAGCGGGCCCGCAACGCCGGAAAGCACCTCGGGCCCGGTCGACGCAATCGGGGCGTCCCAGTCGTCCGGCGCGGTGTTGCCACTCAGCAGCGGTGCGGCATCACGGGCCTCGGGGGCCGCGACGGCCGCCGACTGCGACGCGGCGACCAATTCCTCGATCGCGGACGGCTCGACCTCGGCCGTGGTCAGCGAGCCGACCCGAGCCGTATCGCCATGCCGGACAACCGAAATCACCGTAGTCTGGCGAGCCGTCGACACACCGTTGGTGGTCATCGAGTTGTTTGCCCACCGCAGCGACGCCGCTGATCGTTCAGTGACCAACACGATGGTTTCCGCGGCGCGGCCCAGCTTCGCCGCAGTCTGAAGCGCGATGTCGATGACATGCTGGGGGCGGATCACAGTCCGCCCTCCGCACGGGTGTCGAGCACGTTGACCCCGCGGAAAAGCGCCGACGGGCAGCCGCGGCCCACGGCGGCCACTTGACCGGGTTGAGCCTTGCCGCAGTTGAACGCTCCACCCAGTCGCCAGGTCGACCGGCCGCCGACCGCTTCCATCGAATTCCAGAAATCGGTCGTCGCCGGCCACAGCTACGGCGAGTTCGTGGCGCTCTACGCGGCCGGCGTCTACGACCTCGAGACGCTGTTCCTCCTCTCCGAGGCGCGCGGCCGCTTCATGGCCGAGGCGGCCGGGACGGACGCCGGGCGCCATGGCCGCCGTCTCGGCCGACGCCGCGACCGTCGCGCGGCTGATCGCGGGCATCGAGGGCGTGGTGCTGGCCAACTCTGAACGCGCCGGCGCAGACAGTGATTTCGGGGACCAGCGGCGGGCGTCACACGCGGCGATCGAGCGGGTCAAGAGCGGGGCCTGCGGGCGCGCCGCCTGCCGGTCTCCTGCGCGTTCCACTCGCCGCTGGTCGCCGGGCGCGCGACCGGCTGCTGGAGGTCATGCGCGCGCAGCAGTTCGCCCCGCCGCGCGATCGCCGTCTACGCCAACACGACGGGGCCAGACTACCCCACGACGTGGCGTCGATCGTGGCGCTGCTGGGCGACCATCTGGTCAATCCCGGTCCGGTTCGTCGACGAGATCGAGGCCATGTACGACGCCGGCGCGCGCCTCTTCGTCGAAGTGGGGCCGCGCAATGTGCTGACCGGCCTGGTCGGCGCGATCCTGGGCGAGCGGCCGCACCTGCGTGGCCACTGACCAACCGGGCCGCAACGGGCTTGCTGCAACTCCAGCACGCGCTGGCCCAAATGGCTGCGCAGGGCATGGCGACATGAGCTGGACCGGCTGTTCCAGGGCCGCGGGGCGCGGCGGATCGACGTGCGCGCGATGGACGAGCGCACCGGAGCGCCGGCACCTGCCGCCACCACATGGCTGGTCAACGGCGGCTATGCCCGGCCCATCGGTGAGCCGCGCCGGCCATGGCGCCGGTCGCCGAGACTGGTCCTTTAGATAGCCCCACCAGCGGACTACCGCGCCCTCGAGTCTCAGCCACACGCGGTTGAGAGCACTGACTGTCGAAGCCGCGGAATTGATGCCGCGGCCGTCGGATCGGAGGGACAGATGGCAGATATCCGGGATAACGACGTCGGCGCAGAGCGGCTGGAACCGCTGCCGATCGTTCCAGCGGCAACGGGCACGCCGCGAACGGCATGCATCGCCAACCGTCACGCCGGCCGCATCACGCGCCGCGACCGGTACGCATGCCGCCGCTATGCCAGCGGCGCGCCATGTACGCCGACGAGATCAGCGCGGCGGTGATGCAGTTCCAGCAGGTCATGGCGCAGTTCCTGGAGACGCAGCGCGCGGTGATGGCCGCCTATTTTGGTCAGCCGGCTCCGGCGGTGGCCGCGCGCCGCCGTCCGCCGCTCCCGTGGCGCGTCGGCGGCCTACCGCCGCACCAGCCAGCCTACTGCGCCGCCCGCGTCTACGCGTGCCGGCCACGCCGCCGCAGCGCCGACCGCACCGTCCGCCACCGCCGGCTGCCTATGCAGCGCCCAGCGTGCGCGACGGCGCCGGCGCCACAACCGTCAGCCGCGCGCCGGTGCAGCGCCGGCGCACGGCGCCGCAGCTCCAACCGTGGCGCAACAGCAGCCGCGCCGGTCGTGACGGCAGCCGGCTCCCGCAGCCGGCGGCGCCCGCGCTCACAGAAGAGGAGTTGACGCGGCGCCTGCTCGCCATCGTCGCGCGAGCGGACCGGCTATCCCACCGAGATGCTCGATCTCGACCTCGACCTGGAGGCCGACCTGGGCATCGACAGCATCAAGCGCGTCGAGATCGTGGGCAGCCTGCGCCGCGCGGTCGGCGTCACGCGGTCCCCGATGGCGCCATGGAGAAGCTGAGCGCCGTCAAGACGCTGCGCGCCGTCGTCACCGGCATGATGGCGGCGATCGCGCCGCGCGGCCGGCGCACCCTCCACCCGTTAGCCCAGCTGCGACCGTGGCGCGGCCCGACGCGTCACATGCCTCGGTCGCCGCCGTCCCTCGCTTCGTGCTGCGCGCCACCGCCGCACCGTCCGCCTCCCGCCGCACGGCATCGTGACGACGGAGGGGACCGTGGTGGTCACCGACGACGAGCGCGGTATCGCCCAGGCGCTGGCGGAGGAGCTCCGCCGCCATGGGCATCGCGTGGTCGTCTTGCGCGCCGCGCCGAAGACCGAGGATCTCGGGCAGGATCGCTTCGCGACCGATTTTGCCGACCCGGACGCGGTGGCTGAGGCACTCGACGCGATCCGGCAGCGGCCGGACCCATCGGCGGGATCATCCACCTGCTGCCGCTGCGCGGCGAAACGCCGTCACGCCGGGACATGGACCTAGCGGCATGGAAACAGCGCCTCGCCGAGGAGGTGAAGGGTCTGTATCACCTGGCGCATGGCGCCGGCCCCGATCTGCTGCACCTGCCGCGGCAGGCGCGACGCCGGCAAGAAGCGCGCGCTGCTCGCCGTGACGGGCATGGGCGGCGCCTTCGGCTTCGACAGCGCCGCGCCCGACGCTGCGCGTCCGGGACGCTCCGGCACGAGTGGCGACGCTGTTCCCCGGCCACGGCGGCATAGCGGGCTTCCTCAAGTCGCTGGCGCTGGAATGGCCCGGCGTGCAGGTCAAGGCGGTCGACGTGGTCCCGCGCGAGCCGGCGGCAACGCTGGCGGCGCAGATACTGGAAGAGATGCCCTGCCGCGACGACGAGATCGAGATCGGGCGGCAGGGCGCCGCGCGCCTCATGGTGGAGCCGGTGGCGCGCCGCTCGACGCCGGTGCCGCGGCCACGCTCTGGCGCCCGATTCCTCCTGGGTCATCCTGGTCACCGGCGGTGCGCGCGGGATCACCACCGGCGTCGCCGCCGAGCTGGCCCGGCACTGCCGGCCGACGCTGATCCTGGTGGGGCGCTCGCCGCTGCCGGCGCCGACGAAGAAGCGGCCGATACGGCCGGCCTGAGGAGCCGAGAGAGCTCAAGGCCGCCTTGATCGCGCGCATGAAAGCGGCCGGCGAGCAGCCCACCCGGCGCATGTCGAGGCGGCATACACCCGCCTGCTGCAGGACCGCGAGATGCGCGCGGCGATGGCCGGCGCTCCAGACACCGGCGCCACGGTCCACTACTTCCGGTCGACGTGCGCGACGAGGCGGCGTTCGGCGCCTGATCGACGGCATCTATGCGACGTATGGCCGGCTGGACGGGGTGATCCACGGCGCCGGCGTGATCGAGGACAAGCTGGTGCTCGACAAAACGCCGGAGTCGTTCGACCGCGTATTCGGGACCAAGGCGGAGAGCGGCTTCATGCTGGCCCGCAAGCTGCGGCCGGAGTCGCTGCGTTCCTGGCCTTCTTCTCGTCGGTCACTGCGCGCTTCGGGAACAGGGGCCAGGCCGACTACGGCGCGGCCAACGGCGTGATGAACAAGCTGGCGCTGTACCTCGACGCCCGCTGGCCGGCCCGCGTGGTCGCCTTTAATTGGGGGCCGTGGGGCGCGGCAGCGACCGCGGCGGCGGTATGGTCAGCGCCGAGATCGAGGCGCAGTTCGCCCGCCGCGGCGTCGAGTTGATCGAGCCGGCGATCGGCTACCGGCGCGCGGTGGAAGAGCTGCGCTTCGGGCGCAAGGGCGAGGTCGAGGTCGTCTACGGCGACGGCCCGTGGGGCAGGGGCTGCGACGCATGCGCATGATTGGTAGAGCGACCTGCCCGGTGAATGGCTGAGACACAGGGCACTGGTCAGCGGCACTAAGGAGGCAGCGACAATCAGCCGATATACTTCAGTGGGCGGCAACCAACGGCGCCACAACAGGGACCTCAGGAGACACAGTTGAACGGATCCGAGAGCCACGACAGCGTGCGAGCGCCCCCCGCGCGGAGAGATCGCCATCGTGGGGATGGCCTGCCTGTTTCCCGGCGCGCCCGACCTGGCGCGTATTGGCGCAACATCGCCGCGGGCGTCGACGCCGTCGACGGACGTCCCCGCCGGGCGCTGGGACGTCGATCCTTTCTACGATCCCTCTCCAGCGACGACGACCGCGTCTACAGCAAACGCGGCGGCTACCTGCCGACGGAGATCCCGTTCGACCCGCTGGCCTTCGGCATCATGCCCGTCGGCGTCGCGGGCGGCGAGGTCGATCAGTTCCTCGTCCTCAAGCTCGTCGACGACGCCTCGCGACGCTGGGTACGGCGGGGACGACCGAGCGGGAGCGACCAGTTCATCCTGGGCCGCGGCAACTACCTTGGACCGCGGCAACTCCAACCTGTTCCAGCGCTCCGTCGGCATCGAGCAGGCGCTGCGCATCCTCAAGACGCTCCATCCAGAACACACCGCCGCCGAGCTCGCGGCGATCCGGCGCGAGCTGCGCGCCAGCCTGCCCGATTTCGGCGCCGAGCTGGGACCACACACATCCCGAACGTCGTGACCGGCCGCGCGGCCAACCGCCTCGACCTGATGGGCCGCAACTACACGGTCGAGCGGCCTGCGCCTCGTCGCTGATCGCCCTCGAAACGGCGATGGACGACCTGCTCAGCGGCAAGTGCGACCTGGCCATCGCCGGCGGCTCGCACACGTTTACCTGCGTCCCGCTGCTGATGGTCTTCTCCACGCTCAACGCGCTCTCGCACGGCTCGCAGATCCGCCCTTTCGACGCCGGGCCGACGGCACGTTGCCCGGCGAAGGCATCGGCATCGTCGTGCTCAAGCGGCGCGCCGACGCCGAGCGCGACGGCGACCGCATCTACGCCGTGATGAAGGGCGTGGGCAGCGCCAGCGACGGCCGGCGCTCAGCGTGATGGCGCCGCGCCTCGAAGGCGAGGTTCTGGCGCTGCGGCGCGCCTACGAGCGCGCCGGTATCGACCCCAGACGGTGGTTGATCGAGGCGCACGGCACGGCGACGCTGGTCGGCGACGCGACCGAGGCGCAGGCGCTCAAGGCCGTCTTCGGCCCGCGCGGCGACCGACCGCACATCGCCCTGGGCACCGTCAAGTCGATGATCGGGCACGCCATGCCCGCCTCCGGCGTCGCCGGCATCATCAAGACGGCGCTGGCGCTCCACCACAAGATGCTGCCGCCGACACTGCACTGCGAGACGCCGCACCCGAGCTTGGCCTCGATACGTCGCCGTTCTATATGAACACGCAGACGCGGCCGTGGATCGACGGAGCGCGGGCGCCGCGCCGCGCCGGCGTGAACGCCTTTGGCTTCGGCGGCATCAACGCCCACGCCGTGCTGGAAGAGGCGCCCGCCAGCCCGAACAGCGCGCCCGATCTGCTGCCCTGGGAGAGCGAATTGTTGTTCCTGGGCGCCGCCACGCGCGAGGAGTTCGTCGCGGAGGTCGAGCGCCTGGGGGCGTACGTGGCGGCCTGCCCCGACATGGGCTTCGCCGACCTGGCCTTCACGCTGAGCCAGCGCTTCGACCCGCCACCTATCGCCTGGCCATCATCGCCGCCTCCCTCGACGACCTGGGCGCAAGCTGGCGCGCGCCCACAAGCTGCTCTCCGGTCCGGCCTGCCGGCAGATCAAAGACCCACGCGGCATCTACTACTTCGCGCAGCCGCTGGCCGGGGACGGGAAGGTCGCCTACCTGTTCCCCGGCGAAGGGTCCACAGAACCTCAACATGCTGGCGGAGCTCTGCCTGCACTTCCCGCGGTGCGCGCCGCCTTCGACGCGGCCGACCGTGCCATCCTGTCGCAGGGCCGCAGCGATCCCATCAGCGCCGATATCTTCCCTCCGCCGGCCCGCTCGAGGACGAGCGGCGCAGGCCGAACAGCGGCTGTGGCGCATCGACCGGCAATGCGAGGCGATTATGGGCGCCAACCGCGCCATGCTCGCGCTCATGGATATGCTCGGCGTGCGCCGACATGATGGCCGGCCACAGCATCGGCGAGTGGTCGAGCCTGACGGCGGCAGGCATCGCCGAGGCGGAGCCGCCGGTCGAGGCGCTGCAGTCGCTCGACGCCATGGTAATAGCGATCGACCATGATCCCACGATCCCCGAGGCCACCTTGCTGGCGGTGGCGACGAATCGCGCTGCCGCCGGGCACTCATCGACGGCATCGCGAACGCCTACGTGGCGCTCGATAACTGCCCCCATCAGGTCGTGCTGGCGGTCGGCGGCGACGCGGCGAAGACGGGTGCTGGCGCGCCTGCGCGAGCGCGGGTCGCCGGCGAGGATCCCGCTTCAACCGCGGCTCGCATACGCCGCTGTTCAGCGGATTCAAAGAACTGGCGCACCGCCACTTCGCGGCCATCGACATCAAGGCCTGGTCGGTCAAAGTTGCCATACAACAAGGGTTGATTTCGCTGGAATAGATTTCGTCTTGATCTGCGCCCGGGGGCAAGGGCATTGAAGATTCACCATCAAAACAATAAGAATTCCTCGAGATACGATCCGCACGTAACAAGTGAAAAAAATACTCGCGCAATTATTACCGCACCAGTATTTTCACTTTTAAATTTCGTCCTCAACTCCCGCAGGAAAGATCCCAAACGATAGTTGGTCAAAAACCATGTCTTCCGGATGGTTTTCGATCTATTTTTTTCTGTTCCTTCCCCTCGCGATTTTCCCTGATCGGCGCTGAGCAAGACGAACCGAACCAGTAACAGGCAGCGCCTCCATATTGCCGGGGGATCGCCGGGCACATCGCCGCGCGGGCTGGTGTCGGGCGCGACGAAGATCAGGCCCAATTCGGCGCAGGCTTTGCGATATTCGCCTTTTTCGGTGACGTTGGCATGGGTGCAGGTCAGGCCGACAGATACCAGACCACCGGCAGCTTCGCGCCGTCCTGATGCGGGGACATAGACCGAAAAGGTCATGCCGGTGCCGGTCTCGCGGCTGGCATGCCTGTAAACGCCCTGCACGCCGCCATGCGATCGATTAAGGAGACGGTTTCGATCGTCATGGTTTTACGGCTCCAGCGCCGCACGACGCGAAGAATACACGGTCATTGAGGTCGCGTTCCCTGATGGCAGGTCATCGCCGGCGGGGCCGGTGCAAGCGGCCAGATCAGGCCGCCTTGGATTTCGCCACGTGGGTGGCGATGGCATCCATCAGCGGCGAATCAGGCAGTCATAGGGCTCGAGCCCGAGTTCTTTCAGGCGCGCCCTGATCCCGTCCATCTCGTCGGGTTTGACGCCGGATTCGATCACCGATGACACGAACGCGGCAAATCCGGGCGCGGCCCAACCGCCTTCCTGGAACAGTTCGGGATGGATGAAGTCGAGGCCGTGGAACGGATGTGCCTTGTTCTCGATGCGGCCGTACATATGCGTGCCGCAGACCTTGCAGGCGTAGCGCTGGATCGCCGCAGAGCAGTCCACAATCTGGAGCTTGTCGCCGTTTTCCAGCACTTTCACGTTGTCGCGCGGTACCACCGCGACGACCGAAAAGGCCGCGCCCTCGGGCTTCCAGCATTTGGTGCAGCCGCAGGCATGGTTATGGGCGACGTCGCCGGTGATGGCGACCTTGACCGGCTTGTCCTTGCATTTGCAGACCAGGGTGCCGCCGGCGTAGCTGCCCGAGCCCTTCTTCACTCCGCTGTCAACCGATGGGTGGATATGAACAGCCATAGGGTCACTCCTCCTTGTGTTTGACGTTTTTGATTTAGAACACGACGACCGAACGGATCGACTTGCCCTCGTGCATCAGATCGAATCCCTTGTTGATCTCCTCCAGCTTGAGGACGTGGGTGATCATCGGATCGATCTCGATCTTTCCGTTCATGTACCAGTCGACGATTTTCGGCACGTCGGTACGGCCGCGCGCGCCGCCGAACGCCGTGCCCTTCCAGACCCGCCCGGTCACCAGCTGGAACGGCCGGGTGGCAATTTCCTTGCCGGCTTCCGCGACCCCGATCACCACCGAGACGCCCCAGCCGCGATGACATGCCTCCAGCGCCTGCCGCATCACGGTGGTGTTGCCGGTGCAGTCGAAGGTAAAGTCGGCGCCGCCGTCGGTCAGCGCCACCAGATGCTGGACGATATCGCCGTCGACTTTCTTCGGATTGACGAAATGCGTCATGCCGAAGCGGCGGCCCCATTCGTCCTTCCAATCGTTGACGTCGACCCCGATGATCTTGTCGGCACCGACCATCCTCGCGCCCTGAATCACGTTGAGCCCGATACCGCCAAGCCCGAACACGACCACATTGGCGCCCGGCGTGACCTTGGCGGTGTTGACCACCGCGCCGACACCGGTCGTTACGCCGCAGCCGATGTAGCAGCTCTTGTCGAACGGCGCGTCTTCGCGGATCTTGGCGACCGCGATTTCCGGCAGCACGGTAAAATTCGAAAATGTCGAGCAGCCCATGTAGTGGAAGATGGTCTTGCCCTTGTAGCTGAAACGCGAGGTGCCGTCGGGCATCAGGCCCTTGCCCTGCGTCGCGCGGATCGCGGTGCACAGATTGGTCTTTTGGCTGAGGCAGCTTTTGCACTGGCGGCATTCGGGCGTGTAGAGCGGGATCACATGATCGCCCGGCTTCACCGACGTCACGCCGGGGCCCACCTCGCGTACGATGCCCGCGCCCTCATGACCGAGGATCGAGGGAAAAATTCCTTCGCTGTCCAAACCGTCGAGCGTGTAGGCATCGGTATGACAGATGCCTGTGGCCTTGATCTCGACCAGGACTTCGCCCGCCTTCGGGCCATCCAGGTCAAGTTCAACGATTTCAAGGGGCTTCTTGGCTTCGAAGGCAACGGCGGCGCGCGTTTTCATCTTTTTCTCCTCAAACATTTTCGCTTGAGCTTGCGTCGCAGTGAGAACAGTCCCGATGAATTCAGGGAACATGTTCCGGTTGCCGAAGCATTGCATGCTGACACTGCACGTCAAGGCCGCTGATTTCGCCTCCTGGATTTTTTATCAACTTGTTTGAAAGTGCGCCTCAAGGGAAAATGATTCCGCTGATGCGAACAAAATGTGCTGCATTGCGGCGTGACAGGCTCGGAATTGGCCGGGAGCGAGGACAACAGCGAGAACGACTTCTTGTGCGTGGGATAACTGGGGTAAGACATCGAAGTAACGAACCGTCCAAAAACTCGAAGGAATATGAAATGCGCGGAGCGATATGTGTGGCAGTGCTGTGGGCTGTAAGTGCAACCGGCGCTTCGGCGCAAGACGCCGCCGCAGGCGAAAAGACGTTTGCCGTGTGCAAGGCCTGTCATCAGATTGGCGAAACCGCAAAAAACGCCGTCGGTCCGGTGCTGAACGGCGTCATCGGCCGGCCTGCGGGCAGCTATCCGGGTTTCAACTATTCGGACGCCAACAAGAATTCGGGCCTCACCTGGGACGAGGCGACATTCAGGGACTACATCAAGGATCCGCGGGCGAAGATTCCAGGCACGAAGATGATCTACCCCGGCCTGAAGGATGAGCAGAAGACCAGCGATTTACTGGCCTATCTCAAACAGTTCGACGCGGATGGCAAAAAGAAATAAGGCCCCGACGCCAAGTTCGCCTTGCATCAGCTCAGGCTGTTTGCAATCGCCAACCGTACGAGTTCCGCGGACGTGCGGACGCCGAGCTTCTGGCGCATGATTGACGAGGTGTTGGCGATCGTCTTGTAGGAAACCTGGACCTGCCATGCGATCTCAGAAAGGCTTTTACCCTTACTGAGCAGACGCAATATCTCGATCTCGCGCGATGTCAGTTTCGCCAGCGGGCTCTGGGCGAATGAGGGGCCGGCGAACGCGATGTTTCGGGCGATCGTCGACGGTAGATAGGTCCCGCCTTTGCCTACTTCGCGGATGGCCTCGACAAGGTCCCATGGATCGCCGGATTTGGAAACATAGCCCTTGGCGCCGGCTTCGATCGCGCGTACCGCGAAAATCGGATCGTCGTTCATGCTGAACATGATGATGCGTGCGGACGCGGCATGCGTCAGAATCCGTCGCGCCAACTCAAAACCTGATACGCTTGGCAGGTTGATGTCGAGAACGCAGACATCGGGCCGTTCGGCCACGAACGTTCGCTCGCCGCTTTCTGCGTCGCACGCTTCCAGTATGACGATCTCGGTATCCCCGGCCAGCAATGCTCGCAAGCCGGAGGTCACGATCGGATGATCGTCGACGATCAGAACGCGCATGGGGTTCGCTCGTTACCGTTGCGCTCGTTCGAAGTTATGCGGCGCTTCGAAAATGCGATAGGCTTCAATTAGATAACTGCAACCTTGGTCTGTCAACGCCTCTTGGATGACGGTGCGACAGGTCGGGGTAGGGGAACGAGCCATGTGGCAGAAGCTATCCTTGCGGGCGCGGCTCAATACGATCTTGGCGCTCGTCCTTATGCTTGGCTTGGCGATCAATATCGCGCGGCTTTTGCTGGAGGCGGGCCCTCGCGTGCAGGCGGAAGATCAAAGCGTCGTCAGACTGGCGCGAGGATTTATCGAGACATTGGTCGTCGGTCTGAACGAGGCCCCGGACCCTGACGCAAGGCTGAACCGGATTATCGAGGATTTCAATCGACTGCGTCATGTCAGCATCACGCGCGCGGACCGGGCGGTCGAAGCTAATGCCGTATCGGCTAGCCGCTCCGGAGCCGATGACGGGTCGAACGGGCCGCCCGCGTGGTTCGTTGCGCTGGTACATCCGGACCGCACGGCGGTCAGCGTTCCGGTGACGATCAATGGAAAATCCGGATCGCTCGTCATCACCTCGCATCCGAACGACGAGATGAATGAAATCTGGGACGGAATCGTCACCCAAGTGCAGGTCGGCTCGGCCATCGCCGCAGCCCTTCTTCTGATCACGATGACGGTCGTCAGCCGCGCGCTTGCGCCGATCGAGGCGCTGACCGATGCGATGAACAGCATCGAATTCGGCGACTATGACACCCGTGTGAAACCGGATGGTCCGCCCGAACTCGCTGCCATAGGCAACAAGCTGAACCATCTTGCGGCTGCATTGGGCGACGCGGTGGAGGACAAGCGGCGGCTGGCCGAGCGCGTCGTGTCGCTGCAGGACGTCGAGCGCAAGGAGATCGCGCGGGAGCTGCACGATGAGTTCGGGCCTCATCTTTTTGCGTTGCGCGCCCACGTCAGTTCGCTGATGCGGATCGCGGAAAACCGTGAGCCGGACGTGGCGTCCTTGCGCAAGCACGGCAATGCGATCTGGGAACAGGTCAATGCCTTGCAGCAGTTCAATCGGCGCGTTCTCGAAAAGCTGCGACCTGTCGGCTTGGCGGAGCTTGGACTGCGCGAGGCGCTCGGTGCGTTATTGCGGCTGTGGCGCGAGGCGCATCCCGAGGTGGTTATAGAAACCAGGATTTCTCCGTCGCTCGGCGAGCCGGGCGAGACCGCCGATTTGACGATTTACCGTATCATCCAGGAAGCCCTGACCAACGTTTTCCGCCACGCAGACGCAACGCGCATCGACGTCATCCTGGAGCCGGCGGATCGGCTTTCAGCGGCAACGCGCGGCCGTCGCGGGTCGGTTCTGGTGCGCGTGCGCGACAACGGCAGCGGCCTGCTCCGCGATCACAAGCGTGGTCATGGCCTCGTCGGCATGCGCGAGCGCGTGTTGGCCTTGGGCGGCACGGTGACCGTGACGTCCGCTGACGGCGGCGTCACGGTGGAAGCCCTCGTTCCCTACGATGAGCGCGCCTGCTCCGACGCGCCAATGGCCGAACGCAATCCAGCCCAGCAGGGCAGCGCCTGAACTCCGCAACCCAAGTGCCGCCTTCATCTTCTTCGTTCATCTCCGCGGATCGTATTTGAACCGAATAGCCAAGCAAACTGCGCTATGCACCCAACACCACCACATGACGCGGCTCGACGCTGATGTAGACATCCTGGCCCACCGACAGCGGCTCCATCGCCGCGCAGCGGGCGACCAGCTGTTGCTCTCCCCAGCCGACCTGAACTTGCGTGAAATCTCCCTGAAACACGGTCTGCTCGATCGGCACGCGCCACACGTTTTGCAGCGCGGCAGGCGGCTCCGTCGAAATCCTAAGATGCACGGTGCGCACCGAGACCACCGGTTCGGTGCCAACGGGCCGTCCATAGGCCATGCCGTAGACAATGTGTCCCGCGGATGTTTCGAGTGCGATCAAGCCGCCCGTATCGAGATCCGCGCGATGGCGACCACGAATGAGGTTGGCCGAGCCGACGAAATCCGCGACAAAGGCGTTGTTCGGCAGTCTGTAAATTTCGTCGGGCGTCCCGGTCTGCTCGATCAGCCCATCACGCATCACAACGATGCGGTCCGACATCGCCAGCGCCTCTTCCAAATCGTGGGTGACGTAAACCGAGGTGATGCCGAGGCGATGCTGGAGCTCGCGCAGTTCGATACGCATATCGGCACGCAATTTGGCATCGAGATTCGACAGCGGTTCGTCGAACAAAAGTACCGAAGGCGAGAACACGAAGGCGCGCGCCAGCGCGACCCGCTGTTGCTGTCCGCCGGACAGTTGCGCTGCCCGCCGCGACGCGAAACCGCGCATCTGCACCATGTCGAGCGCCTGATCTACCTTTTCAACGATCTCCGCCGCGCCGGTACGCCGCACGCGCAGTCCATAGGCCACGTTTTCGAATACGGTCATGTGCGGCCAGATCGCATAGGATTGGAATACCATCGACAGGCCGCGTTTCTCGGCGCGGATGTTGATGGCTCGTTGCGACGAATAGACAACAGCGCCGTCGATGCGTATTTCGCCCGCGGTCGGCTGCTCGAGACCGGCGATCGCGCGCAAGGTGGTAGTCTTGCCGCAGCCGGAGGGGCCAAGCAGCGTCAATTGCTCGCCGGGCATGACGTTGAAACTGACGCCGCGCACTGCCGGAACGCTGCCATAATACACTTCGAGCCGATCGACCTCGATGTGCGGCGACCGCGGTGAAGACGATACCGGGGCTCCCGGCGGCGGCGCTTGCATGATCGGGATTCCTGACATCGCTAATCGACGGGATGAGCGCCGACGCGGCGGGTGACGGCGACAAGCACGATCATGGCGGTGGCGACCACCAGCGTTTGGATCAGCGCCAATGCTGCGGTGAGCTCCGAACTGGTCGAGAACCACGATTCGACGATCGACGGCGTGATCACTTTGGAATGCGGACCCATCAGCAGGATGGACGCGCCGAGCTCGCGGATGCTGGCGATAAACAGCAGCAGCCAGGCGGCTACCAGCCCCGGAAGCAGCAGCGGAATTGTCACCGTGCGCACCCGGAACGTCCAGGACGCGCCGCACATCTGCGCGCATTCCTCGAGGCTCTTGTCGATCTGCAACATGACGCCTGCGATCGTGCGCACGCCGAGCGGCAGAAACACCGTGAGGTAGGCGAGCAGCAGCAGCCACAAGCGTCCCATAGATCGGAATCGGGAAAACCAGCCAGGCCCACATCAGGCCGAATGCGAACACCAGCCGGGGCACGGCCTGCGGAAACATCACGACATACTCGACCAAGCCGCTGCCGGGCAGCCCCGAGCGATAGATCAGCCAGGCCAGCAGTCCCATCAGCACCACACCGATCGTCGCCGTGCCGAAGGCCAGCAACAGGCTGTTGGCGAGCGCCGAGCGGACGGCATTCATCGTCATGGCGACGCGAAAATTTTCCAGCGTCCAGTTCCCAGCGGTGGGGAAGGCGACGGCGATCTTCTGCAGCGATGCATACAGCAGCGTGGCCAGCGGCAGGCCGACCGCGGCGAGCAGATAAAGCAGGCAGACGCCGAGCAGCACGTAACGCAGCCGACCGACATCGGCCACCCGCGGCCGGAATGCCTTGCCGGTAATGGTCACGTAGCTACCCGCCATGACGATACGACGGTACAAAAACAGCATGAAGAACATCACCGCAAACAGTGACACTCCCATCGCCGCCGCGACCTGGATCTTCGGCGGATATTGCTGGATCAACTGGTAGATGGCGGTGGTGATCACATAATAGCGGCTGGGCAGGCCGAGCACGAGGGCGGCGGCGAACGAGCCGAGCATTTCGGCGAAAACGAAGATGGCGGCGCCGAGCACGCCGGGCAACACCAGCGGCAGGGTAATCCGCAGCATGGTGCGCAGCCGGCTTGCGCCCATGACCTGCGAGGCCTCCTCAAGCGCGGGGTCCATCGACTTCATGACCGCGGCGATCATGACGAATGCAACCGAGCCCTCGAACAGCGCCATGACCCAGGCGATTCCATACGCGGTGTTGATGTCGATGAGATGGCCGCTGCCGCCGAGTGCGCGCCAGATCTGGTTGATGAAGCCGCTTTCCGGCGCGCCGAGCAGGCTCCAGGCCAGCGCGCCGAGCAACGGGGTCAGATAATAGGGGACCGCCATCAACTGTTCGAACAGATGGCGGCCGGGTACGTTGGTCCGTGTCAGGATCCACGCCATCACGAAACCGAACAGCAGCGCCATCACCGTGGCGGCAACGGACACCGTCAATGTATTGAGCAGGATCTGCGGGTATTGGAATATGGAGTTGAAATTCTCGAACCCGTACGCGGTCGGCGGCCGCGTCTGCGGGTCGCCGACGTCGAGCGCCGCCTGAAACAGAAAGTAGACCGGGTACAGGACAAGTACCGCGGCAAGGGCCGCAACCCCATAACCAGCCGTCTGCTGCGCGGAGATTGGCGGTCTGGCGGATTGCACAGCTGCTTTGCTCACAGGCCGAGCATGCCGTTCCATTCCTTGGCAAAGACATCGCGGTTTGCCGCGTAGTCGTCCCAGTCGGCGGGGTAGAGCAGCTTCAGATCACCCAGCCGCACGCCGGTCGGCATTGGCGGCGCGTCTGATCGCACCGACCCATAGTACAGATTTGGGTTGGTCTGATACCAGGCCTGGCCACGCTTCGACATCGCCCAGTCGACGAACAGTTTGGCCGCTTCCGGATGCGGCGCCTTGCTGACAGCGCCGACAATCAGCGGGGTCGCCGGCAATCCGTCGGCGGGTGCGACGAATTCAACCTTTGCGCCCTTGTCCTTGAACAGGATATAGGCGGGATATTCTCCGATCGCGGTGATCACATCGTCACCCTTGGCGAGCCGGTCGAACAACTGGACGCGAGAGTCGAACGCGTGCGGGTTCTGCTTGGCGAACTCCTTCCAGAAGCCCGCTCCGTACAGCTTGCGTAGCGTGTACCACTGCACGAACTGCAAACCGGAGGCGGAAATCTTGCAACTGATCGAACCTTTCCAGCGCGGGTTCAGAATGTCCTGCCAGGTCTTCGGCGCGTCCGCGGCGGAGACCTTGGTCGAGTTGTAAGCGATCCCGGCGGGATCGACGCCGGTCCAGAAAAACGAGCCGGCCGGCGAGCTCAGATGGTCCGCCTTGTACGCCGGAGTTTCGGGCGACACGTAGAATTCGTAACCGCCCTTCTTCTGGAAATCGACGGCTGGCGCGAGGTCGGATAGTTGAATGACATCGACGTCGAAACGGCCGGCAGAGCGTTCGGCCAGGATCTTGGTGTAAAGCGCGCCGGTCTGCGCCCGCACATAACTGGTGTTGATCTTCGGGAAATCCTTGCGAAAACCCTCCATGATGCCGGCGGTGCCGGGCTCGTTCTCGTGACAATAGAACACGAGCTGACCTTCCTGCTCGGCTTTTGCCACGTCGGCGTTGGTCATGAAGTCATGAACTTTTGTCGGTGATTTTAAAGGCGCCTGCGCCAAAACGCTGGGTGCCGCAATTCCGAGAAACGGCATCGCAGCGCCCACCTTGAGAAAGCTGCGCCGTGTCACATTGGGTTTTCTTCCGTTGCCCAAATCGCTCTCCCCTTACTTTGGTTTTTTCGTTTTGTACCAGTGGTGCGCCATTGTCGCTCTAGCGAATGTGCCGGCATTGAGGACGATCAAGATGATAGCGTACATTTCCATCGATGTCTTCGATTTACCGAAAACCGGCGGGCGCAGGGCGATCCGGTGCAACGGCTGCCGGCATTCGGGGCAACAGCCGCCAGGAGCAATACCGCGCGCCAACCGCGACCCATCTCCGATCTGCCTTTAATGAAACCCGCGCGACGCGTTCTGTGTTATGTAGGCGCCAGGCTCGAGCGGCCCAAAGCAGGTGCGGATTGAATGGCATCTCGTCGGATTATTGCCAGCGTCATCTTCATATTCGTACTCGCCGCGGCATTCGCGGCGTTCGCGGTCATCTGGCGGCCGGCGATTGCGGCGATCGATCCGCCGCACTCGTTCGACGCGGCGCTGGTCAAGCGGGGGCGCGCTCTCGCCGCGGTCGGCAATTGCGGCGATTGCCACACGGTGCGCGGCGGCGAGCCCTTTGCCGGAGGCCTCCCGGTGCCGACCCCGTTCGGCACCATTTATTCTTCGAATATCACGCCGGACCTGGAGACGGGAATCGGCGGCTGGCCGGAAGCTGCGTTCCGGCGTGCCATGCGGTCCGGCGTCGGCCGCGACGGCCGGCACCTCTACCCGACCTTTCCCTATGATCACTTCACCAACGTCTCCGACGACGACGACCGGGCGCTCTATGCCTATCTGATGACACGGCAGCCGGTCCACGCCCCGGCGCGCGCAAACCAGTTGCCGTTTCCGCTCGACCAGCGCTTCGTGATCGCGGGCTGGAAGTTGTTGTTCCTTCGCCGCGGGACCTGGCAGCCGGACAGCACCAAGAGCGCGGAATGGAATCGCGGCGCCTACCTGGTCGAAGGCCTTGCGCATTGCGGCGCATGTCACACCCCGCGCAATGCGCTCGGCGCGGAACGGGCGAGCGCGCCGTTCGCCGGCGGCGAGGTCGATAACTGGCATGCTTATGCGATCAACGGCCAGTCGCCGTCGCCGGTGCCATGGGATGCCGATTCGTTGTTTATTTATCTGCGCGACGGCTGGCATCCCGATCACGGCCTTGCGCGCGGGCCGATGGCGCAGGTGGTCAGCAACCTGTCGTCGGTGCCGGAAGGCGATATCCGCGCCATCGCCACCTATATGGCAGATCAGTTCGGCCCGCCGACGCCGGATCGCAAGCGCCGCGGCGACGAGGTGCTGACGCGAGCGAGGTCGCCCGCGGCACGGCCTCCCGAAACCAGCGCGGCCGGCGCATCGATCTACGCCGCGGCATGCGCGGGCTGCCATGAGACCAACCGGCCGTTGCCCTATGGCGGGGTCAATCTCGGCCTTTCTACCGCGATCAGCAGTCCGGATGCGCGCAACGCCGCTAATATCGTATTGTCAGGCGTGCGGCCGGTGGAAGGCGAGCGCAGTCCGATCATGCCGGGCTTCGCCGCGAGCATGAGCGACGGCCAGATCGCGATGCTATTGAATTATCTGCGCGCGCGGTTCAGCAGCCAGCCGGCTTGGACCGGCATCGAAAAGACCATCGAGGATGCGCGGCGCACGCAGACCGTATTTCTCCAGACCTCGCCCGGGCCTCACAACGCGCCCGCCGATGCAACGCAGCGAGACAGGCCATGATGACATTGAAGGTCAACGGCCACGACCATCAGATCGACGCCGACCCGGATACGCCGCTGCTTTATGTGCTGCGCGATGAGCTCGAACTCAATGCCGCCAAGTTCGGCTGCGGGCTCGGTCAATGCGGCTCCTGCACGGTGATCGTAGATGGCAAGGCGGTGCTGTCCTGCGTCACGCCGCTGCTGCTGCTCGAGGGCAAGCAGGTGACGACGCTCGAAGGCCTCGGCACCGTCGAGGCGCCCGCGCCGATCCAGCGCGCGTTCATGGAAGAGCAGGCGGCGCAGTGCGGTTACTGCATCGCCGGAATGATGATGCGGGCGCAGGCGCTGCTGCAGAGAAACTCCAAGCCGACCGATGAGCAGATTCGGGCCGAGCTGGAGTCGCATCTTTGTCGCTGCGGCACGCATATGCGCATCCTGCGCGCGGTGCATCGCGCCGCGGCGCTGATGCAAACCGCCGACGCATCGGCGATCCGGAGGAGCCCACGATGAGCGCCGCGCTTGTTCTCGACCGCCGCCGCTTGCTCGCGGGCGGCGGCGCGTTGATCGTCAGCTTCTCGCTCGGCGATGCCTTTGCGCAGGGTCAAAACGCGCCGGCGGCAACCCCTGTGCCAAGTCTCCCGGGCAGCCTGAAGGGCGCGCCGTTTCTCAATTCCTGGATTCGTATCGATGCCGACGGCAGCATCACGGCCTTCACGGGAAAGGCCGAGCTCGGCCAGGGTTTCAAGACCGCGTTTCAGCAGATCGCCGCGGAAGAACTCGATGTGCCGTTCGAATCCGTAAAAGTCGTCACTGCCGACACCCAGCTCACGGCCAACGAAGGCTACACCTCCGGCAGCCAGTCCATGCAAAACAGTGGCACCGCGATCCAGAATGCGGCAGCCCAGGTGCGGGCGCTGCTGCTGGCGGAGGCGGCGCGGCGTCTCGATTTGCCCGTGGAAAACTTCCGCACCGAAAACGGCGCGGTGATCTCGCCCGACGGCCGGCGCTTGGCCTACGGCGATCTGGTCGCGGCGGACATGCTGCACGTGCAGGCGCAGCCGAAGTCGAAGCTGAAGGACGCTTCGACGTTCAAGGTGATGGGGCAGCCGATACCGCGCGTCGATATCCCGGCAAAAGTTACCGGCGGTGCCGCCTACGTCCAGGACATGCGGCTGCCCGGCATGGTGCACGCCCGCATCGTCCGGCCGCCGAGCTACGGCGCGCAACTGACGGAATGCGACACCTCAGCGGCGGAAAAACTGCCCGGCGTCGTCAAGGTGGTTCGCGATGGCAACTTCCTCGCCATCGTCGCTGCAAAACAGTTCCAGGCGATCAAGGCGATGGCCGCGTTGTCTTCAGCCGCGAAATGGAAGGAGACCGCGACCTTACCGAAGCAGGACGATCTGCTGCGCGTCCTGACCGGCCTGCAATCACAGGATTTTACGATTTTCCAGCAAGGCAATTCCGCGGTCACCGGCGCGAAAACCATCGAGGCCACCTATACGCGGCCTTATCAGGCGCACGGATCGATCGGACCTTCCTGTGCGCTCGCGCAACTTGTCGACGGCGCGATGACGGTCTGGACTCACACGCAAGGGGTTTACCCGGATCGTCAGGGCATTGCGGAAATGCTGCGGATGCCGCCGGCGAACGTCCGCTGCATCCATGTCGAGGGCTCCGGCTGTTACGGCCACAACGGCGCCGATGACGCGGCGGCCGATGCGGCCTTGATCGCGCGCGCGTTGCCCGGCGTGCCGGTTCGCCTGCAATGGACACGCGAGCAAGAGCACGCCTGGGAGCCGTTCGGCCCCGCAATGGTGACGAAGCTGAAGGCGTCGCTGGACGGCGAGGGGAAGATATCGGACTGGAATTTCGAGGTCTGGAGCAACACCCATTCGATGCGGCCGGGTGGGGCGGGATCGATGCTGGCCGCGCAGCATATGGCGCAGCCCTTCGCTCCGCCGGCGCCGCGTCCGCTGCCGCTGCCGGAAGGCGGCGGCGACCGCAACGCCATTCCGATCTACAAATTTCCCAACGCGCATGTGGTGCATCACTTCATCCCGGCGATGCCCTTGAGAATTTCGGCGATGCGCGCGCTCGGCGCTTACCATAACGTGTTTTCCATCGAGAGCTTTATGGATGAACTCGCAACGGCGGCGGGCGCCGATCCCGTCGAGTTCAGGCTAAGACATCTCGAGGACCCCCGCGGGCGCGATGTCATTACCAAGGCCGCGCAGAGGTTCGGATGGCGGAAAGGCCAGAAAGCGCCGCGGGATCGTGGCTTCGGCTTCGCCTTTGCGCGCTACAAGAACCTGGCGGCGTATTGCGCTGTTGCCACCGAGGTTGAAGTGAACCGGGAGAGCGGGCGTCCGCGTCTGGTGCGCGCGGTCGCAGCCGTCGACAGCGGTCAGGTGGTCAACCCGGACGGGCTGATCAACCAGATCGAGGGTGCTATTCTGCAGTCGATGAGCTGGACGCTCTACGAAAGCGTCGGCTTCGATGATACCAGGATCACCAGCATCGACTGGCAGACCTATCCGATCCTGCGCTTCAATTCAGTGCCGGACAGCGTTGAGGTGCATATCATTGATCGGCCCGGCCAGCCTTTCCTCGGCAGCGGCGAAACCGGGCAGGGGCCGGCTGCGGCCTCGATTGCGAACGCCATTGCCGACGCCACCGGCAAGCGCTTACGCGATTTGCCGCTGACGCGGAAACGGATCAAGGATGCGATCGATGCCTAGGAGATTGCGCAGCGGCCGCCATTGCGATAGCGGGGCTATTGCACGGGATTGTTGGTCCCGTTCATGTTGTAGCAATCGTACAGCACCTTCCAGGTGTCTTTTTCGCGTTTCCAGACCACCAGGTATTTTCCGACAAAATCGAGGTTGCTGGGTTTGACTCCTGCCTTGAAGAACACCTCGCCGAAATCAGACGCCAGATCGCGTCCGCTGGCGATCTCGATATGTGTGGGCTTGAACTCCAGATAGAGCTCGGGCGTCATTGCCTTCTTCCAGCTTGCGCGGATGGCGGCGTGTCCTTTGGCGACCGGCTGTCCCGGCCACACCAGCGAACCGTCCTTTGCGTAGAAAGTCACGACGCGGGGGATATCATGGGCTTTCGCAGCCTTGCTCCATTCGGCATCGAGCGCCCTGATCGCCGCTTCGTCCGGATCTGTTTTTTTAGGCATCGTCATCCTCCTTGGCCGGCTTAGGTTGTTTGAGCGGTCCGGGGTTGCCGCGAAGGTTTGGCGCCGCGAAGCTCGGCCAAAAGCTGCGCGGCTTCCTTCAAATCCTTGGTGTCGCGGCCTTCCGTGAACCAGTCGTGGATTGGCGCCAGCTGCGCAAGCGCTTCGGCCTGATTGTTGCGGCTCGCCATCAGGCGTGCCAGGGTGGTCGCGGCGCGAAGCTCCCACGATTTAGCCTGCTGGCCGCGCGCCACCACCAAGGCCTTGCGCAGGGTCGCCTCCGCCTGGTCAGGTTCGCCGCGCATTATCAATATCCAGCCCTTAAGTCGCAGCACCTCGGCGTGGTGCGACCGCTCCTCGCCGGCCTCGATCCGCGCGACGCTCTCCTCGATAAGGATCCAGGCGCCCTCAAGGTCACCTGCAAGCGCCAGCGCCTCGGCTCGTAAAGCCCTGAGATACCAAATCCAGATCCGATGTCCGGTCTGCATCAATCGCTCGATGCCTCGATCGAGTTGCGTATCGGCCTCGGCCAAGCGCCCGGCACGGAGCAACGCGACGCCCCGGCTGATCTCAGCCATGATCTCGCCGAGCAACGCGATTCCGCGCTCCTTGCCGATGCGTTCGGCCTCCTCGGCGCGCTGCAGAAGTTCATCCGAATCGCAGAGATAGTCGAACAATTGGGCGCCGAGTGTCAGCGCGAAGGCGAGGTCGAATGGATGGCCCCGGCGCCGCGCGTTGGCTTCAGTTGCCTGGCTCGCCGCCAGCGCCTGATCGGGATAGCCCATCATCCAGAGGAATTGCGGGCGATAGATGCCTTCTCCGGTGAACGGGTCGGTGTTGGTAAGCGCAGCCAGCCCCCAATGCCGCTCCGGATCGTAAAGCCTGTGCACATGATCGCCGGACCGGCGCGCAGCCGCGAAGTCACCAAGCCAATAGTGGCAGCCGGAAGCGGCGCGATGTCCGACGATTTCGAGGCGATCGTCGCGAAGTTCTGCACCGGCCTTCAACAGGATGTCGGCCCGGCGAAGCGACTCCGCCAGTTGATCCATGCACATATAGTGCACAGCCAACGCGTTCAAAATCGGTAAGTAAGCCTCCCTGCGGTTAAGTGACTGCGCAAGCCTCCAAGCCGGTTCGAGAATGTCGCTGACCTCAGCCTGGCCCCAACCCCGTTGTGCCACCAGGGCCGGTCCCAGCGCGGTCCTCAATGAGATTTCCAATCGGTCCCGGGTCTTGGACGGCCGAAGTCTAGACAATGCAGACATGCCGGTACGCAAATGCGTGATCGCTTCGGGCAACGCGAAACGCTGGATGGCGACTTCGCCAGCCCGGAGCCACAGCGGCGCGGCGACGGGGTAGCGCTCTGCAGCCGTGTGGTGGAAGGCGAGCAACTCGGGAGCCGCGTCGCGCGTTTCCGGCCAACGCTCCTCCAGCAGGAGGACGATATCACCATGCAGTTTCTTGCGCCGACTTTTCAAAAGCGAGTCATAGGCAGCGTCCTGCACAAGTCCGTGGGAGAACGTGTACACCGCGTTGGGAATTTCCCCGTGGCAGGTCGCGAGCCCGGACGAGATCAGGTGTCGCAGTCCGTTGCCCAGCGCGTCCTCGCTCATCAATTCCAGTCCGGCGATCAGTTCATAGCTGAACTCACGACCGATAACCGAGCCCACCTGGGCGATTTCCTTGCTAACCGCGACCCGGTCGAGACGGGCCATCAGCGAGTCGCGCAAGGTTTCCGGGATCGTGACGGCCCTCGATGAACCCGCATAGGCATAATGGTCGCCCTCGACGATCAGGTCGCCGGATTCCAATATGGTTTTGGTAAGCTCCTCGACGAACAGAGGAACACCGTCAGTCCTGGCGACGATCTGAGCCGCAAGCCCGGGCGGCAAGGCCTTGCCGCCGACGACCTTGGCGACCAGTGATCCGCTTTGTGCCGGGGTGAATTTGGCCAGGTCCATCGCGGTGACGGCGGGATGCCCGGTCCATGGCGAACTGAATTCCGGACGCGCGGTAATGATAAGCAGCGCCGGAATGTCGGCGAGCAAATTCACGAAGCGTCCGAGCAGGTCGAGGGTTGTCGGGTCGGCCCAGTGCGCGTCCTCGAACAAAATCAACGTTGGTCCCATGCGCGCCTGGGCTCGAACGAATTCGATCAGGACCCGCATCGTTTCTTCTTTGGCAAGCTTGGGCGAAACCAGAATCGTGCCGTAGCGTTCCTGGAAAGGCATCGACAGTAGTGCGGCGATAAAACGCATGTCCTCCCTTGCCAGACCAAGCCGGTCGACGACCAGCGCCTCCAGCCTGTCCAACCGGGTATCCGCAGCCGTGTCGCGACCAAACGACAGCGCCCGCTCGAAAGAAGCCCTGATCGGATAAAAGGCGCTGTTGACGAAGAACGGCGAGCATTGGAAAAGCTGGGTTTGGCTGGCTTCGTCGTGCAGACGCTCACGCAGCGCACTGACCATCCGGCTCTTGCCGATACCGGCTTCTCCACGCAACAGGACTACGCGTCCGGATCCTGTCTCCTGCACCTGCCGCCAGCTATCCATCAACGCCGCGATTTCCGCGTCACGCCCGACAATAGGCGTCAGGCCCTGCTGCGTTGCCGCTTCAAATCGGCTCTCGGTCTGGCTGACGCCGACGACGCGGTACACCTGGGTAAGTCCGTTGACGCCCTTCAGCTCTTTTTCTCCCAGATCCTCGTATTCAAAGCCCCCGCCCGCTAACCGGCGCACTCTGTCACTCACGACAACGGAACCCGGTTTGGCTATGGTCTGCAGGCGGGAAGCAAGGTTCATCGTTTCGCCCACGGCGTTTCGTTCACCGGAGGCGACAACCACCATGCCTGATGCGATACCGATGCGAACCTGCAGCCGCCCGGCGCCCTGGACGTGCAGCCGCGCCATCGCCTCGACGATTTCCAGCCCGGCGCGGACGGCGCGTTCGGCCTCGGATTCGTGCGCCAGCGGAAATCCGAAGAAAGCGACTACGCCGTCGCCCAGCGTGGTAAAAACATAACCTTCGTAACGATCGACGCAGGCGGTGCAGGCCTCCTCATACGCGCGAACGACGATCTGCAGTGTCTCCGGATCGAGCCTGTAGGCGAGTTTGGTGAATCCCACCATGTCGCAGAACAGCACCGTCAGCTGCCGACGTTCGCCGTTTCGCCCGCCGACATGAACGCGCGCGGCGGCCGATCTTTCCAGCGCCTTTTCCTCGTTCAGCAGATTGAGGATCCGCTTCCGCGGACCAAACGGCAGACCAAGCTCCTTGAGATCGCTTTCGGTCAGCACTCGAAGTGTCAACAGATCGACTTCGTTTTCCTCAAAGATTGTGAGGAATTGTTGCAGGTCGTGGGATTTGAGCCATCCCGAAAGAGACGAAGATTTCATTGCGGCGCCCCGCCTCGGCTGGGTTGTTCAACCAGGATGCCGTGATTGATGAGCCAGCCCGCGATGGCAATTCCGGATTCGAGCGGCATGCGGTTGGACCAGGATTGGGCGATCTGCAAGGCTGTCTTGCCTGAGGGAAGTGTCTGCAGCAATGGCGCAAGCTCGCGCCCCCCGAGGAAGACTAACGGGCTGGTCAGGCATGGATGATGCAAAGCCGAGGCGAGGCTGACGAAATCGCCCTTGAGGCAGGGGGTGCGGACAAATTCAAGGTCACGGGACAACTCCACGGGCGTGGCGGCCAATGCGCGGGCGTCCATCGCCGGAAGCGGCGGCGGGTCCATTGCGGCGTGCGCCTTCGAGCGTTGCCGCCAAAACGGACGGTCGCACGCATCGGCGACTTCGCGATAATGCTCCGCCGCCCAGCGGCGGTGCCGTTCCGATGCCTCGCCAAGCTGCGCGCGGTAGAAATCGAGAGCAGCGTCCGTCGACTCCGGCCGGCGCAGCAGGGTGTTGGCGACAATGGCGCCGGAGAGCGCACTCTGGATCGCTTTCTGAACTCCGCTTGAGGAAATCGGATCGATCGCAAGGGCCGCATCGCCCAACTGCATTCTGGTTGGCGCGACACAGTCGTTGCTCAGATAGGACGTCGCGTCGACGGCGCGTACCGGCTCGATCAGCTCAAGCTCACGGCAATCCTGCATCAGACCGGAACGATCGATCAACTTCAGAAAGCGCTCCGACATCGTCGAGCCCGGCGTGGACCGCAACCAGGCAGGATCCACAAATACCAGAGTGTTGTAGGTTCCGTCGGGCAGCGGAACGCCCCAATACCAGCTGTCCCGGGCCGCTTCGATCCGCGGGAGTGCTGGCAGGCTTTTCCCGCGCCAATAGCCGTAGACCGCCAGAGTGGACGCTCCGGTTTTCGTTTGACGGCCCGATGCGTTACGCCGCCCGCTTGCATCGGCCACGAAATCCGCATCGAGAAGCTTGGTAGTACCGTCGGCCTCGATGGTCAGGTGCCATCTGGTGCCATCCCAACTTTGTTGGCGCACCATCGCGGGCTGATGAACTTTCACTCCCAACGCCCGCGCGCGATCGAGCAAGCGCAAATCAAACTCGCCGCGGTCGACCAGCAGACCCTTTGCACCGGTGTTTTCGCGCAGCTTCGGTCCATCCGGCCATTTGACCCAAACGCCCTCCACCGCAGGGAAGCCCGCCGCTTCGACGGTCTCGTGCATGTCCGCCGCCCTGAGCAGAGTCATGACCCCCGGACTTAGCGATTCGCCCAGATGCCTGCGAGGAAAGCGTTGCCGCTCGATCAGGTGGACGTGATGTCCGAGTTGGGCCATTCGCGCTGCGAAGGTGCTGCCGGCCGGCCCTGCACCGATGACGCAGACATCAGCCATGGGCCGTTCCCGGCAGGCCGAATCCTGCGGTTCCAGACTCTGACGAGAGCCTGAGATAGGCCTCAATGCAATAATGCAGCCAGCCCCGGATGTAATCGCAAGCCGGCCGGCCGCGGCGAATGACTTCGTGATGACAGCCGCCGCCGCAGAGATATCGCGCCCAGCAGGACTGGCAAGGCTCCTGCCGATGAACATGCCTCGCGGCCAGCCAATCGGCCTGGCGCGAAAGATCGACGCCGTCCTCGAGCGATCCCATGGCGCCCTCTTGATCGCCGACAAAACGGTGGCAAGCCGCCAGTTCCCCATCGGCGGAAACGCCGAGGTAGCCGGCGCCGGCGCCGCAGGGATAGGGGCGGTGGGTCCCGCGATGGATCTCGCGCATCGCGTTGACCATGTTGGCGAAGGGATAACGTTGCCCGCAGCGCGAAGCGCGCTCGAACTCTCGCCCGCAATCGACCATTTCGCCCAGCATGAGTTCGAGATCCTCGGACTGCATTTCACCTTCGCCGGCAGGCGCGCTCAACATAGGCGAAAAGCCGACGCTGTGAAAGCCGGCGGCGATGAAGGTGTCGAGCGTCCGACGCAACGAGAGATTTCTTGGCGTCACGGTCACACGTGCGGACACCTGCATGCTTTGCTGCATTTTCAGCAGCGGCGCGACGCGTTTCATGATTGCGTCAAAACTGCCGCGGCCGCCCTTGAAGGGACGGAGCGCATCATGGGCTTCCTGCAGCCCGTCGATGCTGATGGTGACGGCGAAGCCATGCTCCTCAAAGAAGCGGCCGTCGTCTTCCGTCAGCAATGTGCCGTTGGTAGTGATGGAGAAAGTGATCTTCGCACCGCGGCGATTCGCCAGTTCCAGCGCCCGCCCGGTGGCCGCGCGAAGCACCTTGCGATTAACCAGCGGCTCGCCGCCCAGAAACGCCAGGTTGAGGCGGGCGCCCGGCTCGGCGCTTCCCACCAGCAAATCGACGGCGCGAAGCGCGTCGGCGAGCTCCATGTTTTTCGGGGCGCCGCCGAACTCGCCCTGCTGGGCGTAGCAATAGGTGCAGCCGAGGTTGCACTTCTGGGCGATCGCCAGCGACAGCGCGCGGAGCGGCGGAGATGAAAGCGGTGCGTCGTCGATAAAGGGGCGGCCGACAAGGCCGGCCTGCCGGAGCAGTTCGTCGATGGCCTCGGTTCCGCCTTCAGCTAGCGCGGTGCCGTAGGTCGCGAACAGGTCGGCATCGGCCTCGAACAACCGGCTTCCGTCGGGGACGAAAAGGTGGCCTCCGAGCGGGTTCTCAATCAAATGAACCCGCGGCGTCCGCGGAGACGATACGCTCATGTAGCGGCGGGCGACGGCGACGTTCACGCCTTCTTATCCCTCGGTTCGACCAGCAGCGGGTGGATCTGATCCCGGCCTCCGATCTGAAACTTCAGCAGGTTCTCCCAATCGGCAAACAAGTCATCGTACATCATCAGGCGCGTGTCGGCATAATCGTCCGCGACATAGGAGCCTGAGCGCCGCTTCTGCATCCAGTTGTCGCCGGCGCTTAGTCCGGTCACCGTGGGCTCGACGTTGACATAGTCGGGCCGCGCCGATGCCCAGTAGTAGCACGAGCACTCGCGAAAATCGTTTTGCCAGGGCGAGCACAGGCCCTGGGTCAGTTCGCCGGGTTTGGCCAGTTCGTCGGAAATGACCGCGGTGTCGCCCTGAAAGAAGGGCCGCACCTCACAATCGAAACTCACATAATTCTTGTCGTTCGCCTCATCGACCAGCGGCAGCTGCTGATCCGACGGCTCAGCGCTGAAATCGCAGCGAACGAGAGAATTCTTGTGAGACAGCACGCGCGCCAGAGCGTTCGACCATTCCACCGGCGCCAGCCCGCTCGGATTCGTCGCGGTGGTTAGTCTGATTTTCCCCTCCGGATCCGAGGACGCGGGACCCCAGATCGGCGTCATCATGAGAAGCGGAGCCTCGTTGTCGCCGAGAGATCACGCGCAGCAGGCGGTGTCCCTTGAGGCTGCTGGGCTTCAACTCGCTATTGCCCCGGCCGTGCACGACAGCGTCGCAGTCCCCGTCCACATTCACCACGAGATTGTCGTACTCGCGCAGCTCGATCCCTCGAAACAGCCGGCGCCACACGGCGCGGAAGTCCACCTCAAGCCCCGGACAGCAATTGGCGACCGAGGTGACCGGCCGCGAACTGATCGGATTGCCCATGGCCTCGTAAGATATCTGCGCCGACAGGTTTTTCGGCATCAGCAAGTTTTTGGCGGCCGGCGCGGTGTCCGACTTAATGACGGTCGCAGCAGCAGGCGGAGCCAGCGCCGCCTTCCTGATAGTGTCGATCTGCCGCCAGGTCAGGGCCAGATAATTATTGTCAGCCCCGCACATCAGCGCCGGCATTTTGCGCCGCCCGCGGTCGGTGAAATCGGCGACCTCATCGGGGCTGCGCAGCAGCCGCAGGAACCAGGGCGCCGCGCCGCCCCGCAAGGCGGCGTAGACTTGCTGGTGCAAGGTCATGATCGCCAGAGTGTCCACCGTGCCCGACGGCATGATCGGACGGATGGCGCGCTGGGTGCCGGCGGCTTCCTCCTCGGGCATGGAGTCGAGCGAGATCGCGGGCCGGCCCTTGAAATCGTTGCCGTTCATGACAGCGACGTTCATGAAGCGGACGGTCTCGTAGGCGCGCCGAACGATGTCCTGAGCCCTCGCGAGGGTGACTTCCGCCGCTTCGTCCGCCGCAACCTCGGGGCCATGGATGATCTGCTCGAAGTCGTCGACGAGGGTGCGCACGAACAGGGAGTCGGGCGCCATCGCCGGCGGCGCCGAGCAAATCCGCGCCGTCGCACCGAGCTTGCTGCCGTCCTGCAACGTCAGCTGGACCTCGACAAAACCGTCGCAGGCGTCATCGAGGTAGCCGCGGCTGATTGCCTCGTTGTTGTAGAGCCAGGAAGGAGCGGGGGGTTCAATAGCAAACAGCGAAGGCGGCAACGTCTGGTTTTTGGAATCCTTTCCGTTCAAGCTGGACCAGCGCCCTTTCGCATGATCGTAGATCTGGCGATCCTCGGGAATTTGATAATATCCGGGATATATTGCCGCGAGGGCTTCGCTGGATTGATCGGGGCCGTAGACCAGACCCGGCGCCGGCGTGAAGCGCAAACGAATTTCCGGGAAACGGCTATTGGGCTTGATGAAGCGCACCGAGCCAAAATTGACAAAAGCGTCCGGAACGAAGTGGTCGCATTTGCCCTTGAGCGTATGACGTTGATGGTTGGAAAACCATTTGATCTTCGCTTGGACGAGGTCGTGTTCGTCCTCAGTTCGCCGGACCACTTTGCGGTTGGAAACGTTGACCTGCCAGGAGACATTTTTGACCGTCAAACCTTGCTTGCGCAGCAGGTCGACCGTCAGCGGCACCAGTTCATCCTTGTCGGTGACCGCAAATACTTCAAGGAACGGCGCCACCGGCCGGATTTTTTCGCCCCGCTTGAATTCCAGGGTAGCCGGCGTGTGTTGGCTCTCGATTTCGCCGGAGTGTTCGCTGACGATGAGCGTCGAATGAGCCTTGATACGGCGATAGCCCAGCGGATTCTCGGCATTGGGGTCGATATCGAGGTCGAAAGTATAATTATCCATCGGCTCGTCGGCAGAGCCCAGCCGACCGATCGCGAACGGCGGCAGAATTCGCAAATCCTTGATCGTCAAAGCTCCGCCCTTTCGTTCAAGTCATGCCTGCGATGACTTTAGCAATCCAATGCTGGGTCTGGGTGTCGAGATCCATCAGGCTATGCAAATACACATTCGCTCCGGTGCTGGCGATCTGCTCCCGCATGGTGGCATTGTCTTTCGCGCCACGGAACACTTCGCTGCAGGTGTGATACGAGGATGCGAGCAGGTCGTCATACAGACGCCAGATATCGCGGTCCGCTTGCGGCAGATCCAGCGAATAGGGCATTTCGAACGGAGGACCGGCGCGCAGGCCGGTGCCGGTTTCGTCATGAAGGGGCAATCGCACCAATAGGCCTGCGATGGTCTTGAGATTGTACATTTCGCCGAAGGCGCGGTGCATGATCATCGCGCGCAAACTCGGTTTACCCATCGGTTGCGTGCGCGCAAGCCGGAAACTGTGCGTCAGATACATCAGCAGCAGCCGGTAGCGCTGATTGAACAATTGAGCGCAATAGTGGGCGGTCAAAACCTCGTCATGGCGAACGTCGATGTAAGCGGTGTCGAGCGGGTGGAGGTCGTGGAAGTCTTCCCGGGTAGTGGGATTGCGCGGAACCGCGTGTGTTGGGGACGGGTCGCCGGCTTTGAGGTTCTTGAATTCTTCATAAATGTGGATGAAGCGTTCGAAGTGCGACGGCTCCCCGGTTTCGTCCTCTTTCAGGTGCGGCGCTTCGCCCTGGGCGGCCAGCGCCATTAAAGCTTTGACGGCCTGCGCGCGGGTCGCCGCGCGCTCGATCTGCACATGGGCAGCCCGGCCGGAAAGCGGGTCGGGGTAGGAGGGCGGCGCGGGCTCGCCGGCGTTAGGGTCGACCTTGAGGTCGACAAGACTGCCTTCGGAATCGATAGGCCGAGGAGCCGCTTTGTAGCCTCGCCCCCAGTCGTCCCAGGAGGCCTGCATGTCATAGCTGGCCTCGTTGAAAGCCGAATCCGGAATCCGTTCGGGGTCTGAAATCACGTCGATGATCTCGGCATAGAGTTCGCCGACGCGGTGCATAAGGTTTTCGACCCGCCCGACCCGCTCCTTGTCATATCGATCGGCCAGCTCGCGCTTGATTTCCTCTAAAATGGTCCGCTGTTTCTCAATGGAGATGGAGGACGGCGCAAATTTTTCACGTTGCTTGCCGGGAGGGACCGTTCCCAGGCTGTCGAGCGTCGGCATCTCGGCGTAGATGAAGCACTGCAGCGTTTCCGGCGACAAGCGTTCGAGCGAGAACGGAAACGGATAGAATTCGTGGTCCCACGGCGTCATCTCGCGGCCGAAATTGACCGGCGCCCCCAGCAGCACCAGCAGGTTCTGAACCGTCAGGAGATGCCCCATTTCCTCCCTGGCGACCGACAGAATGCTCGCCCGCCAGCCTTCGACCATCGCCCGATGCTGTTTGGAGCCCTGGTCTCCGTCGATGGAATAGGCGGCATAGAGGTATTGCACCATCAGCGCATGCTCTACCTCCGCGCCGGACATCAGGAGCATCACCAGATGGTCGCGCCAGGTCATGTCCGGTCGCTTGGTGCTACGGACCCGGCCTGCCTTCTCCGCTGCTTCGACGTGGAAGAGGGTCCGGTTTTTGGATTTCAGAGTGTCGGGCAAAGGCGCTCCAAGGTAAGAGGCCCGGAATCAAAAAAGTACGTAATATGCGCGGCTTAGGCTTCCCAATATCAGTAGAATTGCGGTTGAATGCTGTCAAGGGTTGGCGCTTTGCCGCCGCGTCCGACTGCTTCGACCGGCCGGTCGCTTTCCGTCGTGCGCACCTCGCGTTTAATAGTTATCGCCGCTTCGGTTCCGTTGTCACGATCGAGACCGTCGTAAACTTGCTTGTCGCGCGATGTTTGCTCTCGGCCGGGAGCAAAGGTTCTCGGTTAGCAAGAAAAAGCCAAGCCGATTGTAAGATTCCGAACCTTTTCCTTCGTCGATCAAAGTGCTTTAGATTGTGCAGTGCAGGTGCAACCTACAGTCTTCCCGTCACCGAACCCTCCACCCTTGCTGACGTCCGCGGCACCCCGACCCGGCAATATCCGGAAGGAATTCTTCATCTTTGAATCTGCAACCGCTTCACAAGCGGCGCGTGTGGTTGATTGACGCACCCGGAGCGTAGCGGCTTCCCTTATTTGGGCAGAGCAACTTTTGCCGTGTAACACATGCCGTCAAAGGTCTTCGCAGCTTCCAGGAGTGCCGTTCGATCCTTGGTGAACTGAACTTTCCTAACTAGCGCGGGGTAGTCATCTTTTGAAGTTCCGGCCAATAGCAATCGAATCCCGAGAACTTCGGAGAGGTCAAAACTATCGCCTCTCGATGGTTGAAGAGGCAGCGCCAGCATTATCGTGTCATATGCTCCGGCGCCGACTGTCGGCTTCAGGATGAAGCAACCGTAACGTTTGAAGCCGCTTTTCGACAGCTTCGTTATCAACATTTCCGCACCGATGGTGGGATCGTCGGAAAAATCGGTTGTCGGATCGTCGATGTCGATCGTCGCTTGCCCGATCCATTTCAACAGTTTTTGCGCCGCCTTCGAATCCGCCGGATCGGCCTGCGCGTATTTGGCAAAAAGATTTGAGAGCCTTTCGGTGTAGCTGCGCGCGACATTGGCATTAAGAGGCGTTCTTGGATAACCTTCCGTCTCGAATTTGTTATTGATGTCCTCCTGCCTGATCTCGGGCATGCTTCCCAGGGAGACGTTGTAGACGAAGCCGTACTGGACGATGTCGGTCGCGATGGATCGATTGCCGATGCAATCCAGCCGGCTATTCATATTCCCGGGAAAGGCTGATTGCGCGAAATAGCCAATAAGAAAGCTGTCGTCTTTCTTGTTGAAAGTGTAGTTCTTCTGCAGGTCGTTGGCGAAACCGGCGCATCGGTCTATCGCCGCGGTTGGTGTGATGCCGATCAGGAGGCTTCCAGTGACCGCATCAAAGAGTTTATAGAATTTCTTCAATAGGTCTGGATTTTTGCTGATTTGGAACGACAGGTCGGCCACCGGCGTCACTTTCAGCGTGATCTTGCTGTAGGGTGTGCTGATGATGGTCGGTGAGTCGCCCGAAAGCAGTTGCATCGCCAGCACGGCTCTTTGAGGACTATCGTTCAAAGCTGCCACAATCTCCTTTATTGGATCAGCGGTGTCGCCCACGGATTTGGCAGCACCGGTCACCATCGCAGCCAACGGTCCGCCCACAAAAAGCGGCACAAGTCCGCTTGCCAGCTTCACGCCGCTATAAAAGACCTTCGAAATTCCCGAGAGTGACTTGGTGTCGGTAAGCGAGAAACTGACCGTCAGCACGCCGTTGGTTCCACTCAGCAGGAATGTTTCGGTACAAGCGTCATTCTGAAAATCAGTAATCGATCCGTTGGCGTCTTTCTCAAATGAAAATGCACTGACGAGCTTTGCAGGATTGGTCGGCACCTTGCCGTCGCCGGCCGAATCGGAAAACCAAACTGCGTGGGAAACGAACGTCTCTTCTTTGATGGCCAGACCCTGCGAGATCAATTTTGCCGCGTCGGGTGAAACGGAACAGTTCATCTCGACAAGGTAGAATTTGGTGGAATCTATTTTCTTTGCGTTGCCCGGCGAGGTTATTTTTGGCTTGATATCGTTAATCGCCGGCGTGTCATGAAAGCCTAAAACTTGTTCGATGCCGTGCCAAAAACCCCGAACACCCTGCTCGGATTTCATAGCCGCAAACGCTGCCGGGATCATCGGCCCAGGCAATGATAATAAAGCGGCGGCAACGAATGCGCCGTATCGGATCCGCATAAATCCCCCAAGCCTGCTCTAGGAATAGAGGCTAGCTGCAGGTTTCGTGGGAATCAACCTGAGACAAAATTGCGGTTTGGTTCTGGTTCCGATGGTCTGATGATTGCGCGGTCGCCCGGTCTGATGGAGCCGCCGCCGCATCGCCAGCCGCGAATTTCATGAGCTCGACGCCTTCTTGACAGTGCCAAAGTGTAGGATCACCCTCGACAGGCTGCCGCCGCCGTCCGCAACGAAAAATAAAAAATCCGAGGAAACCCATGACAAAATTGTTGAGCGAAAGCGAGGTGGAGACTTATCGCGAACGCGGTTACCACTTCCCGATCGATGCGTTGAGCGAGCGCGAAGTGGCCGGCTTTCGCAGAAAGCTCGAAGACTACGAGGCCGAGAGCGGCGGGCCGATCAAGGGCGAAATGCGTCATCGCAGCCACGTGCTCTTCACCTGGATCAATGAGATGATCCGCCATCCGAAAATCCTGGATGCGATGGAGGATCTGCTGGGGCCGGATATCCTGTGCTGGAATACCAGCTTCTTCATCAAGGAGGCCCATGATCCCGGCTTCGTGTCCTGGCATCAGGATGCCACCTATTGGGGCCTCGACTCCTCGGACGTTGCGACCGCGTGGATCGCGATGTCGCCGGCGAACAAGGTGTCCGGCTGCATGAAGTTCATCGCGGGGACCCACAAGCAGCAGGTCCGGCACGAAGACACTTTCGATGAGAACAACCTGCTGACCCGGGGGCAGGAGATCGCGGTCAATGTCGATGAGAAGAAGGCCGTCTATGTCGAGCTCGAGCCCGGCCAGGCTTCGCTGCATCACGTGCTGCTGTTCCACGGATCGGAGCCGAACCGCTCCGATGAGCGGCGCATCGGGCTGGCGATCCGTTACATTCCGACCCGCCTGAAGCAGGCCGTCGGCCAACGGGACTGGGCGACGCTGGTGCGCGGCAAGGACAGCTACGGCCACTTCCTGCCCGAATATGTGCCGAAGCGCGACCTCGAACCCGCGGCGCTGGCCCATCACAAGATGGTATCCGAAGAGCAGGTACGCGTGCTTTATCGCGGCACCGGCAAGCAGGCCTATCGCGCGTAACCGCTATCGCGGCGAATTTTCACGGCGAACGCCGCCGGCGGATTCCTCGCGCTTGACCTCGGGGAACAGCCACATCGCGAAAATCATGAAGAAGCCGAGGAATGCGACGACATATTGCATGCGATCGTGCCCGAGCGTGTGTTGATAATAGGCTGCGAGTGCGGCTACCAGGACGACAAGCAGCGAAAGTCCGAGTTTGATTTTTACCGGCATCGCTGGATTCTCCCGATCACGACATGCTCGCCCAAAACGGTCCTGCGATCTTTGCAAGGACAGCGATAGCCAACATCTGAACGCCGACCATTAACATCAGTCCAGTCCTGCCATCGCGCAACGACGGCGGCCATACTTCGAACAGCCCCGGTGCAAACAGCACCACGAGGCCGGTCACCACGATCAAGGTGCTCCACCGGAGTTCGGCGTAACCGTAAATCCCGGTGCCGACCAAAAGCGCCGACAATAACAGGCCGTTGCCGAACACCAGCAGCGTCGCCGTACCCGATCTTGCCGCCTCTGGGCGCGATCCAAGTGGAAACATTCCGGCGACGGTGAGGAAAGCGACCATGCAAATCGTCGCGAAGGCCGCAAACCAGATCAGCGAAATCCAGTTCGGTTCGATCGCCGCCATGAGTTTGCTCCGCGCCGGGCGCGCTTATTCGGCGGGCGTCGCAAAACCTCCGGGATGCCGCGCCATCTCGGGTTTCGGCGTCCGCGATGTCCTGCGCATGTTGGTCTTGACGAAGCGGGTGTCATAGCCGTTCAGCAGATGGCCGACCAGCCCGCGATCGAGGTCCGAGGTGCCGAGCAGCCAATCCATCACCGGGAATGTCAGGTTCATGTTGCGCTCCATCATGATCGACTGATTGTGGTGTGCGGTGTGATGGCGGCGGATGGTGTTGACGAAGGGCGCGTTGCGGACGAACCAGTTGTCGTCGACGTGGCAGCAGAAGTGCATGAACTCGTAGATCAGGTACATCGAGGTCGTGGTCGAGATCAGCAGCCAGCCGACATTGGGCGAGACCGCCCAGCCGAGCACGAGCGCAGGCGGGATCGACATCATGGTGAAGGTCACCAGCGCGTAGGGCGGGAAGAACGTCACGCGCCAGTCGTGATGATCGGCGAAGCGCATCTCCTGCTCGGTGAAGAACTGGTGGTGCATCAGCGTGTGGCGGTTGTAGATCGCGCGAAACGCCTTCACCTGGGACGGACGGTGCATGACGAAGCGGTGAATCCACCACTCGAAAAAGTTCGCAAACAGGAAGGTCACCGGGACGATCAAAAGCTCCCACCAGCGCAAATTGCTGACGTTGCCGAAATAAATCGACAGCGCGGTGAAACCGATCACATAGATGACGAAGACGTGGAGCCAGCCATTGTACCAGCCTGCGATGCGGTAACGATAGTTTGCCCGGTAGTTGCGCTGCCGCTCCGTCATCGAACTTGAGGCCAGTTCCATCGCCGTCTCCATTCTCACTATCCCGCGTGATATATCACCAATCTATTAGCCGATCAACGGGCTTTCGCCGCCGGTTTGCAGAGCTGTCCGAAAAAAATCACTTGCTGCGATGTCTCTGATATATTTATGGTATGCCAACAGCGCACGGCAGATGCGCAACACCTACGGGAGGCATTCATGAAGCTCACGCGCCGCGATTTTTCCAGACTTGCGGGGGCCGGCCTTGTTGCCGCCGCTGCGCCGCGTCTGTTCGCACCGGCAATCGCACAGGACAAGCCGCTTCGAATCGGAATCATTGCGCCGCGCTCCGGCGCCGCCGGCACTGCCGGCGAGTGCGGCATTCGCGCGGTGCAATGGGCCACCGAGCGGATGAACAAGGAGGGCGGCATCGCCGGGCGCAAGTTCGAGCTGGTGTTCGAGGAAGAGACCAATCCAAAGGATACGATCGAACGGCTCCGGCGCCTGATCCTGCAGGAAAAGGTCGATGCCATTCACGGCCTGATCTCGACCGGCGTCAGTCTCGGCGTCGCACCCGTCGCCGAGGAGGAGCAGGCGCTGACCGTGATGTGGGACGGCACCACCCAGGACGGCGTCAAGGAAATGATGCCGAATTCGAAGTATGTTTTCCGTTCCACCGACAATGAATGCGAAGCGGTGATGGGATCGCTGCTGGCGATCAAGTATTTCAAAGGCAAGTTCAAGCGGGTGGCCGGGATCAATCCCGACTATTCCTACGGCCGCAACAACTGGGAAGCCTTCAAGCAGATCCTGGCGCGCTACGGTGTCGAGGCGGAGTTCGTCGCCGAGCAATGGCCGAAGGTCGGGACCATGGACCTGACCTCGCACATCGCAGCCCTCAACGCCGCCAAACCGGACCTGATCTTCTCGTCGATGCTGTTCGCCGACCTGCCTGTGTTCATGAAGCAGGGCCATGCGGCAGGGCTGTTCGAGGGCGTCAAGCTGGTGTTGCCGGCAGCCGGATGGCAGATCAATCAGCTCAAGAAGGAGTTCACGCCGGAAGGCATCATCTTCGGACACAACACGCTGTATTTCGACCATCCGCAGGCGTCGCCGCTGCAGAAGGCGTTCGTGCAGGATTACATGGACCGCTACAAGGAAGCGCCGCATTGGGAAGCGGACCGGGCCTATTTCGCACTCGCCACCTACAAGGCCGGCGTCGAGGCCGCGCAAAAAACTTTGGGCAAATGGCCGACCCAGGAGCAGGTTGCCGAAGCGATGCCGGGCCTCGAGGTCGAAAGCCTCGGCGGCAAGGGCCGTTTCCGCAAGGACAAGATCGCCGAGCAGGTTTTCTATCAAGGCCCGTCCACCAACAATAACAAATACGATTTTCCGACGCTCGCATCGATCGATACCTTCAGCGCCGAGCAATTGCAGAAGCCGCCCGGCGTAGATTTTTGGGAGTGGATCAAAAATGGGAAGATGCCGGTCTGAGGCATGACCGAACTTGTGGATGTCGTCCTTGGCGGGACGTTCCACGCCGCGGTGCTGTTTCTCGTTGCCGCCGGGCTACAGCTCGTGTTCGGCGTGCAGAAGATCGTCAACCTGGCTTGCGGTTCGTTTTACGCATTGGGCGCGTATTTCGGCATTACCGCAGTCGGCCTTGCCCTCAAGCTCGGCATGCCGCCGGCCTTGTTCCTTCCGGTCCTGATCGTGGCTGGCCTCGCCATCGGTCTGGTCGGACTGCCGATCGAACGCGTGCTGCGCACGGTCTATCGCCGCGACGAAAGTTTTCAGCTGCTGATCACCTTCGGCTTCCTGTTGATGTTTCAGGACGTGTTTCGCTATCTGTGGGGCGCGACGCCGCGCACCATGGACAACGTCTATATGGCTTATGGCATCGCGCATGTTTTGGGCGTGCGGGTGCCGACCTATAATCTGCTGGTGATCGCCGCAAGCCTGGCCATCGCGGTCGGGCTCGGCCTGTTTCTCGAGCGAACCCGGATCGGGCGAATTGTCCACGCCACCGCCGAAAACCGCGACATGGCCGAGGGTCTCGGCGTCAATGCTTCGAAAATCTTCGCGCTGGTGTTCACCGTGGGCTGCATGCTGGGCACCGTCGGCGGCGCGCTGGTGGTACCGTCGGGCGCGGCATCGCTCGACATGGCGGTCGAACTCGTGGTGGAATCCTTCGCAGTGGTCGTCATCGGCGGGCTCGGCAGCATGCGCGGCGCGCTGGTCGGCGCGCTGGTGGTCGGTTTGATGCGCGCGGCGGCGATTTCGCTGATGCCAGAGCTGGAGATGTTGTCGGTATATCTCGTCGTCGTCGTGGTGCTGATTGTGAGGCCAGCCGGCCTGTTCGGGAAGGCGACCGCGTGAGCAACCCCGCGATCGATATCGTTTCCCGGAAAGCTGCGCGGCAAGCCGCGCTGAGGCCCAACGGGTTGTGGGTTTTGCTCGGGTTGATCCTGATCATGGCGCTGATGCCATGGGTAGCCTCGCCCTACGCGCTGCTGCTGATGCTGCCGTTCATCGGCTACAGCATTGCGCTGTTGGGGTTCAACCTGTTGTTCGGAAGCACCGGGCTGTTGTCCTTCGGCCATGCGCTGTTTCTTGGCGTCGGCGCCTATACCGCCGCGGCGTTGACGACAAAATTCGGCATCCTGAGTTTTGAGATCTTGCTGATCGTGGCGGCGCTGGCATCTGGATTGATATCGCTGGTGGTCGGCGCGTTGTGCGTTCGCTACACCAGGATATTCTTCGGCATGCTGACGCTGGCGTTCGGCATGCTGTTTCACTCCTTCCTGTTCAAATTCTATCATCTCACCGGTGGCGACCAGGGTATGCGCGTGCTGCGCCCGCTGCTGCTCGGCATGGAATGGCGCGGCGGCAAGACCGCGTTCCTGACCGGCCCGTTCTACTATTATGCGCTTGTCCTGTTCGCGCTGTTGGGCCTGGCGATGTGGCGCATCACCCAGTCGCCGTTCGGCTTGCATTTGCGCGCGATCCGCGAGAACGCCGGCAAGGCGTCCTATGTCGGAGTGCAGATCTTCCGCATGCGGCTTGCCGCCTTCGTGATCTCGGCAATCTATGGCGGCATCGGGGGAACCATTCTCGCTGTCACCACCGGATTGGCCGACCCCGAACTGGCGTATTGGACCCATTCCGGCAACCTGGTGTTCATGGCGGTGCTTGGCGGCAGCGGAACGTTCGCCGGGCCCGCGATCGGGGCGCTGGTCTTCGTGGTGCTGCAGGATTTCGTGATGTCGATCACGCAATACTGGCGCTTTGTGATGGGCGGCGTGCTGGTGTTGCTGGTGGTCTTCATGCCGCAGGGCCTGTCGGGCACCATCGAGGCGCTGGCCGGCAGGCGCAGTGGAGGGCGATGAGATGCAGCCCGCGCGCGCAATCGAACCCGCACCGCTGTTCGAGACCATCAACGTCTCGAAAACCTTCGGCGTATTCAAGGCGCTCGACAATGTCTCCTTCCACGTCAGCGACGGCGAATTCGTCTCGATCGTCGGGCCGAACGGCGCCGGCAAGACGACTCTGGTCAATGTCGTAACCGGCCTGCTGCGGCCGACGGTTGGAGAGGTTCGCTTTTTGGGCCGCGATATCGCCGGCGTCGGGCCGGTAGAACTCGCAAGATTGGGAATGTCGCGCTCGTTTCAACTGGTCAACATCTTTCCGGCGCTCACCGTGCGGGAAACACTGTCGGTGGCGGTTGCATCCCGGCTGCGCCGTGTCGGCAACCCGTTTCGCTCGCTGCGCCGCGATGATGCGTTGCAGGCCGATACCGAGCGCGTCGCTGAAGTACTTGGCTTGCGCGCCCGGCTCGAAACGGTGGCTTCGACGCTGTCGCAGGGCGAGAAGAAATTGCTGGATATCGCCAGCGCCTTTGCGCTCAATCCGAAGGTCATCCTGCTGGACGAGCCGACCAGCGGCGTTTCCACCGGCGACAAGCATGCGATCATGGAGGTTCTGGTATCGGCGGCAAAGGCCGCGGGCGTGCGCGGCATCGTCCAGGTCGAACACGACATGGATCTGGTCGAACGCTATTCGCATCGCATTGTCGCGCTGCAGGAAGGCAGCGTGCTGGCTGACATGCCGCCGGCCGCGTTCTTTGCCGATCCGGCCATGATTGCCGCCGTGGTGGGAACGCGCCCGCAAACTCACAGGAAGCTATCCTGATGCTCAATTTGTCGAACCTGAAAGTCGATATCGACGGCAGCCGCATCCTCAACGGCATCAGCCTGTCGGTGGCGGCGGGCGAACTGGTCTGTCTGGTCGGGCGCAACGGCGCCGGCAAGAGCACGACCTTTCGCAGCATCATGGGATATCGCCGCGCGCAATCTGGCGGCATCGACTTCGACGGCGCCGACCTCACAAAACTGCCGACCTGGCAGATCGCGCAGCGCGGTATCGGGTTTTCGCCCGAAGAGTCCGAGGTCTATGCGGATTTGACCGTGGCCGAGAATATCCAGCTTTCGACCTGGACCCGGCCGTCCGGCCGTCCGGCCGTCGTCCGCATCGAAGAAGCCTATGCGGTGTTTCCCAAACTGCGGCAATATCTCGCGCGCGGCGGCGGGCAGTTGTCCGGCGGCGAACGCAAGATGGTGTCGATTGCGCGTGCGCTGGCGCTCGATCCAAAACTATTGCTGCTCGATGAGCCGTTCGAAGGGCTTTCGCCCGCCATCATCCCCCTGATCGCCGAGGGCGTCGCCTCGATCCGCGCCATGGGCAAGGGGGTTCTGATCGCGGAATCCAATGTCCACCACATTCCTGACTACGTCGACCGCATCTATGTTCTCGAGCGCGGCGAGGTGATGTTCTCGGGCACGCTGGCGCAGGCCTATCGGGACCGCGACGTCATGCGCGTGATCGCTGGCCAGATCGAAGTTGCCTCATGACGAGAATACCGGTCTCGAAACACAGGAGAGCAACATGAAACACTATGTGGGAGATCGAACCATCGATGGCGTCAAGGTGACCGTCGATGGCGCGCCGCTCGATCCGTGCATGAATGTGATGGAATTCAGCAAGAACGGTTTTGAGTGGAGCTATGAGGGTCCGGAGCCGCGCCAGCTCGCGCTGGCGCTGCTGATCGATCATCTCGGCGACACGGAAAAAGCCAAGGCCGCGGTCGAGCCTTTTATGCAGGCGATCGTCGCCAACTTCGGCAATGAATGGGAGATGACATCGGCTGACATCGACGAGGCGCTCGCAGCGCTTGGCAAGGCCGGCGCCCGATGACGCTGCACTATCGGGCCGCGGTGCTGCATGCCGCGCAAACGCCGATGTCGATCGAAACCGTTGCGGTCACCGAGTTGAAGCCGACGGACGTGCTGGTTCGAATCCGCGCCGCCGGACTGTGCCATACCGATCTCGAAGTGATCGAGGGCGCGCTGCGCTATCCGATGCCCATCGTGCTCGGACATGAGGCGGCGGGGGTGGTCGAACGGATTGGATCGGCCGCGCGCGGCGTGAAGGCGGGCGACCACGTGGTGCTGTCGTGGAATCCGCATTGCGGGCATTGCTTTTATTGCGACCGCGACGCGCCGATCCTTTGCGAGCAGTATCTCGGCGAAGGGCCGAAGGGCGTGTCGTTCGACGGCGAAAGCCGCGCCACGCTGGCCGATGGCCGGCAATTGCAGCAACTGATGTTTATCGGCGCCTTCGGCGAATACTGCGTGGTGCCGGATCAGCAGGCGATTCCCGTTCCGAAAGAGATTCCTTTCGACCGCGCCTGCCTGATCGGCTGTGGCGTCATGACCGGGGTTGGCGCGGCGCTCAATCTCGGCGCGATCGCGCATGGCGACAGCGTGATGGTGATCGGCTGCGGCGCCGTGGGCTTAGCCGCAGTGCAGGGCGCACGGCTGGCAGGTGCGGGAGCGATTATCGCAGTCGACATCGACCCGGCGAAGCTCGTGCCGGCGGCGCGGATGGGCGCAACCCTTGGCGTGGATGCAGCGAAGGATGATGCGGTTGCCGTGGGCAAACGCGAGACGGGCGGCCGCGGCGTCGATGTCGTGATCGAGGCAGCCGGCAGCGCGTCGGCTTTCCGGATGACTTCCGAGGCAGTGCGGCCCGGCGGTCAGCTCATCTGGCTCGGCAAGATCGACGTCAGCAAGGACGTCGCGTTTCGCTGGGGATCGCTGATGCAGGAGAAGCGCATCCGCCGCGTCAGTTATGGCAACGCGCGTCCGCGCCGGGATTTTCCGCTGCTGGCGCGCGCCTATCTCGATGGCTCGCTGCTGCTCGACGAGTTGATCTCCCGCCGCATCACGCTCGACGGGATCAACGAGGGCTTTGCGGCGCTGAAGCGGGGCGAAACGATCCGCAGCGTCATTACGTTCGATTGATCCGGTCAGGTATCCAGCGTCTTGCGCGCGAAATCCTCGATGTAATCGATCAACTGGTCCGACGCCGTCGCAGCCGCCTTCACCTTTTTCTGCGCCACCGCATCCGCGACCGCGGCGTGCAGCTTGGCGGCAAGCGGCAGGTCCGCGACCTCCTGGTAATGCTGGTACCAGAATCGGCGCGACAGCGCGTTCATCAATCCCATGGATCGGCGGGCGAATTCGTTGCGGGCGGCGGTTGCGATCAGGATATTGAAGCGCTGGTCGAGGCGCATAAAGGCGATGTCGTCGGCCTTGGCCGCCGCCGCCAGCATGGCTCGCGCCACTTCGGCGAAATCGCGGCGTTCATCGGGAGTGGCGCGCTCCGCGGCCAGCCTCGCCATCAGGCGTTCCAGCTCGCGCCGCACCTCGAGCAGGCGCAGCTGCAGCCGCAAATTGATCTCGGATACCATGATGCCGCGCCGCGGCATGATCACGACAAGCCCGTCCCGCGCAAGGCGCTGCAAGGCTTCCCGGATCGGGGTGCGGCCGATCTTCAGGCGAAGCGCGAGCGCCTGTTCCGACAGCACCGTTCCCGGCGACAATTGCAGCGTGACGATCATCTCTTCAAGTTCGCGATAGGCGCGATCGGTCAGCGTACCGTCCTCTGGCTCGACTATCCGGGATCGGCGTTTGATCGGTGTTTTCGACTTCAAATCGTTCCTCAAAGACCCATGGCGTTCGTCGATCCCAAGCATATCTTAGTCGTATATCATGGCGCAACTGACATTGCCGCGGGCGCTGCCGGATCGCACCCGAACCGCAACCTCAACCCGGTCGAGGCAGGCCGGGATCGGCACAGGATTGCCGCAAAATTCCATGATTGTCGCCGCGCCCGGTCGGCTTGCCGATCGATATTGTGCATGCTAACCGTCGAGCCGTCGCGAAGCATGAATATCGGTTGTCGGTTGGGCAAAGCTGAAGCGTCTGAGCCTTGATCCTCGGCGCTCGCGAGGCCAGCTTACGAGAACGTCATGCCGTATGATCCGAAGTCCATCGAACCAAAATGGCAGGCCTATTGGGACCGGCATCAGGTCTTCAGAGTCGAGGTCGATCACAACAAGCCGAAGCTCTACATCCTCGACATGTTTCCGTATCCTTCCGGAGCGGGCCTGCACGTAGGTCACCCGGAGGGCTACACCGCGACGGATATACTATGCCGCTACAAGCGGATGCGCGGCTTCAACGTGCTCCACCCGATGGGATGGGACAGCTACGGACTGCCCGCCGAACGCTACGCCATGCGCACCGGTATTCATCCATCGATCACCACGCGCGAAAACATTGAAACCTTCCGCGGCCAGGTCAAACGTCTGGGCTTCTCCTACGATTGGAGTCGCGAACTTGCGACCACCGATCCGGAGTTTGTGCGCTGGACTCAGTGGATTTTTCTGAAGCTGTACGAGCGCGGCCTCGCCTACCAGGCCGAGGTCGCGGTGAACTGGTGCCCGGCGCAAGGTACCGTGCTGGCCAACGAGGAAGTAAAGGACGGCAAATACGTAGAGACCGGCGATCCGGTTGAGCGCCGCTTGATGCGGCAATGGATGCTGAAGATAACGGCGTACGCCGAACGCCTGCTGGACGACCTCGAGGGCCTCGATTGGCCTGAAGGGATCAAGGCCATGCAGCGTAATTGGATCGGTAAATCCGAGGGCGCCGAGGTTATCTTCGCGGTCGACGGCGCGCTCGACGAGGTGACGGTGTTCACGACGCGGCCCGACACCCTGTTCGGCGCCACCTATTGCGTGCTGGCGCCGGAACATCCGCTGGTCGCCCGCGTCACGACGGACCGGCAGCGCGCTTCGGTCGAGGCCTATGTCGCCAACGCCAGGGGGCTTACCGATCTTCAGCGAACCGAGCTCAAGGAAAAGACCGGGGTCTTTACCGGAGCCTATGCCCGCAATCCCGCCAACGGCGAACGCATTCCTGTTTGGGTCGCCGATTATGTTATCATGTCGTATGCCGGCGGCGCGATCATGGCCGTGCCGGCACATGATGTGCGCGACCATGAATTTGCGCTTCGCTACGAGCTGCCGATCGTCCAGGTGGTCGATGCTCCGGAAGCCGGCGACGTGCAGAAGGCGGCATGGGAAGGCCGTGGAGTGCTGATCAACTCCGGGTTCCTCAACGGACTGTCGGTTGAAGATGCCAAGAAGAAAATGGTGGGTTGGCTCGCCGAGCACGGCGCCGGCAAGCCGAAGATCCAGTATCGCCTGCGCGACTGGCTGTTTTCCCGGCAACGCTACTGGGGCGAGCCGATTCCGATATTGCATCGGGAAGACGGCTCCCTGGTCCCGTTGCCCGAGGATGCGCTGCCTTTGCTGCCGCCACAGCTGGACGACTACCGGCCCACGGATGAAGGCGATCCGCCGTTGGCGCGCGCGCACGATTGGGTAAAGACGATCGATCCCACGACAGGCAAGCCGGCCTATCGCGAAACCAACACGATGCCGCAATGGGCGGGATCGTGCTGGTACTACCTGCGTTTCATCGACCCGCACAACACCACTGCATTCGTGGATCCCGACAAGGAGCGGTACTGGATGCCGGTCGATCTCTACGTCGGCGGCGCCGAACACGCGGTGTTGCACCTGCTGTATGCCCGTTTCTGGCACAAGGTGCTTTATGACATCGGCGCCGTTTCGACATCCGAGCCGTTCCGGCGGCTGTTCAACCAGGGAATGATCCTCGCCTTCTCTTACAGGGACAAGGCGGGAAAATATTATCTCCCCGAGCAGGTAGAGCAATCCGACGGAAAGTTCTTTGCCGACGGGCAGGAGCTTAGCCAGCAAATAGAGAAGATGTCGAAATCGCGTTACAACGTCGTCAATCCGGACGACGTCGTCAGCGAATACGGCGCTGACTCGGTGCGGCTCTACGAGATGTTCATGGGGCCGCTCGACTTGACCAAGCCGTGGCAGACCGCGGGCGTCGCGGGAGTGCGGCGGTTTCTCAACCGTTCGTGGCGCATCGTTTGTAACGATAGCGATCAACTCGACACGTCTTGCGTGCGCGATATCCCGCCCGACCGCAAGCTGTCGATCCTGACCCACAAGACGATTTTGCGGGTAACCGAGGACATCGAGGGCTTGCGTTTCAATACCGCGATCTCGCGCCTGATGGAATTCGTCAACGTACTCACTCCGATGCGGGAGCGTCCGCGCGAGGTGGTGACGGCATTCGTGCTGTTGCTGGCGCCGTTCGCGCCGCATATCGCCGAAGAGATGTGGAGCCTGCTTGGGCATCCGGAAACCCTGGCCTACGCGCCGTGGCCGGTTGTAGATCCCGAATTGGCCAACGCCAATGTCGATCTGCAGGAGTATCCGATTCAGATCAACGGCAAGGTGAGGGCGAAGGTTCTGGTGGATCCTCAACTCCGCGGCGAGGCGCTTCTGGCCGCCGTCAAGGCGGATCCGAACGTCGAGCGCCTGCTTTCAGACCGGACAGTCGTAAAGGAGATTGCGATTCCGGGACGTATCGTCAACTTCGTCCTCGGCACGTAAGGTTGTTTGGCGACCGCAATGGCTGAACGTCAAGCCTGCGAACCACCGCATCCGGGCTGTCCTTGCCGAAATGGCGATTGCGCGACGCGACAGCATGGGGGTTTTCAGCATTTTCCACTCCTAAAGCCGCCGGTACGTCACGAAGCGCAATCGCACGCAATTTCAGGATAAAATCAATTCACTGTAACCTTGCAAACGGCTTGGCCTCACGCAAGCAATTGCCCAAGCTGCAGGGCCGGCATCGGTGAGCGTCGACAAAGCCGGCGGAATGAAGCGCTGCGAGGGAGGAAACATGTTCAGCCGCACCCTGAAAATGGCCGCGCTGTGCGCAGGCGTCATGGCGATGTCGGTTGCAGCCGCGGCCTCCGTCGCGGCGCAAACCTATCCCACGCAACCGGTCAGGATCATGATCGGATTTGGACCAGGCTCAGCCGCCGATATCCTGGCCCGGCTTGTCGGCAAGCAGATGGAAGCCGGTCTCGGCCAGCCGGTCGTCGTCGAAAATCGGCCGGGTAACAGCAGCATGATCGCGGCGGAAACCGTGGCGCGCGCCCCGGCCGACGGATACACGCTGTTCATGGCGACCATCGCCAACACGCTCAATCCGGCGGAGACGAAATCGGATTTCAATCTCGGCAGGGATCTGGCGCCGATCGCGCTGCTCGGCATGGTTCCCAACGTGCTGGTGGCGCATCCGTCGGTCCCGGCCAACAATCTGCAGGAGCTGATAGAGCTGGCGAAGAGCAAGCCGGAAAGCTTGACGTTCGGCTCTTCGGGCTATGCAACGGCAAGCTATATGGCGGCCGAACTGTTCAACGCCAAAGCAGGCACCAAAATCCTGGCGGTTCCTTATCAAGGCGGCAGCAATCAGGCGGTTTCCGACCTGCTTTCCGGCCGCATCACGCTGATGTTCAATGTAGCCGCGACTCTGGCCCCGCATGTCGAGGCGGGCAAGCTGAAGGCGTTCGCCGTGGCGCAGTCAAGCCGCGCATCGATCATGCCGGACGTTCCAACGCTCGCGGAAGCAGGAATGCCCGGCTATGACGCCGGGATCTGGATCGGGCTGCTGGCTCCGGCGGCAACGCCGCCCGCCATCGTCGAGAAACTGTCGGGTGCCGCGAACGATGCGTTGAACACCCAGGAGGTCCGTGTCGCACTGAAGCGGCAAGGTACCGACCCGCTTGGCGGCACGCCGAAGGAATTTGCCGACTTCATCCGCGCCGACATCGAAAAGTGGGTCGCGCTCCTCGCATCGTCCGGCGCGGGGAAATGACAAGCCGGCATGGATCAGGGCATGTTTGCCGCGTGAAGCGATCGCAATCCGACGTCCGGCATCAGGTTTCGGCGCAGCGGAGCCGGGCTCCAAGGCTGGCTGCGCGGCGAAATCGGCAAAAGCCATGCGGCGCCTTTGCTTGAGGCTATGATTGTCGAATCGAAATCGGGGAACGCATGCTCGGAGTTTTGGGAATCGGCTTTTTACTGGGAATGCAGCACGCGCTGGAAGCCGATCACATCGCGGCGGTGTCGAGCATTGCGGCGCGCCGCACCGACGTTGGGGACATCGTCAAACACGGCCTGACCTGGGGGCTCGGCCATACCCTGACGCTGTTCGTCGTCGCAAGTGCTGCGATCCTGCTCGGTCACGCGATCCCCGACCGCCTCGCGGGTCCGCTGGAGACCGCGGTCGGCGTCATGCTGGTTGGCCTCGGCGCCCACGTCTTATGGCGGCTGTGGCGCGACCGCGTGCATTTCCATCGCCATGACCATGGCGATGGCACGCAACACATCCATGTCCACAGCCATGTCAATGAAACCATCCCGCATCGGGAAAGCGCACATCCGCATCAGCATGGCTTCCGGTGGCGCTCGCTGCTGGTCGGATTGATGCATGGCATGGCCGGCTCGGCAGCACTTCTCGTGCTCGCGATATCGCAGGCCGCAAGTCCCGCATATGGAATGCTCTACGTTCTGCTGTTCGGCATCGGGTCGATGCTCGGAATGGCCGCGCTGTCCGCCGTGATCGCGGTGCCGCTCGCCGTCTCCGCGCGTTGGCTGACCTGGGCCAATCGCGGGCTGCAAGCGGCGGTGGGCGTGATTACGATCGGGGTTGGGGGGGGGACGATTTGGGCGGCGGGGGTTGCGGCGGGGTAGTTTGTTATCCGCGGGGTCCGGACTCCTGCCGGAACTACCGCGCCGCGGCCGGCTCTGCCAAAAATTTAATGTTTCTCCGCTTGACATATTTTCCCAGTAGACTAAATTCTTTCCTATCCCGTCCCTGTTAAAGGGGCGTTGCCGGGACGCTTGTAGCGCGGGGCGGGATGCGGCGCCTGCGGGCGTGGGGGTCGTTCCCTGCGCACCCGGGAGGCCTTGGGTAGCCGTCCGTGCCCACTACGGGGCGCTGCCTTCAGTGGCTGGACGGGGCAGGTGAGGGGTGGGCGAAAGCCTGTCCGGAACTTGTGCCGGAAGCACGGCCCCAAGGACAGAAAAGCCGCGGCGGGACGCTGAGAGGCGTTGCCGTGGCCGCTGATTTTCGGCAATCCGGGAATCAAGCTGCGGCACTGACTACCAAGGTGCGCCTTTCGGCGTTCCGCCTCCCTCCCCTTTGCCGGAGGGAGAAAGCTGAACCTCCCACTCACGCAGATAGATTTGCGGGCAGCGACGACGCTTGCCTGGAGGAAGGAGCGACGTGATGCGCACAAACTCTCTGTGTCGTCCCGCCAACGGGTCCGGCTATTGCCGGCCCGATGACAGGCTCCGGCGGCGACCCATAAGTCGTGGCGTTGCTATTGTGTCGTGCGCTCGCAAAGCAAGGCAGCGAACGCTGCCTTGCTCACGACACCGCGTAGCGCGCCGCTTCCGCAGGGACGACACCAGGAGTGCGCGTTCATGCCGGCCGAACAGAGACGCCTTGACAGCCGGGAGTATGAATCCAACACTCCAGGCAACGAGCAAAATCGCGCTGCAGCAGAATCGCGCGCCGGCTCTTCTCGTTGGCGGCAACAGCGCCAGAACTCGACTCGCGGTATACGGTTGGTAGTTTATGTCGGCAATCAAGCTTGATCGCGTCGTCAAGAGCTGGGGTTTTGCGCGCGCGGTTGACGAGGTCAGCCTTGAAGCGGAGCAAGGCTCGCTGCTGGTGCTTCTTGGCCCGTCGGGATGCGGTAAATCCACCACCTTGCGGTTGATCGCGGGTTTGGAGCAGCCCGACAGCGGATCGGTCATGATCGGCGGGGTCGATGTCACGCACCTGACGCCCGCCCAGCGCAAAATCGCGATGGTGTTTCAGTCCTACGCTTTATTCCCCCACCTTAGCGTTGCGGAAAACATCGTCTTCGGCCTGCGCGTGCGCCGCGTGTCTCGTGCCGAACGCGACATCAGGCTGAAACGTGTCGCGGACATCGTCGGCCTGTCGCAGCTGCTCGACCGCAAGCCGTCGCAATTGTCCGGCGGCCAGCGTCAGCGGGTCGCGCTCGGCCGCTCGATCATCGCCGAAGCGCGCGTGTGCCTGATGGATGAGCCGCTGTCCAATCTCGACGCCAAGCTGCGCCACGAGATGCGCACCGAGATTCGCGCGCTGCAGCAGCGTTTGGGAATGACGATGGTGTATGTGACGCACGACCAGACCGAGGCGATGACCATGGCCGATCGCGTGGTATTGATGCGCGACGGGCGCGTCGAACAGAATGGTTCACCGGAAGAACTCTACAGCCGGCCTGCGACCGCTTTCACCGCACGCTTCATCGGCACGCCGCCGATGAACCTGATCGCGCGCGGCGAGAAGCTGATCGGCATTCGCCCGGAGCATATTCGGATCGTGTCGCAGGACGGTCATCCGGTGCGGGTAAAGAGCGTCGAACATCTCGGAGCGGACAGCATCGTGCTTTGCGAGATCGACGGCCAGCCGATGTTGGTGCGGCAGGATGGTTTTAGCAAAGCGGCGCCGGGCGACAGCATTCGTCTTGCATGGATGGCAAATGACGAGCATCAATTCGATCAGACCACGGGTCGCCGGCTTGCGCCCGCAACCAACGATGTAAAGCAGCTCGCGACCGGATGACCGCCGCAGCCGCATTATTAAAGGCGCAAAAAGTGCCGCAACAGGGGAGGCCGATTTGAGGATCTTGCAACGCGCAATGCTGGCAGGCGCACTCGCAGCGCTGTTTTTGATGCCGCGCCCGGCGGCTGCGGTCGATCTTACGATGTATTACCCGGTCGCGGTCGGCGGTCCGGTAACCCGGATCATCGATGACATGGTGGACCGCTTCGGCAAGGAAAATCCCGATATCAAGGTGACGGCGGTCTATGCCGGCAACTATACCGACACGATGACGAAGGCGATGACCGCCATGAAAGGCGGCCAGCCGCCGCAACTGTCGGTCCTGCTCTCCACCGACGTCTTCACTTTGATCGACGAGAACGCGATCGTGCCGGTCGATGGGCTGGCGGACAAGGCATGGTTCAAGGAATTCTACCCGGCCTTCATGGCGAACGGACAGATCGACGGCAAGACCTGGAGCATTCCGTTTCAGCGCTCGACCATCGTGCTGTACTGGAACAAGGATGCGTTCAAGGAGGCCGGACTCGATCCCGAAAAGGCGCCGGCCAGCTGGGACGAGATGGTCGCGATCGGCAGGAAGCTCGTCAAGAAGGACGCATCGGGCAATGTCACCCGCTGGGGCGTCGAGATTCCCACCACCGGCTATGCCTATTGGATGCTGCAGGCGCTTGCCATCGAAAACGGCCAGAAGCTGATGAACGACGCCGGCAACGAGGTTTATCTTACCGCGCCGAAGACCGTTGCCGCGCTGGACTACTGGGTCGATCTCTCCCGCAAGGAAACCGTGATGCCGACCGGCACCGTCGACTGGGCGACGCTGCGCACCGACTTCCTCGAAGGCAAGACCGCGATGATGTGGCACACCACCGGCAATCTGACGGCGGTGAAGGACGGCGCCAAATTCAATTTCGGCGTCGCGATCCTGCCAGCGCGGGAGCGGCGCGGTTCGCCGACCGGCGGCGGTAGTTTCTATATCTTCAAGAGCGCATCGCCGGAACAGCAAAAGGCGGCGGTAAAATTCGTCCAGTGGATGACGGCGCCGGAGCGCGCCGCCGAATGGAGCATCAAGACCGGATATGTCGCGGTATCGCCGGCAGCCTACAAGACGCCGGCAATGGAGAAATATGCCAAGGAGTTCCCGGCCGCGGTCGTCGCACGCGATCAGCTCGATCATGCCGTGCCGGAATTGTCGGTCCATGAGAACGGCCGCATCTATAAATTCGTCAACGATGCGGTGCAATCCGCCGTAACCGGCGCGCAGAAGCCGCAGGAGGCGCTGGCGGCGGCACAGAGCCAAGCCGATCGCGTGCTCAAGGCATACAAGTAGCAAAGGCTTAGAGTAGCGGATGGCGGCCATCCGCCGTCCGGTATCGTGCAATGGCAATTCAAAACCACATTTCGTCAGCCGTCGCCCGCGCCCCGAAGTCGCATGCGTGGTGGAACGCGGTGAACGCCTGGCTGCTGCTGCTTCCCGCGGCGGTGCTGCTGGCCGCCTTCACGCATTATCCGATCATCGCCACCATCAGGCATAGTTTTTTCATCGCGAGACGAAGCGGGGGAGAGCTGTTCGCCGGCTTGGACAATTACCGGGCGATGTTCGAGGACGCCATCTTCTGGAAAGCCCTGACCAACAATTTCTGGTTTGCACTCGGCACCGTCCCGACCTCGATCGCGCTGGCGCTTCTGATGGCGTTGTGGGTCAACCGCAACATGCGCGGGCGCGGGTTTCTGCGTCTTGCATATTTCACGCCGACCGTGCTGCCGATGATCGCGGTAGCCAATATCTGGCTGTTCTTCTACACACCGGACTATGGATTGCTCGATCAGCTGCGCGGAGCGATGGGACTGCCCGGCTGGAACTGGCTCGGCGACCCCTCCACCGTGATGGGCTGCCTGATTGTCATGGTGATCTGGAAGGAGGCCGGCTTCTTCATGATCTTCTATCTTGCAGCGCTGCAGCAGCTTTCTCCCGATCTCGAGGAGGCGGCGGCGGTCGAGGGCGCCGGCCGCTGGTACACATTCCGGCGGATCACGTTTCCGCTGCTGATGCCGACAACGCTGTTCGTGGCGATCAACGCGGTCATCAACTCGTTCAAGCTGGTCGATCACCTCGTCATCATGACCAAAGGGGGCCCGAGCAACGCCAGTTCGCTGCTGTTGTACTACATCTACGAAGTGGCCTTCACGTTTCAGGACCAGGCCTATGCCGCGACCTTGACGGTGGTGCTGCTGCTCGTGCTGAGCACGCTCGCGCTGATCAAGTTCGGATATCTCGATCGCAGGATCCACTATCAATGAACGAGCGAACGCATCCCCTCGAAGCGATCGCTGCATGGCTGCTGGCGCTGCTCTGGCTTGCGCCGCTCGCCTACGCCTTCTGGAGCGCCTTTCATCCGGCCGCCTATGCGACGTCGTTCAGCCTGTCCGCGCCGTGGACGCTGGAGAATTTCGTGCGCGCCTGGAATCAGGCGCCGTTCGGACGTTATTATCTCAACACCATTCTGTTGGTTTGCCTGGTGCTGGCCGGACAGCTCGTGCTCTCCACGCTGGCAGCCTATGCTTTCGCGCGGTTCAAATTCAGGGGCAGCGGCATCGCTTTCGCGCTCGTCCTGCTGCAATTGATGATCATGCCCGACGTGCTGATCGTGGAGAACTATCGGGCGATCAGCGCGCTGGGATTACTGGATACGATTCCAGCGATCGCGCTGCCTTATCTTGCGAGCGCTTTTGCGATTTTCCTGCTGCGGCAGACTTTCAAGAGCATCCCGCAGGAACTGGTCGACGCGGCGCGCGTCGAAGGCGCCGGCGCATTGCAAATCCTGTGGCGGGTATATGTCCCGCTTGCCCGCCCGACCTATGTCGCCTTCGGCCTGGTCTCGATCAGCTACCACTGGAATAATTTTCTCTGGCCCTTGATCGTGACCAATTCGGTGGAAAGCCGGCCGCTCACGGTCGGCCTCGCCGTATTCGGAGCTCCGGAGACCGGGGTCGACTGGTCGATCATCACCGCCGCGACGGTGATGACGATGGCGCCGCTGCTGATCGCTTTCCTGCTATTCCAGCGGCAGTTCGTGCAGTCTTTCATGCGCGCGGGTATCCGCTGATGCGCCTGATCACCTGGAACGTTCAATGGGGCAAAGGTTGCGACGGCGCCGTCGATCTCAACCGGATCGTCTCGGTCGCTCGATCGCTCGCCGACGCGGATGTGTTTTGTTTCCAGGAAGTATCGGATGGCTTCGCCGCTCTCGACGGCGACGTTGACCAAAGCCTGGAGCTGGCGTCGCTGTTGCCGGATCACCAACCGGTATTCCGGCCGGCCATCGAAACCACGGACCATCAAGGCAAGAGCCGGCGATTCGGCAACATCACGCTCTCGCGCCTGCCCATATTGCAGATCTCAAGTCATCTGCTTCCCTCGCCGCAGCCCGGCGGAAAGCGCGGCATGCGCCGCCAGGCGCTCGACGTCACGGTGCAGACCGGTTTCGGGCCCTTGCGGATCGTCAATACCCATCTTGAATATTATTCCGCCGCGCAGCGCCAAGCCCAGATCGAGCGATTGCTCGATTTGCAGCAGGAAGCTTCGACGTGTCCCAAAATGCCCGATCCGGAATATCTTGATCCCTATGTCAGTCAAACCTTGGCACGATCCAGTCTGTTGTGCGGCGATTTCAATTTTGACGTCTCCGACCCGCAACATGCCATGCTGCACGCGTCGTCGCGGCCTGGCTTGAACTATCGCGACGCCTGGACGCTGCGCTATCCCGGTCGACGCCATGAGCCGACCTGCGGCATTCACGATCATGCGCAATGGACACAAGGTCCGGATTGCCGTGATTTCATTTTTGTCACAGAGGACCTGGCTGATCGGGTTCGTCACGTTGAAGTCGAAGGCCGGACGGACGCTTCCGATCATCAGCCGGTGCTGATCGAACTTGCCGGTTGACTGGATTGCCGTGACCTCTCGAGAGTAATCCGCACGTGAGCCCTGCAACGTTTGTACTGATCGCCATCGTGGTCGCAGCCGCGGCCTTTGTGCAGGCCGCTATCGGCGTCGGCTTCGCGTTGATCGTGGCGCCGGTGCTGGCGCTTGCCGCGCCTGAGCTGCTGCCGGGCGGGCTCTTGCTTCTGATGCTGCCGTTGAACGCCTTCGTCGGTTGGCGCGAGCGGACGGCGCTGGACTGGTTCGGCGCCGGATGGATCACCGCTGGTCGCGCGCTGGGCACTTTTCCGGGCCTATGGATTTTGATCGCGGTCTCCTCATCCACCTTGAACCTGCTGGTGGGCGCGGCGACGCTGCTGGCGGCGGTCGCCTCCCTGTTCGCGCCGGCGTTCAATGCCAATCGCGGCGCGTTCCTCGCGGCCGGCGCGATGACCGGGATCACCGAAACCGCCACCGGAATCGGCGGCCCTCCGCTCGCCTTGGTCTATCAGCATCACGCGGCCGCCAGCCTTCGCGCCAATGTGGCCGCATGCTTTTTGATCGGTGAACTGTTCTCGCTTGCTTTGCTCGCGGCGACGGGAAAGCTTACGGTGTGGCAGGCCGAGGCGGCCGCATTGCTTTTTCCCGGCCTGGCGCTGGGTAGTGTGTGCAGCCAGATCGTGCATTCCGGTCTTGATCAGAAACTGCTGCGACTCTTCGTGCTGGGATTTGCGATCGTATCGGGATTGGTCCTGATCGCGCATCGTTAATTGATCGGGCGGCCTTCAGGAAACCACGATGCTTACAATAACGACCTACTGTGACAACGATTTTGACGGCGTCGATGCACTTTGGCGCGAGGCGTTCCCCGATGACAGCGCGTGGAACGTCGCTGAGCTGTCGATCCCCGAAAAGATAAGGGTGCAACCTGATCTTCTTCTCGTTGCCGCGGATTCCGGGACTGTGGTGGGCTCGATCATGGCGGGATATGACGGCCACCGCGGCTGGATTTCCCGGGTCGCGGTGCTCAAGTCGAACCGGCGTCAAGGCGTCGGGGCGGCTCTGGTCCGCGAGGCCGAAAAGCGGCTGTTCGCCCTCGGCTGCAGGAAGATCAATCTTCAGGTGGTGACCTCAAATGCCACCGTGCTGGATTTTTACCGAACGCTTAGATACGAAGTCGAGCAGCGAATAAGCCTGAGCAAGCGTCTCGCCAACTGAGCGGGAAAGTGCTTGGTCAGTCAGAACGCGCGCAGCATGGCCGACGCGCCCTGCAGGCCGGTCGATACCGCGAGGACCACGAGCAGCCTTAGAATCCAGCGGCGGAAATCTAGCGGGTTGGCGGTTTTGAAGCTGCGCGCGCCGATCCACTGGCCGGCCAGCAGAGCCGGAACAAATGCGAGAAAGCGATAAAACCCTTCGCTCGTCACCAGCCCCTCCGCGGCCAGAAAGCCGAGCGCCATCGTGTCGGTGGCGATAAAGAACGCGATGAGCGACGCGCGGCCGACCGCAATGCCGGCCGGTGAGTTGAAGAAAAAAACCACGATCGGCGGCCCGCCGATGCCGATGGCGCCGTTCAACAGGCCAGAAAGACCGCCGGTTGCGATGGTCTCCGCAGCACTCGGCATGGTCTTGCGGGCATAGCCGGTCCGGAGAAAACCGACTGCGGCGAGGACGGCCGATGCCAGCACAATCTTCATCGGCGCCGCCGGCACGCTCGCAAGCAACCGCACGCCGACCGCAGTACCCACAAGGCAACCGACGCCCAACAGCCCAAGCGAGCGCCAGTGAATATCTTTCCAGATGCCCGGCAGCAGGCTGAGGCTTGCGGCGACCTCCATCATGAAAACGGGTGGAATGATTTCGGTCGGCGGCAGCACCAGCGAAAGCGAGGTAATTGCGAGAAGCGAGAAGCCGAACCCGCTGTAGCCGCGAACGATGGCCGCCGCGAAGACGCAGGCCATAGCATAGATCGCCAATCCCCAACCCAAACCGAAATACCCTTCGAAACCCCGGCCGGCAACGGCAGCAGTCAATGCCGTTTGCCGCAGATCGGGGCCTTACGCAATCGTCTCGAGATAGCGGGCCCTCTCGAATATGTGCCCGCCGGCGTAAAAACGGCGTGAAAGCAGCCGGCCGGTCCCGCGACCCGGTTGTTCGGTCGGAGGTAATATTAAGGCTAAGTGGACATGCGGACGGAGCAGAAGAAGTGAAGCAATAAAGCCGCTTGCGGCCCGTTGCAGCGAAGTGCAAAATTATGCCTGTTGCGCGCCAGGCAGTCACGGAGCCGGACCCATGAAAGCGATCATCGTCGGCGGCGGCATCGGAGGGCTTACCACGGCGCTGATGCTGCGCGCGCGGGGCATCGGATGCGAATTGTTCGAGCAGTCCGACACGATCCGCGAACTCGGCGTCGGCATCAATACGCTGCCGCATGCGATCCGCGAACTCGCAGGTCTCGGCCTGCTCGATGCCCTCGACGCCATCGCGGTTCGCACCGACCAACTGTATTATCTCAACCGCCATGGCCAGGAAGTCTGGCGCGAGGCGCGCGGGCTCGATGCCGGCCACGACGTGCCGCAATTCTCGATTCATCGCGGACGGCTGCAAAGCGTGATTCACCGCGCCGTCGAGCAGCGGCTCGGCGCGGAGGCGATCCATACCGGCTGCCGGCTCGGCGCCTTCACCCAGGATGAGGGCGGCGTCACCGGCTATTTCTTCGATCGTACCGGCGCGCATGTGAAGACCGCGCGCGGCGACATCCTGATCGGCGCCGACGGCATTCATTCGCGGGTGCGCGAGACGCTGTTTCCGGACGAGGGGCCGCCGTGCTGGAACGGCCTCATGCTATGGCGCGGCGCCCGCGACTGGCCGAAGTTCCTGACCGGAAAATCGATGATCGTGGCCGGCGGCCTCAACGCCAAGGTCGTGGTCTATCCGATCGCGGAGGGCTCAAGCTCGGCGAGCCGGCTGACCAACTGGGCGGTGCTGGTAAAAGTCGGCGACGGCAACGCTGCGCCGCCGCGCCGCGAAGACTGGTCGCGGCCCGGCAAGCGCGAAGAACTGATGCCACATGTTGCGCGGTTCTCGGTGCCTTATGTTGACGTGCCAACGCTGATTTCGGCGACGCCGGAATTTTATGAATATCCGACCTGTGACCGCGATCCGTTGCCGTACTGGTCGAGCGGGCGGGTCACGCTGCTCGGCGACGCCGCGCATCCGATGTATCCGGTGGGATCGAATGGCGCCTCGCAGGCAATCCTGGACGCGCGCGCGCTGGCCGATGCGCTGGCGCGCTCCGAGCATCCACGCCAGGCGCTGCTGGCCTATGAGCAGAAGCGCCTGCCGATGACCGCCGAGATCGTGCGCTCGAACCGGCGCGGCGGTCCGGAAGGCGTGATCGACGCGGTCGAGCACCTTGCGCCGGATGGATTCGACGACATCGAAAAGGTGCTGAGCTATTCGCAACGCGAGGCGATCGTGCGAGGCTACGCCAGCAAGGCCGGCTTTGCCGCAACGGGGCCGGCGCTCGCCGCGGTGCGGGGGTAGGGCGAGTCTGCGTGGACGCGCCGCCACACATACCATCGTCATCCTGAGGAGCCGCGCCCTTGCGCGGCGTCTCGAAGGATGGCCACACGTGCAAAACTTCCATCCTTCGAGACGCGGCCAAGAAGCCGCTCCTCAGGATGAGGTCGGCGAAGTGTTCTAGGTCGGCGGCGGCGGCAGGAAGTGGATGTTGTGTTCGGCGGCGAGCGCCACCACGTCTTCCGGCTTCTGCTCCTTCATGTTGTGGATGCTCCAGAACAGATCGTAAAGCCGTCGCGTCGGCGAAACCCAGAACACCGTTTTCGCAGTCTGGCCGGATTTGTTGAAGATGCCGTGCGGGATACCCATCGGCAGGCGCACCAGATCGCCTGGCGCCGCCGAGGCATCGGCGCCTGCCAGCATGAAGTCGAGTTTTCCTTCCAGGATATAGAGATATTCATCCTGGTCGGGATGGATGTGCGGCGGCACGAAGGTGTCGGGCGGGAAGGTCGCATGCCATGAAAACGAATGCTCGCTGCAGTGCTTGGGGACATAGGTCTGGCCCAGAATATTCCAGGAGATTCCCTGCATGCCTTCATTGGCCCGGGTGATGCCGACGACTTCAGTTTTCATGGTCCTGTTCCTTAGCTCGTTCAGTTGCCAGTCGTGCAGTCCTTGGCGTAACGGTCGCCGTAATTTTCGAATACCTTCTCCACGATCTCGGTCTGGAATTTGCCGTCCGGCCGTTTTGCTACTTTGGTCAGGTAAAAATTCTGGATCGGGTAGCCGTTCGTGTTGAACTTGAAGCCGCCGCGCAGCGAGGTGAAGTCGGCCTTCTTCAGCGCCGCCGCCACCGCGTCCTTGTTCGACAGGTCGCCTTTGACCGCCTTGACCGCGCTGTCGATCAGCATTGCCGCATCGTAGGCCTGAAACGCATAGGTGCCGGGCACCGAGTTGTAGGCGGCCTCATAGGCGGCGACGAATTTCCTGTTTTGCGGATTGTCGAGATTGGGCGCCCAGTTCGAGCCGCCGAACATGCCGATCGCCGCATCCTGCTGCGCCGGCAGCGTCGATTCATCGACCGTGAACGCCGAAAGCACCGGAATCTTATCGGCGAGGCCGGCCTGACGATACTGCTTGACCAGAGTTACGCCCATGCCGCCGGGCATGAAGGTAAATACGGCGTCGGGTTTTAAAGATGCGATCTTGGACAGCTCGACCTGGAAATCCAGCGAGCCCAACGGCATGTAGGTTTCCTCGACGATCTCTCCCTTGTAGTCGAGCTTGAATCCGGCCACCGAATCCTTGCCGGCCTGATAGTTCGGCACCAGCAGATAGACGCGCTTGTAGCCGCGGTCCTCCGCGACCTTGCCGAGGATCTCGTGCACCTGATCGTTCTGATAGGAGGTCACATAGAAGAACGGGCTGCAGTTCTTGCCGGCGTAGCTCGATGGGCCGGCATTCGGGCTGATCAAGAAGGTCTTGGTGTCGGTCACCGGCTTATGAATCGCCTGCAGGATGTTGGAGAAGATCGGCCCGACCACGAAGTCGACCTTGTCCCGTTCGAGCAGACCCTTGACCTTGGTCACCGCGCCGTCCGGCTTAAGTTCGTCATCGGCGACGATGACCTCGATATCGCGTCCGGCCATCTTGCCGCCGAGGTCCTTGACCGCGAGATTAAAACCGTCGCGGACCTGCTGACCAAGCGCTGCCGCCGGCCCGGACAAGGTGACGATCACGCCGATCTTGAGCTTTTCCTGCGCGTTCGCCTGGCAGGCCGGCAAACCCAGCGCGATCGCGAGACCGACGGATAAAAGCTGATGTTTCATCGAATTCTCCGTGCGCGGCTGGCTTTGCAGCATCGGTCTAGGTTGTTGGAAACTTACGGTCTAGGTTGTTTGAACCTTAAAGCGGCGGTCAGCACTGCGCAAGTTGGCGAGGCCTGTTTTGACTTGCCGGACATTGTCATCTGCTTCTAGATCGGCCATGGGGTTATCCGGGCGGCGGGCGGCGAGTTGTGACTGCGGACATCGATTACGAGGCAGAATATAACAACCGGGCGCGTGTCCCCGAGCACCCGTCATTGATGGCAGGCTGGGCGCGTGACGCGCAGGCCTATCGCTACTCCCAGCAGGGCTCCTATCATACGATTTGCTACGGGCCCGGCGCGCGCCACACCATCGATGTGTTTCCGTCGCGCAGCGAAGGCGACATCGTGGTTTTCATCCACGGCGGTTACTGGCAGGCGCTCGATGGCTCGTTCTTCAGCCACCTCGCGGCCGGTCTGAACGTACACGGCGTCAGCGTGGCCATTCCCAGCTACGATCTGTGCCCGCAGGTTGCGGTCGATGACATCATTGCGCAGATGCGGATGGCGGTGCGCGAACTGGCGCGCCTCGGCCGGCGCCTCGTGGTCAGCGGACACTCCGCAGGGGGCCACCTCGCGGCGTGTCTGATGGCAACCGACTGGCGGTCGATCGATGCAGCGCTGCCGCAAGATGCGGTGAAGGCGGCGTACGCGATTTCGGGATTGTTCGATCTGAGCCCTCTGGTCAAAACGTCGGTCAACAACGCGCTGGGACTCGACGAAGCGGCGGCCAGGCGGGCAAGTCCGCTGTTTTGGCCACCTCCTTCGCACGGCAGCCTCGATGCCGTGGTGGGCGGCGATGAAAGCGCGGAATACTTTCGGCAAAGCAGGACCATCGTGGACGCCTGGCGAAGCGGCATCGAGACCGGCTTCGCGGAAATAGCCGGTACAAATCATTTCACTGCCATCGCGCCATTGGCCGATCCGCGCTCGCCGATGACATCGCGATTGCGGGACCTTGCCTTTCGCCGATAGCTTCATCGGGGTCCTGAACAACGCGGTTGAATGCCAAGACGCTGGAGCCGGTTAGGCCACAACGAAGGAAACCAGGAGAGGAAATACCATGACGCGAAGGCTGATCGACATTTCGGTGCCGCTGCAAAACGACGTGCCGGCCGATCCGCCCGGTGGACATCCCACCATCCAGTACATCGACCACCAGCAGGGCCTGCCGCGCATGCTGCAGTTCTTCGAGGGCCTGAAGGCGCAGGATCTGCCGGACGGTCAAGGCTGGGCGGTGGAGCAGGTGCAGTTATCGACCCACAACGGCACCCATCTCGACGCGCCCTGGCATTTTCACCCCACCATGAATCGCGGCGAGCGGTCATGGACAATAGACGAGGTACCGCTGGAATGGTGCCTGCAACCCGGCGTAAAACTGGACTTCCGGCACTTGCCCGACGGCTATGTCGCCACCGCAAAAGATGTCGAAACCGAACTCAAGCGCATCAGCCACACGCTGTCGCCGCTGGAAATCGTGGTGGTCAACACCTCAGCCGGAGCCAAATACGGACGGCAGGATTACGTCACCTCCGGCTGCGGCATGGGCTATGAAGCGACCATGTACCTGCTCGAACGCGGCGTGCGCCTGACCGGCATCGACGGCTGGAGCTGGGACGCGCCGTTCGTCCACACCGCGAAAAAATATGCCGAAACAAAAGACGCCAGCCTGATCTGGGAAGGTCACAAGGCCGGCCGTCACATCGGCTATTGCCACATCGAAAAACTGCACAATCTGGAGCAGTTGCCCTCGACCGGGTTCACCGTGTCCTGCTTTCCGGTCAAGATCGAGCGCGCCTCGGCGGGTTGGACCAGGGCGGTGGCGATCATCGACGGGTAAACGCGCATTCGAACCGAGGGCGGCAATGCGACTGAAGCTTATTGAATCGCATAAAACTTGGCGTCGAATGACCATCTGGCTTCGCGAAGCCGGCCTGTCGCGCTCTCGGGAATCCGCAATTCACCGGTCCATTTGGTGAGATAGTTCAAGGCCGCGGCCTGTCCCCGCATCCCCTCCGGAATGTCGGGCAGGTCGAGAATTTGAACGGGCTGCTCGCTCAATATCGCCACGATCATCGCCTTGCCGGCTGGCGGCGAGACAACGTATTCGACGCCGCCATATGGGTCGGCAGCGCTCGGGATCAACAACGGAGTTCCGGGCTTCAGGTAGTTCGCGTTCGGCCTCGGGACGCGTATCAGCGAAGCCGTATTGGGATAGATTTGCGTCAATTTTCCATTGGCGTCGATGTCGACCAGAACGAGATAGCCGGCTTTTTTGCTCGAGATGCGAAAGCTAACGCGCGATCCAATGCTGACGGTCTGGCCGGGCAGCATCTCGACGGAAATCTCGGCTGGGTTTGCGACCTTGATCGGACCCGCATTGTCGCCGTCCGGAGAGAATATTGGAGATGCAGGAGCGATCGGGGGCGCCGTCATGATCTGTTGCGCCGGCGCGGCGGGTTCGCTTGCCGGGCTTAGCTGGGGCAAGGTCTGATCGGGGGAGGGAACGAGCTTGGCGGGATCCTGCGCGGGTGATGAGGCGGGCGCCGCAGCGGGGTCGAGGATGTGCACGGAACGCGTCGAATCCTCGGCGGCGGCGCCTTGCGCCGCAATTGCGAGGAGTCCGCAAAGCCAAAATTTCCGCCGCACTGTTGTGCCAGATAGAATGCGGACCAGCGACATGACATCGACCTCAGGGAACGGTGAAAAATCCGATAGAGCCTACCCGCGCATCCGGAGGAATGTAGCGCACCATGCTTTTGATGAGCTGGCCGGGCGCGCGGCGTCCGTTCAGTTGCAGCAGCGCCCGCTCCAGTTCGTTCACGCGCTGCGCGGACGTAATCGCAACCACCTGTTCGGCGCCGAATGGTTCGCGCACGCGAAGCCGCAATTGAATGCTCGAGAGTTTGGAGGCGGCGGCGTCGGTTCCGATCGGGTACAGCATCTGAATCGTGCCGTCGCCGGAGATGTTGAACAGGATGATCGATCGTCCCATCACGTCGGACAACTCGATCTGTACCGGCTCGCCGCTGTGGTGCTGATTGTCGTCGGGCGCGACGCGGAGCAGCTGCGGCGCCTTGGTCGAAATTTTCTTCAGTTCCCTGATGGCGGCGGTGCGATCGACCACGGTGGCAAGGTCGCTCGGATCGACCTTGTAGGCGATCACATCTCCCCATGAAATTACGTCGCGGGAAGCGGGATCCCAGATCAAATCCGGATTGTCGGTGGGCTTGACGATCTCGATGGTGGCATCGCGGGATTTGAGGTTCGGAAAATAGCTGGTGTTGCCGTCGAGCGCGGCAATGCGAATCGGCATATCCGTGCGCATCGGCGCGGTGACGGGTTCGGGTGAAGAAAATTTGACCGGCTTGGTCTCCGGCTCCGCGATCGGTGCATTGGCAGGCGTTGCCGCGCTCGTACTGCTGTTGCCGGCGGGCGCGCTGTCGGCCGCCGACGCTGCGGGCGTGGTGCTGAGCCCGCGGGTCAATTGATACACCACGTCGGTTTCGACCGCGCGAGCCGGCGACGTCTTGGTGACGATGTTCTGCCGCTGATCCGACAGTTGGTAGACGACTTGGCGAACGTTGGCGAACAGCTCCTTCAGCGTCACCTTGCCGTCATGATCGGCGTCGGCGCTTCCCTCGAAAGCGCGCGAGATCGCATAGCTCAGGGCACCGCGCAGGCCGTCGATTCCAGGTATCCGGATCTCCGGTGCCTTGGTGTGGCGATCGACCGCGGCGACGAAGGCGGTTTGATCGAGGTCAAAATCCGACGACGGTTCGTTGTCGTTCGTCACCGGCTTTAGCAAATCGACCGACAATTTGTAGCTCGGCACCTGCCTGAAGCTCATCTCGGCGGCGCGCGGATCGATCTCGCGGGCCATGCCGCCGCCATGGCAGGTGTCGGCGACAAAAAGGACCTTGGCGCCGCGCAGCTCGAATTGCCGGATGAAATGGTTGAATTCGCTGCCAAGAATGCGTTGCTCCGAACCTTGCGGGGTCGCTGCGAAAGCGGGCAGCAGAAACACGTCCTGCATCCCGTCGGGCTCGGAGCCCCTGACGCGTTCCGGTTCCTGCGCGCCGTGTCCGGCGATCGACAGCACGATCAGGTCGTTCGCCTTGGTGCGCTGCGCAAGATTACTGATCGACTGAAGAATGGTGGCGCGGCTTGCCTGGGAATCGATCAGCGTGGTGATGTCGCTGGTCCCCATCGACCGCAGCGAGGTTTCGATGTCGCGTGCGTCGGCGACAGCACCCTTGAGCGGCCGCACATTCAAATAGGCATCGATGCCGATGATCAGGCCGCGAACTTCGCCGCCATCGGGATTGCGCAGAACAAGGCCGCTCGCGGCATCGGCATCGCGCGGGGTTGCGGCAAGCAGGGTGGCGAGCGTGGCGGCGGCGAGAAGGACAGGCGCGCGCATGGCAGACACCTCGGTTATTCGCGGACAAACTCGACGCGACGGTTCAACGCATAAATATCATCCTGGCTGAGGCCTGACAAATCCGGAATTTTCAGCGGTTCATTGGCGCCCACGCCTGCCGTTTCGACCGCGACATCAACTCCGGCCTGCTTCAAATAGGAGGCAACCGCCTCGGCACGGCCGGCGGAAAGCTTCAAATTGGTCTCGGTGCTGCCGCGCACGTCGGTATGTCCGATCAGCTTGATGCGGGTGGGCCGCTGCTCCTTCAGCGCCTGCGCCAGCTCCTGCGCCGCCTGCTCGCCGACCGGGGTAAAGTCCGTTTTCCTGTATTCGAAGGTAATCGGGACCGGCACCGCCTGCGGCGTAATCCCGCGCACCGAACGCGAATAGATGCCGCCCAGCGTACCGTCGCGCTGGTCGCGCGCGGTTCGCACGAATTTGGTTTGCCCGTTTTCGGCTGCGACATTCGCCGCCAGCAGGCGCGCCTGCGCCGAACGCGTTACCAGCCCCTCGATCTCGAATTTTTCCGGCGCGGTAGGCGTCAGCGTTTCGTTCTTGACGATTTCGATGGCGCGGTCATAGGCCTGCGCTGCCTCGACGAAGCGGCGTTCGCCAAATCGCACCTCGCCCACGGTCGCGGAAGCCTGCCAAAGCACTTCCTTGCTCTCGGCGGCGGTGAGCAGACGTTCGTAATCGGCCACCGGCCGGCCCCGCGCCATCAGGATCTGGGCCGCCGACAGCCGCAGCGCGGCAAGCCGGCGCTGGGTCTGGATCTGGTACTGGCCGCATTCGGCGCTGACGGCGATCTTGTCGATCTGGAGCTGGGCTTCGTTCTCGAGCCCGGCATCGATCGCCCGGTTGAACTCGTCGATCATCGGCCGGCAATCGGCCGAAAAGGCGGGGGAGACGGCGGCAGTCAAAACGAAGCCAAACACCACGAGGCGGAGGCATCGGAAACGGCTAATTCTGGTCATGGGCGCTGCAAACAATCGAATATAACTACCTTATCGAACGGGAAAAACACCTTGTACTACAAAGGGTGGCTAGCGACAAATGGGGAAACGAGGCCGAAAAGCGCACCTCGCCGAACAGCTCGACCCCTAAAGCCACATCGTCCGCCGACAAGCCGATCTCCCAGAACTTGAATACCGACGACGTGTTGCTGAGGAAGGACCGGAAGGAAAATCAACGTTTGTGCTTTGGCTTTGTGGATCGCCCGGTCGGGGTCCCTTTGTCCGCTCCATAAGCGTTCTGGGCGACGACCATATTGTCGTCCGCAAGCGCGCGGAATCGCACCGGCTGGTAGCCCCGCGACAGCAGTGACGCGAGCGGATAGACATTACGGCACACCCGTCCGTTACAGCCGCCGGTCGAAGCCTCCATGACTTCGGCCTTGCGATCGGGCGTAAACCGCAGAAACAGCATGACATGCGATCCCGGCTTGTTGAGCGCGTCGCCCGGACGCAAATCCCAGGGATTGTCGACCGGCTTGGCGATCGCCGGAATTGCGGCGGTCGTATAGTGCACCGAAAGGCCCCAGGTGGCGCTGACAAAGGCCGAACAATCGACGCCGGCGACGTCGGCGCGCGGCGCATTGCGGGTGCAGACGTTGCCGGCCATGGTGCCGCGCTCGACATTGGCGCGAAACTGCGCCAGCGACCCGTGACAACCCCAGCAATACGGAACGCCGCGCACCTGCTGGCCGACCTTGCCCTCAAGGTACCAGGGCCGCCGAATCCGGCTGAAGCCAGTGCAGGCGGTGTCGGGATCGCGGCCGTAGTTTTGCGGGGTGAGCAGCCATTGAATGCCTTCGAATGCGAAGGCAGCCTCGATCACCTGCTGCCGGTTGGAAGGCCGTACCGCGGCAATGGCGCCGAACTTGTTCGGCGAGGGCGCGCTTGCCGTCTGCGGCGGACGGACATCGATGGCCTTGACGTTGCGAAGCGGCCGGAATCCGACACCGACGACCTCGACCCCGGTGCGCTGGGTTCGCAGAAAATAGACGTCTCCGTCGCCGGAAATGGTCACGAAGCGGCGCGTGAGCGGCGTGTTCGCCAGCGGCAGTTCATAGATGCCCTCGAGCGCGCCGGCCGGCGAATATCGCGCGACGAAGGTCGCCGCACCGGACGATGATTCCGGAATGCTTTCAGCCAGCACATACAGCCGGTCGCTGTTGTCGATCTCAAGAAACTCCACGGCGCCGAGCCTGCTGCGGACCCGTATATGGACCTGGGCGACCAGTTGATTGCCGTCGATCGTGCGCACTTCGATCAGCGCGCCGCTCTCGTTCTTTTCCGGAATGATGTCGGCGATCACGGAACCCTTGCCGCGCGATGCTAAATATTGCCGGCTGCGCTGCCGTCCCTGTTTGACGGTCACTGCACGCGTGTTCCCGTCGAGCACGTCGAGGGCGCTGCCCGGCGGCTGCGAGCCCATTTGCGCGAAGGCGGAGGCCGCAAAGTTGTCATCGACCCCTCTTGAACTGATTTCCTCAAGACGGATTGCGGGCGCGCCGGTACCGCGCGTCGATTGGTCCTCTCCCGACGCTCTGAGGGTGCGCACGCTTCCATCCCAGACCAGGATTTCCTCCTTGCGGACCACCAGGTCGTTCGGCCTCACAGCTTCCGGCATCTGAAGAATGCGAGGTTCTTCGCCGGGCCGTTTGGGGTCGAAGCGAAGGATGCGCTGGTTGAGTTGATCCAGCATAAACAGGTTTCCGCTGCCGTCCGCGGTCAGGGCCTGCGGGCCCGCAAGCTCGACGTCTTCGCTGGCGTCGGCGATACCGACCGACGTCGCCGCATCGCCACCCGAGAACCGCTTGACAACGATATCATCCGCTACCGCCGCGCCCGAAACCGACACGGCGAACCCGATCGCGAAGATCCAGCTGATCCTTCTCATGACAGACTGCGACATGGCGGCCCTTTTCAAACCCGGCATATCCAAAAAGCCCGCAGAACGACTTGGCCGGCACCTCGAAGTTAACGATCGCGCCGCAAAAATTGATTTTCAATCGTGCGAATGATGCCCCGTGCGCTGTTCGGAGGCAAGGACATTCAAGCCAATATCGGCCGCACCGGCCGGTCTGCGCCGCCGGTTCATGCACTGGATCATCGGCTGTGGCTGGGGTACTCTGGATTGCGGCGGGTTCCAAACAGCATTTCAGGGCAGCGGACATGGCAGCAAACAGGTTTGAGCAAGTCGATGAAATTCAGCCGGACGCGATCACGCTTTCGCTTGGCAGGTCTGGCGACGGCGAGGTTGGCTCGGTGATCTTTCCGGCCAGCGCCAGCGGAGGCCGACTAAGCGAAGATCGAATCAGCGGCGAATTGCCCGCCATGGATTCGTTCCGGTCCGCCATCCGCCTGGCCAACGACATGAAAGTCGCCGTCGTCGTCATCGATCCGCAGGGGGTGTGGAAAAAAGAGTGGGGCGAGTTGTACAAGGCCCTCGACAATTAATTCGCTGTCGGAAAACGGCAAATCGGTCGGACGGCCATTGTCGCGCGCGGGGCCGCCATGGGCCGGATGCTTTTGTTTCAAATCCGCGCCTCGGAGCCCGCGAATGAACGGCGGAGGACCGGTGCGTAGGAGTATTTGAACCCCTGGCTCACGGGAGCTTGCGTAGTATGAAAATCGTTTTCTGTATCACCACAGCCGTAATTGTCGCGGCATCCGCAAACGTTTCTCCGGCGCGCGCCAACGACAGCGCGGCGGAGCTTTCGATCGGCGGCCTGCAGTTTACACGAACCGCCGCGGTCTCGATCGACAGCGAGGAGCTCAGGATTTCGCTCGATCGCGTGACGGTTCGTTATCAGTTCAAGAACGTCTCAGCCGCGCCGGTCGATCTGACCGTGGCGTTTCCTTTGCCCGATATCGATCTGTCCGAAGGCGAGAACATCGCTTTTCCGTCGAACGATCCGGTCAACTTCGTGGATTTCGAGACAAAGGTCGACGGAAGTCCGGTCAAATTTTCCATCGAGCAGCGCGCCGTGGTCGGCGACAAGGACGTGACGTCATCTTTGCGCGAATACAAGGTGCCGGTGCTGCCGATCGGCGCCTGGCAAATTCGTACCCAGGATTTGCAGGAGGCCACCCGAAGCAAGATGGCCGATGACGGACTGCTGCTGCCGGCAGGCAGCAATGAAAAAGGGCGTCCGCTGTTTGAGCCGGGCTGGATCGTCAAGACCTCGGCCGTCCGCCAACAGACCTTCCCGGTCGGGCGCCCGGTCGCGGTCGAGCATTCCTACCGCCCAAGCGTCGGCGGCAGCGCGGATACCATTTTGCGCAAAGGACTGCGCCAGAACAAAGCGATGGCCAAGGAGATCGAGCGGTATCGCCGCGACTATTGCATCACCGACGGCTTTCTCGCCGAACTCGACAAGATCGCAGGCGCCGGCCAGGAAAACAAAGCGGCGGTTCAGGAACGTCGGATCAGCTACGTGCTCAAGACCGGGGCAAACTGGGCCGGCCCGATCAAGGATTTTCGACTGTCGGTCGATGGCGGAAACGGCCGCCTTGTCAGTTTCTGTCATGCCGGGCTGAATGAGGTGCCGGGCCGTTCCGGCGAATTCAACGCAAAGGACTTTCTGCCGGCGCAGAACCTGAAGATCTTGTTCGTCGGAAAATTCCAGGTGAGCCGGTGAAAGTGCAAGGAAGGGTCCTGACTAGAAGCCCAAACCCGACCGGGTCCAGGTGGCCATCCTGGCCGGTTTGGCTTTGCCGTTGACAAATTCCCGGCAGCCGCAAATCATCCGGGCTTTCAGCGCACCGAGCACAGGAAATGCCTCCGGCTTCCCGAATTACGGACATGCATACCTGTCCGATGGTGACAGGGGTGGTGCCCCACGTCGGGGGTCCTATTTTGCCCCCCTGCTGTCCGACGGTCATTATCGGTAGCATCCCGGCCGCACGGGTCGGCGATCTCTGCACCTGCGCCGGTCCGCCGGACGTCATCGTCAAGGGTTCGGCAACGGTGTTCATCGGCGGCATGCAGGCCGCGCGGATCGGCGACAATACCGCGCATGGTGGAGTAATCGTGGCCGGCTTCCCGACCGTGATCATCGGGGGATGAAGATCTTCGGACACTTGAGCTCCGGAAAAGCGCCAGGCGGCTAATTTTGCAACTGGAAATAGCGGGCCGATGCGCTTACCGGCATGTTCGAGCGTTGTGCTTCGCTCAGCGCCTGCAGGAAGAACTGGTCGGCCGGGATCGGGCGCGGCTGCCGTAGTGAATCGAGCACGCGGGGGCTTGCTACCGCCATCACCAACTGGGGCGCGCTGCCTCCCGTCGCCTTGTCGCCACGCTGCATCGGCAGCGCAAACGAGAGCGCGTCAGTTCCCGGCTTCAACAGATACGATACGTTTTGAACCTGGCCACTATCGCTGACCAGCAGCAATTCGACGACACGATTGGCAAAATTCTCAATCGTACCCACTAGCGTTTCGCCGCTCTTGAGATTGACCGAGCCGAGCGCGATGCGCGGCGCACGGGCACGCTCAGTCCGCACACGGTTGAGGAAGGTTATGGCGGGGCATTGTTCGGAAGTGACCTGACGGACGCCGATTGACGCCTCGAACCCCTGGCTTTTGCTGAAGGTCTTGTCGAGCACGTCGAAAGGTGTCGTCGATGCACCGAAACCCTCAAGAACCGCGGCACTCTGGCTGACCGCGACCGGAATCACGAAAAAACAATCGCCGCCATCGTAGGACTCGACGAAGCGGCGAACGGCATCGGCGTTAGTCGGATTGACCGGCGCGTCGTTTTGGCCGGGTGTCGGCGTAACCTTTGCGATCGCCTTCGGTGCCGGCGCCGGTGCCGCCGGTGAGGGCGAAGGCGATGGCGGAGGCGGCGGTGTCCGGGGCGTCGCAGTCGCAGCCTCGGTCAAGATAGGAAGCGGTGGAGGCGCGGACACGATGGGAGTATTCCAGACCAACTTGTAATAGGCGAACGAGCTCGCGGCCAGCAGCAGGACAACTCCCGCCGCCGCGGCTGCATACCAGTTCAAGAAACGCCTTGTCCCGTTCGACCGGTTCTCGATGGCATCCACGTTGATCTGCCGGTCGAGTGGATTGAAGCTTCGAAAGACGCCTGGCGAGCCGACATTCCAGTTCTCGATATCGGCCATGGTGGCCGGTCGATCGGCCGGGTCCGGCTGCAGCATTTTCTCAAGCAAGGGACGGATCCGCATGTCGATGGCACCGAGATCGGGCACGCGGCGGCGCTTTTCGACGAGCTCGAACTGGCTGCCTCCCATATCGAGTTTCTGTCCGGCGAGGGCGTGAAACAGCACCAGGCCCAAACTGTAGATATCGGACTTCGCGGTGACATCGCCGCCGAACAGCCCGATCTGCTCCGGCGAAACGTAGTTATGTTTGCCGGCGAAGCCCGAGCCGATAATGGTCGCGTCGCCACGCTGCGTGGAGCGCGCTATCCCGAAATCGATGATCTTGGCTCGAGCGACGTCGCCTTGCGGGATGATGATGTTGTCCGGCGAGACGTCGCGGTGAACGATGCCGCGCAGGTGCGCCGCCTGCAGCCCCGAGGCGATGCGCCGCATCAACCGCAACAGGGCCTCAAATGTCAGCGGGCCCTCTTCCAGAATGTCCGAAAGCGACCGGCCATCGACGAATTCCATGGCCAAATAGGGGCGCTGCAGGGCCGGCTCGACCGTGAAGACGAAATAACGGACGATCGCTTCATGCATCAGATAATGCAGCGCCGAGGCTTCCCGGCGAAATAACGCCAGCGCGGCTTCATTCTCCGCCATTTCCGGCAGCAGCATTTTGATGGCGACAACGGATCCCGTCTGAATCTCATGGCCCTTGTAGATTTCGCCCATGCCGCCGGCACCGATCATCAGATCGATCTCGTAGATACCGTTCAGCCGCGTTCCAGGCGAAACCCCAAGAGGCGAAGGCCGGAAAGGATCCTTGGCGTTCACGAAATCACTCCCACACATCTGTCATCGGCGAGACCTTCGGTCCGGCCGACAGCGGCGGGATGGTGCGCTCCGCTGCCGCGGGCGGAATGGTAATTTCGGATGCCGGCCGGGGCGGCTTGGGCCGAACCACGATGATCGTCACATTGTCCGCGCCGCCGCGCTCCAGCGCCAGCTCGATCAGCGCATTGCATGACGCCTGCGCATCCTGGCCGGATACGCAGCTGAGGATTTCGTGCTCCTCGACATGCTTGGTGAGCCCATCGCTGCAGATAACAAAGGCATCGTCCGCCGCGAACCCGCCCGTGGTGACTTCGAGGTCGGGGTTTTCCGCGACGCCGATGGCGCGGGTGATTACGTTGTTCGGCCAGTTTTTGGACTCTTCGGCGGTCACCGCTCCGCTTGCGATCAATTCTTCGAGTTCGGTATGGTCGCGCGATAGCTGGGCAATCGCATCGCGCTTCACCAGGTAGATTCGGCTGTCGCCGGCCCACACGCAGGCGTAGTGGTCGTCGCTGATCAGCAAGATGGCGACCGTCGTTCCGATCACCGCGCCATCGCGCTCGCGGCTCATCTCGATGATCTGGCGGTTCGCATACAGCACCCGGCTTTCACACTCTTCCAACAGTTCGATCGCGGATTCCGGGACGGTTATCGTGTCCAGTGCGTTGATGACCAGCTGACTTGCGATATCGCCTGCTTCATGTCCGCCCATGCCGTCGGCGACCGCCCACAGACCGGCATCCGTGCGCACCAGATAGGAATCCTCGTTGCGTTGACGAACCTTGCCCGTATGTGTCGCCGAGCCTGCCTCGAACGTGAATGTTGAATTGCTCATCGAGGCTCCGACGTGGTTCTCTAGTCGCCATCCAACTTTCCGGTCAGCATCGCGGAATATCGGAAAGGATCCGGCATTCCGCGGCAACACAATCCCATCGGCGGGAAGTCTCCGCCGCCGGCCGTCCACCAGAAGCTGGCCGCAGCATACGCTCCGTAATTGGCGCAACGAAGCATGAATAATGCATCCTTGAAGGATTTGCCGGCCGAGATTGCTCCGACCATATTGTCCCCGACGGAGAGTATTTCGGAGGATACCATGAGGCTGTTTTGCGCCTGCGGCACCGAAAGCGCGTCCAGCGCAGACGTGATCGTTTCGAACGGAGCGTTTTGATCCAGTGTCGAGAGCAGGAAATTCTCGGCAATCCCGAACCAATCGTCCTGGGCGTCGAGATCGGGCGGCGGAATGGAGGTTTCCGGATCGGCCGCGGCCAGCAGCGTCAAGGGATAGTATCGTCCAATGCCATCGACCGACGGCATGACCGCCCCCGCCACCGTCGTTCCGCAAATATCCGCACCAAGCCAGAAGCGCCACACCGGAGCCGTGAGAAATGCGTCCTGCCACCGGCCATCGAGCTGATGCCGGCTTGCTGACACGCAGGCCTGAACCCAGGGCTCCCAGGTTTCGAGAAAACTGCGCGGCGTCGCCAAAGCGATGAAGTCGCGTTTCGCGCCAAGCTTCCCGAACAATCCGCAGCGCATGGCGTATCAAATTCCGCTGGGACAGCGAAACTCCCTGAGAGGCGCGAGGTTCAGGGGATTTCTGATCGATCCCGTTGAAATCTGATAATTCAGTTCGCGACCGGCCACGATGAAGGTTGCGCTTGCCGTCTCGGCTCGCGCGGTCAGCGAACCGGCCTCCAGAATTCGGAACAGCGACCATGGTCCGGTGCGCTCGAGAACGGACGGCTGGCCGGTTGCGTCGTTGGTGACCGATATGGCCGTACGCGTGGACGGACCGGGCCATTGCACGTTGGTCGGAGGCACCTTGGACGGCGGTGCGGCCGGAGGCGGTGCACTAAACGAAGTGGTGGCCGGAGGGGCGGGAGGGGCCGGACTGGTAATAACCGTGCCGGCAAGTTCAATCTTGGCGCTGGCGCCCGGGGCGGTCATCACAGGAGGCTGCACCGAGAGCGCCACCATCGGCAGGCTTCCGCCGCTCTGGAAGAAGGCGTCGCGAACGTAGGCGGCCTTCTGGAACTGCTTCAGCGTATCGGCGGACAGCGTCCGGCCAACCGGGCTTTCCTTGCGCCAGACCCACTCCGCTTTCGACGTGTCGGCATAGGGAGCCAGCGACTGGGTGAAGAACTTGTCCAGGATTCCGTTCGGACTGAACAGCTTGGAAAAATCGCCGAGCGGAACCTCCTGGCTGCTGCCGCGTGTGAACGGGTAGCGGTTGGTAATGGTCTGCTGGCACACCGGCGTGATCTGATCGCGCAAGGTGACTGCAGCAATTGGCCGGCGGTCGACGCCGCGATATCGCCTTCGAACTCGGTCGCCGCGCCGCGCAGCATGTCCGAGAACGGCGGCGGCATGCGCGAGGCGTTGTTGCGAAGTGCGGCGACCTGGGTTTGCAGAGCGACGTTGTCGCCTGCGGCGCCAGCTGCGGATTTTCGATGATCAGCGTCAGGTTTTGCGCGATGTCGTTCAGATTGGCAATGATCGAGTCGATCGGGCGATGCGTGCTGTCTCCCTCCACCACCGCGTGAAACGGCTTGAATTGAGCTTCGATCTTGGCGCCCGGCGGGCCATCCGGAGAATTGAAGAGCACCGCCGGGGTAGCCACCTTGGGATCGGCGGCCGGCGTGGCATTGGCGGCAGCCGGCGGTTTCGGACGCTCCTTTGTCAGCATGGTTTCGTCGCGGATCGATTCCAGGATCTGCCGCAACGGCGAGGTCGGCGCGGAAACCGCTCGCAAGGCCTGGTATTTCGGCTTGTCGGCGAGCAGCTTCTTCATATTCAGCTTGCCGAGCGCGTTGCGCCATGCCGCGACAAAATCATTGCCGTACAAATCCAGTAGATTGTCGGCGAGGGCATCATATTGCTGGCTGAGCGCGGCTTGCTGACCGGCTTCGCCGAGCACCCAGCGGTCCCGCTTCATCCGGTCAGACAGATCTCCCAGCTTGGCGATGAACTTCTGCTGAAATCCCGTCATAGGTGTAAGAATTCCGGAACTCGAACGGTGTCGAGGGGCTGCCCGCCATTCGCCTCGAACACGATTCGCCGCATCGGGACCGCCCTTGCGCGTCGACTGATCCAGTCGCCGGGCGCCGCCGACACTGCTGGCTTCGGATTTCAGAAGTACATAGGCGCGCTGAGCCACGCTGAGGCGCGCCAGCGTTTTCTGCGCCTCTTCGATCAGCCGGCCATCGAGCTCGACCAACGGCGCTGCTCGGTTTCCAGAGCGAACAGGGCGGACAGATGCTCGTCCAGCAACCGGCGTCCCTCGGCGTTGGTCGCATCCCGGATAGAGATTGTCGGCCCAGTCGCGCTGCATCCAGGATTTGATCAGTTCGCGGTTCGGAGGCTGCTGTCCGCCCAGCATCAAATAGACCTTGAGCGCTTCATAGACGAAAGCCGGCATCGCCGATCTTGGCATTGAGCTGTTCCTCGAGCCGATACAGCAGACGCGGCCGGAACAGCCGTTCAAGCGCCGCGTGATAGGCGGCGTCGGACGGAAGACTGCAGCCGCGGCTGCTGGCTGAGGCCAAACGTCGCCGACAGCGGCGTCGGCGTCTCGCGCGTCGCATATCCGACCGGCGCGTTGCGCAGCCGGTGCAGCAGCGGCAGAATCTTGTCGCAGACTCGCGGTCGGCGATCAGAGTCTGCTTGATCGAGCGGACCGCCGGCGGCCAGATATTCGTTGTCGGCCTGTTCATTGTCTGGTCGATCAGGTCGCGAGTTTTGTCTTGAAGCTGGTGAGCCATGCAACGATCAGGCCCGACGGAAATCAGGCCGACCAGCGAGAGCGCGGCGGCCTTGATGATCATGCGCGCGCCGGACGGCGGCCACGGTCCGTCGAGACCCAGTCGGCCTCGCCGATGATGACCTTGGAAATCAGATCGGTAAGAAAGAAACTCTTGCCGGCGCCTGAATAGGCCGCAGGCGGCGACTTCCTCGGCGCCGAAACGTGCGCGCCAGCGAACCGATCAGCTGATCGATCGGCGTGCCTTGCTGCGTGCCGGAGGTGAAGTAGAATCCGCGCAGGTTGGCGTTGACGTGGTAGCGCGTCGGCTCGAAAATCTGATTGAGGAAATCGAAGATCTGATGCTTGAGGCGGGCCATCTGCGCGGGAAGTCCGAACAGCTGGACGCGATGTTGCGGCGCCGGCTCGTCCTGCAGCCGATCGAGCGTTTCTTCGCTCAACCGCTCGAGCAGCAGATCGAACTCGTTCGGAACTGTCGCCGACCAGATTCTTGTTCTTGTCGGCGGTCTGAAACGTCGCGCCCCAGACCTGACGGCGGCCGGCCTCGTTGAGATAGCTGAAATACTCGGTGAAGCCGGCGACCAGATCGGCCTTGGTGAACAAGCGCATAGACCGGGAAGCTGACTTTCAGCCGCTGATGCAGATCGAGCAGCCGCATGCGGATCGCATTCGGCGTGGGCCGCTAGCTTCCGCGGCCGGACAGGGTGAGAATATCCTCGATGCTGATCGCGACGAGGACGCCGTTGATCGGCTGCCGCGGCCGGCTTTTCTTCAGCAGATCGAGGAATGAAAACCAGCTTTCCTTGTCGCGACTTGGCATCGGAGTCCTGCGTCGTGTACCGCCCGGCGGTATCGATCAGCACGGCTTCCTCGGTGAACCACCAGTCGCAATAACGCGTGCCGCCGACGCCAGCGATTGCGGCCGGCGTCGCGCCGCGCGAAAGCGGAAATTTCAGGCCGGAATTGACCAGCGCGGTGGTCTTGCCGGCGCCCGGAGGCCCGATGATGACATACCACGGCAGGTCATAGAGATATCCGGATTTGCTGCCGCTCGCGGTTTTCAGCGTCGCCAGCGCGTCCTTCATCCGCTCCTTGAGCACCGGCTCGTCGTTGACCTCCTGCGCCTCGGCGCTGATGCCGTCCGCGATCTGCTGCGAGCCCTTGCGCCGGCGGTAAAACTTGAATCCGCCGAAACCGGCGACGCCGGCGATCAGCACCACCAGCACGATATCGCGAACGATATAGTTTTCCAGCGGATGCCATTCGCCGATCGCGATCAGCGGACCCGCGAAATAGACGAGCGACGACACCGATCCCAGGCCGATCCCGTACAATACGATGCGGAGAATGTCCTTACCGATCATTGCGTTGGCCTTCGTCGTCGAGCGCGCTCATATCGGCCCTATTCGCTTCGCGCGATGAAAATTTCCACGCGCCTGTTGTTGGCGCGGCCCTCGGGCGTCGAATTGTCGGCGATCGGAGCGTCGGCGCCCTTGCCGTCGATCTCGACCCGTCCGGGATCGGACAGGCCCTGCTTGAGCACCGCAGCGACAGCCTTGGCGCGTTCCAGCGACAGTTCGAAATTCGACGGAAACCGCACGTTCTTGATCGGCGTGTTATCGGTGTGGCCGACGATCGCGAATCGTGCCCGGTTCTTTCTCCAGCGTGCGGCGAGCGGGCGGCAACCGGCTTGAACTGCTCGAGCACGGTCGCCTGTCCGGGAGCGAACAGGATCGAGGTCGCAGACCCTGATGACGATGAAGCTGGCGGTCTGGTCGGCGGTCATTGCGCAGGCGGTATTTTCGGCGGCCAGCGCATTGCGGATGCGCTGCAACTGGGTGATGCGGTCCGACTGACGGCGGCGGCGGAGGTGGCGGCGGCGGCGCGATGACGCGCCGCTTGAGTTCGATCGTGTCGGTCGGGTGCAGCGCGAGGCCACTTCGGCTGCGGCTTCCGCCGGCTCGCGACAGCCACGTCCTGCAAAGTGATAAAGCCGACGAACAACAGCAAGGCGGCGACGGCGCTGACCAGCCAAACCGGTACCTTGACGCGCTGCCGGCGACTGGCCAGCGCCTGTCCGCGCCAATGCGGCGACAAGTCGCTCATGACCTTGGGACGGACGCGGCGCAGCGTTTCGTACAGATTGCGCTGGATCACCTGCAGCGCCGCGGGACCGCCCTGCGAGGTGCGGTGCATGCCCTGGAATCCGAGCGCCAGACAGGCATGCTGCAATTCCAGCACCGGATAATTGACCAGCGGATCGTTTCTTGAGGTGATCGAGAATTTCGAAAAATCTCACGCCGCCGACGCGTTCGCCGAAGAAGCGGCTGAGCATGCTGAATATTGGGTCCAGACATGCCGATCCTCGGTCGGGATGTGCTGCACGATGTCGTCGGCGGTCGCGCACAGAATGTATTTCGCGGTGTTGGCCTGGTGCTCGGAAATGCCGGCCGATCGGATGTCGGTCTCGAAAAACTTCACCGCATCGGCGACCTGCTCCATCAGACTTGCGAACGACGCGCGCATCAACGCCACGCGCAGCCGCCCCAGCAATTGCAGCAGCGGCCCGGCCGCACGCATGATCGGGTTGGCATTGGGCGCAGCCAGTTCATCGACCCGCAGCATGGATGCCGGCCGGTTGCGCGAATTGTTCGGGCTGCGCCGGCGCCGGCGTCGAGATCCATTCTTCGGGGGCTTGCGTCGATGGCGGCGCGGCATAGCCCGGCGAGGGCGAGGGATTTGGCGGCGGCGGTCCGGTCGGATATTGCGGTTGCGGAGAATAGGGCGCGGGCTGGCTGCCGGGCGTCGGGGAATATTGCGGTCCGGGCCGCGGCAGCGGCGGTTGCGCGCCGCCCGGTTGCGAATAAGGAACCGGAGCCTGCGGCAGCCTTCCGCCGGGGTTTGGACGGATGATCGTCCGCTCGCCCCGTCCGAAAGGATTTGGAGGCTTGTCCTTTTCGCTCATCGGCGGTCTTCCAATATGGCCCAAAGATGCAGTTCGAGTTCTGGCCAATCTCCCGAGAAGTGCATTCCGATCGAAGCCGCGGTGCTGAATTCAGGCCACAGCGGCGACTTGCGGTCCAGATAAAAATAGACGTGGTCGGTGATCGCGCGGATGTGCGGCGGCACCGTCGGCAAGTGCACCAATGGAAGTCCGGGCAGGTTGGCGTGAACGATTTCGTTCATCTTGGTGTTCGGCCCGACTTTGAAGAGATGCGGGAAGTCGTTCTGAATTTCGATCAGGGGTCGCCGCGCCGCAACTTCAAGCACCAGCGTCGCATTGCGGAACAGCGAGCGATCGCGGATCGGCGAAACGAAGGCGTTTTGCGCCCGTTCGATGATTTCGAGACGAATTGCGCGCCGACCCAGCTGGGCGCTCAGGAAGTCCTGAATATCGCGAACCAGCGGCGTAAAGACATTTTCCAGATCGTCGTGATCATAAGCCCGATAGTCTCGTGCCCGACGCTCCGAAGTGGCAAAGGTCGCAAGCTCGCCGGCCAGCCGCAGCAACTCTTCATAGAGCCGTTCCGGGTGAATGTACCCGGATCTCTGGAAGTGAAGCAGAACGGGAATTTCCCGGTTCAGCAATTGCAGCACGAGATAATCGACGCTCTGCAAACCGCCGCCGGAAGACGGATCGACCGCATAGCGCGACAGCTCTTCGAGCTTGGTTTCGATCCAGCCGATGATCCTGTTCAGCCATCCCTCGATGATGGGATGCGCCGCGCACACCAGCATCGGAGGAACGAACTTGTCGTCGAACAGCACGTTCTTGTCGCGGACCTCGAGGACCCGCGCGATGCCGATCGCCATATATCCGGGTTTCGCCGTCTTTCGCAGTTCGAACGACAGCCGCGGATAGGCAATATCGATTTCTTCCTCGATGCGAAGCGACGACGTCGAATCGATAAAGGTCTCGGCGCTGCGCATGTAGCGGCTGGCGCTGTCAGCCTCCGCCTCATCGACCTCGCGTGTGTTGGGCGCCGGAACCGGCATCATCAGCCATGCGATCTGGCCTGAAGCGGCATCGGGGACGTCGATCGCCTCCGGAATGGGACTGTCGGCGGGAATATCGAAAGGCGTGCCATCCGGCATGATGCCCGACGCGCGCCGAACCGCGAACTTGCTCTGCTGGGCGAGGTCGTGGTCGATTTCGAGCTGAGCGAACCCCCACGGATAGGGCGTTACATAATGCACCCGCTTTTCAAGCAGGTGCTCGAAATACCGATCGTTCTGCTGCAGGTGATGCGGCCGCAGGAACAGACCTTCAGACCAGTAGACCTTGCTGTACCAGGACATTCTATTTCCGACGAAGAATCATTTGAGCCCCTGCGCGGATTGCGAGCGGTGATGAACATTTATCTTGATTTCGGAACATCCTTGTCATCGTAGAAGTCGGCGAAATGCAGCATGAAAGCATCGATCGGTGCGGTGGCGTCCCGACCGAGATGCGCCTTCCAGCGTATCGTAAAGGCATCCCACAGCCTGCTTTTTCGCGATCTCAACCAGGACATTACTCCAGGCGGCGCCTGAATGTCCTGCGCTATCGCTTCGGGGGCGATATCGGCGATCAGTCTGGTCACGGCCCGCTGCATCGCCATGTAAGTCTTCAATTGATGGGACTTTAGATCGTCGAAGCCTTGAACGAAAGCGCTGCGCGCATCGAGATAGCTTCGGGTCGGCGGCCCGAACAGCACCCGCATCGCTTCTTCCGGCGTCGGGCAAAATTTCAGCGGATTATTCTCGGCGGCCTGAATGGTCGTTTGATTCGTGCTGCGCGTCAGTCTCTTCGCCTGATTCCGCGCTTGCAACAGAACCATCACATTCTCAACCGCTATACGGAGTATGACGCCGAGCTGCTGCGAAAGTTCGTCGGGATTCTTGCCTGCAAAGAAATTCTCCGGCAGCCCGGCGGCCTTCGCCAATTGTCGCGCAAACTCGCGGCTCGCGGCGGCATCGATTGCCCGTGAATCGTTGATTGCTGCAGGCTGGATATTGATTTTCTCGGCTTCGACGGACCGCGCCGGCGCCGGAGCAGATTGGGGCGGGGGCGCGGGAGCGGGAATGGAAGCAGCAGCCGGCCGCTGCGCCGGGGCGGGAAGATCGTCTCCGGAAAGGTCGCTTTCCGTCCACAGCGGTCGCCGTGGCGCCGGCATGGCGGGTGGCGGTTCGACCGGCTGGGGGGCGGCGCGAGATCCATTGGCCCAGCTCATGTCGCCTTGATCGGGACGGTCCTTCGGGATTCGCGACGAAGGACGCTGCATCGGTAAGGCGTCCGGTTCGGGTACGCCCGCCGCCCAATCGAGAAAGCCCGGATTGACCGGCCGGGCTGCCTCTCGCGCGATTTTCAATTGCTGCGGATCGATAGGCGGCGCGACCTCGCGGTCGTTGGTCCAAAGCTCCTGATATCCGGCGTGTTGCTGCACCACCGGTCCGCCGAAACCGGCCGAAGCTCCCGGTGCGACGGCTCCGTCGGAATCAAGAGAAACGCCGACAATGTATTGTCCGATGACAAGTTTGTCGCCGTCGCGGAGCCGATGCGGCCCCCGCATCCTGTGATCGGCGCCATTCAGAAAGGTGCCGTTGGTCGAGACGTCGTGCAGCCAATAACCGCCGTCGCGAAAATGAACTTCGCAATGTTTGCTGGAAATGAACCGGGTGGGGTCGGGCAGCGTCCAGTCCAGGTGCTGATCGCGCCCGATATCCACCGATCGCTTGCCCGTAACCGTGAACACCACGGGTCCGCCGTCGGGCAAGTTGGTTTCATTTTCGATACTGAAGCGAAGCGCCATCTGGTCTTCTCGCTATCGCGGAGAGCCTAGCTCTCCGCGCGCAAGTTGAATACCATCCTCTAGGCACGCCGTCATTACCCCGTCTTTGGCGTCCTTCGCCATGCGGGAAAGTGCGATGAAAAGCGCCACGCGAACCGCCCTCGCGGTCTGTTCCGGGTCTGCCGCGACATGGCCGAACTCGGCGGGGACCACGCTTCCGCCGGCCCAGCCGGCGGCCAGGGCAAGCCAGGTCGTGGGCGCGCGCGGGTCGCTCAGATTGCCCAACGCCAGCGCCTTGCGGCGGCGGGTCTCCTCCGGCTCCTCGACCCATGCTTCGGCGAAGCCTATCGCCCGCTCCTCGCCGGCATCCAAACGCTCCTTCATCCCGCGAATCGAGCGACACGCCCAGGCAACGGCGGCTCTCCTCGGCAGCAAATAGGCGCAAAATGAAATCGCCGGCTCCCAGGCGTGCCTGCCGATCAGGGCGTCGAGGAATTCCAGCGACTGCATGCTGGCATCGGCGGGGCCGACATCGCCCTCGGCGGTGGGGAACGCCTCAAAAAGATCCTGCACCCGGTTGAATCGGACCTGGTTCATTGCGGCTCTCAGTTGATATTGACCGGCGTGCCCTTGACGACCATCGGACCGAGCGATTTCACGTTGATGGTCGGCGCCTCGATCGTGATCCCCGATTGTTCGAGCGTGATTTTGCTGGCGCCGACCTTGATCTCGATCTTGATGTTGGCGGTGATGGTGATGGTCTTTTGGACGTCGACCGTCTGATCGTCTGAAATCGTGACGTGCTGGCTTCCGTCTTCGAGGTCCAGCTTGTCGTCGCCATGTTTCAGCGTCGTTTGACGTGAGGTGCCCTTGCCGAATTTCTCGCCGATGGTGCGGGTTTCGGAGTTGAGAATCACAAGCTCGAGATCTTTTTCGGCATGAATACCGATTTTCTCGGATCCCTTTTTGTCCTCGAAATTCCATTCATTGTATCCGCCACCGCCCTTGGTGGAGTTGGATTTCAAGCCTCCGATGGTTTTCTTCGCGGGCAATTCGTAGGGCAGCTTGTACTCGTCGTTGTAAACCGTTCCGATCACCAGCGGGCGGTCGGGGTCGCCTTCCAGGAATTCAACGACCACCTCCTGGCCGACGCGGGGAATGATCTGTCCGCCCCAGCGTTTGCCGGACCAGACCTGCGCCACGCGCAGCCGGCACGAGCGCTTCTTTTTTCGATCCCAGAAGAAACGGACATAAATCTCGCCCAGCGATTTCGACGTCGATCTCCTCGCTGGAATTGTCGTCCTTGGTCACGACCTTGGCGGTTTGCACGCCGTGAATCAGCGGCTTTGGCGTTACTATCGATGCGCGGAACGGCCGGTCGCTCGGCAGAAATTCGTAGCTGCCGAAGTAGATTTCCTGATCCTGGCCGTAATTTCCGGACCGGTAGAATTCCGACAGGAATGAATGGGTCGATCGCACGATCAGGTACTCGACATTTTGCGAGTCTTGCGAATGCTGTTCGAGCGTTGAAAGCCCGCCCGGAAAGAGATTGATGGCATCGCCGTTGCCGTGCCGGCGGTGGTCGAGCGCCTGCTCGGACTGCAGCTGCATCTTTGCGTAACGCTCGCCTTCGGACTTTTCCTTGTATTTGCCGGGGTAATCGTAAATTTCCATTTCCGAACGCGTGTAGTGTTCGGAAGCCTTGGCGTCGCTTATCATTTGCGCGTTCGGCTTGAGATAATTGTAGTCGTTGAGCTCGACCTTTCCGGTCCGGAACCGCCGCTCAGTTGTCCATTCATAGATGTGGGGTTCCTTGCGGCGATCCGCGCCGGTCAGCGCAATGAATGGAATCGACGCGAGGCCTGGCACCGGCGAATGCGACGACTTGGAATCGGCCAGCACCAGCGTGTGTTTGTTGTCTTCGTGCTTGAAGAAATAATAGATGCCGTGCTGCTCCATCAGCCGGCTGACGAAGTTGAGGTCCGACTCCCGGTACTGAACGCAATATTCCAGCTTCGGACAGGACGACTCTTCCGTCAGCTTGAACTCGTAATCGTTGAAACCGCGGTCGTTGAACACGTCCTTGATGATGTCGGGCGCTTTCTTGTCCTGAAAGATGCGGCAGTCGGTGGTGCGCGAAAGCAGCCACAGCCACGGCCGAAGTACAATGCGGTAGCTGTAATAGTCGTTCTTCACGCCCAGCCATTGGGCCTCGACCATAATGCCGCTGAACTCGCGCTCCTTGTCGTACATCTTGATCTTGAGGGTGCATTGCTGGCCGATTGCCTTGTCGAAATCCAGGTCGGCGTCCTCACTGAGGCATTCCAGGCGGTATTCAAAAAGTTCGCTCAAACCCTCGGTGGCATCCAGCCGGACAAGAACAAGGACATCTTTGCCCAGAGGAGTATTGAACTCGCCAATACGGGTATCTTGTGTGAGCGCTTGGCCCATATGAGCGTTAAGCTCCGTTGAAAGAAGGCGATCGCCCGAAAAGGGCCGGGAAATTATCAAGCCGGTCGAATAACAGGCGCATATCGTGATCGTTCAGGAGTTTTTATATGAAGCCGATGGTTCAGTAAATGCGCTTCGGCGCTCCAGGCTTCGGCAGTCGAGCCTGCCGGACTCGCGCGCTCTTAACGAAGTCCGAGACAAGGACTTGCCGACCGCCGCGAAGATGTCATGATCTGCCGATCCGAGATGGCACGCGCACCGAAATGTCGGCGCTCGGCCGATCATTTGTTGGCCGCGGCGTCCATCCGTCATCTGGCCTTGGTGCAACGAGGCGCTTTGAATTTGGCGGCAGCTGAAATGTTTGATTTCGAGATTTTCAAGCAACCGGTATCCGCCGACGATCCCTGCGGTTCCGACCTCGATCTGGAGGGCGACGTCGAATATCTCAATTTCTTCGCCGCGGCGGAAGCAAAGCTTCCGAGGTCTTATTTCGAAGTCAAGGATGCGAATGGCGACCTCAAGCGCTTCGATCCGAAATCGATCGATTCCGAAGCGCTTTTCGAGTCCGCAAAACCGCTTTTTTCCCGCACGCGAGACTTGCGCCTGCTGGTCCTGCTGGCCAAGATATCGATCTTAGCCCGCGATTTGCCGAGCTTTATCAATTTCTTAGAAGCTATGACCGGGCTTCTTGACGGTTATTGGGAAAGCGTCCATCCACGCGGCGAAGACGGAGATTTTTCATACCGCGGGGTCACCGTCGAATCGATCAATGTGCTTCCCACGGTCATCGTGCCGCTGCAGTTTCTGCCGCTGGTCGAGAACCGCCGTTACGGCACGATCAACTATCGCACCTTTCAGATTGCCTCGGCCGAGATCGCGCCAAGCGAGGGTGAGGCCGCGCTCGACCTGACCGCAATCGAGCGGATATTGGACGATGCCGATCTTGCTCATCTCAAGGCGATGGACGCCAGCCTCGGACGATTGGTCGCAGCGATCAATCGCATCAAGGCGGTGTGGAGCGACAAGTCGGGCTCCGGGCTGGAACTCGACCGGCTCGCGGCCACCGCCGGCGCAATAGCGGTTTGGCTCCGGCAGGCCGTCAAGCGTCGCGATCCCGATACCGTCGAAGCTGCCGCGGAGCCGGGAGCAGTGGCCGAAGATGGTGAATCGGCTTCGGCCGGCCTCGTTGCCGTGGGAAAGGTGGCATCGGCGGCGGCGGCGGCGGCGGCATTGGACGCCGTTGCCGGATATTTTGCTCGGTCCGAGCCTTCAAATCCGGCGCTGCTGTTGGTTCGGCAAGCTCAGCAGATGCTGGGCAAGTCGTTCGTGGAGGTGATGCGAATCCTCGTGCCGACCCATATCGAGACCGCCGCAATCCACATCGGGCGGGAACGGTCGTTCGATCTGCCGATTGCGCAGATGGCCGGTTTGCTCGACGTCGACGGGGCGCCGCAAGCAGTCGATAACACACCGCAAGATGTTGTTTTTACAGTGGAAAGCAGAGGGCAGGCGCTGGCTTTGCTGGAACACGTCGCAGGCTTTTTTCGTCACGCCGAACCCTCGAATCCGGTTCCTTTCTTGATCGACAAGGCAAGAGAGATGGCCCAACGCGACTTCATCAGCCTGCTTCGCGACGTCCTGCCGGAAGGCGCTCTCAAGACGCCTGATAACCAAGGCGGTTAAAACGGCAACTGCACTCGTTGACTAGATATGCCGGAAAGACGTAGCTTGACAGAAAGAAGAGTCCAATTGCCCGTCGAGCTTATTGTTACAACCTGATTTGATTGCGGGGGTGGCTTATGGCGACAGACAGCGGTCAGAAATTCATCCGGCGCAACCGGGCGCCCCGCGTCCATATCACCTATGAAGACCCCTATGATGCCGAGCGGCTTATTGAGCTGCCGTTTGTCATGGGGGTGATGTCCGATCTTTCGGGAAACAATTCGGCGGTCGAGAAGCCCAGGGTCGAGGACCGCAAGTTCCTGGATTTCGACATGGACAATTTCGACAACCGCATGGCGGCCATTGCGCCCGGCATTACGATGCGCGTTGCCAACAAGCTCGGCGACAACCCCGACGAGAAGATGTCGGTCAATTTGAAAATTCGAAAAGATGGCGGATCTCACGCCGGTGGCGGTGGCCCGCCAGGTGCCGGCGACGGCAAAGCTGCTGGAAGCGCGCGAACAGCTGGCAAATCTGCTGCGTTACATGGATGGCAAGGTCGCGGCCGAGGATCAGCTCAAGAAGCTTTTGAACGATCCGCAATTGATGGCGTCGCTAAAGGAACGGGCCGCAACCAACGAGAGCGAACCCGATACCGAGAAGTGAATTAGGGAACAGGGCATATGGCAGTAGAAGCTGGCCGCAACGAGGTTGCTGCACAAGTCAAAACCGGCGAAGCCGACGAATTTGCCGCCCTTCTGAAGCAGAGTTTCAAGCCGCGCACCGAACGTGCCGCGACCGAGGTCGAGAATGCGGTCTCTACTCTGGTGCGGGAGGCGCTGAAAGATACCACCGTCATCAAGGGCGACGTGCTCGACACAATCGAGGAGATGATTGCGCGGATCGATCAGAAACTCACCGCGCAAATGAATGAAATCCTGCATGAGCCCGAATTTCAGAAGATCGAGAGCGCCTGGCGCGGCCTTCACTATCTGGTTCTCAATTCGGAAACCGACGCCAATCTCAAAATCAGGGTGCTGAACGTCTCGAAGACCGAGCTGTATCGAAACTTGCGGCTCTATCCGGACGCGAGGTGGGATCAAAGCCCGCTGTTCAAGCAGGTCTACGAATACGAATTCGGCCAGCTGGGCGGCGAGCCCTACGGGTGCCTGATCGGGGATTATTATTTCAGCCATTTGCCCACCGACGTGCAGCTGTTGCGCGATCTCAGCAAGGTCGCCGGCGCCGCGCATGCGCCATTTTTCGCGGGCGCCGATCCGACCTTGATGGGGATGGACTCCTGGACCGAACTGTCCAACCCGCGAGACCTCAGCAAGCTGTTCGATACGCCGGAATACGCGGCCTGGAAGGGGCTGAGAGATCTGGACGATTCACGCTATGTCGGATTGTGCATGCCGCGCGTTCTGGCGCGGCTGCCCTATGGCGCGAAGTCCGAACCGGTGGAGGAGTTCGCGTTCGAAGAGGAAACCGACGGCCACACCGGCGATTCCTATGGCTGGATGAACGCGGCCTACGCCATGGCGGTGAACATCAACCGGGCTTTCAAGGAATACGGCTGGTGCACGCGAATTCGCGGCGTCCAGTCGGGCGGCGAGGTGATCAATCTGCCGAGCCATACATTCCCTACCGACGACGGCGGTGTCGATCTCAAATGCCCGACCGAAATCGCGATCAGCGACCGGCGCGAGCATGAACTTGCGAAATCCGGCCTGATTCCGATCATCCATCGCAAGAACACCGACAAGGCGGCCTTCATCGGCGCGCAGTCGCTCTACAAGCCGAAGAAATATTGGGGCGAAAAAGGCGTCGAGGCGACGGCGTCCGACAACTTGTCCGCGCGTCTTCCTTACATGTTCGCGGTGTCGCGGTTCGCCCACTATCTGAAATGCATGGTTCGCGACAAGATCGGCTCGATGAAGGAAAAGGACGAGTTGACGGTCTGGCTGCAGACCTGGATAAATGAATACGTCGATCCGAACCCTGCGATGTCGTCGGAGGCCATGAAAGCGCGCAAGCCGCTTGCGGGCGCCAAGGTCGAAGTCATTCCAAACGAGGAAAATCCGGGCTACTATAACGCACGATTTTTCCTTCGGCCGCATTTCCAACTGGAGGCAATGGACGTCGGTCTAAGCCTTGTGTCGCGTCTTCCTGCTCCGGCTGCCTGAGCCGCTCGATCGAACTGGGTTTTATCGCCGCAACTTTTACCTAAGAGGGAAATATTATGGCTGTAGATATGTTTCTAAAGCTTGACCCGATCAAAGGTGAAGCAACCGATGACAAACACAAGGACGAAATCGATGTTTTGAGCTGGTCCTGGGGCCTTAACCAGACCGGCAGCCAGCATCAGAGCGCGGGCGGAGGCGCCGGCAAGGTCAGCGTTCACGACCTGCATTTTACGCACTGGGTGGATAAGTCCACGACCTACCTCATTAAGGCCTGCACCAAGGGCGAGCATATCGCAAAGGGCATTCTCTACGTGCGCAAAGCCGGCGGCACCTCCGCGCTCGAATACATCAAAGTCACGATGGAAGAGATCATCGTGAGCAGCGTGACGGCGGGCGGCACCGGCGGCGACGAGCGCCTCACCGAGAACGTCAGCCTGAATTTCAGGAAGTTCAAATACGAATACACGCCGCAAACCGACAAGGGTGCCGCGGGCTCCACCGCCGAGTTCAAATGGGACATCGCGGCAAACAAGGAATAGCATGATCCGCATCCACCGTTCATTGCGGTCGGCGGATCTCGGCAGTGTGTTTGCTAGACGCTTGTGGGGTGGCGCCGGCGAAGTTCGTCGGCGCCATGATTGTTTCCTATGCGGTGAAATCCGAACTCAGCGGCGATCACAAGTGACGAACGATGTCTTCTTCGTCTAGAAAAGACCGATTAAGCCCGCCGCTCATGCTGGCGTTTCGCAGCGCTTACGCCGCGCGCGATGCCAAGAAGAAGATCGATCTGCGGGACGAGCACGGCGAACGCATCATCGCGGGACGTCGCGCTTCCGGACGCACGCCGATCTCCGAGACCGTGCTTCGCCGCGAGGTGGCTCGCGACCTGGAGTCGCTGATGAACACCATCGCCTTCGAGTTCGACCCAGGATTTGACCGGTTACGGACGGGTCAAGCAATCGATCCTGAACTATGGCTTCCCGGATATCGCGCATCGTTCGATCGACGAGATTTCGGTCGATGATGTCAAGGACGAGATCGAGGCGATCCTGATGAATTACGAGCCCCGGCTGGAGCGCAAGACGATCCGCGCCAGCCGGGACAATTCGATCGGCTCGGAACAATTGAAATTGCGCTTCGTGGTTCATGCCGATTTACGCTGTGAACCGCTGAATGTCCCGGTTGAATTCATCGCCGACGTCGACCTCGACAGCGGTGGGATTCAGATTAATCGGCTGTAGCGAATGGATCGTGAGTTTCTGGATTTTTACAATCGGGAACTGTCTCTGCTGTACGAGCAAGCGGGCGAATTCGCCGAACAATATCCTGGAATTTCCGAGCGGCTCGGCGGCTTGATCCGCGACCGCTCCGACCCGATGATCGCCGGACTTCTGGAAGGCACCGCCTTCCTCGCCGCGCGCGTACAGCTCAAGCTCAAGCACGAGTTTCCTGAATTCACGGCAAACCTGCTCGACCAGCTGGTCCCGAACTATCTGGCGCCGACGCCGTCCGTCATGCTGGTCAAGGCGCTCCCGGTGTATGCCGATCCGGCGTTGCGGGATGGCAAGCGGATTGCGCGCGGCGCTTATTTCGACGCCACCTACCGGGAGCGCGAACGCAGCCTCGCCTGCCGGTACCGGTTATGCAGCGACATTGCGCTGTGGCCTTTCGAGGTGACCAGCGCCGAGTATTTTTCCACGGCGGGCGCGTTGCAGGCACTGGGCGTTCCGGTCGGGCGGGAAGTCATTTCCGGCCTGAGAATGTCGCTGACCCATCGTGTCGCGGTGCGGCCGGAGGATGAGCCCACCGACATCCAGGCCCGGACCAAGCCCGAAATGTGGTTCGCGGGTTGCCGCACCACCGAGCTGCCGGTGTATCTGGCCGGCGCCGAGGATGACGCCATCGCGCTCTACGAGCAGATCATTTCGAATTGTGCCGGGGTCTATTTCCGATATCTGGACAACTACGGCGATCCGGTCGTGATCCGGGCCGGCGAAGGCTGCGTGCAACAGGTCGGTTTCGACGAAGCCGATGCGCTGTTTCCGGTCGATAACAGGGTTTTTCGCGGCTCCGAGCTGCTTCGGGAATATTTCGTTTTCCCGCGCAAGTTTCTCGGCTTCAAGCTTACCGGACTGCGCGAGATCATGACCCGCTTGCGCAGCAAGTCGGTCGACGTCGTGTTTGCATTCGACGAGCACAATTCGCGGCTGGCGGCCGCGGTTCGCGCCAACACGTTCAGCCTGTACACCGCGCCGGCGATCAACCTGTTCGAGAAAACCACCGACAGGATTGCGATCAAATCCAACACCCACGAATATCACGTGGTCCCGGATCGCAGCCGCTACCTCGACTACGAACCTCATCGCGTGCTCGACGTTTTCGCGCATTTTCCGTCCGAGAAAGAAAAAGTGCCGGTCAATCCGCTGTACTCGGCCTCGGTGGCCGCGGCCGGCTCGGCTGTCGAGGGGCTGTTTTATACGGTGCGACGACTGCCGCGGCGGCGCACAATCGAGGAAAAGGCCTATGGCCGGACGTCGGATTACACCGGCACCGATATGTTCATATCCCTGCTCGAACCCGGCGAGATGAACGGCAAGGCGTCCGCCATCGAACTCAGCGTACGCGCGCTTTGTTCGAACCGCCATCTGACCGAACATCTGCCGGTCGGCCAGGGCGGCGCCGATTTCCGGCTGCTGGATGACGTTTCGCTGGATCTCGTTTGTGTCGCCGGTCCTACGCGGCCGCGCGAGCCCGTCATTTCGCAAATGCGGACCCGCGGCGAGGTCGCCGGCGTCGGTACCATTACCTGGCGCCTTATCAACATGCTCAGCCTGAATTATCTCGGCATCGTCGAAAGGGGGGCGGGCAACAATGCGGCCGCGCTGAGGGAAATGCTGTCGTTGTTCGCGGATTTCGTCGAAGATGCGACGGAGCGCAAAATCCGCGGCATCCGCGGCGTCGAAAGCCGGCCGATTGTCAGGCGCATGCGCGAACGCGCAGGCAGCGGCGCGGCGAGAGGACAGCAGATTACGGTCAGCCTCGACGAAAAGGCCTTTGAAGGCAGCGGCGTCTTTCTGCTCGGCGCGGTGCTGGAGCGTTTCTTTTCCGACTATTCGGGCTTCAACTATTTCACGCAAACCGTGATTTCGACGACGGAACGCGGCGAGATCATGCGGTGGCCTGCTCGAATGGGCACCCGGAGATCGCTATGACGCTGCTCGACCAGATGAAGTCGGAGCCGTGGCGGTTCGATTTCTACCATGTCTTGCGGCAGCTCGAGCGGGCTCATTTCAACAGCCCCAAAATCGGCGACAGCGCGGCGCGGCGCGATGAATATGTCGACCTCGGGCAAGACCCTTTTCTGGAATTTCCAGCCTCGAATCTGAGCGCCGTCGACGAGCAGAATGGACGGCTGAGAATCCTGGTGAAGTTTCTCGGGCTGCTTGGTCCGCAAGGTGCGCTGCCGCTGGCGACCACCGATGAGAGCCTCGGCTGGCTGTTGATGCGCGACGATGCATTTCCGCGCTTTCTCGATCTGCTCAACAACCGGTTTTTGCAATTGTTCTTTCGTGCCTGGTCGGACGCGCGCCCGATCGGGCAGCATGACCGTCCCTCGGCGGATCGTTTCATTGCCTATATCGGCTCGGTTATCGGGATAGGGACGGCGCCCCACCGCAGCCTCGACACCATCCCCGATATGGCCAAGCTGGCGCATGCCGGCCTTATTGCGCCCAAGGCAAAATGCGCGGCGCGGCTGATCGGCTTCCTGCGCGGTCTTTTCAAGGTGAGGGTTGAAGTCGACGAATTCGTCGGCTCCTGGCTGGTGTTCGATCCGGATCAATGCAGCAGCCTTGGCCGCAAACATGCCGGGCTCGGCAAGGACCTGTCGCTTGGTTCGAGCGTCTTCAGCGTCGAAGACAAGATAAGAGTCCGGCTTTTCGTCAAGGATTTCGCCCAGTATGAGCAGTTCCTCCCGACCGAGACGAGCACACTCTCGGAGCCGCTGGCCGACGCGGTATTTTTCTACATCGGGGATGAACTGGATTGGGAAGTCGAACTGGCCATACCTTCGGGAGCGGTTCAGCCGATGCGGCTCGGGCAGAGCGGCCGGCTGGGCTGGACCGGCTGGTTATCGCCGAACTGGACTTCGCTCGATGAATACAGGTTCGACGCACGATTTCATCTCGCCGAGCGCCTGCGCGAGAAACGCAGGGCCGGCCCGGTTACCGCGGCGGCAGGCCGATGAATGGCACCGCTCGGTCGCGAAAGCCTTTTAAATCCGCGGCTCTGATGGCATGTTTAGCGAAAAGCCGGGCAGCGAGCGCGTCTGCTGAGATTAGAAGCTTTGTGATTTTCATATCGATTGATGGGGGAAGGCCGTGACCGACATCAGCCTTGAAGCCGTAACCGGGAAATTGAACCGGGCCGGCTATGACGCCTTCATCCAGGCCTTGCGCCACGCCAAGAGCGCCGGAAATCGCAATGTGGAACTCGCCCATTGGCTGTTTCACATTCTGCAGCAGGAAAGAACCGATCTCAGCCTGTCGGCTGACCATTACAAACTGGATCTGGCGAAGCTTCTGTCGGACCTTGCCGGTGTCATCAACGGCTTCCGCAAGAACGAGACCGACATGCCCGGCGTCGCCAACAGCGTGGTCGATGTGCTCGATCGCGGCTGGCACTACGCGACGCTGTTTTTCGGCGAAACCCAGATTCGAACCGGTCATGTTCTGGTCGCCGGGTTGAAATCGACCGATGTCCGCCGCGCGCTGGCCAACATTTCCAAGGAATTCGAGAAGATCAACGTCGACGCGCTGCTGGCCGAGCATCGCGCGATTTGGGCCGGCTCCGACGAAGAAAATCTCCGCCCGATGGATGGCTCCGGGCTGCGCGGCGCCGGAACGCCCGGCGCCGAGCAGGCGGCGGGACCTAAGGGCACGACCCCGCTCGATCGCTTTTCGCAGGATCTGACGGCGAAGGCCAAGTCGGGGGAAATGGATCCCATTCTCGGCCGCGACAATGAGATACGGCAGCTGATCGACGTGCTGATGCGGCGGCGGCAAAACAATCCGATTCTCACCGGTGAGGCCGGTGTCGGCAAAACCGCCGTGGTCGAGGGTTTCGCGCAGCGCATTGCCGCTGGCGACGTACCGCCTCCGCTGAAGAACGTGCGACTATGCGCCCTCGATATCGGATTGATGCAGGCGGGCGCATCGATGAAGGGCGAATTCGAGCAGCGGCTGCGTTCGGTCATCGACGAAGTCCAGGGCTCGCCGACCCCGATCATCTTGTTTATCGACGAGGCCCACACCCTGATCGGCGCCGGCGGTTCGGCCGGCACCGGCGATGCCGCCAATCTGCTTAAGCCGCCGCTGGCGCGCGGCACCTTGCGCACCGTCGCAGCCACCACCTGGTCCGAATATCGCCAATACATCGAAAAGGATCCGGCGCTGACCCGCCGTTTCCAGCCGATCAATATCGACGAACCGGATGTCGCCACCTGCTGCATCATGTTGCGCGGAATCCTGGCGCCGATGGAGAAGCACCATAAGGTGCGTATTTCCGACGCCGCCATTGTCGCGGCGGTGAACCTCTCGCACCGCTATATTCCGGCGCGGCAGTTGCCGGACAAGGCGGTGAGCCTGCTGGATACCGCCGCGGCGCGCGTAGCCATCAGCCAGAGCGCGACGCCGGCGCTGATCGAGGATGCCCGCGTTGCCATTGCCGCGCGCGAAGCCGAGAAGGCGGCGCTGGTCAGCGACAGCGATCTCGGGCTCGACGACAAGGAGCGTATCGCCGAGATCGACACCGACATCGCCGGGCTCAAGGAAAAGCTGACCGGCCTGGAGGCGGACTGGGCCGGCGAACAGGCCATTGTCGGCGAAATCAGAAGCATTCGCCAGATTCTGGCCGAGCCCAGGGAAGGCGTCAGCCCGGACGAGAAAAGGGCCGAACTGCGCGGCAAGTTCGACGCGCTGGAGGGGATCAATCCGGAAAAGCGGATGATCTACGCCCACGTCGACGAGCAATCCGTTGCCTCGGTGGTGTCGGACTGGACCGGCATTCCGGTCGGGCGGATGGTGCGCGATGAAATCGAAACCGTGCTGAAGCTGCCGGAAATTCTCAATCGCCGTGTCGTGGGCCAGTCGCATGGCCTGCAGATGATCGCCAAGCGGATCGAGACCAACCGCGCCAAGCTCGACAATCCCTCCAAGCCGATCGGCGTGTTCATGCTGGCCGGCCCGTCCGGCGTCGGCAAGACCGAGACCGCGCTGGCGCTCGCCGAAGCGCTCTACGGCGGCGAGCAGAACATGATCACCATCAACATGTCTGAATTCCAGGAGGCGCATACGGTGTCGTCGCTGAAAGGCGCGCCTCCCGGTTATGTCGGCTATGGCGAGGGCGGCCGGTTGACCGAAGCGGTCCGCCGCAAGCCCTACAGCGTCATCCTGCTCGACGAGGTCGAGAAGGCGCATCCCGACGTGCACGAGATCTTCTTCCAGGTCTTCGACAAGGGCATCATGGAGGACGGCAACGGCCGGCGCATCGATTTCAAGAACACGCTGATCATTCTCACCACCAATGTCGGCACCGACATCATCATGGGGCTGTCGCGCGATCCGAAATATCGCGACGCGCCGGAGGAACTGGCGCAGATGCTGCGGCCCGAGCTGCTCAAGGTGTTTCCGGCGGCGCTGCTGGGGCGCATCGTGTCGATCCCCTACTTCCCGCTCTCGGACTCGATGCTCGCCGGCATCGTCCGGCTCCAACTCGACCGCATCGGCCGGCGCATCCGCGACAACCACGACGCCAGCTTCAGCTACGACGACGCGGTGGTCGAATACATCGTCTCGAAGTGCAACGATCCGGACTCCGGCGGCCGCATGATCGACAACATCATCACCAACACGCTGCTGCCGGCGCTGTCGCGCGAATTCCTCAACAAGTCGCTGGCCAAGGAAGAGATCAAGCAGGCCCGGGTGACGATCGACAACGGCGACTTCGCATATGCGTGGGGATGAGGCGGTCGCCAATGCGGACGCTCCGGCGCGAGCGTTCGTGTCAGCTTGTACCCGCTCGCGGCGGTAGGTAGTCAAATTTTGCGCAGATCAATGGATTTTCAGTGCTAGAACCGAGACGGTATTTTACCTCGCGCTTAAGATCGCCGCCCTTAGGCGGCAAGGTTACCATGTTTTTTCTGATATTTTGTGCCGCGATGCTTCTGCCACTCGCGGCGCGAGCCCAGAGCTCCGGACCCCAGCCGTCAGTTTCCTCGATAAGAGTCCATTTGTTTCAGAACAAGACTGGAACTCTTTCCGAGAATATCCTGGAACAGAAGGACAGGGAGCTGCGCAATAGCTTCGTCGGAGAGAAAGCTTCAAGCGCGGCGCTCGTCGTTATAGAAGTTTCCGGACCCCCGCGCGCGGTGTTGAACGGCTTTTTCGGCAAGAAAAGCCTGTTCCATGTTCGGCTTACGTTGCGGGAAACCCGGCCAAATGGCCGCCCGATCGCTCAGACACAAAAAATTCCGACGCTTGGCGACGACGGCAAGGTTTATCTGGGTTTTTGGACAGTGCCGGGCGGATGCGTACCGCTTCATCTGGTCGCGGTCATTCCGGAATCCTCGCCGTCAAAGCCGTTGAGCGCCGATTTGAATTTTTCCTGTGGAGACTGAATTTTGATAGGGGGATAATTTGCAAAATCTTTCGGGATCGGTCGGCGAGGCCGGGAAAAACACCGTCCATGATGTCGCACTGGTGCAGGCGATCCTGGTCCTCAGCAAACGTCCGGCGCTGTTAGATCCAAAGACGCCGCAATATTTGAAATCCTACGATGGCGATTGCGGCAAGATTACCAAGCAAGCCATCAAGGACTTCCAGTCCGATGTGGTTTTTGTAAGCCCGGACGGCAAGTCTTCTCAATTGGTGGCGGATGCCACCCCGGGGCTGGTGATGCCTGGAGATGCAACATGGAAAAAACTGGTGGTAGCGCCACCGGAGGCATTTCGTGACCTGCGCGTGCTATCCAATGCCAAAACGGTCTATGCTGCGGCTAGCGCTCAAGACTTGGCGGCCAGCCGAGCCGCAGCGACAACCGCGACGTTCGAAGCCGGTTTTCGAGTTAGAATACTTAGTCTGATAGACCGCATGTTCAACAGCTATGGAATCGTCATCAGCGTCTGCGCGGACGGCGCCCGCAGGACGTTTCAGACACAATATGAATTGCGTACGAGCGGACGCGGCGTCACCAATGCCGGGCCGGGCGAGAGCAATCATAACTTTGGCCAGGCCGTAGACCTCGGTTTCAAGGACCTGCGATGGCTCAAATGCGACGGGACGATCGTCGAGAAAGAAACCTCGTGGTTTCACAAGCTTGACGCTTACAAGCTGCTTTCCAATCAATCGAACAAATTCTGGACTGTGCTGCGGGACGAAGGCACCAGCGGAGCAATCGGTCTTTTTCGCGGCCCGATTGCCGACAGGCCTCATCTGCAAGCGTGGAACGACAACGGGATCGATATGGCCGCGAGATTGGCCGATCTGCTGACCAGGTTCGGCAAAATGCGCTGGACCGGGCGCGCCCAGAGTTACAAATGCGATCTTGGCTATGGTGGAAATTATTTTGACGCAGGCAGCGCCGTGCAAATCTGGGCCGGCAATGCCACGCTTTCGACTGCGAACCTCGCGCTCGCAAGCAAACGAAAACCCGCCGAAATGAAGCCGGGAGAAGTCTCCACCATGCAACAAAAATTGCTTGCGGACTTTCAAACCGCCGATGCGAATTGGCAGTCTTGGCGGCCGAATTGAATGTATCTCGATGCGGGGCGGCCGCCGGATTGAACCGCCGCTTGCGGACGCGGGGCGGCGGCTCGGTTGTTTTCAAGCCGGCGGCCTGACGAGAAACAGCTTTAATCAACGCGATCTTGCACCGGATTTCGAATGGCTATCCCGCCGCCCACGCTCTACGACGACGTCTATTATCCCGGCCACGTCTATGAACATACCCATCCGAACCGGCTGGCGACGCTGGCCGTGCTGTATGGCATGGCGCCGGCGCCGGTCGAGCGCTGCCGGGTGCTCGAACTCGGCTGCGGCGTCGGCGGCAATCTGGTGCCGATGGCGTTTCAGTATCCGCACAGCGAGTTTGTCGGCATCGACCTCAGCGGCGTCACCATCGCGCGCGGCATGCGCAATGTCGAAGCGCTGGGGTTGACCAACATCGAACTGCTGCATCGCGACATCATGGACGTCGATGCGGGCTTCGGCAGCTTCGACTACATCATGGCGCACGGCGTCTATTCCTGGGTGCCGCCGGCGGTCCGCGCGAAAATGATGGAAATCTTCAAGCAGAACCTGTCCGCGAACGGCGTGTGCTACGTCAGCTACAACGCGCATCCGTTCTCTCATACCCGCGATCTGGCGCGCGACATGATGCTTTATCATACCCGCGATATCTCGGAGATGAAGCAAAAGACCTCGCAAGCGCGCGCCATCATGAAATTCCTGAGCGAAGCCTGCAAGGCCGACACGGTTCACGGCGCCATCATGCGCGATCAGTACAACCGCGTTTCGAAGATGCCGGAGGAGGTGCTGTTTCACGACGACCTGAACGGGATCGCCGAGGCGTTCCTGCTGCATCAGGTTGCCGACGAGGCCGCCAGGCATGGCCTGCAATATCTATGCGATGCCGAATTCTCCCGCCGCAATCTCGCGGGATATTCCGCAGAGGCCCGCGCGACGCTGGAGCGATTTCCGGACGAGGAGTTTGTGGCGCGCGACCAGTATCAGGATTTCATCGATGGCAATGGTTTTCGCCGCACCCTGCTGTGTCATGACGGCGTCGCCTTGCAGCGGAAGATTCCGCTGGATTTCGTAACGCGGTTCCATCTGTACAGCACGGCCGCGCCGGTCGCGGGTGATTTCTGCCTTACCGACATGTCGCCGATGGAATTCAGGACGCAGGACGGCAGCACGCTTACGGTGTCGAGCCCGCTGCTGAAAGCGGCCTATCTCTGTCTTGGCACGGCATGGCCCGGTGCGCGGTCGTTTGCCGAATTGCACGCCGATGCCTGCGCGCTGCTCGACCAGGATGACGTCCGCGAAGCCGCCGCGGCCGACGCATCGACCTTGATGGAAGCCATGTATGTGCTGGCATGCAGCGGCGAAGTTTCGTTCCGGCTGTCGGCGCCGAGGTTAGCGAAGGCGATCAGCGACCGGCCGCAGGCCAGCCTGCTCGCGCGAAAGCAGGCGGAGACCACCAGCCTTGTCACCAACCTGCTGCACGAGGCGGTACGATTGAAGGACGACAGGATCCGGCTTTTCCTGCAGCTTCTGGACGGAACGCGCTCGCTGGAGGAACTCGCGGCCGAGATGAGCCAGATAGCCTCCGATCCCTCGCAAACCGAGGCCACTCCCGGCAGCGATCCACAATTGTCGGCACGCGAGGAGGTGGCAAGGTCGCTTGAGATGGCGAGCAAGCTCGGGCTGCTGGTGGGCTGACACCATACTGTCGGGGATCCCAATAGCTGGCTGGATGCAGAAGAACTAACCGGCCTTGGCGATGTTGCTGTTGACAGGGATGTTCGACGTTTCAGGCCCGGCGCAACCGCGGAACCTCGCTGACGCCGCCTTCAAATAATCCGGCTCTTTCGGTCGCCCCAATAGCGGTCGCGCAAGACGCGCTTGTAGAGCTTGCCGGTGGGCAAACGTGGAAGTTCGGCTTCGAAGTCGATCGAGCGCGGGCACTTCTGGCGTGACAGATACTTTGCGCAGAAGGCCGACAATTCATCCGCCAGAGCCGAATCGGTTGCAACGCCCGGCATCGGCTGCACCACTGCCTTCACTTCTTCTCCGAGGTCTTCGTTCGGGACGCCGAACACGGCGGCGTCGGCGACCTTGGGATGCGTGATCAGCAGGTTTTCGCATTCCTGCGGATAGATATTGACGCCGCCGGATACGATCATGAAGGTGGCGCGGTCGGTCAGATACAGAAAGCCGTCATCGTCGACGTACCCGACGTCGCCCACCGTGCTCATCGAGCCGTCGGGCGATCGCGCATCGGCGGTCTTTGCCGAATCGTTGAAATATTCAAAAGGCGTCGCGGTCTTGAACCAGAGCGTGCCAGACGTGCCCTTGGGACATGGCTGCATGCTTTCGTCCAGAACATGCAGGTCGCCGAGCATGACCTTGCCGACCGTGCCGCGATGGGCAAGCCATTCGGCGCTGTCGCAAGCCGCGAATCCCAATCCCTCGGTCGCGCCGTAATACTCGTGGATGATCGGTCCCCACCATGAGATCATCTGCTCCTTCACCTGCGGCGGGCAGGGCGCGGCGGCATGGATGACCACTTCGAGCGACGACAGATCATGGCGCGACCGCGCCGCTTCCGGCAGCTTCAGCATGCGCGAGAACATCGTGGGTACCAGCTGGCTATGGGTCGGCTTGTGTTTTTCGACCAGTTGCAGATAGCGTTCCGGATCGAAGCTTTCCATGATGACCGCGGTGCCGCCGTTGCGGATCACGAGATTGACGGCCGCCTGCGGCGCCGAGTGATAGAGCGGCGCGGGCGACAGATAGACCAGCCCTTCGCGATAGCGCCACAGCTTCTGAAGAAAATCGAACAGCGGCAGCTGCTGTGACGGCGGCTGCTCCTGCAATGGCCGGATGATGCCCTTCGGCTGGCCGGTGGTGCCCGACGAATACAGCATCGCCGTGCCCGCCGACTCGTCCGGAATCGGCGTGGCGGGAAGGCTACGGGTGGCTTCGTCGAGATTGAGGATGCGGGCGCCGTCGCCCGGTCCGTCCACGACCAGGCTGATCTCGATCTTCGGGCACTGGCGCAACGCCGCGATGGCGACGGCGCGTTTTTCTTCCGAAAAGACCAGCACCCTGGATTCGCTGTTGTTGACGATGTAAGCCAGTTCGTCCGCGGTCAGGAACGAATTGATGCAGGTGAAATACAGGCCGGCGCGTTCGCCCGCGCCGCAGCACTCGATGTAGCGCGCGTTGTTCTCCATGAAAATCGAATAGTGATCGAGATGTTGCAGGCCGCGATTTCGCAGAAAATGCGCCAGCCGGTTGGTGCGGGCTTCGAGCTCCGCATAGGTAACCGCTTCGCCCGATTGCGCCATGATAAAGGCTGCCTGGCCGGCTCTCGTCTTGGCGTGAGCGCCTGGATACATTGGCCGTTGCTCCCGTGGTGATGGCGGCGCCGAATTGACTTCGGTCTAACGGGATTAAGTTTCTAGCTTCCTGCATAGCTTGCCATCATCGTTGCACGCGTCAACAACGGCGAGGTCGCCTCAGACCTGTCGATAGGACTTGACATCGCGGATTTGGCGGCGAACCCGGGTCAGCCTTGCAACGCCGCCAGCAGTTCGTCGGGCTGTTCGACCATCATCATATGGCCGGCGCCACGCAGCACCACCGTGCGTGAATTCGGCAGCGCGGCGGCAAGTGCCTTGCCGGCGTTTGCGGGCGTCATCATGTCGCGTTCGCCCAGAATCAAAGTAGCCGGCACCGCGATCTGTGCGGCGGCGGCGAGGGCATTTCGATACGAGTTGCAGGCGGACAGGTCGTTGAACAGCACGCCGGGCCGGCACTGTTCGAGCACCCGCTGCGCGCCGCCGTGCATCCACAAACCGGGCGCCGGGCTGCCGCCGAGTTCAGCCTGAAAACCAAGGCCCCAGATCGAGACCATGTCGACGGCCGAATGATCGTTGGCCTCGGCGGCCTTGAGCAGATCGGGTCCCACGGTCATGGTTGCCGCGGTTCCGATCAGGCCGAGGCCCAAGACTTTTGCCGGGTGCCGAGCCGCGGTCTCCAGCGCGATCAGCGATCCCATGGAATGACCGACAAGCCGCGCCTTGGCGGCGCCGGCGGCGTCGAGCAGCGACGCCGTCCAGTCGGCCATGGCGCCGATCGTCGAGATGGGGGCGCCGATTGAACGTCCATGTCCCGGCAAATCCGGAGCCAGCACGCCGTAGCCGTGGTGGGCAAACCACCGGCTGTGCAAAGCCCAGGTGGTATGATCGAAGCCGGCGCCGTGCAAAAGCACGATGGTCGGCAGCGAGGGTTCGAATTCGCGTCCCCCGGTGGCGACGAATGTCTCAAGGCCGTTCACGGACAACTGCATGGCTCAGGCCTTCTGCGAAAGTCGGAGTGCCTGCCCGAGGTCATCGATGATGTCGGCGGCGGATTCGATGCCGACCGACAGCCGCACCAGTTCTTCGCCGACTCCGGCGGCCGTGAGCTGGGCGGCGTCCATCTGCTGATGCGTGGTGCTGGCGGGATGAATGACCAGCGTCTTGGCATCCCCGACATTGGCCAGATGACTGATCATGCGCAGGGCTTCGATGAACTTCTTGCCGGCAGGGCGGCCGCCCTTGATTCCGAAGCTGACGATGGACCCGGCGCCGCGCGGCAGCAATCGTTTTGCGAGCTCGTGATCGGGATGGCTTTGCAGCGAGGGATGCAGCACCCAGTCGACGGCCTTGCTTGCGCTCAGGAATTCGAGCACGGCGTGGGTATTGGCCATATGGCGGTCCATGCGGACGCCCAGCGTCTCGACACCCTGCAGCAGTTGAAAGGCATTGCCCGGCGACAGGCAGGCGCCGAAGTCGCGTAGGCCTTCGGTGCGCGCCCGCATGATGAACGCGGCCGGGCCGAACTGCTCATCGAAGACAATGCCGTGATATCCGGCATATGGCTCGGTCAACACCGCAAATTTGCCGGAGCCTCGCCAGTCGAAACGGCCGCCATCGACAACCACGCCGCCGATGGCGATGCCATGGCCGCCGATCCATTTGGTGGCCGAGTTCATGACGATATCGGCGCCGAGCTCGATCGGGCGGCTGAGATAAGGTGTTGCAAAGGTATTGTCGATCAGCAGCGGAATTTTCGCGTCGTGCGCGATTGCCGCGACATTCGGGATATCCAGCACTTCGAGGCCGGGATTGCCGATGGTTTCGCCGATCAACAGCCGGGTATTGGGCCGGATCGCGCTGCGGAATTCGTCGAGCGCGCGCGGCTTGACGAAGCTCGTGGTGATTCCGAAGCGCGGCAGCGTATGTGCAAGCAGGTTGATCGTGCCGCCATACAGGGAGGAGGAGGCGACGATGTGGTCGCCGGAACCAAGCAGCGTTGCGATTGCCAGATGCATGGCGGCCATGCCGCTCGCCGTGCAGATTGCGCCGACGCCGCCCTCGAGCGCGGCGAGCCGTTCTTCGAGCACCGCCGTGGTCGGATTTGAAATTCGCGTGTAGATGTGCCCGGCGCGTTCGAGGTTGAACAGCGCCGCCGCGTGATCGGAATCCTGAAACACGTAGGACGTGGTCTGATAGATCGGTACTGCACGCGCCCCCGTGACCGGATCGGGATGCTGTCCCGCATGCAGGCTGAGGGTCTCGAAAGCGGGCGGCTTGGGCGGGGGCATGCAAAAACTCGAAAATCAATCGGCGGGATGACCAAGGCGTCCGGCAGTTCTGCCACAAATCTGGTTTCGCCGTTAGCCTTGACGGTTCGAATGCCTGGCGTCCTGCCGCGGCGGGTTGGCGGCGGCGTTGTTGAGAACGATCAGTCCATCGACGGCGACGCCGGTTTTGGTATTGACGAGAAACGGATTGACGTCGATCGAAGCGATGCGGGTGCCGGCGTCGGCCATCAGGTTGGACAGGCCGACGATGGCTTTTACCACGGAGGCCTCGTGCAACGGGGGTTTGCCGCGATAGCCTTTCAGCTTTACGCCGGCCTTGGTGCGCCCGATCAGTTGTTTTGCCTCGGCCTCGTCGAGCGGAGCTCCGGCTAAAGCTACGTCCTTGATGAGTTCGATATCGACGCCGCCGGTCCCGAACAACACCACCGGTCCCATCTCGGCATCGAGCGAGGCGCCCACGACCAGCTCGAGGTCGGCCTTGACCTGCTGCGCGATCAGGATGCCCTCGAGCTTTGGCTTGTTCTTCAGTTTCTTCACCCGCGCGGTGATGTCGCCGAAGGCTTGTCTGACCTCCGCGGCGCTGGTCAGGTTCAGTACCACGCCGCCGATGTCGGATTTGTGCAGGATGTCCGCGCTGACCACCTTGGCGACCACTGGAAAACCGATCTTTTTGGCGATTCTGACGGCACCCGCCGCATCCAGCGCGATCTCTTCCTTCGACACCGGAATGCCGTAGGCCTTGAGCAGTTTCTTCGACGCGACCTCGTCGAGCGCCGCGCCTTTGGCGTTGTTCAGCGTCTTCTCCAGCGTTGCGCGCGCGGATGCGCTGGAACTCGAGACCACATCGGGTATTTCCTTGCGCAGCGAGGCATAGTCGATCAACGCCTTGATCGCGCCCACCGCCCGATCCAGTCCCTGCATGACGGCGATATGCGGCAGCGACTTGCGCAGGCCCTTGGTGAATTCGGTGAAGCCGATCGACATCGTGCTGATATAGACCACGGGCTTGCTGGCGGCTTCCGCCATCTCATTGACGATGCGTAAATTCTTTTCGCGCAATTCATGCGGCGCCTTCGGCAGTTCCGAATCGATGATGACGATGTCGGTATCGGGGTCGTCGATCATGACCTTGATCGACTGCATATAGACCGACGGATCGACGACGGCCGCAAACCCCGCGTCCAGCGGATTGCCGACGATGCTGCCGGGGCCGAGCATTTTTGCAAGCTTGTCGGAGGCCGCCTTGCTGAGCGGGGCGAAATTCAACCCCGCCGATGAGAACGCGTCGAGCAGAAGACCGCGCTTGCCGCCGGACAAGGTCACCGCGGCGAGGCGAGCGCCTTTCGGCGGGTCGGCGTGGACGAAACATTCGGTGGTTTCGATCAGTTCGTCCAGCCCGCGTACGCGGATGACGCCCTCCCGGGTCGAGATGGCATCGAATGTTTCGATCGAGCCGGCCAGCGCGCCGGTATGCGCCATCGCAGCGGCGCGTCCGCCTTCCGATGCGCCAAGCTTGAGCGCGATCACGGGCTTGCCGGCCGCCCGGGCGGCTTTGCAGGCTGCACGAAAAATTTTGGTGTTACGCACGCCTTCGAGATAGATCACGATGACGCGGATACTGGGGTCGGCGGCGAAATAGGCGATCAGGTCCGGCGTCTCCAGCCCGGCCTCGTTTCCGGTGGTCACCATGTAGCCGACGCCGACCCCGCGATCCTCCAGGGCCTGCCGGATCGCCATCACGATGGCGCCGGATTGACCGGCGATCGCCACCGGTCCCGCCTCCATGGTGACGATGCGGTCGTCGATGTTGGTGAACAATTTCTCTCCGGCGCTGAGATTGCCGAGACAATTCGGGCCGGTGACCGCCATGCCGGTTTCGCGAATAGCCTGTTGCAGCTCGGCGGCGAGCTTCTGGCTGTCCTCGTCCTGCAATTCGCTAAAGCCCGAGGTAACGATGGTGGCGGAGCGCGCGCCGGCCGCCGCCGCATCGCGGATCACCTGGACCGCGAAACGCGCCGGCACCAGCACCAGCACGTGATCGGGCTTGTCCGGCAGGCTGACAAAATCCTTGTAGCAGGGCACGCCCCAGATGGTTTCGCGCCTGGAATTGACCGGATAAAGCCCGCCTTCGTACTGGTATTTGATCAGGTTGGTCCAGATGCGCTCGGCGTAGTTGCCCGGCTTGTCGGTTGCGCCGACCAGCACGATGTTTCGCGGATGCAGCATCGCATGAATGCTTTTGACGAGTTCGCCGGCATCCGGCGATGGCGACCATTTGCCGGCCGGACCGGACGCGGCCTTTAACTGAGCTTCCATTAGCGCAACCTCATCAATTCTTTATTCCGCGAGACAGAAGATCGATCGACGATCCCGCCGCGGCTTTGCATTGTTGTTATTGAGAATCGAGGAGGGTGGCAACTCGCGTGTGTGATGCCGGCTGGTCGGCAAGGACAATGTCGATAGCCTCGCGTTCCCAGGCCTCGCTTGCGGGCGCCAGCGGATCCCGCGCCGTCAGCCGGTGTTCCAGAACGAACCGCGCCAGCAGCGCGCGGCGCGCATCGACGCTGGAATGGCTGCCCTCCCAGGCCAGCAGAATGGCGCTGGTCGCGTGATAAAGCGCGCTGGCCGCCAGCCGCGCGGTTGCCTCGGCGTCCGGCTCGGCCGCGGCCCGCTCGGCGAATGCCAGCGCTCTTTCCAGCGCGAGCTTGAGGCGATCCCGAAAGCCTGCCGGCAGCGCCGCCGCCTCATCGAGCCGGCGCTGCAGCGCCGCGCCCAGAATCCAGTGCGCCCGGCTTTTTCCGACCGCGCGCTTGACGATATCGAGCGCATTGATGTTGCTGGTGCCTTCCCAGAGCACCCCGATATGCGCGTCACGCACCAGGCGGGCATGCACCCACTCCTCGATGTAGCCGTTGCCGCCGCGCACTTCCATCGCGCCGGTGGCGACGGGAATGTTGTCGCGGCAGGCGCGAAATTTCAGCAGCGGCGTGAGGATGCGGAGCAGGCTTTGCGCCTCGCTCGACCCGGCACTGGCGTGGTCCATCGAGCTTGCGGCAAACAGCATCACCGACAGCGCTTGCTCGGTGGGCACAATCAGTTTCAGGAGCTGGCGGCGCAGCAGCGGATAGTTGACGATCGGCTCGCCGAAAGCTGTGCGCGTCTGCGCCGCAATCATGGCCTCGTTGACGCAGCGCCGCATCATCGCCGCGGCGCGGACGCCGTGCGAGAGTCTCGACAGATTGACCTGCTCCATCATCTGCTTGAGGCCGCGATCCTTGTCGCCGACCAGATAGGCGAGCGCGCCTTCGAGGCGAATTTCGCCCGATGCCATCGAGCGGGTGCCGAGCTTGTCCTTGAGACGCACGATCTTGTAGAAATTGCGCCGGCCGTCCTTCAGCCGCCGCGGCAACGCGAACAGCGCAAGCCCTTTGGTGCCGGGCGGCGCGCCCTCGGGACGCGCCAGCAGCAGCGCCACGTCGGCATCGGCATGCGAACAAAACCATTTCTCTCCGGTGAGCCGCCAGACGCCGTCCTGCAGCCGCGCAACGGTCTCGATCGCGCCGACGTCGGAGCCGCCGGCGCGTTCGGTCATGAACTGCGTGCCCTTCCACAGCGTCGCAACATCCCCCGAAAGCATTTTCGGCAGCAGATAGTCCTTCAGCTCGGCGCTGCCGAACTTGCGAATGAGGTGAATGGAAGTGTCGGTAACGCTGATCGGACACATCAGCCCGAACTCGGCCTGCACGAAAAGATACTGCAAGGCATATTTGGCGACGGCAGGCAGCGGCTGGCTTGATCCAAGCGCGCCGCCGCGATGGCTCATGGCGTGAAACCGAAAGTCACCGAAGGCAATGCTCTCCATTTCGCGATAGGCTGGGTGGTAGTCGATGCAGTCCTCGTCGCGGCCGAAGCGATCGCGCGCATGAAGCACCGGGGGATTTTTGTCGGCAATCCGCGCCAACTCGTCGAGCCGGCCGCCGGCGAGGCCACCCAGGCGGTGGAAATGCGGCGCCAGCTGCCGGTAATCGGCCTCAGTCAGATAAAGCGGCAGCAACTCGCGCAAGCCGGAATCGATCTCGAAAAAATTCAGGCCCGCGCAATCCCGCGCGATGTGGTCCGCGCCGCCGGCAGGCGCCGATACCGCCGTAACGTCCTCGATCGGCCATTGATTGCGGGCCATGCATGGCTTCCTCCTCGCTTTGGCCGAACCTTACTCCGCTGCGCGCGATTTCACCATGTCAATGGATGACATCGCTATATGCGGGGGCCATCGCGAAGCGCTATCGACGCCATGGCGGACCAGATCTGCAGCGCAACGAGCAGGGTCACCGGCGGCGAACCGTACGCCAGCGCAGGCGCTTCAACCGGCGATTGGCATTCAAACGAACTGCCGGCGCTGACCGCGGCCTCGACGTGCCGAACGGATGACGAGAACGAGCGTCTCACCACGCGTTAAGGTCGATGACAAGCTGCTTGTCCAGGGATAGGCTTTCCGTGCCACTGGAAAGCAAAATACCGCTTCGGTCATGGTGTCCACTCCCGGACTGGTTCCGTTTGTGGTGCAAGAAGTGACCGACCTCGTGCGCCATGACGCCAATGAACGCTTCGCCATAGTCGAACATGTCTGGATTGCCCTGGTCGACAACCACGAATACCTGCTCATCAGGCAGATACTCCCCAGCCACCTCATTATCCATTGCATCATAGTCGCCGACGAGAAAGCATGTAAGATCGGCGCTGCGACTCTTGAATGGTACGATATCCTTTCGAAAAACATCGCGCGAGATTTTTGGCCCCAGGGCTTTCTCGACCGTAATCCATGCGACATCGACCGGGGTAAAAAAGATATTCGCCTGAGCTCCGAACGTCCAGTTCAGCCTGTTGAGGAACCAGGGCACGTCATCCGGCGTCCGTATCGTGGCATTGATCACTTTACCCGATTGATCGAAGTGCTTAAGGAATTTGAACGCGATCGTGTAGTCTTTGCGCGGCAGAATGGCGACCTCCAACCTGATGCTTGTGTTGCCGCGCATGGCTTTGAGTTCCGGAATACCGAAGCCTTTGGCCGTAACCTTGAGGCCGCGTGCAAGGCCGTCCGGCCGCGCGGTGCCATACAGCGCTGTACGCAGACGCAGCAACCGATCGTCACGCTCCTGGCTTCTTTGCTCCTTAAAGCGAGTGTGGATGTATTCCTGAGCGACGCGTTCGACGACCTCGAGGCCCACATCCTCAACCTGTAACCGACCGCGATCGTACGATAGACTGACGTCCTTGCTGTCGCGGAGGCAGACCAGGTTGAAGCCTTTCCGAGGAACGATCATGAAGCTTTGCGCAGCGTACACACCAGACTGCTGCAGGAACTGAACGAAGCTCGCCATGACGTCGCTTCCGCGATTGAACCCCCGGAAGTGTACTATCGATCCATGCCGGGTCAATGTCGGCTTTGGGTCCAGGCTGTCTGAAAACGCGTCTGAGAAGGATGCTCGGAATTGCTTTCTCGATTGCCCTTTTGCAAGCAGCACCTGCCAGTGCGATTGGTTTCAACGACGAAATCGAGATGAAAATTCTACGCGCAAGTTCAGCGTCCGGGTTTTCACAGTCAGATCGACGCTTCAGACCACCGGCACCCGCCTCGCCGCGACCGCGGCCGGTGAAATAACCTCGATATCGATCGGTACCCGCCAGCGTTCCGTATAGCGCACTTGTGGGGCCGCGTTGCGGTCCGCCGCGCCTTCCAGCACAAAGCCTTCGAAGCCGCCGCTCATCACCTCGTTGCATTTCTGCACATAGACCGGGAAGCCGCCGATGTAAGGCATGAACACCCGCGGCCCGCCGGGCGTGTTGGAGCCGACATACCAGGAACTGCAGGTCGATCGCAGCGAGACCGTCGATACGTCGGTGACATGGTCGACCCAGGCGTCCTCGGCCTCGAGCATCGGCTCGATACAGCTTGCCCCGACATCCCGCATGTGGCCGATGCAGTCCGCCAGCCAGTCGACATGCTGCTCGATCGCCTGGATCATGCTGGCCAGCACCGAAGGGCTGCCGGGGCCGGTGATCAAAAACAGATTGGGAAAACCCGCCGCTGCGATGCCGAGATAGGCGCGAGGGCCCGCCCGCCATTTCTCTGATAGCGTCAGGCCGTTGCGGCCGGTGATCCGGATCTTGTCGAACGATCCCGTCATGGCGGCAAAGCCGGTGGCGCAGACCACGGCATCCAGCGGATATTCGATACCGCCAACCTCGATGCCATCGGCGGTGAAGCGCTCGATCGGCGTTTTCGAAACATCGACCAGCTTCACATGCGGCAGATTGTAGGTCTCGAAATAGCCGGTGTCGACGCAGAGCCGCTTGCAGCCGAACACGTTGTCCGGACACAGCAGCTCAGCGGTCACCGGGTCCTTGACGATGCCGCGGATTTTTCGGCGCGCGAAATCGGCGATGGTGTCGTTGGCGGCTTTTTCGAACAGCAGATCGCCATAGGCGCCGAGGAACGGCAGGCCGCCGCGCGCCCACGCCTGCTCATATTGCCGGTCGCGCTGTTCCGCGCTCGCCTCGAGTGCCGGCTGGAGATTGAAAGGAAAATAAAAGCCGGTCGGGCGGGCGCGCGCCTTGGCGCGCAGCGCCGGATAATCCGCCTTCGCCGCCTGCAGATATTCCGGCGACAGCTTTTCGTTCCAGGCCGGCACCGACCAGGTCGCCGTGCGCTGGAACACCGTCAGCGCCGCGGCCTGCTGCGCGATGATCGGTATCGACTGCACTGCCGAGGAGCCGGTGCCGATCACGCCGACGCGCAGGCCGGTGAAGTCGACACCCTGATGCGGCCATTCGCCGGTGTGATGGACGGATCCGCGAAAATCCTCGAGACCCGCAAAATTCGGCCGGTTCGGCGCCGACAGGCAGCCGACCGCCATGATGCAGAATTTCGCGCGCACGCTGTCGCCGCGGTCGGTCTCGATCCGCCAGCATTTTGCGTTTTCATCGAACGCCGCGGCGGTCACCCGCGTGCCGAATACGATATGGCGGCGAAGATCGAAGCGGTCGGCGACATGGTTGGCGTAGCGGAGGATCTCGGATTGCGGCGCGTATTTCTCCGACCAGTTCCAGTCCTGGTCCAATTCTTCCGAGAAGGAGAACGAGTACTGCATGCTTTCGACGTCGCAGCGCGCGCCGGGATACCTGTTCCAGTACCAGGTGCCGCCGACGCCGCCACCCGCCTCATACACCCGTGCCGAAAAGCCGAGCCCGCGCAGCCGATGCAGCATGTACATCCCGGCAAAGCCGGCGCCGACCACGACGGCGTCGAAAACCGCGCCGGCTTCGGCAGGCCGTTCCGCTTGGGTCGTGGTGTCGGCAATCATGGTTTGTGTCGCTTCTCCGGATCGATATTATGGCTTTGACTGAAAAGGAACACCAATGAAAATTGTCAGCATCGAGGATTTGCACTGCGACGCCGGCTGGCGCGACTTTTCGTTTCTCAAGATCACCACTGACGACGGCATCGTCGGCTGGTCCGAATACAACGAAAGCTACGGCAGCGCCGGTCTTACCGCCGTGATCCGCCGCCTGGCGCAGAGCCTGATCGGTATGGATCCGCGGCCGATCGAACGGATCACCTCGACCTTTTATGCGGTGACGCGGCAGGCGCCGGGCGGCATCAACCAGCAGGCGATGGCGGCAATCGAGAACGCGCTGCTCGACGTCAAGGCAAAGGCGCTGGGCGTGCCGGTCCATGCGCTGTTCGGCGGCCCGGTGCGCGACCGGCTGCCGCTGTACTGGTCGCATTGCGGCAGCTATCGCCTGCGCAACGCTGATATGATGGGTGTCGAGCCGGTGCGCTCGCTCGACGACGTGGTCAAACTCGGCAGGCATGTGAAGGCAAGCGGTTTCAAGGCGCTCAAGACCAACATCTTTCGGTTCGACCTCGATCCGCCCAGCATGCATCAGCCGGGTTTTGCGCGCGGCCCCGGCCATCCCGAGCTCAACGCCGACCGCGCCACGCTTGCCGCCATTACCGATTGCCTCGCGGCGTTCCGCCAGGGCGCCGGTGCGGATATCGGCATCCACCTCGACACCAATTTCAACTTCAAGACCGAGGGCTACATCAAGGTCGCGCGCGCCTGCGAGCCCTACGACCTGTCATGGCTGGAGATCGACAGCTACGACCCGGAAGGCCTGCGCCTGATCCGTGACCGCGCGCCGATGCCGGTCGCCTCCTGCGAGTCGCTGTTCGGCCGCCGCCAGTTCCGCCCCTACTTCGAGAACCGTTCGATTGACGTCGCGATCATCGACGTGCCCTGGAACGGTCTCGCAGAGTCGCTCAAGATCGCGGCGATGGCGGAAGCCTATGAGATCAACTGCGCGCCGCACAATTTCTATGGCCACATCTCGACCCTGATGAGCGCCCATCTCTGCGCGGCGATGCCGAATTTCTCCATCATGGAAATCGACATCGACGACGTGCCGTGGAAGGACGATCTGGTCACCCACCCGCCGGCCATTGCGAACGGCGAACTGATCGTGCCGACGCGGCCGGGCTGGGGCGCCGACGTCAACGAGGAGGTGATCAAGGCCCACCCGCCGCGCAATCCGCATCCGTAGATGGCAGGGATCGCCGCCATCGGCCGTGTGCCCCCCGTGGTGATGATAGCGCGGAATTGACTTCGGTTTAGACGCGACCGCTCGCGTACGCACGAAATACGCGAAGGCAGTTACGATGCGCGCAATACATCTAACCGGCGATGAAAGCTTTCATCGCTTTGAAATCTTCTGGCAAACAACATACTGTCGTCCGCACGTCGAGGTTTTAGCAACTTGATTTCAAGAAGATCAATTATTCAGCTTCTTGCCCTTGGCGCGTTGCTGCTTGGCGTCAGGCTGGCGGTCGATCTCACCTCAGCTGCAGCATACGCCTATCCCGAATACGATTTCGGTCAATTCTGGTTTGCATTTCTGCTTTTTCTTACGTTGCTTCTCTTTGTCGCGGGTTTTGCCATTGTTCGCTTCTTTCGGAAACGATTTATCGAAGGGCTGGCGCTGCTTGCCATTTTTTGTGCTCCGTTCTTATTCAAGGATTCGGTGGACAGACACTATTGGAAATTCCGAATCCACAAGTCGGAATATCAATCGGCGATACAGGCTGATCCGGATCCGCCGCCTAAATATCGTGTTTTCAATTGGGGGAATCGAAATACCCATTTGATGGGCGGAGGCGTCATTTTTGAGGCCATTGTGTATGACGAGACCGACGAGATCGGTCGATGGTCTCCCGAATGGCTTGAGCACCGATCGAGCCAATCGCCGGAAGATCGATGGATCACTACGCTGCCAAGCCCATCATGTAGCAGACGGACGAAATCTCTAGGCCAGCACTTCTACTATGTTTCCGCAGAATGCTGACCAACCATCCAACTAAAACTTGAGGGACGCCGTCATGGGAAGCGTAACCGCAATTGGGCAGTTTGGACCAGATCAATTTGCTGTTCTTTCCACTAACCTAGTCGTGGTTGATGCCAAGTGGCTAAGGGACAGCACCGGTTCAAGCTATATTATCGATCCAAACACTGGAAGGCCGTACATCGTCCCGCGCGATTATGATCCGGCCGTCACTGCCGCTTATTTTACGAATAAGCTCAATCAAGTAATCGCAGATGAGTTTGGCGTTTCTTCGATAGTCGCCACGATTTATCCTGAACTTAAGGCCGCTTTTGTACAAGGAGGCTGGGGCGACATTCAGCGGCCCCTTAGTGATAAAACTGACGTAGTACCTGCGTTCATAGCCGCCGCGAGTTTTAACCTTGGTGTAGCGGCGGCGGCAGGTGGTGTCAGTGCATCAGAAGCGATTTTTTTCGGAGGTGCGTATAACGTATTAAAAAATGGAATTTGGAATTCTGGTGAAAAATCCATCGGGATTTGGAAATAATCCAGACAATCCCGATCACATTCGCGATGGAGCGGATCAATTTGGGCGTGGATCATTCGGAATCCACGATGCTGAAAACACAACCGCTCCCGACGGGATGAAGACGACGACCGCCATGGATGTCAATGGAGATGGTCGCACCGATGTAATTTTGACGACTACGAAGGCAGCCGACAATAGTTATGTCGAAGATACCAAATATCTTACGTCCAATGGATCGACACGCGAAGAGACCGTTACCGGCGTGAACGCGACCGGTAGCAAAGCAACAACTGCCGTTGACACTAATGGCGATGGTCGATGGGAAACCGAGACTATTGCTCTGGCAAATGGTTCTATCGAACAAAACACCGTTATTAACGACAACGGCACATCTACAAAAACGGTTTTCGACACTGGCACCGAGTCCTGGTCATCACAGACCTCAGCTTTTGACGCATACCAACGCCTTCAATCGCAGCGCGTAGTCCTCGATACCGGCGACCAGCAGGTCAAGGAATACGACCCGAACAACACCCATCCCTATAGCGAACTCGACATCGGCGAAGACTCCACCGGCAAGCCCACCGCCGTCCAGACCAAGTTCGACGGCCAGCCCAACACCACTGCCGACTTCTCCGCGGTCGGCCAGGTGCTCGGCTCGGCGCTCGGGCGGGCGCTGGCGCCCAACAACCAGTTCGTGCAGATCGCGGCCAGCACCGTGATCGGCGCCATCGGCCAGAAACTGGCGCAGGCGTTTTCCGCTTCGCTGCTGACCAATGGCGTCGAGGTCAACCTCGCCAGCGCGTTCGCCGATTTCAACGTCAGCATCGCCGGCGCGGGCGCGAGCTCGGTCGCCTCGTTCCTGGTCGCCGAGCTCGGCACCGCGCTGCATCTGACCGGCTTCGGCGGGCAGTTGTTCAACGCCGCCGCCGGCGGTTTCACCGGAAGCGTGGCGAGCCAGATCGCGACCAAGATGGCCACCGGCCTCTCCTTCGATGCCGCGATCGCCGGCCTCGACTTCGGCGCCGCGGCCACCAATGCCGCCTATGGCATCTCCAGCCTGCTCGGTTCCTACCTCGGGCATGAGCTGGTGCCGGCGCAGACCCACGAAGGCGCGGTCGGCGGTCAGTTGCTCGGTGCGGTCGGCAGCGCCATCGGCATCAGCGCCGCGATCGGCGATCTGCTCGGAGGCGTGCTCGATTTCATCCTGCCGGGGGTCGGCTCGCTGATCGGCACCGTCCTCGGCACCTTGATCGGCGACGCACATCGGCATCGCGCCCGCATCCCGCCGCGGTCGATCTGATCGACCAGGCCGGAGATCTTTACGGCTTCACGCATTCTCAATCTCGGCGTCGGACGGCGGCGGCTACGAGGTCGCCCGACCAGATGGCGGCTGCCACGGCCGCCATCGTCAATGCCTATCTGCATGCGGTGAACGGCGTCGTCGCTGGATCACAGCAAGCAGACCATGGTCGGCTATGTCACCGATCCGGACTTCCGCTATGTCAACGGCTGGGTGCCGAGCCACCAATACAGCTTCATCAGCCCCGACGACGCCGTGCATGCCGCAGCGCTCGACGTTCTGCAGCACACCGAGGTGATCGGCGGCGACCTGCTTGATGAAGCGCGCGCACCAGAACTCGCCGTCGAATATCCCGGAACCCGGAGCCGGAATGGGCGGCACTGACCAGCGCCGTCGTCGCAATCCGGCGCCGAACAACTCGTCGACCTTGGGCGGCGACCTCAGCGTCGCGCAGGACTACGAGAACTATCTCAACAACCGCGAAGCCATCAACGCGTTGATCGCGGCAAACCCCGACTCGGCTTTTGCCGCGGGCTGGATTGCAACTTTTGCTAGAGTGAACGACCTCGAGCTCAACCAGTACGGCGCCAGCGACTTCCTCGGCGGGCTGGTCGGCTTTCTCGATTCGGTCGCCAAGGCGGGGCTCGGCTTCGACGCCTCCGACGTCTCCTTCAACGCACGGCGGCAACAGCGCCCTGGTCGCGATCAAGGTGGCGAACGGCACCGAGATCCCCGGCGCGCTGTCGGCGTTCGCGGACCAGACCAATATCAGCAGCGACGCCAGCGGCACCACGATCCAGTTCGTGTTCGCCGGCGGTTTTGCCGCCAGCGGCTTCCATCCGGTGCTGTCCGGGCAGAGCGGCGGCGCCGGCAATATCTGGTGGTTCGGCAGCGACAGCGTGGCCAACAATTTCGACGCCACCGCAAGCACCAACGCCATCCTGGTCGGCGGCGCGGCGAACGATGGGATCTCCAGCGGCAACGGCTGGGATTTCCTCGACGGCGGTCGCCGGCAACGACGCGCTCTACAGCGGCGGCGGCAACGATATCCTGCATGGCGGCGACGGCGACGACTCGCTGTTCGGCGGCACGGGGGACGATCAACTGGCCGGCGGCCGCGGCAACGACGTTATGCAGGGCGGCGCAGGCAATGACAGCTATATCTTCAACCGCGGCGACGGCGCGGATACGGTGCCGACAATTTCCGCTACATGCAAGCGGATTCCCCCCGATACGGTGCATGCCGCCGCGCTCGATATCCTGCAGCACACCGAGGTGATCGGCGGCGAACTGCTGATGAAGCGGGCGCACCAGAACTCCGCGTCGAATGTCGCGGGCCCCCAACCGGAGTGGGCAGGACTTACGACGCCCTCGTCGCAATCCGGCGCCCGAGCAGCTCGTCACCATGAGCGCCGATCTCGCCGTTGCGCAGAATTACGGGAACTATCTCAACAACTGCGAAGCCATCAACGCGCTGATCGCCGCGAAGCGTGTGCGCCGCCGAGTGAACGGAGCGCACCCTCCTGCGGGATCGCGGGCTCGGTTGCAAGGATATCGCACGCTTCAACGTTTCGTTGCCGCTGCGGAAGCTGTCCGGCCGAAACATTACGTGTCATTTCGCTGAATCAAAAGTTCCGGCTGTTGCAATCCCGACGACCAGACAAGGAATTTTCGCTGCATTGTCAGTACAGCTCCCGGTTGACTGAAAAATTTAATGTAATAGACGCAATTCCAAGTTGCCCGCGGTAAGAAACTCTGCAAAGCAGTCTGCTGAAGTAAAACAATGTCGCTGCTTCAAGAAAACGTCGGCGTGGTGAGAAACGGGCGCTTCGGGAATTTTTAGGGAACAGGCAGTTCTGGATTTGCTGCAACGTGCGCCGACCGGCCAGCGCCGCACATTGGGCGCTGCTTTGTCCATTCACAAAGATGCAGGATTTTGGTCAGCTTGCCGTCGTCGGAAAGATCGCCTCCATGGGTCATGGGCGACGTGATTCTTGGAGGCGGCCTGCGAGGACGATACTTTCTTAGAGCAGTTGTGCGGACAATGATCAACACTCTAAAAAACAAGCGTCGTATTTATGGCGTTTTCGGGCTGCTAATCGGATTCTTTATAATTTCATTATATGCGCAAATGCATGACCGAATTCAAGTCATACATTTAGATCGAGTTTTTAATCCTGCGTACGGGTTTTCTATAGGGTACCGGGAATCGTATTTTAACCAAAATTTTCCCTCCGCCAAAGCTATCAAAGAGTATCTGACAGACTCAACGATACTGTTTTCCGAGCCGCCGTACGGCAACCAGATTTTCTATTTTGATCACGATCAAAGGTTTGTCTCCTGGCGCAACAACGTGACCAGCAGCGGGAATTGGAAATTGTTTCCAGGCCTTCAAATTATTGAACTGGGCGGCCGGTGGCGCGTCACTTTCGTGCAAACGTTTTGTTCTTGGGTATCCGATATGTTGGCCGAAGAGCAGCAAGATAATTGTTACGATATCAGCAGCATCGAATCCATCCTGGGTCGTGGATTGGGTTCCAGACGTGAATACAGGAAAGGAAATGTCTTTAACATTTCCGCTGGCAAGCCGCCGCCATTTCAACTTCCGGATTCACCGATAACAATCGAATCCTTAACTGCGAGCAAAACCCGCTAGGAAACAAAATGCCAAACACAGGCAACTCAAGCGTCGACGCCGGCAAGCCCATTAAGCCGCTGGACCAGAAAGTTCTTACGGACCTGGCATCATTTAAAGGAGCACTCGATCTTGCGAGCAGCGCCGCAGGAGTTTCCGCTCTCAGCGTAGCCGGACCCATGGCAAGAGAAATGAACAAGGTTGAAGTCGGCGATTACGACGATTATGGCCGCTCTAATTTTGTTACAGCCGCGAAAAATTCGGTTGCGCTATATGGATCGATCGTTCTTACCGGCACAAGACTTACAGAACAAGATTACACAACTAACCTGCAGTACGTTCGCGACAACAACATTTCGAACGCACAGAGTGCTGGCTGGGCCGGAGACTACGCTCGCCTGCAAAACCCTGTCTTGAACGATCTCGGCGTTGCAAAAATTCAGCTCGGAACAGCGATGGAAGCTGTCTCGTACTACAAAAACAATCCAAACTCCTTCAACGGTGTCGACGCACTCGATCTTCTTAAATACGTCAACAATACGCAACAGCTTGCTGCAGATCTGATCAATCCAGCCACCACGATGCGGGTTTCAATCAACCTGGAAGCAGTCGTCGCGCGTCAGGCGGACCTATGGGCTTCACAAAGGATTGCAGGGTGGCAGCAGCTTTCGGACGCAGACAAAGCTGCATTTACGGCAGGTTACTCAACGATTGGGGAACGCACGCTAAACGCTTCTTATATGTCCTATGTGAACCAAGGCGGCGATCCTGGCCTGTACAGGCCCGACTTAAAACAAATGTCAGCAGCAGAGTATTTAACGTGGGCCGCTATCAATTCTGAACCGAGTAATGCAGTTACCTTGCAGAACGCTCTATCAGCGGCAACGACGACCGGCCCGGCAGGATTTATTGATGCGTCGGTATATCCAACCGACTTCCAGACGATTGGCGCAACAAATGTGCCCGGCGTCACTGGCGCAACGCAGGCGTTCGATCTTGCAACAGGACAAAAAATTCTCGATTTTTTTTTCAGCGATCAAACATCAACTACTGCAAAATTAGGCCCCGATGGAGCTACCATTGATTATTACGGTTTCAACCGGGTCCTCAAAATACAGGAGGAGGTCGTCGATTCCGGAAATGAGATTTTGAAATACTTTAACAACACCGCCGCCACCAACAACACCAAGGCGTACCGCGAAGCGGACATCGCAACCGATACCAACGGCAAGGTCACCAACGTAACGATCTTCGACGCCACGCAGACCGCGGCTGCCGTTGCGCAGATCTTCGGGTCGGCGCTGGGCCGTGCGCTGGTCCCGGGCAACAACCAGCTTGGACAGGCGGCCGTCGGCGTGTTGGCCGGCACGGTGGCCGGCGCCTTTGGCGCACGGCTGGCACAGGCTTTTTCGGCGCCGGGCGGGTTTGCCGAAAACGGCAGCCTGCTGTTCGATGCGAGCATCAATGATGTCCTGTCCGGCGAAAACCTGGTTCCTGCCGGCGCCGGTTCAATTGCCTCGCTGTTGACGGCGGAACTCGGCACGCAGCTTCATCTCACCGGATTCGGCGCGCAGATGTTCAATGCCGCCGTCGGCGGCTATTCGGGCAGCATACTGGCGACGATCACAAAGCCCGGCGGTGTCGGACTGGCGGGTTTTGCCAGCGCAACGATCTGGACCGATGCGCTCAAAAACGCGGGGACCGCGGTCTCAAGCGCGCTCGGCAGGTTTCTGGCCGACGAGGCCTATCCAGCCGACTCCCATGCGGCGCAGATCGGCGGCGAACTCGCCGGCGCGCTCGGCAGCTATGTCGGGCTCGTGGTCGGAAACCTGATTGGCGGCGTGCTCAACTTCGTCGTCCCCGGACTCGGCGCCTTTTTCGGCACCGTGTTCGGCAGGATTTTCGCCGACGCGTTTTTCGACGCCACGCTCCATCCGGGTGCGATCCATGCCGTGCGAAGCTATGGCTACGATTATTCGATCGAGCTGTCCGGTGTCGTCGATGACGGAGACACCGGCGTTTCCACAAAAATGGCCGACGCCGTCAAAGATATCGTCAACGCGTATCTGCATGACGTCAATGGTATGGCGCTCGCCTATAGCAGCCAGAAGATGATCGGCTATTTCACCAACGGCACGCCATACGTTTATCAGGAGGGCTGGTTTCCCAATGGGGGCGACCCTTCGGCGCATTTCAGCAAGGCGGAGGACGCCGTCGCGGCCGCCGCCCATGATCTGCTGCGCAACACGGAGGTGATCGGCGGCGACCTGCTAGTGAAACGCGCCCACACTGGATTCGTGCAGACCATGCATCCGGATATCGACGGTCACGTCGCTTACGAGCAGTCCGACCTCGATGCGCTCGTGGCGCAGAATTATCTGGACCTCACGGCCTTGGGCAGCGATCTGCGCATCGCGCAGGACTATGAGCAGTATCTCAACAACCGCGAAGTCATCAACGCGGTGATGGCGGCAAACCCCGACTCGGCTTTTACCGCGGGCTGGATTGCAACTTTTGCTAGAGTGAACGACCTCCAGCTCAACCATTACGGCGCCAGCGACTTCCTCGGCGGGCTGGTCGGCTTTCTCGATTCGGTCGCCAAGGCCGGGCTCCACTTCGACGCCTCCGGCGTTTCCTTCAACCACGGCGGCAACAGCGCCCTGGTCGCGATCAAGGTGGCGAACGGCACCGAGATCCCCGGCGCGCTGTCGGCGTTCGCAGACCAGACCAATATCAGCAGCGACGGCAGCGGCACCACGATCCAGTTCGTGTTCAATGGCGGCTTTGCCGCCAGCGGCTTCCATCCGGTGCTGTCCGGGCAGAGCGGCGGCGCCGGCAATATCTGGTGGTTCGGCAGCGACAGCGTGGCCAACAATTTCGACGCCACCGCAAGCACCAACGCCATCCTGGTCGGCGGCGCGGCGAACGATGGCATCTCCAGCGGCAACGGCTGGGACTTCCTCGACGGCGGTCCCGGCAACGACGCGCTCTACAGCGGCGGCGGCAACGATATCCTGCATGGCGGCGACGGCGACGACTCGCTGTTCGGCGGCACGGGGGACGATCAACTGGCCGGCGGCCGCGGCAACGACGTTATGCAGGGCGGCCCCGGCAACGACCAGTATATCTTCAACCGCGGCGACGGCGCGGATACCATATTCGACGACGCGAGGCCGCTGGGCGGCGGCGCGGACACGCTGGTGTTCGGCCCCGGCGTCAGCATGTATCTCGACCTCGCGATGCGGATGAATGGCAACGACCTCGTCATCGGCATCAAGGACCCTGCGCATCCCGGGCAGTTCACCGACACCGTCACGCTGCAGCACTGGAACGACCCGGACGGCCTCAACCTGATCGAGACCTTCCGCTTCGCCGACGGCAGCGTGATGGACCTAACGACCGGGTTCACCGCGCTGCATTCATATCTCATTCCATTCGGCGCGACCATGTCCGGCGGCGGCGTGGCGGAGCATTCCGCCAACGGCACGCCTGTGGCGACGATACGCGGCTACGATCTCAACGCGGCCGCGAGCTTGAGCTATTCGCTGGGCGACAACGCCGGCGGCCGCTTTGCGATCGACGCCGCCAGCGGCGAGGTCACGGTAGCCAACGGCGCCCTGCTCGACTATGCGACGGCGGCTTCGCACGCTTACGGGATCACCGTGCGCACCAGCGACCAGAGCGGGCATTGGTTCGACCAGAGCTGGAGCATCGCGGTCGATGACGTCCCCAACCGCGCCCCGGTGCTGACGGTGCCGGCCGGCTCGATTACGGCGAATGCGGGCCAGGCGCTGCAGGTGTCTTCCTGGTTCAGCGCCACCGATGCCGACAACGACGCGCTGACCTATTACTTCCAGGATACAGGGCCGGCCAATAGCGGCCACTTCGCGCTGAACGGAACGGCTTACGCGAACGGCGCCAACTTCGGCGTCAACGCAACCCAACTTGCGAACCTGACCTTCGTCGCCGGCGCCGAGGGCGTCGCCGACGACCTGTCGATGCAGCTCAGCGACGGCAACGCGATGTCCGCCGTCGGATTCATGCATATCGGCGTCAATCGCGCGCCGGTGCTCTCGGTGCCAACCGGCTCGATTACGGCGAATGCAGGCCAGTCGCTGCAGGTGTCTTCCTGGTTCAGCGCCACCGATGCCGATCATGACGCGCTGACCTATTATTTCCAGGACGGCAACGCGGCGAACAGCGGCCACTTCGTGCTGAACGGAACGCCGTATGCGAACGGCGCTAATTTCGGCGTCAGCGCCGCGCAACTGGCGGGCCTGACATATGTGGCCGACGGCGCGGCGGACGATCTGTCGATGCAACTCGTCGACGACAAGGGCGCGGTCTCCGCCGCCGCCGGATTCCACGTCGCCATCAATGAGGCACCGACCGACGCCAGCCTGCGCGGCGGGATCGTGCGCGAGCATTCCGCCAACGGCACGATGATCGGAACCGTTACGGGCGTCGATCCGGACGCAGGCAACACGCTCAGCTATTCGCTGACCGACGACGCCGGCGGCCGGTTTGCGATCGACGCCGCAAGCGGCGTGATCACGGTGAAGGACGGAACGCGGCTCGACTATGCCGCCGCGCAATCCTGGGACGTCACCGTGCACACCGCCGATCAAGGCGGACTTGGCTTCGACAAGGTGTTCAGCATCGCGCTTGCGCCGGCGCCGGTGAACCATGCCGACGGCACCTCGTCCGTCACCGTTCTCGACCCCACCGATCTCAACGGATGGTCGTCGTTCAGAACCGACACCAGCGGGCTGAACGGGCAGGGCAGCCTGCTGCTGCAGACCGGCGTCAACGACAACGGCACAAGCTGGAAAAACGCGTTCGACGCCGCGCATGCCTTCACATGGGATCACACCATTTCGACATTCGATGCCGGCGGCAATCTCGTCACCGAGGCCGGCACCAATGACGACGGCACCCACTTCCTGCTCGCCAACGACACCGCGAATACCGCAAGCTGGTCCACCTTCACGCTGAATTTCGACGCCGGCTGGAATTTCCTCTCGGCCGGCAACGTCACCAACGACGACGGCACGCATACGCCCGACATGGGCCAGATCTGGGCCGCGCTCGACACCCTGACCTGGTACGCCGACCCGTTTACCGGCGGGATCGCGCAGAGCGCGGTGGCGTCGGACTTCGGCGGCGGCGGCCGCAGCGACATCCTGCTGACGCGCGACGACGGCACCGTCGCGATCCGGGACGACGCGGCCGCGATCGCGCATGCCGTCGCCGGTCCAGGGGATGTCGCGGCCAACTGGCATATCGCCGGTACCGGAGATTTCGACGGCAACGGCCGCAGCGACATCCTGTGGGTCAGCGACGATCTGGCGGTCTCGATCTGGGACGACGGACAACCCGGCAACGCGCACGCGGTCTTCGACGGCGGCGTGCTCCAGAGCGACTTTCATGTCGGCGGCATCGGCGACTTCGACGGCGACGGCCATGACGACATTCTCTGGGTCCGTCCCAACGGCCGGATCTCGGTCTGGGATGACGGGCAGCCCGCCAGGGGGAATGTCGTGGTTGGTCCCGGCGTGACGGCGAGCACCATGCACATCGAGGGTATCGGTGACTTCGACGCCAACGGCCGCGACGACATCCTGTGGCGCGACGATGACGGCACCCTGTTCGTGTGGGATAACGGCCAGATCGGCGGCGCGCATGCGATCGCCGCCGCGGTGCCGGCCAGCACGCAGTTCGCGGGGGCCGGCGATTTCGACGGCGACGGCCGCGACGACGTGCTCTGGCGCAACGACGACGGTTCGATCGGGATCTGGCGGATCGGGTTCGGCGGCACCACGGCAGGCGTGGTGCCGGCCAGCTCGCATGTCGCCGGCATCGGCGATTACGACGGCAACGGCCGCGACGATATCCTGTGGCACGACGACAGCGGCGCGGCGTTCATCTGGGACAACGGCCTGCAGGCGGCCGCGCGAACCATCGCGGCCATCCCGGCCGACTGGCATGTCGCGTAAGCGCAGGCGGCGCCTCGATCCAACGCGGCGTCATACGCTGGCTTGACCCGCGTATCCATCTATCTTCGCAAGAAGCTTCCGAAGGATGATTGCCGGGTCAAGCCCGGCAATGACGAATTTGATGCTCGTGTCCCCGGCGCGATGCAACGCTATTCGCGCTGCTTCGCAGACACCAGGACCCCGCTTGATGTCCGCGCAACCGGGGCCCCGGCTCTGCAGCGCACCGCCCCGCAAGAGCTACGCGCTGCGCTGCGTCCGGGGCGCGCGTCTTCACACATGCACTGCGGTGCGGACGCGGCCGGCGTTGCCGAACACGCGCAGATAGCGCTCGACTTCGGCCGGGCTGCCGGTGGCCTTTTCCGGATTGTCCGAGAGTTTTACCGCCGGCCTGCCGTTGACGGCCGTCACCTTGCAAACGATCGAGATCGGATCGAGGTCGGCGGATCCGTCCGGCGCGCAGCCCATGAAATCGTTGGTGAGGTTGGTGCCCCAGCCGAAACTGATCCGCACCCGGCCGGCGAAATGACGCCAGGTTTCCTCGATCGATCCGACGTCCATGCCGTCGGAAAACACCAGCAGCTTCTCCCTGGGGTCGCGCCCCTTCTGCTTCCACCATTTGATGATTTCTTCGCCCGCCGCGATCGGCGGCGCGCTATCGGGTCGAAAACCGGTCCAGTCGGCCACCCATTCCGGCGCATCGCGCAAAAATGCCTTGGTGCCGAAGGCGTCGGGCAGCGCGATCAGCAGATTTCCTCCGTAGGTATGGCGCCACTGGTCGAGAACGCGGTACGGCGCCCAGCGCAGTTCGGTGTCGTCGCTGGCGAGCGCGGCGGCGACCATCGGCAGTTCATGCGCATTGGTGCCGATGGCTTCGAGATCCGAGTCCATCGCCAGCAGGACGTTGGAGGTTCCGGTGAAGGCGGGTCCCAGCCCTTCCTTGACGGCCTCGACGCACCAGCGCTGCCACAGAAAACCGTGCCGCCGCCGCGTGCCGAAATCGGACAGCCGCAAGCCGTCCAGCTTGCGCAGCCGCTCGACCTTGCTCCACAGCTTGGCCTTGGCGCGCGCGTAGAGCACGTCGAGTTCGAAACGGCCGTGTCCCTTGGTCACCTGGCGCGAGCGCAACTCGTTGAGGATGGCGAGCGCCGGAATTTCCCACATCGTGGTGTGGGTCCACGGGCCGTGGAAATGCAGTTCGTACTGGCCGTCGACCTTGTGCAGCTGATATTCCGGAAGCCGAAAATTCGCCAGCCAGTTGATGAAGTCAGGCGAGAACATCTGGGTCTTGCCGTAGAACGTGTTGCCGGCGAGCCAGATCAGCTCCTTCTTGGCAAAGCGGATGGTGCGGGCGTGATCGAGCTGGGCGCGCAGCTCGCCCTCGTCGATGACTTCGGCGAGGCGGACATGCCGGCTGCGATTGATGACCGAAAAGGTGACGTGGTCGTCCGGATAGAATTCCCGGATCATCTGCAGCATCAGCAGCTTGTAGAAATCGGTATCGAGCAGGCTGCGCACGATCGGGTCGAGCCGCCAGCCGTGATTGTAGGTCCGCGATGCGATGTCGGTGACTGCCATGGCTGGAACCTTATCGCGTCGGCGCGCCGGCAACCAGTGCCCGGCGCGGCAGCTCTGGGCTGCGATTAGCGTGCGGCCGCCTGCCTCGCCCGGCCGATCGCCGCATCCACGCCGGTCCAGGATGGCTTGTCCGGGGCGAATTGCCGCCTGAGATATGAAATCAGTTCGGCGAGCTGCAGGTCGTTGAAACTGTCCTTGAAGCCGGGCATGTAGCCGAGATCGCTCGACACCGGCGCGGCGATGCCGTGCAGGATGACCTGGATCAGATTGTCCGGCACGGCGCTGTGCAGGTTGCTGTTCAGCGCCAGCGAAGGCCGCGAGCCGAACAGCGGCGCGCCGCCGACCCTGTGGCAGACCGCGCAGGCGCCTTCATAGAGGCGCGCGCCGGCGGAGGCTGCCGAAACGGCGTGCGTGGCGGTCGAGGTTTCCAGCCTGGCGGCCAGCATTTCCTGGTCCGCTTTGCCGATCGCGTTGTCGTTGAACGAGCCGAGATAGACCGCCATGGCGCGGATGTCGTCGTCAGGCAGCGCGGCCAGTTCTTTCACCACCGGCGCCATCGGCCCGGCGGCGACCCCGTGAAAGCGCGACTCGCCGGTCCGTAAATAGGCGAATAGCTCGTCCTCGCTCCAGGGGATCGGCGCCTGCGACAGCGACGTCAGCGGCGGCGCTTCCCATCCCTCCGCGAAACCGCCGGCAAGATAGGCGTTTGCCTGCTCCGCGCCGAGCGCGTTGCGCGGTGAATGGCAGGCGCCGCAATGGCCGAGGCCCTCGACCAGATAGGCGCCGCGATTCCAGACTTCCGGCTTGGTCGCATCCAGAGCAAAGCTCGCATGATCGTGAAACAGCGCATTCCATCCGGCCATTAGCGGACGCAGATTGAAGGGAAACGCCAGGACGGCTTCGCGGTTGACCGCGCGCACCGCCGGCTGCGCCATCAGATAGGCGTAGAGCGCCTGCAGGTCGGCATCGGTGGTTTTGGCAAAGTGATTGTAGGGAAACGCCGGATAGAGATGCCGGCCGTCGCGGTGGATGCCTTCGCGCATCGCGCGTTCGAAGGCGGGATACGACCATCCGCCGATGCCGGTTTCGGCGTCGGGCGTGATGTTCGTTGAGTAGATGATGCCGAACGGCGTCTCGATGGCGCGGCCGCCGGCATTGATGGCGCCGTTGGCCTGGGTATGGCAGACCGCGCAGTCGCCGAGCGCGGCAAGCTGCCGGCCCTTGGCGATGGTGGCCGCCGAATATGTCGAGGGATCCGGCCGCGCGATCGGCGCGATCGACCGCCATGGCAGCGCCAGCGCGGCAATGCCGACCACCGCGGCAGCCATCGCGGCCACGCCTGCGAATGCGCCGAGCGGTTTGGCGAACGGATTTTGATGCGCCCGGCCCGGAGCCTTGGGCGCCGCTACCGGCAAGGGACCTTGTATCGCAGGTTGTCCGCCGCGCAATCCCGCAAGAATCCGCTCCGGCGTGAACGGCAATTCGCGAAACCGCACGCCGGTGGCGTCGAAAATCGCGTTGGCGATCGCAGCCGCGCTTGGCACCGACGCGGATTCGCCGACGCCGAGCGGCGGCTGGTCAGACCTCGGCAGCATCAGCACGTCGATCTTCGGGATGTCCGGGAATTTGATGATGGGGTAGGCGCCCCATTCGCGGCTCGTCACGGCGGCGCGGTCGAACGAGACCTCTTCCATCAGCGCGCGGCTGGTCGACTGGATGACGTTGCCATGGATCTGGTGACGGACGCCCTCCGGATTGATCATCAGCCCGGAATCCTGCCCCGCCACCACGCGGGTGACGCTGACATCGCCGGTCGCCTTGTTGACCGCGACGTCCGCGATCCACGCCGACCACGCCGCCGGTTTGCCGGGAAACGGTCCGTGGACATAGAGCGCATAGGCAAAGCCGCGGCCGCGGACGATGTCGCCTTCCGCGGACTGCTCCTTCCAGACCGGGCGAGGCGTCCATTCGGCGCGCTTGGCGACGGCGTTGACGAGGTCGACCGCACGCGGATCCTTCAGATAACGCAGCCGGTATTCGATCGGGTCGACGCCCGCCTCGGTCGCCAGTTCGTCGATATAGGATTCATGCGCAAAGCTGTTGGGCAGCGCCGAGACGCCGCGCAGCCACGACGCGCGCACGATCGGCGGCATGTCATGCGCCACCACGCGCATCGCGTCATAGTCGTAAGGCGGGATCGCGGTGCGGTCGCCCATGTGGAAAATATCGGGCACCGGCGGAATCATGCCGGTGAGCAGCAGCGCCAGCGTCGGCGCGCCGTTCGACGGATAACGCGTCGCGAAATCATAGGCCGCGACGCTGCCGTCGGCGTTGAGGCCGCCATTGACGTTCATCAGTTGCGCGGTTCCCTTCGGCTCCCACGCATGTTCCTGATCGCGGGTCAGCTGCACGCGCACCGGACGGCCGACCGCGCGCGACAGCAGCACCGCGTCGGCACAGACGTCGTCGGCGCAGTTGCGGCCGTAGCAGCCGGCGGCTTCCATCCGGATCACGTCGATCTCGTGCTCCGGCCGCCGCAGCAATATCGCAAGATCGGCGCGCAGCGGATGCGGATTCTGGGTGCCGGACCACACCCGCACGCCGTCGTCGCGGACATCCGCCACCGCGCAGGACGGCCCGATCGAGCCGTGCATCTGGTACGGCCAGAGATAGCTCCGCTGCATCGGCTTTTCGGCGGCGGCAATGGCGGCCTCGACATCGCCTTTGTCGATCAGCACGCGCGGCGTCGATGGATTGGCGCGAAGCGCTGTCTCGAGTTCCTTCAGGTCCGGCAATATCGGCGTCGGCTTCCAACTGACCTTGAGCTGTGCGGCAGCCTTGACCGCATTCTCCTCGCGTTCGGCAATAACGCCGACGAAATCGCCGATCCGCACCACCGCGACCAATCCGGGAATATCGCGAACGGACGTTTCATCCACCGCAATCAGGCTGTTGCCGACAAAATCCCCGGCATCGACGCCGGCATAAAGCGGGCGCACCACCCGGCCGTGCAGCATGCCGTGCACGCGCATATCATGCACATAGACCAACTCGCCGGTCGCCTTGCCCGGCAGATCGACCCGCGGCACGGACTGCCCGACGATGGTGTAGGCGCCGACGGTCTTGACCACAGCGTCGTCGCCAAGTTCGAGCCGGATGCTCTCGCCTGCGATCAACTCGCCATAACTGACGCTGCGATTGTCGCGGCCGCGGATCAGGCCGTCCTCGACCGAAAGCTCGCTTACCGCAATCTCGAGTTTCTCCGCCGCCCGCGCCAGCAAAAAATGCCGCGCCTGCGCCGCGGCCTTGCGCAGCGGCATCGCGGTGATCTGGATGGTTTCGCTGGCGATGGTGGCGCCCTGGTTGGGCACGCGCGAGGTATCGCCGAGTACCACGACCACCCGCGCAAAGGACACGTCGAGTTCTTCGGCGACGATCTGGCCGAGCGCGGTGCGGATGCCGGTTCCGAGATCGACGTGGCCGTTGAAGGCGGTGACCATGCCGTCGGCGGTGATCTTGATGAAGGTCTCGAAAGCGCCTTCACGGGACGCATCCGGACGAACGACGGACAACGATCCGGGCAGAATTTCCGCCATCAGTCCTGCGCCTCTGCGAGATGACCCGCCGCCCGCATCGCCGCGCGCATGATCTCGATATGCGCGCCGCATCGGCATAGATTGTAGCGCAGCGCTTCGAGTATTTCGGCCTCGGTCGGGCGAGGAGACCGCAGCAGCAGCGCTTTGGTGCTCATGATCATGCCGTTGAGGCAGTAGCCGCATTGCGCGGCCTGTTCCTGGATGAAAGCAGCCTGCACCGGATCGGGACGCTCGCGCGAGCCGAGCCCTTCCAGCGTGACGATGTCGCGTCCGGCGCAACCATCGATCGGAATCACGCAGGATCGCGCGGCCACGCCGTCGATCAATACCGTGCAGGTCCCGCACTCGCCGAGCCCGCAGCCATATTTCGGCCCGTTCAATTCGAGATCGTTGCGCAGCACATAGAGCAGCGCGGTGTCGGGCGCGGCGCCGATGTCATGGGCGCTGCCGTTGACGTTGAGGCGGATCATGATTGGAGGATACCGTTTGCATACAAACGTGCAAGCATGCGCCGTACCTTGACCCCGTCATTCCGGGGCGCGCGGAGCGCGGGCCCGGAATCCACAACCACGATTGGTGACTATGGATTCCGGGCCCGCGCCAAGAGGGCGCGTCCCGGAATGACAAACTATAAGGCAATTTGCGCTTTTTACCGGCAGCGGCGTTTTTCGTGCCGCGCGGCGCTTGACACCTTTCGGGTCTGCGCGCAGGATCGTTCGTATACGAACAAACGCCGCCGGCTGTGAGCTCGTTTATGCTGACCGACGCGACCAGTGCCGACAAGATCCGCTGCGATGCCTGCCCGGTGATGTGCTACATCAAGCCGGGCGCGGCCGGCGCCTGCGACCGCTACGCCAATCACAATGGCGAGCTGGTGCGGGTTGATCCGCATGTGGTGCTGGAACGCACCGTATCCCATGGCGGCCGGCTGGTGCCGTTCCAGGCCGGCGGCGACTGGGACGGCGGAATCGTGCACCAGCCCAACGTGTTCGTCACCGCCATCGGCGCCGGCACCACCTATCCCGATTACAAGCCGGCGCCGTTCATCGTCTCGTCTGAAATCGACGGCGTCGACATGGTCACGGTGGTGACCGAAGGCATCTTCAGCTATTGCGGCGTCAAGGTGAAGATCGACACCGACCGCTATCTCGGCCCGGAAACCGCTGTTGTGCGCGTGCAGGGCGAGGCGGTCGGCCACGTCACCACAGGCGAATACGGCTCGCAGATGCTGTCGCTCGGCGGCGTGCATCATCTGACCGGCGGCTCCAAGAAGGAAGGCCGCGTCACCTGCGACGCGCTGATGGACCTTTCGAACTGCAAGCCGGTCGAGCTCACCATCGACGGCGGCGCCACGGTGGTGGTGCAGGCGGGCTATCCGCCGATCGTCAATGGCGTCGCCGAGGAGCGGATGCGGGTCGGCTGCGGCTCGGCGACCATAGGCATGTTCGCCAAGCAATGGCATGGCAAGGTCGACGAAGTCGTGGTGGTCGACGATCACATCACCGGGGTGCTCTCCGAGCATCAGGCCGGAAAACTGCTGGATATTCCCGACACCGGCATCAAGATGAAAGGCCGCCGCTCCACGCCCGGGCGGTATTTCCAGGTCGCCGAGCCCGGCACCGGCTGGGGCGGCACCAAAATTTCCGATCCGCTCTCGGTGCTGGGGCCGTTCGATCCGAAAGAGGCGCGGCCCGGCATGACCTTGCTGATGGTGAGCACCACCGGCGAGCACGCCGCGTATTTCGAACTCGATGCGGCGCTGAAACCGGTGGAAAAGCAAATGCCGGCCGACCTGAAATTCTCGGTCGAGCGCATCAAGGAGAATTGCGAGCCGGCACTATGCACCGTGCTGTTCATGGGCGGCGCCGGCGGATCGCTGCGCTCCGGCGTCACGGAGAACCCGGTGCGGCTGACGCGCTCGGTGAAGGACGCGCTGACGCGGGTGACCTCGGGCGGCGCGCCGGTTTATGTGTGGCCGGGCGGCGGCATCACCTTCATGGTGGATGTCACGCGCTTGCCGGCGGGCGCGTTCGGCTATGTGCCGACGCCGGCACTGGTGGCGCCGATCGAGTTCACGCTGAAATTGTCGGATTATGCCGCGCTCGGCGGGCATATGGACCATGTGCGGCCGTTGGCGTCATTGAAGGACAACGCGGAAATCCGGCAAATCACGCAACAGCCCGCACCGGGATTGCGCGAATGACGAGACTCCCGCAAATCGGATTGCTGACGGACCGCAGGCGGCTTCATCTGCAGGACGGTCCGATCGATCTGATCGTCGAAGCGCGCGGCAACGAAAAGAATGTTCGCGCGGCTTACGATGCCGCCGTGCAGCGCTTCACCGGCCTGCTCGATACGTTATGCGAGGAATTGTTGGAACTGCGCAGGCCGGCGGATCCCGTGAGCTGCAGGCTGCGGGGCAAGGTCGCGCGCCGCATGCATGCCGCGGTGGCACCGTATGCCGCGGAGCATTTCATCACGCCGATGGCGGCAGTCGCGGGCGCCGTCGCTGAGGAAATTCTCGGCGCCATGGTGGATGCCGCACACCTTGATCGGGCATATGTCAACAACGGCGGCGACATCGCGCTGTACCTCGGCGAAGGCGAACACTTCACCGTGGGCTTGGTGGATCGGCCGGACCAGCCCGGTGTGATGCAAACGGCGATTATCGAGGCCGACGATCCAACGCGCGGGATCGCTACCAGTGGACGCCACGGACGCAGTTTTTCGCTAGGCATTGCGGATGCCGTGACGGTGCTGGCGCCGACGGCTTCGCAGGCCGACGCCGCCGCCACTATCATCGCCAACGCGGTGGATCTGCCAGGACATCCCGCCATCGCGCGTTGTCCGGCAAATGACATTCAGCCTGACAGCGACCTCGGCGCGCGTCTTGTGACGCGAGACGTCGGCGCGTTGTCACGCTATGAAATCGACGCCGCGCTCGAATCCGGCGCTCGCAAGGCGCGCGCGCTGCTTGCACGAGGACTGATCGAAAGTGCGGCACTGCGATTGCATGGTGAAACACGCGTCGTTGCTTTGAATAATATCGATGCGCCTGTGCCGCTTGTCCGGGCGCGCCACGGCGCAAGAGAAAGTGTGATGCAATGAGCGCGGTCATTCGCAAGATCGTCACTGTCGTCGAAGAAACGCTGACCGAAATGGGGCGATCCGTCACGCCGCCGACCCGCCGCGCGGCAGCGATCGCGGTGATCGAAAATCCGTTCGCCGGCAGATATGTCGAGGATCTCACTCCGCTGATCGCGATCGGCGAGGAACTCGGCGAGTTGCTCTCGAAAAAGGCGGTGGCGGCGCTGGGCATCGACGGCGCGAAGGCGCAAAGTTACGGCAAGGCGGCGGCGGTCGGCGAAAACGGCGAGCTGGAGCATGCGGCCGCGATCCTGCATCCGAAAATGGGCGCCCCGGTGCGCAAGGTGCTGGGCAAGGGCGCCGCGCTGATTCCATCGTCGAAGAAGCGCAGCGGGCCGGGCACCACGCTGGATATTCCGCTCGGCCACAAGGACGCGGCGTTCGTGCGCAGCCATTTCGACGGCATGGAAGTGCAGATCAACGACGCGCCGCGCGCCAACGAGATCATGGTGGCAGTTGCGGTTACCGACAGCGGCAGGCCATTGCCGCGCGTTGGGGGTCTGACGATTGCCGAAGTCAAAGGCGAGGACGGCTTGCGATAATTTTCTCTTCAACAGTGGAGGTTTTGGGATGCAACGAAACAAATTTCTGGGCGCAGCGCTGGGCGTCATTCTCGGCGGCATGGCGCAATCCGCCTTCGCGCAGAGCGAGATAAAGATCGGCGAGATCAACAGCTACTCGCTGCTGCCCGCTTTCACCGAGCCCTATCGCAAGGGCTGGCAACTCGCGGTCGAGGAAGTCAACGCCGCCGGCGGCATCAATGGCAAGAAGCTGGTCGTCATTTCCAAGGATGATGGCGGCAAGCCGGCCGACGCGCAGACCGCCGCCAACGAACTGGTGTCGAGCGAGAACGTGGCGATGCTAACCGGCACGTTCCTGTCCAACATCGGCCTCGCGGTCAGCGATTTCGCCAACCAGAAAAAGGTATTCTTTCTGGCCGCCGAACCTTTGACCGACGCCATCACCTGGGCCAAGGGCAACCGCTACACCTTCCGGCTGCGTCCATCCAACTACATGCAGGCGGCGATGCTGGTGGAAGAAGCCGCTAAACTGCCGGCAAAACGCTGGGCGACCATCGCGCCGAACTATGAATACGGCCAGTCGGCGGTGTCGGTGTTCAAGAAGCTGATGTCGGAAAAGCGCCCCGACATCCAGTGGGTCGACGAGCAGTGGCCGCCGCAGGGCAAGATCGACGCCGGTCCGGTGGTGCAGGCGGTCGCCGCCGCCAATCCGGAAGCGATTCTCAACGTCACCTTCGGCGCCGACCTGGTAAAACTGGTCCGAGAAGGCAATACCCGCGGCCTGTTCAAGGACCGCGCGGTGGTGAGCTTCCTCACCGGCGAGCCGGAATATCTCGATCCGCTGAAGGAAGAAACGCCGGCGGGCTGGATCGTCACCGGTTATCCCTGGTACTCGATCAAGACGCCGGAGCACGACAAGTTCCTGAAAGCCTATCAGGGCAAGTACAACGACTATCCGCGGCTCGGCTCGATCGTCGGCTATCAGACCATCAAGGCCGCGGCCGCGATCCTGGCGAAAGCCAATTCCACCGATCCGGAAAAGCTGATCGCGGCCACCGAGGGGCTGTCGATGCCATCGCCGTTCGGCGAGATCATCTTCCGCAAGATCGATCACCAGTCGACCTTGGGCGCCTATGTCGGCAAGACCGCGCAGAAGGACGGCAAGGGCGTCATGGTGGACTCGGTCTATCGCCGGGGCGGCGACTATCTGCCGAGCGATGCCGAAGTCGACAAGCTTCGCCCGAAGGACTGAGCGGCGATGGACGCGCGCCAACCCACCGTCGTCATTCCGGGGCGCGACGAAGTCGCGAGCCCGGAATCCATAACCACCGTCGGGAGTATGGATTCCGGGCCTGCGCCAAGAGGCGCATCCCGGAATGACGGTGGCGTTGCGGCCGCGCCCCGCTGATGGCGTTCTACTTCGTCCAGTTCCTGACCGGCCTAGCCAGCGCAGCGTCGCTGTTCCTGGTGGCGTCGGGGCTGTCGATCATCTTCGGCGTGACGCGGATCGTGAATTTCGCGCACGGCGCGTTCTACATGCTCGGCGCTTACGTCGCGTTCACGCTGACCGAACGATTTTCCGGCGCACTCGGATTCTGGGGCGGCATCGTGTTGGCCGCGCTGATCGTCGCGGCGGTCGGCGTACTGGTCGAGATGATATTGCTGCGGCGGATCTATCATTCGCCGGAATTGTTCCAGCTGCTGGCGACCTTCGGCCTGACGCTGATGGTCGAGGACCTCGTGGTGCTGGTCTGGGGGCCTGACGACCTGCTGGGCCGCCGCGCCCCGGGATTTCGCGGCGCGGTCGATTTCTTCGGCCAGAATATTCCGACCTATGATCTGTTCCTGATCGGGCTCAGCCCGGTCGTGCTGGGAATCCTGTGGCTGCTGTTCCAGCGCACGCGCTGGGGGGTGCTGGTGCGCGCGGCGACGCAGGACCGCGACATGGTAGCGGCGCTCGGCGTCAATCAGAAATGGCTGTTCACCAGCGTATTCGCGCTCGGCGTTTTCCTCGCATCGCTCGGCGGCGCGCTGCAGATTCCGCGCGACGCCGTGCACCACGCGCTGGATCTGCGCATCATCGTCGACGTGTTCGTGGTGGTGGTGATCGGCGGCCTCGGCAGTATCATCGGCGCCTTCGTTGCGGCCGTGCTGGTGTCGGAACTCAACGCGTTCGGCATCCTGATCTTTCCGAAGATATCCATCATCCTGGTGTTCCTGGTGATGGCCGCGGTGCTGATCGTGCGGCCATGGGGCCTGTTTGGAAAGCCGGAAGCGCCCGCGCGGCGCACGCCCGGCCTCACCGTCAACCCTTGGGCGCCGCTGACCTCGAACGAACGCCTCGCCGCAATTGCCGTGCTGGCCGCAGCGGCGGCGCTGCCGCTGATCGGCGGAAACTACGCGCTCACGGTCGGCTCGGAAATCGCGATCTATGTGATCTTCGCCGCAAGCCTGCATTTCCTGATGTCAGTCGGCGGGCTCGCCTCGTTCGGCCACGCGGCCTATTTCGGGCTCGGCGCTTATGGTGTCGCGTTCTTGGCAAAAATGGCCGGGTTGCCGATGATCGCCTGCCTGCTGCTCGGTCCGCTGCTGGGGCTGCTCGGCGCCGCGGTGTTCGGATTCTTTGCGGTGCAATTGTCCGGCGTCTATTTCGCGATGCTGACGCTGGCGTTTGCGCAGATCGTGTGGTCGATCGCGTTCCAGTGGGTCGGCGTCACCGGCGGCGACAACGGCATCCTCGGCGTCTGGCCGGAGAAGTGGGCGGCGGGTCCTGCGAGTTTCTACTGGCTGTCGCTCGGCATCGCCGCGCTGGCGGTCGCCGCACTTCGCATCATCGTATTCTCGCCATTCGGCTACGCGCTGCGGGCGACGCGCGACTCTCTGCTGCGCAGCGAAGCCATCGGCATCGACGGCAAGCGCATCCAGTGGACCGCGTTCGTGATTGCCGGCACCGTCGCGGGCGTCGCCGGCGCGTTGTTCGCATATCTGAAAGGCAGCGTGTTTCCCGACAGTCTCGGTATCTCGCTCTCGGTCGATGCGCTGGTGATGGTGCTGCTCGGCGGCGTCGAGACGGTGTCGGGTGCGGTGGTCGGCGCTATCGTCTACAAGGCGCTCAACATCTGGCTGGTGAGCCAGACCGACCTGTCAAAACTGGTGCTCGGCGGCGTGATCGTGCTGATCGTGGTGGCGTTCCCCAAGGGCATCGTCGGCATGCTGCAGACCATCCGCAACCGCCGCCGCCCGCAATCGAAATCCACCGTCCTCAAAAATTCGTCATGCCCGGGCTTGTCCCGGGCATCCACGTCTTTGGACGACGAGCAGAAGAAGACGTGGATGGCCGGGACAAGCCCGGGCATGACGGGGCAGGGGTCCACATCGCGAATCGAGACCGCCGAATGAGCATGGTCCCCACATTGCTTGATGTCGAAGGCCTGACCAAATCCTATGGCGGCGTCCACGCGGTGCGCGGTGTCTCGTTCGCGTTGCGGGCGGGCGAAATCCTTGCACTGATCGGCCCCAATGGCGCGGGCAAGAGCACCTGCTTCGACATGCTCAACGGCCAGAACGTCCCCGATTCCGGGCGCGTCAGCCTGCTCGGCGAAGACATCACCGGCCAGAAGCCGCGCGCAATCTGGCGGCTTGGGGTAGGACGCACCTTCCAGATCACCGCGACATTCCCGACCATGACGGTGCGCGAAAACGTCCAGGTCGCGCTGGTGTCGCATCGCCGCGCGCTGTTCGATATGTGGCATTCGAGCCCGCGCTTTGCCCGCGATGAGGCCGGCCGGCTGCTCGAACTGGTGGGCATGAGCGGCTACGCCGAGCGGCCCTGCGGCGAACTCGCTTATGGCGACCTGAAGCGGCTTGAGCTTGCGATCGCGCTCGCCAACCAGCCAAAACTGCTGTTGATGGACGAGCCGACCGCCGGCATGGCGCCGCGCGAGCGCATCGAGCTGATGCGGCTGACCGCGCGCATCGCCCGCGAGCAATCGATCGGCGTTCTCTTCACCGAACACGACATGGACGTGGTGTTCGAGCACGCCGACCGCATCCTGGTGCTCAACCGCGGCACATTGATCGCGGAAGGCTCGCCCGAAGAAGTCCGGCGCAACCCGCAGGTCCGCGCCATTTATCTCGGCGAAGGGCTGGTCTACGACGCGCGTCACCGCGAGGGGGCGTCCGCATGAAGCTCGAGGTAGCGAATCTCAACAGCCATTACGGCCCGGCGCATATCCTGTTCGATATCGCGCTCGAAGTCGGCGACGGCGAGGTGGTCGCATTGCTCGGCCGCAACGGCGCCGGAAAATCCACCACCTTCCGCTCCATCGTCGGCCTGGTCGCGCAACGCAGCGGCCGCATCATGTTCGAGGGCAAGGATGTATCGGATCAGCCGACCCATGCCATCGTACGCGGCGGACTCGGCTACGTGCCGGAAGAGCGCCGCATTTTCACCGACCTGACGGTGGAGGAAAACCTCGAAGTCGGCCGTCAGCCTAAGCGGCCGAATGCGCCGCAGTGGACGCGCGAAAAACTGTTCACGCTGTTTCCGAACCTCGCCGAAATGCGCAATCGCGCAGGGGGACGCATGAGCGGCGGCGAGCAGCAGATGCTGACCATCGCCCGCACCCTGATGGGCAACCCGTCGCTGGTACTGCTGGACGAGCCGTCGGAAGGACTGTCGCCAAAAATCGTCGAGCAGATGGTCGGCGCCATCCTCACCATGAAGCAGGAAGGCGTCAGCATCATGCTCTCCGAGCAGAATTTTCACTTCGCCAAACTGATTTGCGACCGCGCTTATATCGTCGAGCGCGGCCGCATCTGCTTTTCCGGCACCATGGCCGAGCTTGATGCGCGGCCCGACATCCGCGACGCGCATCTGGCGCTGTGAGGGAGCGGGGAGACATGACCAGGAGCGTCTTGCCGAAACGAAGCGTAAAGACTTCGCGGCCGTCTTACGTTCTCGAGGACCAGATCGGCTTCATCCTGCGCCAGGTCTGGCAGCGCCACGCTACCATCTTCGCTCGCGAAATCGGCATCAATCTCACGCCGACGCAGTGGGCGGCGCTGGCAAAACTCACCGAGACCGGGCCGTGCTCGCAGAACCAGCTTGGGCGGCTGACCGCGATGGACGTCGCCACCATCAAGGGCGTGATCGACCGCCTCACCGCGCGCGGCCTGACCGAGACCAGCGCCGATCCCGAAGACGGCCGCCGCCTGCTGGTAAGTCTGACCCGCGCCGGCCAGCAACTGGCCGAAAAGGCCGCGCCGAACGCGCTAACCATCACCCGCGAGACACTGGCGCCGCTGGACGCCAAGGAGCGCGAGATGCTGGTGGGGTTGTTGAGCAAGCTGCGGTAACTCGTGTCCCGGGCGCGATGCAGCGCGTAGCTCTTCGCGAAGCGCTGCTTCGCAGAACCGGGACCCCGGTTTCTTTGAGCAGCAAGTAACCGGGGCCCCGGCTCTGCAGCGCAACACTTCGCAAGTGCTACGTGCTGCGCTGCGTCCGGGGAACGCAAAAAGGGAGAGATAGCAATGAAACAGCTGCGCATCGGCGACATCACCATCGACGCGGTGATCGAACGCGAAGGGCCGTGGCGGCGGCCGCAGGATTTCTTCCCGGCCTATGACGAGGCGGTGTTCAAGCATCATCTGCCGTCGATGGAGCCGGAGGTGTTCGACTTAAACCTTGGACTGATGGTCATCACCTACCAGACATTTGTGGTGCGGACGCCGCATCACACCATCCTTGTCGACACCTGTACCGGTGAGGACAAGGGCCATCCGCCGCCGTTCGATTTCCCCGGCAAGGAACGCTGGCGCAACGAATTTTTGGCGCTCGGCATCGGCTACGACAAGGTCGACTACGTGTTCTGCACGCATCTTCATATCGACCACACCGGCTGGAACACCATCCTGCGCGACGGCCGCTGGGTGCCGACCTTCCCGAATGCGAAATACGTGTTTCACAAAAAGGAATATGCGGTCTGGGAAGCGGAATATGCGCGCGGCGCCAATCCGCCCGGCAAGGTGTTTCGCGACAATTGCCTGCCCATCGTCGAAGCAGGGCAGGCGCTGCTGGTCGATGACGACTACGCGCTCGACGACACCATCACGCTGACGCCGACGCCGGGGCATTCGCCCTGCCATTGCTGCGTCAACATCTTTTCCCGCAGGCAGCGCGCGGTGGTGACCGGCGACATGATGCACCACATCATCCAGTGCCGTGAGCCGGACTGGTCGCCGCGGGTGGACTGGGACGGCAAACAGGCGGCGGTCTCGCGCCGCAAGTTTTTATCCTCGGTGGCCGAGACCGACACCCTCATTCTGCCGATCCATTTCCCGACGCCGACCGCGGGTCTGGTCGCGGCGGATGGCGACCGATTCAACTACCGCTTCAAGCGCGACTAGCCCATGCCCAGCGAATTCTCTTGCCGGGCGTTCGTCGCTCGCCTTTGTGCTAGTGGAAAACGCGGCAGTGATGGTATGGATTTGATCGATCGCATTGGCCGGACCACGGCTTACTCAGCGCAAGAACGAAGCATGGCATCACGGCAGCGAACTGGAAACAGAATCACCGCGGCGCTCGGCAGCGCATTGTTGCTGCTGTCCGGCGCTTTGGCCTTGGGCCAGGACGCCGGCAACTATCCCACCAGGCCGGTCATGATGATCGTGCCGTTCGCGCCCGGCGGTGCTTCGGATTTCGTTGCCCGCACCATCCAGCCCGGCGTCGGCCAGATCCTCGGCCAGCAGATCGTGGTCGACAACCGGCCGGGCGCGGCCGGAATCATCGGCACCGAGGTCGCGGCGCGCGCGGCGCCGGACGGCTACACCGCGTTTCTCGGTAATATCGGCACGCTGTCGATCAACCCGGGCGTCTATGCCAATATGCGCATCAAGCCGGACCAGGACCTGATCCCGGTGTCGATTTGCGCCGACACGCCGAGCATCCTGATCACCCGACTCGACTTCCCGGCCGACAGTGTCGGCGAGCTGATCGCCTATGTGAAGGCGAACCAGGGCAAGGTCAGCTTCGCTTCGCCGGGCAGCAGCACGCTCAACCGGCTGGAAATGGAGGTGTTTCGCAGGGATGCGGGGCTCGACATGGTGCATGTGCCCTACAAGGGCGGCGCCGGCCCGGCGGTGACCGACGTTCTCGGCGGACATGTCGACCTGATGTTCACCACCATCTCGTCGGCGATGGAGTTCGTGAAGGGCGGCAAAGTCAAGGCGCTCGCCGTCACGACGAAAGAGCGAATGGCCGAACTGCCGGACATCCCGACCATGCACGAACTCGGATACACGAACCTGGTGACCTCGTCCTGGCAGGGCGTGCTGGTGCCGTCAGGCACGCCTCGCCCGATCGTCGAGAAGCTGCACGCGGCGATCGTCAAGGTGCTGGCTGACCCCGCCATCCAGGCGCGCATGCGCAACGTCGGCGCGATCGCCATCGCCAGCAAGTCGCCGGAAGAGTTCAAGGCTTATATGGATGTCGAAACCGCGAAATGGACCAAGGTGATCCAGGAAAGCGGCGTGCGTGCGGATTGATCACAGCGATCCGTAGCCCGGGTGAGCGTAGCGAAACCCGGGACGGCGCAGGTTTTGGAACGGTGACCCGGATGTTGCTTCGCTCATTCGGCCTACAAGGAAAAGGAAACCCCGAGCGTGCAACAGGTCGAAGTCGCGGTGATCGGAACCGGCTGGTGCGGGGGCATACGCGCGGAAACGCTGGCGCGTTCCTCGATCGTCGGCAAGCTTCACATCTGTGAAATCCGGCCCGAGCGCCTCGCCGAGGTCAAGGCGTCGACTAACGCGGCGACCGCAACCCTCGACTATCAGGACATCGTCAGCAACGACCGCATCGAGGTGGTCTACATCTCGACCACGCCGGAAGCCACCCATTTTCCCATCGCGCGCGATTGCCTCAAGGCCGGCAAGCACGTGCTGTTGGAAAAGCCGATCGCGCTCGAACTGTTCGAGGCCGACGAACTGATCGAGATTGCGCGGCGCGGCAATCTCAAATTCACCATCGGCTATTCGCAGCGCTTCAACACCCGGATCGCCTACGCCAAGAAGAAGCTGGCCGACGGCACGCTGGGCAGGCCGGTATCGGTGATGGTGAGCCGGCATCTGTCGCGCGGCCTGGGCAAGAAGATCGCCAGCCGCGGCCGGCTGTCGCCGGCGGCGATGGAGTCGACGCACGATCTCGATTTCGTGTTCTGGCTGCTCGAGCCGGCAAAGCCGGTCCGCGTCTATTCGCAAGGAGCGTACGGCACCATGAAAGACGTCAACGGCTCCTACGACATCATGTGGAGCACCGTGACCATGGACAATGGCGTGCTGGTGACGATCGGCGGCGGCTGGAATCTGCCCCCGAGCTATCCGAACTACTGCGCCACCACCATCGAGATCACCGGGACGGAAGGCTCGCTATTCCTGGACGATACGCAGCGGTCCAACTGGCTCAACACCGTGAAGGACGGCACGCAATATCCGATGTCGACCATGCCGGGCGAATGGGTCGATCACGTCTATGCCGGGCAGATGGGGCCGGAGACGATTCACTTCCTCGAATGCGTGCTTCGCGGCCAGCCGCCGATGGTGTCGCCGGAAAGCGCTCGGCGGGTGATGGAGACCTATCTCGCCGCGGATCTGTCCGCGGAATCCGGCGAGCCCGTCAGCCTTCCGCTCAACAACCAAGCGCTCTCGGCGGTGCAGGAGCTTTACAAGAAATTCCGTGCGCCGGTATAGCGGACATGCGGGGGGTAACAAGGACAACCACATGAAACCACCGCGCAAGCAAATCGGCCTCGCCATCGTCGGCTGCGGCACGATCGGCCGGATCCGGGCGGAGTTGGCGCGGGACTATCCGGGCATCGGCTGGCTTGGACTATGCGACTCCAACGCCGAGGTCGGGCAAAAACTCGCCGAAGACGCAAAAGCCGATTTCTTCACGCCCGACTACAACGAGCTGTTGAAGCGCCCGGAAGTCACCGCGGCGATCATTGCCACCGACGAGAACGCCCATGTCGGCCCGCTGCTGGCCGCGTGCGAGCGCAGCCTGGATTTGTTCATCGAAAAGCCGCTGGCGACCGATGCCAAAGAGTCGGCGAAGGTGCTCAAGGCAATCCAGGATGCCGGCCTCGACGCCGTGATGGGCTACACCAACCGCTTCCGCCGGCGGTTCCAGGCGGTGAAGGGAAAGCTCGCCCGCGGCGAAATCGGCGAGGTGACATCCGTGGTGACGCGCGCCTTCATGAACCGCATGGTGCCGATCGCCACCATCCGCAAGACCAATCAGCGCCACAACCTGACCCCGATGGTGGTGTCGGGCACCCACGCGCTGGACATGTCGATGTACCTGATGGAAGGCAAGATTCCGGTGTCGGTCTATGCCCGCTCGGTCGACAAGGCGCTGGCGATGTGGGGCACCAAGGACGCGACCTTCGGCATCTTCACCATGCATGACGGCACGATCTGGAGCATGAACATCAGCTGGGCGCTGCCGCATGTGTGGCCGGGGGCGGTTTACGGCCTGCAGGTCGGCATCGTCGGCACCGAGGGCGTCATCGACATCGAGGACACCCATCGCGACTTGGTGATGGCGACCGAAAAGCCGATCGGCGCCGGCTATACCTCACGCGACTACAAGCCGGAGTTCGAGCGCCATGTCGATTTCCTCACCAGCTATCCGGCCGGCGACATCAACGACGGCCAGCTCTGGGGTCCGATGCGCGACGAAACCAATTCCTGGTTCGGCCGCATCCACGCCGGCCTGAAAACGCCGCACGCGTCGGCCGCCGAGGGACACCGCAACCTGCTCCTGACCATGGCGATGGACCTCTCGGCCCGCCGCGGTACCGAGATCAGGCTGCCGCTGGAACTGGAGGAGCTTTACAGGTGACGATGCGCTACGCCCCACGCTCCGAACCGCGTCGACTTGCGGCATCCTTCCAGGCTCGCGGAGCCTTTGGAAACCATTCGCTCGCTCTCTAGATTGTGTATTGAGTATTATTACGACTTATGGTTGAGTATCGCGGCCTCAACCAGGAGGATTTATTATGAAACATCTCATAGTCGCATCAACTTTTGCATTGAGCGTTCTCTTTGCCGCGCCGGCCTCGGCGCAGACAGTGGAATACGGCAAGGATCGTGCGGGTTCGGACATCACGAACTTCAGCCTGCCGGCCAACGGCTCACCCGAGAACTGCCAGGGCGCCTGCGAAGCTACTGCCAGTTGCGTGGCGTGGACCTTTGTCCGGGCCGGCTGGCAAGGCCCAGCTCCGCGCTGTTGGGTGAAAAACCAGGTCCCGGCGCAGACGGACAGTTTTTGCTGCGTGTCCGGCCGCAAATAATCGGGCTGCATCGTAAGCCCCGATGAGCGAAGCCAGTCCGGGCATCACGCGCCGGCCCGGTGGTTTCGCTTGCCGGGACTATGGTTGCTAAACCCCGCGCTCCAGCATTGCCTTGAAATCGGCGCGGGCGCGTTGCGCTTCGAGCCGTGCGGTTTGCGAGGCTTCCCCGAGGCCGAAATAGCCGTGGATCAGCCCCAGGCCGTCATGATATTTCGTCGCGACGCCCGCCGCAGCCAGCGCGTCGGCATAGGCCTTGCCCTCGTCGCGCAAGGGATCGAACCACGCCGTGCAGATCACCGCGGGCGCCAGCCCCGCGAGATTTTTCACGCGCAACGGCGAAACGCGCCAGTCGGTGCCGTGCTTCGCGTCTTCGAGATAATGTCCGGCGAACCAGGCCATCACCGCGCGTGACAGGAAATAGCCTTCCGCGTTCTCCGCGCGCGAGGGAAACCGCGCGTTCTGTTCGGCGTCGGCGTAGGCCCCGGCGACATCGGTCACCGGATAGACCAAAAGCTGGGCTGCGAGTTCGAAGCCCGCGTCACGGCAGGCGATCGCCACCGTCGCGGCGAGATTGGCGCCGGCGCTGTCGCCGGCAACGCCTAAGCGCGTGCTGTCGCCGCCGAATTCGACGATGCGCGCGATGATGTCGCGCAGCGCCGCAAAACCATCCTCGAATGCGCCGGGAAAGCGGGTTTCCGGCGGGCGCCGGTAGTCGACCGAGACCACGACGGCGCCGGTCTCGATCGCCAGCAGGCGCGCCTGGCGGTCGTGGGTTTCAAGGTCGCCGGCGACCCAGCCGCCGCCATGGAAGAACACCACGGTCGGCGATTGTTTGTCCGACACGCGATAAACCCGCGCCGCCAGCTTCCCCGCCGCGCCCTTCACTTCGATATCGATTGCGCTGGCGACCGGCGGTGGCGGAACGGCGGCGCGGGACGCCGCGAGCGCGCGCAACGCATCGCGCGCGCTCTGCGGCGTCATAGTCGCGGGATCGCGCAGCGGCAGCATCGGAATGATCCGGGCGACGACGGGATCGAGCGGCGTGGTCATATGGGCCTCATTTCTCCGTCATTCCGGGGCGCGCTTCTTCGCGCGAGCCCGGAATCCATAACCCCGGTAGTTGCGTTCAGCATCCATACGCCGACACAGGGCGTATGGATTCCGGGCCTGCGCCAACTGGCGCATCCCGGAATGACGGGTGTTTTTTCAATGTCCGACGATCTCCGGCACCTTGGTCGCCGGCGGGGTGTTGCGGCTGCGCTGGGTGCGGACGATGCCGTCGATGATGGTCATGCCGATGCCCGGGAGGTCGCCGAGCTGCACGCTGTCGAGAATATTCTTTCCCGCCGAATGCTGCGCCTTGTCCATGATGACGAAATCCGCAGCGCGGCCGACCTCGACGATGCCGCAATCCAGCGCCCGCATCCGCGCCGTGTTGCCGGTGGCAAAGCAGAACGCGAGTTCGGCGGGGACCTCGCCGAGCGAGGACAGCAGCGACACCATGCGCAGTATGCCGAGCGGCTGTACGCCGGAGCCGGCCGGCAAGTCGGTGCCGAGAATGACGCGGTTGAGATCGCCCATCTCGCGCGCGATGCGCAGTGTGTAGAGCGCGGAGCGCTCGTTGCCGTTATGCACCAGCTCCAGCCCGCGCTTGCAGCCCTCGCAGATGCAGCGGATCTGGTCGTCGGGCAGCGCGGTGTGACCGCCATTGATGTGGCCAACCACGTCGGTGTCGGCCTCCAGCACTACGTCCTTGTCGATCAGCCCGGAGCCGGGGATCGACGGCCCGCCGGTGTGGATTGTGCTCTGGATGCCGTGTTTGCGCGCCCATCCCACCATCTTGCGCGCGGTCGGCCCGTCCTTGACGCCGCCGAGGCCGACTTCGCCCAGCAATTTTACGCCCGCCGCCGCCAGTTCCTTGAAATCCTCTTCGACCATCTCGCATTCGATCACCGGCGCGCCGGCGTGGACCTTCACGCCGCCCGGCCGCAGCGTCCAAAACGCGCGCTGCGCGAAAATCGCCATCGCCTTCAGCCCGACCACGTCGCGCGGCCGGCCCGGCATGTGCACTTCGCCCGCCGAGATCATGGTGGTGACGCCGCCGTGCAGGAAACTGTCGATCCAGCCGATCTGGTTCTGCCGCGGCGTCCAGTCGCCGGCGACCGGGTGGACGTGGCTGTCGATCAGCCCGGGCGCCACCGTGGTGCCAAGGGCGTCGACGATCGTGGTCGCGCCCGCGGTGTCGAGGTCCCCGGCGCGGCCGATGGCGGTGATCCTGCCGTTCTCGGCGACGATGGTGTCGGCATCGAGAATCGGCTTCTCCAGCATGCCCGACAGCAGCAGCCCGATATTGCGGATCACCAGTTTGCTCGGGCCGGTGGCAACGGGGGCGTCATGGGCCATGGATTTTGTCCTTTTTGCTCAATGCCTTCGTGTTCTCGAAAGCCAACTTGACCCCGGCTTGACGGAAGGATCAAGCTGGATTATTCATTCGTACACGAATGAATGTATACAAATGAGTTGACCGCCGCAATCGGCCTCCCGAGAAGGACCCCCGCGAGATGAGCAACTTCAACCAGGAAAGCGTTTTGAGCGTCCATCACTGGACCGACACGCTGTTCTCCTTCACCACCACCCGCGATCCGTCGTTCCGTTTCCGCAACGGCGAGTTCACCATGATCGGCCTCAAGGTCGGCGAAAAGCCGCTGCTGCGCGCCTACAGCGTCGCCAGCGCCAATTATGAGGAGCGGCTGGAATTCTTCTCCATCAAGGTGCCTGATGGACCGCTGACCTCGCGGCTGCAGCACTTGAAGCAGGGCGACGAGATCATCGTCAGCCGCAAGGCCACCGGCACGCTGGTGATCGACAACCTCCACGACGGCCGCAACCTCTATTTGATCGGCACCGGTACCGGCATCGCGCCCTTCCTCAGCGTGATCAAGGATCCGGAAACCTATGAGCGCTTCGAAAAGGTGATCCTGCTGCACGGCTGCCGCCGCGTCACTGAGCTCGCCTATGGCGAGATGATCACCGAGCGCCTGCCGAACGACGAACTGATCGGCGACCTCGTGCGCAACCAGTTGATCTATTACCCGACCGTGACGCGCGACCCGTTCCGCAACCGCGGCCGCATCACCGACCTGATCACCTCAGGCAAACTCTTCACCGACGCCGGCCTCGCGCCGTTAGAGCCCGCGCACGACCGCGTCATGATCTGCGGCAGCCCGGCGCTGGTGCACGACACAAGGGCGTTGCTGGCGGGGAAGGGGTTCGTCGACGGCAACCACGGCGAGCCGGGGCAGTTTGTGGTCGAGAAGGCGTTTGCGGAGAGGTGAACAATTGCGAATACATCCCAAATGGGAGACGACGATCACATCCCTTACTGAATGAGTTCTGATATTAGTCTGAGGACACGTTGCCAATCCGATCATAGAGAAGCGACATCAAGATTCTCATAAAAATTGACGAAGGCGGCTTTGCCCGATCGAGCCGCCTCAAAATATTCGTTTCGGCCGGACCTATTTACCAGCGGTGCTTGCCACCAAAAATGCAGCAGGGTGGAATAATAGCGAGATATACGACCGCACCCGTCATAAAAAGGATGAATTGGACCTACGGCAATTTCCCATTCGGTAGCAGCGATTATCGATATTCTTTCCGAGATATCTGCAATTTTGGCGGCCGAAGCTAGCATCATCGATATCTCGACCAGTTTCTCTCCAATTGAAGCCGGCGGAATCAGATCGTCAAACTGTAGCGTACCATAACCGTTGTAAGGCCATTCACGAAATAACCCTTCAGGAAAAATCTTGAAACCTGCAAGTTCTGCGATCGTCAACAGGCTCGAAAGATATTCTGCTGATGTCTTAGCGGGATGACATCCTTTCCAATTGATAAATTCTGCAATGCGCTGCCGATTGTGCGATATTTGAGATATGAGCTCTCCCCCGCTGACGAGCGCGGGCTTTTTCTGATTGTTTGTCGTCGTTGAAACGGATTGATTTTGTACAGTTCGACTGAGAGTTGAGTTTGTTTTCTGAAGGAAATCTAATATCAATACAGCTGTATCGTTCTTCATTTTTTCTTCTTAGTCGATGATTTAGATATTCTGGTGAAGGTGCGCTCCAGAAACAGCTGAGCTTCTTTTCTAAGTTGCTCCATCTCTGCCTTCTTTAGTTTCAAGCTCGGATCTATAAACACACGGAGTTTGACAGCGTTTTCTAGGAATGCTGCAGGCAATATGGCGATGATGTCAGAGTGCTTTGCGAGCGGCTCAAACGTTCCATCATCTAAAGATACGTTCAGGTCTTCTCCGAATTTTGCAGGTTTCTCGCGCGGGATATCAAAAAGAACGCTCGAAACCGAAAATAAATCCTTCAAGGAGCACGTTCTGATAAATCTTATTCGAAGTGCTTCCATGCGCTCCGGAGACAGTCGCCGGGCCATTTCGATCTTACTTGTCGTCCAATTGGCACCGGATAGTTCAAGCAAAAGATGATAAGATCGAGGGCGAGGTAATTGTAAGAGAGGAATTATAGATGCGTACTTATATTGCTCGCCAGCGCTATCATTCCAGCGATCCGCAAGAACTCGTAGAGCTCCCGGCTCGTCCTCATGCATAACTGCGCGTATAAAATTCAGGACGTCTAGATTGCCGGCTTTGGTCAATGCAAAAATCGTATATCGCGTCATCGCTGCAAGCGAGCGGTTGATCCGATTCCAATAGACTCTGTTATACATCCAATATCGCGCGCAGAGTAAGTGCTCAACCGAAAACACTCCGTGCCGACTGATGCTCACATTTCCATTACTTTCTGTCCAAGTGAGGTTGGAGATTATATCTGCGATGTCGACGCCAGAACCTGCTGGGATACCCGTGTGATGTGAATCGCGACCTAGGTAGTCAAGCACGCGAACGTCAATGGAAGATTTTATTATGCCTGCGATCAAATGGGCTTGTGGCGAACTTGATTTCGAGGTTCCCGCGACAATATTTGTGACCGAAGTTAAGTCAGCATCCGGGAAATGTTCCGCTATAGTTTCCCGGAGCGTGGCCGATTGTTCAAAAGTAGCATCTAGAAACAGATTTAGACGGCCCAAGCGGGCCTTGGCATCTTTTGCTCCGTCGTCAATTTGGAACAACTCCATGAAGGCGTAGTCCAACGGAAATGAAGTGATTTTGGTTAGCAGAAGAGCGATTATCGCTTCTTCTAATTCTTTTTTGGAAAAGCTTGCTCTAAACTCAGCTTGGGAAATTAGCTTTAATAGATATCGCAGCCCCAACGCGTAAGAGCCCAAGGCATGCTCATATCTGCTATGGACACCTCCGGGGAAAACAGTTCTTCCAAACAGAAACTGAGGAACTTTCTGCAGCCTAATGAAGATCGGATGAGACGTGACTTTTTGAACTCTGCTTGAAATTGGTACTGGGTATAGGGGAATATTAACGTAAGTCCTCTTGCCATAAGCATCGCTAGATAGCTCCTCGACGCCTGCCGTGAGCACTTGCATGGGAAGCAGACGCTCGAGTTCTTGGGTAAATGTCAGAACATCAAAGCCGTGCTCATGTTGCTTGGCGCGATCACAAAGTATTTTGGTGGCAGCCAAATCTTGGTTGTCGCTTAGGCCCCATTTATCAATCATCTCTTCTAGTATCGTCGCTACGGCGTACACGTCCCAATAATCTGCATACTTCGCGAGTTCGCTTTCTTTTATGGGCTTGCGGTTGAGATATGCGTGTAACTGAAGAGGTGTATAAGACCGGGTGCCGCCGATAAAGATTTCGCGGTCCTCGTGTAACAATGAAAGGTCTGACAATTTGCGGATGCGCTTTGAAACGCCTAAGTCGCCTATAATCAGATGCGGTCTGTTGTTAACAAGTCGGACAAATATATTTTTTGGCGCGACGTCGAAGTGATAAAAATCCATTCCGTGTAGATAGACCAAGGGCCAACATAGTTGGCGTGCCATGCGTAGGACGAGAAATGGATCTTCTTCGACGCGTTCTCGCCAAGTTGCATAGGATGGCTTCGTTTCATCAAGTATCAATCTTAAGTCGTCACCTTCCACGAACTCCATTACAAAAAATGGGATTCCATTTTCGTATTTTCCTGCGTCTGTTATCTTGACGAGATTTTGATGATTGAAGGTCGAGATGGTCTTTATCTCTTGCAAGAACGAATTTGTTCCAGTCGAAAGACCGGCGGCTAATCTTCTCTCCTTGATTTCGGGGCTGGGCGAAAAAAGCTTCAGCGCCCTGTTGATTGTAACCTGTTCACCTAGGTCTTGGGCGACCAGATAAACGGTTGCGGTCGCGCCTGATCCGATGGGAGCTGCAATTCGCGCTGAATTATTATCATTAGGATTTTTCGCGTCCAGAACCTTATAGCGGCCTATAGTGGCTCCAACGTGAATCGAAGGTCCAATTGATGACATTTCTTCCCCAAGAATCGACTTAATCTTTGCCAAATGATACCAAACCGTGCTGCCGAATTGATTGCAATCCTTAGTTTGGCATCTTGCAGGTTTGGGCGGTCGCCGGAAGTCCCAAACTCATTGTTCTCGAAGCGCCCTGGGCGGGCAAAGGATTCCTGCATGAGCATCACCGTCTACGGCTTCTGGCGCTCCATCGCCTCCTTCCGCGTCCGCGTCGCGCTGAAACTCAAGGGCCTGCCGTTCGAGGAAATTCCGGTCGATATCCTGTCCGGCGAGCAGTTCCAGCCGGAATACGCCGCGGTAAGCGCCGAGCGCGTGGTGCCGACATTCATCCATGACGGCCATTCGATTTTCCAGTCGCTGGCGATCATTGAATATCTCGAGGCATTACAGCCGGAGCCGCGGCTGATCCCGCTGGATGTCAAGGAGAAGGCCTACGCAAAATCGCTGGCGCTGGTGACGGTGGCCGATGCGCATCCGCTGGTGACGCCGCGGGTCCGCAATCACCTTGCCAAGGCGTTCGGCGCCGATGCGCACGCGATCGAGGAGTGGGGCAGGCACTGGACCACCGAGGGGCTTGCGACCTATGAGCGGCTGCTCGCGCAGCGCCCGGCCGCGCCGTTCGCGCTTGGCGCCGAGCCGGGCATTGCAGATATCTGCATCGCCGGGCAGGTGGTGACGGCGCAATACGTAAAACTTGGGCTGGATGATTTTCCGGCGTTGGCGCGATTGGCCGAGCACTGCTTCAAGCTGCCGGCATTTGCGGCCTCGCATCCGTATCAGCAGCCGGGGTATAAGGCGGCAAAAGCGGCGCGCTGAGCGGGGCGCAATCTTTCTTACCTCGCCCCGCTTGCGGGGAGAGGGTGGGCTATTTCGCGTCGCGCGCCACCTCGTCGATCACGCCTCTCAGGCTGCCTTCGTGCCGCAGCAATGCTTCGACGGCATCGCTGTGTTCCCATCCGAGCGCCAGCAGCACCGCGATCTTGACGTCGCCATCCGCCCTTTGAACAAACTGCGCCGCGGCATTCTCGTCGCATCCGACAATCTGGCTGACGATGATCTGGGCGCGGCGCAGCAGCTTGGCGTTGGTGGCGCGCATGCTGACCATCAGGCCGCGATAGACCCGCCCGAGCTTGACCATCACCGCCGTGGAGAACAGGTTGAGCACGATCTTTTGCGCCGTGCCGGCCTGCATCCGCGTCGATCCTGCGAGCACCTCGGTGCCGGTCTCGATCAGGATCCTGTGGCGCGCGAACTCGAACAGCGGCGCGCCGCGGTTGTTCGCCACCGCGATGCAGAGCGCGCCGCGCGCGGCTGCGCAACGCAGCGCGCCGACGGTGAACGGTGTGGTACCGCTGGCGGCGACGGCGATCACCACGTCGTCCCGCCGGACCTCGGCCTGCGTCATCGCTTCGGCGCCGCGGGCTTCGTCGTCTTCGGCGCCTTCGACGCTCGAGACCACTGCCTGCAACCCGCCGGCCATCACGAAGACCAGACGCTCGCTTGGCCAGTCGTAGGTGGGACGAAGTTCTGCGCCATCCTGAATGGCGATCCGGCCGGAGGTGCCGGCGCCCACATAGACCAGGCGGCCGCCGCGCTTCAGCGCCGCGGCGGCGTCATCCACGGCGGCATTGATCGCCGGCAGCGCCGGCTTGACAGCGGCGCAGGCAGCGAGTTGTCCGTCATGCATCGCCGCCGTCATCTCGCCGGTCGACCATGAATCGAGATCGATAAACCGCGGGCTTATGTGCTCAGTCAACATGCCTGGCTGACCTTGAAAACAACTTGTCGTTTCGCCGATACTGCCATTGAATTGAACGCACCGGATGAAGTGTTTGTGGACATTTTTGTACTTGCGACAGGGCGGCGCCGTGCCGAGGCTCATGTTCCGGAACGTTTGGCAGCCGCCTGAGTTCCGCTTTCCGCGCGCTTCGCCGGTTCAGTAGCTTAAAGTGTGCGCAGTACCGCGCCGGCCAGCAGGGGAAGTGAGGCAAATGGCGTCGCAATCAACCGGGCAACCGCAACGGCAGCGCACCGCAATTTCGGCCGACCGCATCTTCGACGGAGATCGATGGCATGACAACGCGGTTGTCTTGATGCATCGAGGCGTGATCGAGCGCGTTTCGCCGCGCGATCAGAATATCCCCGGCACGCCGACGCAAGCCATGCCGCGGGGAATCCTGCTTGCGCCGGGTTTCGTCGATCTGCAGGTCAACGGCGGCGGCGGCGTTCTTCTCAATGACGACCCGTCGCCGCAGGCGATGCGCAGCATCGCGCGAGCCCATCGGCGCTACGGCACCACCGGCTGTTTACCCACCTTTATCAGCGATCATCCTGCGAAGGCGATCGCCGCGATTGCCGCGGCAAAACTGGCTGCCGGTGCCGACGGCGTGCTGGGGCTGCATCTCGAAGGTCCATTCATCAGTCCGGCGCGCCGGGGAATTCATCGCAGCGACCATATCGTGCCGGCACAGATCGATGACCTGGACTGGCTCGGGCAGCTGGCTGCGGCCGGATCGTCCATGGTGACGCTGGCGCCGGAATGCGTGCCGCAGGGATTTGTCAAAACCCTCGCCGCCGGCGGGATTCGCGTATCGGCCGGTCACAGCGAAGCCTCCAGCGAATGCGTGCTGGCCGCCATCGAGGACGGACTTTCCGGGGTGACCCATCTCTTCAATGCAATGCCCGCGATGAGCGCGCGCGAGCCCGGGATCGCCGGCGTGGCGCTTGCCGATCCGCGTCTCACCGCCGGCATCATTCTCGACGGCATCCATGTCGATCCCCTGGTGGCGCGGGCAGCCTTCGCGGCAAAAGGGCGTGACAACATTGCGCTGGTCAGCGATGCCATGCCGACGGTCGGCACCGACCGGGATGATTTCGATCTGATGGGAACGCGGATCCGCTTAAGCTGTGGCCGGCTGGTCTCCGATAGCGGAACGCTGGCCGGCGCCCATCTCGACATGGCCTCTGCGGTCAGGAATGCGGTGACGCTGGCCGGGCTTTCGCTGGATGACGCGCTCCGCGCCGCTTCGCTGGTGCCGGCGCGGTTTTTGGGGCTCGACCGCGAGCGTGGCACGCTGACGGCGGGCGCTCGCGCCGACATCGTCGCCTTGACGTCCAGCCTCGAAGTAGTAACGACCTGGCTCGCCGGCGAGCGCGCGGAATAGAGATTTCTTCACCTCGCCCCTTCGGGAAGAGGTGAAGAACAGTCACACATCCAATCCCAGCACCCGCGCGGCGTTGCCGCCTGCGATCTGCGCCAGCGTGGCCTCGTCCATGCCGTGCACACCCGCGATATGTCCGACCGGGTTGTATTCGGCCATGTCGAACGGATAATCGGTGCCCATCACGATGCGGTCAGGGCCGAACACGTCGATCATGTAGGCGAGCTGGTGATAGGTGAACACTACGGTGTCGAGATAGACCTGCCTGAGATAAGTGGTCGGCGGCAGCAGCAGGTCGCCGTGGGAATCCTGCCGCGCGCCCCAGGCGTGGTCGATGCGGCCGGAATAGCCGGGCAGGTAGCCGCCGCCATGCACCGCCATCAGCTTCAAATCCGGAAAGCGCGCCAGCGTTCCGGAGAAGATCAGGTTGTGCAGCGCCAGCGTAGTGTCGAGCGGATTGCCGAGCACGTTGTTGAAATAGAAATGGGTCAGGCGCTCGCCATGGGTAAATCCGTTCGGATGCATCATGATGAAGGCGCCGAGCTGTTCGGCTTTTGCGAAGAAGGGCCGGAATTTCGGGTCGGACAATTCCTCGCCGTCAACATTGGTCAGGATCTCGACACCCTTCAGCTTCAGATCGTTCATGATGTAGTCAAGTTCGCGCACCGCGATTTCCGGCTCCTGCAGCGTGACGACGCCGAGGCCGACGAAGCGGTCAGGTTTTCGCGCGCAATATTCGGCGACGCCGTCATTGGCGAGGCGGTGCGCAGCTTCGGCGATCTTGGCGTCGACCGTGTAGTAGCACTGGCCCGGCGCGGGCGCGACGACCTGGATGTCGATGCCCATGGTGTCGAGATCGCGTAAGCGCCGGTCGATGGTGGTCATCACCTCGCCGACGTCCTTTTCCTGCTGCGCGTTGATTTCCTTGCTCGCGGCATCGGCAAAATGCGCCAGCGGAATCCGCTTGAGGTCGACATGCGGCTGGGCCAGCTTTGCGGCCTGCGGCACCACGATGTGGGCGTGGATGTCGATCGTCACCGACGGCGGGCGCCGCGCCCGGCCGTCGGCGTCATGAACGCGCGCGGCGGTGCGGCCATAGCGGTTCTTGCGATCGAGCAGCGGGTGTTGGCCGTTATCGATGATCATGACTTTGCGCCCTTTTCGGTTTGTTGTTTGGTCCAATACACCGGCACCGCAGTCGCATCCGCATCGCCGAGTCCTGCGGCTTCCGCGGCTTCAAAGCAGGCCAGTGCGGAAGCGGTAACCGGAAGCGCCGCATGGATCGACTGGCCGAACGCAACCGCGGTGGCGAGGTCCTTTTTCGCGGCGCTGACGGCGAAGGCGGTTTCGCCCATCGGCTGGCCGCCCAATACTTTGGCGATGCTGGCGCCGCGGCCTTTCATGGCGGTCGGCGTGCCGGCGGTGTCGGACAGGATATCGATCAGCCGGTCGGCGGGAAGATTGAGCGGCTTGCAGATGGTGAGCGCTTCGCCCAGCGCCTGCCAGTACACCAGCAGCGGCAGGTTGACCGCGAGCTTCATGGTCGCACCCGAGCCGAGCTCTCCGACATGCTCGATGCGGCGGCATAATTGTTCCAGCACCGGCATCGCCCGCGCCACATCCGCCTTGGCGCCTCCGGCAAGCCCGAACAGTTTTCCCTCTTTCGCCGGAAGCTGTGCTGCCGCCGACCGGACATTCCACGAATGCGGCGCCTCGGCCCGCGACGGATGCGCCGATCGACATCATCGTGTCCGGACGCACGGTGCTCATGTCGATCACGAGCTTGCCGGCGAGTTTTGCCGTCAGAATGCCGTTCGGGCCGCGATAGACCGCCTCGGTTGCCGCATCATTCAGCAGCATCACGACGACGGCGTCGCAACCCTCCACCAGTTCCGCCGGAGACGCGAACAGCTTTGCACCGGCTCCGGTCAGCGGTTTTGTCTTCGCCGCGTCGCGATTCCACACGCCGACCTCGTGTCCGACCGCCATCAATCGCTGGGCGATCGACGATCCCATTCGCCCGGTTCCGCATACGCCAATTTTCATGTGTCTGACCTCGACTGGATTGCATTAAGGCGCATGGAAGACGCCAAGATTTTGCGCGACCAGCGCTTCGTTGTTCAGCACTGCCGCAGCACTGCCCGCGAACACGCAACGTCCGGTATTGAGGATCACGGCCTGGTCCGCAACCTCCAGCGCGAGATGGCGGTTCTGCTCCACCAGCACGATGGATTGTCCTTCGTCTTTCAGCCGCCTTATGGTGCGGCCGACTTCGGCGACGATCAGCGGCGCCAGGCCTTCCGATGGCTCGTCGAGCAGCAGCACTTTTGGATTGCCCATCAGCGCACGGCCGATCGCGAGCATCTGCTGCTCGCCGCCGGACAGCGTGCCTGCGAATTGCGCGTGGCGCTCGCGCAGCCGCGGAAACAGCTCAAAGATGCGCTCGACGTTCCATGGCTTTGCGGTGCTGCCGACGCGCTGCTGCGCCACCAGCAGATTTTCCCGAACCGTAAGCGATGGAAAGATGCGGCGTCCTTGCGGCACCAGGCCGACGCCGAGGTGCGAGATCCGCTCCGGGCTGAAGCCTCCTATCGGCTCGCCGAACAGTTTTATCTCGCCTTCCGCGGGTCTGAGAAAGCCGATGATGGTCGAGATGCAGGTGGTCTTGCCGGCGCCGTTGCGGCCGAGCAGCGCCAGCACGCCGCCGCTCGCTAAAGAAAAACTGACGCCGTGCAGCACGTGGCTGTCGCCATAAAAGGTGTGCAGGTTGGTGAGACTGAGCGCGTCAGGGGCCAAGATACACCTCCCGCGTCCGCTCGTCCGCAATCACCGCGTCGCGCGCGCCGTCGACGATGACGCGTCCGTAGTTCAGCAGCGTCACGGTTTCGGCAAGATCGAGCGCGGTGTCCATGTCGTGTTCGATCATGACCACGGTGGTCTGCCGCGGGATCGAGGCGATCAGCGCTTTGACCTGCGAGCGTTCGGTGTTGGAAAGTCCTGCCAGCGGCTCGTCCAGCAGCAGCACGCGCGGCTTTTGCGCCAGCGCCATCGCCAGCTCGACGCGGCGCTTTTCGCCATAGGCGATGTCGGATACCGGATGCGCGGCGAGGTGCAGCAGCCCGACGCTGTCTAGCGTCCGCCGCGCTTCGGTTGCGAGGTCGCCGTAATGGGACAACGGCCGCCACATCTGCCAACGCGAAGGCCGCAAGCCGAGCAGGCCAAGCGTGATGTTGTGTTCGAGCGTATCCTGCGCGAACAAAGTGATGATCTGGTAGGTTCGCGATAGCCCGAAATGCGCGCGCTTGTGGGGCGCCAGTTGCGTGATGTCGTCGCCGAACAGTTTTATCCGTCCGGAATTGGGTCTGAGGTCGCCGGTGACCTGGTTGAACAACGTGGTCTTGCCGGCGCCGTTCGGGCCGATGATCAGGCGGCGTTCGCCCGGCCGTATCGAAAGCGATACGTCTTGGGTCACCGGAAGGCCGCCGAACGCTTTGTTCAGGTTGACGATTTCGAGCGCGTAAGGCGACGCGGTCATCGCGATCCCCCGCGCAGCCGCGCCGCAAACCTGTGCAGACCGGGCGTGATACCGGTCGGCATCACCAGCACGATGAACAGGAAGACGAAACCCAAAAGCATGTTCCATCGCTCGACATAGGCGGAGGCGTAATTCTTCAAGAGCAGCACCAGCGTCGCGCCGACCACGGGGCCCCCCAGCGTTCCCGAGCCGCCGGCGATGACGCCGAGCAGCGCTTCAGCCGAACTGGTGATCGAGAGCGAGGTGGGATGGATGTATTTATGATAATAGACATAGAGCAATCCCGACACGCCGCCCCAGAAGCCGGCGTAGACGAAGGTGATCCACCTTATCATCCAGGGATTGAAACCGAGCGCGGCCATCCGGCGCGGCTGGTCGCGCACGCCTTTCAATGACGATCCGAACGACGACGACACGAAGATCGCCATCATGATGAAGGCTGCGATCGCGACTGCAAGCGCGAACCAGTAGAACGACGCCGCACTCTCGAGCGAAATGCCCAATGGCTTCGGCCGCGTCAGGCCGGCGATGCCGTTGTCGCCGTTGGTGACATTCGACATGCGATAGGCAAGGCCCCACAGCACTTGCGACAACGCCAGCGTGATCATCAGAAAGCCCAAGCCCGTGGCGCGCAGCGCGATCAGGCCGAAGCAGCCTGCCATCACGGTGGTTCCCGCGATCGAGACGATGGCGGCGAGGCCATGTCCCATTCCATATCGCGCCGTCATCAGCGCGCAGATGTAGGCCGCCACGCCGAGGAACGATGCGTGTCCGAGCGACGTCATGCCGCCGTAGCCGACCAAGAGATTGAGGCTGAGCGCAAAGATCGCCGCGATCAGGGCCTGGCTGGCGAGATTGACGTAAAAATCGCCGGCGACGAACGGCAGCATCGCCAGCAAGGCGGCGAGCACGGCGAGCGCGATCCTGCTCATGCGCCGACGCGTCCGAACAGGCCTTGCGGCCGGAATGCGATGACAAAAATCATCGGCAGGAACAGGATGATGTACGCCAGTTCCGGAAACAGCGCGCTGCCGAATGTATAGATGAAGCCGATAATGAAACTGCCGATGAAGGCGCCGAGCAGGCTGCCGATGCCGCCCAATATGACCACGATCAGCGCCAGCGGCAGCATGTCGGCATCGAGCCCGGGATAGGCCGACAGGATCGGCCCGCCAAGCGCGCCGGCGGCGCCGGCGATGCCCGCGCCCAGGCAAAACACCGTGGTGAACAGGTTGGAAACGGGGATTCCCACCGCGCGCGCCATCTGCCGGTCATCGACACCGGCCCGGATCATCGCCCCTAGCCGGGTTCGTTCGATCAGGAAATACAGCGCGATTGCCGCGGCAATGGCGATACCCACCAGCACCAGCCGGTAGGTCGGAAACACGAAGCCGAACATCCGCGTCGGCGCCCTTAAGTTCTGCGGCGTCGGCACCGGAATCGAATCGCCACCCCACAGCGCGAGGCACGCGTCGGAAATGATGAACGCCATGCCCAGCGTGACCAGCACCTGACCGAGCGGATTGCCCTTCAGCCGCGTCAGCACCAGCCGCTCGAACAAGCCGCCGAGGGCTGCGACGATCAGCCCGGCGCCGAGCGCGGTGACCCAGAGATTGAAGCCATCGAAGGAACGCAGCGCCACGGCGGCAAAATAAGTGCCGAGCATGAAGAACGCGCCATGCGTCAGGTTGGCGAGCCGCATCAGCCCGAAAATCAGGGAAAATCCCGACGACAGCAGGAATAACAGCCCGCCGAGCGACAGGCTGTTGAGACCCTGGATGATCCAAAACTGCATCGGCTGCCGATCTGTCCGGATTTTTCACGTCATACGCGGGCTTGACCCGCGTATCCATCGTTCTTCGGAAGACTCTTTGGAAGAAGATGGATTGCCGGGTCAAGCCCGGCAATGACGATCTCCTACTGCCCCAGGTTTTTCGCCGGCGGATAGTCGCGCGAGTAGACCGGGTTCTTCAGAAAATCAGCCTTGTCGTAGGTCCAGAACTGGCTGACGTCGGGATAGGTCTTGATCACCGAATTGACCAGCCGGCCGTCGCTGCGCGTCACCTTGCGGATATAGACGTTGCCGATCGCGTTGCCGAATTCGTCGAATTTCACCACGCCGCGCACGGTGTCGGCGTTGCTGCCGCGGATTGCCGCCATGAAGGCCTTTTTGTCTTCGGCCTTGCCGCCGCTGGCCTTCAGCGCCGCTTCCAGCACCGCGCCCGCGACAGTAGTGCCGGCGGCATAAAAGCCCGGGTCGTATTTGAACTGCTTGCGGAAGGCTGGCGCGAACGCCTTGTTGAGCGGATTGTCGAGTTCGGCGGAATACCAGCTGGTGGTCAGGATCCCCAGCGCCTCGTCGCCCATGTTGCGCAGCACGGATTCGTCGAGCGCGGTCATGCCGCCGATCACCGCCATCTTGTCCTTCAAGCCGTATTCGATGAACTGGCGCAGGAAGCGGAATCCGTTGGACCCTGCGGTGCCGAGGAAGATGGCATCGGCGCCTTTCACCTGGGCGACGTAGCTGCCGTAATCCGGAGTGGCCAGCGGCGTAAAAATCTTCTGGATGATCTTTCCGCCATTGTCCTCGAATGCGCGCTGGAAGCCGGCGCACATTTCATGGCCGTAGGCAAAATCGTCGGCGATGGTGACGATCCTCTTGTACTTCAGCTCCTTTGCCGAATAGTCGGCGAGCGGGTAGGCGCATTGCGCCGACGTCGAGGTGGGGCGAACGAACCACGGGCTTGGATGCCGCTGCGTCATGTCCTCGGCTGCCGCAACGCCAATCGTCGGCGTTTCCTTTTCAGTGAGATAGTCCGCGATCGCCAGCGCCTCGAAGGCGGCGAGCGGGCCGATCAGGCAATGCACGTTGTTCTTCTCGATCAGTTCCTGCGCCTTGGTGCGCGCGGTGGCCGGAACGCCGGCGGTATCGGCGACGAGCAGTTCGATCTTGCGCCCGGCGAGCGTGTTGTCGCGCTCCTTCAGGAACATCACCAGCCCCAGCTCCATGTCGATGCCGCCGGACGCCAGCGGCCCGGTCTTGGCCGCGAGCAGCCCGACGCGGACCGGTCCGCTGGCTTGGGCGAGTGCGAGGCGAGGGGCCGCCACGCTGGCGAGCCCGCTACCTGCCACGCCGCCGACAAACTGCCGTCGCGATATCGTCATGAGAGTCCTCCCGGGAAGATGTGTGCTGTTATTTTTATCAGCGGCCGTTGCAGGCCGTTTGCGCGCCGGTGGCAAATATCGGCCGGAAGCGGTAAATGATCAAGTGATAAGCATGGGGTGGCGGGGGGCGGTGCAATCGTGGTGATGTTCAAGCCCGGTTCGCTGTCGGAACGGCGTCGACGGCGATGGAAAGTTTGCGCGTCGTCGACAGGGTGCGAGAGCGAGCTCCGAGTGTTGACATTTGTTAACAGGCCATCAGATAATAGGCGCGAAGTTGGCTACGCCGTCTCGCCCCAACAAGGAGATCGAGGCCGCAGTTGCTTACGCCGAGGAGCAAGGTTGGTCATGGATCAAAGTCAAGGGGCAGCCGTGGGGAAAGCTTCTTTGCGCCCATCACGAGCGGGAAGATGCACGGCCTTTGTCTGGTCAACGCCAAGGAATCCCCAGAATCACGCCAAACAACTGAGGCGTGAGATCGAGCGCTGTCCTCACAAGCAAGAGCAAGGACGATGAAAACGTTTGAGTTCAGCATTATCGCTTCGGGCCTCGATCCGGAGGCTGAGGACTTTGCTGATTGGTTTTTCAACGCGGGTTGCGACGACGCGACTCTGTCCTTTCAGAAGGGCCACATCATCCTGGATTTTGACCGGGAAGCTGAATCAATCGATGCAGCCATTGCCTCCGCGGTAAAGTGCGTTACCGCCGCGGGAGCTAGAATACACCGGATTGAACCCGATCCACTGGTCAGCCTTGCGGATATCGCCGCTCGCACTGGAATGAGTCGCGCCGCAATGACGCAATACTCCAAGGCCCAGCGGGGCAAAGACTTTCCACCCCCGGTGGCCCGGGTCACTTCGGATAGCCCGCTGTGGGATTGGGCAAGTGTCGCTCGATGGCTATTCCAGAATGGCAAGATAAGCCGGGATGCGGCGATCGAAGCGGAGATCGTAAGAGCCGCGAACGCGGCTATTGCATCTCGTGAACCCAGGCTGCGAGAGAGCCTGCAAAAGAGTTTGAAGTCTTACGAGAAAAGTCTGCAGAACCAAGCGGCGTGATTTCATTCACACATTCGCCCCGCGCTCGATCGTGAACTCGACATCGATTCTCTCCTCATCGTCGCCGAGCGGTTCGAACCGGCTTTTCAATACCTCGAAGGTATTTCGGTGTATGAACAAGCTTCCATCGAGGTTGAGATTGCGCTGCTCGACCCGCCTCCAGGCTTCATCTTCCGCGCAATCGAGACGATAGAGTCGCGTACCGGCCCCAAGCGCCGAAACGGTGGCTCTCGTTTCATCCCGCTGCCGCCGCGACCAAAAACCGAGATCGAGTACGACATCCAGGCCAAGCTCCAGGCATCGCGGCCAGAGGCTGTCGATCTGCTCCGACACGCGCCGGCAAAGCTCTTGAAATTCATCGGCAGGAGGATCGTCGCCGTAAAGGCGCGTCACCCATTCGTCATGACTGAATCGAATGGCCGGCAGGTCGTGCTCAAGCCGGCGCGCAAAGCTCGTCTTGCCGGCACCGAGATATCCATGGATGAGGTGAGCGGTGGCCATGCCGGTACTCTAGACCGATCATCGTCCGGTGTCACAGATCTAGCTCCGCACATTCGCCCCGCGCTCGATGGTGAACTCGACGTCGATCAGGCCGCGCGAATGGTTCATGTCGGACTGCGACATCAGCAGCGTGAGATCGCCGCCCTTCAGCGAGGCCAGCACTTCCGACAATCGTTCCGACAGCGCCGGCGCGATGCCCTCGAACGGTTCGTCGAGCAGCAGGCAGCTTGTGCCGATGCCGAGCGCGCGGCCGAGCGCCACCAGTTTTTGCTGGCCGCCGCTGAGCAGCAGCGCCTTGCGGTGGCGCATCTCGGCGAGTTCGCCGATCACTTGGTAGACGAAGTCCAATCTTGCCTTGCGGTCGAGGTGCTTTGCCACCCACAGCGGCAGCAGGATGTTTTCCTCCACCGTCAGCTGCGGCACCAGGCAGCGGTCCTCCGGCATGTAGCCGATGCCCAGCCCCGCGCGGGCGTGGCGCGGATGCGCGGCGAGATCGGCACCATCGAAGCGGATCGCACCTTGCGCCGGCTGCAAGTGACCCATGATCGAACGCATCAAGGTGGTCTTGCCGGCGCCGTTGCGGCCGACCAGGCTGACCATGGCGCCCCTCGCGACCTGGATGGAGAAGCCGCGCAACGCCGGCATCGATTGAATCTCGACCACCAGATTGTCGATTTCGAGCAACGGCGCGGCGTTCATCGCGCGCCTCCGGTGACGTAGCGGCGCACTTCCGGATCGTTCAACACGTCATTCGGATCGCCGTCGGCGAGAATCCGGCCGCTGTAAAACGCCACGACGCGGTCGGCGTAGCGGCTGACGATGTCCATGTCGTGCTCGACAAAGACGATGGTCGCAGCATCCGGTGCGACCGCATGGACCACGCGGTCCATGGTGGCGAATTTTTCCTCCGCCGAAACCCCGGAGGTCGGCTCGTCCAGCAGCAGCAGTTTTGGGCGGCGCACCAGCGCCATGGCGATATCGATCAGCTTGCGCACGCCCCCCGCCAGTTCCGAGATCGGCCGGTCGGCCAGATCGGCAAGTCCGAACCGGCTGAGCAATTCGATCGCCGTGCCGCGCCGATCAGGCGCGTTCGCGGCCGCATGAAACGACGGCGCCTGGCCGCGCGCGCCGGAGAGCGCGACGCTGAGGTTTTCGCAGGCCGTAAGCTCGATGAACAATTGCGGAATCTGGAACGACCTGGAAATGCCGAGCCGGGCCACCTCTCTCGGCGCCCGCCCTGCAAGGCTCATCCCGTCGAGCGCGATCGCGCCGCTGTCGGGTTTCGTATAGCCCGTCACCATGTTGACGAAGGTGGTCTTGCCGGCGCCGTTGGCGCCGATCAGGCTGACGCGTTGGCCGGCCGCGATATCGAGCGTCAGGGCGTCGGCGGCGACCACCGCGCCAAAGCGTTTTTCCAGCCCGCGCACGGACAACACCGGCTTCACGGCGTCGCTCCTTTTTCGCCCGCGAGTGGCGCAACTGCGGCGGATCTGTTCTTGTGATGCCGGTCCCTGATCCAGAGCGAGCCGATGCCGCGCGGCAGGAACAGGATGACGGCGAGCAGGAAGATGCCGAGCACCAGCTGCCAGGTATTGGGCAGATACAGGTTGGAGAACGAGCGCACCAATTCCAGCGCCAATGATGCGGCGAATACCGCGGCGACGCTCTGGTAGCCGGCCAGCACCGCCACGAAAACGAATTCGCCCGACGTGGTCCAGTAGGCGAATTGCGGATCGATGTGACGCTGCGCCATCAAAGCCAGCGCGCCGCTGGCTCCGGCAAAAATTGCCGCGATGACAAAGTTGATGGTGACGATGCGGTTGGCGGAAAGGCCGAGATATTCGACCCGCAGATTGTTTTCCCGAACCGCGAGGCTGGCAAGGCCGAGCTCGGAGCGGAACAGAATGGTCGCCGCGATGCCGGCGAGGCCGGTGGTGACCACCGACACCGCATACAGCATGAAGTCCGCCTCGCGGGCCTCAGTGAACACCATGCCGAACAGGCTCGGCCGCCCGACATTGAATCCATCGGAGCCGCCGAGCGCCGCCGACTTGAGCAGCGCGCCATACAGCACCATCGACAGCGCCAGCGTCAGCATGCCGAAGAAGATGCCGCTGTAGCGCGCGATCAACGGGCCGATCACCAGCCCGAGGAGGCCGCCGCAGACCGCGCCGATGATGACCTGCGCCACCGCGTCGGTGATGCCCCAGGCGTGGGCGATCAGCGCTACGCCATAGCCGCCGGCGGCGAAGAACAACCCTTGCCCGAACGACACATTGCCGGTGCGCGCCAGCACCACGATGCCGAGCGCGATCAGCGCGTTGGACGCGGCCACGGTCGCCAGCGACAACGTCCAGGTCGGCAGCACGCGGCCGAACAGCGCGGCTGCGATCACCAAGGCGATCATGACCACGGGATGCAGGCCGCCTCTCATCAGATTCGCCTTGCGGTCTCGCGCTGGAACAGGCCTTCGGGGCGGAACATCAGCACTCCAGCCATGATCAGGTAGATCATGAACAGTTCGGCCTGCGGCAGCAGATGCACGCAGGCCGCGCGCGCCAACCCTACGAGAATGGCGCCGACCGCGGCGCCTTCGACGCTGCCCAGCCCGCCGATCACCACGATGGCAAAACTCAGGATGATGACGTCGGAGCTGAGGCCTGGCTGCACCGAAATTTTGGGTGCGGTGAGCGCGCCCGCGAAGGCCGCCAGCAGCACGCCGAACGCAAAGGCGAAGGCGTAGACGCGCTTCACCTTCACCCCCATGCTGGCGCTCATCTCCTCATTGTGGATGACGGCGGAGACGATCTTGCCGGTCACCGTCCGGTTCAAGGCGAACCACACCGCCACGCCGCTCAGGATGGCGATCGGGATCAGCACCAGGTCGTAGCCGACATAGAAAAGTTTACCGAAGGAAACGTTGCCGAACAGGTCGTAGGGCTGGGTCGCATAAATGGGATTGACGCCCCAGATCAGTTTTGTCAGGTCCTCCAGCAGCAGGAACACCGCGTAGGTCACCAGCAGCAGCACCACCTCGTCGCGGCCGTAGAACATTTTCAGCAGGCCGCGCTCCAGCATCAGCCCGACCGCGGACGCTACGAAGGCCGCCGCGAGCAGCATGGCAACGAAGCTCAGCGCGGGCGGCAGTCCTTTCGCAGCGGCCATGGTCACCGCGGTCGCCGCGACATAGGCGCCCAGAGCGTAAAAACTGCCATGCGCGATGTTGAGGATCTTCAGCACGCCGAACACCAGCGTGAGCCCGAGCGCCACGATGAACAGCCACGACGCCTCGATCAGGCCATCGACGATGATGGTGAGGAGGAGATTCATGTCTTACCTCGCCCCGCTTGCGGGGAGAGGTCGAAGCCGGAGCGCAGCGCAGGCTTCGGGTGAGGGGACTCTCCACGCATTCGGACTCGCGGAGAGTCCCCTCACCCGGATCGCATCCGGCGATGCGATCCGGCCTCTCCCCGCAAGCGGGGAGAGGCGAAGGGCGCGTCGCGGCTTCAGTAGCATCACGCTTCAATCGCACTTCGCGCCGGCCATGCCGCCCTTGATCCAGTCCAGCGCCTTGACGCCCGGGGGCGGATTGACGCATTCGGCGGCAAAATACTGGATGTCGACCAGGTCGACCCTCCGGGCATCCGGATTGTATTTGGTGCGGCTGAAGGCGATCGGCTGGATCGCCTGGTGGCCGTCCGCGAGCTTCATCTGGATCAGCCCGCCCGGCGATTGCCATTCCAGCCCGGTCATCGCCGCGACCAGTTCGTCGGTCGAGGGTTTCTTGCCGCCGTTGGCGGCCATCGCCTTTTCGACCGCGGCCTTCAACCCGAGGATGGCCTGGCTCATGCGATAGGCGGCCTGTACCGGATAGATGTTGTTGGCGGCCTCGTAGCCCTTGAAGAACCAGTCGTTGATCGGCGACTTCTGCGACATCAAGCCGTAGGCGCCGCGCGCGCCGATGATGACGCCGTCGGGCATCTTGTCTCCGAGCGGCGGCAGCACGTGATCGGCGGCGCTGAACACCAATTGGCTGCGCTTTGACAGACCGCGGGGCACCGACTGCAGGATGAAGGCCTGCAGATCGCCGCCCCACAGGCTGGAATACACCACGTCGGAGCCGGCGCCGACCAGCGCGGAGATCTCGGTGCCGTACTGGCCGGCGCCGAATTTCGGCAGCAGGTCGGTCTCGAGTTTTGCGTTTGGATAAAGCTGGCCGGCGGCGGCGACGAAGTCCGCGCGGCTGTCCTGGCCCCAGGCATAGTCCTGGTTGATGGCCGACAGCGTGTCCATCTTGAGGTTCTTCGCCTTCATGTAGCGGATCAGGCCGACATTATCCATGGTGGCATGGGCTGCGGTGCGGAATACATAATTGTATTTCGCTTCCTCGAAAATCCGCGGCGTGCCGCAATCCATCAGCACCAGCAGCTTCTTCAGTTCCTCGGCGATCGGCGCCACCGCAAGGCAGTCGCCGGAGCCGATATAGCCGAGCACGACGTCGACATTGTCGCGCTGATAAAGGTTGCGCAGTTCCTGCACCTGTTTGGTGGCGCCGCCATTCTCGTCGATGATGACAGGCTCGATCTTCATGCCGCCGAACCCGGCCTTCTCGTAAGGTGAGGGGGCCGCGCCCTTGTTCAGCTGATCGATGACATATTGGCCGCCGTTGCGCGCGGGCACGCCAAAACTGTCCGCCGCCGGTCCGGACAGGAAGGTGACGATGCCGAGCTTGAAGGTTTCCTGCGCCGAAGCCGGCGCCGCCAGCGCGAACGCGGCGAGGGCAGGCAACAGCGCGGCGTGACGCCGTATCAAATGGATCATGGTCTTCTCCCCTGGATTGCCGGCGCCAGGCCGGCTCGATTTCCTCCGCGCCCGTTGTTCGGGCGTCGGCATTGTGGTGTCAGTCTAGGCGGGCTTTTCCGGCGCGTCTACGGAGGCTGAGGGGTCTCCAAGTTCGCGTCACCCGAGAGCCTTTGCCAATCGGGCGACGGCGGTGTCGATCGTCCGCCGCGGGTATCCGCAAAATCCGAGCATCAGCCCCGATCGCGGCGGTGCCTTTACATACATCCGGCTGGTGGCCCGTACGATCACGCCTGCCTCACGGGCCGATCGCTCCATTGCAGTGTCCAAGATGCCTTTCCGGGTGTAGGCGACCAGATGCATCCCTTGGTCGGGAGCCTCTACGGTCAGACGATCCCCCAAGCGGCGAACAAGTGCTGCAACCAGGGCATCGCGCTGCTCCCGATAGAGCACGCGCATGCGCCTGATGTGGCCGGCGAAATGGCCCTCCTGCATGAATTCGACCACAACGGCCTGACACAAGGTCGATGGCTGCCGGTCCATCAGATAGCGGTTGGTCACGAATTCCCGCAGCAGGGGACGCGGCACCACGGCGTAGCCCAAGCGCAATCCGGGGAATAAGGCCTTGTTCAGCGTGCCGATATAGATGACCCGCTCGCCATTATCGAGGCCCTGCAGGGACGCCAATGGCCGCCCGCCATAGCGAAATTCGCTGGCATAGTCGTCCTCTATGATCCAGGCGCCGGAGTCGCGCGCCCACGCCAGCAGTTCCAGCCGGCGCGCCATCGAAAGCGCGACGCCGGTCGGAAATTGATGCGAAGGCGTGACGAACACGGCGCGCGCGTCGGGCGCCAGCCTGATTCCGGCCTTCACGTCGATGCCGTACCTATCAACCGGGATCGGACACAATTTCATGCCGGCGGCCTGCAGCGACAGCCGCGTCAGCGGATAGCCGGGATCCTCGATCCACACCTTTTGCGGCCCCCGCAGCACGCGGATCACGATATCGATCGCCTGTTGTGTGCCCGCCGTCACCACGATCTGTTCGGGATCGCATTCGACGGCGCGCGCCGCCTGCAGATAGTCGCAGATGGCCGATCGCAATTCGACCATGCCCCGCGGGTCGCCGTAGCCGAGGTGACGCGCGTCCAGGCGCCGGAAGGTGCGCGCGCTCATCCTGCGCCACAGTTCCGTGGTTCGGGCATCGACGAGGGTGCGGCCCAGATTGAACGGCCGGTCGTCATCCTGCATCGTCACGTCGATGAAACTACTGGCAAGCGGCGGACGCGGGCTTGCCGGCTCGATGCGCTTGGCTCGGCTGCGAATGAACGGCTCCGGAAGATCGGACGATATGTAGGTACCCGCGCCCCTGCGCCCCATGGTGTAGCCTTCGGCCAGCAGCTGCTCGTACGCGCTGACCACGGCGCCACGGGAGATTTTCAGCTGTGCCGCCAGTTCGCGCGTGGACGGCAGCTTGCTGCCGGGCCGCAAGGCGCGAGACAGGATCGCCGATCTGATCTGAAGATAGAGTTGGCGGAACAGCGGCACGTCGCTTTCGCGGTCGAGCTGGAACGCGTGAAGACTCGCCCAGCCTTGCTTGTCTTTCACCTGAACCTCCGAACGCGAATATCCTTACTTCGCCTCTCCCCGCTTGCGGGGAGAGGCCGGATGGCATCGCAGATGACATCCGGGTGAGGGGAACTCTCCACGCACTCGAACTCGCGGAGAGTCCCCCTCACCCGGACCATATCTGACGATGCGATCCGACCTCTCCCCGCAAGCGGGGAGAGGTGACCTGAACCTCTAGCGGCGTCAAAACCACATAGAAAAGTGGTATGCCTCGATGCTGCCAAGTGGACCTTTGTCCAAGACCACACTGTTGTACTATTTCACCGCAGGCAGCAAGCAGAGCAGGGATCGACGCAGTTCGCGCCGGTCCGGCAAGGACAAGTCGGATGAGTTCGCCCCAACTTCGCCGCGCCGACCGGATGATGCCGGACGACCGCGCGCGGCAATTTCTGCAGCGCGGTTTTGGCGGCCGTCTCGCCACGATCGGCGAAGACGGGTTTCCGTATTGCGTGCCGCTGCTCTATGTCTGCATGGACGATCAGGTGTTCGTGCACACCACCAGCGCGCGCGGACATTTTCGGAGCAACATCGATCGCGAGCAGCGCGTCTGCTTCGAGGTCGACGAACCCGACCAGGTGTTCGACTACGGCCGCTTCGAGTGCGATTCCGGTCTCGCATACTCCAGCGTCATCCTGTTCGGCCGCATTCGCGTCGTCGATGAGCGGGACGTCAAGCAGCGCTTTTGCGAAATGCTGATGCAGAAATACGGCAAGCCGGATACCGGGCGGCCGAAGGGCTTCTTCCCGCGGCTCGACATCATCACCGTCTACGCGGTTACGGTCGAGCGGATCACCGGCAAGGAGTGCGCGCTGCCCGCGCAGCAATGGCCGGAGGTCGATTACACCAGGACGCCGAATGCAAGGGCGCCGTGACGGCCGTGGTTGACGAAATAGCCCGCGCGCCTTGCTTATGGTAGGTTTGCTCAGGGGCGATCTTTGAGAGGAAACCTCCTCATGCGCACATTGGCCAGGCCGGTGCTCGCTGTCGCAATGACGCTGGCCGCAGCGTCAGCGCAGGCGCAGACCTACGATCCGAACTACCCGGTCTGCCTGCAGACCTTTGGCCGCAACGGCAACTATATTGCGTGCGGCTATACATCGATGCAGCAGTGCCAATTGTCCGCGTCCGGCCGGGCGGCGCAGTGCATCACCAATCCCTACTTTGCGGGGATGGATCCGGCTCGCTCCCGGCGCCAATCGCGGTCGGGCAGATATTAGGCAGCAAGCGGTGCCGCCGCAACTCCTTGGCTTATTGCGCGACCGTGCGCAGGCTGCTTATCGTCGGACATATTCACAGACGAATAGGAAAAGCCCCGATGACTGCTTTCAATGCCGTGCGTTTCCGGGTGAAGCCGGGACGCGATCAGGAGTTTCTGGATGCGCACAAGGCAGTCGAGGCAGCCTGGCCGGGCCTGAGGCACGCCAATATCATCAAGACCGGCGATCGTTCGTACTGCATCATCGCCGAGTGGAACGACATCGACGCCTGCATCGCGGCGCGGCCGAACATGATCGCCACCCTCAATTCGTTTCGCGATACGCTCGAAGACCTCGGCGGCGGTCTCGGCGTCACCGATCCGGTGGCGGGTCCGGTCGTGCTGGCGCTGAAATAGCAGGTAGCCCGGATGGAGCGCAGCGAAATCCGGGGTGCAACGCGCGCCGAATCCCGGATTGCGCGGAGTTTATCATCGGGCGCGCATTCGCGCGACCCGTTGGCTCCATCCGGGCTACTAATACTCGGCATATATCTCGATGATGTTGTCCTCGGGATCGCGAAAGAACAGCGTGCGGTGGCGCCAGTCGGGCAGATCGGTTGGTCCTCTCAATATGGGCACACCCCTGGCGACCAGCTCGGCGTGGCAGGCATCCACCGCAGGCGGCGAGACCCGGAACGCGAGCTGGACCGCCGCCGATCCGGGCAGCGACTTGCCGTCATCGCACACCGTCCACTTTCCACGCGGCCGCAGCGTCAGCAATGCTGCGCCGACGCGAAAGCTGACCCAGTTCTCGCGGTCGGTCTCGACCGCAAACTTCATGACGTCGCGGTAAAACGCGCGCGTTTCATCGATTTTGTTGCACAACAGGATGGCATAATCGAGGTTGCGGATTTCGCCGAGGCTCATTGCGATGTCTCCTCCATCACCCTCGTCATTGCCGGGCTTGACCCGGCAATCCATCTTCTTCGAAAGTCCCTTCTGAAGCGTGATGGATGCGCGGGTCAAGCCCGCGCATGACACGAATGGTTGTGTTGGCTTTTAACCCCCGCCTTAGCCATCCGGAGCATTGTCCCCCCTCGCAGCCGTGCTAGGTTCGCCGCCAATTCGAGAACGCATCAAGCGTCGCAGTTCCGCCGGGAGGAATTCATGATGGCTTGCCTGAGATTGGCCTTACTCGCGCTGTTGGCATCCGCTGTTGCCGCCGGCCCCGCCGCCGCGCAAAAACCGGGCGGCACGCTGCGGGTCTACCACCGCGACAATCCGCCGAGCGCCTCGATCCTCGAGGAGGCGACGGTGTCGGTCAATATGCCGTTCATGCCGATCTTCAATAATCTGGTGATGTTCGATCCGATAAAGTCGCACGAAAGCGCCGATACCATCGTTCCGGATATGGCCTCGAGCTGGTCGTGGGATGCGACCAATACCAAGCTGACCTTCAAGCTGCACGAGGGCGTCAAGTGGCATGACGGCAAGCCGTTCACCGCCAAGGACGTGCAATGCACCTGGAACATGCTGATCGGCAAAGGCGAGGCTGCGGATTTCCGCAAGAACCCGCGCCAGGTCTGGTACTTCAATCTCGACGAGGTCACCACCAACGGCGACAACGAAGCCACCTTCCATCTGAAGGTGCCGCAACCTTCCTTCCTGCTGCTGCTCGCCTCCGGCTACTCGCCGATCTATCCCTGCCACGTTCCGCAGAACGTGATGCGTACCCGCCCGATCGGGACCGGGCCGTTCAAATTCGTCGAATTCAAGCGCGGCAATTCGATCCGGCTGGTGCGCAATCCCGACTACTTCAAGAAGGGCAGGCCCTATCTCGACGGCATCGACATCAAGATCATCGAGAACCGCTCGACCCGCATCCTGGCCTTCACGACCGGCGAATTCGACCTGACGTTTCCGACCGACGTTTCCGCGCCGCTGATGAAGGACATGAAAGCCCAGGCCCCGAAGGCGGTCTGCGAATTCAAGTCCACCGGCGTCTCGATCAATCTGATCGTCAACCGCGGCTCGCCGCCTTTCGACAACGCCGATATCCGCAAAGCGATGTCGCTGGCGCTGGACCGCAAGGCGTTCAACACCATCCTCAACGAAGGCACCGGCACCATCGGCGGCGCCATGCTGCCGGCTCCATCAGGCGAATGGGCGATGCCGCAGGACCGCCTGGAAAAACTCGCGGGCTATGGCCCGGATATCGAGAAGAACCGCGCCGAGGCGCGCAAGCTGATGGAAGGGCTCGGCTACGGTCCGTCGAAAACCCTTAAAGTGAAAGTCGCGACCCGCAACATTCCGGTATACCGCGACCCCGCGGTGATCCTGATCGACCAGCTCAAGAAGATCTACATCGACGGCGAACTTGAGAATGTCGATACGCCGCAATGGTACACCAAGATCGGCAAGAAGGAATATCAGGTCGGCCTCAATCTGACCGGCATCGCCGTCGACGATCCGGACTCCAATCTGGTCGAAAACTACACTTGCAAGTCGGCGCGCAATTACACCGAATATTGCAACCCGGAGGTCGACAGGCTGATCTTCGAGCAATCCAGGGAGACCGACAGGAACAAGCGCAAGCAGATCGTCTGGGATATCGAAAACCTGCTGGTCGAGGACGCGGCGCGCCCCATCATCGAGCACGACAGCGGCGGCACCTGCTGGCAGCCTTACGTGAAGGGTTTTGCGATGCACGACAACAGCATCTACAACAACACCCGCTTCGAGGACGTCTGGCTCGACAAGTGAAGATATGAGTAGCTCTCTGAGCCGCACATTCAGCCCTCATCCTGAGGAGCCGCGCGCTTGCGCGGCGTCTCGAAGGATGGCCGCTTGCACGTGTGGCGCATCCTTCGAGACGCCGCCTGCGGCGGCTCCTCAGGATGAGGGCGGAGTTGGTCTGGCCTTCCTGGTTAACTCGTCATGCCCGGGCTTGTCCCGGGCATCCACGTCTTATCCGTCTCTCGGCAAGAAAGACGTGGATGGCCGGGACAGGCCCGGCCATGACGGCTGCTTTTTCGGGACACCGTGATGGCCAGTTACCTGCTGCGCCGGCTGATGCTGATGCTGCTGACCCTGTTCGGGATGTCGGTGCTGATCTTCATCGCGCTGCGGCTGGTGCCCGGCAACATCGCCGATATCCTGGTCAACTCCGCGGGCATCGTCGACAACGCCCAGAAAATCAAGATCGAGCACGAACTCGGCCTCGATCGCTCGCTGGTCGTGCAGTACGGGCAATGGATCGGCGGCCTGCTGCACGGCGATCTCGGCTACGCCTACATTTCGGAACGCCCGGCGATCGAGGAGATCGCGCCGCGCCTTCCGGTGACTGCCAAGCTCGCGGCGCTGGCGCTGTTGTTTGCGGTCGCGATCGGCGTGCCGCTCGGGGTGCTCAGCGCGGTCAGGCGCAATACGCCGCTGGATTATTTCCTGCGGGTGCTCAGTCTCAGCGGGCTGTCGCTGCCGTCGTTCTGGCTCGGGCTATTGGTGCTGCTGCTGTTCGTCCAGCTGTTCGGCTGGATTCCGATCTACAACAAGCCGGCCGACAATCTCTGGAAGGAAATCGGATTGCTGAGCATCCCGGCGCTGGTGGTCGGCTTCCGCAGCTCGGCGCTGATGATGCGGCTGACGCGGTCCTCGATGCTGGAGGTGCTGCGGCAGGACTACATCCGCACCGCGCGCTCCAAGGGCGCGTCGGAACCGTCGGTCAATTACGACCACGCGCTGCGCAATGCCATGCTGCCTGTCATCACCATCATCGGCATCGAGGCGGCGTTTTTGATCGGCGGGCTGATCGTCACCGAAACGGTGTTCAATATCCCCGGCGTCGCCCGCTTCCTGGTGGAGGCGGTGCGCTCGCGCGATTATCCGATCGTGCAGAACCTGGTAATGTTCATCGCCGTCATCGTGGTCTGCATCAATTTTCTGGTCGACATGGCTTATACGTTGTTCGATCCTCGCATCCGCTACGCCTGAGGAAAATTGCATCATGACGGCGGTCGAGCACAGCGCGGAACTGGCAAAGGCGGGCGCCAACATCACCACGCGATGGCAGGGCGCAAGGTTCCTCGCGCGGCACTATCCGCTCGGCGCCGCCGGCGCGATCATCCTCATCGTCTTCGTGCTGACGGCGATCTTCGCCGGCGCGCTCAGCCCATTCGATCCGACCTCGACCAATTCCGGCGCGTCGCTGGCGCGGCCGGGTGCTGCGCACTGGCTGGGCGCGGATTTCATGGGCCGCGACGTGTTCAGCCGCATCGTCGGCGGATCGCGCATTTCGCTGGCCGTGGGTCTCGGCTCCATTGCGCTCGGCAGCCTGGTCGGCGTTCCCATCGGGCTGCTGTCCGGCTATTTCGGCGGCTGGCTCGACCTCATCGTGCAGCGCGTCATCGACATGATGCAATCGCTGCCGCTATTGGTGACCGCGCTGGTGATGGCGGCGGCGCTCGGACCGTCGCTGCGCAACACCATCATCGCCATCGCCATTCCGCTGGTGCCCAGCATCTCGCGCATCGTGCGATCCAACACGCTGGCCTTGAAGGAAATGCCGTTCGTCGAGGCCGCCCGCGCCATTGGTCTTTCCGAAACCTGGATCGCGATCCGGCATGTGCTGCCCAACACGCTGGCGCCGTTGATCGTGCTGGTGACCGCGCAGTTCGGCGCCGCCATCCTGGTGGAGGCGTCGCTGTCCTTCCTCGGCCTCGGCGTGCCCGAACCTTATCCCTCATGGGGGCGCATGCTGTCGGAATCGGCGGCCGAATACATGCGCGCGGCGCCCTGGCTGGTGGTGTTTCCGGGGCTGGCCATCAGCCTGGTGGTGTTCGGCGCCAACCTCTTGGGCGATGCGCTGCGCGACATGCTCGATCCGCGGCTGCGACGCTGATGCAACTGACGCCGGATCAACAGACCGGATCGCGCGACAAGGTTGCGGGCGCCGAGCCTGTGCTCGAAGTGAATGCGCTTAAGACCTGGTTCTTCACCCGTTCCGGCGCGGTCAAGGCCGTCGACGGCGTATCCTTTGCGCTGGCGCGCGGCGAGACGCTGGCGATCGTCGGCGAGTCCGGCTGCGGCAAGAGCGTCACCGCGCTGTCGCTGATGCGGCTCATTCCCGATCCGCCCGGCCGCATCGTCGGCGGCTCGATCAGCCTCGACGGTGTCGACATCCTCAGCCTCGACGACGACGAGATGCGCGCCATGCGCGGCCGCGATATTTCCATGATCTTTCAGGAGCCGATGACCTCGCTCAATCCGGTGATGAGTATCGGCCGCCAGCTCGGCGAGGTTCTCAAGCTGCATCAGACGCTGTCGAAATCCGAACTGCAGAAGAAGGTTGTCGAACTACTGTCGCTTGTGCGGATACCGGAGGCCGCGCAGCGCGCCCGGCAATATCCGCATCAACTGTCCGGCGGCATGCGCCAGCGCGTGATGATCGCCATCGCGCTGGCCTGCAATCCGAAAGTCCTGATCGCGGACGAGCCGACCACCGCGCTCGATGTCACCGTGCAGGCGCAGATCCTCGAACTGATCGTCTCCTTACAGAAAAAGCTCGGCACCGCCGTGATCCTGATCACCCACGATCTCGGCCTCGTCGCGCAAACCTCGCAGCGCGTCATCGTGATGTATGCGGGCCGCAAGGTGGAGGAGGCGGCGGTCGGCGCGCTGTTCGCCGCTCCCTTGCATCAATACACCCGCGGCCTGATGGCGTCGCTGCCGCGGCTCGGCCTGTTGCGCGGCGAAACGGCTGCGACCGGCCGCTTGCAGGAAATCCCCGGCATGGTGCCGCCGCTGACCAACCTTCCCATCGGATGCGCATTCGCGCCGCGCTGCCCGCGCGCCGACGAGCGCTGCCGCAGCGAAAGTCCGCCTTACGAGGAAATAGCCGCGGGTCATTGGGCCGCGTGCTGGCATCCCGGGCCGCCCAACGGGCGCGGCCATGACTGACGCTGCCGTCGACACGCCAGCCGAAAATCCGGCCATGTCCGAGCCGGTGCTGGTGGTCGACGCGCTGAAGAAACATTTTCCGCTGAAGCGCCGGTTTTTCGGCGGCGTCTCCGAGCAGGTGCTGGCGGTCGACGGCGTCAGCTTTTCGATTCGAGAAGGCGAAACGCTCGGCCTGGTCGGCGAGTCCGGCTGCGGAAAATCCACCGTCGGCCGCGCCATCCTGCGCCTGATCGAGCCGACCGACGGCACCATCCGCGTCGCCGGACAGGACATCACGCGGCTCAGCAACCGCGAGATGCGCCCGTTCCGCCGCGAGCTGCAGATCATCTTTCAGGATCCGTTTTCCTCGCTCAATCCGCGCATGACAGTCGGCGACATCGTCGGCGAGCCGCTTCATACCCATCATCTGGCCAGCGGCAAGGCGTTGCGCGAACGGGTCGCGCAATTGTTCGACCGGGTCGGGCTGTCCCGCGCGCAGATGAATAACTATCCGCACCAGTTCTCCGGCGGCCAGCGCCAGCGCATCGGCATCGCGCGTGCACTGGCACTCAACCCGAAACTGATCGTGTGCGACGAGCCGGTGTCGGCGCTCGACGTCTCGATCCAGGCGCAGGTGATCAACCTGTTGATGGATCTGCAGCGCGATCTCGGGCTGTCCTATCTGTTCATCTCGCACAATCTCGCGGTGGTCGAGCACATCAGCCACCGCATCGCGGTGATGTATCTCGGCCGCATCGTCGAAACCGCCGACAAGGCCGCGATCTTCACAAGGCCCGGCCATCCCTATACCGAGGCGCTGCTGTCGGCGATCCCGGTGCCCGATCCGACCATCCGCGACACCAGACCGGCGCTGCAGGGCGACGTGCCAAGCCCGGTGCACCCGCCCAGCGGCTGCCACTTCCACACCCGCTGCCCCATCGCGGTGGCGCGCTGCAAGGTCGAGACGCCGCTGCTGCGCGAGATCGCGCCGGGGCAACGGGTGGCGTGTCATTTGCGGTAAACGCCGCCCTTAACCTCTCCCCGCTCTTTGCGGGGAGAGGTCGAAGCCGGAGCGCAGCGGAGGCTTCGGGTGAGGGGCCAGGCACTGCTCTCGCTGCGATCGCCTCGTTCTCGGGTAGGAAGGCTTTCCAGCAGGCTTCAAGGCAGTCGGTGCGACCCGAGAGTCTTTTCAACGCTGCGGCGCACTGCCTCGCCCCTCACCCGGAGACTTCGCTTCGCTCCGTCTCCGACCTCTCCCCGCAAAGAGCGGGGAGAGGTGAAAGAATGCCGCGACTTTCTGCTACCTTTCCGCCCCTCGCCTGATCCACTAGGCTTTGCTCCGCGGTGCGGCGCGAGACACAAGAAAACCGCCGCCGAGGGGAAACGTTTTGCACGGACAGGCCGGCCTGCGCAGCGAAACCATGCGCGACGGCGCGGGCGGCATGCGCCGCCGCGCCGCCGAAGGCCTGTGGGTCGCGGTGCTGCTGGCGATCCTCGCCTTCCTCGTCATCTATCCCGTGTTGATGCTGCTGCTCGGCGCGCTCACCGACACCAATCCGGTGATCGACGGCTTCGGCGTGTTCCGGCTCTCGATCGCCAATTTCACCGCGGTGCTGTCCAATCCGAATGTCGGCGAGGCGCTCGCCAACACGCTGATCGCCTGCGGCGGCGGCACCGCGGTGGCGGTGGCGATCGGGCTCAGCTTTTCCTGGATCGTGGTGCGCACCAACACCCCGTGCAAGGGATTCATCGCCGCGGTCAGCATGCTGCCGCTGTTCGCGCCGCCGCTGGTCGCGGGGATTGCCTGGGTGATCCTGGGCTCGCCGAAAACCGGGCTGATCAACACGATGTTCAAATGGATCGGCCTCGATCTCCGCGTCGATTTCTATTCCTTGAGCGGATTGATCTTCGTGTTCGGCGTCTACTACGCGCCCTATGTCTACATGTTCACCGCGTCCGCGCTGCGCAACATGGACCCGAGCCTGGAGGAGGCCGCGGAAGTTTCCGGCGCCAGCGCGTTCGCGACGCTGTTCTCGGTGACGTTCCCGCTGATCATGCCGGCGATCATCTCCGGCATGCTGCTGTCCTTCATCGTCATGCTCGGCATCTACGGCATTCCCGCGGTGCTGGGTGCGCCGACCAACATCAGCGTGCTCACCACCTATATCTTCCGCCTCACCAACTGGTCGCCGCCGCTCTACAACACCGCGGCCGCGGTCGCGATCCTGCTGATGGTGGTGACCGGGATCCTGGTCTATCTGCAGCAGAAGGTGATGACCGGGCGCAGCTACACCACGGTGGCCGGCAAGGCGTTCCGCCCGCGCAATCTCGATCTCGGGCCGTGGCGCTGGTTCACCTTCTTCCTCGCCATGGTCTATCTGCTGGTCGTGGTGGTGCTGCCGCTGGCGGCGCTGATCGTGGCGGCGTTCCGCAAATTCATGTTCATCCGCGACGCCGCCAGCCTGTTCGACATGCGGCAATATTCATTGATGCATTTCAACAGCATTTTCGAAAACCCGCTCACGCTGCGCTCGATCTATAACGCGGTGGAAGTCGGCATCACCACCGCGCTGGCCGGCGGCGTGCTGGCGTTTGCGATCGGCTACACCATCCACCGCACGCAAGTCCCCGGCCGCCGCTCGATCGACCTGCTGTCGACGCTGCCGGTCGCGATACCCGGCCTGGTGATCGGCGTCGCCTATCTGTGGGCCTGGATCGGGCTGCCCGGCGGGCTCTACGGCACCATCTGGATTCTGGCGCTCGCCTTCATCGCCCGCTTCATGCCGGATACCGTAAAAGTGCTGTCGACCTCGTTCCTGCAGATCCATCGCGAGCTGGAGGAGGCGGCGTGGCTGTGCGGCAAGGGCATGCTCGGCAGCATCCGCACCATCATGCTGCCGCTGGCGCGGCCCGGCGTGATCGCGGCGATGACGCTGCTGTTCGTGCTGGCGATCCGCGAGCTCGGCTCCTCGCTGTTTCTCTATACCAGCAACACCATGGTGATGTCGGTGCTGCTGCTGGACTATTACGAAGGCGGCAATATCGGCAAGACCGCGGCGTTCAGCCTGGTGCAGACATTGCTGCTCGGCGTACTGATCGGGGTCGCCAACTGGCTATCAAGAGGCGCGGCGCAGACCAGCGTCGGCCGCACCGGATAAAACAGGGAGAGTTGCGATGAATAGAGCACGATGGCTTTCAGCTGAATCCGCGGCGGCGTTCTTTCACCTCTCCCCGCTTGCGGGGAGAGGTCGGACCGCATCGTCAGATGCGATCCGGGTGAGGGGGACTCTCCGCGAGTCCGAGTGCGTGGAGAGTCCCCCTCACCCCAACCCTCTCCCCGCAAGCGGGGAGAGGGGGAAAACAGCTCGCATCGTTGTAGGACTTGCACTCGCGCTCGCCGTGTCGCCTGCACTGGCGCAGGATTTCGGCTCGCCGGAGCTGATCGCCGCCGCCAACAAGGAAGGAAAGCTGGTCTATTACACGGCGAATTTCGCGGAGGTCGAGCAGCAGGTCATCAACGCCTTCAACAAGCGTTTCCCCAACATCAAGGTCGAGATGGTGCGCGCGCCCGGCGGGCAATTGATCACGCGGGTGAAGACCGAGGCCGCCGCCGGCAAACTCGCCGCCGACGTGGTCGATCATTCCGACCGCGCGCTGATGAAAGACCTGGTCGACCTGTTCCAGGACTACGCGCCGCCCAACGCCGCCGACTACATCCCGGAGGCGCAGATCTCGCCAAAACTCTGGCCGCGCGCCACGCTGGTGTGGTCGATCGCCTACAATACCGAGCTGGTGAAGAACCCGCCAAAGACCTGGATGGATTTGACCAAACCGGAATACGGCAACAAGCAGATCGGCCAGGTATTCGCGGCCTCCGGCGGCACCACCTGGACCCGCATCATGTTCGAGCGCCAGGTGCTCGGCGAGGATTACTGGAAGAAGCAGGCGGCGACCAACCCGGTGCTGTATCCTTCCGGCGCGCCGACCTCCGACGCGCTGGTGCGCGGCGAAATCTCGATCGCGCCGCTGCTCTACAACGCGATCTACCCGAAGCAGAAGGACGGCGCGCCGATCAAGATCTTCTTTCCGCCCGAGGGCGCGCCGGTCAATCCCTACGCCACCGGCATCCCGAAAACCGCGGCGCATCCGAACGCCGCAAAACTGTTCCTGAACTGGTGCCTGTCGCTGGAAGGCCAGACTTTTATGATCAAGGAGCTTGGCAATCTCACCTCGCTGAAAACGGCGCCGGTCTATCCGGAAGGCTTCGATCCGAAGGTCGTGAAAGTATGGCTGCCGAAATTCGACGAATACGTAAAATATCATGCCGCCTGGGTGGAAGAGTGGAACAAGACCTACGGCTACCGGCAGTGATAGATGGGATCGCATCAATCACGCACAGCCCTCATCCTGAGGAGCCGCGCGCTTGCGCGGCGTCTCGAAGGATGGATCGGGATGCGCTGCCATCCTTCGAGACGCGGCCAAGTGGCCGCTCCTCAGGATGAGGGCGGTGTTGAAATGATAAGGCCCTGAATGTCCGGCACGCTCGAAGTCAGCGACCTGCGCAAGCAGTTTTCCGTCGGCCGGCCCGCGGTCGACGGCGTCAGTTTTGCCGTGCCGGCCGGCGAGATCGTGGTGTTGCTCGGCCCCTCCGGCTGCGGCAAGACCACGACGCTGCGCTGCGTCGCCGGCCTCGAGCATCCGACCGCGGGCTCGATCAGCATCGCGGGCAAGGTGGTGTCGGCGCCGTCGCGCGGCATTTCCGTGGCGCCGCGGCATCGCGACCTCGGCATGGTGTTCCAGTCCTATGCGGTGTGGCCGCATATGACGGTGCGGCAGAACGTGGTCTATCCGCTGAAGCATCGCGGCGTCGCGCGCGGCGACGCGACGCGACAGGTCGACGAGGTGCTGGCGCTGGTCGGCTTGTCGGAATACGCCGAGCGCCCGGTGGTGGCGCTGTCCGGCGGCCAGATGCAGCGCGTGGCGCTGGCGCGCAGCATCGTCTACCGCCCAAAGCTGCTGCTGCTCGACGAGCCCTTGTCCAACCTCGACGCCAAGCTGCGCATCCGGCTGCGCGACGATCTCCGCCGCATCCTGAAAGCCGCCGGCATGACCGCGCTCTACGTCACCCACGACCAGGCCGAAGCCGTGGTGCTCGGCGACCGCATCGGCGTGATGCGCGACGGCAAGCTCTTGCAGATGGGCACCCCCGACGAGATCTATAATCGGCCCGCGGATTTGTTCGTCGCCAATTTCACCGGCGCCACCAACGAGCTGACCGGCACCATGGTGGCGCTGAACTGGCCCTTCGGCACCGTCGACTTCGGCGGCGGCCGCCGCGGCGAGGCAACCTTGCAGGACGCGCTGCTCCCCGGCGACAAGGTCCGCATCGCGCTGCGCCCGGAAACCATCCGCATCGGCGCAGGCGGCGCCAGCGCATTCCCCGCTTGCGTCACCGACCGCCGCTACCAGGGCACGCAGACGGTCTACGACGTCGAACTGTTCGGCAAGCGGCTGGAAGCGCTGGAGCTCGGCACCGCCGCGCGGCACGAGGTCGGCGTGGAGACGACGGTGAGCTTGGCGCGGGAGGGATGCTGGGCGTATCGGGATGAGGGGAAGCGGGGGGAGGAGTAGGGGATGCAGACTTAAGGGCCTCATTGCCGAGTTGGCATGGAAATCAATCCAAAAGCGTTCATGCTCGTACTAGGTGTTACCTAGAAACTCCATCAATTCAATGAGTTCCACTATCAGGCATGTGTGCTCTGTATGAGTGTTTGTCTGGTGTCGTATCCTCTGTTGAGCTAGCGTACTCTCACAACGGGTGGTGGGGACCGTCATGAACTACTCCGGAGCTTCGATCGCTGAGACGCTTGCGCCGTTGCGGCAAGCTGAATTTGCCGCGGACGAGGCGCTTTCGAAGCGCCAAGTCGCGCGTCTCATGCGCGATCGCGAACGAGGCTACTCCATTAATTCAAAGCAAATCGTGCTCGCGTTTATGGTTGAGTTCGTGATCATTGGGCTGATTTTGACGAACATTTACGTAACTGTTGCTCTACTCCCGGACCCGTCGACTTTCAAAACGATTCAGGCACTTCTTTTTCCTATCGCTATGGCGATGGTCGAACTAGCGCGGGTTCCGCTGGCGGTTGCCGTCAGAACGCAAAATTCCTGGAATATCAAGTTTGCCGCGTTATTGGGTGTGCTGTGCGCGGTCGCCGTCACATCGAACTCTCTTTATTCCATCGGTGCCTCATCATTCAGTCCGCGACTGGAAGAAACTCATCAGAAAGATGTTGTGCTTTCTCAACTTAGAGATCGTAAGCGCGAGGAGGAGGCTCAGGTCGCTAAGGCACAAGTCGACGTCGCACAAAAGCTAAAGGAGAGAGACGCAATAAATCAGTCGATTCAGGTCCTGAACAAACAGCTCACCGATCAACCGCCACAAAATTGCGGAACGGTCACGACACCTAGCCCTGCGCCCGGAGTGCCGGGGACCTCTTCCCTAGTGTGCAGGACGAATCCAGTCCTCAAGACCCTCAACACGGAGATAACCGCATCGAAAGCAAAGTTGGTTGAGGCTGAAGCAACTCTAAAGCAGGCCCAAGCGCAGGCCGAACATGCAGCAGATAATAGCGATGTGCGTGCTCTCAATGATGAGATTAGTAAGGCTCAAACACAAAATCGCGAATCGATCTTCCAATCGCAACTACACTCGCTTGCGGCGATGCTTTTTGGTGTCGACCCACAGGACGTGACGCCGGGTCAAATCAAGTCTTTGGAATTCTACCTCATCTTCGTGTCATCCATAGCCGCCGCGTTCTCCTCGACATTAATCGCAATGACGGCGGTCCGCCGGATCAAGAAGCCAAAGGAAGTTGCTGCGGTCACGATCCCGGACGAAGCGGCGGCTTATCTTTTTGGGCCATTGGTAGCAGCTATTCGTAAGGAAGCTTATGACGCGGTCGCAGCCGCAGCGAGCAAGGCTCACCATACGACGGCGGAGCAGAAGGCCAACTGAAGTGGAGCAGATTCCTACCCCGCTAAACCGGAGCCTCGCCGAGTCACTATCAAACCGAATGTCGGCCGAGATGTCGGTCATCTCGGGACGCGCGGCTTTTTGGAAGGCCATTGGAATAGGCGCGCTCGGCCTTGGACTCGGAGCGGCGATTGGCATCGGATTTTATGGATACTCGTTTGTCACGCGAACCTCGGGGCAAATGGCGCTTCTTTCGTCGGTCTTTCAAAAAACTCTCTCCAATGTTGAGCTTCACGGAACGGCGGAAGGAAAGGTGGAATTGACGTCGCCAGAGCTTACCTTGGCGAAAGGTGCAACCGTCTCTTTTGATAGTTCGTCCCGTTTGCCGCTTGATCCAGCTGCCAGAGTTGTCGCCGACGGTGAGATTCGAATTCAGGCGCCAGCGATTTCGGTTCCACGCACGCCGACACCCAAGAGCGCTGCTCAGGTCAAGACGATAGCAAACTTCACAGTTTTTAAGTCCGTGTCCTTTGATCAAGGAAATGTTGTGACGGGCTGGACATTTTTAACGAGCGCACAAGAAAGTCCGACGCAGCAATACTGCTATTATAATGAGAAAGGCGAAAATTCTGATTTGGCTATCCGCATTGACCTCGCAACGGATGGCGTTCCGGAGGCACCTAAAACCGTACCCAAAACACTCGACGTCACGACGGCACTGGCAAAATGTGTTTGGTTCAAGAAGGATGGCTTGTGAGGTTTGAGGAAGGAAATGAGAGTCTTGAGGCGTTTGCGGCCACGCTCAACGCACGAGTGGATGCCGACGCTCGCATAAAAAAGGCGCTTGCGTTTGGGTGGTTCTGTGGTGGCTGCGCGATTGCCGCGTGCCTGATCTCAGCGGGTTTTGCAGCAGCACTACTTGGCTACAGTTATATGATTTCGATCAATCCATCGGCTGAAATTGCAGGGAAGGCGCTAGGGGACGCATTCCAAAAGGCTCAGATCAAAACGTGGGTTACCGGTACTATGGCTCTTGGAAATACCGAAATCTCTCTTGCGAAAGATCAGTCGGTCAAACTTGCGGAAGGGAGTATGGTCAGGCTTGATCCAACGTCATCTATTCGGGTAACCGGCGACTTCAAGACGGACGTGCCGCAGCCTTCAAAACGGCAGCTTCAGCTTGAGGCAACGACGCCGGGCAAGGATTTGCCGTTTACCCGCTACACAGTCTTTAAGTCTGCTCCCTTTGGAACAGGCGTGGTTGTTACTGGTTGGGGTTTCGAACTCACGGATACGAACAGGCCGCAATTCCAACGTTGTTACTACGAGCAGCTGCTAGACAAAGGAATAGCGGCTACGCAGACAATCGCTATTGACGGATCACCCCGGCGACCGTCCGCGCTCACTAAGTTAAATTTCGATTTTGACGGCGCTTTGGGAAATTGCATTTGGTTCTCTGGTCTCTGAACTTCTGGCCCGGACACTTAGAATTCTCTGCATCTCACGCCCCTCCCAAAAATCCCTTCAGCTTCTGCGCCACGGCCTTCGCCGTCGCCTTGTCGAGCTTTCCGGCGCGGCGCTCGATCCGCGAAGGTTCGATGCAGGCGATCTTCGCGGGCCGCACCACGGATGGCGCGGGCAGGCCCGCGCGCGCGAGGTCGGCGATATCAACGTCGCACGACCAGGGCGCATTGTCGGCGCTGGTGATCATCGCCACCCAGATCAGGCCGAATGGCGCCAGCTTGCGGTTGGAGATGACGAGGGCAGGGCGACGCTTTTCGGCGAGGCGGTCGGCATAGGGGAACGGCACCACGACGATGTCAAAGGCGTCGAAGCGCTGCAAGGTCTTCGTCATGCCCGGGCTTGTCCCGGGCATCCACGTCTTGCGCTCATCCGCACAGAAAAAGACGTGGATGGCCGGGACAAGCCCGGCCGTGACGGCGTAGGTTCGACAGCGCGGTCACAATCCGCCATAGGCCTTCTCGTCGGCTTCCGAGGTCCATTCCGAAAACGCCGCGAACGGGTCGTCGCCGGCTTCGGTTGCCTTGTCGAGCAGGATGCCGTCGTCGGTGATGCGATAGCGCAGGGTGTCGCCGGGTTTCAGCTTGAGCTGTTCGCGCACCTCGCGCGGGATCACGGTCTGGCTCTTGACCGAAACCTTTGAAAACGTGGCGGGTTGGCCTGACATGCGGTTCATGTTGCGTAAGATAGCTTACTGTCTTACCAAACGCAAACTTCGGGACCTGGCTCGAAAAGGTATAAATTCACGATTTTTTGATTATATGTTCTTGACATGTTCTCATGTCGGTGTATATTCCCATCCATCTCATCTCAGCCGGAGGGAGCGTTACCTGGGACGCTTTGGAACGTGGGGGTGGGAGCGGCGCCTGCGGGCGGGGGCTGACGTAGCTCACGCACCCGGGGGGCCTTGGGTAACCGTCCGTGCCCACTACGGGGCGCTGCCTTCAGTGGCTGGACGAGACAGGTGAAGGGTGGGGAAACCTGCCTGGATGGCGAGCTTGCTCGCGCCTGCGCTCGGAAGAACCGGTCCCAGGGACGAAGAAATCGCCGCGACGGGACGCTGAGAGGTGTTGCCGTGTGCCTCTGTTTCTCGGCAATCCGGGAAACAAGCCGCGGCCGTTACCAAGGTGCGCCTTTCGGCGTTCCGCCTCCCTCTTTTCTTTCCGAGGGAGGTTCACTGAACCCACCATTCACGCGAAGGGATTTGCGGGCGGCGATGACGCTCGCCTAGTAAGGCGCTCAAACCCGTTGACAGCGGAGAGCGCGAACTCAACACTCCGGCCAACCAGAAAAGCGCTGCAGCGGTGAGGAAATCATGATCGCAAGAACGCCACGCTCCGCCGATTCAACCTTGCCCCGCGCGCGCGGCCTCAGCCGGCGAACCCTGCTCGGATCGATGCTGGCAACGCCGTTCATCGTGCGCCGGGCGCACGCCGCCGAGATGCTGAACGCCTATTCGATCTGGCCGGAAAATTATGCGCGGCCGATGATGGAGGCGTTCGAAAAGGCCTCCGGCATCCGCGTAAAATTCATCCGCTTTTCCTCCGGCGAGGCGCTGGCGCGCGTCACCGCCGAGAAGAACAATCCGCAGATCGACGTGCTGTTCGGCGGCCCGGTCGAAACCTTTACTGCCGGCCAGGCGCAAAACATTTTCGAGCCCTATATTCCGCCAGGCGCGGCCGAATTGCCGGCACGCTTCAAGGACAAGGCCGGCGCCTGGACCGCGATCGCCGACGATCCGCTGGTATTCATGACCAACACGAAATTCCTCGCGCAGAATAATCTGCAGCCGCCGGCGTCGTGGGACGACCTGCTCAACCCCGCCTACAAGAACATGCTGCAGATGGCCGATGCCCGCACCTCGGGCACCGCGGTCACCCGCATCTTCTCGGTCCTGCAGGTCAACAATCGTGACGAGGACAAAGCCTTCGCCTATATGAAAAAGCTGCGGCAGAACGTGCAGCTCTACACCAAGAGCGGCGGCGGCGGCACGCTTCCGGTCGGCCTCGGCCAAGCCGGCGGCGGCATTTTCTTCATCGTCGATGCGCTGTTTACCCGCCAGCAGGGCTACGACGTGCAGATCTCGTTTCCCAAAGAAGGCATCGGTTCGGCCGCGGAATGCATCGCGCTGGTCAAGGGCGCGAAGAATCCGGAAGCCGGCAAGAAGCTGATCGATTGGGCCACCAGCCCGGCGATGCAGTCGCTGCTGGCGCCGAACAAGATCAACTTCATTCCGGCCAATCCAAAAGTCGAAACCGAGCCGGGCCTCGCCGCGGTGCTGAAAAGCGCCAACATCATCGAGATCGACGACGTCTGGGCCGGCGCCAACCGGGCGCGCATCGTGCAGCGCTGGATCGCCGAAGTGCTGAACGCCAGCTGATCGATGAGCGCCAGCACCGCATGGGCGCGATGGCGCGGCGCAAGCGATCCGCTCCGCCTGTTTGTGGTCATCGTGCTGTGGCTGCTGCTGGGCGTATTCGTGCTCTATCCGCTGATCGAACTGATCCGACGCGCGCTCAGCGACGACACCGGTTTTACTTTTGCGCCGCTGGCCGCCGCGATCCACAGCAGGAGCAACCTTCGCGCCTTCGGCAACAGCCTGCTGCTCGCCACCTTGGTCGGCATCTGCGGCACCGTGCTCGGCTTCGTGTTCGCCTTCACCGTGGAGCGCACCACGGCGCCGAAATTCTGGATGCGGCTGCTCGACGTCGCAACGCTGCTGCCGCTGATCTCGCCGCCGTTCACCACCTCGATCGCCTTCGTGTTTTCGTTCGGACCGCGCGGTTTCATCACCCACGATCTGTTGGGGCTGAGCAACGCCACCGTTTACGGCCTGCCCAGCACGCTGGCGGCGGAAACCCTGACCTATTTTCCGCTGGCCTATATGGCGTTGCGGCCGATGCTGGCCGGGATCGGCGGCGACCTCGAGGAGATGGCCTTCAGCCTCGGCAGTTCGCGCTGGCGGGTGTTTCGCACCGTGACGCTGTCGTTGACCGTGCCGGGGCTCGCCAACGCCTTCCTGCTGCTGTTTGCGGCTTCTCTTGCGGATTTCGCCACGCCGCTGATTCTGGCCGGCAACGATTTCCCGGTGCTGCCGACCGAAGCCTTCCTGCAGATCACCGGGATGTTCGACCTGAAAGGCGGCGCGATGCTGTCGCTGCTGCTGCTGGTGCCGGCGGGCATCGTCTATGTCCTGCAGCGCAAGGTGGTCGCACGCCGCCGCTATGTGACCATGACGGGCAAGGGACGCGCCGGGGCGTCGCGAAGCAGCGTTGCGCCCTGGGCCGGCACCGCGCTGATGGCGTTCTGCCTCGGCGTCGTGCTGTTCATCCTCTATCTCTACGCGCTGCTGCTGATCGCCTCGCTGGTGATGTCGTTCGGTGCCAATCACACGCTGACGCTGGCGCATTACCGCGTGATCTTCACCGAAGGACTGCCGGCGATCGAGGACACGCTGATCATCGCCCTGATCGGCATGCCGATCGGCGGACTCTACGGCGTCATCGTCGGATATCTCGTGGCGCGCACGAACTTCATCGGGCGGCAGGGAATCGAGGTCGTCACCATGCTGAACTATGCGCTGCCCGGCACCATCGTCGGCATCGCCTATCTCGTCGCCTTCAACGAGCCGCCGTTCCTCTTGACCGGCACGGCCGCGATCATCATCGCTTGCTATGTATTCCGATACAGTCCGACCGGCATCCGCACCACGGTTGCGCTGCTGCAGCAGATCGACCGCAGCATCGAGGAAGCCTCCTTCAGCCTCGGTGCCAACAGTTTTACCACGTTCCGCCGCATCATGCTGCCGCTGATCATGCCGGCGTTCTTCGCAGGCCTCAGCGTTGTGTTCATCCGCTCGATGACCGCGATCAGCGCCACCATCTTCCTCGTCTCCATCAACTGGACGCTGATCACGGTGCGCATCCTGGAAAACATGACCGAATTGTCGCTGGGGCCGGCGGCGGCCTTTTCGGTGTTCGTGATATTGGTCGTGATCGTCGTCACCGGTGCGCTGAACTGGGCGTTGCGGCGGATGACCGCGCCGGGCCTGCGGCTTCCGGCGGTCGAGGGCTGAGCATGATCGAACAAGCCGAACCAGCCGGCATCCGTCTGCAAGGCGTCTCCGCCGTGATGCAGGACCGCAACCGCGGCGAGATTGTCGCGGTGCGCAACGTCGATCTGCAAGTGGAGCCGGGCGAGTTGCTGACGCTGCTCGGCCCCTCCGGCTGCGGCAAGACCACGACCTTGCGCATGATCGCCGGCTTTCAGCAGCCGAGCGGCGGCGGCATTTTCATCGCCGGGCGCGACGTCACCCATGTTCCGGCCAACGCGCGCGATATCGGCTTTGTGTTCCAGAACTACGCGCTGTTTCCGCATCTGACCATTTTCGGCAATGTCGCTTATGGCCTGCAGGTACGGCAGTGGCCGGCAACCGACATAGACCGCGCGGTCGATGAGGTGCTTGAGCTTGTCGGGTTGGCAGGCTTTGGCGAACGCCTGCCGAACGAACTGTCCGGCGGCCAGCAGCAGCGCGTGGCGCTGGCGCGGGCCATCGTAATCCGCCCCCGCGTTCTGTTGTTCGACGAACCGCTCTCCAATCTCGACGCAAAGCTGCGGGTGTCGATGCGCGGCGAGATCAGGCATCTGCAGCAGACGCTGAAGATCACCACCGTGTACGTCACCCACGACCAGGAAGAGGCGATGGCGATCTCCGACCGCATCGCCGTGATGGAGCGCGGCCGTATCGTGCAACTCGGCACCGCCGAAATGCTTTACCGGCGCCCGACGTCGGCCTTCGTTGCCGGCTTCATCGGCCGCGCCAACCTGCTGCGCGCCACCGTGCGCAACGTGGCAAATGGCGTCGCGACGCTTGATGTCGGGGGCGAGACGCTGGCGATGCCGGCGGACGGCGTGCCTGCGCCGGGCAGTGCCGTCAGTGTCGTGGTACGCCCCGAGTCGATCGCCATCGTTGGATCGGGCACCGGGCCAACGGCGGTGGTGCAGACCCGGACCTATCTCGGCGACAAGATCGAATACGAGGTCAGGTTCGGCGGCCAGGCCTTGACGGTGGTGCGCTTCAATCCGGGAGATGATGAAGCGGTGCTGCCGGGAGCCGCTGTTTGCCTCGATATTCCTGCCGCCAATATTCAACTTGTTGGCCCGGACGAATAGAAGGTGATGATTGGGTCGAACTGCGTCATTGCGAAGAGCGAAGCGACGAAGCAATCCAGTTCTGCTCTTGCGGCTCGCTGGCCGTTCCCGGACGGCCGATGCCGAACGGCCGCTCGCCGGGTGATCAGCCGGCTGGCAGCTTTGTTTGCGCTACGGGGGCGACAAGACCGGCAGGATTGTCTAACACCCGGTCAAGGTCTCACGATGTTGGAAGGACGTTGCAATGAAGACAGCCATCACCGAAATGTTCGGCATCCAGCATCCGATCATACAGGGCGGCATGCATTATGTGGGCTTCGCCGAACTTGCTGGCGCGGTGTCCAATGCCGGCGGCCTCGGTATCATCACCGGCCTCACGCAAAAAACCCCCGAACTGCTGGCGAAGGAAATCGCCAAATGCCACGACATGACGGACAAGCCGTTCGGCGTCAACCTCACCTTCCTGCCGGCATTTACGACGCCGCCCTATCCGGAATATATCGCGGCGATCCGCGAGGGCGGGATCAGGATCGTCGAGACCGCGGGACGCAGCCCGGAGCAATACATGCCGGCGCTGAAAGCCGCCGGCATCAAGGTGATCCATAAATGCACCTCGGTGCGGCATTCGCTCAAAGCCGAGAAGATCGGCTGCGACGCCGTCAGCGTCGATGGCTTTGAGTGCGGCGGCCATCCCGGCGAAGACGACGTGCCCAACATGATCCTGCTGCCCCGCGCCGCCGACGAGCTGAGGATTCCATTCGTTGCCTCGGGCGGGATGGCCGATGCGCGCAGCCTGGTCGCGGCGCTCGCGATGGGCGCATCGGGGATGAACATGGGCACGCGATTCATCGCCACTAAGGAAGCGCCGGTGCACGACAACGTCAAGAAGGCGCTGGTCGCGGCCAGCGAACTCGACACACGGCTGATCATGCGGGCGCTGCGAAACACCGAGCGCGTGCTAGACAACTCCGCCGTGGAGCGGCTGCTCGAGGTCGAGCGCGAGAAGGGCGCCAGCCTCAAGATATCAGACATCCACGACGTGGTCGCAGGCGTCTATCCGAAAGTCATGATCGACGGCGACATGGATGCGGGGGCATGGAGCTGCGGCATGGTGGCGGGCCTGATCCACGACATTCCGACCGTGAAGGAATTGATCGATCGCATCATGGCGGACGCGGAACGCCTGATCCGCGACCGGCTGCTCGGTTTTCTCGACCCCGCCGGTCAAGCAGCGTTGGTCGCATAAATGCGGATCGGCACGCGCAAGAGCACGATGGCGCTTGCGCAGACGCAGGAGATTGCGCGGCGCCTTGCAACGGCTGCGCCCGACATCGGCGTCGAAATCATAAAATTCGAAACCATCGGCGATACCGACCAGACCAGCAAATTGCTGATGCATGGCGGCAAGGGCGGCGCCTTCGTCGCCGAAATTCGCGCGGCCGTCCTGGCGGGCAGGCTGCACGCCGCGATGCACTCGCTAAAGGACATGCCCGGCAATGAAGACACGCCGGGCCTGGTGATCGGCGCGACGCTGCCGCGCGATCCGCCGACCGATGCGCTGGTGCTGCGCGCCGGAGTCGCGTTCGACGATCTCAAGCGCACGCGCGGCAAGGGTTTTATGATCGGCACCAATGCGGTGCGGCGCGCCGCCTATGCGCGGCGGTTGTTTCCGGACATCCAGGTAATTCACTATCGCGGCGCCGCCGACACCCGCGTCCGCAAGCTCGACGGCGGCGAGATGCAGCGCCTGCCCGGCGGCGGCGAGGTTGGTCCGGCCGACGCGCTGATCATGGCGCGTTCCGGGCTCGAACGCGTCGGGCTTTCGAACCGTATCGCCTACGACTTTTCGCCGCGCGAAATGCTGCCTGCGGCGGGGCAGGGCATCGTCGCGGTGGAATGCGCCGCGAGCGACTGGCAGACGCGAAAAATCCTGTCGCTGATCGACGATGCTTCCGCGCATTTAAGCTGCGATGCCGAGCGCGAGGTGCTGTGGGTGCTCAACGGCCATTGCAATTCGCCGATCGCCGGATATTCGACCATCGACGGCGCGCTGATGACGCTGACCGCATCGGTGCTGGATGAATCCGGCGGCGCGTTCATCGAAGTCACCCGCGCAGGGCCGGCGAACCGTCCGCGCGAACTCGGCCGCGCGGTCGGGCTCGAACTGCTGGACAAGGGCGCCGCCGCGATCATCGCGCGGACGCGGGCAGAGCCCTGAAGACCGCGCTAAAATTTGCGCTCCCCTGGAACCCGGGGATCGGCAAAACCTTGTCATGGCAGCGCTCTTTGCAGCGGGCGCAAGACAGGCAGACAGGCACGAATATGATGACCCGCTGGTTTCTCGCTCTTGTGTTGATGGCGGTCGTTCAGCATCCGGCGCTCGGCGCCGAGCTCAAGCCGGACAAGATCGACAGCGCCAACTTCACGGGAAAGCTGCCGTCCGAAGACGGCATCAGCCCGCTCGCGGTCAAGGTCCAGGTGTTGCTCGACCGCGCGAGATTTTCACCCGGCGAGATCGACGGCAAATTCGGCGATAATGTCGAGAAGGCGCTGCAGGCCTTTGCCGAGGCCAACAGTCTCGCATCCGGCAAAGTCCTCACCCAGGAAATCTGGTCGAAGCTGCAGCAAGCCTCGGGCGACGCGATCATCGCCGACTACGTTCTGACCGAGCAGGACATCAAGGGCCCTTACATCGAAAAGCTTCCCGCAAAAATGGAGGACATGAAGTCGCTCAAGGCCCTGAGCTACACCGGACCGAAGGAAGCCTTGAGCGAACGCTTCCACATGAGCCAGGACTTGCTGGCTGCCCTCAATCCGGGCCAGAAATTCGACCGCGCCGGCGTGAAGATCAACGTGATCAATCTTCCGAAGCAGACGCCGGCCAGGACCGCGCGCATCGAAGTCGACAAATCACGCCAGACCGTGCGGGCATTCGCCAAGGACGGAACGCTGATCGCGTTCTATCCGGCCAGTGTCGGAAGCGAGGAAAAGCCGACACCGTCCGGTTCGCTGAAGGTCGTTTCGATCGAGCCCAATCCGACCTATCGCTATGATCCGAAATACAAGTTCAAGGGCGTCGAATCGACAAAACCCTTCACCATCAATCCCGGCCCGAACAATCCGGTCGGCGCGATGTGGATCGGGCTGTCGCAGGCGGGCTACGGCATTCACGGCACCAGCGAGCCATCGCGAGTCAGCAAAACCGAATCGCACGGCTGTGTTCGGTTGACCAACTGGGACGTCGCGCGGCTGGCGCAGTCGCTCAAAAAAGGCGTCGAGGTCAGCTTTGTCGAAGGCAAGCAGGCCTCGCGCTGAGCTTCTCCCTCGCCCCGCTTGCGGGGAGAGGGTCGGGGTGAGGGGGACTTTCCACGCACTCGAACTCGCGGAGAGTCCCCCTCACCCGGATTGCATCTGACGATGCAATCCGACCTCTCCCCGCAAGCGGGGAGAGGTGACATCTCCTAACCCCGATAATCCCTCACCCGCTTCACCATCTGTTCGACATGCGCGATCGGGGTTTCCGGCTGGATGCCATGGCCGAGGTTGAAGATCATCCGTCCCTTGGCGTAATTCGCCAGCACGTCGTCGATGGCTTGGTCGAGCGCTTTGCCGCCGGCGATCAGCGCCAGCGGATCGAGATTGCCCTGCACCGCGACGCGGCTCTGCACCTTCTCGCGGATCAACCGCGGCTCCGCCGCCCAGTCGATGCTGACCGCGTCGACGCCGGTTGCCTCGACATAAGAGGGCAGCAGCGCGCCGGCGCCGCGCGGAAAGCCGATGATCTTCGCATCGGGCGCCTCCCTGCGCACGCCTTCGACGATCCGCCGCGTCGGCTCCACCGACCAGCGCGCAAATTCGCGCGGCGGCAGCACGCCGGCCCAGGTATCGAAGATCTGCAGCACGTCGGCGCCGGCCTTGAGCTGCCCGAGCAGATACCGGATCGAATTCTCCACCAGCACGTCGATGATTGTCGAGAAACTATCCGGATGGCGATAGGCCATCATCCGCGCCGGCGCTTGATCGGGCGTGCCTTGTCCGGCCACCATATAGGTCGCCACGGTCCACGGCGCGCCGCAAAAACCGATCAGCGCGTTTTTCGGATCGAGTTCGCGCCGCACCCGGCGCAGCGCCTCATAGACCGGCTCGAGTTTTGCAAAATCCGCCGAGGGCGACAGCGTGGCGGCCTTGTCCGGCGTATCCAGTGGATCCAGTCTTGGACCCTCGCCGGCCTCGAACCGCACCGAACGTCCCAGCGCGTAGGGGATCACCAGAATATCGGAGAAGATGATCGCGGCATCGAAGTTGAAGCGGCGGATCGGCTGCAGCGTCACCTCGGCGGCGAATTCCGGGGTGAAGCACAGCTCGAGAAAGCCGCCGGCCTTGGCGCGGATCTCCCGATATTCCGGCAGGTAGCGGCCGGCCTGGCGCATCATCCAGATCGGCGGCACCGCCTGCCGATGGCCCGAAAGCACCTGCGCCAAAGGTTTGATGGTCTCGTTCGAGGTCAAGCTGCGGTTCCAAACCCGGCACAAGCCAACCGATTCCGTTCGCGCAGGGTGGTCCACGCTTGGCGCGGATCGCCGGTCAGGTCAACCGCAACTTGCTCGTCATTTTTTGGTCCCGGCCTTCGCTGGTTTTTTCGCCGCCGTCGGTACACCCCGATCCGGCGTCGTTTTGGCGGCAAGACCTGCAAGCTCGCCGTTCAATTCGGCGATCGCCGCATCGTAGCGCTTGACCTCGCGGTCCTTCTGCCGGGTGAGTTCGGCAATTCTCGCCTTGATGCGTTCGATGCGCGGCTGCATCAGTTCAGCCGGCGCGTGATCCGCCGTCTTGGCCGAGGTCAGGGCCTGATGCGCTTTGTCCAGCCAGAGCTGATGCTCCTTCAGCATGTCGTCGAGGTCCATCTTAATTCCTCCCTATTGAGCCGATCAGGCGATCAGGTTGAAGCTGTTTTGCGGCGCCGGGAACTGGGTATGCTGCACCACATCGCCGGAGGTGACGTTGCCGATAAAGGGGCCCGGCATTTCGTTGAAATTGACCGATGCGAACACCGGCGCGCTTCCGCCGGGGTGGATCGCCTTGATCTGATTGCCCATCACGGTTGCGACCCGGCCGAACAGCGAGACCGTCCCGGCGTTCTTGCTGATGGCGGCGCCGGCCGCATAGAACGGGTAGTGCAGGCAATAATTGTTGCTGAAAAACACCCGCTCGAAACGCATATGATCGCCGGTTGCCTGTTCCTGAATCTCGACCAGCGCGGTCTTGCCGGGACCCGTGAACCTGTTGCCGAGGATCTGGATCGAATAGCCGATCGGCGCGGTCGGGTTTCGGCGTTGCTCCAGAAGGCATGCCATCGTCAGCGCCCGGTCCTCATTGCTGGCCGGACGGCTCGCCGGATCGGTGTAACCGACATTGTTGTTCTCGATGCTCGCCTCCTGCACCGACGTGCCGGCAATTCCCAGCGCCAGCGGGGCAAGGATCTGGCGGTCGGGCGACAGGCCGGTGTCCAACACCTCGTTGCCCTCAAGGTGCAGTTCTCCGTGGATTTGCGCGACAAGAATCCCGCTGGCGGTCGGAGCGCGAAATCCGCACGAGGCGATGCGGTTTCCGACGATGTCGCAGCGGCCGGTGATGGCGCCGCAGTTTATCCCGGCCAACCTCGCCGCATCGATGCGATTCTGCGCGACGACGGGCGCGATTTCCGTGACGATCGTCACGCCGGTCGCGCTGTTCGCCAGCGTGTTGCCGACCACCTGGTTCGGCCCGCCGGCCGAGCACAGGATCGCGACGATGCCGCCGCTGACCCGGTTGTTTTTCACCTGGCCGCTCTTGACGGCGCCCAACGCGATTCCGGCGTTGATGGCGCCCTCGCCGAGGGTGACGAGGTTGCTCTCGACGATCAACCCGGAGGCGTTCGTCGCCACGATTCCGGCCCGGCCGGCATCGACGAGATTGCCTGCGACCCTGATGTCCCTCGTCAACGCGGCCTTGTCGCCGATCTGGATGCCGACAAAGCCGTTGTGGGTTTTATCGGCGCCGGGGACCGGCGCGATCTGGTTGTCGACGACGTCGATATGGTCACCGGTGACGCGAATCCCCGCATGTACGCGGCTGCCGCCGGGCACCTGCAGCAGGTTTTGCGAAACGATACCGGAATGCGCCGCGATATCGATGCCGAAGACCTGCGCGTTCGCGTTCGCATTGGTCGCGGCCGGCGCCGGCGCACAGACGACGATATTTTTCACTACGATCACGTCGGTGGCGGCCGGTTGTGGATCGCCGGTGATCTGACGGTTGACGACAATGCCGGACGCGGCGCCGCGCAGCGAATTGCCGGCAATGCGGCAGGGGCCGCTGATTTGCGCGACGACGATGCCGAATGCGGCGAACTTCGCGGTATCGACGAGGAGATCGACCACATTGTCATCGATGAACAGGGCCTTGGTCTGCAAACCGGAGGCCGATATCGCCGTCGTCACCTGTTCGATCCGGCAACGCGCGATGCGAAACTCCTCGACGCTCTCCAGCTGGATGCCGATCGAGGTTTGCACGGATTTGGAAAATACCCGGCAGTCGAGAATCGCGCTGCGGCGGGCGTTGCTTACCGCGATGACCGCCGGGATTTTGGTTTCCTCCGAGGCCCGCTCGAACGCGATCATCGAAATCTCGATGCCTTCGACCGTCTTGTCGCCTCCGCTGATCGTCAGCACGGCGCCGGGATGCGGACCGCGTATCGTCGTGCCGTGGCTCTCTCCGACAAGCTTGACGTTGCTGCGCGCGATCATCAGTTCTTGCGGGGCGGTGTGGATGCCGGTCTTCAGGCACACGCATCCGCCGGCCGCCGGCAGCGCATTGATGGCCGCCTGGATGTCGCCGCCCGGCGACACCGTAATGGTGCAGCAGCATTCCTCTTCTTTCGGCCGGCAGTCCTGCGGGTCGGAAGACGGCGAGTAGATCGCGAGCTTGGCGTAGTGATGATGGATGCCGCGCGGCGGCGCCTTGTTGAGAATCTCGATCGTTGCGTCGCTGGAGCGCGCCGCGAACACCCAATAGTCGCCGACATGGAAATCGCCGCCCGCCGCATCCTCCGAGAAGGCGACAATCACGCCGTCCTCGATCCTCAACTCCATTTTTCCCGTCGGTATGCCATTCTCGCCTTTGCCCGCCGGATCGTCGAGGTCGATGTGGACGGTGTTGTCCTTATCCTGGACAATGACCTGGCCTTTCTGATCCCAACGCCGGATGCGCGCGTGGCGGGAGATGTCGGGCTTGAAGCCCAACGGCTTTTCGAGCGTGATCGTGCGCGTCGCGTCGTCGACCCCGCCGTTGGTCTTGATCTTGTGGAGTTCGCCGGCCTCTCCGTTCAATTCGCGGGTGTCGTCGGTGATTTCGATCCAGTCGCCGTCGGAGAACCGCAGCAGGCTGTCCTTGCCTATGCTGTCGACGACGATGTGCGACGCATCGATCGGGTGCGTGATCCGGGCTTCGACCGAGGCGTTGTCGCGAGACCATTTGAACGTCGCCTTTCCGAGCGGGCCGGCCAGGTGCACTTCGACGCGGTAGAGCTGGTTCTCCAGGCCCTTGTAACCGCCCGCCGGAGGAACGAGGCATGGATCGGGATTGGACACCGGTGCCGTGCCGGTCGTCAAACGTCCGGCGGAAGCGGCGGTCTTGTTGCGCCAGCCAGGAATCTGGTCGAGCGCGGTCGCGCAGGTGGTGCCGGCGGCGACGTCGAGCAACTTGACCTGCCAGATCGTCTGCACCCGCGTGGTGGTGTCGACGCCGAGCGCTTTCTCGACGAGATCCGGGTCCTGAAACTGGTTGACTTCGCGGTTCCACACGTCGAGATAGACGAGATACGGGCCGCCCGAGCTCGGCACCGTCTGATCCGGCAAATAGGGTTGCTTGGTAAAAGGAACGGCGTTGCCGTCATAGAGTTCGGCGAGCGTCGCATCCCATTTCTGGGGAGCGGCTCCGTGGTTGTCGGCGAGCAAGCCATCGACATACATGCGGCCCCGCCCGATCAGCAGGCCCGGCAGGATCTTGAAAGCGTCCGGCGTCACCTTCGATACGATCACCGGACCGCCGGCGTCGACCGTCCCGGCCTGCGCGCGCCGATTGACCGCCGCGCCCTGATCGTTCCAGTCGCGGTCAGTGAGCGGGCGGCCCTGTTGCAGCGACACGCCGCTATAGTTCCGCATCGGGTCGAAGGCGATCCGGCTGTAATCCCCGCTCATGTGTCACTCCCTCGCTCGACTGTCATGGCTCAACTCTCGTACAAAATTCCGGCTTCCAGGCCGACGCGCAGATATTCCTTGAGCCTGATGCGCAGGTTGGTTTCGCGCTGCGGCTGGTAAAGCCAGTGCAATGCGCCGGGCTCGCCTTCGTCGTCGGCGCCGGTCAGCAGCGCCTCGCCGGCGCTGCGCGCCAGCTGCCCGTAGGCCGCAAATCCGTAGCGCAGGGATGTGAAGCGCGGCGTCGCCAGCTCCGGTCTGACAGCGGATTCCGGCAGGCAGTGATAGCGGCGCGGCACCCGCGCGGCTTCCGGCAGGTAGCTGAAGCGGACGCAGCCTTCCTGGCGGCGCGCGGCAATCACCGGCGCCGTCCAGCTATCGCTGTTGGCCAGATTGGCAAGCAGGATGGTGTTCGAGATCAGTGGGAATGTCAGTGCATGCAGTTTGCCGATGACGGTGCATGCATCGAGGGTCAGCGGCGCGCCGGGCCCGGCGCCGTCGAGCGCCGCATAGGCGATGCCGGTGGTCGCGGTGGCGTCGATGAAGCTGTCGCGGGCGCTCACCTTTACGCGGGAGTCGATGCGAAGGCTTCCCACGATCGAGCTTTCAATGGTGATCTCGAGATCCGGCGTGTCGGCGGTCAAGCTGGCAACACCCGGCGATTTCGGCGTGCAGTCGGGCAACAGATCGAGGCCGGGCACCAGCGTGCAATGCGCGATATGGAGCTTGCGCAACTGGTTTCCGCCCGAAGCCTTTGCCTGCAAGCCGGCGCCTGCGATAAGCAGGCCATTGAGCCTGATCTCCGAGCCCGCGGCACCGGCAAGCGTCATCGGCCCGCCGAGCATCAGCGTAGGGCGATGACCGTTGGCCGCGCGCAGCTCGACCTGACCGGTGTTGGCGCTGATGCTCAGCGTTTCCGCGTAACGGCCGCTGTCGGTAATTTCGACCACGCCGGCGCCGGCAAGCGCATCGAGCGCGGCCTGAATCGTCGCGTACTGTTTGGGGACGCTCAACAATGGGAGCGCGCCGGCGGACTCGAAGGACGCTGCCCGGTCATATTCGCCGCCGCCCATTGCCGCGCTGAAGCCGTAATGGAAATCGACGCGTATATTGCGGCCTGCAAGGTCCGGCGCCAATGCGATGCGGCCGAGCACCGGATCGATCGAATAGGTGCCGGCCAGCGGAACATGCGCCCAGCCGCTGCCGCTGTCGGAAAGATTGCACACGCGCACGAGCGCCGGATCGATCGGCTGAAAGCTGCCCGTGAAGTCCTCATAGAGGCGCAGGCTCTTCGCGACGTTGTCGGCGTCAGTGTAATAATCCGCGAGATGCGCATCGAGCACACGCCGCCCGATCGGCTCGGGCACGTCCAGCGGCGTCGCGAGGTCGGTGATCTCGTCCTCGGTCGCAGGGTTGGTGCAGAGCGGCTGATCTATCCCTAAGGGATGGAAGCGCCAGCGCTCGGGGTCGAGCGGCGTGGCCGGCGAGCCGCTCAGCGAATAGGCGTCGAGGCGCCACAGGAACACACCGACGTTGAGGATGTTGTAGCGCCCGCGCCCATGGGTGATGCGGCGCACGTCGATGCTGCGCATGACGGGATCGAACGCGGTGCCGATCCGCTCCAGCGGCTCCCAGCGCCGCAGATCGGGTGCGGCGGCGCAGTGCGGGCGAATGTGGTTCATGTATTGGGTGACAATGAGGCGCTGGAAAAACTCCACCGCGCTGGCGTTCCAGCCGGTGACGTCATGTGCGACCTGCTCGATCACCGGCACGGTACCTTTGCGGCGCCGATAGGCGATGGTATGCGCGACTTCGGCGCGCGGGCTCGCGATCTTCGCAATGCCGTGCAAGGCCTGGCTGCCGACCAGTTCGCCGATATAGGGAACGGCCCAGTCGGCGCAGGTTTCGATGAACTGGTCGTCGTAGAGTTGATCGAGGTCCTCCTGCAGGACGGCGACCTGCTCGGCGAACATGGCGAGCAGGCTGGCAAGCGGGCCGCCGAGAGCGTTCTGTTGCAGGCGGTCGAACTGCTCGGCTTCGCCGGCGTTGAGCGCAACGTGCGCGGCGACCTTGGCAACAAGACCGGCGAGCGCGACGCGGTCATCCGGATCCAGCAGTCCGGGGGTGACGACCGCGCGCGACCGGTCGCGGATGCGCAGGATCGCGGGAAGCAGTTCGAACATCTCGCGCGCGTCGAACTTCATGGCATCGCTCCGAAATGCAGCGGCGCCTTGCTGAGCGTCAGCAGTTCGGCCGCTGTGACGCTGCCGCCCTTGATCTCCGGCAGCGCGGCCAGCAGCCGCGGTTGCGGCTCGGTGGGCGCCGGCTTTGCGTCGCTGCGATAGAGTCGATCGATGTCGGCCGCAACGACGCCGGGAACGTTCTGAATTGTCGCGTAGATCTCGTCGATGGTCACGGGCTGGCCGAAGGCGCGCGCCTCGAACGAATACGCGCTCCGCAACGCATCCGCCACCGCGGCACGGACCTTGTCGGCATCCGCATCGCCGTCGATCTTGAGCTTCGCGCCAAGCCTGAAGGTCGTGACGGCATGACCCTGCACCGAGAGCGGCAGCAGGCTGTGGCCGTAGCGGCGCAGGCCGCCGATCAGGTTTTTCATGGTGCCGCTGTCTTGCGGAATGGTGGCGCCGCGTGGACCGGCGACGGTGAGATATATTCCGCGCGCGCGCGCGTGCTCGATCCACACCCCGTACGCCTTGGCTATTCCGGAGAAGGTCCGGGCGAAATCCACATAATCCTGGATCGAGACCGCACGCTCCAGGGTCAGGACATGCAGCGGGGCGTTCCTGCGCGCGTCGGCCAGCGCCTCGGGATCCTGTCCTCCGGTCGGGGCGGTCGGATTGACGGCGGCCTTGACGCCGAGCGGACCCGTCAGCAGCATCGAGATCTGCCGGGCGCGCAGATTGCCGCCAAGGCCGATGCCCTTGCGATATGCAAGCCGTACGTTGTTCTGGCCGCTCGGCAGCCGCGCGCCCTGCCGTCCGTCGCCGAACTGGATCGTCGACTTGCCGTCGTCGTCCTGGCGGATCGTATAGACGCGTTCCAGCCGGCCGCGGCCGTAAAGCGACGGCACCTCGTGCCAGAGCAGATCGTTGACGCGGACCTGCAGGGTTGCCGCTCGGCCGCTCGGATCGGTCGAGGACACATAGGTCAGGGGCGCGTGCTTGAGCTGAAAGCTCTGGTTCACGGCAGCGGCATTGCCGCTGCCCGCGATCTCTCCGACGGACTCACCCTGGGTCGCCGGCGCGACGTTGGCGTTGATCGTGACGGTGGAGCGATCGTAGCAGTTCCGCAGCGGTGACTTCAGGACGATAGTAGTGCGGTCAAGGTTGCTTGTTATGGCGGCCGGGTCTTGCGCGATGGCGTGGATCTCGCTGACTACCGCATCGTCTTTCAAGGCAGGCTGCAGCTTCATTGTCGCGGTCGAGCCCATGACGTCGACGGCGATGCCGTCGCGATCCTCGAGATGCCACAAAAGCATGCCCAGGGATTTCGTCCAGGTCTTCCGGCTCTGCGGGCGTGATCCCGTGACGTAGCTTGTCCGGCGCCTTCTTCATCACAAAGGATTCGCCCAGTTGTGGCTTGCGCTTCGGTAAATCCTGAAATGAAATGTCGTCGGAGGCTATCTCGATGACGACACGCTGGCGCTTGCCACTGACGGCGATGAGTTGCCCCGGCACCAGATCCGGCTGCCGCTCGCCCAGCGCCAACGTGTCGCCATAAAGCGGGTAGGTCAGCGGCCGTTCTGCCAGCTTCAATTCCTCGCTTTGCGCCAGCACTGCGGTTTCCCGCAGCCCGAACTTGTCGAGGCTAACGGTGCCACAGGTCAGGCGCGTGATCTTGGCGCTGATGCCGAAGGCCGCGCGCGAATTCTGCATGGCAGCGGTGACCTGATAGACCTGGATGTTATCCGGCGTGAATTGTCCCCCGGCCAATGCAATCCAGCCGTCATTAACAATCTTGGGATAGCTGGAATCGAGATCGATGTGGTTGCTGTTGCTGTCCAGTGTAAAGTTGGCCCATTCGTAATTCGACTCTCCGTCATCGGCGGGTTCGAACAACTGCTTGTTATTGGCATTGCAAATCAGGTTTGCATCCGGCGCGTTGTGCCCGAACAGCGCCGCGCGCTGCCGGAATACGTAGAGCTTGATATCCTGCGCATCCGGATTATGTAGCTCCCATTCGCTTTTCAGCCCGTCCGACGTCGTGATGCGGGTGAGATCATGGGCGAGAATCGACCTCCACCGTCTCGATCCAGCACACATCCCACAGCTTGCTACTCGGATCGCTCAGACGATCAATGCCGACGAAAAGAATGGCATCGCCCGGGGCAAGCTGGTTGGCGCCGCCGGCGATGTAAAACTCGTTCAGGCGCGATTCAATGCTGATTCGCTCCGACCGCTGTACGGGAATCGCGTTCCACTCGACCCGTGCGGCGGCAGGCGCAATCGTTTCGTAGGTTTGCGGATCCTGGTTCGGATCGGGGATGCTCTGGGCGCGGGTGCCGACCGGAATGATGACGGGCTGCGCCGCCAGCGACGGCACGCCGGGCGCCGTCTCCAGCGTAAAGGCAAGTGCGGTGCCGGCCGCAACGCCGGGAGCGAGCTGATATCCGATCAGCCGCGCCAGCATCAGCACCGAGCGCCGCTCGGTCGCGGTGCCGAGCCAGGATTCGTTGGCGATGCGCTCCTGGTAGAAGGTCAGCACGTCGGCGAGCACGGCAAAGGAATCGCACAGCGCGATGGTAAAGTCGTCCGGCGCGCGCGTAGTCAGCGGCGCCAGCGCCGGATAGTCCGTGCTCGACAGCCGCGCCAGCAGGGTCTGCCGGAAATCCGCATAGGCGCCGATCCGGTAGGCGATCGCCGGCAGCCCGGCGCGGTTGAACTTCGCCGCCGGCGTGTCGATCTCGATGCCGGAGCAGCAGCCGCAATCGGTGAGGTTGTCGGTGCTCATGGGCTATTTGCCCCCTTTGATGTCGAGGCGAAGCACGCCGTGCTCGGGATAGTTCAAGCTGTTCTCGAGGCGCGCGATTTCCAGCCGGCCGACCGGGAGTTCTGCCTTGGCGAGATAGGCCGGATCGTTGGTGCCCTGGCGCTGGAAGGTGACGATTTGCGCCGACGCGACGCCGGGCACCGCATGCGCCGCGGCGTAGATCTTGCTGAGATAGACGGTCTGGCCGAAGCTGAAATTGTCGGGATGAAACAGGCCGAGGCTGCCGTCCGGGAGCACGCGGCTGCTCAGCGCATCGAGCAGGCCGGCATTGACGTCGGCGCGGAAATAGTCCGGCTGCACGCACACATTCAGCTCCAGTTCGAGCGACACGTAATGCGGATCGTTGAACTCGAGGTCCTGGCCCGCCATGCGATAGCGGTCGACGAACGGGAGAAGCTCGGCCTTAAGCCCCCGGGAATCCACGCCGGCCACCGGATCGACGGTAATGAACTGGGTGTGCCAGCTGCCGGTCCACCGCGTCGTCGCCGCGGCACGCTGCACGCCGCGATAGCGTTCGGTGACGTCGGCGTAGTCTTCGGGGGTTACCGCGCGCTCCTGCCGGCGGAACGCTTCCGGCGCGTTGCGCCGCACCTCGTCCGCCGTTTCCGGATCGACGCCGCCCGCCGCCGGAAGCGGGTTGCGCACGCCGTCGATAGTCGCAAGATCGGCCGCGGACGCGACGATGTGCACGATCGATTCGCCGCCGACATTGCCGGCGCTGCCGTTACCGATCCGGTAGGTCGCCGTGAACAGTGTGCCGGTGTTCGGACGCAGCCCGTGCGCGGCGTCGCCGAAACGCAGGCGGGCGCGGCCGTCGTCGTCGACTTCGACGACGAAATCGGCGGCGTTGGCCGCGCTGTTCAGCAGCGTGCGATGCGGCTGCCACATTGCCGGCGTTCCGTTGCTGACGCTGGACAATTTGGTGATCTGCGGCAGGACGTCCGCCATGCTCCAACTCGTCGCAGCCGTAGCCGATGCGCCGGGATCGAACGATTGACGGGTGGCCTGGCTTTGCCCGACGCCGGGTTTCACCATGACGGTGCCGGCCTGCGTCAACGGAGCCTGCTGCAGGGACGGATAGTAGCGCACGGGAATCTCGATTCGCGCGGGAGGCGAACAGGAATCGCCGCTGCCGCCGGGCGCCACGAAAAGCGTCGGCGCCGGCACGCTGCCGAGCGGCTCGCCGGCGAGCGTTCGGCCATGGTCGGCCAGCACCAGATTGCCGCGCGCGACGCTTACGTCGGTCAGGGTCTTCGAGCCGTGCGCCTCGTCGGTCTTGGCCGATATGCAGAGCGGGAACGGCAGCGCATCTTCCGGCCCCCAGGCGATCTCGACGATGGAAGCGCCGGTCAGCGGGTCCGTGAGCGTTGCAGCGGAGTACGGGGAGATCGATGTGAGCCGCACGACATGGCGGTGATGCGGATCAGCATCGCTGGCGAGCCCGGTATGCGGCCCGAGGATTTCCTCCAGCAGCAGCGCATCGCCGACGTTGAGGTCGGGCAGCGGTCCGGCGAGCGTGGCGCTGGTCGCACCGCGCGGCAGGCAGCAGCGCTCATTGTCCCAGGTGTAAAACAGCATCTTGTTGTGCGCCTTGAACAGCGTCAGAAGCCCGGTTGCGGTGGGCAGCGGCTCGAACACCGTCGGATCGAGCAGCATTGCCTCCCGCAGCTCTTTGGAGCCGCTCGCCATGCCCGGCGCGAAGCCGGGGCAGCGCGTCAGGAATTGCGTGCCGGTGGTGGACAGCGTGCATTTTGCCGTATTGACCTGCAGTTGCAGCCAGGCGCGCGCGTTGCACCCGTCATGCATCGGGTAGTCGACCAGCTGCGCGTGCCGGCGCAGCGAAATGCGGCGCCGCGCGGTGTCGAGATAGGCCTCGGTCGCGATCGCGTCCTGCTGATAGCTGAGGTGATCGCCGACATAGGACAACAGCTCGACCAGCGCGATGCCGGTGTCGGCGGCGCTGCTCTGCCGCCATTGCGGCACCAGTTGCGACATCCGGTCGAGCAGCAGCCGCCGGAACGAACCGTAATCCTTGGCGAGATAATCGATGTCCGGCAGGTCCGGCGGCGGTTCCGGGCACAGATGGATCGGCTTGCAATCGAAATCCGAAGCACATTCGATCTTGAACGAGAAATCGATCGCGGCGAATTGCGGATCGAAGTTCGCCGGCAGCGAGGGATCGATCGCGGAAGCGACGAAGCGCAGCGTATAGGTGGAGTAGTCTCCGGGCTCCGCGACGCGCACGATCAGAATACTGGCCGGATTCGGCCGCGCGGCGATGATGGCGGCCGTCAAGGCTTCGGCCGGAGTACCCAGCGCCGCGGGCTGCGGCGAGGCGGGCGCCGCCCATTCGACCGTGATGTTCTTGACGCGCTCGCCGCCGGTCAGCACCACGTTGCCGCGGGAAAAACCTGATGGCAGCGGCTTGAAGCAATAGACCAGCAGCGTGCGTTGCCGCAGCGGGTCGTGCAACGGAAGCTCGCGGTCGATGACTTCGAGATAGTCGATGCCGTTCAGCGTCGCATGGGCTGCGACCGCGTCGCGCCGGAGGTTGTCGCAGCAGCGGAACATCACGATCCACCCCCGGCCGGCTGCGTGAAGGTCTGGACCTGAACCTGGTCGGTGAGGCGGATGCTGTATTGTACGGTGATCGACAGTACGGCGTCGATGGCCTCGACGCGCACGCCCTGAACTACGATCAGTTCGCCGAGCCACTGCTGCAGCGAGCCCTGGATCAGCATCTGCGTGGCGCTGGCAAGCTCGACCGAATTCGGTGCGAACACCAGTTGCGCGACGCCGCTGCCGAAATCCGGCCGCATCACCCGCTCACCCGGAATGGTGAACAGCACCTGTTCGATCAGGTCGCGGATGTGCTGCGCGTCGTCGGTCTCCGCGGTGCGGCGGAGCGGCGAAAATCGATAAGGGTAAGCGAGGTTCATGATCGCCTCATGTCGCCATCGCGCGCGGCTGGACCACGACCGCCGTCAGCGGGGTTCCGGTCGGCGCGCAGACCGCGACGCCGGTCTGGATCGCAACCGGCTGACCCATCGCAAGCACCCGCACCGCGCCGACTACCCATTGACCGGTGACACACGGTCCGCCCGCCGCCGGCGGGAACGCGCAGCCGGCGACCGCATAGGGAGCCGCGATCGTCGCCACCGGCTGGCCGCTTACCAGCACGCGCGGCACCGGCGCCGTCGGCATGGCCTGACCGCCATGCGCGCACAGCACCGTCGCACCGAGATGAAGGATGGGTCCTGGCATTGGCCTCACTTTCGCGGCGCGCCTCGCCGTCAGATGATGGTGAGCGCGCCCATATTGATGTCGACGGACGGCCCCATCATGTTGATCGAAGCGCCCTTGCCGTTCTGGATGAAAATGCCGGCGTCGTTGACGACCAGCATGGCTCCGGTAAGGCTTTTGAGAATGATCCCGCCCGTTAGCGGCGTCGGCGGCATGTCGCTGAGCATCAGCATGTTCTGCCCGAGCGTCTGCATGCAGATGTTCGGCGACACCGGCAGGCCCACGAGCGCCAGCGGCGGTATGTCCGACGGCAGTCCCCAGCGGCAGCCGACCCAGATCGGACTGGACGGATCGCCGCGCTCGAACTCGACCCAGACCCCGGCGCCGATCGGCGGCACCATGTAGACGCCCATCGGCGGGCCGCTCGGGCCGGCCAGCGGAACGCAGGGTTCGGCCCAGCTCGATGGCACCAGCCCGGTGACGTCGGGCACCTCGAGCATCAACCGTCCGCGCAGCAGCGGATCGATGTTGTTGATCACGGTGCCGCGATATTTGCCGTAGAAGGTTCGGATCTCGGGCGAGGAGGTGGTGGTCGTCATGGCATCACCGAAGGTGTGTTGGAGACAAGGCCGTCACGCGACAGGTTGAAGCTCTGCTTGTATGCGCCGTGCTTGATGTTGTGCGTGACGCTGTTGACGTAATAGAGCCCGTCATAGGCAAGCCCCGCGCCGCGCACGCCGACCAGCATGCGCGAGCGCAGCACACGTCCGTAACGCAGCACGTCGAGCGTGCCTGAGCCGGTGACTGAATCGTTGGCGCTCATCAGCATTCCGAGCGCGCGGTTCGCGGCGTCGATCGGGCCCAGCGCCGCCATGCCTTCGGCGAATTCCAGCTTGCTCGGCATGGTCGGCCGCGCGCCGAGCGGCGGCCGCAGGATGTTGATGTTGGGCAGCGGGATCGGCACCGGGATCTTCTGCGTCGCCGGATCGAAGATGGTGATGACGACGATCTTTTTGGCGGTGCCGTCGAGGCTGAAGCTCAGCTGTTCCACATTGGTCAGGGCGTCCATGTTGACATTGAGCGCGGGCTGCGGCGCCGGAATGCGGATGTCAGGTCCGAAATAGGCGATGCTCGATCCCGGTGCGGGACCCGGCTCGACATAGAAAACATAGCCGCATTTGGAGGCGAGCTCCTTGATGTAGGCGAGATCGGTGCCGTTGTGGCTCGGCAATTTCTCCAGCGGGTTGGGGATGTCGGGAATGAAGGGCGGAATCGCGACCGGCGCGATGCCGAGCACCGCGTATTTGGCGAGGATGGCATAGACCCGCGCGATTACCGGCATCGGATAGCGCGCGAACGGCATTTCGACGAGGTCCATCATGCGGCTGAGGTCTTCGCCGGTGATGGTGAGCGTCGACTTGCCGACGTCGTTGCTGGGCGACATTTCTTGGCGCGTGACCACGCCGTCCATCAGCACGTTCGGCATGCCGTTGACGATGACGATGACGATGACGCGGGTGATGATCGGATCGAAGTAGCCGGACGGCAGCAGGGTGGTCAGCAGCGTCGACTTCTTGCCGACCTTGAAGGAGAGCTGGAAACCGCTGGAGCCGGTCGAACTGGTAACCTGCACGCTGTCGAGCGCGTTGACGACGTTGGCAAGCGCCGGCACCGGCATGCCCGGGCCAATCAGCAGCGAAAGCTGAATGCTGCCGGCCATCTAGCGGCTCCCCGATGGCGCCGGAATGCCTTCCGGCAGCGTGATGCGCAGCACATGCCCGAGACTTTCGATCAGTTCATCGGGGCGGATCGCGTTGTTGGCGTCGCACAGCCGCCAGTACTGCTCGGGATCGCCGATATATTTGGCGGCCAGATTGTCGAGCCGGTCGTTCTGGACCACGACATGCTCTTTCAACAGCGCGAAGCGAGAGGCTCGCGGCAGAAACCGGCGGCGCAGATAATTCACGGTGCGGCCGTCGGCGCTGGTGAGCGACGTCGTTGCAAGTCCGTAGTAGCGGCTGGTCGGCGGGAACAGCTGCGTCCCGGCCGCCGAACTCTGCAGCAGCGCGTCGAGGGTCTTGAGGGCGTCGGTCATGGAATGCCTCCGATGCCCAGCGCATCGAGCCCGCTTACCGCGGCTTTCGATGCCAGCATTTCCTTGCGCTGCAGGTAGCCGAGGAACAGCGAGCCTGCCTTGTGCGAGAACCCGACGTCCTCCACCGAAAGCACGCGCAGGCCGAGGCTCACCTTGGCGCGGATCGGATTGAGGTTCGGGTCGAACGCTTCCTCGGTGATGCTGAATTCGGTGACCCGCACGGGCACTACGCGTTGCGCGCTCCACACGAACAGCGCGAGCGGAGCTTCCGCCGCCGCGATCTCGATCGTTCCGCTGCTGGCCTGCGAATTCTGCCCGATCAGATCGCCGGCGGACGGATTGATCATCGACTCCAGCGCGGCGATCTGCGGATACAGCCCGAACTGCACCGCGTTCGGATTGTCGTCGGGAAATTCGAGCTGATCCGAAGCGTCGAGTTCCGCCTCGATCTTGAAGGTCTCGACCGCCGGCCCCTTCAGCCGCAGCGCCTCCGAACGGTCGCCGGCCTCGCCGACGCCCTGGACCTGCAGCGTGCGCGAGATCTGGTCGGGATTGTACTGCAGCGTGATGACGCGCTTGACCGTGCCGGACGACGCATCGATCAGCACCAGACCGCCGCGCAGGGTTTTGGGAGAGCCGGGAAAGGCGGTCATGGTGTGCCCCGTTCAGCGGCCGCCTGCAGGATGATCTGGCATTCACACGTCATGGCTCGACCGGGCTCCTGAAGAACTCGATTTCGCTGATGAAGATGTTCCGGCGGACGTAAGAGGCGTCGGCGTCGGGATTGGTGCCGCGCGCGGTCATCACCTCGACGTCCTCGCGAGTATGGGTGTTGTGCGCGGTAAAGATGCCGGTGGCGGTTCCGTGCGCGCCGAATTTGTCGGGCCCGAGCTTGATCGTGTTCTCGTTCTGCCAAGGGTTGCCTATCTCGCGCTCTTTCTTGCGATCTTTGGGCACGGCAGCAAGGTTGGTCCAGCGCACGCGGCTGCCGATCGGCGCGACCGCGAGCAGCGTTTCCGCCGTTCGCCGCTCCGGCTCTCCGGTGTCGGACCGGATCATCGGCGCGCCGGGCGTGTCGCGCTTGAAGACGACCTCGGTCTCGACCCCCGTTGATCCACGCCGCCTGATCTCCAGCGTCACGTTGCCCGCCGACGGTCGCATCGAAGCGTTTAGCGCCGGACGCGTATGGGCGCAGCGCGTAGAGATGGACAATCTGCACGAATTCGGCGCAGGCGACCTTCCAGCGGTCCTGGTGATCGAACAGCTGATCGATGGCTTCGGCCGGGCTCTTGCCGGACAGCAGGCTTGACCTTGCAGCTGAATTTCTGCTCGCCGCCCTCGGTCGTGATCTCGCGGTGCGGTCGGAGTCCCGAAATATTTGGCATCGTACCAATAGGTACGCTCGGTGCCGCCGGTCGTCGTGCGCTCCTCCGGCATGCAATAGCTCCAGACGTCGCCGAAGGCGCCGAACGGCGCGCCGGCCAGCCGCGCGTTGCCTTCCTGGATGTAGCGTTCGTAGGGCGTCTCCAGGAGCGACAGCGCGTATTCGAGTTCCGAGCCGCTCATTTCGTCGATGAGGCGATCGCGCAGGTCTTCATGATAAAGCTCGCTATAGGCGCGCTGGACGTCGAGCGTGTCGCCCCGGAACGGCAGTAGCGCCGCATAAATCGCTTCCTCGTCGGTACCGACGATTTCGACCGCCTCGCGGATTCTGTCGGCGGCCGTTCTGGCGCTGTAGAGCGGCAGAGTCGTCGATCCGCTGCGCCGATCCCGGATCGCCGAGGTTGAGGAACTGCAAGGCGTATTCGAGCTCTTCGCCGCTGAAATCGTCGCGGATGTCGTCGATCAGCGTCAGCGGATAGCGTGCCTTATAAATCTCCATCAGCTGCTGGATCGCCTCAGGATCGCGGTCGAGCTCCTGCAGGGCGGCGTAGACCGCCTCTTCGTCAGTTCCCAAGCCCTTGATGGCCTTGCGGACGCGGGCGGCGATGCCGACGAGGTCACGCGACTTTTTGGCCGGCTTGGGTTGCGGATCTCCGGCCTCCTCCTGACGGAGCAGGTGCGGTGCGACCCGATGCATCACCGACCCTCGGCCGCCTCTTTCCGCCGCCGCCGCGGCCCCATCCGCCTCGGCCTCAAGCGCCGCCTCGCTTGTGGGGGGCCCGATTCCCGCCGCCGACTGTTGCACGACGTGCGCGAGTTCGTGACCGAGCAGCAATCGCCCTTCGGAGTCCTGCGGCCTGAACCGGCCGGGCGCGAACACCACGTGCTCGCCGACCGTATAGGCGAGCGCGTTGACGGCCTTCGCCGAAGCGCCCGCGTGCGCATCGGCGTGCACCCGGACGCGGCCGAAATTGTGTCCGAGGCGCGCTTCGAAGACGGCACGCGTCGCCGGATCTAGCGGGCGGCCGGGCGAGCGGAGCGCGCTGTGCACGATCGGCGGCGTCGCGGACGCGGCGAAACCGTTGTTGACCTTGCGTTGCAGCGTTTCCTTTCTGCATTCCTTGCAGGTCCCGTCGAATCCGGCTTCGCCGCCGCACGCACATTTACGCTGAAGCAGCGTGCTCAAGGACGCGCTTGAAGGGACCGGGCTGGCCGCCGGCGCGGCTTTGACTGCAGCAACGTGCGTCATGACCGGATGCTCCGCGCCAGCCGGCGGCCCGCCTGGGCGCCGATCGCCTGCGGCGTCGCGGGCGAGCCAAGACTGATCGGCGCCGCGCGGAGCGAAGCCAGCGACCGGCTCGCTGCGAATTGCTGCGCGCCGGGCTCGCTCAGCCGGTCGCTCAATTCCTGCGTCAGCGCCGCCGCGATGGCATCGCGCTGCTCGGCTGCGAAACCGCGCAGCACCAGGCGGTCGATGGTCACGTTCACGCGTGGCGCGCGCTGTGTCATGTCCAGCCCCGGGTTTCGGTTTCGGCGAGCGGACGCTCCAGCTTGGCGCTTTCGGCGTGGGCTGCGGAGAGCAGATGACGCATCGAGAGCGGCGCGCCTTCGTCGGCGGCGATGAATGCCGCGTTGAGCGAGATGTTGCGGATGCTGCCGCCGGTGACGTTGAGGCGGGCGAGCTTGCGGAAATCGAGCGCCTCGGTCGGCGCCGCAGCCGGCACGCTGCGCTGCCAGATCGCCTCGCGCTGGACCGTGTCGGGAAACGGGAAGTTGATAATGAAGCGCAGCCGGCGCTGGAACGAAGCATCGAGCGCGGACTTCAGGTTGGTGGTCAGGATGGCCAGCCCGCGATAGGCTTCCATCCGCTGCAGCAGATAGCTGACCTCGATATTGGCGTAGCGGTCGTGGCTGTCCTTGACTTCGCTGCGCTTGCCGAACAGCGCGTCGGCCTCGTCGAACAAGAGGATCGCGCCGCTCTCCTCGGCCGCGTCGAACACGCGGCGCAGGTTCTTCTCGGTTTCGCCGATATACTTGCTCACCACCGACGACAGGTCGATTCGGTAGAGGTCGAGCGCGAGATCGCCGGCGAGCACTTCGGCCGCCAGCGTCTTGCCGGTGCCGCTGCCGCCGCTGAACAGCACCGCGACGCCGAGCCCGCGCGCGTTGCGATCGCCAAAACCCCATTCGTCGTAGACCCGGGTGCGCTGGCGCACTTGCGCCGCGATCTGGCGCAAGGCGCCAAGCTGCCCGGCCGGCAGCACCAGGTCATCCCAGCCTGCGCCGGGCGGAATCCGCTGCGCCAGCTCGTCGAGGCCGCGCCGCCCGCCTTCGCGGCAGGCGTTCCATACCGCGGCCGCGGCCGGTTCGCCGGCTTCGATACGTTCGTTGACCGCGGCGCCCGCGACGGCAATGCTGCGCGCGCTAAGCCGAAACTGCGCGGTCACGCCATCGAGCGCGCCGTTCAGCGCGCGGCCATTTGCCCCGAGCGCTGCCTGCCACAGCCGTTTCTGCTCGGCGGCGTCCGGTTTCGCAAGTTCGTATCGCAGCTGCGGGCTGCGCAAATGCGGCGCTTCGCGTGCTGCGATCGCCAGCAAGCCAACCATCCGTTCGGCCATGGCATGGACATGGGCGCCGACCGCACCGTCGCCGCATCGCACCAGCAGCGCGGCCGGCAGCAGCACGGCTTCCCGCTCCCACAGCACTCCGAAGGTTTCGAGGTCGGACGCGCCCGCCGCTACGTCCTCGGCGCGCAGCACGTAAAGCTGATGCCCGATCGCGGCGGCGGCGGCGGCGGCGATATCTTCCGCCCCGGACAGCTCGTCGCCGCTCAGATGGATCACGGTGTGCGGTCCGGAGGGCCGGCTCCACGCGGCGGCGATGCTGTTGGCAAGCGCCTGCTGCTGCTCCGCCATCAGGCGCGGGGGAGCGTAAACGGTGAGCAGCGGCCGCAGCCGCTGGTCCAGCAGATTGATGCCGGCGAGGAAATGCAGGATGCGTTCGTCGATGCGCAGCGCCGCCGTGGTGAGCGGCTGGTTGGGCTCCATTTCGATCAGCCGCCAGCGGCGCAGCGGACGCGCGGGCGTCAGCGCGCTCCAGTGCGGCTCATGAAGGGCCCCGAGCGCGGTTGCGAACGTCGCGCCGCGTCCGTCGTTGGCCTTGGCCCAGGCGGTGGCGAACTGCGCGTCCATTTCCATGCCGGCGCATAGCAGCAGCACCTCGCGTTCGAACGGCGACAGATCGAAGGCATGCGCGATCACGTCGATGGCGGTCGGCGAGGACAGCTCAGCCTGCTCGGGTACGCCGGCATCGTCCGGGTCGTCCGCAGCCGTGTCGCCCGCGATGCGCCGGCGCAGGCGCGACAGCTCCGCGGCAAGAGAGCGCTGATTGGCCTCGACCCAGGTTGCTGGTGCGCCGGCATCGGTCATGGCTTGACCTCGATCTGCTGACCGATGAAGGCAGGCGGTTTGGCGTCGTAGTCGACCAAGCGGCTGTCCACGCCATCGACGCGCAACCGCACCCAGTATTTGCCGGGCGAGAAATGCTTGAACACGAAGGTCGGCGTCTTCGTCGTGGTTGCGAACGCGTTCGGCCGGAACCTCGTGCCCGCCGAGGATCATGGACACGCGCTGATCGGGACGCAGGCCCGGCGCGCAGGCCGGGATGAGCGTGAGACTGCCGTCGGCGGCAAGGTTGACGGGGCTGGGCAAAGGCGCCGTCATCTGTGGCGCAATCGCCAGCGGCAGCTGGTTGGTGAGCCGCGGCAGCGGATCGTTGCCGTGCAGCAGCTGCAGCGTGGCCGCATAGGTCCCGGCGGGGAAGCCGGCCGGAAAGTCCACGGTCTGGGTCGGCAGGGTGAATGCCGCCATCGATGCATCGGGCGGCGCCGCCGCGGCGAGTGTGGTGTCGATGTTGAGACGCGGGTTGGTGAGCAGCAGGGTATGGCCGGAGCCGTCGAGGTCATGACCGTGAAGCTCGATCAACTCGCCAAGCTGCGCCGCGATCTGCGAATGCAGCAGCTTGATCGATTCGATCTCCGGGAATGGCGGCAGCAGGCTGGGGCGCGCCTCGACGTGCCGCTTCAGCACCGGCAGCGGCGAGCGCGCGGGCCTGCGCGATTCGATCAGCACCACGGTGACGTGGTAGGGCGCGGTCGGCCGATAATGCGACTGAAATGCGGTCCACAGTTTCGACAGTTCCTCGGTATTCATCACCGACGGCGTGATCTTGATCTGCTCGATCTGGTCGGCGAGATCGGAGGCCTGCAGCGCCTGATAGATGTTCGGCAGCATGCTGCCGGTCACCGGCGGGCTCGGCGGATTGAGTGCGGTACGAATTGCCGCGCGCGCGAGTACCGGGGTTTCGTGCAGCACCTGCATGGCGTAGCCGAGCAATACTTCGGCCTCGAGATCGAGCGTGCCGTAAGCGGTCAGCAGATAATGCAGGTCCAGCGCCAGCGGCGGATTGCCGATGCGCTCGCCGGCCGAATTGCGCGAGGGATAGCCGACATTGCGCCAGGCCGCATTGGGAGTGGCCTGATGCAGGAACAGATTGAGCCGCCGGATCGGGTCATTGGCGAGTTCGATCGCATCCGGGGCGAGCGCCGAGATCACGACGCCCTGGCCCATGGTGCTGGTGAGGTTGTGGTCGATCATGGCGCCGTCCAGCAAGTCCTTGAGGACCGCGGTGACGCCGGCGATCGCAAGCGCGTTGCTCACGATGGCCTCCCGCTGCGACGGCGCAGATATTCCTCGAGCGACATCGGCTTCTTGGCGTTCGCCGCCGATTCGCGGCGCGGGGCGGCCGCAGCGATGGCCGTCAGTTCGACCCGGCCGATATGGATATGCACGTCGGGAGCCGGCGAAGCCGCCAGGCGCGCTTCGGATGCATCGCCGGCCGGCCTGTTGCGGGCAAGCCGTGCAGCAATGCGCGGAATTGGCTGCGGCACCAATCCGCGGCGGCTCGAGAAATCCGGCGGCGTTTTGTCATCGGCGATCAGGGGTCGGTCGCGCGGCCCGCGATCGTCGATGGCGGAGCGATCGGCACGTTCCCCGCGCCGATCCGCAGCGGATGGGGGTTGGGCGTGCGGTGCGGGTGCATCTCCGTATTGCGAAGCCGTGGTAACGGCCACGTCATCGGTTGGCGCCGGTACTGGCGCTACAGGCGTGCGCGGCGTGTCCGACAGCGGCGCGGCAGGCGCACGCGGCGTGGCCGGCATTGCATCGGCGCGTGCGGGTCTTGTCAGGTCCGGCGACGGCGCATCGAATGGCCGCTCGGCCGTGCCGAAATCGCCCGGCGATGCGAATGCCGCCGCGGCATCGCCGCTGCGCGATGGTCCGGCGGCAAAACCAGGCGGCTGCCGCGCCGGCCGCACGCCGGAAGCCTGGCCGAGCGCCCGTTCCGCCTGCCAGCGCAGAAAGCCGCTCATGCGAAACACCGCTGCAGATAGGCGCCGCGGCGCGCGCCGCTCATCGCCAAAATCTGCTGCTCGCTCCAGCCGTAATGCGCGGCAAGGCCATGGACTTCGTCGAGCAGGCGCCGCGCGCGCTCGGTGATCTCCTCCCAGACATAGCCGGCGACATCGAGGCGATCGGTCCATGCCTCGCCGCAGGCGATGCAGTCGAATCGCAACCGGATGTCGGCCGCGCCTTCCAGCGCTGCCATGCGCGCGTCGACCGCGTCGAGCAGCGATTGCGGCCAATCCGGCGCCGCCGACGCGTCGACGCAGCAGCGTTGCATCAGCTGCCGGATCGCGGCGTCGGCGTCATTGTGGTGCGCGATGGCCGCAAGATCGCGGCTGTTGGGAAGGCGAAAGCGCAAGCCGTCGTCGAGCACGATTTCGCCCTCGGCCCGCGGCGGCGCGCTGGCCAGTAACTCGCCGATGTCGAGATCGAATTGATGCTCCTCATGGCAGCGCGGACAATTGGCGCGGCCGGCAAGCCGGCCGCCGAAAGCGGCACTCCGCAGTTTGAGGATCGCGGCGTCGCGCGCCCCGATCGTGATTTCGGCGCAATGCTCCAGGCTCTGCTCCGGCAATGCGGCGCCGAGCAGCAGCAGCGCGCGCTCGACCGGGGCGCAGCCGGCGCCGCGTTCCCATAGGCCGAGCAGTGCATCGTCCGCCAGCGCATTCATCGGGCTCGATCCTCATCGCCTACGGTTCGACGAAACTCGGTTCGCTGGGCTCGGTGACGTCGTAGTCGCGTTCCCAGCCTTCGTTTTCGAGCTTGAGGTGCTGGATCGCGACCGCGTTGGCGTTGGCGTCGAGATCCGGCAAGGACTGGAATTCCGACACCCAGGCGCGGTAGACCTTGTAGGCGAGCGCGAGCTGACCCGCCTCGTTGTAGACCTCGATGATCAGGTGCTTGCGGAAGTCCTTGAGCGAAACCTCGAGCCCGAGCCCGGAACCGAAATTCCAGACCTTGTTGGCCCATTGCTCGAAGGCGACGTCATGGGTGACGCCGCGCTCCAGGGTGATGGCGTCGTATTTGGTGCGGCCCGGGGATTTGCGCGACGTCGAGGGATCGCCGCCTTCGCGATGCTCCACCACTTCGGTGGTGCGCTTGAGCGAGGAGCATTTGGAAATGCCCGCGACGTAGCGGCCATCCCATTTCACCCGGAACTTGAAGTTCTTGTAGGGGTCGAAACGCTGCGCGTTGACGCTGAATTGAGCCATGGCGTTTCCTTCAGCTTTCGATTTGGCCAGCGATCTGCTGGATCTTGATGACGACGAATTCGGCGGGCTTCAGCGGCGCGAAGCCGACGATGATGTTGACGAGGCCGTTGTCGATATCGGTCTGCGTCGTGGTCTCGTGGCTGCACTTGACGAAATAGGCGTCTTTCGGGGAGGCGCCCTGAAACGCGCCTTGCCGGAACAGCGTGTTCATGAAGCCGCCGACATTGAGCCTGATCTGCGACCACAGCGGCTCGTCGTTCGGTTCGAACACCACCCACTGCGTGCCGCGGAACAGGCTTTCCTCGATGTAGAGCGCAAGCCGGCGTACCGGGATGTACTTCCACTGGTCGGCAAGCTGGTCGGCGCCGCGCATGGTGCGCGCGCCCCACACCACCCGGCCGATCACCGGGAAGGAGCGCAGGCAGTTCACTCCGATCGGATTGAGCTGGCCGTTCTCGCCATCGGTCAGCTTGACCGAAAGCGCGCTGGCGCCCGCCAGCGTCGCCTCGATGCCGGCCGGCGCCTTCCAGACGCCGCGGTTGGTATCGGTGCGCGCCATCACCCCGGCCACCGCGCCGCACGGCGCGAATGTTTCGAGCCGGTTCTCCTGCAGCGGATCGGGCGAGACGATGAAGGGGAAGAACAGCGCGGCGTTCTCGCTGCGCGCCATCCCGAAATCGCTGCCGTCGATCCCGGTGGCGGCGGAATTGCCGATCACGGCCGCCGGCTTGTTCCAAGCCATCAGCGGATCGACGATGTAGAGGGCTCTGCGCGCCTTGCAGTAGGCTGCCGCCGCCGTTCGCGTCGTGGCGTTGATGTCGGTGTCGAATGTCAGCGGCGGAATGCACAGCAGGTTGAACAGATCGGCGTTTTCCAGAGCCCAGAGCCCGTGCTTTGCGCCCGCAAGGCTTGCGAGCGAAATATCATTGTCGGTGATCGCAGGCCCATCCCAACCGTCGGCCAGCGCCGTCGAGGAGGCGGCGTCCAGCAGCGGATCGGCGCCGACGACCGCCGGCGCGGGCTGGAAGCTGGTCAGCGGATTCGGCACCGCGTTCAGGGTGCGGACAAGCTGCGACTGCTGTTCCAGCACGGTGGTGACGAAGCGCGCGTCGTTCGGATCCGCCGACAGATTCAGGAACCGCTCGGTGACGCTAGTGCCGGTATCGCGGACCAGCAGATTGAACTTGCCGGAGCCGACGTCTTCCACGCGAAAGCGTAATCCGGAGCCCCATTTGCCGGCGCTGACGGCGACCAGCGTGAATCCGCCGAGGGTGGCGTGCGCAGCGGCGGGCACGTCGGTACCGCCCTTGAGAGTCGTCGGGCCCCCATTGAGCGGCCGTGCCCCCGGCGCCGGGGCGCCGGGATCGAGCCGGACCGCGGCCGCCGCCAATGTGGCTCCGATGGTCGTGTGCGACGCTTCGTCGAAATCGACCGCGGCGGTGTTGCCGACTTTCACCGTCAATTTGAAAAGCGTTGCGGTGCCGCTGGTGGCATTGCCGACGGTAACGGCGATGCTATTGCCTTGCTCGCCGGCCTGGGCCGCGATCAGCGGCAGGCCGCCGACATTGGCTTTTGCCTTTGCCGCGGCCGCGGTCGAAGCCACCCGCACGATCAGGGCGTCGCCGCCGCCATTGAGGAAAAATTGCGCGACCGCGTATCCGAGCGTGCTCTGGACCCACAGCCCGCCGAACTGGCGATCGTACTCGGCAAAACTCTGCACGCGAACCGGATCGTCGGTCGGCCCGCGCGGCGCGCTGCCGATGAACGCTGTGATCGAGGTCGCAACCCCGGTGATGGTGTGCACGCCGCTTTGAAGCTCTTCGATATAGACGCCGGGATACGTCAGGGCTGCTGGCATCGGTGTTCCTTTCGATGGCGACGGTTGACTGGAGGCGCGCGTCGGACGGGCAAGGTTTACTATTCCTCCATGCCGTCGGGTGCGCGTGCGGCACGAAAGATCACCGTGCCGTCGGGAAGAACGCTGCTCGCAAGACGCCGCCGCGCGACCAGATAGTCCAGCGCTTTCCGCACTTCGTCGACGGAATCGCCGAAGCGCTGGCGCGCCACCCACCAGCTGCGGATGCCCTCAGGCGTGTCGGCGGCGCGCGGATGATCTGTCACATATCGCTCGATGATGCCTGCGATCACGATGGTTCGCTCGCTGTAGGCCGGCACGGATGAATCTCCGCGGGAAGTCTGCGGTGACCGGTGTTGCACGCGGCATGCCATCGCCGGTAACCAGCCAAACGCTGGTGTTTTTCGAAACGGCGGTGCGGCGCTGAGGCGGATTTGCCCCACTGCGAGATGTCAATCGGAGTCGCAATCGGCGGTGTGCAATGGTTGTTCGCAAATGGAGGCGCATCGACCCGATGAGGGAAATTGTCCCCAGCTCACGGGGTTGCGCCATGAATCCATTGGCATTATCCGCGCTGAACCGCAGTTATAATGCGCGGCAGTTCGCTAGAAAGCCCGGCAATCGCGCGAACGCATTGTCATCATGGCCGCCGCATGCCGGACCGGAACCGGTCGGACGCCAGTCCATGCTTCTTGACCAGCTTGTTGAGCGTACTGCGGTCCTTGTGCGAAATGCGCGCGGCCAGCGACACGTTGCCGCCGGTTTCGGTCAACAGGTGACGCAGATAAGTCTTCTCGAACAGCGCGATCGCCCGCGCCTTGGCTGACTTGAAGGTTTCGTCGACCGCAATCCGGCTGAAAGCCGCGTCCGCCGCGCTCTGTTGCGCCGGACCGATCCGGATGCTGTCGCCGTCGGCAAGCAGGAATTCGCGCAGCATGAGATTTTCCAGCTCGCGGATGTTGCCAGGCCAGTCATGCGACAACAGCCAGCCGATCGATTTGGCGTGCAGGCGCTTGCGCGGCCGCTCATATTGGGTGGCGAAGCGGTCGAGAAAATGCTCGGCCAGCAGCACCGCGTCGCGGTCGCGCTCGCGCAATGGCGGCATCATCACGTTGAGGATGCCGAAACGGAACAACAGGTCGCGGCGAAACTGGCCGCGGCGAACCATCTCCTCGAGATCGACATTGCTGGACGCCACGATCCGCAGGTCGCCACTGGAGATCTGGCGCCCGCCGACCCGCCGGTAGGTGTGATCCTGCAGGAAACGCAGCAAAACGACCTGCGCGCGCGGCGTCATCGCCTCCACCTCGTCCAGCAGCAGCGTGCCGCCCTCGGCCTGCGCCACCAGGCCGCGGCTGGCCTGCTTGGCGTCGGTGAACGCGCCGCGCTCGTGGCCGAACAACTCGCTTTCGAGCAGGTTATCGGGCAGCGCGCCGCAATTGACGGGGATAAACGGAAACTCGTGACGCGGGCTCAGATAATGCAGCGCCCGGGCCGCCAATTCCTTGCCGGTGCCGGTTTCGCCCTGGATCAGCACCGTGGCATCGACGCCGGCGATCCGTTCGATGATCCGCAGCGTCTCGCGGAAGATCGGGGATACGCCAAGCAGATTGAGACGCGTGAAAGCGCTGTCGGAAGATTCATTTCGCCGCTGCCGCGAGGCCCCGATGTCGATCATCGATCAATGCCGTTTTCGAAATGAAGTGAAGGATATTAATTTAACGACCTAAGGTTGACAATTGAATTGTTCAGAACGGCTAAATTATGGTCGGACCGCAAAGCCGTTTCCGCCACGGATGGTCGAGATTTGCCGGAAAAGAGATAATGCTGCGAAGTTACCGCGGCCTTTAGATATTTGACAGCATTTTCCATCGCGCCAGCAAGTGGCAGCATGTCGGCGTCGCCATGGGTAACGGTTCGGGCCCACTACGAGGCTCTTCAATGGCCGGACGGCAGCGCCGAAAGTCCGCTTCGAGCAAGTGCGAATGGCGGACGCCAAATATCCGCGCGCTCTCCGCGGCTAAGGCCGCAGCCCGCCGGATCGCCGAGCCGGGGCGCAAATCATGTTGCATATTTGTGACGGTTCAAGCCAAATCGAAACTGCCCCATCGAGCATGCCACGACGTTGAGCAGTGTCATTGCAAGACCCGGAAGAGCGCGGCGGACCACCGATCTGGGCAAGCGGCTTGCGTGATCGACCGCGCTGTTGAAAACATTATTCGACGGATCGAGCCGCAGCGGTTTCCTTTGCCTGCACTGCCGTAGTCGGCGGCGCCACCGTGGGCAACGGCTCCTGCACCGAATTCCCGCTGCACTCCGGCATAACGGGGAAGTTCTGATCTCCGGCATCGGCGAGAAAACTAGATGCCGAGATATGCCGCCTGAACCTGCTTGTTGTTGGCGAGCTCGGCGCTTGACCCGTGCATGATGACATTGCCGCTTTCCAGCACATAGGCGCGTTGCACCAAAGTCAGTGCGCGGCTGACATTCTGCTCCACCAGCAGGATGGCGGTGCCCATCTTGTGGATTTCCGCGATCTTCTCGAAGGTGACATCGGTCATCACCGGCGCCAGACCCAGCGACGGTTCGTCGAGCATCAACAGGCGCGGCTTCAGCATCAGGCCGCGGCCCACCGCGAGCATCTGCTGTTCGCCGCCGCTCATGGTGCCGGCGAGCTGTTTTTTGCGGTCGGCCAGTCTCGGAAAGATGCTGTAGACGAGGTCGAGCGAGCGGCTGCGCTCGGCCTTTGCGGCCGGCACATAGGCGCCGATCTCGAGATTTTCCTGCACGGTCATTTCGGGGAACACCTGACGGCCCTCCGGCACGTGCGCGATCCCCAATTCCGGAATCCGATGCGGCGGCAGCGACGCAAGGTTCACGCCTGCGAACGTGATCGCGCCGGAGGTCAGCCGCACCAGCCCGGAAATCGCGCGCAGCGTAGTACTTTTTCCCGCCCCATTGGCGCCCAGCAGTCCGACAGCTTCGCCTTCGCCGATCTCGAGGCTGACGTCGTGGATCGCAGGCACCGATCCGTAACTGGCGCTTACGCCGGCTAATCTGAGCACTAGGCTTCTCCCGGGGGGTGCACGTATGAGCCCAGATAAGCGCGGATCACTTCCGGATTTTCCACGATCTGTTTCGGCGTGCCCTCGGCGATCTTTTGTCCATGGTCGAGCACCACGATGTGGCGCGCCACCGCCATGATGGCGCGCATCACATGTTCGACGATGACGATGGTCAGGCCGCGCTGCGAGAGTTTTCCGACCAGCGCCACCGCCTGATCGATCTCGGACGGGTTCAGCCCGGCCATCACCTCGTCGAGCAGCAGCAGCCGCGGCTGCGTCGCCAGCGCACGCGCCATCTCCAGCCGGCGCTGGTCGATGGTGGTCAGATCCCGCGCCGGTGTCTGCTCCCGCGCCGACAGACCGACGAATTCGATGGCCTCGCGGGCTTTTTCGCGCGCGGCGTCGGCATGTTTGTCGCGCAAAAACGCGCCGGTCATGACATTGGCCAGCACGGTCATCGCGCCAAAGGGTTTTGCGACCTGAAAGGTGCGCGCCAGCCCCAGCGCGCAGACGTCGTGCGGTTTCAGGCCGGTGATCTCGCGGCCGAACGCCGACACCGAGCCGGAATCGGGCCGGTGAAACCCGGTGATCAAATTGAAGCTCGTGGTCTTGCCGGCGCCGTTGGGTCCGATCAGCGCGACGGTTTCGCCTTGCTGCACGGAAAAGCTCACGTCCTGCACGGCGCGCAATCCACCGAACCGCTTGTTGAGACCGCGAATGACCAGCGCATCTGCCATCGCCGTCACCCTATGCCCGCGCCCGAGCGCCGCGGACGTAGCGTTGATACGCGTCGGTCGCGACGCCGATCAGCCCGGTCGGCCGCCACAGGATCACGGCCATCAGGATCAGGCTGTAGACCGTGAGCTGGATGCCGCCCACCGAACTGCCGAGCCAGCTCTGCAGCAACGCGGACGTGGTTTCCAGCAGCACGGTGCCGATCACCGGTCCCCACAGCGTTCCGATGCCGCCGACGATCGACACCAGCGCCGCCTCGATCGAGATGTTGAAGTTGAACGCGGTGGCGGGATCGATGAAGTAGATGTATTGCGTGTAGAACGTGCCGGCGAGTGCCGTGAGAAACGAGCTGATCAGATAGATATCGCGCTTGATCTTCGGCGCGTTGACGCCGATGGCTTCGGCGGCGTCTTCATCCTCGCCGATGGCGACGAGGTAATATCCCATCCATGACTTTTCGATTTTGTAGGTGATGGCAAGCCCGAGCGCGAGCAGGCCGAGCGCGACATAGTAATAGGCCGCCTTGGCTTCGAACTGCATCATCAGCGGCGCGTTGCCGAGGTTCGGGATGGTGGTGCCTTCGGCGCCCCAGGCCAGATCGCGAAACTTCAAGAAGATCAGCATCAGCGCCTGCGCGGTTGCGATGGTGGCGATGGTGAAATACGGCCCGCGCAAGCGAAAACACAGCCAGCCGATCGGCAGGCTTGCCAGCATCGCGACGATGCCCCCGGCAACCATCCCGATCCACGGCGAGATGCCGAAATCGATCTGCAGGATGGTCGAGGTGTAGGCGCCCAGCCCGAAATAGGCGGCATGACCGAGCGATAATTGCTTGGCGTAACCGCCCATCAGGTTCCAGGCGACGCCGATAAAGGCGAACAGCAGAATCCGGATGAAGATGTCGATGGCGAAGGAGCTCTTTACCGCCAGCGGCAGCGCGACAAGAACAGCGATGCCCAGCGCCAGCCAAAGCCAACCCCGCGTTTGCAGTCCGCGCGTCATCGCGCTTTTCCCCCAAGCCCGGTCGGCTTGAACGCCAGCGTCAGCAGCAGCATTCCGAACACCACGATCAATCCGGAGTCCGCGCCGACGAATTGAATACCCAGCGATTCCGCGACCCCCATCATCAGGCTCGCGACCAGCGCGCCGATCACATTGCCCAGTGATCCCAGCACCACGGCGACAAAGGCCATCAGCACGAACACCTGGCCGACAAACGGATAGGCCGAATAGAACGGCATCAGCAGCGAACCGGCGGCGCCCGCCAGTGCCAGCGCGACGCCGAGGGCGACACAGAACACGCGGTTCGGATTGATCCCCATCAGTTGCGCGACGTCCGGCTTCTGCGAGGCCGCGCGCATCGCCTTGCCAAGGTCGGTGGTGTGCAGAAACACCCAGAGCGCGCCGCTCAGCAACATCGCGACGACGAAGGCGATCAGTTTCGCCACCGGGATATAAAGCCCGGCAATATGCAAGGCTTCGTCCGAATACCAGGTATGGACGGTGCGGTAGTTCGCCGTAAACAACATCAGCGCCAGATTCAACAGCAGCAGCGACAGCGCGAAGGTGAGAAAGATCTGCGGCATGTCGTTCGGTCCCAGCACCCGGCGGATCAAAAAGTGCTGGATCAGCACGCCTGCGACGAACAGTACCGGCATCGAGACCAGCAGCGACAGCAGCGGATCGATGCCGAACTGGTTGGCGAGGAAGAAGCTGATATACATCCCGATCATCACGAATTCGCCTTGCGCGAAATTGACGATCTTGACCACGCCGAAGATCAGCGTCACGCCGATAGAGACGAGCGCGTAGATGCCGCCGATGAGCAGGCCGTTGATGACGGCCTGGGCCACTGTCTCCAGCATCGGTTCTGACCGGGCTTAGGTTTTGATCAGCGGGGCGCGGGCGTCGTCCTTGGGAAAGACGCTGGCGAGATCGCCGTTCTGCCACTGCACGCCGACCGGGCGGCCGTAAACATTCTTGCCGTCGGGTCCGAATTTCACCCTGCCGCCCGGCGCCATCGCCGCGTATCCCTTCGACACGTCGAGCGCCGACAATGCGTCCCGTACCTTCTGAGGATCGGTCGAAGCCGCCCGCTCCAGCGCATCGGCGAGCATAAAAGTCTGCGCGACCAGGCCGCCGGCATATTCGAACAGGAATTCGCCGGTGCGCTTCTTGTATTCGACGTTCACCTTCTGGGCATCGTCGTTCATGTCGTGGTTCCAGTGCGCCACGCCCTGCAGGCCTTCGGCCAGCTTGCCGACATTCTTGTAGAAATCCGGGATCACGAATCCGCCGGAGCCGCCATTGATCGCGATATTGAGGCCGACCTGCTTGACGGTGCGCACGATCAGGATGAGGTCGTTCAAATAAGACACCGAGAACAGCGCATTGGCGCCGGACGATTTGACCTTGTTGATCAGCGGGCTGGCATCGGTAAAACCAGCGGAGTAGGGCTCGAACATCACGATCTCGACGCCTTCCGCCGGAGCCTGCTCCTTCAGCCCGTTCGAGGTCGAGGTGCCGAACGCGGTGTTCTCGAAGATCACCGCGACCTTCGGCTTGTCGCCGACCAGCCGCGACATCTGCAGCTGCGCCTGCGCGAACTGCGAGGCGCGCGCGAATGGCGTGAAGGTGTAGGTCCGGTTCTTGTTGAGCTGGTCGGAACTGGAGCCGGTGATGATCGGCACCTTGGCGCGTTCGCAGACTTCGCTGGCGATCAGAGTGAGCGCCGAAGCAAAGCAGCCGTGGACCGCCGACAGCTTGTTGCCGGTGATCAGCCGATCGGTCTCGGTGCGCGTCACCGTGGTGTCGCTCTGCACGTCGGAGATGATGAGATTGAGCTTGGCGCCGCCCAATGACTTGATGCCGCCGGCCTCGTTGACCATTTCGACCGCGAGCTTGGCGGCGGCGACGCAGCCGACGCCGATCTGCGCCATGCTGCCGGTGGTCGGATAAAGCGCGCCGATATTGACCGGATCGGCGGCCCAGCCGCGCAGCGGCACGGCGCCGAATGCGCCCGCTGCGAGCAACCCCCCGGTCTTGATCAGGAATTCACGGCGGCCTTGGCGCTTCGACAACATCCGGTTTGCGCCGGTGCGCTTGGTGGCAGAAGCCCCACGATGTTTTTTCACGTTGTTTTCTCCCCGGGCATGGTCACGGTACCGTCTTATGTCCGTGCGCTTGTTGGTTATTGCGCGCACTATTGCAATTCGGGTGTCCGGCGGCTAGTGCAACATTGAGGGTGCGCCGCAACATCGGTGCACTGGTTTTTCGCAACTCAAACGCGAAGGAGCGCCGCCGTGCAGGGTCTCAGGATTGCGGGATTAGCGCTCGCGCTTCTCGCGCCGGAAGTTCCCGCGCACGCCGCCCAGACCATCAATCTCATTCTGAACTGGACCCCGGCCGCGGACCATTCACCGTTTTATTACGCCAAGGCGCAAGGCTGGTATCAAAAGGCGGGCATCGATTTGAGTATCGAGGTCGGCAAGGGGTCCGGCGTCTCGTCTCTCAAGGTTGGATCGGGTGGCGCGCCGTTCGGAATCGCGGATCTCGCGACGATGCTGTTGGCGCGCGGCAAGGGCGCCGACGCGGTCGCGCTGATGAGCATCTATGCCAATACCGGGCAGACCTTTTATTGGCTCAAGAGCACCGGCATCGATGGCCCGAAGGATTTCGCCGGCCGCAAAATAGGCAATCCGCCCGGCGATGCCTCGCGCGTGATGTGGCCGGCATTCGCCAAGGCCGTCGGAATAGCACCGGAGGCGGTTACATTCGTCAATGTCGGCCCGACCGCCAAGACGGCGGCATTGAAAAGCCGCACCGTCGATATTGTCAGCGACTTCTACAACTCGCATGACGTGAAGCTAAAGGAATTCGGCAGCGATCTCGGCTCGCTAAACTGGAAAGACATAGGGCTGAACGCCTATGGCAATTCCCTGATCGTCAACGGGGCGTTTCTGGAGAAAAATCCAGAACTCGCCGGAGATTTCGTGAAAATAACCCAGAAGGCCTACGCGGCATGCGTCGCCGACTTCGATCCCTGCCTGAAAGCGCTGCTCGACCAGGTGACCGGTCTCGACAGGCACGAACAGGAAAACCAGTGGGAGCGCATCAAATATTTGATGGCCGATGATTTCACCACGACAAAAGCGCTGGGCTGGATCGACAAGAGGCGGATGCAGCAGGATTACGACCTGGTGCAGACCTATCTCGGCATGGACAAACCGTTTGCGGTGGAAAGCGCGTTTTCGACCAAGCTGCTGGACTCATCGATCAAGATGGATGCGCGCAAGGTGGCCGCCCCGCAACATTAGCCCGTTTAGGCCGCGCCGCCGGCGTCTCGATCGCCATGCCGCGCGCGCCGTGGTTCGCCGGACGTTACTTGATCCGTGCAACCGTAGTGTCGCTCCAATTGCCGTCGGCCGGCGCGTTCAGCAGATGCTTGCAGCGCTCGATCATGGCAGATGATGCCGCGTCGTCGCCGCGAAGATCGATGGCTTTTTCAAAATGGACGATGGCCCCGGCAAAATCGCGGGTGCGATAGGCGGCGAGGCCGGCTTCGTAATTGTCGACCCAGCCTGACTCCTTGTCTTCGCCCGCCATTCCCAGCAATTCGTAGATTTGCAGGCCGCCCGCGCGTCCGTAAACCGCCAGCCGGTCCAGCTCGCGGACCAAAATGCGGTCGCCGGCGAGGCGGCGCGTCTCCGGCCCGATGATGATGTCCGATCCGTATTGCTTGTTGGTGCTTTCGAGCCGGCTCGCAATATTCACGGCGTCGCCGATCACGGTGTAGTTCAGGCGAACCTCCGAGCCGATATTGCCGACCAGCATATCGCCGGAATTGATGCCGATGCGGATTTTGACCGGGCGGCCTGCGTCGTCGCGAAGATCGGCGTCTTGAACGGCACGCCGGCACGCCAGCGCCGCGCGGCAGCAGTCGACGGCATGTTCCGCATTGAGCCTGGGCGCGCCCCAGAACGCCATCACCGCGTCGCCAATGAACTTGTCGATGGTGCCGCCGTGAGCCTGCACCTGAGCCGATACCGAATCGAAATAGCGCGACAGCAGCGGAATGATCCGGCTGCCCATCCGCTCCGACATGCCGGTGAAGCCGGCGAGGTCGATGAACATCACGGTCATGAAACGGATGTCGCCGCCGAGCCTGGCTTCGGTGCCTTCGCTGATCAAAAGCTTCACGAGATCGGCAGGAATGTATTTTCTGAACGCTGAGAGCCCTAGCGCCATATCCGCGATCGCTCCCGAAAGGTTTTCAATTTCCGCCAGCCGCGACGAATGCCGCTCGACCTTGTCGAGGTCGAAGCGCTCGACGTGCTTGATCTCGTTGACCACCTTCAAGAGCGGGGCCGCGATCAGCCGCTGCGCGAGCCAGGCCGAGAGCAGCCCGGCGATGACGATCAGGATCGCAAGACCGACCAGCAGTTTGCGAATCGTCTCTTGCACGGGCCCGAGAAATTCCGACTCGGGAACCACCGTGACCAGCGACCAGCCGGGAAAGGAAATCGGCGTCAGCACCGCTTCATAAGCCTTGCCATCCTCGACGACGCGGGTGCGGAGCGGGTCTCCCTTCTCCGGGTCGTAACGGCCTTCGACCTGCCGGGCGGCGTTCGCGGCAACCTGAAACAGCGGATGATCGGTCTTCAGCGCGTGGAGTTCGTCGGCGTCCGCATCGGGCGATGCGATGGCGGTGCCGTCGCGGTCGAGGATGAACGCGCCGGCCGACTTTCCGACGGTGAGCTGCGACAGAAAACGTGAGACGCGGGTCAATTCGATGATGATCGCGAGCACGCCTTGCGGCTTTTGCTTGACGTCGATCGGGCCTGCGAAGGCGACGGCGGGCCGCTCGCCGCCGGGATGACTGGTGAATGTCGTCCAGGCCGGCGCGTCGATCTTGACGGCTTCTTGATACCAGCGCTGATCGGTGACGGAATATTTCGTGTCTTCGAACCGCCGCCTTTTGAACTCGACATCGCCGGCCGTGTACTCGTAGCGATCGATCCGCAGCTTCGGCTCGCCGCCCGCGATTTCCAGCATTTCGACCGCCGAATCCCCGAGCTTGTGCGCGGCGGAGAACGATCCGTCCGGCCATCCGAACGCGACCCATGAAATGGTCGGCTGGGCCTGCAATTGAGACAGGAATACGAATTTGCGCTTGTCGGCCTCGCCGATATCCAGAACGCCCTCGACCAGAAGCGTGCGCACCGCGATATAGGCGGCCCTGGCCTCCGTCGTGATCGATTGCAATTCATCGCCGACCGCCGATACGATCTGCTCGTTGATCGTGGTGGCAAGGGTCTGACTGATCCCTCGCGCGGTCCTCCACCACAGCACGTGGACGGCGACGGCGCTGACGACAATGGACGCCAGCACGAGGCTGGAGATGGCGCCGCGAATTCCGATACGCATGCTCAGGTGACCCTCGTCGCGGGTTTTTGCCGCGGGCCGCGATGATATCGCGAAACGACGCCGCAGGATACCGCAGCCGGCGGCCCGTTAGGCTTCCAGAAAGCCCGCACGAATTCGCAGATCGCGTTGACCGGCGCCGGTCAGCAAATCGATCAGGTCCTGGGCGTGTCTGGCATCGGCGGCCTGGGTGGCGACAGCCGCCGTATAGAGGGTGGAAAGGTCGCACCCTGGCGGCAGCGAGCCGGAAAGGCTCACCCCCGATGTGCTGAGGATTTCGGTCGATTGGGTACAGCCGATCGGCCGCGCGGCGGTCGATGCCGCCAGATTGCGCATGGCGGTCGCGCCGTTCGGAAAGATCTTGAGCCGGGCCGCGACCTCGCCGGCAATGCCGAGGCGTTGCAGAACCTTCGCGACATGAATGCCGGCCGTCGATGCCTTGGTATCGGGAACGAAGATCGCGTCGGCCGCCAGCAACGCCGCGCGCAGCGCGGCGGCATCATGGACCGCGACCTGTGGGTCGCCGGCGCGGACCGCAATCGCGGTTTCGACGAGGCCGATATCGGCGACCGATCCCCCGAGGACCAGATTGTCTCGCGCCAATTCCGCGATCATCGCCGCCGTCAGCACCACGATGTCCGCGGGCACGCCGTCGCGCAATTTGCCGGCCATGGCGCCGACCGCGCCGAACTCGCCCTCGATATCGAGCCCGGTCATCGCCTTGAATGCAGGCGCAACGCTGGCGACCAAGCCCTGCGCCGCGCCGCCACTCAGGATTTTCAAGGAAGCCATGAACTCATTCCATCGCCGCGATCAGCCTGTCGCGCGTAATGGGCAGGTTGCGCACGCGCACGCCCAGGCAATCGAACACCGCATTGGCGATCGCCGCCGTGGCCGGCCCGTGGGCTGCCTCGCCGGCGCCGACAGCATCCATTTCGGGCCGCGAAATGACCTCGACCCGCACCTCCGGCGCCTCGCTGAAACGCAGGATCGGATATGACGACCAGGTATTGCTGGTGACGCGCTCGCGGTCGAAGCGGACCTGCTCCTTCAATACCCAGCTGGTGGCCTGGATGGCGCCGCCCTCGATCTGGTTGATGACGCCGTCCGGATTGATGGCTTCGCCGACATCGACCGCGATGGTCAATCGCCTGACGCGGATTTCCTCGGCGCCTTCGATCTCGGCGACTACCGCGCAATAGGCGCCGGTGTTCTTGTATCGCGCAAAGCCGATGCCATAGCCGACGCCCGCCCGCTTGTGCGGCTTCCAGTTGACGCGCCTTGCAACGGACTCGATCACCTCGCGGGAGCGCGGATCGGACAGATGACGAAGCCGGAAGGCGACCGCATCCTCGCCGCGCTCGGCAGCCAGTTCATCGAGAAAGGATTCGATGGCAAACACATTGCCCTGCGCGCCGAGCGTCCGCAGCGCGGAAGTGCGGATCGGCATGGTGAGCAGGCGATGGCATTGCACCGTCCACGATGGAAAATCATACAGCGGAACCGAGTTGCGATCGGCGCCGCCGCCGGTCGCCTGAGGCGGATTGGTGGCGATGGTGCGCGGGAAAGGATTTTCGATCTCGGTTCCCGCGAGCAGCGCCGGCAACGCCGCACGGCCCGGCCGCGCCACATGGCCGTTGCCCCAGATGCTGTGGCGCCAATCGACGATTTCGCCTCGCGCATCGAGATCGGCTTCGATCTCGATCGCCATCGCCGCGCCGAACGGCGCATGGGTCATCTCATCCTGGCGCGACCATTGCAGGCGAACCGGACGGCCACCCGCGGCCTTTGCGAGCAGAACGGCGTCGAGCGCGACATCGTCGGCGCCGTTGTGGCCGTAGCAGCCGGCGCCTTCCATGTGCTCGACCGTGATGTTTTCGGCCGGCAGCTTGAGCACGAGGGCGAGGTCGGTGCGCAACAGATAGACGCCCTGACTGTGGGTCCAGACATGGACGCGGTCGCCGGTCCACTGCGCCATTGCGCAGGACGGCGCGATCGACGCATGCGCGATATAGGGGCGGGTATATTGCCGCCGCAGCGTGCGGCTTTTCGATCCGGGGTCCGGGCGCTGCTTTCCTGTCGATGATCGTCGACTCCGCAGGCTGGCTCTTCAGCCATTCCGCCAGCCTGTCTTCATCGGGCAGCGGTTCGCGCGCGGACCAACGCGCGGCCTTGCGCAGCGCCTTGAGCGCGGCCTCCGCGCCATTCTCGGTCTCGCTTACGACGCCGGCGAAATTTCCATCCCGCACAATGGCGACAAGGCCGGCAATGCCGCGCGCGCCGTCCTCGTTCAACTCGATGAGCTTCGCGCCCGGCATTTCCGGGCGCAGCACCCGGCCGTGCAGCATTTCCGGCAGCGGCAGATCGTGAATGAAACGGGGATGCGCGAACACCTTGTCGGGAATGTCGACGCGCTGGACGGAGCTTCCCGCCAGCGCCCGCCGCGCCGGGGATTTGGGCGTAGCGGCCGATGCCTGGCGATCCAGCGAGACCTCGCCTGCCAATTCCCAATAACTGGTGCGGACGTTGCCGGGTCCCGATATCTCGCCGTCGCTGATGGCAAGCGCGTCGATGCCGACGCCAAGGCGCTCGGCGGCCAGGCTAAGAAAGATCTGCCGGACTTCCGCACAGACGTGGCGAACCGCGCGGCCGGACTGCTGCACGGACAGGCTGCCGGAGGTGACGCCTTCGTTGGGACTGCCTGCCGTGGTGGCGCGGACCGTCCGCACGCGGCTTATATCGAGGTCGAGTTCGTCGGCGGCGATCTGGGCCAGCGCGGTGACGATGCCTTGCCCGATCTCCACCTTGCCGGGAGAAACCACCACATGCCCTTCCGCCGAAATTTTGATCCATGACGACAGATTGGGGTTCGCAGCCAGGCTTGGCGGCAGCTGTGGCGCCGGCGGAGCGGGGGAAGGCGCGGTCATTGGGCTGCCATGTCGGCCGCCGCGCGCAACACCGCTTTGACGATGCGGTTGTGCGAGCCGCAGCGGCAAAGGTTGCGGTCCAGCGCGATCCTGACCTCCCGGTCCGACGGATTCGGGTTTTTTTTCAACAGCGCCGCCGCGCTGATCAGAATGCCGGGAATGCAATAGCCGCACTGCAGCGCCTGCTCGGCGATGAAAGCGGTCTGCAGCGGATGCGGCAGCTCGGCGGTTCCCAGCCCTTCGACCGTAGTGATGTCCTTGTCCGCGACGGACCACAGCGGCGTGTCGCATGAGGCCACGGCCTGCTCGCCGATCATGACATTGCAGGCGCCGCACTCGTTGGCGCCGCAGCCGAAATGCGTGCCGGTCATGCCCAGCGATCCGCGCAAAATATCAAGCAGCGATCGGTCGGGATCGGCATCGACCGCGGTCTCGACGCCATTGAGGCGAAATCGAACGCTCGGCATGGCGGCAAAAATCCTTACTGCGGCTTGTCGCCGAAGCGCTTGACCACTTCGGCCCATTTCACGATGTCGCCCCGCAGATATTTTTCGAATTCCTCCGGCGTCATCGCCATCGGGACCGCACCTTGGGCAGTCCATAGCTTGACGATGTCCGGCCGCTTGATCGCGGCGTTGACGGCGGCGTTCAATTTATCGATGACCGGCTTCGGGGTGCCGGCGGGCGCCATCAATCCGAGCCAGATGGTTGCTTCGTATCCGGCGACGCCGGCCTCGATCGCTGTCGGTATATCCGGAAGAACGCTGGAACGCGCCTTGCCGGTGGTGGCGAGCGCCCGCACCTGGCCTTCGGCGACATTGGGGGCCATCGCCGTGACCGCGTCGATCATCATCTGGACCTGTCCGCCGATCACGCCGCTGCGCGCCTCGCCGCTGTTGCGGTAGGGCACGTGCACCACGTCGATGCCGGCCATGGTTTTGAACAGCTCGCCGGCCATGTGATAGGGCGTGCCTTGCCCCGATGACGCATAGTTCAATTTTCCCGGCTGCGATTTTGCGAGCGCGACGAATTCGGCCAGGGTCTTCGCCGGCACCGACGGATGCACGACAATGACGAGGTCGGAGTAGTTGATCGGCGCGATCGGCGCTAGATCCTTCATCAGCTCATATTTGCGCTGCGCCACCGGCACCAGCAATTCATTCGCGGTCTGGGTGTTGGACATCATCAGCAGCGTGTAGCCGTCGGGCGCCGATTTAGAAACCTCGAAGGTGCCGATCACGCCGCCGGCGCCGGTGCGGTTCTCGATCACAAAGGGCTGGCCGAAATTTTCCTGCAAGATGCTGCCGATCTGGCGCGCCGTGACATCGGCCGGGCCGCCGGCGCCGAACGGCACGATGATCTTGACCGGCCGCGCCGGATAATTCTGCGCGAGACATTGCGTTGCAAAAAGTGCTGCCAGCAGCGCGAGGACAAACCTTGGGCCCGTCATGTTGTCTCCCTTATCTTATTTATTGGCGGGCTTGATATCGGTAATGATGGTCTTCTTCAACACCTCGAACACCGCCGCGGTGTCCTGGTCGCCCAGTCCCATCGCCATCGCTTGCGTGTAGACCGGCTGCGTCAGCGTAAACAGCGGGGTCGCGCAGCCGACATCGTCGGCGAACTCGGCGATGATCGCCATATCCTTCTTCCAGGTCGAGACCTTCATGGTCGCGGGCTGGTAGACGCCTTCGACCATCATCGGCGCCCGCATCTGGAACATGCGCGAGCCGCCGGCGCCGGGACCGACCATGTCGACAACCATTTTCGGATCGAGCCCGGCGCGCTCCGCCAGCACCATCGCTTCGGCTGTGGCGACGTTGTGGATCGCGACCAGATGATTGGCGACGAATTTCATCCGGCTGCCATTGCCGTACGCGCCGAGATCGGCGCTTTGCTTGGCGAAGTCGGCGAACAGCGCGGTACACCGCGCAATGACGTCGCTGTCGCCGCTGGCATAGACCACAAGATCGCGCGTCTTTGCCTGCGCGCCGGTTCCGCTTAAGGGGCAGTCGAGCGCGATGTGACCGGCTTTCTTCAAAATGCCTTCGAACCGCAGCTTGTCGGCGATCTTCAGCGTGCTGAGCTCGACCACAATCCGCGGCGGCTGACCGGCATCGGCGATCTCATGCGCAACGGCGTCGGCGGCGGCAGCACTCGGAAGGCTGGTCATGATGATTTCCGCGCCGCGCGCGACCTGCTCCACGGCCTCGGCAATGGCAACGCCGGCCAGCGCCATCTCGGCACGCCGTCCGGCGTCGATGTCGCAGCCGATGACCTTCCATCCGCGCTCGACCAGGTTGCGGGCGATGGCGCTGCCCATGATGCCGAGCCCGACGATTCCAACGGTCTTGTTCATGAGCGTTCGTCCCTGCCGATCGCATTCGATTTTTCTGGCGGCGCCGGCCCGCGTCTTGAATAGTTAGTGATCAAGCGATAAACAATCATCAACCGGCTTCGATCGGTCAAGCGGGTTTCGTCGCGATCCGGCGAAATTGCTTTTGAGGGAGGCGCGTGATGAAGGTTACCGGCTTCAACCATCTGTCGATCGGCACCAGAAATCTCGCAGAGTCGGTGAAATTCTACGAGACCGTATTGGGCATGCAAACCATCCCCAGCTACAATTTCGGCTTCAAGACGAAATACCTGCGCTGCGGCGATCTGCAATTGCACATCTTCGAACTGGAAGACAAAATTCCGTTCTATCAGCACTTCGCCGTCGATGTGGACGATTTCCATGCCGCCTACGATGCCGCCAAGGCGATCGGCGCGCTGAACTCGACGGCCTTCCGAAATCCGGTGAACGAGCTTCCGGACGGCTGCGTGCAGATGTACCTGCGCGATCCTTCGGGCAATCTGGTCGAGATCGACTGGCCGGATGTCGAGACGCTCGACCGCTCGCGAATTCCCGAGATGAAGCTGCTGACCGAATTCGCCGAGCAGAATGAAGAAGGATTGGCGGCATCGCTGTATCTCGATCGGCCGCATCTGAAGACGGCCCGGCGCGCGCGATAGCGGGGAGCGACGAGATGGCAGGCACGCTTCTAAAGCCGAAGGCGGGTTCAGGGCCCGATGCGGACGGCGGCGACTACGCGGCCATGATGACGCGCGCCAGAGCTCTCGTTCCGCAACTGCGGGAACGCGCCTCGCGGACCGAGGAGATGCGCCGCCTGCCGCCGGAAACCGAGCGCGATCTGCATGACGCCGGGCTGTTCAGGATCGTGCAGCCGAAGCGGGCAGGCGGCTCCGAATTCGATTATGTGGCGTTGGTCGATTTCGCCGAGGCGATCGGTCGTGCCGACGCATCGGTGGCCTGGAATCTCGCAAATCTGTCGAGCCACCACTGGATGCTGGCGATGTTCGACCCGCGCGCGCAGGACGCGGTTTGGAAGCAGGACGCGGATGCGCTGATCGCGTCTTCCTTCGTATTTCCGGCCGGGCGCGCCCGCAAGGTCGATGGCGGATATGTGTTGCGGGGCCACTGGCCGTTTTCGTCGGGCGTGGATTCCAGCGGCTGGAACATGCTGGCCGGCATCGTCTCGTCGGACGATGAAGCCGATGGAATCGAATACCGGATTTTCTTGCTTCCCAAGCGCGATTATAAAATCATCGACACCTGGAACGCGTCCGGCCTGCGGGGAACGGGATCCAACGACGTCGAGGCCGATGAGGTCTTCGTCGCCGAGCAGATGACGCTCGAGGTTGCGGATCTCGCCGGCGGACCGACGCCGGGCAGCGCCGTCAATCCGAATCCATTGTACGCGCTGCCGGTGTTCTCGCTGTTCCCCTATGTGTTGTCCGGCGTCGCATTAGGCAACGCGCAGGCCTGCCTCGAGCGACTACATCGAGATCGCGCGGCATCGCGCATCGACCTACAACCGCGCCAGATTGGCCGACCTGCAATCGACCAAGATCAAGATTGCCGAGGCTTCCGCCAAGATCGACGCGGCCCGGCTCATCATGCGCTCCACCTGCATCCAGGCGATGGCCGACGCCCGGGCCGGGCATATTCCGGATATGGCGGCGAAGACCAGGGCGCGGCGCGACGGGGCTTTCTCGGTCAATCTCTGCACCGAAGCGGTGTCGCTGCTGTTTGCGGCGAGCGGAGCGCGCGGGCTGTACACCAGCGGCGCGCTGCAACGGCAATTCCGCGACGCCAGCGCCATCAATTCGCACATCGCCTTCAATTTCGACGCGCAGGGCACCAACTTCGGGCGTGTCGCGCTTGGCCTGCCGTCCGAAAACCTGACGCTTTGAGGTCGGCGATGACCGACGCGCCAAAGCATTCAACCGATCCGGATCCGGCCACCGAACTGGCCAGCGGCAGTTCGGCGATCGATCCCAGGGATTTTCGCAATGCGCTCGGCACCTACGCCACCGGCGTCACCGTGATCACGGCCGCCGGGCCGGACGGAAAGCCCTACGGGCTGACCTGCAATTCCTTCGCCTCGGTGTCGCTGAATCCGCCGCTCGTGCTCTGGAGCTTGGGGATGTTCTCTCAAGGGCTGAGCATTTTCCAGAACGCCAGCCATTTCGCGGTCAACGTGCTCGGCGCGTCGCAGCAGGCGTTGGCGACCAAGTTCGCGACGTCTTCAGGGGACAAGTTCGCGGGGGTCGAATGGACACCGGGCCTCGGGCGCGCGCCGCTTCTCGTCGACAGCGTGGCAAATTTTCAGTGCCGCGCCGCCGACCGCTACTACGGCGGCGATCACGTGATTTTCCTGGGCGCGGTCGAGGCCTATGCGTACAACCGGCAGGAGCCGCTGCTGTTTGCGCGCGGCGGTTATGGCCGCTTCCGCGAAGCCTGACGACATCCTGGCGACCGAAGGTCTTGATGGCAAGGAAAGCAAACTCCAAGCCGGTCCGCGGAAAGCAGAAGCGGCTGTCTCCGGGCGACCGCCGCCGTGAGTTCGTCGCAAAGGCCACGGAATTTTTTTCGGAACAGGGATTTGGCGGCGGCACCCGCGATCTGGCGCGCCGGTTAGGGGTGACCCAGCCACTGCTGTATCGCTACTTTCCAAGCAAGGACGATCTGATCCGCGAAGTCTATCGCGCCGTCTATCTGGAGCCGCTCGACACTGGCTGGGAAAAGCTCTTGGCTGACCGGTCGCGGCCGATCCGCGAGCGCTTACAGGAATTCTACCACGCCTATACCGACGTGATCTTCAGCCGAAAATGGCTTCGCATCTATTTGTATTCGGGCTTGAAGGGGTTGGACATCAACCGGCGCTACGTCGCCGTGGTGCAGGAAAAGATCCTGACGCCGATCATCCGGGAATGCCGCCATGAAGCGGGCTTGCCGGCGCACAGCAAGCCCGCCGCGGCCGAGCTTGAGATGGCGTGGGTGTTTCACAGCGGCATTTTCTATTACGGCGTGCGCAAATACATCTACGAATCGCCCGTGCTGGAGGACAAGGAGCGGATGATCGCTGACGCGCTGGATGTCTTTCTTGCCGGCTTCGAGCGGGTTTTTGGAACCGCCGTCGCGGCACGACGCGCGCCGGTGAAGGCGGTAGGATAGGCCTTCAGGTTTTACGAAACGGCGGCGCGGTATACCGATCGAAACGACTTACGATGCTTGCGTCGGGTCGTGCGAGCTAATGCCAAAGTTTCACGAACTGAGAAAACACAACAATCATAACAAATAGTGGAGCTACGTATGTGGAGACGACGCCGAAGTTAAGCACGACCTCGAAACCGCCTTCAGCGAACTTGCGCAGTCTGTAAGAGAGAAAATAAAGGGCAAGAAACCACGGACACGAAAGCCACACCATGGTCTGGCTGATAGCATCCGCCGAGACGCCTGCGGCGATGAACCAGTAAGCAGTAACGAGTGCAACGGCTGATCCAACGAAAAGCACAAGGCCATCGATCCAATAAGCGTCACGCCCCACATATTTGATGTGAAGACCCTCTTCGCCCGCTCGTCTGTCAGCCTTCATCTGCGATCCTGATCTTCGTCTTCATCATGTTGGTCGCCAAGATGCTTGCGAATAAGAAGTATAATATCGACTGTAATCCAGATTGAAAAGCCGGCCAAAAGAAGTATCGTTCCATAAGAATCGATGACGTGAAGATAGGAGACAGTCTTATCCGTCGGCTCGAAGAGCCGGGCGACGACATACTTCGCACAAAATATACATGCCGCGATAAAGATATAAGCGGTCGTATGGTGAAATATATTGCGCGCAAGCGGCGCTATTTCACCGAACAGGAACTCAAAGATTTTATCTAGCCAATGTTTCTTGCGTCTCGGCAACGGCGTCCCCTGCCGCTCCCGAGTTCCATTGGAGCGCTCCATTTCATAGCAGCCCGTTTCGTTCAGATCGCTACACTCTTTCCGAGAAGCGAACGGCATTTCTCCATCTATACGGGCAATATCGCGCCCGGACGCTTGGCACGTGCCTTAGATGCTCTCGATCCCTCCGCTCTTCACCGACCGCTGGATCGCCTCGAAGCTGCGGACATTCAGCAGCATCTCGTCTAGCGTGACCGGGTAGGGCGCGAGCCCAAGCGCCGCGCGGCCGAAAGCTTCCAGATTGTCGCGTACCGCCGGATGCGGCGGATGGAAAGCGGTGACCGGCGGTTCGTCGCGATGCACACTGGTGACATCCCATCCCGTCGAATTTTCCGGATGGCTGCGGTCGCGGATTTCCATCCAGCCTTTGGAGCCGAGCAGCGCGAGGCGGCCCATGAACGGCGTCGCCAGCACCGCGCCCAGCAGCGCGGTCGTGCCGCCGTCAAAGCCTATCGTGATCGACAGCGTGTCGCCATTGGCAAAATCGCTGCCCAGCCTCGCCAGTCGCGCCCAGACGCTGACGGGCCGGCCGAGCAGCGCGATCGAAAGATCGACCATGTGGATGCCGGTAGCGGACAGCGGGCCCGCAGGATTTTCGGTGTTCGACAGCCGCCAGTTGTCGCGCGGCAACTTCAGAAATTTGTCCTGGCTGAAATTACCTTCCAGCAGCAGCGGACGACCAAACTCGCCGGCGGCAAACCGCTTGCGCATGTCGATCACCGCGGGCTCGAAACGGCGTTCGTGTCCGATGCCGAGCTGCACGCCGGCTTTTCTTACCGCGGCGATCGCGGCTTCCGCATCGGCCGCGGTCGTGCATAACGGTTTTTCGCAAAACACGTGACGTCCCGACCGCGCCGCGGCGACGATCTGCTCTGCGTGGTATTGCTGCGGCGTGCAGAGAATGACCGCGTCGACGCCGGAATTCGCCAACGCATCTTCAAAACGCGGCGCGGTCTCGATGCCGAGCGCCGCCGCGCTCGCCCGCGCGGAATCCAGCGGATCGACGCCCAGCACCGGCATGATGACGGTACTGTTCGACAGCGTTTTGAGAAGAGTCTGTCCCCACCAGCCGAGACCGATGATCGCGGCCTTGATCATGTCTTTGCCCGGGCCGAGGCTGCAGTAAGTTCAGCGCGATACCAGTCGCCGATCTCGCTCGCGGTCATCAGGGCTGTGCCGTCATGGCCGATGACATAGTCGAGCAGCGCTTCGAGATATTTGATGCGATGCGGAACGCCGGTGATGTAGGGGTGGATCGAGATCGCCATCACCCGGGCGTTGCTGGCGCCTTCAAGATACAGCCGGTCGAATTGATCGGTGCAGCGTTTCAGGAATTGCTCGGAAGTAAGATGCTGCAGCGCGTGGATGACGATGTCGTTGGTTTCCACCGAATAGGGAATCGTCGTGATGGTGCCGTGCGGCGTCGCAATGTCCTGCGGCAGATCGTCGATCACCCAGTCGGCGACGTATTCGATGCCGTTGAGCCTGAGCAGGTCAAGCGTCTCCTCGGTCTCCGTCAGGCCCGGGCTTTCCCACGATCGCGGCGCCTTGCCGGTGAATTTGGCTAATGTATCGACCGCCCGCTCGATCGCATCGGCCTGGTTGTCGAGCTTGTGCATCGGGCCCTGAAGGAATCCATGCCCCATGAATTCAAAACCGGCATCGAGCGCCGCCGAGGCCACCCGCGGATAGGAGGCGCATACGCTGGCATTCAGCGCCAGCGTCACCGGGATGTTGCGCTCCGTCAGCGCCTTGAACTGCCGCCAAAAACCCGCCCGCATGCCGTATTCGTGCCACGACCAGTTCGGCACGTCCGGCAGCAGCGGCTGTCCCATCGGCGGGCTCAGCACGGTGCGCGGCATCGCACCCTCGATCCGCCATTCCTCGACATTGAGGATGACCCACACCGCGAGTTTCTTGCCGCCCGGAAGATTCAATTTCGGCCGGTCGACGGCGGCCTGATAGGGAATGCGATCGGAAAGAGCCACGGCGATCCTTTCTAGTTGCCGCTATTCCGCGGCGTTGCTTTGCTTCGAAGTGCTCGCGTTGACCTGCGGCATCACCTTTTCAGCCATGAGGATCATCGATTCGCGGCCAAGCTCGCGGTCCTTCCAGTCCTTGCCGGCATACAGCAGCGTACCGAATCGGCCTACCTCGTCCTGGAACGCAAGCAACTGATCCGCGACGCTGTCCGGCGTTCCGTAAATGATCAGCCTGTCGCAGATCATCTCCAGCGTCACCTCATCGTCCGGCTGGTCGCGGCGGGTCTTGAACAGCTCGATCCGGCCATTCTTCTTCAGCTTGGTGAACAGCGAGCGATAGTAGTTGACGTAGGGACCGTCCGGATCGGTGGCATAGGCCTTTGCCTTCGCCGCATCTTTTGCGACGAACACGCTCTTCGCCACCCGCCAGTTGCCGGCATCGGCAGCGCGGCCGCCGCGCTCGCAGCCTTCGACATATTTCGGCCAATGGCTCTTGACCCAGGCCGGCATCAGGAAGTTTGCCGAAATCGGTTCCCATCCGCGCGCGGCGGCCTCGGTGACGCCCTTCGAGAACGGCGCCACCGCGGTCACGACGATAGGCGGATGCGGCCGCTGCAGCGGCCGGGCGATGTAGCCCTGGCCGATATCCTCGATCAGATGCCGCTCGGTCGAGATGTTCCAGTACTTTCCCTTGATGTTGTAGGGCGCTTGCCCGCCCCAGATTTCCAGCACCTGATTGATGGCCTCGAGAAACATCTCGTTGCGGTTGGCGTCGAGATTGCCGAACGCTTCGGCGTCCGACAGCAGCCCGCCGGGGCTGATCCCGAAGATCAGCCGTCCGTCGAGCATGTGATCGAGCATCGCCAGCGACGCCGCGAGCGCGGCCGGATGGGTGTTCGGCATGTTGATGGTGCCGGTGCCGAGTTTTATCCGCTTGGTGGCCGCCGCGATCCAGGCGATGAAGGCGACGCAGGAGGTGATATTTTCCGCTTTGTCGGTGGTGTGCTCGCCGACATAGGCTTCGGTAAACCCGAGTTCGTCGGCCAGCAGGAAGGCTTCGCGGTCTTCTTTCAAAGACAGCCGCCAATCCTTGTCGACAGGATGCATCGGCATCGTAAAGAAACCCAAATTCATTGCCTGCGCCTCCGTTGGGGCCGATTTGGTGTGAGCCGAAACGTGCTTCGTTCAATGCATCATGACAAGTCCAAAAGTCGCACGGCGCTGGAAATAATCGCTCGATAAACAAACTTGACCTTTGAGGGTCGCCGCCGTCTAATCTTGAAAAAATCGCCAAAGCACGGCCGGGGAGGTCACCTCTGATGAAAGCCTCGGCTTTCAACTACGCGCGCGCAGCCAGCGTTTCCAACGCACTGGAACTGTTGCATGCGCATGGCGACAGGGCAAAAGTGCTTTCGGGCGGCCAGAGCCTGATGCCCGCGATGAACCTGCGCCTGATCTCCCCCGAACTCATCGTCGACATCGGCGAACTCGCCGAGTTGCGCGGCATCGCGGTGACCGGAGGTGGTGTGCGGATCGGTGCGCTGACGCGCCATGCCGAACTTGCGCGGTCGGGCGAAATCGCCGCGCACGCGCCGTTGCTCGCCGAGGCGATCGCCCATGTCGCGCATCCTGCGATCCGCAACAGGGGCACGCTGGGCGGCAGTCTCGCGCATGCCGACCCCGCGTCGGAATTGCCGGCCTGCATGATGGCGCTGAATGCAACCATCGCCGTTCGCGATCAGGCCGGCGAACGGCGGATCGCGGCGCGGGATTTCTTCACCGGGATCTACGAAACGGCGCTGTCGCCGCAAGAATTGCTGGTTGCCGTGGAGTTGCCGGCACACCCGAAAAATTCCGTGCACTTCTTCCACGAATTCGCGCGGCGGCACGGCGATTATGCCATCACCGGCCTTGCGGCACAGGCGATCGTCGACGGCGATGCCTTGGCCGATCTTCGCCTGGCCTTCTTCGCCGTCGGCGATCGGCCGGTTTTAGCCAAGGCCGCGCGCAAACTCGTCGGCGCGGCCATAACGCCGGCGGTGGTGGCCGATGCATGCACGGCCTTAAGCGATGAGCTTGATCCGCAAGACGACCAGCAGGCATCGGCTTCGATGCGCCGGCATCTGGCGAAAGTGCTGCTGGTTCGTTGTATGACAGCGCTTCTCGCTCGCCGCGATCTTGATGCCGGGGGATCGACTTGACGGCGCAACTGGCGATCTCGCTCGAGGTGAACGGCGAGCGCGTCGATGCGCATGTGCCGCCGCGTCTCAATCTGGCGGATTTTTTGCGGGAGCATCTGCAGCTGACGGGTACCCATGTCGGCTGCGAGCACGGCGTCTGCGGTGCCTGCACGGTGCGCGTCAACGGCGACATCGTCCGCTCCTGCCTGATGCTGGCGGTGCAGACCCACAACGCGTCGGTGCAAACCATCGAGGGACTGAGTGACTCCGGCGAGATCACCGACCTGCAGGCGGCGTTTCGCCAGCGCAACGCGCTGCAATGTGGGTTTTGCACGCCGGGAATGCTGATGGCCGCGCAGGATCTTTTGAAGCTTGAGGCCGAACCGGACCGCGACCGGATCCGCGAACATCTATCCGGCAACTACTGCCGCTGCACCGGTTATCAGGCCATCATCGATGCCATCGAGACCACGGCGCGGGCGCGGATGGGGCGAACGCCATGACCGCAGGCTCGGCAAATCCCGATGGCCTTTCGATGCTGGATCGGCCCAACTCCTACATCGGCAAGACCGTGCCGCGGCCGAATCTCGAACGGCTGATGCAGGGCCGCGGGCTTTATGTCAGCGACATGGTGCTGCCGCGGATGGCGCATGTGGTTTTTCTGCGCTCGCCGCACGCGCATGCGAAAATCGTCAGGATCGATGCCGATGCGGGTAAACGCATGCCCGGGGTCATCGCCATTGTCACAGGGAGGGAATTGGCGGCGGTCATTACGCCGTGGGTCGGCGTGCTGTCGCATTTGAAGGGCCTCAAATCCGCACCGCAACACGCCATCGCCATCGACCGGGTCTGCTGGCAGGGTGAAGCGCTGGCGGCCATTGTGGCGACAAGCCGCGCGGTCGCGGAGGACGCTGCCGAAATCGTCTCCGTCACATATGAAGAACTCGAGGCGGTGACGGATATGTCGCACCGCGCTCGACCCCGCGACGCCGGTCATTCATCCCTCGCTTGGCGACAACCTTGCTTTCGAGCGCAATTTCGATGCCGGCGCGGTCGATGCGGCGTTTGCCGATTCCGACGCGGTGGTGGAGGCGGATTTTGTCTTCGGCCGCCACACCGGCGTGACGCTGGAGCCGCGTGCGGTGGTCGCCGACTGGAACGCCGCCGAGGCGAGGCTGACGATCTATCAGGGCACCCAGGCGCCGCATATGGTGCAGAACCTCGCGGCGCTTCACCTTGGTCTCGAGGAAGCTCAGGTGCGCGTGGTCTGCAAGGATGTCGGCGGCTCGTTCGGCATCAAGGTGCACATCTATGCCGACGAGATGGCGACCTATGCGCTGGCGAAACTGCTGCGCCGGCCGATAAAATTCGTCGCCGACAGGGTCGAGAGTTTCAATACCGACATTCATGCCCGCGATCATCGCTGCAAGGGCAAGATCGGCGTCAAGCGCGATGGCGCCATCACCGCATTCGAGATCGACGATCTCACCGGCATCGGGCCCTATTCGATGTATCCGCGCACCAGCGCCATCGAGGCCAACCAGGTCGTCAATCTCATTGGCGGGCCCTACACTTCGAAAAACTATCGCGCCCGCGCCCGCGTCGTGCTCCAGAATAAGAATGTCATGTGCCAGTATCGCGCCGTCGGCCATCCCATCGCGTGCTCGGTGACGGAAGGACTGGTCGATCTGGCGGCGATGAAGATCGGGATGGATCCGGTCGAAATTCGCCGCCGCAACCTCATTGCCGATGACGGCTATCCCTGCGCGGCGCCTTCCGGCCTCCGCTTCGAGCGGCTGTCGCACCATGCCTCGCTGAACAAGCTGATCGCGATGATGGACTACGACGCGCTGCGCGCCGAACAGGCGGCGCTGCGCAAGTAAGAACATCCATCGCGGCATCGGCATCGCCAGCTTCATCGAGGTGACGAATCCCAGCGCTGCATTTTACGGTGTCGGCGGCGCGAAAATCTCGTCGCAGGACGGTGTTGCGGTGCGGATGGACGCCACAGGCTCGATCATCTGCCAGACCAGTATCACCGAGCAGGGGCAGGGCTCGGAATCGCTGACCGCGCAGATCGTCGGCAGCGTGCTCGGCGTCTCGATGGAGCGCGTGCGCGTCATATCAGGCGATACCGACAACACGCCCTATGGCGGCGGCACCTGGGCCTCGCGCGGCGCCGGCATCGGCGGCGAGGCGGCGCTGCAGGCCGCGAAAATCCTGCGCAACAACATTCTCGATGTCGCCGCGGTCATCCTGCAGGCCTCACCCGCCGAACTCGACATAGCGGACAACGCGATCGTAAACGCGAGCGACGGGGCATCGCGAATCGAGCTCAAGGAACTGGCGCGGATCGTGTATTTCCGCCCCGACACGCTGCCGCCGGGCATTCAGCCCGAATTGATGGCGACGCGCCATTTCGTGCCGCGCGAATACCCGTTCGCCTTCACCAATGGCGTCCAGGCCTCGTGGCTCGAGGTCGACACCGACACCGGCTTCATAAAACTGCTGAAACACTGGGTGGTCGAGGACTGCGGCACCATCATCAATCCGCAACTGGTCGACGAGCAGATCCGGGGCGGCGTGGTGCAGGGGCTTGGCGCCGCGCTGTTCGAAAAATGCATCTACGACGAACGCGGCCAGCTCACCAACGCCAACATGGCCGATTATCTGGTCCCGATGTCCGGCGAAATGCCCGATATCGATGTCGGCCATGTAGTATCGCCGACATCGGAAACGGAACTGGGCGCCAAGGGGGCCGGGGAGGCCGGCACGGCGGGGGCGGCCGCGGCGGTGGCGAACGCGGTCAATGATGCGCTGCGGCCGTTTGGCGCGGTCATCACGGAAATCCCGCTGACGCCACAAGTCGTACTGACAGCGCTCGGGCGAATTTGATAAGAAGACACCGGGCCAAGAACAAACGATCCATCGGAGGGACCTATGACCAGGAAGACCACGACACGCAGGACACTTCTCGGCGCAACCATCGCCGTCGCCGCGCTCGGGCTGATCTCGAGCGCCGGCGCGCAACAGCCGCCGATCAAGATCGGCATGAGCATGCCGCAGACCGGCGGTCTTGCAGGCGGCGGCAAGGCTTCGCTGCTCGGCATCGAGATCTGGCGGGATGACGTCAACGCCAAGGGTGGGCTGCTCGGCCGCAAGGTCGAACTTGTCGTCTATGACGACAAATCGAGCGCGTCGGAGACGCCGGCGATCTACTCCAAGCTGCTGGATGTCGACAAGGTCGATCTGCTGTTTGCGCCCTACGCGACCGTGCCGACCGCGCCGATCATGCCGCTGGTCAAGCAGCGCGGCCTGTTGCTGATGGGGAACTTCTCGTTCCAGGTCAACAGCAAGGTGCAGCACGACATGTGGTTCAACAATGCGCCGTGGGGGCCGCCCGACAGCTGGCCGGATTCGTTCCTCGACATCGCCCAGAAGGCCGGCGCCAAGAGCGTTGCGTTTCTGACAGCCGACCAGGAATTCGCCCAGAATCTGGTGGTGACCGCGCGCGAGGTCGCAAAGAAGCGCAACATGCCGGTCGTGTTCGATCAGGCCTATCCGCCCAACACCGTGGAATTCTCCAGCATCATCCGCGCCCTGAAGGCGGCTAAGCCCGACGTGGTCTATGTTTCGTCGTACCCGCCGGATTCCGCCGGCATCCTGCGCGCCGTCAACGAGATCGGGATCGGCGACAACGTCAAGGTTTTCGGCGGCGGCATGGTCGGCCTGCAATTCGGCGCGGTGATGGAGAACATGGGATCGCTGCTCAACGGCGTCGTCAACTACAACTCGTGGCTGCCGGAGCCGAAGATGTATTTTGCGGGAACCAAAGAGTTCTTCGACAAATATACCAAGCGCGCGATCGAGGCCAAGGTCGATCCGCTCGGCTATTATCTGGCGCCGTTCGGCTACGCCAGCGGCCAGCTCGTCGAGGCGGCGGTCAAGGCTGTGGGCTCGCTCGACCAGAAGGCGATCGCAAAATATCTGCATGAGCACGAGATGCAGACCATCGTCGGCCCGATGAGCTTTGGGCCCGACGGCGAGCGCAAGGAAAACGCGGTGCTGCAGGCCCAGTTCCGCGGCATTGTAGACAAGAACATCGAGCAGTTCCGCCAGCCTGGCAAGCAGGTGATCCTGTTCCCGGAGAAACTGAAATCCGGCGATCTGGTCGCTCCGTTCGAGGCGGCGCGGAAGTAGATCATGCCAGCCGTCATGGCCGGGCTTGTCCCGGCCATCCACGTCTCTCGTAGCTAGAGACCGGTAAGACGTGGATGCCCGGGACAAGCCCGGGCATGACGAGCTAAACGGCAAGCCGGCAGCAGACTGGCAGCCGATGTGTGACTCTAGTAGGCATGTGCAAACATGCTGATGCGGGCTCAGGCCAGGTCAAGGGGGACCTCACTTGTTTTCATTTGACCTGCTGCTCGATGCGCTGGTGATCGGGGTGCTGCTCGGCTGTTTCTATGCGGCGGTCAGTCTCGGATTATCGGTCGCGTTCGGCCTGCTTGACGTCCCCCACGTCGCGCATCCGGCGTTTCTGGTGCTGGCGTCCTACGCGGTGTACTTCCTCAACGAGAATTTCGGAATCGATCCGCTGGCCGCCGGGCTTCTGATCACGCCGCTGTTCTTTGTGGTCGGCCTGATCGCCTATCGGCTGTATTACGAAACCTTCGAAAGGCGCGGCAGCGACGCCGGCGTGCGCGGTATCGCGTTCTTCTTCGGCATCGCCTTCATCATCGAAGTGCTGATCATCCTGCAATTCGGCGTCGACCAGCGCTCGGTCACCGCGGACTATATCGGCAAGGCCTGGCGGATCGGCGACATGCGGATTCCGTTCCGGCTGGTGGTCGCGTTCGCGGTCGCCGCCGCATTGACCATCCTGCTGACGCTGTATTTGTCCAAGACCTTCATGGGACGCGCGATCCGCGCGGTGGCGCAGGACCAGGAGGCGCTGCGGCTGATGGGCGCCAATCCGGTCCGGATCAAGCAATGGGCGTTCGGCATCGCCACCGCCGTGCTCGGGATCGCCGGCGCCTTGCTGATCATCGTCGCCCCGGTCGAGCCGACGCTCGACCGCACCTATATCGGGCGGACCTTCTGCGTCGTGGTGATGGCGGGGCTGGGCAGCATGACCGGCACGCTGGTCGCCGGCGTCATCCTCGGCGTCGCCGAAACCATCGTGCTGACCCTGTTCGGCGCTTCCTGGGCGCCGGCGATTTCGTTCGGGATGCTGCTCGCCGTGCTCGCCGTGCGGCCGCAGGGCCTGTTCGGCAGGCGGTCATGAAGCGCAACGGCATCTTTTTCTGGATCGGCGCGGCGCTGTTTCTCGCCGCCGCTTTTCTGATGACGAAGATCGTCGGCAACCAGTATCCGTTCTTTGCCGGCTATGTGATCCTGCAGTTCATGGTGCTTGCCGTCGCATGGAGCATCCTTGGCGGCCACGCCGGTTACGTGAATTTCGGGACCAGTGCGTTTTTCGGCATCGGCGTCTATACCGCGGTCTTCCTGGTCAAGGCCTTTACCGCGCCGCTCGCCGTACAGATCGCGGCGGCGGCGGCTATCGGCGCCTTGATGGGGTTCGCGCTGGGCTTTCTGACCCTGCGCATGCAGGGCATCTTCTTTTCGATCGCGACCATCGCGCTGACCATCGTCATCGAGACGTCGATCACGAACTGGCGCTACGTCGGCGGGGCGGCCGGCATCCAGCTGCAGCGGCCGATGGTGACGGAGCCGTTCAACAATTATGTGCAGATGCTGTTTTTCGTGCAGGCGCTGCTGGTGGTGCTGGCGGTTGCGATATCGCGCTACATCCAGAATTCCTGGATCGGCCGCGGCCTGCAGGCGCTCCGGGACGACGAACTCGCGGCGGAATGCACCGGCGTGCCGACGCTGCGGCTGAAACTTGTAGCCTGCGTCATCTCCGGGGCGCTGATGTGCGCCGCCGGCGCCCCCGCCGCGATGTACCTGCAATACGCAGATCCTTCCTCCGCCTTCAATCTCAATTACTCGGTCTCGGTGCTGGCGATGTCGCTGATCGGCGGCACCGCGCATTGGGCGGGCCCGATCGTCGGCGCGATCCTGCTCGGCACCACCCAGCAATTGCTGACCGTCACCATCTCGTCGGAAGTCAACGTGCTGGTGCTCGGCGTGATGCTGGTGGTGTTCGTGGTGGCGGCGCCGGAGGGCATCATCGGCCTGGTCCGAAAGGTAGGCCGCAGTCGCAACGAGGGCGCAGGCTGATGGCCCTTCAAACCCAGGCACCCCTGCTGCGGATATCAGCACTCACGAAACGCTTCGGCGGCTTCACCGCGCTCGACAATGTCAATGTCGAGATTCGCCGGGGGGAGCGCTTCGGTCTGATCGGCCCGAACGGCTCGGGAAAGACCACGCTGATCAACTGCATTTCCGGAGCGTTCCGCACCGAGCCGGGCACCGTTACGTTCCGTGACGAAGACATCACGCCGTTGCCGCCGCATACCAGGACTCGCCGCGGCATTGCGCGCAGTTTTCAGATTCCCCGGCCGTTCAGGAGCATGACGGTCGCCGAAAACCTCATGGTCGCGCTTGATTTCGCGGCCCATGAACTGGTTTCCGAGTCGCGCCGCCGCGACACCATGATGTCGATCCTGGCGCGGATGGGTCTCGAGTCGAAGGCAAACGTCTCGGCGACAAAGCTCAGCCAGGTGGAATTGCGCAAGATGGAGCTTGCGCGCGCGATGGCGACGCACCCGAAACTGTTGATTTCCGACGAGGCGATGGCCGGGCTGTCCTCCTCGGAAGTCGATGAGGTACTGGACCTGCTCATGAGCTTTGCGCGAGAGGACATCACCATCATCATGATCGAGCACATCATGGCGGCGGTGATGCGGTTTTCGGACCGCGTGATGTGTCTCGATGCCGGCAAGATCATCGCGATCGGCACGCCTGCCGAGGTCATGGACGACCGGCGGGTGCAGGAGGCCTACCTTGGCACTTAGCCTTGCCATCAACGGCCTCGATGCGGGCTACGGCGCCGTCAAAGCGCTGCGCGGAGTCTCGCTGCATGTCGAGGCCGGCGAGACCGTCGCATTGCTAGGCACCAACGGCAACGGCAAGAGCACGCTGATGAAGTGCGTCGCCGGCCTGGTCCGGCCGACGCGCGGTAGTCTGTCGCTGACATTAGACGGCGTGGCGCACGACCTGACCAGGCTGTCGGCGGAGGCCATCGTCGATCTCGGCGTGGCGATGGTGCCCGAGGGACGGCGGCTGTTTCCGAGGCTGACGGTAAAGGAAAACCTGATGCTGGGAGCCTTCCGCAAGGCCGCCCGGCGCAACATCGATCGCAATCTTGCGCTGGCCTTCGAAACCTTTCCGGCGCTGAAGGGGCTGCAGAGCCAGCTCGCCGGCACCATGTCCGGCGGCCAGCAGCAGATGCTGGCGATCGCGCGCGCGCTGATGTCCTCGCCCCGCCTGCTGTTGATCGACGAGCCCTCGGTCGGCCTGTCGCCGCTGCTGGTCTCGCAGACCATCACGAAGATCGGCGAACTCAACCAGCATCTCGGCCTTACCGTGCTGATGGCGGAGCAAAACTTCAACCAGGCGATCCGGATCGCGAACCGCGGTTATATCATCGTGCACGGCGAAATCGTCGTGGCGGCGGATTCGGTCGACGAATTGCGGGGCAACGATATTGTGAAGCGGCTTTATCTCGGCGGGGTGGCGTGAATTCGAGGGTCTGGTCATGAAGTGGGGCGAAACACAGAATTTATTGAGCGTCATTATCGGATTGAACGTTGCTTACTACGCATTCAAGGAGATGCGCGCGCCGCATTTGGCAACGCTAAAGCGCAACGTCGATGAGTTGAGCGATAATTACAGCGGCCGTATCGACGATCTATTGGCCGTTATCACCAAAATTCCAAAAGGAGGAGAGCTTTTTAGCGCTGTAATGAAGGTATGGATGGAAGTCATGGAACTCAGAAGCGGGGTTTCCGTTCTTGTCGTCGGCACCTCCGCTCGAAGATTTGAAAATCTCATAGGCTTGCCCGCGATGTTTGTTGCCATGGCAACCACGATCCTTCTCGTTGTATCGACGGTCAAATATGAGGAATTGATATCTCCGTGGCTGTTTTATCCGATAACCGTAGTCGGTTTCCTGCCGGTTGTGACAGCCGTCTTGATAAACTATGCAATACTTTGGTTCGCCGCCGCGGAGTACGAAAAGAAGTACCATCAATACTGGCGATTTTTGCATATTGATCTCGATGGTCATCTTGAACCGCATCGTCGGACAATTGCAGAAGCGAAAGCTGCCCGAAGCAGATCGAAAGAAAATGCGATGGGTGCTTCGGAAGATCCCGAGGCGGGCTAGGCAGGCGTGGGGCGGATAGCGAAGCGAGTCGCCACCGAAAAGCACGAACATTTCGGGTCGGGATTGGTGGGAACGGCGCAAGGGCGCCTTTGCCCCGCCTTGCCGACGCCAAAGGGGCATAGCTATCCACGCTGTGACTCGCGATGGCATAAGATGCCGTTAAAAATTTAATGTTTCCCCGCTTGACAATTTTTCTCACTAGACTAAGTTCCTAGGTATCCCATCTCACTGAGGGGCGTTTCTTAAGGACGCTTTGAGGCGCGGGGTGGGAGCGGCGCCCGCGGGCAAGGAGCAAACGTAGCTCTTTGTACTCGGGAGGCCTTGGGATCCCGCCCGGCCCCACTAGGGGGGCCTGCCACGAGATGGCTGGGCGAGGTGCAGGTGACGGCGGGAAATCCGTCGTGATCGGTGGGCCGTTGGCTTGCCTCCTGTGCCTTCGAAGCGCGGGCCGAGGCTAAAAGATCGCCGTGGTGGAACGTCCGAGAGGCGTTTCCGTGGCCTGTGTTTTTCTAAGTCGGAAAACACGCTGCGGCACCAACTACCAAGGCGCGCCTTTCGGCGTTCCATCTCCCTCTTTTCATCGCGAGGGAGATTAAGCGAAACCTCCACTCACGCGAGAGAATTTGCGGGCAGCGATGACGCTCGCCCGCGCGGTGGAGACCGCGATTCACCCCCACCATTTTCACATCGGAGAAGATCGATGACCAGAACACCGATTTGGGATGCGGCGTTTCTCAAGGAGCGCGAGCGCGACGCGCAGGAACAGGCGGAACAGGCGCAATTCGAAGCGGATTGGCAGCAGGCCGACGCGCAGTTCGGCCGCGAGTTTTCCGATGCCAACGACGGCTTCAAGCTATGTCCGCTGCGCGCATGCCTTCGGGCGCGCCGTTGCATGAGCGACGATTTGCTGTGTCTGGATTTGCTGCCTGCCAGATTTTCTCGCGCCACGGCGCAATCCCTGATCGAGGAAATCTACGCCGAAATCCAGCAGCAGCGGCGCGATGCCGCGGAGGCGAGGCGGTGGAGGAAAGCGCCGATGATGCTTCTTGAAGATTCCGATCCGGCGACGATCCGGCAAGGCCGGGAATGGCAATCAGGAAGCGCTGCTGCCGGGCGTGACCAGCGCCCCGGCTCGAATGGCCGCTGCCGATTTCCGCGAAAACGCCCACGCCAGCACATAGAACCCCAGCGCCAGCAAATAGAGGAATGCAAATCCGAAATACATCGAATTGTATTCCATCACGCCACCGAACAGCGCTCCCATCAGATTGTAGGCGAATGCGGTGGAGATGTTGATCCTGGCCTCGCCGATCAGGCTGGAGAAGATGATGCCGGCAAAGAACAGCGGAATCGTCAGCACGACGCAGCTCAGCGCCAGCTGCATCATCGGCGGGCCAAACATCCATTGCTCGTGACTGACTGCGAAGCCGTAGCCGAGCAGCAGGCTCAAGAACAATCCGGCATAGGCGGGCCCTGCCAGCTTGAGCTGTGTCCGTGTCACGATCAAATTGGCGAGGAATGCCATTACCAGCACCAGCATGATGGCGGCCGCGATGACGATCCAGGTGCCGCCGAGATGCAGGCCGAGTTCGGTGATGGCCTTGGTCTCCACCAGCATGAAGCCGGAGCCGAGAAAGAAGAACGGCAGATAGCTGCGGTCGATGGAATCGGAAAAGCCGATGGTCCTGCGTACGAAGAAATAGCTGAGCAGCAGGATCATGCCGAGCGCGATCATGTAGGTGAACGGATAGGCGCGCTCCACCATGTAGAAGAACGGCCAGTCGTCGGTCGGAACGGCGGACTCCGGATAGGGCTTTGCGAAATAGTCGGAAACATCGGTAAAGCCGATCGACGCGAAAGCGCTGGCATCCGGCATGGTTACGGCGTTGCCTCGTTTGGCGATGAAGGCGGTGGTTCGCGCATTGTCGTAGCCTACTCGCACCGCCAGCGGCTTGCCGGCGCCCGGCAGGTCCTTCAGGATTTTCGACAGCTTGAACCCCAGCGCGTCGTTGACCAGCGTGAACGAGATCGACAGCACGCCGTCCGGCTTGAGCAGCCGGAACGCCTCGGCAATTCCCTCGCGGGTATAGACATAGGAGTCCACCCGCAGGTTGGAGGCATGGCTGAGCGCGGTATGCGAATCCAGCACGCCGTAGACGATAAGGTCGTATTGCTGGTCAGCGGTGCGGAAGAAGTTGCGCGCATCGTTGATCGACAGCGTGACGCGGGGGTCGTCATAGGGGCGCTCGGGATGATATTTGGTGCCAAGAAAGGCGATGGCCGGATCGATCTCGATGGCGTCGACATGGCCGGCGCCCATCCGCAACGCGGTCGCCACGTCGTTGCCGCTGCCCGAGCCGACGATGGCGACGCGGCCCGGGTTGTTCTTGAAATTGTACGGAAACTCGTAATAGGCGCGAACGTAGCGATCCGCCGCGGACTCGCTGCCGCGCTTGTCGTCCGCGAAATTGTAGACCTTCTGATAGTAGCTGCCGCCGGACAGGATCTGCATCAGCCCGTCGGGCTTGGCCGCGCGCTCCAGCAGCTGGTACGGCGAATAGATCCGCTGCGTCTCGGGCTGCACCGGCCAGGCCAGGATGGCGAGCAGCACGCAAAAGCTTGCGATTCCCAAGGGAAGGAAATCGTCGCGCGAGAGCACGAACAGCAGCATGATGCCGCCGGTCACGGCGAACCAGATCACCGGCGGCAGCCAGTACAGGCTCATCACGAACAGCGCCATCACGCCGAGCGCGCTGCCCACCAGATTGAAGCTGTATGCGTTCAACGAGTTCGAACTGTGCAGCAGCTTGCCGCAAAGCTGTCCTACCGGATAACAAATGCAGGCGCAGATAATAAAACTTGCCCCGAGCAGGAAGTAGACCGGCAGGTCGAACGCGCTCAGCCAGCCGACCGAGAATATCAGGTACATGACGCCGGTGTCGTAGCGCAGCAGCGTGATCGCTCCGACGAACAGCGCCAGCATCGGCAGCACCAGCGCCGGCGCGCAGGGCTGGCGCTCCGCGACCGCGTAACCTGCGCCCAGACCCAGGAAGCAGGCCAGCATGGTGAAATTCTTGTAGAAGGAATACACCGGAAACACCGATGCGAGCCAGCGGATCAGCACAAGCTCCAGCAGCAGGCTGAGCATCGTTACCAGGACGATCAACCTGATCCTGGTCTTGGTGCTCAGATCGGCGTAGTCGGCTTCGAACGCAGCACCCATCAGCCCGACCCGGCGTTGCAGCGGCCCGGCGACCTGGTCCCAGCGCAACAGCACGCCCAACGCAAGCAGCCCAAGCGCGATCCGCAGCACGCCGGTAGCCAGCTCCGACGCATTGGCACTCTCGCGGGTAACAAGATCGTAAACCGCGATTGCCGAGTAGAGAACCAGCAGGCCGGCCAGCGACAGGCAGAAGATATGGACGAGGCTGCGATTGGGATTATGCGAGGCGTTCATCATGGACCGCGGGCCTGGAGCTTGTGTGAGAGGGGCGCTCACATGCCGCGTGACGGAGCATTCGCGGCGGTTCAAGCGTGCCGCGAATCAAAACAGGATTTGCTTAAAAGGCTGTTACTGGCGAGGGTAAAACAGTGTGGCAATCCGGCATGAAATCCACCTCTCCCCGCTCGCGGGGAGAGGTCGGATCGCATCGTCAGATGCGATCCGGGTGAGGGGACTCTCCGCGAGTCCGAGGGCCTGGAGAGTCCCCTCACCCGAAGCCTTCGCTGCGCTACGGCTTCGACCTCTCCCCGCAAGCGGGGAGAGGTAAGGTCTACTCCGCCGCGCTGCTGAGCGCCGCGGCCTCGCGTGCGGTGACGACCACCTTGATGGCGTCGTCAACCCGGTCCCGCGCGTAGCGCAGCGCGGTCGGCAGGTCGGCCAGCGCGAAGGTATGGGTGTGGATTTTCGTGGCGTCGAACCGCTTTTCCGCCATCAGCGCCATCGCGCGGCGGGTGGCGCTGCGGCCTTCGCCGCGAATGCCATAGACATAGATGTTGTTCTTCACCAGATGCGCCAGATCCATCGTCACCGGGTGGTGCGGGAAGGCGGCAAGGCAAATCTTTCCGCCGCGGTTGGTCATGTGGATGGCGTCATTGATTGTGCTCTCGGTGCCGGCGCATTCGACCACATAATCCGCGCCGATCCCGCCGGTGATCTGCTTCACGATCTCGATGGCGTTCTCGCGCGCGACGTTGATGACGCGGTCCGCGCCGAGCTCCTTGCCAATCGCGAGCCGCGCATCGCGCGTGCCCGTCAGGATCACAGGACTTGCACCCAGCGCCTTTGCAACGGCCACCGCCAGCAGCCCGATCGGGCCCGGACCGATCACGACAACGCTTTCGCCGGCAACCAGCCCGCCGAGTTCGGTCAGGCCGTACATCGAAGTTCCCGCGGTGACGACAAGCGTCGCCTCCGCGTCGCTCATGCTGTCCGGCACCCGCGCCAGCGTGTTGATATGATTGATCGCGTATTCGGCAAAACCGCCGTCGGTGGTAAAACCGTTGGCGCGGTGGCCCTTGCCGGGTTCGCCGTAGTTCAGGCACGAGGTATACATGCCCTGCCGGCAGCGCTTGCACTGGCCGCAGCCCAAATGGATCTCCACGCTGATGCGCTCGCCGATCTTGAACTCATCGACGCCGGGCCCGAGCGCGACCACGGTGCCCATATATTCGTGGCCCGGGGTAAAGTTCTTGTTGAAGGGCAGGCCGCCCTGAATTTTCGCCGGGGATCCCGAGTGGATGATCTCGAGGTCGGTCGCGCAGATCGCAACCGCATCGATGCGGACCAGGACTTCGGCGCGGTTCGGCACCGGCACCGGCTTGTCGCGCAGATGAAGCTGGTCGGGATCGCCGAGGACCCAGGCCTTCATTTGCGCGGGGACGGGATAGTCGGGCGATGTCGTGACGTTGGGAGGATTGTACATGGGACGGTTCCTCAGATACATGAAACCTTATCCGAAATCGGTCCTTCAACAAAGCTCGAGCAAACTATTCCTTCTCGTCATGGCCGGGCTTGTCCCGGCCATCCACGTCTTTCTTGCCGAGAGACCAGTAAGACGTGGATGCCCGGGACAAGCCCGGGCATGACGGCTTGGCTACGAAGTCGCGCTTCAGACGCCCGCGCCCAGCCCCAAACTCGCATAAATCCGCCGCGCATAGGCGCCGAACGCGTCGGTGGTCTTGATCGGCAGCGCGCGGGGAAACGGCAGCTCTATCGGAAAATACTCCGCCATCCGCGCCGGACCCGCGGTGAGCACGGCGCAATGCGAGCCGAGGAACACCGCCTCCTGGATCGAGTGGGTGACGAAAATGATGGTCTTGCCGCTTTCGCGCCACACCTTGAGCATTTCGAGGTTCATCTGTTCGCGGGTGAGCGCGTCCAGCGCGCCGAACGGCTCATCCATCAGGATCAGTTTCGGGTCGTGGATGAAGGCGCGGGCGATGGCGGTGCGCTGCTGCATGCCGCCGGAGAGTTGCTGCGGATATTTGTCTTCATAGCCGGCAAGCCCGACCAGGTTGAGCAGGTCGCGCGCCCGCGACCGCGCCGCCTTGACCGGCAGGCCGACGATCTCCGCGGGCAACAGCACATTGTCGAGGATGGTGCGCCATTTGAGCAGCAGCGCCTGCTGAAACACCATGCCGATGTCGCGCGCCGGATTGAACGGCGTGCGCGCATTGCCGATTTGCATGGTGCCGCCGTCGGCCTCATGGAGCCCGGCAAGAATCTTAAGCACCGTGGTCTTGCCGCAGCCGGACGGTCCGACCAGCGAAATCAATTCGCCTTCCCGCACATCCATGGTGACGTCGGACACCGCCAGAAATTCCGTGCCTTGTGCGCGGTACACCTTGCGAACGCCGCGCAGGCGGATGAAAGGCTGCTCCGCCGTCATGCTAGCCACTTCTGCAAATTGGCGGCAACGAAGGCGTCGTCGGCAAGGTCCGCATGTTCGCGGCAGACCCGGTCGATTTCGGCCAGTTGCCCGGGGCTCAAGGCCTCCGCCGGATCGAGGCACCAGATGCCTTGCATCAGTCCCTGCCGCCGCAGGATTTCGTGGCAGCCGGCGACGCAGCCGTGGAAATTATTGGCGACGTCGAACAACGCGCTGTTGCAATCGGTGACGCGGGCATCGAGCGCCAGCAGGTCGGTGGGCAGGCTGTCCTTGCCGCGCGCGGCCCGGCACATTTCGAATTGCTTCACTGCGCTCGCGGTCCATACCGACCAGTGCCCGAGCAGGCCGCCGCGAATGTGGACGCGGGTGGTGACGCCCTTGTCGCGCAGGTCGAACGGCAGCGTGAGGTCGAGCAGGATATGATCGTCATTGCCGGTATAGAGCGCGACGCGGTCCAGCGCGCCGGCGGCGGCCACGCCGCGCAGCACGTCGAGGGTGCGATAGCGGTTGAACGGCGCGATCTTGATGGCGATGACGTTGTCGATTGCCGCAAAACGCCGCCAGAAATCCGCGCTCAGGATCACGCCGCCGACCGCCGGCTGCAGATAGAAGCCGAGCAGCGGAATTTCCCGCGCTATCCTCGCGCAATGGGCGACGATTTCGTCCTCGGAGGCGGACTTCATCGCCGCGAGGCTGAGCAGTCCGGCGTGGTAGCCGATGCCGCGCGCGATCTTGGCCTCGGCGATGGCTTGGCTGGTCGATCCAACCAATCCGGCCACCATCGCCAGCGGCCGCTTGGTCCAGGCTGCGGCGGTCTCGGCGGCGAGTTCGAGTACCGGCCTGTACAGCCCGACATCGCGGATCGCAAATTGCGTGGTGTGGACGGCGACCGCAAGGCCGCCGGCGCCGGCGTCGATGTAATAGCGCGTCAATGCGCGCTGGTGTGCGATATCAAGCGTGCGGTCGGCATTGAGCGCCAGCGGATGCGCCGGGATGACGATGCCCTCGGCGATCAGGCGCCGCACCTCGGAATTGATCTCGCTATGGTGCATGGCGTGTCCTTATCCGAATTCAGGGCCGGCGACGGCGAACGGCGGCGCCGCGCTCAGGGCTGTGGCGCGCCCGAACCGCATGCGCTGAAACGGGCGCTCGATGGTCCAGCCGGAGCTGGTGAGATTTTCAAGAAATTCCTGATGGTCGCTAACGACGTCGATCAGGACGGGGCCCGTTTCAGATTGCATGACCGTTTCGACCAGTTCCGTAGCGGAAGCGATACTATCGGCGAACAATGGCCCGAGTTGCCGCGCGGTGCGGCCGCCGCGGATCAGGCCCGTTGCGTTGCCGTGCGAGATCAGCTGCGAGCCGGGGCGTCCGGCCAACTCGCCCAGCAAGGCGCTGCGGTCAAATCCCATCGCGCCGCGGTCGCGCGCAACCAGATCGTCAAGGCGGCCATTGGCAGGGAGTCTCGCCGTGGTCGCTGGCCGCGCTGCCGAACCTGCAAAGCGCAGTCGGCGCAGTTCCAGCGTCGGTACGAATCCGAGCGGGCCATAGACCGTGGCGCCGGCGGGCGTCGCGTCGAGCCAGGTGGTGAGGCCCTGTCTCGCTGCGGCCTCGAGACAGGCGTCGAGCAGTTTCGTCGCAAGGCCGCGGCGGCGCCAGTTTTGCGTGACCAGCACCATGCTAATCCATGCGTTACCGGATGTGTAGGGCAGCAGCGCCGCGGTCGCGATCAACCGGCCGCCGCCGTCGCGAACGCCGAACACCATTCCGCGCGTGAGAAAAAACCGCCAGTCGGCTTCATTCTGATTCCAATGCGCCTCTTCCGAAAGCGCCAGCCCGGCGGACGCGTCGTCCGCGCCGAGCGCGACGATGGCGAGATGGTCAATAGCGCCCATCGCGCACCTCGTATTTGGTCGGCTTGCCGAGGCTCGGCATCGACCGCGCCACCCAGTCGGCGGTCCAGGCGATCAGCCGATCGGTATCGACGACGGGCAAGCCGAACAGTCTTGTCGCCTGCGAAGTGTCGGTCAGCCACGCCGTCGGCTGTTCGGTGCCGACAATCACCGGTTCGCGTCCGAGCAGCGCACCGAGCTTCGCCGCAAGATCGCGCACGGCAAGAATCTCGTGGCCGCTGACATTGATCGGCGAAGTTGGCACCTCGCAATGCGCGAGGCAGCGCAGCGCCTGGCTCGCGGCATCGCCCTGCCAGATGAAATTGACATGGCCGAGGCTGACGTCGATCGGCATGCCGGCCAGGATCTTTGTTGCGACATCGTGCAGCACGCCATAACGCATATCGATCGCGTAGTTCAGCCGGAACAGCCGGCCGGGCGTCGAATATTGCTTCGAAAAATATTCGAACATCCGTTCGCGGCCGACGCAGGACTGCGCGTATTCGCCGGGCGGATTGGGCGGCAAGTCCTCGTTCGCGCCCCTTCCGTCCACTGGCACGAACGGATAGACGCAGCCGGTCGAGAACGCGACGATCCGCGAATGCGGAAACGCCTGCGCCACCAGCGCGGGGACATGCGAATTCATCGCCCAGGTCAGCGGCAGGTCGCCCTCGGCGCCGAATTTGCGCCCGGCCATGAACACGATGTTCGGCGCTTGCGGCAGTGCGCCAAGCGCGGTTTGGTCAAGCAGGTCGCAATTGATGGCCTCGATGCCGCGGGCCTGCAGCCAGTCCTTCACGCCGGGATCGCTGAAGCGCGCCACGCCGATGATGTGACGATCGGGCAGGGCGGCTTTTGCCAGCCCCGCCAGCGTCGGTCCCATCTTGCCGGCGACGCCTAATATCATGATGTCGCCCTCGACCTTGTTGAGATCGTCTATCAGCGGCTGGCTCGGGCGGCACAGCAGATCGTCGAGGGCCGCGATATCGGCAATGGTGTCCGGCAGGGTGTCGCGCGTCAGCAGCATGTTTCGTCCCGACTTATTGTTGCAACCGCACGTCCCGCACCACGAACAGCCGTTCGAGGCCGAGCACCATTCCGTACAGCGCGACCCCGAGCAGCGTCAGCAGCACCACCGCCATTACCATGGCCGGCGTGTCGAGCGAGGACTGCACCTGGATCATCAGATAGCCGAGCCCGCGCTCGGAGGCGATGAACTCGCCGACGATGGCGCCGGCCACGGCCAAAATGGCGCCGACCTTCATGCCGGAAAACACGTAAGGCAGCGAACCCGGCAGTTGAATCTTGCGGAACAGGGTCCAGCGCGAGCCGCGCAGCGATTTGACGAGGTCGAGCAGGTCGGGCTCGACCTCGCTCAAGCCCCGCGCCGTGGTCAGCAGGATCGGAAAGAAGCAGATCGAGAACGCGATCAGGATGTTCGGAAAAATGCCGTAGGAAAACCAGACGATGAACAGCGGACCAAGCGCCACCTTGGGGATCATGTTCAGCGTGACGAACAGCGGCAACAGCAGCAGGCTTACCAGCGGCGACCAGCAGAACAGCACCGCCAGCGTCACACCGACGAAGGCGCCGAGGGCAAAACCGCCGAGGATTTCGACCGCGGTGACGGCGAGATTGGACAGCCAGGCGTATTTCGCCGACGTCAGCGTGGCGAGCGTCGCCAGCGGCGAGGGCAGGATGAATTTCGGCACATGGAACGCGTCGACCAGAATCTGCCACAGCACGATCACGGCGAGATGCACGATCAGGATGATGGCCAAGGCCTTGGCTGAGCGCATTCCGTCGCTGGTCAATGGGTGCTCCCTGCCTCACATCCGCCGAATGGTTGACAATCTGGTTGTCCCTTGTTGCATTGGTAAACGGGCGGACGCGTGGCGACAAGCGTGCCGCCCGTCGCAAACAAGGGGAGTGCTGCATGCGAAATCTGAGGATCGCGGGACTGGTGATCGCATGGATATCGGCGGTTCCCGCCCAATCGGCTGAATCCGTCAACCTCATCCTGAACTGGACGCCGACGGCGGATCACTCGCCGTTCTACTACGCCAAGGCGCAGGGCTGGTACGAGAAGGCCGGCATCGATCTCACCATCGAGGTCGGCAAGGGCTCCGGCGTATCCTCGCTGAAGGTCGGCTCCGGCGGCTCGCCATTCGGCATCGCGGATCTTGCGACCATGCTGGTGGCGCGCAGCAAGGGCGCCGACGTGGTGGCGCTGATGAGCATCTATGCCAATACCGGGCAGACCTTCTATTGGCTGAAGAGCTATGGCGTCGACGGCGCGAAAACATTTCCCGGCCACAGAATAGGCAATCCGCCCGGCGACGCCTCGCGGGTGATGTGGCCGGCCTTTGCCAAGGCGGCCGGCATCGCGCCGGACTCCGTGAACTTCGTCAATGTGGGGCCGACCGCCAAGATCGCGGCGCTGAAGAGCCACACCGTCGATATTATCAGCGACTTCTACAACGAACACGATCTGAAGGTGATCGAGTTCGGCGCCGACCTCGGCTTCGTCAACTGGAAAGACATCGGCCTCAACCCGTATGGCAACTCGCTGATCGTCAATGGCGCGTACCTGCAGAAGAATCCGAAACTGGCGGAGGATTTCGTGCGCATCAGCCAGAAGGCGTTCGCCGCCTGCGTCGCCGACGTAGCGCCTTGCCTGAAGGCGTTGCTCGATCAGGTGTCGGGACTGGACAAGGAAAACCAGGAACGGCAGTGGGAACGCATCAAATTCCTGATGACCGACGAATTCACCACCTCGAAGGCGCTGGGCTGGATCGACCCGGGCCGCATGCAGAACGATTACGAACTGGTGCAGACTTATCTCGGCATGGAAAAGCCGTTCGCGGTGGACAGCGCGTTCACCACAAAGCTGCTCGATCCATCCGTCAAGATGGACGCCAGCAAGGTCAAAAAGTGATGAGGATCGGCGCCGCGAACTGAGTTAAGCTGCCGGACGGCAAACCGATCGGGGCGCGAAGCAACGATGCAAAGCGAATTTGCAAGCACACCCAGCCGGCGCGACCTGCTGTCGCTGATCGGGGCGTTGGCCGGCAGTGCGGCGATGTATCACGCGATGACCGCGCTCGGTTTTGCGTCCGATAGCGGATACAACGGGCCGATAAAACTCGACGGCGATCCGAAGGGCGCGTCGGTTCTGATCCTCGGCGCCGGCCTTGCCGGCATGACCGCCGCGCTGGAACTGCGCAAAGCCGGCTACAAGGTCCAGATCCTGGAATTCAACGGCCGGCCGGGCGGCCGCAACTGGACCCTGCGCGGCGGCGATACCTTCACCGAACTCGGCGGCGCCACGCAGACCTGCGAATTCGAGCGCGGCCTCTATATCAATCCGGGGCCGTGGCGGATTCCCTATCACCATCGCGCGGTGCTGGATTACTGCAAGCGGCTGAATGTGGCGCTGGAGCCATTCATCCAGCTCAATCACAACGCGCTGCTGCACGGGTCGAGAGCGTTCGGCGGCAGGCCGCAGCGCATCCGCGAGATCAAGACCGATTTTCAGGGACAGGTTTCGGAGTTGCTGGCCAAGGCCACCCAGCAAGGCAAGCTCGATGAGGCCGTGTCGAAAGAAGACAAGGAGATACTGCTGCAGGCGCTGAAGTCCTGGGGCGCGCTGGACAACAACTACGGCTACAAGGCCAACCTGATCTCCGCGGATTTCCGCGGCTACGCCAAAGACCCCGGCGGCGGGCTTGGTGCGGCGCCCGTACCCGGCGAGCCCATCGCGCTGTCGGACATTTTGAAGTCGCGGATGTGGCGCTATTTGCAGAATTTCACGCTGCACGAATTCCAGACCACGATGTTCCAACCGGTCGGCGGCATGGACATGATCGGCAAGGCGTTTGCACGCGAAGTCGGCGATATGATCCGCTACGACGCCAAGGTGACGCGGATTCAGCAGGACGACCGCGGCGTCACTGTCACCTTTTCCGACGCGAAAGATCCGCAAGTGCAGCAACAGGCGAAAGCGGATTGGTGCGTCTGCACCATTCCGCTCTCGATTCTAAGCCAGCTTCAAATCGACGTAGGCGCCGGCATGAAGGCCGCCATCGACGCCGTACCCTATGCGTCTGCGGTCAAGGTCGGCCTGCAGTTCAAGCGGCGCTTCTGGGAAGAGGACGACGCCATCTATGGCGGCATCAGCTACACCGATCTGCCGATCCGGCAGATCGCCTATCCCAACACCGGCTTCAACGCCGGCGGCCGCGGCGTGTTGCTGGGTGCGTATCTGTTCGAGGGCGCCAACGCGTTCGAATTCACCTCGCTGGCGCCGGCCGAGCGCGTCGCACGCGCGGTCGAATTCGGCGCCAGCATCCATCCGCAATACAAGACCGAATTCGAGAATGGCGTCTCCGTTGCGTGGCACCGGGTGCCGTTCACGCTGGGCTGCGCCGGCAACTGGACCGACAAGGCAAGGGCGGAACATTACGATAATCTCTGCCGGATCGACGGCCGCATCGTGCTGGCGGGCGAGCACGCGTCCTATATCCCGGCGTGGCAGGAGGGAGCCATTCTATCCTCGCTCGACGCCATCGCCCGGCTGCATGAGCGCGTGGTGAAGACATGAGGGCGTTTGCAAGTCCGAAAAACTGGACAGTTGCATTGGCGCTTGCGCTGTCACCCTTTGCGGCGCAGGCGCAGAGCGCGGCGCACTTCAGTCCCGCGTACAGGTTCACGGAGCAAAGCGGTGAGCAACTATTCGCTAATGTCTGCCGAGGCTGCCATATGCCCGACGCCAAGGGCGCCGCGGGCGCCGGCTCCTATCCATCGCTTTCGGGCAACAAGAACCTCGAAGCCGGCGGCTATCCAGTTTATGTCATCGTCAGGGGGCAGCGCGCGATGCCGCCATTCGGCGCCATGATGAGCGACGACCAGGTCGCCGCCGTGGTGAATTATTTGCGCACGCATTTCGGTAACGACTACCCCGATGCGGTGACGGCGGAGGATGTGAAGGTCGTAAGGCCTTAAAGTTCGTCATGCCCGGGCCTGTCCCGGGCATCCACGTCTTTACTGCGTTGAGGAAAGCAAGACGTGGATGGCCGGGACGAGCCCGGCCATGACGCGATACGGAGAAAAAACATGAAATCCGGAACGTTACTCGCCCTCGCCGCATTTCTCGCCCCGCTCGCCGCCCGCGCCGATGTGGTGCGCTATCCCATCCCTAATTCGACCTTTCCCATCGCGCTTGCGGTGCAGGTTCCGGCTACCGCCGCGACCTATTACATCAGCGGCCAGGTGCCGCCGGTCGTCAACAAGGACGCCGATCCGGCGAGCCCGCAGGCCTATGGCGACGTCAAGACGCAAACCGTCGGCGTTCTCAACCGGATCAAGGGAATCCTCGAAGGTGTTGGGCTCGGCATGGCCGACGTGGTCAAGATGCAGGTATTCCTGGTCCACGACGCCCGCGCGCCGATGGATTTCAAGGCTTTCATGGAGGGCTACACGCAGTTCTTCGGCGGCGTCCAGCCCAACCTGCCGGCGCGGACGACGGTCGGCGTCGCATCGCTGGCTAATCCCGGATTCCTGGTCGAGATCGAAGTCGTCGCCGTCAAGGATGCCAAATGAGGAGAAGGAAATGGTCCGAAAATCCCGCCGTCACGCGCCGCGCAGGCATCTTTGCGCCGCATTCATCGCAGCTTTCATCGCGGCCGCACCGGCATCGTTGCGCGCGGAAACGCTGACGCCGCAGCAGCAACTCGCCTTCGACATCTACAAGGAACTGGTCGAGATCAACACGGTGACCGCGACCGGCGACACCGCGCGCGCGGCCGAGGCGATGGCGGCGCGGCTGCGCGCGGCGGGTTTTGCGGAAGCCGACATTCACGCCTTCTCGCCGGCGCCGCGCAAGGGCAATCTGGTCGCGCGCCTGCGCGGCAGCGGGACGCGCAGGCCGATCCTGCTGCTGGCCCATCTCGACGTCGTGCCGGCCAACCGCGAGGACTGGTCGGTCGATCCGTTCAAGCTGACCGAGCAGGACGGATATTTCTATGCGCGCGGCAGCAGTGACGACAAGTTCATGGCGGCCGCGTTTGTCGCCAACCTGATCCGCTACAAGCAGGAGGGCTACAAGCCCGACCGCGACATCATCCTGGCGTTGGAAACCGATGAGGAGATTCTGGACAATGACGCGCTCGGGATCCAATGGCTGCTGAACAATCACCGTGACCTGATCGATGCCGAATTCGCCTTGAACGAGGGCGGCGGCGTCGCGCTGAAGGACGGCAAGGCGATCCGCAACAGCGTGCAAACCAGCGAGAAAGTCTTCGTCAACTATCAGCTAACCGTGAAAGACCGCGGCGGACACAGCTCGGTCCCGCGCAGGGACAACGCGATCTACCATCTGGCGGAGGGGCTGGTTCGCCTTTCCAAATTCAGCTTTCCGCAAAAGCTCAACGAGACCACACGGGCCTATTTCGAGCGCATCGCGCAGTTCGAGAGCGAGCAGACCGCCGCCGATATCCGCGCCGCGCTGTCGGACAGACCGGATCCTTCCGTGATGTCGTTCACGCGGCTCGCCGCCAATCCGTTCTATAACGCGCAGCTGCGTACCACCTGTGTCGCGACCATGCTCGAGGGCGGGCACGCCATCAACGCGCTGCCGCAACTCGCGAGTGCAAAAGTCAATTGCCGCGTCATGCCCGGCGAAGCGATCGAGCAGATCAAGGCGACGCTCGAACGTGTGTTGGCGGACGAGCAGATCGTCGTCACGCAGTTGAACCAGCCGGTGCTCAGCGCGCCTTCCGCGCTCCATGAGGAGATCATGGGCGCCATCGAAAAACTTTCGCAGCAATTCTGGCCGGGCGCGGTGGTATTGCCGGTCATGAGTGCCGGCGCCACCGACGGCAGCTATCTGCGCAATGCCGGCATTCCGACCTACGGCCATTCGGGATTGGCGGGCGACGTCAACGACTTCCGCGCCCACGGCAAGGACGAGCGCGTCCTCGTGAAGTCGTTCCATGAGGGCAACGAGTATCTGTATCGGCTGGTCAAGATGTTGTCGGGGGGATGAGCGCGTGGCTCCTCAGATGCCGTCACTCCACCGCGATGTGCGATACTTTGACGATCTCCGTCAACCGTTCGAAATCGGCTTTCATCAGCTTTGCCAGCTCGTCCAGCTGCATCGGCTGCCCGGGAATATCGGCATGGGACAGGCGCTCGATCACTTCCGGCGACTGCAGCGCCTTGTTGATCGCCTCATGAATCCGGACCACCAATTGGTCTGATGTGGCCGCCGGCACGTAAATTCCATACCACGGCAGATAGGCGGCATCGGGATAGCCCGCTTCGGCAATCGTCGGCACATCAGGCAATTCCTTCACCCGCTGCTTTGTGAACACGGCGAGCGGCCGCAGCTTGCCGTCCTTGATATGCGGCAGCGCCAGCACGAGCGAGGCCACGGTGAACTCGATCTGGTTGGTGATGAGGTCGATCAGCGCTTGCGGCTGGCCCTTGTAGCCGATATTCGCGATCTCGATCCCTGCGATGCCGAACAGGTTCTTCGCGGTCAGGTCGATGGATGAGCCGATGCCGGGATTGCCGAAGTTCAACTTTCCCGGCTTGCTCTTCGCCAGCTCGACAAAATCCTTCAGCGTCTTGACCGGAAGGTTGACCGGCACTACCGCAGCGCTTTGATTCCAGACTACGAGGCCGACGCATTTGAAGTCGCGCATCGCGTTCCAGCCGGCGTCCTTGTAGATCGAGGGGTTGACCAGCACCGCGGGTCCGGTCACCAGCCAGGTGTAGCCGTCGGGCGCGCTGCGCGCGACTTCGGCGGTGCCGATATTGCTGTTGCCGCCGGGTTTTGCTTCGACCACCATCGGCTGCCGAAAATCCCTGCCGATCGTGTCGGTGACGCTGCGGGCAACGATGTCGACGATGCCGCCGGCAGGGTAGGGTACGATGACGCGGATCGGCCGGGTCGGAAATGCCGCTTGCGCGAAGGCCGATGTGCATGCCGCGAGCAACGCCAGCCCGGCGACAAGGCAGCCGAAACCCCTGTTCATGGCGCTCCTCCCGAGTGATGGTGTCTTTGACGCGGTATGGATATCCGCGGCTTGAGTTGCCGCTGTATGATCGGTTATCCGCACTGGGACTGGAGTCGTCAATGGAGTTCGATCTTTCGGAAGGCTCGCTGCAGTGGCGGGACCGGCTGCAGGCCTTTTTCGACCGGGAAGTGCTGCCCCGGCATCGCGACTGGTCGCGTGAGGTCGCCGCCCGCGGCGAAGCGTCGTTCATGCCGGAATTGCAGCGCAAGGCGCGTGCTGCGGGCTTGTGGAATCTCGCGCTGCCCGAACTCGCGGACGACGAGCCCGGCACGCGGCTGTCGAACCTGGACTACGCTCCATGTGCGGAAATCATGGGCCGGCTGTTCTGGGCGCCGGAGGTATTCAACTGCCAGGCCCCCGACGTGCCCAACATGATCGCGCTGCAGAATTGCGCCGACGACGATCAAAAGCGACGCTGGCTGCATCCGCTGCTGGAGGGGCGGACGCGCTCGGCCTTCGGCATGACCGAGCCGGATGTCGCCTCATCCGACGCAACCAATATCGCAACCACAATCGTCCGAAAGGGCGGCGACTATGTCATTCGCGGGCGCAAATGGTTCATCACCGGCGCCGCGCATCCGCACTGCAGTTTTTTGATCGTGATGGGGGTCAGCCATCCCAACGCCTCGCGCACCAGCCGTCATTCCTGCGTCATCGTTCCGATGGACGTCAGGGGCGTGCGTCTGGTGCGGCCGCTGCGCTGGATGGGCTGCACGGACCATATTGCGCCGATCGGCGAAATCGATTTCGACGACGTGCGCATTCCCGTCGAAAATCTGCTCGGCAAGGAAGGCGAGGGTTTTCGTGTGGCGCAGGTCCGTCTCGGACCCGCGCGGATTCATCACTGCATGCGCTTGATCGGATTGTGCGAGGTGCTGATCGAACTGATGCTCGCGCGCGCGGCGGAACGCACCGCTTTCGGCCGCGCCATCATCGAATACGACACGGTGCAGCGCTGGATCGCCGAATCGCGGGTCGAACTCGAACAGGCGCGGCTGTTGACATATCGCTGCGCATGGCTGCTCGACCGTGCCGGCCATCAGGGCGCCTGGCGCGACGTGTCGCTGATCAAGGTGGCGGTGCCGGCGATGCTGCAGCGCATCGCCGACCGCGCCATGCAGGTGTTCGGCGCCATGGGCGGCTCGGACGACACCCCGATCCATCAGGCGCTGGCGTGGGGACGGCTGCTGCGGATCGGCGATGGGCCGGACGAGGTGCATCTGCGCCAGATCTTCAAGATGGAAACGCCGCCGCCCTGGAGCATCGCCGACTCGCCCTATCTGTTGCCGCGCCCGGCTTGATCGGATAGCTGGATGGGAATGACAGAAGCAATTGAAGCGACTGCGCTACGCTTGAATGCGAAAGCGCCGGATGCCGCGTCGCTTGCGCCTGTGGTTGAGAGGCGCAAGCTGGCGCGCGGACCGCATGACTTAGTCGTGGAAATCAGGGCGGCTGGCGTCAACCCGTCCGACGTCAAGGCCGCGACCGGCCTGATGTCCTACGCAATATTCCCGCGCACGCCCGGGCGGGATTTTGCCGGCGTCGTTGTCGATGGGCCCGGCGAATGGCTCGGCCGCGAGGTATTCGGCTCGTCCGGCGATCTCGGCATCCGCCGCGACGGCACCCACGCGACGCATCTGGTTGTCGAGGCGGCGGCGCTGGTCGAAAAGCCTGCTGCCATCTCGATGGACGAAGCCGCCGGGATCGGCGTGCCGTTCGTGACCGCGATCGAAGGATTTCGCCGCGCCGGCGGGCCTTCGGCGCACGACACCGTTCTGATCATGGGCGTCAACGGCAAGGTCGGCCAGGCCGCGGCGCAGCTTGCGACATGGCGCGGCGCAACAGTGATCGGCGTCGTGCGCAGGGACGAGCCTTACGAGGGCCATGGCAACGGGCCGGTCGAGGTCATCAACTCGGCCACTACAGACGTCGCCGCGCGGGTGCGCGAATTGACCGGCGGCAAGGGCGCCGACATCGTATTCAACACGGTGGGCGATCCGTATTTCCAGGCGGCGCACAAGTCGCTGGCGCTTGGCGGCCGGCAAATCCTGATTGCCGCGGTTCGTCCGGTGGTCGAGTTCAACATCCTGGAGTTCTATCGCGGCCGGCACACTTATGTCGGCATCGATACGCTGGCATGCTCGTCGGTCGCGAGCGGCGATCTGCTGCGCGAAGCGCTCCCGGGCTTTGCCAGCGGTCATCTCAGGCCGTACCCGATTTCGCCGAAAGCGGTTTATTGCCTTAGCGATGCCAAGGCGGCCTATCTTGCTGTGATCGGCTCCTCGCGGGATCGCATCATCCTCAGGCCGTCGGCATAGCAGCATTCCTGCCGGCCATAAAAAGATTGAGGGAGAGAAAATAATGTTACAACAGCTCAACGGCGAAGCGCCCAAGGACGCCTCCGCGTCCGTCGTGAAGCAGCACGCCGCGACCCGCGTGTCGCTTCCGTTTTCGGATACAAGCGATTTCGACGACGCCTCCCGAGGATTTCTCGGCACCCGCGAGAATGCGAAGATTACCTCCGATGCGGGCCGTACGGTCTGGAGCCTCGAGCCGTATGGATTCCTGTCCGACCACGAGGCGCCATCGACGGTGGACCCGAGCCTGTGGCGGCAGTCGCGGCTCAACATGAATCACGGCCTGTTCGAGGTAGTGCCCGGCGTTTATCAGGTGCGCGGTCTCGATATCGCCAATATGACGCTGATCGAAGGCGAGCGCGGCGTGATCGTGGTCGATACACTGACCTCGATCGAGGGCGCCCGAACCGCGATCGAGCTTTACTTCGAGCATCGCGGGCGCCGCCCGGTCGCTGCGGTGATCTTCACCCACACCCATACCGATCATTGGGGCGGCGCGCGCGGCGTGATCGATGACGAAATGCTGGCAGCGGGCGTCCCGATCATCGCGCCGGATCTGTTCATGGAGCATGCGGTATCGGAAAACATCATCGCGGGGCCGGCGATGCTGCGGCGCGCGCAATATCAGTTCGGGCCGTTCCTGAAGAAGGGCCCGCGCGGCCAGGTCGATTGCGGGCTGGGCAAGTCGATGGCGGCGGGGTCGGTGGCGCTGCTGCGGCCGACCGACCTGATCAAGGCGACCGGCGACAAGCGGACCATCGATGGGCTCGAATTCGAATTCCAGATGGCGCCGAACAGCGAGGCGCCGGCGGAAATGCATTTCTTCATTCCGCGTTACAGACTGCTGAATCTGGCGGAGAACTGCACGCATAATTTTCATAACCTGCTGCCGTTCCGCGGCGCCGACGTGCGCGACGCGCTGGCGTGGTCGAAATACCTCGGCGAAGCCCTGCAACTATGGGGCGGCAAGGCGGAGGCGATGTGCGGCCAGCATCACTGGCCGGTGTGGGGCGCCGAGCGCGTCGACACCATGATCCGCCAGCAGCGCGATCTCTACAAATTCGCGCACGACCAGACGCTGCGGCTGATGAACCACGGACTGACGGCGGCCGAAATCGCGGAAACGATCAGGCTTCCGAAGAGCCTCGACGGCGCGTGGCACGCACGCGGCTATTACGGGCATATCCGGCACAATGTGAAGGCGATCTACCAAAAATACCTCGGCTGGTACGACGCCAATCCGGCCAACCTCGATGCGCTGCCGCCGGTCGAGGCGGGGAAAAAGTTCGTGGAATATATGGGCGGCGCGGATGCCATCCTCAGCCGTGCGCGCGCGGATTTCGACAAGGGCGAATTCCGCTTCATCGCGCAAGTCTTGAGCCACCTCGTCTTTGCCGAGCCCGGCAACGCTGCAGCGCGCGCGATGCTCGCCGATACGTTCGAGCAACTCGGCTATCTCGCCGAGAGCGCGACCTGGCGTAACGCCTATCTGTTCGGCGCGCAGGAATTGCGCTTTGGGATGCCGAACGCCCCGCCGCGTCCGCCGATGCCGCGCGAAACGCTGGCCGCGCTTCGCACCGAGCAATTGTGGGACGTGCTCGGCGTGCGGCTGAACGGCCCGAAGGCCGAGGGCAAGCACATCGTGCTGAATTGGGTCTTCACCGATACCCAGGAGAATTTTGCGCTGACGCTGGAAAATTGCGCGCTGACCTATGCCGCCGGCGTACAATCGCCAAAGGCGGACGCAAGCTTTGCGCTGCCGCGCTCGCTGCTTGACGCGGTCATTGCCAAGCAGGCGACGTTCCCGGAGGCAATGGCTGCGGGAAAGATTACATTCACCGGCAACCCGATAAAACTCGGCGAGTTGATGGCGTTGATGGATGAATTCCCGCGCATGTTCGAAATCGTCGAACCGAAACGGACGGCTGTCACATGAATAAGGAAATCAGACCTGCGGTGAATCGCATCACCGGGCGATCGGCCTTCCTCGCGCTGCTCAAGGATGAGGGCATCACGCATTTGTTCGGCAATCCGGGAACCACCGAACTGCCCATCATGCATGCGCTGAAAGAGCATCCCGACCTCACTTACGTGATGGCGATGCAGGAAAGCCTGGTGGTCGCCATTGCCGACGGATTCAGCCGGGCCTCGGGGCGTCTCGTCGCCTGCAACGTTCATGTGGCGCCCGGACTTGGAAATGCCATGGGCTCGCTCTACAACGCCAAATTCACCGGCACGCCGATGATCCTGACCGCGGGCCAGCAGGAGCAAGGCCACGGTCTGACCGAGCCGGTGCTGTACGACCCGCTGGTCCGCATCGCCGAGCCATTGGTGAAGTGGGCGGTAGAGGTCACGCGACTCGAGGATCTGCCGCGCATCGTCCGCCGCGCCGCAAAAGTCGCGATGACGCCGCCGACCGGGCCGGTCTTCATCTCGCTGCCGGGCGACATCCTGAATTCCGAAGCCGGCCTCGAGCTTGGGCGTTCGACCCGCATCGATACGCGCGTAAAACCTTCGGATGAATCGCTCGAAGCGCTGGTCCAGCGCATCCTCAAGGCGGAACGTCCCGTCATTGTCGTCGGCGACGAGATCGTGAAGAGCGACGCACTCGATGAAGCCGCGGCGTTCGCCGAGGCGCTGGGCTGTCCAGCCTGGCAGCAGACCGCGCCGTACGGCGCGCATTTTCTGTCTGAGAGTCCGTGCTTCATGGGCTCATTGCCGCGCGTGCAGCCGCAGGTCCGCGATATCCTGGCGCCGCACGATCTGATGATCGTGCTCGGGTCCGATCCGCTGCGGATGTCGGTGTACAGCGAGGTCGATCCGCTACCCGCCGGACTGGCGATGGTGCAGGTCGGCCTGGTCGATTGGGACCTGGCCAAGAATTATCCGGCCGAAATTGCGGTGAAGGCCGATGTGAGGGAGACGCTGCGGGCGCTGACCCCCGCGCTCAAGGCCGCAGGCGGCGCCGCGCTCGATAGGCGTGCCAGGAGCGGCATCGCCGCGCTGGCGTGCAAAAACTGGACAGCGAAGCGCGCCAAACTGGTCGATCAAATTACGACAAAGAAAGATTCGTCGCCGATCGATCCTGACTGGCTGGCGCTGCAGGTTGTCGAGGCGATGCCTCAAAAGGCCATTCTCGTCGACGAGGGTCTGACCTCCTCGCGCTATATGTCCGCGCTGCGTCCGCACCGCGATCGATACGGCTATCACGGGCTGGCTTCGGGCGGCATCGGCTGGGGATTGCCGGCTTCGGTCGGCGTCAGCCTGGCGAATCCCGGCCGCCCGGTGGTTTGTTATTCCGGCGATGGCAGCGCGATGTATTCGATCCAGGCATTGTGGACCGCGGCGCATCACAAGCTACCGTTGACGGTGGTGATCGTGAACAACGGCGGCTACCGGATCATCAAGCAGCGGCTGCTCGCCTTCCACAAGGACGACCATTTCGTCGGCATGGATTTTGTCGACCCGCCGGTGGACTTTTGCGGCCTCGCGAAAGCGCTTGGGCTTGAAGCGATCCGGATCGAGAAGGCGGAGGAGGTGGCTTCCGCGCTCAAGTCGGCGTTCGCCCGGCCCGGCGCGAAATTGATCGAGGTGATGGTGGATGGGTCGGTGGAGTAAGATCGCCGGCCACGAAAGAAAAGCGGATTACAATCTTGCATCGGAGGAAGCGTTCGATGCAGCAGCCGGCATCGGGTGCGTTGCGGCCTGCGTCGTGGCCGGCTGAATTCTGCTCGGATTCAGAAACGCGATCCGGGCCGCGACAATGCACGCCACCACGACCCAGAACACCACGGCGCCGTACCAGAGCGCGCGCTTGTCAGTGGCCCGACCGACGGTGATTTTCTCGGCCCACGCCGCAAGATCCGGCTCCATCAGCCGAAGGGGCGCGCTCTCGTCGCAGGTCTGGTTGCTCGTCAATCTCATCCCCTAGAGATGCCGTAAAACCGCGCCGATTCAAGAACACAACTCTCCATATTACGCGGACTCCATGGGCGTTCCTGTTACGCCGCCGGCGCCCCGGAGCATCTTTTTCCAAGGCCGATGATTTCCCGCTAGACCCGGCTGCAATCCAAGTCTTATATAAGACATAGAACTCGCGGGCCGAACACAGCAGCGGATGGAAGACCAACAACAACAGGCCATGCGCGACGCCACGACGGCCAGCCCGGTCAGTTGGCTGGATCATCTCGCTTCCGCGTCTTCCCGTATCGCCGCGATCGTGCCGGGCTTGATCCTCTGCATCGCCATTACGGCAGCCGCGATGGCTGTGCAGAATTCGGAGGAGGCGGCCTTCGGGCATCCCTATGTCGAGGCGCTGGTGATTGCGATCCTTCTCGGCATCGCTATCCGCGGCTTTTGGCAGCCGGCAGACATCTGGTACGCCGGGATCTCGTTCAGCGCCAAAACGCTGCTCGAAATCGCGGTGGTGTTGCTCGGCGCATCGATCAGCCTCGGTGCGATCGTCGACTCCGGCCCGGCGCTGCTGTCCGGAATCGTCGCCACCGTCGTCGCGGCGCTCGCTGCGAGCTACGCGACCAGCCGCGCGCTGGGCCTGCCGCGGCGCGTTTCGATCCTGATCGCCTGTGGCAATTCGATCTGCGGCAATTCGGCGATCGCGGCCGTGGCGCCGGTGATCGGCGCCGATAGCGACGACATAGCTTCGTCGATCGCGTTCACGGCGATCCTCGGCGTCATGGTCGTGCTCGGATTGCCGCTGTTCATTCCGTTGCTGGCGCTCACCGAAACCCAATACGGCGTGCTGGCGGGGTTGACGGTCTATGCCGTGCCGCAGGTGTTGGCCGCGACGGTGCCGATCAGCGCGGTCAGTGCGCAGCTTGGAACCCTGGTCAAACTGGTGCGGGTGCTAATGCTCGGACCGGTCGTGGTGCTGCTGTCGCTGTTTCGCTCCAGGCTCGGCGTCGCCGGACCTGCGCCGCGGCCGGGGCTGCTTTATCTCATTCCCTGGTTCATCATCGGCTTCCTTGTCCTTGCGACCGCGCGAAGCGTCGGACTGATTCCGATCTCGCTGTTGGGACCGATCGTGATCTCGGCAAAAGTGCTGACGATTGTATCGATGGCGGCACTCGGATTGGGCGTCGATCTGCGGGTCGTCGGCCGCGTCGGTGGCCGGGTCACCATCGCGGTCGTGGTTTCGCTTGTGGTTCTTATCGGCATCAGTATCGCGCTTATTCGGCTGCTCCACATTGCCTGAGCAAGGGCCGACCAACGGATTGTCCGTCTCTTATATTAGACATATGACTCGTTTACTCGCCGGCGCCGCCATGGCACTTTCAGATCACCTCGAAATCGACCGGCAGTGTCGAAAGCGTTGGGAGGACGCATGTTGAGAGGCGCGGATATCGTCGCCCGGACGCTGCAACAGATCGGCGTCACGCGCATCTTCACGCTGTCCGGCAACCACATCATGCCGATTTTCGACGCGCTGCTGTCGACCGACATCCAGTTGATCCACGTCCGGCACGAAGCGGCCTGCGTGCATATGGCGGAGGCGTGGGGGCGATTGACGGGCGAGCCCGGGATCGCGCTGGTGACTGGAGGTCAGGGCCACAGCAACGCCGTGGCGGCGCTCTACAATGCGCTGGCCTCGGAATCCCCATTGCTGCTGCTGTCCGGACACGCGCCCTTGAGCGAACTCGGCCGCGGCGCTTTCCAGGAAATGGCGCAGGCCGACCTCGCGCGCCCGGTGACCAAGGCGTCGTGGACGGCGCAAGCGGTCGAGACGCTGGGTGCGGATATCGCCAAGGCATTCGAACTTGCGACCACCGGGCGTCCCGGTCCGGTGCATGTCAGCCTTCCCGGCGATCTGCTCGAACGGACGATTGCGGATGAGGACGCGACGCGGATCACGAAAGCAGCGCTTCAGACTCTTATCTCGCCGCTGTCACCGGAAGTCGCGGGCCAAGTGGTTTCTCATCTTCGTGCAGCGGCAAGACCTCTGCTGATTTGCGGCCCCGCGATGTGCACCTTGCCGCGGCCGCAAAGCCATGCGGCACGCGACCGACGCGCTCGGCGTGCCTGTGATCGGAATGGAAAGCCCGCGCGGCATCAACGATCCCGGCCTCGGCGCTTTTGCCGAAATCCTCAGCGAGGCCGACCTCGTCGTGCTGATCGGAAAACCGCTCGATTTCACACTCCGGTTCGGCGAGGGCATTATCGCCGTCCTGCAAGTGGATCGTAATCGATCCCGATGCGGCAATGATTGCACGCGCGAAAAAAGCGGTGGCGAGAGCGGCTGCTCTTGTCTGAAGTCGCCAACGCGCAGGCTGCGATCAAGACGCTGACCAAACAGATCACGATGCGGGCGAAACCATCGGCGTGGCGCGAGCACGTAAGCGGCGTCCTCGCATATGAGCCGCCACAGTGGAAATCCGTTCGTGCGAAAACTCCCCATCGCGTTCATCCGATCGAGATGTGCAGGGCGATCGGCTTTTTTCTCGAAAAGCACCAAGGCGCGACATTCGTATCCGACGGCGGTGAGATCGGGCAATGGGCGCAGGCGCTGGTGAAGACCGATCGGCGAATGATCAATGGCGTTGCCGGGACAATCGGAGCGTCCTTGCCGTTTGCGATTGCGGCGAAGCTCGCTCATCCCGACCATCCCGTGGTTGCGGTCATGGGCGACGGAACGTTCGGGTTCCATATGGCCGAATTCGACACCGCGGTGCGTTACGGCCTTCCGGTCATCGCCGTGATCGGCAATGACGCCCGCTGGAACGCCGAGTATCAGATTCAGCTGCGCCAATACGGCGCTGAGCGCGCCAAAAATTGCGATCTTCTGCCGTCCCGTTATGATCGCGTGGCGGAGGCGCTCGGAGGGTTCGGCGCGCTTGTCTCGACCTCCGCCGATCTACCCGATGCGCTGGATCGCGCCTATCTAAGCCGCAAGCCAGCCTGTATCAACGTCATGATCGAAAGCATGGCGGCTCCGATCATTCGCAGATGAGAAACCGATGAACACGACCGCTCCGCTGCTCGAGGTAAAAGGCGTCACGCTGCAATACAAGACGCCCGATCATCTCGTGACCGCGACCTACCGGATCGACTTCGAGGTTTTTCAGGCGGAGAGATTCATCCTGCTTGGACCGTCGGGCTGCGGGAAATCGACGCTGCTCAAGGCGGTTGGCGGTTATATGATGCCGACCGAAGGCGAAATCCGGCTGAAGGGAAACCTGATCAAGCATCCGGGGCCGGATCGCATGATGGTGTTTCAGGAGTTCGATCAGTTGCTGCCGTGGAAGACGGTAAAGCAGAATGTGATGTTTCCGCTGCAATCGTCGAGCCGCATGTCGGGGCGCGAAGTGGAAGAACGCGCGATGTACTACATCAACAAGGTCAATCTCGCTAACTTCGCGGACGCTCACCCGCACACGCTGTCCGGCGGCATGAAGCAGCGCGTGGCGATCGCGCGCGGGATGGCGATGGAGCCGGACATCCTGCTGATGGATGAGCCGTTCGCGGCACTGGATGCGCTGACGCGCCGCAAGATGCAGGACGAACTGCTGGCGTTGTGGGACGAGACGCGTTTCACGGTGCTGTTCGTGACCCATTCGATTCCCGAGGCCATCAAGATCGGAACGCGAATTCTGCTGTTGTCGCCGCATCCGGGCCAGGTGAAGGCCGAACTGAACAGCGGCACGCATATCCACGACGCCAATGCACTGGAAAAACGCATCCAGCACATGCTGTTCGCCGACCAGATCGAGGAGGCGGAGAATGTCTGAGCCTCGGGTGGCTATGACCGACGACAATGTTGCGGCGCTGCGGCCGGAGATCGTCCGCGATCAGACCGCACAGTTCGCCGTCGTGCAGAAGCCGCTGTCGACGATTGAGCGGGTCTACAATCAGGTCTGGCTGCGCAAGCTGCTGATCCTGGTGGTGCTGGCGCTTATCTGGGAAGCGTATGGGCGCTTTTTGAACAACGACCTGCTTTTCCCGACGTTCAGCGCCACCGTGCGCGCTTTTTTCGACGCCATTCTCAGCGGCGTGCTGCCGGCGCGCGCATGGGCATCCATAAAAGTGCTGCTGATGGGCTATGCCTGCGGCGTCGCGCTCGCGGCGCTGCTGACGGCGCTGGCGATCATGTCGCGTATCGGCACCGATTTTCTCGAAACCATGACGTCGATGTTCAATCCGCTGCCGGCGATTGCATTATTGCCGCTGGCGCTGATCTGGTTCGGGCTCGGCAATGGCAGCCTGATTTTCGTGCTGGTGCATTCGGTGACCTGGGCGATTGCGCTCAACACGCATTCGGGCTTCCTGTCGGTCAGCAACACGCTGAAGATGGTGGGCCGGAACTACGGCCTCACCGGGCCGCGCTACATCTGGAAAATCCTGATCCCGGCGGCGTTTCCCAGCATCCTGACCGGCTTGAAGATCGGCTGGGCTTTTGCGTGGCGCACGCTGATCGCAGCTGAACTGGTGTTCGGTGTCAGTTCCGGCCAGGGCGGGCTCGGATGGTTCATCTTCGAGAACAAGAACACGCTGGATATTCCAAACGTATTCGCCGGTCTGCTGACCGTGATCCTGATCGGCCTCGTGATCGAAAACGTGATCTTCCGCACCATCGAGAACCAAACCATCGGCCGCTGGGGCATGCAGTCGTGACAAGGAGAACGGGATGAGACTTCAAAGAGTAGTGCGGCTGATCGCAGCGGTTGGACTTCTGAGCGTCGGTCTCGGCGGCGCGGCACCTGCCGAGACGGATACCGTCCGCATCGCAAAGCAGTTCGGATTAGGCTATCTGCCGCTGACGGTGATGGAAGAACAGAAACTGTTCGAGCAGCAGGCGAAGAAGCAGGGGCTTGACATCAAGGTCGAATGGCTGCGGCTGTCCGCCGGCGCTCCGATGAACGACGCCATCCTGTCGGGCAATCTCGATTTCGCTTCCGGTGGCGTCGGGCCGTTGCTGACGATCTGGGGCAAGACCCAGACCAATGTGATGGTCAAGGGCGTGGCGGCGCTCAACTCGATGCCGCTTTATCTGGTCACCACCAATCCGAACATAAAGACGATCAAGGATTTCACCGAGAAGGACAAGATCGCGCTTCCCGGCGTCAAGACATCAATTCAGGCGGTCACGTTGCAGATCGCCGCGGAAAAGGTTTTCGGCAAAGGCGGGGAGAGCAAGCTTGACGCGTTCACCGTCTCCATGAGCCATCCCGATGCGCTGGCGTCGATGCTGGGGGGCAAGTCGGAGATCAACTCGCATTTCGGTTCGGCGCCATTTCAGGAAATGGAACTGGCCGACCCGCGCGCGCACAAGGTGCTCGACAGCTACGAGGTTCTCGGCGGGCCGCACACCTTCAATACGGTCTGGGCGAATTCGAAATTTGTGAATGCCAATCCGAAGATCGTAAAAGCCTTCCTCGATGCGCTGGAAGAAAGCATGGCCCGCATCAAGGCCGATCCGGCGGCGGCGGCGGCGCTGTGGGTCAAGGCGGAGAATTCCAAACTTCCAGTGGCGGACGCCGAAAAGATCATCCGCAATCCGCAGAACGAGTGGACGACCACGCCGAAGAAGATCCTGACCTATCTGGATTATATGAACCGGGCGGGCCTTGTATCGACGAAGACGAACAATTGGAAAGACATTTTTTTCAACGGCATCCACGGCGCGCCCGGCAGCTAGCCGGGCCGATAATGATGATTGAGTGAACGATATGAATGTTCATAGCCGCGCCGAAAACACCGGATCGCATCAGTCCGATGCGATGATGGTGCAGGTGTGGCGCGGCGGCCGGGCCGGCGAGTTTCAGAGCTTCGAAGTGCCGCGCCGCGAGAACCAGACCGTGCTCGATGTCGTGACCGAGATCCAGCGAAACCAGGACGCGACGCTGTCGTATCGCTTCGCCTGCCGCGTCGGCATGTGCGGCTCCTGCGCGATGATCGTGAACGGACGCCCGCGCTGGACCTGCCGGACCCGGGTCGATCAACTGGAAGCGGGGCCGATCAAGCTGGAGCCGCTGCGCAACCTGCCGATTGTAAAGGATCTCGCCGTCGACATGGCGCCGTTCTTCGATAAATGGCGCAGCGCGCACGGCTATTTCGAGCCCGGCGATCATCCGCCGGAAGATTTCGCTGCCGTGGCCCCCGACTCGAGCCAACGCCAGGCCGCCGATGCCGGCATCGAATGCATCAATTGCGGGATCTGCTATTCGGCCTGCGACGTGGTGTCGTGGAATGAAGACTATCTCGGCCCCGCCGCGCTCAATCGCGCCTGGACCTTGGTCAACGATGTCCGCGACCGCGGCCAGGACCAACGGCTTGAGGCTGTGTCCGGCGATGCCGGATGTCACTCATGCCACAGTCACATGAGCTGCACCGAGTTCTGTCCGAAGGCGCTGTCGCCGACCTTTTCGATCGCGGGATTGAAGCGCGCGACGTCCGCGCGCGCATGGAAACGATGGCGATGAATCCGGTTCTGTATCTCGCCCAGCGCGGCACCGCATTCGTCCTGGCGTTTGCGGTCACGATTCATCTCGTCACGATCATCTACGCCATCCGCGGCGGCCTGACCGCAGGCGAGATTCTGGCGCGTACCCACGGCAATCGCTGGTTCCTGGGCTTCTATCTGGTCTTCGTGGTGGCCGCGGCCATTCACGCGCCGATCGGACTGCGCTCGATCCTGCGCGAATGGGCAAGGTGGCGCGACCGCTCGCTCGATATCGCGATGCTGGTTTTCTCGGCGCTGCTGCTGGTTCTGGGCGCGAGGGCCGCGTTCGCGGTGTATCTCACATGATCCGCAATCCGCACCTCAAACCCGGATTTCTGGCGGCGATGCTGCATCGGCTGTCCGGGATCGCCTTGGCGGTATTCCTGCCGATGCACTTCATCGCGCTTGGCACCGCTCTCAGCGGCGCCGACTCCTTGCAGGGCTTTCTCGGCGTCACGCAGGGCTTGTTTGTTCGCATCGCGGAGTGGGGACTGGTTACGGCGCTCGGCCTGCACATGGCATTAGGCATTCGCGTGCTGGCGATCGAATTCCTTGCCGTGCGTGAGCGCAGCGCCCTGGTCGTGTCCGCCTGCGTGGCCTGTTCGCTCACGGTCGGATTGTTGTTCCTGTTGAACGGAAGCTAGGAGGAAGTCATGCAGCTCGATATGCAAGAAGTCGAAGAGATCTGCAAAACCCTGTATGTGCAGGCGTTGAAAATCCTCCCCGCCGACATCAAGGCCGGGTTCAAGGAACTGGTGCGCAGCGAAACCGATGCCACCGGGCGGTCGATTCTCGACACCATGATCGAGAACATCGCCGTCGCCGAGCGCACCAAGAACATTCTTTGCCAGGATACCGGCATTCCGATCTACAACGTCGTGGTCGGACGCGATGTCGAATTCGACGGTGCTGCGATGAAGCGCGCGATCCGGACCGGCTGCGAACGCGCGACGCGCGAACATTCGCTTCGTTCCTCGGTGGTGCATCCCATTACGCGAAAGAACAACCAGAGCTCCAGCGGCATCCGGGTGCCGATCATTCATGTCGATTTCGACGAGCAGCCGGAGACGGTGTCGATCGAGATGATCCCGAAGGGTTCCGGCTCGGAGAACGGCTCGTTCCTGCAGATGCTGCTGCCGTCCGACGGTATCAACGCGGTGAAGCGTTTCGTCATCGACCGGGTGATCGAGTCCGGAGGGCGGGTCTGTCCGCCGACCATTGTCGGCGTCGGTATCGGCGGCACGTCCGATCTCTGCATGCATCTTGCCAAGATTGCCGCGACACGGCCGCTGGGTTCGGCCTGCTCCGATGAAGACGGGGCGAAGATCGAAACCGAGCTGTCGCGCGCGGTGAATGAACTGGGCATCGGTCCGCAGGGACTCGGAGGGCGGTCCACCAGCTTTGCCGTCCATGTCGAGGTCGCCGCCACCCACATCACGCAAAACCCGGTCGCCGTGAACATCCAGTGCCATTCGGCGCGCCGGGCGCGAGCGACGATCACGCCCGGCGGCATCTCGTTTTCATCCTGAGGAAAGAAAATGTGTTTAGGCCGTCATTGCGGGCGCAGCGAAGCAATCCAGAAAGCCAGCAAGGAAGCCGGATTGCTTCGTCGCTTCGCTCCTAGCAATGACGAAACGTGAGGAACATTGGATCATGGCGCACCACACCCTTGAAATGCCGATCACGCCGGACCAGGCGCGCGATGCTGAAGGTCGGCGACACCGTGACGCTGGAAAAGACGCTGTACGGCATCCGCGACGCCACCCTGATCCATATGTTCGACCGCGATCGCCGCACCAGGCTCGATCTGCAGGGACACGCCGTGATCCACACCGCGCCGAACGTTCACAAGGTGGCGGTTTCGCCGCAGGCGCCGGCCGGCTACACGCCGTTCTGCATCGGCACCACCACGTCGCAGCGCATGGAGCGTTTCACCCGCCCGCTGATGCTGCGCGAGGGCGTGCGGATCATCATCGGCAAGGGCGGCATGGGGCCGGAAACGTCAGCCGCGTTCAGGGAACTCGGCGGCGCCTATCTTGCCATCGTCGGCGGCGCGGCGGCGCTGGAAACCACATGGATCGAGCAGATCGAGGACGTCGACCTCGACGACCTGCATCCCGAGAGCCTGTGGCGATTTCGAATCAAGAATTTCGGCCCGCTGCTGGTCGGCATGGACTCGCATGGCGGCTCGCTGTTCGCGGACAACCAGAAAGAGGTGGCGAGCCGGCGCGACGCGATCCTCAAAAGCATCGGAGCAGCCTGACAGCATGGCACTCCGCCGCATCGAAACCGATATCCTGATTCTCGGCGCCGGCGGCGCCGGATTGTTCGCGGCATTGCATGCGAAGAAGACGGCGCCGTCACTGGACGTAACCGTTGCGGTGAAGGGGCTGCTCGGCAAGTGCGGCTGCACGCGCATGGTGCAGGGCGGCTACAACGTCGCGCTGGCGCCCGGCGATTCCGTCGAGCGCCATTTCATGGACACGATCGAGGGCGGCAAGTGGCTCAACGATCAGGATCTGGCGTGGAAGCTCGTCACCGAAGCCCAGGTCCGGATCCGCGAACTCGAAAACGAGCTGGGCTGCTTCTTCGATCGCAATCCCGACGGCAGCGTTCACCAGAAAGCCTTCGCCGGGCAGACCTTCGATCGCACCGTGCACAAGGGCGACCTCACCGGCATCGAAATCATCAACCGGCTCTCCGAGCAGGTCTGGCGCCGCGACGTCAACCGCATGGAGGATCATCGCGCGCTCGACTTCATTCCGGCCGCCGACGGATCGGGCCTCGCCGGCGTGCTGATGCTCGACATGCGCACCGGCGAACCCAGCCTCGTGCGCGCCAAGGCGACCCTGCTTGCGACCGGCGGCGGCCCGACGATGTACAAGTATCACACGCCCTCCGGCGACAAGACCTGCGACGGCCTTGCGATGGCGCTTCGCGCCGGGCTGGCGCTGCGCGACATGGAGATGGTGCAGTTTCATCCCACCGGCCTGCTTGCCGGCGCCGGCACGCGGATGACCGGCACGGTGCTGGAAGAAGGTCTTCGCGGGGCGGGAGGAAGGCTGCTGGATTCCGGCGGCGCGCGCTTCATGTTCGACTATGACGAACACGGCGAGCGGGCAACGCGCGACATTGTCAGCCGCTCGATCATGTACCAGATCCGCAAAGGACTGGCGACCAAAAATGGCGGCGTGCATCTGCAGATGGGCCACCTCGGCCCCGCCAATGTCGCAAAAATGTTCAAGGGTATGGTGGAGCGCTGCGCCGATTGCGGCTTCGATCTCGCCGGCGGCCTGGTCGAGGTGGTGCCGACCGCGCATTACATGATGGGCGGCGTGGTGTTCGATCTGGAATGCCGCACCTCGATGCCGCGGCTATTTGCGGCCGGCGAGGACACCGGCGGCGTGCACGGCGCCAATCGTCTCGGCGGCAACGGCGTCGCCAATTCCACGGTGTTCGGCGGCATCGCCGGCGCCGCGATGGCGCGCGCGGTGCTACGGGAAGGGCGCCACGCCGATCCCGATTCGATCGCCATCGACAGCTCGCTCGACCGCGCATTTTCCCCGCTTGGCCGTCCGTCCGGCGATCTCAATGCAATCCGCGAAGGTCTGCTGGAGACGATGTGGAACGACGTCGGAATTCTTCGCAGCGGCGAGGGATTGTCGCGCGGCGCCGCGGCGCTCGACGATTTGCAGGACGCGGTTGCCCATTGCGGCGTCGCCGATGGTGACCGGCGCTACAATCTGACCTGGACCGACCGGTTGAACCTCGAGAACCTTGTCCAGGTCAGCCGCACCATCTGCGCGGCGGCGCAGGCCCGCACCGACAGCCGCGGCGCGCATTTTCGCGAAGATCACCCGACGGCATCGGATCTTGCGACCTCGCGCTACACCGTCGTGCGCATGCGCGACAACGACATTCAAATCACGACCGCGCCGGTCCACTTCACGCGCATCGAGCCCGGTCAGAGCTTGCTCGATGACATGCCGGAAGCCCCATCTGCGGTACTTGCGGCCCATTCGTGATGCAAATTCATTCCAGTACGAGCCCCAACAGATGAACAGCGCAAAGGGAATCAGTAAGCGGTCCGAGGCGAGGCCGACGCCGCTTGCCGCTGCAGGGGCTGCGCACGCATCGCTCGGTTATCGGCCGCTCTATCGCCAGGTCAAGGAACTGCTGATGAAGCGGCTTGGCGATGGCAGCTGGGCACCCGGCCAGTTGCTGCCGAGCGAGCCGGAAATCGCGGCGGGGCTTGGGGTCAGCCCCGGCACGGTGCGCAAGGCGCTCGATGAGATGAGTTCGGAAAGCCTGCTGGTGCGCCGGCAGGGCCGCGGCACCTTCGTGGCCTCCCATGATGAGGAGCGCATCCTGTTCCAGTTTTTCAGGATGGTTTCCGATACCGGCGCGCGCCGCTTCCCGGAAAGCCGCACCATTTCCGTCACGGTTGCCAAGGCCGACGAACCGGCGTCGGCCCGGCTCGGCATCGGCCTGAAGGAATCCGTGGTCGTCATCGAGCGCGTGCGGTCGCTCGACGAACGTCCCTGCATCCATGAAAAAATCGTCCTGCCGCGCGCGCTGTTTCCCGGCATCGAGCGGATCAAGGATTTGCCGAACAATCTCTATGCGCTCTATTCGGTGAAGTACGGCGTGACCATCGCGCGCGGCTCGGAAAGCTTGAAGGCCGTTGCGGCCGATGCGCGTCAGGTCGAACTGCTGGCAAGCGAACTGGGCGAGCCGATCCTGCTGATCGATCGCGTGGCGCTGGGCGTCGATGGAACCCGCGCGGAATGGCGCAGATCATTGTGCCGCACCGATCGGTCGCATTATCTCAGCGATCTCAAATAGGCGCGCGTACCGCTTGCCGGCCGAGATTTGCTATCTTATAGAAGACTTAAGAACGTGACCGTGGAGACAGGAATGAATTCGCCAGGAAGCGCGGCGAGCGCCGCAAGTCAGAAATCCAACATCCCCCAGGTTTTGGCGCATAGTCCGAAGGACAATGTCGCGGTCGTGGTGGTCGAAGGTCTGAAAGCCGGCACCAAGGCGTTCGGCGTCGTGACCGAGAACAACTCGACGTTCACAGTCGACGTCAGGGACGACATCCCGATTGGACACAAGGTGGCGTTGATCGACCTCGCCGACAAAGACACCGTGGTCAAATACGGCCAGGACGTCGGCCGCATGGTCGCGCCGGCGGCCAAGGGACATCACGTCCACACCCAGAACATGAAAACCAAGCGTTGGTGAGGAGCAGCATCATGGCAGCAAGCATTGCGCACGAAATGTCGTCCGCCGTTCGTCGGCGGCGCGACCGATCAATTATGACCAAATCGCTCGACGCCAAGCGCGCTTCGGCGGATTTTGCCAAATGCTGCGTTCCGGGGCTGGAGGCGCGAGAACGGCCGCGTCGGCGTCCGCAATCACGTCGTCATCCTGCCGCTCGACGATCTGTCGAACTCCGCCTGCGAAGCGGTAGCGAACAACGTCAAGGGCACGATGGCGATTCCTCACGCTTACGGCCGGCTGCAGTTCGGTGAGGATCTCGACCTGTTCTTCCGCACCCTGATCGGTATCGGGTCGAATCCCAACGTCGCCGCGGTGGTCGTGATCGGGATCGAGGACGGCTGGACCGGACGCGTGGTCGATGGCATCGCCAAGACCGGCAAGCCGGTGGTCGGTTTCGGCATCGAGGGTCATGGCGACATCGCGACCATTGCCAAAGCCAGCTATCAGGCCAAGCGCTTTGTGCAATGGGCGTCGGAATTGAAGCGTGAGGAATGCCCGATTTCGGATCTCTGGGTTTCCACCAAATGCGGCGAGTCCGATACCACGACCGGGCTGTCATCCTGCCCGACGGTCGGCAACATGTATGACAAGCTGATCCCGCACGGCATCTATGGCGTGTTCGGCGAGACCTCGGAAATCACCGGCGCCGAGCACCTGTGCCGCGAGCGCGCCGCCAGTCCGGAAATCGCCGAGAAATGGTACAAGATGTGGAAGGCGTATCAGGACGACGTGATCGAGGCGCACAAGACCGACGATCTTTCGGATTCGCAGCCCACCAAGGGCAACATCGCCGGCGGTCTCACCACCATCGAGGAGAAGGCGCTCGGCAATCTCGAAAAAATCGGCCGCAGCTGCCGCTACATCGACGCGCTTGAGCCGGCGGAGGCGCCCGGCAAAGGTCCGGGTCTCTATTACATGGACTCATCGTCCGCCGCGGCGGAATGCGTGACTCTGATGGCCGCGGGAGGCTATGTGGTACATACCTTCCCGACCGGGCAGGGCAACGTGATCGGCAACCCGATCGTGCCTGTCATCAAGATATCGGGCAATCCGAAGACGCTGCGCACCATGGGCGAGCACATCGATGTCGATGTCACCGGCGTGCTTCGCCGCGAGATGACGCTCGACCAGGCCGGCGACGCGCTGATCGACATGATCGTGCGTACTTGCAACGGGCGCCTGACCGCGGCGGAATCGCTCGGCCACCGCGAGTTCTCGCTGACGAAGCTCTATCGAAGCGCGTGAGTACGCTTTCAGTCAGCGACGCAATCGAATGGGTCGCTGCAATCTTCATGCGCAATGGATGCAGCGCCGGTAACGCGCAATCGGTGGCGCGCGCACTGGTCTCTGCTGAGGCCGACGGTCTCAAGGGCCACGGTCTGTCGCGGATCCCGACCTATCTGGTGATGGTTCGCAGCGGCAAGATCGACGGGCAAGCGCAGCCGGCGGCGATGCGAACTCGCCCCGGCGTATTGGCTATCGATGCCGCGCACGGTTTCGCCTATCCCGCGATCGATCTCGCTGTCGCCGGGTTGCCGGCGCTTGCGGCAGAACAAGGCATCGCGGCCGCGTCGATCCGCCGCTCCAACCATTGCGGCGAAACCGGCCTGCCATGCGAAGCGCTGGCCCGAAAAGGCTTGGTCGCGTTGCTGTTTGCCAACACGCCAGGCGCCATCGCGCCCTGGGGTGGGCGCGACCCGGTGTTCGGGACCAACCCGATTGCATTTGCCGCGCCGCTGGAAGGGCGTGAACCCGCCGTCGTCGACCTCGCGCTGTCGCGGGTCGCGCGCGGCCCGATCGCGGCTGCGAAGCAGCGCGGCGAAACGATCCCGGAAGGATGGGCGCTCGACGCCGATGGCAACGCCACCACCGATCCGAAAAAAGCTCTGCAAGGCAGCATGATTCCGCTCGGCGACGCCAAGGGCGCGGCGCTCGCCTTCATGGTGGAGGCGCTGGCCGCCTGCCTGCCCGGCGCAAACCTCGCCTTCGAGGCGTCGTCGTTTCTCGATGGCGACGGCCCGCCGCCCGCGACCGGCCAACTCCTGCTCGCGATCGATCCCAAGGCTTTCGGTCACGCGCAATTCGGCGAACGCATGGCGGCGCTGGTCGGCGCGATCGAGCAACAACAGGGTGCGCGTCTGCCGGGGACGCGTCGCCTCGCCAACCGCGCTCGAGCAGCGCGCGATGGGATTGCCATCACGCCCGAGATCGAGGCCGCGACAAACACCTAGAGATAACCGGTGCCCGCCTCTTCGGCGAAGCGGCCGGGATCGCCTTCCCAGACGATGCGCGCATGCTCCAGTACGTAGACGCGGTCTGCGTGAGGCAGCGCGAAGGTGACGTTCTGCTCGCCGAGCAGCACCGTGATCGGCGTGGTCTGCCGTAGCTTTTCCAGCGCTTTCGATAGCTGTTCGAGAATGACCGGCGCGAGCCCCAGCGTCGGCTCGTCGAGGATGAGGATCTTCGGCTGCATCATCAGCGCCCGGCCGATCGCCAGCATCTGCTGTTCGCCCCCGGACAATGTCTGCGCCATCTGCCCTTGGCGCTCTTTCAGGATCGGAAACAGCTCGAATAGCCAGGCCATCTGCTTATTCTTGTCTTGCTCCGACAAATGCTGGCCGCCGAGATCGAGATTTTCGCGGACACTCATTTCGCCGAACAGTTCGCGCAACTCCGGGCATTGCACGATGCCGCTCCGCGCGATGCGCGCCGGGCTGATCCCTCGCAGCTTCTCGCCGTCACGGATGATCTCGCCGCTGTAGGGCAGGAATCCCGAGATGGTATTGAACAGCGTGGTCTTGCCGGCGCCGTTGAGCCCGACGACGGAGACGAACTCGCCTTGATGCACATGGATCGAGACGTTTTCCAGCGCCTGCGCCTTGCCGTAATGCACGCTGATATTCTCGACCTGCAGCAGCGGCACCTTGTCCTTGAAGCTGGTTTCCGGCCGGGCCGAGGTTCCGATCGCGCCGCCGAGATAGACGCGCCGCACGGTTTCGTTGCGCATCACCTCGTCGGCGCGGCCGGTGACGATTTCCTCGCCGAGATACATCGCAAGGACGCGGTCGACCAGCGCAGCCACGCTCTTGACGTTGTGATCCACCAGCAGCACTGCGCGGCCTTCGTCGCGAAAGCTGCGGATCAGTTCGGAGAATGTGCCGACTTCGGCGAGCGTTAGCCCGGCAAAGGGCTCATCCACCAGCACCACCTTTGGATCGCGCGCGATGGCTTTGGCGAGCTCCAGCCTGCGCAAATCCGCGAACGGCAGCGTCGGCGGCCGCCGGTCCATCACGGATCCGAGGCCGACGCGCTCGGCGATCCATTTGGCGCGCTCGGTCAGCGCCTTGTCGGCGAACAGCATGAACAGGCTGTCCGGCAGCAATGCGACCAAGATGTTCTCCAGCACCGTCTGCCGGTTCAGCGGCCGCGAGTGCTGGAACACCATGCCGAAGCCGCGCCGCGCGATCTTGTGCGCCGGCAGGCCGGCGATATTTTCGCCCTCGAACACCACGTCGCCCGAGGTTGGACGCTCGATCCCCATGATCGCCTTCATGGCGGTGGACTTGCCGGAGCCGTTCGGGCCGATCAGGCCGAAGATTTCTCCGGCGCGCAGATCGAGGTTGAGATTCTTGACCGCGGTGAGACCGCCGAAACGCTTGGTGAGGCCGCGCACTTCGAGTACGGGCGGGTTATTCGTCGTCGCATCCATCACGTGCGCGCCTCGCGTGACAGCGCCGTTCCGAGGAAGCCGCCCGGGAAGAACAGCACCACGAGGAGCGCGACGGCGGAAACAATGAACGTCGCCAGCTCGCCGGTTGGCCGCAAAAATTCACCGGCCACGATCAGGAAGATCGCGCCGAGCGCTGCGCCAAGCACCGTACGCCGCCCGCCCAGCACCGCCGCGACAATGACGTTCACACCGACGGCGACGTCGACCACGGTGCCGACCGACGCCGTGCCGAAATAGAACACCAGAAGCGCGCCTGACAATCCGGAGAAGAACGCGCTGACCACGAAAGCTGCGAGCTTGTGCTTGACGATATTGAATCCGAGTGCGCCCGCCTGTACCGGATCCTGTCCGCTGGCTTGCAGCACGAGTCCGATCGGTGACTGCGACAGCCCGTACAGGATGATGGCGCTGATAGTCATGAATCCCAGCGCGATCCAGTAATTCGCATTGGCGTTGATGGTGATCACGTCGGGAATGGTCAGGCCGATCTCGCCGCCGGTAAGATCGGCGAAAACCACGATGAAATTCTGCAGCATCAGCACCGCGACAAGGGTGGTCAGTCCGAAATAAGGACCGCGAACGCGCAACGCCGGCAGCGCCAGCACGACTTCCGCGACCACCGACGCGGCAGCGCCCAGCACGATGCATAGATACACCGACCAGCCATACTGGTTATTGAGAATGCCGGCGGTGTAGGCGCCGACGCCGATCAGGAAGGTCGGTCCGAAATTCACCTCGCCGGCAAAACCGAACAGCAGGTCCCACGCCATGGCGAACACGCCGAAATAATAGGCGACGGTCAGCAGGCCGAGGATATAGCCGGAGACGTAGAGCGGCAGCGTCGAGGCGATGATCACCACTACCAGCGAAATGAAAAACAGCCGCGATTTGAAGAAGGCGCCCATGTTCAGCGCCTCCCGAGCAGGCCCTGCGGCCTGACATACATCACGATGACAAGCAGCAGCAGCGCGGGAATGGTCCGGTAGGCCGGAGAGACCAGATAGGCGGTGAGGGTTTCGAGATAGCCGACCACGAATGCCGCGATCAGCGAGCCGGACACGCTGCCAAGCCCGCCCAGCACCACGATCGAGAAGGCGCTCGCCGTAAGCGGCCCGACGCTATAGGAACTGACGCCGAGAAACATCCCGAGCAGCACCCCGGCGATGCCGGCAAGAATGCCGTAGATCGCCCACACCACAATGTAGATGCTGGTGAGTTCAAGTCCAAGCAGCGTGACGCCGCGCGGGTTCATCGACGCCGCCAGCACCGCCTTGCCGGTGCGGGTGCGGTTGACCAGCAGCCACAGCATGGCGATCACCAGACAGCAAACCAGCGCCGTGAAGATTTCATTTTGCGGAGTGCGGACACCGAGAATGTTGACGACGCCCTCGATGATCGGAAGCACGGTCTTGGCGTTGTTGGTGAAGAAATACGCGATGATCTCCTGGATCATGATTCCCCACAGCAGCGTGCCGGTGAGCACGAAAATCTCCTTCTCCTCATTGGGAATGCGGTTGGATTTCTGGATCGGCTGCACTACCGCGAAGTAGGTGACGAGGGCAGCCGCCAGCGCGGTTAGGACGCCGATGGTCGCACCCGCGTAGGTGCCGACCTGCAGCACACTGGAGGCCGCCCAGGCTGCCACCGCCGCCAGCACCATGATGGCGCCGTGCGACAGATTGAGGACACCGGAGACGCCGAAGATCAGGGTAAAGCCGGTCGCCCCCAGCGCGTAGAGCGCGCTGATGGCGAAACCGTCGATCAGGATTTGCAGGGCAAGCATGGAATCAGCCGTGATTTATCGTCATGGCCGGGCTTGTCCCGGCCATCCAGGTCTTACGCTGGAGCATAGACGTGGATGCCCGGCACAAGGCCGGGCATGACGATGGTAGCCAAGCCGGTCATCAGTTCGCGGTGACCTTGACGAAGCTCGGGAACTTGATCTTGGCCTTGGCGATTTCCGGCGGCCAGACGCTGGTCTGTGCGCCGTCCTGCCATTGCAGCATCAAGCCGGTGATCAGGCCCTTGCCGTATTTCAGGCCGTGGGTGAACTGGTCATCCTTGCCGTAGAACTGAATGCGGCCGATGGTGCCTTCCCAATCGGTCTTTTCCAGCGCCTCTACCAGCTTGTCGGCGTCGGTCGTGCCGGCCCGCTTGATGGCGTCGGCGATGAAGTAGACCTCGTCATATGAAGTATATCCGCAATAGGACGGGAAGTTGCCGAACTTCTTCTTGAAGGCTTCGGCGAACGGAATCGACTTGGGCGTGACGGCGACGCCCGGGCCCGAGACGCCTTGATAGAGCACGCCGTCGGAGGCGTTGTTGGTGTCCTTGCCGAAGGTTTCGTTGGTCGCCTGCGAGGAGATGCCGAGCATCGGGATCGGCACCTGCTGGTTCTTCCACTGCACCGTCGGCTGCACGCCGACGTGGGAAATGCCGGTGATGATCACGTCCGGCTTGGCGCCTTCGATCTTGTTGAAGATCGGCGTGAAGTCGGTGGTGTCGGGCGAGAACCTTATATGGTCGAGCACCTTGAGGCCGATCTTCGGCAGGCATTCCTCGTAACCGATGTCGAGCGGCTTGGTCCATGCCGCGTCCTCGCTCATGATCACGGCGGTCTTCATCTTCTTGCCGTCGACCAGCAGGTCCTTGGCGGCGTCGCACACCGATGTCGCCAGCGCGGCCGACGTCAGATAGCCGTGAAACGTGTATTTGTTCTTGTCATAGTCCTTGTTGATGGCCTTGGTGATCTCGTTGGATGCCGCGCCGGGCGTGATGAACGGCGTTTTCAGCCGCGATGCCCAGGGCATCAGCGCCAGCACCACTTCGCTGATGTAGCTGGAAATAACGGCGTGAACCTTGTCCTCGTTGACGGCGCGCTGGAATGCCCGGACCGAGTCGGCAGACGAGCTGTGATTGTCGTAGGTGACGATCTCGATCTTGCGGCCATCGACGCCGCCCTTGGCGTTGATCTCGTCGGCAGCCAACTGCGCCGCTTGCGGGATCGATGCGCCGGCGATGGCCTGGGCTTCGGCGATAACGCCTATTTTGATGGGATCGGCGGCGAGTGCGGCGGTAGTTCCAAGTCCCAGAGCCGTCGCCGTCAGGAGAGCACGCAATGACCAGGAATTGCGGTGCGATATTGTTATCGTCATGATTGATTCCTCTGTGTTTCGTCCGCCCCAAGAGGCCGGGCCTTGTTGATCAGCCTCGAATTGATTGTATCGCGGCAGCCGAACTCGGCAAGGGAAGCGAAGTCAGCATAAAGCAGGGCCCCAGCTGCCGGTCGTGGCTAGCCATTGCAGTGCAGCGCGGGCAGAGAGCCGGATCTTCAGCCGAATCAAACAAAACTGCGGACAGCCGCCGCGGGTCAGCTTTTGGTACAGTTCCCTCGACGCTGTATGGCAAGACGTGGCAATGTTGGAACCAGCAGTAAAAACGCCGCGGGAGCCGTAAATGAAGAGTTTTCAGGTCGCCGATTTCAATGCCCCTTTGAAAGAGGTGGATCAGCCGACTCCGCAGCCTTCCGGCACGCAGGTGCTGATCAAGGTCAAGGCGGCCGGCGTCTGCCACAGCGACCTGCATATCTGGGAAGGTGGCTACGATCTCGGCCATGGCCGCAAGCCGCTCTCGCTGAAAGACCGCGGTGTATCGCTGCCGCGAACGATGGGGCACGAAACCGTCGGCGAAGTGCTGGCGTTCGGACCGGATGCCAGGACCGACTACAAGGGCGATCTCAAGGCCGGCGACGTCGCGCTGGTCTATCCCTGGCTCGGATGCGGAAAATGCCAGGTCTGCCTCGCCGGCGAAGAGAACATGTGCCTGAAGCCGTATTCGCTTGGGGTCCATTGCGACGGCGGCTATGCCGACCACATGACGGTGCCGCATCCGAAATATCTTTTGAACCTCCAAGGCCTCGATCCGGTGACGGCGGCGCCATATGCATGCTCCGGCGTCACCACCTACAGCGCGCTGAAAAAAGTCGAGAAGGATTTCGACAGCCCGATCGTGATTTTCGGCGCGGGCGGTCTCGGACTGATGGCGCTGTCGCTGCTGAAAGCGATGGGCGGCAAGGGGGCCATCGTTGTCGACATCGATGCACGCAAGCGGCAAGCCGCTGAAAAAGCCGGCGCTCTGGCCACCGTCGATGGCGCGGCGCCCGATGCGTTGGAGCAACTCGCGGCGAAAGCCGGCGGTCCGGTCAAGGCCGTAATCGACCTGGTCGGCAACGCCGCGACTACGCAACTCGGCTTCGACTGCCTGACCAAGGGCGGCAAGCTGGTCATCGTAGGTCTGTTCGGCGGCGGCGCGACCTGGGCGCTGCCGCTGATCCCGATCAAGGCGATCACGATCCAGGGCAGCTATGTCGGCAATTTGCGCGAAACGCAGGAATTGCTGGATCTGGTGCGCTCAAAAAACATCGCGCCGATACCGGTGACGCCGATGCCGCTCGCGAAAGCAAATCAGGCGCTGACTGACCTTAAGGAAGGCAAACTGGTCGGGCGCGCGGTGCTGACGCCGTAGACAGCTACTTGCTTTGGAGTCGTGATCGGCATGCCTCAGGACAAGAAGAACGGACCTCGGGTTTCCGGCAACAAGCTGGAAGTGCTGCGCAAGCATCCGATCTTCAGCGGTCTCGAACCGGAGGCGCTCGATCAGCTTTGCCGTTACGCGAAGCTGTCGAGCTTGAAGCGCGGCGCCACGATCTTTTCCAAGGGCGATGCCGGCAATAGCCTGATTGCCGTGATCAGCGGCACCGTGAAGATCAGCACTTCCTCGGCCGAGGGCCGTAGTGCGATTCTAAATCTCATCGGCTCAGGCGAAGTTTTCGGCGAAGTAGCGTTGCTCGACGGCCTGGAGCGGACAGCCGACGCCAGCGCCAACTCCGATTGCGAGATCTTCGTCATCGATCGCCGTGAATTCATCCCCTTCCTGCGCAGCCAGCCGGCGCTGGCGATGAAGTTCATCGAGCTGTTATGCGCGCGGGTGCGCTGGACCAGCGAGCAGGTCGAACATGTCATGCTTCAGGACCTGCCGGGCCGCCTCGCCAGCGCGCTGTTTCGGTTGACTGAAAAGCACCAGCAATTGCCGGCGAACCGCACGATCGCGATCACGCAGCAGGAAATCAGCGAAATGGTCGGCATGTCGCGGGAGAGCATCAACAAGCAATTGCGGGCCTGGGAAGCCCGCAACTGGGTTCGCCTCGAGCATGGCGCCATTGTTGTCCTGGATGTAGAGCAGCTGCAGGCGCTGGCCGACGCGGGATCAAAAGGCGAGTAGCGGTCGGTTAAAACCGCCCGGCAAACTATTTCCGTGACTGTGAAGTGGTTCACATTGGTTTGCCGCGGGTTGGACTATCCACATAGGCGCACATCCATCACAGGAGGCTTCTATGAAAAGAGCGTTCGACCAACTGCACCAGCAGGACAATCGCACTCAGTGGATATGGACCGCGGCAATCGCCGCAATCACCATGTTTGCGCTTGTCGCGCTGGCGTGGACACCGGCGGCGACGAACTGGGTTTCGGAGGCGGCTCAGGCGGAATTCGCCGCCAGTACCATGACCCCGGACGCGGCACCGGTGCAGATCGCTGCCGACCGGGTCCGTTAGAACGGTCAGAGCCGAATAACGGCATTGTTTTAGGCGGGCTTTAGTTCGTCTCGACCATCAGCGTTTTTTTATTCATTTCACTGCGCTCGCCGCGAATGGCGGGCTGCTTCAAACGGAGATACCAAATGCGTAAGATCATCTTTTCGGTCACGACCGTGGCCCTGATCGCGGCAAGTGTTTCCATTGGATCGAGGATACAGGCCAGTTCGCAGCCCAATACGGGCTCGGTAGCCGGAACGCTATCGCCTCAGGAGTTCATGGTGAAGTTTGGCAAGGATCTGCCGGTCGAAAAATGGGACAACCTGTTCTGAGACACTCCTCGCTGCACGGGGCCTGTCGATCACCGGCCCAGAAAATCGCCGATCGCGGCTAAAAACGCTGCCGGCGCTTGCAGTTGCGGGACGTGCGCGCAGCCCGGGATGATCTTGAGACGGGCTCGCGGCAAACCCGCGGCGATTTCGTGGGACATCGGCGGGGGCGTTGCCTCGTCGTGTTCGCCGACCAGAACCAGGACAGGGACCTTGACCTGCCCGAGTTGGGGCCGGAGGTCGAGTGCGGCCAGCGCGTCGCAGGCGGCGCGGAACACTTCCGGGTCCGTGCGCAGGAATGCTTCGCGGCGGTCACGCATCAGGCCGGGATTTGCCTCCTGAAATTCCGGCGCGAACAGCCGGCGCATCGCGACATCGGTGATCGCAGACAGCCCCTTGGCCCTGGAGGCGGCCGCCATGTTGCGGAAGGCTTCGCGGCCAGGTTCCGAAAACGCCGCGCCGCAATCGGCAAGAATAAGTTTTGTCGCAATGTTGGGATGGCGAATCGCCATCTGCAGCGTGACAAAGCCGCCATAGCCGTTGCCGAGCACGATGACGTCGTCGCCGTCGGCGCAGTCATTCACGGCCCCGGCCATTCTGTCGGCCACGGCGGCAAGGCCTCCGCTGACGATCTGTGATTGGCCGAAGCCCGGCAACTCCGGAACGATCACGCGGAAGGTTTCAGACAGTTTTGGGACGATTCTGTCGAAGCTGGCGCGATCCGATAGCAGCGAATGCAACAGAACCAGCGGCGGGCCGTCGCCAGACTGCGACGCATTGACGGTGCCGTTGGCAAAGCGCCTGTCCATTCTGTCTCTCTTTTCCTGATATCCGGGAAGCTGGTGGGCGATCAGCGAGATGGACCCGCCAGCGCGCCCGATTGATAGATTAAAGTTCAGGCTTTTCAAGCCATTTTACTTGACGTGATATTTCACGACTGCAAGATTGGGACCCCTAGCGGGAAGTCTGCGATGCTTTTGCGCGATAATGTCTACGAAAACCTGCGCTCTGATATTCTGACCTGCCGGCTTGCCCCCGGCGATGATATGCGGGAGCAGGAGCTGGCCGAGCGCTATGCGGTGAGCCGCCAGCCGGTGCGGGAGGCGCTGCTGCGGCTGCAACGCGAGCATCTCGTCACCGTGCAGCCGCGCCAGGGCTATCGCGTCAACCCGATCTCGCTTGCCGACGCGCGCGACCTGTTGCGGTTCCGCCGCGCGCTGGAGCCGGCCTGCGTCGCCGAAGCGATCGAGAATGCGCCGCAGGAGGTTTTGAAAGCGCTCGATCAGTTCCGGCGCTTCGCCGGCGACCACGAAGACTTCATCGCCTACAACCGCGCCTTCCATTCCGCGCTGGCGCATGCCTCGGGCAATCGGCGCATGGCGGCGGCGCTGTGCGATCTGATCGGGCAGGCCGACCGTCTGGTGCGGGTCAGCGTCGCCAACGTCAAAGGCCATGACCCGACCCAACTGGTCGCCGAGCACGTCGCCTTGATCGAGGCGATGCAGCGCCGCGAGGCCCGAGCTGCGGCGCGCATCATCAAGGCGCATATCGCGCAGACCGAGAAGCGCGTGCTGCCGGCGCTTGAGCGCAACGCGGTGATCGTCGAAAGGAGAGAGACTTGAATATTCCCGCCAAACACGCCGCGATCGACGTTGAGATCCACGGCAATTTTGTCGACGGCCGCGAGATCGAGGCCGGCCGTGGCGAGATGCTGGACGTTCGCAATCCCGCCACCGGCGATGTCATTGCGCGCATTCCGAATTCGACCGCCGATGATATCGATCGCGCGATGAAGAGCGCGCGCGCCGCGTTCGAAGGCAAAGCCTGGGGCGGCATGGATATCCGCTCGCGCGCGCGGCTGGTCAACCGGCTCGCCGACGCATTCGAGGCCAATCTGGAGCAGCTGTACCGGCTGGAGACGCTGAACAACGGCCGCCCGGTCAATGAAACCCGCGCGCAGCTCTCAAGGCTGCCGGATTTCTTCCGCTACTTTGCGGGCCTCGCGCTGGCACGCCGCGATTCGGTGATCCCGGTCGAAGGCTCGTATCTGAACTACACGCTGCGCACGCCGATCGGCATCGTCGCCAATTGCACGCCGTTCAACCATCCGCTGATGATCATGTGCAAGTCGCTGGCCGCGGTGCTGGCGAGCGGATGCGTCACCGTCGTAAAGCCGTCGGAATACACGCCGCTGACCACGCTGAAGCTTGCGCAGATTTTTACCGAGGCGGGATTGCCGCCCGGCGTATTCAATGTCGTGCTCGGGCTGGGCCAGAGCGCCGGCAAAATGCTGGCCGAGCATCCTGACATCAACAAGCTGGTCCTGACCGGGGGCACCGAAGCCGGCCGCATCGCCGGCGGCGCTGCTGCAAAAGTGTTCGCGCACCAGACCATGGAACTCGGCGGCAAGACGCCGGTGATGGTGTTCGACGATTACGACGTCGACCAGGCCGTCAATTACGCCGCGTTCGGCGCCTTCATCGGGGCAGGGCAGACCTGCGTCTGCGCCTCGCGGCATATCGTGCAGGCATCGATTTACGACGAGTTCGTGGAAAAGCTGAAGGCCAAGACCAAATCCGTCCGCATCGGCGATCCCTTCGATCCGGCGACGCAGCTTGGCCCGGTGATCTCGGCGCGGCAACGCGACCGCGTATTGACCTATTCGCGTTTCGGCGTTGAGGACGGGGCGCGGCTGGTGACCGGCGGTGTCGCCGCAAAAGTGCCGGGCCATGACAATGGCTACTTCGTCGAGCCGACGGTATTCGCCGAGGTGAAATCCGATATGCGCATCTTCCAGGAAGAAGTGTTCGGTCCCTTCACTTCGGTAACGCGGTTCACCGACGAAGGCGATGCGTTACGCCTCGCCAATGATTCGCCGTTCGGGCTTGCGGCGGCGATCCGCACCCGCGACATCGGCCGCGCCCATCGCGTGGCGTCCGCCGTCAAGGCCGGCATCGTCTGGATCAACGATCACCACCGTCTCGATCCGGCCTCGCCCTGGGGCGGCGTCGGCAATTCCGGCATCGGCCGCGAATGCGGCACCGAAAGTTTCGACGATCATTTCAGTACCAAAAGCGTGATGGTCGCGACCCATGACCAGCCATTCGACTGGTACCGCGAGACGGCGAACCAGAAACGATTGAACTAAAGCATAGTTACCTCTCCCCGCTTGCGGGGAGAGGTCGTTTCGCATCGCCGGATGCGAAACGGGTGAGGGGGACTCTCCGCGAGTCCGAGTGCGTGGAGAGTCCCCCTCACCCCGACCCTCTCCCCGCAAGCGGGGAGAGGGAGAAGAGGGCATCAATTCGGCGAGATAGACACAAGGCGACACAAGGGGGAGAAACTTCATGACTTCAGCAGTAAATGCCGGCGCACGCCTCGACCGGCTGCCGATCTCGCCATTTCACTACCGGATTTTCTGGCTGGTCGGCGCCGGCATGTTTTTCGACGGCTACGATCTCTATATCGCGGGCGGCGTCATTGCTTCCGTGTTGCAGACCAAATTTGCGTTGCCGCCGCAGATTCCGCAATTCGTCTCGCTGACCTTCGTCGGCATGACCATCGGCGCGTTGATCACCGGTTTTGTCGGCGACAAGATGGGGCGGCGCTTCACCTATCAGATCAATCTGTTGATCTTCGGGCTGGCGTCGCTGGCAGCCGCATTCGCGCAGGATATGAATCAGCTGATCGTCTGCCGCTTCGTGCAGGGTCTTGGGCTCGGTGCCGAGATCGTGGTCGGCTATTCGACGCTGACGGAATTCGTGCCGCCGAGGACGCGCGGGCGCTGGCTGTCGATGATGGCGTTTCTGGTGGTGGCCGGATTTCCGGCAACCGCCTTGCTCGGCTACCTCATCATCCCGGCTTTCGGCTGGCGCCCGATGTTCATCATCGCCGCGGTCGGCTCGCTGGTGGTCTGGTATCTGCGCAAGAATCTTCCCGAATCGCCGCGCTGGCTGGAATCCCAGGGCCGCGCCGCGGAAGCCGAAGCCCTGATGCAGTCAATCGAAAAGGAATCCGCCGGCGGCGGGACGCTGCCGCCGGTGGTAGTGCCGGCGCCAGTCCCGCAGGTGACGGCCATGGACATGCTCAAGCCGCCGCTGCTGCAGCGCCTGCTGGTCGGCTGCTGGGTGCTGATCACCATCAATACGCTGATCTTCGGCTTCGTGATTTTCCTGCCGCAGTTCTTCCTGCGCCAGGGCCTCACCATCGCCAATTCGCTCGGCTACACCCTGGTGCTGTCGATCGCATCCCTGGTGGGCTGCGCGGTCGGCGCCTATACGTCGGACGCCATCGGCCGGCGCTGGAGCATCATCGGCGCGTCTGTCGTCACCATCGTCAGCGGCTACATCTATGCCCGCTTCAACGCGGCCTCCGATCCGGAGTTGGTGTTGAGCGTCGGCTTCATCCTGATCGTCGCGATCTATGTGCAGACCGCGATCCTGTTCGGCGTCTATACGCCGGAACTGTTTCCGACCGAGATCCGGCTGCGCGCCAACGGCATCTGCAACACCCTCGGCCGCGGCGCCACCGTGGTCTCGCCGTTCATCGTGGGCAGCCTGATGGCATCCTACCAGCTGCCCGGCGTGGTCTGGCTGATGATCGGCCTCGTGGTGGTGCAGATCGTGGTGGTGTGGGCCTGGGGCGTCGAGCCGCGCAACCGCGGGCTGGAGGAGGTGGCGGCGGCGGTGGGGTGAAGGCATCTCAGCTTGATTTTTCCAGGAGATCCTTCGCCATGAGAACCTCATCGTAATAGCGCCCGTCTTGGACGACATCGGCCTCCGTCAGTCGTCGAATCTGGACGTGAGCGGCAGACATGCTCACGCCCTTCCGCCCTCCGTCGTTGCGATCCATATCCCCGCGAACACCGCGATCAGTCCGACGATCAAGTTCGCCGTGATCGGCTCGCCGACCAGTTGCGTGGCGAGCAGGCCGGCCGCGATCGGGTTGACGGTCATGGTGTTGGCGACGCGGGTGGGCGTCGCGCGCTCCAGCGCCAGCACCCACAGGATGAAGGCGAGCGCGCCGCCGCCGACGCCGAGGTAGATGCCGGCGATCCATTGCGGAGCCCCGAAACTCCCCAAAACTTCGATGCGGCCTGTCAGCACGCCGACCAGGATCAGCCCTGCGGCGCCTGCGCCCATGCCGACGGTGAGGAAGCCGAGCGCGCTGGACCGCTGCATGAAGGGGCGGGACCAGACATTGTAGAACGACATGCACAGCACCGCGCCGACCATGATCAACTCGCCGCGCCACGCTCCGGCCGGCGCGGCCGATAGCCCCGATACCAGCGCGGCGGCGACGCCGAGCACCGCGATGCCGACGCCGAGCGATTTCCGCTTGGTCAAGGGCTCGATGCCGAGCAGGGCGCCGACCACCATGGTCTGCAGCGGCAGCGTCGACAGCGCGAGGGCGGCGCGCGCCGCGGTCGTGAAACTCACCGCGATGTTGTAGAGCACGAAGAACAATCCGAAGAAGCACAGCCCCAGCGCGGCGACGGCAGGCCAGTCGCCGCGCGGCGGCCATCGCACCCGCAGCAGGAGGGCTACCGGCAGCAGGCAGATAAAGCCGATTCCCCAGCGCAGGATGGCCAGCGTGATCGGGTCGGCATTGCCGACCAGATAGCGGGTGACGGCCGCCGCGGTCCCGCCGAGGCAGCTGGAGACGAGTGCGAGCGTAACGCCGAACCATTCAGCCACTTGTGTGTCTCCTGTCGGTTCGGAGGTAGAGCGCTATGGTTCTAGCTTAGCGGCTCTCCTTTACCTCGCCCCGCTTGCGGGGAGAGGTCGGATCGCATCGTGAGATGCGATCGGGTGAGGGGGACTCTTCGCGATTCCGAGTGCGCGGAGAATTCCCCTCACCCGAAGCCTTCGCTTATGCTCCGGCTTCGACCTCTCCCCGCAAGCGGGGCGAGGTGACTTGATCAATATCGGTACGGTTCGATCTGCAGCAGCGGGAATGCGCTGAAGACGTCGGGCGCGTTGGTGGTCGCCGCCGCGTGCAGATAGCTGTTGTCGAGTTCGGCGAAATTCTTGACGCCGAGCAATCCCAGGCAGCGCTGCACCTCGTCCTCGAGCAGCTCCAGCATCCGCACGATGCCGGCTTCGCCGCCTGCCGCGAGCGCCCAGCATTGCAGGCGGCCGAGGCCGACCAGGTCGGCTCCGGCCGCGATCGCCTTGACGATGTCGGTGCCGCGGCAGAACGAGCCGTCGACCATGATCCTGGCTCTGCCGCCGATAGCGGCGGTGATCTCGGGCAGCACATGCATCGCGCCGCGGCCGTGGTCGAGCTGGCGTCCGCCGTGATTGGAGACATAGATCCATTCGACGCCGTGATCGCAAGCGATCGCCGCGTCCTCCGCGGTGGCGATGCCCTTGATCACCAGCGGGATCTTGTGCTTGTCCTTGATGCGTTTCACGGTACGCCAGTCCAGCGCCATCTGGAACTCGCGCCCCGAGACGTCGCGGCGGTTGGCGCGCACGAAACGCTTGGCGAGATCGCGCTCGCGCCGGCTGTAATGCGCGGTATCCACCGTCAGGCAGAACGCGGCATAACCGTTGGCGATGGCCCGCTCGATGCGGTCCTCGACAAAGGCATCGTCGCCCCTGACATAGAGTTGATAGATGCGCAACGCCTCCGGTGCCGCCTCGGCGACCTTCTCCAGCCCGGGCTCGGACACCGAGCTCAGCATATGCGCGGCGCCGAACGCACCGGCTCCGCGCACCACGGCGCCGCCAGCCCCGGGGTCAAACAACTCGAGCGCGCCGACCGGCGCCAGCATCACCGGCAGGCGCAGCTTGCGGCCCATCACCTGCACCGAGGCGTCGACCTTGCTGACATCGCGCAGCACGCGCGGCCGGAAAGCGATCTCGTCGAGCGCCATGCGGTTGCGCCGCAAGGTGGTCTCGGTCTCGGTGCCGCCGACGATATAGTCCCAGGCATTCTGGTTGAGGTTGGCCCGCGCCTTGGCGACCAGTTCGTGCAGGTTCTGAAAATCGCCGGCGGCTGTACTGAGTTCAGCGGCCTTGGGCGGCGGATTGTTGATGCCGTCGTTCATGGTGTTCTCCCCATTTTTATGGATCATACCCCGAAAAGCTTGGTGTAGCGCGCCTTGATGGCTTCGCTCTGCGCCAGCACCTCGGCCGGGTCGGCCTTGAGCAATTTTATCGCCGACAGCGGGACGTGGCCGGATCGCTCTTTGATCAACCCATGGAACGAGCGGTGGGCGAAGCTGTCGACCAGCAATTGCTGCGTCTCGGTGCTGAAAAAGAAGCTCTGGAATAGCCGCGCGGCATTGGGATTGGGCGCGTTGCGGAATATGCCGGAGGGAACGATGATCAGCGGTGAGCCTTCGGCCGGGAATACGGCCTCGACCGGTTTGCCCTGATCCTTGAGCAGCATCAGATTGTAGTCGTTGCCATCGGCCATCACGGCGCGCTCGCCGAGCAGAATCTTTTTCGGCGGGTCGGCCGCCGATTGCACCTGCATCACCTTTTGCTGCGCCAGCTTTTCCAGATACGGCCAGCCGAGATCGCGCACCAGCACGAAGGTCGCGGTCAGGATAGCGCCGCTGTAGCCGGGATGGCCCTTGACGATCTTGGCCTGCCATTTCGGATCGAGCAGATCGGCATAGCTCTTCGGCGCGTCCTCGCGTTTGACCAGGTTGGTGTTGTAGCCGATGGTCTCCAGCCAGGCGCAGGAGGTGGCATACATGCCGTCGGCGTCGAACTGATCGCGCGGAAAATGCTTGGCGACATCTTCCGGAAGATAAGGCGCCAGCCAGTCGTTCTTCTTCCAGTCGAGATAATGCGCGGGATCCGTCGAATTGGCGACATCGACGGCATTGATGCGGCTGGCCTGCTCCTGCGCGATGCGTTGAAAGATCCGTTCCGCGCCGGAGCGCTCGACCCGCACCGCAATGCCGGGATATTTGGCTTCGAAGGTCTTGCCCAGCCTTTCTGCGACGTTGAGCTCCAGCGCTGAGTAGAACGAAACCTTGCCTTCTTTGCGCGCGGCCTCGATCAACGCCGGCGTGACCTCGCTCGGCGAAGGCGCCGCGGCCCTGAGCGGCTCGGCGAATAGCGCGCCTGCGGCCAGCGTTGTCGACGCAGCGAGCAGCTCGCGCCTCGTCCAATTCCGGTCCCGCATCGTAACCCCCTTCAGGCCGCGCGGTCCTCGGCTGGCCGCTGCGTTGAATTGTCGGGTAAAGCATACCCGATCTCAACAGGCAAAACCCATCCAATAGCTTCTTGTGCGCAGCTCGAAGCATGGCGGCGGACGCGGTTTTGATATCTGGACCGTGGTTGATGCTTCGAGGCTCGCGGCTGCGCGGCGAGCGCCCAGGATGACGGCGGAGTTTTTTTCAGCGTCGCCCGACAATCAATTTCATAGCCTGCAAACGGCGTTCACGACATTGTGAATGTATGCCTATCCCCGTCCCCAAAACCTCGCTTATCCTGCTCGCGTCCTGTCGGGTGAGGGAACGCTTTCTAGAAGCGATCCTTTCAGCGGGCAGAGCGAAGCTGGCCGGACCGGGGCGCCCCGGAACGGTCGACGGCCTGGTGGTTGGTGGAGCGCCGGGAGGCGCTGCGCCTAGCCTTGGGCGCGCGCGGTGGCCTTGCCGCGCGAGGTGGGCTCACCACCCGCCTCCAGGGGTGCCTCGCAAGCATCCTGGCGCCTCCCGCCGCTCCATCCCCTCGCGAGGGTATCGCGAGGGAAATAGCAAACCTCGGACGCATCGCGCCGCGAGAGCGCGGAAGCATGGCTGTTTGAAATTCGAATGAGCAAAGCAATCACTTGTCCCGGGCGCGATGCGGCATTCTTCATGCCGCTTCGCAGAACCGGGACCCCGGTTTCTTCGAGTAGTAAGTAACCGGGGCCCCGGCTCTGCAGCGCATCGCTTCGCGAAGGGCTACGCGCTGCGCTGCGTCCGGGGCACGAGTCATGATGCAGTGCATGGTTGCGGGGATCGACACGGCGGCTACAATGAGAGAAGGGCCGCGCATCGAATGACGTAGCCGCACCGGAGAAGCGCAGATGACAAAATGGATTCGGTTCGAGCAGGGTGGCAAAACCGGCTTCGGCACGCTGGAAGGCGACACCATCGCGGTTCACGAAGGCGACCTGTTCGCCGGGGCGAAGCCGAGCGGCGCGAAGCTCAAGCTTTCCGAGGTCCAGGTTAAGACCCCGTGCGATCCATCGAAGATGATCTGCCTTTGGAACAATTTCCACCAGCTTGCGGCCAAGAACGATTTTACGCGGCCGAAGGAGCCGCTCTGGTTCCTCAAAGCGCCGAACGCCTATTGGCCGGCGGGCAAGCCGATCGAGCGTCCAGCCACCTATGCGGGGAAAATCATCTACGAGGGCGAGCTCGGCGTCGTCATCGGCAAGAAATGCTTCAACATCAGCGAGGCCGAGGCCGGCGACTACATTTTCGGCTACACCTGCGTCAACGATGTCACCGCCGTCGACCTGTTGCGCAAGGACAAGTCGTTCGAGCAATGGGCGCGCGCCAAGAGTTTTGACACTTTTGGCGTATTCGGCCCGGTGATCGAGACTGGCGTCGATCCGCTAAAACTGTCCGTCAAGACCGTGCTGAACGGCAAGGAGCGCCAGAACTATCCGGTCGCCGACATGTTCTTCCCGCCGCACAAGCTGGTCGCCGCGATCTCCAAGGACGTGACGCTGATGCCCGGCGACATCATCGCCTGCGGCACCTCGCTCGGCGCCGGCACCATGGCCGACGCGCACAATGTGGTCGATATCGTGATCGATGGCGTCGGCAGCCTCTCCAACGCGTTCGATCAGGTGCTGCCGAGCCCGTATCTAGCGGGCGCGCCGCCCAAGCAGAAGAAGATCTGCATCGTCGGCGCCGGCGCCATCGGCGGACTGCTCGCCGCCAAGTTCGCGCTTGCCGGCGAGGATGTTACCGTGATCGACCAGGGCGCGCATCTCGCCGCGATCCAGAAGAACGGCCTGAAGCTGGAATGGCACGACGGCAAGGTGCAGACTGCGAGGATGAAAGCCGTCAACAAGCCGGCCGACGCGGGCAAGCAGGACATCGTCGTGCTCGCGGTGAAGGCGCATTTCCTCGACCAGGTGGTGCGCGACATCGACTCGCTGCTCGGCCCCGACACCATCGTGCTTACCGTGCAGAACGGCCTGCCCTGGTGGTATTTTCAGCGGCTCGGCGGCCAATACGACAACCACAAGCTGGAGAGCCTCGATCCCTCCGGCGTTCTGACCAAACATATCGATCCCAAGCGCATTATCGGCTGCGTGGTTTATCCGGCGGCGGCGGCGACCGCGCCGGGCGTGATCCATCACGTCGAAGGCGACCGTTTCCCGATCGGCGAACTCGACGGCAAGGAGACCGAACGCGTCAGGGAATTGCACGACGTCTTCATCAAGGCCGGGCTTAAATCCATGGTGCTGCCGGATATCCGTTCGGAGATCTGGCTGAAGGCGTGGGGCAATCTTTCCTTCAATCCGATTTCGGCGCTGACCCACGCCACGCTGGTGGACATCTGCCAGTTCGCCGAAACCCGCGCGCTGGCGGCCAGCATGATGAAGGAAGCGCAGGACATCGCGCAAAAGCTCGGCGTCACCTTCCGCGTCTCGATCGACAAGCGCATCGCAGGCGCCGAAGCCGTCGGCGCGCACAAGACCTCGATGCTGCAGGACGTCGAAGCCGGCCGCTCGCTGGAGACCGAGGCGCTGATCGGCTCGATCCTGGAAATGGCGAAGCTGACCAACACCGCCGCACCCGCCATCGAATTGGTCTATGCGCTGGTCAAGCTGCTCAACAAGGTGATGCTGCTGGAAGGCGGCGGCGTGAAGGTGGAGAAGAGCAAGGCGGCGTAGCCCTCATGGTGAGGAGCGCGCTCTTGCGCGCGTCTCGAACCACGAGAGCCCGCGGCCATCCTTCGAGACGCCGCGCTTTGCGCGGCTCCTCAGGATGAGGCGGCTGCCGGAATGGCGCGCACTATCGTCGGCGCTTGCCTCGTCCGTACCTTCGCTCCATCTCCGCCGCCACGGCCTTCTCCGGCCGCCCTTTGCCGCCTGCGAACTCCACCGCGGTGACCTTGCCCGCCTTGTTGCGGATCAGCCGCGCGGCCTCGCCATAGCTTGCATAGCCGGTGGCAACCGAAATCCGGCCGCTGTCGCGGCCGGTGACCTCGATTTCCGTCGCGTCGAGGAACGCATTGAAGGCATAGGGGTTGCCGGCCAGCACGACATTTCCCATCGGAACGAGATCGAATGCGCCCCACGGGCTCCACCAGCGTCCGCTCCAGTCCCGAACGCGCCGCTTCGGCGCGCCGCGCCTTGCGAAGGCACGCAGGATGTGCATGGCGCCATCGACCCAAAATCCGGCCCAGCCATCGGTGGCATTGGTCAGGATGCTGATGGTGAGATCGCAGCCGGGGATCACGCAGGTCCGCGAGATGTAGCCCTGCAGTCCGCCGCTGTGGCCGAACCAGTCCCAGCCGGCCATGGTGCCGCTGATGATTTCGAGGCCGTAATATCCTTCGAGGCTCGAATTCGGATTGCCCCAGTGTTTTCGGGTCATCTCGCGGCGGCTGCCGGGCGAGAGCACGCTGCGCTTGGCGTTCGGCGCCAGTTGCGCGAAGTAGCGTGCGACGTCCGCGGCCGTGCTGACAAAACCGCCCGCCGGCGTGATCGCATTTAGCCTGTTATCGCCGGGAATGACGAGACGCCGGCCAACCGGAAGCCGCGGGCTGTGGCCGCGCGCGAACGGCGTGCCTTTGGGCAGCGGCATGCCGGATCGGGTTTCGTGCAGGCCCGCGGCGTCGACGATCTCGCGCTCGATCCAGACCCGATAAGGCTCTTTGGTGATCGCTTCGATTACAAGGCCGATCAATGCGTAGCCGTGATTGGAATATTTGAAGCGGGTGTTGGGCGCGATCAGGGGAGGCGAGCTGAGGTCGGCGATCAGTTCCTCGGTGGTGAGGAACGGCCGGCTGTCGGAATACTGTCCGGCCGCGGTGCCGTCGCGGACAAGGCCGGCGCTGTGCGACAGAATCTGAGCGATGGTGGCTTCCGCGACCTGGCGGTGCAGGCCTTCGACATATTGCCCGACCGGATCGTCCAGCCGCAATTTACCTGCCTCGCGGAGTTTCATGATGCCGGCCGAGGTGAAACTTTTGGAATGCGATGCGATCCGAAACCGGTGACGCGGGGTCAGCTTTTCGCCGGTGACGAGGTTGGCGTGTCCGAAGGCATGTTCGGCGACGACCTTGCCGCGATACGCGATCGCGGCAATGCAGCCGGGCTGCTGCGACATCCGCACCTGAAACTCGATCCAGCTGCGGATATAATCGATCGCCGATTGCTGCCAGGATTCCATATGCGCCATTCTCCCACCTTCAAGGCGAAGTGTAGCGATCGGGACGCGCCATGTAAAAGACTAAGCCCGGCATGCCGAACAGGGTTCACGAGAGCGCTTTTTCCGGCTCCAGAAATTTTTGCCGCAGCGTCGGCTTGTGCACCTTGCCGGTGGCGTTGCGGGGCAGGGCGTCGATGAATACGATGCGTTGCGGGCATTTGAACCGGGCCAGCCGTTCGCGGCAATGGCCGATCACCTGGGTCTCGTTGAGGTCGTGGCCGTTCTTCACGGCGATCACGGCAAGGCCGGTCTCGCCCCATGTCGCGTCCGGCGCGCCGATCACCGCGGCCTCGGCGATCGCAGCCATCTGGTAGAGCACGTCCTCGACCTCGGCGGGATAAACATTCTCGCCGCCGGAAATGTACATGTCCTTGGTGCGGTCGACGATGTAGTAGAAGCCGTCCTCGTCGACCCGCGCGGCGTCGCCGGTGTGCAGCCAACCATCGGTGAACGAGGTCTTGTTGGCCTCCGGCCGGTTCCAGTAGCCGGGCGTGATGTTCGGGCCCTTGACCCATAATTCGCCGACCTCTCCGGGCGCGACCGGCTGTCCATCGGCATCGACGATCTTCAGATCGCCATGCAGCACCGGCTTGCCGGCCGAGCCCGCCTTGCGCGCCGCGTCTTCAGGGTCAAGCATCATCACCGCCGGGCTGGTCTCGGTCATGCCGTAGCCCTGCACTAGCGCACAGCCGCGATCCTGCCAGATTTTCAGCAGCGGCACCGGCATCGGCGCGCCGCCGACGCCGGCGATTTGCAGCCGCGACAGATCGGTGTCGGCGAACGAAGGATGCTGGCACATGAACTGGTAAATCGAGGGCACGCCGAAGAAATGCGTCAGGCCGACCGTTGGGTCGCCGATGATCCGCAACGATTCGCCGGGATCGAAGGCGCGCATGATGAGTGCGACGCCGCCGGCGTGCAGCACCGGATTGGTGTAGCAGTTCAGCCCGCCGGTGTGGAACAGCGGCAGCACGCAGAGAAAGATCGTACGTTGCGAAATGCAGGTGGGAATGCCGAGATTGACGGCGTTGATGAACGTCATGCCATGCGTGATGGTGGCGCCCTTCGGTTTGCCCGTGGTGCCCGAGGTGTACATGATGGTCGAGATATCATCGAGGCAAGCGTGTTCGGACCTCGCCAGCCGTTCTGAGGCGGCGAGCGCCTGCTCGTAAGGCGCGCCGAACTCGAGCAGATGCGCGATGCCGCAGAGTTTTTGCAGTTCCTGCGCCATCGGCTCGAATTCACGGTCGTGTACCAGCACGACCGGCGCGGCGTCGCCGAGAATGAACTGCAGTTCGTGTACGGTCAGCCTTGTATTCAGCGGCACGAAGATCGCGGCCAACCGGAAACAGGCGAACTGAACTTCCAGAATGTCGGAGGTGTTGGGAGCCAGCACCGCGACCCGGTCGCCGCGCTTGACGCCCAGTGAAGCCAGATGCGTTGCCAGCCGGTCGATGCGTTCGTCGAGCGTGCGGTAGGTCAGGCACCGCCCGGTCGCCAGATCGATCAGCGCGGCGTTGTCGCCACGCACCTCGGCGTGGTGGGCGATCCAGTCGAAATAGGCGAAGCTCATGGGCGTCCTCCCGGCCCGTGCAACTTGTTTGCGGTTGCTTCAGGCATATCCGACCATCCAAACCGGGGTCGGTAACCGAGTCAATCATGCAGGAACACAGGCTCGTCATGCCCGGGCTTGTCCGGGCCATCCACGTCTTTCTTTTCTGTTTTTTTTCTCGCAAAATGAAGACGTGGATGGCCGGGACAAGCCCGGCCATGACGACAAGCTCTTAGTTCAAGGAACCTCCATGTCCGCCAACGACGCGCTCCATATTGCCGTGCTGGCCGGCGACGGCATCGGCCCCGAAGTGATGGCTCCGGCGCTGGAAGTGCTGCGCAAGATCGAGGCGTCGTCGTCGCTGAAATTCCGCTTCACCGACGCGCCGGCCGGCGCCAACAATTATCGCGAAACCGGCAAATCGATGCCGGACTCTACCGTGCGGCTGTGCGACGAGGCCGACGCGATCCTGCTCGGCGCCTGCGGCCTGCCGGCGGTGCGCTATCCCGACAACACCGAGATCATGCCGCAGGTGGAACTGCGCTTCCATTTCGACCTCTATGCCGGGGTGCGCCCGGCGCGCCTGATTCCCGGCGTACCCAGCCCGATCGTCGGCGCTGCCGAGCGCGGCATCGATCTGATCGTGATCCGGGAATCGACCGAAGGCCTGTTCGCATCGATGGGGAAGGGGGTCGTCACCGACAGCGAAGCGCGCGAAACCCTGGTGATCACCCGAAAAACCTCGGAGCGGCTATTCGAGTTTTCGTTTCGCCTCGCCGAGCGCCGCAAGGCGCGAGGCAGGCCGGGCGCGCTGACCTGCGTCGACAAGGCGAACGTGTTCAAGGCGTTCGCGTTCTTCCGCGAGATGTTCGATGCCGCCGCCGCGCGTCATCCCGATGTCAAGGCCGACCGGCTCTATGTCGATGCCTGCTCGGCGCTGCTGGTGAAGCGGCCGTGGGATTTCGACGTGATGGTGATGGAGAACATGTTCGGCGATATTCTCTCCGACATGACGGCCGGCCTGATCGGCGGCATGGGCATGGCGCCGTCGGCAGATATCGGCGACCGCCACGCGGTATTCCAGCCGTGCCATGGCACGGCACCGGACATCATGGGGCAGGGCAAGGCCAATCCGACCGGGATGATCCTGTCCGCCGCCATGATGCTGGACTGGCTTGCCGACAAGCATGGGCTGGAGGGCGCGGCCGAGCAAAGCGAGCGCATCGAGCGCGCGGTCGACAAGGTCTATGCCGACGGCATCAAGCCGATGGAATTCGGCGGAAGCAACGGGACCGCGGATATTGCGAAGGCGGTGCTGGAGGCGCTGTAGCTGCCGTTCCCCGGGCGCAGCGCAGCGCGCCGTTCTTCACGGCGTGGTGCGCTGCTGAACCGGGGTCCCGGTTCCGCGAAGCAGCGCTTCGCAAGGGCTACGCGCTGCATCGCGCCCGGGACACGTGGCCCTATTTCCCCTTGAACGCCGGCTTGCGCTTTTCCATGAAGGCGCGGCGGCCCTCGCGAAAATCTTCGCTGTCCATGCAGGCGGTGCCGATCGCCTTGATGGCGTCCATGTCGCGCGCATCAGGGTCTTTCAGCACCTGCGCGATGGTAATTTTTGCGGCCTTGATCGCCAGCGGCGCATTGCCGGAAATGCTGCGCGCGATCTCCAGCGTCGCGTCCCACAGTTCGGTGTCGGGCAGCACCCGATCGACGAGGCCGATCCGCAGCGCTTCGGCGGAGCCGATCCGCATTCCCGTATACATCAGCAATCGCGCCCATGACGGTCCGACCAGCGACACCAAATTGCGCAGGCCGTCATAGCCATAGGCGATGCCGAGTTTTGCCGCGGGAATGCCGAACTGGCTGTTTTCAGCACTGAAGCGGATATCCGCCAGCATCGCCACCTGCATGCCGCCGCCGAGGCAAAAACCCCGGATGCAGGCGATGGTCGGCTTCGGATAATCCGCCAGCAGCGCGCGCTGCGCGGCGCTGCGTTTGGAATACTCCTCCGAGGCCTCGGCGTTATGACGGGTCTTCTCGAACTGGCTGATGTCGGCGCCCGAGACGAACGCCTTGTCGCCGGCGCCGGTCAGGATCACGACACGGACCTCCGGATCGTCGCGCAGTTCGAGCAGCGATTGTCCGAGCCCTTCCCACATGTCCAGCGACATGGCGTTACGCTTTTCGGGATTGTTGAAAGTGACAATACCGATGCCGCCGTCGACGCTTTGCAGAATCTTGCCGCCGGCGAAGGATTTTTCGGCCGGGTTTTTCGGAATGTTCAACATTATCGGACCAGGTGCGCGGTGAGGGGATGGTCGGCGGCCCGGTTGAAGAAGGCCGCTTCTTCGGCGGTGGCTTCCAGGAGCTGGGTGTCCTGGTCGTAGATGTCGTTGCGGAACTGAATGGTCTGGTCTTTGGTCATCCATCCCGTGAGATAGATCCATGCCACTGGAATCTTCGTCGTCAGACGGACGTCCTCGCGCGCGCCGGCGGCGATGGCCGCGTCGATCTGGGCGCGGCTCCATTTCGGCTGGTCCTTCAGCAGCCACGCGGCGAGGTCGCGGACATTGTCGACGCGCGCGCAGCCGTGCGAGTCGAAGCGGTAGTCGTCCGCGAACAGGTTGCGCTGGTTGGTGTCGTGCATGTAGACCGAATAGGGGTTCGGCATGTCGATTTTCAACGCGCCGAGCGCGTTCCAGGTGCCGGATTGCTGGCGCACGGTGAAATTCGGCGTGCGGCTGCCGGACCAGTCCACCGAATGCGGATCGAGCGGCGCATCGTTGGCGCCGAGCACCTCCATATGCATGCGCGAGAGATAACCGGGGTCCTTGCGCATGTGCGCGGAGATTTCAGTTTTCGAAATCGAGGGCGGCACCGTCCAGGTCGGGTTGAGATTGACGCTGGTAATCTCGGCGGTCAGCGTCGGCGACGGTTTTTCGGTCTTGCCGACGATGACGCGATAGCGCCGGACCACCTTGTCGTTTTCGATGGCTTCCGCATAGCTGGCGGGAATGTTGACGACGACGTAACGCTCGCCGAACTTGAAATCCATATTGGCGAGGCGTTCGAGCGAGGCTTCCAACTGCTGGATGCGTTTCTGCACCGACACATTGAGCGCCGCCAGCGTGCGCGGGGTGACGGCGCCGGTGGCGGCGAGGCCATGGCGCGCCTGGAATCGCTTGACGGCTTCCGCGAGGCTGTCGTCATATGGGCCCGATGCCTTGTCGGCGGTGAGATCCTCGGTGATGATCAGGCGCTTGCGCAACAGATCGTCGTGCGGTCCCTGCACGCCGGTTGCGAATTTGGCGTCCGACGGGATGGTCGGCCAGCCGCCGCGCACCGCGACATCCGAATAGCTCAGCGCGGCTTCCTTGATCCGCTTCGCGCTGCCTTCGTCGAAGGTCGGTTCGTGCGACAGCGCCAGAGCGGCTGCGGAGCGCGATTCCGGCGTCGAGGCCGCCGCCGGTTTTGCGGGGGCGGCGTGCGCGGCCGGGTGGGCGGTTCCCATCGGCGTTGCGCCGGAGCCTTGGGAAAATCCGGGTCCGGTCCCGAGCAGGATGGCGGCGGCCGCAAGCATGACTTTTCGCATTAGGACGCCTTTAGATGGGTCGCAAACCGGCGCAAGGGTTCAATGATTTGAGTGAGAGCTACATCCGCGGATGCATTTTAGCAACGCTTAGCCGATAGAAGTTGCGTTCCGATTAAGCGGCCAGTCTATCGCACTGCCGCATCAGTAGCCGCAGCCCGGATGAACGTAGCAAAATAATCCATGCACGAATGGCACGTCCCGGATATGTCTTCGTCGGGGCCACACGGCTATTGTGGTTCAAAGCGCTTGAGGGAAAGGCGCGAGAATCTGGGAGAACGCCATGCTGGTGACGCGTCGGCAGATGATGGCCGGATGTGCCGGTGGCCTGACACTGCTGGTGTCCCCAGCTGCTGCGCAAGCCGCCTATCCGAGCCGAACCATCAAGATGATCGTGCCCTATCCAGCGGGAGGCACCACCGACCTTCTCGGGCGTCTCGTCGCCGATCAGTTCAAGAGCGGTCTCGGCGCGGTTGTCGTGGTCGAAAACAAGCCGGGAGCCGGCACGACGCTCGGCGCCGAGCAGGTCGCGCGGTCGGAGCCCGACGGCTATACGCTGCTGATGGCGACCTCGACCACGCTCGCCATCAACAAGACGCTGTACAAGAAGCTGCCCTACGATCCGGTGAAAGATTTCACGCCGATCGCGCTGTTGGCCGGCGTACCGTTCGCGCTCATCGTCAACCCGATGCTGCCGGTGAAAACGCTGGCCGAATTCATCGTTTACGCCAAATCGAAGCCGGGTGAACTGGCCTATGGCTCGGCGGGAAACGGCAGCCCGCAACATCTCGGCGCCGAGATGCTGCGCACCGCGGCCGGGATCGATATCAGGCATGTGCCGTATCGCGGCAGCGTGCCGGCGATGCTCGACGTGATCGCCGGACATATTCCGTTCATGATCGTCGACCTGCAGCCGGCGCTGCAGCAGATCCGCGAAGGCAAGGTTCGGGTGCTCGGCGTCACCACGCCGAAGCGGGTCGCTGCGTCGCCGGATATCCCGACGCTGGCGGAGGCAGGATTGCCGGGTTTTGAGCTGGTCGCGTGGCAGGGCGTCGTCGCGCCTGCAGGTACGCCACGACCCATCATCGATCGACTGGCGGCCCAAATCGCAAAACTGGTGGCCGATCCGGCGACGCGCGACAAACTAGCGACACTGGCGCTGGAGCCGCTGAGCGGATCGACGCCGGACAGTTTTGCGGCTTACGTCAAGACCGAGGTCGAGCGCTGGGCGGTGGTGGTCAAAGCTTCAGGCGCCGAAGCGGAGTAGGCGCAACTGATGCCGAAAGAGTTTGAATCCGACGTCCTGATCGTGGGCGCAGGGCCGGTCGGTCTGACGCTGGCCATCGATCTCGCCTGGCGCGGCATCGATGTCACCGTGGTCGAGACACGGGCGCGGGCGGCACCTCCGGAGCCGAAATGCAATCATGTCGCCGCCCGCACCATGGAGATCTTTCGCCGCCTCGGCGTGGCGGAGAAAGTGCGCAATGCCGGGTTGCCGGCGGATTATCCTCACGACATCAGCTACCGCACCACCTTTACCGGGCGGGAACTGACGCGGATCCGGATTCCCTGCCGCCGCGACCGTTTCACCATGACCGACGGTCCCGACTGCGACTGGCCGACGCCGGAGCCGCCGCATCGCGTCAACCAGATCTTTCTCGAGCCGATCCTGTTCGAGCATGCTGCGGCGCAGCCGCGCATCCGTATCGTCAACCGGACCGCGGCCGAAGACGTGACCGTTGGCGATAAATCGGCAAGCGCCACGCTTCGTGACCTCGATAGCGGCACCCTCAGCCGAATGAACAGCCGGTTTCTCATCGGATGCGACGGCGCGCGATCGGTCGTGCGCAAGGCCATCGGCGCAAAACTTTCCGGCAACGAGGTGGTGCAGCGGGTGCAGTCCACCTACATCCGCGCGCCCGATCTCCTGGATCGCCAGCAGCACGAGCGAGCCTGGGGCACCGGCTCCATCAATCCGCGGCGCGCCGGCATGGTCTATGCGATCGACGGCCGTGAGCGCTGGCTGGTGCATAATTACATGAAGCCGCACGAGCCGGATTTCGATTCCGTCGATCGCGACGCCTGTATCCGCACCATCCTCGGGGTCGGTGCTGATTTCCGTTACGACATCATCTCCAAAGAGGACTGGATCGGACGCCGGCTGATCGCGGACAAATTCCGCGACCGCTGCGCGTTCATCGCCGGCGACGCCGCGCATATCTGGGTGCCCTATGCCGGCTATGGCATGAACGCGGGGATTGCCGACGCCATGAACCTGTCCTGGCTGCTTGCCGCGCATCTCAATGGCTGGGCGCCGCGCTCCATTCTGGATGCCTATGAGGCGGAGCGCTGGCCGATCACCAGCCAGGTCTCGCGGTTCGCGATGTCGCATGCGGAAGCCGAAATCCGCCGCCGCGGCGCGGTACCCGTCGACATCGAGGCGGCGGGCGCGCAAGGCGAACTGGCACGGCGCGAGGTCGGGCGGCTCGCTTATGAGATTAACGTCCGGCAATACGCCTGCGCCGGTCTCAACTTCGGCACCTATTACGACCGTTCGCCGATCATCGCCTACGATGGCGCCGAACATCCCGCCTATACGATGGACAGCTATACGCCGTCGACCGTGCCGGGCTGCCGCACGCCGCATTTTTGGCGTGACGACGGCCGCTCGATCTACGACGCGATGGGGCCGGAATTCACGCTGCTGAAGGTCGATCCGACGGCAGACACCGCGCCGCTTGAAATGGCGGCGCTGCGCAGGCGCGTTCCGCTCGTGGTGCTCGATGTGAAGGCATCAGCGGCCGGTAATCTGTACGGTCATGGGCTGGTGCTGTCGCGGCCCGACCAGCACGTCGCCTGGCGCGGCGACGCGTTGCCGTCCGATCCGCTGGCGCTGATCGATCGTGTGCGCGGGGCAACAAGTTAAGGCCGCGGAATACCGCGGCCAACCACCCCGCATCTAATGCCGTCAATCCTCGGCGGCGATCGATTCCATCAAGGACACCAGCTGACGCTGCACGGTCTGGTCCTTGATCTTGCTATAGGCCCGCAGCAACCGGAGGCTGAATGCACTGTCGAGGAACAACAGGCTTTCGACTTCCCGCGATTTGCCGTCGCCGTCATAGAAGAATGTCACGGGCACATCGAGCGCTGTGGCGATCTGCTGCAGCCGGGCTGCGCCGACCCGGTTGACGCCCTTCTCGTATTTCTGGACCTGCTGAAAACTGACCCCCAGCTTCTGGCCAAGTTCCGCCTGTGAAATTCGCTGCTCAACCCGGCGCAGACGGATTCTCTTGCCCATTTCAATATCGGGCTTACCGGCACTGCGCTGTTTCGTTCTCTTCACCGCTAATTTGTTCATTTCGAATGTTACCGTCCTTCGATCGAGAAACCCTCGAACAGGTTCCGCAGGGGATTCTTTCTTATATACCGCTTTCTAGTGGTTTGAATGGATCAATTCGTCTTTAAGCCACCGAATCCTGTGGGAAGCGCAAGCGCGATGGCTAAGCCATGACCCCGCCGGTCGACGACCGGTGGCGGTACCTAGATGATATAACAGCAAAATATCAATCGCACGGCGCGATCGAGGTCAAAGAAACGATCTTTACCTTATGCAACAAAAGGTAGCAGATATATAGTATTATAATACCATCCAGGTGTGCCCATCCCGTAAGCGCGGCCTCGGGATGGGTTTCGTCCTGGGGGAATGCCGCAGAACCAGTTTTCCCAAGGTCTCCGGACCGCGGTTTGTGCGGGTTGGTTCAATGCGGACGCTCTCAAAACTTATCTTGCCAAATGTGATCCATTTCACAATTGCAAAATGACGCTGGCGCGTAGGCTGCGAGCGTAACGATATGGCCGCGAGGCTTGGCAAGGGAACATGCCGGTGACTAACTCAGACAGTCGGTTGCGTCTGGTTTCGGACTCCGAGGCGCATTTGCGTTCCATCATCGCTACTCTCGATGAAAATCGTGCCACGCTCGTTGAAAGCTCCAATCTGGAAGCAGCTCAAATCCTCGCGGTGGCAATTCTTCAACTCCGGATGCGGCTTCACGGCATCGATGGTTCCGAGTTGAAGGCTTTCTGCCAAGCCATGCAACTTCATGAGGCCGACAGGGCAAGGAAAGCGGCTGAGCTCGCCGCGAAAGACAGATCTGTCGCAAAACGTGGTTCGCGCTGCCCGACTTTGGTCAGCTAGTCGGAGCCCGAGCTCCGCTCGGCGATGGTGGCCGCCGGCCGAGCGGCAAGCGATATTTGCGGTCGCCGTCTTGATCGGCAGATCCCTCGATGCTTGCGATCAGAAGCCGCATCAACTCCTTGGCGGCGCCCGGGTTGCCCAGCCTCGGGATGAGTATCCGATTGTCACAAATTACTATCGGTGATCGCCGAATAGACCATGGTGCGCAGTTCGCGCCGCACTGGGTAGGCGCTGGACGGCAACACCTGGGTCATGAAAATCGCGATCAGTTCTTCCGCGGGATCGATCCAGAACGATGTCGTTGCCGCGCCGCCCCAAGCGTATTCGCCGGGGCTGCCCGGAATTAGCGTCTGCGCCGGATCCATGGTGACGGAGAAACCAAGGCCGAAGCCGATGCCGTTGTAGGTCGCCTCCGCAAACATCGATCGCGACATCTCCGGCAGATCGCGTCCGCCGGGCAAATGGTTGGTGGTCATCAGCTTCAGCGTCTTCGGACCGATCAATCTAACGCCCCCGAGTTCGCCGCCATTGAGCAGCGCGCGGCAGAAGCTGAGATAATCGGCCGCGGTCGAACACAGCCCGCCGCCGCCGGAAATGAAGGACGGCCGCGTCAGGAATGAACTCGTGCTCGGATCGTCCTGTAGCGTCAGGCCGCCTTTTTTCTCGACCGCGTGAAACGACATCATGCCGCCGGGATCGGCATTGTAGCAGGCCGCCAAACGATGGGCCTTGTCGGCGGGCACGAAAAAGTCGGTGTCGGCCATGGCAAGCGGATCGAAGATACGCTTCTTCAGGAACTGCTCGAACGGCATGCCGCTGATCTTGCCGATGAGATAGCCGATCACATCGGTGGAGACCGAGTAGTTCCAGGCTTCCCCCGGCGAGAACTCCAGCGGGATTTCGGCAAGGTCCGCGATCATCGTGTCCAGCGTGCCGGCCTTTTCGACCGCGCCGATCTGCTTGTCGCGATAGGCGGCGTCGACATTGCCGCGCTGCTGGAATCCGTAGGTCAGTCCGGAAGTGTGGCGCATCAAGTCTACGATCTGCATCGGCCGTGCCGGGGGTTTGGCCAAAAACGCAGGCGCTGTGCCGGCCTGGAACACGCCGAGGTTTTTCCATTCCGGGATGTATTTGTGCACCGGCTCGTCGAGCGCGACGCGGCCTTCCTCGACCAGCATCATGAAGGCGACCGACGTGATCGGCTTGGTCATCGAATAGATGCGGAAGATGGTGTCGTCCTTGACAGGCGCCTTGCGCTCGAGATCGGCAAAACCCTGCACGGCTGAATGAACGACCTTGCCGCGGCGATAGACCAGGAGCTGGGTGCCCGGAAACCGGCCGGCGTCGATATATCGGCGCTTCAGATGATCCTCGATGCGGTCGAGGGCAGGCTTGGACATGCCGGCGGATTCGGGCGAGGCGGGGGTCGGCGCTAACACGGGGTTTTGCTCCAGAGCGGTCGGGACAGGCCCTGATAGCCCAAAAGTGTTCCGCATTCCAAGGCCGGCGTGCTTATCACCAAGGGCTGTGTGGTATAGGCTGACCGCTCAATCGAGAATCCGAACAGGACGCGCCCAATGCCCCAATTCAACGACACCGAACTCACCGCCGCCGTGATCCGCAGTTTTGAGGAGACGCCGGATCCCCGCGTCAAGTTCCTGATGGAAGAACTGGTGAAGTCGCTGCACGACTATGTGCGCAAGACCGATCTGACCTTCGACGAATGGGGCACCGCGATCGATTTTCTGACCCGCGTCGGCCAGAAATGCACCTCGACCCGACAGGAGTTCATTCTGCTGTCCGATGTGCTGGGGGTGTCGATGCTGGTCGATGCGGTAAATCACCGCGAGCGCGATGGCGCCACCGAAACCACCGTGCTGGGTCCGTTCTATGTCGGCGAGCACAAGCCGATGCCGCACGGCGCGGATATTTCACCCGACCTCGATGGCGAGCTGATGTTCGTGCGGAGCCGCGTCACCGATCTTGCCGGCAAGCCGCTCGCCAACGTGCCGGTCGATGTCTGGCATGCCGACAATGACGGCTATTACGATTCACAGCGACCGACCTATGAGACGACCGGGCCGTCATCGCGGGCGCGGTTCGTCACCGACGCCGATGGGCGGTTTTTCTTCCGCACCATCCTGCCCTGCAGCTATCCGATCCCGACCGATGGCCCGGTCGGACAAATGATCCTGCAGACGCGGCGGCATCCGATGCGTCCGGCGCATGTGCACTTCCTGGTCGATGCGCCCGGCTATGAGCCGCTGATCACGCATGTATTCATCGAGGGCGACAAGTACCTGGATTCCGACGTGGTGTTCGGGGTCAAGGACGACCTGATTTCCAAGATCGAAAAGCGCACCGATCCGGTGACGCCCGACGGCAAGCCGGCCGGCGGCCCCTGGCATCTGATGACCTATGATTTCCGCATGAAGCCGGGCAAAGGCAACGCGCCGAAGCCGATGATGGCGGCCGAGAAGGAAGACGCCTGAGAAGGTTCTGCGTTGGTCTAGTGGCGAGCGCCATGCAGAACAGCGAGCAACACCACAATGACGCATGCGAGGATCGCTGTGGAAAATTTCCAGAACAGCAAAGGGTTGCGCTCGATGAGCGGAGCTGGGGAGGAATACTTTGCGTTGGCATGGCGAAGATCGAAGGTGAATTCCGATAGACTGTCGTAGCGTCTAACGGCGTCCGGATGCACTGCTCGCCGCAACGCGCCGTCAATCCATGCCGGGATCTCCCGATTGCTTCCGAGGGCAGAATGATACTTTAGCTTGCCGAACTGCGATTTCGTACGCGCCCTCGCGATTTGCGAACCATACGGCAGCCGCCCGGTGAGCATCTGATACGCGATCACGCCGAGCGAGAACATGTCGGATCGTGTCGTCCCGCTTTCTCCCTGGAAATATTCCGGCGCGGCGTACTGCAGGGTGCCGAGAATATCGCTGTGGATCGCGGGTGGTCCGGCCTCGATGACGCCGGTGATTTTGGTCGAGCCAAAATCGATGATCTTCGCCGTTCCCGTCTTGTCGATCATGATGTTGTCGGGTCTGACATCCTGATGCAGCATCTCCTTGCGGTGGAACGCGCGCATGCCCTTGGCGATCTGCTCCACTATGCCGCGCACCGTTTCCAGATCCGGCTTTGGATTGTCGATCATCCACTGGGCTAGCGTTTGCCCCTCGATGAATTCGGTCACGACGTAAAGGTAGTTCCGCCTTCTGGAAAGCAAACACGGCTTCAATACATTCGGGCTGTCGATCCGGCGGGCGACCCACTCTTCCATCATGAACCGCTTCAGATAAGCCGGGTCGTCACGCAGGTCGATCGAAGGAATTTTCAACGCAACCAGTTCATCGGTCTCGATGTCGGTGGCAAGATAGATGTGGCTCCGGTTGCTGGCATGCAATTCGCGGACGACGCGATATCCGTCGAACAGCATCCGCGCTTCCAGAAGCGGCGGAAGCGGAAGCTCCGATACGTTTCCGAACGCATCGTCCGCCCGGCTGTCCGGCAATTCATCGATACGAACGATCTGGACCGTCAGATTGTCCTGGCTGCCCCGGCGGTAGGCCTCCGCGACGATTGCGCCGGCGGCCGCGTCCAGATTGCTTGCGTTTCCATGGATTGCGTCCGCGATGAAGCGGGCGCTGGCATATTCGTATGCGCCGTCGGTCGCGAGCAAAAAGATATCGCCTTTATCGACCTGAAGGGACTGATAGTCGATCTCGATTTCCGGGTTAAATCCCAGCGCGCGGCTGAGATAGTTCTGCTGGGACGAGATTGCGACGCGGTGATCGTTGGTCAGTTGCTCGAGCGCCTTTCCGGCCAAACGGTAGATTCGGGAGTCGCCGATATGAAAGACATGCGCGGTGGTGCCCTTGATGACCATTGCGCTCAGGGTGCAGACGTAACCTTTGTCTTTTTCGTAACGGGAGTCGCTTCGCCGTGTCTGCGCGTGCAGCCAGGAGTTCGTCGCTGCGATGACGCGCTGCGCCGAGGTTTTCACCGACCACGAGTCCGAGGTGCAGTAATAGTCGGTCAGAAAACTCTTGACCGCGGACTCGCTGGCCTCCTGGCTGACGTTGCTGCTGCTGATTCCGTCCGCCAGGACGATGGCAATTCCCTTGGTGCTAAGCAGTGGTTCGCCCGGAATCAAAACGCCGTGGAAATCCTGGTTGATCTCCTTGCGGCCTTTGTCGGAGTTTTGCCCGATTGATATCTGCAGTTCGCGCGGCATGTAAGACGCCAAAAGAAAAGGAGCCCACCTCGGCGAGGAGGGCTCCTGACTGTAATCTTAGTTCGATCTACCCCGAAATCAGGCCGCCACGCGCCGCGGAGCCGCCGCCACTACCTCACGCTTCGGCGCCGTCATGACATGCGTGGCGTACAGGGTGAGGCCGGTAAAGGCGAGCCCGCCGGCCAGATTGCCGAGCACGGTCGGAATCTCATTCCAGATGAAATAATCCATGATCGAGAACGGAGCGTGTAGCATCAGGCCCGCCGGGAACAGGAACATGTTCACGACGGAATGTTCGAACACCATGTAGAAGAACACCAGGATCGGCATCCACATCGCGATCACCTTGCCGGGCACAGTTGTAGAGATCATCGCCCCGACGACCCCGGTCGAAACCATCCAATTGCACAGCACGCCGCGGAAGAACAACGTTGCCATGCCGGCGGCGCCATGCGAGGCATAACCGAGCGTACGGGCCTCGCCGATGTTTCCGATCAGAGCGCCAACCTTGTCCGGTGCCTGCGTAAAGCCGAATGTCGTTACGAACGCCATTAAAAAGGCCGTCGTGAGAGCGCCGGCAAAATTGCCGAGAAAGACAAGGCCCCAGTTTCGCAGCACGCCGGCGATCGTTACGCCCGGCCGTTTGTTGAGCCAGGCGAGCGGCGTCAGCACGAAGACGCCTGTCAACAGATCGAAGCCCAGCAGATTCAGCATGCAAAATCCGACCGGGAACAGAAGCGCTCCAATAAGGATATTGCCGGTCTGCACGTTGATCGTGATGGCAAACCATGCCGCCAGTGCCAGGATGGCGCCGGCCATATAGGCCCGGATCACCGTATCCCGGGTGGACATGAAGACTTTGGATTCGCCGGCGTCCAGCATTTTGGTGACAAATTCCGAAGGTGCGAGGTAGGCCATTTCAATTCCTTTGTGTCGTTGCTTGCAGCAAAACCGGGACAGCACCGTTGGTCGGCACCATCTCGGTGGCGTGATGGGGGATGCGCCAGCCGAGGGGATCGCCGGGACAATTGCCGGACAGGCGACGTCGCTATGATCTCGCAGCTTCGGCCGGTTGGCTTCGGCATTTCGGACGGACGGCAGTCTTCGTTGACCGGACAATTCAAAGCAATCGACATGCCAACGCTGGAGCCTGGCCAAAACAGCCGAAGACCCGTGTTTTGTCAGCGGAAAAAGCCGCGATCTGCGCAAGCTGCGAAACGCTCGCAAACGAAACGCGAAGTGCGATTGCACATTCTTTGTGCGGCGCACAAATATTGTGCGGAATACGAATTGACTGCGGACAGCTCGCGACGCAATGCCGGCGCGGACATCTTTCTGTCGGCGCCGGCTTGGGCGAAAAATCCGGCAACGCGCCCAATCGGAACCGCGAATGTCGCGGCGCCTCTTGAGCCACTCCGCGGGGAAGCCGATGATGTGCTCATTTATGATGCGCCGTTTTCGCGAGTGACATGATGCTGTATCTCGACCATCCGCCGCTGCTGATTGAAACAAAACTATTCTCGGCGATGCCGGAGCGGTTTCGCCGCACGGGGATGCGCTCGAGCTGGGCCGACGCCAACCGGCCGGGAACTCGAAACCGACTGCTTCATCGAGGGACCGTCATTCGATGCCGACGGCAATCTCTATATTGTCGACATTCCGTTCGGCCGCATCTTCCGTATCGCGCCCGATGCGGCGTGGTCGCTTGTCATCGAATATGACGGCTGGCCCAACGGCCTCAAGATTCACCCCGACGGGCGCATTCTGGTGGCGGACTATCGCCACGGCATCATGCATCTCGACGAGCAGGCAGGGCGGATGCAGCCGGTGCTGACCGCGCGCAATTCGGAATCCTTCAAGGGCTGCAACGATCTTCACATCGCATCCAATGGCGACATCTATTTCACCGATCAGGGCCAGACCGGGCTGCACGATCCGACCGGCCGGGTGTATCGGCTGTCTCGGGCAGGAAAGCTGGATTGCCTGATCGATACCGGCGTCAGCCCAAATGGGCTGGTGCTCGATCGCAACGAGACCGTTCTGTTCGTGGCGATGACCCGCGACAACGCGGTGTGGCGGTTGCCGTTGATGAAAGACGGCAGCGTCTCGAAGGTCGGGCGTTTCTGTTCGACCTTCGGCAGCAGCGGGCCCGACGGGTTGACCATCGACAGCAAGGGCCGGCTGTTCGTTGCGCACGCCTCGCTCGGTCATGTGTTCGTGTTTGCGCCCAACGGCGAACTGATTGCGCGGATCAAATCCTGCGCGGGACAAAGTTGCACCAATGTCGCGATCGGCGGTGGCAGCCGCGACCGCCTTTACATTACGGAGTCGGCGAGTGGAACTGTGCTGGTCGCGGATATCGGTGTGCTCGATGTCGAAAGATGAGCGCCATTCACCGCGGGCGTCGGCGCCGGAGGCCTTGCTGGCACCGCCGCAGGTCACGACAAACGCCATGGATTATGGATCCCCGCCTTCGCGGGGACGACGAGGTGCATGAGGTAGCCGTGAAACACCATCAATTCGGCTCCAGCGGCCGCCAGGTATCCGTGATCGGGCAGGGCACCTGGTATATCGACCATGGCGACCGCGCCGCCGCGGTCGCGGCACTTCGCCGCGGCGTCGAACTCGGCATGACGCATATCGACACCGCCGAGATGTATGGCGACGCCGAACTGGTGGTCGCCGAAGCCATCGCCGGAAAGCGCGACCAGGTCTTCCTCGTCTCGAAAGTTTTGCCGGGCAACGCATCGCGCCGTGGCACCATCGCCGCCTGCGACCGCTCCCTGAAGCGGCTGAACACTGACCGGCTCGATTGCTATCTGCTGCACTGGCGCGGATCGGTTCCGCTCGCCGAAACCGTCTCCGCGTTCGACGAGCTGGTGCTGGCGGGGAAAATCCGCTCGTGGGGCGTCAGCAATTTCGATGTCGACGATCTCGACGAGATGCTCGCGGTCGCTGGCGAGGGCAGCATCGCCTGCAATCAAGTGCTCTATCATTTGCAGGAGCGCGCCATCGAGCACGCGGTGATTCCGTGGTGCGAAAAGCACGGCGTCGCCGTGGTCGCCTACTCGCCGTTCGGCCACAACGACTTTCCCTCGCCGCGCAGCAAGCCGGGGCAGGTGCTGCAGCAAATCGCGGAGGCGCATGAGGTAAGCCCGCGGCAGGTTGCGCTCGGCTTTCTCACCCGGCGACCATCGCTATTGGCGATTCCGAAGGCTTCAAAGCTCGAGCATGCCGCAGAAAACGCCGCGGCGGGCAAGCTTACGCTGACGGACTCGGAGATTGCAGCGCTCGACAAGGCGTTTCCGCGCGGGCCCAGGCCGCGCGGCCTGCCGATGCTTTGACTTCGTAACCCGGATCGGCGAGTCGAAATCCGGGATTGCCGCCTCCGCGAAGAAAGACTCCGGATATCGCTTCGTTCATTCGGGCCATATCGGAACCGTGATTCACCTCGCGCGCAATAGCGCATATCGGCGTCCTGTTTTCCGGCCTTGTCCGCATCGGCGAATTATCGTTTTTGGGGTTTCGCCCAATTCGATTGTTAACGCCCGAGTTTCGCCGTGACCCCGCCCTCCGCAACAGCCGCCCGGCTGGACAGCGCTTCATTGCCCTTGCCGAACAAGAAACTGGCCGCCCGATCGGCGCCGGCGCGCGCCGACCGACCGTTTCGCGGCATCGCGCTGATTCTGGCATCGACGGTGTTTCTCGGTTGCTCGGACGTCACCGCGAAATATCTGTCGGCAACGTTGCCATCGATCGAGATCGCGTGGATCCGGTTTCTGGTATTCGCACTGATCATGGTTCCGGCGATGCTGCCGGGAACGCGGTTGTTCGCCTTGCAGTCCGAACGTCCCGGCCTGCAGGTGATGCGCGGCGTCGCGCTGTTGTCCTCCTCGCTGTTCTTCATTTCCGGATTGCGGTTTCTTCCCATTGCCGAGGCTTCCGCCACCGGTTTCATCGCGCCGCTGTTCGTCACCGCGTTGTCGATCGCCTTTCTCGGCGAGAAGGTCGGCGTGCGGCGCTGGCTGGCGACGATCGCCGGGCTGATCGGCGTGCTGATCATCCTGCGGCCGGGCTCCAGCGCGTTTCATCCCTCCGCGTTCTTTCCCATCATCTCGGCATTGGCCTGGGCCTGCACCCTGATCATGACCCGGATGATGAGCGGCAAAGAGCGCGCCATCACCACCATGACCTATTCCGCCATTACCGGCGTGTGCATCCTGTCGGCGCTGGTGCCGCTGGTGTGGGTGACGCCGAGCTGGCACGATATTCTGTTCGGGATATTCATCGGCGTCGCCTCGACGGCCGGGCAGTGGATCGTGGTGCTGGCGTTCCGCTACGCCGATGCCTCGGTGCTGGCGCCGTTTTCCTACAGCCAGCTGGTATGGGTCAGCATCCTCGGCTTTTTCGTCTTCGGCGAGATTCCGGATATCTGGACCGTGACCGGCGCCGCGGTGATCGTCGCCAGCGGGCTCTACACCGCGCATCGCGAGCGCATCCGCCGGCAGCAAATGCCGGTCGAGGCGGAGCTCAATCCCAACGCCTGACCCTTATCGCCGGCCACGATCTAGTGATGCCCGGCGGCCAGACCCCCGGCGCCGTCCGAAATCTGGATCGCTACGTTCTGCATCATACCCTGGTCTTCATGATCGAGGATGTGACAGTGCAGAACGTACTCGCCGATGTAGCGCTGATAACGCGTGCGGACTTTTATCGTGTACATCGAGGTCGCAAGCTTGCTCGGAAAGTCCGCCGGATTGTTGATCAGGTCCTTCACCCACAATGTATCCTTCCAGACGCCTTTCAAACCAGGATACTGCGGATCGGCCTGGCCGCCCGCGTTGTCGACGGCGCCGGGCAGGCTGACATCGCGCCCGCTCGGATCGATGATGGAGACGATTTGGAACGGATTGACGTGAATGTGGAAGGGATGGCTGACAAATCCGGACTGCAGCGTCCATTCGTCGACCGCGCCGAGCTTCAGAGCCCGGTCGATGCGCGTGGGATCGTAGGGCAGCGGCGTAAACTGCGCGGGATCGAAATTTTTCGGATCGATCGACTTGTTGCCGACCTCGAATCTGAGCTTGGCCTCCGGCGGCGCATTCGGCGGCGGAATATAGATGAAGAACACCAGCTCCTGCTTTCCGGTGACTTCGCCCTCGGCAATATCGGGATGCGGGATGAAACTGGTGAACTTCAATCCGTTCCGAAGCTCGCTTGCGACCTTCTCGCGGACGTCGGCCGGCAGCGTCTTGCCCGCAACCGAAGCAAGCAGTTCCTCCAGATAGGTCGTGCTGTCGGTCACCCGCGTTCCCGGGGCGACCTCGACCACCCCGAGCAGCTGCCGCGTCGTCGCTTGACGGCTCACGCTTCCGGCCGGCGGCGCGGACTCGTTGACAACGCAGTAGTCTCCGGCGTTTGGAAACACCACCAGCGCGTCGTAGCGATAACCGGGCTGCAGCGTCGATGTCGGCACCGAATGCGCATTCGCCATGGTCAAACCGTCCGCGGCGATCTGCTGATAGGACAGCAGTTCGCCAGTGCAGTTCTCCTGAATGTAGCTCGCGGCCTGTTTCACGTTCAGCCCGGCGTAGGAAGGGGCACCAAGCTTTCGGGCGCGGAATCCGAATGTGATGGTGTCGCGTACGCCTCCATGGATCAGCCGCCAGCGTTCGGGTCGGCCGGCTCTGGCCTGGAACACCGGCCGCACGATGCCGTTGATGGTGGTGAACCGCGCCGACTGGTCCCATGAACCGGGGCCGAAGCCGACCCTCGCGGGCGCGCCCGCGGTGTTGGGGGGAGGCACGTTGTCGGGGTAAGAATAGTTTTCGATGACACCGACGTCGTCCGGATCGCAAAGCCACGCGATGATCGTCGAGGGATCCGACGGATCCAGCTGAACCTTCACCTGTCCCTTGTCGTCCAGGCAAGCGTATTGAATCTGCTGCAGGACAAGGGTGCGGTCCTCCATCGCGGTCAGGTCGGCGTTTTTCAGGATCACATCGATGTCGCCGGTCCTGGTCGGCGTCGGCACGCGATCGCCGCGCACGATTAGGGCGCCGGCCATGCCGCTGGAGACCTGGAGCGCGGTCGAGCCATGGCGATGCGAATGGTACCAGAACGTGCCGGCCGGATGATCCGGCGGAAGGTTGTAGATATATTCGAAGGAGATGCCCGGATTGATCGAGAGCAGGACATTGTCGGAATTGCCGGAGGGACTGACCCAGAGCCCATGCGAATGCAGGTTGGTGCCGTTGAAGCAATGCGGGTCGTTCACATCCCCGCCTGGCGCGGTGCAGGTCGGATCGGCCGGCAGCTTGTTATGCAGCGTCATGCTGACGGTCTGCCCCGGCCGGACCTCGATCGCGGGTGCGACGAAAGGCGCGTCGGGATTGATGCCTTCGCCGGTGTAGCTGCGCAGATGGACCTTGTCGAAACGTTGCGTCGCGGGATTCCATATCTTGTTGTCGGTGTAGGCGACCGTCAGATCGAAATCGCGCCGTCCGGCCGGGACAGGCGGAGCGCCGGGAATTACCGATTCAAGGAAAGGCCGAACGGCGCCGCGCTCCGGCAGTGCCGGAGGATTGGTAAAGACCTGGCCGGAGGATTGCGCGGCCGCGGGCGCCGCGCCGAGCAACAGCGCCATCGATAATGCCGCTGCACCGGAGAGCGTCCCGGTCAACTTCGGCTTGTCAGCCGCGCAGTCCGCGCAACGCTTGAAAACCATGGTTGCCTCCAATTTTCGAAAACAGCGCTGAAATCGAAATACGTTCCGAAGGTGTCATAGCCCATCGGCGCCTACAAGCCGACAGAATGTGCAGTTCGCCCGCATGCTTTGCCGCGAGCCGTCATCGATGTGTTATGAAAGTCGGATGAGCGACGTTGTCACCGACCGCCTCGCGGCCCTGTTGCCGCCCCTGTTGCGGTCGCTGGATGTGCTCGGCTTCATCGCGCGCCATTTTCATCCGCCGGATTTCGGCGCGGTGATGGACGCCGCGGGCGCGCCGGACCAGGAGCTGCGGGCGGCGCATCGACAGCTCGACGGCTGGCCCGATGAACTGGCCAGCCTGCGCGAGCGGCTGCAGACTGCGGTCAACGCGGCGCTGGCGGCGTTCGACGGGCTGCGTAGCGCGCCCGATCAGGCCGACGGTATTCGCGCCGTATTCCGCGCGCTGCGATATGTGCCGCGCGCCAGGGAAGCGCTGTACCCGCTTGCCGGCGCGCTGCCCCCGGTCAATCGCTACTTTCTCGATTCCGCGCTGCGCCACGATGCCGATACGCTGGCGCGGTTCGCCGCGCCGGCGCGAGATGGCACCGGCATCATGCATTTCGAAAATGAGCCCGGCAGCCGCGGCGGCTATTCGCTCTATATGCCGGAATATTATACGCCGGAACGCACCTGGCCGCTGGTGATGGCGCTGCATGGCGGCAGCGGAAACGGCCGCAACTTTTTATGGACCTGGCTGCGCGATGCGCGCAGCCGCGGTGCGATCCTGGTTGCGCCCACCGCCATGGGGCCGACCTGGGCCCTGATGGGCGAGGATACCGATACGCCGAACCTCAACCGGATTCTCGATGCAGTCAGAAGCCGATGCAATATCGATGCGAATAGAATGCTGCTGACCGGAATGAGCGACGGCGGCACGTTCTGCTATGTCACCGGATTGGAGGACGCCTCGCCGTTCACGCATCTGGCGCCGGTGTCAGCCACCTTCCATCCGCTGATGGCCGAGATGGCTTCGCCGGACCGATTGCGAGGATTGCCAATATACCTCGTGCACGGCGCGCTGGACTGGATGTTCCCGGTGCAGGTGGCGCGGCAAACCCACATTGCGCTTGCGGCCGCCGGCGCTGCTATCGTCTACCGCGAACTCGACGATCTCAGCCATTGCTATCCGGACGAGATTAACGCGCCTGTGCTGGCGTGGCTGCGCGGCGAGTGATGCAGGAAGACCGTCGGCAAGCCCGGTCGCTAGCTCTTGTGGCTCACGATATTGACAATAATTCCATTGGGATCCCTGACGAAAAATCGTCGCACGCCCCACGGCTCGTCGGTCAGCGGGTACACGATCGAGAAACCCCGCTGTTCGGCGGCGGCATGACAAGCGTCGACGTCGGCGACTTCAACGCTGATCTCCGCGTGCGGCTCGTTCCGGCAAGCCGACGCCACGACACTGACCTGGGCGGTCGGATTGGACGGCGAGGCGAAGGTGATGATCCATCCCATGTCCATGGCGGTGTCGAGACCAAGAACAGCTTCGTAGAACGACCTGGACGCCGACGGATCGCCGGAGTTGATGTTGGGGACTATTCTTCGGACACTCATGAGCGGACCATCTTCGGGGGTTGCTCCACGACAAGCGGGTCGTGTATTTTCCTGCCAGCGCTTGCTGCGTAACCTACATCAAGTCGCAGCGACAGGGAATGTCCGAGCAGAGGCGGCGCAATGCGATGACAAAAACCCGTGAATGACGCAGATCGCCCGCTCAGTGCTCGCGCACCAGCGCTTTGCCGCGGACCGAAAATCCTTTGCCGGCCTTAATCTGGCGCAGCGCTTCCAGCGCATTCACGACGGCAATCTGTGGGGCGCGCCGCAATCCATCTCGGGCCTGGGTTCGGAGATGGAGGCGACAGCGGTGCTGCGGACCGAACTGCCCCGGCTGCTGGCAAGGCTGGGTATCGCCTCGCTGCTCGACGCGCCCTGCGGCGACGCCGGCTGGATCAATGACGCAGGCCTCGGCGTGCGGTATGCCGGCGTCGATATCGTGCCTGATCTGATCGAGCGCCTGCAGGCCCGCGCCGCCGGCGGCGAAATCAAGGGCGACTATCGTCGCGCCGACATCACCGGCGATTGCCTGCCTCGATGCGACGCCATTCTGTGCCGCGACTGCCTGGTGCATCTGTCGTTCGCCAATATCGAACGCGCGGTGGCGAATTTCCGCGGTTCGGGTGCCACATGGCTGATCGCGACCACGTTTCCCGACTGGCAAAACAATCATGATTGCGAGGACGGCGACTGGCGCGCGCTGAATTTCGAACGCGCGCCGTTCGATTGGGGCGCGCCGGTCGAACTGCTGAGCGAGAACTGCACCGAGGCCGGCGGCGGCTGGCGCGACAAGAGCCTCGGGGTGTGGCGCCTATCTTAGCGTTACGGCGGGCAGCTTCGCTTTGCCCACTACTAACGTCACACCGGCAGCGCGATCGAATATTTCACCTGGCTCAGCGCAAAACTCGATTCGATCGAGGCGATGCCGTCGAGTCTCGTCAGCTTGTTTTTCAAGAACGCTTCGTAGGAGGACAGATCGGCGGCAACGACGCGCAGCAGATAGTCGCGGTTGCCGGTCATCAGATAGCATTCCAGAACTTCCTCCCAGCCCGAAATCGCTTTCGCAAAACGGTCGAGGTCTTCCTCCTTCTGCCGCGTCAGCTTGATCGAGATGAAGACGCTGACATGCAGCCCGAGCGATTTCTGGTCGACCATCGCGATGTAGCGCGTGATCACGCCGCGCTGTTCCAGCAGTTTGACGCGGCGATGGCACGGCGAGACCGACAGCCCGACCTTGTCGGCAAGCTCCTGCATGGTGGTGCGGCTGTCGGACTGCAACTGGCCGAGAATCTTGCGGTCGATGGCGTCGAGGGTCTGCATTGGGATAAATCCGGGTAATTGACGGCGCAGCTGGTATTTTATCCCAATAATCGACGGTATGTCCCCAAAATTTGAGATTTCTTGCGGCCCGCCGCTCGCTAACATCCGGCCCAATCCAGCCCACCCGGAGCCGAACGATGCCCGTCGAATCCACGCGCCTTGAGCTGCTGTCGGCGCTTGCGCGAAAAGTGTTGTGGCTGTCGTCATGGACCATCCATCACGCCAATCATGTCCGGCCGAATAGCGATGGCCTGAAGGTTGGCGGCCATCAAGCGTCGTCGGCGTCGCTGGTGACGATCATGTCGGCGCTGTATTTTTCGGTGCTGAAGCCGGAGGACCGCGTCGCGGTGAAGCCGCATGCCAGTCCGGTATTTCATGCCATTCAATATCTGTTCGGCCATCAGACCCGCGAAAAACTGGAAAATTTCCGCGGCTTCAAGGGCGCGCAGTCCTATCCTTCGCGCACCAAGGACGTCGACGACGTGGATTTCTCCACCGGTTCGGTGGGCTTGGGCGTGGCGCAGACATTGTTCTCCTCGCTGGTGCAGGATTACGTCACCGCGCATGGCTGGATGAAGGACCGGCCCGAGGGCCGGATGATCGCGCTGGTCGGCGACGCCGAGATGGACGAGGGCAATATCTTCGAGGCGCTGCTGGAGGGGTGGAAGCACGGCTTGCGCAATACCTGGTGGATCGTCGACTACAACAGACAGAGCCTGGACGCCGTGGTGCGCGAAGGGCTGTGGGAAAAATTCGAATCCATGTTCCGCAATTTCGGTTGGGACGTCAAAATCGTGAAATACGGAAGGCTGATGCAGGCGGCGTTTGCCGAGCCCGGCGGCGAGGCGCTGCGGCGCTGGATCGATTGCTGCCCGAACCAGATGTACGCGGCGCTGTGCTTTCAGGGTGGCGCCGCGTTCCGCAAGCGGCTGCGCGACGAGATCGGCGACCAGGGCGAGGTGTCGGCGCTGATCGAGCGGCGCAGCGACGACGAATTGCTTGATCTGATGTCCAACCTCGGCGGCCACGACATGGCCAGCATGTGTGAGGCTTTTGAATCGATCGATCACGACCGCCCGGTTTGCTTCATCGCCTATACCATCAAAGGCGTCGGCCTGCCGTTCCAGGGCCATAAGGACAACCACGCCGGATTGATGACGCCGACGCAGATGGAGAAATGGCGGGAGTCGCAGAATATCAGGCCGGGGCATGAGTGGGAGAAATTCGAGGGCCTGTCGCAGGACGCGTCGTCGCTCCAAGAATTCGTCAAAGAGGCGCCGTTCAACCGCGAAGGCCGCCGCCGGCTGTCGGCGCCGGTGATCGAGGTGCCGCAGCAGCTGGCAAGTTTTCGCCCTCGCCTCAGATGTCCACGCAGCAAGGCTTTGGGCTGGTGCTCAACGAGTTGGCGCGCGGCGACACTGAACTAGCGGCGCGCATCGTCACCGCATCGCCCGACGTCACGGTCTCGACCAATCTCGGCGCCTGGGTCAACCGCCGCGGCTTGTTCGCAAAGGGAGAGGCCGCCGACCTGTTTCGAAAAGAAAAGATACCCTCGACCTTCAACTGGGATTTCTCGCCAAAAGGCCAGCACATCGAACTCGGCATCGCGGAGAGCAATCTGTTCCTCCTGATGTCGGCGCTGGGCCTGTCCTCTTCGATCAATGGCGTGCGGCTGCTGCCGATCGCCACCTTGTACGATCCGTTCATCAGTCGTGCGCTCGATCAGCTGAATTACGCCTGCTACCAGGACGCCCGCTTCATGGTGGCGGCGACGCCGTCGGGCGTGACGCTTGCGCCGGAAGGCGGCGCGCATCAGTCGATCGCCACCCCGTTGATCGGCATCGCCCAGGATGGCCTCGCTGCGTTCGAACCGGCCTTTGTCGACGAACTCGCCGTCATCATGGGCTGGGGATTTGCCCACATGCAGCGCGAGCTGACCGACCAAGGCGACGAGCAAAGCGGCATGCGCAGCGGCGGCTCGGTGTATTTGCGGCTCTCGACGAGGAGCATCGACCAGCCGCAGCGCATGATGACGCCGGATTTGCAGAGGGGCATCACCGACGGCGCCTATTGGCTGCGCAAGCCCGGGCCGAATGCGGAAGTGGTCATCGCATACACCGGAGCTGTGGCGCCCGAGGCCATCGAGGCCATCGGGCTTTTAGGGGAGAGCCGCCGCGATGTTGGCCTGTTGGCGATCACGTCGGCGGATCGCCTGCATGCCGGCTGGACCGCGGCGCGAAAGATCCGCCGCGATAACCGCGGCTCGAAGCATATGAGTCACATCGAAAAGCTGCTGGCGCCGCTGCCGCGCGACTGCGGCATCGTCACCGTGATCGACGGCCATCCGGCGACGCTGGGCTGGCTCGGCAGCGTGCGCGGCCATCGCCTCGAGGCGTTGGGCGTCGAGCATTTCGGCCAGACCGGCACGATTCCCGACCTCTACCGCCATTACGGCATCGACGCCAACGCCATCATCGACGCCGCAGAAGGACTCACCGCCGGCGCCCCGGTACGGCATCGCAAGATGGCGGTGTGAGCCGCGTAGGGTGGGCAAAGCCGACGGACGCGAATGCGTCCGGCGGCGTGCCCACCATTCAGGGCCGCGCATCCGGACAGGATGGTGGGCACGGCGCGAAGGCGCGCCTTTGCCCACCCTACGATCTGTAGCGAAGATCGCGCGATGTCCGCTAAGTGCCATTCGCGGACTTACGGTGTGGATGGGCGGACATGAGCCTGCTACGCTGAACCCGTTCGGGAAGCGGAGGGAAGGAAAATGGATACACCAGCCAAAGCATGTCTCGGTGTAGCAGTGTTCGTTGCATACCTTTCCACCAACGCCGCCACCTTGGCAGGAGAATTGGTCAGGTTCGAAAGTGCTCCCGTTCACGTCGGCCAACTCCAGCAGCGTCTGGCGCGCGAGCGTGGCGAAGCGCCGAAGGCGGCGTCTGAAACGATCGAGGGTTACCTGTCGAAACCCGAGGGCGACGGCCCATTTTCCGCCGTTGTGGTTCTCCACGGATGCGACGGACTTTCGAAAGATGCTCCGAAGTTCGTCGCTCAATTCGTGAACGGCTTGGGCTACGTGTCACTTACAGTCGATAGCTTTGCGACCCGTGGCATCAAGAACGCCTGCACCCAGGATGCGCCGCGCCTGCTCCTTGCCCGCCAAGGTGATGCTTTGGGCGCGCTATCCTATCTTTCCAATCTTCCCTTCGTCGATTCTCAACGTATCGCGGTTATTGGATTTTCGCACGGTGCAATGGTTGCGCTGCAGTTGGCGTCGAACCATCAGGCGGAAATCTTTGACGTCCCCCGGGATCGAAAGTTCAAGGCCGCCGTGGCCTACTACCCGCGTTGCAGCGTTGCCTCCGAGGAACTCATCGTTCCTGCATTGATCATGATCGGCGAACTCGACGACTGGACGCCCGCGACGGACTGCGAGCGTTGGATGAAGCGGCGGGCGGACAGGGGAGCGCCCGTAAAATTGATCGTCTATCCCGGTGCCTATCACGCCTTTGTTTCCCCCGCCTTCGCCGATGGCAGGGAATATGTCGGACATTGGCTCAAATATGATCCCACCGCGGCCGCCCGGTCAGTCCAGGAGATGCGGAGTTTTCTCGCTGCTCAATTTTCCCATTGAGCACGTAGGGCAATAAGCGAAGCGCATTGCGCCGTCTGGGCTTTCAACACGTCGACTGTCGAAACACGGCTCGAAGCGGCGCAATAAAGCGATTGCGCCCTACGGGCTTCTGAACCTCCTCCAAATCAGTGGACACCTGTAATAGGCTCAAGGAGCCAAGAGGTGTCTGATGAAACATCGTCGACGACGTTCATTTACTGACGAATACAAGCGGCAGGCAGTCGATCTGGTTGCTTCGAGCGGTCGCTCGATAGGGTCGGTGGCCAAGGAACTGGGGCTGCGTGACTCGGTATTGCGCTATTGGGTTGAGCAACGAGAGGCCGGACAGGAGACGACGGCAGCGTCGCGGCGCCCCACCACGCAGGCGGCGCTGCCGTCGTCGGACCAAGCGGCAGAGATTTGCCGTTTGCAGCTGGAGATCGACCGGTTGCGCATGGAGCGCGACATTTTAAAAAAGTCGATCGCGATCTTTGCTGGACCACGGACATGAGATTCCGCTTCATCGAAGATCGCCGTGTCGATTACCCGGTCAAGATCATGTGCGACGTGCTCGCCGTCTCGCGGGCCGGCTATTACGCTTGGCGCTCCCGCCCGGAAAGTGCGCGATCCGCTAAAAATCGTGAACTCCTGGAGGACATTCAGCAGATCCACAGTGACAATCGCGGGCGATATGGCAGCCCCCGCATTCATGTCGAACTGAAGGCCCAGGGCCGCGGCGTCAGCCGTGGCCGGGTCGAGCGATTGATGCGCCGCCATGGCATTCACGCCATTATGGCGCGGCCGCGACGGGTACGAACCACCGATAGCCGGCATGATCACCCGATCGCTCCAAATCTGATCAAAAGGCACTTCGTTGCCGCTGCACCAAACCAGGTCTGGCTCGCTGACATAACTTACATCGACACCGACCAGGGTTGGCTTTATCTGGCCGCCGTGATGGATCTCTTCAGCCGCAAGATCGTCGGCTGGGCCATGCAAGATCAAATGGGAACCGAACTGCCGCTGACAGCCTTGAGGATGGCAATCTCAGCGCAGCGGCCTGGCGCCGGGCTGATCCACCACTCCGATCGCGGCGTTCAATATGCCTCGAGCGACTACCGCAGCGCCCTCAAGCTCGCCAACTTCCTCGCCTCGATGAGCCGCAAGGCCAACTGCTACGATAACGCCCCGATGGAGAGCTTCTTCCACACGCTAAAGACAGAACTCGTTCACCATCAGCATTACGCCACCAAACAACAAGCCAAACGCGATATCTTTGCCTACATCGAAGGTTACTACAATCGAACCCGGCGCCATTCCGCCATCGGCTACAGCAGCCCAATCCAGATCGAGCTAAAAACCGCTTAACCCTGTCCACTTTCTTGGGGGAAGATCACTTCGGACACTAAGGCGAGGAGCACTTCAGAACGCGGTATAGCCCTCACGCCATTATTCCTGCGGCGCAATGCGCTACGCTTATTGCGCCCTACGGGTCGTTTCACTTAAGAAGCGCAACAGGAAATTCCGTAGCGAGAAGGCGTGGAGCACATGAAGAAAGCGCGCGCCGCTGCGCTTGAGCAACATTCCGGTTTGCCAGTCGTCGCGTTCGCCGACCTGGCGGCGCTCGAGACGTGGTTCGGCTCGCAACCAGGCGACGCGCCGGGGGTCTGGATCAAGTTTGCAAGGAAAGGGGCGCTCAAGACGACGCTGACAAAGGACGAGGCGATCGACGCCGCGCTCTGTCACGGATGGATCGACGGAAAGCTCGAAAAGTATGACGATACGTACTGGCTTGTCCGCTTCACGCCGCGCCGGCCGGCCAGCAAATGGTCGCTCAGGAACCGCAACAGGGCGTTGGAGCTGAAGGAACAAGGACGGATGCAGCCTGCCGGTCTCGCGCAAATCGAAGCTGCTATTGCGGATGGGCGATGGGATCGAGCCTATGCATCTGCCGGCGGCGCCGAGGTGCCCAGCGATCTTCAAAGTGCGTTGAACGCAAACCCTGCGGCCGCTGCCTTCTTCAAAACGTTGAGCAGCAGAAACCGGTACGCCATTCTGTACCGGCTCGGCGCAGTCAAAAAGGCCGAGACGAGAAAGCGAAAGATCGGAGAATTCGTGGCCATGCTTGAGCGTGGTGAGACGATACATGGCTGATCGCGGTATTCAGAGTTGAAGCTATGATCTCTCTCACGCCGCCTCGTAAGACGCGATCGCCGTGATCTCAGCGCAAGCTCGTCTTCGGCAGTTTCGAGATCGAAGCGCGCAACCGGGACCCCGGCTCTGCAGCGCGCCGCTCCGCGAAGTGCTACGCGCGGCGCTGCGTCCGGGAAACGAAAGACTGCAGGGTGGGCAAAGCCAGGGCGCGCGAATGCGCGCCCGACGGCGCGCCCACCGTCTTCTCGGCAAAACCGTTTTCATTTCATGGTGGGCACGGCGCGAAGACGCGCCTTTGCCCACCCTACGATATTGTAAACGCTCGCGAAAAAATATTTTTGCATTCCTTATCCCCGCCCCCGAAACCTGCCTTATCCTGATCGTGTCCTGTCCAGTGAGGGGCGCTTCTAGAGGCGTTACTGAAGTGGGACAGAGCGAAAGCTTGATCGGGGCGGGGTAACCCAAGCCGGTCGGATGCGGCGTCCGCGGCTGTGCCTCGCAAGCGCAGACCCGGAGGCTTGAGGGGTTGCCGTCCGGGCCCATTAAGAGGCTCTGCCACTACGATGGCTGGACGGGGACAGGCAGCGATGGGGAGACCCGTCGTGCGCCAAGTCGCCGGAAGCGCGGTCCCTTAGCCACAAATCCCGCGATGGAGCGTCCGAAAGGCGCTTTTGTTTACTACCACGGCGCGTCTTTCGGCGCTCCATCTCCCCTCAAAAGGGGAGATCAACTAAAAGCTGAAACTCGCGCGGCGGCGCGAGGACGCGAAGTCGTGGCTGTTTGAAATTTGAATTCGGAAATTCTCGCAACACGCGGCAACACGCGCTGCGTCATACGCGGGCGTGACCCGCGTATCCATCACGCTTCGAAAAACTCTTGCGAAGAGGATGGATTGCCGGGTCAAGCCCGGCAATGACGGAGTTGGGTCCCCGCCTGCGCGGGGACGACCGCGGAGTTGGCCTTGCTTCCTCCCCATAGCCGACCTTATATGCGCGTCAGCCGCAACCGCGGCCCCGCGTAGGGCGGGTTCAATTCCCGGGGCTTTCGTGCAAGGATGCTTGCCGGACGTTCCGTTCCCTTCAATTGCCCCGAAGTAAAGAGGTTCACGATGGTCAACCGCATGCAATTCTACATCGATGGCGCCTGGGTCGATCCCGCCGTCAAGAAATCCACGCCCGTCGTCAACCCGGCGACCGAAGAGGCGATGTATGAGGTTGCGCTCGGCTCCAAAGCCGACGTCGACAAGGCGGTCGCCGCCGCGCGCCGCGCGTTCGAAACCTTCTCGCAGACCAGCCGCGAGGAGCGCGTCGCGCTCTTGAGCAAGATCATCGAGGTCTACAAGACCCGCATGAAGGACATCGGCGCCGCCGTCTCCGACGAGATGGGCGCTCCGCTGCCGTTCGCGGAAAAATTCCAGGCCGGCGCCGGCCTCGGTCATATCGCCGCGACCCTCGAGGTGCTGAAGAACTACCACTTCGAGGAGCCGATCGGCTCGGCGATGGTGGTGCGTGAACCGGTCGGCGTGATCGGCATGATCACGCCGTGGAACTGGCCGCTGAACCAGATCGCCTGCAAGGTCGCGCCCGCGCTCGCCGCCGGCTGCACCATGATCCTGAAACCGTCGGAATTCACGCCGTCGTCGGCGCTGATTTTCGCCGAAATTCTGCACGAGGCCGGCGTGCCCAAGGGCGTGTTCAACCTCGTCAACGGCCTCGGTCCCGTAGTCGGCGCCGCCATGAGCGAGCATCCCGATATCGACATGATTTCGTTCACCGGCTCGACCCGCGCCGGTATCGATGTCGCCAAGCGCGCGGCTCCAACGGTGAAGCGGGTCAGCCAGGAGCTCGGCGGCAAATCGCCGAACATCATTCTGGAAGACGCTGACTTCAACAAGGCGGTCGCCGGCGGCGTCGCGCACGTCTTCAACAATTCGGGACAATCGTGCAACGCGCCGACCCGCATGATCGTGCCGCTGTCGAAGATGGCGGAGGTCGCCGCCATTGCCCAGGGCGTCGCCGCCAAAACCAAGGCCGGCGATCCCCGCGCCGAGGGCACCAATATCGGGCCCGTGGTCAATCGCGGCCAATGGGACAAAATCCAGGCGTTGATTCACAAGGGCATCGAGGAGGGCGCAACCCTGGTTGCGGGCGGCCCCGGCCTGCCGGAAGGCGTCAACAAGGGCTTCTATGTCCGCCCGACGGTGTTTGCCGACGTCACCAACGACATGACCATCGCGCGCGAGGAAATCTTTGGGCCGGTGCTCACGATCCTCGGCGCCAAGGACGAAGCCGAGGCGGTGAAGATCGCCAACGACACGCCCTATGGCCTTGCCGGCTACGTCTCCGCCGGCAGCGTCGAGCACGCGCGCGATGTCGGCCGCAAGTTGCGCGCCGGCAACGTCAACCTCAACGGCGTGCCCAATGAGCGCACCGCACCGTTCGGCGGCTACAAGCAGTCCGGCAACGGCCGCGAATGGGGCAAGTTCGGCATGGAGGAATATCTGGAAGTGAAGGCGATCGCCGGCTTCAACGCGGCTTAGGCCGCGTCATTGCGAGGAGCGCAGCGACGAAGCAATCCAGTTGCTACTGTGCCGCTCCGGATTGCTTCGCTTCGCTCGCAGTGACGATCATGTTCACCATCCGCCGCATCCAGGCGTTCTGCTACCGCTATCCGCTGACGACGCCGGTGGTGACGTCGTTCGGCGAGATGCGGGACCGCCCAGCGCTGTTCATCCGCGTCGAAGACGGCGACGGACAAACCGGCTGGGGCGAGGTCTGGTGCAATTTCCCCGCTGTCGGCGCCGAGCATCGTACGCGTCTGGTCAATGAAACGCTGGCGCCGATGCTGGCCGGGCGAGCCGCGGCACATCCCTCCGAAGTGTTCGAGCATCTCAGTGCCGCGACCTCCGTGCTGGCGCTGCAGTCCGGCGAGCCGGGTCCGTTCGCGCAGACCATCGCCGGCGTCGATATAGCGCTGTGGGATCTGTTCGCGAAGCGCGCCAAGACGCCGCTTTGGCGGATGCTCGGCGGCACCACGGGCCGCATGCGCGTTTATGCCAGCGGCATCAATCCGGCCGGCAGCGTCGAGCAGGCGGAAGCGGCGATGCGGCGCGGCCATCGTGCGTTCAAGCTGAAGATCGGCTTCGATGCCGGCAAGGACCGCGGCAATCTTCGCGATCTGCGGCGGCTTGCCGGCGATGGCTTTCTCGCGGCCGATGTCAATCAGGGCTGGGGAATTGAGCAGGCCCTGCAGCTGGGGCCGCCGCTCGAAGAGTTCAACCTGGCGTGGCTGGAGGAGCCTGTACGCGCCGATCGTCCGTGGAGCGAATGGCGCACCTTGCAAAAGCGCCTCGCGATGCCCTTGGCGGGCGGCGAGAACATCGCGGGCCGCGAGAATTTCGCGGCGGCGTTAGAGCAGGGCGTGCTGACCGTGCTGCAGCCCGACGCCGCCAAATGGGGCGGCATCACCGGTTGTATCGCCGTCGCGCGCGACGTGCTGGCGTCGAAGCGGCAGTATTGCCCGCATTTTCTCGGCGCCGGCATCGGCCTGCTGGCGTCGGCGCATCTGCTCGCCGGCTCGGGCGGCGGCGGATTGCTGGAGGTCGACAGCAACGACAATCCGCTGCGCGAAGATTTTTGCGGCGCCGTGGCTGACATCAAGGACGGCGAGATCGTGCTGCCGGACGCGCCCGGGCTGGGAATCGAGCCGGATGTCGCGAAGATTGAGAAGTACAGGACGCTTTAACCGCCCAACGCTCCCTGCGTGTTCACATACAGCGCGTAGATCGACTGGCTCGAGGCCATGAACAGCCGGTTGCGCTTCAATCCGCCGAAACACAGATTGGCGCAGCGCTCCGGCAGTGCGATGCGCCCGATCTGCGCGCCATCCGGCGCGAACACGAACACGCCGTCGAGTTCCGGATCGCCCATGCCCCAGCCACACCACAGATTGCCGTCGATGTCGCAGCGCATGCCGTCCGGCGTGCCGGGGCCGGCGTCGATGTGGACGCGCTTGTTGGAGATGGTTTTGCCATCGGCGCTGATGTCGTAGGCAAGAATCTTGCGGTTGGGCACGCCGCGCGACTCCACGATGTAGAGAATCTTCTCGTCCGGTGAAAAGCACAGCCCGTTGGGCCCGAGCACGTCGTCCGCGACGATGGTGGCAATGCCGGTCTCGCCGTCGATACGGTAGACGTTGGGGTTGATCTCGGACTCGGCCTTGTAGCCTTCATAATTGCCGAGCAGGCCGAACACCGGATCGGTAAACCAGATCGAGCCGTCGGACTTCACCACCACGTCATTTGGCGAGTTCAGCCGCTTGCCTTCGAAGGAATCCATCAGCACCGTGATCGAGCCGTCATATTCGGTCCTGACGACGCGGCGGCCGCCATGCTCGCAGCCGACCAGGCGGCCCTGGCGGTCGCGGGTGTGGCCGTTGGCGAAGTTGGACGGCTTGCGGAAAATGCTGACCGCGCCGGTTTCCTCTTCCCATTTCAGGATGCGGTTGTTGGGAATGTCGCTGCACAACAGATAACGCCCATCGCCGAACCACACCGGCCCTTCGCCCCAGCGCAGCCCGGTCGCGAGCCGTTCGATCGCCGAAAGCTTCAGCCAATATTTCTCGAAACGCGGATCGACCGCGTGAATGGCCGGGTCGGGATAATACGTCGCCGGCTGCCAGCCGGGGCGCGGGGATGCATCGGACATTTGCCGTTCTCGTTGTTGCGTTTCTTTCTGATTTGGTTTGCTATCACTCTCGGTCGATGACCGCAAATCGGCTGCAAGACGAGGAATGAAATGCCACGCATATTGATGACCGGCGCTTCCGGTGAAATCGGCACACGCCTGCGCAAGTTGCTGCCCCCGATCTATCCGGATCTGGTGCTGAGCGACGTGAAAACGCCCGCCGACCTCGGCCCAAGCGAGAAATTCAAGGCTGCTGACCTCGTCGATCTCGCCGCAGTCGAGGCGATTTGCGACGGCGTCGACGGCATCCTGCATTTCGGCGGGTTTTCGGTCGAAGGCCCGTGGGACAACATCCTGCAGTCCAATATCATCGGCTGCTACAATTTGTTCGAGGCCGCGCGCAAAAACGGCGTCAAGCGCATCGTGTTCGCATCGTCCAACCACGCGGTCGGCTTCTATCCGCGGCATCACCGCATCGGCACCGACGTCACGGTGCGTCCCGACAGCCGCTACGGCGTCAGCAAGGCGTTCGGCGAAGCGGTCGGGTCGCTCTATGCCGACAAGCACGGCATCGGCGTCACTTGTCTGCGGATCGGCAATTTCGGCGACAAGCCGCTGGATCACCGCCGGCTCTCGATCTGGCTGAAGCCGGAAGACCTGGTGCAACTGTGCCGGATCGGGCTCGATCATCCCGATATCCATTTCGAGATTTTGTACGGCGCCTCGTACAACGAGCGCGCATGGTGGGACAACCACCGCGCCTACGACCTCGGCTACCGCCCAACCGGCCGCGCCGAGGATTTTCGCGATCACGCAATGGCCGAGCAGGCCAAGCTGGAGCCGGACCCGGTGCGGCAATTCTATCAGGGTGGCGCGTTCTGCAGCATGGAGTTTTCGGGCGACATGAGCAAAATCGTGAAGTGGAAATGACGGCGAAGCCGTCATTCCGGGGCGCGCGAAGCGCGAGCCCGGAATCCATAAACGCCGATCGTGGTTATGGATTCCGGGCCTGCGCCAAGAGGCGCATCCCGGAATGACGGTATATAATATTGGCGCATGAGCGTTAACCCAAGAAACAGAAAGAAACGACAATGGCCGACGGATTGCGCAAGGGTTTGACCAGTTACGGCGATGCCGGGTTTTCGCTGTTCCTGCGCAAGGCCTTTATCAAGGCGATGGGCTATTCCGACGACGCGCTGAACCGGCCGATCGTGGGGATCACCAACACCCACAGCGATTACAGTCCCTGCCACGGCAACGTGCCTGACATCATCGAGGCGGTGAAGCGCGGCGTCATGCTGGCCGGTGCGATGCCGATGGTGTTTCCGACCATCTCCATTGCCGAGAGCTTTGCGTTTCCGACCTCGATGTATCTGCGCAACTTGATGGCGATGGATACCGAGGAGATGATCCGCGCCCAGCCGATGGATTCGGTGGTGGTGATCGGCGGCTGCGACAAGACACTGCCGGCGCAGATCATGGCCGCGGTCAGCGCGGACCTTCCGACCGTGGTGATCCCGGTCGGGCCGATGGTGGTCGGGCATCACAAGGGCGAGGTGCTGGGGGCCTGCACCGATTGCCGGCGGCTGTGGGCGAAACACCGCGCCGGTGAAATCGACGGCGACGAGATCGAGGCGGTCAATGGCCGGCTGGCGCCGTCGGTCGGCACCTGCATGGTGATGGGCACCGCCAGCACCATGGCCTGCATCACCGAAGCACTGGGATTGTCGCTGCCGATGAGCGCAACCATTCCGGCTGTTCATGCCGAGCGCTTCCGCTCGGCGGAAGCCAGCGGCAAGGTCGCGGCCGAAATGGCCAGGACAAAGCGGCCGAAGCCGAGCGAGCTGCTGACGCCGGCATCGTTTCGCAACGCGCAAATCGTGCTGCAAGCGATCGGCGGCTCGACCAACGGCCTCATTCATCTCACCGCGATCGCCAACCGCACCGAACACCGTATCGATCTCGAAGCCTTCGACAGGCTTGGCCGCGAGGTGCCGGTGCTGATCGACCTAAAACCTTCAGGCGCGCACTACATGGAGCATTTCCATCACGCCGGCGGCGTGCCCAAGCTGATGAAGCAACTCGGCGATCTGATCGACCTCGATGCGAAAACCATCAGCGGCACGCTGCGCGATGCGGTTGCCGGTGCGGAGGAGGTGCCCGGCCAGGATGTCATCCGCGGCCGCAACGATCCGATCAAGCCGGAGGGTGCGATGGCGGTGCTGCACGGCAACCTGGCGCCGCGCGGCGCGGTGATCAAGCATTCCGCGGCGAGCCCGAAATTGCTGCAGCACACCGGCCGCGCCGTGGTGTTCGAACTCGGTCGAGGACATGACGCTGCGGGTCGACGATCCCGCGCTCGATGTCACCGCGGACGATGTGCTGGTGCTGCGCAACGCAGGGCCCAAGGGCGCGCCGGGGATGCCGGAAGCCGGCTATCTGCCGATCCCGGTGAAGCTGGGACGCGCCGGCGTCAAGGACATGGTGCGGATCTCGGATGCGCGGATGAGCGGCACCGCGTTCGGCACCATCGTGCTGCACATCACGCCGGAATCCGCGGTCGGCGGTCCGCTGGGGCTGGTGCGCAACGGCGACATGATCCGGCTCGATGTCGCCGAGCGCAGCATCGACCTGCTGGTCGATGCCGCCGAACTCGAAAAGCGCCGCGCCGCGCTGGCTCCGGCGACGACGCCGGACTGGGCCAGGCGCGGCTACGCGCAGCTGTTCAACGAGACCATCCTGCAGGCCGACGAAGGCTGCGACTTCGATTTCATGCGCGGGCAGGGTAAGTAGTGTGTGGCAGCTGCGATGCGCGCTTTCCCGGATTACGCTTCGCTCCATCCGGGCTACGATTCTCGAACGGATATCTCGCAGCTGCGTCACGCGATGATCGATTGACATCCACGCAACGCCGATGGGATGATCAAAAGAAAAAACATCCGGGGGGAGCGACCATGAAAAACCTGAACAGATTTTTCTGCGCGGCACTTGCCGTGTCGGCAATAGCGCTGTCAGCCAGCGCCGGCGCGCAGGACGTAAAACATTATCGCTTCGCCTATGACCAGCCGAAGACCACCGGTTACGGCATCCTCGGCGACATTTTCGCCGACAAGCTCAAGGCGCTGAGCAAGGGCACCATGCTGATCGAGCAATATCCCGGCGCGCAGCTCGGACAGGAGCCGCAGGTCCTGCAACTGGTGAAGTCAGGCGATATCGAATTCTGCATTTCCTCCTCCGCGAATGCCGCGACCTTGTCGCCGCAGGCCGGCGTGATGTCGCTGCACTTCCTGTTCCGCTCCGAAGCGCACCTCGTCAAGGCAATCGCGGATCCGAAAGTGTCGGAGGCCGTGAAGGCGATGATCGCCGACACGGTACAGGGCGCGCGCGTCATTGCGCTGTCGACGCTGGGCCTGCGCAACATGTATTCCAAGCGCGAGATCAAAAAGATCGAGGACATGAAGGGCCTCAAGGTCCGCGTGCAGGCGACGCCCACCGAGGACACCATGTTCCCGGCCTATGGCGCGCAGATCGTGCACATGCCGTTCGGCAGCGTCTACACCTCGCTGCAAACCGGCGTGGTCGACGTCGCGGAAAACGGCGTCAACGTCTATCTCGCCAACAAGCACTATGAAGTCGCCCCCGTGCTGTCGATGACCGAACACGAGGCCAACAACAGCCTGGTGTGGGTCAGCGACAAGCTGTGGAATAGTCTGACGCCGGAACAGCAGGGCTGGGTGCAGGCCGCGGCCGACGAGGTCAACAAGAGCCAGCCGGCCAAAGCGATCGAGCTCGAGCATCAGTCGCAGGACAAGCTGAAGGCGATCGGCGTCAAGGTCGTCACCGACGTCGACAAATCCGGTTTTACCAAGATCGCGGATCCCTATCTCGACAAGCTCGCCAAGGAGCTCGGTCCTCACGCCGAGAAGGTAAAGGACCTGATCCGGGCCATCAACTGACCGTCGTCATTCCGGGGCGGGAGCGAATCGAGCGAGCCCGGAATCCATAACCACGATTGGGGGTTATGGATTCCGGGCCTGCGCCAAGAGGCGCATCCCGGAATGACGCCTTCTGAGCAAGTCCAGGTCGTCGCACCCAACACCGATGGCCCGATGCTTCATTGACAATCCCGCAACCCCGATGGGATGATTGAGAAAATCAAAACAGGGGGAAACAGTGAAAAATCCGAAAACAATCGCGAGTGCATTGATCACAGCGGCAGCGGTGCTGTTCGCCGCAAGCGCCGGCGCGCAGGAGGTCAAGCACTATCGCTTCGCGCACGACCAGCAGCTCAATACCGGTTACAGCGTCGCCTACGATATCTTTTCCGCAAAACTCAAGGAATTGAGCAAGGGCGCCATGCTGGTCGACCAGTTCCCGGGCGCGCAGCTCGGGCAGGAACCTCAGCTTCTTCAACTGGTCAAGAGCGGCGATCTCGAATTCGCGATCGTTTCATCGGCGAATACCTCGACGATCTCCCCGCAGGCCGGCGTGATGTCGCTGCATTTCCTGTTCCGCAACGAAGCCCATGTCATCAAGGCGCTGGCCGACAAGCAGGTGATCGACGCAATCAAGGCGATGATCGACGAGACCACGCAAGGTCTGCACGTCATCGCCACCGGCTCGCAGGGCGTGCGAAACATCTACAGCAAGAAAGAAGTCGGCAAGGTCGACGACGTCAAGGGAATGAAGATCCGCGTTCAGGCGACCGCGACCGAGGACACCATGTTCCCGGCCTATGGCGCCCAGACCGTGCACATGCCGTTCGGCAGCGTCTACACCTCGCTGCAGACCGGCGTGGTCGAAGCTGCCGAAAACAGCATCAACGTCTACCTCGTCAACAGGCATTACGAGGTGGCGCCCGTGCTGTCGATCACCGAGCACGAGGCCAACAACGCGCTGGTCTTTATCAGCGACAAGCTGTGGCAGAGCCTTTCCGCCGAGCAAAAGCAATGGGTGACGACCGCTGCGGCCGAGATCAGCGCCAATGAACCAAAGAGGGCATTCGAGCTTGAACGGACGGCGGCGACGAAGCTGAAGACCATGGGTGTCAAGATCGTCGATAACGTCGACAAGACGGGTTTCACCAAGATCGCCGATCCCTATCTCGACAAACTCGCCAAGGAACTCGGCCCGCACGCCGACAAGATCAAGACCCTGATCCGGGCGATCAACTGACGCGAGGCGATCATGATTGGATCGTCGTGCCCGGGCTCGTCCCGCCTGCGGGGCCGAAGCCCCTTCGGCGCGGTGAAGGCCCGGGAATCCACGTCTTCTCTCAACATGCACCGTCAAGACGTGGATGGCCGGGACGAGCCCGGCCATGACGAGGCGAAAGTCGCCCTTTGGGGGAGAGCATGACCATCGCCGACAAGCTGGTGTTGCAGCGCCAGCATCACCTGAAATGGCGGGCGTTCGACCGGCTCGAACTGGTCCTGATGATTTTTGCGGACTGCTGTGCTTCGGGTTTTCGTTATCGGTAACCGCCGACATCGTCACCCGGACCATCGGCCGTCCGTGGCTGTGGCTGCAGGAAGTGACCTCGACGTTCTTCATCTACGCGATCTTCATCGGCGCCGCCGTCGCCACCCGCCGCAACGATCATCTCTACCTCACCGCGATCTCCGAGGCCTTGCATGGCATGCCGCGGCTGATCGTCGAGATCATCATCCGCCTGGTCGTGCTCGGTGTTGCGTTCTGTCTGATTTATTTCGGTTATATCAACTACCTCAGGGGCTTCGGCAGCTTCCGCCTGCCGTCGGGGACGCCGATCGCCTCGCTCTACGCGGCAATCCCCCTGTCCGGCGCGCTGATCGCTTTGTTCACGGTGGAGCAATTAGTGAACGGCATCCGCAACGGATTTGACCATCCCGAGCCGCCGGACATAGACCGCGATATTCCCGCGATCGATACCAGCATGCAGACGAGGCCGGGCCTGTGAGTTCACCTGTCATTCTCGGGCTGATGACGTTCTGCTTCCTGTTTTTCGGTTATCTCGGCGTGCCGGTACCGTTTTCGCTGCTGGCCGGGGTTTTCATCGGCGCGCTGCTCACCGACGTCTCGCTTGCCGCGATCATCCAGAAGGTGTTCGACGGCGTCGATTCCGAGGCGCTGCTGGCGATACCGTTTTTCCTGCTGGTCGGCGAGTTGATGAGCTCGGCAAATGTGGTGGTGCGAATCGCCAACCTGTCGCTGTCGCTGGTCGGGCATATCAGGGGCGGGCTGTCGCAGGTCGTCGTCGTGTTCAGCATGTTCTTCTCGGAGATGTCGGGATCGACCACCGCCGACGTGGCGGTGATGAGCCGCGCGCTGGGCGGCCCGATGAAGCGCGAGGGCTACAGCCCCGCCTTCATTGCGGCGATCATCGCTTCGGCGTCCACCATCGCCGCATTGGTGCCGCCGAGCATCACCGCAGTGGTCTATGGTGCGGTCGGCAACGTGTCGATCGCCGGATTGTTCATGGCCGGTGTGGTGCCGGGGCTGATGATCGGCTTCGGCCTGATGATCTATTGCTATTTCTTCGGCCCGGTAGGCATGCGCAAGGCGCGCGCGCCGCTGCGTCAGGTTATTTTCGCAGCGGGAGATGCGGCGTTGCCGCTGATGATTCCGGTGATCCTGCTCGGCGGCATCCTGTCCGGCTGGTTCACGCCGACCGAAGCCGGCGTGGTCGCGGTGATCTGGATCATCGCGGTGGTAATCCCCGCGCTCAATCGCGGGCACATCACGAAAATCCCCTATGACTTCTGCCTGGCCGGGCTGATCTTCTCGCTGCCGTTGATCACCATCGGCGCCGCCAACGCGTTCGGCTGGATGCTGGCCTATCTGCGCGGCGCCATTGTCATCTCGGACTGGATCATCACGCTTGCCGGCAACGATCCGCATCTGATGATGCTGCTCCTGGTGCTGTTGTTCACGGTGGTGGGCGATTTCATCGAGCCGGTGCCGACCATCATCATCTTCATGCCGCTGGTGAACGCGCTGACGCAAGCCGGCGACATCAACGGCGTGCACATGGGCGTGGTGCTGATCGCCACGCTGGCGTTCGGGCTGATCACGCCGCCTTACGGGCTGGTGCTGCTGATGGCGTCGAAATTCGTCGGCGTCAGCTTTGCCAAGGCGCTGCGCGCCGCGCTGCCGATCTATGTGGTGTTTTTGGTGACCATCACCTTCACGATCTATTTCCCGAAGGTGGTGCTGTGGCTGCCAAAGCAAGTGATCCCGGAATCGGTAGGCTGCTTCAAGTCGCCGGCGGGGACGGGGTATATTTGCCCGAAATAGGCCTGGTGCCCCGGACGCAGCGCAGCGCGTAGCGGTGCGCTGCAGAGCCGGGCCTCAACGTGCTCGATTCCCTCGTCATGCCCGGGCCTGTCCCGGGCATCCACGTCTTGTTTCTTCGCGGCAAAGACATGGGGCCGGGACAGGCCCTGCTGGATTCACACATCTCGTCATACGCGGGCTTGACCCGCGTATCCATCACCTCCGGAAGACCCTTTTAAAGGATGGATTGCCGGGTCAAGCCCGGCAATGACGATGAGATGTGTCATCCAGTAGGGGTAGGCCCGGCCATGACGGTTCTGTGTTTGGGACGGTCCCGGCTCTGCGGAGCGGCATGAAGGATGCCGCACCGCGTCCGGGACACGGATCGCTACTTGGCCTTGCTGGTGAACTTCTTCACCGCTGCTCGAAACTCCTCGGTCTGCATACAGCCAATGATACCGGCTTCTTCGGCATCGAGTTGCTGCTTCGTCGGCGTTACGGCGGCCTGATAGATCAGCGCCTTGGTGCCGGCGATCGCGGCTATGGAATTCTGCGCCAGCCGTTCAGCGAGTTGCCGCGTCGCCGCCTTCAGCTCGGGGGCCGGCACGACCTTCACGACCAGACCCCAGTCAAACGCCTGTTGCGCTGAGAAACTGTCCTCGGCGAGAAAAATCTGCAGCGCGCGGCGGACGCCCACGGTGCCGACCATGCCGACTGTACTACCCCCGTCAGGCGACACGCCGATCTTGGCGTAGGCCGGCGTGAAGCGGGCGTCCTCGGTCGCGATGCAGAGGTCGGCGACGAAAGCGAGCCCCATGCCCGCACCGGCCGCGGAGCCGTGCACGCTGGTCAGCACGATCTGGGGCATGCGCCGCAAGGTTCCAATGAAGGCGTGATAGTGCTTGAGCAATTCGCCGACCACGGGCGCGATGGTGTCGGCGGCCGCGGCCGCCCCGATGGTCTGCAGGTCGCCGCCGGCCGAGAAGGCGCGGCCTTCGCCTTCGATTACCAGCACACGGACGTCGTCATTGCTCTCCACTTCGGCAGCGAGTTGCTCCAGCTTCTGCGCGATGGCGAGATTGACGGAGTTGAACGCGGTGGGACGATTGAGCGTGATGGTGGCGATCGGGCCTTCGATCCCCAGCAGCGCCGGATCGTCGGGCAGGGGAGATGTTGCGGTTTCCGGCATTGCGATGTCCTCGTTTCAGGCCGGGCATTTAAATAGCACCGGCGACGGGGTGACAATCCCTGACCATTTCGTGCAAAATACGTTGAACGGGCCGCCCTGCAAAAGGCCGGAAACGGAGACGACATGGCGAGCGAGCAGACCACCCTGAGCCGTCCGGTATCGTCGGTCGATCCGTTTTCGCACGGTTTTCTGCACGACCCCTATCCGCAGCACGAAGCGCTGCGCGAGGCAGGACCGGTGGTCTGGCTGGAGCAATATCAGATATGGACGATGGCGCGGCATGAGCAGGTCCGCGACTCGCTGACCGAGTGGCAGACCTATTGCTCGTCGGCCGGCGTGGGGCTGAGCGATTTCCGCAAAGAGCCGCCATGGCGTCCGCCCAGCATCATCCTGGAAGCCGATCCGCCGCTGCATACCCGCACCCGTGCGGTGCTGACCCGCATCCTGTCGCCGGGCGCCATCAGCATATTACGCGAGACCTTCGAGCGCGAGGCCGAGCTTCTGGTTGCGCGGCTGGTCGAGCAGCGCGAATTCGACGGCGTCGCCGATCTCGCCGAAGCCTATCCCTTGAAAGTATTTCCGGACGCGGTGGGGATTTCCGGCGAAGGCCGCGAGAACCTGCTGCCCTATGGCAGCATGGTGTTCAACTCGTTCGGCCCGCGCAACGATCTGTTCAACGCGGCGATGGCCAATGCCGGCCCGGTTCGCGACTGGATCATGTCGAAATGCAGCCGCGCGGCGCTTAAGCCCGGCGGATTTGGCATGCAGATTTTCAACGCCGTCGACTCCGGTGAATTGTCGGAAGAGGAAGCGGGCATGCTGGTGCGCTCGTTCCTCTCCGCCGGGGTCGACACCACGGTCTATGGGCTCGGCAATGCGCTGTATTGCCTGGCCCGCTACCCCGAACAATGGAAAGCCCTGCGCGAAAATACCGCGTTGATCCGCGGCGCGTTCGAGGAGGTGCTGCGCTTCGAGGCGCCGGTGCAGACCTTCTTCCGCACGACGACCAAGCCGGTCGATATAGCCGGCGTTCGCCTCGGCGACGGCGAGAAGGTGCTGCTGTTTCTTGCCGCCGCCAACCGCGATCCGCGCCGCTGGGACAAGCCCGATACTTTCGACGTCAGGCGCCGCGCCACCGGCCATATGACCTTCGGCACCGGCATTCATGGCTGCGTCGGCCAGGCCGTGGCGCGGCTGGAGAGCGAGGCGATCCTCGGCGCGCTGGCAAAACGCGTCGCAACCATCGAGATGACCGCGGAGCCGGCGCGGCGGCTCAACAATACCCTGCGCGGGTTCGACACCTTGCCGCTGCGGATCGTGCCGCTTTAAGGTGCTTCACCGCTACTTGCATCCGCTGGTCATATCGGCGACTTTACCGGCCGAGGGCCCGCCAACGAGGTCTCGGACAACAATTTTGGGGGAGGATACCATGTCCATCTGGACACGCCGCTTTGTCATGGCAGCGGCACTGATTACCGCAGCAGTAGATTGCGACACCGGCCGCGGCGCAGACCAAGCTCAAATGGGCGCATGTTTACGAGATCGCCGAGCCGTATCACACCGAGGCGCTGTGGGCCGCCGACGAAATCAAGAAGCGCACCAACGGCAAATACGAAATCCAGGTGTTTCCGGCCTCGCAGCTCGGCAACGAGAACCAGATCAACGAAGGCCTCGGGCTGGGCACCGTCGATATGATCTACACCGGCGTCAATTTTGCCGCCGCGACCTACAAGCCGATCGGAATTACCGGCGCCCCGTTCATCCTGCGCGACTTCAATCACTGGAAGGCTTACCGCGACAGCAAGCTGTTTGCCGATCTCGCCAAGGGTTATGACGACAAGACCAGGCACAAGGTGGTCGCGCTCACCTATTATGGTCAGCGCCATGTCACCGCCAACAAGTCGATCAGCAAGCCTGAGGACATGAAGGGCATGAAGCTGCGGGTGCCGCCGGCGCCGCTGTTTCTGATGTTCACCAAGTCGGTCGGCGCCAATGCGACGCCGATCGCGTTCGCGGAAGTGTACCTGGCGTTGCAGCAGGGCACCGTCGACGGCCAGGAGAATCCGCTGCCGACCATCATGGCGAAAAAATTCTATGAGGTGCAGAGCCACATCATCCTCACCGGCCACATCACCGAATCGCTGGTGACGGTGGTGGGAAGCCATGTCTGGACCAAGCTGACGCCGGACGAGCAGAAGATCTTCGCCGATGTACTGAAGGAAGCGGCCTCGCACGCCACCGACAAGATCGCGGCCTCCGAAAAAACCCTTGCCGCGGAATTCACCAAGCTCGGCAAGACCGTGGTCGAGCCGGACCGCGAGGCTTTCCGCAAGGCGGCGATCCCGCTGCACAACGATGCGGCGGCGGGCGCGGGCTGGACCCAGGCGCAGTATGACGAGTTGCAGGCGCTGAAGTAGCAATTGTCGTCCCCGCGAAGTTATGGGTCCGTACCTTCGCGGGAACGATCAGCAAAGATGGCGCCGATGAGCACTAGTCATAATTCCTCAACGTCCGCCCGACGGCGACGTTCACCTCATCGTCGCGCAGGATGAAGAGGTCATCATCGAGCATCATCCGGAGGACTGGATCGCGTTCGTGCTGTTCTGGGCGCTCGCCATCATCGTCTTCCTGCAGTTCTTCACGCGCTACGTCATGAACGACAGCCTGTCGTGGACCGAAGAGATCGCGCGTTATGGCTTGATGTCGCTGGCATTCATCGGCGGCGCCGTGGTTACCCGCAAGAAGGCGCATATCGCGGTCGAACTGGTGTCGAACCTGATGGGGCCCGGGCCGATGCGGTCCGCGCTGCTGGCGCTGGTGGATTTCATTACGCTCGGCTTCATGGGCTTGCTCGCGTATTTCTCGGTAACGATCATCGAGCGCATGCACAGCCAGACCATGACCGTGTTCGAACTGCCGATGAGCATCGTCTACGCCGGCGTCGGTCTCGGCTGTTTCATGATGCTGGCGCGTCAGATTCAGGTGGTCTGGCGCAACGCGCGCGACGGCTGGCGGCGGGCGCCCGATGTCACCGAGCAAATTCACGCCGATTGAGGACTGGGCTCAACCCAATGCCGGTTTTGATTGTTGTTTTTTTTGCAACGCTGCTGGCCGGCATTCCGGTGTTCATCGCGCTGGCATTTTCCTCGCTGCTCTACACCCACTTCATTGCAAATATTCCGGACTTTGTGATCCTGCACCGCATGGCAGGCGGCCTCGACAGCTTCCCGCTGCTGGCGGTGCCGTTCTTCATCCTCGCCGGTAATCTGATGAATTCTGCCGGCATTACCAACCGTATCTACGATTTCGCGGTGGCAACCTGCGGCTGGATGAAGGGCGGGCTTGCCCATGTCAACATTTTCGGCTCGGTGATCTTCGCCGGCATGTCGGGCACCGCGATTGCGGATGCCGCAGGGCTCGGCACTATCGAGATCAAGGCCATGCAGGACCATGGCTACGACGCCGAATTCTCCGTCGGCGTCACCGCCGCCTCCGCAACGCTCGGCCCGATCATTCCGCCGTCGTTGCCGTTCGTGATCTACGGTATGATGGGCAACGTCTCGATCGGCGCGCTGTTCTTGGGCGGCTTCATCCCCGGCGCGGTGATGACCATCTTCATGATGCTGTATGTGAGCTATTGCGCCCGCAAATATGGCATGGGCGCGGATCAGGCGTTCCGGTGGAGCACGCTCGGCCGCACCTTCGTGGCGGCGCTGCCGGCGCTAATGACCCCGATGATCATCGTCGGCGGCATGACTTTCGGCTGGTTCACGCCGACCGAGGCTGCGATCGCCGCCTGCGCCTGGGCGCTGATCCTGGGGGTGTTTCTCTATCGCTCGCTGTCGCTCAAGCAGTTCTACAAGGTGTCGATGGACACCATCGAGACCACCGCGGGCGTGCTCCTGATCGTCGCGGCGGCTTCGCTGTTCGGCTGGGTGCTGACCACGACGCGCTTGACGGAAGCCGGGGCCGAGGCGCTGCTGCAACTGACCGACAACAAATACATCATCCTGCTCCTGATCAACGTGCTGCTGCTGATCGTCGGCTGTTTCCTCGAACCGATCGCCTCGATCAGCATCCTGGTGCCGGTGCTGATGCCGATCCTCCTCAAAGTGGGCATTCATCCCGTGCATTTCGGCGTGGTGATGACGCTCAACCTGATGATCGGATTGCTGCATCCGCCTTTGGGAATGGTGCTGTTCGTGCTGTCGCGGATCGCGAAACTGTCGATCGAACGCACCACCATGGCGATCCTGCCGTGGCTCGTGCCGCTGCTGATGTCGCTGCTGGCGATCACGCTGATTCCCGAACTGACGCTGTGGCTGCCGCGGACGATGGGGATGCTGAAGTAGGCGGCACACGCGGGCCCGTGGTCCTGTTCCCAAAAGCTCAGGCCGGAACCTCGAACTCCCGCCGAACGGCTTCGATGTCGGGCAGCGTCGGCAGCCCGGCCTCGTTGCCGAGGCGTTGAATCTTGTAGGTCGAGGCCGCGCGCGCGAAGGTGAAATGATCCTGCCAGGTTGCGCCGGGATGGCAGAGGTAGGAATAGACGTAAGCGCCGTGGAATACGTCGCCGGCGCCATTGGTGTCGAGCACGCGGGCCGACGTGATCGACAGCGCGGGAAGCGCGCGCACCATGCCGGTTTCATCGTACCAGAGCAGGCCGCGCTCGCCCATGGTGACGCCGCCGACCCGGCAGCCGCGGCTTTTCAGGTAATCCAGCATCGCCTCCGGCGTCTTGTCCATCTGCTCGCACAGCCGCTCGGCGACGATGGCGACGTCGATGAACTCAAGCAGCTCGTGGGTGTTGGTCCGCAAGCCCCCGCCGTCGAGCGAGGTGAGGATGCCGGCCTCGCGGCACAGTTTTGCATAATGGATTGCGGCGTCCGGCTGGTGGCCGTCGACATGCAGCGCGCGGCAACCTTTCAGGTTCAACATCGGAAAAGGATGGATATGTTCGTCGTCGCGGCAGCGCACGATGGCGCGCTTGCCGTCCTTCGGCATGATGAAGGACAGCGAGGAGGAATTGACCTTGCGCGGATGGACGGAGATTCCATACTTCGCGCTCATGTCCATGAACATGCGCCCCAGCCAGTCATTGGCCACGGTGGCGATCAGATCCGGCACGATACCGAGTTTGGCGCAGCAGAATGCCGCGGTAACCGCGTTGCCGCCGAACGACACCGCATAGGCCGAGGCTACGTGCTTTTCGTCGCCAGTCGGCATGTGGTCGGTGATGAAGGTAACGTCGATATAGGTCTGTCCGATGAAGAGGGCTTGCATCAAGCGATCCGTTACTTAAGGGTGGTCCCGGCTGGCGCGCTACATTAGCACCGCTTGTCGCGGGAGTTTCGCTAAAATTATTTGCACGGTCCGCCGGTATTGCTTGAGATAAGCATGTGGCGGGACTACGACCGTGGTCGAACTCGCGCACATGGCGAACAGGGGGAGGCAACGATGACGGTCTATTCCGGTCCGGTATTCGACATGGCGGTGAACCAGTTCGGCGTCATCGCCAACCACCTTTCGATTCCCATGGACGAGCGCGACAGGCTGCTGCTGCCGAAGCGCGCCATCACCATTTCCTGCCCGATCCATCGCGACGACGGATCGATCGCGGTGTTCGAGGGCTATCGCGTCCAGCATCACCTGACGCTCGGTCCCACCAAGGGCGGCACCCGGTTTGCGCCCAGCGTCGACATCGGCGAGGTCGCGGCGCTCGGCGATCTGGATGAGCTGGAAATGCGCGCTGGTCGGGCTGCCCTATGGCGGCGCCAAGGGCGGCATCAATGTCGATCTTTCGACGATTTCCAAACGCGAGCTGGAGGCGCTGTCGCGCCGCTATATGCAGGAGATGATCCCCTTCGTAGGTCCCCACATCGACGTGATGGCTCCGGATATGGGCACCAATGAACAGGTGATGGCATGGTTCATGGACACCTATTCGATGTACCAGGGCCGCACCGTCACCGAGATCGTCACCGGCAAGCCGGTGGCATCGGGCGGAACGCTGGGAAGGCGCGAGGCCACGGGGCGCGGCGTGGCCTATCTCGCCAAGCGGGTGATGAATCACCTCTCCATCAACCTCAACAATGCCACCGCCGTGATCCAGGGTTTTGGCAATGTCGGCTCCTATGCCGCGCTGGACCTGCAGCGGTTCGGTCTGAAGGTCATCGCGGTCAGCGACCACACCGGCGCGCTGTATGACAAGGCCGGCCTCGATATCCCGGGCTTGATGCAGCATACCGCCCAGCACGGCAGCCTTGCCGGATATTCCAATCAACTGGCCTGCGACCCCGCCACCATTCTGACGATGCCCTGCGACGTGCTGGTGCCGGCCGCGATGGAGCGCGTGATCGACGCGCAGACGGCGCAAAACCTGAAATGCCGGGTGCTGGCCGAAGGCGCCAACGGGCCGACCACGCCCGACGCCGACCTGGTACTGGAGAAGCGTCAGGACGAAGTGTTTCTGATCCCGGACATCCTGTGCAATTCCGGCGGGGTCGTGGTCAGCTACTTCGAGTGGGTGCAGGACCTGCAACAACTGTTCTGGGAAGAAGAAGAGGTGATGCGGCGCGAATACCACATCCTCGATCGCGCCTTCGAAACCATGGCGGCGCGCGCAAAGGCCGACGGGATTTCGCATCGCACCGCCGCAATGGCGATCGGCGTGGAAAAGGTGCGGGCCGCCAAGACCACGCGGGGACTGTTTCCGTGATAGATCTTTCATGATCACGGGGCTCGATCACGTCGTCGTTCTGGTTCGCGAACTCGAGGCGGGTGCCGCTACCTATCAAACGCTGTTTGCGCGCGCGCCGGCGTGGCGCAGCGACGGCGATGGCGCGGAAACCGTACTGTTCACCCTGGACAACATGACGCTGGAGCTGATGTCCCCCAAGGGCGATGGCGCGGCCGCGGACCGAATTCGCGCCGTGCTTGCGGAGCAGGGCGAAGGGCTGGCCAGCATCTGCTTTCGCACCGGCGAACTCGCGCGGATGCATCGCCGGCTCGACCGGCTCGCGCTGAAGCCGGAGCCGATTGCCGATGTCGAAAGCCGCGATGCGGTATCCGGCGCGACGCTGTCATGGCGGCGAACCCGTGCAGCGACCGAAGCCACCCGCGGCGTCCGGCTGTTCTTTCTGGAACGGGCAAGCGAGCGCCCGCGCTCGGCCGCGACTGCGCAAGCGCCGGTCATCGCGATGGATCACGTCGTCATTTCCACCGGCGACCCCGAGCGCGCCGCGGCGCTTTACGGCGCGCGGCTCGGGCTCGACATGGCGCTGGATCGTTCGCATCCGGACTGGGGCCGGCTGATGTTCTTCCGCTGCGGCGATTTGATTGTTGAAACCGTGCAGCGCCCGGGAGCCGTCGCTGAACCCGCGCATGACAGGCTGTATGGCCTGAGCTGGCGTGTCGCCGACGCCGATGCGGCGCGGGCGCGGCTTGCATCGGCAGGCATCGAGGTATCCGGCGTGCGCACCGGCCGCCAGCCCGGCACCCGCGTGCTCACGGTGCGCGGCGGCACCTGCGGCATTCCCACGCTGCTGGTGGAGCGCACGCCGCGGCTAACTTAGCCGTCATGGCCGGGCTTGTCCCCGCCATCCACGTCTTTATTGTTTATGAATCATATGCGTCATTTCGAGCGTGATTTGACGGTAAGGCGTGGATGGCGGGGACAAGCCCGGCCATGACGTGGAGAGAGGTCGCCGAACTTGGCCAAGGCAAAACGACCCCTGAAATGGCAGCGCGACCCCGAGGGCATGCGGCTGCGCATTCTTCAGGCGGCAAAGCAGGAATTCGCCGCGCATGGCCTGGCCGGCGCGCGGGTCGACCGCATCGCCGCAGAGGCCGGCGCCAACAAGCGCATGCTGTATTATCACGTCGGCAACAAGGAAGACCTGTATCTGGCGGTGCTGGAAGGCGCCTACGAAAAAATCCGGGTCGAGGAGCGCGGGCTGGATCTGGAGCATCTCGATCCGCCGCAGGCGATCGAAACGCTGATCGGCTTCACCTGGAACTATTTTCATCCGCAATCCGGAATTTTTGGCGCTGCTCAATACCGAAAACCTCGCCAAGGCAAAACACCTTAAGCGCTCCACCAAGGTCAAATCGATGCATTCGCCTTTTGTCGAGATGATCCGCACCGTGTTGACCAGAGGCGTCGAGGGCGGCGATTTTCAGGTCGCGATGGACCCGGTGCAGCTCTACATTTCGATCGCGGCGCTGTGCTTCTTCTATCTTTCCAACAGCGCGACGCTGAGCGTGATCTTCGGCCGCGATCTGCTGAAGAAGGAAGCCCGCGACGAGCGGCTCGATCACATGGTGGCGCTGGTACTGGCGGCGCTGACGGGAAAATCGGCGGCGGCGTTCGGGAAAGGCGACCTCGTGCCCCGGACGCAGCGCAGCGCGTAGCTCTTGCGTAGCGGTGCGCTGCAGAGCCGGGGCCCCGGTTGCCTGCGCGTCGAAGAACCGGGGTCCCGGCTCTGCGGAGCGGCATGAAGAATGCCGCACCACGTCCGGGAAACGAAAGGGGTGCGGCGGTACCGATTTGAGGCAAAAAGTCTGGACAGTATTTATCCAACGGGTTAATTGTTTGCCAAACAGGGAGAGAAGCGTGGCCGAAGTCCAAAGCCCCGGGAGCGTATCGAAAGCGCTGAACGCGGCATGGATTCGGCCGTTTTTGTTCCTGATTTTCATCGTCGTGGCGTGGGACCTGACGATCCGGCTGTTCAAGATCCCGCCCTATCAAATCCCGGCGCCTGGCGACGTCGTCGCGGTGCTGTGGCATGACTGGCCGGAGCTGATGGCGCAGGCCTGGCCGACCACCTACGCGACCATCTGCGGCTTTTTGCTCTCGGCGGTGTTCGGCATTCCCGTTGCGATGCTGATCGCGGGCTCGAAGACGGTGGAAAGCTATGTCTATCCGCTGCTGGTATTCTCGCAGTCGGTGCCCAAGATCGCCATCGCGCCGCTGTTCGTGGTCTGGTTCGGTTTTGGGATCATTCCGAAGGTGATTTCGGCGTTCCTGCTCGGATTTTTTCCGGTGGTGGTGTCGGCGGTGCAGGGTTTTAAATCTGTGGACCCCGACATGGTCGATCTCGCACGCGCCATGCAGGGCAGCCGCGCCAAGGTCTTCCTCGCCGTCAATCTGCCGCACGCGATGCCTGCGATTTTCTCCGGCCTCAAGGTTTCGGTGACGCTGGCCGTGGTGGGCGCCGTGGTCGGCGAATTCGTCGGCTCCAATTCCGGTATCGGCTATGTGCTGCAGCGCTCGATCGGCACCTTCGACCTGCCGACCATGTTCGCGGCGCTGGTGATCCTGGCGCTGCTTGGTGTGGTGCTGTTCTGGATCGTCGATCGGATCGAGCGTTTTGTAATTCCCTGGCATGTCAGCCAGCGCGAGGACATCATGTTCGCCGCGTAGGCGAAGGAAAAAGCGGCTCGCAACGGGCCGCACAAACACCAACGGGAGGATTGACATGGTGCGGTTGATGACGGGTTTTTCGGCGGTGCTGGCGTGGGCTCTGCTCGCGGCGGCTCCAGCGTCGGCAGCGGACAAGGTCGTGCTGATGCTGAACTGGTACGTCTATGGCGAGCACGCGCCGTTCTATTACGGCAAGGCCAAGGGCATCTACGCCGCCGAAAATATCGATCTCGAGATCCAGGAAGGCCGCGGTTCCGCGGCGACCACGCAGGCCGTCGCCGCCAAGACCGCCGACTTCGGCTATGTCGACGTGCCCACCATGATGCGCGCCGCCATCAAGGGTGCACCGGTGATCGCCACCGGGGTGCTGCTGCAGACCAGCCCGATGTCCGTGATGGGTTTTGTCGAGAAGAACATCCGCAAGCCCGACGACATCAAGGGCAAGACCGTGGCGATTACGCCGGCGGATTCCATGACGCAGATCTGGCCGCTGTTCCTGAAGAAGACCGGTCTGAAGGAAGCCGACTTCAAGACCGTGGCCGGCGACGGCCAGACCAAGCTCAACGCCGTCATCAATGGTCAGGCCGATCTGCTGCTCGGTTACGTGATGGACCAGTCGATGAAGATCAAGGACGCCACCGGCAAGGACGTCTATCCGATCAAGTTCGCCGACTACGGCATCAACATGGTTTCTTCCGGCATGGTCGCCAACACCGAATATCTCAAGGCGAATGACGGCATCGCAAAACGCTTCATGGCGGCGACCACCAAGGCGGTCGAAGCCGCCGAGAAGGACCCGAAGGGCGCGGCGCAGTCGATCCTCGACGCCAACCCGAAGGGCGGCAAGATCGATACGCTGACGCAGGGTTTCGAACTGACGATCCCGCTGTACCGGACGCCGGAAACCAAGGGCAAACGGCCGTTCCAGGTCACCGACGCCAACATGACCGACAGCGTCAACCTGATGGTCGAGTTCGGCGGCCTCGAAGCCAAGGCCAAGGATAATCCGAAGGCGTTTTATACCAACGATTATCTGCCGAAATAAGGCTGGCGGAATGAACGCAGCGGCAACCGGGACGACCAGAACCAGTGCGCATCTGCGCGTGGTGGCTGACGCCTCTGCCGGTGCGCCGGGAATTCGGATTTCCGGCGTGTCGAAAACCTATCGGGCGCGCGATGGCGATGTGCCGTCGCTGCGGCCGCTGGATTTTCATATCAACGAGGGCGAGTTCTTCGTCGTGGTCGGCCCGTCCGGCTGCGGCAAGTCCACACTGCTCAAAATGATCTCCGGACTGCTGGCGCCTTCATCCGGCGAAATCCTGGTCGAAGGCGAGAAGGTGACAAAACCGCACGGCAATGTCGGCATCGTGTTCCAGAATTCGCTGCTGCTGCCCTGGCGCAACATCATTTCCAACGTGATGCTGCCGATCGACATGAAGAAGTTGTCGCGGGAAAAATATCTGCCGCGCGCGATGGCGCTGCTGAAGATGGTCGGTCTGGAAGGGTTCGAGAAGAAGCTGCCGTGGCAACTGTCCGGCGGCATGCAGCAGCGCGCCTCGATCTGCCGGGCGCTGGTTCATGATCCGAAAATCATGCTGATGGACGAGCCGTTCGGCGCGCTCGACGCCATGACGCGCGAGCGCATGAATGTCGAATTGCAGCGCATCCAGCGCGAGACCGGCAAGACCGTGCTGCTGATCACGCATTCGATTCCGGAAGCGGTGTTTCTCGCCGACCGCGTGCTGGTGATGACCGAGCGGCCCGGCGCGATCGCGGCGATTTACGACGTGCCGCTCGGAAAGAATCGGTCGCTGGATGTGATGGCGGATCCGGTCTTCACCGAACTGGTGCAGCGAATCCGCAAGCATTTCTTCACCCAAAGCGCGCTGGATTGAGGTCCGCCATGCCACGATTGGCCGTGCGCGATATCGCCCTCTATGAACGCCCGGTCCCGTTCGTGCGGCCGTTCCGGTTCGGCGCGGTGACGATCAACGCCTCGACGCAAATTTTCGTTCGGGTCGAAATAGAGGTTGAAGGCAAAGGGACATCCGTCGGCGCAACGGCGGAATTGCTGGCGCCCAAATGGTTCGACAAGCGCCCACATCTGTCGTCCGAGCAAACCGCCGTCCAATTACGGCGCTCGCTGATGATCGCGCGCGAGCTTTATCTGGCGCGCGATGGATTCGAGACCGCATTCGGCCTGCACGCCGCGCGCATTGGCGCACAGGTCGCAGCATGTGGTGGCGAGGACATTCCGCCGCTTGCGGCGGGCTACGGACCTGCCGAGATCGACAAGGCGGTGCTGGATGCGCTGCTGCGCTCGCTCGGCGTGGATTTCTTTAGCGGGATGGCGGCGAATGTTGCAGGCATTGATGGCGGTCTCACGCCCGATCTTGCCGATAACGAGATCGCAGCTTTGCTAGCCGGGCGCCGCCGGCTCGATCGCGTCGCGGTCCGCCACACCGTCGGCCTCGACGACACGGTCGAAGGCGAGGGCGGTGTCGCCGACCCCGCGCAGAATTCCGGAGCGCGCTATTTCAAGCTGAAGCTCGGCGGCGATCCGCAAGCCGATGCCGCGCGGCTGGTCCGGATCGGAAAAGAACTCGGGACCTTACGCTACGACTACCGGGTAACGCTCGACGCCAACGAGCAATATGCCGATCTTTCCGCACTTGGCGCGCTGGCCGACCGGCTCGACCGCGACGGCGCGCTCGCTCCGATCGCGGCAAAACTGCTCTATATCGAACAGCCGATGCCGCGCGATATTACCCGGCAATCGCCGCTCGGAAGATTGTCAAAGCGCGATTTCATCATCGACGAGGCCGACGATAGCTACGATGCGTTTCCGGCCGCCAAGCAGCTCGGCTATCGCGGCATCTCGTCGAAATCCTGCAAGGGCATCTTCAAGTCGATCCTCAACGCCACCCGCGCGCAAAAATGGAGCGCTGACGGCGAGAAGTTTTTCATCGCCGGCGAAGACCTCACCTGTCAGGCCGGGCTCGCGGTGCAGCAGGACCTTGCGCTCGGTGCGCTGATCGGCGTCACCCATGCCGAGCGCAACGGTCACCACTATGTCGATGGTTTTGCGAATACACCGGCCGACGAGGCTGATGCGTTCCTGTCAGCGCATCCCGATCTCTATATCCGCCACGACAACGCGGTCCGGCTGTCGATTGACGACGGCGATCTTTTGACCGGATCGCTGACCTCGCCCGGATTTGCCTGCGGCGCCCATCCGGACTGGGCGGCGCTAAAGCCGCTGCAGACCCCGACAACAAGAACACTTCAGGAGCAGACAGTATGACGACGCAGCGCCTCGGCGTGATCATGAACGGCGTCACCGGACGCATGGGGCTGAACCAGCATCTGGTCCGCTCCATCATCGCGATCCGCGATTCCGGCGGCGTAGTGCTGTCGAATGGCGACCGCATGATGCCCGATCCTGTTCTGGTCGGCCGCGATGCGGACAAGGTGGAACGGCTGGCAAAACAGTTCAACGTGCAGCGCTGGACCGTCGATCTCGACAAGGCGCTGACCGACAGGAGCGACAGCATCTTTTTCGATGCAGCCACCACGCAGGCGCGGCCGTCGTTGCTGACCAAGGCGATCAACGCCGGCAAGCACGTCTATTGCGAGAAGCCGATCGCGACCAATCTGCAGGAAGCCGTCGACGTCCTGAAGCTCGCCAACGAAAAGGGCGTCAAGCACGGCACGGTGCAGGACAAGCTGTTCCTGCCGGGCCTGAAGAAGCTGGCGTTCCTGCGCGATTCCGGGTTCTTCGGCCGTATGCTCTCGGTGCGCGGCGAATTCGGCTACTGGGTGTTCGAGGGCGACTGGCAGCAGGCGCAGCGTCCGTCGTGGAACTACCGCCAAGAGGACGGCGGCGGCATCATCCTCGACATGGTCTGTCACTGGCGCTACGTGCTGGACAATCTGTTCGGCGAGGTCGAGAGCATCTCGTGCCTCGGCACCACCGATATTCCCGAGCGCTGGGACGAGAAGGACAAAAAGTACAAGGCCACGGCTGACGATTCCGCCTACGCCACCTTCAAGCTGAAAGGCGGCGTGATCGCGCACATCAACATGTCCTGGGCGACCCGGGTCTATCGCGACGATCTCGTCACCTTCCAGGTCGACGGCACCCACGGCTCCGCGGTAGCGGGCCTGACCGAGTGCATGATCCAGGCGCGGCAGGCGACGCCGAGGCCGGTATGGAATCCGGACGAGAAGCGCACCCACGATTTTTATGCCGACTGGCAGAAGGTGCCGGAGAACGCCGTCTATGACAACGGTTTCAAGGAACAGTGGGAAATGTTCATCCGCCACGTCTGCGAGGATGCGCCGTATAAATACACGCTGCTGGAAGGCGCCAAGGGCGTGCAACTGGCGGAATGCGCGCTGCAAAGCTGGAAGGAACGCCGCTGGATCGACGTCGCTCCGATCGAGCTGTGAGGACCAGGACCATGAACAAGCCGGTTCTGCCGATGTCGTCGCTGTCGCTGAAACTGCCGAAGGCCGATCGCTCGATCGAGACCTATCGCCTCGCGGCATCGCGGACGTTTCCATCGAAGCTCGAGGGCACGCTCAATCGCGTGGCGTTTTCCGCAGCCCATGTGGTCGCCGATCCTTTTGCCGACGTCGATCCATGGCTGAATGCCGCGATCGACTGGGACAAGACCATCGCGTTCCGCGAACACATCTGGGATCTCGGCCTCGGCGTTGCCGAGGCGATGGACACCGCGCAGCGCGGCATGGGACTGGACTGGCCGACCTCGCTGGAATTGATTCAGCGTTCGGTCAAGGCATCCAGGGCGCGCGGCAACGCGCTGGTATTTTCCGGCGCCGGCACCGACCATCTCGCGCCGCAAGACGCAAAAAGTATCGACGACGTGATCCGCGCCTATGAAGAGCAGATCGCGGCGGTGGAGAAAGCCGGCGGACGCATCATCCTGATGGCGTCGCGCGCGCTGGCGAAGATCGGCCGCGGTGCGGATGACTACGCCAAGGTCTACAACTGCGTGCTGTCGCAGGTGCGCGAGCCGGTGATCATCCACTGGCTCGGCGACATGTTCGATCCGGCGCTGGCGAATTACTGGGGCACGCAAAACCTCGACACCGCGATGGATATCGCGGTCGGCATCATCAACGCCAACAGTGCCAAGGTCGACGGGGTGAAGGTTTCGCTGCTCGACAAGCAACGCGAGATCGACATGCGCCGCCGGCTTGACGCCAACGTGAAGATGTATACTGGCGACGACTTCAATTACGCCGAACTGATCGCCGGTGACACGCAGGGCTTCTCGCACGCGCTGCTCGGTATTTTCGACGCCATCGCGCCGGCGGCGTCCTATGCGCTGTCGCGGCTGGCTGCCGGCGATGAGCAGGGTTTTCACGACGTGCTCGGGCCGACGGTGCCGCTGTCGCGCCATGTCTTCAAGGCGCCGACGCGGTTCTACAAGACCGGCATCGTGTTCATGGCCTGGCTCAACGGCCATCAGGATCATTTCACCATGGTTGGCGGGCAGGAGAGCACGCGCTCGACCCTGCATCTCGCCGAATTGTTCCGGCTCGCCGACAAGGCCGGCCTGCTGGCCGATCCAGAACTGGCGACGCGCCGCATGACAACGCTGCTGGCGACGCGCGGCGTCGAGGCCTGATGCGGGATTTTTCCGAAAGTCATCGCTGGCTGTCGCTGAATACGGCGACGGTGCGCAAGCAAGGCGATCTCGCCCAAATCGTCGAAGCCTGCGCGCGGCATGGCATCCGCGCCATCGATCCATGGCGCGACCAGGTCGCGGCCGTCGGACTGGATCGCGCGGCGCGAGTCATCCGCGACGCCGGGCTCGAACTGTCCGGCTATTGCCGCGGCGGCATGTTCACGTCCGACGCCGCGCATCGCAGCGAGGTCCGCGACGACAACCGCCGTGCGGTCGATGAAGCAAAATCGCTGGGCGCGCCCTGCATCGTGCTGGTGGCCGGCGGCCTGCCGCAATATTCCCGGCCCGGCAGCGCGGCTTCAAAGGACATCGCGCAGGCGCGTCGCCAAGTGGACGACGCTCTCGCCGAGATGCTGGACTATGCCAAGCAAGCCGGTATACCGCTGGCGATCGAGCCGCTGCATCCGGCCTATGCCGCCGACCGCGCCTGCGTGAACACGACAAGGCAGGCGCTGGACATCTGCGACCGGCTGGACCCTGCGCGTTCAGGCGCGCTCGGCGTCGCCCTCGACGTCTATCACATCTGGTGGGATCCGGATGTGCTGCCGCAGATCGCGCGCGCCGGTAAGGATCGCCTGCTGGCGTTTCACGTCTGCGACTGGTTGGTGCCGACAAGGGATATTCTCAACGACCGCGGCATGATGGGCGACGGCGTGATCGATATCAAATCGGTCCGCGCAGCGGTCGAAGCGCAGGGCTTTGCCGGCTATTCCGAGATCGAGATTTTTTCCAACGACTGGTGGGGCAGGCCGATGGATGAGGTGCTGCGGATTTGCATCGAACGGTACCGCACCGTGGTGTAAAGCGACCTCATCCTGAGGAGCGGCCACTTGGCCGCGTCTCGAAGGATGGCGGCGCGCGCTCATGGTTCGAGACGCGCGCAAGAGCGCGCTCCTCACCATGAGGTCATCCATCAACCTTGCACGGCACGCTCAAAAACCCGCGAAACCGCACGCGGCCGCCGCGCACCGGCGCGCCGTTCAGTTCATAGCCCGGAAACCGCGCCAGAAATCGCGATACCGCAATCGAGCCTTCGAGCCGCGCCAGCGCCATGCCGGCGCATTGGTGCGGGCCGGTCGCGAATGCCAGATGCCGGTTCGGCGTGCGGCCGATATCGAGATTTTCCGGATCGGAGAACTGCGCTGGATCGCGGTTGGCGGCGCCGATGCACAAGGTGACGAAGGTGCCGGCCGGCATCTGCACGCCGCCGATCTCGACGGCTTCCGTGGTCACGCGGTTGCCCAGCTGGTTGGAGCTTTCGTAGCGCAGAAATTCCTCGATCGCGGTTTTGATCAGCGCGGGATTTTCAATCAGCCGCTTTTTCTCGGCGGGATTTCCCGACAACGCAACCAGTCCGTTGCCGATCAGATTGGTCGTGGTCTCATGGCCGGCATTGAGCAGGAAAATACAGTTGTGCAGCAATTCCTTCGCGGTCAGCCGCTCGCCATTATCCTCGCCCTGGATAAGTTTGGTCAGCACGTCGCGTTCGGGATTGCCGGGTTTTGCGCGGCGCCGTTCGACCAGAATTTCCAGATAGGAAAGAAAATCCCGGATCGCCTTATTTCCGCGCGCAAACACCTCTGCGCCGATCACCGGCTCCAGCGCGCCCAAAATCGCCAGCGACCAGTCGCGCAACGGCTCGCGCTCGTCACGGGGAACGTCGAGCAGGTTGCCGATCACCTGAATGGGGATAGCCGAAGCAAAATCCTCGATCAATTCGACATCGCCCTTCTCCCGGGCCTTCGCAGCCAACCCATCCAGCAGCCGGTCCACCAGCGCTGTGAGCTCCGGCTCCATCTCGGCGATGGCGCGCGGCGACAGCGCGCCCATGATTAGCCGCCGCACCCGGGTATGCGCGGGCGGGTCGTTGAAGACCAGGCTGGTGGTGTGGTGCTCGTACAGCAGTGAGTTGCCGTATTTCGGCGCAAACTCTTGTTTCTTGTCGGATGAGAAAAGTTTGGTGCTCTTGTAGATGCCGACCAGGTCGTCGTAGCGGGTCAGGAAATAGCCTCCATTGGGCATGCGCTTCACCGGCTCGTGCTCCCGCAGTGCACGATAGGTCGGGTAGGGGTTGGCGTAGAATTCCGGCGTCAATCTTTCGATGTCGAAATTTTCCGCCAGATCTCGCGCGCTTGCGTCCATGCTGCCATACTCTTTCAGTGAGCCGATATGCCGTTTTCGCGCTTTGTCGAAATCGCCACGCCGTCTACAGTCCCCCGGAATACAGCCTCGCTTGTTTGACTGGAAATGAAAATGCACGCCCGCGCCGAATCACCAGCCGAAAATGCAGCGATCTGGCCCGAGGACATCTTCGGGGTGCTGCAGCGCTTCGACGTCCGTCAGGTGCCCTATGTGCCGGACGCCGGGCATTCGCAGCTGATCGAGCGCGTGCTGCACGCGCCATCCATGCGCGCGGTCCCCCTGACCACCGAGGAGGAGGGCGTGGCGCTGCTCGCCGGCGCCTGGGCGGGCGGCCAGCGCGGCGTGCTGCTGATGCAGTCGAGCGGCGTCGGCAATTGCGTGAACATGCTGTCGCTGACCCAGATTTTCCGCTTTCCGTTCCTGACGCTGGTGACGATGCGCGGCGAATGGGGCGAGTTCAATCCCTGGCAGGTGCCGATGGGATCGAGCACGCAGGGCGTCTTTGAACTATCGGGCATAAAAGTGCTGCGGGCTTCATCGCCGGACGAAGTGCGCGACGTCATGGAAGCCGCCGCCGCCCAAGCCTACAACGCCTGCACGCCTACCGCCGTTCTTCTCTCGCAGCGCCTGATCGGCACCAAGGTATTTGTCAAATGAGCAAGACCAATCTTCTCGAACGGCGCAGCGTCGTCTCCAGCCTGCTTAAGGACCGCAAGGACGCCATCGCGGTCGGCGGCCTCGGTGCTTCGACCTATGACATCACCGCCGCCGGCGACCATGATCGCAACTTCTATCTCTGGGGCGCCATGGGCGGCGCGGTGATGATCGGGCTTGGCATCGCGCTGGCGCAGCCGAAGTTGCCGGTGGTGGTCATCACCGGCGACGGCGAAATGCTGATGGGAATGGGGAGCCTCGCCACCGTCGGCCTGCAGAAGCCGGGAAATCTCACCATCGTCGTGCTCGACAACGAGGTCTACGGTGAAACCGGTGGCCAGGCCAGTCACACCGCTGGTACGGCCGACCTCGTTGGCATCGCCCGCTGTTGCGGCATCGGCGACAGCCGCGATCTCGCGACCATGGCCGAGGTCGAGGCCTTTGCCGCGCAGATGCAGGACATCTCCAGCGGCCCTCGTTTCGCCTCGGTCAAGATCGATGCGGCGAATCTGGAACGCGTCCTGTCCAATCGCGACGGCGCGTTCATCGTCTCGCGCATTCGCGGGGCGCTTGGCTTCCAGCCGATTTAAATAGCCAGCGAAATCTGCCTGCTGCATCGCAGCATTTCCTTGACATTTGTCCAAGTGAGTGCTTACTCACGACCATGAGCACATTGCGCATGACCAGCGATTTGCGCCGGGAATTGATCCTGAGCGCGGCGAAGCGTTGCTTTGCCCGCAACGGGTTCGCCGGCACCACCACCAAAAGCGTCGCCGCCGCTGCCTCGATTTCGGAGGGTTTGCTGTTCAAGCACTTCCCGACGAAATTGGCGCTTTATGCCGAAATTCTCGCCGAAGCCTGCGAAGCGGATCCGGCGCTGCACCGGTTGCTGGGGCTGGAGCCGTCCACCGAGACGCTGGTGGTCCTGGTACGTGGCATGGTGCGGCATTTCCTGAACGTGTCCGGAGTTCCCGACCAGCAGGAAGCGCATAAATTGCGGCTGATGATCACCAGCCATCTCGACGACGGAGAATTCGCGAGGGTCCTGTATGCGAAGATAGGAGACTTGATCGGGCCGGTGTTCACGGCTTCGCTGCAACGGGCCATCGCCGCCGGCGACGCTTCGGCGGTGGGGCGCGAGCCGCTCAACCTGTTCTGGTTCGCGCATCACACCGTGCTGATGATGGCGCTGACACAGCTGCCGGCCGCTCCCTGTCTCGCTTACGCCGACGCAACCGACCTGGAGCGGCAGGTCAGCGAATTCATCCTGCGCGGAATTGGATTGAACGAACCGGCCATCGCCTCGCATCTGGATCGCGAACTATCGCCAGATTTCGGGCTTCCGGTAACTGCGGAAAGTGCATGACATGACGATTGCGATGGAAAACAACACCTCAGCCAGATTGACGGTCGAGGAGAAGCCGCGGCATCGCCCGGTCCGCACCGTCAAATGGTTCATCATCGTAGGCGCGCTGCTGGCGCTGCTGGCGGGCGGTCTGGTCGGATTCAACGCGTTCCGCAGCCATATGATCGCGCAGTTCTTCGCCAACAACAAGCCGCCGCCGGCCACCGTGACGGTAGCGGAAGCAAAATCCGAAGTCGTTCCCAATTTGCTGACGGCGGTCGGCGATCTTGCTGCCGTGCATCAGGTCAACGTCACCTCGGATGTAAGCGGGCGCATCACCGACATCATGTTCACCGCCGGCACCAACGTCAAAGCCGGAAGTCCGCTGGTCCAGCTGTTCGATGCCCCCGAACAAGGCGACCTTGCGAGCTTCAGGGCGCAGGCCACGGTGGCGCAGTTGTCGCTCGACCGCGCCAAGCAGCTGGCCGCCCGCCAGTTCGGGCCGCAGGCCACCGTCGATTCCACGCAGGCCGCGTTCGACCAGGCCAATGCCGGCATCGCCAAAACCCAGGCGATCATCTCGCAAAAACTGGTGCGGGCGCCGTTCGACGGCGAACTCGGCGTCCGCCATGTCGAGGTCGGCCAGTTCCTGACCGCGGGCACGCAGATCGTGACGTTGACGGACTTGTCCGCGGTCTATGCCAATTTCACCACCACGGAAAAGGACAGCGCGACGCTCAAGGTCGGGCAGACCGTGCGCGTCGTGGTCGATGCCTATCCGGGCCGCAAGTTCGAGGGCAAGATCACCACTATCGAGCCGCAGATCAACACCGATACGCGCAACATCCGCATCCAGGCCACCATCGACAATCCCGATCGCATCCTCAAGCCCGGCATGTTCGCCACCACGACGGTGGTGCTGCCGGACAAGCCCGCGGTGGTCACCGTGCCGGAAACCGCCGTCGATTACACGCTGTACGGGGATTCGGTTTACCTGATCACCGAAAACAAGACCGACGATGGCAAGACCAGCCTGACCGCGGTGCGCACCTTCGTGCGGACCGGTGACCGGGCCGATGGGCGTGCCGTCATCACGAGCGGCCTCAAGGCCGGCGATCGCGTGGTGGCGGTCGGACAACTCAAGCTGCAATCGGGTTCGGCGGTAGCGATCTCGGCCGATCCGCCGCCGCCAGTGCCGGCGAAGCCGCCGCTGAATTGATTGGTACGGAGCGCCCGCAATGGTCTTTACCGACATCTTCATCAAGCGCCCTGTGCTGTCGGTGGTGGTCAGCCTGCTGATCCTGCTGATCGGCTTCAAGGCCGCGACCAGCCTGCCGATCCGGCAATATCCGAAACTGTCGAACACGGTGATCACGGTTACGACGGTTTATCCCGGCGCGTCGCCGAACCTGATGCAGGGCTTCATCACCACGCCGATCGAGCAGGCCGTGGCCTCGGCGGAAGGCGTCGACTACATGACGTCGTCATCGACCCAGGGCCAGAGCCTGATTTCGGTCTATATCAAGCTCAACGTCGACCCCAATCAGGCGCTCACCGAAGTGCTGTCGAAGGTCAACTCGGTCAAATACCTGATTCCGAAAGAAGCCAATGACCCGGTGATTCTGAAGTCGACCGGCCAGACCACCGCGGTGATGTATATCGGCTTCTCCAGCGAAGAGCTTTCGGGCTCGGCGATTTCGGATTATCTCACCCGCGTGGTGCAGCCGATCCTGTCGACCGTCAACGGCGTGGCCTCGGCGGATATTCTGGGCGGCCAGACCTTTGCGATGCGGCTGTGGCTCGATCCGATGCGGATGGCGGGTCGCGGCGTGTCGCCCGACGATGTCGCCGCCGCGATCCGCGCCAACAATTTTCAGGCCGCGGCCGGTCAGACCAAGGGCTATTTCATCGTCTCCAATGTCACCGCCAATACCGACCTGCAGAACGTCGAGCAGTTCAAGCGCATGACGATCAAGGCCAAGGATGGCGGGTTCGTGCGGCTGCAGGACATCGCGACCGTCGAACTGGCGGCGCAAAGCACCGACGCCAGCGTCGCCTTCAGCGGCGAACGGGCGATCTTCATCGGCGTGCAGGCGACGCCGCAAGGCAATCCGCTCAACATCGTCACCGGCGTGCGCGAATTGTTTCCCGAACTGGAACGCAATCTGCCGCCGTCGCTGCACATGAGGGTCGCCTACAATTCCACCAAGTTCATCCGCTCGTCGATCGACGAGGTGGAAAAAACCCTGATCGAGGCGGTCGGCATCGTGGTCGTCGTCATCTTCCTGTTTTTGGCGTCGTTCCGCTCGGTGATCATCCCGGTCGTCACCATTCCGCTGTCGCTGATCGGCGTCTGCAGCCTGATGCTGGTGATGGGATTCAGCATCAACCTGCTGACGCTGCTGGCGATGGTGCTGGCGATCGGACTTGTCGTGGATGACGCCATCGTGGTGGTGGAAAACATCCACCGGCATCTGGAGGAGGGCAAACCTCCGGTGCAGGCGGCGATGCAGGGCGCCCGCGAGATCGTCGGTCCCGTGATTTCGATGACCATTACGCTTGCGGCGGTCTACGCGCCGATCGGATTCCTCGGCGGCCTGACCGGCGCGCTGTTCCGGGAATTCGCCTTCACGCTGGCCGGTTCGGTTATCGTGTCCGGCGTGATTGCGCTGACCCTGTCGCCGATGATGTGTTCGGTGCTTTTGAAGAACGACCACGGCGGCTGGTTCGCGAAAAAGGTCGACAAGATTTTCGGCGCCACCACCCGCTGGTACGGGCGGCAACTCGACCGTTCGCTCGACTACCGCCCGATCACCGGATTGTTCGCGCTTGTGATCCTCGGCCTCGTGGTGTTCCTGTATCAGAACACATCGAAGGAACTTGCGCCTGAAGAAGATCAGGGCATCGTGTTCGCGGTTGTCAAGGCGCCGAAATACGCCAACATCGACTACACCGATTTCTACAGCTCCAAGATGGACAAGGCCTTCGCCAAGTTCCCGGAGACCGACCTTCGCTTCGTCATCAACGGGACCGCCGGTCCCAGCAACGGCATCGCCGGCATGCTGCTGAAGCCGTGGGACGAGCGCACGCGCTCTTCGATCAAGCTGAAGCCGCTGGTGCAGGCCGAACTCAGCAAGATCGAGGGCGTCAACGCCTTCGCCTTCAACCTGCCGCCACTGCCCGGCGGACCGGGCGGCTTGCCGATCCAGATGGTGATCAACTCGACCAACGGTTTCCAGCAGGTATATGAGGAGATGGTCAAGCTGAAGGACGCCGCCCGCAAGAGCGGCCTGTTCATCGTCGCCGACAGCGATCTCGACTTCAACCAGCCGGTGGTGCGGGTGAAGATCGACCGCTCCAAGGCCAACGATCTCGGCATCACCATGGCGCAGATCGGCAGCACGCTGGCGACGCTGCTCGGCGGCAACTACACCAACCGCTTCAATCTCGAGGGCCGCTCCTATCAGGTGATTCCGCAGGTGCCGCGCGGCTTAAGGCTGTCGCCGGAATCGCTGGCGAATTACTACGTTCCGACCCTCTCCGGCCAACAGGTGCCGCTGTCGACGCTGGTGTCGGTCGAAACCGCGACCGATCCCAACGCGCTGACCCATTACAACCAGCTCAACTCCGCCACCTTCCAGGCGGTGCCGATGCCGGGCGTGACCGTCGGAAAGGCGGTCGATTTCCTTGAGCAGCAGGCGAAGAACCTGCCTTCCGGATACAGCCACGATTATCTCGCCGATTCCCGGCAATACGTGCAGGAAGGCAACCAGCTCGCGATCACCTTCGGCTTCGCGCTGATCATCATCTTCCTGGTGCTGGCGGCGCAGTTCGAGAGCCTGCGCGATCCGCTGGTGATCATGATCAGCGTGCCAATGGCGATCTCCGGGGCGCTGATTCCGCTGTTCTTCGGGGTGGCGACGGTCAACATCTACACCCAGGTCGGGCTGCTGACGCTGGTCGGCCTGATCAGCAAGCACGGCATCCTGATGGTGGAGTTCGCCAACGAGCTGCAGCTCAACGAAGACCTCGACAAGCGCTCGGCAATCGAAATGGCGGCGCGGGTGCGCTTGCGTCCGATCCTGATGACGACGGCGGCGATGGTCACCGGCCTGCTGCCGCTGCTGACGGCTACGGGCGCCGGTGCGGCGAGCCGGTTCTCGATCGGACTTGTAGTCGTCTCCGGCATGTCAATTGGCACGTTGTTTACGCTGTTCGTGCTGCCGGCGGTGTATGTGGCTTTGGCGACCGACCACAGGGCAGGGGCCGAATCGCAGCGCAGCAAGGAGATCGCCGACTTCGACATCGGGCCGAAGGCGCTGAAAGCGAGTTGAAAACTCTATCATTCCCGGCCTGCAGCAAGTGCCGCATCCCGGAATGACGAAATTTTGCCGCAAGCTTCGTTGTTTTGCCCGTCCTGCGGGCCTGTACGGCTGCCTCCTGATTGGGTAGGCTCCCTGCCGGTATTAGTTCTTGTTTGAAATTTTACCCGCCCGGAGTCCTATACATGGCGAAGCGCGAAAAAGCGGTGCGCACGCCTGTTAAAAAAACCAAAGCCTCCACCAGGCGCAAGCGCGCAGCGCCGGATGTCGATCTAAAAAACGAAAATTCAAGGCTCAAACGAGAGCTCGCGGACGCGCTCGAGCGGCAGAAGGCCACCAGCGAGATTCTCAGCGTCATCAGCGCCTCGCCCGGCGAACTGGAGCCGGTTTTCCAGAAGATGCTGGAGAATGCCACCCGCATCTGCGGGGCAAATTTTGGCATGATGGGCCTGTTCGACAAAGATGCGTTCCGGAATGTCGCAATGTACAACGCACCGCCCGCGTTCGCCGACACCCGGCAAACCCGCAAGTTTCAGCCACATCCGGCAAGCGGCCTCAGCAGGGTTGTCAAGACGAGGCAGGTGGTTCAGATCGGGGATCTGCGAACCGAGGCGCCTTACCTGGAGGGCGATCCGGCCGTGGTCGCACTCTCCGACCTTGGCGGAGCCCGGACCATCATCATGGTCCCGATGCTCAAGGAGGGCGAATTGATCGGCACGATTTCGATCTTCCGCCAGGAGGTTCGTTCCTTCAGCGAAAAACAGATCGACCTCGTCGCCAACTTCGCCAAGCAGGCCGTGATCGCCATCGAGAATACGCGGCTGCTCAAGGAGCTGCGCCAGCGCACCGATGATTTGAGCGAGGCACTGGAGCAGCAGACCGCAACCGCGGACGTGCTGCAAGTCATCTCGAGCTCGCCCGGCGATTTGCAGCCCGTGTTCAAGTCGATGCTGAACAACGCCTTGCGGATTTGCGAAGCGCAGTTCGGCAATCTGCTGCTGTTCGACGGTACGGGATTAGTGCCGGCGGAACTGCACAACTCGCCGGCCGCCTTCGGCGAGATGTTCAAAAGCGGGCCTTTGATCCCGGGGCCGAATACAGCTCTCGGACGGGTCATTGCAAGCAAGCAGGTCGTCCATATCGCCGACGTATTGGCAGGCAACGCCTATGTTGAACGCGATCCGTTGCGCATGGTCACGGTCGAGAGTTTGCGGGCCAGATCCCTTGTTGCCGTACCGATGCTGAAAGACACCGAACTGGTCGGCACCATCGTCATTTATCGTCAAGAAGTGCGGCCGTTCAGCGACAGGCAAATCGAGCTTGTCACCAGCTTCGCAAGCCAGGCGGTGATCGCCATCGAGAATACGCGGCTGCTCAAGGAGCTGCGCCAGCGCACCGATGATTTGAGCGAGTCGCTGGAGCAGCAGACCGCGACCTCCGAGGTGTTGCAGGTCATCAGTTCGTCGCCGGGCGAACTGGAACCGGTATTTCAGAAGATGCTGGAAAACGCGACCCACGTTTGCGGCGCCAATTTCGGCGTGATGAACCTGTGGGACGGAAACAATCTCAACATCGCTGCCGACTACAATGTCCCGGCGGCATTCTCCGTCTCACGGCAACAGCGGCTGATAAGCCCGCATCCGCAGAGCGGTCTCGCGATCGCGCTGAGAACCCGCCAGATTGTACAGATAGAGGATATACGAAACAGTCCCGCATATCTCGAGGGTGCGCCGGCCGCCGTCGAGATGGCGGACGTCGCCGGCGCGCGCACGATCGTCATCGTTCCGATGCTGAAGGAAAGGGAATTGATCGGCACCATCGCGATTTTCCGCAAGGAGGTCAAACCGTTCACGGACAAGCAAATCGCGCTGCTTGAGAACTTCACCAAGCAGGCGGTGATCGCCATCGAGAATACCCGGCTGCTGAAGGAACTCCGCCAGCGCACTGACGACTTGAGCGAATCGCTGCAACGGCAAACGGCAACCGCCGACGTACTCAAGGTCATCAGCCGCTCGGCCTTCGATTTGCAGGCCGTTCTAAACACCCTCCTTGAGTCCGCCGCGCGTCTTTGCGACGCGGATTTGGCGAATATCTGGCGGCCCTCAGGGAGCGCGTTCCATCTTGCCGCGAGTTTTGGGATTGCCGGCAAAAATCACGAATGGCTGGAAAACAAGAAGTATCTGGAAAGCGTCGGCCTTGAGCCAGGTCGGGGATCGATTGTCGGTCGAACGTTGTTGGAAGGGAAAACGGTTCAGATCCAGGACATTCAGGCCGACCCTGAATACGAGTTAAGCGAACTCGTAAAAATCGGCGACTATCGCACGATGCTTGGCGTACCGCTTTTGCGCCAAGGTATTCCGGCCGGAGTCTTCGTCCTGACGCGGTGTAAGGTTCTACCCTTCACCGACAAGCAAATCGAACTCGTCTCGACCTTCGCCGATCAGGCCGTGATCGCCATCGAAAACGTACGATTGTTCGACGAGGTGCAGGCGCGCACGCGTGAGCTGCAGGAATCGCTGGAATACCAGACCGCCACCGCCGACGTGCTCAACGTCATCAGCCGTTCCACGACCAATGTGCAGCCGGTGTTCGATGCGATCGCAAGCAGCGCCGCGCGGCTGTTCGCGCCGTGCGAAACCACGCTGACCACGGTCCACGATGGCCAGTTTCACTGGGGAGCGACCGCCTCGCTTGGCCGCCCGGTGGAAGCGATCGAACGCGTGAAATCGATTTATCCCCTTGCGTTTGATGTCGAAAGCAGCCCGTCGGCCCGCGCAGTGCATGAACGCAGAATCATTGAAATCCCGGACGCATCGGCTCCGGACACGCCCGAGTCCACCCGCCGCGCGCAAAGCGCCGGTGAATTTCGATCCATTACCTTCGTGCCCTTGCTGCGGGACGGCGTCGGCATCGGAACGATCATCCTGACGCACCCTGAAGCGGGCTTTAAGCTTTCGCCGAAACAACTGGCCCTCGTCCAAACCTTCGCCGACCAGGCGGTGATCGCCATCGAAAATGCGCGGTTGTTCGATGAGGTACAGGCCAAAACCGGCGAACTCACCGAGGCACTGACGTATCAGACTGGAAGCGGCAATATCCTGAAGGTGATCGCGTCGTCCCCGACCGACGTCAAACCGGCTCTCAAGGCCATTGTCGAAAGCGCCTGCGAGCTTCTTGAGGCGGACGATGCGCTGGTCGCATTGAAGGACGGCAACGACCTCGTTTTCAAGGAGCAGCATGGATCAATTCCCGTCGTGTGGGATAGAATGGCGATCAGCCGTGACTGGGCCGCCGGCCGTGCGGTCGTCGACGGTAAGCCGATCCACGTGCATGATCTTCGCTCCATCGAGGGAGAAACTTTTCCCGGGTCACAGGACTTCGCCCATCGCACCGGCGTGCGAACGGTTCTGAGCGTGCCGCTGCTGCGCGAGAATGAAAGTATCGGCGCGATCGTACTGCGCCGCGCGGAGGTACAGCCGTTCAGCGACAAGCAGATCACATTGCTTCAGACCTTCGCCGATCAGGCCGTGATCGCCCTCGGCAATGTCCGTCTGTTCGAAGAGGTGCAGGCCAAGACCAGCGAACTGACCGAAACGCTGGAGTATCAAACCGCGACAGCCGACGTCCTGAATGTCATCAGCCGTTCGCCCAATAATCTGCAACCCGTGATGGATACCATCGTCCACACGGCAAGACGGCTCTGCCAGTCTGAAAGAGCGATGCTGTTGCAACGCGGCGATGACGGCTTTTTCCGGATCGCCGCCCACAGCAACGTTAGCCGGGAATTCATTGACTGGATGCAGAATAATCCGGTGATGGCGGGAGATGGTTCGGCCATTGGCATGGTCGCCGCCGAGAAACAAACGATCCATTTGCCCGACGCCCTTGCCGATCCTCGCTTCACCGCTCTGCGCCGCCAGCAGAACTCCAGGGCGCGCACGATGCTGGGAGTGCCCCTGCTGCGCGATCAGAACGTGATCGGCGTCGTCTTTATGGCGCGCACCGAGGTCAAGCCGTTCAGTGACAGGCAGGTCGAACTCGTTACCAGCTTCGCCGACCAAGCCGTTATCGCCATCAACAATGTCAGGCTGTTCGATGAGGTCCAGGCGCGTACCAAGGAACTCACCGAATCCCTGCAGTTCCAGACCGCGACGTCTGAGGTGCTGAAGGTCATCAGTCGTTCTCCCGATGCGCTTCAGCCGGTGCTCGACGTCATTGTGAAGATATCGCGGGAACTGTGCAGTTCGGATGCCTCGACGATTTTCCTGCTGCGCGACGGAAAATTCCACGTCACTGCCGTGGCGGGCAGCATGCCCGTTCATCTGGACACGCTTCGGGCCAACCCGGCCCCGGTTGGTCAGCCGGGCTCGATCCTCGCGCGCATCGCCCGCGAGAAACGCACCCTCCACTATGCCAATATTGCCGACGATCCGGAATTGAGATCTGGGATAACCGGTCTGGGTGGGCCGCGCACCTTGCTGACGGTGCCGCTGATGCGCGACGGCGAGGTGATGGGCGCAATCAGCCTGCGCCGGTTGCCGAATCTGCCGTTTTCAGTACGGCAGATCGAAGCGATCGAAGCCTTCGCCGACCAGGCCGTCATCGCCATCTCCAACGTCGGTCTGTTCGAGCAGGTCCAGCAACGCACCCGCGAACTTTCAAATTCCCTCGATGACCTGCGCACCGCGCAGGATCGCCTGGTGCAGACCGAAAAGCTCGCCTCGCTCGGCCAGCTCACCGCCGGCATCGCGCATGAGATCAAGAACCCACTGAATTTCGTCAACAATTTTTCCGCTCTATCGACCGAGCTGATCGACGAACTCAACGACGCACTCAAGCCCGCCGCGCTCGACAGCAAGGTGCGGGAGGAGATCGACGAGTTGACGCACATGCTGAAAGGCAATCTCGAAAAGGTGGTGCAGCACGGCAAACGCGCCGATTCCATCGTCAAGAACATGCTGCTGCATTCGCGCGAGGGCGCCGGCGAGCACCGGCCCGCCGATATCAACGCCATCGTCGAGGAAAGCCTCAATCTCGCCTATCACGGCGCGCGCGCCGAGCGGTCGGGTTTCAATATCACATTGCAGCGCGATCTCGACCCCGAGGCCGGCATGATCGATCTCTATCCGCAGGAGATCACGCGAGTATTTCTCAACCTGATCTCGAACGGCTTTTACGCCGCCACCAAGCGCAAGGAGGCTGGCGCCGACGGTTTTGAGCCGACACTGAGCGCGTCGACAAAAAGCCTCGGCAACAAGGTCGAAATCCGCATCCGCGACAACGGCACCGGCATCCCGCTCGAAGTGAAGGAAAAGATGTTCAATCCCTTTTTCACGACCAAACCGGCCGGGGAGGGCACCGGACTTGGTCTGTCGATGAGCCACGACATCGTGGTCAAACAACATGGCGGCAAGATCGACGTCGATACCGAGCCGGGCGCATTTACCGAATTCATTATCACGCTGCCGCGTAACGCGGCCGCACAAATTCAGGCTGGAGGCACAAATTGAGCGTTTACATACTTGTGGTCGATGACGAGCCCGATGTTGAGGCGCTGTTCCGCCAGCAATTCCGGCGCGATCTGCGTTCCGGCCGCTTCACCATGGAATTCGCCCCGTCGGCGCCGGCGGCGCTGGAACGCGCGAAGGATGTCGCCGATCCGTCGCTGATCCTGATCCTGTCCGACATCAACATGCCCGGCATGAGCGGGCTCGAGATGCTGCCGAGAGTGCGCGCGGAGCGGCCCGACGTTCCGGTGATCATGATCACCGCCTATGGCGACGCGGAAACCCGGCGCAAGGCGATCGAACGCGGCGCCGTGGGGCTGCTGACCAAACCGATCGATTTCGTGCTGCTGCGCCACGAAATCGATTCACGCGTTGGCCAGGCCGCATGACCCCGACCATCCTTGTCGTCGATGACGAGCCCGACCTCGAGACTCTGGTGCTGCAAAAATTCCGCAAGCAAATCCGCGACGGCGCGGTGAAGTTCATGTTCGCCCGCGACGGCATCGAGGCGCTGCAGTCGATCGAGGCCCATCCGCAGGTCGACCTCGTGGTGTCCGACATCAACATGCCGCGGATGGACGGGCTGTCGCTGCTCGCCAGGTTGCAGGAGGCCGACGACAAGAAGTCGACCATCATCGTGTCCGCTTATGGCGACATGAGCAACATCCGCACCGCGATGAACCGCGGCGCGTTCGATTTCCTGACCAAGCCGATCGATTTCGGCGATCTCGAACTGACCATCGACAAGACCATCCGCCATGTCGAGATGATGCGCGACGCGCGCCGCCGCCAGGCCGAGGCCGAGCGCGCCCATGCCTCGCTGTCGCGCTATTTCTCGCCGCAGATCGCCAGCCGGCTGGCGTCGGACGGCGAGAGCAACGGCATGGAAGTGCATCGCCGCGACGTCGCCACCATCTTCACCGACATCACGGGTTTTACCTCGCTGGTGGAGACCACCGCGCCGGAAGTGCTGAGCGCGCTGCTCAACGAATATATGGCCGGCATGATCGACATCGTGTTCGCCCATGAGGGCACGGTCGCCAAGATCATCGGCGACGCGATCCAGATTCTGTTCAATGCGCCCGGTGATCAGCCGGACTATGCCGCGCGAGCCATTGCCTGCGCGCATGATCTCGACGCCTGGGCGCAGGGGTTTCGCCAGCGCTGGAAATCCCAGGGCGTGAATTTCGGCGCCACCCGCATCGGGGTCCATGCCGGTCCGGCGCTGGTCGGGAATTTCGGCGGCAGCCGCTTCTTCGACTACACGGCCTACGGCGACACCGTCAACATCGCGGCGCGGCTTGAAGCCGCCAACAAGATTTTGGGCACGCGGATTTGCGTCAGCGCCGCGGTTGCCGATGGCACTGATGCGTTTCAGGGACGCCCGGTCGGCGAACTGATGCTGCGCGGACGCAGCGAGCCGCTGCGCGCCTATGAGCCGCTGTCGGCGGAGGCATTCAAAGGTGCGGCGACGGCGCAGTATTCAGAGGCATTTGCCAAGCTGGAAGCCGGCGACGCCGCGGCGATGCCGGCCTTTGCCGCGCTGGTCGGATCGCATGCCGACGATGCGCTGGCCGGATTTCATCTGCGTCGGCTGCTCAATGGCGCCAAGGGCGTCCGCATGCAGCTGGAATAGCAACGTCGTGCCTCATGGTGAGGAGCGCGCTCTTGCGCGCGTCTCGAACCATGAGATATGAACACTCATCTTTCGAGACGGCGCAAGAGCGCCTCCTCAGGATGGGGGCGCATCATGATCCGCGATTTTCCGGCCGGCAATTATCGCTTCATCCCGGCCGTATTCCAGTATTCCAGCGGCGCCGCGGCCGATTCCGGTTTCGAGGTCGAGCGCGTGCGTTTCGACCGGCTGCTGCCGCTGGCCGAGGGTTTTGCGCAAGCCGCGAAATATATCCAGGCGGCCGGACGCCCGCTGACGTCGTTCTGCGCCTGCGAATTGCGCTCGCCGGGCGCCTTCACCGAAGACGGGTTTCGAAAATTCAACGAGCACTACGTCAAGACACTGGCGGAATGGAAAATCTTCGACGGCACCGTCAATCCGGTGGCGCGCAGCAATGTCTGTCCGGAAATCGATCCGCCGTCCGAACCGTCGTTTTATGCATTCTCATTCACCCGCCCAAGCCAAAGTGCCGTACTGTCCTTTGTCATCGCCGGCGGCGCCGAGTTGCGTGGCGGCAGCGGCAGCTATCCCGAGCGCATCGTGCGCTACCGCGATCTTAGCCCCGACGCCCTGAAAGAGAAGGTGAGATTCACCGTCGCTTCAATGCAAGAGCGGCTCGGCGAATTCGGATATGGCTGGAAGGACACCACCGCGGTGCAGGCCTACAGCGTTCACGACTTTCATCCGGTCATTGCCGATGAACTGGTGCGCCGCGGCGTCATGCGATCCGGGCTGACCTGGCATTTCGCGCGGCCGCCCGTGGTCGATCTCGAATACGAAATGGATTGCCGCCGCGTGGCGCAGGAGACGGTGATTTAGCATTTCATGGGTGGGGTGGGCAAAGCCGGCGGACGCGACGCGTCCGATGGCGTGCCTACCATGTCTGCATCGGAAACAAAGTGGTGGGCACGGCGCAAGAGCGCCTTTGTCCACCCTACGATTCGGTGCTCATCTCTCCCGCGGATCGAGCGCGTCGCGCAGGCCGTCGCCGACCAGGTTGAACGACAGCACCACCAGGAAAATCGCCAGCCCCGGCCAGATCGCCATCCACGGCGCGTTGGTCAGGAAACGCTGCGCGGCATTGAGCATGCTGCCCCAGGAGGGCGCCGGCGGCTGCTGCCCGAGCCCGAGGAACGACAGCGCGGCTTCCGCGATGATCGCGGCGGCGATCGAAAGCGTTGCCTGCACCAGCAGCGCCGGCATGATGTTCGGCAGGATGTGGAACAGCGCGATGCGCCAGGGCGGGTTGCCGATGGCGCGCGCGGCCTCGACATAGTCCTCGACCTTGACGCTCATCACCTGGCCTCGCGTCAGCCGGATGAAGATCGGCGTGGTGGTGATGCCGATGGCGATCATGGCGTTGCCGAGGCTGGGCCCCAGAAACGCCGCCAGCGCGATGGCGAGAATCAGGAACGGGCAGGCCAGCATGGCGTCGGTGATCCGGCTGATCAGCGCGTCGACAAATCCGCCGCGATAGCCCGACAGCATCCCGAACGGCACGCCGATGCCGAGCGCGATGCCGACCGATATCACGCCTGCCATCAGCGACGCCCGCGCCCCATAGATCACCCGGCCGAAAATATCGCGGCCGAGGTCGTCGGTGCCGAACCAGTGCAGCGCCGATGGCGGCTTGCGCACCAGCGTCCAGCTGGTCGCAATCGGGTCATAGGGCACGATCCATGGCGCGAACAACGCCAGCAAAATGAACGTCACGATCACGACGATGCCGACCACCGCGCCCTTGCGCTGGAATAGGCGTCGCAGCGCGCGCCGCGCCGGGCTTTCCAGTTCGTCCGTCCGCGTGGCCGGAATGCCGTGGAGTGCCGCGTCGGTCATGAACTACGCCCTCAGCCGGGGATTGACGAGGATGTAGCCGATGTCGGCGATCAGGTTCAGAAGGATATAGGCCGTGGCCGTGACCAGCACGACGCCTTGCACCACCGCGTAGTCGCGGTTGAACACGGCATCGACGATCAGCTTGCCGAATCCCGGAATCGAAAAAATCTGTTCGGTCAGCACCGCACCGCCCAGCAACTCTCCGAGATGCAGCGCACCCAGCGTAATGACCGGCGTCAGCGCATTGCGCATGGCGTGCTTGAGAATCACCGAGCGTTCGGACAGGCCCTTGGCGCGGGCGGTGCGGACATAGTCGCTCTCCAGCACCTGCAGCATGGCGCTGCGGGTATGCCGCATCAGCACCGCGGCGAAGGCATTGCCCAGCACGAAGGCGGGCATGATGGTGGAAGCGAGGCTGGCGCGCCAGTTCTCGGACAGCGGGACGTAGCCGGACGCCGGCAGCCAGCCGAGTTCGATCGAGAACAGGAAGATCAGCATGATCCCGAGCCAGAAGTTCGGCGTCGAGATGCCCCACAGCGCGAACAAATTGGCGCCGTAGTCCCAGGCCGTGCCTTTCTTGACCGCCGAGATTATCCCGGCGGGAATCCCGATCAGGAACGAAATCACGATCGCCATCAGGGCAAGCTGGATCGTCACCGGGAGCTTTTGCGCAATCAATTCGCGCACCGGCACCTTGATCCGCAGCGACTCGCCGAAATCGCCGGACAATACGCCCTTTACCCAATAGACGTATTGCACCGGGATCGGCTGATCGAGCCGGTATTGCTGGCGGATTTGCGCGATCACCGCGGGGTCGCGTTCCTCGCCGGCCATCACCAGCGCCGGATCGCCCGGCAGCAACTGTTGCAGCGAGAAGATCAGGACCGACACGAAAAACAGCGTCGGGATCAGCTGAACGAGGCGTCTGGCGAGGAAGGTCAGCATGGCCGAGGCGCTGCCCCGGAGGCAGCCCCGTAGGGTGGGCAAAGGCGCGCACTTCGCGCCGTGCCCACCACTTTTTTATGCAGCCGATGGTGGGCACGCGACCGGACGCAATGGCGCCCCTTCGCTTTGCCCCCCCTGCGGCGTCGGCGTGCGCTCACTTCAGCTTCAGCCCGATCACACGCACGAGGCCGTCCGGCATCTGCTTGTAGCCTTCGAGCTTGGTCGTGTGCGCGATCAAGAGCTTGCGATGATAGAGATAGATCAGCGGTTCGTCGTTGAGCACGATCTTGGTCAGCTTCTCGTAGATCGCCTTGCGCTGCGCCGGGTCGGTGACCAGACGGCCATCTTCCATCAGCTTGTCGGCTTCGGGGTTGGAATAGCCGCCATCGTTCTGCGGCGCCTTGGTGTGAAGGAAGACGTAGGAATTACCGTCGGGATCGATCCGGCCGCTCCAGTTGATCTGGAACACCTGAAATTCGCCGGCCTGGGCCTGCTTGAACGACGTCGCAAACTCGATGACGCGAATCTTCAGGTCGAAACCGGCCTCCGCCGCCATCGACTGGATCACCTGGGCCACGGCTTCGTTCTCGGCGCCTTTCGGCACCATGTAATCGATGCTGACCGGAAGCGGCGCGCCGGATTCCTTCAACAGGGCTTTGGCCTTGGCAATATCGCGCCCGCGCACCGGAAACGCCTTCTGGTAATAGGGATGCGCCGGGCTGACCCACTGATTGCCAGGCGTGAATTCACCGTTGAACACGACCTGATTGAGCGCCTCGCGGTCGATCGAAAGATCGAGCGCCTGACGCACCTTTTCCGACTGGCTAAGCGGACCTTTATTCTTGTCATTGTTGATATTGATGGTGAGGCCGAGGTAGCCGAGATCGGGTGCGGTCGCCAGCTTGAGTTTCGGATCCGCCTGCACCGTCTTGATGTCGGTCGCCAGCACCCGCTCGATCAAATCGAGCCCGCCGGATTTCAGGTTGGCAAGCCGCACCGTGGCGTCGACAATGGGAAGCAACACGACCTTGTCGATGAAGACATTATCCTTGTTCCAGTAATCGACGAATTTCTCGCCCACGATGCGGTCCTGCTGCACGCGTTCGACGAATTTGTAGGGGCCGGCGCAAACCGGATGCAGTCCGAACTTGTCGCCGGCCTCTTTTGCCGCTTTTGGCGAAACCATCATCCCGGCGCGATCGGTGAGTTGCGCGATCAGCGGCGAGTATGGCGTCTTCAGGACCAGCTTGATCGTCAGCGGATCGACCACATCGACATGGTCGACCGTGGCCAGTTCCGGCTTGCGGAAGGAGGTTGGAAAGGTGAGATGCCGCTCCAGCGAATATTTAGCGGCCTCGGCATCGAACGGCTCGCCGTCGTGGAATTTGACTCCGGGCCGTAGCTTGATCGTCATCTCCTTGCCGTCGGCCGAAGTTTCGTGCGACAGCGCCAGTTGCGGCACGATGTTGAGCTTTTCGTCGATGTCGAACAGCTTGTCGCAAAATGCCGCAAAGACGATGCGCCCGACATAGGTGCGGCCGAGCGTTGGGTCGAGCATGTCCGGGTCTTCGGCGAGGCCGATGCGCAGCGTGGTCTGAGCGAAAGCGCCGGCGCTCAGCGATACGAACAGCGCCATGGCGGTGGCTGCGGCACGAAAAGGTCTCATCGGTCAGGTCCCTTGGTTAAGCGTGCGGTGGCGACGTTGCATTATTTATACCAACACCGGCCCCGGACATACCTTCCGACTTTCCGGTAAAGGCCGCCACCAGCCGTTCCAGCGCCGGCGAAAAGGCGCTGTCGGCAAGCACGATCGCGTCCGGCGGCGGCAGTTCCGCGGTGCGATGGCAGGCGGTGGCGTGTCCAGCCGCGTCAGCGAGCAGTTGCGGCCGCTCGATGCGGCAGCGCTCGATGACATAGGGGCAGCGGGTATGAAAACGGCAGCCCGGCGGCGGATTGAGCGCGCTCGGCATCTCGCCCTGCAGCAGGATGCGGCTGCGCCTGGCCTTCGGGTTGGGCACCGGGATCGCCGAAAGCAGCGCGCGGCTGTAGGGATGGCGCGGCGAGGCGAACAATGCCGCGGTATCGGCGGTTTCGACGATCTCGCCCAAATTCATCACCGCGACGCGGTCGGCAATATGCTTCACCACCGCGAGATCGTGCGAGACGAAGATATAGGCGAGGCCGAGCCGGTCCTGCAGGTCGCGCAGCAGGTTGAGAATCTGCGAACGGATCGACACATCGAGCGCCGACACCGGTTCGTCGCAGATGATCAGCTTCGGCTCGACCGCCAGCGCCCGTGCAATGGCGATGCGCTGGCGCTGGCCGCCGGAGAACTCGTGACTGTAGCGGCGCGCAAAACGCGGCTCCAGCCCGACCAGACGCAGCAGTTCCTCGACGCGCTCGCGGCGGCCTGCCGGCGGCACGAGATCGTGCAGCGCCAGCGGTTCGGTCAGGATCTGATTCACCGTCATGCGCGGATTGAGCGAGGCGTAGGGGTCCTGGAAGATGATCTGCGCGCTACGGCGGAACGCGCGCAATTGGTTGGCGTCGAGCTTGAGCAGGTCGCGGCCGTCAAAACGGATGCTACCGGCATCGGGCTCGATCAGCCGCAACACCAGCCGGCTCACGGTGGATTTGCCGCAGCCGGATTCGCCGACCAACGCCAGCGTCTTGCCGGCCTCGACATTGAAGCTGACGCCGTCGACCGCCTTCACAAAGGCGCGCGGCGTTCCGAACACCGAGCGATCGGCAACGAAATGTTTGACCAGGCCTTCGACTTCGAGCAGCGCGGTCATGGATTCATCCGTCCCACAACCCCGTCGTTGCCGGGCTCAACCCGGCAATCCATCCGCTTCGAAAGACTCTTGCGAAGAAGATGGATACGCGGGTCAAGCCCGCGTATGAGGAACTGATGTAACCCCATCACGACACCAGCCTCTCCAGCGGCGCCTTGATGCAGCGCGACCAGTGGCCCGGGCTGACCGCGACCATCGGCGGCGGCGCCGCGACGCAGGGTTCGCTGACGAACGGGCAGCGCGCCGCGAAGCGGCAGGCCTGCGGCGGCGCGCTCATATTCGGCACCATGCCCTCGATGGTGGCGAGGTGGGAGGCTTGGCGGTCGAGCCGGGGGATCGAGCCGAGCAGGCCGACCGTGTAGGGATGCTGCGGGCTCGCGAACAGCTCATCCACCGGCGCGCGCTCGACGATCTCGCCGGCATACATCACCGCGACCTCGTCGCAGACTTCGGCCACCACGCCGAGATCGTGGGTGATCAGAATGATGGCGGCGCCGCTCGCCGCTTTCAATTCGCGCATCAAATCGAGGATCTGCGCCTGCAGCGTGACGTCGAGCGCGGTGGTCGGCTCGTCCGCGATCAGCAGCATCGGGTCGCAGGCCAGCGCCATCGCGATCATGACGCGCTGGCGCATGCCGCCGGAAAGCTTGTGCGGGTACTCGTCGACGCGGCGTTCCGGCGAAGGAATATGCACGCGGCGCAGCAGCTCGATGGCGCGCTGGCGCGCCTGCCGCCGTGATCCGCCGCGATGGCGCAGGATGGTCTCGATGATCTGCTCCCCGATGGTAAAACTCGGATTGAGCGAAGTCATCGGTTCCTGGAAGATCATCGCCACCCGGTTGCCGCGCAAGTCGCGCAGCGTTTCATCGGGCACATCGAGCAGATCGAAGCCGTCGAAGCGGACCGAGCCGGTGACTTCAGCGGAGTCCTTCGACAACAGCCCCATGATCGCCAGCGAAGTGACGCTCTTGCCGCAGCCGGACTCGCCGACCAGGCCGAGCGTGGCGCCGTTGGCCACGCTGAGATCGACGCGATCGACGGCGTGGGTGATACGCCCGCCGTCGCCATGGAAGATGACGCGCAAGTTCTCGATTTCGATCAGCGGAACTGCGGTCATTTCTCGCCCGCAATCGCGGCTTCGACGGCGGCATCGATGATCTTGCGATCCGTGATTCCTGCTGGATTTGCGCGGGTCGGCAGGAATTGGCGGAAGTGCACCCAGCGCTCGCGGCTGACCTGTTCGAGCCGTTCGAGTTCTTGAAGCGGATCGGTGTGGTCGTCGACGCGCAGATCCAGCGCCGACCATTCCTCGTCGCCGCAGATCAAAAGCGCCGCCGACTGCCTGCCGCGCTTGTCGCCGCCCGCGGCTTCGCCGGCGCGCATCGCGGCGATCAGGCGTTGCGCGAACGGCAGCGTTTCGCTGGCGGTGTAGGCCGCGGCGGTATCGTCAAGCACGCGGGCACCCGCCAGCATGTTGCCGGCAATCGAGAAACGCTCGCCCTCGATATGTCCGCACCAATCCACGCATTCGGCGCCGGTGTATGCGGCGATGCGGCCCGCGGTGTCCATGATGTGAAGCTGCCGGCTTGCGTGGCCGCTGTCTGCGGCCTTCAGCGTCGCGATAACATCGCTCGGCGATTTGCCTTCGTGCAAAAACTTCAATCCATCGATGCCGTAATAGGGATTGGTCAACGCCTGCGTCGCGATGGCGCCGACTCCTGAGGCGATATAGGGCACCCGCGCGCCGACCGCGAAAAAGCGCGTCGCGACCGCGATACCGAACTGGCCGGTGGCGGTGTCGCGGGCGATGATCGACCAGGTCATCTTGTCAAAACTATCGTCCGGCCGCGTAGCCTTGCATGCCGCGCGGATTGGCGGCGGCGCGGCGGCGGCGGCCGAGTTTCGAGGCGGCGGTGAGGCGGCCTTCGGACCAGTCGGGACCGACTTCGACCTGATGGCCGCGCGCGCGCAACTCCTTCACCGTGGCCTCCGGCACGCGCGACTCCACCACCATGACGCCGGGACGGGCCTTGCGCGGCCAGAACGACGACGGGAAATGCTCGGAATGCCAGGCCGGCGCGTCGATTGCCTCCTGCAGATTCATGTTGGCATGAACGTGCCGCAGGAAAAATTGGGTGATCCACTGATCCTGCTGGTCGCCGCCGGGCGAGCCCCATGCGAGATACGGCTCTCCATCGCGCAGCGCCATGGTCGGCGTCAGTGTCGAGCGCGGACGTTTTCCCGGCATCAGTGCGGCCGGATGGTCTTCGTCGAGCCAGAACATCTGCGCGCGGGTGCCGAGGGGAAAACCGAGTTCCGGAATCACCGGCGAGGAATGCAGCCAGCCGCCCGACGGCGTCGCCGTGACCATGTTGCCGTCGCGGTCGATAATATCGAAATGCACGGTATCGCCGGGAATTGCGCCCATCCGCTCGTGATCGCGCGCCTGCGTGACGTCGGGCAGGTGGTCTTCGTCGTGGGTCCAGTCGATGCGGCCGACGGTCGGTTCTCCGGCGCCTGAGTTTTCGACCGCCGAGCGCGCGCCGGAGGCAAGGCGAACGTCGACCTGCTTGCCGAAACCGGTCACCGTTCCCGGCCGCAGTTCCATCGAGGCGCGACCCGTGATCAGCTTGCGGCGCTGGTCGTTGTAGGCGTCCGACAGCAGCACATCGACCGGCACGTCGACGAATTTGGGATCGCCGTAGAAGGTGTCGCGATCGGCAAACGCCAGCTTGGTCGCTTCGACCTGAAGATGAATGAACTCGGCACTCACCGGGCTCAGCGCATCGAGGTCAAAACCCTTGAGTAGCGCGAGCGTCTGCAACGTCGCCAACCCTTGCGTCCAGGGTCCGGCTTTCATCACCCTGTAGCGCCCGTAATCGTAAAAGATCGGCGCCTCGATAGTCGCCTGCCAGCCGGCCATGTCCTGGCCGGTCAGGACACCGCGGTGACGCCGGCCTGACGTGTCCATGACCTCTTGCGTGCGGCAGAAACGATCGATGGCTTCGGCGACAAACCCCTGCGACCAGGCTTTGCGGGCGCGTTCGATTTCATTCTCGCGGCTTCCGCCGCCGTTTTGCGCTTCGCGAAGGATGCGTTCGTAAGTCTCCGCAAATTTCGGGTTGGTGAAGATGGTGCCGGGCACCGGAACCTTGCCGTTCGGCAAATAAAGCGCCGCCGAGGTCGGCCAATGCTCGCGAAACTGATCCTTGACGGTATCGATGGTGGCGCTGGCGCGCTCCACCAGCGGAAAACCGTTTTTGGCGTAGTCGATCGCGGGGCCGAGCACATCGGCCAGCCGCATCGTGCCGTAGTCGCGCAGCAAGGTCATCCAGGTGTCGAAGGTGCCGGGGATGCAGGCCGCCAGCAGGCCGGTGCCGGGGATGAGATCCAGACCGAGTTCGTCGCGGTAATGCGCAATGGTGGCTTTGGCCGGCGCGGGGCCCTGGCCGCAGATCACCTCGGTGCGCCCGCGCTTCACGTCGTGCACGATGACGGGCACGTCGCCGCCGGGACCGTTGAGATGTGGCTCGACCACCTGCAGCGTGAAGGCGGTGGCGACGCCGGCGTCGAACGCGTTGCCGCCTTTTTCCAGCGTGGCCATGCCGACCGCGGTGGCAATCCAGTGGGTGGAGGTGACCACCCCGAAGGTGCCTTCGATCTCGGGCCGGGTGGTGAACGGATCGGGATTGATGTTGCTCATGGGAATCCAAGGGGTAGGCGGGCTTGCGCGGGCGGCGCACTTGACCACAGCCGGGGGAGCCTGCCAACCGGGCTTTACGTGCGGCTCGGTTTGGTCCCTCCATCTCGCAGGAGCAGATCGGATAGCAAGGCTAGGCAGGTCAAGTTTACAGACCAACGAGCCGTCACCCGTCTCGTACCCGACGATGCGGGTCTGTTTTGAGCTTCAGTGGCCTACTCGTTAGGCCGACCGAGACTTCGGCAGACCACCGCCGTATATGTACGGAAATGTCCAGCCAAAGACCGTGCCCCAATTTGGGGAATTCCCCGGGAGGCGCCCAAAAGCCCGGTTTTGCAGTCGAATCGTGTTAGGAAATATTTTTGGCGACCGCTGTTCTGCCGCAGCAGGTCGTTATATCTTCTTAAGAAATGGCTGAGGTATCTTGGCCCACGAAGAACGGGAGAATCAGACATGGCAATCCGAAAATCAGTTCTAAAGTCTGCCCCCGCACGGCCCGAATTGGACCGCCTGTTGCAACAGGCCCGCGAAACTGGCGTGACGGATGAGCAGTTGCGGGAACAGCGTATCAGTTTTGCTTACGGTAATGCTCCGGAAAATTCTGGAATAACCAAAGAGACGGCCAGAACCGCGGCAAACAGCATTTTGATGCGAACGCACGCACGATGACCAACGCCGGAAAGGAAGAGCCCGACTTGCGGGCTCTTTTTTTGAATGATTGTTTCCGAGGGCGATGACCGCCAGCTTTACGATCTGGTCCAGGAAAAGAACCTTTTCCGGCAATACGATCTGCTGACAAACAGCGTTGAGATCGGATTGAAACAAGGCTTCACAGCTTTTGACAAGTACACTCTTTGGGCGCTGAACCACGTTGCCGTCGCGAATATTTCCCAGTTCGGCGGCCGTTTCCGCGAAGAGCCCATTTACGTTGGCAACCATCTGCCGCCGCACTTCAAAGACGTGCCCGAACTTATGGATCGATTCATATCGACAATCCATGAGAACTGGTTCAATTGGACCGCTAGTGAAATGGCAGCATATGGACTCTGGCGTCTGAATTGGGTTCATCCGTTTATTGAGGGGAACGGCCGCACGGCACGCGCGACTTGCTACTATCTACTTTGCGCAAAATCGGGAGGACTGTTGCCCGGGCGAAAGATTGTCCCTGAACGAATCCGAGAAAATTGCAAAGGATATGTCGATGGCCTGAGGGCCGCTGACCGTGCTTGGCATGAAGGGAATCTGGATTTTTCTGTTCTCGAAGCATATTTAGCGGAACTACTGGAGGCTCAATTGAGAGATGCAGACTGAGCTACATCTCTTGATAGCGTTGCTTTTACTTGAGATACTGCCCTCTATACTGCCCTCTATACTGCCCGTTTTGAATGGCCTGTTCGGACTGTACGAATCTGACGATGCAAGACGGCCTCTGCCTGCGAGGCAAAGAGGCATACGCCGCCGCGACTGTGTCCAAGGTAAATGACCCTGCTGCATCATACCGTTGTCGCGGCATGCGCTGGATTGTTAACAGCATGACAGGCGACGCCGTCGATCAAAGCGGGAGCTTCCCTGCGGCAGAGGTCGAACGCCAGCGGGCAGCGCGGGTTGAAGGCGCAGCCGGGCGGCGGATCGATCGGGTTCGGAATCTCGCCCTGCACCGGAATACGCTGGCGGCCGGACATCGCGAGGTCGGGAACCGCGCCCAGCAGCATCCTGGTGTAGGGCATGCGCGGATTGCTGAACAGTTCGCGCCCTTCCGCGATCTCGACAATGCGGCCGAGATACATCACGCCGATCCGGCTGGCCATGTGCCTTACTACCGCGAGGTTGTGGCTGATGAACAGGTAGGTCAGGCCGAACTTGTCCTGCAGGTCGCGCATCAGATTGAGAATCTGCGCCTGCACGGACACATCGAGCGCCGAGGTCGGCTCGTCGCAGACGATGAACTCGGCTTCGGACGCCAGCGCGCGCGCAATGGCGATGCGCTGGCGCTGGCCGCCGGAAAATTCATGCGGATATTTCCAGCCGTCGTCGGCGTGCAATCCGACCAGATTCAACAGTTCGCCGACGCGGCCGCGGATGTAGCGCTCGCCCTGGATGAGGCCGAAGGCGCGGATCGGCTCGGCGACGATGGCATCGACCCGCAGCCGCGGGTTGAGGCTGGCATAGGGGTCCTGAAAAATCATCTGGATGCGGCGGCGCAATTGGCGGCGCGCCTGCAATTGCCTGGCGGCGCTCATCGAGACGCCGTCGATGATCACTTCGCCCGAGGTCGGCGGCAGCAGGCCCACCACCATCCGCGCCACCGTGGTCTTGCCCGAGCCGGATTCGCCGACCAGCGCGAAGGTTTCGCCCTTGGCGATATCGAAGGTGACGCCATCGACGGCTTTAAGAAACTCCAGATGGCCGCCTTCGAGCATCCGGTTGAGCCACGGTTTCGAGACATCGAACACGCGGCGCAGATTTTTGACGTCGACAAACGGCGCCGCGATCATGCCGCGTTCTCCTTCGCGGCACTATCATAGAGATGGCAAGCGACATCCTGCGTCCCATGCCGGATCGGTTCCGGCCGTTCGACCCGGCAGCGGTCGAACACAAACGGACAGCGCGGGTTGAAGGCGCAGCCCGGCGGAATGGCCGAGAGCCGCGGCATTGACCCCGGAATCTGTGTCAGCCGCGTCGACTCGCCGGCAAGCGTGGGAATCGCGCCCATCAGGCCTTTGGCATAGGGATGCAGCGGATGCCGCACCACGTCCTGCACCGGACCGATTTCGGCGATGCGGCCGGAATACATCACCGCGACGCGGTCCGAGGTTTCCGCGATCACGCCCATGTCATGGGTCACCAGCATCACGGCGGTGCCGTGATCGCGGCCGAGCCGTTTTATCAATGAGATGATCTGGGCCTGCACCGAGACATCGAGCGCCGTGGTCGGTTCGTCGGCGATGATCAGCTCCGGTTCGGCGCAGATCGCCAGCGCGATCACGACGCGCTGGCGCATGCCGCCGGAAAATTCATGCGGATAGGCATCGATGCGCTTTTCCGGCGCGGGAATGCCGACCTCGGCCAACAGGTCGATGGCGCGCTTGCGGGCGGCGGATTCCGTCAGGTCGAGATGGGTGCGGATGGTCTCGACCAGCTGGTCGCCGATCCGGTATAGCGGATTGAGGCTGGTGAGCGGGTCCTGAAAGATCATGCCGATCCGTTTTCCCCGCAGCCGCCGCTGCTCTTCCGCCGGCAGATTGTCGATCCGCATGCCCGACAGATAAATCTCGCCGCCGCTGATGCGCCCCGGCGGATCGATCAGGCCGATCACGGCGAGGCCGGTGACGGATTTGCCGGCGCCGGATTCGCCGACCACGCCCAGCACCTCGCCCTTGGCGATGTCGAACGAAATTCCGTCGATGGCGCGCAGATTGTCGCGGCGGGTGACGAATTCCACCTTGAGGTTACGTACGGAGAGAACGGGTTCGGTCATGCGATCGGACGTTTGCGGATCATCTGAGCTTCGGATTGAGCGCGTCGCGCAGCCAGTCGCCGAGCAGGTTGATGGAAAGGATCAGTCCTGCCAGCGCAAATCCTGGAAATGCGACGATCCACCATTCGCCCGCGAACAGATAATTGTTGCCGATCCGGATCAGGGTTCCGAGCGACGGCATGGTGTCGGGCATCCCGGAGCCGAGGAATGACAGCGTCGCCTCGGTGATGATGGCGAGCGCGAGATTGATGGTGGCGATCACCAGGATAGGCCCCATCGCATTGGGCAGCACATGGCGCAGCATGATCACCGGCGCCGGCAGCCCGATCAACTGCGCGGCGGCGACGTAATCCTTGCTCTTCTCCACCATCACCGAGCCGCGCACGGTGCGCGCATACTGCACCCAGAAGCTGAGGCCGATCGCGAACACCAATACGGCGAGCGTGGCGATGGCGTCGAGGCGATTGCCCATGACGGATTTGACGACGCCATTGATCAGAAGCGCGATCAAAATGGCGGGGAAGGTGAGCTGCACGTCGGCGATGCGCATGATCAGGCCATCGACGGCGCCGCCCACATAACCGGCGATCAGGCCGAGGCAGATGCCAAGCGTGCCGGCGAGCAAACTGCCGAGCACGCCGACCGTCAGGGAAATCCGCAAGCCATACAGAATGGCCGAAAATACGTCGCGGCCCTGCTCATCGGTACCGAGAAAAAACGGGCTCTGGCCGTCCGCGGTCCACAGCGGCGCGATGCGCGAATTCATCAGTTGAAGCTGCGCGGGATCAAACGGGTTCTGCACCGCGAGCAGCGGCGCAAGAATCGCCAGCAGAAAAAACAGCAGTGTCACGCCGGCCGCGGCCATGGTGAGTTTCGAGCGGCGGAAGGAATAGAAGATGTCGCTGGCAACGATGCGGCCCAACAAATGCGTTGTCGCTGTTCCGGTGTGAGCAGAAACGGCATCCGGTTCGACTGTGTGCGGTACGAGAGCTTCGGTCATGCGGCTGTCCCGTTCAGGCCGGGCGCTGGATGGTCGAGCGCAACCGCGGATCGACCACCGTGTAGAGAATATCGACAATGAGATTGATGGTGACGAAGATCAGCGACACCACCAGCAGATAAGCGGCCATGATCGGAATATCGACGTTCTGCACCGCTTGCACGAACAGCAGTCCCATGCCCGGCCACTGGAATACGGTTTCGGTGATGATCGCAAATGCGATAACCGAGCCAAATTGCAGGCCGGCCACGGTGATGACGGGGACCAGGGTGTTCTTCAGCGCGTGGCCGAAATGGATCGCCCGCGTGGTCAATCCGCGCGCGCGTGCGAAGCGGATATAGTCGGTGCGCAGCACCTCCAGCATCTCGGCGCGCACCAGCCTCATGATCAAGGTCATCTGGAACAGGCCTAATGTGATCGACGGCATGATCAGCGCCTTGAGGCCGGACACCGTGAGCAGTCCGGTGGTCCACCAGCCGATCCGCACCACGTCGCCGCGCCCGAACGACGGCAGCCAGCCCAGCGTCACCGCGAACAGATAGATCAGAAGGATGCCGATCAGGAACGTCGGCAGCGAGATTCCGATCAGCGACACCGCCTGGAACACTTTTGCGAGAAACGAATCCCGCCTCAGCGCCGAGTAGACGCCCATCAATATGCCGAACACCATAGCGAGAATGGTCGCGCAGATGGCAAGCTCCAGCGTCGCCGGCATCCGTTCCTTCAGCAGGGCGGAGACCGGCTGGCGAAACTGATAGGAAACGCCGAACTTGAATTGCACCGCGTTGGCAAAATACCTGGCGAACTGCACCGCCACCGGATCGTCGAGCCCGAGCGATTTGCGGATTTCGGCGCGCTCGGCGGCCGACGTATCCAGCGAGACGATCTGGTTGACGGGATCGCCGGCGAACCGGAACATCGAGAACGAGATGATTCCGACCGCAATCATGACCCCGATGGCCTGAATGGCGCGGCGAAGCGTGAAAGCCAGCATGTGGTCCTTTCGCTGGGGAGTCGTCATGCCCGGCCTTGTGCCGGGCATCCACGTCTTAACAGCGCTGAGACAGGAAAGACGTGGATGGCCGGGACAAGCCCGGCCATGACGAAGTCAGTTACCTACTCCTGTTTGGTTGCCCAGTAGAGCAGAACCTGATTGTCGGCGCGCTGCACGAGTTTCACTTTTTTGGATACGCCCCATGCCAGGGCCTGCTGATGCAGCGGGATATAGCCGAAATCCTTGGCGACGATTTCAAACGCCTGCTTGATCAATTGGTCGCGTTTGGCGTCGTCAGTTTCCAGCAGCACCTTGTCGGCAAGCGCGTCTACCTGCTTGTTGCAGTAGCCGCCCAGATTGGCTTCGCCGCGGTTGGTTTTCGGATCGTCACGGCAGCCCAAGATGTCATATAGCACATTCTGGGAATCCGATGTCGCCGGGGTCCAGCCCAGCAAGTAGAACGAGGTCTGGAAGCCGCCGGGCTTCAGCACCTTGGCGAAATAAAGCTGCTTCGGCTGCGCCAGCAGGTTGATCTTGATGCCGATGCGCGCCAGCATGCCGACCACAGCCTGGCAGATCGCGGCGTCATTGACATAGCGATCGTTGGGGCAATCCATCGTCACCTCGAAACCGTCGGGATAGCCGGCCTCGGTGAGCAGCTTTTTGGCCCCGTCCGGATCGAACTTCGGCCGGACGAAGTCACCCGACAATTTGAACAGCTGCGGCGCGATCATCAGCGCCGACGGCGTCGACAGACCGCGCATGACGCGGTTTTTGATCAGTTCGATGTCCACCGCCTTGAAGAAGGCCTCGCGAACGCGGACGTCCTTGAAGGGATTCTTGCCCTTGACGTTCGAATAGAGCAGTTCGTCGCGCACCTGGTCCATGCCGAGAAAAATCGTGCGCAATTCAGGGCCTTTCAGCACCTGGGCGTTGGGACTGGCATCGACGCGTCCGATATCCTGGATCGGAACCGGCTCGACGACGTCGACTTCGCCCGACAGCAGGGCCGCAACACGCGTCGCATCCGAACCGATCGGCGTGAAGATGATCTCCTTGAGGTTATGTTCCGGCTTTCGCCACCAGTTGGGGTTTACCTTGAACACCGTCTTTACGCCGGGCTGGTGGCTTTCGATCATGAAAGGGCCGGTGCCATTGGCGTTGAGCGAGGCATAGCTCGGCGTCGTCGCCGAGGCCGGGGTCGGCGCGACGGCGTTGTGTTCCTCGCACCACTTCTTGTCCATGATGTACCAGCCGTCCCATTGCGAAATCAAAATGGGATTCGGCGAATCCAGTTTCACATCGATCGTGTAATCGTCGATCTTTACAAACTTGGCATCGGCCGCAACGTTGGTCAGGAAGTTGGAGCCCTTGGCGCGGACGCGGTCCGCGGAAAAGATCACGTCGTCGGCGGTAAAGGCGTCGCCATTATGGAATTTGACGCCTTTGCGCAGGTGGAAACGCCAGCGCGTGGGCTCGGGCGTTTCCCAGCTTTCCGCCAGGGCGGGAATGACCTTCAAGTCTTTGTCGCGTGTGACCAGACCCTCATAGACGTGGCCGTGATGGGCGATCGTCGTGGTTTCCTTGAGCGTATAGGGATCCAGCGATTTGAGATCGCCCTGGTTGGCGTAGCGCAGGGTCTGGGCCGACGCTGGAGCAAACGCGAATAGCGAAACCGTGGTCATCGCAAGCAAGGTCTGACGTATCGACATAGGTTCACGTTCTCCCGGCTGGTTTTATCGTCGGCGCCAACGTCCCCGATCGCGCCCTTCAGATCATTGTTGCCGGGCTTGGGCCGCCGCGCAAGCGCGATTTCCCCCCGTTCCCATAACCGTCGAGCCAAGCCTTATTTGCGAAGCCGGTTTGCGCCGCGATGGCCCAACGCCTAGCTAAGGAGCGGCGGGCGGCGGGCGCGCGCATTCGACTTTCGGAGAGATAAGGTGGAGTTCAAGGCCGAAATCGCTGTACTGGGCGCGGGTATGGTCGGCGTCTGTGCCGCCTTGCACCTGCAGCAGCGCGGCCGCGATGTCATCCTGGTCGACAGGCACGAGCTTGCCGGCGAGGAGACCAGCTACGGCAATGCCGGGCTGATCGAATGCGCGTCGGTTTTTCCGTACATGTTTCCGCGCGATTTCGGCCAAATCCTTCGCTATGCGCTCAATCGGTCGCCACAGGTGCGCTATGCGGTCGCCGACCTGCCGCTGTTTCTGCCGTGGCTGGTGCGCTATTTTCGCGCCTCATCGCCGGAACGCACGCTGCACAGCGCGCTTGCCGAACTGCCCCTGATCCGCCGCAGCCTGATCGAGCATGAAGCCTTGATCGCGGAGGCCGGCGCGCCGCAGCTGCTGCGCAAGACCGGATGGATCAAGCTGTTTCGTTCCGAGGCAACGCTCAAGGGCGCGCTGCGCGATCGCGACCGCGCCAGGCAATATGGCGTCGAGGGTGAGACTCTCGATGCCCGTGACATCGCCGAACGCGAGCCCGCTCTGACCGGAGATTTTGCCGGCGGCATCTATTTGCCGACGCCCGGCTTCGTTCCCGATCCCGGCGGATTGGCCAAAGCCTATGCGGCGCTGTTCGCGCGCAAGGGCGGACGATTTCTGGTCGGCGACGCCAGGACGCTCGAGCAACATGGCGGCGGATGGCGCATCGCCGGCTCCCGCGGCGCCATCGTTGCGCGCGAGATCGTGGTGGCGCTGGGTCCGTGGTCGGACCTGGTGTTTGGTCCGCTCGGATATGCGATCCCGCTCGCCGTCAAGCGCGGCTATCACCTGCATCTTTCGCCGCGCGGCAATGCCGTGCTCAATCATCCCGTTCTCGATTCCGATTCCGGCTTCCTGCTGGCGCCGATGAATCGCGGCATCCGCCTCACCACCGGCGTGGAGTTCGCGCGCCGCGACGCGCCGCCGACGCCCGTTCAGATCGAGCGCGCATTGCCGAGGGCGCGGCAGCTGTTTCCGTTAGGGGATGCGGTGGAGGCGAGGCCATGGATGGGCGCGCGGCCCTGTCTGCCCGACATGCTGCCGGTGATCGGCAAGGCGCCCCGCCACAACGGGCTGTGGTTCGATTTCGGCCACCAGCATCATGGCCTGACGCTGGGCCCGGCCAGCGGCCGGCTGCTGGCGGAAATGATCACCGGCGAGACGCCGTTTGCCGATCCAAAACCGTTCAGGGCGGAGCGGTTTTCGTAGGGTGGGCAAAGGCGCGCTGTTCGCGCCGTGCCCACCCTGCGAAGTGCCTTGAAAATACGCCGCTTGCCCGCGAGACGCGTCGCGGCGATACTGCTTGGCGCCGCGCGTGACGCACGAACTTCAGGAGCAGACATGAAAATCAACGTCGAAGTAGATTGCACGCCGCTGGAAGCGCGGCAATTCATCGGATTGCCCGATGTGCAGCCGATGCAGACCGCGGTGATGGACAAGCTGCAGCAGCAATTGATCGCCAACATCGAAAAGGTTTCGCCGGAAGCGCTGATGCAGAGCTGGTTCACTTTCGATCCGAAGATCGCCGAACGGTTTCAGGACATGTTCACGACCATGGCAGGACTTGGCACGGGACTTGGCACCGGACTTGGCACCGGACTTGGCGGCACGCGGCCCAAGGACAAAAAATAGTGTCGGCGATGGATCAAAGCGAGCCGACCGCGCAACGCCGGCTTCGTCCCCCCGGCCTTGTTCTGATGCTGGCCGAGGTGCGCAGCATCCTCGAATTCAACGCCAGCCTGCTGCTGTCGCCGCTATTGATGCGGGCGCCGAAAGGCGATGGCCATCCGGTGCTGGCGCTGCCCGGCTTTCTCGCCAGCGACCTGTCGATGGCGCCGATGCGGCGCTACCTCAAGCAACTGGGATACGACACCTATGCCTGGAAAATGGGCCGCAATCTCGGCGGGGTGTCCAGCAAGCGCGCGGGGTTACAGAAATTGCTTGCCGACATTCACACGACGACCGGCCGCAAGGTCAGCATCGTCGGATGGAGCCTCGGCGGCATCTACGCGCGGGACCTTGCGCTGCAAATGCCCGACATGGTCCGCTCCGTCATTACGCTCGGAAGTCCGTTCGCGAACGACGTGCGCGCGACCAACGCGACGCGGCTTTACGAAGCGCTGTCGGGCGAAATCGTGGAAGACAATTCCGAGCTGACAAGGGCCATCGCCGGCGATCTGCCGGTGCCGGCGACGTCGATCTACAGCCGTACCGACGGCATCGTGAACTGGCGGACCTCACTGCTGCGGCCCTCCGATACCGCCGAGAATATCGAGGTGCACCTCGCCAGCCATATCGGCTTCGGCGTCAACGCCGCGGCTTTGTGGGCGGTCGCGGACCGTCTGGCACAGGCTGAGGGGGAATTTCACCCATTTGACCGGTCCGGGCCATTTGCCATTGCATATGGGTCGCCGGTGAATGCACAATCCGGGCAGGTCGCCTGAACGCAGGCCGCCGCCGAACCTTAAAGAACGCCTCCAAGAGTACTTTAAAGGCGTCGCGTATCGTCTGCCGGGAGGAAATCATGGCTGAAGGCAAAAAACTGTCCTCGATGGACGCGTCGTTTCTGTATCTGGAAACGCCGGAGATGCCGATGCATGTCGGCAGCATGGCAATCTTCCGGATCCCCGAGGATCACAAGGGCAACTTCTTCGAAGATTTCAAGGCGATGATCGCCTCGCGGTTGCATGTCGCGCCGATCCTCAAGTCCCGATTGGAGAAAGCCCCGCTCGACATCGATCATCCTTCCTGGGTCGAGGACGACCAGTTCGACATCGACCGGCACATCTTCCGCGGCAGCCTGCCGGCGCCCTACGACCGCGCCACGCTGGAGCGCATCGTCGGCTGGATGCATGCAAAACTGCTCAACCGCGCCCGGCCGCTGTGGGAGTTCTATGTCTTCGAGGGCATGAAGGACAACGAAATCGGGCTATATTCCAAGATGCACCATGCCTGCATCGACGGCGGTGCCGGCGCGGCGCTCACCAACATGATCTATGACGTGACGCCGGTGCCGCGCGAGATCGAAGCGCCGCTGCCGCGCGCCAAGGCCGGCAACGAGCCGCGCGATATCGCCGCCAACCTGATCGATTCCTACCAGGCGCTCTGGCGCCAGCCGTTCGATGGCACTTCGACGCCGAAGACCATCGACCTGCCGCGCTCGGGCAAGAGCGATATCGGGTCGATCCTGTTCGACAACGCCATGTTCCAGATCGAAAGCGCCGTGAAGTTTGTCGGCAGTCTTCCGACCATGGCCAAAAGCATTTCCGATGTGCTGGGAAAAGTCACCGATCCGAAATCGCGCGACAGCATCGCCAGCATGGTGTCGCCGTCCACCATCCTGAACAAATCGATCTCGTCGGAACGCAGCTTCGCCGGCACCTCGATCTCGCTGAGCAAGGCCAAGGCGCTGGCGAAGCAGTCCGGAGGCAAGCTCAACGACGTGGTGCTGGCGCTCTCAAGCGGCGTGGTCCGGCGCTATCTGCTGGAGCGCGGCGCGCTTCCCGCAAAATCGATGACGGCGGCGGTGCCGATCTCGCTGCGCGAAGAGGGCAATACCGACGCCAACAATCAGGTGTTCGGCATGATCTGCTCGATCGCCACCAATGTCGAAGACCCCAAGGCGCGGCTGGAGGCGATCATCGCGCAATCCACCAAATCCAAGGAAATGTCGCATCCGTTGCGGGCGCTGATGCCGCAGGTGTCCAACATCTCCATGCTCGGCACGCCGATCCTGGTGCAGATCCTGGCATTGCTGTACAGCCGCTCCAGCCTGTCCGACGTGCTGCCGCCGGCGGCAAATATCACGGTGTCGAACGTGCCGGGACCGCGGCAGACGCTTTATGCGGCGGGCGCCGAACTGCTGCATATCTTCCCGGTGTCGATCTCGACCCACGGCCTTGCGCTCAACATCACGGTGCAAAGCTATCGCGACCAGCTGGATTTCGGCTTCATCGCCGGCGCCAATATCATTCCGCATGTGCAGCTGCTGTGCGACATGCTGCCACAAGAGTTCGAGGCGCTGGAGGCCGCTTTCGCGCCGCCGGCTTCCGAGGCGCAGAGCGTGGCGAGTTGAACGCGATGTCGATGACCGAAATGCCGCCGCTGCAGTTCGCGCAAACCAACGGCATTCGCATGGGCTATTACGAGGCCGGCCCGACCACCGATAAGCCGCCGGTCATCCTGTGCCACGGCTGGCCGGAACTGGCGTTTTCGTGGCGGCACCAGATCAAGGCGCTGGCCGAGGCCGGCATCCGGGTGATCGCCCCGGACCAGCGCGGCTATGGTGCCACCGACCAGCCGGAAAAAGTCGAGCATTACGATATCGAACATCTGACCGGCGACCTCGTCGGGCTGCTCGATCACCTCAAGATCGACAAGGCGATTTTCGTCGGCCACGACTGGGGCGGTTTTATTGTCTGGCAGATGCCGCTGCGGCATATCGACCGCGTCGCCGGCGTGATCGGCGTCAACACCCCGCATACCGATCGGGTGCCGGCCGATCCGATCGAGCTGTTCCGCAAGCGGTTCGGCGACTCGATGTACATCGTGCAGTTTCAGGATCCGGCGCGCGAGCCCGACAGGATCTTCGGCAGCCGGGTCGAGCAGACATTTGATGCCTTCATGCGCAAGCCGCCGCCCCGCAAGGACGACGGCCCGGCCGCGCCGCCGACCGCAGGCGTCGGCGCGTCACCGAAGACCAATCTGGCGTTTCCGCAGATGATCGCTGCTTACGACGCCAAATACGATCCGCGCACCCCGATCCTCTCGCCAGAGGAAAAGAAGGTGTTCGTCGACACCTTCACCAAAACCGGCTTCACCGGCGGCATCAACTGGTACCGCAACATGTCGCGCAACTGGCGCAACTCGGCCGGGCTCGATCATACCGTGCGGGTGCCCGCGCTGATGATCATGGCGGAGAATGACGCCGTGCTGCCGCCGTCGGCCGCCGACGGCATGGAGAAAATCATTCCCGACCTTGAAAAGTACCTGGTCCGCGACAGCGGCCATTGGACGCAGCAGGAAAAGCCGGACGAGGTAAGCGCGAAGATCATCGAATGGCGTAGGAAAAGATTTGGATGACGTTTTCGTCATGGCCGGGCTCGTCCCGGCCATCCACGTCTTTTATGCCGCCAAGACGTGGATGTCCGGACAAGCCCGGGCATGACGATCTTGTTGGAACATGCGTTCGGTACATCAAGGAAACGAGGACTTCATGGCGTCCGTCAACAAACTAAGCCCGATCCCGCATCCGCCGACCAAGCCGGTGGTCGGCAACATGCTGTCGGTTGATTCGTCGGCGCCGTCCCAGCATCTTTCCAGGATGGCCAAGGAATACGGGCCGATCTTCTGGCTCGACATGATGGGCGCGCCGTTCGTGGTGGTTTCGGGCGCCGACCTGGTCGACGAACTCAGCGACGAAAAGCGCTTCGACAAATCGGTGCGGGGCTCGTTGCGCCGGGTGCGCCTGATCGCGGGCGATGCGCTGTTCACCGCCTACACCACCGAGCCGAACTGGAGCAAGGCGCACAACATCCTGATGCAGCCGTTCGGCAACCGCGCCATGCAGTCCTACCACCCGAGCATGCTCGATATCGCCGAGCAGCTGGTGAAGAAGTGGGAGCGCACCAATGCCGACGACGAAATCGACGTCGTCCACGACATGACCGCGCTGACGCTCGACACCATCGGCCTGTGCGGCTTCGACTACCGCTTCAATTCATTCTACCGCGAGGATTACCACCCCTTCGTCGAATCGCTGGTGCGCTCGCTCGAAACCATCATGATGACGCGCGGGCTTCCGCTCGAAGGCCTGTGGATGCGGGGCCGCAAGCGCGATCTCGCGGCCGATGCCGCATTCATGAACAAGATGGTCGACGAAATCATCGCCGAGCGGCGCAAGAACGCCGATGCGGCGGCCGCCAAGAAAGACATGCTCAGCGCCATGATGACCGGCGTCGATCGCGCCAGCGGCGAACAGCTCGACGACGTCAACATCCGCTATCAGATCAATACATTTTTGATCGCCGGCCATGAGACCACCAGCGGCATGTTGTCATGCGCCATCTACGCGCTGCTGAAGCATCCGCAGGTGCTCGAGAAGGCTTATGAGGAAGTCGACCGGGTGCTCGGGCCGGATACCGACGCAAAGCCGACCTATCAGCAGGTCACCCAGCTTACCTACATCACGCAGGTTTTGAAGGAAGCGCTCCGGCTGTGGCCGCCGGCGCCGATCTACGGCATTGCGCCGCTCAACGACGAGGTGATCGGCGGCAAATACAAGCTGAAGAAGGATACCTTCATCGCCATCCTGGTGCTGGCGCTGCATCGCGACCCCTCGGTGTGGGGACCCAATCCGGACGCCTTCAATCCCGACAATTTCAGTCCGGAGGCCGAGGCGAAACGCCCGATCAATGCCTGGAAGCCGTTCGGCAACGGCCAGCGCGCCTGCATCGGCCGCGGCTTTGCGATGCACGAGGCGGCGCTGGCGATCGGCATGATCCTGCAGCGCTTCAGGCTGGTCGACCACGAGCGCTACCAGATGCACCTGAAGGAAACGCTGACCATCAAGCCGGATGGATTCAAGATCAAGGTGCGTCCGCGCAACGACAAGGAGCGCGGCGCCTATGCCGGCCAGACCGCCGCTGCGACGGCGAGGGCCACTGCGGTGCCGGCCGCGCGCACCCGGCCCGGACACAACACGCCGCTGCTGGTGCTGTACGGCTCCAATCTCGGCACCGCCGAGGAGCTGGCCACGCGCGTGGCCGACCTCGCCGAGGTCAACGGTTTTGCCACCAAGCTCGCGCCGCTGGACGATTTCATCGGCAAGCTGCCGGAGCAGGGCGGCGTGCTGATTTTCTGCGCGTCCTATAATGGCGCGGCACCCGACAACGCCACGCAATTCGTCAAATGGCTGGGCGGCGATCTGCCGAAGGATGCTCTCGCCAAGGTCCGTTACGCGGTGTTCGGCTGCGGCAACAGCGACTGGGCCGCGACCTATCAGTCGATCCCGCGGCTGATCGACGAGCAATTGGCCGCGCATGGCGCCAAAAGCGTCTACGCCCGCGGCGAGGGCGATGCCCGCAGCGACCTCGACGGCCAGTTCGAAAGCTGGTTCGCCAAGGCAGCCCCGGTGGCGGTGAAGGAATTCGGCGTCGATACCAGCTTTGCGCGCCGCGCCGACGACGAGCCGCTGTACAAGGTCGAGCCGGTGGCGCCGACCACCATCAACGCGGTGGTGGCGCTCGGCGGCGCGGCGCCGATGAAGGTGCTGGTCAACAGCGAGTTGCAGAACCGGGTCGGCGGCAATGCGTGGCAGCGTTCGACGCGGCATATCGAGGTGCAACTGCCGCCCGATCTCACCTATCGCGTCGGCGATCATCTCAGCGTGGTGCCGCGCAACGATCCGGTGCTGGTCGATGCGGTGGCGCGCCGCTTCGGATTTCTTCCCGCGGATCAAATCAGGCTGCAGGTCGCGGAGGGCCGCCGCGCGCAATTGCCGGTCGGCGATGCCGTGTCGGTCGGGCGCTTGCTGACCGAATTCGTGGAATTGCAGCAGGTCGCAACCCGCAAGCAGATCCAGATCATGTCGGAGCACACCCGCTGCCCGGTCACAAAACCGAAACTGCTGGCCTATGTCGGCGACGACGCTGAATCCGCCGAGCGCTATCGCGCCGAGATCCTGAGCAAGCGCAGATCGGTGTACGATCTGCTCGATGAGCATGCGGCCTGTGAATTGCCGTTCCATGCCTATCTCGAAATGCTGTCGCTGCTGGCGCCGCGCTATTATTCGATCTCTTCGTCGCCGTCGGGCGACGCCTCGCGCTGCAGCATCACCGTCGGCGTGGTCGAAGCACCGGCGAGTTCGGGGCGCGGCGTCTACAAGGGCATCTGTTCGAACTATCTCGCCGGGCGCCGGGTTGGCGACACCGTGCACGCCACGGTGCGCGAAACCAAGGCCGGCTTCCGGCTGCCCGACGATCCGTGGATGCCGGTCATCATGATCGGACCCGGCACCGGCCTGGCGCCATTCCGCGGCTTCCTGCAGGAGCGCGCCGCGCGTAAAGCCAAGGGGACGTCGCTCGGTCCGGCGATGCTGTTTTTCGGCTGCCGCCATCCCGATCAGGATTTTCTCTACCGCGACGAACTGAAAACCTTCGCCGCCGATGGCATCGTCGAACTGCACACCGCGTTCTCACGCGCTGACGGTCCGAAAACCTATGTGCAGCATCTGGTCGCGGCGCAAAAAGACAAGGTCTGGAGCCTGATCGAGCAAGGCGGGATCATCTACGTCTGCGGCGACGGCGGCAAGATGGAGCCCGACGTCAAGGCAGCGCTGATGTCGATCCATCGCGAACGCACCGGCGGCGACGAAGCGGCTGCCTCGCGCTGGATCGACGATCTGGGTACGCGCAATCGCTATGTGCTCGATGTGTGGGCTGGCGGATAGCTGTCCACCACTCGTCCCTGCCAAAGCCATGCTCTCCCTTTTCCCGAGAGACGCGCTTTTTGCGCGCGTCTCCAAGGATGCGGCGACGAAAAAAAGCACGAAAACCATCGTTCACGACATTGTGAATGTATGCCTATCCCCGTCCCCAAGACCTCGCTTATCCTGCTCGCGTCCTGTCCAGTGAGGGGCGCTTCTAGAGGCGTTACTGAAGTGGGACAGAGCGAAAGCTGGCCGGAGGGGCAACCCGAAGGTCGATGCGGCGCCCGCGGACGTGCCTCGCAAGCACGGACTCGGGAGGCCTTGGGTAGCCGTCCGTGCCCACTACGGGGCGCTGCCTTCAGTGGCTGGACGGGGCAGGTAAAGGGTGGGCGAAAGCCTGCCCGGCGCTTGTGCCGGAAGCACGGCCCCAAGGACAGAAAAGCTGCGACGGGACGCTGAGAGGCGTTCCGCGGCCTCTGGTTTCCTAAGGCGGGAATCATGCTGCGGGTAACTGTTACCAAGGCGCGCCTTTCGGCGTTCCGTCTCCCCTCAAAAAGGGGAGAAAAACTAAAAGCCCAACTCGCGCGGCGGCGCGAGGACGAAGGCGCTTGGCTGTTTGAAATTCGAATTCGGAAATACGGAACTCCGCTTCCTCCACGTCATTGCGAGCCAACGGATCGCGCGAATGCGCGCCCGATGACAGGCTCGGCGAAGCAATCCATCCTGCAGCAAACACGCAAGCGGAAAATGGATTGCTTCGTCGCAAGAGCTCCTCGCAATGACAGAGGAGTCGGAGCGCTGCGTGCAACAACAACCACGGTGGTTATGGTCCTCGCTTTCGCGGGGACGACTCGTCGAGAATTAATGCCGCGCCTTCACCGCGCCATGCGCATGCTGGTCGATCGCGCGGATGATCTGCGGCCACATCGGGATCGGAATCGCGTGGCCCATGCCGTCGACCATCATCAGTTTTGCGCCGGGGATCGAGGCCGCGGTATCCTTGCCGCCTTCGGGGCGCACCAAAGGATCGACGGTGCCGTGAATCACCAAGGTCGGCGCCTTCACCGCGCGCAGCCGTTCCTTGCGATTGCCGGAAGCCAGGATGGCGCGAAGCTGGCGTCCAACGCCGGCCGGATTGAGCCCGCGCGCGAAAACCCGCATCGCGCGTTCGCGATCCTTGGCTTCGTCCAGGGGAAAACTGCCGACGCGCAGCACTTTCCAGGTCTGTGCGAAGCGCGTGAGGAATTCGTCCTTGGTGGCCGGCGGCGGCGCCATCAGCATCGCGCCGGCTTCGCGGGTCGGCGGCGGCACCTTCGGATTTCCCGTGGTCGACATGATCGAGGTGAGCGAGCGCACCCGCTGCGGAAACAGAATCGCGATTTCCTGGGCGATCATGCCGCCCATCGACGCGCCGACCAGATGCGCCGACTTGATGCCGAGCGCATCCATCAGGCCGATGGTGTCTTCGGCCATGTCACGCAGCTTGTAGGGCGCGGCGACGGGAATCTTCAGGAACCGCAGTTTCAGCAGTTCGAGCGGCTTCAATGGCTTGCCGCCGGTCATCTTGCTGGATTGGCCGATGTCGCGATTGTCGAAGCGGATGACGCGAAAGCCGCGCGCCGCCAGCTGCTGGCAGAACTCGTCGTCCCACAGGATCATCTGGGCGCCGAGCCCCATGATCAGCAGCATCGGCTCGGCGTCATCCGCGCCGAAAATCTCGTAACAAAGTTCGATGCCATTGGCTTTGGCCATCCGTGGAGGCTGATGCGGAATCGGTTTCAGATTCGGAAGCGGGTTCACCTGGGGCGGTCCTTTGGGCTGGTCCTGCAACGGTATCGCGATGAGGAAGCTATGGCACGGTTTCGCGCCGGGTGCGAGGCGCCAAACGCCGACAATTCGACGCTGCAATGTTGACCGGCTGGCTGCAACAGTATGGTATGACCGCAAAGTACGGGCTCGAAATCCGTGATCATTTTCGGAGGGCGGCAAATGGCGGACAAAAGCAGCGATCCCGTCGCGATGTGGCAGAACATGATCGGCGAGATGGAGAAGGGGTTCAACGCCTTCGCCAATCAGGCGATGACGTCGCCGGAGTTTTCCAAGGTCATGAACCAGGTCGGCAGCGTCGGCGCGGGGGCGCAAAAGCAGCTCGGCGAGCTGATGGAGAAATACCTCTCCAGCATGAACCTGCCGAGCCGGGCGCTGATGATCAGCATGGGCGAGCGGCTGCAATCCATCGAAGGACAGCTGAACGAAATCAGGGCGCTGCTGCATCAGGTGCAAAGCAATTCCGGGGCGCCGGCCGGCGGTCATGCTGCCGCGCCAAAACCGCCGCGCACCAAGCGCCCGCCGTCGGCGGCCGGGGGTGACAAATGAACGCGCCGGCCGGTCTCGATCTGGCATCGATCCCGGAACGGATTCAGTCCGAGGTGCAGCGCGCGATCCAGCGCAGCATCAAGGGCGTCGAATATATCGCCTCATCCGGCCCGGCGCTGGGATCGACGCCGAAGGATATCCTGCACGTCCGCGGCACGATGAATCTCTATCACTACCGGCCGATGGCCGATGAGATCTACCGCGTCCCGATCCTCATCGTGATGGCCACTACCAACCGCGGCTACATTCTCGACATGATACCGGGCCAGAGTTTCATCGAGTTTCTGTTGAAGCGCGGCTACGACGTCTACATGCTGGACTGGACCGCGCCGAAACCGGAAGAAAAAAGCTTGCGGATGGAGGATTATGTCCTCGACTTCATCCCCGATTGCATCCGCAGGGTGCAGCAGGATTCCGGCGAGACCGACGTCACCGTGATCGGTTATTGTTTCGGCGGCGTGCTGTCGCTGCTCTACGGTTCGATCTTCAACGACGGGCCGATGAAGAACCTGGTCTGCTTCACCACGCCGGTCGATTTCCGCGAAATGAAGTTGTTCCAGAACTTCTCCGACCGACGCTATTTCGATGTCGATCACCTCGTCGATAGCATCGGCAACGTGCCGCCGGAAATGATACTGGCGTCGTTCGACATGCTGCGGCCTGCTTCGCGCGCGGTCGGCCAGATCCAGCTCTGGGAAAACATCTGGAATGACGAATTCGTCAAGTCCTACCGGATGTTCGATCGCTGGGCGAATGACATCTTGCCGTTGGCCGGCGAATACTTTCGCACCACCACCAAGGATTTGATGTGGGACAACAAGCTGTTTAACGACACCATGTCCGTGGGCGGCCGGCCCGCTGACCTGTCCAAGATCAAGGTGCCGATCCTGCACGCGGTCGCCGAGCACGATCACATCGTGCCCTATAACGCGGCCAGGCATTTGATCACCAAGGTCGGCTCGACCGACAAGGAAGAGGTGATGCTGAAAGGCGGTCACGTCAGCCTGGTCGCCGGCCCCAATGCGATAAAACGGCTATGGCCGAAACTGGATTCCTGGTTAGGCGAGAGATCGACATGAGCAGCGAGACACGTTCCTACCCCCGTCACGTCAAAACCGACGCGGGCGATATCGAATTCCGGCTGATGTCGGCGGCGGACGAACCGGCGGTGCTGGAGTTTGCGCAAAAGCTGCCCACCCACGACCTGTTGTTCCTGCCGCGCAACATCAGCGAGCCGAAAGTGCTGTCGGCCTGGGTCAAGGAGATCGAGCGCGGCGCCATCACCAGCCTGCTTGCGGTAAAGGATGGCAAGGTGGTCGGCTGCGGCACGCTGGTACGTGATCCGCATTCCTGGTCGCCGCATGTCGGCGAGATCCGCATGGTGGTCTCTTCCGATGTCCGCGGCCAGGGCGTCGGCCGGGCGCTGTCGCAGGAGACGTTTGCCGTGGCGCTGGGCGCCGGCCTCGAAAAACTGTCGGTGCAGATGACGGTCGACCAGCAAGGCGCGATCGCGCTGTTCGAGAGTCTCGGCTTCAAGGCCGAAGCGCTGCTGCGCGACCACGTCCGGGATGTTGACGGCCGCAAGCATGACATTGTCGTACTCGGCCACAACGTGGCGCAGGTCCGGGCCCAGATGGAGGCCTACGGGCTGCCGGGCGCGGTTCAGCACTGAACCGCCGCCCCCCGGAGTGCTGGCCCGCTGATATCACGAATTCGTGATACTGCAACGCAGCAACCATGTTGCATCGCACAAGTTAATATGCCATACAGAACTCGCCCCGGGCCAATCCGGACGGGGTGAGCCCATAGCTCAAACCTGAGGATGGAGAGACCCCATGACCACCGAAACCGAAACCAATTCCGCCTACGACACCGTCAAGCAAGCCTTCGCGCCCGTCACCGACGCATTCAAGAACATCCAGAACATGGAAGTTCCCGAGGCCGCCCGTGAGTTCGTGAAGAAGCAGGCCGAGACCGCCAAGGTCCGCGCCGCCGACATTCACGCCGGTTCCGAGAAGGTGACCGCTGCGATCGAGACCGCCGTTGCCGGTTCGGTGAGCGAGGCTGCCAAGATCAGCCGCAATATTTCGCAGGCGATGTATCAGGACGCCGAGGCGTTCTTCGCCGGCATCGACAAGCTGGCGTCCGCCAAGTCGCTCAACGAAGCGGTCCAGATCCAGTCCGAGATGGTCCGTGCGCGCGGCGAACTGTTCGTGTCACGGGCGAAGTCCGCCGCGGAGTACGTCGGCAAGCTGGTCGCCGACGGTGCGAAGAACGCACAGGACAACTTCGCCAAGGTCTACAGCAAGACCGCTTGATCCGTCGCGTTGGGTTGGATGGATTTGGAAGGCCCGCTTAGGCGGGCCTTCTTTTTGTCCGCTAGCCAATCACACGGCCGTCATCCTCGCGCAACGGCTACGCCGTTGTCGCGGGAAGTGCTCGCCGTCTTCGGCGAGGCGTGTGCAGCGCCTATCTAAAGATTTCATTCAACTGAAAGCTTCGATGACCGCCATCGTACCATCGTCTTTCGCCTCGTTCGCCGACGCCGCGCGCGCGGCCGAGCTGCGGCGCGTCAAGGCGCTGGCCACGCTGGTGCTGGCGGGAACGCTGGCGCTGTTCGTCGCCGCCAAAGCGCTGCTGCACGTGCATCCGGCGTTCGGCTTCGTCGCGGCGTTTGCGGAAGCTGCGACCATCGGCGGCCTCGCCGACTGGTACGCTGTAGTGGCGCTGTTTCGCAGGCCTTTGGGGCTGCCGATTCCGCATACCGCGATCATCCAGGCCAACCAGCACCGCATCGCCGACAAGCTCGGCGAATTCATCGAGCTGCATTTTCTCGAAGCCGCGCCTGTCGAAGCCAAGCTGCGCCAGGTCGATTTCGCATCCTTCATCGCGGACTGGCTGAGTGACCGCAAACGCAGCGAGGATCTCGCGCGATTTCTGCTGCGCCTGTTGCCCGAGGCGATCTCGGCTTCCGAGACGTCGGGGCTCAAGACCTTCATCACCCGCCGCGTCATGACGCAGCTGCAGTCGATCAACCTCGCGCCGCTCGCGGCCGGCACCTTGCGCGCCTTCATTGAAGAGGGTCGCCATCAGGGTCTGCTCGACGATCTCTTGCGCGGGGTTCACCGCGCGCTGACGCAGCCGGATACGATGACCGCGATCCGCGCAAAAATTCGCGACGAGCTGCCGACGCTGCTAAAGCTCTACCGTGCCGATGCGTTTCTGGTGAAGAAGATCGTCGCTTCCGCGACCGCGTTTTTCGATGACGTGCGCAACGATCCCAACCATCCGTTCCGCGGCGAGTTCGACCGCATGATGCTGACCTTCGTCGACCGGTTGTCCGGCGACCCGGCCTATGCCGATCGCATCGATGCCCTGAAGCGCGATTTGCTGGCGCGGCCCGAGCTCGGCGATTTGACGAAAAATATCTGGTCGAACATGCAGTCGTTCATCGAACGAAGTGCGGCCGGTGAAACCCATGTGCTGCAGCATCACCTCGCCAATGTTTTTGTTGAAGCCGGCGCAGCGCTGGCCGGCGATCCTGAAATGCGCGCCGAGATCAATCAGGGCGTCGTCGCGGTGCTAAGAAGTTTCATCGCCGAGCAGAAAAGCGGGGTCTCCAGCTTCATCTCCGATCAGGTCAAGGCGTGGGACATGGGTCAGCTGATCACGCTGATCGAAATCAACATCGGCAAGGATTTGCAATACATCCGCTTCAACGGCTCGCTGATCGGCGGCCTGGCGGGCCTCGTGCTTTACAGCCTGGAGCTCCTGCTGCGGCTGTGACTAATACATCACTGCCCGCTTATTAAATGTTTTGCACCTATTGTTCCTTCCAAGGCCACGGGTTTCAATGTGGGAACCAGCCAACTCGTCACAAGTTTGTTGCGTTGCGGAACGAACTACCAGGCTTCGCGTAGTCACATTGTCAATTCGACCGGCTGCCGCAAATCAAGGGGCCGCTTTGAAAGGAAACACGATGTCCGCTGCCGCCCAGACGTTACAACCGCCGTCCAAAACGCTGATGTTCCTGGAAGCCCGCGCTATCCACGAGTTCGGTGCGTTTCTTGGAGCCCTGCCGCTACTCACTCTCGCGCCGATGGGCGACGGCCATCCCGTGCTGGTGCTACCCGGGCTCGTTGCCTCCGATACGTCGACGCGCCCATTGCGCGCATTTCTCAGAAGCCGCGGCTATTTCGTAAAGGGCTGGGGTCAGGGCCGCAATCTCGGCTTGCGCGAAGGCGTGCAGGACGCGATGCAAGATCTCGTGAGCGAACTCACCGACACCCACGGCCGCAAGATCAGCCTGATCGGCTGGAGTCTCGGCGGCGTCTACGCGCGCCAACTGGCAAAGCTGATGCCGGACCATGTGCGCTCGGTGATCACGCTCGGCAGCCCGTTCGCCGGCGATCCGAAGTCGACTAATGCATGGCGCGTCTACGAGATGGCCAGCGGCCGCCGCGCCGACCAGGAAGACCGCCGCTTCGGCGGATCGCTGGCGCAGACCCCGCCGGTGCCGACCACCGCCATCTTCAGCCGCACCGACGGCATCTGCGCCTGGCAGGGTTGCATGGAAAAATCCTCCGCGACCTCCGAAAGCATCGAAGTCGAAAGCAGCCATTGCGGCATGGGCCATCATCCCGCCGTTGTCTACGCGGTGGCGGACCGTCTCGCGCAGCCGGAGGGCGCGTGGCAACCGTTCGACCGCAGCGGCTGGCGCGGTTTTGTTTATCCGGATCCGAACCGGTAATTAAGATCTGCGTCATGCCCGGTCCTGTCCCGGGCATCGCACGTCTTTCTTTAGAAAAATTTCTGCGAAGAAGGACATGGATGGCCGGGACGAATCGCGGCCATGACCAAATCTAAGCGGTGTGCAGTTTCTTTCTCGGAGCAGGCCGTTCCGCCTTCAATACGGCAGCGGTTTCTTCCATGGCCGATATCGCGTCCTCCGCACCTGAGAGAATCAAGCCCGTAACCATCCGCGCATATTTCTCACGCGTGATGCCCTTGCCGTCGCGAAACCAAAGATAATGCCAGTTCAGCATGCCGAATAGCGACATGGTCAGCGGCTTCAGCACGTGTCGCTTCTTGGCGATAGAGGGCATGGCGGCGGCAATCGCATCGGCGAAGATGGCAACCAGCTTGCGCTCCAGTTCTTTGAGAATTTCCTGCTGCGCCGGCGGCAGCAGTTTCAAACTTGAGATCTGCACCTGATGCTCGGCGTCGGCGCCGCGATAGACTTCCAGCAGCGCCGCCGAAATCGCGAACAATTTTTCCCTGCCGTCGCCGGCCGATTGCGCCGCGGCCTCGACCACCGCAACGAGATTTTGCAGATGATCTTGCAGCAGATCGAACAGCACCGCGTCCTTGGAGCTGTAGTAATGGTACATCAGCGCCTTGGAGACGCCGCAGGCCTCCGCGATCATGGTGATCGACGTGCCGGTGAAGCCGTGGTCGGCGAACAGCACCGCAGACCGGCTGAGAATGCCCTGCCGTTTTGTATCGTAGTCATTCGCCCGCGTCCGCGCCATGCGATACCCTCGCATTGACCGTCCAACTGGTCAATTATTATCCTGCCGTTGGTTCGGTCGCAAAAAACTCGTATGCCTTGAACCATGCCGCACCCGCTTGCCCGCATCGTCGATCAGCTCAAGCGCGAACCGTCGCGCACCGGATCGATCGTCATCACGCTGTTCGGCGACGCGATTGTGCCGCGCGGCGGCTCGGTCTGGCTCGGTACGTTGCTGGAATTTTTTAAGACGCTCGATATCGATGGCGGTGTGGTGCGCACCGCGATGTCCCGGTTGGCCGCGGATGGATGGCTCGAACGCCGCAAGGCCGGCCGCAACAGCTTTTATCGCCTGGCCAAGAAGGGACGTCAGACCTTCGATGCCGCAACCAGGCACATCTATGATCCGCCGCCATCCGACTGGACCGGACGTTTCGAACTCCTGCTGATCGGCAGCAGCGAGGACCGTGACGCCTCGCGCGAAGCGCTGAAAAATTCAGGTTTCGGCAGTCCGCTGCCGGGTGTCTGGATCGCGCCATCGGGAGCACCCATTCCAGAAGAGGCCGCGAGCGCCATACGTCTGGAAGTATCCGCTGAAGATGACAGCGGACGCCGGCTGCTCCGCGAAAGCTGGCCGCTCGATCGCACCGCTAACGCCTATCTGAAGTTCATGAAAACCTTCGAGCCGCTGCGCGGCTGGATCGGCCGTGGGGAGCTCGTCGCGGACGCCGACGCTTTTACCGCGCGCATCCTGCTCATCCACCATTATCGGCGAGTGGTGCTGCGTGATCCGCTGTTGCCCGCAACGCTTTTGCCGACGGATTGGCCGGGCAGGGCGGCCCGGCAGCTTTGCCGGGAGATATATCGCGGGCTGCTTCCCGCGTCGGAACAATGGCTTGACAAGACCGGCTGCAATGAAACCGGCCCCTTGCCTGCTGCTGGGGATGAACTCGGACGCCGGTTCGCGGACTAGCTATATGTTACAAAAATAGCTTGCATTTCATATATTTTGTTATATGTTATCTCTGCCTCCGTGGAGACCGGCCATGTATACGCAAGCGCTCAATACGTCGGACGCCGAAGACCGCAACGTCGAGGACGCCGGGCGCGCCGCCGAATTTCAGGCGCGCATCGACGCCGACGACCGCATCGAGCCGAACGACTGGATGCCGGCGGCCTATCGCAAGACGCTGACGCGGCAGATTTCCCAGCACGCGCATTCCGAAATCGTCGGCATGCTGCCGGAGGGCAACTGGATCACGCGCGCGCCGTCGCTGCGCCGCAAGGCAGCACTTCTGGCCAAGGTGCAGGATGAGTGCGGCCACGGCCTCTATCTCTACGCTGCGGCGGAAACGCTGGGCGCCTCGCGCGAGGAACTGATCGACCTGATGCTGGCCGGCAAGTCCCGGTATTCCTCGATCTTCAATTATCCGACGCTGACCTGGGCGGACATCGGCGCAATCGGCTGGCTGGTCGACGGCGCAGCGATCATGAACCAGATTCCGCTGTGCCGTTGTTCCTACGGCCCTTATGCGCGCGCGATGATTCGCATCTGCAAGGAGGAATCCTTTCACCAGCGCCAAGGCTTTGAAATCATGCTGACGCTGGCGCGCGGCTCGGAAGATCAGAAGGCGATGGCGCAGAATGCGCTGGATCGCTGGTGGTGGCCGGTGCTGATGATGTTCGGACCGCCCGACAAGGCAAGCCAGCACAGCGACACCTCGACAAAATGGAAGATCAAGCGTTTCTCCAATGACGAACTGCGCCAGAAATTCGTCGATGCCACGGTGCCGCAGGCGCAATATCTCGGTCTTGCTATTCCCGACTCCGGCTTGAAGCAGAACGAGACCGGGAATTGGGAATACAGCGCGATCGACTGGGAAGAATTCAATCAGGTGCTTGCCGGCAACGGTCCGTGCAACCGCGATCGGCTCGCGGCGCGGCGCAAGGCGCACGACGAAGGCGCGTGGGTGCGCGAGGCCGCGTCGGCCTATGCCGAAAAGCGCAGGAGCCGCAGCGCCGCGGCGTAAAAATTAGCTCCGTCATTGCGAGCGCGGCGAAGCAATCCAGAAACCAAAAGCAAGACTGGATTGCTTCGTCGCTCCGCTCCTCGCATGACGAATTCGAGTGAGGGAGGTCATGATGGCCACACAAAATATTCCGCTGTGGGAAGTCTTCATCCGCAGCCGCAACGGCCTCGCGCACAAGCATGTCGGCTCGCTGCATGCCACCGACGCCACGCTGGCGCTGCAGGCCGCGCGTGATATCTACACGCGGCGCGGCGAAGGGCTTTCGATCTGGGTGGTGCCGTCGAACGCCATCACCGCCTCCGATCCATCCGAAAAAGGCATGATGTTCGAGCCGGCGGAATCCAAGATCTACCGGCACCCGACTTTTTACGACGTACCGGACGAAGTCGGGCATATGTAATGCAGCCTGCCTCATCCAGAGGAGCTTGCGGAGCAAGCATCTCGAAGGATGGAGGCTAGGCACGGAGACGCGGCCATCCTTCGAGACGCGCGCCAGGGCGCGCTCCTCAGGATGAGGTTGGAGAGCGAACGAACAGGTTGGTGAAAATGGCTGTCGCATCGATCCAGGTTTCCGAAACCCCTCTGGTGCTGTACGCGCTACGCCGCGCCGACGACGCATTGATCCTCGGGCACCGGCTGTCGGAATGGTGCGGCCACGCGCCGATGATGGAAGAGGACATGGCGCTGGCCAATATGGGCCTCGATCTGCTCGGACAGGCGCGCGAACTCTATAGCTACGCAGCAAAGGTCGAAGGCAACGGCAACGACGAGGACAAGTTCGCCTACCTGCGTGACGTCAGACAATATCGCAATCTGCTGCTGCTGGAGCAGCCGAACGGCGATTTCGCCTGCACCATGACGCGGCAGTTTTTCTACGCCGCATTCGCGGACCTGTTCTGGCGCGCGATGATGAAATCCCGCGATGCGACGCTGGCGGCGATTGCGGCGAAATCCGAAAAGGAGAGCGCCTATCATGTGCGGCACTGCTCGGAGTGGATTATTCGGCTGGGCGACGGCACCGATGAAAGCCATCGCCGCGTACAGGTTGCCGTCGACGATCTCTGGGCCTACACCGGTGAAATGTTCGAGGTCGACGACAGCGAACGCGGCCTGATCGATGCCGGCATCGCCATCGATCCGGCGACGCTGCGTCCGCGATGGCTGGAGACGGTTTCAAAGGTGTTGCGCGAGGCGACGCTGACGTTGCCGAAAAGCGACTGGATGCAGCATGGCGGCCGCTGCGGCCGGCACAGCGAGCATCTCGGACACCTGCTGAGTGAACTGCAGTCGATGCAGCGGACATTTCCAGGTGCCACATGGTAGCGCTTGTCCGCGACGATCAGGAACTGCGGCAGCGCGCGTGGGATGTCGCAGCGCAGGTGGTCGACCCTGAAATTCCGGTGCTCACCATCTCCGATCTCGGCGTGCTCCGCGATGTCGCCGTCCATGACGGCTGCGTCGAGGTCGCGATCACGCCGACCTATTCGGGCTGTCCGGCGATGAACATGATCACGCTTGAGATCGAGGTGGCGCTGGAACGCGCAGGCATCCGGCATCCAAAAGTTCGCACCGTATTGTCGCCGGCCTGGACCACCGACTGGATGAGCGAGGATGGTCGCCGGAAGCTGAGAGAGTATGGCATCGCGCCGCCGCTGGCCGGCAGTGGCCGCCGAGCGCTGTTCGGCGAGCAGATGGTCGCATGTCCGCAATGCGGCTCCGACGATACCGAAGTGCTCTCCGAATTCGGCTCGACCTCCTGCAAGGCGCTGTGGCGCTGCAGGAACTGCCGCGAGCCATTCGACTATTTCAAGTGTCACTGAAGATGTCTTCGATCCCGCGTTTCCATCGACTGGCGGTGAGTGATCTGCGCCGCGAATCCGCCGATGCCGTGTCGCTCACCTTTGCGATTCCGCAGCATTTGGCGAACGACTACAGCTTTGCGCCGGGGCAATATCTCACCTTGCGCACGACGATGGACGGCGAGGAAGTGCGGCGCTCTTATTCGATCTGCTCCGGGCCCGATGATGGCGAGTTACGCATCGCCGTGAAGAAGGTCGATGGCGGCGCTTTCTCAAGCTGGGCCGCCGATGAATTGAAAGCCGGCGACGAACTCGACGTGATGACGCCGACCGGGCGCTTCGGTATCGCACACGCACCCAATGAAGCGCGGGTCTATGCCGGCTTCGCCGCAGGCTCCGGCATCACCCCGATCCTGTCGATCGTGAAGGGAGCGCTGGCGCGCGAGCCGAATAGCCGCTTCTTCCTGTTCTACGGCAACCGTTCGACCGGCGGCATGCTGTTTCGCGAGGCGCTGGAAGAACTGAAAGACCGCTTCATGCAGCGGCTATCGGTATTCCATGTCATCTCGGGGGAAGAACAGGACATCCCGATCCTGCACGGCCGGCTCGATGGCGACAAGGTGAGGGTGCTGCTGCGTTCGCTGGTGCCGGCGGCCAGTGTCGATCACGTCTTCATCTGCGGCCCGACCGGCATGAGCGCGGAGATCGAGGCGACCTGCCGCGACATCGGCATTGCGGACGACCGCATTCACGTCGAACGTTTTGTTTCCGAGTTCGGTGGCAAGCCGCGCCCGAAAGCGGTTGTTCCGGTCACAGCGCCGCCAAAAGCGATGGCGTCATTGATCATCGACGGCAAGCGCCGCGACGTGCCGGTCGCCGAGGATGAATCCATTTTGGATGCCGCGCTGCGCGCGGGCATGGACCTGCCGTTCGCCTGCAAGGGTGGCATGTGCTCGACCTGCCGCGCCAAGCTGATCGAGGGCAACGCGCGCATGGAAGTCAATTATTCGCTGGAGCCGTGGGAGCTCAACGCCGGGTTCATACTCACCTGCCAGGCGCGGCCGCTGTCGGACAGGGTTGTGGTGGATTACGACTATATCTGACCGATTACTTTCGTCGTTCCGGGACGCGCCTTTTGGCGCGGGCCCGGAACGACGGTGCTAGATTTTCGGCGGAGGCGCCGAGCCGAGGATCGCCTCGATCGACATTCCAAGCCCGAGCAGTTTTGCGTCGCTGCCGACCGGGCCATCGATTTCCAGCCCGACCGGCAAGCCGCCCGGCGTCATGCCGGCGAACAGCGACAGTCCGGGGATGCCGGCGTTGCTGCCGGGGTCGGTGTTGCGGATCATGGTGTCGAAGGTCGGCACCGGCGCGCCGCCATTGATCGACATTTCGCCCGACCCTCTCGCGGTGTCGATCGGCGGCGCCGGCGCAATCGTGGTCGGAAACAGGATGCCGTCCAGATTGTTGTCGCGGAAATAGTCTTCGTACATCTTCTGCAGCGCCGGCCTTTGCACGGTGATCGCATCCTGATAGGCGGCACCGAAGGCATCGGCCGTGATGGCGTCGAACGCGCCCTTGACATCTGGACTTGCGATCTTCGCGGCGATGTCGGCCAGCGTGATGTCTGGAATTTCCGACGCCTTGAGATAGGCGGGAATGTCGGCAATGGGCTCGTGCAGGGCGACAGGGAAGGAGACTTTTGCGTTCTGTTCGAACAGCCCGACAATGTCGGCTTCCACAAAAATCGCGCCCGCGCCTTCCAGTTTCTGGCGAGCGGCCTTCATCGCATTCTCCACCTCGCGGTCGAGTCCACCCCAGAAAGATGACGGAACGCCAAAACGTTTGCCGCGCAACGGCTCCGCCACCGCCAGCGGCGAGCCGGTGATCACCGAATCCAGTAGCGCCACGTCGGCGACAGTGCGGCCCATCGGACCGACGGTGTCGCGGGTATGGCTGATCGGGACCACCATGTTGGTATCGTTGTAGCGTCGCTGCGCGCCGCCGTTACCGACCGAGGGTCTCAAACCGACCGTGCCTGTCAGCGCCGCCGGAATGCGGGTCGATCCGCCGGTGTCCGTTCCAAGTCCGCAGGTGACGATGCCGGCGGCGATCGCCGCCGCCGTTCCGCCGGACGAGCCGCCGGGAATCCGGGTCTTGTCATAGGGGTTTTTCACCGGGCCGGCGAATGGCGACAGGTTGGTGCTGGTGATTCCGAATGCCAGCTCGTGCAGGTTGGTCTTGCCGATGATGACGGCGCCGGCCTTGAACAGTTTCTCGAACGAAGGCGAATTGCTTCTGGGTTGCGCGCCATGCAGGGCTGGCGTGCCGCCGGACGTCGGCATGTCTACGGTATTGATGTTGTCCTTGATGACGATCGGAAGACCGGCAAGTGGACCGGTTCTTCCCTCGTCGATCTCCGCCGCCGCTGCCAGCGCTCCGTCCTTGTTCAGGAAAATGAACGCGTTCAAATCCTTCAATTGCTCGGCGCGTTCGATCGCGGCTTTTGCGACGGCGGTTGCGGTTATTTTCTTCGCGTGGATGGCGGCGACGATTTCGGCGGCGGAGGATGGTATCGACTGGGCCAGTGCGGAACTTACATCTCCGAGGGAAGGAAGCGCCGCGCCGGCGGCGAGGCCTATTGTCGATGTCAGGACGTCGCGGCGTGAAATGCCTTCAGTCATTCCTTGCTCCCGGGCTGATGCCGTTAAACTATCACTTAGGCCGTTTGTCGAACACCCGCTTGGCCTTGCCGAGCGAGCGCTCCAGCGTTTCGGGTGCTACCACCCTGATCTGCGTACTGATGCCGATGGTGTTCTTGATAAAGCTCGAAACCTTTTCGGCCTGAACAATGAGGCCGCTGCCGTCCCAGCTTTCCGGACGCGCCTCGGCCAGCACGGTCATCTCATCCATGCGGCCCTCGCGCGTGAGTTCGATGATGAAATGACCACCGCACCAGTCGGTGGCGAGCAGCGCTTCCTCGATCTGGGTGGGGAATACGTTGACGCCGCGCAGGATGATCATGTCGTCGGAACGCCCCGTCACCTTCTCCATGCGCCGCATGCCCGGCCGCGCCGTGCCTGGCAGCAGCCGCGTCAGGTCACGGGTGCGATAGCGGATGATGGGAAACGCCTGCTTGGTGAGCGAAGTGAAGACAAGCTCGCCCTTTTCGCCGTCGGGCAGCACCGCGCCGGTTTCGGGATCGACCACTTCGGGATAGAAATGATCCTCCCAGATATGCAGGCCGTCCTTGGTTTCCACGCATTCCTGCGCGACGCCCGGGCCGATTACTTCCGACAGGCCGTAGATGTCGGTAGCGTCCATGTCGAAGGCCTGCTCGATCTCGGCTCGCATCGCGTTGGTCCAGGGCTCGGCGCCGAAGATGCCGAATTTCAATGACGACTTGCGCGGGTCGAGCCCCTGGCGTTTGAACTCGTCCAGAATCGCCAGCATGTAGCTCGGCGTCACGGTGATGATATCGGGCTTGAAATCGTTGATGAGCTGCACCTGCCGTTCGGTCATGCCGCCGGACACCGGTACCACGGTGCAGCCGAGCCGCTCCGCGCCGTAATGTGCGCCGAGTCCGCCGGTGAACAGGCCGTAGCCATAGGCGTTGTGCATGATCATGCCACTGCGCCCGCCGGCGGCGCGGATCGAGCGCGCCATCACCTCGGACCAGGTGTCGATGTCTGCTTGCGTATATCCGACCACGATCGGCTTGCCGGTGGTGCCGGAGGAAGCGTGGACGCGCACCAGCTTTTCGCGCGGCACCGCGAACATGTTGAACGGGTAATTGTCGCGCAGATCGGTCTTCACCGTGAATGGAAATTTGGCGAGGTCGGACAGCTGCCGGAAGTCGGAGGGATGCACGCCTTTCGCGTCGAAGGCTTGCCGGTAATGCGTGACGTTGTCATAGGCGTGCGCCAGCGTCCATGCCATGCGCCTGGTCTGCAGTGCGATGATTTCATCACGCGATGCGCGCTCGGCGTCGTCCAGAACAGCGCTGTAACCATTCGCCGCGGATTTGGTGTTCGTCGAAGCCATCGCGTTCTTATCCTGGATCAGCGTTTTTATTTTTCGGCGACCGGTATCCACGCGCCGCCGACGGTGCGGGAGTGGCCGCGCAATTCGGCGATCGCGACACCATCGACCGTAACGCGCACGTCGTAAATCCCCGAACGGCCGGTCCGCGAGATCTCCTTTGCCGTCGCAACGAGCCTGTCGCCGAGCTTGCCCGGCTTGATAAAGGAAATATTGCATTGCGCGGCAACGGCGCGTTCGTTGCGGGAGTTGCAAGCAAAGGCAAAGGTCGAATCCGCCAGCAGGAAGATGAAGCCGCCATGGGCGATGCCATGGCCGTTGACCATGTGCGGCTTGACCGTCATCGCCAGTGTGGCCTGGCCGGCTTTGATCTCGAGGATTTCCATGCCGAGGCCTTGGCTGGCGTGATCTTCCTTCCACATCGCCTCGGCGCAGGCGCGCGCAAGATCGTCGGGCGAAAGCGCCGTTTTGACGCTGAGGATAGGGTTCAAGGTTTCCTCCAGCCGTTCGGGCTCGTTCGAATAAGCCCTTGAATTGAACGAGCGGTCAGTTAATTATTAGACGAAGCCACCATGGTGTCAACGGCTCGTACATCCGTCAAATCGCGCTCGATGCCGCAACATAGATCGGGAGGATCGATGACAACAACCTTGCAGAGTCTTGCGCTCGATCGCTGGGTCGAACCATTAGACGGCCTGGTCGATATACCAAGAGCTGTGGATGGCCATATCGTCGCGCGCGCGTCGAGCGCGGGGCTGGATTTCGCGGCTATGGTCCGGCATGCGCGCGACGTCGGCGGACCGGGCTTGCGCGAGCTCTCGTTTCACCAGCGCGCCGACAGGCTGCGCGCGCTGGCAGCCTGGCTCAACGAACGCAAGGATCCACTTTACAAATTGGCGGGCGATACCGGCGCCAACAGGCGGGACAATGCGATCGATATCGACGGCGGCATCGGCACGCTGTCGGCCTACGCCTCTCGCGGCCGCCGCGATCTGCCCGACACGAAGTTCATGGTCGAAGGCGACGTCGAAAGCCTCTCGAAAGGCGGCAGTTTTGTCGGCCAGCATATCCTGTCGCCGCTGCATGGCGTGGCCGTGCATATCAACGCCTTCAACTTTCCCTGCTGGGGATTGCTGGAGAAATTTGCGCCGGCGTTTCTCGCGGGCGTACCTGCCATTGCCAAGCCGGCGACCGCGACGGCATACGTGACCGAGGCGCTGGTCCGGCTGATTCACGACTCCGGCATCCTGCCCGCCGGCAGTCTGCAACTGATCTGCGGCGCGACCGGCGATCTGCTGGATCATCTCGGTGGGCAGGACGTGATCTCGTTCACGGGGTCGATCGAGACCTCGGAAAAGCTGCGCGCGCATCCGAATATCGCAAAACATTCGATCCGCTTCGTGGCAGAGCGCGACTCGCTGAACGCCGCCATTCTGAGTCCGGACATCACGCCGGAGCAGCCGGAGTTTGATCTGTTTGTCCGCGAGGTGGTGCGCGAGATGACCGCGAAGACTGGACAGAAATGCACCGCGATCCGGCGCGTTCTGGTGCCCCGCGCGCAGCAAGCGGCTGTGATCGCGGCATTGCAAGCAGCTCTGGCGCAGGTCAGGCTCGGCGATCCGCGCAGCGAAGACAAGGCGATGGGGCCGCTGGTCAGCCCGATGCAGCGCGACGCGGTGCGCGCGCAGATCGCGAAACTGAGGACGGAGGCTGAGATTGTATTCGGCGATCCGGATAAGTGCATCGGCGAGGACATCGATACTGTCAAAGGAGCGTTCATCTCGCCGGTGCTGCTTCGCGCGACCGAACCGATGACGGCCAAACGCATTCACGATACCGAGGCGTTCGGTCCCGTCGCGACGGTCATGGCCTACGACGATCTCGATCAGGCGATCGAACTGGTCCGGCGCGGCGAGGGCAGCCTGGTCGCGTCGCTGTTCACCTACAGCGCTGCGGTAGCCGAGGCTGTCATCCTCGGCATCGCGCCGTATCACGGCCGGATCTTGATCGTCGACCGCGACTGCGCGAAAGAATCCACCGGGCACGGCTCGCCGCTGCCCAATCTCGTGCATGGCGGTCCCGGACGCGCTGGCGGCGGCGAGGAGCTTGGCGGCCTGCGCGCGGTATTTCATTACATGCAGCGCACGGCGGTGCAGGGCTCGCCGGCGCGGCTGTCGGCGCTGACGGGAAGCTGGATGAAGGGCGCACCGGCGCCGATCGCGGCGGTGCATCCGTTCAAGCGCGACTACGATCATCTCAAAGTCGGCGACACCATTGAAACCGCGAGCCGGCCGATCACGCTTGCCGATATCGAACACTTCGCCGAATTCACCGGCGATAATTTTTACGCGCATATGGATGAAGCCGCCGCCAAGGCCAATCCGTTCTTTCCGGGCCGCGTCGCCCACGGCTACCTGATCCTGGCGTTCGCCGCCGGGTTGTTCGTCGATCCGGCGCCGGGACCGCTGCTGGCGAACTACGGCCTCGATAATCTGCGTTTCCTCAAGCCGGTATCGCCGGATGACGTCATCCGCGTGCGGCTGACGGTGAAACAGAAATCGCCGGCGCGGAAGCCGGAATACGGCGAGGTGCGCTGGGACGTCGAGGTGTTCAACCAGAACGATGAGCCCGTGGCCCGCTACGATCTGCTGACCATGAGCGCGCGGGCGGCGTAATTTACGAGAACAAGAATCTCGCAATGCCGCTGGCGGCGGATGATTTATTCCCTGCGCGCCCTGCTGTACGACCGCTTCGTTCTTAAGTCTCGTTCACCGTAGACGAAACACCTCGTACACCGCTATTTGGATGGCAATTCAGGGGCTCGCACCCCATTTAAGTAGAACAATCTTCCACGGTTTAGAGGACGCCCTGTGCCATCGCCTGTCAACATTGCCGTCTATTCGGGTCTGCTGATCGGCCTCGCCTATGGCGCGGTCGGCCTGTTGAGCGGATTTTGCCTGCTGAGCAGCCTGCGCGGCTGGTGGGCGAACGGCGACAGCCGCCTGATCCGCACCTACGCGCTGGCGCTCGGCGTCGCGATTGCCGCCGCGCAATTGCTGGCGGCGAGCGGCATGGTCGATCTCGGCAAGTCGATTTACCTGCAGCCCTCGTTTTCGGCGCCGCTGATGCTGCTGGGCGGCGTGCTGTTCGGTTACGGCATGGTGCTGTCGAACGGCTGCGGCTCGCGCGCGCTGGTGCTGCTCGGCCGCGGCAATCTGCGTTCGCTGGTGGTGGTGATCGTGCTCGGCATCGCCGCGGAGATGACGCTGAAGGGCCTGATCGCGCCGGCGCGTGTCGCCGCGCTGCAGTGGACCCAGATTGCTCCGAGCGTGATTTCGCTGCCGGCGCTGCTGTCGCGGTTCGGGCTCGGCGAACCCATCGCGCGAATGCTGGCGGCGTCCGCGATCAGCGGCGCCCTGATCATCTTTGCCTTTGCGCATGCGCCATTCCAGCGTTCGAGGGGACAGATCGCGGCGGGCCTCGCGGTCGGGTTTTTGGTGACGGCCGGATGGTTCGCCACCGGCTATCTCGGCGCCGACGATTTCAACCCGGCGCCGGTCACATCGCTGACATTCATCGCGCCGGTCGCCGACAGCATTCAATACGTCATGCTTTCGACCGGACTGACGCTGAATTTCGGAATCACGCTGGTTGCGGGCGTCGTGATGGGAAGTTTTGTGACCGCATTGGCAACCGGGCGTTTCCATTGGGAAGGCTATACCTCGCCGCGTCACATGCTGCGCTCGATCGGCGGCGCGGCATTGATGGGCTCCGGTGGCGCGATGGCCTATGGCTGCTCGATCGGGCAGGGCTTGACCGGCCTGTCGACGCTGGCGTTGGCGTCATTCGTCGCGGTCGCAGGAATCCTGCTCGGCTCGGCGCTGGGGCTGCGTGGCGTGCTGCGGGTTCAGCCGCTGGTGTCGGCGCAAGACGCGCGGTCAGGCCCGGTCAACTGACGTCGCCAGCCGCAGAACGTCGAGATAGCCGGGACTGACAGTCACGCGCTTGATGAGGCCCTTGTCGATCAAGAGGCGATGCGCCTCCGGCAGCCGGTAGCATGGCAGATACATGAAGAAGTGATGCTCGGCGTGGTAGTTCACCCAATAGGGTGCAATGAACAGGCGCTCGATCGGATTGGCCAGCGTCGTGCGCGCCTGGCTGAACGGATCAGGTCCGGTGCTGGTGCAGGCGTGTTCGGCGATGTTGCGCACGCGAGTGACCAGCGGCAACCATGTGGCCATCGCGAACACCCATACGCCAAGATACCAGATGCCCGCGCCGGCCAGCCAGAACAGCCCGAACAGCACGGCGTTCACCCACAGAAACCGCACCATCTTTTCGGCGCCGCTTGAGACAAAACTTTCGTGTGAAATGTCGTCGTCCGCACTGCCAGGCTTGAACAGCGACAGCAACAGCGGCAGCCGCTGCTTGACAAAAGTCTGCCCGGTAAGATCGCGGACCGCTTTTCGATAGAAGCTTTCCTTGGTGATCGGAAACGGCGCCGAGAGCGACAGGTCGGGATCCTCGGGCTGCTGGGTGAACTTGTGATGCTGCAGATGGTAGGACCGATAGCTGGCGAGGTCGGCTCCGACCGGCACCGCGCACAGCCATTGCCCGATCCATTCGTTGACCGCCTTGTCGGCATGCAGCCCTCCATGGGCCGCCTCGTGCATCAGGATCGCAAGGCCAAGCTGGCGCGCGCCGACCACCGTCACCGCGATCAGCCATGTCAGCGGATTGGGCCACAGCGTGACGAGCGCGACGGCTGCGATGATGGTGCCCCAGGCATGCGCGACAAGCAGCATGCCGCGGAGCGAATTGCGCGAGGTCAGCCGGCTCCATTCGTCGGCAGAAAAAACGCTCTTGGGGTCGATGCGTGCGACAGCCGGCATGGACGGCTCCTTTGTTTATATAATACGCCGGCTCGTCCGGCCGTTCAATCGGCGGCATGGGTTACGATGTGTATCTCCGAGGTGAGGGTGCGGTGTACCGGGCACTTGTCGGCGATTTCCATCAGTTTTCCGCGCTGCTCGGCGTCGAGCGCACCCTCCATGGCGATGGTGCGGTCGATCTGATCCAGCATGCCGGTCTTGGTCTCGCACCCGGCGCAATCCTCCGCGTAAATCCTGCCGTGCTTCAACGTTACCGTCACCCGATCCAGCGGCAGCGATTTGCGGTCGGCATATAGCCGCATGGTCATCGACGTGCAGGCGCCGAGGCCGGCCAACACGAAATCGTACGGACCGGGACCGGTATCTTCGCCGCCGGCTGCAATCGGTTCGTCGGCCAGCAGGCGATGCGGGCCGATGGAAACCGTCTGCTGAAACTTGCTCTTGCGGGTCTCGCGGACCACGACATTGCGCGGCTCCTCGCCGAGATCGGCCGCGACTGCCGGCGCAGCAGGCTCGATATAGCGTTCCGCCCAGGCCGCGATGACGTCGGCGGCGTAGCTGCTGTCGCGCCGGTCGCTCAGCAGATGGTTCGCGCCCGCCAGCGACACGAAACTCTTTGGATGTTTCGCGGCGACGAAGATGCGAGTGGCATTGTCGATGCCGACGGTGTCGTCGGTCGGCGAATGCATGATCAGCAGCGCCTTGTGAAGACTGGCGATGTGCGCCATCAGATTATGCTCGGCGATATCGTCGAGAAATTCGCGCTTGATGTGAAACGGCCGGCCGGCGAGCGAAACTTCGACCTTGCCATGCTCGCGGATATCCTCGATGCGATCGGCGAATAAACCTGTGACATGCGCGGGATCGGACGGCGCGGCGATGGTGACGACCGCCTTGGCTTCGGGAATTTGCGCGGCGGCGGCCAGCACCGCGGCGCCGCCGAGGCTGTGGCCGATCAGAATCGCCGGGGCTTTTCGGGTTTCGCGCAGATGATCGGCTGCGCGCACAAGGTCCGCGACATTCGACGAAAACGTGCTGTTGGCAAAATCGCCTTCGCTGGAGCCGAGACCGGTGAAGTCGAATCGCAGCACTGCGATGCCTTTGGCCGCCAGCGCGGCCGCGATGCGCCTGGCGGCGAGCACGTCCTTGCCGCAGGTGAAGCAATGCGCGAACAGCGCGTAAGCCAGCGTCTTTCCCTCCGGCAATTCCAGCGCTGCCGCCAGTTGCTGGCCTTCCGAGCCCGGAAATTGGAAACGTTCGCTGGGCATGTTGAGGTCTCCACGGGGAATTCCGCCTCTCCCTGTGGGAGGGGCGAAACAGAACTTGCGCCCAAGCTGACTAGCCGGACTTTCCGAACAGCATCGGAAGCTGTCGCGGCCCGCGCACAGTGCCTTCCGACCAGGTGATTTCGCCGGCCGGATCGAGCCTGAATTCCGGAATGCGCTTCAGCCACTCCTCGATCGCGACCGTCATTTCCATGCGTGCGAGGTTGGAGCCGATGCAGCGGTGAATGCCGAGGCCGAAGGCGGCGTGGCGGTTCTCCTTGCGGTCGATGATGACCTTGCCGGCGTCGGGGAACATCGCCGGATCGCGGTTGGCGGCGGGGAACGACAGCAGCACCACGTTGCCTGGTTTCATTGGGCAGCCGCAGACGGTGGTTTCCTTCACCACCTCGCGCGCCATCGTCACCGGCGAATAGGCGCGTAAAAATTCTTCTATCGCGACCGGCAGCAATTCCGGCTCGGCGAGCAGGCGTTCGCGGTCGGCGGGCGTTTTCGCCAGATGCCAGAGCGACGAACCGATCGCGCTCCAGGTAGTGTCGATGCCGGCGATCAGCAGCAGCCGCAGCGAACCCTGCACATGGGCGTCGGACAGCGGCTGGCCGTCCTTATCCCTGGCGTTCATCAGCGTCGAGATCAGGTCGTCGGTCGGGTATTGCTTGCGATGCTCGATATGGCCCGCGAAATACCCGGCCATTTCCTGCACCGCCCGCATCAGGACTTCGTCGTTGCTGATGCCGACTTCGAGGATTTCGTGAATCCACTTGATGAACAACTCACCATCTTTCTCCGGAATGCCGAGCATATGAGCGATGGCGCGCACCGGGATATGCTTGGTGTAGTGCGCGGCGACGTCGCATCCCTTCTGGTTGATGAAGCCGTCGATCAGTTCGTTGCAGATTGCGCGGACCTTGGGCTCAAGTTTCTTCATCGCGTCGGGCGTGAACGGCGGCAGCAGCAATTGTTTGGCGGGTTTATGCCCGGGCGGATCTGAGGTGATCGGCGGCGAGGGCGCAGGCGGCTCGGGGCGAATATTGCGCACCACGACGCGGCGAGATGAAAAGTGCTCGGTGTCGTAGGAAATCTGCTTCACCGCCTCGTAGGTGGTCGGCAGGTAACAGCCGAGAAAACGCTCGGTGTGAACCACCGGACACTGCTCACGCAATTCGTCCCAGATCGGGAAAGGATTTTCGGTCCAGCGCGGATCGGTATGGTCGAAATCGTGAACCCAATCGGTCACCGGCGGCGCGCTGCGCCTTTCGGTCGCGGCGATCGGCCTGGCCGCGGCATCGTTCAGCAGCGTCTCGCTCATGGAGTTTACTCCTCGGTAATGTCGATCGCGATTTCGGGGCAGTTGGTCTGGGCGAGCCACGCCTTGTCCTCGAGGCCCTTGGGCACGGTGCCGTCGCCGACCTCGTGGGCGTTGCCGAATTCGTCGAGTTCGAACAGCTCGGGCGCCAGCGATTTGCAGCGGGCATGGCCCTGACACTTGTCCTGATCGACGCGTATCTTGAGTATTCCGGACATTCAGCATTCCCCTGTGACGCCGCGCATTGGTCGCGCATCGCGGCGATTATAACGGCGCACACATCATGCGCCAGCCTGAATTCCCTCCCTCATCCTGAGGAGCGGCCACTTGGCCGCGTCTCGAAGGATGAGAGGCCACGGTGTATGCGGCCATCCTTCGAGACGCCGCGCAAGCGCGCGGCTCCTCAGGATGAGGGACAAGGCTACGCCGCCGGCCGCGGATCGATCGGCGTCGTCCCGCGCAGGCCCAGAATATCCTCGAGCACTTTGGCGCCCGCGAGCAGCTGCGCCTCGCCGCGCGGTGCCGCGACCATCTGCAGGCCGACCGGCAGGCCGGTCGCGGTGAAACCGCACGGCAACGACAGCGCCGGGCAGCACACCAGCGTGATTGCATAGACGATGCCGAGCCATTCGACATAATTGTCGAACTTCTTGCCGGCGCACTCGGCGACATAGCGGTTTTCCACCGGGAAGGGTGCCACGATGGTCGCAGGCGTCAGCAGCAGGTCCCAGGTTTTGAAGAACTCGATGGTCCGCGCGGTCATCGCGACGCGTTGCGCTTCGGCGCGCTCGAGATCCTCGACGGTCAGCTTCAGGCCTTGCTCGATGTTCCAGATCACCTCGGGCTTGAGCAGGTCGCGCTTGCTGCGCAGCAGGGCGGCCTTGGTGAGCGCGAAATCGAATGCGCGCAGTACATGGAAACATTCATGCGCCTCGCGCAAGTCGGGATGCGCCTCCTCGACAATGGCGCCGGCCTCGGCGAAACGCGCCGCGGCCTTTCGCGTGACGGCGGCAACCTCGGGATCGACCGGCGTGATGCCGAGATCGGGCGAATAGGCAATGCGTTTCGGTCGCCAGCCGGAGCGAGCGGCGGACAGGAACGACTTCGGCAGCGACGGCAGCGACAGCGGATCGGCGGGGTGTTCGCCGCTCATGGCATCGAGCAGCAGCGCCAGGTCCTCGACGTTGCGCGCCATCGGGCCGTGCACCGTGATATTGCGGTCGATCTGCGCCACTAGCGTATGGGCGACGCGGCCGATGCTCGGCCGCATCCCGACCACGCCGCAGAAGCTTGCGGGATTGCGCAGCGAACCGCCCATGTCGGTGCCATGCGCTAGCCACGCGCTGCCTGTCGCGAGCGCCGCCGCCGCACCGCCCGAAGAGCCGGCGGCGGAGCGCGACAGGTCCCACGGATTGCGCGTGGCGCCGAATACTTCGTTGAAGGTGTTGGCGCCGGCGCCGAATTCCGGCGTGTTCGATTTGGCGTAGATCAACGCGCCGCTGGCTTCGAGGTGCTCGACGACAAGGTCGGAACGCGCCGGCACGGCATCCTTGTAGATCGGCGAGCCCTGTGTGGTCAGTACGCCGGCCACCGCGGTCAGATCCTTGATCGGCACCGGCAGGCCGGCGAGCAGGCCGCGCGCGCCGGCTGGTTTTTTCATCAGCTGTTTTGCCTGCGCCCGGGCGCGATCGAAGCACAGCGTCGGCAGCGCGTTGACCTTGCCGTCGACCTCGGCAATTCGCGCCTCCAGCGCGTCGAGCAGATCCAGCGGCGTGACCTCGCCTGAATTGAGTTTATCGACGACGGCGCACGCCGTTGCCTGTACCAGCCTCCGATCAGCCACTTGCATCTCTCCCGTTCTTTCCGCTTTGGATGCGGATTGTGCTGTGCTGTAAAACATTTTGCGGCAAAGTGGAAACGTTGCCGAAGCTGCGGCCCGAACTGGAGATTGCAAATGACGACGCCCTTCTATGAACTGGATTGGCGAAGGATGAGCCAGCAGGAACTCGATCTCGGTCTCAATAACGGCGTCGCGGTGCCCGGAAGCGCCGAGATCGTTGCCGGGTGGGACCAGCGCTCAGCCGAGATGCGCGCGCGATATGCCGGCCATCTTGACCTCAGATATGGCCCACGCGCGCGCAACCGGATCGATTTTCTCAAAGCAGCCGATGGCGGGCCGACGCTGCTGTTCATCCACGGCGGCTATTGGCAGACGCGGGCGAAGGAGACGTTCGCCGTTTTTGCCAATGGAGCGATGGCGCACGGCGTCAACGTCGCGCTGATCGGCTATACGCTGGCGCCGGACGCGACGCTCGATGAGATCGTCGCGGAAATCCACCAGGGCCTCGACTTTCTGGCCGCGCATCTGCCGGACCTCGGCGGCGATCCCGATCGAATCGTGGTGTCCGGCTGGTCCGCGGGCGGGCACCTCACCTCGATGGCGCTGTCGCATCCGGGTGTGAAGGCGGGAATGGCCATCAGCGGCATCTACGACCTCGAACCGATCCGCCACAGCTATCTCAACGTCAAGCTCGGACTGGATCAAGCGATGTCGCAGCGCAACTCGCCGATAATGCAGTCTGGCGGCGTGCTCAAGCCATTGTCGCTGGTTGTCGGCAGCGCCGAATTGCCGCTGCTGCGCAAGCAGACCGCGGATTTTGCCGGTCACCGCGCCAAATATGGATTGCCGGTGACGTATGAGGAAATTCCAGGCGCGAACCATTTTTCCATCATGGAAGAACTGATGTCGCCGGCAGGGCGGATCACGACGCTGATCCGGCAGCTGTTTGAGCGAGTATAGGCTCGTGCCCCGGACGCAGCGCAGCGTGGGGAGCCGGGGCCCCGGTTGCTTGCGACTCGGAGAAGAAGCCGGGGTCCCGGTTCTGCGAAGCGGCATGAAGAATGCCGCATCGCGTCCGGGACACGTGCGATGCAAATTGTCAAATTCAAATTTCAAACAGCCAAACGCTTGCGTCCCCGCGCCGCCGCGCGAGTTGGGCTTTTGGTTTTTTCCCCTCGGCTATGAGGGGAGATGGAGCGCCGAAAGACGCGCCGTGGTAGTAAACAAAAGCGCCTTTCGGACGCTCCATCGCGGGATTTGTGGCTAAGGGACCGCGCTTCCGGCGACTTGGCGCACGACGGGTCTCCCCATCGCTGCCTGTCCCCGTCCAGCCATCCTAGTGGTAGAGCCTCTTAATGGGCCCGGACGGCAACCCCTCAAGCCTCCGAGTCTGCGCTTGCGAGGCACAGCCGCGGACGCCGCATCCGACCGGCTTGGGTTACCCCGCCCCGATCAAGCTTTCGCTCTGTCCCACTTCAGTAACGCCTCTAGAAGCGCCCCTCACTGGACAGGACGGGAGCGATAATAAGCCCGCCTGGGGGGACGGGGATAAGGAATACGAAAATTTTTTTTCACCAGCGTTTACAGGCACGTGTCCCGGGCGCGATGCAGCGCGCAGCTCTTGCGAAGCGCTGCTTCGCAGAACCGGGACCCCGGTTTACGGTGTCAGCAACCGGGGCCCCGGCTCTGCAGCGCACCACGCCGCGAAGAGCGGCGCGCTGCGCTGCGTCCGGGGCACGCGATCAATCCTGTATCTTCGAGAAATCCGCCGCCGCGCGCGTAGCCGCGCGGATTCGTTCAGCTCGTAGGATGGGTAGAGCGCAGCGAAACCCATCAATCGCCGCGGAAGCAAGGGATGGGTTTCGCAAGGGCTCAACCCATCCTACGGGCCACAGGCTTATGCCCAGCCTGCACAAATGCCGCCGTCGACCGTGAAGATCACGCCCGAGGTGTAGCCGGAGCGGTCCGATGCCAGGAACGCCATCAGGTCGGCGATCTCGCGCGCATGGGCGGGACGCCCAAGCGGCAGGCCTTTTTGAAATTCCCTGTAGCGGCTTTCGTCGCCGAACTGGTTCTTTGCGCGCGTCTTCAGCAGCGTGACATGGCGGTCGGTGCCGACCGGTCCCGGATTGATGCCGACGACGCGGATGTTGTCGGCGAGGCTCTTGCCGCCGAGCGCGCGGGTGAATGCCATCAGCGCGGCGTTGCCGGCGCTGCCGCAGATATAATTGGCGTCGAACTTTTCGCCGGCGGCGCCGATGTCGTTGACGATGACGCCGTGGCCGCGCGCCTTCATCTGCGCGTAGATGGCGCGGGTCAAGTTGATGTAGCCGAACACCTTCAGCTCCCAGGCGTGCCGCCAGGCCGCCTCGTCGATCTTGTCGATCGATCCGCCGGGAATGTCGCCGGCATTGTTGACCAGAATGTCGATATCGGCGGCGTCCGCAACCAGCTTTGCGATATCCTCCGGTTTGCGAAGATCGGTGACGTGAACCGATGCGCCGATCTGATGCGTCGATCGCAGCCGGTCCGCCAGCGCGTTCAACTGATCGGCGCCGCGCGCCGCGAGACGCAGATGGCAGCCTTCCTCGGCAAAGGCTTCGGCGGCGGCGGCGCCGATACCCTTGGAGGCGCCGGTGATCAAAACGCGCTTGCCGCGCAGATGAAGGTCCATGGGGTGCTCTCTTGATTGATCGTCGGTGGGTTGCCACTGTTAGGCTCTAGCACTTAAACCGGTCAACATTGCAGTGCAGCGTTGCGCCGCGGTTTACTTTGGTCCATTGCAGCGATAATTCAGGCGCAGCCGCTGACGCCGCAAATCTCGAAGGATTCTCCCGTGAGCAAGGACAAAAAATATCGAATCGCAGTCATTCCCGGCGATGGCATCGGCAAGGAAGTGGTGCCGGAGGGCCTTCGCGTATTGGAGGCGGCTGCGAAAAAGCACGGCGTCGACGTGCATTTCGATCATTTCGATTTCGCCTGCTGGGACTATTACGAAAAGCACGGCCAGATGATGCCGGACGACTGGAAGGACAGAATCGGCAAGCACGACGCGATCTATTTCGGCGCGGTCGGCTGGCCGGCGAAAATTCCCGATCACATTTCACTGTGGGGATCGCTGATCAAGTTTCGCAGGGAATTCGATCAGTATGTCAATTTGCGCCCGGTGCGGCTGATGCCCGGGGTGCCGTCGCCGCTGGCCAATCGCAAGCCCGGAGATATCGATTTCTGGGTGGTGCGCGAAAACACCGAGGGAGAATATTCTTCCGTAGGCGGCCGTATGTTCCCCGACACCGACCGCGAATTCGTCACCCAGCAGACCGTGATGACGCGGATCGGCGTCGACCGTATTCTGAAATTCGCGTTCGATCTTGCGGCATCGCGCCCCAAGAAGCACCTGACGTCGGCGACCAAATCCAACGGCATCTCGATCACCATGCCGTACTGGGACGAGCGCGTCGAGGCGATGGCCAAGAACTATCCCAAGGTGAAATGGGACAAGTACCACATCGATATTCTCACCGCGAATTTCGTGCTGCATCCGGACTGGTTCGACGTGGTCGTGGGATCGAACCTGTTCGGCGATATCCTGTCCGATCTCGGGCCGGCCTGCACCGGCACCATCGGCATTGCACCGGCCGCGAATATCAACCCGGAGCGGCATTTTCCTTCCGTGTTCGAGCCGGTACACGGCTCGGCGCCTGACATCGCAGGGCAGGGCATCGCCAATCCGATCGGCCAGATCTGGTCCGGCGCGATGATGTTCGATCACCTCGGCGAGAAGGACGCGGCGGCGTCGATCGTCGCTGCGATTGAACGCACGCTCGGCGAACGCACCCTGCGCACCCGCGACCTCGGCGGCAACGCGGACACCACCGCCTGCGGCAAGGCGGTGGCGGAGATGGTGGAGTAGCGCGTAGGGTGGGTTAGGCGCGAAGCGCCGTAACCCACCGTTGGGACTCGCGGCGATTCGGCCGGTGGGTTACGCGCCTTCGGCGCTAACCCACCCTACGACTTCGCAATCCGTCTGCAATGCTGCCACGCCGCGGCAATCAAGTTCTCGCTCGCCTCCGGCGTGCGGAACGCCGAATGCGCCGACAGCGTCACGTTGGGGATTTTCGTCAGCGCATGGTCCGGGGGCAGCGGCTCGATATTGAACACGTCGAGCCCGGCGTGCCGGATATGTCCGGACTGCAGCGCGTCGATCATCGCGGCTTCGTCGACCAGCGCGCCGCGTGCGGTGTTGACGAGGATGACGCCCGGCTTCATGGCTTCTATGCATGCGCGCGAGACGAACCCGCGAGTCTCGTCGTTCAACAGCAGATGCAACGAGACCACGTCGCTTTCCGTCAGCAACTCATCGAGTTCGACGAACTCGACGCCCGGCGATTTTTTCGGGGTCCGGTTCCAAGCGATCACACGCATGCCGCTGCCGAGCGCGATACGCGCGACTTCCTTGGCGATACCGCCGAAGCCGATCAACCCCAAGGTCTTTCCGGTGAGCTGCATGGCGTCGTCGCGCAGCCAGTTGCCGGCGCGCATTTCGCGGTCCATCCGCGCGAGGCCCCGCGCGGCGGCCCATATCAGCGCGATGGCGCATTCGGCCACCGCGGTGTCGCCATAGCCTTTGATCAGATGAACGGCGATGCCGAGTTCGGCGAGCTCTTCCGGGTTCATGTAGCTGCGCGCGCCGGTGCCGAGAAAGACCACATGTTTCAGCCCGATGCATTTTCGCGCGATACCGGTCGGCAGCGCGGTGTGATCGACGACTGCGATCTCGGCGCCGTCGAGTATCCCGGGGTATCGATCCGAAGTTATATCGGGATCGCGATGGATCATAACGGGCGGGTCGCCGGGCTTTGCCAGCCGCTCGAAAATCACCGCCAGCAATTCATTGGCATCGACGAATACACCACGCACGAAAATCTCCTTATGTCAGGATGCGACGCCCGCCAGCGCCAGCACGGTATGCATCAGCGCATTGGCGCCCGCCGTGCAATCGGCTTGCGTCGCGTCCTCAAGCTCGTTGTGGCTGACGCCGTCCTTGCAAGGCACGAAGATCATCGCCGCCGGCACCACATTGGCAAGATTGCAGGCGTCGTGGCCGGCGCCGGAGGTGATGCGGCGGTGGCTGTAGCCGAGCGCCTTGGTGGCAGTCTCGACCGCGTCGACCAGTTTTGCGTCGAACACGGTCGGCGGCTTCTTCCAGATCGCTTCGATCGTGATTTCGACGTTGCGCCGGCCCGCGATTTCGCCTGCGGCGGCGCGCAGGTCGCGGTCGATCGCTTCAAGCGTTTCGGAATCCGGGCTGCGGATATCCATGGTGAAGGCGATCTCGCCGGGGATGACGTTGCGCGAAGGCGCTGCAATGACGGCTTCGCCCATGGTGCCGACCGCGTTCGGTCCGTGAGCCCGGGCAATTCGTTCGACCGCAAGCGTCATCTCGGCCAGCGCCGCCAGCGCGTCGCGGCGCAGCGGCATCGGCGTAGTGCCGGCGTGGCTTTCGAAGCCGATAACCTTGCCGTCATACCAGACGATGCCCTGGCCGCGATCCACCACGCCGATGGTCTTGTTTTCCGCCTCCAGCAACGGTCCCTGCTCGATGTGCAGTTCGACGAAAGCGCCGAGTTTTCGCGCCCCGACGGCCTCCTCGCCGCGATAGCCGATGCCGTCGAGCGCCTCGCCGACGCTGATGCCGGCGGCATCGGTGCGCGCGAGAATATTTTCGGTGGTGTAGTCGCCGGCATAGGCGGCCGAGGCCATCGTCGCCGGCGCAAACCGCGAGCCTTCCTCGTTGGTCCAGTTGACGATGCAGATCGGCGTCTCGGTCTCGATGCCGGCGTCGTTCAGCGTGCGTACCACCTCGAGCGCCGCCAGCGTGCCGAGCACGCCATCGAACTTGCCGCCGGTCGGCTGTGTATCGAGATGCGAGCCCAAGCCCACCGGCGGTTTTGTCATGTCGCGGCCCTTGCGCAACGCGAACATCGAGCCCAGCGCATCGACATGCACCTTAAGTCCCGCGGCTTCGCACGCGGTGCGAAACCAGTCGCGCACCTGCTTGTCCTCGGGGCCGAGCGTCAGCCGCCGCACGCCGCCCTTCGCCGTGGCGCCGAATTTCGCGGTCTCGTGGATGGTATCCCACAGCCTTGCGGAATCGATTTGCAGGTTGGACGCGATCTTGGTCATGCGATTTCCGGAACTTGATCGGACGCGATGCCTTTCAATGACCCGCCCGCAGCGGCGCGTCAACAACACGGTCGCGCTGCGCAAGCTTGCCGGCAAGCTCCGCCACCCGCTCCACCGCGACGGTATCGGGCGAGGCCAGCCAGCTTGCGGTAAAGGTCAGCGGCGCCATCTGCAGGTCGGTCGACAGCAATTGCAGCCGCGCATCGGCCATTTCGTTTTCAACGATCGCGGTTGGAATCACCGCGATGCCGAGGCCCTCGATCGCCATGTGAATCACCGTCGCCAGCGATGCGCTGGCGTGCAGGCGCATCGGTGGCAGGCCGGGCCGGTTGAACAGCGAGCGGACGATCTCGTAGGGCTGGGTCTTGCGCGGAAAGGTGATGATCGGAAATTTCGCCAGCTCGTGCACCGTGAGCCTGTTGGTGCCAAGCCCGAGCGAAGGGCTGGCGAGAAAGCCCACGGGATAGTCGCACAACAGGCGATTGCGCACGGTCGGCGCCGTCAGCGGCCCGAGCAGAAACGCCAGTTCGATTTCCTGGGCCAGGAGCCGCGTGCGCAGATTGGAGGTGATGTCGACTTCGATCTCGAGCGACAGGTTCGGATAGGCGCGATTGACGCTGTTGATCAGTTGCGGCAGCCAGGTATGCACGATGGTTTCGGCGACGCCGAGCCGCAGCACGCCGCGCATCGACGAGCGGTCTCCGACCGCAGCCAGCATCTCCGATCGCATCCCGATCAGTTTTTCCGCATAGACCATCATTTGCCGGCCGCTCGGCGTCGGCAGCACCATGCGCCGGTCACGCTGCAGCAGTTTGACGCCGACCTCGCGTTCGAGCTGAGCGATGCGCTGCGAGATCGCGGGCTGCGTGGTGTTGAGTTTTTGGGCCGCGCCGCGAAAGCTGCCGAGGGTAACCACCCAGAGGAAGGTCTCGATTGCCTTGAAATCAGTCATGCATGCGAAGCCCGCAGATCGATAAATTTAATTTATCGATATCAATCACAAACAACGATTAGACATTATGATAAACCCGTGCCCTTCTATATGTCGAGGATCATCTGGTGGGCTCAAACAATGACCGGCGTGGCGAGGGCGGAACGGATGTCGGGCAACGCTGATCTGTCGCCGAGCGTCGCGGCCCGGCATGCCTGCCGCGCCGGCATGGCTTCGAGCACCGCCGGCGTCGCCAACGGTTTTGTGCAGGGCAATCTGGCAATCCTGCCGGAAAAGCTCGCGGCCTCCTTTCATCGCTTCTGCCAGCTCAATCCGAAACCGTGCCCGATCATCGGCATGTCCGATGCCGGCGATCCCCGCATCCCCGCGCTCGGCCTCGATCTCGATATCCGCACCGACCTGCCGCGTTACCGGGTCTGGCGCGACGGCGAGGTGGCGGAGGAACCGACCGACATCAAGGCGCACTGGCGCGACGATCTCGTTGCATTCGTGATCGGCTGCTCGTTCTCGTTTGAAGAGGCGCTGCTATCAGACGATATCCCGATCCGCCACATCGAGCGCGGCGTGCGGGTGCCGATGTACCGCACCAACATCGCCTGCGGGTCCGCCGGCCCGTTCGCGGGACCGATGGTGGTGTCGATGCGGCCGCTGAAGCCGGCGCATGCGATCCGCGCGGTGCAGATCACCTCGCGGTTTCCGTCGGTGCATGGCGCGCCGGTGCATCTCGGTCATCCGCAGTCGATCGGGATCGCCGATATCGGCAAACCGGATTACGGCGACGCCGTGCCGATCAATGACGATGAGATTCCCGTATTCTGGGCCTGCGGCGTCACGCCGCAAGCAGTGATTGCGGCGGCAAGGCTGCCGTTCGCGATCACGCATGCACCCGGATTGATGCTCGTCACCGACCTCAAGAACAAGCAGCTTGCCGTTCTTTGAGGCTTTACCGTACCCTTCAACCGTTTCATCGATAAGCCGCCGCCAACAAAGGACGACCTAATGACCATCACTCGCCGAAACGTACTGCTTGGAGCCACCGCCGCCGCCGCACTGCTGCCGATCGCGGCCCGCGCGCAAACATCCGAAGTGGTGATCGGCGTGATCTATCCCTTGTCCGGCGCCAGCGCGCAGATCGGCGTCGACGCCCAGAAGGCATTCGAGACCGCCGCCGACCTGATCAACAAGAATTACGATTTCGATCTGCCGCTGGCGAAGGGCGAGGGGCTTCCCGGTCTCGGCGGCGCCAAGGTGCGCCTGGTGTTTGCCGATCACCAGGCCGATCCGCAAAAGGGCCGCGCCGAAGCCGAACGCCTGATCACCCAGGAAAAAGTCTGCGCCATCATCGGCACCTATCAGAGCGCGGTGGCCGTCACCGTCAGCCAGATCTGCGAGCGCTACCAGATCCCGTTCCTTTCGGCCGACAATTCATCGCCGAGCCTGCATCGCCGCGGCTTAAAGTTCTATTTCCGCGCGGCACCCCATGACGAGATGTTCTCGACCGCGATGTTCGACTTCTTCGATGCGCTGAAGAAGAAGGGCCAGAAGATCGAGACGCTGGCGCTGTTCCATGAGGATACCATCTTCGGCACCGATTCCGCCAACGCGCAGACCAAGCTTGCCAGCGATCGCGGCTACAAGATCGTCGCCGACATCAAATATCGCGCCAACTCACCGTCACTGACCGCCGAAGTGCAGCAGATCAAGGCAGCCAATGCCGACGTGCTGATGCCGTCGAGCTACACTACCGACGGCATCCTGCTGATCAAGACCATGGGCGAACTCGGCTACAAGCCGAAGAATATCGTGGCGCAGGACGCCGGCTTCTCCGAGAAGGCGCTGTACGACGCGGTCGGCGACAAGATCGAAGGCGTGATCTCGCGCGGCAGTTTTTCGCTCGATCTGGCGGCGAAGCGGCCGATGGTCGGCAAGATCAACGATATGTACAAGGCGAAATCGGGCAAGGATTTTAACGACTACTCGTCGCGGCAGTTTATGGGCCTGATCGTGATGGCCGACGCCATCAACCGCGCCAAGTCGACCGACGGCGAGAAAATTCGCCAAGCGCTGGTCGCCACCGACATGCCCGGCGAGAGCACGATCATGCCGTGGAAACGCGTAAAATTCGACGAGATGGGTCAGAACAACGACGCCGACCCGGTGCTGCTGCAATATAGCGGCGGCAAGTTCGTCACCATCTTTCCGCCGCAGGCGGCGGTCGCCGAAGCGATCTGGCCGATGAAGTAAGCGCTGACCTCTCAAATGTCGTCCCGGCGAAGGCCGGGACCCATAACCCCAGGACCCTCATCTTGACCGTGGCCTCACCTCCTCGCGCAACAACCGACGCTGGTGGTTACGGGTCCCGGCCTTTGCCGGGACGACGTGGGGAAGGACGACGAACGTGACCGCCGAAACCATCGTCCAGAGCCTGGCGAGCGGCCTGCTGATGGGGCTGCTCTACGGCCTGATCGCGGTCGGGCTTGCGCTGATCTTCGGCCTGATGGACGTGGTGAACTTCGCCCACGGCGAATTTCTCATGATCGCGATGTATGCGACGTTTTTCCTGTTCGCGTTCTTCGCGCTGGATCCGCTGCTGTCGGCGCCTTTAGTCGCGGCGGCGCTGTTCGTGTTCGGCGCGGTGGTCTATCTCTTGATCGTGCGCTTCGCGGTGCGGGCCAAGGCCAATGCCGGCATGGTGCAGATTTTCTCCACCTTCGGCCTCGCCATCGTGATGCGCGGCCTCGCGCAGTTCTTCTTCACCCCGGATTATCGCAGCATCCCGCACTCCTGGCTCGGCGGCAAGACGATCTCCGTCGCCGGCATCTTCCTGCCGGTGCCGCAACTGGCCGGCGCGCTGGTGTCGATCTTGGCTTTCGCCGGGCTGTACTTCTTCATCAACCGTACCGATTTCGGCCGCGCGCTTGAGGCGACGCGCGAGGATGCCGGCGCGGTGGCGCTGGTCGGCATCGACAAGAACCGCGTGTTCGCGCTGGGCTGGGGTCTAGGTGCTGCGCTGGTCGGGCTGTCCGGCGCGATCATGGCGATGTTCTTCTACATCTATCCCGATGTCGGCGCGTCGTTTGCGTTGATCGCCTATGTCACCGTGGCGCTCGGCGGCTTCGGCAGCGTATTCGGCGCCTTTGCCGGCGGCATCATCGTCGGCCTGGTCGAAGCCACCACCGCGTTGATCATGCCGCCGTCCTTGAAATCGGTCGGCATCTATGCGGTCTATCTGCTGGTGGTGTTCGTACGGCCGCGCGGCCTGTTCGGGTCGATGTGATGGACATCGCCTTCGCCCAGCGCCGCCGCCGTGACCTGATGGTCGCCGCGGCTCTCGCCGTGATCGCCGCACTGCTGCCGCTGTTCGTGAAAGACGTCTATGTCCAGAACATCATGGTGCTGACCCTGATGTATGCGGCGCTGTCGCAAAGCTGGAACATCCTCGGCGGCTATTGCGGGCAGATCTCGCTCGGCCATGCCCTCTACTTCGGACTCGGCGCCTACACCACCGCGATCCTGTTCACCAAGTTCGGCGTGCTGCCCTGGTTCGGCATGCTCGGCGGCGGCATCATCTCCGCTTGTATCGCGATGGCGCTCGGCTATCCCTGTTTCCGCCTGCGCGGACATTATTTCGTCATCGCCACCATCGTCATTGCCGAGATCGCGCTGCTGCTGTTCCAGAACTGGGATTGGGCCGGCGCCGCGCTCGGCATCGACATTCCCGTGCGCGGAGACAGCTGGCTCAAGTTCCAGTTCACGCGCAGCAAGCTGCCTTATTTTTATTTCGCGCTGGTGCTGGCCTGCGTCGCCTGGCTGGTGACCTGGTGGCTGGAAAATTCCAAATGGGGGTTTTGGTGGCGGGCGGTGAAGGACAATCCCGACGCCGCCGAAAGCCTCGGCGTGGTGGTGTTCAATTCCAAGATGGGCGCCGCGGCGGTCTCGGCCTTTCTGACCGCGGTCGGCGGCAGCTTTTACGCGCAGTTCGTATCCTACATCGATCCGGAAAGCGTCATGGGTTTCCAGTTTTCGCTGCTGATGGCGCTGCCCGCGGTGCTCGGCGGCATCGGCACGCTGTGGGGGCCGGTGCTCGGCGCGGTGATCCTGATCCCGCTGACCGAACTGACGCGCTCCTTCATCGGCGGTTCCGGCAGGGGCGTCGACCTGATCGTCTACGGCACGTTGATCGTGCTGATCTCGCTGGCGCGGCCGGAAGGCCTGGTCGGATTGTTTTCGCGCCGCCGCAAGAGGATCGCGCAATGACGGCGTCTTTACTTGAGACGCGCGGGGTCTGGCAGCGCTTCGGCGGCCTCGTCGCCAACAGCGACATTTCGATTTCGGTCGATCGCGGCGAGATCGTGGGATTGATCGGCCCGAACGGCGCCGGCAAATCCACGCTGTTCAACCTGATCGCCGGCGTGCTGCCGCCGACGCAAGGCTCGATTTGGTTCGACGGCGAAGACGTCACGCGGCTTTCGGCGGCGGAGCGCTGCCAGCGCGGCATCGCGCGAACCTTCCAGGTGGTGAAGAGTTTCGAGACCATGACAGTGATCGACAACGTCATCGTCGGCGCGCTGATCCGCACCACGGTGATGCGCGAGGCGCGCCGCAAGGCCTACGAGGTGCTGGAATTCGCAGGGCTGGCCGCACGCGCCAACGCGCTTGCCAGCCAGCTCATTCCTTCCGAGAAGCGCCGGCTCGAGGTCGCCCGCGCGCTGGCGACCGAGCCGAAGCTGCTGCTGCTAGACGAGGTACTGACCGGACTGACGCCGATCGAGGCGCAGACCGGAGTCGAACTGGTGCGCCGCGTGCGCGCCACCGGCGTCACCGTGCTGATGGTCGAGCATGTCATGGAAATCGTGATGCCGTTGGTCGACCGCGCCATTGTGCTCGATCTCGGCAAGATCCTGGTGGAGGGCAAGCCGGCCGACATCGTCCGCGATCCGAAAGTGATCACCGCCTACCTTGGGGATCGTCATGCTGTCGGCGCATGAAGTCACCACCGCCTATCAGGGGCTGGTCGCAATCTCGTCGGTCTCGATCGAGGTCGCCAAAGGCGAGATCGTCTGCGTCGCCGGCGCCAATGGCGCCGGCAAATCCACGCTGCTGAAATCCATCGCCGGCGCCGAGCGGCCGCGCTCGGGCACGGTCATTTTCGACGGCGCGCGGATCGACGGCATGGCGCAGCATCTGATCACCGCGCGCGGCATCGCCTATGTGCCGGAGAACCGCCGGCTGTTTCCGCGGCTGTCGGTGCGGGACAATCTTCGGCTCGGCAGCTATCTCTATCGCGGCGAGGCGGATCGCGACGCGCCGCTGGCGCTGGTGTTCAAGCTGTTTCCGCGGCTGTCGGAGCGGCTGGAGCAGCGCGCCGAGACGCTCTCCGGCGGCGAGCAGCAGATGCTGGCGATCGGCCGCGCGCTGATGACGCGGCCGCGGCTGTTGATGCTGGACGAGCCGTCGCAGGGCATCATGCCGAAACTGGTCGACGAGATCTTTGCCGCGGTGAAGGAAATCCGCAACGCGGGGATGACCGTGCTGATCGTCGAGCAGCGCATGGCCGAATGCCTGGAGATCGCCGACCGCGCCTATATACTGCAGACCGGCCGCGTGCTGATGCAGGGAGCGGCGGCGGAGATCAAGGGCAATCCGGATGTGCGGAAGGCGTATCTGGGGCTGTGAGATTCTCTCGTGTCCCGGGCGCGATGCAGCGCGTAGCTCCTTGCGGAGCGCTGCTTCGCAGAACCGGGACCCCGGTTACTTTGAACGCGTAATAACCCGGGCCCCGGCTCTGCAGTGCACCGCTCCGCGAAGAGCTACGCGCTGCACTGCGTCCGGGGCACGTAGTCACTTGTGCTCGTGAGTGTCCGGCAACTCCTGCCCGAACACCTTCGACAAATCCGCCACTTGCGCCGGCGTTAGGTAGCGCGGATTAAGCCCGCGCAGCAACAGATACAGCTTTGCGGTTTCCTCCAGTTCCTCCATCGCGAACACCGCGGCTTCCAATAAGTCGCCGGCCACCACCGGGCCGTGATTGGCCAGCAGCACCGAAGCGTATTTCCCGGCGAGGCCCTTGATCGCATCCGCCACCGCCGGATCGCCGGGCCGATAGTAAGGCAGCAGCGCGGTTAGGCCGCATTTCATCAGGTAATACGGCGTCATCGGCGGCAGCGCCGCGCGCGGATCGATTTCCGGCAGCATCGATAGCGCAACCGAGTGGGTGGAATGCAAATGCACCACCGCGCGGGCGCTTCGGGTCTCATACAGCGCCGCATGCAGCGGGATTTCCTTGGTGGGTGCATCGCCGGAAATGAGCCGGTTGTCGGCGCCGAGCCGCGAGAGCCGCGCCGGATCCAGCCAACCCAATGATGCGTTGGTCGGCGTCACCAGCCAGCCGCCGTCCTCACAGCGGACGCTGATATTTCCCGACGAGCCCGGCGTCAGCCCGCGCTCGAACAGCGAGCGGCCGAAGCGGCAAATTTCTTCGCGCAGCTTTGTCTCGTCCATGGCAAGCTTTTCCCATGCTTTGGCAGCGCGGCCAAGCCGTGTTATCCAGAGCCCAACAAGGAAAAAGGAAGCGTCGCATGCCCGAGCCTGCATCTCAAAAACCACGCGTCGCCGTCATCGGGCTGGGTTCGATGGGTTTTGGGATGGCGACCTTGCTCAAGCGTGCGGGGTTCGACGTCACCGGATGCGACGTGTCGGCTGAAGCAGTGGCGCGTTTCGTCGCCGACGGCGGCCGCGGCGCTCCGACGCCAGCGGACGCTGCCAAGGATGCCGGCATCGTCGTCAGCGTCGTGGTCAACGCCGCGCAGACCGAAACTATTTTGTTCGGCAAGGACGGTGTAGGCGAGACGCTGGCGAAAGACGCCGTGTTCGTCTCGTCGGCAACGATGGACCCGGACGTTGCGCGGCGTCTGGCCAAGCAACTGGAAGCAGGCGGCCGGCATTATCTCGATGCGCCGATATCAGGCGGCGCGCAGCGCGCGGCGCAGGGCGAACTGACCATCCTCGCCTCGGGAAGCGCAGCGGCCTTTGCCAGGGCGCGGCCGGCCCTCGACGCGATGGCGGCAAAACTCTACGAACTCGGCGACGCCGCGGGGCAGGGTGCAGCCTTCAAGATGATCAACCAGCTGCTGGCGGGCGTGCACATCGCCGCGGCGTCGGAAGCGATCACGTTCGCGGCAAAGCAGGGGCTCGATATCCGCAAGGTCTACGAGGTGATCACGGCCTCAGCCGGCAATTCCTGGATGTTCGAGAACCGGGTGCCGCATGTGCTCGACGGCGACTACGCGCCGCGCAGCGCGGTGGATATTTTCGTCAAAGACCTCGGCATTATTCAGGACATGGCGCGCACGGCGAAATTCCCGGTGCCGGTTTCGGCGGCGGCGCTGCAGATGTTCCTGATGACCTCTGCCTCCGGCATGGGCCGCGACGACGACGCCTCGGTGGCGCGGATGTATGCCCGCGTCACCGGCACGACGCTGCCGGGCGACTCGAAATAACGCTGACAATAAGAAGGACGCCCAATGCCCCTCTTCGCCGCTAATCTCAGCATGATGTTCACCGAAGTGCCGTTCCTCGATCGTTTCGATGCGGCTGCAAAGGCCGGCTTCACCGCGGTGGAATTTCTGTTTCCCTACGATCATGCGGCGGAAGCGGTCGGCGCGCGCCTGCATCGCAACGGCCTGGTGCAGGCGCTGTTCAACCTGCCGCCGGGCAATTGGGAAGCCGGTGAAAAGGGGTTTGCCGCGCTGCCGCACCGTTTTGCGGATTTGCAGCAGAGCCTGCGCACTGCATTGCCGTATGCGAAAGCCACCGGCGTCAAGCGATTGCACTTGATGGCTGGCATTGCTGATCGCAAAGACCCACAAGCGGTCGCGGCGTTCGGCAAATCGGTGACATGGGCTGCCGAATTTCTCGCGCCCGAAGGCATCGACGTGGTGATCGAGCCGATCAATTCGCGCAACGTGCCCGGCTATTTCCTCAATGATTTTGGCTTCGCGCGCGATTTGATCGGCGAACTGAACATCCCGAACCTGAAACTGCAGTTCGACATCTATCATTGCCAGATCATCCATGGCGACGTCACCATGCGGCTGCGCGAGATGATGCCGATCACAGGCCATATCCAGATCGCCAGCATTCCCTCGCGCAACGAACCGGATGGCGAGGAGTTGAACTATCCGTTTCTGTTCGGCGAACTCGATCGCCTCGGCTATGGCGGCTTTGTCGGCTGCGAATATAACCCGCGGGGCAAGACCACCGATGGACTCGGCTGGTTCAGGCCTTATGCCGGAGCGAAATCGTGACGCTGGCGCTGGGCTGCATCGCCGACGACTACACCGGCGCGTCCGATCTTGCCAACACGCTGACCCGCTGCGGCCTGCGCACGGTGCAGACCATCGGCGTGCCCTCGGACGATCTGAAGCTGCCCGAGGTCGATGCCGTGGTGGTGTCGCTGAAGAGCCGATCCATTGAGGCGTCGCAGGCGGTGGCCAAATCGCGCGCGGCGGAAAAATGGATGCGCGGGCGCGGCGCTTCGCATGTGCTGTTCAAGATCTGCTCGACCTTCGATTCCACCGACGCCGGCAACATCGGGCCGGTGATGGACGCGCTGCGCGCCAACTCCGGCGACGCCATCGTGCTGGTGACGCCCGCGTTTCCGGAAACCGGCCGTACCGTCTATCAGGGCAATCTGTTCGTCGGCTCCGTGCCGCTGAATGAAAGCCCGCTGAAAGATCATCCGCTCAATCCGATGCACGATTCCAATCTGGTGCGGGTGCTGGCGCGGCAAAGCAGAACCAGGGTCGGACTCGCCGACCTCGCGGTGATCGCGCGCGGTGCCGATGCGGTGCGTGTGCATCTTGCCCATCTCGCGGCCAAAGGTCTTGGCGCTGCGATTGCCGACGCGGTGTTCGAGCGCGATCTCGAAACCATCGGCACGGTGGCGCTGGATCATCGCGTTTCCGTGGGCGCCTCGGGTATCGGCCTTGGTCTCGCCCGCGCGCTGCTAGCGTCGGGCCGCGTGAAAGCAAATGCGGCGACGACGGCTTCGGAAAGGCCCGCCGGAGGCCTCGCCGCGTGCCTTGCCGGAAGCTGTTCGCAGGCGACGCTGCAGCAGATCGCGCAAGCCGGGCAGGCGATGCCGGTGCTGCATCTCGATCCCGAACAGGTTGTTGCGGGCAGGGCAGAAACGCAACGCGCGCTCGATTGGGCGAAAGAGCGGGTTGCAAAAGGTCCGCTGCTGATCGCCAGCAGTTCGACGCCGGATCAGGTGTCGGCCCTGCAAGCGCGCCATGGCCGCGACGCGGCCGGTCATGCCATCGAGCAGGCCATGGCCGATATCGCTGAAGGTCTGGTTCAATCCGGCGTGCGGCGTTTGGTGGTGGCCGGCGGCGAAACCTCCGGCGCGGTGGTCGATCGCCTCGGTATTCCCGGCTTTCTGGTCGGCGCCGAAATCGCCGCGGGCGTGCCGGTGCTGCGCGCCGTCGGCGCCAAGGACGGCGAAATGCTGCTGACGCTGAAGTCCGGCAATTTCGGCGGACCGGAATTCTTCAGCGATGCGCTGAAGCTGATGAAGTAACGCTGCTCTCGTGTCCCGGGCGCGATGCGGCGCGTAGCTCTTGCGAAGTGCTGCTTCGCAGAACCGGGACCCCGGTTTCTTCGAGTAACAAGTAACCGGGGCCCCGGCTCTGCAGCGCACCGCTTCGCGAAGTGCTACGCGCTGCGCTGCGTCCGGGGCACGCTCATCCCAGCATCTGCGTGTCGCCGCAGATCGAGATCGCCTGGCCGGAAATCGTTTTTCCCCGCGGGCTGCACATGAACAGGATCTGGTCGGCGAGCTGCTGTGGCGTGACGTAATCCTTGATCGAGGTGTAGGAGAATGCGGTGCGTTCCATTTCGGCGTAGGAAATGCCGCGCTGCTGCGCCTTGGCTTCGAGCACCCGGCGCTGCCGGTCGCCGGCGACCAGGCCGGGCAGGATGGCGTTGACGCGGATGTTGTCCGGGCCGAGCTCGATCGACAGCGATTTGGTAAAACCGATCACGCCCCATTTCGCCGCCGCATAGGGCGTGCGCATCGCAAAGCCGAGCCGGCCGGCGGCCGAGGAGATGTTGACGATCGACGCATTCTTGCTTTGGCGCAGCAGCGGCACCGCCAGCCGCGTGCAGTTGAATTGCCCGGTCAGGCAAATCTCCAGGCAGCGGTCCCAATCCTCGGGGTTCATCTCCTCGACCTTGGAAGTCGGACCGGCGACGCCGGCATTGTTGATTAGTACGTCGAGCCCGCCGAGTTTGGCCGCAGCTTGCGCGAACAGGTTCTTGACCGCGGCGCGGTCGGATACATCACAGCGTGTTTGCGTAATGGCGGGATCGCTGGAGGCGAGCGCTGCCAGCGCCGTCTCGTCGACATCGCAGGTGTGGACGCTCGCACCCTCCGCGGCAAACGCGCGCACGATGGCAAGCCCGATGCCGTTGGCGCCCGCCGTCACCAATACCCGTAAACCGCTGAGCTCTAAATCCATGCGGACTCGACAAACACCCGATCTTTTGCGACCCTAGCTGCGATCAAAGATCACGGCAAGCGATGCAAGCGCGCGACGTTCAAGCGCAGCGCTGCCGGAAGAAAATACGCGTCGCCGCGAAGCGAACGCATCAGGGAGATGAAGAATATGTCGGACAACACTCAATTCACGCGCCGCCGCCTGTTGAAAACCGCCGGCGGACTGGCGCTGGTGTCGGGAATTGCCGCGCCCGCAATCTTGCGCGCGCAGACATCGGACGTGATCAGGATCGGCCATCTGACGCCGCGTACCGGCTTCCTCGGTCCATTAGGCGAATATGCCGTGATGGCGATCGATCTCGCGGTCGAGGAGATCAACGCTTCCGGCGGCATGATGGGACGCAAGGTCGAATTGCTGAAGGAAGATTCGGTCAATCCGCAGACCGCTTCGACCAAGGCCGAACGCATGATCGAGCGCGACAAGGTCGCCTGCATCATCGGCGAGATTTCGTCGGCGTCATGCCTGACCATCGCGCAGGTCGCCTCCCGCACCAAGACGCTGTTCATCAACACCGGCGGCAATTCCGACGCGCTGCGCGGCAAGGATTGCCAGCGCTACATGTTCCACGTCGAGTTGCAGAACTCGATGTATGTCAAGACCGTCGGCCGCTCCTTCCTGCGCGACGGACTGGTCAAGGGCAAGAAATGGTATTCACTGACGGCGGACTACGCCTTCGGCCATGACCTGCTGAAAGTTTCAAAACGCTTCATGGAAGCCAATGGCGGCAATTTTGCCGGCGACGACCTGGTGCCGACCGACGCTACCGATTTCTCGGCCTACCTGCTGAAAATCCGCGATGCAAAACCCGACCTCGTCGTGATCAACCTCGCCGGCAACCAGATCACCAACTTCCTCAAACAATATGCCGAATTCGGCCTGACCTTCCCGGTCGGCGGTTTCGGTTTCGACACCGCGCTGGCCTGGGCGGCGGGCAAGGGCAACTTCGTCGGCACCTGGCCGGTGGTCTGGCACCATCTGATCGACACGCCCGGCACCAAGGCGTTCGTCGCGGCCTTCAGCAAGAAATACAACAAACCGCCGGAGAACCAGGCCTGGGGCGATTACATCGCCACCAAGATCGTGGCGCAGACCATCAGCGAGTTGAAGTCTGCGGAATTGCCGAAGATCATCGAGCACTTCGAGAAAGGCGCCAAGTTCGACCTCCTGAAGACGCGGCAGGGCTACTTCCGCGGCTCTGATCATCAGCTGATGCACGAAATGTATGCGGTGACGGCGCTGCCCGCCGACAAGATCAAGAACCAGTGGGACATTTTTGCGTCGAGTCCGGCGGTGCCCGGCCCGAACGAGGAGCTGGAAGTGATCGCCGCGACCAAGGAAGAGAACAGCTGCACGTTCCCGTCGTGACAAAACACTAATCTCGTCATTCCGGGGCGCGCCTCTTGGCGCGAGCCCGGAATCCATAACCACCATCGTGAGTATGGATTCCGGGCCTGCGCCATCCAAGTCGGCCGTTGCCGACTTGGATATTTATATTGCCGAAGTCGGGTAAACCCGACTTCGGTGGGCGCGTCCCGAATGACGGCCTGAGTGTATCCTTGGCAGCGGGGCCAAAACCATGTCCGCCATGCTATTGGCGCAGCAAATCCTCAACGGGCTGCTTGACGGCGTCTACTACCTGCTGATCGCGCTTGGCCTGTCGCTGATCTTCTCGCTCGGCGGCATCGTCAATCTCGCGCACGGCGCGTTTTTCGCGATCGGCGCCTACCTGACGCTGGTGGTCTCGCCCTATCTCGGTTTTGGCGGCGCGTTCGTGGTGGCGCCGGTGACGGTGGCGTTGCTCGGCGTGGTGATCGAACGGCTGTTGTTCACACGATTCTATCGATCCGACCCGATCCTGTCGCTGCTGATGACCTTTGGCCTTGCCATGGTGGCGGAACAAGTGCTGCGCATGATTTTCGGCGCGCCGCCGCTGTCCTATTCGATCCCACAGGCGTTGCGCGGGCAGGTCGCCCTCGGCAGTTTCATCTATTCGTTCTATCGCATGGTGCTGCTCGGCGTTGCCATCACCTGCATCGCCGGGCTGTGGGTACTGCTGCAAAAGACCTCGTTCGGCCGCGTGGTGCGTGCCGGCGTGCAAAATCCCGACATGGTCGGCGCGCTCGGCATTTCGCTGCAGCCTTACATGTCCGCGGTCGCGGCACTCGGTATCGGCCTTGCCGGACTGGCCGGCGTGTTGCTGGCGCCGATCTATGCGGTGCATCCGGCGATGGGGCAGGAGATCATCACGCCGGCTTTCGTGGTGGTGGTGATCGGCGGCCTCGGCTCGTTCTGGGGCGTGGTTGCAGCCGCGCTGCTGGTCGGCCTCGTCAAGGGCGTGATGGTCGGCATCGGTTATTCCGCGGCCTCGACCGCCGCGATCTATCTGTTGATGCTCCTGGTGCTGCTGTTCCGGCCGCGCGGCCTGTTCGGCGAGCGCATCACGCGGTTCGAGTGAGGCGCCGCTGATGTGGAAGCGCCTGCCGATTCCGCTGTTCATCGCAGCATTCGCGCTGCTGGTGCTGCCGCCGATACTGCTCGCACTCGGCCTCACCATGACCTCGGCGACCGAGGTCGTGGTGTTCGCGCTGGCCTGCATGGCGCTGAACATCCTGGTCGGTCATACCGGGCTGGTGTCGTTCGGTCATGGCGCCTGGTTCGGACTTGCCGCCTATGCCGCGGCGCTGATCCAGCGCAATCTGATGCCGGACTCGTTTTTCGGCCCAACGATCGCCGGCGTGCTGATCGTGGCCGGGGTCGCCACGGCGTTCGGCTTTCTGATCCTGCGCCGGCGCGGCGTATATTTCTCGCTGCTGACGCTGGCGCTGGCGGCGATGCTGTATTCGATATCGTTCCGCTGGACCGAGGTCACCGGCGGCGAGAACGGCCTCGGCGGCATCACCCGGCCGAAACTGTTTGGGTTCAATCTGGAATCCTCGACGTATTATTACTGGTTTGTGGCCCTGATCGCCTATCTCGTGCTGATCCTGCTGTGGCGATTTCACAATTCGCCTGTCGGCAGCGTGCTGGTCGCGGTTCGCGAAAACGAGCAGCGCGCGCGCTTTCTCGGCTATCCGACCGACCGTTATAAGCTGACGGCGTTCGCGCTATCCGCCGCCATCACCGGCCTTGCCGGCATCCTGCTTTTGTTCCAGAACCGCATGACCTCGGCCGATCCGATCTCGGTGTCTTTCTCCGGCGACCTGCTGGCGATGGTCGTGATCGGCGGCATGCGCAGTTTCCTCGGGCCTGCGCTCGGCGCGCTGTTCTTCATCCTGTTTCGCGAATTCCTCAGCATCTATACCGAGAACTGGCTGTTCTGGTTCGGACTGATCTTCGTCGGTTTTATCGTGTTTTCTCCGACCGGGCTGGTCGGCGTGGCCGAGCGCTTGCTCGCGCCGTTCCGCAAGAAAATCGTCGAGGACGCCGCGATGTCGGCACGGCGGATCGAAGTCCTGCCGCTGCCGGAGTTTCTGCGGCCGAAATCACACGTTGACGGTCCCGTGCTTTCCGCCCGCCACATGGTCAAGAGCTTTGGCGGCATCAAGGCGGTGCAGGGCATCGATATCTCCATCGCCGACCGTACGCTGCACGCACTGATCGGCCCCAACGGCGCCGGAAAAACCACGGCGTTCAACCTGCTGTCCGGCATGTATCCGCCGGACGAAGGCACGGTGTCGCTGCTCGGCCAGCCGATCACCGGCCATGCGCCGGAAGAAATCGCAAGCGCGGGCATCGGCCGCTCGTTCCAGATCACCAATCTGTTTCCGGCGCTCAGCGTCGGCGAAAACATCCGCCTCGCGGTCCAGGCGCGGCATCCACGCCGCTTCGATCCGATCGCCAACGCCTTGTCGATCGAGGCCATCAATGCCGAGACCGACGCCACCATCCGCTATCTCGGCCTTGCCGGCATCGAAAGCGCCGAGGCCGGGACGCTGTCCTATGGCGGCCAGCGCTTGCTCGACATGGGCGTCGCGCTCGCCACCGCACCGCGCGTGCTGCTGCTTGACGAGCCGCTGGCCGGGCTCGCCGCGGCCGAGCGCGAGCGCATCGGCGCCATCGTCAAGCGTATCTCGGCCGATCTGCCGGTGCTGCTGGTCGAGCACGATATCGACCGGGTGTTTCAGTTGGCCGATCATGTCACCGTCATGAATGAAGGCCGCGTGCTGCTCGACGGCACCGTTGAAGATGCGCGCGCCAGTCCCAAGGTGCAGGAGGTCTATATCGGCTCCGGCGCCACCGCAGTCGCGGCCAAACCGCGCGAGACCGCCGCGCGCGTCAATGCGCTGCTCACGGTCGAGCATGTCGATACCTTCTATGGCAAGAGCCACATCCTCAACGACGTGAATTTTACGCTGCACGAGAACGAGATCATCGCGCTGCTGGGACGTAACGGTGCCGGCAAGTCGACGCTGCTGAAGACCCTGATCGGCATCGCGCCGGCGTCGAACGGATCGATCAAACTGGCGGGCAACGAGTTGATCGGGAATTCGTCGGCGCAGAATGCGCGGCTCGGCATCGGCTACGTGCCGCAGGGCCGCGGCCTGTTCGCGGGCATGAGCGTCGAGCAAAACCTCGAGCTTGGCGGCCTGAAACGGCAGACCGGCCATGGCGTGCACTGGACGCGCGAGCGCATCTACGAATACTTTCCACGAATTCGCGAGCGGCTCGACAGCCCGGCGGATTATCTCTCCGGCGGCGAGCAGCAGATGGTCGCGGTGGCCCGGGCGCTGTCCGGCGACGTCCGCGTGCTGCTGCTCGACGAGCCGTTCGAGGGGTTGGCGCCGACGGTGGTCGAGCAATTGTTCGAGACCTTCGACCGGCTGCGCAAGGAAATCGCCATCATCATCGTCGACCACAATCTCGATCTGGCGCTGGCGTTGTCCGATGCCACGGTGGCGCTGGAGCGTGGCCAGGTGATTTATCAGGGGCCTTCCAAGGCCTTGCGGGACGATCTCGACTTGCGCCGCAAGGTGCTCTGGCTGTGAGAGTGAAATGAGCAAAACCGAACGAATTGTAGCAATTGTCGGCGTCGGCCTGGTCGGACGCGCCTGGGCGGCGATTTTCGCCCGTGCCGGCTGGAAGGTGCGGCTCACCGATCCGCATGCGGCAACGCTTGCCGCGGCGCCCGGCCTGATCCGTGACGAGTTGCACGCGCTGGCGCGGCACGGTCTTGCCGCCGATCAGGATGGGGCGGCGGCACGGATTTCCGTTGCGGGCAGCGTGGAGGATGCAGTGAAGGACGCCGAATTCGTCCAGGAAAACGGACCCGAAAACGTCGATCAGAAGATCACCATCTTCGCCGAACTAGACCGGCTGGCGCCGCCGGATGCGCTGCTGGCGTCGTCGACCTCGGCGATCGTTGCCTCGCGCTTCACCGAAATGCTGCCGGGCCGGGCGCGCTGCCTGGTCGGCCACCCCGTCAATCCGCCGCATCTGGTGCCGCTGGTAGAACTGTGCGGAGCGCCCTGGACCGCGCCGGAAAGCATCGACCGGGCGCGAAATATATATCGCCAGATCGGCCAGGTGCCGGTCACGGTCAATCGCGAGATCAACGGGTTTGTTCTGAACCGGCTGCAGGGCGCGCTGCTGGCGGAAGCATTTCGCCTGGTGGGCGAAGGTTATATCTCGGCGGAAGACCTCGACCACACGGTCAAGGACGGTCTCGGACTGCGCTGGTCGTTCCTCGGCCCGTTCGAAACCATCGAACTCAACGCGCCCGGCGGCATTCCGGATTATTGTGCGCGCTACACCGGGTTCTATAAGGAGCTGGCGTCCGGTGCGGCCGGTCCCGAGGTTTATCAGAGCCCGAATGTGGACCGGGTGATCGCGGCTTGGCCGCATCAGCCTACGCCGGAACGGATTGCCGCACTGACGCAGCGACGCAATGAATGGCTGGCATCACTGGCGGCACACAAAGCGAAACAACAAGACAGGTCCTGAACCGAGAGAGAGACAGCATGGCACGCAAAGTCATCATCACCTGCGCCGTCACCGGCGCGATCCACACCCCGTCGATGTCCAAAGCGCTGCCGGTGACGCCGCAGGAAATCGCCGATGCCGCGGTCGATGCGGCAGAGGCCGGCGCGGCGATCGTGCATCTGCACGCGCGCAATCCAAAAACCGGCCAGCCTGACCAGAGTCCGGAAGCCTTCGCACCGTTCCTGAAGGTCATAAAACAGCGCTCCAACTGCGTGATCAATCTCACCACCGGCGGCGCGCCGACCATGACCGTGGACGAGCGCGTGCGCCCCGCCGCGGTCTACAAGCCGGAGGTGGCTTCGCTGAACATGGGGTCGATGAATTTTGGATTTTTCGGCATGCTCAACCGCTTCAAGAAATTCGAGCACGACTGGGAGCTGAAACATCTGCAGAACAAGGATATCGTATTCCGCAACACCTTTCAGGACATCGAATATGTGCTCAAGACCTTGTCGGAAACCGGCACGCGCTTCGAGTTCGAATGCTACGACACCGCGCATCTGTACAATCTCGATTACTTCCTGCAGCAGGGCATGGTGAAGCCGCCGCTGTTCGTGCAGACGGTGTTCGGCCTGCAGGGCGGCACCGGCGCGCATCCGGAGGACGTGCTGCACATGAAGCGCACCGCCGACCGGCTGTTCGGCGACAAGTTCGTCTGGTCGGTGCTCGGCGCCGGGCGCAACCAGCTGCCGATCGCGGCGATGGCAGCCGCCATGGGCGGCAACATCCGCGTCGGGCTGGAGGATTCGCTGTGGGCGGCGCCCGGCCGGATGGCTGCGTCCAACGCCGAGCAGGTGACCTTGGCGCGGAAGATCATCGAAGGCCTGGGGCTTGAGGTGGCAAGCTCGGACGAGGCGCGCGAGATTTCTGGACCTGAAGGGCGGCGACAAGCTGGAGGTTTAGGTGCGTGCCCCGGACGCAGCGCAGCGCGTAGCACTTGCGAAGCGGTGCGCTGCAGAGCCGGGGCCCCGGTTACTTGCGGCTCGAAGAAACCGGGATCCCGGTTCTGCGAAGCGGCGCTTCACAAGGGCTACGCGCTGCATCGCGCCCGGGACACACAACTGCATCAAACTGTCGTGAGAGTTCCCATTAAAACCCTCCGGCGTTAAGATACCGGCCCATTGCATGGCCTCATGAATGCCAGATATTGGTATTTTCCGGCGAGTTCGGGTAGATCAGCGCGGGCGAAGTGGCAGGCGCCCGCGAGTCCTGAAAAACCCTTCGCCCGAGCCCCGAGGATTGCCCGTTTCATGATCGCGCTGGTCCGCATCGCCCTGAGCCGGCCGTACACTTTTGTCGTGCTCGCGCTGCTGCTCCTGATCATCGGACCGCTGGCGGCGTTGCGCACGCCGACCGACATCTTTCCGGACATCCGGATTCCGGTGATCGGCGTGGTCTGGAACTATACCGGCCTGCCGCCGGATCAGATGGCCGGCCGTATCGTCACGCCGTTCCAGCGCGCGCTGACCACCACGGTCAACGATATCGAGCACATCGTCGCCAATTCCTACAACGGCATCGGCATCATCAAGATTTTCTTCCAGCCCAATGTCAACATCCAGACCGCCAACGCCCAGGTCACCGCGATTTCCCAGACCCTGCTGAAGCAGATGCCGCCAGGCGCAACGCCGCCGCTGATCCTCAACTACAGCGCCTCCACCGTGCCGATCATCCAAGTAGCGCTGTCCGGCGAAGGGCTCACCGAACAGAACCTCGCCGACATCGGCATCAACCAGTTGCGCACGCCGCTGGTCACCGTGCCGGGTGCGGCGATCCCTTATCCGTTCGGCGGCAAGCAGCGCCAGATTCAGATCGACCTCAATTCCACGGCGCTGCAGGCGCGCGGGCTGTCCGGGCAGGACGTCGCCAACGCGCTCGCTGCGCAAAACCTGATCACGCCGGTGGGCACGCAGAAGATCGGCGGCTTCGAATATGTCATTCAACTGAACAATTCGCCGCTGAAGATGGAAGAGCTCGGCAACCTGCCGATCAAGACCGTCAACGGCGCCATGGTCTATGTGCGTGATGTGGCCAGCGTGCGCGACGGCAACCCGCCGCAGACCAACATCGTTCACGTCGACGGCAACCGTTCGGTGCTGATGATGGTGCTGAAGGCAGGCTCGACTTCGACGCTGGATATCATTGCCGGCATCAAGCAGAAGGTGATCGAGGTCAAGGATTCGCTGCCCGACGCGCTTAAAATCGGCTTCATTGCCGACCAGTCGCTGTTCGTGCGCGGCGCCATCACCGGCGTCGCCAACGAAGGCGTGATCGCCGCGCTTTTGACCAGCGTGATGATCCTGCTGTTTCTCGGCAGCTGGCGCTCGACCGTGATCATCGCCGTCTCGATTCCACTGTCCGTGCTCGGCGCCATCGTGATGTTGTCGGCGATCGGCGAGACGCTCAACATCATGACGCTGGGCGGCCTGGCGCTCGCGGTCGGCATCCTCGTCGATGACGCCACTGTGACGATCGAGAACATCAATTACCATCTGGAGCAGGGCAAGGCGGTGGAGCCCGCCATCATGGACGGCGCACGGCAGATCGTGACGCCGGCGTTCGTCTCGCTGCTGTGCATCTGCATCGTGTTCGTGCCGATGTTCTTCCTGCAGGGCGTCGCGCGTTTCCTGTTCGTGCCGATGGCCGAAGCGGTGATGTTCGCCATGATGTGGTCATTCATCCTGTCGCGCACACTGGTGCCGACCATGGCGAAGTATCTGTTGCAGCCGCATCTGCATCACGCCGAAGGCAAGGGGCCGCCGCCGTCGCGCAATCCGCTGGTCCGGTTCCAGCGCGGCTTCGAGGCGCGCTTCGAGCGGTTCCGTAGCGGCTACCGCGATCTGCTGGGGCTCGCGCTGACACAGCGGCCGATCTTCGTGATCGGATTCCTGAAGCTTCGTGGCCGTGTCGTTCCTGCTGGTGCCGTATCTCGGCCGCAACTTCTTTCCCAACGTCGATGCCGGCGGCATCCTGATGCATGTGCGCACCCAGGTCGGCACAAGGGTCGAGGAAAGCGCCAACCAGTTCGCCGAGGTGCAGAAGGCGATCCGCAAGATCATTCCTCCGAACGAAATCGAGACGCTGGCCGATAATATCGGCATGCCGATCAGCGGCATCAACATGACCTACAACAATACCGGGGTGATCGGGCCGCAGGACGGCGACATCCAGATCAAGCTGAAGGAAGGCCACCGGCCGACCGATGAACATGTCCAGGCCTTGCGCGAACAACTGCCGCGGCTGTTTCCCGGTATGCAGTTTGCCTTCCTGCCGGCCGATATCGTCAGCCAGATCCTGAATTTCGGCGCGCCGGCGCCGATCGACCTCCAGATCCGCGGCGCCAACCTGGATGCCAACTTCGCCTACGCCAACAAGCTGCTCAATCGCATCCGCCGCATTCCGGGCATCGCGGATGCGCGCATCCAGCAATCGCCCAACAATCCGACCTTCAATATCGACGTCGACCGTACCCGCGCGCAATATGTGGGACTGACGGAACGCGACGTCACCAACAGCCTGGTCGTCAATCTTGCCGGCAGCGCCCAGATCGCGCCGACCTACTACCTTAATCCGGATAACGGGGTGTCGTATTCGATTGTGATGCAGACACCGCAATACCAGATCGATTCGCTGAGCGCGCTGCAGACTTTGCCGATTACCGCGGCCGGAATTCCGCAGTCGCCGATCCTCGGCGGCATCGCCAACATCGCGCGATCGGCCTCAAGTGCCGTGGTCTCGCAATACGACATCCAGCCGATGGTGCAGATTTACGCCACGCCGCGGGGCCGCGATCTCGGCGCGGTCGCTGCCGACGTGAAACGGGCTGTCGACGACTCCGCGAAGGAGGTGCCGAAGGGCTCGTCGGTCGTCCTGCTCGGCCAGGTGCAGACCATGAACAGCGCGTTTTCCGGCCTGCTGTTCGGACTGCTCGCCGCCATCGTCCTGATCTATCTTCTGATCGTGGTGAACTTCCAGTCGTGGTCCGATCCGTTCGTGATCATTTCCGCGCTGCCGGCAGCGCTTGCCGGCATCATCTGGATGCTGTTCACGACCCAGACCACGCTCTCGGTGCCGGCGCTGACCGGCGCGATCATGTGCATGGGCGTCGCCACCGCCAACAGCGTGCTGGTGATCAGCTTTGCCCGCGAGCGCTATGAAGAACTCGGCGATCCCGTCGCCGCCGCCCTGGAAGCCGGCTTCGTCCGGTTCCGCCCGGTGCTGATGACGGCGCTGGCGATGATCATCGGCATGGCGCCGATGGCGCTGGGCTTAGGCGAGGGTGGCGAGCAGAACGCGCCGCTCGGCCGCGCCGTGATCGGTGGGCTGATTTTTGCAACGATTGCGACACTGATGTTCGTTCCCGTGGTGTTTAGTATGGTACACAAGAAGCAGGCCGCGAAAGGCGCGCTGGAGATGTCTCATGCCTTCTGAAAGCAGCTCCCCGGTATCGCGGCGGAAGCTGGCTCTGTTCGGCCTGATCGCCGGCGTCGCCGCCGTGCTGGTGGTGATCACCGGCATCCGGGCGCGCGAGGACTCCAGCGCCAAGCTGCGCGAATGGACCGACACCCAGGCCGTTCCGACGGTGGCGGTGACCCTGCCGGATGCGCGGGTGCTCAACGCCACCCTCGATCTGCCGGGGCGGCTCGAGGCCTATCAGCGCGCGCCGATCTATGCGCGCGTCAGCGGATATCTGAAGAACTGGAATGCCGATATCGGCGCCCAGGTCAAGGCCGGGCAGGTGATCGCGGAAATCGAGGCGCCGGATCTCGACCAGCAACTGCTGCAGGCCCGCGCCGATCTCGCCAGCCAGCAGGCCAGCGCCAAGCTCTCGGAAGCAACGCTGACCCGCCGCCGGTCGCTGATCGCGTCGAATTTCGTTTCGATGCAGGAAATCGACGAGCGCACCGCCGACCTTTCCAACAAGAAGGCCGCGGTCAATTCCGGTCAGGCCAATGTCGAGCGGCTGGAGGCGCTGGCCGGCTACAAGAAGATCAGCGTGCCGTTCGACGGCGTGGTCACCGCGCGCGATACCGACGTCGGCGCGCTGATCAATGCCGGCGGTGGCAGCGGCCCCGCGATGTTCGTCATCTCCGACATCAGCAAGCTCAGGGTCTATGTCAACGTGCCGCAGAGCTATGTGCCCGCGATCAGGATCGGCGCCAAAGCCGTCATCTCGATGCCGGAATATCCGAACCGCAGCTTCGCTGCGACCGTCGAGGCCTCATCGCAATCGGTCGATGTCTCCTCCGGAACGACGCGGATGCAGCTTGCGCTGGATAACGCCAAGAGCGAGTTGATGCCGGGCGGCTATGCCAACGTCAAATTGAGCCTGCAGCGCGACGCGGTGCCGCTGCATATTCCCGCCAGTGCCCTGATCTTCAACCAGAACGGCCTGCGCGTCGCCACCGTCGGGGTGGACGACAAGGTGCTGTTCAAGACCGTGACCATCGCCCGCGATCTCGGAAAAGACATTGAACTCGCGTCGGGGGTTTCTCCCGACGACCGCATCATCGTAGCACCCCCGGACGGCCTCGCCGACGGCGATCAGGTGCGTGTTGCCGGCGGCAAAGGCAGCGAGCCGAAGAAAGTGTCGGAGAAGTAGGGTTGCGTTCGCGTGCCCACGGCAGCGCAGCGCAAATCGGCCCGATGCCGTTGTTCGCTCATCGTTTGTGATCCCACGTACCTAAATCCGGCTTGCTGGAATTCACCTGATTGAAGTCGAAACCGGCACCCTGTCCAGCCGGTGCCCCGGTCCAACTTGGACAACTTGTTTCTGGCCATTGGACCAGGTTCAGCATATCCGGCGTTTTGAACAGCTCTTTATATTCAGATGTGAAACGCCCTTCCGGACTGAGCCAGATATATTTTATTCCTCGGCTGGCTCCCAGCTTGCACATTTCTGCCGTGCAGTAGATGCCGATGTTGTATCCGTTTCCTCCATTTCGCTGCGAATAGCTTGCGAACGACGCCTCGATTTCCTTAAAGTATTCGTTGATCACTGGATTTATCATCGCCGGTCGGATCTGTTCAAGGTCCGATGTTCGAAGCGCCGCTGGGCCGTACTGATAAAACAGGTCGTAGTATTTTATCATAATGCGTCCTGAGCTTGTTTGTCCTAATGCAAGCCTTCGTTCCGCGGACATCGGCCCCTTATTGTTCAGCCTATATTCGTTCTGAAGTGATTTGAAATGATCCTCAGGCCCATCTATGCCAAAATATATGGCTGTTTTAAAAGGCTGCCGGTTCTCATCAGCCAATGCCAAGGCTTGCTCGGCATCTTTCTTGCCGATTTGCGGTTCAAAGAACTTGGCGGGGTTGTCATTGTGATGCTGAAAAACCACGCCGATCTTAAAACCGCCAGCGAGGAGGGCGTCCGACTCCGGAGGTCGAAGAGCCTTCCCAGGTAGCGTCAGATCGTCCGGATAGTCATAATAGCGAAAGATAGTGTCGACTTTGAATTCGTTCTTCAATTCAGTGAGAACAGAAGTATTGTTCGCCGTGCGAAGCGGCGAAACCGGCGTGGAGAAATCCAAGGCGGAGAAGCCGGCTTTCGGCAGACATGGCGGAGCCACTGTAGCCATTTCAAGCGGCTCCGCTCGCGCCTCGAAGGCAGCCAACGCAAGTATCGAAATCAAGATTTGACCGGTATTATTCATCTGGTTCCTCCTTGCTATTACTTGTGCACGCTTGACCATTTGAAGGTGTTATACTGATCGTGTCGCGCGCAACTTTCAATGTCTTCTGCCTACGAATTCGCAAGAGAACAGGGGGCTAGCTACAGCAGCTAAAGCCTCGAGATCACGCCGGGCTATGAATAATTGCAGCGCGACAAATCGTTCTACGAGAACAAATTCCGGGTGAACGCGGCGCCGCTTCCGGGACAAGGGAGCGTTACGGAACGCGCCACTCCAATATCCCGTCATCCGCGCCCACGATCTCGCCCGTCGATCCCACCGCCGTGCGGTCCATGTTCGTCAGATGCGCCAGTGTCGCGCCGTCGCGCGCGGGCACCCGCGCCAGCGCGCGGGCGTTGTCCGACGTGCGCAGCATCACCACCCCGTGCTCGACTTCGCCACCACGGCCGTAGATTACCGTGAAACTCTCGACCGCGCCTTTGCCACTGGCCTCGGTCACGAAATCGGGCACCTCGCCGCGATGCCGGTCCGCTTCCGCCTGAACGCTGGTGTCCTGCGCCAGCGGCTGTTGCGGCGCCTGCCGCGACAGCACCAATGCGTGATGCTTTGTCACGAAACCGCCCTGGCCATACAACAAGCCGAGTTCGGCGCCGCCCCGCAACTTGCGCACCATCGCACACGCCGCGTGCGTCATGTAGGTGTTGAGCGGCGCGCCGTGGAACGTCAGGCCGCCGGCTACCGTCGGCTGCACATCGGCGCCGAGGCCGAGCGTCCGCCGCGCCATTTTCGGCACGACGGGAAAGCAGCTGTAGAGTTCGATGGCGTCGAATGCCCGGCCGTCGCCGCCGACCATGTCGAGAGCTGCATCGAGCACGGCGTTCTGCGCGTGGCTTTCGTAGAACTGGTCGCGGATCAGGTAATCGCGCGGTTCTTCCGCCGACGCGCCACCGTGGATGTAGATCAGCCGATCCTCGGCAATACCGGCGTCGCGGGCGCCAGCGAGCGACGTCATCAGCAGAGCCGCGCCCATATTGACGGTAGGATTCGCCACCATCAGCTTGGTGTACGGCCAGGCGATCAGCCGGTTGTCCGGCGTCGGCGTCGTGATCGTGTCGGCGGGTACGGTGCGCTTCATCCAGGATTGCGGATTACCGGCCGCGACTGCCGAATAGCGCGACCACAACTCGCCGGATTCCGCCAGCGCTTCACGCGGCGTCTGACCCCAATGCGCTGAGGTCGCCGACTCGTACAACGGATAGACCGTGATCGGCCTGAATACGCCAAGCTTCACCGCCATCGGCTTCTGGAACGCCGCACCGCGTTTCGGCTCGGGCACGTCGTGGGCGAACGGCGTCCACGGCAGCATGACCTTGGCGCGTTCCGCCTTGGTCGCGGTCGACTGCGCCTCGGCGCCGCAGACCACCGCGACCTTGGTTTCGCCGCGCGCGATGCGCTGCGCGGCTTCGTGCAGATAGCGGATCGGGCTCTCGCCTCCGACCGGACCGTAAAAGCAATGCGACGGCTCGATGCCGAGTCTTGCCGCGAGCAGCTGCTCCGGGTCGCGATAGCGCCAGCTCAGGAAGTTCACGACGTCGAGCGAGTCGATCTCGCCGAGCAAAGGTGCCGCGGCATCTCCGGCCGCGCGTCTCACCGCGGCCTCGAGCAGCGCCAACGGTTCGAGGCCCGCGGTCAATTCGGCGGGATGATCGGCGATTTCGCCGACGCCGACGATGACGGGGATGCGGTCATCAGGAACAGTGGAAGACTTGTTCGACATTTTATTTTTCACCGTTCAGTGCTCAGAACCTCATTCTGAGGAGCGGCCTCTTGGCCGCGTCTCGAAGGATGAGATGTGTGTCGCTCATGGTTCGAGACGCGCGCGAAGAGCGCGCTCCTCACCATGAGGGCCGGGGCCTATTCCGCCACCAGCGCGTTGATGTGCTCGATCGCATCGGCAAAATCTTCCTTGAATTCCTGCACCACCGCGCCGGCGGATTTTACGCTGTCGATCAGGCCGACGCCCTGGCCGACGAAATAGCTGACGAGATCGCGCGCCTGCGCGTTGCCTGAAGCGGCGGCGCGGTCGATCGAGTTGAAGGCGTCGCGGCTGATGATGCTTTGCAGCGGCATCGGCAGCGCGCCGGGGCTGTCGGGGCCGCGATCCCAGGCGTCGGTCCAGACCGAGCGCAATTGCCGCGCCGGCTTTCCGGTGCGGCCTTTGGAGCGGATCGCATCGCGCGAGGACGCCGCGATCATCTTTTCGCGGAAAATCTCGGTGGTCTCGGATTCCACGGTCGCCAGCCAGACCGATCCGGTCCAGGCACCCGCAGCACCCATCGCCATGCACGCCGCCATCTGCCGTCCGGTCATGATGCCGCCCGCGGCCAATACCGGCACGTCGCGGATCGCCTTCACCGCCTTGATCACTTCCGGCACCAGCACCATGGTGGAGACCTCGCCGCAGTGGCCGCCGGCCTCGGTGCCCTGCGCCACCAGGATGTCGACGCCGGCCGCGACCTGGCGGATGGCGTGCTCCTTGGCGCCGACCAGCGCCGCCACGGGAACGCCGTGCTTCCTGCCCATCTCGATCATGGTTTTGGGCGGCACGCCGAGGGCGTTGGCGATCAGCCGGATCGGATGCCGGAAAGAAGCTTCGAGCACCTCCATCGCGCATTGCGCGTCGAACGGCTGCGGCGCATTGTCCGCGACATTGGTCGTGGTCAATTCGATGCCGTATTTTTTCAAAAGATTGCGGGTGAAGGCGCGGTGCTCCGGCGTTACGCGAGCTTCCAGGCTTTTCCAGGTGACATCCTTCTCACCCGCCGTCGAGATGTTCTCGGGGATCAGCACGTCGAGCCCATAGGGCTTGCCGTCGACGTGGCCGTCGATCCACTTCAATTCCTGCTCGATCGTGTCAGGCGTATGCGCGGTGGCGCCGAGCACGCCAAACCCTCCGGCGCGGCTGACGGCTGCGACCACGTCGCGGCAATGGCTGAAGGCGAGCAGGGGAAATTCGATCCCGAGCATGTCGCAGATCGGCGATTTCATGAAGCGTCTCTCTCCGTAGGATGGGTAGAGCCAATGGGTCGCGCGAATAGGCGCCAGATGATAAACTCCGCGAAACCCATCGCAACTTGTTATTGGTTGTGGTGGGTATCGCTTCGCTCAACCCACCCGACAAGGTCAACGCTAGCTGACGTTTCGCCTGCGTGCAAAGGCGTGTTATCGCCGGAAGCCGGGCCGTTCCGCAGTGCAGAATATGGAGAAGGGCACAGCGGATTTGTCTCTTGCGCTTTCTCGCGTCGGGTAGAATGGTATCCGTCACATCCAGGAATTAACTTCGCGGAGCGCAAACTGATGTCTGCCTTGCAGCCCAATTCCGGCCAGAACCGCCACCCCGGCGCCGGTGCGTTCGACGTCGTTGTGGTCGGCGCGGGCTTTGCCGGAATGTACATGCTTCACCGGCTGCGTGGATTGGGATTGTCGGTGCGGGTTTACGAGCAGGGCGGCGACGTCGGCGGAACTTGGTACTGGAATCGCTACCCCGGCGCGCGCTGCGATGTCGAAAGCATGCAGTACTCTTATTCGTTTTCGGACGAACTGCAGCAGGAATGGGACTGGAGCGAACGCTACGCGCCGCAGCCCGAGATTCTCAAATACGCCAGTCATGTCGCCGACCGCTTCAACCTGCGCACCGATATCCAACTCAACACCCGCGTCGATCAGGCGGTCTTCGATGAAAGCGCGAACCGGTGGTCGGTGACCACGTCGGACGGCGCCAGCGTGAGGGCGCAATTCGTGATCCTCGCCACCGGCTGTCTCTCGAACGCGCGGATGCCGGATATTAAGGGTCTCGCCGGCTTCAAGGGCAAAGTCTACCACACCGGGCATTGGCCGCATGAGCCGGTGGATTTCACCGGCCTGCGCGTCGGCGTTATCGGCACCGGCTCGTCGGGAATTCAGTCGGTCCCGGTGATCGCCGAGCAGGCCAGCCATCTTATTGTGTTCCAGCGCACCGCGAATTTCAGCATTCCCGCGCGCAACGCGGCCTTGACGGCGGAGGAACGCGAGCAATTCCGGTCGAACTATCCCGAAATCCGGCGCTTCGCCCGCGAGGATGCGCGCAACGGCATCTATACCGACATGCCCGATCGCGGCGCGCTCGACGACGGCGACAACGAGCGCCGCGCCCGATATGAGCAGCGCTGGAGCCGCGGCGGCCTCACCTTCATGTCGGTGTATAACAATCTCGCGCTCGACAAGGCGGCCAACGACACCGCCGCCGATTTCGTCCGCGAGAAGATCGCCGAGATCGTGAAAGATCCCGCGACGGCAAAACTGCTGCAGCCGGACAGCCATCCGATCGGCACCAAGCGCATCTGCATCGACACCGACTATTTCGATGCCTTCAATCGGCCGAACGTCACGCTGGTCGACATCAAGTCCAATCCGATCGAGCAGATCCTTCCGAGCGGCGTTCGCTCCGGCGGCAAGGACTACGAGGTCGATGCGCTGGTGCTGGCCACCGGCTTCGATGCGATGACGGGCTCGGTGGCGAAGATCGAACTTCGCGGCCGGAATGGACAAACGCTGAATCAGAAATGGGCGGAAGGACCGCGGACTTATCTCGGCCTGATGAGCGCGGGCTTTCCCAACCTGTTCATCATCACCGGACCCGGCAGTCCCTCGGTGCTAAGCAACATGATCGTCTCGATAGAGCAGCACGTCGACTGGATCGCCGACTGCATCGGCTATTTGCGCGAGCACGATCTCGATGCGATGGAAGCCCGCAAGGACGCCGAGGACAACTGGGTCGCGCATGTCAACGAAGTCGCCCATGGCACGCTCTATCCGCAGGCCAACTCCTGGTACATGGGCGCCAACATTCCGGGCAAGCCGCAGATCTTCATGCCCTATATCGGCGGCGTCGGCGCTTACCGGCAGATCTGCAACGACGTCGCGGCCAAAGGATATGAAGGCTTTGCGATGACGGCGGCCGAGCGGCCGCGCAGAGCGGTGTCATCTTAGTAGCTTGTAGGGTGAGCAAAGGCGCTCTTCGCGCCGTGCCCACCATCCTCGGAGAAAAAATTGGTGGGCACGGCGCAAGTGCGCCTTTGCCCACCCTACGAATTCTCAGAACGCCGTATAACCGCCATCGATCACAAAGCAGTCCGCGGTGTGATACGACGACGCCGTGCTCATCAGATACACCGCGATGCCGCCGAAATCGGACGGCTCGCCGAAGCGGCGCATTGGAATCCGCGGCATCACCGCACCGACGAATTGTTCGTCGGCCAGAACCTTCGCGGTCATGTCGCTCTTGATCCAGCCCGGCAGGATTGCGTTCGACGTGACCCCGTGCCGCGCCAGTTCGACCGCGAGCGCGCGGACCAGCGCGTTGATCGCGGCCTTGGTGGCGGCGTAATGCTCGTTGCGCGCGGTGCCGAACAGCGAGGCGAGGCTGGAAGTCGCGACCAGCCGGCCGAATTTATCGCCGGCATTGGCGCGCTCGGTCATGTGCCGTGCCGCTGCTTGAAATACATGAAACACACCGTCGAGATTGGTGGCGAACATGCTGCGCCATTGTTCCTCGGTGCGGTCGATGAAGGCGTGGCGCCCGCCGCCGCCGATGCCGGCATTGGCAAAGCAGCCGTCGACGCGGCCGAACCGTTCCAGCGTCGCGGCCATCGCAGCTTTTACCGACGCAGGATCGGAGACATCGCAGACGCGGGTATCGACCTTGCCGGGCATGCCTGCCATCGATGTGGCCGCTGCTTTGTTCTTCTCCGCGTTGCGGCCCCAGATCGAGACGTTGCATCCGGCGGCAGCCAGAGCCTGCGCGATGCCGAGGCCGATGCCGCCATTGCCGCCGGTGATGACGGCCACGCGGCCGGAAAGGTCGAAGATGCTCATGGGCGTTTCCATTGGACGTTTGCATTTGCCGGGTTAATTCCGACCATGGACAAGTGCGCCTTAAAAATCAAATATGGCGGCCGACATCCAATCTCTCGCCGCGGATTCAACCGCGGATCAGGCAATGAGGAAACCCATGCAGTTCAAACACGTCACGGTGGATTTCGACGGGCCGGTCGCCATCCTGAAACTCGACCATCCGGAGGTGATGAACGCGGTGTCGATGGATATGCTGGGAGGCTTAAGCGAAGCGCTCGACGCCATCGACGACCGCAAGGCCGAAGTGCGCTGCCTCGTCATCACCGGGGCGGGACGGGCGTTCTGCACCGGCGCCAACCTGCAAGGACGCGGCAACACCCAACCGGGAGGCCGCAGCAACGCCGGAGCAGCGCTGGAGACCGCGTATCATCCTTTCCTGCGCCGCTTGCGAAACCTGCATTGCCCGATCGTGACCTCGGTCAACGGACCCGCTGCCGGCGCCGGCATGAGCATCGCGCTGATGGGCGACATGATTCTCTGCGCGCGCTCCTCCTACTTTTTGCAGGCGTTCCGCCGCATCGGCCTGGTGCCGGATTGCGGCTCGACCTGGCTGCTGCCGCGGCTGGTCGGCAAGGCGCGCTCGGTCGAACTGTCGCTGATGGGTGAAAAACTTCCCGCCGAGAAGGCGCTGGAATGGGGCCTCGTCAATCGCGTCTATGACGACGCTGCGCTGATGGACGAGACCATGAAGCTCGCGCACGAGTTGGCCAACGGTCCGACCATCGCGCTGTCGCTGATCCGAAGGCTGTATTGGGAAAGCCCCGGCAACTCCTTCGAGGAGCAACTCGATCTCGAGCAGCAATTGCAGCGCGAGGCAGGCTCGGCGGAGGATTTCAAGGAGGGCGTCACTGCGTTTCTTGAGAAGCGCCCGGCCAAGTTCAAGGGCAAATAGAATTTGGCCGGAACAATCGAAGAACTGTTGACGCGCTGCGTTGCGGTGTGGTGTCCGGGCGCTGCCGGCGTGATCGGCCCGACGCGGCTTTCCGGCGGCGCCAGCCAGGAGACCTGGTCGTTCGACGTCGTGCATCCCAATGGCAATGTCGGCGCCATCCTGCGCCGCGCGCCGCCGGGCTATGGCGCTGCACCAACGCGCGCGGCGGGATTGAACGTCGAGGCGGCGCTGATGCGGCTCGCTCATGTCGCCGGGGTGCCCTCGCCAAGGGTGCTGCATGTGCTGCAGCCGGGCGACGAACTCGGCACCGGCTTCATCATGCAGCGGGTCGAGGGCGAAACCATTCCGCGCAAAATCCTGCGCGACCAGAAACTCGCCGGGGTGCGGCCGAGGCTGGCGCGGCAATGTGGTGGCGTTCTGGCGGCCATCCACGGAATAGCGCAGCCCGAATTGCCTGAACTGCGCCGCATGACCGCCGCAATGGAAATCGCCCAGCTCGAGCAGGAGTACCGAAGTTTTAATTGGCCGCGCCCGGTGTTCGAACTGGCGTTGCGCTGGCTGCGCGACCACGATCCCGGCCCCTCCAGACAGGTAACGCTGGTGCATGGCGACTTCCGCCACGGCAATCTCATCATCGGCCCCGATGGCGTCCGCGCGGTGCTGGACTGGGAACTGGCGCATACCGGGGATCCGATGGAGGATCTGGGCTGGATCTGCGTCAATTCGTGGCGTTTCGGCGAGATCGACAAGCCGGTCGGCGGGTTTGGTTCACGCGAAGAACTGTTCGCGGGCTACGAGGCGGCAGGCCGCGGCGTCGATGCATCGCGCGTGCATTTCTGGGAAGTGATGGGGACGCTGCGCTGGGGCGTGATGTGCTGCGGCATGATGCAGCGCTTTCGCTTGAGCCCGGACCACTCGATGGAACGCGCGATGATCGGGCGCCGTTCGTCGGAAACCGAGATCGACTTACTTAGGCTTCTAGCTCCGCGAGGCTGATATGCAAGACGAGCCGACACCATCCGAACTGATCAAGGCGGTTGCGGATTTCTTGCGGAACGATATCGCGCCTCAGATCGGCGGGCACAGCGCGTTCAAGCTGAGGGTCGCGATCAACGCGCTCGACCTAGTGATGCGGCAGTTGGCGCTGGAGAGCGGCAGCGATGCCGCGGAAGCTGAGCGGCTAGCGCAACTGCTGGACCGGCAGGGCTCGCTGGAGGAGTTGAACCGTGTGCTGGCCGGCAAAATCGCAAGTGGCGAGGCCGGTTTGCAAACACCGGGACTTGCCGGGCATCTGTGGCAGACCACGCTTGCCAAGCTCGCGGTCGATCAGCCGAACTATGCGGCGTATCGTAGAGAGCTGGACGAAAAATCGTAGGATGGGTTGAGCGAAGGTGAAACCCATCATGCGCTGCCAATGTTCGTTGATGGGTTTCGCTGCGCTCAACCCATCCTACGCTGCCAATGTTCGTTGATGGGTTTCGCTACGCTCAACCCATCCTACGAGGCTTACCTCCCCACCCATTTCGGCGGGCGCTTTTCCGAAAACGCTTTCGGGCCCTCGATGTAATCCTGCGACGCCGCCATCGCCTTGACGGCCGGATATTCGCGCTGCTCGGTGATCGCCTGTTCGAGCGACACCGCCATGCCCATTTGGATGGCCTGCTTGGAGGCGCGGATTGACATCGGCGAGTTCTTGCAGATGGTTTCGGCCCAGCGCTCGGCTGCCGCCAGTGCTTCGCCTTGCGGCACCACCTCATTGACGAAGCCAAGCTCTTTGCCTTCCACCGCGGTGACGTGACGCGCCGTCAAAATCATACCCATAGCGCGTTTCAGCCCGATCTGCCGCGGCAATCGCTGCAGGCCGCCGGCGAGTGCGGCGAGGCCGACATGCGGCTCCGGCAACGCGAATCTCGCGTTTTCCGAGGCGATGATGAGATCGGAGGCCAGCGCAATCTCGAACCCGCCGCCCATGGCGACGCCGTTGACCGCGGCGATGATCGGCTTGTCGCAGTCGAAGCGTGAGGTGAGGCCGCCAAAACCGCCTTTGTCCCAGCCGCGCTTGCCCCCCGCCGCCTGCCATTTCAGGTCGTTGCCGGCACAGAACGCTTTGTCGCCGGCGCCGGTGACGATCGCGACCCACTGTTCCGGATCGGCGCAAAACTCGTCGAATATCTTGTTGAGTTCGAAATGCGCGTCGGTATGCAGCGCGTTGTACACCTCGGGACGCGACAGCGTAACGATCGTGATCGGTCCCTTGCGCGTCACTGTCGAAAATTTCAAGTCCATGTTTGCTCCCGTGCTGTTGACCTCATGGTGAGGAGCGCGCTCTTGCGCGCGTCTCGTCTCGAACCATGAGAGCACAGAACATCTCATCCTTCGAGACGGCGCAAGTGCGCCTCCTCAGGAAGAGGACCGGCGCGCTTGACTTCAGGTTTGGCTTCTCACCTTAATCGATCCAGCGAAGCAAGAACACATCCGGGAGAACCGCCTTGGATTTTTCTCTGCCGGCCGATCTGGTCGGCTATCTCGATGAACTCGATCGTTTCATCGCGCGCGAGATCAAGCCAATCGAGCAAGCCGACGACAACATCCGCTTTTTCGATCATCGACGGGAATGGGCGCGCACCGATTTTGAAAACGGCGGCCTGCCGCGGCACGAATGGGAGGCGCTGCTGCGAAGGGTGAAGAACCTTGCCGATAGCGCCGGGCATCTGCGCTTCGCGATTCCGAAGCGCTACGATGGCAAGGACGGCTCCAATCTGTGGATGGCTGTCATTCGCGAGCATTTCGCCGCCAAGGGTCTTGGCCTGCACAATGACCTGCAGAACGAGCATTCCATTGTCGGCAATCTTCCGCTCGTGACCATGCTGGACCGCTACGGCAGCGACGCGCAGAAGGCGATGATCGAGGGCTCGATCACCGGAAAATACCGCATCACCTTCGGCCTCACCGAGCCGGGGCACGGTTCGGACGCGACCCATATGGAAACCAGGGCGCAGCCCGCGACGCGCGACAACGTCAAGGGCTGGGTGATCGACGGCGAGAAGATGTGGACCACCGGTATGCATGCCGCTACGCATTGCGCGTTGTTCGCCCGCACGTCCGGCAATGATGGCGACGCGCGCGGCATCACCTGCTTTCTGGTGCCGGCCAAGGCTAAAGGCGTGAAGGTCGAGGAGTATATGTGGACCTTCAACATGCCGACCGATCATCCCCGCGTGTCCTTTACCGATGTGTTCGTGCCCGAGGATGCGCTGTTCGGCGAAGTCGGCCGCGGGCTGTCGCTGGCGCAATGCTTTGTGCATGAGAACCGCATCCGGCAGGCGGCGAGTTCGCTGGGCGCTGCGGTTTATTGCATCGAGGAGAGCGTGAAATATGCGCGCGAGCGCAAACCGTTCGGCAAGGCGCTGGCTGAAAACCAGGCGATCCAGTGGCCTCTGGTGGAGCTGGCGACGCAGGCAGAGATGCTGCGGCTGTTGATCCGCAAGACTGCGTGGGAAATGGACCAGCTCACGCAGGCGCAAGTCGAGCACACGCTGTCCGACAAGGTGTCGATGTGTAACTTCTGGGCGAACCGGCTGTGTTGTGAGGCCGCCGACCGCGCCATGCAGGTGCATGGCGGCATGGGCTATTCGCGCCACAAGCCGTTCGAGCATATCTACCGCCACCATCGTCGCTACCGCATCACCGAAGGCAGCGAGGAAATCCAGAAGCGCAAGGTGGCGGGATTTCTATTCGGATATATGGGAGCGGGGAAGAAGTGAGGGGTACCGTGCCCCGGACGCAGCGCAGCGCATAGCTCTTCGCGGAGCGGTGCGCTGCAGAGCCGGGGCCCGGTTGCTAAGACCGTAACCGGGGTCCCGGTTCTGCGAAGCAACGCTTCGCAAGGGCTACGCACTGCATCGCGCCCGGGACACGACTAATTCACCTGCCGGTCCTTGCCCGCCCAGTACGGATCGCGCAGATTGCGGCGTAGGATCTTGCCCGAGGCGTTGCGCGGGAGGGCTTCGATGAAGTCCACCGATTTCGGCGTCTTGAACCCGGCGATGCGTTGGCGGGTGAAGCCGATGATGTCGGCCGGCGTCGCCTGCTTGCCCGACTTCATCACCACGATCGCCTTGACCGCTTCCCCCACTGCTCGTCGGGTACGCCGATCACGGCGACTTCGGCGACGTCGGGATGATCGCAGATCGCGCTCTCGACTTCGGCCGGGTAGATGTTTTCGCCGCCGGAGATGATCATGTCCTTGATGCGGTCGTGGATATAGAGATAGCCGTCCTTGTCGAGGTAGCCGGCGTCGCCGGTGCGCAGCCAGTTGTCCTTGCCCAGCGTCCTGGCGGTGGCCTCCGGCAGATTCCAGTAGCCGGCCATATTGGAGCCGGAGCGCGTCGCGATCTCGCCGACTTCGCCGGCCGGCAATTTGTTGCCATCGGCATCGAGGATCGCGAGTTCAACGCCGGGCAGCGCCTTGCCGGCCGAGCGCATGCGGTCGAGCCCCTCGACATGATCTTCCGGCGGCAATGCCACGATGGTCCCGGTGGTCTCGGTCATGCCGTACATCTGCACGAAGCCGCATTTGAACACCTCGATGCATTCCTTCAAGAGCGCCGCCGGGATCGGCGAGGCGCCGTACAGCATGTATTTCAGCTTCGAGAAATCGACTTCTCGGGCGCGGGGCTGCCGCACCACGAACTGCATCGCCGCGGGCACCATGAATAATTTGGTGATGCCGGACTGCTCGAAGAAATCCAGCACTTTGGTCGGATCGAATTCGCGCGCGATCACGCCCTTGGCGCCGTGATAGAGGCCGAGCACGCCCCAGCCGGAGCCGCCGATGTGGAACACCGGCATCGCCACCAGCGATACATCGTCGTTGGACCATTTGTTCCAGTCGGGCCGCTCCGCGCCGCCGGCTCTTACCAAAGAAAGAAAATTCGCATGCGACAGCATCGCGCCTTTCGGCTTTCCCGTGGTGCCCGAGGTATAAAGCTGGATCGCGATGTCCTTGTCGTCGATCGTCACTTTCGGATCGTCGCCGCTTTGCGCATCGCGCCAGGCGGTAAAATCGGGCCAATCCGCCGCGCCGCCTTCGGTGGTCATGAAAGTGCGCACGCTGGGCAGCTGCGGCTGGATGCCGCGAACCAATTCGACGAATTCCGGACCTACGAACAGCACCGCCGCGTTGCAGTCCTCGATGATGAAGGCGATCTCGGGTCCGGCCAGCCGCCAGTTGATCGGCGCCATCACCACATTGGCCTTCATGGCGCCGAGCAGGAGTTCGAAATAGATGTCGCTGTTCTTGCCAAGATAAGCGACGCGCTCGTCGCGCTTGACGCCGAGCGCTTTCAGCCCGTTGGCGACGCGGTTGGTATGAATGTCCAAGCCCGCAAAACTGGTGCGGCGCCCTTCGAACTCGAAGGCGGTGCTGTAGCCGCGGGCCTTTCCCTGCACGCGTATCATGTCGGCGAGATTTTGCGCGTCTGCGATGTCGGACATGTTTCTCCTATCTTAGCGTCATGGCCGGGCTTGACCCGGCCATCCATCTTCTTCGAGAAACTCCTTATGAAGTTTGATGGATGCGCGGGTCAAGCCCGCGCATGACGGTCTATTGTTTGTGGGGACACGCTCACCCCCTAGCCGCGCGGTCCTTTTCGTTCTGCGCCTTGATGGCGTCGCGGGCCTGGGTCCAGTCGGCGTCGGACCAGTCGCGCAGCTGATAGAAGTTGCCGCCCATCGCAAGCGCCTGGCCGCCGTCCATCGCGATGGTCTCGCCGTTGATCCAGTCGCAGCCGCCGGAGATCAGGAACACCGCCAGATTCTGCAACTCCTCCATGCGGCCGACCCGGCCCATCGGATTTTGCGCCATGGTGCGCGCGCCGGCTTCGTCGCCGGGCTTGATACGCTTGCTCATGCCTTCGGTGGGAATTTCGCCGGGCGCGATGGTGTTGAGGCGAATGCCGTAGCGTCCCCATTCGGTGGCGAGCGACATGGTCATGGCATGGATGGCGGATTTGCTCATCGCGGAAGGCACCACATAGGGCGAGCCGTTGCGCACCCAAGTCACCGTGATCGATACCACGTTGCCGCGCTGCTTGGCGGCGATCCAGCGCCGGCCCACCGCGTGGGTCACATAGAACGTGCCGTGCATCACGATATTGGCCACCGCATCGAAGCCGCGCGGCGACAGATCCTCGCTACGCGAGATGAAATTGCCGGCGGCGTTGTTGATGAGGTCGGTCAAGGGGCCATCGGTGAAGATCGCCTCGATCATCTCGTCGACCGCGGGCGCGTTGCGGATGTCGACGCCATGACTCACCACCCGTCCGCCATGGGCGTCCATCAATTCGGTCGCGGTCTCGTCGCACACGCTTTTGCGGCGGCCGCAGATATGGACCTCGGCGCCGAGTTCGAGAAAACGCGACGCCATCGACTTGCCGAGCCCGGTGCCGCCTCCGGTGACGAGGATGCGACGGCCCGCGAGAAGGTTCTGGGTGAACATATGGGGTTTCCGCCCTAAAGGAATTGCCGGTTTATTGTTGATTGACTAAATCGGGCCGACGCCTTTCTGTAAAGCGCCAAACACGCAAAGAAGATCAGCAGAGGAAACCCGCCATGGAAGATCGCGTTCAGGTCACGATGTCCGAAGGCGTCGCCGATGTCCGGTTGGTGCGGGCCGACAAGATGAACGCGCTGGACGCTGCGATGTTCGACGCGCTGGTCGCTACCTGCGAACGGCTCGCCCGCGAGAAGGGCTTGCGGGCGGTAGTATTATCCGGCGAGGGCCGCGCTTTCTGCGCCGGCCTCGACATGGGCCGCTTCGCCGCGATGAATGCCAATGGCGGCAACGGGGTCGGCGGCGGCGAAAGTCGCGACCTCAGCAAGCGCACCCACGGACTGGCCAATTTTCCGCAACAGGCGGTGTGGGGCTGGCGGCAATTGCCGGTGCCGGTGATCGCCGCGATCCATGGCGTGGCGTTCGGCGGCGGCTTTCAACTTGCGCTCGGCGCCGACATGCGTTTTATGGCCCCCGACGCGCGAATGTCGATCATGGAAATCAAATGGGGCCTGGTGCCCGACATGGCGGGGACGCCGATCCTGGCGAGTCTCGTGCGTGACGATATCCTGCGCGATCTCACCTATACCGGCCGCATCTTCTCAGCGCAGGAAGCGCTGAGCTATGGATTGGCGACGCGGATCTGCGACGACCCCCGCGCCGTTGCGCTGGAGGTCGCGCGCGAAATCGCCGGCAAGAGTCCCACGCGATCCGCGCGGCCAAACGCCTGCTCAACAATCTCAGCGTCGATCCCGGTCCGGCGCTGCTGGCCGAATCCGTCGAGCAGCAAAAACTGATCGGCGCGCCCAACCAGACCGAGGCGGTGCGGGCCAATCTGGAAAAGCGTGCGCCAAGGTTTGCGGATGTCTGAAGGTCGCACTCCGTCATGGCCGGGCTTTGTCCCGGCCATCCACGTCGTTGCCGCAAATACAGAAAGTAAGACGTGGATCACCGGGACGAGCCCGGTGATGACGGGGCAAAAGTTGCGCGTCCAACAACGAAGAACAATATGACAGGCTCTAAATCTCTCTTCCTCGGCATCATCTCCGGCGATCGCCGCCGAACCCACGCCGAGGTAGCCGACCGCGCCGGCCGCATCGCCGGTGGCCTGCAAAAGCTCGGCGTCGGTCAGGGCGACAGCGTCTGTATCCTGATGCGCAACGACATCGCCTTCATCGAGGCGGCCTATGCGGTGGCGCTGCTCGGCGCCTATGCGGTGCCGGTCAACTGGCATTTCAAGCCGGAGGAGATCACCTATGTTCTCAAGGATTCCGCAACGCGCGTGCTGATCGGCCACGCCGACATGCTGCACCAGCTGCGCGATGCGATCCCCGCAAGCATTGCCGTGCTCGGCGCGCCGACGCCGCCGGAAATTCTGGCGAACTACAAGATCGATCCAGATCATCTCGCCACCCCCGCAGGCGCCACCGATCTCGAAAGCTGGCTGGTCCAGCAAAAGCCTTACGACGGTCCGACGCTGCCGGCGCCGATGAACATGATCTACACCTCCGGCACCACCGGCCATCCCAAGGGCGTGCGGCGGCACGCGCCGACGCCGGCGCAGGCCGCATCATCCGAGCGCATGCGCGCAATGATCTACGGCACGCGGCCAGGTGTCCGCGCGCTGTTGCCGGGGCCGCTGTATCACTCGGCGCCGAATTCGTTCGGGCTACGCTGCGGCCGTCTCGGCGGCGCGCTGGTGCTGATGCCACGGTTCGATCCGGAAGAATTTTTGCGCATCGTTGAGGACGAAAAGATCGACACCGTCTTCATGGTGCCGACCATGTTCATCCGGCTGATGAAGCTGCCGGAGCCGGTACGAAGGAAATACGACATGTCGTCGCTGCGCCATGTGATCCATGCCGCCGCGCCCTGTCCCGCCGATGTCAAGCGCGCTATGATTGACTGGTGGGGTCCGGTGATCTACGAATTCTACGGCTCGACCGAGTTCAGGCGCGGTCACCTTCGCCAATTCCGAAGACGCGCTGAAAAAACCGGGCACTGTGGGCAGGATTTCGCCGGGCGCCGAGCTGCGTTTCGTCGGCGATGACGGACAAATTCTTCCGGAAGGCGAGATCGGCGAAATCTATTCGCGGATCGCGGGCAATCCCGATTTCACCTATCACAACAAGCCGGACAAGCGCGCCGAAATCGAGCGCGACGGCTTTATCACCTCGGGCGACGTCGGCTACATCGATGTGGACGGTTACGTCTTCATCTGCGACCGCAAGCGCGACATGGTGATTTCAGGCGGCGTCAACATCTATCCCGCCGAAATCGAAGCGGCGCTGCATGCGGTTCCCGGCGTGCACGATTGCGCGGTGTTCGGCATTCCCGACGAGGAATTCGGCGAGGCGTTGATGGCGGTGGTCGAGCCGCAGCCCGGCGTGATGTTGGATGTGGCGGCGTTGCGAAAGCAGCTCAAGGCATCGCTGGCCGACTACAAAGTCCCGAAGCACATCGAGCTCTCGACTGACCTGCCGCGCGAAGATTCGGGCAAAATCTTCAAACGCCGCCTGCGTGATCCGTATTGGGAGCGGGCGGGGCGCAGGATTTGAGCTGGTCCTCATGGTGAGGAGCGCGCTCTTCCGCGCGTCTCGAACCAGGAGTGTGCGGCCATCCTTCGAGACGCGACCAAGAGGCCGCTCCTCAGGATGAGGGCAGCGTTCAGTCGCCCGCCTCTATCTTCATCTTGCACCGCAGCGAAAAAATTGCGACTGATGGGTGCCGGGCAGTTTCTGGAGCAAGCCATGCCGTCCCAGATCATGCCTTCCGAATCCGACCTGCGCAGCAACCGCGCGGACGAGATCGCCGCCCTTGAGGCGGATGCGCGGTTGCGCGAGGAAATCCGGCTGCTGGGGCGGATCCTCGGCGATACCGTGCGCGATCAGGAGGGGGTGGACGTGTTCGACCTGGTCGAACGCATCCGCCAGACCTCGATCCGGTTCCATCGCGATGAGGACCGGGTGGCGCGGCGTGAGCTGGAACTCATTCTCGACAGCATGTCGACCGCCGAAACCGTGCGCATCGTCCGCGCCTTCAGCTATTTCTCGCACCTCGCCAACATCGCCGAAGACCAGAACAACATCCGGCAGATGCGCGCGCAGAATTCCGCCGGCAATGTCGGCACGCTGGCCCGCACCCTGGCGCATGCGCGCGAGGCCGGCATCAGCGCCCATCAGCTGCGGCAGTTCTTCGGAACCGCGCTGGTCAGCCCGGTACTGACCGCGCATCCGACCGAAGTCCGCCGCAAGAGCACCATCGACCGCGAGATGGAGATCGCGGGCTTGCTCGACCGCCGCGAACGCATGCAGCTGACCAGGGACGAATTCGAGGCCAGCGAGGAGCAGCTGCGCCGCGCCGTGTTGACGCTTTGGCAGACCAACCTGCTGCGCCGGACCAAGCTGACCGTGCTGGACGAAGTCGCCAACGGGCTGTCGTTCTACGACTATACGTTTTTGCACGAGGTGCCGCGGCTGCATTGCGCGCTGGAGGACCGGTTGCACGCCGAAGACGCGCCCGGCGACAACGGCGCGCGCGAAGAGCTGGCGTCGTTCCTGCGCATGGGAAGCTGGATCGGCGGCGACCGCGACGGCAATCCCTTCGTCACCGCCGAAGTGATGCGCGGCACGCTGCGCCTGCAGGCGACGCGGGTGCTGCGGTTTTATCTCGAGGAACTGCACGCGCTGGGCGCGGAGCTGTCGCTGGCCGCGACCCTTGCCGACGTGTCCGAAGAGTTGCGAACGCTCGCCGAACATTCGCCCGATCGATCGCCACATCGCAGCGGCGAGCCCTATCGGCTGGCGGTGTCCGGCATCTATGCCCGGCTCGCCGCGACCGCTTTAAAACTCGACGTGGAAACCAGCCGCGCGCCGGTCGGCGAAGCCGCGCCCTATGCCAATGCGAAGGAGTTCAAGGCCGATCTCGACATTCTCGACCGCTCGCTGATCCATAACAATTCACGCGTGATTGCGCGCGGCCGGCTGCGCTCACTGCGCCGGGCGGCCGATTGTTTCGGATTCCATCTCGCCAGCCTCGACATCCGGCAGAATTCCGCCGTGCATGAACGCACCGTCGCCGAACTGATCGACGCCGCCTTCCCCGGCACGTCCTATCTGGCGTTGAACGAAGACGCCCGCATCGCGCTTCTGGTGAGCGAATTGCGCAGCACCCGTCCGCTGGCGTCGTCCTTTGTGAAATACAGCGACGAAACGCTCGGCGAACTGGCGGTGCTGCGCGAGGCGGCGAAAGCGCACGCGACTTTCGGCGCCGGCGTCATCCCCCAATGCATCATTTCCATGTGCCAGGGCGTATCCGACATGCTGGAGGTCGCGGTGCTGCTGAAGGAGGTCGGCCTGGTCGATCCGTCGGGTCGCAGCGCGATCAACATCGTGCCGCTGTTCGAGACCATCGAGGATTTGCAGGGCTCAGCCGCGATCATGGACAGGCTGCTGTCGCTGCACGATTACCGCAAGCTGGTGGACAGCCGCGGCGCGGTGCAGGAGGTGATGCTCGGCTATTCCGACAGCAACAAGGATGGCGGCTTCGTCACCTCGGGCTGGGAGCTTTACAAGGCCGAGATCGGACTGGTCGAGGTGTTCGAACGCCACCATGTGCGCTTAAGGCTGTTCCACGGCCGCGGCGGCTCGGTCGGCCGCGGCGGCGGCCCGAGCTACGATGCGATCCTGGCGCAGCCCGGCGGCGCGGTGAACGGTCAGATACGGATTACCGAGCAGGGCGAAATCATCTCCAGCAAATATTCCAACGCCGAGGTCGGACGCAATAATCTGGAAATTCTCGCCGCAGCAACCCTGGAAGCAAGCCTGCTGCAGCCTCGGCACAGCGCGCCATCAGCCGAATATCTCGAAGCCATGGAGCAGTTGTCGTCGCTGGCGTTCAAGGCCTACCGCAACCTCGTCTATGAGACCGAGGGCTTTGTGGATTATTTCTGGGCCTCCACGGTGATCACCGAAATCTCCACGCTGAACATCGGCAGCCGCCCGGCGTCGCGCAAGAAAACCCGCGCGATCGAGGACCTCCGCGCAATCCCCTGGGTGTTCAGCTGGGCGCAGTGCCGGCTGATGCTGCCGGGCTGGTACGGTTTCGGCAGCGCAGTGGAAGTCTGGCTGTTCGAGCATCCCGACAAGGGCATGCCGTTCCTGCAGGAGCTCTATCGCGAGTGGCCGTTCTTCCGCACGCTATTGTCGAACATGGACATGGTGCTGGCCAAGAGCTCGATCGCCATCGCCTCGCGCTATGCCGAACTGGTGCCGAATGTCGAATTACGCGAAACGATCTTCGGGCGCATCCGGCGCGAATGGCATTCGTCGATCGAGACGCTGCTCGACATCATGGGCCACGGCCGGCTGTTGCAGGGCAATCCGCTGCTGGAACGCTCGATCCGCAACCGCTTTCCCTATCTCGATCCGCTCAACCATGTGCAGGTGGAATTGCTGAAGGAACACCGCAAGGAACTGCCCGACGGCGAGGTCGCCGATGAGCAGGTGCTGCGCGGCATCCAGCTCACCATCAACGGAATATCCGCGGGGTTGCGGAATAGCGGGTGATATGTGTCCCGGACGCGGTGCGGCATTCTTGATGCCGCTCCGCAGAGCCGGGACCCCGGTTTAGCGAAGATAGCTGGGCCCCGGCTCTGCAGCGCACCGCTTCGCGAAGAGCTACGCGCTGCGCTGCGTCCGGGGCACGATAATGTCAGCAATTATGCGCGCCCTGGGTTTCCACATAGACCGCATACAGTGACTGGCTGGCCGCCATGAACAGCCGGTTGCGCTTCTTGCCGCCGAAGCAGACGTTGGCGCAGGTTTCCGGCAATCTGATCTGGCCGATGCGCACGCCGTCCGGCGCAAAAATATGCACGCCGTCATAGCCATCGCCGACCCAGCCGGCGCCGACCCAGATATTGCCCTCGGTATCGACCCGCAGGCCGTCCGGGAAACCCGATTTGCCGTCTAGCGTCATGTCGATCAGCGTGCGCGGATTAGACAGCTTGTCGCCATTGAGGTCATATTGCCAGACGATATTCTTCGCGTCCGGATAATGCGTGATGCCGGTGTCGCAGACAAAAACCTTCTTGTAGTCGTGACTGAAGGCGATGCCGTTCGGCTTGAACGGCTCATCGGCAACCTTGGTCACCTGGCCTGACTGCGCGTCGACGCGGTAGACTGCTTCCTTCTGATATGGCTGCACCGAGCCGGTATTGGTGCGCTGGCCTTCATAGAGGTTGATCGCGCCATAGCCGGGATCGGTGAACCAGATCGATTTGTCGTTGGGGTGCACGACCATGTCGTTCGGCCCGTTGAGCTGCTTGCCACCGGCCTGCTCGGCCAGAACCGTCAGCGAGCCGTTGTGTTCGAAGCGGACCAGCCGGGTGCGCTCGGCGGTGATCTGGCGGCCTTCGAAATCGAAGGTATTGCCGTTGCTCTCGTTGGAGGGGTAACGGAAGCGCTCCGAGATATAGCCGGTCTCATCGATGTAACGGAGCTGGCGATTGTTCGGAATGTCGCTCCACACCAGATACTGCCCAACCGTATTCCAGGCGGGGCCTTCGGCCCACAGGCATCCGGTATAGAGCCGCTTGATCACGGTGTTGCCGACCTTGGCCTTGAAGCGCTTGTCGTCGATCACGACAATGTCGGGGTCTGGATAGCGCTGCGGTTCGGCGCCGCGGCCGAAGTCGCGGGCGAGCGCGTCCGGCGCGATCAGCGCGGTTGCGGCAAGGGCGGCGCCCGTTTTCAGCAGGCTCCGGCGATCCGGCGAATTCAAACAAGCTGTCATGATTTACTCCCATGTTATTTTTGTTGGGATGGAAATCGTGCGCTGACATTCCGGCATAAAACGGGCGGGATTCAAATTTGTAGCCCCGATGGAGCCAAGCGCAATCCGGGGTTGTCGGCTGGATTCCCGGGCTTGGCTTCGCTCCGCCGGGCTATGCCGGTCTCGCTAGATCGCATCCCAGTTGAAAATATCCGCGGAGCGGTCGAGCTTGTAGAACGACGATTTCAGCGCCGGCATGCCATGATCGGCAATCGTCTCGGGCGTCCAGCCTTCGGCGCGATGGATCGAGCGCAACGGGCGCGACTGACCCATCAGGAAAATCTCGTTCATGCGCACGGCAAAGATCTGTCCGGTGACATCCTTGGCGGCATCGCTGAGCAGGAACGCGCACAATGGCGCGATCTTTTCCGGTCCCATCTGCTGAATCTTGGCGACCCGCGCCTTCTCGGCCTCGGTCTCGGTCGGGATGGTGCCGATCAGCCGGCTCCAGGCGAACGGCGAGACGCAGTTGGAGCGGACGTGAAAACGCTCCATGTCCAGCGCGATCGATTTTGAAAGCCCGACGATGCCAAGTTTTGCCGCGGCGTAGTTGGCCTGGCCGTAATTGCCGACCAAGCCGGAGGTCGAGGTGAAGTGCACGAACGCGCCGCTTTCCTGTTCGCGGAACAGCCGGGCGGCGGCGTGCGAGATGTAGAACGAGCCCATCAAATGCACCTTGATCACGGATTCGAAGGCATCGATGCTCATGCGATGGAAGATCGCGTCGCGCAGGATGCCGGCATTGTTGACCACGCCGTCGAGCTTACCGAAGGAGTCGATCGCGGTTTTGACGATTCTGCCGGCGGGGATGGCCTCGGCGACAGTTTCGAAATTGGCGACCGCCGTGCCGCCGCGCTTCTTGATCTCCTCGGCCACTTCTTCTGCCGGCGCGGCACTCGATCCCGAGCCGTCGGCGGCGACGCCGGGATCGTTGACCACCACCTTGGCGCCTTCCGCCGCGCACAGCAGCGCGATCTCCCGTCCGATGCCGCGCCCCGCGCCGGTGACGATGATGGATTTTCCGTCGAGTGATTTGGCCACGACCGGCTCCTTAGCGTTCATTCGTAAAAATAATCGTGCCGCTCGCCGCGAACATGCCGCCGACGCCGTGACAAACGGAAATTCTCGCACCCGGCACTTGCGCCGGCGCGATGCCGCGCATCTGCCGCACGCTTTCCTGCAGCGCATACATGCCGTACATACCGGAATGCATGTAGCTTAAGCCCCCGCCGTTGGTGTTGAGCGGCAGCTTGCCGCCAGGGCGCGTATTGCCGTCGGCGATGAATTTTCCAGCCTCCTCGTGCGGCATGAAGCCGAGATCGCCGAGGCCGTACAGCGGCAGATGCGCGAAGGCGTCATAGACCATGAGGTGATCGACGTCCTTGTGCGCGATGCCGGCCTCCTTGAACGCGAGCGGCCCGGCGGTGCGAAACGCGCGCGAACTGTCAAAGGTCTGCATCTGGCTGACCATCGGCGTCTCCACGCTTTCGCCGGTGCCGAGGATGTAGACCGGTTTCTGGGGAAAATCCTTGGCGCGATCGGCCGAAGTGAGGATCAGTGCGCCGCCGCCGTCGGTGACGAGGCAGCATTGCAGGATGCGGAACGGATAGGCGATCATCCGCGAGTTCAGCACATCTTCGACGGTGATCGGCGCCTTCATGGTGGCTCGTGGATTCTTCGCCGCCCACTCACGCTGCACCACCGCCACCATGGCGATCTGCTCATGGCTGATGCCGTGGGTCTTCATGTAACGCAGCACCGGAATCGGAAACATGCTGGCCGGCGTCGAGACGCCGTAGGGCAGTTCGAACTGACCATTGAGACTATCGGCGCCGATCATGCGCGGGGTGCGGCCGATGTTCGACTTGCCGCTTTCGGCATGCGTGATCAGCACGGTCTTGCACAGGCCGGCCTCGATGGCGGCCGCCGCATGGCGGACATGCAGCATGAACGAGCAGCCGCCGACCGAGGTGCCGTCGACCCAGGTAGGCTTAATGCCGAGATAATGCGCGATCTGCTGCGGCGTCTCCACCGCGGTGGCAAAACCGTCGATATCCGACAGCTTTAAGCCGGCATCGGCGATGGCGTTGAGCGCGGCATCCGCGTGCAGCTGGATCTGCGATACGTTCGGAATGACGCCGAGTTCGGTGGTTTCGGCCGCACCGACCACGGCAACCTGGTTCCTGCGCATGATGCTCAGCCCTTTGCCGGACGGAACAGCGGAAGAGTGATGGCGTCGTCGAGCTTTTCGAATTTCACATCCAGCCGCATGTCGAGTTCGAGCGCTTCCGGCGTCTGTGGGCAGTCGACGACGTTCGTCATCATGCGCGGGCCTTCGTCGAGTTCAACGACCGCGATCGAATAGGGCGGGGTGAAGCCCGGTACCGGGCGGTGATGGATCACGTAGCTGTACAGCTTGCCTTTACCGCTGGCCTTGAACACGCTGACCTTGCGCGACGCGCATTTCGGGCAAAACGGCCGCGGCGGAAAATACACGTTGGCGCAATCGTCGCAGCGCTGCAAGCGAAGCTCACCCGCCTGCGTGCCATCCCAGAAATGCTTGGTTTCCGGCGTCGGTTTCGGTCGCGCGCGCTGCGGTTCGGACATGGTCGGTTCGCTCCCTGACGGCTTGTTTGTTGCGTTCTTGATGCGACATTGACACTCCGGCGTCAACGGGCCAATCCTCACCGTAAAGGATCAGGGGAGCGAACGCGTGCGCAGCATTCGAATAGGATCCGGCGCCGGCTATTCCGGCGACCGCATCGAGCCCGCGGTCGAGCTAGCCGAAAAGGGCGGTATTGACTATCTGGTGTTCGAGTGCCTCGGCGAGCGCACCGTAGCACTGGCGCAACAGGCGCGGATGAAGAACCCCGATGGCGGTTACGACCCGCTGCTCGAAGAGCGGATGCGCGCGGTGCTGCCGGTCTGCGCTCCAAAAGGCATCAAGATCGTCACCAATATGGGCGCGGCCAACCCGCATGCGGCGGCGCGCAAGACCGCGGAGATCGCAAAATCGCTCGGATTGTCGCTCAGGATTGCAGCCGTGGTCGGCGACGATGTGCTTGACGTCTGTAAGGACGGTGATCTCCCCATCATGGAATTCGACGGCCGGATTAAACAGCTCGGCAATCGGCTGTTATCGGCCAATGCGTATCTCGGCGCCGAGCCGATGGCGGAGGCGTTGAGCTCCGGTGCCGATGTCGTGATCACGGGGCGCGCTTCCGATCCGGCGTTGTTCCTGGCGCCGATGATCCACGCCTTCGGCTGGGCGATGGACGACTGGAACCTGCTGGGGCAGGGCACGGTTGCCGGACACCTCTTGGAATGCGCCGGGCAAATCACCGGCGGGTATTTTGCCGATCCTGGCTACAAGGACATTCCCGATCTGGCGCGGCTCGGCTTTCCGATCGGCGAAGTCGGTGAAGACGGGTCGCTGGTCATCACCAAGGTCGCGGGCTCCGGCGGGGCGGTGACGGCGCAGACCTGCAAGGAGCAACTGCTCTACGAGGTGCACGATCCCACGAAATATCTGCAGCCCGACGTAGTCGCGGATTTTTCGCAAGTGCGCGTCGAGGAGATCGCGCCGGACCGCGTGCGGATCAGCGGCGGGCGCGGTACGAAAAGGACCGACACGCTGAAGGTCTCGGTCGGCTATGTCGACAGCTATATCGGCGAGGGGCAGATTTCGTATGCCGGTCCGGGCGCCCTGGCGCGGGGACGGCTGGCGCTGGAGATTGTCCGCGAGCGCCTGCAGCTCACCGGCGTACAAAGCAGCGAGTTGCGGTTCGATCTGATCGGCGTCGATTCTCTGCACGGTGCGGACGTTTCCACGCATGCAAGCGAGCCTTATGAGGTCCGTATCCGCGTCGCCGGACGCACCGAAAGCCTGCGCGAGGCTATGCGGATCGGCAATGAAGTCGAGACGCTCTACACCAACGGTCCGGCGGCGGGCGGCGGGGTCACCAAATCGGCGCGCGATGTGGTTGCCGTGGCGTCGGTGCTGTTGCCGCGCGGTCAGGCAAAACCGTCGGTACGGTTCGTGGAGGCGTGATGGTAAAACTGCGCGAGATCGCCCATTCCCGCACCGGCGACAAGGGCAACACCTCCAATATTTCGGTGATCGCCTACGACGAAAAACACTATCCGCTGCTTCGGATGCAGGTCACCAGCGCGCGGGTCAAAGCGCATTTCGCAGGTGTTGTCGAAGGCGAGGTGGTGCGCTACGAACTGCCCAACATTGCCGCGTTGAATTTTGTGATGCAAAACGCGCTCGGCGGCGGCGTGACGCGCTCGCTCGCGCTCGACGCGCATGGCAAGTCGTTGAGCTCCGCGCTGCTGGAGTTGGAGATTGCGGATGATATTGCTGAGTGAGCGCGTCCGGGTTCTAAGCGTCATGCGCGGGCTTGACCCGCGCATCCATCACTCTTTGCAAGAGTTGTTCAAAGAAGATGGGTTGCCGGGTCAAGTCCGGCAATGATGGAGTGCCAATGATGCCTGATACACCAACCCTTGCTTCCCTCGCCGCCGATCTCGATGCCGGCCGCACCACGGCGCGCGCGCTGGTCGATGCATGCCTTGCAAAGATCGCCGACCGGGAGGGCGAGGGCCCGCGGGCCTTCATTCATGTCGATGCGGAAGCCGCGATCGAGGCGGCCGAGGCGATGGACCGGTTGCGCGAGGTCAGGGCGGCGCCGTCGCCATTCGCCGGCATACCCATCTCGATCAAGGACCTGTTCGACATCAAGGGCCAGGTGACCCGGGCCGGCTCGCGCGCGTTGGAGGATTCCCCATCGGCCATGGCCGATGCGCCCGTGGTGGCGCGGCTGCGGCGTGCCGGTTTTGTCGTGATCGGCCGGACCAACATGACCGAGTTCGCCTATTCGGGGATCGGCATCAATCCGCATTTCGGTACGCCGAAGGGAGTGTGGCAGCGCCGCGTCGGTCACGTGCCGGGCGGCTCGTCGTCCGGTGCCGCGGTTTCTGTCGTCGACGGCATGGCGCACGCCGCCTTGGGCACCGATACCGGCGGCTCCTGCCGGATTCCTGCGGCGTATAACGGCATCGTCGGCTTCAAGCCGACGCAGCGCCGCGTGCCATTGGACGGCGCGGTACCGCTGTCATCGACGCTGGACAGCATCGGGCCGCTGGCGCGCACGGTCGCATGTTGCGCGGTGCTGGACGCGGTGTTGGCGAATGAGACGCCAACGCCGTTGCAGCCGCGGCAGGTAAAAGGCATGCGGCTGGCGGTGCCGACCACGGTCGCGCTGGATGAACTCGAGGATGCGGTGGCGCACGCGTTCGAACGTGCGCTGGAGACACTTGAACGCGCGGGCGCCTTGATCGAGCGCATCGCCGTGCCGGAATTTCTGGACGTGGCGCCGATGAGCGTCAAAGGCGGCTTTGCCGCGGCGGAAAGCTATGCCTGGCACCGTTATCTGATCGTAGCCAAGGGCGACATCTACGATCCACGCGTCGCCAGCCGGATCTTGCGCGGCGAAAACCAGAGCGCGGCCGAATACATCGATCTGCTCGGCGCGCGAAAATCGCTGGTCGCGCGCGCGACGGTACGGCTTGCGCCTTACGATGCGCTGCTGCTCCCGACCACCGCCAACACACCGCCACGGATCGCCGACATGAAAGACGAGCAGGCATTTACCAAGGCCAATCTGCTGTCCTTGCGCAACTGCACCCTGATCAACATGATCGACGGCTGCGGGATATCGCTGCCCATTCATCGCGACGGCGAGGTGCCGGTCGGACTGATGCTCGCAGCATCGGCAGGATCGGACCGCCGCATCTTTGAACTCGCGGCAGGAATGGAGGCTATGATCCGTGTTTGACCTTGCATTCACCATCGATGCCCAGGACACCACGATCCCGCTGACGCTGCCGATCGATCAAGCCGTCATCGCCGGCTGGACCGGGCGCGATCCTGTGGCGCGCGACAAGCACATCGCCGAACTCGAAGCGATCGGCATTGCCCGACCGGCCTCGACACCGATCTATTATCGTGTCGCGGCGCGGCGGCTGACCACGGCTGACAGCATCGAGGTCAGCGGGAGTGAGACCAGCGGTGAGGTCGAATTCGTCCTGATCGGCTGGCAAGGCCGGATCTTCGTCGGCGTCGGCTCCGATCACACCGACCGCAAGGTCGAGACCTACAGCGTCACGGTTTCCAAGCAGATGTGCGACAAGCCCATCGCGACCGTGTTGTGGGAATTCGAGGACGTCGCCGCCCACTGGGATGCGATGATCCTGCGCGCGTTTGCCTGGATCGACGGCGCGCGGGTGCTGTACCAGGAAGGCACGCTCGATGCGATGTTGCCGGTCGAGGAACTGATTTACCGCAGTTTCGGCGGCGCAGGATTGCCCGACCGCTGTGCCATATTCGGCGGCACGTTCGCGGCCAAGGGCGGCATCCGCCCCGCCAGCCGCTTCGAATTCGAACTCGAAGACCCGGTTCTGAAGCGCAGGATCGGCCATGGCTACGATGTGATCGAGCTGCCGGTGCTGGGGTAGTTTCTGTCATTGCGAGGAGCGTAGCGACGAAGCAATCCAGTCTTTGCGTGTAGCACGGGATTGCTTCGCTTCGCTCGCAATGACGCAAAACCTTTCCGGAAATCGGGTGGCGCGAGCACGTACATTTTGCGAGCCTTGCCGGATGGAATCCGCTGCAAACAACATCTCTCGCTCTGCCCCTCCCGCCATCACCGCGCGTGTCGCAGCCATCGACTGGACCCGCATCAGCGCCGATCTCGACGCGCAGGGATGCGCGGTCATCGAAAAACTGCTCACCCCAGCGCAGTGCACCGCGCTGGCCGCCCTCTATCCCGATGACGCGCGCTTCCGCAGTCGTATCGTCATGGGCCGCCACGGGTTTGGCCGCGGCGAGTACAAATATTTTGCCTATCCATTGCCGGACCTGATAGCGGAGTTGCGGCCGGCGCTGTATGCGCCGCTCTCCAGCGTCGCCAACCGCTGGAACGAGGCGATGGGCATCGACATCAGTTATCCGGAAAGCCACCAAGCATTTCTCAAACGCTGCCACGCCGCCGGTCAAACCCGTCCGACGCCGTTGCTGCTGCAATATGGCGAAGGTGACTACAACTGCCTGCATCAGGACCTCTATGGCGAGCACGTATTCCCGTTGCAGGTGGCGATCCTGCTGTCCGAACCCGGACACGATTTCACCGGCGGCGAATTCGTGCTGACCGAACAGCGCCCGCGCATGCAATCGCGGCCAGAAGTGGTGCCGCTGCGTCAGGGTGACGCGGTGGTGTTTGCGGTGCATCACCGCCCGGTGCGGGGCAGCCGCGGATTCTACCGCGTCAACCTGCGTCACGGCGTCAGCCGCATCCGCTCCGGCAAACGGCATACCGCAGGCGTGATTTTTCACGACGCCAAATAGCTGTCCCCGCTTTCCCTGCAAGCCTCGCCCGTTTATGCTCGGCCGAGGAGGGCAGACATGGGCGAGCCGGAACATCCGCGCGCTGCAGACAGCAGCAGAACCGGCATCTATCTGGCGATCCTGCAGCTGGTGTTCACGCTGGGCTGGACCGTCTACGTGATCTACTTGCCGCGGCTGGCGGCGCAGGTCGGCATCGCGCCCGCGGCCGTGATCCTGATCCTGATGCTCGATCAGGCGATTTTTACGATCACCGACACCGCGATGGGCATCGCCGCCGACAGGATCGCACCGATCGTCGGCCGGCTCGGCGTCTTCGTTGCGTCGTTGACGGCTTTGTCGTGCGCCGCCTTCGTGGCGCTGCCGTTCATCGCCGAAACCGGGCCCAACTCTCAAGCCATCTTCATCGCATTGATCGTGATCTGGTCGATCACGTCGTCGGCGCTGCGCGCGCCGCCGCTGACGCTGCTCGGTAAATACGGTGCGAGGCCGCAGGTGCCGTTTCTCGCGGCGCTGGCGATGCTGGGTTATGGCGTCGCCGGAGCGGTGTCGCCGTATCTCGGCGTCACCTTGCGCAACCAGGACCCGCGGCTGCCGTTTGTCATTTCCAGCGTGGTGCTGCTGATCACGGCCTTCGCGCTGTCCAAAGTCGAGCGTGGCTTGGCGCAACGACCGCGGCAGGCGGAAGCGAGACAACTCGCACCCCCAAAGCAGCTCGGCAAGGTGCCGGTGGCCTTCATCGCAGCGATGGTGATTCTCGCGCTGGGTTACCAGCTGCATTTTTCCATCAACAGCGCGCCGTTCTTTCTGCGCTTTGCAAAGCCCGCCGATCTCGAATGGCTGCTGCCGGTGTTCTGGATCGGCTTCAACATCGCGATGTTCCCGGCCAGCATCGTCGTCAAGCACCGCGGCGGATTGCTGGTAATGGGCGCCGCCGGACTATTGGGCGCGGTCGCGGTGGTCGGCGCGGAGATGGCGGGCAGCCTCAACATGCTGATCGCAGCGCAGTTCGTCGCCGGCGCTGCCTGGGGCTGCATGCTGATGAGCGCGGTTTCCGCGGCATTGGCGATCGGCGAGACCGGCGCCGAGGGCAAGGTCGTGGGCCTGGTATTTTCGGCGCTGGCGCTGGGGACCTTCGCGCGAATGGCCGCGGTTGCCGGCGGCCTGCAGAAACTCCCGGACTACGCGCCGCTGCTGCACTGGGCGCCGGTGGCGTGCTGGTCGGTGGCGGGTGCGGGGCTGCTAGTGCTCGCGGCGTCGCGGCTAAAGGCAGCCTCGTCAGTGCGAGGAGTGTAGCGGCGAAGCAATCCCGTCCTCGCGTGGTGCTTCTGGGTTGTTTCGGGGAGCCTCATCGGCGGCGCTTGGCGCCGATCCGTTGGCTCGCAAGACGAACTCTACGGTTTCGCTGTATGAATAAACGGCCATGGGCTGGCTTCGGAGCCGGTGGGCACCTCGATGTCGATCAAATACGGTCCGCCTGCGGAAAGCGCCTTTTCCAGCGCGGCGCGGAATCCGTCGGGCGAGGTGACGCGCGCAGCGCCGACGCCAAAAAACTCCGCGAGCCTGACGAAATCCGGATTGACCAGATCGGAGGCAACCACGCGGCCATCGAAGCGCTCGATCTGGTCGCGCCGTACATTGCCATAGGAATTGTTGTTGAACAGCAGCGTCACCACGCCGATGTTGAACTGCACGGCGGTAGCCAGTTCCTGCACGCCGAACATGAAGCCGCCGTCGCCGGTGATGGCGACCACGGGCCGATCCGGATGCGCGACCTTGGCTCCGAGCGCGGTCGGAAAGCCCGAACCCAGCGTGCCCTGATAGCCCGACGTGATGAAGGTGCGCGGCTGGTAGACCGGAAAGCCGTACCACGATGCAAAGCCGACCTGCGACAGCTCGTCGGTGACTATGGCGTCGTCAGGCAGCACCTCGCGCAGAATATTGAGATACGCCATCTGCGGCTGGATTGACTGAATCTGCTGCAGCGCCGCGGCCGAGGCGTCGCGAATCGCGGCGCGCCGGCCGTTCGTCTTGGCGTATCCGCGCTTGCGCACCGCCGCGAGCAGTTCGCGCGTGCCGGCTTGCGCATCGGCGATCACGGCGACGTCGGGCGTGTAGCGGCGCATTTCCGACGCATCGATATCGATGCGAATGCATTTCAGCCCGTCGGGGCGAAACGGCCAGCGCGACATCGTCGCAAGTTCCAGCCGGGTGCCGATGCCGATCATCAGATCCGTGGCCGGCCATAACCGGTACGCCGCCGCCATGGTCAGGCCGAGTTCATGCGCGTTGGAGACGATGCCGCGCCCGCTGCGGAAGGCCACGACAGGCGCGTCTATCAGTTCCGCAAGCTCGAGGATCTCTTCGCGCGCATCGATGGCGCCGCTGCCGACGAAGATCATCGGCGAACGGCTCGCAGCGACCAGCCCGGCGGCGTCTTTGACACGGGCGGTATCCGGCTGCGGCGCAGGAAAAAGATCGAATGGTTTTGAGGCGCCGACAGCCGCGCGCTGCGTGAACACATCCCATGGCATTTCCAGCGCCACCGGTCCGCGGCGTCCCGACAGCATTTCCTGGAACGCGCGGGACACCAGCGAGGGTGCTGCATCCGGATATTCGATGCGGTCCGCCCATTTCACAAAGCTGCGCAGCGTCGCGAGCTGATCCGGCATCTCATGCAGGTGGCCGCGGCCCTTGCCGAGGAATTGGGTCGGTACTTGCCCGGTGAGGCACAGCACCGGTTCGTTGGCGCCGAACGCGGTAAGCAAGGCCGCACCCGCATTCAATACGCCGGGGCCGGGCACCACACTGAACACGCCGGGTTTCCCGGTGGAGCGCGCATAACCATAGGCCATGTAGCCGCAGGCCTGCTCATGCCGCGCGCCGATCACTTTCAGCTGCGCCTGCTGGAACGCGTCGAACAGGCCGTAGATCTGCGCGCCGGGCAAGCCGAACACGGTATCGACCCCATGCGCGATCAAGCCGCTGACAATCGCCTCGCCGCCCGTAGCCACTGCCATTATTGTATTCCGATCTCTTTCTTCCGTCGTGCCCGGGCCAAAGCGCGTCTTCGCGCAGCTGTTGGGTCGCCTGGTCAAGCCGGGCGATGACATTCATGCTAGCCCGGCTCCATGCCCTTGGCCTTGATGACCGCAACGGCAGCCGGCGTCTTGAGAAAGGTGATAAAGGCCTTGGCGGCTTCCGCTTCCTTCGAATCCGCGGCGACGGCTGAGGTGAATACCAGATCGTTCTGCAGTTCGGGGGGGAATGGACCAGCTATTTCGACGCCCGGGGCCATCAACACGTTGATCAGGAACACCCCAAGCCCGGCATCGCCTTTGGCAACCGCCTTGGCTATGTCTCCTGTAGCCGTTTGCGGTTTGGTCTTTGCTTTCATCGCCTCACCGATGCCGAGACGATCGAACACGCTTGAGACATAGGCCCCAGCGGCGCTTGCCGGCAGGTAGGCGATGGATGGTGCGTCGAGCAGCGCCTTTTTCAACGTGGCCGGCGTGCCGACATCAGGCTTCGGTGCGCCCGCGCGCACGGCAATTCCATAGCCGACCCGGGCGATATCCGTCGTCGGCCCGGAAGCGAAGCGGGCCTTCGCTTCCGCATTCTTGAATACATCGACGGGAACGATACCGAGGTCGAACGGAGCGGACGTGGCCAACTTGATCAGATTGGGTGTGGAATCGAAGTGAATGGTCAGCTTGTGACCCGTGGCGCGTTCGAATTGCGGGCCGAGTTCGTTCAACGGCCCGGTCATCGAACCGCCAGCCAGGACTTTGAGCTCGGCAGCGTGAAGGTCGGTGATTGGCGACATGACAAGTACCAGTCCAAATATTGAAGCGGCCGCGTTAAACAAAGGGTTTTTCATGGTATCTCCTAATCCGCAATCGTCACATCGGCTGTGAACAGCGGTTCGCGGATGGCCTGGCCTGGAAACGGCGAGCCCTGTTCGAACCATGAACGCGGCGCCGGGGCGCCCCACAGGGTTTGCCGGCGCGGATCCTTGAGCGACCAGCGCATCGGTTCGTGGTCGTGGTCCATGGTGAAGTAGTCGCTGGTGTAGAGCTCGAGGCGGTGGCCGTCGGGATCGCGGACGTAAAGGAAGAACGCGTTGGAGATGCCGTGGCGGCCGGGTCCGCGCTCGATGTTCTTTAAAAAGCCGCTCGATGCCATCACATCGCACAGATGCAGGATGTTCATCGCGGTCGGCACCCAATAGGCGAAATGATGCAGGCGCGGGCCCTTGCCGTTGGTGATCGCAAAATCGTGCACGTTGCCCTTGCGGTGCATCCAGGCGGCGGCGATGCGACCGTTGGGGCCGTCCTCCTCGCCGTATTCGGTGAGGCGGAAGCCGAGCCTCGCGTAGAAGTCGACGGTGTCCTGCACCTCAGCGGCGAAAACATTGAAGTGGTCGAGCCGCTGTGGGTGGCAGCCCTTGTAGAGATCATAGCGGCGCAGCAGATGCGGACGCCGCTCCATGGATGCGTAGAGCTCGAGCTGGAAGCCGAACGGATCGGTGGCATGCAAGGTGCGGCCCTGGAATGGACGCTCCACAAAGCTATAGCTAATGCCGTTCTCGGCAAAGAAGGCGCCGGCCTTGTCGAGATCGCTCTCGTTGCCGACCTTGAAGCCGAGCCGCGTGCAGGCGGGGGTTACCGCTTTCCGCAGCACCAGCGAATGATGCTGGTGCTCCTCGCTGCCGCGCAGGTACACCGCGTTGTCGTCATGGTCCTCGGCATGAAGACCGACGATGTTTTCGTAGAACGCGCGGCTGGTCTCGAGGTTGGTCACGTCCAGCACGGCGTGGCTGCACCTGATGATGTTGAACGGCGGATCGAAGATGTGGGTCGGGACGGGCATTGAGAAGTCCTGGAATCGAGCATTGGGCCTTATTAACATTTGCCGAGCGGTTGGTCCTCATGGTGAGGAGCGCGCTCTTTCTTGCGCGCGTCTCGAACCATGAGTGCACCGCGTCCCATCCTTCGAGACGCGGCCAAGAGGCCGCTCCTCAGGATGAGGGCAACCCCAACCTTTGAATCTTGTGCGTGCCCCGCGCCAGCGAGACGTGCTTGGTTTCCATGTAGAAGTCGAACGAATAGTCGCCGCCGTCGCGGCCGATGCCGGAGGATTTCATGCCGCCGAACGGGGTGGGCAGGTGGCGGACGTTTTCGGAATTGAGCCAGATCATGCCGGCTTCCAGCGCATCCGCAACGCGCAGCGCCCGCCCCATGTCACCGGTCCAGACATAGCCGGTGAGGCCGTACTGCACGTCATTGGCGATCGCGACTGCTTCGTTTTCGTCCTTGAACGGGATCACCGTCAGGAACGGCCCGAACACTTCCTCCTGCGCCACCCGCATGTTGGTGCGCGCACCGGTGACGAGCGTCGGCTGCACATAATGTCCGCCGCCGGGACCGTCATGCGCCTTGCCGCCGACGGCGATTACCGCGCCATCCCGGCGTGCTATCTCGAAATAGGAGCAGACTTTTTCGAGATGCCGCTCGTGGATCAGCGGTCCGATTTCAGTCGCGGGGTCGAGCGGGTGCCCGACCTTCAGGGCCTTCACCCGCGCGCTCAGCCGTTCGATGAATTTTTCCGCGATGCCTTGCTGAACCAGCAGCCGGCTCGATGAGGTGCAGCGCTCGCCATTGAGCGAGTAGATCATGAACACGACGGCGTCGAGCGCGCGGTCGAGATCGGCGTCGTCGAACACGATCGCCGGATTCTTGCCGCCGAGCTCGAAGTGTACGCGCTTCAGCGTCGGCGCGCCCTGCGCCATGATGGCGGAGCCGGTGGCGCTTTCGCCGACGAATCCAATTGCCTTGATCGCGCGGTGCTCGGTCAGCGCTCGGCCGGCCTGCTCGCCAAAACCATGTACGGTGTTGAGCACGCCGTCAGGCACGCCCGCCTCTTGCACCAACCGCGACAGCAGGTCGGCCGTTACCGGCGACCATTCCGCCGGCTTGTGCACCACAGTGCAGCCGGCGGCCAGCGCCGGCGCGATCTTCCAGGTCGAGAGCATGAACGGCGTGTTCCACGGCGTGATCACGCCGACCGGGCCGATCGGCACCCGCGTCGAGACGTTCCAGTGCTCGTCGCTCGGCAGGTTCAGCCCGTCGCGGGCGTCCGCGCATTTGTCGGCGAAGAAGCGGAAGTTTTCGGCGGCGCGGATCGCGGCCTTGGCCATGAATCTATGAGCTTGCCCGGTGTCGATGCATTCCAGCACGGCAATGTCGTCGGCGCGAGCCTCGATGGCGTCGGCGACGCGATGCAGCAGCTTTTTTCGTATGACCGCGGGCATGTCGCGCCAGGCCTTGAAGGCCGAAGCGGCGGCGGTAGCGGCGCGGTCGATATCTTCGCTGCTGCCGCGCGCGACCGACGCCAGCACAGCGCCGTCGACCGGCGATTTCGTCTCAAACGTTTCACCAGAGATCGATGGCACCACCTTGCCGTCGATGATGTGTCCGATGCCATCCGCCTTCAGTTTCGCCAGCAGCGGTGCTGCGCGGTCCTTGTTGGCCTGAAAGGCGTCGGCGGGTTTCGGCGTGACCTTATCCATGCGCCGGCTCCGTCTTCAAGGCTTCGTGGATGTTGTTGCGCTTCCAACTGGTTTCCTTGTCGTTGATCTGCATGTCGAACGACAGCGCGAACTTGCTCTCCGCGAACACCGGATCGAGATAGGCGGACAGCACCTTGAAGATGTGTTCGCCGGCTTTCTTGCGCGTGGTAAGGTCGCGGCCTTCGCCAAGCCGCAGCACCATGTCGAGAAAACCGAAATGCGCAGCTCCATCGGCGATGGCGGAGTGTTCGCAGCGAATGGCGCGGACGCGGATGCCGCCGAGCGGGAAAATCCCGGTCTCCACCGCGGCCTTGCGCACCACCTCGACCACAGCTTGCATATCGACACGGGAATCGAGGTTGGCGGAATATTCGATGGTGAAATGCGGCATGTCCGGCTCACTCCTGGTCACTTCTAGTTGGGACGACGCCCGGTCGAATGGCGCCGCACCGTGCGCATTGGCCGCGCGGTGGATGACTAACATGCCTCGGGGTGATGAGCCACGGGCGCGGATTTGGGCCAAAGCGAATGCAAATATGCATGATGCTAGGGAGCCGTTGCATAGCGGCGAGATTTGGCGCGCGAAGCCGCGCCTCCGGCCATGGACATGCCGGCGATTTTTCGCCAAAACCCCGCTGACGCCGATGGCATATTCGGCATAGAAGGCTGGACCCCGCTCGCGGCGGTGGTCCAGAGGCAAAGGCAGGGCGAAAATCCGGACATGGTTACAATCCAGCTTCAAAAGCTCATCGACTTCGTCGCCGGCGTGTTCGCCCATTCGGAATCCTCGCCTGAGGAAGCCAGGCGCATCGCCACGTATCTGACCACGGCAAACCTCACCGGGCACGACAGCCACGGCGTGATCCGGGTACCGGTCTATATCAGATGGAAGAAGATGGGCTCGGTCGTTCCCGACCAGACCGTCGAAATCCTGGTCGACACGCCCTCGCTGGCGGTAGTCGATGGCAAGTTCGGCTATGGGCAGACGGTCACGCCGCAGGCAGTGAAGATCGGCATCGCGAAATGCAAAGCCTCAGGCCTGGCCGCGGTCGCGCTGCGCAATGCCGGGCATATCGGCCGGGTCGGCGACTGGGCGGAGATGGCCGCCGCCGAAGGGTTGGTGTCGATTCATTTCGTCAATGCCGCGGGTTCGCTTCTGGTGGCGCCCTTTGGCGGCGTCCAGAAACGGCTGTCGACCGCGCCCTATTGCGTCGGCATTCCGCGCTTTGGCCAGGATCCGATCGTGCTGGATTTTGCCACCTCGATCGTGGCCGAAGGCAAGGTGCTGGTCGCAAGCCGCGGCGGCAAGAAACTGCCGAAGGGCGCGCTGGTCGATCACGATGGCACGTTGAGCGAAGACCCCGCGGTGCTCTACGGGCCGCATGCCAAGGACGGGCCGCGCGACCACACCAAGGGCACTGGCGCGATCCGCGCCTTCGGCGAGCACAAGGGTTCAGGCCTCGCCTTCATCTGCGAATTGCTCGGCGGCGCGCTGACCGGGACTGGTGCTACCGCGCCGGACCGGCGTTTCGCAAACGGCATGCTTGCCTTCTATGTTGATCCCAAGGTGGTCGACACCAGCAATTTTTTCGACGGCGAAATCTCGCGCTATGCCGACTTTATCAGGGCAACCAAGCCGATGGCGGGCGTCGACGCCGTGCTGATCCCCGGCGATCCCGAACGAAAAATGCGCGCTGAGCGCACCGCAAACGGCGTGCCCTTGCCGGATGGCACCTGGGCTGCGATTGTGGCCACCGCCCGCGAGGTCGGGGTGAGCGAACGAAGCATACAACAGGCGACGGCATAACGCTGTCATACGCGGGCTTGACCCGCGTATCCATCCATCTCGTGGATGAGTCTTTCGAAGGTGATGGATTGCCGGATCAAGCCCGACAATGACGAGGAACAAAACAAAATAACGGGGAGAGGAAACTAGTAATGGCGAACAAAGTGAAGGAAGTCTGGGCTTCGGGCAAGGCCGTTGTCAACGCGTGGCTCGCGATCCCGTCCGGCTTCTCCGCCGAAGTCATCGCGCAATGCGGCTTCGACAGTGTCACCGTCGACATGCAGCACGGCGTGCAGGACTATCAATCGATGGTGCAATGCTTCCAGGCGATGCACGGCCATCCGGTGACGCCGATGGTCCGCGTGCCGTGGAACGAGCCCGGCATCGTCGGCAAGGTGCTGGACGCCGGCGCCTATGGCGTGATCTGCCCGATGATCAACAGCAAGGAGGAATGCGAAAACCTCGTCGCCTACAGCAAATATCCGCCGCGCGGCACCCGCTCCAACGGCCCGATCCGTTCCGGCATGTATGGTTCGGCCGGCACCTACCAGAAGACCGCCAATGACGAGATCGTGCTGCTGCCGATGATGGAGACCAGGACGGCGGTCGAGAACATGGAGTCGATCCTCGACGTCGAAGGCATCAACGGCGTCTATATCGGTCCCTCCGATCTCGGCTTCTCCTATGGGCTGGTGCCGAAGCTCGACCGCGACGAGCCGGAAATTCTCAAAATCTATGAGAAGATCGTGAAAGAATGCGGCAAGCGCGGGCTCAATCCCGGCATTCATTGCAGCGGCGCCGAGGGCGCGGCGCGCGCGATCAACATGGGCTTCAAACTGGTGACGCTGGCCAACGAAAGCGGCTTGATGGCGACCTATGCCAAGATGCAGATCGCGGAGACCAGGAAGAATTCCGGCGGGAAGGCGTAAAGGCTAAAAGTCATCATGCGCGGGCTTGACCCGCCTATCCACCGTCCTTCAATTGATGGATCACCGGGTCAAGCCCGGTGATGGCGCGGAATTGGAACGCGCTTCCAAAGCTCAGGAGATACCCATGGCCCCGGCACCCGTGATCCGACTGCACCCCGACGATGGCGTGCTGATCGCGCGCATCAGCCTGATGCCCGGCATCGAGGTGGCGAAGGGCGTCATCACCACCGAGCGGATTCCCGCCGGCCACAAGGTGGCGATTCGTCCTATCGCGACCGGCGAGGCGATCCGTCGCTATGGCCAGATCATCGGCTTTGCCACGCAGCCGATCGCGCCGGGCCAGCATGTCCATACCCAGAATTGTGGTATGGGCGATTTCGCCAAGGATTATGCATTCGGTGTCGATGTGACGCCGACGCCGAATTTCGATCTGCCGGCAACTTTCGACGGCATCCGCCGTCCCGACGGCCGCGTCGCCACCCGCAACTACATCGGCATTCTCACCAGCGTGAACTGTAGCGCGCATGTCGCCGGCATGGTGGCGGATATCTTCAAGAAGAATCCATTTACCGGCGACAATCCGCTGGCCGATTTTCCCAATGTCGATGGCGTGGTGGCGCTGACCCACAAGACCGGCTGCGGCATGACCCAGGATGAACCGCTGACCATTCTGCGCCGGACACTCGGCGGCTATGCGCGGCATGTGAATTTTTCCGCCGTGGTGGTGCTGGGCCTGGGCTGCGAGGTCAACCAGATCGGCGGGCTGATGAAGGAACAGAAGCTCGCCGGCCGCTTGCGCGAACTGGAAATCCAGGAAATCGGCGGCACCCGCAAGACGGTGGAGGCCGGCGTCGCCTTCGTGCGCGAGGCGCTTGAGGATGCCAACAATATCAAGCGCGAGCCGGTGTCCGCGAGCGAGTTGACCGTGGCCTTGCAATGCGGCGGCTCCGATGGCTATTCCGGCGTCTCCGCCAATCCGGCGCTGGGCGCTGCCAGCGATCTGCTGGTGCGGCACGGCGGCACCGTGATCCTGTCTGAGACGCCGGAGACCTACGGCGCCGAGCATCTGCTGACGCGCCGCGCGGTCAGCCCCGAGGTCGGCAAAAAGCTGGTGGCGCTGATGCGCTGGTGGGAAGAATACACCGAGCGCGAGGGCGCCGAGATGAATGCCAATCCAAGCCCCGGCAACAAGGCCGGCGGGCTCACCACGATCCTGGAAAAGTCGCTGGGCGCGATGGCCAAGGCCGGCAGCACCAATCTGGTCGACGTCGTGAACTACGCCGAAGCCGTCACCAAAAAGGGTTTTGTGTTCATGGACACGCCCGGCTACGACCCGGTGGCCGCCACCGGACAGGTGGCCGGTGGCGCCAATCTGGTCTGCTTCACCACCGGACGCGGCAGCGTGTTCGGCTGCAAGCCGGCGCCGTCGATCAAGCTTGCGACCAATTCGCCGATGTTCAAGCGCATGGAAGACGACATGGACGTCAATTGCGGCACTATCCTCGATGGCGAGGAGACGGTGCAGCAATGCGGCCAGCGCATTTTCGATCTGATGCTGAAGACGGCCTCGGGACAGCCGACCAAGAGCGAGAGTTTTGATTTCGGCGGCGCCGAATTTGCGCCGTGGGTGCTCGGCGCGACGATGTAGGCGCCTCGGTCGTCATTGCGAGCCAAGCAAAGCAATCCAGCCTTTTGCAGGGCGAAGACCGGATTGCTTCGTCGCAACGGCTCCTCGCAATGACGAAACAGCGTAAATCGGCACCCCTTCTAGGCACTTCCTGCCCGTTGTTAGTGCTTGATCCCCACCGGTTCCAGTGTTCTGCTTAAAAAGCTGCTGGAGTTGCCTCACCTTGTCGATCTTCGTCGCACTACATCACGTCACGCATTACAAATACGACCGTCCGATCGACTTGGGTCCGCAAACCATCCGGCTGCGCCCGGCGCCGCATACCCGCACGCCGATCCTGAGCTATTCGCTCAAAGTGGCGCCCTCCAATCATTTCGTGAACTGGCAGCAGGATCCGCAAGGCAACTGGCTGGCGCGCTTTGTCTTTCCGGAGAAGGCCACCGAACTGAAGATCGAAGTCGACTTCACGGCGCAGATGACCGTGATCAACCCTTTCGATTTCTTTGTCGAGCCTTATGCCGACAGTTTTCCGTTTGCCTACACCAATGATCTCAAGACCGAACTAGCGCCATATCTCGTCACGATTGAGCCGGGGCCGCTGCTGGCAAAATATCTCGAAGGGATTCCGCGGGAGGCGCCGAGCACGGTCAATTTCCTGGTCGACCTCAATGCGAAGCTGCGCGACCAGATTCGCTACATCATCCGCATGGAGCCGGGTATCCAGACGCCCGAGGAAACGCTGGCGTCGGGCGCGGGATCGTGCCGCAACTCGGCGTGGCTTTTGATTCAAACGCTGCGGCACCTTGGTCTCGCGGCGCGCTTCGTTTCGGGCTACCTGATCCAGCTGCGTCCCGACATCGATCCGGTTGAAGGTCCGCGCGAGGTCGAGAACGACTTTACCGATCTGCACGCCTGGGCCGAAGTCTATCTTCCAGGTGCGGGCTGGATCGGGTTCGACGTCACCTCGGGCATGCTCACCGGCGAGGGCCATATCCCCGTCGCCGCCACGCCGCATTATCGTTCGGCCGCGCCGATCTCGGGCAGCGCGGGCTTTGCGGAAGTCGAGTTCGGCTTCGAGATGAACGTCAAGCGCATTCGCGAAGCGCCGCGGATCACCAGGCCCTTTTCAGATGATGCCTGGGCGCGCCTCGACAGGCTTGGCGGACAGGTCGATGCCGATCTCAAGGCCGGCGACGTACGCCTGACCATGGGCGGCGAACCGACCTTCGTATCCGTCGATGATCTCGAATCGCCGGAATGGAATATCGCCGCGGTCGGTCCGACCAAGCGCGGGCTTGCGGACGATCTGATCCGGCGGATGCGCACGCGCTTTGCGCCGGGCGGCCTGTTACATTACGGGCAGGGCAAATGGTATCCCGGCGAAAGCCTGCCGCGCTGGGCGTTCGGACTGTATTGGCGCAAGGATGGCGTGCCGATCTGGAAGAACGATAGCCTGATTGCGACGGTGGAAGGCCCGCGCAAGGCCGGCATCGCCGAGGCCGAGCGCTTCGCGGAGGCGGCGGCCAAGAAGCTCGGGGTCGAATCCGAGTTCATCATGCCGGCTTTCGAGGATCCCTCGCACTGGCTGCAAAAGGAAGCCGGCTTGCCGCCGAATGTTGATCCCAGCGACTCCAAACTGGCCGATCCGGAAGAGCGCTCGCGTATGGCGCGGGTGTTCGATCAGGGACTCAACACGCCGAAGGGATTTGTGCTGCCGATCCAGCGCTGGAACGCGGAAGCCCGCCAATCCGCCTCGCGCTGGAAGAGCGAGCGCTGGAAACTGCGGCGCGGCAATCTGTTCCTCACCCCCGGCGACTCGCCGATGGGATTGCGGCTGCCGTTGTCGTCGCTGCCGCATATTCCTGCCGAGGATTATCCTTACGTGGTCGAGCAGGATCCGCTGGAACCGCGCGAGGCGCTGCCGGTCTATGACGCGACGGCTCAAGCCGGCACAGCACTCCATCAACAAGTGCAGGAGCAGCAACTGAGGGGCGGTGGTGTCCGCACCGCAATGTCGATCGAAATCCGCGACGGCATTTTGTGCGCGTTCATGCCGCCGGTCGAGAAGCTGGAGGATTATCTGGAACTGGTCACCGCGGTGGAGGCGACCGCCGAAGAAATGCAGATGCAGGTCCATGTCGAAGGCTATCCGCCGCCATACGATCCGCGCGTCGAAGTGATCAAGGTGACACCCGATCCCGGCGTGATCGAAATCAACATCCAGCCCGCGCAAAGCTGGCGCGAAGCCGTCGACATCACGTTCGGGCTTTACGAAGACGCCGCGCAAGTGCGGCTCGGCGCCAACCGGTTCCTGGTCGATGGCCGGCACACCGGCACCGGCGGCGGCAACCATGTCGTGGTCGGCGGCGGCACGCCGGCTGACTCGCCATTTCTGCGCCGCCCGGATTTGCTGAAGAGTCTGGTGCTGTACTGGCAACGCCATCCGTCGCTGTCCTACATGTTCTCCGGCATGTTCATCGGCCCGACCAGCCAGGCACCGCGCATCGACGAGGCGCGCCATGACGGCCTCTATGAGCTCGAGATCGCGCTGGCGCATGTGCCGCCACCCGGTACCAAAGCGCCGCTGTGGCTGGTCGACCGGCTGTTCCGGCACATCCTGGTCGATATCACCGGCAATACTCATCGCGCCGAAATCTGCATCGACAAGCTCTATTCGCCTGATGGCACCACCGGCCGGCTCGGCCTGGTCGAATTCCGCGCGCTGGAGATGCCGCCGGACCCACGGATGTCGCTGGCGCAGCAGCTGCTGATCCGCGCGCTGATCGCCAAATTGTGGCGGGAGCCGCAGGACGGCAAATTCGTGCGCTGGGGCACCACGTTGCATGATCGCTTCATGCTGCCGCATTTCCTGTGGGAGGATTTTCTGGGCGTGCTCGCCGAACTTAAGGCATCCGGCTACGATTTTTCGCCGGATTGGTACGAGGCGCAGCTCGAATTTCGCTTTCCCGCGTTCGGCAAGGTTCATCACGGCGGTGTCGCGCTGGAAGTACGGCAGGCGCTGGAGCCATGGCATGTGCTGGGCGAGGAGGGCTCGGCCGGGGGCACCGTGCGCTATGTCGATTCCTCGGTCGAGCGGCTGCAGATCAAGGCCTCGGGCTTTGTCGAGGGCCGCCATGTCGTCACCTGCAACGGACGGCGGATGCCGATGATGCAGACCGGCCGCTCCGGCGAAGCGGTCGCGGGCGTCCGCTTCAAGGCGTGGCAGCCCGCCTCGGGCCTGCATCCGACCATTCCAGTGCATGCACCCCTGACATTCGACATTGTCGACACTTGGAATGGCCTGTCTCTCGGCGGCTGCGTCTATCATGTCGCCCATCCCGGTGGACGCGCTTACGAAACAAAGCCGGTCAATTCCTACGAGGCCGAGGCGCGGCGGCTGGCGCGGTTTCAGGACCACGGCCACACCCCCGGCAAGATCGATCCACCGGGCGAAGAACGCAGCCTCGAATTTCCCTTGACCCTGGACCTGCGGACGCCGCTCCGTCACTGAAATGTGCTAGAAGAATCGCATGGTGGGGCAAGCCGGAGCTAGTCAGGGAAGCAAGGCCCGTCCGGGACATCGCCGCGTGGCGCAATGGACCCGGGACTACGTCCGCCTGCCCGGAATTCCTGACGAATACATCGGCCAGGATGGTGCGCCGCGCGAGGTCTGGACCCGGTTTTTCGAGGCATTCGCCGCGCTTTCACCGCCCGACATTGAGCGGCGCTTCGGCGCCGCCGACCGGCATCTGCGCGAAGCCGGTGTCACCTATCGCGCGCCCGGCGAAGCCGCCGACAAGTTGTGGCCGCTCAGCCATCTGCCGCTGCTGATCGGCGCGGCCGAATGGCAACAATTATGCGCCGGCGTCGTGCAGCGCGCCGAATTGCTGGAACTGGTGCTCAACGACCTCTACGGCGAAGGCCGCTTGATCGCGGAAGGCGCGATACCGGCGGCTGCGATCGCCGGCAGCACCGAATATCTGCGGCCGGTGTGCGGCGTCAAGCCGCCCGGCGGGCGCTATATCAATCTCTATGCCGCTGACATCGGCCGCGGTCCCGACGGGCGCTGGTGGGTGTTGAACGATCGCACCCAAGCGCCCTCGGGAACCGGTTATGCGCTGGAAAACCGGCTGGTGTTGTCGCGCGCCTTCGCGTCGCTGTACAAATCGATGAATGTCGAGCGGGTGGCGCCGTTCTTCGAGGCGTTTCGCGAAAGTCTGCGCGCCAGCGCCGATCGCGACGAGCCGCGCATCGGGCTGCTGACGCCGGGCCAGTTCAGCGAAACCTATTTCGAGCACGCCACGCTGGCGCGCTATCTCGGATTCCTGCTGGTCGAAGGCGACGATCTCGCCGTCAGCGGCGACCGTATCCATATCCGCACCGTCGCCGGACTGAAGCGGCTCGATGTGCTGCTGCGGAGGGTGGATGCCAACTTTCTCGATCCGCTCGAGCTCGACGCCTCCTCGCATCTCGGCGTGCCCGGACTGATCGACGTGATCCGCAAGAACGGCGTCGTCATTGCCAACATGCCGGGCTCCGGCGTGATGGAAGCGCGCGCACTGCTCGGCTTCCTGCCCAGCCTCTCAAGGCGTTTTTTCAGCGAAGAGCTGAAGATACCGCACATCGCCACTTGGTGGTGCGGCCAAAAGTCCGCGCGCGAGCAGGTGCTGTCGCGGCTCGACGATTTTGCCATCGAGGGTGCTTATGTCAGGGGCGTCCCCGGCTTTCCCGGCAACGGTCCGGTGCTGGCTTCCGAGCTTTCGCCAAGCCAGCGCGATCGGCTGAAGACGGCGATCGAGCATCGGGGCATCGATTATGTCGGCCAGGAGCTGGTACGGCTATCGACCACTCCGGTATGGGACAATGGCCGCATCGCGCCGCGGCCGTTCGTGCTGCGGGTGTTCGCGGCCGCCACGCAGGACGGCTGGACCGTGATGCCCGGCGGCTTTTGCCGGATCGCCGACCAACTCGATGCGCGCGCGGTCTCGATGGGCGATGGCACCCGCGCGGCCGACGTCTGGGTGGTGTCGGATAAGGCGGTTCCGACCACCACGCTGCTGCCCGCCTCGGACAGCGTGCGGATCAGGCGCGTCGCCGGCGTGCTGCCGAGCCGGGCCGCGGACAATTTGTTCTGGCTCGGGCGGTATCTGGAGCGCGCCGAGGCGACGTTGCGGCTGGTGCGCGCGCTCGGCTTGCAGCGCGACCACAGCCGCGTCGCGACCTCGCAGCATTCGGTGGACCGCATTGCGCGGTTGCTGGTGGCCTGGGGTGCCTCGTCATCGGGCGCGCGGACCCAGACGGCGAGGATTGCAACGGAAGCACTGCAGGCCGCCGACAAGTGGGGCTCGGCGCTGTCGCTGATCCGCTCCGCGCTGCGAACGGCGGCGTCGCTGCGCGAACGGCTGTCGCCGGATGCCTGGCAGGTCATCACCGAGATGGCGGCGCGGCTGTCGGAGGAAGTCCATGACGACGACGGCGTGGTCAGCGCCGCCGAACTGACGCTGCAGGAGCTTGCGACCTTCTCGGGGCTTTCGCAGGAGAACATGAACCGCGCCGCCGGCTGGCGCTTTCTCGATATGGGCCGCCGCGCCGAGCGCGCCATCAACACCGCGCGCTTCGCGCGTCAGTTTGCATATGAAGAGGCCGACGAGGAAGACCTCGACATCCTGCTGACGCTGGTGGATTGCCAAATCACCTACCGCTCGCGCTATCTCGTAGCTCCGTTGCTGGCGCCGGTGCGCGATCTCGTGATTCTCGACCCCTATAATCCGAGGTCGGTCGCGTTCCAGGTCTCCGCGCTGAACGATCACATCGCAGAGTTGCCGGCCCTGAAAGAGGGCGGATTGATCGAGCGCCCGCACCGGCTTGCGGTCGCCCTTCGGGCGACGTTGACGACGGACGAAGCCGCGGAGCTCGACGTCAAGTCGCTGTTCGCACTGGAGCAGGATCTGCTTACGCTCGCCGACGCCATCGGGTCGCATTATTTCCCGCACGGCGCCAGTGCCAGCCGGCCCGAGAAATTGACTGGGCTAGCGTGATCTACGACATCCGCCATGTCACGACCTACAGCTATGAGAGCCCGGTCAGCTTTGCGCGCTGCTCGTTGCGGCTGGAGCCGAAAAGCGGCGACGGCCAGCAGCTGGTATCGCATGCAGTCGACATCAGGCCGCGGCCTGCCGACCGGACCGCGCGCACCGACTTCTTTGGAATACGCATTGAAACCGTGTCGATCGAGACGCCGCATCGCACCTTGCGCATCGATTCGCGTTCGCGGGTCACGCTGTCCCGCCATGCGCCAGGCCGCAACGCGGACAGCCCTGCTTGGGAAAGCGTCCGCGAAGCCGCGTTCGAGGTCAATACGCTGGGGGCGGCGTCGCCGATCGGCTACGTCTTTGCCAGTCCGCTGGTGCCGGTGCTCGATCTCGGTACCGCCTACGCCGCGGAAAGCTTTCCGTTCGGGCGCGGGATTTTGGCAGGCGCGGTCGACCTGATGCACCGCATCCGCACCGAATTCAAATACGATCCGAAAGCCACCGTGATTTCCACGCCCCTGCAGGAGGTGTTCGAGAAGCGCCACGGCGTTTGCCAGGATTTTGCCCATGCCATGATCGCAGGACTGCGCGGACTGGGGCTGCCGGCGGCCTATGTCTCAGGCTATCTGCGCACCACCCCGCCGCCGGGCAAGCCGCGGCTGCAGGGCGCCGACGCCACGCATGCGTGGGTGTCGGTATGGTGCGGCGAGGAGATCGGCTGGGTCGGATTCGATCCGACCAACGATCTCTTGGTGGAGAACGACCACATCGTGCTTGCAGTCGGGCGGGATTTTTCCGACGTCTCGCCGGTGGACGGCGTGATCGTCGGGTCGCGCAGGCAAAAGCTTGGCGTTGCCGTGGATGTCTTGCTGGTTGAATGAAGATCCATGACGTCATCATTCTGGGAGCAGGTGCGGCAGGCCTGATGTGCGCCGGCATCGCCGCAAAACGTGGCCGCTCGGTGCTGGTGCTGGAGCAGGCGCGACATCCCGGCGAGAAAATCCGCATCTCCGGCGGCGGGAGATGCAATTTCACGAATCTGCACACGACGCCGGCGAATTTTCTGTCGGAAAATCCGCGCTTCTGCCATTCGGCGCTGAGCGGATATACCCAGCACGATTTCATCGCGCTGGTGGAGAAATACGGCATCGCCTGGCACGAAAAGACGCGCGGGCAATTGTTCTGCGATGGCTCGTCGCGGCAGATCATCGACATGCTGATCGAGGAATGTCGAAGCGCGCAGCCGCGCCTCGGCGTGCGCATCTCGGCGATCGTGAAAAATGAGGAGGGCTTCGTCGTTACAACGGATCAAGGCGAATTCCGTTGCCGCTCGCTGGTTATCGCAACTGGCGGTCCTTCAATTCCGAAAATGGGCGCGAGCGGTTTCGGCTATAAAATCGCCGGGCAATTCGGTCTCAAGATCGTACCGCCGCGCCCGGCGCTGGTGCCGCTGACCTTCGAGGCGGCCATGCTGGCGCGGTTCAAGGACCTGGCCGGAATCTCGGTCGAGGCGAGCGTGAGTTGCGGCAAGACGCGATTCGACGAGGCGCTGCTGTTCACCCATCGCGGACTGAGCGGTCCGGCGATCCTGCAGATATCGTCCCATTGGCGCGCCGGGGAAGATATCGTCATCGACATGGCGCCGGTCCTTAATGTCCTCGCGCTGCTGCAACAACTGCGCCGCGATCATCCGCGGCAGGAACTGGCGACGGCGCTGGCCGGGTTTCTCCCCAAGCGGCTCGCGCAGACCGTCGCCGATCGCATCGGCGGTCCTGACCGGCTTGCGGATTTTTCCGACAAGCTGCTGTCGGAGGTGACTGCGGCCGTAAAGGCGTGGCGGGTCCGGCCCAACGGCACCGAGGGCTATCGCACCGCGGAGGTGACGCTGGGCGGCGTCGATACCGCCGAGCTGTCCTCGAAAACATTCGAAGCGAAATCCGTGCCCGGGCTATATTTCATCGGCGAGGTGGTCGATGTCACCGGCCACCTCGGCGGCTTCAATTTCCAGTGGGCCTGGTCATCGGGCCATGCCGCCGGCCGGTATGTCTAGAGACCCGTCACGGCCGCTCCTCCGGATGAGCGGATCTCTGCACGCCAAAACCGGGCATTCTGCCCACGGAACCGACAATGTTAACGGATGGTTTCCTCTTTTATGCGAAATCTTCGGTGTGCGGCTTGTCCGCCGCTACAGCCATCCGGAGATTGAATATGAAAGCCAGGGCATCTACGCAGTTTGTTTCTGCCGTCGCAGCCACGATGATTTTCGCAGGCCTGGCCGCCGCGGCCGATGGCGCGGGCAAGGATGACGCCATCGCGATGGTGAAGAAGGCCACCACCTTCATCAAGGAACAGGGTCCCGAAAAGGCCTATCCCGAAATCAGCAACAAGGCCGGCAGGTTCATCGACCGCGATCTGTACGTCGTGGTGTATCAGCTCGACGGCAAGGTGCTGGCGCATGGCTCGAATGAGAAGTTCGTCGGCAAGGACATGATCGAAGCCCAGGACGTCGACGGCAAACTCTACGTCAAGGAGCGCGTCGAACTCGCCGGCAAGCAGGCGTCGTTCTGGCAGGACTACAAATTCGTCAATCCCGTCAGCAAGAAAGTCGAACCCAAGCAGATGTACTGCGAGAAGCTGGATAACACTGCGGTGTGCGCGGGCATCTACAAGCTCTGATAAGCGGCGGCGATCTCGAACTCGCGGTCGCCTGTATCGAAGGGTTGCTATGCTGAACCGGGTAAGAAACATCGGGTTGTCCTGGAAGGTGCAGATCGCACCGGCCTTTTTGATCGTGGTGCTGGTAGGGCTCGGCGCCTACGCGCTGCAGACGTTGCAATTCAATCAGGCCAGCGTCGACGCATTGATGGCGGGCCCGGTGCGGCAATCGGAACTGGCGACCGATCTCAACACCACGGTGTGGATCGCGCATGCAAAACTCTATCGTCTGGCGGCGACGGCCGCTAACGAGAAGGACGAAAAGAAGGTCCAGGCCGTTGCTAAGGACGCCTCCACGGCTGCCGCCAAGGTTTCGGACGTGCTGCGGGCGGTGGAGAGCAACCAAGGCGCGATCAAACAGGAGGCGTTCGAGAAGCTCAAGGTGGCGGTCGCGGGTTATCTCAAGCAATCGAAGAACGCGATCGAGATGGCCGACGGCGATGCCGGATCGGCGCTGATATTCATCAAGGGCGCGGAGCGGAGCTTCTTCGACATCGAAAAGCTCACCGACGATCTGATCACCGCGAGCAGCGAGAGCAAGGACCGCGAAATCGCACGCGCCGGGATCAAGCTCGACCAGCAGCAGATGATGCTCACCTTGATTCTTCTGGGAGTGGCACTTGCAGGTACCGTTGTTTCTTTCACCATCGGCCGCAATATTTCGCGCCCGGTAACGGCGATGACGAAAGCAATGCGCGAACTTGCGATCGGCAATTTCGACGTGCAATTGCCGGGGCTCGAGCGCAACGACGAGGTCGGCCAGATGGCCCGTGCCGTCGAGGAATTCAAGGTGCAGGCCATTGCCAAGGCCGAGCGCGAAACCTCCGAACGCGAGCAAAAGACTCGCGAACTGGCGGCGGCCCGCCGCGTCGAGCTGCATAGCCTGGCCGACAGTTTCGAGACCGCGGTCGGCAACATCATCGAGAATGTCAGTTCGGCGTCGAACGAACTGGAAAACTCCGCCATGGTCCTGACCCGGAGCAGTGCCGCCACCCAGCAGCTCTCCGGGGTGGTGGCGGCGGCGTCGGAAGAGACCTCGTCCAATGTGCAGTCGGTCGCATCAGCGACCGAGGAAATGACCACCTCCATCAACGAGATCGGCCGCCAGGTGCTGGATTCCAACCGGATCGCCACCGAAGCGGTCGATCAGGCTACGAGAACCGACGCGCGCATCGCGGAGCTGTCGCTCGCCGCCAATCGCATCGGCGACGTCACCAAGCTGATCACCACCATTGCCGAGCAGACCAACCTGCTGGCGCTCAATGCCACCATCGAAGCCGCGCGCGCCGGCGACGCCGGCCGCGGCTTTGCGGTGGTCGCCCAGGAGGTCAAGGCGCTGGCTTCGCAGACCGCGAAAGCGACCGACGAAATCTCCAGGCAGATCGCCGGAATGCAGTCGGCCACTCGGGAATCGGTGGTCGCGATCAAGGAGATCTCAGGCACCATCGGGCGGGTGTCGGAAATCGCCGCGACCATCGCGGCTGCCATCGAGGAGCAGGGGGCTGCGACCCAGGAAATCGCCCGCAGTGTCCAGCAGGCCGCGATCGGTACCACGCAGGTGGCAACCTCCATCGCCGACGTCAACCGCGGCGCCGGCGACACCGGCTCCGCCTCGTCGCAGGTGCTGTCGTCGGCGCAATTGCTGTCGAACGAGAATAAGCGGTTGAAGGCCGAGGTCGTGAAATTCCTCGCCACCGTGCGGGCTGCATAAATCGTCATTGCGAGCGCAGCGAAGCAATCCAGTGCTTAAGCAAGACTGGATTGCTTCGTCGCTACGCTCCTCGCAATGACGAGAAGCACGGCGGGTGCTAGTGTCCTTCGAGGCCTTCGCGTTATCGTGCGCCGGCCTTAGGGGCCGCCATGATCTACCGCCACGTCATCGCCGCGCATTCTTACGTCTTCGACAGCTTGCGCGATCTGCTGGCCAAAGCGACGCCGCCGCGCTCCGGCGATCGGCTGGCGGGGATCGCGGCAGCGACCGCGGAGGAGATGGTCGCAGCGCGGATGGCGCTGGCGGATGTGCCGCTCAAGCAATTTTTGCATGAAACCCTGGTGCCCTACGAGGACGACGAAGTCACCCGGCTGATCATCGACGGCCACGATGCTGCAGCGTTTGCGGCCATCTCCTCGCTGACGACAGGCGCCTTCCGCGATTGGCTGCTGTCGGACGCGGCGACATCCGCCATGCTGGCGCGGCTGGCGCGCGGGATCACGCCGGAGATGGCGGCGGCGGTGTCAAAACTGATGCGCAATCAGGACCTGATCCTGGTGGCCAAAAAATGCGAGGTCATCACCCACTTTCGCAACAGCATCGGCTTGCGCGGGCGCATGAGCGCGCGGCTGCAGCCCAATCATCCCTTCGACGACGCCAAGGGCATCACCGCGTCCATCCTCGACGGCCTCATGCTGGGCTCGGGCGACGCCTGCATTGGCGTCAACCCCGCCAGCGATGATCCGGCGGTATTGGGCAGGCTGGTGCGGCTGCTCGACGAACTGATTTCACGGTTGCAGATTCCAACGCAAAGCTGCGTGCTGGCGCACGTCACCACTACCCTTGGATTGATCGAGCAGGGTTTCCCCGTCGACCTGGTGTTCCAGTCGATCGCGGGCACCCAAGCCGCCAATAAAAGCTTCGGCATCGATCTGGCGATCCTAAAGGAAGCCCGGGACGCCGGGCTGTCGCTGCGCCGGGGCACGATCGGCACCGATGTTATGTATTTCGAAACCGGGCAGGGTTCGGCGCTGTCGGCCAATGCCCATCACGGCGTCGATCAGCAGACCCTTGAGGCGCGCGCCTATGGCGTCGCGCGGGCGTTCGATCCGTTGCTCGTCAACAGCGTGGTCGGCTTCATCGGCCCGGAATATCTCTATGACGGCAAGGAAATCATCCGCGCCGGACTCGAAGACCATTTCTGCGGAAAACTGCTCGGCCTGCCGCTCGGCGTCGACGTCTGCTACACCAACCACGCCGAGGCCGACCAGGACGACATGGATAATCTGCTGACGCTGCTGGCTGCGGCCGGCGTCACCTTCATCATGGGCGTGCCCGGCGCCGACGATGTCATGCTGAACTACCAGTCTACCTCGTTCCACGACGCGCTCTATGTCCGCGACCTGTTCGGGCTGAAGCGGGCGCCAGAATTCGACGACTGGCTGTTTCGCAACGGCCTCGCCGGCGCCGATTTCCGGCTCGCCGGCGGCGAGGGGAGGCTGCCGGATTTCGCATCCCGCCTAATCGGCTGAGGCTGCCACAATGTTGAGGAATTTCTGGCCCAGCCTCCGCCATCGTGCTTAAATGCTTGTGTTCGCAGAGGAAGTTTGATGAGAGCTGAGGGCATTGAGACAGTGCGGCGCATCCTGTGCGTGTTTCCGCGCTATACGCCGTCATTCGGCACCTTCGAGTATGCCTATCCTCTGGCGGGCGTGCAGGCTTTCATGCCGCCGCAGGGAATCTTGCTGATCGCGGCCTATATGCCCGCCAACTGGCCAGTGCGCTTCATCGACGAAAACATCCGCCCGGCGACCAAGGAAGATTTTGAGTGGGCGGAGGCCGTGTTCGTCAGTGGAATGCACATCCAGCGCCAGCAGATGAACGATATCTGCCGCCGCGCCCACGCCTTCGATCTGGCGGTGGCCATCGGGGGACCGTCGGTTTCGGCTTGCCCGGACTACTATCCCTCATTCGACTATCTGCATGTGGGAGAACTCGGCGACGCCACCAACGAGCTGATCGAGCGGCTGGCGCGGGATCCGTCGCGGCCGGAGCGGCAGGTGGTGCTGAAGACCGCCGACCGGCTCGATATGACGAAATTTCCGATCCCGGCCTACGAACTCGCCGAGATCAAACGTTATTTTCTCGGCAGCATTCAGTATTCCAGCGGCTGCCCCTATCAGTGCGAATTCTGCGATATCCCCGGACTGTACGGACGCAGTCCGCGGCTGAAAACGCCGCAGCAGATCACCGCCGAACTCGACAAGCTGCTTGAATGCGGCATCATGGGCTCGGTCTATTTCGTCGACGACAATTTCATCGGCAACCGGAAGGCCGCGCTCGATCTTCTGCCGCATCTGATCGAATGGCAGAAGCAGACCGGCTTCGTGCTGCGATTCTCCTGCGAGGCGACGCTGAACATCGCCAAGCGCCCGGAAATCCTGTCGCAGATGCGCGAAGCGATGTTCGAGACCATCTTCTGCGGCATCGAGACACCTGACCCGGTGGCGCTGAAGGCGATGAAGAAGGATCACAACATGATGGTCCCCATCATGGAGGCGATCCACACGCTTAACAATTACGGCATGGAGGTGGTATCCGGCATCATCCTCGGGCTCGATACCGACAAGCCTGAAACCGGGCAGCACCTGCTGGAATTCATCGACGTGTCGCAAATTCCGCTGCTCACCATCAACCTCTTACAAGCGCTGCCGAAGACGCCGCTGTGGGACCGGTTGGCGAAGGAAGGCCGCCTGATCGAGGATGAGGGGCGCGATTCCAATGTGGATTTCCGGCTGCCCTACGATGATGTCGTGACCAGCTGGCGCGCTTGCATGGGCAGCGCTTACGAGCCCGCCAAATTGCTCCAGCGCTATGAATACCAGATCCGCGAAACCTATTCGAAGCGCCTCAACATGCGCACCCCGCAGCAGGCTACCTGGGCGAACATCAAGCTCGGCCTGACCATGCTGCGCAACATCTTCTGGAAGATCGGCGTACTCGGCGATTATAAATGGCAATTCTGGAAGTTCGCGCTGCGGCGGCTTCTCCGCGGCCAAATCGAATATCTCATCAGCTCGATGCTGGTCGCGCATCACCTGATCATGTTCGCCCGCGATGCGTCAGGCGGCAAGCAGAACGCTTCGAACTATTCGGTGCGGCTGCGCGAGGCATCGGTCCCGGCCGAATAGACCGGTGAAAACGCCTGCGCCGCCACGCTCCTTGCGCGATCTGCGGCATCTGACACCGGCGCGGGTCGGGCTCGGCCGCGCCGGAGCGAGCCTGACGACGCAGGCGCTGCTTGAATTCACGCTCGACCACGCCCGCGCCCGCGATGCCGTTCATGCCGGCTTCGATACGGCTGCCATTGTTTCCGGACTCGATGCACTGGGGCTGCAGACATTGCAGGCGTCGAGCCGCGCGCAGAGCCGCAAGGATTATCTCCGTCGTCCGGATCTCTGGACGTCAACTCGATCGGGCTTCGCAAGAGTTGCTCGCCGGCGGCTGGCGCATTCCGTGCGATCTTGCGGTCGTCATCGGCGACGGCCTGTCACCATCGGCGGTCAATGCGCACGCGGTTGAACTGGTGCGCAGTCTCGTGCCGAGGCTAGGCGCAATTGGACTCGGCCGCGCCGTCGTCGCGTCGGGCGCGCGGGTCGCATTGGGCGATGAAATCGGCGCGCTGCTCGGCGCGCGCATGGTCGCGATGCTGATCGGCGAGCGGCCGGGCCTGTCTGCGCCGCACAGCCTCGGGGCCTATCTGACCTTCGCGCCCAAGGCCGGCTGCACCGATGCGATGCGCAACTGCGTCTCCAACATCCACGCCGCCGGGCTCAGCTATGACGAAGCCGCCTTCAAGATTGCCTGGCTGGTCCACGAGGGGCTGGCGCGGGGAGTCACGGGTGTCGCGCTGAAGGATGAAAGCGGCGGTGAGGCGGCACGGATTGCTCGTGATAACCAGCCGGCATGAATTGACCCGGGATTCGCCCGATTCGCCGTCAACTGCGCCAGATTGGCGCCTGCCTCGCGCTTGCGAGACATCATGCAGACCTGCTACACACCCGTCGCGGCAAATTTAATGCATGTTTTCAAGGGCTAGCGCCCATCGGTCGCGGCGGTCTGAGCCTCAACCGCGCCCCGGAACCAGGCTAGACAAATTGAGCCGATGTGAGAACTGGACAGGGCATGCTCGAAAAGAATAGCGACAGCGAGGTCCATGTCGAGGAGATCGAGGAACGGCCGACATCCAGCATCGCTTTCGGGCTGGAACGGATCGGTCTGATCGCAGTTCAGGCGCCGATTCTGTCCTGTATCATTCTCGTCGGGCTGATCATCGCTGCGATTTTCGGCATCGAACGCATCAAGATCGACGATTCCCTCAGTCAGCTGTTTCGTTCCGATTCCAGGGAATACCGGCAATATGAGGCGGTCACCAAGCGCTTTCCCGCCACCGAATTCGACGTGCTGGTCGTGGTCGAAGGCAAGACGCTGCTGGCGCGCGACAATCTCGAAAAGCTGCGCGATCTCGTCACCGACCTGCAACTGGTCGAGGGTACTCGCGGACTGATCTCGCTATTCTCGGCGCGCCAGGCGCCGGCGCCGGGCAAGCTACCGGCGGCGCTATTCCCTCAGGACCTGCCGCAAGGCGCCGACTACGACAAGTTCATCGAGACCGTCAAAACCAACGAGATCATCCGCGGCAAGCTGTTATCCGAAGACGGCACGCTGGCGCTGATCGTGCTGTCGCTCGAACCCGACATCGTCTCAAGCAACAAGCTCAGCAAAACGATCGGCGAGATCCGCAAGCTGATGGCGGACGACCTCAAAGGGGGCAACCTCAACGCGGAATTGTCCGGCGTCCCGGTGATGCAGCTCGAAATCCGCAACGCGGTCAAGCGCGACGGTCTGACCTACAATATCCTCGGCATCCTGGCGGGTTGCATCATCGCAATCATCTTTTTCCGCAAGATATCGTTCATGGTTGTCGCCGCGGGCCCGCCGATCATCGCCATCGTGCTTGCGCTCGGCGGCCTCGGCTGGGCCAATTTCAATCTCAATATGTTCCTGAACGTGATGACGCCGCTGATCATGGTGATCAGTTTTTCCGACTCGATGCAGCTGACCTTTGCCGCGCGCGACCGCCTGATCGCCGGGCAGGACAAATACACCGCATTCAAAAACGCCGTGCTCGTGGTCGGACCGGCCTGCGTCCTTACTCATGGCACCGCCGGCATATCGTTTATCGCGCTGCAATTTTCGGACTTCCGACCTGATCCGCAAATTCGGCGAGGCGGGACTTGCCGCCACCATCATTGCGCTGCTCGCCGTGCTGTCGCTGGTGCCGGTGTTCGGCGTGCTGTTCGTGCGCAACGAAAAAGTCTTCGCCGTGAAATTTCAAAGCGCCGACGCCGGGGTCCAGGCGCTGCGCCGTTTTTGCTACTGGATCGCGGTGCGCATGGTCAGCCGCCCCGGCCTGTTCAGCCTGCTTGCGGTAATTTTGGTCGGCGGCCTGGCCTTCATCTACGCCAACCTCGAGCCGCGCTACCGGCTCGCCGACCAGGTGCCGGACAAGCAGCAGGCAGTCGCGGCAAGCGGGCGGCTCGACGCCAAGCTCACCGGCGCCAATCCGATCGACGTGTTGATCGAATTTCCCAAGGGCGCCTCGCTCTATGCACCCGAAACGCTGCAGACCATCGCGGACGTTCATTCGCTGGTCGAAAAACAGGCCGGGGTCGGCAATGTGTGGTCGCTGGAGACGCTGCGCCGCTGGCTTGCGGAAAAAGCGGGGAGTTCCGACGTCGCGACGCTCAAGGAATATGTCAGCGTGATTCCGGAACATCTGGTGCGGCGTTTCATTTCCGCCGACCAGGATGCGGTGGTGGTGTCGGGCCGGGTGCCCGATCTGGATTCGAGCGATATCCTGCCGGTGGTAGAAAAGCTCGACCACGGGCTGGACACCGTGCGCAAGGCGCATCCCGGCTACGAGATCGCGGTCACCGGCCTGTCGGCGATCGCCGCGCGTAACAGCGCCAGCATGATCCAGAAGCTCAATCGCGGGCTCACCATCGAATTCGCGCTGGTCGCGATCTTCATCGGGCTCGCGTTCCGCTCGGTGGTGGTGATGTTGTCATGCATCCTGCCGGGTATTTTCCCGGTGGTGCTGTCAGGCACCGTGCTTTGGTTGCTCGGGGAGGGACTGCAGTTCGCCAGCGTGGTCGCGCTCACGGTGTCGTTCGGCCTCGGCTTGAGCGCTACGATCCACTTCCTAAACCGCTTGCGGCTCGAGATGAAGCCCGGCGTCGGTCCGGAGCTGGCGGTCGAGCGCGCCACCGTGCTGGTCGGCCCGGCGCTGATTCTCACCACCGTGGTGCTGGCGTGCGGCCTGGTGGTGACGGTGTTTTCCGACCTGCCGTCGCTGCGGCTGTTCGGCTGGCTCAGCGCATTTGCGATGGTGGCGGCTCTGTTCGCAGACCTGTTTATCCTGCGGCCGACGGCGATGTTCCTGATCAACCTGTCGAACAGGCTTCGCGGGACGGTCGGTGGCGCGAAGCCTGCGGAATGATGGCGGCGTTATCAGCCCTTCGTCATCGTGATGTTGACGCCCCTGATCTCACCCTTGGAGCTGATTTGGACCGTTTGCTTGTTGCCGCTGGTGCGCAGCGTCAGGTTGGCGGCAAATCCCGAGGCTTCGACGAACACCTCGATCTGGCCGCCGCCGGCGGTACCCTGCAGATTGCCGAAAATATTCCGGCTTTTTTCACTCCAGTTGCCGGAGATGCGGTCGCCCTGGCTGGTCACCTCGCTGCTCAAATCGAATTTGTAGCTGTCGCTGGCGCAATGCAGATTTTGCTTCAAACCGAGGCCGCTGCCGTTGACCTTGTAGTCGGCTTTGCAGCGGATGCGCTCGGTCGTTCCATCCGAAAGCGCAACCGTCCCATTACCTGACCATGACCCATCGAAACCGGCAAATGGTCCCGACTGGGCATGGCTCGCCGACACCGACAACATCAACGCGGCGCCGACACCTGCAGCCTTGATCGTTCGCCCAAGAACATTGGAACCAAACCGTTTCATAATCGAGTTTCCCGGTTGAAATGACGTTCTAAATCAAGATACGTCGCGCCGCACCAAAGTTTTAGTGTCGCAGAATTACATCAGGTTCAAACCAAGTCGTTCGAGGAGCAAATCATACTGCCGACACCGCGCTGGATCGTTTGCAAAATACAGGTTTGTGGCGAACGGGATTTTGCCAAGTGCCAAAAAGCCGCAACTGACCGTAATTCGGTCGACAGAATAGCGCTTGTATTTCAATACATTAGTTGACTATTGTGAGCGTGTTATCGCAATCTCGGCAGCCATTGAAGGGTGACGCCAATTTGGCCGCAATTGGCAGCGCTTTTGAGCGTCTGAACCATCCCAAGCCCGGCGCGTTAAACGAACCAGCAGGGGCCACCATCAAGCGAACGCTTAGGCTGCGCACTCCTCAACGGTGTGTTAAGCGACGCTCGAAACCAGAATTCCCTATCAGGACGAAGGAACACAATGCGAAAATTTTTCTTGGCGCTCACGCTACTGTCTGTATCCGTTTCAACCGGCGCCATCGCCCAGCAACAGCGCAGCGGCACGCCGGCGGAGCAGAAGGCTTGTGCACGCGACGTCCAGCGCTTCTGCCGTCCGCTAATGGACCAGGGCGATTTCACCATCCTGGCGTGCCTGCAGCAAAATCGTCCGAAGTTGACCGCCGCGTGCAGCCAGGTGCTGACCAGCCACGGGCAATAAATCTCCCTTCGAGGAAGTCCAACGATCGATTCCAGAAAGGCCGATGGGCCCTGTCCGGATGCGGGCGGCACTCTACGAAATCGTGAGATAGCATTGGTTTTGCCCGCGAATTTCCCATATATGGGTCCGCGATCAATCCCGCATGCCGGTGTTCCGAACCCGGCATGCGGAATGGCATGTCCGACAAGTGTAACTCAATCCCGATGACCTCCGCGAGCGAACTGCGATCCGGCAAGACCCATCGCGACGAAAACTTTCCGGTGGCGTCGTGGATCATTCATCCGCGCCACCGCGCGCTGATTCTCGCGTTCTATAATTTCGTTCGCACCGCCGACGATATTGCCGATCATGCGTCGCTTGATGCCCAGGCCAAATTAAAATTGCTCGATGAACTCGAGGCCGATCTGCTCGGGCGGGGCGGGGGGCAAGCCGAAGCCGTTGTTCTGCGCCAGGCGCTTGCCGCGCGCGGTCTGCCGCCGCGCCATGCGCGCGACCTGCTGACCGCGTTCCGGATGGACGTCACAAAACTTCGCTACGAGGATTGGGACGAGCTCATCCATTACTGTTCTTATTCGGCGATGCCGGTCGGGCGCTTTGTGCTTGACGTTCACGGCGAGAGCACCGCGAGCTGGCCGGCATCGGATGCCGTGTGCGCCGCGCTGCAGATCAACAATCATCTGCAGGACTGCGGCAAGGACTTTCGCGAGCTCAATCGCGTCTACATTCCCCGCGACGCGCTGGCGCGGCATGGCGCGTCGGTCGAAGAACTTGGAGCACCGCGCGCATCGGCGGCGTTGCTGTCGTGTATGCACGAACTGGCCGGGAGAAACGAAGCGCTGCTGCATGAAGGCTGTTCGCTGGAATTTCAGGTCGCCGATGCACGGCTGGCTTGCGAGATTGCCGTGATCCAGACCTACGCGCGTCAGATCGCACAGCTCCTGAAGGCGCGCGATCCCTTGAGCGAGCGTGTCCATCTGAGCAAAGCGGCCATGGCCGGCTTCAGCCTGAGCGGCATCGCGGGGGCGATCTGGCGCCGCGCGACCGCAGGTCTGGTCATGTCCAGATCGACGCCGGGCGCATGAACCAGCAGATGACCAGCCAGCCTGCAACCTTCCAGGGGTCGGCATCGGGAAGCTCGTTCTACGCGGCGATGCGCATCCTGCCGCGCGCGCAGCGCGAGGCGATGTTCCAGATTTACAGCTTCTGCCGGCAGGCCGACGATATCGCGGATTCCGATGGCCCGCGCGGCGAGCGGCTCGCCGCACTCCAGCAATGGCGCGACGACATCGAAGCGCTCTATCAAGGTCATCCGCCGCCGCGGCTGCGCGACTACGCGGCGTCGGTGCAAAAGTTCGGCCTCAAGCGCGAGGATTTTCTCGCCATCGTTGACGGCATGGAAATGGACGTGCCCGCGGACATCCGGGCGCCGGACCTGGCCACCCTCGACCTCTATTGCGACCGCGTCGCCAGCGCGGTCGGGCGGCTATCGGTGCGCGTGTTCGGCCTGCCGCAAGACGACGGCATCCTGCTCGCCCATCATCTCGGGCGCGCGCTGCAGCTGACCAACATCCTGCGCGATGTCGACGAAGACGCCGGCATCGGCCGGCTGTATCTGCCGCGCGAAGGCCTGCTGCATGCCGGCATCACCGGCAGCGACCCGCAGAAGGTGATCTTGGACCCGGCGCTGCCGAAAGTCTGCGCGCCGCTGGCAGCGCGGGCGCGGGCACATTTTGCCAAGGCCGATGAGGTGATGGACCGCAATGCGCGGCGCACTGTACGCGCGCCGCGTATCATGTCGAAATACTATCAGGCGATCCTGGAATTGCTGCTCGCCCGCGGCTTCGCGGCGCCGCGCGCGCCGGTCCGCCTCAATAAGGCGGCGCGCATCGCCATCCTCCTTCGCTACGCTTTCATCTGATGCAAAGAAACGTTCACGTCATCGGTGCGGGGATTTCGGGCCTGTCGGCAGCCGTCCGGCTGGCCAATGCGGGCGATCAAGTTCATGTCCACGAAGCCACGCAGCAGGCCGGCGGGCGTTGCCGCTCCTATTTCGACGCCGCGACCAATCTCACCATCGATAACGGCAACCATCTGCTGCTTTCGGGCAATCGTCACGCACTCGCCTACGCGCGCTCGATCGGCACCGAAGCGGGTCTGGTCGGGCCGGAGCGCGCGCAGTTTCCGTTCGTTGACCTTGCGACGGGCAAGCGATGGCAGCTCGATCTCGGCGACGGCCGGCTGCCGCTATGGTTGTTCGACAAGAACCGCCGCGTGCCGGACACCAAGTTGTCGGACTATCTTGCGCTGGCCCCCTTGAGCTGGGCTTCGCCGGGCAAGCTGGTCGGCGATACGATTCCCTGCCATGGCACGTTGTACGACCGGCTGGTGCAGCCGCTGCTGCTGGCGGCGCTCAATGTCGATCCGCCGGAGGGATCCGCGGGGCTTGCCGGCGCGATCGTGCGCGAAACGTTGCTGGCCGGCGGGCGCGCCTGCCGTCCCTTGATCGCACGCGAGGGCCTGAGCGCGGTGCTGGTCGAGCCGGCGATCAAGCTGTTGCAGATGAAGGGCGCATCGGTCCGGTTCGGACATGAGCTGCGCGGGTTAGGGATGGTGGGAAGCAACGTCAGCGAATTGAAATTCGGCGACGGCGCGGTAGTGCTCGGTCCGGGCGATGCCGTGGTGATGGCGGTGCCGCCGCGCCCCGCCGCGTCGCTCTTGCCCGGTTTGAAGACGCCCTCAAAATTCCGGGCGATCGTCAACGCGCACTTCCGCTTCGATCCGCCTCAAAACCAGCCGCCGATAACAGGCGTGGTCGGCGGCCTCGTGGAATGGCTATTCGCGTTCCCGCAGCGGCTGTCGGTGACCATCAGTAATGGCGACAGGCTGGTGGAACTGCCGCGCGAGGAACTGGCGCAGGCGATATGGGCCGATATCTGCAAGGCTGCGGGGATAAAGGACGATTTGCCGTCATGGCAGATCGTCCGCGAGCGCCGGGCAACGTTCGAGGCCACGCCGGAACAAAACGCAATGCGTCCCGGGACGGTCACCTCTTACAAAAACCTGTTCCTCGCAGGCGACTGGACTGATACGGGGTTGCCGGCAACCATCGAGGGATCGGTGCGGTCCGGAGACCGCGCCGCCGACCTCGTCCTGGCCATGCGCCGGACCTGAACCGAGCGACGAGAACTTTTCCGCGAAACTAACGCCGGAGATATCGAACGATATGGATTCCAGCACGGGACGAATCGAACCGGACGCCGGTGATGCCTTGCAGGCGAGCATCACGTCGGCGGCGCGCGCGCTGCTCGGGCTAAGGCAGCCCGACGGGCACTGGGTATTCGAACTGGAAGCCGATTGCACCATCCCCGCCGAATATGTGCTGCTGCGTCACTTTCTCGGCGAGCCGGTCGATGCGGTGCTGGAAGCCAAGATCGCGAATTACCTGCGCCGGGTGCAGGGCGAGCACGGCGGCTGGCCGCTGGTGCATGAAGGTGCCTTCGACATGAGCGCCAGCGTAAAGGCTTACTTCGCGCTGAAGATGATCGGCGACAAGCCCGAGGCGCCGCATATGGTGCGCGCGCGCGAGGCGATGCTGTCGCGCGGCGGCGGCATCAACAGCAACGTCTTCACCCGTTTCCTGCTGGCGATGTTCGGCGTGCTGACTTGGAAGAGCGTGCCGGTGCTGCCGGTCGAGATCATGCTGTTGCCACTGTGGTTTCCTTTTCACATTAACAAGATTTCCTACTGGGCGCGCACCACGATGGTGCCGCTGCTGGTGCTCGCGGCGCTAAAGCCGCGCGCGCGAAACAGCAGCGGCATCGGCATCGACGAATTGTTCCTGCAGGATCCGCGTTCGATCGGCATGACGGCGAAGGCTCCGCACCAGAACTGGGGCTGGTTCACGCTGTTCCGCGGCCTCGACGTCATGCTGCGCGCGGCCGAGCCGCTGTTTCCGAAGAAACTGCGTGCGCGTGCGATCGATGCCGCCGTCGCATTTGTCGAGGAACGGCTGAACGGCGAGGACGGTATTGGCGCGATCTATCCGCCGATGGCCAACGCCGTGATGATGTACGAATCGCTCGGCAAGGGCGCGGACTATCCGCCCCGCGCGGTCACGCGAAAAGCCCTCGACCTGCTTCTGGTGATCCGCGAGCAGGAAGCCTATTGTCAGCCCTGCGTCTCGCCGGTGTGGGACACGGCATTGACCTGTCATGCCATGTTAGAAGCCGGCGGCGAGGAAGCGTCGCACGCCGCCAAACAGGGTCTGGACTGGCTGCTGCCGAGACAGGAGTTGGAGCTCAAGGGCGACTGGGCGGTAAAACGTCCCAACGTGCGGCCGGGCGGCTGGGCGTTCCAGTACAACAACGCCTATTATCCCGACCTCGACGACACCGCGGTGGTGGTAATGGCGATGGATCGCGCGCGGCGCGACGATCCCGGCGGCAGATATGACGCGGCGATCGATCGCGGCCGGGAATGGATCGAAGGCATGCAGAGCCGCGACGGCGGCTTTGCGGCTTTTGATGCCGACAATCTCGAATATTATCTCAACAACATCCCGTTTTCCGACCACGGCGCGTTGCTTGATCCGCCCACCGAGGATGTGACCGCGCGCTGTGTCTCGATGCTGGCCCAACTCGGGCAGACCGTGCCGGACAGCCCGGCGCTCGCCGCGGGCGTCGACTATCTGCGCCGTACCCAGCTCGCCGAGGGCTCATGGTACGGCCGCTGGGGGCTGAACTACATCTACGGCACCTGGTCGGTGCTCTGCGCGCTCAACGCGGCCGGGATCGACCATCGGGATCCAATGATGCGCAAGGCGGCCGACTGGCTGATCTCGATCCAGAACGGCGACGGCGGCTGGGGCGAGGATGCAACCAGCTACCGACTCGACTATAAGGGATATCAGCGGGCGCCCACGACCGCCTCACAAACGGCATGGGCCTTGCTTGGACTAATGGCAGCGGGCGAGGTCGGGCATCCTGCGGTCGCGCGTGGCGTGGAGTACCTAATAGGCACACAGACCCAAAAAGGTCTGTGGGATGAGCAGCGCTACACGGCAACGGGCTTTCCACGGGTGTTTTATCTGCGCTATCATGGCTACTCGAAGTTCTTTCCGCTCTGGGCGCTGGCGCGGTATCGAAATTTGAATAGCACCAACAGCAGGGTGGTAGGGGTCGGAATGTGAATTTGGGGGCGGGGACTACCGCGTCCGTGGGCAATTCATTTTATCCACGGCCGATATTGATCGTGACTGGTCTTGCGCAGGAGGCCCGCATCGCGGCTGGGCCCGGCATGACAGTCATCTGCAGCAGTAGCGATCCCCAGCAGTTGCGCGCGCTCCTGGCGACTTTCGATCCATCCACCATACGCGGCGTCATCAGCTTCGGCGTTGCCGGGGGCCTCTGTCCGTCCCTGAAGTCGGGGGATGTCGTCGTCGCCACCGAGGTCATGGCCGGCGACTCGCGCTGGCTGGCGGGCTTCGCGCTGAGCGAGGAACTGATCGCAGGCACCGCACTCGGCAACAGCCGCGTGGTCCAGGGCGGACTCGTCGGCGTCGAGCAAATTATTGCCGCTCAATCGGGCAAAGCCGCGCTGCATTCGGAAACCGGGGCCATTGCCGTCGACATGGAAAGCCATATCGCGGCGGCCTATGCGGCCGAAGCAGGGCTTCCGTTCGCGGCGCTGCGTGTGGTCAGCGATCCCGCCGGCCGGGCGTTGCCGGCGCTGGCAACGGATGCGATCAAGCCCAACGGCGATATCGACCTGCGCAAGCTTTTACGCGGGCTTGCGCGAAATCCGCTGACCTTGCGGGCGCTGGTCTCGACCGGGCTCGATTTCAATCGGGCGCTACGGTCGTTGCGCGGCTGTCGAGGTTTTCTCTTGGGCGGCGAGGATTTCGTCGCAGAGGATGTCGGCGAAGTGCCGGCGGTCGCCTGAGCGCCATTGCCGGACTTGACCCGGCAATCCATCTTCTTTGAAGAATTCTTGCAAAGTAGGATGCATGCGCGGATCCAGCCCGCGCATGACGATGTGCGGATTGCTTCGTCGCAAATGCTCCTCGCAATGACGAAAGAGCTTGGCCCGACTCACGCGGCCGTGGAGGCTTTCTGCTGCTGCTTGGCGGCAGCCGCCGCGGCCTCGTCGCGGCGAATGTCCGACAGGCGCTTCTGCACTTCCGCAGAAAAGATGTACTGCGCCGGACGCTGGTTATCGAGATTGATCTCGGGCGCCATCGGGCCGGTGGTGCGAACGCCGCGCAACGCCACCCACATCGCCTTCAACGGGTTGCTCAGTGCTGCGTTGGCGGCGGTCGGCTCGTAGCCGCAATGCGCCATGCAGTCGGCGCACTTCTCATACTTGCCGGTGCCGTAGGTTTCCCAATCCGTGGTGTCCATCAATTCCTTGAAGGTCTTGGTGTAACCTTCGCCGAGCAGATAGCAGGGTTTTTGCCAGCCGAAGATGTTGCGCGCCGGCATGCCCCACGGGGTGCATTCGTAGTTCTGGTTGCCGGCAAGGAAGTCGAGGAACAGGCCGGAGTGCATGAAATTCCACTTCTTGCCCTTGCCGAGCGCAAAGACGTCGCGGAACAGTTTTTTGGTCTTGGTGCGGTTGAGGAAGTGCTCCTGATCCGGCGCGCGCTCATAGGCGTAGCCCGGCGACATCGAAACGCCGACGCCGATTTCAGTCGTGAAATCGAGGAATTTTGCGATGTCTTCGGCGGCGTGGCCGTCGAAGATCGTGGCATTGACGTTGACCGTGAAACCGCGCGCCTTGGCGGCCTTGATCGCCGACACCGCGCGATCGAACACGCCCTTCTGCGACACCGCCTTGTCGTGGTGCTCCTTCAATCCATCGAGATGCACCGAGAAAAACAAATACGGCGACGGCTCGAACAGATCGAGCTTCTTTTCCAGCAATAGCGCGTTGGTGCAGAGCGAGACGAATTTCTTGCGGGCGACGAGCCCGCGCACGATCTCGCCGATTTCCTTGTGGATCAGCGGCTCGCCGCCGGGAATTGCCACCATCGGCGCGCCGCATTCGTCCGCGGCGTCCCAGCATTCCTGCGCCGACATGCGGCGATTGAGGATGGCGTCGGGGTAATCGATCTTGCCGCAGCCGACACATGCGAGATTGCAGCGAAACAACGGTTCCAGCATCAGCACCAGCGGATAGCGCTTGCGACCCATCAATTTCTGTTTGATCAGATAGCCGCCGATGCGCAGCTCTTTGAAGAACGGTATTGCCATTACAAGGTTTCTTTCTGAACTTGGGTCGAGAGTTAAATCAGCCCGCAGTAAGTTCGGCCGGAAGCCGGAATTCGATGTTTTCTTCCCGCCCCGGCAGCACCGAAACGGCAACAGGCCCGATACGCCGCAGGGCCTCAATGACGTCGTCGACAAGAACTTCCGGCGCCGAGGCGCCTGCGGTGATGCCCACGGCTTTCGCGCCTTTCAGCCAATCGGGATTGAGTTCGCTGCCGTCAGCAATGAGGTAACTCGCAACTCCGACTTCGGTCCCGATTTCGCGGAGCCGGTTCGAGTTGGAACTGTTGGTGGCCCCCACCACCAGGATGACATCCACGAGCTTGCTGAGGTCTCTTACAGCAGATTGTCGGTTCTGTGTCGCATAGCAGATATCCCGGATGTCCGGGCCTTGAATATCTGTAAAACGGGCCTGGAGGGCACCGATGATGTCCTTGGTATCATCGACGCTGAGCGTGGTCTGGGTGATGTAGGCCACCGGAGTGTCGGCAGGCAGGGTGAGGGCCGCGACATCGTCCACATTTTGGACGAGGAGGACCGGGCCGGGAACCTGGCCCATGGTTCCCTCGACCTCGGGATGGCCGGCGTGCCCGATCAGGACCAGTGCGCGGCCTTTCGACATGTATCGCTTGCCTTGATTGTGGACTTTTGTGACCAGAGGGCAGGTTGCATTCAAAACAGGCAAACCACGCTTGGCGGCCTCCTCCTCGACGCTTTTGGCAACGCCATGGGCGCTGAAAACGGTGACGGCGTCAGGCGGAACTTCCGACAAATCCTCGACAAAGATCGCGCCTTTGCCCTTCAGGCTTTCGACGACGTATTTGTTGTGAACGATCTCATGACGCACATAGACCGGCGGGCCGTATTTCTCCAGCGCGCGCTCGACAATCTCGATGGCACGCACGACTCCGGCGCAAAAGCCGCGCGGCTGCGCCAGAAACACTTCCATGGGGCGACCGTTAAGCAAGCTGCACCGCGCGCATTGTCCGTCTCCGTCCGATAGCCTGAAATATGTGCAATATCCGCACCAGGTTCCGCCCCGCATTGAGCCATGCCCTAACCGCATGAGAGCTCAGGACTTTGTGACAAAAATACCCGCCCAAAGCAAAGGCAGATTCAGCGAAAAGTCGGCTCTTGGTTAGCGCCTGTAGGTATTATTATACAGTCTAGCCCGAATAACGCGTAGCCCCTCAAACTCATTCGTCCGCCACTTTACCCCGGGCTAATCCCGACTATACAGCCGGGATGTGGCCGCGACACGCTTTATGCCACCTTATCGTGGCCTTAAAGACAAGTGCATCCAAACCCATTAGATCAGGTTCCGGAACTCCGGTACACACCGGGAGTTTTCACGCGGACCGGCAGATAGAAAGAAAAAGTGTGCTTACAAGTTTCGTTGTTTCGATTGTCAGCATTTGCACTCGATTTGCCGCTGCCACCGTTTTCATCGCGCTAGCCGTCGCGGTAGGGGGAGGCCTCTATACGGCCCACAACTTCAAGATCAACACCGACATCAATACGCTGATCTCGCCCGATCTCGACTGGCGGCAGCGTGACATCGTCTTCGAAAGCGCCTTCGACCAGGAAAGAATGATCCTGGCGGTGGTGGAGGCTCCCTCCTCGGAATTTGCCAGCGCGGCGGCCGCCGAGCTGGTCAAGAAATTGTCGCCCGATACCAAGAACTTCGATTCGGTCCGCTCCTTGAATGACACCGAGTTCTTTCAAAAAAACGGGCTGCTGTTTCTGCCCAGGGAGGAAGTCGCCAAGGCTACGAGCCAGTTCGCCTCGGCGGCACCGCTGATCGAGATCATGGCCGGCGATCCCAGTCTGCGCGGTTTGACCGGCGCCCTGGAAACCGGCCTGCAGGGGATCAAGCGCGGCGAAATCAAGCTGGACAGCACGGCAAAGCCGCTTTCGATGATCGCAGACACCGTCGAGAGCGTGTTGAAAACGGGTTCCGGATTTTTTTCGTGGCGTGAACTCGTCAGCGATAAGCCTCTGACTGAGGCCGATCGCCGCTCCCTCATCGAATTCAAGCCGATCCTCGATTTCAACGCGCTGGAGCCGGGCAAGGACGCGACCGACGCGATCCGGCAGGCTGCGATAGATCTCAACCTCATGGGCCAATATGGCGCGCGCGTCAGGCTTACCGGTCCGGTGCCGATCGCCAATGAGGAGTTCGCAACCGTCCAGGATGGCGCCATCACCAACGGCATCGGCACGGTGTTGGTGGTGTTGCTGATTCTCTGGATGGCGCTGCATTCGTCGAAGATCATTTTCGCGGTTTTCGCAACGCTGTTCGTGGGTCTTTCGATTACGACCGCCGCCGGCCTGATGATGGTGGGTTCGCTGAACCTGCTCTCGATCGCGTTCGCCGTATTGTTCATTGGATTGGGCGTGGATTTCGGCATCCAGTACAGCGTGCGGTATCGCTCGGAACGCTTCAAAAACGACGATCTCGAAGCGGCGCTGTTAAGGGCGGCCGAGCGCTCGGCCGTCCCGCTGTCGCTCGCGGCCATGGCGACCGCCGCCGGCTTCCTGTCGTTCCTGCCGACCGACTACAAGGGCATCTCCGAACTCGGCAAGATCGCCGGCGTCGGCATGATGGTGGCCTTTCTGGCGAGCATTACGGTGCTTCCGGCGCTGCTGAAACTGCTCAACCCGCCGGGAGAAAAAGAGCCGGTCGGCTACGGCTTTCTGGCGCCGGTCGACCATTTCCTGGAAAAGCACCGCATTGCGATCATCGCCGGCACGCTTCTGGTCGCCGTCGCCGGCATGCCCGCGCTTTATTTTCTCAAGTTCGACTTCAATCCGATCCATTTGAGAAACGCCAAGGTCGAGTCGATCGCGACCTATCTCGATTTGCGGAAAGACCCAAACCTCGGCGCCAACGCCATCAACGTGATGGGCAAGTCCGAAGACGAGGCGAGAAAGATCGAGGTCCACCTTGCCAAGGTGCCGGAAGTGCTCCGCACCAGGTCGCTGGACAGTTTCGTCCCCGACGATCAAACGGCGAAGCTGAAGCTGATCGCGCAAGGCGCGAAGGTGCTCAACCCGGCATTGAATCCCGATCAGATCGATGCGCCGCCCACGGATCAGGAAAATATCGACGCTCTCAAGGGCGCCGCCGACAGCCTGCGCAAGACGGCCGGGGAGGCCAAGGGCGCGGGCGCCGACGCGTCGCGCCGGCTTGCCGACGACTTGACCAAGCTTGCCGTCTCGAATGAAGCCACGCGAAACAAAGCGCAGGCGGTGTTTGTGGATCCGCTGAAAATCATGCTGGAGCAGCTCAAGCTGCTGCTGCAGGCGCAGCCGGTGAGCCTGAAGACGCTGCCGCCGGATCTGGTGCGGTCGTGGCAAACCAAAGAGGGTATCACCCGGGTCGAAGCTCTGCCCAAAGGCGACCCTGATGACAACGACACGCTGCGCAAGTTTGCCGCCGCGGTTCTCGCCGCCGAGCCTACTGCCATCGGCGGCCCGGTATCGATTCTCAAATCCGGCGAAACCGTCGTCAAGGCATTTATCCACGCCGGTCTCTGGGCGCTGTTCTCGATCAGTTTTTTGCTCTGGCTTGCGTTGCGGCGAATTACGGACGTGCTGCTGACGCTGGTGCCGCTGCTGGTTGCCGGAGCGGTGACGCTGGAAATCTGCGTGCTGATCGGACTGCCGCTCAACTTCGCCAATATCGTCGCATTTCCGCTGCTGCTCGGCGTCGGCGTCGCGTTCAAGATCTACTACGTCACCGCGTGGCGCTCGGGCAGAACCAACTTGCTGCAATCGAGCCTGACGCGCGCGATATTTTTCAGCGCGCTGACGACCGCTACCGCGTTCGGCAGCCTGTGGCTGTCGAGCCATCCCGGCACTGCGAGCATGGGCAAGCTGCTGGCGTTATCGCTTGTCACCACGCTCGCCGCGGTATTGCTGTTTCAGCCGGCGCTAATGGGCAAACCGCGCGATGTCAGGAAGGAGGCAAATATCGCCGACGACATCACCTGAAGCCGCAGCCGCGGTCTTCTGGCCGGGAACGACTGTTTTCGGACCGGTCGATCCGGTCGTCCTGGGTGGAGGCGGCGGCGCGACGGTTCTCGGCGGAGCCGGTTGACCGGGCAGTCCGGTCGTCTTTATGCCGCTGGTCGCCTTGGGCGGTCCCTTGGCCATGCTGTTCGAGGGGCTGCTCGGAATCGGAGGGCCTACCCGGGTCCAGGTCTCGCCGCCGCACAGAAAGCCCAATACGCAGCCCTGAATCTCAAGCTGATCAGGGCCGACCGGTTTGATCGTTGAGCTGTAGAGTTTGCCGTCCTTGGCGTTATAGACTTGGCCTTCCCATTGATCCGCACCGGGCTTTTTCTTCATGTCGAGCAGGATTGGCATACCCAGGGTCGGTCTGCTTTGCAGGGAGACATCCGGATTGTTCTTGTCACGGCCGCCGGGTGTTTTCTCCCACGCAACTACACCCCACATGCTGCCGTTGCACTCGGCGACGCGGATGTTGGCCACTTCGTCCGCGACTTTCCAGTCGCCTGTCGGATCAGCCGCCAATGCCGTTCCGAAGCCTGAGGTAAAAACGATTCCGCAATACACCAAGGTACGCGTGATATTTCGTGGGCAGTGCAACATGGTTCGAACCTATGCTTAAGTAGGATGATCAGGACGGGGGGCAAAACGCCGCATTGCGCGTTTTCAGTTGACGAAACGACCATCAACCGAAGTATGTATCTGATGCTATATCCAAATCTAGACGTTTCCGAGATGTTTGTGGACCGCGAGAAGCAGCGGAGTTCCATGCATTCGCGGCATCTCAACGAACAGCTGGTCCGCGTCCTCAAGACGATCGGATACGATGTCGGTTTCCAGAAGGGTCAAGGCCAGTACCTGTTCGATCGCGATGGCGCCCGCTATCTCGATCTACTGAGCGGGTTTGGCGTTTTTGCGATTGGGCGGAACCATCCGGTACTTCGCGAAACCTTGAAGAGCGTGCTCGATAGCGACCTGCCGAATCTCGTGCAATTGGACGTTTCCACGCTTGCGGGCGTGCTCGCCGAGCGGCTGCTCGCTTACGTGCCTTATCTCGATAAAGTCTTTTTTGCGAATTCCGGCGCAGAATGTGTCGAAGCAGCGATCAAATTCGCCCGCTGCGCGACCGGCCGTCCCGGCATCGTCTATTGCGATCACGCGTTCCACGGATTGTCTTACGGCGCGCTGTCGCTGACCGGCGATGCCAACTTCCGCGGCGGCTTCGGACCGCTGCTGCCGGACTGCACGTCGATCCCCTTCAACGATCTTGCCGCGCTGGAAAAAGTGCTGTCGACCCGCCAGGTTGCCGCCTTTGTGGTCGAGCCGATCCAGGGCAAGGGCGTCAACATGCCGACGGATGAATTTCTGCCGGGCGCCGCGGCGTTGTGCCGCCGCTATGGAACGCTGCTGGTGGCTGACGAAATTCAGACCGGCATCGGCCGCACCGGCCGCTTTCTCGCCTGCGAGCACTGGAACATTGAACCCGACATGGTGCTGCTCGCCAAGGCGCTGTCCGGCGGCCATGTTCCGGTCGGCGCGCTGCTAACGCGCAAATACATATTCGACAAGGTGTTCAACCAGATGGATCGCGCGGTCGTGCACGGCTCGACGTTTGCAAAAAACGATCTGGCAATGGCGGCTGGAATCGCCACGCTTGAAGTGATCAAGGCGGAACGGCTGGTCGAAAGCGCCGCCAAGCGCGGCGCCGAGCTTCGTCTGGCGCTGACCCGGATGGTGCCCGGCTTTGAGCTGATGAAAGAGGTGCGCGGCAAGGGGCTGATGATTGGCGTGGAATTCGGGCCGCCGAAGTCGTTGCGGCTGAAGGCCTCGTGGAACGTATTGGAAACCGCCAACAAGGGCCTGTTCTGCCAGCTCATCACCGTACCGCTGTTCAAGGACCACAAGATACTGACACAAGTTTCCGGCCATGGCAGCCACACCATAAAACTGTTGCCGCCGCTGACCATCACCGATGAGGATTGCAGCTGGATCGAGACGGCGTTCAACACCGTCATTTCCGACAGCCACAAGGTCCCCGGCGCAATCTGGTCGCTCGGCAAGACGCTGGTCGATAACGCGATCCGGAAATCGGCTTAAGCTGTCATGCGCGGGCTTGACCCCGCGCATCCATCATCCTTCACGAAGAGTTTTTCGAAAAAGATGGATGGCCGGCTCAGCCCCCGGCCATGACGAGAACGGGCTACCCCGTCCCGCTGCTCCGCATCGCCGCCTCGAATTTCTCGCCGAACTCGGCGAGTTCATCGGCGCCGAGATCGCTGACCGCCCAATAATTCAATCCCCGCTCGCTCCAGCGCCGGATGTTGAAACCCTGAACCGTCTCGGCTTTGGCGCGATGCTCCGCGCTCGCGCCCTGCGCAACGAACAGGTTGATGACGTGGCTGCGCCGCTTGTAGACCACCGCGCCGAGCGCGCGGCCGTCCACATAGTCGAGCCGGCCGCCGATCAGCGTAAAACCCTGGCCGGTCAGATCGATCACCGGCGGCGTCACGTCCAGCCTGCCGTTGAACCACGGCTTTACGGTGTGCTGATCGGTGGACAAAACATCAGTGAGATGTCCGGCCTGCAGCGAGCGCAGATGCGCCGAGACGACTTCGGACATGATGCGCTGCTCGTCGTCATTGCGCAGGACGATGGCGACGAGGCCGGTGGCCGCGGTTGCCGACACGGCCGATCCCATCGCAAAGCCTTTCAGCACCGAGCGCCGGTTCGGCATCGGCGTTTGCGGCAATGCGGCCTCGATGCGCCGGCGAAGTGCTGGCGGAGCGGCGTAATGCAACTTCGCATTCGATACCGCCTTGCTCATCTCGCGATAAGTGCGCAGTTGCGCGGCGCAGCGCGGACAGTCCGCGATGTGCTCTTCGACTTCGCGCGCATGTCCGGCATCGAGCTCGCTGTCGAGCAGCGCATGCAGCAGGATTTCCGCCTCGTCGCATGTCATTTCGAGTGCTCCTCTTCCGCCATCCATGCGCCGCGCAGCATGGCGCGCGCGCGCGCGAGGCGGGACATCACCGTGCCGACGGGAGCACCGACGATGCCGGCGATCTCGCGATATGACAGATCCTGAATCTCACGCAGCACGAACGTTTCGCGAAACGGTTCGGCGAGCGAAGCCACCAATCGTTGTATGACTGTTGCGTCCCGGCGACGCAGTATCTGCGCTTCCGGCGTGTCCTGCGCCTCGTGCCAGAGCGGCGTCGCCTGCTCATCCTCAGCCGCGTCCTCGATGGGCCTGACCGCCGAACTGGCGCGCCGCGCGAATTCCGCGTGGCAGACATTGCGCAGGATGGCGAGTAGCCAGGGCTTCATCGCCGGCCCGCGATAGCTGTCGAAATGTTTTAACGCGCGTAAGTAACATTCCTGCACCGCGTCTTCGGCGTCGGCGGTGTCGCGCAGCAGATGGCGCGCCAGCGTGTAGACATCATCGAGATGCGGCAGCGCGGCATCGCGAAAACGCCGCGCTCGGTCGAGATCGTTGTCTGAACCTCCCATCGGCATCGCTTGCCTGCCATCCGTGATCGCGACCGGCCGGGCTCGCGGTCCGGCTCCTGGCGTCAAGGTGATGCCTTGATTTAATACGCTACTCAACCTCGATCGTCCCGGTCATGTGAGGATGCAGCGAACAAAAGCAGGTGTAGTCGCCCCGGCGGCGGCAGACGCCGTGGGTTTCATTGTGATCGCTCATCGCCCGTCTCCACGGACCCTTGATTGGGTTCACGGACTTGATCGGGGAGGGCTGCGGTTTATTCCCGGAAATTTTGCGGCGAGGGTGGTTATCGCGAATCTGTGATGATCATCTCGGCGCCCTTTTCGGCGATCATCGCGGTCGGGGTGTTGGTATTGCCCGAGGTGATGGTCGGCATCACGGAGGCATCGACCACCCGAAGGGCCGCGATACCATGAAATCGCAGCCGCTCATCGACCACCGCAAAGGGATCGCTCGCGGGGCCCATCTTGGCGGTGCCTACGGGATGGAAGATCGTGGTGCCGATATCGCCGGCGGCCTTGGCCAGCGACGCATCGTCGTCGCCGACCGAGGGTCCCGGCAAAAATTCTTCCGGGTGGTATGGCGCCAATGCTTTCTGCTGCATCAGCCGGCGCGTGGTGCGGATCGTGTTGGCGGCGACCTCGCGGTCTTCGCCGGTCGTGAGATAATTCGGCGCGATCGATGGCGCGTCATCGGGCTTAGGCGTTCGAAGCCGGACGGTGCCGCGCGAGGTTGGCTGCAGGTTGCAGGCGCTGACGGTGATGGCGGCAAAGCGATGCAGGGGGTCGCCGAATTTGTCGAGCGACAGCGGCTGCACGTGAAACTGGATATTCGCCCGCTCGCGGTGCGGATCGGAGCGCGTAAAAATCCCGAGTTGCGACGGCGCCATGGTCAGGGGCCCGCGGCGGCGGATGGCATAATCGAGGCCCATCATCCCGCGCCTGAATAGCGAATAATACGTCTCATTGAGCGTGCGCACGCCCTCGACCTTGTAGATCGCGCGCTGCTGCAGATGATCCTGCAGATTGCGTCCGACGCCTTGCCGGTCCAGCACCGGTTCGATGCCGAGCGGGATGAGCCAGTCCGGAGGCCCGATGCCGGAGCGGTGCAGCACTTGCACCGATCCGATCGAGCCGGCGCAGAGAATGACTTCACGTCTGGCGCGCGCCTCGACGATTTCGCCGCCCTGGATGAAGCGCACGCCGGCGGCGCGGCCGTTCTCGACGATCAGGCGGTCGACCAGCACATCCTTTTCCAGACGCAGGTTTGGACGTTTCAATGCGGGCTTCAGAAAACCGCGCGCGGAAGACCAGCGCCGTCCGCGCTTCTGGTTGACGTGGAAATAGCCGACGCCTTCATTGTCGCCGGTGTTGAAATCGGGAATTTTCCTAATCCCCATTTCTTCCGCGGCATCCCCGACCGCGTCGAGAATCTTCCACGACAGCCGCGGCGCTTCGATCCGCCAGCCGCCGCCGGCGCCGTGATGTTCGCTGTCGCCGAGGAAGTGATCTTCGAGGCGCCTGAAGGCGGGAAGAACATCGTCATAGCCCCATCCGGACAGCCCGAGCTGCCGCCAGTGATCGTAGTCGGCGGCCTGTCCGCGCATCGAGATCATGGCGTTGATCGCTGACGAGCCGCCGATCACCTTGCCGCGGGGGTAGGCCAGCGCGCGGCCGTTGAGACCGGCTTCCGGCTCGGTCCTGAACATCCAGTCCGAGCGCGGGTTGCCGATCGCGAAGAGATAGCCGACCGGGATATGAAACCAGATCCAGTTGTCGTTGCCGCCGGCTTCCAGGATCAGGACGCGGCTGGCCGGATCGGCCGACAGCCGGTTGGCGACGATGCAGCCGGCCGTTCCCGCGCCGACCACGACATAATCGAACTCACCCTCGAGCCGTTTCGGCATTTCAGTCCCTTGTTTCTTCGTCATGCCCGGCTTTATGACGGGCATCCACGTCTTTCTCTCCCAGACAGCAAGGTTGGGCTGATCGCGGGCCCATGCTAGACAAGATAGAACATCCCCGACCCTCACCGAGATTATGTCATGCCCATCGTCAATCGCATCGCCGATCTGCAACCCGACATCCAGGCTTGGCGCCGGGATATCCATGCCCACCCCGAACTGCTCTACGAGGTGCACCGCACTGCGGCATTCGTGGCGGACCGGTTGCGGGAATTTGGCTGCGATGAGGTCGCGACCGGTCTCGGCCGCACCGGCGTGGTCGGCGTCATCAAGGGCCGCAAGCCGGCCCCCGGCGCCGCCGACGTCAAGGTGATCGGGCTACGCGCCGACATGGACGCGCTGCCGATCGAGGAACAGACCAATCTCGCCTATGCCTCCCAAACGCCGGGGCTGATGCATGCGTGCGGGCACGATGGACACACCGCGATGCTGCTCGGGGCGGCGCGATATCTTGCGGAAACCCGGAATTTCGCCGGCTCCGCCGTGGTGATCTTCCAGCCCGCCGAAGAGGGCGGCGCGGGCGCTGCCGCCATGATCAAGGATGGCTTGATGGATCGTTTTGCCATCGATCAGGTTTACGGCATGCACAACGGTCCGGGTATCCCGGTCGGGTCGTTTGCGATACGGCCGGGTCCGATCATGGCCGCCACCGACGCCATCGATTTCCGCATCGAGGGGCTCGGCGGCCACGCCGCGCGTCCGCACATCTGCATCGATCCCGTGCTGGCCGGCGCGCAATTGATCACCGCGCTGCAATCGGTCGTCGCGCGCAGCGTCGATCCGCTGGACTCGGCGGTGATTTCGGTGTGCGAATTCCATGCCGGCAACGCGCGCAACGTAATTCCGCAAGTAGTCGAACTTAAAGGAACCGTCCGGACCTTGAAGCCGCATATCCGAAAACTGGTCGAGAAGCGCGTGCATGAAATCGCCGCGGGCGTAGCACTTTCGACGGGAACGAAGATCGACGTCACTTACGAACGCGGTTATCCGGTGACGGTCAACCATGTTGCGCAGACCGGTATTGCGACCGAGGTGGCGAAGCAAATCGCCGGCGACACCAACGTCCACGAAGTGCCGCCGATGATGGGCGCGGAAGATTTCGCCTATATGCTGGAAGCGCGGCCGGGCGCGTTCATCTTCTGCGGCAACGGCGACAGCGCCGGGCTGCATCACCCGGCCTACAATTTCAACGACGACGCCATCGTCTATGGCACCTCGTACTGGATCAAGCTGGTCGAGAACACGCTGGCGGCGTGAGTTTGCGTCATTGCGAGCAACCTTGAGCCACCAGCAGGGACTGGATCGCTTCGTCGCGTCGTCGCTCGCAATGACGGAAGTGCGCTATCCGCCCCTGAAATCCCGCGGCGTGAAGCTGAGGTCCAGCACTTTCCATTCGTCGTATTTGTCTGCCGGAAGCACCGCGTAGGGCTGGCATTCCTGCAGCGCCTTGACGGCGGCTTGCATCAGCAACGGTCCCTTGGCGGAGGCGCTGGCCTCGATCAGCAGCGGCGGCCTCGCAAGGGTGCCATCGGTCAGAAAACTCGCGCGCAGCACGATTGTGACCTTGTCGGTGGGCGCCAGCGATGCGGGCAGGGCCGAGCATGCCTTCAGGCGCTCGCGGAATTTGGCGATGTCGCCGGCCGAGACTTTGGCGGTAGAGGATGCCGCGGCGTCGAAGTCCTCGCCCGGACCTTGCCTGGGCAGACCGAGATTGACCTGGTACCTGACGCTGACATCCGGTTGCGCCGCGCCGGGCAGACTTGGCAGCCAGGGCGACGCGGGTTGCGGCGGCGCTGCAGGAGACGCGGCGGATTGCGGCTGGACGGCGGCCTGCCGCGCGTCGGCCTTTGGGTTTTGCCGCGGAGGTGATGGCTTGTCTTGTGAGGACGACTGTTGCTGAGCGGCCGGTGCTGGTGCAACGGACTGATCCTTGGCGGACAGGTCAGGGATGGCTAAAGGCGGCGTCACCGGGGGAAGGTCTCTTGCGGCTTTCTTGACCTCTTCGGGCGAAACGATATCGACCGCGATGGCGTCCGTCGGCACCGTTTCAAACGGCCGCACCCCCGCATAGCCAAGTCCGACCGTCAGCACCGCCACATGGATGGCGACTGAAACGGCCATGCCTGAGCGGTTGAGCAGCCTTGGTTGCAGCATTCGATGTCAACGCGTTGTACGCCGTGTCGCAGCATAGCGGCCTCGTCTTCCAGGAACAATCCGCATCACATCACGTTGAGAGGCGGGAACTTCCCCGCTATCTCACGCAATGGAGTTCGACATGGCCGGCAAGGACAAGGACCTCAACGATCTCTTCCTCGACACGCTGAAAGACGTTTATTTCGCTGAAAAGCAGATTTTAAAGGCGTTGCCGAAGATGGCGAAGGCCGCGCAATCGGACAAGCTGCGCGCGGCATTCGAAAAGCATCGCGGCGAAACCGAAGGCCAGGTCCACCGGCTCGAGCAGGTTTTCGAATTGCTCGGCAAGCCCGCGCGCGGAAAAACCTGCGACGCTATCGAGGGCATTCTGGACGAGGGCAAGGAAATCATGGAGGAGTACAAAGGCTGCGAGGCGCTCGACGCGGGCTTGCTCGCCGCGGGGCAGGCCGTCGAGCACTATGAAATCGCGCGCTACGGCACCCTGAAGCAATGGGCCTTGCAGCTCGGCATGAAAGACGCGGCGCAGTTGCTGGACCAGACCCTGCAGGAGGAAAAGAAAACCGACGTGGCGCTGACATCGCTGGCCGAGGCAGCGGTGAACCTGGCGGCGGCGGCTTAAAGCCTCGCGTATTTCATCGCCCTCCGGCACCGGCAATGATGGGCGGCACGGATTGCAGGAGAGCGAGCTCGCTCGCGGCGCTTGCTCAGCCCGGAACAGGCTGCGCTCGCCCCGGTGCTATGACCGAGGCGAGGGGCACATCCAGTGCGTAAAGAAATCCGGAGGGCTCATAGGAAAGCTGCACCTGCCCGTTCAGTTGCTGGCCCAGGGATTCCATCATCCGGGTGCCGAAGCTGCGCCGTATTGGAGGTTGCACCGGCGGACCGCCCCTTTCGGTCCAGGTCAAGCGAAGCCGTTGCTTCTCCTCGTCCGTCGTCCATGAAACTTCGACGCGGCCGCCGGGCACCGAAAGCGCGCCGAACTTGGTGGTGTTGGTACAAAGCTCGTTCAACGTCATCGCCAGCGCGATGACGGCGCCGGATGTAATTCTGATATCAGGCCCGTTGAAATGGAAGCGTCTGGCGCCCTGGCTGTCAAAGGGCTCGGTCGCGCCGCTAAGGGTGTGGGTCAGGCTCGCGTTGGACCAACTGACCTGCATCAACAGATCGTGGGCGCGCCCGAGCGCGACCAGCCGGCCTTCCATCGCTTTCTGGCCGTGTCCGACGCTGGTGGCGGTCCGGAAGCTTTGCGAGGCAATCGCGCTGACGGTGGCCAGGGTATTCTTGATGCGATGATGTAGTTCGCCCATGATCAGTTTCTGCAGCTTGTCGGCCGCCTCGCGCTCCTTCGCATCGATCCCGGCTTGCGCAAGCAGCGCCTTGGCATCGATGCCGGCTTGTTCCAGCAAGAGCCGAAGGCTGTCATTTTCCGCCGATAGCACGGCTTCCTGAGCAGAGCGGGGCGATCCGGCTGGCTTCGGCCCCGTAGCGGCCTGCTCCGCGAGGGGAATCGCACCGCCCTGAAGAATCAGCGCCCCGGCACCCACCATCGTCTGCAGTTCCGTAATCATCTGTTCCACGCTGAGCGGCTTTCCGAAAAACCGACTGTCCGCCGGACGCTCCGCATCGGACGGTCTGACCTGGCCGGAAACCAGTACGATCTTGATGGCCGGCCAGCGATCATGCACCGCGTGCGCGAGCTTCAGACCGTCCATGCTGCCGGGCATCTGAATGTCGGTAAAAAGCAGCGATATGTCCGAACGCGACTCCAGGATGGCCATCGCCTGATCGGCATTGACTGCCTCCACGGAACGAAAGCCGGCATCCTCCACGATATCCACGGCGCGCATGCGCAGCACCATCTCATCCTCGACGATAAGAACGTTCGGCACTTCGGTTGAAGCAATTGGCATGGAGACCTGACTTGTCTTGAGGTTCAAAGGATCAGCGGCGGCGGCTGATCTTGGGATTGGTGGCGAAGCGCCGGCCCGGCACCAGCCGACTGTCATTGCGCCTCTTGCCCAGAAATGGCGAGACAAATCATCGCCGAGCCGAAACAAAAACGTCACATCAGGTCCTGATCAATCCCGCAAACCAAGGTTCGATCCTTCCGCGGTGAATCGAAAAGCTCCAGCAGCAGTGTTTCTGCTACCGACCGAACGCGTTGCGAGCCGACCGGATGAGAAAGCGGCCATCACTTCGCGTCAATGTCGTGGCGCTACGCCATAGCGCCGCTCACGCCGCTCTTGCCGACTTACTAAGCACCATTGCAACAATCTTCAGATCATCGACAAAGCGCTGGTATTCCCGCTTTTTGGCGTCCTCATCCGGTAGCCGCAGCAGATAGGACGGGTGCACCGTCACCAGAGCCTTGGTGCCGTCGGCAAGAACGATCAGCCGCCCGCGCGACTTGTTGATCGGGGTGATCTTGCCGAACACGCTCTGTGCCGCGGTGGCGCCCATCGCCACCACCAGATCGGGTTTGATCGACTTGAGTTCGCGTTCGTACCATTGCCGGCATGCCTTGATCTCCGCCGTGTTCGGCTTCTGATGCAGCCGGATTTTTCCGCGCGGCACGAACTTGAAATGTTTCACCGCGTTGGTGACGTAGACCTTGCCGCGGTTGACGCCGGCCTCTTGCAGCGCCCGATCGAGCATTTGGCCCGCCGGTCCCACGAACGGTTTTCCAGCAAGATCTTCCTTGTCGCCGGGTTGCTCGCCAACCAGCATCACCTGGGCATGCTGCGGGCCTTCGCCGAACACGGTCTGGGTCGCGTCCTTCCAGAGCGGACAGGCGCGGCAGCCACTGGCTTCCTCGCGCAGGGCCTCGATGCTGTCGCCGGATACTGAATGCTTGCGTTTCATGGCCTCGGGCCGTTTCTGCGCCTTGTGGGGTTCCGTTGCCCCATGGGCGATCATGTCGCCGGTCGCGCGTCCGGCGCCGGCGATCAGAGGCTTAATCGCCGAGGCCTCCGGCAGGTTCCGCCAGTATTTCTTCGGCATCTCGGCCTGCATTGCCTTTACCTTGAGCCGGGCCGGATTGAAGATGCTGACGTAATAGCGCCGCCAGGTTTCCTCCAGCCGGTCTTCGGACGGCGCATCCGCCTTGCTGACGCCGGGCGTGAATGAGATGGCATGGCCGTCCCAATGCGCGCAAATGTCCGGGGTCAGGATCGACCACGCCATGTCGGCGAAACGCCTTGCGAAGAACGGCGCGGCCAGCTCGACGATGTGATGCTCCGGCTCGAACCAGGCGATGAAATGCGACTCGCGCTCGCGCCCGACCTCGCGGAAACGGACAAAGGCGTGCATCTTGTGCTCGTCCCGCCGCACCGCCTTGGCCATTGCCTCGACCTGGGCTGTGTCCGGATCGGTAGCTACCTCAAGCAATTCGTGATTGCCGCGCAGCCGCCACAGCAGCCGGTACAGAAGGGAAAAACGCTTGATATCGCGATGCAGGATCGCGGTTTGCGCCAGTTCGACGAATTTGGCGGGTACGTTGAAGCTGCCGTGCGGTGTTTCGAGCGGCGCTTCGGCGGGAGGTTCGAATAACTCAGGCTCGTTGCCTGCCACCGTCCATGTAACATCAGCCGGCGCCACGTTATTCAGGGCCAGAGCGCGGGCCGCCTTGCGCCAGCCCCCGAAATCCGTTTCGCCGTCCAATGAGATGAAATACATCGACTTCTACACTCGCTCTTGCCACATGTACGGCGTCATGCGCGGGCTCGACCCGCGCATCCATCCCTCTTCACAAGAGTGTTGCGAAGAAGATGGATGGCCGGGTCAAGCCCGGCCATGACGAGTTGAGAGACACTGCGTCACTCAAAATCCAAATCCCAACTGCGTCGCCTTCGGCCTGAACCGCTCCGCCAGCCGCACGCTGTCGAGCAAATGCGGCGAGGGCCGGTGGTCGGACAGAACGATGAACGGCAGCGCCTTGTTCCTCGGGATATGCAGCCGGGCGAGGTCGCTGACGCGGATCGAGGAGAGCCGCCGCGTAGCGATGATGCGGTCGACGGCCTTGGCGCCGAAGCCGGGCACGCGCAACAACTCCTCGCGGCTGGCGCGGTTGACGTCGAGCGGGAAGCGATCGGGGTGGCGCAGCGCCCAGGCCAGTTTCGGATCGATGTCGAGCGGCAGCATGCCTGCCGTTTCCTCGACGATTTCGCCGACATCGAAACCATAAAACCGCATCAGCCAGTCGGCCTGATAGAGCCGATGCTCCCTGACCAGCGGCGGGGCGCTGAGCGGCAGCGCGCGGCTGGCATCTGGGATCGGGCTGAACGCGGAATAGTACACGCGCTTGAGATTGTAGGAGCCATAGAGATTGGCGCTGGTGCTCAGAATGGTCTGGTCGCTGGCGCTATCGGCGCCGACGATCATCTGCGTGCTTTGCCCCGCCGGCGCGAAACGCGGTGCGTTCCTGCTTTTTGTATTTTCCTTTGCCTCGTCGAGCTTGAGTCGCAGCCGGGCCATGGTTCGCCTGATCGCGCGCACGTCTTTCTCCGGCGCCAGCTTCGCGAGGCTTTGCTCCTCCGGCACCTCGATGTTGATGCTGAGGCGGTCGGCGTATTTGCCGGCCTCCGCAATCAGCGCGTCGTCGGCTTCGGGGATCGTCTTTAAATGAATGTAGCCGCGGAAGTTATGCTGCTCGCGAAGCTTGCGCGCCACGCTCACCACCTGCTCCATGGTATAATCGGCGCTGCGGATGATGCCGGAGGACAGAAATAGTCCTTCGATATAATTGCGGCGATAGAAGTCGAGCGTCAGCTGCACCACTTCGTCGACCGTGAAGCGCGCGCGGGGTACGTTTGAGGTGGCGCGGTTGACGCAATACAGGCAGTCGTAATTGCAGGCGTTGGTCAGCAGGATTTTCAGCAGCGAAATGCAGCGGCCGTCCGGCGCGTAGGAATGGCAGATGCCCATGCCGGGAGCGGTGGAGCCCAGTCCCTTGCCGTCCCGGGAATCCCGCTGCTCGGTGCCGCTGGAAGCGCAGGAAGCGTCATATTTGGCGGCATCCGCCAGGATTTCCAGCTTGCGCTGCAGGTCCATTCTCTGAATCCCTTTGATTCCATTCCGTTATTCGTCATTGCGAAGAGCCTTTGCGACGAAGCAATCAGCTTTTCTTTCGCGGCTCTCTGGATTGCTTCGCTTGCTCGCAATGACGGATTTGCCTCCAATCCCGATTGACTCTGTGGATCGGGTTAGCTTTATTAGAACATATCATGAACAAATCAGCCAGCTTCTGGTTCTCTCCTAGGAGCTGAAGCGGCAAATCTTCTTAAGGAGCGGCGGATGACCGGCGCACGCACATGCACGCTTGCGAGGTTGCGCGGCAGCATCGAGCGCATCGAAACCCACGACGCCACCGCGCCGGACCGGGCCTCGCTCGGCCATGCCGCGGCGGACGCGGCGCTGCGCGGCGGCGTTGCGCTTGGCGCGGTGCATGAGGTGTTTTCCGAAGGCCGGCAGAGCGCCGCGGCGACGGGGTTTGTCGCGGGCCTGGCGCGGCGCGTCAGCGCGCGGCGGCCGCTGCTGTGGGTGCGGCAGGATTTTACGGAAATCGAATCCGGCGCGCTGTCGATGCGCGGATGGGGTGAACTCGGGCTCGATCCGCGCCTGCTGGTGACCGTGCGCACCCCCGACATTGAAACCGCGCTACGCACATCTGCCGATGCGCTGGCCTGCGACGCGCTCGGCGCCGTCGTGCTGGAGATATGGGGCGAGACGCGGCAGTTCGATCTCATCGCCAGCCGCAAGCTGACCTTGGCGGCGCAGACGTCCGGGGTTACCGGCCTGCTGCTGCGCCTTGCGGCGGCCCCAATGCCCTCGACGGCGGAAACGCGATGGATCGTGCGCGCGGCGCATTCGCCGCCGCGCCGGGAGGCATGGGGCGCGCCCATGCTCGACACCCAACTGGTTCGCAACCGTCATGGCCCGAACGGCCACTGGATCATGGAATGGAAATGTGATGAGTGCCTTTTCCGTGAAGCGCCGGCGCATCCTCAGCCTGTGGCTGCCGCGCCTGCCGACCGACCGCATCAAGCGCCAGCTTTCGCGCAACGGCGCGCCGGCTAACGATCTTGTTTCAAATCTTCCTTGCATCGTCGTCGCCAAGCAAAACAACGCGCTGCAAATTTCCGCGCTGGATGACGCCGCAGCCCGTCTCGGCCTCGAGGTCGGCCTGCCGCTGGCCAATGCCCGCGCGGTCTGTCCGGACATCCAGGTGTTCGACGCCGACCAGCCCGCGGATACGCAGGCGTTGAATGCCATCGCCGATTGGTGCGACCGCTTCACGCCGCTGGTGGCGCTGGATTCCCCGCATGGCCTGTTCCTCGATATCACCGGCTGCGCGCATCTGTTCGGCGGCGAGACAGCCCTGATGCAGATGGTCTGTGCCGCGCTGACGCGGCAGGGCTTTGCCGTCAGTGCGGCGATTGCCGGCACCTCGGTCTGCGCGCGGACGATGAATCGTCATGTCCATGGCCGCATCATTATGGAGGGGGAGGAAGCAGATAGCGTGAAGCCGCTGCCGGTGTTTGCGCTCGGGGCTGACAGTGCGATCAGCCGCGGTCTGTACCGCGCCGGACTGAAAACTATCGGCGATGTCGCCTCCCGCGCGCGCCACGAGATCACCGCGCGGTTCGGCGCCGATTTCACGGCCCTGCTGGAGCAGGCGCTGGGAGAGGGCGATGCGCCGATCAGCCCACGCAAGCCGCTGCCGGATTACATCGTGGAAAAACGGTTTGCCGAACCGATCGCCACCGAGGGGGTGATGTTAGCGACATTATCCAGGCTGGCGCAGATGCTGGTCATGGCGATGGAGAAACACGGCAAGGGCGCGCGGCGGCTGGAGGCCCATTTCTTCCGCACCGATGGCGCGGTGCGTGCGATCGCGGTGGATACCGGACAGCCCGTCACCAAAACCGCGATGATCGACCGGCTGTTCCGTGAGCGGCTCGATGCATTGAGCGATCCGCTCGATCCCGGTTTCGGCTTCGATCTGGTCAGGTTGTCCGCCAGCCGCAGCGAAATCGTGGTGCAACAGCAGCGCGATCTCGACGCCAATGTGCACGACAATGACGAACTGGCCGCGCTGATCGATCGTATCGCCGCGCGTATCGGCGGACGGCGCGTGGTCGTGCACCTGTCACAGGACACCCACATTCCCGAACGCGCGGAATGGGCTGCGCCGGCGCAGCATCATCTTGCCGCTGCGGCGCTTGCGGTGTGGCCGGCGCGCGCCGTGGGCGAACCGCCGCTGCGGCCGCTGCGGCTGTTCGAGAAGCCGGAAGTCATCAAAGTCATCGCGCAAGTGCCGGATGGTCCACCCGCCTGGTTTCAATGGCGGCGTGCTACCCACACCGTAGTGCATGTGGAAGGCCCCGAGCGCGTCGCGATGGAATGGTGGCGTTCGCAAGAAGAGAAGCCGACGCGCGACTATTTCCGCGTCGAGGATGAGGAGGGTTCGCGGTTCTGGCTGTATCGCGACGGACTGTATGACCGCGAGATCGTGCAAGAGAAAGGCAAGGTCGTGCAGCCGAACTGGTTCATGCACGGACTGTTCGCATGAATTCACCCGCCATTGACACAACGCCTGACTATGCCGAGATCGGCATCACCACGAATTTTTCGTTTCTGCGCGGTGGATCGCACCCGCAGGATTATGTGCATCAGGCGAGCGCGCTTCGGCTTTCCGTCATCGGCATTGCCGACCACAACACGCTGGCCGGAGTCGTGCGTGCCTACAAGGAACTGGAAAATCCCGAGGTCATACACAAACCAAAATTGCTGATCGGTTCGCGGCTCGTATTCATCGACGACACGCCGGACATCCTGGTCTATCCGCGCGACCGTGCCGCCTATGGCCGGCTCTGTCAGTTATTGACGTGCGGCAAGCGGGCGGCTGACAAGGGGGAATGTCATTTAAGACTGGATGACCTCCTGGGCCTTGCCGAAGGCCAGCTTCTGGTTCTGACGCTGCCGCATCGCTTCGAGGCGGCGAAAGCGCTCACGGTTCTGGATCGATTGCAGAAGATCCGCGCGGAGGGCGTCTGGCTCGCAGCCAGCCTGCTGTATCGCGGCGACGACAGGCGGCGTCTGATGCGGCTGCAGCGCATCGCCGCAACCGCCCGGGTGCCTTTGCTGGCGACCAATGAGGTGCTGTACCATCATCCCGCGCGCCGTCCCTTGCAGGACGTTCTCACCTGCATTCGCGAAAAGACCACTATCGACACCATCGGCAAGCGTCTTGAAGCCAATGCCGAACGATATCTGAAGCCCGCGGTTGAAATGGTGCGGCTGTTTCGCGAGGCGCCTGCAGCGATTGCGGAAACCATGCGGTTTTCCGATCGCATCGCGTTTTCGCTCGATCAACTCAAATATCAATATCCCGACGAACCGGTGCCGCCGGGCAAGACCGCGCAGCGGCATCTCGAAGATCTGACCTGGGCGGGAGTTGTGAAATATTTCCCGGAAGGGATCAGCGACAAGCTGCGCGGAACCTTGCATAAGGAACTGGCCCTGATCGCCAAGCGGGAATTTGCGCACTATTTCCTGACCGTTCATGACATCGTTCATTATGCGCGGTCGAAGCATATCCTGTGCCAGGGGCGGGGATCGGCCGCCAATTCCGCCGTGTGCTTCATGCTCGGAATCACGTCGGTCAATCCCGTGGACATCGATCTGTTGTTCGAGCGCTTTCTGTCCGAGGAACGTCTCGAGCCTCCCGATATAGACGTCGATTTCGAGCATTCGCGCCGCGAAGAGGTGATGCAATATGTCTACAACAAATATGGCCGCCATCGCGCCGCGATCATCGCCACCGTCATCCATTATCGCCCGCGCAGCGCGATCCGCGATGTCGGCAAGGCGCTTGGCCTGACGGAAGATGTGACCGCAGCACTGGCCGATACGGTATGGGGAAGCTGGGGCAAGGGCCTCAATGAGATGCAGGTCAGGCAGGCGGGGCTTGATCCGCAAAACTCCATGGTTGAGCTTGCCGTCGAACTCGCCAGCGAACTGATCGAATTTCCGCGTCATTTGTCGCAGCACGTCGGCGGTTATGTGCTGACGCAGGACCGGCTCGACACTTACGTTCCCATCGGCAACGCGGCGATGGACGACCGCACCTTCGTCGAATGGGACAAGGACGACGTCGATGCGCTGAGAATGATGAAGGTCGACGTACTGGCGCTGGGCATGCTGACCTGCATCCGCAAATGTTTCGACCTGATCGCCGATCATAAAGGCGAACGATACGAGCTCGCCGACATCAAGTCGAAAGAAAACGACGAGGTCTATCAAATGCTGCAGCGGGGCGAGTCGCTCGGCGTATTCCAGGTCGAAAGCCGCGCGCAGATGAACATGCTGCCGCGCCTGAAGCCGCGCACCTTTTACGATCTGGTGATCGAGGTCGCGATCGTGCGGCCGGGTCCCATTCAGGGCAACATGGTGCATCCCTATCTGAAGCGGCGAAAAATGAGGCCGGAGGATATCGAATATCCTTATCCGAAGGGCGGCAACGAGAATGAGCTCAAGAATGTCTTGTACAAAACCCTTGGCGTCCCGTTGTTCCAGGAACAGGCGATGCGCATCGCCATCGAGGCCGCCAAGTTCACGCCGGATGAAGCCAATCAGCTTCGCCGTGCGATGGCGACATTCCGCCATATGGGGACCATTCACAAATTCGAAGAGAAGATGGTCGGCAACCTGATCAGGCGAGGCTATCCGGAAGAGTTCGCCAAAAACTGTTTTAACCAGATCAAGGGTTTTGGCGAGTACGGCTTCCCCGAAAGCCACGCCGCGAGTTTTGCGCAACTGGTCTATGTCTCGTCATGGCTGAAGCATTTTCATCCCGACGCGTTCTGCTGCGGACTTTTGAATTCGCAGCCGATGGGATTTTACGCGCCGGCGCAGATCGTCGGCGATGCCCGCAAGAACGGCGTCACAGTGCGCGAGATCGATGTCTCGTTCAGTCACGCGCAGAGTACGCTGGAGCAATGCTGCGGCAAACATCATGCGGTGCGGCTCGGCTTTCGCCAGATCGACGGATTCAAATGGGCCGATCCGGACGAGGAGTTTCTGAGACAAAAAAGCGGCAAGCCGCCCGCGGAGGATTGGGCCGATCGCATCGTCGCCGCGCGCGCGGAAAAACCCTTCACCTCGCTGGAGGATTTCGCCCGAGACACCGGCTTGCCCAAGCGCGCGCTGATCCTGCTGGCCGATGCCGATGCGTTCCGTTCCATCGGGCTCGATCGGCGTGCAGCGCTTTGGGCGGTGCGGCGGTTGCCGGATGACGTGGCCTTGCCGCTGTTTGAAATCGCCACCGCGCGCGAACAGCCCGACGAGAATGCGCGGCCGTTGCCCCTGATGCCGCTGCCAGAGCAGGTGGTAGCCGACTATCAGACCATCCGGTTGTCGCTGAAAGGCCATCCGATGGAATTTTTGCGAGCGATGTTTGCGTCAGAACGCGTGGTGAGCTGTGCCGAGGTTTGCCATGCCAACGACAAGCGGCGCGTGCGTTGCGCCGGCGTGGTGCTGGTGCGGCAGCGGCCCGGCAGCGCCAAGGGCGTCGTGTTCATGACGCTGGAGGACGAAACCGGCATCGCCAATATCGTGGTGTGGCCGAAGGTGATGGAGCGTTTTCGCAAGGAGGTAATGGGCGCGCGGCTCATTCTGGTCGAGGGAACCATACAGAGCAGCCCGGACGAAGTAACGCATCTGGTGGCGCAAAGGTTGTTCGACCGCAGCCATGAGATGGCGCGGCTCTCCGATAATCTTGTTGCTCGGCCGGCCATTCCGGCGGGCCCGGCGCTGGTCGAGCCGCTCCATGACGACCGCCGCCAGCATCCGGACAATCCGGCGCAGAAAATCCGCCACCCGCGCAACGTCCGGATCCTGCCGCCATCAAGGGATTTTCATTGAGCGCGGGTGCTCATTACCTGCCGCGTCATGGCCGGCTTGACCCCGCCATCCATCCGCTTTGAAATATTTTTCCGAAGATGATGGATACGCGGGTCAAGCCCGCGTATGACGGTTGAGTAAGTTGAGGCGTCATCATGCAATCCCCTCGCGACATCCTTGCCGATCTCTGGACATCGACCGGCGGCGAGGCTTCCGCGCTCGATGCGGTGACGCTGACCGGCGGCGAGCCGCAACTGCCGTCGTCGTTTCGGGTTGCTGCGGCGGCGCAGGCCAGCATTGCCGCGGCCGGGATGGCGGCGGCCCACATCTGGCAGTTGCGCAGCGGGCAATCGCAGCACGTCGCGGTCGATATGCGCCACGCCGTGGTCGAATGCCGTAGCGAGCGTTATCTGCGCGTCGATGGCAAGCCGCCGGGCCCGGCATGGGACGCCATCGCCGGCATCTACAAGACCGGCGACGGGCGCTTCGTGCGGCTGCACACCAACTTCCGGCACCACCGCGATGCCGTCTGCAAGGTTCTGAATTGCAAGCCGGAGCGCGACGACGTGCAGGCCGCGCTGATGCGGTGGGAAGGCGAGGCGTTCGAAACCGCGGCCTATGCCGGCGGCTGCGTGGTGGCGATGATGCGTTCGCGCGACGAATGGTCGGCGCTTTCACACGCCAAGGCGCTGGCCGAACTGCCACTGATCTCGATCGAGAAAATCGGCGAGGCCCCGCGAAAACCTTGGGCACCGGGCGACCGCCCGCTCGCTGGCGTGCGCGTGCTCGATCTGTCGCGGGTGATCGCAGGACCCGTCGCGGGCCGCACGCTCGCGGTGCATGGCGCCGACGTGATGCTGATCTCCAGTCCCGATCTGCCGTCGATCCCCTGGCTTACCATCGACACCGGCCGCGGCAAGCTGACCAGCTTTGTCGATCTCAAGACCGGGCAGGGGCGCGACGTGCTGCGCGGCCTGCTGGCGGAGGCCGACATTTTTTCGCAGGGGTACCGTCCGGCATCCATCGCAGCGCTTGGCTTCTCGCCCGAAGACGCGGCGCGGATCAGTCCCGGCATCGTCTATGCCTCGCTCTCGGCCTATGGCCATGCGGGGCCTTCTACGAGCCCTTGGGTGGGGCGCCGCGGTTTCGACTCGCTGGTGCAGACCGCGACCGGCTTCAATCACGCGGAGGGCCAGGCGGCTGGCATCGACGGCCCGAAGGAATTGCCGGCGCAGATGCTCGATCATGCGACCGGCTACCTGATGGCGTTCGGCGCGATGATGGCGAAAGCGCGCCAGTCGCTGCAGGGTGGCAGCTGGCATGTCCGGGTGTCGCTGGCGCAGACCGGGCGCTGGTTGTGGAATCTCGGCCGCGTCGCCGACGGTTTTACGACCGAGGATTTGAAGGGCGAATCCGTCACGCCCTTTATCGAGGAAATCCCGTCGGGCTTCGGTCCGCTGCGCGCGGTGCGCCATTCGGCGATGCTGTCGAAAACCCCGGCGGTATGGTCGCTCCCGGCGATGCCCCTTGGCACTCACCCGCCGCAATGGCCGGCACGCGGTTGAGGGGCTTGCAAAATTTTAACTTAAAACGCTGGGCCTAATGGCGTTTTTAGATTGTCTGAAACGAAAATTGGGCACTATTAGCACAGCGATGAGGCAAATCGCCGCGGACTCCGAGACGACCCAGCCAAGGCCCCATGCTGACGGAATTTATACAGCGAATCCAGATGTTTAGACGTCAACGCTTGGCCGTTGGCGCGGCCCTGCTCGCGCTTGTCGTGTTTGCCGTCTTTGGATCCGTGCATCTCGGCAAGGCACCGCAGGGCAATTCCGAGGTGTCGAGCCAGTCCCGCAAAGGCTTGCAGCGCTACACCCCGACGCCGTCCGAATGGGCCAGCCTCACCATCGAGCCGGTGACCGAGCGGGCGTTCCGGGCCGAGCACGTCACCGAAGGCAAGATCGCGGTCGATGAGGACCGCTCGACGCCGGTGTTTTCGCCCTATGCCGGACGAGTGACCAAGCTGCTGGCGCGGCCCGGCGACCAGGTCACGCAAGGCCAGCCGCTGTTCGTCATCGAAGCCGCCGACAATGTGCAGGCGCAGAACGACTACATCACGGCCATGACCGGGCTGAACAAGGCGAAGTCGGCGCTCGATCTCGCGCAAATTCAGGACAAGCGCGCCAAGGATCTGTTCGAGGGCAAGGCGGTGCCGCTCAAGGACTATCAGCAGGCGCAGGCAAACCTGATCCAGGCGCAGAACGACCAGCGTTCGGCGGAGACGGCCCTGGAGGCGGCGCGCAACAAGCTGCGCATTCTCGGTCTGACCGATGATGACGTCGCCACATTCCGCCAGAAAGGCCGCATCAATCCCGAAACGACTATCTTTTCGCCGATCGCGGGCACGGTGGTGCAGCGCAAGATAGGCCCCGGCCAATATATCAGCGCCGGCGCCAGCGATCCGGTGTTCGTGATCGGCGATCTCTCCACGGTCTGGCTGACGGCCTTCGTTCGCGAGACCGACGCCGCGATCGTGTCGGTCGGCCAGGAAATTTCCTTTAACGTGCTGGCGCTGCCGGGCCGCGCGCTGACCGCGCGCATCAACTACGTCGCCGCGGCGATTGATCCGGCGACCCGCCGGCTCTTGGTCCGCGCCACCGTCGATAACAAGGATGGCCAGTTGAAGCCGGAAATGTTCGCCAACGTCGCGATCTATTCGGCCAGCGATCACGCCGCGATCGGCGTGCCGAAACAGGCGCTGATCTATGAGGGCGATGAGGTCCGGCTATGGGTCGCGCATGAAGACAAGTCGATCGAACTCCGCGTGATCAAGACCGGCCTCACCAATGGCAATCTGGTCGAGGTGACCGGCAAGCTGAAGCCGGGCGAGCAGATCGTGACCAAGGGCAGCCTGTTCATCGACCGCGCGGCATCGGGGAGCTAGGTCATATCACTCTGCTTTCGAGCCACACAGTCCGCCGTCATCCTGAAGAGCCGCGCACTTGCACGGCGCCGCGAGGGATGGCTCCGGGCGCTTGTGGCCGTCCTTCGAGACCCACGGAAGACGGCGAGCACCTTAGGGATGACGGCAGTGTTGTGTGGCCGACAGGCGCTGGGCATGACCAACCCAATGACAGCTTTCTTGAAAGATCCGGGCTGAATGGATCGCCTCGTCGAACTCGCCGTCCACCGCCGCTATCTGATGGTGGGTTTGTTTGCCGCCGTGTTGATCGGCGGCCTGATCGCGTTCAAGCAGCTCAACATCGAGGCCTATCCCGATCCGACCCCGCCGATGGTCGACATTGTGACGCAAAGCCCGGGTCTATCCGCGGCGGAAATCGAGCGTTACATCACCATTCCGATCGAGACCCAGGTCGCCGGCATCAAGAACCTGCGCACGATCCGCACCATCTCGCTGTACGGATTGTCCGACGTCAAACTGCAATTTTCGTTCGATTACACCTATGATGAGGCTTTGCAGCAGGTACTGAACCGGCTGTCGCAGGTGGCGCCGTTGCCCGGCAATGTACAGCCGGGAATTTCGCCGCTCAGCGCCATCGGTGAAATCTACCGCTACCGCCTGGCCGGGCCGCCGAACTACAGCGTGCTGGACTTGAAGACGCTGCAGGACTGGGTGTTGCAGCGCCGCTTCCGCGCCGTACCCGGGGTGATCGACGTCACCGGCTGGGGCGGCAGGACCAAGACCTATGAGCTTCAGGTCGACTTCAACAAGCTGGTCGCCAACGGGCTGACGCTGCCGCAGGTGCTGCAGGCGGTCGGCAATTCCAACATCAATGTCGGCGGCAGTACCGTCAATATCGGCGCGCAATCCGCCGTGGTGCGTGGCGTCGGCCTGATCCGCTCGATCGACGATCTCGCCAGCACCATGGTGTCGCAAAGCGGCGGCAATCCGGTGCTGGTCAAGGATATCGCCACCGTCACCGTCGGCGAGAAACCCCGTCTCGGCATCGCCGGTCTAGATCGGGACGACGACATCGTGCAGGGCATCGTGCTGATGCGCCGCGGCGAGCAGAGTTCGCCGACCATCGCGCGTGTCGAGCACCTTGTGGCGTCGATCAACAACTCCAGCATCCTGCCGCCGGGGGTAAAAATCGAGCGCATTTACGACCGCAAGGATCTGATCGACATTACCACCGCCACGGTGCTGCATAACATGGTGCTCGGCATCCTGCTGATCGTGCTGCTGCAATGGGTTTTCCTCGGCGATCTCAGAAGCGCGCTGATCGTCGGCGCCACCATTCCGTTCGCGCTGTTTTTCGCCGTCATCATTCTGGTGCTCAGAGGCAAATCCGCCAATTTGCTGTCGGTCGGCGCCATCGATTTCGGGCTGATCGTGGACGCCACCGTGATCATGGTGGAGGCGATCTTCCGCCGGTTGTCGCAAACCACTGCATTGTCGGAAGCCGAGCAGAGCCACATCTCCCGCGAAACCACCATGGGCATGAAGAGCCATGCCATCCTCTCAGCCGCGGCCGACGTATCGCGCTCGATCTTCTTTGCCGCCGCTATCATTATTGCGGCATTCATTCCGCTGTTCACCTTGAGCGGGGTCGAAGGCAATATCTTCGGGCCGATGGCGCGGACTTACGCCTATGCGCTGGCCGGCGGCCTGCTCGCGACATTTACGGTGACGCCCGCCCTCAGCGCCCTCATCCTGCCGTCACACATGAACGAGACAGAAACCTGGATCATGGCGTCCCTGCATCGCATCTACACACCGGTGCTGGCCTGGGCGGTCGAGAATCGAAAGCTTGTAATGGCGGCCGCCGCGGGCCTCGTGATCCTGACCATTGTTTTCACCCGGCTGCTCGGCCTCGAATTCCTGCCCAAGCTCGAGGAAGGCAATTTGTGGATTCGCGCGACCTTGCCGCCGACCATCTCGCTGCAGGAGGGCAATGCCTATGTCAACGAGATGCGGAAAATCATTCGCAGCCGGCCCGAAGTGGAAGCGGTGGTGTCGCAGCATGGCCGTCCCGACGACGGCACCGATGCCGCCGGCCTGTTCAACGCCGAATTCTTCGCGCCATTGAGGCCAGTCGGCGAATGGCCGGGCACGCATGACAAGGAAGTGCTGACCGCGCAGTTGCTGGCGCAGTTGCAGGACAAATTTCCCGGCGTCGAATTCAACTTTTCGCAATATCTCCAGGACAACGTCGCCGAGGCCGTCTCCGGCGTGAAGGGCGAGAATTCGATCAAGCTGTATGGCAACGATCTGCAGGCGCTCACCGACACCGCCAACAAGATCAAGTCGGTACTTGCCACCGTACAGGGCGTCACCGATCTTTCGGTATTCACCTCGCTCGGCCAGCCTACGATCCAGATCGATATCGACCGCGCCCGCGCCGCGCGCTACGGGCTGTCGCCGGGCGATATCAACGCCACCATCCGTGTCGCCATCGGCGGCGACAGCGCCGGCGATCTCTACGAGCCTGGAAGCGACCGGCATTTCCCGATCATCGTGCGGCTGGCGCCGGAATATCGCCGCAGCGCCGAGGCGATCCAGAACCTGCGTATCGGCGCGCCCGGTCCCAACGGCGCGATCACGCAGATTCCCTTGAGCGAGGTCGCGTCGATCCAGCTGGTGTCGGGCGCCGCCTATATCTATCGCGAGCAGCAGGAGCGCTACCTGCCGATCAAATTCTCGGTGCGCGAACGCGACCTCGGCAGCGCTATCCGCGAGGCGCAGGACAAGGTTGCGGCGCAAGTGCAACTGCCGCCGGGATCGCGGATCGAATGGGTCGGCGAATTCGGCAATCTGCAGGACGCCATCAAGCGGCTGTCGATCGTGGTGCCGATCAGCCTTGCGCTGATCGCGGTGCTGCTGTGGTTCAATTTCGGCTCGATGATCGATACCCTGCTGGCCATGAGCGTGATCCCGATGGCGATCTTCGGCGGGGTGCTCGGGCTTCTGATATCGGGCATTCCTTTCAGCGTGTCGGCGGCGATCGGGTTCATCGCGCTGTTCGGCATCGCGGTGATGGACGGCATCATCATCCTGTCGCAGTTCAACCAGCTGATCGAAGAAGGTTACGACCGGGCGAGGGCGGTGATCCGCACCGGCGAGTTGCAGCTGCGGCCGGTGCTGATGACCTGCGTCGTCGCCGGCGTCGGGCTGTTGCCGGCGGCACTGTCGGAGGGGATCGGCTCGCAGGTGCAAAAACCGCTCGCCGTGGTCGTGGTCACCGGCATGATGCTGGCGCCCCTGGTCATTCTGATCACCCTGCCGGTGCTGATCTCTTACTTTTCACGCCGGGCGCGATAACGCAATACTGTCCTCATCCTGAGGAGCGCTCCTAAAGGATCGCGTCTCGAAGGATGGCCGAGGGCTGCATGGTTCGAGACGCGTCGCTGCGCGACGCTCCTCACCATGAGGAAAGCAATAGGGAGACTCGACATGGCCAGAATTGCAATCGTCGGCTGCGGCGCGATGGGCTCGGTCTATGCCGCGCTGATGGTCGATGCCGGCCATGAGGTGCATGCGGTGACGCTATGGCCGGACCACGCCGAGGCGATGGCGGCCAAAGGCTTGCGCTGCGAGGGCGCCAGCGGCGACCGCACGGTGCCGATTCACGCCTCCACCACCACGGACGGGATCGGTCCCTGCGACCTCGTCATCATCGCCACCAAGGCGTTCGACGTGGAAGCCGCTGCAAATTCCTGCGCGCCGCTGCTCGGTCCCGGCACCATCGTGCAGACCATCCAGAACGGCCTCGGCTCGCCGGAAATCGCCGCTCCCATTCTCGGCGCCGATCGCATCGCCATCGGTGTCGTCGGCGGCTTCGGCGCCTCGGTCCGCGCCCCCGGCCATGTCCACCACAACGGCATGGAGATGATCCGCTTCGGCGCCTTTGCCGGGCTGCCGAAGCAGCTGCTGCAGGCTTCGGCGAAGATCTGGGAATCCGCCGGTTTCAAGGTGGCGCTGTTCGACGACGTCAAGCAGATGGTATGGGAAAAGCTGATCATGAATGTCGCGTTCTCCGGAACATCCTGCACCACCGGCCTCAGCGTCGGCGAAATCCTCGACGACAGCGATGCCTGGGGCGTGGCGCGGGGCTGCGCCGAGGAAGCGATCGCGGTCGCAAGAGCTTCCGGGGTAAAGCTGGATGTCGGCGATCCCGTCGAGCACATCCGAAAACTCGGCGGGAAGATTCCCGGCGCGCGGCCCTCGATGCTGCTGGATTACAACGCCGGCCGGCGCTGCGAGGTCGATGCCATCAACGGATCGATCCCGCGGCTAGGCAAGCCGCTCGGCGTGCCGACGCCGGTGAATGACACCGTGGTCGGCATTATCAAGGCGCGCGAGCGGGCATTTATTCTGCAGGTGTGATCGGGAAATTCAACATCCGCCTGGCTTCATCGATTGTGACCATCAAAGTCATTGGCTCGATCGGAGACGAATGAAAGCCGTGTTTTTCATAAAAAGCTTTTGCTTCATTTGAAATCGCGTGGACGAGGATGGCTCGCACACCAATCGTTGCCGCCGCTCCGATTGCACGCGAAACGGCATCGGATAGCAGGTCTGCTCCCAATCCCTTTCCGTGCCATGCTCGATCGACAGCAAGCCGGGCGAGCAGCAAAGCCGGTACTGGGTCCGGCATATTGCGGCGAACTTTTCCCGTTGAGGCAGTATGCAGCACTGATCCGGCAGCAAGGCTGTAGTAACCAACGACGCGTCGGCCGGCGCAAAGTACGAACGTCCGCGACGCCCCATCCGCTTCGTTTCGCCGGGCACGGCGTTGCAGCCACTCGTCAAGAGTAGCATTACCGGATTCGAACGCATCCAGTTCGTGATCCGAGGTGATCGGTTCGGGTGCCGTAAGGACACTCGTACCGGCGGCCCCGCGGGTCATTTTTGCCAAGCAGGCTTACGAGCAAGCAATTTTCGTAGCTTGGGATTGTTCTTGGGAGGTGCCGCCAATGCTGCCGTGAACGCTTTCCAGCGCTTGTCATCGAGCTGAAATACACGGCGATCCGCAAGCGTGTCCAACGCTGCGTTGAGGCCGGTATCGAGCAGGAATTCGGTTAACGTCTTGTTGGTGACGGCGGCAGCTCGTTGCAACGTTCGCTTGGCTGCGGGCGTCATCCGCAAATCGACGCGCTCCGACCGTCCTTCTAACGTGTCAGTCATCTGAAATCTCCTTTGGCGGATATTTTATCAACCGTACATTGTCAGGACAAGCTTAAATTTGCCTGGCCAAAGCTCGGTTAGCCGATTGCGCCGCTACTGCCCCGACGGCGTGCGCAGGCCGTGCCAGGCGTCGCGCACCTGATGGTAATGCACCTCGGGCAGATAGTCCGGCGTGTTGAGCGCCAGCGTTTTAACATCTAGCTTCCCGATGGCGCTGAGCAGGGTGTAGGACGCAATCACGCGGTCGCGCTGCGCGCCGATCAGCCGCGCCTTGGCGGAAATCAATTCCTGCTGCGAGTTCAGCACGTCGATGGTGGTGCGCTGGCCGCCCTGCGCCTCTTTCTGCACGCCCTGCAACGCGACGCCGGCGGCGCGGACCTCGGATTCCGAAGCGCTAACGGCGATCTTGGCGCCTTCATGCGCGACCCAGGCGCCGGTGGCGGCGGTGCGTGCCTGGTTGCGGACCTGGTCGAGCACCAGCCTGCTCTGCGCGCTGACTTCCTTGGCCTGCCGGGTTTGCGACGCTGCAGTGCCGCCGTCGTAGATCGGCGCGGTGACCTGGCCGAGTATCGAGGCCTGATCAGTGCCGAAGGTGCCGAGCGTCGGATCGGAGTCCCGGCTCTTGCTCACATTGCCCTGCAGCGTCACCGTCGGATAAAGGCTGCTTTCCGCGACGTTGATCGAGGTGGTCGCCACATCGACGTCGAAACCGGCGGCGAGCACGGCCGGATGTCCCTTGAAGGCCAGCGCGGTGGCCTCGTCGCGGCTGCGCGGCAAGTAGCGATCCACCGGCTCGGCCGGGCTCAATCGCGCCGGCGGATTGCCGATCACCTGGGCATAGGTCGCCTGGCTGATGGCGAGATTGACTTCGGCGGCGTTGAGATCGGCAAGGCCACGGCTCAAGCGCGCTTCGGCCTGCGAGGTGTCGGTCGGCGTCACGTCGCCGGCATTGAGCCGCTTCTGCACGATGCCCAGGGTTTCGCGCAGGAAGGCGACGTTGGAACGCTGCGCCTCGACCAGGGACTGATTGGCCAGCACGTTGGTATAGGCGGTGACGGCGTCGAGCAGGACGCCCTGTCCGACATTGCGCAGCGCCTCGCGGCCGGACTGCACCTGCAGTTCCGCCACGCGCACGCTGTTGGCGGTCTTGAAACCGTTGAACAGCGTCTGCGTCACCGTCACCCCGATGGTCCAGGGTTTCAGGGTCGCGGTCTGAATCGTGTTGTTGGGCAGGAGGTCGCGGACGGCCTGCAGCCCGCCGCCGAGAGTGGCGACGATCTGCGGCCGGTATCCCGCCAAGGCCTGCGGCACATTCTCGTCGGTGGCGCGTTGCCGCGCGCGTTCGGCATTGAGCTGTGGATTGGACTGGTAGGCCTTGGCCAGGGCTTCGGGCAGGGCTTCGGCTTGTGCTGCGGTCGCCCCAAAACCGAGACAGGCGGCGACGCCAAGGCTCATGCCCGATCGAAGCACGCGCCTTCCCACGTGGCCAACGCTACCGGCACGCCCAACCATCTGATCCCGCAACAAAGCCTAAGCCATCCGCCCCCGCCGACGGCCCGTTTCCCTGTTTAGAGGGCGTTGGCCCCACAGGCAAACCGTCCGGCGCGGAATCTGTGTGCTTTCATGCGTTCGCCGCAGGGTGTTGCCCGAAGTCCCTATTGGCTCGAGCATCCCGTCCTGACCGCAATCCGCAATGTGCTTGAGATCGCTAGGGTTCGCTGACACAATTGATTGACAGCTCCCGCGAGGGCATCCAGGCTCTGAGCTTGAACATTTACTTGCCGATTTATTTTCACCGGCCGCAGGCCGCTAATTTGAGAGGTGTTCGCATGGCACGCAAAGCCAAGGCAAAAGCAGCCCCCAGCAATTCCAGTGGTCCGAACAGCGTTCGGGCGCGCGCATACACGTCGCCGACGCTGGTTCTGCTCGCGATGGACTGGCCCGCGGGCAGCCGATTCTCGGATTTCCTGGGCTTCGCCATTCTTCGCACTCCGGGATTCACGCCGAAGGAGAAGGACGGATTTCTCTTCAACAAGATCGGCTTCGACAAGCCCGGGCCCAATTCGCAGCCGTTGCCCAGCAACCTTGCACCGTTTCAAAAATTCCTGTGGTGGGATGCCGGCATCGACGACAAGGATCGTGGCAAGTCGTTCAAATACACCATTACGCCGGTTCGCGGCACCGGCCCCAAGGACCTCGCGCTCCAGCACGACAATGAAGTCACGATCAGCGTCAAGCTTCCGCTGGTGGAGGAAGATGGTATTTCGACCTGGTTCAATCGCGCCGTCGTCAGTTCGCAGGCGTTTTCACGAAAATTTCCGGACCCGGCGAAGGACATCCCCGAGGTAATGGATTGGCTGGCCAACGGTCTGGAGAATTCCTTCGGCGCGATCCTGAAACCTGCCAAGCAGATCGACGGAGCGATCTATCATCTCACCGACAAAAGATGGGTGGTGCCGGCACTCAAGGGATTCAAGGGACCGCTGTCGCTTGTGTATGAGGACCGCACCAACGACCAGACCGATCTGCCAGCGATCAAGCTACTCAAGTCGAAGAAATTCAAGGGCCATCCGCGCTCGAAGACCAACATCATGCACGACAAGTTTCTGGTGGACGTCGATGGCGGCCGCGTGCTGATGGGATCGGCGAATTTCACGCCGGAGGGACTGACGTCACAGGCCAACCTGCTGCACATCCTCAATTCGCCGCAACTTGCGAAATTGTACAGCAAGCGGCAACAGCTCATGATTCCCGACCCCAAGGTTGCGGCGACCGCGGCGGGCGCCGCATGGTCGCCGAGGGTAAAGGTCGGCAAAGCAAGCGTCCGTGTATTCTTTTCGCCCGAGCCATCCGACAAGCGGGTCTCGATCGACACGGTTATCGCGGCGGTCAAGAACGCGAAAAAGTCGGTGATTTTCTGCATGTTCGACCCGACCGATCCAACGCTGATCAAGTCGTTGCTCGCGACCGGCGATCGCAAGAAGCTGCTGTACGGGCTGCTGAACAGCATTTCCGACCCCTCGCAGAAGACGAAAAAGAAGTCGGACCCGGCTGCGAATCAGTCTGATTCGGGCGAGGCGCCAAAAAAGCCGACGGCGGCGACGCAGATCAAGGTCACGCTTTTCAACCGGTCGCGGAAGGATAAAGCGGTCCTGGCCTATTCGTATTTCCGCCCCGGCAATACGCCCGCCGATTTCCTGCCCGAACTCAACTCCGTCGATCTGTCCAGCCAAAGCACTTTGAAGCCCGCCAAGCCCGGCAAGGGCAAGAAGACGCGTCCCCCGCCGGCCGTTCACATCCATCACAAGTTCATCGTCATCGACGCCGAAACCGACAGCCCGACGATTTATACCGGCTCGGCAAATCTGAGCAATAATTCGACGCATAAGAACGACGAGAACCTGCTCGAGATTACCGGCACTCCGGCGTTGGCGCAGACGTATTTTGCGGAGTTCATGCGATTGTACGAACACTATCGTGCCCGTGCGCTGTGGAACGTCAATCATGGCGGCGCGAAAACCGGCGCAAAGAAGGCCTCGAAAAAGAAAGCCTCGAAATCCGGCCCCGGCGCTTCGGACACCTTCCTGTTGAAGCGGCGCAGGGACGATTGGGTGAAGAAAGCCTATCAAAGAGGTACCCCGGACTTCATCGCACGAACGCAGTTGGCGGACTGACGAATCCTGTTTCCGGTTTGCGAGCTGCGCCGCGTCGCGGCATGAGCCGCGCATGCATTTGCCGCGTTTGTTTCTGCGCCTGCCGCAATCAGCTAAAACGCCACCAGGTTTCCGCGCGCCAAACTGGACGCCGCCACCCCGGATCGTATTGCAAGCGGAACTTCCATGCCGAAACTGTTTTCCGACCCCGGCGCGATCGCGGACGACATTATCCGCGAAGTCGGAACCAGGCTCGTGGTCGGCCTGCCGCTTGGGCTCGGCAAGGCCAATCATGTCGTCAACGCACTGTATCAGCGCGCCGCCGCCGATCCTGCGATCGACCTGACGATTTTCTCGGCACTCACCCTGGAGAAGCCGGAGCCCTCGAACCTGCTCGAGCGGCGTTTCATCGCGCCTGTCATCGAGCGGCTGTTCGGCGGATATCCTGATCTGGCCTATGCCGGCCCGCTGCGTAAGGGAGCGTTGCCGCCGAATATCAAGGTGATCGAGTTTTTCTTTCTGGCCGGAAGATGGCTGCATGTGCCGTTCGCGCAGCAGCACTATATCTCCGCCAATTACACCCATGCGGCGTCGTACATTCTGGAGCGCGGCCTCAACGTCATCACGCAGTTGGTGGCCAGGCGCGTCATCAATGGCGTGGCGCGATATAGTCTCAGCTGCAACACCGACACCACGCTGGATCTGCTGCGCGCCCGTGCCGAGGGCCGCGCTTCGTTCAGACTGATCGGACAAGTCAATTCCGAATTGCCGTTCATGCCGGGGCAGGGCGATCTGCCAGCGGAGGAATTCACCGCCATCCTCGACAGCCCCGAAACCGACTTTCCGCTGTTCGCGCCGCCGGCGGAGCCGATCGGAGATACCGAATACGCCATCGGCCTCCACGCCGCGGGGCTGGTGCGCGACGGCGGCACGCTGCAGATCGGCATCGGCCAGGTCGGCGACGCCCTGGCGCAAGGCCTGATCGTGCGCCACCGCGACAACGCGCGGTTTCGCGAGATCATGACGCGGCTCGCGCCGGGAACGGCGCTACTCGCACCTGAAACCGAGCCGTTCGAAAAGGGACTTTACGGCGTCAGCGAGATGCTGTTCGAGGCGTTTCTCGGCCTGATCGAGGCCGGCATTCTCAAGCGCGAAGTCGACGGCGTGGCGCTGCATGGCGCGTTTTTTCTCGGGCCGAAATCGTTCTACCGCGCCTTGCGCGAAATGACCCCGGAGGCACTCGCGCGCATCCAGATGATGCCGGTGTCGTTCACCAACCAGCTCTACGGAGACGAAGAATCGAAACGCCGCGCCCGCGTCGATGCGCGGTTCGTCAACAATGCGATGATGGCGACCTTGATGGGCGCAGTGATCTCCGACGGCCTCGAGGACGGCCAGGTGGTGAGCGGCGTCGGCGGCCAGTATAATTTCGTGGCGCAGGCATTCGCGTTGCGCGGGGCGCGCTCGATCCTGACGCTGGAAGCGACCCGGCGGGCTCACGGCAAACTCGCATCCAACATCCGCTGGGCTTACGGGCATGCAACCATCCCGCGCCATTTGCGCGACATCGTCGTCACCGAATATGGCGTCGCCGATCTTCGGGGAAAATCCGATGCCGACGTGATCGCGGAAATGCTGGCGGTGGCGGATTCGCGGTTTCAAGGCGAACTCGCGCGGCAGGCAAAAGACGCCGGCAAGCTGGCGAAGGGGTTTGAAATTCCAGCCGCGCATCGCGAGAATTTTGCAGAACGCATCGCCGGCGCATTGAAGCCCGCGCGCGACGCCGGGCTGCTGCCGGTATTTCCGTTCGGCACCGATTTTACCGAAGCCGAGCAGCGGCTGATTCCGGCGCTGCAGCTGTTGCAGGAGGCGCAGCAATCGCCGCGGCGTTTGCCGGGATTGCTGTGGCAGGGCTTCACGCGGAGGGCGAATGCTTCTGATGAAAAGTGCCTGGCGCGGATCGGGCTGGATAAGCCGACAACGCTGCCCGAACGCTTCTATCGCGCGCTGGTCAACGCAGCGCTAGTGAGAAGCCGCGGTCAATAAATTCAGCATCGTCCCGCTACCTATTCTTATTCACCGGTTTGCGCTTCTCGATGAACGCCGCCATGCCTTCGGAACGATCCTCCAGCGCAAACGTCGCGTGGAACAGGTCGCGCTCGACATTTAGGCCTTCGGCGAGCGGCGTTTCGAAAGCGCGGTTGATGGCGCTTTTGGCCATCGCCGCCGCGGGTTGCGACATCGAAGCGATTTTCTCCGCCATCCCCAGCGCTTCCTCCATCAACTTGTCCGCCGTCACGACGCGGCTCACGAGGCCCGAGCGCTCCGCTTCCGCCGCATCCATCATCCGGCCGGTGAGGCACAGGTCCATCGTCTTGGATTTGCCGATGGCGCGGGTCAGCCGCTGGGTGCCGCCGATGCCGGGAATGGTGCCGAGCGTGATCTCGGGCTGGCCGAACTTCGCGGTGTCGCTGCAGATGATGATGTCGCACATCATCGCGAGCTCGCAGCCGCCGCCGAGCGCGTAGCCGGAAACGGCGGCAATGGTCGGCTTGCGGCACTTGGCGACGCGATCGCCGCCGATCGCGGTAAAATCGCTGGAAAACATATCGATGAAGGTTTTCGGCTGCATCTCCTTGATATCGGCGCCGGCGGCGAACGCTCTGTCGCTGCCGGTCAAAAGGATGCAGCCGATCTTGTCGTCGGCTTCGAGATCGTCGATCGCCGCCGCGATCTCGCGAAATACCCCGAACGACAGCGCATTGAGCAGTTTGGGACGGTTGAGCGTGACGATGCCGACGGCGCCTTTGCTCTCGACGATGATGTATTCGAATGTGCTCATGGCCCGTCCCGCGCTGGTTTCGCGGGCAATGTGCCCGTTGGCGGGATGGGCTTCAAGTGGTGGCATCGTGTCCCGGGCGCGATGCAGCGTTCTTCGCGCTGCTTCGCAGAACCGGGACCCCGGTTAAGCAAGCTGGGCCCCGGCTCTGCAGCGCACCGCTCCGCAAGTGCTACGCGCTGCGCTGCGTCCGGGGCACGAGACGCTACGCCATGAACATTCGCGCCGCCGACGCCAGCGTCAGCAGGCCGCCGAAGGCGATGAAGATTTTTCCGATCAGGGAGGTTTGCCCCCAGGCGGAATCGTCGGAACTGACAGCGGCTGGCGCCTGCGCCACGGCCATTGCCAACGTCGCCGCTGGCGCCTTGTCCTTGTCCTCGTTTCTGCTGTCGCTCAAGGCGCGATCGACGTCATTGAGCTGATCGGCGGCGACAAGCTCGGTGGTTGAGCCGGGCGCTGCAGCCTGGGCGTTGGCGGGATCATCCTGCCTGGCAGCCATGGTCTGCAGCATGCTGCTGGCCTTTTCGGATACCGAATTCAGGTCTGCCGGTAGGTCGGCCGCCGCGAGTTGTGCGTTGGCATTGGCAACGGAGGGCGGGATTGCCGGCTGATCGCCGTCGTTCGTCGCAGCGTTGGCTTCGACGGCCTGGTTTTTCCCGGAATGCTTTCCGTTCCCGGTCGAGACCTTCGAGGCGAGCCTCACCGATTTGCGATGCGACGACGCGTGGTTCCAGTGCCGGGATTTTTTGGCGAACTTGTTCAGCGCGATGGGCGCCCCTGCGGCGCTTTCGGTTTTCGACGCCGCGACGCCGCCGTCGGCGTCCTCGGCAGCTTGCAGCGGTCCTGTGACACACAGCCAAAACCCTGCCGCGATGATCAATGCCGAGCGCCCGCTGGCTTTGATGTTCATTTGACAATCTCCCCAATTGTCAGCCCCCAAACCGCAAAGAGAACGCACGGCGTGTTCATAGCGGGGCAGAAAAAGGGAATCTTCCGGCGAACCCGGCGAAAACGGGGCAGTGTCCACGTCGCGCGCTGCGAAGCTATCCACGCCCGGTGTCAGCGAGGCGCGATCGATGTTATGAGGCCTGAGGTCGGCTGGATTCGCTTTTTTCGGGACCAGGCTCTTTTCACGATTTCGTGATCCAAGATGTCAGGCGTAACAAATTGAAAGATCGACCGAATTACCTGGTGGGAGCGCGAGTTGCGCGATCGTGAGGACGAGTGGACCGGCCTGATGCGGTCGGCCATTGCAGGAGACGGTACGGCGTATCAGCGCCTGCTCGGCGCCATCGCGCCGGTGCTGCGGGCCACGGCGCGGCGCGGGCTGGCGCGGGCCGGGCAACCGGTCGATCAATCCGAGGACATTGTGCAGGATATTTTGTTGGCGGTGCATCTGAAGCGGCATACCTGGGACGCCAACGCGCCGTTCGCGCCGTGGCTGTTCGCGATCGCGCGGAACAAGCTGATCGACGCGCTGCGCCGCCGCGGCCGCCGGGTGTTCGTCAACATCGACGACTTTTCGGAGGTGATCCCGAGCGAACCCGCCGGGGAAACCGTGCCGGCGCGGGAGGTAGCAGCTCATCTCGAAGCGCTCCCGCCGCGGCAGCGCGACGTGCTGCAATCGATCGCGGTGGACTCAGCCTCGATCAAGGCGACGGCGGCGAAACTGTCGATGAGCGAGGGCGCGGTGCGGGTGGCGCTGCATCGCGGGCTCGCCAACCTCACCGCCAGGCTGCGGAAACAATGAGCATGGATACCGATCGCCTCATTCGCACCTTGGCCGCCGATAACGCGCATCGGGAACGGCCCGTGGGCCTCGTGCTGGCGCTGGCGCTATTGGTCGCGGCGCCGTTTTCGCTGGCGATGTTCCTGATGGAGCTTGGGCGTCCGTCCGGACGCGATGACGGCGATGCGCAATCCGTTCTTCGACCTGAAATTTCTGGTGACGCTGGCGCTGGCGTTGCCTGCAATCGCGATCGCCGTTCATCTGTCGCGCCCGGAAGTCTCGACGCGGGGCTGGGCGTGGCTGCTGCTGATCCCGGTCGGCCTGCTCGGCATCGGCATCGGCGGCGAGATGATGATGCCGCAGCGACTGCCGATGATGACGCGGCTGGTTGGATCCAATTCGCGGGTTTGCCTGACCGCGATCCCGCTGCTGTCGCTGCCGCTATTGGCAGGCGCGCTGGTAGCCTTGCGCCACGGCGCTCCGGCGCGGCCCGCGGTTGCCGGCGCCTTTGCCGGCCTGCTGTCGGCCGGACTGGCGGCAACGCTGTACGCTGCGCATTGCACCGACGATTCACCGCTGTTCGTGGCGACCTGGTACACGCTTGCCGCCGCGCTGGTAACCGCGATTGGTGCAATGGCGGGATCGAGGGTGTTGCGGTTTTAAGCCGCTCCCCGGGTCGTCCCCGCGAAGAACACAACGTGCCCCCCGACGCAGCGGCGCCGCTTTCTTAACCTCGCCCCGCTCTTGCGGGGAGAGGTCGAAGCCGGAGCGTTAGCGCAGGCTTCGGGTGAGGGGCGAGGCAATGCAGCAAATACAATCGACGGACTCTCGGGTCGCACTTTTTGCGCCGAAGGCCTTCCGACCCGATAGCTTTCGGGTGTGATTGAACTCAGTGCCTGGCCCCTCACCCGCCGCGCATCTGACGATGCGCGTCGACCTCTCCCCGCGAAAGAGCGGGGCGAGGTTTAAGAGGCGCGCCTTGTCTCAATTCCGGATTCGAATTTCAAACAGCCACACTTCCGCGTTCTCGCGGCGCGATGCGTCCGAGGTTTGCCAGTCCCTCGCGATACCCACGCGAGGGGATGGAGCGGTGGGAGGCGCCAGGATGCTTGCGAGGCACCCTTGAGGCGGGCGGCGAACCCACCTCGCGCGGCAAGGCCACCGCGCGCGCCCAAGGCTAGGCGCAGCGCCTCCCGGCGCTCCACCAACCACCAGGCCGTCGACCGTTCCGGGGCGCCCCGGTCCGGCCAGCTTTCGCTCTGTCCGCTGAAGGACCGCTTCTAGAAAGCGTTCCCTCATCCGACAGGACGCGAGCAGGATAAGCGAGGTTTTGGGGACGGGGATAGGCATACATTCACAATGTCGTGAACGGCCGTTTTCGTGCTTTTCGTAGCCCGGATGCAGCGAAGCGCAATCCGGGGCAGGTCAACAAGGGGGACGCATATGAACTTGATCTTACCGCGCTAAGTCCCGGATTGCGCTGCGCTGCATCCGGGCTACTCGCTCCTCGCTCTATTGATTGATTTCGGGCTCGACCAGGCTGGCGAGATTTCGCAACGACTGCTGCCAGCCGAGATAGCACGCTTCCACCGGAATCGCGTCGGGAATGCCTTCCTGCACGATATTCACCTCGGTGCCGACGCTGACCGCCCTGAGCGTCACCGTCACCTGGATTTCGCCCGGCAAATTCGGATCGTCGAACTTATCGGTGTAGCGCAAGCTTTTCCCGGGCACGAGCTCCAAATATTCTCCGCCAAAAGAGTGACTCACGCCCGTGGTGAAATTCCGGAACGACATCCTGAAGGCGCCGCCGACTTTCGCGTCGAAGTGATGCACGGTGCAGGTAAAACCGTCGGGCGGCAGCCATTTTGCCATGGCGTCCGCCTCGATGAAGGCGCGATAGACCTTATCGGGCCTGGTTGCCAGGACGCGGTGCAGTCGAACGGTGTTGGGCATGGCTGTTTCTCCTTAGCGGGCGCTCCGATAATGTAACGGATGGCGACCTTGGATGTTTCAGAGCGACCCTTTAGCGCGTAGGATGGGTAGAGCGAAGCGAAACCCATCATCTCGTTGTTCGTGGCGAGTGTGTGATGGGTTTCGCAAGCGCTCAACCCATCCTACGGGCTGCAACCTGAACCTCCTCCACTTCACTTGCCGCAAGTTCGGCCGGTGGGTTACGCGCCTTTGGCGCCAACCCACCCTACGACGCTGCGCTACGCCGCCGGCGCCGCGGTCTGCTGCATGCGGTGGAAGCGCAGCACCTGCTGGGCGGTCGAGGTGCGCAGCCGTTCGTAGGTTTGCCGGCAGGCTTCGAGATTGGCGCGGTCCAGGCCCGACAGTTCGTCGCGCATGTTGATGATCGCTTTCACCGTCGACCACGACATCCCCGACACTTTTGCCAGGATCATCACGCCCTCGGAGCGGGATTCCACCATCATGGTTTCGGCCACCGCGATGGGCACATTGGCGAGCGCCGCGATCGCCGCATTGGTTTCGTCAAACTTGCCGGCTTCCGCAAATGCCGCGACCTGATGCTCGTCGAGCCGGCCGTCCTGATATAATGATTTGACCAGCGCGTGGGCGATGGCGGTTTGCTGGGTGATGGCCGATGGCGCCGAGCGGGCGCGCCGTGTCGCTTCCCGCACCGCGGCGGTAACGTCCCCCGGCAATGGCGGATTGGCGGCCTCGAGCCGCGCTCGCACCGTGACCGAGGCTTTTGCGATCAGTTTCAGATAATGATGCCGCGGGATGGTCGGCCGCAGGCCGATACAGGTGGCGAGGTTGTCGTCACCCTCGGCGCGCGCCACCAGCCGGCCAAAGCCGCGCTCGGTGAACTCGGCGCCGGGATTGTTGACGGTGTTTTGCACCACGTCGTCGTCGCCGCGCAGGATCAGCACGTCGGTCACCGCACCGCTCAAGGTTTTTCGCGTCGAGATCGCCATCAGATGCGCCTGGCTCTTGCTGCGCGCGGTCTCGATCAGCGCGTCGTCGTCGAGCCGTTCCGACTGCGACAGCACGGGGGCCGCGACCTCGATCAGATCGTCGAACGCCAGCGCGCGGATGGTCAGCGGCGGCGCGCTATCGATCGGCGCGAGGCGGTTGGCGAGCAGCGCCTTGGCGGACGCCTCGATATGCCGCATCAGGCAATGAAAGACGTCGTCGAACAGCGCGATCTGCTCGTCCGAATAATCGACGGCGCCGTTGAGAAAAAGGTCGGTGACGCGGCGCAGCGTCTCCACCCGGCGCGCCACGGTGCCGTGCGCGAGCGTGGTCTGCAGTTCGTCGAGCAGATCTGTCGAAGCGTGGGCGGATTTCGAAATCATGACTTCTGTCCTGGAGAATTCGAAGCGTTAAACCGGCGTGTTCTTCGTCGCTGGGCAATGAAAATGAAACGGGTCAGGCGCTGGCGATGCGGTTGCGTCCTCGTGCCTTGGCTGCGTAAAGCGCGCGGTCGGCGCGCGCGAGAAGGGCGTCGGGAGCCTCATTGGGGACCAGCGTGGCAACCCCTGCGGAAATCGTCACGCTCATGCCCGGTGAAAACGCGCTCCAGTCCAGTTCGGCGATGATCTCGCGCTGGCGGTCGAGGATGCGCGCGGCTGTGTCGTGCGGCGTGTCGGGCAGGATCAGCAAGAATTCCTCGCCGCCGTAGCGGCCGAAGCGGTCGATGCTGCGGATATTGGCAAACACCGTGATGGCGAAGGTCCGCAATACTTCATCGCCGGTCGGGTGCCCATGGGCGTCGTTGATGCGCTTGAACCAGTCGAGATCGATCAGCGCCACCGAGAACGGGGTTTTGCTGCGGTGGGCGCGGGCGATCTCGTCTTCCAGCATCCGCATGATGCAGCGCCGGTTGAACGATCCGGTCAGCTCGTCGAGCTCGGCCAGCTCCTCGATGCGCTTGTAGGCTTCCTTCAGTTGCAAGCCGCGCCTGTAGAGCGATTCACGCAGCGAACTTGCGAAGATGCCAAGGAACATGCAGCGTCCGATGGTCAGCACGAACGCCAGCATGGTGGCGAAACGCTCCAGATAGGTCTGGTGCGGGATCGAGATCGGCTTGTCGGTCAATAAAAACAGCGCCGCGATCCCGAACGCCATCGCGGTCCAGACCATTGCGGTCTGCCGCGGCGTCGAGCGCAGCGCGCTGAAACTGAACACGACGAAAAGCGCGCAGAGAAACAGGATGCCGACCTCGGGCACGAGAAAGGCGAAGGCCAGCATGATGGCGAGGCTGACCATCGACTGCGGTACGACGAAGTAATGATCCTTGAAGCGGTCGTTGACGCCTGCTTCGGACAGCGCGATGAAGCAGGCGACCGATCCGAGGCCGCAGATCCCGAACGCCGGCCCGATCGTCGCCGGAATGGTCCCGGCATGGGCGTAGGTCAAAAGGATCGCGGCATCGATGATATAGCTGATGCCGATCATTCCCAGCATCTGCCGCCGCTGCTTCGCGCGGCGCGCCAGCACTTTTGGCGTCGGCAAGCGGTCCGCGCCGTCCAATGCGCCGGCAATTGGATTGGGGAAAGAAGAGGCGGCAGTTCGCATGGTCTCGCCGTGGCTGAACTCGAGACGGAACTTTAAGGAGAAAACACTTTAGGTTTGGTATCTTTTGACCAAGGGTTTTTGCCTGCGTGGCGGGCTGGTGGCATTGTTTCGCAATGGAAATTCGGTGACTTCGGGTAAGGTGGCGCCGGCCGGCGAGTCTCTGTCGGCCGACTCCGCGCGGGCAAGTTGTGCAGTGAAAAGTGCACACGCGGCCTTCGCAGGTCATTGCAGCGTGACAGCACGGGTTTTCTATACTATGATACCTTTAAGTTTTGTTCCGCTACCTCTGCTGTTTTTTTTCGGCTCACGGACGGCGCTGTAGGCCCCTGGCCCCGGAGATTGCAGGCAAATTCCGCTAATTTGAGAAGATTTTTGCCTTACTAGTCGAACCTGCTGGCATGCCAACCCGACCAACCTTGCGAGACGGCCATTGAGCGCGACACAAGCGGCTTCGGACAATGTCCTGATCGCTCGGATCGCCCAAGGCGACCGGCTCGCCATGCAGGTGCTGTACGGAAGGCATCACGTCAGGGTGTTTCGTTTCGGGTTACGGCTCGTGCGGAACGAACAGGCCGCTGAAGACCTTATCAGCGAGGTTTTCCTCGATGTTTGGCGTCAGGCGGGCAAGTTCGAAGGCCGATCTGCCGTCTCCACCTGGCTACTGGCGATAACGAGATTCAAGGCGCTTTCCGCGATGCGTCGCAGGAAGGATGCCGAACTGGACGATGAGGCCGCCAACGCGATCGAGGATTCCTCCGACAATCCGGAAGTGACGGTCCAGAAAAAAGATACCAGCGAGGCGTTGCGGAAGTGCCTGACATCGCTTTCGTCCGAGCACCGCGAGATCGTCGATCTCGTCTACTACCACGAGAAATCCGTGGAGGAAGTAGCCGAAATCGTCGGGATCCCGGAGAACACCGTGAAGACGCGCCTGTTTTACGCGCGCAAGAAACTGGCCGATCTGCTCAAGGCAGCCGGCGTGGAACGAGGCTGGCCATGATGGCAACGAACAAGAAAATCCTGGAGCAAGAGCCCGGGGAAATCGAGGCGCTGCTGCCCTGGCATGCCGCCGGCACGCTGAGCGCGCGCGAGAGCCGCCGCGTCGACGAGGCGCTGGCGCGGGATCCTGCGCTGGCGAAGCAGTATGCGGCGATTCAGGAAGAATACGCCGAAACCATTGCGCTCAATGAGAGCCTCGGCGCGCCGTCGGCGCGCGCGATGCAAAAACTGTTCGCGGCGATCGACGCGGAGCCTGCGCGCAAGCCGTCGGTGTCGCTCGGCATCTCCACGCGGATCGCCGAATTTTTTGCAAGCCTGTCGCCGCGTACGCTGGCTTTCTCGGCTACGCTCGGCGCCGTGCTGCTGTTGCTGCAGGCCGGAGTGATCGGCGCGATCCTGGCAAAGCAGCAGGCCGGAACGTTTCAGACGGCGTCGCTGTCCGGCGCCAAGCAGAGCATCGTACGCCCGCTCGGACCGGAAGCGGCGCCTAGCGTTTTTGTCAGGTTCGCGCCGGATGCACGCGTGGCCGATATCACTGCGTTCCTCGACGCCAATCGGGCATCGATCATCGACAGCACCGCGGGCGGCATGTTCCGCCTGCAGTTCGGCGACAAGCCGATGTCGCGAGAAGAAATCGCCGCCCTGATGACCCGGCTGCAGAATGAAAAGATCATCAATCTGGCGGCCGCCGCACAGTGAGTTGCCGCGTGCAAGGGGGTTCCTCGTTGAACGATTCTGAGGTCAATCGCCGGGTCGCAGGGCGGAGCGCGGCAGCCGCGCTGATCGCGGCGGCCATTGCATTGATCCCGCTTGGCGCACCGCCGGTTCATGCGCAGAGCATCATGCGCACGCCAAATCTCAACATCGGTTCGCGCACTCCCAACGTCACGGCGCGCATCAACCCGAACATCGCCGGCAGAACAACCGCCAGCACCGCCACCATCGCCGGGCGGGGTGCCAATGTTGCGACCACTACCGGAAACATCACGGGCCGCGGCACTGTCACCAACACCAGTATCGCGAATACGGCCGTCGGCAGGACGACAACCAGCGTCAGTACGACCAGCAACGTCAGCACGACCGCTATCGGCAGGACCACAACCAGTCTCGGTACTACTGCCGCCGGCAGGACGACCACGAATATCGGTAGCACTGCCGCCAAGACGACGACGGTGACGGCCACGTCGGTGACCGCACGCGTCACGCCGAACGTGACGGCTATCGTCACCCCGCGCGTCACCCCGACCATTGCACCAATGGCGGTGATCACGCCGCGCGTCGCGGTGGTGGTGCCGACGCTGCCCTATGTGCGCTATTCGCCGAACCTTTATCCGGCCTGCAGCTACGCCTATCGCGACTCCAGCGGCGAATGCAGCGAGCGGCCGGTCTCGTCCATCGATCTCGGCGACGGTGGCGGGTCCAAGGGTTCACCGCCGCGCAGCCAGAATGCCGGCGGACCTCGCCGCAACGCGGCGCAGGCCGCGGCCAATCTTCGTTACATCAGCGATCAGATCATCGCGGAAGTCGACACCGCGCAGGCTGACGATCTGGCGCGGCGGCACCGCCTGACTCGCGTCGGCTCGCAGCAATTGCCGTTGATCGGCAGCGCCATCAGCCTGTTCCGCATCACCGACCGGCGTTCTGTCGAAACCGTGCGAACCGAGCTTGCCGCCGACGCCGGCGTGCGCTCGGTGCAGCTGAACTTCCGTTATGTGCTGCAGGACCAGAAGTCCGCGGCGGCCGAGGGCGATCCGGCGCAATATGCATTGGCAAAACTCCGGCTGCCGGAGGCGCATGCGCTGTCCCGCGGCGCCAATGTCACCGTCGCGGTGATCGATTCCGGTATCGATCTCAGGCATCCGGAACTTAAGGACGCAATCGCCGAGAGTTTTGATGCGCTCGGCGCCAAGGAAGGTCCGCATGTCCACGGCACCGGCATTGCCGGCGCGATCGTGGCCCATGCCCGGCTGATGGGCAGCGCGCCGAAAGCGCGCATCCTGGCGATCCGCGCTTTCGGCGCGGCGCCGAATGGTGCGGAAAGCACGTCGTTCGTCATTATCAAAAGTCTCGACTTCGCCGCAATGCATGGCGCGCAGATCGTCAATATGAGTTTTGCCGGCCCCAAGGATCCGCTGGTGGAGCGCGGCATTGCGGCCGCGGCGACCAAAGGCATGGTCCTGGTTGCAGCCGCCGGCAATGCCGGGCCGAAATCGCCGCCGCTGTATCCGGCCGCCAATCCCAACGTGATCGCGGTCAGCGCCACCGACGCGCATGACCGGCTATTCCCCGCGTCCAATCGCGGCAGCCACATCGCGGTATCGGCGCCCGGCGTCGATATTTTCCTGCCTGCGCCGGACGGCAAGTATCAGATGACATCGGGCACGTCGTTCGCGGCGGCCTATATCAGCGGCCTCGCCGCGCTGATGATGGAGCGCAATCCTGAACTGGTCCCCGCTGAGCTGCGCGCGATCCTGATGAAGACCGCACGAGACCTCGGGGCGCCCGGCCGCGACGATCTGTTCGGCGCCGGCGAGGCCGATGCTTATCGTGCGGTCACGGCGGTGGTGGATGCCGCGGTGCCCGTAGCAGCGGCGCCGGAACAGCCGTCGGCGGTAACGGTGGCCGAGCCGCAAGCCGTTCCCGCACCGCGGGATTTGGGCCCCTCCGCGTCCGCCATGGCGTCGGAAAAACCAGCTGCGGGCGACGCCGATCGCGCCGCGGCGCAGTAATTTCGGCCGCTTTTGGCCGAAATCGCGGGGCGAAAAAGTTAAAAAAATTTACGCAGCTTTTGAACGTTCGGCAGCCCTGCCGCGACCAACACAGGCGGGAGCGGTTATCCCTCCCCAACGAGGCTGTATACGGCGCGAGCGCCCATCCACCCCAGCGCTTATATAGCTTGACCCGCCCGGTTGTCCCCCCGGGCGGGTCTTCTCGTTTTGCGGGCGTTGCCTCGAGCGACACCCAGCCCTCATCCTGAGGAGCGGCCTCTTGGCCGCGTCTCGAAGGATGGCCGCGCGCGCCGATGCTTGTGGCCATCCTTCGAGACGCCGCGCAAGCGCGCGGCTCCTCAGGATGAGGACGGTGTGCGTTTGCGCACCCGGACAAGCCGGGCATCCCCACAATGTCCTGCCGCGGCTTGACTGTGGATTGGGAGGACAACCCCGCGCGCGCAACGCTTTCTGTCGATCAGCGGCTGATCGTTGGCGCTATCGCTGGACAACGCAAAAGTTTTCCACAGAATATCCTCGTACCGGCAAACTGATTCGTCCCGTTGCGTTGGCGTCCGTTTTCCTCCTTGCGGACTTTTTCATGGCACAACGAGTGGACGCCGCGCGCGGCCGGGAGATCCTGGAGCGGTGGTGCGTGCTGGCCGAGCAGCGGCTCGACCATCTCACCGAGCTGTTCGAAACCGGGCGCTGGCGCCGCTATCACAGCGAAGTGTCGTTTCTGGAAAACATCCAGGAAGCCAGGAGCGCGGTCGAGACCTGGCGCAGGCTGGCGACCCGCGAGGCCTCGCTGGATAATTCGGCCATCGATATTTCCTGGCTGAACAGCCCAAAACCGCTACCGCCGCGCCGTAATCCGCTGTCGGGTTATTATGTCCCGCCGCCGCGGCGCGCCGAGCTTCGTATTGTGCCGGAGATCGCCGAAGCGATCGCGCCCGCGATAAGCGAGCGGATTTCAGAGCGCGTTGTACAAAGGGGCGTGCCCGCGCAGGCGGTTTCGCAACATGCCGCGCCGGCGCCGGTGATCGACGAAAACTGGCAGCAGGCGCTGGATATCTCCGCGATGCAGGAGCGTTACCCACTGCTGCGCAATGCGCTCTAGTCGCTGCGACGTCTTATCGCCGCACCGCGTTGGTCCCCACCACCACCTGCGCAAAGCGTTGCGCGCCTTCGGCGCTAAGATCCGGCGTCACCGGCCGGGCGTGATCGAGCCCGACCACGGCGCCGCGGGGGGTAAGCGAAATCATGTTGTTGTTGACCAGCGCCGTGCCCGCGCCTGAGGCCACCGAGACGCCGATGCCGACGAAGGCGTTGCGGATGACGTTGCCGGTGATGGCGACGTCGCGCAGATATTTGCCCCAGCCGGCGACGATGCCGAACGCCGGCGCGTTCTCGATCACATTGCCGGTCACCGAGGTGTCGGCTTCGACATAGATGCCGATGCCGGCGTCGTCGTCCGGCGCGGTGCCGATCGGCCGCTTCGGCTTGAGGTTGCGGATGATGTTGCCCTGCACGACGCTGAGCCGCCCGCCTTCGTTGAAATTGCACACCGAGACACCGAGCGCCGCGCCATCCACGGTATTGTTGGCGATCACCGCGCCCTCGAAGGAGAATTCGGAATACAGCGCGACCTCGCGGACATCGCTGACGCTGTTGCCCGTGATCTGGATGTTGGACGCCGAATTGCCGCGCACCGCGGAATAATCGCAATTCTTGATGCGGTTGCCGCGCACGACGACATTGCCGGCGCGAAACGCGTTGATGGCGTTGCCATATTGCCCGGAGCCGCCGGGGCCTGCCTTGATGTCCTCGATGCGGTTGTCGAGCACCAGCGTGCCGTCGTCGCCGATCGCGGTGCGCAGGATCTCGATGCCGTTGTCGTTGGTGCCTTGAATCGTGTTGCGCGCCACCATCAAGCCCTGCGCATCGAACGACACGATCGCGGTGGTCGCGATGTTGCCGAGGATGTTGCCGCTGACATCGCCGGAGACGTTCTCGAACCAGATGCCGTTGCCGCCGCTTCCGGCGATCTCGCAATCGGTGATGCGGATATCGCGCCCGCCGAGGCAATGCACCAGGCCGCGCCGCGTCGGCAGCGGAATGCCGCCGCCGTCCAGCGTAATGTTGGCAAGGCCGATGCTGTTCGCGCCTTCACTTTGAAGCATTGAAGCGCCGCCGGTGAAGACCAGTTTTGTCGCGCCGCGCACGCCGATCAGCTGGCTCCCGCTGGAGAGCCGCAGCAGGCCGGTGCGGTAGATTCCGGGCGGCAGCGCCAGCGGGACTTGCGCACGCGCGGCCTCGTCGATCGCGCGCTGCAGCGCGCGGGTCTGATCGTCGGCACTGCCGGGCCGCACGCCATATTGCGTGGCGTCGCGCCCGAGCGCCGAGGTCGGCGGCGCCGCGCGTGCGGCATCCGGCGACATCGCCAGCGCGCCGGCGACGCCGGCCGCGGAGGCCCCGATCAGATGCCGGCGATTGACGTCCATGGTCCGCATTTTCCTTGCGAATGATCACCAAGATGTAACGCACGATTACGGCGAAGCATGGTGAAGGGCGGACAGCGCAGGCGGGATTGTTGGGGGTAGGGTTAATCGTTGACGAGCTTGTAGGGTGGGTTTAGGCGCAAAGCGCCGTAACCCACCACGGGCGCCCGCAACGGGGGCTAAGGCGGTGGGTTACGCGCCTTCGGCGCTAACCCACCCTACGAAGCGACCACGGTTCTTCGTGCCAGCTTCACCATTTCCAGCAGCATGGCTTCGCCGGCGTCGACCAATTCTTCCAGCGTGATGCGGCGCGACGCACGGTTGCGCCCGATCGGCGGCACGTGGACGAAGGCGGCGAGGCGGGGGCCATCGCCACCACCCGTCGCTTCGATGGCGCGCCAGCTGAGATAGTTGCAGAGATAGCTGCCAGCGTCGCGCGAGGCGCGCGCGTCGATGCCGGTAGCTACAGCGGCGCGCAACAGCTTGGCGGTGTGCGGGCCGAACATTTTCGCATCGGCGCCGCCCGCAATCGAGCCCTTGCGCAGGCTCGTGTGATCGGCGTCGGGCCACAGCATGGTGACGGCATTGCGGGCGCGGGTCTCGATCCGGACATAGCGCGTGCGGGTGGCGAGGCCGAACATCAGCAGCGCGTGCGGCCGGTGCTTTGCGAGAAGCTGCGGCAGTTCGCGATCGACGGCCTTGTACGTCACTGGAAAAATATGTCCTGAAAATTCGACGTCACTGAACGCCGGCCTGCGCAGCCGCAACAGCCGTGCCACCAGCGGCATGGTCGGGTTATGCGGCGCACCGGGAAATGCCCCGAAGCCGGTGATGAGGATGCGGAGCGGAGAGGTCATGATCGAAAACATCCATTCGATCGTCGTCCCCGCGAAGGCGGGGACCCATCCCTGACGCCCGCGGCGATCTCGCGACGTTGCTCCGCGTGTGGCTCGCTCTGTGCATCAACTGGAACGACACGGCGTATGGGTCCCCGCCTTCGCGGGGACGACGTGGGATATGCGGCGATCCAAATCACTTCAGCAACTCCGCGATCTGCTCCGCCGCCAGTGCCGGCGTGATGCGGCCGTCGGCCACCTCGGCCTCGGTCTTTTTCACCTTGGCGCGCATCGAAGGATCGGCGCGCAGCCGCGCCAGCATCCGCTGTTCCAGCATCGACCACATCCATTTTACCTGCTGCTGCCGGCGCCGTGCGTCGAACTCGCCGGAGGTATTCATCGCGGTGCGATGGTCCAGAACCTTCTGCCACAACGCATCGACGCCGGCGCCGGTGAGCGCCGAATAGGTCAGCACCGGCGGATGCCAGTGTTCCGAGCGCGGGGTCAAGATATGCAGCGCGCCGCGATATTCGGCCGCCGCCAGATTGGCGCGCTTGACGTTGTCGCCGTCGGCCTTGTTGATCGCGATCATGTCGGCAAGCTCGACCAGGCCCTTCTTGATGCCCTGCAATTCATCGCCGGCGCCGGGCAGCATCAGCGCCAGGAAAAAATCGGTCATGTCGCAGACCGCGGTTTCGGACTGCCCGATGCCGACGGTTTCCACCAGCACCACGTCAAAGCCAGCCGCCTCGCACAGCAGCATCGCCTCGCGGGTTTTTGCGGCGACCCCGCCCAGCGTGCCGGATGCCGGCGAGGGCCGGATGTAGGCGCTATCGGAAGCGGCGAGCCGCGCCATCCGCGTCTTGTCGCCGAGGATCGAACCGCCGGTACGCGCCGACGATGGGTCGACTGCCAGCACCGCGACCTTGTGGCCGCGCTCGATCAGCATCATGCCAAGCACGTCGATGGTGGTGGATTTGCCGACGCCGGGCGCGCCGGTGATGCCGACGCGGATGCCGTGGCCGGTTTCGGCCAGCAGCGCCTGCACCAGGTCGCGCGCCGCCGCCTGATGATCGGCGCGCCGGCTCTCGATCAGCGTGATGGCGCGGGCCAGCGCCGCGCGGGAGCCGGCGCGGAGGTCGGCGGCGAGTGAAGCGACGGATGCGGGGGTCGTCATCGGCTTTCAGGCAACACGATCACATCGACCTTGCGGGCGGCCGACCTCATTGCGGTGTCGATGGTCGCGAGCGGAAGTCGATGCGTCTTCGCCAGATTGACATACTGCAGATCGTAGACAGACAGGTCGAGGCGAAGAGCATCTTTCGTCAGCGCTTCGATGTCCTGAACAGCGGGCGGAGTCGAAAGCTTGATATCGAACGGGGCAAGATCTGCCAATGTCGGTCCGATGTCCTCAAGCGAAATTCGGTTTCGTCGTACCGCGCGGCGAAGCGCATTCGCGACTTCATTCGGCCAATGCACCGGTACCAGCGCCGACTCACTAACGAGAGCGTCCCATACCTCCTGTTCGGCTAACTGCCTCGGCTCGTTCAACAGCCAAGCTACGAATATTGAAGCATCGACGACGATCAATGCCGGCCATCCTCGATCCAGGACTTGATTTCTTCGTGGGATACAGTCACGCCACGCGCCTTAGCCCTGGCGCGAAGCCGTGCGATGGCCGCGCGTCGTTCCGCCATCACTTCTGCGGAGGGCTCCTCCGTGGTCCGAACAAGCTTCGCCACCGGCTTGCCATGCCGCGTGATCGTGACTTCGCCGCCTTTTTCGACCTCATCGAGCAGGCTGGACAAATGCGTCTTGGCTTCAAAGATCCCGACGTGTTTCATCGAAATAAACTAGTCTGACTAGACTAGTTTGTCAAATGTCTGTCGCGACCTTGGCACTTCTCCCGCCGCTGCGCGGCGCACGCACGAGCTTGCCGGGCAGTGCGCCGGTATGCTCGCCGCGTTCGAAGATCGGCTGCCCCGCGACAACCGTCGCCTCGTAACCCGTGACGCGCTGCACGAAGCGCCGGCCGTTCGCCGGCATGTCGTGGATCAACTCCGGCTTCTGCATGCACATGCCTTCAAAGTCGATCACGTTGACGTCGGCGCGCAGGCCGGGCGCGAGGCGGCCGCGATCGGTCAGCCCGAAGAAGTCAGCGGTCTCGCTGGTCTGGCGCTTCACCAGCATTTCCAGCGGCAACTTCGGACCGCGGGTGCGGTCGCGGCCCCAGTGGGTCAGCATGTAGCTGGGCACGCCGGCATCGATGATCGAGGTGCAATGCGCGCCGCCGTCGGAGAGGCCGAGCAGGCAGGCCGGGTCGTTGAGCATCTCGCGGATCGGCTCGTGGTCGCCGGTCACATAGTTCACCACCGGGAAGTAGAGATACTGGCCGTCCTCCAGCATGTAGTCGTACGCCACCTCGTCCGGCGTGCGGTTTTCGCGCGCGGCGATTGCGCCGACGCTCTTCTCCGGGCCGGGTTCGTAGTCGGGCGGGTTGCCCATGGTGAAGAACTTGTCGAAGCGCGTGGTGACGAGCTGGCGGAACTGCGCGAGCTTGGCGACTTCCGCCTCCGATGGCCTTTCGGCGAGGATCGCCCGCCGCATTTCCGGGTCGCGCAGCCGCCGGCGCTGCTCCTCGATCGGCAGGCTCTCGATCTGCTTGTAGGTCGGCCGCACCGTGAACGGATTGAGCGCGGTGCCGATGCCCATCATCACGCCGATCGGCCGCCCTGCCATTTGCGCGGTTACCGGCAAGCCTTCGGCGCGCGCCGCGTGCACGGCCTTCATCAGGCGGCGCCAGCGTCCGGGATCGGTGTAGCGGTCGGTGAGCAGGAACCAGACCGGCCGGCCTGTGGCCCTGGCCTGCTTGCGCATCCAGCGCAGTTCGTAGTCCTCATCGTCGAAGTCGGAATTCATGCCGAACGCGCCGGTGCCGGTGATGCCCAGCGCCTGACCGATGCCGAGCAATTCATGGTCGTCGGCATCGCGCGACGGCACCAGGTCGCCGTCCGGCGTCTTGTGGGAGTCGGTGCGCGACGTGGTGAAGCCGAACGCGCCTGAGCGCAGCGCCTCGACGGTGAGGTCGCGCATCGCAGCGATGTCATCCGGCGTCGCCGCCTCGCGCCGCACCGCGCGGTCGCCCATGACGTGGACCCGCAGCGGCAAATGCGCAATCTGCGCCGCGACATCGATCGCGCGCGGCCGGCGGTCGAGCTCATCCATGTATTGCGGGAAGGTTTCCCATTCCCAGTTGAGGCCGGCGGCCAGCACCGGATTGGGAATCTCCTCGACGCCTTCCATCAGGTCCATCAGCGCGCCGCGATGCTCCTTCTTCACCGGCGCGAAGCCGACGCCGCAATTGCCGAACATCACCGTGGTGACGCCATGCCAGCACGAGGGCGCGAGCAGCGGGTCCCACATCGCCTGCCCGTCGTAATGCGTGTGCACGTCGACCCAGCCGGGCGTGACGAGGAGCCCGTCGGCGTCGATCTCGCGCCGCGCCGGGCCCTGCTTGCCGCCGACCGCCGCGATGCGTCCTTGCGCAATCGCCACGTCGCCGGTGAACGCGGGCGCGCCGCTGCCATCGATGATGCTGCCGCCGCGGATGACGATGTCGTGCATGGGAGCCGCTCCCTGGTGGAAGGTCCAATGATGCGCCGGGAAAGGGGGCATGGACAATAGGGTGCGATGGAGCGGGGCTGCGCATGACGCGCATGGCTTGAGCGCCGTTCAGGCCTCCGGTGGTGCCCTATGAGATCATAGCCTCCAATGCCGCTGCGAGGCTGTGGTGGAATATGATGCTCCAGTTGTCGCCGTCCTCATCTTCCGGATCGCGAGGCCACCCGCAGCCGCCCGCTTCGAACTGGCCGGCATGCCGCAGCAAGGCGGCCGCGCCCGCGAGCCCGGCCGGTTGCGCGTGCGCCAGCGCCCAGGCCATTCGCGTTTCGGCGCTGAATGCAGCCCGCTGCGCCGTGAGCGCCGCAGTCCAGCGCGGATCGTCATTCGTTCCGATACCTTGTCCTCGATCCTCATCGAACCATTCCTGGCGCCGCTCTTCCGGGATGGTCTCTTCCAGGCGGGAGACGTGCAAGCAGGCTTGATCGAGCCGCGCGCAGACCGCCTTGTGCGCCGCGATGGCGGCAAAGACAGGGTCGGGCGTGAGGCGAGCCGGGCCGGCGAGCGCCGGAGCGGCGACCCCGGCATGCGCGGCGGCAATTGCTTTGCGGCGCGTGAGTTTGCTAGACGGTGAGGCAGCCTTGGACATGGCTAATCTCCATGTTCGGGGTTAGAGCCGGTCACGTGTTTGCGCACGTGGTCGGCTCGCTGTTTGGGTGATATGAACAACGCAACGGACGCGGGTGGAAACGAATTCCGATCGCGAGACTTTTGGTAACACCGTTAGTGCACAATGTCAACACAAAAGGTAATACCAAAGAAGAAAATGGGCCGTCCGGCTACAGGACGCGATCCCATAAGGACGTTCCGATTGTCCGACGAGAAGGTCGCGGAAATCGACGCTTGGGCCGCGCGGCAGCCCGACAAACCCTCACGCTCCGAAGCGCTCCGCCGCCTCATCGACCTCGGGATGAAAGTGCCGACCGGACGCAAGCGCTGATCTGTTGGGCGAAATAGCTAGCGGGCTACGCTTGCTCGCAAAATTTGAGCAAGGATTGAACCAACATGGCGACGTTGAGCCGCAGATTGATGGAATTCTCCGCCGAGGGCCAATGCAAGAGGAGCGCGCGATGAAGTACAACCAAGTCTCGTACAAGCAATCGCACAATTCAGAAAATCGCAACGAAGACGTGGACGAGAGTCTCGCATGGCACGCGAACGACCCCGGGCGGGGCGGCTGCCGCGGCCTCGAATATGACATCTGGCGTCATTCCGATGGCACGGTGGGCCGGTCGCGCGAGTACTTCACAGTGTCCCATCTCAGTAACAGTAAGAGCGCGCCTCCACTCGCCAATTACCTGGAATCCCTCCTGTCATGGCACGAGAAATTCGCCAATCACGACGTCATCTTCGTGACGCTCGACATCAAGAGCCGCGGCGGCGCCAAGGAGCCGTTCCCGGAGGAAATCGACAACTATCTGACGCAGTGGTTCGAGCGCGGACTCATCTTCAGACCGGCCGATCTCTCCCCCAGGTCGGACGATTTCGTGGCGTACGTCAAGGTAAATGGCTGGCCGGCGGCGACCGACATCCGGAACAAGTTTCTATTTTGTCTTAGTGGCAACGAAGAGTGGAAGTCCTACTATGCCGCCAAGGATCCGCGAAACCGGCTCTGCTTCTCGGATATCGACTTCGACGATAGCAAGAGCGTCACCGTCCCGCTGTTCGGGCAGCGCGTGATCTATTCCTCCAATCTGCATTCGTCGAAATTCGAGCGCTGGAAGGCGAGCATCGCGGCCCTCCGCAGCGCCAATCTCATGGCACGCGGCTACGTCCTCAACTCGGAGGCGATCTGGAACAAGGCCAGGCAGGCGAAAGTCAACATTTTCTCGACCGACAAGATCACCGGCCACTCTTGGGCGCACGTCGGCGACGCGCCTTTCGTGCGGCTGTGATCGCGGGCGGCCGCCGCTTCGTCGTCGCCTTCGGACCTGCTCCGCTTCCGCTCTCCACCGCGCTGTACCCAAAACGCTGGTCTGTCTTGGCCAAAACTCGTTTGGCATAGGCTGGCGCATCCGACGCGTGCGTTCTAGGATGGGTTGAGTGCGCGATACCCATCATGGGCCGTTGAGACTTGTGATGGGGTTTCGCTGCGCTCAACCCATCCTACGAGGTTAAGCTACTCTGCCGCCTCGCTATGCCCGAGCCTCGCATTGAGCTTGTGGATCAACTCCTCCGCGGCATCCGCAATCACCGTGCCCGGCGGGAAGATCGCCTCGGCGCCGGCCTTATACAGCGCGTCGTAGTCCTGCGGCGGGACCACGCCGCCGATGATGATCATGATGTCGTCGCGGCCCTGCTTCTTCAGCGCGGCCTTCACTTCCGGTACCGCAGTGAGGTGGGCGGCGGCCAGCGACGACAGCCCGAGGATATGCACGTCGTTCTCCACCGCCTGCCGCGCCGCCTCGTCGGCGGTGGCGAACAAGGGGCCGATATCGACGTCGAAGCCGACGTCGGCGAAGGCCGAGGCGATCACCTTCTGGCCGCGGTCGTGGCCGTCCTGGCCGATTTTTGCGACCAGGATGCGCGGGCGGCGGCCTTCGGCATCCTCGAAGGCGTCGATCAGCGCCTGCACTTTTTCAACCCGGTTGGACATGGTGGACGCCTCCCGCTTGTAGACGCCGGTGATGGATTTTATTTCCGCGCGGTGCCGCCCGAACACCTTTTCCATCGCATCGCTGATTTCGCCGACGGTGGCTTTTGCCCGCGCGGCGTCGATTGCCAGTGCCAGCAGGTTGCCATTGCCTTCGCCGGCGCTGCGGGTCAGCGCCGCCAATGCGGCGTTAACGTCCTGCTGGTTGCGTTCCTTCTTCAGCCGCGCCAGCTTGTCGATCTGCAGCCGCCGCACGGTGGAATTTTCCACCTTGAGCACGTCGATCGGCGCTTCGTTTTCCGGCCGGTATTTGTTGACCCCGATCACCGCCTGCTTGCCGGCGTCGATCCTTGCTTGCGTCTTTGCGGAGGCTTCCTCGATCCGCAGTTTCGGCACCCCGGCTTCGATCGCCTTGGCCATGCCGCCGAGCGCCTCCACCTCCTGGATATGGCTCCAGGCTTTTGCCGCGAGATCCTGGGTCAGCCGCTCGACATAGTATGAGCCGCCCCATGGATCGATGATGCGGTTGGTGCCGCTTTCCTGCTGCAGGAACAATTGCGTGTTGCGCGCGATTCGCGCCGAGAAATCGGTCGGCAGCGCCAGCGCCTCGTCGAGCGCGTTGGTATGCAGCGACTGGGTGTGGCCTTGGGTGGCCGCCATCGCCTCGATGGTGGTGCGCATGACATTGTTGAACACGTCTTGCGCGGTCAAGGACCAGCCGGAGGTCTGGCAATGGGTGCGCAGGCTCAGCGAGCGCGGGTCTTTCGGATTGAACTGCGTGAGCAGCTTGGCCCACAGCAGCCGTGCGGCGCGCATCTTCGCCACTTCCATGAAAAAATTCATGCCGATGGCCCAGAAGAACGACAACCGCGGCGCGAAGCGGTCGACGTCGAGCCCGGCGGCGAGGCCGGCGCGGAGATATTCGACGCCGTCGGCCAGCGTATAGGCAAGCTCGAGGTCCTGCGTGGCGCCGGCCTCCTGCATATGATAGCCGGAGATCGAGATCGAATTGTATTTCGGCATTTTCTGCGAGGTGTAGGCGAAAATGTCGGAGATGATCCGCATCGAGGGCGCAGGCGGATAGATGTAGGTGTTGCGCACCATGAACTCTTTCAGAATGTCGTTCTGAATGGTGCCCGAGAGTTTCTCCGGCGGCACGCCCTGTTCCTCGGCGGCGGCGACGAACAGCGCCAGGATCGGCAGCACCGCGCCGTTCATGGTCATCGACACGCTCATCCGGTCGAGCGGAATCCCTGAAAACAGCGTGCGCATGTCGTAGATCGAATCGATCGCAACGCCTGCCATGCCGACATCGCCGGTGACGCGCGGATGATCGGAATCGTAGCCCCGATGGGTGGCGAGATCGAACGCGACCGAGAGGCCCTTTTGCCCGGCGGCGAGGTTGCGGCGGTAGAACGCGTTGGAATCCTCCGCGGTGGAGAAGCCGGCATATTGCCTGATGGTCCAGGGCTGGTTGACATACATGGTAGGGTAGGGGCCGCGCAGATAGGGCGCGATGCCCGGCCAGGTCTCGAGGAAGTCGATGCCTTCAAGGTCGGCTTCGCTGTAGCCGGGTTTTACGAGGATGCCTTCGGGCGTGAGCCAGGATTCGGCTTTGCCGCCGGCCTCGGCCGGTGCAATCTTCTCGAACGCGATATCCGCGAAGTTGGGTATGCGGCTCATCTATTCTTTTCTTTCGTCATGGCCGGGCTTGTCCCGGCCATCCACGACTTGCTTCCTTGGCTCAAAAAGACCTGGATGCCCGGGACAGGCCCGGGCATGACGCGTCTATATTTTCGCGCCAACAATATCATAGTTTTCGCCCGCTCAGTCATGGTCGGGATGCTGGTGGCTGACGATTTCGCCGAGCTTTTCCGGGCCGTAATTCTGCAGCGTGGTCTTGCTCGGCAGGTTGACGATGGTGCCGACCCAGCCCAGCCGCGACTCGGTTCCGTATTGCAGGGTCGGGATCACACGGTCCGGCCGGTCGAACGCGCCGGTCATGATTTCGATCTTGGCACCGCCGATGCGGCGGAAGCTGAGCGGCGTGCCGCACGCGGCGCAGAAATCGCGCATCGCGATCGACGAGGAACGGAACGCCGCCGGTTTTCCGCGGGTCCAGGTAAAATGCTCGTTCGGAATATCGGCGAACGACGCGAACGGCGCGCCGCTCGCCTTCTGGCACATCCGGCAATGACAGATGCTGATCTTCGACGGCACGGCTGACAGCGCAAATCGAACCGCGCCGCATTGGCAGCCGCCGGTCAGAACGGGGGTGGTCGCCGATGTCATGCTCGATCCATCCGCTTGTAGACCTCTTGCAGCGTCGCCAGCGCGTCGCCGCCGGCGAAGACAAAATCGTTAACGCCGGCGGCCCGGAGCGAAGCTTCCTGCCCGCCGGGCCGGCCTGCCAGATAGATATGTCTGGCGCCGGCGGCGTGAAGGGCCTTTGCGGCCGCGGCGGCCTGCCCGGCATAGACCTTGTCGGAGGAGCAAAGGCAGGCCAGCGCCGCGCCGGAGGCCTTGAAGGCGGGGCCAAGTGCGGCGGAATCGGAAAACCCCTCGGTATCGACGGCCTCGATGCCGCCGGTCTCGAAAAAGCTCTTGGCAAACGCCGCGCGCGCGGTGAAATCCGCCGGCGTGCCGAGATTGGCGAGAAACACTTTTGGCCGCGCGCCGGTTTGTTTCAGAATATCGTCTGACCTGTCGCGCAGTTTTTCGAACGGCGCCGCAAGCCGCGTCGGCGGCAGCGCGTCGAATGTGATTTTGGTTTCGCCGTGGGGCGCCGGTGCAATCGGCGTCGTATCCAGCACCGCGACATGAGCCTCATGCAGGTTGGGGAACTCGCTGGCGCCGGTCAGTACCTCCTTACGCCGGGCGATATTGGCCTCGCGCCTCGCCCGTGTCGCCGCGACCTTGTTCTGGATAAGGTTTTGTTCGAGCGCGGCAAATACGCCGCCGGCCTTTTCGATCTCCTGAAATAGCACCCATGCCGCTTCGCCGAGCTGCTGCGTCAAAGCCTCGATGCCTCCGGAGCCGGCGGCGGGATCGGCCACTTTCGCCAGATTGGATTCTTCCAGCAACACCAGTTGGGTATTTCGCGCCGCGCGCCGCGCGAACCCATCCGGCAATCCCAGCGCCAGCGTATGCGGCAGCACGGTAATACTGTCGGCGCCGGCGAGGCCTGCCGAGAATGTCGCCATGGTTGCGCGCAGCATGTTCACGTAGGGATCGCGCTGGGTCAGCATTCGCCATGCGGTTTCGGCGGCAATGAAGATGGGCCTCGGCGTCAGGCCGCAGCTTTGCTCTATGCGTGCCCACAGCAAACGCAGCGCCCGGAATTTTGCCATCGTCAAAAACTGGTCGGCGTCGGCGCTGAGGCGAAACGACAAAGACGCGCTGGCAACATCGAGTGCGATGCCGCCGGCCTCCAGGGCGCGCAAATAAGCAACCGCGACCGCGAGCGCAAAGCCAAGTTCCTGCGCTTCCGATCCGCCGGCGTCGTGGATGGCGCGGCCATCCGCCAGCGCAAACGGCCCCTTAAAGCCGCGGCCGATCAGGCCCTGGATTATCTTTGCCAAGGCCGGGGCCATTTCGGACCACGGCGCCGCCGCTGCGCCGCGCACAGCCATGGTGCTTAGCGGCTGATAATTGAACCGTATGTTGACGTTAGCAGGGTCGAAGCCGCGGGCCTCGACGAGGCCAGCGAGGTTCATGCCGGCATTTTCGCGCCCAAGCACCGGATTGAGCGCGATGGCGATCCCGGCGTCGAAAATGACGCCATCGAGAACGCGCGCCAACCTTTCCATGGATGCATCGGCGATGCCAAAATCGCGGGCGCCGGGACCACCGGCAAATTCAAGCTCCAATCCGGTGGCGCCGTTCTCGAGATCGTGCAGCGCCTGCGCGCTCGCCATCGCTGCGTCGGGATGATCGATGCGCTGCATGATCTGCCACGGTGCCGCGCCTGCCCGGCCGGCGATCGGCGCGGTGCCGCGCGCGCGCTGATAGATCGGTTCGATCTTCAGGCCATCATAAGTCTTGCCGACAAGCTTCTCGAACGGCGCGCCCTTCAGCACGCCATCGACCAGCTTGCGCCAGTCGTCGTAGGTCGCAGGCGCAAAATCGGCGGCCAGCCGTAGCTCGTCAGGTGCAGATGTCATTCGGCGGGTCGCTCCCGGGGAGCCGTGTTTGCGCTTGTGCCGGAAAATGCCACGCGGGAGCGGCCAATACAATGTCAGCCGAGCTCAGGCAGCCGCTCGATTCCCTCGATCGACAGCTGTGCCAGCGCTTCCCTCACGGTTCGCCCGGCGATGATACGGTCCGGCGCGATCTCCGCCAGCGGCACCAGCACGAAGGCGCGCTCGAACAAACGCGGGTGCGGCAATGTTAGCTCCGGCTTGTCGATCGCAACGTCGTCATAGGCGATCAGGTCGAGGTCGAGCGTGCGCGGACCCCAGCGTTTTTCTTGGGCGCGGTCGCGGCCGAACTTTTTCTCGATTTTGTGCAGCGTGAACAGCAGCGCATGGGGATCGAGGCTGGTGTCGATTTCGATGCAGGCGTTGATGAAGCGGTCCTGCTGCCGCGCGCCCCATGGCGGCGTCAAGTAATCGGAGGAACGCGCGAGCAGGGCCGCCTGCGCCATGCCGCAGATGTTGCCGATCGCCTGCTGAAATATGCTGCGGACATCGCCGACATTGCCCCCGAGCGCGATCAGGACGTCGGCCATGTCAGGCCTATTTTCGCGTGCGGGTCAGGACCACGCCGACGTCGTCGAAGATCGCGGCGATCGGCGCGTGCGGCTTGTGAACGGTGACCTTGATGGCGGCGACGCGCGGAAACGTGGCCAGAACGGCGTCGGCCACGGCGCCGGCGGCGCGTTCCAGCAGCTTGTAGTTGGCGTTCTTGAACGCCGAAGTCGCGGTCGCGACGACGCTGGAATAGGAGACCGTGTCGACCAGGCGGTCGGTGCGCGCGGAATCGGAAAGATTGACGGCGAGTTCGAGATCGATCACGAAGCGCTGCCCGACCTCGGTCTCATGGTCCATCACGCCATGGCGCGCATGGATCACGACGCCGGTGATGAAGATCGTATCGGTCATCGCCGCTCCTCGATCGCCGCTGCCACCCGCAGGGCTTGTACGGTTTCCGACACATCGTGGGTGCGGATGATCCGGGCGCCCTTTCGCGCGGCCAGAACATGCGCCGCGATCGAGCCGCCAAGCCGTTGATGCGGTTCCGATGGCATAACGGTGCTGATGAAGCGCTTGCGTGATGCCCCTATCATCAGGGGTAAACCGAACTCGCGCAGTTCATCGAGGCGCGCCAGCACCGTCATGCTTTGCTCCGGGGTCTTGCCGAAACCGACGCCGGGGTCCAGCACGATATGGCTGCCGGGAATGCCGGCCCGTGCCGCGATGTCGAGCGAGCGAGCGAAAAATGCCTCGATATCCCGGATGATATCGAGGGCCGGATCGGCGCGATCACGGTTGTGCATCACGATGACAGATGCTTTGTGCTCGGCGATCACCGTCGCCATGGCGGGATCGCGCTGCAGGCCCCAGACGTCGTTGGCGACGGCGGCCCCGGCACCGAGCGCCCACGCGACCACAGCCGATTTCATGCTATCAATGGAGACAGGCCTGCCCAACGCCACCACGTCGCCCAGCACCGGTTGCAGCCTCTGCAGTTCTTGCTCGGCGGAAACCGGCTGCGCCCCATAGGGCCGGGTGGATTCCGCGCCGATATCGATAATGTCGGCGCCCTCCGCGATCAAGCGCCGCGCCTGCGCCAGCGCGCGCTGCGGGGCGATAAACTGCCCGCCATCGGAAAACAAATCCGGCGTGACATTGAGCACGCCCATCACCGCCGGATACGGCCGCGACAGCAGCGCGGGCAATACCGGATGATCCGCCGGGGAAGGTCTGGACGTGGTCGCGATCATGCGGTGGCTTTGCGCGGTCCGGCCAAGGGAGTCAAGTTCTCGCATCGATGCTTTGCGTGGCGTGCCGACCATTTAATTCCGCATCCGGGACAAGACGGTGGGCACGGCGCGCAAGAGCGCCTTTGCCCACCCCTATGGCGACTAATAGGTGATCTTCGGCTGCAGCTTGCGGGCCTTCTGGATAATTTGCTCCACCGACTTTTCCGAAGGCAGAACATGGACCAGCTTGCGCCTGATATTTACGTCCTTCATGCTTTCCGCCAGCCGCGCGGGATTGCGGAGTGCCAGTTCGCGAACCGTGGTCACCCCGGCGGCGCGCAGCAGCCCGGTCTTGGCCTTGCCCATGCCGGGGATGCGCATGTAGTCGCAAATATTGGCCCATTCGAGCAACTGCTGCTCGCTGATGCCGGTCTTCCCCGACAGCTCTTTGCGCCCCTTCACGGTGTGGGCAGCCTCAAGCAGCGCTTCCGTCGTGCGAATGCCGAGCTTTTTCAGTTTGGATGCGGCGAAGGCGGTCATACCTTCGATCTGGGATAGCGGATATGTCATGATACTCGATATGATAAAGGTGCTTGAAACCAAGGTGCTTCAGGCGAACTGGCTGAGGCCCGGCGTCCCCGAAATGATCTCGCCCATCTGATCCGCCCCAATTCTGTCGCGGCCGAACTTGAAAAGTTCACGCGCCACGCTCTGAATTTCGCTCATTCCCAAACCGAGCCCCATCAGCCGGCTGCCGAGCGCCATCAGGCCGCCGCCCATCAAGGCGCTGAACCCGCCGCCATTGCTGGAAGCCTCGACCGCGTTTTCCGCGCCGGCAATCTTGTCGATCAGCGCCTGGACCTTGTCGGAGGGACCCTCCTTGCGGAGGAAACCCAGAATGATGCCGATGGTTTTTTCAGCCACGGCTTTGTCAATGCCGGCCTTTGCAGCCAGCTGCTCAACCAGTTCGTCCATATTGCCCCGCCCTCAGCCGGTTGTTTGCCGGATCCTTGTTTGTGATTTTATCTTGATCTGGTGCGAACCGAATTACAAGCGATGACCGCATTGGATAGGGCGATTCATCTTCAATCGCGGTGCGAGTGTTGCAGCGGTGCAAGAGCATACGCGAAATTCACCGCGGTTTATCGCGGCGGGTGCGTTGTCTGCAACTTTCGTAGCGAGCAATATGAGGCCGGTCGATAAATTTTCACCCGGTTTCAGGCGGTGCAAAATCCGTTGACCGGTTTCGCCTGGCTTGCAAGATGAGTTAGGGTGGCTCGCTTGGCGACTGAAGTTCCTCATGCACGTTAAGAGGCGATGCGATGGCAACGACCGAGACCAAGACCGGCGATACCGACGAGAAAATTTTCATAGGCAGGGGTGAACAGCCGGCCTGGCTGACGCTTGGGCTTGCCAACCGCCACGGTCTGGTTACCGGAGCCACCGGAACCGGAAAAACCGTGTCGCTCCAGGTGATGGCGGAAGGGTTTGCCCGGGCCGGAGTCCCGGTGTTCGCGGCTGATATCAAGGGCGATCTCTCCGGCATCGCCGCAGCCGGTGAGGCCAGAGGACTTTATCCTCCAGCGCGCCAAGGAAATGAACCTTGCGTTCCAGCCCGACCAGTTCTCCACGGTGTTTTGGGACGTGTTCGGCGAGCAGGGCCATCCGGTGCGCGCCACCGTCTCGGAAATGGGTCCGCTGCTGCTGTCCCGCATGATGGATTTGAACGACGTTCAGGAGGGCGTGCTGAATATCGCCTTCAAGGTCGCCGACGAGCAGGGGCTTTTGCTGCTCGACATGAAGGATTTGCGCGCGATCCTGTCCTTTATCGCCGAACACGCCGCCGAGCTGACCACGCAGTATGGCAATGTCTCGAAGCAGACGGTGGGAACCATCCAGCGCCAGCTTCTGGTGCTGGAAAACCAGGGCGCGGACAAATTTTTCGGCGAGCCGGCGCTTTCGCTGAAGGATTTCATGCGCACCGACGGCGAGGGCCGCGGCATGGTCAACATTCTGGTCGCCGACAGGCTGATGCAGAGTCCGCAACTGTACGCCACCTTCCTGTTGTGGATGCTGTCGGAACTGTTCGAGGAGCTTCCCGAGGCCGGCGATCCGCCCAAGCCGAAGCTGGTGTTCTTTTTCGACGAGGCGCATCTGCTGTTCAACGACGCGCCGAAGGCGCTGATGGACAAGATCGAGCAGGTGGTGCGCCTGATCCGCTCGAAAGGCGTCGGGGTTTATTTCGTCACCCAGAATCCGATCGATGTGCCGGACAAGGTTCTTGCCCAGCTCGGAAACCGCGTGCAGCACGCGTTGCGGGCGTTCACGCCGCGCGACCAGAAGGCCGTCGCAGCGGCGGCGCAGACGTTCCGGCCCAATCCGAAGCTCGACACCGCCAAGATCATCATGGAGCTCGGCAAGGGCGAGGCGCTGGTGTCGTTCCTGGAAGGCAACGGCACCCCGGCGATGGTCGAGCGCGTCATGGTCCGGCCGCCGACGGGGCGGATCGGGCCGATCACGCCGGAGGAGCGCAAGGCGATCATGGCCAGGAGCCCGGTGAAGGGCAAATACGACACCACCATCGATTCCGAATCCGCCTACGAAGTGCTGCAGAAGCGGGTGGCCACAACGGCGGCAGCGCCGGCCGATGGATCCGCCGGCGCTGGAGCAGCCGGAGGAGTTCTCGGACAGATCGGCTCGATCGTCGGGACCATCTTCGGCACCAATGTCGCGCGCGGCAGGCTGTCGACCGGACAGCTGATCGCGCGCAATGTCACGCGCACCATCACCAACAAAGTGGTCGGCGGCGTCGTGGCTGATCTCGGCAAGTCGGTGGGTGGCCAACTCGGCGGCTCGATCGGCCGCTCGCTGGTGCGCGGTACGCTCGGCGGGCTACTGCGGCGCTGATCTCAGGGCGTGGTGACAATTCTGCGCAGTTCGTTGACGTAACCGGTCCGCGCCACGAAGGACTCATTCTCTTCGACGATCACGATTTTGGCGTTGCGCAGGCGCGCGAGGTCGGCGTCCTTCAGGTCCCGTTGCAGTTCATGATAGGGCGAGCCGCCGAAACGGCCGAGATGCATGTAGTAATAGACATTCAGTCCGGACAAGCAGTTGTCCTCGATCAAAATCTGACCAGGCAAATGGCTGAAACTGCTGCCCACCAGCGCCGCATCGATCGACCGCGCCGGATGATCGGCGCACGGGACCGCAGTCTGGAATTTCACCTTCGGCGTGAGGTACGCCAGCGGCGGGAAGAACACGTTGAGCAGATCGACGAGATCGCGGTCGACGCCGCTGGTCACGCCGGACAGGGTGTAGCTGAAAGTAAACGGCGGCACCAACTCGCGGCCGGCTTGCCGGTTGATCTCCTCGACCACCGCCGATACGGCCCGCGCGCCGCCGATATCGTTCCAGTGCACGCCGCCCTGCGGAAACAGCTCGACTTCGTATTTGCCTTTAAGCGAATGGATCAGGCTCGCGGTATCGACGACATCGATGCCGGCCTGCCGCAGCAGGCCGACATAGTGCGGCACGAGCCCGGACCGCGCCGCCGGCGTGCTCGGGCAGGGCACCCGGCCGACGAAATACTCCGGCAGATGCGCCGCCTTGGACGGCGTCACCAGATAGAGGAAAATGCTGCCGCGGGCGCGGTAGTAGTCTTGAATGTCCTTCAGTTTCGGAATGATGTCGGCGGCAAACTGCGCGGCCTGGTCTTCGGTGCGCGCGCAATATTCCTCGAGGTAGGAGCGCTCGATCAACTGACCATTGGCGCCGCGGACCACTTGCGGCGCGGTCAATTCGCCGAACATCTCAAAACGGATCTCGTTGTTAATGCGGATCAGCAGCGGACGGATCGGCATCGCGTCGGTGACGCGGCTTGACGCCGCCTTCTGGAAACTGCCGTCCCGCAGCGACGACCATGACAGCATCACCGGCGCATCGCGGGTGACGCCGCCGAGTTTTGGGCCGATCCTGATCGCAAGCGAAGGATGGCTGGTCGCGACCGCAAGATTCCACGCGCTCGCCAGCGGCAGCGCCAGCAGCAACAGGCAGAATCCCGCGCGAACAAAAGGATGAGAGAAGGAGAGCCTGCGCATCGGGTCAGAACCTGAAATAGATGAAAGGCTGGAACGGTACCGTCACCGCGCGTGCAATCGCCAGCACATAGATCACGACCAGCGCGGCGATGGCGGCCGCGCGCAGCCAGTTTTGCGTTTCATAGGCGCGGATCATTGGAACATACAGCTTTGTGGCGGGCAGCAGCGAGATGAACACGCCGAGAATCAGTGTGAACGGCACTTCCGCGGGGACTTCCAGCGCGGTCGTCGCATGCGACATTCCGAACAGCGCCGCCAGAAATTGCGCCAGATGCGCCGGCGAGGCAGAGCGGAAAATCGCCCAGCCGATCATGACGATGAAGAGTGTCACGGCGGTCGCGAATACTGCGCCGCATCGCGCCAGTGCCTTGCGCAGGAACAGCCGGTCAAGGGTGAGGAAAAGGCCGTTATAGGCGCCCCATATTACAAAATTCCAGCTGGCGCCGTGCCATAGCCCTGACGCGAGGAAGCAGATCCAGAGATTGACATAGGTGCGCGCCTCGCCGCGGCGGTCGCCGCCGAGCGGAATGTAGAGATAGTCGCGAATCCAGGTGGTGAGCGAGATGTGCCAGCGCCGCCAGAATTCCGTCATCGATTGCGCGATGTAAGGAGAATTGAAATTTTCCTTGAGGCGAAACCCGAGCATCCGCGCAAGCCCGATCGCCATGTCCGAATAGCCGGCAAAATCGAAATAGATCTGCAGCGTGAAGCTGGCCAGGCCGAGCCAGGCATGACCGGCGCTGAGACTTGCGGGATCGGCCGCGAAAATCTGGTTGACGAACACGCCGAGCGGATCGGCGATCAGCAGCTTGCGGCCGAGGCCCCGCGCGAAGCGGAGAAATCCGGCCTCGAAATCGCTCCATTCGACCGCCGGCGGCGAGGCGATCTGATCCTTCATCTCGTGATATTTGAGGATCGGCCCGGCCAGCAATTTCGGAAAGAACAGCACGAACAGGCAGTAGTCGGTGAACGACGCCGCCGGCCTGGAGATGCCGCGATAGGTATCGACGAGATAGGTGATCTTTTCGAATACGACAAAGGACACGCCGATCGGCAGCGCCAGATGCAGCAGCGGAATTTTGTTGGCGCCGAAAGGCGCGAGTAGGATGTTGAAATTATCGGCGAGGAAATCGGCATATTTGTAGACGATCAGAACGGCGAGATTGACCGCGATGCCGGCGGTGAGTGCCAGCCGCCGCGTGCGCGCCGAGGTTGGATCGCTTAGGTAAAATGACAGCGCGTAGTCGATCGCAGTCGAGCCAAGCAGCACCAGCACGAACACCGGTTCGCCCCAGACATAAAACAGCGTGCTGACAATCAGCAGCGTCCATTTTTTGGCCGAAGCGCCGGTTGCGAGCAAATAGAATGCGTAGACGGCGGGAAAGAGTGTGAGAAACAGCGGCTCGTAAAAAAGCATATGAGATCGGCGTGTTATTCCCGGCAACCCGTGTGATCAAAGGTCGCGAAAAGACGATCATGGGTGACAGAATTCCACGCGCAAGTCCAGTTGCGCAAGCCGATGCCGGGAGCAGGTTTGCAGCCCGTTTGCTTTCTGCTAACGCAATGCGACGGCAGACGCTGCTGCCCGTTCATGGCGGAAAAACCTCGTGCTCAGATGGCCATCGCTGCGTCGACCGCTTGACGTGCTTTTTCTCGTTACCTGTGTCGCGCTGACGGTCTATGTCCTCGTTCCGGAAATCTGGGGCAACGGCAAGACCAAGGATTATCCGCTGTGGTTCTGGGCCGGTCAGCAGGTGCTGCAGGGAAAAGACCTCTATCCCAGCGACCCCAGCGCCTATTTCGAGTTCATCTATCCGCCGCTGCCTGCGATCCTGCTCGCAATTCCGAGTTGGTTCGGAAAAATTCCGCTTTATTTGTGCCTGTCGTTTCTCAATGCCGCGGCATGGTGGATGACCAGCCAGCTCTCCAACGCGATGACCGGTTCGGGCAGGAGTCCCGGCCCATGGCTGGCGGCACTTCCCGGCTTCGTCACGGTGACATTCGTGTTCGACATGTTCGATCTCGGGCAACCCAACCTCGTGCTGCTGGCGATGATGCTGTTGGGGTTCTGGTGGCTGCAACATGGACGGCCATGGGCGGCGGGCAGCATGTTCGCGCTGGCCACCGCGATCAAGGTTTTCCCGGTGGCGGTGCTGCCTTATCTGCTTTGGCGGCGGCGCTGGGCCACGGCGGCAAGCATGGTCGCATTCGTCGGTATTTTCCTGTTCCTGGTGCCGGCGCCGGTTCGCGGATTCCAGCGCAACGTCGCCGAACTATCGACCTGGTATCGCGGCATGGTCGGATCCAGTTCGGAGAAGGGATTCGGACAGCGCGACGAGCAGAACTGGTCGTGGGTCAACCAATCGATCATCGCGGTGACGCACCGGCTGACGCGGCCGATCAACTACAACCAGGATGATCCGACCAAACCGCCGCGCACCATGAATCTGCTCGATCTCGATTTCAAGGCTGCCAACTGGGTGGTGCTCGCGGTGTCGTTGCTGGCCGGGCTCGGATTCATTGCGGTGTTGCCGCCGCGCTCGAGAATCACGCGCCTGTCGAACGCCGAGGAGTTGGGAATCCTGTTCTGCCTGATGACGGTGGCGTCGCCGCTGGCGCGCCAGTATTATTTCATGTGGCTGTTCTTTCCCATGACCGTCCTGATCCACCGCGCCGCGTATGACCCGCGGCCGGCCGCGCGCAGCGCGACCTGGCTGTTGCTGGCGCTCGCGGGCGGCCTGATGATGCTGTCGTTTCCGGTGTTTCCGATCTATTTTCAGGCGATCGGGAATAACCTCGCCGCCACCGCCGTGCTGATAGCGGGGCTGGTTTGGTACATCAGAAATCCGCCGCCGCCGAATGGTGATATTACGAACATGAGAAACTGAACTATCGTCATGGCCGGGCTAAAGCGCGAAGCGCATCCAGTCCTCGCTTTTCAAAGAAGACGTGGATGCCCGGCACAAGGCCGGGCATGACGAAGAGAAACAGGAAGACCGAATGTCCAGCAGTTCGCAACTTCAGCCGGTCCTCGACCGCATCGATGCCGATTTCGACAACAGCCTGGAGCGGCTGTTCGCGCTGCTGCGGATCAAATCGATCTCGGCCGATCCGGCCTTCGCAGGCGACTGCAAGGCGGCGGCGGAGCATCTGGCCCGCGATATCGCGACGCTGGGATTTGCGACCGAGGTAAGACCCACAGCGGGCCATCCGGCCATTGTCGCCACCAGCGACGGCATGGGCAATGGCGCACGGCCGCATGTGCTGTTCTATGGGCACTATGATGTGCAGCCGGTCGATCCGCTCAATCTGTGGCATCGTCCGCCATTCGAGCCTGCCGTCACCGATCACGCCGACGGCCGAAAAATCATCGTCGCGCGCGGCGCCGAGGACGACAAGGGTCAGTTGATGACCTTTGTCGAGGCGTGCCGGGCCTGGAAGTCGGTGACCGGCGCGCTGCCGCTCGACGTCACCATCGTCATCGAAGGCGAAGAGGAAATCGGATCGACTAACTTTGTTCCGTTTCTTGAGCAGAACAGGCAAGACCTGCGCGCCGATTTCGCATTGGTCTGCGACACCGGCATGTGGGATCAAGACACGCCGGCGATCACCACGTCGCTGCGGGGCCTCGTCTATGACGAGGTGCGGATCAAGGCGGCCAACCGCGATCTGCATTCCGGCATTTTCGGCGGGGCTGCGCAAAACCCGATCCGCGTGCTGACCCGCATTCTCGGAAGCCTTCACGACGACAACGGCCGCATCAGCATTCCCGGCTTCTATGATGGCGTGAAGGATCTGCCGCCGGATGTGCTGGCGCAGTGGAAAAAACTGAACCTGACGGCGGATTCATTCCTCAAGCCGATCGGTCTTTCGATTCCTGCCGGAGAAAAAGATCGCCTGCTGATCGAGCAGGCCTCGTCGCGCCCGACCTGCGATATCAACGGCATCATCGGCGGCTATACCGGCGAGGGCTCCAAGACCGTGATCCCGGCCGAAGCCTCGGCAAAAGTTTCGTTCCGTCTGGTCGAAGGCCAGGACCCCGCCAAAATCCGCAAAGCCTTTCGCGATTACGTCACCGCGCGCCTGCCGGCCGATTGCAAAGCGGAATTCACCGACCATTCCAACGCGCCGGCGATCGCGCTGGACTGGAACATGAAGCCGCTCGCCGCCGCCAAACGCGCATTGACCGACGAGTGGGGCAAGGAGGCGGTCTTGATGGGCTCGGGCGCCTCGATTCCGATCGTCGCGGATTTCAAGACGACCCTCGGCCTCGACACCGTGCTGGTCGGTTTCGGTCTCGACGACGACAACATTCATTCGCCGAATGAAAAATACGACCTCAGGAGTTTTCACAAAGGCATTCGCTCATGGGCGCGAATTCTCAGCGCGCTCGCCGACGCGCCGAAATCGTAGGATGGTTTCGCTGCGCTCTACCCATCCTACGGGTCGGTGCCACATAAAAACGCCGCCCGGGATTGGGCGGCGTTTGGGAATCGAAGTGCAGAGGTCGTGTGGAATTAATCTACACCAAATCTCAGTTCTTGTAACCGGGATCGATCCGGTCGAGCTTGCGCAGCAGCGGCGGCCATACCAGCGTGGTCGAGCGCAATTCCGCACGGTCGGGATTCGAAAACATTTTTTCGTTCTTCTCGATCACCAGCCGATCGATCGGATAGGCGGTCGGACCAAGCATCCGGGTCCGCACCTGCATGGTGCAGGCGCGTTCCAGATGGAACATGCGCTCGAAGGCCGAGGCTACCGAACGGCCGACGGTCAGCGTGCCGTGATTGCGCAATAGCATGTGGTTCTTGCTGCCGAGATCCTTCTGCAGGCGCGGGCGTTCGTCGTGGTCGAGGGCGACGCCTTCATAATCGTGATAGGCGAGATCGTGGGTGACAAACTGGGCGGTCTGATTCAGCGGCAGCAGTCCTTCCATGCAGCTCGCGACCGCGGTGCCGTCGGGCGTGTGCAGATGCAGTACGCAGCCGGCATCCTCGCGCACTTCATGAATCGCGGAGTGGATCGTGAAACCGGCCGGATTGATGCTGTACTCGCTCTCGGTCAGCTGGTTGCCGTCGAGGTCGACCTTGACCAGGCTCGAGGCGGTGATCTCGTCGAACATCAGCCCGTAGGGATTGATCAGGAAATGATGGTCCGGCCCCGGCACCCGGGCGGAGATATGGGTATCGACCAGATCGTCCCAGCCGTAATGCGCGACGAGGCGGTAGCAGGCGGCGAGATTGACGCGCTGGCTCCATTCGGCGTCGGTCATGTCGGAGGGCACTTCCTGCAGGCGAGCTTCCGCTGGTGACATGGCCGGCTTCTCCAATGGCAATACTGTTGATTTTCGCGCGTGAGCCTAGCCCTGCGGGTGCTTCGCAGCAAGGCGCAGCCGTTGCGTGGCAGTTATGCTTGCTTCGAACTCAAGGCGCGGGGATTGCCAGCAGGCTGGAGATGCTGCGGCCGCGGATGTCGTAAACCCGCGCGAAAACCACGTCGTCGCGCTTGATTTCCACCAACACCGGCGCGGTCAGGCCCTTGCAGTAGAATTCGCCCAATGTCATGGCGAAGTCGGCGGCATGGCTGTCCCAGCCGATGGTGAAGTCCGGACCGAGCGCTACCTGTGCGGGGCGCTGCGGACCGCACACCGCGACCTTCCATTTGCGGCCGCGCGGCGGGACTTCCTGGCGTTCGGTGAGTTCCTCGCGCAGGCTGTCAGACGCCTGCTTCAGCGCCAGCCCCCAATAATCGAGCATGTAGAGATCGTCGGCGGCGCGAACCGTTCCCGCGATATGATTGAAGTGCGTGTATTGATAGGGGTGCAGGCGGATCATCTCGCCCAGCGGCAGCAGCAAGCCGAACGAGAAAACAGCCACGGCGGCAGGCTGCCAGCTGCGGTGGTGCTGCTTCAGCCATTTCATCAGCCACGCGAATGCGACGCCGGCGAGCACCGTCATCGGCGGAATCACGAAAATGAAATGGCGGATGCCGTTGTAGAGCGCCGGACGCTTCACCATCGCGACCACGAGCGGCAGCGTGGCCGCAAGCGTCAGCATCAGCAGGATGGTCTTGCGGCGGGCGGGGACGTCCTTGCGCGACAGCGACATCAAGCTGCCGACCACGCCGGCGATGGCGAGGCCGAGCAGCACCTCGGGAAGCTGCAGCGCAAACAGCGTGGGCAGATACGACCACGGCATGTCCGGCACCGACACCAGCGCGCCGTCGAACATCTCCTTCCAGGGTTTTTCGAAGAAGTGCGAGAAATAGGTCAGGGCCTGGAACGGGTTGCCGGGCTCCATGATCGACCACGGCCAGATCAGCCCCATCACCAGGTAACCGAGGATCAGTCCGGGCAGCAGCACATACAGCACGTGCGCGAAACGGCGCACCGCCTCGCGTGCGCCGTGGCTATGAATTTCCTCAAGCAACAAGGGCAGAAAACCGACGACCGCATAGATCGCGGCAAGCCCGCCGAGGATGCGCGAACCGATCGACAGGCCGGCGCCGAGGCCGACGATCAGAATGGTCCGCGGCGAGAGCGAAGGATATTCCTCGGCCAGGCGAACCAGGCCGAGCATCAGGATCGCCATCGCAACCGCGAACGGCGCATCCTTCGGATTCATGAACATATGCCCGTAGAATGTCGGGCACAGCACCAGCAGCAGCAGCGCAGCAAGGCCTGCAAGGGGACCGCCGACGCGCCGTCCCAGACGCCACGTTACCGCAAGGCCGATCAGGCCGACAATGGCGCCGAGCAGGCGGCGGGTTTCGAACAGTTCGAGCGGAATGACCTTGTGCAGCAGTGCCGCCGCCATGTCGAAGCCGCCGCCATACATATAGAGATTGGCGAACGACAGGGCTGCGGTGTCCTTGAAGCCGGAACCGTACATGCGCAGCAGCAGATCGGCATATTCAGCGTGGGTGTAGTCGTCCCAGCCGAGGCCATAATCGCGAAAGGTAAGGCTTGCGATCAGACCGACCGCAGCCAGCACGATGATGGCGAGGTCGTCGCATGTCCGTTCCATCGAGCGCCGCGCAGGCGTGTCGATGGGCGAAGTCGTAATGGATGACATGGCTATCGGTAACCCGGTGTCCCCTCTGGCCCAGCTTCAGCGCTTTTGAGCCTCGTTTCCCCGGCATCCCTATAGCGCAGTTCCGCCGGCAAGTAATTGGGAATTGTGGCTTAATTTCCTGATGCAACGCAGCATTCGCAAGGGGTTCAACGACCTTCGTCGTATCCGGTCGGTTATGCCGGCCGCAACATGAACGCAGTCTGAAGTTCCCGGTTCCATGTTCAGCAAATCTCAATGGCGATATCGCCGATATGACGATATCGTTACATTGGCTGACTGCGACTCGTTCGAGCGCGGCTGGGGGAATCGATGATGACGATGCTGTTGATCGCCGGGATTGCCGTCCTCGCGGCGGGCCTGTTGGCGGTCGCTTTCGGAATCCCGGTCAAGGAATTCAGTTTCGGCAATACGCTGATCCTTGCCGGCGCGGTCGCGGCCTGTACCGGCTTGATCATGCTCGGCCTTGCGGTGGTGGTCCGCGAACTGCGGAACATCGCGCGCCGTCTGCCTGCCGATCCGGTGATGCCGGCGCGTGCCAAAAGTGCACCGGCGGCAGGCGCAGATCAACCGCCACCCGAAACCCTCGATGGCGCCGAGCCGGCGGGGAAACAATCTCCGTCCGCTGCAGCTCCGTGGCAGGAAGCAGTCGCGCCGCGGGATCGCGGACATGGCGACGGCGCGCCCGAAGCGGCGCCGGCGGAGCCGGCAGCGGCCACCAAGCCGCGCCGAAATCTGCTGTTTTCGTCGTCGTCGCGCAGGGAGCGCGAACGCGCGGCGCGGACGCCCGATACGCCCACCGCCGATCCCGCCGCTGCGCCGCCACCCGCGGCTCCGGCATCGAAAGAAGCCACTGCCGCCCCCGCCAGCTTCGAAGACGCCTGGCCGCAGTCGGACCGTGCGCGGCCCGACGCATTGCGGCGCACCCGCACACCTTCGACCTTCGCCGAGCCGAATGCGGCAGCGCCTGCGCCGCCAACGGAGCGTCCCGCGCCGACGCTGCGGAGCGAGGAGCCGGCCCCGGTGACGGTGCTCAAATCCGGCGTCGTCGATGGAATGGCCTATTCGCTGTATTCCGACGGTTCGATCGAGGCGCAAATGCCGGAGGGCATGATGCGATTCGCATCCATCGATGAACTGCGCTCGCATCTTGATCAGCGCCCGTAGCGTCTACACTTCGCCGAAAACCTGCCGGCAAATAAAACCGGACAGAACCGGCGTTGTTCTTGTCATGCCCGCAGCAATCCGCCCATACTTACGCAAGTAAAGGACAGGTTTTCGAAAGATTTCAGGCCATGAACGAACCTGCAGGCAAAAACTTCATCGACCTGACCGCGACTATCGTGTCGGCCTATGTCAGCAACAATCCAACGCCGGCTTCTGACCTTCCCGCATTGATCAGCCAGATTCACGCGGCGTTGCTCCGGGTTTCCACCGGCCGCGCCGAACTGCCGCTCGAGCCGGCCAAGCCCGCGGTCCCGGTGAAGAAATCAATGACCGCCGATTACCTGGTCTGCCTCGAAGACGGCAAACGCTTCAAATCCTTGAAGCGGCATCTGCGAACCCAGTACAATATGACCCCGGAGCAATATCGCGACAAATGGGGCCTGCCGGCTGAATACCCGATGGTCGCGCCGAACTACGCCGTGGCGCGCTCGCAGCTGGCCAAGAAAATGGGCCTCGGACAGCAGCGCCGGCGGCGGAAGTAGGCGCTACATTTTGATATTGCAGCATTTTCCAGGTTAAGGGAACCGGCCAAAATATTTTTTAGGATTACTATCCCCGGGGGTGCAATATCGAGTAAGTTGTAGGCTTATGTTCCTGCAACTGAAAGCCCCGCCGATGCTCCACCAGACCTCATCCCTTCTCCCAGCGCCGCCCGAGAATTCATCCGAAGCGTTCACACCGGAATGGACCTGCCAATGGGCCGCGTTCTGCGTGGCGCGCGATTTTGGACTGGACATGGCCGCGTTGTTCGCGCCGACGCGGGGCGCGCCCCGCACAGCCTTTGCAAGGCAGGTCGCGATGTACCTGGCCCACACCGGTTTCGAACTCAGTCTTAGAACGATAGGCCGGGTTTTCGAGCGTGACCGCACCACCGTGTCGCACGCCTGTCATGTCGTCGAGGATGGCCGCGACGATATCTGGCTGGATTGTCGGCTGGAGGCGCTCGAACTGTTCAGCCGCGCTGGATTCCAAGCCTTTCAGGAAATCATGCCGGAAATCAATCAATGAAAACGGCCCCGCGTACCCGCGACAAGTCCATCCCGCGTGACACGAAAAGTGCGCCGGACGAAGGCATCAACTCGTTTCGCGCCCAACATCTGGATCTGGCGACGCGGCAGATCATGACCGAGACCGGCGCGATCAGCGCGTTGGTCAACGACAGCGAAAGCCCGCTGGCCTGGCTCGCCCGCCGCAAAGGCCGCGACGGCCGCACCATGATCAGCCCGAACCAGTTCATCGCCGGAGAAAAACTGCGCGCGGATTTTACCCGCGGGCACTTGTCGCCGCGCGTGACGTCCGATTGGTCGGCGCCGGCCGGCCGCTCGCGCACGCCCGGAGGCGGAAATGCTGAAATGACCGACCTTGTGATCGCGTCGCGGCAGCGGGTGCGGCTGGCGATGGAGGCCTGCGGGCCGGAGTTTTCCGGGCTGCTGATGGATGTCTGCTGTTTCCTGCGCGGGCTCGAGGAAGTCGAACGCGAACGCGGCTGGCCGCTGCGATCGGCCAAAATCGTGCTGCAACTGGCGCTCGACCGGCTGGCGCGGCATTACGGGCTTCGCGACGAGGCGAGGGGAGATACGAACGCGCGCGTCCGCATTTGGCTGGCCGCCGATGCGGCGTTTGAACGCTAGATCGTCATTGCGGAGCGTTCAGGAAGCCGCGGCCAGCGTCTGGCGCGCATCGGTACGAATGCGCTCGACCATGGCGCGCAGGCCGTTGGAACGCTGCGGGGTCAGATGCTCGCGGAATCCGAATTCGTCGAACACCGCAATGGCGTCGGTCGACAGAATCTCCTGCGGCGTTCGGCCCGAATAAAGCGTCAGCAGGATCGCGATCAGGCCGCGCACGATATGGGCGTCGCTGTCGCCGAGATAGCTCAGCAGCGGCGCACCGCTGCCGTTGCGGGCGAGTTTTCGCGAGAGCCAGACCTGGCTCGCACAGCCCTGCACCTTGTTGGCGGCGGAGTGCTCGGCCTCCGGCATCGGATCGAGCGTGCGACCGAGTTCGATGACGTACCGGTAGCGGTCATCCCACTCGTCCAGCAGCGCAAAATTATCCCGGATTTCGTCTATCGTCGTCATCGTGGCCCGCATGTCTCCCTGTGAGACATATATAGGACCGCGGGCGGTCGAAAGCGAGTTCGCCCAATGCAATAGTCCGCCCTAATTCGCCGTCGTCGAGTCGGGGGCCGGCATCTGCCATTCGGCCTGCAGATCGTCCGGGGTCAGCGTGTCGCGCGGCGCGCCGATCGCTGCGAGGTCCGCACTGCCGACGCCGCCGATCGAGCCGGTATGGTCGGACGACTTCTTGTCGGTGATGATCTGGTACAGTTTGCGCGCGCCGTCCTGGGCGCGCTGACCGAGCACCGTCGCGGCCTGGCCGCCGACTTCGCACGCCGCCGGCTGCCGCTTGCAGAACTGGGTCATGTCCGACACCGCCGCGGTCGCAGCCGACACCGCCTCGGAGGCACCGAGTTGCGGCAGCTTTTCCGATTCAGGCGTCTTCTCTCTGGGCAACAGCACCAGCACCAGCCCGAGCCAGAATGCCATGCGAAGCAGGAAGAACATTTCGCGACCCCGTCGTCTTCTTCATTCCGCTGCGATTGATCTCGCAATCGACCCTTTTGGTAACAGCCGTCGATAAACCGCAAGTATCCGCATTGAACTTAAATCGCGGAAAATTTGTAAAAAAGCCGAACGATTTGATTCGCCGTAAATTTTCGATTGATGCCGCCATTGCAATTGGTGGCATTGGTCGCGGCGCATCCACCATTTCGAAACCATACCGGTTCCGGTCTGGAAACTTGGCGTTCACCATCCGCGCCGAATGCGGGTTGTCGAAGCGCGCAAACAGGCCTCTCGCGCGCGGTCTTTCGCAGCCGGCGCCGGCGCCTTAGCGTTCGCTTAAGGCCGCTCTGACACGGTGGGGCAACGATAAAAGGGGGCGTTCCGGCACGTCAGTTACGACGAGCAAGCCGAAGCGCGAGAGCCGTGACCGTCTTGAAGCCCATCCGCGATTGTCTCGATTCGTTGCTGCATCCGTCGGCGCGCTATGACGCGCTGACCGGCGCGCGCCATCGCGCATTCATGGCGCCGCGGATGCTGGGAAGTCTCGCGGCGTTCGCGGCGTTCCCGGTCTATCTGGCGATACGCGGCGCGCCCAGCGCGCTCGAGGCCGGAGCCTTCGCCTGGCTGATCGCGCCGATCCTGCTGTCCTGGTTCCTGTCGCGTACCGGACGCTATGAAAGTGCGCATGTGCTGTCGTCGCTGGCGCTGGCGGGCCTCGTCATGATGGTGGCGATCAGGACCGGCGGCATCGAATCCTTCGCGGCGGTCTGGCTGATCGCGGTTCCGCTGGAGGCCTCGCTGTCGGCGTCCCGCCGCGTGGTGCTCTTTGCCGCGGCGCTGGCATTGTCTTGCGCGATCGCGCTGATCGTGATGGGCAATCTCGGATGGCTTCCGCAAATGCAAGCCGGCGGTTCGGCGCAGGGCATATTCATGGCATTCGGAATTACCTCGGCGACGCTTTATGCCGCCGCATTGGCGTTCGGCGCGGAGTCGCTGGCGCGCACCGGCACGGCGCTGCTGAATTCGGAAGAAGACCGCTACCGCCTGCTGGCGCGCAACATGAGTGATGTGATTTCACGCCATCGCCGCAACGGCGCGGTCCAGTTCATTTCGCCGGCAGCGGAAACCCTGCTGGGAACGCCGGTGTCGCGCCTGCTCGGGCATGGCCTGTTCGACCGCGTCCACGTCGCCGACCGTCCCGCCTACCTTACCGCGCTCTCGGACGCGGCCCGCGGCGGCGAAGCGCGCAACGTGGAATTCCGGCTGCGGCGCGATCCCGCGCGCGACCGGGGACGAGGCGGCAGCGTCGAATTCATGTGGGTCGAAATGCGCTGCCGTCGCCTCGAACCGGCGATGGAAACCCCGGAAGCGCCGGACTCCGAAGTGGTCGCGGTGATGCGCGACATCACCGATCGAAAGATCCAGGAACAGGCGCTCGACCTGGCGCGCACCGCGGCCGAGCAGGCGGATGCCTCTAAGAGCCGCTTCCTGGCCACCATGAGCCATGAACTGCGCACGCCCCTCAACGCCATCATCGGATTCTCCGAAATGATCGCCCAGGAAGACGTGCTGATGATCGATGCCTTAAGGCGCAAGGAGTATGCGCAGCTGATCAACGATTCCGGCCAGCATCTGCTGTCCGTGGTCAACGGCATTCTCGACATGTCGAAAATGGAATCCGGCAATTTCGAAATATCGCCGGAGCCGTTCGCGCCGCGCGGGGCGCTGCTCAATTGCTGCAACCTGCTGGCCCTGAAGGCGAGGGAGAACGGCATCGACCTCGTTACCCGCGCGGCGGAGGATCTGCCCGTGATCACCGGCGACCCCCGTGCGTTCAAGCAGATCGTGCTGAACCTCGTATCCAATGCCATCAAGTTCACCGAGCGCGGCGGGACCGTGACGGTCTCCGCCGGCGTCGAGGGATCGCGGCTGCTATTGCGCGTCGCCGACAACGGCGTCGGCATCGCGGCCGATGATCTGAAGCGGATCGGCGATCCGTTCTTTCAGGCCGGCAAGACCTACCAGCGCCGTCACGAGGGCACCGGCCTTGGGCTGTCGATCGTCAAGAGCCTGGTGGCGCTGCATGGCGGCGAGATGACCGTGCAGAGCAAGATCGACGAAGGCACCACCGTTGCCGTCGCACTGCCGCTGGCGTTCACGCCGAAGGTCGAGCAGCCGTCGAGTAATATCGCGACCCTTAACCCGGCCATGCGAGCCGGATCTCAGGACAAAACTTATCAGGTGAAGAAAAGTGCCTAAGCGAATCAATCCGGAAGACGACATGCCGCGCCGCCGCCGCGGCGCCAGCGCGGCTGCCATCGAGGCGAGCGAGGAGCGCAATCTTGCGATGCGCATCCTGCTGCACAGCCCGAAAGACCTGATCGCGGGCGCGCTGGCCTTTGCGGCGGTCAGCGCCATCATTGCCAATGCCGTGTTTATGCAGGCGGGGCACCATCCCTCGCCGATGTTCGGCGCGAGTATCAGCGCGCCCGTCATGGCTGCCAACCCGCTGCCGCGACCACGTCCTGTCGAAGCCACGTTGAAGCCGGCAGATGTAAGGCTTGCCGATGTGCGGCCCGCCGAAGTGAAGCCGGCGGCTGCAATCTCCGTCATCCCCAAGACGACTGCTGCGCCCGCGGCATCCGCAACTGTCGCGCGGCCTCCGGCGCCGATCCCCGTTTCCTCACGCAGCGATCCGGTCGGCGAGCTGATCATCGCCTCGCGCCGCGTCGCCGCGGTGCAGCGCGCGCTGACCGACTACGGCTACGGCCAGCTCAAGCCGACTGGCACCGTCGGCTCCGATACCTTAGCCGCGATCCAGAAATTCGAGCGCGACCGCAAGATGCCGATCACTGGCCAGATGTCGGACCGGCTGGTGCGCGAACTCAGCGCGGTGACCGGGCGGTCGATCGACTAGGGCGTGAACGCATGATCGATGCAAGTTGAGGCTTCGGTTGGAGACTGCGCGAGAAAGTGTCGCCTACGTAAATATACTTACGCGCTCGCGGCAAACAAATCCCATCGACCCGGAAGGCCCTTGAGTTCATGCGAGCCGCGCTCGGCGAATTTCAGGCCTGCGCCGGCCACAAGGTCGGTCACAACTCTCGAAACAAGAACTTCGCTGGCTTGAGACTGGGCCATGACGCGGGCCGCGGCGTGCACGGCTATGCCTCCGATATCCCGGCCTCTGATTTCGATCTCCCCGGTATGCAGACCCGCACGCAGCGGCAAGCCGATCTGCTTTGAGGCGGTTCCGAATGCAAGGGCGCAGCGAACCGCGCGGCCTGGTCCATCGAACGTCGCCAGAATTCCATCGCCGGTAGATTTCACCAAAGTCCCGCGATGTTTCTCGACGGTTTGAATCGCCAATTGATCATGGCTGTCCAGCATTCTCCGCCATGCCTGATCGCCCATCGTGGCGGCACTGCGCGTCGAATCGACGATATCGGTGAACAGCACCGTGGCAAGAACACGCTCGAAGTCGCTTGTTGAACTCTCGCGATGCCCGGTGATGAACTCTTCGATGTCGCCGAGCACCGCTTCGACGTCGCCGGTAGTAAAGATATGGTCGCCGCTGGGATATTCGATCAGTTTGGCGTCGGGGATACACGCTGCCAATTCCCGGCCGTGTTCAACCGGAACCTGCACATCGCCTTGATTATGGAGCACGAGTGTCGGCACGCGCACTGCCGGAAGGATGGAACTGACATCGATCTGAAAATTCAACAGCGTAAAGGCTTTGACCGCTCCCGGACTAGCCGAAAGCCGTTCGAACTTCGCGAACTGAGCAACGGCGGCCGGGTCCGCTGCGAGGCTGGGGGCGGCACGTTTCAACATTGCACCGGTGCCCCAGAACTTCACCCGCTGCTCCACGAGTTCCGCGATATTCGCGTCGTGCCGTTTCACATAGCCCCCAAACAGAATCAGCCTGGAGACGCGTTCCGGATAGGTAGCGGCGAACAAGGCGCTCATCGCGCAACCTTCGGAATGTCCGAACAGCGTTGCGCGTTGCGAGCCGATAGCATCCATGATGGCGCGAACGTCATCCATTCGCTGTTCGAGCGAAGGCGCGTCGGATACCCTGTCCGATAATCCCTGACCTCTTTTATCGAACGTCACCACCCGAGCGAAGTTGGAGAGACGACGCAAAAAAGCGGTATTGCCGGGCAGTTCATGACGGAATTCGATGTGTGACATGAACCCCGGGACCATTACGATGTCTACCGGCCCATCCCCCATCACTTGATAGGCGATGTTGACGTCCCCGCTGAGGGCGTAGCGCGTCTCCGGCAGAGCAAAATCACTCATTGTCACGTTCCTCAGGTCGTAGCCATTGTTGTCCGCGGGATGAATAGGATCAAGTCCAACTTCGGTGAAACACCGACCGGGCCAAGCCGTGCGCCCTAGCGTCGATTTTCTCCCTGGCCTATCGTCCTTCCCATGCGATTGAAATCCAGCATCTGGGTGGCGGCTTACCTGCGCCGCTGCCAGACCGAAGGCGTGTTCGGCGCCGTGCGCCGGCGCGGCGCGGAAGAGGCGGGCGCGGTGTTCGTCAAGCTGGCGCTGCTCGACGGCAATGCGATGCTGTACGCGCCGGCGCCGCAAACCGCCTATGACGACAGCCGGCCGATCGAGCGGGTGTTTGCACCGACGTCGCCGCAGCCTCTGCCGGAGCAGGCAGTGGAAGAGCGTCTTGCCAAGGAAATCCGCTTCGACGCCGATGTCTGGATCGTGGAGATCGAGGACAAGGCCGGGCGGCACTTTCTCGATCTGGCGCGGGCCTAGCTTCCAGAGCCACGCGAGGTGTTGCGCGTAACAATGTCCGCGCCGGGCTGAACTGCGGGGCGGGTTTGTCCCGGCGCTGTGCGCGCGCGCTGACGTTCGTCGTCGTAAAGCGCCGGCTTGTATTTCGCGCGCGTCACCGCCACGGTCGCGCCGCGCCAGGCGGCCAGCATGATCAAGGCGGATCGCTCGCTCAGGCGGTCGTAGAGCCGCGATAGCCGGTAGACATTGTTGACCGATGAGCCGAATTCGGGATTGAGGAACATCAGCACGCGCTGAAAGACGGCGCCCGGCATGTCCAGCGCTTTCATGGCGCAGGCTAGCGGCTCGCCGCCGGGATCGTTGACGACCTGTGCCGCGATCCGTGCCGGGAGGATCAATGCCTCGCCGAGCTCAAGCGTAAAGTTCTCGATGTCGGCGGCGAACGCGGCCATCTCCAGCGTTTCGATGGCGCGCGCGGTGCGAGCAGCAGTAATTCGCGCGGCAGGTTTCAGCGGCGCCTCGCTAAGATTATGCAGGATCAAGGCGCGCTCGCCGGCGGTGCCTGAAAAAAACATCGCGCTGATCTCGGCCGCGTCGTTCGGCTGCATCGATAGCGCCGACATGCGCAGTTGCGCTTCGGTCGGCGGCCTCAACGGCGGCGGAGCAGGCGGCTGTTCGGGAATCCGGGTGGCAAGTGGAACGCGGGGGCTTGCCGGCTGCAGCCCAAGTTTCCGCATGATCGTCGCGGGCGTTCCCGGATAGACGGAGAGCCGCGCCCGCACCACCGCGCGGGTCGCATCGTCGACCTGATCGATCAACCGCGAGGTCAACTCGACGAACTGCCGCTCTTCGTCGTCGGTATGCGCGCTGGTTTGAACGTAGAGGTCGGTCAGCACCCGCAACAGCGTCGGACGAATATCCACGCCCTCGCGACGGGAGAGCGTCATCAACCCGTCAAAGCCCGGAAATAGTTGAGGTGTGGTCATGCCAGGATACGCGACTGAGGTGTCCTTCGCGCGATTTTAGGCAGCTCGCTTTAACATCGCGTTAAGGAAAACAACTCGTGAATGCCAACCGTTGCGCACCGGCAATCGCACCGCTGCAACACATCACGCTGCGATTTATCAGGCCGCCTGGTATTAAGAGGCCGTTAACCATGCCCTGATCTTAATATGGCCTGCCGCCGCCACAGCGAGGCGATGCGGCAAGGAGAGAGTGACATGGGCGCCATCATTGAATTTCCAGCGGATGCGGCGTCGCGGCGGCTGGGCTCAACCGTGGGTGCCGCCCAGCGCGAAGGCATGGGGACCATCCTGATCCTTCCCGTCGTCCGGATCGAGCGCGACGCCGATGGCGGTCGCGGGCCGGAAGAAGGCGCCGCACCGGGGCGCCGCCGCCGCCGCCGGGCACGTTCCTGACACCGGACATTTTTCCATGCCGGAGCTGTCTACCCCGATCCGGACAAGGCTTCGGCTTCCTCCCGCAATTCTGATTGCGATTTCGCTCATCACGAGCGGGATGCTCGGCGGCTGCGCCGGCGGCGATTTCGGCCGCACCCGCGGCGACTTTCGCAACGACGACATGCATCGCTGGCTCGGCATCGAGGCTACGGGAAGCGTCGGCCTGCGCGCGTCGCAATATCAGCTCACCGATAAGGAACGCCTGCTGCGCGATCTGGCTTATCCGTTGATCGAGCCGCCGCATTCGCGCCCCGCCTGGAAGACGGTATATGGCGATTACCAGCCGCTGCCGGCGCCGTGGCGGCAGGCTCCGGCATTCGATCGCACCGCCTATGGCCGTCTGTTGATCGATGAGCCGCATCGCTCGCATTCGTCGCGCTACAACCAGTTGATCGAGGATGTCCGCGACGACCTCACCCGGTTCGAGCCGTTCTTTGCCGATGCGGTCCAGGTTCTCGATCTCGACAAGAAGCGCAACGCCGGTCTCAACCTGGTTTCGGACCTGTCGCCGCGCGAGCGGGCCGATGCGATCGGGCGCATGCAGGAGAACACGCTGATCGTACAGTGGGTGCAGCAATGCCTGGAGCAGCGGATTTCATCGTACCGCTGGGCGCTGGAGCGGCTGGTGATCCAGGCCCCCGACAACATGGCCGCCGATGCCGACCGCCTGATCGGCGAACTCGCCGCGCAGACCGCGAATCCGCCGGTGGTGTCGGCGCCGGTCGTGGGCCGCGCGGTGGTGTCGAAGGGGTAGGGCGCTCACGCCGTGCCCCGGACGCAGCGCAGCGCGTAGCACTTGCGGAGCGGTGCGCTGCAGAGCCGGGGTCCCGGTTACTTGCTGTTTGAAGAAACCGGGGTCCCGGTTCTGCGAAGCAGCGCTTCGCAAGGGCTGCGCGCTGCATCGCGCCCGGGACACGAGCCCGGGACGACGTTACCGCTTCGCCTGCGGTCGCTCCGCCTGTTTCACCGGGGGTTCGGTCTGCACCTTGCAGCTCGAGGCCGCGAGCGTGGCCTGCGCCTGCGGCATCAGGCCGGGCTCCGGCGCCAGTGCTTTCAGCACGATCAATCCGGTCGCGGTCGGGGAATCGATAATCAGCCGGTCAGCCGCGGTCACTTCCTCATCTTCCGGCAGTTCGGCGTGCTGCGCTTCCGTCATCAGGTCGAGCTCGATCACGCGGCGTCCGGCGGAGCGGTCGTTGATCGCGTAATAGGCTACATCGCTGCGGGTATAGAACGACACCGAGGTGTAGGCCTGGCTGACCGGGACCGCGAGTTTTATTGGACCGGTCGACAGATCATAGCGGCAGATCGCGATTGCGAATGCCGGATCCATGAATGGCATCGGCGCGTCGTTCGGGCTGGCCAGTGGAAGCGACGTCACGGCGTTCAGTTTGGTCAGCGGCGTCAGCCGCGAATAAGCGTCCTGGGTGGCGATGCGCGGCAGCGCCAGCACGCTGACGAGATGCACGACGCCGCCCAGCAGCACGCCTCCGACGATCGCGAACAACAGACGGATCATGGGCATCCCACCGTTGCAATCGAAGGCATCGGCGCATCGCGTTGCGTCCGCGTCGCCACGCCGACCGGGGTGTCGTAGAGCCGCAGCATCAGCGCATAACGCTCGATGCCGCCGGTGGGCAGCCAGTTTCCGGAACGCGACCGCGAGGCAACCCGCACCTCAAAGGAGCCGTCGGAAGCGCGGATGATTTCCTGACTGGTGAACCCATAACGCTGCAGCGAATTGGCGACGAGGTGTCCCTTGGAATCGTATAGCGTCAAGGTCCAGAACCGCGCCGCCGGCGTGACGCCGCTCACCACCACGTCGCATCGCCCGTCCAGCGGTTTCTTGCGATCGTCTGCTGTGGCCGAGAACGCCACGCCGTCGCCGGTGCCGACCGGGAGTTCGCCGCTGCGCGCGATCGAGGCGCGCGAATAGGGATCGACTTCCGCGGTGCCGGTTCTCGGCCGCGCGGTCCAGGCGCCGATAGTCAGCGTGCCGAGATCGGTGCCGCGCGTAGCCGTCATCCACGTCGCGCCGAGGCCGACCGCGGTGGCGATGACCAGCGCCAGCAAGGTGAAGAGGATCAGCCGCACGGTCAGTTCTTGCGCGGCGAGGGTGCTGCCGGTTCACCCGGCGCCGCCGCCGCAAAGCTGTCCGGGAATGCAACCGAGGTCGATGACAAGGGCTTTGCCGGTTTGACAGGATCGCTGGACGACGTCTTGCCCGCGGTCTTCGCCGCATCGTCGAGCAATTTCTCCACGCGCACCAGAATGTCGGCGCCGCGTTTGGTGAGGATCGGCGGCGGGCCCGGTTTTGTTTCGAGAATTTTTGGCGCGGCGTTGGCGGCGACAGGGCCCGGCGCCGGCGGCAGCTTGGTGCCCATGCCGATGCCGGGGATCTCCTTGACCTCGACGCCCTGATGCGCCGCGACCATGATGTCGTGCCAGGTCTGCGCCGGCAGCGAGCCGCCGGTCATGCGGTTGGTCGGCGAGTAATCGTCGTTGCCGTACCACACCGCGCAGGTGAAATTGCCGGTGTAGCCGACGAACCAGGCATCGCGATAGGCGTTGGTGGTGCCGGTCTTGCCCGCGGTCGGAATGCCGTCGAGCGCGGCGCGCCGCGCGGTGCCTTCGCTGACGACGTGGCTCATCATGCCCGCCATGTCGGAGGCGACGGAAGCGGGGATCGCCTGCAGCGGTTTCTTGCCGTCGCGATCGAAGCGCCAGACCAGATCGCCGGCGCCGGTGCGGACTTCCAGCACCGCATGCGGCGCGACCGATTTGCCCCTGTTCGGGAACGTCGCATAGGCGACGGCATGTTCGACCACCGATACTTCGGCCGAGCCGATCGGCAGCGACGGGGTGTCGAGCAGCGGCGCCTTGATGCCGAAGCGGCGCGCCACTTCGACGATCTTGGCGCGGCCGGCTTTCGGCCCGGCCTTGCCGCCCATCGCGATCGACAGTTTTACAGGCACGACATTGATCGAACGCGTGATCGCCTGCGTCAGCGTCACCGAGCCGGAATAGGAGTGGCCGTAATTCTGCGGGCACCAGTTGCCGATGCAGACCGGACCGTCGACCACGATCGAGGTCGGCTTGAAACCGTTCAGCAGCGCGGTCGCATAGACGTAGGGCTTGAACGACGAACCGGGCTGGCGCATCGCGTCGACCGCGCGGTTGAACTGGCTGGCGCCGTAGTCGCGGCCGCCGACCATCGCGCGGACGCCGCCGTCAAGATCGGCCACCACCGTCGCCGCCTGCGTGGCGTGATAGTCGCGGCCGAACTGGCGCAGCTGGTTTTCGATTGTCTCTTCGGCCGCGCGCTGGACATTCATGTCGATCGCGGTGCGCACCACGAACACGCGCTCGACATAGGATTTCGGAAAGGTATCGACCAGCCTGCGCATCTCGTCGAACGCCCAGTCGAGATAATAGTTCGGCGAATTCTCGTCGCGGCGGTCCACCGCGTTGGCCGGATTGCGCCGGGCGCCGAACACCTGGCCTTCGGTCATGAAGCCGGCATCGACGAGATTGTCCAGCACCACATTGGCGCGGGCGCGCGCCGCCGGCAGGTTGATATGCGGCGCGTATTTGGTCGGCGCCTTGAACAGCCCGGCCAGCATCGCGGCTTCCGCGAGATTGACGTCGCGCGCGGACTTGTTGAAGTAGAAATGTGCCGCGCCATCGACGCCAAAAGTGCCGCCGCCCATATAGGCGCGGTCGAGATAGAGTTTCAGGATTTCGTTCTTGGTCAACCGGGTTTCCAGCCAGACCGCAAGGAAAGCTTCCTTGATCTTGCGCTCGATGGTGCGCTCGTTGTTGAGGAACAGGTTCTTCGCCAGCTGCTGGGTGATCGACGAGCCGCCTTGCCGGACGCCGCCGGCCTGCGCGTTCGTCACCAGCGCGCGGGCGGTGCCGGCGACGTCGATGCCGAAATGATCGTAGAAGCGGCGGTCTTCGGTGGCGAGCGTGGCCTTGATCAGGTTGTCCGGAAAATCCTCCAGCGGAATCGAATCATTGTGCTTGATGCCGCGGCTGCCGATCGGATTGCCGTAGCGGTCGAGAAACGTCACCGCCAGATCGGATTTCTTCAGCCAGTCGTCGTCGGCGGTTTCGCGAAACGCCGGCACCGCCAGCGCCAGCATCAGGATCAGGCCGCCCAATCCGATGGTCGCGGCTTCCGACAACGGCTCGATGAAGACCCAGCGCTTCCAGCGCCCGACATAGAAGCGGTCCATGAAGGTGGAGAAGCGCTCATAGAGTTCGCGCGCGCCTTTGCCGGAAGAAAACAGCGTGGAGTCGATGCGCGCATCGAGGTCCAGCATGAAATGCCGGAGCTTTTTCTTCCATTCGGATGGCACGATCTGGCGCACCTCAAGCCCTTGGGTAGTTTGCAGCGCTTAAAGCGCCCAAACGGGCGCGCCTAAACGTCTTGCGGAAGTGTTGCGGCAAACCCAAGGCGCTTTTGCGGCCACGGCAGCCTTCGCCACGTTCTAACCGAGCAGGGGGCATAAACCAATGGCCGGGCTGGCAATTTTGCCCCGTACGGCTAACGCGGAAGGCCTTCATCGGAGCTAACCCCTTGCATCGCCGCGGTTACAACCCATAGAAGTCGGGCTGCCGCCGCCCTGGAAACATCGATTTCAATGACCACGCGACCCCCGCCGCCCTCGGCCCAAGAGGGATTGTTCTGGAAAACCAAGACGTTGGAAGAGATGTCCGGCGCCGAATGGGAGTCGTTGTGCGACGGTTGCGCGCGGTGCTGCCTGGAAAAGCTCGAGGATGAGGACACCGGCAAGATTTATTTCACCCACGTGTCCTGCCGGCTGCTGGATGCCGGACTCTGCGCCTGCAAGGATTATTCGAATCGGTCGGCCCAGGTTCCGGACTGCGTGCGGCTGACGCCGGACAATGTCCGCACCCTGAACTGGCTGCCGCCGAGTTGCGCCTATCGCCTCGTCGCCGAAGGCCGCGACCTCTATTGGTGGCATCCGCTGATCTCGGGCGATCCCAACACCGTGCATGAAGCCGGCGTCTCGGTGCGCGGGCGGGTGCAGGGCACCGAGAACGAAATTCCGGATGCCGATCTTGAGGATCACATCGTGCAATGGCCGTCGCTGTTGCCGAAACGCGCGCGGGGCAAGAAAAGGCCGGCCTGACTTTCCTCGCAATGACGGCTTCGCCGCCGCTAAAACCCCGCCGCCGGTATCGTCAGCGCCCGTCCTTCGATGGCGCGGCCCGACTTGTCGGGGCCGGTGTTGCTGTCGTCCGCCCAGGCGAGGAAGGCCGTCTCGGGTCCGGCGCCGGAAGTTGCGGCGGCACTCAGGCTGAAACGTTGCCCGCCGGTCCGGGTGTTGACTTGGGTCGCCTGACCGATGGCGCCCTGGCCTCCGAAAATTCTCGCCGCGACGTTGGTTCCGGCGGCGGCGTTGTCGACATTGAGCTCGGTCCAGCCCAGCAGAAAGCGTCCGCCGGGTAACGGCGCCAGCGTCGGCGAGGAGGATCGGATGCGGCTGCTGCTCGTGGCCGCAAAGCGGATATTGGCGAACGCGCCATTGGCTTCGAACATGCTCGCCTGCGCGACCGTGGTGTCGAAGCCGGTCTCGCCATCGAGCGCACTCCTGACTGAAGCGATCACGAACCGTCCGGAATCGAGCGCGCTGATCGCGGCCTCGGTTATGTCAAGCGTCGTGGTCTGCTCGGCGCCCACCGGTCCGTTGGCGTCGAAAATCTGCAAGTGAACGAGCAGCGGCCCGGCAAGCCGCGCCCGCCATGCAACGACGATATTTCCGTTCGTCAACGCAGCGACCATCGGCACCCGGTGCAGGCCGGGCACGGTATTGGCGCGAAACTCCGGACCCTTCTTCATGCCGTCGATACCGTAACGCTGCGCGCGGATGCGCTCGTTCGCCCGCTTGTCGGCCCAGACGACGATGAAGCCGCCGTCCGGCAGCCGCGCCAGCGCCGGCCGTATCAGCGCTTCGACCTCCGCGGTCGAGACCTGGCTTTCAGGTCCCGACAGCGTATCGGCGTCGAGTGTGCGAAGCTTTATCTGCGCCGCTGCCCCCGGCAATTGCTCGACCCATGCGGCGACGAGGCCGACATTGGTTTCAATAATGGCCGGCAGCTGACGCCTGGTCCCGACGGCTTGCGGAAAGTTGACGGTGAACTCGTCGCCGCTCGGCGCCGCGTTGACGCCAAGCATCTGGCCTTTGATATTGCCGCTGCCGTGGTCCGCCCAGACGACGGCAAACTGGGTGCCGCGAAATCCGGCGACGGCGGGCTGATCCTGGTTATCAGCCGTCGTCGTGTTGATCGATATTTCATCCATCGCGCCGCCCCCCTTGCAATCCGGAAAATGTCGCATGGAAAAACCGCGGCCGTCGAGTCCGGTGTCATTCTTTATGACAGCTGCGCCGGATCAGGATGCGGCGATGGACGGGACGTTGGTCATTGCGAGCAGCGCTCGCGACAAACAATCCAGCATCGCCTCATAGCACAAGGTCGAATCCGGGAACGCGGATGCTGTGCGGAACCCGGCCCGCGCCAATTCAGTTGATCAGTGGGTACACCGCATGGCTCGGATTGAAGATTACGCACTGATCGGCGACTGCGAGACGGCCGCGCTGGTTGGGCGCGACGGGTCGATCGACTGGCTGTGCCTGCCGCGGTTCGATTCCGACAGCTGTTTTGCCCGGCTGCTCGGCGGCGAGGGCAACGGCCGCTGGCTGCTGGCGCCGGGCCGCGCCGGTTCGGCCGAGCGCCGATACCGGCCGGGAACCCTGATCCTGGAGACCGATTTTACGACCGATCAAGGACGGGTTCGCGTCACCGATTTCATGCCGCCGAAAGCCGGCGGCTCCAAAATTATCCGGATCGTCGAAGGCATCGAAGGCGAGGTCGAGATGCGCGTCGAACTCGTGGCGCGCTTCAACTATGGCGTGACGGTGCCATGGGTCAGTCATCTCGCTGATGGCGCGGTGAGCCTGGTGGCCGGGGCTCACATGTTGCTGCTGCGAACCGAGGTGCCGCTGCGCGGCGAATCGATGAAAACGACGGGACGGTTTTCCGTAAAGCCCGGGCAGCGCGTATCCTTTGTGCTGTCGTATCAGCCTTCCCATCTGGCGCCGGTCGAGCGCGTCGATGCGGACTCGCTGGAGAAGCAAACCGAACGGTTCTGGCAGGACTGGTCCGCCCGCTGCAATCAGGCCGGCCCGTATTCGCAAGCGGTGCTGCGCTCGCTGATCACGCTCAAGGCGCTCACCTTCCGGCCGACCGGCGGCATCGTGGCGGCGGCAACGACGTCGCTTCCGGAAGCGATCGGAGGTCCGCGAAACTGGGACTATCGCTTTTGCTGGATACGCGACGCCACGCTGACGCTGCTGGCCCTGATGAACGCCGGTTATTACGACGAAGCCCGCGCGTGGCGGGATTGGCTGGTGCGGGCGGTCGCAGGCAGCCCGACGCAACTGCAGATCATGTATGCCGTCGACGGCGAACGCCGCCTGACCGAATGGGAGGTGCCGTGGCTTGCAGGATATGAAGGCTCGAAACCGGTCCGGATCGGAAATGCCGCGCACACCCAGCTGCAGCTCGATGTGTACGGCGAATTGATGGATGCGCTCTATCAATCGCGCCGCGGCGGGCTCGGCGAGAACAAGCGGGCGTGGGCGATCCAGCGCGCATTGCTGCAGCATCTGGCCTCGATATGGACCAAGCCGGATCAAGGTATCTGGGAGGTCCGCGGCGGTCCGCGGCAGTTCACCTATTCGAAGATCATGGCCTGGGTTGCATTCGACCGCGCCATCAAGAGTGCGAACGAATTCGGCATGAAGGGACCGGTCGAGGAGTGGAGCAGCGTTCGCGCCGCGATTCACGACGACGTCTGCCGCCACGGTTACGACGCCGAGCGCAAGAGCTTCGTGCAGGTGTACGGAGAACCGCAGCTCGATGCGAGCCTGCTGCTGATCCCGGCGGTTGGATTTCTGCCGCCGCAGGATCCGCGCGTGGCTTCCACGGTTGCCGCGATCGAACGCGAGCTGTTGGTCGACGGTTTTGTCCGGCGCTACGACACCGGCGTCACCGACGATGGCCTTCCGCCCGGAGAAGGCCTGTTTCTGGCCTGCAGTTTCTGGCTCGCCGACGCCTATCACCTGATCGGGCGGGACGCGGACGCGCAAACCCTGTTCAACAAGCTTGTCGGTCTTTGCAACGATGTCGGCTTGCTCGCGGAAGAATACGACCCTTCACGCCGCCGCCTGGTCGGCAACTTTCCGCAGGCCTTTTCCCATATCGCCTTGGTGAACAGCGCGCATAACCTGACCCATGTCGACAAACCGTCCGAGCAGCGCGGCGGCAAAAGGGCGGTCGCAAGCGTGGGCGCCGAGGCAAAGCAGAAGCAACCGAGGAGCGAGCGATGAACAATGCAAGTGCCACTGGGCCGGTGGCCGCGACCGCGTCCGGTAGCCGCAAACCTCCGGCGCCCGCTTATCCCGTTGTGCTGGAGGGCCAACCCGCGCTGGTGACGGGAGCCAATTCGGGGATCGGCAAGGCGGTCGCGCTGGGGCTGGCCGCCGCAGGGGCGGATGTGGTCGTCAATTATGTCGTCGATCCGGCCTCCGCCGAGGAGGTGGCGCATCGGATCGCAGCTGCCGGACGCCGCGCAATCGCCATCAAGGCTGACGTCAGCAACGAGGATGACGTGAAATCGATGTTCGCGCGCGCCATCGATCATTTCGGCACCCTGCATATCGCCGTCAACAACGCCGGCCTGCAGCGCGATGCCGCGTTCCAGGAGATGACTCTGGATCAATGGAACAAGGTGATCTCAGTCAATCTCACCGGGCAATTCCTCTGCGCGCGCGAAGCCGTTCGCGAATTCAGGAAGCGCGGCGTCGACAACGCCGTGTCCGCCGCGGCGGGCAAGCTCGTGTTCATGAGCTCGGTGCATCAGGAGATACCCTGGGCCGGCCACGCCAACTACGCCGCCTCGAAGGGAGGCGTCATGCAGCTGATGCGAAGCGTCGCGCAGGAGGTGGCGCCGTTCGCGATCCGCGCCAACGGGGTGGCGCCGGGGGCGATACGGACTCCGATCAACCGCACGGCGTGGGAGACGCCGGATGCCTATCGCGATCTGATGACTCTCGTCCCCTACAAGCGGATCGGCGAACCCGACGACATCGCGCAGGCGGTGGCCTGGCTGGTATCCGATGCCGCCGATTACGTCACCGGCACGACGCTGTTCGTTGACGGAGGGATGATGCTGTATCCCGGATTTGCGACCGGGGGATGAGCAAGACCGCATCGTGCAATGGCCGGCGCTGCTGCCGAAGTGCGCGCGGGAAGAAGAGGCCGGTTTGACAAAGCTCGTCATGGCCGGGACAAGCCCGGCCATGACGGGAAACAAGAATTCATTCCGGAGCGATGCCGCCTCAGCGGGACCCACCCATGCGCATAACCCGCTGCCACGACAGTGAATCAGCGGCTACATAAAGGCGTGACCCAAACTTCCGCGCCAGCGGCAAACCATCGATTCTTAACACCCCCATGAACCACTTCGACCGCCCGAGCCGTGACGCGGCTGACCGACAGCCGTTGCCGCCAGCGGCCGCGCGCGATCTCGCGCCGATGCCCGCGGACATCATCGATCTCGACGACGCGCCGCCGATTGCGCCGCGGGCGCCGCTGAGCCCCGGCGAAGTTCACACCATCCTCATCAGCCTGATGCTGACGATGTTTTTGGCCGCACTCGACCAGACCATCGTCGCCACGGCGCTTCCGACCATCGGCCGCCAGTTCCACGATGTTTCCAGTCTGTCCTGGGTGATCACCGCCTATCTGCTGGCCTCGACCGCGGTGGCGCCGGTGTTCGGCACACTCAGCGACATCTATGGCCGCAGGGCCATGATCATCGCCGCGATGTCGCTGTTCATCGTGGGCTCGGTGCTGTGCGCGCTGGCGCCTAATATGCCGATGCTGATCGTCGCGCGCGGCCTGCAGGGCCTCGGCGGCGGCGGCATCCTTCCGATCGTGCAGACGGTGATCTCCGACATCGTCACCCCGCGCGAGCGCGGCCAGTACCAGGCGTATTTCTCCGGCGTGTGGACCGCGGCCGGGATCGGCGGGCCGATCATTGGCGGGGTGTTCGCCGAGCATCTGCACTGGTCGATGATCTTCTGGATCAACGTGCCGCTCGGCGCAGCCTCCTTGGCGATGCTGCTGCCCAAGATGGGCAAGATCCCGACCTTCCATCGCAAGCGCCGGGTGGACTGGCTCGGCGGCGTGCTGCTGATGGCGTCGGCGGTCGTGTTCATGCTGGTGCTGACCTGGGGCGGCAATCGTTATTCATGGTTGTCTCCCGTCATTACCGCGATGGTCGGCGCCGCGGTGGCGCTGGCGCTCGGTTTCGTCTGGCACGCGCGGCGCAGCGACGAGCCGTTCCTGCCGCTGCCGCTGATCGGCGGCCGCGTGGTGCCCTATGCGATGGCCGCCGGCGGCTGCGCCTTGGGAGCCATGCTGGGTCTGACCGTGCACATGCCGCTGTATTACGAGGCGGTCTACCACTTGACGGCCAGCGAATCCGGCCTCGCGCTGATTCCTTTGGCCGCCGTCTCCACCGGCGGCGCCGCAATCGCCGGCAAGGCGATGGCGCGGATGAAGCACTACAAGCGCGTGGCGATCATCGGCACCGCGTTCGCCGCCAGCATCGCGGCCGTGCTGGCGGCAGCGACGCCGATGCCGCTATGGCTGCTGCTGGTCCTGCTGTCGCTGTTCGCGCTGGGGCTCGGCACCACGTTTCCGATCAGCGTGGTTTCGATCCAGAATTCGGTTCATCGTGCCCAAGTCGGCACCGTCACCGGCGCGCTGAACTTTTTCCGCGCGCTGGCGGCGTCGTTTACGGTGGCGGCATTCACCGCGATCCTGCTGATGGCGCTGGGCACGGAAGCTTCGCTGGTCGGCGAGCAGCGCAGCGTGGTGGGCGGCATCGCCCCCGCCGACATGGTCGCAGCCTTCCGCTACGTGTTCGCGGCGGCTGCGGCGCTGATGGCAGGCGCTACGCTGCTGATGCTGCTGATGGAGGAGAAGCCGCTGGCGGGGCCGGCTACGGTGCCGGCGGAGATGGCGGAGTAGGGAGAGGCCGGCCGGATATTCAGGACACGATTTGGGCATGCCCGCCAAAATAACTGTACAGGAATTGCCCGCCACCTTCGCGATCGGTCAGCTTTGCTGGGATAAGCCAGTCCCTACCTTGTCGTCGATGCGGTGATACTCATGCCGCAGCGGATTGCCGATGGCGATGATGTCGGCCCACGGCGCTTCTAGATAACGCGCGCGCAACTCCTCAGGCAAGGCGCGTGCGGCCTCGGAAATAATCTGGATCGCGCGTTCGGTGATCCGGCGAAGGGCGTAGCTCTCCCGGTAAATTTCAAGGTCGAGGCCGAGGAGTTCGTCCGAAAGGCTTTTGATCTCATCGCGCATGTGAAGCAGTCGAACGCGCGTGCTGGTGCCGTCGGTCATCAGAAGATACGCACTGCGTCCCGCTCGACATTCGCACGGATGTAGGGGGAGAGTGCGTGCCGGGTCGAGTAGCCGATTTCCGCCTTGTGCTCGAAGGCGTCTTCAAGCGCGCGGAACGCCCCCATGTAAGGCCGCAAGCCAAAGGCCGCGCCGGGTGCGACGTCGATAAAGACATCCACGTCCGAATCCGAACTTGCCTCGTCCCGCGCGTGCGAGCCGAACAAATACAGCGCCGCCCCGCCGAAACCCCGCAGCACGGGCTCGGTCTCTTTCAATTTTGCAATCACATCATCGCGGCGCATGCTTTTAATATAGGCCAAACGGCATCAATTTTCCATTCGCGCCGCATTCGTTCAATTCGGCTACGGCTTTCCGGTACCCGGCAATATCCGCGATTTGCTGGCAGGCAATGACAGGAAATATCTCTGATCGAATCCCGCCCCGCTCAATCCAGCGCCGCCAGGCCGGTCTGCGTCACGGCCGGCGCGCCGTCTCGCATCTCCACAAAGCCCAGCTCCAGCAAGGTTTGAAGGTCTTCGTCCTTGAGCGGCGTCAGCTTGAGCCGTTCGGCGAGAATGTCGCGCAGCGCCCAGCGCAGCGCGATGGCTTTTTCCAGCTCGAAATTGGCAAGCGGTCTGTCCATGTTCGGAAAATGAATTGATCTGGAATGGGTTCCGCGAACCTGCTGTTTTCGATGCGGACGGCGAACAGCCGCGGCGGCTTGAGGAACTAAACTCCCGCCAGTGCATTTTTAATGCGAGGCCGTCACCCGCCGTTCAATACGGCGCCTGTCGCGGATAGCCAAAGGTCTTCGGGCCCGCTGTTCAAAACAAGCGCTCGCGCGGATAGCCAAAGGTGGCGGCCTCGGCGTCTTTCTATCTCCGCCGGGCTCCTGGCAAGGTTCCCCGCAGGCTTATCCGCCGTCATTGCGAGCAGCGAAGCGGCGAAGCACTCCAGTCCTGCCATCCAGCTTCGGATTGCGGCTTTGCCGGCAATGACGCCTGCACCCACCGCTGTTGCGCAGGTGCAAGAAAACAAGGCGGAATCGTTGCAAGGTTCCGGCGGCGATGCCGCGGCCGCGGAGCAGGGGCGAACGCTTCCTTACGCCTTGGCTATCAATGAGCTGCGATTTCGCCTAACAGCGGCGCCACCCCGCATCGCAGTGAAACCGGAGCCGGCCATGAGCAAACCCACCATCGAACAGACCCGGATGGCCACCGAAGCCATCGCCTTCTGCATCGCCCGCACCCTGATCGAGCGCGACCCGTCGCTGAAGGCGCCGATGCGCGCCAATTTGCGCAAGATGTGGGAGCTGCTGGAAGCGCGCGAGGACCACGGCGCCGCCGACATGGTCGACACCATGATCAAGGCGCTCAACGATCCGGCGTTTTTCAAGCCGTGAGGGGCAAGATCATGCGCGAGCTCGCCGGCAGATCGGCATTCGTGACGGGCGGGGCGGGCGGCATCGGGCTTGCGCTCGGCCGGGCTTTTGCGGAGGCCGGCATGAAGGTGATGCTGGCCGACATCGAGACCGATGCGCTATCGGCCGCCGTCAACAGCCTGCACAAAGTCGGGCCGGAGGTGCGCGGCGTGCTCTGCGACGTCGCCGATGCCGCCAGCGTCGATCGTGCGGCCGAGCAGACCATCGCGGCGTTCGGCAACGTCCATGTGATCTGCAACAATGCCGGGGTCGCCGCCGCCGGCGGCATCGACCACATCTCGCTCGACAATTGGCGATGGGTGCTCGACGTCAATTTGATGGGCGTGCTGCACGGCATCCGCGCCTTCCTTCCGCACCTCCGCGCCCACGGCGAAGGCGGCCACATCGTCAACACCGCGTCGATGGCCGGAATGAACAGCGGGCTGGGGTTCAGTCCCTACGTGGCGAGCAAGTTCGCGGTGGTCGGCATGTCGGAAGGACTGGCGGCGCAGCTGAAGCCGCTCGGCATCGGCGTCAGCGTGCTCTGCCCGCACTTCGTCCGCACCCGCATCGACCAGAGCGGCCGCAACCGGCCGCAGCGTTATGGCGAGACGCAGACGCCGGATCCTGCCAGCCCGGCAGGCCAGATGCTCGCTGCTATCACCGCGAGTATCGCGGCCGGGCTCGATCCGGCCGATGTCGCCGCCAAAGTGCTCGCCGCTATCCGCGAAGACGAACTCTACGTGTTCACCCATCCGGACATGCGAACTGCGGTGGACGCGCGCTTCGCCGCGATCCAGGCGGCAATGGACGGGGTGTGATACAAGTTATCGAATTCTTTGGCCGGTGCGGCAATCGCCGCAACAATTCCGCCTAAACACCGGACGGGGGCCCCGCCGGCGCATGCATTAGGTCATCAGCTAAGCCTTCTTGCCCGCCGCAGTCCTGGGTCGCAGCGCGCCGGTCTTGCGGGCCTTCGAACGCGGCTCCATCAACTCGGCGCGAACGCCGGTGAACCGGTGCAACGCCGTGCAAGCCGCGAGCCCGAAAAAGCTGGAGCGGTTCATGCCGAGTTCGGCCGCGCGCCGGTCGATCTCGCGGATCAGGCTTTTCGGAAGGTAGACATTCACCCGCTCCGACGGATCGGGCGGATCCACGCCGACGATGAAATAGGCGACGAAGTCGCAGCCCTTGGGCAACACGATCCGCTCGATCGGCGTCGGCTGCGGCAGCGGCCTGTCATGCTCGGCCAGCACGTCGACCGCTTGCGCCAGCTGGTTTTCCGCCCGTTCGATGGTTTCCTGCTGCGATCTTCCGCCGGCGACGCAGCCGGGAAAATCGGGAAACCAGGCGCCGAACGTCCCCTTGGGACCGCGCTCCAGGACCGCCGGATAAGGCCGCCTTTTCATTTGGCTGTTTCGCTATTGTGTGCTATTTCGCACACCTTGGTGTGTTGAATCGCACACCATCCTAGCACCGTCTGCGATGGGACGAAAGCGGCCCGATGGACCGGACGATGATCGAGGCGGTAATCTGGGATTTCGGCGGGGTGCTCACCACCTCGCCATTCGAGGCGTTCGCGCGGTTCGAGGCCGAGCGCGGGCTGCCGGCCGATATCATAAGGCGCACCAATGCGGCCAACCATTGGGAGAATGCCTGGGCGAAATTCGAGCGCGGCGAGATCGACCTCGAGACCTTCGACCGGCTGTTCGCGGCGGAATCGCTTATCCTCGGCGCGGAGATTCGCGGCCGGGACGTGCTGCCGCTGCTTTCGGGCGAGCTGCGGCCCGCGATGGTCGAGGCGCTGCGGCGGGTGAAGGCGCGGTTCAAGACCGGCTGCATCACCAACAACCTTCCCGCCAATGCAATCGGCAGCGCCGGCGGACGCTCGCTCTACATCGCCGAAGTGATGGCGCTGTTCGATCATATCATCGAGTCGGCCAAGATCGGCCTGCGAAAGCCCGACCCGCGCATCTACCGGATGATGGTGGCCGCGCTCGGCGTCGATCCGGCGCGCTGCGTCTATCTCGACGACCTCGGCGTCAATTTGAAACCGGCGCGCGACATGGGCATGACCACGATAAAAGTGCTCGATGCGGCGCAGGCCATCGCCGAGCTCGAGGCGGCGACGGGCCTGGTGCTGCGGGAGGGGTAGGGCGGCTTGCTGCGTCTCTTCAACCGTGCACGCGCATCTCCGTTGCTTTATCTTTTGCCTCGAACGGAACCATGCCGAATCAGGCGGGTATCAGAAATGCAGGTTTTGAGAGAAGGAGGCGCCCTTGGCCGATCCACATCAGGTCAACGCGATCATCGCCACGGCGATCTGCGATTCCCGCAAGGATCATCCGGATAGCGAGATCCACGCTGAAGAAGCCAAGCAGATGGCCAAATGCATCGTGGAAGCGCTGGCCGACGCCGGTCTTGAGATAGTGCCGGTCACCGGGACATGACATTTCCGCCTCGTCGGCGCCAGCGGGAAGGCGACAATCCCCCGCCGGCAGGCGGGGGATTTCGTCTCGAACGCGCCGTGCTCAGCGCAGCAGCAGGAGCAGAAGGATGATGGGAATCGGGATTCCGACCAGCCAAAGCAGAATGGGCATGTGAGTTTCCTTTCAGGTTGCAGATCGTTCAAGGCTTAGCGGCGAGTCCTGTATTTCCACGTGCCGTCGCGAAGTCCGCCGCCTTCGGTCGCGGCGAGGCTGGCGCAGAACGCTCCGAGCAGCATCGAGGCGGCAATCCAGAACGCCAGATGCGCGGTGGCTTTTCGGGCGGCGTCGGCATCGGCCTTCACCTGCGTGACGACGTCGTTGACGCGCTTGTCGGCGTCGGCCTGGCTGAGGCCGGTTCGCGCCGCCACCACCTTGGCGACATAGTCGCGATCCGCCGGCTTGAGATCGCCGCCATTGCGGAAGCTGGAGGAGAACAGCCGCACCAGTTCGCCGCGTGGATCGGCATTGGCAGCCGGCGTATCGGTGCGCAGCAGCGTGTCGACATAACCGTCCATCGGCCCGCTCTGGCCCGCGGCGGAAGCCGCACCCTGCGCGGCGCCGGTTACCCCGCCGGAGAGCAGGCTGGTAGCCGGGGTGGCCAGCAATATCGCGCCCAGCACCGAGGCAAAAGCCCAGGTGATGAAGCCATGGGCGGTGTCGCGAAAATAAACCTCGTCGCTGTGAACGCCGATCCATCGCGTGCGCAGACGGCCGGCGATATAGCCGCCGATCGAGGATGCGATCATGGCGATCACGATCAGATAGAGGCCGGTGCCGATCTTGAAGGTGGTGGCGGAAACGCCGGAGCCCGACCACGGCGAGACCGCGGAAAGGCCAAGGCCGGTGCCGAACGCCAGAAGCAACAATGTGAGTGCGCACGCAACGACGGCGCCGGCCGCCACCGCGGCCCATGACACTCCGGCAACTGAAGGTTCGCCGGTGTCGGGCCCCGGCTGAATAACGACTGCATCGATCATGGCGCTTGTCCCTTTGTGGCAAAATTCTGTTTCCAGATGCCCCACTAATGTGCATCGGGAACATTGGTTCCCCGGGTTGCATCGGGAAGCCGCCTCGCCCCCGCAAAGTGGCGTTGCGGACATAGGAACTTTTCGCAGCGCGCGCCGTTATCAGTCGCGATCCCCACGCGCGCGCTGAAAGCGACCCCCCTCCAGGGGGCGGCGCGCCCGGGAATGTTACGAGCGAGCCCGTTGGCTACAGTCCGGCTATCTCGCCGGCCCCGAACATCGAAATGAAAATGCCATGACAAATTTCGCTCATCCAGGCGACGTTGAAATCGACCGCATCCATGCCGCCGCGATCCGCCGCGAGATCGGCGACCGGCTTCGCATCGCGATGAACGCCGAGCGCCTGCCGCTGACGCCGCGTCTGTCTTCCCTGTTGGACCGATTGGCGCAGGATCGCCGCGTGGGTCCGAAATCGCAGTTGAGGCCGGTCTCATGAAGGATTTCGCCAACGCCTCGTTCCCGCCCGAAACCATCGGAATCATGAAAACGGCGATGGACGGCGCCGTCGCCACGCTTCCACATCCGGTCTCGTCGGCAGCCGTGCAGTCGATCGCCGAAACCATCCTGCGCACCGCCCAGGAGGGCGAGACGGATCCGAAAACGCTGGAACGGATGGCGCTGCTGGAACTGCAGCTATCGCCGCGGTGAGGCGCGGCCCGGATGCGGCGCGTTGCGCTGCACCGCCGGCTCGCTGCGGGCCTCGGTAATTTCAGCCTGTTTATTGAAGCGTCATTCGGTGTAACCTGAACCGGTCAGGTTGCGGCGGGCGTCGCTGTGCCGCGCCTGCAAGGGGCGCGCATGATTATTCCCACCGAGCCGATCGGCAGTATTCCGAGGCCGCCCCGCCTGATCGAGGCGATCGCGGCTGCGGGAAATCACACCGATCCGGCGCTCGATCCGCTATACGAGGACGCCATTGCCGACACCATCGCGCGGTTCGAAGCGACGGGTTCGCCTGTCATCACCGACGGCGAACAGCGCAAATATCATAATTTCTGGACCTATTGCGTCGACGGCCTCGTCAACACCGCGCCGGGCGGTTTTCGGATTCCATTCGCGGCCGGTCACGTCAGGCAGATGCCGCGCCTGACCTCGGGGCCGTTTCGTTACAAGGTGTCCGCCGACCGCTTCCTCGAGACGGCGCAGCGCTACGCCGAGGTCCCGGTCAAGCAGGCGGTGATCTCGCCGTCGGCGTTGAGCCTGATGTATCCGGCGCAGGGACTGCCGGACTATCCGCGGGAACAATTCATCGACGACTTGCTGCGCGAGCACGAGACCGAGGTGCGCGCCTGCCTCGCCAAGGGCGCGCACTGCGTTCAGATCGATTTCACCGAAGCACGGCTGGCGGTCAAGCTCGATCCCTCCGGTCACCTGCTCAACAGTTTTATCGACCTGAACAATCTGGCGCTGTCGCGGTTCTCCGACCGCGAGCGCCGGCGCATCGGGGTTCATACCTGCCCCGGCGGCGACCGCGACTCCACCCACAGCCGCGACGTCGACTACGCCGAGCTGCTGCCGAGCCTGTTCGAGCTCAGCACCGGGAATTTCTATATCGCGCTGGCGGGGGAGCCGGAACCCGCGCGGGTGCTGAAGATTATCCGCAAACACATGAAACCGGATCAACGGATATTCGTCGGCGTGGTCGCGCCGATCGACCCGCACATCGAAACACCGGAGCAGGTTTGCGACCGGCTGCTGCAGGCCGCCGAGTACATCCCGGTCGGGCAGCTCGGCTCAACCGACGATTGCGGATTTTCGCCGTTCAGCGACGACACCTCCACCAGCCGCGACACCGCGTTCGCGAAAATCCGCGCCCGCGTGCTCGGCACGCAGCTTGCGGCGGACAGGATTGCGGGCCGCTGATGGCAACGGACGACGACGAGGAAAAGCTGTTGCGTTCGGTGGCCCTGCAGAACGCCCAGAGCATTCTGCTGGCCCGGCAGCGCGCCGATCGGGAATTGCTGGAGTCGAAGGAGGCGCTGGAGCGCAAGACCGCGGAATTGTCCGAAGCCAACCGGCGCCTGATTGAAAACGAGGCACGCTACCGCACCGCGCTGGCGGCGGGCCGGATGGGCACCTGGGAAACCGATTTCGTGACCCGGACGCGGCATTGGACCGAGGAGGGCATGGCGCTGTTCGGGCTCTCGCTTCCCGACGGCCGCGGAAAGATCGGCGGCGAGGACGACGAATATCAGAGGGCGCTGCATCCCGATGACCGCCACCTGATGCACAAGTTCCACCAGCTGGCGGACAAGCAGGATTCCTTTACATCCGAATACCGCACGGTTCATCCCGACGGCACCACGCTGTGGCTGCGCGGCCGCGGCCAGGTGATCGCGCGCGGGCCGGACGGCAAGGCGCGGCGCATGGTGAGCATCGTCACCGACGTCACCGAGCGCAAGGCGGCCGAGGATCACATCCAGTTCCTGATGCACGAGATCTCGCATCGCTCGAAAAACCTGCTGATGGTGATTCAGTCGATCGCCCGCCGCACCGCGCGCAGCGCCGGCTCCATGGAGGAGTTCGAGCGCCGCTTCGAGCGGCGGCTGCAGGGCCTGGCGGCCTCCCATGACGTGCTGGTCAGCAAGAACTGGCAGGGCGCGCCGCTCGCCGATTTGGTGCGCCGGCAACTGGTGCCGTTTGCCGAGATTGAAGGCTCGCGCGTCGAACTTGCAGGACCCGATGTGGTGATGACGGCGGAAGCGGCGCAAGCGCTTGGCCTTGCGATCCATGAACTGGCGACCAACGCCATCAAATACGGCGCGCTGTCGGCGCCATCAGGCAAGGTCAGCGTGTCCTGGAAGTTCGACGGCGAGGCCGGCGCGCCGCCTGCGCTGCTGTTGAACTGGATCGAGCAAGGCGGCCCGCCGGTCGCGCAGCCGCGAGCGCCGCGGTTTCGGCCATGTCGTGATCGGCGAAATGGTCGAGCGCTCGCTGGGCGGCAAGGTCGCGATGGAATTTGCCGGCGAGGGACTGCGATGGAGCGTCGCGATTCCGGCGAAGCAATCTGGTGAGCGAGGCAGCGGCGGGGGATTGAGCGGGCCCCGTGTCCCGGATGCGGTGCGGCATTCTTCATGCCGCTCCGCAGAGCCGGGACCGTTACCGGCGCTGCCTTCGTTGCGGCCCCGGCTCAGCAGCGCACCATGCCGCGAAGTGCCATGGCGCGTCGAAGACGCGCGTAAACGCGTTTAGGGCGCTGCGCTGCGTTCGGAGCAGGGCTCCTACGTTGCCAGCGCCTTCAGTTTCTGCACGATATAGGCCTTCACGTCGTCGCCGACACTGAAGGTGCCGGTGCCGAGATTGCCGTGCGAATCCGCGCTGAAGATGATGCGCTTGTAGCCGTTGTCGGTTGCGATCTTGCCTGCGGTGGCGACGGCTTCGTCGATGATCTTGCTGATGTGCGGCGTCAGCGCGGCGTAGTTGGGGCCGGTCGGAACGCCGGTGGCGCGCGGCGGCGTCTCGCACTGATGCGGACGGATCGCGCCGTTGTTGGCGCCCGGCGAACACCCGCCGGCGTTGGTCGGATCGTCGCGGTGCAGGACGTATTGCCCTTCGTTGTCGTTGAAGATGAACAGGGCGTCGTCATAGTGTTGCTGCCTGATCATCCAGCCGAAGTCGCCATTCTTGTGGCTGCCATGGTACACACTGCCAATCACTTTCATGGATCAATCTCTTTCCGTGCGCGTTGCAAATTATTCCAGTCGCGATGCTGGGCGATCGCGAGGCAACAGTGAGTGTCGCAGGCTATCGGGGCGTTTGCAAACCGCGGCGCAACTTTAGGTCGTCATTGCGGGGAGCGCAGCGACGAAGCAACCAGTCTGCTTTCGCGGCTCTAAATTGCTTCGCTTGGCTCGCAATGACGGAGCGCTCATGTCCCCGGCCTTGAAACCTCGGTCTCCTTCGAGGTGATGAACTCAAGCAGCACCGGCACGCCTTCCTTGGTTTTCGCGATGCCGCGCTGGATCGCGGGGATGATGTCCTCGGGCCGCGTGACGCGCTCGCCGTGGCCGCCGAAGGCGCGGGCCATGGCGGCGTAGTCGCCGGAGATGTCGGTGGAGCGGTACTTTTCCGTGGAGATCGGCATCACCTTCAACTCGATCGCCATGGAAAAATTGTTGAGCAGGATCGACATGATCGGAATCCGCTCGCGCACCGCGGTCTCGAAATCCATTCCGGTAAAACCGATCGCGGCATCGCCCCAGACATTGATGCAAAGCTTGTCCGGTTTCGCCAGCTTGGCGCCCATCGCTAGCCCTAAGCCGTAGCCGAGCTGCGTGGTCTTGCCCCAGCCGAGATAGGACAAAGGCTCGACCGATTTCCAGAACGGCGACAGCTGGTCCCGCGGGCTGCCGGCGTCGTGGGTGATGATGGTATTGCGGATATCCACGGTGTTCTGCAGATCCCACAGCACGCGGTAGGGATTGAGCGGCGCCTCGTTGTGGGTCAGCTTCGGCATCCACTTTGCAAGCCACTCCTTGTGCGAGGCTGCGATTTCGGCGGCGACCGCGCCGGCGTCGCGATCCGCGGTGACGGTCTTGCCGATCTCGTCCAGCAGCGCGTCGAGCACCAGCCCGGCGTCTCCGACCAGGCCGATCTTCGCCTCGACGTCCTTGTTGAGATGTGCGGGGTCGAGCGTGGAATGGATGATGGTCTTGCCCTTCGGCATGGCGATGCCGAAATTGGTTTCGGTGAAGGAGCAGCCGATGCCGAAAATCACGTCGGCCTCGGCCAAGAATTTCGGCACCGCGCGCGGCACCGCGAGGCCGCCGGAGCCGAGCGACAGCGGGTGGTCTTCCGGAAACGACGACTTGCCGCCGAGGCTGGTGGTGACGGGGATCGCCAGCCGTTCGGCCAGGCGTTTCAGCTGCGGCCACGCGCGCGCGTAATGCACGCCTTGCCCGGCATAGATCACCGGCCGTTTGGCGCCTACCAGCAACGCCGCGGCTTGCCTGACATGCTCCGGGTCGGCGCCATAGCGCGTGCGCAGCACCGGCGAGTAGTTCAAGGGCTCCGGCACCTCCTCGTTCCACATGTCGGCCGGGATTTCCACGATCACCGGGCCGCCGCGGCCGTTCTTCAACTGCGTGAAGGCGCGGCGAAAGATGTTGCCGACTTCGCTAGCGAGCGTGATCGGTTCGGCGGATTTGGCGAACGCGCGCATGGCGCGGCTGGAATTGAAATTCGGCTCGATATTGGCCAAGCGCCGTGCATAACCCATCGGCAGCACCAGCACCGGCACCGATTCGCCATAGCATTGCGCGACGCCGCCCATGGCATTTTCGGCGCCCGGGCCGTGCTGCATGCAGAACGCGCCGATCGAGCGCCCGGACGTCACGCGCGAGATCGCATCCGCCATGTGCAGCCCGATGCGCTCCTGCCGCACCATGATGGGACGGATGTCGGCATTGGCCGCGAATTCGATGAGGTGATTGACCGGATAACCGCAGAGAATCTCGATCCCCTCGCGCTTCATGATTTCCGCGATCGCCGCGCCGAGCTTCATGGGTGTCTCCCCGGTTTTTTGTTTGCAGTGTTGTTGTCTGAAGATTGGAACAGGAATCGGGGGATCGGTAAAGCGCGCCGTGCCCCGAAAGCGCGTCATTGCCGGGCTCGACGCGGGATCGCGGGAGAGGTGAAGATTCCGTGGCGGTCTTAATCGATTCTTCAGCGTATCGCTCAACCTCCCCGCAACCAATCCGGCCTAATTTTGCCGCCGGGCATCGGCGGGGAAGCATCCGTAGCCGGCGACGGGAGGCTGTGGTGATTGCAAAATTCCTGAGCGACGAAACCGGCGCCACCGCGATCGAATATTGCCTGATCGCCTGCGGCATCGCCTTCGCAATCATCGCCGTGGTCCAGGGCATCGGCCCGCAGCTCTCCACCAAATTCACCGCGGTCAACTCGTCGCTGAAATAGACACGGCAATCCGCAGGGGATGCCGGGCCCACGCGCTGAAGCCCCGGATTTCGCCGCGCTTCCATCCGGTCTACGGGTCTCACCGCTTCGGCAGCCGCTCGAAACTCGGCAGGCCGTCCGGAATGTGATGGAATGCCTGGGCGTCGATGGTGAAGATCGCCATCTGCGGCGTGCCGAAAACACCGGGCTCGTCCAAGGTGCCGACTTTCAGGATCGCCGCGGGCAGGCCGGGCCGCCTTGTAATGAGATGGGTGCCGCATTCGGCGCAGAATTCCCGCGTCACCGCGCCTTCAAGGTCGCGGCGGGTAAATTGCTTCGGCGTGCCCTTGGTGTAGCTGAAGCCGTCGCGCGGCATCAGCATGAACAGGTTGGGCGAACCGCCACTGATATACTGGCATTCGCGGCAGTGGCATTGCGCCTTCAGCATCGGCTCGCCCTCGGCCGCGTAGCGCAGCGCGCCGCAATAGCATCCGCCTTCGAGTTTCATGGTGGTCTCCCGGTTCCCATAGGGCCTTATTTCACGGCTAAAGCATTCTGGCGGCAATGGTTTTTGTTAGCGAGAACAATCCTAGGAATTTAGGCTTGACAGCGTGACGCTGCCGGGGTAGGTTACCGGCATGCTCCAGAAGTGGGCCTGAGGCGAGGCGGCGGTGCCGCACCCGTCGCGGCGCATCCGGCGCGCCCGCATCGCAGCCGCCAAAACCCGGAACATCATCCCATATCATGCGTTGCCTCGGATGAACCGTGCCGCAAGGCATCTTTCCACACACGCGAAGCGAGGGCGCCATGGCAACCAAACAACGCGGGCAGACCGTCGAAACCCCGACCGAGGCCCGCCAGGCCGAACCCGGGCCGTCGGTGCTGGCGCTTCTGAGCGTGAGCACCGGGCTTGCCGTCCTGATCCTCGGCGTCGTCTGGTTCGTGTTCTTCCGCACCTGAGGGCGCGCGGGCCGTAGCGGCGAAGACGCCTGTCCCGCAACGACTGTAATTGGGCCTTCCCGACAATGCCACGCACGCGCTCAGCCAGACCGGTAGATAAGCCGGCGGCGGCGACGCGTGCGTCTTCGCGCGCAATAAAGTCTGCTGCCAAAACCGCGACGGCGAAAAAGTCGGCGCCGAAAAAGGCCACCGTTAAAAAGCCGGCTAAACGGAAGAAGGCTACGGTCAAGCAAGCGTACAGGAAGCGGACGAAAAACGTCCGTGCTGGAGTTTTGAAACGCAAGGCCACCCTCGCCGCCACCCGGCAGGGTGTCGATCGCACCACGCGGGTCGACGTCAGCGATGAGGTCGGCAGCGTGCTGGTCGACAAGGCCAACGCGCCGTGGGAACTGGCGGCCGGCCGCATCCCCGATGGCGACGTCGCAGAGCCGGCCTCGTCCGCGCCGATCAAGCGCACCGCCACCGATCGTATGAACGATCCGCCGCCGGCCACCGGCATCGCGCTGGTCGAGCGCGTCACCCGCGCCGTGGAGCGGGAGTTGTCGCAGATCGAAGTGATCGTCGGCGGCCACCACGTCAAGCCCGCGCAGCGCACCGAAGCCGAGCGCCGCGCGCGGACGCTGGCAAGCCTTGCGCGCACGCTGACCGAGGTGCGCAAGCTGCGCGCCGAAGAGGATAGGTTGAAACCCAGAGATGACGACGCCAAGCCCCGAGACCGCGCTCAGTTTCGATTGGAACTCGCCCGACGCCTGGACCAAATTGTCGCGCGAGCAAAAATTGTACACCCTGAACGAAGCGAGGGATGACGATCTCGACGAGATAGCCACTAACTGGGAAATTTTCGCCCACGCCCATCAACTCCCGCCCGCACTCGCGCCTGACGGTAACCCCTGGCACACCTGGCTGATAATCGGCGGCCGCGGCGCCGGCAAGACCCGCGCCGGCGCCGAATGGGTGCGCGCGCAGGCGCTGGGGCTGGCGCCGTTCGCCACCGAAAAGGCCGCGCGCATCGCGCTGGTCGGCGAGACCGAACATGATGTGCGCGAGGTGATGATCGAAGGTGTCTCCGGATTGCTCGCGGTGCATGGCTGGCACGAGCGTCCCGTCTGGCTGCCGTCGCGAAAGCGGCTGGAATGGAGCGACGGCCAGGTCGCGCAGGCGTTTTCCGCCGACGATCCCGAGAGCCTGCGCGGACCGCAATTTTCCTGCGCGTGGTCCGACGAGATGGCGAAATGGCGCTATGCCGAAGAAGCGTTCGACATGCTGCAGTTCGGCCTCCGGCTGGGCTCCCAGCCGCGGCAGCTGATCACCACCACGCCGCGCCCGACCACCTTCTTGAAAGGGCTGATCGAGGATCCGAGCAGCGTGGTGACGCGGGCGACGACGCGTGACAACGCCAACAACCTGGCGCCGACTTTTCTGCGCACCGTGATGGGACGCTATGCCGGCACGCGGACCGGCCGCCAGGAGCTCGAGGGCGAGATCATCGAGGACCGGCCCGACGCGCTGTGGTCGCGTGCGCTCTTGGAGAAGTGCCGCGTCAACGAAGCGCCGCCGTTGCAGCGCATCGTGGTGGCGGTCGATCCGCCGGCGAGTTCGGGCCGGCGCAGCGCGGCCTGCGGCATCGTCGCCGCCGGCATTACCGAGAACGGTATCTGCTATGTGATCGCCGACGACAGCGTATCGGGTCTTACGCCGAACGGCTGGGCGATGAAGGCGATCGCGCTGTGGCACCGGCTGCGCGCCGACGCGCTGGTGGCGGAGGTCAACCAGGGCGGCGAGATGGTGCGCACCGTCATCAATGGGATCGATGCCTCGGTGCCGGTGAACAGCGTGCACGCGAGCCGCGCAAAATGGGTGCGCGCCGAGCCGGTCGCGGCCTTGTACGAGCAGGGCCGGGTCAAGCACGCCGGCATCTTCGCAGCGCTCGAAGACGAGCTGTGCGATTTCGGCCTCAGCGGATTGTCGGGCGACAGATCGCCGGACCGCCTCGACGCGCTGGTCTGGGCCATCGCCGCGCTGGCGCTGCAGCCGCGCCACGGGCCGCGGATACGGATGCTGTAGCCGTTTCCCGGGCGCGATGCAGCGCGCCGCTCTTTGCGGCGTGATGCTTCGCCGAACCGGGACCCCGGTTGGCTTCGCGTGAGAGGCGATCATGCAACGCTTTTGATAACGCCGCTGCGCGGCGCCACGGGCGACCGGGACCCCGGCTCTGCGGCGCAGCGTGAAGAACGCTGCACCGCGTCCGGGGAACGCTAAAATGAAAGCTGGCCGGATAAATCGCGCCAATCCGGATTCAGTTTTTCGATCAGATCGAACTTCCACTCGCGCCGCCATCGCTTGAGCGCGCGCTCGCGGGCGCGAGCTTCGAGAATTGAACCGTACGCTTCGAAGTAGACCAGACGGCTCACCTTGTAGCGCCGGGTGAATCCCTTGACGGCGCCCGATTTGTGCTCGCCGACGCGCCGGGCGATATCATTGCTGACGCCGACATAGATCGTGCCCCGATAACGGCTCGCGAGGATGTAGACATAGAACATTTCGCTCATCGCCGCCTCAGGCAAACGCTCTACCGTGTCCCGGGCGCGATGCAGCGCGCCGCTCTTCGCGGCGTGATGCTTCGCCGAACCGGGACCCCGGTTATCTCCGAATTACGCCAACTGCGACAAACCGGGACCCCGGCTCTGCGGCGCACCGCTTCGCAAGGGCTACGCGTTGCGCCGCGTCCGGGGAACGGCGGAGCGTAAGCGCCGGCGTCGCACGCGAGCAACACGTCGCTTACCATTTTTAGGACATGTCATGTTCAACCGCCTTCGCCATCTGCTCGCCCCGCCCGAACTGAAAGCCAGTCGCACCGCGCGTTTGGTCGCGTTCGAAAGCGGCGGCCGCGCGCGGTGGACGCCGCGCGATTACGCCGGGCTTGCGCGCGAGGGCTATCTCGCCAACGCCATCGTGCATCGCTCGGTGCGGCTGATCGCGGAGAACGTCGCGGCGTGCCAGTATCTGGTGTTCGAGGGCGCGGCCGAGCGCGAGGCGCATCCGCTGGCGCAACTGCTGACGCGGCCGAATCCGCGCCAGGATGGCGGGGTGTTCTTCGAGATGCTGGTTGCGCATCTCTTGCTCGCCGGCAACGCCTATATCGAGGCGGTGGCGCTCGGCGACACCATCCGCGAGCTCTACGCGCTGCGGCCGGACCGCATGAAGGTGGTGCCCGGCGCCGACGGCTGGGCGGAGGCGTTACGAGTATTGCGTCGGCGCGCGCAGCGTGCGCTTCGACCAGCTCGCATCAAAAGTGCCGCCGATCCTGCATCTGACCTTCTTTCATCCGCTCGACGATCACTATGGCCTGGCGCCGATCGAGGCCGCGGCGGTCGCGGTCGACACCCACAATTCCGCGGCGCGCTGGAACAAGGCGCTGCTCGACAATGCCGCGCGGCCCTCCGGCGCGCTGGTGTTTTCCGCCGACCAACAACATTCTTTCGGCGCAGCAGTTCGACCGGCTGAAGCGCGAGCTCGACGACACCTATATCGGCACCGCGAACGCCGGCCGGCCGATGCTGCTGGAAGGCGGGCTCGACTGGAAGGCGATGTCGCTGACGCCGAAGGACATGGATTTCCTCGAGGCCAAGCACACCGCGGCGCGCGAAATCGCGCTCGCCTTCGGCGTGCCGCCGATGCTGCTCGGGCATTCCCGGCGACAACACCTTTGCCAATTACGCCGAGGCCAACCGGGTTTTCTTCCGCCAGACCGTGCTGCCGCTGGCACAGCGCGGTCGGCTCGTCGATCGCGCAATGGCTGAGCCCGCAATTCGGCGAAGGCATCCGCGTCACCATCGACACCGACCGCATCGACGCGCTCGCCGCCGACCGCGCCGCATTGTGGGACCGCGTCAGCAATGCGCCGTTCCTGACGCTGAACGAAAAGCGCGAGGCGGTGGGCTATGGGCCGGTCGCGGGCGGCGACCGGTGGGGGTGAGCCGTGTCCCGGGCGCGATGCAGCACGCCGTTCTTCGGCGTGATGCGTCGCAGAACCGGGACCCGGTTATCGCGCGACCAACGCATTGATCTGCGACACGATCAGGAGAACCGGGGTCCCGGCTCTGCGGTGCACCGCTTCGCAAGTGCTGCGCGCTGCACCGCGTCCGGGACACGAAGAGACTGCCAACATGCCCTACCTCCCTCCGCCTACGACTTGCACCAGCGCCAGCACTGGACGCGCCACGACGCGCATCTGTGGCTCCGCCACGACGCCGCGCGCTGGCTGAAGCCCGGCACCGATCCGGCCGACGTCTATCCCACGCTGAAGCAACAACGCGAGGCGGCGGAGGACGCCGCCTTCGCCGCCGAAATCGCGGCAAGCCGCCGCTTCCTGGCGGCGCTGCGCGCGGAGGTCGACGAGCTCAAGGCCGCGCTGGCGCGGCGGCGGCTGGAGGAGGCGAAGTACAGCCCGAGCCAGCCACGCGTGCCGGCCGGCAATCCGCGCGGCGGGCAATGGACGGACCGAAGCGGGGCCGCTCCGGACTTGAAATAGGGCTGCGTTTGGTAGGTATGCTATTCAGATCGGGAAGGACGTCACTAGTAGAAAGAACACGGTGAAAAGGAGGCATGAAGCAGGAACTCCGCTGTTCGCCAAATGTTATGATATTGCTGTTTCCGATTCGGTGCCTTGGGCCTGAGCGAATGATCCTCGTGGGTCGGATCGGGGACTGAAGTACACTAGAGCCGGAGGTACGTGCTGGCCCCTAACACCTGGAGTTGCGCAATCGCTGATAGGATGCTAGGCAGCGGTATATTGGGCAGCGCTTAAGCAGTTGTTAAGCATATCGCCGTTTGGGGCTGGCGTGGGTTTTGAAGAAGACGATGGATACGGCCCCCGCAACCTTGCGTGGAGAAAATACGAGTGGTTTGGTCCGCTTGTGTCGTTCTTTTACACCCTCTATGTACTTGTAAAAGATGGGCTTTTATTGGTAAGTGTTATCGCTATTGCTCATGGTGTAGAATACATCTTAGACTTGATCGAGAGAGGAAGCGCACCGATCATTTTTGACTACACCGTACGCGCTTCGACCATAGTAAGGTTCGGCGATTATTCGTTGTTATTAGGTTTTGTTGTAATTCAAGGCTCCAAGTTGCTTGGAAGGCTGTGGCGCGATGATACGTAAACCTACGAATTCGCCCCCTGGCTCTAATCGCACTGCGAAATCGCTTGGGCTGTACTCAACAATTTGGATAGTTGGAGCGGGGGTCTTAACTGTTGCACATGCGATGTCCGGTGGTCGCTACGAGACTTTGCCAAACACCATCGTTCCTAGTTCCATTGCTGCACCTCCTTTCAAGGTAACAGCCCCACCAGATCCCTTTCCGGAGTTCATGGACGAGCAAATTTCTACTCCGACAACTTGGGCGACGGTCCCGTATTTAGTGCAACCCGCTCCGGCTGGATCGTCAACGCCTTCGATAGTGACGAGTTCCGGTGCATTGGAGCAGCCAACCGCCCAGTCATCTATGAAAAAAATAACTACGGTCAAGATAACGTCGCAGTACAAGAAAAAGAACACTGCAGCGCTAAGAGACCAATCACCGGTCCTTCCAGCTGCGGCGGCTGCACCAAGAGCAGCCTATGCAGCAACGATTGTAGCGAAGCCACCGACGCTTACGTCGGCTGGCGTAGATGGAGCGGCCATGGCTGCGCCAGGTGTGATAGCAGTAGACAATCCGATCGTTCGTCGAGCTGCTGCTCGCTTATCTACACACCAGTCACCCGAACCGCCGGATGCGGCAAACGAACAAAGACAGTAATACGAAAAGTAGTCTTTGCGGCACGCTCGATGGGCGGCAGACCTCTTTGCTATATTCCCATAGAACGCTCTGCTCCTTTCGACGCTCCTAAGCAGCAGCCTGATCCTCCTTCGCCTCGCCGCGCATCACGATCCGCAGCGCATCATCCGGCAACGGCCGCTGCAGCGCCACGGCCTCATCCCACGGCGCGCGCATCCAAACGTCGCGTTCCTCGTCGGTGGTCAGGATCACCGGCATCGCCTTGGGATGGATCGGCTCGACGACCGCGTTCGGCGCTGTCGTCAGGAAGCCGTAGACAAGGTGCGGGCCAGGGATCGGCTTCGACTTGGTGCCGCGGTCGGCGCGGGTTTCGGTCCAGATGCCGGCGAAGGCAGAAGCGGCCGGCTCTCATCGCGGGCGAACCAGACGACGTCTTTCTTTTTCGTTACGGGGTTCGGCTCCGGCGCGTATTCGGCAAAGCTGTTGAACGGGACGAGGCAGCGGTTCTCCGGCTTCAGCCAGCCGCGCCAATGCGGCGAGGAGGTGTTGCGGATGTTGGTCACGGGAGCGCCGCCGAGCGCAAGGGAGGCGGCATGCCCCAGCGCATGAGAGTCGAGTTCGGTGCCGTGGTCGGTGTTGCGCACCACCGGGGCCGGATAGTCGGGAAACACGCCGGGCATCGGCGGCAGGTTGCCGACGTAGCGGTTGATCACGCGGAACAGCGCGATGATGGCGGCCTGGTTGGTGGTGATCGAATAGAGATTGCACATTGCGATTTAACGTTCGCCCGGCCACCATACCGACGGCGGGTCCTTTGCAGAAATCTTGGTCGGCCGCAACGCCACGAGGTGGCCGCGCTTGTAGGGATAGCCGCGAAGCTGCGAGCAGTCCTTGCAGTGCATATAGCGCTCCAGTTCGTGAACGGGAGTCACCTTCGGGCGCCGGATGATGTTCAGCGCGACGGCTTGGTTGGTATCGCAGCCGAGGCAGCGCACTTCGAGATAAAGGTATCCGGCGTTCAGCGCGTCGCCGATGGTGGGCGAGGGCTGTGCCGGCCCCTGATACCCGAGCATGCGCGCGTTCCAGGCTTCGCAGGCGAGCAAGTCGGCCTTCTGGCGCGCTTCCTTGGCGCCCTGCGCCGACATGCGGATAGAAGTGCCATAGAGATATTCTCGTGACTTCGTGCTCATCGGCCAAGCATGCGATTGTCGGCGTCGCCCGGCAAGCCGCTACAGATTGCGGCTTGACGCTGAAGCCGCGCTACAGGTCAGCACTCTGAAATGCGTCGCTGCGGATAACACAGACCACAACCCTGAGAGGTGCAACATGCAGGTTGCCAGACGTCGTCATGCGCGGGCTTGACCCGCGCATCCATCATCTTCGCAAGACCCTTTCAAGAAGGATGGATGGCCGGGTCAAGCCCGGCCATGACGCATCGGTGTGTGGGTCTCGCCTTCGCAGAGCACGCATTGGAGAACAACATGCCCTTTCCCTCCCTTCACGATCCCGCTTACGGCCTGTCGGCCGAGGCTCTGCAATATGCGCGGCAGCGCTATGAGGAGACGGAGGATTCGCAGCGCTCCATCGCGGAAGATATCGGCAAGTCGCGGGGGACGCTGGACAGGATCGCCAAGGCGCAGGGCTGGAAGCTGCGCAAGGACCAGCCGCCGCGCGGTCTGTCCGAGGCCGTGAAACTCCGGATCGCGGCCACCGAGGCGGATGAAGGCAAGCCATCCGAAGTGCCCAAGGCCGACAACGCCGCGGCTCCGGACGCCGCTCCGACCCCTGGTTCGGTCGCGGAGCGACTGGAGGCGGCGCTGGAACGAGAGTTGCGCAAGGTCGAAAACCTGCGCGCCGACCTCGGCCGGCCCGAGAAACGCACGCAACAATCGGACCGGATCGCGCGCACCCTGGCGACGCTGACCGAAACGCTGTTCAGGGTGCGCCGCCTGCGCGAACCGGGAAATATCAGTGGAAGCAATGACGACGATTTGCCTTCAGACGCCGACGGATTCCGTCTCGCGCTTGCGCACCGCATTGACGTGTTTGTCCGCAGCCGGATTGACGGAAGCGTATCTGAAGGAGACCGGCCTGCGGACGGAGAGCCGGCTGCATCATGACTTCGCAATCTTCGCGCATCCGCATCAGGAGCACCGCGAGGCCGGCAACAATGGCGGGCCTTGGACCACCTGGCTGATGCTGGGCGGGCGCGGGGCGGGGAAGACTCGCGCCGGCGCGGAATGGGTGAGGGCGATGGTGTATGGCATTCCGCCATGGACCAGCCGCGCCCATGGCCGCGTCGCGCTGATCGGCGAGACCGCGCACGATGCGCGCGAGGTGATGGTGGAAGGCGAGTCCGGATTGCTGCGGACCTCTCCGCTCGAGCAACGCCCGGAATGGATCGCGACGCGAAAACGGCTGGAATGGCCGAACGGCGCGATCGGCCAGGTGTTTTCCGCCGACGATCCGGAAAGTTTGCGGGGGCCACAAGTCGAGGCGGCGTGGTGCGACGAGCTCGCGAAATGGCGTTATGGCGAAGCCACCTTCGACATGCTGCAATTCGCGCTGCGGCTCGGCAAGCGGCCGCGGCAGCTGATCACGACCACGCCACGGCCGTTGCCGGTGATCAAGCGGCTGATCGCTGGTCCGCGCACGCGTGTGACGCGGGCGCCGACGCGCGCCAACCAGGATTTTCTTTCGCCGGCGTTTCTGGAAACCGTGGTCGATCGCTATGCCGGCACGAGGCTCGGGCGGCAGGAGCTCGACGGCGAACTGATCGAGGACCGGCCCGACGCGCTGTGGTCGCGGGCGCTGGTCGAAGGCTGCCGCGTCGATGCGGCGCCGGCGCTGTCGCGCATCATGGTGGGGATCGATCCGCCGGGCTCTTCGCGGCAGGGCGCGGACGCCTGCGGCATCGTCGCGGTCGGCCGCGCCGACAGCGGAATGTATTTTGTGCTGGAGGATGCTTCGGCGGCGGGCCTCACGCCGCAGGCGTGGGCCACCAAGGCGGTGGCGCTGTATCGCCGGCTCAACGCCAATTCGCTGGTCGCCGAAGTCAACATGGGCGGCGAGATGGTGCGCTCGGTGCTGCGGCAGGTCGACGGTTCGGTGCCGCTGAAAGAGGTGCACGCGACGCGCGGAAAATATCTCCGCGCCGAGCCGGTCGCAGCACTGTACGAGCAGGGCAAGGTCAAGCACGTCGGATGCTTCCCGCTGCTGGAAGACGAGATGTGCGATTTTGGCGTGAATGGGCTGTCGTCGGGCGCGTCGCCGGACCGGCTCGATGCGATGGTGTGGGCGATCTCAGCGATGCTGTCGGATCGGTATTGGGATGGGCCCAGGATAACGCAGCTATGACACGTTTGACGCGCTGTTTTTCAGCCAGGAAGGCTCGTGATTGTTGCAGCAATGCATCACGTTAACTAAGTTGCATGTCGACGCTATTTGGCACCCCTGATCTATGTCAATATCAAATTGTCCGCGGAGTAGTTCGTAAGAATTGCTCGCGCGGGCGACGTTGAGGTCAAGAAAAGGGGGTGGATTCGACCCACCCCTTTTAGTCACGTAAGTGAAGCTTGGCTTTAACGCCAAGGATACTTCGTTAGGAAATAAGCGGCGGCTGCTACGGCGGCCGCCGCAGCTTTAGATAGGTCGCCCCGCAACTGTTTCCAAGCGGCTTCCTTGAACGCTTTGGTCTCACGTTCAATATAGGCCGACGCCATTTCCTCGGACACTCTCAGCCTCATATTATACCCCCGTCTCAATTGGCATTCAGACGATGGCCAGTGTTCAGTACGCACAGCGCGTCGCATTGCACGTAAGAGCTTGTCGGGTATCTCCCGATCAGGCTGTGTGGGATCGATGGGCTTCAACGTAATCGGCGATTGATCCACCGAGTTCGAATTCGCCACATCGACGATGGCGGCCGAGCTTTTGGGCTCGGTCTGGTGCGTCAACGTCGGGCTCACCGCCCCGTCGAATGTTAATGGCTTTTTGGTCTCCATTGTATTTTTCCTCTACAGGGGTTGTGTCGGGGGCGGAATGAACGAAATGCGAAGCGTGGGTTCGGTCGTGCTCTCCTTTGCTGTTGGACTGAAGAAAGACTGCGGAAATACGAAGCAAATAAATTTATCCATTGATTACACCTCCTGAAGTCTCATGCGATTTCGCGATCGTGTCGCCGAGCGAGACCGCGCTTCGTCCGATGTGCGTGATGCAAAAAAACGCCTTTGGCCGGCCCTTCGCGCCCGCTTCCTCGCGTCGCGACACGAATCCGATTTTGACCAGACGTTCAAGCAGTGGATAGAGGGACGCCATTGGAATGATCATGCCGCGATTCTCCAACTCGAACTGGAGGTCAACGACCGTTGTCCAAGTCGACGTCAGCAGCAGGCCGGCAAGCGCGCCGATGCCCCGAGGCGTCATAACCAAATCGAGATCGTCGTGGTCGCGAAAATAACGGATGACATTTTCGGCGATTGGCACCGCCGATCCGACTGTGGGTAGAGAGCCCTTGTGGTCCGGCATGGGCACCGCAGGCTCTTCCCGCCACGCCTCAGGCACGGATCCGAATGCATGCTTGTTCATAAAATCCTCCGGGGTTGAAGTACCATTTATATTGATTATTGATTTTCAGGATAAAATCAAGGAACTCAAGCGATGTGAAGGTCACGATCGCGTCATGGATGAATGCCCGTAGAGGGTGTTTGTAAGTTAATTCAGACAGTTACGAGAACGATCCGACCGTGGGACTGCCCGCCACCGAACTTTTGGCTTTGGCTACTGCCCCCGTTTCACAGATCGACGCGGAGGGCGAAACATCGTGCTGACTTTCGCGCGGTCCGGGGTACGAGATGTTTACCTCGGACACTCCGCGCCCGAACTCGATCCAGGCCTGCACCAGCTGTCCCGCCATCTCCTGCGTGCCGGGCGCGGGGTCGCGGCCTTCGCCGGGCGACCAGCCCCAGGCGACCAGGTCGTCCTTGGCGATGTGCTCCTGCAATAGCGCGAGGTCGCGGCCGCCGTTCTTCTCGGTGTCCTTGAGCTGGCGGCAAATGTCGCCGATGCTCTTGCCTTGCCAGGCCATCGACAGCGGCGCCACGCCCCAGCGTGGATGGCCGGGAATGCTTTTGTAAGTGGCGGCCTCGCGCAACGCGACATTCCCTTCGGTGTGGCATTCGCCGCAGGGCGTGCCGAAATTGCCGGTGTCGCCGCGCCAGACCACCGGCCGGTGCTCGTGATGGTCGGCGCCCTGCAGCGGATGTTCGCCGGCGGGATGGCAGTTCATGCAGCGCGGATGCGTCAGCACACGGCCGATCTCGGCAAAGATCGCGCGCGAACGCTCGGCCGGATCGCCGATCGATTGAAATTCCGGCGGCGGTTTGAGCGGTTGCGGCGCAGGCTGCGCCGACGCCGCCGGCCACGCCGCCGCGGCGGCGCAGGCGGTTGCCAGCATCAAGGCCGATGAGCGGGGCAGCATTGCGCCTCCTTTTGGGTCCGAGGGTAAGCGCGGCAATCGGCATTTGTTCCATCTAGGACCCTCGTCATGCGCGGGCTTGACCCGCGCATCCATCCATCTTCGCAAAGGGTCTTTCGAAACGGATGGATTGCCGGGTCAAGCCCGGCAATGACGGGTCGATGTGTGCACCGCGTCCGGGACACTAGAGCAAATCATGTCCGACCTGATCCGCATCTTCATCGAGCGCGGCGACCTCGCGCATCTGGCGCTGTTTCTATGGGCGGCGGCGGCGAGCTTTGCGCTGTGGTTTGCGTTGCGCGAGCTCGGCGCCGCGGCGCGCCGCTTCGACGATTTCGTACGCGAACTGCAGCGCTTCAACCGGCGGGCGCATCGCCGCGCAAAATCCGCCACCCAACCCCGTCATGACTGAAGGAGTTTTGCCATGGACGACCTGCACGCCACGCTGGCCTCGCTTCGCACCGAGACCAAATCGGAAAAGCATCACCTCACCGTGTTCCGCGAATTCCTGCAGCAGCTCGATCAATTGCAGCGCCGGCTGCCGGTGAAGTCGCCGCGGATAAAACCGCCGCGGCGCAAGCCGCTAAGGCAGGGGCGGGGATCGTAGTCGCATAACCCGGCCTCATGGTGTGGAGCCTCGCGCAGCGACGCGTCTCGAACCATGGGTAGGCGTCGCCATCCTTCGAGACGCGCGCAAGAGCGCGCTCCTCAGGATGAGGTCAGGCAGCGTAGGTGGACGCTAAACAAACCTCGTCATGCGCGGGCTTGACCCGCGCGCATCCATCCACTTCGCAAGACTCTTTCATGATCGATGGATGGCCGGGTCAAGCCCGGTCATGACGCATCGATCTTTTCCCCGAGGCACTCCCATGCATGCGCCGTTGCCGCCGATCTCCCGCGTCTCGCTTGCTCCCGATGGCGCGATCGAGGGCTATGCCAGCCTGTTCGGCGAGGTCGACCAGGCCCGTGACATGGTGATGCCCGGCGCCTTTGCGCAAACCCTCAAACAGCGCGGGCTGCGCAAGATCCCGATGCTGTTCCAGCACGATCCTTCCGAGCCGGTCGGGGTGTGGCTGGAACTTATCGAGGACTGGCGCGGCCTGAAGGCGCGCGGCCGGCTGATCCCGGAGGTTTCTCGCGCGCGGGAATTGCTGTCGCTGCTCAAAGCCGGCGCGATCGACGGCTTGTCGATCGGCTATCGCACCGTGCGCGGCCAGATCGATCCGAAAACGCGCGTGCGGCGATTGTATCAGGTCGATCTGTGGGAAATCTCCATCGTCACCTTTCCGCTGCTGTCAGGCGCGCGGGTCAGCGCGGTGAAGCAGGCGGCGCCGAAAGTTTCGCGGCTGCGAGAGGCGGCCGAAGCCGAATGGCGCAGCGTGCTGGCGGGGCAAGACATCGGCGCAGCGCCGGCGCCGAAGCCGCCACTGGCGTCGAGGCTTGGCGAGCGCGCTGGCCGGCGCAATGCGCTGCGCAGGGTTGCCGGCGCGGCGATGCGCTGACCATCCGCTGCAGCGCCGCGCCGGCCTTCCGCTTTGCCGCCGGCGCTATGGAACGTTCTGTCGGCCTCGCGATTGATCATCCACCGACCGGAAAGGCATGACATGGCGCGTAGTCCGATCTCGTCCTTGATGACCGCAGCTTTGAAGCCTGCCATGGTTTTGACCTTGGTTGCCGCAGCGCTCTATCCCGCCGATCTAGCCGCGCAGGGACAGCCGGTTCAGAACGGCCCCATGCTTCCGCTCGCTCTCTGGGTGGCCGGCGCTTGCGTTCTCGGTCTGGTGATCGCTTACGCCATCCTGCGTAACCGAACCAGAACGCGCGCCGACAAGCAGGACACCGACCAGGCCACCAAGGACCTATATGCCAGGGAAGAGCGCGACAGGAAACGAACCGGCTCCGTTTGAGCGCCCGTAGCATGGCGCCTTGCGGAATCCGACTTTTGAAAGAGCAAAGCATGGCCGGCGACACCACGCGATACCGCCATATTGTCGGACAGGCCGCGTTGCGGCTGTGGCCCGATCTGCCGCGCGATATCCAGGAACGGCTTTTCGAGGAAGCTGTTGCGGCAGATGAGGCGTTGCGACACGAGCTTGCGCTCTATCTTCATGAGCATCATCCGCGCACCGCCCATCCGCCGAAGCCGACCGCATTCGCGTAGGCGTGGCCTGAAGGCGACGCTGATCCCGGAAGGTTTGGCGCCGGCGGCCTGTCGATCGCTGCCGCAGTGTGCACGGCCACGCGGAACAGACATCGCCGGGCCGGCGCCTTACTGCCTTATCAACAGCACACCGGCCATCAGCATCAGCGCGCCGACAATGCGGGCCGGGTTGACCGGGTGAACCGGCACGCCGAGCAGCCCGAAATGGTCGAAGATGATCGAGCCTGTCATCTGTCCGGCGACGATCAGCGCGATCACGGTGGCGGCGCCGAGCTTGGGGAGCATCAGGATCGAGATCGCGATGTAGATCGCGCCGAAGATGCCGCCGGTCCATGACATCGCACTTGTGGCGCTGATGGACGCAAAGGACAGCGGCTCCCTGAGCGCAAGCGCGGCCAGCAACATCACGATCGTGCCGCCGAGATAGCTGATGACCCCCGCCCACCAGGGCGAGGAAAGCTCCACTCTCAGATTGGAATTCACCGCTTGCTGAAAGATAAAGCTGACGCCCGCAATCGCGACAATGAAGTAGTTGAGTGCGCTCATGACTTTCCTGCTGGTTTAGCGCTCGCCCAAGCGGGCGGCGCGTGGGACGGGCCGCGGATCCGGCCGCTGTAAGGATTCCCGGCCCGGATGGTCTGCGCTTCCGACTTGTAATTTCTGGGAGTGATCGGCCCGATTGTCGATTGTTGTTCCCCTCCGGCACGCCGGATGCTATTTGTCGGCGGTACATCGAGTGCTTTCGAATCACCGACGCGTGCCGACAGGCGCGCTCTGAGAGGATTTCGATGACCGAGGTCTGGATCGCCGTTTTCGTAGCCACCGTGGTGGCGCCGCTGGTTTTCTGGTTGTACGTCAGGTTTTTCGAACCGAAAAGCCCGTAGACCCGGTGTGAAGGCAGGCTGCGCCGCCGACGCTGCGATGGCGGTTTTGTTTTGGCCGCTGTACGCAACCTGGAATTCGCTGGTCTACGCCAACACCTATCCAACGCTGCGCGGCAAGGCCGCAACGTTTCTGACCATGCTGCCGGTGCTTGTCCTGACGACGGCGGTCTGGGCGGGGCTGTGGACCGCGGCGCTTTGGCTGCTGATGCCGGCGTTTTGACCCGGACTGCCGGCGGCGAGGCTGAAAACTGCTCCAGCCTGGTCAGCAGCCCCTGCAGATGCTCAGTGTTCGATCCAGCCGTGTTGCCCGCGCGCGGGCATGGACCGAGCCGCGGCGCGACCCGCGCCGTGACAGCGCGATGCTGCGCCGGGTCACTCTCCTGACGACCGCCGTCGATCGTGACGGCGGGCGGCTTGATACCAGCGGACCGCTGGACGGCGCCGCCGGCACCGCCATGCTTGGCGGCGGCGGCGGCTGAATTGCATTGCCCCTGCCGCTGGGGTCGTTGAGCGAATTATTCAGCCCGCCGACGCTGCCCGGCCCGCGCGGGATGCCGCTCACGCCGGCATCCTGCGCCGCAGCTTTGATCGGCGCCAGCAGGCTGCCCACCACCGCAAACGCCAGCAATGCCGATTTGCAGGACATCGACCGCTCTCCTCGGGGAGCATTAACGGCCCCGCGGGGCCGGGGTTCCTCGCAAGCGCTCACCTCTCCATCACTCATCCCTTCAACCAAGGAGCACACCATGGACTTCGACATCCACGACCGCACGCCCGAGACCAAGGCCGGCATTCCCGCCGGCGACGCCCATGACGTCTATGATGCGATGATGCGCACCTTCGAGGAGTTCAAGTCGGAAAACGATCACCGCCTCAAGGCGATCGAGGCGCGCAAAGGCGACGTCCTGAACGACGAGAAGCTGGCGCGGATCGATGCCGCGCTCAACGCCCAGCAGCAGCAGCTCGACGCCGTCTCGCTAAAGAGCGCGCGGCCGGCGCTGGAAGGCCGCCGCACCGTGCAGGATGCCAGCGCCCGCGAGCACAAATCCGCCTTCGACGATTATGTGCGCAGCGGCGAGGCGGCGGGCCTGCGCGCGCTGGAGATGAAGGCGATGTCGGTCGGCTCCAATCCGGATGGCGGCTATCTGGTGCCGCCGGAACTGGAAACCGAGATCGGCGAGCGTCTGAAGAACATCTCGCCGATCCGCGCGCTGGCCTCGGTGCGCACGATCTCATCCTCGGTCTACAAAAAGCCGTTCATGACCGCGGGACCGGCGACGGGATGGGTCGGCGAAACCGATCCGCGCACCCAGACCGCGTCCGCCGTGCTGGATGCGCTGTCGTTCCCGGCGATGGAGCTCTACGCCATGCCGGCGGCGACCGCGACGCTGCTGGAGGATTCCTCCGTCAATCTCGACCAGTGGCTGGCCGGCGAAGTCGACCAGGTATTCGCCGAGCAGGAGGGCATCGCCTTCGTCTCCGGCGACGGCGTCAACAAGCCCAAGGGATTTTTGGCGGCGACCACGGTGGCGAACGGGTCCTGGGCCTGGGGCAACATCGGCTATATCGCAACCGGCGTGGCCGGCGCGTTCCCGTCGTCGAACCCGTCCGACGTGCTGGTGGATTTGATCTACGCACTTCGCGCGGGCTACCGGCAGAACGCCACCTTCGTGATGAACCGCAAGACCCAGAGCACGGTGCGCAAGTTCAAGGATAGCACCGGCAACTATCTCTGGCAGCCGCCGGCCGCGCCTGACGGCAAGTCGAACCTGATCGGCTTTCCAATCGCCGACACCGAAGACATGCCCGACGTCGCCGCTAACTCGCTCTCCATCGCCTTCGGCGACTTCCGCCGCGGCTATCTGATCGTCGACCGCGCCGGCATCCGCGTGCTCCGCGATCCGTTCACGACAAAGCCCTACATCCTGTTCTACACCACCAAGCGCGTCGGTGGCGGCGTGCAGGATTTCGACGCGATCAAGCTGCTGAAGTTCGCGGTGAGCTGAGGCGCCTCGTGCCCCGGACGCAGCGCAGCGCGCCGCCCTTCGCGGCGTGGTGCGCTGCAGAGCCGGGGCCCCGGTTGCTTGCTGGGTCATAGAACCGGGGTCCCGGTTCTGCGAAGCAGCACTTCGCAAGTGCTACGCGCTGCATCGCGCCCGGGATACGAGATCGTTCAATCCGGAAATACATTATGCCTCCTGCCGACTCCCCCTGGCTGCGCCATCATCGGCAGCGCTGGCGTCGCCATGACGCCCATCTATGGGTCCGCCCCGACGCGGCGCGCTTCCATCCGCCCGGCACGGACCTGGCGGATATTTATCCAACGCTGCCGCGCAAACCGGATGCTGCAAAAGCCGCGGCCTTCGAGGCGGAGCTCGCGGCAGAGGTCGCGAAAGGCTATCGCCTCAACGCCGTGCTGCGCGCAGAGGTGGCCGAACTCCGCGCGGACCGGAAGCGGCGGCGCGAGCTGGAAGCCAAATACAGCCCGAGCCAGCCGCGCGTGCCGTCCGGCAATCCGCGCGGCGGGCAATGGACGGATCGCAGCGGAGGGCAGGGCACGGTTGCGGGCCCGAGCCAGAACAGGGGCCAGAGCCAGGACGCGGACCTTACGCAGCCGATGGGCAATGTCGAACTCGGCGACGTCAGCGGGTCGAGCGAGTTGGGCGATCTGTTTAAGATCAAGCCGGAGGAGACGCGTGTCGATGGCGTACAGCTTGCGGGCGAACCGGTCGATCTGCTCGAGCAAGAGCAGCGCGGCGGACATGCGATCAGCGAACATGCCGACAGGACATATGACTATCTCAAGGCCCGTGTCCGCGACGGGGCGCGGAGCACTTTGGAGAGGGGCGATACCTTTGATGGTTTGAGCGTCGGATCATTCACGTCGGTGCAATCGGCAAACCGTCTAGTCAACTCGACGATTTCGGCAAACCAGAATAAGGTCGATCAAGGAATCCGGGATGGCGAATCGTCAGTTGTAATCAGCAAGAGGTTCACGTCGCCGACCGGCTATGAAGCTTATCTGGCGCGGGCGAATGCCGAGCCGGTTATACGCGACACGTTCGGCGTCAAAGTCGTCATCCAACCCGATCCGGGATCGGCCAGAGGCTGGCGTGTCCACACCGCCTATCCGATAAGGTGAGCTCATGAGCGACAACGAGGAACTCATCCTTGAGATCTATCATAGGGGCGTTGTAATGCGGATGCCTGTGCGCGGCGAGAAGCGTTTCCTGCTCGAACGGTCGTTTCTCGACAATATCCAAGATCAGATTTTCGGCGGCACTCGCGACAAGACACGGCCGATCGGTGATCCATCGCGGGATTTCTTCGAGGTAAATGACGAACAGTTCGACGCTTACCTCACATTCAGGCAGCGGATGAAACGCGAATTTGGTTAGTCGGGGAAAGCTTAGGCGGCGTTGCGATTTTTCCGCGACCGAGCGATCGGGCACAACTTTCCCGACATTGTCCGCAATCAATTTCGATGTTTGAACAAGGGACAATGCGGAATGAGTTTGTCCGAGGATGTCCATGAAAGACCCGGCGGCTGCTGTTCGGGATGAGCCAGCGATGGCCGCCGACTTCATGGTCGAGGTACGGAACGGATCGTTTAAAGACATTGAGGCAGCCAACAGGCACGTCAGCGCCACGCTACTGCGAAACCGGAACGGCGTCGATCGCGTTGCGGAGGGAAAGTCTTCGAGAGCGGCACTCGACGCGCTATTCGGCTGGGAGACCGGAAGGGAGGCCTTTCTAACTGCCGGGCAAACCGAGCCGAGGATTCGCGAAACATACGGCGTTCGTGTCGTCATCGTTGCTTATCGCCAGATCGCGAGGGGCTACCGGGTCCATACCGCTTTTCCGCGAAATTTCTATCCAGCGCCGGTGCCGTCGAAAACCCGGATGGATATTTACAACAGCACCGGCGTGGAGGTGACTTACGACTGGAGAACGGAAGAAAATTTTGCGCAAGCGAAAAAATTTCTGCAAGACATGGTCGGCGCGCCGACAAGTGCCGACCTGAATAATCCGGACAAGCCCTGGTTCTACTATTTCGAAACGCAGCAGGAAGACGAAGCGCTTCGCGAGTTTACGCGCAGGCTCAGGCGCGCACAGCGACAATAACCTGCCTCACATCCCCACACCCCATCCCCGCGCCGTCCGCAAGATCCACTCGCGGTACAGCGTCAGCGGGGTGACGCCGGTGAGGCCGCCGCAGCCGTCGGCGTTGTCTGCGCCGGTCGACCAGCTCACCACGCCGATAATGACGGCGCGGCCGGCTTGCATCTCGAAGACGGGCGCGCCGGAATCGCCGGTGCAGGCGCCGAGGCCATCGCGAAGATTGTTGGTGAGCGGATCGGCGAGGCGGATCTGCAAGGTGCCGGGCTTGCCGGTCACGGCGAGATCGGCGGCGAGGATGGTGCCGCCGCTTTTGCCGTCGCCGCGCCTGACGACGCCGACGCCGGCGATGGTGAAGCGGGCGCCGATCTGAATCGGGATCACGGGTGCGCCGAACGGCGCAGGTTCTTTGCTCGCGGGCGAGGGAGCCGCGAGCTGCAGCAGGGCGACGTCGGCGGAGGCGCGGTGCGCCAGGATGCCAGCCACGTTGAATTGCGGATGCGATGCCATGCGTTTGACGTCGAGCAGCCGTGGCGGCGTCTCGCCGGGGAGGATCACCTTGTAGTCCGCGCCGGGCATCACGCAATGCGCCGCCGACAGCACCAGGTCTTGCGCGATCAGACTGCCGCTGCAGAAGGTGCCGCGCGAGCCGATGATGGTGACGATCGCACGCGAGATGTTTTCGGCGGGCGCGCCGCCGCCGCCGACGATTGCGGCCGCGGGGTGCGTGATGAGGGCGACGGTGAGGCCGAAAGCAAGGCGCTGAATCATCGGCGGATGTGAGCCGGTGTAGTGCGGCGCTGTCAACACACTCCCACGTCGTCCCCGCGAAGGCGGGGACCCATACGCTCTGGATTTTCAAGTGGAATGAGACGTTGCAACCATCGTTCATAAGCCGCGAGCACGGTGGTTATGGGTCCCCGCCTTCGCGGGGACGACGAGGAAATAGTTTCGCGAAACAGGAAACACCCCATGTCCGCCATCCTCCTGATCCCGCCATCGACCGAGCCGTGGACGCTTGCGGAGGCGAAAGATTTCCTGCGTGTCGAGCATGACGATGACGACGCCGTCATCGCGGCGCTGATCGCGGCCGCCCGCGGTCACGTCGAGGCCTTGAGCCGGCGCGCGCTGCTGGTGCAGCGCTGGCGCGTTGTGCTGGATGCGTGGCCTCCGGCCGGCCGGCTCGATCCGCGCATCGGGCCGCTGCGCAGCGTGATCGCGGCGCGGGTGTTCGATGCGGCGAACAATGCCCACAGCATCGATGTCGCAACCTTCGTGGTCGATGCCGCCGCCAATATCATCGCCTCGCCATGCTGGGCGCTGCCGCAGCCCGGCCGCTTCGCCGCCGGCATCGAACTCGACATTGAGCTCGGCTATGGCGCGCTCGCGACTGATGTGCCGGATGCCCTGCGTCATGCCATCCGCATGCTGGCGGCGCATTGGTATGAGAACCGCGGGCTTGCCGCGATCGGCGCCACTGTCGCGATGCTGCCGGCCGGCGTCGATGCGCTGATCGCGCCGTACCGGGTGCTGTCGCTATGATCGATCCGGGTAAGTTGAAGAGGCGGCTTGAAATCCAGGCGCCGGTCGAGACCGATGACGGGCAGGGCGGCGTCGCGCGAAGTTTTGCGACGCTGACGACAGCATGGGCAGAGGTGACGCCGATCGCCGCGCGCGGCGGCGGCGCCGACGTGCAAGCCGATGCCGAGGGCGCGACGGTGAAATACCGGATTCTCCTGCGCAGCAATTTCATCCTCACCTTGCAGCACCGCCTCGTCGACGGCGCGCGCATCTATCGCGTCACGGCCATCCGCGATGCGGGCGACCGGCGCTTCATCGCCGTCGATGCGGAGCTGCGGGTGGAGTGAGAAGCGCGCAACAAAAATAGAGCGTCATGCGCGGGCTCGACCCGCGCATCCATCATTCTCCGCAAGAATCTGTCGAAGCGGATGGATTGCCGGGTCAAGCCCGGCAATGACGAAAGTAGAGGAATCCCCATGCCATCCGCCCATGTCGCCCTCCGTTCCGCCATCCATGACGCGCTGATCGCCGACACCGCGCTCGCCGCGGCGCTCGGCGGCGCCAAAGTCTATGACGAGCCGCCGCGCCATGCGGCGTTTCCCTATGTCACGCTCGGCGAAGCGCGCATCGTCGATGCGTCGGCCGATGACGGGCCGGCCCAAGAGCATCAGCTGACATTGCATGCGTGGTCGCGGCAGGGCGGCCACAAGGAGGCGCATGTCATCACCGGCGCGCTGTTGCAGGCGCTCGACGATGCACCGCTCGAGCCCGACGGGCATCGGCTGGTCAATCTGCAATTCTCCATCGCCGACATCAGGCGCGAATCCGACGGGCGCACCTATCACGCTTTGGTGCGGTTTCGCGCCGTCACCGAACCCGCAAGTTAAGGAGCAACCATGGGCGCGCAAAAAGGCAAGGATCTGCTGGTCAAGATCGACGGCGGCGCGGGATTTGTGACGGTGGCGGGGCTGCGCAGCCGCCGCATCGCCTTCAACGCCGAACTGGTCGACATCACGCATGCGGAATCGGTGGATCGCTGGCGCGAACTGCTGGCCGGCGCCGGGGTGCGGCGCGCCTCGATCTCCGGGCGCGGGCTGTTCAAGGACGCAGGCTCCGACGCGCTGCTGCGGCAGGCGTTTTTCGACGGCGCGGTCAACAATACCCAATTGATCGTCCCGGATTTCGGCGCCATCGCCGGACCGTTCCAGATTTCCAGCCTGGAATTCTCCGGCGAGCACAATGGCGAGGTGACGTTCGACCTGTCGCTGGAGTCGGCGGGGGCGCTGACGTTCACGGCGATGTAATTGTCGTCCCCGCGAAGGCGAGGACCCATAACCCCTGGCGTTCGTGATTACAGACGGACGTTGCAACGCCTTCGCTTAAGTCGATACGACACGGCGTATGGGTCCCCTTCGCGAAGACGACGAGGGACTCGCGGGGACGACCAAGAGGATTTCCCATGCCCAACAAATACCGCGGCGAGATCGAGGCCGAGCTCGGCGGCGACAGGCGCACCCTGGTGCTGACGCTGGGCGCGCTGGCGGAGCTTGAATCCGCTTTCGGCGCCGATGACCTGGTGGCGCTGGCCGAGCGCTTCGGATCGGGGCGCCTGTCCGCGCGCGACCTGGTGCGCATCATCGCGGCAGGCCTGCGCGGCGCGGGAGAGAATATCGGCGATGACGAGGTTGCGGCGATGACGGTGGAGGGCGGCGCCGCCGGCTATGTGCGGATCGCGGCCGAGCTGATCGCCGCGACCTTCGAGGACAGGCCGGCGGCATGACAAAACCGTTCCCATGGGCGGAAGCGATGCAGTTTGGATTTGGCGTGCTGCATCTGTCGTCCGACGCGTTCTGGAAGATGACGCCGCGCGAGTTGGCGCAGGCGATTGTCGCGGTGCGCGGCGGCGCGCCGGCGCCGATCGCGCGCGGGGATTTCGATGCGCTGATGAGAGCGTTTCCGGATGGTTTAACCGTCATGCGCGGGCTTGACCCGCGCATCCATCCCTCTTCGCAGAGTCTTTCGAGGGGGATGGATTGCCGGGTCAAGCCCGGCAATGACGCAGGGGAGAGTAAGGACAAACCATGGCTGACAACACCGATCTCCTCAGCACCTCGAGCACGCTCGACGGGCTGACGCTGAAGACAAAAGACCTCACCGCCAACGCCAGCGGATTTGCGCGCGCGATGACGCAGGCGTTTTCGGCTTCGGTCACCGGCGGCAAGCAGTTCGACGACGTGCTGAAATCGCTCGCATTGCGGCTCTCCGATCTCGCGGTGCGGCTCGCCTTCAAGCCGCTGGAGAAATCGCTCGCCGGCGGCATCTCCAATCTGTTGTCCGGATTGACCGGCAGCGTCGGCGGCGGCTCGGCCTCCTCGTCGCTGGCCGCGGCGTCCGGCGCGATCAAACCGTTCGCGGCGGGCGGCGTGGTCGGCACTCCGACCTACTTCCCGCTTGCCAATGGCGGCACCGGTCTTGCCGGCGAAGCGGGCCCGGAGGCGATCATGCCGCTACAGCGCGGCCCCGACGGCCGGCTCGGCATCTCAGGCGGCGCCGGCAATACCATCAACGTGCAGATCGCCACCCCCGACCTCGACAATTTCCGCCGCTCGGAAAGCTACATCACAGGCCAGATCGCCCGCGCGGTGGCAAGAGGGCAGCGGAGCCTGTGATCCGTAGCGCCGTGGCATCGGCATCGCCTAAAATGGCGCCTTCTTGCGGCGTTCCTGCTGCAGCTCCAGCAGGCGCGCTCTGGCTTCAGCATCCTGTCGAGCCGCTTCAGACTTCCTGAGAGCCTCTGCAGCATTCTGGCTAACTGCTTCAGCCTTCATTCGAGCCGCTTCTGCCGCGGCCAGCCGAGCCCTGATGTCGGCGTCATCCCGCGCTTTGGCGGCAGAGAGTTCAGCGTCCCGCTGAGCGGCCAGCCGAGCAGCTTCCACCTTAGTAGCCTCGGCTTGTCGCGCCGCGGTTTCGGCAGCCTGCCGAGCAGTGTCGAGCGCAGGGGCAAGTCCGCTGCCGTCGCTCTTGTTGGCCGGAGCCGGTTGAACCGCGGCGTTGGCCGGAGCCGGTTGGACCGCGGCGTTGGCCGGAGCAGGTTGAACCGCGGCCTTGGCCGGAACCGGTTGAACCGCGGCGTTGGCCGGGCTGTTCTGAACGCCGGCAGTCGGCTGGCCGCCAGCCTCGAGAGACGGCAACGCTTGCGGGCCGCCGGCGGCGGAAGGCGCGGCTTTGTCGATGTCGGCCCGGATCTTGTCGAGCCAGTCCACGATCGTCGGCTTCGCATTGTCCGGACCGGCGCCGCCGGCGTCCTGGATATCCGGCTTTGTCCGGCCGGCGTCGGCGCCCGGCCCGACCAAATAGTACAGCCTGGAAGCAATCGAAGTGCCGAGCAGCATGACCGAAACCATCGAGATCGCGGCGATGACCAGGCTGTAGTTTCGGAACGGCAGATACGCCGGCGGTCGCAGGCCCACCGCATCACCTCGGCCAGGTACTTGAAGCGAACCGTCAGACAGCATGTTGCATCGAACTCCCGCGCGTCGCCTCGACATAGTCGGGATTGCCGGCCAGCATCTCCCGTATCCGCCAGCCCAGGGCGGCGTAGGCGATGCCGGCAAGGAGCGGTAGCGATATTATATTATGGGTTGCTCCGAGCTGCCATACGAGTCTGACGGGAAACGGACTGGGAGGAAATTCGAAGGCGAACGACGCCAAGGGGGGCGGTAGCGACGGAGAAGACAGGAATTCCGGAAAGTCGAACGCGGCGCCCGTCAGCACGACCACCGCCCATGCAACCAGCGCCGGCGACCGCCCAAAGCGGATCCCGGCCCATAGCAGGAAGCAAAAAGTAGCGCTCCTGGAGACAAGCCCAAACGAGGTTGTGGAGAAAACGCCGAGCCCGGCATTGCGGAGCACCACAAGCAGAATACCAATGCCACCGACAACGAGAATCGGATTGACCGCGTTCAGGAAACCGCCGATCGCTCCACGGGGTTCAGGATCGAACAGGAATGAACGCACCGAACGGCCGAACATCAGGACCAACACTCCGCTGAGCGGCCCGGAGGGATCTGCGAGGAAGTGATAAAACTGCAGTGGCCCGGCTTTCTCCGCGAAAATCAGCTTCAAAAGCGGCGGCGCCGCGATCGCAAGACCGACGAGGCCCGCCGATAACAGATAGACCGGAACGCGCGACAGCCCGATCAAAAACAACACAACCGGAATCAGATAGGAAAAACTCCAATTGAGGTGGAGTGCTCCCAGATTTACAGTCGAGCCGGCGCCGAACAAAACCAGCAGCATGAACAACTGAGACGAGGTAATCGTATCGGCCTCGAATATCCTGGTCATGGTCTGCCGGTTCGTAACCAGATGAGCGACCAGCAAGGCGGCTACAAACGCCCCCAGGCTTCCGGAGCTACCGAACATCCCCAAATTCACGGTGAGGAGGAGTGGCAGGCCGCCGGTTGCCAGGACCATTGTTGCGCGGGCCGGGTAGCGATAACCCAGCCAGACCGCCGCCGGCAGAAAAAGGTCGGTGCCACTGACCGTGGATTGCAGCGGCGGCACGTAGACGTACATTGCCGCCAGCCACAATACCGGCACCAGCGGCCATGGCATCGAGGCGGCCAGGAAGGCGCGCGTCTCGCGGATGATCTCGGCGGCGCTCAGCGCCTGGAGGCCGGAAGGATTGGCGTCAGACCTCCCTTGGCCGGTGAATTGAAGCGTGATCCAGAACACCATGGCGGTCAACGCGACAATATCCGTAGTGCCCAAGACATTGGTCACACTGAACGCCGTCAAGATGGACCAGGTCCCGCCGCAATACACCGCGAGCTTTACGAGGTCAAAGGCTCGCGAATGCCGCGACAAAAATTTGCCCGTCGCGAAAACGCAAACCATGGAAAAAATGCCGCCAATTGCCCCATTTGCAGGGTTGGGAAACAGGGGTGAAGAAGCATCGCCCGATAGTTTCAGGTTACTCCCAAAGATCAGGACCAACCACGCATAAACCGCTATCACCACCGGGGGCCATAGCCACGACCCGTCTTGATCTTCGCGTCCGAACGTTGCCTGAAGGAAAATCATTCCGGAAAGCACCCGCGTCAGCGTAAAGGCCAAATCCGGTGCAACGCTATGGCCGTTCGCGGACCGAAGCTGGTCGTCACCTAACAGTAGCGTTCCGGTCAGCAACAACGGCAGCAGCGATTGGCCGAGCCCGAACATGACGGCGATCCGCCATGAATCGGTCAGCGAACCCCGCGCGTGAACGGGATACATTCGCGTCTTGCAGAAGATGAAAAACGCCGCCAGCGCGATCGATGCCGTTTCGAGCAGCACGAGTTCGCTGCCCAGGGAGTAGTCGGCAATAGCGAAAGCCGAGGCGGCGAAGCTCGGCACGGCGATCCAGATCGCAAACAGCGGCAGTTCCACGATCAAGGGGCCGGGAGCAACAAACAGCCGCGCACGCGGCGCCGCTTCGCTGACCTGCCAATTGAAAGAGAGATTGATTATCAAGAACAAAATCAAGCAGGCCATAAAGAATGGCGTCCCTGCCGGAGACACCAGTACACCAAAAAAGAAAGCCAACGAGAACGCGACGAACAGCAGCTGCAATGGGATAAGAACCATCCAGACCGGCATCGGCGCCGGCATCTTGCGACGGCTCTGGAGTATCAACCATAGAATGACGGCGGCGAACATGGTGGCCCAAGCCAACGCCAGCAGAAGCCGGGGACTGATGCCGAGGAAACTTTGCCACTGCTCCAGCGGCGCAAGCAACGTCATGATCCAGTCGCGCAGTGCCCGCAGCAAATTCACGATCGAGGCGTGCAGCAATGCGACCAGTCCGGCCGCGAAGATCGCGAATGCCACCACGACCGAGTCGGTGCCGTAGAACAGCGTTTTCAGCTTGCGCGCCAGCGACGGCGGAATCGGAACTCCGAGTTGCAGCGGGTCGCGGCCGCTCAGGGCATCGACCAGGATGCGGTCGTCGAGATCGTCGGTTTGATTGCGCTTGATCCATTGCAGGAGCAGGTCGCGAAACCCCTGGCCGCGCCGTCGCCCGATCTCGAGCGAAAGCGCTCCGCTGCGCGGATCCTCGATCGGCTGCAGAAAGCTTTGCAGCAGATCGATGACTTGTTCCAGCCGCTGCTTGTCGAGGCCGCGCACCAGCGCGCCGCGCAGCCATTCCGGCATGCTGCCGACACGCAGCCACGGCAAGCGGCCGATCGCCAGCAGGCGTTTTTCGTTCAGCAGCGGTTTTCCGCCCAGGAAAAGATTGGTCCCCAAATGCACGGTAAGCGCCGGCTCCAGCCGCGGAAACACCGCGAGCGCCTGCAGCAGCAGAAAGCTTTCTCGTCCAAGCCCTGCGCGCAGGTCCATCAGCAATTCGTCGATTGCGAGCTGCGACGGCGGCGTTTCATCCGTCAGCATGCCGCGGTGGCGCTCCAGGCCCATCGCAAGATCGAACCTGGAGCTGGGTATCCTGTTCTGCCGGTCGTCCGGTTTCCACGAAGTGACCGGAAGATCCGGCCCGAGCTTCAGCTTTTCGGCGAGCACTTCCAGCCCCTGCGACAAAGCGGGGATGACCGGAATGCCCTGGTGTTCGATCTCGCGTTCCGCCTCGTCCCAAAGCTCCGGCGGACGCGGCGTGAGCAAAATGGGGCGTCCCCACTCGCGCACCGTCGCGACCCAGCGGTGCGGCCGTCCCGCCGCGTCGAAGAACGTCGAGGCTTCCGCGAAGATCAGGATGGTGTGCTGTGCGTGCAGGGCGGCGACATCGAGCAGTTTCAATTGTCCGCCGTCCTGATTGGAGCCGTCCACCGAGACCAGCCGCCGCGGATCGCCGTAATAGTCGTAGCGGGCGATGATGATCCGCTCTTCGGTGAGTTGATGCACGAGCAGGGCGGCGGCGGCGGAAAGGTGGTCGCGCGAGGTCTCGCGATCGACCAGCAGCACGTATTCCGGCGTCCGCGGCCGCGTTCCGTAGCGAAGCTCCGGGCGTCCGCCGGCCCGCATCGTGGCGTTGATGGTCCGCCGCACATGCAGTGCGCCGCCCGGTGCGGCCCAATGCCGCCGAAACGCGGCGAAGGCACGCCGCAACCCGGGCTCGGCGTAAAAGCGCGGCTGCGCGGCTGCGAAAGCAACCTTTTCGGACCGGTGCGGCGCCGGCGCGAAAGCCCGCATCAGCTTGAACCGGCGCGATCGGCGCCACAGCAGAAACAGGCCGAGCCCGGCGAGCGGCAGCAGCGCCAGCGGCCGATTGAGCAGCGACGTGGACAGATCCGGCGGAGGCACATTTACCTCGAGCGTCGTCTGCCGGTCGCGTTCCGTCTTGGGCAAGGACTGCCTGGAAAAATGCCCGATGGCGACGGCCAGCATGAAGGCGACGACGCCCACAATCCCCACGACGATCCAGCGGCGCAGGCTGGATTCTCGTTTGGGCTGGCGGTCGATCGCAATTTCTTGCGTGGATTTTCGTGCCGGCGCGGTTTGCAGCGACGAAGGCTGGTCCGGCGCCGCGGCCCCGACGAATTTGTAGAAGCTTTCATGGAATTGCTGCTGTTCCGCAGGCGTGCCGCAAAGCACCGGCGCCAGCCAGTTCAACGCCGCCGGATGGTCGGGCCGGATGCCGCGCGCCGCCAGCAACAGCAGCACGCGATCGACCCGCGCGTAATCGGCCGGCCCAAGCTCGAGGTCGCCGCGTTTCAGGACATCGAGGAATGCGTAAAGCCTGCGGCGGCCTGCAAGATATACATCGTCGTCAGTGAATTCGGCTTCTGTTGCTGACATGATGCCACGATGCGGTCACGCTTGCCTCGCCCAATCGTCGACGATGCGGCGCGCGGCTTCCACATCGTCCTTGTTCTTGAGCACGGCGGTCAGGGAAGACTGGACCGCGTCCTTTTTCGATTTGAAATCGTCATGTCTCGTCAGCTTGTTGCGGGTCACGATGACGTCGAGCCAGGCGAGCAGTTCGGCGGTGCCGGGAGTTTTACGGACGCCGCTGTCCGGCCTGCGCAAACGCTGAAACAGGTCGAGCGCCTGCTCCAGCAGCGCGCCGCCGCCTTCCAGCGCGGAAATACGGCCTTCCACGATCTGCTCGAGCGTCCCCTGACCGGGCCAGGAGCCGTCCTTTGCCTTGTCATAACGCCGCGGAAACGGAATATCGAAATAAGCGCAGCGGCGAAGGAACGGCTCGGGCAACGATTTTTCGGAGTTGCTGGTAATGACGACCACCGGGCGGAAGCCGGTCTCCGCGGCCTGTACCTTGACGCCGAGTTCCGGGATCTTGAAACTCATGTCCTCGATCTCGGCGAGGAGATCGTTCGGCGTATCGCGCGGCGCCTTGTCGAGCTCGTCGATCAGGACCAGCCGATGCACCGGCTCGGCGACCGCGAATTCCTTGTCGTCCGGCAACAGCATGGCGGTGGTGATCCGCCCGTCGGCCGGTACCGCGCCGAACGCATCGGCGAGGATGTGACGCTGCCTGACGGTCGCCTGGCCTTCGAGCGGTTCGCCGGCGACGCTCGACAACAGGCAAGCCCCTCCGGCGGCGCGCAGGATCGCCTCGCCCAGCGCGCTGAAGCGCAGGTAACTTACCAGCGGCTTCGACTCTTTGCGCGTGCTGTCGCGGAAGCGCGCCACCTCGTCGAACTGATAGAGCAGGTCATTGCCGGTCGAGGTGGATTTTACGTCGAAGCGCAGCAAGGGGGCGATGCCGAGTTTCTCGGCGAGCCAGTGCGCCGCCCGGGTCTTGCCGGTGCCGGGATCGCCGGTCAGCAGCAGCGGCTGCCCGAGCAGCATCGCCACATCCATCGCCTCGGGAAGTCCGGCAGCGGGGAAATAGGCGTCGGATTGCTTGTGGCCTTCCGTCAGCGGATGGCTGAGGCGTAGCGGAGGATTCGAAAGGATGGCGGTAAATGGATCGGTCATGAGATTCATATCTGCAGATTTTGCACCCAGTTCTCCAGCGCCGACAGCCTGAGCGTCGATGTACCGTCGAGATTCTTCCTGGCATCCGGCACCAGCTTGTCGTTCAGGTCGTCGCTGGAAATCGCGAGTTCTGCGGCCTGTTCCTGCAGCCAGTCCATGACGTCGTCGCGCGGGAAATCATGCAGCCGGGTAAGCCGGCTGACATAGTCGAACGGTTCTTTTTCAAACTCGTTGAATACCTGCTCCAGCAGCACACCGCGGCGCGAGCCGGCTTCGAGCTGGAAAATCAGGAGCACGGCGAGCGGCTTGTTCAGCGCTTCGGCGCCGACCTCGCGCCAGAATCCGATCCACTGGATCAGCAGTTCGCGATGCTGCGGAGTAAATTCGCCCTGTTTCAGGAAACTGAAAAAAGCCCAGGGGGCCACTCCGGCATTGTAGGCCTTGCGTATTTCGACGGCCGAGGAATCCCGCGCCTTGAGTTCGGATTTGATCTGCTGCTTCAGCCTTGCGAGTGCGAGCGGCACGCCCCGATCCTGGGGATCGGGCCAGTCGACCTTCTTTTCAATGGGGGGCTTTCCACCCAGTTCGACCCGTTCCAGGCGCTCACGAAAGGTCAGCCGCAGGCAGCGGTCGCGGCACAGAATGGGCAGGTCGTCCTGGATACCCAGAATTCCGCAAACCACCGGGCTTTTTCTTGTGTCCCAGTAGTCGTCCAGCGCCATTTCGAAATCGGCGGTCTGGAGTTTGCGGTCGAAGGTGTGCAGCACCTCGCGCAGGCGCCGCCCCAACCGCGCTTCGCCTGCGACGGTTTCCGTGCCGGCTGAAGTATCGCCTTCCTCGATCATGCCGGGCCACAACCGGCGCAGCGAATCGATGGGGACGACGCGGCCCTGGGTCTCGCTTTGCAATTCGACGATCATGCCGGCGACCCCCCGCCGGGTCAGATTCCACACCGCGGCGCCGGAACAGCCTTCGCGGATGGCAACGTCGACCCGGTCGGCGACAACCTCGATGCGGTCGTCGAACAGCTCTCCGGTAAAGCTGCCCTGGACATACGTACCTTCCAGCAGGCCTCGCTTGATGCCTAGAGCCGTGAACCTGTCATCGACATAGGTTTTTGGGCAGGTCCGGATCACGGACGCCTTCGGCGGCAGGACAACGGCGCTGTCGATCTCGAGGACGGCGACATCTGCGGGCTGCTCGCCGCGCTCCGGTCGCCAGGCGGCGGCAACCACCTTGGCTTTATACAACTCGCTCGGCCTATCGGCCGGCTTGCAGACGAATTCGAACCAGATGGTCTCGTTCACCGGAGCGCGTCCGGTCGCCCATGTCTCGCGGTCGCCGAGAGCGTCGCCGACCACATGGGCGCACGTCATGATGTGGCGCGGGTCGACCAGGAAGCCCATTCCGATGGGAGCTTTTTCGCCTTCGGGCCGTGTCAGGTCCCAAATGCGAACGTAATGATCCTTGAGCTCGCCGACCGCGTAATTGTGAAATCCGAAACGGCCCGTCACTTCTTTTTCGACCAGTTCATCTTGATGGTGAAATTGGCTTCGGTGCCGGCCTTGGCCAAAATGACACCGGCGGAGACGCTGAGCTTTATGCCGAAGCTGATCTCGCAGCCGTCCGGCGGCACCGCTATCGAAGCCAGCGAATTCTGCAATTGGTTGGCGGCGCTTTTGATCTGGTCGAGCGCCGTATCGAAGTCGATCTCGCCGGCTCTTCCGAGGCCGACCGCCTTTACCCCTGCTGCGCGAGGCGGTTCATCCACCTCGACCATGATCTGGCCGCCGTCCTTGAGTTTGACCGCAACAAGCTCTGTAGCCATGGGCGCCCTCCCGCCCCGCTACCGTAGCATGAATTCCATGCCGGTCCAGCGCGCCGGTTGCGGTCCGGTCTTTGCGGCGCTGCGGTGCGCTCAAGAGACGCTGCACCGGGTCCGGGCGACGAGTTTGCCGCTCCACTGACGGAAATCATCAATGCCCGCCTTCCACGAAATCCTGTTCCCGCTCGACATCGCGCTGCGCAGCGCGGGCGGGCCGGAGCGGCGCACCGAACTCGTCAGCTTCGGCTCCGGGCGCGAGCAGCGCAACGCGCGCTGGGCGCATTCGCGCCGCCGCTATGACGCCGGCTATGGCGTGAAGTCGCTGGATGCGCTGCAGACCGTGGTGGCGTTCTTCGAGGAACGGCGCGGCCAGCTGCATGGCTTTCGCTGGCGCGACCGGCTCGATCATTCAAGCAGCGCGCCGGGCGCGCCGCTCTCGCCGCTCGATCAGGGCATCGGCATCGGCGACGGCACGGCGGCAGTTTTTCAACTGGTAAAGACCTATGGCGCCGGCTTCGCGCCCTATGCGCGCGAGATCGCAAAACCGGTGGCGGGCAGCGTCCGCATCGCGGTTGCCGGTGTCGAAGTCGCCGGCGCGGCGTTCAGCTGCGATACGGCCACGGGCCTGGTGACGTTTCTCAGCGGACATATTCCGGCGGCCGGCACTGCCGTCACTGCGGGATTCCTGTTCGACGTGCCGGTGCGGTTCGACACCGACTATCTCGAAGTCGACCTGTCGGCGTTTGCGGCCGGCGCGATCCCGAAAATTCCGCTGCTGGAGATACGGGTGTGATTTGTCGTCCCGGCGAAGGCCGGGACGACGGCGGAGAAAGTTGAACCGATGCGCTCTATCCCCACCGCTTTGCAGACGAAACTCGATTCCGGCGTCACCACGCTGGCGCGGTGCTGGAAGCTGGTGCGGCGCGACGGCGTGGTGATGGGATTTACCGATCACGACCGCGACCTCGTGCTGTCAGGCGTCAGCTGCCGCGCCGGCACCGGGTTTACCTCGTCGGAGGCGACCAGCCGTTTCGATCTGTCGGTGGACGGCGCGGAAATCTCCGGCGCGCTTGCCGATGACCAGCTCACCGACGCCGATCTCGCCGCCGGGCGCTACGATGCCGCACTGGTGGAAACCTGGCTGGTGGACTGGAGCGATCCAGAGCTCAAGGTGCTGACCGCGCGCGGCACGCTCGGCGAAGTCAGGCGCGAGGGGCAGGCTTTTGTCGCCGAACTGCGCGGGCTCGCCGATCTGCTGTCGCAGGAGAGCGGGCGGCTCTACACCGCCAAATGCGGCGCGGATCTCGGCGATTTAAGGTGCAAGGTCGATCTGACCGATCCGGCGTTGCGCGGCGCCGGCGCTGTCGCCGCGATCGACGGCACCTCGATCTTTGCCGCCTCCGGTCTCGACGGTTTCGCCGAGGAATGGTTTTCCGCGGGACGGTTGCTCTGGAGCAGCGGCGCCAATGCGGGGCTCGCCATCGAGATCAAGCAGCATCGGCTCGTCGCCGGGCAGGCGCGGCTGACGTTATGGCAGGCGATGCCGGAGCCGATCGCAATCGGCGATGCGTTCACGGTCACCGCCGGCTGCGACAAGACCTTCGCCACCTGCCGCGCCCGCTTTGCCAACACCGACAACTTTCGCGGTTTTCCGCAGATCCCGGGCAATGATTTCCTGATCGGCTCGCCGGCGCAGGGCGCGCCGGGCAATGACGGGTTGTCACTGGCGCCGCCGGTGCTGGGCGGGTAGGGAATTCGTGCCCCGGACGCAGCGCAGCGCGTAGCCCTTGCGGAGCGGTGCGCTGCAGAGCCGGGGCCCCGGTACCTTAGGAATCCAAAAACCGGGGTCCCGGTTCTGCGAAGCGGCACTTCGCAAGAGCTACGCGCCGCATCGCGCCCGGGACACACGGCTCCTACCGCGTCATTGCCGGGCTTGACCCGGCAATCCATCCGCTTCGAAAGATTTTCTGCGTAGAAGGATGGATGCGCGGGTCAAGCCCGCGCATGACGAGTCGAGAAAGCCGATGACACACACTCTCACCCGCGCCGCTATCGTCGCCGAGGCGCGCGCGTGGATCGGCACGCGGTATTGCCATCAAGCCTCGTTGAAAGGCGTCGGCTGCGATTGTCTCGGGCTGGTGCGCGGCGTCTGGCGCGTCTGCATAGGCGATGAGCCGGAGGCGGCGCCGCCCTATGCGCCCGACTGGGCCGAGGCCAAAGGCGAAGAGGCGCTCGCCGACGCGGCGTTCCGCCATCTCATTCCCGTCGCGTGCGACAACTTCGCTGCCGGCGACGTGCTGCTGTTTCGCTGGCGCGACGGGTATGTCGCAAAACATGTCGCCATCGCGGCGTCTGCAACCACCATGATCCACGCCCATGACGGCGCGTCGGTGTGCGAAGTCGCGATCGCGCCGTGGTGGCGGCGGCGGCTGGCGTATGCGTTTAGGTTTCCGGGAGTGACGTAGGGTGGGCAAAGGCGCTGTTCGCGCCGTGCCCACCATCTACCACGGTGTTCGCGACTGTGGGCACGCCATCGGGCGCGCGTTCGCGCGACCCGTTGGCTTGGCCCACCCTACAAGGTTTTCAATCATGGCAGCCCTTGTTCTTTCCGTCGCGGGCGCCGCCGCCGGCGCGGTGTTCGGTCCGGCCGGCGCGATTGCGGGGCGGATTGCTGGCGCGCTGGTCGGCAATATCATCGACCGAAAACTGTTCGGGCCGGGCGACCAGAACGTGGTCGGGCCGCGGCTTGCCGATCTCGACGTGATGGCCTCGACCGAGGGCGCGCCGATCCCGCGCGTCTACGGCCGCGCGCGGCTGGCGGGCCAGGTGATCTGGGCGACACAGCTCGAGGAGGTGGTGTCCGACTCCACCACCTCATCGGGCGGCAAGGGCCATCTGGTTTCCGGGCCGCGCACGACCACCACGACCTATTCCTATTTCGGCAATTTCGCGGTCGGGCTGTGCGAAGGCGTCATCGGCCGCGTCGGGCGCATCTGGGCCGACGGCAAGCCGCTCGACCTCACCGGCAAGACCATCCGCGTTCATCGCGGCACCGAGGAGCAAGCGGTCGACGATCTGATCGTCGCCAAGGAAGGCGCCGGCAATTCGCCGGCCTATCGCGGGCTGGCCTATGTCGTGTTCGAGCGGCTGCCGCTGGCCGATTTCGGCAATCGCATTCCGCAATTGTCGTTCGAGATCATCCGCCCGGTCGGCCAGCTCGAACGCATGGTGCGCGCGGTGACGCTGATCCCCGGCACCACCGAATTCGGCTATGAGCCATCTGCCATCGTGAGCATTCTCGCGCCAGGTACGTCCGCGCAGGAGAATCGCCACGTAACGAGCGCGGCCTCGGATGTACAGGCCGCGCTCGACGATCTCCAGGGCGTGTGCCCGAATCTCGAACGCGTCGCACTTGTGGTGGCATGGTTCGGATCGGACCTGCGCTGCGGCCATTGCACGGTGCAGCCCGGCGTCGAAGTTGTCGTGAAAGGCATCGCCGGGCCCGCGTGGTCCGTCGACGGCGTGACGCGCCCGGGCGCGGTTGTGGTCTCGCAGATCGGCGGCCGCCCGGCGTTCGGCGGCACGCCGTCCGATCTAAGCGTCGTGCATCTGATTGCGGAGCTCAAAGCCCGGGGCTTGAAGATCACCTTCTATCCGTTCCTGGTGATGGATATTCCCGCCGGCAACGCGCTGCCCGATCCGTGGACTGGAGCGTCGTCGCAGCCGGCCTATCCCTGGCGCGGCCGCATTACCTGCGATCCGGCGCCGGGGCGGGCGGGTTCGCCGCAAGGCACGTCCGCGGCGGCGGCGCAGGTGGCGAATTTTTTCTCGGGCGGAACCTGGAATTATCGCCGCATGATTTTGCATTATGCTGGCCTTGTCATGTCCGCAGGCGGCGTCGATGCATTCCTGATCGGCTCGGAATTGAGATCGCTGACGCGGGTGCGCTCCGGCGCGGGCGTCTATCCGGCCGTGGATGCGCTGGTGACGCTCGCGGCGGACGTGAAGGCGATGGTCGGCTCGCCGACGGTCGTCACCTACGGCGCCGACTGGACCGAATATGGCGCCGACATGGTGGATGCATCGGAGCTGCGCTTTCCGCTGGATCCGCTGTGGGCCTCGTCGGCGGTCGGCGCGGTCGGCATCGACTATTATGCGCCGCTGGCCGACTGGCGCGACGAGGCGGGGCACCGCGATTTGCTTGTTGCATCGTCGACCTACGACCAAAATTATCTCGCTGGCAATGTTAGCGTCGGCGAAGGCTACGATTGGTATTATGCCGACGATGCCGCGCGTGCGTCGCAGACTCGCACTGATATCGTTGACGGCCTGGGAAAGCCCTGGGCCTTTCGCGTCAAGGATTTTTGGAGCTGGTGGTCCAACCTGCATTATGAGCGCGTCGCGCATGCCGAGCTGATCACACCGACCGCGTGGATTCCGCGCTCGAAACCGATCTGGTTCATCGAAGTCGGCTGCCCCGCGGTGGACAAGGGCGCCAACCAGCCCAGCGTGTTTCCCGACCCGAAATCCTCGGAAAATCATCTGCCGTATTTCTCCAACGGGGCGCGGGACGATTTAATTCAACGCCGCGCGCTCGAAGCCTTCATCGGCGCGTTCGATCCCGCCTTCGGCGCCGACGATGCGCACAACCCGGTTTCGCCGGTGTATGGCGGCCGCATGGTCGACATGTCAGCGCTTCATCTGTGGACCTGGGACGCGCGGCCCTATCCGGTCTTTCCGGCGGCGACCGACGTCTGGAACGACGGGCCGAACTGGCAGACCGGGCATTGGCTCACCGGCCGGCTCGGCGGCGCGCCGCTCGATGCATTGATTGGGGCGCTGCTTGGCGATGCCGGCGTATCCGGCGTCGACACCGCAGCGTTGCGCGAAAACTGCGACGGCTATGTGGTTGACAGGCCGATGTCGCCGCGCGCGATGATCGAGCCGCTAGCGATGGCCTATGCCTTCGATGCCACCGCGGCCGACGGCACGCTGCGATTCATCCAGCGCGGCGGCTCGCCCGTCGCGGAGATCGCGGAAGACGATCTGGTGTTGCCGGACAATGCTGCGGTGGCGCGGTTGACGCGGGCGCAGGAAACCGAACTGCCGCGCGAGGCCAGCTTTGGCTTTACCGATGCGGCCGCCGACTATCGGCGCTCGGCGGTGACCTCGCGAAAACTGGTCGGAGCAGCCGGGCGCACCCTGCATTCCGATCTCGCCGTCATCACCAACGATGCCGAGGCGACGCGGCGCGCCGAAATCTGGCTGCAGGATTTATGGGCGGGACGCGAGAGCGCCGAGTTTGCGCTCGGGCTCGACCGGCTGGCGCTGGCGCCCGGCGACGTCGTTGCGCTGACGCTGAGCGGCCGGCGGCGGCTGTTCGAAATCGGAGATCTCATCGACACCGAGCTAAGGCAGGTCAAGGCGCGCAGCATCGACACGGAAGTGTTTTCGGTACCGCTGCGCGCGGCGCGCATCAAAGTGCCGGCGATTCCGCCGGCACTCGGGCCGGTGCAGGTGACCGTGCTGGATTTGCCGGCGCTCGACGCATCGACGCCGGTTGTTCTGACCCGGCTGGCGATCGCGGCCAATCCCTGGCCGGGTTCGGTGGCGATCTGGCAATCGTCCGACGGAGCGAGTTTTGAAATCGCGGCGATTGCCGCGGCGCCTTGCGTGATCGGCGAGACGCTGGACGGGCTGCCGGCGGGTCCGACTTCGCGCTGGGATCGCGCCAGTTCGATGCGCGTAAAACTTTACGGCGGCGCGCTGGCATCGGTTTCGGATGCGCGGGTGCTGGAGGGCGGCAACGCCGCGGCGGTACAGAATGCCGATGGCGGGTGGGAGATACTTCAGTTCGCCAGTGCCGAGCTGGTCGGCGGCCAGACCTGGCTGCTGTCGCGGCTGCTGCGCGGGCAGGCGGGCAGCGAAGTGGCGATGGCGGGTTTGCTGCCGGCCGGCGCGGCCTTCGTGGTGCTCGGCGCGCATATGGTGCCGATCGCCGCGGGACTCGACGCACTGGCGCGGCCGATGCAGTTGCGCATCGTGGCGAGCGGGCGCAATCACGACGATCCCACGGCGGTGGCCTTGACGGTGACGCCCGGCGACGCCGCGCTAAAACCGCTGGCGCCGGTGCATGTCGCCGCGCATCGCGCCGGCGATGGCGTCCACATCTCCTGGATCCGCCGCACCCGCATCGACGGCGACGGATGGAGCGTCGAGGTGCCGCTCGGTGAAGAGAGCGAGGCGTATACGCTGGAGATTCTCTCCGGCGGCGCGGTGGTGCGGCCGATTGCCTGCGCATCGCCGCAGGCGCTGTACGCGGCTGCGGATGAGCTGGCGGATTTTGGTGTGGTGCAGACGAGCCTGCACGTTCGCGTCGCGCAACTGTCGAGCACCGTGGGGGCAGGGCATGCGGTAGAGGTGACGCTCGCGGTTTGAATAATGACGTAGGGTGGGCAAAGGCGCCCTTGCGCCGTGCCCACCATTGCGCGTGATGATGGGCACGGCATCGGGCCGCGCCTTCGCGACCCGTTGGCTTTGCCCACCCTGCGAACTCGCCCTTGGCGGCTGCCGGCGCACAAGACCGCTGTAACCGAGCACATGATCGCCTGCATAAGCATCGCGAGCAACACGGATCGCCACCATGACCGACACACCGAACCTCGGCCTGCCTTTCATCGAAGGCAGCCAGGCGCAGAAGCATGTCACGCATAACGAGGCGTTGCGGATTCTCGATGCCGCGATCCAGATCGCAGTGCTCGATCTAACGCGCACCGCTCCGCCGTCGTCGCCGGCCGAGGGCGAGCGCCATGTCGTGGCCGCAGCTGCGACCGGCGCGTGGGCGGGACAGGCCAATGCGATTGCGACCTGGCAGGACGGCGCCTGGGCATTTCTCATTGCTGACACCGGCTGGTGCATCTGGTCGGTGGCCGACAATGTCCTGTTCGTGTTCGACGGCCTGCATTGGCGCGACCTGCGCGATTTGCCGGTGACGCTGGACAACACGGTTCATGTCGGCATCAACACGTCAGCGAGTTCTCCCAACCTGCTCAGCGTCAAGTCCAACGCGGCGCTGCTCAGCGCCATCAACGTTGCCGAGGGCGGCAGCGGCGACGCGCGGCTGCAGGTTTCCAAGGAGAGTGCGGCGAAGACCGCGTCGGTGTTCTTCTCCGATGCGTTTTCCGGGCGCGCCGAGTTCGGGCTGGTGGGATCGGACGCATTCAAGCTGAAAGTGTCGGCAGACGGATCAAGTTGGGTCGAGGCGTTCAATATCGACCAAACCACCGGCAATCTCGCGCTGCCGCGCGGGCTGGCGCTATCGGCCGTCATTGCGCCGCCGCAGATCACGGCGAACCAGAACGACTACAACCCGACCGGCGTCGCGACCGCATCGGTGCTGCAAGTGTCGTCGGATATCGCGCGCACCGTCACCGGCCTTGCCGGCGGCGCCGAGGGGCGCGTCCTCTGCCTGGTCAATATCGGCAGCCAGCCGATCGCGCTGTCAGACGAGAGCACGTCGTCATCGGCGGCCAATCGCTTTACCCTCGGAGCTAACCTGACCGTCGCCGCAAAACAGGCCGCGATGCTGCGCTACGACGGTACTGCTACGCGCTGGCGGCTGATCGCGGGCGCGACCGGATTGCTGGCGGCGGCGAATAACCTTTCCGATCTCGCAAGCACGGCCGCGGCGCGCGCGAATCTCGAGCGTTCGCGAGCAACTTACGGCGAACCGCGCTTATTATGTCCGCACCGACGGCGCCGACGGCAACAACGGCCTCGCCAATTCCAGCGGCGGCGCCTTTCTCACCATCCAGAAGGCGATCGACACCGTCGCGGCGCTCGATCTGTCGATCTACAATGTCACCATCCAGGCCGCCGACGGCACCTATGGCGGCAGCGTGCTGGTTTCGGCGCCCTGGGTCGGGTCGGGCACCGTGACATTGCAGGGCAACACCGCGACGCCGGCGAATGCGTTGCTCTCTACCGGCGCCAATGATGCGATCACCGTGACCGGCGGCGGGACGCTGACCGTGACCGGGTTCAAGCTGACCAATTCGGGCGCCTTCCTGCTGCATGCATCGAGCGGATCGATCCGCTTTTCACTTTTGACGTTCGGAACCTGCGGCTCGCAGCAACTGCGCGCTACCGACGGCGGCCGAGTTACAGCGACCGGCAATTATACCATCGACGGCGGCGCCGCGAATCATTGGAGCGCGGTGAGCAACAGTACCTTTCGCGTGCAAGCCAAGACCATCACCTTGACCGGCACGCCCGCGTTCTCGGTGGCATTCGCCAACGCCGATCTTGGCAGCACAGTGCTGGTCAACGGCAACATTTTTTCAGGCGCGGCGACCGGCGTGCGTTATTCGGCAACCAACAATGCGGTGATATCCAGCGGCGGCGCCGGAGCGACCTATCTGCCGGGCAACGCGGCCGGATCGACCGGCGCCGGAGGGCAATACGTCTAGGCTGGTCGTCAGCGGCTTGGTGTGACCGGCAGTGGAGCCCCGCCGGTCGAGATTCCCGGCGGCAGTTTTGGCGCGGCGGGCTTCTTTCGCACGGCCGGCGCGGCCGCGGGCGGCACGGGAACGGCGGCCTGCGCCGACGCGGCGGGATGCTGAAGCGCATCGATCTTCGCACCCAGCACCGACACCTGGTCGGACAGCCGTTTGATTTCCGCCTGCTGGGCCGCAACAAGCTGTGCGGTCGATTGCAGCGATGCTGCGATCTGCTGCTGAAAGGCGAGGAATTCCTTCGACCCGACCGGCTTGTCCGGAGCTTCTGCGGCCGGCGCCGCGGGCGCCGTCACCGATGCGAAGGACGGGAATGCCGGAAGGCTGTCGCCCCAGGCGTGCCAGAGCAAAGCCGATACGATCCCGAATATCGCAAGCCCCGCGATGCCGGCGGCCCAGACCCATCGCGGCCGTTGCGGCGCATGGCGCTGCCGCTCGTCGGGTTCCTCACGCGCGTTATCGAACAGATGGGCCACTGCAACATCCTTGATTCGTGCCACCCGATCTTACGATCCAAATCCTAACAGCCTCTCAAAATACCCCCTTCACGGAGTTCCTGCCATGGCCCAATCGTCTTTCGGCGAGGCGTTGTCGCGCCTGTGGCCCAGCGGCGACGCGAAAATTCCCGGCCTGCGCGCGGGGATCGTCGCAGCGGCGCCTTCGGTGTTCGCGAAATACGGCGTCACCACGCCGCTGCTGGTCGCCCATGTGATGGCCCAGATATCCCACGAATGCGGGGCGGGCCACGACGTGGTCGAGAACCTGAATTACAGTGCCGGGCGCATGATGCAGGTGTGGCCGTCGCGCTTTCCCAGCATGGCGATGGCGGAACCCTATGCCGGCAATCCGCGGGGGCTTGCCAACAAGGTCTACAACGGCCGGATGGGCAATGCCCCGGGTTCCGACGACGGCTGGAATTTCCGCGGCCGCGGCGCGTCGCAGACTACCGGGCGCGAAGGCTATGCGCGGGTGGCGCAAGCAACCGGGCTCGACCTTCTCAACCATCCCGACCTCGTCAACGACCCCGCGCGTTTTCTCGAATGCGGCGTCGCCGACTTTATCCTGTGCGGCTGCCTGCCGTTCGCCGCAGCGGATGACGTGCTCAACGTCACAAGGCGTCTGAACGGCGGCACCGTCGGGCTCGCGCAGCGTCAGGCCTGGCTTGCGAAATGGAAGGCGGCGCTGGGATCGGCGCCGGTAGTGCTTTCGCCGGCGCCGGCGAGCGCACGCAACAGCGCGCCGGTTTCGCAGCCGCGGCTTGCGCCGGCGCCAGGCGCTGCCGCCAAACCGCACTCCGTGCTCGCACGATTCATCGCCGCCATGATCGCGGCATTCAGGAGGAAGTGACCATGCTCGAACTCTTCATTCTGGCCGCCGGTTTTACCGGCGGCTATGCCGCCTCGGTTTACTCGTGGCCGTGGATACGCGCCAACGCGATCGGCGCTGCCGCTGAAATCGGCCAACTCCGCGCGCGCGCAAAGGCGCTGGAAGACTCGATCAAGGGAGCGCTGTGATGGACTGGAGCGATCTTGCAAAACAAGTCATCTCGCTGGGCGCGCCGATGCTGGGCACCGCGCTCGGCGGTCCGCTCGGCGGCGTCGCCGGCGAGATTCTCGCCAAGGCGGTGGGTTCGGTGACGATCTCGCCGGCCGCGGTGCAGACCGCGTTGCCTTCGGTCGATCCGGCCAAGCTTGCCGAAGCCGAAGCGCAATGGGCGGAAATGATCCGCGCCGAAGCCGAGACGCAGCGCACGGCGATCTCCGAAACGCAGGCCACCATCCGCGCCGAGATCGCCTCCAGCGATCCGGTGCAGCGCTGGTGGCGGCCGGCCTATGCGTTCGAGCTCACACTCGAATGCGCGGCGTTGTGGATCGTGCTGGTGCATGAATTCTGGACCGGCGATATTGCGACCATCAACGCGCTGGTCGGCGCCACCACGCTGCTGGTGGCCTATTGGGGCTTCCGATTCGGCGTGCTAGGCGTCTATATCTCCGGCCGCACCCGCGAGAAGGTCAGCGCCGCCACCGGCCAGGACGCGCCGGGCATGATCGAAAAACTGGTCAAGGCGGTTGTGAAGAAAAGGTAATGTTCGGGGTTATCATTGTTCATGGAGCATTCACGCGGCTGAGGCTCATGTGGATGGCAGCCTCGCCATCCAAACGCGGAGACCATCTTGCGCCTTCTGGTCGTTGAAGACGATCCCGATCTCAACCGTCAGCTCACCACGGCGCTGACCGACGCCGGCTATGTGGTCGATCGCGCCTTCGACGGCGAGGAGGGGCATTTTCTCGGCGACAGCGAGCCCTATGACGCCGTGGTGCTCGACATCGGCCTGCCCAAGATGGACGGCATCTCGGTGCTGGAGGCGTGGCGCCGCAACAAGCGTATCATGCCGGTGCTGATCCTCACCGCGCGGGACCGCTGGAGCGACAAGGTGCAGGGCTTTGACGCCGGCGCCGACGACTATGTCGCAAAGCCGTTTCACCTCGAGGAAGTGCTGGCGCGGATCCGCGCGCTGCTGCGCCGTACCGCCGGCCACGCGCAGAGCGAGCTGACCTGCGGGCCGGTCTCGCTGGATACCCGCACCGGGCGGGTCAGCGTCAGCGGCAATCCGATCAAGATGACCTCGCACGAGTACCGGCTGCTGGCCTATCTGATGCATCACACCGGGCGCGTGGTGTCGCGCACCGAACTGGTGGAGCATCTCTACGACCAGGACTTTGATCGCGATAGCAATACCATCGAGGTTTTCGTCGGCCGCATTCGCAAGAAGCTGGAGGTCGATATCATCCAGACCGTGCGGGGGCTCGGCTATCTGCTGACGCCGCCCACCGACGCGCGCTAGCCCGCTTGGCGATGCGCGCCAGCTCGCTCGCCACCCGGCTATTCGTTTCGGCGACCGCCTGGGTGGTGGTGATCCTGCTCATCACCGGGATCGTATTGTCTTCGGTGTACCGTTCGGCTTCCGAACGCGCCTTCGACCGCAGGCTCAATCTTTATCTGCGCACCCTGGTGGCCGATGTCGCGACCCCGGACGAGCCGCCGGACAAGCAGATGCAATCGCTCGGCGAACCGCTGTTCGAACTGCCGCTGTCGGGCTGGTACTGGCAGGTCACCCGCACCGATTCCGAAAAACCTGACGTGAAGTCCTCACGCTCGCTGTGGGACAAGAAACCGCCTAGGCTCGAGGATCGCGGCGTCGAGCTCTCGGCGTCCGGCATCCGCATCGGCTATGTCGACGGTCCGGAAGGCCAGACCCTGCGCATGGTGGAGCGGCCGGTCGACCTCGGCGCCGACGGCAAGTATCTGGTGATGGTGGCCGGCGACGCCAGCGAGATTTTCGAGGAAACCCGCGCCTTCGATTATTATCTCGGCGGCACTTTCGCGGCGTTATCGGTGGTGCTGGTGCTGACCACGATCTTCCAGGTCCGCTTCGGCCTCGCGCCGCTGAAGCGCATCTCGGATTCCATCGCCGACATCAAATCCGGGCGCGCCGAACGGCTGGAGGGCGAATTCCCGGTTGAGATCGCGCCATTGGCGCGCGAGACCAACGCGCTGATCGACGCCAACCGCGAGATCGTCGAACGCGCGCGCACCCATGTCGGCAATCTCGCCCACGCCATCAAGACGCCGCTGTCGGTGATCGTCAACGAAGCTTCCGCGCGCGGCGGCGATGCGTTTGCGGCGAAAGTTCTGGAGCAAGCCGATGTGATGCGCGACCAGGTGGCGCATCACCTCGAGCGCGCGCGCATCGCCGCGCGCCTGACCATCATCGGCACCGTCACCGAAGTCGCCCCGGTGATCGAGGCGCTGCGCCGGACCATGGAAAAGATCCACCGCGACCGCGGCATCATCATCGAGGTCGAGGCGGAGACATCCGCAAAATTCCGCGGCGAGCGCCAGGACCTCGAAGAGATGGTCGGCAACCTGGTCGACAACGCCTGCAAATGGGCGGAGCAGCGGGTGTTCATCGAGGTGCTGGTAGAGCAGGCGGGCCGTATCCGCGCCGGTGCGGAGGGCGGCCCGATGCTGCACATCATCGTCGATGACGACGGCCGCGGGCTGTCGCCGGCCGAACGCGAGCAAGTCTCGCGGCGTGGGCAGCGGCTCGACGAATCCAAGCCGGGCTCGGGGCTGGGGCTGTCGATCGTGGTCGATCTCGCGGCGCTGTATGGCGGCAGCCTGACGCTGGGCACGGCGCCAATCGGGGGCCTAAGGGCGGAACTGGTGCTGCCGGCGGTGTGAGGAGACCTCAATATCGCCCTGGAGCTTGACTATCATACGTAAGTTACGTATCAAGCTTACTACGTAACTTACGTAGTCGATGCTCGATGCATACCGTTGTCGAGACCGATTCATTTCGGCGGGCCGCCAACGCTGCTGGCGTGACCGAAGCTGAGCGCTTGACCATTATCGATCTGGTGGCGGCTGACCCGATGGCAGGCGATCTCATGGAAGGTACCGGCGGAGGCGGAAACTGTCAAAGCAAAGATAAAATCGTTGGGCAAATGGTGAAGACATGAGCAAATCCGGGAAAAGGTTGATTGCGGCCGCGCAAGAAGCCGTTGCGATTGCGCGCGGAGAGAAAAAGCCAGCACGCATTCATGTGCCGCCTGAAATCGACGTGAGGGCAATTCGTCTTAAGCTGGAATTTTCCCAAGACGACTTCGCTATGGAATTCGGCTTTACCACCAATCAAATAAAGGATTGGGAACAAGGCCGATCGCGGCCTCTCGGAGGAAACCGAGCTTATCTGATGATCATAAAGCGTGATCCGAAAGCAGTTATTGCGCTGCTGCGCGCTACGCGGCGGACGCGAAAAACCGCCGCTTGAGCGGCGTCACTTGATCTTGTTGATTCGCCGCAAATCCGCGTCGATCCGCGATTGCCAGCCCGGCCCTTTGGCCTTGTACGCCTCGATCACCTGTCCGGACAGCCGCAGCGACACCAGCTTTTTGGTCGGCGCCTTGTTCGGCCCGCGTCCCTTGCGGATAGAGGCAGCGAGTTCGGGGAATACTTCGGCGAACGGCTTTGCGTTGGCGAAATCTTCCTTGGTCCATTCGGGATTGTCACTGACCTCTCGCAAGTCGCGCGGGCTGTAACCCTTCTTTTTAGCGTTCGGCATAGAGCAGCCTTTCGTATTTGCTGGCGGGGCGCATGCTGATGACGCTGACCGCCTCTCGTCCCAAGGTGACGAACACCACTGAAATCACGCCGCGGATATCTTTTCCAATGCCGCGCCAACGGTTCTTGTACGACGGCAAAACCAGGGCGTCGTCGAAAAATGTTTCATTGAGATCGGCGAAATCCAAACCGTGCTTTTTAATGTTAGCAAGGCGCTTGGGTTCATCCCAAAGGATTTTCATAGATTATTTTGTAGTTACAATTTAATCAGTAGTTACAATTTAATCAACTGTCAATGCCTTTGTCGCGTGCCTTCTTCGGATTGCGTTCTCGGCGAATCGAGGCTGCGAGTTCGGGAAAAACTTCCGCGAACGGTTTTGCCTGGGCCATTTGTTCCTCCGTCAACTCGGGGCTTTGAACAGCGTCCCAATCCGCCTTGCTGTAGCCTTGGCCCGGCTTGAATGGTTTTTGTCGTTTACCCATCGATCGCATTTGTTTTCGTCCGTCGCGCTGTCGTAGCATAGCACATTATATCTCCAATCAATTCCGCCGTCGCCCGCCGCTTTCCCGCCCGAATTCTGCCCTCACTTGGCACACTCTCGTCCATCGCCCCGCATCGCCCCTCCGGAGCCCTCATGATCGATCCAAAGCCGGTGCTGCTGCTTGCAATTGCGCTGGCGCTTGGCGGGTGCGATCTGACGTCGAAAAGCGGTGCCGGCGAGGGTTCATCGGCCAGCGCTTTCAGCGGAAACGGCTCGGGAGGCGACCGAGCCACGGCGTCCAATGCCCTGACCAATGTCGAGCTTGCCCGCCTGATCGGCACCAAGATCGGCGCTGCGCTCAATGACGACGATCGGCGGCTCGCCTATGAGGCGCAGATCAAGGCGCTGGAGAGCGGCTCGCCGGGGGCGCCGATGCCGTGGCGGAACCCGGCATCGGGGCGCTATGGCAATATCGTCCCGGGCCCTGCCTATGACCGCAAGGGCGCGCAATGCCGGGGCTATTCGCATTCGGTTAATATCAACGGCCAGCTCGAAATCGCGCGCGGCACCGCCTGCCGCAGCACCGATGGGGTCTGGAGCGCGGTCGGGTAAGGGCGTCAAACTCCCCCTGCCGCGGTCGGTGGGGTTCCGGTTCCCGGCCGTTTCCCCCTTCTTCCTCAACGGCTTCTTAACGCCGGCGCTGGTATGACACCCGGTGGACGCCTGTTTGGCGGACGTCACGGGCGTTGTGCGCATGAGCCAGACATCGATCGAGCGGCTGAGGGACTATCTCGCGCAGCTTCCGCCGCAGGCGCAGGCGCTGCTGATGCGGGAGTTCGAGCGCGCCATCGAGCGCGGCGAGGACATCGCGGTCGCCGCCTTCGTGCTCGAGCAGTTGCGCAAGGTCGTGCGCGGCGCCGATGACGAGGCGCGGCCGCGCATCGACGATCCGGCGCGGCTCACCTTCCGGCCGCTGGAGCCGTTTCTGGTCGAAGGTAATTTGCCGGTCCGGCCCGGCCAGATCCGGCGCGCGTCGCTGCTGCCGATCTGGCAATGGCTGATCCGCGACGGCGCGCCCGGCGCCTTCAAGGAGCTCGAGGCGGCGCTGGCCAATTTGAGGGAATCCGCCACCGCGTCCGATCTCGGCAAACCGGTCCGCAAATTCCAGCTTGCCGCCGCCGCGGCCATTGCCAGGATCGCGACGCCGGTGCCCGGCGGCGAGGCGCCGCGCGCGCTGGCCCGCGTCGGTCCTCCCAATGTGATCGAGGACATGCTGCCGGTAGGCTCCGTGCTGAGCGCGCACGAAGCGCTGGACACCCTCAGCGACCGGCTGCCGAGCTACTTGCGGATCTTCGCGGATTCGCAGATCGCGTCGGCGCTGGCCTCGCTCAACCTTCCCACCTTGCAGACGCCATTGGTGCTGCCGTTCGCGCTGTCGCTGGTGATGCAGCGGTTGTCGGCGTCGTGGCAGATCATCCGCCTCGCCATCAAGATCGCCGCGTCCGACGACGCAATCCGCGTCGCCGCCACTTCCTATGGCGTCGCCGTCACGATGGCGCTGCACGATCTGTCGACGATCGCCATGAGCCTGCGCGCCGACATCAAGCGCGGCCAGTTCAACGATGTCGCCGAGCATCTGAAAACCATCCACGACGGGGTGCGCGGCCTGCGCACCGAGCTCGATCTGCGCAACGACTCGCCATGGGGCAAGCAACTGGCCTCGCTGCGCGCCGATATTTCCAATGCCTTGCAATCGGAGATCGACAGTGTTCCCGGCCGGGTGCGGCGGCTGCTGCGCCAGCGCGCCGACAAGGATATTTCCGCAAGCTCCCGGCTCGATCCATCCGAGGTCGACGAGACCGCCGATTTGATCGACTTCGTCGCGGTGTGCCGCACCTATGCCAGCGAGCTTGCCATCAACGAGGTGACGCTGCGCACCTTTTCCGATCTGCAGCATTATGTCGAGCATTCCACCGAGGCGCTGGTGCAGTCGCTGCGCGGCGCGGATTTGCGCGCGCGGGCGTTCCGCCAGCAGCAGGTCAAGGCTGCGATTCGCTTCTGCGACGTGCTGTTCGGCAACGATTACGCCTCGCTGATGTCGCGGGCGGCGGAGAATGCGCTGTCGGGCGAGCGCAAGGCGACGAGGGCGGGTTAGGGCTCTGAATTTCCGGTCGTTTCCCCGTTTTCACTGCCGCAATTGTCAATTGCGCAGGCCTTCCACCCGTGGTGTAAACCGGCGCGTCGGCGCGTTGCGCCGGTCTATCGGAACCCGTTTGAATGACGCTGTGGTTTGTGTTCGCGCTGATGACATCCGCCGCGGTTTTCGCGGTGCTGTGGCCGCTCGGGCGCGGACAGCGGCCGCAACGCCAAGGCAATGAGAGCACGGTCTACAAGGACCAGCTTGCCGAGATCGAGCGCGACGTTGCCGTCGGCCTGATCGCGCTGCCGGAAGCCGAAGCCGCGCGGGTCGAGATCAGCCGGCGCCTGCTGGCGGCGGCGGAGGTGGAACGCGAACTGCCGGTGTCGTCCAACGTCACGCCGCGCCGCGCGGTCGCGGTGATCGCTTTGGTCGGGCTTCCCATCGCGGCGGTGGCGTTTTATCTGCCGCTCGGCTCGCCAAAACTTGCCGATTTTCCGCTTGTCGAACGCGCGCAGGCGCCGGCGGCCTCGCAACCGTTGGATAATCTGGTGGCGCAGGTCGAAGCGCACCTTGAAAAGAATCCGGCCGATGGCCGCGGCTGGACCGTGCTGGCGCCGGTGCTGGCGAAGCTCGGCCGCTTCGACGATGCAATTCGGGCCTATCGCAATTCCATTACCTACAATGGCGACAGCGCCGCGCGACGCGCCGACCTCGGCGAGGCCATCGCGGCGGCGGCAGGCGGCGTCGTCACGTCGGAAGCGAAGACCGAGTTCGAACGCGCAATTGCCTTGAATGCCGACGAGGTCAAGGCAAGCTATTTCCTGGGGCTGTCGGCCGAGCAGGATGGCCGGCCCAGTGAGGCCGCCTCGATCTGGCGCGCGATGCTGGCGAAGGCGCCGCCGGATGCGCCGTGGCGCCCGCTGCTGCAGGCGGCGTTGGGCCGAGTCGGCGGCGCGCCGGTACTGTCGGACGACAGCATCGCTGCTGCAAAAGACATGAATGACACCGATCGCAGCGCCATGATCCGTGGCATGGTCGATCGGCTGGCAACGCGGCTGAAGCAGAACGGCGAGGATGTCGAGGGATGGCTGCGGCTGGTGCGTGCCTATATGGTGCTGGGCGACCGCGACAAGGCGAACGGCGCCAGCGCCGATGCGCGTCAGGCTGTGGCTAATGACGCGGAGCGGTTGCGGACACTGAACGAAGGCCTGAAGAATCTCGGAGTGGACGGATAGATGCGAATCTTGAGCGCAGGCCTCTTTTCACCTCTTCCCGCCTGCGGGGAGAGGTCGACGCGCATCGTCAGATGCGCGGCGGGTGAGGGGGACTCTCCGCGAATCCCGGTGCGTGGAGAGCCTCCCTCACCCCGACCCTCTCCCCGCAAGCGGGGAGAGCGGGCTTACCGCGCCCGGTGGCAACGACTTCGCTTCAAGGCAGTCCTGGCATGACGCGCAGGCAGCGGCGGTTGACGATGATCGGCGGATCGCTCGCGGTGCTCGCACTGGCGGCGGCATTGGTGCTGAACGCGCTGCGCGATTCCATCGTGTTCTTCTCGACGCCGTCGATGGCCGCCGAAAAACATATTCCGGCCGGCAAGCGCTTCCGGCTCGGCGGCCTCGTGGAAAACGGCTCGCTGGTGCGCGGCGACAATCTTGCGGTCAGCTTCAAAGTGTCCGATGGCGGCGCTACTTTGCCGGTTTCCTACAAGGGAATTTTACCGGACCTGTTCCGCGAAGGGCAAGGCGTGGTCGCCGAGGGCGCACTCGACGCCGCCGGCGTGTTCAAGGCCGACACCGTATTGGCAAAACACGACGAAACCTACATGCCGAAGGACGTCGCCGACGCGTTGAAGAAGCAGGGCCACTGGAAGGACGACTACGAGAAGAAAACGCCGGGCGTGCAGGAAGCGCCGCGTACGACACAAGGGGTGTCGCAGTGATCGCGGAAGCCGGACATTACGCGCTGGTTTTGGCGCTGGCGCTGGCGCTGATCCAGTCCACCGTGCCGTTGCTTGGCGCCCGGTTGCGGGATCCCGCGCTGATGAATGTCGCGCGCTCCACGGCGCTGGCGCAATTGCTGTTCGTGGCGGTGTCGTTTGCGGCACTGGTGACGCTGCATGTCACCTCGGACTTTTCCGTCGTCAACGTGTTCGAGAATTCGCATTCCCTAAAGCCGCTGATCTACAAGATCACCGGGGTATGGGGCAATCACGAAGGCTCGATGCTGCTGTGGGTGTCTATCCTGGCGCTGTTCGGCGGCCTGGTTGCCGCGTTCGGCAACAACCTGCCGCTGTCGCTGCGCGCCTATGTGTTGGCGGTGCAGGCCTGGATCGCTTCCGCCTTCTATCTGTTCATCCTGATCACCTCGAATCCGTTTCTGCGCATCGCCAATCCGCCGATCGAGGGCCGCGATCTCAATCCGGTGCTGCAGGATATTGGCCTCGCGGTGCATCCGCCGATGCTCTATCTCGGCTATGTCGGCTTTTCGATTTCATTCTCGTTCGCGGTCGCAGCGCTGCTCGAAGGCCGCATCGACGCGGCATGGGCGCGCTGGGTGCGGCCGTGGACCCTGGTGGCGTGGATCTTTCTCACCCTGGGCATCGCGATGGGCTCTTACTGGGCCTATTACGAACTCGGCTGGGGCGGCTGGTGGTTCTGGGATCCGGTCGAGAACGCCTCGCTGATGCCATGGCTCGCCGGCACCGCGCTGCTGCATTCCGCCGTGGTGATGGAGAAGCGCAATGCCTTGCGGGTCTGGACCATCCTGCTCGCGATCCTGACGTTTTCGCTGTCGCTGCTCGGCACCTTCCTGGTGCGCTCGGGCGTGCTCACTTCGGTGCATGCATTCGCGACCGATCCGACGCGCGGCGTTTTCATCCTCTTGATCCTGTGCATCTTCATCGGCGGCAGTCTTGCACTATATGCCTGGCGCGCCTCGGCGCTGAAGCAGGGCGGGCTGTTCGCGCCGATCTCGCGCGAGGGCGCGCTGGTGCTCAACAATTTGTTCCTCACCACCGCCTGCGCCACCGTGTTCATCGGCACACTGTATCCGCTGGCGCTGGAAGTCATCACCGGCGACAAGATCTCGGTCGGCGCGCCGTTCTTCAATCTCACCTTCGCGCCATTGTTCATTCCGTTGATGGTCGCGGTGCCGTTCGGGCCGCTGCTGGCCTGGAAGCGCGGCGATCTTTTGGGCGCGGCGCAGCGGCTAATGGCGGCGGGCATCGCGGCGCTGATCGCGATTGCGGTGGTGTGGGCATGGACCCGCGGCGGCGCCGCGCTGGCGCCGCTGGCGATCGGACTTGCGGTATTCGTCATTGCCGGTGCGCTCAGCGATTTGGCTGAGCGCACCGGCTTTTTTCGCGTGCCGTTTGCAACGGCGATGCGGCGCGCGCGGGGCTTGCCGCGCTCGACCTGGGGCACGGCGTTTGCGCATGCCGGGGTCGGCGTGGCGCTGATCGGGATCGTCTGCGAGACCACGTGGAACAGCGAATATATCGGATCGATGAAGCCGAACGATGTCGCAACAATCTCCGGCTACCAATTGAAGCTCGACGGCGTGACGCAGCGGCAGGGGCCGAATTTTCGCGAGCAGATCGCGCAGTTCTCGGTCAGATCAGACGGCGCGCCGCTCAGCGTGATGACGCCCTCGAAGCGCAATTTTACCACGCGGCAGTCGTCGACCACGGAAGCAGCGCTGCTGACCCGCGGCTTCAGCCAGCTTTATATCTCGCTCGGCGACACATCGGGGGATGGCGCGGTCGCGGTGCGGATCTATCACAAGCCGCTGGTGCTCTTGATCTGGTTCGGCCCGGTGCTGATGGCGTTCGGCGGCCTGTTGTCGCTGTCGGACCGCCGCCTGCGCGTCGGCGCGCCGAAGCCGGCCAAGGCCGCGCGCGGGCTGCAGGCGGCGGAGTGATGAATACTGCAGCGACCAATTCACAGCCGTCGTCCCCGCGAAGGCTGGGACCCATAACCACCGGCCTCTCGATTCAAGCAACGGCACCTCCACGGCCAACCATCAACAGCAGGGCGTATGGGTCCCCGGCTTCGCGGGGACGACATCGAGTTTTTGGCAGGTGTCTTCGCATATTGTCGACGGCGGCTTGGCTTGGGCTGGCGCTGTCTTCTTCCGCCCATGCCGTGCAGCCCGACGAGATCATGGCGGACCCCGTAAAGGAAGCGCGTGCGCGCGATCTGTCGCGCGAGTTGCGCTGCATGGTGTGCCAGAACCAGTCGATCGACGATTCCGAGGCGCCGCTGGCGCGCGATCTGCGCCTGCTGGTGCGCGAGCGCATCGCCGCCGGCGACAGCGACGCCCAGGTGATAGATTTCCTGGTCGCGCGCTACGGCGAGTTCGTGCTGCTGAAGCCGCGCTTCGAGAGTCACACGCTATTGCTGTGGCTGTTGCCGCCGTTGGCGCTGGTAGGCGGCGGGCTCGCGCTGTGGGGGCATCAGCGCCGGCGCGCCAGGGCGGCGGAAGAGGGCTCGCCGGGCTTGAGCCTCGAGGAAAAGGAGCGGCTGCAACAACTGACGGCGGCGGAACCATCCGAAAAATCGTAGCCCGGGTGAGCGCAGCGATACCTGCGACAGTCACGCCGCACTAGCTTCGCTCCTCCGCGCTACGGGGGTCCCTGCGCCAAACCGCCGCATCGGTTTTACCTCTTCATTACAAAGAATTAATCCCGCCGCCAGCGCGCGGTAAGGGGGACGACACCATCTTCAGCAGGCAAGGTGCGGTGGGTGCACCTCACGAAATTCAACGCCTCTGGAGACTGCCTATGATTGACCGTTCGTCCGATCTTTCCTCGCTTCCCTCATATAGCGCGCCGCGCCGTTCGCTGTTCGCCGCGCGCAAATTCGCGCTGATGGCGTCGGTCGTCGCCGGCCTTGGTATCGCCGGCTACGGCCTCAGCCCGGCGCCGCACGACGTGTTCTCCAGCGCCGCGCATGCGCAGGTCGACAAGCAGGTACAGCAGGTCGCGCGGCCCACCGGTTTCGCCGACATCGTCGAGCGGGTAAAACCGTCGGTGATTTCGGTGCGCGTCAATATCGCCGAGAAAGTGGCCAAGGACGACAGCGCCAACAAGAACGATGACGACTCGCCGTTCCAGCCGGGCTCGCCGATGGAGCGTTTCTTCAAGCGCTTCGGCGGCCCCGATGGCATGCCGCCGGGACTGCGCGGCGGTCCGCGCGGCGGCGGCCGCGGCCAGGTCACCGGCCAGGGCTCCGGCTTCTTCATTTCGCCTGACGGCTATGCCGTGACCAACAATCACGTGGTCGACGGCGCCGACAAGGTCGAGGTCACCGCCGACGACGGCAAGGTCTACAAGGCCAAGGTGATCGGCACCGACCCACGTACCGACGTGGCGCTGATCAAGGTCGAAGGCGGCTCCAACTTCCCGTTCGCCAAATTGTCGGACAGCAAGCCGCGGATCGGCGACTGGGTGCTGGCGGTCGGCAATCCGTTCGGCCTCGGCGGCACCGTGACGGCCGGCATCGTCTCGGCCTCGGGCCGCGACATCGGCAATGGGCCCTATGACGACTTCATCCAGATTGACGCGCCGGTGAACAAGGGCAACTCCGGTGGCCCGGCGTTCAACACCGAAGGCGAAGTGATGGGCGTCAACACCGCGATCTATTCGCCATCCGGCGGCAGCGTCGGTATCGCGTTCTCGATTCCCGCGTCCACCGTCAAGACGGTGATCGCGCAGCTCAAGGACAAGGGCAGCGTCAGCCGCGGCTGGATCGGGGTGCAGATTCAACCGGTGACTTCGGACATCGCCGACAGCCTCGGCCTGAAGAAGGCGGAAGGCGCGCTGGTGGCCGAGCCGCAGGCCAACGGCCCGGCGGCCAAGGCCGGCATCGAATCCGGCGACGTCATCACCGCAGTCAATGGCGAGACGGTGAAGGACGCCCGCGAACTCGCCCGCACCATCGGCGCACTTGCCCCTGGTGCTGCGGTAAAACTCAACGTGCTGCACAAGGGCAAGGACACCACGGTCAACCTCACCCTCGGCCAGTTGCCGAATTCGCTGGAGGCCAAAGCCGACACCGACAAGAGCGATCGCGACACCAACAGGAAGCGTGGTAGCGACGTGCCGAAGCTCGGTCTGACGCTCGCGCCTGCCGACTCGGTGGCCGGCGCCGGCAAGGACGGCGTCGTGGTCACCGAAGTCGATCCGAAGAGCGCCGCAGCCGAACGCGGCTTCAAGGAAGGCGACGTCATCCTCGAGGTTGCAGGCAAGAGCGTCACCAATGTAGGCGACGTGCGCGAGGCGATCGACGCCGCGCGCACCGACAACAAGAACAGCGTTCTGATGCGGATCAAGAGCGGCGGCTCATCGCGCTTCGTCGCGGTGCCGCTGGCAAAAGGCTAAGCGTCGGAGCTTAAGCAATGGGAGGTGTCGTTGGCATTAGTCGCCCCCGCCGACGGCGCTTTCCGGGGGGCGGGCCAAAAGCCCGTCCCCTAAAGTCACCTTCCGGTGGAAACATGCCCCCCTCCGTCGGAAGGGTAGAAGGGCGGTGAAGTCCCCCAGCTTCACCGCCCGCTTTTTTTCTCCCGGGCACTGGGCCGATCGTTCGCCTTGCATGCTGACGGTGACCGCACCATGTTGACAGAGAGCCAACTCGCCGTGAGCCGATCCGACACCCAGATGCGCCTGCTGATCATCGAAGACGATCGCGAATTCCGCCGACTATCTCGTCAAGGCGTTTCGCGAGGTCGGCCACGTCGCCGATCTCGCCAGCGACGGCGAAGAGGGGCTGTCGCTCGCCGACTCCGGCGACTACGACGTGCTGGTGGTCGATCGCATGCTGCCGAAACGCGACGGCCTGTCGGTGATCGGCACCTTGCGCGAGAACGGCAACCGCACCCCGGCCCTGATTCTCTCAGCCCTCGGCCAGGTCGACGACCGCATCAAGGGCCTGCGCGCCGGCGGCGACGATTATCTGCCGAAACCCTATTCATTCGCCGAATTGCTGGCGCGGGTCGAAGTGCTGTCGCGCCGCCACGGCGGTCCTGCCGAGGAGACCGTCTATCGCGTCGGCGATCTCGAACTCGACCGGCTCTCGCACAGGGTCGCCCGCGGCCAGGACGAGCTGACCCTGCAGCCGCGCGAGTTTCGCTTGCTGGAATATTTGATGAAGCATGCCGGGCAGGTGGTGACGCGCACCATGCTCCTGGAAAACGTCTGGGACTATCATTTCGATCCGCAGACCAACGTCATCGACGTCCACATCTCCCGCCTGCGCTCCAAGATCGACAAGGGTTTTGAGCGCCCGCTGCTGCACACGATCCGCGGCGCGGGGTACATGGTCAGGGACGGGATTCGGTGAATTAAATTCGGCGGGTGGGTTTCCGCCGCCTCATCCCTGATGCTTACCTACCTTGCCGTGTCACCCGTTTTGGCCTTCGGCTTCGGCGCAGCGGCCTTCACATCGGCCTTGGCGGCCTTCGCATCGGCCTTGGGCTCGCCCACGTTACGCGCGTTGCCCCAGGGATCGACGGGGCCCTTCTCGGGGACGCTGTCGAGCGATCGCTTGTAGGCTCGCTCGGCGGCCTTTTCCTGCTCCAGCTCGCCCCAGGTCTTGTCCTTGTCCTTTTCGCCGTACCGCTGCATCGGCTTTTGTTGCGCCCAGCCTGGTCCGGTCAGCGCCGCGATGATCGCCGCGGCAATAAAAGCTCTTACGCGCATAGTTCCTCCCGGATGACGTTGCGGTCGCTTTGCGGGCTGGATCATAAACCGGAAAAGCAGGCCACGTGAATGATTTGTCACTTCTGGAGGTGCGGAAAAATCGGTAATGATCGGTCATCATGAACGGGTTTTCGCCCTATCGATCCGGTGCGGGACGTAGACCGTGACCGCATTCGGCAAGCTGATCCGCACCACGGCGTTTCGCCTGACGCTGGTGTATCTGTTGCTGTTTGCGCTGTTCGCTGCCTCGCTGCTGGGCTATTTCGCCTGGAATACCCGCCGGCTGATCAACGAACAGATCATGACGAGCGTGAACGCCGAGGTCGGCGAGATCAGCAATATCTACGCGCGGCGCGGTTTGGGCCGCCTCGTCTACACCGTCGGGAACCGGGCGTTGCGGCCGGGCGCCAATCTCTACCTCGTGACGGCGCCGAACGGGCAGGCCCTCGGCGGCAATATCGAATCGCTGGCGCCGGGGGTGATGGGGACCACCGGCTGGTCGGAAACCTTCTACCGGCGGCTGGAGGACCAGGACACGGCGGATCACCGCGCGCTGGTCAATGTCACCGAGTTGAGCAACGGTTTTCGTCTTCTGATCGGGCGCGATCTCGAAGAGCGGCGGCGGCTGTTCGGGATCGTCGCCAAGGCCGCGCAATGGTCGGTGCTGGTCGTGATCGTGCTTGGGTTAGGCGGCGGCATCTTTGTCGCGCGGCGCGTGCTTCGGCGTATCGACGCCATGACCGGCACCACCCAGCGCATCATGGCCGGCGATCTTTCGGGAGACTCCCGGTGGGGCGCAGCGGCGATGAGCTGGACCGGCTGGCCGAAAACCTCAACGCCATGCTGGAGCGCATCGAGGCGTTGATGGCTGGGCTGAAGGAAGTTTCGGACAACATCGCCCACGATCTGAAGACGCCGCTGACGCGACTGCGCAACCGCGCCGAGGAGGCGCTGGCAAAGGCCAGCAATGAGACCGAATATCGCGCGGCGCTGGAGCGCACCCTCGAGGAGTCCGATGGTCTGATCCGCACCTTCAATGCGCTGTTGATGATCGCGCGCGCGGAGTCCGGACAGGCGCGCGGCGACATGGACGATTTCGATGCCGCCGCCGTCGCGCAGGGCATTCAGGAACTCTATGAGCCGCTGGCCGAGGACAATGGCTTGACCTTGCATGTCAAGACCGAGCCCGCGCGGCTGCATGGCAATCGCGAATTGGTCAGCCAGGCGCTGGCAAATCTGGTCGAGAATGCGATCAAATACGGCCAACCCGCGCCGGCGCTGCAGCCGCTCAGCGCTGAGGCAACCAGCGCGAACGACGGCGCGGTCGCGGGCCACAGGGACATCCTGATCGAATCGCGCCGCGAGGGCGATCAGGTGCTGCTCAGCGTCACCGACCATGGGCCGGGAATTCCTGAGGCCGACCGCGCACATGCCGTCGAACGGTTCGTGCGGCTGGAGGCGAGCCGTACCCAGCCGGGATCCGGCCTTGGCTTAAGTCTGGCTTCGGCGGTGGCGACGCTGCATGGCGGCGCGTTGAAGCTGAGCGACGCGCACCCGGGACTGCGCGCCACGCTGGCAATTCCGGCGCTAACCGGGGGCAGCGACAGGCTTGCGGCTCAAACGCCGGATGTGCCACAGAAGGTGGCATGACCTCATCGGCGAAGGGCTGCGCGGACCGACCTTGCCTGGCCGCGCGTTTCGTCGAAGGCCCGCGTCTGTTCGCGGCCGAACAAGCCGAACAACGTCTCGCCGGCTGGCTTGCCGATCTCGCGCCGGAGCAGGCGGCCGCGATCCGCGGTCTTGGCGGCCGCTTTCCGCAGGCTCGAGCCATCCTCGAAGGCATCGCCGAAGCCTCGCCCTATCTGTTCGATTTGATGCGCGCCGATGCGGCGCGGCTGATCCGGCTGCTGCAAGGCGACCCGGAATCGCATCTCGCGGCGCTGATCGAGCTAACTGCTCTGGCCGCCACCGCAGCCGATGAGACCGAGGCGATGCAATTGCTCCGGCGCACCAAGTCGGAAGCGGCACTCCTGATCGCGCTGTGCGATATCGGCGGGGTCTGGCCGGTGATGCGGGTCACCGCCGCTTTGACCGATCTCGCGGTGGCCTCGGTGCAGTCGGCGCTGCGCTATCTGCTGCGGCAGGAGGCCGCACGCGGCCGCCTGAAGCCGCCCGATCCCGAGCGCCCCGAAGACGGCAGCGGCCTGGTCGTGCTCGCCATGGGCAAGATGGGCGCGGGCGAGCTGAATTACTCCAGCGACATCGACCTGATCGTGTTCTTCGATTCCACAGCGCCGACGCTGGCGGGCGACATCGAGCCGCAGCCGTTTTTCGTGCGGGTCACGCAGGCGCTGGCGCGGCTGCTGCAGCAGCGCACCGGCGACGGTTATGTGTTTCGCGTCGACTTGCGGCTGCGGCCGGACCCGGCCTCGACCCAGGTGGCGATCTCGACGGAATCCGCACTTTACTACTACGAGCGGGAAGGCCGCACCTGGGAGCGCGCCGCCATGATCAAGGCGAGGCCGTGCGCCGGCGACGCCAAAGCCGGCGAAGCGCTGCTCGCCGACATCGCCCCCTTCGTCTGGCGCAAGCATCTGGATTTCGCGGCATTGGCCGATGTGCACGACATGAAGCGGCGGATGCAGACCTTTCGCGGGCAGAGCGAGATTTCCGTCGAAGGCCACAATGTCAAGGTCGGGCGCGGCGGCATCCGCGAGATCGAGTTTTTCGCGCAGACCCAGCAATTGATCGCGGGCGGACGGCATCCGGAATTGCGCGCGCGGCCGACGCTGCAGGCGCTGAAAGTGCTGGCGTCGAGCAACTGGATCACATTTGCCGCGCGCGAAGAGCTGACCGCGGCTTACGAATTCCTGCGGCGGGTCGAGCACCGGCTGCAGATGGTCGCGGACGAGCAGACCCACACGCTGCCGGAGCAGGTCGAGGCGGTGGAACGCTTCGCGCATTTCTTCGGCTATCACAGCCGCGAAGCGTTTGCCAAGGATCTGCTCGGCCATCTCAACATCGTGCAGGGCCATTACGGAAAACTGTTCGAGGGCGATCCGGCCGGCACGGTAAAACTGCCCGCGGTCGATTACGGCGGGGGACCCGCCGACAAGCGGCTGCTCGAGCTGTTCGCCACGCTCGGCTTCAAGAAGCCGGCCATGGTGGCGGAAACCGTGCGGCAATGGATATCCGGCGACTATCGCGCGCTCCGCGTGGAGGCGACACGCAACGCATTCGTGGAGTTCATTCCGGCGCTGATCGAGGGGCTGGCGCATGCCGAAGAACCCGACAACGCCGTGGTTGCGTTCGACCGCTTCCTGCAGGCGCTGCAGCGCGGCGGCCGGCTGATCTCGCTGCTCAGCCAGAACCGCGAACTGGTGGCGCTGGTGGCGCTGATCCTGGGCGCGGCGCCGCGGCTCGGCGACATGCTGGCGCGGCAACCGCAACGGATGGACGGGCTGATCGACCCGCGCTTCTTCGGGGCGATGCCGGACCAGCGCGAACTGTCGGCGCGGCTGACCGCGACCTTGGCGGATGCGAATTCCTACGAGGAATTCCTCGACCGGCTGCGGCTGTTCGGCCAGGAAAGCCTGTTCCTGATCGGCGCGCGCATCCTGTCCGGCACCGTCTCGGCGCAGCACGCCAGTGTCGCCTTTGCCGACGCCGCCGAAGGCATCGTCCATACCGTGCACGGCCTGGTCACCGATCAGTTCGCCGCCCAGCACGGCCGCATCAAGGGGCAGCAGAGCGCGATCCTCGCCATGGGAAAGCTCGGCAGCCGCGAGATGACGGCGTCTTCAGACCTCGACCTGATCTTGATCTACGATTTCGATCACGACGCGCCGGACTCCGACGGCGCGCGCCCGCTGCAGGGCGCGCAATATTTCGCGCGGCTGACGCAGCGGCTGATCAGCGCGTTCACGACGCGGACCAATTACGGCGTGCTCTACGAGGTCGACATGCGGCTGCGCCCTTCGGGGCGCGCAGGTCCGTTGGCGTCGCGCATCGATTCCTTCGCCGAATACCAGGACCGCGAGGCCTGGACCTGGGAGCACATGGCGCTGACCCGCGCCCGGGTGATCTCGGCGTCGCCGGATTTTCGCGCCCGAATCGAGAACGTGATCCGCGAGGTGCTGACGCGGCCGCGCGAGCGCGCGGTGATCGCCAGCGACGTCGCCGAGATGCGCCGCGCCATCGCGCTGGAAAAGGGCGAGGCCGAGTTCTGGGACCTGAAATATGCCGCCGGCGGCATGATCGACATCGAGTTCATCGCGCAGTATTTGCAACTGGTGCACGCCGCCGCACACCCCGAAATTCTCGACGTCGGCACGCTGCAGGTGCTCGATAACGCCGCGCGGCTCGGCGTGCTGCCGCCGGCGGCGGCTGAGGTGCTGCGCCCGGCGGCGCGGCTCTATCACGACCTCACGCAGATTTTGCGGCTATGCGTCACCGGAAAGTTCAAACCGGAGACCGCGGGCGAGGACCTGCTGCGGGTGCTGGCGCGCGCCGGGGATGCGCCGGACTTCTCCTCGCTCGAGGCGCGGGTGCGGGAGACGCAAAGCGAGGTGCGGCGGGTGTTTGGCGGGGTGGTCGAGGGTTAGTCCGGGTCCCCCGGCGCGGCGGGGCGTTCTTGCCGTCCCCGCGCGGCATGAAAGTGCCGAGCCACGCGGCTGAGGGCGTCGGCCCGGCTGATGAATAGGCAGTCACTCTAGTCGCCGAGCATCGCCCGAAGCGCGAGGGCGGACCAATCCTCGAACACCATTGCCGGGATCAGCGTGACCGGCCAACGCAATTGAGCGCGTTGAAAGGATCTCAATATTCTAGTCAATACGGGGCTCGCCGAGCCAAGCTCCTCGAAATGAATTTTCGAAAGCGTCCGTAATTTCTGTTCGCCCTTCCTGGTCAGTTTCACCAGCACACGTCTGCCATCATCGGCGTCGATTACTCTGCTCAATAGTCCGAGCTTCGTCATGCGGTCCGTCAGTTCGACCGCTGTATGGTGCCGGATAAGAAGGAATCGTGCCAGATCTCCCACCGAAATCGGATCGGAACTGGAGAAGCCCTTGATGGCGAGAAGCGCTTGGTGCTGCTGCGGCGTCAGCCCCGATTCCTGGGCGGCCGTTTCGCTGAACGCCAGGAATTTTCGAAGTTGATAGCGAAATTCGGCAAGCGCTCCGTAGTCGACGGTACGCGATGCAGCGCGCTTCATCGCCCCGTTGCTCACCGCTTTACGTTGCTGTCGCTGTACTCCCATGCCCTCCGACCTATGCTGTGCAGGTGCCTGCACACAATGTTCTAGCATGGCTCGCGCCGCACGCGCCATCGCATCGGGTTCGCAGGTGAGCGGGCGCGCTAGACATCAAGGGAAATCGGGCTATTCGCCAGCCGAACTAAGTATCTGCGACAGAATGCTCTGAAATGCCACGGGAATTCGGGTGTTCTTCCGGCGGGCGGATTTTTCAAGCGCTTCCGCTATTTCAGCCTTGGTAATTTCTCCCTTCGAGCACTTTGCGATCAGGTCTCGCCAGGTGGCCGACAGGGATTTGCCGGTATGAAACTGCGGTCGAATGATCACGCCCCGTGATTCGGCCCATCTGACGATTTCGTTGGTGGTTTGAGGGCCGCAATTCCTCGCGGTCAGCAGATGCTTGAAGGTGAGCTTTGCCAGCAGCTTGTGGGGCGGCATCCACCGCCCTTTCGGCGGGGTTTCTCCCGTCAATTCCACCGCCAGTTCCTTCAAGACGTTTTCGGCCCGAACGCTCAATTCAGCCGGAGGCAGGACCGGGTTAGCCGAAACGCCATTTACGGCGGTTCCGCGCCAGGAAGCTTGCTGTCTTGCATTCACGGCTGCCGAGGTCCCGACCAGTCTAGGTGCTCCCATAAGCAGGACTAGCACCGCCATTATATATCGTAAAGCGATACGATTATATCGTTAAGCGATATGAGCTCGAAGCGCTGTTCGACGAAAGTGACATTGACAGACGTGACGTGAAGGGAATTCTAGGCGCAGGAACTGCACAATCGCAGTTGGTGCTCTGGCAACCTTGCCGGCTGATCCATCCGGACCCAGCGGCGGCGAGCTTAGTCGTGCGCCATCACAAAATTTCTTCGGGAGGATAGTGAGCGATGAAAAGCAGAATTTTTGAACAAGCAATGGACGTGAGCGTGTCGCGCCGTGCGCTGCTGCAGGGCGGCGCCGGTCTCGTCGGCGGGGCTATGCTGTCGGGTGGCTTTGCCATGCCGGCGCTGGCGGAAGATCATCCGGCGATCGGCACCTATCCGGCCGGCTCGTCGGGCAACTCGGTGTTCATCGGCGCCTCGGTGCCGCGCACCGGCACCTACGCGGTGCAGGGCGAGGACGAGCTCAAGGGCTACCAGCTTGCGGTCGAGCACATCAATGAAGGCAACGAGCTGCTCAAGAAGATTTCGCCGAAGACCACCAAGGGCGTGCTCGGCAAGGAAGTTAAGCTTGGCGTCGCCGACTCCGCCGCCAAGCCGAACGAGGCCGTGCAGGCCCAGCAACGTTTCATCACCGAGAACAAGGCGGTGATGATCACCGGCGGCACCTCGAGCGCGGTTGCGGTCGCGCTCAACAAGCTGGCGCAGCGCGAAAAGGTGCTGTTCGTGTGCGGCATCTCCGGCTCCAACGACACCACCGGCAAGGATTGCGTGCGTTACGGCTTCCGCCAGAATTTCTTTGGCCAGACCGCCGCCGCGGCGATCGCCCCGGTGCTGGTCAAGGAGTTCGGCAAGAACAAAAAAGTCGCGTACATGACGCCGGACTACACCTACGGCCATACCGTCACCAAGTCGATGCAGGACATGACCGCAGGCGCGGGCTGGACCACCGTCACCAATCAGGTCTCGCCGCTCGGGGCGCCGGACTTCTCGTCCTATCTGCTTAACGTCGCCAATTCCGGCGCCGACGTCCTCATCAACGTCAACTGGGGTCACGATGCGGTGCTGTCGATCCAGCAGGCCAAGCAGTTCGGCGTGCTCGACAAGATGAAGCTGGTGGTGCCCTACCAGGTGCCTTTCCTGGCGCGCGAGACCGGCGGCCTGATGCAGGGCGTCTATGCCGCTACCGACTACTGGTGGACGATCGAGGACAAGTACCCGCTCGCGAAAATGTTCAACGCGGCGTTCGAAAAGAAGTTCGGCTACAAGCCGGAATGGGGCGCCAACAACGCCTACAACAGCTTTGCGCAATGGGCGCGCATGGTCGAAGAGGCCGGCAGCTTCTATCCGCCGGATGTCATCAAGACCTATGAAAAGGGTGAGACGATCCCGTCCACGGTCGGCGATGTGCATTATCGAACCGAAGACCACCAGTGCGTCCGCCCCGTCATTATCGTCAAGGGCAAGATGCAAAAAGACATGAAGGGCAAGGAAGATTATTACGATGTGGTCGAAATCGTGCCGGGCGAAGGCTTGATGCAGAAGCCGGACGCATTCGGCTGCCATCTCGGCGAGTCCACCTGAGCCGAACATGAAGCTCGGCGCCGCGGGGCATCGTGCAGCCTGCGGCGCCATTTTTTCTGGAATGGGCAATAATAGCGTGTGCCTTTTCATAAAGCCGTATGATTGCCCCTCATGGTCAACTGGCCCAACTTCATCTCCCAGGTATTCAACGGATTGGCGCTGGGCGCGTTACTGGCGCTGATCAGTTCCGGGCTGACCATCATCTATGGCACGCTTGGCGTGCTCAACCTCGCGCACGGCGCGATGTTCATGCTCGGCGGTTACGCCGGCTATGTCGCCTTCGAATATACCGGTTCGTACATCACCGCCGTGATCGCAGGCTCGGTCTTTGTCATGATTCTTGGCGTGCTGATGGAGCGCGTCATCATCCGTCATTTTTATAATCGTCCGCATGAAGACCAGCTGCTCGTCACCTTCGGCTTGAGCATCTGTTTCGTCGAGGTCGTGCGCTTCTTCTTCTCCAGCCAGTCGAAACTGGTGCCGCCGCCGCCGCTGTTTCAAGGCATCACGCCGCTCGGTTTCATGTATTACCCGACCTATCGTCTCGCGGTGGTGGGCATCGTCGCGATAGCGCTTGGCGCGCTGTTCGTCGTGCTCTACCGCACCCGGCTCGGCATGATCGTGCGCGCCGGTATCGAAGATTCGGTGATGGTGGATTCGCTTGGCATCAACGTCTACCGCGTCTTCATGATCGTGTTCGGCATCGGCGCGATGGCGGCCGGCTTTGCCGGTATCGTCAATGCGCCGGTGGTTTCGCTGACGCCGGGCATCGGCGACGACATCCTGGTTCAAACATTCGTGGTGGTCGTCATCGGCGGCGTCGGATCGTTTCCGGGCGCCATCCTCGGCGGCCTGATCGCCGGAGAGATCATCAGCATCACCTCAATGTTCAACCCCGGCTATGCCTACGTCATGCTGTTCGCGGCGATGACGCTGGTGCTGGTGGTGCGCCCGCACGGCCTGCTTGGTACGCAGGGCCGCGAATGAACGTGGTGGCCTGATGCTCAAGCAACGCCCTTTTTTGATCGAAACCCTGACAGCGATCGGCCTGATCGCAGCACCCTTCGTGCTGCCTTATCTCGGATTTGCACCCAATACCGTGAACCGAATCCTGGTCTGGGGCTTGTTCGGTCTCGGCTTCGACATCCTGTTCGGCTTTACCGGACTGTTGTCGTTCGGCCAGTCGGCCTTTTATGGCACCGGCGGTTTCGTCGCGGCCTATCTCCTCACCCGCACAGGGTTTCCGAGCGTCATATTGGCGTTGATCATCGGCATGATCGCAGCCGCGGCGGTCGGCTACCTGGTCGGGTTGATCGCATTGCGGCGAACCGGCATCTACTTTGCGATGATTACCGTGGCGATCGCGGAGGTCTTTTATTTTGTCGAATTCAATCCGCTGTCGGACTGGACCGGCGGAGAGAACGGACTGCCCGGCGTCCCGACCCCGAGCTTTGATCTTGGCTTCACCACCGTGCATTTCACCACGGGCTGGTCGCTCTATCAGTTCCTGGCGCTGTGCTATTTCATCGGCGTGGTGATTGCGCTGCGAATCGTGCGCTCGCCGGTCGGTGCGATCCTGAGCGCGATCCGGGACAACCCGCTGCGCGCCACCGCCGTCGGCCATAACATCCACGGCTACAAGCTCACCGCCTTCGTGATCGCGGCCGCCTATGCCGGATTCGCCGGAGGACTGCTCGGTGTGCTGCAGGCCTTCATGCCTCCCGATGCCTTCACCTTCGATACCTCCGGCCAGCTCGTGATGCAGACCGCGATCGGAGGGCGCGGCACGCTGTTCGGTCCGCTGGTCGGCGCTGCGGTCTGGCTGTTCCTGCAGGATTTTCTGCAGGCGGCGCTCGGCCTCGGCGCGGCGTGGAAACTCGTGCTCGGTATCGTCTTCGTGTTGCTGGTCTGCTTCCTGCGCCGCGGCATTATCGGGGGTCTTGTCGATCTCTACGGCTGGATGTCCGGCAACCGTACAGAACATCCCGAGCCGGACGAAACGGCGATTTCCGCCGAAGCGGCCGCCGCGGACGAACCGAAAATCGTAAAAGCCGCACACGCCACCCAGACATCGGCGTCGATGCTGGCGCGGCTCCGCGGCGGCGGCGACCATTCCGGCCCGATCCTGCAGGCCAGCGGGCTGACCAAGCGCTATGGCGGGCTGCTTGCCAACAGCGATATCGACTTCACGGTCAATCGCGGCGAACTGCGCGGCATCATCGGCCCTAACGGCGCCGGCAAGTCGACGTTCTTCAAGATGCTGACCTGCGAGATCCCGCCGACCTCCGGCAGGATCCTGTTCGAGGGACGCGATATCACCGGCATGAATGTCACCGAGGTGTGCCAGCTCGGCCTGACCAAGAGCTACCAAGTCAACCAGCTGTTCACCGGGCTCACGGTGCGTGAAAATGTCGTGATCGCGGCACTCGCCGAATTGCGCGGAAAATTCCGGCTCGATTTGTTTCGCAGTATCGACAAAATTCCGGGATTGCACGAGCAGGTGGAGCGCACGCTCGAACTAGTCAATCTCGCCTCGCGGCCGGACACGCCAGTGTCCGAACTCGCCTATGGCGAAAAGCGGCGGCTGGAAATCGGACTGGCGCTTGCCACTTCGCCGAGTCTATTGCTTCTGGACGAACCGCTCGCCGGCATGAGCCCGCGCGAGCGTGTCGAGACCGTCAAGCTGCTGAAGTCGATCAGCCGCGGCCGGACCATGATCATCATCGATCACGACATGGATGCGCTGTTTGAGCTGGCCGAACGCGTCACCGTGCTGCAGGAGGGCCGGGTGCTGGTCGAAGGTACGCCGGAAGAAATCAAGAACAACGCCACGGTGCAGGAAGCCTATCTCGGCGGCCTGCACGGAGTGCTCGCCGCATGAGCCTGCTCGAGGTCAACGGTCTGAACAGCTATTACGGGGATTCCCATATCCTGTTCGACGTTTCGCTGCGCGTCGAGCGCAATGAAGTCGTGGCGCTGCTCGGACGCAACGGCGCAGGCAAAAGCACGACCTTGAAAAGCCTGATGGGCGTTCTCACCCCCCGCAGCGGCACGGTGATGTTCAACGGCGCTGACATCGCAGGACGCAAGAGCCATACGATCGCGCAGGCGGGCATGCAGCTCGTGCACGAAGACCGCAGGATCTTCGGCAGCCTCAACGTCGAGGAAAATCTTGTTCTTGCGGGACTGACCGCGTCCGGGCGCTGGCCGCTCGACCGTGTCTATGAAATGTTTCCGCGCCTGAAGGACCGCCGCGGCAGCCGGGGCACGGACTTGTCCGGCGGCGAGCAGCAAATGCTGGCGATTGCCCGCGCGCTGGTGCGCGACCCGAAGATCATTCTGCTGGACGAGCCGTTCGAGGGACTGGCACCGGTGATCGTTCGCGACTTGATGGCGGCTTGCCGTGACCTTGCTTCGGCCGGCCAGACCATCGTGCTGGTGGAGCAGAATCTGGCGGCGACGCTGGCCCTGGCGCAGCGCGTCTATATCATCAATAACGGCCATATCGCGCACGAAGGCCCGGCGCAGGAGATCAAGGCGAAACCGGAAATTCTGCAGCGCTATCTCGGCGTGTGATCTAGCTCGTAGGGTGGGCAAAGGCATCGGACGCTGAAAGCGTCCGGTGGCGTGCCCACCATAACCACGGATTGGTGGGCACGGCGCAAGAGCGCCTTTGCCCACCCACGGACTGAGCGCCGCGATCATTTTTGCCGCGTGAAGTTCGAGAACTTTCTTGTCCTCGCTGCGGGTTTGCGCCGGCAACAAATCCACGCCTGCGGTGATCGGCATCACATGCATATGCAAGTGAAACACCACTTGCCCGCTGGCAGCCTCGCTGAACTGCTGGACAATGATCCCTTCCGCACCAAACGCCCGGACCGCCGCGGTCGCGATCATTTTCGCGGTCCGCGCGACTTGCGCGAAATCATCCGCCTCGACATCGAGGATGCCGCGTGCCGGAGCTTTTGGTATCACCAGCGTATGACCCGGCGAGCGCGGCATGATGTCCAGGAAAGCCAGCGTGTGCTGGTTTTCATAGACCTTGTAGCACGGGATCTCGCCGCGCAGGATTTTGGCGAAAATATTCTGGTTGTCGTATTCCGTCATGGCTTCACCACAAACGTCTTGCGCCGCGCTTTCAGCTTCTCGGCTATGCTGCCTAAAATCCCCTTGGGCAGGAAGATGATGAACACCACCAGCAGCACGCCATAGACCAGATTGTCCCAGCCGACCGCCCTGGTTCCAAAACCGATGCGCAGGATTTCCGCGAGCAGGATGGTGATGACGGCGCCGACCGTGGGCCCAAGCGACACATAGAGGCCGCCGACGATGACGGCAAACACCATCTGCAGCGATACCGAAATGCCGCTCACGGTGTCGGGGGAGATGAACATCTGGTACTGGCAATAGAGCGCGCCGGCCAGCGCCGTCATGAGCGCCGATATCACCGTGATCTTGAGCTTTTCCGCGGTCACGTTGACGCCGGCCGCGGCCGCGGCATCCTCATCCTCGGAGATCGCCTCCAGCGCGTAGCGATCCATGCTGCGGTCGACACGGCGCCAGATCACGAGGCCGAGCGCCCAGACCCCCAGCGCGATCAGGTACCAGGTCGCCTTGTCGTCGAATTGCAGCGCCAGAAGATGGCTGCCGCGGGTTCGGTCGGGCGTGTATCCGAGCGAGCCGCCGGTATAGTCGCGCGTCGCGGTGATGACCTGCAGCACGATCCCCGACAGCGCCAGCGTCACCAGCACGAAATAATGGCCGGTGATGCGGAAGCGGAAACACGGATACGCCACGATCACCGCCAGCACCGCCGCCGCAAGCATCGCAACGGGAATGCCCAGCCATGGCGACACGCCGAGATGATTCCAGAGCAGCGCCGTGACATAGGCGCCGACGCCCATGAACCCGCCATGTCCCAGCGACACCAGGCCGAAGCGGCCCATCATCGACCATGACGTGTAGGCGAACGACCAGATCAGGATCAGAATCAGAATGTGCAGATGATAGGGATCGCGATACACAAACGGCAGCGCGATCAGCGCCGCGCCGGCAATCCAAGGCCCGAGCCGGGTCAGGATCACGAGCGCCTCGCCAACAGGCCGGCAGGTCTGATGAACATCATGACGATGAAGAAGGCAAAGGCCAGCACGTAGCCCCATTCGAGATCGGAAAACAGCCCGCCCAGCGAGATGATCTCGGCGAATACAAACGCCGCCACAAAACCGCCGACGAAATTACCGAGGCCCCCCAGCACGCAGATCAGGAAGGTGATGGGTCCGAACGACAGGCCGACAAAGGGATGGATGTCGTATTGCAGCACCAGCAGGCAGGAGGCGAGGCCGGCCAGCGCGCCGCCCAGCGCCGAGGTGATGAGATAGAGACGGCTGACATCGACGCCCATCAGCGCCATGATCTGGCGGTCCTGCGAGATGGCGCGGATCGCGGTGCCGACATAGGTCCGCTTCATGAAGAAATAGACCAGCAGCATGCCGATTAGCGCTGCACCGAACGCCAGCAGCCGCGAGTAGCTGAAATGCATCTCGGCGAATTTCAGCACCGGCAGCCGGATGCCGAGATTGCGGAAATCGATCCCGAACGCGACGGTAGCAAAACTTTGCAGTACAAACAGTACGCCGCCGGTGGCGAGAAGCTGGTTGATCGGCGGCGCCGAGAGCAGCGGCGCGATCACCAGCAAATGCAGCAGCGCTCCCAGTCCCGCGACCAGCAGGATGGTGATCGGCGCCGCTAGGTAATACGAGATGCCAAAAACCTGGACCATATAATACATGCCGTACATCCCGATCATCACCAGTTCGGCATAACAGATCCACGTCACGTCGATGACGCCGAAGATCAGATTCAGCCCCAGCGCCAACAGTGCCAGCACGCCGCCGAGCAGGATACCGTTCACCATCGCTTCCAAGAGGTAGATGTCGAAAATGTCGGTCATGGGTTCGTCTCCGTCATTGCGAGGAGCGCTTGCGGCGAAGCAACCCAGTGTGTGCTCGGGGCTCTGGATTGCTTCGCTTTGCTCGCAATGACGGTACGCCCGGTGGCCTACCGTGTTCGCGGCAATCGCTGCCATCGATTGCGTCCATGCTTCTAAATCCCCAAATACGCCTGCCGGATGGTGTCATCCTCCAGCATCTCGCTCGATTTCCCCGACGCCCGGATCGATCCCGCCTCCAGCAGATACGCCCGGTCGACCACGCGCAAAACCTGCTGCACGTTCTGCTCGACGATCAGCACGGTCAGGCCCAGGTTGCGGATTCGCTTCACCAGTTCGAACACCTGTTGCACCACGACGGGGGCGAGGCCCGCCGACGGTTCGTCGAGCAGCAGCAATTTCGGATCGGACATCAGCGCGCGGCCGATCGCGCACATCTGCTGCTCGCCGCCCGACATGGTGCCGGCAAGCTGGCCCCGGCGTTCCTTCATGCGCGGAAATAGATCGAACACGAATGCCAGCCGCTCGGCATAGCGCGCCCGCGCCTCGGGCATGAAGGCGCCCATCTTGAGGTTGTCCTCCACCGTCAGGCGGGGAAACAGCCGGCGGTTCTCCGGTACATGCGCGATGCCGAGACTGACGATGCGATGCTCCGGCGTTTTCAGGACGTCCGTTCCCCGCATCGAAATCGACCCCGCGCGCGGCCGGATCAGCCCGGAGATCACCCGCATCAGGGTCGTCTTGCCGGCGCCGTTGGGGCCGATCACGCCCACCGCTTCGCCGGCCTCGACGTCGAGGCTGACGCCGAACAGCGCCTGGAAGGTTCCGTAGCCCGCATCGACCGATTTCATCTTGAGCATGCGCGCTCCCCTAACGACGCGCTTGCGCCGCGGCGGCCTGGGTCGCGCCGGCATCGGTGCCGAGATAGACCTCGATCACCCGCGGATCGCCGGACACCTCGCTCGGCAGGCCTTCGGAAATTTTCTCGCCGTGATCCAGCACCATCACGCGATCGACCACGCGCATCAGCACCCCCATGATATGCTCGACCCAGATGATGGTGATGCCGAGTTCGTCGCGTATCCGGCGCAGCATGTCGGCGGCCTGGTCCATTTCGGTGTCGTCGAGCCCGCCCAGGCTTTCGTCGGCGAGCAGCAATTTTGGCCCGGTCGCCAGCGCCTTCGCCAGTTCGAGTTTCTTCAAGCCCGCGGCTCCAAGCCCATCGACGCCGGTGTGCCGATCGGTCGTCAGGCCGACCATGGCGAGCGCGCGTTCCGCTGCCTCTTCGGCTTTCGCACGGCTGTGCCGGCCCTGGCCGAAATAACCGGCCAGCGCCACGTTCTCGAACAGCGTCAACCGGTGGAACGGCCGCGGAATCTGGAAGGTCCGGCCGATGCCGCTATTGATGATGCGATACGGCGGCGCGCCCGCGATTTCCGCGCCCGCAAATTTCATCGAACCGGCGGTCGGCGGCAGCGTGCCCGAGAGCATGTTGAAAATCGTGCTCTTGCCCGAGCCGTTCGGGCCGATCAGGCCGAGTATCTCGCCCCGATCGACCTTGAACGACACCTTGTTGACGGCCGTGAAGCCGCCGAACCGCTTGACCAGGCCCTCGACTACCAGCACGGCGGTGCTTCCTTCTGTCAGGACCGCCTTATTTGTAGCTGTAGGTGGTGCCCGCCGGCAGCGGCAGCACGGCCTCGCGCTGCGCCTGGCTCTTTGGCCACACCACATACGACTTGTCGTCGACGTACTGGATGACGACCGGGAACGAGCGCTCGTTCTGCCCGGCCATCGGGGTACCTTCGCTGAAGAATTTGACGCCGAAGCCGAGCATGGTACCGCCTTCGGGAAGGTCGACGTCCAGCGACGCCTTGCGCAGTGCGTCGGGATCGACGCCGCCATATTGCTTGATCGCGCGCGGCAGCACGTCGTTCAGGAACACGTAAGTGTTCGAGGCGGCGATGCCGACATGGGCGGAACGGATCGCTACGCCCGGCTTGATCTTGTCGAACTCCTCGCCGACCATCTTGATGATCGGCGGCAGCTTGGGATCGAGGCCCTTCGGGTTGGCGAGCCAGATCGAGATCGGATCGGTGTTGAAAATATAATTGGCGTCGGGCCCGAGGCCCTCCTTCAGCTTCTCATACACGCCATAGCCCGCGCCATGGCCGACCAAGGCTCCGAACTTCAAGCCCTGTTCGCGCGCCTGCCGCATGATCAGCGTGATGTCGGGATTGTAGCCGGTGTGGAAGATCACGTCGGGCCGCGCCCGCTTCAGTTTTGTCACAAGCGCCGATAGATCGGGCGCGGTGGCGGAATAGCCTTCCTTCAGCACGACATTAAAACCGGCCTTCTTGGCGCCGGCCTCGTTGCCTTTGGCTACGTCGACGCCATAGGCGCCGTCCTCATGGATGATGGCGACGCGCAGATCCTTCGGCTCCTTGCCAAACTTGGACTGCGCGTTCTGGGCGATGAAATCCATCGTCATCAGGCCGAACTGGTCGCCGCTGGCCTGCGGACGGAACACATATTTGTAATTCTTGTGGTCGAATACGCCCGAGGAAATGCAGGTGGTCATCCACATGAACTTCTTCAGCTGCTCGACCCGGGCGGCCACCGGCACGCATTGCGCCGACGAGAAGAAGCCGAGCACCATGTCGACTTTTTCCTGCTCGAGCAGGCGCACCGATTCGTTGATGGCGACGTCCGGCTTGCTCTGGGCATCGGCATAGATCGCCTCGATCTTGTAGCCTTCGACCCCGGTCTTGGCGTAGTGGTCGAGCATGATCTTGGCGCCGATATATTGCAGCTCCGAACCACCGCCGGCCAGCGGACCGGTCAGGTCGAAAATGACGCCGATCTTGATTTTCTTTTCCTGGGCCTCGGCGGAAACCGCCATCCCCAGCACCGCACCCACGGCAATCAGCCCACCGAGCAGGCGGGCAGCGCTACGCACCAGCATCGAAACCTCCCTGGAAAATTGTGCAATTGCGTTTTTGTTTTTGTTGCCGGGCATCACATGGGGAGCGCCGGCCGTTGTCAAGCGGCTACTCAAGCCCGGCAATGACGAGACCTCTGATTGGGTTGGCGTCCTAAGAACGAGCGGAAGAAAGTCAGGCCGCCACCGAAACTTTCGCCTTGCCGGCGTCGCGCGGCAGCGAGACACAGACCACGGTGCCGGCGCCGAGTTTCGAGCGCAGCTTCATCGAGCCGCCATGGAGGTTGGCCAGCGATTTCGCGATCGCGAGCCCAAGGCCGGAGCCGTGATAGGTCTTGGTCAGTTGGCTTTCGACCTGCTCGAACGGCTTGCCCAGCCGCCGCAACGACTCCGGCGCGATCCCGATGCCGGTATCGGCGATCAGCAGCACCACCGCGTTGCGCCGCCTGCGGCAGCGGACCGTGACCTTGCCGCCATCGGGGGTGAATTTCACCGCGTTGGACAACAGATTGACGATGATCTGCTTGACCGCGCGACGATCCGCCAGCACAGGCACGGTTCCTTCGATATCCGTATCGAGCACGAGATGCTTGTCGTCGGCGCGCCCGGACACCACCCGCAAGGATTCCGCCAGCGTCTTCGACAAGTCGAGGGTTTCCATGTCGAGCTTCATGCGGCCGGCCTCGATCTTCGACATGTCGAGGATGTCGTTGATCACCTCGAGCAGATAATGGCCGCTGGTCAGGATGTCGTGGCAGTATTCCGCGTATTTTTCCGAACCCAGCGATCCGAACATCCCGCTGCCCATGACTTCGGAAAATCCGATGATGGCGTTGAGCGGCGTGCGCAACTCATGGCTCATATTGGCGAGGAATTTTGATTTGGTCTGGTTAGCCTCCTCGGCGCGGTTCTTTTCGTCGGAATATTTCTGCGCGAGGTCGACCAGTTCGATGGCTTGGGCTTCCAGCGTGGTCTGGGAGCGCTTCAGGTCGATCACGATGGCGCGCAGGCGAAGGTCGTTGTCGACCAGTTTCTGTTCGTGTTCCTTGATGCGGGTGATGTCGGTGCCGACCGAGACGTAGCCGCCGTCCTTGGTGCGGCGCTCCGAGATGTGCAGCCAGTTGCCGTCGTCGAGCTGCGCCTCGAAGGTGCGTGCGCCCGGCGCCTGCGCCGAGGTTTCCTGCAGCCTGGTGCGGACTTCGGGCATGCTGCCGACTTCGATCACGGTCTCATAGGAGGTGCCCGGCGTCACCGCCGAGTCCGGCAGCCGGTGCAGCCGCTGGAAATGCGAGTTGCACAGCACCAGGCGGTCTTCGGCGTCCCACAATACGAAGGCCTCGGGGATGGTTTCGATGGCGTCGCGCAGCCGCAGGTCGGCTTCCACGGTGCGCTCGGCGAGGCTCTTCTGCTCGGTGATATCGACGGCGATGCCGATCAGATGCAGGCCGCTGTCGTTGCCCCGGCTGAGTTCGCAGCGCACCCGCAGCCAGATCCAGTGGCCGTTGGTGTGCTGCATCCGAAACGTCTGGTCGATGTGGTTGATCTTCGCGGAGATCAATTGATCGGCGATGGCGAACAGGTCGATGTCGTCGGATTTCACCAGTGCGTTGACCTCGCCGAAGGTCAGAAGGTCGCTGCGGCTCTCGAGCCCCAGCATGGTGAACATCGACTGCGACCAGAATATGCGGCCGCGCGACAGGTCCCAGTCCCACAGGCCACATCGTCCGCGATTGAGCGCGGTGTCGATGCGGCCGCGCACGGCGTCGTTGATGAGGTCGCCTTCGCGCGCGCGGGTGGACTGCCAGTGGAACGCAAAGCCTAATATCAGCACGACGAAGCCGGTGGTGGCCGACAGCGTCACCGACAACGCGGCGTCGGATCGCCACAGCGAGTTCGACCTTTTCCTGAATGACGATGACCTGGCCGGGCAACGCCCTGACCAGGCGCAGCGTCGCCAGCGCGCTGCCGCCATTGGGCAGGATCATGTCGCTGACGCCGCCTTGCTGGCCGGGCAGCGTCAGCAGTTGCGCCGCGCTGATGACGTCGAGAATCCGGTCGGCATCGCCAAGAGACGTTTCCAGCGGGACGCGGGCGAGAATCCGGCCGTCGGCGCCGGTGATGAGGACGTGGCGTCCCGCCGCGATCCCCCATGATGGAATGAAATCGGGCAGCAGCTTCTGCAGGCGCTCGACCGACGCCGCGCGGTCCGGCCGGATCGTACCGATACGGTCGAGACGCTCGGCGAGCAGATCGGCCAGCGCCGACACCTCGCGCTTCATCGAGGCGCGCTTCTGCCGGCTCTGGTCGATCACCTGAACGAAGGCGCCGATGCAGATGGTGATCAGAAATGCGATGATGAGGGTAGGGACCGCGCGGCGGAGCGCGGGCTCCGCGATCAACAGGCGATGATAGGCAGGTTTCGCGATCGACTGCGCCAATCCCTTGATCGAATCGGATTGCACGCACGCGCTCGCCGCGTGTGCCCGCGCCATGCCTTTGGCCCCCTAGGAAATTCTTTTTCACACCCAGTTCGGAAGAGCCCCCGGCCGCTCCCGAATCACAGCGATTTGAATCCGTTTTTTTCGCGCTGTCGAGAGTCAACGATTCGTTAATGCAAAATAAATCTTGTCCAACGCAGAATCGGTAGTCCGAAATTCGCGGAAGTGAGTCCGAAACGGGAACGCGGCCCTCATCCGGAGGAGCGGCGCCTTCGCCGCATCTCGAAGCATGCGGATGCGCGCGGCTTCATGGTTCGAGACGCACGCTTCGCGTGCTCCTCACCATGAGGACGGGGCTCAATCACCATACGGCGGCTCGGCGTGGCTGATGACGCGCTTTACCGAAGGATAGGCGCGGCGCAGCGCGCGTTCGATGGCGTCGACGTTCTCGTGGACCTTGATGACGCTCATCGAGGGTGGGGCGCGGCAGTGGAAGTTGACGATTTCGCCGGCCTCGGTGTCGCGCACGCGCACATTGTGGATGTCGTGGATCGCGCCATCGGCGGCGGCGATGCGCGACAGCGCCGTCTCGATCTCCGCGAGGCGGCCGGGTGCGGCGTCTGACCCAACGGGCAGTTCGGGTTCCAGCGGCTCGATGTGGGTGTCGACCTCGACATCGGCGCCGAACTCGTCGCGGATATTGTGCTCCAGGGTCTGGGCGATCTCGTGCGCCTGCGTCAGCGCCATCTCGCCATCGACTTCGAGATCGATGCTGACGGTGAGCTTGCCGCCGAGGTCGTGCACGGTAACGTGGTGGATCGCGAGTCCGGAATTGCGCGCGATCACCATGATGCGCTCGCGCACGCTTTCATTGTCGCGCGCGACGGGGACCGCCGTAAATGTCAGGTCGGCGTCGCCGAGCGTCTTGCTCACCGCGTCCAGCGCTTTGCGTTTGGTCTGCTCGATGCGGTCGATCGGCCAGGTGCGCGGCACCTGCACGATGGCATCGATGAAATGCGTCGAACCGACCATCCGCACCCTCAAGCGTTCGACGTCGATCACGCCGGGCACCGCCTTGATCGCGGCGGTGGCTTTCGCGGCGGCGCCTTCGGGCGCGCGGTCGAGCAAAGTTTCGATGGTGGAGCGTCCGAGCCGCAGGCCGAGCACGGAGATCAGGACCGCAACGGCGATCGCGGCGGCGGCGTCGCCCCATTGATAGCCGAGGCCCGACAGCGCGAGGCCAATGATGACCGCGCTCGATCCGAACACGTCGGAAGCAAAATGCAGCGCGTCGGCTTCCAGCGCCTGGCTCCTGGTGTCGCGCGCGGTGCGATGCAGCGCCCGCGCGCGCCAGAAATTGACGGCGATATCGATCACCAGTACCACGAACGGCACCGCGGAGAGCGTCGGCGGCGCCGCCCCTTCCCGCAGATGGCTCCAGGCCTGCACCACGATGCCGCCGGCCAGCACATAGAGCATCGCGATGACGCCGAGCGCCGACAGGCTCTCGATCTTGCCGTGGCCGTAGTGATGCTCCTCGTCGGCAGGCTGGTCGGAAACCCCGACCACCAGCCAGGTGATGACGGTGGCCGCCAGATCCACAGAGGAGTGCAGCGCCTCGGAAATCAGCGCGAGACTGCCGATGGCGACGCCGACGACGAATTTTACCGCAGCCATGCCGGCGCTGGCAAAAATCGAGATCGCGGCGACGCGGGATTTTATGGTGGCAACCGGCCGATTCATGGGCGCGGTTTAGCAGGGCGCCATCCGAGTTAAAAGCAGCGATGAAGGACGCAATCGCCACTCATTCGCAGCAATAATTCTTGGTTCCGGCGCATCTATTCCGTCAGTTCGAAAATCCCCAGAAGCCGATGACCGTTTTTGAGCTTTGCGGCTTGACGATATCTTGGGTTGGTCAGCTTTAACCCCTTGCGGGTAGCAAGGATGACGACCGGGACCGAAAGATATGCGAACGTCGAGAGCATTTTCATCTCGGGGATAGCGCTGCCGGTCGTTGCGGTTCGCCACCTTGAATGAAGCTCGTAAGGAGCGTCGGCGAATCCGATATCGATCGACGGGTTGGCTGGGAAATGCGCCCGGACGTCGGCCGGATCAGTCGCGTCTGCCTTAAAGATGCTGGTTTGCTGCAAGGTAGATGATTGCCGATCCAGCCAAGCATGCAGTGTAGCGGCGCTTGCCGTGGCCGCGAGGTGACTTTCGCGGCCTGAAATCTCGGCCAAAGCCGCAAGCTCGGCCTGACGGTCCAGCATCCCCGCCGCCGACAACAGGCCGGTATTTTTGGCGGCGATCGATAACGCGTCGGGGGAGATGTCTGACATAGAGAGGCGAGCTATCAACTGCGGATTGAGCAGGCCAAGGACGGCCATCAGGTAACCGCCGCCGCAGGTCGGGTCGTAGACATGATAGGGCGGGCGGCGTCCCGCGCCTTCGAGCAAAGCCACGGCCCTTAGAAACAGTTCGTTTCCCAGCCGGACCGGAAAGGCCGTCAACCCCGGCCGACTGAACAACACCTTTCCGCTGGCCAAATCCGCTTTCGACAATGAATGTTCCGGAAACAGGTATTGCATGGCGCCGGCTCAAGCTTCCCGTGGCGTCCGCGCACGTCCATCGACAATCGCTTCCAGCGCGGCGGCGGTATCGGCGATCGACAGGTCGTCATTGTGGATGATTTCCCCGCCGATCTTCGTTGTCTCCGTTAACAGATATCTCGCCCACTGCATCATTTGCTCGTCTGCAAGCTCGGGCTGACCTCTGCGCAGCAACCGCGCAGTCCGCACCTCGTCCGAGCAATCGATCAAGATCACCTTGTAAGACGTGACCTTATTTACTTCGCACGCCTCGGCGATAAAAGACGGACGGGTCTGGCCGTCCAGAAGAGCCTTTGAGTTTGCGAGTTCACTTCTGATCCGCTTCACCCATTCGATCGTCATTGCGCGCTGCCAGCCTTCGCCGGACCCCCACTTCTCGATCCTGTCCTGGGCGGAGGGCACACCGATGCGGTCGAAGAAAAATATCTTCAGGCCGGACCGGCGCGTTCTTTCGAGTTCGCGGACCGCCGAGGTCTTTCCCGAGCCGGAGGCGCCGATCACGAAATAAATCATATGCATGGGCGGTACGTTACTGCGTCACCACGATCTTGCCGAGGTGCTTGTTGGCTTCCATGCGCTCGAAGGCTTCCGCGATCTTGCCGAACGGATAGACCTTGTCGATCGGCAGTTTCAGTTTGCCCGACTCCACCGCCGGCCAGATATCCTTTTTGACCTCGTTGAAGATATCGCGGATTTCCTCGATCGAGCGGGTGCGGAAGGTAACGCCGATATAGTGGATGCGGCGGGCGGCATGCAGGTCGAAGTTGAAATCGCCGTGGGTGCCGCCGAGCCGGCCGACATTGACGATGCGGCCCAAAATCCTGGTGGCCGCCAGGTTCTGATTGGCGACTTTGCCCGAGACCTGGTCGACGATCAGGTCGACGCCTTTGCCGTCCGTCGCCTTCAGCACCTGATCGACCCAGCCGGGATCGGAGGAATCCACCGCGAGGTCGGCGCCGAACTCCTTCAGGCGCCCGCGGCGCGCGGGGTCGGTCGACGAACCGATCACGAGTTTTGCCTCTTTGAGCTTTGCAATTTGCATGGCCATCAATCCGACGCCGGAGCTGGCGCCCTGGATCAAGACGGATTGGCCGGGCTGCAATCCGCCGTTGGTGACCACCGCATTGTGCATGGTCGCAAGCGCGACCGGGTAGGTGGCCGCTTCCTCAAAGCTCATGTTCGACGTTGACGGGATGTGAAACAGCCGGCCGTGATCGGCCAGCGTATATTCCGCGAACGCGGCAGCACCCGAGCCCATCACCCGGTCGCCGACCTTCACGCCTTTGGCTTCGGGACCGAGCTCGGCAATCTCGCCCGCCCATTCCATGCCGAGCACGGCGCCGACTCCGCCGGCGCTGCCATGGGCGTGGCCCTTGGTCATGCCGAGATCGGCGCGGTTGAGGCCATTGGCGCGAACGCGGACCAGCACCTGCGTGGCTTTAGGCTGGGGCTTTGCGACGTCGGTGATTTCAGCGCCGTTGGCGCCGTAGATGAAGGCTTTCATGGATGCACTCTCTCATTCAACAGGATCAGTTCGATCGTCATTGCGAGGAGCTCTTGCGGCGAAGCAAGCCAGTTTCTTGCTTTCTGGATTGCCTCGCTTTGCTCGCAATGACGGACGGATTACTCCGCCGCTTCGCGCCGGCTGCCGGACATCATGTCCTGAAACCGGCTTTGGATGATCGCTTCGGCGTCGCGCATGATGCGCGAGATCAGTTCGGCGCAGCTCGGGATGTCGTGGATCAATCCCTGCACCTGTCCCGCAGACCAGATGCCTTCATCGGCATCTCCGGTCGCGTAGACCATCTTGCCGCGCGCGCCGGCGACGAGGTCGCGCACCTGCTCGAAGGTGGCGCCGTCCTTTTCCATCGCCACCACCTTGGTGCTGACCGCATTTTTCGCGACGCGCGAGGTGTTGCGCATGGTGCGGAAGATCAGCTCGGTCTCGCGCTCGTCATTGGCGACGATCTTTTCCTTGATCAATTGATGGATCGGGCTCTCCTTGGTGCACATGAAGCGCGTGCCCATGTTGATGCCTTCGGCGCCCAGCGCCAGCGCCGCGACCAGGCCGCGGCCGTCGCCAAAACCGCCGGACGCGATCATCGGAATTTTCACCTTGTCGGCGGCGACCGGAATCAGGATCAGGCCGGGCGTGTCGTCTTCACCGGGATGGCCGGCGCATTCGAATCCGTCGATCGAGATCGCATCGACGCCCATGCGCTCCGCCGACAGCGCGTGGCGGACGCTGGTGCATTTGTGCACGACTACGATGCCGTGCTTCTTGAATTCGGTGACGTGCTCCTGCGGCTTGTTGCCGGCGGTCTCGACGATCTTGATGCCGCTCTCGATGATGGCCTGGCGGTATTCCGCGTAAGGCGGGGGCTTGATCGACGGCAGGATGGTCAGATTGACGCCGAACGGCTTGTCGGTGAGCGAGCGGCAGCGCGCGATTTCCCTGGTGAGATCGTCAGGGGTCGGCTGCGTCAGCGCGGTAATAAAACCGAGCGCGCCGGCGTTGGCTACCGCCGCGACCAGCTCGGCGCGGCCGACCCACTGCATGCCGCCCTGCACGATCGGATGTTCGACCCCGACCAGTTCGGTAAATCGTGTTTTTATCATTCGGTCCTCTGAATGTTTCCCCCGACGCGGGCTTACCCGCGCTCGTTTGTGCACTTCAGAGGGCAAGATGCCGTTGCGCCCGGCAAATGTCTACGGGGCAAGATGGAGATCAGAGCCGCGCGATCACGCAAAAACCGGGACCTTAGCCTCGACCGGCCGCTCCGGTACGCCGTCATATAGCCCCGCAATCCGCGCCCGCTGCGCCACCAGCGCCAGCACCGTGTCGATCGAGGGCGTGGGAATGCGGGTGAGGCGGCCCATCTCCTGGACCACCGTCACCAGCGGATCGATTTCCATAGGGCGGCCGCGCTCGAGATCCTGCAGCATCGAGGTCTTGTGCGCGCCGACCTTGCGGGCGCCTTCGATCCTGCGCTCGACATCGACGCGGAATTTGATGCCGAAGCTCTCTGCGATGGTTTGCGTCTCCAGCATGATCGCCCTGGCCAGCGCGCGCGTCGCCGGATCGGAGCAGATCACGTCCAGCGTGGCGTGGGTCAGGGCGCTGATCGGGTTGAGGCAGACATTGCCCCACAGCTTCAGCCAGATTTCGTCGCGAATACGATCCAGCACCGGCGCCTGCAATCCAGCCTCGGCAAACAGCGCGGAGAGGCGTTCGACATCCGCGCTGTTTTCGCCCGAAGGTTCGCCGAGTGGAAAGCGGTCGCCATAGACGTGGCGGATCACGCCCGGCGATTCGATCTCGGTGGCGGGATAGACGATGCAGCCGATCGCGCGCTCAGGGCCGAGCTCGCGCCATTGCCGTCCGCCGGGATCGATGCTTTCCAGCAATGAGCCTTCGTATTGGTTGCCGTGCTTGTAGAAATACCAGTAGGGGATGCCGTTCACCGCGGTGACGATGCGGGTGTGCGGTCCCAGCAGCGGCTTCATCTGCGCGATCACGCCGGCGATGGAATGCGCCTTGAGACAGATGATGACGACATCCTGTATCCCGAGTTCGGCGGGACTGTCGGTGCAGCGCGGCCGCGCCACGCGCTCTTCATCGCCGATCAAGAGCTTGAGCCCGTTCAACCGCATCGCCGCCAGATGCGCGCCGCGCGCCACCAGGCTGACATCGGCGCCCGCGAGCGCCAGCTTGACGCCGAGATAACCGCCGATCGCGCCGGCGCCATAAATGCAGATTTTCATGACGGAACGATCCCGGGTTGGCGGAAGCTTAAGCAAAACGTTGCGAGGCAATATCGAGCTTGCAGCACGAAGCCAGCCGTAATGAGCAGCTTTCTTCGGCCTGTTCGCAGTCAAGAAATTTTAGCGCAGGATCAGGCTACGGATCGGGTCGCAGCCGCAGTCGCCTCATCGTCGAAAGCGGTAGAGATGTCGCGGATGCTGATGACTCCGATCAAGGTATGGTCGTCGATCACCGGCATGTGCCGGATGTGATTCTTGTGCATCAGGTGACGGACGTGCTCGAGGCTGTCGTCGGAGCAGCACGAGATCAGCTGCTGCACCGAGATCAGCTGTGACACCTTCATGTTTACGCCGGCGGCGCCGTGCTCGGCGATGGCCCGAACCACGTCGCGCTCGGTGAACATGCCGACCGCGGTATTGCCCTCGGTGCGCACGACATCCTTTACAACGAGCGCGCTGATATTGCTGGCTCGCAGCAGCTGGGCGGCGATGGCGACGGTCTCGTTCATGCGCACCGTCGCGATGCGGGTATTCTTCTTGCGCAGGACGTCTCCGACTTTCATCGCAACCTCCTTCAGGTCGTTGGCACCTTTATCGTGGTATACATTATGCCAGTTGTCAATCCGATTAATGAGGCGTCTGGGCAATCGAAAAGAAAAACAGGGCACTAACGCTAACGTTCTTGGGCGAGCGCTTCGTCGTTGCAGCCTAGCATATGTCGGCTGATGATAGGCTGCAGAACCGCAGACATACCGGCTGGGACCCATATTTGTTCCGAATTGGTCGGAATAAACACCGACACAAAAAAACGCGCCCATCAGGCTGGGCGCGTTTTCGTGACGATCGGTTAGTTGGCTATGCCACGGCCTTCGCGACCACGGACCTGCGCCATGGCTTGAGCACCACGATGGCGAGCAGCGACGCGAGAATGTTTGCGCCGGCCGCGGCCAGGAACACGTGGTCCCAGTTTCCTGACGATTGCTGCATGTAATTGGCAACCGGCACCAGCAGAGATGCCGTGCCTTTGGCCGTGTACAGCAGGCCGGCGTTGGTGGTCGCGAATTTCGCGCCGAAGGTGTCGGTGCAGGTGGAGGGAAACAGCGAGTAGATCTCACCCCAGGCGAAGAACACGAGGCCCGATAGGATCACGAACCAGACGGGATCGTGGCCCAGCATGTATAGCGCCCAGATTCCGATACCTTCGATGCCGAAGGCAATGAACATCGTGTTCTCGCGGCCGATCATGTCGGAGACCCAGCCGAAGAATGGCCGGGTCAGGCCGTTGAGGACACGATCGATGGTCGCCGCGAATGTCACGGTCGTCATCGTCATCGCCATGAGGGTAACCGGCACGGCCTCGATTTTCCAATCCCCGGCGATCGGCCTTAAATTGGCGGTAATCATCAAACCACCGGCGCCGACCAGCACGAACATCAAATACATCAGCCAGAAAACTGGCTCCCGGATGACCTCTCCCGGCCCGTAGTTGCGCCGGCTCTGGAAGATGGTTGCGCTTTGAATAGCGCCTGGCACCTGTCCCGCTTTTGGAGCGAACAGGAAAAACGCGAGAATGACCACGATGATGCCTTGGCCCAGACCGAAATAGAGAAACGTGTTTTGGAAGCCGTCGCTTTTGATCATCGCCTGGATCGGAGCCACCGTCAGCGCCGAGCCCGCGCCGAAACCTGCCGCGGTGATGCCCGCCGCAAGGCCGCGCTTGTCTGGAAACCATTTCAGCGCATTGCCGACGCAGGTGCCGTAGACGGCGCCGGCGCCGATACCGGCAATGATCATGCCGAAATAATAGCCGCTGAGACTAGTTGCGTATGAGTTGACGGCCCATCCGATGCCACAGAGGATGCCGCCGAATAGCACCACGAGGCGCGGGCCGTATTTATCGACGAACCAGCCTTCGACCGGCACCAGCCACGTTTCGAACAGCACGAACAGCGTGAACGCCCACTGGATCGAGGCGCGATCCCATCCGAATTTCTTCTGGATGTCGGGGACGAAGAACGTCCAGCCATATTGATAGTTGGCGATCATCACCATGGCGGCGACGCCGACGGCCAACTGCGTCCAGCGATATGCGTCACTGACCCGTGCGGCCGCGGGCGCCGCTCCATGAACTGCATCCGTCATAAATCCTCCCGAGGTACGCTTCTGTTGAGGGTCTGAGCGTTACCGGTGCGGCATATTGGTATGTGATATGCCAGAGCGCAAGCTTATTGTCGCGCGCCGGGCACCCCCTGCCGAAAATGTCGCAGGCTCTTGCTTATTTGTCGATGCGACAAGAGTTCAACAACGAAAATGGCTCCGGGAACCGGAGCCATTCGTCGAAAGTAGTATATCAACCGCAGGATGTGCGTCCAAAATCGCCGCGCCAAAAGCGCCCGGTTTCTGGCCCTTACAGGCCGAAATAGGGAAGGTCGCCATTGCGCACCGCGATGCGGGCGGAGGCTGCGAGCAGGCGGTCGATCGAGGCCATCAGGCGGCTAAAAATTCCGTCGGCCGGGGTGAAGGTGGCGGTGGCGGTCTTGGACATTTGGATTCCCTTTCTGAAGCACGGCGGCGCGCCGCGCTGCGTTCTCGGGACCATCTAGGTATACCAGATGCCAGCGACTACGGCTGCGTTTGCATAGCAGCAATTTGGCGCGTGCAACGCAACATAAAGGGGTTGATCGGTTCCATAGCAAAAAAGCCGCCGGAATGACCGGCGGCGTTTTGAATTCGATGCTGATGGAAACTCCATTATTCCGCTGCGACCTTGCGCGGCGGATCGAGCGCGCCGGAATCGTGGATCTCGGCCACTTGGTGATCGCTGAAGCCCAGCACCTGGCGCAGGATTTCGTCGGTGTGTTCGCCTAACAGCGGCGAGCGCGTTACTTCGCTTGGGCTGTCCGACAGCTTGATCGGGTTGCCGACCGAGAAATATTTGCCGCGCTCGGGGTGATCCACTTCGACGATGGTGCCGGTGGCGCGCAGCGACTGGTCCTCGATCAACTCCTTCATCGACAGGATCGGACCGCATGGGATGTCGTCCTTGTTGAGGATATCCATGGCCTCGAACTTGGTCTTGGTCATGGTCCATTGTTCGATGCGCGCGAAGATCTCGTTCAGGCGCGACAGCCGGGCCGGCGGCTTGGCGTAATCGGGATGAGTCTTCCAGCCGGGTTCGCCGATCACGTCGCAGATCTTCTCCCACACCGGGGCCTGGGTGATGAAATAGATGTAGGCGTTGGGGTCGGTCTCCCAGCCTTTGCATTTCAGGATGCGGCCGGGCTGGCCGCCGCCGGAATCGTTGCCGGCGCGCGGCACCGCGTCGCCGAACGGAATTCCCTCGCCATACTGGCTGTATTCGGTGAGCGGACCATGGGCGAGGCGCTGCTGGTCGCGCAGTTTGACGCGGGCAAGATTGAGCACGCCGTCCTGCATCGCCGCGGTGACCTTCTGGCCCTTGCCGGTCATGGTGCGCTGATAGAGCGCGGCGACGATGCCGAGCGCCAGATGCAGCCCGGTGCCGCTGTCGCCGATCTGCGCGCCGGTCACCAATGGCAGGCCATCGCGAAAGCCCGTCGTCGACGCCGATCCGCCGGTGCATTGGGCTACGTTCTCATAGACCTTGCAATCCTCGTAAGGGCCGGGGCCGAAGCCCTTGATCGACGCCACGATCAACTTCGGATTGATGCTCTGGATTTTCTCCCACGGGAATCCCATGCGATCGAGCACGCCGGGTCCGAAATTCTCCACCAGCACGTCGCAGCTCTTGATCAGCGCGGTGAGCACCTCCTTGCCCTTGGGGTTCTTGGTGTCGAGCGTGATCGAGCGCTTGTTGTGGTTCAGCATGGTGAAATACAGGCTGTCGACATTAGGCACGTCGCGCAACTGGCCGCGCGTGATGTCGCCGACGCCGGGGCGCTCCACCTTGATCACGTCGGCGCCGAACCAGGCCAGCAACTGCGTGCAGGTCGGCCCCGACTGGACGTGGGTGAAATCGAGAATGCGAACGCCCTTCAGCGCCTTGGTCATAGAACTTCTCCGTTTAGACAGTTGTCGTCATGCCCGCGACCGCGGGTATTATTTCTTCTTCAGCTTGCTTTGCGGGTTGAGGTTGCCGATGCGGCCGCTCTCGCTGCCGGCTGCCGGGTCGAGCACCGCATTGATGAGGGTCGGCTTGCCCGAATCCATCGCGGCGTTGACGGCGCGCTTCAGCTCATCCGGGCTCGTCGCGTTGATGCCGACGCCGCCGAAAGCTTCCATCATCCTGTCATAGCGCGAGCCCTTGACGAACACGGTCGGTGCCGGGTCGGAGCTCACCGAATTGACGTCGGTGCCGCGATAGATGCCGTCATTGTTGAAGATGACGATGCAGACCGGCAGCTTGTAGCGGCAGATCGTCTCGACCTCCATGCCGGAGAAGCCGAATGCGCTGTCGCCCTCGACCGCGAGCACGGGCTTGCCGGTCTCGATCGCCGCGGCGATGCAATAGCCCATGCCGATGCCCATGATGCCCCAGGTGCCGACGTCGAGGCGCTTGCGCGGCTGATACATGTCGATGATGCCGCGGGCGAGATCGAGCGTGTTGGCGCCTTCGTTCACGAGGATGGCGTCCGGCCGCTCCTTTACGATGGTGCGCAGTACGCCGAGCGCGCCATGGTAATCCATCGGCGAATTATTGTTCATCAGCCGCGGCGCCATCTTGGAAACATTCTCGTCGCGCTTCTTGGTGACCGCCGCAGTCCAGTCGGACGGCGGAGCCGGCCAGTTGCCACCCATGCCGGCGAGCAGCGCCGAGACGCAGGAGCCGATGTCGCCGACCACCGGAGCGACGATCTCGACATTGGAGTCCATTTCCTTCGGCTCGATGTCGATCTGGATGAATTTTTTCGGTGCTTCGCCCCAGGCCTTGCCCTTGCCGTGCGACAGCAGCCAGTTCAGGCGCGCGCCGATCAGCATCACGATGTCGGAATCCTTCAGTACGGTCGAGCGCGCGGCGCCCGCGCATTGGGGATGGGTGTCGGGCAAGAGGCCCTTGGCCATGCTCATCGGCAGGAAGGGAATTCCGCTTTTTTCAACCAGCGCGCGGATTTCGTCATCGGCCTGCGCATAGGCCGCGCCCTTGCCGAGGATGATCAGCGGGCGTTTTGCGCTTTTCAGCACATCGAGCGCGCGCTTGACCGAATCGGGCGCGGGAATCTGCGCCGGCGCAGCATCAATCACTTTCACCAGCGACTTCTGCCCCGCCTCCGCGTCCATCACCTGGCCGAACAGTTTTGCGGGCAGGTCGAGATAGACGCCACCTGGACGACCCGACACCGCGGCGCGGATGGCACGCGCGAGACCAATGCCGATATCGGCGGCGTGCAGCACGCGGAATGCGGCCTTGCACAGCGGCTTGGCGATCGCGAGCTGGTCCATCTCTTCATAATCGCCCTGCTGCAGGTCGACGATCTCGCGTTCCGATGAGCCGGAGATCAGGATCATCGGGAAGCAGTTGGTGGTGGCGTGGGCGAGCGCGGTCAGGCCGTTGAGAAATCCGGGCGCCGACACCGTCAGACAGACGCCCGGCTTCTTGGTCAGGAATCCGGCGGCCGACGCCGCATAACCGGCGTTCTGCTCGTGGCGGAACGAAATGACGCGGATACCGGCGGCCTGCGCCATGCGGCCGAAGTCCGTGATCGGGATACCCGGCACGCCATAGATGGTGGTGAGGCCGTTGAGCTTGAGCGCATCGATGATGAGATTGAAGCCGTCGGTCTGCTCGCGCTCGGCCTCGGTGGTGTTGGCGGCAATGCTCTGTACTGTTGCGGACATTCCGCGTCCTCCCTGAGCGTTTCTTGATGGACGACTTCGTCGTCTTTTGAAGTAAAGTTCTTGCTAGTTGAACAGTTCCTGGCCGTGCGCCTCGACATAGGCTGCGAGCCCCAGCGTGTGGTCGCGCGCGCGCTTTTCCGCCAGTTCCGTGTCACGCTCCTCGAGCGCTTCGATGATGGCCATATGTTCGGGCAGCGAGGTCGCGGTGCGATCGACGCGCCCGATGGTCAGTTGCCGGTAGCCGCGCACATGCAGCAGGATATCGTTGGTCATATCGACCAGTACTGGCGATTCGCTGAGCGATATCAGCGCCTGGTGGAAGGCGATGTTGGCCTTGGAATATTCCTCGATGTGATCCTGCGGCAGCCGGTCCTTGCCGAAATTCTTGAAGAAGTCGCGCAGTGCGGAAATGTCCTTCTTGCGCGCGGTGGTGGTGATCAGCCGCGCCGCCATGCTTTCCAGCGCCGCCCAGGCGCGGATCATGTCGACGATCTCGGTCTTGGTCCGGCGTACCACGACGATGCCGCGGCGTGGCACGGTTTTGACAAAACCGTCCTGCTCCAGCATCGCGATCGCCTCACGGATCGGGGTGCGGCTGACGCCGAGACGCTCCGACAAGGCGCGCTCGTCGAGCATGACCTGCTCGGGCGTGGCGTAGATGTCCATCTTGAGAATAGCTTCCTTCAAGGCCTCATAGGCCTTGTTCTTGAAGCTGGTCTCCGGGGCAATCCGGACGATTGCAATTTCTGCCTCAGCCATGATGGGTGGCGCCTTTGGTTCGTTTCCGTGCGGGCACGACTGATCTCCTCCAACAGGAGGCATCTTATTAGCAGAATAAATCCTCTCGTTTTTTGGCATACCAGATACCACCATGTCAAGTTGCCCTTGTTTTCGGCATTCGCCGGGGCGAGGGTGACTTGACAAGCTTGTTTCTGGCATACCAAATGCCATAAAGCCGCTGGTCAGGGTAATCTTGCAAAGAAACGGACGTCAGGGAGAAGCCAATGTCTCATTCCAAGGATGCGGTTCGCAAAATTCTCGACGCGGTCAAGGCAGACAAGCGGACCAGCCTCACGGCGCCCGAAGGCAAGCTGGTCTGCGACGCCTACGGCATCCCGGTTCCGAAGGAAGGCGTGGCCAAATCCGCCGCCGAGGCCGTGAAGCTCGCGACCGGCATGGGCTTTCCGGTGGTGATGAAAATCGTCTCGCCGGACATCCTGCACAAGACCGAAGCCGGCGGCGTGATGGTGGGTGTCAAAACGGCCGAAGACGTAGAAAAGAACTACGCTGCGATCCTGGCCAACGCCAAGAAATACAAGGCCGATGCCAAGATCGAAGGCATCCAGGTCCAGCAGATGTTGCTGGGCGGTCAGGAAGTCATCATCGGTGCGGTGACCGACGGCTCGTTCGGCAAGCTGGTAGCGTTCGGCCTCGGCGGCGTCCTGGTCGAAGTGCTGAAGGACATCACGTTCCGCCTGGCGCCGGCGACCAAGCAGGATGCGCTGTCGATGCTGGACGGCATCCAGGCCCATGAGATGCTGAAGGGCGTGCGCGGCAGTGACCCCGCCAACCGCGATGCGATCGCCGGCATCATCGTCAACGTCTCGCAACTGATCACCGACTTCCCAGAGATTTCGGAGATGGACCTCAACCCGGTGTTTGCGACCAAATCCGACGCAATCGCCGCCGACGTCCGCATCGTCGTCGATTTCGAGCCAAAACCGCCGCGCCCGCGACCGAACCACGACGACATCGTGCGTCAGATGAACCGCATCATGAAGCCGAAGTCGGTGGCGGTGATCGGCGCCTCCGCCGAGACCGGCAAGATCGGCAACTCGGTGATGAAGAACCTGATCAACGGCGGTTACAAGGGCGAGATCTATCCGATCCACCCCAAGGCCGACGAGATCATGGGCAAGAAGGTCTACAAGTCGGTCAAGGACGTGCCGGGCGAGGTCGACATCGCGGTGTTCGCGATTCCGGCCAACTTCGTCGCCGCGGCGCTGACCGAATGCGGCGAGAAGAAAGTCGTCGGCGCGATCCTCATTCCATCGGGCTATGCCGAAACCGGCAATATGAAAGGCCAGGAGGAAATCCAGGCGATCGGCCAGAAATACGGCATCCGCCTGATGGGCCCGAACATCTACGGTTTCTATTATACCCACGCCAATCTGTGCGCGACGTTCTGCACCGCCTATGACGTCAAGGGCTCGGCGGCGCTGTCGTCGCAGTCCGGCGGCATCGGCATGGCCATCATCGGCTTTTCGCGCTCCGCCAAAATGGGTGTCTCCGCCATCGTCGGGCTCGGCAACAAGTCCGACATCGACGAGGACGATCTGTTGACGTTCTTCGAGCAGGACGACAACACCCAGATCATCGCGCAGCATTGCGAAGATTTGAAAGACGGCCGTGCGTTTGCCGAAGTGGCAAAGCGCGTCTCGAAGAAAAAGCCGATCGTGGTGCTGAAGGCCGGCCGTACGTCGGCCGGCGCCAAGGCCGCGAGTTCGCATACTGGCGCGCTCGCCGGCAACGACAAGATCTATGAGGACGTGTTCAACCAGTCCGGCGTGATCCGCGCGCGTTCTTTGCGGGATATGCTGGAATTCGCGCGCGGCATTCCGGTGCTGCCGACTCCGAAGGGCGAGAACGTCGTCATCATCACCGGGGCCGGCGGTTCCGGCGTGCTGCTGTCGGACGCCTGCATCGACAACAAATTGTCGTTGATGCAAATCCCGCCGGACCTCGACGCCGCGTTCCGCAAATTCATTCCGCCGTTCGGCGCCGCCGGCAACCCGGTCGACATCACCGGCGGCGAGCCGCCGATCACCTATGTCAACACGGTGAAACTCGGCCTCGAAGACCCCCGGATTCATTCGCTGATCCTCGGCTACTGGCACACCATCGTCACGCCGCCGATGGTGTTCGCCAGGAACATGGTCGAGGTGAAGAACGCGATGAAGGCCAAGGGCATCGAGAAGCCGATCGTGGCGTCGCTCGCGGGCGATATCGAGGTCGAAGAGGCCGCCGATTATCTTTACCAGAACGGCATCGTGGCCTACGCCTATTCGACGGAGATCCCGGTTGCGGTGCTCGGCGCCAAGTACAAGTGGGCGCGGGGCGCGGGGCTGCTGTAACCGTCATTGCGAGCGAAGCGAAGCAATCCAGTGTCTGCAAAGAACTGGATTGCTTCGTCGCAAGAGCTCCTCGCAATGACGATCAGGCGTCAGTCGGCGCGTCTGTCTTTGATCGGTGCATCAGCCAATCCAGCACAGCCGCCACGGTAACTCCCGCGCAGGCCGCCAGCGCATCGACGATAAAATCCTCCAGCCGTGCGTGCCGGCCGGGCATCCAGAGCTGCAGCAGTTCGAGCACTCCGATCAGGATCACGGCAATCGCCGTGGTGAGCAGCCGCCGCCGCGGATAGGCGAGGCCGTACGCCAGTCCAACCAGCACAAATGCCAGCGCGTGTTCGCCGTCCTGGCCGAGGTCAGAATGCGGCCGAAGCTGCGCTGGACCGAGCGTGGCGAATGTCACGGCCGCTGTCAGAAGCCAGGCGATGATCCGGAGGACGAGGGCCATGCGTTCCGGATAACACGATCTCCTTCGGGAACTCTTAACCCGAACTTGACGCGATCAACGGGATTGTCAACATGGCGCGGCGGTGCCGGATCTGGCGTGGTGTGACCATGTCGGCAGCATGCCGGCGTGCGATAAACCGCTAACGATAAAAACTTTGGGAGAGATGCCATGAGGTGGGTCCGGACGCTTGCTGTTGCAGCCGGCGTGGTCGCCGCCGCAAATGTTGCCTCGGCCCAGACAGGATTTCCAACGAAGGCCGTGCATCTTTTCGTGCCGTATCCGGCGGGCGGCGCGGTCGATATTTTGGCGCGCACGCTCGGCGACGAACTGTCGAAGAACTGGGGCCAGCCGGTCATCATCGAAAATCGCCCGGGCGCGGGCGGGGTTGTCGCGTCCCAGGCGCTCGCCACCTCGGCGCCCGACGGCTACACCCTGATCGTGGTTGCCAGCGGCCATGCCACCAATCCGTTCCTCTATCCGAAAATTCCGTACGACACTTTCAAAGATTTCACGCCGATCTGCTTGCTGGCGTCGTCGCCCAACATTCTGCTGGTGCGCGCGGATTCACCGTTCAAGACGCTGGCAGATCTGCTGGCGCAGGCCCGTGCAAAACCCGGCAGTCTGTCCTACGGCATGGCCGGCAACGGCACCTCGACGCATCTCGCCGGCGAGCTGCTGAAAAGTCTTGCCAAGGTCGACATCGTCGCGATCCCTTACAAGGGCGGCGGTCCCGCGATGAACGATCTGTTGGGCGGGCAGATACCGATGTCGTTCAACAACGGCCCGGAATCGGTCGGGCAGATCAGCGCCGGCGCCGTTCGCGCCCTCGGCGTCACGACCGGAAAGCGCGCGCCGTTTCTGCCCGATGTTCCCAGCATCGCCGAGGCGGGCGTCGCCGGCTACGATACCGGCGTATGGTGGGGGCTGGTAGGGCCCGCCGGGATGTCGGCGACCATCGTGGCGCAATTGTCGAGCGATTTCATCGCCGCGCTGAAAGCGCCCGCGGTGAGGGACCGGCTCAATACCCTCGGGGCCGCGCCGATCGGCAGTTCGCCGAAGGAATTCGACACGGTGATCCATGCCGACTACGAAAAGTGGGGCCCGATCATCAAGGCCGCGGGCATGAAGGCCGAATGACGCGGCGGACTCTCCGATGATTCCCGCCTGCCTGCCGCCGCTTGAGCCGGCCCGGCCGAAGATTCCGCCGCCGCCGAAGGCCTGCGATACTCACGCGCATGTATTCGGGCCGGCGGCGCGGTTTCCTTACGCCGACGATCGCAGCTACACGCCGCCGGACGCACCGTTGGCAAAATATCTGTTGATGCTCGACGCGGTCGGTTTCGATCGCGGCGTGCTGGTGCAGGGCAGCGCCCATGGCCGCGACAATTCGGCGATGCTGGATGCGCTGGTGCATCGGCCGGACCGCCTGCGCGGCGTCGCGGTGACCGATGAAACGGTTACACCCAAGACGTTGCGCAGCTGGAATGAACTGGGTGTCCGCGGGCTCCGCTTCAATCATTTTTTCCGCGACGGGCAGTTGCATTACCGCGGCGGCGTGCCGCTGACCGCGGCACAGTCGCTCGCGCCCGTCATGGCCGAGCTTGGCTGGCATCTGCAGCTTTGGATCGACGTCAAGGATCTGCCGGAGACGATTGCGGTCTTGAAATCGATCGGGCTGCCGGTGGTGATCGATCACATGGGCCGCACGGATGCGCGCGCGGGCGCTGGTACCGACGGTTTTCAGAGCCTGCTGCGCGCGGTCGGCGAGGGCTGGTGCTGGGCCAAGCTGTCCGGCGCGCATCGCATCAGCCAGAACGCGCCCGATTATCCCGACGCGCAGCCATTTCACGACGCGCTGGTACGCGCCAATCCGGAGCGGCTGGTGTGGGGCGGCGACTGGCCGCATCCGCGCGTCGAGGGCGAGATGCCCGATGTCGGCCACCTGTTCGAATTGTTTCAGCTGTGGACGCCGGACCGCGGCGTGCAGGACCGCATCCTCGTCACCAATCCCGCAACGCTCTATGGGTTTCCGAACTGAAGGTCCGCACAAAAATGTCCGTCAACAACAAGCGCGTGTTCTACGTCAAATATCTGGCGCATCCGATTTATTCCGAGATCATGCAGGCGCGGCCCGACGTGCGGTTCGACCGGCTCGAAAACGAAAGTGCCGACGAGGTCGCAGCACCGATCGTGTCGGCCGCGCATGTCTACCAGATCGGCGCCGCGCGCGACGAGATCGCCCGGCATTTTCACGTCGATCGAGACCTGCTGAAGCGGGCGCCGAACCTGCTGCTCGTCTCCAGCAACGGCGCGGGCTTCGATCCCGTCGATGTCGATGCCTGTACGGCTGCGGGCGTGGTGGTCGTCAACCAGTCCGGCGGCAATGCCCATTCGGTGGCCGAACACGCGCTGGGGATGATGCTGACGCTATCGAAGCGCATCATCGAAGCCGACCGCGCGTTGCGGCGCGACGCCAATGTCAACCGCAATGCGCTGATCGGCACCGAGGTGCAGGGCAAGACCATCGGCATCATCGGCATCGGCAATGTCGGCCGGCGCATTGCCGAACTCTGCAGGGGTCTGCTGGGCATGAAGGTGCTGGCCTATGACCCTTATCTTTCCGCCGCCGAGATTGCCGCGCGCGGCGCAGAGAAAGTTGAGCTCGACGATCTGCTTCGCCGAAGTGACTACGTCTCGATCAGTTGCCCGCTGACCAAGGACAATCGCGGCATGATCGGCGCGCGGGAATTTGCGCTGATGCAGCCGCATGCCTATTTCATCACCACCGCGCGCGGCTTCATCCACGATGAGAGCGCGTTGTTCGAGGCATTGCGCGGCAAGGCCATCGCCGGCGCCGGTCTGGACGTCTGGGCCAAGGAGCCGCCGCCGCCGGATCATCCGCTGCTGCAATTCGACAATGTACTGGCCAGTCCGCATACGGCGGGTGTGACCAAAGAGGCTCGCGCCAACATGGGCCGGATCGCCGCCGAGCAGGTTCTCGATGCGCTCGACGGCAGGCGGCCGCCGCGCATCGTCAATCCCGAAGTGTGGCCCGACTATGCCAGGCGGTTCGAGCGGGCGTTTGGATTTGCGCCGGAGTAGCCAAGGGTTTGCCCCGGACCAAGGCGGGATCGCATTAAATGCTTGAAAAGAAAGGAAAATGTTCTAACTCTGTCGCCCCGATCGCTGGCCGGCCCAAAATCGGTTGGACCGGCTGGCGTTGCGAATTTAAGTAAAACAACATGTTAGACGGACGTTTTTGCATCGCCCCGATGATGGACTGGACCGACCGGCATTGCCGGGTGTTCCACCGCCTGATGACGCGGCGTGCGCGGCTTTACACGGAGATGCTGACCACCGGCGCCATCATTCACGGCGACCGCGCGCGGCTGCTTGGATTCGATACGAGCGAACATCCGGTGGCGCTGCAGCTCGGCGGGTCGGACCCGCGCGACCTCGCGGCATCAGCGAAAATCGGCGAGGATTTCGGCTACGACGAAATCAATCTCAATGTCGGCTGTCCGTCGGATCGGGTGAAGGATGGCCGCTTCGGCGCCTGCCTGATGGCGGAGCCGGAGCTTGTCGCCGAAGGCGTTGCCGCCATGAAGCGGGCGGTGAACATTCCGGTTACGGTCAAATGCCGTATCGGCATCGACGACCAGGATCCCGAAATTGCGCTGGATGCGCTGGCGCGGCGCGTCATCGCCGCCGGCGCCGATGCGCTGATCGTTCACGCCCGCAAGGCCTGGTTGAATGGATTGTCGCCGAAGCAGAACCGCGACATACCGCCACTCGACTACGACAGGGTGTACCGCCTGAAGGCCGCGTTGCCGGATGTGCCCATCGTCATCAACGGCGGCATCACCAGCATCGCCGAGGCGAAGCGGCATCTTGAGCATGTCGATGGCGTGATGCTGGGACGCGCCGCCTATCAGGAACCATGGCGGTTGCTGTCGGCGGATCCCGAACTATTCGGCGAACCCGCGCCGCATGCGACGATGAAAGACGTTTTCGAGGCCATGATGCCTTACATCGAGGATCAACTCGCGCGAGGAACTCGGCTGCATTCGATGACGCGGCATTTTGTGGGAGCATTCCACGGCGTGCCCGGCGCGCGGGCGTTCCGCCGTCATCTCGCCGAGAACGGGGTGAAGCCTGGCGCCGGCGTCAATGTCTTGCGGGATGCAATTGCGCTGGTCGACGACCGCGCCCCGGTCTCGATGGCCGCGTAATCGTTCAGGGATAGCCGCGCAGCATCAGGCGGTCGGCGCGCACTTCCCAGCTTTCCAACCGATCCAGAAAACTCATGCCGAGCAAATTGGTCTTCATCTGGCCGCGCGGCACGACCAGCGCCGGGACCGAGCGCTCGACCAGCTTGCCGATCGCCAGGCGATCCAGCGTCAGCCGCGCCGCCCTGGTGTGGCCGCCGGCGGTCTCGACGTCGACGTCGTAATCGAGCAGTTCAAGCGGCAAGCCCGCGGCCTTGGCGGTTTCGTAGGTGAGCACGACCGACGTCGCGCCGGTATCGATCACCATCGGCGCGTTGACGCCGTTGATCTGCGCGCGCAAGGCGAACTCGCCGGTCAGCCCGCGTGCGATCTGCACGGCGCGTGCCGGCTGCGCGGCGCGTTGGTGCAGCATGTCCGAGACGGTGGTGCTGGCCCGCGCGATCCGGTCCGGATCGCCATAGGCGACCACGGCGCCGGCCGTCGCTGCCAGCACGAGAACAACGAGCAGCAAGCGACTCACGGCACGCCTTTCGAGAACTGGACGGTCAGTTGTCTTTCGCAGCGGCCGTCGCAGTCAGCGTCGGCAGTCCGGCCTCGGCCATCCGCGCCGGCAACAATTCCATGATCGCCAGCCGCTCGGCGTTGTCGATGCGATGCCAGCGCGCGATCTCGGGCAGGGTGCGCCCGCAGCCAAAACACAGGCTGGTCCGGGGATCGATCATGCAGACGGCGATGCACGGCGTCTCGATGCTCATCGGACGATATTGAATTGATTTCGATCGCTTGCGCAAGCACGGCAATCACAGCCCTGTTCCCGCGCTCATGATCGGCTTGTTGCGCGCCCGGCGCTTGTCATCGGCCACATTGATATCGAACGATTCGGGTTGCAACGGCGGCGCTTCCTCGGCCATCGGCGCCAGCGCCGACATCACGCGCTCCGGCGGGAACGTGATGATGACTTCGGTGCCGATGCGAAGTTTCGACTTCAAGGTGAAGGTGCCGCCGTGCATGTCGATCAGGCTTTTCGCGATCGGCAATCCCAGTCCCGCGCCCTGTTCGGCCGACTTGATCGAATTGGAGCCCTGGCCGAACGAGGCCAGCACGACCGGAATTTCTTCTTCGGCGATGCCGGAGCCGGTATCCTTGACGCTGAGATATTGTCCGCCGGATGCCGTCCACCCGACCTTCAGCCAGATCTCGCCGCTTTGCGGCGTGAACTTGATCGAATTCGACAGCAGGTTGAGCACGATCTGGCGCGAGGCGCGCTCGTCGGCCCAGATCCGCGGCATGCCCTGCTCGAACACTTCATGGATGGTAATGCCGCGGCTGGACGCGCGCAGTTTCAGCAGATGATGACAGTCGGCGACGACATGCACCAGCGAGACGGCTTCTTCGTTAAGTTCGTAGCGCCCGGCCTCGATCCGCGACAGATCGAGAATTTCATTGATCAGGTTCAACAGATGCACGCCGGAATTGTGAATGTCGGCGGAATATTCCTTGTAGACCGGTACCGCGTGGCCGCCGAAGATCTCGCTCTTCATCACCTCGGAAAAACCGAGGATGGCGTTGAGCGGGGTGCGCAATTCATGGCTCATCTGCGCCAGAAACCGCGATTTCGCGACGTTGGCGGATTCGGCGCGATGCCGCGCCTCGTCGGAGATCGCCTTGGCCTGCTCGAGTTCACCGATCAGCGCGTCTTTTTCCGCGCGCGCCTCCAGCGTCGCCAGCGTGGTCGAATGCAGCCGGTGCGCCAGCAGCGCGAAATAGCCCTCCGCCGCCACCGCAAGCAGGGCGAGAACGTAATTGTCGAAGCTGCCGCCGAGCACGAAATTCAGGGCGATCGCGCAGGTCACCGGCGTGGTCGCGGCGAGGGCTGCGATCGGCAGGCTGGCCGCCAGCATGCTGGAGACGGCAACCACCAGCAGCATCAGGAACATCAGCAGCGTATTGGAGATGATATCGGCGCCGGCGGGCTGGATCAGGATCGCGGTCCAGCACAGGCCATAGAGCAGGTCGAGCGCGACAAATCGCGTCCGCCACTTGCGAGTTCCGGCAGGCGAGGGCGCTTCGGCGAGAAACCTGCCGCAGTTGCGGATGATCACGGCATGAATGCAGAGCATGCCGCAGGTCCAGGCCATGGCCGAGATCGGCTGCATCCACAGGCCGAACAGCAAGCCGGTCGCCACCACCAGCAGCATCACCACATAGGAAGCCGACAGCCGGGTTTGCGCGTATTGCCGAAGCAGCTCGCGATCGAAGGCGGGGCGGGTTCCACTGGTCGACGTTAACCGGTCGCGCGCCTCGCGCACCCGTTGCGCGGCGGCGCGGCGGTTACGCGCCGGGGCTGCGATCGGCGTTTCGGCCGGAAGCTGCACGACTTCGGGCTTATCGGCGGGTTTACTCATCAAACAACAAAAATCCTGCGCGCAGCCGCGCGCGCTTTTACGTTTGCTATCTGTGGCGCGAAATCATTAAGAGCTGCCTTAAAGAGCTAAAGAATCGCGTTAATGAAAAGTTAAATTAACGGATCGTCCGGCAGCCTCGGACGCGGCCGATCTACCGATCGGCCGCGCGTTTCAAACGAAACTCAGCGCTCAAGCCTTGCGAGCAGGCTCGACGTATCCCAGCGCCGGCCGCCCATCTTCTCCACCTCGGCATAAAACGCATCGCAGAGCGCGGTGACCGGAAGGCTGGCGCCGTTGCGCCGCGATTCGGCGAGACAAATCGACAGATCCTTGCGCATCCATTCGACCGCAAAGCCGAAGTCGAATTTTCCCTCGTTCATGGTCTTGTAGCGGTTTTCCATCTGCCACGACTGCGCCGCGCCCTTCGAGATGGTGTCGATCACGGCATGCACGTCGAGCCCTGCTTTCTTGGCGAAATGGATGCCTTCGGATAATCCTTCGACCAGCCCGGCAATGCAGATCTGGTTGACCATCTTGGTCAGCTGACCGGAGCCCGCGGCGCCGAGCAGTTTGCACATCCTGGCGTAAGCCGCGATGACCGGCTCGGCTTTCGCATAGCCGTCCGGGGCGCCGCCGCACATCACCGTGAGCGCGCCGTTTTCCGCACCGGCCTGGCCGCCCGACACCGGCGCGTCGATGAACTCGAAACCGCGCCTGGTCGCCTCGGCATTGAGTTCGCGGGCGATTTCAGCGGACGCGGTAGTGTGATCGACGAAAACCGCGCCGGCCTTCATGCCTGCGAATGCGCCATTGGCGCCGAGCGTGACCGCGCGCAGGTCGTTGTCATTGCCGACGCAGGCCATGACAAAATCCTGGCCTTCAGCTGCGGCCTGCGGAGTGGGCGCCGTTTTTCCCTTGAACTTCTCAGCCCATGCCTGCGCCTTGGCCGGCGTGCGGTTATAGACGGTAACGTCATGGCCGCCTTTTGTGACGAGATGCCCTGCCATGGGGAAACCCATGACGCCGAGACCGAGGAAAGCGACTTTGGCCATGTCTGAAACCTTGGGTTTGCGCCGGCATTGTTACGAAACTGCCGAACGGTGTTTTGGGGAGGACGTAGAGGCGGACCTGCAGCATAAACGGTGCGGCAGGAAGGGCAAAGTCTCCGATTGGCGGCTGGGTCAGGTTTTGTGCTAGAAACGACCTGAGACGATCAAGACTTCAAAAACAAGGGAGCAACATCCATGAGCGTAGGCCTGCTCGATCATTTCAACATCCGGACCCGAAAACTCGCCGATACCGTTCGGTTCTATGAGGATGTTCTGGACCTCAAGAACGGAGACCGGCCAAACTTTCCTTTCCCGGGCGCCTGGATGTACAGCGAAGGCAAGCCGGTGGTCCACCTCGTCGATATTTCGAAGACGGACGAGCAACAGAAACCCGATTCCGGCGTCGTTCATCACGTCGCCTTTGCGAGCAGCGGTTTTGCCGGCATGAAACACCGGCTCAAGTCCAAGAATTTGCCGTTCGACGTCCGGGAGGTACCGGGTGTCGCGGTCTGGCAGATTTTCGTCACCGATCCCAACGGCGTGATGCTCGAACTCAACTATGAAATGGCCAACGAACCCGGCTGATCGCTAAGTTTCATTGTCCCTCGCGGGCCTGATTGCAGCGCAAGACCGGTATCCTTATCTGCCGGATTCGTTCTATGTGTCCGGTCTGGAAGCGGCCGGGTGCGGGGAGATATGGTTTGAGCGTCACGCAACAGCAGGTCCTCGAACGTCTGGCCAAGGTGATGTCGCCGCGCGGCGTCGCGCTGACCGACGCGAATGTCCTGTCCGACATCGCCGTCAACGACGGCAAAGTGTTTTTCTCGATCAATGTCGATGCCACCGAGGCCCGCGCCTGGGAAAGCGTCCGCGCCGAGGCTGAAGCGGCGGTGCGCGGCATTCCCGGGGTCGCCGTCGCGATGATCGCGCTCACCGCCGAACGCAAAGCGGGCGCTGCACCGGCGCCTCCGCATCGGCATGCGCAAGGCGTGCCGCACGTCTCGACGCATCGTCCGCCGCAGCAACCCGGATCCGCTTCGCCGATGTCTAAACAGTCGGAAATTCCCGGCATTTCCGCCGTCATCGCGGTGGCCTCCGGCAAGGGCGGCGTCGGAAAATCCACCACCGCGCTCAATCTGGCATTGGGCCTGCGCGACCTCGGATTGCGCGTCGGACTGCTCGACGCCGATATTTATGGGCCATCGGTGCCGCGGTTGACTGGCATTCGCGACAAGCCGCAGCTCAATGACGACAAGAAGATGATTCCGATCAAGCGATTCGGTCTTGCCATCATGTCGATCGGCTTTCTGGTCGAGGAAGAAACCGCGATGATCTGGCGCGGGCCGATGGTGATGTCCGCGATCACCCAGATGCTGCGGGATGTGGTATGGGGCACGCTGGATATTCTCGTGGTCGACATGCCGCCGGGCACTGGCGACGCGCAATTGACGCTGGCGCAGAATGTGCCGCTCAAAGGCGCGATCATCATCTCGACGCCGCAGGATCTGTCGCTGATCGATGCACGCCGCGGGCTTGCGATGTTCAAGAAGGTCAATGTTCCCGTGCTCGGCATTGTCGAGAACATGAGCTATTTCGAATGCCCGCATTGCGGCACGCGCTCGGACATATTCGGCCATGGCGGCGCGCGGCGTGAGGCGGAGCGGCTTGGCGTGCCGTTTCTGGGCGAAATCCCATTGCACATGTCGATCCGCGCTACGTCGGATTCCGGCGCGCCGGTGGTGGATAGCGAACCCGATGGACCGCACGCGGCCATCTATCGGGCGATCGGGGCCCAGGTCCGCGACCAGCTTCAGGGAGTCATTGCGGCTGCTTAAACCCCCGCAAACGGCTTTGGCGTGTCGCATTCGACTTTCGTTTAATCAGTGCTGTCATGCCTTTGGTGCGTTTCCGCGCCGGAATATCCGTGTTAGAGACCTTGCACCGGGGCGGTCGTCGGCCGGCGTGGAATTGCGTTGCCGCTGGAACGCGCTCCCGAAAATTCCAAGAAGCGCGCAAGAGGAGATGCCTGAATGAAGCGTCGTGATTTTTTGAAAGCTTCCGCAACCGGCGCCGCCGTGGCCGCAGTTGCCTCACCCGCGATCGCGCAATCGTCGCCCGAAATCAAGTGGCGCATGACGTCGAGTTTCCCGAAGTCGCTCGATACGATTTACGGCGGTGCTGAATATTTTGCGAAACAGGTTGCGGAAATGACCGACAACAAGTTTCAGATTCAGGTGTTTCAGGCAGGTGAACTCGTTCCGGGATTGCAGGCACTCGACGCCGCATCCAAGAACACCGTCGAGATGTGCCACACCGCCTCGTATTATTACGTCGGCAAGGATCCGACCTTCGCGATTTATGCCTCGGTGCCGTTCGGCCTGAACGCACGCCAGCAGAACTCTTGGTGGTACCAGGGCGGCGGCATGGAACTTGGCAACGAGTTCTTCAAAAAATCTAACGTGATCGGGTTTCATTGCGGCAACACCGGCACCCAGATGGGCGGCTGGTTCCGCAAGGAGATCAAGACGGTTGCCGATCTTTCCGGCTTGAAGATGCGCATCGGTGGTATCGCAGGCCAAGTGTTGCAGAAGGTCGGCGTAGTGCCGCAGCAACTCGCAGGCGGCGACATTTACCCGTCGCTTGAGAAAGGCACCATTGACGCGGCCGAATGGGTCGGGCCGTATGATGACGAGAAGCTTGGCTTTCAGAAGGTCGCCAAATACTATTATTATCCCGGTTTCTGGGAAGGCGGCACCGCGGTTCATGCTTTCGCCAATCTCGACAAGTGGAATGAATTGCCGAAGGGCTACCAGGCGATCATCAGCAACGCGGCGGCGAACGCCAACAGCTGGATGGCTGCCCGTTACGACATGCAGAATCCGGGAGCACTGAAGCGCCTGGTCGCCGGCGGTACGCAGCTGCGGCCATTTACCAACGAAGTGCTGGATGCCTGCCTGAAGGCGACTAACGAATTGTGGGGAGAAATCTCCGCGAAGAACGCCGACTTCAAGAAGTCGATCGACGCGATGCAGGCTTATCGTTCCGATCAGTATCTGTGGTGGCAGGTTGCCGAATACACCTTCGACAGCTTCATGATCCGATCGCGCACCCGCGGCTGATTACGCCTTAAGTAGCATATAAAAGCCCGGCTTTCGCGAGAAGGCCGGGCTTTTTGCATTGCTACAGTCAGTTCGTGATGGAAATCGCGAACCGGATGTTCCATGCTGTGAGCAAAGCCTCGCCAGAAGGCTGCTTCAAACCACAATCATCCAAGGGGAGAATTCGATGAAGCGACGAGATTTTATCAAGGTGACGGGCTTGGGCGTCGCTGGCGCCGCAACCATTGCCGCGCCGGCGATCGCGCAATCGATGCCGGAGATCAAATGGCGCATGCCGACAAGCTGGCCGAAATCGCTCGACACGCTGTATGGCGGCGCCGAGATGATGTGCAAGATGGTCGCCGAAGCCACCGACAACAAGTTCCAGATTCAGCCATTTGCCGGGGGCGAAATCGTACCCGGATTGCAGGTGCTCGACGCCGTGCAAAACGGCACCTGCGAAATCGGCCACACCGCGTCGTACTATTACTTCGGCAAGGATCCGACCTTTGCCTTCGGCTCGTCCGTGCCATTCGGACCCAATCAGCGCATCAACCAAGCCTGGTATATGCTGGGCGGCGGCAAAGAGCTTCTCAACGAATTCTACAAATCATACAATTGCGTTTCTTTGGTCGCCGGCAACACCGGCTGCCAAATGGGCGGTTGGTTCCGCAAGGAAATCAACACGGTCGATGATCTCAAGGGACTGAAGATGCGCATCGGCGGTTTCGCGGGGCGCGTCATGCAGAAACTTGGCGTGGTGCCGCAGCAGATTGCCGGCGGCGACATCTATCCGGCGCTCGAGAAAGGCACGATCGACGCAGCGGAGTGGGTCGGTCCCTACGACGACGAGAAGCTCGGCTTCTACAAGGTCGCTCCTCATTATTATTACCCGGGCTGGTGGGAAGGCGGTCCCATGCTGCTGGCTTACGTCAACCTCGATAAGTGGAACGCGCTGCCGAAATATTATCAGAGCATTCTCGAGCAGGCCGGTCATTATTCCAATAGCTGGATGATGGCGAAATACGATCAGGCCAACCCTCCAGCTCTTCGCAAGCTGCTCGCGAACGGTACGAAATTGCATGCTTTCTCGCCGCCCGTGATGGAAGCCTCTTTCAAGGCTTCCAAGGAATTGTATAGCGAAGTCGCGGCGACCAACCCGAATTTCAAGAAGGTTTTGGACTCCCTGACCGCCTTCTCGAACAACGGATACCAGTGGTTTCAGGTCGCGGAGCTCGGCTACGACAGCTTCATGGCGCGTCACTCGCAGAGTTGATCGAGCCGGCCGGCAATTGGCGTAAGCGAAAAATCCCGGAGCGAAAGCTCCGGGATTTTTGTTTAGCGAAGGCAGCGTTGCTATTGTTTAGGCGGAGGACCGAAGTCGAGCGGCGGCATCTCAATTTGCGGAACCTCGATCTTGATAGTGTTCGGATCGACCGTCGACAACGCGCCCTTGTAGTGCATGACCATTGACGGGAACAGGATCACCAGCAGCACCATGACGACCTGGATGACGACGAATGGCACCGCGCCCCAGTAGATCTGGCCGGTCGTGACAGGGTCCATGCTTTTTCCTGTGACGCGGTCGATGTAGGATTCCTTCGGCGCGACCGAGCGCAAATAGAACAGCGCGAATCCGAACGGCGGATGCATGAACGACGTCTGCATGTTGACGCCGAGGATGACGCCGAACCAGATCAGGTCGATGCCAAGCTTTTCCGCGGCCGGTCCCAGCAACGGAATGATGATGAAGGCGAGTTCGAAGAAATCGAGGAAGAACGCAAGAACGAAAACGAAGGCGTTGACGAAAATCAGGAAGCCGACCTGGCCGCCAGGTAGCGAAGTGAGCAGATGTTCGACCCAGACGTGACCGTTGACGCCGTAGAACGTCAACGAGAACACGCGCGCTCCGACCAGAATGAACACCACGAAGGCGGAAAGCTTCGCTGTGGACTCGGTCGCCTGCCGGATCAGATCCCAGGTCAGGCGCCGTTTCGCCGCGCCGAGAATAATCGCGCCCGCCGCGCCCATGGCGCCGCCTTCAGTCGGCGTTGCGATACCGATGAAGATGGTGCCCAGCACCAGGAAGATCAGGAACAGCGGCGGCACCATCACGAATGTGGTCTGTTGCGCCATCGCGGACAGGAAACGGAATCCCGTGAGCTTGTCGATGACCCAGTTAAGAACGGCGACGAAGAATGCGAACAGGATGCCGAAGAACATGCTGAGCACGACGAAATCGGCGCCATGCGTCTCGGAATTCCGCATCATCAACCAGCCGAACACGCAGCTTGCGAGAAACAGCACGCCGAGCGAGGCCAATCCACGGCTGCCATCCTTCTCACGAAAACCGATGGCATCCGGCGGCAAGCCGGGAGCCGCCTTCGGGAATATCAGCGTAACCAGAAACGCGTAAAAAGCGTAGAGACCCGCGAGCACCAGGCCGGGAATGAAGGCGCCCTCATACATGTCGCCGACCGACTTGCCGAGTTGATCGGCCATCACGATCAATACGAGAGAAGGCGGAATAATCTGCGCCAGCGTACCGGAAGCCGCAATGATGCCGGTCGCCATGCGGCGGTCGTACCCATAGCGCAGCATGATCGGCAGCGAGATCAGGCCCATCGAGATCACGGAGGCGGCGACCACGCCGGTTGTTGCCGCGAGTAACGCACCGACGAAGACCACGGCGTAGGCGAGACCGCCGCGAATGGTGCCGAACAATTGCCCGATCGTATCGAGCAGATCCTCGGCCATCCCCGATCGTTCGAGCACCAGTCCCATGAAGGTAAAGAACGGAATCGCCAGCAGCGTGTCGTTGTTCATCACGCCGTAGACGCGCTCGGGAAGCGCCTGCAGGAAGTCCGGCCGGAATTCACCAAGTTCGATGCCGACGAACGCGTAGATCAGACCGACCGCGCCCAGCGAAAAGGCCGCCGGATAACCCAGCAGCAGGATGATAACCAACGACGCGAACATAATCGGCGCCATGTTGGCTATAAGAAACGCTGACATCTAACTCCCCCTGCGACCGCGTCCGGCGATCAGTGTTTTTCGCCGGCGATCGCCTCGACGAGGTGCTCGATCTCGGCCTCGATGGCATGAACCTGCGAGGCGTGCGGATCCGGGATGAGCCCGCGCATCACCGCAATGCGCTTGATCAGCTCAGATATGGCTTGCACCAGCAGCATGGCGAATCCGATCATGATCAGCGACTTGGCGGGCCATTGCGGCAGGCCTCCGGCATTGCCGGACTGTTCGTTGATCTGGAAGGATCGCAAGAAGAATGGGACGCCGGTGATGATCATGACGATGGTCAACGGCAAAAGAAAAAAAGTATGGCCGATGATGTCGATGCCGTCCCGTATTCTCTTTGGCATCATGTTGTTGACGATATCGATGCGGATATGCTCGTTATCGAGCAACGTCCAAGACGAGCACATCAGGAAGACGATGCTGAACAGCAGCCATTGCAATTCAAGCCAGGAATTCGAGGATATGTCGAAAGCCTTGCGAACGGTTGCGTTGACGGCGGACACGATCACGGCAACGAGAATCAGCCACGCCAGGCGCTTACCCATCCACCTCGTGAACACGTCGATTGCGCGGCTCATTTTCAGGAGCGATTGCACCGATAGCCCTCCCCAATTGCGCGTCTGCCGTCTTGACTGCGCCAATGGCACGCAGCGGCTTATCCAGCCGGGCTAGCATGAAGCAGTTGCACCATTCCAGCGCGAAACGGCCCCGTCAATCGGAAGTTTGTTGATATTGAAAGGGAATATTCGCCGACGAGGCAATGCAACCCTTTTGCGGGCTAGCCGCCGGTGACGCTCATGTGCCGGCTGACGCTGGGGCGGTTGTGCCGGCGGTCGATGATGAAGTCGTGGCCTTTGGGCTTGAGGCCGATGGCACGATCGATGGCGGCGCCGAGCAGGTCGTCGTCGGCAGAGGCGCGCAGCGGCTTGCGCAAATCGGAGGCATCCTCATGGCCGAGGCAGGTATGCAATGTGCCGGTGCAGGTAATGCGAACGCGATTGCAGGATTCGCAGAAATTGTGGGTCATCGGGGTGATGAAGCCGAGCTTGCCACCGGTCTCGCCGACGCGGACGTAACGCGCAGGTCCCCCGCTGTCGTCGTCGAGATCGGTGAGCGTATACTGCTTGGCGAGACGCGCGCGCAGCAGCGACAGCGGCACATATTGGTCGATGCGGCCCGCGCCGATGTCGCCCATCGGCATCACCTCGATCAGCGTCAGCGCCATGCCCTTGCCGTGCGCCCACTCCATCAGCGCGGGAATCTCTTCCTCGTTGAGGTTTTTCAGCGCCACGGCGTTGATCTTGACGGCGAGACCGGCGGCACGCGCCGCCTCGATGCCGGCCAGCACCTTGTCGAGATCGCCCCAGCGGGTGATGGCCCGGAACTTCGCAGGATCGAGCGTATCCAGTGAGACGTTGATCCGCCTGATACCGCAGTCCCGCAGCTCGCCGGCGAACCGGGTCAGTTGCGAACCATTCGTCGTCAGAGTCAATTCATTCAGCGCGCCGCTATCGAGATGGCGCGACAGCGAACGCACCAGCGACATCACGTTGCGGCGGACCAGCGGCTCGCCGCCGGTGAGCCGCAACTTGCGCACCCCCTTGGCGATGAACGCTGTACACAGCCGGTCGAGTTCCTCCAGCGTCAGCAAATCGGCCTTGGGCAGGAAAGTCATGTCCTCGGACATGCAATAAAAGCAGCGCAGATCGCAGCGGTCCGTGACCGACACCCGCAGATAGCTGATGGTCCGGCCAAACGGGTCGGTCATGGCTGAGGACGGCGTTGCTGGGTTGTTCGACACATGTACGGTCATCTGGACACGCCTATATCACTGCCGCGGCAGTCGTGACAGCAGGGGCGGAACCCCGCAATCATAATCTAGGCATGATGCGATCCGCGTACAATCCGCGCCGCGCGTACTGCACTGCGCTTGCAGTTATCGCGTTGGCGCGGGAGCGGGTGCTGCCGGCTGCGGGAACGGCGATGCAGCGGGAGCGGCCGCGGGTTTCGGCTTCGGCTTTTTCGGCCGCAGCGGCTTTCGGACGGCCCTTGGGGGCGGCGCGGCCGGTTGCAGTTCGGCCACCACCGGATTGGGATCGACCGTGGTCGATGCGGGGGTCGAGAAGTCGCCGGGAATACGGATGACCTGCACCGGGACCGTCATCGGCTGAAATTTGTTCAGGGTATATGTCACGGTGAAACTGTCGGCAGGTGGCACCGAGACCGAACATGGCGTCTTGCAGCCCGGTCCCAGGGAAGTGACCGCATTGGCTCCCTGCGGCGCCGATTCAAGCTGGACCGTCACAGGGGGCGGTGTCGACTTGAAGGCGTCCATTGAAAACGAAGAGCAACCGGCCAAACCGAGCCCTGCCACGGCAATCACGATGACACGACGCATGATCCATCCGTCAGTTGTTGCGGCCAACTGCCACAGTCCCCGACGCGACCATAGGAGCCTCCGGACACCCACGCAACCGCGCGGGCCGGAATCGTTAATTGATGGTTAATGCCGTTGCCGAGCGTGAAAAATCTTGTATGTGAATCAACCTGTTAGCGGGGTTAGCCGTCCGGAAATGAGGCTTTTCACCGCCGCCGGCAAATCTCTCATGTGACCGATCAGACGATCAGGTTTGAGATCCGCCATGGCAACGTCAGTATAGCCAAAATCGACGCCGACCACCGGCACATTGGCGCGGCGGGCGACCCCGATGTCCGGTCCGGCATCACCGACCATGACGGTGGAGGCAAGATGTCCGCCGGCGCGCGCCACGGTCTGTTGCAGGATGGCCGGGTCGGGTTTGGAGACGCCAAACGTGTCGGCGCCGCAAATCGCGGAGAACCGCGAACTCAATCCCAGCTCATCGAGCAGCAGCTTCGACAGCCACTCCAGCTTGTTGGTGCAAACCGCAAAGCGGTAGCCATCCGAGGACAGATTGTCGAGCGCGTCTTCCAGACCTTCGAACGGGCGAGATTTATCGGCGATATGCATCGCGTAATGATCGATAAAATCACTGGTCAGACGGTCGAGGTCGCCTGAACTGACATGGCGACCGTCGATCTCCAATCCACGTTCCAGCAGCTTGCGGGCGCCGGCGCCGATCAGGTGGCGCGCGGATTTCATCGGCACCGCGGGCAGCCCCTCGCGGCTGAGCACGAAATTGAGCGCATTGATGAGATCGGGCGCCGTATCGACCAGCGTGCCGTCCAGATCGAAGACCACCGTAGGATAGGGGCTCATGACGGATCGCTACCGGCCTCGGGGCGATTGCGCAAGTAGGGCAGATTGTCGGCTGCAATGTCGGCGATCCCGTCGAAAGTAGTCGTATAAGCCTGTTCCTCACCATGAAACGACGCTAGATATGCCGCGCGCCGGTATCGGCGGCAGGACGACCGGCAACGGTCTGGGAGCATCGTCGCGCGTGACCATGGACGAACTGAAAAGGCAGGCGGCGGCGCGCGCGCTCGAGCATGTGCGCGACGGCATGAAGCTTGGGCTCGGCACGGGCTCGACCGCCAAGCTCTTTGTCGAACTCCTCGGTGAGCGGGTCCGTGCCGGACTGGACGTCATCGGCGTGCCGACCTCGGAGGCGACCGGTGCCGACGCGCAGCGCTGCGGCGTCCCGCTGACGAGCCTGGACGACATCGACCGGCTCGATCTGACCGTCGACGGAGCGGATGAAATCGATCCCGCTCTCAATGTCATCAAAGGTGGCGGCGGCGCGTTGCTGCGCGAAAAGATCGTGGCCGCGGCATCGGATCGCATGATCGTGATCGCCGACAATTCCAAATGGGTAAAAACCCTCGGCCGCTTTCCGTTGCCCGTGGAAGTGATCCCGTTCGGCCTGTCGGCGACGCGGCGCGGCATCGCGCAGGCATTTGCGGAATGCGGCGTTTCAGGGCAAATGGTGATCCGGAAAGGCGGTGATGGCCATGCTTTTGTCACCGATGGCGGCCACTGGATTGTCGATGCCCATCTCGGACAAATACCCGACGCGCCGCGCCTCGCCGGTTTTTTGAACTCGATACCGGGTGTTGTCGAGCACGGGCTGTTCATTGGCCTTGCCAGCACAGTGGTGCTGGCAGGCTCTCGGGGAATTCGCATTGTTGAACGGCCTTAAGCGCCGCAATCGAGGAGAATCGGAATGAAGCATCTTTTGAAAGTTGTGGCGGCCGCTGCCCTGGTGATGGGACTGGCTTGGGTCGGCGCTCCCGCCTACGCGCAACAACCTGCGCCCAAGCAGACTGCACCTGCAACAGCGCCTGGGCTTAAGCCGGCGTCGCCCGCGGCTTTGGCGGCCGCGAAGGAAATTCTGACGATGAAGAATGCCAACGCCATGTACGCGAGTGCAGTTCCCAATATTGTAGATCAGACCAAGAATGCGCTGCTGCAGAGCAACCTCAATTATCAGAAGGACCTCAACGAAGTCGCGGTGATTGTCGCGAAAAATCTCGCCGGCAAAGAGCAGGAGATCGGCGAGGGCATGGCCAAGATCTATGCCAACGAGTTCACCGAGCAGGAATTGAAGGACCTGGTCGCGTTCTACAAGTCTCCGCTCGGCCAGAAACTGCTCGCAACCGAGCCCCGGGCGATCCAGTTCAGCATGTCCTATATGAATCAGTGGGGGCAGGTTTTTGCCCAGACGGTCAACGAACAGTTCCGGGTCGAGATGAAAAAACGCGGCAAGGAAATCTGAGCAGCATCTGACTGCGCTCGGGGAGCAGATGGCTGATTTCGATGTCGATCTGTTTGTCATCGGTGGCGGTTCGGGCGGCGTCCGCGCCGCCCGCATCGCCGCCGGACATGGCGCGCGGGTCATGGTCGCCGAAGAATACCGGATGGGCGGCACCTGTGTGATCCGCGGCTGCGTGCCGAAAAAGCTGCTGGTCCTGGCTTCGCACATTCATTTCGAAATCGAGGATGCCGCGGGCTTTGGCTGGACCATCCCCTCGGCCACGTTCGACTGGCCGACGCTGATCGCCAACAAGGACAAGGAGATCGCGCGGCTCGAAGGCATCTACACGGCGAACGTCGAGAAGTCCGGTGCGCGAATCGTCAAGACCCGCGCGGTGTTCGAAGACGCCCATACGCTTCGTCTTGCGACCGGCGAGGCCGTGCGGGCAAGATACGTGCTGGTCGCGACCGGCGGCGCGCCCAATCACGGGGCGCCGATTCCCGGCATTGAGCACGTGATTTCATCGAACGAGGTGTTTCATCTGCCGGAACTGCCGAAGCGCATCGTGATTCAGGGCGGCGGTTACATCGCGCTGGAATTCGCCTGCATCTTTGCGGGCTTCGGGTGCGACGTGACGCTGGTCTATCGCGGCGACAACGTCCTGCGCGGTTTCGATGAGGATGTCCGCGCCCATGTGCGCGCCGAGATGGAAAAGGAAGGCATCACCATCCTGACCGGCTGCACCGTCAACAGGATCGACAAGCGGGCTAAGGAATTCACCACGCATCTGTCGAACGGATCCAGCATCGCCTCGGAGCAGGTGATGTTCGCAATCGGCCGGCATCCGAACGTCGCCAATCTCGGGCTGGAGAAAACCGGCGTCGCCATCGATCCGAACAATGGCGGGATCGCGGTGGACAGCTTCTCGCGCACGTCGGTGCCGAACATCTATGCGATCGGGGATGTCACCCATCGCATCAATCTGACGCCGGTCGCGATCCGCGAAGGACACGCCTTTGCCGATACGGTGTTCGGCAAGCGTCCGGTTCAGGTCGATCACGCCGATATTCCGACCGCGGTGTTCTCGCAGCCGGAAGTCGGCACGGTAGGTTTGACCGAAGCCCAGGCGAGGGCGCATTTCAGCCACGTCGATATCTACAAAACGGATTTCAGGCCGATCAAGTCGACGATGTCGGGCCGCGATACCCGGGTGCTGATGAAGCTGGTCGTCGATGGCACGACCGATCGGGTGATCGGATGCCATGTCGTCGGGGACGGCGCCGCCGAAATCGTCCAGGTGCTCGGCATCGCGGTCAAGATGAAGGCGACCAAGGCCGATTTCGACGCCACCATGGCCTTGCATCCCACCGCCGCGGAAGAACTGGTGACGATGCGCACGCCGACCGCGCGCTATGTGCGGCAGGCCGCGGAATGATCGCGATCGCTAGCCCGCGGCCTCGATCCATTCCGCGGCACCGCGCCACAGCGTGTCGCGATGCTCGGGTTTGAAGAAGCCGAAATGGCCGATTTTGGCGGCGCCGGCATCCGCGGGCGTGATCGTCAAAATGTCCGGCTCGATCGAGGTGAATCCCGAACACAATAATTCGACCGCCGGCCGGGTTGCCCACGGGTCGTCGGATATGCATAGCGCCCGCAGCGCTCCCTTGTAATGCGGGAAGTTTTCCAGCGCCTTGAGGTTGGGGTCTTCGAACATATAGCGCTCGCTCATGACCCAACTGACCCATTGCAGGAACACGCCTTTGGGCAGGTCCAGCCCCAGCCCGGTCCAGCCTGGTGTGTAACCCATCAGGCGGGTCAGCGGCACACCGACGAAATTCAGCATCGCATAGACGCGATAGCGCTCCGGCGCGGCCATCAGCTTCCAATATCCGGCCTGCGCCGCGATAAACAACGCGCGCGACACCTCGGTATTGTTGGCAAGCAGTCCCAGTACCTGGCCGCCGAACGAATGCCCGACATAATTGAGCGGCAGGGCTTTGTAGCGCTGGCGCATCCAGGCCACCGCCGCGGTGACATCGAGCGCGGCCCAATCCGACATCGAGGCTTTAAAGCCGACCAGCGATCGCGGCTGGTCATAGGCGGTCAGCGATTTCAGCCGGGAGTCCCCGGTGCCGCGGTAGTCATAGGTCAGAACTGCGCAGCCGCGCCGCGCCAGATAGCTGGCAAATCCCTTATAGAGCTTGCGCGGCACGGCGGTGGCCGAATTGATGAGGACGGCATGTCGCTTGGCCCCGCGCGGCAGATAGAGCGTCGCCCCGAGCAGATATCCGTCCGCAGCCGGAAACGTGATGTCGTCGATAAAGACATCGTCCAGGTCAGGCTCTGGCACCGCGGTATTTCCCTCAGCCGTTCGCAACGGCCTGCAGCAAAGGCGAATTCGGCTTTATCCGCAAGGGCTTGTGTCGAAAGCCGGAATTGCAACTGGCGGTCCGCCGCTACCCTGTGTATAAACCGGCGCTTCGATCTCACATAAGTAGCGGTTTTTGCTCAGGAGTTAACGCCATGTCCGAGCGGTGGACACCCGACAGCTGGCGCGCCAAGCCGGTTCTGCAAGTACCCGACTATCCCGACGCCAGAGCGTTGGCCGATGTCGAGGCGCAGCTTGCAACATTTCCGCCGCTGGTTTTTGCAGGTGAGGCGCGCAACCTGAAAAAGGCGCTGGGGCGCGTCGCCAAGGGCGAGGCGTTCCTGTTGCAGGGCGGCGACTGCTCCGAAAGCTTCGCCGAGCATGGCGCCAACAACATCCGCGACTTTTTCCGCGTCTTCCTGCAGATGGCGATCGTACTGACCTATGCCGGCGCGCTGCCGGTGGTAAAGGTCGGTCGCATCGCCGGCCAGTTCGCCAAGCCGCGCTCGTCGCCGATGGAAAAGGTCAACGGAATAGAGCTGCCGAGCTATCGCGGTGACATCGTCAACGATATCGCCTTCACGCCGGAAGCGCGCACGCCCGATCCGCGGCGTCAGATCGAGGCCTATCGTCAGTCGGCGGCGACGCTGAACCTGCTGCGCGCGTTCGCCAAGGGCGGCTACGCGTCGGTCGACAATGTTCATCAGTGGATGCTCGAATCGGTAAAGGATTCGCCACAGTCCAAGCGCTACATGGAACTGGCCGACCGGATTTCGGAAGCGCTCGATTTCATGCGTGCTTGCGGCCTGAACTTCGCCGTCGACTCAAGTCTGGGCGTCACCGATTTCTATACCAGTCACGAGGCGCTGCTGCTGGGCTATGAGCAGGCCTTCACCCGGGTCGACTCGACGAGTGGTGGTCACTACGCGACATCGGGCCACATGATCTGGATCGGCGACCGCACCCGGCAGCTCGATCACGGCCATGTGGAGTATTTCCGCGGCATCAAGAATCCGATCGGCCTGAAATGCGGGCCATCGCTGAAGCCGGATGAATTGCTAAAACTGATCGAGGTGCTCAATCCGGACAATGAGCCCGGGCGCCTGACGTTGATCAACCGCTTCGGATCGGACAAAGTCGGCGATCACCTGCCGCAATTGATCCGCGCGGTAAAGCGCGAAGGCAAGGCCGTGGTGTGGTCGTGCGATCCGATGCACGGTAACACCATCACCTCGACCACGGGCTACAAGACCAGGCCGTTCGACCGCATCCTGTCGGAGGTGAAATCGTTCTTCACCATCCACGCGGCGGAGGGCACCCATGCCGGCGGCGTGCATCTGGAGATGACCGGACAGGACGTCACCGAATGCATCGGCGGCGCGCGCGCCATCACGGACGAAGATCTCAATGACCGTTATCACACGGTCTGCGACCCACGTCTCAATGCCGAGCAGTCGATCGACATGGCGTTCCTGATCGCGGAACTGCTGAAGCAGGAACGCGGCGGCAAGGTGCAGCCGATGCCGGTTGCGGCGGGATTGTGACTTGCTCCGATTCTGGCGCGCCACCCTCAACACGCGTAACGGCCTCGCCTTCGCGATCCGTTCCGAGCAGGCTTTTCGCGAGGAACTGATCGCGCTGGCGCTGGCCTTCCCGCTGGCGTGGCTGGTTGGCGCCACGGGAATGCGGCGGGTCGAACTGATTGCCGTCGTGGTTCTGGTGCTGGTGGTCGAACTGCTCAACACCGCGATCGAGAAGCTCGCCGACCGCCTCACCACCGATCACGATCCGCAGATCGGCCAAGTCAAGGACATGGGCTCGGCGGCGGTGGGCGTCGCGCTGGTCATGGCGGGGGCGTTCTGGATATTTGCCCTCGCTGAGCGCATTGGCGTCATCTGAAGCAGGTGATTGCAGTTCGTCCGCCCGCAAGGCACCATCGCGTCATGACCGAAACCGCTTTCACGATTACGCTGGCCCAATTGAATCCGACCGTGGGCGACGTCGCCGGCAACGCCGCCAAGGCGCGCGCCGCGCGCAGCCAGGCCAGTGCTGAGGGTGCCGATCTCATCGTCTTCCCCGAATTGTTCATTGCCGGCTATCCGCCGGAAGATCTGGTGTTGAAACCTGCGTTTCAATCGGCATGCCGTTCGGCCATCGAGGAGCTTGCGCGCGAGACCGCGGACGGCGGCCCGGCGGTGCTGATCGGCAGTCCGTGGGTGGACAATGACAAGCTGTATAACGCCTGCGCGCTGCTCGACGGCGGGCGGGTCGCGGCGATCCGCTACAAGGTCAACCTGCCGAATTACGGCGTGTTCGACGAAAAGCGCGTGTTTGCGCGCGGCCCCGTTGCGGGCCCAATGACCATTCGCGGCATCCGAGTAGGGGTGCCGATCTGCGAGGATACCTGGCTCGAGGAGTCCGAAGACTACGAAAACGTCGTCGAATGCCTGGCCGAGACCGGCGCGGAAATCCTGGTCGTGCCGAACGGCTCTCCTTACGCGCGCGACAAGAACGATATGCGGCTGTCGATTTCGGTGGCGCGCGTTACCGAGAGCGATTTGCCCTTGATCTATGTCAACCAGCTCGGCGGGCAGGATGAATTGGTATTCGACGGCGCGTCCTTCGCGCTGAATGCCGACCGTTCGCTGGCGGCGCAATTGCCGGCTTTCGAGGAAAGCGTGACCACGCTGCGCTGGACCAAAGGCGATGCCGGCTGGCGCTGTGATGGACCGATCGCGCCTTTGGTCGAAGGCGACCAGGGCGACTATGCCGCCTGCGTGCTGGGCTTGCGCGACTATGTCAACAAGACCGGATTCCCCGGCGTGCTGCTCGGCGTCTCCGGCGGCATCGACTCCGCGCTTTGCGCGGCGATTGCCGTCGATGCGCTGGGCGCGGAGCGCGTGCGCGGCGTGATGCTGCCGTTCCGCTTTACCGCGCAGGTGTCACTCGATGACGCCGCGAAACTCGCCACAGCGCTGGGCATTCGCTACGAGGTGTTGCCGATCGCGCCCGCCGTGAACGGCTTTGAAGAGATCCTGGCCGCCACATTCGCGGGCCTGCCGCGCGATATCACCGAAGAGAATCTGCAGGCGCGCGCGCGCGGCACGCTACTGATGGCGATCTCCAACAAGACCGGCGCTATGGTGGTCACCACCGGCAACAAGTCGGAAATGTCGGTCGGATACGCGACGCTCTATGGCGACATGAACGGCGGCTTCAATCCGATCAAGGACATCTACAAGACCGAGGTGTTCCGGCTTTCGGCGCTACGCAACTCATGGAAACCTGACGGCGCGCTGGGGCCTTCAGGAGAAGTCATCCCGGTCAATATCATCACGCGGCCGCCTACCGCGGAGCTGCGTGAAAACCAGACCGACCAGGATTCGCTGCCGCCTTACGACATACTCGACGCCATCCTGGAGCGGCTGGTCGAGCGCGAGGAGCCGCTGGCGTCGATCGTGTCGGAAGGATTCGACCGCGAAATGGTGGCGCGGATCGACCGCCTGCTCAACATCGCCGAATACAAGCGGCGGCAGGCCGCGCCCGGCGTCAAGGTAACGCGGCGGAATTTCGGGCGCGACCGCCGCTACCCGATCACCAACAAGTTTCGCGATTCCGGCAAGCCGCTGCCCGAACCGGACGAGATGCTGATATCGCGCGCGGGCAGCGGCTCGGCGGAAGCGTTCGAGGGATAATTCAACTCCCGTCATTCCGGGATGCGCCTTCTTAGGCGCAGGCCCGGAATCCATAACCCCCGATCGTGGTTATGGATTCCGGGCTCGCGCTACGCGCGCCCCGGAATGACGATCTTTAGCGCGTGGGAATGAAGGTCGGCCCGACCGAACGGATCGGCTTGTCTTTTGCCGGCGGGGGGTCGGGTGGGACGGCCGAGGGAGCAGCTGTATCGGCTGCCGGCGCCGGCGTGCTCGCCGTCGTCGCAGGCGCGGTCCCCATCTTTTTGGCGGCAGGGGCCGTCTTCGACGGCGGCTGCGACATCTTCTTGGCGCTCTCTTCGGTGACGATGATGTCGCCCTGCTGTTCGGCGGCGGCCTTGTCGTCGATCGATTTCAGCGCATCCGACCAGGTTTGCCCGACCGCCTTGCAGGAGCACGACGGCACGAATTCGCTCCGGTAACGGAACGCATTCGGCATCGCCGAGTAAGGCTGCCCGCTGATCGACACCGCCTGGTTCATGTCTTCGCCGGGATTGCGATAAGCGAACAGGGTGGCTTCCGATGCCGGGCAGAGGCTCTTGCAGGTTTTCTCGTCATCGGGAAACCGGCTCGGCACCGTGGCGAATGAAATCGGGAAATAGGCGCCGTCGCAGCTGCGGGCGCAGACGGTGCGGAAGGTCCCGGACTGCGGGCCGAGATCCGAAGGCGGCGCCGCTGGGTTGTTGTTGCCGAAAAGATTATCAAGAAAATTGCCGCCGCCGCGCGCCGCGTTGGCATATTGCGGCCCGCAATTGTTCTGCGCCAGCGCCAGCAGAACCGAGCGCCGCTGGTTGTCGCGTTCCGGGTTGGCAAAACCGCTGCCGCCGCGCAGCCGTTCGAGGCTGGTGGTGATCTGGTCCAGGTTGCCGCGCATCTGCTGGATCTGGTGGTTGACGGGACCGCACTGCGCGGACTGACCGCTGAACAGCGAGAAGAAGCCGGAACTGTCGCAACCCGTGCGCTTGGCCTGCAAGGTGACGCGATCGAGTTCGCCCTGCTGCTTGGATGCTGCTTCCTCGTAGCGGCGGATTTGCTCGGCTTTCGCCGGATCGCCGTCTCCGCCGCGGTCGATCGTGGTAAGCTGCGCTTCCAGCCGCGGACACATCGGATTGACGGCGGCTCCCTGCTGCGCCGGCGGATTGACCTGCGCCACGGCGTCAACGCCTGGCGTTATTGCCGCCAACAGGGCCGCGCAGGCCAGGATTCGTCTGGAAGGAAAAGGAAAAAGCATCAGCGTTTCAGGCATCCGATCATAAGGCGATTCCGGACGAAGTGAAAAACAGCTCGCGGAGCCAATGTGGGGTCACATAGCCGCTTCCCGGGGCAGCGTCACGTCGTTTTCAGGCCGAGCCGCAGCGGTTCCCGAACCCCTTCGAAGCCTCACCGTTGGCAGGTGATGGCGACGTATTCGTGGCAGCCCACGCCCGCGCAGGTGTCGCCGGCGGTTTTGGGAACCGACCCCGTTATTTCATCGGGATCGACCCGCCGATAGGCCGAGGCCTGGGCGAAGTCGCGCGACTGGCAATAGGACCGCGCGGCATGCGCGCCGCACTTCTCGCCTTTGGCGAGGCATTGATCGATCCCATAGCCGTCGGCCTGGTTGGCAATGATGAACACGCGGCTGTCGGCGGCGGCCGCCGAGGCGGCCGTCAGGAGCACGCAGGCCAAAAATGCTTGGACGGATCGCATGTCGCACCGGTGAATGAGGAATCCCTCTCATTCGAATAGACCTAAAGGGTTAACAATGATTAACCATGGCCAACGCCGGCTGAGGCCGGATCAGGCCGAAATCCGCCTTTTCGGGCCTTGACGCGGTCCCCTCGGCGGCCCCATTGTGGCGATATGAACGGTTTCCTCGCCATCTGTGGCATTTGCCGCGAGATTATCCGCTAGCGATTCGCTGGCTGAGGCCGTCTTTTCTCATACGAGATCACTGGACGCCCGGCCGCAAGGGACGGGATATCCATGGATTTGAGACTCTACGATACGTTGACCAAGGAGAAGCGGCCGTTCACGCCGCTCGATTCCGACAACGTGCGCATGTATGTCTGCGGGCCGACGGTCTACGACTTCGCCCATATCGGCAACGCGCGCCCGGTGATCGTGTTCGACGTGCTGTTCCGGCTGCTGCGGCATCTCTACGGCGAGAGCCACGTCACCTACGTTCGCAACATCACCGACGTCGATGACAAGATCAACGATCGCGGGCGGCGCGGGATTTTCCGGGAATGCCGCTGAACGAGGCGATCCGCAAGGTCACGGAGAAGACCGCCGCGCAGTTTCATGCCGATGCTGCGGCGTTAGGCGCTTTGCCGCCGACATTCGAACCGCGCGCAACCGATTTTGTCTTGCCGCGTGCCGACGGCAAAACCGACATGGTCACGCTGATCGAGCAATTGATCGCGCGTGGTCATGCTTACGAGGCGCGCGGCGAAGTTCTATTCGACACCCAATCGATGCCTGACTATGGCGCGCTGTCCGGCCGCAAACTGGACGAGCAGCGGCCGGGCGCACGCGTTGCCGTCGACGCGCACAAGAAAAGCCCGCTCGACTTCGTGTTGTGGAAGCAGTCATCCGGTGATGAACCGGGATGGGAAAGCCCCTGGGGAAGGGGCCGTCCCGGTTGGCACATCGAATGCTCGGCCATGAGCGAGGCGTATCTCGGCGAGGTGTTCGATATCCACGGCGGCGGCCTCGACCTGATCTTTCCACACCATGAGAACGAACTTGCCCAATCGCGTTGCGCGCACGGCACGTCGGTTATGGCAAACTATTGGATGCATAACGGCTTCGTGGAGGTCGAAGGCAAGAAGATGTCGAAGAGCGAAGGCAACTTCGTGACCATCAGGGAATTGTTGGAAAATTGGCGTGGCTATTCGTGGCCGGGCGAGACACTTCGCTTCAATATGCTTCGTACTCATTATCGGCAGCCAATCGATTGGAGTTTTGACTCACTAAGCGAGTCTCATAATCTCCTTTGCGATTGGTACGACAACCTGAAAGGGCTGCAATCTGAAGATCGAGTGCCTGCGGATACTCTTCGTTGGCTGTGCGATGATCTAAACACTCCTGGCCTGATTGCAGAACTGCACAAGCTGCGGAAGAGTAAACTGTTCCAGTCCTTGTTTAATACACTTCAACTTCTTGGATTTTCAGGAAAGCGAGAAAGCCTTCGGCGAACGGCGTTTGCGACGGCAAATCTCCATGCTCGAGCGAGTTTTGAAGGGGTGGCAGCTAAGGGCTCCGCTGGTGAGTTCCGTGCAGTGGAAGCGCCAGATCAAATGCAGGCGCTGAGCACGCTGTCCAATACTGAGATTGAACAATTAGTTTCTGCCCGCGCCGCCGCGCGGGCACGAAAGGATTTCAAAGAATCAGATCGTATTCGGGACGAGCTTGTTGCCACCGGAATCGTACTGAAAGACGGCAAAGATCCTGCAACCGGCGAGCCCACAACGACCTGGGAGATCGCGCGATGACCAAGCCCGACACGCCTTTCCCGAAACACTGGCGCTATTACATTTTCATCAAATGGGCGGTGATCGTCGCTGCGATCATACTCGCGCTGAAGCTCGTTTGGGATGTTGTGACGTGATGGGACAAACGCTGCCCAAGCCCGCGCTACGCCCGTTTCTTCCGGCGGACATACCGATTTTGGCGGCAATTTTCATCGCTGCAATCGAGGAACTGACGGCTGACGATTACAGCGAAGCGCAGCAGGAAGCGTGGGCCAGCGCCGCCGATGACGAGGAGCAATTCGGCGCGCGTCTGGCCTCCGAACTGACGCTGGTCGCGACGCTGCAGAATTCGCCGGTCGGTTTTGCCTCCCTGAAAGGTGCCGATCATATCGACATGCTGTATGTTCACCCGAGCGCCACGGGGCAGGGCGTCGCGTCGATGCTGTGCGACGCGCTGGAAAAACTTGCCGGCGGACGCGGCGCGACAAAGCTCAGCGTCGATGCCAGCGATAACGCGCAGGAGTTTTTCTTAAACCGCCACTATGTCGCAAAACAGCGCAACACCGTCACCGTTAACGGCGAGTGGCTCGCCAACACCACGATGCAAAAATCCCTTAACCGCGATGCGCCGAAGGGGGCGAGCCTATGAGCCGCGAGCGCCTCTATTTGTTCGACACCACGCTGCGCGACGGCGCGCAGACCAACGGCGTCGATTTCACCCTGCATGACAAGCGGCTGATCGCCGAGATGCTCGACGATCTCGGCATCGACTATGTCGAGGGCGGCTATCCCGGCGCCAATCCAACCGATACCGAATTCTTTTCGAAGAAGCCGAAGCTCGACCATGCGCGCTTCACCGCGTTCGGCATGACGCGCCGTCCGGGCCGTTCGGCCTCGAACGATCCGGGGCTGGCCGGGCTGCTGGAGGCCAAGGCCGACGCGATCTGCTTCGTCGCGAAATCGTCGGCCTATCACGTGCGCGTGGCGCTCGAGACCACCAGCGACGAAAACCTCGCCTCGATCCGCGACAGCGTAAAAGCGGCGAAGGCGGCGGGCCGCGAAGTGATGCTCGACTGTGAGCATTTCTTCGACGGTTACAAGGAAGATTCACAATTCGCGTTGGCCTGCGCCAAGGCGGCGTATGAATCCGGCGCGCGCTGGGTGGTATTGTGCGACACCAACGGCGGCACCATGCCGAACGAGGTCGAAGCGATCGTTGGCGAGGTGGCAAAACATATTCCCGGCGATCACCTCGGCATTCACGCCCATAACGACACCGAGCAGGCGGTCGCCAATTCGCTCGCCGCGGTCCGTGCCGGCGTGCGACAAATCCAGGGCACGTTGAACGGGCTCGGCGAGCGCTGCGGCAACGCCAATCTGTGTTCGCTGATCCCGACCCTTCGTCTGAAGAGCGAATTCGCCGATGCCTTCGAGATCGGCGTGTCGCAGGACAAGCTTGCGACGCTGATGAAGGTTTCGCGGACGCTGGACGATATGCTCAATCGCGCGCCGAACCGGCATGCGCCCTATGTCGGCGAAAGCGCCTTCGTCACCAAGGCCGGCATTCACGCCTCCGCGATGCTGAAGGATCCGCACAGCTACGAGCACGTGACGCCGGAGTTGGTCGGTAACCACCGAAAGGTTCTGGTGTCCGATCAGGCCGGCCGCTCCAACGTCATCGCCGAGCTGGAGCGCGCCGGTATTGCCTATGACAGGAACGACCCAAAACTGGTTCGGCTGGTCGAGGAAATGAAGGAGCGTGAGGCCGCGGGCTACGCCTATGAAAACGCCACCGCTTCGTTCGACCTGCTGGCGCGGCGCACGCTTGGGCGGGTGCCGGAATACTTTCGCGTCGAGCAGTTCGATGTCAATGTGGAGCAGCGCTACAACTCCCACGGCCAGCGCGTCACGGTGGCGATGGCGGTGGTGAAAGTCGACGTCGCCGGTGAGACGCTGATCTCGGCGGCGGAGGGCAACGGCCCGGTCAACGCGCTCGACGTCGCCTTGCGCAAGGATCTCGGAAAATACCAGAAATACATCGAAGGCCTGAAGCTGATCGACTACCGCGTGCGTATCCTTAATGGCGGCACGGAAGCCGTGACGCGGGTGCTGATCGAGAGCGAGGATGAGCAGGGCGAGCGCTGGACCACCATCGGCGTCTCGCCCAATATCATCGATGCCTCGTTCCAGGCGCTGATGGATTCGGTGGTCTACAAGCTGGTGAAGTCCAACGCGCCGGCGTAGCACCGTCATTGCGAGCGAAAGCGAAGCAATCCAGAATCGAGCCACGGTGAAAGCTTCTGGATTGCTTCGTCGCAAGAGCTCCTCGCAAGGACGGTTTATAAACGAGAGTGTTGCATGATCGATCATGTCTCCGTCGGCGTCAGCGATTTGGCACGCGCGGCGCGATTTTACGAACAGACGCTGGCGCCACTCGGCCTGTCGCGGCTGGTGACGCGGCGCGCGACAATCGGCTTCGGCAAGAGCTATCCCGAATTCTGGATCAACCTTCGCGCCGACATGGCGGCGGTGCCACGCGACAGTGGCGTCCATATCTGTCTGCGCGCGAAGTCCCGCGGCGATGTCGACGCCTTCCACGCCGCGGCGCTGGCGGCCGGAGGCAATTCCGGCGGCGCGCCGGGCCTGCGTCCGCACGATCGCGTGCGCTATTATGCGGCGTTCATTGTCGATCCCGATGGCAACCGGATCGAGGCGGTGACGTTTCCGAACCAATGATCGAAGCGTTGCGCCGGTCCTACAGGCGGCTGGCGACTTCCGGCGCCATCTCTTTTGTTTCTTCCGGAGCGCGCGCGGCAGCGGCGCGCAGCCGCGGCAGAATATCCTCGACCCGCTCCGCCCTGAGAATATCGACGTTCAAGGTCGGGCGGATGAACTGCGTCGCGCGCATGTGGGTGAGCAGCGCCAGCAGCGGCTCCCAGAAGCCGTCGATGTCAGCGATCAGGATCGGCTTGCTATGGCGGCCGAGTTGCTGCCAGGTCAGCTGCTCGACCAGTTCCTCCAGCGTGCCGATGCCGCCGGGAAGCGCTACGAACGCATCCGAGCGTTCGAACATCAGCCGCTTGCGCTCATGCATGTCGTGGGTGACGATCAGTTCCTGCGCGCCGCCCAGCGCATTCTCGCGCTTGGTGAGAAAATCCGGGATGATGCCGGTGACGGCGCCGCCATGCTCGAGCGTTGCTTTCGCCACCGCGCCCATCAGTCCGATCGAGCCGCCGCCATAGACGAGGCCGACGCCGTTTTCGGCGAGAGTCTTTCCGAACGCCGTTGCGGCTTCGATGAAACGGGGATTTGTGCCGGGGCCGGAACCGCAATAGACACAGACGGTTTTGATGGTGTTCATAATGGGCGATGTGGCACTGCGAAATGAAGGCGTCAAGCCTTTCCGGACACGCGCCGCACCTGCAATTCTATCCCGGAAACGCCCGCAAAATGAAAAAGAATCGCCGCACAAGGGCACATCAAGGGTGCATGGAACGCTCCGACGCTCTATATGACGGAAATATGCACATGATCGAGAAACAATTGCGACCGCAACCCGGCGCGCCGTTCGGGCAGCCCTGATGGCTCATACCAAACCGACCCCAGCCGCGGACCCGCAGGTTCAGGACAATCTCGCCCAACGCGCGACGCTGATCGGAACGCTGGTTCACCTGTGGCCATACATCTGGCCCGGCGATCGCGTCGATCTGAAGATGCGCGTGGTGTGGTCGGTGGTGCTGCTGCTGGTCGCCAAACTGGCGACGCTGTCGGTGCCGTTCACCTTCAAATGGGCGATCGACGCGCTGACCGGCGCCGATACCTCTCCCGTGCAATCGTCGAACTGGGCGCTGTGGCTGATCGCCTCGCCGCTGATCATGACCGTAAGCTATGGCGCGGTGCGCGTGCTGATGGCGGTGCTGACGCAATGGCGCGACGGCATCTTCGCCAAGGTCGCCATGCACGCGGTCCGCAAACTCGCCTATCGCACCTTCGTTCACATGCACGAATTGTCGCTGCGTTTTCACCTCGAACGCAAGACCGGAGGCCTGACGCGCGTGCTGGAGCGCGGTCGCCTCGGCATCGAAGTCATCGTGCGGATGGTCATCCTGCAATTGGTGCCGACCATCGTGGAGGTCACCCTGATCATGGGCGTGCTGATGTGGCAGTTCGACTGGCGCTATGTGCTGGCCACTATGATCACCGTGGTGGTCTACATGTACTACACCTACATTGCGACCGAATGGCGGATCGAGATCCGCCGCAAGATGAACGATTCCGACACCGAGGCGAACACCAAGGCGATCGATTCGCTATTGAATTACGAAACCGTCAAATATTTCAGCGCCGAGCAGCGCGAGGCCACCCGCTACGACCGTTCGATGGAACGCTACGAGCGCGCCAGCGTGAAGACCTATACCTCGCTGGCGCTGCTCAATACCGGACAGGCCATCATCTTTACTGCAGGATTGACCGCGACCATGCTGATGTGCGCGATCGGCGTCCGCAGCGGCAAGAACACCGTCGGCGACTTCGTCATGGTCAATGCCATGATGATCCAGCTGTACCAGCCGCTGAATTTCATGGGCATGGTCTACCGCGAGATCAAGCAGGCCATCATCGACATCGAAAAAATGTTCGGCGTGCTGTCGCGAAATCCGGAAGTCAAGGATATTCCCGGCGCCAGGCCGCTGATCGTAACGACGGGCAGTATTCGCTTCGACGACGTGCGGTTCTCCTACGATCCGGAACGCCAGATCCTGAAAGGACTCAACTTCGAGGTGCCCGCCGGCAAGACCGTCGCCATTGTCGGGCCTTCCGGCGCCGGCAAATCGACAATCTCGCGGCTGCTGTTCCGGCTCTACGACGTCTCCGGCGGCCATATCCTGATTGACGGGCAGGACATCCGCAACGTCACCCAGGCCTCCTTGCGCGCCTCGATCGGCATGGTGCCGCAGGATACCGTGCTGTTCAATGACACCATCCGCTACAACATCCGTTACGGCCGCTGGGACGCCACCGATGCCGAGGTCGAAGAGGCGGCGCAGATGGCGCAGATCGACGGCTTTATCAAGATGTCGCCGAAGGGTTATGAGACCGAGGTCGGCGAGCGCGGCCTGAAATTGTCTGGCGGCGAGAAGCAGCGCGTTGCGATCGCGCGTACGGTTCTCAAAGCGCCGCCGATCCTGCTGCTGGACGAGGCGACCTCGGCGTTGGACAGCCATACCGAGCAGGAAATCCAGGACGCGCTGGAAAAAGTGTCGCGCAACCGAACCTCGCTGGTGATCGCACACCGGCTATCGACTATTGTGGGAGCGGACGAAATCATCGTGCTGGATCAGGGCCGGATCGCCGAGCGGGGCACCCATACCCAGCTTTTGGCAGCGAACGGACTTTATGCCAGTATGTGGAACCGGCAACGCGAAGCCCAGGAAGCGCGGGAGAGGCTGGCGCTGATATCAGACGAGAACGAGGCGCCGAACCGCGCGCCGCCGCCGGTCGATGATCCGCTGGTCACACCGGCCGCGGCGGAGTGATTGATCTTCTTCCTCTCTTCCTTGTGGGGAGGGCAACAGACAAGTGAATCTCGATGTCCATCGCCAATTCCATCCGCGCGCAAATTCCGTCGATCCACCCGGAGGGCTATCCGTTCATTGGCGGCTTTGCGCTGGCGAGCCTGATCCTGTTCTGGATCTGGACGCCGCTGGGCTGGATCGGCACGCTGTTGACGGTGTGGTGCGCGCTGTTTTTCCGCGATCCAATTCGGGTAACGCCGGTGCGCGATGGCCTCGTGGTGGCGCCGGCCGACGGACGCGTGTCGATGGTATCGGAGGTGATGCCGCCGGCCGAACTCGGTCTCGGCGACAGGCCGCTGCCACGCATCTCGATCTTCATGAGCGTGTTCAATTGCCACGTGAACCGCAGTCCGGTGACCGGGCGGATCGACCGCATCGCGTATCGCCCGGGCACCTTCATCAACGCCGAACTCGACAAGGCCAGCGAGGACAACGAGCGCAACTCGCTGGTGATCTCGACTCCGAACGGACGCATCGGCGTCATCCAGATCGCGGGACTGGTGGCGCGGCGGATCGTCTCGTTCGTGCGCGAGGGCCAGACCATCGGCGCGGGCGAGCGGTTCGGGCTGATCCGGTTCGGCTCCCGGCTCGACGTATTCCTTCCTGAAGGCACCAGAACGCTGGTTTCCGAGGGCCAGACCGCGGTGGCCGGGGAGACCATCCTGGCCGATTTCAAGTTCGGGGACGGCGGCCGCGCCTACCGCGCCAATTAACTCATTTTTCGGCCGGCTGGCCGCCGTAATGGCGGAGCCACCCAGCGCTTGCTATATGAGGGCCATGCAGATGCCCGTTGATCCCAATTATCCGGAAATGCGCCGGCGCCGGTTTCGCCCGATCCCGGTGCGGATGCTGGTGCCCAATGTCATCACCCTGCTGGCAATCTGCGCCGGGCTGACCGCAATCCGGCTGTCCACCGAAGGGCGCATGGAACTGGCGGTCGCGGCCATCGTATTCGCGGCGGTGCTCGACGGCCTCGATGGCCGGGTCGCGCGCATGATCAAGGGTCAGTCGAAATTCGGGGCCGAGCTCGATAGCCTTGCGGATTTCGTCAATTTCGGCGTGGCGCCGGGATTGATCCTGTACTTCTGGCAATTGCACGATCTCAGCAATGTCGGCTGGATCGCATCGATGATCTTTGCCATCAGCGGCGGCCTGCGGCTGGCGCGCTTCAACGCAACCATGGACGATCCGAACAAGCCGGCATTCGCCGCCAATTTCTTCACCGGCGTGCCGGCGCCTGCCGGTGCGATCACAGTGCTGTTGCCGATCTACCTTGCATTCCTGGGCATGCCGACGCCGCCGGCCGCGCTGACCATGCTCTATACGCTTCTCATCGCAATTCTGATGGTCTCGCGGCTGCCGGTGTTTTCCGGCAAGACGGTGCGCATGCGGGTGCCGCCGGAGATGGTGCTGCCGGTTTTCGTCGCGGTGGTTTTCTTCATCGCGCTGTTGATCGGCTATCCCTGGCATATTCTCTCGGCCTGCTCGGTACTGTATCTGCTCAGCCTGCCTGCCGGTTGGAAGTCCTACCGCGACCATGAACGCGCCACCGCTGCGCAGGCTGCAGCTCCGGTGGACGTCGCCGCGGCCGGTCAAGCGCCGCCGTTTGCGCAAGCCACGCCTGAACCGGAACAGGACGACCGTCCGGCCCGGCTGAATTGAACGACGGCTGTCGCCAGGCCCGTTCCCAAAGATCTGCCCTGAAGGATCGCCCGAGTTGGGTTTAGCCCCAATGTCGGGTATTAGGGCAGACAACGCACTTCCAAAAAATCAGGAGAAAACGCCGTGACCAATCCCGCGACCGCGCCGCTGCCCGCGTCCGTCCTCGAAGCGCTGGCGCGTTACGACACGCCGACCATCTGCAATGCGATGGAAATCGTGGCGCCGGGACGCCGGCTCATCGGCTACACCACCAAGCCCTTGCTATGCCCGTTTCCCGATTTGCCGCCGATCGTCGGCTATGCGCGCACGGTGACGATCCGCTCCGTCGTGCAGGCCAGCCTGCCGGCAGCCGAACAGCAGCAGCGTCGGACCGCCTATTATGAATATGTCGGCACCGGCTACGGTCCGCGGGTCAGCGTGATCCAGGATATCGACGGGCCCGATGTGGGATACGGCGCATTCTGGGGCGAGGTTCAAAGCAACGTGCACAAGGCGCTGGGATGTCTCGGCGTCATCACCGACGGATCGATCCGGGATATCCCGCAATGGGCGCCGGGCTTTCAGGCTCTCGCAGGCTCGATCGGCCCGTCCCACGCCTGGGTCCATGCCGACAGTTTTGGCGGGGAAGTTCGCGTCGCCGGAATGACTGTTCGTTCAGATGATCTCATTCACGCCGACCGGCACGGCGCCATTGTGATCCCGATTGAGCTCGCCGCGAAACTGCCCGACGCCGCGGAACTCTGCGGCCGCCGCGAGACGCCGATTTTGGAAATCGCCCGCAGTAAATCGTTTTCGCTGGAAAAGCTGAAAGAGGCGCTGGCCCGTTCGGCGGAAATCCATTGAAAGCGGGGATAGTCATGAAAAAACTGTTGGGCGCGCTGGCACTGACAATTGTCGCCGGCGTCGCTGGCGCGCAGGCGCAGACCTATCCGTCGCGTTCACTTACGCTGGTGGTTCCGTTCCCACCGGGGGGATCGACCGATGCCGCAGCCCGCATCATGGCGGAGCGCATGCGGGCGTCGCTCGGGCAGCCGATCGTGATCGAAAACGTCGGCGGCGCCGGCGGCAGCATCGGGGTCGGGCGCGTTGCGCGCTCCGCGCCGGACGGCTACACCTTCGACATCGGCCAATGGGATACCCATGTCGGCAGCATCATCTACAAGCTCGATTACGATCTGGAAAAAGACTTCGAGCCGATCGGCCTGATCTCCAACAATCCCCAGCTCATGGTCGCCAGGAATAATCTTCCCGCCAACTCCCTTGTCGAACTCGTGGCCTGGATGAAGGCGAACCCCGGCAAGATCAACTTCGTCAACCAGAATGCGGCGGCCAATGTCAGCGGCGTGCTGTTCGAAAAGCTTACCGGACAGAAAGTGCAGTTCATTCCCTATCGCGGCGCGGGCCCGGCCATGACCGACCTCGTCTCCGGCACGATGGACCTGCTCGTTGTGCAGGGTGCCGTGGCGCTGCCGCAAATCCGCGGCGGCAAGATCAAGGCGCTGGCCAACCTGTCGCCGCAGCGCTCGGCCTCGATGCCGGACATTCCGACCGCCGACGAAACCGGCGTTCCCGGGCTATATATGTCGGGCTGGTTCGGCTTCTTCGCGCCGAAAGGGACGCCGAAAGACATCATCGCCCGGCTCAACGACGCGATGGTCGAGGCGCTGGCCGATCCCAATGTGCAGAAACGTTTCAGCGAGTTCGGCCTCGACATCGCTTCACGCGAACAGCAGACGCCGGAAGGGCTGGCCGCGTTCCAGAAGGCCGAGATCGACAAATGGTGGCCGATCATCAAGGCTGCCGGCATCGGCGCGCAGGCGCAGTGACATGGAGATGAAAGGCAAAACGGTTCTGGTCACCGGATCGACCGATGGCGTCGGCCGCTATGTCGCGGCAAAACTCGCCGCTGCCGGCGCGAAGGTATTGATCCATGGCCGCGACCGCGGTCGGGCCAACACTCTCGCCGACGACATCCGGCGCGAAGGGCAGGGCGAGGCCGTCTTCTATCAGGCGGACCTGTCGTCGCTGGCCGGCGCGCGGCAGCTTGCAGACGCCGTACTTGCCGATCACAAGCGGCTCGATGTCCTCATCAGCAATGCCGGGATCGGATCCCGAACGGGCGGCGCCGAGCGGCGGGAGAGTGCGGATGGACACGAACTGCGGTTTGCCGTGAATTACCTTTCCGGCTTCCTGCTTGCGCATCTGTTGCTTCCGTTGCTAAAGGCGAGCGCGCCGTCCCGCATCGTCAACGTCGCCTCGCTCGGTCAGCATCCCATCGATTTCGACGATGTGATGATCACGAAAGGCTACACGGGTAGCCGCGCCTACGCGCAGAGCAAGCTGGCCCAGATCATGTTCACGATCGATCTGGCTCGCGAACTCCAGGGATCCGGCGTGACGGTGAACTCGTTGCACCCGGCCACCTACATGAACACGACCATGGTCCGCGAAGCCGGCACCACCCCGATCAGCACGGTTGAGCAGGGCGGCGACGCCATCCTGCATCTCGCTGCTGGGGACGATATGGTTGGCAAGACCGGGCTGTTTTTCAATGGCATGCGAGAGGCGCAAGCCAATCCGCAGGCCTATGACGATAGCGCGCGCAAGCGGCTGCGCGACCTCAGCCTTGAACTGACTGGCTTGGCCAAGGCTTAACCGATCGGAAGCGCGCGGCGTGAAGCCGGCAATTGCGGCACGCGCGCGAGCCGGTATGGTTAGCGGAGTGTTGAGCGTGCGTCGGCGCGCATATTTGTTGATCCGGCGATAGGATTCCGGCCGGGAAAGGTCATGGAAAACCGCATTTCACGCCATCTTCCGAAGCCCGGCGGCTTAACCTTTACGGGTCTTTAATGGCGCAGACGTAGGGTCTGAAGGCGGCTCAGAACGGGCCGTCCAGCCGTCAGCGCGGCCGGTGTTCGCGGTTGCGTCGGAGTACCCCATGGATATCATGACGGGCGTTGGGCTCGTGTCCGGCATTATTGTCGTGGCAATTATGGTGTTCATGGGCGGCGATCTGCACATGTTCATCTCAGAACATGCGATGATCATCATTTTCGGCGGCTCGATCGCCGCCACCATGATCCGCTTTCCGCTCAGCGCGATCCTGCACGGCCTGCCGCTCGGCGCCAAATTCGCTTTCACCATGAGCCGCCTGTCGGCGCGGGACCTTGTGGATGAACTTGCCCGCATCGCGGAGATCGCACGCAAGCAGGGACCGGTCGGCCTCGAAAAGGTCGAAACCGACGAGCCGTTTCTCGCCAAGGGAATCCGCTACGTGGCTGACGGCTACGATCTCGAATTCATCCGCGACAACATGGAGCGTGACCGCGACAATTTTCTCATGCATCTCGACGAAGGCGGGAAAATCTACCGCGCCATCGGCGACTGCGCGCCGGCGTTCGGTATGATCGGCACCTTGATAGGTATGGTGCAGATGTTCGCCAACATGACCGATCCTTCGAAGCTCGGTCCGTTCATGGCGACGGCCTTGCTGGCGACGCTGTATGGCGCCTTGGTCGCTAACCTGTTCTGCCTGCCGATCGCCGACAAGCTTCACGGCAAGCTGCTCGACGAGGAAACCAACCGCACGCTGATCATCGACGGCATTCTGATGATCCGGGATTCCAAGAGCCCGACGCTGGTACGCGAAATGCTGCTGGCGTACCTGCCGGAAAAACATCGCCACGAAGAAGGCGAGCCGGTACCGGCCTGAAGCGGCTGACGGCGATCCGGGAACCAGCCAATGGCCAAGAAGAAACGGGGCGACGGGCACGGCGGGGGACACGGCTGGTTCGTGACCTTTGCCGACCTGATGGGGCTGATGATGAGCTTCTTCGTGATGCTCGTCGCGTTCTCCAACCAGGACCAGCAGAAGCTGAAAATCGTCGCCGGCTCGATGCGAGAGGCATTCGGCGTGCAGACCGAGGCGCGCTATTCCGGCATCATCGAGTCCGATGGCCTGCCGACCCGGCCGAAGTTGAAAAACACCGCGCATATTCCTCCCGAGGAGGCGTCCAACACGCCGACCCCCGACGAAATGGAGCGCAGCCGCACTGTGGGCGCGCGCCTGAAGACCGACCGCGAGTTCGCGCTTGCGTCGGCGTCGCTGCGCCAGGCGTTGCAGGACATGCCGGAGCTGACCGAGGTCTCCAAGCACATCATGTTCGAGGAAACCAGTCAGGGCCTCAACCTCGAGATTGTCGATCAGGATGGCCGTTCGATGTTCTCCGACGGCTCAAAGGTGCCGTACCAACGCACGCGATTGCTGATTCAAAAACTTGCAGCGCCGCTCAAGGCAACCCCGCTGCGGGTCTCCATCGTCGGTCACACCGCAGCCGGCTTTGTGCCGTCACGCAGCGATTACGGTGCCTTCGATCTGTCGGCCGATCGCGCCAACATGGTACGCCAGATTCTGGAGCGGGAGGGCTTGCCTCCCAACCACGTCTTTGCGGTATCCGGCAAGGCCGATACGTTGCCGCTGTTTCCCGACGACCCGTCGCTGGCGGCGAACCGCCGGGTAACGATTACGCTGATGCGTGAAGACCCGCCGCTGCCGCCCAATCTGAAGCCGTAACGTCCAGAATTACCATTTTACCGTCGCCGTGCCCGGCCGCTCGGCTTTTTGATGAAGGCCCGGGGCTGCCCGACGGTGCTATAGTCCGTCGGTTGACAGGCTCTATCGAAGCGTCGATAGCCCGGATCGAAATAACCGACAGAGCGTTCTCTAGGCATCATGGCCATCAGCGAAACAACAACCGAAGCCCCCGCCGAGGCGCCGGTGACGACAGGTTTTTGGGCGCTGACGCTCGGAAGCGTCGGCGTGGTATTCGGCGACATCGGAACGTCGCCATTGTATGCGTTTCGCGAAGCCGTTGCCGGCGCCGCCGGACATGAAGTGGTCACGCGCGCCATCGTGCTCGGAGTGCTTTCGCTGATCCTCTGGGCGCTTATTATCGTCGTAACCGCCAAATATGTCCTGCTGCTGCTGCGCGCGGACAATAACGGCGAGGGCGGAACGCTTTCGCTGATGGCGCTTGGGCAACGCGCGCTGGGACGCCGCAGCTGGCCGCTGCTCGCGCTGGGCGTGATCGGCGCCTCGATGTTCATCGGCGATTCCATGATCACGCCGGCGATTTCGGTGCTCTCCGCGGTCGAAGGTCTCAAGCTCGCCGCGCCGGCGCTCGAACATTACGTGGTGCCGCTGACGGTTTTCATTTTGGTCGTGCTGTTTTCGGTGCAGAGCGGCGGCACCGCGCGGGTCGCGACGGCCTTTGGGCCTGTGATGATCGTGTGGTTCAGCGTGCTCGCGGTGATGGGCTTGATTCACATCAGCGACGATCCCTCGGTGCTGGCCGCGATAAATCCCTGGCACGGGATTCACTTTCTGCTCACCCATGGGACTATCGGGCTGGTGACGCTTGGAGCGGTTTTTCTCGCCGTGACCGGCGGCGAAGCGCTCTATGCCGATCTCGGACACTTCGGACGCAAGCCGATCCAATCCGCGTGGCTGTTTTTCGTGCTGCCATCGCTGTTGATCAATTATTTCGGTCAGGGCGCGCTTGTGCTTTCCAACCCGGCGGCGATCGAGAATCCGTTCTACCGGATGGTCCCTGACGTCCTGCTGCTGCCATTGATCGTGCTGGCCACGGCGGCGACGGTGATCGCGAGTCAGGCGGTGATTACCGGTGCCTATTCGCTGGTCCGTCAAGCGGTGCAACTTGGACTGCTGCCGCGCTTCGAGGTCCGCTACACCTCGGAGACTCATGCCGGACAGATCTATCTGCCGCGCGTGAATACGCTGCTGCTGATCGGCGTGCTGCTGCTGGTGCTGTTGTTCCGCACATCGAGCGGGCTTGCCTCCGCTTACGGCATCGCGGTGTCCACCACCATGGTCGCCGACGGCATCATGGGTTTTGTCGTGATCTGGAAATTGTGGAACTGGAAGGCGGCGGCTGCGGCGGCCGTCATGCTGCCGTTCGTCGTGGTCGACATGACCTTCTTCAGCGCCAATCTCTTGAAATTGTTCGAAGGCGCCTGGGTGCCGCTGCTGTTCGGCGTGCTCATGGCGATCATGATCTGGACCTGGCGCCGCGGCGCTGCAATCCTGACCGGCAAGACGCGGCGTACCGAGGTGCCGCTCAAGGATCTGATCAAGAGCCTGGAGAAGCGTCCGCCCCATTTTGTGAAGGGCACGGCCGTATTTCTTACCAGCGATCCGAGCTTCGTGCCGACCGCGCTCTTACATAACCTCAAGCACAACAAGGTGCTGCATGAGCACAATGTGATCCTGACCATTGAAACCGCACAGACGCCGCGCGTCGATCTCGCCGAGCGCGTTCGCATGGAAAGCATCAGTGGCAAATTCTCGACGGTGCGGCTGCGCTTCGGTTTCATGGAATCGCCGAACGTTCCCAAGGCGCTGGTGATCGCGCGCAAGCTCGGCTGGCAGTTCGACATCATGGCGACGTCGTTTTTCGTCTCGAGACGTTCGCTCAAGCCTTCGGCGCAATCGGGCATGCCGCAATGGCAGGATCACCTGTTCATCGCGCTGAGCCGGTCGGCCAATGACGCCACCGATTACTTCCAGATCCCGACCGGGCGGGTGGTCGAAGTGGGCACGCAGGTTACGATCTAGGAAGGTCTTAAAGCGATACCGGTGCTTGATTTTCCTCGCGCCAGAGGCGACTTTGGCGCCCAAGAGCAGGTAATGCCGGCATCCGTTTTGAATTCAAACTTCAAGAGTGGGACGGCTGGGAGGATTTCAGTGGCGGATCATCAGGTACACGATTTGACACCGGCAGAGGTGTCGAAGGGGATCGCCGAAGGGCGCTACCTTTTGGTCGACGTCCGCGAGCCGAATGAGGTCGCGGTGGAAGCCTATCCGGACGCGGTCGTCGTTCCGCTCTCCGGTTTCGACCCGCAGGACATTCCGGCCCCCGAAGGCAAACAGGTGGTTTTCGCCTGCCGTTCGGGCAAGAGATCGGTGACGGCCTCGCTGGCTGCCCAAGCGGACGGTCTGGCCTACGACAAGCATCTCGCCGGCGGCATGCTGGCCTGGAAGGCTGAGGGCCTGCCGACCAGGACCGGCTGACCGTCCCATGACGTCCATGAACAGGGTTTTCGCAGATCTTCCCGTTACTATTTTCGAGGCGATGTCGCAGCTCGCGCGCGACCACAATGCCATCAATCTCGGCCAAGGCTTTCCCGACGACCCCGGCCCCGAGGACATCAGGCGCGCGGCGGCGGATGCGGTGATGGATGGCTACAACCAGTATCCATCGATGATGGGCATTCCGGAATTGAGGCAGGCGATCGCGGCCCATTACGGGCGCTGGCATGGCCTGACGCTGGATCCGATGAGCGAGGTGATGGTGACGTCGGGCGGCACGGAAGCGCTGACATCAGCCATTCTCGCCGTCGTCGAGCCCGGCGACGAGGTCATCGTGTTCCAGCCGGTGTATGATTCCTATCTGCCGATCATACGCCAGGCTGGTGGCATCCCGCGCCTCGTGCGGTTGGAGCCGCCGCACTGGCGGTTGACCGAAGAGATGTTGCGCAGCGTCTTCAATCCCAAGACCAAGGCGGTGCTATTCAACAATCCGCTCAATCCGGCCGCCGTCGTCTATCCGCGTGAAGACCTCGAACTGCTGGCGCGGTTCTGCCAGCAGTTCGATGCGGTCGCGATCTGCGACGAAGTCTGGGAGCACGTGATCTTCGATGGCCGCGAGCACATTCCGCTGATCACGATTCCGGGGATGCGCGATCGCACCATCAAGGTCGGCTCCGCCGGCAAGATATTTTCGCTGACCGGCTGGAAGATCGGTTTTGTCTGCGCGGCACCGCCATTGTTGCGCGTGGCCGCGAAGGTGCACCAGTTTCTCACCTTCACCACCGCGCCCAATCTTCAGGCTGCGGTCGCCTACGGTCTCGGCAAGCCCGCCGAATATTTCTTCGAGATGCGCAAGGAGCTGGCGCGGAGCCGGGACCGCCTGACCAAAGGGCTGGAGAGCATCGGTTTTCCGGTTCTGAAATCGCAGGGTACTTATTTCCTCACGGTCGATCTGTCGCCACTCGGCCTCAATGAAACCGACGAAGCCTTCTGCAAGCGCATCGTGACCGATTACAAGGTCGCGGCTATCCCGGTGTCGGCATTTTATGAAGAAGATGCCGTGACATCGGTGGTGCGGTTTTGTTTCGCCAAGAAAGACGCTACCCTGGACACCGCGCTGGAGCGGTTGTCGGATGCGGTGCATCGCCGGTAAGCGGAGTTTTGCGATGTGCGTCAGGATCTGCACCGTCGTTTTGGTAGCCGTCGTTGCGGTTTCGGGCGCGCTGTTGTCGCCGGCTGTCCAGGCGCAGGAGCGCGTGGTCAATTTCTACAACTGGTCGAACTATATGGCGCCGGGGGTGCTTGAGGATTTCACCAAAGAAACCGGGATCAAGGTCGTCTACGATACCTTCGACGGCAACGAGACACTGGAGACCCGGTTGCTCGCGGGGAAATCCGGCTACGATGTCGTGGTCCCCTCGGCTTATTTTTTGCAGCGCCAGGTAACGGCGAGCATCTTTCAGAAACTCGACAAGTCCAGGCTGCCCAATCTCGCCAATGCTTGGGATGCGGTGACCAACCGCTTGGCCATCTATGATCCCGGTAACCAATACGGCGCTAACTATATGTGGGGGACCACTGGCATTGGTTACAACGTCAAAGCTGTGCAGCAAATACTTGGCGCCGACGCCAAAATCGACAGTTGGGATATCGTTTTCAAACCGGAGAACCTGGCGAGATTCAAAGATTGCGGCATTCACATGCTGGATTCTGCCGACGACATTCTCCCGACGGCCCTAAGCTATCTTGCTCTCGACCCGAACTCGACCAAACCTGCCGACCTCGAAAAGGCCGCCGCACTTGTGATCAAGATCAGGCCGTTGGTGCGCAAGTTTCATTCATCGGAATATCTGAACGCGCTGGCGAGCGGAGAGATCTGCTTCGTGGTCGGCTGGTCTGGCGACATCATGCAAGCGCGAAGGCGCGCCGAGGAGGCAAACAACGGTATCCAGATCGGCTACGCCATTCCAAAGCAAGGAGCAGAGATGTTCTTTGACAATCTCGCGATTCCGGCTGACGCGAAAAACGTCGCGGAAGCCCACGAACTGATCAACTACCTGTATCGGCCCGAGGTTGCCGCCAGAAATTCCGATTTCCTTTCTTATGCCAACGGCAATCTTGCGAGCCAGAAGTTCGTTGACCCGAAGATTCTCAACGACAAGAATATTTATCCCGACGAAGCAACCCTCAAGAGCCTGTTTGTGATTACGGCTCGGGACGTGGCGGCGCAGCGAACCATTAACCGCTTGTGGACCAAGGTGAAAACGGGGCGGTAACGACCGTCATTGCCCAGCAGCGTAGCGACGAAGCAATCCAGCCTTCCTCGCCGCTCCGGATTGCGTGGCGGAGCCTGTCATCGGGCGGCACTTTGCGCCGGCCCGTTGGCTCACAATGACGATCTTCATCGCCAGCGGCGATGCAGCCACAGCCACTGATCCGGATATTCGCGAATCCAGCCCTCGACCACCGACGTGATCGCCTGCATCGTGCCCTGAATATCGATTTGTCCCGAGGCATCGCGGATCGGTTTTACTTCCTCCGACAGCTCGGCACGAAAGCGGTGGCCGGGAAGGCGGATAATACGCACGCCGTGGATGGGGCATTCGACCTGCCGCAGCAAGCGGGCCATCATCGGATTGGCTTTGGTCTTGCGTCCGAAGAACGTGACGTCGACGCCGTTGGTCAGGTATTGATCGACCAGCATGGCGACGTGCTGGCCCTTCTGCAGCGCTTCCGCGAGCTTGAGCGGTGCGTCACGGCCTGCGGGTATCAGCTTTCCCATGCTCACCGCGCGAATCCTTTCGACGGCGCGGTCGGCAGAGGCGATGTTAGGGCGGCGATAAAGGATCGCGGCATCGAGCCCATGCGCGACCGCGGCCAGCGCCGGCAGTTCCCAGTTGCCGAGATGGCTCGCGAAAATCAAGGCCGGTTTGTTGTCCAGCCGCAGCTGTGCAAACAGCTCGTGGGTGCGCGGCTCGATCTCGATGCGGCTATCCTCGGGATGGGCCGGATCGTGCTTCCAGATGTGGTCGAGATGCGCGAATTCGGCGCCGACACGCCCGAGATTGTCCCATACGCCGGCCAGAATGGTCTCGATCTGCTCGGGCGATTTTTCCGGAAAGGCCGCGGTAAGATTGGCACGGCCGATCTTGTCCTCACGCAGCTTCGGGCCAATGAAGCGTGAGACGCGGCCGAACAGGTTCGCGGTCTTGACCGGATCGAAATAACGCGTGGTGCGAAGCAGGCCGGTGGTCAGCGCGCCGACCGCGGCATCGCCGAGCGGCTTGGTGGCGTCGCGAATGGCAGCCTTGGTGCGGAGCAGAAGGCGGCGCATCAGAATGAAACGGCCAGTTGGCTAAATCGGTTCACGGGTCAGAACCAACGAGGCATTCTGGCCCCCGAAACCGAACGAATTCGACATCACGGCGGTGACCCGGGCATCACGGGCTTTGTTGGGCACCACGTCGAACAGGATCGCGGGGTCGGGAATTTCATAGTTGATGGTCGGCGGAATGCGCTGGTGCTCGAGCGTCAGCAGGGAAAAAATCGCCTCCACAGCTCCAGCCGCCGAAATCGTATGACCGACCATCGATTTGTTGGACGAGACCGGAATTTTCGACGTGTGCTCACCAAAGACGGCAGAAATGCTGAGGTATTCCATCTTGTCGTTTTCCGGCGTCGCCGTGCCGTGGGCATTGATATAGTCGATTTGCTCCGGCGTCATGCCGGCATCGGCCAGAACGTTGCGCACGCAGCCGATGATCGGCTTGCCGTCCGGGCTCGAACGGGTGCGGTGAAACGAATCAGTCAGTTCACCGCAGCCGGCGAGGACGCCGAGAATCTTCGCGCCGCGCGCGGTCGCGGCCTCGTAACTTTCCAGCACCAACGCGCCGGCGCCCTCCGCCATGACGAAACCGTCGCGATTCTTCGAGAACGGTTTGGACGCGGCTTGTGGCGTATCGTTCTGGGTAGACAGCGCCGACAGCAGGGAAAACCGCACCAGAGCTTCCAGGTTGACCGAGCCATCGGTCGCCACGCAAAGCGCCGCGTCGGTTTCGCCGCGCCGGATGGCCTCCACGCCGAGCTGGATGGCGGTCGCCCCGGATGCGCATGCCGTTGAAAGCGAAATCGGCGAACCCTTGGTGCCATAGGTCTCGGCCAGATAGCCTGCTACCGAGCCGAACATGAAACGATGGTGATAGTGCGCGTACTTGCCGCCACCGCTGATGCGCAAGACATCGTCGACGGTGAAGTCTGTCTTGCCGACCGCGCGTCCCACCTCGATCCGTTGCGGCCACTCGACCTCGACCGGCGCGACCGCAAGAAACAGCGGGCCCGGAAAATCACCCTTGCTGCCGATGGCTGACTGCGCGACGGCTTCTTCGGCGGCCATATCGGCGAGCTTTTCGGTAAGACCGGTCGACGAAGCAGGCTCGACCGTTACGAAATCGATCGTGCCGGCCATCGTCGTCTTCAGGCCGTCGATCGGGAAACGCGTGATGGTGCGGATGCCGGATTCGCCTGCGGTAAGTTTCGCCCAGTTGTCGCTCTTGCCGGCGCCGAGCGAGGTCACGATACCCATGCCGGTCACGACAACCACCGGCCTGCCGAACGTGTCGTGTGATGCTGCCATGATTTCCCCGCTCGTCCGCCCGTCTACTTGATCGTCTCGACCAGAGCCATGCCTTCGCCCCGCCAGTGGCCGGCCCCGACGACCACAATCTGGCTTGGAGGCACGGACATTTCAACCTCGAGTCCTGTTGGATCGTTGGGCGGAAAAAAGGCGCCGCGCGAGATCGAAAGTGCGGCAAGCGCGAGGCCCAGCGGAAACTGGGTTTCGAGGGTATGGCCGAACATCGTGCCCGTGGCCCGCACGGCGTAACCCGGGTGCCGACCAAGGAACGCTCGTTCCTCGGTCGTGACGGGTTCGACACCGGTTGCACCTGTGATGAGATTGCCGTTGTCGCTGAGAACGCCAAGCTTCGACCAAAGCCCTTCCAGCGATTTCGTTACCTCGCCGGGTTGCTTGCGTGGCGCCCGATCGGAAACCACGTTGGTGAGCCGCGCATAAGGTTTTGCGCCGCGCGCTTCTGCGTGTGCCCTGGATTCGATGACAAGAAAGGCGCCTGCGGAACCCAGCGCAAAGCCGCTGTTCTCTGTTCGCGCCCAAACCGGAGCAAATTTGTTCTTCAAATTGTAATCGCCGAATTCGTAGAGAATGAGCAAGTCCGAGCGCTCGCCGTTATGCGCGCCGCCGATCAGCGCGATGTCGCTTTGTCCCGAGGCGATGCGTGCCAGTGCGATCCGCGCTGCGTCGATGCTGGCGGCCTCCTCGCCCATGAAGGTGCGGGACGACCCCGAGACGCCGTGGACGATGGCGATATTGCCGGCGAGCAGATTCGAGAGCTGGGCCAGAAACAACGTCGGCCGCAAATCGTTCATCAACCGTTCGTTGAGAAAGGCAGGCGAGGAGTTGCCTTTTACATAGCCATTGATAATCGCCAGGTCGACGGGGACGTCGCGCTCGCCGCCGCCGGCTGCGATAATCATGTCCATCCGTCCGAGGATTTCCTGATTGCCCTTGACGCCCGCGGAATCCAGCGCCAACCCGGCGGCATAGGTGCCGATGCGTTGCCAGGCCTCCATTTGACGCTGATCGCCCTTTTTTGGAATCTGCGCGTCAAGCTTGATCGGCGCCCATGGATGGACGATGTAGGGTGCAAAGCGCTGTTCATCGACGTTGACGCGACGCGCATTGAGCGCATCCCAATGCGCGTCAAGCCCTTCGCCGAGCGACGTTGCGATACCGATGCCGGTAATCCAAACTTCCATCGGACCCGGGTTCGACGATTTCGGCTCAGCCATGAGGCATCGCCTCTTCGGGAAAGCCGATCCGCTTGGCCGTCGCATCCATGTGTACGCGCAGGTCCGGATGCGGGAAGGGAATGTGTCGGAACGTCAGTGTTGCGTTGCACCTCGGTTTGCCGCCCACGCTGATCCTAGCCTCGGTGATGGTAAAACCGGAACCTTCGTGAACCACGCTGGCCTCGACTTTCAGCAACTCGCCAGGCGTGACAAAACTCCGCATCTTGGCTTCCTTGACCATGGCCAGAAATGGCATGCGCTCGAACTTCATCAGCGCAATCAGCAACCACCCGGAGGTCTGCGCCATGGACTCGATCAGCAACACTCCGGGCAGCAGCGGATAGCCCGGGAAGTGGCCCTCGAAAATGGTATTTTGCTGAGGCACCTGGGCCTCGACCGTGATGGTTTTATCGCCGACATTGAGGTCGACGATGCGGTCGATCAGGTGAAAATATTCAAGTTGCATGATCGGGCGATGGTGCGCCCTTGGCGGCGACCAGTTCGTCGATGCGCTCGCTGAGGTTTTTCAGGACAAAGTATTGTTCGGTCGTGGCCTTGCCGTCGTTGACCTCCTGGGTCCACTTTTCCAGCGGCAGCTTGATACCGAACGCCTTGTCGATGGCAAATGCGATATCGAGAAAGTCCAGGCTGTCGATCCCTAGATCGTCGATCGCGTGGCTGTCGGGGGTTATTGTGTCCCGTGGAATGTCGCAGGTCTCAGCGATAATGTCGGCGATCTTGTCGAATGTGGAAGACATCATTAAACCTTTGATATATTGAAGATAAATGGTGGGATGGCGCGCTAGGAGAGGGCAGTGCCCCGGAACGCCCCGTCCCCCATATGGTTTCGAGTGCCCGTATATCGGAGCGCCGCCTTGAGTTCAATGGCGGCGGGAGGTGGCGGTTTCGCCGGATTTCCGGGCCAAATCCGCTGCTGCGCTTGGAAACCTCAGTTAAGCGTCGAAGATATGCGGGCGCAATCCCGCCGGCCCATCAACACGCAATCCTGGGTCTTGCGCAGATCGGCGATGCTCATGGCAAGCCAGATCCCGATGGCGGTTAACGCCACGGTGAAGGCGAAGGCCGCCATGTTCGCCAGCATGCGATGGCGAAAATCGTCAGGTTCTTCCCGGGTTCGCTCATAGCGCGACAGATCGTTCGTTTCCTGCCGGACATCGCCCGGCTCACCCTTCTGGCCCGGGGGCTGAGCCATGGTGCGCGGCCGGAACTTGAGGACGCGGTGCTCGTCGTCAGTCACAACTGGTCGCTGGCTTTTCATCGCTGCCTGATCCGCGACATTCGATGCCGTCTTGTATCACTTCAAAGGCTTGTCTCACAAACAAAGTCCGCATGGCACGAATGCGAAATCTATTCCTCAAAAGTCTCATGGAACCGGCCATAGTCGATTCTTAATCGACCGTCTTCCGATGTACCGATGATATCGGCGTATCGATGACCGTACCTGATAGCGGGATGATCGTAGGATTTTCGGGCATGTACGGTTTGCGCCGCAACGACGTCGCAGCCTGAGACCACCACCACGAGAGAGACGTTCGCCTCGCTAAGGCCGCCGGGGGTCAGCCCGTAAAGCGGGCTTTCCTCATCAACGGTATGGTACAGCGTCCAGCTCAACGCGAGCGCCGGACTTTCGTTTCTCGCCAGAGACAGTTCGAAAAATCGCCGCAGCGGCTGGCCCTCCAAAGTTTTCACATTCTTGAACAGCCACAGCCTGGCGGTGGCATTGCTGATGATATTGTGCCGCTCGTTGGCAAGGCGGACCATCAGGGTCGGCTTGCCCTCATGGATCGAGATCACCGGGTTGTCGACAAACAGCAACCGCGCGTTCGGGCGCGAGAAGCGCGCAAAGATCAATCCCGTCATCAGCGACATCGAGAAGATGCCCGTGAACAGCTCAACGGTCGCGATGAAGTGCCCGTAATGGGTTTGCGGATGCATGTCGCCATAGCCGGCGGTCGAAAGTGTCTCGATGCTGAAATACAGATAGTCGATGTAAGCGCCACCCGGGACATTCGCGATCGGCTGATTGCCGATCCAGTAGAACAGCGCAAAAATCGCGTTGAACGCCACAAAGACGACCGCGGCCCCTGCAATGAAACCGGGCCACGATGCCGTCATGCAACGATGGCTGATGTCAGCCCAGAAATTGAGGTAAAGGCCCTTTGTGATGACTTCGCGGTCACCAAAACGGACAACCCTTGTCTTGGCGACCCGCTCGTTTTGACTGCTGGCCATGTCGGAATCTCGAAGCGCGGGGGCGGGGCTTTATTGCCCGGGCCATCATGCCATAATCGCTGCAAGTGCAGAGAGGTTTTTACCCGCTATCCAAAGACGGTGGCGGAATTGAAGGACGATCCGTTCCGCAGCCTTGCGGGCGAACTGCGGCGTGCCGGCGGCTACGCCAAGGATACGATGCGGTTCAGCGAATTCTTGCGGGCGGATTTCCTGCGGGCGCAGATTGCCGCGCAAAAACGTGGAAGCAGATTTCGAAAAAGCGATTGAGAAGGCGCTAGCCTTGGCGAAAAGCAGGGACGCCATTTACCTCCCGGGCTGGTGCGGGCCGGCGTTGGACGATTGAAGACAACTAGCGTGACGGCCCATCCATTGGCGAACCCGGCTTCGCAGAATCTTCCGCTGGATGATTTTTGCCGGCCAGTCTCTGGTGAAGCCATCGTTCGATCCCACCGCCGGCGAGCAGCAATATGAATGTGATCCCGAGAGCGACAGCCACGATCCGCCAATGACCGGCGCCGCACATGATGCCGACGCAGGCCGTCAGCCAGGTGCAGGCGGCGCTGGTCAGCCCGTGAATCCGGGAATGATGTTCCCGGTGGATAATGACGCCGGCACCGAGAAAACCAATGCCGGTCAGAATTCCCTGAACGATCCGGCTGGTGGCGTCGGAAATTGCCGTGCCATGGCTGGAAGGGTCGGCGAGCAGCACGACCATTGCGGTGGCGAGACTGACCAGTCCAAGCGTGCGCAGGCCGATCGGCTTGCCGTGCAGGTCGCGATTAAGGCCGATGGCGCCCCCCGCTAGGGTGGCAACGCCTAGGCGTAGCACGATTTCCGACCAGTCGAGCAATGCGATGTCCTCCCGGCAAAAAAATCTACTTCGGCAGGCGTCCCATCATGTAGAATTCGTGGTTCGGGCGCATGCCGGTGACGTTGGCCATTCGGTTCGACAGCGCAAAGAACGCCGCAATCGCGGCGATATCCCAGATGTCGTCGTTGCTGAAACCGTGGCGGGCAATGTCCGTAAAATCCTGTTCGGATATTTCTTCGGCTGCCCGGCTCACCTTCATGGCGAAATCGAGCATCGCCTTCTGCCGCGGGGTGATATCCGCCTTGCGATAGTTGATGGCGATCTGGTCGGCGATCTGCGGGTTTTTCGCACGGATGCGCAGGATGGCGCCATGCGCGACGACGCAGTAGTGGCATTGATTGGCGCTGGAGGTGGCGACCACGATCATCTCGCGCTCCGCCTTGGTGAGGCCGCCGTCCTTGTCCATCAAGGCGTCATGATAGGCAAAGAACGCGCGAAACTCGTCGGGGCGATACGCCAGCGTGAGAAAGACATTGGGAACGAAGCCGGATTTTTCCTGCACAGCGAGAATGCGGTCGCGGATATCTCCCGGCAGTTTGTCGAGGGCAGGGGTTGGAAAACGTTCGGCGATGGGCTGCGACATCAGAAAAGTCCGGTTCGAGCGGCGTAACGCGCGCGCGATCATAAGCGATGCCAGGCCCAACGGAAAGCGCGCCCGCACAGGTTCGCGGCGCGTCGCAGACCGTTTTGCAAGATCAGCGCAGCGGCTTCTTCAGGAGCGAGAAGCGGTCGGGGTCGAGACCCATCGACGGCTGCAGCATCGGCGCTTCGACCGTACGCGCGGCCGGCCGCTCGTTGATGCTGGGATCGTTCGGCACGTCGCGATGCGAGGTAGCCCCGCGCCAGCGTTCGAGCACGGCGCCGACGAAATGCATGTCGTGGCCGGCCGTGGCCGACGGCACCGTGGAAATGGCGGCCTCGCTGCGCGGCAATTGGTGCGGCGGTACTTCCTTGAATCGCAACCTGGTCGGCAGCGCCACGCCCTCGCCGAAAGCCAGTACTTCGCGGGTTCCGAGCGACGGCACGAACGAGAGCAGGTTTGCCGCGGCGTCCGAAACCGCCGAACGCAGCAGCGCCTGGTCGCGATCATTGGCAAGACGCATCGCGAACAAGGTGTTGCACTGTGAAATGATGGTAGCGTCGAGTTCCGCAGGACGCTGTGTGACGAGGCCAAGATACACGCCGTATTTGCGGCCTTCCTTGGCGATGCGCGATACCGCCTTGCGGGTCGGCCCGAAGCCGATGTTGCGGTCGGCCGAGGCGTAACGATGCGCTTCCTCGCAGACGAACAGCAGCGGCGACACGCCATCGCTCCACAGCCCGAAATCGAATGCCATCCGGCACAGCACCGACACCACGGAATCGACGACTTCGGCGGGGAAGCCCGCGAGCTGCATGATGGTCATCGGCCGGCCGTTGGCCGGCAGCCGGAACAGATGGCTGATGACTTCCGCCATGGTGTCGCCGCCGACATTGGCGTTGTCGAACATGAAGGCGTAGCGCGGGTCGTTGCGCACCGTCTCGATGCGCGAGATCAGCTTGTGGTAGATGATGCGCGATGAGCGGTTCTCGAGCTTGCCCATGCGTTCGTCGATCAGCGAAATCAGATCGACCAGGCGATAGGGAACCGGCGTATCGGCGGTATAGCCGATGCTCTTGGGATCGATTCGCTTCAAGCCCACCCGGTCGGCGTTCTGGTATTGGGTGTAAATTCCCTTCGCCATCGGGATGACTTCGGCCAGAATATCCAGTTCCTCCGGAACGCCGGGCCGGCCCGCGAACAGCACGTCGACGATCTCTTCGAAGTTGAAGAGCCAGAACGGCAGCTTCAGATTACGAGGATTGAGAACCAGCGAGCGGTCGCCGAAGCAGCGGCCGTATTCGTTGTGAACGTCGAGCAGGAAGATGCGCAGGTTCGGCCGCGATCGCAGGATTTCGTTCAGCAGCAGCGAGACGCCGCTGGATTTGCCGACGCCGGTGGAGCCCAGAACCGCGAAATGCTTGCTGAGCATCTCCTCGACGTCGACATAGGCGATGACGGACTGATCCTGCTGCAGAGTCCCGACATTGATCTGGTCCGAGCCGGTCGGCGCGTACACGGTGCGGAGTTCCTGATTGGTGATCAGGTCGACGGTGTCGCCGATGGTCGGATAGTTGGTGACGCCGCGCTGAAATTTGGGGCGTACCGGGCCGCCGAGAATTTCGCCGAGCAGATCGACCGAGGCGCTGGCGATGTAGATGTCCGAGGACGGCAAATTTTCGCACGACACTTCCGTGATCATCGCCACGATTGTGGAACTCGAACATCGGATGCTGACAAAGCGGCCGACCGTGGCGCGCACCTCCGATGGCGCCATCTGGCTCGACGCCAGCAGGCCGACCCGCGCAAGAGAACCTCGAACCGATATCACCCGCCCGAAAGATGCCGCAGTGGTCGAAATTGACATGTCTAGAAATTCGCGTCGCCGCGCCCTTTGTTTTGGCCGACTATGCATGGGCTTGTTGGAGAAATTGTTAAGCCGAGCAACTGCGAAGCCCGCTAAACCGCGACATATTCGCCCGCGATCTGAGCAACCGGGCAATCGCGGGACCATTCGCCCATATTTGATTGAAAAATCGGCATTTAGGTCGTTCTGCAGGCCGCCCAAAAGACCCCTCGGTTAATCGCTCGTTTACCAACGTGACAGGAGGAGGGGCGCGTCGCTCAACGACTTGCGTTCGGGTGAGGGACGGAGTTCCCCCAAGAAAGGTGGGCTCCAAGAGAGAAAGTCTTGCAGTTTTCTCTGGTCCGGTCGGGAACAAATGGCTTTCTGCGGATTTGATGCAACTGGCTCGAGCTTGGCGCCGGGGGCGCTGATATCTTTGCGTTTTTACTGCTTGATCTGAGAGTCCGCAGCCGTTTCTATGACACAAAGCGCTCGGATTCGGGCGTTCCTGCCAGGGGGAATTCATGAGCGACCTCGGTCCCGCCGCACCAGCCGCTTCTCGCCGCACTGCAAAAGCCAAACCATTCGCAAACGGAAAGCCCGACCCTTCGCAGGAGTTGCTCCATGCGCTTCAGGCGATGCGAAGCGGCGACTTTTCCGTGCGGATGACGGGCAATCATCTCGGTATTGAGGGAAAGATCGCCGATACCTTCAATGAAATCGTGGCAGCCAACCAGCGCATGGCCCAGCAGCTGGAGCGCGTCGGTCAAGTCGTCGGCAGGGAAGGAAAAACCCGGCAGCGCGTCAAGTTCGGTCTTGCCAGCGGCTCCTGGGCTGACATGGAAGGCTCCGTCAATACGCTGATCGACGATCTGCTGTGGCCTACGCGCGAAGTGACCCGGGCCGTGGCGGCCGTCGCCCAGGGCGACCTGCTGCAGACCGTGCAACTGGATGTCGATGGCCGCCCGCTGGGCGGCGAATTTTTGCAGTCGGCCACCATCGTCAACACCATGATCAAGCAGCTCAGCGTGTTCACCTCCGAGGTGACGCGCGTGGCGCGCGAGGTCGGAACCGAGGGCAAGCTTGGCGGTCAGGCGCAGGTCCCCGAGGTCACCGGTGTCTGGAAGGACCTCACCGAGAGCGTGAACTCGATGGCCAACAACCTGACCGGCCAGGTCCGCAACATCGCCGAAGTCACCATCGCGGTGGCCAATGGCGACTTGTCCAAGAAGATCACGGTGGACGTGCGCGGCGAGATTCTGCAGCTGAAAGAAGCCATCAACACCATGGTGGATCAGCTCCGCTCGTTCGCCTCCGAAGTGACGCGCGTCGCCCGCGAAGTCGGCACCGAAGGCAAGCTTGGCGGTCAGGCCATCGTGCCCGGCGTTGCCGGCACCTGGAAGGACCTCACCGACAACGTCAACCTGCTGGCGGGCAATCTGACCACGCAAGTGCGCAACATCGCGCAAGTGACTACCGCCGTGGCCCGTGGCGACCTGTCGCGCAAAATCACGGTGGACGTGAAGGGCGAGGTTCTGGAGCTTAAGGACACCATCAACACGATGGTCGATCAGCTCAACGCCTTCGCCTCCGAAGTGACCCGCGTGGCGCGCGAGGTGGGCACCGAAGGCAAGCTTGGCGGCCAGGCCGCAGTGCCTGGCGTCGCCGGTACCTGGAAGGATCTGACCGATAGCGTGAATTCCATGGCCGGCAACCTGACGTCGCAGGTTCGCAACATCGCCGAGGTCGCTACCGCCATCGCCGGCGGCGATCTGTCCAAGAAAATCACCGTGAACGTCAGCGGCGAAATTTTGCAGCTCAAGGAAACCGTCAACACGATGGTGGACCAGCTCAATGCCTTTGCCGGCGAAGTCACGCGCGTCGCGCGCGAGGTCGGCACCGAAGGACGGCTCGGCGGACAGGCCAACGTGCTCGGCGTCGCCGGCACCTGGAAGGACTTGACCGACTCGGTCAACTCGATGGCCGGCAATCTGACCGGCCAGGTCCGCAACATCGCCGAGGTGACGACCGCCGTCGCCAATGGCGACTTGTCGAAAAAGATAACCGTCGACGTACGCGGCGAAATTCTGGAATTGAAGGACACCATCAATACCATGGTGGACCAGCTCAACGGCTTCGCCGGCGAGGTGACGCGCGTCGCGCGCGAGGTCGGCACCGAAGGCAAGTTGGGCGGTCAGGCGCTGGTGCGCGGCGTCGCCGGCACCTGGAAGGACCTGACCGACTCCGTGAACTCGATGGCCTCGAACCTGACCGGTCAGGTCCGCAACATCGCCGAGGTTGCGACGGCGGTGGCGCAGGGCGACTTGTCGAAAAAGATCACCGTGAACGTGTCGGGCGAAATCCTTCAGTTGAAGGAAACGCTCAACACCATGGTGGACCAGCTCAACGCGTTTGCCTCGGAAGTCACCCGCGTGGCGCGCGAAGTCGGCACCGAAGGAAGGCTCGGCGGCCAGGCCGCAGTGCCCGGCGTCGCCGGCACCTGGAAGGATTTGACCGACTCGGTCAACTCGATGGCCGGCAATCTGACCGGCCAGGTCCGCAACATCGCGGAGGTCGCGACCGCGATCGCCGGCGGCGACCTGTCGCGCAAGATCACCGTCGACGTCCGCGGTGAGATCCTTCAGCTGAAGGAAACGCTCAACACCATGGTCGATCAGCTCAACCGGTTTGCCGGCGAGGTGACGCGCGTGGCGCGCGAGGTCGGCACCGAAGGCAGACTCGGCGGTCAGGCCAACGTGCCCGGTGTCGCCGGCACCTGGAAGGATTTGACCGACAGCGTGAACTCGATGGCGGGCAATCTCACCGCGCAAGTCCGCAACATCGCCGAAGTGACCACTGCCGTGGCGCGCGGCGACCTGTCGCGCAAGATCACGGTGGACGTCAAGGGCGAAATCCTCGAGCTGAAGAACACCATCAACACGATGGTGGACCAGCTCAACTCGTTCGCTTCGGAAGTCACCCGCGTGGCCCGTGAAGTCGGCACCGAAGGCAAGCTCGGCGGTCAGGCCGAAGTGCCGGAGGTTGCGGGCACCTGGAAGGACCTCACCGACAACGTCAATTTCATGGCATCCAACCTTACGGCTCAGGTCCGCAACATCGCCGAGGTCGCGACCGCGATTGCCGGCGGCGACCTCTCTAAAAAGATCACGGTCGACGTTCGCGGCGAAATTCTGCTGCTGAAGGACACCTTGAACACCATGGTCGAGCAGCTTCGCTCGTTCGCCGCTGAGGTCACGCGCGTCGCGCGCGAAGTCGGCACCGAAGGAAGGCTCGGCGGCCAGGCGGTGGTGCCCGGGGTCGGCGGCACATGGAAGGATCTGACCGACAACGTCAACCTTCTCGCCGCCAACCTCACCACCCAGGTGCGTAACATCGCCGAAGTGACCACGGCCGTGGCGCGCGGCGATCTGTCGCGCAAGATCACCGTGGACGTGAAGGGCGAGATCCTCGAGCTCAAGAACACCATCAATACCATGGTCGATCAGCTCAACGCCTTCGCCGGCGAAGTCACGCGCGTCGCGCGCGAAGTCGGAACGGAAGGCAAGCTCGGGGGACAAGCGGAAGTCCCCGGCGTCGCCGGAACCTGGAAAGACCTGACCGACACCGTGAATTTCATGGCCGCCAACCTGACCGAGCAGGTCCGCGGCATCGTGAAGGTCGTGACCGCCGTCGCCAACGGCGACCTCAAGCAGAACCTGACCGTGAAATCCAAGGGCGAGGTCGCGGCATTAGCCGAAACCATCAACAACATGACCGATACGCTGGCGATCTTCGCCGATCAGGTGACCAGCGTCGCGCGCGAAGTCGGCGTGGAAGGCCGCCTCGGCGGTCAGGCCAACGTGCCCGGCGCCGCCGGAACATGGAAGGATTTGACCGGCAACGTGAACCTGCTTGCGGCCAATTTGACATCGCAGGTCCGCGCCATTGCCGAGGTGGCGACCGCCGTTACCAAGGGCGACTTGACCCGCTCGATTCAAGTCGACGCGCGCGGCGAAGTCGCTGAGCTCAAGGACAACATCAATACGATGATTGGCAATTTGCGGCTCACGACCGACGTCAATACCGAGCAGGACTGGCTCAAGACGAACCTCGCCAAGTTCACCAACATGCTCCAGGGCCAACGCGATCTTGTCACGGTGGGCCGATTGCTGTTGACCGAGCTGACGCCGCTGGTAAACGCTCATATGGGCGTCATCTACCAGGTCGAGAACGAGGACAATCCGCAACTGCGTCTGCTTTCGGCCTATGCGGGCGATGGCACCACTCCGCATCAACATGTCGTGCAATTTGGCGAAGGCCTAGTCGGGCAGTGTGCGATGGACAAGCGTCAGCGGCTGGTGTCGGACATCCCCAGCGACGCCATCCCGATCAATTCTGTGCTTTTGCGCGTGGTACCGAAAAATCTTGTCGTGCTACCGGTGCTGTTCGAGAACCAGGTCAAGGCCGTCATTGAGCTGGCCTCCGTCAGCTCGTTCACGACATCACAGATGACGTTCCTTGAACAACTTACCGACAGCATCGGTATCGTGCTCAACAGCATCGAGGCAACGATGCAGACCGAAGGCCTGCTGAAACAATCCCAGCAGCTCGCCGGCGAGTTGCAGACGCAGCAAAAAGAGCTGCAACAAACCAACGAGCAGCTTGAGCAGAAGGCTCAGCAGCTTGCCGAACGCAACGTCGAAGTCGAGCGAAAGAACCAGGAAATCGAACAGGCCCGGCGCGCGCTCGAAGAAAAAGCGACCGAACTCTCGCTGACGTCGAAATACAAGTCGGAATTCCTCGCCAACATGTCGCACGAGCTGCGGACGCCGCTCAACAGCATCCTGATCCTGGGCCAGCAGCTTACGGAAAATCCGGATGGTAACTTGTCCGCCAAACAGGTCGAATTCGCGCGGACCATTCACGGCGCGGGCACCGACCTGCTCAATCTGATCAGCGACATCCTCGATCTGTCCAAGATCGAATCCGGTACCGTGACGGTGGACGCCGAGGAGATTCTCACCACCAATCTGCTCGACACGGTCGGACGCCCGTTCCGGCATGAGGCGGAAAACCGGCAGCTGTCTTTCAACATCGACGTCGACCCCAACCTCGGACGCAGCATCGTCACCGATTCGAAGCGTCTGCAGCAGGTGCTGAAGAACCTGCTGTCGAATGCGTTCAAGTTCACGGCCGAAGGCGGTGTCCGCCTCAATGTTTCGGCCGCGGTAGGCGGCTGGAGCGCCGAACATCCGGTGCTGAACCATTCGCCTGCCGTCGTTGCTTTTGAGGTGTCCGACACCGGCATCGGCATTCCGCTGGAAAAGCAGAAGCTGATCTTCGAAGCTTTCCAGCAGGCCGATGCAGGCACCAGCCGAAAATATGGCGGCACGGGCCTGGGTCTTGCCATCAGCCGCGAGCTTGCAAGCCTTCTCGGCGGTGAAATTCACCTGCGGAGCACCCCGGGAAAGGGCAGCACCTTCATTCTCTATCTGCCGCTGAAATACTCCGGGCCGACGGTGGCGCCGCGTGCCCAGACGCCATCACCATTTGCCGCGTCGGCTGCGTTGCAGGCTACCGCGCAGGAGCGTGTGATCGAACAACTGCCGGATGACCGGTTAAATCTTGAGCCGGGAGATGCGATCCTTCTGATTGTGGAAGATGATCCGCATTATGCGCGGGTACTGATAGACTTGGCGCGCGACAAGGGCTTCAAGGTGCTGAGCGCAGCGCGCGGCGCCGAAGCTCTCGAGCTTGCCAAGCAATTCCAGCCGACTGCGGTTTCGCTCGACGTGTTCCTGCCCGACATGCTCGGCTGGACCGTGCTCAGCCAGTTGAAACATAATCCGCTTACACGGCACATTCCCGTACAGATCATCACCCTGGATGAAGATCGCCAGCACGCCCTCGCCCGCGGCGCGTTCTCCTTTGTCAACAAGCCGACCACTACGGAGGGCGTCAGCGCGGCGCTGTCCCAGATCAAGGAATACGCCAAGCCGCGCCGCAAGCGGCTGCTGATTGTGGAGGACAACGCGGCGGAGCGCATGAGCATTAAGGAATTGCTCGACCACAACGACATTGAGATCGTCACGACCGATACCGGCGCGGGCGCGCTCTCGACGTTGCGCGACAATCCATGTGATTGTGTCGTGCTCGATCTGCGTCTGCCCGACATGAGCGGGTTTGAGGTGCTCGACACGATCCGCAAGGACGACTCCTTGTCTAATGTGCCCGTGGTAGTCTTCACTGGGCGCGAGCTCTCGGTGGAAGAAGACGCCGAATTGCACACCATGGCGCGCAGCATCGTGGTGAAGGGAGTCGAGTCGCCGGAGCGCCTGCTGGACGAAACCTCGCTGTTCCTGCACCGCGTGATCACCGAGCTGCCGGTCGAGAAGCAGCGCATGCTGGAAAAACTCAACAGCTCCGATGAGGACCTCGTCGGTCAAACCGCGTTGCTGGTGGATGACGATGCGCGCAACATCTTCGCGCTGAGCAGCGTGCTGGAGCGGCGCGGCATGAAGGTTCTTACCGCGACGACCGGCAGCGAGGCCGTAGCTCTCGTGGAATCGAGCCCCGAGATCGCCATCGTCCTGATGGATATCATGATGCCGCAGATGGATGGCTATCAGACTATAGGTGTCATTCGCGAAAATCCATCGTTCCGCCGGCTTCCCATCATCGCCCTTACCGCCAAAGCGATGAAAGGGGATCGGGAGAAATGTCTCGAGGCCGGCGCTTCGGATTATTTGGCAAAACCGGTCAACACCGAACAGCTGCTCCTCGCCATCCGCATGTGGCTACATCGCTGATCGGCGTGAGCAACATGACAGACCACGAGAAAGTAAACATTCTACTGGTCGACGATCAGCCAGCGAAGCTGCTTGCGTATGAAGTCATTCTGAAGCAACTCGGTGAGAATCTCGTGGTCGCTACTTCCGGCCGCGAGGCTCTGGAATACCTTCTCAAGAACGAAGTCGCGGTGATTCTGGTCGATGTTTGCATGCCGGAACTGGATGGATTCGAACTCGCCGGCATGATCCGCGAGCATCCGCGCTTTCAGAAGACGGCGATGATCTTTATCTCCGCAATCCAGGTCAGCGACATCGACCGGCTGCGCGGTTACGAGATGGGCGCCGTCGACTATGTTCCGGTACCTGTCATACCGGAAGTATTGCGCGCGAAGGTCAAGGTTTTCGCGGAATTGTACCGCAAGACCCGGCAGTTGGAGCGTTTCAATGCCGAGCTTGAGAATCGCGTTCGCGCGCGCACGGCGGAACTGGAGGAATTGAACGGCCGGCTGCTCGAAAGCGAGCAGCGTCGCAGCCTGGCCATCGCCGCCGGCAAGATGGGGTCTTGGGATTGGGACTGGGTCAATGGGGACTGGATGTGGGACGAGGGCCAATTCCACATCTTCGGAGTTGATCCCCAAACATTCGAAGCTACGCCCGCGAATGTCCAGGCCTTGCTTCATCCGGAAGATATCGACGAACTGCGCAAGGCGATGGCCCAGTTCGCCAAGGGCGTGAAATCCTATGAGGCGGAATTTCGAATCCTTAGGCCGGACGGCAGGCTTTGTTGGTGCGTCGGGACGGCCGCCGCAACCGTCGATAAAGGTGGTCGAGTCGTGCGTGTCAGCGGCGTTACCGTTGACATCACCGAACGCAAACAAGCTGAAGAACGCCAGAATCTGTTGGCGCGGGAAGTCGATCACCGCGCAAAAAATGCGCTGGCGCTTGCGCAATCCATCGTTCGATTGACCCGCGGCGAAAACGTAAAGGCCTACATTCATGCGGTCGAAGGGCGGATCAGCGCGCTTGCGCGCGTGCATACCATCCTCTCATTGTCGAGTTGGCAGGGTGCGGAAATCGGAAAGCTGGTGGATGAAGAACTCGCCCCTTATTCTGCCGGCCATCAAATTGCCCTCGACGGTTCAGAGATTCAGCTGCAGCCCGCAACTGCGCAGACATTGGCTCTGGCCTTGCACGAACTTGTCACCAATTCGGCAAAATATGGCGCTCTTTCTACATTGTCTGGCCGTCTCTCGATCAAGTGGGAAACCCGAGCGGACACTCTAACGTTGGGATGGGAAGAAAGCGGCGGACCCCCGGTCCAAAAACCGACCTCGCGGGGATTTGGAACAAGAAGCGTGATAGCCAGTATCGAGTCGCAACTCGGGGGACAGGCCGAGTTCGATTGGCGCCCCGAGGGTCTTATCTGTCGACTCTCGGTTCCGATGACGGCACATTTTGCGGTGCCCGAGCCGGAGCCTCAGCAAAAGGCAATTGTCGATAGAACTGTTGCTGGCCGTGCTTCACGGTCGGCCGACGCCTGACCGGATTATTGACGGCTGCGTTTGAGCGCTCTTCTGGCGCATCGGTCCCCGTGCAGCGGGGCAACCTTTGATTGTGGCATGGGACGCTGGCGACGATCGGATCAATCGTGAACATCTGTCGTGATTGACGCAAGCAATATCAGCGCGGTATTCATTTTCAGGAAGCGACTTCCAGTATGGGGAGACCCGTTCCTGGACAACAAGAAACAGGGCAGGGGTGGAACGCGATGAACGGCGGCATTGAATGAGCGAGTTGGCGCGGCCTTCTGCGCTGGCGCCGTTCCGGATCCGCAATTACCGCTTTCAGTGGCCAGCCGATCTGCTCACCTCCTGGGCATTCGAGATGGAGACGCTGATTCTCGGCTGGTATGTGCTGGTCGAGACCGGTTCAGTGCTGCTGCTGACCTTGTTCGCGTCATTGAATTTCATCGGCACGCTGATCGCACCGATGTTCGGTGTGGTGGGGGACAGGATCGGCCACCGCGATCTGCTCGTCCTGATGCGGACGACCTATGCCGTCCTTGCAACCGCGCTGATGACCCTTGCATTTACCGGCACCTTGAGCCCGGTCTATGTCTTCATCATCGTGGCCCTGATGGGTCTTGTCCGGCCGTCGGATCTCGGCGTTCGCGGCGCGCTGGTTGCCACCATCATGCCGCATAATCAATTGATCGGTGCCATCAGCATTTCACGGACCACGATGGATACCGCGCGCATCGCCGGCGCGTTGAGCGGCGCCGGATTGTTTGCGGCGCTCGGCATGGGACCGGCCTACGTCGCGATCGTCACGCTTTATATAGCCAGCACGTTGCTCACCCTTTGTGTGATTGCGCCGTCGAAACCGCACCCCATCGATGAGGTGACCAGCGACGCAATACGGCGTTCGCCGATGCGCGATTTGAAGGAGGGCATCGCGTATGTATGGACCACGCCGCGGATGCGGGCCGCTATCTGGATCGCTTTCCTCGCCAACCTGACCGCCTATCCGTTGTCGAACGGATTGCTGCCATATATCGCGCGCGACATCTACGGCACCAACCAGACTGGGCTCGGATACCTGTCCGCCAGTTTCGCGGTAGGTTCGCTGGCAGGCTCCATTGCGCTGAGCCTGGTCGGCGGCATCCGCGTCGCGCGCCTGATGATCGGCGCCACTGCGTTGTGGTATGCCTTGCTGCTGGTGTTCGCGCAATTGCAGAGCATGCCGGCAGCGATGGCGTGCCTGATGGTGGTCGGGTTCGCGCAGAGTCTCGCCATGATCTCGATCGCGGTGATCTTGATGCGCACCGCGAGTGAGCATTTCCGCGGCCGGGTGATGGGCGTTCGCATGCTCGCGATCTACAGCCTGCCGATCGGCCTGCTGGCCGCCGGCAGTCTCATTAGCGAGATCGGGTTTGTCGCCACCGCGTCGCTTTATGCCGCCACCGGGCTGCTGCTGATGCTGTTTATCACGCTGCGCTGGCGCGCCGACTTGTGGCATATACACGCGCCGGCAAATGCGAGGTAAGCTCCTGACGAGAAGGGAATGCCATGTCAAAGACAGCTTTGGTGGTTTCAGCGCATCCGGGCGATTTTGTGTGGCGCGCCGGAGGCGCAATCGCGCTTTACGCCAAGAGGGGTTTCCGCGTCAAGATCGTATGTCTCGCATTCGGTGAACGCGGCGAATCGCAATTCGCATGGAAGCAGCCCGGCATGACGCTGGAAAAGGTCAAGGCGGGACGCCGGGACGAGGCCGAGCGCGCCGCTGCGGCGCTCGGCGCCGAGATCGAGTTCTTCGATGCCGGCGATTATCCGCTGCGCCTCACCGACGCGCATATGGATCGGCTGATCGATATTTATCGCGAACTCAATCCGAGCTTTGTGCTCACGCACTCGCTTGAAGATCCTTATAATGTCGACCATCCGGCGGCGGCCGCCTATGCCCAAGAGGCGCGTATCGTAGCCCAGGCGATGGGTCACAAGCCGCAGGCGGACTATACCTACAGCGCGCCGCCGGTTTTTCTGTTCGAGCCGCATCAGCCGGAAATGTGCAATTTCAAGCCGCAGGTCATCCTCAATATCGACGAGGTCTGGGATCTGAAGCGCAAGACCTTCGAGATTCTCGCGGCGCAGAAGCACCTGTGGGCCTATTACGAGCGGGTCGCGCTTCAACGAGGTATGCAGGGCGGACGCAATTCCGGCAAGGCCATGATCTATGGCGAGGCCTATCAGCGATTATTTCCGATGGCGGTGGAGGAACTGGCATGAAGACGGTCGTTGTCCGCAACATCAAACGGGCCGATGCCGCTGTCGTCAAGCGGCTCGGCGCGCTCGGCGCATCGACCGTGCACGAAGCCTATGGTCGTGCCGGATTGATGAAACCCTATCTGCGTCCGGCCTGGGCGGGCGGCGAGGCGGCGGGCACCGCCGTCACCGTGCTGGCGCATCCCGGCGACAACTGGATGATTCATGTGGCGGTCGAACAGTGCCGGCCGGGCGATATCCTGGTGGTCGGCTGTAGCGCCGATAATACCGACGGCATGTTCGGCGATCTGCTCGCGACGTCGCTGAAGGCGCGCGGCGTCACCGGCCTCATCATCGATGCAGGCTGCCGCGATGTGAAGTCATTGCGCGAGATGGGTTTTCCGGTGTGGTCGAAGGCGATTTCGGCCAAGGGGACGGTCAAGGCCACACTGGGCGCCGTCAACATCCCGGTGGTGTGCGCCGGGATCAATGTCGAACCGGGCGACGCCGTGATTGCCGATGACGACGGCGTGGTGGTGGTCCGCCGCAAAGATGCGGCCGAGGTCGCCTTGAAAGGCGAAAAGCGCCAGGCCGACGAAGAGGGCAAGCGCAAGCAACTCGCCGCCGGCGCGCTCGGGCTCGACATGTACAATATGCGCGAGCCGCTGGCGAAGGCCGGCCTGATCTATGTCGATAAGCTGGAGACCGATTGAGGTGGCGATGCGGCTGCGGACATTGCTTGGCGACCATCCCTGCACGGCCGCGCTGAAGGATGGGGCGATCAAGTCCGAGTCCATTACGCTCGATTTCGCCGACTATTCGCCGACTCACAAGGGTTTCAAGCCGATGGTCCGCGAGCAGGCTTTCGATGTATCGGAGATGGCCATCGTCACCTATCTGATGGCGAAGAGTTTTGGCAAGCCGATGGTGCTGCTTCCGTGCGTGGTGATGGCGCGCTTTCAGCATGCTTACGCGCTCTACAATGTGAAATCGGGAACGCTGACGCCCCGCGACTTGAACAACAAGCGCGTCGGTATCCGGTCGTTCACGACCACGACCGGCGCGTGGCTGCGCGGAATTTTAGCGAACGACTACGGCGTCGATCTGGACTCGGTTGACTGGGTCACGTTCGAGGAGGCGCATGTCGCCGAATTCCGCGACACTACGGTGCGTGCGCCACACGGCAGGCAGATCGTCCAGATGCTGGCTGATGGCGAACTCGACGCGGTGCTCGGCGAGAAGTCGGACCATCCCGATCTAAAGCCGCTGTTTCCCGGAGGGGAAGAAAAATCCTGGTTTGCAAAACATCAGGTGATGCCGATCAATCATATGGTGGTGGTCAGCGAAGCGCTGTCGGCCAGGCATCCGGATGTGGTGCGCGAGGTTTTCCGGCTGCTGCAACAAAGCGCGGCCCGTGCGCCCACTGCATCGCCGCGGTTCAGCGCGCAAGAAATGCGTCGCTCGCTGGAGACGATCATTCGATATACGGCACAGCAGGGGCTCATTCCCCGCGAATTCGCGGTCGATGAGTTATTCGACGACCTGACGCGGACGCTGCGTTAGCTAAATGGAGAGATGCGAATGACGCCGGAGCCGATTTTCGATCTCGCCCATCTCGGCCATATGGAGCTGCTGACGCCGAAGCTGGACGAGAGCCTGAAATTCTTCGTCGATGTGATGGGCATGACGATCAGCGGCCGTCAAGGCGAATCGGTTTACTTACGCGGCTGGGACGATTATGAGCGTTATTCGCTCAAGCTGACCGCATCGAACACCTCCGGCATGGAGCATATGGCCTTGCGGGCGCGCAGCCCGCAGGCGCTGCAACGCCGCGTCGCAGCGCTGAAGGGTTCCGAGTTCGAGATCGGCTGGACCGATGGCGACATCGGTCACGGCCCCGCGTTCCGCTGCCGCGACCCGGACGGCCATATCATCGAACTCTATTACGAAACCGAATGGTACCAGGCGCCGCCTGAGCTAAAACCCGCGCTGAAAAACCAGGCGCAGCGCTTTCCCGCGCGCGGCATCAACGTCCGCCGCCTCGATCACCTCAACTGCCTGGCCGTGGACATCAAGGCCAACCGCATCTTTTTCGAAACCTATCTCGGCTGCCGCCTGACCGAGCAGATTGTCCTCGACGACGGCACCGAAGCGGCGATGTGGATGACGATGTCGAACAAGAGCTATGATTTTGCCTACTCACGCGATCAGTTCAAGACGCCGGGCCGCTTCCATCACGTCACCTACGCGCTCGACAGCCGCGAGGACATTCTGCGCGCCGCCGACATCTTCCTGGAGAACGGCGTCTACATCGAGACCGGCCCGCACAAGCACGCAATCCAGCAGACCTTCTTCCTTTACGTCTACGAGCCCGGCGGCAACCGCGTCGAAGTCGCCAACGCGGGCGCCCGGCTCATTCTAGCTCCCGACTGGAAGCCGATTGTCTGGACCGAGGAGGAGCGTCGGAAAGGCCAGGCGTGGGGACTGAAGACGATCGGGTCGTTTCATACGCATGGCACGCCGCCGGTGGCAGGATGAGGTTGCCGAAGCAATGAATGGCATGCCGCTCGGCTTATCTGGTTATCAGACCGGTGATCCTTTGCAGCGCCGTGGCATTCATGGAAACGCCGTTGTGGGAGCAGGGTGGATTTGGCCCTGAGCCGATTGCATCATGGATGAAGGTGCGGGCCATGGTCGACAGCGCCCAATCCATCGGCGGCTCGAACGGCCGCCCGTCGACATCGCCCTTGCAAAGCATGACGGGGATGAATTCCGCCGTGACGCCGGCTGGAAGCGTAAGCACGTGCCGGAAGTCGTGCATGATATGCGCCTCATGTGCCGTCCTGCTCGCGAAGAGTCCTGCGAGCGGCGCGCGTAGTTCATTGACAAAACGCGCGGTGCGCCGTTGTCGTTCGGGCGGCGCCTGGGACGCAGAAGACGCGAGCGGCGCCGTCGCGGGCGCGCCGGCGGCCGGGAGATGTTCAAGAACGGTTTGCTGACCTGGCGGTTGGGAATCCTCAGTGGCACTCGCATAAGCGATGAACAGAAACATGAAGTGAAGATGGTCGGTCCGTTCCGGCAACTCCGCGATGGCGCGCGCGAGCTCACCGACGGTCTCGACGCCGGCCGCATCGAAGTAACCGCCATCCAGGATATGCCCTTGCGCCCCACCTCGCGCGGTCAATGTGCCGGCAGGGCTGATCCATGGAAAACGGGCACCGTTGCTGATAGCCGTCGAGATCGGGACATCCCGTTGCACGATCTTGTGGAAGTCATCGGCGTCCACCGAATTGCCGAGATCCACGGTACTGGTCAGGATGCGGCGGCCGGTTTCTTCGCTCGCGCCGTTGACGATCAGGATTGGGCGCCAAGGCCGGCCCTGCGCCGGGCTGAGTGCAAGAAAAGGCGTACGCAGAAAATCCTTGCAACCGCCGGTGCCGGTCGGACAGGAGTCGTTCCAGCCTTTCTCCCAGGCACGCTCAAGCGCTTCTGCGCGATCGGGCAGTACCGCGACCGGCAGGAAGCGCTGGAGCAGATCGGGGAACAGCATGCCGGCCAGCGTCGGGCTCAGCGCGTCCTCGCCTGCGAACGCAGGTAGCGTGCGGGCAAGCTGGTCGGGCGCCATAGTCGGATCGATGTGCAAAAGAGCGCCGTAACCGACCGCTCCCACGCTTCCTCCCGAGACCGAGCTGATTGCGAAGAGGCTGGATGCCAGCCGGCCATGGCTTTGCGCGTGGAGCGCGCCCAGAACCTCGGCGGTCCAGTCACCGGCCCGCGAAGCGCCGCCTTGCGACGCGACCAGCACGATCGGGAGTTCGCCGCCCTTCGGATCGGGCTGATTGGCTCTCCAGAGCGCATAGGCTTGCGAAAGCGTGGGCCGTGTAGCGACATCGATCGCGCCGGGTCCGCGTCCGAACGCGCGCACGCCGACCGCATGATTGTCCATCCACAAACTGAACAATGCCGCCGCCAACAATGCGCTGCCGATAACGGGCAGACGCAGTCCGCCGCCGGTCTGGATCGCGATGATCATCGGCGGGATAATCAAGCCGAGGCCAAGGAAGACGACAGCGGGTGATCCGAGAGCATGCCCGAACGCGACGGGCGCGAGGCTGGCGACCGCCATCAGCAGCGGCGCGAGTACCAGGCACATGATGACCCACCAGCGCCCGAAGCCGGTTTGATGCCCCGGTGCGCCGGTCAGACGGCGCGTCCAATCCTGGCGCTTGATCAGAAAGACCAGGAACAGCGCCGCGACAAGCACCAGTATGAGAGGCGGATTGAGCAGCAGCGCGCTCAGCACAAGGATGATGGGGGCGATGCCGAGAAAGCGCGGGCCCCATTCGAGCAGAGGTCTCGGCCGCCAATTGCTCCTGTCCCCTCCATAGTTGAAATCGACGATCATTCTCGGCCACAGCCAGGATTGAATCCCGAGAAACAACAGACCGAGCACGAACGCGAACAGCTGCTGCTTCGGTGCATCCAGCGAATCGTCGCCGATCGAGCGTATAAGATCGCGCCCCTGTTGCAACGTCGCGAGGACGAGGCAGGCACCCAGTACGAGAATGGCAAGGGTGGCGACGCCCCGTGTCATTTCGAAGGTGCGACGGATCAACCACCAGCGACCCGTAAGACCCTTGAACGCCGCCGGATCCGTATCGGCCATGCTCGGATCCATCCCCCCGGATGCCGCGGTCACCGTGACCGAGCCGTGATTGTTGCCATAGCGGGATGACAAATCGTTGGCGAACAAGACGAGCTTGCCGGACGTCCGAAAGCGGTGGGTGCAGCCGCGCCCGATGGCGAACTGCTCGCCCGTGCCCTCGACGGTGCCACAGAGGCAGAACCAGCGCTGGTCGGCGCAGCGCGGATAGATCTGGAGAATGTCGGCGATGAAGTTGCGGTAGCCGTCGGGTCCGCTGGAAATCCACCAGTCCCTCCAACTGCCTTTGGCTTTGAACGACCACACGTCGCCGGACTGAACGTCTATAAAAGGCGTCGCCTGGTCCGCCGCGGCCACCTCAAGCTCGACCGGGGATGTGACCGACATGGTGCCGCCTCCCGCTAAAACCACCCGGTCAGGCGGCCGGACGGCACTTGTTCACCCGCAACTCCGCGCCGTCACGGGCGTGGATGCCAGAGCCGATCGTGATCGCGGTGGGCCTCAGTCAAACCATTGCTGAAATAAGTGTCGTAATAGTCCTGTTCGACATGATGGATCTGCAGCCAGATGCCGGGCGCGTAGATCGCGTCCACATGCGAGGGGAAGCGGCCGTGGGTCTCGTAGATATATGTGCAGATGTCGCGCGTGCATTCGATGACGTCCTGCGAGTAGACGCTCGCCTCCTTCAGATAGGTCGCGCCGAACGGCGCTCGATAGATTTTGTCGAACGTGCCTTTGTCCTGATAGATTCCGTTCGGTCCGAACTTTGCGGCGACGACGGCATCGACCGCCTCGGACATGCTGTCGTAGTAAGGCGGGCAGGAGCCCTTGATGAGATGCTCGCCCTTATGACGAAGCCCGACCGGATTGGCGCGCAGGCCAGAATATTTGGGGAGCGGCACCTGCCAGCGCAGGATGTCCGCGAGCTTCCATTTCGGCGTAGCAAAATCGAAGCCCAGCATCGGGCCATATTGCTTGGTGAACTTCGGATCGCCCATCAGCACGGCCGGCGAGATCGCTCCATGGATCCAAGCACCCAGCCCCATCGCCTCGGCGACCAAAAACAGATTCTGGACCAGCAGATCGGCCTCGATCTGCGTGCGCATTGACCAGATAACGCCGAGCGGAACTTTAATATCCTTGTTGAGGAAACCATTCTTGACCCACTTCTTGACGCCGGCCAGCCGATAGAAATTGCGGTCGTCGACAACGGCCGGCCGGGCGCCGGCCGGTTGAGTCAAAAGATACATCATCCCGTTGATATATTGGTGCGAGAGGTCGACGACGGGAAACAGGATCGTCGTTCCTGGAAGATTGGACAGGAAGCGATTGGAGTCGAGATAAGCGGGGAAATCGCGGTTGCCGTTGGGCACATCGATTCGTCCATCGAGCAGCTTGACCTTGGCCATTTCGGCGCGCTTGACGAGCAAATCGGGGTCGAACACGTCGGCTTCGACCGGAGGCAGCTTGCGCAGAAAGTACGTTCCGCTGTCATTGATCATGAAGAAATGGGTGCCCTGCGCATTGTCCGGACTGCCGGCGGTGCGTCCGACCATGTTGACATTGGGCTTGGCCATGATCGGGGCATTGGTGCGCGGATCGAAGAAGGGCCGATCAGGCATGGTGAGTCCGGTGCAGCCCGTGGTCGCGATGAGCAATGCTTCTTCGAGAGGAGAGAGCGGCGCGCGCGGATGCGTGCTTTTGTAACTCATTTCCCCGGCGGCCACGTCGCTGCCGCGGCTGACGCGATGGGTGCGGCGGTTAAAGATGGTCTCCAGCAGCGGACGCCCCTGCAGGGCGTCGAAACCATGCCGCGGGTGATCATTGCTCATCGCCGCCTCCTCATCCCGTTACCACCCGCCATGGCGCGAAGGCGCTGGCGCCGCGCGGCATCGAGCCGGCAAGTTCCGGGCAGTGGCGCAGGATCACGCTGGTCATCCCGTTCTGCGCGATCCAGTCCATGCCGAACGGCGAATAAATCTCGGGGCGGAAGTCGACGGTGAGGAAGCGGTCGCTCTGCAGCCGGCGCGACGCCATCAGGATGAAGATCCGGAACGCCGTGTCGGAGAAGCCGAATCCGGGCGGGCAGGTTTCGGCGAACAGCCCGATCATGGTGTCCACCGCGTCGAGGTCGTTGCGGTAGAGATCGCGCATGATCCGTATGGTTTCGGCGTCCGTACACATGTCCTCCCAGCGCTTCACCGGCGCCTTGTGCAGGCCGGCGCGAAACGCGTTGTAGCGCGGCACGCCGCGCCGGCGGGTGCGGACGATGTCCACCACCGACAGGTCGATCCGCTCGCCATCGCGCTCGAAGGCCTGCAGCGACTTCGGATAATTGTGCAGGGTGATCGCGCCGGGATGCGCGATGCCGAAACTGTAGAGCAAATTGTGCAAGCCGAGATCGCGCATCTTGCCGTCCGCCTTCGCCCCCTGGATGTCGAGGAAGCCGCAGGAACCCAGCGTGGCGCCGTTTTTGTAATCGTAGAAGGCATAGTCGTCCGGCAGCAGCGGATGCAGGCGGTAGACGGTCGCGAAATCTTCGGTCAGGCAAAACGGCGCGCCGTGATGGTCGGGCTTGGTCAGGGGAATGCCGGTGGCGGCATGCACGTCCAACAGCCAGATACCGAGCTTGGTGACCCAGTCGTTGGAGGGCGGTCCATGCCAGTTGCTGCCGAGGCCGACATCGATCGCCTCGGTCGCGAGAATCGCCGGCGTCCACTCCACGGTGTGAATCTTGGCGATCAGCGCGGTGACGATCAGCCGCGCCGTATGGTAGACGCGGTCGTCGCTCCAGGCGCCGTAGCGGGCCCGAAGCTCGTCGCAAAGCAGATTGTGTTCGCGGACGAAAAGCGTGTGCAGCGCGCTCAATCCCAGCCAGAAGCTCTCGTTGAAACCGGTCACCTCCATGCCGAGTTTGTTGACGGGCAGATAGCCGTTGTCGAGCCGGATCTTGGCTCCTTCGCGAAGCGCCGCGGCGCCGACGGGGTCGCTGCCGTAAACTTCCGATCCATCCCACCAATGCGACGTGGCATTGCCGAACAGATGCATGCCGGCGCCGTCGAGCGATATGTTGCCGGCGATCCGCATCTCATCTTCAGGCTGGCCGTCGACAACGTTGACCCATCTCGGGGACCGATCCGGAAGCGGCACCCGCACATCCCGCACGCCGAGCTTCTCGCGTGCGTGGTTCACCCAGTCGTGGACCTGGAACTGAATCCAGGCGGCGGCAAGCAGGTTGAGCGAGCGCGCCGGCAGGAAGGTCTTACGATCGAGTAGCGCGCGCGCCACCCGGATCGGATTGGGATCTTCCACGCTCTGCGTGAAGTCGGGCTTGAGATTGCGGCCGAAGGTGGCCCCGACCGCCCCCATCTTAGGGGCCGAGAGGTCGTTCCACTCGCCGTTGAAGGAACGCGTCGTGCGCATATCCTCCGGCGGCTCCGGTGGCGGCACCGGGCGTGCGGCCGGAGGCGCCTCGGCCGGCTCGGTGTCGATCAGATTATACCGCCGTAGCACCTGCCGATTCGCGTCGAGGTTGAGCAGGCTGGTTCGCAGCGGCAGCTGATACCAGTCGACGCGGCGATTGAGCCACTTGAAGACCGCGCCGGAAATGCTGCCTAATACCCTATTGCGCAGCGGAGACTCTTCGCGCCAGCGGGTCTGCAGCCGATGTGCCGCGCTCGCGTCATAGACGTTCTTGCGCGCGCGGTTGAGATTGCCGAGCGGACGGAATTCGTCGGTCGTATTCCACGGATTGAAGGCAAGCGCGTTGATGGTGCGAAACATCGCGCGCGCCGACGGCGTGTTGACGTCGGGCGCCCGAATAGTGAGCGTCGCGACCTTCTCGATCGGAGCAGCCTCCGGCGTCCATGGGATCGAGGTGTCCTCGATCGGGGTCGCATAAGCATCGACGAAACGCTGGATGCAGAGGTCGAACTGGATCGGTCCCGCGGCGAGCCTCGCCGCCGCCTCGTTTGACAGGCCGTCGGGGCCGATGGCGAGATCCTGGCCGGTGAGCGCCGCGGGCGATGCCGGGCGGAAAAGGAAGCGCACCGCCAATGTCGGTCCCCAACGCATCGCGCCGCGGCTCCAGTAAGTCTCCAGTGCAACGCTTTTGATTTGACGGCGCGCCTTGGAGACATTGCGCAGCATCCGCACCGTCTCGAACGGCCCCTCGCTGAACATCAGTCCCGCGATCCCCAGCAATTGCGAGATCTTGCCGCCGGCGGTTGCTACCGCGAAGCGCACGAATTGGCGCGCGTTGCGGGCGTGGCTGACGTGATAGTTGGTGGCGAGCAGGTCGTGCTGCTCATCGGGGGACACCTTTATGCGCAGCGCGATGCCGCGCATGTCCGGCGCTGTATCGGGGCCCGGACGGTTGGCGGCGTTGGAAATGCGAACGATCACCGGATACCGGGCATCCGCCTTTACGAAGCCGGCGGCGAGAAGTCCGGCAGATCGGGGCGGAAGTGAAGTTCGGCCGTATCGACTGCGAGCAGGGGCTTGGCGTGGAAAGCCCGGTCGACGGCGACGACCAGGGCGGCGCCGCCCGCGGCGCGGCGCGCCTTGAGCTGGGCCTGCATGATATCGTCCGCGAGTGTTTTGAACGCGAGGTGCTCGGCCTCCGCGCTGCCTCCCTCATAACTCTCGACCCAGCTCATCTCGCCCCCCGCGGCTATCTCCCGTGCAGCCGCGCCGTCAGCATTTCGACGACGCCTGCGATCGTTCCCTTCGGCGACGGACTGTAATGCGGGATCGCCAGTCGCGTGATCTTTGCATCGATGATGCTTGGACGATTGGAGGCGAGGGCGGCGGCGAACGCTTCCTCGAACGCCTCGATCGTATCGACGCTGTAGCCGTCGGCGCCGCAGGCGCGGGCATAGGCGGCGAAATCGGGATTTTTGAACTCGACCAGCCCGGTCTCCATGTAGGCCGAGACCTGATAGATCTTGATCAGCTTGAACTCGCCGTCGTTGAAGATGATCCAGATGATCGGCAGTTGGTGCTCGACCGCTGTCATCAGCTCGAAGCCCGACAGGTTGTAGCAGCCGTCACCGCAGCCGACGACCACCGTCCGGTCGGGATAAGCGAGCTTCAATCCGATCGCCCCATTGACGTGGCCGGCCATCGGCCCGAACGTTCCCGGCTTGCGGAAGTTCTGACCCTCGGAAAGTTCGAGGTAATAGCCGAACCAGGCGAGGTGCGCGCCGGCATCGGCCAGCACGATGCCTCGGTGCGGCAGCAACCGTCCGACCGTCTGCGCGATCCGGCCCGGATGGATGCCGCCCGGCAGCGGCAATAGCGGAAGCGCTTCATAGTCGCGATGATCGACCTCGGCGACGGGGCGTGGGCCCACCCTGGGCTCCAGCGCCGCGAGCAGCGCGGCGAGCGCGGGCTTGGCGTCCGACACCAGCGCGTAGTCGGCCTTGAATGCCTTGTCGATTTCCATTTCGGAAATATTGATATGAATCAGGGTGCGGCGTTCGAACAGGTCGGGACGGTAGGCGAAGGTGGAATGTTGGTTCAGCGAGTTGCCGACGGCGATCACCACATCGGCGGCCAGGAAGGCTTTCCAGGCGGCGGAATGGCCGCTGTCACAGAACACGCCGACCGCCAGCGGATGACTTTCATCGACGATCCCCTTGCCGTCGAGCGTCGTGAGCAGCGGCAGCTGGAATCGTTCGATCAACTGCCGCACCTCGGCGCCGGCGCCGCTGCGGATTGCCCCGAAGCCGACCAGCGCCACCACCTTCTTGTTTTTCGCGAAGGCGTCGGCCAGATAGTCGGCGATCTCCGCCACGCGCGCCTTGTCGGGCAGCACGGGCGCGACCGATAGCCGCAGATCGCGGTAGTTGGTGACCTCGACGCCGTGATGCGTGAGATTCTCCGGAACATGGATGTGGACCGGTCCCGGGCGCCCCTCGAAGGCGAGGTTTACGGCTTCCTCGAGCACGTCCATGGTCTGGCCGATGTCGGTGAGCAGCCAGCTCTTTTTGGTGCAGGCCGCGAACATCGCCTGCGAGTTCGGGCGTGCGATTCACGCCCGAGGTTTCGTTCAGCGATCCCTTGCCCTTCCAATCCAGCGACGCGTAGCCGGAGATCGCGAGCAGCGGATAGGAGTCCGACATCGCCACCGCGAGCCCCGAAAACAGGTTGAAGGCGCCTGGACCGGCGGTCGCCCAGCAGACGCCGAGCTTGCGGGTGAACATGGCATAGCCACAGGCGGCGAACGAAGCCGCCTGCTCATTGCGCGTGATGATCGGCTTGATTTTTGTGGAATGTTTGAGCGCGATCATGATTCCGGCGGCGTTCTCGCCGGCGCCTCCGAAGGCGGCATCTGCGCCGATACTTTCTAATCCTTTAACGATCGCTTCATAAATACGCATCGGCTCCTCTCCCTGCGAGCCGCACATCAATACGCCATGTAAACACGGCTTCCGGCACAATACAATCTTGAGATGTCCTTGCGGCGGGTTTTTGCGGAACGCGGATGCCGCGGGAAACCCGAGGCTGCCCACGAAATTCCACGCGATGGGCGGCCGGCAATGCCATCGTCGCCGTCCGGTTCATACGCGAGCTGCCAGCCCGAGGCGAGTTGCGCCGTCTGCGAATTCTCCACGTTGCAGCGCCGCTCATCTGCCAGAGCTGCTCGGCGGGTGGCGTCGTTCTCGAGCACGAGGTCGGTCTTGCCGTCGCCGTTGAAAATCGCGCTTGTCGAGAAAATGCATTCCGAGCGCCGACCAGACCTGCCCCATGTACTGTGACCTCGCCGGTGGCGGCGTCGGTCGCGAAGCTGCCGACGGCGCCGTGGCGCAGCGAGTAGCTCAAGGCCGCCTCCGCGCTGAGGCCGTAACCGCGTATCGTCGCCACGGGCATGCCGTTTGCGGAATGCTCCGCCACGCCGCCACCGGTGAGCGCTGCGCCAAACGGAGGCGCGTACGGGTACAGCGCGTTCCAGCCGGCCCCAAGGTTCATCACACTGCCGTCGGCGAAGCAAAGGATTGCAAGGCGTTGAATCGACGCAGGTTTTTTACTCTCCGCAACCGAAAATTGTGCACCCTTTCGAGGAACAATTAGCGAACCCGCAGATCATCCGGGACGCGGCGCGCAGCTTCGCGCGATCGGTCGCGAACATGTTCAGATAGCGTCGACCTGGGCGCGCATCTCCGCCTCGCCGCCGAAGGGTGCCACCAGTTCGATGATGCGCAGCCTGGCTCCGCTCTTCCATTCCACCGCGGTCAGGCGCTTGTCGTTGCCGTCGATCCGCTTCGCCACCAGGTCGTCGGCCAGCGCCCACAGCGCGACGCCGACCGGTTGTTCGCCTTTGTAAAAGATCCTGAACTGGCGCAGCAGGAGCGCGGGCATCACCAGCCATTCGAGATCGCCGAGCGGGACCGCTTTGTGGCGCGGGCTCTGCGTCATCAGCCAGACGATTTCGCCCAGCACCTGCGCGACCGTCTTCGCTCCCGGTCTGGAATGCGCCTGTGCAGTGCCCGCAGCGGCGCCGTTCGCGGCCGACCCGCCGCGCGCGGCGCGGGCACCGCCCGGCCAATTCGGCGAAACCCCGAACCCGGCCAGCGCCTGCTGCAGCGCCGCCTCGCCGAGCAGCGGCGCATCGGCGCGCTTGCCGGCGGCCGCGGCCTTGCCGGTCCGCTTGTCGCCCCGCGCGGGTTTCCTCGTATTCGGCATGGGCTTGCTCCCGATGCGAGACATTTGCCGGACACTACAACACCGCTCCGCTTTATGCACACCATCGCGTTTCAGGCAGCGAGAGGCCCGAGCGTGAAAGGCGCTCGGTCGGCCGCGACTTCGTTTTCCGAAGGCTTCCGGAAAGGCGTTTCCAGCGCGTGTCTTGCTCGTGCGGGCTTCCAGCTGTTTCGTAAGCGTTGCATGGCGGCTCGGAAGGCCGAACTTGCTTGCATTCAATTGAAGCTTTGGCTGGGGAACTAGGATTCGAACCTAGACAAACAGAGTCAGAGTCTGTTGTGCTACCGTTACACCATTCCCCAAATTTGCCGAGCAATCCCAAATGTTTAAGGCGCATGCCCACGCCGCCCGCGAGCGAATTTTACAAATGCCATCAAGTGTGCGCCGTTCTACTCGCTAGATCAGGGGCTTGGCAAGTATAAGGGTGTCTCGGGGGGGTCTTGTGATTGCGTTGAGGCGAACCCGGGGGGCGCGGTTTGCATGACGATGGAAGCGGTTCTCGCATGAGCCTGTACTTCGAAGAGCTGGATTTCCGCCCCACACCGATGGGCGCGCTCAGCCTGCGGCGCCGCAGACAATTATCCTCCGGCATCGACGTCTACGAAATCAAGCTCGACGACGAGTTTTTGATGTCGAGCCTGTTCACGGTAGCCGAGATCGCGCTGGCGCGGCTGGGCCTGGCCGCGCTGCAACGCGCCGACCTCGATGTGGTCGTCGGCGGTCTCGGTCTCGGTTACACCGCGCAGGCGGTGCTGGAAGATTCGCGGGTGCGGTCGCTGATTGTGGTCGATGCGTTGGTCCAGGTGCTCGAATGGCACGAGCGCGGTCTACTACCGCTCGGAAAGATGCTGACGGCGGATCCGCGCTGCCGCTTCGTCAACGGCGACTTCTTCGCGATGTCGGCGTCGGGCCTCGATCCGCAATCACCCGGCCGCCGCTTCGATGCGGTGCTGGTCGATATCGACCACTCGCCGCGAAACCTGCTGCATCCAGCTCACGCCGCGCTGTACCAACCCGAGGGCTTGCGGCGGCTGGCCGAGCATCTGCGCCCCGGCGGCGTGTTCGCGCTGTGGTCGAACGATCCGCCGGATGACGCGTTCAACACCGCGTTGGCGAGCGCGTTCGCGACGTCGGATGCGCATGTCGTGACCTTCGACAATCCGCTGCAGGACCGCGAGGCCAGCAACACCGTCTACATCGGCGTCAAGGCCAGCTTGCCCCTGTGAGGCGGGCATGCCATGCTGACGAGCCAAAAAACAGAGTGACGGGCGGCAGCGCCCGGCGCATCTCGGCCTCAGAGCCCTGGCATCGGGTGGCAACGCTTTCGGAGATCATCAGCATGAAATTCAAGCACGTCGCCGGGCTGCTTTGCGCCGCCTCGATTTCCGTTGCGCTGACAGGGTCAGCGCTGGCGCAGCAAAAGACCGTCAAGATCGGCGCGATCTATCCCTTGAGCGGCAACGCCGCCAGCGCCGGCGTCCATGCCAAGGCCGCGATCGAGACCGCGGTCGATATCATCAACAACGGCCATCCCGGTCTCGGCAATCTGCCGGTGACCAAGGGTTCCGGTCTGCCCGGTCTCGGCGGGGCAAAAGTCGAGGTGGTGTTCGCCGACAACCAGGGCAGTCCGGCGACCGGTCAGAACCAGGCACTGCGGCTGATCACCGAAGAGAAAGTGGTTGCGCTCAGCGGCTCCTATCAGTCCGGCATTACGCTGACCACCAGCGCGATCGCGGAAAAATACGGCATTCCCTATTTGAACGGCGAGTTGGTCGCCGCAAGCCTGACCGAGCGCGGTTTCAAATGGTTTTTCCGGACCACGCCGATCGCGTCGGATTTCGCCAAAATCTATCTCGACTTTCTCAAGGATATGAAAGCCGGCGGCGCCAAGACCGACAATATCGCCATCGTCCATGAAAACACCGAATATGGCACCTCGGTTGCGAGCGTTATCACCAGCGTATTCAAGGAGAACGGCCTCAGCATCGCGCAGGATATTGCCTACAACGCCAACACCACCGACGTGCAGAGCCAGGTCTTGCAGCTCAAGGAGAAGAAGCCGGACGTGGTGATCATGGTCTGCTACCAGTCGGATGCGATTCTGTATGCCAAGACCATGCAGGCGCTGGACTACAAGCCGCCGATGATGGTGGCTGACAATGCGGGCTTCTCCGATCCCTCTTTCATCAAGTCGGTCGGCAAGCTGGCGCAGGGCGTGTTCAACCGCTCGTCCTTCGCCATCGGAGCTCCGGGGTCGCCGTCGTTTTTGATAAACGAGATATACAAGAAGAAGAGCGGCGATGACATGGACGATACGGCGGCCCGGCAGATGCAAGGGTTCTTCGTGCTGATGGATGCGATCGACCGCGCCAAGTCGACCGAGCCCGACAAGATTCAGGCGGCGCTGAAGGCCACGGATTTAAAACCCGATCAGCTGATCATGGGCTACAAAGGGGTAAAATTCGACGACAAGGGTCAGAACATTCTCGCCGCGGGGCTGGTGATCCAGCTGCAGGACGGCGAGAACTACGTCGCGGTCTGGCCGCCGAACCAGGCCAAGACGCCGCCGGTGCTGCCCTACAAGGGCTGGCAGTAAACCGAGCCAGCGAAGGCGGGGCGTTGGTCCCGCCTTCGTCGATCGGCAATGACGCCATCGACGTGATTTAATAGCTCAAGAATTTTCGGCCGGCATGTCCTCCATCCTCGTTCAGGTGATCGTCGGCGGCCTGTTGCTCGGTGCGGTCTACGCGCTATTCTCCTCCGGCCTGACCTTGATCTGGGGCATGATGAACATCGTCAATTTCGCCCACGGCGATTTCGTCATGCTTGGCATGTATGTGGCGTTCGTGGTGTGGACGCTGTTCGGCGTCGGGCCGTTTCTCGGCGCGCCCGTTGCAGCACTGGTGCTGGCGACGCTCGGCATCATCGTCTATTTCGGGCTGATCCGCAGCGTGATGAAAGGGCCGATGCTGGCGCAGATTCTCGGCACCTTCGGCCTCGCGCTATTGCTGCGCTATTCGGTGTTCTGGGGTTTCGGCGCCAATTTCATGACGCTGCCGGAAAACATCGTCGGCGGCACCTTCGATGTGTTCGGCATCCGGATCCAGGCCTCGCGTCTGCTCGCCGGCGTGGTGGCGCTGCTGGTGACGCTGGGCCTGCATGTGCTGCTCACCCGCACCTCGCTGGGATCGAAGATGCTGGCGGTTGCCGAGGATTCCACCGCGGCGCAACTGATGGGCATCCGCCCCGACACCATGCAGGCGATCGCCTGGGCGATTGCCGCGGGTGCGACGGGAATCGCCGGCGCGCTGATCGCGACGTTCTTCTATATCGCGCCGACGGTCGGCGAGACGCTGGGCATCGTCGCCTTCGTCACGGTGTCTTTAGGCGGATTCGGCAGCGTGCCCGGCGCCTTGGTCGCGGGCTTGCTGATCGGCGTCATCGAGTTCGGTATCGGCCTACTGGATCGGCGCAATCTATAAGGACATCGTCGTGTACTCGTTGTTCCTGTGTTTCCTCTGGTTCCGGCCGCAAGGCTTGATGGGCAAGACCTGATGGATAAGACCTGATGGACAAGAGTTGATGCGGCGCTTTCTATGGCCCTCGGTGGCGCTGGCGCTGGTCATTGCGTATCCGCTGCTGTTCTCGACGCCGTTCCAGCAGCGGCTCGGCGCGCTGATTCTGCTCTACGCCATCGCGGCCTCGGCCTGGAATATCGTCGGCGGCTATGCCGGCCAGGTGTCGGTCGGCCACGTGGTGTTTTTCGGATGCGGCGCCTATGCCTCGATGGCCGCCTATTCGCATTTTGCGCTGCCGCCGCTGGTTGGAATCCCCGTCGGTGTTGCCGTCGCCGTGCTGATCGCCGCCGCGATCGGCGTGCCGACGCTGCGGCTGTCCGGCCACTATTTCAGCATGGCGACCATTGCGGTCGCCGAACTGGTGCGGCTGATCGTCACCAACACCGAATATCTCGGTGCCGCCGTGGGCCTCAGCGGTCCGACCGTGCCGCGAACCGCGCTCGACCTCTCCTTCACGTCCGCGCTGCCTTATTATTATCTGTTCCTCATCGTGCTCGCGATCACGCTTGGCATCACCTGGTGGATGGCCAACAGCCGGATGGGTTTTTATCTGCGTGCCATCAAGGACTCCGAGCGCGCCGCGCGTTCGCTGGGCGCGCCCGCCAGCCGTACAAAACTCTACGCCTTCATGCTGAGCGCGGGGCTGACCAGCGTCGCCGGCGCGCTCTATGCGATGATGTTCGGCTTCGTCGATCCGGAATCCGGGCTCGGCATCCTGATTTCGGTGAAGATGCTCATCATGGCGGCGCTGGGCGGCGCGGGGCTGCTGTTCGGCCCATTGATCGGCGCTGCAATCCTGGTGCCGCTGGAGGAGATTTCCAACAATTTGCTCGGCGGCAAGGGCGCCGGCCTGACCTTCGTCGTCTACGGCGCGATCATCGTGCTGATCGCACGCTTCCAGCCCGGCGGCATTCTGACCTTGATCAAACGGCTGTGGGCGCGGCGGGCCGCAACAGCAGAGCCCGTCATTGCCAAAGGAGCCGCGCATGCTCCTTGAGGCGCGCGACGTGACCAAGGCCTTCGGCAGCTTCAAGGCCGTCGACAAGGCGTCGGTGACGCTGGAGCAGGGCGATATCCTCGGCCTGATCGGACCGAACGGCGCCGGCAAATCCACGCTGTTCAATTGCCTGGCCGGCGACTTGCTGTCGACCTCGGGCAAGATTTGGCTGGAAGGCCACGACATCACCGACTTGACCCCGGAGGCGCGCGCGCAACTCGGGCTCGCCCGCACTTTCCAGGTGCCGCAGACGTTCGAAGGCATGTCGGTGCTCGAGAACGTCATGATCGGCGCGTTTCTGCGCACATCGCATCGCTCGGAAGCCGAGGCCAAAGCGCGCGCCGTGCTGGAGCGCGTCGGCTTGAGCGCATCGGCAAACGCGCCGGCGCGCTCGCTCGGCACGCCCGGCCGCAAGCGGCTCGAAATCGCCCGCGCGCTGGCCACCGAGCCGAAGATTCTGCTGCTGGACGAAGCGATGGCCGGCCTCACCCAGCGCGAGGTGCAGCTCGCGATCGATCTGGTGCGCGACATCCATCGTTCCGGCATTACATTGGTCATCGTCGAGCACATCATGGAAGTCATCATGTCGCTGGCGAGCCGCGTGGTGGTGTTTCACCAGGGCCGCGAGATCGCGCGCGGCAGCCCGCGCGAGGTCACCGGCAACCCGGCCGTGATCGCGGCCTATCTCGGCACCCGCGCCGCCAAGGCCGCCGCGGGCCATACGCCGATCGAGCTAATGGGCGGGCCGGCTACATGACCGCGCCGTTGCTCACCATCGAGCATCTCGAGGTGCACTATGGCGACCTGATCGGCGTGTCCGACGTGTCGCTGGAAGTACCTGAAGGCAGCGTGGTGGCGCTGCTCGGCTCCAACGGCGGCGGCAAGACCACGACGCTCAACGCCATCGCGGGTTTGATCCCTGTGCATTCCGGATCGATCACCTTTCGCGGCGAGGCGATTGGCGGACAGACCGCGTTTGCGATCGTGAGGAAGGGCCTTGCGCTGTCACCGGAAGGCTGGCGGCTGTTCGTGCAGCAGAGCGTCGAGAATAATCTTTTGCTCGGCGCGACGCCGCTGCGCGACAAGACGCGCATCACCGCGCTGCTCGATCGTGTCTATGAAATCTTTCCAAAACTGGCGGAGCGGCGCTTGCAGCGTGCCGGTACCATGTCCGGCGGCGAACGCCAGATGCTGGCGGTCGGCCGCGCTTTGATGAGCGACCCGAAACTGCTGATGCTGGACGAGCCGTCGCTTGGGCTAGCGCCGACGGTGGTGGAGTCGATGTACGAGACGTTCGGGCGGCTGCACAAGCAGGGCTTGACCATCCTGCTCGCCGAACAGTCGGTCGAGTTGGCGCTCGAGGTTTCGGATTTTGCCACCGTGCTGCAAGTCGGAAAAAGCGTGCTGTCCGGAACCGCCGCCGCGCTCGCCAACGATCCGCAGGTGCAGAAGGTTTATCTCGGGACGGGGTAGCCTCGATCTCGTGTCCCGGATGCGGCGCGGCATTCTTCATGCCGCTCCGCAGAGCCGGGACCGTTACAAGGCGTCATGGCCGACACCTGCCGCTGTTCTTTGCTGATGGCCAAACAACGCTGCCGTCATCCTGAGGTGCTCGCCGTCTTCGGCGAGCCTCGAAGGATTGAAGCGAACGCAAGTAGCGATCCTTCGAGATCCCGCGCAAGCGCCCGGCTCCTCAGGATGACGGTGGAGTGTGTGGCCGTCGGCATAGCGGAGCGGCGCCGCGCATCGAAACGCCGGTCCGCTTAAGCGGAGTTGTGAGCCGAAAATGTCTCACGAAGCGAAAGGAACTTTGCGCCACCCTTCCTCCTGCGCCGGCTGTCGTATATGAAAGAATCGCTACCGCGACGTGCCGATAGTTCCCGCGAGCGGTTGCGGACCGACACCTAACTAACGCAAAGCGCGGACGAGCATTTCAACCGGGAATAGCATGACAAATCGATCACCGACGGCGCGATCCAGCGTAGCGATGCGGCGCGGGCGTCTTCCCGCCATTGTGACGATCGCGGCGATCGCCACACTGGCGGCGCTGACATCAGGCGCCGTGGCGAGACAGGCGCGCCCCGCGCTCGCCACCGAGGTGACGGCCCCGCGCGATGCAGGCGAACCGATCATGGCGATCGTGTCGATCAAGAGCCAGCAGGTCACGTTCTACGACGCCGACGGCTGGATCCTGCGCGCGCCGGTGTCGACCGGCGTCAAGGAGCGCGAGACGCCGGCCGGCGTCTTCGCCATCGTCGAGAAGGAGAAGGACCACCACTCCAGCATGTATGACGATGCCTGGATGCCGAACATGCAGCGCATCACCTGGAACGGCGTCGCGCTGCATGGCGGGCCGCTGCCCGGCTATGCGGCTTCGCATGGCTGCGTGCGGATGCCCTATGGCTTTGCCGAAAAACTGTTCGACAAGACGTGGATCGGGATGCGCGTGATCATCGCGCCCAATGACGCCGAGCCGGTTGAGTTCACCCATCCCTCCCTGTTCGTCCCGAACAGGCAGGCCATCGCGGCCGCGCCGGCCAAAGCCGAGGCGCTCGGCCGCGAAGCGGTCGAGGTAGCCAAGGTGGCCGACGAAGCGAAGGCAGCCGCCGCGAAAGCGCCGCGCGAGACGGCATCGCTGATGTCGTCGCTGCGCAAGCTGGAGCAGCTCAAGACCCGCGCCGACGCCGAGCTCGCGCGCGCCGACAAGGCGCTCGCCGCCGCAAAGACGGACCAGGCCAAGGCGCGAGCAGAGGACCTGATGCAGAAGGCGGCCGCCAAGGCCGCGGACCTGGGGACGCAACTAGACACGGCCAAGGCCGACGCGAAACCGAAGCTCGACGCTGCCGCCGCTGTAAAGGACGCCGCCAAGGCGGCCCAGACGAGGAAGGCCGACACCGCCAAGGTGGCGCGCGAAGCGAGCCTCGCGCTCGATCCGGTCTCGATCTACATCAGCCGCGCGACGCAGAAGCTTTACGTGCGGCGCAACACGCATAAGCCGGCCCCGGACGGCGGCGGCGAGGTGTTCGATTCCTCCATCGAGGTTCCAGTCACGATCCGCAATCCCGACAAGCCAATCGGCACCCATGTTTTCACGGCGGTGGCGCGCAACGACGCGGGTTTACGTTGGACCGCGGTCACGATCGATGAGGGAGATGACGCCAAGAGCGCCCTCGACCGCATCACCATCCCGCAGGAGGTACTCGACCGCGTCGCGCCGACCGCATTGCCGCGCTCCTCGATCATCGTCTCGGACGAGCCGCTGAGCGCCGAGACCAACTATCGCACCGAGTTCGTCGCGGTGCTCAGCAATCAACCCCAGGGCGGCTTCATTACGCGCAAGCCTACTGTCAATTTCGAGGTTGCTGGCGATGATGGCTTCGGCTTCGGCTCGTTTTTTCAGGGTAGCTGGGACGCCCAAGGCAACCGGCTTGGCGATCCGCGCCGGCGCGGCGGCCAGTACTTTCAGCCGGCGCAACCACGCTGGCAGCCGGTGCAACCGGGCTGGTGATATGGCGCGGCGCGCGTGCAGTCCCCCTTATCGTCGCTCAGGATCAAACCGAGCCTGAGGAGGCGCGACTTCGCCGACAACAACGCTCACCGGTCGGCAGTCAACCGGTAGTTCAACTCGATCGGGCTGGCGGCGTCCCTTGAAGGAACCCATGCGGTATAGCCCGGAGTGGGATCGGGATCGCTGGAAAGATCGAGAGTCCAGGACTGCGAGGGAACGCCGGGCATCGACAGGTTGATGATCCGCCGGCTCGTCTTGTACGACATCGTAACGCTAGCGAGAATGACCGCACGGTTGCCCTGATGGCCGCGCCAACCTGTCTCGCCCATATACGCCGGCCATTGGTGACTTCCCTCTTCGAGAACGATCTGCACGTCCGTGGACTGAGCCGGCGTCGCCATGTCCGCAGGGAGCCGGAATTGCAGGGCGAGAGTCATGTAGCCGTGCGTCAGATAGGGCGATCGTATGAACTCGTACCACCCCCACCACGCCAGGCCGCCGACGATCGCCAGAACGACGACCGCGAAAGGACGGGATATTCGAGCTGGCGTCGGGACGACCACAGCACCAGACGGCGACGCGCTTGCGGGGGTGGAATACGGCGCAACCGGAAACGACGCGCCTCCGGCGACGAGGCCAAACTTCACGAATAGCCAGACGCCGATAGCGAACCCGATCAGTCCGCCGAGGGGACCGATGTTGAAGAAGGCTCCCATCGCGAGGCCGCCGTCGCGGTCTGGCCCGGCCAACGAAATGACCAGAAATGCGAGGCCGGACCATCCGGCGAGCATGCCGACAACGCCGGATAGGAAGCCGAGCACAATTCGCATGACTTGGCATTTCACCTCGAGGGGCAACGGCGTTTACGTTAGCACGCTATATCGCGTAGCACGTTGTAGGGTGGGCAAAGGCGCTTTTTGCGCCGTGCCCACCATCAGGCGGCGTGCGGGTTGCGACATGGTGGGCACGGCGCTTCGCGCCTTTGCCCACCCTACAAAACTACAACAGAGGCTATTTTATCTTCTCATATGCCGCGGCGAAATCGGCGAGCGGCAGCGGTACGGTCAGCGTTTCCTTGTTCAGGTTCTGGAACGAGATTTTCAACTGCTTGCCGGATTTCATCGCCGCCAGCAGTTCGGGCGCGATCGTCGTTCCGGCGTAGCAGCCCCTGGCTTCGCAGGTCTGGATCTGCATGTCGGTCGCTGCGCCATCGTCGACCTGCAGTTTCGCGCCATTCGGAATGTTCAGTCCGAGCGGCAGCTGGATCAGCGCGGAGGGCGTGTGGGTCTCAGCCGGCACGCGGATGTTGACGGCGATCACGAGCTGGCCGGTGCGCGGAAGAACGGCGTTCTGCTCGATGGCGCATTCGAGCGGCGCGTCGCGGCTGGTGCTGCCGCAGCGCGCGGTCCAGCCGGGCGGAGGCGGGGTATTGGCCGGTGCCGCTGCATTGCTGTCGGCGGGAGCGGCGGCAGGCGGACTGCTGGCAGGTGTTTGCGCCGACTTCGCTGGCGCTTTGGATTTGGCGGCTTGCTGGGAGTGCGCAACTCCCATGAAGCCTGAAGCGACCATCGTCGCCAGGATGATCGCAAGTTTTGCGGAATTATTCACGGTCGCGTCTCCAGGGAGCTCACCCCTCGGATGTGCCGTGACGGCATCAAAGTCAAGTCACTCCGCGGCTTGCTTGACCGAGCCGCGTTCTGCCGGCGGTTCTTGCTCTTCGACAGTGCCGCAACTCCAGGCGGACAACGCGTTGGAAAGCTTGTCGAGGTAGAGATAGACCACTGGCGTCGTGAACAGCGTCAGCGCCTGGCTGACGAGCAGGCCGCCGACCATGGCATAGCCGAGCGGTTGGCGGATTTCCGAGCCGGTACCGGTGCCCAACATCAAGGGCACGCCGCCGAGCATCGCCGCCATCGTCGTCATCATGATCGGGCGGAAGCGCAGCAGCGCGGCCTTGCGGATCGATGCTTCCGGCGACAGGTGCTCGTCGCGTTCGGCGGAGATCGCGAAATCGACCATCATGATGCCGTTCTTCTTGACGATGCCGATCAACAGAATGATGCCGATCAGCGCGATCAGGCTGAAGTCGAAGCCGAACAGCATTAGCGTCGCGATGGCGCCGACGCCGGCCGACGGCAGCGTCGACAGGATCGTGATCGGGTGGATATAGCTCTCGTACAGAATCCCGAGGATCAGATACACCACGACCAGCGCCGCCATGATCAGCAACGGGATGGTTCCCAGCGATTGCTGGAACGCCTGCGCCGTTCCCTGGAAGCTCGAGCTCAGCGTCGCCGGCGTGCCGAGGTCTGCCATCGCCCGCTGCACCGCGTCGGTGGCCTGACCGAGCGCGACGCCCTGCGCAAGGTTGAAGCTGATGGTGATCGCGGGGAATTGCCCCTGATGGCTGATCGACAGTGGACGCACCGGAACGCTGGTCCAGGTCGCGAACGTCGCCAGCGGCACCTGTTCGCCGGTGGTCGGCGAGCGGATGTAGAGCTTGTTCAGAGTATCGAGGTTGCCCTGCAGTTCGGGAAGGATTTCCAGGATCACATGATAGCTGTTGAGCTGGGTGAAATACTGCGTCACCTGGCGCTGGCCGAAAGCATCGTACAGCGTGTCGTCGATCAGCTGCGGCTGGATGCCGTAGCGCGCGGCGGTATCGCGGTTGATCTTCAATTCGAGCGTGGTGCCCTTGCTCTGCTGGTCGGTGGCGACATCGCGCAATTGGTTCAGCGTCTGCATCTTGGCGAGGATTTTCGGCGCCCACTCATTCAGTTCTTCGAGATTGGCATCCTGCAGCGTGAACTCGAACTGCGTTCGCGTTGCCCGGCCGCCGAGGCGCACGTCCTGCGCCGCCTGCATGAACAACCGCGCGCCTTCGACCTTTTCCAGCTTCGGCCGCAACCGGGAAATGATCTGCTGCGCGCTGGCGTCGCGCTCGTTGCGCGGTTTCAGGGTGATATAGAGGTTGCCGGTATTGCCGGCACGGCCCGTGCCGCCGATCGCCATCGCCACCGACGCCACGGCGGGATCGGCCATCACGATTTTGCCGAGTTCCTCCTGATGGCGCTTCATGTCGGCATTCGAGATGTCCTGCGCGGCTTCGGATGTCGCGGTGATCAGGCCGTTATCCTGCTGCGGGAAAAAACCCTTCGGGATCAGGATGAACAGGTAGATCGACAGTCCGAGCGTGGCGAAAAACACCATCAACGTCGTCAGCCGCCAGCGCAGCACCAGATCGAGCCCGCGCTCATAGCCATGCAGCATCGCTTCGAAGCCGCGTTCGCTCAGGTTATAAAGCTTGCCGTGCCGCGTGTCCTTGTGCGCGCGCAGGAAGCGCGATGCCATCATCGGCGTCAGCGTCAGCGATACGATCATCGACACGAACGATTGTCATCGTCAGCACCACCGCGAATTCGCGGAACAGCCGCCCGATGATGCCGCCCATCAGCAAGCAGCGGGATCAGCACCGCCACCAGCGACACGCTGATCGAGACGATGGTAAAACCGATTTCGCCGGCGCCCTTGAAAGCCGCGGACAGCGGGCTTCTCGCCTTCCTCGATGTAACGCGTGATGTTCTCCAGCATCACGATGGCGTCGTCGACCACGAAGCCGACCGCGATGGTCAGCGCCATCAATGACAGATTGTCGAGCGTATAGCCGAACGCCCACATCAGCGCGCAGGCGCCGAGCAGCGCCAGCGGCACCGTGACGGTCGGGATGATGGTCGCCCAGAAGCTGCGCAGGAAGACGAAGATCACCATCACCACCAGGAAGATGGTGAGCATCAGGGTGAACTGGACGTCCTCGACCGCGGCGCGGATGGTCTGGGTGCGGTCGCTGATGACGGTCGATCTTGATCGCCGGCGGGATCGCGGCGACCAGCCGCGGCAGCGTCGCCTTGATCTTGTCGACGGTCTCGATGACGTTGGCGCCGGGCTGCTTGAAGACGACAAGGAAGACGCCGCGCTTGCCATTGGCCCAGGCGGCCTGCTTGGCGTCCTCCGGTCCCGAGACGGCCTGGCCGATGTCGCGAATCCGCAACGGCCCGCCGTTGCGATAGGCGATGATGACGTCGTTCCAGTCCTTCGCGGCGGTCAACTGGTCGTTGGCGTAGATCGTGTAGGCCCGCGTCTCGCCGTCGATATTGCCCTTGGGCGCATCGACGGTGGTGATGGTGATCTGGGTGCGGACGTCTTCCAGCGACAGGCCCTTGGCGACGAGTTTTGCCGGGATCGATCTGGATGCGGATCGCCGGCTTCTGCTGTCCGCCGATGATGACCTGGGCCACGCCGGAAATCTGGCTGATCTGCTGCGCAAGCTGGGCATCGACGCTGTCGCTGACGGTGGTGAGCGGCAGCGTGTCGGAGGTCGCGGACAGCAGCAGGATCGGCGAGTCCGCCGGATTGACCTTGCGATAGGTCGGCGGCGAGGGGAGGTTCTTCGGCAATTGCCCGCCGGCGGCATTGATCGCCGCCTGCACGTCATTGGCGGCGCCGTCGATCGAGCGGTTGAGGTCGAACTGGATGGTGACGGAAGCCGTGCCGAGATAGCTGGTCGAGGTCATCTGCGCGATGCCCGGAATCTGCGCGAACTGCCGCTCCAGCGGCTGCGCGACCGAGGAGGCCATGGTCTCGGGACTGGCGCCCGGCAGGCTCGCGGTGATCTGGATGGTCGGGAAATCGACCTGCGGCAGCGGCGCCACCGGGAGCAGGGGATAGGCGACGAGGCCGACGAACAGGATGCCGGCCATCAGCAACGAGGTTGCGATGGGATAGCGGATGAAGGGCGCCGAGATGCTCTCGCGGGTTTGTTCGCTCATGGCTAGTCGGCCTTGGCCGGAGCCGGGGCAGCGTCCGAATTGGCGACCTTGGTCGTCACGACCGATCCCGGCTGCACCTTGTACTGGCCGGCGACGATAACACGTTCGCCGGGCTTAAGCCCCTGTTCGATCAGCGAACGGCCGTCCACCGAGTTTGCGACCTTGAGCTTGCGCAACTCGGCCTTGTTGTCGGCATTGACCGCGAAGGCATAGAGGCCGTCGGTGCCGTGCTGCACCGCGTCGTCCGGGGCGACGGTCGCATCCTTCAGCGTGGTCACCAGGAGCCGCGTCGATACCGACTGGCCGGGCCACAGCGCATGGTCCTTGTTGTCGAACACCGCCTTGAGGCGGATGGTGCCGCTGGTCGTGTCGACCTGGTTGTTCACCACCGCGAGCGAGCCGTCGGACAGCGTCTTCTTGCCGTCGGTGGTGAGCGCGGTGACTTTCAGCGGCTGCTTTGCCTGCGCTTCGTTGATGGTAGGGCAACTGCTCTTCGGGGGCGGTGAAAATCACCGCGATCGGCTCGATCTGGGCGATGGTCACGATGCCGGTCTGCGTCGAGGCATTGACGATGTTGCCGACGTCGACCTGACGCAGGCCGGCGACGCCGGAGATCGGCGCCTTGACGCTGGTGTAATCGAGCTGGGTCTGGGCGTTGAAGATCGCCGCGTCGTCGGCCGCGATCTGCGCGGTGAGCTGGGCCACGGTGGAGCGCTGGGTGTCGGTCTGCTGCCGGGTCGCGAATTCGCCGAGTTTTGTGAAGCGCTGCAGGTCCAGATTGGCGTTGGCGAGGTTGGCCTCGTCCTGCTGCTTCTTGGCCTTGGCCTGGTCGAGCGCGGCCTGGAACGGGCGGGGATCGATCTGCACCAGCAGGTCGCCCTGTTTCACCAGGTCGCCTTCCTTGAACGCGATCTCGTCGATCTGGCCATCGACCCGGGTGCGCACCACCACGGTGTTAAAACCCTGCACGGTGCCGAGTCCGGTCAGCAACACCGGAAAATCGGCCTTCTCGACGGTGGCGATGGTCACCGGAACAGCGGCGTTGCGCGCCGCGGCCGCCTTTTGCGCGCTGTCAGCCTGCGCCGCCTGGTCCGTGCCGTGAAATCGCTGCCAGCCGAAATAGCCCGCTGCCACCAGCGCGGCAGCCAGCAAGATCCAACGCATCGTCCGCGACCTGGTCATGTGAACTCGACGGGTTTCAAAAATAAGTAACGGGTCTTCAAAACTGTTCCCGGGGCTTGCAAATATAATACGCGTGCACTTAATGTGTAAACACACTATAACTTGAGAAATCATGAACATTTGGAAAGCTTTCGACGGGCCCAGGACGGCCTAAAGGACTTCCGCCGATATGTCGCTCGACCTGAAACGGCAGCTCGATCGCGCAACTGGTCGAAAGTTCGCGCCTGCTGCGCAACTACATCGATCATCGCGCCAAGGGCCGCGGCACCACCCGCGCGCAATGGATCGTACTGTTCCGATTGCGGCAGCAGGAAGGACTGTCGCAGGTCGATCTGGCCGACGTCCTGGAACTGCAGCCGATCTCGCTGGTCCGCCTGCTCGATCGCCTGGTCGAGCATGGTCTGCTGGAGCGGCGCCCGGACCCGAAAGACCGCCGCGCCAACCGCCTGTTCCTGACCCGCGCCGGCCGTCAGCTGGTCGACGACCTCGACAGCCTGCGCGACGCGATCGCGATCGATGTGCTGCAGGAGATTCCGGATGCAGCGATCGGGACCAGTCTCGAAACGCTCAAGGACATCAAGGAGCGGATCAAGGGGCTCGGCGAACACCCGGGCGACGTCGCGGCAAAGTAGGATGGGTCGGGTGTGCGCATAAGCCGATGTCAGCATCGCTCCCGGTCCTTGACGTTGGACGCGGCTGCGATCCCGCTTTCGCGAGGCGAAAAGCTTTGGGCCGCCAGGATCGTCCGACGCTGATGAATCAAATTATCAATGCGATGCGCGGCTGCAAATAATGCCGGAGTGTTCATGGCGCTTTCATCCCCGGCCATGGTTTTTACCAGCTGCGCGCGAACGAGCGCGTCAACTTCATTCTCGATTTCCGCGAGTCCGGCTTCATTCTCGATTTTTCTGATCCGCCCCGGCAAAACACAAAAAATATCCAGCGCCGGTTTCGTTGTTTCGGCCTGACGAATCCCGAGAAATCGCCACGCCGCGGCGAAGATCGATGCCATCGCGCCGAGCACCATCGGCGTCAGATAGATGGCGTTGCCGTATTTATCCATAAAACTTTCCTGGGTGCCGTTGTAGAACGCCGCGGCGCCCGGATGTACGGAGAGGTAAGCGTCGGGATCGGTGTCCGGTGCTGCGATTCCCGACAGCTGCGGCTGCTCGCTCACGAGATCCCTGCGGACACTCATGACCTTCTTCGCAAGGTCGGCGACCAGATTGGAATTGAGATGCTTGTTCGCAACCAGATAGTACCCAACTCTCAATGTCGTGATGTCGTCATCCGGAACCGGCGGCGCGCCGCGAAGCGTTCCTTTCGGAATATCGAAGCTTTCGTAGGGCCCCTTGCTGTCGGCAATCGCACCGGCGGAATCGATCGGGATCAGCACCGGAGACAAATTCGGGCCTTCGCGAAACAGGCCTCTCACGAATGACAGGTATTTATCGGTCAGCGGCACCACCAGCAAAAGCGCGCTGACCTCTTTTGACTGCACCGCGCGGCGAGCGTCCGCGGGCGCAATATCCTTGAAGACCACATTGGCGTGCGCGAGATCGTATTCCTTCTTCAGCACCTCGACGACGCCGTGATTTATTTCGCCGCCGACCACGCCGACGGTGTGGTCTCTCAACTTCGCGATACTGGTGATGGTCGATCCGGGCGGCGCCACGATCATCACGACCCCATGGCGTCATGAGTGCGACGGTTCGCGCCTGCTGGAGATCGCCGACATCGGCCCGGACGATGGCAAGATCGGCGCTGCCGGCGGCGAATGCCTTGGCGGCATCCAGCACATTGCCGGCATTCTCCACCTTAAGTCTTACGGGCGAATTGATCGTGGCAAGGCGGCCGGCGATGATCGATGCGATCTGCTTCGCTCCGCCATCGAACGATCCCACGGCGATGGTCAATGTCGTCGGCCGCACGTAAAATCGATACGAGACAAGGCCCGCTCCCGCGATGAGACAGAACACGCCCGCCAGCAGGATGACGCGAACCCAGAGCGGCAGTGCGATGTGAAAGCTTTTCATTTGCACCCGGCGCAGAATCGATTCGAGCGACGACAGCCTCAGACGTCGGTGTGGCCCGAGCATGCTTCGGTTCGAAGGCCTTGATTACGATTTGGCAATATCCGGTGCCGAAGCGCGAAATGGCGCATCGCAGCCGAAAGCGGCGGCGCCGGCGCCGGATCTTGTGAAATCTGCGGCGCGATGCGAACGCGCGATCCGCATGCGCCTGAAGGACCACGACAGGCAATGATAACGCGACCACGACATCATGTTCATCGAACCCTCCATCTCCATGGAGATTGGTGGGCTGCGACGGACGCTCCGTTCGAAGCAGGCTGATTACAGATTGGAAAGCAGCGCTGCGCGAATTGCCGAAAAGCCAACGGCTGTTCATCGGCATTAAACTTGAGCAATGCGCCGAACCCGCCGGTCGTCTCCTCGCCTCCAACAAGCGTTAGGAGGTGAAATATCATGAAACTTGTTTCTGCACTTGTTGGCCTTGCACATTCTTGGCGGCGTTGCTCTTCTACCGGAGCTGCGTCGGCAATGCCTGCCACCATTCCGGGTCAAGCCTCGCAAGCTTCGAACGTTGAACAGGCGGACTACGTCTGCAACGGATGGGGCCACTGTTGGCACCGGCCGGCTTACGGTGATGGTTACATCCATCCGCACTATTACGGCGGCTGGGGCTGGCATCGCGGCTGGGGCTGGCTGGGGCTGGCACCGCGGCTGGCGGTGGCTGGGGCTGGCACGGTGGCTGGCACCGCTGGCATCACTGGCGCAACTGGTAACTGAGAAAGGGGCTTCGGCCCCTTTCTTTTTCGCGGCGACTGTTTCGGTGCCGCATTAATAACGCGCTTCATTCAAAACATCCGCTGCTTTTTCCGTCGAAACTAATATAATCACTGATGACGCCATATCCGGCCAATCATTCGGGAATTCTCAAGAGCATGCTCGATAAAGATCAGACGGCGGCCGCGGCAAAGACCCTGCATGATCATTGGCAGGCCGGCACGAAGATCGGCGATCTCGAACCATCGCAGCGCCCGCGCGATCGCTCTGAGGGTTACGCCATTCAGGCCGCGATGGAACGGCATTATCGGAACCCCGTTCGGCTGGAAGATCGCGGCCACCAGCGAAGCCGGCCAGAAGCACATCAATGTCGCAGGCCCGCAGGCCGGGCGCATTTTTGCCGAGCGGGTGATCGCCGATGGCGGCACGGCGTCGATGGCCGGCAACGAGATGCGGGTAGGGGAGCCGGAATTTGCCTTTCGCATGGGACGCAGCCTGCCGCCGCGGCCGACTCCCTATTCGGTCGAGGACGTTCTTGCGCGCCGTCGACACGCTGCATCCGGCGATCGAACTGCCGGACTCGCGTTTTGCCGATTTCGTCAAGGCCGGAGAAGCGCAACTGATCGCCGACAATGCCTGCGCGCATCTGTTCGTGCTCGGCGCGCCGACCACGGCGGACTGGCGTTCGGTCGATCTGGTCGAGGAGAGGCCGGTGGTCACGCTGCGCGGCCAGCGTTTTGTCGGCCATGGCAGGAATGTGCTCGGCGACCCCCGCGTCGCGCTGACCTGGCTCGCCAATGAACTGCGGCAGCTGGGCGTGACGCTGAAGGCAGGCGAGGTGGTGACGACCGGCACCTGCCACCCGCCGCTGCCGATTCAGTCGGGCGATATGTTCGAAGCCGACTTCGGCACGTTCGGAAAAGTCTCCGTCGCGCTCGCCTGAGCCATCAAGCCGCTTGCGATAGCTGGATATCGCCGCTGCATCTGCGGTATGCTTGCCCAGCCAGGGGCGAGGAGGTTGTTTGCCGTGATCCGACTGTCGATCCGACGAAAGATCATGGGCATCGCCGTGACGCTGATCGTGCTGATGGCCATTACCGCGGTCCTGACCATGGTGCTGGTGATGCAGGTCGGCGGCCGCATCGAGGACCTGACGTACCGATACATCCCGGCCTATGGCGATCTGGCGCGCGCCAACGTCCGCTCGCTGGAGCGGGCGCTTGCGATACGCCGCGTCGTGATCGAAAAGCTGCAGCCGTCGGCCGACGATGCCCGCTACAAGTCGCTGCGCGATCGCTACGAGGCGCTGGACGGACAGGTCGAACTGGAAATCCAGGCCGCGCGCGCCTTGATTCACGGGCTGATCGAGAAGGGTCCGAGCTTCGCCGACGTGGCAACGCTGGGCCGGTTCGAGACGCGGCTCGACGCCATCAATGACAATTCCCGCCGCCGTCTCAACGCCGAGAACAAACGCATGCTGGCGCTGCTCGATGCCGGCGAGACCAAGGCCATCGCGCAACTCATCGATGCGTTCGAGTTCGTCGTCGATGGCCCTGGTCTTGCGGCATGGAGCAGCGCCAGCATGCGTTTGTTCTCGGCGTTGAGACGGCGGCGGGAATTGTCATTGATGGCGTCGGGCCGCGTCTCGAACGGCCCAGCGTGCCACGTCGCGAGGCCCTGACCCTTTTCGATCAGGCGTGAATCAAGGCGCGCGCGGCCTGGACTTCCAGTTCGACCTGTCCGTCCAGTGCGTCGTAACGATCGCGCAGCGACTTGTAGCGGTGTCGTCAGGCGACGGCTGCAGCTTTTCGATCACGACGCGGCGTATCGCAAGCGCCCGCTCCAGCGAGCGGACGTTGGCGCGCGCCAGATCGCCATAGGCCGGGATGTATCGGTAGGTCAGGTCCTCGATGCGGCCGCCGACCTGCATCACCAGCACCATGGTCAGCACCGCGGTAATGGCCATCAGCACGATCAGCGTCACGGCGATGCCCATGATCTTTCGTCGGATCGACAACCTGATCACGGCAACCAACCTCCTCGCCCCTGACTGGCAAAGCATATCGCAGATGCAGCGGCGATATCCAGCTATCGCAAGCAGCTCGATGGCTCAGGCGAGCGCGACGGAGACTTGCCGAAAGCGCCGAAGTCGGCTTCGAACATGTCGCCGGACTCAATCGGCAGCGGCGGATGGAGGTGCCCGTCGTCACCACCTCGCCTGCTTTCAGCGCCATGCCCAACTGCCGCAGTTCATTGGTAAGCCAGGTCGGCGCGACGCGGGGGTCGCGAGCACATTCCGCCATGGCCGACAAAACGCCGGCCGCGCAGCGTGACCACCGGCCTCTCCTCGATGAGGTCAACCGAACGCCAGTCCGCCGTGGTCGGCGCGCCGAGCACGAACAGATGCGCGCAGGCGTTGTCGGCGATCAGTTGCGCCTCTCCGGCCTTGACGAAATCGGCAAAGCGCGAGTCCGGCAGCTCGATCGCCGGATGCAGCGTGTCGACGGCGCTCAAGACGTCTTCCACCGAATAGGGAAAGACGCGGCGGCGGCTGCGTCCCATGCGAAAAGCAAATTCCGGCTCCCCCACCCGCATCTCGTTCCGGCCATCGGCGCCGTGCCGCCATCGGCATCACCCGCTCGGCGAAATGCGTCCGCCTGCGGGCCTGCGACATTGATATGTCTGGCCGTTCGCTGGTGGCCTCATTTTCCAGCCGAAACGGAGTCCCGACGATGCTTCCATGGCAGTCCCAACGGCGTGACCTTCAGCGCGATCGCGCGGGCGTTGCGATAGATCGAGATCGCCGATCTTCGTGCCGGCCTGCCAATGATCATGCAGTATCTTCGCCGCGGCAGGCATCTGATCTTTTTCGAGCATGCTTTTAAGAATTCCCCAATAATTGCCCGCACATTGCGTCATCGGTGATTATATCGTTTCGACCGAGAACACCGCAGCGGATTTTTTGAGATAAGGCGAAGTCGCACCGAGTCGCGCGGAAAAAGAGGGGCCGAAGCCCCTTTCTTAGTTACCCAGTTGCCCCAGTGATGCCAGCGGTGCCAGCCACCGCGCCAGCCCCAGCCCGCGCCGCGGTGCCGGCCCCAGCCGCCCGGGGCGCGATGCCCGACCCAGCCCCAGTAATAGTGCGGATGGAAGTAGCCATCACTGTAAGCCGGTCGGTGCCAACAGCGGCCCCATCATCCAGACATAGTTCGCCTGTTCAACGTTCAAAGCTGCGAGACTTGACCTGGGATGGTCCAAGCATGACCGACGCAGCTCCGGTAGACAGCGCAACACCACCAAGAATGTGCAAGACCAACAAGTGGAAACAAGTTTCATGATATTTCACCTCCTAACGCTTGTTGGAGTCAGGAGACGACCGGCGGGTTCGACACATTGTCAAGTTTAATATCGATGAACAGCCTTTCGCTTTCAGAAATTCGAAAAGCGCGTGCTTTGCAATCTGTAATCCGCCTGTTTCGAACGCTGCATTCGCCACCGTCCACCAATCTCTGTAGAGATGGAAGGCTTCGATGAAAATGATGTCATGGTCACGCTATCATAGCCTGTCGTGGTCTTTCAGACGCATGCGGACCGTATGAACCCTCGCGCCGCAACGATTGCACCGGATCCGCAGCGCTTCGCAGAACGTCTCCGGTTCGCTGCGATTTCGCGTACGGCACCAGATATTGCCAAATCGTAATCAAGGCTTTTCGAACCAAAGCCCGCTCGGGCCACACCGACGTCTGAGGCCGTCGCCGCTCCAATCGATTTCTGCGCCGGACACCAATGAAAGCCTTTCACATCGCACTGCCGCTCTGGGTTCGCGCCGTCCTGCTGGCGGGCGTGTTCTGCATCGTCGCGGGAGCGGGCCTCGTCTCGTATCGGTTTTACTGCTGCCGACGACATTGACCATCGCCGTGGGATCGTTCGACGGCGAGGCCAAGCAGATCGCATCGATCATCGCCGGCCGCCTTGCCACGATCGATTCGCCTGTCAGGCTTAAGGTGGGAATGCCGGCAATGTGCTCGATGCCGCCAAGGCATTTGCCGCCGGCAGTGCCGATCTTGCCGTGGTCCGGGCCGATGTCGGCGATCTCCCGCAGGCGCGAACCGTCGCACATGGCGCACGGCGTCGTGATGATCGTGGCGCCGCCGGATCGAGCATCACCAGCATCAGAAGTTGCGCGACCACACCGTCGGCGTGGTCGGCGGCGAAATAAATCACGGCGTCGTCGAGGTGCTGAAAAGGAATACGACCTCGGGCACGCCAACGTGGTCTTCAAGGATATTGCGCCCGCGGACGCCCGCCGCGCGGTGCAGACGAAAGGGGTAGCGCGCTTGTTGCTGGTGGTGCCGCTGACCGAAAAATACCTGTCATATGTGAGAGGCCTGTTTCGCGAAGGCCCGAATTTGTCTCCGGTGCTGATCCCGATCGATTCCGCCGGCGCGATCGCCGATGTCAAGGGGCCGTACAAAAGCTTGATATTCCGAAAGGCGCGTTGCGCGGCGCGCCGCCGGTTCCGGATGACGACGTCACCACTTTGAGGGTCGGCTATTATCTGGTTGCGAACAAGCATCTCAACTCCAATCTGGTCGCCGACCTCGCCAAGAAAGTCATGAGTGTCCGCAGGGACCTCGTCAGCGAGCAACCGCTGCTGCGGGAATCGCCGCACCCGACCTCGATCCCGACGCTTACCTCTCCGTGCATCCGGGAGCCGCGGCATTCTACAACGGCACCCAGGAAAGTTTTATGGACCGTACGGCAACGCCATCTACCTGACGCCGATGGCGCTCGGCGCGATCGTCTCGATATTCGCCGCGGCGTGGCGATTTCTCGGGGTTGGTCGGGCCGAAACAACGAGACCGACACTGGATAAACTCTGTGCTTGCCGGGGCGGGTACGAAAAGTCGAGAATGAAGCCGGACTCGCGGAGATCGAGAATGAGAAGTTGACGCGCTCAGTTCGCGCGCACTCGGTTAAAAACCATGGCCGGAGATAGCAGCGCCATGAACACTCCGCATTATTTGAAGCCCGCGCATCGCATTGATAATTTGATTCATCAGCATCAGATGATCCTGGCGGCCCAAAGCTTTTCGCCCCCTCGCGAAAGCGGGATCGCGGCCGCGTCCAACGTCAAGGACCCGGGAGCGATGCTAACGCGTCGGCTTATGCGCACACCCCAACCGTGCTCTTTTGCCGCGACATCACCCGGGTGTTCGCCGAGCCCTTGATACGCTCCTTGATTGTCCTTGAGCATTTTCGAGGACTGGTCCCCGATCGCTGCATCCGGAATCTCCTGCAGCACATCGATCGCAATCGCCGTCGAGCGGCAGGGTGTCGAGGTCGTCGACCAGCTGACGGCCGGCGCGGGTCAGGAAACGGGCGGTTGGCGCGGCGGTCCCTTCGGGGTCCAGGGCGCCGCTCCCGCAGACGAGTGCTCGACCGGCGGCGATCGAGCAGGCGGAGCCAGCGAGATCGGCTGGCGCTCAGGACGTCGGCCAGGTCGACCTGCGACAGTCCCTCCTGCTGCCGCAATCGGAACAGTACGATCCATTGCGCGCGGGTCGTGCCGCGGCCCTTGGCGCGATGATCGATATAGTTGCGCAGCAGGCGCGAACTTTCGACCAGTTGCGCGATGAGGTGGGGTTTCAGGTGGACGACATATCGGCGGAAGTCCTTTAGCCATCCTGGGCCATCAAAGCTTTCCAAAGTTTCATAATTTCTCAAGTTATAGTGTGTGTACACATTAAGTGCACACGTATTATACCTCCAGACCCCGGGAACAATAGGAAGAACCCGTTACTTATTTTTGAAACCATCGAGTTCACTAGACCAGGTCGCGGACGATGCGTTCGATCTTGCTGGCTGCTGCGCTGATGAAGCAGATAATCTCGGCTGGCAACGATTTCGCGGCATGACCGGACCGGGAAGCGCAGGCTGACAGCGCGCAAAAGGCGGGCCGCGGCACGCAACGCCGCTGCTCCGGTGACCCTCGCCAACGTCCGACCCGAACTAGTGCTGCTGACCGGACTCGGCACCGTGCAGGGTTTTAACACCGTACTGGTGCGGCCCCGGGTCGATGGCCAGATCCACGAGATTGCGTTCAAGGAAGGCGACATGGTGAAACAGGGCGACCTGCTACAACATGGATCCCCGAGCGTTCCAGGCCGCGCTCGACCAGGCCAAGGCCAAAGAAGCAGCAGGACGAAGCCAACCTCGCCAACGCCAATCTGGACCTGCAGCGCTTCACAAAACTCGGCCTCGCGACCCGGGAGCACGACCCGACACCCAGCGCTCCACCGTG
>CAVUUO010000005.1:0-316895 GCA_963744675.1 uncultured Alphaproteobacteria bacterium
TGCGGGTCGGACCGAAACCGATGTTGCGGTCGGCCGAGGCGTAACGATGCGCTTCCTCGCAGACGAACAGCAGCGGCGAGACGCCGTCGCTCCACAGCCCGAAATCGAACGCCATCCGGCACAGCACCGACACCACGGAATCGACGACTTCGGCGGGGAAGCCCGCGAGCTGCATGATGGTCATCGGCCTGCCGTTGGCCGGCAGCCGGAACAGATGGCTGATGACTTCCGCCATGGTGTCGCCGCCGACATTGGCGTTGTCGAACATGAAGGCGTAGCGCGGATCGTTGCGCACGGTCTCGATGCGCGAGATCAGCTTGTGATAGATGATGCGCGACGAGCGGTTCTCGAGCTTGCCCATGCGTTCGTCGATCAGCGAAATCAGGTCGACCAGGCGATAGGGGACCGGCGTATCGGCGGTATAGCCGATGCTCTTGGGATCGATCCGCTTCAGGCCGACCCGGTCGGCGTTCTGGTACTGCGTATAGATTCCCTTCGCCATCGGGATGACTTCGGCGAGGATGTCCAGTTCCTCCGGCACGCCGGGCCGGCCGGCGAACAGCACGTCCACGATCTCTTCGAAATTGAACAGCCAGAACGGCAGCTTCAGATTGCGCGGATTGAGAACCAGCGAGCGGTCGCCGAAGCAGCGGCCATATTCGTTGTGAACGTCGAGCAGGAAGATGCGCAGGTTCGGCCGCGCGCGCAGAATTTCGTTCAGCAGCAGCGATACGCCGCTCGATTTGCCGACGCCGGTTGAGCCGAGCACCGCGAAATGCTTGCTGAGCATTTCCTCGACGTCGACATAGGCAATGACGGACTGATCCTGTTGCAGGGTTCCGACGTTGATCTGATCCGATCCCGTCGGCGCGTAGACCGTTCGCAGCTCCTGATTGGTGATCAGGTCGACGGTGTCGCCGATGGTCGGATAGTTTGTGACGCCGCGCTGAAATTTGGGGCGTACCGGGCCGCCGAGAATTTCGCCGAGCAGATCGACGGAGGCGCTGGCGATGTAGATGTCCGAGGTCGGCAGATTTTCGCAGGACACTTCCGTGATCATCGCCACGATCGTGGAATTCGAACAGCGGATGCTGACGAACCGGCCGACGGTGGCCCGCACTTCCGTGTGGCTCATCTGGCTTGCCGCGAGAAGGCCGACCCGCGCAAGGGAACCCCGGACCGAAATCACGCGCCCGAAAGATGCCGTAGCCGTTGCAATTGACATGTCTGAAATTCGCGTCGCCGCGCCCTTTGTTTTGCCCGACTATGCATGGGGTTATTGGAGAAACTGTTAAGCCGCGGGACTTCGAATACGGTCAAAACCGCGACATTTTTGCCCGCGATTTGGCAGCCGGCAATCGCGGGGCTATTTTCGCCGGGGTTTGATTGAGAAATGGGCATTTCAGGCCGTCTTCCGGTACGGAAACCGGCTCGGGCTTAATCCCTCATTTACCAATGTGGCAGGAGACCGGGCCGGCGGAAGGTGCCAGGTTCCGGAACCGGCGACAGGCAGGTTCCAGTTAGCAAAATGCAACATGCGCACCTTGTAAGCCATGGAGCCGTGCCGCTCCGAATCGCAATGGCACTGTGGCCGGCTAGAGGCAGGCTGCAGCCGGCTGGCGACGAGATCGATTTTTTTGGTCGCCGTTGGGAACAAACGGCCCTTTCGAGATTTAACCTACCGGGCTCGAATTTGGCGAGGCGGCGCTATCTGTTCGCCGGTTTTTCCCACTTGATCTGAGAGTCCGCAGCCGTTTCTATTGCACAAACCGCTCGGATTCGAGCGCTTTGCCCAGGGGGAATTCATGAGCGATCTCGGCCCCGCCGCGCCATCGACCACTCGCCGCACGGCAAAAACCAAACCCTTTACCAACGGAAAGCCCGACTCCTCGCAGGACCTGCTTCATGCGCTTCAGGCGATGCGAAGTGGCGATTTTTCCGTGCGAATGACGGGCAATCATCTCGGGATCGAGGGAAAGATTGCCGATACGTTCAATGAAATCGTGGCCGCCAACCAGCGCATGGCGCAACAGCTGGAGCGCGTCGGTCAGGTCGTCGGCCGGGAAGGAAAAACCCGGCAGCGCGTCAAGTTCGGCCTTGCCAGCGGCTCCTGGGCCGACATGGAAGGCTCCGTCAATACGCTGATCGACGATTTGCTCTGGCCTACGCGCGAAGTGACCCGGGCCGTCGCGGCCGTCGCCCAGGGCGACCTGCTGCAGACCGTGCAACTGGATGTCGATGGCCGCCCGCTGGGCGGCGAATTTTTGCAGTCGGCCAACATCGTCAACACCATGATCAAGCAGCTCAGCGTGTTCACCTCCGAGGTGACGCGCGTGGCGCGCGAGGTCGGTACCGAGGGCAAGCTCGGCGGTCAGGCGCAGGTTCCGGAGGTCACCGGCGTCTGGAAGGACCTCACCGAAAGCGTGAACTCGATGGCCAACAACCTGACCGGCCAGGTTCGCAACATCGCCGAAGTCACCATCGCGGTCGCCAACGGCGACTTGTCCAAAAAGATCACCGTGGACGTGCGCGGCGAGATTCTGCAGCTGAAGGAAGCCATCAACACCATGGTGGACCAGCTGCGCTCGTTCGCCTCCGAAGTGACGCGCGTCGCGCGCGAAGTCGGCACCGAAGGCAAGCTCGGCGGCCAGGCCATCGTGCCCGGCGTCGCCGGCACCTGGAAGGACCTCACCGACAACGTCAACCTGCTGGCGGGCAATCTGACCACGCAGGTGCGCAACATCGCGCAAGTGACGACCGCCGTCGCGCGCGGCGACCTGTCGCGCAAGATCACGGTGGACGTGAAGGGCGAGGTTCTGGAGCTCAAGGACACCATCAACACGATGGTCGACCAGCTCAACGCCTTCGCCTCGGAAGTGACGCGCGTGGCGCGCGAGGTCGGCACCGAAGGCAAGCTCGGCGGCCAGGCGGCGGTGCCCGGCGTCGCCGGCACCTGGAAGGATCTGACCGACAGCGTGAATTCCATGGCCGGCAACCTGACGTCGCAGGTCCGCAACATCGCCGAGGTCGCCACCGCCATCGCCGGCGGCGACCTGTCCAAGAAGATCACCGTGAACGTCAGCGGCGAAATCCTGCAGCTCAAGGAAACCGTCAACACGATGGTGGACCAGCTCAACGCCTTTGCCGGCGAAGTCACGCGCGTCGCGCGCGAGGTCGGCACCGAAGGCCGGCTCGGCGGACAGGCCAACGTGCTCGGCGTCGCCGGCACCTGGAAGGATTTGACCGACTCGGTCAACTCGATGGCCGGCAACCTGACCGGCCAGGTCCGCAACATCGCCGAGGTGACGACCGCGGTCGCCAATGGCGACTTGTCGAAAAAGATCACCGTCGACGTCCGCGGCGAAATTCTGGAATTGAAGGACACCATCAATACGATGGTGGACCAGCTCAACGGCTTCGCCGGCGAAGTGACGCGCGTCGCGCGCGAGGTCGGCACCGAAGGCAAGCTCGGCGGTCAGGCGCTGGTGCGCGGCGTCGCCGGCACCTGGAAGGATCTCACCGACTCCGTGAACTCGATGGCCTCGAACCTGACCGGCCAGGTCCGCAACATCGCCGAAGTCGCGACCGCGGTGGCGCAGGGCGACTTGTCGAAGAAGATCACCGTGAACGTGTCGGGCGAAATCCTTCAGTTGAAGGAAACGCTCAACACCATGGTGGACCAGCTCAACGCGTTCGCCTCGGAAGTGACCCGCGTGGCGCGCGAAGTCGGCACCGAAGGACAGACTCGGCGGCCAGGCCGCCGTGCCCGGCGTCGCCGGCACCTGGAAGGATTTGACCGACTCGGTCGAACTCGATGGCCGGCAACCTGACCGGCCAGGTCCGCAACATCGCCGAGGTGGCGACCGCGATCGCCGGCGGCGACCTGTCGCGCAAGATCACCGTCGACGTGCGCGGCGAAATCCTGCAGCTGAAGGAAACGCTCAACACCATGGTCGATCAGCTCAACCGCTTCGCCGGCGAGGTGACGCGCGTGGCGCGCGAGGTCGGCACCGAAGGCCGGCTCGGCGGCCAGGCCAACGTGCCCGGCGTCGCCGGCACCTGGAAGGACTTGACCGACTCGGTCAACTCGATGGCGGGCAATCTGACCGCGCAGGTCCGCAACATCGCCGAAGTCACCACCGCCGTGGCGCGCGGCGACCTGTCGCGCAAGATCACGGTGGACGTGAAGGGCGAAATCCTCGAACTGAAGAACACCATCAACACCATGGTGGACCAGCTCAACTCGTTCGCCTCGGAAGTGACCCGCGTGGCGCGCGAAGTCGGCACCGAAGGCAAGCTCGGCGGCCAGGCCGAAGTGCCGGAAGTGGCCGGCACCTGGAAGGACCTCACCGACAACGTCAACTTCATGGCGTCCAACCTGACCGCGCAGGTCCGCAACATCGCCGAGGTCGCGACCGCGATCGCCGGCGGCGACCTGTCCAAGAAGATCACGGTCGACGTGCGCGGCGAAATCCTGCTGCTCAAGGACACCTTGAACACCATGGTCGAGCAGCTTCGCTCGTTCGCCGCCGAAGTGACGCGCGTGGCGCGCGAGGTCGGCACCGAAGGCCGGCTCGGCGGCCAGGCGGTGGTGCCCGGCGTCGGCGGCACCTGGAAGGACCTGACCGACAACGTCAACCTGCTCGCCGCCAACCTCACCACGCAGGTGCGCAACATCGCCGAGGTGACCACGGCGGTGGCGCGCGGCGACCTGTCGCGCAAGATCACCGTCGACGTGAAGGGCGAAATTCTCGAGCTGAAGAACACCATCAATACCATGGTGGACCAGCTCAACGCCTTCGCCGGCGAAGTCACGCGCGTCGCGCGCGAGGTCGGCACCGAAGGCAAGCTCGGCGGACAGGCCGAAGTCCCCGGCGTCGCCGGCACCTGGAAGGACCTGACCGACACCGTGAACTTCATGGCGGCCAACCTGACCGAGCAGGTCCGCGGCATCGTGAAGGTCGTGACCGCCGTCGCCAACGGCGACCTCAAGCAGAACCTGACGGTGAAATCCAAGGGCGAGGTCGCCGCGCTCGCCGAAACCATCAACAACATGACCGATACGCTTGCGACCTTCGCCGATCAGGTCACCAGCGTCGCGCGCGAAGTCGGCGTCGAAGGCCGGCTCGGCGGTCAGGCCAACGTGCCCGGTGCGGCCGGAACCTGGAAGGACCTGACCGGCAACGTCAACCTGCTCGCGGCCAACCTGACATCGCAGGTCCGCGCCATCGCCGAAGTCGCGACCGCCGTCACCAAGGGCGACCTGACCCGTTCGATTCAGGTCGACGCGCGCGGCGAAGTGGCCGAGCTCAAGGACAACATCAATACGATGATCGGCAATCTGCGGCTCACCACCGACGTCAACACCGAGCAGGACTGGCTGAAGACCAACCTCGCCAAATTCACCAACATGCTGCAGGGCCAGCGCGATCTTGCCACGGTCGGCCGACTGCTGCTGACCGAACTGACGCCGCTGGTGAACGCCCATATGGGCGTGATCTACCAGGTCGAAAACGAGGACAGTCCGCAGTTGCGGCTGCTTTCGGCCTATGCCGGCGACGGAACGATTCCGCATCAGCAATACGTGCAATTCGGCGAAGGCCTGGTCGGGCAATGCGCGATGGACAAGCGCCAGCGGCTGGTATCGGACATCCCGACCGACGCCACTCCGATCAATTCCGCGCTGCTGCGCGTGGTGCCGAAAAATCTCGTCGTGCTGCCGGTGCTGTTCGAGAACCAGGTCAAGGCCGTGATCGAACTGGCTTCCGTCGGCTCGTTCACGACCTCGCAGATGACCTTCCTCGAACAGCTCACCGACAGCATCGGCATCGTGCTCAACAGCATCGAGGCGACGATGCAGACCGAAGGCCTGCTGAAACAGTCGCAGCAGCTCGCCGGCGAATTGCAGACCCAGCAAAAGGAACTGCAGCAGACCAACGAGCAGCTCGAGCAGAAGGCCCAGCAGCTCGCCGAACGCAACGTCGAGGTCGAGCGCAAGAACCAGGAAATCGAGCAGGCGCGGCGCGCGCTCGAGGAAAAGGCGACCGAACTTTCGCTGACCTCGAAATACAAGTCGGAATTCCTCGCCAACATGTCGCACGAGCTGCGCACGCCGCTCAACAGCATCCTGATCCTCGGCCAGCAGCTCACCGAAAATCCGGACGGCAACCTGTCGGCCAAGCAGGTCGAATTCGCGCGGACCATTCACGGCGCGGGCACCGACCTGCTCAATCTGATCAGCGACATCCTCGACCTGTCCAAGATCGAATCCGGCACCGTGACGGTGGATGCCGAGGAAATTCTCACCGCCAATCTGCTGGACACGGTCGGACGTCCGTTCCGGCACGAAGCGGAAAACCGCCAGCTGTCCTTCAACGTCGACGTCGATCCCAATCTCGGACGCAGCATCGTCACCGACTCCAAGCGTCTGCAGCAGGTGCTGAAGAACCTGCTGTCGAATGCGTTCAAGTTCACCGCGGAAGGCGGCGTGCGGCTCAACGTTTCGGCCGCCGCTGGGCGGCTGGAGCGCCGAACATCCGGTCCTGAACCATTCGCCCGCCGTCGTCGCCTTCGAGGTGTCCGACACCGGCATCGGCATTCCGCTGGAAAAGCAGAAGCTGATCTTCGAGGCGTTCCAGCAGGCCGACGCCGGCACCAGCCGGAAATATGGCGGCACCGGCCTCGGTCTCGCCATCAGCCGCGAGCTTGCAAGCCTGCTCGGCGGCGAAATCCATCTGCGAAGCACGCCCGGCAAGGGCAGCACGTTTATCCTCTATCTGCCGCTGAAATATTCCGGACCGACGGTGGCGCCGCGGGCCCAGACGCCATCGCCGTACACCGCCGCGCCGGCGCTGCAGGTCGCGGCGCAGGAGCGCGTCATCGAACAGCTGCCGGACGACCGGCTGAATCTCGAACCGGGAGACGCGATCCTTCTGATCGTCGAGGACGATCCGCATTATGCGCGCGTGCTGATCGATCTGGCGCGCGACAAGGGCTTCAAGGTCCTGATCGCGGCGCGCGGCGCCGAAGCGCTGGATCTTGCCAAGCAGTTCCAGCCGACGGCGGTGTCGCTCGACGTGTTCCTGCCCGACATGCTCGGCTGGACCGTGCTCAGCCAGCTGAAGCACAATCCGCTGACCCGGCACATTCCGGTCCAGATCATCACGCTGGACGAGGATCGCCAGCACGCGCTGGCGCGCGGCGCGTTCTCCTTTGTCAACAAGCCGACCACCACCGAAGGCGTCAGCGCGGCGCTGTCCCAGATCAAGGAATACGCCAAGCCGCGCCGCAAGCGCCTGCTGATCGTGGAGGACAATGCGGCCGAGCAGATGAGCATCAAGGAACTGCTCGATCACGACGACATCGAGATCGTCACCACCGACACCGGCGCGGGTGCGCTCTCGACGTTGCGCGACAACCCGTGCGATTGCGTCGTGCTCGATTTGCGGCTGCCCGACATGAGCGGCTTCGAGGTGCTCGACAAGATCCGCAAGGATGACTCGCTGTCCAACGTTCCGGTGGTGGTGTTCACCGGGCGGGAGCTTTCGGTGGAGGAGGACGCCGAACTGCACACCATGGCGCGCAGCATCGTGGTGAAGGGGGTGGAATCGCCCGAGCGTCTGCTGGATGAAACCTCGCTGTTCCTGCATCGCGTGATCACGGAGCTGCCGATCGAGAAGCAGCGCATGCTCGAAAAACTCAACAGCTCCGATGAGGATCTGGTCGGTCAAACCGCGTTGCTGGTGGACGACGACGCCCGCAACATCTTCGCGCTGAGCAGCGTGCTGGAGCGCCGCGGCATGAAGGTTCTTACCGCCACGACCGGCAGCGAGGCCGTCGCGCTGGTCGAGTCCAATCCCGAGATCGCCATCGTTCTGATGGATATCATGATGCCGCAGATGGATGGCTATCAGACCATCGGCGTCATTCGCGAAAACCCGGCGTTCCGCCGGCTTCCCATCATCGCGCTTACCGCCAAGGCGATGAAAGGCGATCGGGAGAAATGTCTGGAGGCCGGGGCCTCGGATTATCTGGCCAAGCCGGTCAACACCGAACAGTTGCTGCTCGCCATCCGCATGTGGCTACACCGCTGACCGGCGTGAGCAACATGATGGACCACGAGAAAGTCAACATTCTGCTGGTCGACGATCAGCCGGCGAAGCTGCTTGCCTATGAGGTCATTCTCAAGGAGCTCGGCGAAAATCTCGTCGTCGCCACGTCCGGCCGCGAGGCGCTTGAATATCTGCTCAAGAACGAAGTCGCGGTCATTCTGGTCGACGTCTGCATGCCGGAACTGGACGGTTTCGAACTCGCCGGCATGATCCGCGAGCATCCGCGCTTCCAGAAGACGGCGATGATCTTCATCTCGGCAATCCAGGTCAGCGACATCGATCGGCTGCGCGGCTACGAGATGGGCGCGGTCGACTACGTTCCGGTGCCGGTCATTCCGGAGGTGTTGCGCGCCAAGGTCAAGGTTTTCGCCGAGCTGTATCGCAAGACCCGGCAGCTGGAGCGGTTCAATGCCGAGCTCGAAGATCGCGTTCGCGCCCGCACCGCGGAGCTGGAGGAATCGAACGGAAGACTGCTCGAAAGCGAGCAGCGCCGCAGCCTGGCGATCGCCGCCGGCAAGATGGGGTCCTGGGATTGGGACTGGGTCAACGGCGACTGGATGTGGGACGAGGGGCAATTCCACATCTTCGGAGTCGATCCCAAGACCTTTGAGGTGACCCCGGCAAATGTTCAAGCCTTGCTTCATCCGGACGATATCGGCGAACTGCGCAAGGCGATGGCCCAGTTCGCCAAGGGCGTAACATCCTATGAAGCCGAATTTCGCATCCGCCGGCCGGACGGCGCGATTTGCTGGTGCGCCGGCACGGCCGCCGCGACCGTCGACAAGGGCGGCCGGGTGGTGCGCGTCAGCGGCGTCACCATCGACATCACCGAACGCAAGCAGGCGGAAGAACGGCAAAATCTGCTGGCGCGGGAAGTCGATCACCGCGCGAAAAATGCGTTGGCGCTGGCGCAATCCATTGTTCGATTGACGCGCGGCGAAAACGTCAAGGCCTACATTCATGCGGTGGAAGGCCGGATCAGCGCGCTTGCGCGGGTGCATACCATCCTCTCGTTGTCGAGCTGGCAGGGCGCGGAAATCGGAAAACTGGTCGATGAGGAACTCGCGCCTTATTCCGTTGGCCACCAAATTGCACTCTACGGCTCGAAGATTCAGCTGCAGCCCGCGACCGCGCAAACGCTGGCTCTGGCCTTGCACGAACTGGTCACCAATTCGGCGAAATACGGTGCGCTTTCCACGTTGGCGGGCCGCCTCTGCATCAAGTGGGAGATCGCAGACCGATACCCTGATGTTGGCGTGGGAAGAGAGCGGCGGACCTGCGGTCCAAAAACCGACGTCACGGGGATTCGGAACCAGAAGCGTGATCGCCAGCATCGAGTCGCAACTCGGAGGACGGGCGGAGTTCGACTGGCGCTCCGAGGGCCTGATCTGCCGGCTCTCCGTTCCTTTGACCGGACATCTTGCTGCGCCGGAAGCGGAGCTTCAGCAAGAAGCAATACTCGATAGAACTGCTCCCGGCCGGGCTTCACGGTCGGCCGACGCCTGAACGGATCATCGACGGCCGCGTTTGAGCGCCGGCCCTTGCCGTATCGCCGCTCGTCTTGTTGACGCGAGCAATATCAGCGCGGTATCCATTTTCAGGACGCGACTTCCAGTGCGGGGAAAACCCCGCCTGGAACAACAAGAAACAGGGCAGGGGTGGAACGCGATGAACCGCGGCATTGAATGAGCGAGTTCGCGCGGCCTTCGGCGCTGGCGCCGTTCCGGATCCGCAATTACCGTTTTCAGTGGCCCGCCGATCTGCTCACCTCGTGGGCATTCGAGATGGAGACGCTGATTCTCGGCTGGTACGTGCTGGTGGAGACCGGTTCGGTGCTGCTGCTGACGTTGTTCGCGTCGCTCAATTACATCGGCACGCTGATCGCGCCGATGTTCGGCGTGGTCGGCGACCGCATCGGCCACCGCGATCTGCTCGCCGTCATGCGCGCGACCTATGCCGTGCTCGCCGCCACGCTGATGACCCTGGCATTTACCGGCATCTTGAACCCGCTCTATGTCTTCATCATCGCGGCCTTGATGGGCCTGGTCCGGCCGTCGGATCTCGGCGTGCGCGGCGCGCTGGTCGCCACCATCATGCCGCATGATCAATTGATCGGCGCGATCAGCATTTCGCGCACCACGATGGATACCGCGCGCATCGCCGGCGCGCTGAGCGGCGCCGGATTGTTCGCGGCGCTCGGCATGGGGCCGGCCTATGTCGCGATCGTCAGCCTTTATGTCGTCAGCACGTTGCTCACGCTCTGCGTGATCGCGCCGTCGAAACCGCATCCCGTCGATGAGGTGGCGAGCGAAGCAATGCGGCGTTCGCCGATGCGCGATTTGAAGGAGGGCATCGCCTATGTCTGGACCACGCCGCGGATGCGCGCCGCGATCTGGATCGCGTTCCTCGCCAACCTGACCGCCTATCCGTTGTCCAACGGATTGCTGCCCTATATCGCGCGCGACATCTACGGCACCAACCAGACCGGGCTCGGATATCTGTCCGCCAGTTTCGCGGTGGGTTCGCTGGCAGGCTCGATTGCGCTCAGCCTGGTCGGCGGCATCCGCGTCGCGCGCCTCATGATCGGCGCAACGGCGTGTGTGGTATGCCTTGCTGCTGGTGTTCGCGCAATTGCAGAGCATGCCGGCGGCGATGGCGTGCCTGATGGTGGTCGGGTTCGCGCAAAGTCTCGCCATGATCTCGATCGCGGTGATCCTGATGCGCACCGCGAGCGAGCATTTCCGCGGCCGGGTGATGGGCGTGCGCATGCTCGCGATCTACAGCCTGCCGATCGGCCTGCTGGCGGCCGGCAGCCTGATCGAGCGAGATCGGATTCGTCGCCACCGCCTCGCTCTATGCGGCGACCGGGCTGCTGCTGATGCTGATCATCACGCTGCATTGGCGCGCCGACTTGTGGCATGTACATGCGCCGGCGAATGCGAGGTAACGCTCCTCACCAGAAAGGAATGCCATGTCAAAGACAGCTTTGGTGGTTTCAGCGCATCCGGGAGATTTTGTCTGGCGCGCGGGCGGCGCGATCGCGCTGCACGCCAAAAAGGGTTATCGCGTCAAGATCGTATGCCTCGCGTTCGGCGAACGCGGGGAATCGCAGTTCGCCTGGAAGCAGCCCGGGCATGACGCTGGACAAGGTCAAGGCCGGCCGCCGCGACGAGGCCGAGCGCGCCGCGGCGGCGCTCGGCGCCGAGATCGAGTTCTTCGATGCCGGCGACTATCCGCTGCGCCTCACCGACGCGCATATGGAGCGGCTGATCGACATCTACCGCGAACTCAACCCGAGTTTTGTGCTCACGCATTCGCTTGAGGATCCCTACAATGTCGATCATCCGGCGGCGGCGGCCTATGCGCAGGAGGCGCGTATCGTGGCCCAGGCGATGGGCCACAAGCCGCAGGCCGATTACAGCTACAGCGCGCCGCCGGTCTTCCTGTTCGAGCCGCATCAGCCGGAGATGTGCAATTTCAAGCCGCAGGTCATCCTCAACATCGACGAGGTCTGGGACCTGAAGCGCAAGACCTTCGAGATTCTCGCGGCGCAAAAGCATCTGTGGGCCTATTACGAGCGGGTCGCGCTTCAACGGGGCATGCAGGGCGGACGCAATTCCGGCAAGGCCATGACCTATGGCGAGGCCTATCAGCGGTTGTTCCCGATGGCGGTGGAGGAACTGGCATGAAGACGGTCGTTGTCCGCAATATCGATCGGGCCGACGCGGATGTCGTCAAACGGCTCGGCGCGCTCGGCGCATCGACGGTGCACGAGGCCTATGGCCGTGTCGGGTTGATGAAACCCTATCTGCGTCCGGTGTGGGCGGGCGGCGAGGCGGCGGGCACCGCCGTCACCGTGCTGGCGCATCCCGGCGACAACTGGATGATCCATGTCGCGGTCGAGCAGTGCCGGCCGGGCGACATCCTGGTGGTCGGGTGCACCGCCGACAATACCGACGGCATGTTCGGCGATCTGCTCGCGACCTCGCTGAAGGCGCGCGGCGTCACCGGCCTCGTCATCGATGCCGGCTGCCGCGATGTAAAATCGCTGCGGGAGATGGGTTTTCCGGTGTGGTCGAAGGCGATCTCGGCCAAGGGGACGGTGAAGGCGACGCTGGGCGCCGTCAACATTCCCGGTGGTATGCGCCGGCATCAATGTCGAACCGGGCGATGCCGTGATCGCCGATGACGACGGCGTCGTGGTGGTCCGCCGCAAGGATGCCGCCGAGGTCGCCGCCAAAGGCGAAAAGCGCCAGGCCGACGAGGAGGGCAAGCGCAAGCAGCTCGCCTCCGGCGCGCTCGGGCTCGACATGTACAACATGCGCGAGCCGCTGGCGAAGGCCGGCCTGGTCTATATCGACAAGCCGGAGACCGATTGAGATGACGATGCGGCTGCGGACATTGCTTGGCGATCATCCCTGCACGGCCGCGCTGAAGGATGGATCGATCAGGTCCGATCCGGTCACGCTGGATTTCGCCGACTATTCGCCGACCCACAAGGGTTTCAAGCCGATGGTCCGCGAGCAGGCCTTCGATGTCTCGGAGATGGCGATCGTCACCTATTTGATGGCGAAGAGTTTTGGCAAGCCGATGGTGCTGCTGCCGAGCGTGGTGATGGCGCGGTTCTCAGCATGCGTTACGCGCTCTACAACGCCGAACTCGGGACGCTGACGCCCGCCGGCCTGAACAACAAGCGCGTCGGCATCCGCTCCTTCACGACCACGACCGGCGCGTGGCTGCGCGGAATTCTGGCCAATGATTATGGCGTCGATCTCGACTCGATCGACTGGGTCACGTTCGAGGACGCCCATGTCGCCGAATTCCGCGACACCACGGCGCGCGCGCCGCAGGGCAAGCAGATCGTCCAGATGCTGGTCGACGGCGAACTCGACGCGGTGCTCGGCGAGAAATCGGAACATCCGGATTTGAAGCCGTTGTTTGCCGATGTCGCGGGCGAAGAAAAATCCTGGTTCGCAAAACATCAGGTGATGCCGATCAACCATATGGTGGTGGTCAGCGAGGCGCTGTCCGCAGAGCATCCGGATGTGGTGCGCGAGGTTTTCAGGCTGCTGCAACAAAGCGCGGCCCGTGCGCCGGCTGCATCGCCGCGGTTCAGCGCCGAAGAAATGCGCCGCTCGCTGGAGATGATCATTCGATACACGGCGCAGCAGGGGCTCATTCCCCGCGAATTCGCGGTGGACGAGTTGTTCGACGATCTGACGCGGACGCTGCGTTAGCTCGGAGGAGAGATGCGAATGAAGCCGGAGCCGATTTTCGATCTCGCCCATCTCGGCCACATGGAACTGCTGACGCCGAAACCGGACGAGAGCCTGAAATTCTTCGTCGACGTGATGGGCATGACCATCAGCGGCCGCAAGGGCGAGTCGGTCTACTTGCGCGGCTGGGACGATTACGAGCGCTATTCGCTCAAGCTGACCGCGTCGAAGACATCCGGCATGGAGCACATGGCGCTGCGGGCGCGCAGCCCGCAGGCGCTGCAGCGCCGCGTCGCCGCGCTGAAGGGCTCCGGAGTTCGAGATCGGCTGGACCGACGGCGATATCGGTCACGGCCCCGCGTTCCGCTGCCGCGATCCGGACGGCCATATCATCGAGCTGTATTACGAGACCGAATGGTACGAGGCGCCGCCCGACCTAAAACCCGCGCTGAAAAACCAGGCGCAGCGTTTTCCCGCGCGCGGCGTCAATGTCCGCCGCCTCGACCATCTCAATTGCCTCGCGGTCGACATCAAGGCCAACCGCATCTTCTTCGAGACCTATCTCGGCTGCCGCCTGACCGAACAGATCGTGCTCGACGACGGCACGGAAGCCGCGATGTGGATGACGATGTCGAACAAGAGCTACGACTTCGCCTATTCACGCGATCACTTCAAGACGCCGGGCCGCTTCCATCACGTCACCTACGCCCTCGACAGCCGCGAGGACATTTTGCGCGCCGCCGACATTTTTCTGGAGAACGGCGTCTACATCGAGACCGGCCCGCACAAGCACGCCATCCAGCAGACCTTCTTCCTCTATGTCTATGAGCCCGGCGGCAACCGCGTCGAAGTCGCCAACGCCGGCGCCCGGCTCATCCTGGCGCCGGACTGGAAGCCGATCGTGTGGACCGAGGAGGAGCGCAGGAAGGGCCAGGCGTGGGGGCTGAAGACGATCGAGTCGTTTCATACCCACGGCACGCCGCCGGTGGAGGGGTGAGGTACGACAGAAACGAGCTGCATAGATGGCTAGGATTTTCTACACGTCTCAACCAGATCTCCATTGCGCCATCTCCTGCCTGATCGAAGATATCAATTAAAGTATCCGCGAGATTTCCTGTCCATGAATTGTTTTTGCTCAATCTATTTTGATTTATCCCTTTAAATAGAGGCAGAGAGGGCTCCAGTACCTTTTTGTCCCAAATTCTTTGAACCACATTTGGCTCTTGTTCAACGGCCTGCTGTGCCGACGCCGTTCCACTCTTTCGAGCGATATAGCTTCGTCGAAAATATTGACGCTCAGTTCCAGAAGGGCGGCAATCGGCAAGAGTAGTTTTGGTCCTTATTCGGAAACGCTCGAGCCGTGTTCGTCGAAGTAGACGACGGCTCCGTCAGCCTCGCGCGATTTGCTGCTGAATCTGCGGCGCGCGGGGCGGAAGCTTCTGAAGCCCAACTGGCGCTGGCATGAAAAGTTTGGCTGGGGAACTAGGATTCGAACCTAGACAAACAGAGTCAGAGTCTGTTGTGCTACCGTTACACCATTCCCCAAAATTGCCGAGCAGTCTCAAAAGCTTAAGACGTGTGCCGGCAATCGCTGGCGAGGGGATTTGCTTGATCCCGTCGGCTGAGCGTCCTTCTAGCCGCCGGGGACCGGCTTTGGCAAGCAAGACGAGGGGGTTACAGAAGGTTGCAGGTGTTGCGACCCGGCCTGAAGGTCTTGCGATTCCGTTGAGGCGAACCCGCGGCCGTTTTGGGGCAGCGTTTGCATGACATCCGGAGCGGTCGGCGCATGAGCGTGTACTTCGAGGAGCTGGATTTTCGCCCGACGCCGATGGGCGCGCTCAGCCTGCGGCGGCGAAGACAGCTATCCACCGGCATCGACGTCTACGAAATCAAACTCGGCGACGAGTTCTTGATGTCGAGCCTGTTCACGGTCGCGGAGATCGCGCTGGCGCGGCTCGGATTGGCGGCGCTGCAGCGAGCGGACCTCGATGTGGTCGTTGGCGGGCTCGGGCTCGGTTACACCGCGCAGGCCGTGCTGGAAGATACGCGCGTGCGATCGCTGATCGTGGTCGATGCGTTGGCCGAGGTGATCGAATGGCACGAGCAGGGCCTGCTGCCGCTCGGCGAGCAACTGACGGCGGATCCGCGCTGCCGCCTCGTCAATGGCGACTTCTTCGCGATGTCGGCATCCGCCGACGGCCTTGATCCGCAAACGCCCGGCCGCCGCTTCGATGCGGTGCTGGTGGATATCGACCACTCGCCGCAAAACCTGCTGCATCCGAGCCACGCCGCGCTGTACCGGCCGGAGGGTTTGCGAAAACTTGCCGGGCATCTGCATCCCGGCGGCGTGTTCGCGCTGTGGTCGAACGATCCGCCGGATCGAGGCATTCAAGGCCGTGCTGGCCGGCGTCTTCGCAACGTCCGATGCGCATGTCGTGACCTTCGACAATCCGCTGCAGGATCGCGACGCCAGCAACACCGTCTACGTCGGCGTCAAGGCCAGACTTGCCCCTGTGAGGCGGGCATGCAATGCTGACGATGGCCAAGCAAAAACAGAGCGACGGGCGGCAGCGCCCGGCGCATCTCGGCCTCAGAGCCCGGCATTGGGTGGGAACGCTTTCGGAGATCATCAGCATGAAATTCAAACACGTCGTCGGGCTGCTTTGCGCCGCCTCGATTTCCGTTGCGCTGGCGGGATCGGCGCTTGCGCAGCAAAAGACCGTCAAGATCGGCGCGATCTATCCGCTGAGCGGCAACGCCGCCAGCGCCGGCGTCCACGCCAAGGCGGCGATCGAAACCGCGGTCGAGATCATCAACAACGGCCATCCCGGACTCGGCAATCTGCCGCTGACGAAGGGTCGCCGGCCTGCCGGGCCTCGGCGGCGCCAAGGTCGAGGTGGTGTTCGCCGACAACCAGGGCAGCCCCGCGACCGGACAGAACCAGGCGCTGCGCCTGATCACCGAAGAGAAGGTGGTTGCGCTCAGCGGCGCCTATCAGTCCGGCATCACGCTGACGACCAGCGCGATCGCCGAAAAATACGGCATTCCCTATCGTGAACGGCGAGTCGGTCGCGGCCAACCTGACCGAGCGCGGCTTCAAATGGTTCTTCCGCACCACGCCGGTCGCCGTCCGATTTCGCCAAAATCTATCTCGACTTTCTCAAGGACATGAAGGCCGGCGGCGCCAAGACCGACAATATCGCCATCGTCCATGAGAACACCGAATACGGCACCTCGGTCGCGAGCGTCATCACCAGCGTGTTCAAGGAGAACGGCCTGAGCATCGCGCAGGATATCGCCTATTCCGCCAACACCACCGACGTGCAGAGCCAGGTGCTGCAGCTCAAGGACAAGAAGCCGGACGTGGTGATCATGGTCAGCTACACGTCGGATGCGATCCTGTACGCCAAGACCATGCAGGCGCTGGACTACAAGCCGCCGATGATGATGGCCGACAATGCCGGCTTCTCCGATCCCTCCTTCATCAAGGCGGTCGGCAAGCTGGCGCAGGGCGTGTTCAACCGCTCGTCCTTCGCCATCGGGCCTCCGGGATCGCCGTCGTTCCTGATCAACGAGATGTACAAGAAGAAGAGCGGCGACGACATGGACGATACCGCGGCGCGCCAGATGCAGGGCTTCTTCGTCCTGATCGATGCGATCGACCGCGCCAAGTCGACCGAGCCCGACAAGATCCAGGCGGCGCTGAAGGCCACCGACCTGAAGCCCGATCAGCTGATCATGGGCTACAAAGGGCGTAAAGTTCGACGACAAGGGCCAGAACATCCTGGCGGCGGGACTGGTGATCCAGTTGCAGGACGGCGAGAACTACGTCGCGGTCTGGCCGAAGAACCAGGCCAAGACGGCGCCGGTGCTGCCCTACAAGGGCTGGTAATAAACCGAACATGCGAAGGCGGGGCGTTGGTCCCGCCTTCTTCGATCGGCAATGACGCTCGATCAGATTTAACCCGCAAGAATTTTAAGCCGGCATGTCCTCCATCCTCGTTCAGGTGATCGTCGGCGGCCTGTTGCTCGGCGCGGTCTATGCGCTGTTCTCCTCCGGCCTCACGCTGATCTGGGGCATGATGAACATCGTCAATTTCGCCCATGGCGATTTCGTCATGCTCGGCATGTATGTGGCGTTCGTGGTGTGGACGCTGTTCGGCGTCGGTCCGTTTGCTCGGCGCGCCGGTCGCAGCGCTGGTGCTGGCGACGCTCGGCATCATCGTCTATTTCGGGCTGATCCGCAGCGTGATGAAAGGGCCGATGCTGGCGCAGATCCTCGGCACCTTCGGCCTCGCGCTGTTGCTGCGCTATTCGGTGTTCTGGGGTTTCGGCGCCAACTTCATGACGCTGCCGGAAAATATCGTCGGCGGCACGTTCGATGTGCTCGGCATCCGCATCCAGGCCTCGCGCCTGCTGGCCGGCGTGGTCGCGCTGCTGGTGACGCTCGGCCTGCATCTGCTGCTGACGCGCACCTCGCTGGGCTCGAAGATGCTGGCGGTCGCCGAGGATTCCACCGCCGCGCAACTGATGGGCATCCGCCCCGACACCATGCAGGCGATCGCCTGGGCGATTGCCGCCGCGCGCCACCGGCATCGCCGGCGCGCTGATCGCGACCTTCTTCTATATCGCGCCGACGGTCGGCGAGACGCTCGGCATCGTCGCTTTCGTCACGGTGTCGCTGGGCGGCTTCGGCAGCGTGCCCGGCGCGCTGGTGGCGGGGCTGCTGATCGGCGTCATCGAGTCGGTGTCGGCCTACTGGATCGGCGCGGTCTACAAGGACATCGTGGTGTATTCGCTGTTCCTGTGTTTCCTCTGGTTCCGGCCGCAAGGCCTGATGGGCAAGACGTGATGGGGAAGACGCGATGAAGCGCCTTCTGTGGCCCTCGGTGGCGCTCGCGCTGGTCATTGCGTATCCGCTGCTGTTCTCGACGCCGTTCCAGCAGCGGCTCGGCGCGCTGATCCTGCTCTATGCGATCGCGGCGTCGGCGTGGAATATCGTCGGCGGCTATGCCGGCCAGGTGTCGGTCGGGCACGTGGTGTTCTTCGGCTGCGGCGCCTATGCCTCGATGGCGGCGTATTCGCACTTCGCGCTGCCGCCGCTGGTCGGAATTCCCGTCGGCGTCGCCGCCGCCGTGCTGATCGCCGCCGTGATCGGCGTGCCGACGCTGCGGCTGTCCGGGCACTATTTCAGCATGGCGACCATCGCGGTCGCCGAACTGGTGCGGCTGATCGTCACCAACACCGAATATCTCGGCGCGGCCGTGGGCCTCAGCGGTCCGACCGTGCCGCGAACCGTGTTCGATCTCTCCTTCACCTCGGCGCTGCCCTATTACTATCTGTTCCTCATCGTGCTCGCGATCACGCTTGGCATCACCTGGTGGATGACCAACAGCCGGATGGGATTTTATCTGCGCGCCATCAAGGATTCCGAACGCGCCGCGCGTTCGCTCGGCGCGCCCGCGAGCCGCACCAAGCTCTACGCCTTCATGCTGAGCGCCGGGCTGACCAGCGTCGCCGGCGCGCTCTATGCGATGATGTTCGGCTTCGTCGATCCGGAATCCGGGCTCGGCATCCTGATCTCGGTGAAGATGCTGATCATGGCGGCGCTCGGCGGCGCCGGCCTGCTGTTCGGGCCGCTGATCGGCGCCGCGATCCTGGTGCCGCTGGAGGAGATTTCCAACAATTTGCTCGGCGGCAAGGGCGCCGGGCTGACCTTCGTCGTCTACGGCGCGATCATCGTGCTGATCGCGCGCTTCCAGCCCGGCGGCATTCTGACCTTGATCAAGCGGCTGTGGGCGAGGCGCAGCAAGACGCCGGAAGCCGGCGTTGCGAAGGGAGCCGCCCATGCTCCTTGAAGCGCGCGACGTGACAAAGGCCTTCGGCAGCTTCAAGGCCGTCGACGAGGCCTCGGTGACGCTGGAGCAGGGCGATATCCTCGGCCTGATCGGGCCCAACGGCGCCGGCAAATCCACGCTGTTCAATTGCCTGACCGGCGATCTGTTGTCGACCTCCGGCAAGGTTTTGCTCGAGGGCCACGACATCACCAACCTGACGCCGGAAGCCCGCGCCCATCTCGGGCTCGCGCGCACCTTCCAGGTGCCGCAGACGTTCGAGGGCATGTCGGTGCTGGAGAACGTCATGATCGGCGCGTTTCTGCGCACGCCGCATCGCTCCGAGGCCGAGACCAAGGCGCGCGCGGTGCTGGAGCGCGTCGGCCTGAGCGCGTTGGCGAATGCGCCGGCAAAATCGCTCGGCACGCCCGGCCGCAAGCGGCTCGAAATCGCGCGCGCGCTCGCCACCGAACCGAAAATCCTGCTGCTCGATGAAGCGATGGCGGGCCTGACGCAGCGCGAGGTGCAACTCGCCATCGATCTCGTGCGCGACATCCACCGCTCCGGCATCACGCTGGTCATCGTCGAGCACATCATGGAAGTCATCATGTCGCTGGCGACGCCGCGTGGTGGTGTTTCATCAGGGCCGCGAGATCGCGCGCGGCAGCCCGCGCGAGGTCACCGGCAACCCGGCCGTGATCGCGGCCTATCTCGGCACCCGCGCCGCCAAGGCCGCCGCGGGCCACACGCCGATCGAATTGATGGGCGGACCCATCCCATGACCGCGCCGCTGCTCAAGATCGAGCATCTGGAAGTTCGCTACGGCGACCTGATCGGCGTCTCCGACGTGTCGCTGGAAGTGCCGGAGGGAAGCGTGGTGGCGCTGCTCGGCTCCAACGGCGGCGGCAAGACCACGACGCTCAATGCCATCGCCGGCCTGATCCCGGTGCATTCCGGATCGATCACATTTCGCGGCGAGGCGATCGGCGGGCAGACCGCGTTCGCCATCGTCCGCAAGGGCCTCGCGCTGTCGCCGGAAGGCTGGCGGCTGTTCGTGCAGCAGAGCGTCGAGAACAATCTGCGGCTGGGCGCGACGCCGCTGCGCGACAAGGCGCGCATCGCCGTGCTGCTCGATCGCGTCTACGAAATCTTTCCAAAACTCGCGGAGCGGCGCAGCCAGCGCGCCGGCACCATGTCCGGCGGCGAGCGCCAGATGCTGGCGGTCGGCCGCGCCTTGATGAGCGACCCGAAACTGCTGATGCTGGACGAGCCCTCGCTCGGCCTCGCGCCGACGGTGGTGGAGTCGATGTACGAGACGTTCGGGCGGCTGCACAAGCAGGGCCTGACCATCCTGCTCGCCGAGCAGTCGATCGAACTGGCGCTCGAGGTTTCGGATTTTGCCACCGTGCTGCAGGTGGGAAAGAGCGTGCTGTCCGGCACGGCCGCCGCGCTCGCCAACGATCCGCAGGTGCAGAAGGTTTATCTGGGGACGGGGCGTGCCAACGATCCGCAGGTGCAGAAGGTCTACCTGGGGACGGGGTGACGGCATGTCCGGCCATGCGCTCCTCATGCCGTCCGAGAGCCGTCTCAAGCGCCGACGTTGTTACGCCGACGCGAAATCGGCGATTGTTCAATTTTTTGTATATACAATATTGACTTTCAGATAATTATCGTATATGCAATTATTCGCTGATGGTGATCACGTTCGACCCCGTCAAGCGCGCGAAGAACCTGCATGACAGGCAACTCGATTTCCTTGACGCAGAGATCGTGCTGTCCGGTCCGGTGTTCACGGTCGAGGACACTCGGATCGATTACGGCGAGCAACGTTTTCAGACGGTCGGATTTCTCGCCGGCCGGATGGTGATGGGTGGTCTGGACCCCGCGCGGCGAAGCCGTGCATGTGATGTCGATGAGAAAATGCAATGACAAAGAACAAGCACGCTATTCGAAGCGATTTGAAGAAGGTTGATGCTCATGTCATCCGGCCGGACGAATACGATGACGCGCCGGAATTGACCGATGCGCAAATAGCAGGTGCGACGGTCTCGATTGGAATCCGACCGAGAGGCCGCCCGAAGTCCGAAACCAGGAAAGAGGCCATCAGCCTGCGCGTGGACGCGGATGTTTTGGATGCGTTCAAATCTACCGGCGAGGGCTGGCAAACCCGGATGAATGGAATTCTTCGGGCTGCGATTTTACCGGCGCGTAAGTCGTTGCAAAACGATAAGGGAAAATCGAAACGTCGGCGCGCTTGAGCGAGCGGTAGCCGTTGTGATGTCCATGACGGTTCCACGCCACCCTTCCTCCTGCGCCGGCTGTCGTATATGAAAGAATTGCTACCGCGACGTGCCGATAGTTCCCGCGAGCGGTTGCGGATCTGACACCTGATCGACGCAAAGCGCGGACGAGCATTTCAACCGGGAATGGCATGATAAATCGATCTACGACGGCGCGATCCACCGCGGCGATGCGGCGTCGGGGTTCTCCCGCCATTGTGACGCTCGCGGCGATGGCCGCACTGACGGCGCTGACCGCCGGCGCCGCGGCGAGACAGGCGCGCCCCGCGCCTCCCACCGAGGCTGTGGCGCCGCGCGATGCGGGCGAGCCGATCATGGCGATCGTGTCGATCAAGAGCCAGCAGGTCACTTTCTACGACGCCGACGGCTGGATCCTGCGCGCGCCGGTGTCGACCGGCGTCACGGGACGCGAGACGCCGGCCGGCGTCTTCGCCGTCCTCGAGAAGGACAAGGACCACCACTCGAGCATGTATGACGATGCCTGGATGCCGAACATGCAGCGCATCACCTGGAACGGCGTCGCGCTGCACGGCGGGCCGCTGCCCGGCTATGCGGCCTCGCACGGCTGCGTGCGGATGCCCTATGGCTTTGCCGAGAAACTGTTCGAAAAGACGTGGATCGGGATGCGCGTGATCATCTCGCCTGAACGACGCCGAGCCGGTCGAGTTCTCCCATCCGGCGCTGTTCGTGCCGAAGGCGGAGGCCATCGCGGCCGCGCCGGCCAAGGCCGAGGCGCTCGCCCGCGAAGCGGTCGAGGCTGCCAAGGTGGCCGACGAAGCGAAGAAAGCCGCCGCGAAAGCGCCGCGCGAGACGGCGTCGCTGACGGCGTCGCTGCGCAAGCTGGAGGGGCTCAAGACCCGCGCCGACGCCGAACTCGCCACCGCCGACAAGGTGCTCGCTGCCGCCAGGACGGACGAGGCCAAGGCGCGGGCCGAGGAGCTGAAGCAGAAGGCCGCCGCCAAGGCCGCGGAACTGGGGACGCAGCTCGACACCGCCAAGGCCGACGCGAAGTCGAAGCTCGACGCAGCCGCCGCCGCAAAGGACGCCGCCAAGGCGGCCCAGACGAGGAAGGCCGACACCGCCAAGGCGGCGAGCGAGGCGAAGCTCGCGCTCGAGCCGGTCTCGATCTACATCAGCCGCGCGACGCAGAAGCTTTACGTGCGGCGCAACACGCATAAGCCGGCGCCGGACGGCGGCGGCGAGGTGTTCGATCGACCATCGAGGTTCCGGTCACGATCCGCAATCCCGACAAGCCGATCGGCACGCATGTGTTCACGGCGATGGCGCGCAACGATGCGGGCCTGCGCTGGACCGCGGTCACGATCGACAACGGGGACGACGCCAAGGACGCGCTCGACCGCATCACCATTCCGCAGGATGTGCTCGATCGCATCGCGCCGACCGCATTGCCGCGATCCTCGATCGTCGTCTCGGACGAGCCGCTGAGCGCCGAGACCAACTATCGCACCGAGTTCGTCGCGGTGCTGAGCAACCAGCCCCAGGGCGGCTTCATCACGCGCAAGCCTACGGTCAATGTCCAGGTTGCGAGCGACGACCGGCTTTGGCTTCGGCTCGTTTTTTCAGCGCAGTTGGGACGCCCAAGGCAACCGACTTGGCGATCCGCGCGATCCGCGCCGGCGCGGCGGCCAGTACCTATCAGCCGGCGCAACCGCGCTACTATCAGCAGGCGCGACCGCCGGGCTGGTGAATGATCAGCCGCGCCGCGCCGCCTTGATCGCGGCGACGTCGATTTTCTTCATGCCCATCATGGCCTCGAATGCGCGCTTTGCTTCGTCGCCGCCGGCCGCCATCGCCTCCGTCAGCACGCGCGGCGTGATTTGCCAGGAGATGCCCCATCTGTCCTTGCACCAGCCGCACGCACTCTCCTGGCCTGCCATTGCCGACAATGGCGTTCCAGTAGCGGTCGGTCTCTTGCTGATCGTCGGTGGCGATCTGAAACGAGAAAGCTTCGTTATGCTTGAACATGGGACCGCCGTTGAGGCCGATACACGGGACGCCGGCGACCGTGAATTCCACCGTCAGCACGTCGCCCTTCTTGCCGGAGGGGTAGTCACTGGGTGCACGGTGGACGGCGCCCACGGCGCTGTCGGGAAAGGTTTCGGCGTAGAAGCGGGCAGCAGCCTCTGCGTCCTTGTCGTACCACAGGCAAATCGTGTTCTTGGCCATTGCTTGTCCTTTTCGTCGTTGCGAACGCGCAGCGGCGTCGTCAGCCGATCCGCGTCGCAGCGTCGCTCCACGAAGCGTAGGTGGGCAAGGCGTTACGCCGCCACCAGCCGCGTGCGTCTGGAAGCGGCGGATCACGCTGCGCGACGCGCGTTCGCGCGCCGTGCGCTGTCGCCCACGGGCTACAAGACGCGCTATTTTATCTTGTCATACGCCGCGGCAAAATCCGCGAGCGGCAGCGGCACCGTCAGGGTTTCCTTGTTCAGGTTCTGGAACGAGATCTTCAACTGCTTGCCGGATTTCATCGCCGCGAGCAGGTCGGGTGCGATCGTCGTTCCGGCGTAGCAGCCCCTGGCTTCGCAGGTCTGGATCTGCATGTCGGTCGCCGTGCCGTCGTCGACCTGCAGTTTCGCGCCGCCCGGCAGGTTCAGTCCGAGCGGCAACTGGATCAGCGCGGAGGGCGTGTGGGTGTCGGCGGGCACGCGGATGTTGACCAGGATCACCAGCTGGCCGGTGCGCGGAAGCACGGCGCTTTGCTCGATGGCGCATTCGAGCGGCGCGTCGCGGCTGGCGCTGCCGCAGCGCGCGGCCCAGCCGGGCGGGGGCGGGGTGTTGGCCGGCGCCGTCGCGTTGTCGGCTGGCGCAGGCGCGGGCGGATTGTTCGGCGCCGTTTGCGCGGATTTGGCCGGGGCTTTGGATTTCGCCGGCTGCTGCGCGCCGGCGGGTCCGGCCAGAGCCCGAAACGGCAAGTGCTGCTATGAGAATCGCAAGCTTCGCAGAATTTTTCATCACCGGATCATCAGTTTGAAGATCGGCCAACAGATCGGCCAACCCGGCGATTGTTCAACAATTCGTCTGAATCACCAATACCTTAAATTACGTCAGGATCGGCCAAATTCGGTGCGCGGCGAAACGTCTAAGCCGTCACTCCGCGGCTTCCTTGACCGAGCCGCGTTCGGCCGGCGGCTCTTCCTCTTCGACAGTGCCGCGGCTCCAGCCGGACAGCGCGTTGGAAAGCTTGTCGAGGTAGAGATAGACGACCGGCGTCGTGAACAGCGTCAGCGCCTGGCTGACGAGCAGGCCGCCGACCATGGCATAGCCGAGCGGCTGGCGGATTTCCGAGCCGGTGCCGGTGCCCAGCATCAAGGGCACGCCGCCGAGCATCGCCGCCATCGTCGTCATCATGATCGGGCGGAAGCGCAGCAGCGCCGCCTTGCGGATCGATTCTTCCGGCGACAGGTGCTCGTCGCGCTCGGCGGAGATCGCAAAATCGACCATCATGATGCCGTTCTTCTTGACGATGCCGATCAGGAGAATGATGCCGATCAGCGCGATCAGGCTGAAGTCGAAGCCGAACAGCATCAGCGTGGCGATGGCGCCGACGCCGGCCGACGGCAGCGTCGACAGGATCGTGATCGGGTGGATGTAGCTCTCGTAGAGAATGCCGAGGATCAGATAGACCACGACCAGCGCCGCCATGATCAGCAGCGGGATGGTTCCGAGCGATTGCTGGAACGCCTGCGCCGTTCCCTGGAAGCTCGAACTCAGCGTCGCCGGCGTGCCGAGTTCGGCCATCGCGCGCTGCACCGCCTCGGTGGCCTGGCCCAGCGCCACGCCTTGCGCGAGGTTGAAGCTGATGGTGATCGCCGGGAATTGGCCCTGATGGCTGATCGAGAGCGGACGCACCGGCACGCTGGTCCAGGTCGCAAACGTCGCCAGCGGCACCTGCTCGCCGGTGGTCGGCGAGCGGATGTAGAGCTTGTTCAGCGTGTCGAGGTTGCCCTGCAGTTCGGGCAGGATCTCCAGGATCACGTGGTAGCTGTTGAGCTGGGTAAAATACTGCGTCGCCTGGCGCTGGCCGAAGGCGTCGTACAGCGTATCGTCGATCAGCTGCGGCTGGATGCCGTAGCGCGACGCGGTGTCGCGGTTGATCTTCAGCTCAAGCGTGGTGCCCTTGCTCTGCTGGTCGGTGGCGACGTCGCGCAATTGGCTCAGCGTCTGCATCTTGCCGAGGATTTTCGGCGCCCACTCGTTCAGTTCGTCGAGATTGGCGTCCTGCAGCGTGAACTCGAACTGCGTTCGCGTCGCCCGGCCGCCGAGGCGCACGTCCTGCGCCGCCTGCATGAACAGCCGCGCGCCTTCGACCTTTTCCAGCTTCGGCCTCAAGCGCGCGATGATCTGCTGGGCGCTGGCGCCGCGCTCGTTGCGCGGCTTCAGCGTGATGTAAAGGTTGCCGGTATTGCCGGCCCGCCCGCTGCCGCCGATCGCCATCGCCACCGTCGCCACGTCGGGATCGGCCATCACGATCTTGCCGAGCTCTTCCTGGTGCCGCTTCATGTCGGCAAAGGAAATGTCCTGGGCGGCTTCCGAGGTCGCGGTGATCAGGCCGTTGTCCTGTTGCGGGAAGAAACCCTTCGGGATCAGGATGAACAGATAGACCGACAGTCCGAGCGTGATGAAAAACACCATCAGCGTGGTCAGCCGCCAGCGCAGCACCAGATCGAGCCCGCGCTCATAGGCGTGCAGCATCGCCTCGAAGCCGCGTTCGCTCCAGTTATAGAGCTTGCCGTGCCGCGTGTCCTTGTGCGCGCGCAGGAAGCGCGACGCCATCATCGGCGTCAGCGTCAGCGATACGATCATCGACACGAAGATCGTCATCGTCAGCACCACCGCGAATTCGCGGAACAGCCGCCCGATGATGCCGCCCATCAGCAACAGCGGGATCAGCACCGCGACCAGCGACACGCTGATCGAGACGATGGTAAAACCGATTTCGCCGGCGCCCTTGAAAGCCGCGGCCAGCGGCTTCTCTCCCTCCTCGATGTAGCGCGTAATGTTCTCCAGCATCACGATGGCGTCGTCGACCACGAAGCCGACCGCGATGGTCAGCGCCATCAGTGACAGGTTGTCCAGCGTATAGCCGAACACCCACATCAGCGCGCAGGCGCCGAGCAGCGCCAGCGGCACCGTGACGGTCGGGATGATGGTCGCCCAGAAGCTGCGCAGGAAGACGAAGATCACCATCACCACCAGGAAGATGGTGAGCATCAGGGTGAACTGGACGTCCTCGACCGCGGCGCGGATGGTCTGGGTGCGGTCGCTGATGACGTCGATCTTGATCGCCGGCGGGATCGCGGCGACCAGCCGCGGCAGCGTCGCCTTGATCTTGTCGACGGTCTCGATGACGTTGGCGCCGGGCTGCTTGAAGACGACAAGGAAGACGCCGCGCTTGCCGTTGGCCCAGGCGGCCTGCTTGGCGTCCTCAGGTCCCGAGACGGCCTGGCCGATGTCGCGAATCCGCAACGGCCCGCCGTTGCGATAGGCGATGATGACGTCGTTCCAGTCCTTCGCGGCGGTCAACTGGTCGTTGGCGTAGATCGTGTAGGCCCGCGTCTCGCCGTCGATATTGCCCTTGGGCGCATCGACGGTGGTGATGGTGATCTGGGTGCGGACGTCTTCCAGCGACAGGCCCTTGGCGACGAGCTTTGCGGGATCGATCTGGACGCGGATCGCCGGCTTCTGCTGTCCGCCGATGATGACCTGGGCCACGCCGGAAATCTGGCTGATCTGCTGCGCAAGCTGGGCATCGACGCTGTCGCTGACGGTGGTGAGCGGCAGCGTGTCGGAGGTCGCGGACAGCAGCAGGATCGGCGAGTCCGCCGGATTGACCTTGCGATAGGTCGGCGGCGAGGGGAGGTTCTTCGGCAATTGCCCGCCGGCGGCATTGATCGCCGCCTGCACGTCATTGGCGGCGCCGTCGATCGAGCGGTTGAGGTCGAACTGGATGGTGACGGAAGCCGTGCCGAGATAGCTCGTCGAGGTCATCTGCGCGATGCCGGGAATCTGCGCGAACTGCCGTTCCAGCGGCTGCGCGACCGAGGAGGCCATGGTCTCGGGACTGGCGCCCGGCAGGCTCGCGGTGATCTGGATGGTCGGGAAATCGACCTGCGGGAGCGGCGCTACCGGGAGCAGGGGATAGGCGACGAGGCCGACGAACAGGATGCCGGCCATCAGCAACGAGGTTGCGATGGGATAGCGGATGAACGGCGACGAGATGCTCTCGCGGGTTTGTTCGCTCATGGCTAGTCGGCCTTGGCCGCAGCCGGGGCAGCGTCCGAATTGGCGACCTTGGTCGTCACCACCGATCCCGGCTGCACCTTGTACTGGCCGGCGACGATAACACGTTCGCCGGGCTTAAGCCCATCTTCGATCAGCGTGCGGCCGTCCACCGAATTTGCGACCTTGAGCTTGCGCAACTCGGCCTTGTTGTCGGCATTGACCGCAAAGGCATAGAGGCCGTCGGTGCCGTGCTGCACCGCCTCGTCGGGAGCGACGGTCGCATCCTTCAGCGTGGTCACCAGCAGCCGCGTCGATACCGACTGGCCGGGCCACAGCGCATGGTTCTTGTTGTCGAACACCGCCTTGAGGCGAATGGTGCCGCTGGTCGTGTCGACCTGGTTGTTCACCACCGCGAGCGAGCCGTCGGACAGCGTCTTCTTGCCGTCGGTGGTGAGCGCGGTGACTTTCAGCGGCTGCTTTGCCTGCGCTTCGTTGATCGTAGGGCAACTGCTCTTCGGGCGCGGTGAAGATCACCGGCGATCGGCTCGATCTGGGCGATGGTGACGATGCCGGTTTGCGTCGAGGCATTGACGATGTTGCCGACGTCGACCTGACGCAGGCCGGCGACGCCGGAGATCGGCGCCTTGACGCTGGTGTAGTCGACCTGGGTCTGCGCATTGAAGATCGCCGCGTCATCGGCCGCGATCTGCGCGGTGAGTTGGGCCACCGTGGAGCGCTGGGTGTCGGTCTGCTGCCGGGTCGCGAATTCGCCGAGTTTTGTGTAGCGCTGCAGATCCAGATTGGCGTTGGCGAGGCTGGCTTCATCCTGCTGCTTCTTGGCCTTGGCCTGGTCGAGCGCGGCCTGGAACGGGCGGGGATCGATCTGGGCAAGCAGGTCGCCCTGTTTGACCAGGTCGCCTTCCTTGAAGGCGATCTTGTCGATCTGGCCATCGACCCGGGTGCGCACCACCACGGTGTTAAATCCCTGCACGGTGCCGAGCCCGGTCAGCAACACCGGAAAATCGGCTTTCTCGACCGCGGCGATGGTCACCGGAACGGCGGCATTCCGCGCCGCGGCGGCCTTTTGCGCGTTGTCGGCCTGCGCCGCCTGGTCCGCGCCGTGAAACCGCTGCCAGCCGAAATAGCCCGCCGCAACCAGCACGGCGGCCAGCAAAACCCAACGCATCGTCCGCGACCTGGTCATGTGAGCTCAGGGGTTTCAAAAACTAAGTAACGGGTCTTCAAAACGGTTCCCGGAGCTTGCAGATATAATATGCGTGCACTTAATGTGTAAACACACTATAACTTGAGAAATCATGAACATTTGGAAAGCTTTGGATGGGCCACCGCGGCCTCAAGGACCGCCGCCAATATGTCTCTCGACCTGAAACGTCAGCTCATCGCGCAACTGGTCGAAAGCTCGCGCCTGCTGCGCAACTACATCGACCATCGCGCCAAGGGCCGCGGCACCACCCGCGCGCAGTGGATCGTACTGTTCCGATTGCGGCAGCAGGAAGGATTGTCGCAGGTCGATCTGGCCGACGTGCTCGGAACTGCAACCGATCTCGCTGGTGCGCCTGCTCGATCGCCTGGTCGAGCACGGCTTGCTGGAGCGGCGGCCCGACCCGAAAGATCGCCGCGCCAACCGCCTGTTCCTGACCCGCGCCGGCCGTCAGCTGGTCGACGATCTCGACAGTCTTGCGCGACGCGATCGCGACCGACGTGCTGCAGGAGATTCCGGACGCCGCGATCGAGACCAGTCTCAGACGCTGCGGGATATCAAGGAGCGGATCAAGGGGTTAGGCGAACACCCGGGCGACGTCGCGGCGAAATAGGCAGATTCAAAAACATGCTCGACAAGAATCAGACAGCGGCCGCAGCAAAGACCCTGCACGATCATTGGCAGGCCGGCACCAAGACCGGCGATCTCGACCCTTCGCAGCGCCCGCGCGATCGCGCCGAAGGTTATGCCATTCAAGCCGCGATGCAGAGGTACGGTAGCCTGTTCGGCTGGAAGATCGCCGCTACCAGCGAAGCCGGCCAGAAGCACATCAATGTCGCCGGCCCGCTGGCCGGGCGCATTTATGCGGAACGGGTAATCCCGAATGGCGGCACGGCATCGATGGCCGGCAACGAAATGCGGGTAGGGGAGCCGGAATTTGCCTTTCGCATCGGGCGCAGCCTGCCGCCGCGATCCACTCCATACTCGGTCGAAGAGGTTCTCGGCGCCGTCGACACCCTTCATCCGGCGATCGAACTGCCGGATTCCCGCTTCGCCGATTTCGTTGGGGCCGGAGAAGCACAACTGATCGCCGACAACGCCTGCGCGCATTTGTTCGTGCTCGGAGAGCCGACGACTGCGAACTGGCGCGCGGTCGACCTGGTCGAGCAGAGGCCGGTTGTCACGCTGCGCGGCCAGCGCTTTGTCGGCTATGGCGGCAATGTGCTCGGCGACCCCCGTGTCGCGCTGGCGTGGTTGGCCAACGAGCTGCGGGGACTTGGTCGTCACGCTGCAGGTAGGCGAGGTGGTGACCACAGGCACCTGCCACGCGCCGCTGCCGATTCAGTCGGGCGACCTGTTCGCAGCCGATTTTGGTATCTTTGGCAAGGTTTCTGTCGCATTGATCTAACTGCTATTGGAGCAGCGTCATGGGCGCGACCGACAAGACGTTCGCAGGATCGATCCCGGAGATTTACGATCGGTTCATGGTCCCCCTGATCTTTGAATCGCTATGCGCGCGATCTCGCCGGGCGGCTTGGCAATGTCGAACCACGGGACGTGCTGGAGACGGCCGCAGGGACCGGCGTTCTTACCCGGGCGATTGCATCAAAGCTTCCCGCGCAAGTCCGCATCGCGGCGACCGATCTGAACCAGCCGATGCTGGATCACGCCGCGGCGCGCGAGGCTGCTGGCCGCATCACATGGCGGCAGGCCGATGCGCTCGCGCTGCCGTTCGAAGATCAAAGCTTTGATGCGCTGGCGTGCCAGTTCGGCGCGATGTTCTTTCCCGACAAGGTTTTGGGTTACAAGGAAGCGCTCCGCGTATTGAAGCCCGGTGGCCACTTCTTTTTCAATGTATGGGACCGGATCTCCGAAAACGAATTCGCCGATGTCGTCACCGAAACGCTGGCAACGATGTTCCCAAATGATCCGCCGCGCTTCCTGGCCCGTACCCCGCACGGCTATCACGACGTGGCAATGCTCCGCGAAGAGCTGACCATGGCGGGCTTTACGCACGTCACGATCGAGACCCGCGGCGACATCAGCAAGGCCCCGTCGCCACGCGATCCTGCGATCGCCTATTGTCAGGGAACGCCGCTGCGAAATGAAATCGAGGCCCGTGATCCGGCCGGCCTGGAAGCCGCCACGCAGGCGTGCGCGGAGGCGCTGGCGCTGCGGTTTGGCAGCGGCGCCGTTGAAGGGCGCATCAGCGCGCATGTGATCACCGCCATCCGCTGATCGCCTTGTCTCCTTCGCCGACTGGCCTCCGAAATCGAAACGTCCTGTCGCAATTCGATCCAAAGCTGGACAGGTCTCGGCGGCCGACCCCTAGACTGCCACAGGATCGGCGGAAAGCCGGCCGGCATCAGGGGAGGTCGACATGGCGGCGATCCGCGGCATTCTACTGGCATCACTCATGCTCGGCCTTTCCGCGGCCGCGGACCCCGCCGCGGCGCAGAAGAAGTACGACCCCGGCGCCACCGACAGCGAGATCAAAATCGGCAACATCATGCCCTATAGCGGGCCGTTGTCGGCCTACGCGCTGATCGGCCGGACCGAGGCTGCCTTTTTCAACAAGATCAATGCCGAGGGCGGTATCAACGGGCGAAAGATCAACTTCATTTCCTATGACGACGGCTTCAGTCCGCCAAAGACCGTGGAGCAGGCGCGCAAGCTCGTCGAGAGCGATGAGGTGCTGCTGATCTTCCAGAGCCTGGGTACGCCGACCAATAACGCCATTCGGCAATACATGAATCAGAAGAAGGTGCCGCAGCTTTTCGTCGCCACCGGCGCCACCCAGTTCGGCGACCTCAAGAACTTCCACTGGACCATGGGCTGGCAGCCGACCTACCAGACCGAGGGGCGGATCTACGCAAAATACATTTTGCAGAACCTGCCGCAGGGCAAAATAGGGATTCTCTACCAGAATGACGATTCCGGCCGCGACTATCTCAAGGGTTTCCATGACGGCCTCGGCGAGGAAGCCACCAAGCGCATGATCGTGGCCGAGCTTCCCTACGAGCCTACCGACCCGACCGTCGACCGCCAGATCGTCACTCTGAAAACCATGGGCGCCGACGTCTTCTTCAACGAGGCCTCGCCGAAATTTGCCGCGCAGGCGATCAAGCGGGCGGCCGAGATCGGCTGGAAGCCGGTGCAGTTTCTCGCCAGCATTTCGAATTCGGTGGGATCGGTGCTCAAGCCCGCCGGACTTGAGGCTTCCACCGGCATCCTGTCGACCAACTATCTCAAGGACGCCACCGACCCGACGTGGAAGGACGATCCCGCGCTCAAGGAATGGGCCGCGTTCATGGACAAGTATTTTCCGGAAGGCGACAAGACCAGCACGTTCAGCGTCTACGGCTATCTGACGGCGCAGACCATGGTCCAGGTGCTAAAGCAGTGCGGCGACGAACTCACCCGCGAGAACGTCATCAAGCAGGCGGCCAACCTCAAGGACTTCGAACTCGGGATGCTGCTGCCCGGGATCAAGATCAACACCAGCCCGACCGATTATTTCCCGGTCGAGCAGATGCAGATGTCGCGATTCAACGGCGACCACGGCGAGCTGTTCGGATCCGTAATCGGCGGAGAGATCGGGACCCAGTAGCGATGTCGCGGCATAACCTTCAGATAGCCACCCGCCGCCGTTTCCTGCAATATTTAGCTGCGAGTCCGTTGTTCGCGCAGGCTGCCTTTGCGGAAAGTACCTTGGCGCAGGGGCTGCGGCCGCAGGATCCGGCGGAGTGGGCGCCGCGCGACCTCGACAAGCTGATCGCGGATCCCGCCCAGGCGCTCGACGTGTTCGATTTCGAGCCGGTCATGAAGAAGAATGTTCCGCCGGCGCATTTCGGCTACATGGCCACCGGCGCCGATGACGAAATGACGTTGCGCGCCAATCGCGAAGGCTTCCGGAAATTCGAGTTGAGGCCGCGGCGGCTGACCGATGTCAGCAAGGTCGACATCAGCGCCGAGATTCTCGGCGCAACCTATGACAGCCCGATCGTGATCGCGCCGGTGGGCAGCAACCGCGCCTTTCATCCCGATGCGGAGGTCGCCGTCGCCAAAGCGGCCAGGATCGGCAACCATCTGCAGATTCTTTCCACGGTCGCGACCACCTCGATCGAGGACGCAATCGCCGCGCGCGGCGCGCCGGTGTGGTTTCAGCTCTACACGACGCAGCGCTGGGAGATTGCGGAGGCGCTCGCCAAACGCGCCGAGCGCGCTGGCGCTCCAGCGATCGCGGTGACGCTGGATGTGCGGTCGTCGGCAAAGTGGGAGACGTTCGTCAGACTGCGGCGCACCGATACGCGGGACTGCGGAAGCTGTCACGGCCTCAACGACTATCTCAGCCGCAAGCCGAATTTTTCCGACATCAATCTCGGCGGCGTCAGCGGTACCGCCGTCACCAACCTGACCTGGGACACCATCAAGCGCCTGCGCGATACGGTAAAGGTCAAGCTGGTGCTCAAAGGCATCCTCACGCATGAGGATACAAAGCTCGCGGCGGACGCCGGCATTGACGCGGTCATCGTTTCCAACCACGGCGGACGGATGGAGGACGGCGTCAGCGCCACCATCGACGTGCTGCCGGAAATCGTAGCGGCCGCCGGCCGTATGCCGGTTCTGATCGACAGCGGCTTTCGGCGCGGCAGCGACATCGTCAAGGCATTGGCGATCGGCGCCAAGGCGGTATGTGTCGGCCGGCCCTATTTGTGGGGGCTAGGCGCCTTCGGCCAGCCCGGCGTCGAGCGCGTGCTGGGGCTGCTGCGCTTCGAGACGCGCAGCGCCATGCAGCAGATCGGCGCGCCGTCGCTCAAGGACCTCAAGCCTGAGATGGTGAAGCGGGTCTGATAACTTGCAGGCGTCACCGCCTGACCACAAGCAGAACCGCCCCGGCGGAAATCAACGCGATCCCGAGCCAGCCCGTCGCGGATGGACGCTCGCCGAGGAATATAAAGGCGAACACAGCCACCAGCACCACGCTCAGCTTGTCGATCGGCGCCACCAGCGTGGCGGGCCCGAGCTTGAGCGCGCGAAAATAGCAAAGCCACGATGCGCCGGTCGCCAGGCCCGACAGCACAAGAAATGTCCAGGTTTTTGGAGATACGGCGTTTGGGGTCACGAACTGCCCGGTGGCAAATAAGATCAATGCGAAGCTGATCAGCACGACGATGGTGCGGATAAACGTTGCCAGATCGGGATTGATGTTTTCGACGCCCACCTTGGCGAAGATTGCCGTCAGCGCCGCGAATACGGCCGACAAAAGGGCCCAGGCCTGCCATGAAGAAAAAGCTTCGGCATTCATCAGCTTTTCTCGCGCGTACCCGGATGACCGCCCGCCGCTGGCGGCGTGAGCGCGATGCAGCCGATGATAAAAACCGCGATCACCGCCGATGAGGTGATGCGGCTGAGATCAAGACCGCCGTTGGCATGCGGTTTGGTCAGGATGTCACCTACCGTCGCGCCCAGAGGACGGGTCAGGATAAAGGCCATCCAGAACAGCAGCGTATGGGATATCCTGGCATGGAAATATGCTGCGGCAATCAGCGCAAGTAAAGCCGCAAATACGACGGCCGCACCTTCGTAGCCGAGCCCGGAGTCGGCAAGAAAATCGCCGAGCGCGGTGCCCAGCGTGTTTGAAAACAGAATGGTGAGCCAATAGAACGTCTCAACCTCGGGCGAGGCGATGTTGTTGACCGATACCGATCCAATGACGAATCTCCAGATTCCCAGTGTCGCCATCAGGATCGCAAACAGGATCAGCGAACCGCCGACATATCCCACGCCCAGCGATCGATCGGCGAAATCTGCCATCGTTGTGCCGACCGTGGTGGTCGCCACGATCACGGTCCAGTACAGAAACGGATGAAATCGTTTCGAGGCGATTTGAGCCCAAACGACGGCAACAAAGATTCCGAACAGAATGAGAGTGCTCAGCGCGTAACCAAGGTTCAATGTCATCGAGAGGGCGTCACCGCCGGTTTCTCCCAGCGTCGTCGCGGCAATCTTGATCACCCAGAACGCCAGCGTGACTTCCGGAACCTTGTTCGATGATGCGCTCGAATTCTGCGGGATGCCGGCGATAACGGCAGTTTCATTCATTTCCGGCTCCATGTGCGCGACTGAGCGAGGCGTCTAGAAGCGGAATGTGCGCGTAGCAGGATGGTCGCTGTCAATTCTCCGTCATCAGCCGCTGATCACGCCGCCGGGCATTCGATCGATTTGAGCCGCGAAGATGATCCCGAAGTGTTTAGAATCGTTTCAATCTGTGTCTATAAAATCACGTCAAAGCGCAATCATTCGAGCAACGCGCCACATGATTTAGAATCACTTTTAGAACCGTTTTGATCTGGACAGATTCAAATAACTCCGTGGCGCACTTGGACCAATTCGCGTTGACCGGAAAAATTTCGCGCCCGATACCAACCCCATGAAGCTGCTCATCGCAATGTGATTTCGCGTGAGCGAGCTGGAATTCAGGGGTAAGCGGTGGGCATACCGAAAATACCGGGATCGCTGCGTTTCGCCTCGAGGGTAGCCCGGCTGGGGGCGGGCCACGCAGCACTCGGCTTGGTGGCCTGCGCGACGGCGGCGCAGGCGCAAACACCGCCGGCCGCGTCGCAACTTCCGGCAATCCAGATCACCGCTCCTGAGGCGAGACGCCACGCCAACAGCGCGCCTGCGCTGCGCGCCGATCGCGGCGCGCAGCGGCGCCGGTCGCAGGCCGTGCGGCGGCCCGAGCCCGAGCCGGCGCCAGCAGCGGCTTTCGCTCAATCGCAGGACGCGCGTACGGGAACGGTCGGCGTTTACGCGAACTCCACATCGGTCGCGACCAAAACCAATACGCCGCTGCTCAATATTCCGCAGTCGCTCACCGTGCTGACCAAGGACTACATCAGGGACCAGAATTTCCAGAGCCTGACTGACGCCACCCGCTACGTTCCGGGCGTCGTCATCCATCAGGGGGAAGGCAACCGCGACGAACTCATCATTCGCGGTGTCGATTCCAGCGCAAATTTTTACGTCAACGGTTTCCGCGATGACGTCCAGTACTTCCGCGATCTCTACAACGCCCAGAGCATCGAGATCCTGAAAGGGCCGAGCGCGCTGACCTTCGGTCGCGGCGCCGGCGGCGGCATTGTCAATCGTACCCTCAAGGAAGCCGACGGCACCAAAGTGTACGAAGCCGCGATGCAGACGGGGTCCTATGGTGACCGGCGTGTCTCCGTCGATGCCGGCCAGGCCATCAATGAGAATGTCGCGGCGCGCTTGAACGCATTTTACGAGGGGAGCGACACGTTCCGCGACTACGGCAAGCTCGAACGTTATGGCATCAATCCCACCGTGACGCTGAAACCCAACGACGACACCAAGATCAAGCTAAGCTACGAGTTCTTTCACGATTTTCGCCTGGCCGATCGCGGCAACCCGTCGCAAGGAATTCCCGGCGGAGCCACGCGCTTCAATCCCACCACGCCGTTCGCTCCGGCCGGCGACCTGTCCACGTTCTTCGGCAGTCCGTTTTATAACTACGCCCATGTCGAGGTGCAGACCGGCATGGCGGTGATCGAGCATGATTTCGGTAACGGACTGACCGCGAAAAACTCGTCGCTCTACGCCGACTACAACAGGGGATATCAGAACGTCTATCCCGGCGGCACTGGCGGCGGCCCCGGCGGCGGAGCCGTGACGCCGGACCAGACGCAGCTTTCGCTGAATGCCTACCAGAACACGACCAACCGCCAAAACGCCTTCAACCAGACCGACTTCGTCTACAAGACCGCGACAGGGCCGGTGCGGCATACCATCGCTTTCGGGACCGAGTTCGGCCGTCAGAGCGGCATATCGCTGCGTAATTCCGGCATTTTCCCGAACAACGGAAACGCGGCCTTCGATGTGGTCAATCCGTTCAATCCGACCTATTTCGGACCGGTGGGGTTCAGTCACATCCCGACGGATGCCAATAGCAAGTACCGGCTGAACGTCGCGTCCGGCTATGCGCAGGACCAGATCGAACTGACGCGCTGGCTGCAACTTTTTGTCGGTGCGCGCTATGACAGTTTTGATCTTTCCGCACTGGACCAGAACGTCAACGTCCTGCGCAATCGAACCGACGAAAAAGTTTCACCACGCGCGGCGGTGATCGTAAAACCGATCGAGAATCTTTCGATCTATACCGCCTGGAGCACTTCATATCTGCCGGCATCCGGCGACCAGTTCAGCGCCTTAAGCCCCGGCACGCTGATCCTGCAGCCGCAACGGTTCGAGAATACCGAGGTCGGCGTCAAGTGGAACATCCAGCCGAAACTGCTGTTCACCGCCGCCGCCTATGAACTCATTCGCAGCAACGTGCCGATCGCCGATCCCAGCGGCAACGGGTTGTTCTTCCCGTCCGGAAGCCACAAGATTCGCGGTTTCGAGACCGCACTGACCGGCTATGTCACGCCGGCTTGGCAGTCGACGTTGGGCTACGCCTATACCGACGCACGTATCACCAGCGACACCTCCACGACGATCGTCGCCGGCAACAGGGTCCAGCTTGTTCCCTACAACCAGTTCGCCTGGTGGAACAAATATCAGATCGACCCCGTCTGGGCGGTGGCTGTCGGCATGATCTATTTCTCGGATTCCTTTGCCTCATCGGACGACACGGTGAGATTGCCGGGCTTCTTTCGCTTCGATGCGGCGGTCTACAAGAAGATCAACGAAACCTGGCGGGCGCAGCTCAACGTCGAAAACCTCTTCAACAAGGGTTATTGGGCAACGGCCGACGGCAACAACAACATTTCGCCCGGCCAGCCGCTGACCGTCCGGCTTTCGGCGCTCGCCAGATTTTAAGACGCTCCGAGAGCGCTGTGAAGGAACGCGTCTCGAACGATGGCGGCACGCGCGCATGGTTCGAGACGCGCCGCTGCTCCCCATCACGGTAAGTTGGTCAGCCGCTGACCGTCCGCGATCGCGAGATTTTAGGGGTTCTAGAAAGGCCGGGAGCAATGCGTTTGGCGACCGCAGCGTTGCGGAGTATTACTTCGTAAGGAACCAAACCCCGGTTCGACCATCTGTACTTTGTCCGGAAGTGCAGGTTGCAATTTGTTCACGCGAGGTGACGCGATGCATCTTTTTTCACGGTCCAGAGCATGATACCGGATGCTGATGCCCGCGGCCTTGAACTTCGATGTCGATTGAGGTCGGTCGTTGTGAAACGTCTTCGCCGAAATGACCCTGAAACGGTCAAATTGACCGGTATCTATCACAATCTTATCCGCAGCTGGGCCGAAGTATGAAACCGTCAATTTTTCGAGCGTGTGCCGCGCTGATGATGCTGTCGCTCGTATCGCCGTCACTTGCGCAGCAGAAGATGCAGACGCCGGCGTTGGCCCAACCGCCGGTGGTTCAAGCACCGGCCGCGCCGGTGGCGCAGGCTCCTGCGCCCGCCATCGTCCAGCCCGCGCCGACAGCGCCGCCGGAGGCTGCGGTGCCGAGCGGCAGCAGACCCCTCAAAGCGGAGGCGGCAACTCTGCGCGAATTGTCGCCATGGTCGATGTTCCTGTCGGCGGACATCCTGGTCAAGGCGGTGATGATCGGTCTTGCCTTCGCCTCGCTGGTGACCTGGACCATTTTCATCGCAAAGATGATCGAGCTCGCGGTGGCGCGGCGCAAGCTCAAGACCGCGCTCGACAAGATCCGCAACTCCCGCTCGCTGGCCGAAGCCCAGTTCGCGCTAGGTGTTAAGCGCGGCGTGCTGTCGTCATTTCTGGCAGCCGCAATGCGCGAGGCGCGGCTGTCGGCTGGAATTTCGTCCGACACCGGCATCAAGGAACGCGCCGCGTCGAGCTTTGCCGAGATCCTGCGCGCCGAAGCGCGGAGGATTCGCTTAGGCATGGGAATGCTCGCCACCATCGGCGCAACCTCGCCCTTCGTCGGGCTGTTCGGCACGGTGTGGGGTATCATGAACAGTTTTATCGGGATCTCGAAGGCGCAGACCACCAATCTCGCCGTGGTGGCGCCCGGTATCGCCGAAGCGCTGCTCGCCACCGCGATCGGCCTGGTCGCGGCGATCCCGGCGGTGATCATCTACAATCATTTCGCGCGCGTGACCAAAACCTATCTCGAACTTGTCAGCCGCGCCTCGGGCGCTGCCGGGCGGCTGTTGTCGCGCGATCTCGACCGCACCCATGTCAGTTCCAGCACGCATTCGCGGGCGGCGGAGTAGGCGATGGGCGCATCGATCGCAGAGGGCGGCCTGGACGACGACGAGGAGTTCGCCGAAGCGCATGAGATCAACGTCACGCCTTTCATCGACGTCATGCTGGTGCTGCTGATCATCTTCATGGTGGCGGCCCCGCTGTCCACCGTCGACCTACCGGTCGACCTGCCGTCGTCGACCGCGACCCCGCAGAAAAAGCCGGACAAGCCGACCTATGTCTCGATCAAGTCCGATCTCGCGGTTGCGATCGGCGAAACCGTGGTGAAGCGCGTCGATCTGGTCCGCATGCTGGATGCCGCGGCCGACGCCAGCAAGGATCGCTTCATCTTCCTGCGCGCCGACCGCGCGGTGCCGTATGGCGAGATGATGGACGTGCTGGAAATTCTGCGCGCGGGGGGCTATTCCAAGATCAAGCTGGTGGCGCTCGAAGGCGTTCCCGACAGCGCGCCGCAACCGCCTACGGCTGCGGAAAATCCAAAGCCCTGAATGGCGCCGACTTAGATGCGTGATCTCGTCACCGAACAAAGGCCGTCGCGGCGGCTGTGGATTCTCGCAGGTCTCGGTGCGCTGGCGCTCCATGTCGGCTGCGCCGGCCTGGTGATCGCGCACATGCAGACCGACGATCCCGACGATTCGCTCGGCGCGCCGGCGATCGAGATCGGCCTTGAGATGATGGCGCCGCGGCAGGAGGTGACCGACCTGCCGCCGGGACCGGATACCGACGCTTCCGTGGCCTCCCCCGCACTCGCCGAGCAACAGGCCGAGGTCAAGGAAACCGATCTGCCCAAGGCGGTGCCGACCGAGACCGAAGAACCCGATCGCGTCGTTACCACCAACGACGTCAAGAAGCCCGATGAGGAGCAGGAGGTCGCCCCGGTGCAGACCCGGGCCTCGACGGAATCGGTCGCGGCCGAAGCCACGGCGACGCCAAGCTCCGAAGCCATACCGGTAGGCCCGCGCTCGGTCGCGCCCGCTTTAGGCACCGGCGAAAGCGCACGCCGGGTGCGCGCGACATGGACCAAGGAGTTGATCGCGCATCTTGACAAGCACAAGCGTTATCCGGCGGAGCGCCAGCAGAAGACCGCGGAAATCATCGTCAGCTTCGTGCTCGACCGCACCGGCCACGTGCTCTCTACCAGTATCGCCAAGGGATCGGGCGACACCGCGTTCGACCAGGCGGCGCTGGCGATGGTGCGCCGCTCCGATCCGGTGCCGCCGCCGCCGCCGCTGGTCGCCGACGAAGGCTTGAATTTTATCCTGCCGGTGATTTTCAGGGTGAAGGGGAAGAGCTGAGCGGCGTGACCGTCATTGCGAGGAGGGTAAGCGGCGAAGCAATCCGGTTTTTTGCGCTGGATCGCTGCGCGGAGCCGGGCCGGACCCGCTGACTTGCGGGTCACCGCCAAAAATATCGAAACCCGACATAGACGACGACAATACAGGCGAATATCAGCGCGACGGGAAGCCGCGATTTTCCCGGCGCACCGGAGCCTGCAGGCTTCGCACGCGGGGCGGGCGGGCGCTTGAAGGCCGTGACGTTGTCGGTCATGCGATCGTTCGGAACGGCTCGAACATCGGGCGGCGTGCCTGCGCCACCCATTTCCGCGTAATAATTTTTGTAGACAAGAGCGATCGTGGCCTCGCTTGCTTCGGCTTCCGTCATGTCATTGAGAAAGTTTCTGTAGCGGACCAGGAATTTCTGAGCTTCGGCGGGCAAAGAGGAGGCGCCATTCAGCTTCGCCATCATTTTCCAGGTCGCGAAATCCCCGCGGGCCTGGGTGTCGGCGCGTCTGGCGATCATCTTGTCCGGTGCTTTAATCAATGGCCGGTCCTTTTGGGAGCGCAGAATACGGCTGCCGTCTCACATCTGGCGCGATTTCTTGTCCTCAATAAGTCGCGCGGCCACCGGAAATGTCGAACACCGCACCGGTCGAGAACGCGCAATCCTCCGATGCCAGCCAAGCGACCATTGCCGCCAGTTCTTGCACCAGCACGAAGCGGCCCTTCGGAATCTTGGAGAGCATGAAGTTGATGTGTTCCTGGGTCATCTGGTCGAAGATCGCGGTCTTCGCCGCGGCAGGAGTCACCGCGTTGACGGAGATCTCATGGCCCGCCAACTCCTTGCCCAGCGATTTCGTCAATGCGATCAGGCCGGCCTTGGAGGCCGAATAGTGCGCGGCGTTGGGGTTGCCTTCCTTGCCGGCGATCGAGGCGATGTTGACGATGCGGCCGTAGTTCTGCCTGACCATCGACGGCACGATGGCCTTGCAGCAGATGAAAGGACCGTCGAGATTGATGCGCAGCACCTTGCGCCACTCGTCGAGGTCAGTTTCCCACACCGTCTTGTTGATGCCGGCGATGCCGGCATTGTTGACCAGGATGTCGATCCTGCCGAACGCCGTAAGCGTAGCGTCGCGCGCCTTTTCGACCGCCGCGAGATCGGAGACGTCGACCTTGAACGCGGTGACGCCGGCGCCGATTTCCTTGGCGGTTTTCTCGGCGAACGGCTGGTCGTGATCCCAGATCGCGACCTTGGCGCCGGATGCCACGAAACGCTCGGTGATCGCGCGTCCAAAGCCCTGCGCGCCGCCGGTGACGACGGCGCAACGGTTGTTGAGATCGATGTTGTTCATGGTGACAGCTCCGGGCACATTGGTCGAACAAACTCTTCGCCATTCCGGGCTCGCGTAAAGGACGCGCGCCCCCGGAATGACGGCTAAAGCGTCCAGCCGCCGTCGATGATGTGGGCGACGCCGGTGGTGAATGCGCTTTCGTCGCTGGCGAGATAGACCGCGAGCGCGCCGATCTCGTCCGCGGTGCCCAGCCGTCCCATCGGCTGCCGGCTGACAAACATCTCGCGCCCGCCGGGCCCTGCGGCGGCGGCGCGGTCCAGCATCGACGGCGTCTCGATGGTGCCGGGGCAGATGCAGTTGCAGCGGATGCCCTTGGTGATGAAGTCGGCGGCCACCGCGCGGGTCAACGCGGCCACCGCCGCCTTGGTCGCGCCGTAGACGTAGCGGTTGGGCGCGGCCTTGAACACGCCGGCGGCGGAGGAGATGTTGACGATCGAGCCGTGACCGGCCTCCAGCATTCCGGGCAGGAGCGCGCGGATGGTCCGGTGCATCGATTTTACATTGAGGTCGAAGGAAAAATCCCAGTCGGCATCCGAGCAGTCCAGCACGGTGCCGTGATGCACGAAGCCCGCGGCGTTGAGCAGGATATCGACCGTGCCGGCGCGTTTGGCCATCGCCTCGACGGCGGCGCTGTCGCGCACGTCGAGCTTTGCGACATTGGCGACGCCGTCCTGCTTCAACAGCGCGAGCTTCTCCTCGTCGATATCGGTGGCGAATACTTCCGCGCCCTCGCGCGCAAAGGCCAGCGCGCAGGCGCGGCCAATGCCGACGGCCGCGGCCGTGACGAATGCGCGTTTGCCCTTCAGGCGGTTGGACATTTGGTTCCTCCGTATCAGTTTGTCGTCATGGCCGGGCTTGGCCCGGCCATCCACGTCTTGCTTGGCGTATCCGGAAAAGAAAGACGTGGATGCCCGGGACATGCCCGGCATGACGAGGAGTGGGGCTCAATGATTATCCCGCGCCACGCCGACCGTGCCGGCGATGTCGTGGTAGCGGGTGGCGAATTCGAGGCAGGCGCCGGTGGATTGCTGGCCGACATCGCGGCGATAGAGTTCCTGCCACGGCGTCTGGTTTTTCGGATAGGGGAAGCCGCCCATCGCCTTGAGGTCGGCGAAGCGCTGTTTCAGTTCCTCGGCGGCGATCAGGATATTTGCTTCACCCTTGGTGAGGTCGATGCGAACGCGATCGCCGGTCTTGAGCACGGCGAGGCCGCCATTCGCGGCAGCTTCCGGCGAGGCGTTGAGGATCGATGGCGAGCCGGAGGTGCCGGACTGGCGGCCGTCGCCAATGCAGGGCAGCGAGGTGATGCCTTTCTTGATCAGCGCGGCGGGGGGCTGCATGTTCACCACTTCCGCCCCGCCGGGATAGCCGATCGGGCCGACCCCGCGCACGAACAGCATGCAATGCTCGTCGATGTTCAGAGATTCATCGTCGATGCGGTGATGGTAATCTTCCGGCCCCTCGAACACGATGGCGCGGCCCTCAAAGGCTTCCGGGTCTTTCGGATTGGACAGATAGCGGTCGCGGAATTCTTTCGAGATCACGCTGGTCTTCATGATCGCGGAATCGAACAGATTGCCGCGCAGCACGATGAACCCCGCATCTTTCACCAGCGGCTTGTCGTAGCCGCGGATCACGTCGTTGTCGGGAATGGGCGCATCGCGGCAATTATCGCCCATGGTCTTGCCGTTGACGGTCAGCGCGTCCTCATGGATGCGCTTGTGCTTCATCAATTCGCGCACCACCGACGGCACGCCGCCGGCGCGGTGATATTCCTCGCCGAGATAGAAGCCGGCGGGCTGCATGTTGACCAGCAGCGGAACGTCGTGGCCGACCTTCTGCCAGTCCTCGATGCTGAGTTCGACGCCGATATGCCGCGCCAGCGCGTTGATATGAATGGGCGCGTTGGTGGAGCCGCCGATCGCCGAATTGACCACGATGCAGTTCTCAAACGCCTTGCGGGTCAGGAAGTCGGAGGGCTTCAGATCCTCCCACACCATTTCGACCGCGCGTTTTCCGGTCTCATAGGCAATCTGGCCGCGCTCGCGGTAGGGAGCGGGGATCGCGGCACATCCAGGCAGCGAAAAGCCGAGCGCCTCGGCCAGCGAGTTCATGGTCGAGGCGGTGCCCATGGTATTGCAATGCCCGACTGAAGGCGCCGACGACGCCACGATATCCATGAATTCCTCATAGTCGATCTTGCCGGCGGCCATTTCCTCCCGTGATTTCCAGACCACGGTGCCCGAACCGGTGCGTTCGCCATTGAACCAGCCATTCAGCATCGGCCCGCCCGACAGCACGATGGCGGGAATGTTGACGGTCGCCGCCGCCATCATGCAGGCGGGGGTGGTCTTGTCGCAGCCGGTGGTCAGCACCACGCCGTCCAAAGGATAGCCGAACAGGATTTCGACCAGGCCGAGATAAGCAAGGTTGCGGTCGAGCGCCGCGGTGGGGCGCTTGCCGGTCTCCTGGATGGGGTGGGTCGGGAATTCCATCGCGATGCCGCCGGCCTCGCGGATGCCTTCGCGCACACGATGCGCGAGTTCGATGTGGTGGCGGTTGCAGGGGGACAAGTCGTTGCCGGTCTGCGCGATGCCGATGATCGGCTTGCCGGACTGCAATTCGTGACGGGTCAGCCCGTAATTCAGGTACCGTTCCAGATAAAGCGCGGTCATTCCCGGATTGTGGGGATTGTTGAACCACTCGCTGGAACGCAGCTTGCGCCGGATGAGCCCGGTTATCGGCTTGTTCATTGTTTCTCCCGCAGCGCACGCGCCTTATTTTTGTGCGTAATGTTCGTGGGTGCGGCCGATGTTTGCATGCCGCCGCATGGTTCGCAACGTTGGCGGCGGAGGTAACCCCCTACGACTTTGATCCAACGACATTTTCGAAAAAGTCTGGTATGACCGCCGTTAAAATAGAAAAGGCCACGGCTGTTGCGGATGGTCGCGAGCGTTTGGGAGGGGAATTGAATGGCGTCAGTGCAGATTTACGACGTGCGCAAGTCGTTCGGGGGCTTCGAGGTCCTGCATGGGGTGAGCGTCCCGATCGAGGACGGCGCGTTCGTCGTGCTGGTGGGACCCTCGGGCTGCGGCAAATCGACGTTGCTGCGGATGCTGGCGGGACTGGAAAACATCACCTCCGGCACGATTTCGATCGGCGACCGCGTGGTCAACAACGTCCAGCCCAAAGAGCGCGACATCGCCATGGTGTTCCAGAATTATGCGCTGTATCCGCATATGACTGTCGCCGACAACATGGGATTTTCCTTGAAGTTGCGCGGCGCGAGCAAGGAGGAAATCGACAAGGGCGTCAAACGCGCCGCCGAAATCCTCGCTTTGACGCCGCTGCTGGATCGCTATCCCCGGCAATTGTCGGGCGGCCAGCGCCAGCGCGTCGCCATGGGCCGCGCCATTGTCCGTGACCCGCAAGTGTTCCTGTTCGACGAGCCGCTCTCCAACCTCGACGCCAAGCTGCGAGTTGCAATGCGCACCGAGATCAAAGAACTGCATCAGCGGCTGAAGACCACCACCGTCTATGTCACCCACGACCAGATCGAGGCCATGACCATGGCCGACAAGATCGTGGTGATGCATGACGGCATCGTAGAGCAGATCGGCACGCCGCTTGAACTTTACGACCGGCCCGACAACCAGTTCGTCGCCGGTTTTATCGGCTCGCCCGCGATGAACTTTTTGCACGGCAAGCTGAAGGTGAACGGCACGGCGTTCTTCGAGGGCGCGAACGGGGTCAGGTTGCCGGTTGCCAGTCCGCCGGCCAATTCCGACGGCAAGCCCGCGGTCTATGGTGTGCGGCCCGAGCATTTCACTATCGCCGAAGACGGCGCGGAAGCCGAGATCGTGGTGGTGGAACCCACCGGGTCGGAAACCCAGGTGTTCGCCAAGCTCGGCGGCCAGCAGGTGGTCGCGGTATTCCGCGAACGTCATCAATTCAATCCGGGCGACAAGGTCCGGCTTAAACCAGATCCCACGCTCGTTCATCTGTTCGACGAGACGACGGGTAAGCGGCTCAACGCCTGAACGACCAAAAAACCTTAAGGGAGAGACTAAGATGCATGACTTTACCCGCCGTTCCTTGCTTCAAGGCGGCACCGCGCTGGCGACCGCCGGTGCACTGACCGGACCGGCCCTGCTGGAATACGCCAAGGCCTGGGCCCAGGCCGCGCCATGGCAGGCAGAAAAGGGCGCCAAGCTTACCGTGATGCGCTGGAAGCGCTTCGTGCCGGCCGAAGACGACGCGTTCAATGCCATGGTCGCGGCGTTCGGCAAGGCGACTGGGACCGAGATGAACGTGTTCTCGGAATCTTTCGAAGACGTGCAGCCGAAGGCGTCGGTCGCGGCGAACACTGGCTCCGGCCTCGATATGGCATGGGGACTGCATACGCTGCCCCAGCTATTTCCGACCAAGGTCATCAAGATGAACGACGTTGCCGACTATCTCGGCAAGAAGTACGGCGGCTGGACCGATGCCGCCGCCAGGACCTGCAAGCAGGGCAACGACTGGCTCGGCATCCCCGTCGCCACCATTGGCGGCTACATGACCTACCGCAAGTCGGCGCTCGACAAGGCGGGCTTCAAGGAGTTCCCGAAGGATTTTCCGGGCTTCCTTGCGATGTGCAAGGCGCTGAAGGCGAACAATACGCCGGCCGGCTTTGCGCTCGGGCATGCGAGCGGCGACGCCAACGGCTGGCTGCACTGGGTGCTGTGGGGCCACGGCGCCTATACCGTCGACAAGAACGACAAGGTCATCATCAACTCGCCCGAGACGATGAAGGCGCTGGAATATTGCAAGGCGCTGTCCGACACCTTCATCTCCGGCGTCGCGTCCTGGAACGACTCGTCGAACAACAAGGCGTATCTGTCCGGCGAACTCTATGTGACGTCGAACGGTATCTCGATCTATGTCGCCGCCAAGGACGATCCGAGCAAGAAGGATCTCGCAGAGGATACCTATCACGCGCTGTGGCCGGTCGGCCCGATCGGCAAGCCGACCGAACTGCAGCTCTGCGTGCCAATCCTGGCATTCAATTTCACCAAGTTCCCGAACGCGGCCAAGGCGTTTACCGCCTTCATGCTGGAGAAGGAGAACTACGACCCCTGGCTGTCGGGCGCGCGCGGCTATCTCACCCACACGCTGAAGGCCTATGACGCGGCTCCGGTCTGGAAGGCCGATCCGAAGAACGAGGTGTTCAGCCACGCCAGCGAACGCGCGTTGCCGGCCTCCGGCATCGGCACGCCGGGCGAAAAGGCGGCGACCGCGATCGCCGACTTCATCGTGGTCGACATGTTCGCCAACTTCTGCACCGGCGCCAAGGACGGCAAGACCGCGATGGCGGAAGCCGAACGGCAGCTGAAGCGGATCTATCGCTAAAAAGTGTGGAGCGGGCGGTGGGCGACCGCCGTCCGCTCCATTAAGATACGTCATTGTGAGGAGCGAAGCGACGAAGCAATCCAGCCTGCAGCAACAATTCTGGATTGCTTCGCTTCGCTCGCAATGACGGTTCACCAATAGTGCTGGAACTCGCCAATGGCCGACATCGCATTCGGAACCAGAGCCGCCAAGCCGCCGATCCGCGAGGCGACGGCGTGGGACCAGCTCAAGACCAACCGCAACTGGCTCGGCTTCTGGTTTATGCTGCCGGCGATGGCGTTCCTGATCTTCTTCCTCGCCTATCCGCTGGGGCTTGGCGTCTGGCTGTCGTTCACCGATGCAAAGATTGGCCGGGTCGGACAGTATATCGGCTCGGAGAACTACGAGTGGCTGTGGGATGATTCGATCTTCTGGCTCTCGGTGTTCAACACGCTGCTCTACACCTTCATCGCCAGCGCCTTCAAATTCGCGATCGGTCTGTATCTTGCGCTGCTGCTCAACGAGAACATGCCGTTCAAGGCGATGCTGCGCGCGCTGGTGCTGATCCCGTTCATCGTGCCGACCGTGCTCTCCGCGCTGGCGTTCTGGTGGATCTTCGACTCGCAGTTCTCGATCATCTCCTGGTCGCTGAAGCATCTCGGTCTGATCACCCAGAACATCAACTTCCTCGGCGACACCACCTGGGCCCGGATCTGCGTGATCTTCGCCAATATCTGGCGCGGCGTCCCATTCGTCGCGATCACGCTGCTGGCGGGGTTGCAGACCGTGCAGCCCTCGCTCTACGAGGCGGCGACGCTGGACGGCGCGAGCAAATGGGAGATGTTCCGCTTCATTACCTATCCGCTGCTGACCCCGATCATCGCTGTCGTGATGACGTTCTCGGTGCTGTTCACCTTCACCGACTTCCAATTGATCTGGGCGATGACCCGCGGCGGGCCGGTCAACGCCACCCATCTGATGGCGACGCTGTCCTACCAGCGCGCAATCATCGCCGGCCAGCTGGGCGAGGGCGCGGCGATCTCCAGCGCGATGATCCCGTTCCTGCTCGCCGCAATCATGGTGTCGTGGTTCGGCCTGCAGCGCCGCAAGTGGCAGCAGGGAGAGAACAATGATTGAGATCGTCATTCTGCGGCGCGCGTCTCCGCGCGAACCCGGAATCCAGAGGTTGGGAAAGCCCACTGCGTCATTCCGGAAACCGCGCAGCGGCTATCCGGAATCCAGAAGTTCGGAGTGCGTTGCTGGATTCCGGGTTGGCTCACTTCGTTCGCGCCCGGGAATGACGGAAAGGGGGTCGTGTCATGACTGACGTTCCCGCTCCCAAAATCGACCTCAAATCCGTGCTGTCGGGCACCTCGCCGACGGTGGCGAGGGACGACCACAGCGAGGGCATGAGCTATCTGCAGTCGGTGCCGCGGCGGATGGTGACGCTGTATCTGCCGCTGTCGATCATTGTCATCATCCTGCTGTTCCCGTTCTACTGGATGGGACTGACCGCGATCAAACCCGACGAGCAACTGCTCGACCTCGACAAGTTCAATCCGTTCTGGACCTGGAATCCGACCTTTAAGCATATCCACAAGCTGCTGTTCGGCAGCTATTATCCGCACTGGCTGTGGAACACGATGTATGTCGCGGTCTGCGCCACCGTGCTGTCGATCATCGCCAGCGTGCTGGCGGCCTACGCCATCGTTCGGCTGCGCTATCGTGGCGCCCAATGGGTGGGCGGGCTGATCTTCCTGTCCTACCTGGTGCCGCCGTCGATCCTGTTCATTCCGCTCGCCACCGTCGTGTTCCAGTATGGCCTGTTCGACTCGCCGATGGCGCTGATCCTGACTTACCCCACCATCCTGATTCCGTTCTCGACCTGGCTGTTGATGGGCTATTTCAAGACTATCCCGTTCGAGCTGGAGGAATGCGCGCTGATCGATGGCGCCAGCCGCTGGCAGATATTGACGAAAATCGTGCTGCCGCTGGCGATCCCGGGGCTGATCTCTGCCTTCATCTTCTGCTTCACGCTGTGCTGGAACGAATTCATCTACGCGCTCACCTTCCTGCAATCGGTGAAGAACAAGACCGTGCCGGTGGCGATCGTCAACGAGTTCGTCGATGGCGACATTTATCGCTGGGGCTCGCTGATGGCCGGCGCATTGGCGGGCTCGCTGCCGCTTGTCATCCTCTATGCCTTCTTTGTCGAGCACTATGTGTCGGCGATGACCGGCGCGGTGAAGGAGTGAGACGCAGCCCTCATCCTGAGGAGCCCGCGCAGCGGGCGTCTCGAAGGATGGCTACGCGCGCTTGCGGCTGATCCTTCGAGACGCCGTTTCTGACGAAACGGCCCCTCAGGATGAGGTCGTGTTTCTCGCTAATCAAAACCAAAAAAAGGAGCCCTTCTTGCACATCCTCATTCTCGGCGCCGCCGGTATGGTCGGCCGCAAACTTACCGAACGTCTGCTGCGCGATGGCCGTCTCGGCAACAAAGACATTACCAAGCTGACGTTGCAGGACGTGGTGGCGCCGACGAAGCCCGCCAATGCGGGATTCCCCGCGGAGACGATTGCCGGCGATTTCGCGGTGGCGGGATTCGCCGAAAAACTGGTCGCCGATCGTCCCGATGTGATCTTTCATCTGGCGGCCATCGTCTCCGGCGAGGCCGAGCTCGATTTCGACAAGGGCTATCGCATCAATCTTGACGGCACCCGGATGCTACTCGACGCCATCAGGCTTGTCGGTGGCGGCTACAAGCCCCGGGTGGTGTTCACCTCGTCGATTGCGGTGTTCGGCGCGCCGTTTCCCGATGCCATCGGCGATGAGTTCTTCCACACGCCGCTGCTCAGCTACGGCACCCAGAAGGCGATCGGCGAACTGCTGCTGGCGGACTATTCGCGCCGCGGCTTCATGGACGGCATCGGCATCCGGCTGCCGACCATCTGCATCCGCCCCGGCCTGCCCAACAAGGCGGCCTCAGGATTCTTCTCCAACATTTTGCGCGAGCCGCTCGCCGGCAAGGAAGCGGTGCTGCCGGTATCCGAAGACGTCCGTCACTGGCATGCCTCGCCGCGCTCGGCGGTCGGCTTCCTGATCCATGCCGCGACCATGGACAGCGCGGCCGCCGGCGCGCGTCGCAACCTCACCATGCCCGGCCTTTCGGCGACGGTCGGCGAGGAGATCACGGCGCTGAAGCGGGTGGCGGGCGACAAGGTGGCGGCCCGGATCAGGCGTGAGCCGGACCCCTTCATCATCGGCATCGTCGACGGCTGGCCGCGGAATTTTGATGCCGGCCGGGCCCGGAAACTCGGCTTTACCACCGCCGAGAAGACTTTCGATGATATCATCCGTATCCATATAGAGGACGAACTCGGCGGGAAGGTCGCATAATAACAGGACGTCATGCGCGGGCTTGACCCGCGCATCCATCCATCTTCAAAAGAGTCTTCCGAAGAGGATGGATTGCCGGGTCAAGCCCGGCAATGACGCGAGGCAAGACAGGAGAATCACCATGACAGCCAGCATCGTCGGATGGGCGCATACGCCGTTCGGGAAATTTGATACCGAGACCGTCGAGAGCCTCGTGGTCAAGGTCGCGATCGAAGCGCTGGCCGACGCCGGTATCTCGGCTGCCGATGTCGACGAAATCGTCCTCGGGCATTTCAACGCCGGCTTCTCGCCGCAAGATTTCACCGCCTCGCTGGTGCTGCAGGCCGATCCGCAATTGCGCTTCAAGCCGGCGACGCGCGTCGAGAACGCCTGCGCCACCGGGTCGGCAGCGGTGCATCAGGGCGTGCGGGCGATAGAGGCGGGAGCTGCGAAAATCGTGCTGGTGGTCGGCGTCGAGCAGATGACCCGAACGCCGGGCCCCGAAATCGGCCGCAACCTGCTGCGCGCGTCGTATTTGCCTGAGGATGGCGACACCCCCGGCGGCTTTGCCGGCGTGTTCGGCAAGATCGCGCAAGCCTATTTCCAGAAATACGGCGACCAGTCCGACGCGCTGGCGATGATCGCGGCAAAAAACCACAAGAACGGCGTTGCCAATCCCTACGCGCAGATGCGCAAGGATTTTGGCTACGAGTTCTGCCGCTCCGAAAGCGAGAAAAATCCGTTCGTCGCGGGGCCTCTGAAGCGCACCGATTGCTCGCTGGTGTCGGATGGCGCCGCCGCGCTGGTGCTGACAGATTCGGAAACCGCGAAAACCATGGGCAAGGCGGTGAATATCAAGGCCACCGCGCATGCGCAGGACTTTTTGCCGATGTCGAAGCGCGACATCCTGCAGTTCGAGGGCTGCACCGTGGCGTGGCAGCGCGCGCTGCAAAAGGCCGGCGTTACGCTGGCGGATCTGTCGTTCGTGGAAACCCACGACTGCTTCACCGTCGCCGAACTGATCGAATACGAAGCGATGGGCCTGACGCCGCGAGGACAAGGCGCGCGCGCGATTCTGGAAGGCTGGACCCAGAAGGACGGCAAGCTGCCGATCAATCCCTCCGGCGGACTGAAGGCCAAGGGTCATCCGATCGGCGCCACCGGCGTGTCCATGCATGTGCTGAGCGCGATGCAACTGCTTGGGCAGGCGCCCGAAGGCATGCAGATCAAGGACGCAAAACTCGGCGGCATTTTCAATATGGGCGGGGCTGCGGTTGCCAACTACGTCTCGCTGCTGGAGCCCGCGAAGTAACAATGAACGCCACGCGCGCCGACCTGCGCCCTTCTTCGACAGGGGTGGAGGGAGCAGGTAAGAGACCGGGACGATGAACGTAGCCGAATGGCTGGCGGCGACCGCGCGGCTGCATCCGCAATCGCCGGCGCTGCTGCGCGGCTTCGATCTCGAAGCTGACTACGCCACCTTCGCGCGTCGGGCCGCCGCTATCGGTGCTGCGCTGGTCCGCGACTACGGCATCCGGCCCAGCGACCGCGTAGGCCTGTTCGCCAGCAACTGCACGCAATATCTCGAATGCCTCTACGGCATCTGGTGGATCGGCGCTGTGGCGATTCCGATCAACGCCAAACTGCACGGCCGCGAGGCGGCGTGGATTTGCAGTGACGCCCGTGCCAGGCTGACATTCGTCTCCGACGATACGATTGAAGCTTTGGCTGAAGCGGCATCCGATCTGCCGGCGTCGATGAAGACGCTTTCGATGGACAGCGACGCGTATCGCAATATGCGGGAGGGCGAGGGTACGCCGTCGCCGCTGCGGCGCGAGAGCGACCATATCGCCTGGCTGTTCTACACCTCCGGCACCACCGGCCGCCCGAAAGGCGTGATGCTGAGCCACGGCAATCTGGTGGCGATGTCGCTGTGCTACATTGTCGACGTCGATCCGGCGACACCGGACGATGCGGCGCTCTATGCCGCGCCGATTTCGCATGGCGCCGGCCTCTATCATTTCCCGCATGTCCGCATGGGCGGACGGCACGTCATTCCCGACTCCGGCGGTTTCGATCCGGACGAAGTGCTCAATCTCGGCCGGCAGCTCGGCAATGTCGTGATGTTCGCGGCTCCCACCATGGTACGGCGTCTGGTCGATGCCGCCAAACGCCGCGGCGAGAACGGCGCGGGGCTGCGCACCATCATCTATGGCGGCGGACCGATGTATCTCGCCGATATCAGGGACGCCATCGCCACCATGGGGCAGCGCTTCGTGCAGATCTACGGCCAGGGTGAATCGCCGATGACGATCACCGCGCTCAGCCGCGCAATGCACGCGGACACCGGGCATCCGCGCCATCTGGAGCGGCTGGCGTCCGCGGGATCGGCGCAGAGCGTAATGGAGGTGCGCATCACCGATGCTGACGGCAACCCATTGCCGGCGGGTGAGACCGGCGAGATCGAGGCCAGGGGTGCTGCCGTGATGCTGGGCTACTGGAACAACCCGCAGGCCAACGCCGAGACCCTGAAGGAGGGCTGGCTGCGCACCGGCGACGTCGGGCGGCTGGACCAAGATGGCTTTCTCACGCTGTCGGACCGTTCCAAGGACGTGATCATTTCCGGCGGCACCAACATCTACCCGCGCGAGGTCGAGGAGGCGCTGCTGACACACGCGGACGTGCGCGAAGTCTCGGCGATCGGCGTGCCCGATCCGGACTGGGGCGAGATCGTCGTTGCCTGTGTGGTGCTGGAGGAAGGTGCGGCCGCCGACGACGGCAAGCTGGACGCGCATTGCCTCACCTCGATCGCACGCTTCAAGCGGCCGAAGCGCTACGTCTATCTCGATACCTTGCCGAAGAACAATTACGGCAAGGTACTGAAGACGGAATTGCGGAAGATGATGGCGAAGCCGTAGGGTGGGCAAAGGCGCGCTCTTCGCGCCGTGCCCACCATCTTGCGTGCGGGAGGAATCGTGGGCACGCTTCGCTTTGCCACCCTACGAAACGGGCGAGTGCATACGCCCATACGCCCCGCAGCCCTTGATCTCCCCGTTCCCATGCCGTTACTAGGCCTTGAAAACGGCGGGGATCACAGCGCCGCCTCGAGAGCGAACGAAACCATGGGACCCCTGCAGGGCGTCAAGATCATCGACCTGACCACGGTGCTGATGGGGCCGTATGCGACCCAGATGCTCGGCGACTACGGCGCCGATGTCATCAAGATCGAAACGCTGGATGGCGACGTGACGCGGCAGATCGGCCCGACCCGGCATCCCGGCATGGGGCCGGTGTTTCTCAACACCAACCGCAGCAAACGCAGCATCTGTCTCGACCTCAAGAAAGAAGCCGGCCGCGAAGCGCTGCTGCGCCTGATCGCGCCGGCAGACGTGCTGGTTTACAATGTCCGTCCGCAGGCGATGGAGCGCTTGCGCCTCGGTTACGACGTCGTCGCAAAGGTTAATCCGCGACTGATTTATGCCGGCGTATTCGGCTTCGGCCAGGACGGCCCTTACGCCGCAAAACCCGCCTATGACGACCTGATCCAGGGCGCCACCGCGCTGCCCGCGTTGATGGCGCAGACCGGCGACGGCATTCCGCGTTACGTTCCCAACGCGCTGGTCGATCGCATCGTCGGCTTGACCGCGGTCGGCGCGATCTGCGCCAGCCTGGTGCATCGGGATCGCACCGGACGCGGCCAGCGCCTGGATATTCCGATGTTCGAAACCATGGCGGGTTTTGTCATGGGCGATCACATGGGCGGGCTTACCTTTCAGCCGCCGCTCGACAAAGGCGGCTATGCGCGGCATCTGTCGCGGGACCGGCGGCCCTACAAAACCTCGGATGGTTTTATTTGCGTGATCGTCTACAACGACAAGCAGTGGGAGAATTTCTTCAAGGCAACGCGACGGGACGACCTGCGCGGCGATCCGAAATTCGCGACTTTTGCCGGACGCGCGGTCAATATCGACGCGGTGTATGCGGAGCTTGCCCGCATCTTCGAGACGCGCACTACCGCGGAGTGGTCCGATCTGCTGACCAAAGCCGACGTTCCGGTGATGCCGATGCATGACCTCGAAAGCATCTTGCAGGACCCGCACCTGGTGGAAACCGGGTTCTTCCCGGTCGTGAAGCATCCGAGCGAGGGCGCGATCCGCAGCATGAAGGTTTCCGCAAACTTCTCGGAAACAACGGCGGAGCCGACGCGACTGGCGCCAAAACTCGGCGAGCAAAGCGAAGAGGTGTTGCGCGAGGCAGGCTTCTCGGCGGACGAGATCGCGGCAATGGTGCGCGATGGCGTCACAAAGATCGGGGCGCGGGGTTGAACTATGGATTTCGCGCTCACCGCCAACCAGGAACAGGTGCGCGACGCGGTGGCAAGAATCTGCGCGCGCTTCGACGACGCCTATTGGCTGAAGAAGGACAAGGAAGGCGGTTATCCCGCCGACTTCCACAGGGCGCTGGCCGACGGCGGCTGGCTCGGCATCTGTATTCCCGAGCAGTACGGCGGTTCAGGCCTGGGGATCACCGATGCCGCGATCATGATGCGGGCGATTTCGGAATCCGGCGCCGGGATGTCCGGCGCGTCCGCCGTGCATATGAACGTATTCGGATTGAACCCGGTCGTGGTGTTCGGCAGGCCCGAACAATGCCAGCGCATGCTGCCGCCGATCGTCGCGGGCAAGGAAAAATCCTGCTTCGCCGTCACCGAGCCCAACACCGGGCTCAACACCACGCAACTCAAGACGCGCGCGGTGCGCAGCGGTGACAAATACATCGTCGACGGCCAGAAGGTGTGGATTTCCACCGCGCAGGTCGCGGAAAAGATTTTGCTGCTGGCGCGCACGACGCCCCTGGAGGAAGTGAAGAGCCCGACTCGCGGATTAAGCCTGTTCTATACCGATTTTGATCGCAGCCGCATCGCGGTGCACGAGATCGAGAAGATGGGCCGCAAGGCGGTGGATTCCAACGAGCTGTTCATCGCGGATTTCGAGATTCCAATCGAGGATCGCATCGGCGAGGAGGGCCGCGGCTTCGAATACATTCTGCACGGCATGAATCCGGAAAGGATATTGATCGCGGCGGAAGCGGTGGGCCTTGGCAAGCTGGCGCTGTCGCGTGCCGCCGCTTATGCCAAGACCCGCATCGTGTTCAATCGCCCGATCGGAAAGAACCAGGCCATCCAGCATCCGCTTGCAAAAAACTGGATGGAGCTGGAAGCAGCATGGCTGATGACGCTGTCGGCGGGTTGGCAGTACGATCAGGGCCTGCCGTGCGGGCCGGCGGCCAACGCCGCGAAATATCTCGCCGGCGAGGCGGGGTTTCAGGCCTGCGAACAGGCGGTGATGACCCATGGCGGCTTCGGTTATGCCAAGGAATATCACGTCGAGCGCTACTTGCGAGAATCCCTGATCCCGCGCATCGCGCCGATCAGCCCGCAGTTGATCCTGAGTTTCATTGCCGAGAAAGTGCTCGGCCTGCCGAAGTCGTATTGAGATGAGCTTTATCACCGGCGTGGGGCTCACGTCTTTTGGCAGACATGAAGGCTGTTCCACCCTCGACCTGATGAGCAAGGCGGCGGAATTGGCGATCGCCGACGCCGGCCTCAAGCGCGCCGAAATCGGCGGCGTGCTGTGCGGCTATTCCACCGTGCAGCCGCACATCATGCTGGCCACCGTGTTCGCCGAGCATTTCGGCATCAAGCCATCTTATGCGCACGCCGTGCAGGTCGGCGGCGCCACCGGGCTGGCGATGACCATGCTGGCGCACACCATCGTCGAAGCTGGCCTGGCGCGGCATGTGCTGGTGGTGTCCGGCGAAAACCGGCTTACCGGACAGAGCCGGGACGCCGCGATCCAGGCGCTGGCGCAGGTCGGCCATCCCGAATATGAGATGCCGCTGGGGCCGACCATTCCGGCGTATTACGGCCTGGTGGCCTCGCGCTACATGCATGAATACGGCGTCCGCCAAGAAGACCTCGCGGAATTTGCGGTGCTGATGCGCGAACATGCGGCGGATCATCCCGGCGCGCAATTTCGCGACAGGATCACCGTCGCCGACGTGATGGCATCAAAACCGGTGGCGCTGCCGCTGAAACTTCTGGATTGCTGCCCGGTGTCCGATGGCGGTGCTGCGTTCGTGGTCAGTCGTGAGGCTACGTCGAGCGTTGGCGTGCGCGTGCGCGGCTGCGCGCAGGCGCATACCCACCAGCATGTGACCATGATTCCCGAATTCGATGCGATGGGCGCGGCGATGTCGCTCAGACGCGCCGGGGACGTTTCCGGCATCGAAATCGGCGATGTGCGATACGCCGGGATCTACGACAGTTTTACGATCACGCTGGCGATGCTGCTGGAAGAACTCGGCTTCGCCGGCCGCGGCGAGGCGGCCGCGCGGGTGCGCGATGGACATTTCAGTCGCGACGGCGCGATGCCGCTCAATACCCATGGCGGGCTGTTGAGTTACGGCCATTGCGGCGTCGGCGGCGCGATGGCGCATCTGGTGGAAACGCAGCTGCAGATGACCGGCCGCGCCGGCAATCGCCAGGTGCGCGACGCCTCGCTTGCGCTACTGCATGGCGACGGCGGCGTGCTGTCGTCGCATGTCAGCATGTTTCTGGAGCGGGTGCGATGAGCGGCGATGTGCAACGAATGGACGACTGGACCAAAGGCGGAGAGGGGATCATCTACCAGTCATGTGCGGCGTGCGGCACCACGCAATATTGCCGCCGCAGCTTTTGCGTCGCGTGCGGCGCGCCGGATCCGGTGGAGAAGCGCGCCAGCGGGCAGGGCACCGTCTACGCGGCCTCGCTCGTGGTCCGCGCCGCGACGGCTGAGGCGCGCGCGCACGTGCCTTACAACATCGTTCTCATCGATGCCGCCGAGGGCTTTCGCATGATGGCGCACGGCGACAACGATCTCAAGATCGGCGACCAGGTCACCGCGCGCTACCAACGCTTCAGCGGGCGCCTCGTTCCCTATTTCACAAGGACCATGTCATGAATCGCCTGCGAGCCGCCCTTGATCCGAGATCCGTCGCGGTGATCGGCGCGTCGGAAAATCCCAACAAGGTCGGCGGCCGGCCGGTGCATTACCTCGACAAGTTCGGCTTCAAGGGCAAGATTTTTCCGATCAATCCGTCGCGCCCGGAGGTGCAGGGCTACAAATGTTATCCGAGTCTCGCCGAGCTGCCGGAAGCCCCCGAGATGGTGATCGTCGCGGTGGGCGGCGACAGCGCCATCGGCGCTGTGGCAGATTGCGCGGCGCATGGCGTCAAGATCGCGGTGGTGATGGCATCGGGCTTTGGCGAGGTTGATGCGGTCGCAGGCAAAGCGAAGGAGCGACGCATGGTCGAGGTCGCGCAAAAAACCGGCATGCGCATCGTCGGGCCGAATTCGCAAGGCCTGGCCAATTTCGGCACCGGCGCCATCGCCAGCTTCTCCACCATGTTCATGGACATGGACCGCGCCGAGGGCCATGTCGCGATGCTGAGCCAAAGCGGCGCGCTCTCGACGGTGCCGGTCGGCTTTCTGCGCCAGCGCGGCATCGGCACCCGCCACACTCATGCCACCGGCAACGACGCCGATATCACCGTGGGCGAACTTGCAGTGGCGGTTGCGGAGGATCCTGAGGTAAAAGTGCTGCTGCTGTATTTGGAGAGCATTCCGGAGAAGAAATATCTGGAGGAATTGGCCGCGGTAGCGCTGGACCGGGATTTGCCGATTATCGCATTGAAGTCCGGCCGCTCCGAGGCCGGCCGGCAAGCGGCGCAGTCACACACCGGAGCGCTTGCCAACGAGGATCGCGTGGTCGATGCGTTTTTCGAGCATCACGGCATCTGGCGCGCGCCGGATATGCGCGGCCTGGTCGAGGCCACCGAACTTTATCTGAAAGGCTGGAAGCCGAAAGGAAGGCGCCTCGTCGCCATCAGCAATTCCGGCGCGGTCTGCGTGATGACTGCGGATGCCGCCACCGCGGTCGGTATGCCGATGGCGAAGCTGGCCGATGAGACGGACAAGAAGCTGAAGGGGATCCTGCCCAGCTTTGCGACCACGACCAATCCGATCGATCTCACCGCGGCGCTGTTGTCCAACAGCCGCTTGTTCGGCGACATCCTGCCGGTGATCGCGCAAGACCCCGCGGCGGACGCGTTCCTGATCGGCGTGCCGGTGGCCGGCCCCGGTTACGACGTCGAAGCCTTTGCGCGCGATGCCGCGGCGTTCGGCAAGCAAACCGGAAAGCCGCTGGTGGTCGCGGCCACCCAGCGCAGCGTCGCGGATCGGTTCTCCGCGGAAGGCTGCACGGTTTTTCCGACCGAGACCGAGGCGGTGACGGCGCTGCATCAGTTTCTCGCGCATCGCGAATTGATGGCGCGGACGCTTGCGCGCAAAGCGATGCGGACCGGGCCTAAATCAGCATCGGTGTCATCCGCCACCGCCACGATGTTGAACGAGGCTGATAGCCTTGCGCTGCTGGCCGCGCGTGGCATTCCCGTCGTTGCGCACCGCCTGTGCCGCTCGCGGGCCGAGGCTATTGCTGCCTTCGAGGCGATCGGCGGGCTCGTGGTGGTCAAGGGCTGCTCTGCCGATATCGCGCACAAGTCGGAGCTCGGGCTGGTGAAGCTCGGCGTGAAAACGCGCGAGGAGGCCGGCGAAATCTATGCACAGATGGAAGGTATCATCCGGCGGCACGGCGCGCGGTTCGACGGCGTCATCATCGCGGCGATGGCCGGCGGCCGCCGCGAGATCATGATCGGCGCGCACCGCGATCCGGTGTTCGGGCCGGTGGTGGTGGTCGGCGACGGCGGCAAGTATGTCGAGATCTTTCGCGATACCGCACTGCTGCTGCCGCCATTCTCGAAGGACGATGCCAGGGAGGCGCTCGACCGCTTGCGGATCGCGCCGCTGTTTGCCGGCGTACGCGGCGAGCCGCCGATGGATGTCGACGCGCTCTGCGATGCGGTAGTGAAGATCGGCGAGCTGATGCTCGACCCGGCAATGAAGGTGATGAGCCTCGACCTCAATCCGGTGCTGCTGGATTCGGCAGGCAAGGGCTGCGTGGTGGTTGATGCGGTGGTATTTCAGGGGTGATGTACGTCGTAGGGCGGGCAAAGCTACGGGACGCGAATGCGTCCGGCAGCGTGCCCACCATTGAATCTCCGCGTTCGAAGTAAGGATGGTGGGCACGGCGCGAAGAGCGCCTTTGCCCACCCTACAGTTTACATTTTCCTCGCCCGCTTCAGCGCGTCGAGCTGCGCCCCAATCTCGCGAGGCTCTGTCACCGGATACGAGCAGAACGTGCTGGTGCAGGCGAACGCTGCCGGGCCATCCGGATAGTCCGGATAGTCGACATCGATATTGGCGAGTTTGCCTTCGCGCTTGTCCCACCATTCCGCCCGCTTGTTGGGAAGCGGATAGGCCAGCGCGGCGGTGTAGAGTGCGGCGGAGCGCGGATCGCCTTTGGCGCCGACGATCGTGACATGAACTGGTTCGTTGCGCAGTTCGTCCTCGGCCAGCAGCACATCGGGGAGAAAACCGAAGGCCTCCAGGATCGGCGGCGAGGTCAGGTAGCCCATGCCGGCTTCGGCGATCTCGCGATAACGGTTCTGGCCGGTGTAGGACGACAGCAGGCCGAACATCCGCACCGCCGTAACATTGTCCTCACGCTGTTTTACGGGTTTTGTCAGTTGCCGCGCTTCAGGTGAGGCAGAAACGATGAAGCCGCCGGTCGCCGGATCGACAAACGTCATGGCGATGAAATCTGCGGTGGCCTGCGCCTGCGTCAGCCATTCACGCTCCCCAGTCGAGCGATGCAGCGCCAGCAGCGCTTTCGCCATCTCGACATTGTCGGCCAGATAAGGACCGCCTTTATCCTGCTCGGCGTGGCGGAAACCGCCGCCGGGCAGGGCGCGGTTGGCCAAGGCCCAACGCGCGGCCGAACTCGCAAGATCGCGTGCTTCGACGACGCCGGTGGCGTCGTAATAGGCCAGTAGACCTGACATCGCCTGCGCTGTTTCGCGCGCGTATTGCCGCCTGTCGACGCCGGGCTCGCCCTCGCTCAGGCCCATCGAGGCGTAGAAGCCGCCGCCGGGCGCCGCCATGGTATTTTTGAGGAAGTCGTAAATGCGGTCTGCGGCCTGCCGATAGGCGGGATCGCCGAACATCACAGCAGCCCGCGCATAGGCGCTGAGTGCGGCCTCCTGCGCGAACATCGGAAATTCCCGCGCCGGCTCGGACCAGTCGGGCTTTAAATTGACCTGGCTGATGGCGCCCGAGTTATCGATCATGGTGTCGGCCATCAGCGTCAGCGTTTTTTTGATGCGCGGCGCGTTCTGCTGGTCGCCCTGCCGCGCCCGCTGCAATGCCCAAGTCAGCAACGCGCTGTCGAAGAATTTGGACTTGCTCCAGCCGCCATGCTCGTGGTCCCAGGCGTTGTCGATGAAGCTGAGGATTTCTTCGCGCTGCGCGTCGGTCAGGCCAGTCGCCAGCGTGCGACCGCGCTCGGCTCCGCCGGGTTCGGGGTATTCGACCGGGGAGGGGTCCTCGATGGTCGCGGTTAGCACCGGAATGAAATATTGCGGTGAGTAGAAGCCGCGCAGTTTTGCGATCTCGGTGCCGTCGGGCCCGAAGATGATGGTGGCGGGCCAGCCCCAGCGTTCATAGCGCTGCGAGATATCCGGCCGGCTGTCCTGGTCGACATAGACCGGGATGAATTTGTCCTTGAGGAGGCTACGGACTTCCGCGTTGGACCAGGTTTCGCGGTTCATCACATGGCACCAGCGGCACCACCAGGATTGCAGCGAGACCACCACGAATTTCTTCTCGGCTGTGGCCCGGGCAAAGGTCGCATCGTTCCACTCGCTCCAGAACCCGTCGCTGTTCTCGATCGGCGCGGCACGGGCGGCGACGGCGAACAGCAGCGACAGCAGCAAAATCCCGATGCGGATCATGGCTCGCCCTCCCGGCGGCATATATTACGGTAAACACCGCAGATGGTACCCTATGCCCAATTCACAGGGCCGTGAGCTTGATCCGGCCGGCGCTGCCGGGCATGATCCGGTACCGGGTGAGGGAAAAGAGCAGGAAGCGATTCGATGAGAAGACCGGTGGTCGGCGTGATCGGAAACGCGCATCGCATCGAAAACCGGTTCGCCGTGCAGATGGTCGGGGAGCGCAACCTTCGCGCTGTGGCCGACGTCGCCGGCGCGCTGCCGCTGATGTTTGCCGCAGCACCCGAAATCACCGATATCGGCGCGCTGCTGGACGTGGTCGACGGCGTGGTGCTGACCGGCGCCCGCGCCAATGTGCATCCGACCCGTTTCGGCACCGAACCTGACCCGAAACACGAGCCCTACGATATCGAGCGCGACGATCTGGCGCTGTCGCTGACGGAGGCCTGTGTCGCGCGCGGCGTACCGCTGTTCGGCATTTGCCGCGGCTTGCAGGAGATGAACGTCGCCTTCGGCGGCTCGCTGCATCCCGAAATCCGCGAGATACCCGGGCGCATGAATCATCGCATGCCAAGGCTGGAGAACGGCGAGATTCATCCCGACCACAAGGTCATTTTCGCCGACCGCCACGAGGTGACGTTGGTTCCCGGGGGCGCCTTCGCAACACTGCTCGGTTGCGAAATCATCCGCGTCAATTCATTGCACGGCCAGGGCATTTTGGAGCCCGGCAAGCGTGTCGTGGTCGAGGGCGTGGCGGAAGACGGCACCATCGAGGCGATCCGGATCGCGGACGCGCCGGGCTTTGCGCTCGGCGTGCAGTGGCATGCCGAGTACGACCCGCAGCGCAATCCGATCAACCGCAAGCTATTCCAGGCGTTCGGCGCGGCGCTGGTCGCGCACCAGCGGCAACACGAGGTTTGAAATAAAGCATGGCGCGCATCGACTATTCCGACCCTGCGAAACTTGACGACCGCACCAATGGTATCGTCGCCAAAAACCGTAGCGCCAACATCTTCCGCATGATGGCGCATTCGCCTGACTATCTCAGGCAGTACTGCCGGCTCGGCGCCGCCATCCGCTTTCGAGGCGAGCTGGATCCGGTGTTGCGCGAACTGGCCATCACCCGCACCGGAATTTTGTGCGAGGCGCCCTATGAAGTGGTGGCGCACAAACGCATCGGCAAAAGCGTGGGCGTTACCGACGAGCAGAACGCTGCGCTGGAGGACTGGAAACCGGCCACCTGCTTTGACGATGTGCAGCGCGCCGCGCTGGCGTTTACCGACGAGATCGTCTCTTTGCGTCGTCCCACCGACGCGACGCTCAACGCCATCACCGGCAAATTGACGCCGGCGGCGCTGATCGAATTGCAGCTCGCGGTCGGATTTTACATCATGACATCGAAGTTTTTGGAAACCTTCGGCATCGACATGCAGGCGGTGGGGGACGCGACGTAAACATAGATAACGTCGTCCCCGCGAAGGCGGGCCCATAACCCGTGGCTTCCACGATAGGGCACAGACCTTGCTCCGCGCGTAACCGCCTTCGTGCATAATTTGAGGCGACACGGCGTATGGGTTTCCGCCTTCGCGGGGACGACAGTGAGCGTTATCGCACCTGCAACTGGCCTTGCACCGGAGCGGTACGCCGGATCAACATCAGCGCAATCATGACCGTCGGGATCAGGATCGCAAAGCCAAGGCTGGTGATCTGCCATTGCGAGAGCGGCATGATGCCGCCGCCTGGCGTCGCCACCACGAAGCCGCCGATCACCAGCAACACCCGCAGCGGCCACTCCAGCTTGTTGGCGCCACGGAGATCGCCGACGCCGGCCTGATAGCCCTGAATGCCGCCGCAGATGAATAGCGTGCCGAACGCAGCCAGCGCCATCAAGCCAAGGGCCTCGAAATACGGGCTGTCGCCTTGTAGTACCAGTGCCGGGTTCAGCACGAAGAAGAACGGAATGAAATAGATGATGCTGCCGACCCACATCGATTCCCACCCGGTCTTCATCGCCGGCGATCCGGCGATCCCGGCCGCGGCAAAGGAGGCGATGGCGACCGGCGGCGTGATCGACGACAGCATGCCCCAGTAGAAGATGAACATGTGCACGGCCATCCGGTTCAGCCCAAGCTTTTCCAGCGCCGGCGCCACCAGAATGGCGAGGAAGATGTAGCAGGCCGTGGTGGTCAGCCCGAGGCCGAGCACCAAGCTGGTGAAGGCGCACATCCCGAGCAGCAGGAATGCGTTGTCGCCGGCGATGCGCAACAGATCGTTGGCAAGGCTGGACACCACGCCGGTCATCGAGAACGCGCCGATCAAGAGACCGCAGCCGGCGAGAATGCCGACCAGTTCGACAAAGGTGCGGCCGTTGACCTCGAGGAATTTGCCGATCGTCGACGGCGTCCAGCGGGTTTCCCTGGAAAACAACTGGTTCAGAACCAGAAGCAGCGCGGTCGCGTAAAACGGTGCATGGCTTTCGCGCTTGAAGTGCAGCAGCATGACGATCAAGAGCGCGATAACGAAAACGTAGTACCAGCCGTCCTTGACTGTGTCCCAGACCTTCGGAAGTTCGGAGCGAGGTATGCCGAGCAGGTTGTGGCGCGCGGCATAGGAATCCACCTGCATGAACAGGCCGATGTAATACAGCGCGGCGGGAATGATCGCGGCCACCGCAACTTCGGCGTAACTGACATTGAGGAATTGCGCGATCACGAAGGCGGTGGCGCCCATCACCGGCGGCGCCAGCACCGCACCGGTGGAGGCGCAGGCCTCGATCGCGCCTGCATAGGAAGCGCGAAAGCCGCTCTTCTTCATCACGGGAATGGTCATGGTGCCGGCGGTGAGTACGTTGGAGATGATCGAGCCGCTCATCATGCCGAGCAGGCCGCTGGCGAAGATGCAGACCTTTGCCGCGCCGCCGCGGAACGTGCCGCACATTGCAAACGCCAAGTTGATGAAGAATTTTCCGGCTCCCGTCATCATCAGCGCGGTGCCGAACACCAGAAAGCCGATCACGGTATCGGCGAATGCCTGTATCGGAATGCCGAGCAGGCTTTCGCCCGACAGCACATGATAGGAGGTGGCCTGTTCCAGCGTCGATTGCGTGCCGCGGAACGGGCCGAGCCATTTGGCGTCGGCAAACAGCGGGTAGACGGTGAAAGGAAGCACGCTGAGCAACAGGCTCCAGCCGCCGGTGCGGCGCAGCGCCTCCATCAGCACCACCCACATGACGAGGCCCGCGACGATCACCGTCGTCGGTGCGCCGCCGAACTCCCAGCCGGCCTCCGCCGCTTTTCGGACAAAGCGCATCAGCACGATCGCCGAGCCGAAGGTTAAAACAAAAAACAGGATGTCGTACCAGGGGACGCGGTCGAGCGGCGATCTTTCCGAGTTCGGAAAGATCAGGAAGGTGAACGGCAGCATCAGCGCGATCAGCAGATAAAAGTATTCGGTGTTGAGCTGGGTGTAGCCGATGAAAAACCGCAGTGAGAATTGCTGGTTGATGCAAAGCAATATTGTCACCGCCGTCGCCGCGATCAGCGCCCAGCGCCATCCGCCGCGCAGGGTCCGTACCCGCGAGACCTCGGCCTCCTGCAGGCCGCCAATGCCGGCATGCGGATCGTCGAATTCGATGCGTTTTGCGCCCGCGGCGGCCGCTACCGCCGGGATTGCCGGATCGGCGGACGATGAGGCAGACGACATGGGCACTCCCTCTGCGTTCAAGTCACCTCTCCCCGCTTGCGGGGAGAGGTCGGATGGCATCGAAGATGTCATCCGAGTGAGGGGACTATCCGCGGGTCCGAGTGCGTGGAGAGTCCCCCTCACCCCGACCCTCTCCCCGCGCGCGGGGCGAGGGAGAAGAAAGACTATTCGTCAAACCCGTTCGGCATGTTGGCTTTCTTCAGCGCCGCGGCACGCGCTTTCATCCAGCCGTCCAGGAACGCCTTGTCGTCCGAGGGCGGGTTGGATTTGCCGTAGTCGGCCCACGCTCCGGTCAGCACGGCCTGTCGCTTGAACAGCGCATTGTTGTGCGATTCCTGGTCGCCACTCCATGCGCCAGCTTCTTTCAGCGCCTTCACAGCGCCCGGATGCACCGGCACCACCCAGTTCTTGGTCTGGCGGTCCGGCGCAAGCCCGCCGGCGCCGGCGGCTGCATCCTTATAGGCATCGTAGCCTGTGATCATCGCCTTGGTGACGGCGTAGACCTGGTCGGCCGATTGCGATCCATACACCACGAAGATTGGATACGGATAGTTGCCGAGCTCGATCGGCTTCTCCTTGGAAATTCCGGCGCCGCAGGTGGCGACATGGGGGAAGAAGAAGCTTCCTACCTTCTGGACGCGTGCCCAGCCGGCCTTGTCGTTATGCGGAAGCGGCGGCCAAACGATGCCGCGCGGCGAGGTCTCGGCTTCCTTGGCCGGGCCGGTAATGGTGGTGGCGAATGCGGCATCGACATCGTTGTTGATCAGGCCCTTCCACATCGCGCCATAGCTGGAGAATTCGACAACCTTGACGTCGCTTTGCTTGAGGTCGCCGAACGCGAGGATTGCAAGCGCATTCTGGTTCAGAGCCGGCGATCCCACGACAAAGCCGACGCGCTTGCCCTTGAGCTGCTTGATTTCGGTCACGCCGGTGTCGCGCGCCACGCCGAGCGAACCGGCGTTGCAGTCGACCGAGGAGAGCACCAGTTGCAGCGGCTGCGGACCCCATTCCCTGGCGCCGAATTCGAACACGCCTTCCTGGGCAAAGTAGGTGCCGGAGCCCATGGCCGAGGCCACGGCGCGGCCTGCGCGGAGCGGAGCGAGGCGTGCGACGTCGTTGCCGGCCGGAAGCACGCGGAGGTCGGTACCGTACTTGTCCTTCATCATCTTGCCGACGGCGACGGCGATGTTGAACCCCGCGGTGCCGGTGTCGTAGGCGGTGAAGGTCATGGTCGGCGGCAATTTGACGTCTTGCGCGGATGCCATCGTCACCGATGCCGCCAGCGCGGCAACCGGCGCGAGCGCGCTTATGCGATGAAACATGAATCCCTCCCCAACGAGCATTCGCTTTGCGAACTGCGTTTTAGTTATGCAGATCATGTCATCGCGACGGAGCGATGGCAACGTCGGCAGGCTCAGACGATAGTTCTGGACAGATTGTCGCGGCGGCCTCCGCCGTTATTGCGAGGAGCGAAGCGACGAAGCAATCCAGAAGCCGCGGAGCAAGGTCTGGATTGCTTCGTCGCAAGTGCTCCTCGTAATGACGGGGGATGGGAGTGACCTCAGGTTTCCACGATCGCCAGCACCTGTCCTTCGGCGACAACGTCGTCGATCTTGACGAGCAGCGATTTGAGTTTTCCCGCGGCCGGCGAGGCGACCGGGATTTCCATTTTCATCGCTTCGACGAAGGCGATGTCGTCGCCTTCATTAACGCTGCTGCCTGCTTCCACCGGAAGCACACAGACGCGCCCCGCCACTTCGGTCACGATTCTGATCTCGGGCATTCCGTTCTCCGAAGGAACCGGTCTGACGGACAATGCCCTCGCGAACGGTTGTTGTGGCGGCAGATTGCCTGAGGTAGCTTGCTCTGCAAGTGGAATTTTATTCCGCGTCGCGGAATGACAAGCGAGCATACCAATGGGACGACGCTCGGAACGGCTCAGCCGGCAGGGAATGCTCGCCGGGGATCTTGCCGGCGAGGGCGATGTCATTCAGGTTGTGTCGCGCGCCTTCGACGTGTTGCGCTGCTTCGAGGGCCATGAGGCACGGCTCGGCAACCTGGAAATTTCCAGCCGCTGCGGGCTGCCGCGGTCCACCGTATCGCGCCTGACCCATACGCTGACCCGCATGGGGCAACTGGTCTATCTGCCGCGCGATCAGAAATACCGCATCGGGCCCAGCGCGGTAGCGATGAGCACTTCGATGATGCGCGGGTTGCAACTGCGCAACCTGATCCGGCTGCGTTTGCAGGACGTCGCCGAGCAGTTGCCGGGCACGGTGGGGTTCGTGATTCCGGATCGTTTTCACCTTGTCTATCTGGAATTTGCCCGCGCCGCGAATGCGCTCGGTTTGCATGAGAGTACTGGCAGCCGGATCGCGATGGCGACCACCGCCGCCGGACATGCCTATACGGCCGCATTGGATGTCGATGTCGGCGACGCGCTGCTGGCCGAGATGGCGCGGGAGATGCCGGAATCGGCAAAGCTGCTGCATCCGCGTATTGAAGCCAATCGCCGCTTCCTGCGCGAGCATGGCTATGTGGTTGCCTGCGGTCTATGGTCGCCGCATATCAACGGTTGCGCGGTGCCGTTGTGGTCGCCGCAATACCAGACGTTTGTGGTGGTTACGATTGGCCTCTTGTCGGCGATGTTCGATGAGGCGCGGCTGCACAAGGAGGTCGCGCCGAAGATGCGAGAGCTGGGTGTCGCGGTCGGCAGCCTGATTGAAAACGCCGAGGGCGATTTATTCAGCCACCGCACGCACGAAAAACCGCTGCCGGTCGCCAGTCATAAGAAAATCACCAAGCCGGAGGACAAGAATGAACTGGAAGCCGGAACTCGACGATCTCGCCCGGCGCGAAGCATTCGCACGCGAGATGGGGGGCGTTGACAAGGTCAAGCGGCAGCGCGACCAGGGCCGGCTCACCGTCCGCGAACGCATCGACAAACTCGTCGATGCGAAAAGCTTCCACGAGGTCGGCGCCATCTCCGGCGTCGGCGAATACAATGACAACGGCGAACTCACCAACCTGACGCCGGCGAACTGCGTGTTCGGCCGCGGCAAGATCGACGGTCGCACCGTGGTCGTGGTCGGCGACGATTTTACCGTGCGGGGCGGCTCCGCGGATGCGTCGATCTCGGCCAAGCCGCTGATGGCCGAGGAGATGGCGCACGATTTCCGGCTGCCGATCGTTCGGGTGATCGAAGGCTCCGGCGGCGGCGGCTCGGTAAAAACCATCGAGACCAAGGGCGCCGCCAATCTGCCGGGCGGCATCGGCGGCACGCGCTGGTACTGGTACACGACGGCGAACATGGCGCGTGTGCCGGTGGTTGGCTTGGGGCTTGGCTCGGTCGCCGGATTGGGCGCGGCGCGGCTGGCTGCCAGCCATTATTCGGTGATGACCAAAAGCTCGGCGATGTTCGTGGCCGGGCCGCCGGTGGTGAAGCGCTTGGGTCAGGATCTCAGCAAGCAGGAGCTTGGCGGCTGGGAAATCCAGACCCGCGCCGGCGGCGTCGACGACGCGGTCGATACCGAAGAGGAAGCTTTCGCCCGCACGCGGCGCTTCCTCTCCTATCTGCCGTCGTCGGTCTACGAACTGCCGCCGACGATCGCCGGCGACGACGATCCGGAGCGCGCCGAGGAATCGCTGATCAACGCGGTGCCGCGCAACCGCCGCCAAGTTTACAAGATGCGGCCGATCATCGAGGCGGTGGTCGACAAGGGTTCGTTCTTCGAGATGGCGTCGAACTTCGGCCGCCCGATCATCGCAGGGCTGGCGCGGCTGGAGGGGCGGGCGGTGCTGCTGCTCGCCAGCGATCCGTTTCATTACGGCGGCTCATGGACCGCGGACGCCTGCCAGAAGGTGGTGCGCTACGCCGATTTCGCGGAAACATTTCATCTGCCGGTGGTCTATCTGATGGATTGCCCAGGCTTCATGATCGGGCTCGAGGCCGAGAAGGCAGGGACGATCAAGTATGGCGTGCGCGCCATGGCGGCGGTCAACCAGACCACGGTGCCCTGGTGCACCATCATCGTGCGCAATTCGTTCGGGGTCGCCGGCGTGGTGCACCAGCCGGCCGACCGGTTCTCGATGCGCTATGCCTGGCCGTCGGCCTATTGGGGCTCGCTGCCTTTGGAAGGCGGCATCGAAGCGGCCTACCGGGCCGACATCGACGCATCGGACGATCCAAAGGCAAAACTGCAGGAGATCGAGGACCGCCTCAACAAGCTGCGCTCGCCGTTCCGTTCGGCTGAAAAATTCTGGGTCGAGGAAATCATCGACCCGCGCAAGACGCGCTCGTTATTGTGCGAATTCGCGCGCCTCGCCGAGCCGCTGCGCACGCCGGGGATGGCGGCGAACATGACGATAAGGCCGTAGGTGCTCGGTCCTCATGGTGAGGAGCGCGCTCTTGCGCGCGTCTCGAACCATGACCGCACGCGGCCATCCTTCGAGACGCGGCAAAGAGGCCGCTCCTCAGGATGAGGAGTTGGGCACGTGGAAAATAGCTATGCCGCCACAGGCTTCAGGAGCGCCTTCTGCGGCCTCGAGATCATCAGCGTGATCAGCGCGGCGACGATGCACAGCGCGCCGGCGGCGAAGAAGGCCGGCAGGTACGTCGCCCATACGGTCCGCGATAGGCCGGCGCCGAACGCCGCCATCGCCGCGCCCAATTGATGCCCGGCAAAAATCCAGCCGAATACCAGGTTGGCGCGCTCGGGGCCGAAGCGCTGCGCGGTGAGCCGCACCGTCGGCGGCACCGTTGCGATCCAGTCGAGGCCATAGAACATCGCAAACAGCGACAGGCCATAGAACGAGAAATCGGTGAAGGGGAGGAACAGCAGCGACAACCCGCGCAGACCGTAATACCAGAACAGCAGATAGCGGTTGTCATACCGATCCGACAGCCAGCCGGACCCGATGGTTCCGACGAAATCGAACACGCCCATGGCGGCGAGTAGGCCTGCGGCCTGGACCTGCGGAATGCCGAAGTCGAGGCACATCGGAATCAGATGCACCTGGATCAGGCCGTTGGTGGAGGCGCCGCAGATGAAGAATGTTGCGAACAGGATCCAGAACACGCGAGTTTTTGCGGCATCGCGCAGCGCTCCGAAGGCGGCCGATGTGATCGATCCGGTGCTCGGCGGCGGCGCCGGCAACGGCTGTGTGCCTTCGTCGCCGAACGGGCGAAGACCCACGTCGCTTGGACGATCGCGCATCACCATGGCAACCACGAAAGCGGCGATGCCCAGCATCGCGCAGATCAGCGTCAACGCGATCCGCCAGCCCATCCGTTCGGTCAGGCTCGCCAGTAGCGGCAGGAAGATCAGCTGTCCGGTGGCGACGCTTGCGGTGAGGATGCCGACCACCAGCCCGCGCCGCGCCGAAAACCAGCGCGCGGCGACGGTGGCGCCCAGCACCAGCGCGGTCATGCCGGTGCCGATGCCGATCACCACGCCCCACAGCAGCATCAACTGCCAGACTTTTGTCATCGCCAGCGAGATAACGAGGGCCGAGGCAACGATCAAAAGCGCCGATAGCGTCACGTTGCGCAGGCCGTAACGGTTCAGCAAAGCCGCGGCGAACGGCGCCATCAGCCCGAACAGGATGAAGCGGATCGACAGCGCACCAGAAATCTCTGCGGTGGTCCAGCCGAATTCCTGCTGCAGCGGCACGATGAACACGCCGGGCGCGCCGACCGTGCCGGCCGTGATCAGCGCGGTGAGGAACGTCACGCCGACCATCACCCAGCCATAGTGAATATTTCTGCGCGCCAGCGCAGCCGACAGCCAGGTGGAGATCATAAGGCTTTCCGATCTGAATTCTTCAAAGGCAAATACGACGGCGCGGCGCTGGCGTTAGTGGACGATGCGTTCGATGGCAATGGCGGTGGCTTCGCCGCCGCCGATGCACAGTGCCGCGACGCCGCGTTTCAGATTGTGCGCTTCCAGCGCGTGCAGCAACGTGACGATCAACCGCGCGCCGGTGGCGCCGATCGGATGACCTAGCGCGCAGGCCCCGCCGTTGATGTTGAGCTTGTCGCGGGGAATTCCGAGATCGCGTTGCGCCGCCATGGCGACCACCGCGAAGGCTTCGTTGATCTCGAACAGGTCGACATCGCCGACGCTCCAGCCGATTTTGTCGAGCAATTTTCTGATCGCCGGGATCGGCGCGGTGGTGAACCATTGCGGTTCCTGACTGTGGGTGGCGTGGCCCTTGATCTCCGCCAGCGCCGGCAATCCCTCGCGGTCGGCCAGCGAGCGCCGTGCCAGGATCAGCGCCGCGGCGCCGTCGGCGTTTGCGGAAGAGGCGGCCGGGGTGATGGTGCCGGTGGCGCGGAATGCCGGCTTCAGGCCGGGAATCTTGGCGGGATCGACTTTCAGCGGATGCTCGTCGTTCTCAATCGTGCGAACGCCGGCTTTTTCCTTTACCGCGATCGGAACGATCTCCTTCTTGAAGGCGCCGCCTTCCACCGCCTTGCGTGCACGCGTGAGCGTTTCCATTGCGTAGGCGTCCTGATCGCCGCGGGTGAATTGATACGCCTGGGCGGTGGCTTCGCCGAAATCGCCCATCGAGCGGCCGGTCTCGTAGGCGTCCTCGAGGCCATCCATCAGCATGTGGTCGATGATGCGGTCGTGGCCGACGCGGTAGCCGCCGCGCGCCTTCGCCAACAGATACGGCGCGTTGGTCATGCTCTCCATGCCGCCGGACAATACGATCTCGGCCGAGCCGGCATTGATGATATCGTGCGCCAGCATGGTAGCCTTCATGCCGGAGCCGCACACCTTGTTGATGGTGGTGGCACCCGTCGCATCCAGCAGTTTCGCGCCGCGCGCGGCCTGCCGCGCCGGTGCCTGGCCCTGTCCGGCGGGGAGCACGCAGCCCATGAACACCTCGTCGATACGGTCGGGCGTCAATCTGGCGCGTTCGACCGCGGCGCCGATCACGTGGCTGCCGAGGTTGTGAGCGCTGAACGGGGAGAGATCGCCCTGGAACCGGCCGAGCGGCGTTCTTGCGGCGGAGACGATGACGACCGGATCGACGCTTGCGGACATGGCGGATGCTCCTCAATTGCGCGCGGCGAGAGCGGGGTTTGTTTGAATGATGCCTATCATATGATGCGCTGCAAAAATTGCAAGGGCATGACTGCCATCGCCGACGCCGGTGTTTACCCGCTTTCGCGGGCGACGACGGATTGGCGCTACCGCTTCCGGTCCAAGAACCCCTGCATCAGCCGGCGCGGTTCGTCGGTCAGGAAGGATTGCCCGAACACGCCGATCGAGAGGTTGACCAACTCCTTCAACGGCAGCTCTTCCCATTGTTTGAGCAGGGCTTTCTGCGAACGCAGCGCCTCCGGCCCGCATTCCAGCAGGGCCGCCACCGTGCTCTCGACCGCAGCATCGAGCCCGCCCTCCGGGGCCACCGCATCGACCAGCCCCCAATTGAGCGCGGTCGGCGCGTCGATGGTCGCCGCCGTCATGATCAGCCAGCGGGCACGGCCCCAGCCGATCAACCGCGGCAGCAAGGCGGCGTGGATCACGCTGGGAATACCGACCTTGACCTCCGGCATGGCGAATTTGGCGTCATGCGCCGCGATCCGCAAATCGCAGGCAGCGGCGAATTCGAGCCCGCCGCCGAGGCACCAGCCGGGAATCCGCGCGATCACCGGCGCCGGAAAGGCGCGGGCCGCCTCGCATAGATCGCGCAGGCCGGTAATGAATTTTTCGGCCGAGGCCTGATCGAGCTTTGCCATTTCCTTGATGTCGGCGCCGCCGATCATGCTCTTCTCACTCTGGCCGGCGATGACAAGCACGTGAATCGCGCGTTCCGCGGCCAGCACCTCCAGGCCTTGGCGGACGCCGCTGATTGCGGCTGAGCCCAGGATATTGAGCGAGCCGGCATTGCAGATGGTCAGGCGGACCACGCCGCGCGGGTCGCGGTCGACGCCGCAATAGGGATTGAGCATGTGCATGGCTGGTCTCAGGTTTGGCGCCGTCGAGTTTAGCCAAGTTCCGCAAATAGGGGGAGCTTTTATTCTAGCGATGGGTTATTATATGACTGCAAACATCCAATGGGACGCCGATGCGCTATTCGAAGCAACACAAGCAGGAAACCCACGCCAGAATCGTCAAGAAGGCCTCGGTGCGGCTTCGCGAGAAGGGCGCGCACGGCATCGGCGTCGCCGATTTGATGAAGGACGCCGGCCTCACCCATGGCGGTTTTTACGCGCATTTCGACTCGCGCGAAGCGCTGGTGATCGAGGCGTTCGGCTATGCGATGGACCGCTCGATGGAGCACTGGCGCAGGAAGGCCGAGCAGACTCCGTCTGACAAGCGTCTTGCCGCGATCGTGGATTCCTATCTGACGCCGACCCATCGCGACGATCCCGGCCACGGCTGCGCCATTCCGGCGCTGGGCGCGGAGATCGCTCGTGAAAACCCGAAAACCCGAAAAGCCTTCGCGGCCAAGCTGGAACAGATGATCGAGATGATCGCCGCGCAGATTCCCGACGTGCCGCGCAAGGCTGCGCGAAAACAGGCGATGGCATCGCTTGCCACCATGATGGGCACGCTGGTGCTGGCCCGCGTCGCCGGCAGCGGCGAGCTGTCCGACGACATTTTGGGCGCGGGACGCGAGGCGGTGTTGGAGCGCGCAGCGGCGGCGAAACCGATGGCAAAGAAGCCTGCGTCCAAGAAAACGCACTGACTTAGCGCGGCGGCGCATACGACGATGGTCGAATGCCGCAAAAATTGCATTTTCGCAATTCCGCTACGCGCGGAATCCCTTTCCAAATGCCGCAAAGCCTGCAAGATGCCGCAAAATCGGTCCTTGCAAACATGCAGTTGGAGGAACCCATGCGTTCAATCGGACATTTTATCGGCGGCCGCGCGGTCAAGGGCACGTCAGGCCGCACGGCGGACGTATTCGAGCCAATGACCGGCGAAGTGCAGGCCAAGGTGGATCTGGCCTCGAAAGCCGAAGTCCGCGCGGCGGTCGAGAATGCGCTGGCGGCGCAGCCGGCGTGGGGCGCGACCAACCCGCAGCGCCGGGTTCGTGTGCTGATGAAATTCCTCGAACTGGTGGCCAGGGAAAATGACGCGCTGGCCGAGTTGCTGGCGCGCGAGCATGGCAAGACCATTCCCGACGCCAAGGGCGACATCTTTCGTGGCGTCGAAGTCGTCGAATACGCGATCGGCATTCCGGAATTGATGAAGGGCGGTTACACCGAAGGCGCGGGTCCCGGCATCGACAGCTATTCCATGCGCCAACCGCTCGGCGTCGTCGCCGGCATCACGCCGTTTAATTTTCCGGCGATGATACCGATGTGGAAATTCGCCCCCGCCATCGCCTGCGGCAATGCCTTCATCCTAAAACCGTCGGAGCGCGATCCCGGCGTGCCGATGCGGCTCGCCGAGTTGATGCTTGAGGCGGGATTGCCTCCGGGCATCCTCAATGTCGTCAACGGCGACAAGGAAGCGGTGGATGCCATCCTTGACGACCACGACATCGCGGCGGTCGGTTTTGTCGGCTCCTCGTCGATCGCGCAATACATTTATGCGCGTGCCGCCGCCACGGGAAAACGCGCGCAATGTTTTGGCGGCGCCAAGAACCACATGATCATCATGCCGGACGCCGACATGGACCAGTCGGTCGATGCACTGGTCGGCGCCGGCTACGGCGCCGCCGGCGAGCGTTGCATGGCGGTTTCGGTCGCCGTTCCCGTCGGCAAGACCACCGCGGACCGGTTGATGGAAAAGCTCATCCCGCGCGTGGAGAATCTGCAAGATCGGCCCCTCGACCGATGGATCGGCCGATTTCGGTCCGCTGGTAACCAGAGAGGCGCTCGAGCGCGTCAAGAATTACGTCGAGATCGGCATCAAGGAAGGCGCCACGCTTTCGGTCGATGGCCGCGGCTTCAAGATGCAGGGCTACGAGAACGGTTTCTATATGGGTGGCTGCCTGTTCGACAACGTCACCAAGGACATGCGGATCTACAAGGAAGAGATTTTTGGGCCGGTGCTGTCGGTGGTGCGGGCGAAGGATTTCGACGAGGCGGTTGCGCTGCCGTCGGAGCATGAATATGGCAATGGTGTTGCGATCTTCACCCGTGACGGCGATGCCGCGCGCGAGTTCACCTCGCGCGTCCAGGTCGGCATGGTCGGCATCAACGTGCCGATCCCGGTGCCGGTGGCGTATTACACCTTCGGTGGCTGGAAACGCTCGGGCTTCGGCGACCTCAACCAGTATGGTCCGGACTCGGTTCGGTTCTACACCAAGACCAAGACAGTCACGTCGCGCTGGCCGTCCGGCGTCAAGGAAGGGACGCAATTCGCATTCCAGAGCAAGTGACCGGCGGCGATTCGCATGCACTTCGCCCTCAACGAGGACCAGATCGCGGTTCGCGACATGGCGCGGCAGTTTGCCGCGGAGAAGATCGCGCCGCATGCGGTCCGTTGGGATGAGGAGAAACATTTCCCGGTCGATGTGATGCGCGAAGCGGCCGCTCTCGGCATCGGCGGCGTCTATATTCGCGAGGACGTCGGCGGCTCCGGCCTGAGCCGGTTCGATGCGGCGTTGATCTTCGAGGCGCTGGCGCTGGGTTGCCCAACGGTGTCGGCGTTCATCTCGATCCACAACATGGCGGCGTGGATGATCGACGCCTATGGCAATCACGCGCAGCGCTACCAATGGCTGCCGAGACTCTGCACCATGGAATTGCTGGCGAGCTATTGCCTGACCGAGCCGGGCTCCGGCTCGGACGCGGCCGCGTTGCGCACCCGCGCCGTGCGCGACGGCGACCATTATGTGCTGAATGGCCAGAAACAGTTCATCTCCGGCGCCGGCAAGGGAGATCTCTATGTGGTGATGGTACGCACCGGCAATGATGGACCCGGCGGCATCTCCACGCTGGTGATCGACGGCGATACGCCGGGGCTTTCCTACGGCATTAACGAGCGCAAGATGGGCTGGAACGCGCAGCCTACCCGCGCGGTGATCTTTGAAAACGCACGGGTGCCGGTGGCCAACCGGCTCGGCGACGAGGGCATCGGCTTCAAGATCGCGATGGCTGGGCTCGACGGCGGCCGCATCAACATCGCGGCGTGCTCGCTCGGCGGGGCGCAATGCGCGCTAGACAAGTCGCTGGCCTATATGAAGGAGCGCAAGGCGTTCGGTAAACGGCTCGACGAATTCCAGGCGCTGCAGTTCCGGCTCGCCGACATGGCGACCGAACTGGAGGCGGCGCGCACTTTTGTGTGGCGCGCCGCAGCGGCGCTCGACCGCAAGGACGCCGATGCCACCATGCTGTGCGCAATGGCAAAACGCTTCGGCACCGATGTCGGCTTCGAGGTCGCCAATCAGGCGCTGCAATTGCATGGCGGTTATGGCTATCTCTCCGAATACGGCATCGAGAAGATCGTGCGCGATCTGCGCGTGCACCAGATTCTCGAAGGCACCAACGAGATCATGCGGCTGATCGTCTCGCGAAAACTGATCGAGGGCGCGCGATGAGTAGCGCCGCCGCAGCATCGCAAAGTTCGCAACCCGACCTGATCGTGCGGCGCGAGGGCGCGGCGGGCGTCATCCGTCTCAATCGGCCGAAGACGATCAATGCGGTGACGCTGGAGATGTTCCGCGATATCGACAAGGCTCTTGATCGGTTCGAGGCCGACCCGGCGAATAACTTGATTCTGCTGGAGGGTGCCGGCGAGCGCGGCCTGTGCGCGGGCGGGGATATCCGGGCGCTCTATGAGGATTCGAAGGTCCGCGGCGATCTCGGAAAAATCCTGTGGCGCGAGGAGTACATCCTCAACGCGCGCATCGCGAAATTTCCAAAACCTTACGTCGCCTTCATGGACGGCATCGTGATGGGCGGCGGCGTTGGGCTGGCGGCGCATGGCAGCCATCGCGTGGTGACCGACAGGACCAAGCTTGCAATGCCGGAGGTCGGGCTCGGCTTCTTTCCCGACGTCGGCGGCACTTGGCTGCTGTCGCGTTCACCGGGAGAGATCGGCACCTACTTCGGGTTGACCGGCCAGACCATGAACGGCCCTGATGCTGTGTATGCGGGATTCGCCGATGCGGTCGTGCCGGCCTCGCGGCTTGCCGGCTTGCGCGAGGCACTCACGAAGATCCTTGCAGACGCGAGTTCTGCCGATGTGAAAGCCGTAATCGACGGCTTTGCAACCGGCGAGACCGCCGGACCCGTCGCCGCGCTTCGGCCGCGCATCGACAGCTGGTTCGCGCATGACCGGATGGAAGATATTTTTGCGGCGCTGCATCGCGATGGTTCAGAATTGGCATTAGCCACGCTGAAGACGCTAAATGAGAAATCGCCGCGCGGCATGGTCGTCACGTTAAAACTGCTGCGGCTGGCACGGGCTTCCTCTTCCCTGGAAGAGTGCCTGATGCGCGAGTATCGCGCGGCGCTCGAAGTGTTCGCCAGCGACGATTTTCGCGAGGGCGTGCGCGCCGCGGTGATCGACAAGGACCGCAATCCAAAATGGTCCCCGCGAAGAATCGAGGATGTCACGCCGGAGATGGTGGCGCCTTACTTCGCGAATCTTGGCAAAGACGAACTCGTGTTCGATAAACTGAAATAGGAACTCCTGACCGGAGGCAGTACAGTCATGGCAACAATCGCATTCATCGGACTAGGTAACATGGGCGGGCCGATGGCCGCCAATCTCGTCAAGGCGGGATACAAGGTCGTGGGATTCGATCTGGTCAAAACCTCGCTCGATCAGGCCAAAGCCGACGGCGCCAGCATTGCGGACAGCGCGGCAGCGGCGGTGAAGGGCGCGGATGTGGTCATCACCATGCTGCCAGCTGGCAAGCATGTCGTCTCGGTGTGGAGCGACATCATTCCGTCGGTCGCTAAAGGCGCGCTGATGATCGATTGTTCGACCATCGATGTCGAAAGCTCCCGCCAGGCGCATGCGCTCGCGACCAAGGCATTGGTGCTTTCGGTCGATGCACCGGTGTCCGGCGGCACCGGGGGCGCCAAAGGCGCGACATTGACGTTCATGGCTGGCGGCACGGCCCCGGCATTCGCGGCGGCCAAGCCGATCCTTGAAGCTATGGGCAAGAAGATCGTGCATTGCGGCGACGCCGGCGCGGGGCAGGCGGCGAAGATCTGCAACAACATGATCCTGGGCATTTCCATGATCGCCGTCGGCGAAGCTTTTGCGCTCGCCGAAAAGCTCGGTCTGTCGCATCAGGCGCTGTTCGACGTCTCGTCGACTTCGTCGGGACAATGCTGGGCGCTGACGAGCTACTGCCCGGTACCGGGTCCGGTGCCGGCATCGCCCGCCAACAACGGCTACAAGCCGGGATTCGCATCGGCCTTGATGGTGAAAGACCTGACGCTGGCGCAAGATGCGGCTGACGCTGCAGGCGCGGCGACGCCGTTGGGAAAACATGCGCAGGAAATCTACAAGGCATTCGATGCCGCGGGAAATGGCGGGGTCGATTTCTCTGGCATCATCCAGCATGTGCGCGGCCTCGCTGGAAAAAGCTGACAACCGATGACGACCTTCAAGGAAGCCCGCGCATTCTTGCTGAAGCACCGAACCGACTACGACAAAGCGGTCGCGGATTTTCGCTGGCCCGACCCGGTGGACTTCAACTGGGCGCTGGACTGGTTCGATGCGGAGCTCGCGCGCGACGCCGACAGCAAAAGTCGCACGGCGTTGTGGATCGTCGACGCCGGCAGCAACCGGGAGACGAAGCTTTCGTTCGAGGCGCTGTCGCGGCGCTCCAATCAAGTCGCGAATTTTTTGCGCGCAAAGGGCCTCAAGCGCGGCGATCATTTGTTGCTGCTGCTGGGCAATTTGGTTCCGCTGTGGGAGACCATGCTGGCGTCGATCAAGCTCGGCGTGGTGGTGATTCCAGCCACCACGCTGCTGACACCCGATGAATTGCAGGATCGGCTCGATCGCGGCCGCGCCAAGGTGGTGGTGGCGACGCAGGATCAGGTCGCGAAATTCGCTGGTCTTGGCGACGGCGATCTCACGCGCGTTGTCGTCGGTGCGTCGTCGGTACAACAGGGCTGGCTGCCGTTCGAACAGGCCTCGGAGTTTCCGGAGACGTTCGTTCCCGACGGCCCGACACGTGCCGACGATCCGATGCTGCTGTATTTCACCTCCGGCACTACGGCGAAACCGAAACTTGTACGGCACAGCCAGCGCAGCTATCCGGTCGGCGGGCTCTCGACCATGTACTGGCTCGGGCTGCAGCCCGGCGACGTGCATCTGAACATTTCCTCGCCGGGCTGGGCCAAGCACGCCTGGAGCTGCTTCTTCGCGCCGTGGAATGCCGGCGCCACGGTGTTCGTGGTCAACCAGCCGCGCTTCGACGCCAAGGGGCTGCTGGCGACCATTGAGCGCTGCGGCGTCACCACGCTGTGCGCGCCGCCCACGGTGTGGCGGCTGTTCATTCAGGAGAAGCTTGCGACCTTCAAGGTCAGTTTGCGCGAAGTCTGCGGCGCCGGCGAGCCGCTCAATCCCGAAGTGATCGATCAGGTGCAAGCCGCGTGGGGCCTGACCATCCGCGACGGCTATGGCCAGACTGAAACGACTGCGCTAGCCGGTAATTCGCCGGGCCAGAAAGTAAAAGTCGGATCGATGGGCCGGCCGCTGCCGGGCTATCGCGTGCAAATTACCGACAGCGACGGCCATCCCACCAAAGAGGGCGAGGTTACGCTCGTGCTCGGCGTCGAGCGGCCCGCCGGCCTGATGCAGGGCTATCAGGGCGATGACGGCATGCTCAGCGGCGCCGACGGCGAACTCTATCGCAGCGGCGACGTGGTGTTCGCCGATGACGAGGGCTATCTGACCTTTGTCGGCCGCTCCGACGACGTGTTCAAGTCATCGGATTATCGGATCAGCCCATTCGAGTTGGAAAGTATTCTGCTGGAGCATGAATCGGTGGCGGAAGCAGCTGTCGTTCCCAGCCCTGATCCGATCCGGCTGGCGATTCCGAAAGCCTATGTGCTGCTGTTGGCAGGTAAGGAGCGCTCATCGGAAACCGCGCTGTCGATCTTCCGCCATCTGCATACCCGGCTGGCGCCGTTCAAGCGCATCCGGCGCATCGAGCTGGTGACCGAATTGCCGAAGACGATTTCGGGCAAAATCCGCCGCGTGCAGCTTCGCCGGCTCGAGCACGACAACGATCGCGCCGACGCGCTGCGCGGACAGGAATTCCGCGAAGAGGATTTTCCGGAATTGCAAAAGGTGCGGACGGCCGGTTCGGTGGAGAGTTGATGAATGAATGAAATATGGAAGAAGCCGCCGATCCCGCTGCAGGCCTATCAGGCCATGGTCGGCCATGAAGTCGGCGTGTCGTCATGGCATCTGGTCGATCAAAAGCGGATCGACATTTATGCCGATGTGATCGAGGATCACCAGTTCATCCATATCGATCCCGAGCGGGCTGCGCGAGAGACGCCGTTCGGGACCACGGTGGCGCACGGATTCCTGACCATGTCGCTGCTGAGCATCATGTCCTACGAGGTGATGCCGGTGATCCAGGGCACCACAATGGGGGTCAATTATGGCTTCGACAAGCTCCGTTTCCTGTCACCGGTGCGCTCCGGCTCGCGCGTGCGCGGGCGTTTTACCCTAGTGGAGGCGAGGCTGCGCAAGCCGACCGAACTGCTGTCGCGCACCAGCGTCAGCGTCGAGATCGACGGCGAAGCCAAGCCGGCGATCGCGGCCGACTGGCTGGGGTTGATCTATTTTGCGTAACGCCATTCCGGGGCGCGCGAAGCGCGAGCCCGGAATCCATAACCACCATCGTGAGTATGGATTCCGGGCCTGCGCCAAGTGGCGTATCCCGGAATGACGATGGAAAGTTCATCGTGTGCACAGGAAGTTCTAATTATGACAATCAGGTTTGACGGACGCGTCGCCATCGTTACCGGCGCGGGCAATGGTCTTGGACGCGCGCACGCGCTGGGGCTGGCGAGCCGCGGAGCGAAAGTCGTGGTCAACGATTTCGGCGGCGCGCGCGACGGCACCGGCGGCTCGCTGACTCCCGCCGAAGCCGTGGTCGAGGAAATCGAAAAAGCCGGCGGCGAAGCCATGGCGGACGGAGCCGATGTCTCGAATTACGAGCAGGTCAAGGCGATGGTGGCGAAGGCCACGGAAAAATGGGGCAGCGTCGATCTGCTTTGCGCCAATGCCGGCATCCTCAGAGACAAATCCTTTGCCAAGATGGAGATCGCCGATTTCGCCAAAGTGCTGGACGTGCATCTCACCGGCACCTTCTATTGCTGCAAGGCGGTGTGGGACGGGATGCGCGAGCGTAATTATGGCCGCATCGTCGTCACCACCTCGTCATCCGGCCTTTACGGCAATTTCGGGCAAGCCAACTACGGCGCTGCCAAAACCGGGATGATCGGCTTGATGAACGTGCTCGCCGAGGAGGGCCGCAAGACCAACATCCGCGTCAACATGATCTCGCCGACCGCCGCGACGCGCATGACTGAGGAATTGCTGCCGCCGCAGGCGCTGGCGCTGATGAAGCCGGAAGCGATCACGCCGGCGGTACTGTTCCTGCTGGGCGAGGACGCACCGACCCGCACCATCATGGGCGCGGGCGCCGGATCGTTCGCGGTGATCAAAATCCTGGAAACCGAAGGCATCAACCTTACCGAGTCCGACTGGACGCCCGACGCCATCGCCACGCATTTTGCCGAGATCGGCGACATGTCGACGGCGAAGGCGCTGGAAGGCGCCTTCCAGCAGACCCAGAAATACGTCGCGCAGGCCGCGGCGAGGGCGGGCGTGAAGCTATGAAGCCGTCATTCCGGGGCGCGAGCAAAGCGAGCGAGCCCGGAATCCATAATCCCCATAGTGTGTATGGATTCCGGGCCTGCGCCAAGAGGCGCATCCCGGAATGACGGCCGTCGCAATCATCGGTGCCGGTCCCGCCGGACTGATGGCGGCCGAAATGTTGGCGCAGGGTGGAGCAAACATCACCATCTACGACGCCATGCCGTCCGCAGGCCGTAAGTTCCTGATGGCAGGGCGCGGCGGACTCAATCTCACCTACAGTGAAGCGTTGCCGGAATTTCTGGGGCGCTACGGCGCGGCCAAATCGCATCTCGAGCCGTCGATCGAGGCATTCCCGCCGGACGCGTTGCGTGCGTGGAGCGCGGCGTTATGCCAGCCGACATTCATAGGTTCCAGCGGAAGGGTATTTCCGCAGGCCTTCAAGGCATCGCCGTTACTGCGAGCCTGGCTGCACCGGCTTGATGCGCTGGGCGTGAAATTCGCATTCCGGCATCGCTGGACCGGATGGGATGGCGATGGACATCTTCTGTTTCAAACTTCTGACGGAGAGCGCGTTGTTGACGCGTCCGCGACCGTGCTCGCGCTCGGCGGCGCAAGCTGGCCGCGGCTCGGCTCAGACGGCAGTTGGGTGGAAACGCTCGCTGCGAAAAATGTAGCGATATCGCCGTTACGCCCGGCGAATTGCGGTTTCACGGTCGCATGGTCGGAAATATTCCGAAATCGTTTTGAGGGTCAACCGTTGAAAGGCGTGGCTCTGTCATTTGGACTGCATACCGAGCGCGGCGAAGCCATGATCACGCGGATGGGTATCGAGGGCGGCGCGGTCTATGCGTTGTCGGCCGACTTGCGCGAGGCGATCATCGCGACAGGCGAGGCGACGCTGAATGTCGCATTGCGTCCCGATCTCGAAACGAGCGACCTGATCGCGCGGCTGTCCGCGCCAAAAGGCAAGCAATCGGTTTCAAACCGGCTGCGCAAGGCCGCGCAGCTTTCGCCGGTGGCCATCGGTTTGTTGCAGGAAGCGGCAATCATATCGGGCGCATCATTGTCGTTGCTGTCTCCGGCAAGTCTTGCAGACTTGATCAACGCGGTACCGATCCGATTGAATGGCACAGCCCCGATCGCGCGCGCGATCTCGAGCGCCGGCGGTATTTCGTTCGATGAACTCGACGCGGACTTCATGATCCGCCGCTTACCCGGCGTATTTGCCGCGGGCGAGATGCTGAATTGGGAGGCGCCGACCGGCGGCTATCTGCTTCAGGCGTCGTTTGCGACGGGAGTGGCGGCGGGGCATGGTGCGTTGAAGTGGCTTGAGCGCAGTCCTCATGGTGAGGAGCGCAGCAAAGCTGCGCGTCTCGAACCATGAGTTCGTGGCCATCCTTCGAGACGCGCGCAAGAGCGCGCTCCTCAGGATAAGGATGGAGCTACCGCAGCTTTCCCCGCGCCGCGACCGGCAGTGTGCCCAAGATCTCGTCGCCGCGCACCATCACCACCTCATCCATCATGTTGACGACGACGCAGACGTGGTTCGGCACGATCCGCACCACGTCGCCGACATTAGGACGAGTGTTGCTGCGGGTGAGGTCGAGAAAGCCGTGCTCTTCGGCAAAGCGCGCAATCCTGGCTTCCGGATGCTCGAGGATCAGCCCGTGGCCGTCGAGCCCGCCGCCGGTATCCGAGGTCAGCGTTTTGGAGCCGGCATCCAGAATGCCGCGGTCGGGACCGGCGCGGCTCACCACCGTGGAATAGATGTTCAGCGCGCAATCGTCCCAGCTTGCGACGCCTGCCGCGACCTGCATCCGGTCGTTGTAGATATAGGTGCCGGGCCGATGTTCGGTCGCGCCGCGCAATTTGCCGACGTTCTTCAGGTTCGGCGTGCCGCCGGTGGACACCATCGTCGCGTCAAGCCCATGCGCGCGAACACCGGCCAGCGCTTCGTCGTAAAAGCGCTGCGCCTCAGCCCAACCGGTTTCGGTCGGATACAGCATGAAGCCCGCGAAGATGAGCCCGTTGGACGCCGCGATTTCGCGCGCGAGCGCGACGGCTTCCGCCGGGGTTTCGACGCCGGCGCGCTTGCGGCCGGTGTCGCATTCGACCACGACCGATAGCGGACGGCCGGACAGTGCCGCCGCCTGCGGCAGCCCTGCAATGACGGTCGAATTGTCGGCGGCCACCGTCATGTTGGCTTTGGCCTGCAGGCTGCCCAACCGCGCCATCTTCTCGTCGCCGATCAGATTGTAGCTGATCAGGATGTCGTCGATCCCGGCCTCCGCCATCACCTCGGCTTCGCCGAGTTTTTGGCAAGTGATGCCCTTGGCGCCAGCGGCGATCTGCATTTTGGCGAGCATCGGGCTCTTGTGGGTTTTTATGTGCGGCCGGTTGGCAACCCCGGCAGCGTCGCAGGCCGCCTGGATCCGCGCGATATTCCGCTCGACCCGGTCCATGTCGATGACGGCGACGGGCGTGCCGTAGTCGCGGGCGATTTTTGCGGCGAGGGGTGTGGTCATGTTCAAGCGCTTTCGATCTCTTCACGCAGCATTTCAAGCTCCAGCCATTTGTCTTCGGCCTGCTGCAGTTCCTTTTGCGCCGTCGCCAGCGCGTCCGAGACCTTATCGAACTTCTTGCGGTCCTTCTTGTAAAGATCGGGATCGTCGAGGTGCCGCTGTTGTTTGGCGATCTCGGCCTGCAGTTTGGCGATGGTTTTCGGCAGCGTTCCCAATGCGTGCTTTTCGTTGAAGTTGAGCCGCCGCTTCGTAGCGCTCGAAGGCGCGGTCTTCGGCGCCTTGGCGGCCTCGGCCACCGCTGCCTTTACCGCCTCGCGCTTCAAATCGCCGCCGCGCTGCGCCAGCATGTCGGTATAGCCGCCGGCATATTCGATCCAGCGGCCGTCTCCATCAGGCGCGATCACCGAGGTCACCACGCGATCGAGGAAATCGCGGTCATGGCTGATCAGGATTACGGTGCCTTGGTAGTCGCCGAGCATCTCCTCCAGTACATCGAGGGTTTCCAGATCGAGATCGTTGGTCGGCTCGTCCAGCACCAGCAGGTTGGATGGTTTCGCCAGCGCCCGCGCCAGCATCAGCCGTCCGCGCTCGCCGCCGGACAGCACTTCCAGCGGTGTGCGCATCTGCTCCTGCGCAAACAGAAAATCCTTCATGTAGCTGACCACATGCTTCGGCTTGCCGCCGACCATGACGCTGTCGCTGCCGCCGCCTGTCAAGGCATCCGCCAGCGTCGATTTCGGATCAAGGCTTTCGCGGTGCTGGTCCAGCGTCGCCATCTCGATATTGGCGCCGAACCGGATGCTGCCGCTGTCGGGTGGATTGGCTCCGGTCAGCGTGTTGACCAGCGTGGTCTTGCCGGCGCCGTTCGGCCCGACGATGCCGATGCGGTCACCTCGCTGCACCCGGATCGAAAAGCCATCGACGATCCGGCGGTCGCCATACGACCGGCTGATATTCTTCGCCTCGATAATTAACTTGCCGGATTTGTCGGCTTCCGCCGCGGCGAGATTGGCGTTGCCCGCGGCACCGCGATAGTCGCGCCGCGCCTCGCGCAGCGCATGGAGATTGCCGAGCCGCTTGACATTGCGCTTGCGGCGGCCGGAAACGCCGTAGCGCAGCCAGTGCTCCTCCATGACGATCTTGCGGTCGAGCTTGTGCTGGTTGCGCTCTTCCTCGGCCAGCACCTCGTCGCGCCAGGCTTCGAATGCCCCAAAACCGCGGTCGATCTGCCTGATCTGGCCACGATCGAGCCACGCGGTGGAGCGCGACAGGTTCGACAGGAAGCGGCGGTCATGGCTGATGATGACCAGCGCGCCGCGGCGGCTGTCGAGTTCGCTCTCCAGCCATTCGATGGTGGTGAGATCGAGATGGTTGGTGGGTTCGTCGAGCAGCAAGATGTCGGGCGAGGGCGCCAGCACCCGCGCCAGTGCCGCGCGGCGCGCCTCGCCACCGGAGAGATGGGAGGGTTCTTCATCGCCGTGAAGCCCGAGCTGCTCCAGGATGAAGCGCGCCTGATAATGATCATCGCCCGGCCCAAGGCCCGCTTCGACATACGCCAGCGTGGTGGCGTGATCGCCAAAATCCGGCTCCTGCGGCAGATAGCGGATGGTGGCGCCGGGCTGCACGAAGCGGCTGCCGCTGTCCGGCTCGACGAGGCCGGCCGCGATCCTCAACAGCGTCGATTTGCCGGAGCCATTGCGGCCGATCAGGCAGACCCGCTCTTCGGCGGACACCGACAGTTCGACACCTGACAGCAACGGCGTGCCGCCAAATGTCAGCGCGATATCTTTCAACTGGATCAGCGGAGGGGCCATATCTACTTCTGTTGCCGGCCGCGCCGGATGCGGCGGATGGTCTGGTCGAGCGCCGACAGAAACGTCGAGCGGTCGCGCGGCGCGAACGATCTGGGTCCGCCGGTGACTTCACCGGACGAGCGCAGATCGGTCATCAAATTGCGGACCGCCAGCGTCATCCCGATCGACTGTTCCGTAAACGGCTTGCCGTTCGGCGCGATCACTTCGGCGCCTGATTTCACGCAACGGCTCGCCAGCGGGATATCGGAGGTGATGACGATATCGCCTTTTCCGGCGCGTTCCGCAATCCAATCGTCGGCCGCATCCGTCCCGGAGCCCGCGGCGATGCGCTCGATCATCGGATGCTGCGGCACGCGGATGAAGTTGCCAGCAACCACGCTGACCGGCAGGTTGTGACGCTCGGCGATGCGGTAGATTTCGTCTTTGACCGGGCAGGCGTCGGCGTCGACATAGATGCGGGTAGCGTTCAGGGAAGCTGTCCTGGTTTTGGGGTTTTGGCCTAATAGCGCATGGTAGCGCTTTGGACGCGCGTGGTACCCCAAAGATCAGGAAATTGCGAGCGAAACACGGCGGGAACGCGCTTGCCACGGCGCTTTCTTTGCGTACCATCATCGACCGAAACAGGAACAATGAAGGCCGGAGAAAGCGTTTATGACCAACCGCATCGAAATCTACAGCGTCTCGGCCTACAACACCGCAAAACAATCCGAAAACAAGATGCACGACGACACCGTGGCGCGGCGGTTCGGCTTCAGCGGCGGTCTGGTGCCCGGCGTCGATGTCATGGCCTACATGATGCACCTGCCTGTTGCGAATTGGGGGCGCGCGTTCCTCGAACGCGGACTGATCGAGGCGCGCTTTGTCAAGCCGGTCTATGATGGCGAGACCGCTCACGTGACCGGCGAGGAGAGCGATGGCGTCCTGACGATCGCGGTCGAGAGCCGCGGGCAAATTTGCGCGACCGGAAGCGCGTCGCTGCCGGTGGCCGCGCCCTCGTTATCGATCGGCGATTTCAGCGAAACCGCACCGGCTACGGAGCGCCGGCCGGTCGACGCAATATCTTACCAGATTGGCAAGTGGCTCGGCACCGTGCCGCGATCGTGGGCGGCTGACGCCGCGACGGAATATCTGACGGACGTGCGCGAGACCGATCCTATTTACATACGGGAAGGACTTGGCCATCCCGGCCTGCTGCAGCGGATCATGAACAAGGTGCTGGTCGACAACGCCATCCTGGGGCCGTGGATTCACGTCGGCAGCAAGATGCAGTTGCTCGCGGCGGCGCGCAGCGGCGACGAATTGACCGCGCGCGCAAAAGTCACCGGCAATTATGAAAAGAAAGGCCACCGCTTCGTCGAACTCGACGCGCTGGTCGTCGCCGACGGCCGCACGCCGGTCGCGCATTGCCAGCACATCGCGATCTACCAGCCGCGCGAACAAGCGGCGGCGTAATCAGCGACTGCTTTTCTAGCCTCGTCTCGCAAAGAGCGGGGGAGAGGTTAAGAGGCGACGACCGTTGCCTTGGCATTCTGGATCGAGCGCCAGATGCGCTCCGGAGTCAGCGGCATGTCGATATGCGCGATGCCGAATTCGGAGAGCGCGTCCAGCACCGCGTTGACGATGGTGGAGAGGCTGCCGGCGCAGCCTGCTTCGCCGCAGCCCTTGGTCCCCAGCGGATTGGACTTTGCGGGCACTGCATGATCACCGACCGCCATCATCGGAATGTCTTCCGCGCGGGGCATCGCATAGTCCATGAACGAGCCTGTGATCGGCTGTCCGCTTGAATCGTAGCTCACCAGTTCCATCAGCGCCTGTCCGATGCCTTGGGCTACGCCGCCGTGCAACTGTCCCGCCACCAGCATCGGGTTGACGATGGTGCCGAAGTCGTTGACACCGGTGTAGCGCACGATGTGCACGACGCCGGTGTCGGGATCGATCTCGACTTCGGCGACGTGGCAGCCATTGGGGAAGGTCGAGGGCACCTCCTTGGTGGTGTGATCGACATCGAGCGATGATGGCACGCCCTCGGGCATCTTTCCTTCGCGCAGGCGCCGCGCCAGCTCCATGATGTCGATGCTGCGGTCGGTGCCGGCGATAGTGAAGCGGCCCTTGGCGAATTCGATGTCGCCCTCGGCGGCCTCCATCAGATGCGCCGCGGCTTTCTTGCCCTTCTCGATCACCAGTTTCGAGGCTTCGACGATCGCCATGCCGGTGGCGGTGATAGAACGGGAGCCGCCGGTGCCGTTGCCCGCATGCACGATGTCGCTGTCACCCTGTTCCAGCTTGACGCTCTCAAACGGCACGCCGAGCTGGTCGGCCATCACCTGCGCGAACGGCGTCGCATGACCCTGGCCGTAGTCCAGCGTGCCGGTGATCAGCTGCACCGCACCGTCGTCCTGGAATACGATCTTGCCGAGTTCGACGCCGGGAGGCGCGGTGACTTCGAGGTAGGAACCAACCGCGATGCCGCGCAGCTTGCCGTGCTTGCGGCTTTCCTTTTTGCGCTTTGCAAAACCGGCGTGATCGGAAACTTCCAGCGCCTTGTTGAAGACGCCATGGAAATCGCCGCTGTCATAGGTGTAACCCGATGACGCGTTGTAGGGCATCTGCGCCGGCTTGATGAAGTTGCGCTTGCGCAGTGAGAGGCGATTGATGCCCATTTCGTCGGCGGCGCGATCGATCAGCCGCTCCATGTAGTAGTTGGCCTCGGGCCGCCCGGCACCGCGATAGGCTCCCATCAGCGTGGTGTTGGTCAGGACGCATTTGATGTCGACTTCAACCAGCGGCGTGCGATATACGCTCGCGATATTGCGGCTGATGTTGAGCGACAGCGGAATCGGCGCCACCCCGGTGATGTAAGCACCGAGATTGCCGAAGCCCGAAACTTTCACCGCAAGAAACTTGCCGTCGCCGTCGAGCGCGAGTTCGCAGTGGATCTGCTGCGCGCGGCCGTGGCTGTCCGACAGGAAGCTGGTCGAACGCTCGTCGGTCCATTTCACCGGGCGGCCCAGCGACTTCGCGGCATGCAGGATGCACATGTATTCCGGATAGTTGATGTTCTTCATGCCGAACGATCCGCCGACATTGGCGGTCAGCAGATGCACCTTTTCGTTCGCTACCTTCAGCAAATTCTTGGCGAGGTTGGTGCGGTTGCCGGCAACGCCCTGGGTCGGAACCTGAATGGTGTAGCGCTCGCTGGCTCTGTCGTAGGAGGCCAGCGCCGCGCGCGGCTCCATCGCCACCACCGCGACGCGCGTGTTGGTGATGTCGAGTTTTGTGACATGCGCGGCGCTTGCAAACGCCGCTTCCACCTTGGCGGCGTCGCCGTAGTGATAATCCAGCGCCACATTGCTGGGAATGTGATCGTAGAGCTGCGGCGCGCCGGGCTTTGCCGCTTCCTCGGCGCTGGTCACCGCAGGCAGCGGCTCGATGTCGAGCACCACGGCTTCGGCGGCATCGCGCGCTTGCGCCAGCGTCTCGGCCACCACGAACGCCACCGGATCTCCGACATAACGCACCTTGTCGCTCATCAGCGCGGAGCGGTTGGTCTGCAATAGCGGGGTGCCGTCGCGGTTCTTTAGCGGCAGGCCGCAGGTGTAGGGGCCGTAGCCCGCGGAGGCGAGATCGGCGCCGATCCACACCCCGAGCACGCCCGGCATCGCCTTGGCAGCCTGGGTGTCGATGCCCTTGATGATTCCGTGGGCATGGCTCGAGCGCACGATCCAGGCATAGGCCTGTCCCGGCAGGTTGAAATCGTCGGTGTATTTGCCCTTGCCGCGCACCAGCGTGTCGTCCTCCTTGCGAAGGACGGGCTGGCCGACGCCAAATTTTTGCAGTGCGATAGCGTTTTCGACGGACATGGATGGCGAGTAATCTTGCATTGTAAAGCCCTGAAAATACCGGTGTTTGTGCGATTTTGCGGCTCCGCTTCCAGATAACGCAGGCAACTCCGGACGACAACGCCTGATTGGACATGGTCCCATGTGCGGTGTTGCGCCATCCGGCGTCGCTGCTAAAGTTTCCGTGAACAGAAATTCCTGGTCGGCCGGAACCCGCCGCGGAAAGACAGTTTTTGATGAACGATGATACGCGGCTTCGCGAGGGTCATGGACCGCGCGAGGGCTCGCTGGGATCGGCTGTCGCGTCGGCAGGCGGCAGCGCACGGACCGCCGGCCAGAGTTCCGCGGTCTATGCCGCGCTCGATCTTGGCACCAACAACTGCCGGCTCCTGATCGCCTGTCCGACCGGTGACAGCTTTCGCGTGATCGAACTCGTTCTCGCGCATCATCCGGCTCGGCGAGGGCATCTCCGCGACCGGCCGCATCAGCGACGCCGCGATCGGCCGCGCGGTCGCCGCCTTGAGCATCTGCCGCGACAAGATGCGAGCGAAAAACGCCACGCGGCTGCGGCTGATTGCGACCGAAGCCTGCCGCGCGGCTGATAATGCCGACAACTTTCGCGATCAGGTGGCGGCTGAGACCGGCATCCGGCTAGAAGTAATCGACCGCAAGACCGAGGCGTCGCTCGCGGTGATCGGCTGCTCGCCGCTGCTCGATCCCAATGGTCGCGGCGCCATCCTGTTCGATATCGGCGGCGGGTCGACCGAACTGGTGCGGATCGAACGCGACCCGGAACGGCACAACGCAGCACCACACATCAAGGCATGGATGTCGATGCCGCTCGGGGTCGTGACGCTGGCCGAGCATTTCGGCGGCAGGGACGTAACCCCGCATTGCTATGCGCTGATGGTGCAGGAGGTGGTGAAATACATCGCACCGTTCGCGGCCGAGCATGGCGGCGACCTCAAGGGCATGCACTTGCTCGGCACCTCCGGCACCGTGACGACGCTGGCCGGGGTCCATCTCAATCTCCTGCGCTACGATCGGCGCCGGATCGATGGCGTGTGGATGACCGATGCGGATGTCACCGCGACCATCGCGCGCCTGCTCGGCATGAGCTATCAGGAACGCGCCAACAATCATTGCATCGGCGCCGAGCGCGCCGATCTGGTGCTGGCCGGCTGCGCCATTCTAGATGCGATCCGTGACGCGTTCCCGCTGCCGCGCCTGCGGGTCGCCGATCGCGGCCTGCGCGAGGGCATGCTGGTGGAGATGATGCGCGAAGACGGAGCGCTGAGCGGGCGCTGACACACTTGACCGTCATTGCCGGGCTTGACCCGGCAATCCATCTTAAGAAAGCATTTTTGCGAAGAATGATGGATACGCGGGTCAAGCCCGCGTATGACGATCCGGTGAGCAACGAGCACAACTGATCATGGCGAAAGATAGCACCGGGCGGCTGCGCGTCACCGTCAAAAGCGGCGGCAGGCTGAAGCTGTCCTCGAAACTTTGGCTGGAGCGGCAGCTCAACGATCCCTACGTGGCGAAGGCAAAACGTGACGGATTGCGTTCGCGCGCGGCCTACAAGCTGATCGAGATCGATGACAAGCATCATTTCCTCAAGCGCGGCGCGACGGTGGTCGATCTCGGCGCAGCACCGGGGGGCTGGAGCCAGATCGCGGCGAAGCGCGTGGGCGCGGCCGACGGCAAGGGCAAGGTCGTCGCCATCGATCTTTTGGAAATGCCGGAAATCGTCGGCGTCACCTTCGCGCGGCTTGATTTTCTTCAGGACGATGCGCCGGCAAAGCTGCTGGCGCTGATGGGAGGCCGTGCCGACGTGGTGCTGTCGGACATGGCCGCCAATACCACCGGCCATCGCAAGACCGATCAGCTGCGTATTCTAGGCCTGGTGGAAGGCGCCGTGGCCTTCGCCTCGGATGTGCTCAATCCCGGCGGAACGTTTGTTGCAAAAGTGTTCCAAAGCGGCGCCGATGCCGATCTGCTGGCGCAGCTGAAGCGGGATTTTACAAGCGTAAAGCACGTGAAACCGGCCTCGAGCCGGACGGATTCATCGGAACGCTACGTACTGGCGATGGGATTTCGTGGCGTGAAGGATCGATGAACCCATCTTGTTGTCATGGCCGGGACAAGCCCGGGCATGACGGACTTGTAGGTCAATTGCAGCCTACCCCAGCCGCTGATCCCGTGCGGTAACCGTCTCGCTCGCCGCCTCTTCCTCGGCTTCCGGCTCGCGGGTCGGATCGGAGATCACGACCATGCGGCGGCCTGAGACCTGATGGCCGGCATCGACCGGCATCTTGTAGAAAAAATATGCCGACACCGCCGAGATGAACGCGACCGCGAGAAACGCCGGCGCGAAATCGGCGGCGCTGAGCTCGGTCACGTGATGCAGCATCATGGTCGTTTCCACCGAGAAGGCGCCCACCGCGACGCCGGTTGAAATCGCAAGCTGCTGGTTGACGCTGACCAGCGTGGTGGCGCGGCTCATCTGCGCCGGCTCGACTTCGGCGTAGGCCACCGTGTTGATGGCGGTGAATTGCAGCGAGCGGAAGAAGCCGCCGACTACCAGCAGGATCATGATCAGCAGCAGCGGCGTCGCCGCCGTGAATAGCGCGCAGGCGGCAAGGAAGACGGAACTCACCACCGCGTTGATGGTCATGATGTTGCGGAAACCAAAAGTCCGGATAATGCGCGCCGCCAACGTCTTCATGCCCATGGCGCCGACCGCGGATGCGAACGTCACCAGCCCCGATTTGAATGGCGACAGGCCGAAGCCGACCTGCATCAAGAGCGGCAGCAGAAACGGCAGCGCGCCGATGCCCAGGCGGAACAGGAAGCCGCCGATGATGCTGGCACGTAGCGTCGGCAGCCGCATCAGCGTGAAGTCCAGCACCGGCGAAGCGGTGCGTTTGGCGTGGATCACATAGAGCGTCATCGAAATCGAACCGACCGCGATCAGTGCGACGACAACGGTCCACGGCAACAGATTGAGTCCGGCGACCGAGAGGCCGAATGCGATGCCACCGAGGCCGATCCCGGCCAGGACCAGTCCGTAGAGGTCGAAGCGCTCAGGGTCTTCGCTGCGGATCGGATCGATGTAACGCAGCGCCATGAAAATGCCGAGCAATCCGATCGGGATATTGATCAGGAAGATCCAGTGCCAGGAAAAATACGTGGTGATGAAGCCGCCGAGCGGAGGGCCGATCACGGGGCCGACCAGCGCCGGAACGGTGACCCACGCCATCGCATTGACCAGCGCGCTCTTGTCGATCGAGCGCAGCAGCACCAGCCGCCCGACCGGCGTCATCATCGCGCCGCCGACGCCTTGCAGGATGCGCGCTATCACGAAGTGGGTGACCGAGGAGGATAACGCGCAGCCGATCGAGCCCACCATGAAGACGGCGATGGCGATCGAGAACACCGCGCGAGCGCCAAACCGGTCGGCGGTCCAGCCGCTGGCCGGAATGAACACCGCCAGCGACAGTAGATACGAGGTGATGGCGAGTTTCAGGTTCAACGGGCTGGTGCCGATATCGGCGGCGATGGCCGGCAGCGAGGTGGCGATGACGGTGGAATCCATGTTCTCCATGAACAGGGCTGTAGCCACGATGAGCGGGATCAGGCGTTCTTTGTTCATGGAATCGCTGGGGAAGCAGGAAGTGGCATGGAAGAAGGGCTGTATCATCCCACTGCAACGCAGGCTATTGCGGAGCCCGCAAAACCACCTAAATCTGCGTAGCAAAACTGCCGGAGATCCGACGATGATCTATCTGCTCGCCGCCCTGCTGCCGCCGATTGGCCTGCTGTTGAACGGGCAGCCGTTTTCGGCGATCTTCAACCTGGTCCTGATCGTGTTTTGCCTGCTTTTCGGGCTGGTTTTCCACGTTCTGCTGCTGGGGCCGTCGGCGCATGCGCTGCTTGCGGTGCATATCAAGCGCGAGCAGCGCATGCACCGGCAGGTGCTGGATGCGATCCGGCGCCACGGCCCGCCGCCCGGCTATCGGCGCTGAACAGCAAGGCCCTAAAAAGGCTGTGCATGGCTGCCAAGCCCTTTGATTCGGGCCGCGGCCATGCTATCGACCACCGCCAACCCCACAGATGGGCTTTGATTCGACGGCGACGCCCAGCGTCGCCGCAGAACCCGTTCATCCCAAGGGTCATATCGCGGCGGCAGGCCGCGCAATGGAGTTGGCGATGGCGCTGGTAGCGGGACTGAACGGAATACGCGAAGCCTACACGTTCGATGACGTGCTGCTGAAGCCCGGCCTTTCCGACATCCTGCCCTCCGAGGCCGATATCCGCTCCCGCGTTACATCAGCCATCCCGCTCAACATTCCGATTATCGCCTCCGCGATGGACACCGTGACCGAAGCGCGGATGGCGATCGCCATGGCGCAGGCCGGCGGCATCGGCGTAATCCACCGCAATTTCGACGTCGACGGCCAGGCCGCCCAGGTGCGGCAGGTGAAGAAGTACAAATCCGGCATGGTGGTCAATCCGCTGACCATCGGCCCCGACGCGATGCTCTCGGACGCGATGACGCTGATGAGCGATCACGGTTTTTCCGGCATTCCGGTGGTCACCGGCGCCAGCAAGGGGGTGCCGGGCAAGCTGGTCGGTATTCTCACCAACCGCGACGTGCGCTTCGCCACCGACCCCAAGCAAAGAATTTCCGAACTGATGACGCACGAGAACCTCGTCACCGTGCGCGAGGGCGTCAGCCAGGACGAGGCGAAGCGGATGCTGCACAAGCATCGCATCGAGAAACTGCTGGTAGTCGACGATCAGTATCGTTGCGTCGGGCTCATCACCGTGAAAGACATGGAGAAGGCGGTCGCCCATCCGCTGGCCTGCAAGGACGCGCAGGGCAGGCTGCGGGTCGCCGCCGCGACCACGGTCGGCGAGGGCGGTTTCGAGCGCACCGAAAAGCTGATCGAGGCCGGTGTCGACCTGATCGTGGTGGATACCGCGCACGGCCATTCCTCGCGCGTGCTGGAAGCCGTCAGCCGCATCAAGCGGCTGTCGAATGCAGTGCAGATTATCGCGGGCAATATCGCAACCCGCGAAGGCGCGCAGGCGCTGATCGATGCCGGCGCCGACGCCATCAAGGTCGGCATCGGTCCGGGTTCGATCTGCACCACGCGCATCGTCGCCGGCGTCGGCGTTCCGCAACTGACCGCGATCATGGATGCGGTGGAAGCCGCCAAGAAGGCCGACATACCCGTGATCGCCGACGGCGGAATCAAATATTCCGGCGATCTTGCCAAGGCGCTCGCCGCCGGCGCCGACATCGCCATGGTCGGTTCGCTGCTCGCCGGCACCGACGAAACGCCGGGCGAAGTGTTCCTGTGGCAGGGCCGCTCCTACAAGGCCTATCGCGGCATGGGCTCGGTCGGGGCGATGGCGCGCGGCTCGGCCGACCGCTACTTCCAGCAGGACATCAAGGATACGCTAAAATTGGTGCCGGAGGGCATCGAAGGCCAGGTTCCCTACAAAGGTCCGGTCGGCAATGTGATGCACCAACTGGCGGGCGGTCTGCGCGCCGCGATGGGCTATGTCGGCGCGAGAAATCTCGCCGAGTTTCATGAGAAGGCGCAATTCGTGCGCATTACCGGCGCGGGCCTGCGCGAAAGCCACGTCCATGATGTGACGATCACGCGGGAAAGCCCGAATTATCCGGGCGGGGTCTGACCCCCATCAGCCCAAATTGAGCCGCACAACGGCTTAAAAACGCGTTACGATCCACGCGTTATGAGCGCGGACGGCGCAGCAAGCCGCATCGGCTTGCGGCGTGACGTAATTCATCCCACACCAATCGAATAGAGAAATACTGACACGATGATTGACTGGACAGACGACAGGATTGCCGCGCTTTCGGATCAGGATCTGAAGAATCTGCTTGTGAATGCGGAGCGGAAAGACGCCACCGAAATTATTCTGCGATGCCAGGCGGAGCTGGAAAAGCGCAATGCCGCGAAGCCGCGCAAGACCGCGAAGCCGCGCACCGAAATCAAGGAATTCGAGCACGAGGTGTCGGCGCAGCTCGCCGTCGTCGGCAAGGAGATGGCCGAAAAATATGACCTCTCGGAGGAAACCGCGAAAGCCGGTTCGGCTGATGTCAAAGGGTTTCGCGCCCACAAGCTGCTGGATTCCAAGGGCTACGCCAAGCTGGGCGGCAATCAGCGAAATGGAACAGTTGCCGTTGACCGGTACATTTCCTATCGGCTTGGAAACGACATCGTTACGTTAGGTGCGTGGCTTCCGAAGGATCGGGCTGTCGATGCGCATGATTTTTATGTCAGCGCTCCGGCCGCGATGATCGAGGGCGGTCGGCCTTTCTCCGAAGTGCGGCCCGGCATTGAGGAACCAGGATTGCAGACGGGCCGCGCCACTCGTTCCTTCAAGGACCTAGCTAGCGCGGCTGCCGCGTTCGACGCGGCGCTGGCGAAGATCACGGCGTAAGCTCACCGTCGTCCCCGCGAAGGCGGGGACCCATAACCACCAATGTTTATTTGTGGACAAGTTATAGCCGCAAGTCGCTGAGACCTTCCGCATCACTGCCGACGGTGTGTATGGGTCCCCGCCTTCGCGGGGACGACGAAAGACAGCAAAATCAGAAACCCGGAGGAAACCATCATGTCGCAATCGGCCAAGCGCGTCGTTCTTGTCTCCCGCCCCGTCGGCGAACCCAAGGCGTCGGATTTCCGCATCGAGGAACATGCGCTGCCGACGCCCGGCGAGGGCCAGGTTCTGCTGCGCACCATCTGGCTATCGCTCGATCCCTATATGCGCGGGCGCATGAGCGACGGTCCGTCCTACGCCACGCCGGTGCCGATCGGCGGCGTGATGGAGGGCGGCACGGTGAGCGAGGTGATTGCCTCCAACAATCCCGCTTTTGCCAGGGGCGATATCGTGCTGTCGCGCGCGGGCTGGCAGACCCACGCGGTTTCGGACGGCAACGGATTGGCCAGGATCGATGCGAAGCTGGCGCCCATTTCGACCGCGGTCGGCGTGCTCGGCATGCCCGGCATGACTGCCTATACCGGCCTGCTCGACATCGGCAAGCCACAGCCGGGGGAGACCGTTGTCGTCGCCGCAGCCTCCGGCGCGGTCGGCTCGGCGGTCGGCCAGATCGCGAAGATCAAGGGCGCGCGCGCCGTGGGCATCGCCGGCGGCGCCGACAAGTGCCGCTATGTCAAGGAAGAACTCGGCTTCGACGATTGCGTCGATCACCGCGACCCTGATTTGGCGGCGAAACTGAAGGCGGCCTGCCCGAAGGGCATCGACGTCTATTTCGAGAATGTCGGCGGCGCGGTATTCGAGGCGGTGTTTCCGCTGCTCAACGCGTTCGCGCGGATTCCAGTGTGCGGCCTGATCGCGCATTACAACGACACCCAGGCCTCCGCGCCGAAATGGGCGGCATCGATGATGCGCAACGTGCTGACCAAGCGCCTCACCATCCGCGGTTTCATCGTCAGCGATTTCGCCGCGCGCCATGCGGACTTTTTGCGCGACATGTCGGGGTGGGTGCGCGAGGGCAAGGTCAAGCACCGCGAGTTCGTCACCGAAGGACTCGACAGCGCGCCGGAAGCGTTCATGGGACTATTGAAGGGCGCCAATTTCGGCAAGCAGTTGGTGCGGGTGGGACCTGACAAGACGTGAATTTTTTCGTCATGCCCGGCCTTGGGCCGGGCATCCACGTGTTAACGGCGTCGCAACAAGAAAGACGTGGATGGCCGGGACAAGCCCGGCCATGACCAGTTCTATTGTTTAAACAGCGAATCCATATCGACATCGATCTGGCCCGGCGCCCTGACGTGACGCACTTCAACACCGTCGGGCTGGAAGCGATATTCAACGAGGCCGACCTGCTTGGTACCGATGACTTCCTGCAGCCGGTCGGGAATGATGAAGCCCGATGAAGGCGCCCAGACCTGGCGGACATGGCCGCGCGTAAAATCCCTAGCTTGGTGCAGATGGCCTGAAGCAACCAGACGCAGGTCGACGGCGGCGAACATCGTCATCAGACGTGCCCGCGCCGGCTGCGGGATATAGCGGATCGCGGTGGCCGCCAGTTCCGGATCATGGGGTGAATTCAGGTAAAGCGGCTTGTGCAGGAACAGCGCCACCGGCTTGCCGCCCACAGCGGACAGTTGCGAGGCGAGCCAGTCGAACTGTTCGGCTTCGCCTGCAAGTCCGGTATTCATGACAAGCGAATTGAGGCCGATGAAGCACCAGCCTGCGGCCTCGAAGCGCCAGCGGTCCTCGCCGAAAACCGCGAGAAACGCCTGCAGGCTCGTTTCGGTGACCGGCTGCGCCGGCGGCGGGCTGGCCTTGGTCGGGTTGTCGCCGATGTCATGGTTGCCCGGCAGGTAACGGCAGGTGACGGGAAGCGCATCATGCAGTGTCCTGGCAAATTCGAGGTCGTCGGGATGATCCGGGCCATCGAACGCAAGGTCGCCGCTGTTGATGACGAGATCAGGACGCGTCGCGTCGATATGTTCGCTGACGCGATGAAAATTTTCGGTCAGCTTCGGCAGCCGGCGCGCGAGGTGCGGATCGGAAATCTGGGTCAGGCGAAATTCGGGCATCGCATGGTGCTCCTGATGCCATCTTACTGAATTTTCGTACTCTTGCCGTCATTCCGGGGCGCGAAGCGCGAGCCCGGACTCCATAACCACTGCCGGGTATGGACTCCTGGCCTGCGCCAAAAGGCGCATCCCGGAACGACGAAGAGAAAATTGTTTGGCGATGAAACCGATATGGCCAAATCGTTTGGTCATACAAGCTCTGCGTCCATCGCGTTAGAGAACGCGGTAACGGATCGCAAAGGCGTCGTTGGCCCGGATTGGCTCGCCCGCGTTTTGCGATGTGACCCGATCGGCCAGATGCCACGGCCCGAATTGATCGGAATGGCTCGGGCTCGCCGCCAGCCGCAGCTTGAACAGACGTTGAGGCTGGCCAGGCAGGTTCAGCACCACGACGCGGTCGGTGGTTCGGAAATCGAGCGGGACCGATCCCCGGAGTACGGTGCGGCCGTCCTCGGAGGAGGCCAGCCCCTCGCGCAGCTTGGCAAGCGTCTGGTTCTTGTCGGTATGAAGTTCGATCTGGGTGCTGCCGGCCATGACGGCTAAGGCTGCCGCAACGGGCAGGCGAATTTCAAACTCGACCGCGGGTTTTGCGGAATTGATGCCGAGATAATCGAAAGCCGCATGGCGCATGTCGTAGGCCGCGAACGCCAAAAGCCCGATCGCCAGGATGGCGGCGGCGAAATGACGGGCAATATCGCGGGACGACCGGTATCGCCCGCGGAAATACAGGGTCAGGACGATCGCGACCGCCCCGGCCGCGGCGGCGCCGGCCAGCCCCGATGTCAGCAGGCCCGTCCAGCTGTCGGAGGCCTCCGTTACCACTGGAGCCGAAAACCCTGACATTCCTGCTAAAATCGTCATCAAAGCACCCAAAGCGCTCCGGCGCACGGCGCGGAGCAACCTCGGGCATTGGTCGCAGCAGCCGTGGCTTCGGTTCAAGGCGACGAGCCGGGATTCATTGTCAGGGCAGGGTGTGGTCGCTATACGCGGGGGCTGCGATGGGCTGAGGGAGGATTGCAATGTCGGTTCAAATGGTTTTGCTGCCGGTCTTTGTGCTGGTCGGGCTCACTTTCGCGCTGCTGCTCGGAATGGCGACGACGCGCACGCGCGCGCTGACCGGCGGGGAGACGAAAATGAAAGACGTCGCGCTGGGGGAGCAGAACTGGCCGACCCGGGCCGCGCAGATCGGCAATTGCTTCAGCAATCAGTTTGAGATGCCGCTGCTGTTCTACATTCTGATCGCGCTGGCGCTGCCGCTGCGCCACGCCGATCTGGTGATCGTCCTGCTTTCGTGGGTGTTCGTGGTCACACGTTTCGTCCACGCCGGCATTTTCGTGACGACCAATGATCTGCGGCAACGCGGGCCGGCCTGGTTCGCCGGCGTGCTGGTGCTGTTCGCGATGTGGCTCTATTTCGCGCTGAAAATTCTGCTGCTGATCTAGCGATGCGGCTGTCTCGAATTGAAAGTTTTGCATGACGCCTGCAGCCCGGCTCTCCGCGGCCATCGAGCTGATCGATGCGATCGATATCCAGCGCGTGCCCGCGGCGAAGGCGCTGAAGGAATGGGGCACCGCGCACCGCTATGCCGGCTCCGGTGACCGCGCGGCGATCTCCGGCCTGGTCTGGGACGTGCTGCGCCGGCGCGCCTCGAGCGCGTGGATTTTGGACAGCGATACGCCGCGCGCCCGCGTGCTCGGAATGCTGAAGGTCGAACGCGGCATGGATGCGGAGACAATCGCGGCGTTGTGCGATGGTGGGCGCTTTGCGCCGGCGCCGCTAACGGACGCCGAGCATGCCGCGCTGACGTCGCGTTCGACCAAGGATGCGCCGGCGCATATCGCCGGCGACTACCCGGAATGGCTGGACGGCTATCTCGCGCAGGTGTTCGGCGACGACCGCGCGGCGGAGGCGACCGCGATGGCGAGCCGCGCGCCGCTCGATCTGCGCATCAACACGCTGAAGGCAAAACGCGAAAAAGTGCTGGGATCGACCGCGCATCTTGGCACGGTGCCGACGCCGTGGTCGCCGATCGGCTTGCGAATCGAGCTCGGCGCCGACGCCCGCAATCCCGGCATTCATGCCGAGGAGGATTTCATCAAGGGCGCCATTGAGGTTCAGGACGAAGGCTCGCAGCTTGCGGCATTGCTGTCGGGCGCAAAACCCGGCGAGCAGGTGATCGATCTCTGCGCCGGCGCCGGCGGCAAAACACTGGCGCTGGCCGCGATGATGCAAGGCAAGGGCCGGCTGATCGCGACCGACCACGACAAACGGCAGCTGGCGCCGATCCATGAGCGGCTGTCGCGCGCCGGCGTGCACAATTGCGACGTGCGCACGCCGAAGGGCCCGAACGACACGCTAAGCGATATCCATGCCTCGGCCGACCTGGTGCTGATCGATGCGCCCTGCACCGGCACCGGCACCTGGCGGCGCAATCCCGACGCCAAGTGGCGGATGCGCCCCGGCGCGCTGGAGGTGCGGCTGAAGGACCAGGCCGCGGTGCTGGGCCGCGCGGCTGCGCTGGTCAAGCCGGGCGGACGGGTCGCTTACGTTACGTGCTCTGTACTGCCGCAGGAGAATAGCGAGCAGGTGAGGGCGTTCGTGGGCGGACATCCGGAGTTCGTGGTGGTGCCGCCGTCGCAGACGATGTCCGTGCTGGGCGACAAAGCCGCGGATTTCGCCGCGGCCACGCTGCAATCCGCCGAAGGCCTGCTGATGACCCCGCGCCGCACCGGCACCGACGGGTTTTTCGTGTCGGTTCTGACACGGCAAAAGTAGCTCGTCATGCCCCGGGCTTGTCCCGGGCATCCACGTCTTGCTTTCATTCTGCAGTGAAAGACGTGGATGGCCGGGACAAGCCCGGGGCATGACGGTTGCTGAGGGGTTGCGAGCCCGCCCTGGCTCACGTATTTGCTACCCCATGACCCCAGCACAGACAGTCCGCGAGTCGACGCCTTCGGTGGCCTCGGCGCACGACAAGATTTCTGATCGTCGATTTCGGCAGCCAGGTGACGCAACTGATCGCGCGAAGGGTGCGCGAGGAGGGCGTCTATTCCGAGATCGTGCCGTTCCAGAAGGCGGAAGCGGCGTTCGCGCAAATGAAGCCGAAGGCAGTGATCCTGTCCGGGGGGCCGGAATCGGTGCATGAGGCCGGCTCGCCGCGCGCGCCGCAGGCGATCTTCGATTCCGGCGTGCCGGTGCTCGGCATCTGCTACGGCCAGATGGCCATGGCGGCGCAGCTCGGCGGCACCATCGAGGGCGGTCATCACCGCGAATTCGGCCGCGCCGACGTCGAGGTCAAGGCCGCGAGCCGGCTGTTCGACCAGACGTGGGATTTGGGCGGGCGCCATCCGGTGTGGATGAGCCATGGCGACCGCATCACCAAAATGCCGCCGGGATTTGAAGTCGCCGGTGTTTCAGCCAATGCGCCGTTTGCGATCATCCAGGATGAGCGTCGTAAATATTACGGGCTGATGTTCCACCCCGAGGTGGTGCATACGCCCGACGGCGCAAAGCTGATCCGCAATTTCGTCCGCAAGGTCGCGGGGCTGACCGGCGACTGGACCATGCGGGCCTTCCGCGAAGAGGCGATCGAGAAAATCCGCGCCCAGGTGGGAAAAAGCAAGGTGATCTGCGGCCTGTCCGGAGGCGTCGATTCCGCCGTTGCTGCGGTGTTGATCCACGAGGCGATCGGCGACCAGCTAACCTGCGTGTTCGTCGATCACGGCCTGCTTCGGCTCAACGAAGCCGAGACCGTGGTCGACCTGTTCCGACATCACTACAACATCCCGCTGGTGCATGTGGATGCCTCCAAGCAGTTCCTCGGCGAACTGGCCGGCGTCAGCGATCCGGAAGCCAAGCGCAAGACCATCGGTAGGCTGTTCATCGACGTGTTCGATGCCGAGGCGAAAAAGATCGGCGGCGCCGAATTTCTGGCGCAAGGCACGCTGTATCCCGACGTGATCGAGAGCGTCTCGTTTACCGGCGGCCCCTCGGTGACGATCAAATCGCACCACAATGTCGGCGGCCTGCCCGCGCGCATGAACATGAAGCTGGTCGAACCCTTGCGCGAACTGTTCAAGGACGAGGTGCGCGTGTTGGGCCGCGAACTCGGCCTGCCGGAAATCTTCGTCGGCCGCCATCCGTTTCCGGGCCCCGGCCTCGCCATCCGCTGCCCCGGCGAGATCACATCGGAAAAACTCGACATCCTGCGCAACGCCGACGCCGTCTATATCGACCAGATCAGGAAAGCCGGCTTGTACGACAAGATCTGGCAGGCCTTCGCGGTGCTGCTGCCGGTGAAAACCGTCGGCGTGATGGGCGACGGCCGCACCTACGAATACGTCGTCGGCCTGCGCGCCGTGACCTCCACCGACGGCATGACCGCGGATTTCTATCCCTTCGAGATGAAGTTTCTCGGCGAGACCGCCACCCGCATCATCAACGAGGTCAAGGGTGTCAATCGCGTGGTGTATGACGTGACCAGCAAGCCGCCGGGGACGATCGAGTGGGAGTGAGCGTATTTAATTAAATTGGGGAATTCAAAGCGATTGAAGTCCGTAGGGCGGAATAGCGAAGCGTATTCCGCCGCGTTACGAATGGTCGGCGCAATACGCTTCGCTATTGCGCCCTACGAATGAAAGTCAGGAATGGCACGCGTGCGCTGTATTACCGAAATGGGCATGGGCGTCGACGTTCACGGACGCGATGCCACCAAGGCGGCGAGACGCGCGGTCTCGGACGCCATCCGCCACTCCAGCCTCGGGTTCTTTCGGATGCTGGGCAAGACGGCCAACGACATGTTCGTCGATGTCACCATCGGCGTGCCGGACCCCGGTGCGGTCGACACCACCGCGGTCGCGAAAGAGCTTCCCTACGGAACGGTGACCGTCACCGCGGTCAAGGGCGGACTAGAGGTCGCTGCCGAGCGTGGCGGCGATGCCATCATCATTGCAAATGCCGCCGTGATCGTCAGTCTCGACGACGGCACCCCCGGCTAGGCATCGATTGCGGATTGGGCGTCACCGCTCGCGATTTATCAAAGGGGTCAAGGGCGTCAATCGTCGAAGCCTACTCGGCAGCCTCGGTATGCGGCTGATAACGCGCGTCTAGAATGGGTTGCCCCTTCTGTCGAGCGACCTCCAGCCAAAGGTCCATGGCGACCCGCAACTCCGCTACCGCTTGTTCTGGCGTACTGCCGTGCGCCGCGCCCTACCGCTCAGCATTACGGCTCCAGCCCCTGGTGGACCGGGGAGTTCGGTCCGCCGGGCTGGCGCAGCACCTGCCGACGCATCTGCGGATCGACGCTGAGGTGAACGCAGCGGTTCTTCTCGAAGATGAGCTGGTCGAATTTCAGCGCGCTGTCACGGATGCGCTTGGCGGCTTCAAGATCGGAAAAGCCGTCCACGTGGAAATCCGCCGCGAAGCCGAGCGCATGGGCCGAGTTCGGCACGCCCCCGACCAAGGCATTCACCTCCGGATTGCGGTAGCCGCTGGTGATCTCGATCACTTTGTCGAATAGCGCGCGCACCTCCTCCATCCGCTCCGCCAGGGCTTTCAGATGTTCAAGGTGGATCGGCAAAGGCTTGTTGTCGATGCCGTGCGCGAGCGCAGTACTGGACAGCGTGAATTCTTCCAGCGAAAAATGTGGCGTGAGCAGCATCATCTCCCCCTGGCCGCAGCCGTCTCCGCTGGATCGTAGCGCAGGGGACGATGCAATCCAAGGGTGAAAGCCGGCCGAACTGGAGCGTTTTGCCGCAATGCGCCGCGGTGCTACCTCTGTAACTTATCCAGCGTGATCGGCAGATCCCGCACCCGCTTGTCCGTCGCATGATAGACCGCGTTGGCGATCGCCGCTGCGACTCCAACCAGGCCGATTTCGCCGACGCCCTTGATGCCCAGCGGATTGATGATGTCGTCCTTCTCCTCGACAAAGATCACCTCGATGTCGTGCACGTCGGCATTCACAGGCACATGATATTCGGCGTAATTGGAGTTCATGATGCGTCCGAAGCGGTGATCGATCTGGGTTTCCTCATGCAGCGCCATGCCGATGCCCCAGATCATGCCGCCCATGATCTGACTGCCCGCGGTTTTGGTGTTGAGAATGCGCCCTGCGGCGACCGCGCTGACCACGCGGGTCACCCTTATGACGCCGAGCTGCTCGTCGATCTTTACCTCGGCGAACACCGCCGAATGCGCGTTGCGCGCGTATGAATCGTCTTCCTTGAAGCTGGTGGCTTTTTCCTGCTCGATGCGATCCACCTTGCCATGCCGCATCGCATCCGCGATCGACACCGCGCGGCCGGCATCGAGCTTGCTTGCGATCTTGCCGTCGGCGAGCACGACATCGTCCAGCTTCGCGCTTTTGAGCGGCGAGTCCGGCATCTTTTTCGCCAGCGCCAGCAACTGCTTGCGCACGGCGTCGGCGGCGTTCTTGATCGCGTGCGATACCGAGGCGGCTATCCACGAGCCGCCTTCGACGGGGGACGATGGCAACGTGGAGTCGCCAAGCTTGATGCTGACATTGTCGATCGGCAGCCCCAGCATGTCGGCCGCGACCTGGGCCATGATGGTATAGGTGCCGGTGCCGATGTCGGATGTCGCGCAAGCGACCTCGGCGTGGCCGTTTGATGTCAGCACGATGCGTGCCGACGTTTTCATCTGCAGCGCTTCCCACACGCCCGAGGCCATGCCCCAGCCGACCAGTTCGCTGCCGTCGCGCATCGAGCGCGGTTCGGCGTTGCGCTTGCTCCATCCGAAGGCGGCCGCGGCCTGAGAATAGCATTCACGCAACTGCTTGCTGGTGTAAGGCAGTCCCTCGTCCTGCTGGCGGTCGGAATAATTGCGCAGCCGCAGCTCCAGCGGATCCATCTTCAGCGCAACCGCGAGTTCGTCCATCGCGCATTCCAACGCATACATGCCGGTGGCGGCGCCCGGTGCCCGCATATCGCAGGGGGTGGCGAGATCGAGTTTTGCCAGCTTGTGGGAATATTTCGTATTGGCGCATTTATAGAGCGCGCCGGACCAGCCGGTGTCGTTGCGGGCAAAATCCTCATATTGCGACGTCATCGCGATCACGTCGTGCTCGATCGCGTCGAGGGCGCCATCGGTCCGCGCACCGAGCGCGACGCGCTGCGTGGTGCCAGGGCGATAGCCCAGCGTAACCATCTGCTGCCGCGTCAACACGAGCCGCACCGAGCGCTGCAGCGCGCGCGCCGCCAGCACCGCGAGCGCCACCTGATGCTGCGGGCGCAGCCCCGAGCCGAACGCGCCGCCGACGTAAGGCGACATCACGCGCACCTCATCCGGCTTCATTTTGAACACGCCGCAGAGATAGCGCTGCACGTTCTGCACGCCCTGGGTCTTGTCATAGACCGTGAGCTTGCCGTCGGCGTCGCGGATCACGGTGGAAGCAAACAACTCCATGGGGTTGTGATGCTCGACCGGAACAAAATAGTCGGCCTCATGGCGCACCGCGGCCGCGGCCAGCGCTTTCTCGGCGTTGCCGCGCGGCTTCGGCGCGGCGCCGGCCGGCTTTGTCTCGTCGCCCTTCTGCTTCAAATCGGTGACGTGCGCTTCCGCTTCGTATTCCACGCGGACGCGGCTGGCCGCGAAATGCGCAGTCTCCCAGTCTTTGGCGAGCACGATTGCGACCGGCTGTCCGCTGAACATGACCCTGTCATCGTAGAGCGGCCGATAGGGCGAGCCGTTCTCAGGCGCGACGTCGTCCTTGTAGGCGCGGTCGTTATTGGCCATCGGCGGGCGGTTTTTGTGCGTCAGCACCGCGATCACGCCGGGAATCGACGTCGCCTCGCTGAAGTCGATGCCGACAATGCGGCCTTTTGCGATGCTGGACGTCACCAGATTGCCATAGGCAAGGTCGGGGGCGTTGAATTCGCCGGCGTATTTTGCAGCACCGGTCACCTTGGCGTGGCCGTCGATGCGGGATGCGGGCGTACCGATATAAGGGGCCATCACGCTCACCGGATTTTCTTGTCGGACTGCGATTGCGGGGTGCCCCGCGCCGCCTGGGTCAGGGCGCGGACGATGGCGCGCCGCGCCAGGTCGATCTTGAAAGCGTTGTGTGCAAAACCTTTGGCATCGCGCAGCAGCAGTTCGGCCGCGCGTTCGAAGGCCGCCGGGTTGGCGGTCTGTCCGCGTAGCAGGGCCTCGGCCGCCGGGTCGCGCCATGGCTTGTGCGCGACGCCGCCGAGCGCCAGCCGCGCGTCCTTGATGCTGTCGCCGTCCAGCTCAAGTGCCGCTGCAACCGAAACCAGCGCGAACGCATAAGAGAGCCGGTCGCGGATCTTGAGATAGGTGTAATTTGCCGCAAAGCCCCGCGCGGGAAGCTCGATCGCCGTGATGATTTCGTCCGCATTGAGATTGCTGTCGCGATGCGGCGTATATCCGGGCAGGCGGTGGAAGTCTGCGAACGCGATCGCGCGCTGTTCGGAAGGTCCGGCTACATGAACCGTGGCGTCGAGTGCGGCCAGCGCCACGCACATGTCGGAGGGATGCGTGGCGATGCAGGCCTCGCTGGTGCCGAGGATGGCGTGCATGCGGTTGACGCCGTCGATGGCGGAGCAGCCGCTGCCGGGTTCGCGCTTGTTGCACGGCGTCGCGGTGTCGTAGAAATAACAGCACCGTGTCCGCTGCAGCAAATTGCCGCCGGTCGACGCCATGTTGCGCAGTTGCGCCGAAGCGCCGGCGAGGATCGCGCTCGACAGCAGCGGATAGCGTTGCTCGATCGCAGGGTGCCAGGCGAGGTCGGAGTTCGGCACCATCGCGCCGATGCGCAAGCCGCCGTCCCTGGTTTCCTCGACTGTTTTGAGCGGCAGCCTGGAAATGTCGATCAGCCGCGTCGGACGTTCGACGTCTTCCTTCATGAGGTCGATCAGGTTGGTGCCGCCGGCAATGAATTTCGCCGTCGGATCGGCCGCGATCTGGCGCACCGCGTCGGAAACGTCGTTGGCGCGCGCATACTGAAAATTGATCATGGCTTGCCCACCGCTTGCTGGATCGCCGCGACGATGTTTGGATAGGCGGCGCAGCGGCAGATGTTGCCGCTCATCAATTCGCGGATATCGTCGGTGGTTTTTGCCTTGCCCTCGGCGATCAGCCCCGCGGCCGAGCAAATTTGTCCCGGCGTGCAATAGCCGCACTGGAATGCGTCGTGGTCGATGAAAGCCTGCTGCAGCGGATGCAGCTCGCCGTCTTTCGCAAGTCCCTCGATGGTGATGACGTCGGCGCCGTCCTTCATGACCGCCAGCGTCAGGCAGGAATTGACGCGTCGGCCGTCGACCAGCACCGTGCAGGCGCCGCACTGGCCGTGATCGCAGCCCTTTTTGGTGCCGGTGAGATCGAGGTGATCGCGCAGCGCGTCGAGCAGGGTGGTCCACGGCGCGACATTTAGTTGTTTGCGAACCCCGTTGATAACCAGCGCGACAGGAATTTTTGCCGGGGCCGCGATGGCCCCGCCGGGCGTCCTTGCCGCTGTACCGGCTGCTGCCATATGGCTCTCCAGTGCATGGCCGCGGCACCGCTTGGCGCTATGCCAGGACGCCGACCTATGGGCGGTGCAACGGCGAACCACCCCTCCGGTTCCATTGCGCCCACTACATTGATCTGGCGCGGCTGCCCTCGCGCGGCTAGCTTTCACTTGACAGCTGCGCTGGGGGCTACGTTGACAACGATCATTTACGGCATCAAGAACTGCGACACCATGAAAAAGGCTCGCGCGTGGCTGGACAGTCACGGCGTCGCTTACAGCTTTCATGATTACAAGACCGACGGAATTTCGAAGGACAAGCTCAAGCGCTGGGCTGACGAACTCGGCTGGGAAACGCTGCTCAATCGCGCCGGGACCACATTCCGCAAATTGCCCGATGCCGACAAGCAAGGCCTGAACCAACGGAAAGCGCTGAGCTTGATGCTGGCGCAGCCGTCCATGGTCAAGCGTCCGGTGCTTGAAGCGGGGGCCAAGTTGCTGGTCGGATTCAATCCGGAGATCTATGCGAAGGAAGTGGCGCGGAAATCGCGCTAATCCTCGACCCGCGGCAGGCTCGGTCCACGGACATAAAGCCGCAGCCAGGTATTGAGCAGGTCGCGCTGCCTGATCGATTTGACGATCGAAGCGTTGGCGCTCTGGAAGTCCAGGTCCGAAGCCAAGGCTGCTATCCCATGCCGATGCAAAACACCGGATTATCGGCCTCCCAAGCCAATTATTTGTGCAAACGCCGAACTGCGTCAAACAGGCGTAATGGCTGCTTTCCGCAGGCTCAGCCGGGTCAATCGCGCAACCCGTTGCAGAGACCGGTTCACCGAAACCGCTGCAAACGGCTAAGCCTCTCCCCCAATTCGACTAATTGCGGACCCCGTCGCCGCGTCGGTCCGCCACATGTCCAGCTTTGCGCCTTGCACAAACCTGCCGGTTGACGGCATATTCCCGCCCGGAGAGGCGGCCGGTCCGGGACGAAATTTTCCAAGGCGTCACGGAAACAGGCAGGTGGAGAATTCGGCCACGCGCGGTGGGACATCGCTTGCGAAGGCCGATGGGGGTAATTCGATTGGCCGATGAGTTCATTCTTGAAACCCACGGATTGACCAAGGAGTTCGCGGGGTTCTTCGCGGTTCGCGACGTCAACCTGCGCGTCCGCCGTGGCAGCATTCACGCTCTTATCGGTCCCAACGGGGCCGGCAAGACGACGTGTTTCAATCTTCTGACCAAATTCCTCAAGCCCTCGGCCGGCCAGATCGTTTACAAAGGCCAGGACATCACCGCCATGGCGCCCGCCGACGTGGCGCGGCTTGGCCTCGTGCGTTCGTTCCAGATTTCGGCGGTGTTTCCGCATCTCACCGCAATGGAGAATGTGCGGGTTGCGCTGCAGCGCCAGCACGGCCAATCGTTCGATTTCTGGCGTTCCAAGACGGTGCTCGACAAGTACAACAACCGCGCCCGCGAACTGCTTAACGACGTGGGCTTGAGCGAATTCGAGAAGACGCCGGCGGTCGAGATGCCCTATGGCCGCAAGCGCGCGCTGGAGATCGCCACCACGCTGGCGCTCGATCCCGAAATGATGCTGCTCGACGAGCCGATGGCGGGCATGGGCCATGAAGACATCGACAAGATCGCGGCGCTGATCAAGCGCATCTCCGCGAAATACACGATCCTGATGGTGGAGCATAATTTAAGCGTGGTCGCCAATCTCTCCGACATCATCACGGTATTGACGCGCGGCCATGTGCTCGCCGAAGGCAATTATGCCGAACTGACCAAAGACGAGCGCGTCAAGGAAGCCTATCTGGGGGCGGGTCATGGCTGAGGCAAAAATGGCCGAGCGCAGCATTAGCGCCGCCGGGCGCACTCCCGTGCTGGCCGTCGAGAATCTCGAGGCCTGGTACGGCGAATCCCATATCCTTCACGGCATCAATTTCAATGTGAATGCCGGCGAGGTGGTCACGCTGCTCGGCCGCAACGGCGCAGGCAAGACCACGACGCTGAAGTCGGTGATGGGCATCATCGGCAAGCGCACCGGCTCGATCCGCTTCGGCGGTCAGGATATCTCGCGAGCGTCTTCCGACCGGATCGCGCGCATGGGTGTCGCATTCTGCCCGGAGGAGCGCGGCATCTTCGCCAGTCTCGACGTCCGCGAAAACCTGCTGTTGCCGCCGATCGTAAGCAGCGGCGGGCTGTCGCTGGACCAGATCTTTGAGCTGTTCCCCAACCTGAAGGAACGGCTGGGCAGCCAGGGCACCAAACTGTCCGGCGGCGAGCAGCAGATGCTGGCGATCGCCCGCATCCTGCGCACCGGCGCGCGGTTTTTGATGCTGGACGAGCCGACCGAAGGTCTGGCTCCCGTCATCATCCAGCAGATCGGCCACACCATCGCGCGGCTGAAATCGGAGGGCTTTACCATCCTTCTGGTCGAGCAGAACTTCCGCTTCGCCTCCACGGTGGCGGACCGTTACTACATCGTCGAGCATGGCAAGGTCATCGACGGCTTTGCCAACTCGGAGCTGCAGGCCAACATGGACAAGCTTCACACCTATCTCGGCGTCTAGGGACAACGAGAAAAACGGAGAACGACCAATATGAAGAATAGAATTTCGGCGCTTCTGCTCGGCACCGCGCTGACGCTTGCAACCGGCAGTCTGGCGCTGGCGCAGGACAAGACGGTAAAAATCGGCGCGCTCAGCGATCAATCGGGCCTGTACGCCGACCTCGGCGGTCCCGGCTCGACGCTGGCGGCCCAGATGGCGGCTGAGGATTCCGGCCTGACCGGCAAAGGCTGGAAGATCGACATCATCTCCGGCGATCACCAGAACAAGCCCGACATCGGCACCGCGATTGCGCGCGGGTGGTTCGATGTCGACAAGGTCGACGTCATCGTAGACGTTCCGAACTCCGGCGTCGCGCTCGCCGTCAACAATATCGTGAAGGAAAAGAACGGCGTCTATATCAACTCGGGCGCGGCGACCTCGGATCTGACCAATGCGCAGTGCTCGCCCAACACCGTGCACTGGACCTACGACACCTACATGCTCGCCCACACCACGGGGCAGGCGCTGGTGAAGGCCGGCGGCGATACCTGGTTCTTCCTCACCGCCGACTATGCCTTCGGCGCGGCGCTGGAGCGCGACACCACCGCCGTCATCACCGCCAATGGCGGCAAGGTGGTCGGCGGCGTCAAGCATCCTTTGAACACGTCGGACTTCTCCTCGTTCCTGCTGCAGGCGCAATCGTCGAAAGCAAAAATCATCGGGCTCGCCAACGCCGGTGGCGACACCACCAACTCGATCAAGCAGGCGGCCGAATTCGGCATCGTCAAGGGCGGCCAGAAACTCGCGGCGCTGCTGCTGTTCCTGACCGACGTCAAGGCCATCGGGCTTGAGACCGCGCAAGGCCTCAACTTCACCGAGACGTTTTATTGGGACATGAACGATGACACCCGGGCGTTCTCCAAGAAGTTCGCCGCACGCATGAAGAACGGCGCGCCGCCGACCATGGTTCAGGCCGGCGTCTATTCCGGACTGATGCATTACTTCAAGGCGCTGGATGGGCTCGGCGGCAACCCGCATGACGGCATCAAGGTCGTGGAAAAGATGAAGTCGATGCCGACCGACGATCCGCTGTTCGGCAAGGGCCTTATCCAGCCCAACGGACGCACGATTCATTCGGCTTACTTGTTCGAGGTGAAGAAGCCGTCGGAGTCCAAGGGTCCGTGGGATTTCTACAAGCTGGTCGGAACGGTGCCGGGAGACCAGGCGTTCACGCCGCTGTCGGAAAGCAAGTGCCCGCTGCTGAAGAAGTAACAATGGTTGCCCGTCGGCCTTGCGCCGGCGGGCCTCCATCCGGCGTTATCCGAGACCAAGTGCGAAAGACCGATCGTCATGCAAGCTCTCTACGCACAGCTTCTGGTGGGACTGATCAACGGCTCGTTCTACGCGCTGCTGAGTCTCGGCCTTGCCGTGATCTTCGGGATGCTCAACATCATCAACTTCGCGCATGGCGCGCTCTATATGATGGGCGCGTTCGTCGCCTTTTTTCTTCTGAACGGCATCGATATTCCGGCGATAGGTTGGCTTCAGGGGTCTCACCTCAATATCGGTCTCGGCTACTGGTGGGCGCTGATCCTCGCGCCAATCATCGTCGGCGTTTTTGGCATGTTCCTCGAACGCACGATGCTGCAGTGGCTGGCCGGGCTTGACCATCTCTATGGCCTGCTGCTGACATTCGGTCTGGCGCTGATCATCCAGGGCGTGTTCCAGAATTATTTCGGTTCCTCCGGTCTGCCTTATGCGATCCCCGATGAATTGAAGGGCGGCATGAACCTCGGCTTCATGTTCCTGCCGGTCTATCGCGGCTGGGTGGTGGTGTTCTCGCTCGTTGTCTGCCTCGCCACCTGGTACCTGATCGAGCGGACCCGGCTCGGCGCCAATTTGCGCGCCGCCACTGAAAATCCGACGCTGGTGCGCGCCTTCGGCATCAACGTGCCGCGCATGATCACGCTGACCTACGGCCTCGGCGTCGGTCTCGCCGCGCTCGCCGGCGTGTTGTCGGCGCCGATCAACCAGGTGCGGCCGTTGATGGGTGCCGACCTGATCATCGTGGTGTTCGCCGTGGTGGTGATCGGCGGCATGGGCTCGATCATGGGATCGATCATCACCGGCTTTGCGCTGGGCGTGATCGAGGGACTGACCAAATACTTTTATCCCGAGGCCTCCAATACCGTGGTGTTCGTGCTGATGGTGCTGGTGCTGCTGGTAAAACCCTCGGGACTGACCGGAAGGGCGGCCTGACATGACAGCCATGACCGACGATACCCTGCCGGTGACGCCGCGCACCGTTCGCGACGAGATGATCGTGTTCGTCTTTATGGCGGCGCTGCTGGCAATCGTGCCATTCACCGGGGTCTATCCGTTCTTCGTGATGCAGGCGCTGTGTTTCGCGCTGCTGGCTTGCGCATTCAACCTGCTGATCGGCTACAGCGGCCTGCTGTCGTTCGGGCATGCGATGTTTTTGGGGACGGCCGGCTACGTCACCGCGCATGGGCTGAAAGTGTGGGGGCTTACGCCCGAACTCGGCATCGTCGTCGGAACCGCCGCAGCCGCGGGCCTTGCCGTCGTCACCGGCCTGGTGGCGATCCGTCGCCAAGGCATCTATTTCGCCATGATCACGCTGGCGCTGTCGCAGCTATTGTACTTCATCTATTTGCAGACGCCGTTCACCCATGGCGAAGACGGCATTCAGGGCATTCCGCAGGGATACCTGTTCGGCGTTTTCAATCTCGCCAGGCCGACGACGCTGTACTACGTCATCCTGGCCGGCTTCCTGCTCGGTTTCCTGCTGATCTACCGCACCATCAATTCTCCCTTCGGCGAGGTTCTGAAATCCATCCGCGAAAATGAACAGCGCGCGATCTCGCTGGGCTACAAGACCGATCAGTACAAGCTCTTGGCCTATATCCTGTCGGGAACGCTGGCGGGATTCGCCGGTTCGCTGAAAGTATTCGTTGCGCAAAATGCCTCATTGACCGACGTGCACTGGACCATGTCCGGTGAAATCGTGCTGATGACGCTGGTCGGCGGCCTCGGCACCGTGTTCGGCCCGGTGGTCGGCGCCTTTGTCATCATCGCCATGCAGCAATATCTCGCCGGATTCGGGCAATGGGTCACGGTAATCCAGGGCGCGATTTTCGTGGTCTGCGTGCTGGCTTTCCGCCGCGGCGTGATCGGCGAAATCGCGCATTATCTGCGGCGATCGCTGTAACCGTCCCGGACGCGGTGCGTGCTGCGTTGGGATCCGGGGAACGCAACTGCCGGGAACATACAAAGCGGTGGATGACCCGGCCTGGCGCCTCGGCAACCGCCCGTTTCCGCGGGAAATGGTCTATGACGGTTTTGCGACACGGCGCCCTCGGCGCCGGTATTTTCCTGCAATGGACCTGAACGATGTTGATGCGTTGGTTTCGCTACTTTCTCCCCCGGGAGGAGCGGTTTTTCGAGTTGTTCGCCCGGCATTCCCAGACCGTGGTGCAAGGCGCGCTCGCGCTGCAGGGCATGCTGAAGGGCGGCGAGGAGACGCCGGTTTTCTGCCAGCGCGTCAATCAGTTCGAGAACGACGCCGACGGCATTACCCGCGAAGTGCTCACCGCGGTGCGCCGCACCTTCATCACCCCGTTCGACCGTGGCGACATCAAGAACCTGATCACCTCGATGGACGACGCCATCGACCAGATGCAGCAGACTGCCAAGGCGGTGATCCTGTTCGAGGTCCGGACCTTCGAGCCGCCGATGCGGGAAATCGGCACGCTGCTGGTGGAGTGCGCCAATCTGGTCGGCCGCGCGCTGCCGCTGATGCAATCGATCGGCGACAATGTCGCCAAATTGACGGCGATTGCCGAGGAACTCGGAAAGCTCGAAGGCCGCGTCGACGATCTGCACGACATCGGCCTGAAGGAACTGTTCCTCAAGCACCGCAGCGCCAATACAATGGATTACATCGTCGGCGCCGAAATCTACGACCATCTCGAGAAAGTCGCCGATCGTTTCGATGACGTCGCCAACGAGATCAACAGCATCGTGATCGAACAGGTATAGGGCAGGGCCGCGCAGTGGACGCCACGCTTGGTCTTCCGATTCTGGTCGGATTAATCGCAGTCGCGCTGCTGTTCGATTTTCTCAACGGTTTGCATGACGCTGCCAATTCGATCGCGACCATCGTGTCGACCAGGGTATTGCGGCCGCAATACGCCGTGCTGTGGGCGGCGTTCTTCAACTTCGTCGCCTTTCTGGTATTCGGCCTCCATGTCGCCAACACCATCGGAACCGGCATCATCGACCCCGGCATCATCGACGAGCGCGTCATTTTCGCGGCGCTGATGGGCGCCATCGTCTGGAACCTGGTCACCTGGGCGCTCGGCATTCCCTCCAGCAGTTCGCACGCGCTGATCGGCGGCTTGCTCGGCGGCGGGCTGGCCAAGGCCGGATTTTCGTCCGTGGTGTGGAGCGGATTGTCCAAGACGCTGCTCGCCATCGTGCTGTCACCGGTGGTCGGATTTTTGCTGGCGCTGGTGCTGGTCGCGGTCGTGTCGTGGCTGTCGGTGCGCTCGACGCCATTCGCGGTCGATCGCGCGTTCCGCATCCTGCAGTTCTTCTCGGCGTCGCTGTATTCGCTGGGGCACGGCGGCAATGACGCGCAAAAGACCATGGGCATCATCGCCGTGCTGCTGTATTCGCAGGGCCATCTCGGCGGGGATTTTTCGGTGCCGTTCTGGGTGGTGCTGGCGTGCCAGGCGGCGATGGCGCTGGGCACCTTGATGGGCGGCTGGCGCATCGTGCGCACCATGGGCTTGCGGATCACCAAGCTGACGCCGATGCAGGGATTTTGCGCCGAAACAGGGGGTGCCGCGACGCTGTTCGCCGCGACCTTCCTCGGCGTGCCGGTGTCGACCACCCATACCATCACCGGCGCCATCGTCGGCGTCGGCGCCGCCCGCCGCGTCTCGGCGGTGCGCTGGAATGTGGCAAGTTCGATCGTCTATGCCTGGGTCATCACGATTCCGGCGTCGGCAATAGTTGCGGCGCTGTCGTACTGGGCGGTGGCGCTGCTGCGTTGAGGAAGTTGGAAATCGTCCTGCCAATCCTTATATCGGCTCGAGCAAATCTCCTTGATCCGGCCCGGTTTCCCTGCCACACGCTCGCTTGATGTCCGACCTCGCTCTCACAACCGAACAGGCCCCGCGCTCGCCGCTCGCGGCCGAAGTGGCGCGCCGGCGCACCTTCGCGATCATCTCGCATCCCGATGCCGGCAAGACCACGCTGACCGAAAAGCTGCTGCTGTTCGGCGGCGCCATCAATCTTGCGGGGCAAGTCAAGGCCAAGGGCGAGCGCCGCAACACCCGCTCCGACTGGATGAAGATCGAGCGCGAGCGCGGCATCTCGGTCGTGACTTCGGTGATGACCTTCGAGTTCGAGAACCTTGTATTCAACCTGCTGGACACGCCGGGCCACGAGGACTTTTCCGAGGACACCTATCGCACGCTGACCGCCGTCAATTCCGCCGTGATGGTGATCGACGCCGCCAAGGGCATCGAGGAACGCACGCGAAAACTGTTCGAGGTGTGTCGTCTGAGGGATATTCCCATCATCACCTTCATCAACAAGATGGATCGCGAGAGCCGCGACACCTTCGAATTGATGGACGAAATCGAGAAAACGCTGGCGCTCGACGCCACGCCGATGACCTGGCCGGTCGGGCGCGGCCGCGATTTCCTCGGCACCTACGATATCGAGACCGGCGGCGTGCGCCTGCTTGAGGGCGGTGGCGCCAAGACCGGCGCCGCGCAACAGATCGACATCGCCGATCTTGCGGGGCGCAACGCCAATCTCGACGTCGGCGAGGTCAAGGACGAACTGGCGCTGGTGTCGGAAGCCTGCAAGCCGTTCGAGCTCGACGCATTCCGCGAGGGCCATCTGACCCCGGTGTATTTCGGCTCGGCGCTGCGCAATTTCGGCGTCGGCGATCTCTTGCAGGGCCTGGGCCGCTTCGCGCCGCCGCCGCGCGCGCAGGAGAGCAATCTGCGCAAGGTGGAAGCCAGCGAGCCGCGCATGACCGCGTTCGTGTTCAAGATCCAGGCCAATATGGATCCCAACCATCGCGACCGCATCGCCTTTGCGCGGCTGTGCTCGGGCAAGCTGACGCGCGGCATGAAGGCAAAGTTGGTGCGCACCGGCAAGAACATGAGCCTGTCCAGTCCGCAATTCTTCTTCGCGCAGGACCGCGCGCTGGCGGATGAAGCGTTCGCCGGCGACGTGGTCGGCATTCCCAACCACGGAACTTTGCGGATCGGCGACACTTTGAGCGAAGGCGAGGATATCAACTTCGTCGGGGTGCCGAGTTTTGCGCCGGAAATCGTGCGCCGGGTGCGGCTGGCGGACGCGATGAAGGCGAAGAAGCTGAAGGAAGCGCTGCAGCAGATGTCGGAGGAGGGCGTGGTGCAGGTGTTTCGCCCGCGCGACGGCGCGCCCGCTTTGGTCGGCGTGGTCGGCCCGCTGCAACTCGACGTGCTGAAAGCGCGGCTGGATGCCGAATATTCGCTGCCGGTGGATTTCGAGGTGTCGGAGTTCCAGCTGGCGCGCTGGATTTCGTCCGATGATCGCAAAAAGCTCGAGGCCTTCATCGCCGCCAACGGCTCCGGCGTCGCCGATGACGTCGACGGCGATCCGGTATTTCTGGCAAAGAACGAGTTCTATCTCGGCTACACAAAGGAACGTGCCGAAGGCATCGTGTTTTCCAGCATCAAGGATGTGAAGAAAAAGGGGTGAGAGTTTGCGTGCCCCGGACGCAGTGCAGCGCGTAGCTCTTCGCGAAGCGGTGCGCTGCAGAGCCGGGGCCCAGCTTGCTTAACCGGGGTCCCGGCTCTGCGGAGCGGCATGAAGAATGCCGCACCGCGTCCGGGACACGGAATTCTATCATCGCGCGAGGTCTTCATGCTGCGACGGATCACTGAGCGTCTCGTTGTCGGTTGCGTAGTATTGATAGCCGCCACCTCCGCCGATGCGCGGGAGCGGCGCCACCAGATCGATGCCACCCCATTCGCGCATGCGCCGTGCAGCGTGCTGTCCGGCGAGCCATGCACGCCGTCGTTCTGCAGCGTTTTCAATCATGGGCCCTGCATTCCCGAGATCGATTATCCGATCGGCCAGAACCTGCAGCTCACCATCCAGAGCGTGCCGCCGCGCGACGACGCCGCGAAATACCGGAAACCGGAGCACGATCTCGACACCATCGGCGACCTGTTCGCAGCGCTGCGATCCTGCTGGTCGCCGCCGCCGGCGGACGATGCGCGCGAGGGCATGCAGATGTCGGTGCTGTTCTCGTTCAAGCGCTCCGGCGAGATCATTGCCGCTCCGCGCATCACCTACTCGACGCGCGGCGCGCCGCAGCAGATCCGCGATACCTACCGCAAGGCGATCACCGCGTCGCTCGATGCCTGCCTGCCGCTGAAATTCACCGGCGGCCTCGGCGGCGCGCTGGCCGGGCGGCCGATCATGATCCGCTATGTCGACAACCGCGATCTCGGCAAACAGTCGGGGACGCCGTAGCCGTCATTGCCGGGCGCCCGGCAATCCATCATTCTTGGAATGAACTCTTGCGAAGATGGATGGATGCGCGGGGTCAAGCCCGCGCATGACGAACTCTCACTCCAGCCTGAACACCTGCCGCACAAAGTCCGCCACCGCGACCCGCGCGGCCTGCGTCGCCGCGGCGTTGCCGCCGACATGGGGGTTGAGCTGCACGCACTCGTCCTTGTAGCTGAACGGCTGCGACGTCGACACGTTGATCAGGACGCCGCCTTCGGCCTCGCGGATCTTGCAGTTGCGGACCGTCTGCGCGCCGGTCGACACGATCACCGCGCCGACGTTGAGCGGCGTATCGAAGCCATGCTCGGCGTCCGGATATTCGTTAAGCACCACGTCGCGCCCGGCTTCGCGCAGCCGTTGGATGTAAGGCTTGCAGCTCGCGACCGGATTGTAGTCGTCGGGAATGCCGTGGAAAATCCGGATCGGCTTTGCCGCGATATCGGTCTCGCCGGCATAGCTGGTGGCGCAGTCCGGATAGAACGGAATATAGGCCGCGAATTGCACGCCGGATTTATTCCACATCTTGTGAAAGCGCGTCAGGCTGGCATAAAGCGCGGCCTGTCCGCCGCGGGAAAATCCCATCAGCGCGATCCGCTCCGGATCGACCCGCGGATGTTTTGCAAGAAGTGCGAGCGCGCCGTAGATATCGAGGATGAAATTGAGCCGGCCGAGCGAGGCCTGGTCGGTATTGACCGAAGTGAGGCCGCGCCCGGTAAAGCCGTCGATCGCAAAGGTCGAGATGCCCATCGCGTTGAATTTTTGCGTCCATGACTCGATGTTGGCGCCCATGCCGCCGGAGCCGTGCATCAGGATCACCACCGGGAGCTTTCCGCCGCCCTGCGCAATGCGGAATTCGCCGGTCATGGTGACCGGCTTGCCATTGGCGTCGCCGCTGAGGAATTGCTGGTCCGACAGCGTGAGCGAGGGAAACGCGTGCAGCTCGACGCGCGCCGCGATTTCCTTCGGATTGGCTTGCGCTTGTGATTCCGATGCCGGCAGCAGGCTTGCCCCGCACAGCAGCGCCACAGCTATGGCGGTCCGCAAGCATGGTCGCATGAATTCCTCCCAAGGTTTGTATCGCGACTGGATTTCCATCGATTAGAGCGGGCAGGAAACGCCCTGTCAATTCATGCGGCCTTTGCGTAGGTCCGATGCGGCCGAGATGGGTGAAGCCGAATCCTGCGCTGTATTTCAGGCCGCAACCGAGCGCGCGGTCGATGCCGATATACGGGAGCCGCATCATCGCAATGGAAAGCACCAGCGGCGATGCGAGCCGAAATCCGGCAGTATTCAGCGTCATCGGCGCCATGTAGCTGTGCGCCGCATTGTGGACGATGGCGCCGACGCGCGGCCGGCCGGATACGTCGCCTGCCTTGCGCTCCGGATATACCGTATGGGGCAGAGCTGCCGGATGATAGGAGGATGTTTCCCGCCTGCGAAATGCCGTGTTAGAACCCGGACCGATCAGGCGGGGAAGGCACCATGAAGGATATTCTGGACACCCTCGAAGAGCGCCGCGCCGGCGCAAAACTCGGGGGCGGCGACAAGCGCATCGAGGTGCAGCACGCCCGCGGCAAGCTGACCGCGCGGGAGCGCATCGAGCTTCTGCTCGACAAGGGCTCATTCGAGGAGTTCGACATGTTCGTCGAGCACCGCTCGGTGGAATTCGGGATGGAGAAATCCAAGGTGCCGGGCGACGGCGTCGTCACCGGATGGGGCACCGTCAACGGCCGCAAGACTTTTGTATTCGCCAAGGATTTTACCGTTTTCGGCGGCTCGCTGTCGGAGACCCACGCGCAAAAAATCGTCAAAATCCAGGACATGGCGATGAAGGCGCGGGCGCCGATCATCGGGCTCTACGACGCCGGCGGCGCGCGCATTCAGGAAGGCGTCGCGGCGCTGGCGGGCTATTCCTACGTGTTCCGCCGCAACGTCATCGCCTCCGGCGTGATCCCGCAGATCTCCGTCATCATGGGACCGTGCGCGGGCGGCGACGTCTATTCGCCGGCGATGACAGATTTCATCTTCATGGTCAAGAACACCAGCTACATGTTCGTCACCGGACCGGACGTGGTCAAGACCGTCACCAACGAGGTCGTCACCGCCGAAGAGCTCGGCGGTGCATCCGTGCACGCCACGCGCTCCTCGATCGCGGACGGCGCGTTCGAGAACGACGTCGAGACGCTGCTGCAGATGCGCCGTCTGATCGATTTCCTGCCCTCCAACAATACCGACGGCGTGCCGGAATGGCCGAGTTTCGATGATATCGACCGTATCGACATGTCGCTGGACACTCTGATCCCCGACAATCCCAACAAGCCCTATGACATGAAGGAATTGATCCTGAAGGTGGTGGACGAGGGCGATTTCTTCGAAATCTCCGAGACCTTCGCCAAAAACATCGTCACCGGTTTTGGCCGCGTCGCCGGGCGCACCGTGGGTTTCGTCGCCAACCAGCCGATGGTGCTCGCAGGCGTGCTCGACTCCGATGCCTCGCGCAAGGCGGCGCGGTTCGTGCGCTTCTGCGACGCCTTCAACATTCCGATCGTCACCTTCGTCGACGTGCCGGGATTTTTGCCGGGCACCGCGCAGGAGTATGGCGGGCTTATAAAACACGGCGCCAAGCTGCTGTTCGCGTTCTCGCAGGCAACCGTGCCGCTGGTCACCGTGATCACGCGAAAGGCCTATGGCGGCGCGTTCGACGTGATGGCTTCCAAGGAAATCGGCGCCGACATGAACTATGCCTGGCCGACCGCGCAGATCGCGGTGATGGGCGCCAAGGGCGCGGTGGAAATCATCTTCCGCGGTGATATCGGCGACGCGGAAAAAATCGCCGCGCGAACCAGGGAATACGAGGACCGCTTCCTGTCGCCCTTCATCGCCGCCGAGCGCGGCTACATCGACGACGTCATCATGCCGCACTCGACCCGGCGCAGGATCGCCCGCGCGCTCGCGATGCTGCGCGACAAGAAGGTGGAAATGCCGGCGAAGAAGCACGATAATTTGCCGCTGTAGCTTGTCGCCGCAAACGCCGCCGATTTACAATCGAGTTGGGGCGCGCCTATACTCACGGTTGAGCGGGGGGAGCGAGCAATATGGCTGAATTGTCGAGCGAAACTGCGGCGACCACCGGAAGCACCGTAAGCGCTCCTGCAATACCGGATGCCGGCGCGGCGGCGGTTCAAGTCAAGATTATCGGCGCCTACAAGCAGATGCTGACCTATCAGTTCGGCGGGGCGGTGGTGCTGGCCGGCGGCACCGCGCTGGCGCTCATCATCTGCTACGCCTACGGCAAGCTTTCGCCGCCGTTGCTGGTGCTGGTGATGCTGGCGGGAATGCTCGGGGCGTTTTTCAGCGCGCTGATGCGGCTCTATAACGTCGATCAGGCCAGCATCGCGCTGATCACGCCGACCATCCAGCAACTCGGCGGCCGTTACCTGATGATGTATTCGCTGGTGCCGCCGGTGATCGGCGCGATCGCAGCCGTCGTGCTCTATCTGGTGTTTATCGGCAAGCTGCTGGAGGGCGCGCTGTTTCCATCGATCAGCTGCGTGCAGGACCAGGTTTGCACATCCCTGATGGACATCATGAATTATTATGTGCCCTCCAAGCCGGAGGATTACGGCAAGGCGCTGGTGTGGTCGTTTGCCGCCGGATTTTCCGAGCGCCTGGTGCCGGATGTCCTGCAGGGGGTGGTGACGAAAGAGCAGGCGGCGGGCAAGTAGGGCGCCGCTACGTTCGACGCGGCGGCGGGTCGTGGGTGCTCGCCATGCCGTCAGTGGTTGCATTCGTTCCCCCCATCGCTAACATTCGCGGCGAACCCAACGGCGGAGGTCAATCCATGCCCCACCACTTCTTCGTCGTCCGCGCCACCGTTTCCGATCCCGCCAAGCGGCAGGCGTTCGACGACTGGTACGCCAAAGAGCACATGCCCGACGCGGTGAAATCGTTCGGTGCGGAGCAGGCCCGGCGGTTCTGGAGTCTTACCGATCCCGCCCTGCATCAGGCGAGCTATCAATTCCCTGACAAGGCCTCGCTCGATCGCGCCATGAATGGTGACGACCTGAAGCGGCTGGTCGCCGACTTCAATCGCGACTGGCCCGATGTCACCCGCACGCGCGAGATTTTCGTGCTGGCGGAAGAATTTGACGCGAAATGATGCCGTCGTCAGTTCCGGCGGTGGTTATGGATTCCGCGCTCGACGCTTCGCGTCGCCCGGGAATGACGAGCGGCTGCTACTTCATCCCCATGCAGCTTGCATAAAACGTCGTGGTGGCCGGCCAGTCGGAAAACACGCCGCGCACGCCGACTTGTTTGGTAAGCACATCCAGCACCGTCAGGGTATCGCCGTCGCGGTCGATGGCTTGTCTGACGGATTGATGAAAGAACCCGCCGCCCTTGTTGAGCGGGCCGTCGCGCTCCAGCGACCAGACGATGAGGTCGAGGCCCGCGGCCTTCGCAGCCCTGGCGTATTCAGACGCGACGATCTGCCCGTTGCGGTCGAGCGCCAGCAGCACATAGATCGGCGGCGCCAGAATTTTCACGCCGGCGGCCTTCAATTCGGCCATCGATGGCTTCCACGTCTCGGCCCGCGCCGGATTGAAGCCGGGGGTTTCATAGCGACCGTCGAGGAATACCGCCTGCGCCGCGAAGTCCGGCTCGGTCCTGTTCCACGACACTATGTCGTTGAAGCTGAAGGTCTGCGCGAACACGTCGCCCGGCGGAATTCCGGCGGCCCTGTATTCGGCAAACATCTGCGCCGCATATTTTTCCTGGCTGTAATCCCCCTCGAACGGCATCGCAACCTCGGCCTCTTTCAGTTCCGGCGTGAATTTGGCGCCTAGGCTCTTGATCAGCGCGATGTATTCGGCGTGCGTCATCAGCGTGCCGGAATTGGCGTAGAGGTCGGTGCGCCAGCGCGGCGTGCCGTTCTGAAATTCGGCGACATTTTTAGCGTCGGGATTGGAGCCGTCCATCTTCGCCGTCAGCGTCTTGAATTCGGCAAGCGTGATGTCGCTGGTGCAGCACTTCGCGGCGGCTTTCTTGCCGGTCGCCGGGTCGGCGGGGCCGAACGGCTGCGAGCATTTCGCGGCAAGCGCCGGCACCGACAGGATGTTGGTGGTGGTGTGCAGGTCGCATTGCGAATGCCGGCAGACCAATTGGCGGTCCCTGGTGAAGGTGACGTCGCATTCGATCACGCCGGCGCCCATGCGCGCCGCGGCCTGATAGGATTCCTTGCTGTGTTCGGGAAACTGCAGCGGCGCGCCGCGATGGGCGATGGAAAAGTCGGTCTTGCGGAACGGTCCGGTGCACCGGCTCAGTTGGGTCTTGAGCGGGCCATCCCTCATCTTCTCGACGAGATAGAAAGGACGCGGCCCGATCTGAGCCTCCGCTGCAGCGGATACGCCCTGGCCGCGTGCGGAGGCGACCACGACAAAACCGCACAACGCGGACAGCAGAATGCAACGGAGGGCAGCGGGCATGCACGAGAACTCCAGCACCGGCGACGCGGTTACCGATATCACCGTCGCGATGGGGGAGTCATGAATATTGTCGCTCGATGCCGGGCGGTGCGGCGAAGGATGCAGCGTTGGCCGCTACGGCCCAACGGCAACACCCGGCTGCTGCGGGGGTTGCCGTGGCCGGTCATATCACTCTCAGATCGGACGGCAGCGTCCATAGCGCCAGGCGAAGCCGTAGGGGCAGACGCGCACGCGCGGCACCACCACGACCGGCGCGGGCGCGACCACGACCCGGGGCGCGACGATGACAGCGCCGCCGTTCGGCCGGCATCCGCCATAGGGGCCGCGATGGAAACCGGGACCGCATCCGCCGGCGGCATTGGCGGCGCTAAAACCCGCGAGGGTGCCGGCAACCAAAACCAAAGCGAAAAGCGTCTTCATGTTCTCTCCCTTCGTTGTGAGCCGCACCGCGGCGGCGGACCATGATTCAAGCCGTGTGATTGGGCATGTTTACTTTTTACAACACGCCGAACAGGCGTGAGTGAGCTTAAGACGACGACCTGAACGCGCAATGAATGCGCGCTTTTCAGGAAAAATCCATAATGCGCGTCAATGGGAGGCGAGAAACGCCAGCATCAATTCGTCGAATTTTTGCGGCGCTTCCAGAAATACCAGATGGCCGGTATCGGGGATTACCTCGGCCCTGGCGTTGGACATTTTGGCCGCAAGCGCTTTGGCCAATTCCGCGTTCTGACCCATCTTCGCGCGCAGCGCTTCCGGCGCGTTGGGCCGGCCCGGCGCGTTGTGGTCGTCAGCGCCCATCACGAACAGGGTGGGTTGCGGGACAAGCGGGATTTCGTGCACCACCGGTTCGCGATAGATCAGCTGCGCCGAATTGACAAAGCCGCGCAGCCAGCGCGGATATTCGGAACTGCCCTTGATGTTGAAGCGCGCGTCGATAAACGGCGTCACCTGCTCCGGCGGCAGTTTTAAGGAATAATTCGTTTCCAGCTGTTTGCGATAGCCATCGGCGGTGAGCTTGTCCTCGTTCTCCAGGATCTTTTCGGTCGGTGTCGGCGGCACATAGAGCCGGTAGTCTTCGAGGCCGATCGGAGCTGCCAGCAGCAGGTGCTCGACGCGATCGGGATAGGCGCGGGCAATGCGCACGCCGAGCATGCCGCCCAGCGAATGCGCGACGATGTCGGCCTTTGCGATTTCCAGGTGGTCGAGCAAGGCGATGGTGTTGCGCGCCAGCGTATCAAAATGCAGGTCGGCTGCGGGTTTGGAGGATTTACCGAACCCGATCTGGTCTGGTACCACCACGCGATAGCCGGCGTCGCTCAGTGTCTTGATGACGGGCGCCCAGTAGCTGGATGGAAAATTGCGGCCGTGCAGCAGCACCACGGTACGACCGTTCGGTGTGGCCGCGGCGACATCCATGTAGGCCATTCGCACCGGCTCGCCATTATTGACCAGTGGCAGCATGCTGACCGGATAGGGATAGGCGAAGCCCTCAAGGCCGATGCCGTAGGGTTCGCGGGCGGCCGGTTCGGCGGCATGAACAAAGCCGAGCGGCATGGCGGCGAGAATAGCGGATAGCAGTAAGCGCTTCATGGGGACCTCCGCGGATGTCATACGCGGGCTTGACCCGCCCACGGGGCCGGAGCCCCTTCGGCGAGGCGAAGGCCCGCGTATCCATCATGTTTCGCGAAAAGGTTCATGCGAAACGATGGATCGCCGGGTCATCTAGCGCGAAGACGCGCTTCGCGCTAGATGACCCGGCCATGACGGTTCTCGTCATTTTCAGCCACCCCGAACAACGCCACAAATTGCTTCTCGCCGTTGCGGGTGAAATTGACGATGCGGTTGCCCGGCGAGCGCGTCGCCCATTTCAACTGATAGAGCCTGTTGAGAATCGCAGCCCCCAGTGTGCCCGCGAGATGACTGCGCCGCGCGCTCCAGTCGAGGCAGGTCTTGCACAGCGGCCGCCGCGCATGCCCGATGTCGGCGACGTCGATCTGCAGCTTTTTGGCGACGAATTTCTCGCCTTCGGTGGTGAGTGAGATCTCGTTCTTGTTGCGGCGCACGAATTGCCGCCGCGTCAGGGCGTCCAGCATCTGGACGCCGAGATCGCCGGCCAGATGGTCGTAACAGACCCGCGCATGACGCAGCGCCGGATCCTTCGGCCCGGTGCGGATGCGCAAGTGCCCGACGCGCGCGGCGAGCCCCATCAGCCCCTCAAGCACGCCTGCAACATCGGGGCCGGTCAGCCGGTAATAGCGGTGACGGCCCTGTTTCTCCGGTTCGACCAGCCCGCCGGCCTCGAGTTTCGCCAGATGCGAACTCGCTGTCTGCGGCGTCACGCCGGCCTCCTGCGCCAGTTCGCTGGCGGTCAGCGCCCGGCCGCTCATCAGCGCGGTCAGCATGTTGCAGCGCGCGGGGTCGCCGACAAGGGAGGCGATCAGGGCAATGTCAGGGCCTGCTTTCATACTTCGATGATAGACGAAGCATTCACGTCGATCAAGCGCCTAGCATGCTTCTTCTGCATGAGGAGGCTGCCTTGGCCGTGACGGTTTTCATCCGCTACCAGATCGATCCGTTCAAGCGCGCGATGTTCGAAGCCTATGCGAAGCGCTGGCTGACCATCATCCCCAAATGCGGCGGCGATCTGTTAGGCTACTGGATGCCGCATGAGGGCACCAACAACATTGCGTTCGCGCTGATCTCCTTCGAGAATCTGGCGGCATACGAAGTTTATCGCGCGCGGCTGCGCGGCGACGACCAAGGCATGGCGAATTTCGGCTACGCCGAGGAGAACAGGTTCATTGTCGCGGAAGAGCGGACATTTTTACGGAAGGTGGTGGCCTGATATCGCGCATGCTATCGTGCGACGAAGCAAAAGAGAGCAACGGGAGGTACCATGCCGGTTTCTACGCAGGAAAAGCGAGCCGCGTTCCGTAAACTGCACGAGACAGGCTGCTTCGTGCTGCCGAATCCGTGGGATGTCGGCAGCGCTCGGGCGCTGCAACACCTCGGCTTCAAGGCTATCGCCTCGACCAGCGCCGGCTACGCGTGGACGATCGGCCGCGCCGACACTCGCATCACCGTGGACGACGCCTGCGAACATCTCGCCGCGCTGTGCAAGGCCGTCGATCTGCCCGTCAATGCCGATTTCGAAGGCGGTTTTGCCCGTGAGCCGGAAAAGGTGGCGATCAATGTCGCGCGCGGCGTTGCGACCGGCATCGCCGGGCTGTCGATCGAGGATTCCACCGGTGACAAGGCGAACCCGCTCTACGAACGCGCGTTCGCGATCGAACGCATCAAGGCGGCGCGGGCGGCGATCGATGCCGACAACAGCGGCGCGTTGCTGGTCGGGCGCTGCGAGGCGTTTCTATGGGGGCAGAGCGATCTTGCTTTGGTGCTCGACCGGCTCAACGCCTATGCGGAAGCCGGCGCGGATTGCCTCTATGCGCCCGGTATCAAATCCAAGGAGCATATCGCGGCCGTGGTGAAAGCCGTGCATCCCAAGCCGGTCAACCTTCTGATCGGTTCAAGCGGCCTCAGCGTCGCGGAAGCGGCCGGCCTCGGCGTCCGCCGCATCAGCGTCGGCGGTTCGCTGGCGCGGGTGGCATGGGCGGGGTTCATGAAAGCGTCGCGCGAAATGGCGGAGCAGGGGACATTTACCGAGCTGAACAACGGGTTTCCGGGCGGTGAACTGAATAAAATGTTTGAAAGCTGATGCGCAAACAAAAACGCAGCGGGCACGTTCATGCCCGCTGCGTTCGTGACAATGGTTCAGCCTTTATTTGGCCGGAGCATCTGATTTGGCCGGAGTGTCAGGCGCCGCGCTATCGCCCGGCTTGGCACTGCGGTCGATTTCCTGACCCGTCGGTGCATTAGCCGCCGGCTGCTGCGGCCGGGCAGGGGCCGCGCCCGTGGTCATGCCCGGTTCGGTGTTGCTACGCGGGGTCACGTCGCGCATGCCAGCAGGAGCTGCCGGTGCAGTCTGGGTCTGCGCGGTAGTCTGGCCGGTGCCGGCCGGGTTCATCGACGAGTTGTTGAGCCCGTAGAAAACCGCGCCGAGAATCACGGCGATTGCGACAGCGAACATCGCTACCTTGCCGCCACTGGCGGGGCCCTCGGCAAGCTCAGGGTCGGCCTGCAATTCGCTGTCGAGACGCATACGCTGCAGCTCATCGTCCGCAAGATCGACGTTGGGACGATAGGGATCGTTCGGGTTACGTGGGTAAGCCATGGATGGGTCCTCCGTTGTCGTCCTCTCGATAACAGCTGGAGAAACCAGGGGTTCCCCGGCCGAATGGAACCCGCAGGGCTTTTCGACCTGTTCACGCGGGAACTTGCAACGTAAGTTCCATCCCTATCGTAGTTCCGGCCGCGCCCATGTGGACTATACCGCCCACCGATACGGTTCTTCACGTGCTGTTGCCGCTGGCTGCTGCGGCGCAAGCGATGACGGCGGCGCTCGCCGCCGGACGGCGCAGCATGGACTGGGTCGGCGTCTGCCTGCTTGGCTGCGTCACCGCGCTCGGCGGCGGATCGCTCCGCGACGTCCTGCTGGGGCACTATCCGCTGGTGTGGGTGGAAAATCCCACCTATCTGGCGGTCACCATCGCCGCCGCGCTGGTCACCATCGCAATTGCGCGCGTGATGCACCGTCTGCACCTCGCATTCCTGGTGCTCGATGCCATCGGGCTCGTGGCCTTCACCATCGCCGGCTGCGACGTGGCACGTCAGCTTCATGAGCCGCTGCCGATCGTGATCGTCGCCGGCATGATCACCGGCTGCGCCGGCGGCGTGCTGCGCGACATTCTCTGCAACGATGTCCCGCTGCTTTTCCGTTCAGAACTTTATGCCAGCGTCTCCGCGCTCACCGGCGTGATCTATGTCGCAGCGCTTGGGCTTGGGCTGAACCACGATGTGGCGACCGCGCTGGCATTCGCGGTCGGCCTGATCTTCCGACTGCTGGCGATCCGCTTCAAATGGGAGATGCCCAAATTCGTCTTTACCGACGAGCGGCGTTGAAAAAGACATCGGCGCGAGTGCCCAGCCCGGCCTTGCCGAACTTCGGGAATGAGACGGGAACCTTGCCGGGCGAAACACGTTTCTGCACTGCGCGGCCGTCTGCGCGGGGGCGGGTCTCGAGACTTTTGCGCGGTCCAGAATCGGCGCATATCGCGCGAGCGGGCCGCCAGGTTTCCGGCGGGATTAAGCATTAAGCATCACATCCAGATGAATTTCAGGGGGCGCTTCAGCGATGAGTAGCGAAACCGATCGGTTTTCGACCGGCATACCCGGGCTCGATACAATTTTAGGCGGCGGCGTTTTCGAAGGCGGCATCTACATCGTCCAAGGCGCCCCGGGGGCGGGAAAGACCATCCTCGGCAACCAGATTTGCTTCGCCCAGGCCGCGCAGGATCGCCACGCGCTGTACATCACGCTGCTGGCGGAGAGCCACGCCCGCATGATCGGCCACATGCGGCGGCTGGAGTTTTTCGATGAGGCCGCGATCCCCGACCGGATGTCCTATGTCGGCGCCTTCAAGACGCTGGAGGATGATGGGCTGCGCGGCCTGCTCGAGGTCGTGCGGCGCGAGGTACGCACCCGCAAGGCCAGTATCCTGGTGCTGGACGGGCTGATTACGCTTCGCGAGAAAGCCCGCTCCGATCTTGAACTGAAGAAATTCATTCACGAATTGCAGACCCAGGCCGCGTTCAGCAACTGCACCATGTTCTTGCTCACCAGCGCGTTCGACGCGCAGGCGTTCCCGCCGGAACATACCATGGTGGACGGCCTGATCGAACTGCAATCCTCGCTGCACGGCCGCCGCGCGGAGCGCGAACTGCAGGTGCACAAACTGCGCGGCAGCTGGTTTATGAGCGGCCGGCACTCCTATCGCATCGCGGCCACGGGTATTTCGATATTTCCGCGCATCGAAGCCTTGCTGGAAACGCCGAGCGTGTGGGACCGCGCCGATGGTCCGGTGGTTTCCTCCGGCGTGTCCGGTGTAGACAAGATGCTCGGTGGTGGCGTCGACCAGCATTCCGTCACGGTCGTGCTCGGTCCCTCCGGCAGCGGCAAGACCACCGCCGGTCTGCAGTTCCTGTGCGGCGGTCCGCGCAACGAGCCGGCGATGTGGCTCGGGTTCCACGAGAATCCGCTGGCGCTGAAGATCAAGGCCAACGCCTTGAAGTTGGCGCTCGATGCGCGCGGCGACTCCATCAGCCTGCTGTGGCGGCCGCAGACCGAGGCCATCCTCGACGAAGTCGCAACCGAGATGCTCACCGTGATCAAGGCCCGCGGCGTGCGCCGCCTGGTGATCGACGGCATCGACGGATTTTCCAAGCTGACGGACGAGAAAAACCGCATCGGCTCTTTTTTATCGGCGCTGTGCAACGAGTTACGGGCGCTCGGGGTTACCACGCTGGCGACGGCCGAAACCGATCATGCCGGAATAACGCCGGGTCAGCCATTGGCAGGGGTGAACCAGACCGGTCTGTCTGCGGTCGCCGAGAACATCATCGCGCTGCATCTCGCCGCGCTCCGATCGGAGACCTGGCGTCTGATGACGGTTCTCAAGGCCCGCGATCGCCGCACCGACATGCGGATGCGACGCTTCGACATCCTGGAGGGTGGCATTGTGCTCGATGACGATCATCGCAGAGCCGAAGGCATTCTCCATGCGCTTTCCAGCCAGGGAGCGCCAGCGCCGCCATCTCCGGATCCGAAATTGACTGGAGAGTGACGGTGCGGACGGTGCTGATTGTCGAGGACGAATGGGCGATCGCCGACTGGCTCGAAGTGCTCTTGAGCGAGAACGGCTATAACGTCCTGTCCGCCGGCAACGGCCGCGAGGCGCTCGACATCCTGCATCGGGAAACGCCGGATCTGGTGCTGACCGACTTCATGATGCCGTTCGTCGATGGCGCCGGCCTGATCGCCGCGATGCAGGCAAATGCCGCCACGCGCGACATTCCGGTTGTCATGATGACCTCGCTCATGGAGAGCGTGGTGCGCGAGCGCGTGGTCGGCTACCGCGCGTACTTGCGCAAGCCTTTCCGCGAGGCCGATTTGATGAAGATCATGGGCGAGATTTTGCCGAGGTAGCGGCCTTCAATCCCGACGCCGTTGCCGGATTGACCCGGCAATCCATTCTCTTGGAAAAATGCTTTTCACGAACATTGAGGGATGCCCGGATCAAGTCCCGGCATGACGAACTAGGACACGATGCGGGCCGGCGGCACCTGACCGTCAAGCCAGTCCTGCTCCTCCGCCAGCGCGCGCCATGCGGCTTCCATGCGCTTGTAGCGGTTGTAGGTCGGCTCATCGGCCGCGCGCTCGGCAAGCTGCGCGCAATTCTCCGCATTTTCGAGAAAATGTGTGGACTGTTTCATGGGCTTCCTCCGGCATGCAGCAGGTAGGAGACTGGTGTCCGGTTTCAATGCACCGGACAATGAAGCTTTATCCACGCTGATGAACGCCCGTTCAGGGAGGCTGGAGGCGTGGCCGAAATCGAGATGCAAAAAACATTCATCGCCGGTAGCGAAACATCGTGAAGAACGCGGCTCCGCTTCCGGGACAGCAAGACGGCGTCACTTCCTCGCCTTCGCCGCCTGCTGCGTGGTCACCACCGGCGCGGCGTTGCCCCATGCATTGCGGATATAGGTCGCGACATCGGCGATTTCCCGGTCCGTCAGTTTTCCGGCATAGGCGGGCATCGAACCGGTGTTGGGCGCGCGGGGCGTGGTCACGGTCTGCGCGCCGTCGAGGATGATGCGCAGGGTGCTGGAGGGATCGGCGGATTGCAGGTTGGCATTGCCGGGCAGCGGCGGATAGATGCGCGGGGAGCCTGTACCATCGGCCTCGTGACAGGCGATGCAGGCGCTTTTGTAGATGCGGGCGCCATCCGCCATTTGTGCCTGCGGCGGCGGCGCCACGACCGGCTCCGGTGCGCCGGCTGGCAAATCCTTCAAATACACTGCGATGGCGTGGATATCAGCATCGCTCATCTTCGAGGTCGAATTGACCACGACCTCGGCCATCAGCTTGCCGGCGTGGCTCCTGCCGTTGCGGCCGCTCTGCAGATATTCGACGATGTCCTCGACGCTCCACGATTTCAGGCCGCTTCGCTCTGCGGCATCGAGGCGGGGTGCGAACCAGCCGTCGATCAATCCGCCGCCATACATCTGGCCGCGCTTGTCGGCGCCGAACATGTTCTTTGGCGTGTGGCAGGCGCCGCAATGCGCGGCGCCCTGCACCAGATAGGCGCCGCGATTCCATTCTTCGCTCTTCTGCGGATTTTTCTCGAAGGTGCCGGGCCTGAAGAATAGCAGATTCCAGCCGCGCATCACCACGCGATGGTTCAGCGGAAAGCGCAGTTGCGGCGGAGGCGGGATGCTGCGCACCGGCGTCAGCGTCGAAAGATAAGCCTTGATTGCCAGCACGTCGTCGCGGGTGATTTTGGTGAAATTCGGGTAGGGGAACGCCGGGTAATAGCGCGAGCCGTTGCGCGCTACGCCGTCATGCAAAGCGCGGTAGAATTCGTCGTCGCTCCACGCGCCGAGGCCGGTGTCGCGGTCCGGAGTGAGGTTCGGCGAAAAGATACCGCCGAAGGGGGTGTCGATCCGCTTGCCGCCGGCCAGCGGTTGTGAGGGATCGGCGGTGTGGCAACTGGCGCAATCCCCGGCATCGACCAGCGCCTTACCCCGCGCGATGGTTTCAGCCGAGGGTGAATCGGCCCGCGCCGCGCAGCAAAATGCAGCGCACAAAAACAGGACGCCGAGAATCGCTTGCATCGCGTGATTTCGTGCCTGCACCGGCCCCGCCCCGCTTCCCCAGAGGTTATAGCCCGGATTGCGCGGCCGGGGAGAGGTCACGTCCTTTCGCCGCGGGGCGCTGCCGGGACATAAGGCGCAAACGGATCAGGTCTGTCCCGGAACGAAATTGCTATTCGCGGACGCGGGTCTCCATTGCCGAGATTTGTGGTGCGCTGCTAACGAAAACCGACATAGACTGGTTCTAATGATCTGAATAACTACGTAAAAAGAGCCGCCGCGGCCTGCAGCCGGATTGGGCTCATGAGGGTGGAATGGGAATCAACCAAGGTCCGATCAGTCTCGATCAGAAATACACCCAGGGCTCCGGCCATGTGTTTCTTACGGGTATCCAGGCGCTGGTACGCCTCCCCATGGCGCAAATCCGCCGCGACCGCGCCGCGGGCCTCAATACCGCCGGTTTCGTCACCGGCTACCGTGGCTCGCCGCTTGGCGGCTACGACCAGCAGCTGTTCGCTGCGAAAAAACACCTTGAGCAATACGACATCAAGTTCCAGCCCGGCGTGAACGAAGACCTCGCGGCCACCGCGGTCTGGGGCTCGCAGCAGCTCAATTTGTCGCCCGGCGCCAGGCACGACGGCGTGGTCGGCATCTGGTACGGCAAGGGCCCCGGCGTCGACCGTTGCGGCGACGTATTCCGCCACGGCAATGCCGCCGGCTCGGCGAAAAACGGCGGCGTGCTGTGTCTTGCCGGCGATGACCACGGCGCAAAATCCTCCACCGTGCCGCACCAGTCGGACCATGCCTTCATCTCCGCGCTGATGCCCTATCTCTATCCCTCCAGCATCCACGAAATGATCGAGATGGGACTGCTCGGCATTGCGATGTCGCGCTATTCCGGCTGCTGGGTCGGCATGAAGGTGATCACCGAGACCGTGGAAACCACGGCGGAGGTCGACCTTTCCGACGAGATGAAGCCCTTCATCATCCCTACGGATTTCGAGATGCCGCCGGGCGGGCTCAATCTGCGCTGGCCCGACGACCGCTACGACCAGGATCGCCGGCTGCAGGACTACAAGGGTTTTGCCGCGGTCGCTTTTGCGCGCGCCAACAAGGTCAACCGCGATCACCATGAATTCGCCGAACCCACGCTTCGGCATCATGGCGTCAGGCAAAGAGCTACGAGGACATCCGGCAGGCGTTACGCGAGCTCGGCGTCACACCCGAGGTGGCCGCAAAGATCGGTCTGCGGCTCTACAAGATCGGCATGCCGTGGCCGCTGGAGCCGCAGGGCGTGCGCGAATTCGCCGTCGGTCTCGAAGAGATATTCATCGTCGAAGAGCGCCGCGAGATCGTCGAGAACCAGGTCAAGCAGGAGCTGTTCAACTGGCGCGACGACGTCCGTCCCCGCATCGTCGGCAAGATGGACGAACACGACAAGCGCTTCCTGCCCTTCGCCGAGGAATTGAGCGTTGCATCGCTCGCAAGTTCGCTGACCGAGCGGCTGCTGCGGCTCAATCTCAATCCCGAAATTGCGGCGATGCTGCGCGCCAAGGCCGACTGGTTCAACGGCCGCCAGTCGACGCAAATGCAGGCGGTGGCGCCGATCACCCGCACGCCGTATTTCTGCTCGGGCTGCCCGCACAACACCTCGACCAAGGTGCCGCAGGGCAGCCGCGCCTTCGCGGGCATCGGCTGCCACTTCATGGCGCTGTGGATGGACCGCAACACCGAGACCTTCACCCATATGGGCGGCGAAGGCGTGCCGTGGGTCGGCGTCGCGCCGTTTACCGACGAAAAGCACGTCTTCGCCAATCTCGGCGACGGCACTTACTTCCACTCCGGCAGTCTCGCGATCCGCCAGGCCGTCGCATCAGGCGCCAACATCACCTACAAGATTCTCTACAACGATGCGACCGCGATGACCGGCGGCCAGCATGTCGATGGCGACCTGTCGCCGCAGCAGATCACCTTCCAGTTGCATTCGGAGGGCATCCGCGACATCTATCTGGTATCGGAAAATCCCGAGGCCTATCCGGCCTCCGAGATAGCGCCGGGCACCAAGACCGCGCATCGCGATGAACTCGACGCCGTGATGAAAACGCTGCGCGAAGTCAAGGGCGCCTCGGCGATCGTGTTCGTGCAGACCTGTGCCGCCGAAAAGCGGCGCCGCCGTAAAAGGGGGACGCTGGAGGATCCGCAGCGCCGCGTGCTGATCAACCCGGCGGTGTGCGAAGGCTGCGGCGACTGCTCGGTGCAGTCGAACTGCATTTCGGTGGAACCGCTGGAAACCGAGTTGGGGCGCAAGCGCACCATCAACCAGTCGAGCTGCAACAAGGACTATTCCTGCCTCAAGGGCTTCTGTCCGTCCTTTGTCACCGTCGATGGCGGCAAGCTGCGCCGCCGCGCCCCGGCTGGGCTCGGCGACATCGGCGACCTGCCGGAGCCGGCGTCGCGTCCGCCGCTCGACAAGCCTTACAACGTCGCGGTCGGGGGCGTCGGCGGCACCGGCGTGCTCACCATCGGCGCGCTGCTCGGCATGGCCGCGCATATCGAAGGCAAGGCCAGCATGATCCTGGACATGTCGGGCCTCGCGCAGAAGGGCGGCGCGGTGCTGAGCCACGTCCGCCTGTCGCAAAATCCCGCCGACGTGACGTCGTCGCGCATCGTCACCGGCACCGCCGACCTCGTGATCGCGGCCGATGAAGTGGTGGCGATCGCCAAGGAGACCATTACGCTGTGCGAATCCAGCCGTACCCATGGCGTCATCAATACCCACCTCATTCCGATCGCCGATTTCATCCTCAATCGCGATTTCAATTTCCAGAGCGGCAAGGTCAACCACGTGCTGGAAACGGCTTTACGCAAGGACTCCTCCTTCTTCGACTTCACAAAACCCGCCGAAACCCTGCTCGGCGACTCCATCGCCACCAACATGATGATGATGGGATACGCCTACCAGAAGGGACTGCTGCCGCTGCAGGCCGCGTCGATCGAGCAGGCGATCGAGATCAACGGCGTTGCGATCAAGATGAATACGCAGGCGTTCCAGCTCGGACGGTTGGCGGCTGCCGATCCGGCGCGCTTAGCTGCGATGATGAAGGGGCATGACGAGGCGGCGGCGCCGAAGACGCTGGACGAGATGACGCTCGATGAAGTCATCGCACATCGCAGTACGTTCCTGACCGGCTATCAGAATTCGCGGCTGGCGAAGCGTTATCGCGCTTTGGTGGACAAGGTGCGCAGGCAATCGGCGGCCGAATTCGGCGACGGCCTTGCGCGCGCGGTCGCGGTCAACTACGCAAAACTGCTGGCCTACAAGGACGAATACGAGGTGGCGCGGCTGTTCACCGACGGCAGGTTCGAAAAACAGCTCAAGGACCAGTTCGACGGCGACTACACGTTCAGCTTCCACCTCGCGCCGCCGCTGCTGCCGTCCGAGAACGATCATCTCGGCCGTCCGAAGAAGAAGACCTTCGGGCCGTGGATGATGAAGGCGTTCCGGGTGCTGGCGGCATTGCGATTCGTCCGCGGCACGCCGCTCGACCTGTTCGGCCGCAGCGCGGAGCGCCGGATGGAGCGCGACCTGATCGCGGGCTACGAGAAGGACGTCGCCTTCGTGCTGGAAAAGCTTTCCCCTGAGAATATCGACACCGCGGTCGAACTGCTGTCGCTGCCGGACCGCATCCGCGGCTACGGCCCGGTCAAGGACAAGTCCGTGGCCGACGCTAAACTCCGCTACGCGGAATTAGCCCGCGACCTTGTCAACCCGCCGCCGGCGCCGCGGCAGATCGCGGCGGAGTAGAGCGTGCCCCGGACGCAGTGCAGCGCGTAGCTCTTGCGGAGCGGTGCGCTGCAGAGCCGGGGCCCAGCTTGCTCGCCACCCGAAGAAACCGGGGTCCCGGCTCTGCGGAGCAGCGTGAAGAACGCTGCACCGCGTCCGGGACACGGCTGTCGCTCACGCAGCGCGCTTGCCAAGGCCGTCGTGACAGGCCACAAAAACCGCTGGGAAGAAACGCCAGCGGAGAGCTGCATTGACGATCAAGGGCAAGGCCTACATCGCCGGGATTTACGAGCACCCGACCCGGCATGCACCTGATAAATCCACCGCGCAATTGCATGCCGAAGTCGCCAGGGGTGCGCTCGAGGATGCCGGCCTCGCCAAGGCCGATATCGACGGCTATTTCTGCGCCGGAGATGCGCCGGGCGGCGCCTGGCCGATGGTGGATTACCTCGGCCTCAAGGTGCGCCACATCGACTCCACCGAGACCGGCGGCTGTTCCTACATCATCCATATCGGCCATGCCGCCGAAGCCATCGCCGCCGGCAAATGCTCGATCGCTCTGGTCACGCTGGCCGGCAAGCCGCGCACCAGCACGATGCCGCCGCGCGCCGCCGGTGCCGAGGCCGATTTCGAGGCCGCCTACGGCGCGACCACCCACAATGCCTACGGCATGTGTGCCATGCGCCACATGCACGACTATGGCACCACCAGCGAGCAGCTCGCCTGGATCAAGGTCGCGGCCTCGCATCACGCGCAATACAATCCGCATGCCATGCTGAAGGACGTCGTCACCGTCGAGGACGTACTGAATTCGCCGATGATTTCCGATCCGCTGCATAGGATGGACTGCTGCGTCGTCACCGATGGCGGCGGCGCGTTGATCGTCACCACGGCGGAGATCGCAAAAAGCCTGAACAAGCCGCTGGTGCGGATGATCGGCCATGGCGAAGCCATGAAAGGCCCGCGCGGCGGCAAGGATCTCGATCTGACTTATTCCGCCGGGGTGTGGTCGGGACCGCGCGCGTTCGAGGAGGCCGGCGTGACGCCGAAGGATATCAAATATGCCTCGATCTACGACAGCTTTACCATCACCGTGCTGATGCAACTCGAGGATCTCGGCTTCTGTCAGAAGGGCGAGGGCGGCAAGTTCGTTTCCGACGGCAATCTGATTTCCGGCGTCGGCAAGCTGCCGTTCAACACCGACGGCGGCGGGCTGTGCAGCAATCATCCCGTCAATCGCGGCGGCATGACAAAGATCATCGAGGCGGTAAGGCAATTGCGCGGCGAGGCGCATCCGAAGGTGCAGGTGAAGAATTGCGATCTCGCGGTCGCCCATGGCACCGGAGGATTGCTCGGCGTTCGCCATGCGGCCTCGACCGCCATCCTGGAGCGGGTGTGATGAGTAACGAAAAGAAATATCTCGCCCCGCAGGGCAACCCGGAGACCGCGCCGTTCTGGGAAGCGGCCAAACAGGGAAAATTCCTGATCAAGCGCTGCACCGCCTGCGGCGAGCCGCATTATTTTCCGCGCTCGATCTGCCCGTTCTGCTTCTCCGATGAGACGGTGTGGGAGGAAAGCTCGGGCGAGGGCACGATCTATACCTTCAGCCTGATGCGCAAATCCGCGAGCGGTCCCTACGCGATCGGTTACGTGACGCTGAAGGAAGGCCCGTCGCTGCAGACCAATTTCGTCGACTGCGATCTGGGTTCGCTGAAGATCGGACAAAAGGTAAAGGTGGTGTTCAAGCCGACCGACGGCGCGCCGCTGCCGTTCTTTACGCCGGTATGACCATTGTGCCCCGGACGCAGCGCAGCGCGTAGCTCTTCGCGGAGCGGTGCGCTGCAGAGCCGGGGCCCCGGTTTGCACGAGAAGAAACCGGGGTCCCGGTTCTGCGAAGCGGCATGAAGAATGCCGCATCGCGCCCGCGACACGCATGGAAACTTGAGGGAGCTATCAATGCCCAAATACGACGAGCTGATGGCGCTGAAAAATCTCGGCCAGAAATATGCCTACACCGATCGCGAGGTCATGCTGTACGCCGTTGGCATCGGCATGGGCGCGGATCCGATGGATGAGAAAGAACTGGCTTATGTCAACGAGGCCGTCTTCAGCTCGCGTGCCCTGAAAGTGGTGCCGACTTTCGCTTCGGTGGCGGCATGGGGCGCCAACCCCGGCGAGATGAACCTTAACCGCCTGATGGTGGTCGACGGCGAACGCGACATCACCTTCCACAAACAGCTTCCGGTGGCGGCCAGCATCACCGCGGACTCCAGCGTGCTCGGCGCGTGGGACAAGGGCCGGGATAAGGGCGCGGTAATAAGGCACAAGACCGTACTCAAGAATGAGAAAGGCGAGGATCTGGCGACGCTGGTCGCTTCGCGGTTTGCGCGCGGCGACGGCGGTTTCGGCGGCCCGTCGGAAGGTCAGCCCGAGCCGCATCAAGTGCCCGCCCGGGCGCCGGACAAGTCCCTCGATATTTCGACGCGGCCGGATCAGGCGCTGATCTATCGGCTCTGCGGCGACCGCAATCCGCTGCACAGCGACCCGGAATTCGCCAAGCGTGCCGGGTTTCCAAAGCCAATCCTGCACGGCATGTGCACCTATGGCATTACTTGCCGCGGCATTCTACAGACCTATGCCGATTACGATGCCGGCGCGTTCAAGCGGCATGCCGTGCGATTTTCGTCGCCGGTCTATCCCGGCGAGACGGTCACCATGGAGATGTGGAAGGACGGCGACGTGATTTCATTCGAAGCCAAGGTGAAGGCGCGCAATGTCACCGTCATCAAGAGCGGCAGGACGGTGCTGGGGTAAGCCGTGCCCCGGACGCAGCGCAGCGCGTAGCTCTTCGCGTAGCGGTGCGCTGCAGAGCCGGGGTCCAGCTTGCTTGCGGCCCGAAGGAAGAAAGAAACCGGGGTCCCGGTTCTGCGCAGCGGCATGAAGAATGCCGCAGCGCGCCCGGGACACGATAGAGGGAGAGAACACCATGGGATTACTCGATGGCAAGGTTGCGCTGATCACCGGCGCGGGCGGCGGCCTCGGCGAAGCCTACGCAAAGCTGTTCGCCCGCGAGGGCGCGGCGGTCGTGGTCAACGATCTCGGCGGCCCGCGCGACGGCAGCGGCGGCGACGTCTCGATGGCGCAGAAGGTGGTCGACGCGATCAAGGCCGAGGGCGGCCGCGCTGTCGCCAACGTCGCCGACATTTCAACCATGGCCGGCGGGCAGTCGGTATTCGACGACGCGATAAAACATTTCGGCCGCGCCGATATCCTGGTCAACAATGCCGGCATCCTGCTCGACCAGACGTTTGCCAAGGCGACGGAAGCCGCCTGGGACAAGGTGCTGAAGGTGCATCTGAAGGGCACGTTCTGCGTCACCCAGCCGGTGTTCAGATGGATGCGCGAGAACGGCGGCGGCGTCATCGTCAACACCTCCTCGACCTCGGGACTGATAGGCAATTTCGGCCAGACCAATTATGGCGCCGCCAAGGGCGGCATCTTCGGCCTCACCAATGTGCTGGCCATCGAGGGCCGCAAGTATAACATCCGGCTGTGGTGCCTGGCGCCGGGCGCGCTGACCCGCATGACCGCGGACCTGCCGCGCTATATCGAAAATCCCGGCGCCGCGCTGGGACCCGATGGCATCGCGCCGGCGGTGCTATACATGGTCAGCGGGTTGTCGGGCGATCAGACCGGCAAGATTCTCGGCGTTTCCGGTCCGCGCGGCGTGCGCGAGATGCGGATGATGGAAATGGACGGCTGGAAGCCGCCGCGCGAGGGATGGAAGGCAGAGGATATCGTCGATCACGCAAGCGAGATTTTCTTTTCGGAAGACGCGATCAAGAAGTCGGCACGGCGGTTTTAACGGAATACCGTCATTCCGGGATGCGCCCTCTTGGGCGCAGGCCCGGAATCCATAACCCCGAATCGTGGTTATGGATTCCGGGCTCGCGCCTGAAGGAGGCGCGCCCCGGAATGACGAAAAAGAAAGAGGACTGACCATGAAACTCACCCACACCGCCGCAGGCACCTTCGCCATCGCCCCGACGCCGTTTCACGACGACGGCCGCATCGATATGCAATCCATCGACCGGCTCACCGATTTCTACGCCGAGGTCGGCTGCGACGGCGTCACCGTGCTCGGGATTTTGGGCGAGGCGCCCAAGCTTGACGGGTCGGAAGCAGAAGAAGTCGCAAAACGCTTCGTCAAGCGCGCCAAATCCATGCAGATCATCGTCGGCGTTTCCGCGCCGGGCTTTGCCGCGATGCGCTCGCTGGCCCGCGCGTCGATGGACGCGGGCGCCGCCGGCGTAATGATCGCGCCGCCACCGCATTTGCGCACCGACGAGCAGATCACCGGTTACTTCAAGCAGGCGGTGGAGGCGATCGGCGACGACATCCCGTGGGTGCTGCAGGATTACCCGCTGACATTGTCGGTGATATTCACCCCCGCGGTGATCCGCAAGATCGTCATGGACAACCCGTCCTGCGTGATGCTCAAGCACGAAGACTGGCCGGGACTGGAAAAGATCTCCGCGCTGCGCGGCTTCCAGAAGGACGGCTCGCTGCGGCCGCTGTCGATCCTGACCGGCAATGGCGGGCTGTTCCTCGATTTCGAGATGGAGCGCGGCGCCGATGGCGCGATGACCGGGTACGCTTTCCCGGAATTGCTGATCGATGTGGTAAAACTGTCGAAGGCGGGCAAGCGCGACGCCGCGCACGACCTGTTCGACGCGCATCTGCCGCTGATCCGCTACGAGCAGCAGCCGGGCGCCGGCCTCGCGGTGCGCAAATACGTGCTGCAGAAGCGCGGCGTGATTGTCTCCAGCGCGCAGCGCAAGCCGGGATCGAGCATCACCGCGGCGGCGAAGGCCGAGGTGGATTATCTGCTGTCGCGCGTGGCGCGGGTCGACAAGCGCGCGGCGATACAGCCGCAATCCAGCGCTGCCGAGTGATATACTCGTAGGATGGGTTGAGCGAAGCGATACCCATCGCTCCGGCGCGCTGATTGTTTCTTGGAGAGCAACATTCATGGCCGAAGCCGCCAAAGCCCGTCCTGCCTCCACCATCCTGCTGCTGCGCGACAGCGCGGGCCCGGACGGCAGCGGCGAGATCGAAGTTTTCATGATGGTGCGCCACTATGAGATCGACTTCAATTCCGGCGCCTTGGTGTTTCCCGGCGGTGCCGTCGATGCCGGCGATCACGACATCGCGGGCAAGCCCGAACTCTACGCCGGCGGCGAGGGGCTCGACGCCGAGACGCTTGGTTTCCGGATCGCCGCGATCCGCGAGACCTTTGAGGAAAGCGGCATCCTGCTGGCAAAACCACGGTGGTCGAGCGCGTTGGTCGACGCCAGGCATGCGGGCGAGATCGAAGCAGGCAAGCGCGCCGCGCTGTGCGAAGGCAAGACAACGTTCCTGAACATTCTCACCGACCACGGGATATTGCTGACATTGGACGGACTGCTGCCCTATGCGCACTGGATCACGCCGGAAGGAATGCCGAAACGTTTCGACACCTGGTTCTTCCTCGCCGCGGCGCCGCCAGACCAGGCCGGGGCCCACGACGGCAAGGAGTTCGACGGATTCCGATCTGGGTTTCGCCGCGCGAGGCGCTGGCGGGCGGCGAAAGCGGCCGCTTCAAGCTGCCGTTTCCGACCACGCGCAATTTGATCAAGCTCGGCAAGCACCGCACTGTGAAGGCCGCGCTCGACGACGCCAGGGGCAAGCCGGTGGTCACAGTGATGCCCGTCATGACGAAAGAGAATGGCGGCCGCCAGCTGCGCATTCCGGCCGAAGCCGGCTACGACGGCGTGGTGTTCGAGGTCGGCAGCCTTCCCTAGTGGTCCAGGTTTGACACCACAGCGAAGATCGCCCGGCGGCCGACGGCGGCCCAGCGCTTGATGCGCCTGAGCCTTCTCCTGTAAGCCTTGACGGTCAGAATGGAGTGATCCGGATCGTGGGCTTTAGCGGGTTGATGGCGATCGATCTCGGCTGTCGTGGCGCTGTCGTCGGATTGTCACTGCTGATCGCAGGCGTGCTGTTGCGCGATCGCGGCGACAGCACGACCGCGCGTCTCGGCGCCGCGCTGGTCATCGCCGCCGCCGCTTCCGCGATCTGCGCAGCGCCGGGATTTCCGTGGCCATGGCAAACTTGGAGCCTGGTCCTGCTGGCCTTGTCGAGCGGCGGAACGGTCGTGTTCTGGCTGTGGGCGCGCGCGACCTTCGACGACGACTTCGTGCTCCGGCCCTGGCACGGCGCCTTGTGGGCGGTCATTGTCGGCATGCAATTGTTCAGTGCCGGCTGGCCTGTGCCCGCGCTCGCACAGGCGATCGACCGCGTACTGCCGTTGGTCTATCTTGGCCTCGCTTTATTGGCCGCCGCGCAGACGCTCACGACCTGGCGGGCGGACCTGGTGGCGCGACGGCTGCGGCTGCGGCCGGTCGTCCTGATCGGCGTGTCGGCCTATATCGCCGCGGGCGTACTCCAAAACCTTTGGCCGGGAACCATTGTTTCTGATTCCTTGGTTTCCGGTCCCTCCGCTTCCGGTTCCTCCGTTTGGAGCGTCGCGAACGCGTTCGGCCTGTTCCTGCTGATCGCTCTCAGTGGATGGAGTCTTTTCCGGGCCGCTGGGCCGCAGCAAGCATCCGCCCTTCTGCCCGCAGCGGGCATCGTTCCCGGCGATGTCGGCGCCACGGCACCTGAAGGAGAGAACAAGCCCACCGCCATCGAGCCGGAATTGTTGCGCCGGCTGAAGCGTCTAATGATCGTCGAGCGCGCCTACCGGCGCGAAGGGCTGACCATCGGCTCGCTGTCCGCCGAACTTGGTGTTCCGGAATACCGGCTGCGGCAGCTCATCAATGAAGGCCTCGGTCACCGCAACTTCAACACGTTTCTCAACAGTTACCGGATCGAGGAGGCCAAGGCGGCTTTGGCCGACCCCGGACAGAAAGAGGTGCCGGTGCTGACGATCGCCATGGACACCGGATTCCAGTCGATCGGGCCATTCAATCGCGCCTTCAAGGCAGCCACCGACCTGACCCCAACCGAATTCCGGCGTGTTGCGCTGGCGAAGCATGCATCGATGCCGCCGAAAGCGAATGCCGTTTCAGGAATCGGCAAGCCAACTTAAGAAATCGGCCAGCCGAATTTTAAGATTTGGCGAGAGTGAACCAAAAATATCGGGCAGACTGCTCTCGATCAAGGGTTCATGCGGAGATGCCAGGATGAAACTCATCGCATCGATGCGGACGATTGCAATCACGCTTTGCCTGACGGCGACGGCGTCCGCCGATGAACTCACGACATCAGGCGATGCAAAGGCCATAGGATTCTCGGCCGCGCGTCTGGCACGGATCGCGCCGTGGTATCAGGCGCGCTTCGATTCGTTCTCACCGTCGGACGGCCTTGTGCCTGGCGCGGTCGTCGCAATCGCAAAGGGCGGCAAGCTCGCTTATCTGCAAGCCATCGGATTTCAGGACCGCGCCAAGACCATCCCGATGAAGATCAATTCCATCTTCTGGATCGCCTCGATGTCCAAGCCGGTAACCAGCGTCGCCGCCATGATTTTGGCGGACGACGGCAAGCTTGAGCTCGACGCACCCGTCGCCAAATATCTGCCCGAAATCGGCGAGATGCGGGTCGCGTTCCAAGAGACGAACCCGGCCACCGGCGAGACGGAATACGGGATCGGTCTACCGCAGCGCCCGAAACGCCCGATGACGGTTCGCGATCTGTTGCGCCATACGTCCGGCCTGATCTATCCGGAAATGGATTTTGCGTATCCGGAACGAGGCCTTGCGGACGCAACCGCCGATTTCGGGATTCGAACGATCCATTCGCTTTACAGGTGGCTCGACGCGACCGCATACCGGCGCGACACGACGCTGGCGGATTTCGTTTCCGCGCTGGCGCGCCTGCCGCTCGCCCATCAGCCCGGCGAGGTCCACGAATATGGCTTGAGCGCCGACGTCCTCGGCCGGGTCGTCGAGGTGGCCTCCGGCCAGCCGCTCGACCAGTTCCTGCAGAGCCGCATCTTCGCGCCGCTGCATATGATCGACACCGGCTTCCATGTTCCGGAAGCCGAGCTCGGCCGCCTCGTCGATGCCCCGATGCCGGACCGGCCGCGGATCTGGGACGTCACCAACCCGGCGAAACTGTTTTCCGGCGGCGGCGGCCTGGTTTCCACCGCGCCCGACTATCTCCGCTTCAGCCAGATGCTGCTGAACGGCGGCGAACTCGACGGCGTGCGCGTGCTGAGCCCGCAGACGGTGAAGGCGATGACGACCAACGCGCTGCCATCAGGTATTCGCATCTTTGGTGGAGACGAGGTTGGCTCCCGTGCCGGCACGGACTTTGGACTTGGTTTCGCCATCCGCGCCGATCCTGTCCACAGCTGGGTGCCGGGAGCGCTCGGAAGCTTTTCCTGGGCCGGGTATTGGGGCACGTATTTCTGGATCGATCCGGCGGAGCAATTGATCGGCTTGCAGATGGTCCAGGCGACGCCCGGCAGCAAAGCGCGCGAAGCGCTGGTTTCCTTAGGTATCAGTCATCTCGCCTATGGTGCATTGACGATTGCCGAGCCGTCCGCTTTCGCGCCGCCGGCACAGCCTGCGAATCTCAGTCTCGACGCGCTCGCGGATGTTGTCGGGACCTATGACTTCGGCGGGACGGTGAGTTCTCGTGACATTCAGGGCCTGGCCGATGGCAAAACCGGAGGGCTTGGAATCGAGGCCTTCGTCGGCATGGAGCAAGAAGGCTTGAGAATCAACAGGCTGGCCGCCCGAAGCCCTGCTGCCAGGGCCGGCGTGACGGCGGGCGATCTCATCACCGAACTTGACGGCGCGCCGCTGAAGGGCCTTCCGCTCGCCGATGTGTTGACCAGGCTGCGAGGGCGGGCCAACACGACGATCAAAATGAAAATCGTCCACAAGGGTCACGACGACGCAAGCGATCTCAGCGTCGTGAGAGGCGATCGCCGCGTCAATGCGGTCCGACTTCAGGTTCGCATCGAGCAAGGCAAGCTCGTTGCCGAAGCGACCGGGGCCTGGCCGGTCCTCGAATTCGAGAAAGGCAGGACGACGCCGCTGGTGGCGACATCGAACAACGAATTCGCCGGTGACGATGAAGATCACACCCGAATTGCTTTCGTCAGGGACGCGGCAGGCAAAGTCTCGGGGCTCATCCTGAATCCCGGGCCTTGGCAGCTAAAAGCGGCGATGATCGCGCCGGCGCAAAAAAAATAGCGTCGCCGCCACGATCGAACGGTCTGCTCCGAACACTTCGACGTTCGACGAATTATCCAGACCCGCCGGCCCGTAGAATGTCCGCATCGACAACGATGAGGCATCGGCGCGCATGACCATGAGCAACTCGCAAAGTTCGAACCACGCGATCGAGCTCGCACTGCTGGCGCTGCTGGCGGCGCTATGGGGCGCATCGTATACCTTCATCAAGCTCGGCGTCGCCACTATCCCGCCGATTACCCTGATTGCCGCGCGCACGCTGATTGCCGGCCTGTTGCTGCTGGCCGTCATGCGATGGCGCGGATTGAGCCTGCCGCGGGAAGCCGTGAACTGGCGCCGTTTCCTGTTTCAGGCCTGCCTCAACAGCGTGATCCCGTTCACGCTGATCGCGTGGGCCGAGCGGTCCGTCGACGCGGGGCTGGCGACTATTCTCAATTCGACGTCGCCGATTTTTACGTTCCTTCTGACATTCACCATTACCCGTCACGAGCCGGTGCCGGCGCGAAAACTGTTCGGCGTTCTCGCAGGACTGGCCGGCATCTGCCTGATCGTCGGCATGCAGGCGCTGGCCGGGCTCGGCGAGCAATTTGCGGCGCAGATCGCAATCGTGGTTGCGACGATATGCTACGCGGGTGCCGCGATCTTCAGCCGCGGCTTCAGGGGCCTCGATCCGATGGCGCCGGCGGCGGGTTCACTGCTGTGCGGCGCGGCGATCCTGATGCCGGTCAGCCTTGTGGTCGACCGGCCATGGACGCTGGCGCCGTCTTCAAGCTCGGTGCTGGCGTTGCTCGGCCTTGCGATGTTCTCGACCGCGCTGGCATTCGTCATCTATTTCCGGCTGATTCAGACGCTGGGTTCGGTCGGCACCACGGCGCAGGCCTATCTGCGGGTGCCGATCGGCGTCGCCCTCGGCGTGCTGTTTCTCGGCGAAACCGTGACCTCGACCGCATGGATCGGGCTCGGCTGCGTCGTTCTCGGCGTGGCCGCGATGACTATCCCGGCACGCGCGGGCGCTGCGCGGCGGCCTTGCTGACCGGCCTGTTTCTCGGCATCCTGCCGTCAATCCGGCTTTGAGAACCCCGGAAAAACGGAACGGGCAGGGCGCGTCATGAAGATCGTCTGGCGGAGTATTGCCGTTGCGGCAACGTGGCTGGCATGCCTCGCCGCGCCCGGCGCAGGATTTGCGCAAGAGAGTTTTCCCTCCCGTCCCGTGCGCATCGTCATTCCCTATTCGCCGGGAAGCGTGGCCGATGTGTTCGCGCGCATCATCGCGCAGAACATGGCGGCGCAGTGGAACGGCTCGATCATCGTCGAATCCAAATCCGGCGCCAACGGCTCGATCGCGGCCGAAGAGGTCGCGCGCGCAGCACCCGACGGCTACACATGGCTGCTGGTGACGACGTTCTTCACCGCCAGCCCCGCGCTGAACGCGACGCTGCGCTGGGACCCGGTGCGCGATTTCACCCCCGTCGGCCAGATCTGCCGGGCGCCGAATTTCTTCATCGTGCCGGTTTCATTGCCGGTGCGGAGCGTCGCCGAATACGTCGCACTTGCGAAAGCCAGACCGGGGCTGCTGAATTACAGCCATCCCGGCAAAGGTTCGACGGGGCACCTCGGTTTCGAGCTGTTCAAGCGGCTCGCCGGCATCGACGTCACCGCGATCGGCTATCGCGGCTATCCGCAGATGGTGCCGGATATCGCCAGCGGACTGATCACGTCGACCTTCCTGTCGGCCAACCAGGCGCTGGCGCAGGTGCAGTCCGGTACCATCAGGATCATCGGTGCGATCAGCGATGGCCGCTCGAAATATTTCCCCGATGCGCCGACCCTTGCCGAGCAAGGTTTTCCGGACGCCCAGGTGACGCCGTGGTTCGGCGTCGTGGTGCCCACGGGGACGCCGCAGCCTGTCGTCGATCGCATCAGCGAGGCCCTTGAACAAGCGCTTGCCACGCCGGACGTGCAGCAGCGTCTCGACATCGCCGGATGCGAGCCGAACAGCGCGCCGCTCAAGCAATTCGCCGACATCATCAAGGCCGATGTCGCGCTGTGGGCAAAGGTGGTTAAGGAAGCCGGCATAACCGCCGACTGACTCATCCGTCGGGTGTTCCCCCCGAGGCCAATTCCGGGATATATTGACGGCTTCGGAGCCGGTCTCGATCACCAATGCCATTTGCCGCGATTGTCCAACGGATACGCTCGTTCTCGCTTTCGATCGGTCAGCTGACCTTTGGCAGCTTCCTGCTGGTATTGGCGGTGATCATGATGACCAGCATCGCCAGCGTGGTCGCCATCCGCCATATCGATACCACCTTCGGCGAACTGCAGCGGCTGCAAGGCGTCGGCGACCTCGCCGAGGAGATCGACCGCCGCATGAACGAGTTGCGGCTTGCGGCCCGCGACTACGTCACCGACCCGGAGGCGCATTCCACCGGGGTGTGGGACGCCGCATCGGCGCTCAACGTGCTGTTGAAGAAGACCCGGCTGGAGCTTGCGCCCGAGCAGCAGGAGATGATCGACGGCGTCGCGGCGCGGCTGTCGAGCTATCGCAGCGGAATCGAACGCGTCACCACGCTGATCGCGCGGCGCGACGAATTGATCGCGGCGTTGTCGCCATTGCGCGAAAATTTCGACAAGGCTGTCGCCGAAACCTCCGACGCTGTCACAGCCGCGGCGCTGTTCAGCGCGCAGAGCCGCATCGCTCAGGCCCTGCTGGCGCACGATCCGGCCAGCGCCGAACAGGCGGCCCAGTCGATGCGCGCGTTGACCATCGGCGATCCACGGCTCCGCGGCGCGGTCGAGGGCTACGCCGAGGCGATCATTTCGCTATCGACCAGGGAACGGCAGATCGCCGACCTCGACCGCGACGTGCTGGGAACCGAAGGCCGCCTGATCGGGAGAGTGACCGAGTTGCTGCGCGAGCTCAGCGCCAAGCGGGGGCGGGTGCTGTCCAACGATTTCGCCCGCACCCTCACTGACGACAAATGGCAAAGCATCGTGCTCGGCGCCGCCGGCGTCCTGATCGGAATATTCGCGGCGCTGTTCATGGTGCGCCGGACCGTGCGGCCGCTCAAGGCCATCGCCACCGCGATTCGCTCGCTGGCGGTTGGTGAAAAAGCTACCTCGATTCCCGCGACCGACGTGGACAACGAGATCGGCGACATCGCGCGCGCCGCCGAAGTGTTCCGCCGCACGCTGGTCGATGCCGACGCCGCGCGCGAGGCGGCAGTTCGCGCGCTGGCCGAGCAGAAGCTGGCCGAGGAGAGCTACCGAAAACTGTTCGAAGGCTCGGTCGACGGCATCTATGTGACGACCCCGGGCGGCCGTCTGCTCAACGCCAATCCGGCGCTGGCGCGGATGATGGGCTACGATACGCCCGAGAATCTGATCGGCGGCGTCAACGATATAGCGCGCACGGTCTATGTCGATCCCGAGCTGCGCGCGGAATATCAGGGGCGCATGCAGCGCGACGGCATGGTCCGCGAATTCGAATATCAGGTGCGCCAGCGCGAGGGCGGTATCCTCTGGCTCTCCGACAGCGCCACGTCGGTACGCGACGAAAACGGTCAGGTGGTCCGCTACGAGGGGACGGTGCGCGATATCACCGACCAGAAACGCGCCGAAGACGCCATAGCCGAAGGCCGGCGGCTGCTGCAGGAAGTGATCGACACCGTGCCCGCGGTGATCAACGTCAAGGACAAGGAGCTGCGCTACGTCCTGATGAACCGCTACATGGCCGGCATCTTCGGCATCGAACCGGCGCACGCGATCGGCCGCACCACCACCGACCTGATGTCGCGCTATGGCGCGCAAAAAACCGACGAGAACGACAAGCGCGTGCTCGCCGCCGGCAGCGAGCTCGGCTTCTACGAGGAGGAATACATCGATTCCTCCGGCAACATGCGGCAATGGCTGGTCAACAAGCTTCCGCTGCTCGACGCCAAAGGCGAGATCGAAAACATCGTCACCGTTGCGCTCGACATCGGCGAGCGCAAGCGCGGCGAACTGGAAATGCGCAAGGCCAAGGATGCGGCGGAGGCGGCGTTGCGAAACCTGCGGGAGACCCAGAATTCGCTGATCGAGGCGGAGAAGCTCGCAGCGCTCGGACGGCTGGTGGCGGGTGTCGCCCACGAGGTCAACAATCCGGTGGGAATCAGCCTGACCGTGGCCTCGTCGCTGGAGCGCAAGACCGCGCAGTTTGCCTCCGAAGTTGCCCGCGGCAATCTCAAGCGGTCGAGCCTGAACGATTTTATCGAGGCCGGCCGCGACGCCTCATCGCAGCTGGTGGCCAATCTCAATCGTGCCGCCGAACTGATCCAGTCGTTCAAGCAGGTGGCGGCGGATCGGAACTATTCGGATCAGCGGGCCTTCGACCTCGGCGATCTCACCGAGCAGGTGGTCCTCAGCCTGCGGCCGGGACTGCGAAAGCACAACCTGACCCTGAACGTCGATTGCCAGCCCAATCTGACCATGAACAGCTATCCCGGGCCCTATGGGCAGGTGCTCACCAACCTGTTCCTCAATTCGGTCGCGCATGCGTTTCCGAACGGCAGGGCCGGCACCGTCGACATCAAGGTGCGCGAATCCGGCAAGGACAATGTCGAGATTCTTTTTTCGGACAATGGTATCGGCATGAGCCTCGACGTCAGGCGCCGGGCATTCGATCCGTTCTTCACCACCAGGCGCGACCAGGGCGGCACCGGGCTCGGCCTGCACATCGTCTACAGCATCGTCACCAACCGGCTGGGCGGGCGGCTCGATCTGGATTCCCAGCCGGGCGGCGGCACCCAGGTTCAGATCATCCTGCCGCGGGTGGCGCCGATCGAGCAGGCGGCGGAGTAGGCGTTTCCTTACTTCTCCCTTGCGGGGTGACTTGAGCGCGCTAATTGCTGTCCGCCAGCTTTCGCAAGGTCGCGCCGAAAATCTGGCTGGCCTTTCGGACCAGCGCCGTCCCGTTCATCACGCCCGCCGTATCGGTGAAGGTGCCGGAGACGCCGATGCCGACCGGGGCGGGTCCGCCGAACAGCGGATTGACATCGGGACTGGAGGTATGACGCTGCACCAGCACCTCGCCCTTGAAGGTGTCGCCCTTCACCGAGTAGCTGCCGGTGTAAAACAGATAGGCGTCGCCGCCGAGAATCTGGCCATCCCGGAAAAGAATCACACCGCTGCCCTTGCCCGAACGTCCATCGAGCAAGCTGACGTGGATCGAATACAGCCCGTTCTTCATCGTCTTCCCGACGCGACCGTCCCGGGTCGCGGAGCGCCGTCACCATTCTGCCAAACCCGGTGCCGCGGCGTCAACGCGCCAGGTCGGCCATTGGTGTCGTTCTGCGCGCTCTGGGTTCGAAATCCGCCCTGCGATATGTCGTCGTCATTCCGGGATGGGCGCAGACCCCGGAATCCAGCACCCTGCAATTCCGGGTTCGCGCGCGAAGACGCCTGCCGCGGAATGACGGATTCAGGATGGATGCGCGGATCTAGCCCGCGCATGAAGTGGTGGTCTAAGCGCCCGCTTTTCGCTTCAGGCATACTTCTTGTCGCGCTCCAGCAATTCGACGGAAATGCCCTGCGGTCCCCGGATGAAGCAGATGCGCACGCCCGGCCGGATGGTTTCCGGCTCCCGCGTGAATTCGACGCCTTTGCTTTTGATCTCGGCGGCGACCGCATCGATGTCCTTTACCGTCAGTCCGAAATGATCCAGTCCCTGATAGGGCGTCACCGGCGGCGCATGAACGCCATCGCCCGCCGCAACCGGTGCGATGAACACGTTGGCGCCGCCGAGTTTTACGTCGATCCGTCCGGGGCTGCGAACGATCTGGCCGCCGAGAACGTCCTCCAGCCAGGCCGCCATCGCTTCCGGATCGGGACTGCGCAGGTGGACATGGTCCCAGGTCACTGTCGGCATATTGCTCCTCCTGATTTTTGCTGCGGCTGGCGGTCGCGGCTCGCCCAGCGTTCCGTATTGTCCGATATTGCCTTGTCCAAACGCAACCTTTTCCCGCCTGAGGAATTGGTTTCATTCTTGTCGTTTGGCCGAACCATGGGTGGAATGGCCATGCACGCTGGTCTGTTTCGCTTCGAATCAACCCGGCTAACTAATTTCAGCCGCCCTTCGGGTCGCGTAGCCCGGCGCGCGGCCGAGACTTTCCGATCCCGGCGCGTCTGGCTGCCGTCAATCCTGATAGCCGGGCTTGGCGGCTGGATGGTGTTCTCCGGCCACCCCGATCATGTCGCGGCGAACCAACCCGCCGGCACGGCAGACATCGCCCCGATTATCGGACACGAACCCGCGCAATCGTCAGACCCTGCCCGCAGCGCTGCCCAATTCGACTCCGCGGCCCTATTCCCGGAAGCGGCGCCGCTGAACGGCTTGAAGATTTCATCGCAATCCTGGCGGCGGGGCGGCCTGGGGTCGAAAGCGCTGATCACATTGACGCTCCGCAACGACAATGCCTACGCCGTTGGGGATATCGGGCTGCTCTGCTCTTTCACCCGCGACGACGGCAGCCCCGTGACCGAGCGCCGCCAGACCATCCATGACACCATGAAAATGAAAAGCCGAAAGACCTTCGCCCGCATGCATGTCGGCTTCATCAACATCACCGCCAACCGGGCGAAATGCACGCTGCTGTCGGCCACCCGGGTTTGATCGGCCGCAGTTGCGGGCCGCGCGCTCCGCATGCCATACCGGTACTACAATGATCTGATCATTGTTGTTCGGATGGACATCGGCTTGCGCGCCTTTTCGAAAAATCCATGGCGGTGGATGATCGCCGTCAATGCCGCGGTTGCGCTCGGCGTTCTCCTCTACAAGATAACGCTGCCGCCTTTCGTTCCCTACATTCATCTCCTGGTGGATTATCATTTCGGTTTCATCAAGCGCGCGCTGATCGGCGCCACCGTGTCGCTATTCTCGGCGAAAGTGCCGGTCTGGCTGGTGTTCGCGCTCGGCGGAGCGGTGTGGCTCGTTACACTAGGTCTTTTCGTCGCGCTGTTCCGGCGGACCTTCGCATTTGACGACAGGCAGCTGCCGCTGTTCGTGTTCATCGCCGGCTCGCCGTTCTTCTTCAAGAATTTCATGCACACGCTCGGACACTTCGACATCTATGGCTGTGCGCTGGCAATCGTCCTGCTGCTGATTCCCGCGCGCTCGATTGTCTTCGTCGCGGCCGCAGCGCTGGCGTCGCTGGTCCTGATCCTGATCCATCAGATCCATTTTCTGATGTACGTGCCGACCATCGCGGCGATCGTGGTGCTGCGCTATTATCTCGTGCAAGGCGTCAGCCGGCAAAACGTGATCGCTGGAATCGCGGCCTGCGCCAGCGTAGGTTTGCTGTTCGTCGCGGTGCAATTCTACGGGTCGATGGCGGTGCCGGAAGCCCGGTTCATCGACTATCTCAGCGGCCGGATGGCCGATCCGTCCGAGACCAGGCTGCTGGGCTTTTCCTATATCTGGTATCAGGACCTTGCTAAGGAAATTCACGACACCTGGGCGCGCATGCCTTCGAACCTGCTCGGCGTTCCGGTCTTCGCGCTGCTGATCTGGCTGCACACGCCGCTGTGGAGATACTTTGCCGCATTGATCCGCGCGCTGTCGGACGATTGGCACCGCCGCGTTTCCATCGCCGCGATCGTGGCGGTAAGCCTGGGCTACCTGATTATTTTCGCCGTCGTGTTCGACTATTCGCGCTGGATTTCGAACTGGGCGGTCTGCATGTTCCTGATCCTGCACGCGGTGAAGATGCTGCCGGGCTCGGTGGTCGCGCCGCCGGCTGCGGATGACCGGCGCACGACCGTGCTCGGCTGGATCGTGACGCTGATCCCGCGCGTCGGGATCGTACGGCCGTTTTAGCAGGCGGCTTCACATTAAGAAATCGTTAACCATAAAGCGTGAGCGTGGCAGCGTAGTCGAATCGACAGGAGATCGCTGAAATGTGGAATATCCTGATCCCGATCGCGCTGGCCTTGCTCGTCGCCCTGCTTGGAGCACGCTGGAGCCTGCAGAAGTTCCTCGACAGCGCGTACGAGAACTAGCCGACACCTCGCGGCATCCATCGCACGGCGCCACGGGACCTCGCGCGCGCGCTCCGTGGGGATGACCGGTCGAGCGCACCATGCGCCGCACGACCACGCGCTTCGCCGCGAATCCAAAACGCTTTGTTAGTGATGTCCGTAAAGGTAAATTCGCTTCCGTCGTTGACGGCGGCAGTGGCAGACCTATTGATGCGAAGCAGATCGCAATTTTCAAGGGCCATTGCAATGACAACGTCACGCATCTTCGCAGCACTGCTCGCTTCGGCAGTCACAGCCATGGCGCTTCCGACCGCAGCGTCCGCGGGATGTTACGGTTGTTATACGCCGCCGCCTTGTCCCACCTGCTATCAGCGACAGGTCACGCCGCCGCAGTATCGCGCGGTTCAGGAAACGGTGATGGTGGCGCCCGGCGGCGTGATCGCGCATCGCACGCCCGCGCAATATCGCACCGTCATGGTGCCGCAGACCGTCATGGTCGCCCCGGAAGGCGTTGAGTATCAGCGGATCGCGCCGCAATACGCCACCCGCCAGCGCGTCGAAATGGTCGCGCCGGCCCAGGAATACTACGTCGCCGTACGCCCGCGCTGCGGATCTTGCGGATACTGACGGGTTTTTTCAGCGCAGACTTCGTAGGGCGCAATAGCGCAGCGTATTGCGCCGCCCGCATCACATATCGCTGCGCTCATGCGCCTACGCTTGCTTGGATGACATGGTGCCGGGCCCGTGCTATGCATGTCCGGTCATGAACACGCTGCTGAATCGTATCGTCATCGATCCCAAGGTTTGCGGCGGCAAGCCTTGCGTTAGAGGCACGCGGATTTGGGTGTCGCTCATTCTTGATTTACTGGCAGATGGAATGGCAGAAGCGGAGCTGTTGGCTGAATATCCTCAGCTCGCGCATGAAGACGTGCTCGCCGCAATAGCCTATGGGGCGGAAGCCGCCCGCGAGCGCATCATACCGGTTCCGACCGACCGGGTCGCGTGAAGTTCAAGCTTGACGAGAACATCGGACGCCGTGGCTTGGAGCTCTTGAAGGCATGCGGCCATGATGTGATGACCGTGTGGGATCAGGGTCTTCACGGTGTCGCCGACGAGGAACTGTTCGAGGTATGCTCGGCTGAGATGCGAGCGCTCATCACACTCGATCGCGATTTCGGCCAGGTTACCCGTTTTCCTCCTGAGAGGAGTGCTGGAATAGTCGTGTTGGACATCGGGTCGAGAACAACCCTTCGAGGAATCGTCGACCGACTGCAAGATTTCCTGGCCGTCCTTGAGAACCAGTCGGTCGCGGGTGCGCTGTGGATCGTTGAACCAGGACGCGTGCGTGTCCACTTACGCGATGATGAGCGATGAGCCGCCGAACGCACGGAAGCGATCGAAGAATCGCCAGCATCTGGCGGCGCCAGCGTATTTGCCTTCCTGAGAGAAGGGTGACAGTTCATTCCGGCGACATGGGTTACACAATAGGGTCTTATAAACCGTAACCCATGTGTCGGAACGGACCCTAGTGGCGGTGGCGCGCTCGGAGAGATTCGAACTCCCGACCCTCGGATTCGAAGTCCGATGCTCTATCCAGCTGAGCTACGAGCGCGTTCGCGCGCACAATAGCCCGGGAAGCCGCGAAAGCCAGCCCCGGAATCGCCGTGCGGAGGCATTTTTCTCAGGGTTTTCCAATGACTTCGGGGGTTTTTGCCGAATTTTTGCCCGGTCGCGATGCTTAACGAATTTCAAACACAGTAACGCCAGAGTCTTGCCGTTGGGTGACGTTCGGCCCAGCATTCCCGGCCACATCGGTTGTCCTTATCGTCCATGCGCATCACGCCTCTTGCATTGCTTGTCCTCTTGCCGCTCGCCGCAACGCCGGCGTGCGCCGATCTGCACATTACGCGCGACCACGGCGGCTATGTCACCGAATACAAGGCGAAGTACGAGCGCATCCGCGATCGCAGGGAGCGCGTCATCATCGACGGCATCTGCAATTCCGCCTGCACCATGGTGTTCGGCATCGTGCCGCTGAACAAGGTCTGCGTGACGCCGCGCGCCAGCGTCGGCTTTCATCAGGCCTATTACGACAAGGCGTTCACCTTCGGCATCAAGGTCACCAGCTTTGAGGGAACGACCGACCTGATGTCCTACTACCCGGACACGGTGAAGGACTGGATCCGCCGCAACGGCGGCCTGACCACGACCATGAAGAAGATCAAGAACGGCGAAGATCTGTGGAAGATCGTCGATCCCTGTCCGGAAGAGTTTTAGGCGGCCAGAACGCCGGCGCTGGTGGGTCAGCAAGCCGTAGGGTGGGCAAAGGCGCGCTTGCGCCGTGCCCACCATCTTTCCACCAACACCGCTTTGGCTTGATTATGGTGGGCACGGCGTGAAGAGGCGCCTTTGCCCCCTACGATGCTGTAAACACTAGCGAAAAAAATTTTTCGTATTCCTTATCCCCGTCCCCCCAGGCGGGCTTATTATCGCTCCCGTCCTGTCCAATGAGGGGCGCTTCTAGAGGCGTTACTGAAGTGGGACAGAGCGAAAGCTTGATCGGGGCGGGGTAACCCAAGCCGGTCGGATGCGGCGTCCGCGGCTGTGCCTCGCAAGCGCAGACCCGGAGGCTTGAGGGGTTACCGTCCGGGCCCATTAAGAGGCTCTGCCACTAGGATGGCTGGACGGGGACAGGCAGCGATGGGGAGACCCGTCGTGCGCCAAGTCGCCGGAAGCGCGGTCCCTTAGCCACAAATCCCGCGATGGAGCGTCCGAAAGGCGCTTTTGTTTACTACCACGGCGCGTCTTTCGGCGCTCCATCTCCCCTCATAGCCGAGGGGAAAAAACCAAAAGCCCAACTCGCGCGGCGGCGCGAGGACGAGAGCGCTTGGCTGTTTGAATTTGTGAATCGAAATTTGAAGCGAGGCGCCTCTTAAACCTCGCCCCGCTCTTTCGCGGGGAGAGGTCGGCGCGAAGCGCCGGGTGAGGGGCCGGGCACTGAGCTGCCAAATCAAAAGCCTATCGGGCCGGGAAGGCCCTCGACGCAACAACACCGACCCGGGAGTCCGTCGATTGTATTTGCCGCACCGCCTCGCCCCTCACCCGAAGCCTGCGCGGAGTTTATCATCGGGCGGCGCTTCGCGCCGACCCGTTGGCTACGGCTCCGACCTCTCCCCGCAAGAGCGGGGCGAGGTTAAGAAAGGCGCGCTGCGCTGCTTCCGGGGCACGTCTTACACCAACTCGATCGTCCCCGACATCACCGGCACGCAGCCTCCGCCAATGTAGGTCGCAGTCACAACGCCGCTGCGTTTCTCAGCCATCGCTTCCAGCAAACTTGGGCGGCCCATCTCGACGCCCTGCGCGATCGTCTTCGACAGTTGCACGTCGGGTTCGGGCCTCAGCTTCGCCAGCAATCCGATCAGCGCGACATTTGCGCTTCCGGTCGCGGGATCTTCGGGAATGCCTTTCAGCGGTGCGAACATGCGCGCGCGTATGTCGATGTCGTGGTCATCGACCGCGGTGTAAATCAGGATTCCGGTAGTCCCGCGGTTCACGATGTCGCGGCGGAAGACGTCGATGTGAGGCATCGCCGCAGCAAGCCCGCTCCTGCTTTTTACTTCGGCGAGGATAAAACCAACGCCGCAAGAGACGATGCAGGGAGGGTGATTTTTAGTCTCGATGTCATCGGCGGTAATTCCACAGGCCGATGCCACCGCCTCGACCGGAACCTGATCGCCGACCGTCAATGGCTGTGGCGACGCCAGCCGCGCGCCCGAGATCGCGGGGCCATCTTTCAACAGCGTAATTGGAACGAGGCCAGCTTTTTCCTCGAAGACCACGCGGTCTTGCGGAATGGCGCGCCCATAACTTGTGCCCGCGCGCGCAAGCACGAAGGCGGTGCCGATATTGGGGTGCCCCGCAAACGGCATTTCCGCGCGCGGCGTGAAGATACGCACCTCGGCGGTGTGCGCGCTGTCCTTCGGCGGCAGCACGAAGGTTGTCTCCGCCAGATTGAATTCCGCGGCAATGTTCTGCATGTGCTCGCTCGACAGCCCTTCCGCGTTCAGCACCACCGCCAGCGGATTGCCGCTGAACCGGTCCGATGTGAAGACGTCGACGGTTTCAAACTGCAGGCGCATTCGAAAAATTCCCAAAACCTCATGACGCCGCGGGTTGCGGTGGAGCACTGCGTTATGTGATTTCCAGCGAGTTGCCCCGCGCATTTCAGCATTGCCGCATAGCATATGATCGGGCACACCGGTCGGCAAATGAATCGTGACTTTGAAAATCTTGCCGCGCGCGCGGCGCCGGCGGTTTTCGTCGTGCTCTGGAGTACCGGCTTTATCGCCACCAAATACGTGCTGCATAGTGCCGAGCCGCTGACCTATCTGGCGATCCGGATGGTTCTGGTGGTGGCACTGATGGCTGTCATCGCCGCGATTGCGCGCCCGCGATGGCCGGATCGTATCGGCATTGCGCACAGCGTCGTCGCGGGTATCCTGGTGCACGGCTTTTATCTCGGCGGCACCGCGGTTGCGATCGCCCATTCAATCCCCGCAGGCCTGTCCGCGCTGATCCCGGGACTGCAGCCGATCCTGACCTCGACGCTGGCGAACCGCTGGCTCGGCGAACGGGTGACGCCGCTGCAATGGGCCGGGCTGCTGATCGGATTGTCCGGCGTCGTGCTGATCCTGCACGATCGTCCGATCAGCGGCGAGGCGGGATGGGGCTGGTTCGCCTCCGCCGTATCGCTGGTCAGCATCACCTTGGGCACGCTGTATCAGCGGCGCTATTGCGGCGGGATCGACTGGCGCGCCGGCAACCTCGTGCAGTACATCGCGGTGGCGATTTTCTTCAGCGTCGGCGCCCGGCTGTTCGAGACCGGCGTGGTGCGCTGGACCGGCGAATTCATCGTCGCGCTGATCTGGCTCGCGGTGGTGCTGTCGCTCGGCTCGATCGGGCTGTTGTACTGGCTGATCCGGCGTTCGGCGGCGACATCGGTCGCGAGCCTGTTCTATCTCGTTCCCGCGGTGACCGCGGTGATGGCCTATGTGCTGTTCGGCGAACGGCTCGATGCGGTGGCGATCGCTGGGATGGTGGCCTGTGCCGCCGCGGTATTCCTGGTCAACAAAAGCGCGCGGGTCTGAAGCCATGCTGGAGACGAAAAGCCTCCGGAGTTCGTCCGGAGGCTTTGCGCGCGACGCCGCGCGGTCAGCGCTTCGACCTCGTTGACTTCTTTTTCTTCCCGGGAGCTTTCTTCGCGTATTTCCTGGCCGATTTTTTTGCACTTGATTTCTTGCCGGCCTTCTTGGCCTTCTTGGCTTTCTTCGCCTTCTTCGGCGTCACTTTCTTCGCATATTTCTTGGCAGCCTTTTTGACCTTCTTGGCCACCGTCTTCGCCGCCGCCGTGGTCGCGCTGGCAGCGCTGCTCACCGCGTCGGTCGCCGTTTGCACAATCGATTTATCGTCGTCCATGGCATCCCCCAAAGGTTGTCGAAGCCGCAACGATAGCCGATTCGCAGTTTGTTGAAAGCGATGCTGCGGTCGGCTTATCCCGCACGGACTTTGGCGTAAGCCGCCAGCGCCCGCTCACGCCCGGCCTTGTGGCCGACGATCGGCTCCGGGTAGGTTTTGCCGAGGGTGACGCCTGCACTGGCAAGCTCGAGCGGCGCCGCCGTCCAGGGCCGGTGGATCAGCGCGGCCGGCAGCTCCGCAAGCTCCGGCACCCAGCGCCGCACGTAAGCGCCATCGGGGTCGAATTTCTCGCCCTGCAGGATCGGATTGAACACCCGGAAGTAGGGCGCCGCATCGGCCCCGCAGCCCGCGACCCATTGCCAGTTAGCCGGGTTGCTGCCGGGATCGGCATCCACCAGCGTGTCCCAGAACCATTTTTCGCCCTCGCGCCAATCGATCAACAGGTGTTTTACCAGGAACGAGGCCACAACCATCCGTACCCGATTGTGCATCACCCCAGTGTGCCAGAGTTCACGCATGCCGGCATCGACGATGGGATAGCCGGTCAGGCCGCGCTGCCAGGCCACGAGCGCTGCCGCGTCGGATTTCCATGGAAAAGTGTCGAATGCGGGCTGCAGGTTGCGCTCGGCCAGATCGGGCACGTCGAACAGCAAATGCCGGCAGAACTCGCGCCAACCCAGCTCGCTGAGGAATTTCTCGATGTCGCCGGCGAGTTTCGGCTGCTCGGCGGCGGCAAATCGCGCGGTGTGCCAGACCTGCCGCGCGCTGATCTCACCGAAGCGCAGATGCGGCGAAAGTCTGGAGGTGCCTTCGCGGTCGGGCCGGTCGCGTTCGGTGGCATAGCCGGCCACGCCGCTTTTGAGGAAGCGCCTGAGCTGCGCCTGCGCGAAAACCTCTCCCGGCCTCCATGTCTGGCGCAATCCGCCGGCCCAGTCCGGGCAGGTGGGCTCGAGATGCCAGTTTTCAAGCGCGTCGCCAGCAATGTCCGGTGCGGGACTCAAAGCCTTCGGCGCGGGCAGCGGCTGCGGGGGATCGCCCATACTCTGTACTCGTTTCCAGAACGGCGTGAACACCCGCAGCCCGCGGCCGTCCTTGTTGCTGATGCTTTTAGGCGTCACCAGCAGATCGCCGGGAAAGGCTTTTGTGGAGACGCCGAGGCCTTTCAGCGCGGTAGCGGCCTGACCGGTGACGGCCTGATGCGGCGCTTGCGCGATCTCGTTCCAATAAACCGCGGCGGCGCCAGTCTGGCGCGCCAATTCCGCAATGATTTTCGCCGCCGATCCTCGGCGCAGCACCAGCGGTGCGCCAGTCGCCTCAAGACTTTTATGCAAGGCACGCAGCGATTGCGCCAGCCACCATCGCGCCGCACCGCCGAGCGGGCGCGTGCCTCGTTCGTCGAACACGTAGAGACAAATCATCGGCGCGCCGGTCTTCGAGGCCGCATGCAGCGCGGGATGATCGGAAAGGCGCAGATCGTCGCGAAACCAGACGATGCAGGGCTGCGTTTGGCTTGCCATCGGGCGCGTCACCTCGGATGCGACGCGATGGGTCCGCGGCGAACCCTCGTGTAAGCCTGACATTGCAACTTTACGCAATCCCGGACGTAGTTGAGGGAACTGACGGGCGGCGGAGGGCGATGTGAAGCGATATGCGGTTCTTTATCTGGCGACATTGATCGTCATCATCCCCATCGATTTCCTGTTTCTCGGCCTCGTCGCCAAGAGCTTTTTCACCTCGCAGGTCGGCGACATGCTCGGCGCCATCAGGCTTGTGCCGGCGATCCTGTTCTATGTGCTTTACGTGGCGGGAATTTTGATCTTCGTCAGCGGCTCGCCCGATGCAGCGTGGCAATCGACATTGCTTTATGGCGCGCTGTTCGGCTTCTTCTGCTACGCGACCTTCGAACTGACCTCGTTGTCGCTACTCAGGCACTGGACCTGGCCGGTGGCAGTCGTCGACGTGTCATGGGGATCGTTCGTCACCGCGGTGTCGTCCACGCTTGGGTTGATCATGGCAAACTGGATCGAGCGGAAGATCTAGAGCCGTAGGGTGGGCAAAGCGCAGCGTGCCCACCATTCAATCGCCGCATCTGAGTGCTGATGGTGGGCACGGCGCAAGTGCGCCTTTGCCCACCCTATGAAACTTCCCGCGTTACTTCGGCTGCGGCACGATCCGGATATAAGGCTTTGGCGATTTCCAGCCCTGCGGATAGATCGTTTTGGCCTCGTCGTCGCTCACCGAGCCGGCGATGATGACGTCCTCGCCCTGTTTCCAGTCGGCGGGAGTCGCGACGCGATGCTTGGCGGTCATCTGCAGCGAATCGATCACCCGCAAAATCTCCTGGAAATTGCGCCCCGTCGTCATGGGGTAGACCAGCACCAGTTTTATCTTCTTGTCCGGCCCGATGATGAAGACGTTGCGCACGGTGGCGTTGTCGGCGGCGGTGCGATTGTTGGCGTCGCCGGAGGTGCTGGCCGGCAGCATGTCGTAGAGCTTCGAGACGTTCAGGTCGGTGTCGCCGATCATGGGGAAATTCGGTGCGGCGCCTTGGGTTTCCTTGATGTCGTCGGACCATTTCGCGTGCTTGTCGACCGGATCGACGCTGAGCCCGATCAGTTTGACGCCGCGCTTGTCGAATTCCGGCTTAAGTTTTGCCAGCGCGCCGAGTTCGGTGGTGCAGACCGGGGTAAAATCCTTCGGATGCGAAAACAGCAGCGCCCAGCTATTGCCGATCCAGTCATGGAACTTGATCTTGCCATCGGTGGTTTCGGCCTCGAAATCCGGGGCCACAGCGCCAATCTGGAGAGCCATGTTTCGACCTCATGCCATTCAAGTTACAGATGAATTCGTTCGCTCAATATAGCGGGCAGGGTGCCGCAGCGGAATGCCTTCGGCAAAAAGGACAATATCCTTCTTCATCGGGGGCTGCTGCTGGAATCTTCTTTTGATACGCCCCGCTGCGACGGAAAAACCACAATGGCATCAAACGGATCGTGCCCTGATATTGCCGCTTCCGCGCCCCAACCCTGCCGGACGAGGTTGCGACGCCCTCAAAGCGCGGTCGAGGACACAGCGACCAATCGGCAACCATCTAAAAAAGCCGCCTTTACGGTGTCGATTAATTAACCGCTCGTTTACGCCCGCATGGAAATGCTGGGATGAAGAAGAAAACAGAGAAGAGTACCGATGTCTGCCCCTGGAATTTCTGCCGAACCGACCGCCGCCGTCACTTCGAAGATTTCCTGCCGCAAAACTGCGGCGCAAGCCCTCACCATCGTCCGTGACGGCGTCATCACCGGCGAGGGGCCGACCACCAAGGGCCGTATTCATTTTTCCCGCGCACTGGATGCCGACGACGCCGCCTGGTGTGCGCGCATTCTCACCGCGACCGCGGTCGAGCATCAGCCGGTCAGCCGCGCCGAAGCCGAGGCGCTGTTCGAGATCAACGACGCCGCCGCCGAGCGCAGCGATGACGGGCTGTTCGACGATCTGTTCGCCAAGGCCGTCGTGCATCATGCCGCTTCCGCCTCCGGGCTGCCGGTGCCGTCGCGCACCGTTGCGCTGTCGCCGGATACCGCGATCGAGAGCTGGGCGCCCACCAGGGCCGTCGGCGTCGATACCGAAGTGCTGGAATGGATCGCCAGCCAGATGCGCGGCCGGCGCCGCAGCAACCGCACCTTGATGCGCCTGGTCGCCACCATTGTCGGCGCAGCCACGCTGCCGCTAACGCAGATCCCGAACGTGTTCGACATCGGGATGTAGGTCGGTCGATCAGGCGAATTCGAGCGGCGGGGTTATTTCCCCGCCGTTTTTTGTTTTCCGCCTTCGGCCTCAAGGCCGAGTGTGCGGCCCGGGAATCCTGCCGCGTCGAAATAGCGTTGCTCGCCGACGCGCTGGAATTTCAGCACCGTCTTCAATCCATTCGCCGACACGCGCGAACCGACGCTGCCACTGAACCCGCGCGGCGTCGCGCCATTGGGCATCGCCTCGGTCATCACCCGGCCGATCAGATTGCCCTTGTGTCTTGGGGTGAGACCCAACAGCCGCGCCGCGGTGGCGCCGACATCGGCGTTGCTGACCGGCAGATCGTCGACATAGCCGGTTTTGAAGTCGGGCCCGATCGCCGCCATGAAATTCATGGTGTCGCCGCGGCTGAAACTGCCATGCATGCCCTGGCCCTGCCGCAGTACCGTATCTGCGACTTCGACCGAGCAATTGGCCGGCTCATCGCATCCGCTGGACCAGGAACGGAAATTGACCACGATGGCCGGATGCGGCGTCACGGCCTTGCCGCGCAGACTGAGCAGCGACAGCGGCAGCGCGCCGGGAAAGCGCCCGAGATCGTCTTCGACGAAGATGCCGCTGACATAGTCCTGCTCCAACAGCGCCTTGACGAGGCGTCCCGCCAGCTTGCGATCGTTGTTGGGCAGATAGATCAGATCGGAGCCGCCGTTGGTGGCGACGATCACGTCGGGCTTTGCGGGATCCGGTCCGAGCAGACCATTGCCCGCCTTGGGATGGGCATTTTCGGCAACCGGCGCGTTCTTGTCGTTCGGATCGAATAACGGCAGCTTCAGCGCCCGGGCAAGGTCGATCGCAAGAAAGCCCATCGGGAGAAAGCCATTCGGCGTATCCTCGTAGGTTATTTTCGCCGACGGACTGGTCTTGCTCTCCTTCGAAATAGTCGAAAAACCGTGGTCGGAGGAGATCATGATATTGGTCGAGGCTGTGAGACCGAGATCGTCCAGTGCCCGGCGCAGTTGCGAAAGATTGTTGTCGGCATTTTTGATGCCGGCCATCGCGGTTGGCCCGTTGATCCCCGGTGTGATCGTGTTGAGGCTGTCGCCGGTGTTGTGCTGCGAGCCATCCGGGTCGCGCGACCAGAATACCAGTACAAACGGCTTGTTGCGCGCCTTGAACATCGGCAGCACCACCTTGGTGGCGACATCGGCCATATAAGCCTGTTGCGCGACGTTGGCGGATGTGGTGCCCGGTGTCTTGGCGTCGCCAGACTTGCCATTTTCGCCCCGCGACGGCGTTGTCAGTGGAAGACCGGCCTTGGTCAACGCGGCCTGCGTCTCCTGCGACAGCGGCACGCCGTTCTTGCCGCCGGTGGCGTCGTCGATCACGATAGAATGCAGGCCGTCGGCGCCGGTCTTGTCGGTGTGATCGAAAATCAGGGTGGGGCCGAGTTTGCCGATCGCCGCGGTGCTGTAGCCTCGCTCCCGCGCCATTTTCAGCACGGTTTCCTCGTTCAGGAAATCGCCGCCGAAATGCTCATCGACATCGAGCAGAACCGGGTTGACCTCGAGAAATGGCGTGACGGTGCCGTTGGCGTGCGCAACGGGATAGCCGGTATAGATGGTGTTGCTGAAGTCGCCGGTATCGCCGAGGTAATGGCCGGTGGCCATCGCAGAGGCGTTGGCGGTGGTGAAGGTCGGAAACAGTGAGTGCGAATTCCTGAAATTAACCCCGTTGTCGCGGAGTTCGGCCATCGCGGGCGCGGTCTGCGGCGTGACAATCCGCCCGCGCAAGCCGTCCGGCACGAACAGGATGAGGTTGCGGGCAGTGTTGTTCTGGGCGAGAGCCGAGGCCGCGGTCAGCACCGTCAGGCCGGCAGAAAGCATCACGAATTTAAGGCGCATCAAAATCTCCCCCGAGAGACAATTCCGGCCTGTTGGCCATTGCCTCTGTTTAGTTTTTCTGTACGACGGAATTGTTACATCCGCCCCCGCGTGCCAGATTGCGGGCTGGACCCCGCCCCAAACTTGCAAGTAAACAAGCGCATGTTCAAACGAATTCTGATCGCCAACCGCGGCGAGATCGCCTGCCGCGTCATCAAGACTGCCCGGCGGATGGGGATCGAAACCGTTGCCGTCTATTCCGAGGCCGACCGCGACGCGCTCCATGTCGAAATGGCAGATGACGCCGTCGCGATCGGGCCGCCGGCGGCCGCGGAAAGCTACCTGAAGATGGAGAAGATCGTCGAGGCCTGCCGCAAGACCGGCGCCGAAGCGGTGCATCCCGGCTACGGCTTCCTGTCGGAACGCGAAGCCTTTCCGCGCGCGCTCAGCGAGGCCGGAATCGTCTTCATCGGCCCCAACGCCGCCGCGATCGCCGCGATGGGCGACAAGATCGAATCCAAGAAAGCCGCGGCGAAAGCCGACGTTTCCACGGTGCCAGGCCATCTCGGCGTCATCGAAGACGAGAACCACGCGGTGCAGATCGCCGACCAGATCGGCTATCCGGTGATGATCAAGGCCTCCGCCGGCGGCGGCGGCAAGGGCATGCGTATCGCGCATTCGACCTCCGAAGTCACCGAGGGGTTCAATCTTGCCAAAGCCGAAGCAAAATCCTCGTTCGGCGACGATCGGGTGTTCATCGAGAAATTCATCGTCGATCCCCGCCACATCGAAATCCAGGTGCTCGGCGACAAGCACGGCAACGTGATCTATCTTGGCGAGCGCGAATGCTCGATCCAGCGCCGCAATCAGAAGGTGATCGAGGAAGCGCCGTCGCCGCTATTGGACGAAACCACGCGGCGCAAGATGGGCGAGCAGGCGGTCGCGCTCGCCAAGGCGGTGAACTACGATTCCGCCGGCACGGTGGAATTCGTCGCCGGCCAGGACAAGAGTTTTTATTTCCTCGAAATGAACACGCGGCTGCAGGTCGAGCATCCCGTGACCGAATTGATCACCGGCATCGACCTCGTCGAGCAGATGATACGCGTCGCGGCCGGCGAGAAACTCGCGCTGGCCCAGAAGGACGTGACGCTGACCGGCTGGGCGGTGGAATCGCGGGTCTATGCCGAGGATCCGTTCCGCAACTTCCTGCCTTCGATCGGGCGGCTGGTAAAATACCGGCCGCCGGTCGAGAGCAGTGCCGGCGGCATCACTGTGCGCAACGACACCGGCGTGCAGGAAGGCGGCGAAATCTCGATCTATTACGATCCGATGATCGCCAAGCTCGTGACCCACGCGCCGTCGCGCGCGGCCGCGATCGAGGCGCAGGCGACCGCGCTGGATTCGTTTTATATCGACGGTATCAGGCACAACATTCCGTTCCTGTCGGCCTTGATGAACCACCCGCGCTGGCGCGGCGGCAATCTCTCTACCGGCTTCATCGCCGAGGAATTTCCCAAGGGTTTTGCCGCGCGCGAGCCGGAAGGCGAGATCGCGCGCCGGCTCGCCGCGGTCGCAGCCGCGATCGATCACGTGCTGGGCGAACGCAAGCGGCAGATATCCGGCCAGATGACCGGCCGCGCGGTGCAGCGCGAGCGCCGCCGCGCGGTATGGCTGGAGCGCAACGAGATTGCGCTCGAGGTTGCACGCGAAGCCGAGGGCATTGCGATCCGCTTCGTCGGCGCTGACGGCACCATTGGTACTCCCCATCAACTGGTGTCGCCGTGGACGCCAGGCGATCCGGTGTGGCAGGGCGCCATCGATGGTCACGCGATCGCCATGCAGGTGCGGCCGATTCCGAACGGCATTCGCCTCGCGCATCAAGGCTTCGAAGTCGCCGTCAACGTGTTCACCGAAGGTGAAGCGGCGGCCGCGCGGCTGATGCCGGTCGGCACCAAGGCCGGCGCGGGAAAGAAGCTGCTGTGTCCGATGCCGGGTCTGGTAGTGTCGATCGCGGTCAGCGAAGGCCAGGAGGTCAAGGCCGGCGAAACCCTGGCGGTGGTCGAGGCGATGAAGATGCAGAATGTGCTGCGCGCCGAGCGCGACGGCACGGTGAAGAAAATTCATGCCACGGCCGGCGCGACGCTGGCGGTGGACGCGCTGATTCTCGAATTCGCCTAGAGGCACGCAATGTCGTTCCGCAAACGCCGCGAGAGCTTACGCGCGATCCTGTCAGGATCGGCGTGCATCCGTCCGGGTTCGGTATACGACGCGATTTCCGCCCGTATCGCCGAGGATCTCGGCTTTGAGGTCGGCATGTTCGGCGGCTCGGTGGCATCGCTCGCGGTGCTCGGCGATCCCGACATTACGCTGATCACGTTGACCGAAATAGCCGAACAAATGCGCCGGATGTCGCGCGCCGGCACGCTGCCGGTGTTGGTCGATGCCGATCATGGCTATGGCAATGCCCTGAACGTCCGCCGCACCGTGCAGGAATTGGAAGCCGCGGGCGCCGCCGGCCTCACCATCGAGGATACGCTGCTGCCGCAGGCCTACGGGCAGGCGAAGACACAACTGATTTCGCTGGAGGAGGGCGTCGGCAAGGTGAAAGCCGCGCTCGATGCGCGCAGCGATCCGTCGCTGGTGATCATCGGCCGCACCGGAGCCGCATCGGTAACCTCGGTCGACGACGCCATCGCGCGTGCCAGGGCCTATCAGGCCAGCGGCGTCGATGCGCTGTTCTTCACCGGGGTGAAAACGCGCGCGGAGCTCGACGCCATTGCCGCTGCGACCACGCTGCCCATCGTGCTGGGCGGGCCGACCGAGGAGATGACCGATTGGGGGTTCCTGGCCGGCCAACGGGTGCGGATCGCGGTGCAGGGCCACGCACCGATTGCCGCGGCAACCCAGGCGGTGTTCGAGACGCTGAAAGCCGTCCGCGAAGGTGCCGCGCCGAGAGACTTGAAGGGCGTGGCGTCATCGCAATTGATGGGCCGCGTTACGCGCGATGCGGACGCAAAACAGCGTGGCGCGGATTTTCTCGGACTGAAGCGATAGATGGGCGATGTCATCCGTCATGTACTGATCCGGGGAGCCGTTCAAGGCGTCGGCTTTCGCTACTGGACCAGGCGCGCCGCGACCGCGCGCGGGCTGCAGGGCTGGGTGCGCAATCGCGGCAGGGATAGCGTCGAGGCGGTATTCGCCGGCCCCGAACGAGCCGTGGCCGAAATGATCGCGCTATGCCGTCGCGGGCCGGATACGGCGCGGGTCGATACGGTCGATGAAAAGGCCGGCGAACCGGATGCGCTGGACTTGTGCAGGAAGGGTGAGCGGTTTTCCGAACTCGGTTCGGTCTGGCCGTCGTAACCGTCGGGTCAGGCCGTCTGTTCCGGCAGCCGCATCTTCGAAGCGCCGAACACTTCCTCGAACGCTTGCCGGAGCGCGATATCGACATCGGCCATTGTCACGGGATAGCCGAGATCGGCCAGGCTGGTGATCCCGTAGCGCGGATCGACCACGCCGCAAGGCACGATCGCGGCGAAATGCGTCAGCTCCGGCGCGACATTGACCGAGATGCCGTGGAACGACACCCAGCGCCGCAGCCGCACACCGATGGCGGCGATCTTGTCCTCGTGATCCCGGCCCTTGTCCGGACGCGCGACCCAGACGCCGACGCGACCCTCGCGCCGCTCGCCACGCACATGGAAGGCGGCGAGCGCCCGGATGATCCATTCCTCGAGACCAGCCACAAACGCCCTCACATCGGGCCGGCGCTGCTTGAGATCGAGCATCACATAGGCGACCCGCTGGCCGGGGCCGTGATACGTCAGCTGCCCGCCGCGGCCGCTCGAAAACAGCGGAAAACGGGGGTCGAGGAGGTCTGCATCCCGGCCGCTGGTTCCGGAAGTGTACAGCGGCGGGTGTTCCAGCAGCCACGCCAGTTCCGGCGCTTGGCCGTCGACGATCGCCGCCACCCGCGCTTCCATCGCGGCCACCGCCTCCGGATAGGGCACCGGCGCGGCGGCAACCCGCCATTCCACGGCGGCGCCGCCGGCAGGCCGCGCCAACGTCGTCAAATGGAGGCTTTGGCGGTCATTAACCATCGGCTAACCATAACGTGGTGATCTGGAACCTGACAATTCTCCGCATTTTTGCGTTCAGTAGCAGCGTGGTGGTTCAGAAGTGCCAACCCTCGATAAAGTCTCGGTCGACCTCATGGTGGTGCTCGGCACCACCTCGATGCCGATTCATCAGGTAATGCGGCTCAGCCGCGGCGCCATCATCGAACTGGACGCCACCGAGCAGGACGAGGTCAAGGTGCTGGCCAACAACCTGCCCATCGCCAGCGGCGTGGTGCTGGTCGACCGCAACCGGATCGCCGTGGAAGTCAAGCAAATGCTGCCCCGGACCCCCGGCCACAGGTAGCCTTCAGGCCGCCGCTGGGCCTTGTCCCTCCATCCCTGATTTGTTACATCGGCGCCGTCGAACCGGCCGGCGCAAGCCCTGCGCCGATCTATCGGAGTCGATCCTTGCGCTCGTGGCGGAATTGGTAGACGCGCTGCCTTGAGGTGGCAGTGAGTAACATCGTGGGGGTTCGAGTCCCTCCGAGCGCACCAGACATCGCCGAACCGGACATCTGCGCGAAGCCCGGCACGGGCCGGCCGGGAAGCTGCGCCGCGCCTCAGCGCGCCGTCAGCGGCACGCGCTTCAGGTCCGGTCCGGCAATGCGATGGCTTCCCCGGATCATGCGCCTGGAGGCGCTGGCGTGGATCGCAATCAGTTTTGCGATTGCGTCTGCTTCGTTTGCGGCGGGAGCCTGCGTTCGCTCCGCATGATGCGCCGGCACCACGGCCTGTTGCGTCGCTGCGCTGGACCGTTCCGGAAGTTCGAAAACGTCTTTCGCAGCCACCGGCAGGGTGATCGCGGCGTTGGCGGTCTGCAGCGGCGAGGATCGCGGCCACGGCGCCTGCTGCGGCAATGGCACGGCGCCGCGCCCCAGTCGTTTTGGGAGATTGAGCGAGTTCCGGCAAGGACATCGGCCGGCCATCGTACCAATCCGAAACGGCGGGCGCGGGAAGTGTCTCGGCGTTGGCAAAGACGAAATCGGGAATTTTCGGCCAGCGCGAAATCGCGATCGCTTCCGAGGCCGGATGCAACCGCCATTGCTGCGGTTCGGTCGGCGTCTTCGGCAGTTCGGGCGTCGCCGGCACGACATGAACGATGCGATAGCCCCGCGCCTTCAGCTCATGCAGGATTTTCGGCAGCGCCGCGACGGTTCTCGCCTGGATATCGTGCAGCAGCAGGATGCCTTTACCCTTGGCCTCGAGCCGCTTCATGGCGAGATCATACACGCGAGAAGAGGAAACGTGCCTCCAGTCGTCGGCGGGAAAATCGGCGCTCCAGGTCTGAATGCCCTTTGAGGCGAGGTAGTCCTCGACAGCTTCGGCGCGCGACAGGCCGGGAATGCGGAAGAACGGCGCGGGCGGACCGGAGCTGCCGAGCGCGGCGGTGGTCGCGGCGATGCCGTCGTCGACTTCCTGCCGCGCGCGCTCGATCGGCATCCGGTTCATGCTCAGCGGATGATTTTGGGTATGGGTGCCGATGCTGTGGCCGGCGTCGCGAACCCGGCGCACGCCGTCGGGGTAATCCCGTGCCATGCGGCCGATGATGAAGAAGGTCGCCTTCACGCATTGCGCGGCGAGAATGTCCAGAACCTGGGTGCTGTGCGGCGGCAGCGGACCGTCGTCGAAGGTCAGCACCACCTCGTGGTCCTGCAGGGGCAGGGTTTCGGCATATTGCATGGTGCCGATCCGCGGATGTTCGCGGGGATCGACCACCAGCGTTCGCGAGGTTCCCAGTGCACCGGGATTGCCCGGGCAATCGGCCGCGGAGGCCGATCCAGCGGCAATGCCGGCGGCCAGTATTCCCAACGCCAGCACCAGCACTCGCCGTGCTCTGCTTCCGCTCAGCGCTCTACCCATTCCAAAAACACCATCACGCATTCAATTGAGCAGAAAACTACAGGCTGGGCCATGAACATGGCCCTAATCATGTTTTTCCACCGGCGGTAAATTCGCGGCCGAAGGAACGGGTTCCGGCTGTTTGTCCGGTGGCACAAGGTGCACCACGCGATAGTGATTGTCCTTCAGGTAGCGCAGGAAATCCGGCAGCATGGCGGCGGTTTGCGCCTTCGGATCGTGCAGCAGGATAATTCCCTTGCCGGCCGCCTTCAGCCGGTCGGTCAGGAGCTTCAGCTCCTGCTTCGGCGTCATCGGATTCCAGTCGCTGGCCCACAGATCGGCGCCGAACACCGCAATGCCGCGGGATTGCAGCTGGTCCAGCGTGGCCGGTGTGGTCTCGAAACCGGGAAAACGGAAGAACGGCGTGCTCGGCGTGCTGGTCGCGACACCATGCAGCGCCATTTCGACCGCGGAAATTCCGCGGTCGATTTCTTCGGTGGTTTCGCTGGGCTTGATCCGCATCAGGCTGCGGTGCAGCCAGGTGTGATGGCCGATGCTATGGCCCTCGGCCGCTATTCGACGCACCAGTTCCGGATGTTCGGAGGCGGGTTTTCCGATCAGGAAGAAGGTGGCGTGCACGCACTCCTTCGCCAGCGCCGCCAGTACTCGCGGCGTCGTCGGCGGCCAAGGCCCGTCGTCGAAGGTCAGCACCACTTCATGGTCGTCGAGCGGCAGGGTCTGCGGAAAATTCTTCGATCCGACGCGCGGGGTTTGGGCGGGATCCACCGCAAGAATGCGAGAGGTGCCCAAGGCGTCCTTGCGCGGGCACTCCGCCGCATGGGCGGTTGCCATGCAGGCGATCAAGGCAACGGCGGCGGCGCGCAGCACGATCATGACATCTTTCAGCGCGCGGAGCTCGTCGCTTCCGTGCATTTATCATTGCGCTTGGCATTGCCGATTGGGTAATGCACGACACCAGCGCGAATTCGTTCCCTTCATGAGATAGCGCAATTCGCTCGAAGTGCTAGACGTACATTCGTAACAAACCGGCGAGGCACGGCATGGCCGATGATATGGACGTTGCCCAATCCGCCGATGCCCAGGGATCGGTGCTGACCGTCTCGCGATGCGGGATGAAGACGGCGACATCCGCCCCGAATTTGTTGAGAAAGTCTCGGCCGCCGTTCAGGCCGCTGACGCCCGGTTCTTGCGCGAAATCGTCGCCGAACTCCACGAGGCCGACCTCGGCAACTTGATCGAAGCGCTCGATCCGGACGAGCGACCGCGCCTGGTGGAACTGACAGGCACCGACTTCGACTTCTCCGCCCTGAACGAAGTCGACGACGCCGTCCGGGAGGAGATTCTCGAGGAACTCGAGCCCGAGACGGTCGCTGAAGGCGTCCGTGAACTGGAATCCGACGACGCCGTCGAACTGCTCGAGGGCCTCGACGAGGAAGATCAGGAAGAAATCCTCGAAAAGCTGCCGCACTCCGAACGCGTCGCGCTGGAGCGCAGCCTGCTTTATCCGGAAAATTCCGCCGGCCGGCGCATGCAGACCGAATTCATCGCGGTGCCGCCGGACTGGACCGTGGGGCAGGCGATCGACTACATGCGCGACACCCCGGACCTGCCGGATCGCTTCTATGAAATCTATGCGGTCGACAGCGCCCAGCACTGGCAGGGCGCGGTATCGCTCGATGCGTTGCTGCGTGCGCGCCGCCCGGTGCCGCTGGCCGACCTGATCGACGAGGATCGCCGCCGCGTCTCGGTGATGGACGATCAGGAAGAAGTGGCGCGGCTGTTCGGCAAATACAATCTGGTCGCGGCGCCGGTGGTCGATACGGCGAACCGGCTGGTCGGCGTCATCACCATCGACGACGTGGTCGATGTCATCGAGGAAGAGGCCGAGGAAGACCTCAAGGCACTGGGCGGCGTCACCAGCGACGAAGAATTGTCCGACAGCGTCTGGACCATCGCCAGCGGCCGCTTCAACTGGCTGCTGGTCAATCTCGCCACCGCGTTTCTGGCCTCCTCGGTGCTGGGCCTGTTCGAGGGCCAGCTGGAAAAAATGGTGGCGCTGGCGGTGCTGGCGCCGATCGTGGCCAGCCAGGGCGGCAATGCCGCGACCCAGACCATGACCGTGGCGGTGCGCGCGCTGGCCACGCGCGAACTCGGCTCCAACAACGCCTTTCGGGTGGTGATGCGCGAAGCGCTGGTCGGGCTCGTCAACGGGCTTGCCTTTGCCATCATCACCGGCGTTGCCGCGGTGGCCTGGTTCAAGATTCCGGGCCTCGGCGTGGTAATCGGCCTCGCCATGCTGTGCAATCTCGTTGCCGGCGCGCTCGGCGGCATCCTGATCCCGATGGTGCTGGAGCGGGTGCGGGCCGATCCGGCGGTGGCGTCGGGCACGTTCGTGACCACGGTCACCGACGTGGTCGGCTTCTTCTCGTTTCTCGGCATCGCAACGCTATGGTTCGGGCTGAAATAGCCTTTCGTTCACGGGACCTTAACGCGCATCGCCGACCATTGCGGCGTGGAGTCGAACATGCAGCGCTTGCGGCTGAAAGCGGATGGACGGATCGTCGAATTGCGGGACGGGCGGGAATTTCCGCTCGCGCCGGTCTTTCCCGTCATCGCGCCTGCCGATGCCGCATCCGCCCCGACCGCTCGCGATCTTCGCCGGCGCGCGCGGTTGACCCAGATCGAATTCGCCGCCCGGCTTGGCGTTCCCGTCGAAACCATCCGTAACTGGGAGCAGGGCAAGCGCATGCCGCGCGGACCGGCGCGCGCGCTTCTCGCCGTCATTGCGCACGCGCCGGAGACGGTGTTTGCCGCGCTCGCAGCCGGCGCATCGCAGGGCTAGACTGTCCCATTGATATGGGACGCCTGGCGCAGGTCGAGTTGTTGCTGTTGCACTGGCCCAATCCGCGCATTCCACGTCTGCAGCAGAACGTCGCGGCAATACCGCGAAACTCAAAAATCGAGCGGCTGTCGGAAAATATCGAACTCTTCGACTTCGAACTGTCCGACGAGGAGATGCACGAGATTTCCGCGATGGGCAGCGCCAAAGCGCGCCTCACCGATTTCGGCTTCGCGCCGAGATGGGATTGATTGCCGCTCAATCCTGCCGCGGCAGCCCCAGACGATAGACCCCGCGGAAATCCTCGGGATCGGCGGGCTTGCCCTTGCGATAGATGACGAGGCGGCCGGCCTGCGCCAGCGCGATAGCCGCGCGGCGGATCGGCATCAACAGGCCATGCCAGTCGCCCTCAGGAGAAATCGCATGCGCGATTTCCGGCGCGCTCAGCGTGCCGCGGCCGGCCCGCATCAGGACCTCGAGGATAGAGTCTTCGAGCGGAGCGGCTTGCGGCGAATCATCAACGGACATGCGCCATGCAATGGCGCATCGACACATAAGCCGCAAGCGCTGCTTCACTCGCGCTGCGGGACCTTCCGTCGTCTGTCCTCAACTCGGCTGCGGCGTTACCGACCCGATATCATCGTTGTGCCGGTATACGGGCTGCCCGCAGATCGCGTCCGTTCTGGTGCAGAACCGCGGCGATGACCTTTCCGCCGCCATCGCGTTCAAAGTCGAGTTGCGCGTCGACGACCTTGTAAAAGAACCGGTCCCTGGCTCTCGCGAAGATCGCCAAGCCGGTCTGCCCTGTCATCTGCGCTTCGAGATGATCGCGCTTGACCGCGACTTCGAGCACGGCGCCGAAATCGAACTGGTATTTGCCGACGTAGTCGCCGGATGCGGCGGCATCGAATGCGATCTCCTGCGGCTCGGGCGGGATCTCGGACGCACTGAGTTTTGCGGCCGCATGGTCGCCGTTCTGATGCAGGACAAGTCCGTTCACCACGCCGTTGGCATCGCGCGTGAAGCTGGCGCTGGCTCTGACGGCTCTGGCGAAAAACTCATTGGGCGCGGATGGGTAAACGGGGACCACGCCTTGTCCGGCCACCTGGGCGAACAGCCCGTCGGTGATGCGGAAAACCTTGAGCAATATTTTGTCGGGAAGCCTGTAGGTTCCCACATATTCGTCGAGCGATGCACGAGGCAGCACGATCGCCTTGTATGCGGGCGACAGCGGGACGCGGGGATTGAGCGTGGCGAAACCGAGATCGTCGAGATCCGCGGCGGTGTTGCTGAGGATGACGACGCCATGCCGCCGATCGGCCGTGAAACCGATAAAGCTGCGGTAGCCGCCGGTTTCGCCGTTGTGCCAGATGATTCCGGTACGGCTCGTCATCCAGGCGAGCCCGATGTGGTTGGTCTTGAACGCCTCGCTGCGCGGCGCTTGCGCAAGCTTCATCGCATCTGCCAATGGCGAGGGATCGACGCCCATATTGGCCTTCAGATAGCGCAGCATGTCATTGGCGGTGGAACGCATCGCGCCGGCCCCCGCCAGCGCGTCGAAGTCCCAGTTCTTCGCCGCGTTGCCCATATGGTCGTGACCGGGAGCCAGATCGGCGCGCATGGCGTCGCTGAACGCCGTGCCGCTCATCGTCATGCCCAGCGGCTTGAGAATCCTTTCGCCGGCCAGCGCGGCCCAGGTCGTGTGCTCTAACTGCGCCAGCCCGGCGCCCAGCAGTCCGAAACCCAGATTGGAATATTCATAACCGGCACCCGGATCGCGCGGCAGTTGGTATCCCGCAAGAAACGCCTTCAGCTTCGCCGCATCGTAGTCGGCGTAGGGATCGCCGAAGTCTTTCGGTAGAAAATTGGACGGCTCTCGCGGCAAGCCGGAATGCTGACTGCCGAGCAGGCCCAGGGTAATCTGCAAGTCCCCGCGTGACGGCATTTTGAAGTCCGGTAGAAGCTGAGCCACCGGCGTATCGAGCGTCACGCGGCCCGAGAGCACGGCGTCGGCCAGCAGCGTCGCGGTGAAGGTCTTGGTGATCGAACCGATTTCATAGACCGTGTCGCCGTCGGGCGCCTTGCCATCATCCAGCGTGCCGAAGGCCGCAACCTCACTGACGCCACCATGCACGACGCCGAATACCAGCGTCTGATGGATTCCGGATTCGACGCGGTCCTGCGCAGCCTTTGCCACGCGCTCGGGCAACGCTCCTGCCTGCGCCGGCGCGCCCGCCGCCAAGCATAGTGCGAGAGACCAGGCAGCACTGCGGCGGTTCGACGATGAAAGCACGGCACTTTCCTGCTATTCAGGGGTATGACTCCGTTGCTGCACGGTAGCAGCCTCGCCGGCGTACGAATATGGCACTTGCCGGAATGGAAGGGTAGCTGGCCGATGTATGCCCTGAACCAACTCAGGAAAAGCCCTATGAAACCAAGGTCGCCCGTTGGTTTGCTATCCATGATCGGCCTAGCCGCCCTGTTGATGATGGGGCGCGCATCCGCCGCCGACGTGCGCGTGATGATCTCGGCCGGCTTTTATGGGGTTTATTCCGAGCTCGGCCCGGCTTTCGAGCGCGCAAGCGGCCATCATCTGATCACCACGCGCGGTCCGTCGATGGGTGACTCCCCGGAGGCGATTCCTGCGCGGCTGGCGCGGGGCGAGGCCGCCGATGTCGTGATCCTGGATGGAGGCGCCGCCGACGAATTGGGCAGGCGAGACCTGCTGCGCGCCGAAAGCAAAACCGAGCTTGCTTATTCGCTGATCGGCATGGTGGTGAGCGCGGGCGCCGAGAAGCCCGATATCGGCAGCGTCGAGGCGCTTCGGCACACGCTGCTGGCGGCAAAATCGATTGCTTATTCGGACAGCGGCAGCGGCACTTATCTTGCGACGACGCTGTTTCCAAAACTCGGAATCGCAGACCGGATCGCGGGCAAGAGCCGAAAGGTGAGGGGACCACCGTCCGGCGAGCCGGTGGCCGCGGTTGTCGCGCGTGGCGAGGCGGAGATCGGTTTCCAGCAGGTCAGCGAATTGATCCACGTTCCCGGAGTTGCCTTTGTCGGCGCGCTTCCGGCCGAAATCCAGCCGGGATTTTCTTTCGCGGGGGCGATCACGCGTAGCGTCGAGCAGTCCGAAGCGGCCGCAGCGCTGATCCGCTTCCTCGCTTCCGCCGAGGCGGCGCCGGTGATTTCGAAGGCCGGGCTGATGCCGCCTTCTAGATAATTTGCCTGCGTAACTGTTCGCTTCGAGGACCTCTGGGCCAATTTTCCGGATTTGACCTTGTGCGCACATGCGTTAATTCTCACCCTTCGTCGGGGCGCGGCGTCAGGCTTCGATCAGCAAGGGGACATTCCATGCGTATCGCGGTTGTCGGCACAGGCGGTGTCGGAGGTGGTTTCGGGGCGGCGCTGGCCAGGGCCGGCGCCGACGTCAGCTTCATCGCACGCGGCGCCCATCTTGCCGCCATGAAAGCCCAAGGGTTGCAGGTTCGAAGCGACCGGGGCGACATCCATCTCGTGCCGACCCGGGCAACCGAACATCCTGCCGAGATCGGCGAGGTCGATATCGTGTTGTTTTGCGTCAAGCTGTGGGACGTCGAAAGCGCGGGACAGCACATCAAACCGCTGATCGGCTCCGACACCGCGGTGATCCCGCTGCAGAATGGCGTCGACGCTGCCGAGCGTCTGATTCCGATCCTTGGGCCCGGCGCCGTGATGGGCGGCGTGGCACAGATCAGCGCGTCGATTGTTGCGCCTGGTGTGATCCAGCAGGTCGGAACCTTCATGCGCATGATTTTTGGCGAGCTCGATGGCAGGCGCAGCAACCGCGGCGAGGAGTTTCTCGCGCTGTGTCTTCAGGCCGGCTTCGACGCGACGCTGAGCGAGCAGATTCTCACCGATTTATGGATGAAGTTTATCCTGCTCGCTTCCAACGCCAGCCTGATGGCGGCGACGCGCCAGCCGATCGGCAAGCTTCGCGACGATCCCGATCTGCGCCCGTTTTTTCTGGCTGCCTACCGCGAAGTGGTCGATGTCGGCCGTGCCAAAGGCGTTGCGCTGCCGGCCGACGCGGTGGAGCAGATCGTCGGCTTTACCAGCCATATGCCGCCGGCCATGAAGGCCTCGATGGCGCTCGATCTCGATCGCGGCAATCGGCTTGAGCTGCCCTGGCTCGGCGGCAAGGTCGTTGAACTCGGCCGCCAGCTCGGCGTGCCGACGCCGACCCACAGCATCATGGCCGCGATGCTGAAACCCTACGTCATGGGATCGTCTGCCTGAGCAATCCTTCTGCGCACTATTTACTCGTCGAATGCCACGCACGGGTCGCGGCGGCAACGGCGCGAGCCGGGTTGATTGCATCCAATGCCGCGTGGCAGGATAGGGCCGTCACGAGAGGTTCTCCGCATGGCTTTAACGCTGGTGATCGGCAACAAGAATTATTCGTCGTGGTCGATGCGGCCGTGGCTGGCGCTGAAGGCCGGCAATATCGCCTTCGATGAGGTGGAGATCCCGCTGTACACCGGCGCTGCAGACAAGCAGCGCATCCTGAAATTCACACCGTCAGGCAAGGTGCCGGTGCTGGTCGATGGCGATGTCACGATCTGGGACTCGCTGGCCATCATCGAATATGCCGCCGAACGATTTCCCGAGGCGGGGCTGTGGCCGGAGGATCGCGCCGCCCGCGCGCATGCCCGTTCGGTTTCGGCGGAAATGCATTCGGGCTTCGCGGCGCTGCGCGACGAATGCGGCATGAACCTGCATCGGCCGGTTGGCGCCAAGACGCTTTCCACGGATGCGCGCGCCGATATCGCGCGGATTCAGCAAAGCTGGACCGAATGCCGCCAGCGCTACGGAAAACTTGGGCCGTATTTGTTCGGAGGTTTCAGCGGCGCCGACGCCATGTATGCACCGGTAGTCCACCGATTCCGGACCTATGCCGTCGAGGTGACGCCCGAAGTGCGCGGCTACATGGATGCGATGATGGCGCTGCCGGCATTTCGGGAATGGACCCGCGCCGGGCTTGCTGAAACCCTTGTAATCGACAAGTTTGAGGTGGGGTGAATTTCGACCCCGGCTTCTGGCCCGCCTCGTTAACCACGCAGCCAAAGTCGGATTTTACAATCTTGTAATAGCCCTGGTGGCGGCGGCCTGGATCGATCTAACTTTTCACGCTCGCTGTCTTGTCGAGCGCGGCACGCACCCCGCGCGCAAGTTTCAGGGCGTCGTCGACGGCCCAGAAATGCATGAAGAACAGTCGCGGCTGCTCGTCCAGCATGTGGCTGTGAAGCGCTGTCACCTCGATGCCATTTGCCCGCAACGCCTTGATCACGGGATTGACTTCGTCATTGGTCAGAACGAAATCGCCGGTGATGGCAGCCTTGCCGCCGCCGGTCGGTTGGAAGTTGATGGCGATGGCGACGCCCATCGGCCCGACCGGCGCCATCACCATGTCGTTTTCCTTGATCGGTTCGCGGCGCGGCACGTTGAACTGATAGACGCCGCCATTCGCTTGTCCCTTGGCGCCGATGAGTTGATCAAGCTGCGCCGTGTCCAGGTCGACCGCCGGCGGCGGACCGGCCGCTGCCGGTGTCGCCAGAGGGGTTTTGCTTGCGCTAAGCGCATCGCGGATCACGGCCGCCATCCTGGCCGGATCGCCGTGGCCGCCGACATGCATGTAGAACGTCGCGGGGCTGGCGCGCAGCAGGTGATTGTGCACGGCGGTGATCTCAAGGCCGCCTTCGATGAGCTTGAGCATCACGGGATTGATTTCGGTCTCCAGCAGCACAAGGTCGCCCATGACCATGGCGCCTCCATGCGCCGGCTTGAACGCGACCCAGCCGCCAAGCGCCAGTGCCGGCTTGATGGTGACGCCGTCAAGCATCACGGTCAGATCGGTGCGCGGGAAGCCGTATCGGTGCACGTCCTCCGACACAACGGCCTTCCTGCCGAATGCGTCGTCGACCTTTTGCCAGTCGATCGCCTGTGCATGTGCGGAGGTGACGAACGGTTGCGAAAAGACCTGCCAGTCAATTCTTTGCGCATTCGCGCCGAAAAACGAAATTGCGAAAACCGAAACCACGATCCAAGGCATCTTGCGCATCTGGTTATCCTCCGTGTCGGGGCTGTTCGTGGCCGCTACCGTGCTGGCCGGCAGCACGTTCGTCGACTCCCCTGATGCGCAACGCAACGGCGAAGCCTTCGCCGACCTGTGGGTCCGAACTGCAGTAATCGACCATGGACCTGTCGCGCTGAACGTTCTCCGCCATCGGCAACGGGTCGAAGCCGATTTGCCCAACTAGGCCACGTAGGGGAGATAATGCTCTTTGCTCGTCCACGCGCAATCTCCTCGACGAGCGAGCGTTGCGCAGAGCTTGGACGCCGAACGTCTGATGGGGAGTTTGCATTTTCCCCGCATCAGTTTTTTAATTGGCGTGCAGTGCACGCGCAACACGAAGAAGACGCTGACTAGCACTCTGGAATATCACGAAGCCGTGTGCACAATCTCCCCTTCGATCCATGCTTGGAACCAATTGGTTGGTTACACCTTATCGCGAACATTCAAGGTTGGAGACGAACATGAAGATAGCAAAATCCATTTTCGCGGGTGCAGCGGGTATCCTCATCACCTGTTCGGGCGCCGCCGCTCAACAGAGTCTCACGGGAACGATCAGCAAGATAGACGAAGGCAACGGCAAAATTGCGATCCAGCAAACGCAGGGCGGGACGGTCGGCGCCAATTCCGGCGGGGCTGCCGAGGATTTCAAAGTGCAGGACGGGCTGGTGTTCAACGCGGTGAAGCCGGGCGACAAGGTGAATGTCACTGTGACCGAGATTGGCGGCGTCAGGACCATCACGAAACTGGAGAAGCAGTGAGCGAGACGCTGAATCCCACCGAGCAGTAAGCTCGGCGATCGGCTGTCCCGACATCGACAAAGCGCCGACCAGCCGCGCCTTGCGACCGCAATACGATCGTTTCGGGGCGCGAGCTCACTCGACCTCCATGCCCTTTGCCTTCATCACGACAACAGCGGAAGGGCTCTTCAGGAAGTTCAGGAGCGCGTCAGCTATTTCGGGATGCTTTGCGCCGATCGGTCTGCCGCTGGCAAAGACCGTATAGTTCTGCAACTGCCGAGGTAGTGGCCCCGCGAATACTGCTCCAGACTTACCCACTATTTCACTGATTTGCGTCATGCCGATCGCTCCCTCTCCCTTGGAGAGCGTGACCTCTGTGACATCGCCGCCGGCTGCCAGGACGGTTTTCGACTTCAGCTGGTCAGCGAGGCCAAGCTGTTGGATGATGCGTGCGATGTGGACGCCTGCGGCGCCGCCGCGATCCGGATCGGCATAAATGACTGTTTTTGCCCCTGCCAGCGATCGACCGAAGTCCTCGACCGTTGCAATAACGGGGGTAGGTGAGCCGGACGGGACGACCACACCGACGCCGACCTTGCTGATCGTGGTCTGGCCGGCGCTTTCAATTTTATGCTCATTCACAAGCGTTGCGACCGACTGACGCGACGAGATCACCAGGTCCGCCTGCTCGCCACCCCGGATCCGATCGGTGATGGTGCCCATGGTAGCGTATTGAAGAATAATTTTGTGGCCCGATGCTTGCTCGAAATCGGCAAGGACCTCCTTGAACACCTCTTGTATCGAGGCGGCCGACAACAAGCGCAGATCTCCGGCATTCAGTGGATGTTGCGATCCGATGAGCACGAAAATGGCGGCAGCGGTCTGCGACAAGATCGAGTTGGCGAGTTTTTTGCTGATAATGGCGGCCATGACGTTGCTCCTGTCCGAATTCAGTCGAGGTCAAGTTTCAAGTCGATGTCCCAGCTTGCTGCTTCATCCGGAGCATGATGCCCACGGCCATCGCCGCGAACGTCCAAAACCCGATTGCGACGGCGACGAAAAATCCGATAGCGCCGACCGTTCGATGGAAGCCCGCGTTCGCCGGATTACGCCGGCGTGAACGTCAGGCCGCCGGACGGTGGTGGTGCACCCATTCGCGTGCGTGCTGAATCGGCGCGCGTGGTGGCAGCGAAGCGTTAAAGCGAATCACGCTTGGAAGCGCATCCATCCGGTTATCCCACGCCTGAATCATGGGAAATTTTGGCATAACCTGTTTTCCTTCCGGGGTGAGTGCAAAACCGAACAGCGTCGGCAGCAGGAAGAAGTCGGCCATGCTCACGGCATCGCCTACAATGAACGCCCGGCCATCGGACAGTTCCTGTTCCATCACCTCCAGCGTCCGTATCACTTTCGGCATGGCGCGCTGAACGATCAGGTCATTGGCGGGAATTCCCAGCTCGGGGTAGACCATTCGCTCATGCGACACGTGGTAGATCATTTCCGGATAGAAGTAGGAGTTGAGGTTGCACATCCACTGATTCATGCGAGCCCGCTGACGCGGGTCCGCCGGCGTGAATTTCGGTCCGGAGAGGACGTCGTCCACATAGGCTGCGATAGCGCTGGTTTCGTAGAGCATGAAATCGTCATGTTGCAGTGCCGGCACGCGCCCAAAGGGATGCCGCTGCAGATGGGTCGGCAGGTACATCTCGTCTTCGGTATCGTGGAAGCGATACGTGACGCCTTTTGCAGTCAGGATCAGCCCGACTACCTTAACGAAGGTGCTGCGCGGAAATCCAAAGAGAGTGACATTCGATGACATTGGGTGCTCCTATGCCGCTGCCGAACGCGCGGCGATGAGCCGGCCGGGGACCGGTGTACCGATGGCGGCTGGTAAACGCGAGGATGGGCAAAAGGGGATGCTGGGGTCGGCCATGTCTGCTCCTCCCTTTCAGGGCCGGAGCAGCACTTGAGACGAAACGTCTTCAAGACACCGGGTGGCTGCGTTTGAACCCGATCGCGCTTCGCATGAGGCAAGCGGGGCTATCTCTAGCTTTGTCGGACCGATCTGCAACGCATCATTTTTCTGCCTGGCCCCAGAAATATTCATGAACTAATGCGGCGCCGGCCGAATACAATCAAGAGCTCAAGTTTCGCCAAGACGGCTGGCCGGCTTTTCGAAGCGCTTTTTCAGTTCGCCAGAACGGCTTGCCGGCCTCCCAAAGCGCATCTTCTCGCGAGATTCCGACATCGGCCAGCAATCTATCGTCCAGCTCACTCAGGTCCCGCCGTCCCTGCCGGCGATCAAGCCAAATTGTGACGGTGCGGGCCCACCGCGACAGCATGGTTCGACAGGCCGCGGTGTGAGAGTCGGCGCGAACCGGCTCCCGAACAGAATATGATTGCGACATTGTCGCTGCTCCATCCTGGTGGCCGAGCGTCGGCTCAGCCGGGCAGCAAGACTGATAGAACCGGGAATGCCTTGCCGGCAAAGCATCAATTCTCTATCTTGCCCTAGATTTTCTCATGAAGGTCACGCGATGCCCCGCCAGCTACCTCCGCTCAATGCGCTGAGGGCATTCGAAGCCGCGGCGCGCAACGAAAGTTTTACCCGCGCGGCCGAAGAGCTTTGCGTTACACAAGGAGCTGTCAGCCATCAGGTCAAATTGCTGGAGGCCACGCTCGGCATCAAGCTGTTCAATCGCGAACGGCAGCGCCTCGTCATCACCGATGCCGGCCGCGAATACCTTAGCGTCGTGCGTGACGCGCTCGACCGCATCGCCGCAGGCACCGAGCGCGTCCTGCAGCGGCAGAACTCAGGCGTTTTGACGGTCAGCACGTCGCCGGATTTTGCGGCTAAATGGCTGGTCTATCGGCTCGGCCGCTTCGCCGAGGTCCGTCCCGACATCGATCTGCGGGTTTCAGCTACGATGCATCATATCGATTTCGTTCGCGAGGAAGTCGACGTCGCGGTCAGGCACGGCGACGGCAATTGGGCTGGGCTTGACGCCGTCCGGCTTTGCACCGAGCAGCTGTTTCCGGTCTGCAGCCCGAAGCTGATGTCAGGGCGTAACCGCATTGCCAAACCTGCGGACCTGCTGAAAGCTCCGCTGCTGCATCTCGACGACAGCAAGGCCTGGTCGCAATGGTTCGATGCAGCCGGCGTCGCGGCTCCCGAATTGTCTCACGGGCTGATCCTGAACCGCGCCAGCATGCTGATAGACGCTGCGGTCGACGGCCAGGGCGTTGCGCTTGCACGCACTACGCTGGCAGCCTGGGACCTTATCAATGGCCGCCTCGCAAGACCGTTCGATCTGTCGCTAAAACTGTCCAAGACGTACTGGATCGTCTGTCCCAAGGCGGCTTCGATGAAGCCGAAGATCGCGACGTTCCGCGATTGGCTGCTGGCCGAGGCCGCAGACGACACCCGCCGCCTCAGGAAGATGTTTGCGTCGAGATTGATGTAAGGCCTGCACGGACCATGATCTTACCGGCGCGCATGAGCGTTGTTCGCCTATTCCCATGAGGGCAACAAGCCTGTGGGGGTCTCAAGTTGTCGCCACGCCGGAATTGCAGCCTTCTCCCATCGCCACCTTGCGGCCCGATACTTGACCGCTAGAGAAACGATCCGGCATTTCCTATCATCTATATGACCGGAGCAGCTGCCGACGAACGAACGCGCCGGGAGTCAAGCTGAGATCGGCATGCGCGCCTTCCAGCATGGTGGCCCGTTGAGCTATGATGACGCGCTACGCGTCCGCGCGCCGGCCAGTGGGAGAAACCAAAGATGCCTGCTCTTGACACCGCCGGCATCGTCCTTGGCGGGATCGCCTTGTTTGCGGCCTTCGTCAACGGGGCCATCGGTTATGGTTTTTCGTCGCTCACCGTGCCGCTCGCGCTGGTTTTTTATACAAATCGAGTGCTCAATCCGGCCGTCGTTCTGATCGAAGTCCTGCTTAACTTGTATGTTCTCTTCATCAATCGGGACGGCGTTCCTGCGGTATGGAGAAGGGTGTTTCCGATTCTCGTCGGGCTGCTGCCCGGGATCGCCGTCGGCGCCTTTGTTCTTGCTTTGCTGCAGCCCGGCTGGATCAAACTCGGCACTTACACCGTTATTCTGCCGCTCATCCTGGTCCAGGCCGCCGGCTGGCGGAGGCCGATCCGCTCGACATGGCTGGTCGGCCTGCCTTTTGGCACGGGGCTCGGAATCCTGTATTCGGTAACCACCATCTCGGGACCGCCGCTGGCGATCTTGTTCAACAATCAAGGCCTGGTCAAAAATGAGTTTCGCGCCGGTCTCGCGTTGGTTCGCGTGGCCGAGTCCAGCGTTACCGCCGTCGTGTATTACCAGCTTGGCCTGTTTATCGCGGAAAGCGCGACCCTCTTGCTGGTGTTTATTCCCAGCGTGGTGGTTGGAATACCGCTTGGCGCCTATCTCATCCGGCGGCTGGATGCAGAGACGTTTCGCCGGATATGCATGAGTTTTGACGCATGGGTGGTCGGCTTCGGTGTCTCCCGGGTGCTGATCGAGCTGAATTTGATGGAAAGCCCGTGGGCCTACAGCGTGATGGCGGTCACCATTTTGATAGATAGCTATCTGTTGGTCGTGTTTTTCACACGACGCAAGATGGCATCCAAGCACGCCAAGGGCGATACGGATTTGCGATAGCCTCGTGTCCCGGACGCGGTGCGGCGCTTCTTCAGCGGTGCACCGGCAGAATTGGGACCGTCGTCTCGCTATACGTCACCTCGTCAAACAGCGTTACGCTCTCGGCCTTGAGTCCATAGTCCCGCCTTGCCGGCGTCGGTGAATGTGGAATCGTCGACCTGGAGCAGTCGTTTGCCGTTGAACGATGCGCTGAAGCGACGCGCAGGCCATGCCTAGTGTTGGCCGGGACCGGAACGGAAACCCCGTAGCCTCCCTTGCGGCCCACGATGTTTCGGGCGCCATGGGGGCGCAGCGAACCTTCGCCCTCGCGAACCAATCCGAAGTTTTAGCGGAAGCGGTCAATAAAAGCGCTTATCTCCCTGACGAACCTTCGAAATTTGCGTATTTGCCATGTCCTGATGTGACTGGCCAAATTGACCCGCTGCGTGCTATACCCATTTTGGGACTTTTCAGTCGGCCGACGCCACGGGATCGTGAGCTTGGCCGGCATTTCCGTGTGATGGAGAAGGCGTTGAAGCACAAGTTTGGCGTGGGTGAGACCGTCTATTTTACTGCCAGCAATGTCGCGCGTCCGGCCGCCAGCGGCACCTATGAGGTGATCCGGCTGCTGCCGACCGACGGTGACGACTGTCAGTACCGGATCAAGAGCTCGACCGAAGCGTTTGAGCGGGTGGCCAAGGAAAGTCAGCTCGACGTCGGCTGAGCGGCGGTTTTTCCACGCGAGCCTCGACCTCATTGTCGAGCGCTCCACCAAATAAAATTAGAGCGAACGTCGCCGTCAAGTTGACGCAATCTGCGTCAGCTTAGGGCCGACGCGTTTTGTGTTGCGCCGATCCAGCCGATCAGCCTTGACCATCAGCCTTGACCATCAGCCTTGGGGACATCGCGTATGAACTGGGCCTGGCCACCATCGCTCGACCAGATTTGGTATTCGCCGACATTTCCGACGTGGCTGACCTTGGCCGCGGCGGGTTTCTTCGCGCTTATTCTGCTGATCACGTTGTTGCGCGCCGAGAAATCGGTCGCCAACGGCGCGTTGACGGTGATCACGCTGCTGGCGATCGGCGTTGCCGTCGCGGCGACCCTTCGTGGCTTCAGTCCGGGTGGCGGAAGTGCTTCGCGCGACATCCAGCCGTCCCAAACGGCGACGGCTACCTTGCCCGCTTTATCGTGCATCGACGATCTGGCCGGCGAAACCGTGCTCACCGCTTGCGAAAAGGTTCTGTTCGGTTCTGCCGACGCCGCCGCTGCTGCGGTGTCCTATGCCGCGGCGCGCCTTACACAGCTGACTTCATTCGGCGACGTCGCCACCGCCAACAAGAATATGACGCCCGAGCTGTCGACCTTGCGGCGATCCGTCGAGCGCGATCGTTACGGCCTGATGGCTTACGTGCTGTCGGCCCGGGACCGTTGCCAGCCCGGAGAATGCGCGGCCTACCGGTCGCTGACGGATCACAACCAGATCGCCGCCAATATGGACGAGCGGATCTATGAGGGCTTGATTTTGCGCTATGCGCCGTCATGGAACGCGCCGGCACCGCCTGCCGCCGGAGCGGTTGCGGCGCTTCCTACGACGTTGCCGACCGGCAAGCCAACGAATGCCGAGTTTCCCAGCGCTGCTTCGACCCCGCCGGTCAATATCATGACGCCCGAACCGGCGCCGGGCGCCGCAGCCCCCGCGTCGCGTCCGCCGCCGGCTGCGTCGAATGCGCAGACGACGGCGCCGCGTCCGGCTCCGGCATCGACCGCGGCTAAAAAACAGGCGGCGCCGAAATCACGCCCGGCTGCGCCGGTCCGGTTGTCGCCGGCTCCCGGTGCGCCGGCTCCGGCCGCGGCCGAGGACTGATCCTTCCCAACGCCGACGCCGAAAGCTAACCTGAAAATCATGCCGCTTCATCTCATCAAGCTTGCCGTCGGCTGCGAGTTTGTAAAGGAACTCAAGGGCTGGGTTGCCGAACGCATCAGAACCGCGAGGCAGAAGGGACTGCCGCGCCACCACATCCACATCACCCGTATGACCCCCAAACGCGATGAAGAGATTCTCGCCGGCGGTTCGCTGTTCTGGGTGATCCGCGGCGAGATCGCCGCCCGGGAAAAAATCATCGCGATCGAGCCGTTCCGGGATCGCGACGGCATCGGGCGATGCCGACTGGTCATGCAGCCAAAAGTGATCGCGGTATCGCCGCGGCCGATGCGGCCGTTTCAGGGCTGGCGTTATTTTACCGAAACCGCCGCGCCCCCGGATCTCGGCAAGTCCGCCGCCAGCATCGCGGCGATGCCCGAACCGCTGCGCCGCGAACTGCGCGACCTCGGATTGCTCTAGACCCCGACATTATCGATCAGCCGGGTGTTGCCGATCTTTGCCGCGACCAGCAGGCGGATCGGCCCGTCCTTGATGGATTCGACCGGCGCCAGCGTCTGGGCGTGACGCGCCTCGAAATAATCCAGCACAAAACCGTCCGCGGTAATCAGTTCGGCGCCTGCGGTCATGGCGGCCTTCAGATCGTCGCCGCCGCGCAGCCGCTTGGCGGTTTCCTTCATGGCGCGATACAGCGCCGGTGCTGTTAGGCGCTGCTCGGGTGACAGATAGAGGTTGCGCGACGACATCGCGAGGCCATCGCGTTCGCGCACCGTTGGCGCGCCGATCACCCGCACGCCGAGATCGAGATCGCGGGCCATTTGTGCGACCACGCGTAGCTGCTGGAAATCCTTTGCGCCGAACACGGCGATATCCGGCCGGCATTGCGTGAATAGCTTGCCGACCACAGTCGCGACGCCGGCGAAGAAATGCGGCCGGAACCGGTCCTCCAGGCCCGCGGTGGCCGGCCCTTCGGTGAGGATTTTGGTGGCAAAGCCCGCCGGGTACATGATCTTCACGTCCGGATTCCAGATCAGGTCGACCTTCTCGGCTGAAAGCCTCGCCACATCGGCCTTCCAGGTCCGCGGATAGGAGCCAAAATCCTCGGTCGGCGCAAACTGGGCGGGGTTGACGAAAATCGACACCACGACCTTTGCCGCGCGACGCTTCGCCAGCCGCACCAGCGACACATGCCCGTCATGGAGCGCCCCCATGGTGGGGATAAGCGCGATAGTTGCCTTCTTTGCGCGAAGGTCGTCGAGGGCGCGGCGCAGCGGCGGCAGCGTGCGAACGATCATGGGACTGCGGGACATCGCGGCTCGATTTGTGAGGGTTAGGCTGGCGCAGCTTGCGGCCGGGATGCCGACCTTACCAAAGCGGTTCACCCGCCGCCAAGCCCGCGGATCTGCGGCCCAAAGTCACCTTATTTCACAAAGCACCGGCGGCCGCACAACCCGGCGCCGCCGCAGCATCGTTAACCGGATTCATGATTAAGGCAGAAGGTCAACGGGCTGACCGCGTTGTCGCGCATTTGAACTTGACCGCGCAAGCGCGCGATTTGAAGATATCGGCAGGGATCAAAATATGTTGGTGCAGACAAGTCAGGGGCAATCGGGCTCGGCGCATGTGGTCGTGCTGGGCAATGAGAAGGGCGGTTCGGGAAAATCCACCACCGCCCTGCATGTTGCCGTTGCCTTGCTCAAAGCCGGCCAGCGCGTTGCCACCATCGACCTCGATTGCCGGCAGCAAAGTTTTACCCGCTACATCGGCAACCGCCGGGCCTGGGCGCGACGCACCGGTCTCAATCTGGAACTTCCGGTTCACCGCTGCATCAAGCTTGGCGATACCATGCAGATCGCGGAGAATGAATCGTCAGAGTTTCTGCAGTTCATGGACGCCGTCAGCACTGTGGAGCGGACATTCGATTTCATCGTCATCGATACGCCGGGATCCGACAGCTATCTGATGCGCCTGGCGCATTCGATGGCCGATACGCTGGTGACGCCGATCAATGACAGCTTCCTGGATTTCGACGTCCTGGGCACCGTCGATCCTGCGACTTATTCGGTGACCGGCGAGAGCCATTATGCCGAGATGGTGCGGGACTCCAGGCGCAAACGCCGCCAGCTTGACGGCGCCAGCACCGACTGGATAGTGGTGCGCAACCGGCTGTCGACGCTGGGGTCGCGCAACAAGCAGCTCGTCGCCGACAGCCTGAAGGATTTATCTCTTCGTCTCGGCTTCCGTGCGGTCGACGGGTTTGCCGAGCGCGTCGTCTATCGTGAATTTTTCCCGCGCGGCCTGACCGCGCTTGACGACCTCGACGAGGCGACGCTCGGCACCCGGCCGAGCATGGGCCATGTCACGGCACGCGAGGAGGTCACCAGCCTGCTGCGCCAGCTGAAATTACCGCTCGACGAACGTGGCCGCCGCCGCGCCGCCAACCGGGCCGAATGGTTCGCCCAGGTCGACAAGCCGCTCGAAACCCACGACATCCTCGGCGCCTGATCCGTCGCGCAAAGACTTGCTTGCACCGCGTCGAGGCGTCATTTCAGGTGCTTTTAAGCAATCGTTAGCCATGTTTGCGGTAGTTTTGCGCCGATTATGGGCAATTTGCCCGGACCGATCGTGCGCGACTATCAGCGTCAGTTAGAGGCTTCATGCGGCCCGTTCGCTTTCAACTCCGCCTCACTCACAAGGTCGCGGCCATCGGCTGCGTGGGCGTGATTGGTTTGGCCGCGGTCGGGCTGATCTATCAGCAGGGAATATGGTCGCAGGACGCCGCCCGCAAGGTGGCCGAGGATACCCGCGCCATCTTCGCTCTTACCAAGCGTATCTCGATCGAGATGCTGGAGGCACGGCGCGACGAAAAGAATTTTCTGCTGCGTAGGCAGGATTCCTATGTGAAGCATCATGCCCAATTGTCGGGTGCGATCGGCCGCGATTTCGACGAACTCAAGACGATGGTCAAAGCCGCCGGCTACGCCGGTCTGTCGGAGAAGATCGGGGTCATTCACGATGGCTTCGAGAGTTACGGCAATGACTTTGCGGTGCTGGCGTTGGTTCAGGCGAAGATCGGCCTCAACGAGGCGGCGGGGTTGACCGGGTCGTTGCGCAACGCCGTCGACATCATCGAGGCCGGGGTCAACGAGATCAACGATCCGAAATTGACCAGCCGGCTGCTGACCATGCGCCGGCACGAAAAGGACTTCATGCTGTGGCGCGACCACAAATACGCGGCCGAGTTCAAGAAGGCCGTTGTGGCGTTCAGCGTGGTGCTGACCGAAATGGATTTGCCGTACGATGTGCAGGAAAAGATTTCGCTGAACCTCGACCGATATTCGCACGACTTCGCCGATTGGGTCGGCGGCGCGCAGGACGTGGCGCGCGCCGAAGCCGACATCATGAAGACTTTCAGCGGTTTCGAGCCGCTGGTCGTAGACGCGCTGAAGGAAATCGATCGGCTCGCGGGCACGGCGGACGCTTCGGAGATGGCATTGCGCGATGCCATGAAAATACGGATGGCCGGCGCGCTGACGTTGGCGGCACTGATGATGTGCGCATTGTCGTTGCTGCTGGGCCGGGCGATCTCACAGCCGATTTCGGCGATGACATCGGCATTGACGAAGCTCGCAGCCGGCGACTTCAATGTGCCGCTGCCGGGACTTCATCGCCGCGACGAGATCGGCGAAATGGCCGGCGCCGCCCGGATATTCAAGGACAACATGATCGAGACGGAGCGCCTGCGCGCCGAGCAATTGGCAGACCAGCAAGCCCGGTCGCTCCATCGCCGGGAAGAGCGGCTACGGCTGGCTTCCGGCTTTCAGGACGCCGTTGGATCGATCGTCGACAAACTCTCGTCCGAGGCCACCGAACTTGAAGCCGCGGCTTCGACGCTGACCAGAACCGCGGAGACGACACTCGAATTATCCGGCGTGGTGTCGGGAGCCTCGAGCGAGGCCTCCGGCAATATTCGATCTGTGGCCGCGGCGATCGAGGAGATGACCTCGTCGGTCGGAGAGATCGGCCGGCAAGTGCAGGAATCCAGCAGCATCGCGCAGTCCGCCGTCGAACATGCAAAAACCACCGACGCTCGTATCGCGGCGTTGTCGCTGGCGGCCGGCCGGATCGGCGATGTCGTCAAGCTGATAACCGGTATCGCCGAGCAGACCAATCTGCTGGCGCTCAATGCGACCATTGAGGCGGCGCGCGCCGGCGAGGCCGGCCGCGGCTTTGCCGTCGTGGCGCAGGAAGTAAAGGCGCTGGCGGCGCAGACCGCGAAGGCGACCGAGCAGATCGACATCCAGATTTCCGGCATGCAGGCCGCCACCGGGGAATCGGTCGAGGCGATCAAGCAGATCGGCGCGGTCATCCTGCGGATTTCGGAGGTGTCCGGCATGATAGCCGCGGCCGTGGAGGAGCAAAGCGTGGCGACCCGCGAGATCGCCCGCAATGTGCAGATGGCCTCCAGCGGAGCCGCACAGGTCGGCAGCGCCATCACCGATGTGCATCAAGGCGCGGCCGACACCGGTTCTGCGTCAGGCCAGGTGCTGTCGTCGGCACAATCGCTGTCGAACCAGGCGAGCCAGCTCAAGCTGGAGGTCGACCGTTTCCTGGCGTCTATTCGCGCGGCTTAGCCTTAAAAATGCGGCTTAAAGGCCATTTCGGACACCGTTTCGAGGAACCTTCGGCCGCGCCTTCCGTTTTAGTAAGGTCTTTACCGCTCGTGTGAACCCGACTTTCGCTGGTTGCGCCTAATCTTGTCAGGCACAGCAAGGCCTTGCGGCCGTTCTAAAGTCAGGGTGCAGTGCACAAAGACGTTGCAACGAATTCACAAATTTTGGCCTTTGTGTCACGTCGCTGTGACCTATATTATAGACAAGGACCGCAGAGTCCAAACTAGGAGTTGTGACGACTTCGAGGCGCACAGGGAAGAACATGAAGCGTGGAATTGTAATTCTACTCTCGGTTTGCGTAGTGCTCGTCGTCGGATATTTCACCGCGAGCAAATGGGCGATTCGTCATGAGACGCTGTCGTTCTACGATCCCGCGCGCGGCAACCGCTTGGTCGCTGTCGACGTTGCCGTGCGCCGCGATAAGGAAATGCAGGCCAATGCCGGCATGATCAAGTTGCCGGTCGCGATCCTCAATCACGGCAACACCGTCAAAAATACCGAGTACTCGTTTCTCGCAAACGTCTTCGCGGCCCGCGGCTACCTGTCGATCAGCCCTCAGCACGATCTGCCGACTGATCCGCCGATGGTAACCAAGGTCGGTGAGCTTTATGTCGGTCGTCTGCCGCAAATCGAGCGCGGCGTAGCCAACATCCGCTTTGCTGTCGAGGAAATGAAGAAAGTCCAGCCCAACGCCGACTACACCAAGTTGACCATGGTGGGACATTCGATGGGCGGCGACATCTCGATGTATTTCGCCAAGGAGTATCCGGATCAGGTGAAGAAGGTCGTCACATTAGATAATCTGCGCGTACCCTTCATGACCGACGCCAAATTCAAGATCCTGTCGTTCCGCTCCAAGGATCCGGTGTTCAAGCCTGACCCCGGCGTCGTTCCCGATGAGGAGGTCTGCGAGAAGTCCGGGATCACCGTCGTCAACACCGCGTTCCAGCATAATGACATGCGCGACACCGGGCCGGACAACGTCAAGTCGACTATTCGAGGCATGCTCGACAAGTTCCTCAACGACAGCGACAACAGCGAGATTGCGCCGGTGCCGACCAAGGTTCCTGACCTTACCGATGCGCCGGGTCCGGTTGCGATGTACAAGCCGACCCCTAATTAGCGCTGACGGCCGCTGCCTCATGCCGGCTTCAACCTTCGTGCATTGACGCAACAGCCAACCAGCGCCACATAAGCTTGCAGCCATTTGCGAGCCTTCATGTCGCGCGAACCGACCAAACCTAAATCCACCGGCGAAGATTCGGGGTCGCGGCTTGCGTCGGGCAAGACCGGCTCGCTGCCGGAAGCCAAGCCATCCGCTTCCGAGGACATCGCCGCGTTTGTCGCCAAGGCACGGGCGATGTCGCCGCACGCGCCGGGAGCAAAGGGCCGGCTGGTATTCGCGCTCGACGCCACCATGAGCCGGCAGCCGACATGGGACATGGCCTGCACGCTTCAGGCCGACATGTTCCGTGAGGCGGCGGCGATCGGCAGCCTCGACATTCGCCTCGTCTATTATCGCGGCCTCAACGAATGCCGCGCCAGCACCTGGATTTCCGATACCGCGCATCTCGCCAGGCTGATGAGCGGGATTGCATGCCAGGGCGGCAATACCCAGATCGGCAAAGTACTGTCCGAGGCGCGGCGGGAGGCGGTCGCCTCCGGCGTCCGCGCGGTGGTGTTCGTCGGCGACGCCATGGAAGAGCCGGTCGACGATCTCTGCGCCAAGGCCGGCGAGCTTGGGCTGCTCAAGGTGCCGGTATTCCTGTTCCAGGAAGGTCACGACGGCGTCGCCGAGCAGGCGTTCCGCGAAATCGCGCGGCTGACCGGGGGCGCCTGGTGCCGTTTCGACCCCGGTGCTGCGGCGCAGTTGCGCGAGCTGCTGCGGGCGGCGGCGGCCTATGCGGCAGGCGGCCGTGAGGCGCTGCTGCGGCTGTCGAAGACCGGGAGCGGTGCTGCGCAGTTACTGGGGCAGATGCGCTGAACGCCCGCTTTCGCAGACATCGACAACATACTATCTTTCATCAATGCCCACCCTGATCGCCGGCGCCGTCGCCGTTATTCTTCTCTACGCGCTGCTGCAGATGTTTCGAGCGGCCAATCCGGCCGTGCTCGCGCGCACGGTCAAGATCGGCGGCGGCGTAGTGGCGCTTGCGGTAGCCGCGTTTACCGGCGTCAAAGGCGAACTGGCGGTTGCGATCCCGCTCGGTATCTTCGGCGCGGGGCTGCTCGGCTGGTCGCCGTTCGGGGCATCGGGCTTCAGCAATATCGGCGGGCTGTTCGGCTCCCGCAGCAAGCGTTCGCCGGGGCAGACGTCGCAAGTCCGCTCGCAGTTTCTGGACATGACGCTCGATCACGACAGCGGCGAACTCAGCGGCCGGATCGTGGCCGGACCCCATGCCGGCGACGCGCTGGACCAATTCGACCTGGCCCAACTGGCGGGGATGATGACCGGCTTCGATGCCGAAAGCGTCTCGTTACTTGAAAGCTATCTCGACCGCAGGTTTCCCGCCTGGCGTCAGGACGCGCAGGGCGATGCGACACGGGGGCAGGGCCGCGCGGCGGCGAGCGGCAAAATGACGAACGAGGAGGCCTATCAGATCCTTGGCCTGCAGCCGGGGGCGGGGAGCGACGAAATCGGCCGCGCGCACCGCGCCCTGATGAAGAAACTGCATCCCGACCAGGGGGGGTCGACGTACCTCGCCGCCCGTGTAAACGAGGCCAAGGACACTCTGCTTCGCACTCATCGCAGCTAACTCCGGCACGCACCCAACGCTACAAACCGCGAGTTTGCTTGCTGCTTCTCCGATTGATGCCCCGTGCCGCCCGCCCGTTGTCCGGCGTGGTCGATGGTTTGGTTACTTATTTGTACCGGCTAATTCTTGATGAGAGGTTTCGGCGCGCGAAATTGGGCGCCGATGCCGGCCCAAAATGCAGATGGCCGGAGCAAAGCCCCGGCCCACGAAAAACTTTTGGCTTCAGCGATTACCCGATCAGTTCCTGATCGTGATGCAGGAGATGTCGGAGCGCTTCAGCGTCCGGCATACGGCTTCGGCCTGATCGCGATCAAGGCCGGCGAAGCGGGCACGGAACAGCTTCCTTTCGCCCTTGGCGACCACCGGTTCGGTGAACGAATCGGCCTTGCCGAGCATGCCGCGGGCCTGATCGCGCGCGGCTTCCAGCCGCTGCCGCGCCTCGACTTCGGTTTCCAGCGCGCCGACCTGGATGATCCATCCGGTACGGATGGCAACCGGTTTGATGGCGCCGTTCTGTTGAATGGCTTGCGGCTGTGGCTGTGCGCGCGAAGAGCTGTCGGCGGAGGCCATTGCCAGCGAGGTGGGTGCACTCGATGCCGGCAGCACGCCGAGCACGCCATGTCCGGTACCATGGTTCGCCGGCTGTGGCGGCATCGCGGCCTTGTTCATCTCAGCCTTGTTCAACTCTGCCTTGGCTACCACCGAACCGGATGTCTCCGGCATCGCGGCGCGCGCAGGCGGGATTGCATTGGTGATCGGCGTCGCCGGTTGCGCGGGATCGGCTGACGCCAGCTTCATCTGCCCGGCCCTGACCTGAACTGTCTTCACCCGAACCGGCTTCATCGGTTCGGATGAGCCTGGAATAGCGGAGATCGGCTGGGTCTGGATCACTCCGCTGGTGAGCGGAGCGGGTTCAGATTTTGCCTGCGTTGGCGGCAGCGATGCCGTGGCGTTGGCGATGATGGACGGCTTGGTAACAGGGGGAGCTGCACGCATCGGAGCCGCTTCCTCCGGCGCTGCCGACGCCACCTGCATGGCGCCGTGGACCTGAACCATCTGGGTTGGCCGCGACTGCGCCTGATCCTCGGCAACGTCGGCATTGGCATCCGACGGGCTACGTTCGGTGATCGCCGCAACGGTGCGTTTGCTCGCGGCCTTTTCGAGGTTCTCGGCGAGCAGGTTGCGCATGATGGCGTCGCGCGAGCCGCCGCTGCGGCCGCCCAGCACCACGCCGACAAGATGGCGGTTGCCGCGGCGCATCGAGGTCACGAGGTTGAAGCCGGAGGCGCGGGTGTAACCGGTCTTGATTCCATCCACACCCTCGACGCTGCCGAGCAGCTTGTTGTGATTGCGGATCGAATGACCGTGGTAGTTGAATGCGCTGGTCGAGAAGTAGCGGTAATAGCGCGGAAAGCGGTCCTGAATGGCGCGGCCGAGGGTGGACTGGTCGCGCGCGGTGGTGACCTGGGCGTCATCGGGAAGTCCCGAGGCATTACGGTATACCGTGCGGGTCATGCCGAGCGCGCGCGCCTTGCGGGTCATCAGCTTGGCGAAATCATCTTCATCGCCGGCAAGGGTTTCGGCGATCACGACCGCGGCGTCATTGGCCGAGCGCGTCACCAGACCCTTGATGGCGTCCTCGACCTTGATGGTCTGGCCCGGGCGCAGTCCGAGTTTGGTCGGAGCCTGTTCGGAGGCGTGCTCGGAGACGTCCATTTCGCTGTCGAGCTTGATCTTGCCGGCATCGAGACGTTCGAACAGCAGATAAAGCGTCATGATCTTGGTAAGGGAGGCGGGGTGACGCAAAGCGTCGGAATTATTGGCAGAAAGGACTGCGCCCGAATTGCCGTCCACGATGATCGATGCGAACGCCGGGCTGTAGCTTTGCCGCGACTCGTGATGTCGGGCGTACTGCCGATGCCTGTGGCGGCGCGCATCGGCGGTATCGTTGGTGAAGATAACGGCGGTTGTGAGTGTTGCCAGCCCGAGAACGCAAACCCGAAGGGCGCGTGTTGAGGTTGTGCGAAACATGAACTTCCCCGTCCCCAATTTCATTCTAGATCACCGGTCCGTGAGGCTAAATTATGCCCAACGGTCGCTGATTGCCTCGGCCGAAAGCTTTCGACACGGACGATCCTCTCGGCGGGGATGGCGGATCAGGTCGCCATTCTGGCTAAGATGCTGCGTCCACGTGGGTTTTCGGCTTTCCGACCGGAGCATGAAACAACGTAGAGAATCAAGGTAGGGGCCCCAAGTTTCCAAAGGGTTAAGCAACCCTTGCAAGCGCCACCGGCTTTTATTGCTAAATTTGATATTTGTGCGACGCACAATTTTCTTGCCTTATATTGTGCAATGCACTATAGTGTCAGAACGGCCGGGGAGCCGGGGGCTTCCCCCACGGACCATTTAAACATATCAGTCTGGGAAAGGACTCCATCGTGGTCAAAGTTGAAGACATTCAGCAGTACGGAAAAGAGCATCTCGAGACCGTGGTCGCCTCGGCGAATACGCTGCAGAGCGGCTTTCAGGCCATCGCCACCGCCTATGGCGATTATACCAAGAAGTCGTTTGAAGAGGGCAAGTCGTTCGTAGAGAAGCTGGCCGGCGTGAAGTCGCTGGACAAGGCGATTGAAGTGCAAACCGAATACGTGAAGTCGGCCTACGAGAACTTCGTGGCCGAGTTGCAGAAGATCGCCGAACTCTATGCCGATCTCGCCAAGCAGAGCTACAAGCCGCTCGAGGGCCTGGTCGCGAAATTCAGCCCGGCCGCCGCGCGCTGATTCAACACCGCTCCCGAAAACAAAAAGCCCGGCTATTGCAGCCGGGCTTTTTTTGATTCGGGTCTGCGAGCTTATTTAGCGACGCGCAGTTTCGAGAGCGATGTGCCGATCGAGCTGAACACGGTAGCGGTCTGGCTGGCCGAGGTGACGACGAAGAAGTTCTGCGGGCCGCTCGCGCAGTATTGCAGGACGGCGGAGGTCGGATCCGCCGGGAAGCTGGTATTGACCTGGATCGTGTAGACCGTAATGCCGGCATTCTTGGCATTGTCGCACAGGATCTTCTGGCGCGCGTCGATTTGCGCTGCGGTGCTGTACCATCGGTTTTCCGTGTTCAAACCGTCGGACAGCAGGATGATCGCATCCTTGTAGGTATAGTTCGGATCCTTGGCGGGCGCGTTGAGCGGTGCCGACTGGGTGAGTGACATCCACGCCCAAGCCATGCCGATACCCTGGTTGGTGTTGCCGTTCGGAGTCATGGAGGTGATCAGGCTCTTCAACGCGGTCCAGTCATAGCTGAGCGGCATCAATTTTACCGGACACCCACTCCACTGTTCGGCGGGGAAACGGGTCGCGCTGTTTGTTGGCGCGGTATTCTTGGTGTCATAGTCCTGGTCGCGATCGGTTACACAGCCATTCCAGGTATCATGATCGTCCGGCACCCATGTGGTGGTTTTGCAGTTGCCGTTCTTTTTGTATTTGGTGCACTCGTCTTGTCCGTTCGCCGCATCCCAGTCGGTCCAGTCGATCCAGTTCTGATTGTAGTTGCTGGGGTCGACATTGACGTCCTTGGCGAACGGAATAATCGAGATGTAGATATCGCCAGCATTCTTGGCCAGCGCGCTCAACTGGTCGATCAGGTTTTTCGCGGCGGTTTGCATCGCCGGCATTTTGCCGTCCTGTGCCATCGATCCGGTATTGTCGAGCGCCATTGCGACGCGCATACGCACGTTGCCCCATGCGGCCGTCGAACTCGTACTGAAATTGAGGGTGGGGAAGCCGGCGACCTTCAGAAAGTCGGTGGTGACGGCACCGGTTCCGTTGACCTGGATGTTGGAGCCGGTGGAACTGCTGGCCGTATAGGTCGCGCTGACCGAGACCGACTTGGCGTCGGTATTGGTATAGAGCGCAGTGAAATATGCCTGGGCCTTTGTCGCAATCTGGGACGCCGTGATGGTCCCTTCTGCGAAGTCCTTCGACACCATCAGTGCTGTCGAGTCCAGCGCCGCCTGCATTGAGGAGCGCGCAGCGTTGGCGCGGGTATAATCGACGGCGGCGCCGACGAAGCCGAGCAGCGGCACCAGCGCGATGGCGAAAGTTACCGCAATATTGCCCCGGTCGGCCTTGATAAACCGGCTGGCTTCGCCGCGAATCTGATTGCGAAGTGATGCACCAAACATGACTGTCACCGGAAAAATGGGTTTCTGCCCCCATTTCGGACGCCATGACTAAACAGGCGGTAAAGCCGTCCTCAGAAAACCGGTAAATTGCCGTATATATCGCCGTAGGGCCGGGCAGACTGTTGCCATTGTCAACAGGTGCTAAACGGCGGATGGCCGTATTTTGTCAAACCGGAGAGGATCGATTAACCTTGAGAGATCGGCCGCGCCGGGAATCAGACGCCGCGCGCGGCACCTCCTGGAGATATCAGCGCGCTTGCGGCGGGCGGTGTGCGGTCCCATATTCTCGTCATCGATCCGGTGAATGGGTCGGCGCCGGCCGGGAGCGGCGATTCGGAAAGCTTGCCGAGAACCTGACGATGGCTCCAGTTGGAACGTCGGCCGGTCGCAGCGGGTTTTTCCTGTGGGGATTTCGAACACTTAAGCCATGCTAAAGCCGTCTTCAAATATCGACCCGTCCGCGACGCCGGAAGGTGTCGCCCTTGTTCCCCGGATGGGCAAGGACGATGAGGGCCGCCCCGGGGGGCCAAGCGGTCCCGCCACATCCGTCATCACCAAAGTCAAGCCGAAGACGAAGCGTCCAAATCTCTATCGCGTATTGATATTGAACGACGATTATACGCCGATGGAGTTTGTCGTGCACGTGCTGGAGAAGTTTTTTCAGAAGGACGCCGAGGCGGCGACCAAGATCATGCTGCACGTTCATCATCACGGAATCGGGGAGTGTGGGGTTTTTACCTACGAAATCGCCGAAACCAAGGTCACGCAGGTGATGGATTTCGCGCGCAAGCACCAGCATCCTTTGCAATGCGTAATGGAAAAGAAGTAGCCTTGGGTGAAATCGCCTGAAAACAGGAACGGCTCTTGCATCGAATTCATGAAACCCATGCAAGCACCGGAGCCGGTCTTTCGCCATGATCGAGGGTAACTATATGACAAAGGTTGTTGTTGCCTGACGCGGCAACGGCGATCATGATGGCGGGGGCCATAGAGGACGCGAATGCCGACTTTTTCTCAAAGCCTTGAACAATCCCTGCACCGTGCGCTGGCGATAGCAAACGAGCGCCATCATCAATATGCGACGCTCGAACACCTTCTGCTGTCGCTGATCGATGATTCGGACGCGGCGGCGGTGATGCGGGCCTGCAGCGTCGACCTCGACAAGCTGCGCACCAGTCTGGTCAATTATCTCGAAACCGAATTCGAAAATCTGGTGACGGACGGCGCCGACGACGCCAAGCCGACTGCGGGCTTTCAGCGCGTGATCCAGCGCGCGGTGATTCACGTCCAGTCGTCCGGTCGCGAGGAAGTGACCGGCGCCAACGTGCTGATCGCGATCTTCGCCGAGCGCGAGAGCCACGCCGCGTATTTCCTGCAGGAGCAGGACATGACGCGCTACGACGCGGTCAATTACATCAGCCATGGCATCGCCAAGCGGCCCGGCGTCTCCGAGGCGCGGCCGGTTCGCGGCGTCGACGAAGAGACCGAATCGAAGAGCGGCGAAGATTCAAAGAAAAAGGGCGACGCGCTGGATACCTACTGCGTCAACCTCAACAAGAAGGCGCGCGACGGCAAGATCGATCCGGTGATCGGACGGAACGCCGAAATCAATCGCGCCATCCAGGTCTTGTGCCGGCGGCAGAAGAACAATCCGCTGTTCGTGGGCGAGGCCGGCGTCGGCAAGACAGCGATCGCGGAGGGCCTCGCCAAGCGCATCGTCGACAGCGAGGTGCCGGAGGTGCTGGCGGCCGCCACCGTGTTCTCGCTCGACATGGGCACGTTGCTGGCGGGTACGCGTTACCGCGGCGACTTCGAGGAGCGGCTGAAGCAGGTGCTCAAGGAACTCGAAGCCCACCCCAACGCCATCCTGTTTATCGACGAAATCCATACCGTGATCGGGGCCGGTGCGACCTCGGGCGGCGCGATGGATGCGTCCAATCTGCTCAAGCCCGCGCTGGCGTCGGGCACCATCCGCTGCATGGGCTCGACCACCTACAAGGAATACCGGCAGCATTTCGAGAAGGATCGCGCGCTGGTGCGCCGGTTCCAGAAGATCGATATCAACGAGCCGACCGTCGAGGACGCCATCGCGATTCTGAAGGGCCTGAAGCCGTATTTCGAGGACTATCACCGCCTGAAATATACCAACGAAGCCATCGAGGCCGCGGTGCAGCTGTCGTCGCGCTACATCCATGACCGCAAGCTGCCGGACAAGGCGATCGACGTGATCGACGAATCCGGCGCAGCGCAGATGCTGGTGGCCGAGAACAAGCGCAAGAAAACCATCGGCATCAAGGAAATCGAAACCACCATCGCGACCATGGCGCGGATTCCGCCCAAGAGCGTGTCCAAGGACGATGCCGAGGTGCTCAAGCATCTCGAGCAGACGTTGAAGCGCGTGGTGTTCGGCCAGGACAAGGCGATCGAGGCACTGGCGTCATCGATCAAGCTGGCACGGGCCGGCCTGCGCGAGCCGGAGAAGCCGATCGGTTCTTATCTGTTCTCGGGCCCGACCGGCGTCGGTAAGACCGAGGTCGCCAAACAACTGGCGGAATCGCTCGGCGTCGAACTGATCCGGTTCGACATGTCGGAATATATGGAGCGCCACACCGTATCGCGCTTGATCGGCGCGCCTCCGGGCTATGTCGGCTTCGATCAGGGCGGCCTGCTTACCGATGGCGTCGATCAGCACCCGCATTGCGTAGTGCTGTTGGACGAGATCGAGAAGGCGCATCCGGATCTCTACAACGTGCTGCTGCAGATCATGGATCACGGCAAGCTCACCGACCACAACGGCAAGCCGGTCAATTTCCGCAACGTGATCCTGATCATGACGACCAATGCGGGCGCGGCCGATCTGGCGCGCCAGGCGTTCGGCTTCACGCGCAACAAGCGGGAGGGCGACGACCACGAGGCCATCAACCGCCAGTTCGCGCCCGAATTCCGCAACCGGCTGGATGCGATCATCTCGTTCGCGCATCTCAATGCCGAGGTGATCGGCATGGTGGTGGAGAAGTTCGTGCTGCAGCTTGAGGCGCAGCTTGCGGATCGCGACGTCACCATCGAATTGTCGGAGACTGCGAAAGCCTGGCTCATTCAGCATGGTTACGACGAGCAGATGGGCGCGCGGCCGATGGCCCGTGTCATCCAGGAGCACATCAAGAAGCCGCTGGCGGACGAAGTGCTGTTCGGCAAGCTGAAAGGCGGCGGTCACGTTCGGGTCGTGCTGGTGAAGGACGAAGCGGTCGCAGGCGTGGATCTGGAAAAAATCGGCTTTGAGTATCTCGAAGGACCGGTCACGCCGAAGCCGGAGAAATTGCCGGGCGCGCGCAAGCGGACGCCGCCGCGCAAGCCTAAACCCAGCGGTCCCAGCGGCGGGTCGAAAGGCCCGGCCTCGCGAGGTCCGCTGGTCAAGGTGTGAACGCGGATCGATAAAAGAAAACGGCCGGCAGCAATTGCCGGCCGTTTTCTTTGCGCGTGTCGCTAAATCGAGACGGTTCAGCCTTCGCCCAACAGCTCCTTGATGCGGCGCTGCAGCTGACGCTTTTTCCGTTCACTTCGGCGCAGCCGGTCGTCGAGATCGGTGGATGCCGGCAGGCCTGCCGCCGTCACGGTCCGGAATGCGAGGCCGACCCTGCCGGCCTGCCGCCACATCATTCGTCCAAAAAACGAGCAGCCCTTTCGCGCGATGGTCACGCGCATTTCGTCCGGCAGTTTTGCGGTTTCCTCGAACTCGACGCAGGCGCCGCCCGCGGACATATTGCGCACCACGCAATCCATCGTCGAGCCGCGATCGTTGATCGAAGCGACGCTGCCCAAGATCACCCTATCCCGCACGCTTTGGCGTCGATCCAGCATCGGACAGCCTCCCTGAATGAAGCGGCGACTTTACGCCGCTTGGCAGGGGGCGGAAGTCGATCCTGAACAATATGCGGCGTTAACGTAAACCGATCCGGAGGATAGCACCGCGGGTTTTCCCGGGGTTTGTGATGCGCGCAAATCCTAGGCCGCGCTTTCGCGCAGCCCGCGTGCAATTTCTTTCTGGGCGTCGAACTCGCGCCGCCGCCGCATCAGTTCCTCCGGACTGATCTGCGCGATGTTGTTGTAATCGCGCTTCCACGAAGCGTCCGCGCTCCAGCGCAATGGCGACTGTACCGTAGTCTGCGGGCCGGGTGCGGATTCCAGCACGCGCAATGCCAACTCCAGGGTGAACGCCTGCGAATTGGGATCGTGCGGTCTGCCGGCCGAATTCCCCAGTGGAAAATCGCTGAACAGAAAGCGTGGCACCGCGGCGTGCTCGACGATATCCTTGGCGCAACCCATCACCACGGTGGCGATGCCGCCTTCCTCCAGATGCCGGGCGACCAGGCTGATGGTCTGGTGACACACCGGGCAGTTCGGCACCAGCACCGCGGCATCAACGCCATCGGCGCGGCAACGCGCCAGAATTTCGGGCGCGTCGGTCTCGATAGTGACGCGGTGGCTGCGGTTGGTCGGTGCGCCGAAAAAGCGTGGCGCGACGTCGTCAATCCGCCCCGAGGCCGCGAGCCGTTTCAGGTGCGGCAGCGGAAACCAGGTGCCGCTGTCGTCGGCGGAGGTGTGGACGCGGTCATAGGCGATGTGGGAAATGCGAAGATCATGCGGCTTCGAAGTGTCGCCGTCATAGACGGAATAGAATTTGGCGCTGCCATTGTAGTTCGCGCCGGGGCCTTGGTCGCCCTTGGCGGGATCGAAGGCCGCCGCGGTCGTGACGATGGCCACGCGGGATTGGCTAAGGGGTTTTCGCAGCGGCTGGAACGGCGCATCGACGTAATGCGCCCAGCGGTAGGGCGTCTCATACCCGATCGCCTGATAATATTCGCGCGTCCGCGTCATGTAGGGAATCGGCGCATCGTCGTCAGGCGCGAAGCCGCGCGGTTGATCCGAAGCTGCGGTCATATCTTGCGCTCCCACATGCGCGCCATCATTCTTCAATAGCTAGCTGGTCGGTTCCGTCTGTCAAGCACGGCCTGCAGGAAGCTGAGATGACGCTGCGAAAAGCCATAGGCCTGCGATACCTTTGCGCCGCTTTGGCTTGCTCGCCATCCGCTGCGGCAATTGCGGACGATGCGGCGTCCGGCGGCCAGGTCGTCCGGCCAAGCGTGGAAGAGCTTGCGATCCCGGATAATGAAAAGAAAGCCGAACCGCAAAAGGCGGAAACCGCGCGCGATACCGATACGCGCGAGGCGATGTGCCTGATGATCGAGTCGGCCGCCAGGGCGCAGGAGCTGCCGCTGGAATTCTTCGCGCGCGTGATCTGGCAGGAAAGCCGGTTTCAATCCGATGCCATAGGTCCGATGACTCGCCGCGGCCAGCGTGCCCAGGGCATCGCGCAATTCATGCCGGGAACCGCCAGCGAGCGGCGGCTGCTCGATCCCTTGGATCCGGTTCAAGCGCTGCCGAAATCGGCGGAATTTTTGAACGAGCTGCGCGGCCAATTCGGCAATCTCGGTCTTGCCGCCGCGGCCTACAATGCCGGCCCGCGGCGGGTTCAGGAATGGCTCGCCGGCACCGGCTCCATGCCGCAGGAGACGCGCAATTATGTCGTCGCCATCACCGGCACCTCGGTCGATGACTGGGCCGCCGCGGGCAAGAACGGCAGGCCGCCGGATCGCGCGCCGACCTCCAGTTGCCGGGAACTGATGGCTTTGCTGCGCCGCGCACCCAATCCGTTCGTTGCCGAGCTTGAGCAGCATGTGAAGCTTGGCGCGGACCGGCCGTGGGGCGTGCAGCTTGCCGCCGGCTTCAATCGCGACCGCGCGCTGGCGATGTATGCCCGGGCGATGAAGCGGCTGAGCGCCGTGATCGGCGACCAGGATCCGAGCCTGCTCGGCACGACGTGGCGGAGCCGCGGTGTCCGCACCTTCTATCAGGTGCGGATCGGCGCCGACACGCGGGTCGCCGCCGACGATCTCTGCAACCGCATTCGCCGCGGCGGCGGCGCCTGCTTCGTGCTGCGAAACATGAATGTCCGGGGCTGAACGGATGGCGGCCGATTGAAGAACTATTTCCTGGTGGCACGCTCGAGAAACTGCACCAGCGCGGCGCGGTCCTGTTCCGAGCCGATGCGCTGCTCCGGCATCTTGGTGCCCGGCGTGTAGGATGCAGGGCCGATCTCGAACAGTCTGGATACCGTCTCCGGCGTCCAGACGATGTCGAGGCGTTTTAGCGCTTCGGAGAAGTTATAGCCTGGCAAGGTCGCGATTCGCCGGCCGAAGATTCCGGCCAGCGTCGGCCCGGCCCGGTTGGCCTGGTCGGCGCCAAGCGTATGGCAGGCGACGCAGGCGCGAAACACTGCCGCCCCATGGTCACCTGCATAGGCGGCCAGCGGATCTCCCTGCTTTTCCAGCAGCAGCGGATCGACCGGCTCTCCCGTCGCCGCATCCCAGCGGCGGATGATGTTATCGGCGCCGCCGGTGAGCAAAGTGCGGCTGTCGGGGAGAAACGCGACCGACCACACCGGCAGTCCGGGGCCGACCAGGGTGCGCGCCAGACCGCGCGGTTTGCGGTCGATTATCGCTACCGATCCGCCGATGCTCGCGGCAGCCAGCAGCGTGCCGTCCGGCGAGATCGCAATCGAAATCACCGGCCGCAGCCCGGCCGCGACTTCGCCGGCACGGGAGCCGTCAGCAGCCAGGAAATACACCTTGCCGTCGGCGCCGCCGGTTGCGATCTCGCCGTCGCCGCCGACGGCCACGGCGTTGAGCGGAACAGGCATCGCAACGATGGCAGGCGAAATGGGGCCTGCGAGCGGCCAGATGCGGACGTTCTGATCGTAGCCGACGCTGACCAGCGTGCGGCCATCCGGAGCGAACGCCACGCCGTTGACGTTTTGCGTGTGCCCGTCCAACACCCGCGACACCCCGCCGGCAAGCGGCCATAGCCGCACCGTATGATCCCACGACGCCGACGCCAGTGTCGCGCCGTCCGGCGAGAGCGCCAGCGCTGCGATCGGCGCCGTATGACCTTCCAGCACGGCATCGGGCTGCGCGTTGCCGGGAGTCCAGATGGCAATACGCCCGTCAGCGCCTGCGGTCGCTGCGCGCCCGTCTTGGAGCAGGACCACTGCGTTGACGGCATCGGCATGAAAACGCAGCACCTGCTCCGCCGCATTGCGTGTCAGCGACCAGCGGATCGCGGTTGAATCAAAGCTTCCGGAGATCGCGGTTTGTCCGTCCAGTGAAATCGCCACCGCCCGTACCGGTCCGCCATGGCCGCGCAACTGCGCGAGGGCGGGGGTCATCCCGAAGGGGAGAATCGTCAGCAGGGCGGCACACGGCAGAAATGCGGAGCGGCGTTTTTCGCGAGGATGGAGCATTCGCAGCAATGGTTCCTCCGTTCGCGTTGGCCCGATCGAAACCGATGATAGAGCGGGCAGCCGCGCAATGAAATCTCACATTTGCAGGGCGGCCGAGCGAATGCCGAGTGTTGACTGCGGTTGGTTTCACCAGCGTTATGCGCGCCACAATTCAAATGTTCCGGGTCCACGTGCCGCTTCCTGCTCTCGACTCCCTAAGCTGGCAAAGCTCCGCGCGCGCGTTCGCCTGGGGACTGCGCTCGGTCGCGTCCACGGTTCTCACTCTGGTGCTGTTCGCGACCTACCTCGGCATCGGCGCGCTCGCGCATGACACGCATTTCAGCTTGGGTTGGGTGCTGGCCAGCACGGCCTTGGTCTGGGCCGGTCCGGCGCAGATTATTCTAATCTCGACATTGGGCTCCGGCGCGACGGCGGTGCAGGCTGCGGTCGCAGTGACCGTCAGCGCCATCAGGCTGTTCCCGATGGTGGTGTCTGTGTTGCCGATGCTACGCACGCCGCGGACCAAACTGCGTCATCTGATCCTCCCGGCCCATTTCATCGCGGTCACCTTATGGGTGGAGTGTTTTCGCCTGCTGCCGCAAGTGCCGCGCGAACGGCGCGTCGCCTTCACCAACGGCCTCGGTGTCGGCCTGCAGTCTGTCTGCCTGACGGCAACCACCATCGGCTACAGCCTTGCAGCCAATCTGCCACCGCTGTTGGGCGCGGCGATCCTGCTGCTGACGCCGCTGGCGTTCCTGCTTTCGACCGCGCGCAATTGCCGGCAACTCGCCGATGTCGTCGCGCTGGCGTTGGGGCTGGCGCTGTTTCCTTTGGTGTCGATGTTGCACACGGGGGTCGATATCCTGATCAGCGGCGTGTCCGCCGGCAGCATTGCTTACGGCGTGCACTGGTGGCGGGAACGCACATGAGCGATTTCCTTGGCCATTTCTTTGGCGACTGGCATGCCTTGATGGTGTTGTTGCTGGCGGGCGTTCTGCCCAACGAGGTCTGGCGCATGCTCGGGCTGTGGCTCGGCGGCGGCGTCGACGAGGGCTCGGAACTCTTGGTCTGGGTGCGCGCGGTCGCAACCGCCATTCTTGCCGGCGTGATTGCGCAGATCCTGGTGTTTCCACCCGGCGCACTGGCGAGCGTGCCGGGATTTTTGCGCTACGGCGCGGTGATGGCGGGACTTGCGGTATTCCTCGCGACACGGAGGTCGATCTTTGCTGGCGTGGTGTGCGGCGAGGTTGTTATGCTGGCCGGCAAGTGGTGGCTGGGTTGATGGGGGAGCGAAAATGCGGAACGCACCGTGCATTGCGATCTCGTGCTTGGTAATCGCCGCCGCGCTGGTGGCTACCAATGCTCGAGCCGCCGAATATCCGGTGCGCCCAATAAAACTCGTTGTTCCCTATGCCGCGGGCGGGCCGACCGACGTTCTCGGCCGGCTGGTGGCCGATTTTCTCGGCCGCGATCTCAAGCAGGCGACCATTGTCGAGAACAAGGCCGGCGCGCAGGGCGCGATCGGCGCCGAGTCGGTGGCACGTTCGGAGCCCGACGGCTACACGTTGTTTGTCGCCGCGGCCTCGATCATCGTGCTCAATCCGATGCTTTACAAGAAGCTGTCCTACGATCCGGTGAAGGATTTCCGGATGCTGGCGCTGGTCACCGATCTGCCGGTGGTGATGGAAGTCCATCCCTCGGTGCCGGCGAAGACGGTGGCTGAGTTCGTCGCCTATGCGAAGCAAAATCCCGGCAAGCTGAATTTCGGATCGGCCGGCACCGGCGGCACCATTCATCTTGCCGGCGAGATGTTCAAACAAATCGCCGGCGTCGACATGATTCATGTGCCTTATAAAGGCGCTGGCCCCGCGCTGACCGATCTGCTCTCCGGCAATATCCAGGTGACGTTCGACAGCCTGAGCACCGCGCTGCCGCCGGTCAAATCCGGATTGTTGCGGCCGCTGGGGGTCAGTTCGGCGCAGCGAAGCCCCGATCTTCCCGATGTCCCGACCATTGCCGAGAGCGGCTATCCCGACTACGTCATCAGCGTCTGGTACGGCATCGCGGCTCCCGCCAAATTGCCGGAAGACATCGCACAGAAAATCAGCGGGAGTTTGGATCGCGCCTTGAACGACGGCGCGTTTCGCTCCTCGCTGGAAAAAATCGGCTTTCCCGTGTTCCGTCCGCGCAGCGCTGCTGCGATCGCGGAATTCATTGACGCCGACCGCGAGCGATGGTCGAAGGTCATCAAGGCGCAGAACATAACACTGGATTGAAGCTTGAGATGGTCGGTGAGAGTGACATGCGCGAAGGCGAAACCGCGGTCGATCCGCCGAAGGCGCGCGACGCTGGCCTCGTATTCATCGGCCGCATCCGCACCCCCTGGACCTCACGGCTGATGACCCCGCGGCAGGGACGTCACGACGGCCCGGTATGCCGGCTGGAGATTTTCGAACCGTGGGTGCCGGCGCTCAAGGGGGTCGATTTCTACTCGAACCTGGAAGTGATCTACTGGCTGCATCAGTCGCGCCGCGATCTGGTGCTGCAGAGCCCGAAGAACGACGCTTCGACCCGCGGCACCTTTTCACTGCGCTCCCCGGTGCGGCCGAATCCGATCGGCACCTCGATCGTCAGACTGGTCGGCATCGAGGGCAATGTCGTCCTTGTGCGCGGCCTCGATTGCCTCGACGAGACACCGCTGCTGGACCTCAAGCCCGACCGCTGCGAATTCACCCCGCTGACGCCGCCACAGCCCGGCGATTTCGAGGCGGAGTAAGGTCTCTCGTGATTGCGAGGAGCACTTGCGACGAAACAATCCAGTTCTGTGCTTGGAACTCTCGATTGCTTCGCTTCGCTCGCAATGACGGTCTTTATTCCGCGCCCTTCAGCGCCGCGATCAGTTTCGTCGCATTGTCTTCCAGCACCTTCGCATCTTCCTTGCGGCTGGCCGGCGGCAGCAGCGCGATGCCGTTATGCCGCGGCATCACGTGCATGTGCAGGTGGAACACCACCTGGCCGCCGGCGGCTTCGTTGAATTGCTGGATGGTGATGCCGTCGGCGTTGAAGGCCCGCATCGCCGCCCCGGCGATCTTGCGGGAAGCGCGCGCGACATGGGCGAAATCCTCCGGCTCGATATCGAGGATGTTGCGGGCCGGCGCCTTCGGAATAACCAGGGTGTGGCCGGCAGTGCGCGGCATAATGTCGAGAAAGGCGAGGACGTGATCGTCTTCATAAACCTTGTAGCAGGGGAACTCGCCGCGCAGGATTTTAGCGAAGATGTTGTTGCTGTCATATGCGATCATGGCTGTTGCTCCCTGCATCGGCTCATCAAGACGGTTCGCCGGTCTTGCGGAACGGGCCGGCGTCGGTCAGTTCGCGCACCGCTTCGGCCACATAGCGCCGCTCACGCCCGAGATAGTCCCGCACCGCGCGGCGCAAATCGGGATCGACGATGTAATGCGCGGAGTAGGTGGTCTGCGGCAGGTAGCCGCGCGCGATCTTGTGCTCGCCCTGCGCGCCGGCTTCGACCCGCTTCAGCCCGCGCAGAATCGCAAAATCGATGGCCTGGTAATAGCAGACCTCGAAATGCAGGAAAGGGTGGTGCTCGACCGCGCCCCAGTTGCGCCCGAACAGCGCGTCGGAACCGATGAAATTGATCGCGCCGGCGATCCAGCGCCCGTTACGCCGGGCCATCACCAGCAGGACATCCTTGGCCATGGTCTCGCCGACCAGCGAAAAGAACGCTCGGGTGAGGTAGGGCCGGCCCCATTTTCGCGAGCCGGTTTCCATATAGAATTCGAAGAACGCGTCCCAGGCGTCTTCGGTGATGTCGCCGCCGGTCAGCGCATGGATCGTGATGCCGTTGGCCAAAGCCTCGCGGCGCTCGCGGCGGATTGCCTTGCGGTGCCGCGAGTTGAGGGAGCCGAGGAAATCCTCGAAGCTTGCATATCCTTCATTGCGCCAATGGAACTGCTGGTCGGTCCGCTGCAAAAATCCGTTTTCGGCAAGAAGTTTCCACTCCGGTTCGCGCGCAAAGGTGACGTGAACCGAGGAAGCCTCGGTCGCATCGCATAGCGCGACCAATCCCTTGACCAGAACCTCAGCGACCAATTCCGCATCGACGCCATCACGGATCAGGAGCCGCGGACCGGTGGCCGGAGTAAACGGAACCGAGGCTTGCAGCTTCGGATAATAGTTGCCGCCGGCGCGCTCGAAGGCATCGGCCCAGCCGCGGTCGAACACATATTCGCCCTGCGAGTGCGATTTCAGATAGCACGGCACGATCCCGGCAATGTTCCCATCGAGCCGGGCGATCAGATGCCGCGGGCCCCAGCCGGTCCGCGCACAGGCCGAGCCAGACGACTCTAACGCTGCAAAAAAAGCGTGCGAAACGAACGGGTTGTAATGTGCCGTTAAATGACAGCGCGAAACTCCTGAGAGATCGGATAAAGCGAGCGTGTCGAGCCCGCTGAGCGGGTTTGGATCAACCGGCGGATTGGCGCAGGCGTCCCATTCATCAGCCGAAATCTGGCTGACCGAGGATACCGCTTCGAGGGAGATTTCGGATAAGGCCATCGACGACTTGAACCGGTCACAGCTGCGATCAGCCATCGCGCATGGTGACCAATCCCAAAGATCGTGCATTGCACTTGGGACTTCAAGTGCGGCGAGGCGTCAGGCGTCCGGCCGGAACCCTTCGAAAATCATCTGATCGGCATGGCGTGCCGCGATGGCGCGCTGTTCGGGTGTGCTCACCGTCCAGGTCAGCAGCGGGCAGCCAAAGATGTTGCGGGCGATCCAGGGAGCAGCCGCTGGCAGCTCGTCCACCCACCAGGCGACGAAATGCGGTTGGGTGCGGAACGCATGGCGCAAATGCAGCATGCCGCGGCGCTGCCCCAGTGTCGCCTCCGGCCAATCGGCTTCGGTATATTCGCACTCGGCGATGATGCCGCGCGGCCGGGACGGCATCAGCTCGCGCAGCGCCATCACCTGGTCCGGATCGAACGACATTCCGGCCGCCGGCCCGTTGTATGACGCCAGCACCTCCGCCATCCGCGCGACCAGCCTGCGGTCGCTGTCAAAATGGCTTTTTACCTCGATCAGCAGCGGCACCCGGCCGGCAACCAGCGCGCAGAGATCGCCGAGCGACATCATCCTTTCGGCCGTATTCTTGAACACCACCTGCTTGAGTTCCGCCGACGTCCTGCCCAGCAGCGCGCCTGAGCCTTCGGTGAGGCGGCCGAGCGCGTCGTCGTGATGCACCATCGCCTCGCCGTCGGCAGTCAGCTGGATGTCGCACTCGATGGCGAAATTCGCTGCAACCGCGGCGGCGGCGGCGCCCGGCATGTTCTCGATGATGCCACGCGCGCGGTCGTGCAGGCCGCGATGGGCCACCGGCCGCGCGGTCAGCCAGTCCGGCGCGCGCATCCCTTTGGTCCGCTACGAGACTTCGAAAATTCCCTCGACCTCAACCGCAGCGTCAGCGGGAAGCGAGGCCACGCCGACCGTTGTCCGCGCGTGGCGGCCCTTGTCGCCGAAGGCTGCGACCATGAGGTCGGAAGCACCGTTCAACACCTTCGGCCCATCGAGAAAATCCGGCGCCGAATTGACGAAACCGCCAAGCCGGACCACGCGGACCACCTTGTCCAGGTCGCCCAATGCGGCCTTGATCTGGGCCAGCAGGTTGATGGCGCAGCCCCGCGCCGCGGCATTGCCCTGTTCGACGGTGACGCCGGCGCCCAGCTTGCCCTTGGCGATCAGCTTGCCTTCCGGATTGATGCAGACTTGGCCGGATACGAACAGCAGATTGCCGGTGCGCACGAAGCCGACATAGTTCGCCACAGGTGCTGCGGGCTCATGCAGCGTGATGCCCTGTGCCGCCAGTTTCTGCTCGATCGTTCCTGCCATGGTTCTCCCCAAGAATCATTTCGCGCCCGAATTGCTACACCTAAAGCGTTGGACCGGTTCTATTTCGCGCATCGCGCGCTGACATGCAAGCGAGGCGGGATAGACCCGAGCGCCACAACGCGACGCCATTCCGCACCCAAAAACAGCGTAATTCGCCAGTCAATTCGTCTGTTTCCGGGCGGCGGCCCTAGTTGCGGCGCAATAGGGCGGTCACTATTGTATGGATTCGCATCGCAGGAGACGACATGGATCGTTCGTACTTTCCAGTTACCGCGCTCTCAGTCGCCGTGATCGCCTTCGTTCCCGGTTTCGGCGCTGCCGCCCAGGCTGCGGCCGGCGCGCCGTTCCTGGCCCATCAGGCGCTGTATGAACTGAGCCTGGTGAAGTCCCGCGGCAGCACGTCGATCGAAAGCGCGCGTGGGCGCATTCTGTACAATTTTTCCGGCAGCGCCTGCGAGGGCTACACCTCGGATTTCCGGCAGGTTTCCGAACTCGACAGCGGCGAGGGCAAGACCACGCTCAGCGATCTGCGTTCCAGCAGCTGGGAGGATGGCGCCGGCAAAAGCTATCGCTTCAAGATCGACACCCGCATGAACAACGGCGATCCCAGCGCCGTCGACGGCATCGCCGAACGCACCGGCGACAAGGTGACCGTGAAGCTGAAGCAGCCGGTCGCCAAGACCTTCACGCTCGACGGCGGCACGGTGTTTCCGACCGAGCAAATCCAGCGCATCATCGCGGCCGCCAAAGAGGGCAAATCCGTGCTCGAACTGAGCGTCTATGACGGATCCGACAACGGCGAGAAGGTCTACAACACGCTGTCCGTGATCGGCCAACCGATCCCCGGCGACCGCGCGATTGCGACGCCGGATCCTTCCACGGCGAACGATACGATGAGGGCGCTGACGCGCTGGCCGGTGACCGTGAGCTATTATGACCGCGACGCCAAGGCCGACAGCGGCGAACAGACGCCGGTCTACGCGATGTCGTTCGAACTCTACGAGGACGGCGTCTCTCGCGCGCTGGTGCTCGACTACAACGACTTCGTCATTTCCGGGAAGATGGGGAAGTTCGACGTCAAGGACTCCAAGCCCTGCAAGTGAGGGCGACCGGCGCTTCCCGTCTTCGTCATGCCCGGCACAAGCCCGGGCATGACGAACGATAGATTGTTCGCTAAATTACCCCGCCTTCTCCGGTCCGTCGTAAGCAATGCCCCGGATCACCGCCGCATTGCCGAACTTTTTGCGCAAATCGTCCATCGCGCGTTCGGCATGGGCGGAGCGGCGATCGAGCATGTCGGTGTCGTCGGCCACAGAGCCCGGGCGTAGCGCGCTGACGCCGGTGCCCATCAGCCGGAACGCGGTGCCGTCGATCTCCTTCGCCAGCATTTCGCGCGAAGTGGCAAAAATCTTGGCCGCCAGCTGGGTCGGCGAGTGCACGGTCTGGGAGCGGGTGCGCTGCCTGAAATCGGCGGTCTTCAGTTTCAACGTGATGGTCGACCCGGCCAGATCGCCGCTCTTGAGCCGCGACGACACCTTTTCCGACAGCAGCCACAACGTCTTTTCCAGCGTGGCGAAATCGCGAATGTCGGTTTCGAAGGTGGTCTCGCTCGAAATCGTCTTGGCGCCGCGATCCGGCACCACGCGGCGGTCGTCGATGCCGCGCGCCAGCCGCCATAATCTGCGGCCTTCGACCGAAAACTGCTTCATCAGTTCGACTTCGTCGGCGCGTTGCAGGTCGGCGATGGTGCGGAAGCCGCGCTGGATGAGCCGCTCCTGGGTAGCCGGGCCGACCCCGAAGATGAATCCGACCGGCTTGTCCGCCAGCAAGGCGCGCGCCTCGGCCTGGTCGAGCGCCGCAAAACCTCTGGGCTTGTCGAGGTCGGACGCGATCTTGGCGAGGAATTTGTTGCAGGACAAGTCCCACCGATACGGTGATCCCGATCTCGCGCTCGACCTGCCGCGCAAAGCGCGCCAGCACTTTTGCCGGGATCATGCCATGAACCCGCTGGGTGCCGGCAAGGTCGAGAAACGCTTCGTCGATCGACAGCGGCTCGACCAGCGGCGTCAGCGCCTGCATGGCATGGCGCACCTCGCGCCCGACCCTGACGTATTTCGCCATGTCGGGCCGGATCACGGTCGCCTGGGGACACAGCGCCAGCGCCTTGAACATCGGCATCGCCGAGCGGATGCCGAAGGTCCGTGAAATGTAACACGCCGCCGCCACCACGCCGCGCTTGCCGCCGCCGATGATGACGGGCTTGTCGGCGAGCTCCGGATTGTCACGTTTTTCGACGGTGGCGTAGAACGCATCGCAATCGATGTGAGCGAGGGTCAGCGAAGCCAGCGCCTGATGGCGCAGCAGGCGAGGCGATCCGCATGCGCTGCATCGCCGTGTCGTAAAATCGAGGTCAGCCAGGCAATCGCGGCAAAAGCACCGCCGTCCGTCCATCTCCGGCGCGCTCGCGGTCACGGAACATCGCGCTCCCATTGTTCAGCCAGCGCCTGGCGCGCGGCGGCGATGTTGGTCGGGTGAAGCTGCGAGGCGCCGGCGAACGCCTTTACGGTGGCGTCGTCGCGCAATATGAAATCGAGCACGCTCACCAGGAATTGCGGGTCTGATGCCGCCGACCGCAAAGTTTCAGGGCCGAGGCCGCTTTCGGCCAGAAAGGCGCCAAGGCGCTCAGGCTCGCCGGCGACGAAGGAAAGCGCCTGAATCGCCACGATTTCAGCAACTTCCCGGGCGTTGTGCACGCGCTTTGTCATCCCCACTGTTTGCCTTTCCGTAACTTATGCCTTCTATTTTGGAACCATCATGCCCGAGTCTCCAGGAACGTGCTCAAGCAACTGCAAACCGCTTCGCAGAAAGATTGCACTCGGGCTTAACAGGTTAGAGCGAATCTGGCGCTAATTTGAATTCGCCGTTGAACGCATTCGACGGCGCGGCTGCATCGGGCTGCCGCAACCGGCTGACGGGAGGGGCGGGATGGCAAAAACCGTCCTGATCGTGGAGGACAACGAGCTCAATATGAAGCTCTTTCGCGATCTTCTGGAGGCCCATGGTTACCAGACCACAGGCACCAGCAACGGCTTCGAGGCGCTCGATCTGGTGCGAAAACTTCGGCCCGACCTGATCCTGATGGATATCCAGCTGCCGCAGGTGTCCGGGCTGGAAGTCACGCGCTGGATCAAGGACGATCCGGAGCTGCGCGCCATTCCGATCGTCGCGGTGACGGCGTTTGCGATGAAGGGCGACGAGGAGCGCATCCGCGAGGGCGGCTGCGAGGCGTATTTGTCCAAGCCGATCTCGGTCGGCAAGTTTATCGAAACCGTCCGGCGGTTTATCGGCTAGGAGACTTTGATGTCCGCGCGTGTCCTGGTCGTCGACGATATTCCAGCCAATGTGAAGCTGCTGGAAGCGCGGTTGTCGGCCGAATATTTCGACGTGCTGACCGCGTGCAACGGCGCCGAGGCGCTGGCGATCTGCGCGCGCGCCGAATGCGACATCATCCTGCTCGACGTTATGATGCCTGATATGGACGGCTTTGAAGTCTGCCGGCGGCTGAAGGCCAATCCGGCGACGCATTTCATTCCGGTCGTGATGGTGACCGCGCTGGACAGTCCCGCCGATCGCGTGCGGGGGCTGGAGGCCGGCGCCGACGATTTCCTGACCAAGCCGGTGTCGGACGTGGTGCTGGTCGCACGCGTCCGGTCGCTAACCCGGCTGAAGATGATGACCGATGAATTGCGCATGCGCGCCATCACCTCGCTCGAGATCGGGGTGCAGGCGCCGGAGCGCAGCGCGGTGGCCGACGCCGGCAAGGGCGGACGGATCCTCCTGGTCGACGACCGGCCGTCGTCCTTTGAGCGGCTGGCGCCGGTGCTGTCGGCCGAGCATACCGTCGACGTCGAACCCAATCCGTCCGAAGCGCTGTTTCACGCCGCCGAAGGCAATTACGACCTGCTGATCGTTTCGCTGGGGCTTGAGGATTTCGACGGCTTGCGGCTGTGCAGCCAGGCCCGCTCGCTGGAGCGCACCCGGCAGGTGCCGATATTGGCCATTGCCGACGCCGACAACAACACCCGGCTGCTGCGCGGCCTCGAAATCGGCGTCAACGACTACCTGCTGCGCCCGGTCGACAAGAACGAACTTCTGGCCCGCGCGCGCACGCAGATTCGCCGCCGCCGCTATACCGATCATCTGCGCGACAATGTGCAGAACTCGATCGAGGCGGCGATCACCGACGGCCTCACCGGGCTGCATAATCGGCGCTACATGGAAAGCCATCTGGGAACGCTGGCCGAGCAGGCCTCGATGCGCGGAAAACCGCTGGCGCTGATGATGCTCGACATCGATTTTTTCAAGTCGATCAACGACACCCACGGCCACGACGCCGGCGACGACGTGTTGCGCGAATTCGCCGTAAGGGTCCGCAAGTCGATCCGCGGCATCGATCTCGCCTGCCGCTACGGCGGCGAGGAATTCGTCATCGTGATGCCGGAGACCGACCTGCATGTCGCCGGCGTGGTGGCGGAGCGGCTGCGGCGCTCGATCGCGGGCGAACCGTTCGCGGTCAGCAAGGGGACGAGGCGCATCGAGGTCACGATCTCGATCGGACTGTCGACGCTGGAGCGCAAGGGCGAAGCCATCGCCGACGTGCTCAAGCGCGCCGACACCGCGCTCTACCGCGCCAAGCACGATGGCCGCAACCGCGTGGTGTCCGCGGCGGCGTGATGCGTCGTCATTACCTGGACGTTATGTGAGCGGCCCTTCTTCCTTACCTCGCCCCGCTTGCGGGGAGAGGTCGGATGGCATCGAAGATGACATCCGGGTGAGGGGAGTCTCCACGAGTCATCCTTGTGGAGAGTCCCCCTCACCCGAAGCCTCCGCTGCGCTCCGGCTTCGACCTCTCCCCGCAAGCGGGGCGAGGTTAAGAAGCGCCTCGCGCAAATTTCTGATCGGCAAATTCAAACAGCCACACTTCCGCATTCTCGCGGCGCGATGCGTCCGAGGTTTGCCAGTCCCTCGCGATACCCACGCGAGGGGATGGAGCGGCGGGAGGCGCCAGGGTGCAGTGACGTAGCACCCTTGAGGCAGGATTAACGTACCCACCTCGCGCGGCAAGGCACCGCGCGCGCCCAGTGACGTAGGGCGCGGCACCTCCCGGCGCTCCACCTTGGCCACCAGCCCATCGACCGTGCCGGGGCGCCCCGGTCCGGCCAGCTTTCGCTCTGTCCGCTGCAGGATCGCTTCTAGAAAGCGCCCCTCACCGGACAGGACACGAGCAGGATAAGCCAGGCTTCAAGGACGGGGATAGGCATACATTCACAATGTCGTGAACGCCGGCTTTCGTGCTTTTCGTGGCCCGGATGGAGCGCAGCGCAATCCGGGGGCACGGAACGCTAACGCAGATCGACTTGATTTTTACGAAGGTTGGTTGCTGCGAAGCAGTCCCGGATTGCGCTTCGCTCCATCCGGGCTACGAACTAATGCGCAAGCGCCTGCTTCCATCCTTGGAGACGCCGAGCGCAACCGCGCGGCGGCTCGCGATGACGGCGAGTATGTGGTTGCTGTCCAAAAACAAAACGGGGCCGAAGGCCCCGTTCAAATCCGCGGGAAGTTTCGCAGCTTACTTGATCTTGGATTCCTTGAACTCGACGTGCTTGCGCGCGACCGGGTCGTACTTCTTCTTGACCAGCTTGTCGGTCATGGTGCGCGAGTTCTTCTTGGCGACGTAATAGAAGCCGGTGTCCGCGGTGGAGACGAGCTTGACCTTGATGGTGACCGCTTTGGCCATGGCTTAAACCTCTGATGTTTAGAATAAAGCCTGCCAGACAAACCGGCCAGCATTTGGGCCGCAACCTAGCTTCGAACGCTGCAAAGTCAAGGTTTTAGGGCCAATAACCGCGCATTTAAGCCTCGAAAAACCGGTTTTTCGGCCGCGGCAGGCCGAGATTTTCCCGCAACGTCCGGCCTTCATATTCGCGCCGGAAAATCCCGCGCTTTTGCAGTTCCGGGACTACGCGGTCGACGAAATCGTCGAGCCCGGCCGGCAGATAAGGGAACATGATGTTAAAACCGTCGCAGCCGTAACCGGTCAGCCATTCCTCCATCTGATCGGCGATGGTCTGCGGCGTGCCGACGAACGACAGCCCGCCATAGCCGCCGACGCGCTGCGCCAGCTCGCGCACCGTGAGCTTGCCGCGCGCGGCGGCATCGACCAGCCGCTGCCGGCCGCTCTTGCTGGCATTGGTTTCCGGGATCGGCGGCAACTGTCCGTCGGGATCGAAGCCGGATGCGCCGGTGCCCAATTGCACCGACAGCGAGGCGATGGCGCTGTCGTAATGCACCATGCTGTCGAGTTTTGCGCGTTTCTCCTTGGCTTGCTCGACGCTGTCGCCGACCACGACGAAAGCGCCGGGCAGGATCTTCAGGTGGTCGCGGTTGCGGCCGAGCTTGTCCATGCGGCCCTTGATATCCGCATACAGCTTTTGTCCGTCGGCAAGAGGACCGCCGCCGGTGAACACCGCTTCGGCGGTCTCGGCGGCAAGCTGCCTGCCGTCCTCGGAGGCGCCGGCCTGGACGATCACCGGCCAGCCTTGCACCGGGCGGGCAATGTTGAGCGGGCCGCGCACCGAGAGATATTTGCCCTTGTGGTTCAGCACGTGCATTTTTTCGGGATCGAAATAGAGGCCGCTCTCGACGTCGCGCACAAAGGCGTCATCGGCGAACGAGTCCCATAGACCCGTCACCACGTCGTAGAATTCGCGCGCACGCTTGTAGCGTTCGGCATGCTCCATGTGGTCTTCGAGCCCAAAGTTCAGCGCCGCGTCCGGATTGGAGGTGGTGACGACATTCCAGCCCGCGCGGCCGCCGCTGATGTGGTCGAGCGAGGCGAAACGCCGGGCGACGTGGTAGGGCTCGTCGAAGGTAGTCGAGCCGGTGGCGATCAGCCCGATATGCTCGGTGGCGCCGGCGAGCGCAGAGAGCAGCGTGAACGGCTCGAACGAGGTCACGGTGTGGCTGCGCTTCAGCGCATTGATCGGCATGTTGAGCACGGCCAGATGGTCGGCCATGAAGAAGGCGTCGAATTTTCCGGCTTCGAGCTTGCGGATCAGCTGCCTGATATGCGCGAAATTGAAATTGGCGTCCGGCCAGGCGCCGGGATAGCGCCACGCGCCGGTATGGATGCTGACCGGGCGCATGAAGGCGCCGAGTTTGAGCTGACGTTTTGGCATTGTTTTATCCTCGCCCTCGTCATTCCGGGCTCGCGCTTCGCGCGTCCCGGAATGACGGAGTACTTGTTCACGCCCCCAACACGTCTTTGTGCATCCTGCCGCCGTAGAAATGGAAAAATGGCACCGGCGCGTCATGTTTCAATGGCCCGGTGGCGAGCCGCTTCTCCAGTTCACCCAGAACATTCTTGGTCATCGGGTGCAGATCGGCCAGGGGTTTTGAGCCGATCTCGACCCACACCAGCTCCACCAGTTCGGCGTCGGCATGGATCACGCCCTGCACATGATGGGTGATGGCCGAGGCATCCGCAGTGAAGAAGCGGGTATCGAACCGCCGCACCCGGCCGGGCGGCGTGATCGCGCGCGCGATCAGGAACAGGCCGGATGGGTCGGGCAGCAGGCCGGCGTCGCTGAACGGTTTCCACTCACCTTTGAGGACAGGCGTGGCGCCATCGCTCTTGCGGCCAAGGCACAGCCCGGTCTCCTCGCAGGCCTCGCGGATCGCCGCGATCGCCAGGGCGCGCGCGCGGGAAAGCGGCGTCTTCGGACTGCCCCTCATAAGATTGGCTTCGAGTTCTTTGGATATCGGAGCGGCAACAGGCACACGGTTGTCCGATTTGTCGACGCGGCCGCCGGGAAACACGAACTTGCCGGGCATGAACACCACCTTGTCGTGGCGCTTGCCGACCAGGACTTTTGGAATTGTTCCGCTGCGGTCGATCAGGATCAACGTCGCGGCATCCACCGGCCGGCGATAGGGGTGATGGTCGGCCTCTTTTTCTTCTTTTACGACGCTTGCCGCTTCGCTCATTTTTGCTCCAGCCCCCCATTTCTTTCGTCGTTCCGGGATGCGCCTCTTGGGGCGCAGGCCCGGAATCCATACTCACGATGGTGGTTATGGATTCCGGGCTCGCGCCCAAGAGGGCGCGCCCCGGAATGACGGTGCTCTACGGTTCGGGATTCTTCTCGTCAAATCCGTGCATGCGCAATGCCCACTGCACGCCGACCACCGCACCTTTCACCGGCTGCAGCAGCACCAGCGACAGGATCAGCGTCAGCGGCAGATAGATCGATAGCTGCAAGGGCACCGACGGTGAGTAATCCGTCTCGATCCAGAGAATCATCGGCACCACGATGTGGCCGACGATGATGATCACCAGGTAGGCCGGCAGGTCGTCGGCGCGATGCGGGGTGTAATCCAGCCCGCACACGGGGCAGTGATCGTCCACTTTAAGGAAGGCGCGAAACAGTTTTCCCTCGCCGCAGCGCGGACAGCGGCCGCGCAGCCCGCGCTTCAGCGCGGTCCATAGGTCGCGCTTTTCGCCGGACACCTGATCCCGGGTCCAGACCTTGGCTGGTTCGCTCACGGTTTCCATGATTTGCCCCTTTTCGACTTGCCGGCCTTGGCCTTGCCCGGCTTGCGGTCTTTCCCGCGCGGGCTGCGGCCCGGGTGGGCTTTTGCCGGCGCTTCACGCGGAGCAGCGGTGCCGCCGTGCTCGCGCCGTCGCCCGCGCTGGATCGTGCGGCCTTCCGACAGTAATTCGAACCGCAACGCGCCGGCTACGGGAGCCGCTTCTACCAGACGCACATCGACCACGTCACCCAGACGGTGCATGGCGCCGCTGCGCGAGCCCACCAGCACATGCCGCGCTTCGTCGTAATTGAAATATTCGGTGCCGAGCGTACGGATCGGGATCAGCCCGTCGGCGCCGGTGTCGGTCAGTTTGACGAACAGCCCGGCGCGGGTGACGCCGGAAATCCGGCCCTGGAACGTCGCTCCGATGCGGTCGGCGAGGAAATGCGCAATCAGGCGGTCGGCGGTCTCGCGCTCGGCCTTCATGGCGCGGCGCTCGGTGACGGAAATCTGCGCGGCGACTTCGCTTAACGTCTCCACCGTCTCGGTCGGCGGCAATGCACCTTCGCCAAGGCCAAGGGCACGGATCAGCGCGCGATGCACGACCAGGTCCGCATATCGCCTGATCGGCGAAGTGAAATGCGCGTAGCGCCTCAAGTTCAGGCCGAAGTGGCCGTAATTCTCGGCGGAGTATTCGGCCTGGGCTTGCGAGCGCAACACCACTTCGTTCACCAGCGGTTCGGAATCGTGACCCCTGACCTGCGCCAGTACGCGGTTGAACAACGCCGGCCGCAACGCGCCGCTCTTGGCGAACGGCAGATCGAGGGTTTTCAAAAACTCCTGCAGGTTGTGAACCTTCTCCAGCGTCGGTTCATCATGCACCCGATAGATAAGCGGCAGCGCCTTCTTTTCAAGCATTTCGGCCGCGGCGACATTGGCGAGGATCATGAACTCCTCGATCAATTTGTGCGCGTCTAATCGTTCCGGCACGACCACGCGATCCACCGTGCCGTCCGGTTTCAGCAGGATCTTGCGTTCGGGCAGATCGAGATCGAGCGGATCGCGCTCGTCGCGCGCGAGTTTTACGCATCCATAGGCGGCATAAAGCGGTTTCAGGATCGGATCGAGCAGGGGGCCGGTGATGTCGTCAGGCCTCCCGTCGATCGCGGCCTGCGCCTGCGCGTAGCTCAGCTTCGCCGCCGAGCGCATCAGGATGCGATGAAATGTATGCGAGCGCTTGCGGCCATCGGCGCCGATGATCATGCGTACTGCCAGCGCGCCGCGCGGCTCGCCCGGCACCAGCGAGCACAGGTCGTTGGAGATGCGCTCGGGGAGCATCGGCACCACGCGGTCGGGGAAGTAAACCGAATTGCCGCGCGTCAGCGCGTCGCGATCCAAAGCCGAACCCGGCCGCACATAAAATGCGACGTCGGCAATGGCGACGTTGACGATAAAGCCGCCTTTATTATTCCGATCGGGATCGGCCTCGGCGTGCACCGCGTCGTCGTGATCTTTTGCGTCTGGCGGATCGATGGTGACCAGCGGCACGTCACGCCAGTCCTCGCGGCCCTGCAGCGTCGCTGGTTTTGCCTCCTCGGCTTCGCGCAACGCTGCCGGCGAAAACGCCTGCGGAATTTCGTGGGCGTGAATCGCGATCAGGCTGACGGCTTTTTCCGATGCCAGCGAGCCCAGCCGCTCCTTGACCTTGCCCGACGCCAGCCCAAAGCCGCGCGAGCGCACCAAATCGACGCTGACGAGATCGCCGTCCTCGGCGCCGCCGCTATCGGCCTTGGCGATGTTCAATTCGCGGCCGGCCTGTTTCTTGTCGACCGGCACCAGCCGTCCGCCGCCGCCGGGCAGCGCGCGGAATATACCGAGCACCCGGGTCCTGGCGTGATCGACCACCTTGATGACGCGCCCGCTATAGGCGCCGCCCTCGGCATCCGGTTTCTCGATCCGCAGCAGCGCGCGGTCGCCGACCCCGGCCGCGGTGCCGGGCTGCGGACGGCGCGGCACATGGATGCGAATTTTCGGCGGCGCGCCGGTCGCTTCCTCGTCCCATTCGGTAGGTGTCGCGATCAATTCGCCGTCGCTGTCGCGGCCGGTGATGTCAGCCATCACGGTCGGCGGCAGCACCGCCGCCTCATGGATTTTTTTGCCTTGCCTGGCGATGGCGCCTTCCTCTGACAGCTCGCGAAGGATGCGTTTCAACTCGGCGCGATCGGCGTTCTTCAGCCCGAACTCGCGCGCGATCTCCCGCGTTCCGACCTTGCCTGGATGCGCGCGGACGAATGCGAGGATTTTTTCTCGGCTGGGAAAGCTCTGCTCGCGCTGCCTGGCCAAGTGTTATCCGCTCGCCTTGCCCGGATTTTTCTTCGCCACCGGCTTTGCAGGTTTGGTCGGCGACGTCTTGGCGCTCGCCGTGACCGGCGCGCGCGCCTTGCTCGCCGCATCCGACTTCGGCTTGGCGGTTTTTTTCGCCGCAACCTTCTTGGCGGGCTTCTTCTCGCCGGCACCGGCTGCGGCAGCCGCCTTCTTTGCCGGCGTTTTCCTCGCGCCACGTTTCGGCTTGCCGCCGCCTTTGGCCGCGCGCTCGTCGATCAACAAGATGGCTTCCTCAAGCGTGATGCTTTCCTGGGTCTTGTCGCTGGGAATGGTGGCGTTGACCCCGCCCGCGGTGACGTAAGCGCCGTAGCGTCCCGCTTTGACCGCGACGCCGCCAAGCGTCGGATGATCGCCCAATGGTTTGCCTGGATCGGCGCCGAACCGGCGCTTGCTCGGGCCTTTCAAGATTCGCTCCGCAATCAGCGTCACCGCGCGGTTCAGCCCGATGCTGAACACTTCATCGCCGGCCTCCAGGCTCGCATAGGTCTTGCCGTGCTGCACGTAAGGTCCGAACCGGCCGATGCCGGCCTTGATCGGCTCGCCGTCTTCCGGATGCTTGCCGACTTCGCGCGGCAGCGACAGCAGTTGCAGCGCCAGCTCAAGCTCCATGTCGCCGGGCGAGGTGCCTTTCGGAATCCCTGCGCGCTTCGGCTTTTCGCCTTCGGCATAGTCTTTCGGCTCGCCGAGCTGAATATAGGGACCGAAGCGGCCGGCCTTCACCGCGACTTCGCGGTCTGTTTCCGGGTCCTTGCCGAGGATGCGGTCGGCGGTGGCTTCGCTGTCGGTGGCGAGCGGCCGCGTATAGCGGCATTCCGGATAATTGCTGCAGCCGACAAAGGCGCCGAACTTGCCGGCTTTCAGATTGAGCTTGCCGGTGCCGCAGCTCGGGCATTGCCTCGGATCGCCGCCATCCTCGCGCGGCGCGTAGATGTGCGGACCCAGCATCTCGTCAAGCGCATCCAGAACCTGCGAGACTTGCAGGTCCTTGATATCGTCGACCGCGCCGATGAAATCGGTCCAGAAATCCCTCAACACCTGCTGCCAGGAGATTTCGTTGTTGGAGATGCGGTCGAGCTGTTCCTCGAGATTGGCGGTGAAATCGTATTCCACATAGCGCGCGAAAAAATTTTCCAGGAACGCGACCACGACGCGGCCCTTGTCCTCGCCATGCAGCCGTTTTTTATCGAGTTTTACGTAGCCGCGATCCTTCAAGACTTGAAGGATCGAGGCGTAGGTCGAGGGCCGCCCGATGCCGAGCTCTTCCATGCGCTTGACCAGCGAGGCTTCGGAAAAGCGCGGCGGCGGCTCGGTGAAATGCTGGGTGACGGCGAGATCCCGGCGCTTCAGCGCTTCGCCTTCGCTCATGGCGGGGAGGCGGCGACGAGTCCTCGTCGTCGCCATCGTCGTCGCGGCCTTCCTGATACAGCGCCAGAAAACCGTCGAATTTTATCACCTGGCCGGTGGCGCGCAGTTCGAGCACGCGGGAGCCGGCTTTTGCCGCGATATCGACGGTGGTGCGCTCCAGTTCGGCGGATTCCATCTGACTGGCGATGGTGCGGATCCAGATCAGCTCATAGAGCCGCGCCTGATCGTGGTCGAGGCGGCGGCGCATCTCGGCGGGGCGGCGCGACAGGTCGGTGGGGCGGATCGCTTCATGCGCTTCCTGCGCATTCTTGGCCTTGGTCTGATACTGCCGCGGCGCGTCCGGCACATAGGCATTGCCATAGTCCTCGCCGATCACCTTGCGCGCCTGGGTGATCGCTGAATTGTCGATCTGCACGCCGTCGGTCCGCATATAGGTGATGAGGCCGGCGGTCTCGCCGCCGATATCGATGCCTTCGTAGAGCCGCTGCGCGATCCGCATGGTATGCGCGGGCGCAAAGCCGAGCTTGCGGCTGGCTTCCTGCTGCAGCGTCGAGGTGGTGAAGGGGGCCTGCGGATTCCTGCGCGCCGGTTTTGCCTCGACGGTCGATACCGTGAAGTTGGCGGCCTCGATGGCCTTCCTGAAATCCTCCGCCTCGGCGCCGGTGCCGATGTCGAGCCTTTGAATCTTCTTGCCGTCGGCGCCGACCAGGCGAGCCTCGAAAGCGTCGCCGCGCGGCGTGGTCAGTGTGGCGACCAGCGACCAGTATTCTCTGGGAATGAACTTCTCGATTTCAAGTTCGCGGTCGCAGACCAGTCTCAAGGCAACCGACTGTACGCGCCCCGCCGAGCGCGCGCCCGGCAGCTTTCGCCACAGCACCGGCGAGAGGGTGAAACCGACCAGATAGTCCAGCGCGCGGCGCGCCATATAGGCATCGACCAGCGCGCCGTCGATCTGGCGCGGGTTCTTCATCGCTTCGGTGACCGCCTGCTTGGTGATGGCGTTGAACACCACGCGCTCGATCTTGTGATCCTTCAGCGCGCGCTTTTCTTTCATCACTTCCAGCACGTGCCAGGAAATCGCCTCGCCCTCGCGGTCGGGGTCGGTTGCGAGGATCAGCCGGTCGGCGCCTTTCAAGGCCCGCGCGATGTCGTTGAGCCGGCCGGCCGCCTTGGGATCGATTTCCCAGATCATCTGGAAATTGGCGTCCGGATCGACCGATCCGTTCTTGGCCGGAAGGTCGCGGACATGGCCGAACGACGCCAGAACCTCGTAGGAACCGCCCAAATATTTGTTGATCGTCTTGGCCTTGGCAGGCGACTCGACAATGACGATATTCATGTCATTCCAATAGCTTACATGGGAATTAAGGGCCGCTCACGCGAGATTCGCGCCGACCGTTTCGAGGCGAACATGGGTGCGCGGGAGGCTTAAGTCAAATCGCCAGATCTTGAATACAGCGCGTCTGGCCGGCGGCATTTCGTCTAGAGGTTGCTAAAAACTATACTCAGAGTTGCACTCTCATAACGCGCGATTATAACGACTGCACGATCGAGGATGGGCCGGACTCTTTAAAAGGAAGACTGTGGATGGTCGCGTCGCCACCCCGGAACAAGCGTAAGCCAGCGGCGAGATCAACCCGGGACGGCGGGCCGAAGGAGGCCGCAGGCTTTATCGCGGAGCAGGTAGTCGTGCTCGCCGAACTTGCGCGCGCTCACAAGCTGGACATGCTGGGCTTCCTGCTCGACATGAGCCTGATGGAAGCCAGGGAGCTCGCGCGCCCCCGCGGCAAGCGAACCCCAAAAGGCTGATCGCTGCGGCCGGCCTTGTCATTCCTTGCTCGCGCTTCGCGCGCCCCAGATGATGATTTAGATCAGCGACACCAGCCCGCCGCCATGGCGCTCCAGCCGTCCGGCGAGCTCAAGCTCCAGCAGCACGGTGCGCACCACCGCCGGCGATATCCTCGCCATCCGGATCAAATCGTCTAACCCGATCGGACTGGGTCCGAGCAGGCTGACGATGCGCGCGCGGTCGCCGGCGTCGGGCTCGTAGGCTTCCGGCAACTCGTCATCCGGCTCCCGGATCGGGATCTCGATCGGCCGCTCCATGATCGGAGCGACCGCGTTGATGACGTCCGATGCCTCGGTGGTCAGCGTCGCGCCCTGCTTGATCAGATCGTTGGTGCCGGCGGCGCGCGGATCGAGCGGCGAACCCGGCACCGCGAACACTTCGCGGCCCTGTTCGGCGGCGATGCGCGCGGTGATCAGCGAGCCCGAGCGATGCGCGGCCTCGATCACCACGACGCCGAGCGCGACGCCTGATATCAGCCGGTTGCGGCGTGGAAAATCCCGCGCGCGCGGCACGTGGCCGAGCGGCATTTCCGAGATCGCGGCACCCGACTGCAGCATCGCCTCCAGCAGATCTTCGTGTTCGGCCGGATAGACGCGGTCATGGCCGCCGGCCAATACCGCCACCGTGCCGCTGTCGATGCTGGCGCGATGCGCCGCCTGGTCGATGCCGCGGGCGAGGCCGGAGGCGATGACGAATCCGGCGTTACCGAGATCGCGCGCGAGCCTGCCGGTGAATTTGAGCCCGGCGCCGGAAGCATTGCGCGAACCGACGATGGCGATCATCGGCCGCGTCAGCACCTCCAGCGCACCGCGCACGCCGAGCAGCGGCGGCGCGTCGTCGATCAGCGCCAGCCGCGGCGGATAGCCGGGTTCGGTCGGCGCCACCAGGCTGACGCCGATGTTTTTGCCGGCGGCGATTTCGGCTTCCGCGTCCTGCTCGCTGCAGATGCGCATCTGACGCGCCGCGCCGCCACGCCGCGCCAGATCGGGCAGGCGGCCGAGTGCCGCCCGCGCGCTGCCGAAATGATTGATCAGCGAACGGAAGGTGCGCGGCCCGACATTGTCGGATCGTATCAGCCGCAGCCAGTCGATGCGCTGCTCGTCGGTGAGATGCGTGGTGTTTTGGGTGTTGTTCATGCCGGCCTGCCGGGACGGAGCATCCAGCACGGCGGCAAGGCGGGCAACTTACTTGCGGTTGCAGGCGCCGGGCGGATTCTCAACCGCCACACGCGTCATTCCTGGATGCGCTTCGCGCGCCCCGGAATGACGGCTCTGTTCCCCGCTTGCCCGATCCCGGCGCGAACCGTAAAAGGCGTCCGGTCTTTCGCAAAGGAACCACGCCGATGTTGTCGCTTGCCGAACTCCAGCGCCGTATCGCGTCAGGCGAACTTGCGGCCGACGCGGCGATCGCCCAGTCGCTCGAAGCGATCGACGCGCATGAAAAAACCATCGGTGCCTTCGTCCGCCGTGCGGAAAACGCCTCTGCGCAAAATGCCGGGCCGCTGCGCGGCATTGCCGTGGGCATCAAGGACATCATCGACACGGCTGATTTGGCGACCGAAATGGGCTCGCCGATCTACCGGGGCTGGCGGCCCCGCGCGGACGCGCCGGTGGTGGCGATGCTGAAGGCGGCCGGCGCGACGATCGTCGGAAAGACCACGACCACGGCATTCGCTTCCGTCGATCCGACGGCGACACGCAATCCGCGCAACCTCGATCATACGCCGGGCGGATCGTCGTCCGGCTCCGCGGCGGCGGTTGCGGCCGGAATGATTCCGCTGGCATTGGGTACGCAGACCGGCGGCTCGGTGATCCGGCCCGCCTCGTTCTGCGGCGTGGCCGCGATAAAACCCTCGTTCCGGCTGCTGCCGACCGTCGGCGTGAAGTGTTTTTCGTGGACGCTGGACACGGTTGGGCTGTTTGCGGCCGGAGTCGAGGATTTGGCGCACGGATTGTCTGGCATGACCAACCGGCCCGAACTGCTGCCGGGCGCCGCGACGGGGACGCCGCGCATCGGCGTTGTGATGCAGGATTTCGCCGGTGCGCCGGAAGCAGCCGGCGGCGAAGCGCTGCGGATCGCCGCGGCGGCGGCGGAGCGCGCCGGGGCGTCGGTTCGCGACCTCGCGTTGCCGGAGATCGTCGCCGAGGCGTGGCGGACCCAACCCACCGTGCAGGATTTTGAGGCGCATCAGGCGCTGGCTTGGGAATACCAGGTGAATCGCGATGCGATGCCGCGATTGCTCGGCGCCAAGCTCGATCAAACCAAAGGCATCCTGCCCGCCGCCTACGACGAAGCGCGCGGGATCGCGAAGCGGGCCCGGGATGCATTGGCTGAAATCTTCGAGCAGGTTGACGTGCTGCTGACGTTCTCGGCACCGGGCGCCGCGCCAAACGGATTGGCATCCACCGGCGATCCCCGTTTCAACCGGCTCTGGACCCTGATGGGCGTTCCCTGCGTCAACATTCCCGCTACCATCGCCGAAGGCGGTTTGCCGGTGGGCGTGCAGGTGATTGCGCGATTTGGCGATGACAAGGGAGCCTTGGCCGCCGCGCGTTTCGTCGAGGAGGCGCTGGCGCTTGCAGTTCGCAAGGCGGATTAGCCAACGGATTGCGCCAATACGCGAACTCGCGCAGCGGGGCCTGCGGCTTGGCGTCCGATTATTTCAGCCGATAGAAGTCGTTTCCGCCGATGGTTTTGAATTTTACAAAATTGCTTCCAGGCGATGACGCCCCCGCCGTGCGCCACGCCACAGCGATGCCGCCCGACGGATCGGATATCGTCGGCTGGGTGGCGACATCGATCGCGGCCTGGATAAAATCCTCAAAATCGGAGCTGCGGGGATCGCTGGGTTTGTTGGCAATGTTGATCATCGCTTGAAGATTTGTAGTTATGCCGCTGCTGATATTTGGATAGTTCTGAAAGCCCGCAAACTGGCCGGGGGCCTTTATAATGTCGATAATCGTTTTGGCATGTTTGGCCATGAACTGGCCCGGGTTGTTATTCAAGCGGTTCCAAAGCACCAGATCCATGAGTTGCATGCATTCGGTGGCTGAAGTCAGAGCATAGTGCGGAAAAGATGGACCTTTACATTCGGCCATCAGCAGGCGCTCCTCAGCCCCTGCCTCGGTGGTTTTTGAATCCAATGCAATCGTCATTTCGCGTCCCTCGCCCGAAGCAGAAATGCATCATCCATGAGGCCTTACGATGGTCTGCAAGCCGCTTTTGTTGCATTCGGAGATAAGGTCTCTGACCCATCGACGCGTCACCAGATAGCTGCTGCCGTGCAACTGCGCTTTGGACGCGACAACATCCTTGTTCAGGTGAATCAAACGCCTGGGCCGGGTCGACACCAGGTCCTGACCCTCCCACAAGATGATCTCTTTCTTTTGCCGCCATATGATCCAGGCGGATTTTTCCTGATCTGCCGCCAATTGCCCGAGCACACAAAAATTCTGGACGCCGTTTGCGTGCCTCGCTTGTACATAGTCTGCGATGATTGTTTTCGCCGTTCCGAAAATCGGATCGTCTTGAATATTGAAAGTAGCGGCCCAAACCGGTTGCGCGCTGAGCGCCAGCATTCCGGCCACCAAGAGTCCGGACCGGCCCAGCAAGCGTCCGTGGTTTTTCCCGCGTAGAGACCTCATTTGCTCAACTTGGATGTATGGGCGGGCCTTTAGCGACATCGGGCTAGGAAGTGTATTGCCAATAACAGCAACGGCAAAGCGAAATCTTGACGCGGACGAAAATCCTCGACCGTCGTGCTAACTTTTCTCCCCGATGCGCCCTTCGGTGCCGGCCTGCAGCCGCTTGATGTTCTCGCGGTGGGCGTAGAACAGCAGCAGCGTCAGCACGGCGAACAGCGAGGCGAGGGCAGGGTGGCCGAACCACCACAAAAAGATAGGCGTGATGAAACTCGCGACCAGGGCGGACAGTGACGAGTAACGCGAGGTCGCCGCGGTGGCGAGCCACAGCACGCAGAACACGACCGCCGCAGGCCAGAGCAATCCGAGCAGGACGCCGATATAAGTGGCGACGCCCTTGCCGCCCTTGAATTTCAGCCACACGGGAAACAGGTGGCCGAGAAACGCGGCGAGACCCGCCAGCATCGCGGCATCCGGCCCGCCAAAATAGCCTGCGATCAGCACCGCGACGGTGCCTTTCAGCATGTCGCCGATGAGCGTCGCGGCTGCGAGGCCCTTGTTTCCGGTGCGCAACACGTTGGTGGCGCCGATGCTGCCGGAGCCGATCGAGCGCAGGTCCGCCGTTCCGGCAAATCGCGTCAGCAGCAACCCGAACGGAATCGATCCCAGCAGGTAGCCGATCGCAATGGCAAGCAGATAAATACCGATCATCAATCCTCACACATGTTCATAAACGGTGCGCCCGCCGACAATGGTGCGTGCGACGCGCCCGGAAAACCGCGACTCATCGAACGGCGTATTCTTGCATTGCGATTTGAGATCGGCGGGATCGAGCACCCATGGCGTGTCTGGATCGACCACGATCACGTCGGCGGGCGAGCCCGCGCGCAGCGATCCGCCGGGCAAGCCGAGAAGCTCGGCTGGGCGGGTCGACATCGCGCGGATCAGCGTAATAAAATCCATTTCGCCGCTGTGGATCAGCCGCAATCCCGCGGGCAGCATGGTTTCCAGACCGATCGCGCCGGCGGCGGCTTCCGCGAACGGCAGCCGTTTTGTTTCGACGTCCTGCGGATTGTGATCGGACATGATGACGTCGATCAGTCCGGATGCCACGGCGGCGACCAGCGCAAGGCGGTCGTCTTCTGTGCGCAGCGGCGGCGACAGTTTCAGGAACGTGCGGTAAGGGCCGATGTCGTTCTCGTTCAGCGTCAGGTGATTGATCGAAACCGAGGCGCTCACCGCAAGGCCGGCGTCGCGCGCGCGTTTGAGGATTTCCAGCGATTCGATGCAAGTCAGCGACGCCGCGTGGTAGCGGCCGCCGGTCAGTGCGACCAGGCGGATGTCGCGTTCCAGCATCACGGCTTCGGCGGCATTGGGGATGCCGACCAGGCCCAGCCTTGCGGCGAACTCGCCTTCGTTCATGACGCCTTCGCCGACCAGGTTCGGGTCTTCGGTGTGATGCACGATCAGCGCGTCGAAATCGCGGGCGTAAGTCAGCGCCCGCCGCATCACCTGCGCATTGGTGACGCTGCGCTCGCCGTCGGTGAAGGCGACGGCGCCGGCGGCCTTGAGCAGGCCGATCTCGGTCATCTCCGCGCCTGCCATGCCCTTGGTCAGCGCCGCCATCGGATGGATGTTGACGATCGCGGTATCGCGGGCGCGGCGCAGGATGAAATCAACCGTGGCGGAATTGTCGATCACCGGTTTGGTGTCGGGCTGGCAGATGATGGTGGTGATGCCGCCGGCCGCCGCGGCCTGGCTTGCGGAAGCGAACGTCTCGCGGTGGCTGGCGCCGGGTTCGCCGACGAAGGCGCGCATGTCGATCAGCCCGGGGGCCACGACCTTGCCGGCGCAATTGACGATGTCGGTACCCTCGGGCACGCCGGCGGCACCGATGCCGCGCCTTGAATCGCGGATGACGCCGTCGGCGATCAGCACGTCGCCGACAATGTCGAGGTCGCGCGAGGGATCGATCAGGCGGGCGTTGGCGAGCAGGATCGGGCGGCGGTCGGTCAGCATGATGTCACGCGTTGGGCAGGTTGCGGGCCAGCGCTTCCAGCACCGCCATCCGCACCGCCACGCCCATTTCCACCTGTTCGCGGATCAGCGATTGCGCGCCGTCGGCGACGATGGAGTCGATCTCGACGCCGCGGTTCATCGGCCCCGGATGCATCACCAGCGCGTCCGCCTTTGCATAGCTAAGTTTCTTCTGGTCGAGGCCGAAATAGTGGAAGTACTCCTGCGATGACGGCACGAACGAGCCGTTCATGCGCTCGCGCTGCAGCCGCAGCATCATCACGATGTCGGCGCCATTAAGACCCTCGCGCATGTCTCGGGCGACCTCGACGCCCATCCGCTCGATGCCGCGCGGCAGCAGCGTTGATGGAGCGACCACGCGCACCCGAGCGCCCATGGTGTTGAGCAGCAGGATGTTGGAGCGCGCCACCCGCGAATGCATCACGTCGCCGCAGATCGCGATCACCAGGCCTTCGAGCCGGCCCTTGTTGCGGCGGATCGTCAGCGCATCGAGCAGCGCTTGCGTGGGATGCTCATGGGCGCCGTCGCCGGCATTGATCACCGAGCCGTCGACCTTGCGCGCCAGCAATTCCACCGCACCGGAGGCGTGATGCCGCACCACCAGGATATCCGGATGCATGGCGTTCAGCGTCACCGCGGTGTCTATCAGCGTCTCGCCCTTGCGCATCGAGGACGAGGACACCGACATGTTCATGACGTCGGCGCCCAGCCGTTTTCCGGCGATTTCGAACGAGGATTGGGTGCGGGTCGAGGCTTCGAAGAACAGATTGACCTGGGTTCGGCCGCGCAAGGAGGTGCGCTTCTTGTCGACCTGGCGGTTGAGCTCGACATATTCCTCGGAAAGGTCGAGCAGGCCGGAAATATCGTCGGCGGAAAGCCCCTCGATGCCCAGCAGGTGCCGGTGACCGAGGACGAAGGTCGATTTCGATACAGGGGTCATTAAAACGAGAGCTATAGGCGGGGATGCCATGCGGGGCAAGGGCGAATAGGGGCGGTTGGAGTTATCCCCCGGTCTGTCCGTTCGGACGCGAACCAATGCCTCGGACGGCGCACAATCCCACCGCTCGTCGCCGGACTTGTTCCGGCCATCCACGTCTTGTTTACGCCAATTTAGTTGAAAGAAGAGGTGGATGCCCGCGACAAGCGCGGGCATGACGGTGTTCTCCGGGGTAGACTGGAGTCGGAAAACCGTTTGCCGGCAGGAACAACCAATGACGCAAACCGCATCCGCCACCCACGAGGTGCTTCAACCAGTCGCCGCCGTTCGAGGACGTCGATCTGTTCGCATTGGACCGGCCGTTGGCGGATGCGGTGGCGGCGAATGGAGGCGGCGAGGCGACACAGGAACTATCGGAATTCGGCAAGCACTGGGGCTCGGCCGCGATGGCCGCGCGCGGCCGCATCGCCAACGAGAACACGCCAAAACTGCGGACCTTCGATGCGCGCGGCGTACAGGCGCGACGAGATCGAGTTTCATCCGGCCTATCATGAGCTGATGGCGCACAGCGCGCATGCCGGCATCCACAATTCGACGTGGAATCCGAACGGCAAGCCGGCGGGCGCGGCATCGGAAGTGGTGCGCGCGGCAAAATTTTACATCGCGACGCAGGTCGAGACCGGACATCTCTGTCCCATCACCATGACCCGCGCATCGGTGGCGGCGCTGGCCGCGCAGCCCGACCTGCTGGCGAAGGCGATGCCGGTCATCGCCACGCGGTCCTACGATCCAGCCTTCGCGCCGTGGTGGACCAAGCGCGGCATGACGCTCGGCATGGGCATGACCGAGAAGCAGGGCGGCACCGACGTGCGCGCCAACATGACGCGCGCTGTGCGGGATGGCGAGGCCTACCGCATCACCGGGCACAAATGGTTCATGTCGGCGCCGATGTGCGACGCGTTTTTGGTGCTGGCGCAGGCGGAGGAGGGCTTGAGCTGTTTCTTCATGCCGCGTTTTGCGCCGGACGGGTCGGTCAACGCCATTCATTTCCAGCGGCTCAAGGACAAGCTCGGCAACCGCTCCAATGCCTCGTCCGAGGTGGAATTCCATAATGCCTATGCCGAGCGCGTCGGCGACGAGGGCAAGGGCATCCGCACCATCATCCAGATGGTGCAGCTGACGCGGCAGGACTGCGCCATCGCCTCTGCGGGCCTGATGCGCTCCGGGCTCGCGCATGCGCTGCATCACGCGCGGTATCGCAGCGTGTTCCAGAAGCATCTTGCCGATCAGCCGCTGATGCAAATGGTGCTTTCGGACATGGCGCTGCATGTCGAGGCCTCGATCGCGCTGGTGATGCGGCTGTGCCGCGCGTTCGATTCCGCACCGGCCGATCCCGGGGCCGCGGCGTATATGCGGCTGCTGACGCCGGCGATCAAATACTGGGTCTGCAAGAGCGCGCCGGGATTTTTGTACGAGGCGATGGAGTGCCTCGGCGGCAATGGCTACGTCGAGGAGGGCATTTTGGCGCGGCACTATCGGGAGTCGCCGGTCAACGCGATCTGGGAAGGCTCGGGCAATGTGATGTGCCTCGACGTGCTCAGGGCGCTGTCGCGCGAGGCCGACGCGGCAATGGGCGTGCTGCAAGGTTTGATCGGTGGAAACAAAAGGCCTGCCGGGCGCGGCGGAGGCCGCGGCTTTCATCGGCAACACGTTCCGCAGGGCCGACAGCGAGCGCGTTGCCCGGCTGGCGGTGGAGAAACTGGCGATGCTGGCTGCCGCAGCCGCGCTCAACGCCGTGTCGCCGCGCAGCGCCGAACTGTTCGCAGCGTCCCGGTTGGCCGAGAATCACGCTAGCATGTATGGCGCCGTCGATCTCGCCGACGCCGACGTCGGCGGCCTGCTGGAGCGGGCGTTGCCTCGGTAGCAAGCCGTCATGCCCGGGCTTGACCCAAAAGGCTGATCGATGAGTTCTTCTGAAACGCCGACGCCTTGCCGCCGATCCATTGCCTCTCACATCACATCCGCCCCGAATCTGGAAGTTCTGGGGCACCGGCCTGTGGGGGTTGCTTCTCTTCGCCGCGATGTTCGCGGGGCAATTTTTGCTGGTCGGGGCTTTCTTCCTCGCCAAGGGGCCGCCGTTCGACACCGCTTCGATCAAAGCCGTCGCCAGCGCCGGGACGGTGATTTCGCTGTCGGTCATGATGGGACTGCCCGCGGTGCTCGCGGTGCTGTGGCTGGCGACGCGCATGGCGCGCGTACCGTTTGCCGATTACCTGGCGTTGCGCGGCACATCGTGGAGCAATCTTCTGATCGGCATCGTCGCCCTGATCGCGCTGGTCGCCGGCTGGGACCTGCTGGCGCGCATGGCGGGACACGATGCGACACCGGGTTTCATGGTGGATGTGCTGAAATCGGCGCAGGCCGACGGCGCGTTATGGCTGCTGGTGATCGCGTTCGCCATCGCGGCACCGGTCACCGAGGAACTGATGGTGCGCGGATTTCTCTATCGCGGATGGTCGGAATCGGCGCCCGGACCCGCAGGCGGCATTGTGTTGTCGTCGCTGGTGTGGACCGCGATGCACGCCCAATATTACGACTGGTTCCTGTTCAGCGAAGTGCTGTCGATCGGGTTGCTGCTGGGTTACATGCGCTACCGCAGCAACTCGACCTGGCTGACGATCGTCATGCACGGCATCAACAATCTCGCCGCAACGCTGCAGAGCATCTGGCTGGCGGGGCAATCTTGACTCAACGTCATTCCGGGACACGCCTGTTGGCGTGGGCTCGGAATCCAGACTCCCCGCGGTGGTTATGCATTCCGGGCTCGCGCTTCGCGCGCCCCATACATGACGATATGTAAAATCAGCCTCCGCCCGCCGCGCGCCGCAGCACCGCCAGCCGGTCCAGCGCGCCCTGCAGAATGAAAATCGCGGCGTGCTCGTCGATCACCTCTGCGCGCCGGGCGCGGCTCATGTCCATGCCGATCAACTCGCGTTCGACCGCGACAGTGGAGAGCCGCTCGTCCCACAGCGCAATGGCCAGATCGGTAAGCTTGGAAAAATTGCGGGCGAAGGCGCGGGTGGATTGCGCGCGCGGGCCTTCGCTGCCGTCCATATTGATGGGCAGGCCGAGCACGAAGCCGGCGGCATTGCGTTCGCTGGCGATGACCAGCAGCCGCGCGGCATCGGCGGTGAAGTTTTTGCGCGCAATGGTTTCGACGCCGGTGGCCAGCCTGCGATCGGGATCCGACACCGCGACGCCGATGGTCTTGGTGCCGAGATCGAGCCCGACCAGCGCGCCGCGTTGCGGGCCAATGCGCGGCAGCCTCGATCAGCGGTAAAATGAGTGCGGGCATGGCACCCGCATACCACGCGCCATGCCGTGCAGGCAAAAAGCAAAGCACCTGCTGGACTGTCAGGCAGCGAGCCCGCGGATAGCGGATTTTTTGCGCACCGCTATTTGCCCGCCTTCATTCGCGGTCTCTCGCCTTTGCGCCCGGAGCCTTTGACCACCGAAGCCATCAGGGTGCGCAACGCCAGGACCGGTGGCGAGATTTCACCTCGGCGCCAGATCAGCGGCGTGACCATCTCGCTTTGGGCGCGGGGAATGCGGTTGCGGCGCACGCGCGCCTGCGGCATGGCATCGAGCACCGCCTCCGGCATCAGGGCGATCCCCGCACCGGCGGCGACGCAGGCGACGATCGCGTGATACGAGCTGAGCTCCAGCACGCGCAAGGTGGCGAGACTTTCGCGCTTCAGCCAGCGCTGCAGCACGCGGCGGTAGGCGCAGCCGTGAGGGAAGGCGATCAGGCTTTGCCCTTCGGCATCGCGCGCGGTGGTGATCGGCGCGTGGTCCTGACTTGAGATCACCACCAGGCTCTCGCGGAACACCGGCAGGTAAGCGAGCCCACGCGCCGATGGAGGCTCGGCGATAAAGGCGGCGTCGAGCCGCCGCTCGGCCACCGCGCTCACCAGCGCGTCGTTGGTGCCGGTGGTGAGTTCGAGGCGCACGTCGGGATAACGCCGGTGAAACTCGGCGAGTATGCCGGACAGCCGGCTCGCGGCCGTGCTCTCCAAAGCGCCCAGTTTCAGCAAACCCTGGGGCGCTGCGCCGGAGACGGCGTGGCGCGCCTCTTCGGAGAGGCCGATCAACCGCTCGGCGTAGCCGAGCAGCAGCTCGCCGCTCGGAGACAGATGAAGGCGCTGGCGGTCGCGGTGGAACAGCGGGATGCCCACCGCGGTCTCAAGCTGCTTGATGCGCGTGCTGACGTTGGAGGGCACGCGGTGCAGCTTGTGCGCAGCCTTGATGATGCCGCCTTCCTCCACCACGGCCTTGAACACCTGCAGATCGGTGAAGTTCATTGTCAGTTCTCCCAAGCGATCTGATGTATATGCGTAAATAGAGAACAACTTGTTCTCTATTATTCACTATTCGAGAAATTAAATCCAGCCTATGCTTGTTGCAACGGAATTTCCAGCTGCGCCCCGCAGTGCTTTCCGGGCCAGCGCTTCAGCCGGCAGGCCGCCATGTCCACCGCTCTTGCATCCGCAACCCTTGCTGCTATACCGACCGCCGGCGCCGCCGTATGGACCGGCCTTATCGGTCTGGCGGTGGCGATGGGTATCGGCCGTTTTGCCTTCACACCGTTGTTGCCGCTGATGCAGCAGGACGCCGGCGTGAGCCTGGTGCAGGGCAGCTGGCTCGCGACCGCGAACTATGTGGGTTATCTCGCCGGGGCTTTGCTCTGCATTTCTTCGCCGCCGGCGCCGGCGCGCGCCATCCGGTGGGGGCTGGTTTCGATCGCGTTGTTCACCCTGGGCATGGGACTGACGCACGAACTCCGGCTGTGGCTCGCCCTGCGTTTTCTTGCCGGGGCGGCGAGCGCATTCGTGCTGGTCGGCGTGTCCGCATGGGCCATGCCTATTCTCGCGCAGCTGCATCAAGCGGCACGGTCAGGACAGGTGTTCGCGGGCGTTGGCGTCGGCATCTGCTTTGCCGGTCTGGTGGGTCTGGTCGCGGGCGTAACAGCTTTGGGCTCGCAGGCGACGTGGATCGGTCTGGGCGTGATTGCAGCGGGTTTCGCTGTTGCGCTGTGGCGGCAGCTTGCGAGTGACGGCGTGTACACAACCTCGGCGAAGGGATCGGGACGTGCGCCGCTGACCGGGCAGGCGTGGATCGCCGCGCTCTGCTATGGCGCGTTCGGTTACGGCTACATTATTCCCGCCACTTTTCTGCCGGCGCTGGCGCGCGAGGTGATCAAGGATCCCGCGGTGTTCGGCTGGGTTTGGCCGGTATTCGGCGCCGCCGCCGCCGGTCTCGACAGTGTTCGCCGTGCGCCTGTTGCCGGCGCTTTCGTCGCGGCGTCTGTGGGCTTATGGACAATGGGTGCTGGCATTGGGCGTGGTGGCACCGGTTTTCGCGATCAATCTCACCACGCTGTTGTTCGCTGCCTTGTGTGTCGGCGGCACTTTCATGGTCATCACCATGGCGGGAATACAGGAAGCGCGGCGCCTCGGTGGAGCGCAGTCAGCGCAGGTGGTGGCCCTCTACACGGCGGCGTTTGCCGCTCGGGCAGATTGTCGGACCCTTGACGGTCAGTCTGTTCAACGGCGGGCTGCTGCTGCCCAGCCTGCTTGCTGCGCTGGCGCTGGCGGCGAGCAGCCTCACACTTGGTTTGACCGCGCGTGCCTCGGGCGAATCCGGCTGAAATTCAACAGGAGACGGAAATCCATGCTATCGCGAACCACGCCCCCCTCAACGAAGCCCGAGCTAATCTCCCATCACCCAATGAGCTGATCATGTGGCCCGACCGCAGACTTATCGACCTGTTCAAAACCGAATTTCCCATCGTGCAGGCGCCGATGGCCGGCGTGATGGACGCCGACCTCGTGATCGCGGCCGCGCAGGGCGGCGCGCTGGGATCGTTGCCCTCCGCGATGCTGTCGGTGGAGAAGGCGCGCGAGCAGGTCAACATCATCCGCCAGCGCGTGTCGGCGCCGGTCAACATGAATTTCTTCTGCCACACGCCGGTCGATGCCGATCCCTCGCGCGAGGCCGGATGGAAGCAGCGGCTGGCGTCCTACTACAGCGAGTTCGGGCTCGATCCGGCCGCGCCGATCAACGCCGCCAACCGCGCGCCGTTCGATGCGGCGATGTGCGAACTGATCGAGGAATTGAAGCCCGAGGTCGTCAGCTTCCATTTCGGCTTGCCGGAGCCGGCGCTGCTGAAGCGGATCAAGGCTGCGGGGAGCATCGTGATCGCCTCTGCGACCATCGTGCGCGAGGCGATCTGGCTGGAAGAGCATGGCGCCGACGCCATCATCGCGCAGGGCGCGGAAGCTGGCGGCCATCGCGGCATGTTCCTGACCGAAAACATTGCCGAGCAGCCCGGCACCTTCGCGCTGGTGCCGCAGGTGGTGGATGCGGTGCGCGTGCCGGTGATCGCGGCGGGCGGCATCGCCGACGGGCGCGGGATCGCCGCGGCGTTCGCGCTGGGCGCTGCCGGCGTGCAGATCGGCACCGCCTATCTGCATTGCCCGGAATCCAGGATCATCGCGCCGCACCGTGCGGCACTGGCCGGGGCGCATGACGATTCCACCGTCATCACCAATGTGATGACCGGGCGTCCGGCCCGCGGGGTGGCGAACCGGGTGATGCGCGAGGTCGGTCCGATTTCCCCGGACGCGCCGGCGTTCCCGCATGCCGCAACCGCGCTCGGGCCCTTGAAGGCGGCGGCGGAGAAGCTCGGCAAGGTCGATTTCACCAATCTTTGGGCCGGGCAGGCGGTGGGACTGGTCCGCGCCATGCCGGCGGCGGAACTGACCCGGGCGCTGGCGGGCGATGCGTTGAAGCGGCTGAGCGCGCTGGCGGGCTGATAGTCGCAGCAACCCTTCGTCGTCATCCGGCATGACGAGTCATCGCGTCGGACCGCGCGGTTGCGGTGCGAAAGCTCCGTCTGCTATACGGCGGGCTGATCTTGCCGCCAGAGGCCCCTCACTATGTCCGTCGATGCCGCCACCGTTCGCCGTATCGCGCATCTCGCGCGGATCGCGGTCGATGAGGCCGAGGTTCCCCATCTGCAGGGCGAACTGAACGCGATGCTGGCGTTCGTCGAGCAGCTTTCGGAAGTCAATGTCGACGGCGTCGAGCCGATGACCTCGGTGACGCCGATGGAGATGAAAAAGCGGCCCGACGTCGTCAATGACGGCGGGATCGCGGACGAGGTGGTCGCCAACGCGCCGGCCACCGAAGATCATTTCTTTCTGGTGCCGAAAGTCGTCGAATAATTTGTCCGGTTTTCGAGACGGGATCCTATGTGCCTGCTTTGCGACGATGAGAAGGCCTATCAGGCCTACATGAACTATCTCGACGCCATGGAGCGCCAGGGCAAGCCTGCCGACCCCGACAAGGCGATGGACGCCGTGCTCGATCAGCTGCGAAGCCGCCGACAAGGCAAGAAACAGGATTTCCGGCGACGATCCGGCCAACGACAAGACGCTGTCGCCGTTCTTCTGCAGCCCGGTTAATAAATGACCGACCTGACCTCGCTGACGCTCAGTGAGGCCCGTGAGGGCCTTGCGAAAAAATCCTTCACGTCGCTTGAACTGACCGACGCGCATATCGCCGCGATCGAAGCCGCGCGCGAGCTCAATGCGTTCGTGATGGAGACGCCGGATCAGGCGCGCAGCATGGCGCGCGAGGCCGACGCCAGAATCGCGAAAGGCGAGGGCGGCCCGCTCGGCGGCATCCCGCTCGGGATCAAGGATCTGTTCGCCACCAAGGACGTGCGCACCACCGCATGCTCAAAAATTTTCGGCGATTTCGTGCCGCCTTATGAATCCACCGTGACCTCGCAGCTGTGGCGCGACGGCGCGGTGCTGCTCGGCAAGCTCAACAATGACGAGTTCGCGATGGGCTCGTCGAACGAGACCTCGTGTTTCGGCCCGGTGGTCAATCCGTGGCGGCGGCGCACGCGCGCTGTCAGCGCGCGGCCGCCCGACGCGGGCGATGCGAAGGCCGGACGCATTGAATTTCCGGAATTCGACGATACCCATCTCGTGCCCGGCGGCTCGTCCGGCGGCTCGGCGTCCGCGGTGGCGGCAGAATTATGCATGGGCGCGACCGCGACCGATACCGGCGGCTCGATCCGGCAACCCGCCGCGTTCACCGGCACCGTCGGCATGAAGCCGACCTACGGCCGCTGCTCGCGCTGGGGTATCGTCGCGTTCGCCTCCTCGCTCGACCAGGCCGGACCGATCGCACGCACGGTCCGCGACGCCGCCATCCTGATGCGCTCGATGGCCGGTCACGATCCGAAGGACACCACGTCGGTCGATCGTCCGGTGCCGGACTTCGAGGCCGCGATCGGCAAATCCGTCAAGGGCATGAAGATCGGTATTCCAAAGGAGTACCGCCTCGACGGCATGCCGGATGAAATCGAGAAACTGTGGACCGAAGGCGCGGCGTGGCTGAAGGCGGCCGGCGCGGAACTGGTCGAGGTGTCGCTGCCGCACACCAAATACGCACTGCCGGCCTATTACATCGTCGCGCCTGCGGAAGCGTCGTCGAATCTCGCGCGTTACGACGGCGTGCGCTACGGCCTGCGCGTCGAGGGGCGCAACATCGTCGACATGTACGAGAAGACCCGCGCGCAGAGGCTTTGGCGCCGAAGTCCGCCGCCGCGTCATGATCGGCACCTACGTGCTGTCGGCCGGCTATTACGATGCCTATTATTTGCGCGCGCAGAAAGTGCGCACCCTGATCAAGAAGGATTTCGAGGATTGTTTTGCCAGAGGCGTGCACGCGATCCTGACGCCGGCGACGCCATCGGCCGCATTCGGCATCGGCGAAAAGGGTCGGGCCGATCCGGTCGAGATGTATCTCAACGACATTTTCACGGTGACCGTGAACATGGCGGGGCTGCCGGGAATCGCGGTTCCCGCCGGCAAGGACGTGCAGGGATTGCCGCTCGGGCTGCAACTGATCGGGCGTCCGTTCGATGAGGAGACGCTGTTCTCGCTCGGCGAGGTGATCGAGCAGGCGGCGGGACGGTTCACGCCGCCGAAATGGTGGGCGTGAAGTTCCATTCGAGAGCGGCGGCTTTTGCGTTGCGTTTTCCGCGGCGCTTCGTCATGCTCGAATCATGGGGATGCCATGAGTATGAGCGGTGACGACGGACTTCCGTCCTCCCAGCAGGTCGATCAGCTTCTGGCTTCGTCCAAGCTCGCCTTGGCGATCGAGAACGACAAATACAAGGATCTGCTCGATAACGCGCCGGTAGCGGTTGCGGTGTCGCGCGGCTCCGGCGCGGAGCAGCAGGTCGTCTACGCCAACAAGGCGTTCGAGGGATTGCTGTCGCTGGCGCCGTCCGACGTGGAAGGCCGGAGCTGGCTCAGCCTCGACGGTTTTCTGAACGAGGATAATCCGGCGCAGACGCTCGGCGAAGCGATCAGGGACGGCGAGGATTTCATCGGCGTGTTCCGCCCCGCGGGGCCGGTCGACCGCCTCGTCATCGTGCAGGCCTACGCCTCGGTGATCGAAAGCGACGACGGCATCGAGAATTTCCGGATCGCGGCGCTGGTCGACGTCGGCGGCCGCGAGCGGGCGCAGATCGAGCAGTTCGAAAACCAGATCCGCGACCGCGACATGCTGATGCGCGAGCTGCAGCACCGGGTGAAGAACAATCTGCAGCTGGTCACCGCGCTGGTTCGCCTCGAAGCCCGCTCGGCGGTGGAAGGCGAGTCGGTGGCGCTGGGGCGGCTGGCGAGCCGGATCGACGCGCTGGCGGTGCTGTACCGGACGCTGTCGGCGGAAAACGCCACGGCCGACATCGATCTCGGCCAGTATCTGTCCGATATCGCCACCGCGGTGATGCAGGCCAGCGCGATGCCGGGCGTCGAAATCGATCTGCAGGTCGGCTATTGCCCGCTGTCGATCAACGTCGCGATGCCGGCGGGGCTTCTGGTCAACGAAATGCTGACCAACGCGCTGAAATACGCCTTCGTCGGGCGCAACGGCGGCCTGTTGAAGCTGATCTGCAAATGCGAGAACGGCCGCGTCACGGTGGTGGTGTCGGATGACGGCGTCGGGCTCGGCGAAAACCAGGAATGGCCGTCGCCGCGAAAGCTCGGCGCGCTGATCCTGCAGACGTTGAGGGAAAACGCCAAGAATGTCGTCTTCCGCGCCGAAAGCATCCGCGGCCAGGGCACCTGGTTCACGCTGATGTTCGACGCCTCGCCGACGCCGGCGCCGAATTAGCTCATAGATCTGGCGATGGGCCTTGGAAGCGGTTCGCGAAGGGCATATTCAGGCGCTCGCCTGCTAAAATGAGCTGCCCATGACCACCGCCGACTTCAAATCCAGCCTTTCCGGTGCGGCACCCGCGCCCGACGTTTCGCCGCCGCTCGCGGCGTTGTGGTGGGCCGGCAAAGGGCGACTGGAACAAGGCGCACGAGATCGTGCAGGACGAGGAGGGCGTGGACGCCGCGTGGGTTCATGCCTATCTGCATCGTGTCGAGGGCGATCTCGGCAATGCCGGCTATTGGTACCGGCGGGCCGGCAAGCCGGTTGCGAGCGGTCCGGTCGAGGCCGAATGGGACAGGGTCGTGTCGGCGCTGCTTCAAGGCGAAACAACATGAATGCTCCGGTCAAACCATCAAAACTGATCAAGGGCGCCACCGGCGACTGGGAAATCGTGATCGGGCTGGAAGTCCATGCCCAGGTCACCTCGAACTCAAAACTGTTTTCCGGCGCCTCGACCGAATTCGGCGGCGAGCCCAACAGCCACGTCTCGCTGGTCGACGCGGCGATGCCGGGCATGCTGCCGGTGATCAACGAGGTCTGCATCCGGCAGGCGGTGCGCACCGGCCTCGGCCTGAAGGCTGAGATCAACCTGCGCTCGGTGTTCGACCGCAAGAACTATTTCTATCCCGACTTGCCGCAGGGCTATCAGATCAGCCAGTACAAATAGCCGATCGTAGGCGAGGGCGAGGTCATCGTCGATCTGGAGGGCGGCGACAGCATCACCGTCGGCATCGAGCGGCTGCATCTGGAGCAGGACGCCGGCAAGTCGCTGCACGACCAGAATCCAGCCATGTCGCTGGTCGACCTCAACCGCTCCGGCGTCGCGTTGATGGAGATCGTCTCCAAGCCGGACATGCGCTCGTCCGAGCAGGCGAAGGCCTATGTCACCAAACTGCGCTCGATCCTGCGCTATCTCGGCACCTGCGACGGCGACATGGAGAAGGGCTCGCCTGCGCGCCGACGTCAATGTCTCCGTGCGCAAGCCGGGCGACCCGCTCGGCACCCGCTGCGAGATCAAGAACATGAATTCGATCCGCTTCATCGGCCAGGCCATCGACTACGAGGCGCGGCGCCAGATCGGCATTCTGGAAGACGGCGGCTCGATCGAGCAGGAAACCCGGCTGTTCGATCCCGACAAGGGCGAGACCCGCTCGATGCGCTCCAAGGAAGAGGCGCACGACTATCGTTATTTTCCGGATCCCGATCTGCTGCCGCTGGAGTTTACGCAGGCTTATGTCGATGAGCTTAAAGCCGATCTGCCGGAATTGCCGGACCAGAAGAAGTCGCGCTTCATCGGCGACTTCGGCCTGACGCCCTATGACGCCGGCGTGCTGGTCAGCGAGCTCGAAAGCGCGGATTTCTACGAGGCGGTGCTGGCAAAACTGGCGAACCGGACCCGCGACGGCAAGCTCGCCGCCAACTGGGTGATCAACGAACTGTTCGGCCGGCTCAACAAGGAAGGCGAGGGCATCGCCGCGTCGCCGGTTTCGGCGGCGCAGCTGGCGGCGATCGTCGATCTGATCGGCGAGGGCACCATCTCCGGCAAGATCGCCAAGGACCTGTTCGAGATCGTCTGGCAGGAGGGCGGCGATCCCCGCGCGCTGGTCGAAGCTCGCGGCATGAGACAAGTCACCGACCTCGGCGCGATCGAGAAGGCGGTGGACGAGATCATCGCCGCCAATCCCGACAAGGTCGCGCAGGCGAAGGCCAAGCCGCAGCTGGTCGGCTGGTTCGTCGGCCAGGTGATGAAGTCATCCGGCGGCAAGGCCAATCCGCAGTCGGTGAACGATCTGTTGAAGACGAAACTCGGCATCTGAACATCGCGCGACGCGGCGCCGGCCCGGTTGCGCGATGCATCGCAGGATGCGCGTGCGCGGATGCGGCGATCGTTCGCCGCGTCCGGCGAGGCAGCGCGCGAGCTGAAGCGCCTCGCGAATCAGCATTTCGCGATTCGCGCAAAAATCCGGTTTTGGCGAGCGCCGATGAGACGCGAAGTCTCCGCGCATGAAAATTTTTTCATTGCCAAAATCTGCGACTCAGAGTCCGCGCAATGCGCTTTCGACAGCACTCGATGAGTTGCGGTGCCATGCGCGACAAGTTGCGCGCCTCATGAGCGAATAAAGAAAACATCTGCGGCACAGGCGTTTCCTGCAATCTTGACATTCGCCGACGTAGAGTTTTCGCGCACTATTCGCATCGCTTCGAACATGCGTCGTCGCGTTGCCGTTGAGCGCGCGTCGCGCGCGCCGGGATTGCCGCGTCAACACTTCCTTAAGCGAGACGCTGTTTTTTCTAATGTGTTGGTGTATTCGGGATGCAGTGCATATCGATTCCCGAATGCACGCAGCGACTAAGCCATCTCACTACATTAGGAGGGCAACATGGCCAAGAAAGCTAAGAAGGCAAAGAAGGCGAAGAGCGCAGTGAAGAAGACTGCGAAGAAGACGTCCAAGAAGAAAATGAAGAAGTAACTCGCCTTGAAAAATTGCCGGCGGATTGATGCCGGCGACGTCACAAGAGCCGTCAGGACGGTTTGCTTCTCGGAGCGAATTTCAAACCGGCGGCTCTGGTCGACGAAAGAGGGTGTCGGCGAGACATCAGGTCAAACGGCTGGACCGCACTTTTCGACGGGGCTTGCTCTGACGAAAAACCGGTTCGGCAGAAGAAAGAAGTTTTCTTCATCGGTGCGGATCCAGAGGTCCGCAATTTCACCGGCGCTCTTCGCCGGTTGAGATTTGGTCCTGACGTGTTCGCCGACGCCCTCGTTCCCGCCGGCGCATTGCCGCCCGGCGGCTTGAATTTCCCCGAAATCCCAGAAAACGACTGTTCGGATTTGCCGCGGGCGCCCGATGCCGTATCCCGCCCGGGACGCGATGTCGTTTGCGCGGTTGTGGCAATGGTTATCGCTTTGCCAAACGGCACGGTAAACCGAATTCCGCAAATTCCGCGGTAGTCCAGCAAAACCGGCGCTTCTGCGATTTCGCCGGCGTCATGGCGCGAAATCCGTTCAGATTCGATTCATCGCGAACCTTAAACTGCTCTTCAAATTTGATCGGTCATGATCATCCCAACAAGCCGGCAAACGGCGGTGGGGAATAACGGGACGTTTAAACGAGTGGACGGGAGCCGCGCTCGCAACAGGGCGGCAAGAATAAAGAATCAAAAAGGACAGGCAAAATGTTTCAGGGACACTTCAATCTCGATGTCGCCGCACCGGTGGAAACCTGCGCCAACGGCGACGTGCTGTTCGATCTCGGCATGCTGTATGCGAGCGGACGCTGCGGCCTCGTCGACCTCGTGGCCGCGCACAAGTGGTTCAATCTGGCCGCGCTCAAGGGCCGCGTCGATGCGATTGCGCTGCGCCGCGAGGTCGCCGAGATGATGTCCGATGTCGAGATCGCCATCGCCCAGCGCGAAGCCCGCGCCTGGATGACGACGCATTAGGGCTGCGAGCCGTGAGGGGCGCGTCATCCGTGGCGTTGGTTGCCGTGCCGATTGCGTCAGGAGTCGCCACGCATCGCTCTATAGCAGCGGTGTCTCTATATATAATGAGATGGAAGATTCCCTTGCCGCGCCGAACCGCAAGCGAAATGGCGGAGCCGGAGGGATTCGAACCCTCGATAGGGCTTTACAACCCTATAACGGTTTAGCAAACCGCCGCCTTCAGCCACTCGGCCACAGCTCCGGTAGGCTGGATATGCCCGACGCGGTGGCCTGCCGCAAGCGCAGGTTTCGAACCTGCGATCGGCCGAAAACCTCAACGGATCCGCGAGCCCGGCGCGAATCCGGCCGGTGGGACCGCCATCGGCTGCGCGATGTCTTTGCACGATTCGACCGGGTGCTGACTACTGGTGCCTGCCTTTGGCGGCCGGTGTTGAGTGGAACTTGGCAAATCCATTTTAAGCCTGGGAAATAAGGGTTCCCGAACGAGGCGGGCGTCGCGCTCTGTCGCGTTTCAGCTGTCGCGATCGCTGGGGGAATCGCCGACGCGGGAAGGCAACTCTGCATTTGTAATGGCGCGGCTTTGTGGGTCATTTCGGCACAGTTTTGTGACCGAACTTGCATCTTGGTTGCTCGATTCGGCTCTCGATTCAGCGTCCCCGCGGGGGACAAGTGGCCTCGGCGTGCCTAGTTGCTGATCTGTCGCCAAAATGGAACTTTTAAAAAAAGTGCATATTTATCAGCTAGTTATGAGTATCGTTCGATCACGGTTGCGTGTTATTTGTGCAACACCTTTTTGAAAACGGCTGGAACGGAGCCTTTCTGCGTCGTTCTGTTGTTGCGTGTGCAGAAGTGTTCGGGGATGTTGATCGTGCGACGGAGGGGGGCATCCCGAGGTCGTCCCGTTAAGTGGTTCGCTTAAGTCCCTCGCGTTGATGCGGGTGTGTCCGAAGACGCGAAACGACTGAAGCGGTTTTTTTCAGGGGATTAAGGGAACCAACCTTAGGGTGTATCGCACCCAGCGGATCCGGAACCTTCCCAACAGAGCAACTTGGAGGTTACAATGAAGATGGTTAAGAGCCTTATCCTCGGCTCAGCGGCGGGTCTTCTCGCCATGAGCGGAGCCCAGGCAGCTGATCTTCCCGTTAAGGCCAAAGCGGTCGAATACGTGAGGATCTGCTCCCTTTATGGTGCTGGTTTCTGGTACATCCCGGGCACCGACACCTGCATGAAGATCGGCGGATATCTGCGCGTTGACACCACGTTCAACGGCAGCATCTACGATCAGCCGGCGTGGTCGGGCGACCTCGGCCAGCACAATCGCTACACCGACTACTTCGCCTCCCGTTCCCGTATGGCGATCACCGTCGATACGCGTACGGCCACTGAATACGGCGTTGTCCGCACCTTCGGCCAGGCCGACTTCCAGTTCACCACCCAGGGCAACAACTCGACCAATCCGGCTGTGTTCACTGCATCGCCGACCGCAGGCACCAATACCAGCCTGCTCAATCAGCCCGGCGAAGGCTATGTCGCGGTCGAGTTCGTGTTCATCCAGTTCGCGGGCTTCACCTTCGGTAAGTCGGCTTCGGCTTACGCGACGCCGTGGCATGGGTATCCGGGCAACAACACGTCGTTCCTGCTCGGCGGTCATGACACCGTCACCGGCGTGAACAACATCCAGTACACCGCGCAGTTCGGCAACGGCGTGTCCGGCACCATCGGTCTCGACGATCCGACCGTGTTCAACCGCACATCCGTAGCCAACCTGACGCTCGGCATGGGTGCCACCGGCGGCTTCGTCAACACCTACGGCGGCGTGCACTATCCTGATCTCGTCGGCAACATCCGCGTCGATCAGGCTTGGGGTCTGTTCCAGATTTCAGGCGCTCTGCATGAAGTCGACGCTTCCTACAACGTGCTGAACACGACGGCTGTTCCGGCCGGCGCGATCGGCCCGGCAGGCGGCCTCTCGACCGGCTTCTCGGAAATCAACGGTCACCCGGATAGCAAGGTGGGTGGTTCGGTGATGGCTGCGTTGCAGATCAAGAACATCCCGACCGGTCCCGGCGACGACATCAAGCTCGATGCCAGCTGGGCAAAGGGCGACACCAAGAACGTGATCTCCACGAGCGCTGCCTCGCCGAGCTTCGCGCTCTTCAGTGGCACTGGCCGCGCCGATGCTTATCAGAGCGTTGGGTTCGGTTCGACCTCGGACGCCGTTTACCTCCCGGCTTTCGCCGGTGGCGATGGCTCTCTGCATCTGACCGAAGCGTGGGGTGTCCGCGGTGCGTTCAACCACAACTGGGATCCGTACTGGTCGTCCAGCCTGTTCGGCAGCTACTCGTCGGTTCGTTATGACGACACTGCCAAGGGCCTGATCTGCGCGGTCTATGTTCCCGGCAAGGCTGTGAGTGCGGATTTCACCTGTAATCCGGACTACAACGTCGGAATGCTGGGCGTGGTCACCCGTTGGACTCCTGTCAAGAACCTGACGTTCTCGGCCGAAGTCCTGTGGTTCCACCTCGACCAGAAGTTCACTGGTAGCGCTGCTCTGACCCCCGCCGCTCCGAAGCCGGGTGCTGCCCAGGGCGCTCGCTACGAGTTCAAGGACCAGGACGCCATCTCGCTTAACGTCCGCGCTCAGCGTAACTTCTGATCGCATCGTCTAAGCACTGTCTAAAGAACCCCCGGCAGGAAACTGCCGGGGGTTTTCCTTGTGGAAGGCAATCTGGCCGAAGTCCCATAATCCGCCGGCGCTATCGTCATGTCGTGCGCCCGCAGGGCCAATGGCGCTGGCTCTCTCATCAGCGACACACTGTATGGGTCAATGCTTTCGCGGAACGTTTTCTTTCGGCGGGATGGCGGTGACCACGATGCGTTGCGCGAAAATCACATCCGCCAACAAACAAGGCTCCGTCACCGTCTCGTCATGGGAAACAGGCTGGTCTCCGAGTAAGATGCTTGCCTGACCGTGTCGAAAACACCGGACGATTCGGGGGTCTCACATGAAATTGGTCAACGGCCTCTTCCTCGGTTCCGTAGCGAGCCTCCTTGCGATCGGCGCTGCGCAGGCCGCCGATCTTCCGGTCAAGGCCAAGGCTGTCGAATATGTCAGGATCTGCTCCGCTTACGGCGCAGGCTTCTGGTACATCCCCGGCACCGACACCTGCATGAAGATCGGCGGCTATTTTCGCGCCGACATCACGTTCAACGGCAGCATCCATGGCCAGCCGGCCTGGTCCGGCGATCTTGGCCAGCAGAATCGCTTTCGCGACTATTTCGTCGATCGCTCGCGCATGGCGCTGACCATCGATACGCGCACCGCCACCGAATACGGCGTGGTCCGCACTTTCATGCAGGGCAATTTCCAGTTCAGCACCCAAGGCAGCAACACGGTCAACCCCGCCAACTTCACGGCATCGCCAAGCGCAGGCACCAATACCGGCCTGCTCAACCAGCCGGGCGAAGGCTACGTCGCGACCGAATATATTTTCCTGCAGTTCGCCGGCTTCACCTTCGGTAAATCCGCGTCCGCCTACGCCACGCCCTGGCAGGGTTTCCCCGGCAACATCTCGTCCTTCCTGCTCGGCGGGCAGAACACCGATACCGGCGTCAACAACATCCAGTACACCGCGCAGTTCGGCAATGGCGTGTCCGGCACCATCGGCCTCGACGATCCGGTGGTCTGGGACCGCACCAACGTCTACAACCTGTCGCTTGCGCTCAATGCCACGCTGGGCGGGAGCAACGTCTACGCCGGCGTCCGTGCACCCGACATCGTCGGCAACATCCGCGTCGACCAGGCCTGGGGCCTGTTCCAGATTTCAGCTGACGCGCACGAAGTCAGCGGCTCCTACAACGTCCTCAACACCGCCGCCGTTCCGGCCGGCGCGATCGGTCCCGCCGGCGGCATCGCGACCGGCTTGTCGGAAATCTCGGGCCATCCCGATGCCAAGTGGGGCGGCTCGGTGATGGCGGCCCTGCAGATCAAGAATATCCCGACCGGAGCGGGCGACGACATCAAGATGGATGTCAGCTACGCCAAGGGTGTCACCAAGAACGTGATCGCCACCTCTGCGGCCTCGCCGAGCTTTGCGATGTATGGCGGCAGCGGCATCGGCTACCAGAGCGTCGGCTTCGGGGCGACCACCGACGCGGTGTACCTTCCGGCATTCGCGGGCGGCGATGGTTCGCTGCATCTGACCGAAGTTCTACGGCATCCGCGGCGCGTTCAACCACAATTGGGACGCGCACTGGACCACCAGTGTCTATGGAAGCTATTCCGCCGTCCGCTACGACGGCACCGCGAAGGCGTATATCTGCGCCAACTACACGACGCCGGCCAAGGCGGTCAGTGCGGACTATAGCTGCAATCCCGACTACAATGTCTCGCAGCTCGGCATCGTCACCCGCTGGGTGCCGGTCAAGAACCTGACATTCTCGGCCGAAGTGCAGTGGTTCCATCTCGATCAGAAATTCACCGGCACCGCGACCCTTGCGGCAGCGGCGCCGAAGCCCACGGCCGTCTACGAATTCAAGGATCAGAACGCGCTGCAGCTGCAGCTGCGCGCGCAACGTAACTTCTGAACGGATCGCAAGATGCCGAGCTACTCCACCACCGCGCCGGCCGCGCCGCGATGCAGATCGGCCTCGATCTGCAGCCGCGATCCGCCGCCGAAGCGCGCGCGGTAGACCTGCAGGTTTTCCATGATCCGCTGCACATAGTTGCGGGTCTCGGAAAACGGGATTTGCTCGACCCAGTCGATCGCATCGACCTTGGGATCACGGGGATCGCCGTAACGTTCGATCCATTTCCTGACGCTGCCGCGTCCGGCATTGTACGCCGCGAATGTCATGATGTAGGAGCCGCGATAATCCTCGATCAGGCCGCCGAGTTCGGCGGCGCCCAGCGCGGTGTTGTAGACCGGGTCGGTCTTCATTCGGGCGAGATCGAAGGTCGCGCCATGTCGCTTGCAGACATAGCGTCCGGCGTCCGGCGTCACCTGCATCAGCCCGTAGGCCTGCGCCGGCGACACCACCGATGGATTGAACGCGCTCTCCTGCCGTGCAATTGCAAACACGATGCTCTGCTCGACCTCGGGCCCGATCGGTTTGTATGGCGGGATTCCCACCACCGGATAGGCGTAGAAGTCGAACGGCAGGCCGCGATTGAGCGCGGCCTTGCCCATCAGCAGCATGCCGCGCGCATCGCCGTTGCGCGACGCCAGTTCGCCAAGCCCCTGCAGCACGTCGGGATCGCCGTTTTCGCCCATGTCGCCGAGCACCGGAATCGCCATCTCGCGCTCGTCCAGCGCATAAAGCAGCTGGACCGCGCGAACCACTTCGAGCCGTTCGATGCCGCGCGACCGGCTGGGCGGCGCGCCGTTCAACTCGATCTGCGGCAGTCCAAGTTTCGCCCGCGCCAACTGGCCATAATAGCTGGTGGAATGTTGCGCGGCCGCGGCATAAGCGGAGCGGGCGTCCTGGCTGCGGCCCGCGGCCTCCGCGGCGCGGCCCTGCCAATAGCCTGCGCGGGCAAGTGCCGTGGGGTTGACGCTGCCGACGCCGATCCGCGCAAAATGCTGGGCCGCGGTGGCGGGATCGTGCAGGAAGCGCAATGCGATCCAGCCCGCGGTGAATTCCTGCTCGGTCTTGTAGATGTCGCGCGCGGGCAGCGCGGCATCGCGCGCGATCAGATAGGCGTTGCGGTGCTCGCCGACATCGAGCATTTTTCGCGATAGCAGCCGCCGCTCGATCCACCATTCGTCGAGATTGTAGAGCCGGTTCGGGTCGCGCGGCGCCGCCAGCATCAGCTGCGCGGCTTCCTGGAATTTCTCTTCGCGGCGAAGCAGCTGAATCCGCGAGAACATATAGCCGGGGTCGCTATGCAGTTCGGGCGGCACGGCATCGAGCAAGGCTCTTGTGTTGGATGCTTTCCGGTACGCCGCATTGCGGGCCTTGGCCAAGGCGACTTGACCGACGCGTTTGGCCGCGCGCATGCCGGCTTCTTGCTCGCTGCCATAAAGCATCGAGTCCATCCGCGCCTTCTGGTCGCCCGGCGTCAACAACGCGCCGAACAGATCGAGCGCGGTTTCTTCGGTATCCGCCGACATCGAGTCGAACCGCCACGCGTCACGCAGCAGCCGTTCCGCGCCCGCCCGGTCGCCGCGCGCGATCAGGGCCCGCGCCAGCGAGAACCGGCCCTTGGCCGACAGCGGCTTCTCATTCTCGAACCACGACAGCACCGTGGCATCGTCGCGATGGTCGTCCCAAAGCGCAGCTTCGAGACGCCGGCGCAGAAACGTCTGCGAGGGCCAGCTCGGATTGGCGTCGATGAAGGCGCGGTAGCGCTCGACCGACGCGCCATTGTTGTCGCTGCGCAGGATGATCCATTCGGCAAGTTTTCGCGCGACCGGATCCGAGATCGCCGCCGCGGCCTGCGTTGCATCCGCCGGTTTGCGGGCGCGCACCAGTTCGATGACCTTTTCCACCGCATCGGTGTCGGCCTGCGAGGTCGATGAGGTCGCGGCCATCACCGCCCGCGGCGGCGGTTTTCGCGCCGGCGGAGCTGGCAATGCCGCATGCTGACGGGTGGCAGGTTGAATTGCGGGCGCCACGGCGGCCGCATCTGACGGAGCGCGCTTGGCCGGGGTTGCGGCGATCGTCTTAGGCACCACGCTGCGCGCGATCGGCCGCGGCTTCGGCAACGGAACTTTTGCCTTGGCCGATGCCTCCACAACAAACAATCCGACGGCCAGCGCCAGGCTGGCGCTCACGGCCGTCCATCGCATTGCGGTTGCGCGGGCAAACGGGTTCACGGCTCTCTTTCCAAACGAATCAAGCAATCGCGCTGTCCTAGCTCTATTTCATTGAAGTTGTGGACAAAATACTAAATCTGCCGGCACCGGCCGATGTCTGCACTATCACCACGGCAAAATCGCGGCTGGCCGCACGGAGCGGGCCTTTCGCGGTGGCGTCAGACCCGGTATGAATTGAACCCTGCTCGACTTGAGCTGACGGCAAGTCACCGCGCGTTCGGAGAACATCATGGCAGCCAAGACGAATTTCCGGGGGTCCCTCACCGCCTTGGTCACGCCATTCAAAAACGGCTCGCTCGACGAGGCCGCGTTTCGCGGCCTGGTGAGCTGGCAGATCGAGCAAGGCTCGCACGGTCTGGTTCCGGTCGGCACCACCGGCGAAAGCCCGACCCTTAGCCATGATGAGCACAACCGGGTTGTCGAAATGTGCCTCGATGAGGCGAAGGGGCGGGTCCCGGTGATTGCCGGCGCGGGCTCCAATTCGACCCGCGAGGCCGTCGATCTGGCGAAGCATGCCGAGAAGGCCGGCGCCGATGCCGTGCTGGTGGTGACGCCCTATTACAACAAGCCGACCCAGGAAGGGATGTATCACCACTTCAAGGCCGTCAACGATGCGATCGGCATCCCGATCATCATCTACAATATTCCGCCGCGCTCCGTTGTCGATCTGTCGGTAGAGACGATGACCCGGCTGTTCGAACTGAAGAACATCGCGGGCGTCAAGGACGCCACGGCCAATCTTGCGCGCGTGTCGCAGCAGCGCCACGCGATGGGCCCGGATTTTATCCAGCTGTCCGGCGAGGACATGACGGCGCTGGCCTATATGGCGGCGGGCGGACATGGCTGCATCTCGGTAGTCGCCAATGTGGCGCCGAAACTGTGCGCCGAGCTGATGTCGGCGGTGTTGAAGGGCGATTACGCGACGGGCCTCAAGATTCAGGACCGGCTGACGCCGCTGCATGATGCCGTTTTCAAGGAGCCGGGTCTCGCCGGCGCCAAGCATGGTCTCAAGCTGCTGGGGCGGCTGGATGAGGACGTGCGGCTGCCGCTGATGCCGGTGACGCCGCCCACCGGCAAGGTCATCCGCGATGCCATGGTGCATGCGGGCCTGATCAACTGACCCTTCGAAGCAGCAACGATGAGCCTTCCGGTACGCGACGTTGAAGAGAAGGGCCTTCGGATGCTGAAGGGGTTCCGCGAATTCGCGATGAAGGGCAATGTGGTCGATCTTGCGGTCGGCGTCATCATCGGCGCCGCCTTCAACGGCATCGTCAGCTCGCTGGTCGGCGACATCATCATGCCCATCGTCGGGGCGATCACCGGCGGCCTCGATTTTTCCAACTATTTCACGCCGTTGTCGAAAGCGGTGACGGCTTCCAATCTGGCTGATGCGAAGAAGCAGGGGGCGGTGCTTGCCTGGGGCAATTTTCTCACCGTGACGCTGAACTTCATCATCGTCGCATTCGTGCTGTTCCTGACCATAAGGGCAATAAACACCTTGAACCGGAAGGACGAAGCGGCGCCGAAGCTCAGCCGCGAGGAACAGCTGCTGACCGAGATCCGCGATCTCCTCAAGAAGGCTTGACGTGGCCGAAAAAAACGAGCGCGCGATCAAGGTGGTCGCTGAAAATCGCAAAGCGCGCTTCAATTATGCGATCGAGGACACCATCGAGGCCGGCATCGCGCTGACTGGCACCGAGGTCAAGTCGATCCGCAATGGCAAGACCACGATCGCGGAATCCTACGCGGATTCCAAGGGCGGCGAGATCTGGCTGATCAACGCCAATATTCCCGAGTATCTGCAGGCCAACCGTTTCAACCACGAGCCGAAACGGCCGCGCAAGCTGCTGCTGCACAAGAAGCAGATCAACAAATTGATGGGCGCGGTCGAGCGCGAGGGGATGACGCTGATTCCCTTAAAACTCTATTTCAACGAACGCGGCCGCGCCAAGCTGTTGCTCGCGGTGGCCAAGGGCAAGAAGCTGCACGACAAGCGCGAGAGCGAGAAGAAGCGCGACTGGAGCCGGGAGAAGGGCCGCTTGCTGCGGGCGAGGGGCTAGTGTTGAACGGTAGGATGGGTTGAGCGCAGCGAAACCCGTCAACGACCCGACATGTTTAGGATGGGTATCGTTGCGCTGCACCCATCCTGCGAAGTAGTAAGGATGCCGCAATGAATCAAAAAAATCTGCTTGAAGTCGACTGGAGCAAGATCCCGGCGCCGACGGATGACGGCGCGACGGCGCACCTGAAAGGCAGAACGATCCCCGCGATCGGCCTGGTCGCGACCGACGATACCGTGGTGACGCTGTCGGCGCTGAAGGGGCGCACCGTGGTGTTCGCCTATCCGCGCACCGGCGAGCCCGGCAAGATCAGCCTCGTCGACGACTGGGACATGATCCCCGGCGCGCGCGGCTGCACGCCGCAGACCTGCGCGTTCCGCGACCTGTTCGCGGAGCTGAAAGCGGCGGGCGCGCGGCATGTGTTCGGGCTGTCGACGCAGAGCAACGAATACCAGACCGAGATGGCTTCAAGGCTGCATCTGCCGTTCCCGGTCTTGTCGGACGAAAAACTGGCGCTGGCGCGCGCACTGGATTTGCCGACCATGGAGGTTGCGGGATTGACCATGATCAAGCGGCTGGCGCTTGTCATCGACGACGCCTGCATTACGCACGTGTTCTATCCGGTGTTCCCGCCGGATCGCAACGCCGGCGACGTGCTGGCATGGCTGAAGGACAATCCGGCCGCGTAGCTACGTAGTTTCGTAGGGTGGGCAAAGCCAACGGTCGCGCGGATGCGCGGCCGATGGCGTGCCCACCGTTCCGCGAGCGAGCGAGAAAGAATGGTGGGCACGGCGCAAGAGCGCCTTTGCCCACCCTAAGAATCCAGCTCCGCTCTTACCCTCGCGAACACGCTGCGGAACATGTCCGGCGTCAGCACCCCGGTGTTGGTATTGTAGCGCGAGCAATGATAGCTGTCGTAAAGCTTTAGAGCTCCGGCTTGATGCACCGCGCCGTGTGAAAACGGTGCCGCGGCCGCGCGAACACCCAAGGCCTTCACCGTCGATTCATGCGCGATGCGTCCGAGCGCTACGATCGCGCGCAGCCGCGGCATCGTCTCCAGCGTGGCGATCAGGAATTGCCGGCAGGTGTTGATCTCTATCGGCAGCGGCTTGTTCTGCGGCGGCACGCAGTGCACCGCGTTGCCGATCCGGCAATCCACCAGCGTCAGTCCGTCGTCGGGCCGCGCCTGATAGACGCCCTTTGCAAATCCGTATTGCAGCAGCGTCGCGTAAAGCAGATCGCCGGCATAGTCGCCGGTGAATGGCCGCCCGGTGCGATTGGCGCCCTGCATGCCCGGCGCTAATCCGACGATCAACAGCCGCCCGTTGGCGTCGCCGAATGGCGGCACCGGTGAATTGAACCAGCCGGGTTCACGCAACCGCGTGACCTCGCGAAAGGCTACGAGGCGCGGACAGAACGGACAGTCGCGATCGGGTTCGGTGCGAACACCGGCGTCGCTAGCGGATGCCGGTGTGGTGCTGCGCTCAATCGTCGAAATCGTCGTCATCACCCCTTGGCGCCATGGTGGTGGCGCGCTGCAGGAACTGCGGCGCATGATGACGCGGCTCGCGCGGCGCCGGACGTTCCGACGGATCGCGGCCGAGCTTGGGCTGCAACTCCACCAGATCGGTGAACACGTCGGCCTGGCGGCGCAATTCGTCGGCAATCATCGGCGGCTGGCTCGAGATCGTGGAGATCACGGTGACGCGGACGCCGCGGCGCTGCACCGCCTCGACCAGCGAGCGGAAATCGCCGTCGCCGGAAAACAGCACGATCTGGTCGACATGCTCGGCCAACTCCATCGCATCGACCGCAAGCTCGATATCCATGTTACCCTTGACCTTGCGGCGGCCGGAGGCGTCGATGAATTCCTTGGTGGCCTTGGTGACGACGGTGTAGCCGTTGTAATCGAGCCAGTCGATCAGCGGCCGGATCGACGAATATTCCTGGTCCTCGATGATCGCGGTGTAATAGAACGCGCGCACCAACGTGCCGCGGCTCTGGAATTCCTTGAGAAGGCGCTTGTAGTCGATATCGAAGCCGAGCGTTTTGGCGGTGGCATAAAGATTGGCGCCGTCGATAAAGAGCGCGATCTTGTTGGAAGCAGGTGACATCAGGTTCTCACGAGTTTGTTTGTTGCTAAACGTTTTTGGCGCGGCGGCAGCAGCCACGCATTCCAAAGAACTTTGCTGCCTTGGTGGAGGAGTCAGTTGCGCCTGACACCACCGGGGATAGAGTGAGGCAAGAGCGTCAGGTGTCGATAGTTTTGGTCAAGCAATGAAGCGAATTCTTGTCCGAGGCTGTTGGACGAGCCTCGGGGCACTCAGGTCTGCCGGTTCCAAATGGGGTTAGCAGAGTGTTTTGACGAGGCCAAATTACAAATTTGGCTTGCGAAATGCTCCGGGCCGCTATACCTACCGCGCATAATCAACATATTCGATCCCTTTAACGGAGCGACAATCGATGGCGCGCGTCACGGTAGAAGATTGCATCGATAAGGTCGATAACAGATTCGATCTGGTGCTTTTGGCGGCGCATCGCGCCCGTATGATTTCGTCCGGTTCACAACTTACGGTTGACCGAGATAATGACAAAAATCCAGTCGTTTCTCTACGGGAAATTGCAGATCAGACCATTTCTCCCGAAGATTTGCGTGAAGAGCTGGTTCATTCCTTGCAAAAATTCGTCGAAGTCGACGAGCCAGAGCCCGATGCGGTGCCCCTGATTGGCTCCGCCGGGGCCAGTGTGGACGCCGACGATACCGAGGTCGCGGTCGAACGCATGACGGAGGAGGAGCTTCTGAAAGGGCTCGAGGGCCTGGCGCCTCCGGAAGAGCAGCCGGAAGAAGACGAGTAATATCAACCGCAACGCCGTTTGTGACGTATCGGGAGCCCGGACCTAATGGTCCGGGCTTTCGCATTTGTGGAGAAAATTTAATGTATTATTGGCACTCGATGCCGACGATCGGCTGAATGTCGCCTTCCGGACCTGGAAGCTCGAAATCTTCAGCAAATTCAGAACGGATTCCGCTTCCCGAGCGGATACTCTGGGATAGATTAGAAGCCACGAGCGCGCGGGGCTCACCCCCCGCCCATGAAGGCAGCACCCCGATGGCGTATTGGCGCCGCAGCACCCGGCAGATGCAGGCCGCGGCCGATTCGGCCGCGGTGGCGCTTCCTGCCGCTGTGCCGGCGGCGAAGCCGGCCCGGGCGCCGCGCTCGCGGATGATGCGCCAATACGATCTCGTCGACCGGGTCCGGACCTACAATCCGGAGACCAACGAAGACCTGCTGAACCGGGCCTATGTCTACGCCATGAAGGCGCATGGCGCGCAGACCCGCGCCTCCGGCGATCCGTATTTTTCGCATCCGCTGGAAGTCGCGGCTATTCTGACCGACCTCAAGCTGGACGACGCCACCATCGTCGCGGCGTTGCTGCACGACACCATCGAGGACACCGAGGCCACCCGCGCCGAAATCGATTCCGTGTTCGGGCACGAGATCGGCGCGCTGGTGGAGGGGCTGACCAAGCTGAAGCGGCTGGAACTGGTGTCGCGCGAGGCCAAGCAGGCCGAGAACCTGCGCAAGCTGCTGCTGGCGATATCGGACGACGTCCGCGTGCTGCTGATCAAGCTCGCCGACCGTCTGCACAACATGCGCACGCTGGAATTCGTCGCGCCGGCGGCGCGCCGCCGCATCGCCGAGGAAACCCTCGACATCTATGCACCGCTCGCCGGCCGCATGGGCATGCAGGAGATGCGCGAAGAACTCGAAGAGCTGTCGTTCCGCACCCTCGATCCCGAAGCCTATACCGTGGTGATGCAGCGCCTCGACGCGCTGGCGGACCGCAACCGCAACCTGATCGGCGAGATCGAAAGCCAGCTCTCCAAGAAATCTTGAAAACAACGGAATGGCCGCGCGCGTGATCGGCCGGCGCAAGCGCCCGTTTTCGATCTGGACCAAGATGGAGCGCAAGTCGGTCGGCTTCGAGCAATTGTCCGATATTTTCGGATTCCGCGTGGTGATGAACGACGTCGAATCCTGCTATCGGGCGCTTGGCGTCGTGCATACCACGTGGCCGGTGGTGCCCGGCCGGTTCAAGGATTACATATCGACGCCGAAGCAGAACGATTACCGCTCGATCCACACCACCGTGATCGGCCCCGGCAACCAGCGCGTCGAGCTGCAGATCCGCACCGAGGACATGGACCAGATCGCGGAATACGGTATCGCCGCGCACGCCTTCTACAAGGACGGCGTCGGTTCTCCGACCGAATTGCTCAAGCGCGAGTCCAACGCTTTTGCCTGGCTGCGCCACACCATCGAAGTTCTGTCGGAGAGTTCCAACCCGGAAGAATTCCTCGAGCACACCAAGCTCGAGCTGTTTCACGATCAGGTGTTCTGCTTCACGCCGAAGGGGAAACTGATCGCGCTGCCGCGGCAGGCCAATGTGATCGACTTCGCCTATGCGGTGCATACCGATGTCGGCAACAGCGCGGTCGGCTGCAAGATCAACGGCAAGTTCGCGCCGCTGTCGTCGGAATTGCAGAACGGCGACGAGGTCGAGGTGCTGACCTCCGCCGCCCAGGAAGCACCGCCGACGGCGTGGGAATCGCTCGCCGTGACCGGCAAGGCGCGAGCCGCGATCCGCCGCGCGACCCGCACCGCGGTGCGCGATCAATATGCCGGCCTCGGCCGGCGCATCGTCGAGCGGCTGTTTGCGCGCGCCAAGATCGAATACGCCGACGACAAGCTGAAAGGCGCGCTGCCGCGGCTGGCGCGCGCCTCGATCGACGACGTGATGGCGTCGGTCGGACGCGGCGAGATGCGAGCCTCCGACGTGGCGCGCGCGATGTATCCCGATTACAAGGAAGAACGCGTCAGCCGGTTCGGCGCGAAGCGGAGTCTTGCGGTCAAGCTGAGGTTGAAGTCGCCGCCGGAGCCCCCGCGCAGCCCGTCGGCGATACCGATTCGCGGCATCAATTCCGATCTGCCGATAAAATTCGCGCCGAACGGCGGCGCGGTGCCCGGCGACCGCATTGTCGGCATCGTCACCCCGGCGGAGGGCATCACGATCTATCCGATCCAGTCGCCGGCGCTGAAGGATTTCGAGGAACAGCCGGAGCGCTGGCTCGACGTTCGCTGGGATGTCGACGAATCGACGCCGCAGCGTTTTCCCGCGCGGATTCTGGTCGACAACGTCAACGAGCCCGGAAGCCTGGCCCAGGTGGCCACCGTGATCGCCGAGCACGACGGCAATATCGACAATATCAGCATGTCCAGGCGCTCGCCGGACTTCACCGAGCTCACCATCGACCTTGAGGTCTATGACCTGAAGCATCTCAGCGCTATCATCGCCCAGTTGCGCGCCAAGGCCGTGGTCGCGCGGGTCGAACGCGTCAATGGCTGATCTATATTGCCGCAAATGATTCCTCATGGTGAGGAGGCGCTCTTGCGCCGTCTCGAACCATGGCCACAATGCACTCGTCCATCCTTCGAGACGCGGCGAAGGCGCCGCTTCTCAGGATGAGGGCCGCATAACTGATCTACCAGGTTAATTCGCACCACACGCGAGTCCCCCATGCCCAAAGCCCCCCCGCTGCGTCTCGGAGTCAATGTCGACCACGTCGCGACCTTGCGCAATGCGCGGGCGGGCGAGCGTCCCGATCCCGTGCGCGCGGCCCTCGTCGCGATCGAAGCCGGCGCCGACGGCATCACCGCGCATCTGCGCGAGGACCGCCGCCATATCCGCGACGACGACATGGCGCGTTTGAAGGCCGAAATCTCCAAACCGCTGAACTTCGAGATGGCGGCGACCGAGGACATGCTGCGAATTGCGCTGGCCACCAAGCCGCACGCGGTCTGCCTCGTGCCGGAGCGGCGCGAGGAACTGACCACCGAAGGCGGCCTTGATGTCGCCGGGCAGCACAATGCGTTGGCGCCGTTCATTTCGCGGCTGAACGACGCCGGCGTGCGGGTGTCGCTGTTCATCGCCGCCGATAGCAGGCAGATCGAAATGGCGGCAAAGCTGCGCGCGCCGGTGATCGAGATCCACACCGGCGCCTGGTGCGATGCCGTGGTCGAGCGCGACAAGGCGAAGGCCGAAATCGAATGGCAGCGCATCGTCGCAGGTGCCGCGCTGGCGCAATCCGCCGGGCTTGAAGTCCATGCCGGCCACGGCCTTGATTATGCCACCGCGGAAACCATCGCGGCGCTGCCTGAGATCGTCGAACTCAACATCGGCTATTACATGATCGGCGAGGCGCTGTTCGTCGGTCTTGCCGAGACCGTGCGCGCCATGCGGGCCGCGATGGACCGCGGGCGCGCCAAGCCTGCGAGCCGCGCATGATCATCGGCATCGGCTCCGACCTGATCGACATCCGCCGCGTCGCCAAGGTGATCGAACGGCATGGCGACCGCTTTCTCGACCGCATCTTCACGTCAGCCGAGCGTGCCAAAGCCACACGCCGCGCCAAAAGCGAGAAGTTGGTTGTGGCGACCTATGCCAAACGCTTTGCCGCCAAGGAGGCCTGCGCCAAAGCTTTAGGCACCGGCATCCGTCAGGGCGTGTGGTGGCGGGACATGGGGGTGATCAACCTTCCCGGAGGCCGCCCGAGCATGAAATTGACCGGCGGGGCGCTGGCTAAGCTCGAGGCGCTGACGCCGCCGGGCCACGAGGCGCGGATCGACCTCTCCATCACCGACGACTGGCCGATGGCGCAGGCTTTCGTCATAATTTCGGCGGTCCTTCCGGGCAAACCGTGAGGCGCTCAAGCAAGGCCGTCAGGCAGCAGACGAAGAACTAAAAATCACTGAATTGTCATAGGCTTGGCAAGTTTTAGCGGGCGCGTTGATTGCGCGCTTGCGAACAACGGTCTAAAACGGCCGCGACAACCGCCTAACCGGGCTGAATTCGGGTTTGCGCCGGAATTCGCTCAAAACATCAGAATCAAGACCATTTTCGTGACGCGAAACAACGGGCGATTCGCGTGAAGAAAATGCTCTGCCACCGCGCGCGGTCGCGACGGGAATTGGGAAAGCGATGAGCGTGACATCCGGGACAAAGTCTGAAAGCGGCTTCGGCGAGACCATTCGCGTCGTCATCCACGCGCTCCTGATCGCCTTGGTGATCCGCACCTTCCTGTTCCAGCCCTTCAACATCCCGTCGGGATCGATGAAGGCGACGCTGCTGGTCGGCGACTATCTGTTCGTCTCGAAATACTCGTACGGCTACAGCCATTATTCTATTCCACTGTCGCCGCCGCTGTTTTCCGGCCGCATCTTCGGCTCCGAGCCCTCGCGCGGCGATGTCCTGGTTTTCCGGCTGCCCAAGGACGATTCCACCGACTACATCAAGCGCGTGATCGGCCTGCCCGGCGACCGCATCCAGATGAAAGAGGGCCTGCTCTACATCAACGAAAAGCCCGTGATGCGCGAGCGGCTGTCCGATTTCGTCGGCGAGGATCCTTGCGGCTCGGACGCCACGGCAAGGGTCAAGCGCTGGAAGGAGACGCTGCCGAACGGCGTGACCTATGAGACGCTGGATTGCGTCGACAACGGCTTCTACGACAACACCAATGTCTACACCGTGCCGGCCAACCATTTCTTCATGATGGGCGACAACCGGGATAATTCGACCGACAGCCGGGTGCTGTCGGCGGTCGGCTACGTGCCGTTCGAGAACATCGTCGGCCGCGCCCAGATGATCTTTTTCTCGATCGCCGAGGGCGAGCATGCCTGGGAGATCTGGCGCTGGCCCACCGCGGTGCGCTGGAATCGCATATTCTCCATCGTGCGATGAACGACGAATCACCTGATCTCCAGACTTTATCGACGCCAGACGGGACGAGCCCTGAAGCCCCCGCCGCCGGCGAGCCTCCGGCGGCCAAAAAAAGGCGCAACAAGGCGGCCGCCAAAGCCGAGGCCGCTGCCATCGAGGCGCGCATCGGCCACACATTCGCCGATCCCTCGCTGCTGGCGACCGCGTTCACCCACGTTTCCGCGTTGAAATCGGCGCGCAGCCGCGGCGACAGTTACCAGCGCCTCGAATTCCTCGGCGATCACGTGCTCGGACTGATCGTGTCCGACATGCTCTATCGCGCGTTCCCGAAAGCCAATGAGGGCGAGCTGTCGAAACGCCTTGCCGATCTCGTGCGCAAGGAAACCTGCGCCGAGGTGGCCAAGTCGTTAGGGCTGCTCGAAGGCATCAAGCTCGGCGCGGTCGGCGCCGGCGCCGGCGCGCGGCTGCGCAAATCCGTGATCGGGGACATCTGCGAAGCGGTGATCGGCGCGGTATTTCTCGATGGCGGCTATCCTGCCGCGGCACAGTTCATCCAGCGCAACTGGGAAGAGCGGATGCGCACCTTGAAGCGCCCGCTGCGCGACCCCAAAACCGTGCTGCAGGAATGGGCGCAGGGCAAAGGCCTGCCGACCCCGGTGTATCGCGAGGTCGAGCGCACCGGGCCGCATCACGATCCGCAGTTTCGCATCGCGGTGGATTTGCCGGGACTGGCGCCCGCCGAAGGCGTCGGCGGCAGCAAGCGCGCCGCCGAGAAGGTCGCGGCGTCGGCGATGATCGCGCGCGAAGGCGTCAAATAATGACGGAGGATATTGCCGAAGCGGCGCCGACGCGTTGCGGCTTTGTCGCGCTGATCGGCGCGCCCAATGTCGGCAAGTCGACGCTGGTCAATGCATTGGTCGGCTCCAAGGTCACCATCGTCTCGCGCAAGGTGCAGACCACGCGCGCACTGATCCGCGGCATCGTCATCGAGAACGCTGCGCAAATCATCCTGGTCGACACGCCCGGGATTTTCCTGCCGAAACGAAGGCTCGACCGCGCCATGGTATCGACGGCGTGGAGCGGGGCCCATGACGCCGATCTTGTCTGCGTGCTGGTGGACGCGCGGGCGGGGATTGACGAGGAGGCCGACGCCATCCTGACAAAGCTCGCCACCGTGCGGCACGAGAAAATCCTGGTGCTGAACAAGATCGATCTGGTGCCGCGCGAAAAACTGCTGGCGATGACCAAGGCGGCCAACGAGCGGCTGCAATTTGAAAAAACCTTCATGGTGTCGGCACTGTCGGGCGACGGCGTCGATGATTTGCGCCGGACGCTGGCGGAGATGGTGCCGGCGGGTCCGTTTCATTATCCGGAAGACCAGATGTCCGACGCGCCGATGCGTCATCTTGCGGCCGAGATCACGCGGGAGAAAATCTTCCGGCAATTGCATCAGGAACTGCCGTATCAGTCCACGGTGGAGACCGACAGCTGGACCGAGCGCAAGGACAAGTCGGTCCGGATCGAGCAGACGATTTTCGTCGAGCGCGAAAGCCAGCGCAAGATCGTGCTGGGCAAGGGCGGAGCTACCATCAAGTCGATCGGCGCGGATTCGCGGAAGGAGATCGCGGAGATCATGGGAGTGCCCGTGCATCTGTTTTTGTTCGTAAAGGTGCGGGAAAACTGGGGCGACGATCCCCATCGCTATCGCGAAATGGGCCTTGAGTTCCCGAAGGAATAGGCTGGCAGCCCTGATGACTGTTCCCAGGCATGTAATGTGGTTTCAGGTCTTGTTGTATCTGTCGCTGGTGCTCGACGCGCTGTCGGTCGCATTTCAGGACCGCACGCCCACCGCCACCTTGACCGAGACCACGATCCTGGCCGCCAACGTGATTGCGGCCTGCATGATCCTGCTGTTCGTCTATCTGGTCTGGCTCGCGGCGCAGCGGCGCAAGAACTGGCCGCGCTGGGTCCTGTCCGCGGCGCTGGTGTTTTCGGCGGTCTCGCTCTCGCAGGTGATCGGCGACAACGGGCTGCAGTTCGACGGCGCCATCGAGATGGTTTCCTGCGCCCTGACCGCCGCCGGGCTGTATGCCTCCTTCACAGGTGACGCAAAGGGATGGTTTAATTCGTAGGGCGGGCAAAGGCGCCGTTCGCGCCGCGCCCACCGGAAAGAATCAAAAGCAATTGTTTGTGGGAACGGTGGGCACGCTTCGCTTTGCCCACCCTACATGCTAAATTTTCCCCATGGAATGGACCGACGAAGGCATCGTGCTGGGGGTGCGGCGGCATGGCGAATCCTCGGCCATTGTCGAACTCTTGACGCGCGGCCATGGCCGCCACCTCGGCTTGGTGCGCGGCGGCGCGGGCTCGCGGATGCGGCCGCTGCTGCAGCCCGGCAATTCGGTACGCGCGGTTTGGCGGGCGCGGCTCGACGAACATCTCGGCTATTATTTGATCGAGGCCACGCGGCTGCGCGCGGCCACGGTGCTGGCCTCAAGCCACGCGGTCTACGGCGTGACCCATCTGGCCTCGTTGGCTCGGCTGTTGCCGGAGCGCGATCCGCATGAAGACATCTACGACATGCTCGACCGTACCCTGAACGATTTCGACGACATCGGCGAAGCCGCGGTTCATCTGGTGAAATTCGAACTGGCGATGCTGGCCGAACTGGGCTTCGGGCTCGACCTTGAAACCTGCGCCGCCACCGGCGCCACTTCCGAGCTGATTTACGTGTCGCCGAAATCCGGCGGCGCGGTATCGCGGCAGGCCGGCGATCCCTGGCGCGACCGGCTGCTGCGGCTGCCGCCGTTTTTGCGCGCGAGCGCTGGCGGCTCGAACGGCTGGTCGGACCAGGATCTGCAGGATGGCTTCCAGCTGACCGGATTATTCCTGCTGCGCCATGTCCTGGAGCCGCGCGGGCAGGGCCATTCCGACGCCCGCGAAGGCTTTATCAACGCGGTGACCAGGCATCGGGCGAGCGTCAGTTCCGCGTTGCTTTAACGCCGCCGCTGCGGTCGCGGCTTACGCTCGATGGTATACGAGGCCAGCAGCAGCCAGCGCCGCGCGTCGTCGACACCGCGGCGCGCCAGCATCGGCGTGGTGTAATGCCAGAACGGCAGCTGATAGACGGCGATCGACATGCCTTTTCCGATTTCCTCGACCTCGTTCAGCATGCCCTGCCGCCTTTCATAGACCAGCAGTTGCGAGGCAACCTTGGGCGACGACAGCATGATGTGAATATCGATATAGCCATCGCGCAGTTCGCGCTGCTCCGGATGATGATCGGTATGCGGTCCTGAGTAGTCGCCGGGCTCGTAACAGATCACCTGACAGGCCGGATCCGGCTGCAATTTTTTCCCGGTGACGCGCTCGCCGAACCTTCTGAGTGCGTCGGATTTCAGCGCGGCGATCAGTCCCAGCGAGGCGGCGACGCGTTTGGCCTTGCCGGATTTTGCGTCGAGGCTCGCGGTGCGAATTCGCATGGTCTTCGGAAGCTCCTCCGAATAATTCTCCTTCAGATTGCGGATGATGTCTTTTGAGATCGGGGCGCTCAGAATCCGCAAATGCGACGCCAGCCGGCGGTCCATGAAATCGGTCAACGACCCGAGCTTGCCGGGCGATACCGGGATCCTGAACAGGCTGAGGTTTTCCTTCGCCGTCAGCCTTGCATCGAAGCCGTTTTCGGCGAGCAGCTTCTTGTCGAGAAGCGCTTGCAGCGAATCGCGAAAACTGCGGTTCGACATGGCTGTTTGCACCATTGCATTCCCCCTTCACGAACTCACAGCATGAGCGTTAGCCGCTCCTCGTTCAGCATCAAGAATCCGTTTTTCCTGTAATAATTTGCAGCAACGTCGTTGCCGTTATGAACCGACGTATCGATCCGGCGAACGCCTCGTCGCCTCAATTCCTTGCTTAGCGATTTGATCATCTGCGTGCCTACGCCGCGCCCGTGCAACTGCGGCGCCACATAGACGTCGTCCAGTTTCGCGACCAGTCCGCCGATCGAGGTCGAAATGGCATAGCATACGACGCAGACGGCGGCCGGTTCGTCGTCCGCATAGGCAAGCCATACAAAACCAAGGTCGCTCCGCCGCAGAAACAACGCCAATGCGCGCTTGAGCGCCGGCAGCCCCGCGTCTCCGTAACTGCGGCTGGTTTCCAGATAATGCGCGTCCTCGCGCAGGAAGGCGTTGAGCAGGGCTTGCGCGTCCGCCCGCCGGGTTTTTGTCATCTTTCGGCAGCTGATTTTCATGGGTTCGCTCAACCTATGGTATCATATTCCCGGCTGGAATCAGGTTTCGCTCCCCGTCCACAGTTTTGGGCGCAATCCAGTTGCACCGATTCGCGCCTTGCCCGATTCACGGCGAAAGTTTAACCCGTCCCCATGGGAAAACGATTGATTCCGCCGGAACCGGCGGAGATTCACGAGATTCAACTGCGCGAGGCGCTGGAAGAGCGCTACCTCGCCTACGCGCTCTCGACGATCATGCACCGCGCGCTCCCCGACGCCCGCGATGGGCTCAAGCCCGTGCACCGCCGCATCCTCTATGGCATGCGGCTGTTGCGGCTCGATCCCGGCACGCCGTTCAAGAAATCCGCCAAGATCGTCGGCGACGTGATGGGTTCGTTCCATCCGCACGGGGATCAGTCGATCTACGACGCGCTGGTGCGGCTTGCGCAGGATTTTTCCTCGCGCTATCCGCTGGTGGACGGGCAAGGCAATTTCGGCAACATCGACGGCGATAATCCCGCCGCCTACCGATACACCGAAGCGCGCATGACCGAGGTCGCGCGGCTCTTGCTCGACGGCATCGACGAGGATGGCGTCGAGTTCCGCGCCAATTACGACGGCCAGTCGAAAGAGCCGATCGTGCTGCCCGGCGGCTTTCCCAATCTGCTCGCCAACGGCGCGCAGGGCATTGCGGTCGGCATGGCCACCTCGATCCCGCCGCACAACGCGGCCGAGCTTTGCGAGGCGGCGCTGCATCTGATCGACAAGCCGGACGCCAAATCGAAAACGCTGCTGCGCTTCGTCAAGGGTCCGGATTTCCCGACCGGCGGCATCATCGTCAATTCCAAGGAGAGCATCGCCGAGGCCTACATGACCGGGCGCGGCTCGTTCCGCACCCGCGCCAAATGGAGCCAGGAGGAGGGCGCGCGCGGCACCTGGGTCGTCGTCATCACCGAAATTCCCTGGCTGGTGCAGAAGTCGCGGCTGATCGAGAAGATCGCCGAACTGCTCAACGAGAAGAAACTGCCGCTGGTCGGCGATGTCCGGGATGAATCCGCCGAAGACATCCGCGTCGTCATCGAGCCGAAATCCCGCGCGGTCGATCCGGAACTGCTGATGGAATCGCTGTTCCGGCTGACCGAGCTGGAAAGCCGGATTCCGCTGAACCTCAACGTGCTGGTGAAGGGCCGCATTCCCAAGGTGCTGGGCTTGGCCGAGTGCTTGCGCGAATGGCTCGACCATCTGCGCGACGTGCTGCTGCGCCGCTCCAACTACCGCAAGGAGCAGATCGAGCATCGGCTCGAGGTGCTCGGCGGTTACCTGATCGCCTACCTCAACATCGACAAGGTAATAAAAATCATCCGCGCCGAGGACGAGCCGAAACCGGCACTGATCAAGGCGTTCAAGCTTTCGGATATCCAGGCCGATGCCATCCTCAACATGCGGCTGCGATCTTTGCGCAAGCTCGAGGAATTCGAGATCCGCACCGAGGACAAGAACCTCCGCAGCGAGTTGAAGGGCATCAAGGGCATCCTCGGCTCAGAGGCCGAACAGTGGTCGAAGGTCGGCGACCAAGTCCGCAAGGTGCGCGATATTTTTGGGCCGAAGACGCCGCTCGGCAAGCGCCGCACCCTATTTGCCGATGCGCCGGAGCACGATCTCGCCGCGATCGAGGAAGCCTTTGTCGAGCGCGAGCCGGTCACCGTCGTGGTTTCCGACAAGGGCTGGGTGCGCACGCTGAAAGGCCACGTCGCCGATCTTTCCGGGCTGACCTTCAAGACCGACGACAAGCTCGACAAGGCGTTCTTCGCCGAGACCACGTCAAAACTGCTGCTGTTCGCCACCAACGGAAAATTCTATTCGCTCGACGTGGCAAAACTGCCGGGCGGACGCGGCCATGGCGAACCGATCCGGATGTTCATCGACATGGAGCAGGACGCCGCGATCGTCTCGCTGTTCGTCAACACCGGCGGCCGAAAATTCCTGGTGGCGAGCTACGAGGGGCAGGGCTTTGTCGTGGGCGAGGACGATTGCGTCGGCAATACCCGCAAGGGCAAGCAGGTGCTTAACGTCGAGATGCCGAACGAAGCGAAGGCGCTGGCGACCGTGGTGGGCGACACCGTTGCGGTGATCGGCACCAACCACAAGATGGTGGTCTTCCCGATCGAGCAGGTGCCGGAGATGGCGCGCGGCCGCGGCGTGCGGCTGCAGAAATACAAGGGCGGCGGGTTGTCCGATGTGGCGACGTTCGATTCCAAAGCCGGTTTGACCTGGAAGGATTCCGCAGGGCGCGACCAGAGCATGAGCTGGAAGGAATTTCCGACTGGCGCGGCAATCGCGCCGATGCCGGCCGTCTCGCGCATGGCTTGCCGAAGTCGAACAAGTTCGGACGAGGCGTGGAATGACTTCGCAGATTGCGTGGGATGGGTAGAGCGAAGCGAGACCCATCTTCTCCTCACACCTGGTCGTGATGGGTTTCGCTTCGCTCTACCCATCCTACAAATTGGTGTATGCTTGCCGAAAATCCGGGAGGCAGCAATGCGCGAAGGACTTTGATCGCCGGCATTGTCCTGACGTTGCTCCTCACTCCGGCCGTACTGAACGCCCAATCAATCCCCGGCGCGCTCCCCGAATCCGCCGCTTCCCTGTCCCGCGGCGAATGGCCCGCTTATGCCGGCAGCTACGCATCGGCGCGCTATTCGCCGCTCACGCAGATCGAGCGCGGCAATGCCCAAGACCTGCATGTCGCCTGGCGCTGGAAGTCGCCGGATCAGGCCGTTCGAGGATGCCAATGCAAACATTGCTCCCAGTTATGCCAATGAATCGACGCCGCTGATGGTCGGCGGCACGCTCTATACCTCGACGTCGCTGTCGCAGGTCGCCGCCATCGATGCCGCCACGGGCGAGACCAGATGGACGTTCGATCCGAAAGTCTACGAAAACGGTCTCGGTATTCCCGCCAACAATGGGTGGCTGCATCGCGGCGTCGCCTATTGGCGCAGCGGCGACGACGAACGCATTGTGATGCTCACCGCGTTCGCGCAAATGATTGCGCTGGATGCCAGGACCGGCAAACCGGTGGCGACGTTCGGCACCGACGGCCGGGTCGATCTCGCCGAGGGCCTGCGGCGGCCGGTCGATCGCGACTATTACTCGATGACGTCGCCGCCGCTGATCGTGCGCGGCGTGATCGTGATCGGCTCGTCGGTGATGGACTGGTGGGGGCACCGGCCGTCGCCGCCGGGCGATGTCCGAGGCTTCGACGTCAACACCGGGCGTCTGCTGTGGACCTTCCACACCATCGCGCAAGGCGAGGAGCCCGGGGTCGAAACCTGGGAGAACGAATTCCTGGAAGGAAGCCGGCAATGCCAATGTCTGGGCGCCGATGAGCGCCGACGAAGAACTTGGCACTGTCTATCTGCCGGTCTCGACGCCGACCAACGATTTCTACGGCGGCCATCGCCTCGGCGACGGCCTGTTTGGCGAGAGCCTGGTCTGCCTGGACGCGGCGACCGGCAAGAAGGTCTGGCACTATCAGCTGGTTCATCACGGGCTGTGGGATTACGACCCGCCAGCCGCGCCAAACCTGATCGACATCACCGTCGATGGAAAACCCATCAAGGCGGTCGCGCAGGTGACCAAGCAGGCCTTTGTCTATGTATTCGATCGCATCACCGGCCAGCCGGTCTGGCCGATCGAGGAACAGCCGGTTCCGGCGTCGAGCATGCCCGGCGAGCGCGCGTCGAAAACCCAGCCGGTGCCGACCCGGCCGGCGCCGTTCGACATCCAAAGTGCTTATGACGAGGACCTGATCGATCTGACGCCGGAGATTCACCAGGAAGCGGTCGACATCGCCTCCCGCTACGATCGAGGCGGGCTGTTCACGCCGCCGACGGAGCGCGGCATGATTCAGGTGCCGGGGACCGCCGGCGGCGGGAGTTGGTCCGGTGCCGCGATCGACCCGGAAACCGGCTACGCTCTATGTCGGGACCCAGCGCGTGCCGATGCGGATCACCCTTCGCAAACCAGCGGCGCCGTGGGAGGGCTCCTACGATTTCATCGGCGACGCCCCCTATATGCCGGGGCCGCGCGGATTGCCGCTGCTCAAGCCCCCATTCGGCAGCATGGTCGCGATCGACATGAACAGCGGCGAGCATCGCTGGCGTATTCCCATCGGGCGCAGCGAGGCGATGGCTTCAATCCAGCAACTCGGCATCCGCGACAAACTGGGATTGCCGGCCCGCAGTTGGGCGCTGCTGACGAAGACGGTCATGATCGTCGTCCAGATGGGATACCGAGGCGCCGGGCGTTTCCTCCCCGAGTTCAGCCGCCACGTGTACGATCTGCACAATCGCGATGCGCATCTGCGGGTCTATGACAAAACAACCGGCGAAATGTTGGCGGAGATTCCGTTGCCGGCCAACGCGACCGGCGCTCCGATGACCTACATGGCCGGCGGCAAGCAGTTCATTGCGTTCCCGGTCGGCGGCGGTGGGCTGGTCGAGGAGTTGATCGCAGTTTCGCTTTGAGGCTGAGCGCCACGATCAGATCAGTCCTGACACCCTCAACGACACACCGGCGGCGCAAGAGGCCGCAAGCACCGTCAGCATCCCCACATTGAAGCGGAAGATCGCCGTGGCTGCGGCTACGGCCAGGGCCAGCGCCGCAACGTCAATGCTCGGCCATACCGGCGCGTCGAACGACAGCCCGAACGATCGCACCGGCATGGTTTCCCGGAACACGGTGTGCAGCGCAAACCAGATCGACAGGTTCAGGATCACGCCGACCACTGCAGCGGTGATCGCGGACAGCGCGCCGGCGAGTCCCTTGTTGCCGCGCATGGCTTCGATGAACGGTGCGCCTAGGAAGATCCACAGGAAGCAGGGCGTGAACGTCACCCAAGTGGCCAGCAGGCCGCCCAGGGTACCCGCCAGCATCGGCGGCAGCGTACCGGGATCGCGAAACGCGGCCATGAAGCCGACGAATTGCAGCACCATGATCAAGGGACCCGGCGTGGTCTCGGCCATGCCGAGGCCGTCGAGCATTTCGGGCGGGCTCACCCAGTGATAATGCTCCACCGCCTGCTGCGCGACATAGGCCAGCACCGCATAGGCGCCGCCGAACGTCACCATCGCCATCTTGCTGAAGAACACCGCGATCTGGCTGAACACATTGGCTGGCCCGAATGCAACGAGCAGCGCGCCGACCGGCACCAGCCACAGCAGCAGCCAGATTGCGCTGACTTTCAGCGCGCGCGATACGGTCGGGCGGACATGGTCCGGCAATTCCTCGCTGAGCATGCTGTCAATGGCCGCGGCATTTTTGCCGCCGCCATGCTCGACCGCAGCAAATTCCGGCCGCCCGGCTTTTGCGCCGGTATATCCAATCATGCCGGCGGCGATGATGATGATCGGGAACGGCACGTTGAAAAAGAAAATCGCGATGAAGGCCACGGCGGCCAGCGCGATCATGATCCGGTTGCGCAGCGCGCGTTTGCCGACCCGAACCACGGCCTGGATCACGATGGCGAGCACCGCGGCCTTCAATCCGAAAAACAGCGCCTCGACAAAACTGACTTTGCCATAGCCTGCGTAGATGTAGCTCAGCGCCATGATAGAGATGATGCCGGGCACGATGAACAGCCCGCCGGCCATGATGCCGCCGGCGGTCCGGTGCAGCAGCCAGCCGATATAAGTCGCGAGCTGCTGCGCCTCCGGGCCGGGCAGCAACATGCAGTAATTCAGCGCATGCAGAAACCGGCTTTCGGAAATCCAGTTTTTTTCCTCGACCAGGATGCGATGCATCACCGCGATCTGCCCCGCCGGGCCGCCGAAGCTCAGTAGCGCCACCCGCAGCCAGACCCGAAAGGCCTCGCCGAAGCTGATGCCGTGGCCGGCATCGGCTAGCCCCACCTTGCGGCCTGCAATGACATCGCTCATGTCTTCGCCTTGTGGGCCGGCCAGTTATGGGTTTCGCCGGTGGCATCGCGGCACCAGCGATAGAACGCGTCGTAGAGAACGAGCCCGGCTTCGAGTTGCTCGAGATCGTCGTCATACATCCGCGACAGCCCGAGCGAGGCTGCGAGCAAGCCCGGCGCCTCCGGCGAGAGGTCGAGCCGTCCGGTGTCTGCGGCACGCACCATGGTCGCCAGCCGCAGCAATGGCGGCGTTGCGAGGCCGAATTCCTCGATCATCACGTCGAAGGTGCAGAGCTCGCCGCGATGGCTCCAGAACACGTTCTCGATATCGAACGGCACCGCGTTGAAGCGTTCGCCGACTGCGACGACTTCGGAAGGCGCCACGAACAGAAACACCGCCTTGGGATCGATGAAACGGCGGATCAGCCACGGGCAGGCGATGCGGTCGATCTTTGGGCGCGCGCGGGTGACCCAGACCGTGCGTCCCTGCGCATCGCGGGCCGGCAACTTCGAGGCCGGCACCAAAGGGAGTTTGGCGGCTTTCCAGCCCTCAAAACCGCCCTCGAGCGTTTCGGCCGACACGTTGGCATGCCGGAGCCATGCGGCCGTACCCTCGGCGAGTTTTTGGCCTCGCAGGCAGGCGACGATGGCGGAACGGCCGGAGAACTGGCTGCCCCAATCGGCGGCTTCCTGGTGGTTTCGCCTGACGGCGCCGGGGATCAGCCGCTGGTCGGCGGCAAAATCCTCCTCGGTGCGCACGTCGATGATGACAGGCGTTTTCGCCGTGCCGATCAGGCGTGCAAGCTTATCCGGAGATATCGATGTGTAGGATGACATGGGAGCGCCCTCGTGAAAAAACGGGACGCGATACTTGGGCATGTCGCCTCGTGGGAGGATCGCACAACCCCCATGAAGCGAATACAGCCGACCGCGTCCTTTCTGTCAATCGTGTTTTAAATTTCAATCGAGAGATTTGATCTTGATGCTTTCGAACCAGGTGACGCTGTCGGCCTTGGTCCACATGCCAATTCTTCCAGGACCCGGGACCGTTGCGTCGGTGGCGCCGAACAGCTCCCTGCCGTTGAACACGATAGTGAAGTGGTCGTCTCGCGCCGCAATTGCCAGCGTGTGCCAGGCGCCGCTTGGCACGCTGGCATCGACGCCGGCGATCATCTGCCGTTTTCCGGCAACCACGCGGTAGAAACGCACGTTGTTTTCAAGCGCGTTGGCGCGGGCGACGTAATAGTCGCCGGCCGAAGTAAATCGCACGACTACACCGCCAGCCCGATCGGCGTTGCCGGAAACCGCCATGAAGCGAATCGAGACATAGACGTTGCGGGCAGAAAACGGCCGGTAGATCGCGAGCGGAAACCGGTCCTCGGTGGCGTCGGCGCCGGTCTGCGCCAGGGCCTGAGTGGCATCGTCGCGGACAACAGACCATTGGCCGGGCCGGCCGCTGCCGGTCACGGCAAATTCGAAATCGCCGAGTCCTTTCGATGCGGCGAAGGTGACCGTATCGGCGCGGCCCGGCGTTGCCGCCGGCTGGCATGCGGCCAGCAGCAACACGCAAAGCGCTGCGTAACCGAAAATCCGCGCTTTCCTCGTTGGCACCTGCCGGCCAACAAAGCTGTGGGTGCCGCCGATCCGGCGTGCAGGTTTTTCCGATGATATCGATGGGGTGGGTGACATGCTGCGCCCTCGTGAAAAACGGGACGCGATTCTTGGGCATGTCGCCTCGTGGGGGGATCGCAGAGCCCCCATGGCATCAATACAGCGGAGCAAGGCCGTTCTGTCAATCGAGCTTGTCGGCGTCGATTACACGTGCGCGTGACGATGGCAGGCCGACCACGTCGCTTTCCGGCCTGTCCCCACCCATCTGATGGAACTTTTCACGGAACGGCCTATATCTACTGTTCTCGAAAAGGCGCGGCGTCTCCCGAGGATCAACCAATGCGCTCACCCTCCCTTGACCAATGGACGCACGATCATGTGTTCCTGGGTCCGGAGCATTCCCGTAACGAGCGCCGAACCTGGTTCGTTGTCGCCCTTACCGCGGTCATGATGGTTGGCGAGATCGCGGCCGGAGCATTTTTCGGATCGATGGCGCTGCTTGCCGATGGCTGGCATATGGCAACCCACGCCGCGGCGCTCGGGATCGCCGCCATCGCCTATCTGTTTGCCCGTCAGCATGCGCGCAATTCCCGCTTCGCCTTCGGCACCGGCAAGTTCGGCGATCTCGCGGCCTTTTCCAGCGCCATCATTCTCGCGATGATCGCGGTTCAAGTCGCCTATGAAAGCGCGGTTCGGCTGGTTCATCCGGTCCCTATTGCGTATGGCGAGGCCATCCTGGTCGCCGCGCTTGGGCTCGGCGTCAATCTCGTGAGCGCGTGGCTGCTTCGCGACACGCACGACCACGATCATCGTGGCCTCGGCCATTCCCATGGCCATCATCACCACGACAACAATCTTCGCGCGGCCTATGTTCACGTGCTTGCCGATGCCGCAACCTCGATCCTGGCCATTGCTGCGCTGGTCACCGCGATGGTCGTGCAATGGGTCTGGGCCGATCCGGCGGTGGGAATCCTCGGCAGCCTGGTGATCGCCAGCTGGGCCTATGGCCTGATCAGGGATTCCGGCGCGGTGTTGCTCGATGTCAGCGCCGACAAGAATATCGAAACCGTGATTCGCGATCGGCTGGAAACCAAGGGTGACCGCGTCACCGATCTTCATCTATGGCAGGTCGGGCCCGGCCACCGCGCGGCCGTCATCTCGATCCTATCCGACAACCCGCTGCCTCCGGCCACGTATAAACGCCGCCTCGGCGGGTTGCGCGGTCTGAGCCATGTGACGGTCGAGGTCGAGACGTGCCCGGATCCCTCGCACGCGGTTCGACACTCGAATTAGGACCGGGCGGCGATTGCCTCGACCTCGATCATGAAATCCGGACCGTACAGTTTTGTAACCTCGACCAGCGTCACCGCGGGCGCCGCCGCCGGCGTGACCGACGCGAAGAAGCGATCGCGCGCTTCGCGATAGCGCGAAAGATTGTCCATGTCGGTGAGATAAACCGTCAGCTTCACCAGGCTGGCCGCGGTGCAGCCCGCCGCCTCCAGCGCGATGGTGAGGTTGCGAAATACCTGAGTTGCCTGGGTGGCAAAATCATCCTTGCCGACGACGTTGCCGTCGCGATCGACCGCGGTCTGGCCGGCGATGAAAATGATGTGGCCGGCGCTGACGCCGACGACCTGCGAATAGCCGGGCGGGGTGCCGAGTTCGGGTGGATTGATCCGGGTGATCGAAGGCGGAGCGTCGTTTGCCATTTCGCCTGTCTCAATTGCGCGGCGCGGACATCGGTGGAGGTCCGATGCCGACCGCCTTCTTCGGCTTCAGCGTACCGGCATAGAACGACAATCCGGCAACCAGCAAAAGACAGACGAGATACACCGCGTAGGATTGCGGCGGCGTGATTGCCCACCGCGCAAAATCTCTGACCGCCGCCGCTATGCCGGTGTCTTTTTCCATCCCTCGATGCTGGAGCTTGGCCGGGGGCAGGTCAAGGCTCTAGCCCGCCTTCTTCCGCAGGATGTAGAGCAGCAGCGCCAGCAGCGAAGCCACCGTCAGCACGATGCCGAGCGCGGCCATCGCCTGATGCGAAATCGTCGCCGCCAGCCAGACGCCGATTGCCGCGCCCATCATCTGCCAGAAGCCGAGCAGCGCCGAGGCAGCACCCGCTTTCTCGCCGAACGGCGAGAGCGCTTGCGCGGTGCCGAGCGGATTGACGATGCCCATGCCGAGCAGGAACACGCACATTCCCGCGAGGAACGGTGGGAAGGCGGGGTTGAACATCGACACCAGCAGGATGGTGATACTACCGGCCGCCGCCAGCCAAAGCCCGCCCTGGATCGAACGATCGAGCCCGTAGCGCGGCGCCAGCTTTGTCGCCAGCATGCCCGCGCCGAACACGATCAGCACCGTGCCGGCGAAGAACAGGCCGAGTTGGATCGGCGTGAAGTGCAGCCCCTCGATCAGCACCCGCGGCGCTGCCGAGAACATTGCGAACAACCCGCCCATGATCAGGCTCACGGTTGCCGCCGGAATCAGAAAACGGCGATCCGCCGATAGGCCAAAATAGGTTTTGGCGATGGCCAGCGGATTGAGCGGGATCCGCGTGGAGTTATGGGTTTCGCCGAGCACCACGGCGTAGGCCACGGCCGCAATGGCGGCGAATATGCCGACAAAGGCGAATTCGGAGCGCCAGCCGAACGTGTGATCGAGCGCGCCGCCTAGCAGCGGCGAGAAGCCCGGTGCGGCCGCCATCGCGATCATGATCAACGCCATCGCACGCCCCAGCGCCGCGCCGCTGAATAGATCGCGGGCGATGGCGCGCGACAGCACCGAGGTCGAACAGGCGCCAGCGGCCTGGATGATGCGGCCGATCAGAAGCGTGGGCAGATCGGTTGCGAGACCGCACCAGATGCTGCCGGCAATGAAGACGACAAAACCAGCCAGCACCGGCACGCGTCGCCCATAACGATCCGAGATCGGCCCGACTGCGAGCTGTCCGACGGCGAACACCGCGAGGAATACGGTAATAGACGCCGTCACCGCGGCGGTCGTGACATGGAGCGACGCCGCCATCTGCGGCAACGACGGTAACAGGATGTTGGTGGCAAGCGTGCCGATCGCGGCCAGCGTCGCCAGCACAGCGATTTGCGCCGTCGTCGAGGCGGTTTCCCGCGGCGGCGCGACAGCAGCTATGGAAACGGTCTGGTCGGCCATGAAAGCTCCCGGTGAATATAGCATGATATATATCATATAAAACGGGTTGGGAAACCTCCAATGGCCCGACGCTGCGAAATTCGGGGCAGGAATGCGAGAACGGTAGCCGTCATTGCTTCGTCGCAAGGGCTCCTCGCGATGACGTTTTTCAGCAGGTGCGCAACGCCTTTGCGCCGTCTCCCACCATATCCGGCTGCCTGATCAGTCCGACCGCCGGCGACAGCAGGATCACCAGCGCCTGCGCGCCGAAGATTGCGACCGCCAGATACAGACACAGCTCGGCGCTGTAGAGGCCGCCGACGATGGCGCCGAGTGCGGCGCCCACCGGGCGCGCGCCGTAGCTCATGATGTTGATTGCGGAGACCCTGCCCAGCAGCCGCGGCGGCGTCACCGATTGCCGCAGCGTGGTGGTCGATATCACCCACACGATCGGACCGGCGCCGAGCAGGAAGAAGCCGAGGCCCGCGAGCACGGGGCTTGGCACGACGGTGGTCAGCGCCAGCACCATGGCGGCAACGAAACCGGTCACCGGCCCCAGCGCGATCACGGTGCCGAACCGCAGGCGCTGCATCACCCGCGTCGCCGAGAGCGCGCCGACCACCATGCCGACGCCGTACATCGTCAGCGTCGTTCCGACGCCGGACGCCGACAACCCGAGACGCCTGATGGCGTAGGGCACGAATACCGCGAGCACGAGGAACGAGGCGGTGTTGAAAATGAACTGCGTGGCAAATACCGGCCGCAGCAGCGGATGTTGAAATACAAATGCCGCGCCCTCCCGGATTTCCTGCAGCGGATGCCGCGCCGGCGCCGGTTTCCGCGCCGGCTCGTAAATGCCTGACAGCAGCAGCACCGCCGATGTCGACAGCGCCGCGGCTACCCCGAATGCCGGCGCGGCGCCGACCCATCCGACCAGCACGCCGCCCAATGCCGGGCCGCTGGCAAATGCAATAGTGCGGGCCAGTTCGATCCGCGCGTTTGCAGCAGGCAGCGACTGCGGCGCAACCAGCAACGGCACCAAAGCCGGCGCCGCCACGCTGTAGGCTACCGTTCCGCATACCGCGACAAAGCCGAACAGCGCCAGCAGCGGCAAGGTCAGCAGGTTCAGCCAGATCAAAGCCAGGATTCCGAGCAGCGCCGCGGCACGCAGCGCCTCGGAGCCGGCCATCAGTGCGCGCCGCGAGATGCGGTCCGCGAGCAGCCCTGCGGGGATCGCGAACAGGATAAACGGCATCGTCAGTGCCGTCTGCAACAGCCCGGTTTGGCCTTCGCCGACCCCAAGCATCAGCACCGCCACGATCGGCGCCGCAGCCAGCGCGATCTGCTCGGCCGACTGCGCGGCAAGATTGGACCATGCCAGACGGTTAAAGGCCGGCGGCAGCGGATTGTCTCTGAATTGGGTCATGGGCGCGTCCCTGTCATTCAACATCGACAGGGTGGGCGCGGATCACGAATAAAACCACCCGTTTCCCGAGGAGATCACGCCGGTATAGGATCGTCGCGCCACGATGGCGCGTGCGGGGACGCCTAACCGTCCTTGCGCCGCTCCGCTTCTTTGGCGCGATCTTCCCAAGCCTCCGCCATTTTAAGTAGCGCCTCTTTGTCCTTCTGGTTCATGAGTTGCGCCATACGTCTGCAGTCGGCGGCATACTCCTTGTATGTTTTTGAGTCCTTCATATCAGCCTCCTCAGCCATAAGGAGAACGTTAAGAGGCCGAAGGTCGTTCGCCGCTATAACGCGTATACACGCGGAAATTTCGGGAACAAATCCCCCAGCGCGGAGTTAGGACGCCAAAATTTGTGAGGCTCCGGGGCGATGGCGTCTGTCGATGAATATCTACAGTACGCCGAACAATGCGTGGCGCTCGCGGCCGCTAGCTCAAATCCTGCCGATAAAGCCCGGCTGCTGCAGATGGCGCAGGCGTGGCGCGAATTGTCCGAGAAGCGAAGCGATGTAGAGAAAAAGACCCCGCCTGATTAATGCGACTAGCATCGCAACGGCGGCAATCTTTGAATGCCTTGGATACGCCCGGCTAAGCTCTCGGTCACACCTAAGACCGGGTGGCTGGGCCGCGTGCGGCGTTTGCGCCATGATACGGATCATTCCCACCAGATTGAAACACCTTGTTTCATTCCGGCGCAGGTTAGCCGGGGTTTTGTCTGTCGCCGACAGCTGAAGGTACCAGACGTTATCGCGCCGACACGCTCATCGTGCGGGGAAATCCCAATAAAACCGGTGCGATGCGAGCTGCATTAACCGCGTTGCGTTTCGGCCCCTCGTCCAGCCGGCGACCAGCGCGTGGCGGCACGATCGCTGCTCTTCAAGCACATCTTTCGCCGCGGTCCGGCCCGATGCGGCACCCGGGAAGCTTGGAGGGTTTCATGCTCGTTTCAAATCACGCCCAGCCCGCGGCCAGGCTCGCGGATTATTTGGCGATCGCGCGGCCGGATCACTGGATCAAGCATGTGCTGATCATTCCCGGCGTCGCGTTCGCGATGATCATGTCGGCGGCCGGCCCGATCGACGTCACGGCGCTGGCCGGACGATTGCTGGCCTGCCTGTTGGTGGCGATGGCGCTGTCGTCGGCCAACTACACCATCAACGAGTGGCTCGATGCGCCGTTCGATGCCATGCACCCCACCAAGCGCGCGCGCCCGGCGGTGCAAACCGCGATGTCTCCCGCCATCGTCTTCGCGCAATATATCCTGCTGACTTCCTTCGGCATACTCGTGGCCAACACGCTCGGCGGCAGCTTCAGCCTGGTCGCGGTGGTGTTCGCGATTTTCGGCGTGATCTACAACGTGCGGCCGATCCGCGCCAAGGACCGGGCCTTTCTCGATGTCATCGTCGAGTTGATCAACAATCCCTTGCGCTTTTTGTTCGGCTGGTTCGCGGTCACCCCTCACGTCGCGCCGCCGGCATCGATCCTGCTCGCCTACTGGTTCGGCGGCGCGTTCCTGATGGCCGCCAAGCGCGTCTCGGAACATCGCGCCATCGTCGAGGCCGGCGGCACCGCAAGCCTTGCCGCGTATCGTCCGTCCTTCGCGGTCTACACGCAGTCCAGCCTGGTGACGAGCTGCCTGGTCTACGCGCAGGGGTTTGCGTTCATGATGGCGATCTTCCTGCTAAAATACCGGATCGAATATCTCGTCGTCATTCCGCTGCTGATCGCGTTGTTCGCAGCCTATATGCGGCTTGCGCTGACGCCCGACTCCGCGGCCGCCCGGCCGGAGGAGTTGATGCGGCAGCCGGCGATGATGATCGGGGCCGCAGTCACGATGGCGCTGTTCGGCGCGCTGACCTTCATCGATCTGCCGTGGTTGAACGGCCTGACCAGTTCCGACCTCATCCATCTCGGTATGGGCCGCTGAAATGTCGATCGCCGCGCGTTATGAGTCTCCCGGAAACACCGCCGGAATTTTAGCGGTAACGCTGCTATTCGCGGCGCTGGTCGTGCTGCTCGACGGCCCGCTATGGCTTGTAAAATTGGTGCCGACCCAGGATGGCCCGGTGCATCTGGCGCAGGCCGACCTGATCGCACGTTTCGGCTGGGGCGGTGCGCTGCAGGAGCCCGCCGCCTCGTTCTACCAATGGAATCCGCGCATCGAGCCGAACTCCGCGATCTATCTGCTGCTCGCGGGCCTGATCAGGCTGACCGGCGACGCGCTGCTGGCCAACACGGTCTTCCTCAGCCTGTATGGACTGCTGTGGATCGCCGCCGCGTTTGCCATTTCCCGTGCGGAGACCGAACGGCCGATATTGCCCGTCCTGTTATTGTTGCCGCTTGCGTTCGGCGTTTTCATCCATTGGGGATTTTACAATTACGCGCTCGGTGTGCCGCTGTTTCTGTTGTTCGCCGGCTTCTGGCGCAAGGCGAGGCAACACCGCAATGCGACTACCTTCATAACCACCGCATTATTCCTGCTGGCGCTTTGCCTCACGCACATCACCGCGGTCGTCGCAGCCTGCCTTTTGCTTGCCGCGGATGGCCTGGCCGGCGCACTGCAAACGCGGCACCGCGCCGGCTTTCGCGCCGCCGCCCGGCAGCTGATTGTTGACGGCGCCTGGGCAGCCGCAGCCGCATTGCCGGTATTGCTGATCACCGTCAGCTTTCTGACCGCGTATCAACATATTCCCGGTGAAGCAGCCGGCACCGATAGCGGGCTGATGCAGATTCTGCGGCGGATCGTGGCGGCAACGTACCTGTTCAGCTTTACCTGGTGGGAAATCGTTGCAATGGCACCGTTATTGGCCGCGCTGCTGGTCGCGGGCGTCGCGGCGTTGCCTCGGATCAAATCCGGCGATCTGACGTGGCCGATCTTCTTCGGGCTCGTCGTGATGCTGTCGCTGCTCAACCTCAAGACCGGCACCGCCTCGCTCTCGGAACGGCTAGCGCCATTCACCTGGATTGCCGCCGTGATGGCGATCGCCAGCCGGCAACCGGGACCTGCGCTGCTGCGCACGCTTTGCTTCGCGGCGCTTGCCGGGCTGATCGGGCAAACCGCGATTCGCTCCATCGCCTACAAGAGCTGGTCGGCCACGCTGGAAAGCGAACTCGCCGCCGGCCGCGACCACCCTGAAAAAACCTTCGCCAATGCCGATTTGATCGCGCAGCGCAGCAGCGCGCTGTTCGCTTGGCGGGTTCGGCCGACGCTGCATGCGGACCAGACCGCGGCGCTCGCCGCACACGGCGCCGGACTGTCGGCTCCGCTGCCGTCGACCCGGTATTTCGGCTATTTCCCGCTGCAATATGTCGAAGCCCGCGATTTCATGCGCGCGACGCCGGATTGGGAGTCCGAACCGGACGCCGTCTCGCTGGCTGCATTCCGCAGGTCAAACCGCGGCGCGCCGCAGATCCTGATTGTGTCTTCTTCCGATCAGTCCGGCGCTGCGCTGGCGAGCCGGCTCGGATATGACGATTGCGACGTCAGTCAGAGCGGCGCGCGGCAACTCGCCATATGCAAGGTCTCGCGACGGCTGAGCGTCGCGCATGAATAAGATCGTAAGGGACGTTCAGGCGGAATCGCTGTTCGGTCTTCCCGTGTCGATGCCGCTGGTGCTCGATCTCGACGGCACGCTGATCGCGGGAGATTTGCTCTACAAGAGTTTTGCCTCGATCGTGCGGCGAAATCCTTTTGTGGTATTTCAATGCGCGACGTGGCTGCTGCGCGGCCGCGCCGCGCTGAAGCGCCAGCTTGCATTGCGCAGCAGGATCGACTGGGACCGGCTGCAGCTGCATCAGGATGTGCTGGCGCTGGCGATCCGCGAAAAGTCCGCCGGCCGGGCGATCGTGCTTGCGACCGCCGCCGACGGCATTCTCGCAGGCCAACTGGCGTCGCGGCTTGGTTTCTTCGATCGTGTATTGGCCTCGGACGGCCAGCGCAATCTCAAGGGTTCTGCGAAGGCCGAGATGTTGAGCCGGCTGTATCCAGCCGGCTTCATCTACGCCGGTGATGGCGCCGCCGATCTCAAAGTATGGCAACGCTCCCGGGGCATTATCCTGGTCAATGCGCGCAGCGCCGTCGCCGCGGCGGCGCGCACATTGGGGCGGCCGATGCTGGAATTGTCGGGCCGCGTCGGAGCGTAGCTAGGGAATAACCCAGTCGCCTAGATGCAGTTGCAAATTAGTTGCAAGAAGCTCGAAAATAGGGCATCCTGCCCGGCATGGATGCGATTTCCCCCAAAATAGCGCCAGATCCAGCCGCTGCGGTGCCTTCTCGCGGCGTGCTTGGTGCTTCGGGATGGCATTCAGGCAATGCGACGGAAGCCCAGCGCAGCCTCTCCGAAGTCAATGCGACCATTCCGGTCCCGATCGGCGGGCACTGGCTGCGCCGGCTGCTGGCCTTTGCCGGGCCCGGCTACATGGTCTCGGTCGGCTACATGGATCCCGGCAACTGGGCTACCGATCTCGCCGGCGGCGCCCAGTTCGGCTACACGCTGCTGTCGGTGATCCTGCTGTCGAACGCGATGGCGATCCTGCTGCAGGCGCTCGCCGCGCGGCTCGGCATCGTCACTGACCGCGATCTCGCGCAGGCCTGCCGCGACAGTTTTTCCAAACCCGTCAATATCCTGCTGTGGCTGGCCTGCGAGGCGGCCATCATCGCCTGCGATCTGGCCGAGGTGATCGGCACCGCGATCGCGCTGCAACTCTTGTTCGGCATTCCGCTGATCGGCGGGGCGCTGATCGCCGCACTGGATGCGTTCCTGCTGCTGCTGCTGATGAACAAGGGTTTTAGGTTTCTCGAAGCCTTTGTCATCGCGCTGCTGATCGTCATCGCGGTCTGTTTCACCGTCCAGATCGTCGCCGCAGCGCCGCCGGTCGCCGCCGTGCTGCGCGGTTTTGCGCCATCCGCCGCCATCGTCACCAATCCCGCGATGCTCTACATCGCCATCGGCATCATCGGCGCCACCGTGATGCCGCATAACCTCTATCTGCACTCGTCGATCGTGCAGACCCGCGCCTATCCGCGCACCGACGAGGGGCGCCGCGACGCCATCAAATGGGCGACCGCCGACTCCACCATCGCGCTGATGCTGGCGCTGTTCATCAACGCCGCCATCCTGATCGTCGCCGCGGCGACATTTCACGACAGCGGCCATGCCGATGTCGCCGAGATCGGCACGGCATTTGAGCTGCTGTCGCCGCTGCTGGGTCTCGGCATCGCCTCGACCCTGTTTGCCATCGCGCTGTTGGCGTCCGGCCTCAACTCGACGGTGACCGCGACGCTCGCGGGACAAATCGTGATGGAAGGATTTTTGCGCTTGCGGATGCCGAGCTGGGCGCGCCGGCTGGTGACGCGCGGCATCGCGATTGTCCCGGTGGTCGTCGTCACCGCGCTCTATGGCGAACGCGGCACCGGACAATTGCTGGTTTTCAGCCAGGTCATGCTGTCGATGCAGCTGCCATTCGCGGTGATTCCGCTGGTGCGGTTCGTCTCTGACCGGCGCAAGATGGGCGATTTCGTCGTGCCGCGCTGGATGGCAGTTGCGGCGTGGATCGTGGCGGGAATCATCGTGAGCCTGAACGTCAAGCTGCTGTTCGATACGATCTTCGGCTGAGGAAATTCGTCATACGCGGGCTTGACCCGCGTATCCATCAAATCTTCGAAAAGAGTTCGCAAAGTGGATGGATGGCCGGGTCAAGCCCGGCCATGACGCGGAGAGCGGGGCGCACGGAGCGTTAATCCTGCGGCTCGCTCGGCACTTCGCCGGTCGCGTCGACGCGCAGCCAGCCGGAGGGCGCAAGCCGCTGCTGCGGCAGGAAGCGGCCCTTGTAGTCCATCTTCCTGGAGCCTTCGATCCAGTAGCCGAGATAGACGTAGGGCAGTCCGAGCCGGCGGGCGCGGGTGATGTGATCCAGGATCATGAAGGTGCCGAGCGAACGGCTTTCCTCCGACGGTTCGAAGAACGAATACACCATCGACAGCCCGTCGCTGAGCACGTCCGAGAGCGCCACCGCCACCAGGCCTTCGCCGCGGCCGGTGATGCCGCTGTCGATGCCGCGGGTGCGGTATTCGATGATGCGGGTCTCGACGTGACTGTCCTCCACCATCATCGCATAATCCAGCACGGTCATGTCGGCCATGCCGCCATGGCGGTGGCGATGGTCGAGATAGGCGCGGAATACCGAATATTGCTCCGAGGTCGGCATCGCGCTGCGCTGTTCGCCGACGATGTCGGCGTTGCGCGCCAGGATCTTGCGGAAATTGCGCGAGGGGCGGAATTCATTGGCGATCACCCGCACCGAGACGCAGGCGCGGCACTGGTCGCAGGCGGGGCGGTAGGCGATCGACTGGCTGCGCCGGAAGCCACCATGGGTCAGCAGGTCGTTGAGGTCGCCGGCCTTGTCGCCGACCAGATGCGTAAACACCTTGCGCTCGTGCCGGCCCGGCAGATAGGGGCAGGGCGAGGGCGCCGTCAGGTAGAATTGCGGGGTGTCGCGCGAGTGCTGGGTCACGTTGTGTCGTCAGTCTCCGAAGCAGTCACAGCAAGCATCGCGCCGCGGAGGCCAACGGTCAATCGGTCAATAAGTCCGAGCTGGCTGCGCGACCCGGGTGGCGGCGGAACTGTTGATAACCACGGTTCCGAGAATCATGTCGTGCAGCAGCCGGCGGCGGCCGTTGAACAGGCCGACCAGCAGGACCAGCGGCGTGAAGAACGACACCGATAACCAGAACAGCACCGCATGCGCGGCGCCGAGCACGAAATAGCCGGGCGCGCCGGTCCAGGTGCGCAGCTGCAGATCCATCACCCGCATGCCCAAGGTGGCCGAATGCGGCCCGCCCAGCGATGCGCCGTAATAGACCAGCGCCCAGATCACCGAGGCCGGCGACACCAGCCAGAACAGCGCCCAGCCCAGCCCCAGCGTGACCACGCCGAACACCGCGATGAACGTGCAAGCCAGCACCACCGGAATCGACAGCACCACGAGGTCGATCAGGAACGCGAACAGCCGCCGCGTCAGCACGCCGCGAAACAGTTCGGGCTCCAGCCACGGATCGAAGGCATGCGGGGGAGGGCTACCCGGCCGGGTGCCGCTGCCATATGAACCGCTGTCAGACATGATCCGTCCTTTCGACTGCGTTGCCGCGCAGGACATGGGAACGGCCGCGGTCCGCTGCAAGGGCGCGGCACAAGCCCGATTGATTTTAGCCGGTCAACGGGCCAAGAGTCTTCTGATGAGCATATCCCGGATCGTCATGAGCGTTAGCCCGCATGTCTGAAACCCCGTCGCGCGACCAGACGCCGCGGGACAACGCCATGTCGGTGGCGGCGATCTCGCATGGCCGGGTGGAGTCCGGCGACAATGTATGGACGAGGCGGCTGGTGCTGTTCCTGCGCGTCATGGCGGTGGTGTCGGTCGCCAAGGGCCTGTATCACTGGGCGCAGGTGACCGGCTTCGTCGGCGGCGAGGACGACGCCTTCGAGAACCAGTCGATGGCCTGGCAAACCGCGACGGTGTATTTCGCGGTGATCGAACTCGTCGCCGCGGTGGGCCTGTGGCTGGCAACGCCGTGGGGTGCCGTGGTGTGGCTCACCACCGTCGTCTCGATGGCGGTGATCGAACTGATGTTTCCCGCAATCTACGGCGGCAGCATCGCGATCGTCGGCGTCGAGGCCTTGATGCTGGCGGCGTATCTCGCGCTGGCCTGGATGGCCGCGCGCGAGCGGCCGCCATGACCTCTGCCGTCATTTCCGGGATGCGCCTGTTGGCGCAGGCCCGGACCGTGCCGGCAACTTGTATTGCCGAACGCAATATCGGTGGTTATGGATTCCGGGCTCGCGCGCAAAGGGCGCGCGCCCCGGAATGACGAGGTCGCATAAAATTTTCCGCATTTTTTCGCGGTAAGATTTCCAGTCACCCTAACGGCTTGGTCACCAGTGTTACGCGAATATTTCCAATTCGAACCGTTGTGTTCCCGAATGCGACAGCGAGCGCCAACGAAGCGTGAACAGGAGGCGCGCACCCTCAAGGAAGGGTTGCGAAAAGTCCTTATGCGGCGGGCTTAATCCGCAATTCACTGTCTTAAATTCATGATCTCTTTATTGTCTTATTTAAGCTGATCTTCAAACGCCTCCTCTAGGTTATGGCTATCAGGCGGGACACAAGTTTCGTCGAATAAGTCGATAAAACGACAACAGGGGACGTGTCATGATGAAAGCCGTTGCAACGGCGGTGGAAACCGCTGAACGCACTGCCGGCCAGGCACCGGTGCAGCCGCTCTATCTCGAAGCGTTGACTTTGGTGGAGCGGCTGCATCGCCGCCTGCTCGACGTCATCAAGGACGAATTCGACCGCCGCGGCCGCGCCGACATCAATTCGGTGCAGGCGCTTCTGCTCTACAACATCGGCGACAAGGAATTGACCGCGGGCGAGCTGCGCACGCGCGGCTATTACCTCGGCTCCAACGTATCCTACAATTTGAAGAAGCTGGTCGAACTCGGCTTCCTCGATCATCAGCGCAGCCGCGTCGATCGCCGCTCGGTCCGCATCCGCCTCACCGCGCAAGGCCAGGAAATCCGCCGCATCGTCGACGCGCTCTACCAGAAGCACGTCAAGACCGTGGAGCAGGTCGGCGGCATCTCGAATGAGGAATTCGCCACTCTGAACAAGTCGCTGCACCGGCTGGAGCGGTTCTGGACCGACCAGATCCTGTATCGGCTCTGAGAGTTTTCGGCGAAGCCGGCGAATTAAAAGACCGGCAGCCACCAGGTTGCTCTCATTATTAGCGCATCGGTCCATGTCCCGGACCGGTGCGCTTTTTTGTTGGCCAGGCACATAAAAGTTTCGTGAGCGGGAACTTTGCACCGGCCCCGCGCTTTATCCATCCGTATCGGAGGACTTACGGTCATGTTGGTCGAGCGCGGCCTTCGGGTCATGAATGTCGAGGCGGTGGGCGATGCCTATGCGATCGCGTCGAACTATTTGCGCAAGACCGGCGCCATTCCCGACACCTTCATGACCAACGATCGCCTGCTGGAAATCATCGTGCAGATGTTTCATCGCGGCGAATACAACCGGCTCCGGCTTGCCAACAAGGCGATCTCGCAATTCGAGGCGAGCCTGCGCGTCCCCGGCTTTTGAACTCTGAAATCCTTTGCATCGACATGACTACCAGTGAGGACTCCATGGATTCCGCCATCGACCGCATCATGCAGACCTATGACCTCCTGGTAAACCAGACCGCCGCCGCCAGCACCGAGGCCCGCGCCAAGGTGACCGAGTATGTCGCAAAGCTGTTCGAGGCGGGCGAGAAAGACACGCACCGGCTCACCGTCTGCGGGCTGACCTATTTGCGCGAGCTCGATGGCAGCAACGATTCAGTGAAGGCGGGATTTACGGGGCTGTAGGTTCGCCGGCATAACCGCACCCCTTGGTCATCCCCGCGAACGCGGGGAAACAGTAATCGTCGATGATTATTGTTGCGCGCAGCGCTCCGACTTCTCTGTCATTGCGAGGAGCTCTTGCGACGAAGCAATCCATTTTCCGCTTACGTCTTTGCTGCAGGATGGATTGCTTCGCCGAGCCTGTCATCGGGCGCGCATTCGCGCGACCCGTTGGCCCGCAATGACGTTGAGGAAGCGGAGTTCCGTATTTCCGAATTCGAATTTCAAACAGCCAAGCGCCTGCATGCCCGCGCCGCCGCGCGAGTTGGGCTTTTAGTTGATCTCCCCTTTTGAGGGGAGACGGAACGCCGAAAGGCGCGCCTTGGTAACAGTTACCCGCAGCATGATTCCCGCCTTAGGAAACCAGAGGCCGCGGAACGCCTCTCAGCGTCCCGTCGCGGCGATTTATGTCCCTGGGGCCGTAACTTCCGGGCGCAGGCGCGAGCAAGCTCGCCATCCAGGCAGGCTTTCGCCCACGCTCACCTGTCCCCGTCCAGCCAATAAGGCAGCGCCCCGTATGGGCACGGACGGCAACCCAAGGCCTCCCGAGTCCGTGCTTGCGAGGCACGTCCGCAGGCGCCGCATCGACTTTCGGGTTACCCCTCCGGCCAAGCTTTCGCTCTGTCCCACTTCAGTAACGCCTCTAGAAGCGCCCCTCACTGGACAGGACAGCTAGGATAATAAACCCGCCTCGGGGGACGGGGATAAGCAATGCGAAAAAATTTTTCCGCCAGCGTTTACAGCGTCGTAGGGTGGACAAAGGCGCTCTTGCGCCGTGCCCACCACAAAACCGTAGAGGGCGATACAAAACCTCAGACGCCGGGCGTCATAAATTTGGATCGGAAAACATCCGGCGGCAGTTGCGAGATCCAGAACAATCTATGAATTAATTTTGCTGCCGAGACTTCGAGCAGCGCGCCGCAAGATCCGGAGATTCCATTTCCCAGCAATGATGCTTAAGGACATGCCCCCATGCTCACCCTCCATCACCTCAACAACTCCCGCTCGCAGCGTATCCTGTGGCTGCTGGAGGAGCTCGGCACGCCGTTTGAGCTAAAACCCTATCAGCGCGATGCCAAGACGCGGCTGGCGCCGCCGGAGCTGGAGGCGGTGCATCCACTCGGCAAGTCGCCGGTGATCGTCGATGGCGAGGTCGAGAATCGCGAAGTCCGGGGCGATCGTCGATTACATCATCCGCCATTACGGAGGCGGCAAGATGATGCCCGCGCCCGGCAGCGCCGAGTACGAGGCCTACAACGAATGGCTGCATTACTCCGAAGGCTCGGCGATGCTGCCCCTGATGATGCATCTTTATGTCTCGCGGCTCGGCGATGCCGGCAAGCCGCTGCATCCGCGGATCGACAGCGAGATGGCGCGGCATCTCGGCTATGTCGACCGCGCGCTTGACGGCCGCGAGTTCTTCGTCGGCGACGCGCTGTCGGGGGCGGATATCCAGATGAGTTTTGTCGGCTGAGATGGCACAGGTGTTCGACCGGATTGGGCCGTATCCGAATCTCGCGGCATGGCTTAAGCGCATGCATGCGCGGCCGGCGTTCCAGCGGAGTGTTGAGAAAGGCGGGGCTTACCGGTTTGCGAAGTAGTCTCGTGTCCCGGGCGCGATGCAGCGCGTAGCCCTTGCGAAGCGTGCTTCGCAGAACTGGGATCCCGCTTTAGGTAGGCAACCGGGACCCCGGCTCTGCAGCGCACCACTCCGCGAAGAGCTACGTACTGCGCTGCGTCCGGGGAACGCTACCCCCAAATCCCTGGCATCCCCACCATATCTTGCATAAATAGGGCCGAGCAGCCGCAAGCGCTTGGCCTGTTCGCCCCGATATGCTAATCGGCGGACGCCGCTTTCGACCGCCACACATGACCGCCCGCAGCCCCGCCCAAGAGCCTGCGGCGGTGGAGATATTTCGCCCATGAATCCTCCGTCGCCACGCCTCCGCCAAGGCCGCTTCCGCGCCCAACTCGTTCTTCACCGCCTCCCTTGCCGAGGCCGATCCGGATATCGCCGCCGCGATTCGCGGCGAACTCGGCCGCCAGCGCCATGAGATCGAGCTGATCGCGTCGGAAAACATCGTCAGCCGCGCGGTGCTGGAAGCGCAGGGCTCGGTGATGACCAACAAATATGCCGAAGGCTATCCCGGCAACCGCTATTACGGCGGCTGCGAATTCGTCGACGTCGCCGAGACGCTGGCGATCGAGCGCGCCAAAAAACTGTTCGGCGCGCAGTTCGCCAATGTGCAGCCGAATTCCGGCAGCCAGATGAACCAGGCAGTCTTCCTGGCGCTGCTTGCCCCCGGCGATACCTTTATGGGCCTCGACCTCGCCGCCGGCGGACATCTCACCCACGGCTCGCCGGTAAACATTTCCGGCAAATGGTTCAATGCGCAGCATTACACGGTGCGGCGCGACGACCAGCTCATCGACATGGACGAAGTGGCCCGCCGCGCCGAGGCGGTAAAACCGAAACTGATCGTCGCCGGCGGCTCGGCCTATTCGCGGCCGTGGGATTTCAAGCGCTTTCGCGAAATCGCCGACAGCGTCGGGGCCTGGTTCATGGTGGACATGGCGCATTTCGCCGGCCTCGTCGCCGGCGGCGTGCATGCCTCGCCAATTCCGCATGCGCATGTCACCACCACCACCACGCACAAGTCGCTGCGCGGCCCGCGCGGCGGCTTGATGCTGTGGAATGACGAGACGCTGACCAAGAAATTCAACTCGGCGGTGTTTCCGGGCTTGCAGGGCGGGCCCTTGATGCATGTGATCGCGGCCAAGGCGGTGGCGTTTGCCGAAGCGCTGCGGCCCGATTTCAAGGTCTATGCGAGGAACGTGGTCGAGAATGCCAAGGCGCTGGCGGAATCGCTGCGTGCCAACGGCCTCGATATCGTCTCCGGCGGCACCGACAACCATTTGATGCTGGTCGACCTGCGGCCGAAGGGCCTTAAGGGCAACGTCTCGGAGAAGGCGCTGGTGCGCGCCGCGCTGACCTGCAACAAGAACGGCATTCCGTTCGATCCCGAGACGCCGTTCGTCACCTCGGGCCTCCGTCTCGGCACGCCGGCCACGACCACGCGCGGGTTCGGCGTCGCCGAATTCCAGCAGGTCGGCTCGCTGATCGCCGAAGTGCTGAACGCGCTGGCGCAATCGCCCGACGGCAAGGCGCCGCTGGTCGAGGCTTCGGTGAAGGAACGGGTCAAGGCGCTCACCGACCGCTTCCCGATTTATTGATAAGCGGAGGACGACGGAATTGGCAGGCGTTTCCACATTCTCAGCGTCATGCGCGGGCTTGACCCGCGCATCCATCCCTCTTCGCAAGAGTTTTTCGAAGAGGATGGATTGCCGGGTCAAGCCCGGCAATGACGAGGTGAGCTGATCATGCGCTGCCCAAGCTGCAACAGTCTCGATACGCAGGTAAAGGACTCGCGCCCCACAGAGGATTCCGCGGTGATCAGGCGGCGGCGGGTCTGCATGGCCTGCAATTTCCGCTTCACTACCTTCGAGCGGGTGCAACTGCGCGAGCTCACCGTGATCAAGCGCAACGGCCGCCGGGTGCCGTTCGACCGCGACAAGCTGGTGCGCTCGCTGCAGATCTCCTTGCGCAAGCGGCCGGTCGATCCGGAGCGGGTCGAGAAGATGGTCTCCGCGATCGTGCGCGAGCTTGAAAGCGGCGGCGAGGCGGAGATTTCGTCGGAGACCATCGGCGAGATCGTGATGGAGCATCTGCGCCAGCTCGACGACGTCGCCTATGTGCGCTTCGCCTCGGTGTATCGCAATTTCCGCGAGGCCAAGGATTTCGAGGCCGTGCTCGGCGAGCTGTCGGGCGACGACGACCGCCCGACGCTGATACGCAAATGATCTTCCGCATTCTGGAGGATCAATACGCTGAAAAATCCAAAGCATCGAAAGCTGCCGACCAGCGCTTCATGGCGCTGGCGCTGACGCTGGGCCGGCGTGGGCAGGGCCGCACCTGGCCCAACCCCGCGGTGGGCGCCGTGGTCGTGAAAGACGGCGTCATTGCCGGCCGCGGCTGGACCCAACCGGGCGGGCGGCCGCACGCCGAGGTCGAGGCGCTGGCGCGGGCCGGCAACGCCGCGCGCGGGGCTACGCTGTATGTGACGCTGGAGCCGTGCTCGCATGTCGGAAAATCGCCGCCCTGCGCCGACGCGGTGATTGCCGCGGGCATCGCCCGCGTGGTGTCGGCGATCGAGGACCCCAATCCGGAAGTGGCGGGGCAGGGCCATGCGCGGCTGCGCGCCGCCGGGATCGTGGTCGATGTGGGCTTGAGCGCGCAGGAAGCGGCGCGCGACCACGCCGGGCATTTCCGCCGCATCCGCGACAAGCGCCCGCATCTGATTTTGAAATTGGCGGTTTCATCGGACGAAAAGATCGCTGCGGCGGGCCGCAGGCCGGTCGGCATCACCGGCGAGGCCGCAAAGGCGCGCGTGCATCTGTTGCGCGCGCAATGCGACGCCATCCTGGTCGGGATCGGCACCGTGCTGGCGGACGATCCGCTGCTGACCTGCCGCTTGCCGGGCATGGAGGCGCAATCCCCGGTGCGGGTGGTGCTGGACCGGAGCTTGCGCATTCCCGGCTCGAGCCGGCTGGTGCATTCGGCGCGGGAAACGCCGCTGTGGCTGATGACCTCGAACCTTGCGGAGGCCCCCGCCGCCATGAAGCTCGGCGCCGCCGGCGCGCAGGTGATCCGCGTCGCCGCCACCTCGGCGCCGCCCGGGCTCGATCTGCGCTCCGTGCTGCGTGGGCTGGCGGAGAGGGGCATCACGCGGCTATTGGTGGAGGGCGGAGCGCGCGTGGCGGCATCCTTTGTCGCGGCGGGCCTCGTCGATGAAGTCTGGCTGCTGCGCGGACCCGACCCGATCGGCGCCGGCGGCATTGCGGCGCTGGATGCATTGCCGCTCTCGGCCATCACCCAGTCGCCGCAGTTCAAAGTTCGTGCTAGCCAGATGTTGCAGAAAGACACTCTGACGATTTACGAGCGCGCCACCTAGCTCGTCATGCCCGGGCTTGTCCCGGGCATCCACGTCTTTAAAATCGCGCGTGAAGGAAGGCGTGGATGGCCGGACATATGCGCGAAGACGCGCTTCGCGCTTTAGCCCGGCCATGACGGATAAAAGGAACTCATGTTCACCGGCATTGTCACCGATATCGGCGAGATCGTCGCCTTGACGGCTGTGGCGCAGGGGCAGTTGCACCGGCTGCGCATCGCCTGCCGCTACGATCAGGCGACCATCGCCGACGGCGCGTCGATCGCCTGCAACGGCGTTTGCCTGACGGTGGTTGCGTCTGGCATAGCGCAGGGCAGGACCTGGTTCGAGGTCGATGCGGCGGCCGAGACGCTCGCGATGACCACGGCGAAGCATTGGCGCGCCGGGACAAAACTGAACCTCGAGCGCGCGTTGAAAATCGGCGATGAACTCGGCGGCCACATTGTTGCAGGGCATGCCGACGGCGTCGCCGGCATCGCCGCGCGCGACGATCTGCCCGACATGGCGCGGTTCGAGCTCCGCACCACCCGCGAACTGGCGCGCTTCATCGCCGCAAAAGGCTCGGTGACCCTGGACGGTGTGTCGCTGACGGTGAACACGGTCGACGGCGTCAGGTTTTCGGTGCTGATCATTCCGCATACGCTGAACGTGACCACGCTCGCGCAGTGGCGTGCGGGAAGCGAGGTCAACCTCGAAGTCGACCTGATGGCGCGCTATGCCGCGCGCTTGAGCGAGATGCGTTCGTAGCCCGGATGGAGCGAAGCGAAATCCGGGTCTTTATCGCGGTCGCTGCTCTCCCGGATTGCGCTGCGCTCCATCCGGGCTACGGCATTGAGCTACAAATGTGTCATACGCGGGCTTGACCCGCGTATCCATCCTCTTAACAAGGGCTTCTTGATCAGGATGGATTGCCGGGTCAAGCCCGGCAATGACGAGGACGACCAAATGGCAGACGCGCGCCGCGCAGCACTGAAGGACCAAACCGATATCTCCGGCGCGCGGATTCTGATCGTCGAGGCGCGCTTCTATGACGATATCCAGGACGCGCTGCTGGAAGGCGCGCTGGCCGAGATCGAAAAGGCCGAAGCCACCCATGAAATCATAACCGTGCCCGGCGCGCTGGAGATTCCGGCGGGGGTGGTGATGGCGCTGGATTCCGCCGAGGACAGCGGTAACGGCTTCGATGCGGTCATTGCGCTGGGTTGCGTGATCCGCGGCGACACCATCCATTTCGAGATCGTGTCGATGGAATCCTCGCGCGCATTGATGCAGATTGCCGTCGAGCGCGCCTTTCCGCTCGGCAACGGCATCATCACCGTCAATACCGAACAGCAGGCATGGGCCCGGGCGCGAAAGAGCGAACTCGACAAGGGCGGCGACGCCGCACGCGCCGCACTTGCGATGCTGCGGATCAAGCGCCGCTATCCCAGCATCGGGCTGGACGATGTTATGCGGGGTCTCCAAGATGACGAGTGATCCCCATAAAAACAGTCCCGGCAAAAAAGCCAACCGGCGCGGCGCGGCGCGGCTGGCTGCGGTGCAGGCGCTGTACCAGATGGACATCGCGGGCGCCGGCATCAACGACATCTTCGCCGAGTTCGAAAGCCACTGGCTCGGCGGCGAGGTCGAGGGCGACAAATATCTTCCCGCGGAAGCCGCGTTCTTCAAGGATGTCGTCGCCGGCGTGGTGCGAGATCAGGCAAAGCTCGATCCCCTGATCGACGATGCGCTCTCAAAAGGCTGGCCGCTGAAGCGTATCGACGCCATTTTGCGCGCGGTGCTGCGCGCCGGTTCCTACGAGCTCGAGCACCGCAAGGACGTGCCCGCCCGCGTGGTGGTGTCCGAATATGTCGACGTCGCGCACGCCTTTGTCGATGGCGACGAAACCGGCATGGTCAATGCGGTGCTCGACCAGATCGCCCGCCAGTTTCGCGGCGACGAGTTTGTCCGTGCCTGAAGCTGAGCACGGCGGCACACGCCGTCCTCATCCTGAGGAGCCGCGCGCTTGCGCGGCGTCTCGAAGGATGGCCGCAAGCGCCGCGCCCGTTGCCCATCCTTCGAGACGCGGCCAAGTGGCCGTTCCTCAGGATGAGGGTGGAGAGTGCGGCGACGGTTCGGGACGATGGATCGTAATAATGGCCTCCGCTGAAGACTCCCTGATCGCACGCTATTTCAGGCCGCTGGCAACCGATCCCGGCGCGTTCGATCTCACCGACGACGCCGCGATCCTGAGAGCGTCGGGCGACGATCTCGTCGTCACCACCGACGCCATCGTCGAAGGCGTGCATTTCCTGCCCGACGATCCACCTGACACCATCGCCCGCAAGGCGTTGCGGGTGAATCTCTCCGATCTCGCCGCCAAGGGCGCTGCGCCCGCGGGCTTTGTGCTGACGCTGGCGCTGCGCGCAGCCGACGATGCATGGCTGGCGCCGTTCGCGCGCGGGCTTGGCGAGGACGCAACGCAATTCGGCTGTCCGCTGCTCGGCGGCGACACGGTTTCTACGCCGGGCCCCCTGATGATCTCGATCACCGCCTTTGGCCGCGTGCCTGAAGGCAAGATGGTCCGGCGCAATGGTGCAAAGGCGGGCGACCGCGTCGCGGTGTCAGGCACCATCGGCGATGCGGCGTTGGGTCTCGGCCTCCTCAAAGGCGGCGCCGCGATCGCTCTTGGCGGCGATGAAAGAGCGATGCTGATTGGACGCTATCGCGTGCCGCAACCGCGTGTCGCTTTGGCGCAGGCGGTTCGCGACCACGCCTCTGCGGCGATGGACGTATCCGACGGTCTGGCAGGTGATCTCGCCAAGCTCTGCGCTGCATCCGGTGTGTCCGCCGCCATCGACGCGCACAGCATCCCGTTGTCCGGCCCGGCCAGGGAATTGTTGAGCCGCGGCGCCGTCGGCATCGAATCCATCGTCTCCGGCGGCGACGATTACGAGATCCTGTGCACGGTCCCGGAGAATCGCTTCGAGGCGTTCGCGCGAGCGGCAATGCTGGCCGGGATACCGGTGAGCTCGATCGGGACCATCATCGCTGGCCCTGCGGTTCCGAGCTTTGTCGACGGGCAGGGCGGCGAAATCGCGCTGCCGCGGCTGTCCTACAGCCATTTCTGAGGCTTTCGGGCAAACCGGGCGGCGCTGCCAATCTCCTCCATAAACAAAAGAAAATCGACCGTTCAGGCCGCCCACGGCGTTGCGCCGGGGAAGCGATTTTGGCATGGTCCCGCCGATTTGAGGCCGCCCTGTTGGGCGGGGCAGGCCTCCTTTTTGTGCGCCCGCCGCACCCGCGGCGATGGCGTGGGTGAGAATCCTAATCTGAGGCAACTTAAATGACAGCATTATGGGTGATTGTGCTCTGCGGAGCGCTTTCGATTGTTTACGCCGCGTGGGCGACTTCGTCGGTCCTGAAGGCCGATGCGGGCAATCCGCGGATGCAGGAGATTGCGGCCGCGGTGCGCGAGGGCGCGCAGGCCTATCTGAAGCGCCAGTACATGACCATCGGTCTCGTCGGCATCGTGATCTTCGCGCTGCTGGCTTACTTCCTCGGCATGCTGGTGGCGGTCGGCTTCCTGATCGGCGCCATCCTCTCGGGCGCTGCCGGCTTCATCGGCATGAACGTCTCGGTGCGCGCCAATGTGCGCACCGCGCAGGCGGCGACGATCTCGCTGGCCGGCGGACTAGAACTCGCCTTCAAGGCCGGCGCCATCACCGGCATGCTGGTGGCGGGCCTCGCGCTGCTCGGCGTCACCATCTATTTCGCGATCTTGACCCACGGCCTGGGCTATCGCTGCCAATAGCCGCACCGTGGTCGATGCGCTGGTGGCGCTCGGCTTCGGCGCCTCGCTGATCTCGATCTTCGCGCGTCTCGGCGGCGGCATCTTCACCAAGGGCGCCGACGTCGGCGGCGATCTGGTCGGCAAGGTCGAAGCCGGCATTCCCGAGGACGATCCGCGCAACCCGGCCACCATCGCCGACAATGTCGGCGACAATGTCGGCGATTGCGCCGGGATGGCCGCCGACCTGTTCGAAACCTATGCGGTGACCGCGGTCGCCACCATGGTGCTGGCCGCGATCTTCTTTGCGACCTCGCCGCTGCTGGTCAACATGATGACGCTGCCGCTCGCGATCGGCGGCATCTGCATCCTGACCTCGATCGCCGGCACCTTCTTCGTCAAGCTCGGCGCCTCGCAGTCGATCATGGGCGCGCTGTACAAGGGCCTGATCGCCACCGGCATCCTGTCGCTGATCGGTGTCGCGCTGGTGATCTGGTGGCTGATCGGATTCGGTCCGCTCGCCGGCGTGAAGTATACCGGCATGGCGCTGTTCGAATGCGGCGTCGTCGGTCTGGTGGTTACCGCGTTGATCATCGTGATCACCGAATACTACACCGGCACCGACTATCGCCCGGTGAAGTCGATCGCGAACTCGTCGGTCACCGGCCACGGCACCAACGTGATCCAGGGCCTGGCGATCTCGATGGAATCCACCGCCGGCCCGGCGCTGGTGATCATCGCCGGCATTCTGGTTACCTACAGCCTTGCCGGCCTGTTCGGCATCGCGATTGCGACCACCACGATGCTGGCGCTGGCCGGCATGATCGTGGCACTAGACGCCTTCGGCCCGGTCACCGACAATGCCGGCGGCATTGCCGAAATGGCCGGCCTGCCCAAGGAAGTCCGCAAAGCCACCGACGCGCTGGACGCGGTCGGCAACACCACCAAGGCGGTCACCAAGGGCTATGCGATCGGCTCGGCCGGCCTCGGCGCGCTGGTGCTGTTCGCGGCCTATAATGAAGACCTCAAATTCTTCATCGCCAACGCCGCGAAGTATCATTACTTCCAGGGCGTGCTGCCGGACTTCTCGCTCAACAACCCCTATGTCGTGGTCGGCCTGCTGTTCGGCGGGTTGCTGCCGTATCTGTTCGGCGCCATGGGCATGACCGCGGTGGGCCGCGCGGCCGGCGCGATCGTCGAGGAAGTGCGGCGCCAGTTCCGCGAAAAGCCCGGCATCATGCAGGGCACCGACAAGCCGGACTACGGGCGTGCGGTCGACCTTCTGACCAAGGCCGCGATCAAGGAAATGATCATCCCCTCGCTGCTGCCGGTGCTGTCGCCGATCTTCGTCTATTTCGCCATCTACGCGATCGCGGGCGGCGGCGCGGCCGGCAAGTCGGCTGCGTTCTCGGCGGTCGGCGCGATGCTTCTGGGCGTGATCGTGACCGGCCTGTTCGTCGCGATCTCGATGACCTCGGGCGGCGGCGCCTGGGATAACGCCAAGAAGTACATCGAGGACGGCCATTACGGCGGCAAGGGCTCCGACGCCCACAAGGCCGCGGTGACCGGCGACACCGTCGGCGATCCCTACAAGGATACGGCGGGCCCCGCGGTGAACCCGATGATCAAGATCACCAACATCGTGGCGCTGCTGCTGCTGGCGATCCTGGCGCATTGAGCTTTTGGACTTGGATCAAGCGAAAACCCCGCGGCGCATGCCGCGGGGTTTTTCCTATTCAGGGTGCTATTTGCGTTCCCCGGACGCAGCGTAGCGCGTAGCTCTTGCGAAGCGGTGCGCTGCAGAGCCGGGGTCCCGCTGACGATGTGAGAACCGGGGTCCCGGTTCTGCAAAGCACCGCTTCGCAAGAGCTGCGCGCTGCATCGCGCCCGCGACACGATACCTCTCAATTCACATCCATCTGCAGGCCTTCCTGCTTGATGATGCCGGCGAATTTTGCGGTTTCCGCCGCGACGAAATCGGAAAACTGCTGCGGTGAGCCGTAATCCGTTCGCGCGCCCATGTTGGCGATGTTCTTCTTGATGTCGTCGCGCTCCAGCATCGCCTTGATCTGCGTGTTGAGCGCATCGACGATCGGCGCGGGCGCGCTCTTCGGCAGGAACACGCCGAACCACGACGAGACGTCGAATTTTGCCAGCTCCGGCGCGCTCTCGCGCATGGTCGGAATTTCCGGCGCCGAGGCGCTGCGTTCCGGCGTGGTCACCGCCAGCGCATTGAGCTTGCCGTCCTGCACCTGCGGCAGCGACGGGTAGAGATTATCAGACAGGATCTGGATGTCGCCGGCCAGTCCGGCCTGCAGCGCCGGCCCGGCGCCGCGGAACGGCACGTGCACCATCTTCAAGCCGGTGAGCTGCAGGAACCAGGCGAAGGTGAGGTGAGGGCTCTGCCCGATGCCCGAGGAGCCGTAGGTCAGCTTGTCCGGATTGGCCTTGATGTAGGCGATCAGCTCGGCAATCGATTTGATCCCGGTCGAGGGATGCGCGGAGATGATGTTGGGAATCCGGATCAGGTTGCTGACCGCCTGCAGCTGGTCGGCCTTGTAGTTCAGGTTGCGGAAGATGCTGTAGGCGATGGCGTTGGGCCCGGGATTGCCGATCAGGATGGTGTGGCCGTCGCCCTTCTGGCGCACCACCTCCGATGTGCCGATGGTGCCGCCGGCGCCGGAGCGGTTTTCCACCACCGCCGACTGGCCCCAGTTCGCCTGCAGATGCTGCGCCAGCAGCCGTCCCATCACGTCGGTTGAGCCGCCCGCCGCCGCCGGCACGATGATGCGGACGGTCTCGGTAGGCCGCCAGTCGGCGCCGTAGCTCGAGCGCGGCAGCAGCGCTGCCGTCGAAAGCGCCGCGGCGCCGGACAGCACGCGGCGGCGCGAAAGCAATTGGGTCACGATGGTTTCTCCCTGCATGGAATTTCTTGTTGCGGGGAGGTTAGGGAATGCGCGCTCGCTGGGCAAGCTGACGCCTTGGCGCAGGCACACTCCTCGTCATGCGCGGGCCTGACCCGCGCATCCATCGATCTTCGCAAGAAGAGGGATGGATCGCCGGGTCAAGCCCGGCAATGACGGTCGGCGTCTAATGGAAGCTCAGCAGCTTGAACAGCGGCGCGAGGTAGCTCAGTTCCTGGCCCGAGGTCGGCGTGGTGCGGCTGATGAAGTCGAAGATCTTGCCGTCCTGCAGTCCGTAATTGGCGAGCCGAACCACCTGCCGGTTCTTGTCGAAATAGATCGCGATCACCCGCTGGTCGACCACCTGCTGGTTCATGAACATCACTTTGCGCTCGGCGCGCTGCGAAATGTAATAGAACACCTCGCCGTTCAGCGTGGCCACGGTGGACGGCGTGCCCATCACGATCAGCACCTGGTCCTGGCTGGCGCCGATCGGAATTTGCTCCAGCGCGCCGGGCGGCAGGATGTAGCCCTTCTGGAACTGCTCGCCGGTGCAGGCGGCCAGCACCGCGCATAGCAATGCCGCGGCCGCGGCCGAGCACAGGCCGCGCCAGCGCGCGGCGAGGCCGCGCGGATGGGGCGCGCGCGGGCGTGTCTGGTTCGAAAGTGTCATTGCGGGGCCGGCCCCATCCTCTTGCATCGCGCGAGGCGTTGACGTACCGGGCAGCCATGCGGATTGCAACATGCGCGAGCGCCCAACCGGCAAACCTTCGGGGCTCGCATGCGGAACCCACAATGCTTTGGCCGTTCAATCACTTCCGGAAACCCCTCGCGCCCCCGCGCGGCACCATTGAAGCCATCTATGGCATGATCGTGGCGCAAGCGCGAGAACCCTTGTTTTATCGGGCCATGGGGGTGCCGGACACGGTTAACGGGCGTTTCGACATGGTGCTGCTGCATTTGTGGATGGTGTTGCGGCGGCTGCGCCCGGTCGAAGCCGGGGCTGGCCTCTCCCAGGCGCTGTTCGACCATTTCTGCGGCGACATGGACGACAATTTGCGCGAACTGGGCGTCGGCGATCTCACCGTGCCCAAGCGCATGCAGAAATTCGGCGAGGCGTTTTACGGACGTAGCGCCGCCTACGATCGCGCGCTGGAGGCCGGCGTCGAGCCGCTGGCGCAGGCGCTGTGCAAGAATATCCTGGACGGACGCGACATCGGACACGCAAGGCAACTCGCCGCCTACGCCGATGCAGCGGTCGCGGCTTTGGCCGGGCTCGACGATACCGCCGTCAGCGGCGGGTCTTGGCGGTTTCCGTCGCCGTCGCTATTTGCAGCGGTGGGGTGAGCAGAGTGAGCGGCATGACCGACAATACAAATCCCTGGAGCGTTCCGATCGTCGTGGCGCAGATTCCGGACACCGGGCTGCATCGGGATATCGACACCAATCCGCGCGAACGCAGCGCGCTCGCCGATCTCGGCGGCTTGCGCGAGGTAAAGTCGGCCAGTGCGTCGCTCGATGTGACGCTGATGCGCGAGGGGCGCGTGCATGTCGTGGGCCGCGTCAGGGCGCGGGTCGGCCAAACCTGCGTGGTCACGCTCGATCCGATCGAAAACGACATCGACGAGGCGATCGACCTGATTTTCGCGCCGCCGGAACAGATTCCGGCGCTGGCCGACCTGGTCGATGACGCCGCCGAAAGCGATACCGAAATTCCCGATCCGCCGGAGCCGATCGTGGCCGGCACCATCGATCTCGGGCGGCTTGCGACCGACGCGCTGTTCCTGGGTGTCGATCCCTATCCGCGCAAGCCGGACGCGGTTTTCGAGCCGCCGCTGATTCCCGAAGATCCGGAAGATCATCCTTTTGCCGCGCTGAAGGCGTTGAAGTCCGACCCCGATCCACTGGATTCCAGAAAGCCAAAAACCCGCTGACCGGAACCGGCGCTGCGGGAAAAGGTGTCGAATTGGGTTCGGAATTGGCAGCAAATGACTGAATTAACTCGCTTTTTCAAGGGCGCCGATCGCCGGGAAAAATAATCGACCGGCACGGCACGACGCGGCCAAGATATTGTATCGGGACGGGGAAACGCTATTGTCCCCGCCCGGCCGGGGCGCTGTGCTGCGCTTGGCCGATCGCTGCCTTGTCGCGGCGATTCGTTAGTCCGCGGCCGGGCGCATCACGGCCGCAAGAGATCAGGTTTCCGGGACGTTCATGCCGCAAAAGGTTCGAATCGCGCTTGACGCCATGGGTGGCGATACCGGCGCATCGGTGGTCATTCCCGGCGCCGCGATTTCGTTGAGCCGACATCCCGACAGCGAATTCCTGCTGTTCGGCGATCGCGCGCTGATCGAGGCGCAGCTTGCCAAACATCCGGCGATGAAAGCCGTCTCGCGCGTCATTCATACCGACGTCGCCGTCAGCATGCACGACAAGCCGAGCCAGGCGCTGCGCCGCGGCCGCAAGACCTCCTCGATGTGGCTGGCGATCGACGCCGTCAAGAAAGGCGAGGCCGACGTTGCGGTGTCGGCCGGCAACACCGGCGCGCTGATGGCGATGGCGCGGTTTTGCCTGCGCATGCTGCCCGGCATCGACCGCCCGGCGATTGCCGGGATCTGGCCGACGGCGCGTGGCGATTCGGTGATACTCGATGTCGGCGCCACCATTGGCGGCGATGCGCAGCATCTCAAGGCGCTTGCGGTGATGGGCAGCGCGATGGCCAGCGTGCTGTTCGATCTGGAGCGGCCGACGGTAGGCCTGCTCAATATCGGGACCGAGGAAATCAAGGGCCGCGAGGAAATCCGCGAGGCCGCGGAATTGCTGCGCAAACTCGATCTGCCGCAAATGAAATTCATTGGCTTTGTCGAGGGCGACGGCATCGGCCAGGGCGCAGCCGATGTGATCGTCACCGAGGGCTTTAGCGGCAACATCTCCATCAAGGTTGCCGAGGGCACGGCGCGGCAGATCAGCGAATTCCTGCGGGCCGCGCTGGCGCGAACCTGGCGCGCCCGGATCGGCTACCTGTTTGCCAGAACCGCCTTCAAGGCGCTGCGCGACAAGCTGGACCCCAACAAATCCAACGGCGGCGTCTTCCTCGGGTTGAACGGCGTCGTCGTCAAGAGCCACGGCGGGACCGATGCCGAAGGCTTTGCCTACGCCGTCGATGTTGGCTATGAGACGGTCCACTACGATCTCCTGACCAAGATCAATCAAATGCTCAACCGCGACGGCAGCGCGCTCGGTCCTGCGCCGGCTGCGCAGGAGGCTGTCTCGTGAATACGATACGTTCGGTCGTGCTCGGTTGCGGCTCCTATCTGCCGCAGCGGATCCTGACCAATGCCGAACTGGCGGCGAAGGTCGATACCTCGGACGAGTGGATCGTGCAGCGCACCGGCATCCGGCAGCGCCACATCGCCGCGGAAGGCGAGTTCACCTCGCATTTGGCGATCAAGGCGGCCGAGGCGGCGCTTGCCGACGCTGGCGTCGATGCGCAGTCGATCGACCTGATCGTGCTGGCGACCTCGACGCCGGACAACACCTTTCCGGCCACCGCGGTGTCGGTGCAGAATGCGCTCGGCATCAACCATGGGGCTGCGTTCGACCTGCAGGCGGTGTGTTCGGGGTTCATCTTCGCGCTGGCCTCGGCGGATAATTTTTTGCGCAGCGGCGCGTTCAACCGCGCGCTGGTGATCGGCGCGGAAACGTTTTCGCGCATTCTGGACTGGAACGACCGCGGCACCTGCGTGCTGTTCGGCGACGGGGCGGGCGCCATCGTGCTCGACGCGCAGCCGCAGTCCGGCATCAAACCCGACCGCGGCGTGCTGACCACGCATCTGCGCTCCGATGGCCGTCACAAGTCGAAATTGTATGTCGACGGCGGCCCATCCTCGACCCGGACCGTCGGCCATCTCAGGATGGAAGGCCGCGAGGTGTTCAAGCACGCGGTCGGCATGATCACCGACGTGATCGTCGACGCCTTCAAGGCCTCCGGCATCACCGCCGACGACATCGACTGGTTCGTTCCGCATCAGGCCAACAAGCGGATCATCGATGCTTCAGCGCACAAGCTGCATATTGCGCCGCAGAAGGTGGTGCTGACGGTCGACCGCCACGGCAATACCTCGGCGGCGTCGATCCCGCTGGCGCTGTCGGTCGCGGTTGCCGACGGACGGGTGAAGAAGGGCGATCTGGTGCTGCTGGAGGCCATGGGCGGAGGCTTCACCTGGGGCTCGGCGCTGCTGCGCTGGTAAGCGCAGCGTTAAAAGCTTAAATATTTTGCGGTTTTCTTTCATGCTAATGCATGATGAGCGCTGTTGACCGTGGGTCTTTAAGCTCTTAATTTCAGGAAATAAATTGTTCGCCGTGAGCTGGGGCAGGCGATGACCGGGACCGGAAAGACAGTGACACGGGTCGATCTGTGCGAAGCCGTCTACCAGAAGGTGGGCCTGTCGCGCACGGAGTCGTCCGCCTTCGTCGAACTGGTGCTGAAAGAGATCACCGACTGCCTGGAGAAGGGCGAGACCGTAAAACTGTCGTCGTTCGGCTCGTTCATGGTGCGCAAGAAGGGCCAGCGCATCGGCCGCAATCCGAAGACCGGCACCGAGGTGCCGATCTCGCCGCGCCGCGTGATGGTGTTCAAGCCGTCGGCAATTCTCAAGCAGCGCATCAACGGCAACGGCAGCAGCACTGCCGGCGCCGACGGCAAAGACGAATAATTCGGCCAGTTCTGCGTTCAACCAGCGATTGAAACAGGAGCGTGGCCTTGGACAAGGCGCCGGACGCATTCCGCACCATCAGCGAGGTCGCCGACGACCTCGACATTCCCCAGCACGTGCTGCGGTTCTGGGAGACGCGGTTCGCCCAGATCAAGCCGATGAAGCGCAGCGGCGGCCGCCGCTACTACCGCCCCGACGACGTCGATCTGCTTGCGCGGCATCCGCCGGCTGCTGTACGGCGAGGGCTACACCATCCGCGGCGTGCAGCGCATCCTGAAGGAGCATGGCGTCAAGTCGGTGCAGGGGCTGGTCGACGGATCGGCGGCGCTGCCTTCCTTTGGCTGCGGCCGGCGAGGCTGCGCTGCGCGGGGAAGCCGATGCGCGAGAGGAACCGGCGGTCGAGACCGGCGACGATGAGGCTGATGCGCCGTCGCCATCGCGGCGCGCGCCTGCGTCCGCAGCCACGCAGCCATCGGCGGGGCCGAGCAGGGGCGATGCCCGCAAGCTCGACACGCGCGGCTGGAGGCCGCGCTGCAGGATTTGATCGCGTGCCGGCAATTGCTCGATGGCGCGCTGAAGGAAAGCTGACTCCAATTGTCATTCCGGGGCGCGCGGAGCGCGAGCCCGGAATCCATAACCACGATTGGGGGTTATGGATTCCGGGCCTGCGCCAAGGGGCGCATCCCGGAATGACGAGGCTTGGAACTGGCGCGCCATCCCCATCCACGCTTCTTGCGCCCCGGCCTGAGCGAAGCTACAGAACGGGGCCGTCACGGCATCGGAGCGTAGCGCAGCCCGGTTAGCGCACTAGTCTGGGAGACTAGGGGTCGGAGGTTCAAATCCTCTCGCTCCGACCATTTAACCGACTGATTTCCCTCACTTCCAGTTCGCGATTTTGACGTGATTCTTGACAGGCGGTTCTCACCTTCTCCGGTCGGGCGCGTGGCGCCTTTTGCGTGAGCATAGAGGTTGTCGGGAAATTGGCGGCAACGCTAGCCGTTGAACCGGAAGAATTCCGTCCGATTGCGGACGCGGAACGAATTCAGAAAAGCCGCATTATCCGGTCTGAAAAAATCGGAGGTGTGTCATGAAGCCAATGCCCGACGCCGACGAGAACCGCCGCCTTGCAGCCATTCAAGCCGACAAGGCCGATAAACTTCCGGAGGGACCCGCCAAGCAATCGCGCTTGAAAAAAGCCCGCGACCACGAGGCCAGTGCGCACTCCAACGACTGGCGCGAACTCGAACCTGCATGCGCCGAAATAACCGCTCGTGCGGACTAGAAGTGGGTAACAAGCAACGCGGCGCCGAGCAGGAGCGCGATGCTGATGCCGATTATGACGACGAAGAATTTGCCCATCGGAATTGCCGCCATCGTCAAGGTTTCAAGGCGCGAAACGCGGGACAATCGTAGCGTTCGTTCGGCCCCGCGCCTGCGATTTTCGACTTGTAGTATTGTCCCATCGAAGCCGCGTTCAGAAACGTGTCCAGCGCCGCTTGCGGCATGTCGCAATGCTGGAAATAGACCGAGTTAAGCTGCACGATCATGGTGCGGTTCACTGCCTCGTAGCAGACCCGATTGACGAGGCTGCTTCGGGTAATGTCTTGGCAGGCGAAAGGCTTCAGGTCTACGGCTCCGCGATACGCGACATCGATGGTCTCGGCATCCGTCCAGGAAGCGCCGGCGAGGCCGATCAGGAGTAGCGGAAGATAGCGCGACATCATTTGAAGTCAGCTCCAGGGAATAGCTTTATGCCACGCAGGCCCCGCCTTGCCAGGCTTCTAAATGACGCCCCGCGGGAACCTTCACGCCGTTATGCGGTTTGAACCTGCATGGAAGTCCTGTCCGACCACCCGAAGACGAACGTCCTGCGGCGTATCGGCTCGCAGCCGGTTGCGCTGGCCGCGGCCGCGCTTGTCTTCGTGGTGCTGGGGGCGAGCTCGGTTGGGCTGTGGCGGGCTTACACCGGCAACTCGCCGGAACAGGAACGCACCACATCGCTTCGCCTGATGCAGGCCCGCGCCACCCAGGCGTCGGAGCAGCTTGTCGAGAAAACCAGGAGTCTGGAAGTCTCGCAGCAGGAATCGATCGACCAGCTGCAGGCCGTTCAGGACCAGTTGCAGGTCCTAAAGCGCCCCTTGAGCAATACGGCGCTGGTGGTGGGGCTTCGACTTCGTGCTCTGTTGGCGGCGTCCGCGGCAACTTCGCCGGTGGCTTCCACGGCGGTTTCGGCGGCTTCTACGGCGGCCATCGGGGCTTCTATCGGGGCGGTTGGGGTTATCGGGGCGGCTACGGTGGCTGGGGTGGCTATGGTGGCTATGGCGGCTATGGTGGCTATGGTGGCTACGGTTAGGCACTTCTCTGGGGGCTGCTCGGCAGCTATTACGGGTATCCGGTCTACTCCGACTTCGGGTTTTTACGGTTGCTCGGCGCCGATCGGCGTTCCCGGGATCTGGACGGACACCTTTAGCTTCGGGTCAAACATCAACCCGCAGGCCCAGGTGCAGCAGCGACCCGCGGCCGCCGCTCCGGTGCAGGTCCCGGACAATACGATCCGGCCCGCTCCCAATGGCGGCACCTCAACTATGACGGCGGACCGCAAGACGCGGTGCCGCTGCCGAAGGACAAGCAGCAGAACCCGGCTCGCGGGGTGAGCCTAACCCGGCTCCGATGAAGGTCCGGCCGGGCCTGCCGTTGGAAGCCCGAGCCGGTGTCCATCTAGAACGTGGTCCGCACCACGCCGAAGTACACCTATCCCGCCTACGGCGAACAGCCCCGCTCCACCCCGCCAACCTCACAGCAGGTCAAGCGGTAAGCGAGCAGCGTCAATCCTCTCCAGCCCCTCCCCTCTTTTGGGGAGGGGTTTTTCGTTTCCAGCGATCCTGCCGGCCCAAGTCCTGGCTCGCTCCCTTCCGTTCATCCAGATGCTCGCAATCTCTGCCCATCTTGTCACAATGGGTTCCATTGTCTCTCTGACCTTCAATTCAGGGAACCGATGCCACCTTGCTTGTCCTTGTCGCGTTCGGAATTGGAACGAGCTGGGCGGCGAGTCCAGGACCTCCGCCGCCACCCCGGGAGTCCGCCTCGAACCCGGACTTTCGCACCGCAACCAGCCGTCGCTCCGCCCGTGCTGATGCCGGCTCCGCCGGTCATGCTCAACCCGGGGCGCTTCCCTCCCGGGCTCGGCCCCCACCGACACCGGCATTATGACCACTGGCAGTACCTGAGCACGACGCTCGATGGCCGCTGGCCGCCACGATCCTGACCACACCGGCAGGCCCGGTCTGGGCGTACAACGGGCAACCGTATTACTGGTACAACAGCCAGCCGAGCTGGATTCATGGCGTTGGGATTGTCCCCGGCAGATGAGTCTCGTGACAAAACCACCAGGGGTAAACCCGGCGGCTCGTCACAAGACCAACGGCGGGGGGTTATCCCCGCCATTGTTATCTTCCATCACCCACCAAGGTCCACCCCAGCTGCACCGGGGGAAGGTCATCGATGCGCAGCGCCCCAGGTAAACCGGCGGCGGCGGCGGATAGTTGGGCTCGGTCTGCACCGGCCAACTGGTCGCAGGCGGGGCGTACGGTGTAGGGGGTGGCGGGGGTCCCGACCGGGGTTGCTGGTCCCACAGGCCACCGGGGTCGCCATCGGCTGCCGGGATTCTTCGACCTCGGCGCACTGGGCTCGGATGACCGGCTGGCTATCGCTGAACGGCTGGGCCGGCGGCACCGTCTGGCGGACCACGACCTGCGGCGTGCCGCCGGGGCGGGTCCGTCTGCGTCCGGCTGGGTCCGGCTCGCCAGCTGCCCGGCTGGCCGGCGGGTCTCGCGCAGGTGCTGCAGCCAGGCCTGTTCCAGCTCCTCCACGTTGTTGATAGCGGTAGTGGGCGCGCACCGCCGCGTCCCAGTCGCCGCGCATCCCCTGGCCCACGAAGTTCAGGAACCGCCCGGTTGCTCTGGCCGACCAGGAAGTTCGTCACCGAGTAGCCCTCGGCGTACAGCACCATCACGTCCGGCGGGTACTTGCGTCAGCGAGAACAGGCGGCGCAGCGGGATGGCCCGGCCCGGCGTGTTCAGGATCTGCCGGACCAGCTGGTCGTGCCGGTTGCGCTCGATGTCGTCCTCGGACAGCACCGCGCCGCCCTCGTCGGCCCAGCGCGGCACCGGCTGGCGGAAGTAGTAGGCGAAGACCGTGTGCGTGACCTCGTGCGGCAGCACGCTGGCCAGCAGGCGGTCGAGCGAGCCCTCGATGTGCATGTCCTGGCCGAGGATGTGGCCGTGGTCGAAGGCGAACGAGGTGGCGCCGCCGGAGCCGTTCATGGTGACCGTCACGTGCAGCGGGCAGGGCTCGGGCCACTGCGGCATTTCCTGGCCGAGCCACTGCATGGCCTTTTCCTTGCGGTAGTGCTCGGCGTACTGGCCGACCTGCTGGGCGATCTCCGGCGTCGGCGCTTCGACGACGAAATTGGGCGTGCGGTAGCGAGGCGCCCAGGGAGGCCAGACGCCCCGGCCAGCACCAACGACGATCGAGGGACGTGCAGCCATGCCCGACTGCCTCCACGACGATCCCGGAAGGGACGACGAGGGGAAAGCAGCCCCGAAGCGACGTGTCCGCTGCAACTCTAACCGCAAAAGTTGAGCCAGTGTTGAAAGCCGAGCGCGCTTTTCTCGACTCGTGGTAGCAAGATGCCTGGGACTCGGGAATTAGGGTTATTCCGGACAGGCCTACCGTTCCGGTCAGGTAAGAGAGGTTGTAATTTCTACCGGTCCAGTCGAGGAAACATCGGAAAAAGTGACCCTCGGAAGGGAGAACCCCAACGGCCAAGCTTGCCGGTTGCTTTGGCTTAATTCCTCCCCTCTCCCGCATGGGGAGAGGACGTCAATGTGGTTCTTCCCTGCCGTCACTTCGTTCGGCGTATTGCTAATCGACTTCCCGCCAACGTCCACCCGCCAAGCCAAAGCCGGCACCCCGCCATGCTTGACCTTCACCGCCGAAGCCACCAAATCCGATCCACGGAACGCCTCTACCGGTTTCAACTCCCCCGCGACGTTGTGCGGCTGCATCTTGTAATCACTCTTCTCGTCCGCCGAAAGCAACTCGCTCAAATACCTATACGCCCCGCGCTTCTCCCCAAAAAAGTCCGACACAAACTCCGTCGTCGACGGCATGAACTCATTTCCTTCCGGCCCATAAATCGGCAGCTCAGCCTTTCGCTCCTCAAACCACGAGGACTTAATCAACGCTGCAAAATCCCCACTATGATCGACATGAAAGTGACTGAACAAAATCACCTCCAGCTCCCCCATTTGCGCCCCGCTCTCCCCAAACCGCAGCGCACTCCCCCCGCCCGCATCCACCAACGCCACCGCCCGTCCATCCTTCCAAACCAAATAGCTCGACGACGCCCGCTTATCCTGCAGCTCCGGCCCACCCGATCCCAACACCTGCACTGCAACTCCGTGCACCCCACAAGTCCGCCACGCGGCCCCTTCCGGCTTCGGCCCATCCGCCCGCACCGCCCGCTGCGCCGCAGCACTCGCCACCAACGCCCCACACATCAACACCACAGCCCACATTCCCGCGCCGAACCTGCAAAGCTTCCGTCCTCGTTTCATTAACCCCGCCTTTCTGTCCAGTCCACACCGAGCACGAAGCCACCTGTCCAGAAGTCTCGGTTACTTCTTGGAGAATTCTAATCTCGAATTTTCTACTCCATCGCCGCCCACAATGCGAAATTAAATTATCGGCCTAGAGTTCTCTAATCATTCTCCCAAGACAGGAGGCCGCCATGCTCGAACAAGAAAGCATCCACTCTACCCGCTGGATCAACACTCGCCGCAGCCAGCGCGTCATTCTCAACGTTCCCGTCGAAGTCCGCGTCCCCGCCGGCGAATCTGGTTTCTTCACCGAAGCCGGCCACACTCTGGTGGTCAATGCCCACGGCGCCCTCATCAAGCTCTCCATGAAAGTCGAACCCGGCCAAACGATCATCATGAAACGCGTCGGCGCCGCCGACGAACAAGAATGCAGCGTCGCCCATATCGACAACCAGGTCAACGGCGCCGAAGTCGGCATCCTCTTCGCCCATCCCGCCCCCCACTTCTGGGGCATCGACTTCCCCCCTTCCGACTGGAAAGCCCTCCCCGACTAGCTCCACCTCCTCTCAAACCTTAGCGGATCTTTTTTTGACTTCGTTTTGCCGTCTTCCAACCTCATCACAAAACTGTCATTCCGACTGAAACAAGCCCACGCTTTTTCTCTTCAACTTTGCACCTTCGAAGTCGTCGGCTTGCGGAACGGAGGAACCGCTCGCCTCACCAAATTCGAATCGCAATCCACCCTCATGTAAACTTTCCCAAACAATGCGCATCGCCATCGACTGCGGCGGCACCTTTACCGATTGCCTCTTCCTCCGTCAACGGCCAACTCCAAATCCTAAAAGTCCCTTCCCGCCCAGCCGCCCCAGCCGAAGCCATCGCCGAAGCCGTCCAGCTCGCCCTCCGATCCACCGCGACAAATCAATTCGAATTCGAATCCCCACTCGATCTCGTCTGCGGCACGACCGTCGGCACCAACGCCCTCCTTCAACGCCGCGGCGGACGCGTCGCCCTCATCACCACCGCTGGCTTTGAGGACGTGCTCGAAATCGGACGCCAGGCCCGCTCCAAGCTCTACGATCTTTTGTCCGCAAACCAGAGCCACTAGTACCCGCCGCATTCCGCTTCGGCGCACGCGAACGTCTCGCCGCCGACGGTTCACAATCCTCGAAAAACTCACTCCAAAGAAGTCGCAAGCACGCTACAAAACATATAAATCTGCAAATCCCCAATCCGTCGCGATTTGTTTTCTGTTTTCCTTCCGCAATCCACGTCACGAGAAGCAACTCGCCACCGCTCTGCGATCCGCCGGCTTACGCGGTTCCGCGTCTCCCACGAAATCCTCCCCGAATTCCGCGAATTCGAGCGCACCAGCACCACCGTCATCAACGCCTACCTAGTTCCCGTGATGAGCGGCTACCTCCGCGACACCTGCTCGCGCAGCGCTTCGCCGCGACTCTCGCTCACCGCACAATCTTCCGCACAAACTCTCCGGGCAAAGTTTCTCCGGGAAAAGTTCTACCAGCAATATCGCGCCGCCTCGCCGGCACTCCGTTCAATCATGCAATCCAACGGGGGCATCATCTCCGCCGGACGTGCCGCCGCGAACCGGTCCGCACCATCCTCTCCGGCCCCGCCGGCGGAGTCATCGGCGCATCCCACGCCGCCGACTTGCCGGCATCGCAAAAAGCATCAGCTTCGACATGGGCGGCACCTCCACTGACGTCGCGCTGCTAAACGTAAACCTTGATCGCAACGCCAAAGCAGAAACACACAGCGCCGTACAAATCACCAACGAATCCATCGTAGCTGGCTTACCCGTCGCCAGTCGCCATGCTCGAAATCCACACCGTCGGCGCAGGCGGCGGCTCCATCGCCCGCTTCGACGCGGGCGGCGCACTCCGCGTCGGACCCAGAAAGCGCCGGCGCCGTTCCCGGTCCAATCTGCTACGGCCGCGGAACTCAACCTACTGTGACCGACGCTCACGCCGTCCTCGGTCATCTCGGAAACGCCGGACTGCTCGGCGGCTCGTTCTCACTCGACATCCCGCGCGCCCGCGCAGCGATGCAAAAACAACTTGCCCACCCGCGCACAACATTTCGCTCCGTCGAAGCAATTCGCCCATGGCATCATCGCCGTCGCCAACGCCGTCATGGAAAAAGCCATCCGCGTCATTTCCATCGAACGCGGCCACGATCCTCGCGATTATTCCCTCATCGCCTTCGGCGGCGCTGGCGGCCTCCACGCCTGTGACCTCGCCTACGCCCTCGAAATGCGCAACGTCATAATCCCCGTTTTCCCCGGCGGACTATCCGCCCTGGGAATCCTCCGCGCCGACGTGGTCCAGGAATTGTCGAGCACGGTTTTGCTTCGCGCGCAGCGAAGCTCGCAACACTCGACTCGATTACAAACGCATACTGCGCCAACTGCAACAGCAAGCCGCGCAATTCCTCCGCGCCGAAGGTTTTCACGGGCAGCGCCATGCGTTTCCACCAAAGCCTGGACTTGCGCTACGTGGGCCAGGCTTACGACTTGAATATTCCCGCCGAGCGGAAACGACATCGTCCAAAACTTTCATCGCAGCTCACCAACACCGCTACGGCTACCACCACACCAAAAAACCCATCGAAATCGTCAACATCCGCTGCCGCGCCACCGGCCTCACCGAAAACCGCCCACCACAAAAATACCCGCAGCCCGCCGCGGCAAAACTCCACCATCGCAAACCGGCAGCATGTTTTCGACGGAAACCAGAAAGTACCAGGTTTTATCGCCGCGAAGATCTGCGGGCAGGGCACCGTTCTCCGGCCCCGCAGTCATCACCGAATACAGCGCCACAACCCTGATTCCACCGGACTGGAAAGCGCGCTCTCAGTACGGCCATTTGCTGTCACGAAAGTCAACTTCTTGCTGCACGCGAAAGTAAAATAAGTGCAGAACTCCACCATGCCCAAACAACAACTCCCAACCCGATCCCGCAACGCCTCGAAATCTTTAAAAATATTTTTCACACCATCGCCGAAGAAATGGGCGCGGCCCTCCGCCGCTCCGCTTTTTCCCCCAACATCAAAGAACGCCGCGATTATTCCTGCGCGGTCTACGACTCCGCCGGCGAAGTCCTCGCCATGGGCGACCACATGCCCGTGCATCTCGGCTCCATGCCTGCCTCCGTCGCTGCCGCCCGCGCCGCCCTCACCCTCGAGCCCGGCGACATCGCCGTGCTCAACGATCCCTTCGCCGGCGGCACCCATCTTCCGGATCTCACCATGGTCATGCCTGTCTACGTTTCCGATGGCCCTGCGCGCGAACACACAAAAACTGAAGAGCGGCCGGCCACTCGGCCCACCCGCTCTTCTACGTCGCCAACCGCGCCCATCACGCCGATATCGGCGGGGCACTCGCCGGCTCCATGGGCCCGGCCCGCGAAATCTTCGAAGAAGGCTTCCGCATCCCGCCGGTATACATCGTCCGCCGCGGCCAAATCAATCGCGACGTCCTCGCCATGATTCTCGCCAACTGCGCACTCCCGCGGAACGCGAAGGGGATCTCGCCGCGCAGATCGCCGCCTGCCACACCGGCCAAAAACGCCTCCTCGAAGTAACCGCCAAATACGGCAGAAAGGGAATTGCAGCTCTACGGCGATCATCTTCTGCAGTATTCCGAAAAGATGATGAAGTCCGCGTTACGCGCAACTAAAACCCGGCACTTACGCCGCAGAAGACTTCCTCGACGGCGACGGCATGCAGTCGCATCCCGTCTGCCAAGGCCATCGGCTGAATCCGCACTCTCGGCACCGCGCAAAAAAAGCCGCTGAAAATTCGCGCTCGCATTCATATACGTCGCGACCACGCCGAAGTGGATTTCTCCGGCTCCGCCCCGCAGTGCGCCGGCAACGTCAACGCCGTCGAAGCCATCGCCATCTCCGCGGTCTATTACGTTTTTCGCTGCCTGCTCACCGAAGACGTCCCCGCCACCTCCGGCCTGATTCGCCCCATCACGTCATTGCGCCCGCGCGGCACCATCGTCAATGCCATTCCCCCCGCCGCCGTCGCCGGCGGCAACGTCGAAACCTCCCAGCGTATGGTCGACACTCTGTTTCGCGCACTCGCCAAAGCTGCCCCCGCACCGCATCCCCGCCGCCAGCCAGGGCACCATGAACAATCTGACTCTCGGCGGCCACGATCCGCGCAACACTGCGGCTGTAAAATCCGAGCACAATCCTAAGTAACGCGCTCGCACCGCGTGCGAGTGCCACCCAAAGTGCATCCGTCCGCAAAAACCTCGAAAAGGCCCCATAGGCGCACCCTTCGCCTACTACGAAACCATCGCCGGTGGCATGGGCGCCCGCCCAGGCATCGACGGAATTTCCGCCGTCCACACCCACATGACCAATTCCTGGAACACCCCTATCGAAGTGTTCGAGCAAACCTATCCAGTCCGCGTGCGCAACTATTCGATCCGCAGAGATTCCGGCGGCGCCGGGAATTTCTCGTGGCGGAGACGGCATCGTTCGCGAAATTGAATTGCTGATCCCCATGCAGGTCGCGATCCTTAGCGATCGCCGCGATCGCGGCCCATGCGGGTTGGCCGGCGGTTCCGCCGGCGAAGCCCGGCAAAAACCAACTCCAGCGCGATGGTAAAACCATCGCGCTGCCCGGCAAGTGTGCATTTCTCGCGCGCAGCCGGCGACATTCTGCGGATCGAAACTCCCGGCGGCGGGGGCCACGGCAAATCGAAATCGCCTCCTACAGGAGTTCGGCGCAGCGCAAAGCCCGCAAGCGGGCGCGAGCGCCCGCTTTGAAGTAAGAAGCTCGCCACTTTCGGCGGCGAGCCCTTATGTTGGTGGGGAATGCAATCCCGCACTGGCACGGCCAGCGTGGCTACGCTCTCTACGGGCGACGGTTTCACCATCGCGTGTTTCGGGAGTAAGGTTTAGGGCGGAGAAGCCTTCGACAGGTTGGACCGAGCAGGACCCAAAAAAGAAAAGCGGTCGCGAGCGACCTCTCGCTGCCCTCGAAAACTTTTAATCCAAAAATAAAAACGCCGTCCCTGGACGTACTTAGAAAAATACTAATCGAATTTTTCGGTCAACACCGGAAACTGCATTTCGCTTTCGCCAGCGACTTCACCACAATGGCTTCCGCGTTTTCCGGCGAAGTATTCCGCGCCGTGGCCATTTCGCTCACCAGCAAATACTTAGCCCGTTCCAGCATTTTCTTTTCGCGGAACGACAGCGGCTTGCTGCACTCAGCGAAACCAGACTCTTCAGCACTACCGCCACTTCCAGCAAAGCTCCCGTGCGCATGCGCTCGGAATTTTCCTTGAAGCGGTGTTTCCAGTCATGGTGCGAATTGAGTTTGCCTTTTTCCAGGAAGCCCAGCACTTTGCCTGAGTCCGTGGAGCGAATCACGTGCGCAGACCTACGGTCATGGCGTTCGATTGCGGCACCATTACCCGTAAACCACTGGATACAATGCGGATCATGAAGTAACGCTCCGTCCTGCCATTCAACACGCCATAACTAATTTGCTCGACTAATCCAACGCCGTGGTTTGGGTATACGACCTTGTCGCCGATTTTGTATTCCATAAAAGCGGTTGCCCCCCTCGAGGTACAGGAATGACTGTACGTGATTTGTGTCCCAAGAGTCAAGGTATATCCAGTGGAATCAGGAGGTTAGCAAAAATTAGTTACCAATTTGGCACTCCAATTGCTGGGTGCGTCGCCACTCCTTCCCTGATGTTGAACTCGCCGTCGACTTTTCTTCAATCGATTTAGTGCTGATGCTTGCGCTTTCGGGATAGCCGCGATTGATTCTTTCTTCGCGCGGTCGCCGCTCTCGAAAATCTCCACAGCGCCTGCTGCGTGTGATAAAACGTCCGTATATGGTTGCACTGGCGATAGATACATGTGACGTACGGGGCAGCGTTGCCGTCCTGAAGGACGAACGGACACTCGCCAGCACGGTCCACGACGTTGCCCAGGATACTCGAGTTGGCTGCTTCCGGCAGTGGACCAAACTTTGCGCGACGCGTCCTGCTCGATGAATGACATTACTGTGTACGCAGTAGC
>CAVUUO010000006.1:0-7067 GCA_963744675.1 uncultured Alphaproteobacteria bacterium
TGAGCTGGAGAGATAAGCGCAGCCAAACCTGTGAGATCTGATAGGCGCCATGACAAACCGCCTGCCTAACGCTGACTTCGCTGCATTCGATATCCGCAAGATCGCGGACTACTGCCTCAATCCGTCGCATCCTCGCGGTCGTCACAAAGCCCGGGTTTTTCAAAGAGGCCCTCAACCTTGAGCGCGGCGATCCGCTTGGCTGAAGGACACTCTACTGGTGGCCGCACGCTCGGCCGAGGCATCTTTAATCCGGGTGGAACGCGTGAGGTGCTCATTGGCGCGTTGATGCCACAATCGGGCGACATGACAAGAGCGCTATGGTAAGATCGATTTGGATCGTGCGAGCCGGCGAGAGCCGCCCAACGTTCGTCACATGCTGGGTGCTATGATGGGTACGACGAAGGATAACAAAGGCCCTTCCCTGCTGGACGTGGTGGCATTGCTGTCGGACCTCCCGGCGCAGCGGCTTGCGCGCGGGCAGGTCGGTACGATTGTTGAGCAGTTGGACGAAAACATATCGCTCGTGGAGTTCAGCGACGAGCAAGGCCGCGCTTACGCGGTCGCGCCTTGCCCGCTGACCGAACTGCTCACGCTGCACTATGTTCCCGAGACGGCCGATTCATGTACCGCGGAGTAAACGACATCTTGAAACTCCCGAGCCAGATATCAGCGAAGACCGCCGCCGCTTCTCTTCGGCGAGTTTGATCGGCGTTTAGCCTGGATGGAGCGAAGCGAAATCCGGGGGAGCCCGTGAAGGCTGGTACTGACGCCCGGATTGCTGCGCTCGATTCGGGCTACGGAATGTCGAGATGAGAGCCCTGAAAATCTCCGCCGCCGCCATTCTGGCCGTGATCGTCATCATGGCGGTGCTGCTGATGATCGGGATTCCGTCCGGCTTGATGACGCAGGCGATCCAGGACCGGGTCGAGCGCGACACCGGATACCGGCTCGCGGTGTCCGGCGCGACGAGGCTCGGCATTTGGCCTGCGCCGAACGTGACGCTGAACGACATCAGCGTGCAGGACCCCAAGGCCCGCGAACCCGACAGCCGTCTCACCATCGGCAGTGTCCGGGCCTACATTCCATTGCGACGCGCGCTGTCGGGGAGCCGCAAGTCAGCGACCTCGTCATCAGCAAGCCGGTTCTATATGTCCCGTTGCGGCGCGAGCGTGACGCGCGCGTCGACAACTCCCCCAAACCGGCGACCACGCCCGGCGACGCCGCCACGAATGATTTCACCATCGATCATGTGAAGGTCATCGATGGTGCTGTCGTCTTCACCAATCCGCGCGATCGCGTTGAAAATCGCATCGAAGGCATCGACGCCGATGCCATGATCGCCGCGGACCGGCAGATCCGTTTCACCGGCGGCCGGCGATCGGGCGAACATCCGCTGAAATTCGACATCAAGGCCGCCTTGCCCGCGGGCTCCATAGAGCGACGGAACATTCCGCTCGAGCTGATGTTCGAATTCTCCGGCCTTGTTGGCGGGTCGTTATCCGCCAAGGCACAAGTGCGGACGAACGGCACGGTGCTCGCGATCAACGGTTTGAGCGGCACACTGGGCGGCGTGCAGTTCAACGGCTGGGCCTCCGCCGACTTTTCCAGCAAGCCTCTGGTAAAGGTCGACCTCGATTTCCAGCGTCTCGATCTTGGCGCTCCGTCGCGCGGGCGGCCCGCAGCATCGCAGCCTGCAAAACCCTGGAGCAACGAGCCGGTCAATCTGGCCGGACTGAATTATGTCGATGCCCAGATCAGGATGTCGGCGGCCGAACTCAATGTCGGCGATGCGCGCTTTGCGCCGGTGGCGGTTGATGCCGCGCTCGGCGGCGGCGTGCTCAAGGCGCAATTCCCGCATCTCGGCGTCTATGGCGGCGAAGCCGATGGCGAACTCACCGTCGACGTGTCGGGGGGCGATCCGAACTACATGCTGCGCAGCGATCTTGCCGGCGTGCGGGCGCTGCCGCTGCTTCTGGCCTCGCCGACTTCGACAAGATCGACGGCAAGATGCAAGCCAAGCTGGCGTTTCGCTCGAGAGGCTCAAGCCAGCGCGCAATCATTACCGGGTTGAGCGGCACCGCCTCCGTCATGTTCCAGGACGGCGCGATCCGTGACCTCAACATCGCCAGGATGATCCGGTCGCTCACATCGGGCACGTTGTCGGGATGGCAGCAAGGCCGCGACCAGACCACCGATCTCACGAACTCAGCGCCTCGTTCCGCGTCGAACAGGGCAGGCCACCACCAACGATCTCACGCTGGCCGGCCCGCTGGTGCGCATGACCGGCGCCGGCACGGTGGACTTGTCCGCGAAGGCGCTGGCCTTCCGCGTCGAACCGAAACTGGTGATGACGACGGAGGGACAGGGCAGCGCCGCCAACCCGGTCGGGCTCGGCATTCCAGTCGTGATCGAGGGTCCATGGGCCGCACCGCGCATCTATCCTGACGTCGCCGGCATGCTGGATAATCCCGATGCGGCTTATGCAAAACTCAAGGAAATGGGCGAGGGCCTGTTCGGCCAAGGCCGCGGCAGGTCCGACCCGCTTGGCGGCCAGCTCGGCGAGACCTTGAACAATCTGCTGCAGCAAGGATTGGGGAGCCGCGGCACCGCCCCTCCGGCCTCGCAGCAGGACCAACTGAAGCCGCCTCCGCCGGACCAGGAATCGCCGATGGACAGCATCATGAAGCAGCTGTTCGGCAGATGAAGCATCGTGTCCCGGACGCGGTGCAGCGTTCTTCACGCTGCTCCGCCGAGCCGGGACCGTACCAAACGCCGGAGTTTCGTGCGGCCCCGGCTCCGCAGCGCACCACGCCGCGAAGTGCCATAGCGCGTCGAAGACGCGCGTAAACGCGCTTATGGCGCTGCGCTGCATCCGGGGCACGATACGCCGCTTGGCTGCAGCGCCACCCTTCTGATATCGATTGATCTGAAATCGGATTGAGGTTCGATGAACACTTTCCTCCCGCGCGGTCCCTTTCGAAAACTCGCGACCGCGGTACTGGCGGGGTCTTGCTTCGCGTCGCAGCCATGTCTCGGCGCCGACGAGGCGGGCGCACCGAAGGGGGCGGCGGTTACCGTCCTCAAGGCCGCGAAAGCGTGCTTTTCAGCGATTGTCGACGTCTCCGGTATCCTGCTTCCGAAGGACGAGACCGCGGTTCGGCCGGACCGGCAAGGGCTGAAAGTCGCCGAAGTGCTGGTGGACGCAGGAGAGACCGTGACCGCCGGTCAAGCGCTGGCCCGGCTTAACCTGCCGGAAGGCGGCATGAGCGTGGTGCAGGCCCCGGTCGCCGGCCTCGTCGGCAGCTCAACCGCGGTGATCGGCGCCATCGCATCGGGCAAGGGCGAAGCGCTGTTCAGCATCATCCCGCGCAGCGAATTCGATCTGGTCGGCCTCGTGCCGGTGCGGGATCTGTCAAAACTCGCCGTCAACCAGACCGCAAGGGTCAAGATTGTCGGCGCCGGCGAAGTGGACGGCCGGGTGCGCCGGGTCGCCACCACCGTCGAACCCAACACCCAGTTGGGTCAGGTCCTGATCGGGCTGAGCTCGACCCGGCGTCTGCTGGTCAACTCATCCGGCCGCGCAATGATCAAGACCGGCCAGAGCTGCGGCGTCTCGGTACCGCTGACCGCGATCCTTTATGGCAGCGCCGGCACCGTGGTTCAGGTGATACGACGGGACCGGGTCGAAACCCGGCGCGTCGAAGTGGGTTTGATGTCTGGTGGGCAGGTGGAAATCCGCGATGGACTGGTCGAAGGCGACATCGTCGTGGCGCGGGCCGGAGCGCTGCTCCGCGAGGGCGACCCGGTGCGGCCGATCGCCGCCAGCGCCGATGTGAAGTGACGACCGTCATTCCGGGATGCGCCCTCTTCGGGCGCAGACCCGGAATCCGAGATTCCTGCCGTGTCGCTGGATTCCGGGTTTCGCGCCGAAGAGGCGCGCCCCGGAATGACGAGGAAGGCTCTACCCGCCGGCCTTTTCCGCGGCCATTTCGGCCGCGAGGTGCACGTCTTCCTTTAGCGACGACGACACCGCGGGCACCTGCTCGCCATTGGATGCGCGCGACACCGCGATGCGAGTCTTGGTGAAGAGAGCTTCGGCGCCGGATGCTTTCGAATTGATGTTATTCAACAGTTCGGTCACCAGTACGCTGTTGTGGCCGCCGGAATCGTCGGCGACTTTGCCCGGCGTGGCCGACGACAGGATCAGCGCGTTGTCCGACGCGTTGATCGGCGCGAGGCCATGCGAGAAGGCGCGAAAGCGGCGTTCATAGGGGTTGCGGCGCGACGCATCGATCACGGCGATCCTGGCGCGCGCGCCCGTCTCCTTGATCGTCTCCAGCACCGATTCGATGCTGACGCCTTCGCGCCGGACGTCGGATTCCTTCCAGACCGCGGCGTCGACCGGAATCATGTAGCTCTCGCGGCCCGCCTGAACGCCGTATCCGCCGAAGAACAGCATGACGACCGATTCCGGATTGATCTTCGCTTTAAGGCGCCCGACGGCGCCGTTGATGTCGTCGCGGCTGGCGTCTTCCACGACATCGACCTCAAAGCCTTCGCGCCGCAGCGCCGCCGTGATCGCGCGCGCATCGTTGATGGGCTGGGTCAGTGGCGCGTTGGCGTCGGGGTAATGTCCGTTGCCGATTACCAGCGCGAGCCGCGAAACCTTATTGGTGGCGTGGGCAATCTGCGCAGCTTGCGCCGCTCTGGCTGCATCGAGGGATCGCTTGTTCAGCGCGGCATGGGCGCCGATCGCCAGCGACACCATGCCAACCAGGACGGCGGCGATGGTGAGCGAGCGGCGGGATACGCTGAGCTGCCGTACCTTCATGCAGGTTCTATTCCATGTGGTTCGCGCGCGTCTGTTAGTCGCGCCAAGGTCAAAACAGGTTTGAGGGGTGGCCGGTCTGTGGGGTCCAATTACGCCCCTTTTGCGGCACCGCACCATAACAAAGTACTAATGTCATTTTACCCGCACTGCAACAATTTGATGCCTTGTTTATTGAGCCCCGACTATTGTGACTTTGGTCACCCGTGTCTAACCACGCTCCCTGTGGGTTTTCAACGGCTTGCAGTCGAAAACCGGGCGGCGACGAGGAGACCTGCCGGGCAAGCGCGCGGATGGAACTCCATGACGGATAGTTGAAAGCGGTGCTCGCGCGGACACTGGCGCACTGCCCAAAATATCAACACAATCCGCAGCACTTGCTCGCGCGATTTTGCGCCGGGATTGCCGATGCCCAAGAAAGTTCTGTTTGCGATTCCGCTCCTGTTGCTGCCCGCCTTGGCCGACGCGGCCGACGTCACCGGCGTGCCCAAAATCCGCGATGGCGACCAGGTGCAGATTGGCGGCACCCGCATCCGGCTCGGCGGCATCGACGCGCCGTCATCCGATCAGCTTTGCCTCAATACCAAAGGCGAGCGATGGACCTGCGGCATCGCCGCGCGCGAGGAATTGATCCGGCACGTCGGCGACAAACCGTGGACTTGCCGTACGCGCCAGACCGACCGCCGCGGCCGCACCGTGGCGCGCTGCGAGGTCGACGGCGAGGACATCCAGAAATGGCTGGTGAAGAACGGATGGGCGCTATCCTATGCCCGCTTCTCGCATGACTATGACGCCGACGAAAAAGCCGCGCGCGAGGCCAAGGCCGGCATGTGGCAAGGCGCGTTCATCGCGCCTTGGGACTGGCGCGTCCGCAACAAGAAAACCGCCATTCTGGGAGCGGCCAAGCCGCCGGACACCGCCAAGGCAATCCTGCTCGCGTCGGCATCGGGATCGGTCGCACCCTCGCCCGACTGCACCATCAAGGGCAACGTCAACCGGTCGGGCGAATGCATCTATCACAAGCCGACCAGCCGCTGGTACGCGAAGATACAAATGAATGTCAGCAAGGGCACGCGCTGGTTCTGCTCGGTCGATGACGCCGAAGCCGCGGGCTGCCGCGAGACGAAGCGTTAGCGCGATCGATCAAGCATGTTAGCCTCGCGGCTTGAGTTCGCGAGGGTGCCCCGTGGCTGACGCTGGAAATGGCGCTGATCCGCCACCATTGCCGAAGCGCTTCCGATTGCGTCACGCCGCGTGGATCGCATTGATCGTCGTCGCCGTCTATGTCCTGCTCGCCTACATCGTCTTGCCGGCGCTCTGACCCATCACGAGCACCAGAAGGGGCTCGCGCATGTGCCCATGGTGACGCTGACCGGCCAGGGCATTCCCGGCGATGCGATCAATGTCGGCCTGATCGGCGGCCAGCGCGACGTGGTCTGCGCCATGCACGACGCCGGCTGGTTTCCGGCCGACCCTATCACGCTCAGATCGTCGATCGAAATCGTCGGCAGCGTGCTGCTGGACCGTCAGTACAGGGAAGCACCGGTCAGCGATCTGTATTATCTCGGCCGGCGCGAGGATCTCGCATTCGAGAAACCGGCAGGCAAGAGCGCCGATCATCGCAATCACGTCCGCTTCTGGAAAGTGCTGGACGAAGGCCAGGAAGGCCGGCCGGTATGGCTTGGCGACGCGACCTTCGATCGCAGCGTCGGCGTCAGCGCCTATACCGGCGCCGTCACGCACCATATCGGCGCAGATATCGACGCCGAACGCGCCCTGCTCGCGGCCGATCTGGAGACAGCCGGAATGGTAGACGCAAAATACCAGGTGACGGGCGTTGGTCCGACCGTGACGGGCCGCAACGGCGGCGGCGACCTCTATTACACTGACGGCGAGGTGTGGGTGCTGCGGCTGGTCGAAGCATGCAAAAAGCGCGACGGACCGGCCGTGACGATCCCGAGCCCGCCGGCAACCGAACTCAAGGATCAAATCTGGGCGGCGGTCACCAACGCGCTCGGAAAATAACGGCTGGACGGGTTGAATTTCACAGCCTTTCCCTGCATCCATGGCCGGGTCCTGAGACAACGTAAATGTTCATGTCATTCCGGGATGCGCCTCTCTTGGGCGCAGAACCGGAATGCCGCACCGTGCACTGCTCTGGATTCCGGGTTCGCGCCAAGCGGCGCGCCCGGAATGACGGAGAAGATAGCAAGGTCGTCATCCTGAGATCGAAAGGAAC
>CAVUUO010000007.1:0-1764749 GCA_963744675.1 uncultured Alphaproteobacteria bacterium
CGCCAAGTCTTCTTCTTTTTCCAGCGCCGTTCGCCCCGCGCGCCTGCTTCCTTTGCGCCCAGGTAGAACTCCTGGATGTCCTTGGAATGCATCAGCCGCTCGCAGCTGTCGTTCATGACGACGCGGCCGATTTCCAGCACATAGCCGTAATGCGCGGTTTCCAGCGCCACCTTGGCGTTCTGCTCGACCAGCAGGATCGACATGCCCTGCTCCTCGTTGACGCGGCGGATGATGGTGAAAATCTCCCGCACCAGGATCGGCGACAGCCCCAGCGACGGCTCGTCGAGCAGCAGCAGCGCCGGCCGGTTCATCAGCGCCCGGCCGATCGCGAGCATCTGCTGCTCGCCGCCCGAAAGCTGGCCGGCCGGCTGGTTGAGCCGCTCCTTCAGCCGCGGAAAATAGCCGTAGACCCGCTCCAGATCGTCGGCGACGGCGTCGCGATCCTTGCGCGGATAGGCGCCCATCATCAGGTTCTCGCGCACGCTCAGGAAAGGAAACACCTCGCGCCCCTCCGGGCACGTGGCTCAGGCCCAGCCGCACGATCTTGTCGGCTTCCATGCGCTGGATCGGCTCTGCCTAAAAATTCGATCGAGCCTTTCTGCGGATCGAGAATGCCCGAAATGGTTTTCAGCACCGTGGTCTTGCCGGCGCCGTTGGCCCCCAACAGCGTGACGATCTTGCCGCGCGGGACTTCGAGGCTGATGCCGCGGATCGCCATGATCGGCCCGTAATAGCTCTCGATGTTGCTGAGTTTCAGGATGATGTCGGGCGCGCTCATGACATCAGGCCCCAAGATACGCGGCGACGACGTCGGGATGGCGCTGCACCTCGGCCGGCGAGCCCATCGCCAGCACGCGGCCGTAATTCAGCGCGATGACGCGGTCGGAGACGCGGTTCACCAGCGTCATGTCGTGCTCGACCATCAGCACGGTGATGCCGAGTTCGGTCTTCATGTCGCGGATCCAGAACGACATGTCGTCGGTCTCCTCGACATTCAGCCCGGAGGACGGCTCGTCGAGCAGGATCAGTTTCGGTTCGGTGCACAGCGCGCGCGCAAGCTCGATCACCTTGCGCACGCCGTAGGGCAGTCCCGAGATCAGCTTGTCGCGATAGGCTTCGAGATCGAGAAACTCGATCACCTGTTCGACGCGGCGGCGATGCGCCTTCTCGGCTGCGCGCACGCTCGGCAGGAACAGCAATTCCTGCCACAGCTGCGTGGTGGAATGGCGGTGGCGGCCGACCAGCAGGTTGGAGAGCAGCGTGGCGTTCTCGAACAGTTCGATGTTCTGGAAGGTGCGGGCGATGCCGAGCCTGGCGATGCCGAAGGCGGGCTCTTCCGTGATGTCCTGATCCTCGAAATAAATCCGCCCCGAGGTCGGGCTGTAGATGCGCGAGACCAGGTTGAAGATCGAGCTTTTGCCGGCGCCGTTGGGGCCGATGATGGAGAGGATCTCGCCCTTCTCCACCGCGAAGCTGACCGAATCCACCGCCTTGAGGCCGCCGAAATGCAGCGAGATATTTTCGGCGCGGAAATAGCTCATCGGTTGCGCTCCGACTTCACATAGATCTTCTGCCGCTTGAAGGTGGCGCGCTTGTAGAGCGGGAACAGCTGGAAGAACAGTTTGATCTTGAGCCAGCGCCCGTACAGGCCGAGCGGCTCGAACAGCACGAACAGGATGATGATGAGGCCGTAGATCGCGCCTTTCAGGCCGTTGGCGGAGGCGAACGCGGCGACGCTGTCCTTGATATGGTCGGCCTTGGCTGCGCCGGCGCCGAAGCGTCGCGGCGAGGCCTCGCGATCACGCCGGGGATGTCGTCCTTGAGGAAGGTCAGGAACGGATCGAGCATGACGACGAAGATCGCGCCCAGCACCGCGCCATGCAGGCTGAACGCGCCGCCGATGATGATCACGATGATGAACTCGATCGAGAGCTGCAGCGTGAACATTTCCGGGCTGATGAAGGACAGCTTGTGCGCGAACAGGCAGCCGGCAAATCCGGCGATGGCCGCACTGATGGCGAAGGATTTTACTTTGTAGAGCGAGACGTTGACGCCCATGCTGCGCGCCGCGGTCTCGCTGTCGCGGATCGCGACAAAGGCGCGGCCGGTCGGCGAGCGCAGCAGATTGAGCGAGCCGATGATGGTCAGGATCAGCACGCCGAGGCAGAGGAAATAGAACGCCGGGCTGTCGCGCGGGATCGGCGTGCCGAGTATCTGGATGGCCTTGACCCGCATGCCCTCGTTACCGTTGGTGACGCTCTCCCAGCGCGCCAGGATTTCCTCGACAATGAAGGCAAAGGAAATCGTCGCGATCACCAGATAGATGCCCTGCAGCCGCAGCGCCGGGAAGCCCACCATCGCGCCGATGATGCCGGTGAGAATGCCGGCGGCCAGAAAATACACCAGAAACGGCACGCCGAACTGCTGCAGATAGGCGGTGGTATAGGCGCCGATCGCAAGAAAGGCGGCGTGGCCCAATGACGCCTGGCCGGTGAATCCGGTCAGGATCAGCAGCCCGACGCCGACGGTGGCGTAGATGCAGACGAATACCAGTTGGCTGACCAGATAGCTCGATAGCACGAACGGCGCGATCGCCAGCAGCACCAGCAGCGTGCCATAGGACCAGACATAGCCGCTGTGCGGAAACAGTTTTATGTCGTCCTCATAATCGGTCTTGAACATGAAGCGCATGCGTCAGACCTTCTTGCGCATGTGAAGGCCGAACAGGCCTTCGGGCTTGAGCAGCAGCACCACCAGGAGCACGATGTAGGGCGCGACGTCCTTCCAGCCCTGCGGCAGATAGAAGCCGGCCATGCTTTCGATCACGCCGATCAGCACGCCGCCGACCACGGCCCCCGGAATCGAGCCGAAACCGCCGAGCACGGCGGCCGGAAACGCCTTCAGTCCGAGCACGAGGCCGACATTGGAATGAATGAAGGTGATCGGCGCCAGCAGCACGCCGGCGCAGGTGGCGACCGCGGCCGAGATCGCCCAGACGATCGACACCACGCGCTTGACCGGGATGCCCATGTAATAGGCCGCCAGCATGTTCTCGGAGCTCGCGCGCATCGCGGTGCCGAGCGTGGTCTTGTTGAAGAATAGATAGAGCAGCGCGCACAGGATGATGGTCGCGGCGATCACCGAGAGCTTGTCGTAGGCGAGCACCAGCGCGCCGATCCGCAACACGCCCTGGCTGAACGGCGTTTCGATCTTGAAATCGTCGGTGCCCCAGATCATGCCGACGACGGAGCGCAGGAAATAGCCGAGCCCGATAGTCGCCATGATGATGGAGAATTGCGGATAGCCGAGGATCGGGCGCACCACCACGCGCTCGGCCAGCATGCCGAACAGCGCCATCGCCGCCACCGCGCCGGCAAAGCCGATCCAGTAATTGAGACCTAAAATGCCGATGAAGGTGAAGGCGAAGAACCCGCCCAGCATCATCAGGTCGCCTTGGGCGAAGTTCACGACCTCGGTCGCCTTGTAGACAAGCACAAAGCCAAGCGCGATCAGGCCGTAAACGCAGCCGAGCGCAATGCCGCTGACCAACTGCTGAACGAAGTCCAGCATTGCCACCCTCCCCCGATGCGCGGCGATTCTTGCGACCGCCTTTTCCGCATCTTGCCTCGTTGCGCGGTGTTTCGCGCCTCAGCCTGGCCTAGGCTGAAATCCGTTGCATTGTCCGGTGCTTATTGAGCCTAAAGCGGCGGCGACTGTCAACCAAGCGGGCTGCGGGAGGCCTTGCGTCGCCAACAAAGGCATGCGTTCAAGATGATCCGTTGTCATCTTGTATTGTCGCCCCGGGCTGTTCCTGTCGCGGTTGCGCGGGAGGAAGGCATGGACATTGCTTCGCCGACGGCCGCCATGGATGAGTACAAAGCGCTTACCGCGGAAATTCTGCAGAGAAACACCGAATTATTTCTGTGGTGATCGCCTGCGTTGCGTTTCGAAATGCCATCGTCACGGAGTTTCTCGAAACCGTAGTTCTCGTTGAGTGCCGGTGGCCTCCACCGCAACGCTACGAAGAATTTCTGGCCACCGCTTCAAGCGCCACATCGACGCTGTCGAAGCGCCTGCCGGCAAAGTCGGTTTATCTCGGCTTTGCCTTGCCTGTCGGCCAGGCGCGATAGCCGTTTCCGAGGCGCGCAATGTAGGCGACGTCGTCGCCCGATTGCGACGACACCCACCACAGATTGGGATTTCGTTCGTGCGGCCGGATTTGAAGATTAACCATCACCCTGTCCGGGCGCAGGCCGCCCGGCTTTTGACCTATTGAACCGGCGTTGACGGTTGCCGGAGATGGCTCAGCTCCGGCGCCGATGATTTGCCGGCGGCAATGAATTCCGCCAGCGCCGCATTCGATGACCAGTTGAGATAGACAATCGCTGCGACCGACAGCGCGAACAGGACAGCGAGCTGGATGGCCAGGATTCCGGCAATCCCCGACCAATAAGTTCCGGTGTTGGTTCGATTCGCTTTATCGAGTGACGGCATGTATGCCTCCCGTTAACGGGGTTCGCACCGTGTGATAGCCGCCGCGGCGAGATTCGGATGTGAACCACTTCACAATCGGAAACAGGCTCACAGACAAGTGACTGGCTTCGTGACAGAGAGGCAAAATTCGCGCGGGCCGCCAAGTCTGGTTCCGCCCGACACGCGTCGTTTAGGTTAAGAAAAATGTCCTTCTAAAAATGGTTCCAGTCGCGCGCCTGATTTAGCGGCGTTAACAGATGAAACTTATTAATGGTTTGCGCCTTGATTCCGCGAGAGGATCGCCGTGAATCGCATCGTAAAACCTTTCGTCGTCATGCTCGCCGCGGTCTGGTTCCTGGCGGACGCGATTTTTGCCACCATTGCCCATCCGCTGGCGCGATGGCTCGGGCAGCAAGAGGTGTTGCTCCGGCTGCGAACGTGGATCCGGTCGCTGCGGCCTTATCCCTCGCTGGCGCTGTTTGCGGTTCCCGTGATCATCCTCGAGCCGGTCAAGCCGGTCGCGGCCTTTCTGGCTGCCACCGGCCATGTCAGGCTGGCTCTGGCCGTTCTGATCGTCGGCGAAATCCTAAAGCTCGTGCTTGTGGAGCGGCTGTTCAGCATCAACCGCGACAAGCTGCTGTCGATTTCCGCCTTTGCCTGGGCTTATGGAAAATACCGGCTGGTCATGGAGCGGCTGGAGTCGATGGAAGCGTGGCAGATGGTGCGGCGCTGGAGCCGCATCGCCCGATCCTCCATCCGCGGCGCGCTTACCGACCTGAAAGCCTCGTCCGGCCTGCCGATGACGCGATGACGCGGCCGCCGTTCCGGATCGGCACCGCCGGATGGAACATCCCGTCGCTTTATCTCGATCGGGTATCGCCGGGCGGAAGTCACCTCGAACGCTATGCCCGCCAACTCAACGCCGTCGAAATCAACTCGTCGTTCCACCGGCCGCACCGCCGCACCACCTACCAGCGCTGGGCGCAATCGGTGCCGGTTGATTTCCGCTTCTCGGTCAAGGTGCCGAAAACCATCACGCATCAAGCCGGGCTTGCCGATTGCGGCGCATTGCTCGATCGCTTCGTGGAAGAAGTAACCGGGTTAGGCGAAAAGCTCGACGTGTTGCTGGTGCAATTGCCGCCGAAGCTGGTGTTCGGAAAGCGCACCGCCGCTGGCTTTTTTCGCGATCTCCGCGCGCGGATCGACGCGGATGTCGTGCTGGAACCGCGGCATGCCAGCTGGTTCGCGCCGGGCGTGGACGACTGGCTTGCACAACGCCGCATCGCGCGGGTGGCCGCCGATCCAGCCCCGGCCGAAGGCGCGGGCAAGCCGGGCGGCCGCAGCGAACTCGCATATTATCGCTGGCATGGCTCGCCACGAATTTATTATTCCGACTACGACGCTGCTGCGCTGGCTGCGCTGAAGCAACGCCTTGAGCACGATCGCGCGCGTAATATTTCCGCATGGTGCATCTTCGACAACACCACCGCGGGGGCCGCGCTCGGAAATGCGCTGGAGTTGGCGCGTTCGCTCGAGGCCTGATCTGAAAAGTGCTGCGCTGTCTCGGCTGCGCGGGACCGACGCCGGCCGCCCGGTATTGCTCGTTTGTAGGCTTTACCAGCCCCGCGCGAATATCGCCTAGTTTCGTACAAGGCGGGTGTAGACTGGCAGCCCTCTAGATTCGGCGGCGGACCAAAGCTGTCAGGAACCCGAAAGCGAACCCAAATGAGCGAGCGACTTGAAACGCTAAAAAAAGCACGCGAGCGAATGATCGAGGATCGGGACGCATTCGCAAAGGTGCTCGCAGCACCCTTCGACCGCGACAAGGCGGAACGGGCGCGGATCAAATTTATCGAAACCCAGGCGTTGATCGACGCCATCGATCGCGCGATCGACGGCGAAGAGGTCAGGCCTGCGGCGGCGTAGCCTAACTTTAACATCGCAATGCCTCCGCGGCTTGGCAGTGCTTCAGTCATTGCGAGGAGCGAAGCCAGGAAGCAATCCAGTAACCGCTATGCGTCCGTCCTCGATTGCTTCGCGGAGCCTGCAAAACGGGCGGCGCTTTGCGCCAGCCCGTTGGCTGGCAATGACGGGCCCACAACACAAAAAGGCCCGCCGCCTCGAAAGGCAGCGGGCCGATCTTGCTTCATCGCGTGGACCCGATCAGCGCTTCGGCGTTTCGGAATTCGATTCCTTGCCCTTCGGCTCTGGCGGAGTGGTCATCGGCTTCTGCGACGGAGCCGTGTTGGCGCCCGAGGTAGTCGGCGCCATGTTGGAACCGCTGCCTTTCACGCCGTCCTTCGACATATCCTTGTTCATCTTGGTGGAGTCCTGAGCGGCGGGCCCGGTGGTCTGCGCCAGGGCTGCCCCCGACAAGCCGACAATCGCGGTCGCAGCAATCGCGGCCGTCAAAAGATCCGTCTTCATGGCAAATTTCCTCCGTGGGTTACTGTCGGAAACAACCGGAGGTAATGTAAAATGTTCCCGCCGCGCAGCTGACGCCGGGTCGAGAAAAGGCTCCCCGGCGCGGCGCTTCACTCCACCTTGGGGATATTGGCGCCTTCCACCACCTTCTTCCATTTCTCGGTTTCGGCGACGATCATCGCGCCGAAAGCGTCCGGCGTGCTGATCAGCGGTGGTCCGCCGAGATCGATCAGGCGCTTCTTCATGTCCGGCTCGGCCAGAATCGCGTTGATCTCGCTGTTGAGCTTGGCAATGATTTCCGGCGGCGTCTTCTTCGGCGCGCCCATGCCGAACAGTGCGCTCGCCTCATAGCCCGGTACGGTCTCGGCGACCGTCGGCGTGTCCGGCAGTTGCGGCGATCGATCCGCCGTGGTCACGGCCAAGGCGCGCAAGGCGCCGGAGCGGACGTGCTGGATGATGGAGGGCATGTTGTCGAAGATCACCTGCGTCTGGCCGCCGAGCATGTCTGTGATCGCCGGTGCGGCGCCCCGATAGGGCACGTGCTGCATCTTCACACCTGTCATGGCCATGAACATTTCGCCGGACAGATGCACCGAGGTACCGTTGCCCGATGAGGCCATGTTCACCTTGCCAGGGTTGGCCTTCGCATAGGCGATGAACTCGGCGACGTCCTTGGCCTGCACGTCCTTGGCGACCGTCATCACGTTCGGCACGCGATTGAATGAGGCAACCGGCGCGATGTCGCGCGGAAAATTGAACTTCAGATTGGCGTAGAGCGAGGTGTTGATGTAGTTGGCGGGATTGACCAGCAGCACCGTGTAGCCGTCGGGTTCCGCATTGACCACCGACTCGGTGGCGATGTTGTTGCCGGCGCCGGGCTTGTTTTCGATGACGAATTGCTGGCCGAGCTTCTCCGACAGCCGCTGACCGATCAGGCGCGCGATAATGTCGGTGGCGCCTCCAGGCGGATATCCGACGACCCAGCGCACCGGCCGCGTCGGATAATCCAGCGCGGAAGCGCTTCCGATCGGGGCCAAAGCCGAAAACCCGATCGCGATCATGAAAAGCGCGGTGCGACGAGACGTCATGCAGTTTCTCCCTGTGCGGCCGCGTTGTTTCGCGGTCCGTTTGTGTTGAATTGACAGCGGCGCGCGTTGTAACAAACAAATCCGGACCCGGCCAGTGCGGCACACGCGCGCGCATTGGACTGCGACGAAAGGATAATCCATGACCGTTAAGGTCACGCCCTCGATCATCTCGTCATCAATGTCGCGGACGTGGCGCGCTCGCGCGGAATGGTATTGCAAGGTGCTGGGCATGGAGATCAAGGTGTTCGATCCGGGCCAAGGCAGGACGCCGCGCACCTCGCTGATGTTCGGCAACCAGAAGATCAATGTGCGCCCTCGCGACGCCGACAAGGTGGAATGGTTCACCGCGGACCACGAAACCGCCGGCAGCGACGATCTGTGCTTCCTCACCTCGGCGACGCCTGCGGAAGTGGTCGCGCATCTTGCCGCCTGCGGCGTGGCGATCGAGGAAGGCCCGGTGGCCAAGCAAGGCGCGCGCGGCACGCTGCGCTCGGTGTATTGCCGCGATCCCGACGGCAGCCTGATCGAAATTTCGTCGTATGAGGCGGATGTGTCTTAATGCGCACCGGCCCACAGCAAAAATCGTCATGCCCGGGATTGTCCCGGCATCCACGCCTTAAAAGTGTCGCGGTAAGAAAGGCGTGGATGGCCGGAACAAGCCCGGCCATGACAAAAACAAAAGCCGCGCGGGAGGATAAATGCTGAACTCACAGCCGCCGGGCGTCGTCGGCCCCTTCGCTGGCCTCGACGTGCCGTGGCTGCTGCGGATGCGCGCCGAAACCCGCCGCGACCATCCATTTCTGATCTGGGCGCCATTCGATGCGCCGGCGCGCCATTGGACTTACGGCGAATTCCACGACCGTGTCGGCGCGTTGGCCGCGGGCCTGGTCGGGCGCGGCATACGAGCCGACGACTATGTACTGATCCATCTCGACAATTGCATCGAGGCTGTGCTGGCCTGGTTCGCCTGCGTAGAACTCGGCGCCGTTGCCGTCACCACCAATACCCGCTCCGCGCCGGCGGAGATGGAATATTTTGCGGATCATTGCGGCGCGATTGCCGCCATCACCCAGCCGGCTTACGCCGAGACGATCGCGGCGCATTGCCGAAACTTGCGCTGGACTGCGGTGATTTCGCACGATGCGGGGGCCGCTCCCGCGCATCGCCCGCAGCGCGCCGATTCGTTTGAGTCATTGTTCGCCGACAGTGCCGACCGGCCGCGCCGTGCCACCGATCCTTTTGCAGCCTGCAGCGTGCAATACACCTCCGGCACCACGTCGCGGCCAAAGGCGGTGCTGTGGACCCACGCCAACGCGCTGTGGGGCGCCAAGGTCAACGCCGCGCATCAGGACCTGCACGCCGGTGACGTACACCAAACCTATCTGCCGCTATTCCACACCAACGCGCTGGCCTATTCGATGCTGGCGAGCCTTTGGGTCGGCGCATCTTGCGTGATCCAGCCGCGGTTTTCCGCGCGCCGGTTCTGGAACGTCGCCGCCGAGCACGGCTGCAGCTGGACCTCGACCATTCCGTTTTGCATGAAGGCGCTGCTGGAGCACGAAATCCCGAAACAACACAGTTTTCGGCTCTGGGGCACCGCGATCTGCGAGCCGCCGGCCTTCACCGCGTTCGGCATCAAGATCATCGGCTGGTGGGGGATGACCGAAACCATCACCCACGGCATTGTCGGCGAAGTCGACCAGCCCAACATCCCGATGTCGATCGGCCGCGCCGCGCCGGAATATTCGATCCGCATCGCCGACGACGACGGCACGCCGACGCAGGTCGGCGGCACCGGCAATCTGTCGATCAAGGGCATCCCCGGCCTGTCGCTGTTCAAGGAATACCTGCACAACGAGAAAGCCACCCGCGAAAGCTTCGACGAGCACGGCTTTTTCCTCACCGGCGATCGCCTCACCTTGCTGCAGAACGGCTTCATCAAATTCGGCGACCGCGCCAAGGACATGCTGAAGGTCGGCGGCGAGAACGTCGCGGCCTCCGAGATCGAGCAGGTGATCGCGGTGGTGCCCGGCGTGCGTGAGGCCGCGGTGGTGGCGAAGAAACATCCGATGCTCGACGAGGTACCGGTGGTGTTCATCATCCCGCACGCCGGCGTCGCCGATGCGCCCGCCGATCTGCATGACGTTGTGATGGCCGCCTGCCGCAAATCGCTTGCCGACTTCAAGGTGCCGCGCGAAATCCGCTTCGTCGACGAGATGCCGCGCTCGACGTTGGAGAAGGTTGCGAAGGCGGAATTAAGGAAAATGCTGATATGAACATCATTTTGCGATTTGCCGCAGCGCTGGCCGTCTGCGCCGTATTGCCGGCAAGTGGCGCGGCCATCGCCCAGACCGCAGACACCGTATTGTTCAACGGCAAGATACTCACCGTCGACGCGGAATTTTCGGTGCGGCAGGCGCTGGCTATCGGAAACGGCCGGGTGCTGGCGTCAGGAACTTCGGCGGCGATGAAGAAACTGGCCGGCGACAAGGCGAGACTGATCGATCTTGGCGGCCGCACCGTGATTCCCGGGCTTACCGACGGGCATATCCACGGCATCCGCGCCGCGCTGACCTTCGGCACCGAGGTGAACTGGATCGGCATCCCCACACTCAAGGAGGCATTGGAAAAAGTCCGTCAGGCGGCGCAGACCCAGAAATCCGGCTCGTGGATCGTCGTGGCCGGCGGCTGGACCGAAGAGCAATTCGAGGAGAAACGCCGGCCAACCGTGGCCGAAGTGACGGCGGCGGCGCCCGACAATCCGGTCTATATCCAGCATCTCTATGACTGGCTGCTGCTTAGCCCGAAGGCGTTTGCCGCGCTGAATATCCGCGATGACGCCGACGTCACGCCGGGCGGCAAGCTCGAACGCGACGGATCGAGCAATCCCACCGGTATCGTCAACGGCAATGGCAATGCGCTCGGCAAAATCTTCGACAAGCTGCCGAAGCCGACGCTTGATCAGCAGGTCGACGGCTCGCGCAGGTTTTTCCGCGAGTTGAACAGTTTTGGCATCACCGGCATCGTCGACGGCGGCGGGGTCAGCATGTATCCCGCCAGCTATCAGGCCGTATTCAAGCTGTGGCGCGACAGGCAGTTGACCGTGCGCGTCGCCTACCACCTCTGCGCGCCGACGCCTGGCTCGGAGCTTGCGGATTTGAAGAACCTGACGCAATTGCTGCCGCCCGGATTCGGCGACGACATGCTGCACTTCAACGGCCCCGGCGAAATTCTGATCTGGGCGGACTGGACCGACGGCGACATCACGCCCGATGGCAAGGCCAGGCTGTACGATCTGCTGCGCTGGGCCGCGGGCAAGGGCTATACGATTCAGCTGCACTGGAATCCGGAGCGGACCGTTCACGATCTGCTCGACGTGATCGAGGCGGTGAACGACGAATACCCGGTCGGCAATTTGCGCTGGGCGGTACTGCATCTGTACGGCGCCTCCGAAGACAGCCTGAAGCGCATGAAGGCGCTCGGATTGATCTGGGGCGTTCAGGACGGCCTGTATTTCGGCGGCGAGCGGCTGCAGCGCGAGGTCGGCGCCGAGGCGGCGCTGCAATTGCCGCGCATCGCGACAGCGTTCAAGCTCGGCCTTACCGTAGCCGGCGGCACCGATGCGCACCGGGTATCGTCCTACAATCCGTTCGTCGCGCTGCAATGGTACCTCGACGGCACTACCATCGGCGGGGTCCAAACCCGCGGCGACACAGAAGCGCCGAGCCGCCGCCAGGCGCTGGAGATGTACACCCGTAACACGGCATTCGCGGCCAACGAGGACGACAAGCGCGGCACGCTGGAGCCCGGCAAGTTCGCCGACCTTGCGGTGCTCTCGGCGGACTATCTGGCGGCGCCGGTCAAGGAGATCGGCAAAATCAGATCGGTGCTGACCATGGTCGGCGGCAACGTCATTTATGCAAGTCAGCCGTTTGCCAAACTTGCGCCCGGCAATTGACCGCTTGCCCCGTCATGGCCGGGCGTGTCCCGGCCATCCACGTCTTGCTTCAGGCGTTCGCGGTACAAAAGACGTGGATGCCCGGGACAAGCCCGGGCATGACGCTTCATGAAAACGCATTAAAAAATCCGCCGGAGAAAATCTCCGGCGGATCGATGTTGTCTCCTGAGTGGCTTACGCCTTCATCGCACCCTTCACCGCTTCCGCCGTGATCGGCAGCGAGCGGACGCGGGCGCCGCAGGCGTTGAAGATAGCGTTGCCGAGCGCGGGTGCGATCACCGTCACTGCCGGCTCACCGACGCCGGTGGCCTTTTCGCCATTGGCGATGACGCTGACGGCGACTTCCGGCACCTGGCTCATTCTGAGCGGCGTGTAGGTGTCGAAGTTGGTCTGCTCGATGCCGCCGTCCTTCAGCGTCGCTTTCTCATACATCGCCAGCGACAATCCCCACAGCGCCGCGCCCTCGACCTGGGCGCGGATATTGTCGGGATGCACCTGAGTGCCGACATCGGTGGCCACGGTGAGCTTCTTCACCTTGACCTCGCCTGACGGCGCCACCGCGACATGGGCCACGCAGGCGGTCCAGCTCGCGGTTGCCCGCTCCTGTGACGACACGCAGGCAACGCCCATGCCTTCGCCCTTGGGCAGCGCCTTGGTGCCATATCCAGCCATGCCCATGGCGGCAAGCAGGGTGTTGCGCAGGCGTTGCGCGCCGCCATCGTTCTTGCCCTTGCCATCGAGCAGCGCGATGCGGTACTGCGCCGGATCCTTACCGGCCGCATTGGCCAGCTCGTCGATCATGCTTTCCACCGCCCAGAAGGTCCAGCCCGGCGCCACCGACCGCAACTGGCCGGAGGGCGTGGCACTGTGCGCCATCTCGTTGAGGATGGCGCGGACGTTGTGGTTGGGCACGGAGTAGAAGAAATCCGCACCGTTGACGGTGAAGGCATCGAGCGCGCCTTTCTTGTCGACCGAAGGCGACAGGAAGTCCGGGATGCCCCAGCGCTTGGTCGGCCAGGCTGAGACCACGTCGTGATTCATCGCGATCAGCTTGCCGTCGCCGTCCAGACCCGCCTTGATCTTCTGGAACGTCAATGGACGCGAAAAATCCATGGTCATGTCGTCTTCGCGCGAATAGATCACCTTGACCGGCTTGCCGACGGCCTTGGCCGCCTGCACCGCGGGCACCATCATGTCGGCGTCGAGACGCCGGCCGAAGCCGCCGCCCAGCCACATCTGATGCATCACGACGAATTTGGGATCGACCCCGGCAGCTCCCGCCGCGATGGCGCCGGAGCGCGTCGCGAACTGGTTGCCGGAATAGATGTGCCAGATATCGCCCTTCAGCTCGGCGGTGGCGTTCATCGGCTCCATCGGCGCGTGGATGTTGATGTTGGTGGTGTACTCCGCCTCCAACACCTTCGCCGCCGTGCCAAGGGCTGCCGCGGTATCGCCGTCCTTGACGAAGAACAGGCCGGAATCGTCCAGCGCCTGTAGCCGTTTTGCCTCGTCGAGCAACGATTGACTCGACAGCTTTGCGTTCGGCCCACCGTCATAGGTGACCTTGAGGGCGTCGGCGGCCTTCTTCGCGTTGGCATAGGTGTTGGCGACCGCCACCACCCAGCCCGTCGTCGTGCCGGTCTTGTCGTCCAGCGTCACCGCCTTGATAAAGCCCGGCACTTTCTTGGCCGCGCTGTCGTCGACCGATTTCACCGTGGCGCCGTAACGCACCGGCGGCATTACGAGTTTGCCGTAGACCATGCCCGGCAGCATGACGTCGATGCCGTACTTCGCGGTGCCATTGGTCTTCGACGGAATGTCGAGTTGCGGCACCGATTGGCCGATCATGGTGTACTGATCGGGCGTCTTGAGCTTGATCGCCTTGAGTTCGTCGGGCGTGAAGGTCTTGGTGGCCTTGCCGCTCTTGACGATATCGGCAAAGGTCATCGACTTCTTCGACTTCGCGTGCGAGATCACCGAGTCCTTGACGGTGAGTTCGCTCGCCGGCACGCCCATCGCCGCGGCGGCGGCTTCGGTCAATGCCATGCGCCCCGCGGCGCCCGCGCGGCTCATCGCATCGAAGTTCATCATGGTGCTCCAGCTGCCGCCGGTGATCTGCGCGCCGAGCACGGGATCGTTGAACTTCGGATCGTTGGACGCGAGTTGGACCCGCATGTCCTTCCAGCTCGAGCCGAGTTCCTCGGAAATGATCTGCGCCATGGTGGAAGCGATGTGCTGACCCATATCGGCCTTACCGCAGGTAACCGTGACCAGCCCATCCGGCGCGATCGAGTACCACACGCTGGGATCGAAATTGCCGGCGGCGGCGAATGCCTGATCGGCACCGAGCATGCCGGGCACCGAGGAGTAGCCGAGCGCAAGGCCGGCGGCGGCTGTACCTACGAGAAACGAGCGGCGCGACAGATCGGCGGGTTCGTTTTGGGTGATTTTCACGTGCGTATTCATGTCGGCCTCCGGTCGCCAGCGTTGGACGCGGTGCGCATGTCAGCGGCGGCGCGCATGATCGCCTTCTGGATGCGCGAATAGGTCATGCAGCGGCAGAGGTTGCCGTCCATGGCCGCAACCACTTCATCCTTGGTCGGATTTGAGTTCTTGGCGAGTAGTGATGCCGCCTGCATGATCTGCCCGGACTGGCAGTAGCCGCATTGCGGAACCTGCTCGGCAATCCATGCCTTCTGCAGCGGATGATCGCCCTTGGCGCTCAGCCCCTCGATGGTGGTGATCTTCTTGCCGGCGGCTTCGCTGAGCGAGGTCTGGCAGGATCGCACGGCCTCGCCGTTGACGTGAACCGTGCACGCGCCGCACAGGCCGGCGCCGCAACCGAATTTCGTGCCGGTCATCTGCAATTGTTCGCGGATGACCCAGAGCAGCGGCGTATCGCCCGCCGCCTCGACGGACATATTGCGTCCGTTGATATTGAGATTAGGCATCGCTTCTTCCCCTGCCGGTGCATGAAGCCCGCTTACGGCGGCAACTCACTTCTGGGTAACGGTCCGGCACCCACCGGGTCGATGTCGGCCGCGCGCAGAATGAGCGCGTTCCAATCTGGAGGCAATGCAAATTGGAATTTGTCGAGGAGAATAAAGTTTCGCAATTTGTGTTGTGCGCTGCGGCAAAATTCTAGTCGCAAAGTTGTCGTGATCTCGGCCGCAACGACGAACGACGCAGACGAGCCCCGCGGCATTTCCTTTTCCCGGATGGATCGCGCTACAATACACCCGCTATAACGACCGCCGGGAGCTCGCGATGCCAAAACTCCACCGTGACGGCGTGAATATCCATTATGAAGTTCACGGCAGCGGTCCGGCCCTGCTGCTGACCCATGGCTATTCGTCGACCTCGGCGATGTGGCAGGGCCAGATCGCGGCGCTGTCGAAACATCATACCCTGATATTGTGGGACATGCGCGGCCATGGCCAATCGGATTATCCCGACGATGCCGCGGCCTACAGTGAAGCCCTGACGGTCGGCGACATGGCCGCGCTGCTCGACGAGGCCGGCGCGGAAAGTGCTATTGTGGGCGGGCTGTCGCTCGGCGGTTACATGTCGCTGGCGTTTTATCGCGCGCATCCCGAGCGCGTCCGGGCGCTGCTCATCATCGATACCGGCCCGGGCTTTAAGAAAGACGAGGCGCGCGACGCCTGGAACAAGCGCGCGCATGAGACCGGCGACCGTTTTGAGCGCGAGGGCCTGGAGGTTCTGAAATCCTTGAGCCGCGAACGATCCGGCGTGGTTCATCGCGATGCGTCGGGCCTGGCGCGCGCGGCACGCGGCATGCTGACCCAGCGCGACGCCGGCGTGATCGAAACGCTGCCACACGTAAAAGTGCCGTCGCTGGTGGTGGTCGGCGCCGACGACACGCCGTTCCTCGCCGCCTCCGATTACATGGCTGCGAAAATCCCGGCTGCGAGGAAGGTGGTGATCCCGGCCGCGGGCCACGCCGCCAACATCGACCAGCCGCAAGCGTTCATCGACGCCGTAATGCCGTTCCTCGACGGCTTGCCGCAGGCCGCGGCTTCGGACAAAATGGTCGCGTCATGAGATCGCTTGGCGCAGCGGCCCTGTTGATTGTCGCGATTTGCGGCGCGAGGCTCGCGCCCGCTTGCGCGCAGCAGTTCGTGCCATCCGGCCCGCCGCCTTATTCACCGCCTTTTACCACGACGCTGTCGAACAACACGCCGCTTGTGTTCGGCATGAATGAGGAAGACGCGGCGCGCGCGCTGGGCACGCCGCTGAATTACGTAAGCGGCCGGCGCGGCGACGAAATCTACCTTGCGTTCCGCGACGTCGGCGGCAGTGTATTTTTCAACCGCAAGGACCGGCTCTATCTGCAGTTCCGCCGCGGCCACCTCGCCGGCTGGAAGGGCGATTGGGGCCGCAACTGGATGTGGCAATAACCGGCCTGCATCCAGCCGCTTGACAAATTCCTCAACCAATCAACGGACGACCCATGGGATACGACATCACGCTGACGGCCTCCGACAATTTCAAATTGGGTGGCTATCGCGCCGACCCTTCCGGAAGACCTGAGGCCGCGGTGGTGGTGATCCAGGAGATTTTTGGGGTCAATCATCACATCCGCGCGGTGTGCGATCGTCTCGCCGCACAAGGCTACGTCGCCATCGCGCCATCGATCTTCGACCGCATCGAGCCGAATTTCCAGTGCGGCTACACGCCGGAGGAAGTCGCGATCGCGCGCAAGTTCGTGGCCAATCCGGATTGGGAGGCGATGCTGCGCGACACCCAGGCCGCTATCGACGCGGTGAGGGAAGTCGGCGCGGTCGGCATAGTCGGCTTCTGTCTCGGCGGCAGCGTGGCTTATGCGGCTGCGACCAAACTGGCAGGCCTGACCGCGGCGGTTGGCTTCTACGGCGGCGCCATCGCGCGCTTCGCCGACGATAAGCCCAAAGTTCCGACGCAATTGCATTTCGGCGAAAAGGATGCGGGCATTCCGCTCAGCGATGTCGAGATCATCCGCAGCAAGCGGCCCGATGTCGAGATCCACGTCTATCCCGGCGCCCAGCACGGTTTTAATTGCGAAGAACGCGCCAGTTACGACAAGGCTAGCGCCGACATCGCGCGGCAGCGCGCCAGCGAATTTTTTGCGAAGCATTTGAAGTAGATCGTCATGCGCGGGCTTGACCCGCGCATCCATCAAAAAGAAGAGTTTTTCGAAGCAGATGGATTGCCGGGTCAAGCCCGGCAATGACGGCGTATGGAATCTAGAACCAGCGCTCGCCGACCAGCACGGTATCGCCGGGGCTGATCGGAGTGCCGAGCGGCACCACGACGCGCATCGAGCCGCCGGCATCGGTATGGGTCAGCGTGACCCGATCGCGTTTGGCGCGCGGCGAGAAACCGCCGGCAATGGCGACGGCACTTTCGACGCTCATATTGGGCACATAGGGATACTGCCCAGGGGCCGCGACTTCGCCGAGGATAAAGAACGGCCGGTAGGCTTCGATCTCCACCGCGACCGAGGGTTCGCGGATGTAGCCATTGCGCAGCTTGCCGGAGATCTCTGAGGCCAGACCCGCGGGCGTCAGGCCCCGCGCACGCACCGCCCCGATCAGCGGCATGGTGATGGAGCCACCGGCATCGATGGCGTAGGTGTTGGTGAGGCCTTCCTGACCATAGATGACGATGCGCAGCCGGTCGCCGGCGTCGAGCCTGTAAGCTGCATCGTAAGCCACAGCCATCGGAGCTGGCATCGGCGCCGCATAAACCGCCGCAGCGGGACCGTAGGCACGCCGGGGTGAAGAGGCAAAACCGGTACGGAGCGCGCCGATGACACCCGTGGGTGCAAGGTTTGCCGACACATAGACGCTGCGGCGGTACGGCGTTAGAGCGCTGGCCATAAGCCAGCGAATCCAGGTCGCTTCGCGGCTGCACGACAGCTACGGGCGCGGACCTGCGCATGCAGCCCGACAAAGCCAGCGCGGTCATGGCGGCAATGATCAAGTATCGAAACGCGCGCGCAACCCGCACCGGAGCCATCCCTCACAACGAGACGGCTCCAGTTTTGCACCGGTTATGGTTAACAAATCGTGTTGAACCACTGGTCATGCCCGGCCTTGTGCCGGGCATCCACGTCTTTGCAACACGGAAGCAAGAAAGACGTGGATGGCCGGGACGAAGCCCGGCCATGACGGGCGTTGTTGCCAGCTCAGGCGGTGACGCCGGCGCCGATCGGGCAGGACACACCGGTGCCGCCGAGCCCGCAATATCCGGCCGGATCTTTGGCCAGATACTGCTGGTGATAATCTTCGGCGAAATAGAACTCGCCCGCAGGCGCCACCTCGGTGGTGATCGCCCCCAGACCTTTTGCCGCCAGCGCCTTTTGATAGGCTGCCTTGGACGCATCCACGGCTTTGCGCTGCGCTTCATTGGCGGTGTAGATCGCGGAGCGATACTGCGTGCCGACGTCGTTGCCCTGCCGCATGCCCTGGGTCGGGTTGTGGCTTTCCCAGAACGTCTTCAGCAATTGCTCGTAGGAGAGCTTTTTCGGATCGAACACCACCAGCACCGCTTCGGTATGACCGGTGCGGCCCGAGCAGACCTCTTCATAGGTCGGATTCGCGGTATGACCGCCGGCATAACCGACGGCGGTGGTGTAGACGCCGTCGCCGAGTTCCCAGAACTTGCGTTCCGCGCCCCAGAAGCAGCCGAGCCCGAACACGGCCTGCTGCAGCCCTTCCGGATAAGGCGGCTGAATCTGGTGGCCGTTGACGAAATGGCGTTTCGCGGTCGGAACCGGCGTGGCGCGGCCGGGCAGCGCCTCGGCGGCGCTCGGCAGTGCGGTGGTCTTGCGCATGAAAAACATGGACCCTCCAGGCGGAAACATCGGGCGAGCGGCGGACCGCCTCGCGTGACGACTAGCATGTGACGACAATATATGTCTTTACGACGGAAACGGCAGTCCTGTTACGCGGCTTAGTTCCGCGAATAGCCGATCAGCGGCTTGCGCGGCCGGAACAGCAGCATCAAGAGGATGCCCAGCACGCCCATCACGGCAAACACCGGCTGGTCGAGAATGAGCTTGACCACGCCGTTCCAGAGCCAGGGGGCGGCGCCTTCGACCATGGTGCGGAACGACTGCTGACTGGATTGATGGATGTCGTTCCAGAATTCGCCAAACCGGGTGAACCGCAAATTCTGGTCGGCCACCCAGCGTGCCCCGTCATAGACCATGAAAATGAACCCGCCGGCCAGCAGCAGCAACCCCACCAGACGGAAAAAACCGCGGATCATGCGTCACCTTGTTATCTAACTGCCGCCGGCCGGACCCGGCTTAACCGGCGAACTCAAGAAATTCAACCTCGCCAGCACCTTAACCGCGCTGCCCCGGCCTTCGTTTGGCCCGCCCGGCGGGCCGGAAAGCGTTGACGCTGCAAAGGCGGCCCTCTATAAGAGCGCCAATGGCGGCGGGCGCAATCCTGCCGCCGATGTTCTTTGAGCGCCGCCTTGTGAGTCTGTTCGCTCCGAGCATGGCATTTTCGCAGAACATCCGGAAACAACATCCGCGTCACCAGCGCAATTCAACGGCCGGCATTATCAGGCAGGCCATCCGCGACAATATCGCTGCCGAAGGAAATTTGAGACCATGGCCAATACCACTTCCGCCAAGAAGGCGACGCGCAAGATTGCCCGCCGCACCATCGTCAACAAGTCGCGGCGCACCCAGATGCGCGGCTCGATCCGCACCGTCGAGGAAGCGATCAAGAACGGCGACCGCGAAGCAGCCCTCAAGGCGTTTGCAATCGCGGAACCGGAACTGATGCAAGCGGCGCAGCGCAGCATCATTCATAAGAACAATGCGAGCCGCAAGGTCTCGAGGCTCTCGCACCAGATCGCCAAGCTCGCGAAATGAACTGATCGGAAAACACAATCGTCAGAAAGCCCGGCAATGCCGGGCTTTTTCTTTGTTCCTGCTTGCGCACGATCTTGAGGCGCGAAACGATTTTCTTGTGTTTCGAATTTTTATGTGATGCGGTTTTGCCGCACGCAAGACTTTAGAAGCAGAGATTCCCGCGATTCAACTGTGAGAATGATCGGCTCCCAAGCGCGTGCGTTTCAAGAAATTCCAGTCCAGCTTCGCTGAAGGTTACCCTATTCCACTGAACAAAAAATCTTGCGCCCGCGTAGTCACTTATCAGCAATGCGCGGACCAGCACTTTGAAAAAGCGCCCGCTCCGCTCAAACGTAAAGATTTTATGAAATTTTTTTTGAGCAGCCGTGCGGGATTGTGACCGCCCATTGCGCATTTCGATTCGTCGCGCAAATTCAGACCCTTGTCTTCATATCCCGAAATTCGCTGCCTTATTTTGCGGACGCGAAGCTAATTCCATTGGCATACGATTCTCTTTCACAGCCGTTGCACGCAAAATACGGCATGCTATCACTTAGACCGTTCGCAGCGCCCACGGTTTTCAAGTTCAGCGCGAATTGAGAGTCAGGGGCGAACGCGCAGATCGGCGGCGGTATGTGCGTTAGCGACGCTTTCCAAGCGATGGCCGAGTTGAAACTCATAGCAATATGAGAATGGTGGTTCTGTGTCGAAATTTCTCACGCGGGGCATTCAAGCCTCCCGGTTAAAAAGAGAGATACGCACCGGCCGGCCGCAACCGCCGCGCCGGAGGTGGATGGTTCAAGAGGGTTGCGGACGCGGTAGTGCGATCCTGAAGGCACGGCACTGAGGTCAGGCATCGCCGACTGAATTTGAAATACAAACAAGAAGACAACTTGCCGTATGCATCGCGGCGAGAGGGGGGTTCTATGCTCAACGGAATCAATGCGGGTTTTGATCACGTCGCGTTTTTAGCCGATGCCCTTTTATTGGATGATGCCGCGTGCACGCGGCCTCCGACGCGAGCGCCGGACCGGCCGTCGAGTACACCCTGACCTCACGGACGCTTCTTCAGCGCAGTTGATTTGGCCCGCGGCGTTTCGCCGAGGCGGCCAGTCCGTACCTGAAAGTCAAAGCATCCCTTGAGGTCGCGCCGCCGCAGCAACCCGCGCGGCGATTTTCGCCGGCACCACACTCAATCAGAAAAGTCGCTGGAAAAATGACAAACATGGAACAGGATCGCTGGTCGCGCGTGAAGGGTCGGCTGCGTTCGAGCGTTGGGGAAGACGTCTATTCAAGCTGGTTCGCACGGATGGATCTGGAAAGCGTGCAGCCGGAAAGCGTGCGACTTTCGGTTCCGACGCGGTTTCTCAAAAGCTGGATTCAGGCGCACTACGCCGAGCGGGTTCTGACCTGCTGGCAGGCCGAGATGCCGGAACTGGAGCGCGTCGATCTCACCGTGCGCACCGCCATGCGTTGCGCAACGCCTGCTGCGAAGGAAGCCGCAGCACCCGTGGACGCGCGGCGCGCCGACCGCAGCGATGGCCGTCCCGCCCCGGAGTTGCGCGCCACCGCGATCGCGCCGGTGTCGGCCAACCATGAGGCGCTCGGCGGCTCGCCGCTCGACCCGCGCCTGACCTTCGGAAGCTTTGTGATCGGACGCTCCAACACACTCGCGCACGCGGCAGCCCGTCAGGTCGCGGAAGGACGGCGCGGCGATGCCGTGATGTTCAATCCGCTCTACATCCATGCCGGCGTCGGCTTGGGCAAAACCCACCTGTTGCAGGCGGTGACTTGGGCCGGCAATTCCGGCACCGAGCGCAAGGTGCTTTATCTCACGGCCGAGAAATTCATGTACGGTTTTGTCGCGGCACTGAAGACGCAAACCGCACTCGCATTCAAGGAAGCGCTGCGCGGCATCGACGTATTGGTGATTGACGACCTGCAATTCCTGCAGGGCAAATCGACCCAGGCCGAATTCTGCCACACCTTGAACGCGTTGATCGATGCCGGCCGCCAGGTGGTGATCGCGGCGGACCGTCCACCTTCCGACCTGGAAAGCCTCGACGACCGCGTGCGTTCGCGCCTCGCCGGCGGATTGGTGGTCGAGATGGCATCGCTCGGCGAGGAATTGCGCTTGGGGATTCTGAAATCACGGGTTGCCGCGGCGCGGGCGCATCATGCGAGCTTCGACGTGCCGGCACAGGTGCTGGAGTATCTGGCGCGCAGCATCACCCATAACGGGCGCGATCTCGAAGGCGCGGTCAACCGCCTGCTGGCGCACAGCAAGCTCAACGCCACGGCGGTGACGCTGGAAATGGCCGAGCGCGAGGTGCGCGACCTGATCCGCCCGCAGGAACCCAAGCGCATCAAGATCGAGGACATCCAGCGCGTGGTCGCCCGCCAGTACAATGTCAGCCGTTCCGACCTGCTATCCTCGCGCCGCACCGCCAATGTGGTTCGCCCGCGTCAGGTCGCAATGTATCTGGCCAAGACGCTGACGCTGCGTTCGCTGCCCGAGATCGGCCGCCGCTTCGGCGGGCGCGACCACACCACGGTGCTGCACGCCGTCCGCAAGATCGAGGCGCTGGTCGCAAGGGATGTCGCGCTGTCCGAAGAGGTCGAATCGCTAAAACGGCAATTGCAGGAGTGAGTTTCCGTCTTCCCCGCGAAAGCGTACCGTCCGTTTTGGCAGTAGGTCGAGACCTTCCGCAACAATGGGCGCCAGGGTTATGGGTCCCAGCCTTCGTGGGAACAGCCAGAGAATGGTGATAAGCCCCGCCCAAAACGTGGGGAACGGCTTCACGCATCTCTTGCGCTTGGCAGCCATCCGCGCCACCTTGGGGTCCCCCTGAGGGTCCTGAGCAAATCCGGATTTGAGCAGGCTTTCGGGTTTCAAATGCCGCCGCGCGCCCTTTGGGCCGCCCGGCTTTTCCATCTTGGGATCGGGCGGGTTTTTGCAATGAAGGTCACCGTCGAACGCGCACAACTGCTGAAATCGCTGGGCCATGTGCACCGCGTGGTCGAACGCCGCAACACCATCCCGATCCTCGGCAATGTGCTGATCCGCGCCGAGAATGCCCGACTGTCGCTGAAGGCCACCGACCTCGACCTCGAGGTGACGGAGACGCTTAGCGCCGAAACCGGAACCGGCGGCTCGACCACCGTACCGGCACACATGTTCTACGACATCGTGCGCAAATTGCCCGACGGCGCCCAGATCGTGCTGGAAGGCGACGGCGACCGCTCGGTGCTGGCGATCCGCGCCGGACGTTCGCGGTTTACGCTGCAGACCCTGCCGGAAAACGATTTTCCCGACCTCGCCGCCGGCGACATGACGCATTCGTTCAACCTGGCCGCATCCGACATGAAGCGGCTGATCGACCGCACCCAGTTCGCGATCTCGACCGAGGAAACCCGGTATTATCTCAACGGCATCTATCTGCACTCCGCCGGCAGCACCAAGGCCGCGGCGTTGCGCGCGGTCGCTACCGACGGCCATCGCCTCGCCCAGGTCGACCTGCCGCTGCCCAAGGGGGCGGCGGGAATGCCCGGCGTGATCGTGCCGCGCAAGACCGTCGGCGAGGTGCAGCGGCTGATCGAGGACAACGAGGCCGAAGTCGGAATCGAACTGTCGCAGGGCAAGATCCGCTTCACCATCGGCAGCGTTGTGCTGACCTCGAAACTGATCGACGGCACGTTCCCCGACTATGGCCGCGTCATCCCGCAGAACAACGACAAGGAACTGATCGTCGACAAGAAGGATTTCGAGGCCGCGGTGGACCGCGTCTCGACGATCTCCAGCGAGCGCGGTCGCGCGGTGAAACTGGCGCTGTCCGCCGGCAAATTGATATTGTCCGTGACCAATCCGGATTCCGGCAGCGCCACCGAGGAACTTGAAGTCGAATACGCCTCCGACGCGCTCGATATCGGATTCAACTCGCGCTACCTTTTGGACATCGCCGCCCAGATCGAGGGTGAGGTCGCGGTATTGAAACTGGCCGACCCCGGCTCGCCGACGCTGGTGCAGGACAAGGACAACAAGGGCGCGCTCTACGTGCTGATGCCGATGCGGGTGTGACTTCGCGTCATTGCCGGGCTTGACCCGGCAATCCATCTTCTAACGAACACTGTTGCGAAGATGATGGATACGCGGGTCAAGCCCGCGTATGACGAATGTGAATGACCCCCTCTCGCATCCATCGCCTGACGCTGACCCACTTCCGCAATTATCGCGCGGCGGCCCTCGAGACGCGCGGCGACATGGTGGTGCTGGTGGGGCCGAACGGCGCCGGCAAGACCAATTGCATCGAGGCGATCTCGTTTCTCTCGCCCGGGCGCGGCTTGCGGCGCGCGACGCTGGACGATGTCGCCGACAACCAGGGCGACGGGTCGTGGGCGGTATCGGCCGAGGTCGAGGGCGCGCTCGGACTTGCGACGCTAGGCACCGGCATCGACGCGCCTGCTGGCGACGAGGCCGCGACCAGCCGGCGCTGCCGGATCGACCGCGAGCCGGTGAGTTCGGCAACGGCATTCGGCGATCATCTGCGCATGGTGTGGCTGACGCCGGCGATGGACGGCCTGTTCATGGGCGCCGCCTCGGAACGGCGGCGGTTCTTTGACCGCCTGGTGCTGGCGATCGACAGTCAGCATTCCAGCCGGGTGTCGGCGCTGGAGCGCTCCTTGCGCTCGCGCAACCGCCTGCTGGAGGTGCGCAATTACGACGACCACTGGTGCGACGCCATCGAGCGCGAGACCGCCGAACTCGCGGTGGCGGTGGCGGCGATGCGCGGCCAGACCGTAACCCGGCTTGCGGCGGTGCTGCGCGCCCGCGGCGAGGCCTCGGCATTTCCCTCCGCCGCCATCATGCTCGACGGCTGGATGGAAAACGCGCTGATCGGCGAGCCCGCGACCGCCGTGGAGGACCGTTACCGGGAAATCCTGCGCGCCAGCCGCGCACGCGACGCCGCCGCCGGCCGCACCCTGGACGGTCCGCACCTCACCGACCTGCAGGTGATCTACGCGCCGAAGAACATGCCCGCGCGCGATGCCTCCACCGGCGAGCAAAAAGCGCTGCTGATCGGCCTCGTTCTGGCGCACGCCAGTCTGGTCGCGGAGATGACCGGCATCACGCCGCTATTGCTGCTCGATGAAGTGATCGCGCATCTCGATCCAGACCGCCGCATCGCCTTGTTCAACGAACTGGCAAAGCTCGGCGCGCAGGTGTGGATGACCGGCGCCGACCCCGCGGCGTTTGCCGACGTCAGCGCATCAAGTGAAATTTTCAACGTCGATTCAGGGCGCATCGCAAGGCGCGCATGAGCAAATTCCGTGCTTTTTCGCGGCTCCTGAATCGGTCTTTGGGAGCCTTGAAAAACCGTCTAAAAACCCTATCTATTCAACAGCTTGATAAGTATGACTTTGCGCTAGGCGCAATGCGGCTTTCATGGCACAAATACAGCCGATTCAGCCACGCATTTCCGCGCTGATTCGCAACACTCCTCGAAGGCCCCTTTCATGACAGAACCCGCCCGGCAAAAGATCGCCGACCCCGAGCATTCGCCGATCGAATATGGCGCGGAATCGATCCGGGTTCTGAAGGGGCTGGACGCGGTGCGCAAGCGGCCGGGCATGTATATCGGCGACACTGATGACGGCTCCGGGCTGCATCATATGGTCTACGAAGTTGTCGACAACGCTATCGACGAGGCGCTGGCCGGCCACGCCACCGCGGTGGAGGTGGTGCTCAACGCCGACGGCTCTGTCACCGTGCGCGACGACGGTCGCGGCATTCCGGTCGACATCCACAAGGGCGAAGGCATTTCGGCCGCCGAGGTCATCATGACCCAGCTGCACGCGGGCGGAAAATTCGACCAGAACTCCTACAAGGTGTCCGGCGGACTGCATGGCGTCGGCGTTTCCGTGGTCAACGCGCTGTCGAGCAAGCTGAAGCTGCGGGTCTGGCGCGACGGCAAGGAGCATTTAATCGAATTCGCCCATGGCGACGCGGTGGCGCCGCTGGTGATCGTCGGCGATGCCAGCGGCAAGCGCGGCACCGAGGTGACCTTCCTCGCTTCTACCGACACTTTCACCAATGTCGAATATGATTTCGCCACGCTGGAGCATCGCCTGCGCGAGCTCGCGTTCCTGAATTCCGGCGTCAACATCGTGCTCTCGGACATGCGCCACGCGGTCGAGAAGCGCGAGGAGATGATGTACAAGGGCGGCGTCGAGGAATTCGTCAAATATCTCGACCGCAACAAGAAGGCGATGGTGCCTGCCCCGATCATGATCGACGCCGAATTGAACGGCATCGGCGTCGAGGCGGCACTTTGGTGGAACGACAGCTATCATGAGAACGTGCTGTGCTTCACCAACAACATTCCGCAGCGCGACGGCGGCACCCATCTGGCGGGTTTTCGCGGCGCGCTGACGCGGCAGGTCAACGGTTATGCCGACGCCATCGCCAAGCGGGAAAAGATCGCGCTGACCGGCGATGACTGCCGCGAAGGCCTCACCGCGGTGCTGTCGGTGAAGGTGCCGGACCCAAAATTTTCCTCGCAGACCAAGGACAAGCTGGTTTCTTCCGAAGTGCGTCCGGTGGTCGAGAACGTGCTCAACGAGGCGCTGGCGGCGTGGTTCGAGGAACATCCCGCGGAAGCAAAAATCATCGTCGGCAAGGTGGTGGAAGCAGCCGCCGCCCGGGAAGCGGCGCGAAAGGCGCGCGAGCTGACGCGGCGCAAGGGCGCGCTGGATATAGCCTCACTGCCCGGCAAGCTCGCCGATTGCCAGGAGCGCGACCCCGCCAAATCCGAACTGTTCATCGTCGAGGGCGATAGCGCCGGCGGTTCCGCCAAGCAGGGCCGCAACCGCGAATTCCAGGCGGTGCTGCCGTTGCGCGGAAAGATCCTCAATGTCGAGCGCGCGCGCTTCGACAAGATGCTGGGCTCCGAGCAGATCGGCACCCTGATCACTGCACTGGGCACCGGCATCGGCCGCGATGATTTCGATTTGTCGAAATTGCGGTATCACAAGATCATCGTGATGACCGATGCCGACGTCGACGGCGCGCATATCCGCACCCTGCTGTTGACGTTCTTCTTCCGGCAGATGCCGCAGATGATCGAGGCCGGCCATCTCTATATCGCGCAGCCGCCGCTCTACAAGGTAACGCGGGGCAAGTCCGAGCAGTACCTGAAAGACGAGCGCGCGCTGGAAGATTATCTGATCAACACCGGGCTCGACGACTGCGTGTTCAAGCTCGCCTCAGGCGAGGACCGCAATGGCAGGGATCTGCAAGCGCTGGTCGAGGACGCCCGCGTGATCCGCGGCACGCTGCACAATCTGCACAGCCGCTATAACCGCCGGGTGATCGAACAGGCGGCGATCGCCGGGGTGATGAACCCGAAAATCACCGGCGATGCCGCCACCGCCAACGCCGCCGCGGGCTATATCGCGCGGCGGCTCGATGCGCTCGCGGATGAAGTCGAGCGCGGCTGGACCGGACGCTTCACCGAAGGCGAAGGGTTTTTCTTCGAGCGCATCGTGCGCGGCGTGAAGGACGTAGCCATCATCGACGACGCGCTGCTCGGCTCCGCCGACGCCCGCAAATTAGACGATTACGCCGCAAAGCTGCAGGAAGCCTATCCGAAGCCCGGCCTGCTGCGCCGCAAGGACACCGAAACCGTGATCCACGGTCCGGTCGGCCTGTTCGAGGCGGTAACCGACGCCGGACGCAAGGGCGTGGCGCTGCAGCGCTACAAAGGTCTCGGCGAGATGAACCCGAGCCAGCTCTGGGAAACCACCCTCGACACCAACGAGCGTTCGCTGCTGCAGGTCAAGATCAAGGAGGTCGATGAGGCCGACGACATCTTCACCAAGCTGATGGGCGATGTGGTCGAACCACGCCGCGAATTCATCCAGGATAATTCGCTCAGCGCCAATGTGGATGTGTGACAAGCTCAGGTTGGATATACTCGGTGCTCGATTTGATTGCCGCGATCTTGTCCTGGCCGCGTTGTTACACCGCATGTGAAGCAGGGCATGCTTTCGCCATCGCACCGTCGAATGCATTTCCCATCTCGATAACGGACGGCTTAAGTCCCGTGAATAGCTCGAACGCGTCGGCGGCCTGATAAATGGCAAGGTCGCGCCCGGTCATGGTGCGGGCGCCTTTCGCCTTTGCTGCTGTCAGGAGCGGTGTCCAGAGCGGCGAATAGACGGCGTCGGCAACCCAGAGCCCATCATGCAAGAACGCTTCCGGGACCGCTGTGCCGCGGCTGCGCAGCATTCCCACCGGTGTTGCGTTGACCACACCGACTGCCCCCCGAAGCGCCTCCTCGACGCTATCAGTGGCGACTACGCCGCCATATGCGCGCAGACGTGCCGCCAGACTATCAGCCTTGCTTCGGTCGGTATCGAATATTCGGATCCCGGCGACTCCGAGGCCCGCCAGCGCCGACGCAATGGCCTTGCCGACGCCGCCGGCCCCGATGACAGCGACAATCCCCCGTCCTGAATCCGTGACCAGATTGGCCGCTGCCCGCGCAAAACCCGAGATATCGGTGTTGTGACCGACCAGCCTGCCGTCGCGTATCACAATGGCATTGACCGCTTCTATCGCGGCGGCGGTCGGCGACAGCTGGTCGAGCATATCCGCCACCGCCTCCTTGTACGGGAACGTAACGTTCACGCCCGCGAAGCCAAGCCGTCTCACTCCGTCGAGCAGCGCGCGCAACTCGTCGCGACCGGCGCCTGCAACTTCGATAAGTTGATAGTGGCACCGTACCCCCAAGGCGTCGGCAGCTTGCTCGTGCATCGCCGGCGAAGCTGAATGCGCGATCGGGGCTCCGATCAAGCCGGTGAGAAAGCGTTGGCGAATCGAAGGTCGGGGCTCGGACACAATCGCTATCGTTTCAAACTGGCAAATGGCATCAAGCCTTGCGGGAATTCCTGCAGGCGGACAAACGATAGTGTTTCCGCTGTCCAGCACAATCACTCTTTGTCCCGCAAGATCGGCCAGGTCGCGCGCTGAGCCGTCGGGCGACGACCGGCCGGCCTATTCGTCGGCAACGGCCGCCGCGCTCGCCGGCGTCTCGCACCACTCCGCCACGCAGCGCTCCAGATCCTTCAGATTCTGCCGCATCTGTTCCAGCGAAAATCCCAGCGCGAAGAACCGTTCGGCGACGTCGCCGGGCAGGCCGCGGGTCAGGCCTTCGCCGCGCAGGGCCGCGACTTCCGCGGCGTAAGTCTGCAGCGCGGTCTGCACCGGCCAGATCGCGGGCGCGCCGACGCCGGTTCGCAGCGTCGCGGCGGCCGCCCGCAAGTAAGCGGCCATGGTTTCGCTGATGCGTGACAGCGGCGCGGCCAGCCGGGCCTGCAGGTCGGCCGGCAGCGGCACCACCGTGGCCCGCCCGATCATCACGAGGTCATGGCGAAGCCGCAGCACCGTGCGCAGCAGCGGTCCGGTATCCGGGCCGCTGGACAGATGCGCGGCGCGTTCGCGCTCCGCCTCGGCGCCGGTGGCATTGAGGCCGACCATTGCGGCGCCGATGCCGTCCTGCAAGGCATGCAGCGCGTCGTTGTCCCGTCCGCGCGTCAGTCCCGCCAGCAATTCGGAGAGCGCGGCCGCGATCAGATCGAGCATGCGCGCCGCACTGACGCGGATCAGGCTGTGCGCGCGCGACGGCAGCACGAAGAACGACACCAGCAGGCCAGTGATCGCGCCGACTGTGACTTCGAGCACGCGATCGATCGCGGAATCCAGCGGGGTGCCGTGATTCATCATCGGCAGCAGCAGCACGATGATCGCGGTGACCGTAGCGACGTTGAGGCTGGGGTTGATGGCGGCGATGAACGCCAGCGGCGCCACCGCGAGCACCAGCACCGCCAGCAGCGCGCCCTCGCCGGAATGCGGGATCAGCACCGCGACCGCGCCGCCATAGATCGCCCCGCCCACGGTGCCCACCAGATAATCGCGCGTCGCTTTCAGCGACCGGCCGACGCTCATCTGGGTGACGATGAGGGAAGTGAGCACGGCCCATAGCGGCAGTTTTAAGCCCAGCGCCAGCGCGATCACCAGCGCGCCCAGCGCCGCCACAGTCACCCGCACGCCAAGGCCGAGTTCGACCTTTCGGGATTTAATCCGGGCAATCATGCGTTTCAGAAATGCCATCATCTCTTGTTCCGCGCCCTTTGCAGATGGTCCGTTATCGAAAGCTTTCGGCATGGCTGCTGCCCGCCATGCGCGAGCGGCTTGAAACCCCGATCAAGCGCCCCTACCCTGCGCTCGACGCTTAAGGAAACACGATGGCCGATGAAACCGCAACGCTCGCCGCTTATGTCGCGAATTTGAAATTTGACGACATCCCGCTTCAAGTGCTGGACCGCGCGAAAATCCTGACGCTGGATTTCCTCGGCAGCGCGGTACGCGCCCGGTGCGACGCAGAATCCACGCCATCGCTGCTGAAAATGCTCGCGGCGCTGGCGCTCGACGGCAACGGCGCGTCCACCGTGTTCGGCGATGCCAGGACCTGGACCCCGGCGGTGGCGGCGCTGCTCAACGGCGCGCTCGGCCATTCGCTGGATTTCGACGACACCCACGCCGATTCCTCGCTGCATCCGAGCGCGCCTGTGGTACCGGCCGCGTTCGCGATCGGCGAGCTCGTCGGCGCGTCCGGCCGTGACGTGCTGACCGCCATCGTCGCCGGCTACGAAGTGTGCTGCAGGCTCGGCAACGCGCTGGATCCGACCTCGCATTACAAGCGCGGCTTTCATCCCACCGCGACCGCCGGCACCTATGGCGCGGCGGCGGCGGCGGCAAAGCTGTTCGGACTTTCGAAGGAGCAGATCATCGCAGCGTTCGGCGTATCGGGCAGCCAGGCCGCAGGCTCGCTGCAATTCCTGGTCAACGGCGGCTGGAACAAACGCTATCAGGTCGGCGCCGCCGCCATGAACGGTGTCATCGCCGCGACCTTGGCGCGCAACGATTTTGTCGGTGCGACCGAATCGGTCGAAGGCAAGCATGGCCTGCTGGCCGGCTACAGCGACGACGCGCATCCCGACAAGGCGGTCGCCGGCTTGGGTCAAATCTACGAGACCATGAAGATCGGCGTAAAACCCTATCCAAGCTGCCGCTATACCCATGCCGCGCTGGATGCACTGATCGCGATGCGCAGGGAGCACAATATCACGCCGGACCAGGTCAAGCGCGTCGAGATCGGTCTGCATCGCAACGGCATTACGCTGACCGGCGACGCCGCCACCAAGCGGCATCCGACCTCCATCGTCGGCGGCCAGTTCTCGATGTTCTTCACGGGTGCGGTGGCGCTGGATCAGGGCCGTTTCGGCTGGGACGATTATGCGCGGCTCGGAGATGCCGCGGTGGATGCGCTCGCCGATCGCTTCGACGTGGTGCAGGACGATCGCCTCGAAACCGGCCGCAGCCATCCATTTGGCGCGCGCGTTTCCATCGCTACCGAGGACGGCGTGCATGAGCGGCTTTATGCCGACCCCTCCGGCGAGCCGTCGTCGTTTCCGGATGCGCAGGCGATGCAGCAGAAATTCCTGACGCTGGCGCGCCCGGTGCTGAATGGCCGCGCCGACCAGCTGGCGGAGGCGATCCTGTCGCTGGAACGCTTCGACCGGGTGGAGACCGCGACCCATCTCGGGCGGCGGTAAAGGCCGCCGCTTTCCGGCGGATTGCAGTAAATTTAGGCATCTCGCCCCAACGCAATGCCGGAAATTTTCCTGAACCGAAATCCTCGCCAAGGAACTAATACGGAGGCGGAGAATTATCGATGCCAACAAGGGGCCTCGGCCGTGCCGGTTTTGCGATATTTTTTGGTAATGGGTTGCTGCCTTTTGGGGCTGCTTTTCGCCGCCGACTACTTGCTGCCGCAAACCGATCTGCCGTCTCAGCCCGCGACCGCGCAGGGCGGCGGCTCGCTCGCCTCGTGGCGGCAATCGCAGGGGAATTTGAATAAACCGCAAGTGGCAGCAGTGGTTTATCCGGATATCGCGCCGCTGCCTCCGACCGCCGAACGGCTGCAATGGGAACGGCAGATGACATTCCGCCGGGATGCACCGGCGGAGGAGGCGAGATCAAACCCGGTCTATGAAGCCAAAGCCGAGATGACCGATGTAGGCGCTGCCGCGACCGCGGTAGCCAAGCCGGCCGTCAAAATGGCGGCACGTCCAAAGAGTGTGGTTCGACGCGAGCGCCCGAATTACGCCGCCGCCTATCCGGCGGCCCCCGCGGCGCAGTTTGGCGGCTACCGCCAGGCCCAGTTTGACCGGCCCGCCGGCGGCTTTTTCAATTTCCGCATGTTCTAGCGCTGGGACGCCGTCCATGCCTCGCGTGCCGTAACCCACATATCCGCGACGTGACCGAACAGCTCGATCTCGCGCTGCCTCGTAGCGCCGAGCCGCCGCGCGACCCCCTGTGATGCGATGTTCTCGCGATCGATGCAGTGGATCACCTGCGCGATCTCGAAGTTCGCGAATGCCCAGTCGATCGCCGCGCGGGCGGCCTCCGTCGCAAACCCCTGGCCTTGGGCTTTCTTGGTGATGCCCCAGCCGATTTCGAAATCGGGCCAGGCCGGCGGGTACCAGGTCCCGACCCGTCCGACGAATTTCCCGCTGTGCTTTTCCTCGACCGCGAACATGCCGGCGCCGTGGATCGCCCAGTGTCCCGCCATCACCACGGTATGCCGCCAGCCGGTCATGGTGTCTTCGACCGGTTTGCCATCCACGGTGATGAACCGCGCGGTAGCCGGATCGGCGAGCATCGCCGTGTAAGGCGCGACATCGGCGCCGCGCCACTGCCGCAGGATCAGCCGCGCCGTTTCGATGACCGGGCCGTTGAGTTGCGCCAGCGCGGCACCGGGTTTGGGTTGAGCAAGCATTCTGTTTTCCTGCCTCAAATTTCAGAGCCGACATCCTGGGCTGCTCGCCGTCTTCGGCGAGCCTCGAAGGATGCGGACACAGGTGTATGTGGCCCATCCTTCGAGACTCGCGCAAGGGCGCGCTGCTTCAGGATGACGCTTGTCACTATGCAATGGCGCACGATAATGTTCGTCACGATCACCTGAAAACCGAGAGTCCCCATGAGCTGGCTTCCCTCCAACGATCCCGTGCTCGGCGATCCCACTTCCTGCGACGCACTGGAGCTGGTGATCGTGCCTCGCACCCGCGACCTCGGCGACGGTTTCGAGGTGCGCCGCGCGCTGCCGCATGGCAAGCGGCAGATGGTCGGGCCCTTCATCTTCTTCGATCATTTCGGGCCGGTGCAATTCGTCTCCGGCAAAGGCATGGACGTGCGGCCGCATCCGCATATCGGGCTCGCCACCGTCACCTATCTGTTCGACGGCTCAATCTTGCATCGCGACAGCGAGGGCAACATCCAGGAAATCCAGCCCGGCGCCATGAACCTGATGACCGCGGGCCGCGGCATTGCGCATTCCGAACGCACGCCGGACGTGCCGCGGCAGAACGGCCAAAAAATGCTCGGCCTGCAAAGCTGGATCGCGCTGCCGAAAGGCTCCGAGGAAATCGCACCCTCGTTCCAGCATTACGGCGCCGACAGCCTGCCGACGGTAAAGGATGCCGGCTTTACTGCGCGCGTAATTGCCGGGAGTTCGTTCGGCGCCAAATCGCCGGTCGATATGGTGTCGCCGTGGTTTTATACCGAGGTAGCACTCGATGAGGGCACGACCGTGCCGCTCGATCCCGACCATGAGGAACGCGCGATCTATGTGATCGACGGCGAGATCGAGATCGCCGGCGACCGCTATCAGGGACCGCGGCTCCTGATCTTCCGGCCCGGCGACCGCATCACGGTGAAGGCGAACACCAGCGCGCGGATGATGTTTCTCGGCGGCGATGCGCTGGAAGGCCCGCGCCACATCTGGTGGAATTTCGTGTCATCCTCCAGAGGAGCGGATCGAGCAGGCCAAGCAGGACTGGAAGTCCGGCCGCTTTGCCCACGTCCCCAACGAACACGAGTTCATTCCGCTGCCGGAATGAACGGCCATCAGCCGTCATTGCGAGCGAAGCGACAAGCAATCCAGCTCTTCTCGTGCATCGAGACTGGATTGCTTCGTCGCAAGGGCTCCTCGCAATGGCGGACTTCATGACCACGATGCTCGCCAGCGACCTGCCGCTGCCACGAATTGGCCGCGGCAAGGTGCGCGACATCTACGCCGTCGGCGACGACCGCGTGCTGCTGCTCACCACCGACCGCATCAGCGCGTTCGACGTGGTGATGGCGGAAACCATTCCGATGAAGGGCGCGGTGCTGACGCAAATCAGCGCGTGGTGGTTTCGTCAGCTCGAAGGCGTGGTGCCGCATCACATGATCAGCGCCGACGCCGACGAGATCATCAGCCAAGCGCCTGCGCTGCGGGCGCATCGCACGGAGATCGCCGGGCGCGCCATGCTGTGCCGGCGCACCAATGTGTTTCCGATCGAATGCGTGATCCGCGGCTATCTCTCGGGCTCGGCGTGGAAGGAATATGCCGCACAGGGCACGCTGGCGGGCGAGAAGCTCGCGCCTCGACTGTTGCAAAGCGCAAAACTGGAGCCCGCGATCTTCAGCCCGGCCACCAAGGCGGAAACCGGCCACGACGAAAACATCACGGTCGGCCGCATGCGCGAGATTCTGGGCGACGACGTCACATACACACTGGAGAGCATGAGCCGCGCGGTCTATACGCTGGGCGAGAAAATCAGCCGCGGCCAGGGCATCATCATCGCCGATACCAAATTCGAATTCGGCCGCGACGGCGACGGACGCATCATTTTGATCGACGAGGTGATGACCCCGGACAGTTCGCGGTTCTGGGCGGCGGACGTTTACACGCCGGGCCGGCCGCAGCCGAGCTTCGACAAGCAACCGCTACGCGACTATCTCGACGCCGAACGCCACGCCGGCCGCTGGAATGGCGACGCTCCACCGCCGGCCTTGCCGGCTGACGTCGTGAACGCCACCAGCAAGCGCTATCTCGAGGCATACAGGTTGATCACCGGAAACGAGCTCAAGGTATAAACTCCGTCATTGCGAGGAGCGTGGCGACGAAGCAATCCAGTTCTTTGCCCGAAGACTGGATTGCTTCGTCGCAAATGCTCCTCGCAATGACGGGGCATCCACAGGAGGTACAGCCATGACCGACACCGTCCTGATCGAGCGCGACGGACCGATCACCATCGTCTCCATCGACCGTCCGCACTGCCGCAACGCGGTCGACGGCGCCACTGCGCGAAAACTGTTCGATGCATTCCGCGCTTTCGATGCCGACGAGAGCGCGTCGGTTGCGGTGTTCACCGGCACCGGCGGATATTTTTGCGCAGGAGCCGACCTCAAGGCGGTGGCATCCGGCGATCCCAACAAAAAACGCGAGATCGGCGGCCACGCGACGATCGCGCCGATGGGGCCGAGCCGGCTGCGGCTGACAAAACCGGTGATCGCCGCGGTGGAGGGGTTTGCGGTGGCCGGCGGCATGGAGCTGGCGCTATGGGCCGATATGCGCGTAGTCGCCGAGGATGCCATCTTCGGCATCTATTGCCGCCGTTTCGGCGTGCCGCTGATCGATCTCGGCACCATAAGGCTGCCGCGGCTGATCGGTCATTCGCAGGCAATCGATCTGATCCTCACCGGGCGGCCGGTCGGCGGCGAAGAAGCGTTGCGCATAGGTCTCGCCAACCGCCTGGTGCCGAAAGGCGAAGCGCGCGCACACGCGATCGCACTGGCCAAACAGATCGCCGCCTTCCCGCAAACCTGCATGCGCGCCGACCGGCTATCGGCGCTGCGGCAGTGGGATCTCGAGGAAGAAGACGCCATCGCCAATGAAATGCGCGGCGGGCTTGAGGTGATCGCGTCCGGCGAAACGCTGTCCGGTGCAAAGCGATTTGCATCCGGCGCGGGACGGCATGGCACGTTCGGCGAAGAGGCGCCACCACATACACCACCGTCATCCTGAGGGCCGCGCGCTAGCGCGGCGTCTCGAAGGATCGCCGCGGACACTGCCGTGTCCCGCGCGCGATGCAGCGCGAGCCCTTCGCAAAGCGCTGCTTCGCAGATCTCGGGATCCACTCTCGCTTTCTTGATGCGACCATGGACTCCGGCTCTGGTCCGGGGCACGTGCATGTAATCGTTCAGGAAAAAAATTTTGCGATTCCTTATCCCCGGTCTGCGGGGCGGGCTTATAATCCATGCGTCCTGTTCGATGAGGGGCCGCTTTCTAGAAGCGATCCTTTAGGGGACAGAGCGAGAGCTGGCCGGACCGGGGCGCCCCGGAACGGTCGACGGCCTGGTGGTAAGGTGGAGCGCTGGGAGGCGCTGCGCCTAGCCTTGGGCGCGCGGGGTTCACCTTGCCCCGCGAGGTGGGTTCACCACCCGCCTCCAAGGGGTGCCGACGCAGCACCCCTGGCGCCTCCCACCGCTCCATCCCCCTCGCAACGGCGCGAGGGACTGGCAAACCTCGGACGCACCAGCGCCGCGAGAACGCCAAAGCGTGGCTGTTTGAAATTTAAATGACGAACGCAATCACGTCTCCCGGGCGCGATGCGGCATTCTTCATGCCGCTTCGCAGAACCGGCTCTGCAGCGCACCACGCCGTGAAGAACGGCGCGCTGCGCTGCGTCCGGGGAACGATCAAATCCCCGCCATCATCACATATTTGATCTCGACATATTCATCCATGCCGTGATGCGAGCCTTCGCGGCCGAGGCCACTTTCCTTGACGCCGCCGAACGGCGCCACTTCGGTGGTGATCAGCCCGGTGTTGACGCCGACCATGCCGGACTCCAGCGCCTCCGCGACGCGCCAAACTCGTCCCAGATCGCGCGAGTAGAAATAGGACGCGAGCCCGAACGGCGAATTGTTGCACATTGCGATCACGTCGGCCTCGTCCTTGAAGCGGAACACCGGCGCCAGCGGCCCAAAGGTTTCTTCCCGCGACACCAGCGCGTCGGGTCTCACATCGGACAGCACCGTCGGCTCGAAGAAGGTGCCGCCGAGCGCGTGGCGCTTGCCGCCAGTGATGATTTTGGCGCCGTGCTTCATCGCGTCCGCAATGTGCTTCTCGACCTTGTCGACCGCGTCCATGTTGATCAGCGGCCCCTGCACCACGCCTTGTTCGGTGCCGTCGCCGACCTTCATCGCCGCGACCTTCTTCGACAATTTTTCCACGAATGCGTCGTAGATCTTGTCCTGCGCGTAGATGCGGTTGGCGCAGACGCAGGTCTGGCCCATGTTGCGGTATTTCGAGACCATGGCGCCATCGACCGCGGCGTCGACATCGGCGTCGTCGAACACCACGAACGGCGCGTTGCCGCCGAGTTCAAGCCCGAGCTTCTTCACGCCGCCGGCGGCCTGCTGATATAGAATCTTGCCGACCTCGGTGGAACCGGTGAAGCCGACGAAGCGCACCGCCGGATGTTCACACAAGACCTTGCCGATCGCGGACGAATTGCCGGTGAGGATGTTGAACACGCCCTTCGGCACGCCGGCCCTCTCCGCCAGCACCACCAGCGCCAGCGCGGTGAGCGGCGTTTCGTTGGCGGGCTTCAGCACTACGGTGCAGCCCGCGGCCAACGCCGGCGATACTTTTCGGGTGATCATCGAGCACGGAAAATTCCACGGCGTGATCGCGCCGCAGACACCGATGGGTTGCTTGATCGCCAGCAGCCGCGCGTCGGGCTTTTGCGTTGGAATGGTCTCGCCGTAAACGCGGCGCGCTTCCTCGGAAAAGAATTCGACATAGGCGCCACCGATATCAACTTCGCCCAGCGCCTCGGCGAGCGGCTTGCCCTGCTCGGAGGTGAGGATCAGCGCGAGGTCTTCGCGATTGGCAATGATGAGATCGAACCATTTGCGCAAAATGTTGGAGCGCTGTTTTGCCGTGAGCTTGGCCCAGCCCGGAAACGCCCGCTCGGCAGCTTCCACCGCCTGGGTCGTCTCCGCCGTGCTCATCTTAGGCACTTTGGCAAGCTCGACGCCGTTGACCGGATTGGTGACGGGACGCTCCGGCGTGCCCACCCAGGCGCCGTCGATGTAGCACTGCTCACGCAGCAGCGAGGGATCTTTCAGACGATCCTGCAGCGATGGCGTAGCGGGGGTCGAACGTGCGGCGGCGGCGGTCGGGGACATGGGCAACTCCTGAAGCGGGGCTTGCGGGGCTGAGACCGAATATAGGCTCAAATCGGCGGCAATGCACCGGAGGCGGGCTTCAATGACGGAATCAGGCCGCGCCGCTCATATAGGCCTCACGGCGGCCGATCATGCGCTCCGCGGCGGCCTTGGCGTCCGCTTTGCTGGAGGTCGCGCAGGTGCGATATTCCAGGTCCGGAAGTTGGACCGGTTCGCGGCGGCCGAACCAGGATTTGGACGCGACGGGCAACAGCGACAGCGCCTGCGCCACATTGTCCACCGCGCCGAAGGAATGCAGCGCGCCGGTGCCGGCAAAACGGACTTCGTAAATGCCGGGGCTGATCGGCGCTTCGATATTCTCGCCTTTTCCGGCGCGCGGATAACGCTTCCAGTCGCTCCACTTCGAAATCATCATCGCTCCCACGCAGCTTCACGGAAAGCTGCAACATTTTTGATCAAACCAGCGGGCCCGGTCCGCCCATTTACGCCGCAATTTGAACGCCTTACCGCAACATTTGTTCCAGAAATCGAACCTGCATCCGGTGACGCGGGATATGCCGATGGGCCGGCGGCAATGCAAGTGCGTCCGCTGCAAACCACGGCCGCCAATCGTCATTTTTAACCGGCCTGTGCCTCGCCCGCATCATCACGAGATCGCGATCCCCTCGCCGCGACAAACTGCGCCCGCTTGCGGGAAATCCCGCGCCGGAGGAAGATTGCTCACTTTAAAAAATCAAAACGGGAGGTCCGACATGCAAGGCGAGGCTCAGATCGATCAGGCGTTGCGTCAGAAAGCCGAGGCCAAGGAGATTCCCGGCGTGGTCGCAATGGCCGCTACGGCCAACGAGGTTGTTTATCAGGGCGCGTTCGGCAAGCGCGACCTCACCAAGGACGACGCCATGACCGCGGACTGCGTGTTCTGGATCGCGTCCATGACCAAGGCCGTCACCGCGGCCGCCGCCATGCAGCTGGTAGAACAGGGCAAGCTGTCGCTGGAGGGACCGATCGGCAAACTGCTGCCGGATCTCGCTTCACCGCAGGTGCTGGAGGGGTTCGATGCCAATGGCGAGCCGAAACTGCGGCCGGCGCGAAATCCGATCACGCTGCGCCACCTGATGACCCACACCGCCGGCTTCTGCTACGACATGTGGAACGGCGACATGGTGAAATATCTGGAGAAGACCGGCACCCCCGGCATCACCACCTGCAAGAACGCCGCGCTGAAGACGCCTGTGATGTCCGACCCCGGCACGCGCTGGGAATATGGCAGCAATATCGATTTCGTCGGCAAGGCGGTGGAAGCGGTCAGCGGCAAGCGGCTCGATGCTTATCTGCGCGATCACATGTTCGCGCCGCTCGGCATGAGCGATACCGCCTTCAAGATCGGCGATTCCCAGCGCAAGCGTCTGGTCGGCATGCATGCGCGCGGCGAGGACGGATCGCTGGCGCCGATTCCGTTCGAACTGGAACAGGAGCCCGAATTCCACATGGGCGGCGGCGGCCTCTACGGCACCGCCGGCGATTACATCAAGTTCACCCAGATGATTCTCAACAAGGGCCGCGGCAACGGCAACCAGGTGCTGAAGCCCGAAACAGTCGCGATGATGGGACAAAACCATATCGGCGAACTCAACATGCCCAAGTTGACGTCGCATGTCGCATTCGCGACCAACGACGTCGATCTTTATCCCGGCATGGACAAGAAGTGGGGCTTGAGCTTCATGATCAACACGGCAAAATCGCCGGAAGGCCGCAGCCCCGGCAGCCTCGCCTGGGCCGGACTTGCCAACACCTATTACTGGATCGACCCGTCGCGCGACATTTCCGGCGTGATCCTGATGCAGGTGCTGCCGTTCGCCGATCAGAAATGCCTCGAGGCATTTGCAGTGTTCGAAGCCGGCGTCTATGCCGGGCTCGATGCCGGGCGAGAGGCAGCGTGAGGTCTTGTAGACTGGATGGAGCGAAGCGAATCCGCAGATCGCGAATGCCGATATGGCTATTCCGGATTGCGCTGCGCTCCATCTGAGCTACAGGCTCCCCCGTCACACCGGCAACCCGTTCTTCTTCGCCAGTTCCTTCAGCGACACCAGTGGCCGCGCGCCGATGTGCTGGATCACTTCGGCCGCCGCCAGCGCGCCGAGCCGTCCGCAATTTTCATGGCTGGCGCCGCGCACCAGTCCGAACAGAAATCCGGCGGCGAACAGGTCGCCGGCGCCGGTGGTGTCCACCAGCTTTTCGATCGGAAATGCCGGCACCGACACCACGCCGCCCTTGGTCGTCACCACACAGCCTTTCTCGCTGCGGGTCACGACGCCTAAACCGACATCCTTGCGCAGTTGCGCCAGCGCCGTATCGAAATCCGAGGTCTGATACAGCGAATGCAGTTCCGCCTCGTTGGCGAAAATCAGATCGGCGGTGCCGCTTCGCATCAGATCGAGAAACTCGCCGCGATAGCGATCGACGCAAAACGCATCCGACAGCGTCAGCGCCACCTGACGGCCCGCATCATGCGCGATGCCAGATGCTTTCAGGAACGCATCCTTGGCGTTTTTCGGGTCCCACAGATAGCCTTCGAGATAGACGATCCCGGACGCCGCGATTTCGGCCGGATCGATGTCGGCGGGCGTGAGTTCCTGCGCAGCACCGAGATAGGTGTTCATGGTGCGCTCACCGTCCGGCGTCACCAGGATGTAGGAGCAGCCGGTCGCCGGCCCATCGGATGCAGCCTCGGTCGCGAAGGCGACGTTCGCTGCCTTGATGTCGTGGCTGTAGAGCCGGCCGATCTGGTCGTCCTTGACCTTGCCGATAAAGGCGGTGCGCGCGCCCAGGCTGGCGACGCCGACAATGCTGTTCGCCGCCGAGCCGCCCGACATCTCCACCGCGGGACCCATATCGCCATAGATCGCAAGTGCCCGCGCCTCGTCGATCAGCGCCATGCCGCCCTTGGTCATGCCGTGGCGCGCCAGAAATCCTTCGTCGGTCCGCACCAGCACGTCGAAAATCGCATTGCCGATCCCGAGAACGTCATATTTCGCTGCAGTCATCCAGAATATCCCGTTATGGCAATTGCGAGGATGCGGAGAATCCGATCCAGATCGGCGTGAGCAACCCTGCCCCTATAAAGGTGCCGCGACCTATCACGTTCCTCCATGCGCCAGCAAGCGCCTGCCGTTATAGATGGCTTCATGATCCGTCCCCTCCTCACCGTCTCTACCGGAACGCTGGTTTCGCGGCTGCTCGGATTTGCGCGCGACGCGATGCTGGCGGCGCTGCTTGGCGCGGGACCTGTGGCGGATGCATTCCTGGTGGCGTTTCAGGGAATCAGCGTCTTCCGGCGATCGTTGACCGAGGGAGCGCTGAATACCGCGCTGGTGCCGGCCTATTTGCGCGTCCGGGACAATGATGGAGCGGTTGCAGCCACCGCCTTTGCCGGGCGCGTGCTCGGCAGTGTCAGCCTCGCAATGGTCGCGGCCGCGATACTGATCGGCGTTGCGATGCCGCTGGTGATCACGGCGCTGGCGCCGGGCTTTGCCGGCCACGCCACCTTGAGGCTTGCGGTCGACAATGCCCGGCTGATGCTGCCGTATCTCGCCTTCGCCGGCCCGGTCGCGGTCATGACAGGAGTGCTGAACGCGCAGCATCGGTTCGCGCTCACGGCGTTTTCGCCAATTCTTTTCAACGTAGCGCTGATCGGCGTGATGATGGCGCTGCTGACGTGGCGACAGGATGCAGCCCGGGCGGCGCTGGTGATGGCGGCCACCGTCGGATTCGCCGGGCTGTTGCAGTTGCTGATGCTGACACTGCGCTTGGGCGGCGAGAAACTCGCAGCACCGCTGCTTGTGTCGTTCGACGCGCCGATGCGCGGTTTCTTCCTTAAAGGGATGGCCGGCATGGTCGCGAATTCCGGGCCGCAATTGTTGATCATGGCCGGCGCCGTCATCGCGTCGGCCTCGCCCTCGGCGGTATCGTGGCTGTATTTCGCCAACCGGCTGATCGAACTGCCGCTTGGCATCGTCGGCACCGCCATGGGCACCGTGCTGGTGCCGGAGCTGACCCGCGCCGTCGGCAGCGATGACAAGACGGCGCTGGCGCAAGCTGAATCCCGCGCGCTCGAACTCGCGGTGGGCCTGGCTTTGCCCGCGGCGCTAGGGCTGATCGTGCTGCGCGAGCCGATCGTGCGCACGCTGTTCGAGCATGGCGCGTTCACCGCAAGCGACGCCGCGGCGACCGCACAGGCGCTGGCGCTGCTGGCGCTCGGCCTGCCCGCTTATGTGCTGGTCAAGGCATTGTCGCCGGCGTTTTTCGCGCGCGGCGACACCGCCACGCCGCTTTTCGCAGCGCTGAAGGGATTCGCGGTCGCGGTCGTTCTCGGCGTTGTCCTCGGTCAAATAGCCGGCGTCACCGGGATCGCAGCCGGCATCGCCTGTGGGGCATGGAGCAACGCGCTGGCCTTGATCCGGCGCGGCGCGGCGGCATTCGGATTTTCCATCGACGCTGCGGCACGGCGGCGGCTGCCGCGCATCGTACTGGCTGCGCTGGCGATGGGCGGCTTGCTGTGGCTTACGGCCGCCTTTGTGTGGCCGCCGGCGGCAAGCGCGCATGGCTTCGCCCAGGGCGCGATCCTCGGCGTTCTGATTATCGCCGGCGTCGCGATCTACGGCCTGCTGCTGGCGCTGTTCGGCGCCGTCAATTGGGCGGAAGCAATCGGCGCCGTCAGACATTCACCGCCTCGCGACTTGCGCGGATAAGTCCCGCGTGGCAATGGACGGCGCGGAGCGCAGCGCAGGATCAAGATAATGGCGATCATCGAGCGGGTATTTTCAGGCGTCCAGCCGACCGGCAATCTGCATCTCGGCAATTACCTCGGCGCCATCTTGAATTTCGTCAAGCTGCAGGCGACGCACAACTGCATCTATTGCGTGGTCGACCTGCACGCCATCACCGTGCCGGTGTCGGTGTGGGGCGGTCCGAATGAACTGCGCCGCAACACCCGCGAAGTCACCGCGGCCTTCATCGCCTCCGGCATCGACCCGAAAAAGCAGATCATCTTCAACCAGAGCCAGGTCGCCGAACACGCCGAGCTTACCTGGGTGCTCAATTGCGTCGCACGGCTGGGCTGGCTCAACCGCATGACCCAGTTCAAGGAGAAGGCCGGCAAGGACCGCGAGAACGCCTCGATCGGGCTGTACGATTATCCGGTGCTGATGGCCTCCGACATTCTGGTGTATCGCGCAACGCACGTGCCGGTGGGCGAGGACCAGAAGCAGCATCTCGAGCTGTCGCGCGACATCGCGCAAAAATTCAACAATGATTTCTCCGAATCGATCGCCGCGCACGGCCATGGCGACAAATTTTTTCCGCTGCCGGAGCCGGTCATCACCGGCCCCGCGACGCGGGTGATGAGCTTGCGCGATGGCACCAAGAAAATGTCGAAGTCGGATCCATCGGACTATTCGCGCATCAACCTCACCGACGACGCCGACGCCATCGCGCAGAAAATCCGCAAAGCCAAGACCGACCCGGAGCCGTTGCCGTCGGAGGAGAAAGCACTCGAAGCCCGCGCCGAGGCCGACAATCTGGTCGGCATCTATGCAGCATTGGCGGGCAAGCCCAAATCCGAGGTGCTCAGCGAATTCGGCGGCGCGCAGTTTTCGGGCTTCAAGTCCAACCTGGTCGATCTTGCGGTTGCAAAACTGTCCCCAATCGCCGCCGAAATGAAGCGGCTGAGCCAGGACGAAGCCTACGTCAACTCCGTGTTGATCGACGGCGCCGACCGCGCCCGCGCCATCGCCTCGGAAACCATGAACGCGGTGAAGGACATCGTAGGCTTCGTCCGCAAGCGGTAAAGTCTGAGCGCCGCCCTCATCCTGAGACCGCGCCTTTGCGGCGCGTCTCGAAGGATGAGCGCCCCGCCATCTCATGGTTCGAGACGCGCGAAGACGCGCTCCTCAACATGAGGACCAGCCCAACGGTTCCGCTTGTCGAAGGCGGCTGCCCCGTGGCAGCATGCGGCGGTTTGGCGCAGCATCGGGACATGCATGAGCACGCAACGTCGAAGCTATGAGACGGGTCACAAGCCGAAGTGCCTTGTCATCGTTGACGACACCGCGGAATGGGACCGCGCGGTGTATTATGCAAGCCGCTGGGCCGTTCGGGTCGGCGGCGGGGTGGTGATGCTGCGCATCATCGAGATCGAGGACCAGAACCAGCAATGGCTGGGGGTCGCCGACATCATGCGCGCCGAGGCCCATGAGGAAGCCAACGCCGCGCTCGATCGCGCTTCCGGCCGCGCCAACGGCATCGCCGCGATCACCCCGGAACGGGCGATCCGGGAGGGCAATTCCACCGAGCAGCTGCTGGACGTGATCGACCAGGATGTCGACATCGCGATGCTGGTGCTGGCGGCCAATCCCGGCCCGGAAGGCCCGGGCCCGATCATCACCCTGATGGCCAAGATGGTCGGCACCTTTCCGATTCCGGTCACCATCGTGCCCGGCAACCTTACCGACGAGGAGATCGACGCGCTATCGTGAGGGGGAACCGTTTTGGAACAGCTGATCTGCGCCCTTGATCGTGCGTTCGGCATTGCCATCTGCTACATGACACCTCACGCGCCGGCCTTGAACCGGTAACGCCGGAGAAAGCCATGTTCATCCAGACCGAAGCCACCCCCAATCCCGCAACGCTAAAATTCATTCCCGGCCGCACCGTGCTCGACAGCGGCACCATGGAATTCACCGACCGCGAGACCGCGGCCCGTTCGCCGCTGGCCGAAAAGCTGTTCGGCGTGCCCGGCGTGACCGGCGTGTTTTACGGCTCGGACTTCGTCACCGTAACCAAGGACGACAGCGACTGGCAGCATCTCAAACCCGCGATCCTCGGCGCCATCATGGAGCACTACATGTCGGGCGCGCCGCTGATGGCCGACGGCAGCGCCGGCGGCGACGAGGCCGCCGACGAGCAGGGCGAATTCTTCGACGAGGCCGATGCCGAGACCGTGGACACCATCAAGGACCTGATCGAAACGCGGGTGCGGCCTGCGGTCGCCAATGACGGCGGCGACATCACCTTCCGCGGTTTTAAGGACGGCATCGTCTATCTCAACATGAAGGGCTCCTGCGCCGGCTGCCCGTCCTCCACCGCGACGCTGCAGCACGGTATCCAGAACCTGCTCAAGCATTTCGTGCCGGACGTGGTCGAGGTGAGGCCGATCTGAGCCCTCATCCTGAGGAGCCGCCGAAGGCGGCGTCTCGAAGGATGGCCGCGCGGCCATGGTTCGAGACGGCGCGAGAGCGCCTCCTCACCATGAGGCTCGAGTATGTGGCGGCGACCTAGCTTCGCCGTCCGTGCCTGTTATAACCCTCTCATGCTGATCCTCGCTATCGATACCGCGCTCGATGCCTGCGCTGCCGGCGTGCTGGACACCGACGCCGGCAAGATGATCGCGCGAGAATCGCTTCCGATGAAGCGCGGGCATGCCGAAGCGCTGATGCCGCTGATCGCGCGCGTCATCAAAGAGTCGGGCATCGGCTTTGCCGGCCTTGACCGCATCGCGGTGACCACGGGGCCCGGAAGTTTCACAGGTTTGCGGGTGGGGTTATCCGCCGCGCGCGGGATTGCCCTCGCCGCCGACAAGCCTGTCGTCGGCGTGACCACGCTGGCGGCCTATGCCGCGCCCATCGTCAACGAAGGCGGCGAGCATCCGGTGATCTCCGCAATCGACGCGCGGCACGACCATGTCTATCTCCAGGTCGTCGCAGGCAACGGCTCGCCGCTGATCTGGCCCCGGGTTGCGCCGATCGCGGAAGCGCTCGATGCCGCGCGTTTCGGCGCGCCATATCTGGTCGGCAACGCCGCAAGGATTCTCGCCGAGCGCTGGCTTACCGATGCGCCAAAGCCAGTACAGGCCGATGCGCAAGCGGCGCCCGACATCGCCTGGGTCGGTTGGCTCGGCGCCGCGGTCAGCCCCGATAGCGCGCCGGCCCGTCCGTATTATCTGCGCGCGCCCGACGCAAAACCACAAAAGGACATGCTGCAGAAAGCCGCGCAGCCATCGGCGCCATGATCGGATGGCTATCCGGCCTGTGGGATGGCGGAGCCGTCGCGATCGAACCGGCGACCTTGCGTGACGCGCATCGGCTGGCGCAGCTTCACGGCGCATCGTTTCATCGCGGCTGGGGCGAAGGCGAATTCGAGCAGATGCTGGCCGAGCGCAACACGCTGGTGCATCGCCTGCGGCAGGGGCGGAGAGTTATCGGCTTCGCGGTATCGCGCATGGCGGCCGACGAAGCCGAAATCTTGTCGATCGCGGTGGACGCAAAACATCGCGGGCGCGGCCTGTCGCGCAACCTGCTGCTGACGCATTTGGGACATCTCGCCGGCCGCGGGGTGCGCACCGTGTTTCTCGAAGTCGAGGAAAGCAATCAGCCGGCACGCCGGCTCTACGAGCGGGCCGGGTTTGCGGTAGCCGGACGCCGCGAGCGCTATTATAAGCAACCCGGCGGTGAGCAATTGAACGCAGTCTTGATGCGGCGCGACTTGTCGTAGGCCGCCCGCGGTGGCAGAACAGAGGTCGTAGCCAGGGCCAGACCCATGACCGCACTGAAATCCCCGCCCGCGCTCAAGGCCACCGGCATCGAGGCGCGCTGCGCCGCCACCGGCATGCGCATGACCGAGCAGCGCCGCGTCATCGCCCGGGTGCTGGCGGAGGCGCTGGATCATCCCGACGTCGAGGAACTGTACCGCCGCTGCGTCACGGTCGACGACAAGATCTCGATCTCGACGGTGTATCGCACCGTAAAGCTGTTCGAGGACGCAGGGATCATCGAGCGGCACGATTTTCGCGAGGGCCGCGCCCGCTACGAGCAGATGCGCGACAGCCACCACGATCATCTGATCAATTTGCGTGACGGCAAGGTGATCGAATTCACCTCCGAGGAAATCGAAAAGCTGCAGGCGGAGATTGCGCGCAAGCTCGGCTACAAACTGGTCGATCACCGGCTGGAATTGTACTGCGTGCCGCTGGACGACGATAAAACCTCTTGATCTTCGATCTCGTCATCTTCGATTGCGACGGCGTGCTGGTCGACAGCGAGGTGATTTCGTGCCGGGCGCATGCGGCGACGCTGACGCGTCACGGCTATCCGATCACGGCCGATCAGGTGCTCGATCGCTTTCTCGGCGTATCCGACCGCGAAGCACGGATTACCATCGAAGCCGAACTCGGCCGCAGTCTTCCGAGTGATTTCGAAGCACAGGTAAAACAGGCCACGCTGCAATGCTACGCCGACGACCTGCGGCCGGTTCCTTATGTCGCCGAGACGGTCGCCGCGATCCGCCTGCCGAAATGCGTGGCGTCGAGCGGCACGCCGGAAAAGATTCGCCACGGTCTCACCTGTGCCGGTCTTTATGACATCCTTGCACCGCATATTTTCTCCGCAGGCCAGGTCAGCCGCGGCAAGCCGGCGCCAGATCTGTTTCTGTTTGCCGCCGAGCAGATGAAGGCGCAGCCCGCGCGTTGCGTGGTGATCGAGGACAGTGTCCCCGGCGTCACCGGCGCGCGCGCCGCGGGAATGACCGTGCTGGGATTCCATGGCGGCAGCCACTGCCGGCCGGGCTATGCCGATACGCTGCGTGCCGCGGGTTCGGTAGCAACGTTCGACGATATGCGGCAGTTGGCGGCGACAATTGAGCGGATTGCAGCGTCTCAGCCGTCACTGCGAGCGTAGCGAAGCAATCCAGTGCTGTGCAAAACACTGGATTTCCCTTGCTTTAGCCTATAATTGAGCCCCGCGCCGCAATGGCGCCATTTCAGGTCTGCATTCAGGTTCCATGAGCCAGCCGCGCAAGCTGCATATCAAGTCCTATGGCTGCCAGATGAATGTCTACGATGCGCAGCGCATGGTGGACACCCTGGCGGGCGAAGGCTTTGTCGAGACCGCAGGCGCTGACGACGCAGATCTGGTGATCCTCAACACCTGCCACATCCGCGAGAAGGCTTCCGAAAAGGTCTATTCGGAGTTGGGGCGGCTGCGTGCCGCCAAGGACGAGGCCGCGCGTCAGGGCCGCACCATGAATATCGTCGTCGCCGGTTGCGTAGCCCAAGCCGAGGGCAACGAGATCATCCGCCGCGCGCCGGTGGTCGATGTCGTGGTCGGCCCGCAAAGCTATCATCATCTGCCGCAACTGCTGGCCCACGCCAAAACCCACGGCCGCGCGCTGGAGACCGAATTTCCGGTCGAGGATAAATTCGGCTTCCTGGCCCCGCCCTCGCGGCAAGCGATTCGCGCGCGGGGCATTTCATCCTTTGTCACCGTGCAGGAAGGCTGCGACAAGTTCTGCACCTTCTGCGTGGTGCCCTATACCCGCGGCGCCGAAGTGTCGCGGCCGGTTGCGAAGATCGCCGACGAGGTGAAGCGGCTTGCCGACAACGGCGTGCGCGAAATCACGCTGATCGGACAGAACGTCAACGCCTATCACGGCGAAGGTCCCGACGGCCGGCCGTGGCCGCTCGGCACCTTGCTGCGGCATCTCGCCGAAATTCCCGGCGTCGTTCGCCTGCGCTATTCCACCAGCCATCCCCGCGATGTCGACGACACGCTGATCGAGGCGCATCGCGATCTTCCCGCGCTGATGCCGTTCGTGCATCTGCCGGTGCAATCCGGTTCCGACCGCATCCTAAGCGTCATGAACCGCAAGCATACCTCGGACGACTATCGCCGCGTCATCGACCGTTTCCGCGATGCGCGGCAAGATATTGCTTTTTCATCGGATTTTATCGTCGGCTTCCCTACAGAGAGCGAGGAAGATTTTGCCGCGACCCTCGCGCTGGTCGCGCAAATCGGCTACGCTGGCGCCTATTCGTTCAAGTATTCGCCCCGGCCGGGAACGCCGGCGGCGGAAATGCGGGAGACGGTGTCAGCTGAAGAGATGGACGAACGATTGGTGCGGCTACAGGAATTGATCGACAGCCAGCAATCGGCCTTCAACAAGGCTGCGATTGGCACCACCGTCGATGTGCTGTTCGAACGGTCTGCGCGTAATCCGGGCCAGATCGTCGGCCGCACCGCCTACTTGCAACCGGCGCATGTGTTGGCCTCGCCCGAGATCATCGGGCAGGTGTTGCCGGTGACAATCGAAAGCCTCGAGCGCTACAGCCTGCTCGGCACGCTCGCGGCAACGCCTCACCTGCGGCCAGCGCCACCGGCGCTCTTTCCGATGACACCCTTACAGCCAATAGTGGGAGCCTGAACCCTTGCCCAAAAGCGCATCGGATTCGCCTTCGCTCGCCCCCAGCCGCAAACTCGACCGCGACCTGCAAACCCCGCCCGAGACCCAAGTCGTCATCGACTTCGACGACAACCGCGCGGCGTCGGCGCTGGTCGGCCCCTACGGACAGAACCTCGCGCTGATCGAACGCCGGCTCAATGTCGTGGTGGATTCCCGTGGCAATCACATCACCATCGCAGGCACGCGCGACGGCTGCGACGCGGCGCGACGCGTGCTGGAGACGCTGTATGCGCAGGCGGCGCAGGGCCACGACCTGGCGCAGGGCGAGGTCGAGGGCGCGATCCGCGCCGTGGTCGCGCAAGGCTCGCTGTTTGAATTCGATCCCAAGGCGCCGAAATCGGCTTTCGAAGCCATCAATTTGCGCAAGCGTCCGGTGCGGGCTCGTACCGCGGCGCAGGATTCCTACATCCGCGCGCTGAAGAAGCACGAATTGGTATTCGGCATCGGTCCCGCCGGCACCGGCAAGACCTGGCTCGCGGTGGCGCAGGCCGCGCAATTGTTCGAGCGCAAGGAAGTCGACCGCATCATCCTGACCCGGCCCGCGGTCGAGGCCGGCGAGCGGCTCGGTTTCCTGCCCGGCGACCTTCGTGAAAAGGTCGATCCTTATCTGCGCCCGATCTACGACGCGCTGTACGATTTGATGGATTCGCGCATCGTCGAGCGCGCGCTGCAGACCGGCGAAATCGAGATCGCGCCGCTGGCTTTTATGCGCGGCCGCACGCTGACCAATGCCGCGATCATTCTCGACGAGGCGCAGAACACCACGTCGATGCAGATGAAGATGTTCTTGACGCGGCTCGGCGAAAACAGCCGCATGATCGTCACCGGCGATCCCTCCCAGGTCGATCTGCCCAATGGACAGACCTCGGGCCTTGCGGAAGCCACAAAGCTGCTCGATGGCGTCGACGGCATCGCGCAGGTGAAATTCACGGCCGAGGACGTGATCCGCCACGAATTGGTGGCGCGGATCGTCGCGGCTTATGAGGGATTGCCGCAGAAGCCGGCAACCAAGAAACTCTGATGCGAAAATCTTCGTTCGAAAGCAGCCTCCTCGATCGAGGAATTCCCGCTTTCAGAAAAAGTTCTGCAACGATGGCGCTGCCCGCCCCGCCCGAAACCGAAGTTCTGATCGTCGCCGAGTGCTGGGGCGCCGAGGCCGATGCCGAAACAATCGTGCATCGCGCCATTGAAACCGCGGCCTCTTTTGTCGCGGCCGACACCGGCGATGCCGAACTCGCGGTGATGCTGACCGACGATGCCGGGATACGCACCCTCAACAAGAACTGGCGCGGGCAGGACAAGCCGACCAACGTGCTGTCGTTTCCGGCATTGCAGCCGCCGGCCGGGCGCGAATTCGACGACGCGCCGCGCATGCTCGGCGACATCGCGATTGCCTATGAAACCACCCGCCGCGAGGCCGACGACGAACAAAAGCCGTTCGACCATCATCTCAGCCATCTTGCGATCCATGGGTTCCTGCATCTGGTCGGCTACGACCACGAAAATGACAATGATGCCGAAGCGATGGAAACTCTCGAGCGCGAAATTCTTAGCCTGCTCGGCATTCCCGACCCCTATGCGGATCGGGACGGGATGACCTGAAGATGCCGGATTCCGAACCCACCCACGACAATCCGAAGAACATCCGCAACCTGCCCGCCGTGGTGCAGGACGGCGAGGTGCTGCGTCCCGCCGCCGAAAACTGGCTGACCCGCGCGATCCGCACGCTGTTCGGATGGAAGCCGGGATCGGTGCGCGACGATCTGCAGGTGGTGCTCGACGCCTCTCAGCCCGACGAGGTCGGGTTTTCCGCGATCGAGCGCACCATGCTGCGCAACATTCTCGGCCTGCACGAGCGCCGCATCGCCGACGTGATGGTGCATCGCGCCGACATCGTCGCGGTGAAGCGCGATATTTCGCTCGGCGAATTGATGAGCCTGTTCGAGAGCGCGGCGCATTCGCGTCTGGTGGTCTACAACGAAACGCTGGACGATCCCGAAGGCATCGTCCACATCCGCGACCTCTTGGCGTTCATGACCGCGAAGGCGCGCCTGGGGAAACCCAGCACCGCCAAGCGCCGGAAGCCGATGCCCGCCGGGCTCGATTTGCGTGCGGTCGATCTGGCGCTGCCGCTGGCCGAGGCCAACATCATCCGCAAACTGCTCTATGTGCCGCCATCGATGCGGGCGATCGACCTGCTGGCGCAGATGCAGGCGTCGCGGATTCATCTGGCGCTGGTGGTCGACGAATATGGCGGCACCGACGGCTTGGTGTCGATCGAGGACATCGTCGAGCAGATCGTCGGCGAGATCGACGACGAGCATGACAGCGATGAGCCGCCGGCGATCGTGAAGCAGTCGGACAATTCCTTCATCGCCGACGCGCGCGCCAGCCTCGACGACGTCCGCTCCATGATCGGCGAAGACTTCGTCACCGGCGAGGCCGGCGAGGAAGTCGAGACGCTCGGCGGTTATCTCGTGACTCACGTCGGGCGCCTGCCGGTGCGCGGCGAAGTCATATCGGGTCCCGGCAATTTCGAAATCGAGGTGCTCGACGCCGACCCGCGCCGGGTCAAGCGCCTGCGCATCGGCACGCGCAAGGAGCGCGCCGCGCCGCGCCCCGCGCGCCGCCGCGAAATTTCTCCGGATACGGGCGCGCAGACCACCGACACGCCGCCTTCGCCACCGGGCGACGGAGCCGGCACTCCGTGATTTCCCGTCGCATCCGCAGCATCGGCACGGCGATCATCCTGTCATGGGGCTGGAAGCGGGCTGCCATCGCGCTGGCCGCGGGTGCTGCCTCGGTACTGGCGATGGCGCCGTTCAATGCGTGGCCAGTCCTGTTCCTGACCTTTCCGTTGATGGTCTGGCTGATCGACGGCGCCGGCGCCGGGCGCCATCGCGGCATACCGGCGGCGGCGATCGCGGGGTGGTGGTTCGGGCTCGGCTATTTCGTGCCGGGGCTGTACTGGATCGGCTACGCGTTTCTGGTCGACGCACCGACCTTCGCGTGGCTGCTGCCGTTCGCTATTCTGGGCCTGCCCGCCTATCTCGCGCTGTTCACCGCCTTCGGTTTTGCGCTGGCGCGGCTGATCTGGACCAGCGATGCCTCGCGCATCCTGGCGCTGGCCGCGAGCCTGACCGTCGGCGAATGGCTTCGCGGCCAAATCCTTTCGGGCTTTCCGTGGAACGCGCTAGGCTACGCGCTGACCGAGCCGCTGGCGCTGGCGCAGACTGCGTCGCTGATCGGCTTGTGGGGCCTGACGTTTCTCAGCGTCGCGATCTTCGCCAGCCCCGCGGTGCTGATCGACGGCAGCTCGCGCGGGCGCCGGCCATGGATCGCGCCGGTGGCGGCGCTGCTGCTGCTGGTCGCCCTGGGAATTTACGGCGCGGCTCGTCTGACGCTGCAGCCCACCCGGCAAGTCGCCAACGTCAAGCTGCGCATCATGCAGCCCAATTTGCCGCAGGATGCGCGGTTCAACTACTCTGCGAAAGCGCAGGTGATGCAGAAATACCTTTCGCTGTCGGATCGCGCCACCGGGCCGCAATCGACCGGCGTGCGCGACGCCAGCATTTTGATCTGGCCGGAATCCGCGTTCCCGTTTTTCCTGACCCGCGAAGCCGATGCGATGGCGCAGATCGCGGACCTGCTTCCGAAAGGCACGGTGCTGATCACCGGTGCCGTGCGCGCGCCGGAGCTGCCGCCCGGCGGCAAGATCACCCGCGCCTATAATTCGATCTATGTGATCGATCACGACGGCAGCGTGCTGTCGGTCTACGACAAGCTGCATCTGGTGCCGTTCGGCGAATATCTGCCGTTCCAGGATTTCATGGAAAAACTCGGCTTCGTTCAGCTCACCAAGGTTTCCGGCGGATTCATTCCGGGCCTGCGCCGCAAGCCGATGGACGTGCCCGGCGCGCCGCGCATGCTGCCCTTGATCTGTTACGAGGCGGTGTTTCCCGGCGACATCGCGGTGCGCGACGACCGACCCGGCTGGATCGTCAACCTAACCAATGACGGCTGGTTCGGAATCTCCACCGGCCCCTATCAGCATTTGCAGCAGGCGCGCGTTCGCGCGATCGAAGAGGGATTGCCGCTGGTCCGCGCCGCCAATACCGGCATCTCGGCGGTGATCGATCCAGTGGGCCGCATTGTCGCGCGGCTCGGTCTCGGCGCCGAAGGCGTGCTGGATTCGCCGTTGCCATCCGCGATTGCGCCGACCGTCTATGCGCGCGTCGGCAATATCCCCGCCGCGGTCATGGTTGCCGTCGCATTTATCATCGTGATTCGGCGTCGTCCGGCGAAAGCCGCTTTATGAAAATAAAACCCCGGTGCCGCTCCGCTGCTCGGCTGCGCTGACGCGGGCTTTGTTTCGGCCGCCTTGCTTTTTTCCAGTCTCCGGGCGCCAGAACCTTGCTCGCAGAGGGGATTTCGATGCCGACAATATGGCCCCTCGCATCGAGATCGTAGACGAACGGCCCGATTTCTCTGGTGCGCTCGGCCTTGCCGGGCGCGACGGTGATGTACACCGCGTCGGCATCGGCATCGTAAGTCATGTCGGTCATGGCTTTCGTCTCGCGCTGCGGTCGAACGTCATCTACGGTATCTAATACCGCCGGACAACAATCGGCAATGCGAGATTTGGCCTCGGTAAAACAGTGAACGAAACGTTTCGAGTTTGTTCAGCCATGTTCGCGTTAGCGGCGTACGGCTAGGTAATATTCAAGAAACGGAATTAGAAACCCTTTTTGCGATGGAAGCCAAGTCTTGTTCGCGACCGCTTGTGTGGCGACTTCATTGTCACGGCGTCTTGCGCGCCGCTCGATCCCGGCGCCGGCGGCGTGCTGGATTCGACCTTGCCATCCGCGATTGTACCTACGATCCATGCACGCAGCGGCGATATAGGCCGCTGTTATCGGGGACAGTCACGACGTTTCCTGATTCGGCGGCGCGTCGCGAAATCAGTTTCGTAAAAGTGGAATGGTGTTGATCTCTCAACCAGGTTTTAGCGGAGAAACGCCAAATTGATACGCGCGTCGGTAGAGTGACATTTCATATACTAGTTATCCGCGCGCTAAATCGACGGCAATTACCGGTTGGCCCGTCAGGATTTGACGATTACAGCGTTAACGGCATACTCCATATTTGCTTCTGCAATTGCGACGTTGCTTCAAGTGACCGTCGCTCTGTGAAGCAGATGGAGAGTCGGAGATGCCGAGCAAACCGCCCAATCCTGTTGACCGGCACGTCGGCAGCCGCGTGCGCATGCGCCGGATCATGCTGGGCATGAGCCAGGAAAAACTCGGCGAGGGCCTGGGGCTCACATTCCAGCAGATTCAGAAATACGAAAAAGGCACCAACCGCATCGGCGCCAGCCGCATTCAACAAATCTCCGAGATTCTTCAAGTCCCGGTGTCGTTCCTGTTCGAGGGCTCTCCCGGCAGCTCCGCAGGTTCGGAAGGTTTCGACCAAGCGCCCTCACCGGCCTATGTTGCCGACTTCCTCGCGACCGCGGAGGGACTGGCGCTGATCCGCGCCTTCACCCGGGTCCCCGACATCAAGCTGCGCCGCGCCATCGTCGACATGGTCGAACTGATCGGCGGCCGCGGCGACCCCGCCAAGCCGGTAAGTTCAGGTTGATCTCGATTTGGTAAATATGTTCCGGTTCAGGGGGCGGGTGATGACGCGGAGCCCCGAACAACACCTGGAACATGCGTCGACTTCGTCAAGTCAAGAAATATCCCGGATGCAAACCGTTTGGATAGCCTTGTCCCGCAGTGGGTAATGAGGGATGTTGGCACGCGCTTGCGTGGCCGCAACTCTCGAAGTCACGCTCAAATGCAGATGGGTTAGACGTTCGGCTCGTTTGTCGTCGACACCGTGATGAAGAACAACATGCAAACGGCGGTCTCTTCCAACCCTTTCGATTCCAGAACCATGCTCGACGGCATCAGGCGCTGGGTCGAGATCGAAACGCCGACCGAAGCGCCGGAGCAGGTCAACAGGCTCGTGACCGTGGTCGCCGGCGGTTATCGCGATCTGCCGGCGACGCTCGAACGCATTCGCGGCCGCGACGGCCGCGGCGACCATCTGATCGCGCGTTCGGCGTGGGGACAGGATGCACCTGGAATCCTGGTGCTGAGCCATCTCGATACCGTGCATCCGCTTGGGTTCATCGAGCGGCTGCCGTTTAAAATCCACGGCGACAGCGCGTTCGGCCCCGGCATCTACGACATGAAGGGCGGCGCCTATCTGGCCTGGCACGCGTTCGCACAGCTTTGCGCGGCGGGCGGCGGCTCAGCGCTCGGCATCACCCATGTCTATGTCTCGGATGAAGAGATCGGCAGTCCGACTTCGCGGGCGCTGATCGAGGCCGAGGGCCACAAGGCGAAATATGTGCTGGTGACCGAGCCGGCGCGCGACGGCGGCAAGATCGTCACCGGCCGCAAGGGCGTGGCACGCTTCGAAGTGTTCGTGACAGGCGTGCCCGCGCATGCCGGCTCGCGGCCGCAGGATGGCCGCAGCGCCATCCGCGAACTCGCCAATGTCATCCAGGCGCTGGAGGCGATGACCGACATCGCGCGCGGCGTCACCGTCAATGTCGGCGTTATAAGGGGCGGCACCAAGCCCAACGTCATCCCGGAACAGGCCTACGCCGAAGTCGACCTTCGCGTGATGACGGCCGCGGACGCTGACGAGTTCGTTCAAAAAATCCTCAACCTGAAATCGAAGACCGAAGGCGTGACCGTGAAAGTGACTGGCGGATTGAACCGTCCGCCTTACGAGAAGGGCAACGCCGGCGCCGCGCTGTACCAGCACGCCAGGACGCTGGCCGCCGAGATCGGCTTCGACCTGGCCGACACCTTTACCGGCGGCGGCTCCGACGGCAATTTCACCGCACCCTTTACCGCGACCCTCGACGGCCTCGGCGTCGACGGCGAGGGCGCACACACCCATTATGAGCAGTTGTATATCTCGTCGATCGAGCCGCGGGCCCGGCTGCTGCATCGGCTGTATCAGACTTTGCGATGAGCAGCGCCGCGCGCGATCCTCGCGACACACCGCCCGATGATGGCGCCGCGGTTCATGCGCAGGGCTCGTTCTTCGGGCGGCGCAAGGGCCACAAGCTGCGCTCGCATCAGGCCGATCTGATCGAGCATCTGCTGCCGCATCTCTCGCTCGACATCGCCGGTCCGAGTCCGGCCGAACTCGCGACGCTGTTCGATCCGACGGTCGAGAGCGTTCGTCTCGAAATCGGATTCGGCGGCGGCGAGCATCTGATCGCGGAAGCGTTGGGCTTTCCGCAAACCGGCTTCATCGGCTGCGAGCCTTATGTCAACGGCATGGCCAAAATCCTCAGCGCCATCGAAGCGCACAACATCGGCAACATCAAACTGTTCGCGGGCGATGCCGCCGAACTGCTGGCATGGGCGCCGGCGCGGTCGCTGGATCGCATCGATCTCATCCACCCCGACCCGTGGCCGAAGCGGCGGCACTGGAAACGGCGTTTCGTGCAGGACTTCACCGTCGCCGCGATGGCGCGCGTGCTGAAACCGTCAGGTGAATTCCGTTTCGTCTGCGACATCGACGATTACGTCGCCTGGACGCTGGCGCATCTTGCGCGCTCGCCCGATTTTATCTGGATGGCGGATCGCGCGGACGACTGGCGTCAGCCGTGGGACGGCTACACCATGACGCGCTACGGCCGCAAAGCGGAGCGCGAAGGGCGAAGGGCGGCGTATTTGCGGTTTCGGGCGGATGCGAGCTCAAGCCGTCTGCCGCGTCTGCCAGAAATCCACCACGCGCTGCGCGGTCGAGGCCGCCAGCCGCTCGAAGTTCAGCCGCGCTTCCTCGATGTCGGTCGCCGAGGGCACCCGTCCGGGGCCGAGCCGCAGCACGATCAGCGCGCGCACGGTGGCCCATTCGAGGCCGGTCGCGCGGCCCAGGATCAGCACCGGATCGTGGCGGTCGCCCGTGAGCAGCCGATCGATGGTCGCGATCCGCGCGGCCGACATCGCCGAGAGCGCGGCAACGCATTCCTCGTATTTGTGCGCCTTGGCAAATCCGAGCAGCGCGGCTTCGTTCAATTCGCCGGCGTGATGCAGGCCGAGGATCGCGCGCTGCGCCGGCGCGAAATCGCGGCGTATTTCCGACTGTTTCGGCGCGCCGATGATCTCGACCATCGCCTGATTGATCGCGGCCTTCTTGTCGGGCTTTGCCACCTCGAACAGGCGGCGGCGGACGATGTCGGCCGAGCCAGCCAGCAAGCTCCTTCAGCTGCGGCGCCGAGAGATCGCCGCGCTGGCCGACGGTGAGCGTCAGCACGCCGTCGCCGCCGGCGCGCTTGATCAGCGACGAATATCCGATTTGCGAGAACTGCGCGCCGGCATTGCCGGCGACGCGCCGGACCACCTCGCGGTCGCCGCGCCGCACGATCACATCGGTAACCCCTGCCGACAATTTCGGCCGCTGCGACATCGCCAGCAGATGGCCCTGGCCCTTCATGCGCGCGATCTCGATCAGCGTCGGCTCGGCGATGACAGGCGAGCGCCGCAGCAAGGGACCTGCGACCAAGATCTCATCCTCGCGCGCCAGCTGGTCACCAGCGCCGGCGGCGCATTGCCGAGCATGGACAGGCGCTCGGCAAGGTCGGCTCGCGCGGCGATTTCGGTATGCGGAACGAGGCCGGTCAGGATGCCGTCGAACAGATCGACATGCGCGGGCCTGAACTGCGCGGCGCCAGCCAAAAACAATTCCGAAATTTTGCGCGCGGCCTCGGCGCGGCGTTTCGGATCGCCGTTTTTGACGATGTCATCAAGTCCGGGGATGAGGGAAGGGGCCACTGCCATGAAGCACACTCGAAACGCGGGCACACTGCCGGATTTCGGGCAACTTAAGTGGGCTTCGTGAAGGAAGGGTTAGGCCCGAAAAATCATCGCTTTGGGCGTTCCGGCCCTTGCCGGACACCCTGAAAACCGTTATATCAGCCGCAACTTAATCGTCTCATATACGATCGCGTATTGAGAGTGGGCCCCACCGGACCCGCTCTTTTTTATTACCTGAACGGACCCGGCGCCGGCGATGCCTAGGTTCCGTGCGGGTGCCCCAAACCAACGCCAGCAAGAACAGCCTTTTGACCCTGGATATGACCGATCCGACACTTGATGCCGTAGACCTCGATCTGCTTGCCGAGCCGCGCCTCGTTACCGAGCCGGGCATGGCCGCGCGGGTATCCGCGGTCGCTGGCCCGGTGCTGCAGGGCATGGGCTACCGCCTGGTGCGAATAAAAGTGTCCGGCGAACACGGCTGCACCGTCCAGATCATGGCGGAACGGCCTGATGGAACCATGCTGATCGAGGACTGCGAGGCGATCTCGAAGGCGCTGTCGCCGGTGCTGGACATCGCCGATCCGATCGACCGCGCCTACCGCCTGGAGATTTCATCGCCCGGCATCGACCGGCCGCTGGTGCGCCGCTCGGATTTCGAACGCTATGCCGGCCATCTGGTGAAAATCGAGATGGCGGTGCCGCATCAGGGCCGCAAGCGGTTCCGCGGCATTTTGGGCGGAATCGAAGGCGATGCCGTGCATCTTGCTTCGCGAAGACGTGCGCAACGACGAAGATGCCCGCCGTTATGCTGGTGATGGAAGACATCGCGGATGCGCGGCTGGTGCTGACCGACGAGTTGATCGCGGAATCGATGCGGCGCGGCAAGATCGCCGAACGCGAGATGAAGCAGAATCTCGGAATTCTGCCGCCCCCGCCGCCGCATGCGAAGAAAAGCGATCCGACCAAGAGCAATGCGCCGAAAGCCGAAATTGAAATCCGAGAAGAAGCCTGCCCCGAAGAATACCAAGGAACACCGCCTTGCCGCGGAAAGACTGCGGCGAGGCGACATCGACCCCACCGAAGGAGACTAGAGCCATGGCAGCTGTCAGCGCCAATAAAATCGAACTTCTGCAGATCGCGGACGCGGTCGCGCGCGAAAAATCCATCGACCGCGGCATCGTCATCGCGGCGATGGAAGACGCCATCGCCAAGGCGGCGCGCGCCCGCTACGGCAGCGAGACCGACGTGCATGCCGAGATCGACCCGAAAAAGGGCGAGCTCAGGCTGTCGCGCCACATGCTGGTGGTCGACCTGGTCGAGAATTCCTCGAACCAGATTTCATTGATCGACGCGCAGCGCGCCAATCCCGGCGCGCAGGTCGGCGACACCATCGCCGACACCCTGCCGCCGCTGGAATATGGCCGCATCGCCGCCCAATCCGCCAAGCAGGTGATCGTGCAGAAGGTGCGCGAGGCCGAGCGCGACCGGCAATATCAGGAATTCAAGGACCGCATCGGCGACATCGTCAACGGCATCGTCAAGCGCGTCGAATATGGCAGCGTGATCGTCGATCTCGGCCGCGGCGAGGCCATCGTGCGCCGCGACGAGATGCTGCCGCGCGAAGTGTTCCGCAACGGCGACCGCGTCCGCGCCTATATTTTCGACGTGCGCCGCGAGACCCGCGGACCGCAGATTTTCCTCTCCCGCACCCATCCGCAATTCATGGCAAAACTGTTCGCGCAGGAAGTGCCCGAAATCTATGACGGCATTGTCGAGATCAAGGCGGTGGCCCGCGATCCCGGCTCGCGCGCCAAGATCGGCGTGATTTCACGGGATTCCTCGGTCGATCCGGTCGGCGCCTGCGTCGGCATGCGCGGCTCGCGGGTGCAGGCCGTGGTCAACGAATTGCAGGGCGAGAAGATCGACATCATTCCGTGGTCGCCCGACATCGCGACCTTCGTGGTCAACGCGCTGGCGCCGGCCGAAGTCGCCAAGGTGGTGATCGACGAGGACCGCGAGCGCATCGAGGTCGTGGTGCCCGACACCAATAACCAGCTGTCGCTGGCGATCGGACGGCGCGGCCAGAACGTGCGGCTCGCCTCGCAGCTCACCGGCTGGGACATCGACATTCTCACCGAGCAGGAAGAATCCGAGCGCCGCCAGGCCGATTTCGAGAATTCGACGCGGGTGTTCATGGAAGCGCTCAATGTCGACGAAGTGGTCGGCCAATTGCTGGCGTCGGAAGGCTTTACCTCGGTGGAGGAACTGGCGCTGGTCGATGTCCGCGAACTGGCGGGCATCGAAGGTTTTGACGACGAGACGGCGAACGAATTGCAGAGCCGCGCCCGCGAATATCTCGAGCAGCAGGAAGCCGAGCTTGAAACCAAACGGAAGGAACTCGGTGTGGATGATGCTTTGAAGACGGTGCCCGGCGTGACCTCGAAAATGCTGGTGAAGTTCGGCGAGAACGAGATCAAGACCGTCGAGGATCTCGCGGGCTGCGCCACCGACGACCTGGTCGGCTGGACCGAGCGCAAGGAAGGCGGCGAGCCGACCAAGCATCCCGGCATTCTCGACGCCAACGAAACCTCGCGCGAAGACGCCGAAGCCATGATCATGCAGGCGCGCGTCATCGCCGGCTGGATCACCGAAGCCGATCTCGCAAAACCCGCCGAGGAGGCCGAGGCCTACCGAAGAACAACCTGCAGCGTAAGGACGACTCTGGTGAGCTTCGCGAGAAGCCTCCACAAACCCTGCGTCATGCGCGGGCTTGACCCGCGCATCCATCCATCTTCGCAAGAGTCTTTCGAAGAGGATGGATTGCCGGGTCAAGCCCGGCAATGACGGCGTACAAAACAGCTAAGGACATGCCCGACGCATGCTCGCCATCGCCGACCCCGCCGATCTCGACAACGGCCCGCGGACCAACAGGTCCGGGACGGAGCGGATGTGCGCGGTCACGCGGGCTGTGCGGCCGATCGACGAACTGATCCGGTTCGTCGTCGCCCCCTCGGGCGAGGTGATCGCGGATCTGAAGCGCAAGCTTCCCGGCCGCGGCCTGTGGGTTTCGGCCTCGCACAAGGCGGTTGCGGAAGCCGTCCGGCGTAACCATTTTGGCAAAGGGTTCAAGCGCGACGTCCGCGTCGCGCCGACACTGCCCGCGGACACCGAAAACCTGCTGGTGCGCGGCGCGGTCGAGGCGCTCGCCATGGCCGCCAAGGCCGGCCAGGTGGTGGCCGGATTCGCCAAGGTCGAAGGCGCGCTGCAGGCGCATCAGGCGGTGGCCCTGATCCATGCGGCGGACGGGGCCGCGGACGGAATCCGCAAATTGGACGCGATCCTCAGGCAAAACGCCGGTAAAGTCGGCGGAATCGCCCGAATTTCCGGTCATCGGCGTGCTGACATCCGAACAATTGGATTTGGCACTGGGGCGGTCAAATGTGATACATGCAGCCCTGCTCGCGGGCTCGGCGGGCAAGACATTCCTGTCACGCAGCCAGATTCTGGTCCGATACCGGATGGCTGACGACGACAGGACTGCCGGCCATTCGGCCAAGAATAACTGAATGAACTGAAGACGACTTTGCTGACACGAAGTGTGCGGACACGCACAACTTGAACAAGATTGGGACTGCTGAATGGTCGATACGAAATCGCCTGGCGACAAGACACTGAGTGTTCCGACCAAAACCTTGACGCTGAAGCCGCGCGTCGAGACGGGCACCGTGCGCCAGAGTTTTAGCCATGGCCGGACCAAGCAGGTGGTGGTCGAGAAGCGCGGCAAGCGCCGCGTCGGCGGCGACGCGCCCGATGCAGCGCATGCGCCCGAGCCGGCCGCTCGCCAAGGCAGCACCCGCCAAGCCCGTGCTGACCCGTCCGGCCGCGGCGCCGGCGCCGCGCTCCAGTTCCGGCGTGGTGCTGCGCACGCTGACCGAAGACGAACGCACCGCGCGCGCCAGCGCGCTGGCGGACGCAAAAATGCGCGACGTCGAAGAGCGCCGCCTCGCGGAAGAGGAAGCCAAGCGCCGCAACAGCAAGGAAGGCATCGAGCAGGCCGAGCGCGAAGCCGCCGAGGCCCGCCGCAAGGCCGAGGAAGACCGCCATCGCCAGGACGAGGAAGCCAAGCGCAAGGCCGAGGCCGAAGCCAAGAAGCGTTTCGGCGAAGCCGAAGCCAAGGCCGCAACGGCGGCCGCGCGCAGCCTTGCCCACCGCGCGCGCTCCCGGCGTTGCCGCCGACGGCAGCGACGAGGATGAAGGTCCGCGCCAGATCCGCCGCGGCCCCGGCGGCGTCGCCCGCCCCGCCGCTCCTCCAAAGACCACCGCAAAACCCGCGCCCGCCAAGCAGCGCGGACGCCTGACGCTGGTCACCGCGCTCAACGCCGACGACGTGCGCGAGCGTTCGATCGCCTCGTTCCGCCGCCGCACCCAGCGCCTGAAGGGCCACGCCTCGAACGAGCCGAAAGAAAAGCTCATTCGCGAAGTGACCATCCCGGAAGCCATCACCATCCAGGAACTCGCCAACCGCATGGCCGAGCGCGCCGTGGACGTGATCCGGCTTCTGATGAAGCAGGGCCAGATGGTGAAGATCACCGACGTGATCGACGCCGACACCGCGCAGCTGGTGGCCGAGGAAATGGGCCACACCGTCAAGCGCGTCGCGGCAAGCGACGTCGAGGAAGGCCTGTTCGACATCGTCGACGATTCCACCGACACCGAGCCGCGCTCGCCGGTGGTGACCGTGATGGGCCACGTCGACCACGGCAAGACCTCGCTGCTCGACGCGCTGCGCCACGCCAATGTGGTGTCCGGCGAAGCCGGCGGCATCACCCAGCACATCGGCGCCTATCAGGTGACCTCGCCGGAAAGCGGCAAGAAGATCACCTTCATCGACACCCCCGGCCACGCCGCGTTCACCGCGATGCGCGCCCGCGGCGCCAAGGTCACCGACATCGTGATCCTGGTGGTCGCGGCCGATGACGGCGTGATGCCGCAGACGGTCGAGGCCATCAACCACGCCAAGGCGGCGAAGGTGCCGATGATCGTGGCGATCAACAAGATCGACAAGCCCGATGCCAAGCCGGAGCGCGTGCGCACCGAACTGCTGCAATACGAAGTGCAGGTCGAATCATTGGGCGGCGAAGTGGTCGACGTCGAGGTCTCCGCCAAGAACAAGACCAATCTCGACAAGCTGCTGGAAATGATTGCGCTGCAGGCCGAACTGCTCGACCTGAAGACCAACGTATCGCGTCCCGCCGAAGGCACCGTGATCGAAGCCAAGCTCGATCGCGGCCGCGGTCCGGTGGCCACCGTGCTGGTGCAGCGCGGCACATTGCGGGTCGGCGACATCATCGTCGCCGGCGCCGAGATGGGCCGCGTCCGCGCGCTGATCAACGATCAGGGCGACACCATCGACGAGGCCGGACCTTCGGTGCCGGTCGAAGTGCTCGGCTTCAACGGTCCGCCGGAAGCCGGCGACCGCATGGCCGTGGTCGAGAACGAAGCCCGCGCCCGCGAAGTCACCAGCTACCGCGCCCATCAGAAGCGCGAGAACGCGGCGGCCTCGGTTTCCGGCATGCGCGGCTCGCTCGAGCAGATGATGTCGCAATTGAAGACCACGGGCCGCAAGGATTTCCCGCTGATCATCAAGGCCGACGTGCAGGGCTCGCTGGAAGCGATTTTGGGCTCGCTGGAAAAGCTCGGCACCGAGGAAGTCGCCGCCCGCATCCTGCATGCCGGCGTCGGCGGCATCTCGGAATCCGACGTGACGCTGGCGGAAGGTTTCAACGCCGCCATCATCGGCTTCAACGTCCGCGCGCACAAGGAAGCCGCCGCCGCCGCCAAGCGCAACGGCATCGAAATCCGCTACTACAACATCATCTACGATCTCGTCGACGACGTGAAGAAGGCGATGAGCGGCCTGCTCGCGCCGACGCTGCGCGAGACCATGCTGGGCAACGCGCTGATCCTGGAAGTGTTCAACATCTCCAAGGTCGGCAAGGTCGCGGGCTGCCGCGTCACCGACGGCACCGTGGAACGCGGCGCCAATGTCCGCCTGATCCGCGACAATGTCGTGGTGCACGAAGGCAAGCTGTCGACGCTGAAACGCTTCAAGGACGAAGTGAAGGAAGTGGCGTCGGGCCAGGAATGCGGCATGGCGTTCGAGAATTACGGCGACATGCGCCCCGGCGACGTCATCGAATGTTATCGCGTGGAGACGATCCAGCGCTCTCTGTAAGTCCAAGTCTTACAGAGCAGCGTCGTCATCTTGAATTGCGTCATTGCCGGGCTTGACCCGGCAATCCATGTCCGCCGTAAGGCGGACTTTAACGCAAGAACGAGTGGATGCCCGGGACAAGCCCGGGCATGACGAGTTGAGAACAATAATGCCTCGTCACCATCAGAACAACGCAAGCCCCCGGCGGCTCGCAGCGCCAGTTGCGCGTCGGCGAGATCGTGCGCCATGCGGTCGCGGATTTGCTCGCGCAAGGCGCGGTGCACGATCGCCGATCTCGAAGGCCACATCATCACCGTGCCGGAAGTGCGGATGTCGCCGGACCTGAAACTCGCGACCGTCTATGTGATGCCGCTCGGCGGCAAGGACACCGACGTCGTGCTCGCAGCCCTTGCGCGCAACAAGAAATTCCTGCGCGGCGAGGTCGCGCATCGCGTTAACCTGAAATTCGCACCTGATCTCCGCTTCCGCGTCGACGATCGATTCGATGAAGCGGAACGGATCGAGAAATTACTGAGAACACCCGCGGTGCAACGAGACCTCAAGCCAGAATCGGACGACACATGATGGCCGTGACGATGCCAACCAGCGCCATCGATCCGCAGAATGATGAATTGAACGGCGCGGAAAAAAATAATTCCACCTCCCCCCTTGTGGAGGAGGTCGACGCGCGTAGCGCGGCGGGTGAGGGATTCTCTCCACAGCGCCGGCGCTCGCGGAGAGAACCCCTCGCCCCGGCCCTCCCCGCAAGGGGGGAGCGAGCAGAAGCAACAGCGCAACCAGCAGCCCCGCCGCGACAAGCGCGACGTCCATGGCTGGGTCATTCTCGACAAGCCGATCGGCATGACCTCGACCCATGCGGTCGCGGTGGTGAAGCGGCTGTTTTCCGCCAAACGCGCGGGCCATGCCGGCACGCTCGATCCGCTGGCCTCCGGCGGCCTGCCGATCGCGCTCGGCGAGGCCACCAAGACGGTTCCGTTCGTGATGGACGGCCGCAAGCGCTACCGCTTTACGGTCGCCTGGGGCGAGGAGCGCGACACCGACGATACCGAGGGCCGGGTCACCCAAACCAGCGACATAAGACCCTCCGCGGAGGCTATCCGGGCGCTGCTGCCGCAATTCACCGGCCTGATCGAGCAGACCCCGCCGCAATATTCCGCCATCAAGATCGCCGGCGAGCGCGCCTATGATCTGGCGCGCGACGGCGAAATCGTCGCCTTGCAGCCCCGCCCGGTCGAAATCCACGAATTATACCTTGTAGATCAACCGGATAGCAGCCATTCCGTATTCGAGGCCGAATGCGGCAAGGGAACCTATGTGCGGGCGCTGGCCCGCGATATCGGGCGTCTTTTGGGCTGTTACGGCCATATCTGCGCGCTGCGCAGAACCCTGGTCGGCCCGTTCGGCGAGGACGACATGATTCCGCTGGAACAGTTGGAGGCTTTGTGCGATAGAGCCGCGTCTGGCGAGGGCAGCCTCGCCGACGCGCTTTTGCCCGTTGAGACCGCGCTGGACGACATCCCGGCGCTGGCCGTCACACGGGCTGATGCGGCAAGGCTCCATCGGGGCCAGGCCGTTTTGTTGCGCGGACGGGATGCGCCCAATAGTAGCGGCACAGTCTATGTCACGGTGGCAGGCCGTCTTTTGGCGCTTGCCGAAATTGGCAATGGCGAACTCATCCCCAGGCGCGTGTTCAACCTGACCGGACTTGTTGCAAGTCACGGTCGCAACGAGAAAGTTTGACGATGTCGATTACCGCACAACGCAAAGCGGAAGTCATCAAGACCAATGCCAACAAGGCCGGCGACACCGGCTCGCCCGAGGTTCAGGTCGCGATCCTGTCGGAACGCATCAACAACCTCACCGACCACTTCAAGAGCCACGTGAAGGACAATCATTCACGCCGCGGCCTGTTGAAAATGGTCGCGACGCGCCGTTCGCTGCTCGATTACATCAAGCGGAAGGACGAGGCGCGTTACAAGGCCTTGCTCGAAAAGCATAACATTCGCCGCTGAACAGAGTTCGCGCGCGCATTTTTTGCGCGCGTATCAACGCGTGGGCTTTGAAAAGCCGCGCGGCGTGTCCAGCAGCAATCCGGCGGCTGGGCGATAACGGGTAAAACGCCCGTACCATCGGAAGGATGGACGCCATTTCAGACTTGAAAGCCATGGCAGGATCGCCGGACGCTGACTGCGACATCGTCGCGATCAGCGTCTCGCAATCTTGCGCATGGTTTTTGCGTTTCAGGCGTCCGCGCTTTCGCGGAAACCATGAAAGAAAACCGAAATGTTCAATATTCATTCAGTCGAAATCGACTGGGGTGGCCGTCCGCTCAAGCTTGAAACCGGCAAGATCGCCCGTCAGTCCGACGGCGCCGTCGTCGCCACCTACGGCGAGACCGTCGTGCTCGCCACCGTCGTCGCCGCGAAAACGCCGCGCGAAGGCGTCGACTTCCTGCCGCTGACGGTGGACTACATCGAAAAGACCTACGCCGCGGGCCGCATTCCCGGCGGCTATTTCAAGCGCGAGGGACGTCCGACCGAAAAGGAGACGCTGGTCTCCCGCCTGATCGACCGCCCGGTCCGCCCGCTGTTCGTCGATGGCTGGCGCAACGAAACCCAGATCGTCGTCACCGTGCTGTCGCATGACATGGAAAACGATCCCGACGTTCTGGCGGTGGTGGCCGCTTCCGCGGCGCTGACCCTGTCCGGCGCGCCGTTCAAGGGCCCGATCGGTGCCGCCCGCGTCGGCTTCATCAACGACGAATACGTGCTCAACCCGACGCTGGACGAGATGGCCGACACCCAGCTCGACCTCGTCGTCGCCGGCACCGCCGACGCCGTGCTGATGGTCGAATCGGAAGCCAAGGAACTCAACGAAGACATCATGCTCGGCGCGGTGATGTTCGGCCACCGGCATTTCCAGCCGGTGATCAAGGCGATCATCGAACTGGCGGAAAAAGCCGCGAAAGAACCGCGCGACGTAAAAATCGTCGACGAGAGCGTGCTGGAAAAGGAAATCCTCGGGATTGATCGAGACCGGAACTGCGTTCAGCCTACGCCATTCCGGTCAAGCAGGATCGCTACGCGGCGGTCGGCAAGGCCAAGGAAAAGGTGATGGCGCACTATTTCCCGGAAGGCCAGGAGCCGAAATACGACAAGCTGCGCATCGCCGGCGTGTTCAAGGAAGCTGGAAGCCAAGATCGTCCGCTGGAACATCCTGGACACCGGCAAGCGCATCGACGGCCGCGATTCCAAGACCGTGCGCAACATCATCGCCGAAGTCGGCGTATTGCCTCGCGCGCACGGCTCGGCGCTGTTCACCCGCGGCGAAACCCAGGCGCTGGTGGTGACCACGCTCGGCACCGGCGAGGACGAGCAGTACATCAACTCGCTGTCGGGGACCTACAAGGAGCAGTTCCTGCTGCACTACAACTTCCCTCCCTACTCGGTCGGTGAAACCGGACGCATGGGCGGCACCAAGCGCCGCGAGATCGGCCACGGCAAGCTCGCCTGGCGCGCGATCCATCCCGGTGCTGCCGCCGCATCACGAATTCCCCTATACGGTGCGCGTGGTTTCCGAGATCACCGAATCCAACGGCTCGTCGTCGATGGCCTCGGTGTGCGGCGCCTCGCTCGCGCTGATGGACGCCGGCGTTCCGCTGAAGCGGCCGACGGCGGGCATCGCCATGGGCCTCATCCTCGAGGACAAGCGCTACGCGGTGCTGTCCGACATCCTCGGCGACGAGGATCATCTCGGCGACATGGACTTCAAGGTCGCCGGCACCGATCAGGGCATCACCTCGCTGCAGATGGACATCAAGATCGCCGGCATTACCGAGGAGATCATGAAGGTCGCGCTCGGCCAGGCCAAGGAAGGCCGCATCCACATCCTGGGCGAGATGGCCAAGGCGCTGACCAATGCCCGCGCCGAACTCGGCGAATACGCGCCGCGCATCGAGACCTTCAAGATCGCCACCGACAAGATCCGCGAAGTGATCGGCACCGGCGGCAAGGTGATCCGCGAGATCGTCGAGAAGACCGGCGCCAAGGTCAACATCGATGACGACGGCACCGTGAAGGTGGCATCCGCCGACGGCGAATCGATCAAGGCCGCGATCAAGTGGATCAAGTCGATCGCCTCCGATCCGGAGCTCGGCCAGATCTATGACGGCACCGTGGTCAAGGTGATGGAGTTCGGCGCCTTCGTGAACTTCTTCGGCGCCAAGGACGGCCTCGTGCATATTTCGCAGCTTGCTGCGAATCGCGTGCAAAAAACCTCCGACGTCGTCAAGGAAGGCGACAAGGTCAAGGTAAAACTGCTCGGCTTCGACGACCGCGGCAAGACCCGGCTGTCGATGAAGGTGGTCGACCAGACCACCGGCGAAGATCTCGAGGCCAAGCAGAAGGCGGAAGCCCCGCAGCGCGAAGCCGCCGGGGAGTAGATTTCGCCGAAATGCGAATAGCGAAAGGGCGGTCGAAAGGCCGCCCTTTCGTCTTTGCAAGCGAAGCGACGCAATTCAGAGCCGCGCATGCGGAAGGACTGGAAACCGCATTTTATTCCGGCATGTAACTTTCCCGTGGTTTCGTGGATCGAAACGCCCATCCCGGAATAGAACAACATCCTCGATGGTTTGTTGTCTACGGCATCAGAGCGCCCCTCTCATCCCAAGGAGGACTTCATGTCATCATTGTCCCGCCGCCACCTGCTCGGCGCGGCCGCAGGTCTCATCGCCGCTGCTGCCGCACCGCGCGTATTCGCCCAGGCTCCGGCAGCCCCCGCTGCCGCGCCGGCGCCGGCAGGTCCCTTCGTGCTGCCGCCGCTGAACTATGCCTTCAACGCGCTGGAGCCGCATATCGACGCCAAGACCATGGAAATCCACCATGACCGGCATCACGCCGCCTATGTCGCCAATCTCAACACCATCGCCAAGGCCAACCCGCAAATAGGGACCAGCGCCATTCAGGACGTGCTCGGCAATCTCAATGCGCTGAACGACGACATCAAATTCGCGGTGCGCAACAATCTCGGCGGCCACGCCAACCACACCATGTTCTGGTCGATCATGGGGCCGGACGCCGGCAAGCCGGAAGGCGAGGTGCTGGCCGCGATCGACCGCGATCTCGGCGGCATGGAAAAATTCCAGACCGACTTCAATGCCGCCGGCGGACGCCAGTTCGGCTCGGGCTGGGTGTTCGTCACCATTGCCAAGGAAGGCAAGCTCGCCATCGAGACCCGTCCGAACCAGGACACCCCGCTGATGGACGGCAAGCGCGTGCTGCTCGGCAACGACGTCTGGGAGCACGCTTATTATCTGAACTACCAGAACCGCCGCGCCGATTACCTCAAGGCGTGGTGGAAGACGGTGAACTGGAGCAAGGTCGCCGAACGCTACGCCGCGGCGAAGGCGGGGACGCTGGCGGTTTGAGCAGCGTGTCCCGGACGCGGTGCGGCATTCTTCATGCCGCTCCGCGGAGCCGGGACCGTACAAAAGGCCGCGTCCAATTACGGCCCCGGCTCTGCTGCATCCGGGGCACGCACGTCACGGATTGGTCGGGCCCGTGACATATTCCGCATGCAGCCACTTGCCGATAATACCGCCGATGACGCCGCCGACGATTGGCGCCACCCAGAACAGCCACAGCGAGCCCAAGGCCGCCGAGCCGCCGAACAGCGCGGTCGCGGTCGAGCGCGCCGGATTGAGCGATGCGTTGGACACCGGAATCGCAACGAGGTGAAACAGCGTGAGCGCGAGCCCGATGGCGATCGGCGCAAAGCCGGCCGGCGCGCGCGGCGAGGTCACGCTGACGATCACCAGGATGAACAGCGCGGTGATCACGATCTCGATCAGCGCGACGCTGAGCAGCGAGAAGCCGGAGCCGCCATAGGTATTGGACACCGCAAGGAACGTGTTCCACTTGCCTGCCGCCGGCGCGCCCTGCAGGATGACATAGAACACCGCAGCAGCCGCGACGCCGCCGACCACCTGCGCGATGATGTATTGAATCGCCTTGCCGCCATCGAAGCGGCCCGCCGCGACCAGACCGCAGGTCACCGCCGGATTGAAATGGCCGCCGGAAATAGCGCCCACCGCGTAAGCCATCGCCAGCACCGACAGGCCGACGGCAAATGCGACCGCGACCAGCCCCCCGCCGTTCGGCGCGGAGAACAGCGCGGCGCCGCAGACCGCGGTCACCAGCGTGAAGGTCCCGATAAATTCTGCACTCAGTTCTCGTGACATTTTCGATTCCCCCGGATAGGCCCCGGCGAATCCGCCAGGACGTGGCCGGATCATGCCATCAAGCCAGTCCCGCTGACAACCGCCGGGCGAACACCGCACCGCGATGAAAATTGCGTTGCATGTGCCGTTTTCGGCGCGTTGAATTCGCCCGTTCAAGGAGTTCCGTGATGCCGACGCCCGTGATTCGCCCCGCACGCCCAGACGAATATGACGAGGTCGCGCGGGTCTGGATGGAAAGCTGGGTTTCGACCGGGCTCGAGGACGGCAGCAAATACCTGCTGGCCAATCTGCGCGCCCGCGTGCCGCGCGAGGTCGAGAAGGGCTGGACCCTGTATGTCGCCGACGACGATGGACGGATTGCCGCGATGCTGGCATTGCATCTGCCCGACCGTTATCTCGACCAGCTCTTTGTCGCGCCGGACTATCAGGGCCGGGGCCTCGGCCGGCGGCTGCTCGGCTTCACGCGCGAGCACTTGCCGGATGAAATCTGGCTGCGTTGCGTGCGCGAGAACGACAAGGCCTGGCGCTGGTATGAGCGCGAGGGTTTTGCGTTCGAAAAGCAGGAGATCGAGCCCAACACCGGATTCACCATGAAATATTACCGATGGAAGCCACAAGGAATGCTCCGATGATGAAACTGTACTGGTCGCCGCGCACGCGCTCGTTCTCCGCGCTCTGGCTGATGGAAGAGACCGGACAACCCTATGAGCGCGTGCTGACCGATATTTCCACCGGCGCGCAGAAGACCCCGGAATACCTCGCCATCAATCCGATGGGCAAGGTGCCGGCGCTGCGGGACGGCGACGCGACGCTGGCCGAAGCCGCGGCGATCTGCGCTTACGTCGCCGAGCGTTATCCGGAGGCGAGGCTGGCGCCGCCGCTGGGGGATCCGTTGCGCGCAAAATATCTGTACTGGCTGTTCTTCGCGCCCGGCTGCATCGAGCCTGCGATGGTGCAGGTCGCGACCAAGGTCGAAATGCCCTCGGTGGCCGCCGGCTGGGGCGAGGCTGCCCGCGTGTTCGACGTGCTCGACAAGGCGCTGGAAAAAGGACCGTGGATTCTCGGCGAAACCTTCTCGGCTGCGGACATCGCCATCGGATCGGGGCTGAACTTCGCGGTCAAACTGTTCAAGATGGTGCCGTCGCGGCCGTCTTTCGACCGTTACATCGAGGCGTGTTCGGCCCGCCCGGCATTCCAGCGCGCCAGCGTGATCGCGGCGGGGTGAAGTAGCGCAGCACGGTCATTCCGACTTCAGATCGTCCGGCTGCGGCATCGAGATGATGTTGTAGCCGGAATCGACGAAGTGGATATCGCCGGTGACGCCGCTGGACAGTTCCGACAGCAGATACAGGGCAGCACCGCCGACTTCGTCGATGCTGACGCCGCGCCGCAGCGGCGAATGCTTCTGCTGAAACGCGAACATGGCGCGCGCGGCGCCGATGCCGGAGCCGGCCAGGGTGCGGATCGGCCCCGCCGAAATCGCGTTGACGCGAATGCCGCGCGGCCCGAAATCGGCGGCGAGATACCGCATCGAGGCTTCCAGCGCCGCCTTTGCGACGCCCATTACATTGTAGTTCGGCATCACCCGGGTCGAGCCGCCATAGGTCAGCGTGATCATCGCGCCGCCCGATTCCGGCATCAGCTCGGCCGCGCGCTTTGCCAATTCGGTGAAGGAAAAGCACGAGATCACCATCGTGCGCAAAAAATTCTCGCGCGTGGTGTCGGCGTAGCGCCCTTTCAGCTCGTTCTTGTCGGAGAAGGCGATGGCGTGCACCAGGAAGTCGAGATGTCCCCATTTTTCGCGCAAGCTTTCGAAGACCTGATCGACGCTGGCGAGGTCTTCGACGTCGCAGGGCAGCACCATGCCGACGCCAAGCTGTTGCGCCAGCGGCTTGACGCGCTTGCCCAGCGCGTCGCCCTGATAGGTGAAGGCAAGCTCGGCGCCCTGTGCCGCCAGCGTCCTGGCAATGCCCCAGGCAATCGAATGATCGTTGGCGACGCCCATCACCAGGCCCCGCTTGCCCTTCATCAGGTCCTGCATTGTGCCGACGCTTTCTCTTTCGTCATGCCCGGGCTTGTCCCGGGCATCCCCGTCTTTGCGGTGTGGCGTGGATCAAGGCGTGGATGGCCGGGACAAGCCCGGCCATGACGGTGGATGCTGTGGCGCAGTCTCACGCATCCATCCGCTTGAACACCAGCGTGGCGTTGGTGCCGCCGAAGCCGAACGAGTTGGAGAGCACGGTGCCGACCTTGGCGTTATCGATGCGCTTGCGCACGATCGGCATGTCGGCGAATACCGGATCGAGCTCGGTAATGTTGGCGCTTTCGCAGATAAAACCGTTGTTCATCATCAGAAGCGAATAGATCGCCTCCTGCACGCCGGTGGCGCCGAGCGAGTGGCCGGTCAGCGATTTGGTCGCGGAGATCGGCGGGCATTTGTCTTCGCTGCCGAACACTTTTCTCAGCGCCTCGATTTCAGGGGGATCGCCGGCCGGCGTCGAGGTGGCGTGCGGATTGATGTAATCGATCTTTGTTTTCACATTGGCCAGCGCCATGCGCATGCAGCGCTCCGCGCCCTCGCCGGAAGGGGCCACCATGTCGTATCCGTCCGAGGTGGCGCCGTAACCGATGATTTCCCCGTAGATGCGCGCGCCGCGCGCCTTGGCGTGCTCGAGTTCCTCGAGCACCACGACGCCGGCGCCGCCCGCGATCACAAAACCGTCACGGCTGATATCGTAGGCGCGCGACGCGGTCGCCGGCGTATCGTTGTATTTCGACGACATCGCGCCCATGGCGTCGAACAGCACCGACAAGGCCCAGTGCAGTTCCTCGCAGCCGCCGGCGAAAATGATGTCCTGCTTGCCGAGCTGGATGGTCTCGTAGGCATTGCCGATGCAGTGGTTCGAGGTCGCGCAAGCCGACGAGATCGAATAGTTTACGCCCTTGATCTTGAACCAGGTGGCGAGCGTCGCCGAGGCCATCGACGACATCGACTTCGGTACCGCGAACGGGCCGACGCGTTTCGGTCCCTTGGTGCGGGTGATGTCGGCGGATTCGACGATAACCTTGGCCGAAGGCCCGCCGGAGCCCATGATGATGCCGGTGCGCTCGTTGGAAATGTCCGACGGCTCCAGCCCGGCGTCCTGGATCGCCTGCTCCATCGCAACGTGATTCCACGCCGATCCTTCGGCGAGGAAGCGCATGGCGCGGCGATCGATGATGTCGGATGGATCCAGCGTCGGCCGCCCCTGCACCTGGGAGCGGAAGCCGAGTTCCGCGTACTTGTCCGCGCGGGTAATGCCGGACTTCGCCTCGTAGAGGCTCGCAAGCACTTCCTGGGTGTTGTTTCCGATGGATGAGACGATACCCATCCCCGTGATGACAACCCGCCTCATGATCGCCTCGCCCTTGTCATTTCGTTGTTGTTCTCGCTGTTGCCGGCGGCGCCGTCAAAACCGAAGACCGCCTCAATCCCGTAACTTCAAGTTTCCGGCTGCGCCGCGGCGCGCGGCTTGAACAGCCCGACCCTCAGGTCCTTCGCGCGATAGATAATCTCGCCATCGGCGGAAAGCCACCCGTCGGCGATACCCAGCACCAGCTTCGAGCGCATCACGCGCTTGATATCGAGATTGTACACGACCTTGCGGACGTTCGGCAGCACCTGGCCGGATAGCTTGAGTTCCCCGAGGCCCAGCGCCCGGCCCGGCCCTTCGCAGCCGCTCCAAACCAGAAAAAAGCCGACCATCTGCCACAGCGCATCGAGGCCGAGGCAACCCGGCATCACCGGATCTCCCTTGAAATGGCAGCCGAAAAACCACAGGTCCGGATTGACGTCCAGTTCGGCGCGCATGACGCCCTTGCCATATTCGCCGCCTGTTGCCGAAATCTCGCTGATGCGGTCGAACATCAGCATCGGCGGCAGCGGCAATTGGGCGTTCCCCATGCCGAATATCTCGCCGCGGCCGGCAGCCAGCAGTTCCTCGTAGTCGTAACTGCTCTGCCGCACATGGACGCTGTTGGCCTGTTTTAAGTCGGTCATTTTGATCTTCGCGCGAATGGACCGTTTCCAGCAAAGAAACGCGCCATGCTCCTGTTTTAGGGGTGACATTGCGGATCGCAAAGCCGCTCGAGCGGGTGGGCGCTCTCTATCATAAGCCCGTGAACGGGCAAAGCCGCGTGCCTCCGCCGCAAGACAAATGGTCCCGAACTGCCTAAATGTAGTCTTGGAACCGGCTCTTGGGACATTTACCTTCTGGAAGCGTTCTAGTTGCGAAAAACTTGCATGTAACTGTTTTTGTTTCTATAGTTCGACCGATATCTCGGGGTACTTCAAGTGGATGTGAGTGAAAACGTTGTGATTTCAGGCGACGACGCCGATGGCGTCGCGGCCGCGATGGCCGTGCGCCAACCGGCGCTGACCGGCTGTCCATGGCATGACGTCAACGAAATGCTGCAGGCGGCGGGGCTTCGTCCGACCCGGCAGCGGATGGCGCTGGGCTGGCTGCTGTTCGGAAAAGGCGCGCGCCATCTCACCGCTGAAATGCTCTATGAAGAAGCCACCCACGCCAAGGTCCCGGTTTCGCTCGCCACCGTCTATAACACGCTGAACCAGCTGACCGATGCGGGCCTGCTGCGCCAGGTCAGCGTCGACGGCACCAAGACCTATTTCGACACCAACGTGTCAGCGCATCATCACTACTATCTTGAGAACAATCACGAGCTGGTCGACATTCCCGATCCGAACCTCGTGTTGAACAAGATGCCGGAAGTCCCCGAAGGCTACGAGATCAGCCGGGTGGACATGATCGTGCGCCTGCGCAAGAAGCGCTGAGTTTTTCTGCCAATCCCGATTGAAGCCGTTATTCCGAAGCGCCGCGCCCAGCGCGGCTGTTTCCGTCATTGCGAGCGCAGCGAAGCAATCCACAGCCGCGCACGCTGAAAGACTGGATTGTTTCGTCGCTTCGCTTCTCGCAATGACGGCTGAAGCTACTCCACCTTCTCGTCGGCATAGACGCCCCACAGCCGCTGCTGCTCGATCCAGCCGTCGAAACCGTTGCCGGTGACGCGGCACCAGCCGGTCGCGCATTTCTTGACCTGGGCCACCACGCCGGCCTGCAGGCGCGCTGCAACCGTGCCGCCGGCGTCCGGGCGGTCGTAAAGCGAGGCCAGTTCGTCCTTGGTCTTCATAGTGATGACCGCAGTGCGGCGGCCGGACAGCAGCGAGTGATAGACCCAGCCCTCGGCGCCTTCGGAATCGCGCACCCGGCGCCAGTTCTCGAATTCGGCGGTGATTTCCACCGGCAGGCCGGAGCGGGTGTAGACCCAGGCCACGTCGTTATCCTTGGTCGGTCCGGCGCGGACGTTGACGTGATCGGATTTCAGGCTGACATAGCGCGGCAACGGCAAGCCGCTGCTGGAGACCGCGGCATCCTTCGCCGAATGACCCGTGCTGACCGACGCGCCCAGCCACGCGCCCGCAAGCACCGCCGCCTTGAAGATTTGCCGAAACGCCATTCACTCGTCTCCTGCCGATAAGCGATCTCAATTCTTTGAGGGAAGCCCCGATTGCCGTCCCATCTTGCCTCCCGGGTTGTCTTGGCGCGGCCTTCTGCTAGAGAGGACTGAACACCAAGCCTGAGGGGAACTTAAGGAAACTCCGGGGCCGCGCCGCAGCGGCAGTTTCGAACACCTAAGTTAATGAGGACTGAACGGTTGGGCCAAAGCCCGGCGGTTAAGTTCTTGCGGTTAAGTTAAAGCCTCATGAGAGCAGGATATGTCGGTCAAGAAAAAGCCGCTGGTCGTCGTCACGCGCAAGCTGCCGGACTCCATCGAGACCCGCATGCGCGAACTGTTCGACGCGCGGCTCAATCTCGACGACGTGCCGATGACGCCGGAGCAGATCGCCGAAGCGGTACGATCAGCCGACGTCCTGGTGCCGACCGTCACCGACGAGATCACCGAGGACATTCTCAAGCAGCCCGACGTCAAGCTGAAGCTGATCGCCAATTTCGGCAACGGCGTCGACAATATCGATGTGGCGGCGGCGCATGCGCTGCACATCACGGTGACCAACACGCCGAAAGTCCTGACTGAAGACACCGCCGACATGACCATGGCGCTGATTCTGGCGGTGCCGCGCCGGCTGATCGAGGGCGCCTCGATTCTCACCGAGGGCAAGGACTGGCCGGGCTGGTCGCCGACCTGGATGCTCGGACACAGGATCGGCGGCAAACGGCTCGGCATCATCGGCATGGGCCGCATCGGCCAGGCGGTGGCGCGCCGCGCCCACGCTTTCGGCCTGCAGATCCATTATCACAACCGCCGCCCGGTAGCGCCGCGCATCGCCGACGAATTGGGCGCGACCTATTGGGAAAGCCTCGATCAGATGCTGGCGCGGATGGACATCATCTCGGTGAACTGCCCGCACACGCCCGCGACGTTTCACCTTCTTTCAGCGCGGCGCTTAAAACTGATCCGCAAGGACGCCTATATCGTCAACACCGCGCGCGGCGAGGTGATCGACGAGGACACCATGACCAGGCTGATCGAACAGGGCGAGATCGGCGGCGCCGGCCTCGACGTGTTCGAGAACGAGCCCGCGATCAATCCGAAACTGGTGCGGCTGGCCAAGGCCGGCAAGGTCACGCTACTGCCGCATATGGGCTCCGCCACCATCGAGGGCCGCGTCGAAATGGGCGAAAAGGTGATCATCAACATCCGCACCTTCCTCGACAACCACAAGCCCCCCGACCGCGTGCTTCCGAGCATGCTGTAGGGCTTTGGGGCGCTCAGTCGTTCCGCGCGCGCGGCTCTGGATTGCTTCGCTGCGCTCGCAGTGACGGGTGAACCGCATGGCGTTTCACCCGCGCCCGCTCAAATCCACGATCGACGGCTTATCCCCATTCAGCGGATTGCCCGGATCGCGCGCGTAGCGCAGCGTCTCGAACCGCATCGCGCGGGCGTCGACCATCAGCAGCCGTCCCACCAGCCCTTCGCCGAAGCCGACGATTTCGCGGATCGCTTCCAGCGCCATCATCGAACCCAGCACGCCAGCCAGCGCCCCCATCACCCCGGCCTCGGCGCAGGCGGGCACCGTGCCCGGCGGCGGAGGTTCCGGAAACAGGCAGCGGTAGGTCGGGTTGAATTGCCCTTCGGCGTTCTTCTCGTGCGCGCGAATGGTCGTCAGCGATCCATCGAACACACCGAGCGCCGCGGTGATCAGCGGCTTGCCCGCCAGGAAGCAGGCATCGGAGACGAGGTAACGGGTTTCGAAATTGTCGGAGCCGTCAAGCACCAGATCATAGCCTGATATCAGCGCCATCGCATTGTCAGCATCGAGCCTTGTCACATGCGACAGGAATTTCACGTGCGGATTGAGTGCGCGGATTTTTTCGGCGGCGCTGTCGACCTTGGGCCGGCCGATATCCGGCGTAAAGTGAATGATCTGGCGCTGCAGGTTGGACAGCGACACCGTGTCGTCATCGACCACGCCGAGCGTGCCGACGCCGGCCGCGGCCAGATACATCAGCACCGGCGCGCCGAGCCCGCCGGCGCCGATCGCCAGCACGGAGGCGGCCTTCAGCGCCGCCTGCCCGGCCCCCCCCACCTCGCGCAGCACGATATGGCGGGCATAGCGTTCGAGTTCATCTGGGATCAGCATGGCAGCGTAATGTCCTTCAATTCCTGTCCCGCAAACACAACACCCTCATGGTGAGGAGCGCGTCTTGGCGCGTCTCGAACCCTGAGGAGATTTGGCCATCGTTCGAGACGCGGCCAAGTGGCCGCTCCTCCGGACGAGGGCTGTGTTTCCTCGAACCTCCGCCCCGTTGGTGCCGACCAAGCAGATGTGCTTAATTGCGCGCGCGTCAACTTGGGAATTGTCATGAGATCGGCGGTCGCTGCAACCTTTGTCATCATGGCTTCCGCGGTTGCTGCGCAGGCGCAGACCGGGGCAGTAACCGGCATCAAGCCAAAACCGGTCGCTACCGTCCCGATCCGCCCCGCGCTGCAGACCCCCGCCGATACCGCAAGCGCTATGGCGCAGGCGGAGCGTCAGGCGATCCAGTCGGATCTGGTCTGGACCGGCCACTACAACGGCGCCATCAATGGCGAGGTCAGCGACCGCATGGTGGCCGGCATCAAGGCGTTCCAGAAGGACCGCGGGGCCAAACCGACCGGCGTGCTCAATCCGCAGGAGCGCGGCGTGCTCGCCGACGCCGCGAAAAAAGCCCAGGACAATGTCGGCTGGAAGATCGTGTTCGATGCCGGCACCGGGGTGCGGCTCGGCGTACCGACAAAACTGGTGCCGCAGCAATCCAGCGACGCCACCGGCGCCAAATGGACTTCCACCACCGGCACCATCCAGATCCAGATGGCGCGGCGTAAGGAGGCGGGCCCAACCACCGCGAAACTCGCCGAGCGGGAGAAGAAAGAGCCTGCGGGACGCAAAATCGACTACAGCCTGGTCAAGCCGGATTTCTTCGTGCTGTCGGGCATGCAGGGACTGAAGAAGTTTTACCTGCGCGGCCAGATCAAGGGCGACGACGTCCGCATCCTCACCATCCTCTACGATCAGGCCACCGAAGGCACCATGGAGCCGGTGGTGATCGCGATGTCGAGCGCATTCAACCCGTTTCCGAACGGCGCGCAGGCGATCGGGCCGCCGCCGCGCAAGAGCGTCGAATACGGCACCGGCATCGTGGTCAGCGACAACGGCGCTATTGTCACCGATCGGCAACTGGTCGATGGCTGCCTGTCGATCGTGGTCGCGGGTTACGGCAATGCCGACCGCACCGCCGAAGACAAGGACCACGACCTCGCGCTGCTGCGCATCTATGGCGCGCGCGGGTTGAAGCCGCTGGCGCTGAACAGCGGTGCCGCGAAGTCGAGCGTCGAACTGACCGGCATTGCCGATCCGCAGAACCAGGGCGGCGGTGCGGCGGTGAGCAGCATCAAGGCACAGCTCGGCGGCGAAGTGCTGACGCCGGCGCCGGGCCTCGGCTTTTCCGGAGCCGCGGCGCTTGATGCCGACGGTGTGTTTGCAGGGATTGCGCTGCTGAAACCGGTGGCGGTGGCGGGGCCGACGATCACCGCGACGGCGCCGCAGGCCTCGCTGGTCAATGCAGAGACCGTGCGCGGGTTTTTGAAGGCCAACGGCGTGAGCGCGGCGAGCGGGTCGCCGGATACGAAAGCGTCGGTAGTGCGGGTGATTTGCGTACGGAAATAATGCCGCGCAACACCCACCGCCGTCATCCTGAGGCGTGGCTCTTGCGCGCCTCGGGATGACGGCAGAGCTAGTCCGACAAAACAAACCGCGAGGCATTGCGCAGCAGCCCATGGGCCTGCGCCACCATCTGCTCGATGATCTCAGCCGCGGGCCGGACGTCGCGGATCAATCCCACCGCCTCGCCCATGAACACGCCTGCATTGTCGGCGTCTCCTGACGTGAAAGCCGCCCAATAGCGTTCGGTTTCGGATGCACTGACCCTGGAGCCGCTCAAGGCGTCCTCCCGGCCATGCCATTTGGTGACAAAACCATTCTTGAGCGCGCGCCCGCTGAAACCGTCCGGCCAATGATAATTGCGCACCAGGTCGATCACGCTTGTCTTGATGGTCGCATCGCCGTCGGCGGCGATGATCGCCTCGTGGAAACCCCAAGGCGTCAACGCCTCGGAACTGGCGACCAGCCGCGAGCCGATCAGCACGCCGTCCGCGCCGAGCATGAGCGCCGCGGCCAGCGAGCGGCCGTCGGCAACGCCGCCCGCCGCCACCAGAAGCGTATCGGGGGCCGCTTCGGCCAGATAGTCGGCGACTTCGGACACCAGCGTGAAGGTCGACCGGTTGCCGCTATGCCCGCCTGCCTCGCCGCCCTGTGCGACGATCACCTCGGCGCCGGCGCCGACCGCCTCCCTCGCATGCGCCATCGACTGCACCTGGCAGATCACCGGAACGCCGGATTGCCTGATCTGCGCGGCGAAGGCCGCGACCGGTCCGAATGACAGCATCACCGCGGCAGGTCGTCTTGCCAGCACAGAATCGAGCAATTCCGGCCGCTGCGCCAGCGACCACGTAATGAAGCCGCATCCCACTCTCGCATTTCCCGCCGCGGAAATTCCCGCTCCAGCCAGCCGCCGTCGCCATAGCCACCGCCGATCAGGCCGAGCCCGCCGGCATTCGACACCGCGGCAGCCAGCCTTCCGCCGGCGACATGCCCATCGGGGCGGAAATGATCGGGTGCTCAATGTCAAACCGCTCCGTCAGTCGCGTGCGTAGTCGCATCGATGGCTCCGTTGGCTCGCGCATCGTTTCACCTCAGGCGCTTCGGGTACCAGTGCCGTAGCCCGGATGGAGCGCAGCGCAATCCGGGGCCGCTCGCAATCCCGGATTTCGCCTCGCTTCATCCGGGCTACGGGCAGAAGATTCACCTTTGGCACTTCGGACACCAGAACGTCGAGCGTCCGTTCTGGGTAAACCGGCGCACGATGCCGCCGCAGCCCGGGCTCTCGCATTTCTTGCCCTCGCGGCCGTACACCTGGAATGAGTGCTGGAAATATCCGAGTTCGCCGGAGGTCTGGCGGTGGTCGCGCAGCGACGAGCCGCCGGCTTTTATGGCCTGATTGAGTACTGCATGAATCGCGCCGACCAGACGCTTGGCATGATCGGCCGGCTCGCCACCGGTAGCGCCCTTGGTCTTTTTGGCCGCAAGTGTCGCCGCCAGGCGCCGCGGCGACAAATGCGCGCGGAATAGCGCCTCGCAGACATAGATATTGCCGAGCCCCGCGACCACCCGCTGATCGAGCAGCGCGGCCTTCAGGCTGGTTTTCCTGTTGGCGCAGGCGCGCGCCAGCATCGCGGCGTCGAATTCGTTGCCGAGCGGCTCGGGTCCGAGGCCTTGCAGCAACGGCTCGTCCTCTATTCTGTCGCGCGCAAAGATCTTCATGTAGCCGAAGCGGCGTGGATCGTTGAACACCACCATCGCACCGGAGGACATGTGAAACACCACATGGTCATGGACGCGGTCCTCATTGCGCGGATGATGGAATTTTCCCGGGGGCTTTTTTTCATCGCCCGCGACCACGCGAAACGAGCCGGACATGCCCAAATGCATCAGCAGCACGTCGCCGGACGACAGGTCCGCCATCAGATACTTTGCGCGCCGGCCAAGCCCGGTCACCGTCTGGCCCTCGAGCCGCGCCACAAAATCTTTCTGAAACGGAAACCGCAGATCCTTGCGCCGGGCCTCGGCCTTGAGGATTTTCGCGCCTTCCATCGCCGGCTGCAGGCCGCGGCGGACGGTTTCGACTTCGGGCAGTTCAGGCATGCGTCATTCACCTTGAGGACGTGACGTGATAGCGCCATTGGCGCGGGCGCGCTATGGTCTCGCTTGTCGTTGCGAGGAGCCCTTGCGACCAAGCAATCCAGTCTTGCTTTGCGGCTTCTGGATTGCTTTCGTGGAGTTTATCATCGGGCGGCGCTTTGCGCCGACCCGGTGCCTCGCAATGACGGAAATGAGTTTCAGGACTGATTGATGGACCATCCGGACCAAACCACGCATTTCGGCTTCAGGGATGTGCCGCTGGACGACAAGCAGACGCTGGTCAACGACGTGTTCCACAGCGTGGCGCAGCGTTACGACCTGATGAACGATTTGATGTCGGCGGGACTGCACCGGGCCTGGAAGGCCGTGATGATCAATGCGCTCAATCCGCCGCGCAACGACAGGCCGTTCGCGCTGCTCGACGTCGCCGGCGGCACCGGCGACATCGCGTTCCGCGCCGCCAAGGCCGCTGGCCCCGGATTTCGGGCCACGGTGTGCGACATCAATCCCGACATGCTCAGCGTCGGCCGCGAGCGCGCCGCGGCGCGCCATCTCGAGCATCAGGTGTCGTTTGTCGAAGGCAATGCCGAGGTGCTGGCGTTTCCGGATCGCAGCTTTGATGCCACTACCATCGCCTTCGGCATCCGCAATGTGCCGCGGATCGATCTCGCGCTTGCCGAAGCATTTCGCGTGCTGAAACCCGGCGGCCGGTTTCTCTGTCTGGAATTTTCCACCGTCGATGTGCCCGGCCTCGATCGGCTCTATGACATGTTCTCGTTCCAGGTGATCCCGCCGCTCGGCAAGGCGGTGACCGGCGACGCCGATTCCTATCGCTACCTCGTCGAGTCGATCCGGAAATTTCCAAAGCCGAACGCGTTCGCCGAGATGATCCGCGCCGCTGGATTCCTGCGCCTCAGTCATCAGGCGCTCACCGGCGGTATCGTAGCGTTGCATTCGGGCTGGCGTTTGTGATTTCTGCTGCCACTCATATTTCGCGCCTCGCCCGCGCCGGTTTCGTGTTCGCGCGCGAGGGCGTGTTCGGCGTGGTCGATCCGTCTTTGGTGCCACCGCCCGGACAGCTGGCGCTGCGGCTCGCACGCCTGATCGAACGCCCCGGCGCCAAATCCGGACCTCGCTTGTCGCGCGCGCTGACGCGGCTGGGGCCGGCTTATCTGAAACTCGGACAGTTCCTTGCCACAAGGCCCGACGTGGTCGGCGTCGTCATGGCGCGCGATCTGGAAAGCCTGCAGGACCGGCTGCCGCCGTTTTCGCAAAGCGAAGCCGAAGCCGTCATCGCCACATCGCTGGAACGCCCGGTGGCGCAGGCATTTGCGAGCTTCGGCCCATCGGTCGCGGCGGCCTCGATCGCGCAGGTGCATCGCGGCGAGACCGAACAAGGCGGCATCCGAAAAGCGGTCGCTGTAAAAGTGCTGCGGCCCAACGTGGCCGCGCGCTTTCGCCGCGACCTAAGTGATTTCTTCTTCGTCGCCAACAATGCCGAAAAATATTCGGCCGAAGCGCGGCGTCTGCGGCTGATCGAAGTCATCAACACCATGTCGCGCTCGGTCGCGATGGAGATGGATCTGCGGCTGGAAGCCGCGGCGATGTCCGAGATGGCGGAGAATACAAGCGGCGATCCTGACTTTCGCGTCCCCACCGTCGACTGGGACCGCACCACCCACAACGTGCTGACCATGGAATGGATCGACGGCATCGCCCTCAGCGACCACGCAGGCCTGGAAGCCGCGCAGGTCGATCTTCCCGATCTCGGCCGCAAGGTGATCCAGAGTTTTCTGCGCCACGCGCTGCGCGACGGCTTCTTCCATGCCGACATGCATCCCGGCAATTTGTTCCTCGACGATGCCGGGCGGCTGGTGGCGGTCGACTTCGGCATCATGGGCCGGCTCGGCATGAAGGAGCGGCGCTTCCTTGCCGAGATTCTGCTTGGCTTCATCACCCGCGACTATCGCCGTGTCGCCGAGGTGCATTTCGAGGCCGGTTATGTCCCGTCGCATCATTCGGTGGAAAACTTCGCGCAAGCCATCCGCGCCATCGGCGAGCCGATCCACAACCGCATCGCCGAAGAAATCTCGATGGCAAAATTGCTGACGCTGCTGCTCGAGGTCACCGGCCTGTTCGACATGCGCACAAGGCCCGAGCTGATCCTGCTGCAGAAGACCATGGTGGTGGTAGAGGGCGTCGCTCGCTCATTCGATCCGAAGCTCGATATCTGGAAGGTCGCCGATCCGGTGGTGCGGGAATGGATCGAGCGCAACCTTGGACCGATTGGCCGCATCCAGGGGACGATGTCAGGCGCCGCGGAGTTGGGCCGCGTGCTGTCCGGACTGCCCTCGATCGCCGCGCGCGCGGTCGTGGTGCTGGAGCAATTCGAAACCATGACCCGCGAAGGCCTGACGCTGTCGCCCGAGACCATCGCGGCAATGGGCCGGACCGAAGGCCGCAAGAACCGCTGGCGCACGGTGGCGCTGTGGATCATTGCGATGACGTTCATCGGCATCCTGTTTGTGGTCCGGCAGCTCTGATTTGATTGCAATGCAATCATTTTATGATATCTTTGCCATCACATTCTCCGGTGACAACCTTGGCCAGCCTGACCATCCGAAAACTCGACGAGGCCATCAAGGCGGAGCTGCGGCTCCGCGCCGCCCGCAACGGCCGCTCGGTCGAGGACGAGGTGCGGGTGATCCTGCGCGAGGCGTCACAGAACCGCCCCGGGTTCGCCGCAACGCCGTCGCAAGCCGTTAAGATCGCGCAGGATGAGCCGCATCGCGTTGTTTCCGCTGGGCAGTTGCGCGTTACCTTGATCATCGGCGGCGGCATCGCCGCCTACAAGGCGCTTGAGCTTATCAGGCGATTGAAAGATCGAGGTTTTTCGGTTCGCTGCGTCCTCACCAATGCCGCGCAAAAATTCGTCACCCCGCTCGCCGCCGGCGCGCTGTCGCATGAGCGCTGCTACACCGATCTGTTCGATCCCGAGAGCGAGTTTGACGCCGGCCACATCCGGCTGGCGCGCGACTGCGATCTCATCGTGGTGGCGCCTGCGACCGCCGACCTGATGGCGAAGATGGCGCAGGGCCACGCCGACGATCTTGCAAGCGCGATTCTTCTTGCCGCCGATCGGCCGATCCTGCTGGCGCCGGCGATGAATCCGCTGATGTGGAATAACGCCGCCACCCGCCGCAACGTCGCGCAGCTTGCGCGCGACGGCGTCGCCATCATCGGCCCCAATGCCGGCGAGATGGCGGAGGCGGGTGAAGCCGGCGTCGGCCGCATGGCGGAACCGCTGGAAATCGCCGCCGCTGCCGAAAAATCTCTGCGACCGCCGCAGCAGCAATCGCTCGCGGGCATGCGCGTGCTGATCACGGCCGGGCCGACCCACGAGCCGATCGATCCGGTGCGCTACATCGCCAACCGCTCCTCCGGCAAGCAGGGCTTTGCCATTGCTGCGGCGGCGCAAGCGGCGGGTGCCGACGTGGTGCTGATCTCAGGTCCGGTCGAGTTGAACGATCCCGCCGGGGTGACGGTGAAGCGCGTCGAATCCGCGCGCGAGATGCTGCAACGGGTCGAAGCAGCGCTGCCGGTGGACATCGCGATCTTCGCCGCGGCGGTCGCCGACTGGCGCGTCGCCAGCGAAGGCGCGCAGAAGCTGAAAAAAACGTCCGTAGGAATGCCGCCGCTGCAGCTGGTGGAAAACCCGGATATCCTCGCAACGATCTCGAAGCTGCAGGACAAGCGCCCGTCGCTGGTGATCGGCTTCGCCGCCGAAACCGAGCACCTGATCGACAACGCCAGGGCAAAACTCGAGCGCAAGGGCTGCGACTGGATCGTCGCCAACGACGTGTCGCCCGCAACCGGCGTGATGGGCGGCGACCGCAACACGGTGCATCTGCTCAAGCGAGAGGGCGCCGACGTCAGCGTCAATTCCTGGCCGGCGATGGACAAGGGTGAGGTCGCCATCGCTTTAGTGGCGCGCATTGCCGAGGCCGCAAACAAATGAGCGCCGCGATCAAAGTAGAGATCCAGCAACTGCCGCACGGCAAAGGCCTGCCGTTGCCGGCCCATCAGAGCGCCCACGCCGCAGGACTCGACCTGCTGGCCGCGGTTCCCGAAGACGCGCCGATGATTCTTAGCCCCGGCAAACACGCGCTGGTTCCGACCGGACTCGCCATCGCACTGCCGCCGGGGTTCGAGGCGCAACTCCGGCCGCGTTCCGGCCTTGCAGCGAAGCATGGTGTCACCGTTTTGAACGCGCCGGGCACCATCGATGCGGATTACCGCGGCGAGGTCGGCGTACTCCTGATCAACCACGGCGACGCGCCCTTCACGATCCGGCGCGGCGAGCGCATCGCGCAGATGGTGATTGCGTCTGTGCTCCGGGCAGAACTCGTCGCCGTTCCGTCGCTGCCGCCGACGGACCGCGGCAGCGGCGGCTTCGGTTCGACCGGGCGTTAACATCGATTTTTCGTAAAATCACGCCGCAAAAGTTAACGCCGCGCATTTTTTCGCAATGCAGTTTGCGTTCACGGTTCGGACTCTTACAGGCCTGCTCCCGATAGGGATATTGTGATTCGATTCGCGAACGGTGGGGAGAAACGCCGCTCGCGGAGTCGTGCGGTTTGGGGCGGACTATGTCGGACGTAATCGCGGCGATGCGTCGGACCTTGCTGTCGTGCACATCGCTGGTGCGCGACGGCATCGTTGGCGTTGCCGTGAGCATTTGGGCCGCGAGCGCGCCGGCCCACGCCGGCGATCTGCAGCTGCTCGAACAGGCGCTGGCGACCTTCTTCGATCTTAACCGCCAGGAAGTGGCGGTGCTGGCCACCGCACTGGCCGTGCTCGGCTTTTCCGTGGTCGCCGCGATCCTGCTGATGCGCACGCGGGTCCGCGCCGCCAACAACGAGGCGCGGCTGCGATCCGAACTTCGCGGGCTGCAGGTCGAAGCCGATCGGTTCCGCGCGCTGCTGTTCGCCGAACCTCAGGTCCTGGTCTCGTGGGCGGCAGGCGACAACCGTCCGCAGATCAGCGGCGATATCTCGCTGCTGATGCCGCAGGAGGCCCGGCAGTCGCCGCAGCGCATTCTTGCATTCGGAACCTGGCTGTCGCCGGAGCCCGCGCTGCAGATGGACCACGCCGTCAGCGCGCTACGCGAGGCCGGCGAAGGTTTTTCGCTCAACCTCACCACCTCCACCGGACGTTCGATCGAAGCCATGGGCCGTGCCATCGGCGGCCAGGCCATCGTGCGCATCCGCGAGCTCAGCGGGTTGCGCCGCGAACTCGCAGAAATGACCCTGCGGCACAAGGGGTTGCTGGAAGAAACCGAAATGCTGCGCGGCTTCGCCGCCGCGGCACCTTGGCCGATCTGGGCCAAACGCGCCGCGGGCGGATTGATGTTCGCCAATGCCGCCTATGCGCGGGCGACCGAGGCCGGCAGCGTCGCCGACGCGGTCCAGCGCGACCTCGAACTGCTCGACAGCGGCGACCGCAACGACATGGCCCGCGCGCTCAATGACAACTCGGCCTTCACCGCAAGGCTGCCGATCGTGGTCGGCGGCGAGCGGCGCTTCTACGATGTACATGCGCTTAAAGTGAGCGGCGGCAGCGCCGGCATCGCCATCGACGCCAGTGAGGCAACCGCGCTGCGCGACGCGCTGGTGCGCATGGCGGAAGCGCACCGCCGTACGCTTGATCAACTATCCTCCGGCGTCGCGGTATTCGACGGACAGCGGCGGCTGGCGTTTTACAACGACTCCTATCGCCGGCTGTGGGATCTCGACCGCGCCTTTCTCGACGGCAACCCCGACGATTCCAGCGTACTGGATCGCCTGCGCGCCGCGCGAAAGTTGCAGGAGCAGCCCGATTTCCGGGCCTGGAAAGCCAAGCTGCACGAAGCCTATCGCGCGGTCGAACCGGAAAAGGACCGATGGTATCTGCCCGACGGCCGCGCCATCAGCGTCGTCACCACGCCGAACCCCGAGGGCGGCGTCACCTATCTGTTCGACGACGTCACCGAGAGCCTCGAACTGGCGCGGCAGTATGACGGGCTGATCAACGTCCAGCGCGAGACCCTGGACAATCTCGCCGAAGCGGTCGCGGTGTTCGGCAGCAATGGCCGCGCGCAATTGTTCAATCCGGCGTTTGCGAAAATGTGGAAGCTGTCGGCCGAGGCGCTGCAGCAGCAGCCGCATATCGAGACGGTGGAGGCCTGGTGCAGGCCGCTGTTCGACGACGCGGCGACCTGGCAGACGCTGCGCGAAGCCATCACCGGCATCGAGAACCGGATCGCGGTGCCGCTGAAGCTGGAGCGCAAGGACGGCAGCGTGCTCGACTGCATGACCATGCCGCTGCCGGACGGCGCCACCATGCTGACGTTCCAGGACATCACCGACACCGAGAACGTCGAGCGCGCGCTGCGCGAGCGCAACGAAGCGCTGGAAACCGCCGACCAGATGAAGGTCGATTTCGTTCATCACGTGTCATACGAATTGCGCTCACCGCTGACCACGATCATCGGCTTCGCGCACCTGTTGACGGACCCCGCCACCGGCCCGCTGATGCCGAAGCAGGATGAGTATCTCAATTACATCACTACCTCGACCAACGCGCTGCTCGCCATTATCAACAACATCCTCGATCTCGCCACCATCGACGCCGGCGCGATGACGCTCGAACTTAGCCCGGTCGACATTCGCAAAGCCATCGACGCGGCCAGGGAAGGCATTCAGGATCGGCTCGCCCGCGACCGCATTGAACTCAAGATCGATGCCGATCCGAACATCGGCGATTTCGTCGGCGATGAGCGCCGCGTGGTCCAGGTGCTGTATAATCTGCTCGCCAATGCCGTCGGATTTTCGCCGCCGGATGCCACGATCACCCTGAGCGCCCGGCGTACCGGGCACAGCGTGGTCTTCGCCGTGACCGATTCCGGACCGGGCATTCCGCCCGACGTCAAGGACAAGGTTTTCGACTGGTTCGAGAGTCACTCCAACGGTTCGCGGCATCGCGGCGCCGGCCTCGGTCTGCCGCTGGTGAAGTCGTTCGTTGAGTTGCACGGCGGCAAGGTGCGGGTCGATTCGATCGTCGGCAAGGGCACCACCGTGACGTGCGACTTTCCGATCGATCAGGCGCATCGCAACGCCGCGGAATGACCGAGCCATCGACATTCTCGGCGGCGCTCGCGAACGAGACGGCGACCGCGCATCTGATGGCCGACCTCGCGCTGCTGGCCGGCCCCGGCGACATCATCACACTCTCGGGCGACCTGGGCGCCGGCAAGACCGCGGCGGCACGGGCGATGATCCGCTATCTCGCGGGCGATGAGACGCTCGAAGTTCCAAGCCCGACCTTCACGTTGGTGCAGGGCTATGACCTGCCATCGTTCCCGCTGATTCATGCGGACCTCTACCGCGTCAATGACGCCGGCGAGCTGGAAGAAATCGGCTTGTCGCCATTACCCGAAGGCACCGTGGCGCTGATCGAATGGCCGGAGCGCGCGCCCGGCGCGCTTCCCGCCGACCGGATCGACATCGCGCTGAGCCACCGCCCGGCGCTGGGCTCGACCGCGCGCGCGGCTGTCATCACCGGCCATGGCAAGGCGGCAGTTCAGGTCGAACGGCTTAAAGCCCTGCGCGAGTTTCTGGAGAGTGCCGGATATATCGAGGCGAGGCGGCAGCGCATGGCCGGCGACGCCTCGACGCGCTCCTATGCGCGGCTCGAGCGTAACGATGAGTTCGTCATCCTGATGAACTCGCCGAAGCGGCCGGACGGGCCGGCGATCTACCACGGCAAGCCGTATAGCGCGGCGGTGCATCTTGCCGAAGACGTAAAACCATTCGTCGCCATCGCCAACGGCCTGCGCGAGCGCGGCTTCTCCGCGCCTAAAATCCATCATGCCGACCTCGAGGCGGGATTGCTGATCACCGAGGATTTCGGCAGCGCTGGCTTTGTCGAAGGCGATCCGCCCGCGCCCATCCCTGAGCGCTATCAGGCCGCGACCGACATGCTGGCGGCGCTGCATCGCCAGCCATTGCCTGAAACCTTGGCGTTGGCGCCGCAGCTCACCTACACCATCCCCACCTTCGACACCGGCGCGCTGCTGGTCGAGGTCGGGCTGATGCCGGAATGGTACCTGCCGGATCGCAACGCCGCGCCGACCGATGCTACGCGCGCCGAATTCACCGAACTGTGGCGGGAGCTGCTGGCCGGGCCGGCGGCGGCCGCCAAAACCTGGGTGATGCGGGATTTTCACTCGCCTAACCTGATCTGGCTCGATCAGCGTGCCGAGTTTGCGAAAGTCGGCATCATCGACTTTCAGGACGCCGTGCTCGGTCCCGCCGCCTATGACCTGGTGTCGCTGCTGCAGGATGCGCGGATCGACGTGCCCGAAGCGCTCGAGCTTGCGATGCTGACACGCTACATGAGAACGCGGCTCGCATCCGACCACAGCTTCGATCCGGCTGACTTCGCGGAGCTCTATGCGATCATGTCGGCGCAGCGGAATACGCGGCTGCTCGGCACCTTTGCGCGGCTCAACCGGCGCGACGGCAAGCCACACTATCTCAAGCATCAGCCGCGGATCTGGATCTACCTCAACCGCTCGCTGGACCACCCCGCGCTGGCAGGCATTCGCGCCTGGTATGCGACACATGTTCCGCCGCCGGTTCCCTGATTTACAAGCTTTTAACCAACCTCCCTTTAATCTGCCACCAAAGTTCTACCTTGGGCTGCGGGTGCGGTCCGTGAGAGGGATTACGAGCATGACTACGGAACGCCGCAAGGGCGAGCGCATTACCTTCGAGCGCGGCATCGCCGCGCATATGATGGGCATCGATGGCACCTGGCGCCGCGATTGCACCATGGAAGACATCTCCGAGACCGGCGCCAAGCTGATCGTCGAAGGCTCGGTCGAAGGGTTGCATCTCAAGGAATTTTTCCTGCTGCTGTCGTCCACCGGCCTTGCCTATCGCCGCTGCGAGCTGGCCTGGGTCAATGGCAATCAGCTCGGCGTCAATTTCCTCAAACCCGCCGACAAGAGGAAAAAGGCGACGCGACGCAGCCCGGCAGCGGCGGACCTCTGAGCCCTGTCGCGCCGCGTGTCGCACAGCCGTCATCCGCAGCAGATATGCGAGAGCGGTGCATCGCTTAAATCACCGTGATAGGATTCGGCCGCGACAAGATGCTGAAACCGACGCGCCTTGAGAATCTGTTGAACATGCCTGTCAAGCCCGCCAAAGCCATGGTCCTCGCCGCCGGCCTCGGCGTCCGCATGCGGCCGTTGACCGACCGGATGCCAAAACCGCTGGTGCCCGTCGCGGGCCGGCCTTTGCTGGACCATGTGCTCGACAAGCTGGCGGCGGCCGACGTGCGCGAGGCGGTGGTCAACGTGCACTATCTGCCCGATCAGATCATCGATCATGTGGCGGGGCGGGCGCAGCCGCACGTAATCATTTCTGACGAGCGCGATGCCGTGCTGGGAACCGGCGGCGGCGTGGTAAAGGCGCTGCCGTTGCTCGGCAACGCGCCGTTTTTTCACATCAATGCGGATACGATGTGGATCGATGGCGTGCGGTCCAATCTGGCGCGGCTGGCCGAGGCTTTCGATCCCGCGCGCATGGACATTCTGCTGCTGATGGCGCCGACCACGAGCAGCATCGGCTATCACGGCCGCGGCGACTATGCGATGGCGGCCGACGGCACCTTGCGCAAGCGCCGGGAACACCAAGTGGTGCCATTCGTCTATGCCGGCGTGGCCATCATGTCACCTGCGATCTTCGAAAACGCGCCGACCGGCGAATTTTCGCTGACAAAAATGTTCGACCGCGCGGGTGAGGAGGAACGGCTGTACGGGCTGCGCATGGACGGCGTCTGGATGCATGTCGGAACCCCCGAGGCGATCGCCGCCGCGGAAGACGCCTTTCTCGCCAGCGTGGCTTGACGGCCCTAGGGTGGGCAAAGGCGCTCTTGCGCCGTGCCCACCACCTCACAATGAAATCAATTTGTTGTCATGGTGGCCGCGCCGTCGGGCGCGCGTATGCGCGACCCGGTGGCTTTGGCCACCCTATGGCCGTTGCGGCATGACGATTTAGAAATCGCCCCAGAAAACCCTCCATGCCATGATGCATCCCGATCCCGAATCAGGACATCCATGCGCGTTTTCAATGTTCCCGCATCGGCGCCGTTTTTGCGCACGGTCATCGCCGCACTGGTCGATGGCGGGCTGGTCGACGGATTTAAGGCGCGCGCGAATCCGGACCAGCTGGCGCAGGCGACGCTCTATCTGCCGACCCGGCGCGCCGGACGCATGGCGCGGGAAATCTTTCTCGATGTGCTGGGAACCAAGGCCGTCATCCTGCCGCGCATTGTCACGCTCGGCGACATCGACGAGGACGAACTCGAATTCGCGGAAGCAGCCGAGCAATTCGGCGGATCGGCTCCGTTGGACATTCCCCCGAAGCTGAAGGAGCTTGATCGAACGCTCACATTGGCGAAACTGGTCGCGCAATGGGCCAAAAGTCCGGGCGCAGCCCCTCTGGTCGTCGGTGGACCGGCAGCAACGCTGGCATTGGCAAACGACCTCGCGCGGCTGATGGACGACATGGTAATCCGCGGCGTCGATTGGAAAGCGCTTGATGGGATCGTCCCGGATCACTTGGACCAGTATTGGCAACTGACGCTGGGATTTCTGAGCATCGCAAGACAAATGTGGCCCGCTCACCTCGAGGAAATCAAGAAGATCGAACCGGCGGCGCGCCGCGACCTTCTGATCGAAGCCGAAGCCGCGCGCCTGATCCGGCACCGCGATGGTCCGGTGATTGCAGCGGGCTCCACCGGCTCGATGCCGGCGACGGCGAGGTTTCTCAAAGTGATCGCCGGGCTGCCGCAGGGCGCCGTGGTGCTGCCGGGGCTCGATAGCAATCTCGACGACGACGCATGGCAGTTGATCGGCGGCGTCAGGGACCCGCAAGGCAAGGTCTCGGCGGCCGTATCGAACCATCCGCAATTCGCAATGCATGCGCTGCTGGACAAATTCGGCCTCAAGCGCAGCGACGTCGAACCGCTCGGCACGCCGTCGCCGCATGGGCGCGAGTTGCTGATGTCCGAGACAATGCGTCCCGCTAACGCAACGGCGCAGTGGCATCAACGGCTGGAACAGCCGGAGGTCGTCGAGAAAATTTCTCTCGGGATGAGAAATCTCGCCGTGATCGCCGCCGCCAATCCGGAAATGGAAGCGCTGGCGATCGCGGTGGCGATGCGCGAGGCACGCGAACTTAACAGGTCGGCGGCGCTGGTGACGCCCGACCGTGCGCTGGCGCGGCGGGTGATGGCGGCGCTGGGCCGCTGGAACCTGGCATACGATGATTCCGGCGGCGACGCATTGATGGACACGCCTGCCGGAATTTTCGCGCGGCTTGCGGCGGAGGCGGTGTCGAAACTATTGGAGCCGCCAACGCTGCTGGCGCTGTTGAAACATCCGCTGTTGCGGCTGGGCGGCGCCCACGGCTCGTTCAGGAATGCGATCGAGACGCTTGAACTGGCTTTGCTGCGCGGCACCCGTCCAGCGGCGGGCAGCGGCGGACTGGCGAAAGATTTTATCCGCTTTCGGGATGAGCTTGCCAAACTCGATCGCGGCGAAACTTCGATGCTCCATCGCGCCGAGCCCCGAACCAGGCTCTCAGCCGCCGACCTTGATGGTGCCCAGACGCTGATCTCGCAACTGCAAGCCGCACTCGCGCCGCTCGAAAGCATCGATCCATCGAGGCCACATGATTTTTCCGAACTCGCCGAACGCCACCGCGAAGTCGTTATGGCGTTGTCACGCGACCAGAACGGCGCCGCCGACGCTTTCGAGGGCCACCAAGGCCTGGCGCTGGCGGCCGCGTTCGACGATCTGCCCCGCCAGCCCGCGCGTAGCGGGCTGATGGTCCAGCTCGGCGATTACCCCGAAGTGTTTCAGACTGCGTTCGGCGACCGCCCGGTGCGGCGGCCGGAAGCGGCAAGCGCACAGCTGCGAATCTATGGCCAACTGGAAGCCCGGCTGACGCAAACCGAACGCGTGATCCTCGGCGGCCTTGTTGAAGGCGTATGGCCCCCGGCGCCACGCAACGATCCCTGGCTGAGCCGGCCGATGCGGCACGAGCTCGGCCTCGACCTGCCGGAACGGCGCATCGGGCTCTCCGCGCATGATTTCGCGCAATTGCTCGGCGCCGACGAGGTCATTCTCAGCCATGCCGCAAAGGTCGGCGGCGCGCCGTCAGTGGCGTCGCGTTTCCTGCACCGGCTGGAGGCTGTGGCGGGCGAGACGCGCTGGGACGCCGCGAAGGCTGCGGGCGAAAAATATATCCACCTCGCAAACGAGCTGGACTGGCCGGAAAAAGTCGAGCCGATTCCACAGCCGGTCCCAAAACCGCCTCGCGCGGCGCGGCCCCTTAAACTCTCGGTGACGGCGATCGAGGACTGGCTGCGCGATCCCTACACGATCTACGCGAAGCACATTTTGAAGCTGGAGCCGCTCGATCCCGTCGACATGCCGCTGTCGGCGGCCGACCGTGGCTCGGCGATCCACGACGCGCTTGGGGATTTCACTCAAACATTCGCCACTGATCTACCGGAAGACCCTGCGAAGGCGCTGCGTCAGATCGGCGAAAAACATTTCGCGCCGCTGATGGAGCGGCCGGAGGCGCGGGCGCTATGGTGGCCGCGCTTCCTGCGCATCGCGTCGTGGTTTGCCGGCTGGGAGGCCGAGCGGCGTGTCAATGTCACATTGATCGACGCCGAGATCAGGGGCGAGATTTCGATTCCCCTCGATCACGGCCGCACATTTTACCTGTCGGCGCGCGCCGACCGCATCGAGCATCGTACCGACCGCACCTACGCCATTCTTGACTACAAGACCGGCGCGCCGCCGACCGGCAAGCAGGTGCGCATGGGGCTGTCACCGCAGCTCACACTGGAAGCCGCGATCCTGCGCGAAGGCGGCTTTGAAGGAATTCCCGCGGGCGCTTCCGTCAGCGAACTGCTGTATGTGCGGCTCAGCGGCAATAATCCGCCGGGCAAATCGATCCTGCTGGAATTGAAGGTCAACAAGGGCGACCAGCCGCAATTCCCGGATGACGCCGCCGACCAAGCGCGGCGAAAACTCGAAGCCCTGATCCGGGCCTTCGAGAATGAGGAGCAGGCCTATACCTCGCTCAATCTGTCGATGTGGAGCAACCGCTACGGCGCTTACGACGATCTGGCGCGGATCAAGGAATGGTCGGCGGCCGGCGGTCTCGGCGAGGACATCGAATGAGTTCGCCCCGCGCTGACATTCCACATGTCGTGCGTGCGACGCAGGCGCGCGCGTCCGATCCCGCCTCGTCGGCGTTCGTTTCTGCCAATGCCGGCTCCGGCAAGACCCATGTGCTGGTGCAGCGCGTGATCCGGCTGCTGCTCGATGGCGTATCGCCGGAGAAAATTCTCTGCATCACCTTCACCAAGGCGGCGGCGGCCAACATGGCGGAGCGGGTGTTCACCACGCTCGGGCACTGGGTCACGCTTGACGATGCGGCGCTCGATGCGGCGATCCGCGATGCGGGTATCGCGCGTCCGGACGCGAAGCTGCGGATGCGGGCGCGCGAACTGTTCGCCTGCGCGCTGGAGACGCCGGGCGGACTGAAGGTGCAGACTATCCACGCGCTGTGCACGCGGCTGCTGCAGCAGTTTCCGTTCGAGGCCAACGTGCCGGCGCGCTTCGCCGTCCTCGACGAGCGCGACCAGGCCGAAATGATGGAGCGCGCCAATCTTGCGGTGCTGCTCGATGCCTCGCGCGATCCGCAAAGCGCGGCGGGCCGCGCGCTCGACATCGCCATGTCCAGCGCCGCCGACGTGACCTTCAAGGACGTGGTGCGCGAAGCCTGTCTCAGCCGCGACCATTTTATGGCATGGACCGACAGCGCCGGCAGCGCCGGCGCCGCAATAGCGCAGGTATCAAACGCGCTCGGCGTCGATGCCGATGAGCGCCTCGACGACATCGAACGCGAGATCGTCGATGGGCCGCATCTGCCGAGAGCGCGATGGCAGGACGTCGCCGAGATCCTTGATGGCGGCAGCCCGACCGATCTGGACCAGGCTGGCCGGCTTCGCGAAGCGCTGCTATTTTCAGGCGGTGAGCAAGTCGATGCCTATCTCGGCGTGTTTCTGACCGACGCGTTGACACCGCGCAAATCGCTGGTGACTAAAACTATCAGCAATCCCAGACCGGACATCGCGGATCTGTTCAACGACGAAGCCAGCCGCATCGGCCCGCTGGTGGAGCAGCGCCGCGCGCTGACCATCCGCGACCGGACCCAATCTCTGCTGGTGATCGCAACCGCGGTCGCCGCGAACTACCGCCGCGAAAAACGGGAACGCGGCCTGCTCGACTATGACGACCTGATCGACAAGACACTGGAAATGCTGGACCGCGTTTCCTCCAGCTGGGTGCATTTCAAGCTCGACCGCGGCGTCGATCACGTGCTGATCGATGAGGCGCAAGACACCAGTCCGCGGCAATGGGACATTGTCGCGCATCTCATTTCCGAATTCACCACAGGCGAAGGGGCGCGCGACGGTATCAAGCGCACCATCTTCGCGGTCGGCGACGAGAAGCAGTCGATCTTTTCGTTTCAGGGCGCCGCACCCCGCGAGTTCGACTTGCAGGGCCGGGCGCTGCATAAAAAATTCACCGAGGCGCGGCTACAATTCGAGCGGCTGGCCTTCAAGCATTCGTTCCGCTCGGGAACGGCGATCCTGCAGTCGGTCGACCATGTGTTTCGGGACCAGACGATCTATCGCAGCATCCACGCCGAAAACGCTTATCCTCTGCACGAGGCTTTGCCTGATGCCGGCCCGAGCCTGATCGATCTGTGGCAGCTGGAGTTGCCGGATCCCCGCCAGGACATCGAAGGCTGGCGCGCGCCGTTCGATGCGGTGTCGGAGACCAGTCCGGAGGTCAGGCTGGCAAGGCGTATCCAGGCCGAGGTCACATCGCTGATCGCACAGCGAACCATGACCGGCAGCACCGGCCATCGCCGCGCATTGAGCTATGGCGATGTGCTGGTGCTGGTGCGGCGGCGCGGCAACGCATTCGACGCGGTGATCCAGGCCCTGAAGCACGCCAATATTCCGGTGGCCGGCGCCGACCGGCTGAAGCTCACCGAGCACATCGCGATCATCGACCTGATGAATCTGGCCGATGCGCTGCTGCTGCCGGGGGATGATCTGGCGCTGGCGGTGGCGCTGAAAAGCCCGTTGTTCGGCCTGACCGACGACGACCTGTTCAAGCTGGCGTGGCAGCGCCGCGGATCGCTGCGCGACGCGCTGACCCATCGCGCGGCGCCGGACAGCAAATTCGAGGCGGCGCTTCGCCGCCTCCGCGCCTGCGAGGCGCGCGCCATGCAGGAGACGCCGTTCGCGCTCTACGCATGGCTGCTCGGCGGTGATGGCGGCCGCGCGCGGATTCTGCGGCGGCTCGGGCATGAAGCCAACGATGCGCTCGACGAATTTCTCGAGCTGGCGTTGGGTTACGAACGAAAGGCCCCCGCATCCCTGCAAGGCTTCATCACATGGCTGCGCGCCGCCGACACCGAGGTGAAGCGCGACATGGAAATCTCGCGCGACGAAGTCCGCGTCATGACCGTGCATGGCGCCAAGGGGCTGGAAGCGCCGGTTGTGTTTCTGGTCGACACTACAACATCGCCCGCGGATACCACGCGCCTAAAACTTATTCGGATGCCGCAGGGCAACGCCGCGCCGCATGCGCCGGGCGTGGTGGTCTGGGCCGGCAAGAAGGCCGAGGACCCGCCCGCGGTCGCGGCGGCGCGCGCGGCGATGCTGGGCGAGACCGAAGACGAATACCGCCGGCTGCTCTATGTGGCGATGACGCGCGCGGCCGACCGGCTCATCATCGGCGGCTGCATGCCCGGCAATATGCGAAAACTGCGCGAGCTGTCGTGGTACGACCTGATTGCAAAAGGCCTCGCGACGTCCGGCCTGCAGATGCAAAACGTGCCGCCGCCGGATGGCGTGGTGAAGCGCTATTCGAGACTTGAGGACGCTAGACCCGCGGCAGGCGCCGCATCCGCCCCAGCTGCGGTGGCCGCCATGCCCTTGCCCGCCTGGCTGCGCACGCCCGCGCCGCGGGAGCCGCTTGCCGAGCAGTTCCTGCGGCCGTCGGATCCCGCCGAGGACCAGGGCCGCGGCTTTCGCGCCGGCGAGTTCAATCAATTGCGCGCACGGGCGTTGCAGCGCGGCATGCTGGTGCACCGGCTGCTGCAATCGCTGCCGGACATTCCGATCGAACGCCGGCGCGAGACGGCCGCCAAATATCTCGGCCGCAATGCCGGCGAATTGGCCGACGGTGAACGCGAGACGCTCGCTGCGCAGGTGCTCTCGCTGGTCGACGATAACCGCTTTGCATCGGTGTTCGCGCCCGGTAGTCGCGCCGAAGTCTCCATCGCCGGATGGCTCGATCGACCGGGACGAACTCCAGTGCTGGTATCCGGCCAGATCGACCGGCTGGCGGTAACCCCGGGCGACATCTTGATCGTCGATTACAAAACCAACCACGCGCCGCCGCGCGCCATAGCGGAGGCGCCGGCGGCCTATGTCCGCCAGCTCGCGCTGTACCGGGCGGTGCTCGCGAGGCTTTATCCCCAGCGGCCGGTCCGCGCCGCCCTGCTGTGGACCGAAACGCCTGAAATGATGGAGATTCCGGCCCCCGCGCTGGACGCGGAACTGGCAGCCATTATCCAAAGGGATGACCGAGCTTGACCCGGCACCCCCCCGTTCATAGGTTGATCGCATGATCCCGGCGGCGATTCTTCTGCCGCTTCAAACGCAGTGAACGAGGTATTGCAATGGCCGTTGGCAAGGTTTCTGACGCCGATTTCGAAGCCGAAGTGCTCAAGGCGACGGGCCCGGTCGTGGTCGATTTCTGGGCCGAATGGTGCGGCCCCTGCCGCATGATCGCTCCGGCGCTGGACGAGATCTCCGGCGCGATGGGCGACAAGGTCAAGATCGTCAAGCTCAACGTCGACGAGAGCCCGAAGACCGCCTCGAAATACGGCGTGATGTCGATCCCGACCCTGATGATCTTCAAGGGCGGCGAGATGGCCTCGCGCCAGGTCGGCGCCGCGCCAAAGCAGAAGCTGCAGCAGTGGATTACGGCCGCGGTCTGATGGCGGTTAAATAATTTGCTTGCACGGCCGGCTAAATGCCGGCCGTTTGCGTTGGTGAGAATGTCCCGCGTTCCCTCCGCCTCCCGTCCAAAGACCGCCGCCCGGACTTCATCCGGCCTTGTCGCAATGGAAGCGCGTTCCGTCGATGCGATCCCGCGCGGAGCGGAGTGGCAGTACGAGCCGAAATGGGATGGGTTTCGGTGCCTGCTGTCGCGCGACGGCGGCAAGGTCCTGCTTCATTCGAAGTCGGGGCAGGATCTCACCCGCTATTTTCCGGAATTGGTTCAAGCCACACTTGAGCTGAAGGCGACGACGTTTACGCTGGACGGCGAAATCGTCGTGCCGCACGGCAGGACATTTTCATTCGACGATCTGCTGCAGCGAATTCACCCTGCGGCGAGCCGCATCACAAAACTGTCGCGGGAAACGCCCGCGCTGTTTCTGGCGTTCGATCTTCTATCGACTGCGAAAGACAAAATGCTCGTGGCGCAACCGCTCAGCGAACGGCGTCCGGCGCTGGAAACGTTTGCAAAAGTGCAGTTCAAGCCACAAACCGCCTTTCGGCTCTCGCCAGCAACGACAAGCTATGCCAATGCGAAGAAATGGCTCGCCGGCGCTGGCGGTGGTTCCGACGGCGTGATCGCCAAGCGGCTCGATCTGCCGTACCAGTCCGGCAATCGCGACGGCATGCAGAAGATCAAGAATTTTCGCAGCGCCGACTGCGTCGTCGGGGGATTTCGCTACGCGACCAACAAACTGAACGGCGAGAAAGTCGTCGGCTCGCTGCTGCTTGGCCTCTACGATAATGCGGGATTGCTGCATCATGTCGGCTTCACCTCGGCGATCAAGCGCGAGCAAAAGCCCGCATTGACGGCAAAGCTCGAGGCGCTGATCGCAGAGCCGGGCTTCACCGGCAACGCGCCGGGCGGCCCAAGCCGCTGGTCCACCGATCGCTCCGCGCAATGGTGTCCACTAAAGCCGAAGCTCGTGGTCGAGGTGTGCTACGACCACTTCAGCGGCGAGCGATTCCGTCACGGCACCACCATCCTGCGCTGGCGCCCGGACAAGGCGCCGCATCAATGCACGCTGGATCAATTGAAGCAGAAAGCCGTCAACCCGATGAAGCTGCTGGAGTGAGCACCCGGGTGGAGTTTCGTAGCCCGGATGGAGCGTAGCGCGCCGCTACCGAATCCAGCCGGTTGACAGCGCGCTCGCCCATTCCCGCCGCCTGTTGCGGCGCGCAAGCGCGGCCATCGCCTCGTTATCATAAGGCACATGCCGGAAGGTGACCTGCCAGCCTCCAACGCACGGCTGCAGGATTGCGTAGCAGGCGTCGGGGGTGCCGGTTTCCATCACATGCGGGAACGGCACGGCATCGCGATAGGCGGGACAGCCGACGCTGCCCGGATTGACCACCATCCGCCCGTCGCGAAGCTTTACCGCGCGTGGAATATGGGTGTGGCCGCAGAGGATCAACGAGTGTGCGATGCCATGCGCCGCGGCTTCGATAGCCTCGATCGGGGAAATTCGCACCGCGCCATCCGGCGTGACCGTTTCGAGCCAATAGGTCTCGTCATTGGCGGGAGTGGCGTGGCAAAGATAGACATCATCCCGAAACGACCGCGTCACGGGCAGGGACCGCAGCCAGTCGAGATGCACCTTCTCGAGCTGAGCATGCGCGATGCGATCGGATGGATACATGTCTTCAAGCTTTTGCTCGACAAGGTAACGATCATGATTGCCGCGCACGCTTGTCGCATCGAGCGTCATCAAGACGTCAACCGTCCGCCGCGCTTCCAGCGGGCCGCTGGCCATGTCGCCGAGGTTGACGACATCGTCGATGCCCTGCGCGCGGATGTCGGCGATCACCGCCTCCAGCGCGAGACAGTTTCCGTGCACATCGGCAATTGCGGCAAAGCGCATCAGACACTCACTTCGGCAACGTGCCGTTGGCCGCCAGCACGTAGCCTGCGAGATAGAGCGAGCCGGTGATAAGAATTCGCGGCGGCACCTCGTACGCCAAGCGCGTCAGCGAACGCAGCGCGGCCTCGACGCCGGAAGATGTTTCCACCCGCATGCTCAAGTGCCGCGCGGCATCCGCCAGCGTATCCGGCGCCATTGCATTGTCGCGGTCCGGAATCTGCACCGCGATGATGTGGCGGGTTAACCCGGCAAAATTGGCGAGAAAGCCTCCGGCATCCTTGTTGCCCATCATCCCGGCAATGACCACCAGCGGCCGCGACACCCGCTCTTCGAGATCGCCCAATGCAGCCGCCACCACGCGCCCGCCATCGGCATTATGCCCGCCGTCGAGCCATAATTCGCATCCCGGCGGCGCCAGATCGACCAGTTTCCCCGACGCCAGCCGCTGCATCCGCGCCGGCCATTCGGCGTTGACGATACCGGCCTCAAAAGCCGCACCATCGATCTTGAACGCATCGAGCGCGCGCAGCGTCGCGATCGCAAGGCCGGCATTGTCGAACTGATGCCGCCCGAACAGTTTTGGCGCCGCCAGGTCCATCAGTCCGCGCTCGTCGTGATATACCAGGCGTCCGCGCTCGACATTGACGTGCCACTCCTGTCCCGCGGCATACAGCGGCGCGCGCATGCGTCTGGCCTGCTGCTCGATCACGGCGGTAGCTTCAGGCGCCTGCTCCGCGCAAATGACCGGTACGCCGCGCTTGATGATGGCGGCTTTTTCACCGGCGATCTTGATCAGCGTGTCGCCGAGAAATTCGGTGTGATCCATGCCGATCGGCGTGATGACGGCGGCCAGCGGTGCTTCGATGACATTGGTGGCGTCGAGCCGTCCGCCGAGGCCGGTTTCCAGCAGCACCATATCGGCCGGAGCTTGCGAAAACAGACAAAACGCCGCCGCGGTCTCGATCTCGAAGATGGTGATCGGCGCGCCGTCATTGACGCGCTCGCAATGTTCCAGCGCCGCGCGCAATTCGGCATCGTCGACGAGAACGCCGCCACCGCGCCTGCCTAAGCGAAAACTCTCGTTGATCCGCACCAGATACGGCGAGGTAAGGACGTGAACGCGCAAACCGGCGGCTTCCAGGATCGCGCGCAGATAGGCGATGGTCGATCCCTTGCCATTGGTGCCGGCGACATGGATCACCGGGGGCAATTTGCGCTCGGGATGACCCAGCCGCTCCAGCAGCCGATGCACCCGCGCAAGATTCAAATCGATTTGCTTGGGATGCAGCGCCGACAGCCGCGCGATGAGATCGCCAAACGGTGGCATCGGTCTGGCCGCCGGCGCGTTCACGCTTGGGGTGCTGCCGGCATCACGTCCGGGTTGGATGCAGCCTGGGCCGGAATGGCGATCGGCTCCGGCGCGGGCTTCGACGCGGATTCAAGCGCTGGTGATTTCATCAGCAGGCGGCAAAGCCGCGCCAGCGTCGGGCGCAGATCGTGGCGGTGCACCACCATGTCGATCATGCCGTGGTCCTTTAGGTATTCCGCGCGCTGAAAGCCGTCCGGCAATTTCTCGCGAATGGTCTGTTCGATCACGCGCGCGCCGGCGAAGCCGATCAACGCGCCGGGCTCGGCGATCTGCACATCGCCGAGCATGGCGTAGGACGCGGTGACGCCGCCGGTGGTCGGATTGGTCAGCACGACGATATAGGGCAGCCGGGCCTCGCGCAGCATCTGCACGCCCACCGTGGTGCGCGGCAATTGCATCAGCGATAGGATGCCTTCCTGCATCCGCGCGCCGCCGGATGCCGCGAACACGATGAACGGCGATTTCTTTTCCACCGCAAGCTCAAGCCCGCGCACGATGGCCTCGCCGGCGGCCATGCCGAGCGAACCACCCATGAAATCGAAATCCTGCACCGCGACGACGACGGCGGCGCCCTCGAGCTTGCCGTAGCCGACCTTGATGGCGTCGTTCAGGCCGGTCTTGGAGCGCGCATCCTTGATACGGTCGGCATATCGGCGCTCGTCGCGAAATTTCAGGGGATCGGCGGTGACGCCGGGCAACGCGATGTCATACCAGATCTCGTTATCGAAGATCGATTTCAGGCGCGCCACCGCGCCCATCCGCATGTGGTAGTTCGAGCCGGGAATGACGAACTGGTTGCTCTCGACGTCCTTGTAGAACACCAGTTGCCCTGTGTCGGGGCACTTGATCCACAAATTCTCCGGCGTCTCGCGGCGCAGGATACTGCGAATTTTCGGCCGGACCACATTGGTGAGCCAATTCATGTCTCGCTCCGTGCGACAAGGAATCGCCTTGCAATATATGGCGGGCCGGACGATGCCCGGCAAGCCACTCTATGTCGCCCGCAATTGTGGCTTATTCCGCAGCCTGTTTGGCCCCACGCACGCCCTGGGCCAATGAGGCCGTCAGATCGGCCACAGCAGTGACGGTTCTGTCGGTCGCCCGGCCCTCGGCATCGAGGCTGCCGCTCAAGGCATCGACCAGCGCCGTGCCGACCACCGCGCCGTCGGCTCGGCTGGCAATCGCCCGCGCCTGATCCGGCGTTCGAATCCCGAATCCGACGCAGACCGGCAAATGCGTATGGCGCTTGATGCGCCCGACCGCCGTTGCCACCTGTTCGGTATCGGCCGATGCGCTGCCGGTGATGCCGGTGATCGACACGTAGTAGACAAAACCCGAAGTGTTCGCGAGCACCGCCGGCAACCGCTTGTCGTCGGTGGTCGGTGTCGCCAGACGAATGAAATTCAGGCCCGCCTTCAGCGCGGGAATGCAGAGTTCGGCATCCTCTTCCGCCGGCATGTCGACAAGGATCAGCCCATCGACGCCGGCGGCCTTGGCATCGGCGAGAAACTTGTCGACGCCGTAGACGTAGATCGGATTGTAATACCCCATCAGGATGATCGGCGTGGTGTCATCGCCGCTGCGGAAGTCTCGCACCAGCGCAACCGTTTTCTTAAGTGTCGTCCCCGCTTTCAGGGCGCGCAAGCCGCTTGCCTGAATCGCAGGACCATCCGCCATCGGATCGGTAAAGGGCATGCCGATCTCGATGATATCGGCGCCCGCCGCCGGCATTGCCTTGATGATGTCGAGCGAGGTTTTAAGGTCGGGATCGCCGGCCATCAGAAAGGTGACGAAGGCCGCGCGGCCTTCGCGCTTCAAATCGGCAAAGCGGGTGTCGATGCGGGTGGTCATGACTTCTTCCCCCGCAAGATCTCCGCGACCTGCGGGATGTCCTTGTCGCCGCGGCCGGAGAGATTGACCACCATCAGATGATCCGTGGGCCGTTTTGGCGCCAGATCCATCACCTTGGCGATCGCATGCGCCAATTCCAGCGCGGGGATGATGCCTTCCATCTGCGACAGCAGTTGAAACGCTGTGAGCGCTTCATCGTCGGTCGCGGACAGATACGTCACGCGGCCGGTCTCGTGCAGCCAGGAATGCTCCGGCCCGATACCGGGATAGTCCAGCCCCGCCGAGATCGAGTGCGCGTCCTGGATCTGGCCGTCATCGTCCATCAGGAGATAGGTGCGATTGCCATGCAGCACGCCGGGCCGGCCGCCGGCGATCGATGCCGCGTGCAATTGCGTCAGCCCGTGGCCCGCGGCTTCGACGCCGAAAATCTCTACGCTTGGGTCATCGAGGAAGGGATGGAACAACCCCATCGCATTGGAGCCGCCGCCGATGCAGGCGACCAGCGAATCCGGCAGGCGGCCTTCGGCCTCCTGCAACTGCGCGCGGGTCTCCACGCCGATGATCGACTGGAAGTCGCGCACCATCATTGGATAGGGATGCGGCCCCGCGATGGTGCCGATGCAGTAATAGGTGTCGTGGACGTTGGTCACCCAGTCGCGCAGCGCCTCGTTCATCGCGTCTTTCAGCGTGCGCGTGCCCGACTGCACCGGGACCACCTTGGCGCCAAGCATCTCCATCCGAAACACATTCGGCGCCTGCCGCGCCACATCGACCGCACCCATATAGACGATGCACTCAAGGCCGAACCGCGCGCAGAGCGTCGCCGTGGCCACGCCATGCTGGCCGGCGCCGGTCTCGGCGATGATGCGTTTCTTGCCCATCCGGCGCGCGATCATGATCTGGCCGAGCACGTTGTTGACCTTGTGCGAGCCGGTGTGGTTGAGCTCCTCGCGCTTGAGATAGATTTTCGCCCCGCCAAGATGCCCGGTGAGGCGCTCCGCAAAATACAGCGGCGACGGCCGGCCGACATAGTCCTTGAGGTAGCCGTTCATCTCAGCGTGGAACGCCGGATCGGCCTTGGCCGCGGCGTAGGCCTTTTCCAGATCGAGGATCAGCGGCATCAGCGTTTCGGCAACGAAGCGGCCGCCGAAAATGCCGAAATGCCCGGTCTCGTCGGGGCCTGAGCGGAAGGAATTGGGCAGGTTCGGATTCATCTTACCCTTTCGTCATGGCCGGGCCTGTCCCGGCCATCCACGTCTGGCTTGCTGTTTCGGTAGACGTGGATGCCCGGGACAAGTCCGGGCATGACGCCGTTGAACACGCGCGCGTGGCGCGGATGAAAGCGCGGATCATGTCGGGATCCTTGATGCCGACAGCGTTTTCCACGGCCGAGGAAACATCGACGCCGCCGGCACGCGTGACGCGCACGGCCTCCGCGACATTGCCGGTATTGAGGCCGCCCGAAACCATGAACGGAATTTTGAAGTCGAGATTTTCGAGCACGTGCCAGTCGAAGGTGGCGCCAAGACCCCCGGGCCGCGTAGCCTCTTTTGGGGCGCGGGCATCGAACAGGAGTTGGTCGGCGACCGCGGCATAGCCCGGCAGCGCCGCAAGATCGGCCGGGCTTTCGATCGCGATCGCCTTCATCACCGGCAGTCCGAATTTCTGTTTGATGTCGCGCACCCGCGCCACGGTTTCCCGGCCGTGCAGTTGCAGCATGTCGGGCTGCAGCGCATCGACGATATTGCCGAGCGCGGCGTCATCGGCATCGACCGAAAGTGCGACTTTTACGGCGCGGCCCTTGGCCTGCTTGCCGAGTTCGCGGGCCTTTTCCAGGCCGAGATGCCGGGGCGACGGCGGGAAAAACACGAACCCCACCATGTCCGCGCCGGCCTCAAGTGCTGCGTCGAGCGTCTCGCGCGTGGACAGGCCGCAAATTTTGACGATCAGGGACATGGCTCAAAGCCCGGGTTAAGGCAGCGACAGGGAAGTCCTCATCCTGAGGAGCGGCCTCTTGGCCGCGTCTCGAAGGATGACAGCCATCCCATGGTTCGAGACGCGCGTAACGCGCTCCTCACCATAAGGGGCTTCGCGGCGGGTTCTACAACGTCGCGCCGTGCTTGTCTCGCCCGGCCGCGCCATATCCGGCGCCCTGCGGGGGCAGCGCCAGGAAGCGCTGCGGATCGCCGCGTGAAGAGGTCATCGCGCTGGCGCGGAGCTCGGCCAGTTGCTCCTGCGCCCGCCTCGCGTCGGCCTCACATTGCCGCGCCGCGCGCCGCCAATGGCGCTGCCGGAACCAGGTCGCAGTGCCGCCGGCCGCAACGCCGAGGATGGCCACGACGATGATGACGGCGAACAGCGGCATGGTGACGCCGACCGACGGATCGCGGGAATTGAACGGATCGAACGACACCGTGACCAAATGCCGATTGGCGACCGCAAAGACGATGAAGAGGAGGCCCAGCGGAATCACGATCAGGGCCGTGAGAAATTTGCGCATGAAGCTCTCTTGCAGTGGAGCGGCCTGTGCAGCTTACGCGCCCGTGCCGGGATTCCCGGGTTCGCGGTTCAGCCGCTCGCGCATTTCCTTGCCGGTCTTGAAAAACGGCACGCTCTTCTGATCGACCGGCACATGGGCGCCGGTGCGCGGATTGCGCCCCGCACGCGCCGGGCGATGCTTCACCGAAAACGCGCCGAAACCGCGCAGTTCGACGCGATCGCCACGCGAAAGAGCCGCGACGATTTCGTCGAGGATCGAGTTCACAATGTTTTCCACATCCCGCTGATAGAGGTGCGGGTTGTGCTCGGCGATGCGCTGAACGAGTTCGGATTTGATCATCGGAGACGGGACCCGTGGCATGGGGACATCCATTTCCGTGAAAATGCCTTGAACTGTCAAGACGCTAAATGAAATTCCGGGCCCCCGAAAGCACGTGACAAACGGCCGGATTGGGGATTGTGACAACGCCCGCAATGCGGGACAAAGCGATGGGAACCGGACTCCGCCGCTCAATTCGACCCGGCGGGACGCCACAAGGCCAGCATGCCATCGAGTCCGAGATGTTCGACCGCCTGCGCGACGCCGGCCTGCTCGATCTGCCGCGCCACCGCACCGAGGCCGAGCGCATCGAGCGTGACCGAGGCCGCCGTGCGCAGAAAAGTCAGGTCGCCGAACCGCGGTGACAGTTTGAAATCCCGCACCGGCAGGTCGATTTTGACGTTCTTGTTCGCGACCAGCCATGCGATCGCGGTCTTCTCGTCGCCCACCTCGTCGATCAGCTTGAGATCGACTGCCTGACGCCCGGTGAAGACCCGCCCGTCGGCCACTTTCTCCAGTAACGCGTCGTCCATGCCGCGCCGCTCTTTCACGAGACCGCGAAACCACGCATAGGTATCCTTCACCAGCGCATCGAGCGCCGCGCGCGCGGCCTCGCTGGTCGGCTCGAAACCGTTCGGCGCCGCCTTTAGTGGCGAGGACTTTACTTCCTCGACCTTGACGCCGACGGTTTTCAACAATTCGGCGAAATTGGGAAATTGAAACAACACGCCGATGGAGCCGACCAGCGAGGTCTGCTGCGCGACGATGTGATCGGCCGCGATCGCGGTGATGTAGCCGCCCGACGCGGCCAGCCCATCGACCACCACGACCAGCGGCTTCTTCGCCTTCAGGCTCACCAGCGCGTCGTAAAGCTGCTCGGAACCGGCCGTGGTTCCGCCTGGGGAATTGATGTGCACGATGACCGCCGCGGCAGACGATTTTTCCAGCCGCCCCAGCGCCTCGGCGCGATCCTGATCGCTGCGGATCAGGCCTTCGATGTTGACGCGCGCAATCGAGCCGGAAGCGGTGAGCGCCTGACGGCCGGCCGGCGTCGCCAGAACGCCAACGGTGACGATCGCCCCGATCGCCAGCAGTGCCGCTGTGACGCGCCAGAACGTCAGCTTGCGGCGCATCCTGCGGCGGTCGACGATCACATCGGAATCAAGCGACATCGAAACTCTCCTGAGGTGCCCCGCGCGTTTTGCATTCGCAGCGTGGATATCGGGTTATCTGAATACATCAATTGCGGTGCAATATGAAGAAAACAAGGCCCTTCCACCGTCATTGCCGGGCTCGACCCGGCAATCCATCTTCTTCGGAAGACTGCTGTGAAGAGGGATGGATGCGCGGGTCAAGCCCGCGCATGACGAGGTAATTTGTTCAAACTAAAAAGAGCTCCGGTCGAAACCGGAGCCCTGTTTTCCGTCATTGCGAGGAGCGTAGCGCCGAAGCAATCCAGCCTTTGGTCCGCAACTGGATTGCTTCGCTTACGCTCCCAATGACAAGTGTGCTTACTTCTCCGCGCGGCCCTTCAGGGCGGTGCCGAGAATGTCGCCCAGCGTCGCGCCCGAATCCGACGAGCCGTACTGCGCAATGGCTTCCTTCTCTTCGGCGACTTCCAGCGCCTTGATCGAGACCTGCACCTTGCGGGCCTTCTTGTCGAACTGGATCACCCGCGCGTCGACCTTTTCGCCGACTGCGAAACGCTCGGCGCGCTGATCGCTACGCTCGCGCGCCAGCTCGGACCGCTTGATGAAGGTGGTGAAGTCGGTGCCCGAGATCTGAACCTCGATGCCACTTTCCTTCACCTCCAGCACTTCGCAGGTGACGACGGCGCCCTTCTTGACGTCGCCGGGCTCGGCGAACGGGTCGCCCTCGAGCTGCTTGACGCCAAGCGAGATGCGCTCCTTCTCGACATCGACATCGAGCACGATGGCCTTGACCACGTCGCCCTTCTTGAAGTTGTCGATCACCTGCTCGCCGGGAAGCTTCCAGTCGAGGTCGGAGAGATGCACCATGCCGTCGACGTCGCCGTCGAGCCCGAGAAACAGGCCGAACTCGGTCTTGTTCTTGACCTCGCCCTCCACGGTCGAGCCGACCGGGAATTTTTCGATGAACACTTCCCATGGATTGCGCATGGTCTGCTTGAGGCCGAGCGAAATCCGGCGCTTGACGGAATCCACTTCCAGCACCTGCACTTCGACTTCCTGCGAGGTCGAGACGATCTTGCCGGGATGCATGTTCTTCTTGGTCCACGACATTTCCGAGACGTGGATCAGGCCTTCGATGCCGGGCTCGAGCTCGACGAAGGCGCCGTAGTCGGTGATGTTGGTGACGCGACCGGTGAAGCGCGCATTGAGCGGATACTTCGCCTCGATGCCCTGCCACGGATCGTCCAGCAGCTGCTTCATGCCGAGCGAGATGCGGTGGGTTTCGTGGTTGATCTTGATGATCTTTACCTTCACCGTTTGGCCGATGGTCAAAACCTCGGTCGGATGGTTGACCCGGCGCCAGGCGATGTCGGTGACATGCAGTAGGCCGTCGATGCCGCCGAGATCGACGAACGCGCCGTAATCGGTGATGTTCTTGACCACGCCGTCGATGACCTGGCCCTCTTCGAGGTTTTGCACCAGCTCCTGGCGCTGCTCGGCGCGAGTCTCTTCGAGAACCGTGCGGCGCGACACCACGATGTTGCCGCGGCGGCGATCCATCTTCAGAATCTGGAACGGCTGCGAATTGTTCATCAGCGGTGCGACGTCGCGGATCGGCCGGATGTCGACTTGGCTGCGCGGCAGGAAGGCCACCGCGCCGTCGAGATCGACGGTGAAACCGCCCTTGACCTGGTTGAAGATGACGCCGTGGACCTTCTCGTTGTTGTTGAAGGCTTTTTCGAGCTTGCCCCAGCTTTCCTCGCGGCGCGCCTTGTCGCGCGACAGCACGGCTTCGCCGAGCGCATTTTCGATGCGGTCGAGGAACACCTCGACCTCGTCGCCGACCTTGAGGTCGGCCTCGCGGCCGGGGCCGTTGAATTCGCGAAGCGCCACCCGGCCTTCGGTTTTCAGGCCGACGTCGATGACGGCCATGTCTTTTTCAATCGCGACAACAATGCCCTTGATGACGGAGCTTTCCTGAAGGTTGCCGCCGGCAAACGATTCATCGAGCATCGCGGCAAAATCGTCGCGGGAAGGATTATAGGAAGAAGCAGTCGAAGCCATTTGTTCTCCAGATGCGGGGGTCGCCGGCCATTCGGGTTAAAGGGCGTATCGCTGCGTGAAGTGTCGGGGTCCGCAAATCCCAACGACCGCCTCGCAAATCGCGAGAGCGGGCCGGCAGCATGCCTGCACGTTCGATACGTTGATTTTGTCCGGGGTCAGAGCTTTCGATCTCAAGACCGGGAGCGGGCTTTCCTCCAATGACGGCAGGGCGTCAAACCCTAAGCCGGCCCGCTCGGACGGCCTCGACAATGTCGATGGCGGCCCGGACGCCGCCTTCTATATCCAAATGCGAGTTATCGAGCAAGTAAGCATCTGAGGCGGGTTTTAAAGGCGCCACGGCCCGATTCTGGTCGCGTTCGTCGCGTTTGAGGATATCCGCCAGCACCGCGGCCTCGTCGGCATCCTCCCCCCTCGCGCGGGCCTCCAGGGTACGGCGGCGGGCCCGCACTTTCGGGTCGGCGACGACGAAGATTTTGACGTCCGCATCGGGGCAGATCACGGTTCCGATGTCGCGGCCGTCGAGCACCGCGCCGGGCGGATCGGCCGCAAATTGCCGCTGAAAATTCAGCAAAACCTCGCGCACCTTCGGAATCGCGGACACCACGGAGGCGGCCTCACCCACCCTCTGGGTCTTCAGCGCCGGGTGGCCGAACTTTTCCGGGTCCAACGCCAGCGCTGCTGAAACGGCAATCATTTCATCGGTGAGGTCGGCCCCCGCGTCCAGCAGCGCCTTGGCCACCGCGCGGTAGATCACGCCGGTATCGAGATGACGATAGCCGTAATGCGCGGCAAGGCGCTTGCCGAGCGTGCCCTTGCCTGAAGCCGCGGGTCCGTCGATGGCGATGATCATGAGGAGGCGCGTCCTGCACGGTTGAGAGGGCCACGCGCGCGGCGCAAGGGCCGCTCCTCGGTGAAGATGTTTCGCGAGGCGAATTCGGCAGGGCTTGAGAAGGTAAGGTACTCGCGCATCGCGGCATCCTCAAACGGCGTAGTGTGCCACGCGCGGTCAAGATACCGCGAAGGTCCGAACGCCCAGGCCGGAACCCGAGGCAAGGCATATTCATGCGAAAGATATTCCGCGATCGCGCCGATCAGCGCATCCTGGCGCGTACCGATCGAAACCGGCTCCTCGCGCAGCATCTCGATCCGGCTGGCGGTGTCCAGCGCGGAGTAGAACGTATCGAGAAATTCGGCCAGCGCTTTTTCCAGCGATTCGCCGCCCTGCTCAATTCTCGTCGTCGCTTCCGCCAGGGTATTTGGGCGCATTGGTGGCTGGTTCCTGAGATAATAGCCGCTTTAGCACAAAACGCTGTTTGTCGGCATTCGCGGCGCTGCGGGGAAAAAATTCGGCTAGAACCGCGATCGCTTGCTCGACCTCCGTGATGCCGACCACATGCAGTAAATGCGCTGTATCGGCCATATCCGCGGCGCCCTTCTCGAAGTCGGCGATGCGCAGCGACTTGAGCTTCATGGCCAACAGGTAACGCGCCGTCGGAATGAAAACCGACAAACCCACGGCTTCGGTGCGGCGAGGAAAATTGCCGAAGGGCAAATGATCGCGCTGAAGCCCGGCCAGCGGACTTAGATGAAACGTCACGGCGTCGTTGAGCCAATCCTCGCTCCAGCCCTTTTCGTGCGCGATGGCGATGACGGCGGTGGTCAGCCACTCAGGCCATTCGCCGCCGATTTCTGCGATATCGACATCCTCCGTCGCGAACCGAAAATTGCTGGCAAGCATCAGCGCGGACCCACCGTAAACGGCAATCTGCAATTTCGTGCCGGCATCGATCGCGGCACGGCCGATGCGGTCGAACGCATCGAGCAGAGCGTCACGATCGAAAGCTGCGCTCATCGAAGCACGCTCATGCAAACTCCGCCCCCAGCCCGCGCATCATCGGGATGAACGTCGGAAAGCTGGTGGCGATAAAGGCGGTGTCGTCGACTGTCACCGGCTTGTCCGAGGCAAGTCCCATCACCAGCGCCGACATCGCGATGCGATGGTCCATATGGGTGGCGACGAGGCCACCGCCGGGCACGTGGCCCTTGCCCTCGACGATCATGTCGTCGCCGGCAATCTCGACCTTGACGCCGTTGACGCGCAGCATGGCGGCGGTGGCCTCCAGCCGGTCGGATTCCTTGACCCGCAATTCCTGCAGGCCGCGCATGATGGTGGTGCCCTCGGCAAAGCCGGCGGCCACCGCCAGCACCAGATATTCGTCGATCATCGACGGCGCGCGCTCCGGCGGCACCTCGACGCCGCGCAGTTTTGACGCGCGCACGCGGAATTGCGCCATCGGCTCGCCGGCATCGCCGCGCACCTCGCTCTCCTCGATCGAGCCGCCCATTTCGCGCAGCGTAGTGAACAGCCCGGTGCGCAGCGGATTGGTCATCACGTCGGTCAGCACGATGTCGGAGCCCTCGACGATCAAGGCCGCCACGATCGGGAACGCCGCCGAGGACGGATCGGCCGGCACCACGACATCGGCGCCGTGCAGTTCGGGCTGGCCGGTGAGCGCGATCCTGCGGCCATGACTGCCTTCGCGCATTGATGTGATCTGCGCGCCAAAATGTTTCAGCATCAGTTCGGTATGGTCGCGGCTGGCCTCGGTTTCGATCACCGTGGTGACGCCCGGCGCCGACAGTCCCGCCAGCAGTACGGCGGACTTGATCTGCGCCGACGCCACTGGCGTGCGGTAGAGGATCGGCAGCGGATCGCGCGCGCCCTGCAAGGAAAGCGGCAGCCGGCCGCCCTCCCGGGCGTCGCCCACCCGCGCCCCCATCAATTGCAGCGGATCGAGCACCCGCCGCATCGGCCGGCTGCGCAGCGAGGCGTCGCCATCGAACGTCGCCACGATCGGGCAGCCGGCCACCGCGCCCATCACCAGCCGGCAGCCGGTGCCGGAATTGCCGAAATCGAGCGGCGCGTCCGGCTGCGCAAAGCCCGCGACGCCCGTGCCCCAGACCGACCAAGTGGCGGCGCCGTTGCTCGCTTGCTTGTTCTGCTGGCGCTCGACCCGCGCGCCCAGCGTCCGCATCGCCTGCGCGGTGTTGAGCACGTCCTCGCCCTCGAGCAGGCCCGTGATCCGGCTTTTGCCCACCGCCAGCGCGCCCAAAATCAGGGCACGGTGCGAAATAGACTTGTCGCCGGGGACGCGGACGTTGCCGGTCAGGGCTCCGCTGGATCGGGCCTCGAGCGGCGTCGGCTGGTCAGAATGGGTCAAGATTGTGTCCTCTGCGCGGGCGGCACGTAACACATGGACCACCCTACGTCACGCGGCCGCAGTCTCCACCGCAAAGCGCTATTGACAGCGGCGGCGCAACTAGCCAAGTGAAGCACCGTTTTTCGAAAAATTTCCAGGACTCCGCACGTGGCCAAATCCGATCTCGGAACCAAACGTATTTGCCCGACGACTGGCAAGAAATTCTATGATCTGAACAAGAATCCGGTGATCTCGCCCTATACCGGCGAGGTGGTGCCGATCGCGCCGATTCCGCCGCCCCGGACCCGCGCCGACGCCGCTGCCCGCGCCAGCGCCGCAGCTGCGGCATCCGCCGCCGAAGCCACCCCGGAGCCCGTCGAGGCCGAAGAATTGGTGCCGCTGGAAGAGGCCGATGCCGAGGAGAATACCGGCAAGGTCAAGGCCGTGGTGCCGGAATCCGAAGACGACATCGAGATCGACGAGACCATCGAGGACGACGATGACGACGATTCCACCTTCATCGCCGATGAGGAAGAAGGCGACGAGGACGTGACCGACATCATCGGCGACGTCACCGGTGACGAGGAGACTTGAGATCAGCCCTGAATTATGTTCAGGGTTGCGGCCCGCGCCGTTTGAGGCGTGAGGAAAGCCTGGGGCCATAGCTCAGCTGGTAGAGCGCTTGCATGGCATGCAAGAGGTCGGCGGTTCGACCCCGCCTGGCTCCACAGCTTCGCTTCTAAGAAAGCTACGCGTGGCGCACGCCAGCCTCTCTTAGCGAAGGCGAAGCGTGCCCGGCATAGCCCGAAGGGCGACGGCGGGCCGAAGCAAGCGACGCTCGCTTGATCCAGCGATGCGGCCGTTACGCTGCTAGTGGCAAGCGGAGCGGCGATGTGGTACGTCTACATCATCCGAAGCGTCAGATTCTCCGAACATGAATACATCGGCGATTACTGATGATTTCCGCAGCCGATTGACGAAACACAACGCCGGTAAATAACCCACACCTCAAAATATCCTGCCCTGGAAGCTAGGTTTGGTATCGCATTCCGCGACGAAGCCCGGGCATTGGCGTTCGAGAGATACTTGAAGTCTGCACTCCGGACGAGCATTTGCCAAGAAGCGCTTCTGATGATTTATGCTCCCGGAGACCCCGCGAGAAACCTCTCCCATGCCTCCCAACCCCTCCCCCGGCGCCATGACCGGCTTGCGCGTGATAGATCTGACGCGCGTGCTCGGCGGACCCTATTGCACGCAGATCCTCGCCGATCACGGCGCCGATGTGGTCAAGGTCGAGCCGCCGGCCGGCGACGAGGTGCGCGACTGGGGACCGCCGTTCCACGACGACGACGCGGCCTATTTCGTCGGCATCAACCGCAACAAGCGCTCGATCGGACTTGATCTCGCCTCGGAGGGCGGCCGCGCGGTGCTGCTCAGGATGCTGGAAAGCGCCGACGTCCTGATCGAGAATTTCAAGCCCGGCACGCTGGACAAATGGGGGATCGGCAACGACGTGCTGCGCGGAAAATTTCCCAAACTCATCCATTGCCGGATTTCAGGTTTCGGCGGCGACGGCCCGCGCGGCGGCAATCCCGGCTATGACGCCATCATCCAGGCCATGACCGGAATGATCGCCGCCACCGGCTCGCCCGAGAGCGGACCGATGCGCATCGGCGTGCCGCTGGTCGACATCACCACAGGTCTTTATGCGGCGATCGGCATTCTGATGGCGCTGGCGGAGCGGCAGAAATCCGGCCTCGGGCAATTTCTCGAGACCACGCTGTATGAAACCGGCCTCGCCATCATGCATCCGCATGCGGCAAATTATTTCATGCACGGCAAGCCCCCGAGCCTCACCGGCAACGAGCATCCGAACCTCGTGCCTTACGCGATCTTCCCGACCCGGACCGACAACATCTTCATCGGCGTCGGCAATGACGGTACCTTCCGCAAGCTGGCACGCGAAATCGGCAAGCCTGAACTGGGCACCGATCCGCGCTTCGCCCGCAACAAGGACCGCATCGCCAACCGTGACGCGCTGCGCGCCGAGCTCGCCGCGGTATTCAGCCAGCACGATGCCGGCCCGCTCTGCGATCGCCTGCTTGCCGCAGGCCTGCCGGCCGGGCCGGTGCAGTCGATCGACCAGGCGCTGACCAGTGCCCACACCGTGCACCGCGGCGACGTGATCGAAAAGGACTGGTACAAGGGCGTGGCCTCGCCGATCCGTTTTACACGCAGCAAAGCATCCTTGCGTAACGTGCCGCCAAAATTCAGCGAGCACGCCACCGCGGTGCTGACGGAATTCGGCTATTCGAAGGGCGAGATCGATGCCCTCGTCGACAGGGGCGTGGTGCGCGGGCCGGAGCGGAAGCGCTGAGCTTCGCAACCTCGTGCCCCGGACGCGGTGCGGCATTCTTCATGCCGCACCCCTCCGCCTATTTTCCTGCTTCCCTCAGGCTCCGCTTCCCCCCTAACATCCTTTCGCTTATACGGTCATTTGCACGTCATCCGGCGCTGTTATCGCGCGAAACGAAGATGATGGTCCAACCGGGAGGATTTTGATGGCTATCCGACAATTCGGCGCAGCCGCGGCAGTCACTGTCGCGCTCGCGCTTACCTCACCTGCTCATGCTGCCACCGAGATTCAGTGGTGGCACGCCATGACCGGCGGCAATAACGACATCGTCAACAAGCTCGCCGAGGAATTCAACACCAGCCAGTCCGACTACAAGGTCGTGCCGACCTTCAAGGGCAGCTACCCGGACACCATGAATGCCGGCATCGCCGCGTTCCGTGCCGGCACGGCGCCTCACATCATTCAGGTGTTCGAGGTCGGTACCGCGACGATGATGAGCGCCACCGGCGCGATCAAGCCAGTCTACCAGTTGATGAAGGAGGCGGGCGAACCGTTCGATCCCAAGGCATATCTGCCGGCGATCACGGGCTACTACTCCACCGCCAAGGGCGAGATGCTGTCGTTTCCCTTCAACTCCTCCTCGATGGTGATGTGGGTCAACAAGGACGAGTTGAAGAAGGCCGGCGTCGCCGGGATTCCAAAAACCTGGCCGGAGGTGTTCGATGCCGCCAAGAAGCTGAAAGCGGCGGGTCATACGACGTGCGGCTTCTCCAACGCCTGGGCGACATGGGCGCATATCGAACAGTTTTCCGCGTGGCATAACGTGCCGATCGGCACCAAGGCCAACGGGCTGGATGGCTTCGACACCGTGCTTCAATTCAACTCGCCATTGCACGTAAAACATCTGCAGAACCTGATCGACCTGCAGAAGGACAAGACCTATGACTATGCCGGCCGCGGCAACGCCAGTGAAGGCCGCTTCGGCTCCGGTGAATGTGCGATCTTCCTGACCTCCTCCGGCTACTACGCGAGCGCGAAAGCCACCGCGAAGTTCGATTTCACCTCGGCGCCAATGCCTTATTATCCCGACGTCACCGGCGCGCCGCAGAACTCGATCATCGGCGGCGCATCACTGTGGGTGATGGGCGGCAAGAAGCCCGAAGAGTACAAGGGCGTGGCGAAGTTCTTCGCATTCCTGTCCGACACCAATCGCCAGGCCAAGCTGCATCAGGAATCAGCCTACCTGCCGATCACCAAGGCGGCCTATGAAAAGACCAAGGCCGACGGCTTCTACCAGAAGGATCCTGTGCCGGAAACGCCGCTAAAGGAGCTTACCAACAAGGAGCCGACCGAGAATTCGCGCGGCCTGCGCTTCGGCAACATGGTGCAGATGCGCGACATCTGGGGCGAGGAGATCGAGGCGGCACTGGCCGGCCAGAAGACCGCCCAGCAAGCGCTCGATTCCGCGGTATCGCGCGGCAACGCGATATTGCGGGCATTTGAAAAGACCGCAAAATAAGGCATCGAAACTCCCTCTCCTTTCGGAGAGGGAGTTGTTCTCGCATCGCACGGAAATCGTGACATCCTGAATGGAAAAGTCTGCCGTCTTCAACAGCAAGCTGCTTCCGTATCTGCTGCTCGTACCGCAGCTCATTATCACTTTCGTATTTTTCTACTGGCCGGCCAGCCAGGCCGTCTGGCAGTCGTTCCTGCGCGAGGACGCATTCGGCCTGTCCTCGGAATTCATCGGTTTTGAGAACTACCAGGCGCTGTTTGCGCAACCCGAATACTACAAGTCGATGCTGACCACGGCAGTGTTTTCATCGCTGGTCGCGGTATTGTCGCTTGGCATCGCGCTGTTGTTCGCAACCCAGGCCGACAAGAACCTTAAAGCCGCGCCGGTGTTCAAGACCTTCATGATCTGGCCTTATGCGGTAGCACCGGCGGTTGCCGGCGTGCTGTGGTTCTTCATGTTTCATCCCTCGCTCGGCACCTTCGCGCGGCCGTTACGGCTGATGGGGTTCGACTGGAATCCGCTGCTGAACGGCACCCACGCCATGATCCTGGTGGTGATGGCGGCGGTGTGGAAACAGATCGCCTACAACTTCCTGTTCTTCCTGGCCGGGCTGCAGTCGATCCCCAAAAGCGTGCTCGAGGCCGGCGCGATCGACGGCGCAGGCCCGATGCGGCGGTTCTGGACCATCGTGTTTCCGCTGCTGTCGCCGACCACGTTCTTTCTGCTGGTCGTCAACATCGTCTACGTTTTCTTCGATACGTTCGGCATCATCGATGCGGTGACCGGCGGGGGACCTGCAGGCGCCACCACCACCATGGTCTACAAGGTCTATGCGGATGGCCGTCTCGGCGGCGATCTCGGCGGCTCGGCTGCGCAATCGGTGGTGCTGATGGTCATCGTCATTGCGCTGACTGCCATCCAGTTCCGCTATGTCGAGCGCAGGGTGCAATACTGATGGTCGAGCATCGCCCCTGGAACGACATCATCGCCTACGCCATCCTGACGTTAGGCGTGTTCATCGTCGCCTTTCCGGTCTATCTCGCGCTGATCGCCTCGACGCATGATGCCGCGACCGTGGTCGGCGGCAACATGCCGCTGTTGCCCGGTGGCCATGCGCTGGAAAACTATTACCGCGCCGTCTTCGTCGGCGGTTCGCGCGCCGCCCGCGAACCGGTCGGCCATTTGCTGATGAATTCGTTCATCTCCGCCACCGGCATCGCCGTGGGCAAGATCTTCATCTCGATCCTTTCCGCCTACGCCGTGGTGTATTTCCGCTTTCCGTTCCGCCAGACCGCGTTCTGGATCATTTTCGTCACGCTGATGCTGCCGGTCGAGGTGCGCATCTATCCGACCTACAAGGTGGTGGCGGATCTGCATATGCTCGACACCTATGCGGGATTGATCCTGCCCTTGATCGCATCCGCGACCGGCACGCTGTTGTTCCGGCAGTTCTTCATGACGATACCCGACGAATTGCTGGAGGCCTCGAAGATCGACGGCGCGGGGCCGTTCCGGTTTTTCAAGGATACGCTGCTGCCGCTGTCGATCACGACCATCGCGGCGCTGTTCGTGATCCAGTTCATCTATGGCTGGAACCAGTATCTGTGGCCGCTGCTGATCACCACGCAGGATTCGATGCAGACCATCGTCACCGGCATCAAGAAGATGCTGGCGACGACGGACGAATTGGCGGAATGGCAGCTGGCGATGGCCACCGCGATCCTGGCGATGTTGCCGCCGGTCGCGGTGGTGGTGTTCATGCAGCGCCTGTTCGTGCGCGGCCTGGTCGAGACGGAGAAATAGCGCACGATGGCAAACGTCACGCTGACAGACGTCCGCAAAACCTACGCCGGCGCTTTCGAAGCCATCAAGGGCATCAGCCTCGATGTCGGCGACGGCCAGTTCTGCGTGCTTGTGGGGCCATCAGGCTGCGGCAAGTCCACGCTGCTGCGCATGATCGCCGGGCTGGAGACAACGACATCGGGCAAGATCGACATCGGCGGACGCATCGTCAACGAGATCGAGCCGGCCGAGCGCGACATAGCCATGGTGTTCCAGAACTACGCGCTCTACCCGCATATGAGCGTCTACAACAACATGGCCTATGGCTTGCGCAATCGCCGCATGGCGGAAAGCGAAATCGATACAAGGGTCCATGAGGCCGCGAAGATCCTCGAGCTCGGTGCGCTGTTGCAACGCAAGCCGCGGCAGTTATCCGGCGGCCAGCGCCAGCGCGTCGCCATGGGACGCGCCATCGTGCGCCAGCCGAAAGTATTTCTGTTCGACGAACCGCTGTCCAACCTGGACGCAAAACTGCGCATTGCCATGCGCGTCGAAATCCGCAAATTGCAGCGGCGGCTCAAGACCACGTCGATCTACGTCACCCATGACCAGCTGGAGGCGATGACGCTGGCCGATATCCTGGTGGTGATGAATGGCGGCCAGGTCGAACAACTTGGCAATCCGCTCGAGGTCTACCAGAAACCCGCGACCACCTTCGTTGCCTCCTTTATCGGCGCGCCGCCGATGAACCTGATGCCGCTTCGCGACGCCGGGGGTTTCCAGGCCGCAACCGGCGACAGCATCTTGGGCGTCCGGCCGGAAGACCTCGTGATCTCCGGCGACACGCCCGCGGGCGGGCTTGCGCTCGATCTGGCTGTGGAGGCGATCGAACGCGTCGGCGCGGAAACCTATGTCTACGGCCTCCGCTCGCAGCAGGGCGACGCGCCGACCGTGAGCGCGAGGCCGGGCGAACTGCCGCCCGGCGAGGTGATCGTGCGAGTTCCCGGTACCAGCGCCCCGGGCATCGGCCAACGCATCCGCGCCGTGGCGCCGCGCGAAAAACTCCATCTGTTCAGCGCCGACGGCCGCAGCCGGATCGATCTGTAAGCCGATTCAACGCCTTCCGGCTATTTCGGGCCGCTTGAACCCCCCGCAAATCATGCCCATATTGCCTGTTGACCGGTCGGCAAACCGCCGGACGGCCAAAAAATGGGGCGCCGCAAGGGCCCCTCAAAGTCGCTTCGAGAGGACTTTGTGATGTCTCGTGTTCCTTCGTTATCCAGTCCGTTCCTGTTGGGATTCGACGAAATCGAGCGTGCGCTCGATCGCGTCGTCAAGGGTGCCGACGGCTACCCTCCCTACAATATCGAGCGCTGCGACCGTAACAGCGGCCAGCCCGAACGGCTGCGCATCACGCTGGCGGTGGCAGGTTTTACCCGCGACCAACTCGATGTAACAATTGAGGAAAACCAGCTCGTCATCCGCGGCCGCCAGCACGACGACAAGGCCCGGCAATACATCCATCGCGGCATCGCCGCGCGCCACTTCCAGCGCACCTTCGTGCTGGCGGAGGGGATGCAGGTGCTGGGCGCGGACCTGAAGAACGGGCTGTTGTCGATCGACCTTGCCAGGCCGGAACCTGAAAAGGTCGTTAAGACAATCGCTATCAATGAGCACGAATAATGGAACGAGTAGCGGACTCGACCGCTTGGTCTACAGAAGGAGTCGAGACCATGACTGAAGCTAATGTTGCGTATGAACCCAATGGCGTCTCCCCCGAGGCGCTGGCGACCCTTGGCGAGGGCCAACTCGCCTATGTGAAAGAGATCCGTTCCGAGGACGTGCCGGGGCTTTTCCCCCAGGCGCCGCATCTTGCCCCGGGCCTGAAACTGTTCGCGCTGCACACCGCGAGCGGCCAGCCCATCATGCTGACGGATTCGCGCGAAGCCGCGATTGCCAACGCATGGAGCAACGAGTTGCAGGCCGTCAGCGTCCACTGAACGCGAGCGATGCACGGAGATTAGGAATTCGCGATACGCGGGCGTGCGTCCTCGATTTTGCCGGGACGCGGCCCGCGTATTTTATTGCCCGACGAAATCCCGTGGCGCCGAAGTGCAGACGTTACTGCACGCGTCGGTTGGTAGTAATATTTGCTACCAAAAGCTATGAGGGATGCCAGATGACCAATATCGAAAAAGTCAGCGTGGCGTTGACCGGAGAGCAAGTCTCGGCGCTCAAGGCGGCGGTTGAGGCGGGTGAATACGCGACCACCAGCGAGATCGTGCGGGAAGCGGTGCGCGACTGGCAGTTGAAGCGCGAACTGCGCCAGGAAGACATCAAGCGGCTACGCCAGATGTGGGATGCCGGCATTGCCAGCGGCTCGGCTGGTGAACTGGACATGAAAAAATTGCGCCGCGAAGCTCGCGAGCGACTGAAAGGTGCGGCGAACGCCGCCGGTAATGCCGACTGAACTGGTCTGGTCGAACCAGGCCCGTGCCGATCTGCTGGACATCTACGTGGTGATCGGGCTTGAGCAGCCCGCCGCTGGTGAGCGTTATTTCGATCGCATCGAGGACAAGGCCCGTCTGTTGGCAACGCAACCGCGTATGGGCGTCCGCCGATCCGACATTCGTCCATCGATGCGAATGCTGGTTGAGTCGCCCTACCTGGTCCTATACCGGACTTATCCCGATACGGATGAAGGCTCCGTCAGCAAAGTCGAGATTATTCGCGTGGTTGATGGGCGGAGGGATCTACGCGGAATATTTTAGGCGAGCTGCCGCATGCGGACAAGTTCCTCGCTCGCCCCGTAGAGGATAGTCAGTCTCTCGGGTCACGCCCTGCGTCTACGCCGCGCTCGCCGGCGGCAGCGCCAGCACCGAATAGATCGCCTGCGCGTCGCGCGAGGCGCGCAGCTTCTTGGCGACATCCTGGTCGCGCAACAGCCGCGCGATCCGCGCCAGCGCCTTGAGGTGATCGGCGCCGGCACCCTCCGGGGCGAGCAGCAGGAACACCAGGTCGACCGGCTGGCCGTCCATCGCTTCGAAATCGATCGGGCGCTCCAGCCGCGCGAACAGGCCGAACAACTTTTCCAGCTTCGGCAGCTTGCCGTGCGGGATGGCGACGCCGTAGCCGACCGCGGTGGTGCCCAGCTTCTCGCGCTGCAACAAGACTTCGAAGACCGAACGCTCGTTCTGCCCGGTCAAAGCGGCCGCGCGTGCCGCCAGTTCCTGCAGCGCCTGCTTCTTGCTGTTGACTTTCAACGCCGGGAAAATCGCCTCGGGCGCGACCAGATCGGTAATCGTCATGGGGCTTCCGAGGTGAAGTTTAGCGGTCCGGTTGTGAAATAGGCTTACAGCAGGCGGCGTCAAGCGGGAAACGTTCGGATCGGATTTGCGTCTCATCTGTAACGCAAAACCGGTGCCAATTCCTTAAATTCCAGGCCGGCCCGGCAAGGCGGCGGACTTATAGGGACCGCCTCGGCAGGCGTCAATGCCGGTGCGGCGCCTACCCACCGGGGTTTGCCGCCGGCGGATCGACCCAGCCGATATTGCCGTCCGGCCGCCGGTAGATGATGTTCACCCGCCCGCTGCTGCCATGCTGGAACACGATGACCGGGGCGCCGGTCATATCCAGCTCCATCACCGCCTCGCTGACCGACAGCCGCTTCAGCGACGTGGTCGCCTCGGCGATGATCACCGCGCTATAGGCGGTCACCTCATCCTCGCCGTCCGAAGCCGGGGCTTCGAGGACGTAGCTCGGCGCATCCAGCGTCGGCATGCTCATTTCCGCGATGGCCGCCGCCGCCGCGTGGGTCTTGCGGGCGGAGCGATCCTTGAGGCGGCTCTTGTAGCGGCGCAGCCGTTTTTCGATCAGCAGCAGCGCCTGATCGGCGCTGGCATAGGCGTCAGCCGCGTTGGATTCGGCCTCCAGCGTGATTCCGGAATCCAGGTGCAGCGCGCAGTCGGTGCGGAAGCCGAAGCCGTCCTTGCTGAGCGTGATGTGGCCGGAATAATTGCCGTCGAAATACTTGCGCAGCACTTCGTCGGTGCGTTCGCTGACGCGTCCGCGCAATGCTTCGCCAATGCTGATGCTTTTGCCCGAGACCCGTACGGTCATGTCATGCCTCGTTTCAGCAAGATTAAGAGGTCAGTACCAGATCGCGAAAGCCGATCAAGCCGGTGCGGCGTCGCGGGACCGGTCCGCGGGTACGGCGGGCGCCGACAGTGCATTGCCGAGCATGCTCTGCTTGTCGCGGCGGCGCTGCACCGAGGACGGAATGCGCATCGCCTCGCGATATTTCGCCACCGTGCGGCGGGCGATATCAATGCCGGAATCGCGCAATCGTTCCACGATGGTGTCGTCGGACAGGATCACCGCCGGACTTTCGGCATCGATCAACTGCCTGATGTGATGACGAACCGCTTCGGCGGAATGGGCTTCGCCGCCATCGGCTGATGCAATCGACGCGGTGAAGAAATACTTCAGTTCAAAACTGCCGCGATTGGTCGCCATGTATTTGTTGGCGGTGACGCGCGACACCGTTGATTCGTGCATCTGGATCGCGTCCGCCACCGCCTTGAGATTGAGCGGCCTCAAATGGGCCACGCCTTGCGTGAAAAATCCGTCCTGCTGGCGCACGATTTCGGTGGCGACCTTGAGGATGGTGCGGGCGCGCTGATCCAGCGCGCGCACCAGCCACGTCGCGTTCTGAAGGCAATCGGTGAAATAGGATTTGTCGCCGTCCTTGCGGATGGTTTTCGACAATTCGGAATAATACACCTGGTTGACCAGCACCCTCGGCAAGGTGTCGCTGTTGAGCTCGACATGCCAGCCGCCGTCGGGTCCCGGCCGCACATAGACGTCCGGCACCACGGTCTGCATCCGCGCCGAGCCGAATTTCAAACCGGGTTTTGGATCGAGCCGCCGGATCTCGCCGATCATGTCGGCGAGATCGTCATCATCGACGCCGCAGAGTTTTCGCAAATTCCCGATGTCGCGCTTGGCCAGCAGATCGAGATGCTCGACCAGCGCCTGCATCGCCGGGTCGTAGCGATTCTGTTCGCGCAACTGGATCGCAAGGCATTCGCTCAAATTCCGCGCGCAGACGCCGGGCGGATCGAATTTCTGCAAGATCGCAAGCACCGCCTCGACGTCGCCCGGCGAAGCGCCGAGCCGCTCCGCGGCCTGGCCCAGATCCGGCGGCAAATAACCCGCCTCGTCCACAAGATCGATGAGGTATTGCCCGATCATGCGCTGCGCAGACGCGCTGAACGCGACAGCCAATTGTTCGGCGAGATGGCTGCCGAGCGTGACCTCGGCCGCCACGAAGGCTTCGAGGTTGTAGCTGTCGTCATTCGACGCGCCGCCGCCCCATTCGGTATAGGCGGTGGGGGCGGCGTCCTGGGCGGTGCGCGCGGCGGCCTCGGCCGGCTCCTCGGAAAACACGTTGTCGAGGCCGGTGTCCAGCGTCTGCTCGATCTCGGCGCGGCTGCCGAGGTCGCGGTTCAGCCACTCCTCCTGAACCGGCTCGAAACCGTCGCCGCTGGCCCCACCGGCCGGCTCGGTACGGTCGCCGGGAGCGTCCTCGAAGCCAGAACCCGGATCGTCGCGGTCGGAGAATTCGGCTCGCTCCGGCGGCGGTTCGCCCCGCACCGGCGGCTCGGTGCCCTCATTGGCGCGCTCGAGCAGCGGATTGCGCTCCAGCTCGTCCTCGACGAACGCCGCCAGATCGAGATTGGACAGCTGCAGCAGCTTGATCGCCTGCATCAGCTGCGGCGTCATCACCAGCGACTGCGACTGGCGGAACTCTAATCTCTGCGAAAGCGCCATGTATCCGGGTACCGGAAAGCAAAGAACCGATCCAAGGTTGGTCCGATTCTTGCTTAAACCAGTCCAAAGCCGATGTACACGGCTTGACGAATTGTAAATTTGGGTTAGAGGCGGAATTCCTCGCCAAGGTAAAGACGGCGAACATCCGGATTATTGACGATCTCGTCCGGATTGCCCTCGGTCAGAATTTCACCGGCATAGACGATATAGGCGCGGTCGGTCAGCCCCAGCGTTTCGCGAACGTTATGGTCGGTGATCAGCACGCCGATGCCGCGATTGGTGAGGTGGCGGACCAGATCCTGGATGTCGCCCACCGCGATCGGATCGATGCCGGCGAAGGGCTCGTCAAGCAGCATGTAGTTCGGCCGCGTCGCCAGCGCGCGCGCGATTTCCACGCGGCGACGCTCGCCGCCGGACAGCGCGATGGATGGCGTTTTACGCAAGCGTGCGATGTTGAACTCGTCGAGCAGCGAGCTCAATTCAGCCTCGCGCTTTTTCTTCGAGGGCTCGACCACCTCCAGCACGGCGCGGATATTCTGCTCCACCGTGAGGCCGCGAAAGATCGAGGCTTCCTGCGGCAAATAGCCGATCCCGAGCCGGGCGCGCTGGTACATCGGCAGTTGCGTAACATCGTGGCCATCGAGTTCGATGGCGCCGCGATCCGCCTTGATAAGACCGGTGATCATGTAGAACACCGTGGTCTTGCCGGCGCCGTTCGGCCCCAACAAACCCACCGCCTCGCCGCGGCGGACATAGATGCTGACGCCGCGAACCACCTGCCGCGAACCGAAACTCTTTTCCACGCTATGCACAGCCAGATAGCCGGCCTTGTTGGCGAAGCGCGGCGCGGCCGCGCCATTGCCCGCGCTGCGCGGCCGGGGTTTTTCCGCAGGGGGAGCGGACGGAGTCTCCCGCCTCAACAGTGGCGGCGCATCGCGGACCGCATCGCGCGCCAGCGGCGGCGCATCGCGCACCGGCTGCGTCAGCATGTCGCCGATGCTGTCGCCGAGCGCGGTGATGTCCGCATGCGACCGCGCAAATCCTTGCGGACCGCGTTTGCGAGCGCGCCGACGGAACATGCCGAGTAAATCCACCATCCCCGCTTCGCTCAGCCTTTCACGGTGATCCGCTCAAAAACATTTCGGCTACCCGATTCGCGCGTGCAGCATGAATGAGGCGATGTTCCTTGCCCAGCGAAACACCATACAGGTCGCATCCCTCGGGTGCTTGCCTAGATACAGGCTAGTGCGGCCCGGTTCAACCTCGGCGCCTGCTCCGGCCTGATAACTATTTGATGTTATTTCGGTTTATTTGATCCGGGCGCGCCTGGGCCCGGCGGCGCTGGAGCGGAGGTCGGCATGCCCGGGATCGCGGGAGGGCCGCCCTGGCCTGAGGACTGGAACAGGCCCTGCACGCGCCCGGTATCGGATTCGACGCGCGAGACGCCGGTGGTCATGTCCACCACCAGGCGATCGCCGCGCAGCACGTTCTGGCCCTGGGTCAGAACCACGCCGCCCTGCATGGTGACCTGATTGCTTTTGGTGTCGAAGATGGCAATTTCGCCGGTCACCACCTGGTCCTTCTGGGTGACGACGACGGCGCCCCTGGCTTCGAGGCGGCGGATCGACGAACTGCCGCCGGGCCCCGGAGTTGCCGACTGGATCGGACCGGTCTTGGCTCCCTTGGAATTGGCCGGCGGCGCCGGCGCCGTATTCTGATCGTAAAACACCACCAGCGATTTTGAGGTCATGGTGGTGTCGCCCTGCACCACCTTCACATTGCCGGCGAAGGTTGCTTCTTTCTTCTTGTCGCGCATCTCCAGCGACGCCGCCTCGATCTGAATCGGCTGGTCGCGATTTTGCGAGAAACCCTGCATGGCATTGGGCACGCCCTTGACCGCGCTTTGCGCGCCGGCTTCGCCCGCCGCCATCATCGCAAGTGCAAGCAACGCGGCAACCATGCCGCGTGCGACACGCCGGACAGCAGTGCTATGGAACAACATCATTCTGAAATTCATTTCGCGTTGGCGCGCTTGGCCGATGGCGACCGCGCTTTGGTGGGCGGAGCCGGAGACGGCTCGGGCTCGACCGAGGCGGCGGGCTCCGGATTGTCCATGATCAGGTTCATCACCACATGGCCCTCGAATCGAACGAGCTCGCCCTTTTCGGTGATTCGAAGCCTGTCGGCGGTGAGCGTGCCGTTGAGCAATTTGACATCGACGGGTTCTTCCGAGGTTACCGTGCCCTTGCCGATGTCGAGCATCGCCTGCGACAGGCGCGCCTCATAACCGGTGGAGGATTGCAGGAAGATATCCTTGCGCAGATCCAGCAGCTGCGCCTTGGTATCGAACAGGCCGGTGCGCGCATCCAGCGTCACCGTCGAGCGGTCTTCCTGCAGGACCTTGGCGCGCAGCGTCTTCAGCTCGACGTGATCCGGATCGTTCAGATCCTGGGTCGCGGTTTTCGCCCATACTTCATAGGGCCGCTGGTCCGGCGTGAAGCCGGACATGTGCGGCGATTCCATGGTGATCTTGGAGCCGGACACCACCAGATTGTCCATGTCGAGCGGCAGCTGCTTCATCAAAGCGCGAAACGGATTGAAGATCGATATCCCGATCACACCCGCCATTGCCAGGGCCACCACCGCCGGAACCGCGATGCGCAGTACCCGCACCATCCGGCTGTGGCGCGCGGCGATGGCAAATCGCGCGTCCATGCCGGCTTGAAGGGCTGGGTTCTGGACCGAATACACCGCTGCTCCAAAGCGCGTTAGCCTGACCGGGACAATCTACGCTGAAAATGCCTAATAATGCAGCCTTACCAGAACGATTAGTGTGACCGAAACGGGGCGAACGGCGTGCAACAGGCGTTCCATCGTGCCAAACGCGCCGCACGTGCAGCGTGGTACGCAGCATCGCGTGCAGGAAACGGCATGTGCACACGCCGGCTCACGAATGCGCGAAAAGGTCTTCGGTATCCCAGCCCTGCAGGTCGAGTTTCGCCCGCGTCGGCAGAAACTTGAAACACGCCTGCGCCAGCTCGGTGCGGCCCTCGCGCGCCAGCATGGCGTCGAGCCGCTCGCGCAGGCCATGCAGATGCAGCACGTCGGAGGCGGCATAGGCCAGCTGTGCGTCGCTGAGCGTTTGCGAGCCCCAGTCGCTGGACTGCTGCTGCTTCGACAGGTCGATGTTGAGCACTTCGCGCACGAGATCCTTCAACCCGTGGCGGTCGGTATAGGTGCGGCAAAGCCGCGAGGCGATCTTGGTGCAATAGACCGGCTGCGGCATCACCCCGAAGGCGTTGTAGAGCGCCGCCAGATCGAACCGCGCGAAGTGGAAAATCTTGACGATGTTCGGATTGCCAAGCAGCGCCTTCAGATTCGGCGCGCCGGCATGATCTTTCGGGATTTGCACCACCTCCGCGCTGCCGTCGCCGGCAGACAGTTGCACCACGCAGAGCCGGTCGCGATGCGGATGCAGCCCCATGGTCTCGGTATCGATCGCCACCGAATCGGTATAGCGGGCAAGGTCCGGCAGATCGCCGCGATGCAGGCGGATGGTCATGATGTCTCGATCTCTCGGGCCACGTCGAATCGATGCGGCCTAAACTATCGTTGAAATCCCAAACAAACGAGGGGCAGCGTTACCCTTGTCCGCGACCAATGACGGCAAATCAACAACTTCATCCTCGTGGCTTCTAACATATTGGAAACATATATGTTCTTTGCAGGCAGCGATTGAGCGCCGAACGCTATCCCCGCTCGGCGGAATTGCGTCAATATAGTCCATCGCAAAAACATTGGAGCGCCGCGATGAAAACCGAACAACAACGCCTGCCCCGCTTCGCCGTGCTGATCGACGCAGACAATACCTCGCCGCAGATCGCAAGCGGGCTGTTCGAGGAAGTCGCAAAATTCGGCGAGGCCAGCGTTCGTCGCATCTACGGGGATTTTTCCAACCAGCGGCTCAAATCCTGGACCGAAATTCTGCAGAAGCACGCCATCGATCCCTATCAGCAATTTGCCTACACGACAGGCAAGAATGCATCCGACATCGCGCTGGTGATCGACGCCATGGACCTTTTGCACAGCGGCCGCTTCGACGGCTTCTGCCTGGTATCGTCAGACAGCGATTTCACCCGGCTGGCGTCGCGGCTGCGCGAACAAGGCGCCGACGTCTACGGCTTTGGCGCGCAGAAAACGCCGGAAAGTTTTCGCCAGGCATGCCGCCGATTCATCTACACCGAGAACCTGCTGCCGCAGACGCCGGCATCGAATTCCAGCGCGGCGCCGAAGCCGAAATCATTGCAGCCGCCAAGCGCCGCCCTTCCGCTTTTGAAAAAGGCCATTTCGCAGGCGGAAAACGAAGGCGGTGGCTGGGTAAGCCTGGGAATCGTCGGAAGGCAATTGACGAACCTTGTTTCGGATTTCGACCCCCGCACCTACGGCTTCACGAAACTGAGCGACTTGGTGCGAAACATCGGCATGTTCGATGTCGAGAAAACCGATAGTAACCGCACCCGCATCCGCGCCAAGCCAAAGGAAGCCGCGAAGGAGAGCGTGAAGCGCAAGAGAACGCGCAAAAAGAAGGTGACGAGAACGCCAGCGGTCTAAATCATGAGTCGGTTCCGCTTTCGGAACATCAATCACCCTTACAAAGTCGGGAACCGGACATAAGCGAGCCGGTTATCCCGGCGATCTACTGAACCGGATTCAACCGGCATTCTTAAAGATCCCGACCGTTATTGCTCGGACTTTTAGAAACTGGTCGCAAGCGACCTTCAAGATCAAAGAATCAAAACAGCTTGGAGGTTTGTCATGCCCTCACGAAACGAATCGACACGTGCGATCGCACGGCTGCAGCAGGAAACGCCGATTTCCGACGATGCGAGTTTGCTTGAATTGGAAGAACAGGCCGCGGAGTACATTCGTGAGGCCAAGCGCCGCGCTCCTTTGGAACCCGACGCCTCAGTGTCCTCGGTGCTGGATGCGGTCGCACGCGATTACTTTCGCCACGCCATCGAAAAACAACGAAAGCGCGCGCGTCGAGCGCTGCCTGTGCTGCTGGTGCTGTCTGCAATGACATTGTTCGCCGCCCCGGCATTGGCTCGGACGGATTACGATGGTGTCTGGAACGTGACGGTCGTCACCAGAACCGGAAGCTGTCAGCCGACCACCAGCTATCCATTGATCGTGACCGACGGGAGCGTGTCCGGTGCCGCCGACCTGTCAGGCAGCGTCGGACGAAATGGCGTGGTCAGGGCTTCGCTGAGAGGCGCCTTTGCCAATGGGCAGTTGCATGGCAATGCCGGTTCTGGAAGATGGAATTCGGCGTCGGCCGGAATACCGTGCAGCGGACGATGGATGGCGACGAAGCAGTGACTATCAGCACAGTTACGACCTGCGCGCGGTCTAGCCGTAGGAAGGAAAAATGATGTTGCTGCGCCGGATTGATTGCACTGTGGGCAACCGTCGGGATTGAAGTCATCAAGCCGAAGACAAATGGTGCCCAGGAAAGGACTCGAACCTTCACGGCCGTTAAGCCACTGGCACCTGAAGCCAGCGCGTCTACCAATTCCGCCACCTGGGCCCAGGTTGCTTGGTTAGAGCGCCGGTTACTAAGGACCGGCCGCGCGGTTGTCAAATCGCCGAAGTGCCGCCCTAATGTGCTGTACAGCGCTGGCCGGTTGGCGTATCGCGAAACGATCAAAACGCCCGCGCTTGCACGCATTGAACGGTCCAGGAACGCATCGCCATGCCCTCGAATATCGACACCCTTGTCACGGTTTTCGGCGGATCGGGCTTTATCGGGCGGCATGCGGTCCGCGCGCTGGCCAAGCGCGATTACCGCATCCGGGTCGCCGTGCGCCGCCCGGAACTCGCTGGCCATCTGCAGCCGCTCGGCAGGGTCGGCCAGATCCACGCCGTGCAGGCCAATTTGCGCTATCCGGCCTCGGTCGAGGCCGCGATGCGCGACAGCCACGCTGCCATCAACCTGGTCGGCATCCTGGCCGAGGGCGGCGCGCAGAAATTCGACGCGGTGCAGGGCGTCGGCGCCGGCGCCGTGGCAAAAGCCGCCGCCGCGGCCGGCGCGCGAATGGTGCATGTCTCGGCGATCGGCGCCGACGAGAATTCGCCGGCGCGCTATGCGCGCTCCAAGGCCGCCGGCGAAAAGGCGGTGCTCGGGGCGGTGCCTGCGGCGACGATCTTGCGGCCCTCGGTGGTGTTCGGTCCCGAGGATCAGTTCAGCAACCGCTTTGCCGCGCTTGCGCGGGTCTCGCCTTTCCTGCCGCTGATCGGCGGCGGCGCGACGAAAATGCAGCCGGTCTATGTCGGCGACGTCGCCACCGCGGTCGCCGACGCAGTCGATGGCAAGACCGAAGAAGGCGCGGTGTACGAGCTCGGCGGCCCGGAAGTGCTGACCATGCGCCAGATCATGCAGATCATCCTGGCCGTGATCGAGCGCAAGCGCATGTTGCTGTCGCTGCCGTTCGGATTTGCGAAGCTGCAGGCGTTGGCGCTGCAGTTTGCGCCGGGGCCGTTGAAACTCACGCCGGACCAGGTGGCGCTGCTGCGCAGCGACAATGTGGTGTCGGATGCGGCGAAGGCTGCGGGGCTGACCCTGGAAGGCTTGGGCGTCACGCCGGATTCGCTGGAAGCCATTGCACCGCAGTACCTCTGGCGCTTCCGCAAGATGGGACAGTTTCAGAAGAAGAACGCCTAGGTTCTTGTCGTCCCCACGAAGGCGGGCACCCGGTGCCGTTTCGTTTCGGCACTGGAGGAAGCCCTCTGCAACAATCTATGTCAGCGAAGGTCCCCACCGTCGCCGGGACGAAAAAATTTTTGGGAACCTAAAAATTCCTATTGATGCTATTCCTATAGTGCGGTATATATTGCTAGTCCTGTCCGATGAGGGCGCTTCTAGAGGCGCTCCTCAGCGGACGGAGCGAGAGCTGGCCGGACCGGGGCCCCGGGACGGTCGACGCCCGGTGGTTGGTGGAGCGCTGGGAGGCGCTGCGCCTAGCCTTGGGCGCGCGCGGTCACCTTGCCGCGCGAGGCGGGTCCATTGATCCGCCTCCAAGGGGTGCCTAACGCAACACCCCTGGCGCCTCCCACCGCTCCATCCCCTCGCGCAGGTCGCGCGAGGGACTGGCAAACCTCGGACGCATTGCGCCGCGAGAATACGCATCCTCGGCTGTTTGAAATTCGAATTCGGAAATTGGCAGCGCGCCGGCGTTTGCCGGGACGACGTGGATAAATTTGTAGCCTATTTCCCCAGCGCCAGCGCGATCAGGCCTAACGTGCCGACGATGACGCGCCACCACGCGAACAGCGTAAAGCCGTGGCGGGTGACGTAGTTCAAAAATGTTTTCACCACGACAATCGCGGTGACGAACGACACCACGAATCCGATTGCGACGATGCCGAGATGATCGGCCGTCATGTCGGCGCGGTTCTTGTAGAGATCGTAGACGAACGCGCCGAACATGGTGGGGATCGCCAGGAAGAACGAGAACTCCGCCGCCGCGCGCTTGTCGGCGCCGAGCAGCATCGCCGCAACAATGCTGGCGCCGGAGCGCGACACCCCCGGGATCATCGCAAGGCACTGCGCGAAGCCGATCTTCAGATACATCGGCAGCGGAAACGCGGTGGCGTCGTGCTCATGCGGCTCGAGGTCGAGCTGATCGACCCACAGTAGGATCGCCCCGCCGACGATCAGCGAGAAGCAGACCACCCAGGGATTGAACAGATAGCTCTTGATGTAGCCGCCGGCGGCCGCCCCGATCACCGCCGCGGGCAGAAACGCCACCAGCACGCCGATGACGAAGCGCCGGTCTTCGGGATTGGAGAACATGCCGAGCGCGATCCGCCATAATTTGCCGAAATAGATCGCGACGATGGCGAGAATGGCGCCGAGCTGAATCAATACCGCAAAGCTCTTCCAGAAATTGTCCTCGCCGAGATCGAAAAACCGTTCCGCAAGCAGCAGATGGCCGGTGGAGGACACCGGGAGAAACTCCGTGACGCCCTCGACGACGCCGAGAATCACCGCCCTGATCGAATCGGAAATCATGATGGAGGTCCGTGGATGCGGGGAAAACCGGGTTCTTCTCGCCTATTCGCATGCCCGCCGCAATGTCAAAAACAAGCGTCCGGCCCGGCAATGTGGAATGTGTGGTAAAGCGCGGCGTGCCCCGTAACGAGATCAATCGTCATGCGCGGGCTTGACCCGCGCATCCATCCATCTTTGCAAGAGTCCTTTCGAAGCAGATGGATGGCCGGGTCAAGCCCGGCCATGACGCTTCGATTTGGCAGCCCTATTCCGCGAAAGCGGCTTCCCCCGGCAGTGAGAGTTTGTTAAGCACCGCAAATCTATCAAGGGCTTCATGTTCACGCTGCTTCATCATCCATTCTGCCCGCATTCGCGCTTCATCCGGCTTGCATTCGGCGAGCACGGCCTCGATTTGCGGCTGGTGGAGGAGCGCGTCTGGGAGCGGCGCGAAGCGTTTCTGGCGCTCAATCCGGCCGCGACCACGCCGGTACTGACGACCGCGGGTTTTCCTCCGATCCCGGGCGCCAGCGTGATCGCCGAATATCTCGACGAGGCCCATGGCACGGCCTTGGGCGAACGCCGGCTGCTGCCGACGGCGATGGCCGAACGCATCGAGGTGCGCCGGCTGACGGCGTGGTTCAACGAGAAATTTTTCGAGGAAGCCAGCGGTCCGCTGGTCACCGAGCGGATCTACAAGCGCTTCATGGCCGAGGACAATGGCGGCGGCGCTCCGGCGATGGACGTGATCCGCGCCGCCAAGACGAATGTGCGCTATCATCTGGCCTATATCGGCTGGCTGGCGCGGACGCGGAATTTTCTCGCCGGCGACCGGCTGACTTACGCAGACCTGGTCGCGGCGGCACATCTGTCGGCGATCGACTATCTGGGCGACGTGCCATGGATCGAGGACGACGCGGCAAAGGCCTGGTACGCGCGGATAAAATCCCGCCCCTCGTTCCGCCCGCTGCTCGGCGAATGGCTGGCCGGCGTGCCGGCGTCGCAGACCTATGTGGATCTGGATTTCTGAATTCGCACCAATCGACGTTGCGGGCGAAGCCAAGCAATTCGGAGGCTGCAAGCAAGGCTGGATTGCCTGGTCGCAAGGGCTCCTCGCAATGACGCAGCATGCAACTCTCGACCTGAAGACCGCGCTCACTCAGCAGGCGCTCTCGCTCGGCTTCGATCGCATCGGCATTACCGACCCCGCCGCGATCGGCGACGCCGGAAAGCATTTCCACGCCTTCCTCGAAGCCGGCGGTCACGGCGACATGGACTGGCTCGCCGCCAATCCCGGGCGCCGCGCCGATCCGCGGCTGCTGTGGCCGGACGTCCGCTCCATCATCATGCTCGGCGTCAATTACGGACCCGATGAAAATCCGCTGGCGATACTGGAGCAACGAACCCGCGGCGCGATTTCGGTTTACGCGCAAGGCGACGATTATCACGACCTGATCAAGAAACGCCTGAAAACGCTGGCGCGATGGCTGGTCGCCGCATCCGGCGGCGAGGTAAAACTGTTCGTCGATACCGCCGCGGTGATGGAGAAGCCGCTGGCGCAGGCGGCGGGGCTGGGCTGGCAGGGCAAGCACACCAATCTGGTGTCGCGCGATTTCGGCTCGTGGCTGTTTCTCGGCGCCATCTTCACCACGCTCGATCTGCCGCGCGATCAGGCGGACAACGATCACTGCGGCTCCTGCCAGGCCTGTCTCGACATCTGCCCGACCGCGGCGTTTCCGGCACCCTACAGGCTCGATGCGCGGCGCTGCATTTCGTATCTGACCATCGAGAGCAAGGGCGATATCCCGCGTGAATTTCGCAAAGCGATCGGCAACCGCATTTACGGCTGCGACGATTGCCTCGCGGTCTGTCCGTGGAACAAGTTCGCGCAGGCCGGACGCGAAGCAAGGCTCGCCGCGCGCGGCGAATTGCGCGCGCCGCCGCTGGCGGAACTGGCCCGGCTCGACGATGCGGCATTTCGCGCGCTGTTTGCAAAATCGCCGGTCAAGCGCATCGGCCGCGACCGATTCATGCGCAATGTGCTGATCGCGATCGGCAATTCCGGCGATGTTACGCTTGTCGCGGACGTGGAACGCCTGCTGGCGGATGAGAGCGCGCTGGTGCGTGTCGCCGCGGTGTGGGCGCTGTCGCAGCTACTGCCGCAGCAGGAATTCGCCGCGCGATCGATGAACGCGATCGGCAGAGAGACGAATGAGAGCGTGCGCGAGGAATGGCGCTATTCAGGTCGTCCCGCCGAACGCCGGGACCCATAACCACCGGCCGCTATGCTGCGGCACCTCAAAACTCCTCAACCGCGGCAATGATCCGCGCGATGTCCTGCGGGCGCGACAGGCGGTGATCGCCGTCCTGGATCATGGTCAGCACCACGTCGTCGCTGGGCAGCCGGTGCGCCAGCGCGAACGCGTGCTTCCACGGCACGTCCGCATCCTGCGCGCCCTGCAGGATGCGGACCGGGCATCCGACCTCGATGGCGCTGCCGAGCAGGAGATGGTTGCGGCCCTCCTCGATCAGCCGTCGCGTGATCGGATAGGGCTCGCCATATTGCGACGGCCGCAACCAGACGCCCGTGGTGGCGATCTCTTCGCGCACCTCCGGCGAAAAGCCCTTCCACATCAGCTCCTCGGTAAAATCCGGCGCCGGCGCGATCAGCACCAGCCCCGCCAGGCCAGCGCGGCTTGTTGCGCGTCGCCGCGCGATCTCGCGCGCCAGCAGCAGCGCCATCCAGCCACCCATCGACGAGCCGATCACCACTTGCGGTCCGTCGCAGAACCGGTCGAACACCGCCCTGCTCTCTTCCAGCCAGCGCCCGATGGTGCCGTCGACGAACGCGCCGCCGCTTGCGCCGTGGCCGGAATAGTCGAACCGCACGCAGGCGCGGCCGTGTTCGGCGGCCCAGGCATCCAGCGCCACCGCCTTGGTGCCCTGCATGTCGGAATTGAACCCGCTCAGCCAGAACAGCCCCGGGGCGCCGCCCGCGCGGGCGCGCACGGCGATCTTTCGTTCGTCGGAATCGCTGCCGACCTCGATGAAGGCCGGTTCGGTTTCAGGTATGCCAACGGTCATGGATGGATCGCCTCGTTTGAATGCTGTTTGATCGAGCATGTGCGATCCGTCAACGGACGCGATGACAGCAATGGCGGCCGGTTGAACGCTTGCGGAACCGGTGCCGGCGCTTTATGTGAACTTCGTTCGCGGCGTCTCCCTGTTTCGCGCCGGCAGGCGTGACAAAAAAGCCTCGCATTTGATGGTTTTCGCGTGCGACGGCGCGAGTTTGCTTGCCCGCTGGCGCTTATTCCTTCAAACTATCGCCTTCTTTCATAACCTTGGAGAACACCCCATTCGCCGTCCCAATAGAGCCCCGCCCGCCGCCACCAAGGACGGGCCGCGCACCAACGATGAAATCCGCAACGCACAGGTTCAGCTGATCGATCAGGAGGGCTTGAACCACGGCACCGTCGAAACGGCGGCTGCCGTGAAGATGGCCATGGAAGCCGGCATGGACCTGGTCGAGATTTCGCCCAATACCAATCCTCCCGTTTGCAAGATCATGGATTACGGGAAGTACAAATATTCCGCGCAGAAAAAAGCCGCCGAGGCCCGCAAGAAACAGAAGGTCGTCGAGATCAAGGAGATCAAGCTGCGGCCGATGATCGACGATCACGATTACGAAGTGAAGATGCGCGCGATGCAGCGCTTCTTCGAGGAAGGCGACAAGGTCAAGATCACCTTGCGCTATCGCGGCCGCGAAATGGCGCATCAGGAAATCGGCACCAAGCTGTTGGATCGCGTCAAGACCGACGTCGCCGACTACGCCAAGGTCGAGCAGGACGCCCGCTTCGAAGGCCGCCAGGTGGTGATGGTGCTGGCGCCGCGGTGAGGGCCCCCGCCATTGCGAGGAGCGTAGCGACGAAGCAATCCAGTTCTCCTTTGTGGCTTCTGGATTGCTTCGCTCCGCTGGCAATTACACCGCGCGGGCTTTGAGCTAGCTCCGCGTCGCCTGCCAGCTGCCGCTGCAGCGATCGCCGGTGATAACCCCAGCCCAGCTGCCCGCGCCGGAATTGCCGAGAAGCCGGCCGCTGCCGCTGGCATGCGACAGTCCGACGGAGATGCTGACCGACACCGCGCCGTTGCGGCCGATGCCGCCGGTCACCTTGCCGCCTCCCGCGGATGAGACGCGCGTGCCGGAAACGGCGAAGGGCACGCTATTGGTCGCGCTGCAATTGCCCGCCCGGGTGGCGAAGACCACGTTCCAAGTGCCGTCATAGGCGCCCGTCCGCGCATATCGCTTGGCTTCTGCCGCGCCGGGTGCCATGGCAATCGCCACCAGAAGTGCCGTGGCCGAAAAGATCATCGATCGTGCTGAAAAGGTCATTTTCCTGCCTCTGAATGCGCCGCGACCGCGGCGAATACTGGCTTAGTGCAGCCGCGCTGGCCCGCGGTTCATCGTTGCCATTTCGCCGATCCTCTGCCATAAGCCCAACCTTCATCGCCCGGCTGATTAAGGGCTGCCGTGTCGATGCCCGTGCCGATTATCGCCATTACGGGAATAATCGAGCACTTTCAACGCTCTAACGAGCATTTTAGCCGGCATAGCGCTGCTTGCGAGCGCGCACTTCGCTGGCCAACAGGAGAGCCAAATGCCCAAGCTGAAGACCAAATCGGGCGCTAAAAAGCGCTTCAAGGTGACTGCCACCGGCAAAGTGATGGCCGCCCAGCGCGGCAAGCGCCATGGCATGATCAAGCGGACGAAAAAGCAGATTCGTCAGCTTCGCGGCACGCGCGTGCTGTTCAAGACCGATGGCGACAACATCAAGAAATTTTTCTTGCCGAACGCCTGATCGCGTTCCCATTCCATTTCAGCCGGGCCGCGTCCGCGCGGCTGCCAGTCACCCATTTTTCAGATGAAGGAGACCCGTCATGGCTCGCGTCAAACGCGGTGTGACCTCTCACGCCAAGCACAAGAAAGTCTACAAGGCCGCCAAGGGATTCCGCGGCCGCCGCAAGAACACCATCCGCACCGCCAAGCAGGCGGTGGAGAAGGCCGGGCAATACGCCTTCCGCGACCGCAAGCGCAAGAAACGCACCTTTCGCGCGCTGTGGATTCAGAGATTGAACGCCGCGGTGCGCCCGTTTGGCATGACCTACAGCGTCTTTATCAACGGGCTCGCCAGGTCCGGCATCACGGTGGACCGCAAGGTGCTGTCGGATCTCGCCATCCATGAGCCGGCGTCGTTCCAGGCAATCGCCGAAAAAGCCAAGGCCGCGCTGGCGGCGTAAAGACCCGCTTCATGACGCCGTCATGGCCGGGCTTGTCCCGGCCATCCACGTCTTGCTTGCCGACAGGGCGAAAAGACGTGGATGCCCGGGACAAGCCCGGGCATGACGAACGATAAGCAGCGCCTCGACATACTCGCTCCACGGGATCGCTCCATGACCGACCTGTCGCAACTCGAATCCCAAATCCTCAGCCAGATCGCCGCCGCCGGCGACGAAGCAGCGCTGGAAGCCGTGCGCGTCGCAGCGCTCGGCAAGAAGGGTTCGATCTCCGCATTGCTGGCGACGCTCGGCAAGATGTCGCCGGACCAACGCAAGACCCAAGGCGCTGCGATCAATCTCGCCAAGGACAATGTCACCCAGGCGCTGACCGCGCGCCGCGAAATTCTGAAATCCGCGGCACTCGATGCGCGGCTTGCATCGGAAACCATCGACGTCACGCTTCCCTTGCGCGATCCGCCGGCGGAAGTGGGCCGCCTTCATCCGCTCAGCCAGGTGATGGACGAACTCACTACGATCTTCGCCGACATGGGATTTGCGATTGCCGAAGGCCCGGATATTGAAACCGACGACTACAACTTCACCAAATTGAATTTTCCCGAAGGCCATCCGGCCCGCGAGATGCACGACACGTTTTACTTCAATCCGAAACAAGATGGCTCGCGGCTTTTGTTGCGGACTCACACTTCGCCGGTGCAAGTGCGCACCATGCTCACCCAGAAGCCGCCGATCCGCATCATTTGTCCGGGCCGCACCTACCGCAGCGACAGCGACCAGACCCACACGCCACAGTTCCACCAGGTCGAAGGCCTCGTCATCGACAAGGGCTCGCATCTCGGTCACCTGAAATGGATCCTGCACGAATTCTGCAAGGCATTCTTCGAGGTCGACCATATCAACATGCGGTTCCGGCCGTCGTTCTTCCCCTTCACCGAGCCCTCGCTGGAAGTCGATATCCAGTGCCGCCGCGACAAAAGCGAGATCCGCTTCGGCGAAGGCGAGGACTGGCTGGAGATTCTCGGCTGCGGCATGGTGCACCCCAACGTGCTGCGCGCCTGCGGCATCGATCCCGACGTCTACCAGGGCTTTGCCTGGGGCATGGGCATCGACCGCATCGCGATGCTGAAATACGGCATGCCGGATTTGCGCCAGCTGTTCGATGGCGACGTGCGCTGGCTCACCCATTACGGTTTTAGGCCGCTCGACGTGCCCACGCTGGCGGGAGGGTTGAGTTCGTGAAATTCACGCTCTCCTGGCTAAAGGAACATCTCGACACCGACGAGCCGCTTGAGGCGCTCGCGGACAAGCTCACCATGATCGGGCTTGAAGTCGAGAGCATCGAGGACAAGGCCAAGGCGCTGGCGCCGTTCACCATCGCGCGCGTGATCTCGGCCGAGCAGCATCCCAATGCCGATCGTCTGCGCGTCTGCATGGTCGATACCGGCGATGGTGGGGCGCCGGTACAAGTCGTGTGCGGCGCGCCGAATGCGCGCGCCGGGCTGGTCAGCGTGTTCTCAGCCCCGGGTACCTTCATTCCCGGCAAGGCCATCACGCTCGGCGTCGGCACCATCAGAGGCGTTGAGAGCCGCGGCATGCTGTGCTCGGCCGCCGAGCTGCAGCTGTCGGATGATCATGATGGCATCATGGAGCTTCCGGCGGATGCGCCGATCGGCGAATCCTATGCGGCGTGGGCCGGGCTCGGCGATCCCGTGCTGGAAATCAACCTGACGCCGAATCGGCAGGACTGCACGGGCGTACACGGCATCGCCCGTGACCTTTCCGCCGCCGATATGGGCAAGTTCAAGGACCCCGCGATCAAGCCTATCAAGGGCGAATTCCCTTGCCCGGTGCAAGTAACCGTCGAAGACGCCACGCTCTGTCCCGGCTTCGCGCTGCGGCTGGTGCGTGGGGTGAAAAACCGCCCGTCGCCGGAATGGCTGCAGCAGCGCCTGACCTCGATCGGACTGCGGCCGATCAACGCGCTGGTCGACATCACCAACTTCATGACCTACGACCGCGCCCGGCCACTGCATGTGTTCGACGCCGCGAAAGTCAAAGGCAATCTCGCGGTGCGCCGCGCCCGCGATGGCGAGACGCTCAAGGCGCTTGACGGCCGCACCTACACGCTCGACAGCCGCGTCTGCGTCATCGCCGACGACCACGGCGTGGAATCGCTGGCCGGCATCATGGGCGGCGAGGCTTCGGGCTGCGACGAGAATACCACCGACGTGCTGATCGAGTCCGCGCTGTGGAACGAGATCAACATCGCGCAGACCGGCCGCAAGCTCGGCATCAATTCCGACGCGCGCTACCGTTTTGAGCGCGGCGTCGACCCGGCGTTCATGGTGCCCGGGCTCGAAATGGCGACCAAGCTGGTGATGGAAATGTGCGGCGGCGCGCCGTCGGAAAATGTCGTGGTCGGCAATCCCTTCGGCGAAGACCGCGTGATCGATTTCCCGCTGTCCGAAGTGAAACGCCTCGCGGCAATCGACGTGCCGCTGGTGGAGATGAAGCGCATCCTCAGCCATCTCGGCTTCATGATGGCCGGCGGCGGCCCGGTGGTGAAGGTCGCGGTGCCTTCGTGGCGCAGCGACGTGCATGGCAAGGCCGATATCGTCGAGGAGATCGTGCGCATTATCGGCGTCGACAAGGTGCCGATGACGCCGTTCGATCGCGGCGACAATCCGCGCAAGCCGATCCTCACCCCGATCCAGCTGCGCACCCGCCGCGCCAAGCGCGCGCTCGCCGCGCGCGGCATGGTCGAGGCGGTGACGTGGTCGTTCATCTCAAAACCGCACGCCGAGTTGTTCGACCGCGATCCCCCCGTGCAGGCGCAGGCCAACCGCCGCGGCCATCCCGAACTGTCGCTCGCCAATCCGATCGCGGCCGATATGTCCGACATGCGGCCGAGCCTGCTGCCGGGCCTGGTCACCGCGGTGCAGGCCAATATCGATCGCGGCTTTTCGGATCTGGCGCTGTTCGAAGTCGGCCAGGTCTTCACCAGCGACGCGCCTGAGGGTGAACTGATCGCCGCCGCAGGCGTCCGCCACGGCTTTGCCTCGTCCAAAGGCTTGGGCCGGCACTGGTCCGGCTCGGCTTTGACAGACGCACTCGATGCCAAGGCCGATGCCTTCGCGGCGCTGGCCGCGGCCGGTGCGCCGATGCAGGCGCTGCAGGTCGTGCCCGGCGGCCCTGACTGGCTGCATCCGGGGCGTTCGGGGACCATCCAGATCGGCCCGCAAAATGTGCTGGGAGTATTCGGCGAGCTGCATCCCCGCGCGCTGGAGCAGCTCAAGGCCGACGGTCCGCTGATCGCGTTCGAGGTGATTCTCGACCGGATTCCCGACGCCCGCGCAAAACCGACCCGCGCCAGGCCGATGCTGGAGCTGTCGCCGTTCCAGCCGGTGTCGCGCGATTTCGCCTTTATCGTCGATCGCGACGTCAAGGCCGGCGACATTGTGCGCGCGGCGCAGGCCGCCGACAGGAAGCTGATCACGGATGTCACCGTGTTCGACGTCTACGAGGGCAAGGGAATCGACGCGGCGAAAAAGTCCGTCGCCATTGCGGTGACGCTGCAGCCGCGCGAAAAAACCTTGACCGACCAGGAGATCGAGGCGGTCGCGGCAAAAATCGTGGCCGAGGTGGCGAAGAAAACCGGCGGCGTATTGCGCGGGTAAGATAAGCTCGGCGTACCCCGGACGCACCACAACAGGGAGACAATGCCATGATCGATCGCCGCGATGTGCTAAAGCTCGCTGCCGGCGGCGCCGCCGCCCTCGCCGCGCCCTCGGCATTCGCACAAGCCCCCGCAAAACCGCGCAGCCGCATCGTGTTCCTCGGCACCAAGGGCGGCCCGCGCGTGACGACCGGCGCCTCCAATCCGGCCAATCTCGTGATGGTCAATGACACGCCGTTCGTGATCGATTGCGGCATGGGCGTCAGCCATCAGCTGGCCGCCGCCGGCGTGCCGATTCCGTCGGTGAAATATATCTTCATCAGTCATCATCATTCCGATCACAATCTCGAATACGGCAATTTGTTCTACAACGCCTGGGCCGCCGGCCTCTCGACGCCGATCCATTCGTTCGGCCCCAAGGGCCTGGAGGCGATGACCGGAATTTATTGGGAGCTGAACAAGTTCGATGTCGAAACCCGGATCGACGACGAAGGCCGACCCGATCCGCGCAGGCTTTTGATCGCAAAGGACGTCCTCGACGATGGCGTGGTGCTGCAGACCGCCGACGTAAAGGTGACGGCGTTCCGCACCCCGCATCCGCCGATCACGGAAAGCTTCGCCTACAAGTTCGAGACCCCTGACGGCATCATCGTGTTCTCCAGCGACACCGCCTACAATCCAAAACTCGCCGAATTCGCCAAGGGAGCCGACGTGCTGGTGCATGAATGCCTCTATGTGCCCGCGGTCGATCGCCTGGTGCTCAAGACCAAGAATGGCGCGACGCTGAAGAAACACCTGCTGGAAAGCCATACCACCACCGAGGACGTCGGCAGGATCGCCGCCGCGGCCGGGGTGAAAGTGCTGGTGCTCAGCCATTTGGTGCCGGGCGATGATCCGTTGGTCACCGACGACAACTGGACCGAGGACGTGAAGAAGAATTTTTCCGGACGCATCATCGTGGCAAAGGACCTGATGCAACTGGCGTTGCCGGTATAGATGGCACGCGGCTCGTCAGTTTTCTCTGTTGTTCAGGACCAGATCGTAGGGTGGACAAATGCGCTCTTCGCCCCGCGCCCACCATAATCACGAAAACCGACGGTCGGTTCAGGATGATGGGCACGCTTCGCTTTGCCTACCCTACGAGCCGTCCAGCACCAGATCGCAATAGGCAAAGCCGTCGCGTTCAACGCGCTCGCCCGGCGTCACCGCCAGCGGCCGCGCAAAAATCGGTCCCGCCACCACGCAGGTGTGAAACTCGCCATTCTCCCCGCAGGGATCGACGCCGTCGGGCAGATCGGCCAGCAATCGAAAATCGAATTTGCGTCCGGCGAAATCCGCCGGCAGCTTCTTCAGATCGACGGTCGCGATGTAAGCTTCAAATCCGCCGGCAATCATCTCATGCGCCAATTGCAATGTCGGACGCTTCCACAGCGGAAACACCGGGGTAATGCCGGTGCCGGCGAGTTTCTGCTCGCGGTACGCCCGAATATCCTGAAGAAACAGATCGCCGAAAATGATGTGGGTGATGCCCTCGCGCATGGCGCCGTCGACCGCCGCGCCCATGCGTGCTTCGTAAATCTCGTTCGGACAGGGATAGGGAATCGGCACGATCGTGGCCTGCAGGCCGGCGGCGTCGAGTTGTGCGCGTAAGATTTCCTGCCGTACGCCGTGGATCGACACCCGCCCAAAAGTTTCGGTCACCGTTGTCAGCGCACCGACCACGTCGAACTCGCCCGCGCGCAAAACCTCATGCAGCGCGAACGCGCTGTCCTTGCCGGATGACCACGAGATCAGCGCTTTTGCCCGCGGTGGCGTCACAAGCGCTTGCGTTTCTTCGATGCCCGCGCGGGCTGATCCGGCTCGGGATCACGGATCGCCCCGATCTTGCGCAGCGCCGCTTCCGCGGCGCGCTCGCCGCTTTCCCACGCGCCGTCCACCGTGCCCCACAGCGTCTCATGCGCCGCCTCTCCGGCCAGGAAGATGCTGCCGACCGGCTCCATCAGAATTTTGCGCGAGGGCTGGCCGCCCGGCGACGCCGCCGACATCGCGCCGAGCACGAAGGGCGCTGTGTTCCAGCGCGTCGCAGTCGATTTCTTCACCGCCTTGGCGACGTCGCTGCCGAACAGCTTGCTCAGCCATTCCACGGCGAAAGCGACCATCGCCGCCTCGCCCTGGCCTGAGAGGTCGCGGCCGAAGGAGCCGGCGACATCGATCGAGCACAGCGATGAGCCGCCGATATTGGCGAACAGGAACGCGGTGCGCATATCCTTGCTCTGCTCGATCACCACATCGTCGCGCGAAAGCCCGAGCGGATTGCCCGGCAAGGCGAGCGCGATGCGATCGTAGCTGCCGAGGCTCAGTTTCGATGCCGCGTCGAGCGTGCGCCTGGGAAGCTCCGGCGCGAACTTGAGTGTGCCCGAGGTCAGCACATTGCTCGACGCCGTAATGATGGCGGCGCGCGCGGCGATCTTGCCGGCCGGCGTTTCCACGCCGACGTCGCGCCCGCTCCAGGCGATGCGGGTCGCCGGCGTGGACAGCGAAACCGGCAGGCCTTCGCCGAGCTTCTCGATCAGCGTGCCCAAGCCCTGACGGCAGGCCAGCGCCACGCTGCGATCCTGCGCGCGGATCTTGTCGATCGCGGAAAGGTCCTTCAAATCCTTTCCCGTGGCGTTGGCGCCGAGCAGGAATTCCACCGTCCCGGCCCAGTCGCCCACATCCTTCGGCAGGACGGAAGCGCAGGACACATCGGCCCTGCCGCGCGAGGCATCGTCGATGGCGCGGTTGGCGCGAACCAGCGTGGCGAGCAATTCCTCGACCTCGCCGGGCCGGGCATTGCGGCGGCCGATGCGGGTTTTTTGCCCGAGCGGCGCGGGCACGACATCCAGCCCCGCGCCGCGCGCGAGCCTGATCATCGGATTGGTGTCGGGATTGTGGATCCAGCGCGCGCCGCGATCGAACGGCACGTCGAACGCCGCGGCGTCGGTGATGCAGCGCCCGCCGATCCGGGGGCCGGCTTCCAGCACGATCACCTTGCGGCTCGCAGCCTGAATGCGCCGCGCCGCGGCGATGCCCGCGGACCCGGCGCCGATCACGACAATGTCGGCCTCGCGCGGCAACGGCGCGGCATGTGCCGTCCCGCCGAAGAGCGGCGCGATTGCCGACGCCGCCGAGGCCGCCAAAAAATCCCGGCGCGTAATTGTCATCGCATGGTTTCCGAAACTTTGCAGAACCTGGGAACGTTTTGCGAACTTGCCGCATCAAGGCGCTCGCAGCAACCGTCATGGTTACTCAACCATGATTGATCGGGGAAATGCATGAACTAAATTGCAATGGCTTTCGACCATGCTATGGAGAGGAAAAAAGCGGTCAAAATGAGCCGCGGGGGGAACTCATGGGCTTCGTGCTCGATACGGTCGGCAAGCTGATTGCGGGCTACCTTCAGAAGGAGGTGCCGGGCTATGAACCGTTCACGCCCAGCGATCCGGAACATCTGCGCGGCATCATCCAGCAAGGCGATGTCTGGCTGATCGAGGGCAATAACCGCGTTTCCGGCATCATCAAATATCTGACGCAATCGACCTGGTCGCATGCGGCGCTCTATGTCGGCCCGATCGACGGCGCGTGCGAGCCCGACGGCGAACCGCACGTGCTGATCGAGGCCAATATCGGCGAGGGCGTCACCTCTGCGCCACTGTCGAAATATTTTCCGTATCACACGCGGCTGTGCCGCCCCGTCGGCCTGTCCTGGGAAGACCGCAACACGGTGTGCCGCTACGCCATCAACCGGATCGGTTTTGGCTACGACACCAAGAACATTCTGGATCTGATGCGCTACCTGATTCCGCTGCCGGTGCCGCAGCGCTGGCGCCGGCGCATGATCGCGTTCGGCTCCGGCGATCCGACCAAGATCATCTGCTCGGCGCTGATCGCGCAGGCGTTCGACGCGGTGCGCTATCCGATCCTGCCCAAGATCACCCGCGCCGGCTCCAAGCGGGCCAAGCGCGAAATCCTGCATATCCGCGATTCATCTTTGTACATGCCGCGCGATTTCGACATCTCGCCCTATTTCGAGATCGTCAAGCCGACGATCATCGAGGGTTTCGACTACACGGCGCTGCACTGGGCCGACAAGCAAAAGCCGCTCCGGGAGGTAGCGGGCGAATTCGGCCCGTTTCCGGATACGATCGACGCGCCGCCGCTTGTTCCTGAAACGATTGACGAAGCGGCGCCGCTTCCGGCTGAGGAAGTGAGCGTGGTGGAAAAAGCCGTGATCTTTGTCGAACGCGTCACCGTAACCGAGCATTTCTTGATGGTCGAACACGTCCCCGTGCGCCAGGTAGAGCGACGCGCGCAACCGCGCGAGGCGGAGCAGCGAAAGCTCGAGCTGGCGGCTTAGGCTTGGGTCAGCTCTTGCAAGTCTAGCCAGGCGTTTCCCGTACTATCCCGGCTACTCCGCGGCGGACGCCAGAACTTATCCTTCGCTCCGCCTGGCCTCGCCATTCGAGACGAGCAAAACCGATGCTTTTGATTTCCTGAGCACCGCGGCCGCGACACTGCCGAAATTCAGCGCGTCGCCCTGGATCCGGTCGACTCCCATGACGACGAGATCGGCGCCGCTGTTTTTGATCTCCTGCAGGATGGCTTGTTCGGGCGCGGAGTTGGCGCGCAGCGTCGTGGTGAAGTCGACATCGTAACGCGCCGCCAGCGCGCCGGTGTCCTTCAGAATTGCTTCCTCGCGCGCCAGCGATACGCTTCCGCCGTCACGGCGGACGCCCTTGTCCCGCGTCGTGGACACGTAGAGCACCCGCAGCGGAGCCGGGCTCATCCGCGCAATCGCGATGGCGATTTCGGCGCCGCGCCGCGACACCGCGCTGCCGGAGACCGGAACCAGTATCCTGAAGGCGCTGTTTGCCGGCGGCTTGAGATGATCGCCTTTGGCGGCGACGATCGCGAGCGGCCCCTCGAAGCCCGCCGTCACGTCCTCGATCTTCCTGTCATAGCCCTCCTTGGCGCCGGTGACCTTGTTCAGTCCGACCACGAGAAGATCGAAACCCTTGCGCGCTTCATCGACCACGGCATCGCCGGCTTTCTTGTCGCGTGCGCGCGTCGTCACATCGACGTCTCGTGTATTCTCCTCATCGATCTCGGCAATCGCCTTGGCCGCGTTCTTCACCAGGGTCTCGTGACTTTCCTCGTCCTCGCGCTTGTCGCTCTGGTGCCTGGCGCGGGTGCCTATATGCAGCACGGTGATGGGCAATCCGCGCGTGCCCGCCAGCAGTCCGGCGACATGGGCGGCGAATTTCGCGTTGGCGCTTTCGTCGACGGCGAGCAGCAGGCGTTCGAGATTGGCGACAAATCCCTTTTCCTCGATCTCCTCGCGCTCCAGCCGCGCCTTTTCGTCCTTGCCGAGCGGCAGCCGCTTGAGCGCCGCGCGCAGCATCGGCGGCATTGCCATCGTGGTCAGGATCGCCATGGTCACGATCATCGAGAACAGGTTCTGGCTCAGCACCCCCATCGACAGGCCGATGGTGGCGATGATGACTTCGGTCGACCCCCTCGCATTCATGCCGGCGGCGAGCGCGAAGGATTCCCTGCGGCTCAATCCGCCGAGGTTGCCGCCCAGGAACGCACCGCCGAACTTTCCGACGCTGGCGATCAGCACCAGCGCGCCGGTGAGAAGCAACAGCTTCGGGTCTTTCAGCAGGGTGAGGTCGGCGCTCAATCCGGCGAGGCCAAAGAATACCGGCATGAACAGGCTGGTGATCAATCCGCGCAGCCGCTCGTCGATCTGTTTGGTCAAAATCGGAGATTGTCCGACCAGCACGCCGGCGACGAACGCGCCCAGCACGGTATGTACGCCGATTAGATGCGTGGTCAGCGCCATGCCGCACATCAGCAGCAAGATCACCGTGATCACCGCCGCCGAACTGGCCAGATGATCATTGGCCCAGCGGATCAGCTGGAACACCAGCCTTCGTCCGACGGTGAAGCTGATCGCCAGAAACGCGAGGGTCCCGAGCACGGCCTGCGCCAGCGAAAGAACATCGAGGCTGCCGCGGGAGGCAAGGCTGAAGATGATGGCGATGATGATCCAGCCGATGGTGTCGTCGATCACGGCGGTCGCCACGATGATCTGGCCGACATTGCGGCGCATGAAGTTCATCTCGCGCACCACCACGGCAACGATCTTCACCGAAGAGATCGACAGCGCGGTGCCGAGAAACAGCGACGCCACCAGGCGGGCTTCCGGGCGCGGCAGCAGGCTCTCGGGCAGGAACTGCCCGAGCGCGAAGCCGCAGATAAATGGCACGACGATCCCGGCGAGCGAGATGGTGATGGCCGCCCTGCCGACTTTCCGTACCAGTTTCAAGTCGGTTTCCATTCCCGTGACCAGCAGCAGCAGCAGGATGCCGAACTGCGCGATGCCCTCGATCATCGCCTTCTGTTCGGGAGCCGATGGAAAAATCGCGCTTTGCGCCGCCGGCCAAAGCCAGCCCAACAATGATGGCCCGAGCAGCAGGCCGCCAAGCAACTCGCCGATCACCGAGGGCTGGCCGATCCGCTGCATGATCTCGCCGAGCCCGCGTCCCACGGTGATCAGCAGCATTATTTGAACGACGAAGATGAATTCGGAAGGATGCCTGGATTTTTCCGCATCCGCGTCGGCGACGCCGATCATGAGAAGCAGCGCCGCGCAACCCCAGAAAACCGACCGGAGACCCCTCCATCGCATCCTTTGGCACCTCCCGGCGGGTTCGCTGGCCCTCTGTCCCGGAAAGTTCCGAACCTTCCCGAGCCCAACGCGTTCATCCCGTGCGCTGTCTCCATGCTGCTATCGGACTCGGCGCGAACTGTCGAGTTTGAGATTTCGGCATTGAATCATTTAGCGAGTCGTCCCATGGCCAAGAAATCCGCCTCGGCGGCGATCGAAGTTCAGAGCGAGAAAGTCGCCGACAGCGCCAACAAGCTCAAGGAAAGCTCGGTCCGTATCGAGGACAGCGCCGACCGCCGCACGGAACTCGCATCCAACCGCACCGCGCTCGCCGCGGAGCGCACCTACAGCGCCTGGATACGGACCGGGCTGTTTTCGCTTGCCAGCGGCGCAGGCGCGAAAAGCGTGCTCGCCGGACTGATGCCGATGTGGATCGTTCTCGCCAACTCCAGCGCGCTGATCGTCTTCAGCATTTTTTGCTTCTGCGCCGCGGTCTGGCGGATGAACCAGTCGGGAGCAACCCGGCCCAATCCCGACGTGCCGCGAATCGACCAGCGGATTCTGATCGCCATGAGCGCGTTTCTGTCGCTGGTGTCCGCGGCGGCGTTGTGGGGAATATTGATTTCGTGAATCAAGCCATGGTCGAAACCAGGGGCCGGCACCGCCGCGCTTTCGCTACGTATCCTTCGCAAACGCAGCAAACAACTCGGCGAAATCCGGATGCCATCGCGACAGCGCGGGCCGGTTTTCGACGATGTCTCCGGCGGCCCAAAGAATCCGCCGCTCGTCGAGGTGCCGCGGCACGTCGTTGTCCGGACACAGGATATAAAAATCTCCAGCCTCGATGCGTTCGATCATGAAGTCTATGGTTTGCTGCGGCGTCCAGGCGCCGGCCGGCTTCTCGGTGCGGCCCTTGGAGGTCAAGCCGGTGAATACAAAACCCGGAATCAGCAGATGCGCGCTCAAGCGATCGCGCGCCGCGTTGCGCAATTCGTGCTGCAGCGCTTCGGTGAAGGCTTTCACGCCTGCCTTGGAAACATTGTAGGCAGGATCGCCGGGAGGCGTGGTGATGCCCTGCTTGGAGCCGGTGTTGATGATCAGGCCCGGGCGTCCGCGCCCGATCATGCCGGGCGCAAAGACCTGCGACCCATGGATTACACCCGATAGATTGACGCCGAGAATGCGCTGCCAATTTTCCGCGGGGCCGAACATCCTGCTTCCCGGCTGCACGCCGGCATTGTTCATCAGGACGTCGGTGCCGCCGAACCGTTCGCGCACCGCGGCTTCCAGGCGCACGACCTCATCGAGCTTGCTGACATCGGCGACCGCGGTCATCACGCTGGCGGCACCTCCCGGCGCCATGCCGCGCAACGCGATAGCGGCCTCGGAAAGCCGGTCCTCTTCGATATCGGCGATACAAACTCGCAAGCCGAGCCGCGCGAACCGCGTCGCCGCCGCAAGGCCGATGCCGGATGCCCCTCCGGTGATAACGGCGACGCTGTTCGCGGACAGGGCTGGATGAGACACTTGATTTCTCCACGTTTTTAAACTGCTCCGTTGTCGTCCGACGAGCTGCGTCCGCCGGGGCGCTGGAACATATGATATCAGCCGGCGTTACAGATAGCCGTCATTCCACGGCTGGAGGAAACAAGAATGAAACGTCTATTGTTGATGGCCCTGGCAATTTGCGCGCTTGCGATGCTGCCGACGCTGCCGGCATCGGCCATTCCCGCCGCAACCCCGAATGCGCTGAACGCAGACAGCGCGATCATTCAGGTCAAGGGCGGACATGGCCATGGTCACGGCCATATGGGCCGCGGCGGCCGGGGACATCATTATGGCTGGGGCCGCGGGCGCGGCCATCATCACCACCGGTAATCCGCCTGTGCAATCAAAGGAAGCCGGGCAGCCGGCTTCCTTTTTCGAAACACAGCGCCGCTAGCTTTCCTGCCCGCGCGACCCACCTCCCCACCCAGTTGAAGGATCGGCAGAGGCCGATCTATCCGCCTGATAAATCCTGTCAGGATTTCACCGCACCCGCCGTCAGTCCCGCCACCATGTAGCGCTTGAACGCGTAGTAGATCGCGGCGGGCGGCAGCGCGTAGATCAGCCCGGTAGTCATCAGCAGTTCCCACGGTGAGTCGTCGGCGGCGAGGAAGTTGCCGAGCGCTACCGGAAGCGTGATGTCGGTATCCTTCGACAGCAGCAGGAACGCATAGAGATATTCATTCCAGGCCAGCAGCAGCGCATAGGTGCCGATCGCCACCAGCGACGGCATCATCAGCGGCACATAGACCAGGCGAAACAGCTGCAGCGTGGTGGCGCCGTCCATGGTGGCGGCTTCGTCGAGCTCGACCGGGAGCTTGTCGGAGGCCTGTTTCAGGACCCAGATGGCGTAAGGTGATGCGATCGTCACCATGGCTAATATCAGCGCCCAGTGATTGTTGAGCAGCCCATAGATGCCCATGGTGCGGTACATCGGCACGGCGAGGAAGGCCGCGGGGATGAAGTAGGTGAACAGCGCGAGGTTCATGATCAGCCGGCCGCCTTTTACGCGCAGCCTCGAGATCGAGAACGCCGCGGCGGTGGCGATGAACAGCGTCAGCGCACCGACGGCGACCGCGATCACGGTGGAATTCCACAGCTGCAGCCAGAAGTGGCTGAGAAAATAATGCTTCTCGCCGAATACAATGGAAAAGTTGTTCAGGGTCGGGTGCGCGGGCCACAGTTTTCCCGAGAAAGCGTCTTCCTTCGGCGAGATCGAGAACAGGAACAGATGATAGATCGGGATCATGGTCCAGATGAAAACGGGAATGCCGATCAGCAGCAACCGCGCTTCAACCCCTATGTCGCGCAGCGAGGGCATCTTCATCGCGATAGCCGTTTCATCATCACATAGACCAGCGGCAGCACCAGCGGCAGCGCGCACACGATCGCCGCCATCGACAGATCGAGCTGGTCCAGCCGCAGATAGCGGATGCCGAGTGTGGCCAGCACATGGGTGAGGTCGGCGGGCCCGCCGCCCGTCAACAGATACACGCTGTTGAAGTCGCCTAATGTCCAGATCATCGAGAGCAGGGTGCAGGTCAGATACAGCGTCTGCATCGAGGGCCAGGTGATGAAACGGAATTTCTGCCACCAGCTGGCGCCGTCGACATCGGCCGCCTCGAACAGATCCTGCGAGATCGCCAGCCGCCCGGTCATCAGAATCAAGGTCCAGAACGGCAGCGATTTCCAGATGTGCACCAGGATTGCCATCGACAGCGCCAGCGACGGCTCGTTGAGCCAGTTCGGGCCGTCCTCGCCGGTGAACTTGAAGATCAGCTGATTGACCACGCCCCATTCGGGATTGAGCATGAACCGCACCGACAGGATGGTCGGGATCGACGGCACCGCCCAGGGCAGTATGAACAGCACCGACAGCCATTTGATCCAGGAGCGCTCCTGGATGAAGAAGCCCGACAGCAACAGCGCGATCAGCATTTTCAGATTGATGCCGACTACGAGAAAGATCAGCGTGTTGATGGCGGCGCGGGCAAAAATCGGATCGTCAACAAGATGAACATAGCTCGCCGGATGCCGCGCCAGCCACAGGCCATAGCCGACCGGATACAGCACGAAGGCAATGAAAACGAGGGCGTAGGGCGCAAGCAGCACAAAACCCCAGACCTGCGGCGCGCTAAAACGCGCCGACAGCGGCCCGCGGGGGATGGCGCCATCGGAAGGTGCGACCGTTATCGTTGCCATGCGGCTACCTTAGCAGATGCCGGCCCCGCGCCGGCATTGTCTCCCGGTCATTGCGAGGAGCACTTGCGACGAAGCAATCCAGTCTCTGCTTGGCAACACCGGATCGCTTCGCTGCTCGCAATGACGGCACGCGTTACCCCGCGACCTGCTTGATGCGGGCGATCATTTCGTCGACGGCCTTGTCGACCGGCACTTTTTCACTCACCACCCGGTTCATCGCCTTGGCCCAGATGTTCTCGTTGTTGAGGATGGTGAACTTGTAGTTTTTGGTGAACTCGAACGGCACCGTGCCGTCGATGAACTGGTTGTACACCGCCTTGCGATGGCGGTCGGCCTGCCAGAACGGGCTGTTCTGTCCGGCCGTCGTCACCGGGAACCAGCGGCCCAGCGCGCCTTCGACGTAGGGCTGCAGGTTTTCTTCCCTGAGCAGGAAGCTGACGAACTCCTTGCCGCGCGCCTTGTTTTTGGAGTCGGTGAAGATAACGCCAACCTTGATGGCGGCGCGGTACTTCATGGTCGTGCCGTCCGGCTTCTTGGGAAAGCCGGTGGTGAGGATCAGTTCCTCATAGGCCTTCTTGCCGGCGGCGCGCTGCTCCGGCGTCAGCGTCGGGTTGATGGAATCCTCATACCATTTTGCCGCGATCGAGATGGTGAAGTTGTGGGTCATCACCGTGGTCTTGTTATGGAAGGCGACGTTGTTGTCCGGATCCTTCCACGTCGTCGAGGACGGCGGCGTGCAGCCCTTGATGTAGGGATCGGTGTAATCCTTCAGCGCGGCGACCAGGCCTTCCTTCACTTTGGGGTCATCGAGCAAAAGCTTGCCGTCGTCGTCCACCAGCTTGACATTGTAGGCGTCGACGAAGGTCAGGAACGACTGGAAGGAATCGGTGGATTCCACGCCCATCGGCATGCCGATCCCGAAACCGCGCGACCCGCTGGCCTTGCGGTAGGCCGGCTGCACCTTGTCGCACCAGAACGACCAGTATTCCTTCCAGGTGTTCGGGATATCGGCCTGCTTGAAGCCGGCCTGCTCCAGCATGTCGCCCCAGATCTGCACATGCATGGTCTGCTGCTTCAGCGGGAAGGCGTAATAGGATTTTTTCTTGGTCTTGTCGTTATAGAGGTATGCGGTTTCGATGGTGGTCGGCCCGAATGCCGATTTCATCGGCGAGAGGATATCGGTGAGGTCCTCGAGCTTGCCCTCGGACGCCCATTTGCCGGCCACCTGCACGTCATAGGAATCCGCATAGGCGACATCCGGCGGCGTGCCGGAATCCAGCGCCGCCACCGTCTTCGGGATCATGTCCTGCACGGCGTATTGCGACAGCTCGACCTTGACCCCGCTCTTGGCCTCGAATTTCCGGATCGCCTCGTTCAGCGCGTCGTCTTCGGACTTGTAGAATCCCTTGACCCACCAAACCGTGAGTTTTTCCTGCGCCATCGCAGGCGCCGCCGCATATATAAGCCCGATGACGGTGGCAATCGCGACGGCAAGTGTCCGTATTCCCTTAGGTTTCACATTATTCTCCCTGGCCTGCCGGATTCTTTGAACCAGCTGGATAAATACTATCGCATTCTCGCGGCAGGTCCAGATGGCGCAGGGAGCAAAGCGTGGCGTCGCGCAAGCGCGCGCGGAAGGGCAAGAAATGTGCTGGCATGCCCAGGCAGCGTTTCGGAATAGTCGTAAAAAAAGGCCCCGCTCAAGGGCGGGGCCTTGTCTTTACATGCGGTGATGGCCGCGATGCATCCGGTGGTGCATTTTATGATGGTGGCGGCCGCGGTGCATGGCCATCGCTCCGCGCCCCGTGGTGCTTCCGTTCATCGACGCACCGGTGGTGGTCTTGCTGGCTGCCGGTCCGCCCGCCTGAGAGCTTCCGCCAGCTGTGTTAGAAGGTGTTTGTGCAACTGCGAGAGTGCCGGCCAGCGCGAAGGCGGCCGCGAGTGCGACGGTCCTGAATTTCATGGGTCGGTTTCCTCATGGTTCGAGCCCCACAAAGAAATCAGGAGATATAAGAAAAGTTCCGCTCGTTCCGCGCCCCACGGCGGGTCCACTAACCAGGCCCGGCCGTTTCGCGGCTCTCAAGCGCCGGAAAATGACAGGTCGGCCGGTTGAGCTATCATTCGATGGTCGCGCAGCAACGAACTCCGGGCTAGGCGGCAAAGCTTCCCAGCACGTCGGCACGTTCGAGCGTTGTCCGCAGCGCCTCGTCGGAGACATGGGTGTAGATTTCGGTCGTCGCGATGCTGGAATGGCCCAGCAACCGTTGCACGAAGCGAATATCGACGCCGCGCTCGATCAGAAGCGTTGCGGCGGTATGCCTGAGCATATGCGGGGTAATGCGCCGCGCGGCGCCAGATTTCGTCGAATAGCGGCGCAGCTCCGATCGAACCGATTGCGGCTTCATCGGCAGCCCGCGCCGGTTCAGGAGCAGATTGCCGCTGGCGGCGCCATTGACTCGGTGCCATCGCACCAGCCTTTCCAGGTCGGCCCGCAGTCCGACATCGGACACATAGGCAACCCGGTCGCGCGCGCCCTTGCCGTGAATCCGGAACGACCGGCCATCCGGAGAGACGTCGTCGACCCGCAACTTGCAAAGCTCGCCGACGCGGATGCCGGTCGCGATCATCAGCCGGACCGCGGTGGAGGATCGGGTCTCGCGGCTGGCCTCGCTTGCCGGCTTGCGCGGCGCAAACCCGCGGAGCAGCGACGACACCTCGGGCGCGGACAGCGCGCGGGGCAGCCGTTTTCGCCGCGGCAGCTGCAGCCGCCAGCGGACGAACACGTCGGTCGCCAGATCGAGAGCGACAAACCTTCTGATGAAGGCGCGCAGGCACGCAAAGCGACGGCGCACCGTGGCGATTGCAAGCTTCCGGAGCTCGATCATGTCGGTGAGGTATTCGGTAAGGCTGGCCTCGGTGATGGAGCTAAGCGTTGCGTCTGCGGGCATGAAGCGGCGAAAATCGGCGAGATCGCCGGCGTAGGCTTGGAGGGTGTGATGCGAGAGTTGCCGCTCGACTGAGCAGTATCGCAGGAAATCGGTGACGGCTGCGTCGAGAAGCATGTTCCAGTCTCCTTTTGGGGACGGCGGAAGTCCTCCCGCCTGCAGAGACTTAAGATGCGTCATAACCAACGCGCTGTGATGACTTCATTGGATTTTTGGTAAACGCAAAGCCCGCTGAAATTGCATATAGCGCTCGCTGAACGTTGGGGTTTTCCAAGCGGGCCGCCGGAGTGCGCATAACTCTGAATTATGGTCGTCTTTCTGGAAAAAGAGGATGCGTCAATTCGACTTCGCGGACTCAAACTCGTCGAACAACGAATAAGCCCCCTTCAGCAAGTCCGTCTCTTTCAGCATAACGACCTTGGACACGTACTAGTTATAGATGACGAGCTACAACACGTTGAGGCGTGGCAGGCTCTTTACCATGAACCTTTAGTTCATCTTCCTGCTTCGTTCATTCCACGCTTACGCAACGCTTTGGTCCTTGGCGGAGGAGATCTTTTCGCGGCGCGTGAGCTTCTCAAGTATAAATCGCTCCTGTCCGTAACATTAGTTGAGCATGACTCAAATGTGCTCGAATTGATGCGGGATCATTACCCTCACGCCGAAACCGTGCTTAACGATCCTCGCGTTACCGTACAGATTGCTGATGCACGCACTGTACTGCAATTCGCAAAAGCTAAATACGACCTGATCGTAAATGACTGTTTCGACCTTTCAAAGGAAAAAAGCGATACAGGAAAATCTGCCTACTCCGCCTTGACCAACTTGCTTACCGACAACGGCATCTGCACTGATGTTATCTACCGGCACATTTTCGAGAAACGCACTCTACACAATAGCCTCAAACAGCTGGCCACATGCGAACGGCTTGTTCTGTCGCTCATTATTGTACCGGAGTATCCAGGAGTACTGCATATTCAGACACTTTGGGGGCGAAATCCGCACCTTTCACAGAGGTCGCGTAACTCGATCAACGAGACGCACCGAAAGTTTATGGTATCTAAAAATAACATAAGCTTCGAATTTTATGACCCTTTTCACCGCGCGTTCTTCTTGTACGTGCCGCCGTACGTGAGACGCGCCATCGAAGGAGTTACAGAAAAGTAGTCCTGAAACTTGATTGGTCTGAAGGATTTATTACATCGTCATAAAAGACTTTAGCTTTGCTCCAGGAGTTCGCTGAAAATATCTTGTCGACGCATCTCTTACGCTCGGCGGGTTCGCTGATATAGCCGTACTGAACCAAGTATTGATCGCGCTTGTCCGATGTCACGGCCCAAGGCGATCCGATCAAAGTGCAAATCCGTTCGGCTTCCTTGGTGATCAAAGAGACTCGCGAAATCCGAAGGTAGTAGAGGTTTTTATATTCCTCGGGATTTAGTTCTACGCCAGCTTTTTGAGCGATCCGTTGAGCCGCAGTGAAATGCGCTGAGGGGCATTTTGATACCTTGCCATAAACGCGCGCACGCGCTCCAAAAAAATCTGGCTGAAAAAAGTCCGGAATTTTGTTGTTGAGATATTTTGTCGGAATAATTCCTATTAGGCCGTCACCCACATAACCCCACCGATGATACAGGCCAACGACGGTCTCACCATTGAGGCTCTTGAGGCGAAGCGCGACATCTCCGCCCGCGTAAAAATCCATAGCCTGATATTCGTCTTTGGAAATTCGCCCCTTAAATTCGTAGAGCGGATTCCATCGCGTTCCATTGCGCATCGGATTTCCGGGAAACAATTGGGTGTAAGGAGAGATCAGTCCGTCCAGAACGATATGGTCATCTTCCTCAATCAAGCGCTCCTGTATTCCTCGCCGCCAAAAATCCATGGGGCCCGCGTAAAGATTTCGCGCAGTTATCTTACTGACCACCTTATTGACTGCGTAGCCGCCAAGTACGCCGGCAATTGTCTGCGCAGCACCCTCTAAGAGCGGCTCCCATAGATAATTTGCTAAGTTGCTCATAATTCAGAGTTATGCGCTGCCGGGCCAATACTACCGATTAAATACCGAAAAATTCTAATGGAACGCGAGCAGATTGCAATGCCTCGACTAGGAGTTCTCAATGAATTTAAAAGCTGCGCCGGAGACACCGAAAATGGGCGCCAACAACGAAAACCCACCTATCAATGACTTGTCTGTCATAAGAAACGGCGAGCGGTGCGCTGGCGTGCATTTAATCGTCGACGTTTATGGCGCTAAGGGATTGGGTAGCTCTAAACTTATAAAAGAGACGCTGCTTCGATGTGTAGAGGTTGCTGATGCTACGCTGTTGCATCTACATCTACACGATTTCGAAATCTTCCGGTGGAATTTCCGGCGTCGCCGTGTTGGCCGAAAGCCACATCTCAATTCATACTTGGCCCGAGCATGACTTCGCTGCAATCGACGTGTTTATGTGCGGGAACACAAAGCCGGACGCCTGCTTGAAGATTTTGAACGATGCCTTCTCTCCAGCAAGCGTGTCAGTTACTGAATTTTTGCGCGGCCGCCTATGGCGCGATCATCCATGAAAGCGGCAGCAACCTTTTAACGAACGTGGTACCTACCTCTTGCCAACCCTCCTCACATGTCTACCTGTTGCGGAGCTTTCAATAGAGGCCTCTCCCCCCATGCTCCCCTCCGCCTTCACCGCCCTCTCCCAAATCCTCTCCCCACCGATGCGCGCCATCCTGTGGCGGTCCATCGCCCTCGCGCTGGTGCTGGTCGCGGCGCTGGCGGTCGCGCTGCAGCGGCTGCTCAGCTGGTTCGCCACATCGGGCGAGGTCTGGCTCGAGGCTTCGCTCGGGCCCGGCTTTCACACTCCGCTCAACATCCTGGCCTGGATCGTCTCGATCGCCGCCGGGCTCGGCGTGGTGTTCGGCGCGGTGTTTTTGATGCCGGCGATCACTTCGCTGGTGGCGAGCGTGTTCGTCGACGACGTCGCCGATCATGTCGAGCGCGCGCATTATCCTGCCGAGCGCCCCGGCACAGCACTGCCGGTCGGGCTTGCCATGACCGAGGGCGTCAAGACCGCGGCGCTGACCATCCTGGTCTATCTGATCGCGCTGCCGTTCGTGTTCGTGGCCGGCGCCGGTTTTGTCGCGTTCTTCATCGCCACCGCATGGCTGCTGGGGCGGGAATATTTCGAGCTCGCGGCGATGCGGTTTCGCTCGCCTGCGGAGGCCAAGGCGATGCGCAAGGACAACGCCGCGGCCGTGTTCACCGCGGGGCTGATCATTGCCGCCTTCGTCTCGATCCCGATCGTCAACCTGGCGACGCCGCTATTCGGCATGGCGTTCATGGTCCACATGCACAAACGCCTCTCCGGCCCGCGGCCGGAATTGATCGAGCCGGGCCGGAGGCGGGAAATTTCTACCAGTTGATTTGCGCCCGGCCGGCAGGACAATCGGCAGGGTCAGGGTCAGCGCGTCATCAGAGGGCAGCCGCCATCCGCCAATGCGCGAAAGGCCTGATCGCCCGGGATCACTCTCAGCATGTTGTAATAGTCCCAAGGCCTGGACGATTCCGACGGCTTCTTCACCTGGGCAAAATACATGTCGTGAACCAGCCGGCCGTCTTCGCGCAGGCGGCCGCCTCTGACGTAGAAGTCGTTGACCGGCATCTCGCGCATCTTCGCCATCACCGCCTTGGCCTCGTCGGTGCCGGCCGCGGCGATGGCGCCGAGATAGTGGCGGATCGCCGAATAGACGCTGGCCTGAACCATGGTCGGCATCCTGCCATGCCGCTCGAAGAAGCGCTTCGACCAGGCGCGGGTCTCCTCATTGCGATCCCAGTAGAACGCGGTGACGAATTTGAGCCCTTGCGCCGCCTGCAGCGTCAGGCTGTGGACGTCGGATATGAAGATCAGCAACGACACCATGGTCTGGTTTTTGGTCAGCCCGAATTCGTTGGCCTGCTTGATGGCGTTGATCATGTCGCCGGCGCTGTTGGCAAACGCCACCACCTTGGCGCCGGACGCCTGCGCCTGCAACAGATAGGAGCTGAAGTCCGAGGTGTTCAGAGGATGGCGCACACTGCCGAGCACCTTTCCTCCGGCGGCCTGCACCGCGCTCGCAGCATCGGCTTCCAGCGAATGGCCGAAGGCGTAGTCGACCGTGATGAAGAACCAGGTGTCACGCCCTTCCGCGACAATCGACTTGGCGAGGCTGGTGGTGAGCGCATAGCTGTCATAGATCCAGGACGCCTCGGTCGGCGTGCATGCCTTGCCGGTAAAGGCCGTACTCCCCACCGCGCCCGCGATGGCGATCCGGTTGCGCTCGGCGGCGAGTTGCTCGACCGCAAGCGCGACGGCTGAATTGTCGAACCCGATCGCCACGTCCACCTTGCCGATCTCGAACCACTGGCGGGCAAGTGCGGCGCCGATATCGGACTTGTTCTGATGGTCGGCGAACACGATCTCGACGGGCTTGCCGAGCACCGCGCCGCCGGCATCTTCGACCGCCATGCGCGCGGCGACGACCGAGCCCGGGCCGCCGAGATCGGCATAGAGCCCGGATTGGTCATTGAGAACGCCAATCCTGACGACATCGTCGGAGATCTGCGCGCGCGCGACGGACACGCCAAGATTCACGATTGCAAGGATTGAAACAAGCACAGACTGAAATCGCACGGCATCCCTCCCGGTTGATGCGCGGCCCTTGATCCAGGCCTTGACATGCAGCGAAGCGTAGGCGCGCCATTGGTGGCGCACAAGATGCGGGGCATCCAAAGATCTAAACCGTCTTCTCCGGCCAGCGGCAGAGGTCGTTGATCAAACACACCTCGCAGCGCGGCTTTCGTGCGAGGCAGGTGTAGCGTCCGTGCAGGATCAGCCAGTGATGCGCGTGCAGCATGAATTCGGCGGGGATGGCGCGCTCGAGGCCAAGCTCGACTTCGAGCGGCGTGTTGCCCGGTGCCAAGCCGGTGCGATTGGCGACGCGAAACACATGGGTGTCGACCGCCATGGTACGCTCGCCGAACGCCATGTTGAGCACGACGTTGGCGGTTTTCCGCCCGGCGCCCGGCAGCGATTCGAGCTCTGCGCGGGTGCGCGGCACCTCGCCGCCGAATTCCGCGATCAGCTTTTCCGACAGCGCGATGACGTTCTTCGCCTTGTTGCGATAGAGCCCGATGGTCTTGATATAGTCGCGGACCTTGTCCGCGCCGAGCGCGATCATCTTTTGCGGCGTATCGGCGACAGCGAACAGCGCGCGAGTCGCCTTGTTGACGCCGGCGTCGGTCGCCTGCGCCGATAATACGACGGCGACCAGCAGCGTGTAGGGATTGAGATGCTCCAACTCGCCCTTCGGCTCGGGGTTGGCTTTGCGAAACCGGGTGAAGGCCTCGCGCACCTCGGCGGAAGTCCAGGGTTTGATCGAATTCTTGCGCGAAGGCTTGGGCGATTTTTCCGCCGCCGCGGGCTGCGCTGATTTCCCCGCAAGAAATTTCGCGGATTTTTTTTGCCTCGGGTTTGCCGCAACGCTGCCGCAAGCCGTTAAGGTTCTTTTTTCGGCGGCCGGTTTCGCCGGCTTCGGAGGGCTGCGGGTGATTTTCGCCATGATCATGTATACTTAGCCGCAATGACAGCATGCAACGACATCGAAATTGCCGAGCCGGCGCTGTTTTCCGCGCAGCTCACGCCGCACAGGTCATTGAATCGCACCGGCTTTCTGGTCCTGATGGGATTCCTGACCGTGGTTAGTTTCGCCGCCGGCGTGGCGTTCCTGCTGATGGGCGCGTGGCCGGTATTCGGCTTTTTCGGCGTTGATGTGCTGGCGATCTACTGGGCCTTCCGCGTCAATTTTTACCGCGCCCAAGCCGTTGAAGAAATTACCATAACGCCGTCCGAACTGCGCCTGCGCCGGGTCAGCCATCGCGGCCATGTGGTCGAATGGGTGCTCAATCCGCTGTGGGTGCGGCTCGACCAGAAAATCCATGCCGAATTCGGCATCGAAAAATTATATCTGGTGTCGCGCGGCCGCCGCGTCTCCGTCGCAAGCTTCCTTGGAGCGGACGAAAAGGCGAGTTTTGCCAAAGCTTTAACTGCTGCGCTGCAAGCCGCCAAGCGCGGTCCGACCTATAATCCGATCTCCTGATTTGCTGTCGGGAATCGGGTGGTTCGGACACCGCTATTGTCCTACACCAGGATCATGATGAACCTCGCCGTAAACGACCATCGCCTCGCCAAGCCGGGGCCCCAGAACGCCGCGCTGCGTGACTACGATTCGGTGCGGCGCGCCATCGCTTTCATTTCGGAGCACTGGCGCGCGCAGCCGACCATCGAATCGATTGCGGACGCCGCCGGCGTCACACCCGATGAGTTGCACCATCTGTTCCGCCGCTGGGCGGGGCTGACGCCCAAGGCGTTCATGCAGGCGCTGACGCTGGATCACGCCAAAGGCCTGCTGCGCGATTCAGCGAGCGTGCTTGATGCCGCGCTCGACTCCGGGCTTTCCGGACCGGGCCGGCTGCACGATTTGTTCGTCACCCATGAGGCGATGTCTCCGGGCGAATGGAAAAATGGCGGCGCCGGGATGGCGCTGGCTTACGGATTCCATCCCTCGCCGTTCGGCACCGCGGTCGTGATCGCCAGCGGCCGCGGGCTCGCCGGCCTTGCCTTCGCCGATGCCGGAGACGAGCAGGTATCGCTCCTCGACATGCAGCGGCGCTGGCCGCGCGCGACCTATGTCGAGGACCACGCCGGCACCGCCGCATTGGCGCAACGCATCTTCGACACAAAACTCTGGCGCGCGGATCAGCCGTTGCGCGTGGTCCTGATCGGCACCGATTTCGAAGTGCGGGTGTGGGAGTCGCTGCTGAAGATCCCGATGGGCCGCGCGGTCTGCTATTCGGATATTGCGGCCAGGATCAAGAGCCCGAAGGCCTCGCGTGCCGTAGGTGCCGCCGTCGGAAAAAATCCGATCTCGTTCGTGGTGCCGTGCCATCGCGCACTCGGCAAAAGCGGCGCGCTGACCGGCTATCACTGGGGCATCACCCGCAAGCAGGCGATGATCGGCTGGGAAGCCGGACAGGTCGGCGCTCATTAGTCTGGAGAAGCCTCGGCCTGCCGAAAATGCTTCGGTGCATGGACGCGTCACCCGCCGATCCCGAACGGCACGATCTTGTTGTCGGCATCGTGCCCGATGTCGGCGCGGCCAAGCCATGGAATACCGGACTGGTCGCACCAATAGCGGACGACTTCCTCCTCATTCATGCCGAAGTCAGGTTCGTTCGCGGTGATATTGCTGCAGCGGCCGAGCTTAATGCCCGCCACCCGCCTGATCGACGGGTTGCTGGTGATGTGAAACAGCGACCGGTCGATCCGGTACATGGCCTCCGATACCTCCTCAAGCATGAGCACATGGCCGTCGAGGCAGGGTTGCAGCGGCGTGCCGAGCAACTGGCTAAGCACCGTGACGTTGAATGCCGCCGTCTTGTTCAAGCCACCGGCCGCCGGCTCCAGGGTTTCAGGCGCCCGATCGACTATCCAGGCCAGCGCCCGCGCGATTGTCGCGTCACCACCGTCGCGGAGGATGTCCTGCGCCATTGGGCCATGCGCTGCGGCCTCGAATCCTACGCTGTACAAAGCGGCAAGCAGCGTCCCGGTATCACTATAACCCAGATAGGTTTTTCGCCGGGACGGCTGCTTCAACCCGTATATCACCGGCTCTATTATGCGGCACGAGCCGTAGCCGCCGCGGGCAAACCACACCGCGTCGGTGGTGTCGTCATTGGCAACGTCGAGGAAGGCCCGCGCGCGAGTGTCATCGTCGCCCGCGAAATGCCCGTGCGACATGAAGCACTGCGGATGAAAGATAATCTCAGCCCGTCCATCCGGATACAGCGATCCGGCCGCTGCCCGCACCTTGTCGGCGACATCAGGAGAAATGCGCGAACCCGGCGCGACCACGGCGATCCTGCACTTCCCGTTGCTCATCGCCCCACACCGCGTTGCACTTGATCGGCGGCGCTTGTAGATTCCGCCGATGTCCTCCCCAAAAGATTACTTTTTTTGCGGCGTCGGCGGTAGTGGCATGACCCCGCTCGCTCTTATCGTCAAGGCCAACGGCGGACGGGTCGAGGGTTCTGACCGCGCGCTCGACCAGGGACGCAATACCGAACGCTTCGATTTTTTGCGTTCGCGGGGCGTGCTGCTGCATCCGCAGGATGGCAGCGGCATCCGCCGGGCCGGCCAGATCATGGTCACGTCCGCCGCCGTGGAGGAGACCATTCCCGACGTGCAGGCCGCGCGCCGCATCGGCGCCGCCGTTACCACGCGCGCAAAACTTCTCGCCGAACTTTTCAACGCCGCGCCCTTGAGCGTCGGTGTCGCCGGCACCAGCGGAAAGTCCACCACCGTGGGCATGCTCGGCTGGATCCTGCATCGCGCCGGAAAAAGCCCGACCATCATGAACGGCGCCGACATGAAGAACTTCGTCGCAGCGGATTCGCCGTTCGCCAGCGCCAGGATCGGCGATGGTACAGCGTTCGTCAGCGAAGTCGACGAGAGCGACGGTTCGATTGCGTTCTTTGCGCCGCGCGTCGCGGTCGTGAACAACATCTCGCTGGATCACAAATCGCTGGACGAACTGCGCAGCCTGTTCCGGGATTTCGTCGCCAAGGCGGAAACGGTGGTGCTGAATCTCGATAACGAGGAAACCGCGGCGCTGTTGCCCGTTTTGAAGCCGGGCCAGGCGCTAACCTACAGCCTGGCGAAGGCGCAAGCCGATCTTGTCGCCTCTTTGCCGGTCCCCTCGCCGGCCGGGATCGCGTTTACCGTGACGGAGCGCGAGTCCGGAGAGGTCATCGAGGTGATGCTGCACGTTCCGGGGCGGCACAATATCGCCAACGCGCTTGCCGCTCTCTGCGCCGCGAAAACCTGCGGCGTGGCGCTGGCAGACGCCGCGGCTTACCTAAGCGAGTTCAATGGCATCCGCCGGCGACTGGAGGTCGTAGGCACCGCGAACGGGATCACGGTGATCGACGATTTTGCCCACAACCCCGACAAGATATCGGCGACGCTGGAAACCATGCACGGGTTTCCCGGCCGCCTGCTGTTGATGTTCCAACCCCACGGCTATGGCCCGATTCGCCTGATGAGGGGCGCCTTGGTGGACTGCTTTGCGGATGGGCTGCACGACGAGGATGTCCTCGTGATGCCCGAACCCGCGTATTTCGGCGGCACGGTCGACCGCAGCGTCGGCAGCCGTGAAATCGTCACCGAGATCGAACGACGCGGCCGCAAAGCCTTCGCCTTTCCGGATCGTGCCGCCTGCGGCGACCACTTGGTCAAGCTCGCGCGCCCGGGCGACCGCATCCTGGTCATGGGCGCACGCGACAATTCGCTTTCGCTGTTTGCGCATGAATTGCTGCAGCGATTGTCGTGAACTCGTAGGGTGGGTTAGCGCCGGTTCGGCAACCGGCGCGTCGAGTACCCAAATTTCAAATGCCGCGCTCACGCCGCCAGATCGAGTTTTGACGCCACGGTGGCGTCGGCGTTGAGCCGGTAGATGATCGGCACGCCGGTGGCGAGTTCGCGCGCCAAAATGCCTTCCGGGCTAAGCTTTTCCAGCACCATGATCAGCGCACGCAGCGAATTGCCGTGGGCTGCAACCAGTGTGCGCTCGCCGCGCAGCACGCACGGCAGTATTTCCTGCACGTAATACGGCAGCGTGCGCGCCAGCGTATCCTTCAGGCTTTCGCCGCCCGGCGGCGGCACATCATAGGAGCGGCGCCAGACATGCACCTGCTCCTCGCCCCACTTCTTGCGCGCGTCGTCCTTGTTGAGGCCCGACAGGTCGCCATAGTCGCGCTCATTGAGCGCGAGGTGCTTTTTGACCGGAAGGCCGGTCTGGCCCATCTCGGTCAGCATCAGGTCGAGGGTGTGCTGCGCCCGCAGCAGCACCGACGTGAACGCGATGTCGAAGGTAAAACCCTGCGCTTTCAGCTTGCGGCCGGCTTCTTTCGCCTCTGCGATGCCCTGGCCGGTGAGGTCAGGATCTTTCCAGCCGGTGAACAGATTCTTCAGGTTCCATTCGCTCTGGCCGTGACGCACGAGCACGAGAAGGCGGTCGCTCATTTGGTGTGATTTCCGTTTCGATGTCTAGAAGTCGCGCAGGCCCAGCACGTCGGCCATCGAATACAGCCCGGGCTTCTTGCCATGGGCCCACATCGCCGCCTTCAGCGCGCCGTGAGCGAAAATCATGCGGTCCTCGGCCCGGTGCGAGAGCTCGATGCGCTCATAGGGGCCGGCGAAAATCACGTTGTGATCGCCGGTCACGGTACCGCCGCGCAGCGACGCAAAGCCGATGTCGCCGGCCTTGCGTGCGCCGGTGAAGCCATCGCGTCCCCGCGCGGAGTGCTGGGCGAGCGCCACCTTGCGGCCGGCCGCGGCGGCTTCGCCAAGCAGCAGCGCGGTGCCCGACGGCGCGTCGATCTTGGCCTTGTGGTGCATCTCGAGAATTTCAATATCGAAACCGTCGTCGAGCGACTGCGCCACCCGCTTCACCAGCGCCGCCAGCAGATTGACGCCGAGGCTCATATTGCCGGACTGCACCACCACCGCGCGCGACGTCACGCTCTTGATCACGGCGTCGTCGGACGCCGAAAGGCCGGTGGTGCCGATGACATGCACGAGGCCGCGCTCGGCGGCGATGGCGACATTGGCGATGGTGGCCCCGGGCACCGTGAAATCCAGGATGCCGTCGGCGTCCTTCGACAGCGACCACAGATCGGCGGACAGTTTTATGCCGTTTTCGGGCAGGCCGGCGAGGGAGCCTGCATCCTTGCCGAGAAGCTCTGACCCCGGCGCTTCCAGCGCGCCGGTCAGGACCGCGCCCGGCGTATCCGTAATGGCGCGCGTCAGTGCGCGGCCCATCCGGCCGCCCGCCCCCGCAACGATCAAGCGCATATCCGCCATTTTGGTCCTCGCAATGACAGCTTGCGGTATAGCCGGGGCCGTCCGTGACGGCAACCGACGCGCTCGTGGCCGGACGCAGCGCTTTCTAAACCTCGCCCCGCTCTTGCGGGGAGAGGCCGAAGCCGGAGCGCAGCGAAGGCTTCGGGTGGGGGGCAAGGCAGCGCGGTCAATACAATCGACGGACTCCCGGGTCGTGTTTGTTGAGTGGCGGATCTTTCGACCCGACAGGTTTTTGATTTGGCAGCGCAGTGCGCGGCCCCTCACCCGCCGCGCATCTGACGATGCGCGTCGACCTCTGCCCGCGAAAGAGCGGGGCGAGGTTAAGAGGCGCCTCGCTTCAATTCTCTGATGCATAGATTCAAACAGCCAAGCTTCCGCATTCTCGCGGCGCACTGCGTCCGAGGTTTGCCAGTCCCTCGCGATACCCACGCGAGGCGATGGAGCGGCGGGAGGCGCCAGGGTGCAATGACGTAGCACCCCTGAGGCAGGATTAACGTACCCACCTCGCGCGGCAAGGCGACCCCGCGCGCCCAGTGACGTAGGGCGCGGCACCTCCCGGCGCTCCACCTTTGGCCACCAGCCTATCGACCGTTCCGGGGCGCCCCGGTCCGGCCAGCTTTCGCTCTGTCCGCTGAAGGACCGCTTCTAGAAAGCGGCCCCTCATCAGACAGCACGCGAGCAGGATAAGCCGGGTTTTGGGGACGGGGATAGGCATACATTCACAATGTCGTGAACGGCCGTTTTCGTGCTTTTCGTAGCCGGATGGAGCGAAGCAGAGGAGAAAACCTCAGGGCTGCTCGCCGTCATAGCCTTCGACCACCAGAATGTCGGCATCGGCGTGCGGACTGCGGATCGCGACCAGCCGCGCGTATTCCGGAGAATTGTAGCAGGCCAGCGCGGTCTCATAATCCTTGAATTCAAGGACTACGTTGCGCGAGCGGGCGGTGCCTTCCTTGGATTCGTGCTTGCCGCCGCGCACCAGAAATTTCGCGCCGTATTTCTTGAACACCGCGCCGTTCTGCTCGACATATGGCTTGTAGCCGTCCGGATTGTGAACATCGATGCGTGCGATCCAGTAACCTTTTGCCATCTGCATTCTCCCTGTTGTTTTATTTTGCTGCCTGAGCGATCTCCGCCACGATGGCATCCGCCGCCGCCTTCGGATCCGGCGCTTCCATGACAGGCCGCCCGACCACCAGATAGTCCGCGCCGGCGGCGATCGCGCGGGCCGGCGTCATGATGCGTTTCTGGTCGCCGGTGGTAGCGCCCGCAGGCCTGATGCCCGGCGTCACCAGATTCATCCGATGGCCCACGATCTTGCGCAAGGAGGCGGCCTCTTCCGGGGAGCACACCAGGCCGTCGACGCCGAGCACCTGCGCCTGCTGCGCGCGCGCTTCCACCAGATCGGATACGCCGAGCCGGTAGCCCGCCGCGTGCAGATCGCCGTCGTCGTAGGAAGTCAGCACGGTGACCGCGAGAATCTTCAAATCCGATCCCGCGCACGCCTCGACCGCGGCCTTCATGGTCTGCGGATAGGCGTGCACGGTCAGGAAGGTTGCGCCGAGGCCGGCGACGCTTGCGACGCCGCGCGCGACGGTGTTGCCGATATCGTGCAGCTTGAGATCCGCGAAAACCTTCTTGCCGGCGTCGGCGAGCTGACGCACCAGCGGCAACCCGCCGGCGTAAGCGAGTTGATAGCCGATCTTGTAAAACGTCACGCTGTCGCCGAGCTGCGCGATCATCGTCTCCGCCGCGGCGACCGAGGGCACATCGAGCGCGACGATCAGGCGATCGCGGGGGGCAATGGTCAGGGGTTGCATGTCACCTCACATCATGCGCTGGGACACGTCGATCAGTTGCCGCACCAGCGCGTCGAGCGCATCGATATCGCCGGGCTGTTTCAGCCTGTCCATATCGTCATAGGCCTGATCCGCGAACGACAGCGCAAGCTGGTTGGGAATAACGGTCGCATGGCAAGCCGACAACACCAGTCGCAACGCCGCCAGGCATCGCGTGCCGCCGAGCCTGCCGGCCGACGCTGCCGCGATCGCGAATGCGCGCTCGCGAAATACCTGGCCCCTTGCCTCGTGGGCATCCTGCACGCGGCTCACCCAGTCGATGGCATTCTTGAGCAGCGGCGGCAGCGACGAATTATATTCCGGGGTGACGATGAGAACGCCGTGATGGCTACCGATCATGCGCTTGAGATTGACGGCATTCTTCGGCACGCCGGATTTGCTCTGCAGATCGCCGTCGTAGATCGGCAACGGAAAATCGCCCAGCGAAATGCGCGTGACTTCGACGCCGGCCCGCACCAATTCCTGCGCCGCGGCAGCCGCCAGCTTCGCATTGAGCGAGCCGGACCGCAGCGAGCCGGGGATGACGAGGATTTTCAGCGCGGACATGATTTCAATCGCGTTCGCAAGGAGCCCGCGCGCCGTGAGCTGCGCCGGACGGTCAGCCCTTGCGATACACCCAGACCCGGGCCGGCGGAAGGTTCATCCAAATCCGCTCGGAAGCTTCCGTGGACACGCCCGGCAGCGATTTCGGGATCGGCGGCGCGACCGAATAGGTGAACTGCACGAATGGCGAGCCGGGAGCCATCGCGACGAAAGCATCGCGGATCAGCTTCAGCCGGGTAAGCATCGGCTTGGTGACAAGAGGCAGCCCGGAGACGACGGCGGATGCGGGCGCGCTCAGCACGTCCCACAACGAGTCCCGCAGCCTGTAGGCATCACCCTGCACCACGGTGGCCTGCGGATAGCGGTCGCGCAGCAGCGCGCAGAAGCCGGGATTGTATTCGACCAGCACGAGGCGCTTCTGATCGACCCCGTGCGCGATCAGCGCATTGGTGATTGCACCGGTACCGGGCCCAAGTTCGATGACCGGTCCGTTGGAGTCGATGTCGACATATTGCGCCATGGTGCGGGCCAGAACCCGGCCCGAGGGCATCACCGCTCCCATGTGCAGCGGCTTCTCAATCCATGAGCGAAGAAAACGAACCTCGTCGTCGAGACGGAGAGGTTTTTTCAACGCACGCGCGGAGGATTGCAAAGGCATGTCGCTACCAGGCGGGACCGCAGTTGTCGCGGAATGTCAGAAATTAGTCATAAAGAGGTATAGGCAGCAGCCGAAACGGTCAAGCTGGGCAGTCACTGCATATTGGCGCGGGTCCCGAAGAAGTCCTTGACCTTAGTGAAGAAACCCGCGGCCTCCGGTTGGGTTGCACCGGACGATAATTTTTCGAACTCGGCCAGCAGCTCCTGCTGCTTCCTGGTCAGATTCTGCGGCGTTTCGACCACGACCTGCACATACATGTCGCCGGTCTGGCGCGAGCGCAGCACCGGCATGCCTTTTGATGCAATGCGAAAGCGCCGGCCGGACTGGGTGCCGGAGGGAATTTTCACCTTGGTCTTGCCCTTGTCGATGGTCGGGACCTCGAATTCGCCGCCCAGCGAGGCCGCCACCATGGAAATCGGCACCCGGCAATGCAGGTCGGCGCCATCGCGCTGGAAGAACTGGTGGGTCGCCAGCGACAGGAAAATGTAGAGATCGCCGGGCGGCCCGCCGCGGACACCGGCCTCGCCTTCGCCGGCAAGCCGGATCCGGGTGCCGTCTTCGACGCCTTGCGGAATATTGACCGACAAGGTCCGGTCGCGCGTCACGCGTCCGGAGCCCGAACAGGACGGGCACGGGTCTTCGATCATCTGGCCGCGGCCCTGGCAGCCCGGACAGGTTCGCTCCAGCGTAAAAAATCCCTGCGCCTGCCGCACCCGGCCGGCACCGCCGCAGGTCGAGCAGGTTTTCGGCTTGGTGCCGGCCTTGGCCCCGGTGCCGGAGCAGGATTCGCAGGTGACCGAAACCGGGATTTCGATCTGCGCGGTCTTGCCGAGAAATGCCTCCTCGAGCGTGATTTCCATGTTGTAGCGCAAATCCGCGCCGCGTTCGCGGCCGCCGCCGCGCCCGCGCTGTCCGGCCATGCCGAACAGATCCTCGAAAATATCGGAGAATGAGGACGCGAAACCGGCGCCGAAGCCCGGACCGCCGCCGCCACCCTGTTCGAACGCGGCGTGGCCGAAGCGGTCGTAGGCGGCGCGCTTGTCGCCATCCTTCAGGACTTCGTAGGCCTCGTTGATTTCCTTGAAACGGATTTCGCTGGCGGCATCGCCCGGATTCTTGTCCGGATGCCATTTCATCGCCAGTTTGCGGAATGCCGCCTTGAGCTTGGACTCGTCCGCGGTCCGCTCGACCTCAAGGGTTTCGTAGTAGCAGCGCTTGGTGGACATCCGTCAAATCCGCCCGAAGTTCGTCCTCATCCCGAGGAGCATTCCGAAGGAACGCGTCTCACAAGATGCAGCCCCCAGCTTAACGAAAAATGACCCCTATCCTCCGAGACGCGCTGCGCGCTCATCAGGACAGGGGCCATGGCAATCCTCTTTAGCTTACGCCGACTTCTTATTGTTCTTGTCGTCGTCGACTTCGGTGAATTCCGCGTCGACGACGTCGTCCTTGGCAGCATCCTTGGCCGCATCACTTTCGGCCTGCTGTTTGTACATCGCTTCGCCAAGCTTCATGGAAGCCTGCGCCAGCGTATTGGACTTGGCCTTGATCGCCTCGGCATCGTCGCCCTTCAGCGCTTCCTTCAAATCGCTGACGGCATCCTCGATGGCGCGGCGCTCGCTTTCCTCGATCTTCGAGCCATGCTCGGCCAGCGCCTTCTCGGTCGAATGCACCAGCCCGTCGGCGTGGTTCTTGGCGTCCACCGCCTCGCGGCGCTTCTTGTCCTCGGCGGCGTTGGCTTCGGCGTCCTTGACCATCTTCTGGATGTCGGCTTCGGACAAACCGCCCGACGCCTGGATGCGGATCTGCTGCTCCTTGCCGGTCGCCTTGTCTTTCGCCGAAACATTGACGATGCCATTGGCGTCGATATCGAACGTCACCTCGATTTGCGGCATGCCGCGCGGCGACGGCGGGATCCCCATCAGGTCGAACTGACCGAGAATCTTGTTGTCGGCCGCCATTTCCCGCTCGCCCTGGAAGACGCGAATGGTGACGGCGTTCTGGTTGTCCTCGGCGGTGGAGAATACCTGGCTCTTCTTGGTCGGGATCGTGGTGTTGCGGTCGATGATGCGGGTGAACACGCCGCCCAGCGTCTCGATGCCCAGCGACAGCGGGGTCACGTCGAGCAGCAGCACGTCCTTGACATCGCCCTGCAGCACGCCGGCCTGGATCGCGGCACCGATCGCGACGACTTCGTCGGGGTTGACGCCCTTGTGCGGCTCCTTGCCGAACAACTGCTTCACCACTTCCTGGACCTTGGGCATGCGGGTCATGCCGCCGACCAGCACCACTTCGCCGACTTCGCCGGCGGTGAGACCGGCATCCTTCAGCGCCTTGCGGCAGGGCTCAATGGTCTTCTGGATGAGATCGTCGACCAGCGCCTCGAATTTGGCGCGGGTCAGCTTCATGGTCAGATGTTTCGGACCGGACTGATCGGCAGTGATGAACGGCAGGTTGATTTCGGTCTGCGTGGTCGATGACAATTCGATCTTGGCCTTTTCGGCGGCCTCTTTCAGGCGCTGCAGAGCGAGCTTGTCGTTGCGCAGGTTGATGCCCTGCTCTTTCTGGAATTCATCGGCCAAATAGCTGACCAGACGCATGTCGAAATCTTCGCCGCCGAGGAAGGTGTCGCCGTTGGTCGACTTCACCTCGAACACGCCGTCGCCGATCTCGAGAATCGACACGTCGAAAGTGCCGCCGCCGAGGTCGTATACCGCGATGGTGCCGGCCTTTGCCTTGTCGAGGCCGTAGGCGAGCGCCGCCGCGGTCGGCTCGTTGATGATGCGCAGCACCTCAAGGCCGGCGATCTTGCCGGCATCCTTGGTGGCCTGACGTTGCGCGTCGTTGAAATAGGCGGGAACGGTGATGACGGCCTGATCGACCTTCTGGCCGAGATGCGCCTCCGCGGTTTCCTTCATCTTCTGCAGGATGAAGGCGGAAATCTGGGAAGGCGAATAGGTCTTGCCATCCACCTCGACCCAGGCGTCGCCATTGCCGGCCTTGGAAATCTTGTAAGGGACGAGCTTCTTGTCCTTCTCGACGGTGGGGTCGTCGTAGCGGCGGCCGATCAGGCGCTTGACCGCGAAAATGGTGCGCTCGGGATTGGTCACTGCCTGGCGCTTGGCCGGCTGACCGACGAGGCGCTCGCCATCATCGCTGAATGCGACAATCGACGGCGTGGTGCGCATGCCCTCGGCGTTTTCGATGACTTTTGGCGTCTTGCCATCCATTACGGCGACGCACGAATTCGTGGTGCCTAGATCGATCCCAATGACCTTTCCCATGGTCCTCATATCCTTCTTTTTGCGGCAGGTTGGCTGGGCCCTGACGGCGCACCAATCCAAACCCCCAAAACTCAAATGCTCGCGAACTTGCGACGGTGAGCCTCATATAGGAGGGGGGGTGTGGCCTGCAAGGACCGGACGCAACCTTGCCTCATGAAAACGTTGGCGTTTGAAAGATAATGTCGGCCGGCGTTTCCGCCGTCCTCCGATGAATAGACCGCCGCGCCACACGGCAACCCTAAGCATCCAGCCTTGCGGGAGCGAGAACCGCGGCAAGCGCCGGGGCCTCCGTCATGGCGCATCTCCGCAAAACCCCCGGCGCCAAACCTCAAAAAATGCGTTCCGGAACGGAATCGTGGCTTGATCTATTGCCGGAATGGGGAAACCGTCGAGGCCTGCGGGCTGAAACCGACACCCCAGCGCAATGGCCGCAGCGGCCGATCATCGAACGGCCTCAATGCAAACCCAGTAGATTTTCATGAAACACCTTGGACAATTGTTCGCATTGGCTCTGTTTTCGGCTGCCCTGAGCCCGGCCCTGGCGGCCGATCCGGTCTATCCGCCGGGCCTTCGGGTCGGGATCGTGCCGATCGAGGGGCTGGTGGTTTCGAAAACCTTTCCCGGTTTTGAAACCGAGGACCATAGCGTCAAGGTGCTGATCGCCGAGCTCCCGCCCGCCGCCTATGGCGAGGTGGGGAATGCATTCAAGACCAATTCCTTTGCGGGCGGCGCCAACGCCATCAAGCCGGAGAGCCTGCAGACTTCCGCCGGCGAGGGTTTTTACACCGTCGAAAGCGCCAAGGATGGCGCCGACACCGTACGGCGATTTTCAATGATCGTCTCCGGCGGCACATTCTCCGGATATGTAGCGGCGCAAGTTGCCGAAAGCGCCACGAAAACCTTTTCGGATGATGCCGTGCGCAAGATGTTCGCGTCGGCTGTCGTGCGCAAGGAAGTTCCGGTCGACGAGCAGCTCGGGCTGCTGCCGTTCAAGATCACCGAACTCGGCGCCTTCAAAAACGTGCGTACGCTGGCGCCGGGCGCCGCCATCCTGCTCGCCGATGGCGACGAAGAAACCGGCATCGAGGCGTCGTCCTACATGGTGATCGGCACCATCGCGTCGGCGCCGGCGCAGCCGGAAGATCGCGGCCGGTTCGCGCAGCAGGCCGCGGGTCAGATTCCCGGCTTGCGCGACGGACGCATCACGATGTCGGAGCCGCTTCGCATCGATGGCGCGCCCGGATATGAAACGCGGATCGAAGCCACCAGCGGCAAAGCCAATACACCGGTCACGGTGGTGCAATGGCTGCGGTTCGGCAGCGGCAACAACGCGCTGCGAATTATCGCCAGTACGCCGCGCGAGCAATGGTCCACGGCGTTTCCGCGCTTTCGCACGGTACGCGATGGGATTCAGCCGCGCTAAGTTGCGCGATCGTCTTTACGCCGCCGCGGCGACCTGATTTGCTGACTGGGTCTTCTAGGGGGAGATTCAACATGTTGGACCGAAGACGGATTCTGGCAGGCCTGAGTGGCATCGCAGGCATCGGCCTTGTTCCAAAGCAGCTATCGGCTGCAGCTTCGATCAAGGTTGACGACGCATCGGCGCTTGTGGTGATCGACGTGCAAAACTGTTTCCTGCCGGGCGGCAGTCTGGCGGTGAAGGACGGCGATCAGGTCATCGCCGTGATCAACAGGATTGCCAAGGGCTTTGCCCATGTCGTGATGACGCAGGACTGGCACACCGCCGGCCATGTTTCATTCGCCTCAAGCCATGCCGGCAAAAAGCCGTTCGAAACCATCGACCTCAAATACGGCAAGCAGGTGCTGTGGCCGGATCACTGCGTGCAGGGAACCGATGGCGCATCGCTCTCGAAAGATCTGTCGATCCCGCAGGCCGAACTCATCCTACGCAAGGGATTCCACAAGGACGTCGACAGCTACTCCGCCTTCACCGAGGCCGACGGCAAGACCACGACCGGACTGGCGAGTTATCTCAAGGCCCGCGGGCTCAAACGCCTGTTCGTGGCCGGGCTCGCCACCGATTTCTGCGTCGCATGGACGGCGCTCGATGCGCGCAAGGCCGGGTTTGAAACCTATGTGGTCGAAGACGCCTGCCGCGGCATCGACACCCAGGGCTCGCTCGCCAAGGCCTGGACCGACATGGCCAAGGCCGGCGTCAGGCGCATCCAATCGGGGGACATCGCGGTCTGAACGGCGATCCGGGTTCTGCGGTCTATTCGGGAGCGCCGGCCTTGGCGCCGCCCTTGGAAACCGCGACCAGCGCCGGCCGCAACACGCGCTCGCCGATGGTATAGCCCGCCTGCACCACCTGCACGACGGTGCCCGGCGGAACCGACGCATCCGGCACTTCATACATGGCTTGCTGAAAATTCGGATCGAATTTTTCACCCGATGGATCGAATTTCCTGACGCCGTTTTTTTCCAGCGCGTTGAGCAGCGAGCGCTCGGTCAGTTCGACGCCCTCGATCAGCGCCTTCAACCCGGGATCCGCCGCCGCCTTGGCTTCGGCCGGAACGGCGTCGAGCGCGCGCTGCAGATTGTCGGCGATATCGAGCACATCGCGCGCAAAGCCGGAGATGCCGTAGGTCCGGGCATCGGCGACTTCGCGCGTGGTGCGCTTGCGCAGATTTTCCATTTCCGCCAGCGTGCGCAGCATCTTGTCGCGGGACTCCGCGGCTTCCTTGGCCAGCGCCTCCGCAGACCCTTCCTCCGGGTCGTCGGGCATGATGTAGGGCTTGGAGATCACCGGTTCGGCCTCCTGCGCCGGCTCGGCCGGTTTGTCGTTCTGCCCGTTGGGATCGGCCATCACACTGCCTTCTCGAAAACTGTTCAGGTCAAATGGGGGCTTGCTGCGCCGGATATCGTGCTTTACCGGCAGAAAATCAAGCGGAACCGGCGGGGTAAAGTCCGGATTAGCCGCCCAGCATCTGGCTGACGATGCGGGCGGCGTAGTCCACCATCGGAATGACGCGCGCATAGTTCAACCGGGTCGGCCCGATCACGCCGAGAACGCCGACGATGTGCCCCGCGCCGTCGCTGTATGGCGCGATGATGGTGGAGGAACCGGATAGCGAAAACAGCTTGTTTTCCGATCCGATGAAAATTCGCACGCCGTCGGCGCGTTCGGCGCGTCCGAGCAGATCGATGACGCCGCGCTTGGTCTCGAGATCGTCGAACAAGAGCCGCACCCGCTCCAGATCTTCAAGCGCGTGCAAATCCTCCAGCAGATTGGCGTGACCGCGCACGATCAGCCGGCGGTCGTCATTTTCGCCGCCGGACCAGCTAGCGATCCCGGCGGCGATGACTTTCTGCGTGAGCTGATCGAGCTCGGCACGATTTTGCGTCAGCGCGGTCTCCAGTTCGAGCCGCGCCTCGGCCAGCGTTCGCCCGCGAATCCGCGCATTGAGGAAATTCGATGCCTCCGTCAGCGCCGAGGAGGGAACACCAGGCGGCAACATCAAGACCCGGTTTTCGACCTGCCCGTCCTCGGCCACCAGCACCACAAGCGCGCGCTCCGGCTCCAGCCTGACGAATTCAATGTGCTTCAGCCGCACATTGGCTTTCGCGGTGAGCACCACCGCCGCAGCCCGGGTCAAGCCGGACAGCCGGGTCAGGGCCTCGCCGAGGGCGGCTTCGACCGATTGCGCCTTGCCCACGGAGGCGAGCTGGGTCTGGATCGATTGCCGCTCCGGCTCGGTGAGGTCGCCGACCTGCATCAGCGAATCGACGAAAAACCTTAAACCCAGTTCGGTCGGCAACCGCCCGGCGGAGGTATGCGGCGCGTAGATCAGGCCGAGCTGCTCAAGGTCCGACATCACGTTGCGGACCGACGCCGGCGACAGCGGCACCGTGATCAGGCGCGAAATGTTGCGCGAGCCGACGGGTTCGCCGGTCGCGAGATAACTCTCGACGATTTGACGAAAAATATCCCGCGAACGCTCGTTGAGCTGGGCAAGCCCGGCATTCGGCGCGATCAGGCCGATCGGATCGTGGTGAGCCACTGGCACTCCCGCGCGCATGATCCGCCAAAGTGTGGGCGGTTTGGCGATAAGATCATGCGCCATATAACACTGAACTGGCCCCAATCTGTCCATCTCCGGGGACAGTTACAAGCCGGCATTACGCCACCCGGCCGCTCTTGCCCTTGCCGCTGCCGCTCCCCGCCCCTAAAAGCACCGCGCGACCACCTTTTCCTGAATTATCGGAGGATTTCCCCATGCGGCCAAGCCGCCGTGCGCCGGACGAACTGCGCGCCGTGTCGCTGGAACGCGGCGTGGTCAAATATGCCGAAGGCTCCTGCATGGTTAAATTCGGCGACACCCATGTGCTGGTGACGGCGACGCTGGAGGAACGGCTGCCGCCTTGGCTCAAGGGCCAGGGCCGCGGCTGGGTCACGGCCGAATACGGCATGCTTCCCCGCGCCACCCTGGAGCGCACCCGCCGCGAGGCCTCCGCCGGCAAGCAGAATGGCCGCACCGTCGAAATCCAGCGGCTGATCGGCCGCTCGTTGCGCGCAACCCTCGATCTCGAAGCCTTGGGCGAACGCCAGATCACCGTGGATTGCGACGTACTCCAGGCTGATGGCGGCACCCGCACGGCGTCGATTACCGGGGCATGGGTTGCATTGGCCGACTGCATCGGCTGGATGAAGAACCGCAACATGGTGAAAGGCAATGTGCTGCGCGACAACGTCGCGGCGATTTCCTGCGGCATCTACAATGGCACGCCGGTGCTCGATCTCGACTACGCCGAGGATTCAGAGGCCGACACCGACGCCAATTTCGTGATGACCGGCGACGGGCGCATCATCGAGGTTCAGGGCACCGCGGAAAAGACGCCGTTCTCGCAAGACGAATTTCTGGCGCTGATGGCACTGGCGCGAAAGGGCGTTGCGCGGCTGGTGGACTTGCAAAAAATGGCGGTGGCGTGAGCCATCGGAGGTCCTCATCCTGAGGAGCGGCCTCTTGGCCGCGTCTCGAAGGATGGGCCAGAAGTGCCCTGCAGCCATCCTTCGAGACGCCGCGCAAACGCGCGGCTTCTCAGAATGAGGGCTTAATGTGTGGCTCGAAAAGATGTGTGCGTACAGGCCGGGACAAGCCCGGCCATGACGGGTAATTTAAATTCATGATTCAGCATCGTCGAATCACCGGCAAGCTCGTGATAGCGACCCACAACCCCGGCAAGCTTGCCGAGATGCGGGAACTGCTGGCGCCGCATGGCGTCGAAGCGGTGTCGGCCGGCGAGCTTGGTCTTGGCGAGCCGGAGGAAACCGGCAAGACCTTTCGCGCCAACGCGCGCATCAAGGCGGTCGCCGCGGCGCGCGCTGCAAAACTGCCGGCATTCGCCGACAATTCGGGACTGGTGGTGGATGCACTCGACGGCGCACCCGGCATCTATTCCGCGCGCTGGGCCGGCGAGAACAAGGATTTCATGGCGGCGATGACGCGGGTGGAACGCCTGCTGCAGGAACGCGGCGCAACCACGCCGCCGCAACGCAAGGCGCATTTCGTATCCGCGCTGTGCGTGGCATGGCCGGACGACCATCTCGAAGAGGTCGAGGCGCGCGTCGACGGCACGCTGGTGTGGCCGCCGCGCGGCACGGCCGGCTTCGGATATGATCCGGCGTTCCTGCCGGATGGATACACGCGCACATTCGGCGAAATGACCAGCCTCGAGAAACACGGCCTGCCGCCGCTTGGATTAGGACTATCGCATCGCGCCCGCGCCTTCGTGAAACTGGCGGAGATCTGCCTTGACCAGCGCTGATAGCGGAGCTGCCTTCGGCGTTTATGTGCACTGGCCGTTCTGCCTGTCGAAATGCCCGTATTGCGATTTCAACAGCCACGTCCGCCACGCAGCCGTAGACGAGGAGCGTTTTGCACGCGCTTTTGCCCGCGAGATCGAAACCACGGCGGCAAGGACGCCCGGCCGCGAGGTTTCGTCGATCTTTCTCGGCGGCGGCACGCCATCTCTGATGCAGCCGCACACGGTCGGCGCCATCATCGATGCGATCGGCAAGCAGTGGCGTATCGCATCCGATGTCGAAGTCACGCTGGAAGCCAATCCCACCAGCGTCGAAGCCACACGTTTTCGCGGCTATCGCGCGGCTGGTGTCAACCGCGTATCGCTTGGCGTGCAGGCGCTGGACGACGCATCGCTGAAGGCGCTGGGACGCCTGCATACCGCACGCGAGGCGCTCGACGCGGTTGCGATCGCGCGCGCCGCATTCGATCGGTATTCCTTCGATCTGATCTATGCACGCCCCGATCAGAGTCCGCAGATGTGGGCCGAGGAATTAAAGATAGCGATCTCGGAAGCGGCCGAACATCTGTCGCTGTATCAGCTCACCATCGAAGAAGGCACGCCGTTCTTCGGACTGCATGCTGCGGGCAAATTGAAGACGCCGGATGAAGCGACCGCCCGCGCGCTCTATGACGTGACGCAGGAAGTCTGCGCACAGCAGGGATTGCCGTCCTACGAGATTTCCAATCACGCCCGGGTCGGCGCGGAGTGCAAACATAACCTGGTCTACTGGCGCGGCCAGGAATATGCCGGCGTCGGCCCCGGCGCGCATGGCCGCCTCGATATCGACGGCGTCAGGCACGCCATCGCGACCGAAAAACGCCCCGAAACCTGGCTGATGCGCGTCGAGGCAACGGGGAATGGTATCGTCACCGATGACCTGCTCAACAGCGAGGAACGCGCCGACGAATTTCTGCTGATGGGCTTGCGTCTGGCGGAAGGCATAGACCCTCAGCGTTATCGGGAGCTGGCCGGCCGGCCGCTCGATCCCAACCGCATCGCCGTGCTGCGCGAAGAAGGCGCCATCGTCGTCGATGCCAGCGGCCGGCTGCGCGTGACGCAGGCCGGATTTCCGGTGCTCGATGCGGTAGTGGCGGATCTCGCCGCCTAGCATTCGTCATTGCGAGGAGCGTAGCGACGAAGCGATCCAGTCTTTGCTTGCTGCCTTCTGGATTGCTTCGCTGCGCTGGCAATGACGGGGTTCTAAGCGCCGAAACTCTTCGGCGAACCCGCAACTGGCGTGCCCCCTCCCGGGCCGACCCGCATGACCGCAAGGCCGCGTTCGTTGGTGCCGTCGGCGCGGAATCGAAACAGCCCGTCGATGCCGGCGAATCCGGATGGATTGGTCAGCACTTCCGGCGAAAAACGCTGGCCGCCCTGGGTTCGCGCCAGTGCGGCGACCAGTGCTACCGCGTCATAGGCCAGCGTCGCGGTGCGCACCGGCTCGGCGCCGAATTTCGCGCGGTAGCGGCCCGCGAAACTGCGGAAGCCGGCCGGGTCCGGCGCGGCGTAAAGACCGCCCTGCAATGCAGAACTCGCGAACACGCGCGGATTGTCCCAAAGACCGGTGCCGAGCAACTGGATGTTTTTCAAATTCGCGCCGGCCGCCGTCAGCGCGTCGGCCATCCCCACCACGGCATCGCCGTCGTCGGCAAGAAACAGCGCATCGGCCTGGCCGAGCGCCTGCGCCACGTTCCGGGCGGCGCCGGCGCGATCGGCGCCGTATTTTTCGAACGCAACGATGCGGCCGCCCCTGCGGCCTACCACCTGCTTGAACGAGGCCTCCACCACGTTGCCGTAGGCGTTTTCCGGCAGCAATGCCGCATAAGATCGCTTACCCGTGCTGGCGGAATATTCGATGATGCGGTTGACGTCGGACTCCGGCAGGAAGCTCAACAGATAGACGCCGCGGCCAGCCACGCTCGAATCGGTCGAAAAGGCGATCATCGAGACGCCGCGCGTGCGCGTTAGCTGCGCCGCCGCCGGAACCGACGCCGCGAACAGCGGCCCCAGAATGATTTCGGCGCCCTCGTCGAGGGCTTGCTGAGTGCTCTGCTGCGCGCCCTGAGGGTTGCCGGCGTCGTCCTTGATCAGCAACTGGATATTAGGATTCTGAAATTCCGCCAGCGCCATTTCCGCGGCATTCTTCATGGACTGCGCCGCGACGCCGGCATTGCCGGCCGCCGACAGCGGCAGGATCAGCCCAACCTTGACCTGGCCGCTTCCGACCGCAAGCGGCTGTTGCTGCGGACCGGATGGTTCGGATTGCGAGCTGAATGGATTCGAAAACGAGCTGAGGCTTTGCTGCACGCTCGAGCAGGCCCCGAGCAATGGCGCGCCGAGAATCAGCCCAACCGCCGTCCGCCGGGTAGCTCCCGGACGTCCAGATTTGGGATTGAGCGGGCCCGCCATCTTAATCTTTTTCCCTTGACCGGCCCCTGACCGGTCCCGACTTCTTCACCTTGGAAGATGGATTTAAGGCATATTGTCGGCGAATAGTTAACCAAAACAAAAGGTTTATGTTCATCCGCAGCCCGCCGGCGCCGGCGGCATTCCGGGGATCCCGAGGCCAAGTACAATTGTAGCGCCCGCCCCCGGTCCCCTCTAGATTGGCATTATGCGCGCAAAGCCCGCTTCCACAAACACGATCGAGGACCGAGGCGAGCCCGCAAGCCGCACTTTCTCCGTGGCCGGACACCTGCTGACCGCCCCGAAAGCGGCCCCGGGGCTTCATCTGGTGTCGACCCCGATCGGCAATCTCGGCGACATCACCCTGCGCGCGCTGGAGACGCTGGCGGGGGTCGACATCATCGCCTGCGAGGATACCCGCATCACCCGCCGGCTGACCGGGCGCTATGGCATTTCCGCCCTGCTCAAGCCCTATCACGAACACAACGCCGCGTTGGCGCGGCCGAAAATCCTGCAGCGGCTGGCGGAGGGCGCTTCGATCGCTTTGGTTTCCGACGCCGGCACCCCGCTGGTCTCCGATCCCGGGTTCAAGCTGGTGCGCGAGGTCTGCGCCGCGGGCCATCGGGTGATCGCGCTGCCGGGCCCGTCGTCGGTGCTGGCGGCGCTGGCGGTGGCGGCGCTGCCGACCGACCGGTTTTTCTTCGAGGGGTTTTTGCCGCCCAGGCAAACCGCGCGCCGCACTCGCCTTGCCGAACTGGCGCGGATCGATGCGACCTTGGTGATGTTCGAATCCGGCAACCGCGTCGAGGATACTTTGCACGATCTTGCGGAGATCATGGGCGCGCGCGACGCCGCGCTCTGCCGCGAATTGACAAAACTGCACGAAGAGGTGCGGCGCGCGCCCCTGTCCGAACTGGCTCGATCAGCCGATGCGCTGGAGACCCGCGGCGAATTTGTCCTGGTGATCGGCCCGCCGGCGGCGAGTGCGCAGATCATGGCCGCGAACGATCTCGACGATCTCTTGCGATCGGCACTGAAGCGCGACAGCGTGAAGGACGCGGTCGCCCAGGCTGTCGAGGTATCCGGCCGGCCGCGGCGCGAGATTTATGCCCGCGCGCTTGAGCTTGCCAGGCAGGATCATGCAAAGGACGGCGATGGCGAAGCCTGACAACATCTCGCCTCCCGCAACGCCTGCGAAAGTCGCGGCGCCGGAGCGTGTCGCCGCCTTCCGCACCGGCCTGTCCGCCGAAACCCGCGCCGCGGCCTGGCTGATCGCCAAGGGCTATCGCATTCTGGCCAAGCGGTTTCGCACGCCCTATGGAGAGATCGACATCGTGGCGCGGCGCCGCAATTTGCTGGCCTTTGTCGAGGTCAAGGCTCGTGCCAGTCTTGACGAAGCCGCCTACGCCGTGACGCCGCGCAATCAGCGGCGCATCATCGACGCCGCCCAGGCCTGGCTGATGACGCATCCCGAACATGCCGATTTCGAGATGCGTTTCGACGTCATGCTGATTGCGCCGAAACGCCTGCCGCGCCATCTGTTGGCGGCATTCGACGCCAGCACCTGATTCATCGACTTAAACCGGAACCTCCTTCATGAAATTGAATGTCGCCGTCCAGATGGATCCCATCGCGCGCATCAACATCCGCGGCGATTCGACTTTTGCCTTGCTGCTGGAAGCGCAGAAGCGCGGCCACGCGGTTTCCTACTACACGCCGGACAAGCTTTCGCTGCGGGGAGATGAATTGGTCGCTCCGGTTCACCGTCTCGGCGTCCGCGACCAGGACGGCGATCATTTTACGCTCGGCGAAGCGCGGCGCGAACCGCTTGCATCGTTTGACGTCGTCCTGCTGCGGCAGGATCCGCCATTCGACCTCGCCTACATCACCTCGACGCATTTCCTGGAACGCATTCATCCGAAAACGCTGGTGGTCAACAATCCGGTCAGCGTCCGCAACGCGCCGGAAAAAATATTCGTGATGGATTTTCCCGACCTGATGCCGCCGACGCTGATCTCACGCGATCTCGAGGAGATCAATTCATTCCGCGCCGAGCACGGCGCGGTGGTGATGAAGCCGTTGCACGGCCATGGCGGCGCCGCGGTATTCCGCATCCTGCCGCAGGACATGAATTTCGGATCGCTCTACGACATGTTCTCGGTCACCTTCCGCGAGCCCTGGGTGATCCAGCGCTTCCTCGCCGAAGTAAAACACGGCGACAAGCGCATCATCCTGGTCGACGGCGAGTTCGCCGGCGCCGTCAACCGCGTGCCGGCCGCCGACGATCTGCGCTCCAACATGGTGCGCGGGGGTGCGGCCCAGGCGACCGATCTCACCCCGCGCGAACGCGAAATTTGCGCGCGGCTCGGGCCGGCGCTCCGCGAGCGCGGCCTGCTGTTCGTCGGCATCGACGTGATCGACGGCAATCTCACCGAAATCAACGTCACCTCGCCGACTGGTATCCGCGCCATCGCGAGGCTGGGCGGGCCGGACGTGGCGGCGATGATCTGGGATGCGATCGAGAGGAAGCGCGAATAACGCGCGGGTTCAGCTCCCGGTTGTTCCCTAAATGTTCTTGTTCCCTTACGCCCTTTGCGCTACCCTCCTCACGGATGAGGGGCGTTCATGGTTCAGCGCGTTTCCACCGTGGCCTTTGAGGGCATCGAGGCCCGCGCCGTCGACGTGCAGGTGCAGGTAGCACCGGGCCTGCCGGCGTTCGCCATCGTCGGGCTGCCCGACAAGGCGGTGTCGGAGGCCCGCGAGCGGGTGCGCTCGGCGCTGATCGCCTCGGGGCTGGCGCTGCCGGCGCGGCGAATCACGGTCAACCTCGCGCCCGCCGATGTCCCCAAGGAAGGCAGCCATTACGACCTGCCGATCGCGCTCGGCCTGATGGCGGCGATCGGGGCTATTCCGGCGGACGCGCTGAGCGGTTTTACCGTGCTCGGCGAGCTCGGCCTCGACGGATCGATCGCTCCGGTGGCGGGCGTGCTTCCGGCGGCGATCGGCGCCAATTCGCGCGACGAAGGCCTGATCTGTCCCGCCGCCTGCGGCGCGGAGGCGGCGTGGGCCAGCCCGGACATCCAGATCGTCGCGGCCAATTCGCTGATCCAGATCGCTAACCACTTCAAAGGCACCCAGGTGCTGTCGCGGCCGCAGCCGAAAGTCCACGAACGCGAGGAAACGCTGCTCGACCTGCGCGACATCAAGGGCCAGGAAAGCGCCAAGCGTGCGCTCGAGATCGCCGCCGCCGGCGGACATCATCTGCTGATGATCGGCTCGCCCGGCGCCGGCAAATCGATGCTGGCGGCGCGGCTGCCCTCGATCCTGCCGCCGCTGTCGCCGGCCGAGCTGCTCGAAGTGTCGATGATCGCTTCGGTCGCCGGCGAGATCGAGGGCGGCGCGCTCACCGCGCGGCGGCCGTTCCGCAGCCCGCATCATTCCGCTTCCATGGCGGCGCTGACCGGCGGCGGCATGCGCGCAAGACCCGGCGAAATCTCGCTGGCGCATCAGGGCGTGCTGTTTCTCGACGAGCTGCCGGAGTTCGACCCGCGGGTGCTGGATTCGCTGCGCCAGCCGATGGAAAACGGCGAGGTCGCGGTGTCCCGCGCCAACCATCGCGTCACCTATCCGGCGCGCTTCATGCTGGTCGCGGCGATGAACCCCTGCCGTTGCGGCCACGCCTACGAGCCCGGCTATCCCTGCAAGCGCGGCCGCATCGACCGCTGCACCTCCGATTACCAGGCGCGCATCTCGGGCCCGCTGATGGATCGCATCGACCTGCGCATCGAAGTGCCGGCGGTGACCGCGGCCGACCTGATCCTGCCGCCCCCCGCCGAAGGATCGGCGGAAGTGGCCAGACGCGTGTCGGCGGCGCGCGACATTCAACGGGCGCGCTATGCCGCCGCCGGATTGGCCGGCGTCCGCACCAATGCGGAAGCGCCGGCGTCGGTGCTGGAAACCGTCGCGCAGCCTGATTCCAGCGGCCTCAAATTGTTGCGGGACGCGGCCGAAACCATGCGGTTATCGGCGCGCGGCTACCATCGCATATTGCGGGTCGCGCGAACCCTGGCCGACCTCGATGGCGCGGAAAAAATCGGCCGGCTGCATCTGGCCGAAGCGCTGTCCTACCGGGCGCTGGCCGAAGATCTCCGGCGCGCCGCCTGAGCCGCGCCCGTTTCCGCGCCTGCCATAACCCCGTCAACCCCGCGGTAACGAGTTTTCTTTACACTCCGCCAACCATAAGCCCCCCGCGTCCGGGGGCCTATGTTGAGCGAGTGTGTGCATGTTGCGTTTCAAGATTTTGGCCTCGGCCGTTCCGCTGATCCTTGCCGGCCTGTTCGCGCACAGCGAACTATTGCCCGGTCCGCGGCCCTGCATCGAGGCCGGCGGGGCCTCGCTCCAGATGGCAGAAGCGCCCTGGCATGCCGACCTGCATGTGGCGTTTACCGACGTTGCGCAGGCTGCGACGGTGCGGGTGCAGATCGTCGACGATGTGGAGACGGCCGATTTCGTCATGGTCGATGACGCGGACGGCGCCGAGGCGAATGCCTGCGGAGGCGCGCCCCGATTTGTCGCTATCTCGGCCTATCCGTCGGCCTCCGCACCGGTCATCTACCTGTCGACCGAGGGCGGCGCGGACTATCGAATTTTTGTGCGCTCGAAAACGTTTTCGCTTCGCGAGGCCGCGGCGCTCGTCGTCGGCGCCCACGGCGGGCAGGCCCGCATGGCTGCCGCCTCGCTCTGAAAGGCATCTTAACTTTTCATCAACCATGTTCGCATCGGGCGGCGTGACCCCGCGCGGCTGCAAGCACTTTGCAAGGTCGCCGACGCATCCTCACCGCCGCAGCAGCGCGCCTTCAGGCGGCGCAGAACCCGCGCAAACACGCCGCGGCTGGCTGCGAAATTCTCGGGGTGGTCGGTGATGGGGCGGGTTTTCCGGATCAGAACGCGAATACGTCGCTTCGCGCGCCGTCATCCCTGGGCAAGCCTGGCGATACGCTCTTTCCTGATCTTCTCCGCGGCCTTCGGCGGCGCCTACGGATTTATCGCCGGCAGCAGGTCGGAGGGCTCCGGTTACGATCCCCATGCCTTTGCCATCGGCGCCAGTTTTCTGTTTGCGCTGGCCTGCGTTGCCCTGGCAACGCTGAGCGTCCGGCTGCGCTGGATCCGCAAGCGGCTTCGCAAGCTCGCCTTGCATAACGAGGCGCTGGCCGACCGCAATTGGGAGCTGAAAGAAGCCGAGGAACGCGCGCGCAGCCTGTTCGAATCCCAGGGCGACCTGATCGTCCTGCGCGACGCCGACGGGGTTATCACCTTCGTCAACGATGCTTATTGCGAGCTCGCCCAGCAACCGCGGGAGATGCTGATCGGCAGCCGTTTCACGCTGGAAATTCTCCAGCAGGGCGATACCAGGATCGAGCCGAACGGCACCCGGATTCACGACCAGAAGATCGCGACGGCGATCGGGCCGCGGTGGATCGCTTGGCGCGAAGGCCTGATCCGCGCCGACGCAGGTCATCCCGCCGAGCGGCAATTCGTCGGCCGCGATGTCACCGACCGCGCCACAACCGAGCGCGCGCTCGCCGAGGCGCGCGACCACGCCGACGCCGCCAACCGCGCCAAGTCGCAATTCCTGGCGATGGCCTCGCATGAAATCCGCACCCCGCTGAACGGCATCATCGGCATGAGCGGGTTGCTGCTCGACACGCCGCTGACGCCCGAGCAGATAACCTATGCCAAAGCCGTGAAGAGCTCCGGAGACGCGCTGCTGACGCTGATCGAGGAACTGCTGGATTATTCCAAGATCGAAGCCGGCAAGATCGACCTCGAACATCGGCCGTTCGCACTCGCTGCGTTGATCGAGGATATCACCGAGCTACTGGCGCCGCGGGCGCAGGCCAAGGCGATCGAGATCGCGGCCTATGTCGATGAGCGGCTGCCCATGGAAGTGGTCGGAGACGCCGCCCGGCTGCGGCAGGTGCTGCTCAACCTTGCAGGCAACGCGATCAAGTTCACCTCGACCGGCGGGGTTGCGCTGATTGTCGAGCCCGGAACTAGCCCGAACCAGATCAGCTTCCTGGTGCGCGACACCGGCATCGGCATTGCGCCGGAGGCGCAGACGCGGATTTTCCGCGAGTTCGAACAGGCGGACGAGCGCACCGCGCGCAATTACGGCGGCACCGGGCTGGGACTGAGCATCAGCGAGCGCATCATCAAACGCATGGGCGGAGGCATCGCGCTGGAAAGCAAGCCCGGCGTCGGCTCGACATTTGAAGTTTCCATCCCGCTCGCTGCCTCCGACAATGCACGTCCGCACAACACCTTCTCGGCGCCGGATTTGACGGGCCAGTCGATCATGCTGGTCGCGCGCCAGACCATCGAGGCATCGCTGGTTGCCCGTCGGCTGGAGCGCTGGGGCGGCCAGACCTGCACCGTTTCGGATATCGCCGTCGCGAAGGCGCTGCTGCCGGAGCGGGCATGGCACGCCATCCTGGTCGACCGCGCTTTGGGCGCAGCTGAAGTTGAATCGCTGGGCGAGGCGGCGCGCCGTCACGCGACGCAACGCATCGTCATGTTCACGCCGGCCACGCGCCACGAGCTGAACATTTCCGCATCGAGCGCCTTCACGGGTTATCTGGTCAAGCCGCTGCGTGCGGCATCGCTGGCGGCCCGCCTGACGTTGCCGCCCGACACGCCCGCACCGGATCTCGCCGGCGACGATCTGCTCGATCAGCTACCGCTCGACGATCCCGAAACGCCGGCGCCGCCGCCGGCCCAGTGTCTCTCAATTCTGGTGGCGGAAGACAATGAGATCAACGCGCTGCTGATGCGTTCGCTGCTGGGCCGGCTCGGTCACCATGCCGTCATCACCACCAATGGCGAAGAGGCGCTGGAATCGTGGCTCTCAGCCGAATCGGCGGGAGCGCCTTACGATCTGGTGCTGATGGATATCCAGATGCCGAAACTCGACGGCATCGAAACCACCAGGCAAATCCGCGCCCGCGAAGCGGGACAGCGGGTCCGCCGCACGCCGATCCTTGCCCTGACCGCGAATACGCTGGTGGAAGATCGCTATGCCTGCTTCGAAGCCGGCATGGACGGCTTCCTGGTCAAGCCGCTGGATCGCGAAAAACTGGCCGATGCCCTCGCGGGGTTGGTAGCGTCACGCCACATCGCGGCTTGATTTCAGCGCAGGGGCGCGCCCAACTTTCCGATATGCTCTTGACGCTGCCAGCAATTGAAATCAGCATTCGCACCGATGAATTCGACTCGAAAACTCCCCGAACTTGTGACCGAGAGCATCATGATCCCGTCCGGTGACGCCGGGATCGAACTCTACATGCGCAACAAGCGTCCCGCCGGCATGACGAATTTTCCTGCCGACCGGATTCTGCTGTACGTGCACGGCGCCACCTATCCGTCAGAAACCGCGTTCGATCTGCCGATCCAAGGCGCTTCGATGATGGAGCTGATCGCCGCGCGCGGTTACGACGTATACCTGGTCGATATCCGCGGCTATGGCCGCTCGACCCGGCCGCCGGAAATGAGCATGCCGCCGGAGGCGAACGGACCGATCGTCTCGACGGAGGTTGCGGTGCGCGACTTCGGCACTGCGGTCGATCACGTGCTCAAGCGGCGCGGCGTCGCCAGCATCAATCTGATGGGCTGGTCGTGGGGAACGGCGATCGCCGGCAAATACACCAGCGAGCATAACGATAAGGTCAATCGCCTTGTGTTATTTGCGCCGCTGTGGATTTTTCGGAAGGACGCCGTGATCGCCCCGGCGCCGGGGGCCACCGGCAAAGGCGCTCCGCCACTTGGCGCCTATCGGCTGGTATCGAAGGAAGTCGCAAAAGCCCGCTGGCTGGAAGGCGTGCCCGAACACAAGAAGGCCGGGCTCATTCCGCCCGGCGTATTCGAAGCCTGGATCGAGGCAACCTGGGAGACCGACCCGGAGGCAACGAAGCACGATCCGCCGATGCTGCGCGCGCCGAATGGCGTTATCGCCGACGCGCTGGCGTACTGGACCGTAGACCGTGCCCATTACGATCCCGGCAAGATCGCCGTGCCGACATTCCTGATCCATGCCGAGTGGGATTTCGATCTGCCGAGCTATCAGGCGCGGGAGTTTTTCGCGGCGCTGACGAACGTGCCGTACAAGCGGCTGGTCGAAATCGGCGAAGGCACCCACACGGTCATGCTGGAAAAGAACCGCATGCAGTTCTTCCGCGAGATCATCGGATTCCTCGACGAGGAAGATCCGCTGGCGCTGCGCTAGCCGTTACAGCCGCCGCAATGCCACCGTTTCAACCACGTGATCGGCACCCTTTTTCAGGATCAGCGTGGCGCGCGGCCGGGTCGGCAGGATGTTGTCCTCGAGATTGGCGCGGTTGGTGCGCTCCCAGATCGCCAGCGCGGTCGCGGCGGCCTCGTCATCCGACAACAGCGAATAACGGTGGAAATAGGACCGCGGATTGAGGAAGGCCGTATCCCTCAGCGCGAGAAACCGTCTGACATACCACTCGCGCAGCACCGGTTCCTCGGCGTCGATGTAAACCGAAAAGTCGAAAAAGTCCGAAACCACAGGCACCGCCTTGCCATCGCGCGGCAGCCGGCCGGTTTGCAGGACGTTGACGCCTTCGACAATCAGGATGTCGGGCCGGTCGATCTCCACCCATTCGTTCGGAATTATGTCATAGGTCAAATGCGAATAGGCCGGCGCGCGCACCGGCCTTCGCCCCGCCTTGATGTCGCTTAAAAACCCCAGCAGCGTCGGCAGGTCGTAGCTCTCCGGAAAACCCTTTTTCTGCATCAGGCCCTGCCGCTCGAGCACGGCATTGGGGAACAGAAAGCCGTCGGTGGTGACGAGATCGACCTTCGGGCGCGGCGACCATCGCGCCAGCAACGCCTGCAGCACGCGCGCGGTGGTGGATTTGCCGACCGCCACCGATCCGGCCACGCCGATGATATAGGGCATCTTGCGGTCTTCGATGCCGAGGAACCGCCGCTGCGCGAAATACAGGCTCTGCATCGCATCGACATAGATCGACAACAGGCGAGACAGCGGCAGATAGATGTCTTCCACTTCCCTTAAGTCAAGCCGATCATGCATCGAGCGCAGTGCCGCAATCTCGTTCGCATGCAGCGTCATTGGCATATCGTCGCGCAGTTTCGCCCACTGGGCGCGCGAGAATACCCGGTAAGGATTGTACTGCTGCTGCTCCGCCCGCATGTCCATGAAAACACCCCTACAGATCTCGTTCACTCGCGCTTGCGCGCCGCCTTTTCGTCCAGCCCCGACATTGTCGTGCGTTGCGCCAGCGCCTCTTCGACTTCCGCAAGAGTCACGCCGCGCGATTTCAAAAGTACCAGCAGGTGAAACAGAAGATCGGCGCTTTCGGCGATCAGATGTTTGCGATCGTTCTCCACCGCGGCGATCACGGTTTCCACCGCTTCCTCGCCGAGCTTCTTGGCGCAATGCTCCGGCCCCTTGTCCAGCAGCTTGCGGGTATAGGACGCCTCTCCACCCGACGCCGCGCGGGCATCGATGGTGGCGGCTAGGTCGTGGATGGTGAAACGCGGCATATCAACTCAACTCAACGGGCGCGGCCGACGAAGGGGACGCCGCTTATCCTCGGGATTTAGCACTTCCGCCGTAAAGAGTCGTCATGGATCGAGCCGCATCGGCAATCCGGCGCGGACCATATGGTCCTTGGCCTCGCGAATGGTGAATTCGCCGAAGTGGAAGATCGAGGATGCCAGCACCGCCGTGGCGTGGCCGTGCCGAATGCCGGCAACCATGTGATCGAGATTGCCGACCCCGCCTGAGGCGATCACCGGTACCGGGATGCTATCCGCCACGGCGTGGGTGAGGGGAATGTCAAACCCTTGGCGGGTGCCATCCCGGTCCATGGAGGTGAGCAGGATTTCACCGGCGCCGAGCGAGACGACTTCCTCGGCGTATTCCACCGCATCGATGCCGGTGGAATTGCGGCCGCCATGGGTGAAGATTTCCCAGCGCTCGCCGCCGTCCTGCGCCGGACGCGCTTGGCGTCGATCGCCACCACGATGCACTGGCCGCCGAATTTCTCCGCGGCTTGCTTGACGAATTGGCGGTTTGCCACCGCCGCACTGTTGATCGAGACCTTGTCGGCGCCGGATCGAAGCAGCGTGCGGATGTCGTCGACGGTGCGGACGCCGCCGCCCACGGTCAGCGGCATGAAACAGACTTCCGCCGTGCGCCTCACGACGTCCAGCATCGTGCCGCGATTTTCGTGGGAAGCGGTGATGTCGAGAAAGCAAAGCTCGTCCGCGCCCGCCGCGTCGTAGGCCATCGCGGCTTCCACCGGATCGCCGGCGTCGCGCAGATCGGCGAATTTGACGCCCTTGACGACGCGGCCGTCCTTCACGTCGAGGCAGGGAATGACCCGGACTTTGAACATGGACTACCCCTAGGCCGCGGCGCGCGCATTGCGGATCAGCGCCAATGCCGCTGCCGGATCGAGACGCCCGTCATAGAGCGCGCGGCCCGCAATGGCGCCGGCCAGGTTTTTCGCGCCCGGAGCCAAGAGCGCCTTCACGTCTTCGATCGAGGCCAACCCTCCCGACGCGATCACCGGGATCGAGATGCTTTCGGCAAGCTCGATGGTGGCGTCGAGATTGAGGCCCTTCAATAGTCCGTCGCGCGCGATGTCGGTAAAGACGATCGCGGCGACGCCGGCATCCTCGAAGCGACGCGCGATCTCAAGCGCGGTGACCTGCGAGGTCTCCGCCCAGCCCTCGACCGCGACCTTGCCGTCGCGCGCGTCGAGACCGACGGCAACGCGGTCCGGAAATTTCCTGGCGGCTTCCTTCACCAGCGCAGGATCGCGCACCGCCGCGGTGCCGATGATCACCCGCGTAATTCCCTTGGCGAGCCAGGCTTCGACGGTCTTCAGATCGCGGATGCCGCCGCCAAGCTGCACCGGCATGGTGACGGCATTGAGCATCGCCTCGACAGCTGATGCATTCATCGGCTTGCCGGCGAAGGCGCCGTCGAGATCGACCACATGCAAATATTCAAAACCCTGCGCCGCGAAGGCGCGCGCCTGCGCGGCGGGATCCAGATTGAATACCGTCGCCCGCGCCATGTCGCCCTGCTCGAGGCGCACGCACTGGCCGTTCTTCAGGTCGATGGCGGGAAACAGGATCACGGCTTCCACTTCAGGAAATTCGAAATCAGGGCCAGCCCGAAACGCTGGCTTTTCTCCGGGTGGAACTGGGTGCCGATCGCGGTGTCCTTGCCGACGATGGCGGTGACCGGCCCGCCGTAATCCGCGCGCGCCAGCACGTCGGCTTCGTTGGCCGCGTTCAGGTGATAGGAGTGCACGAAATAGGCGTGGCGGCCTTTCGGTCCCAGCGGCAGGCGCTCCAGCACCGGATGCTCGCGGATGATGTCGAGCGTGTTCCAGCCCATGTGGGGTATCTTCAGATTTTCCTCGCGCGGCGTGATCTTCTCGACGTCGCCCGCGATCCAGTTCAGCCCGTCCGTGGTGACGTGCTCCTTGCCGCGCGTCGCCATCAGCTGCATGCCGACGCAGATGCCGAAGAACGGCCGCGCCTTGCCGCGTACGGCCTCTGTCATCGCCTGCACCATGCCGTCGAGCGCGTCCAGCCCCCTGCGGCAATCGGCGAAGGCGCCGACGCCGGGAAGCACTACGCGATCGGCTCGAAACACCACTTCCGGATCGCGCGTGACCACGATCTGTTGTGGGTTCTCCATGCTCCGCGCCGCGCGCTCGAACGCTTTCGCCGCGGAGTGCAGATTGCCGGACCCATAATCGATGATGGCAACGCTCAACGCGACGCTCCCGGCTGCGGAAACAGGCCAATGATATCGCCATGCGGCGACGGCGGCGGACGTGAAAACGCCTGGCCCGGAATATCTCGGGTCGGAGGTGGCGCGCCGCGATCGAGGGCCGACTGATCGTTGCTCAAACCGCGTCCGCTTGACGTCCAGCGATCGAACAGACGCCGTTCCGCGGTTTCCTCATCGTCGGCAACGACGATATCGAGCTGACGCCATTTGCGCCGCGACAGCGTCCAGCGCCACAGGCTCGCCGCCTCGAACCCCATCAGCAGCGCGATCAGCAGCATCACGGTGAAGCGGGTGCCGGCGCCGGTGCGGAGCAGCGCGAGCGCGACCGCAAACCCGACGACAACCGCAAGATAGCCGATCAGTGCCAGCCACAGCCGATGCCATGCCAGCCATAGCGGACCCAAAAGAAACGCCCAGAAATAAAAGCCGTCGCGAACGAACACGAACCTGTCCGCGGCGCTGCGCGCTTCCATGCCGTCGGCCATGGGCGCATGAACTGTGTAGACCGGCATGGAACCTCTCCGTGTCCTACCGTCATTGCGAGCGAAGCCAAGCAATCCAGAGACCGCAGGAAGAACTGAATTGCTTCCTCGCAATGACGACTTCGATCAGCCGCCGAGCTGACCCTTTGTGGAGGGCACTTCGCCTGCCGCGCGCGGATCGATCGCGACGGCTGTGCGCAGCGCCCGCGCCAGACCCTTGAAGCAGGATTCGGCGATATGGTGGCTGTTCTCGCCATATAAGGTCTCGACGTGCAAAGTCACGCCGGCGTTGATGGCGAACGCATTGAACCATTCGCGCACCAGTTCGGTGTCGAAGCTGCCGACCTTGTCGCGCGGAAACTCGACCTTGAACACCAGCACGGGCCGCCCGGAAATATCGATCACGACCCGCGACAGCGTCTCGTCCATCGGCATGTGGATGCTGGCATAGCGGGTGATCCCCGCCATGGTGCCGAGCGCCTGTTTCACCGCCTGGCCGAGCGCAATGCCGACATCCTCGGTGGTGTGGTGATGATCGACGTGCAGGTCGCCGTCCGCCTTCACGGTGATGTCGATGCGCGAATGGCGGGCGAGCAGATCGAGCATATGGTCGAAAAAGCCGATGCCGGTCGCAACCTTGGACACGCCGGTGCCGTCGAGGTTCACGCTCACCTCGATGTCGGTTTCCTTGGTTTTGCGCTTGATCGTCGCCGTGCGCATGAAAAGGGCTCTCCGCCTGCTGAAAACGCGCCCTTTTAACAGGCTGATATCGCCTTCGCTACTGCGGGATGATGCATTCGAGCCTGAACTTCGGCCTATGGTGACCGGAATCCGGCCCAATCGCCGCCAATTGCAACCCTGCGCGCCAATCCCTAAATCTGGTCGGGCACGAGGTTCTCCATGCAAGCATCACCATCGCAATCGCCGGTCTGGCACGGCACCACCATTTTGACGGTCCGCAAGGCCGGCAAGGTGGTGATCGGCGGCGACGGCCAGGTCTCGATCGGCCAGACCATCATCAAATCCAACGCCAAAAAGGTTCGCAAACTCGGCAAGGGCGACGTCATCGGCGGCTTCGCCGGAGCTACGGCCGATGCGTTTACGCTGTTCGAGCGGCTGGAAAGCAAGCTGGAGCAATACCCCGGGCAATTGACCCGCGCCGCGGTCGAACTCGCCAAGGACTGGCGCACCGACCGCTACTTAAGGCGGCTGGAGGCGATGATGATCGTCGCCGACAAGGATGTGTCGCTGGTGCTGACCGGCACCGGCGACGTGCTGGAGCCGGAGGCCGGCGTGATGGCGATCGGATCCGGCGGCAACTACGCGCTGGCCGCCGCGCGCGCGCTGGTGGATTCCGACAAGGATGCCGAGAGTATCGTGCGCCGCGCGCTCGATATCGCCGCCGATATCTGCGTCTACACCAATCGCAATGTGACCATCGAGACGCTCGGCAGCTGATCGATGGTTAGCACCGGTTACGAGTTCGTGCCCATGACCTCGGCCGATCTGCCGCTGATCCGGCGCTGGCTCGAGACGCCGCATGTCTCGCAATGGTGGCACGATCCGGCCGAACAGTTCGAACTGGTCAGCGGCGACCTCGATCATCCCGACATGGCGCAATACATCGTGGCTTCTGGTGAGCGGCCGTTCGCCTATTTGCAGTGCTATAATTTGAGCGAGTGGAATACCGGTTTTGGACCGCAGCCTTTGGGTACCCGCGGCCTGGATCAATTCATCGGCGAGGCGGATATGCTGGATCAGGGCCACGGCTCCGCATTCATTCGCGCTTTCACGGAGCGCCTGCTGGCGAAAGGCACCCCGCGCGTGGTGATCGATCCCGACCCGGCCAATGCGCGTGCGATACGGGCCTATGAGAAGGCAGGGTTCGAGAAGGGCCGCATGGTGGAGACACCCGATGGTCCCGCCGTTTTGATGGTTCGCAGCGCATGACCGCCGCCAACGGCGTCGCGAGCGTGCCGACCGCAGGTCTTTCGATCCGGCAGGGAATAGTGATCGCGGCAAGCCTGATCATGCTTCAGGCCGGCATTCTATATGCCATGGGCCGGCTGCCAATTTGCGCTTGCGGCTATGTCAAACTCTGGCACGGCGTGGTGCAGAGCTCCCAGAACTCGCAGCACATCGCCGACTGGTACACATTTTCGCACATCATCCATGGCTTCGTGTTCTATGGATTGACCTGGTTGCTGTTGCCGCGGCTGCCGGGGATCGGCCGCCTGATCGTTGCGATGCTGATCGAAGGCAGTTGGGAACTGATGGAAAATTCGAACTGGATCATCGAGCGCTATCGCGCCGGCACGATGTCGCTGGATTATTATGGCGACAGCATCGTCAATTCGGTTTCGGATACGCTGTCCATGATCGCAGGCTTTCTGCTCGCAAGAAAGCTTCCGGTTGCGTTGACGATAGCGCTCGCGATTTTGTTTGAAGTGTTGGTCGGGCTGCATATCCGCGACAATTTGACCCTCAACATCCTCATGCTGATCCATCCCTTCGAAGCTGTCCGGCATTGGCAGGCGGGGCCGCCGATCATCTAGGCCGCTTGTTACCGCGATAATCCAACCTACCTTAGGACTCATGACCGACTTCTCCCCCCGCGAAATCGTTTCCGAACTCGACCGTTTCATCGTCGGCCAGGCCGACGCCAAGCGCGCGGTTTCCATCGCGCTGCGCAACCGCTGGCGCAGGCAGCAGCTCACCGGCTCGCTCCGCGAGGAAGTGCTGCCGAAAAACATCCTGATGATCGGGCCGACCGGCGTCGGCAAGACCGAGATCGCGCGGCGGCTGGCCAAACTGGCCGGCGCGCCCTTCATCAAGGTCGAGGCCACGAAATTCACCGAGGTCGGCTATGTCGGCCGCGACGTCGAACAGATCATCCGCGATCTGGTGGAAGTCGGGATTGCGCAGACCCGCGAACGCAAGCGCAAGGATGTGCAAGCCCGCGCCCAGCTCGCCGCCGAGGACCGCGTGCTCGACGCCCTGGTAGGCGCCGGGTCCGGCGCCGCGACCCGCGATTCGTTTCGCAGGAAGCTGCGCGCCGGCGAGCTCAACGACAAGGAAATCGAGATCGAGACGCAATCCTCCGGCGGAATGCCGATGTTCGAAATTCCCGGGATGCCCGGCGCGCAAATGGGCGCGATATCGATCGGCGACATCTTCGGCAAGATGGCCGGGCGGACCAAGACGCGGCGGTTGACCGTCGAAGACTCGCACGAACTTCTTGTCAATGAGGAATCCGACAAGCTGCTCGACAACGACCAGTTGACGCAGGAATCGATCAATGCGGTGGAGAACAACGGCATCGTGTTCCTCGACGAGATCGACAAGATTTGCGTGCGCGACGGCCGCAGCGGCGGCGGCGACGTTTCGCGCGAAGGCGTTCAGCGCGACCTGCTGCCGTTGATCGAAGGCACCACGGTGTCGACCAAGCACGGCGCCGTGAAAACCGACCACATCCTGTTCATTGCGTCCGGCGCATTCCATATCGCCAAGCCATCCGACCTGCTGCCGGAATTGCAGGGCCGGCTGCCGATCCGGGTTGAACTGGACGCGCTGACGCGCGACGACATGCGCCGCATCCTGACCGAGCCCGAGGCGTCCCTGATCAAGCAATATGTCGCGTTGATGCGGACCGAGGGGGTGACGCTCGATATCACCGACGGCGCCATCGACGCGCTCGCCGACGTGGCTGTCGCCGTCAATTCCAGCGTGGAGAATATCGGCGCGCGGCGGCTGCAGACCGTGATGGAGCGCGTGCTCGACGAGATTTCATTTGCGGCACCGGATCGTAACGGCGAGACAATCCAGATCGACGCCGACTACGTGCAGAAGCATGTCGGCGATCTGGCGAAGAATGCGGATCTGAGCCGGTTTATTTTGTAACCGTCGCCTGATGCATCGCAGGGCGCGCAACAATCTCCGCCTCATCCTGAGGAGCGGCCTCTTGGCCGCGTCTCGAAGGATGGACCACAAGCGCCCGGGGCCATCCTTCGAGACGCCGCGCAAGTGCGCGGCTCCTCAGGATGAGGGCTGATGTCTACCGCGCCCGGCGCACCCGCACATACAGCGCGCCCTCGCCGCCATGGCCGATATGGGCCTCCTCGAACCCGACCACCAGCGCGCGGAATTCCGGCAGGCTCAGCCATTCCGGCACCTGGCGGCGCAGCACGCCGCGGCCGGCCTCCGGCCCCGAGGCGCGGCCCTTGCCGGTGATGACGAGAACGAAGGTCAGGCCTTCGCCGCTGGCGCGTTGCAGGAACGACAGCAGCGCCCGATGGGCGCGTGTCTGCGTCATGCCGTGCAGGTCGAGCCGGCCTTCGATCTCTTTCCGGCCGCGCGACAGTTGCGAGCGTTCGCGGCGGCCCAACGGCGCCAGCGGCGGCGGCTTATCCGGCCTCAGGATTTTCGCGGAGTGTGGATTCGCCGGTGATTTCGGCAAGGACGTGGCTTTTGCCGCGGGCCGCGGCTCTTCGCTAGATGCGACCGCGGCCTTCGCCGCGCGCGGCCTCTTTCGCAGCGGCTTGACTTGCTTTGCGACGCTCTCCCATAGCGCACGTTCTTCCTCGCTCAGCGCGCGCTTGCGGCGCGGCGCAACGATCGATTCCGGGAGGGAGGGCGACGAACGTTTCATCGCGCGTTGCGATAGTGGCGGTGGGTGCGATGGCGCCAGGCATGACGGCCCGGCTTGATCGCAGGCCGCGCCTCCGGAAGCGGCACGGCTTGCGCGACGGCCGTAACCGCCGCCGGCGCGGCGGTGGTCTGATCCTTCTGGTTCTTCGGCGGATCAATTTGCGGGAACAGTTTTGCGATCTTCGCAGATGGCCTGGCGGGTGGGAGCGGCATGGCATGGCCTCTGGCCACCGGGTCGAGACTCTTGGGAATCAGGATCACAAAGCGCATATTGTGCCGCAGCCGTCCCGATACGCGGCCCGCCTCTGCACCGGCGCCGAAATAAAGATCCGCGCGCGCAGGCCCGACAATGGCTGAACCGGTATCCTGCGCGATCATCAGCCGGCGGAACGGCGTCTTCGATTGCTCGGAGTCGATCGGCAACTCGCCTTCGATGAAGAACGGCGTGCCGTAGACGTGCAGCGACTTGTCGACCGCGATCGACCGGCCCGGCGTCAGCGGCACGCCCTGCGCGCCGACGGCTTCGTCCTTATCGGACAACCCCACCTCGCGGAAGAACACGTAAGATCTGTTCTGCCGGCGCAGTTCCTTGGCGCCGTCCGGATTCTGATCCATCCATTCCCGAATCCGCTGCATCGACATCTGGTCTTTCGGGACGATGTTGCGATCGATCAGGATGCGGCCGACCGGGGTGTAGGGATAACCGTTATGCGCGTCGTAATTGATGCGTAGCGTGGAGCCGTCCTCGAGACGAACCCGCGCCGAACCCTGAATCTGGGTGAACAGCAGATCGGTCTGGTTTTTGAGCCAGCAGATTTCCAGGCCGCGACCGGCGATCGCGCCGTCTTCGATCTCGCCGCGATCGTAATACGGCACCAGCTTGCGCCGGCCGATCTTGCGAAACACCTCTCCCTTGTTGGGCAAGCCGACCGCATCTGGCCTGACGCCGCGAACAAACAGATTAGACGGGCGGCGGTACACCGGCACAGGGTAGACGTCCGTTTGAGTGCGCGAGCCGTCGATCACCGGCTCATAGTAGCCGGTGACGAAACCTTCACCTTCGCCGAGACGCGAAATTCGCAACGGAAGAAAATGCGCCTCGAAAAAAGCGCGTGCCTTGGCGGCGTCGGAAATATCCGCGGCTCTGGCCGCGCGGCAGGGATCGCGCAACGATATGCCCAGTGCTTTCGGTTCAGCGGGCAGCTTGTGCTGCGCCGCTATCGGCTTGCAACTGGCGCGGAAGGCGTTGAACGCCTGCAGATGATCGTCTTCATTCCAGCTGGCGATATCGGCCCAGGCGACGGCTGCATATTGGCTGCCGGTGATTTCAAGCGGCCAGGCCAGACGGGGATATGGCAGATGCGGTCGCGCGGCATGCGCGAGGAACGGCGAAAACGTCAACGCGGCAGCAATCACCCAACGCGCCGCGGCGAATCGTCCCGCGCCGGGCGCGTTAGTGAGTGCTGCCGGTGCCAACCAGCTTCCAGTTCGGATCGCGCGAAGTGATGTCGCGGGCAAATGTCCAAACATCGGTGATATCGGTGACCTTCTCCGGATTGCCGTCGACAATCGCGCCTGTCTTGTCGCGGGTGACCGAAACCATCTGCGACACAAAGCGGACCGTCAGTTGCGCGGCGCGGTCGCGCGCTTCGGCATTTACAAGCTCGGCCTTGTCGATCGAAACGAATCGCGTTTCGGTCTTTTGCTCGTGCTTTTCCCGGTCCTTGATCACGGCATCGAAGCTCTCATAGACTTCCGACGACAACAAATCCTTCAACGCGCGGCGGTCGCCATTGGCGAAGGCCAGCACGATCATCTCATAGGCGCTGCGCGCGCCGCTGAGGAAATGCCGCGGGTCGAACGACGAATCCTGCGCCGCGATAAAGTCCAGCCCCAGCGCCAGCGGCGTGCCGGGTTCGGCAATGCCTTTCCAGCGATCGGTCGGGGGCACCACATCGGCGGTCGGGGCCAACGGCGCCTGATCGATCACCGTGCCCGGCATCGGCACGACATTATTGTCCTGCGCGCCATGCACGACGTCGCGTGCCGCGCGGTCGTAGGGCGGGCGCTCACTTCCGGTGCGCTGTCCGAGCACATTGCGCAGACGCAGGAAAATAAAGACCGCCAGCGCCAGGAAGATGATGGTGTAAATATCCACGTCGCATTCGCTTTCTGGTCGGTGCCGGACCAAAGGCCGGCGGTAGAGTGTCCCGGAAGAAACCGGAGAGATCACTTCACCACTGGCCCCACCATGTAGGCACGAAACTTTGCCCAGCCAATGGCGCGTTTTGGCACGGACATCTGGGCCTGCCGGAATACGGCCAAGGTCCCATCATAGGCGCTGATTTTGGGCGAATTGTAGCGCGTTTTTCGCGCGAGAGGAAACTCGATCCTGCCTGGAAATCGCGCTTATTCAATAATTTAGACCGCACGCAACGTAAAAAATGCCGCCTCTGCGCGCCGGCCGCGATCCGCTCGGCCCGCCTGTTCTGTTGGGCTCGCGTCCTTGTGGAGGACCGCCGGGCTATGATAGCCACTCGCCCGACAGGACATTTCCGCCCTTCGAGCGGATTCAGCCGCAACCGCTCGCGCTTCGCTTGTAACCGCTCCAGGAGAAACCTTCATGACCAACGGCAATGGCGCTCCTCCCGAAGCGGCCCCTCCTCCGCAGTTGAACGTGCTGGCGCAATATACCAAGGATCTCTCGTTCGAGAACCCGAACGCGCCGGCCTCGCTGGCGCCGCAACAGCAGCAGCCGGCCATCAATATCCAGATCAACGTCAGCGCCAACAATATCGCGGAACACGAATACGAAGTGACGCTCTCGGTCGAGGGCAAGGCTGAAAACGGCGGCAAGGTGATGTTCAGCTTCGAGCTGTCCTATGCCGGCGTGTTCCGCATCCTGAACGTGCCGCCGGAAAACCTGCATCCGCTGGTCATGATCGAATGTCCGCGCCTGCTGTTCCCGTTCGCGCGGGAGATCATCGCAACGTCGGTACGCGACGGCGGGTTTCCGCCGCTGATGCTGGACCCGGTCGACTTTGTCGGGTTGTACCGCCAGAACATGGAACGCCAGGCTGCCGCGCAGGCGGCGACACAAGTGAAGCCGAGCTGAACCGGCGAACTGCGCGGCATTTAAAAAAAGTCGTGCCAGACCGGCTTGTCGCCGAGCGTGGCGACGAAATCCCAATGCGCGGCGCGGTCGGCCTCGGTGACCCGAGGCGCCAGCGGCACTAGGCGTTGCCGCCGCGGCGCATCGCCGATTCCGTCGGTTTCGGAGACCCGGATATCTGCCGCCAGGATCAGTTGCGACTGCCGGGCGCCGATCAGGTCGATATAGACCTCGGCCAGAAGTTCGGCGTCGAGCAGCGCGCCATGCTTGGTGCGGCGGGAATTGTCGATCGCATAGCGCGAGCAGAGATCGTCGAGGCGGTTCGAAACGCCGGGATGCTTGCGCCGCGCCAGCAGCAGCGTGTCCACCAGCCGCTCGCGCGCGATCGGCGGGCGCTTGATGCGGTCCAGCTCGGCGTTGATGAAAGCGACGTCGAACGACGCGTTGTGAATCACCAGCGGGGCGTCGGCGATGAATTCGAGAAACTCATCGACCACATGGGCAAACAGCGGCTTGTCGGCGAGGAACGCACTGGTAAGACCATGCACGGCGAGTGCTTCCGCCGGCATGTCGCGCTCGGGATTGAGGTGACGGTGAAATGTCTGGCCGGTGGGCATGCGGTTGAAGATTTCGACGCAGCCGATCTCCACCAGCCGATCGCCGCGCAACGGGTCGAGGCCGGTGGTTTCGGTATCGAGAATGATTTCGCGCATGGTCTGCAGCCAAAAGAAGCAGCGAATCAGGGCCGCCGCCGCGGCATTTTAACAGCCTCGGCGAGAATGTCGCGGATTCGTGCGCGCACGGGGTCAAGCCCATGCGAGGTATCCACCACGAAATCCGCGCGCTTGCGTTTTTCGGCATCGGGCAGCTGCCGCGCCAGAATGGCGTCAAGTTTTTCGTTCGTCATGCCGTCGCGGGCCAGAATGCGTTGGCGCTGAATTTCCGGCGTTGTGGTCACCACCACCACCGCATCGACCCGCTTGTCGCCGCCAGTTTCATACAACAACGGCACATCCACCACCGCCACGGGGGCGCCGGATTGTTCGGCATCGGACAAGAATTTCTGATGATAGGCGCGCAGCATCGGATGCACGATCTGCTCCAGCCGTTTCATCGCATCCGGATCGTGCACCACCTGCGCTGAAAGCCGCGCGCGGTCGACCTTGCCATCCGCGGTAGCGCCGGGAAATGCCGCTTCTATCGCGGGCACGGCCTCGCCTTCATAGACTTTATGAACCGTGGCATCGGCATCGTACATCGGTACGCCCGCCTCAGCGAACAATTTTGCTGTCGTGGATTTCCCCATTCCGATCGAACCGGTCAGCCCGAGAACTATCATTGCAGCAACCCCCGACTGCGCAGAAACTTCAGTAATGGCAGCAGCGGCAGGCCGAGAATCGTAGAATGATCGCCTTCGATACGCTCGAACAAATGCACCCCGAGGCCCTCGATCTGATAGGCGCCGACGCTGGTGGTGACGGCCTCTCCCGCGGCATCGAGATAGGCCGAGATTGCAGCGTCATCGAGCCTCCGCATGGTCATGCGCGCAATTGAAACGTGCTCGAATAATATCTCACCATCGCGGGCAACGGCAGCGGCCGAATGCAGTTCATGCGCCTGCCCGGCAAGGGCTCGCAATTGCGCGGCGGCCTGCGCGCGGCCAGCCGGCTTGCTGAACAATCGCTCGCCAAGCACCAGCGTCTGATCGCCACCTACTACGTAGCGTTCGGGGTGTTTCTCCGACACCAACAAGGCCTTGTCTCGCGCCAGCAAAGCCGCGATTTCTCCGGGCCCCGACAGCGCCGAGGCAAGCTGAATCGCCAGCTCATCTAGCCCCGCTGGAATTGCCTCGAAAGGAATGCCCGCTTGGGCCAGAAGTGCCTGTCGCGCAGTGCTTTGCGATGCCAGGATCAGCGGCTGTATTCCGCGCCAGAGCGTCATTCCAACAGCCGCTGGCGTTGCCGGTCGGCGAATAACTTCATCACCGCGGCCGCGGTTTCCTCGATCGACCGGCGGGTCACATCGAGCAGCGCCCAATTATACTTCACGCTCAGGCGCCGCGCGAAAGCAACTTCCTCGGTGACCGATTGCCGATCGATATAGTCGTCGTTGCCCGGGCCGGCGCCGATGCTCAAGAGCCGGTTTTGCCGCACCTGGATCAGCCGCTCGGGGGTGGCGTGAAGACTGACCACCAGCGGTTTCTTCAGCGTTTCCAGCTGATGCGGAATCGCGATTCCCGGCACCAGCGGGACGTTCGCAGTACGGATGCCGCGGTTGGCAAGATAGATCGAGGTCGGTGTCTTGGAGGTGCGGGATACGCCGACCAGAACCACATCGGCTTCTTCCAGCCCTTCGACGTGCTGACCGTCGTCATGCATCATCGTGTAGTTCAACGCGTCGATGCGTTTGAAATATTCCGCATTGAGGGTGTGCTGCGCGCCGACGCGTCCGGTGGTGGCGGAGCCGAGATAGGCCTGAAACAACTGCATCACCGGGCCGATGATCGACAGACTCGGAACATTCATCTCCTGGCACTTGGCTTCCAGCCGCGCCACCAGATCCTTTTCCAGCAAGGTGAAAAGCACGATGCCCGGCGCTTCCTCGATTTCCGCCAGCGCGCGTTCGAGCTGCTTCTGGCTGCGCACCAGCGGATAGACATGCTCCACCGGCGTCACATTGGCGTATTGCGCGGCCACGGCGCGCGCCACCGTGATCAGGGTTTCGCCGGTCGAATCGGACACCAGGTGAAGATGAAAATAGTTGCCGGTAGTGGGCACCATGACCCCTGTGTAACCTGTGAATCGCTGTGGAGCTACCCCAGAGAATCGCGCCCCGGTCGAAGCAGACGGGATAACCCGGAATTTTCTTCACAGGCCCTGCTCAAGGATAAGTCCTGGCGGAGACATCGATGATAGTGGGATTATGTGGACTTGTCTCTTGATAATCCAGCGACAGCCTACTGCAAGCGATTGAAACCCGTCAGGTTATTTCAATCATCCCTGCCGGCGCGAAGGCTTGTTGATGGATCGGAACGTGCTTGGATAATGTCAGGTTTGCGTTGCGCGGGCGCTATTCACCGCTACTTAGACTCAAACCTAAGATTCTAAAATTATTGTTTTAGAAAAGGGCTGCTTGCGGATATGTCTCGGATCACGCTCTCTGGCAGACTCCTCGCAACGCCGATGTTAGTAAAAACGTTCCGCTATCGCCGGCAACAAATCGCGCGGTTGCGAACGAGTGAGACATCCTGATGTACGAATGGATCAAGGCCCTGCATGTGATCGCCGTCATCGCGTGGATGGCCGGCATGCTCTATTTGCCGCGGCTGTTGGTGTATCACTGCGATGCCGAAGCCGGGTTGAAGCAGTCCGAGACCTTCAAGACGATGGAACGTCGCCTGCTCAAGGCGATCATCAATCCGGCGATGACGGTGACGTGGCTTGCCGGACTTTACCTCGCCTGGGCCGGTCACTGGTTTTCGGCGGGCTGGTTGCATGGAAAGTTGCTGCTGGTGCTCGCGATGTCCGGGATGCACGGGTTTCTCGCCCGCTGCGTGAAGGATTTCGCCGCCGATAGGAACCGGAGAAGCCAAAAATTCTATCGTATTATCAACGAAGTACCAACGGTTTTGCTGATCGGGATCGTGATCCTGGTGGTGGTGAAGCCGTTCTAGCGCCGCCCGTTCTTCAACAGCAGCCGTTCTGTCCTCCTTGCGGAAAGCCGAGCGATTTTCTATATTGTCGAAATCCCACCCTACGCAGGCGGATGTGGTCGCGCTCCGGTTCGTTGAACCGACCGCCGCATCAAGGTTTGAAGCCTCTCCGGCATCTTCCTCGCTCAAGGCTTCACAGCTCAAGACCTGCGGACTTTCCTTATCTGGCGTCCGCATTTTCTTAAAAACCGCCTCGCAACCCTCCCCCGTTTTTCCACAGGACCATCCCAATGCGGGAAATGAAACTTCAAGACCTCAAAGCTCAAACGCCGGCCGAGCTCGTCTCGTTCGCGGAAGAAAAGGGGGTCGAAAATGCCAGCACCATGCGCAAGCAGGAGCTGATGTTCGCCATCCTCAAGCAACTGGCGATCCAGGAAACCGACATCATCGGCGAAGGCGTCGTCGAGGTTCTCTCCGACGGTTTTGGGTTTTTACGCTCGCCGGATGCAAACTACCTGCCTGGGCCCGATGACATCTATGTCTCGCCCTCGCAGATCCGCCGCTTCGGCCTTCGCACCGGCGACACCATCGAAGGCCATATCCGCAGCCCGAAGGAAGGCGAACGCTACTTCGCGCTGCTCAAGGTCAACACGCTGAATTTCGAGGATCCGGAAAAGTCCAAGCACAAGGTCAACTTCGACAATCTGACGCCGCTGTTTCCGGACCAGCGCTTCCGGCTCGAGCTGGAGGACCCCACCAGAAAAGACCTTTCTGCAAGGGTTATCGACATTGTAGCCCCCATCGGCAAGGGCCAGCGCGCGCTGATCGTGGCCCCTCCCCGCACCGGCAAGACCGTGCTGATGCAGAACATCGCGCACTCCATCACCGCCAATCATCCGGAGTGCTATCTGATCGTTTTGTTGATCGACGAACGTCCGGAGGAAGTCACGGACATGCAGCGCTCGGTGAAGGGCGAGGTGGTGTCATCGACCTTCGACGAACCCGCGGTGCGCCATGTCCAGGTCGCAGAGATGGTGATTGAAAAAGCAAAGCGGCTGGTCGAGCACGGCCGCGACGTGGTGATCCTGCTGGACTCGATTACGCGGCTGGGACGCGCTTACAACACGGTGGTGCCATCCTCAGGCAAGGTGCTGACCGGCGGCGTCGACGCCAACGCGCTGCAGCGGCCAAAACGCTTCTTCGGCGCCGCGCGCAATATCGAGGAGGGCGGTTCGCTCACCATCATCGCGACCGCGCTGGTCGATACCGGCAGCCGCATGGACGAAGTGATTTTCGAAGAGTTCAAAGGCACCGGCAATTCGGAATTGATTCTCGACCGCAAGGTGTCCGACAAGCGGACCTTCCCGGCGATCGACATTTCGCGCTCCGGCACCCGCAAGGAAGAGCTGATCACCGATCCGCAGCTCTTGAAGAAGATGTACGTGCTGCGCCGCATCCTCAATCCGATGGGCACCATGGATGCGATCGACTTCCTGCTCGACAAGCTGCGCAACACCAAGAACAACTCGGAGTTCTTCGAGTCGATGAACACCTGAGCTGGCGACAGTTCGATTTTGGGCGTCCGCACAAGCGGGCGCCCTTTTTACGTCTGCTTTGCGTCCGGGATCATGCTGCGCTTTGCTGCAGCATGAGTGCAGCATGCCACAATTGGACCGTCCCGGATGGATGCTGTTCAAGCCATTGAATTGATTAGGATGTCGAACAACATTACTGCGAGCCCGGTGCCATTTTCCGCGTTTCGCACCATAAATACGGCGGAAATCTTGCAGCATGCCCTGCAGCAACAAGACCCCGTCCCGGCTCGGTTGCCAGTTTAGGCCGTCGCAAATTTCATTGCGTCTTCAAGGGCTCAGGGGCCAAATAAGCGATGCATCCGCGCGACCAGACCATCTTCGCCCTGTCGTCGGGCCGGCCTCCGAGCGCAATTTCCGTCGTGCGGGTGTCGGGGACGCAGGCCGGGACCATTCTTGCCTCTCTCGCGGGCAAGATTCCGCTGCCGCGCATGGCGGGGCGGACGGTTTTACATGATGCGAATCAATGGCCTATCGACGATGCCGTAGTGTTGTGGTTTCCGGCCCCCAAAAGTGCAACCGGCGAGGACGTTGCGGAATTCCATGTCCATGGCGGTCGCGCGGTTCTGAGTGCGTTGTTCGCAGCCTTGTCGACGTTTGAAAACACGCGCGCAGCCGAGCCGGGCGAGTTTACACGGCGCGCATTCGAGAACGGCAAGCTCGACCTGACGGAAGCGGAAGGGCTCGACGACCTCATTCACGCCGACACCGACCGGCAGCGCCGCCAGGCGCTGCGCCAGCTGAAAGGATTGCTCGGCGACAAAGCGCGGAGCTGGCGCGCGCAGATCATCGAGGCTTCGGCGTTGATCGAAGCTGGAATCGATTTCTCCGACGAGGGCGATGTACCCGCGGAGTTGATCGCGCCGGCGCTTGCGAAGATAAAAACGCTTCATGACGAAATCGCAGAAGTCCTTGCGGCGCAGGGTCGAAGTGAACGGCTGCGCGACGGTTTGGTGGTTGCAATCGCCGGGCCGCCGAATGTCGGAAAATCCACGCTGATCAATCAACTGGCGCGACGAGAGGTTGCGATCGTCTCGCCGCATGCCGGCACCACGCGCGACGTCATCGAGGTGCAGCTCGACCTCGACGGTTATCCTGTGACGGTGATCGACACCGCCGGCATTCGCGCGACCGAAGATCCGGTGGAGCAGGAGGGCGTGCGTCGCGCGCGTGCTCGTGCGGCGGAAGCGGACCTGGTGCTATGGCTGATCGAGGGTGACGAGCACGAAGATGCTGTCGAGGATGCGGCGCCGGTCTGGCTGGTGCGCAACAAAATCGATTTAATCGCACTTAACCGGCATGCGGCGGCGTTGAGGCGAACTGGGGGCAACTCGTATTTTGAGATTTCAGCGTCGCGCGGCGATGGGTTGCCGGAGCTGGTCACGGCTCTGGTCGCGTTCGCGCAAAGTTATTTCGGCTCGGGCGAGGGCGCCCTCATCGGCCGGGAGCGGCAACGCACATTGCTGCGCGAAACGGTTGCCTCGCTGCAGCGCAGCATGGAGAGAAAAGGCGAGGAGATCATCGCGGAAGATTTGCGGGCGGCAGCTCATTCGCTCGGGCGGCTGCTGGGGCGGGTGGATGTTGAAGATATTCTCGACAAGATTTTCCGGGAGTTTTGTATAGGAAAGTGATATTTCTTCGTTCATTCTATAGACAGGGCTGTTTCACGTGAAACAAGTCGTTCAAAGCGGAGCCCATCGAACGGGTGTGCGAAGGCTCGTAATGACGGCACATGTGTTTCACGTGAAACAAAGACGACAACCCGAGTTCGCGCTTTGCGGACTCGTCGGCTCGCGCTAGAAGTCGCGCCTATGCAGAACTCGTTCGACGTCATCGTGATCGGAGGAGGCCACGCCGGCTGCGAGGCGGCGACGGCGGCTGCGCGGATCGGCGCTCGAACGGCGCTGGTCACGCACCGTTTTGCGACTATCGGCGCGATGTCATGCAATCCGGCGATCGGTGGCTTGGGCAAGGGCCATCTGGTGCGCGAAGTCGATGCACTGGATGGGCTGATGGGCCGGGTCGCGGATGCCGCCGGAATTCAGTTTCGGATGCTCAACCGCCGCAAGGGTCCGGCCGTGCGGGGCCCGCGCGCCCAGGCGGATCGCAAGCTTTATGCGGCGGCGATGCAGGCCGCGATTCTTCAGACCGCGAATCTGGCCGTGATCGAGGGCGAGGCCGACGATCTGCTGCTTTCGAACGGCCGGGTTATCGGCATCCGCCTGGCGGACGGTCGCGAACTGGCGGCGGGTGCGGTGGTCATCACGACCGGCACATTCCTGCGCGGGCTGATCCATCTCGGCGAAAACAACTGGCCGGCCGGGCGGGTCGGCGAGGCGCCTGCGCTGGGGTTGTCAAAGTGCTTTGAGCGTATCGGCTTTACGCTGGGCCGCCTCAAGACCGGGACGCCGCCGCGGCTCGACGGCACCACCATCGACTGGTCCGCGGTGGAAATGCAGCCCGGCGACGATCCGCCGGAGCCGTTTTCGGTGATGACGGACCGCATCGCCACGCCGCAGATCCAGTGCGGCATCACCCGCACCACCGCCGCGACGCATGAGGTGATCCGGGCCAATGTGCATCGCTCGCCGATGTATTCCGGCCAGATCAGGAGTTCGGGGCCGCGCTATTGCCCGTCGATCGAAGACAAGATCGTCCGCTTTGGGGATCGCGACGGGCATCAGATTTTTCTTGAGCCGGAAGGTCTCGACGACACCACGGTTTACCCCAACGGCATCTCGACCTCGCTGCCGGAAGAGGTGCAGCTGGCGATCCTGGCGACCATTCCCGGCCTCGAGCGGGTTCGGATGGTCCGGCCGGGCTATGCCATCGAATACGACCACGTCGATCCCCGCGAGCTCGAGCCGACGCTGCAGACCAAGCGCTTGCCGGGGCTGTTCCTGGCCGGCCAGATCAACGGCACCACCGGCTATGAAGAGGCTGCGGCGCAGGGACTTGTGGCGGGTCTCAACGCGGCATTGGCGGCCAGCGGCGCCGACGCCATCGTGTTCGACCGCGCCGATGGCTATCTCGGCGTGATGATCGACGACCTGGTGACACGCGGCATCACCGAGCCCTACCGGATGTTCACGTCTCGCGCCGAATATCGGCTTACGCTGCGCGCGGACAATGCCGATCAGCGCCTGACCGACAAGGGAATTGCGCTGGGATGCGTCGGGCCGGCGCGTTCGACTCGTCACCGCGCCAAGATGGCGGCGCTGAATGCCGCCAAGCAACTGGCAAAATCGCTGTCGATCACGCCCAATGAGGCCACGCGGCACGGTCTATCGCTCAATCACGACGGCGTTCGGCGTTCGGCGTTCGAGCTGCTGGCCTATCCGGAGATCGGATGGGCCGAGGTGAGAGCGATCTGGCCGGAGCTGGGTGTTGTAGATCCGACGATCGCCGTGCATGTCGAGATCGACGCCAAATACGACGTCTATCTGAAGCGCCAGACCGCTGATGTCGACGCTTTCCGCCGCGACGAGGGGTTGATCCTGGTCGACGTCGACTATGCCGATGTGCCGGGGCTTTCCAATGAAGCCCGCAGTAAGCTCGAGGCTGCGCGGCCGCGCACGGTGGGGCAGGCCGGCCGTCTCGACGGCCTGACGCCGGCGGCGCTGGGGATATTGGCGGCGTATCTGCGCAGAGAAGCGCGGAAAAGGCCGGCAACGGCGTGAGTTGTTTCACGTGAAACAACTACCGTCATCGCGAGGAGCTCTTGCGACGAAGCGATCCACGCGGCGCCATGGATTGCGTCGTCGCAAGTGCTCCTCGCAATGACGCGGGATGGCGCTGCGCTCTTTCTGAGACAGCATGATCGAATGGCAAAATCAGCTCAAATCTCGCCGTCCGACAAAGCGGCCGCGCTGAAGCTCACCCCCGTTTCACGCGAAACAGAATCGCGCCTCGACGCCTATGTCGATCTGCTCCTGCAATGGCAGGCGAAAACCAATCTGGTCGCTTCCTCGACGCTCCCAAATCTGTGGACCCGGCACATCTCTGATTCCCTCCAGCTTTTGACCCTCGCCCGCGGCGCAAAGGTATGGGTCGATCTCGGCAGCGGCGGCGGGTTTCCGGGCGTGGTGCTGGCCTGTGCGCTGGCGGCGACGTCCGGCGCGATGGTGCATCTGGTCGAGCGCAACGCCAAGAAGGCAGCATTCCTGCGCGAGGCGCTGCGAATCACCGGCGCCGCGGGTACAGTCCATCTCGCTGACATCGGGGATAGCGTGGATAGCCATCTCGCGGCGGTCGATTGCGTCACCGCGCGTGCGGTGGCTCCGCTACACCAACTTGTCGGCTTTGCCGAGCCGCTGGTGGCGAGGGGCGCGAAGGCGCTGTTTCTTAAGGGTCAAGATGTAGAGGCCGAATTGACCGAAGCCACTAAATATTGGAAACTAAACCCGCGCCTCCATCCCAGCCTGACCGGACAGGGCTGGATCGTCGAACTCGACCGCATCGAGCGGCGCAATCCGTCCACTGCCAACCAAAGCAACCGCGCATGACCGTAATTGATCAGATATATCAAGAGGATAAGGCACAAGTCGCGCCCAGTCATCCGCGCATCATCTCACTCGCCAACCAGAAGGGCGGCGTCGGCAAGACCACCACCGCGATCAATCTCGGCACCGCACTGGCCGCGATCGGGGAGCGGGTGCTGATCGTCGACCTCGACCCCCAAGGCAATGCCTCCACCGGGCTCGGCATCGACCGCCGCAGCCGCAACGTCTCGACCTACGACGTGCTGATCGGCGAAGCGCCGCTACGCGATGCGGTGGTGCCCACCGCGGTGCCGCGGTTGCACATCGCGGCGTCCACCATGGATCTGTCGGGACTCGAGCTGGAATTGGGATCGACCAAGGATCGCGCGTTCCGGCTGCGCGATGCCATCGCCGCATTGAACAGCAACGTCACCGAGCCCGCCGATTACACCTATGTGCTGATCGATTGTCCGCCGTCGCTCAATCTTCTCACCGTCAATGCGATGGCGGCATCGGACGCGATCCTGGTGCCGCTGCAATGCGAGTTCTTCGCGCTCGAAGGCCTGTCGCAACTGCTGCAGACCGTGGAGCAGGTGCGCACCACGCTCAATCCGAACCTGTCGATCCACGGCGTGGTGCTGACCATGTTCAACTCGCGCAACAATTTGTCGAACCAGGTGGTCGCCGATGTCAGGCAGTTCATGGGCGCAAAAGTCTACAACACCATGATCCCGCGCAACGTCCGCATCTCCGAAGCGCCGTCCTATGGCAAGCCGGTGCTGGTGTATGATCTGAAATGCAGCGGCAGCGAAGCCTATCTGAAACTTGCGACCGAAGTGATCCAGCGCGAGCGCGAGCTAAGGGCGCATTGAACAATCGTAGGATGGGTAGAGCGCAGCGAAACCCATCGCCAACGTGAATGTCGCATGATGGGTTTCGCTGCGCTCTACCCATCCTACAAGAAAAATTAAATTCGGAGCTGCAAGTGAATCCAAGGGAGCTGGCGATGGCCGACGAAGCGCGTTCGCGGTTGGGGCGCGGTCTTGCAAGTCTGATCGGGGATGTCGGCGGCGAGGCCGCGCATCTGGAGCGGCCGCGCGCGCAGCGCAAGGTGCCGATCGAATTCCTCACCGCCAATCCACGCAATCCGCGCCGCGCATTTTCGGAAAGTGAGCTGCAGGAGTTGGCGTCCTCGATCAGGCAGCACGGCGTGATCCAGCCGATCGCGGTGCGTCCGGTAAAAGGCACGCCAGATCGCTACGAGATCATCGCCGGCGAACGGCGCTGGCGCGCGGCGCAAATCGCCGGCCTCCATGAAGTGCCGATCGTGCCGCTCGACGTCAGCGACTCAGACGCGCTCGAGCTTGCGATCATCGAGAACGTGCAGCGCGAGGATCTGAACGCGATGGAGGAGGCGCAGGGCTATCACGCGCTCGCCAGTGAGTTCAAACACAGCGCGGACGACATTGCGAAGATCGTCGGAAAAAGCCGCAGCCATGTCGCCAACATGATGCGGCTGACCAAATTGCCGGACGAAGTGCAGGCCCATATCGTATCGGGAGAATTATCTGCCGGCCACGCACGCGCGCTGCTCGCCGTGCCCGATCCGGTCGCAACCGCGAACCGCATCATCGCCGAAGGCCTCAACGTGCGGCAGGTCGAGGCGCTGGTGCATGAGATCGGCGGCTCCACGCCCAAGCACCGCAACTCGCGCGGCGCGCTGATCAAGGACCCCGACACGCTGGCGCTGGAAAAGCGCGTCGGCGACATTCTCGGGCTTAGCGTCAAGGTCGATCACAAGGGACCGAGCGGGACGATGCACATCAAGTACCGCGATCTCGAACAGCTCGACGAGATTTTGCGAAGGCTGGACAGCAAGGTTTAGCTCTCCTCGCAATGACGGCTCCACGCGCACAAACCTCATCCTGAGCAGCGGCTCCTTGGCCGCGTCTCGAAGGATGTATGTCGCACGCTCATGGTTCGAGACGCGCGAAGACGCGCTCCTCACCATGAGGACCTATCCCCGCCGCCGCGCATTCGCTGCGATCGACAGCAGCGTACGTTGCGCGATCACGGCGGCCAGCGCCGATTGCTTGCGCATGTCGAGCGCCGCCACCGCGAGCTGCTCGATGATTGCCGCCAGCCGCGCGGTGTTATAATTGCGCAACGCGGCTTCGACATTGTTCTTGCGCGAAAAATGCAGCCGCGGAAATCCGCTCTCCACTACCACCGACGCCGGCGTGCCCTCGGCCACCGCGAGGCTGGCCTTGTGCAGCAGCGCCGCCTGGCGCTGCGCGGCCGAGATGATCATGCCGGGATAGGTGCCGGCGATCATGGCCTTGGCGAATTCGGTTTCGACCAGAGCGGAGAGACCTGCGAAGGCGCCGTCCACGATCGGATCGAGTTTCAGTTCGGAGGCATCCGCAACCACCGCCGTCACGTCGTCCAGCGTTACCTCGGCTTCGCCGTGGGCATACAGCGCGAGCTTCTTCAATTCGTTGCGCGAAGCCTGGCGGTCGCCGCCGAGCAGCGACATCAGTGCCGCGCGCGCATCGGAAGCGATGCGCAAGTTTGACGCCTTCATTTCGTCGTCGATCAATCTTGCCAGATCGCGCTCGCCGTCGGGATAGCAGCCGATCGCCACCGCCGTCCTGGCGCGTTCGCAGGCCTTGCGCAGCGGCAATTCCGGGCGCAGTTCGCCGGCCTCGATCACGATGCGGCAATCCTTGATCGGCATCTGGCTAAGCGTATCGACCCCGCCGGCAAAACTGCGCGAGCCGGCGCGCACCCGGATGGCGCGGCGGCCGCCGAACATCGGGATGGTCATCGCCTCTTCGACCAGACGCGAGGGTTCGGCGGCGAGTTCATCGCCGTCCAGCCGCACCAGCGAAAACGGATCGCCTGGATCGTCGACGGCGGAAGCCATCAGCGCGTCGGCGCGCTCGCGCACCAGGCCGGCGTCCGGACCGTAGAGCAGGATGATGGGACGGCCCGGATCCGGGGCTTTGAGAAATACGTCGATGTCCCGTCCGCGCAGCGCGACCATGTCAATTCCGCTCTCGTGCCCCGGACGCAGCGCAGCGCGTAGCTCTTCGCGAAGCGGTGCGCTGCAGAGCCGGGGTCCAGCTTGCTTGCTTAACTCAACCGGGGTCCCGGCTCTGCGGAGCGGCATGAAGAATGCCGCACCGCGTCCGGGACACGTCAGCTGCCCGCGGTGAAATACGACGCCAGCCGGGTCTGGATATTCTCGGCGATCTCCTGGCAGGCGCGGTCTTCGGCGTCGCGGTAGGCGCGCTGGCGGGCGAAGCGCTGCAGCTGGCCGGGGATGTCGTAGGACACCCGCGAGAAGGTAGCTCCGGTCATCACCGATTTGTTGGAGACGATCTCGACCAGGTTGTACTGCGCATCGATACCGTAATTTTCGATCGAGGGCAGGGCGGTGGCCGGATCCAGGATCAGCGAGGAGCGGCTGGTCTGGAAACGGATCACCAGCTTGTGAGTCGGCGGCATGCCGGTGGCGGCGCCATACAGCTTGAATGCCAGCGCGTTGCGGATCTCGACGCCAAGCCGGGCGTCGCGCGACCCGTTGGCCTTGTCGATCGGCGGCAGGTCGACGCCCATCAGCTTTTCCCGCAACGCCGGAGTGCCGTCGGTATGCGCGGCATACATCGGCTGGAAGCAGCCGGCCGTCAGCGCGCCCAGGGCGGCGATGGCCAGAAGCCGGGCAGCGATGCGGGTGTTAGCCAACGACATTCACGATCCTCATGGGAACCACGATTACCTTGCGGACGGGTTTGCCGCCCAGCGCCTGTTTTACCGCATCAAGCCCCAAAACGGCAGCCTCAATCTCCGGATTTTGCGCATTCCGGGCCACTGTGACATCGCCGCGCTTCTTGCCGTTGACCTGCACCACCAGGTTCGCCGCGTGTTCAACCAGCAAATCTCGTTCGATTTTGGGCCATTCGGCCCCCGAAACCAGCCCCTCGCGCCCCAACGCCTGCCAGCACTCCTCCGCCAGATGCGGCATCATGGGCGCGAACAGTTGAACAAGAATGACCGCAGCCTCGGCGATGGCCCAGGCGGCGTCCCGGGAGGGTTTTTGGTCGCGGGCCAGCGTGTCCGCCAGCGCGTTGGTGAATTGCCTGATGTAAGCGAGGCAGACGTTGAAATGCCGCTTTTCGATGCCGGCGGAAACCTTGTCGAGCGCGCCATGGGCGGCCTTGCGCAACGCCAGCGCGTCGGCTCCGAACGCCGCCGGCCGAACCGAGGGCGCTGCCTTGACGACATCGGCAGCTTCGCCGATCAGCCGCCACAGCCGCTGCACGAATCGCCAGGCGCCCTGCACCCGCTCGTCGCTCCAGATCAGGTCGCGGTCCGGCGGCGAATCCGACAGCATGAACCAGCGCGCCACGTCGGCGCCGTAGCTCTCGATGATGTCGTCCGGATTGAGGGCGTTGCGCTCCGACATCTTCCCGGCCGGACCGATCGAGTCGCAGCCCACCGGCTGCAGCACGTTGTAGCCCCGCGCGCGCCTGTAGCGCGCGATCACGTCACCGAGGGTGGAATTGCGGACGTCGCCGGCATCGGTGCGCGTGGCCAACACGCCGCGCGCGGCCCATTCGCGCTGCCAGCGCGGCTCGGATTCCCGGGCGTTGTAGCGGGAGGCGTGGCGGACGGTGACCATTTCCGGTCCTGATCAAGTGCGCGGAACAGACACGAAACCAGGGCGGGGGTCAACGGCGGCTCACTGGGCATTGGAAAATCGCAGCCACGATCAAACCCGCTGGCAGATAGAGAAAATATCGCGGCCGGTGGTGAGCGCGCCCATACTATTATTTCGGATGGACCACTCGCTTATCCCGCCATCTGCATCGCGTCCGCGTCCCCCGCCCTTACCAGCCCATGCTCCACCACCGCATTGCGTCCGCGGTGTTTTGCGGCGTAGAGCGCGGCATCCGCGGCCTCGATCAGATCCTTTGGCTGCTGCGCTTCGCTGGGCGTAGTGCAGGCGATGCCGACGGAGACGGTGACGTATTGATAGACGGAGGTGGCGTGCGGCATGCCGAGGTCCTGGATCGCGGCGCGGACCATTTCGCCGACCTGCAGCGCGCGGGCGTTGTTGAAATTCGGCAGCAGCAGGCAGAATTCCTCGCCGCCATAGCGCCCGGCAAAGCCGGCCGTCTCGTCGGCGATCGCGGCCAGCGCCTCGCCGAGCCGGGACAGGCAAAGGTCGCCTTCGGGATGGCCGTAGGTGTCGTTGTAGAGCTTGAAGTGATCGACATCGATCATCAGCAGCGCCATTTCGCTTGAAGTCTGCATCGCCTTCAGCCATTCGAAGTCGAGCCGGTTCTGGAAGCCGCGGCGGTTGGCCAGACCCGACAGCATGTCGATCGAGGCGATCACGGTGAGCCGGTCGTTGCTGGCGATCAATTCGCGCTCGCGCTGGCCGAGATGCGCTGCCATGGCGTTGAAGGCGCGGGCCAGCGGTACGAATTCCGCCGGCAGCCGGGCGCGGGCCACCCGCGCCGACCAATCGCCCTGGCCGAATTTCTTGGTCATCGCCGCCATGATCTCGATCGGCTGGATGATGAGTTTTTCAGCCGCGATCAGCGCGCCGATCAGCACGAACAGGCAGACGAAAGCCAGCTGCACGTAAGCGGTGCGGATGTCGCGGTTGGCGCCCGCCGAAACCTTGACTTCGTCGATGGTGACGATCAGGCGGGAATCGGTGCCGGGAATGCGCGCGAAAGAGGCCGCGCGCCTGGTGCCGTCGGCGCCGGTGAATGAAACCGTTCCGGTGCGTTTGCCCGAACCCGAGGTCTTGTCGGCAACCGCCTCGCCGGTAACGGCCGACAGCAGCGCCAGATTGTCCAGCGGCCGGCCGATCATGCTGGCCTGGTCCTGCGGCGCTGCAAGCACGGTCCCGGTGCTGTCGATCAGGGCCGCCGAAACCCCCGGCCGGCCACCGAGATTGCCCATGATCTGCGACATCCAGTCGAGGTTGACGGTCGCGATGATGAAGGCGTCTTCGTCCTGATCGACCGCGGCGACCGGATAGGCCGCGACGATGGTCGGCTGGTGCGATGCCCGGCCGAACAGATAGTCGCTCAGCACGAAGCCGCGGGTCTCCTGCATCTTCTTGAAATACGGCCGGTCGCTGAGATCGACGCCGACCAGGCCGTTCAGGGTCGAGCATTGCACCCGGCCGTTCTTGCCGACGATCGACATGCTGCGGATCCAGGGCAGGTCGACGGTCAGGCTGGCGCGCAGGATCACGCAGCTCTTGCCGACGCCGCCGGCCGACGCGCGGATATAGGCGGCGGATTTCAGCATCGCCTCGACCGACGAGATCACCTCGCGCTGCGCATCGGCGCTGTGCTGGGCGAGACTGGCGAATTCCTGGCTGGCGGCGGCGATCTGCTTGGCGCGGGCATCCTCGAGCGAGCGCACGCGCTCCAGCATCAACGGCACCACCAGGATCAGCGCCAGCAGCGCCAGCCGCGAGCGGATCCCCAGCAGTGCCTTGAGTTTCACTCGTTTGCGGTTGAAACTGACGCCTGACATCGTTGTCCCCTGACCCCGCCTACTAGGTAGCGATAAGGGTTCAAGAAGCCTTTCTTGAATTCGCTAAAATTCGAACGATCTTAAAACTTTGCAACTGCTGGATCGACATGACCGCCGAAAACGCCGCGCCGGTAACCGCGCCTTTACCAAGCCCGCTCGCCGCGGTGGAGGCTGACATCTTCCGCGCCTGCAATGCGGCGCGCCGCGAGCGGTCGTCGGTGACGCTGATCGCGGTGTCGAAGACCTTCGAGGCGGAAGCGATTCTGCCGGTGATGGCCGCCGGGCAGCGCGTGTTCGGCGAAAATCGCGTGCAGGAAGCCAAGGCGAAATGGCCGGCGTTGCTGTCCTCCCATCCTGGCCTCGCGCTGCATCTGATCGGGCCGCTGCAGTCCAACAAGGCGAAAGAGGCGGTAGCATTGTTCGACGCCATTCATTCGGTGGACCGGCCGAGCATTTGCGAAGCGTTAGCCAAGGAAATCAATTCGCAGAAGCGCGCGCCGCAATTGTTCGTCCAGCTCAACACCGGCGAGGAGCCGCAGAAGGCCGGCGTCGCGCCGGCGGAGGCCGACGCATTCATCGCCGCCTGCCGCGACAAATACGGCTTGGCGATTTCCGGGCTGATGTGCATTCCGCCGCTCAACGACGCCCCGGCGCCGCATTTCGCGCTGACCGCCAAGATCGCCGCGCGCAACGGCTTGAAGAATCTGTCGATGGGCATGAGCGCCGATTTCGCCATCGCGATCCAGCTCGGCGCGACCCATGTGCGCGTGGGCTCGGCGATTTTCGGGGCGCGGTAGCTGCTTCCCCGGACGCTGCAGAGCCGGGGTCCAGCTGTCTTCGCTAAACCGGGGTCCCGGCTCTGCGGAGCGGCATGAAGAATGCCGCACCGCGTCCGGGACACGGCGTTCACCCGATCACAATCCGCGTCTGCGGCCCCAGCCGCTTCAGCAACCGCAGCATCGCGGCTTTCGTCATCGACACACATCCCGCGGTCGGCGAAAAATCCGTCCGGGCCAGATGCAGAAATACCGCGCTGCCGCGTCCGGCGATGCGTGGCCTGGTGTTGTGATCGATCTCGATGATGAAATCGTAGAGATGATCGTCGCGCCTGAGCCGGTCACCGCCCTGTTTCGAATTCACTCGTACCGGCTGGTTGTAGTGCCGGTCCGAAACGTCTTCGCACCACGCGTCATCTGGCCCGATCGCACGCACCGGGAGAAACGTCGATGGCCTGGGATGGCGGTCGGCGCGCCACCACAGCCGGACCGGCCGGAAACTGCCTTTGGGCGTACCGCCATCGCCTTCACGCTTACTGGCCCTGATGCCGCCGCGCCCCAGCGCGACCTTGGTGGTTTGCTCGCCGGCGGTCAGCCAGCCCCGGCTGCGATCGCCTGCCGCGGCGCGAATTCGCACCAAAGGCAGCGGCCGATCACGCAAGCTTGTCCGATAAGTGATTGAAGGCACTACACTTCCCGTGCGAATGAGGATCGTTCGCCTGCCATGGAGCCGAAATGCTCTATTTCGCCCGGCGGCGCACATTGCCGCCGAAATCCGGGCTCATTTTGCGCTAGGATACCGCCACGGTTTGAGAATCGGTAACAGGTCCTATCTCAGAACGAACTTGATCTGGAAGAACCAGGACGGACCGCTGCGGCGTGTCCCGCCGCATGAGGATTGTACGCAATGGCCAATGCCCGCAAGATCCTGATTGTGGACGACGACACCGATCTGCGCGAGGCGCTGGTGGAGCAATTGTCGCTGCACGAGGAGTTCGAAGCCTCCGCGGTCGATACCGGCGCCAAGGGCGCCAGCGCCGCCAAGATCAATTCGCCCGACCTGGTGCTGATGGATGTCGGCCTGCCCGATACCGATGGCCGCGAAGTGGTGCGGTCGCTGCGCAAGGGCGGCTTCAAGGCGCCGATCATCATGCTGACCGGACACGATACCGATTCCGACACCATCCTCGGGCTGGAATCCGGCGCCAACGACTATGTGGCAAAACCGTTCCGCTTCGCGGTGTTGCTGGCGCGGATCCGCGCCCAACTGCGCCAGCACGAAGCCAGCGAGGACGCGGTGTTTTCGGTCGGGCCGTACAGCTTCCGGCCGGGCTCGAAAATGCTCACCGGCGCCAACGCCAAGAAGGTGCGGCTGACCGAGAAGGAGACCGCGATTCTGCGGTTCCTGTACCGCGCAGGCCAGATGCCGGTGTCGCGCGAGACGCTGCTGCAGGAAGTCTGGGGCTACAATTCCGGCGTCACCACCCACACGCTGGAAACCCATATCTACCGGCTGCGCCAGAAGATCGAGAAGGACGCCGCCAACCCGGAGATTCTGGTGACGGAAGCCGGTGGCTACAAGCTGGTGCCGTGATACGATTGGTTTTAATCGATTCGTATCTGTGGTCTTGCGGATCGGGGTATTCCTCATGGTGAGGAGCGCGCCCTAGCGCGCGTCTCGAACCATGGGAGATACGCTCTTCATCCTTCGAGACGCGGCGAAGGCGCCGCTCCTCAGGATGAGGCCGTCTGGTTGCTGTAGCGTCCCGAATCCAGTGCATCACCCGGTTCTGCATGTCGATCGAAGATGATGTTGCCCTGCTGGAGCGCGTCCCGACACTGCGCCTGTTGGGGCGGGAAGCCTTGCGCGTGCTGGCGATCGGCTCCGAGCATCGCGAATTTGCCCGCGGCGATGCGCTGTTCCGGATCGGCGATGCCGCCGATTGCGGCTATGTCGTGCAGCGCGGCGCGTTCCGCGTCACGCTGGAGGACGGCTGTAGCGCCGAGACCATCGCCGGCCCCGGCACGCTGATCGGCGAACTCGCGCTGATCGTTCCGATGCAGCGCCCGGCCACCGCGATCTCGCTGGAGTTCTCCACGGTGATCCGGCTCGGCCGCACCATGTTTTCACGCGTGCTGGAAAGCGACCCCGCCGCCGCCCGCCGCCTGCGCGACGAACTCGCCGGCCGCACCAGCCAGATCGCCAGCGATATTTTAATGGCGGGCGCGAAGCTGAGTATTTGAGCAAGCGCCCGTGGCTGTCCTTCGAGACGCGGCGCTTTGCGTCGCTCCTCAGGATAAGGGTGGTGTTTGTCGCGACGTCTGAACCCTACACCTCCAGCACCGCCGTCACCGGGACATGATCCGACGGCCGCTCCCAGCCGCGGGCATCGCGGGTAATCCTGAAATCGCGGAGGCATTCGCCAAGCGCCCGCGACACCCAGATGTGATCGAGCCGGCGGCCGCGATCGGCGACCGTCCAGTCGGCGGCGCGATAGCTCCACCAGGTATAGACTTTTTCCGACAGCGGAATCCTTGCGCGCGCGACGTCGATCCAGTCGCCGCGGGCCTGCGCCGCCAGCAGTTTTTCGCATTCGATCGGGGTATGCGACACCACCTTCAATAATTGCCGGTGCGACCACACGTCGTGTTCATGCGGCGCGACGTTGAGGTCGCCGACCAGGATGTGCCGTTCCTCGCCGCGCGGATGCAGCGGTTCGCAGGCTTTCATCTCGTCGAGGAAGGCCAGCTTGTGCTGGAATTTCGGATTGAGCGCGGGATCCGGAATATCGCCGCCGGCGGGAACATAGAAATTGTGCAGCACCAGCGGTTTTGCGAGCTGCGCCTTGTCGCCGAAGGCGACCGAGACGTGGCGCGAATCGATCTTGTCGCAGAAGGTGCGGATATGCGTGGTCTCGAACGGCAGCTTCGAGATCACGGCGACGCCGTGATAGCCCTTCTGGCCGTTCAGCGCGACATGTTCGTAGCCGAGCCGTTTGAAGCGCTTCAGCGGAAAGGCATCGTCGACACATTTGGTCTCCTGCAGGCACAGCACGTCCGGCCGCACCGCCTTGATGAATTTGGCGACCAGGTCGATGCGCAGGCGCACCGAGTTGATGTTCCAGGTGGTCAGGGTGAATTGCATGGGGTGAATTTGCGGGCCTTTGTGTGTCACCGCCGGGCTTGACCCGGCGGTCCATCCTTTTGAAGATGGATGGATACGCGGGTCAAGCCCGCGTATGACGTTGTGGGCGCAGCCAGGACTTTCCGATGAAGTCGCGGATAACCAACCTGATGATCGGCTCGCTGACCCTGGCGTTGATCGCCGGGTCGCTCGGCGGCGTGCTGGGTTACCGGAAATTCGTCAGCACCAAGCAGCGCGTTCCGCTGCGCGTGATCTTTGAAGGCTCGGCGTCCGGCCTGCACAAGGGCGGCAGCGTCAATTTCGGCGGCATCCGGGTCGGCGAGGTGGTCTCGCTGAAGCTGGACAATCCGCGCCGCGTGGTCGCGCTCGCCATGATCGATAACACCGCGCCGGTTCGCAAGGACACGCTGGCGGGCCTCGAATTCCAGGGGCTCACCGGGGTCGCCGCGCTGTCGCTGATCGGCGGCTCGGCGCAAGCGCCGCCGGTTCCGCTGGATCAGGACGGCATTCCCGTCCTGACCGCCGATCCGGATGCGACCCAGGACGTCGAGACCAAGATAAAAGCGGCGCTGCGCAACGTGGACAAGGTGATCGCCGACAATCAGGCCGATCTGAAGGACACGCTGCTGAATCTCGAAACGTTCACGGCGTCGCTGGCGGCCAATGGCGAGAAGATCGATTCCGTGGTGCGGCGCGCCGAATCCGGCGTCAACGCGGTCGACCTCGGCCTTGCCAAAACCGACAGCCTGTTGACCGGCGTCGGCAGCGTCGATTTCGGCGAATTGCTGCCGGCGGTGCAGTCCCTGCGCGAACTGGCGCAAAGTTTTAACAAGAAGTCGGCGGCGGTGATGGCCGAGAGCCGGAAAATGCTGGGCGATGTCAGCGCGTCGGTGAACAAGAAGTTCGGCGGGCCGCGGAGGTAGAACCGTCATTGCGAGCCAAGCGAAGCAATCCAGGGCAACAAGCAAAGACCGGATTGCTTCGTCGCAAGTGCTCCTCGCGATGACGGAAGCAGGTGTTGCTGCGTTCAGCCCGGCGGCGTCGAGTAGTTGGTGAAGTCGATCTTGAACAGGCCGGGGTCGAGCTTCTTCGACGTGTCGAGATTGTAAACCGCCACCGTGGTGTCGTAGCCCTGCGGGTCGGTCACGGTCCACTGCTTGAGCTGGTTGTCCTTGGCGCCCAGCATCAGCATCAGCCGGCTGGTGCCGATGACCGCGCTTTTCTCCTCGATGGTGATGCTGATGTACTGGTCGTCGGCGCTGACATTGACGACGTTGGTATCCTTCAACAGATCGATACGGTCCGACAGCAGATAGCGCAGCGGCGTCTGCGACAGCGGATAGATGTCCTGGGTGGCGAGCTTGCGGTCGCGCACCGCCAGCGACGAGCCGTCGGCGATCATCGCGATCGGCGTCGGCGGGTCATATTCGAAGCGCACCTTGCCAGGCTTCTGGATATAGAAGTCGCCCTTGGTCTTGGTGCCGTCGGGTCCGACCTGGACGAAATTTCCGACCAGCGTGTTCAGCGACGACAGATAGGAGCTGACCTTGGCGGCCTGCGCCTTCTGGTTGGCGTCGAAACTCGCAAAAATATTGGCGGGCACGTTGCGGCGCGGATCGGGAATGATGGGATTCGGCACCACGCTGGCCGCTGCCGTGGTCAGCGGCGCCTTCTGTTCCGATGCCGACATCTGAATGCCGTCACGGGCCTTTGGCGCAGGCTTTGGCATCGGAACGGTCTGCGCCGCGGCCGCGCCGGCGATCGACGCCGCGATCAGCGCCGCCAATCCGACCCGCACGCCACGGAACGTCGACGACTGTCCGGCCCGGTTCTTCAGAGGTCTATTCAAGGCTTCATCCTGTGAGCGGCCCATTTTACAGCGCTTTGGGTGCAATTGGGTATCGTTTTTGTGTGAGCGGATGACGCATTTCAGAAGCGGCCTTCCTCTTCCTCGATCAGAATTTCCCGCTTTCCGGCGTGATTGGCCTGCCCGACGATGCCTTCGAGTTCCATCCGCTCCATCAGCGAGGCCGCCTTGTTGTAGCCGACCTGGAGGCGTCGCTGGATATAGCTGGTCGAGGCCTTGCGGTCGCGCTTCACGATCGCGACCGCCTGCGAGAACAGGTCGCCGCCGCCCTCGCCGCCCATGCCGGTCGAATCGAACACCGCGCCGTCCTCGTCAACGGGTTCTTCCGCGGTGACCGCCTCGAGATATTCCGGCTGCCCTTGGGTCTTGAGGTGGCGCACCACCTTCTCGACTTCTTCGTCCGACACGAACGGGCCATGCACGCGGCTGATGCGTCCGCCACCGGCCATATAGAGCATGTCGCCCTGGCCGAGCAGCTGTTCGGCGCCCATCTCGCCAAGAATGGTGCGGCTGTCGATCTTGGAGGTGACCTGAAACGAGATGCGGGTCGGAAAATTCGCCTTGATGGTGCCGGTGATGACGTCGACCGATGGACGCTGCGTGGCGAGGATAACGTGCAGGCCGGCGGCGCGCGCCATTTGCGCGAGACGCTGCACCGCGCCCTCGATGTCCTTGCCGGCGACCATCATCAAATCGGCCATCTCGTCGACGATGATGACGATGAAGGGCAGCGGCTCGAGATCGAGCGCTTCCTCTTCGTAAACCGCCTTGCCGGTCTCCTTGTCGAAGCCGGTATGCACCGTGCGCGACAGCTTCTCGCCTTTGGTCTTTGCTTCGAGCAGGCGCTGATTATAGCCGTCGATGTTGCGGACGCCGAGCTTGGACATCTTCTTGTAGCGCTCTTCCATCTCGCGCACCGCCCATTTCAGCGCGACCACGGCCTTCTTCGGGTCGGTGACGACCGGCGTCAAAAGATGCGGAATGCCGTCATAGACCGAGAGCTCCAGCATCTTCGGATCGACCATGATCAGGCGACATTGATCCGGCCGCAGCCGGTAGACCAGGCTGAGGATCATGGTGTTGATCGCCACCGATTTGCCGGAGCCGGTGGTGCCGGCGATCAACAGATGCGGCATGCGGGCGAGATCGACGATGATGGATTCGCCGCCGATGTTCTTGCCGAGGCAGAGCGGAAGTTTTGCAACCGACTCGTTGCCGTCCCTGGCGGACAGCAATTCGCGCAAATAGACTTTTTCCCGATGCGGGTTCGGCAGTTCGATGCCGATGGCGTTGCGGCCGGGCACCACGGCGACGCGCGCGGACAGCGCGCTCATCGAGCGGGCGATGTCGTCGGCAAGGCCGATCACGCGCGACGATTTGATGCCGGGCGCCGGCTCCAGTTCGTACAGCGTCACCACCGGCCCCGGATTGGCCTTGACGATTTCGCCGCGCACGCCGAAATCGCCGAGCACGCCTTCCAGCGCGCGCGAATTGGTGTCGAGCTCGGTCTTGCTCAGCGGCTGGCGATCCGACGCGCGCGGCGCGGTGAGCACATTGACCGACGGCAGCTCGAACTTGTCGGATGATTTGCGCTGCGGAGCGCGGGGGGCGGGTTTCCTGCGCGGCGCGCGGGCGGCCGGGACGTCCTCGTCATCGTCCTGATCGATCTCGTCCTCGAATTCATCCTCGGCCCGCGGCGCCAGCGACGGAGCGGCGCGGCCCGCGCCCAAATTCGGCTCCTGCCGGTCGAACGACATGCGCGGCGCCGGCGAGCTTGCGACCAGCCAGCGATAGGCCAGCGTGAGCAAGCGCCACATCCGGGCCTTGGCGCTCATCGCGGCATGCACGATCAATCCCAACGAAACCGATCCGCGTTCTCCGATCTCCTCGAACGGCGCATCATCGTCCTCGATCGGCGTCAGTTCTTGTTCCCGAGGCCGCGAGCCGAATCCGCCGGCCACCAGCAGCGCAGCGATCATCGCCGCGCCGAGAATGACCGCGAGCACCAGCCGATAGGCGAAACCGGGCGGACCGAATACCACCGCCGGCGCGCGCACCAGCGCATCGCCGACCACTCCGCCGAGCCCGGTCGGCAGCGGCCATGCGCCGCCAGGCGGGCAGCAGCTGGCAAAACCCGCCGCGATCGCGGTGCAGAGAATCCAGCAGGCGATGCGCAGCGCCTCGCGGTCGAAATTGCGATGGGTCAGCATGCGCCAGCCCCAGATGGCCACGGGCAGGATCAGCATGACGGCGCCGAGCCCGAGAATCTGCATCAGAAGGTCGGCGCCGATCGCGCCGGGATAGCCGACGATGTTGCGGATCGAGCGCGAGGTGGCGTGGCTCAGGCTCGGATCCTGCACCGACCAGGTCATCAGTGCGGCCGCTGCGACCCCGGACAGGCCGAGCAACCCGAGCCCGGCCAGTTCGCGCAAGCGCCGCGCCAGGGCTTCGCGGATCGACGCCGGCAACTGGCCGACGAGGGGAATGACGCGTTCGATCGCCGGCATGCTCATGGGGTCCCGCGATGATCGAGCGTCTGCACCAGCCGGTGCAACGCTTCGGCTATGGTTTCACTGTCCTGCACCAGCGCCAGCCGGATATAGCCGGCACCGGGATTGCCGCCATCGGGCTGCACGCGCGCAAGATAGCTTCCCGGCAACACGCGCACGCCGGCATCTCTGTACAATTTCACCGTCGCGGCCTCGTCGCCGCCATGCGCCGAGACGTCGAGCCAGACGCAGAAACCGCCGGCCGGGCGGTGATAGCCATAGCGGTTGCCGAGAATCTGGTCGGCGAGATCGAGCTTTATTCGATACAGCCGGCGGTTTTCCTCGACATGGGTCTCGTCGCTGTAGGCGGCGACCGCGACGTGTTGCAGCGGCACCGGCACCTGCGGGGCGGCGACGTTGCGCAGTTCGTGGTAGGCGCCAAGAAATTTTTTGTCGCCGGCGGCGAAGCCGACCCGCATGCCCGGCAGGTTCGAGCGTTTCGACAGCGATTGGAACGCCACCACGTTGGCAAAATCCGGACCGGCCGCTTCCAGCATGCTGCCGGGAGCTTCCCTGGTGTAGATTTCCGAATAACATTCGTCGCTGAGAATGAAGAAGCCGTAGCGGTCCGCCAGCTGTTTCAGGCGCGCGAAATAGTCGCGCGAGGCCACCGCGCCTTGTGGATTGGCCGGGGAAGCGATGTAGAAGGCGACCGTGCGCGCCAGCGTCGCATCGTCGAGCGCATCTAGGTCGGGCAAGAATCCGTTGGCGCGCGTGGTCGGCAGATAAATCTGTTCGCAGCCCGCGGCGCGCGCGCCGGCGCCATAGGCCGGATAGAACGGATTCGGCATCAGGATCGCAGGCCTTTCCTTGCCGGCGATCCGGGTCGCGGTGATGGCGGCGAAGAACAATCCCTCGCGGCTGCCGTTCAGCACCAGAAGCTCGGTGTCGGGATCGATCGCGCGCGGCAGCTTGAACCGGGTGCTGAGCCAGTTCGCAGCCGCCCGCCGGAACGGCTCGATGCCCTTGGCGATGGGATAGCGGCCGAAATCGGCGAGATGTTTGGCCAGCACCGGACCGACGAAAGCGGGAATCGGGTGCTGCGGCTCGCCGAGCGACAGCATGATCAACGGCTTGCCGGGCGCGTAGGGCGCCAGCAGTTCGGTCACCCTGGCAAATGGCGAGCGCTCGCTTTGGCCGGCGGGTTTCTGGCTGCCGTCGTCCTGTGCCGCGCCGGATGAAGCGGTCATTGCCATGGGGTTTAAGCCAGCACTTCGTATGGGCAGCCGGTCGCATGGTCGAGACCGGCCAAAAAACGGATCAGACCACCATAGATACGGCGAGGTTAAGACGCGATTAACCAAGGAGATGGACGTCGGCGGCTAAAATGGCCACCAAGATAAGCATCAGACTACCGGCTGATTATCTTCGTCAATGGTCAATCTATAGTATGAAAATCATAGGTCGTATGCCATACTATGAACTGATTTCTTGCAGATTAAATCAGGCCACGATATGAATCAAATCGCAGAACGTGCACGAAAACGGCTCGATGCGCGCCTAACCCAGCTGACCGACGAACACAAACGTCTGCTCGTCCCGCCAAAAGGCTGGATTCGGGCAATTCGCGACGCGCTCGGCATGTCCGGAGTGCAGCTCGCGAAACGGCTCAAGGTCAGTCCCCAGACTGTCGAAGCAATGGAAAAATCCGAAGCTGCCGGCACCATCCAGTTGAACACGCTCAAGCGGGCGGCGGAAGCTTTGGACTGCACCCTTGTCTACGCGCTCATTCCAAAAACTTCTTTGGAAAACACCGTCAGCAATCGTGCGCATCAGATCGCAACATCCACACTTGCCCGCGTGTCGCACACGATGAAGCTTGAAAATCAGGATACGGGTTCCGGAGAATCGGAGGCGCAGATTGAGGACTACATCCGGCACATCAAGGATCGCGATTTGTGGAATGACAAATGACCGATCTGTTCCAGGAGCCGGATGATGCAACGCCGCTGCAGCCGCATGATCGCCAAGGTCTCCGCCAATCATGGATCGCCAGTCGTCAGGATCTCAATGCGGCGGAAGAAGCCAATATCGCCAAGGGATTCGCGTGGGCGAATGGTCGGCGCAGCCTGAAGCCGGCTGATATTTTGGCGACGGACTTCGTTCGTACCCTGCACAAGCAGATGTTCGGCGACGTCTGGTCCTGGGCCGGCGACTTCCGCACCCGCGACGTCAACATCGGCAACCTGCAAGCCAACAGGATACCGGTCGATCTGCCTGCGATGCTCGATGACGTGAAGTATTGGGCGGACCATCAAACCTTCGCACCCGACGAGATCGCGGTGAGGCTGCACCACAGGCTGGCGGAGATTCATCCATTTCCGAATGGCAACGGCCGCCATGCGCGCCTGATGGCGGATTTGCTCGTTCAACAGCTCGGCGGCCAGCCATTCAGCTGGGGCAGCGGCAGCCTCAAGACCGTCGGCGAATTGCGAAAGCGATACGTCGAAGCGCTGAAGATGGCCGACAATCACCACATCCAGCCGCTGATCGAATTCGCGCGGTCATAAGAAGCGAAACCGAGACGCGATTTACTATCGCCGGTTGTGGCGGTTTTGCTTAGCTATGCCATATTATCCAGGAACACTGTTTTGGAGGCCGCTATGGCAACCAAGGTCACGGACGAGGGTCAGGTAACAATTCCGAAATGGGTTCAGGATCAAGTGGGCGGCCCCGGCAGCGAGGTCGCGTTCCGGCGCGCCGCCGACGGCAGCGTCGTCATTGAGAAAGCGTCGGTAACAGCGCCCCTTGACCCCGATCGGTTTGCCAAGCTGCGGGGCATCGCAGACGCAGGCCTTTCCACCGACGAGATCATGGCGATGACTCGCGGGGACTAGTTCGTGACACTGGTGGATTCGAATGTCCTGATCGACGTCTGGACTGACGATCCACAGTGGTACGATTGGTCGTTGGCCCGGCTTCATGAGGCTGGACGTTGCGGTCCGCTGTTGATCAACGATGTCATCTATGCGGAATCGTCGGTAGGCTTTCTCAACTCGGAAGACTTCGATGCAGCATTATTAGAGGCGCGAGTTACAGTTGCGTCTATTCCTCAGCTCGCATTGTTTCATGCAGGTAAAGCGTTCACCGAGTACCGGCGCCGGGGCGGAGTACGCACTGGAGTATTACCCGATTTTTTCATAGGGGCGCATGCGATGGTCGAACATTTACCGGTGCTGACACGGGATGAGCGCCGCTTTCGCCAATATTTTCCGACCGTCGAATTAATCGCGCCGGATACCGAATGAAGCGTCGACCCTGCTCTCCTCATAAAAGAAAGGGGCCCCAGCTTGCGCTGGAGCCCCTCAACGGTCAGGGCATTGCCGGGTATGTGCCCGAACCGGAGTTGTGGGCGCGGTCCCTCTTGGAAAAAACCGCGCCCCGGGAGAAACTCACATGTTGTAGGCCCGCTCGGTGTGCTCGGTGAGATCGAGGCCTTCGCGCTCCACTTCGACGGAGGCGCGGAGCCCGACGATGACGTCGACGACCTTGTAGAGGATCGCCGAGCCGACGCCGGACCACACCAGCGTGGTGCCGACGCCCCAGCTTTGCGAGACCATCTGGGCGACCAGATCGTAGTCCGCGATCTTGCCGGTGGTGTAATCCATGATGCCCGAACCGCCGAGCGCCGGATTGACCAGGATGCCGGTGCCGAGCGCGCCGACGATGCCGCCGATGCAGTGCACGCCGAACACGTCCAGCGAGTCGTCATAGCCGAGGGCGTTCTTGACCACGGTCACGAAGAACAGGCAGACCACGCCGACCACCAGACCCAGCACGATCGCCCCCATCGGACCGGAGTAACCGGCCGCGGGCGTCACCGCGACAAGTCCCGCCACCGCGCCCGACAACGCGCCGAGCACGGAAGGATGGCCCTTGATGATCCATTCCGCGAACATCCACGACAGCGCTGCCGCGGCGGTGGCGACGAAGGAGTTGGTCATGGCGAGGGCCGCGCCGCCGCTAGCTTCGAGGTTCGATCCGGCGTTGAAGCCGAACCAGCCCACCCACAGCAGCGAGGCGCCGATCATGGTCATGGTCAGCGAGTGCGGAGCCATCAGATCCTTGCCGTAACCGATGCGCTTGCCGACCAGCAGCGCGCCGACCAGGCCTGCGATGCCGGCGTTGATATGCACCACGGTGCCGCCCGCAAAATCGATCGCGCCCTTCTTGAAGATCCACCCCGCATCGGCGTTGACTTCATCGAGCTTGGCCTGCGCCGCAGCCTTTGCCGCCGCATCTCCCGCCGCCGCAAGCGCCTTCACCGCATCCGAGATCGCGTCCGGTCCGGCCCAGTACCAGACCATGTGCGCGATCGGAAAATAGATCAGGGTCACCCAGAGCGGAATGAACAGCGCCACCGCCGCGAACCGCATCCGCTCGGCGAAGGCGCCGACGATGAGGGCCGGCGTAATCGCCGCGAAGGTCATCTGGAAGCAGACATAGACCAGTTCCGAAATGTTGGCATCGACGCTGAATGTCGCCGCCTTCGAATCGGTGGTGACGCCCATCAGGAAGGCTTTGGAGAAGCCGCCGATGAAGTCCGACCCACCGGTGAAGGCCAGGCTGTAGCCGTACAGCGCCCAGATGATGATGACGATGCAGACGGTGTAGAACACCTGCATCAGCACCGAGAGCATGTTCTTGGAACGGACCAGGCCGCCATAGAACAGCGCGAGGCCGGGAATCGTCATCAGCAGCACCAGCACTGTCGATGTCAGCATCCAGGCGTTATCGCCTTTGTTGACGGTAGGCTCGGCGTAGGCAGCGGTCGCGGCGAACAGGCCGAGTGCGAGGGCTGCCAATCCCGCGCTATAGGGACGCTTGAACGTCATTTGTTTTACTCCTGAGTGGGTATGGTTGAGCGCGAAATTTACAGGGCCGCGGCATCCGCCTCGCCGGTGCGGATGCGAACCGCGTGGTCGAGGTTGATGACGAAGATCTTGCCGTCGCCGATCTGCCCGGTTTTTGCCGCAGCGGTGATGGCTTCGATGGTTTTGTCGACCTGATCGGAGGCGACAGCGACCTCGATCTTGATCTTGGGCAGGAAGCTCACCGCGTATTCGGCGCCGCGATAGATTTCCGTATGGCCCTTTTGCCGGCCATATCCCTTGACTTCCGTCACCGTGAGACCGTGAACGCCAATGGCGGTCAGGGCGTCACGGACTTCTTCGAGCTTGAATGGCTTGATGATCGCCATAACAATTTTCATGGGTCCTATCCCCGCTTGGGCCCGGTCCTTAACGCGACCGGGCGTTCTCGACTGAGGTTCACCACGCGGAGAAGTTCACAACGCGGGCACAGCCAGCACCGATAGAATCAAATGCCGTGCCAGACGGTGGGATTTCCCTAACGGTTTATGAACGCGGGCGTTTTCGCGCTTTACGGGAAATGCTCGCACCTGCGATATTCGGTCGCGCCCAAAGCCTGCTCATGCCTGATTAAATGTTAGGCATGACAGACTTCCCGACATAATCGTGCTTATGGCGGGGGCAGGTCAAAGGTATTTAGGTAGATAGGCGGCTGGGCGCGCCGAACTGACGACACCGACCCCCTACGCCGGCACTTTCTGCGTTACAGCCCCTGTACTGTCTCGGTTCAGGAAATCCTGAAGACTCCGCGGGATCCTGGGCGCAAAAAGGGATGCGAAAAGGAATCCGTTGGTCAGCTCGCGCATGGTCTTGCCGGCCGCAAATCCCTGCATCAAGGCGGTCTTGCTGATCGGCAGCTTGAGCGCCGTCGAACCGACGCTGTCCAAATTGTCGTAGAAAAAGTCCCGCATTTGCTCACATCGCACAAGATCGCTGATGACGGGCTCGACTGCGCGCATATAGGCCCGGCGCAAACCAGGCAGCTGTCGTTGGTCGGCATCGATGATTGCGGCCGCGGCCGCTTGACCGCTCTTGATCGCGTTATGGATTCCTTCTCCCAAAAGCGGCTCTGCAAATCCTGCGGCGTCTCCGGCCAAAACGATTTTCTCCCGGTTGGGAGCGTAATTGCGGCCGCCAAATCCGAGAGGAAAGCCGACAATGTCAAAAATCCTGTCTGTTCCGACGCGGTCAAGCGCGTAGCTGCGAAGCTGATGTTTGCTCAGCGGGACATTGTCGTCGAACGTGTAGATGCCGACATTGACGTGGGTGCGCTTCGGAAACAGCCAGCCATAGCCGTTGCGGACGATGCCGAAAAAGAATTCAGGCACAGGCTCCATGCCGAGATCGGCGTAAGAAACCTGTCCCTCGATCGCGAAACCGCGGTGAAAATAACGGCCGGCATCCAGCAGGCGGCGCGTTGTGCTGTTGGCGCCGTCGGCGCCGATCAGGTATCGCGCCGTGACTGTTTTACCGTCGAACGAAAGAGCGACGTGATCGGTGCGTTCGTCGATGCGGTCCAGTGCGCCGGCCAACTGAAATTCAACGCCCTGCTGCAGGGTTTTCTCGAAGTTAAAGCGATCGAATTCCGCACGCACGGTAAATACGCAGATGTGCGCGTTTCCGGAAAACACCTCCTCGCGCCGGCCCGCGGATCTCTTGATCCCCATGCGTAGATCGCGCGTCGCCCGTTCGATGACCGGGCCGACGGAGTAGGGCAGCAGGTCGAGCGCCTTGATGGTGATCCCGCCTCCGCAAGGTTTCACCCGCGGGAAGCTGGCCTTGTCCAGCATCAACACCCGATAACCGGATCGCGCCAGTTGAAAGGCCGCCGCCGTTCCGCTCGGGCCCGCGCCGACAACGATGACGTCAAAATCGATTTTCATGCGGAGTTTTCACGCTGGCGCACCACACGTTCCGCAATATACAGGGATTGCGCCGGATATCACCGCCGCAATGACAGCTACTGCAGAGCCTCGCCATGCTGCGAAATATCCAGCCCTTCCAGCTCCTGTTGTTGCGAAACCCGCAACGGCACGAAGGCGCCGACCAGCTTGAGCAGAATGAAGGTGACGCCGCCGGACCAGACCAGCGTGACCGCGACGCCGTAGAGCTGCAGCAGCAGCTGATTGGGATTGCCCTCGATCAGGCCGGCGGTCCCGCCGATCGCGGCAGTGGCGAATACCCCGGCCAGCAGGGTGCCGGTGATGCCACCGATGCCGTGGACGCCGAACACATCCAGCGAATCGTCGTAGTTGAAGCGAAGCTTGAGGCTGGTGCAGGCCCAGAAGCAGAGTCCGCCGGCGGCGATGCCGATCACGATGCCATGCCACGGCGCGACGAAGCCGGAGGCGGGCGTGATGGTGCCGAGCCCCGCCACTGCGCCGGAGATCATGCCGAGCACCGACGGCTTGCGCCGGGTCGACCATTCGATCGCGCCCCAGGTCAAGGCGCCCGCGCACGCCGCCAGATGCGTCGCGGTGATCGCCATCACCGCGCGCGAATTGGCTTGCAGTGCCGAGCCGCCGTTGAAGCCGAACCAGCCCACCCACAGCAGTCCGGTGCCGATCACCGCCAGCGATAGATCGAACGGCGACAGATTTTCGGCGCCGTAGCCATAGCGGCGGCCGAGCACTTTTGCTGCGACCAGGCCGCCGATGCCGGCACTCAGGTGCACCACCAGGCCGCCGGCGAAATCGATCACGCCGGCTGCGCCCAGGAAGCCGCCGCCCCACACCCAGTGCGCCAGCGGCACGTAGACGAAAATGAACCAGCCGATGCAGAACAACAGATACGCCGAAAAGCGCATGCGGTCGGCGACCGCGCCCGCCACCAGCGCCACGGTGATGATCGCGAACGTCATCTGGTAGAGCATGAACAGCGCTTCCGGAATCGTCTTCGCCAGCGGATTGACGCTGTCCATTTCCATGCCGGCGAGAAACCAGCGATCCAGCGAGCCGATCCACGGCCCGTCGCCGACGAAGGCCAGCGAATAGCCGAACGCCACCCACAGGATCGAGATAAGTGCCACCGCAGCCAAGCTTTGCGCCATCGTCGCCAGCACGTTCTTCTTGCGCACCATGCCGGAATAGAACAGCGCCAGACCAGGTATCGTCATCATCAGCACGAAGGCGGTGGCGACGATCATCCATGCGGTGTCGGCGGCGCTGATGGCGGAGGTTTCGGCGAACGCGGGTGTTGTAAACGCGACGATCGCAAGAGCAGTCGGCGCAGCCGACGTCGCGCCACGACATGCGTATGCCCTCATGGTATTTCCCCCGGCCTGTTTTTGATTGCGATCCGAGCGTCGTTGCTGGCCGCGACTATGATTTCGTCGATTCCGTCATTGCGAGGAGCACTTGCGACGAGGCGATCCAGCTCTCGTCATGCGCGGGCTTGACCCGCGCATCCATCACACTTCGGGAAAGTCTTTCGAAGAGGATGGATTGCCGGGTCACGCCCGGCAACGACGGAAAATGGATTGCTTCGTCGCAAATGCTCCTCGCAATGACGGACAAAGCTCACAGCGCGTCGCTGTCGGTTTCGCCGGTCCGGATGCGCAGCGCGTGATCGATGGGAGTAACAAAAATCTTGCCGTCGCCGATCTGGCCGGTGCGGGCGCTCGAGGTGATGACCTGCACCGCCTTGTCGGCGAGATCGGAGGACACCGCGATTTCGATGCGCAGCTTGGGCAGGAAATTCACGACATATTCGGCGCCGCGATAGATCTCGGTATGGCCCTTCTGACGGCCGTAGCCCTTGACCTCGGTCACCGTCATGCCGTGGACCCCGATCGCGGTGAGCGCCTGGCGCACCTCGTCGAGCTTGAAGGGTTTGATGATGGCGACGACGAGTTTCATGGGTGGCCTTGCTTTGCTGGCGGGGCTGGCGCGCTGCTCTATCTATGCCAATTTTATCGGCACCGCGCGCATAAAATAAGCGGATTTTCCGGCTACGGGTGGGGCTATCCGCAGATTTATTCTCGTCATGGCCGGGCTCCTCCCGGCCATCCACGTCTTTGTTGCTGCAAAGGCCGTAAGACGTGGATGCCCGGGACAAGCCCGGGCATGACGAACTTTTACCACGGTCCCGGCTCCCTCAGCCAGCCGGCTTTTCCTTGCGCTGGCGCAGCGAGCCTTCCTGCGCCACCGAGGCTACCAGGGTGCCGTCGGGCTTGAAGATCATGCCGCGGGTGAGGCCGCGGCCGGCGCGGGCGCTGGGGGAATCCTGGGCGTAGAGCAGCCATTCGTCGGCGCGGAACGGGCGGTGAAACCACATCGCGTGATCGAGGCTCGCCGGCATCATGCGGCGGTCGAACAAGGTACGGCCGTAGCGCGCCATCGCCGCGTCGAGCAGCGAGAAGTCCGAGGCATAGGCCAGCGCGCACATGTGCAGCGCCGGATCGTCGGGCAGTTTTGAGGCGGTGCGGATCCAGACATGGATGCGGCCGTCGTCGATCTTCTGGCCGAAATAGCGGCCGAGCTCGACCGGGCGCAGCTCGATCGGCCGGTCCGATTCATAGTAGCGCTTGATGAAGTCCGGCATCTCCTTGAACATCGGCTGCTTGGCGACTTCCTCGGCCGTGAGTTTTTCCGGCGGCGGCACCTCGGGCATCTTGTCCTGATGGTCGAACGCGCCTTCTTCCTCGACATGGAACGACACCATGATCGAGAAGATCGCATTGCCGTGCTGGATCGCGGTGACGCGGCGGGTCGAATAGCTCCTGCCATCGCGCAGCCGCTCGACCTCGTAGATGATCGGAATCTGCGGATCGCCGGGCAGGATGAAATAGCAATGCAGCGAATGCGGCAGCCGGCCTTCCACGGTGCGGCACGCCGCCACCATCGCCTGCCCGATCACCTGGCCGCCGAATACCCGCTGCCAGCTGGTCTTCGGGCTTGAGCCGCGGAACAGGTTCACCTCGATCGGCTCGAGATCGAGAACGGAAATCAGGTCGATCAGGCTTTTGGACATGGAGACGCTTTCAATTGTTTTCAATTGTTCGTCATTCCGGGGCGCACTCTTCGGCGCGAGCCCGGAATCCATAACCCCGTATTCGCGTTCAACACCCAGACGCCGGCGCAGGGAGTATGGATTCCGGGCCTGCGCCAAGAGGGCGCATCCCGGAATGACGACTGTTTGGTGAACCTGTTTCGCCCAGCTATAGTCGGGGCGCAAGAGAGTAAGGCGTAGCATGGCACAGCGAAGTATTGTCATCGGCGGCGGCGCGTTCGCAGGACTGGCACTGGCGCTGGCGCTGCGGCAGGGGCTCGGCAGCGAGATCCCGATCATCGTCGCCGATCCTGCGCTGGCGCTGCGGCCGAGCCGCGATCCCCGCGCCACCGCCATCGTCGCCGCCGGCCGCCGGCTGTTCGAGGCGATCGGGGTGTGGGATCAGGTCGCTGCCGAAGCGCAGCCGATAACAGACATGGTTGTTACCGACTCAAAACTGGAAGACGCCACGCGTCCGGTGTTTCTCACCTTCGGCGGCGAGGTCGAGCCCGGCGAGGCGTTCGCGCACATGATCGAGAACCGGCATCTGATCGATGCGCTGGTGACGCGCGCCGGCGCCGAGGGGATCGACCTGCGCGCCACCACGGTTGCGGGATTCGAGACGCGACCGGACGGCGTCGGCGTGTCGCTCGGCGACGGTGCCAGCATCGAAGCCAGTCTGCTGGTTGCTGCGGACGGCGCGCGCTCGAAGCTGCGCGAACGCGCTGGGATCGCCACCCATGGCTGGGATTACGATCAATCCGGCATCGTCGTCACCGTCGGCCATGAGCGCGATCATCACGGCCGCGCCGAAGAGCATTTTCTGCCCGCGGGCCCGTTCGCGATCCTGCCCTTGAAGGGCGCGCGCTCGTCGCTGGTGTGGACCGAGCAGCGCGCCGAGGCCGCGCGCATCACAGCGCTAGGCGATGACGAATTTCACGCCGAGCTTGAACAGCGCTTTGGGCTGCATCTCGGCGAGATCAAGGCGCTCGACCGACCGCGCGCGTTTCCGCTCGGCTATTTCGTGGCGCGCTCCTTCATCGGCGAGCGGCTGGCGCTGGTCGGCGACGCCGCGCATGTAATTCACCCGATTGCCGGGCAGGGCCTCAATATGGGCCTGAAGGACATCGCCGCACTTGCGGAAGTGATCGTCGATGCGGCGCGGCTCGGCATCGACCTCGGCCAGGCCGACGTGCTGGAGCGCTATCAGCGCTGGCGAAGGTTCGACACCATGGCGATGGGGCTTGCCACCAATTCGCTGAACCTGTTGTTCTCCAACAAGTCGACTTTGCTGCGCAGCGTGCGCGATATCGGCCTCGGCCTGGTCGACCGCCTGCCGCCGCTGAAGAGCGTGTTCATCCGCCAGGCCGCCGGGCTGTCGGGCGAAGTGCCGCGGTTGTTGAAGGGCGAGGCGTTGTAGCTTTTCGTCATTCCGGGGCGCGCTCTTCGCGCGAGCCCGGAATCCATAACCCCGATATTCGCGTTCAAGACTCACACGTCGGCGCAGGGAGTATGGATTCCGGGCTCGCGCCAAGAGGCGCATCCCGGAATGACGAACTCACTCGATCTTCCTCGCTTCCTCCGGCAGCATGATCGGGAATACCGTCGCGGATCGGATAGGCGAGTTTTGCGGAACGCGAGATCAGTTCCTGCCGCGCGGAATCGAACTCCAGCGGGCCCTTGGTTACCGGGCATACCAGAATCTCCAGCAGTTTTCGATCGACGCTGCTGTCGGTGCGTTCGGGCGGGGAATTCATGCGCGCGGTCTCCGGATCGCAGAATCGCAGGGTGGGCAAGGCGCCCTTGCGCCGTGCCACCATATAGATGTGCGATCGCTTGGCGGTGGGCACGGCGCGAAGAGCGCCTTTGCCCACCCTACGGCTGTAGCGTCGCTATCGCAACGCCATCCGGATCAGCTCCTCGAGCAACGCCTCCTGCCGGGCTTTCGGCAACGGCTGGTCCGACAGCGCAAAGCCTAAAAACGCCCAATATAAGATTTGAGCGCGGGAACGCGCCACACCCGGCGAAATCCCCGACCGCTCGAACAGGTTTTGCACATAACTCAGCCTGCGCCGGTCCGTCGCCTGCACCGCTGCCCGCGCCAACGGATCGAGCGTGGCCCAGGTGCGGACCGCGTTCTCCAGCGCCAGCCTGCTGGAGAAAGTCCGGCGCAGCAGAAGCAGCAGCGGATCGTCATCCTTCGAGGCGGCCTCGAGATTGGCGATGATCCGCTCGGCGGCGACGTCGCGCCAATGCTTGAGGATCGCCGCGCGGTAGGCGCCGATGTCGGCGAAATGCCAGTAAAAGCTGCCGCGCGAGACCCCCATCGCCTTCGCCAGCGGCTCGGCCTTCAGCGCCGTAAAACCGTGTCTGGCCAGTGTCTTGAGACCGAGATCAAGCCAGTCTTTTGCGGATAATTGATCGGCCATGAGGTCACCCTGCGACATCGTACCATACAGCACTGTATTGACAGGCGCCAGCGCCTGGGCGTATCACCATACAGTCCTGTATGGAGGCAATACCGATGCGCGATGTTCTGCTGCAATGTTCGGGAGCCGCGGCGATTGTGGTGGCGCTGATCCACGGCGTCCTCGGCGAAACCAAAGTATTCACGCGCGCGACCATCGAGCCGCCGCGGCTGCGCACGCTGATCCGGCTGGTGTGGCAGGCCGGCACGGTGGCGTGGATCGGCGGCGGGGTGCTGCTGGTCGCCGCACCCTGGATGGCGTCGGAGCCGGCGCGGCACTGGATCGTGGCGACCACCGCCGTGGTGTTTGCATCTGCCGCCGCGGCCAACGCGTGGGCGCTGCGCGGCCGGCACTTCGGCTGGGTGGCGCTGAGCGCCGTGGTGGCGATGGCGCTGGCGGGGTATTGAATCTTTCCTCGACCTGAAACCAAAGCTTCCCTAGGCTTTGGCAAAGCGGGAACGCCGATCCGGATGTCGATCGGCAAACGGCCGCGCGTCATCAGGGAGGAAAGCCGATGAACTTGACCCGCCGAGGTATATTCGCGACTGCCGGCGCTGCGGCGACCGCGATGGCGCTGCCGCGACGCGCCGGCGCGCAGTCGTTCGATTTCAAGCCGAACCAGCGTTATCCCGACGCATCGGTCGAGATCCTCGATCCAGGCTTTGCCAAGCACCGTTTGTTCAGCAGCTCCGTCGAACAACTGGCCAGTGGAATGCGGTGGGCGGAGGGGCCGGTGTGGTTCGGCGATGGCCGCTATGTCCTGGTCAGCGACATCCCGAATAATCGCATCATGCGATACGACGAAGCCAATGGCGGGTGGGGCGTTTTCCGGCAACCGTCCAATTTCGCCAACGGCAACGCGCGCGATCGCCAGGGGCGGCTCTTGAGCTGCGAACATCTGACGCGCCGCGTCACCCGCACCGAATATGACGGCAAGATCACGGTGCTGGCCGACAGTTTTGACGGCAAGCGGCTCAACTCGCCGAACGATATCGTCTGCAAGTCCGACGGTTCGATCTGGTTCACCGACCCGCCGTTCGGCATCGGCGGCGAGTGGGAAGGCGACAAGGCGACGCCGGAATTGCCGCATTCGGTTTACCGCATTGCCCCCGACGGCAAACTCGGGCTTGTCACCGCGGAGCTCAACGGCCCCAACGGGCTGGCATTCTCGCCGGACGAGAAAAAACTCTACGTCATCGAATCGCGCGCGCAGCCAAACCGCGTGATATGGGCCTACGACGTCGGCGCCGACGGAAGCACCGTGTCCAACAAGACAAAACTGGTCGACGCCAACGGGCCCGGCGCGCTCGACGGATTTAAAGTCGACACCGAGGGCAACCTTTGGTGCGGCTGGGGCAGCAACGGCTCACCCGCCGCCAAAGCCGAAGAACTGGATGGCGTCATGGTGTTCAACCCCCAAGGCAAGCCGATAGGCTTCATCCGCCTTCCCGAGCGCTGCGCCAACCTGACCTTCGGTGGACCCAAGAAGAACCGCCTGTTCATGGCAAGCTGTCATTCGCTCTATGCGTTGTATGTCGAAGCGAGGGGGGCGGTGTAAGCAAGCGAACCGTCATCCGGGATGCGCCTCTTGGCGCAGGCCCGGAATCCATAACCCCTGTGATGACGTTTGGATGCTGAACGCGAATACTGGGGTTATGGATTCCGGGCTCGCTCGCTTCGCTCCCGCCCCGGAATGACGTTATTAAGCTACTGCAATCCCGGATCGCCCGAGGTGCGCTTCTTGGCGAGATCCATCTCGGTCACCGCGATCAGGATCTCCGCGCGCGTCTTCAAATCCGGCGCCTCCAGCATCGCCTGCTTCTCCGGGGCGCCGTAGGGCGACATCATCGCCAGCGCGTTGACCAGGGCTTCGTTGGGCGCGCTCTCGACGCCTTCCCAGTCGACTTTAAGATTGTTGGCGTTGAGAAAATCCGTCAACACCGCCAGCAGCGCCTCGCGGTCGACTTCTTCCTCGCCCTTGCGCGCGGTGAAATCGTCGAGATAGGGGAAATAGTCGACCTTGCACTGGCGGTAGGCGGTCAATGCCGCGATTTCCTCTTTCACCTTGAAGCGCGCGATGCCGGTGAGTTCGAGAATGTAGCGGCCATCGCCGGCCTCGGCGAGCTGGGTGATGCGGCCGACGCAGCCGACGCGAAACAACGCCGGCTTGTCCTGGTTCTTGGTGTGCGCGGCGTCGGGCTGGATCATGCCGATCAGGCGATGGCCGTCGCGCAGCGAATCGTCGACCATCGCAAGATAGCGCGGCTCGAAGATGTTGAGCGGCATCTGGCCGCGCGGCAGCAGCAGCGCGCCCGGCAGCGGAAAGACCGGGATGATTTCGGGGAGCTCGGCGGGCCCGCGATAGTCGGCATTGATCGGCATGTGCGTCCCGATGCTGACGAATGAAACTTCTACCTTGCGCGTATTGTTACCGCAAACCGGCGTCCACTTTTCTCGAAAACCGCGTCAGGAAAACAGCACTGTCGATAACCGCTTGCGCCCGTCCACGGTGGCCTCGTCGGTCGGACCCCACGCCTCGAACAACTGCACCAGCTGCTTGCGCGCGCCGTCCTCATTCCATTTGCGGTCGCGCTTGACGATTTCAAGCAATTGATTGGTCGCCTCGGCGCGGTTGCCTTGCGCGTTGAGGGCGGTCGCAAGATCGAATCGGGCCTGATGATCGAGCGGGTTGGCGGCGACTTTCTGTTCCAGCTCGGTGACCGGACCCAGCGCCTTGGCCTGCTCGGTGAGATCGATCGCCGCCTGCACGGCCTTGACCGCGGCGTCGGCGCGTTTGGACTCCGGCACCAAAGCCAGGGTCTGCTTGGCCTGCTCGATAGCGCCGGTGGTCACGTAGCATTTCGCAAGGCCGGCGAGCGCCGGAATATTTGTCGCGTCGAGAGCCAGCACTTCGGCATAGACCGAGGCCGCATTGGCGGCATCGCCCTCGGCCAGCAGCGTCTCGGCCTCTTTGAGAATTTCCGCGATATTGGCCTCGCCCGCGCCGGGTACGCCCGCGGTGAGCTTGTCGATGAAGGCGGTGACCTGGCTCTCCGGAACCGCGCCCATAAAGCCGTCGGCGGGCTGGCCATTGACGAAGGCGATCACCGCCGGGATGGACTGGATACCCATCTGGCCCGGGATTGCCGGATGGTCGTCGATGTTCATCTTGACCAGTTTTACCCGGCCCTTGGCGGCCCGGACGGCCTTTTCCAGGATCGGCGTCAGCTGCCGGCACGGCCCGCACCACGGCGCCCAGAAGTCGATCAGCACCGGCTGCCGCTTGGATTCCTCGACGACGTCCTTCACGAAGCTTTGCGTCGTGGTTTCCTTGATGAGATCGCCCGCCGCCTGCGGCGCCGCCCCGCTGCCTTGCTCTATGATGGTCACGTGATCCTCGCCTGATGTCCCGATATTGGCCGTTCTAGCACGGCCTTAAATGGCGCTGGGAACGCAATTTTCAATCGGGCGGAGCCGCTTGTAGCCCCCGATGAGCTCTTGCGAAAACCGAGGGCCGGCCCCGGCCGGTTGTCCCGGATTGCGCTGCGCTCCATCCGGGCTACGGCTACGGCCCGGATTAGGCGATTTTGCCGGAAAATCCTGGTTTTCGAACGCTTGGCCTGATGTTTTGCCGCTTGGCCGCTGTTGCATTCACCGGCCGCATTTGGCATAGCTCTGGCCGTTGCCGGCGCCTTATCGCCGCCAATCTCTCGGATGCGGGTGTAGCTCAGTGGTAGAGCACGACCTTGCCAAGGTCGGGGTCGAGGGTTCGAATCCCTTCGCCCGCTCCAGGATTTTTCGAAATGGCAGAGCTGAACGAAGGCCCGCGCAAGTCGCGGGCTTTTCGGTTTTCAAACCTCTGCGATCTCGCGCTCGGGATCGAGATGTTTCGGTGTCCAGCCCAGTTCACGCCGCGCTTTCGCGCCGCTTAGCTGCTGATCGAGCGCGTAGCCTCCGGCCCAGTCGCCGAGTTCAGCTGCTATCGCCCGGGCGGAAATGATTTCCGGCTCTTGATGTCGCGTAGCAAAACGCTTTGCGAAGGCGCGCGCGATGCGGCCGATGGCGAGTCCTTCGATCGCCGATCCGATATAGCTGGATCGCGCCGGAGCATTTTCCAGCGCCAGCGCATAAAGGGCTGCAAGATCGGCGCTATGCACCAGCGGCCAACGTACCGCTTCACTCCCCACCACCCGAATCGCATCTCGATCGCGCGCATCCCCGGCGAAGCGATGGAAAACCCCGCCGGCGGGTTCGTACACCATGGCCGGGTGGACCACGATGCCGTCGATCCCGGGTGCCTCGAGAACGCGCCGCAGGTTCGGCACCATCCAGGCGAAGGCGGGCAGCGGACGGAATGGCGTCGCTTCGGTTGCGGCCTCGTCGCCGGTCGCGCCGAACAGCCAGCAGCCGCCGGTGTAGATGAAGCGCGGCTTTTTCGGCTGCGCGGCGAGCGCGGGCAGCAGCGCGTCAAGCAGGCGGCGGTCGATATCGCCCATCGCGGCGCTGAAATCGCAGGCCGCATGGATCATCGCATCGAGCTGCGGGAGCGATCCGGACCATTGCTCGGGCGAGATGATGTCGCCCGGCAGTGGCGTTGCGCCGAGTCCGGCCAGTTTTTTCGCGGAAACATCCGATCGCGCAAGCCCGTGGACTTGATGTCCGCGACCCACAAGTTCTCGCACCACGGCCGAGCCGATCGAGCCGCTTCCGCCTAAAACGAAAACGCGCACGATGCGGGCCCCGTGATTGATATGCCCTGCGGATACCGCACTGCAGCGATTAAGTTTAAAATTATCTTCCGCGCGCGCAACAAAGAAATTCCTTCTCAATCGGCTTCCGCCCGGCAGGGCCACGCGGCGCGCACTTCTCTCTTGGCTTGGATGTGGTAGCATTTTGCGGTCTGCCCCATCCGACGCCAGACCAGAACTTGTCTCCTAGCGTTCAAAATAAATAACAGGCGCAGCCCCGATCCGGCTGCATAGGGAGTGACGCGATGAAATCGGCTTTCAATCGATCCATGCTGGCGTGCGCCGCCATCCTCGCCATCTCGGCGATCACGAATCTGGGGATCACCCAGGCCGGCGCACAGCAAAAGGCACTGAAGAAATACGAATCCGGCACCAAGGAATTCTGGACCAAACCGCCCGACGACTGGTTTCTCGGCGACGAGACCGAAGCGCAGAAGGGCCTGGCGCCGCCGTCGGGACCGCCGACCGGTTCATCGGAGGCCGACCTTGCGGCGTTGATGAAAAAGATAAAACTGCCGCCGGGCTTCAAGATCGAAGTCTACGCGCCGAACGTGCTGGCCGCGCGGCAGATGGCGTGGGGCGACAAGGGCACGCTGTTCGTCGGCTCGTTCGGCCTCGGCAACGTCTACGCCATCACCGACAATGGCGGCAAGCGAGAGGTCAAGACCATCCTCAAGGGCCTGAACATGCCGACCGGCCTCGCCTTCCGCGATGGCGCACTTTACGTCATCGCCGTCGACAAGCTGATCAAATACGACAACGCGGAGGCCAATCTCGACAAGCTCGGCGACGGCAAGGTGGTGTATGACGACATGCCGTCCTATGCCGCGCATGGCTGGAAATACATCGCCGTTGACAAGGATGGCTGGTTCTATCTGCCGTTCGGACCTCCCTTCAACATCGGCATTCCGCCGACCAGCGTCTCGCAGATCCGGCGCGTCGATCCCAAGACCGGCAATGCGGAAATCTGGGCGCTCGGCGTGCGCAACAGTGTCGGCGGCGACGTCGATCCGCGCTCGGGGCGATACTGGTTCACCGAAAATGCGCGCGACTGGATGAGCGACGACATCCCGAGCGACAAGCTCAACATGATCTCGAAGATCGGCGAGCACTTCGGTTATCCGTACTGCCACCAGGGCGACCTGCCGGATCCGAAATTCGCCATGGGCCACAAATGTTCGGAGTTCACCCCACCGGTGCTCAATCTCGGCGCGCATGTGGCTCCGCTCGGCATGAAGTTCTACACCGGCGATCAATTCCCCGCCGAGTACAAGAACAACATCTTCATCGCCGAACACGGCTCCTGGAACCGGCACAAATATCAGGGCGCGCGGATCAAGCGCGTCATCGTCGGTCCCGACGGCAAGAACGCCAAGCAGGAAATCTTCGCATCCGGCTGGCTCGAAGGCGACCAGGGCTATCTCGGCCGTCCCGCCGATATCGTGCTGGCCAAGGATGGCTCGATTCTCGTCGCCGACGACTGGGCCGGCGCGATCTATCGTATCAGCTACAGCAAGAAGTAGCGGTTTGATAACGGGCTGCGGCGACTCGGTACGAGTCGCCGCAGCTTTTTTGTCAAAGACCGTCATTGCGGGCCTGAGCCAAGTGGCGCATCCCGGAATGATGAGTTGAAATGGAATACGAATATGCATGGACGCCTCGAAACCGCCGCCATAGCTCTGGCGATGCTGCTTACCTGCGGCACGTTCGCCCATGCCGCCGACCTCGCCGCCGGCAAGGAAAAGGCCGAGCTCTGCGTCGGCTGCCACGGCGAAGCGGGCATTTCGCAGACCGAGAACATTCCTTCGCTGGCGGCGCAGCCCGATCAATTCATCCAGTGGCAGCTGGTGTTCTTCCGCGCCGGCACCCGCAAGAACGAGCAGATGCAGCCGATCGTCGAGCAGCTCAACAACGATGACATCCGCAACCTCGGCGCCTATTTTGCCTCGCTGACACCGCCCAAGAATCCGAAACCGGACGACAATCCGGATCTGTCCGCGAAGGGCGCGCAGGCCGCCGCCGGCCGCCGCTGCGCCTCATGCCATACCGATTCCTATGCCGGCACCAAGGCGGTCTCGCGCATCGCAGGCCAGCGCGAGGAATATCTGGTCAAGGCGCTGCACGACTACAAATCCGGCGTGCGCGCCGGCGGCGCCATGGCGGCGATGGCGGATGTGGCCTATCCGCTCAGCGAAGAAGAGATCGAGGCGCTGGCGCATTATCTCGCGCATTTGTAAGCGGCGGTCCTCATCCTGAGGAGCGCGCTCTTGCGCGCGTCTCGAAGGATGGAAGCGCACACCGTAGTCTCATGGTTCGAGACGCGCGCCAAGTGGCGCGCTCCTCACCATGAGGGTCTATTCCCGCGTCTTCTCATAGGCCTTCAGATGCGTGTACGCGGTGCGCAGCTTCGGCACCGGCACTTTGGCGGCGTCGCCGCGCGCCAGCAAGTCGCCGACCACGTGATCGGCCTCGACCGGCGCGCCGGCCTTGATGTCGCGGAACATCGATGCGGTCATCTGCGAGCCTTCCGCGGTCAGCATGCCGCGGATGCGCTGCAGAAATGACGCGCGCGGTGCGTAGCCTTCGGCGGCGGCGACCGCGCTGCATTCATCGAGCATGCCGAGGATGAAATCCTTGCCGCCGGGCGAGGCCAGGATATTTCCGACCGACGCGCGCATCAGGCAGGTCGAGGCTGCGAGCGAGGCGAGGAAAACCCATTTCTCCCACATCTCCTGAACGATCTCGTCGCTGGTTTTCGAGCCGAAATTGCCGTTTTCCATCACCTCCGCGATGGCGCGGACGCGATCGGAGGGCTTGCCGTCGCGCTCGCCGAAGGTCAGCGACTGCAGCGGCTGCAGATGGATCACTTCGCGTTTCTCGTTGAGCGTGGCCGCGATGGCGCAGAGGCCCCCGAGCACACGCGCGCGGCCGAATTCCGCGTCCAGCGTATCCAGATGCCGCATGCCGTTGAGTAGCGGCAGGATCGCGGTGTGGGGGCCGACCGCCGGTGCAAAGGATTTGATGGCGTCGGCGAGATCGAAGGCCTTGCAGCTCAGCAGCACGACGTCGAATTTTTCGGCGAGTTTGTCCGCCTGTAACGCCGGCGGATTTTCCAGCGTCACGTCGCCATGGGGGCTCTTGATTACAAGGCCGGCGGCGGCGAGTTCAGCGGCGCGGCGCGGGCGCACCAGAAACGTCACATCGGCGCCGGCCTGCAAAAGTCTGCCGCCAAAATATCCGCCGATCGCGCCGGCGCCCACCACGAGGATGCGCATCGAGAGGTTCCTTCTAGTTTCCAGTGCGACTCGACAAGCCCGGCCATGACGGAATGGTTGGCGGTGAGAGCTACCACTTCTCCCCGAACGGGCGAATCTCCAGCTCGAACGTCCAGGCGCTGCGCGGCTGCTGGTAGAGCTGCCAGTAGGAGGCCGCGACCGAGGCCGGCGGCATCAAGATATCCGGATTGTTGAGCGCCTCCTTGCCCCACATCTGCTCGCGGCGTTCGCGCACCCAGGCGGTATCGACGCCGGAATCGATGATCAGATGCGCGACATGGATGTTCTTCGGCCCCAACTCGCGCGCCATCGCCTGCGCCACCGCGCGCAAGCCGAACTTCGCCGCCGCGAACGCCGCAAAGCCCGAGCCGCCGCGCAGGCTCGCGGTGGCGCCGGTGAAGAAGATGTTGCCCTTGCCGTGCGGCAGCATCAACCGGGTGGATTCGCGGCCCGCCAGGAAGCCGGCCCAGCACGCCATTTCCCACACCTTTCGGAACACGCGATCGGTGGTTTCCAGGATCGGAAAATTGACGTTGGCGCCGACGTTGAAGATGGTCACTTCCAGCGGCGCGTGCGCGTCGGCGTCGTTGAGAAACGCCGCGACCTCGTCTTCCTTGCGCGCATCCAGCGATCGAGCGACGATGCTGCCGCCGGCAGTCTCGATCTCGCTCACCAGCGCTTGGAGTTTTGAGCCGTCGCGCCTGCCCGCGAACACGGTGAATCCCTCGGAAGCGAATTTCTTCGCGATCTCGGAGCCGATGTAGTCGCCGGCGCCGATCACCGCGACCGTTGCGTTGCGTTTTTGCAAAGTGAGTCTCCCCGGCTATTCGCAGGATAGGTAGAGCGAAGCGAAACCCATCATCTTCGTCGTTGCAACATTGATGGGTTTCGCAAGAGCTCAACCCATCCTGCTATTTTCCCGCCACCATCTCCTCGACCTCGCGCAGCTGCTCCTTGCCGAAGAACATTTCCTTGCCGACGAAGAAGGTCGGCGAGCCATATGCCCCGCGCTCGACGGCGGACTGGGTGTTTTCGATCAGCTTTGCCTTGACGCCGGGATCCTGCGCGCGCGCGAACAGTTTTGCCGCGTCGAGGCCCGACTCGGTGAGCGCTTTGGCGGCCACCTCGGGATCGTCCATCTTCTTCGGCTCGCCCCACATATGATGAAACGCGGCATCGATGTATGTTTCGAACACGCCCTCCATCTGCGCCGCCACCGCGGCGCGCATCAGGTTCAGCGTGTTGACCGGAAAGAACGGATTCCAGGTGTAGGGTTTTACCCCATAGCGTTTGACAAACCGTTCGGTCTCGACGGCGTGATGCTCGCGCTTGTTCTTGACGCCGGCCAGGGTTTCGGCGGGCGATTTGTTGTTGGTGGCCTTGAAGATGCCGCCGAGCAGAATCGGCACGTATTCGAACTTGACGCCGATGCGTTTTTCGATCGCAGGGATGGCTTCGTGGCTGAGATAGGCGTTGGGGCTGCCGACATCGAACAGGAATTGCGGCGCGGGTTTGCTCATGGCGGACTCCTGAGGCGGCGGCTTCAACGAGGATGCAGTCTTATATGATCCCTATCATCCTAACAGCCTAGCGCTTCACATCGGCGGGATCAACCGGATCGGCGTGCTCGCCGAATGCGAGCTTGACGATGTGATCGCGGACGCCGTCAGGCCATGCCGCGATCAGGCTCGCGAACTGCCGCCGGTGGTCCGCGAACAACGCGCGGGCGGCCTCCTCGAACTGCGGCAGGTCGCCGGCCATCGCCGACATGAAATGATAGGCCGCATCGCGCGCGGCGCGGCTGCGGTCCACCTCGCCATTGGCGCGGCGCGCCGCTTCGACCAGCTTGCGCAAGCTCACCGATGCGCCGCCGGGCTGTGTGTTGAGCCATTCCCAGTGCCGCGGCAGCAGCGTCACTTCGCGCGCGACCACGCCGAGTTTCGGCCGGCCGCGCCCGCGCGGTTCGCTCGGCATGCCGGCGTCCTGCGCGGCTGGATTTCCGGCTCTCGGTCGAGACAGGCGCGCCACGACCTCTTCATCGGATCCGCGAAGGTCGAGGTCGATCGCGCGCCCGGTTGCGTCGCTGAAAATCGCGATCGGCTCCGACGCGCGCCGCTCCGCTCGTTTGACCACGAGCGCGACCTCGGCAAGCGGACCGGACAGCAGACGCCGCTGGCCCTCGAAGGCGGTGAAAGTCTGGGTAGGGTCGTGGGACATGGAGGAAATCCAGGATAAAACTCACCTGACAATAATACCCGGATGAATACATATGTCAATATCACCCGGGTAAATTAAGGGGACCAGCGGCGTATCTCGACTTTCGGAAGCCCGGCTGGCACGACCAAGCCAGAACAAACACGTCGGGGGCCGCCATGCTGACCGTTCATCATCTGAACAATTCACGCTCGCAGCGGGTGCTTTGGCTGCTCGAAGAGCTCGGCGTACCGTATGAAATCGCGCGCTATCAGCGCCAGCCCAACATGTTGGCGCCGCCGGAGCTGCGCGCAGTTCATCCGCTCGGCAAATCGCCGGTCATTACCGACAACGGCAACACCGTCGCCGAATCCGGCGCGATCGTCGAATACATCGTCGATACCTATGGCGATGGCCGCCTGATCCCGCCGCCGAAGACGCCGGAGCGGCTGCGCTACACCTATTGGCTGCACTACGCCGAAGGCTCCGCAATGCCGCCGCTGCTGCTAAAATTGTTGTTCACGCTGATGCCGAAGCGCGCACCGGCGCTGCTGCGTCCGCTGGTACGCAAGGTCTCCAACCAGGCGCTGACCACGCTGGTCAATCCGCAGCTCAAGCAGCACATGGCGTATTGGGAAGCCGAACTGTCGAAAGGCGAATGGTTCGCCGGCAACGAGTTCAGCGCCGCCGACATCCAGATGAGCTTTCCGCTCGAAGCCGCCTCCGCCCGCGCCGGCCTCGAAGACGGCCATCCGAAGGCGATGGCGTTTCTCGAGCGCATCCACGCCCGGCCGGCCTATGCGCGCGCGCTGGAGAAGGGCGGACCGTATGTGGTGGGAAGGTAGCAAATCGTAAGTGGGCAAAGGCGCCCTTGCGCCGTGCCCACCCACCCTACGGGTTCTGCACCGCCGCAATCACCTCGCGCACCAGCCGTCCGAGCCCACGCATGTCGCCGCTAGGATCGACGGAATCGCCGAGGCGGACGATCACGATTCCCTGCGATTGCAGGATGACGATCCGCTGCCCCATGTCGCCGAATGCAAAAAATGCATCGCGCGGAATTCCCATGGACACCCGGCCTTTGGCGTTTCCGTGTTCGCTGCGATTGGTGTAGAAGCCGGCGCCATATTCGGTGTCGAGCGTGGCTGCGGCGGACAGATCCACCCAGTCTTCGTGCAGAAGCCGGCGGCCGCCGACGACGCCGTCCTGCAGATAGAGCAGGCCGAAACGCGCCCAATCTCGCGCGCTGGCCAGCATGGCGGACGATCCCTGCAGCGTGCCGGTACCGTCGAATTCCAGCGTCACATTGCGCATTCCCAGCGGATTGAAAAGTTCGCGCCAGGCCAGTTTCAGCGATTGCTCGGGGCCTCCGGCGGCGTCGCGAATGATGCGCGCCAAAATCTGCGTGCTCGCACCGCTGTATGCCCATCGTGTCCCCGGCGGCGCGATCAGCGGAGCCTGGACTGCGAATCCGGCCATGTCGTTATACAAATAAAGCATCTGGCTGGAGGGATCGTAGCCGGTGTTGGTTTCATCCAGCGCCAGGCCGGTGGTCATGCGCATCAAATGCTCGACCTCGATTTCGCGGCGCGGATCGGTGGCGCCGCGCCATTCCGGGATCGGCGCCGGGAAGGACGGCGTGACCAGGCCTTGCTGGGTAAGAATACCGATCAGGGCGTTGATCACGGACTTGGTCATGGAAAATCCGCGCAGCTGCGTATCGACGCCGATGCCGGCGGCATAGCGCTCGGCAATCACCTTGCCGTCCTGCACCACCACCACCGCCTTAGTTCTGCGCAACGGCGGCTCTGCCGGTTCCGCGAAGGCATGATCGAGTGCTGCTTTCAATCCGGGGTCTGACGGTTCGACAATTGCGGCGCCGGCAATCTCGGGCAGCAGCGGCGGCTCTTTCGGGTTCTTCAGCGCGGCGAGGTCGCTTTTGAGAATATAGGGTTCGGGCCCGTGCAGAACGACGCAGCCGAACCCGTCATGAAACGCGGCGCGGCTGCCGAACAGGCCTGCGGCCGAGCTATCGACAATGTTGCGGTCGCGATCGACGTGATAGCGCAGCACCCAGCGCAACTTGCGGATACCGCGGCGGTCCAGGGTTTCCGCGAAGACCGTTTGCGGGTCTAGCCCGGAGACAAAGGTCTTGGAGCAGATATTATGAGCCACAAAGCCGGTGGCGACCCGGATCGCGCGGTCGGGGCGGAAAGTGATGCCCAGCGCCACGAGGCCCGCAAATATCAATGCGAGCCAGATGAGTGTTCGTGAAATCACGGCCCTGCCGTTCGTCGCAGCTCAAAATCCGTAGAGCTTGGCCGGATTGTCGACCAGGATTTTCTTGCGGATATTTGGGTCCGGCTCCCATACCGGCAGCTGGTTGAGCAGGCGGCCGTCATCGATCTGGAACAGCGGCGTCACGTCGGTGATCTGCTTTCCCGGCGGCGTCACCGAGTCCGGATGCGGCCAATCGGTGCCCCAGACGATGCGGTCGGAATTCGCGGCGATCAGCGCTTTTGCCAGCGGCGCCGCGTCCGGATAATCCGGCGCCAGTTTCGACGCCCGATAGGCGCCTGAAATCTTGACATAGGCCTTGCCGGACTTCACCAGGTCGAGCAGGTCCGAAAAGCCCGGCTGCGCCACCCCAAGTGCGGCCTGCGCGCCGCCAAAATGGTCGAACACCACCGGCACCGGCGACGATGCAACGAGCTCCTTGATCCCGGTGATCACCGGCAGTGTCGTATAGATTTGCACATGCCAGTTGCGCGCCTTCATGCGGTCGGCAGCGGCCTGGAAGCGCTGCCGCGCCACGTTGGGATCGTTGACGCCCCCGGTTGCGAGGTTGAGCCGGATGCCGCGGAAGCCGGCCTGGCCCATGGCCTCGAGATCGGCCTCGGAAGTCTTGTCGTCGATCACGGCGATGCCGCGCGCGGTCGGCCCACGCGCCTTCATGCCAAACAGCGTCGCCGAATTGTCCGGACCATAGATGCTCGGGGTCACGATCACCACGCGCTCCATATGCAGCGCCTTGTGCAGCGCCGACATTTCTTCGGGCGATGCCAGTTCCGGCGTGTAGACCCGCCCCGAGAACATCGGGAATTTTTCCGGGTCGGGATGGATATGGGTGTGGCAGTCGCAGGCGCCGGCCGGCACCTCGAAATTCACCGGCGTGGCGGGCTGCGCCGCCTTGGCGACGACGGTTCGGGTTTTCATGGCAACTCCGGCGGCAATGGAAGCAAGCAAAACGTCGCGTCGTGTCGGCATCGAATGTTCCTCCCTGTTGAATTATTGTTGATCGAACCCTGCTCGCAATGACGGCCGCTTCCTTAGGCATCCGCATGCAAAATCCGGCCGCGGGTTTCCGGCAGCGCGAACGCCGCGATGAAGAACACGCCGTAGGCCGCTACCGCGAAGATCGCGATGGCGTTGCCGAGCGAGGTCGTGGTCGAAAGCGCGCCGACCAGGAACGGAAACAGCGCGCCGATGCCGCGGCCGAAATTATAGCAGAAGCCCTGGCCCGATCCGCGCAGCCGCGTCGGATAAAGCTCGGTGAGGAATGCGCCCATGCCGGAAAAATAACCGGAGGCGAAGAAGCCTAGCGGGAATCCGAGCAGCCACAGCACTTCGTTGGTCAACGGCAGTTGCGTATAGAGAAGGATCACGGCAATGGCGCCGAGCGAAAAAGTCAGGAACAGATTGCGCCGGCCGATCCTGTCGGCGAGCCAGGCGCCGACCAGATAGCCGATGAAGGAGCCGATGATCAGCGCGGCGAGATAGCCGGTGGAAGAGACGATCGACAGCTGGCGTTCGGTGGTGAGGAAGCGCGGCACCCAGAAGGTGATGGCATAGTAGCCGCCCTGGCATCCCGTCGCCGCCAGCGACGCCAGGATCGTGGTCTTGAGAATTGGACCTGAGAAGATCTCATGCAGGCCGGGCCGTTCACCCGTCGCGTTCTGTTTGGCGCGGGTCGCGGCCGCTATCTCCGGCTCGGTGACGTAACGGCGCAGATAAAACACCAGCAATGCCGGCAGCGCGCCGATGGCGAACATCCAGCGCCACGCGATCTCCGGCGGCAGATATGAGAACAATACGGCTTGCGACAGCACCGCAAGGCCCCAGCCCACCGCCCATCCGGACTGCACCGAGCCTACCGCGCGGCCGCGATATTGCGGGCGGATGGCTTCGCCCATCAGCACCGCGCCGGCAGCCCATTCGCCGCCAAAGCCCAGGCCGAGCAGCGCGCGTGCAATCAATAGCTGGTCGAAATTCTGCACAAAGGCGCAGAGCAGCGAAAACAACGAGAACCACAGGATGGTGAGCTGCAGCGTCCGCACCCGGCCGATGCGGTCGGCGAGATATCCGCCGAGCCAGCCGCCGACGGCGGAGGCCAGCAGCGTCACCGTGCCGGCAAGCCCGGCGGTGCCGGGATCGACCTTCCACATCGCGATGATGGTGCCGATCACCAGCGGATAGATCATGAAGTCCATGCCGTCGAGCGCCCAGCCCGACGCGCAGGCCCAGAACGTGCGCCGCTCCGGCAGGTTCATGTCGCGATAAAAAGCGAGAAGGCTGGAATCCTCGATCGGGGCTACTTCAATCGCGCCCGGTGCGGACGGCTCGATCGTGCTCATGGACGTTCCCCCGGAAAAAGTTCTGCCCGGCCTTGCCTCAATCACCCGCGATGGCCGGTTGCGCGGGTGCCTGGTTCAAATCCTACGCCGATCCGTGATGGTGTCATCAGCCAATTTGATTTGCGCCAAAGCTGGATTGCTTCGTCGCTTCGCTCCTCGCAATGACGGCGGAAGCGCTACTGTCCAGCCGCCTCGGCGCCGCGCGTGCGCGGATCGGGGGCACCCAATAGTCCATTCGGCGTCACTGCGATGGAATTAGCGGAGGTCTGGCCGAGCGGCACGACGATCACATGGCCCATCGCCTTCAGCGCCTCAAGGGTATCGTCGGCAAAGCCGCGCTCGACCCGCACCTCGTCGGGGAGCCACTGATGATGCAGCCGTGGTGCGGCTACCGCGGCGGCGACGTCCATTTGATAGTCCAGCACGTTGACGATCACCTGCAGCACTGTGGAGATGATGCGGCTGCCGCCCGGCGATCCCGTCACCAGCACCGGCTTGCCGTCTTTCAGAACGATGGTCGGCGCCATCGACGACAAAGGCCGTTTTCCCGGGCCCGGTAAATTGCTCTCGAAGCCGACCAGCCCGTAGACGTTGGAGGCGCCGGGCGCGGCGGTGAAATCGTCGAGCTCATTGTTGAGCAGCACGCCGGTGCCTTCAGCCACGAGGCCAAGGCCATAGCTGTAGTTCAGCGTATAAGTGTTGCCGACCGCGTTGCCGCGGCTGTCTACAACCGAGAAATGCGTGGTGTTGCCGCCCTCGCGCGGCGGCAGCGCCGACAGCGCGTCGGTCCATGGCGTGGCGCGGGCGCGGTCGATACCCAGGCGCTGCTTTTCGGCGTAGTCCTTTGCGATCAGCGTCGCGATCGGCGCATTCACGTAGGCAGGGTCGCCGAGATAGCGCGCGCGGTCGGCATAGGCGCGCTTCATCGCCTCGATCATGACATGCAGCGAGGGCGCCGAGCCTTGCGCCATGTCGCGCATCGCAAAACCTTCGAGGATGTTCAGCGTCTCCAGCAGCACCACGCCGCCGGAGGAGGGTTGCGGCATCGAGACGATGTCATAGCCGCGATAGCTGCCGCGCACCGGGGCGCGAATCACGGGCTGGTATGACTTGAGATCGTCCAGCGACATGATGCCGCCGGCCTCGCGAATGGCGTTGACAAGCTTTTCCGCGACCGGCCCTTCGTAAAAGCCGCGCGGGCCGTGTGCCGATATCTCCGACAGCGTTGCGGCAAGATCGCGTTGAACCAGCGTATCGCCTTCGCGCAGCGAACTGCCGTCGGCGCGGGAAAAGATTTTCACAGAGGAAGGCCATTTCGCCAACCGCTTGTGCCAGTCCGGCAGCGTGTCCGCGCTGTCGTCGGTGACGAGCGTTCCCGTGGTTGCCAGTTCGATTGCCGGCTTCAACAGATCCGCGAGTGTCAGCGTGCCGGAGCCGTATTTCTCCAGCGCCATCGCCAGCCCCGCGACGGTGCCGGGGATGCCGATGCCTAAAGCGGAATCGCGGGATTTGGCGATATCCGGCTTGCCGTCCGCGCCGAGGAAAGTATCGCGCGTGATCGCGGCCGGCGCGGTCTCGCGGTAGTCGATGGCGACGTCTTGCTTGCGATCCGCCGAGTGCACCATCATAAAGCCGCCGCCTCCGATATTGCCGGCGCGCGGATAGCTCACGGCCATCGCGAAACCTGTCGCCACGGCGGCGTCGACGGCGTTGCCGCCTTGGCGCAGGATATCGGCGCCGATTTGCGCGGCGAATTTTTCCTGCGCGACCACCATGCCGAATTCGCCAAGCACCGGATGAAATGTGCCGGCCGCCGGCGGCAGGTAGAAGCCGCGCCGCCCTTCCTGTGCACTCGACGGTCCGCAGCAGATGACCGCAAGCGTCAGCGCAACCAGAAATGCGCGCCAGCCTGCCGCAAACGCAATCATGTTATGCTCCGACAAATGTCGCTGGTGTCGCGATGATGCTATAGCGTCCGCCTGCGTTGGCAAACGATTCGGCGAGAAAGTGATGATGGCGCCCCCTGCATCCGACGCGCGCAACGCTGGTATGCAGCAAACCTATCCGCCACGCTCCGCCGTGACCGCGTGGATATTCTTCGACTGGGCGGCGCAGCCCTACTTCACCTTGATAACCACCTTCGTGTTCGCGCCCTATTTCGCCACCCATGTGGCGTCGGATCCGGCCCAAGGGCAATCGCTGTGGGGATTTGCCACCGCGGCCGCCGGATTGATGATCGCGCTGCTGTCGCCGGTGCTCGGCGCCATCGCCGATGCCAGCGGCCGCCGCAAGCCGTGGATCGCAGCCTTCGGCGCGCTGCTGGTGATCGGTTCGTCGTTGATGTGGATCGGCAGACCGGGCGACCCCGGCGTGATCCCTCCGCTATTGATCGCCTACGGCATCGCCACCATCGGCGTCGAATTCGCCACCGTGTTCAACAACGCCATGATGCCGACATTGGTGCCGCCCGACCGTATCGGGCGGTTGTCCGGCACCGGCTGGGCCACCGGCTATGTCGGCGGCATTTTGAGTCTTATCCTTGTGCTTGGTTTTCTCGCCGCCAGCCCGCAGAGCGGCCGCACCCTTTTCGGTTTCACGCCGCTGTTCGGTCTAGATCCCGTCAGCCATCAGGGCGACCGCATCACCGGGCCGCTCACCGGCATCTGGTTCATCATCTTCGTGCTGCCGATGTTTTTGCTGACGCCGGATCATCCCATGAAGCGTCCGGCGCGCGAGGCGCTGCGCGAAGGATTGCGTGAGCTGCGCCAGACCTTAAGCGAATTGCCGAAGCGGCAATCGATCGCTGCGTTTCTGCTCGCCAACATGGTTTACACCGACGGGCTGGTGTCGCTGTTCGCGTTCGGCGGCATCTATGCCGCGGGCACTTTTGGCTGGAACACGATCCAGATCGGCAGCTTCGGCATCCTGCTGGCGATTGCAGGCGCGTTCGGCGCATGGATCGGCGGCAAACTGGACGACAGGCTGGGACCGAAGCGCGTCATCGCCGGCAGCCTGATCGTCCTGTTGCTGTCGGTGATCTGGATTCTGACGGTCGACCGCGATCATGTTCTGCTGTTCAAGGTCGCACCGCCGGCGCCGGGCGGCGGACTGTTCGCGGCGCCTGCGGAGAAGGCTTATCTCTTGCTCGGATGCCTGATCGGCATGGCCGGCGGCCCGTTGCAGGCGGCGTCGCGCACGCTCTTGATCCGGATGGCGCCGAAGGACCGCATCGCGCAATATTTCGGACTGTTCGCGCTGACCGGAAAGGTCACCTCGTTCGTCGGGCCGCTGCTGATCGGCGTCGTCACCGCGGTCACCGCCAGCCAGAAAGCCGGCATGGCGGTGCTGGTGGTGTTTTTCGTGGCCGGGCTGATGCTGTTGCGAAGGGTGAGGGATTGATCGCCGAGTCATGCGCGGGCCTGACCCGCGCATCCACCACTCTTCGCAAGAGTCTTTCGGAAGAGGTGGATTGCCGGGCCAAGCCCGGCAATGACGAATATCCTCAATGCCGGAAATGCCTTACCCCGGTAAACACCATGGCGATGCCGTGCTCGTCGGCGGCCTTGATCACCTCGTCGTCGCGCATCGAGCCGCCGGGCTGGATCACCGCGGTCGCTCCAGCCTCGACCGCAACCAACAGCCCATCGGCGAACGGGAAGAACGCATCCGACGCCACCACCGAACCCCTGGTCATCGGCTCTGCGAGTTTTGCCTCGTCGGCGGCATCCTGAGCCTTGCGCGCGGCAATGCGCGCCGAGTCGACCCGGCTCATCTGGCCCGCGCCGATGCCGACGGTGGCGAGATCCTTGGCGTAGACGATGGTGTTCGACTTGACGTGTTTGGCGACGCGGAACGCGAATTTGAGATCGCTGAGCTCGGCGTCCGATGGCGCGCGTCTGGTCGCTACCTTCAGCGGCATGTCATCGACCACGGCGTTGTCACGGCTCTGCACAAGGAGCCCGCCGGCGACGGTTTTGGCGGTGAGGCCGATGCTGCGCGGATCGGGCAGGCCGCCGGCCAGCAATAGCCGCAGGTTCCTCCTTGCTGCGACGATGGCGATGGCCTCTTCGGTGGCGTCCGGCGCGATGATCACCTCGGTGAAGATTTCTGTGATCGCGCGCGCGGCGTCAGCGTCGAGCGTGCGATTGAGCGCGACGATTCCGCCATAGGCCGAAGTGGAGTCGCACGCCAGCGCCTTGCGATAGGCGCTGACGAGGTCGGCACCCTCGGCGACGCCGCAAGGATTGGCGTGCTTGACGATGACGCAGGCGGCGGTACGCGCGGCGTCGAATTCGGCGATGCATTCATACGCCGCATCGGTGTCGTTGATGTTGTTGTATGACAGCTCGCGGCCCTGCACTTGCCGCGCCGTGGCGACGCCGGGCCGGCGATCCGGCGTGCGATAAAATGCCGCCGTCTGGTGCGGGTTCTCGCCATAACGCAGCGGCTGGATCAGCCGTCCGCCCAGGCTGCGGAAATCCGGCGCGTCGTTTTTCAGCACGCCTGCGAACCAGTTCGAGATCGCCGCATCATAGGCTGCGGTGCGCGCATAGGCCTTGGCCGCGAGCCGGCGGCGCAGCGACAGCGTGGTCGCGCCCTGGTTGGCGGCGAGTTCGTCGAGCACGGCCTGGTAATCCTGCGGCTCGACCACGACCGCGACACCGTCATGATTCTTCGCAGCAGCCCGGATCATCGCCGGGCCGCCGATGTCGATGTTCTCGATGCACTCCTCGAAACCGGCGCCTCTATCGACGGTGGCTTCGAATGGATAAAGATTGACCACCAGGAGGTCGATCGGCGCGATGCCGTGATCCTTCATCGATTGCGCGTGTTCGGCGTTGTCGCGGATCGCCAGCAGTCCGCCGTGCACCTTGGGATGCAGCGTCTTGACCCGGCCGTCCATCATTTCCGGAAAGCCGGTCAGTTCAGACACGTCGGTGACCTTCAATCCGGCCGCCGCGATCGCCTTGGCGGTGCCGCCGGTGGAGACCAGATCGATGCCATGGCCTGCCAGCGCGCGAGCGAATTCGATCAGGCCGGATTTGTCGGAAACGGACAACAGAGCGCGGGTTACGCGGTGGTCGGTCATGAATAGATCCCAAGTCGCAAGCCCGCCGCGTAGCATGATTTTATGGGGCATGAAACCGCGGATTCGGGCCGCTCCACCGTCATTGCGAGGAGCAAAGCAAAAGCAATACCCCTCGTCATGCGCGGGCTTGACCCGCGCATCCATCACACTTCGGAAAAGTCCTTCGAAGAGGATGGATTGCCGGGTCAAGCCCGGCAATGACGAAAAATGGATTGCGTCGCTTCGCTCGCAATGACGGTTTCGCCTGCGCGAAACCTATAGCGGCAATTCCGGCTCGCGGCGCGCGTTGCGCTTGGCGGTGGTCGCCGAGGCCGATGTGCTCGAGCGCACGAAGCTCCAGCGGATGCTGGAGGTAGCCCGCGAGTCCTGCTTGATCACGATCTGGGCGGTGCGGCGGGGGCCGTCATTGCCGGCGAGGAAGACGCTGTCCTCGAGTTCGACCTTGTCGTCGAGCGCCTCGAACGTCCAGACCTCGCGATTCGGCAGCACCAGCATCACGCCGCGGGCGTCGCTGAGCCGGCTCGCCTTCACCGAGGGATGCAGGTGAAACCGCAACGCATAATCGGTGTCGGCGCCCTTGATCCGCCCGCCCGGCGTGGGGTTAAGCGTATCCTCGCCGTCCAGCCGCGTGCCGTCATGCGCGACCATCAGCACGCGCTGGTGGATCACGCCGAACTTTGAAAGATAACCGTCATGCGAGGCCGTCAGCAGATTCCCGTTTGTCACGGCCTCGCGAAAACTTTCGACATGGGCCGGGCCGCTGACGATCGGCGAGCCCTGCAATAGCCGCTTCACCGCCGACAACTCGACGAACTGGCACGACGAGGTGCCGTGATAAGTCAGCGTCGAATGCGCCGGCGTGCTGCGCGCAAACGCCCGCCAGTTGTCGCGGCCGGTGGCGGGCATGCCGCAATTGATCACGATCCGGCTCGGCCCGGACGACAGTTCGAACGACAGACAGCCGGCGTGGGCGTCGTGGCTGACGCTGGGCGGCGGCGGCAGGCCGGTATCCATGATCACGGTCATCGCGCCGGCGTCGAGCCGCTGGTAGCCGGTATGCGGCATGTTCGCCATCGGTGTGCCGTGCGTATCGTCATAGGCTAGCAGGGTCGCCAGCAAATCGGACGGCGTGCCGCTCATGCCGTTGAACAATGCGAAGGTGCCGTCGCCATGGCGGAAGAAGCGCAGCATCGGCATCATGCGGTCGATCGCGTTGAGCAGCGCCGGCGGCGGCGCGATGTTGCGGGCGGCGAAGGTTTGCCGCAGCGGCAGCAGGTCGATCAACAGTTCGATCAGCGCGCCGGGATTGCGCGAGATATGGCCGCCGTCGGGAAGAATCTGCCGCTGCAATTCGTCGGACAGTTTTCGGGTGGTGGTGCGGATGTGGCGCGCCTGGTTGGCAAGGCAGAGCGAGGCGTAGCACAGCGCGATCAACACCTGCAGCCGCGGCGCGCCGTCGGGAATATCCAGCATGGTGTAGCGCAGATAACGGATTTCGCGGGTGAGACCGCGCAAATAGCGGCGATAGAATTTGCCGTCGGTATCCCCGAGCACCAAAGGCGCCTGCGACAGCAGCGAGATCACGCGGCGTGCCAGTACGTCGGCGCGGCGGCCGATCGGGCGCTTGCGGTTTGGATTGGAGATCCAGTCGTCGACCAGCGAGCGGGCATTGGCGCGGGTGATCGCGGTATCGGCGGCGCGCAGATGCCGCAGCCAGCCGAAGCCGAGCAGGTTGACCTCCCAGTCTTCCGACGGCGGTTCCAGGTCGAACACCGAGCGGCCGTGGCAGGTGACGATCTTGCCGGCGAACACGAAGCGGCCGGCATAGACCTCGGCGGCGCGGGTGGCGTCCGCTGTGCGCAGATCGTGCGGCGCGATGATCAGCCGGTCGGTGCGGCCCGGCCAAAGTCGCGACAAGGCCACCGATCCCCCGCTGGCGCGCGCCATCGCGTTCCGCGCGAAGCGGCCCATGATCAGCGTCGAAATACGTCTGCGTTGAGCGACCGACACGCGCGCCTTGAATCTCAAATGGAGAGGGATTCGCCGGGAATCCTTTTAACTTGAGAAGGATTTTCTGCGAATCCTTATTAATCCGGAAACGCTGTCACGACATCACCGGAATGCGCCGAATCTGCAAATTGTCCTGCAAATATCAGGATTTAACCAGCCGCGCCGCATAGAAACCGTCGAGCCCGCCCAGCCGGGGGTCGGCGTGCGGCAGGTGGCAGGGCAGGGTGCGCAGGTCGCCTTCGGGGGTAAGGATTTCGGCCAAACCCGCCACCTCACCGGCCTCGACCGGCGCGCGGCGCATACTCGTTTCGGCCGATAGCAGGGCGGCGACGGCCTGCTCGCCCTCCTCCGGTTCCAGCGAACAGGTGCAGTAGACCAGCGTGCCGCCGGGTTTTAACAGTGCGACCGCCTTTTGCAGCAGGCGCTTTTGCAGGGCCATCAGCGCGCCGATATCGAGTTCCTGCCGCAGCCAGGCCACGTCGGGATGGCGCCTGATGGTGCCGGTGGAGGCGCAGGGCGCATCGACCAGCACGCCGTCGAATCGATTCTCGCTTTGCCATTCGGTGGCGTCCGCCACCACCATCTCTGCTTGCAGCGCCAGCCGCGCAAAATTGTCGCGCAGCCGCGCCACGCGGTTGGGCGAGCGGTCGATCGCGGTGACCCTTGCGCCGGCCTGTACCAGTTGCGCGGTTTTGCCGCCCGGCGCCGCGCAGAGATCCGCGATTGATTTTCCGGCGACGTCGCCGAACAACCGCACCGGAAGCGCGGCGGCGGCGTCCTGCACCCACCATTGTCCTTCCGAAAAACCCGGCAGCATGGTCACCGAACCCTGCAGCAGCGTGCGCACGGTTCCGGTCGGCAGCTCTTCGCCATGCAACCGCGCCGCCCACTGCGCGGCGTCGGATTTTACCGTGAGGTCGAGCGACGGCTCATGGCCGATCGCGGTGGCGATTTCCTTGGCGGTTAATTCGCCGTAATGCGCGGTCCACCGCGCCATCAGCCAGGACGGCACGTCCAGCGTCTGCGATTTGACCTCGTCGATCAGCGGCTGGCCCTCGCGCGCGCAACGGCGCAGCACCGCGTTGACGAGGCCGGCGTATTTGCGCGGCGCGGCGGTCCGACTGCACCAGCCGCACCGAGAGGTCGACCGCGGCGTGATCGGGCACGTCCATCCAGAGAATTTGCGCAGCCCCGATCAGCAACGCGCTCTGCGCGCGCGGCGCGTCGGTGGGAATGCCGCGGTCGAGCAGCCGCGACAGCACGTGGCCCAGCGTTCCCAGCCGCCGCAATATCGTCGCCACCAGCCGCCGCATCAAGGCGCGGTCGCGGTCGGACAGCGTCTTCAGGCCGGGATGGGCGGCGGCGCCCTCGAGCTGGTCGTCGAGGGTGCGGCGCTTGTGCAGCACGCCGTCCAAAATATCCGCCGCGATCCGCCGCGCCGCGAGGCCGGGCACCTCGGTGGGCGGTGCGAATCGTACAGGAGGCATGAAGGTGCTAATCGCTTTCGAAAGGAACCGACAATGCTGCGGCCGGGTCGGCCCATCGCGGCGGGAAATCATTTGTGACACGGGAATATGCCAAATGTAAGAATCGCCCTACTGATTTCACAGTTTGGGTGCGATCTGTGGCGTTCCATCGGGTGGAATCTTCGAGATGCGAAAGCTTTGAGATGAAAGACGATCCCGCTCAGCCCTCGGACGCAGCGCCGCAGCACAAGCCGCGAACGCCCGAGGCGCAACGCGCGCTCGCCGAAGCCGAAGCCCGCCGCGCCGCCGCGGCACAGGCGGCACCGGAGCCGGCGGCGAAAGAGTTCGGCGGTCCCAAGGGCCCGGAGCCTACCCGCTACGGCGACTGGGAGAACAAGGGCATCGCGTCGGATTTTTGAGCGGCCCAGGCCTTGCGATCGCGCCAACAAGATTTCCTGTGGAGTGACACGCGGTGATCCGTACTGAGCGGCTCAGGCTTCGGAACTGGCGGGAGTCCGACAGAGACGCATTTGCCATGCTGAACGCCGCTGCCGAAGTCACGCGGGATTTGGGCGGTCCTCTGGATCGCACCGAGAGCGACGCCAAATTCGACCGCTACGTGGCAAGCTTCGAGCAGCACGGCTTCTGCCGGTGGGCACTGGAAGACCTGAGCGGGCAATTTTTGGGCTATACCGGCATCATGCCCTCGCGGCCCGGCCATCCGCTTGGGCCTCATGCCGACATCGGCTGGCGTCTCCTGCGCGCGGCCTGGGGTCGAGGCTACGCCACCGAGGCCGCGAAGGCATCGTTGCGGGATGTTTTTGAACGGGTGCGTTTAAAGGAAGTGCTTGCCTACACCTCGGCGGACAACGTCCGATCGCGGGCGGTCATCCAGCGATTAAAACTGCAGCGCGCCGCGTCGCTTGATTATTGCGAGCCGCTCGGCGCGGGAATGTGGCACGGCATGGTCTGGGTCGCGCGGCCGGAAGGCGGCCCGTAGGTTCTAGTCCAGCTTTTGATTCACGCCGTAGTCGATACGAATCTCGCTAACGCCTTCACCGACCGACCTCACATCCCCTGCGTTGCCGATTTCCATACGGCGGAAACGGCTGACAATTCAGGCCGCGGCGCTACAAAGCAAAGACTGGATTGTCGCCGCGCTCCTCGCAATGACGAGATCTTAGTTCCGCCGATCAGCGCGTCACCACCACCGGGGTGCCGACCGAAACCCGCTGGTAGAGGTCGCTGATGTCAGCGTTCAGCATGCGGATGCAGCCGTAGGAGACAAAGCCGCCGACCGAGCCCGGCATATTGGTGCCGTGGATCGCGTATTCGCCGCCGGACAGCGTCATGGCGGCGACGCCCATCGGGTTGCGCGGCGAGCCGCCGGGAATGACGCTCGGCATCGACGGCTTGTCGCGCTTCACTTCCGCGGGGGGCGACCAGGCGGGATTGGTGTATTTGCCGTCGATGCGAGTTGTGCCGGCCCACTGCTTGCCGGCCTTGCCGACGCCGACGGGATAGCGCACGGCGCGGCCCTGATCGACCACCAGATAAAGCCGTCGCTCGTTGGTCTTCACCACGATCGTTCCCGGGGAATAATCGCCCCTGAAACCCACCACATCCGGGCGCGCCTGCGCCGCATCGATCGTCAACAGGCCGGCTCCAAGCGTGGCCGCCAGCGCCATCGCAATTTTCAACGACATCAAACTCTCCAGTTTCCCTCGGCCGCTCGACCGCAGCGGCTAATTCCACGCACACCTGCAGCGTGCGGGGGTGCGATCTTTGCTCACGCATTTTCAACCGCGCGCACTAACCAAGAGGTTTCGGCCGGCGCCCCGGACCGACCCCGCAGGGCCTTACAGAAGAAAAAGTTCGCAACAAAGTAAATGACTTGAAAACAACACTCGTTCGGAAACGACCGGGGATCGGCTGAGCGCGGTCACAATATTGTTGATAGGGTACGACCGCGACTGAACCGAACCGCTGAGGCCGGCGACCAGATGCGGGCAATGACGGTCAAGCTGGTCGGTCGCACGCTTGAACTTGGAGGCAGCTGCTATCTGCGTTGCCGATTGCATGCGAGGCGCCGGCAACTGCGGGCGGCCTATCTGCGCCTCAACGAATTCATCGCGGCAAAGCGGCGCTACGATCCGCAATTGCGGTTTCGTAACGCGCTATGGGACAGCTACCTCGCCTGATCGGCTGGAGCAAACGTTCGCCGGCACTGTCGTCAATCGGCGCCGTCAGTATGTTTTTTTGCAACGGCCGACGTGATTGAGTTGCGCCTGGGCCGCCCGGCGTTCGCAGTCATTGCCATAGGTTTTGCCGTCGCATCCGCACACCGGCCGGAAGATGCGGGTGCAGAACCTCGGAATCACATCGCATTTACCCTGGCCGTCGAAGACCTTGCATTGCCCCGCGGGGTGCTGGCACCACAAGCCCTTGTCGCAGGGAATCGGGAAAAGCCCGCCGCAGGTTTCACCCTTGCCGACCGCCGACGCGCCGGTCGATCCCAGCGCCAGGCCGAGCACGATAATGAGCGCCGCCACGGCGCGATAAATCAAATGGGTTCGCATCAACGCCTCCCGAGGTTGCAGACGGTATCCATCGCGTTTTTCTCTTTAGGGTTGCAATGATAGATCGCGATCGATGGCAGGACAATCTGAAATGGATGAAGCGAGGCGAGCCAAACCATGAAACCGGCGCAGCGGTTGGCGCGCCGATGACGGATCCAGGAGGACAAACTCCCGTGCCTCGTCGGAGATGGATGGGAGTGCGGCGGCTAGGCCCCCGCCCCCTTCTTGTTCTGCCGGTTGCTGACCAGGTCATCCACCACCGCCGGATCGGCCAGCGTCGAGGTGTCGCCGAGGCTGCCGGGCTCGTCCTCGGCGATCTTGCGCAGGATGCGGCGCATGATCTTGCCGGAGCGGGTTTTGGGCAGGCCGGGCGCGAACTGGATCAGATCGGGCGAGGCGATCGGTCCGATATCGCGGCGCACCCAGGCCACCAGTTCCTTGCGCAAGGCATCGCTCGGTTCGGTGCCGGTCATCAGCGTGACATAGGCGTAGATGCCCTGGCCCTTGATGTCGTGCGGATAGCCGACCACGGCGGCTTCCGACACCGCGGGATTGGCGACCAGCGAACTCTCGACTTCCGCGGTGCCCATGCGGTGGCCGGAGACGTTGATCACGTCATCGACGCGGCCGGTGATCCAGTAATAGCCGTCGGCGTCGCGGCGGCAGCCATCGCCGGTGAAATATTTGCCCTTGTAGGTCGAGAAATAGGTCTGCTCGAAACGCGCGTGGTCGCCATAGACCGTGCGCATCTGCCCCGGCCAGGATTTTGCGATGCAGAGATTGCCCTGGGTCTCGCCCTCCAGCACCCTGCCGTCGGCGTCGACGATCTCGGGCAGCACGCCGAAGAACGGGTGCGTCGCCGAACCCGGCTTGAGTTTGGTGGCGCCCGGCAGCGGCGTGATCAGGATGCCGCCGGTTTCGGTCTGCCACCATGTATCGACGATCGGGCAGCGCTCGTCGCCGATCACGCGGTGATACCATTCCCATGCTTCCGGATTGATCGGCTCGCCGACCGAGCCGAGCAGCCGCAGACTTTTGCGCGATGTTTTCTTCACCGGCCCGTCGCCGCCTTGCATCAGCGCGCGGATCGCGGTCGGCGCGGTGTAGAAGATGTTGACCTTGTGCTTGTCGACCACGTTCCAGAACCGCGAATTATCCGGATAATTAGGCACGCCCTCGAACATCAGCGTGGTCGCGCCGTTCGCCAGCGGCCCGTAGAGGATGTAGCTGTGCCCGGTGACCCAGCCGACGTCGGCGGTGCACCAGTAGATGTCGCCCTCGTGATAATCGAACACATATTGATGCGTCATCGCAGCGAAGATCAGATAGCCGGCCGAGCTGTGCAGCACGCCCTTGGGCTGACCGGTCGAACCTGAGGTGTAAAGGATGAACAGCGGATCCTCGGCGTTCATCGGCTCGCACGGACATTCCGTCGTCACCATCTCGGCGGCTTCGTGGTACCAGAGGTCGCGCGTCGGGTTCATTTCGACGGCGCCGCCGGTGCGCTTGACCACCACGACCCAGTCGACGCCGCCGCTTTTTGCAATGGCTGCATCGACATTGGCCTTGAGCGGCACCTTCTTGCCGCCGCGCAGGCCTTCGTCGGCGGTGATGACGATCTTCGAGGCGCAGTCGGTAATGCGCTGGGCGAGGCTGTCGGGCGAGAAGCCGCCGAACACCACCGAATGGATGGCCCCGATCCGGGCGCAGGCCAGCATCGCATAGGCGGCTTCCGGAATCATCGGCAGGTAGATGGTGACGCGGTCGCCCTTCTTGACATTGCGGGTGCGCAGGATGTTGGCGAACTTGCAGACCTCGTCATGCAGCTGACGGTAAGTGATATGCCTGGACTCCGAAGGGTCGTCGCCTTCCCAGATGATCGCGGTCTGGTCCCCTCGCTTCTCGAGATGGCGGTCGATGCAATTCCAGGCGACATTGAGGACGCCGTCCTCGAACCATTTGATTGAAATCTTGCCGGGCTGAAACGATGAATTTTCGACCTTGGTGAACGGCTTGACCCAGTCGATCCGCTTGGCCTCATCGGCCCAGAACCGGTCGGGGTCGTTGACCGAGCGCGCATACATGTCGCGGTATTTGGCGTCGTCCACCCAGGCGCGCTTCGCCCACTCCGCGGGCACGTCGTAGATTTTGTCGGACATCCATTCCTCCACCATGCGGCCGCATAGGCCGCCAGCCGTCTTCGTTATTGCCGGCGATTATGCGTCGCGGCACGGTGCCGGGACAAGCCGGAAGCACATGGATCTTGGTCGGCTTGCCGCTCGATGATCGCCGCCCGAACGTGGGGTGGCGATCACGATCGCGTTTGGGCCGGGCCAAAATTAACCTCGGGGCCATTGATTCGCCCGGCTGACGGTAGCCCGCAACCGCAATTGCCTGCCGGAGGGCTGGCGCTCCAGGTCATTACCCCCTAAATGGCCCCCTCGTGGCCGGCGCTGCCGCCGGAACCAAAGAACAACAATCAGCATTAGCGGATACAGGCCTAAGTCGAGGCGTTTAAAGTCATGACGGATCAGCAGAATTTTGAGGCGCCGCGGCCCGTTTCCGCCGATCCCGCCGTGGCGCTCGCAGAAGCGCTCGGACAGCTGCCCAAAGCTCCCGCCGCAAAGACCAAGACGGCGAACGGCACATCGGTCGAATCCCTGGCCCAGGAGCTGGGCCTCAAGCTCGGCGACCAGAATGAATTGACGATCCGCCGTATCAAGCGCGGCAAGAATTATTCATTCGTCCGCGCCAATGGGAGGCCGATCCGGGACACCGGCACCATCAAGCGGCTCAACTCAATGGCGGTGCCGCCGGCTTACGAGGAAGTGCGCTACTCGCCCGACCCTAATTCGCACCTGCAGGCGGTCGGTCGCGACGCCGCCGGGCGGCTGCAGTATCGTTATCACTCCGACTGGGAAAAGGTGCGCGAGCAGCGCAAGGCGCACCGCCTGGCGCGGCTGGTGGCGGCCCTGCCGAAAATCCGCCGCAACGTCTCGGCTCATCTGTCCGGCGATCAGCCTACCCGCGAATTCGCGCTTGCCGCGGTGATCGAACTGATCGCGCGCACCGCGATCCGCCCCGGCAGCGAATCCTATGCGCGGCTCAGCGGGACGCGGGGCGCCAGCACGCTCTTGAAGTCGAACGTTACCGTCGAGGACGACTGCATCGTGCTGACCTTCAAGGCCAAGGGCGGTAAGGCCGTTCGGAAGGAATGCGACGCCGCAAAACTGGTGCGCGCCATCGGCATCCTGCGCGATCTGCCGGGCAAGCGGATGTTCCAGTACAAGGATAATTCAGGCAATATCCGGGTAGTCAACGCCACCCAGGTCAACGAATTCCTGCGCGAGATCGCGGGCATCAAGATATCGCTGAAGGACTTTCGCACTCTGATGGCCTCCGCGGTGGTGCTGGAATCGCTGTCGCGGATTTCGCCGGCGGCCAGCGCCCGCGGCCGCAAGAAGCAGGTGCTGGAAGCCGTGCGCGCCGCAGCCGATGAGCTGTCCAACACGCCGGCGATCTGCCGCAAGAGCTATGTGCACGACACCATCGTCACCGCCTTCGAAGACGGTATACTCGAGCGTTTTGCGGCGACCATGAAGGGCTATCGCTCGCAGTCGACGCGCGAGCAATTGCTGGCGCAGGTGGTCGCGACCGCGGCGGTGTAACGCCGCTTCTTAGCCGCGCCTTGCGATCCGTTCCGCGGATCGTCATAACATCCCGAAATGACCGACCGACGCCCTCTTCTTCGCGCGATTTACGACGCCGCCGTGGCTGCCGCGCATCCCGATGTCGTGCTCGCACCCCATTTGCGCCCGGTGCCGAAGGGCCGGGTGATCTGTCTCGCCGCCGGCAAAGGCGCCGCCGCGATGGCCGCCGCCGCGGAACGGCACTACCTCGACGCGCTCGAGCTCGATCCATCGCGGCTCGCCGGCATCGCCACCACCCGCCATGGCCATGGCGTTTCGACACGGCGGATCAAGGTAATCGAGGCCGGACATCCGGTGCCCGACGAAGCCGGCCTCAAGGGCGCCGACCACAGTTTGAAGCTGGCCGCGGAGGCAACCGCGGATGATCTGCTGCTGGTTCTATTGTCCGGCGGCGGCTCCGCCAACTGGATCGCGCCGGTAGAAGGCATCACGTTTGCGCAGAAGCAGCAGGTGACCCGGGCGTTGCTGCGATCCGGCGCGCCGATCGGCGAGATCAATACCGTGCGAAAACATCTGTCGCGGATCAAGGGTGGCCGGCTGGCGCGCGCCGGCAGGCTTGCCGAGATTGTGACGCTGGCGATTTCAGACGTGCCGCGCGACGATCCGTCCGCGATCGCATCGGGACCGACGGTGCCGGATCCGGCCACGCTTGCCGATGCCCGCGCCCTGGTTGCAAAATACGACCTGAAGCTCGACGATGCGATCAGCCGCGCGCTGTACGATCCGGGCAATGAAAGCTGCAAGCCGGGCGACGCCGCGTTCGCACGCGCGCATTTTGAATTGATCGCGCGGCCGCGCAATTCGCTCGATGCCGCGATAAAACTGGCGAAGGATACCGGCTACGAGATCGCCGATCTCGGCGCCGATCTCGAAGGCGAGGCCCGCAGCGTTGCTGCCGATCACGCCCGGCTAGCACTGCAGGCCCGCGCGGAGGGCAAGCAATTGGCGATTCTGTCCGGCGGCGAACTCACCGTCACCGTGCGCGGCAACGGCCGCGGCGGCCCCAACCAGGAATACGCACTGGCACTGGCCGGGCTGCTCAAGGACGTCAGCGGCATTTCAGCGTTGGCGGGGGATACCGATGGGGCCGACGGCGGGGCGGGCAGTGCTGCCGATCCGGCGGGTGCGGTGATCGATGACAGCACATTCGCGAAAATGAAATCGCTCGGCCTCGATGCGCAGAAGTATCTCGATAACAACGATGCGACGGCGTTCTTTGAAGCGACCGGTGATCTGCTATTGACCGGCCCGACTCTCACCAACGTCAACGATGTTCGGGTGATTCTAGTGGATCAGGTATGAGGTCTCGTGCCCCGGACGCGGCGCAGCGCGTAGCTCTTGCGAAGCGGTGCGCTGCTGAGCCGGGGCCCAGCTTGCTTGCGATTCGAAGAAACCGGGGTCCCGGCTCTGCGCAGCAGCGTGAAGAACGCTGCAGCGCGTCCGGGACACGTGGGTGCTAAAACTCCGCGGCGATCTTGGCCAGCATGGTCAATAGCGCGGCGCGGTTGGAGCTTCCGAGCAATTCGTTGAGCCGGGCTTCGTGCTTGGTCGCAACCAGCTTTTTCGCGCGCGCGAGCACGGCGCGGCCCTTGTCGGTCAGCATCAGGATGTGCGAGCGGCGGTCGTTGGTCGAACGCATCCGGACGCACAGTTCGCGGCTCTCCAGGCCATCGAGCATCGCCACGAAGTTCGGCCTCAATATGCCAAGCGTATTGGCGATCTCGGTCTGGTTGCGGCCGGGGTTCTTGTCCAGCAGCAGCAGCACCGAGAACTGCGCCGGCGTCAGCTGCAGCGAGGCGACGCAGCGCAGAAAGTCGTCGAAAATCTTCAACTGCGCGCGCTTCAGCGCATAGCCGAGATGGTCGGACAATTCGCCGATCAGCAGCGCATCATTATCCGCGCCATCCGCCGCTTGCTCCTTGCGCGACGCCTTCGCACCATCGACAGCCGCGGTTTTGGAAACAGTCATCGCTCGGCACCCGCAATCCCGGTAGGTTGAGACGACCCAAGTTTGGGTCTTGATTATAGTTTATAACTGTTATACAGTATATCAAACAAGCCCGGCGGATTCAACCGCTATTATTTTTTTGGTCGGGCCCGAAGCCCGACGCGCGAGGGGGAAGCGCTTGAACACCACGATTTTGTTGTTCCTGCTGCAGGATGGCATCACCAACGGCGCGATCTATGCGCTGCTCGGACTGGCGCTGGTGCTGGTATTCGCCGTCACCCGGGTGATCCTGATCCCGCAAGGTGAGTTCGTCACCTACGGCGCACTGACCTATGCGACATTGTCGGCCGGCCAGGTGCCGGGGACGGCGCGGCTCGCCGTGGCGATGGGTTTTGTGGCGTTCTGTCTCGATATCATCGGCGCGCGAAAGTCGCTGAACCCGCGCCGCATGCTGCGCGCGCTGGGGGTCAATATTCTGCTCCCCCTCGCGGTTCTCGCGCTGACGACCTGGTTCGCAAGCCGGCAGGCCCCTATCGCCGTCAACATCGCGTTGTCGCTGGTGATCGTCGCGGCAATCGGGCTGTTCCTCTATCGCATCGCATTCCAGCCGATCGCGCACACTTCGGTGCTGGTGCTGCTGATCGCTTCGGTCGGCTGCCACCTCGCGCTGCAGGGAATGGGCCTGGTGTTTTTCGGCGCCGAGGGGCAGCGCGGCCCGACGATTTCCGATGTGGCCTTCACCGTCGGCCAGTTGCGCTTCACCGGCCAGAACATCGCGGTCTATGCCATCACCATCACTTTCATCGTCGGACTGTGGCTGTTCTTCGGCCATACGCTGTATGGCAAGGCGCTGCGCGCCACCGCGGTCAATCGTCTGGGCGCGCGGCTGGTCGGCATCCGGACCTCGCTGTCGGGGCAGCTGGCATTTCTTCTTGCTTCGGTAATCGGCGCGATTTCCGGAATCCTGATCGTGCCCATCACTACGCTGTATTACGACACCGGATTCCTGATCGGCCTGAAGGGATTCATCGCCGCGATCATCGGCGGCCTCGTCAGTTATCCGCTCACCGCCGTTGCGGCGCTGGTGGTCGGGTCAGTCGAAGCCTTCTCCTCGTTCTATGCCAGCAACTACAAGGAAGTCATCGTCTTCACCCTGATCCTTCCCGTATTGATACTGCGGTCGCTTGCTGCGCCCGCGGTCGAAGAGGAAAAGGACTGAGCGCGATGATGCAGCGTCTCCCCGTGCTTTTCTTCGCGTTGGTGATGGCGGCGATTCCGTTCATCCCGGGCATGCCGCCGTTCTGGATCGTGCTCCTGGACAACATCGGCCTCGCCGCGCTGGTGGCGATGGGGCTGGTATTGCTGACCGGCGTCGGCGGCCTCACCTCGTTCGGCCAAGCGGCGTTTTGCGGGTTCGGCGCCTACACCACGGCGGTGCTGACCACCGCCTATGGGATGTCGCCTTGGCTGACATTGCCGATGGCGCTGCTGGTCAGCGGCGTTGCCGCGGTGCTGCTCGGCATCATCACGGTGCGGCTGTCCGGGCATTATCTGCCGCTCGGCACCATCGCCTGGGGCATCGCGCTGTTTTATCTGTTCAGCAAGCTTGAATTTCTGGGGCGCAATGACGGCATCTCGGCGATTCCGCCGCTGACGATCGGGCCTCTAAGGATGCTCGACCCGGGCACGATCTATTTCGTGATCTGGATCGCGGTGATTGTTTGCGCCGTCCTGTCGATGAACCTGCTGGATTCCCGCACTGGCCGCGCTATCCGCGCGCTACGCCGCGGCCACATCGCCGCCGAAGCTTTTGGTGTGCAGACCCCACGCGCGAAATTGCTGGTGTTTATCTATGCCGCGGTGCTGGCGGGACTCTCGGGCTGGCTCTACGCGCATTTCCAGCGCGCGGCCAATCCGACGCCGTTCGGCGCCCAGGCCGGCATCGAATATCTGTTCATCGCCGTGGTCGGCGGCGCCGGCTATGTCTGGGGCGCCGTGCTCGGCGCCGCCATTGTCGTGGTGCTTAAGGAAATCCTGCAGAGCTATTTGCCGCTTGTTTTCGGCGGCCAGGGCCAGCTCGAGATCATCGTGTTCGGCATCATGCTGGTGGTGCTGCTGCAACTGGCGCCGACCGGGGTGTGGCCCTGGCTGATGTCGCTATTGCCGCTCGACATCAGTCGCAAGCGGCCGGATAAAAAGGCTGCGCCGCTCGCGCAAATCAGGCCGAACCTGGAATCCGGTGCGCTGCTGCAAATCGATAACGCGCAAAAGCGCTTTGGCGGCGTCGTCGCTGTCAATAAGGTCAGCTTCGATGTGCAGGCCCGTGAAATCGTCGCCCTGATCGGTCCGAACGGCGCCGGCAAAAGCACCACCTTCAACCTGATCACCGGCGTGCTGACCTCATCCGGCGGCACCATCTCGCTGCTCGGCAAGAACATCGACAACGCGCCGCCGCAAGAAGTGGTAAAACTCGGCGTCGCCCGCACCTTCCAGCACGTAAAGCTGGTGCCCGACATGACCGTGCTGGAAAACGTCGCGATCGGCGCTCACTTACGCGGTCACGCCGGCGCGATCTCCAGCATGCTCCGGCTCGACCGCGCCGACGAGGCCGGATTGCTCGCGGAAGCGGCGCGGCAGATCGAACGTGTGGGTTTGAGCGAGCATATCAACCAGCTTGCAGGTTCGCTGTCGCTGGGCCAGCAGCGCATCGTCGAGATTGCACGCGCGCTGTGCGTCGACCCGGTCCTGCTGCTGCTCGACGAGCCCGCCGCCGGCCTGCGCCACATGGAAAAGCAGCGGCTCGCCGCGTTGCTGCGGCAATTGCGCGACGGCGGCATGTCGGTGCTGCTGGTGGAGCACGACATGGGTTTTGTGATGGATCTGGCCGACCGCATCGTGGTGCTGGATTTCGGCACCAAGATCGCGGAGGGCACGCCCGCGGCGATCAAGAGCAATCCGGACGTGATAAAGGCCTATCTCGGAGCTGCGTCATGAGCGCGCTGCTGTCTGTCTCGGATGCGCACGTCGCCTATGGCAAGGTCGAGGCAGTGCGCGCGGTGTCGCTCGAGGTGCGCGACGACGAGATCGTCACCATCATCGGCGCCAATGGCGCCGGCAAGACCACGCTGCTCAACGCCATCATGGGCATTCTGCCGCTGAAAGGCGCCGCGGCATTCGCCGGCGAGGACATGGCGCAGCTCGAGATCGAGGACCGCGTCGCGGCAGGTCTCAGCCTGGTGCCGGAGCATCGCGAACTGTTCTCCACCATGAGTGTCGAGGACAATCTGCAGCTCGGCGCATTCCGGATCGCCAAGGCAACCGCGGCGCAATCCTTCGAGCGTGTCTACACGCTGTTTCCGCGATTGCGCGAACGGCGCAAGCAGCTGGCCGGTACGCTGTCCGGCGGCGAGCAGCAGATGCTGGCGATGGGCCGCGCGCTGATGGGCGCGCCTAAACTGTTGATGCTGGACGAGCCGAGCCTTGGCCTTGCGCCGATCATCGTCGCGGACATCTTCCGCACCATCGGCGAATTACGCGCCGCCGGCGTCTCGGTGCTGCTGGTCGAGCAGAACGCGCAGGCCGCGCTGCAGATCGCCGACCGCGCCTATGTGATGGAGCTCGGCGAATTTATTTTAAGCGGGCCGGCCGCCGATATCGCCAGCAACCAGCGCGTGGCCGCAAGCTATCTCGGCTTCCAGCACGAGGGCGCGAGCGGGATTTAGGAGCCGGCCTATACTCGGCGTCATCACCGGGCTTGTCCCGGTGATCCACGTCTTACTTGGCGTGGGGCCAAGACGTGGATGGCCGGGACAAGCCCGGCCATGACGAAGAACTAACTACTTCGCCGGCACGTACTTCCCGTCCTTCACCGTCAGGATCATGCGGGCGCGGTCGTCGAGGCCGTAGCGATCCTTTTCGGTGAAGTTGTAGACGCCCTGGCTGGCTGCCAGTTCCTTCTCGCTCATCAACGCCTGGCGGATCGCTTCGCGGAATTCCGGCGTTCCGGGCTTCGCCGTCTTCAACGCCACCGGCACGACGCGTTCGAGAATCTTGAACGCATCGTAGGAGTGGCCTGCGAACTGGCTGCGGCTGTTGGCGCCGTATTTTGCCTCGTAGGCGGTATTGAGCGCCATGCCCGGCTTCTTGGTCAGCGCGCTGTCGGGCTGCGTCTCCGGCGACATCACCGGCCCCGAAGCCATGATCACGCCTTCCGCGGCGGGGCCGGCGATGCGGATAAAATCCATGCTGGCGGCGCCGTGGTTGTGGTAGATCAGTCCCTTGTAGCCGCGCGCGCGCAGTTCGGTCTGCGGCAATGCCGCAGCCGTGCCCGACCCGCCGACCAGGATCGCGTCCGGATTGGCGGCGATCAGCTTCAGCACTTGCCCCGTGACCGACGTATCCGGGCGCGCATAGCGCTCCTCATCGACAATCGTCAGGCCCAGCGGCACGCCTTGGGTCTTGAGGTCGTTGAACCAGAGGTCGCCGTAGGAATCGGAGTAACCGATATAGCCGACGGTCTTGATGTTGTGCGCCTTCATATGCGCGTACAAGCCCTTGCCCATCAGCGGCACCGGCTGCGGCATCGCCACCGACCATTTGGCGCGCTCCGGCGTAATCGGAAACGGCGCGAGGCTGATGTGAGGAACGCCGGCTTCATTGGCGACCGTGGAGACGGCGACGGTCGGCGGCGTCGTCGACGAACCCATGATGATGTCGGCCTTGGACTCGGTGACGAAGCGCCGCGCATTGGTGGTGGCATTGGTCGGATCGCCGCCATCGTCGAGCACGATCACCTTGAGCGGCACGCCTCCGATCTCCTTCACCACGAAATCCAGCGCATTGCGTTCGGGGATGCCGAGTGCCGCCGCAGGGCCGGTGGTGGTGACGGTGATGCCGATTACGATTTCGTTGGATTGCGCCATGACCGGCGATCCCGGCAGCGCCAGCGCTGCCAGCGCCACGGCCGACAAAAGAAGCTTGTTCATTCATTCCTCCCGTTGGTGTTGTTGTTTTCCTAGTCGAATTGCGCCGCCGGATCATCCCTTCTTTAGGTTATGCCGTCAGCCTTGCTTGAATTTGGCGATGATTTCTTCCGGCACCGCCGCCGATTTAAGCTTGCCCGGGTCCTCCGGATGGCGGCCGACCAGCACCCGGGTCTCGAACGATCGCCAGCGCCTCGCCCTTGAACACCCTGTGGGTCACATCAAAACTCGATCGCCGCCAGGCCTCGACCCGGCTCTCGATCGTGATCCAGTCGCCGTGGGTGGATGCGATATGGAATTTCGCCCGCGTATCCACCATCGGTATGCCGACCAACCCATACTTCCTGACGATGTCCTGCTTGGAGAAACCGGCGGCCTCGAACATGATCGAGGTCGAATTGTCGAACATCTCGAAATAGCGCGGGTAATACACGATGTTGGCGGGGTCGCAGTCACCCCACTGGATCTGTACCTCGCGGCGATGGATGAACATGCCCGGCCTTAGCCTACTTCGGCGCCATGCGCAGCGAGGCATCGAGCCGCACGACTTCGCCGTTCAGATAAGGGTTGTCGATCATGTGCAGCGCCAGCGAGGCGTACTCGTCCGGCGAGCCCAAGCGATGCGGAAACGGAATTGCCGTGGCGAGGCTGTCCTGCGCCGCCTGCGGCAACGCGCCGAGCAGCGGCGTCAGGAACAGGCCGGGCGCGATGGTCAGCACGCGGATGCCGAACTGCGCCAGTTCGCGCGCGATCGGCAGCGTCATGCCGACGATGCCGCCCTTCGACGCCGAATAAGCCGCCTGTCCGATCTGTCCGTCGTAAGCCGCAACCGACGCGGTGGAAATGATGACGCCGCGCTCGCCGCCCTCGAGCGGCTCGAGCTTTGTCATTTCCGCCGCCGCAAGCCGCAGCATGTTGAACGAGCCGATCAGGTTGACCCGGATCACGCGGTCGAAATCCGCCAGGCCATGCGGCCCCTCGCGGCCGACCACGCGCTTGGCGACGCCGATTCCGGCGCAGTTCACCAGCACGCGCGCCGGCCCATGCGCTTTCGAGGCCGCGATCACCGCAGCTTCGCCGGACGCGGCATCGGCGACGTCGCAGGCCACCGCGATACCGCCGATCTGCTTGGCCAGTTCCTCGGCCAGTTTTATGTTCAGGTCGCACACCGCGACCTTGGCGCCTTGCGCGGCAAGTTTTCGCGCGGTGGCGGCGCCCAGTCCCGAGGCGCCTCCGGTGACGATGGCGGCCTGATCTTTTAGTTGCATGCTTTCCTCCGAATGACTTTCTACCTGAGCGAAATGATTTGTGGATCCGGCGACGGCGCATAGAGCGCGTCGATCAGGGCGGCGCGATGCTCCAGCACCGCGCGCTGGTTGATCGAGCCCTTGTCGGTGACCTCGCCGAGATCGATGGACAGCGGCGTATCGAGCAGCACAGCGCGGGTGATCCGGGTCGACGAGCCGGTTGCCTCGGTTGCGAATGTATTCAGCCGTGCCGCAAACGCCTGCCGGACGATTGGATCGGATGCCGCTGCCGCAAGATCGCCCGGCGGCAGCGCCGGATTGACGACGCGGCAGCCGTCGAGATCGAGAATCACCAGCGCGGACAATTCGTCGCGGTTGATGCCGGCGATCACCACATCGCGCACGACAGGCGCGCAGGCCGCGACAAGACGCGCGCGCAGCGGCCCGACGCTGACCCAGGTGCCGCTGCCGAGCTTGAAGTCCTCGGAAATGCGGCCGTCGAAATCGAAGCCCTTGTCGAAGTCGTCGGGATCGACCGGCTTGATGGCGTCACCGAATTTGTAAAAACCTTCCTCGTCGAACGCAGCGGCGGTGAGTTCAGGCTGACGCCAATAGCCCGGCGTGACGTTCGGTCCCCTGGCACGAACCTCGAGCTTTCCATTGTTCGGAATGAGCTTGGCGTCATTGCCGGAGACGGGAAGGCCGACATGGCCGGAGCGGCTGGTGGCTGGAATTACCGACATGAAGAACGGCGCGGTCTCGGTGGCCCCGAGCCCGGTCAGCATCGGCACGCGAAAACCGGTTTCCTGCACCGCCAGTTCGTCCAGCGAATCCCAGACATAGGGCGACAGCGCCGCGCCTGAGAAAAACATTGCGTGCAGCCGGCTAAAGAACTTCTTTCGCAACTGTGCATCGTCGCGCAGGTAGGGCAGCAGCGATTCGTAACCTTTCGGTACGTTGAAATACACCGTCGGCGAAATCTCGCGCAGATTGCGCACGGTCTCTTCGATGCCGCCGGGCATCGGCTTGCCTTTGTCGAGATACATCGAGCCGCCATTGAACAGCGTCAGCCCGATATTGTGGTTGCCGCCAAAGGTATGGTTCCACGGCAGCCAGTCGACGATCACGGGAGGCTCGTCCTTCAGAAAGGCCAGGGTCTCGCGCAGCATCACCTGATTGGCGCAGATCATGCGCTGGCTGTTGATGACGGCTTTTGGGTTGCCGGTCGAGCCTGAGGTGAGCAGGAATTTTGCGATCGTGTCGGGGCCGATGGCGGCATGCGCGGCATCGAGCCGCGGATGTTCCGGCGTTGTCAGCAACTCCGCGAGCAGAGTGACGCTGCGGCCGGGCACCTCGCCGCGCGAAACGACGATTTCGGCGCTCTCGGGCACATTGGCGCGTAGCGCGCCGGCGAATGCCGTGGCGTCATCCGCGAACACCAGGCCCGGCGTCAGCAGCTTCATCAGATATGCGAGCTTGCCGTAGTCCTTCGAGATCAGCGAATAGGCCGGGGATACCGGGCAGAAGGGAATCCCCGCATAAAGCGCGCCAAACGCCATCAATGCATGATCGATGGAATTGCCGGAGAGAATGACGATCGGTTTCTCGGCGGAAAGACCGCGCGCGAGCAGGCCCGAGGCGGCGCGTCGGGTCGAGGCCAGCAATTGCGTGTAGGTGATCTTGCGCCATCCGCCGTGGGCGTCGCGCTCCGCCATGAAGACGCGGTTCGGCTCCGCCTCCGCCCAGTGATGCAGGCGGTCGGTGATGCGAACGGGATAATCCCCGAGCGCGATCTTCGGGCGCAGATAGATGGTACCGTCTTCGCGGCGGTCGATGCTGACCGCGGGATCGCCGAACGAGATCGCGCGCAGCGGATGAAGGTTCGCGCGCGCCGGCGCGTCGGCATTTCCGGCCGGGACTGACTTCGCTTTCGTGATCGCGGTCATCAGGAAGGTTTCACCTTCGCGGTCTTGCGGTCGAGGAAGTCGCGAATCCGGCGCTTCGCCTCCTTGTCGCTCTGCGCCACCGTCGCCATCAGCGATTCCATCAACAGGCCGGTTTGCGGATTGGCCTCGGCGATCATCGGCAACGCCTGCAGCACAGCGAAGTTGGTCAGCGGCGCGTTGGCTGCCACCCGCTCCGCGAGCTCCATTGCCTTGGCGAGGCCGTTGCCATCTTCGGTAAGATACTGCGAAAAACCATACGCCGCGCCTTCGGTTGCGGAATAGACCCGGCCGGTCAGCATCATATCCATCATCCTTGCGACGCCGATCAGCCGCGGCAGCCGCACCGAGCCGCCGCCGCCGACAAAGATACCGCGCTGGCCTTCCGGCAGTGCATAATACGCGCTCGGCTCCGCGACGCGAATATGCGCGGCGCAGGCCAGTTCCAGCCCGCCGCCGATCACCGCGCCCCTCAGCGCCGCGATCACGGGCACCCGGCTGTACTGAATGCGGTCGAATACCCGGTGCCACATCTGCGAATGGGTCAGGCCGGCGGTGGCATCCTGCTCGGTCAGTTCGGACAGGTCGAGCCCGGAGGAAAAATGCGCGCCGACGCCATGGATCACCACGGCGCCGACATCGTCGGGAATGTTGGTGAAGCAGTCCTGGATCGCCAGAATAATGCCGTCATTCAACGCGTTACGCTTGGCCGGACGATTAAGGCCGACGGTCAGCACCGGGCCGGTTTGCGCGATGGCGAGCAGTGCGGAAGGGCCCGCGGTTGCGGCGGCGACGTTTCCCATGGCGCTTATTGATTCCTGAATAGAATAGTTATATTCTATAACGAATTCGGAAGGAGTCAACAATATAAAGGAGGACATGCCGGCGTCATTGCGAGGAGCACTTGCGACGAAGCAATCCGTTTTTTTGCGCGCGGCCTCTGGATTGCTTCGCTTCGCTCGCAATGACGAAAGGATTCACATCACCCGATGCACGTCGACCTCGACGCGGTCGGGATGCCTCGCGCCGACGCCGATGAACAGGTTTTCCGTCAGCCAGCGATATTTTTCCGAGCCCGTTTCGAATTTCGGCACCGAGCGGAAGTAGATCAGCGCCGGATCGGCGATCTCGCCGCGCGCGATGCGGTCGAGCGCCTGCTTCGGTCCGAAGCGGATGCCGATGTTCTCGATATAGACGATCGCGCCGTCGTCCATCTGAAACGCGTATTTGGCTTCGAGCTCGGTAAATCCGTTGCGGCGGATAATTTGAAAATCCGCGCCGCAGGGGAAGATCGTGCCGTGCATGTCCTCGCCGCGGACCTCGCCGCCGAGGATCGGGACAATTCTTCTTGTGCCATGGCCGGTTTCGCCGGCGACGATCGGCGTGCCGACCTTGATGGCAAGGCTGAAGACGTATCTGGTAACGAGGGATGGCGTCATCGTACTATCCCGCCATGCGCTGGGGCAGCCACAGCGCCAATACCGGAAACAGGATCAGGATCACCAGTCGAACAAGGTCGGTCAGCACGAACGGGATCACGCCGCGGAAAATCGTGGCGAACGACACGTCCTTGACCACGCTCTTGATCACGAAGACGTTCATGCCGACCGGCGGATGAATCAGGCCGAGCTCCACCGTCATCACGATGATGACGCCGAACCAGATCGGGTCGAAGCCGAGATGGATGATCACCGGGAAGATGATAGGCACCGTCAGGATGATCATGGCCATCGCATCCATCAGACACCCAAGCACCAGATACATCACCATTATGAGGGCGAGCACGCCGTAGCTGCCGAGGCCGAGGCCGGTGAGAAATTCGGTGACTTTTTGCGGAGTTTGCGTCACCGTCAGGAAATACCCAAAGATCAATGCGCCGATCAGCACCGTGAAGACGGCGGCGGCGGTTCGCGTCGCCTGCAGCAGCGAAGCCAGCATCTTGTCCTTGTCGAGCCGTCCGGTCAGCACGCCGATCAGGAACGCGCCGGTAGCGCCGACGCCGCCGGCTTCGGTCGGGGTGAAGCGCGGCAGGAACGGCAGGCCGTAAAGCCCGCCGATGACGAACACGAACAGCAGCACCGGCGCCCAGATATTCTTCAGCCCGGCGAAGCGCTCGCGCCATGTGGTTTGCGGGCCGGTGGGCAGGAAGCCCGGCCTGAAATAGCCGATCAGCGCGATGGTGATCATATACATCGCCATTGCAAGCAGTCCGGGAACGATGCCGGCGATGAACAGCTTGCCGATGTCCTGCTCGGTGATGATGCCGTATACCGCGAGCACCGTGGACGGCGGCAGCATGGCGCCGAGCGTGCCTCCGGCCGCGATCACGCCGGTGGCAAAGGACTGCGGATAGCCGAACCGCCGCATTTCCGGGTAGGCCACCGCCGAAAACGTGGCAGCCGTCGCCACCGACGAGCCGCAGATCGCGGCAAAGCCGGCGCAAGCCGCCACCGTGGCAATCCCGAGCCCGCCGCGCAAATGCCCGACGAAACCGTTGGCGGCGCGGAACAGTTCGCGGCTCATGCCGGAATTGCTGACCAGTGTCCCCATCAGCAGGAACATCGGAATCACGCCGAAAGTATAGTCGGTCACCGTGCGCATCGAGGTCTGGCCGACCAGCTTGAGCGCCGGCGAAAACCCGACCAGGTACCCGAACCCGGTGACGCCGACCAGGCCCATCGCCATGCCCACCGGCACGCGCAGCAGCATCAGCGCGAACAACGCAATGAATCCCAGCACGGCGACCGCATCGGTGCTCATGCCGCCTACTCCACCGGCTTGATTTCGGGGTCGCGCATCAGATCCGGATAAAAAATCAGGCGGTAGGTGCGGATCGCGATCAGCAGCACCGCCGAGACGTCGCCGGCCCACGCGATCGCGAAAAACGGCCAGGTCGGCATGTGCATCTCGAACGTCAGGACATTGTCGTTGTAGGTGCCGCGCACCTTGTCGAACAGCGTCCAGGTCTGCACCGCCACCACGAACAGCAGAACCAGCGTCGCGAATACGTCGATCACGCGCTGGTATTTCGGGCCGACATTCGCCCAGATCAGATCGACGGTGATGTGGCCGCCGCGGTAGCTGGTGGCGGCGATGCCCCAGAAGATCAGGATGCCCAGCAGCATGCGGCCGATATCGAACGAGTTGGGGATCGCGTAATTGTAGGTGTTGCGCAGGATAACCGAGATGAAAATGTTGAGGGCGACAATGCCGACAAATCCGGCCGCGATCCATTCGATCGTGTCGATGAAACGATCCATAGACGCGCGATTCATGTCCGCTCCGAACGGCTGGCGATTGCAGGAAAACGCGGCGGCGGGAGCATCCCGCCGCCGTACCGGTGCGCGCCAGGCTGTTACTGCGCCAAGGCGTTGTATTTGGTGAGAGCGGCGCGAAGCTCGGTCATCGCCGCGTCGGGGTCGGACCCGGCTTTCCTGACGCCCTCGGCCCAGGTCTTGATCAGCGGCTCGGACGCTTTCTTCCACAGCGCCGTCTGCTCCGGCGTCAGCTTGTAGACTTCGTGGCTGGTCTCCGCCTTTACCTTGTCGAGACCGCCGTCTTCGAACTTGCCCCATGGTTCGCCGACGCGTCCGGCAGCCTCGGTATTGCAATTGTCGTCGATCGCCTTTTTCTGCCGATCGGACATCTGGTTGTATTTGTCCTTGTTCATCACGAAGGCAAAGGTGGTGACGTAGAGCGGCGCGTCCATGTCGTATTTAGTCACCTTGTCGATGCCGAACAGCACCAGCGATCCCCATGGGAAGGTGACGGCGTCGGCGACGCCGCGTTCGATGATGTCGCGGACTTCCGGCGCCGAGGACTGCACGTTGGTGCCGCCGAGCAGCGTCACGAAATTCGCCATGGTTGCGTGCGCCGGCCGAACCTTCATGCCTTTGACGTCATCCGGCACGACGATCTTTTTCGTGCGCGAGTGGAACGACGAGGGCGCATGGATGAAACCCAGGCAGAACTTGACGTCCTTCATCTCCTTCTCGGCATATTTCCGGTACCAGGCGTCGAGCGCCATCGAGCCGCCCTTGGCGTCCGACATCAGGAATGGAAGCTCGCCGGCGCCGATAATCGGGAAACGGCCGGGCTGATAGCCAGGGTTGACGTAGGTAACGTCGGCGATGCCGTCGCGCGCCATGTCGTAGTGGTCGAATGCCTTGCCGAGCTGCTGCGCGGGATAAACCTTGTACTTGATCGTACCGCCGGATTCTTTTTCAACCGCGGCGCCCCAGTCTTCCAGCGCCTTTTGCAGCGGGTGCGACGCCGGCACCCAGTGCGACAGTTTCAGTTCGAAGGTCTTGTCCTGCGCGAACGCAGGCGTCACACTGGCGGCCAGCAGCAACGCCAAAAACGCTTTCCTCATCGACATCTTCTCCCTGGTGACACCGCCGTTGATCGGCGCTTTGCGGATATTGTTATATGATATAATTATCATTGCAAGACCGCGTGGACACGCACCCCGCGGGATGAAAGCTACAACAATCAGGGGAGCAAGTATTGCGGACAAAAGTCGCAATCATCGGTGCGGGGCCGGCGGGTTTGCTGCTGGGACAGCTGCTTCATCTCTACGGCATAGATAACGTTATCCTGGAACGGCAGACGCCGGACTATGTGCTCGGCCGCATCCGCGCCGGCCTGCTTGAAGAAGGAACGGTGGCGCTGCTCGATGAAGTCGGCGCCGCGCAGCGCGCGCACCGCGAGGGCCTGGTGCACCATGGCGTCGAACTGGCCTTCGGCGGCGCACGGCACCGCATCGACATGCATGCCTCAACCGGCAAGACCGTGATGATCTACGGCCAGACCGAGGTGACGCGCGATCTCATGAAGGCCCGCGCCGACGCCGGCCTGACCACGGTCTATCAGGCGGCCGACGTCGCGCCGCATGATTTCGATTCCGATAGGCCGCGTGTGAGTTACGTCAAGGACGGCGTCGGCCACGAGATGGCCTGCGATTTCATCGCCGGCTGCGATGGTTTTCATGGCGTCAGCCGGCAGAGCGTGCCGGCGTCGGCGATCGCGACTTTCGAGCGGGTGTATCCGTTCGGCTGGCTCGGGATCTTGTCAGAGACGCCGCCGGTGTCGCACGAATTGATCTACACCAACCACGAGCGCGGTTTTGCCTTATGCACCATGCGCTCGATGCATCGCAGCCGCTATTACCTGCAATGCCCGCTCGACGATCACACCGACCAATGGCCGGATGATAGATTCTGGGATGAGCTGAAGCGCCGGCTCGACCGCAAGGCGGTAGACCATCTGGTCACTGGCCCCTCGATCGAAAAGAGCATCGCGCCGCTGCGCAGCTTCGTCGCCGAGCCGATGCGGTTCGGCCGGATGTTTCTGGCCGGCGACGCCGCCCACATCGTGCCGCCGACCGGTGCCAAGGGTCTCAACCTCGCCGCCAGCGACGTGCACTATCTGTCGCAGGCGTTGCGCGAATTTTATGACGAAAACTCAAATGCGGGCATCGATGCCTATTCGGCGAAGGCGCTGGGGCGGGTGTGGAAGGCGGTGCGGTTCTCGTGGTGGATGACTTCGATGCTGCACAAATTCCCCGACACCGGAGAATTCGGCGCGCGGATTCAACTGGCGGAGCTGGATTATCTGGTCAGTTCGAAAGCCGCGGCCGCGTCGTTGTCGGAAAATTATGTGGGGCTGCCGTTTTAGCGTGTCATTGCGAGGAGCGTGGCGACGAAGCAATCCAGTCCTTCCGCGTGCGCCACTCTGGATTGCTTCGCTTCGCTCGCAATGACGGTTGAGGGATTATCATGCTGACACTGTATTTCGCGCCCGGCTCAAGTTCGATGGCGGTGCATATCGCGCTGCATGAGATCGGCGAACCGTTCGAGGGCCGACCGTTGTCTTTCAAAAATGATCTGCGCACGCCAGCCTTTATCGCCCTCAATCCCGAAGGCAAAGTGCCGGTGCTCCTCATCGACGGGCGTCCACTCACCGAGGTCGCGGCCATTCTGTTCTATCTCGCAAAACGCTTTCCCGAGGCGGAACTGCTGCCGCGCGATGACCTCGAGGCCGACGCGCAGGCGCTGTCATGGATGTCGTTCATCGCCTCCACGCTGCATCCCGCGCGACAGCGCGGGCTGGAGTATGCAAAACAGGTCTACGGCATTGCCGATCGAAGGCTGGGCGGCGGCTGGGCGCTGGGTCGCTATTCGATCGCGGACATTCATCTGTTCCGGCTGTATTGGCGGCTGGCCAATTCGCTGCACCCCGCGCCCGGAATGTTTCCGAATCTCACCGCGCACTACCGGCGCATGATGGGGCGGCCCGCGGTGCGGCGAACCATCGAGGCTGAAACGGCGATCGGATATGAATTGCCGGCGTGATTGCTGTTTTAAACTTTGTTGTTCTGTATTTCCGTTGCCGATCGGGTTCAATGATGGCCGGCCCGTCAATGATCGAGCTCCGGCATGACCGATCCAACCATTCCCCAAGGTTTTGAGCGCCAATCCCGTGGCAGCCCACTGACCGATCCGTGGGAGCCGATCTACCAGAAGCTGACACCCGAAGCCCTCATTCTCGGACTGTGGCTGGCCGAGCCGCACACCAATGCACGCGGATTCGTCCATGGCGGATTGATCGCGGCACTGACCGACAAGGCGATGGGGCACAGTTGCGGCTATCAATTGCGCGGCGCGGTTTCGCTGGTGACGGTCAGCATGGCCATCGATTTCATCAGCAGCGCACAAATCGGACAATGGCTCACGGTCGAGACCGATGTCATCAAAACCGGCAGCACGATCTGCTTCGCGCAGTGTTTTGTGAAAGCCGACGGCGCGGTGATCGCGCGCGCCAATGCAACGTTCCGGGTGGTGAAGAAGAAGTGAAGCCGTCATTCCGGACCTGCGCCAAGAGGCGCATCCCGGAATGACAGATGAGACATCACCGCTTCCCGAACTTCCAGTCACTGACCTCGATCACCAGATCGACAAACGTCCGCACCTTGGCCGACAGCAGCCGCGAAGTCGGATAGACGATGTGGATCGGCAGCAGCGGCTGTTCGAACTTTTCCAGCACGATTCCAAGCCGGCCTGCCGCGATGGCATCGGCGGCCTGATAGGCCAGCACCCGCGTCAGGCCTCCGCCCTGCTCGGCGTGCAGAACCGCGGCATCGGCGCTGTTGGTGATGAAACGTGGCGTGCACGGCACGCGAACCTCGCGGCCGTCCTCGACGAAGTCCCAGTCGGACGTGCCGGACTGAATCGTGTCGTGTGAAACGACGGCAGCCGGATTGTTCGGCTCGCCGCGCCGCTCGAGATAATCGGGCGATGCCACCACGATCCGCCGCATGTCGCCGACGCCGCGTGCGACCAGGCTGGAATCGGCGAGATGGCCGATTCGCACCGCGAGATCTACGCCGTCTTCCACCAGATTGATCATGCGGTCCGACAGGCGCAGTTCGCCGCTGACATCGGGATAACGTTTTAGATACGCCGACATCACCGGGCCGACATGGATGCGCCCAAAACCGATCGGTGCGGAAACGACGAGCCGGCCGCCCGGCTGGGTGCGTTCGGCCTGCGCGGAAATTTCGGCGTCCTCGACGTCGCCGAGGATGCGGCGGGCCCGCTCCAGATAGCGGGCGCCGACATCGGTCAGCGTCACCGAGCGCGTGGTCCGCTGCAGCAGTCGCGCGCCGAGGCGCTCCTCCAGCGCGGCGATCAGCCGGGTGACGTTCGACGGCGAGAGGCCGAGCTTGCGGGCGGCCGGCGCAAAGCCTTCGAGATCAGCTACCGCGACAAAGGCCGCCATGGCGTCGATACGATCCATGGGATTGTTTCATATACCGCAACGATGAAGTGTCAATCGAGCAGATTGTTGATATTTTATATAGAACTATGTTTGCATCCGAAGACGAGCTTGGCTCGCCAAAAGAATTCCGGAGGGCCTTCCGATGTCAGACACCCATACCAGTTCAAGCGACGTGGCCTTCACCCCTGCCGTCAAGGCCGTTCAGGCCCGCAAGGGTTCACGCGACGCCTATGCGCGGGTCGAGCAGGACGGCGGCTGGCGCACCGGGATCGACGAGGACCTGGCCGCGTTTCTGGCCGCGCAGGACAGCTTGTTTCTCGCCACCGCCACCGCGGACGGGCAGCCATATATCCAGCACCGCGGCGGGCCGAAGGGGTTCGTCAAAATTCTCGACAGGAACACGCTCGCTTTCGCCGATTATGGCGGCAACCGGCAGTATATAACGCAAGGCAATCTCAGCGAAAATCCCAAGGCTTATATTTTCGTGATGGATTACGCACGCCGCCGCCGTGTAAAAATCTGGGGCGAGGCGCGGGTGGTCGATGACGATCCGGCGCTGCTGACGTCGCTGATGCCGGCCGGCTACAAAGCAAGGCCGGAACAGGTGATCGTGTTCAAGATCGCCGCGTGGGACACCAACTGCCCGCAGCACATTCCGCAAAAATTCGACGCCGGCGATGTTGCGGCCGCACTGGCCTCGCGCGATGCGCGCATCGCCGAGCTGGAGGCCGAATTGGCCGACCTCAGAGCGGAAAACGCGGTATCAGCAGCAAGCTGATTGCGCTAAACCCTCGCGATGGAGACCACCGACCACACCAGCCCCTGCCCGGCCTGCGGCGCCTGCTGCGCCTATTCAAGCAACTGGCCGCGGTTCACCACCGAGGACGATGCCGCGCTCGATTTGATCCCTGAAAAATTCGTCAACGAGAAACTGTCGGGCATGCGTTGCGATGGCGAGCGCTGCTCCGCGTTGAGCGGCAAGGTGGGCGTTGCAACGTCATGCGGAATCTATGCGGTGCGACCGGAGGTTTGCCGAACTTGCATGCCCGGCGATCCCGAATGTGGCATGGCACGGCGCAGGCATGGGCTGCCGGTGCTTGTCTAACTCTCTACGAGCCGTCCCGCCTTCGCGGGAACGGCGAAAGAATTACGCCGTCGCTGCCTGCGCGAAATCTTCGTCATCAAGTTCGTCGTCGAGCGGCGCGAACGAACTGAGCGGCTTGGTCGAGAGCGTGATCGGCTTGCGATTGCCGTAGGACGACTGCGGCACGATGCGCGCTGCCGGCGCCTCGCGCGACAGCGCATACAGCGTCGAGCCGACGCGGCCGCCGAGCTGGATCAGGTCGCGCTCGTTGCAGCTTGCGGCAATCGCCAGCGCCAGCGAGTGCAGATGGCTTCGCTTGTAGCAGAACAGCGCCAGCATGGCCCGGACGTCGGCGGAGACGCTCTCCACCAGCTGCGGCAGCCCGTTTTCGTTGGCGCGGTACATGGCGCCGAGCAAATCATCCCGCACCGGGCAGAAATCGTTCTCGAAAGCATCGCGGCTGGAAAACATGGCAAATCTCCCCGGGACGCAGGATGCTATGCAATTTGCTAACGGAAGGTTAACCACGGCTCCGGACGGCTGAACTCCAGTCTTGAAAAACTGCCGCGAATCGGAACCGCGCATCCGCTCACAGCGCGTTCGCCTTCATCCACTTCGCCACCGCCTGGCCGATGGCTGGCCCGGAATCTTCCTGGATGAAGTGGGAGCCGGGCACGGTGACCTCGGTCTGGTTTTTCCAGCTCCGGCAAAAATCGCGCGGCGCGCCGATCAAAATGGCGCCGGGGTCGGCATTGACGAAAAGTTTCGGCAAGTCGTTTTGCGCCATCCACTGCGCATAGTCTTGCGTGATCTGCACCACGTCGGCGGGCTCGCCGGCGATCGGAATCTGCCGCGGCCAGGTCAGCGTCGGCCAGCGGTCTTCGCGTTTCAGGAACGGCTTGCGGTATTCCGCCATCTCCGCGTCGCTCAGCTTCCGCAGCACCGATCCCGGCAGCACCCGCTCCACGAACATGTTGCGGTCCAGAATCATGGTCTCGCCCTTGTCGGAGCGAAAACCCTGAAAGATCGGCGTCGCCGCGGCGCTCCATTGGTCCCAGCCCGCGATCGGGCGCACGATGCCTTCCATGTAGGCGATGCCGCGGACGCGGTTGCGATGCCGGTTGGCCCAGTCGAAGCCGAGCGCCGAACCCCAGTCATGCACCACGAACACGATGGATTCCGAGAGCCCGATCACGGCATCGATGAAGGCATCGAGATGCGCGCGGTGGGTGACGAAGCGGTAGCTGTCCGGACCGGGATCGGGCAGTTTTTCCGAATCGCCCATGCCGATCAGGTCAGGCGCGATCAGCCGGCCGTGTCCTTCCAACTCCGGGATCACCTCGCGCCACAGAAAGGACGACGTCGGATTGCCGTGCAGCAACAGCACCGGCGGACCTTCGCCGCGCTGGTGATACGCCATGCGGCGGCCGAGCACGGTAACGGTGTTTTTTGCGAGGGGCTGTTCGGTCATCTGGTTTTCTTTCGGCGATTGACTGCGGGCATCTGCCGAGCATGCCGCGCGATTGCGTTTGGCGCAAATTGCAGCGACATAGCCTCGCGAACGCCGGAACGACTGCACAGAGACCGATGCCCCACGCCTTCACCATTTCCGATCTGCGCCAGCGGCCGGAGTTCTTCGACGCCGTCGCCGACCGGATCTGGCGCGCGTCGTGGAAGGAGATCGGTTATCCGCTCGACTATATCACCGGCCGGCTGAACGAGAATCTCAACCCGGAGCCGCTCCCGATAGCGCTGGTCGCCCATGACGGCGCGGAATTCCTCGGCACCGCGTCGCTGATCGCCTCGGATCTCAAGCAGCGCCCGCAACTCACGCCGTGGGTGGCGGCGGTATGGGTCGAGCCGCACGCCCGCTCGCGCGGCGTCGGCGGGGCGTTGGTCGAGCGCGCCGCGCGCGACTGCTTCGCGCTGGGGATTGCGCGCGCCTATCTCTGCGCGCGGCCCGCGCTCACCGGCTTTTATGAACGGCTCGGCTGGATTGTGGTCGAACGCGATGTCGGCGAGCACGGCCTCACCGTCTTTATCCGGGAGGCGCCGGCGTAAAGGTTTCGGTCAGTTCGCCGCCATGAAGATCGACAGGCCGAAGCCGGTGAGATGGTGCAGCGCCTGATCGATCCCGATCAGCCACCAGAACCATTGATGGTCCATCGTCACGTCGAAGGTGGAGACGCAAAGGCCCTTGGCGCGATCGACGATGAGGTGGATCGCAAAATCGATCACGGCGACGAACCAAAATCGCGGCGCGATAATCAGGATCAGCAGCAGTGCGACGGCGAGGTGGACGAGACAGTGCGCCAGCAGCGGCAGCGCCCATCCAGTCTTCTGGTCCTTGCCGAGCGCCATCCAGGTGTTCTGCAGGAAAAAATCCGCGACGATATGCTTGAAGGTGAGGACGAGCATCCAACCGACCAGCGCGCCGACCGCGACCGATGACGACATGGGGGGGAACGACAAAGCTGACGCCCTTCGCTAAAACTGACAGAAACCGCAAGACCGAATTCAGGCGTTCAGTGCAACCCGCGAAACAATTTGATCGATAATTTCCCATTTATGGCACCTCCCGCGCCGGATTGCACCTGTGGGAACTTGAAAAGTCACAGAGTGTGACAATCGCGCGATACAACCGCACCATCCTGCGCGGTCAAGGTTACCGCGCCACCGCGATTGCAATCCGCCGCCGCCGGGATATCATCGGCAGGCAAAAATTGTCGTTGTTTTCTAGATATTTACGATCCCGTAGCGTGGGCAAAGCGCAGCGTGCCCACCATTTCAGAATCGATCCGGTGACGAGATGGTCGGCACGGCGCGAAGCGCCTTTGCCCACCCTGCATTCTAAGCCACCGCAACATTTGCGCCAGCGGTTACCCGCCCCCTGATCTCCGCGATCTTTCGCTTCAGCGCGGCCTGCCGCGGGTCGGGCATCGCGGCGGCGCGGGCTTCCCTGAGCGCTGCGGCGAGATCCGGCAGCGCCAGCGCGCCGTCGAAGGTCGGCTTGGCGAGGCTATCGATAATCAAATGCCAGTCCGCCAGACCCTGGCGATAGACGTCGCCATAATCGTGGATCATGGTCGCGGTCTGCACGATTTCTGCGGCGGCCTTTGGCTGCTTGCTCAGGCTGCGGTCGATCATATGCAGCCATCGCTCGACCCAGGCGCGCTCGGTGCCATAACGCACCGAGAACAAACGCCAGCGCCGCAACGCCGCCTCGATCTTCAACCGGCGAATGCCGAACCGGCCCGCGGTGCTGAAGCGGATCGAAACCGGGCGGTGCAGCCATCCCATCCATTCAAGAACACCGAGCACGGGGTCGGCGACCGCGGCGGGAAGCGCTTCGACAAGTTCGTCCCAACGGAATTTCTTGACGTCATCCGCGCTGCGCGCAGCAGCCTTGCCGGCGCCGGTATCGAGCTCGGCCAATTTTGTCTGCGCGATCCGGATCGGATCCTCGTAGCTCATGCGCTGCGCCATCAGCCGGGCGATTTCAGCAAACAAGGCGTCGTCGACGCCGTGGCGGCCGACGAAGCGCTTCAGCCGATCGACATAAAGCTGCGCATAGCCCGCGCCCTGATAGTCGATCAACCGTTCGATACCTTCGCTGGCGATCGGCTCCACCGCCTCGGGCACGCCATCCGGCAGCAATGGCGGCGCGCCGCCATCGTCGCCGATGAAATCGGCGAGCAGATAGCGGATCGAGGATCGAATGCCTGCCACCCCGGTACCCAACCCTCAAGCCGGTCCCGGCGTAGCGGCGGCCGGTGCGGCATGCTGCGCCAGCCGCTCCTCGAGCTTGCCGATGTTCTGGAACAGCCGGGCGCTGGCGAGGCGCAGGAAGTAAAAGCCGAACGCCGGGTTCTGCACGTAGAGCTCCTCGACCTGGGTGTAGCTCACGCCGAGCACCACGCCGCTTTCGATGCATTCCAGCGTCTGGGTCCGCATGTTCGAGGGCGACAGCATGCCGAATTCGCCGACGATGGCGCCGACCGGCAATTCGATGCCGAACTCGACCAGCTGAAACCGGCCGCTGACGATGTAGAACATGTTTTCGGCCTTCTCGTCCTTGTAGAACAGCACCTCGCCGGCTGCGCATTTGCGCTCCGTCATGAACGGCTTCAGCCACTCCAGCGACAGGTCGCTGTTGACGGACTTTTTCACGTCTCGCACCAGCTGCAGCATCTGGTGCAGCCGGTAGCCGTTGAGCGGCAACAGAACCCCGTGCAACACCAGCTGCAGGTAATTGTGGCTCGGAATCGCCGTCGCGATCAGGATGATGTTGGTGAGCATGCCGAACACCCGCAGCGGGATCATGGTCCGCATGGTATAGGTCGCAACCACGAAGATCGATGCGAACACGCTGCCGGCGGCACCGATATGTTCCGCTACATGTGATGTATCCATTGGAAGCCAGCCAATTTTTCGGAGTGAACCACTTTGCGATCATAGCCCGGCGCGGCGCGGGGCCCGCGCGATCCGGCAGGCGCAAATTATAAAGTCCCCCGGGAGCGTTTGATATAGGCGGTAAAAGACGGGGTTTGCGGCCCTGGACCAGCAGCGCACAGAGCGGCGCGCTGCGCAGTATCTGGTGCACGTTACAGACGCTGCACCGCGTCCACGATGCGGCGCTCGTTGACGGCTCGCCGCGGCGCGGGCACCTTGCGCATATGTCCAGGCCGTTCAATTTCCCATATCTGGCGCAACTTGCGGCCGCCGCGGCGGGCCGGCGCATGACCGCGGCTTCCTATGCCATCGTCGCGGCCGGTCTGCTCGCGTTGGTCATTCTGACCGTCGATCCCGCCGATCAGGCCCCGCATCGCTGGGTTGAAGCCGCCCTTTGGGCCTGCCTCGCCTTTTTCGCTGTCGAGTGGCTGGCGCGGCTTGTCCGTGCCATCCATGCGCGGCGTGGATGGGCCTATGTCCTCTCCGCCGGCGGGCTGGCGGATGCCGTGGCCGCGATCGCGGTGCCCGTCGCCATTGCCTGCGGCGCCGATGTCAAGTCGGCATGGCTGCTGGGAGTGTTCTGGCTGCTCAAGCTGGTTCCGGGGATTCCGGGATTGCGGCGGCTGCGCCGGGTGCTGGTGCTGGAATCCGGGCCGCTTTTGAGCGTGCTGGTGCTGTTCCTGATGGTCCTGCTGTTCGCGTCGGTGGCGGTTCATGTGCTGGAGCGCAACGTGCAGCCGGCCGTATTCGGCAGTCTGCCGGCGACGCTGTGGTGGGCCGTCGTCACGCTGACCACCGTGGGATATGGCGACGTGGTGCCGGTGACACCGCTTGGCCGCATCGTCGCGGCGATGGTGATGATCTGCGGCCTCGGCGTGTTCGGGCTCTGGACCGGTATCCTCGCCACCGGCTTCGCTACCGAAACCCGCCGCGATAATTTCCTGAAAACCTGGGACTCGGTGAGCAAGGTGCCGTTCTTCGCTTCGCTCGGCCCGGCGGCGATCGCCGATGTCACCCATGTGCTGCGCACCATGGACCTGCCTCCGCGCACCATGATCGTCCGCAAGGGCCAGCCCGGCGACTGCATGTACTTCATTGCCTCCGGCGAAGTGGAGGTCGATTTGCCCGGCAAGAAGGTCAGGCTCGGCGAGGGCGATTTCTTCGGCGAAATGGCGCTGCTCGGCAACCGCCAGCGCTCGGCCAATATCAGCACCACGCAGCTGTCGAGGCTGCTGGTGCTCGACCTGGTGGATTTTCACGTGCTGATGGCGCGGCATCCCGATCTCGCCCACACCATCGACGCGGAGGCCGAACGGCGCGCGCAGGAAAACAAATAGCGGAGAAAAACATGTCCGACGCGGCCGCGGCCAGCACGCCGGTTCTTATCCTCGACGGCGCCCGCGCCACCATCCGCCTCAACCGTCCGAAACATTTGAATAGACTGCAGCCCGACGATCTCGAGGCGCTATTGAACCTGTTCGACCGGCTGGAGTCCGACCCCGCGATCCGGGTAATGGTGCTGACCGGCACCGGCCGCGCCTTCAGCGCCGGCTACGACCTCGGCTCGATCGCCGAGCGCGCGGCCGCCGCAGCGGAACAAGAGACCGCGGGATCGGCGTTCGAGGTGGTGGCGAACCGGCTCGAAGACCTCGCCATGCCGACGATCTGCCGGCTCAATGGCGGCGTCTATGGCGGCTCGACCGATCTGGCGCTGGCGTGCGACTTCCGCATCGGCGTCGACAGCGCCGAAATGTTCATGCCGGCGGCTCGGCTCGGGCTGCATTATTACACCAGCGGCATCAAGCGCTACGTCTCGCGGTTAGGGGCCGACAATGCCAAGAAGCTGTTTCTGACGGCGCAGAAGATCGAAGCCTCCGAAATGCTGCGGATCGGTTATCTCACCGCTTGCGTGCCTGCCGAATCGCTCGACGAGGAAGTCGACAGGCTGGCGAGCATTCTCGCCGGCAACGCGCCGGTGGCGATGCGCGGCATGAAGCGCGCCATCAACGAATTTTCCCGCAGCCGGCTTGACGAAGCTGCCTCCGACCGGCGCGCCCGCGACAGCATGCGCGGCGCCGAGATCAAGGAAGGCATCAGGGCGTTTGCGGAAAAGCGGCCGCCGAAGTTCTGACGGGGAGATGACAGCGCACTGCGCCGCTCCGATGAATACGTCGTCCCCGCGCAGGCGGGGACCCATAGCCCCCAGCGGTTATGATGTGGCGAGGCAGCTCAACAAGGTCATTAACGTCAACGAGAACATCGGCGACACGGCGTATGGGTCCCCGCCTGCGCGGGGACGACGCAGAATGTGTGTCGACGCATTGCCAATTTCTCGAATTCGAATTTCAAACAGCCAAGCGCCTTCGTCCTCGCGCCGCCGCGCGAGTTGGGCTTTTAGTTTTTCTCCCCTTTTTGAGGGGAGACGGAACGCCGAAAGGCGCGCCTTGGTAACAGTTACCCGCAGCATGATCCCCGCCTTAGGAAACCAGAGGCCGCGGAACGCCTCTCGGCGTCCCGTCGCAGCGATTTCTGTCCCTGGGGCCGTGCTTCCGGCACAAGCGCCGGGCAGGCTTTCGCCCACCCTTTACCTGCCCCGTCCAGCCACTGAAGGCAGCGCCCCGTAATGGGCACGGACGGCTACCCAAGGCCTCCCGAGTCCGTGCTTGCGAGGCACGTCCGCGGGCGCCGCATCGACCTTCGGGTTGCCCCTCCGGCCAGCTTTCGCTCTGTCCCACTTCAGTAACGCCTCTAGAAGCGCCCCCTCGTTGAACAGGACCCGAGCAGGATAAGCGAGGTTCTGGAGACGGGGATAGGCATACATTCACAATGTCGTGAACGGCGGCTCGCGAAAAATTCCGTCCTCATCCTGAGGAGCCGCGCGCTTGCGCGGCGTCTCGAAGGATGGGCCACAAGCGCCCGCGGCCATCCTTCGAGACGCGCGCAAGCGCGCTCCTCAGGATGAGGGCGAAGATGTTGCACCGCCGCTACAATCCGCCCATCTTGCACACGATCTTCCACTCTGCCGCCGTCACCGGCTGCACCGACAGCCGCGAATATTTCACCAGCGCCATGTCGGCGAGCCGCTTGTCGGCCTTGATGGCAGCCATGGTCACCGGTGTTTTCAGCGGCTTGTCCGCCTTGATGTCGACGCAGACGAATTTTCCGGTCTTGTCGGTGGGGTCGGGATAGGCCTCGCGGATCACTTCCGCGATGCCGACGATGTCCTTGCCCTCGTTGGAGTGATAGTAGAAGGCAAGGTCGCCCTTTTTCATTTTCACCAGATTCTGCCGCGCGGTGAAGTTGCGTACGCCGGTCCAGGCCTCGCCCTTGTCGCCCTTGGCGATCTGCTGCTCCCACGACCAGCTCGACGGTTCCGATTTCACCAGCCAGTAGTTCATGACGCCACCATACGTTCGTCATGGCCGGACTCCTGTCCCCGACTTGATCGGGGATGTTCCGGCCATCCACGTCTTTCTAACGTTTTACCAAGACGTGGGTGGCCGCGACAAGCGCGGGCATGACGGAGGAGGACTATTCCTCCGCCTTGAACGGCCGTGTCAGCAAATTCTCGATGGCTTCGTCGATGGTCGTGGCGCCGCTCAGAATGGCGGCGACGGCATTGGATACCGGCATATCGACATTTTTTGAAGCCGCCAGTTCGATCAGCACCGGTGCGGTGAATTCACCCTCGGCGAGCTTGTCCCGCGAGGGGCGCTCGCCGCGCCCCAGTGCAAGGCCGAGCGAGAAATTGCGCGATTGCGGGCTGGAGCAGGTCAGGATCAGGTCGCCCAGGCCCGACAGGCCCGACATGGTCTCACTACGCGCGCCGCAGGCACGGCCCAGCCGCACCAATTCGCTAAAGCCGCGCGTGGTCAACGCCGCTTGTGCCGATGCGCCAAATTGCTTGCCGACCACGATCCCGGCCGCGATGGCGAGCACGTTTTTCGCCGCACCGCCGATCTCGACGCCGCGTACATCGGCGGTGTGATAGGGCCGGAAGCTCGACGAGCCCAGCGCCTGCACCAGCGCGCTCGCCAGCGATTCGTCTTTTGTCGCCAGCGTCACCGCGGTAGGCAACCCACGCGCCACGTCGCTCGCAAAACTTGGGCCCGAAAGGATGGCCGGCACCGTGCTCGGTGCGGCTTCCGCAATCACCTCGGTCATGAATTTGTGGGTGCCGCGCTCGATACCCTTGGCGCAGGCGATCACCGGCGTGGCCGCGGCAAAATGAGGGGCAAGGGCGGTGACGGCCTCGCGCAAATTCTGCGCAGGTGTTGCGAGCAGTATAATGTGTGCGCGCGCGGCAGTGGCGACATCCGAGGTAATGGTGATGCGCGGACCGAAATTTAGACCGGGCAGTTTGGGATTCTCCTGCGTTGCCCTCATATGTGCGGCGGCTTCGGCGTTGCGCGCATAGAGGATGACGTCGCGCCCGGCCCGTGCGGCGACGCTCGCGAGCGCGGTGCCCCACGCGCCGGCGCCGATCACCGCAACGGAATGTTGAGACGGCATGCGCCCTCGCTAAAGTTTGGCGCGAGTATTGGCGAATTTCGCCGGCGCGGTGGCATTTTCGTCGAGCAGCCAGCGCGCCCGGGGCGCCGCGTCCATCGTATCGGTCAGCCCGACCGCAAGCCGTTCCGCGCCGGCCCATGCGATCATCGCGCCGTTATCGGTGCACAGCGCCGGCGGCGGGATGATCAGCGTGGTCTGTGCGTCGGCTGCTACCGCCTGCAGCGCGCCGCGGATCGCCTGGTTGGCAGCGACCCCGCCGGCCGCGACCAGCGCGCGCGGCGGTCCGAATTGCTCCTGAAACAGTCGGAGCCCGACGCTCAAGCGATCCGCGGTGGATTCCAGCACCGCCGCCTGAAAACCCGCGCAGAGATCGCTGATGTCGTGAGGCTCCAGCGGTACCAGGCGGCTGGCCTCGTTGCGCACGGCGGTCTTCAATCCGGACAGCGAGAAGTTGGCGTCGTCGCGTCCCAGCATCGGCCGCGGAAATGCAAAGCGTTTGGCATCGCCGCCGGCCGCGGCGCGCTCGACCTCGGGCCCGCCGGGATAGGGCAGTCCCAGCATTTTTGCGACCTTGTCGAACGCCTCGCCCATGGCATCGTCGACGGTGGTGCCAAGGCGCACATAGTTGCCGACGCCGAGCACCGCGACGATCTGGGTATGGCCACCGGAGGCGAGAAACAGGCAATAGGGAAATGCCAGCGCGCAGGTCAGCCGCGGCGTCAGCGCGTGGGCCTCGAGATGATTGACCGCAATCAGCGGCGTGTCATGCACCATCGCGATCGCCTTGGCGGTGGTCAATCCCACGATGACGCCGCCGATCAGGCCGGGGCCGGCCGCGGCGGCAACGCCCGAAAGCTGCGCAAAGCCGATGCCGGCCTGCTTCATCGCTTGCGCAACGATGCCATCGAGCGCATCGACATGAGCGCGCGCCGCGATCTCCGGCACCACGCCGCCGAACGGCGCGTGTTCCTCGTTTTGCGAACGCACGATATTGGACAATATCCGGCCGCTGCCGTCGGGCTGCCGTTCGACCACGGCGGCCGCGGTTTCATCGCAGGTGGTTTCGATCCCGAGAACCAGAATCGGCACCGGGGCCGGCTTGTCGTTATCCAATTTGAGCCCTTGCGTTACCCGCCAAACCGGCGTTTCGGTAACCTCGGCGTAGCATTCCGGGGTCTCAACGTGCAATCGTCTGGTGCGGCAGAAGTCCTGCTGGCGGGAGCGTAAGCCATGGCCATCCTGGTGACCCGCCCGCAACCCGATAACGAAATCACCGCAACGGCCCTGCGGACAAAAGGCTTTGAGGTGCTGCTGGCTCCGATGCTGCGGTTCGAGCCGGTGGCATTCCATGACGATGCCGACGCGCGCTACGGCGCCGTGATCGTCTCCAGCGCCAACGCGCTGCGCGCCATCGAAGCGGATCTCGCTGGCAGTCGTCTGCTGCCGCTGCCACTGTTCGCGGTGGGAGAACGGTCCGCGGAAGCTGCGCGCCGAGCCGGGTTCCGTGACGTCGCCGTGGCCGACGGCAACGCCGCGGCGCTGCGCGACCTGATCGTCGCCAGCGTGCGCGGAAAGACGCTGAAGAAAGCCAGTACGCTGCTTTACCTTGCCGGCGCCGATCTCGCCGGCGATCTCGCGGGCGAATTAGGCGAGCGCGGCTTCAGTGTCATTACCCACACCACCTACCGGATGATTCCGGTGTTGAGGCTGCCGCAAGAAGCATGCGACGCCTTCGCCGCCAACCGGGTCGAGGCGGTGCTGCATTATTCGCGGCGCAGCGCGCGCGCATTGCTGGATGCGGTGCGCGCCGCCGGCGTCGAAATCTCCGCGCTGGCGATCCCGCAATGCTGCATTTCCGACGCCGTGGCGCAGGTCGTCCGCGACGTCGGCGCCACCCGGGTGCTGGTGGCGCGCTCGCCGGATGAAAATGGCTTGTTTGAGGCGCTGGACCGTGCCCTGGCCACGTTATCGCGGTAGGAACCTGCGCCGATTCTGCTAAGGGTGTTGCCGGCGCGATACCGATGAGGAACTTTGCGATGGTTGACGACAAGCCCGAAGACATTGGTCCGTCGCCGGATCTCGACCGGTCCAAACGCGCGCCGCCAACGCTCGATCTCGACGCCATCGAAATCTCCGATGAAACCCAGCATGCCGATGCGGCGAATGCCGAGAACAAGCCCGGCCGCGCACGCTCATGGCCGCTGGCGGCCATCATGTCATCGGCGATCGTTTCGATAATTTGCGGGGCCGGCGCTGCCGCACTCGTGGTTTGGCTGGCCGGGTGGCCGGGCGAAACTGCTCAGCCGGCACCGCCGCCGCAGACCAACAACGCCGCGATCGATGCGCTTGCCGCGCGCGTGGCCAAGGTGGAATCGAAGGCCGCCACGCCGGCGTCGGCGCCACAGGCCGACAATGCCGCGCTCGATGCGCTCGCTGCGCGCGTGGCCAGCGTCGAAGCGAAGGCAGCCGCGCCTGCGCCGTCGCCCGCCGCGCCGGCGGCTCCCGATCCGGCGGTTGCCGCGCAGATCGGATCACTGGAGAAATCGGTGGCGACATTGCGCGATGAACTTGCCGCGGCGGGCAGCCGGTCGCAGCAGCTCGCTGCAACCATTGAGGCCGTCAAATCAACGCCGCGCGAAACGCCGCCGGAGCTCTCCGCGATCAATGAGCGGCTGGCCAGGATTGAAGCCGCCGCAAAGACGCTCTCGGCGGAGGTCGCGCAGCGCAATGCTGCGCCCGTGGACGATCCGCAGCTGCGTCGGGTGGTGGCTGCATCCCTGCTCGACATCTCGGCGCGGACGGGCGAGCCTTATGCCGCGGCGCTGGCCGCGGCCAAGCCGTTCGCCGCCAACGCCGAGGCACTGAAACCGCTCGAACCCTTCGCTGCCACCGGCGTGCCGAGCGTCACCGCGCTCGACCGCGAGCTAGTGGCGCTGCTGCCGAAATTGTCGCAGGCGCAGGACCATTCCACCACCGGCTCGGGCATCATCGATCGGCTGCAGGCGGGTGCCGCGCGGCTGGTCCGCATCGAGCGCACCGAAGCCGTCGCCGGCAACGATCGCAGCGCCATCGTCACGCGGGTGACCGCGGCGGCGCTGCGCAACGATATCGCCGAGGCGCGGCGCGAGCTGAAGACGCTTGAGCCCGCCGATCGCGCCGCGGCGCAAGCCTGGATCGACAAGGCCGATGCGCGCGACGCTGCATTGGCCGCATCCCGTCAATTCGCGGTCGAGGCCATGGCCGCTCTCAGCAAACCGGCACAGTAGGATTCCGATGGTTCGTATTATTCTGTTTCTCGTGCTGATCGCGCTGGCGGCGGCCGGTGCTGCGTGGATCGCCGATCAGACCGGCGATGTCGCGCTATCCTGGCGCGGCTGGCGGGTCCACACTTCGCTGCCGGTGTTCGCGCTGGCGCTTGGCTTTGTCATCGTCGCGGCGCTGCTGGCATGGTCGATTTTGCGCGGGCTGTGGCGTACTCCCGAAAAGCTGCGCCGTGCACGCCGCGAGCGGCGTCGCGCGCGTGGCCGCCACGCCATTACTCATGGACTGCTCGCGATCGGTCACGGCGATTCCAGCGCCGCCCGCGCGCATGCCGACGTCGCGCGGCGCCATGCGGCAGACGATCCGCTGGCGCTGCTGCTGCATGCCCAATCGGCGCAGCTCGACGGCGACCGCGAGGGCGCGCAACGCGCCTTCCGCGCCATGGCCGAGCGCAAGGACACAAGGCTGCTCGGCCTGCGCGGGCTGTTCATCGAAGCGCAGCGCGCCGACGATCCGCACGCCGCCGTGGCGATCGCCGAACAGGCGCTAAAACTTTCGGCGGGATCGACCTGGGCGTCGCAGGCGGTGCTGGGGTATCGCTGCGCCAATAGCGACTGGAAGGGCGCGCTGGCGATCCTCGACAACAACCTCGCCTCCGGATTGATCGACAAGGCCGGCTGGCGGCGTCAGCGCGGCGTGCTGCTGACGGCGCGCGCGCTGGAGCTCGAAAACCTCGATCGCGACCTGTCGCGTGAAACCGTCATGGAAGCGGTCAAGCTGGCGCCGACGCTGGTGCCCGCCGCGGTGCTGGCGAGCAAATACCAGAGCGAGGCGCACCAGATCCGGCGCTCGATGCGGCTCGTCGAGGCGGCCTGGCTGGCGCAGCCGCATCCCGATCTCGCCGACGCCTATGCGCATGTGAAACTCGGCGAACTCGGCGCGGCAGCGGCTGGTGCGGATCGAAACCCTGGCGGCGAAAGCACCGGGCCATATCGAGGGCGCGCTGGCGGTGGCCCGCGCCGCCATCGACGCCAGCGAATTTTCGCGCGCGCGCGAAGTTCTGGCGCCGTTCGTCGCCGCGCCGACCCAGCGCGTCGCGATGCTGATGGCCGAACTTGAGCGCAGCGAGCACGGCGACTCCGGCCGCGCCCGCGCCTGGATGCTGCGCGCGGTCCGGGCGCAGCATGATCCGGTATGGACCGCCGATGGCTATGTGTCGGATCGCTGGCGCCCGGTGTCGCCGGTCACAGGACGGCTCGACGCGTTTCAATGGCAGACGCCGCTGGCGGCCTTGCCGTCGGACAAGGGCGTCACCGTCGAGGCTTCGCCGTTCGAGGAAGCGATGCTGGCGCCGCCGCGCGCGGACCCGACCCAGCCTTTGCCGCCCCGCGAACCGTCGACGGAGCCTGCGGCGCCGGCGGCCCCGGTCGCAGCGGCGGCGCAGGACAACTCACCCGCTGCAGCGCCTGCCGAAGCAACGCCGCCACCGCTGTTTCGTCCGCGGCAGGACGCTACCCGGCACGGCGCATCCGCGGTTCCCCCCGTGATGCCTATCGTGCGGGCGCCGGACGATCCCGGCATCGATGATGAACCGCCAAGCGACGAATTCGCCGAGCCAACCGATCCGGCGCAGGCTCAGGCCGGCGGCTGGCGCGGGTTTCTGTCCCGCTGGGGCGGATGATCGCCAGTTGGGGCCGATACAGTGGGTTTTTTGGTGGGTTTTTTGCAGATGAATTAGCTAAGACTGCAAACCACTCGCGGTTGAAGTATCGAAGTTATTCGGGGTCGTTCAGTTGAGGTATGAGCAAGCAACGCGCTCAAGTCAAGACAGGCTAGCGCGGTGTGCGCTCGATGCGCAGCAAACAGGATCGCTCAGGAAGTTGCGCGGAACCTGCGCAGAGCAGTCGACACACGAAATCAACCGAATATTGAGATCAAGCTGTAAAGCGAGTGTCTGTGGCTGGATGGCAAGGTGTACACAGCTCGGGAGATCTGAAACACACGAAAGTACGGCAACGACAACGGAAGAACCGGTATGATCAAGGACGCGATGCAGAAGTCAACCGGTGTGTCCGGTGAAACGGTCAAAACGAAAGCGCGTATGTGAGCGCAAGATCAGCAGCGAGCCTGGGGTGGTAGGACGAGCGGAAGGGCAGAAACGGCTGAAATCGGTATGACGACCGCAGTCAATGCGCAACTTGGCTCCGGTGTGTGCCGGGATGAATGCGCAAAGCTGTAGGCCACAATAGAAAATACCGCGGACCATAGGAGCGATCCGCGCCACGGAAAACCACCGTGGGAACGATACCGCGGTCTGCAGCGAGCGAGCATACGCTCAGGAGTCAACGCCAGAAACTCGGTCTGAGACGTAAAAACGCCAAGTACTGTACCCCTACGGGGGCTAGCCCACCCAAGTGCGCAGCAAGGCTGCAAGCCTGAAAACAGATCACAGACCCGAAGCTGTCGCAACTCCTTAGCGTCACCAGGTGGTATCGTCCACGCGCCAAGAGCATAAACCCGGGGCCAGAAAGACAACGAACTGACCAAATCATCATCTCGGCTGCTGCTGCATGTTGCCTCTCCGGAATCGCGACTGCGCCGGGGGGAGCGGGGGCGGTTAGTTGTCGCATTCGCCACGTTAGGATAACAGAGTCAAGCACAAATAGGAAAAAGGTTCTGACTGGACAAAAAAAATGATAGAAAGCTGCCGCGCAGTCTAATTAGGTAATATTATACCATATCATTTCATGATTTCCACAGCATACGTAGCTTGTCCCTGTCTGCAACCGACTTGTCCCCCGTACTCTGAGCCCCTCGCGAGCGGATCAGACCTTGTCTCCCTTGCTCGTCGCGGAGTTCCTCATCTCTTTATTCCTGCTGTCACTGCCAGCGATCTGCCAGCCGCTCGACGGCGTGGTCATGAATAGTGTCGTGAGCGTTGATATAGCAGGGGCGGCAGCACTGATCGACAGCTGGAAACGAGAATTCGCTACTTAGGACAGCAAAGCCGCGCGTTTTCGCGGCCCGAACCGTGCGGTTCTTGCAAAGCCGCGCGCTGCCCGATATCAGGTGCAAGCGTTTTCGGCCGTCGCCCGACGCGCCGCATGGTCCGCCGCAATAGCTCAGCTGGTAGAGCACGTCATTCGTAATGACGGGGTCGGGGGTTCGAGTCCCTCTTGCGGCACCATATTTGATCATGTGCGTTGATCAGCATGAAGGCACACGACATGACGCGATTTTTGCTCGCCATTCCCCTTCTCCTGCTGGTCTCCGCGGCCTCGGCGCAGAGCGGGCGGCCAGATCCCGGATGCGCGCGGGATGTGTCGCGATTTTGCCGGGCGCATATGGACGACGGCGACAAAATTATTCTGGCATGCCTCAAGCAAAACCGTGCGCGGCTCAGCAAGACCTGCGCAAAGGTTTTGACGGACAACGGGCAGTAGTCGGGAATTGAAATCGAACGTCAATGGTCCGTTTGCGTGATGCGCCAGCCGTGGAACTCGGGATTTACCCGAGTTCGGCAAGGTATCATTGTCGCGTAGAGTCGGCTACAAATTGGCGAAAGAGAGATAGTAAGTAAAAAAGGTTGGTGAGAGAATAAGATGATAAATAGAAGGGAAAAAGGATATAAGAAGAGAAAGATTCTAGATTAGGGAAACGGATCAACGTGAAAATAAGTTTCTATAGAAGATATAAGGATTAGTAGGAGAACTGAGGGAGAATAAATCTGAAAAGAGCAACATCTACAGGAAGGCTGTATGTAACGAATACTAAGATTCTGGTATCGCGCATCAGCCACGGCTTTAGGAAAAATGGTACGAAAATACGGATCAGAGAAGACCTGCTCGCGAGAAGGCAGCAATAAGCGCAGGAGGCTGGAACATAACGAACTTCGTCTTTCCGGGATGCGCCTCTTGGCGCAGGCCCGGAATCCATACTCCCTGTATCGGCGTCTGGATGCTGAACCCGACTACTGGGTCAGGATTCCGGGTTCGCGCCGAAGAGGCGCGCCCCGGAATGACGGTGTGCGGAATCACGTACTGCTTCCCGCCGGCGTCGCGGCGGGCAGCACCTCGCTCGCTGCGCTGTCGGGGGTGTCTTCCTTCCAGCGCACCGATCCGAACGGACGCTCCAGCATGCGGCGGACCCGCACCGGCTCGATGCCGATGTGGAAAGCCATCGCGCGCTGGTGCAATTCGCGTTCGGACTGCGTGGAGCGGTTGCGCTGGCGCAGGTAGTCGAGCCAGGTCGGGCAATGATAGCGCTCGGTCCACAATTCGGGATCGGCGATGTCGCGGGCGATCGACCAGCCATATGCGCCATTGCGCTGGCGCGAGAGCTGCACTTCCTGCATCAGGCCATGGAAGACACGGGCGCTGGCGGGATCGACGCGATATTCGATCTCCACCACCAGCGGTCCGCTGCGGCCGGTGAGCGGCAGCCGCACTTCCGGATCGGCCAGCAAATCCGCGGCCTCGTTGCGCCCGCCGATCGGCGGCATCGTCAGCCACAGTCCGAGCAATGGCGAGACGAACATCGCCGCCGCGGAAACCAGCAGCGCCGTTTCCACGCCGACCAGGTCGGTGAGATGGCCCCATCCCCAGCTGCCCATCGCGATGCCCCCGGCGATCGCGGCCTGGAAAGCCGCCAGCGAGCGGCCCGCGACCCAGCGCGGCGCCGACAGTTGCACGCCGATATTGAACAGCGCGACCGCGAGCATCCATACCGATCCCGCCACCACCAGCGCCGCTGCGGTCAGCACCGGCTCCCGGCTCACCGCGATCACCGCGATGGCGACGCCCATGATCAGCGCGCAGGCCCGCACCGAGGCTTCGCCGCTCAGGCGTTTGCGCACCTCGGCGATGTTAAGCGCGCCGATCACCGCGCCCATGCCGAAGGCGCCCAGCATGATGCCGTAGGTCTGCGCGCCGCCATGCAGCAGGTCTCGCGCCACCAGCGGCATCAGCGCCGACACCGAACCGCCGGCGATGCCGGTGACCAGCGTTCGCGTCAGCACGATGCGGATCGACGGCGAGTTGGCGATGTAGCGCACGCCCGAAACGATGGCGCGGCTGAGTTTTTCGCGCGGCAGCCGTGAGGGTTCGCTGCGGCGGCGCCACAGGAACAATACGATCAGCAATGGAATGTAGAGCACCGCGTTGGCTGCAAAGGCCGCGACCGCGCCGGCGGTGGCGACCACGATGCCGCCGATGGCGGGCCCAAAACTTCGCGCGATGTTGTAGCTGATGCCGTTCAGCGCCACCGCCGACGGCAGCGTCTCCGGCGGCACCTGCTCGCTGACCGAGGCCTGCCAGGCCGGTCCGAACAGCGCCATGCCGCAGCCGACGATAAAGCAGAACGCCAGCAGAATATTCGGCGTGACCAGGCCGAGCCATGCCAGCACCGTCAAAGCGGTAGCGCCAATGAGCGAGATCGAGAGCGAGACCAGCGCCACGATGCGGCGGTCGTACATGTCGGCGATGGCGCCGGCCGGCATCGAGATCAGCATGATCGGCAGCATCAAGGCGGTCTGCACCAGCGCCACCTTGTCGGCCGACGACGTCATCTGCGTCATCGCCCATGCGGCGCCGACGCCCTGGATCAGCAGCCCCAGATTGGAAAGCAGGCTGGCTAGCCAGATCCGGCGGAACAGGGAATGCCGCAGCGGGGCCGCGACGCCGTCGCCGGAAAACATGGATCGCTTCGGCATTTCAGTCATGGCAGTTCCATCGCATGCCGGTCGTGGCGGCGCTTCGATTCCTCAAGGCGTCACAAATTGATGACCGCGAAACTCACTGGATGTCCAGTGCCTAAGCCGCTATGACCGGCGCGCAAAGCCGGTAAAATCGCAAAAAAAGGGAGGACTGGAATGAAGGTTTCACGGCGGGTTGTTTTGCAAGGCGCCGCAGTGCTGCCGTTGGCGATCAACGGCCTTGGATTTGCCGCCGCGCAGACCAATCCCGGCTCCACCGCAGCCACGGACGTCCCGCCGATGCTTTTTGCGCACGGCAATGGCGAACAGGCGGCATTGTGGATGACGACGCTGTGGCGGATGGAATCCAACGGCATTTTGCGGGATCGCATGTTCGCGATCAATTTTACCGATCCGTCGGCGCGCACGGACGACAGCAAGCCGGAACAAAACCGGTCGTCGACCGAGGACCAGCGCCGCGAACTCGGCGAAGCCATCGCGGAGCTGAAGCGCCGCACCGGTGCCGCGCGCGTCGCGATCGTTGCCAATTCGCGCGGCGGCTATCCGGTTCGCAGCTACATCAAGAACGGCGGCGCCGCCGATGTCAGCCACGCCGTTTTGTGCGGCGTCCCCAACCACGGTGTTTTTGACTGGGACGACAACCCCGGCAGCGAGTTCAACGGCCGTGGTCCGTTCCTGCGCTGGCTCAATGAGGGCGAAACCGAAGTGACGCCCGGCACCGCGTTCCTGACGCTGCGCAGCGACGGCATGGACAAATACGCCCAGCCCGATGGCCACATTCTAGGCAAGCCGGGCACGCCGACGGGCATCAGCTTCGAGGGACCCGCGCTCAAGGGCGCCACCAATCTCGTGCTGGGCAGCGTCGATCACCGCGAGACCGCATATCACCCACGCGCGTTCCGCGAGATCTATAAATTCATCGCCGGGCGCGAACCGGATCGTATCGCGATCGTGCCGGAAGCAGAGGTGAGGCTGAGCGGTCTCGTGACCGGCACCCCGGGTGGCGTTCAAACCAACCGCCCGGTCGCGGATGCATCGGTCGAGATTTTTCGCGTATCGGCGGACACCGGCGAGCGCATTGGCGGCGCGGTCCACGCCTCGCAGACCGGCGCGGACGGCCGCTGGGGCCCGGCGCGGGTCGATCCGTCGTGGTATCTGGAAATGGTGCTTGTTGCCGCCGGTTCGACGACCACGCATTTCTACCGCTCACCGTTTCCGCGGTCGTCCGAAATTGTGCACCTTCGCGCCGCGCGGCCACTCGGGCCAGCCGATGCCGAAGCGGGCGCGGTGGTCATCATGTCGCGGCCCCGTGGATATTTCGGCCTGCCCCGTGACGTGGTGCTGTTCGACGGCAAGGAGCCTGCGGACGTAAAAACCGGCGTACCGGCCGATTCCATCACTACGCTGCGCCTTTCGGCCGCCGAAATCGGCCGTCCCGTCGTCGCAATGTTCAATCAGGAGCGCATCGTCGCGCGCGGATGGCCGGCGTCGGAAAACCGGATTTCGATCGCGGAGCTGACCTGCTAGCGAGATTTATCGATTTGCCCCTGATGGCGCCGGATTTCCGGACTATATGGGTGCCACGCGGATCTGAATTGCGAGGCCGTAAGTGAGCATTGCCGAAGCCTACGACGTCCCCGCCGCGCGATCGCCGCTGGTGCCGCCAAGCCCTCCGCGCGCGCCGTTGACCATGGGCCCGTTTGGGCGGGTGGTCGCGATGCGCAAGAGCGCGATCGGAAGCTGGAGTCAGCGCGCCTACGAAGAGGATGTCATCCAGGGCAGGTTCTTCGGCCGCAGCAGCTTCGTCCTCAACACGCCGGATTCGATCCGGCATGTGCTGATCGACAATTATGAAAATTATGTCCGCACGCCGGCCGCCATCCGCGTGCTCAAGCCGATGCTCGGCGAGGGACTGCTGATCGCCGAGGGCCGTATCTGGAAGCATCAGCGCCGCACCCTGGCGCCGGCATTTACGCCCCGCGCCGTCAACACGCTGGTCCCGCATATGATCGCGGCGGCCGATCAGACGATTGCAAAACTCCAGTCCGCCGGCGGCGGACCGGTGGATCTGCGCGAGGCGATGCAGCGGATGACGCTCGAGATCGCAGGCCGCACCATGTTTTCGTTCGGGATGGACCGCCATGGCGCCGCGTTGCGCGATTTCGTGATGGAATACGGCATGCGACTGGCACGGCCGCACCTCCTCGATCTGGTGCTGCCGCTCAGTTGGCCGAGCCCGCAGGATATTTCTCGCCGGTTTTTCCGCAAGCGCTGGACCCGTTTCGTGGCGATGCTGATGGCCGAGCGCCGCGCCGCCGGCAAGAACGCGGACGCGCCGCCGCGCGACCTGTTCGACCTGATGGGCGCCGCGCGCGATCCCGAAACCGGCGCGGCGTTTTCCGACGAGCAGCTCGGCGATCAGGTCGCGACCATGATTCTCGCCGGTCACGAAACCACGGCGACCGCATTATTCTGGGCGCTGTATCTTTTGGCGCTCGATCCGGAAACCCAGGAGCAACTGGCGGCCGAAGTGCAGGGCGCCGCCTTGAATGATGCGCCCGCCATCGAGCGGTTGAAATTCACACGCGCCGTGGTCGACGAGACCATGCGGCTGTATCCGCCGGCGTTTCTGATCGCGCGTACCGCTGCGGGTGCGGATACCATCGCCGGGCTGCCGGTCAGGAAAAATGACATCGTCTTGATCGCGCCATGGCTGCTGCATCGGCATGAAAAATTGTGGCGCGATCCGAATGCGTTCGTTCCGGCTCGCTTCATGCCGGGCGCGCCGCCGCCCGACCGCTTTGCCTATTTGCCGTTCGGGGTCGGCCCGCGCATCTGCGTCGGCGCGCATTTCGCGCTGGTGGAGGCTGTGCTGGCGCTGGCTAAGATCATCGCTGCGTTCCGCGTCGAACTTTTGGAAAAGCAACCGGTGCTGCCGGTCGGCGTGGTGACGACACAGCCGGATCGCTCGCCGATGTTCCGCATCACCCCCCGTTGAGCGCATCCGCCATGGCTGAAACCGGAGCGTTGTTCGCAGTACTGAGGCAGACCACCGACAGCCAGGTGGTGGACGCCATCGGGCGGCTGATCGACAAGGGCGAAGATCGCGACCTCAACCGGATCAACCTGCTGGATTTTTCGAAGCGGACCGGGCTCGACGAGGAACGGGTGATTTCCGGCTTCCTGCATGCGTCGCGGCTCGGCCTGTTCGACCTGACGTGGAACGTGCTGTGCCCGGGCTGCAGCGGCGTGCTCGACGCCCACTCGACGCTGAAATCCTTGCGCCATGACGACTACAATTGCGCGCTGTGCGCGGCCGGCTACGAGGCCTCGGTCGATGAAATGGTCGAGGTCGCATTCACGGTCAGTCCGCGGGTGCGGCGCATCGCCGCGCATGATCCCAATACGCTGCCGCTGTGGGAATATCTCCGGCAGATTTTCTGGAGCTCCGGGATTGACATCGATCCGGAAGCCTTTTCGCGCCTCAAGGACCAGGCGACGCTGGAGGCTCTGGAAATATCGGCCGGCGAGAAGGCCGTGCTGTCGGTGCAGCTGCCCAATCAGTTCGTGATCGTGTTCGAGCCGGTGACCCACTCGGCGCAGTTCCTCGCCATCAGCGGGGAACCGACCCGCGAGCGGCAGCAGCTGTCCATCGTGTTCAACAAGCTGCATGCCCCGACCGGCACCACGGAATTGCGCCCGGGGCCGCTGCGCCTGACCCTGGAAAACCAGTCCGACGTCCGCGTGCTTCCGGCGCTCTGGATCGCCGGCGATGCGCTGCACGAGATGCTGGGCAAGCGCAAGCCGATCCTCACCGCCAAGCGAATGCTGACCAACCAGACTTTTCGCGATGTCTACAAGGCGGACAATCTCAGCATCGACCAGCGGCTCAAGATCACATCGCTGACGTTCCTCTTTACCGACCTCAAGGGCTCCACTGCTTTATATGAGCGGGTCGGCGACCTCGCCGCATTCGACCTCGTCCGCGCGCATTTCCACGCGCTGCTGGAGATCATCTCGTCGGAGAAAGGCGCGGTGGTGAAAACCATCGGCGACGCCGTGATGGCGACCTTCATCAGGCCGGAGCACGCGCTGGCGGCGGGCCTGAAAATGCGCGCGGCCATGGACAAGCTCAACAAGGAGCGCGGCAGGGAGGATCTGATCATCAAGGTCGGCATCCACGAAGGGCCGTGCCTCGCGGTGATGCTCAACGAGCGGCAGGATTATTTCGGCCAGACCGTCAATATCGCAGCCAGGGTGCAGGGGCTGTCGGTGTCACATGCCATGCACGTCACCGGGCCGGTGATCGAATCGCCGGCGGTTGCCGACATTCTGCACAAGGCGTCGATCGAACCCATCCAAAAAGAAGCGGCGCTGCGCGGTATCGCCGACAAGATCCTCGTCTATGAAATCCCGTGAATGACAACAAGCCCTTTCATAACGCGGGCCTTCGTCCATCTCTGCCATTTCGAAGAAATCTTGGAGGAGACGAAGCGCCTAGAATAAAAACATGGTAGATAGTCCAATCAAATCAATCGCTTAGTGGAGTGCGAGCTATCCAAGGGTTGGGCCGCTTCAAGCCATTTTGTCGACGGTTTCTTAATGTATAAGCATTCGAAAAGTAATATAGTCTTTAAGAGCGTCTTATGACTTGGAAGCCTTTAATTTCTCATATGGCTATCAATCGGTGATCGGGCGCAGAAATTCAAACTGCCCGGATGCCGCAGTGCGCAACTTGCTGACCTTACATTGGATGAGCTCGTCGACTGCCTCGTGCGGGGCGAGGCGCTTTTGGTAGCGGGCGGCGCCAATTTTCAGATCGCGAGCGAAGACAGCCAGCGCGCGCTCGCTTTCTACAATCAAGATCGACGTTCTTTCTGGAATCCGGACAAAGACACCAATGTCCAGGAAAATGAGATAAATCGTCTGCTGGACGCCCTGGATCGTCCAGCCAGGAGCGCTCGATCGAAGCGCGTCCTGCGAGGTCCATGGAGAAATGGCGGCTGTCTCACATTGCAGCCCACAGGTTTCGTGGTCTTCATCGTCACTGTGCTGATAACGGAAGCGATCCAAATCTTTTCACTTTTGAAGTTGGGCCGGAGGCCATCCTCTTGCGCGGTTTTAATGCGCTGGAAAAACGTCTCTCATTTCGGCAATCTGCTGGGGCCTGACAGGCTATGGGTACCGTGCCCAGGCGCTGCCGGCACGCTACATGATACCATCGAAGTGCGGGTGGCGGCGCAACCTGATGATGGGAATGCGGAGTATGGTAGCTTCGAGCTTCCGCCGATCATTCCGATTCCAAACGAGCAAGAACTCGTATGGGTTGACGGCACTGCCAAACATGACACTTGGGTCAAGCTCACGTTCACATCACTCATGGATGGCCGTGAAGTTATCGTCGAGCGCTACCTTGAACGCCAAGGCCGCAAGGGCTTCACCACGCGTGCAGTAGGTCTTGAGAGGCTTGGATTGCCCGATCTTGCCCTGCAAGTCGGGTCGCTCATGCCGGGTATTGCAGCATCTACGCGCTTTGATGACAAGACCACTCTCTCACAAGCGGTGTCGACGCTTACTGGTCTTCGCCCATTGGCCCATTTTGGGAAGCGCAGTGCGCGGGTCCATGATCGCCTGATCAAGAAATTTCCCGATGATGCGAAGCAGGTAAAGGCCGATACTCTAACGGCCATCACCAAACAGATACAAACCCTGCACGATCTTCTGAAGCCCGCCGAAGGGCTCCCCGCACTCGATTGCGTGCTACCCCCAAACGATGATGCGCCAGATGCTTGGAAAGACGGTCACACCCAAGCCGAGGCACGTCTCAAGTTAGTCGAGGAAACCGCGGCAGCCGATGCCACGCTAATCCTTGGGGTGCTGCCTTCGCTGACGACCGAAGCCGATCTTAAACGCTTCGGACATCATCTCACCATGGTACGCACCTGTTCGCCAATGCGGCTCTGAAAGGCCTACCCTCGATCCAGACTGCGCAACTTTTAGGAAAAATCACGAAAGAAGATTAGGAGGCTGCGCAAGCAGTTTTCGTCAATATCGAGAAGGATGCCGAGGCTCTCGTTGATAGTCTTAGCGACACCGCGCGTGCGAGCCGGCTTCGGCTGTATGGACTTGTCGCGCGTTGGCACGAGACGTTCCACCGTGGCGAACCAATTACTGAATGCCCCGTCTGTAGCCGCGATCTCACGGTGGCAGAAGCGATCCGCGGGATGCGCTTCTTGATCTATCAATTGCCGATGCGCTCGAAGCATCCCGCGCTGCTCAAAATGAAGCTCTGATGACCGCAGAGGAGTGGGAGCGCACGACAGCACAACAACTTCGCGAAAGATTGCCAGACAGCGTCCGGCCATTCACTGACAAACAAGTTCCCGCAGACGCTCGGCGCCATCTACAAGAAGGCGCTTTAGGAAGAGGTATTCAGCCAATCAGACTTTCCAACTGCATTCCGTAGCCTCGCCGCTGGAGTTGCCAAAGCGTGCGATACGGCTTGGGCACGCGCTCCGCGGGGGGAGCCCAACATTTCGATCAATCTACCGATGGGCATTCCCGACCAAGCGGGCCTTCGCGCGGCGGCCACGAATGTCCTGAGTGCTATCAGCCTCGCGAAATACCGAGCCAAGCACGGTGAACTGGCCAAGTCCGCCATGCGCGACATACTAGAGGCGGACCCGCAGCCACCAATCCTGCCCGTGACTGAACGCTCAGTCGCCGCTCAACTTGCTCTAATCGAGCGCTACCTCGAAAGCGCCCGACACTTCGCTGGCGTCAGACGGCAACTAACGCAAATTAAGGAGAATTGTGAGACGTGGAAAAAGGCCCATGACCGGCTTGGCAAGCTCGCGCGGGCAGCCGATGCCGTGCAAATCTTTACCGAGTTTCCGAAGCTCGTCCACGATCAGGTTGAAGGCTTAATCACGGATCTGCAAGCGCAGGCAGGAGCATGGGCTGAGCGCATGTATCGCGCCGCATTTGTGCAAGCGCCTGCCTATGCAGGTTTTGATGTCGGAAAATCCGAAGGCCTCAACATCCTTGCATCGCAAGGTAAACATCTGGTCGAAGCGCACCACATCATGAACGCATCGGCGCTTCGCGTTTATCGCACTGTCTTTGACCTTGCGCTATGGCAGCAGGTTTGGAACGAAGTGGCGGTATTGCGACCATACTTATGGACGATCCACAGGACTTGCTGGACTCGGGCAATGTGGCCAACTTGGCCGCGACTATTCCGCACTTTCTCGATGCGGGCATGCGTCCCTTATCGTGAGCAATGACTTCGGTTTCCTCCTAAGGATCGAGGAATATGTGCGTGCAGATCCGCGCAGGGTCGAAACGAACAGGTGTATGGGAATTTCGTCATCTCCGGATCTAAATGCACGGCAAGTCTCGCTCAGGTTATTGATGAGGTTCGGGAACGGCGCGACGAATGGAAAGTTGATCCTAATACGGTCGCGCTTGCCGCGCGTTGTTATCTGTCTGCGTTCGTATAGAGATAAAGCTTTGGGACCTTTTGGCGTCAGATCTCACGTTACTCAACGAACCGACGTTGAACGACCTTCTTGGTAAAATCGCAAACGCACGCAATCGGGGTGAGCATCCGTTTAATGAGGAACCATTCCGCAAATTGCTAGAGCTTCCACCGCTAAAGCCGGGAGCTCCGTTCGGAGCATAATCAACAAGGCACATCACGGAAAAGCTGACCAGATTAGCTCAACCGAGGCCGAAACCGTTGACGCGTATTTTGACGAGGTATTCTCGGTGATAGATGCATGCTGGTTAGCTTATGCCCGGTTCATGGGCAGGCTTCCTGTTGAGGCGGCGGCGACGCCTGCAAGGAGCATTGCCGCACCAAACGTCATCACGCTCCCTGCCCAGCCAATTCCTATCATCGGCCGCCTCGCGGCTCGTGAAAGCGGTGCCGCTCTTGCGACTATCGAAAGCGCTAGCGAAACTTTCTCGCTCGCAAGTCTTGGCCCGGTCGCGCTCTTTACGTTGCGTGCGCCAACCCTCGGCCTCATCGCATTTCCTGGTCAGACTCTAATCACCGTGTCGGTGCCGAAATCAAGAATGGCGATGTCGCAGTCGTGCAAACGGAGCGCAGCACATACGCCGTCGTATCGGCATCGATAGGGGCGATCTGTACCGCATCGTCCTCGAAACGCTTCCTTCATCGAATCCCAACGTACCTCCTACGCACTTTCTGAAGCGGTCCGGAATCAACCTTATGAAGGTAATCGGGGTTCTCTTTGACGACTTGCCCACTCCCAATGCCTCGGGCGAAGCGGTACTCATTCCAAGATCGCCGATCCTCGAACAGGTTATAGCCGCAGCCCACGTGGCCGGGGATAGCGCCTTTCCAGTTGCCATCAATGGAGGACGCGTGCTTTTAGGTAATCCCCCCAGCGATCTCCGCCTTCTCGAAGGGCGGATTATCGATGTGTGACGCGCGCTGACCGACATTCGCGCAAGAGGCTTCGCGCTTATTTAAAGCGCCTAGGGAAACCCATGACATCCGTTTCAGACGTGTACTATCTTGAAAGCGTGGGTGAAACCGGCGAAGGCGAATATGCCCGGTTTCCTAACGCACGGCCATCCAGCGCGGACGCCGTGCCGCTCGTTGAGCAGTACTGGAAAGTACACGGCACGTTATTTTGAGGCCACGACCCGCGCTGAAGCTGCGTTAGTTGAACTGATCCGCTGTCGCGGATTGCCGAACCGTAATGCGCCGCCGGCGCGATGACGGATTGCGCGCGTTTCGGTTTCGACCCATATATCCATAACTGCAGCCCGACACGCCGCGTGCAACTCGAACATCCCGGTCGAAAATATGCTGGACTCATTGCGTCAATTCATTGCCGACGTCGTTTCGCCCAATGCGCAGGCGGGCCGGTCGTTTGATGACACCGACTATCGGCTGGCGGCGACCGCGCTGCTGGTTCACGTCATTTCGCTCGACGGCCAGCCGTCCGATGTTGAAAAGCGCAAGCTGCACAGCCTGCTGGAAAGCCGGTTCAAGCTCGATCCCGGCACGGCGGACCAGCTGATCGCGTCGGCGACCCTGGTCGAAGGCGATGCGGTCGATCTCTATCATTTCACCAGCGTCATCATGCGCTCGGTGAATGAGGAGGGCCGGCTTCGCATCGTCGAAATGATGTGGGAACTGGTCTATGCCGACGGCCAGGTCACCGAGTTCGAGGACAACGTGGTCTGGCGCGCCGCCGACCTGCTCGGCGTGTCGTCGCGCGACCGCATCGAACTCAAGCATCGCGTCGCGGCGGCCAATCAGCCTGCCGTTGCCGGCGGCTGAAACCTCGGCGGGCTGCGGCAATCTGACACTCCGCGCGTCCGCCCGATCCGGACATGACGAAATTTTAATGTGCCGAGCGCGCCGCCGGTGCAATCTGAAATAGACGCCAAAACTACCGGCGGCAGGGAATAATTCAAACGCCCGCGCATTTTGATGATAGCGGCATGCTTGCGGACGACTTGCATCCCGCCTAAGGCCTATGGTCTGTTGCGAATGCCGGACGCCACATATCGTGCAAATTGTCTCAAGAGCATTGAATCGTGACTGAGCGTGTGACGCTGATTACCGGCGCCTCGTCGGGAATAGGCACCGAGCTGGCTCGCATATTCGCGTCGAACGGTCATCGGATTGCCTTGGTGGCGCGGCGGGCCGACCGCCTCGAAACGCTGGCAGGCGACATCGTCGCCTCAGGCGGCGCCAGGCCGATCATCATTCCCTGCGATCTCGAACGGCCCGATGGCGGTGACAAGGTCGCCGCGGCGCTGGCCGCCGAGAGCGTCGAGGTCGAGTATGTCGTCAACAATGCGGGCTTCGGCAAGTTCGGTCACGCGATCAAGCTCGATCGTGCCCAGCAACTCGGCATTATCGCCGTTAACATCCGCGCATTGACGGATCTGTCGCTGCGATTTTCCGATCAGTTGATCCGCAATCGCGGCGGCATTCTCAATGTCAGCTCGATCGCCGGGTTTCTGCCGGGACCCGGCATGGCGGTTTACTATGCGTCGAAGGCCTATGTGCTGTCATTCACCGAGGCGCTGCGTGGAGAACTCGGCCCGCTCGGCGTGCGGGTAACCGCGCTCTGTCCGGGTCCCGTTCCATCCGAATTTCAGGCGCGCGCCGGATTTAAGCCCGGATTCGACTTCGTGGTGCTGAACGTCTCCGCTGCGGATGTGGCGCTTGCCGGCTATCGCGGCCTGATGGCCGGCAGGCGTGCGGTGATACCGGGCATCGGCGTCAAGATGGTGCCGTTTTTGCTGCGGCTGTTTCCGCGGGGCTTCATCCTGGCGGCGGTCGGCAAATTGCAGCTGAAGCGCTGACAAGCCCGGCGTCCGCATTATTTGGCCCGCGATTTGCCTAAAAATCATTTCATTAACCAAGCTGCGGCATGATTTCGTCGTTATGAGACACGAACCGGCCTGCTTCCTGAGCGCAAAACCCTTGTTGCCGGTGCTGATCGTCCTGCACCAGGAGACCTCGACGCCGGGCCGCGTCGGCAACGCGCTGCGCGCGCTTGGCTATCCGCTGGACATCAGGCGTCCGCGCTTTGGCGACCGGTTGCCCGAAACGCTGGAGGGCCACGCCGGCTCGGTCATTTTCGGCGGCCCGATGAGCGCGAACGATCCGGACGATTTTATTCGTCTGGAAATCGACTGGATCGCGGTGCCGCTCCGCGAGCAGCGGCCGTTCCTCGGAATTTGCCTCGGCGCGCAGATGCTGGCCATGCAGCTCGGCGCGCGCGTTGCCCCGCATCCGGAAGGGCGCGCGCAGATCGGATATTATCCGATCCGCCCCACCGCCGCCGGCGGCGCGATCTGCCCGAACTGGCCGGATCACGTCTATCACTGGCATCGCGAGGGATTTGAGCTGCCCGTCGGCGGCGAATTGCTGGCCGAGGGAAGCGACTTTCCGATCGAAGCTTTCCGCTTCGGCGATTCGTTCGGCTTTCAATTTCACCCCGACGTGACCTACGCGATGATGCATCGCTGGACCATGCGCGGCCACGAGCGCCTCGATCTACCGGGCGCCCGCCCGCGGCATCACCACTTCGCCGACCGCGCGGTCCATGACGTGACCGAACGCGCCTGGCTGAAGGCATTTCTCGACGGTTGGCTGGCGCGGATGCCGCCGGTTGCGGGTTTCGTTATGGCGCAGGCGGCGGAATAGTTCTGCCCGGTCCACTGCCGAGTTTGACCCTACTGTATGCACACATCTCTTCGAGCCGCACATTCAGCCCTCATCCTGAGGAGCCGCGCGCTTGCGCGGCGTCCCGAAGGATGGCCCAAGGCTGTGGCCGATCCTTCGAGACGCGGCCAAGAGGCCGCTCCTCAGGATGAGGGCAGTGGTGGGTTCAAGCCCGCGCATGACGCAGTTTGGTGTGATAGTGTCGGCGCCGACAAAGCTTACGGCTGATCAATCTGCAAGCATGAGGACGGCATGACCGGCGACGACTTCGCGCAACTATTGAATGAGTTTACGCATTCAGCGGAGTCCGGCGACGGCGCGCGCTTCGCAAGCCATTTCGCCGAGGACGCCATCTATTACGACTACATCTACGGCCCGCATCGGGGCCGCGCCGATATCGCGCATATGATGCAGGAGCTTTTCCATCGCGACGCGGCGGACTATCGCTGGGAAATGTTCGATCCGGTGTTCGACGGCAGCCAAGGATATGCGTGGTCGCTGTCGAGTTTTACGTCGAAGATCGAACAGTTCAAAGGCAAGGAAATCGTGATCGACGGCATCAGCCGGTTCATCCTACGGGATGGCCTGATCGCCGAGTATCGCGAATCCGTCAACGGCGGGGTCGCAATGGCCCAGCTCGGGGTTGAACCTGATCGCATGACCAAGGTGTTCAAGCGCTGGACCGGCTGGCTTCGCGAGCGGCCGGAGACAATCGAATATCTGGCGCGGCCGAAACGCTCACGGGCCAAAACCGGACGCTAAAATTCAAACGACACATTGTCGCAGCAGACGACATTAGCAACAGGGGAGGCCGCCGTGACCTATCAGCACATTCTCTATGAGGTGGACCAGAAGATCGCGACCATCACGCTCAATCGGCCCGACCGCATGAATGCGTGGACGGCGATCATGGAGCGCGACGTCCGCCACGCCATGGAGGCCGCGGCAAAAGACGACGGCGTGCGCGTGATCGTGCTGACCGGCGCCGGCCGCGCATTCTGCGCCGGCGCGGACATGGACGCGCTGAAAGGGCTCGATCCCAACGACATCAGGCGCGCCGAAAGCCTTCCGCCGTTCGACATGAACCGGCGGCCGGACTGGCAGACGCGCTACGCGTTCTATCCCTCGATTGCAAAGCCCATCATCGGCATGCTGAACGGCGCCACTGCTGGCATCGGTCTTGTCCATGCGCTGTATTGCGACCTGCGCTTTGCCGCCGACAATACCGTGTTCACCACCGCGTTCGCCCGCCGCGGGTTGATCGCCGAGCATGGCATCAGCTGGATGCTGCCGCGCATCGTGGGCCACGCCAACGCGCTCGATCTGTTGATGTCGGCGCGCCGCGTCTTGAGCGAGGAAGCGCTGCGCATCGGCCTCGTCAACCGGCTGTATCCGCTCGAGCAATTGCGCGAACAGACTTATGCTTATGCGCGCGATCTTGCGGATTTCGTTTCGCCAAGCGCGATCGCAGTGATCAAGCGCCAGCTCTACGACGTACCGTTCCAGACGCTGGCGGAAGCCACCATCGATGCCAACCGCGAAATGGCGGTGGCATTGCGCGGCAGCGACTTTCGCGAGGGGGTCGCCAGTTTTATGGAGAAACGGCCGCCGCGGTTTACGGGAGAGTGATTTAGGTCCAGCCCGTCGTCGCCCTGCGGGCTATGCCGGGCACGCTTCGTCTTCGGCTGTTGCGTGGCTGCGCCACGCGTAGCCGAAGGCGAAGCGTGGAGCCAGGCGGGTTCGAACCGCCGACCTCGTCATTGCGAACGACGCGCTCTACCAACTGAGCTATGGCCCCTACGCTACCGCTTCGATGGGTCGAAAAGCGGCCTGCAATCGCCGCCATTTACAATCCGCGCCAATGCCAAGTCAAGAACGCCGAAATCGCTGTTTTTCCGAAGCATTTGCCGGGAACTTCCCTTGTTTGAGCGGGGATGAACGGATATTTAGCAGGCAGTCGCATTTGCGACCAAACCCGCGAGCCGATCCGCCATGCGCGCCATTCTCGACATCGTTCTCATCGTCCTCGATCTCTATGTCTGGCTCCTGATCGCCTCGGCGATCCTGTCCTGGCTGATCGCGTTCAATGTCGTCAATACGCGCAACCAGTTCGTGGCATCGGTGGCGGAATTCCTCTACCGTATCACCGAACCGGTGCTGGCGCCGATCCGCCGCATGCTGCCGAGCCTCGGCGGTCTCGATATCTCGCCGATCATTCTGATCCTGATCATCATGTTCATCCAGCGCGTCATTACCTATTACATCTATCCCAGCGTATTCTGACCCTCACTTGCCAATCGCCATTCAAGGCCCGGCGGTCGCCGACATTAACGGGTTGAAATGACGGCGCGGATCATCGACGGAAAACTTATTGCCGCGGAACTTCGCGCGCGGGTCGCCGATGAGGTGGCGCGGCTGCGCCGCGAGCATGCGCTGACGCCCGGGCTCGCCGTGGTGCTGGTCGGCAACGATCCCGCCAGCGAAGTGTATGTCCGCAGCAAGCACAAGCAGACGCAAGCCGCAGGCATGGCATCGTTCGAGCATGTGCTGCCGGCCGATGTCGCGCAGGACCAGCTGCTTGCGCTGATCGCAGACCTCAATCGCAATCCGGCCGTGCATGGCATTCTGGTGCAACTGCCGTTGCCGCAATCGCTCGACACCGAAAAAGTCATCAACGCCATCGATCCGGCGAAAGACGTCGATGGGCTGCATCCGAACAATGCCGGGCGCCTCGCCGCCGGCTTGCCGGCGCTCTCGCCGTGCACGCCGCTTGGCTGCATCATGTTGTCGAAGAGCGTGCACGTGTCGCTGCAAGGCCTCAATGCCATCGTGATCGGCCGCTCCAATCTGGTCGGCCGCCCGCTGCTGCAATTGCTGCTCAACGAAAACGCCACGGTGACGATAGCGCATTCGCGTTCGCGCGATCTTAAGCAATTGTGCGCGCGCGCCGATCTAGTCTACGCAGCCGTGGGCAGGCCCGAAATGGTGCGCGGCGACTGGATCAAACCCGGAGCCACGGTGATCGACGTCGGCATCAACCGCTTGGCCGGAGCTGACGGCAAAACCCGTCTGGTCGGCGACGTGGCGTTTCAGGAGGCGTTGAATGTCGCCGGTGCGATTACGCCGGTGCCGGGCGGGGTCGGCCAGATGACGGTGGCGTGCCTGCTGGTCAACACGCTGCGCGCCGCCTGCGCCATCCGCGGCCTTGCGGCGCCGGGAGTTTAGGCGCCGCTGTCGCGCGCACGCGCGATGCCTTCCAGGATCAGTTTGTGGGCGTCCGCAGCGTCGCCCCAGCGCAGCACCCTTACCCACTTGCCGGGCTCGAGGTCCTTGTAGTGCTCGAAGAAGTGCTGGATCTGCTGCAGCGTGATCTCGGGAAGGTCGCTGTAGGTCTTCACCTTGTCGTAGCGCTGGGTCAGTTTTGACGACGGCACCGCGATGATCTTCTCGTCGCCGCCGGCCTCGTCTTCCATCAGCAGCACGCCGACCGGGCGCACGCTCATCACAGCACCGGGCACGATGGCGCGGGTGTTGGCGACCAGCACGTCGCAGGGATCGCCGTCGCCTGACATGGTATGCGGTATAAAACCGTAATTTCCGGGATAGCGCATGGCGGTATAGAGAAAGCGATCGACCACCAGGGTGCCGGCGTCCTTGTCCATCTCGTATTTGATCGGCTCGCCGCCGACCGGCACCTCGATGATGACATTGACCTCGTGCGGCGGGTTGCTACCGATCGAGATGGCGTCAATGCGCATGGGCGGCTCCGTTGTCAGTACAGCGGTTGCGTCTTCCCAATCGTCATACGCGGGCTTGACCCGCGTATCCATCATTCTTCGCAAGAGTCGTTCAAGAAGATGGATTGCCGGGTCAAGCCCGGCAATGACGGCGGTGATTAAGGCCGGACTTCAGTTAGCCCAGGCGAACGCCACCTTGTCGAGCGACTTCGGTCCGAATTTCTCCGAGGACCGCGCCACCATCCGCCCGCCGAGGGCGCGATAGAATTCGGTTGCATGTTCATTGTCGGAGAGCGCCCAGATCACCATGCTCTTCAGGCCGCTTTGCACCAAATCGCGCTTGGCCGCGGTGAACAGCCTGCGGCCGAAGCCGAGGCCCTGAAATTCGGGGCGCAGATATAGTTCGTAGATCTCGCCTTCGAAATGCAGGCTGCGCGCGCGGTTGCGGCCGTAATTGGCGTAGCCCGCGACCTTGTCGCCGAACACCAGCACGCTGACGCGGCTGCCCTTGCGGATCGCTGAGTCCCACCATTGCGGGCCGCGGCGGTTGATCAGCTTCTCCAGCTCGGCGCCGGGAATGATGCCCTGATAGGCGTTGCGCCAGGCTTCATCATGGGTCGAAGCCACCGCGGATGCGTCCGCAGCTTTGGCCGGTCGAACCTCGATCAGGGTTGTGCTCATGGATGCAATCAAAGCAAGTCAGCGCGTCGGCTTCAAGGTCTATCGTTAATTATCGGTTAACCTGTGGATTTTCTGCATCAGTTTTGGCGGCCGGTTGTATCGAAAGAGGACAGGAAGCTGGCCTGCACGGCGCTCCGGCAGCTGTTTGCAAGGTGCGAGGCTTGCGGCAGGCATTTTTTCCACACGCCGGCATTCGGTTTCCCGGCAGGAAATGCGCTGGATTTGATTCGCGCCGTGGTTTCTGATCGCAAACCGATCGACCCGCACCCAGGCAACAGATGAAATTGTTCAAGGCGATCTGCGTTCTGGCTGCGCTCGGCGCGCCCTGTGCGCAGCCTGCCGCCGCGCAGGTTGCCCTGGGCGCGCAGGCTTCCGAAGGCGAACCGAACCGCCGGCAGCAATGGCTGGTGCCGTCGCCCGATCCGGCTACCGCCGCTCGCGCGATCTTGTTTCGCCCGCCCGGCGGAGGGCCGTTCCCGCTCGCGATCGTTGCGCACGCCACGTCGCAAAACGTGTTGCGTCGCGCGCAAATGCCGCAGCCGGAATATCGCGCCCTGGCAACGTTACTGGTGGCGCGAGGGTTTGCGGTGCTGGTGCCGGAGCGGCCGGGCCACGGCGCGACCGGCGGGCGATACCTCGAGGATCAAGGCGGCTGCGACGAGGCGGATTATGCCAAAGCAGGGCGGGCGACGGCGGATTCCATCGCCGCGGCGCTGGATTTTATGCGCGGGCAGTCGTTCGTGCGGCCGGACAATGCTGTGATCGTCGGCCACTCCGGGGGCGCGTGGGGTGCGCTGGCGCTGGCGGGGAGAAATCCGCCGGGCGTTGCTGCGATCGTGGCTTTTGCACCGGGGCGCGGCGGCCATGCCAACGATCTGCCCAACCAAGTCTGCGCGCCGCATACACTGATTTCCGCGGCAACCGAATTCGGCAAAAGCGCGCCGGTGCCGGTGACATGGCTGGTGGCCGCCAACGACAGTTATTTCTCGCCGGCGCTGTCGAAGCAAATGGCCGACGCATTCCGCGCCGGCGGCGGACGAACGGAGTTTCGCGTGCTGGCGGCGTCCGGCAGCGAAGGTCATTGGCTGGTGGAGACCGAGAGCGGCGTGAAAAACGCCGGACCGGAACTGGATCGGGCGCTGAAGGCGCTGGGTCCCGCGGCGGCGAAAAAGCGATGACCGCCGGACGGTGGGCATGACGAAAAATATGGAGCGTCACCTTTGACCCACCGGTGGCCGGACGATGACGTCATTCTTTACGACGGCGTGTGCGTATTCTGCTCGCGCTGGATTCGCTTCGTCGCCGCGCGCGATGCAGACCGCCGGTTCCGTTTCACCGCGATCCAGTCCGACTACGGCCGCCGGCTGGCGCAGGCGGTCGGCATCGACCCCGAAAATCCCGACACCAACGTGGTGATGCATGGCGGCGTCACGTATTTCAAATCCGACGCCGCGCTGACGGTGCTGTCGCATCTGCCGCGCTGGGGGTGGGTGCGTGTGTTGCGCGCGGTGCCGAAGGCATGGCGCGATGCGGTCTACAATATCGCCGCGCGCAACCGGTACCGGATTTTTGGGAAATATGAGACGTGTTTTGTACCGGATGACTCGTTTCGCGCGAGGGTGATCGAATAGAAATTCGCAGGCTACTTCGCTGCAATGATTTCCTGCGCCGCCCTCTCTCCCGAATCCCTCGCCCCGTGCGCGGTGGAGAAAAAATTCGGCGAGGTGGCTTCGCCGGCAAAAAACAAATGCCCGTCGACCGGCGCTGCCAGCACCGCGCGGTCGCCGGCGTGGCCGGGCAGTGCGTGGGAGTACGCGCCGCGCGCAAACCGATCATGGGCCCAGCGCGATTCCGCCAGCGGTTTCAGCTTGCGGCGGAAGTCGGAGCCGAGCAGGGTCACGATCTGGTTGATGCTTTCGGCGGCGAACGCGCCGTCTCCTGCGCCTTCGAGTTCGCGCGCAAACGTGCCGCCGAAAAATCCTTCGATGCAGGGTTGGCCGAATGGGCGCAAATGAAAGCTGCCCATCGCGGTGCGCATGGTGGCGCCGCGCAGATTGCCGTCTTTCGGCAGCGCGTCCGGGTCTTCCAGCGCCAGCATCACCTTGTCGTCGACGCCGAGCGGCAGGCCGCGCGCGGCCTCGACCTTGGCGGGCAACGCCGGGTGAAAACGGATCGCTTCGTCGGCGATCAGGTTGGTCGGCACGGTTATGATGACTTTGGTTGCGGTCAGCGTACCCCGCGAGGTTTCGATTTTCACGCGCGGGCCGGAATGGTCGATCAGGGTCACTTCGGTGTTCAGCGCCAGCGGACAAGGCGTGCCATAGGCCGTCATCAGCGCGCCATAGCCGCGCCGCACCCGCCAGTTGATCCCGGTGTCCTCATAGGCCGCCATGTCCTGGATCGAGACCTGGTCCAGTTCGCAGCCGTTCACATAGGTCGAGATCGCGTGGATCATCGGATTCCAGCGATTGCCGCGCTCGAGATAATGGCTTGCGGTATCGTCGCCGCCGCGTTGCGCGGCTTCCTCGGCGCGGTCGTAGAACGCGTCGAGCGCGGCGATAAAATCCTGGCGCTCCTTGAGGGGAAAGCCGGTGCCAAAGCTCTGTTCGCGCCATGGCGGGCGCGTCTTGTCGATCTCGAAATTCAATTGCTTCGCGATCTCGACAAATGAGTTTTTGTCAGCCGAGTGCAGCCAGCCGCAGCCGAGGTCGAAGGTGATGCCGGGCGCAGCCAAAATGGTATGGGCGCGCCCGCCGACGCGGTCGCGCGCTTCCAGCACGATGACGGAAAGGCCGGAGTTTTTCAGCGCATGCGCCGCGCCGAGGCCGGCGGTGCCGGCGCCGATGATCGCGACATCGACGGAGGAGGGGAGAGACATCGGAGCCTACACAGTCGTCATGCCCGGCCTTGTGCCGGGCATCCACGTCTTCTGAGCTTCCAAGACGTAGATGGCCGGGACAAGCCCGGCCATGACGATTTTAGTGACACGGACATGCGCAAACAGGGATCACGCCACCTCTTGCTTGCTCTTCTCGGCGCGCTTGCGCTCGTTGGCGTCGAGGAATTTCTTGCGCAGCCGGATCGACTTCGGCGTCACCTCGACCAACTCGTCGTCCTCGATATAAGCCAGCGCCTTTTCCAGCGTCATCTGGATCGGCGGGGTCAGCCGCACCGCTTCGTCCTTCGAGGTGGTGCGGATGTTGGTGAGCTGCTTGCCCTTGAGGATGTTGATCTCGAGATCGTTGTCCCGCGTATGCTCGCCGACGATCATGCCCTTGTAGACCTTCCAGCCCGGCTCGATCATCATCGGGCCGCGGTCTTCCAGCTTGAACATGGCATAGGCCACCGCCTCGCCCTGGTCGTTGGAGATCAGCACGCCGTTGCGGCGGCCCTGGATGTCGCCCTTGTAGGGCGCATAGCCATGGAACAGCCGGTTCATGATCGCGGTGCCGCGGGTGTCGGTGAGCAATTCGCCCTGATAACCGATCAGGCCGCGGGTCGGCGCGTAGAACACCAGACGCAGGCGATGGCCGCCGGACGGACGCATCTCCATCATCTCGGCCTTGCGCTCGCTCATCTTCTGCACGACGATACCCGAGTGCTCCTCGTCGACGTCGATCACGACCTCTTCGATCGGCTCCTGCCATTCGCCGGTGGCCTCGTCCTTCTTCAGCACGACGCGCGGGCGCGACACCGACAGCTCAAAACCTTCGCGGCGCATGGTCTCGATCAGGATGCCGAGCTGCAATTCGCCGCGTCCGGCCACTTCCATCGCGTCCTTGTCGTCGGATTCGCGCACGCGCAGCGCTACATTGCCTTCGGCCTCGCGCAGCAGGCGGTCGCGGATCATGCGGCCGGTGACCTTGGTGCCTTCGGTGCCGGCCAGCGGCGAATCGTTCACGCGGAAGGTCATCGACAGGGTCGGCGGATCGATCGGCTGCGCCGCGATCGGCTTTTCCACCGACGGATCGCAGATGGTGTGGGCGACGGTGGCGTCCGGCAGTCCGGCCAGTGCAACGATGTCGCCGGCTTCCGCCTCGTCCACGGCGATGCGTTCGATGCCGCGGAATGCCAGCACCTTGGTGATGCGGCCGGTCTCGACCAGCTTGCCGTCGTGATCGAGCACCTTGACGCTCTGGTTCGGCTTGACCGAGCCTGATGAGATGCGGCCGGTGATGATGCGGCCGAGATAGGGGTTGGCTTCCAGGATGGTGCCGAGCAGGCGGAACGGACCTTCTTCCACCACCGGAGGCTTGACGTGGCTGAGCACCAGATCGAACAGCGGCTTCATGCCGTCGTCGTGCGAACCTTCGAGGGACGTAGCCATCCAGCCTTGCTTGGCCGATCCGTAGAGAATCGGGAAATCGAGCTGCTCGTCGGTGGCATCGAGCGCGGCGAACAGGTCGAACACTTCGTTGATGACTTCGACGGGGCGGGCATCGGAACGGTCGACCTTGTTGATGACGACGATGGGTTTTAAGCCCATGCGCAGCGCCTTCGACACCACGAATTTGGTTTGCGGCAGCGGGCCTTCGGCGGCATCCACCAGCACCAGCGCGCCGTCCACCATATTGAGGATGCGCTCGACCTCGCCGCCGAAATCGGCGTGGCCGGGGGTGTCGACGATGTTGATGCGGGTGTCCTTCCACTGCACCGACGCCGCCTTGGCCAGAATGGTGATGCCGCGTTCGCGCTCCAGGTCGTTGGAATCCATCGCGCGCTCGACCTGGCGCTGGTTGTCGCGGTACACGCCCGACTGTTGCAGCAAGCGATCGACCAGCGTGGTCTTGCCATGGTCGACGTGGGCGATGATGGCGATGTTGCGCAGATTCATGGCTCTTCTTCTAAAGTCGGACAATGGCTGGAGCGTGATCTCGCCGGAAAACCGGGACCCACTTTTCCGGATCGCGCTCAAAACCTGGAATTCAAGGGCGCGTGGCGCCCAAAAAGGAAGCCCGGCCAAAAGGACCGGGCACACCTTACTCGTTGCGGCGCAATATATTCAGAAATCATCAAAAAACAATGGGTTGTCGAGCATATTCGGCCGGCCAAGGGATGATTATTTGGCCCCTTTGTCGCGATTTCGGACCGGTTTGGTCACATATCGAACACGGCGACGGCGCGGATCGGCGAGGCGGTGCCGTCGCGCCACTTCAGCGGCAGGCCGATGAAAGTGAACCGGCCCTGGCCGAGCAGCGCCTCCAGATTGCACAGGCTCTCGATGTGGGTGATGCCGAGGTCGAGGCAGGCCTTGTGAACCAGCAGGTTCTCCTTGCCGTCCGGTCCCGGCCGCATCGAGTCGATGCCGAAATGCACGACGCCTTGCCGCGCCAGCCATTCGGTGGCGGCGACATTCACGCCGGAATTGTCGGTCGCATATTCCTTGCGCGGAAAAGTGCGTTGGTGATGCCCGGTGCAGAGCAGGACGGTGCCGCCTTTCGGCACCGGCACGCCGGCCTCTTTCACTGCCGCTTCGAGGTCGGACGGCGCGATCTCGGCGCGCGGCGCGATGTGGCGCAGATCGATGCAGATGCCCGGCACGATGCAGTTCTCCAGCGGGTATTCGTTGATCGGCTGGCCGGTCTTGCCGAAGTGCCTCGGCGCGTCGATGTGGGTGCCGCCGTGGTCGGCCATCGAAATGAACATCGAAGATAGACCGTACACGTCGCCGCTATCGGCGAAGGATTCCTCGTGGGTCTTCCAGACGCCGTGGATAATAGGAGGATGGCCCGGATAGCTCGGCGTGCGGTGGTAGAGTTCACGGCTCAGATCGACGATTTTCATGAAGTCTTCCGCATATAGCGCAGGGTGGGCAAAGGCGCGATCTTCGCGCCGTGCCCACCATACCACGCAATGCGCGAGAAGTGGTGGGCACGCCTTCGGACGCATTCGCGTCCGGCCGCTTTGCTCACCCTAGACGAAGGTTTACGCGCCGGTTGCGCGTAGCTGAACGCCCGCCCGCTGCAGGTTTTGCGGCATGCTGGCCAGCAGCGCCTTGCGGTCGGCCACGGCGTTGTGGAACTGCTCCAGCGCGATGTTGAAGGCGGTCAGCGCGCCCTCATCGATCGCGCCGTGCTCGAAGCAGCGCAGCGTCTCGCGCAGGATATTATCGGCCTCGGCCTGCATCTGGTCCAGTTCATCGGCCGAATCGCTGTGCCGCGCCAGCGCCAGCATGTCCAGCAGCCGTTCGCGCAGCGAGGAGTTGTTGCCGCGCTCGTCCTTCTTGAGATAGCTCGCGAACCACGCGCCGACCGAGCCCAATACGGACAGCCCCATCAGGCTGAACCAGATGTAATCGCTGTAGCGATCGAGGAAGGTTTTTTCCTCGCCATCGACATAGGCGGCGGCACCCGGATGCGCCGGAATCACCGCATCCTTGTCGGTATCCGGCGTTTCGATCTTGGCAGCCAGCGGAAATTCCGACAGCAGCGTTTGGCGTACCGCGAACAGTTGCCGGGTGAAGGTGGCGACGGTCGATTCCGATAGACCTTTGCGCGCCACGATGTGATGCGAGAAGCTGATCGTCTTCACCTCGTCGTCGGGGCGGGCGGGCGCGCCGCCGAAGGCGCCGGCCGGGATTTCCGACGCCTCGTAGGCCGGAAAGTTCTGCGAGATCGCGGCGGCCGAATCGATGGCGAGGAATGTCGGCGACGCGCCGTCGCGCGTCGAGGCGTTGATGGCGTCGGCGGTGATCTTGCTGTTGACCGGTCCCGCCGCCAGATAGGCGTCCGCCTTCTGGTTGCGGATCGCCTCGGCGGCTTCACCGGCAGGAAATTGCGCGATCTCGATCTTGGTGGCGTCCACGCCGTATTGCCGCAGGATCACCTTGAGCAGATTGACGTTCGCCTGGGTGCGTCCGACCACGCCGATGCGGCGTCCGGCAAGCTGCTGGATTTTCGTGATCTTCGGACCGGATTTTTTGCCTTTCGCCGCAGGCGGCACCCACAGCACGGCGACGTTCTTGCGCAGCGTGGCCACGGCTTGCGCATTCTTGGGCACTTCCAGATCGCCGCGGATGATGGCGAGATCGGCCTTGCCGTCGCCAAGCGCCGCGGCACTCGCGGCGGCGCCGTCGGTCAGCACCGGCCGCAAACGGACGTGGCTGTGCGCAAAGGACTGCGTCAGCGTCTGGACGACCTTCAGATCGTCGCTGTTTTGCGGACCGACCGCGATCCGCAGCGTCGCCGGACGCATCGCGAAATAATACGCACCGCTGACTGCGCCGACCAGCGCCAAGGTGCCCGCCAGCGTGATCAGCATCATCTTCCGCTTCACCGAACGCGGCGACGGCGGCGCCATTGCCTCGACAAGGTCGGGCCCGTCCTCCATCGATGGCCGGGAAAACCAGCGTTTCAGGGTCAAATTCATCATGCCCAGCGGTACATCTCTAGTTGTAGCAAATATCCTGCCACTGGCGGGATTACATCTGCGTCATGGTTACCAGGCGGGGATTTTGCACCGCTTTTGGCCCGCTATTGTGGCGCAGAAGCAGGCTGCGACATCATGGACCCGGATCGCGCCGCCCGGTGTTAGGATGTAGCCGGTCAGAAACGGGAGGCGGATCATGGTGCAGAAACTATCGGCGGAGGCTCGCAAAGCGGCCTTGAAGGAGCTGCCCGGCTGGTCAGAGGTGGCGGGCCGCGACGCGATCCAGCGGACCTTCAGCTTCAAGGATTTCAACGAGGCGTTCGGATTCATGGCCCGCGCCGCGCTGGTGGCCGAAAAGAGCGACCACCATCCGGAATGGCGTAATGTTTACAAGACGGTAGAGGTGGTGCTGGCGACCCACGACGCCGGCGGCGTGACCGCGCGCGATATCGAGCTCGCGCAGGCGATGGACGCGATTGCCAAGCAGCTCGGCGCCGGCTGAGGCGCGCTTGCGGCAATGGTCCGGCATACCCAATTCAGGCTATCGGCGCGGCGGGTGCCGCGCTTTAGCTTCAGGGAGCCTTGCAATGGCGTCTGAACACACCGTGGGTTTTGAGCCGGCCGACCGGCTGGCGCAGGATCGCGAAAGCCTGCGCCGGCGGTTCTGGAGCAAGCTGAAGCGCGTGGTGGCGCAACTGCCGTTCGCCGAGGATCTGCTCGCGGCTTACTATTGCGCCTTCGACAGCCAGACGCCGCGCCATGTGCAGGCGGCGCTGCTTGGCGCCATCGCCTACTTCGTCCTGCCGTTCGATTTCGTGCCGGATATGCTGCCGGTGCTCGGTTTCACCGACGATGCCGCCGTGCTCGCCACCGCGCTGCGGATGGTGGTCACCCACATCACGCCAGAGCATCGCGAGGCTGCGCGTGCGGCGCTGAAGCGGGTCGGCGGGAAGCAACAAGGTTGACGTCGTCCCCGCGAAGGCGGCGACCCATAATCCCTGACGCCCGCGATTGTGCACGCGCATTGCAACGCCATGCTTAGGCCAATACGACACGGCGTATGGGTCCCCGCCTTCGCGGGGACGACGTTCGTCACGGATGCAGGATCACCTTGCCCATCGCCTTGCGCCCCGCAAGCACCTTTAGCGCCTCGGCGGTTTGCGCCAGCGGGAAGGTGCGGTCGACATGCGACGAGATTTTTCCCTCCGCGGTCCACTTCACCAGCTTCTCCAGATTGGCGCGGTTCTTCTCCGGGTTGAGCCGCGCCCATGCGCCCCAGAACACGCCTCTTATGTCGCAACCCTTCAGGAGCGCGAGATTGAGCGGCATCTTGGGAATATCGCCGGCGGCGAAACCGATTACCAGAAAACGGCCTTCCCACGCGATGGAACGCAACGCCGCTTCGGCATAGCTGCCGCCGACCGGATCGAAAATAATGTCGGCGCCCTTGCCGCCGGTGAGCTTTCGCAGGCCTTCCTTCAAATCTTCTTTCGCGTAGTTCAGTCCGAGTTCGGCGCCGTGCGCCTTGGCGAATTCGATCTTCTCATCCGACGAGGCGCAGGCGATCACCTTCAGGCCCATCAGCTTGCCGAGCTCGCACGCGGCAAGCCCGGTGCCGCCGGCGGCGCCGAGCACCGCCATGGTCTCGCCGGGTTTTATGCTGGCGCGATCTTCCAGCGCATGTAGTGCGGTGCCGTAGATGATGATTATCCCGGCGGCGCGATCGAAATCCAGATTGTCGGGAATTTTCACGATCGCGTTCGCCGGCAGCGCGATCTTTTCGCGCGCGCCGTTGTGTCCGCAGGATGCGACGACGCGATCGCCCACTTTCAGGTCGGTGACCCCGGCGCCGACGCTCTCAATCATACCTGCGACTTCGGCTGCCGGCGAAAATGGAAACGGCGGCTTGATCTGGTACTTGCCCTGGATCATCAAGAGGTCGAAGAAATTCAGCGCCGCCGATTTGATGGCGATCACCGCATGGCCGGGCTCGGCTACGGGATCCGGCACATCGGCCAGCTTAAGATCGTCGGGGCCGCAATATTGCGAGCAGAGAATGGCTTTCATGGACACACCTGGTTTTAGGGAATAGCGCTGGACGCTTCATGCCGGATTTAACGCCGGGCTACAATGCGATTCGACTGGCTCCTCATGGTGAGGAGGCGCTCTTGCGCCGTCTCGAACCATGAGAGCCACAGCACGCATCCTTCGAGACGCGGCGAAGACGCCGCTCCTCAGGATGAGGAGGGCCATAACCGATGTTCGAAAAAAATCTTCTCTCCAACAAGCGGATTCTGGTCACCGGCGGCGGCTCCGGCCTTGGGGCTGCGATCGGACGGCGCTTTGTCGAACTTGGCGCCGAGCTGATCATCTGCGGCCGCAGGCTTGAATTGCTGGAGCAGACTGCGGCGCAGTTGCGCGGCGATCTCGGCGGCAAGGTGAGCGCGATCCGATGCGATGTCCGCGACGGTGCTGCGGTCGATGCCATGATGGAGGCGATCTGGCGCGAGGCGCCGTTGCATGTGCTGGTCAACAACGCCGCCGCAACCTTCATTGCGCAGACCGAGCATCTGTCGTTCCGCGCCGCCGACGCCATCCTCGGCCCGACGCTGCATGGCGCGATGTATTGCACGCTCGGTGCCGGCAAGCGCTGGATCGAGCGACGGGACAAGGGCGTGGTGCTCAGCATCCTGTCGACATCGACCATCACCGGCCGCGCCTTCACAGTGCCCTCCGCGATGGCCAAATCGGCGGTGCTGGCGATGACCAAAAGTCTCGCCGTGGAATGGGGACCGAAGGGCATCCGCACCGTGGCGATCGCGCCGGGTGCGTTCCCGACCGCCGGCGCATCGGGGCAACTTCGGCCAGAAGGCCGCGACGAGGGCCCGGCTGCCAAAAATCCGCTCGGCCGTGTCGGCGAGCACAGCGAGCTTGCCAACCTCGCCAGCTTCCTGATCTCGGATCAGGCCGGCTATATCAACGGCGAAATGGTGGTGCAGGACGGCGGCTCGCACCTGCGCAGTTCCGGCGCCGAGGATCTGCTGCAATGGAGCGACGCGCAATGGGAGAAACAACGGGCCGGGCGGCCGAAAGGCTGAGCTCGTCATGCCCAGCCTTGTGCCGGGCGTTCACCTCTGGTTGCAAGGGCAGACGCGCCGGGCCATCTTGCAGTCACAATGATAGGGGATCGACTTAAATCATGTACGTGCGGGGAATGCTGACAATTTTGGCGGCTGGAGTGCTGGTGTGCGGGGTCTCGCCCGTGCTGGCGCAGAGCGCTGCGTCAAAGGGCAAGTCCGCGCCGGCCAAGCCTGCCGCTGCCGCCAAACCCGAGGCGAAGCCTGAAGCCAAACCGGCCGCTGCGGCCGCGGGTGGTGCGGAGCCGACCTTGATCGGCCAGTTCGGCACCTGGGGCGCGTACACGGCGACCCCGAACGGCAAGAAGGTGTGCTTCGCGCTGGCAAAACCGGCGTCATCGAAGACCAATCCGCCGAACCGTCCGCGCGACCCGGCCTATGCCTTCGTCTCCACCCGCCCCGCCGAAAAGGTCACCAACGAAGTTTCCATCATGATCGGCTACGCGCTGAAGCCGGGTTCGGAATCCACGCTTGAAGTCGGCGGCGCTGCTTACGCGATGTACACCCAGGGCGACGGCCTCTGGATCAAGAATGCCGCCGAGGAAGAGCGGATGGTGGAAGCCATGCGCAAGGCCGCCGACGTGGTGGTCAAGGGCGTCTCCGCGAAGGGCACCGAAACCACCGACACGTTCTCGCTGAAGGGCCTCGCCCAGGCGCTCGACCGGCTGGCGCAGGACTGCAGGCGGTAACGCAGTCGCAATTGCGACGACAGTTGCTATATTACGCGCATTCGCAGTCATGGCCGGGCTCGTCCCGGCCATCCACGTCTTGATCTTTCTTCGTAGGGTGGGCAAAGGCGTCTTCGCCATGCCCACCTTCTTTGCTGAAGCGCTTTGGTGGGCACGCTACGCTTTGCCCATCCTACGATTTCATGTGATGCAATGACCGCCTTAGCGCCGCTGGAAAAAACTCCGCTCGAAACCTACGTGCCGCCGGCCAAGCCATCGCTGGTCGGATTGTCGCGCGCCGAATTGGCCGAACATCTCGGCGCCATCGGCGTCGTCCCCGCGCAACGCAAGATGCGCACGCAGCAGCTCTGGCACTGGATCTATGTGCGCGGCGTACAAAGCTTTGACGAGATGACGACCATCTCGAAAGAGATGCGTGCGCAACTTGATCAGCATTTCACCGTGGCGCGGCCCGAGGTGGTCGCCGAGCAAATCTCCAACGACGGCACCCGCAAATGGCTGCTGCGGCTGCCGAGCGGCGACAGCGTCGAAAAGGCGCATGAGGTCGAGTGCGTCTATATTCCGGAAACCGACCGCGGCACGCTGTGCGTCTCGAGCCAGGTCGGCTGCACGCTGAATTGCTCGTTCTGCCACACCGGCACGCAGCGCCTGGTGCGCAATCTCACCGCGGGCGAAATCGTCGGTCAGATCATGGTGGCGCGCGACCGCCTCAATGACTGGGCCGACCGCGTCACGCCGACCGGCAGCCGCCTCGTCACCAATGTGGTGATGATGGGCATGGGCGAGCCGTTGTATAATTTCGACGCGGTGCGCGACGCGCTATTGATCGTCGCCGATGGCGACGGCATCGGCATTTCGCGCCGCCGCATCACGCTGTCGACTTCCGGCGTGGTGCCGAACATCGCCCGGGCCGGCGCCGAGATCGGCGTCATGCTGGCGATCTCGCTGCATGCGGTGCGCGACGAGTTGCGCAACGAACTGGTGCCGCTGAACCGCAAATACCCGATCGCCGAATTGCTGCAGGCCTGCCGCGATTATCCGGGTGCCACGAATGCAAAGCGCATCACCTTCGAATATGTGATGCTGAAGGACGTCAACGATTCGCTCGACGATGCAAAACTGCTGGTGAAAATGCTCAAGGGCATTCCGGCCAAGATCAATCTCATCCCGTTCAATCCGTGGCCGGGCACGCGCTACGAGTGCTCGGACTGGGACCAGATCGAAAAATTCTCCGAATATATTTTCAATGCCGGCTATTCCTCGCCGGTGCGCACGCCGCGCGGCCGCGACATCCTCGCCGCCTGCGGCCAACTCAAATCCGAAACCGAGAAAATGTCGGCGCGCGAGCGGCAGGCGCTGCGCGCCATGGCGATGACGGATTGAGCTCTCAACACACTTCGTCATGGCCGGGCTTGTCCCGGCCATCCACGTCTGTACATCATCTACAGGAAGTAAGGCGTGGATGCCCGGGACGAGCCCGGGCATGACGGTGGAGAGATTGGTGCTGTTGCTATTCGATAATGGACTGCATCCATGTCGCTGATCGTTCGGCTGTTCGTGATTCTGCTCGGCTTTCTCGCCGCCAGCCTCGTCGCCGGCGCGATCGTGGTCGGCGCGGTGCTGTTTCCGGCATTGAGCGATTTCGCGGACGGCCCGATCGATCCCAGCGCGTTCAACATCATTCTCGGCTTCGGCTTCATCTTCGTCAGCGGCTTCGCGCTGCTGCCGGCGATGATCGTGGTCGCGATCACCGAGGCGTTTTATATCCGCAGCGCGTTGACCTACGCCGTCGGCGGCGCCGTGGTCGGCCTCGCCTGCTACCTCGGCCTGGTGCCGTTCGATCCTGCCACCATGCATTTCGACGGCATCGTCCGACGCCATCTCGAAATCATGACCGGCGCGGGCATCGTCGCGGGTATTGTGTACTGGACGATCGCCGGCCGCAACGCGGGCGCGTGGCGGCAGCCGCGGCGTGTAACACCCCCGCCGCCATTGCCCTCTGGCTCGCCGCCGGCATCGTGAAGGCCGCTGCCCCGTCATTGCGAGGAGCGTAGCGACGAAGCAATCCGGTCTTCGCTTTGCTGCCTCCTGGATTGCTTTGCTTCGCCCGCAATTGACGGGGGTTTTCATCGCCGTGCTGCTCGGCTAAACCCCGCGCCATGAACCGCACCGGACTTTTCATCGCGCTGTCCTTGGCGCTCGTCGTCGGACTCGTGTTCGGGATTTATCCCGAACTCGATCTGCGTCTCGCGGCGTTGTTCTATGATCCGGCAACAAGAGCCTTTCCGCTGAAACTCAACACGCTGGCAGCCATTGTGCGCGATGGCGCGATGTGGATCGCGTGGGGCATCGCACTGCCCGCCATTGTCGCGCTGGTGATGAAACTGGCGCGGCCGGACCGGCCGCTGCTGATCTCCGGACGCGCGATCGTGTTTCTGCTCCTCACCCTGATTCTTGCGGCGGGCATTCTCACCAATCTTACCTTCAAGACCTATTGGGGCCGCCCGCGGCCGGTGGTGGTGACAGAGTTCAATGGCGACCTGCCGTTTGTGCCGTGGTGGGACCCGCGCGGCGGCTGCGGCCGCAACTGCTCTTTTTTCTCCGGCGAAGGGGCCACCGCATTCTGGACCTATGCGCCGGCCGCGCTGACGCCGCCGGCGTGGCGGCCGCTGGCTTTTGCCGGCGCGACCGCGTTCGGCATCGTCACCAGTCTGCTGCGGATGGCATTCGGCGGGCATTTTTTCACCGACGTGGCCGCGGCGGGATTGGTGACGTTTCTGGTGATCTGGCTGGCGCACGGTTATATCTACCGCTGGCCATCGACCCGGATGACCGACGAGGGCATTGAAGCCGCGTTGACGCGGTTTGCCTGGCCGGGCTACGCATTCGTGCAACGCCTGCTTGGGCGGCCGGTACCCGCGAAGCCGGCGGGAACGGCCAGCGAGCAGTGAACTCTCTGAAGGCGCGGGCCAAACCAACGGGATTTTCATGAGCAAGAACGTGAAGAAGGTGGTGCTCGCCTATTCCGGCGGTCTCGACACCTCGATCATTCTGAAATGGCTGCAGACCACCTATGGCTGCGAGGTCGTGACCTTCACCGCCGATCTCGGCCAGGGCGAGGAGCTCGGCCCCGCGCGCGACAAGGCGCTGCGCGCCGGCATCAAGCCGGAGAACATCTTCATCGAGGATCTGCGCGAGGAATTCGTGCGCGACTTCGTATTCCCGATGTTTCGCGCCAACACGGTTTATGAAGGCGAGTATCTGCTCGGCACTTCGATCGCCCGGCCGCTGATCGCCAGGAAGCAGATCGAGATCGCGCGCAACGTCGGGGCCGATGCCGTCTGCCATGGCGCTACCGGCAAGGGCAACGATCAGGTGCGCTTCGAGCTAGGCTATTACGCGCTCGAGCCCGGCATCAAGATCATCGCGCCTTGGCGCGAGTGGGAATTCAAAGGCCGTGAGGAACTGCTGGAGTTCGCGCGCGCACATCAGATTACCATTGCCAAGGACAAGGAGGGCGAGGCGCCGTTCTCGGTCGACGCCAATCTGCTGCACTCGTCGTCCGAAGGAAAAGTGCTGGAGGATCCGGCGAAGGAAGCGCCTGCTATCGTCTATCAGCGCACCATTTCGCCGATGGATGCGCCCGATAGCCCTACGGAAATCCGCATCGGCTTTGCTAAAGGCGACGCCACCAGCATCGATGGCGAGAAGCTGTCGCCGGCCACCCTGCTGGCCCGGCTCAACCAGCTTGGCCATGACAACGGCATCGGCCGGCTCGATCTGGTGGAGAACCGCTTTGTCGGCATGAAGTCGCGCGGCGTCTACGAGACACCGGGCGGTACCATTCTGCTCGCCGCCCATCGCGCCATGGAATCGATCACGCTCGACCGCGGCGCCGGTCATCTCAAGGACGAGATGATGCCGCGCTATGCCGAGCTGATCTACAACGGCTTCTGGTTTTCCCCGGAGCGCGAAATGCTGCAGGCGCTGATCGACAAGTCGCAGGAGCTGGTCGTCGGCGAAGTCCGCCTAAAACTCTACAAGGGTAACGTCATCGTCACCGGCCGTGAGAGCCCGGCCTCGCTGTATTCCTCCACCCTGGTGACGTTCGAGGACGACAAGGGCGCCTACGACCAGAAAGACGCCGCAGGCTTCATCAAGCTCAACGCGCTGCGGCTGCGCACGCTGGGGCAGCGCAGGAAGAAGCTGGGGTTGTAGACCGCCGTCGTGGGGACGACGGGGAGATGTATTCGTCGTAAAAACAAAATGGCCGGGATTTCTCCCGGCCATTTGCATTTTAACGAGTGTCTCACCTCCGCGGCGGCGCGGTGCCGGGTGGCGGCGGCGGCAGCGAGGTCCCGCCGTTCAACAGCGGCCCAATGTTGCGGATGGTGACGCGGCGGTTCTGCCGTTCCGGTTCTTGTGTCGGAATTTTCAGATACTGCTCGCCATAGCCTTGCGAGGTCAGGTTTTCCGCCGGCACGTTGAATTGCTGCGTCAGCAATTCCGCCGCGGATTCGGCGCGGCGATCCGACAGCGACAAATTGTCGACGTCCGATCCGACCGCGTCGGTGTGTCCCTCGATCAAAAACACCGCGCGCGGATTTTGCGAGATCACCCGGTTCAGGCCGTCCGCGATCCCCTGCAGTTTCGCGGCCTGGTCGGGCGGAATTTCCCACGATCCGGTCTCGAAATTGATAGTGTCGAGATCGATGCTCGGCATCAACTGGCGAACCGACGCGCTGTAGCGGATTTGGTCGAGCGTATAACGCTGGCCGATGCGCTCGACAGGAGGCGCGATCATGGTCTCATAGATCAGATCGGGCGACGCAGTTTCGGCTTCGACGATATAGCGATCGCGCGGAATCCGGATCACCGGCGGCGGCAGGTCGACATAGAAGCCGGCGGCGGCGCGCGGACCGCGATACGAGTTGTCGATGATGATGATCTCGCGGCCGCGCGGATCCCTGCGGATCCGGCGCACCAGCTGTCCGTCGCGGCCGTTCACGTTGATGATCTGCGAGCCGTCGGGACGAACCACGATGGTGCGGGTCTCGTTGCCGACCTGCTGGGTTCGGATATCGCGCGCGCCGTAGCGGAAACGATCCACTTCGTTGTGGCGAATGAACGACTGGCCGCCGGGATCGACGACGATCACGCGGCCGGGTTCGGTGAACACCTTGCGGCCACCCTGTTCGGTTTCACGCCGCTCGCCGCGGAATTCGTCGATGCGGCGCGGCCCCTGCGGAGCTGCCCCTGGAGCGATCGGCGCCAGCGCCTGTGGTGGCGGCGGCGGCGGAATCGGCGCGGTAACGGTGGGCGGCGCGCGGCGCGCGAACGGCGCGCTACCGGGCACGCCGGTTTGGCCGCCGGGCTGTCCTGGCGGCGGAGCTGCGCCCGGAGGGGCAGCGGGGGGCGCGGCGTTGTTCGGCGGTGCTGCCGCAGGTGCTGCTGCGGGAGGTGTCGCCGGCGGTGCCGATTGCGATCCCTGCGGTGCAGCCGGGGCGGTTGACGGCGGGGCACCCGGCGCAGGCGGCTCGCCGGGGCGTCCCGGCCGGTTCGAACCCGGCGTGCCCGGCGCACCCTTCTGCTGCGGTTGTGCCGAGGGTGCAGGTGCTGCGGCTGGCGGCGCCGGAGCAGCCGGTGGCGGTGCGGCGGCAGGGGGTGGCGCTGCGGCGGGCGGAGCCGGCGGCGTGGGCCGAGGCGGCGGCGGTGGCGCTGCCGGTGCAACAGGTTTTGGCGGCGCAGCCGAAGGCGGCGCCGGCGGGGTTGGCGGAGCTGGACGCGGGGGGGCTGCAGCCGGCGGCGCCGGTCGCGGTGGCGCGGCTGCCGGAGGAGGAGGCGGTGCCGGACGCGGCGGCGGCGGTGCGGCTGCCGGCGGCGGAGCGGGACGCGGCGGCGGGGGTGCTGCCGCCGGTGGCGGTGCGGGCCGTGGCGGCGGAGGAGCGGCCGCGGGCGGCGCCGGCGGTGCGGGTCTCGGAGGTGCGGCGGCGGGCGGAGCCGGACGGGGCGGCGCGGCCTTCGGCGGCTGTTTGGGCGGCGCCTCTTTCGACTCTCCAGCAGGGGGACCAGCCTGCGCCATCAGCACGGGAGCGGTCTGCGCATGCGAGGGGATGCTTGCAAATTGCACAGCCGTGAGGGCGGTAGTGGCAAGCAGCAGGAGGCGAAGGTTTGTCATGATCACGTAAATCCCCGAAAAAAATCTTGAACAGCAAACAAGGTGCCTGACCGAACGCATCGGCACCGCGATCAACAGATAACCGTTAGGCCGGATTGTGGCGGCTTACAAATGCGCAGCCCGTTTTATTTTGGCGCCGCAAGCACCGCAATGCCCATTCGTTCATTGCCTATTCAGATGCCTGGCTTTGTACAGGATGGTCACATCGTTCCTTGCGGCAGCGAGCCCGGGACGACATCCGGCTCCGAGCCCGGCAGATCGGAAATCCCGGCGTCGGTGGCGGGATATGGAGTGCGCGGCCCCTGCGGCCCGCGCACCGGCATTTCATCGGGGGTGCGGCCCGGCAATTCCTGCGGCTGCGGCGCCGGTCCGGGCTCCTGCATCGGCGGCGGTATTTCCGGCCGCGGATTTCCCGGCGGGTCTTCTTGCGGCGGCTCGGTCGGCTTGCCCGGCGTCGCCGGCGGAATTTCCGGGGGTTCGATCGGCATCTAGATTGCCACCTTGCGATTTTCGCCGATGTCGGGCCGCGTGCCGGTGACGGCCGCCGCCGCCATCTTCACATAGCTGATGACGGTGCCCGGCAAATCCCAGAACTCGGCATGCTCCGGCGATATCTTCAACACCCGGATGTTAGGATCGTCGGCTGAGTCCCACCATGCTTTCGCCGGGGTCGAAAACAGCTGCTTGATCTTGGCGCGGTCGTTGGAAACCACCGCAGTGCCGCTGACCGAGACGTATTTCTGGCTGCCGGCGTCGGCGAACGACAGATTGATATTCGGATTGCGGGCGATCTCCTCGTCCTTGTGGCGGCGCGCGTCGGTGAGGAAACAGATTGCGTTGCTCTCGCGCTCAAGATAGGCGCTCATCGGCCGCGCCCGCAACTTGTCGCCATCGCGGGTTACCAGCATCGTAAAACCGATCTTCCCCATCAGCTCCCAAGCGCGGTCGATATCGCGCGCGGTGTTGTCGTTGGCCATGGTGTCACTCCACTATTGTCGGAGCATAACGGCGCCGATGGGTCGATGTTCCCCGGCCACGGTGTTCCAGGTTATTTGGAACCGAGCACCAGCAGGGTATTGCTGCGCGTCCTGCCGGCTTCGGCATATCCGCGCGCCAGCATGTCGGAGAGACAATCGTCGAGCCAGTCGTCGCGCGACAGATGCTCGATCGCGATCGCAGCGGGCCACAATGCGCGCGGCGCGTCGCGGAAGAAGCCGGTCAGCACGCGATCCTCGTAACCTTCGACGTCGATCTTGAGCGAATCGACCTTATCGAGCTCGGCATCCTGCAGGATACGCAACAGCCGCATCGCCGGCACCTTGATGGCGTCGCCGCGCGCGTCGGCGCCGGGATAGACATGACTGGCACCGTAGTTTTCACGGTCGGTTTCGATCATGAGTTCGCCGTCGACATCTCCGGCGGCGGCGGCAACGAGCATCACATTGCCGCTTCCCGATGCGGCCTGATTGAATGCAAGGCGGGCGACCATGACCGGATGCGGCTCGACCGCGACCACGCGGCCGTGCGGTCCGACATGGCGGGCCAGCGGCAAGGCATAGGTGCCGGCGTTGGCGCCGACGTCGACGAACACGCCGCCGGTCGGCGTATGCGCGCGCAGAAAATCCAGCTCCTCGATGTTGTAATCCGGATTGAGAAGGGCGCCGCGCTCGGTGGCGCTGGTCTGATGATAAAACCGGAACGCCGCGCCCTGATATCGGACATCGATGGGCCCCGCGCCTAACAGGTTCACCAGCCGCGACAACATCGGCCGGAACGCGCCGCGCTTCAGCCGCGATCGCTGCGCCAGCGAGATCACCGCCTGCTGCGCGGCGTTGGGCGCAAACGCGCCGAACGGCGCGGGCGAAGTGTCGTTGGCGGGAGTCAAACAGGTATCCTCGGTGAAAGCGGCGCATGCATAGCCGGTTTTTCAGATGACTCCAACGATGCAGATACGCCAACCTCATCCTGAGGAGCGGCCACTCGGCCGCGTCTCGAAGGATGGAAGCGAGTTCCGATCCATCCTTCGAGACGCGCGCAAGAGCGCGCTCCTCAGGATGAGGTTGTGTGGCCGAGAAGAAAGCTAAGCCGCCTTCTTCACAGCTGGCTTGCGCCCGCGCAAAAAACGGCCGAGCAGGCGGCGCTTGCCCTTGCGCGGAATGAGCTCGATGTCGCTGACCAGTTTGGCGCCGCCCTTGCGCCGCTCCAGCACGATCTTGCGGCTGTGAAAGGCTTCCAATTCGGCGCGATGCGCGACGCTGACCACGGTGGCCTTGGGCAATTCTCTGGTCATCAATTCCATCATCGCGTCCTGGCTCTTGGCGTCGAGCGCGGAGGTCGCTTCATCCAGCACGATGATATCGGGATTGTGCAAAAACAGCCGCGCGAAAGCGAGCCGCTGCTTCTCGCCGCCGGATAGGGTCTGGTCCCACGGCGCGTCTTCCTCGATTTTTTCGATCAGGTGCTTGAGGCCGACCTTGTCCAGCGCCGTGCCGATTTCTGCCACGGTCCAGTCTTGCGCGGCGCCGGGATACGCCACCGCGCGGCGCAGCGTGCCCGACGGCACGTAGGGTTTTTGCGGCAGCATGAACAGCCGCCGGTCGGGATGGAAATTGACGCTGCCGCCGCCCCACGGCCAAAGACCTGCGATGGCGCGCACCAGCGTGCTCTTGCCGGAGCCGGATTCGCCGGCCACCAGCAGCCGCTCGCCGGGCTCGATGGCCACTTCGGTATCGTCGACCACGGCGGTGCCGTCGTCCAAAGTCACCGACAGATCGTTCAGGCTCAGCATGGTCTTGCCCTGGGTCTCGCCGCGCTGGATGCGGCCGAAGCCATCGCCGCGCTCGGCGCGCTCGAGGCCGTCGAGCGACATCATCAGCGAGGAGATGCGGCGCGCGCAGGCGTTCCAGTCGGCGAGCCGCGGATAATTGTCGACCAGCCAGCCGAACGCTGTCTGCACGATGGTGAACGCGGACGCGGCCTGCATCACTTGTCCCAGCGTCATGCTGCCGTCGAGAAATTTCGGCGCGCACAACAATAGCGGCACCACCGGCGCGATCAGGCTGGATCCCTGCGACACCAGCGTGGTGCGCATGTGCTGGCCGGCCAGCCGCGACCATTGCCGCAGCACGTTTGTAAAAGTCTTGTCGATGCCGTCGCGCTCTTCTTCTTCGCCGCCCAATAGCGCGATGCTTTCGCCGTTTTCACGCACCCGCGTCAGGGTATAGCGAAATTCCGCCTCGGCCTGGTTCTTGTCTTCGGAAACCTGCACGAAGCTTCGGCCGATGGTCATGATCGAGCCGCTCGCGATCGCGGCATACAGCACCGCGGCGATCACCAGGAAGCCGGGAATGGTGATGGTTGAGCCTGCGATCGTCACCGTCAGCGCGCCGCCGATGGTCCACAGCACAACGATGAAGGTGGTCGCCGACAGGAACGCGGAAGTTACCCCGGCGGCGAAATCCACCGGCGAGTCGGTGGCGATCCGCAAATCCTCGGCGATGCGGTATTCCGGATTCTTGTGGTCGCCGCCGACCAGGTTGAGCTGGTAGTAGCGGCCGTTGGCGAGCCAGCGCGTCAGCACCGAACTGCTCAGCCAGGCGCGCCAGCGGCGCTGGATGCCCATTCGAGCGAACACCTGCGCCACGCCGAGCACGACGCTGCCGATGGCGAGCGGGAAGAACACCGCGGCCAGATAGTACACGGTCGCCGAATCGCGCTTCTCGATGGCGTCGAAGATCGCCCGATTCCAGACATTGATGCCGTATTGAAAGCCGACATTGGCGACGATCAGGACCAACAGTCCGATGGAAAACGCCCACGCCAGCCGGCCGCCCTTGTTGCCCCAATATCCGCGCGCGCTGATCCAGAACCGCGTCAGCAGATAATCCCGGCGCGCTTCCTCGGCTTCCTCGGGGGATAATTCGGGATCGGTTTCAACAACTTCCGGCGGTGGCGGGTCGATGTGTTCGCCTTCCTCGGAGACCACCTCGACGATCGGCGGCTTCTTCCTGGGCGCGGGTTTTTTGGCGGGATGCCTGGCCATGCACAGATAACGGCAAGGAAATCAAAAGGTTCCCTGGGGGTTCCATCCGTGCCCCGGACGCAGCGCAGCGCGTAGCTCTTCGCGGAGCGGTGCGGTGCAGAGCCGGGGCCCCGCTTACTGCGACTCGAAGTAATCGGGTCCCGGTTGCATGTTGTTGGCGTCTTCCTGAAGGAAGATGGGACGCCGGCGGGACCTCGCGGTCCCGGTAGATCTTGACGATCGTGCAGATCTGGAGGCCCGCCGGCGTTTGTTGGGTCCGGGCACGAACGGTAGAGAGGGCTGTTCGCCCGTATGCAATCCAGTGCTCGTTCCGGACCCTTACCCAAGATGAGGGAGGTCAGCATGAACGACAAGCGGGTAATTGGAGTCGATATCGGCAAGTCATGGCTCGATGCGGCATGGGAACAGGCCCGGAGGGTGCAGCGATATAGCAACGATGCGGCCGGCATCGCGGCTTTGATAGAGAAGCTCGATCCGGCTCAGGATATCGTGGTGTTCGAGCGCTGCGGAGGCTGGGAACGGAACCTGGAGGAGGCGCTGGCGCACAAGACAATCTGCTGGGCCATCGTTCACTCCCGGCGGGTCAAGGCCTTCCGCGAGGCGCAAGGGATCAACGCCAAGACAGACCCGATCGACGCGCGGCTGTTGCGGGACTATGGGCGCGACCGGTTGAATGCCGGGAAGCTGCGGCTTGGCCGCCGGGAAGACGTCACGCTCGATGGACTGATTGCGCGACAGCGGCAGCTCAAGGCGATGCTGCATGCGGAGAACTGCCGCCTGGCAACCGCGGCGCTGCAAGCGGTTCGCGCCTCGATCGGGCGCATGGTTGCTCGTCTTGAGGAAGAGCTCGCTGTGATCGAAGCCGAACTTGTGCGGTATGAACAGGGACATGCGGAGCCGGCTTTCAAGGAGGAGGTGCTGTGCAGGCAAATCGGCGTGGCGAAAGCCACCGCGCGCTCTCTGCTCGCGGAGTTGCCCGAGCTCGGCCGGCTCGATCGCAAGGAGATTACCGCGCTTGGCGGCATGGCTCCGCGCGTTCACGAGAGCGGCAGCATCCGCAAGCGCCGCGGCCTGGCGCCCGGCCGCGCGGCCATCAAGGTCATCATGTTCAACCCGGCGCGTACCGCGATGCGCTGCGATCCGCAGATCAAGGAATTCTGCAGCCGGCTGCGGGCGCGCGGCAAGCCGGGCAAGGTGATCATGGTCGCGGTGATGCGTAAAATGCTGGTCAGGCTGAACGCGCTGCTGCGCGATGCAATGCTCCAGGCTCCAGCCGCAGCTGCGGCAGAGTGAGGCGTCGATCGCGGCAAGCCCCTTGCGGCAGCGAGCGCAGGCGGTCAAGGCTGGCCGCAGGCCACCGCCGAAGGCGGGGCGAAGCCGCCTTGACTGCCGAGCGCGATGCCGCATGCTCGCAGCCGATCGACCCTCTTGACAGGCAACACGGTAGATCTGCGAAGCGGCATGAAGAATGCCGCATCGCGCCCGGGACGTGACTAGAGGTCGTCATTGCCGGGCCTTGACCCGGCAATCCATTCTCTTCGAAAGAGTCTGCGAAGATGGATGGATGGGCGGGTCAAGCCCGCCTATGACGCGAGTATGTTGCGGCATTTCGCTCCAGTTCTGATCCGTAGATTCAAACAGCCACACCTTCGCGTTCTCGCGGCGCAATGCGTCCGAGGTTTGCGATTTCCCTCGCGATACCCACGCGAGGGGATGGAGCGGTGGGAGGCGCCAGGATGCTTGCGAGGCACCCTTGGAGGCAGGCGGCGAACCCACCTCGCGCGGCAAGGCAACCGCGCGCGCCCAAGGCTAGGCGCAGCGCCTCCCAGCGCTCCACCAACCACCAGGCCGTCGACCGTTCCGGGGCCCCGGTCCGGCCAGCTTTCGCTCTGTCCATTAAAGGATCGCTTCTAGAAAGCGCTCCCTCACTGACAGGACCCGAGCAGGATAAGCGAGGTTTGGGGGACGGGGATAGGTATACATTCACAATGTCGTGAACGGCGTAGGGTGGGCAAAGGCGCTCTTGCGCCGTGCCCACCACAACCAAGTGCGAGCTATTTGGTGAGAAGATGGTGGGCACGCCATCGAGCCGCGCGTTCGCGCGGCCCGATGGCTTTGCCCACCCTACGCTCTACTGCATCGCCCGCGACACGAGACCTCACACCTGCCGCTCGACCATCATCATCTTGAGCTCGGCGATCGCCTCGGAGGGGTTGAGGCTCTTCGGGCAGGCTTTTGCGCAGTTCATGATGGTGTGGCAGCGGTAAAGCCGGAACGGGTCTTCGAGATTGTCGAGCCGCTCGCCGGTGGCTTCGTCGCGGGAATCCTTGATCCAGCGCGTCGCCTGCAGCAGCGCCGCGGGGCCGAGGAAGCGTTCGCTGTTCCACCAGTAGCTCGGGCATGAGGTCGAGCAGCACGCGCACAGAATGCATTCGTAGAGCCCGTCGAGCTTTTCGCGGTCCTCGTGGCTCTGCCGCCATTCCTTCTGCGGCGTCGCCGTGGTGGTCTTCAGCCACGGCTCGATCGAGGCATATTGCGCGTAGAAATTGGTCAGGTCGGGGACGAGGTCCTTCACCACCGGCTGATGCGGCAGCGGATTGATCTTCACCGCGCCGTCCTTCACGTCGTGCATCGACATGGTGCAGGCCAGCGTGTTCTGGCCGTCGATATTCATGGCGCAGGAGCCGCAGACGCCCTCGCGGCAGGAGCGGCGGAAGGTCAGCGTCGGATCGATGTGGTTCTTGATCCAGATCAGGCCGTCCAGCACCATCGGCCCGCAATCGTCGGTGTCGATGAAATAGGTGTCGACGCTCGGATTCTTGCCGTCGTCCGGATTCCAGCGATAGATCCTGAACTCGCGGGTCTGCGTCGCGCCGGCGGGCTTCGGCCAGGTCTTGCCGCCGCTGATCCTTGAATTTTTCGGGAGTGCGAATTCAACCATCTGTCCCTGCCTCTGCCTCTTGCTCCGTCATTGCCGGGCTTGACCCGGCAATCCATCATCTTCGAAGACTTTACGAAGATGATGGATGCGCGGGTCAAGCCCGCGCATGACGCTTTAGAATTTCAATACACCCTTGCCTTCGGCGGGATGTACTGCACGTCGTTGGTCATGGTGTAGTCGTGCACCGGGCGGTAATCGATGGTGGTGGCGCCGCGCTCGTCGATCCAGGCCAGCGTGTGCTTCATCCAGTTCTTGTCGTCGCGCTCGGGAAAATCCTCGCGGGCGTGCGCGCCGCGGCTCTCGGTGCGGTTGGCGGCCGAATCCATCGTCACCACCGCCTGCACGATCAGATTGTCGAACTCCAGCGTCTCGACCAGGTCGGAATTCCAGGTCAGCGAGCGGTCGGTGACCGCGATGTCGCCGATGCCGCCATGCACCTTGTGGATCAGCTGCTGGCCTTCATGCAGCACGTCGCCGGTGCGGAACACCGCGCAATTGTTCTGCATCACATGCTGCATGCCGTCGCGCAGTTTGGCGGTCGGCGTTGCCGCCTGACGCATAGCGGTAATGGTCGAGCCGGCCGAGCGCCTTGTCCGCCGAACCCGCCGGCAGTTCCGGCTGCTTGCCGTTGGCGGTGAGTTTTTCCGCGCAGCGAAGTGCGGCGGCGCGGCCGAACACCACCAGATCGATCAGCGAATTGGAGCCGAGCCGGTTGGCGCCGTGCACCGAGACGCAGGCGGCCTCGCCGAGCGCCATCAGGCCGGGCACGATGGCGTTGTCGTCGCCATTGCTCTTGGTCAGCACCTCGCCGTGATAATTGGTGGGGATGCCGCCCATGTTGTAATGCACCGTCGGCGCGATCGGGATCGGCTCCCGCGTGACGTCGACGCCGGCGAAGATCCGCACCGATTCCGAGATGCCCGGCAGCCGTTCGTGCAGCACCTTGGGATCGAGATGGTCGAGGTGCAGATAGATGTGGTCCTTCTTCTTGCCGACGCCGCGGCCTTCGCGGATCTCGATGGTCATCGCGCGCGACACCACGTCGCGCGACGCGAGGTCTTTTGCCGAGGGCGCATAGCGCTCCATGAATCGCTCGCCCTCGGAATTGACCAGATAGCCGCCTTCGCCGCGCGCGCCTTCGGTGACGAGGCAGCCGGCGCCGTAAATGCCGGTGGGGTGGAACTGGATGAACTCCATATCCTGCAGCGGCAGGCCGGCGCGCAGCGCCATCGCGCTGCCGTCGCCGGTGCAGGTATGCGCCGAGGTGCAGGTGGCATAGGCGCGGCCGTAACCGCCGGTGGCGAGAATGGTGGTCTGCGCGCGAAAACGATGCAGCGTGCCGTCGTCGAGTTTCAAGGCGATCACGCCGCGGCAGACGCCCTGGTCGTCCATGATCAAATCGATGGCGAAGAACTCGATATAGAATTCGGCCGCATGGCGCAGCGCCTGGCCGTACATGGTGTGCAGCATGGCATGGCCGGTGCGGTCGGCGGCGGCGCAGGTGCGCTGCGCCTGGCCCTTGCCGTAGTCCAGCGTCATGCCGCCGAACGGCCGCTGATAAATTTTTCCGTCCTCGGTGCGCGAGAACGGCACGCCCCAATGCTCCAATTCGTAGACCGCCTCCGGCGCGTTGCGCACCATGTATTCGATGGCGTCCTGGTCGCCGAGCCAGTCCGACCCCTTGACGGTGTCGTACATGTGCCAGCGCCAGTCATCCTTGTGCATGTTGCCGAGCGCCGCCGAGATGCCGCCTTGTGCGGCGACGGTATGCGAGCGGGTCGGAAACACTTTTGTGATGCAGGCGGTGCGCAACCCGGCTTCGCTGCAGCCGACCACCGCGCGCAGGCCCGCGCCGCCGGCGCCGACCACGACGACGTCATAGGTGTGGTCTTCGATCGGATAGGCGTGACCGTTGGTGGCCGGACCGCTGCCGTTTGCGCCATTGCCTTGAGCCATGCGCTAAACTCCCGATGACAATTTGAGAATGGCGTAGATCGAAGCCAGCGCCACCGCGGCGGAAAAGAACTCGTTGGCCATGATGGAAGCGAGCTTCAGCTTCTCATTATGCACGTAGTCCTCGATCACTACCTGCATGCCGATCTTCATGTGCCAGGCGCTTGCGATGATGAACAGCAGCATGACGATGGCGACCGGCGGCGAGCCGAGAATTTGCGCGGCGCCCGCCTGGTTACGGCCCAGCAGCATCATCACCACCACGATCACCGGCACGATCAGCAGCACCATCGCCACCGCGGTGATGCGCTGACGCCAGAAATCGGTTGTTCCGGAATGCGAGGCGCCGAGCGCGCGAACGCGGCCGAGCGGCGTGCGCATCGACGGCGCTTTAAGCGGCGAACCGTGCGATTCGTTGATGCTCATCGTCCGCCTCCCATCGCGTACGCGGCCGCCCACAGCAGCACGGTAAGCGAAATGCCGCCGATCAGCGCGCCCCAGGTCAGGGCTTCGCGCTCGGTAGCCTTGAAGCCGTAGCCGAGGTCCCAGATGAAATGCCTGATGCCGCTGAGCAGATGGTGCATCAGCGCCCAGGTGTAGCCGAACACGATCAGGCGGCCGATGAAGCTCGAGGTAAAGGCCTGCACATTGGCATAGGCGCCGGGTCCCGAGGCGGCGGCGATCAGCCACCACGCCAGCAGCAAGGTGCCGAAATACAGCGCGATGCCGGTGATGCGATGGACGATGGACAGCGCCATCGTCAGGGTCCAGCGATAGGTTTGCAGATGCGGCGAAAGCGGGCGTTCGATCCTGGCGGTCATCGGCGGCTTTTGACGGTTGCGGGCGAGCGTCGGCGGCCCGGTTCGGGGATCGCAGTAGAGGATTTCTATTTACGAACTCGAAACACTCAGCGCAACGCCGAAATCGCCGTTTGCGAATGAATGTTCATAGTTTCAGATGAGCCCTGCAATGGTGTGCATTGACACGGCCATCGAGGGTTGATGGTTGATGCTGCTGAAGCTCGATTCAGGCGGCGAAGGCGCTCGCGCGCCAGGGCACGAAAACATCTTCGGCGTCATTGCCGGGCATGACCCGGCAATCCATCCTCTTCGAAAGACTCTCTTGCGAAGAGGGATGGATGCGCGGGTCGAGCCCGCGCATGACGGAGCACGGCGGGGCGGGAATGCTGGTTGCAGGGTTGAACGTCTCCGAACTGCTTGAACTCGCGGGCCTGCTCGTTGTCGTCGGCGCGCTGGCCGGATTTCTCGCCGGCGTGTTCGGGATCGGCGGCGGCGCCATCCTGGTGCCGGTGTTCTACGAATGCTTCCGGCTCGCCGGCGTGCCGCTGGAGGTGCGGATGCCGCTGTGCATCGGCACTTCGCTCGCCATCATCATCCCGACCTCGATCCGGTCGTTTCGCGCGCATTATCTGCGCGGCGCGGTGGACATGGCGGTGCTGCGGGTCTGGGCGGTGCCGGTGGTCTCCGGTGTCATCCTCGGCAGCGTGATCGCCCGCTATGCGCCGGAACGGCTGTTCAAATTCGTGTTTGTCGGCGTGGCGTGGTCGGCCGCGGCACGGCTGCTGTTCGGCCGGGATTCGTGGCGGCTCGGCGACACGCTGCCGGGCGGTTTTCTGATGAAAGCGTACGGCGGACTGGTCGGGCTATTGTCGACCCTGATGGGCGTCGGCGGCGGGTTGTTTTCCAATCTGCTGATGACGTTTTACGGCCGGCCGATTCATCAGGCGGTCGCGACCTCGTCGGCGCTTGCGGTGCTGATCTCGATCCCCGGCGCGCTCGGCTATGTTTATGCCGGCTGGCCGGCGGCGGCGCGCTATCCGGATGTCACGGCGCTGCAACTGCCGTTCGCGCTCGGCTACGTCTCATTGATCGGCGCGGTGCTGGCGATGCCGACCAGCCTTCTGACCGCGCCGCTCGGCGTGCGCGCTGCACATGCAATGTCCAAGCGCACGCTGGAGATGGCGTTCGGGTGCTATCTGTTTGTCGTGGGCGGCCGGTTTGTAATCAGTTTGCTGTAGCGACGCGGCCAACAGTGACGATGCGACCGCGCGTTACCGTCGTTTTCGAACCTTCACTCGTGGCTCGCGGCGGTATGGCCGCAGATACAATGCCCGTCATGCGCCGAGTCGGAAACATACGCTTTGCATTTACTACATTCCGTGCACTTACCCCATCCCATGGTCGGCCGGGCGCGTTCCTCAAGGTCCGAAATCAGTCGGTTGCCAGGATGCAGCGGATGGTTTGTAGGCAAATTCGTCTCAACAATTTTCATCGTAAAGCTCCTTGGGGATGCCGTGGGAAATACGCAAGCGTGCCGTCGTAGAGACCCATTTCTATTATAAGTAGCAACTGGAATCGAGCCTAATCTTTGCTGCGCTGCATCAGACCGTAGGGCTCCCGCAACGATGTGCGTTCTTACTTCGAGTAAAGCTGCTTATACGTCTCGCGCAGAATGTTCTTCTGCACCTTGCCCATGGCGTTGCGCGGCAGTTCGTCGACGATGATCACCCGTTTCGGCATCTTGAATTTCGCCAGCCGACCGTCGAGCGCCTTCAGCACCGCCGCTTCGTCGACGCCGGCGTTCTTGTCGCAAACCACGACGGCGGTGACGCCTTCGCCGAAATCGGCGTGCGGCACGCCGATCACCGCGGCCTCGATCACGCCCGGCATGGCGTCGATCTCGCTCTCGATCTCCTTCGGATAGACGTTGAAGCCGCCGGAGATCACCAGATCCTTGCCGCGGCCGAGGATGTGGACATAGCCGGCCGAATCGATCTTGCCGAGGTCGCCGGTAATGAAGAAGCCGTCGTCGCGGAATTCGGCCTTGGTCTTTTCAGGCATCCGCCAGTAGCCCTTGAATACGTTGGGGCCCTTGACCTCGATCATGCCGATGGTTTCCGGCCCCAGCGTCTTGCCGGTCTCCGGATCGGTGACGCGCACCGACACGCCGGGCAGCGCGTGGCCGACCGCACCGGGCACGCGCTCGCCCTCGTAAGGATTCGATGTGTTCATGTTGGTTTCGGTCATGCCGTAGCGTTCCAGCACGGCGTGGCCGGTACGTGCCGCCCATTCGCGGTGGGTGTCGGCGAGCAGAGGCGCCGAACCGGAAACGAACAGCCGCATATGCGCGGTCGCCTCGCTGGTCAGCGCCGGGCTCTGCAACAGCCGCGTATAGAATGTCGGCACGCCCATCATCACGGTGGCGCGCGCCATCAGCCTGATGATCAGCTCGGGGTCGAACTTCGGCAGGAAGATCATCGAGGCGCGGGCGAACAGCGTGACGTTGCTGGCCACGAACAGGCCATGGGTGTGATAGATCGGCAGCGCGTGGATCAGCACGTCCTTGTCGGTGAAGCGCCAGTAGCCAACCAGCGCCAGCGAATTCGACGCCAGATTGTCGTGGGTCAGCATCGCGCCCTTGGAGCGGCCGGTGGTGCCGGAGGTGTAGAGGATCGCGGCGAGGTCGTCGTCATTGCGCGGGACCGTTGCAAATTCCGGCTTCTCGCCGGCAGCCGCGTCAGCCAGCGAACCCTTGCCATCGGCGCCCAGCGTCTCGACCTTGGCGCCGGCCTTCGCCGCGATGGCGCCGATGCCTTCGGCTTTCGACGGATCGCACACCACCAGCGACGGCTCGGCGTCGGTGATGAAATATTCCAGCTCGTTCAGCGTATAGGCGGTGTTGAGCGGCAGATACACCGCGCCGGCGCGCACGGTGGCGAGATACAGCACGAGGCCGGCTACCGATTTTTCGGTCTGTGCTGCAACGCGGTCGCCAGGCTTGACGCCGCGCGCGACCAGCAGATTCGCCATCTGTCCGGCGCGGGCGATGAGATCGCCGTAAGTGATGCGCTGCGCGTCAACGGTCTCGATCGCGAGCCGGGCGGGATCATCGAGACCGTCGAACAGGCGGGAAAACAGGTTGGCGTTCGCAGGCTGGTTCATGCATCATTCCGAAAGGGCAGCGGTCCGATCGGCCGCATAGTTGAATAGCAAAAACGCCCTTCACAAAGCAACGGAGACAGTTTGCATGTCAAAGAACCGGAAACGCGTGGCCTGGGTGACCGGCGGCGGCAGCGGCATCGGCGAGGCCGGCGCGGAAGCGCTGGCGGCCGACGGCTGGACCGTGGTGGTCTCGGGCCGCCGCAAGGATGCGCTCGACGCGGTGGTCGAGAAAATCACCAAAAGCGGCGGCAAGGCCGAGGCGATCGCGCTCGATGTCAGCAAGGCCGATGAGGTCAACAAGGCCGCGGAACAAATCCTTGCGGAGCACGGCAGCATCGACCTCCTGGTCAACAGTGCAGGCATCAACGTGCCGAAACGCAGCTGGGCGGACATGGAACTGGAAGGCTGGGACAAGCTGGTCGATATCAATCTCAACGGCGTGCTGTATTGCATGCGCGCGGTGCTGCCGGCGATGCGCAAGCAGAAGGACGGCATCATCATCAATGTCGCGTCATGGGCGGGACGCCACGTCTCGAAAATGCCGGGGCCGGCCTACACCACCACCAAGCATGCGGTGCTGGCGCTGACCCATTCGTTCAACATGGATGAATGCGTCAACGGGCTGCGCGCCTGCTGCCTGTCGCCGGGCGAGGTGGCAACCCCGATCCTTAAATTGCGCCCCGTAGTGCCCTCAGAGGAAGAGCAGGCGCGGATGCTGCAGTCCGAAGATCTCGGCCGCACCATCGCCTTCGTCGCCAGCATGCCGCCGCGGGTCTGCATGAACGAGATATTGATCAGCCCGACCTGGAACAGGGGCTTCATCCAGACGCCGATTAGCAGGGATTGATCCTGTAGGGTGGGCAAGGCGCTCTTGCGCCGTGCCCACCCTACGGTTCGCACGGACTTCTGCGATAATAGTTTCAAACAACACGAAAAAGTTTTTTACGAAACCGCCCGACCCGCCTCCCGTAACTCGGCCAACGACGGCGCAGTCAGCCTGCACGACCGCCACCGTTGTTGCCATCAATCGCCGGCGGATGTCCGCCGGCCCACCTCAATCCATCGGGAGACGATCCATGTCGAAGCGTATTGCACTTCTTTCGGCGGTCGCGTTCAGCGCGCTCGCCATCACAGCCTCGGTCATCGCGCCGGCCAGCGCCGAAGACAAGAAAATGATGAAAAGCGAACTGTCCGGCGAGAAGACCGTGATGGTCGGCGGCGCCGCGATGTTCCCCTCCAAGAACATCATCCAGAACGCCGTCAATTCCAAGGACCACACCACGCTGGTCGCCGCGGTGAAGGCCGCCGGCCTGGTCGATACGCTGGAAGGCAAGGGCCCGTTCACGGTGTTCGCGCCGACCAACGCCGCCTTCGGCAAGCTGCCGGCCGGCACCGTCGACACGCTGGTGAAGCCCGAGAACAAGGCGACGCTTACCAAGATCCTGACCTACCATGTGGTGCCGGGCAAGCTCGAAGCCTCCAGCCTGACCGACGGCAAGAAGCTGAAGACCGTCGAAGGCGAAGAGCTGACCGTAAAACACTCCGGCGACAAGGTGATGATCGTCGACGCCAAGGGCGGCTCCTCGACCGTCACCATCGCGAACGTCAATCAGTCCAACGGCGTGATCCACGTGGTCGACACCGTGCTGATGCCGGCGTCGTAACGTCGCGACGGCCACGCGCGCCTGCATTGTCCCCCAGGAAGCGCGCGCATCCCCAAATGGGATGCAAAACAGGCGAGCCGGGGCAAACCCGGCTCGCTTTTTCGTGAACACGATGCTTTGCGGGCATCGACTTGATTGCCATGTCGCAGTAACGAAACCGAGGTTTTTGGCGTATAAGTGCATATCGATCGGAGCTATGGACCAGCCATGTCGAGCATCACCGCCAATCAGGAACCCGCGGCCGCCACCATCCCCGCCAAAGCGATCCAGCCCGCATGGGTGCGCACCGTGCACTGGATCAATGCGGCGGCGATGATCCTGATGATCATGTCGGGCTGGCAGATCTACAACGCCTCGCCGCTGTTCAATTTCAAATTCGCAAGCTCGATCACGCTCGGCGGCTGGCTCGGCGGCGCGCTGCTGTGGCATTTCGCGGCGATGTGGCTGTTGATGGTCAATGGCCTGGTCTATCTGGTGCTCGGCTTTGCCACCGGCCGCTTCCGCAAGAAGCTGCTGCCGATCACGCCGCAGGGTGTGATCGCCGATACCAGGGCTGCGTTGACCGGCAAGCTGTCGCATGAGGATCTGACCACCTACAATTATGTCCAGAAACTGCTCTATGCCGGGATCATCGTGGTCGGCCTGCTGATCGTGCTGTCGGGGCTGTCGATCTGGAAGCCGGTACAGCTGCAATATCTGACCGCGCTGTTCGGCGGCTACGACATCGCGCGTTACGTGCACTTCATCTGCATGGCCTTGATCGTCGCATTCCTGATCGTTCACGTCGCGCTGGCGCTGCTGGTGCCGAAAAGCCTGCGCGCCATGATCATCGGCCGTTGAGGAGAAACGACATGGGCCGCATCCGAAAACTGCTGATCCCCGGGGTCGACAAGAATCTGCTGATCAAGGACGCGGCAAAACTGATGCCCGACGTCTCGCGGCGACGCTTCATCGCGAGCGGCGCCAGCCTCGGCGCGCTGACGCTTTTGACCGGCTGCGACGTCTCTGACAGTTTTTCCGCCGAAAGCATGCTGAAGCAGATTTCAAAATTCAATGACGGCGTGCAGGCGGCGATCTTCAATCCGAGCGCGCTGGCGCCGACCTTTCCGGAGAGCGCGATCACGCGGCCGTTTCCGTTCAACGGCTATTACGATCAGGACGATGCGCCGGACATCAAGGGCGCGGACTGGAAGCTCGAGGTGCGCGGCCTGGTCGAGAACAAGAAATCCTGGACCCTGGATGAGCTCTATCGATTGCCGCAGGTAAAACAGGTCACGCGCCATATCTGCGTCGAGGGCTGGAGCGCGATCGGAAGCTGGACCGGCACGCCCTTGCGCGATTTTCTCAAACTGGTCGGCGCCGACACCCGTGCCAAATATTGCTGGTTCCAGTGCGCCGATTCCGACGGCTACAACTCACCGCTCGACATGGCGAGCGCGCTGCATCCCCAGACCCAGATGTCGTTCAAATTCGCCGACGAGATCCTGCCGCGGATGTACGGCTACCCGATGAAAATAAGGGTGCCGACAAAACTCGGCTTCAAGAATCCCAAATACGTGATCTCGATGGAAGTCACCAACGACTACAAGGGCGGCTATTGGGAAGACCAGGGCTACAATTCGTTCAGCGGCAGTTGAAGTCCTCCGTCATTGCCGGGCTTGACCCGGCAATCCATCCTCTTCGAAAAAACTCTTGTGAAGATTGATGGATACGCGGGTCAAGCCCGCGTATGACGTGCCGGTGTTTGCACCAGCCGCCGCTGAAACGCCGCCAACACCGCGCCGACCGCCAGCATCGCCGCCGAAACATTCAGCGCATAAGACAAGCTGCCCATCGCGTCGGTGATGGCGCCGGTGGCGATCGGCCCCAGGATCTGGCCGACCCCGAACGCGATGGTCATCGCCGCGATCGCCGTGGGCCACGCCTCCGGCGGATAGTTGAAGCGCACGAAGGCGGTGGTCGATCCCACCAGCGCAAAGAACGAAACGCCGAACACCAGCGCCGAAATGCCGAGCAACGCCGTCGAATGGCCGAACAACGGCAGCGCCGCGCCGACCGCGTTGACGCCCAGAATGATCGCGGTGGAGAGGCCGCCGCGGTCCAGCGCCAACACGCGGCGCCACAGCCACGGCGTCACAAACGCGCTCACCCCGATCAGGCACCAGAACGCGCTTTGCGCGCCGGCGCCGCCGCCGGCATCGCGCACATAGGCGATCATGAAGGTCATGTAGGCGATGTAGCCGGCGCCGAACAAAAAATAACCGATCAGATAGATCAGCACCGGTTTTATCGCGAATTTCGCCGGGGCTGCATCGGCAAGCCCGGCGCTGGCATCGATCGGCGCCAGCAGCAGCGGAATTGTCATGACGATCGACAATAGCGTCAGGGCCCACCACACGATCCACCACGAACCCTGACCGAACGCCTGCAGCGTGAACGGGGCGATCAGCCCCGACGCCAGGATTCCAAGTCCGGGTCCGGCATAAAACAGGCTGAGCAGAAAGTTCGCCCGGGCCGGACGCGTTTGCGCGATCGTCGCCGCCAGCGCCGCGCCGCCGATGAAACCGGCCGCCGCGCCCAATCCTCCCAGCAGCCGCGCAAAACTCAAGATGACAAAATTGCCCGACAGCGCGCACAGCGCCAGCGACGCGACGCAGGCCAGCGTTCCCCAGCGCACGCTTGCCGTCAGCCCGATTCGTTTGATGACGTTTGAGGCCACCAGCGCGCCGGCGAGATAGCCGACAGCATTGATCGTGTTCATGAAGCCCGCGGCGGAGTACGACCATCCGAGGCTGTCGCGCATGTCCGGCAGCACCAGCGAATAGGCGAAGCGGCCGATCCCGAGGCAGATCGTGGGCGCCAGCGAAACAATCAGGATCAGCCGCGCGGGATGCGCGATCGACGTGGGAGGGATGGGGGTTCTCAAGACATGCTCCGGCAAGCCGTAATGTGGCAGGCTTCACGACGGTTGCACAGGCTGGGCTTAAGCAATGGTGTCTTGCCAACCGCGCAATGCCGCTTTAGCACTCCGCGCGGATTTCAATGTTTTCGTCATGCCCGGCCTTGTGCCGGGCATCCGCGTCTTTCTTATCCTCGCAGGAAGCAAGACGTGGATAGCCGGGACAGGCCCGGCCATGACGAACTGGTTTTGAGGAAACACCATGCCCACCCACAAACTCCTGCTGCTCCCCGGCGACGGTATCGGCCCCGAAGTGATGGCGGAGGTGAAACGGCTGATCCGCTGGCTCGATGCGCAAGGCATCGCGCAGTTCGAGACCGAGCAGGGTCTGGTGGGCGGCAGCGCCTATGATGCCGACAAGGTCGCGATCACGGATGCCACCATGGCGCTGGCGCAGGCGAGCGACGCGGTGATCTTCGGCGCGGTGGGCGGGCCGCAATGGGACCAGGTGCCGTATGACGCGCGCCCGGAGGCCGGTCTGCTGCGGCTGCGCAAGGAGATGGCGCTGTTCGCCAACCTGCGTCCGGCGATCTGCTATCCGGCGCTGGCGGAATCCTCATCGCTGAAGCGCGAGGTGATCGAGGGCCTCGACATCATGATCGTGCGCGAGCTGACCGGCGGGGTGTATTTCGGCGAGCCCAAAACCATCACCGATCTCGGTAACGGTCAGAAGCGCGCCGTCGATACCCAGGTCTACGACACCTATGAGATCGAGCGCATCGCCCGCGTCGCCTTCGATCTGGCGCGAAAACGCCGCAACAAGCTGACCTCGATGGAAAAGCGCAATGTCATGAAGTCCGGCGTGCTGTGGAACGAGGTGGTGACCCAGGTTCACGCCCGCGAATACAAGGACGTGCAGCTCGAGCATCAGCTCGCCGATTCCGGCGGCATGAGCCTGGTGCGCTGGCCGAAACAGTTCGACGTCATCGTCACCGACAATCTGTTCGGCGACATGCTGAGCGATATCGCGGCGATGCTGACAGGCTCGCTCGGCATGCTGCCGTCAGCCTCGCTCGGCGATGTCGACCCGCGCACCAGGAAAAGCAAGGCGCTGTACGAGCCGGTGCACGGCTCGGCGCCGGATATCGCCGGCTCAGGAGCGGCCAATCCGATCGCGATGCTCGCATCGTTTAACATGGCGTTGCGCTATTCGTTCGACATGGCGGCGTTGGCCGACAAAGTCGATCAAGCCATCGCGGCGGTGCTGGCCAAGGGATTGCGCACCGCGGATATCAAGTCCGAAGGCACGACGGCGGTGAGCACGACGCAGATGGGCGAGGCGATTTTGAAAGAAGTGCAGGCGCTGCACGCCTGAGCGTCATTGCGAGGAGTGCTTGCGACGAAGCCGAAGGCTGGATTGCTTGGCTTCGCTCGCAATGACGAAAATGCGCTGCCTAACCGGGCAGTTTTCGTATAACGCACCATTCTCAATACAGCGGGAACCGCTCCGGATATCCACCGAGGTCCGAGGGCGGGTTGAGCGGCTGGCGATCGATCGGGCGGTTGCGGTTTTCACGTGCAAACGTTGGGTACCCGATCTCCGGCGGAAAAGCATAGTCCAGAAACTTGCGCTCGCCGGGAAGCACTTCGGTGCCGGCGTCGAGCCACGACCGCTTGGTGACGTAGATGCGCGTCGGGCCTTGGCGATAGACCACATTGGGACCGTTCGGACCGTAATAGGTGCGGCCGCGGTCATCGTATTTCCGCTTCACCTCGGCATTAGCCTCAGCGCTGAAGCCGATCGCACCCACGAAGGCCGCCGCGAGCAACACCGCAAGCTGTTTCGCGGCGGGGAATTTCAGGGTCATCATGTCCTCACAGGGCAGGTGAAACAGGTCATATCGAATTTCAGCCATTTTAGCTGCCGCCGATACAGCGCCACAAGGTCAATCGGGCCACACCGCATCACAATAATGCGGCTTGATGCGAATTGTTGCATGAAAACCAGCATCTTGACTTGATGCATGCCATCAAAGGCTGCCGCGCAGCCGGGGGTTTTGCGCGCCGGTTACCCAATCCGCGGACGTGATCGGCGCCGCCGACGTCGGCGTGCAGTTGCCGCGCCTGAGTTCGGCGTGGGCGAACAATTCCGCCAGTTTCGGGTCGTTTCCGGCCGCAAGCAGGATCAGCCGGTTCAGGATGCAGCCGATCGCGGCGCGCCGGGCCGGCAGGGTGTCGCCCTGGCACGACCAGCCGGAGATCCGCAAATCGGGCCGCTCGATCGCTTTCATGAAGCCGAGGCACGGCCGCGCGTCGCCGTTGGCGAGGCCGAGCAGGGTCACCGCGCCGAACTTGCTGTCGATGACGCCCGCGGTCTGCAGTTCGCGCATCCCGTCCGGATCCATGCGGCCTGCGACGTCCGCGATCGGCGGTCCAGACAGGCTCAACTCGCCGCCGGGCCGGTAGATTTCCAGTTCGGCAATGGGCTTTTCGCCCTGCGCGGCCCAGCGGAAGACGTCCTTGCGGCCGCCATCGGGATGCCGAAGGATTTCATAAGCCTCTGTTTTCCCGGGCAAATCGAACTGGCTGACGGCGAATGCCGGATACGAGCGGGCGGCAACGCTCCAGACCGATCTCGACGCGGGATCGCCGATGCCTGCGAACGGCAATTCGTCCCATAAAGCGGCGCCGAGGATGGCGATCAGCGCCAGCGCCCCCACATAGGCAATCAGGCGGGCCAGCACGCCGCTGCATTCGTCGGCAAAGCTGCGCAATGCCGGATGGATTTGGGCGGCGCGGGGCGCCAGAAATGATCGCATCAAAACGGCCGGGTAGCGGGCTAACGTTGTCTTAACGGCGTTTCTCGCATAGAAGCGCTGCCTCTTCTCTTTCCGCTACGTGCGGGAGTGGAGGATTTTTGTTCGGAGAGTGAACGATGGGTTACAAAGTCGCGCTGGTCGGAGCGACCGGCAATGTCGGGCGGGAAATGCTCAACATTCTGGACGAACGCAAATTCCCGGCCGACGAGGTCGTGGCGCTGGCGTCACGCCGCAGCATGGGCGTCGAAGTGTCCTATGGCGACCGCACCCTGAAATGCAAAGCGCTCGAGCATTACGACTTCAGCGACGTCGACATCTGCCTGATGTCGGCGGGAGGCGCGGTGTCGAAGGAATGGTCGCCGAAGATCGCCGCCGCCGGCGCGGTGGTGATCGACAACTCGTCGACCTGGCGGATGGATCCCGACGTGCCGCTGATCGTGCCTGAAGTGAACGCCGACGCCGTCGCAGGCTTCGCCAAGAAGAACATCATCGCCAACCCTAACTGCTCGACCGCGCAGCTCGTCGTCGCGCTGAAGCCGTTGCACGACAAGGCCGTGATCAAGCGCGTCGTGGTCTCGACCTATCAATCGGTGTCCGGCGCCGGGAAGGACGCCATGGATGAGCTGTTTTCGCAGACCAAGGCGGTCTACACCAACAGCGAACTCGTCAACAAGAAATTCCCCAAGCGCATCGCCTTCAACGTCATCCCCGAGATCGACGTGTTCATGGAGGATGGCTACACCAAGGAAGAGTGGAAGATGATGATGGAGACCAAGAAAATTCTTGATCCCAAAATCAAGCTGTCCGCCACCTGTGTGCGGGTGCCGGTGTTCGTCGGCCATTCCGAAGCCGTCAATATCGAGTTCGAGCATCCGATCTCGGCCGATGAGGCGCGCGACATCTTGCGCAACGCGCCGGGCTGCCTGGTGATCGACAAGCGCGAGCCCGGCGGCTACGTCACGCCATATGAAGCGGCCGGCGAGGACGCCACCTACATCAGCCGCATCCGCGAGGACGCCACGGTGGAGAACGGCCTCGTGCTGTGGTGCGTGTCGGACAACTTACGCAAGGGCGCCGCGCTGAACGCGATCCAGATCGCCGAATGCCTGATCAACCGCCGGCTGATCAGCGCCAAGAAAAGGGCGGCGTAAGTAACCGCTTGCCCTCGTCATCGCGAGGAGCTCTTGCGACGAAGCAATCCAGTCTGCGTCAAGAACCGGATTGCTTCGCTTCGCTCGCAATGACGGCGTCCCTCACCCCATAAAATTCCTTCGCCTCCTGATCGAGCACGAACAGCGAGCCCTCGGCGACGCCGAAATAGGCGCCGTGCAAATGCAGCCTGTCCTGTTCGACCAGGGTCCTGATGAAGGGAAAAGTCATCAGGTTTTCCAGGCTGCGAAACACCGCGGCCTTCTCGATCCGGATGGTGAAATCCTGCATCGTCTCGCGGTCGCGTTGCTCGACCTTCTCGCCGGGCTTGATGAACATCGCCATCCATTTGCCGATGAAATCGCCGGGCGTCAGCGGCTCGATCTTGTCGATAAAGGCCCGGATGCCGCCGCACTGGGCGTGGCCGAGCACCACGATGTGCTTCACCTTCAAGACCTGCACGGCATATTCCAGCGCCGCCGACACGCCGTGGGCATTCTCGTCGGGCTGATAGACCGGAACCAGGTTGGCGACGTTGCGGACCACGAACAGTTCGCCGGGGCCGACGTCGAAGATCACTTCCGGCGAGACGCGGGAATCGCAGCAGCCGATCACCATCACTTCCGGCGCCTGGCCGCGTTCGGACAGTTCGCGGTAGCGCGATTGTTCGGTGGGCAGCCGTTGCGCGGTAAAGGTCCGGTAGCCTTCGAGCAGACGTGGCGGAAATGGAAATGAGGACATGGCAGTGGCTAAACCATATGCGGCCGATCGGAACAAGTCTTTCGGACGGCGGGTTGAGATGTTATCGCGTGGAGTTCGAAATCGACAAGGGAATGACGCCATGATCCGTCCGCGCCGCAGCCTGCTGTTCATGCCGGGGTCGAACCCGCGGGCGCTGGAAAAAGCGCGCAATCTGCCGGCCGATGGCATCATTCTCGATCTTGAGGACTCCGTGGCGCCGGACGCCAAGGCGGCCGCGCGGGATCAGATCGCTTCAGCCATCGCCGCCGGCGGCTTTGGCAGGCGCGAGGTGCTGATCCGCATCAACGCGCTGGATTCGCCGTGGTGGATCGACGACGTCACCATGGCCGGCAAGGCGAAACCCAACGGCATCCTGGTGCCGAAGATTTCCAGCGTCGAGGACTTGTCGGCCATCGCCGACCGCCTCAGCGATATCGGCGCCGACATGTCGATCAAGGTGTGGGCGATGATCGAGACTGCGCGCGCGGTGCTGCATGCCGAAGAACTCGCAGCATCCTCGCGCGATTCCGAAATTCGGCTGGCCGGGTTCGTATTCGGACCCAACGACATCTCCCGCGAAACCCGGATCCGGATGCAGCCCGGCCGCGCCGCGATGCTGCCGATGATCACCCATTGCATTCTTGCCACCCGCCTTCATGGCCTCGAGATTCTCGATGGCCCCTACAGCGATTTCAGCAATGTCGATGGTTTTGCCCTGGAATGCGCGCAAGGCCGCGATCTCGGCTTCGACGGCAAGACGCTGATTCATCCGCGCCAGATCGAGGCCTGCAATGCGATTTTCACGCCGCCCGCCGAAGAAGTCGCGCATGCGCGAAAAATCATCGCGGCGTTCGAGCGGGCGGAAAATGCCTCGCGGGGCGCCATTCAACTCGACGGCCAGATGGTGGAGAGACTGCATGCGGATATGGCGAAACGTACCATCGCGATTGCCGACGCGATCGCGGGAATGGCGAACTAACCGCGCGCCGTTGCGCGTTGCGGCGGCGCTCGCAGCAGGATTGCTGGCCGCGCCGGCGCTGGCGCAGGTCACGCCGATCGCGACGATTTCCGTCAGCGGCGATGCCCAAATGTCGGTGCCGCCCGATCTGGCGCAGATCGACGCCGGCGTCAGCACCGAGGCCAAGACCGCGCGCGAGGCTTCCGAGGCCAACAACGCCGCGATGGGCAAGGTGCTGCTGGCGCTGAAGGGCGCCGGCATCGACGAGAAGGATTTCCAGACCTCGCGATTGTCGCTGCAGCCGCAATACGCGCCCAACCGCAGCGGCCCCAACGCCGTGGCCGGCTACCGCGCCGCCAACCGCGTCACCGTCAAGCTGCGCGATGTCAGCAAGGTCGCCGCTACGATCGACATACTGGTCGCGGCGGGCGCCAATGAACTCGGCGGCATCAACTTCATGGTGTCGGCCGCCTCGAAACTGCTCGACGACGCGCGCGAGCAGGCGATCGCCGATGCGCGCCGCAAGGCCGAGATTTACGCCAAGGCCGCCGGGGTCACGCTGGGTTCGCCGGTCAGCATTTCGGAGGAGGGCTCGCAGGTTGCGCCGCAATTCCGCAGAATGGCCGCGGGCGTCGCCGCATCCGCGCCAGTCGCGACGGGAGAGGAAACGCTGCATGTGACGGTCAGCGTCTCCTGGGCGATCAAGCCGCAGGGGCAGTGAAACGTGTCCCGGACGCGCTGCAGCGTTCGTCACGCTGCTGCGCAGAGCCGGGACACGTATCAAACACCAAACCGTCATGGCCGGGCTTGACCCGGCCATCCATCTTCTTCGCAAGACTCTACTGAAGAGGGATGGATGCGCGGGTCAAGCCCGCGCATGACGAGACAATTATGTTTGGAGGGGCCCCGGCTCTGCAGCGCACCACGCCGTGAAGAACGGCGCGCTGCGCTGCGTCCGGGGCACGCTAAATCTCCACCACCTGTCCCGGCTTCAGCGCCACAAAACGCTGGCGCGGAATCTTCGCCGCCTCTAGCGCCTCACCGAGCGCTGCGACCGGCGCGTCGATGGCTTCGTCGGTCAATTGAAACGTGCCGTGATGATGCGCCAGCGCCTGCGCCGCGCCGCAATCGGCCAGCGCCTTCACGGCGTCCGCCGGGTTCATGTGCTGATCCTGCATGAACCAGCGCGGCTCGTAGGCGCCGATCGGCAGGATCGCCAGCCGCAGCGGGCCGTGGACCTCGGCGACGCGGCGGAAATGCTTGCCGTCGCCATAGCCGGAATCGCAGACGATGTAGAGCTTGCCGGCCGGGGTCTCCAGCACAAAGCTCGCCCACAGCGCCTTGTTGCGGTCGAACAATCCGCGCGCCGACCAGTGCCGCGTCGGCACCAGCGTCACCGCGACGCCGTTTCCGAGGTCGATGCGGTCATGCCAGTCGTGAGCCTCGGCGCGGATCGCGCTGTCGGCGCCACGTATGGAGGCGTCATTGCCGAGCGGCGTGATCACGCGAGGGGAAAATCTTGCCGCCAGTTTCGACAGCGTCGCGACGTCGAGATGATCGTAATGGCCGTGCGATACCAGCGCGACGTCGACCGGCGGCAGGGCGTCGAATGCGATGCCCGGCGCGTCGTGCCGCTTCGGGCCTGCGAACGCGAAAGGCGAGGCGCGGTCCGACCACACCGGATCGATCAGGATGTTCAGCCCCGAGGTCTGGATCAGCCAGCTGGCGTGACCGACGAACGACAGCCGCACCTTGTCGCCGCTAACGCGCGGCGGCGGCGTATCGGTGTAGGGGCTCGGCGCCCACTCCGGCCAGGGCTGCCGCTGCCGGTCAGAGCCGAACTGCCAGCGCAGCACTTCGCCGAGACTTTTCGGCGGCGAGCCATCGGGATCGAAAAAGCGCGTGCCGTCGAAATGATCGGACACCGGGCCTTCATAATTGCGCATGCGGGAAGCCCAGAAAGCCGACAATCCCACTGCTGCGGCAAGGCCGGCGAACAGGGACAGAAGCCGGCGGCGGGTGAGGGACACGGGACGGGATCACAAATCAGGTGGGAGAGCGGGCAGGATAGGCTGTATAGCTAGGGCGGGTTCAACATGGGGCCGCTGATGGACATTTACAACGCGTGGTTCGACCTCAAGCCCGGCATATCCGATATGGAATTTTCCGACCGGCTCGCCGCCTATATGGACAGCCTGAAGAACGACGGCCTGATGCAGGGCTGGCGGCTGATGCGGCGCAAGCTGGGCCTCAGCGCAGCGCCGGTCGGCGAATTCCATCTGATGATGGAATTTACCGGCATGGCGCAGCTCGATCAGGCTTTCGGCCGGGTAGGCGGGCGGCGCGAACCGGTCGAAAGCATTCATTTCGGGGTCAATTCGCTGGTGGCGAACGTGCAGTTTGCGCTGTATCGGGATTTTCCCGACGAGGGCAGGCATCGCGGCGAAGAGAAATTCTGACGGATCACGCGCCGATTAGCGGCACACCCTCGGCCACGGCAGCGCGGGCAAGCCCCTTGTCCAGGGTCGCAAGCGCGATGCCGTTGCGGACCGCCACTTCGAGGTAACATGCATCGTAAAAGCTAAGTCGGTGATTGTGTGCAATCCTGAAGACGGCTTCCTCGGCGGGAATCTCGTCGAGATCGATCGATGCGGTCCTCGCGTAGGCGAGAAAGGCGTGTACGCGTTCCACAGTCAGGCGCTGACGGCGCGTTCCTGTAACCATCACATTGCGAATCTCGAACCACCAGACGAGAGGCACCATTGCATGTTCATCGCGGAGAAGGAGCTCAGCTGCGATATCGGCGATGCGATCACTCTCGTCCTGAAAGAGCCAGCAAAGGGTCACGGAAGCATCGAGGACGAATGGCACGCTAGAAGCGCCGACCCTCGTCGCGCCACTGCAGAATTTCTTCTACGGTAGCGCCGGGAGCCGTCTTTCTTAGCTCCAGAATGCCCTTGATAGCCTCACGGGCTTTTTGCCGTTTTGCTTCCTCGTCGGGAGTGATACGCGCGACGATCCTGCCGTGACGCGTAATCGCGATCGTCTCGCCCTGCTCGACCTGATCGAGCAATTCGGAAAACTTGGCCTTGGCTTCGGAGGCTTGGATATGCTTCATTTTGACCGGTCGATTTGATCGGTCAGAATATAGCGCGTCACGACGAGCATTTCAAGCGTTCTCGGAAAAAGTAAGTCAGGATTGACTTACACGGGATGTGGCGTATGTCACCCACATCTCGGAAAGAGCTTCTTTTCGACCCGCCGCCCGGCCCTTGAGGCCGGAGGTCAACGCCCGACAGCGCGATGCGCCCTCGGGCGCAAACGTGTTTTGGAATACCTCATCCTGAGGAGCCGCGCAGCGGCGTCTCGAAGGATGGGCCACGAAACCACCCTTCGAGACGCATGCTGCGCATGCTCCCCAGGGTGAGGGAAAAGCGACGTGTTCGACAATCTGTCGGAAAAGCTTGGCGGCATTCTCGATCGGCTGACGCGGCGCGGGGCGCTGACCGAGGCCGATGTCGATGCCGCGATGCGCGAGGTGCGCCGCGCGCTGCTGGAGGCCGACGTCTCGCTCGACGTGGTGCGCAGTTTTACCGAAAAGGTCCGTGAACAGGCGATCGGCGCCACCGTCGTCAAGTCGGTCACCCCCGGCCAGATGGTGGTGAAGATCGTCCATGACGAGCTGATCGCCACGCTCGGCTCCGACGGCCAGGCCATCGACCTCAACGCCGTGCCGCCGGTTGCGATCATGATGGTCGGCCTGCAGGGCTCCGGCAAAACCACCACCACCGCCAAACTCGGTCGCCGCCTCACCCAGCGCGACAAGCGCAAGGTGCTGATGGCCTCGCTCGACATCTATCGTCCCGCGGCGATGGAGCAACTCGCGGTGCTCGGCCGCGACCTCGGCATTCCGACCCTGCCGATCGTCGCCGGCCAGAAGCCGGCGCAGATCGCCAAGCGCGCGCTGGAGGCCGCAAAACTCGGCGGCTACGACGTGGTGCTGCTCGATACCGCCGGCCGCACCACCCTCGACGAAGAGATGATGGCGGAGGCCGCCGACATCAAAACCGCGGCCGATCCGCACGAAGTGCTGCTGGTCGCGGATTCGCTGACCGGCCAGGACGCCGTCAATCTCGCGCGCTCGTTCGACGAACGCGTGGGCCTAACCGGCATCGTGCTGACGCGGGTCGACGGCGATGGCCGCGGTGGTGCTGCGCTATCGATGCGCGCGGTGACCGGCAAGCCGATAAAACTGATCGGCACCGGCGAAAAAACCGACGCGCTGGAAGATTTTCATCCGAGCCGCATTGCGGGGCGCATTCTCGGCATGGGCGATGTGGTGTCGCTGGTGGAAAAAGCCGCAGCCCATATCGATGCGGAAAAGGCCGCACGCACCGCCGAGCGGATGCGCAAGGGGCAGTTCGATCTCAACGACATGCGCGAGCAATTGCTGCAGATGGCCAATATGGGCGGCATCAGCGGATTGATGGGCATGATGCCCGGCATCGCCAAGATGAAAAACCAGATCGCCAATGCCGGGCTGGACGACAGGATTTTGAAGCGTCAGGTCGCGGTGATCGATTCGATGACGCGGCAGGAGCGCAAGAACCCCGACCTGCTCAAGGCCAGCCGCAAGAAGCGCATCGCCGCCGGCTCCGGACAAAAGGTCGAGGAGGTCAACAAGCTGCTGAAGATGCACCGCAACATGGCCGACATGATGAAGGCCATGGGATCGGGCAAGCGCGGCCCGATGGCCGGCATCGCGCAGGCGATGGGCTTTGGCGGCGGCATGCCGTCGCCGGAACAGATGAAGGCGCTGGCCGAAAAGATGCCGGGCGGCTTGCCGCAAGGCGGCATGCCTTCGCTGCCGAAAGATTTACCCGTCGGCCTGCGATCGGGCCTGCCGAACCTGCCCGGACTTACCGGATTGAGCGGCAAGCCGACTTTGCCGGGCCTCGGCGGCTTTCCTGGACTCGGAAAAAAGAAATGAGAATTTGTCAACCCTCTCCGTCATTCCGGGGCGCGCCGCGTGGCGCGAGCCCGGAATCCATAACCAGGATCGGCGGTTATGGATTCCGGGCCCGCGCCAAAGGGGGCGCGTCCCGGAATGACGGAAAATATTAATCACAGGAGAACTCAATGTCAGTCGTTATCCGCCTCGCGCGCGCGGGCACCAAGAAGCGTCCGGTCTATCACGTCGTCGTCGCCAACTCGCGCTATCCGCGTGACGGCCGCTTCATCGAGCGGCTCGGCCATTTCAATCCGCTGCTGGCGAAGGACAGCGAGGCGCGGCTCAAGCTCGACATGGACAAGGTCAAGGGCTGGCTCGCCAAGGGCGCGCAACCGTCGGACCGCGTCGCGCGCTTCCTCGATGCCGCCGGCGTCGTCAAGCGCGCCGCGCGCAGCAATCCGGAAAAGGCGGTGCCGCGCAAGGAGCGCAAGGCCAACGCCGAGGCCAAGGCCACTGCCGCCGCCGCCGCCAAGAAGTAAGCGCGACGGCGCGGCGATGGCGGCACAGATCTGCATCGCCAGGATCGGCGCGCCGCACGGCGTGCGCGGCGCGGTGAAGCTGTGGACCTTCACCGAAGATCCGCTCGCGGTGAAGCGCTACGGCGCGCTCTCCACCAAGGACGGCGCGCGGCACTTCGAAGTGACGCAGGCCCGCGAGGCCAAGGGCCATCTGGTGGCGACGCTGAAAGGCGTCGCGACGCGCGAGGAAGCCGAGCGGCTCAACGGCATCGAGCTCTACATCGCGCGCGACAAACTGCCGGCGGCCGGCACGGACGAATATTACCACGCCGATTTGATCGGACTCGCCGCGGTGAATGCCGCGGATCAATCGATCGGCCGCATCATCGCGATCCATAATTTCGGCGCCGGCGACATCATCGAGATTGCGCCGGCAAATGGCGCGACGATGCTGCTGCCGTTCACCAACGCCGTGGTGCCGACCGTCGATTTGGCCGCTGGCCGCGTGGTGATCGAATTGCCTGCGGAAATCGACGGCGACACTCCCGATCAGATGTGAAACGTTCAACGGCGCAGCGCGCTCAGCGTCATTGCCGGACTTGATCGGCAATCCATCTTCTTCGAGAACTCTTGCAAAGATCGATGGATACGCGGGTCAAGCCCGCGTATGACGCCTCTGACTATTTCTGGTGATCGAACCATGTGGCGCGCGACGGTGCTGACGCTGTTTCCGGAGATGTTTCCCGGTCCTCTGGGTGTGAGCCTTGCGGGCAAGGCGCTGGCGTCCGGGCTGTGGGCGCTGCAGGCCCGCGACATCCGCGACTCCGCCACCGACCGCCACCGCAGCGTCGATGATACGCCGGCGGGTGGCGGACCCGGCATGGTGCTGCGCGCCGACGTGCTGGCGGCGGCGATCGACGCGGCAGGTTCGCCGCAGGACCGCCCCAGACTGCTGATGAGCCCGCGCGGTCGGCCATTGACCCAGTCCCTGGTGATGGAACTGGCGGCGGGTCCGGGGCCACTGATCGTCTGCGGCCGGTTCGAGGGGGTCGACCAGCGGGTCATCGACGCCCGCAGGCTGGAGGAAGTCTCGGTGGGGGATTATGTGCTGTCCGGCGGTGAAATCGCCGCCATGGCGCTGCTAGACGCCTGCGTCCGGCTTTTACCCGGCGTGATGGGAAAACTCGCCTCCGGGGCCGATGAGAGCTTCTCGGATGGATTACTGGAATACCCTCAATATACCCGCCCGCAGACGTTCGAGGGCCAGCCGATCCCGGACATCCTTACCTCAGGCGACCATGCCAAGGTCGCGGCGTGGCGGCGGGCCGAGGCCGAGGCCCTGACAAAAGCCCGGCGGCCGGATTTGTGGGCGGCAGCGGCAAAAGCCCGCCAAAAACGCCCAAAAAACCCGAAAACAGAACCTTGGGACGGGTGACAAGGCTGCGGCTTTGCCGTATAGCAGCGCCAAATCCGCAGCAAATCGCAGGATAGATGGAGCTCGCGGTCGCGCCCTTTAAGGCTGCGCCGAGCCGATGGAGATTACCCGATGAACCTCATTCAAGAGCTCGAAAAAGAGCAATTCGACAAGCTCGCCGCGGCTAAGGAAATTCCGGAGTTCGGTCCCGGCGACACCGTGATCGTCAACGTCAAGGTGGTCGAAGGCGACCGCTCCCGCGTGCAGGCCTATGAAGGCGTGTGCATCGGCCGCTCCGGCGGCGGGCTCAACGAGAGTTTTACCGTGCGCAAGATTTCCTACGGCGAGGGCGTCGAGCGCGTGTTCCCGGTGATGTCGCCGATGATCGAGTCGATCAAGGTGGTGCGCCGCGGCAAGGTGCGCCGCGCCAAAGCTGTATTACCTGCGCAATCTGCGCGGCAAGTCGGCCCGCATCGTCGAGAAGAAGACCGACCGCGCCGCGGCCACCGCCGTCGGCGAGTAAGTCTCACTTCCGTAGGGTGGGCAAAGGCGCGTGTTCGCGCCGTGCCCACCATCTTATTCGAAGATTGAATGGTGGGCACGCCAGCGGCTCGCGTATTCGCGCGACCCGGTGGCTTTGCCCACCCTACGCAGCGTGTTAAATCTCCATTCTGAAATCGAATTCAAGGCCGACCATGTCCGATTCAAAATCGCCGTCCACGCTGTACGACAAGATCTGGCGCGACCATCTGGTGCATGAAGCCGACGACGGCACCTGCCTGCTCTATATCGACCGCCATCTGGTCCACGAGGTGACCTCGCCGCAGGCGTTCGAAGGACTTCGCGCCACCGGGCGGAAAGTTCACGCGCCGGAGAAGACGCTGGCGGTGGTCGATCACAACATCCCGACCACCGACCGCTCCAAACCCAATCCGGATCCGGAGAGCATCGAGCAGATGCGGGTGATGGCCGAAAACGCCCGTGAATTCGGCATTACTTACTACGATGAGCACGACGTGCGGCAAGGCATCGTGCATGTCATCGGCCCCGAGCAGGGCTTTACCTTGCCCGGCACCACCATCGTCTGCGGCGACAGCCACACCTCGACCCATGGCGCGTTCGGCGCGCTCGCGCACGGCATCGGCACCAGCGAAGTCGAGCACGTGCTGGCGACGCAGACGCTGATCCAGAAAAAAGCCAAGAACATGCGCGCGATCGTCGACGGCGCGTTGCCCGACGGCGTCACCGCCAAGGACATCATCCTCGCCATCATCGGCGAGATCGGCACCGCCGGCGGCACCGGCTATGTGCTGGAATATGCCGGCGAGGCGATCCGCGCGCTGTCGATGGAAGGCCGCATGACGGTGTGCAACATGTCGATCGAAGGCGGCGCCCGCGCCGGCATCGTCGCGCCCGACGAGAAGGCGTTCGCGTTCCTGAAAGGCCGCCCGATGTCGCCGAAGGGCGAGGCCTGGGACGCCGCGATGCGCTACTGGGAAACGCTGCGCTCGGATGAAGGCGCGCATTTCGATCACGAGATCAGGCTGGACGCGGCAAAGCTGCCGCCGATCGTGACCTGGGGCACCTCACCGGAAGACGTGGTGTCGATCTCCGGCGTCGTGCCGGATCCCGACAAGATTCCCGACGAGGCAAAGCGTCTGTCGAAACATCGCGCGCTGCACTACATGGGCCTGACCGCCGGCACCAGGATCACCGACATCAAACTCGACCGCATCTTCATCGGCTCCTGCACCAACGGCCGCATCGAGGATCTCCGCGCCGCGGCGAAGGTCGTCGATGGCAAGACCGTCAACGGCAACCTCAACGCGATGATCGTGCCGGGCTCGGGCCTGGTGAAAGCGCAGGCCGAAGCCGAAGGCCTCGACAAGATTTTCATCAAGGCCGGATTCGAATGGCGCGAGCCGGGCTGCTCGATGTGCCTTGCGATGAATCCGGACAAGCTGAGCCCCGAAGAACGCTGCGCCTCGACCTCGAACCGCAACTTCGAAGGCCGCCAGGGATTCAAGGGCCGCACGCATCTGGTGTCGCCGGCGATGGCGGCGGCGGCGGCGATCGCCGGGCATTTTGTCGATATCACGAGAGTGGCGGTAGTTTTTGTCGAGGAGTGAAATCGGCAGCCGGGTGAAGGGCTTGAGCTGCATGCCCGGCGGCCGGGGGCGCGAATTTAAATGTCTTGCGGCAAACTTCAGGCGCGTTGCGGCAGACTGAAGGCAGTTTTCGCTCTCCGGCGTGCAGATGATTGCGAAAAAGTGCGCTGCTTCAAGCGCTTGAACCGCATGACCCGACGCGCCGACTGGCGCGCTGCGAAATCCATCGTTGCTCGAAGCACTTGTGCGGCATGAAGTGGTGACCGCCGGCGGGCATGCCGCGCGGTGTGATGTGAAATCCGAAGCTGCGTAAGTCGTTTAAGCCGTGTCGCGGAAAGCGGGCCGCGCCGAACATTAACCCCATGCGATTTCGTTGCGACGAACCGAAGGCAAAATCGAGGCACGCATTTTTCATGTGGCAACAGCCGGCTTTTTCGCGGCGAATGCGTGACGGCGAGCGATGCCGCGGCTGCCACGGATTAGCGACAAGATTTCCGCGGATTTGCCACGCGGCGGTAAGGTTGGATAGCTATGCCGCGTGAGCCAAGTTCGTTCAGTTAGGAATAGTCGTAGAGCGCAATCGCTTTATTGCGCCGCTTCGAGCTTGTCTCGACAATCGATGTGTTGGAATTCGCCTGAACGGCGCAATGCGCTTCGCTTATTGCGCCCTACTGGCTGCCGGGGCCTCGGGCGCGACCTTGTTCAACGCGCGCTCCAGCGCGCAGGCAAGGATGATCGCGGAGCGATCGTCGAAATGGATTGCGTCATCCCAGCGGATATCGCTGACGGGATATTTCAGCTCCAGCCACCGGTCGGGACTGAACGCCTCCGACAGTGCCGATCGTGTCATCTGGACGTAGCGCGTCGGTTCCATCGCCGGCATGGTCGGCAGGTCGTACAGGAAAATTTTGACGCCTTTGCTTTCCAACTCTTCCACGAGAAGTTTCAGCGTCGCAACATCGTTGCGAATGAGAGCCTCGACGGTCGGGTTGTCGTGCTCGGACCTTGCCGCCGCTGTATCGTCAACCTTGATCAAGGATTTTGCCGGCGGCGCGCGCAAGATGTTTTCGCATCGCGCCGGGTCGAACGCCGGCGGGATGCCGTCCAGCTTTCTTTGATAAAGCGCGAGCAGCGTGCGCGGCGATACGAACGTGGCGATGGGGTGGTCCACTTTCTTAAATGCGCGAACCAGCTCCTGGTCGACACCGCGCGACATGATGTTGGTCTCGACTGCGATGACTGCCGGGCGTTTCCAGGCGGTGTCCGCCAGCAGCGTCAAAGCGGTCAGCGCAGATCCTCCGCCTATCCCGATATTCCTGATGTCGCGGCGCGCGAAATAGTGCTCCTTCAATCTTTCCGTCAGCGAGCTGCCGGCAAGCGCAATCGCGGGTGCCGGTGACTGGAAGTAGTGGTTGACGATGCGAAATTGATGCCGCTCGCTGTTAACAAGCGGAAAGTCGGGAATATCGGTCAGAAAGCGCGGGATGCCCCAACAGACCGCAAGGCCGATGAAAAACGCCGCTCCGAATCTTGTGAACCAAACGGACTGCATGGTGGTCACGGAGCGGCTAGAACTGAAAATAGATGAATGGAGAAGCGGGGCCGGCGTCTGCCAGGGTCAATGTCGCCATTGCGCCATAGAGGTAAGGTTCAAGACGCTTTCCCGGGCGCGGCAAAACATGTTGCAGGAACACGGGAAGCGCATAGAGCAGCGCCAGACCCCGGTAAAGATGATAGGGCCGGGAAACCTCTCCCTCGGCGAACATTCCGGACAGGTAGTCGGCGGCGTGATCGAGGTTCGGCAACTTGAACACTATCCACGCCATCGAAACACAGAAGAAGACGAGGCACGCGCGCGCGGCCCGGACGGGGAAATACCAGCCTGTTGCATTCGACACCTGGCCGATGCGCGACAAAGCGGGACGTTCGGCGACAAGAAACAGCCCGTGCAACAAGCCCCACAACAAATAGCCGATCGCGGCGCCGTGCCACAGCCCGCCCAATCCCGTGACAATCATCAGATTGAGACAGGTGCGGGCGGCGCCGTGCCTGCTGCCGCCGAGCGGAATGTAGAGGTAGTTGCGCAGCCACGTTGAAAACGAGATGTGCCAACGGCTCCAGAATTCCGCGAAGGATTGCGAATTGTAGGGAAGACGGAAATTTTCCGGCAGGCGATAACCGAACAGCAGCGCCAGACCGATGGCGATGGCCGAGTAGCCGAAAAAATCGGCATAGATGTGATAGCTGTAGAGCAACACGCATATCCAGCGGTTCGCGGCGGTCAGCGCCTGGTACAGCGGGTAGTCCATGTTGGACGTGACTTCCGCGAGATGGTCGGCGACGAACAGCTTGAAGAAGTATCCCGAGATGATCCACTTCGCCGCGTCAACGAAAGGCACCTCGGTGACGAGCTTTGGCTTGATCTGCGACATGAAGGTCTCAGCGGGAGTGATCGGGCCGGCGATCAGTTGCGGAAAGAAGACGAGGTGCAGCAACACATTCTTCAGCGGCGGAGTGGCGCTGCGGCCGTTCGCCAGATCGACCAGCAGGCTGATGTTGTGCAATGTAAAAAAGGAAATTCCGACCGGCAGCGGAAGCTTCAGCAGGAAATCGATAATGCCGGCGCCGGAAAGCGATGGCATGGCGCTGGCGATGAAGAGAAATTTGTACTTGAAAAACGCCAGCAGGCCGAGATTGAAGGCGATTCCGGCTGGAAGCCAGATGTCTCGGCGTCCGATGGCCATTGCCAGAAATAAATAAGTCCCAAGCACGGCTGCGGCCAGCAACGCCAGCATCAGCGGCTGCAAGCTGCCGTAAAAACTGAAGCTGGCCAGCAGCAGTATATGAACCTGCCATATTTGCAGAACCGGCAAATAGTAGAGAGTAAATGTAGCCGCGACGAATAGTAAAAATGGCCATGACGTGAAAATCATCTATAGAATCTTCAGCCTGACAGGATCATTGCAGCAGCCTAGGTTCGATTTGGCTGCGCGTAAAGTCCGCGCGGTCAAACTCAAAGCCCGTAGGGCGCAATCGCTTTATTGCGCCGCTTCGAGCCTTGCCTGGACATTCGATGTTTTGGAATCCGCCTAAACGGCGCAATGCGCTTTGCTTATTGCGCCCTACTGGCTACTGGCTCCGTAGGGCGCAATCGCTTTATTGCGCCGCTTCGAGCTTGCCTGGACATTCGATGTTTTGGAATCCGCCCCGGCGGCGCAATGCGCTTTGCTTATTGCGCCCTACGGCTGAACGGCTCGGGCGATTGCTTGAGGTAGCTGTAGGATGGGTAGTTCGCTGTGCTCAACCCATCCTACGCGCTCTCATCAATCCGGTGACAGCCGCCGCGCCTCGATGTAGAACATTTGTTCTAGACTATTTCACCTACATCGCGCAGACTGGGTTTTTCAGGGGAGATGCCGATGTCGACCGCGATGCCGCCGGCGCCGCAGCTGACCGAAACGGATATCGTTCGGTTTCTCGCCGCGGCGCGCGAGACGATCGCCGCCGTGCCGGTTTGCTGGCTGGCCACCCGGTCGCTGGAGGGCGGCACCAATGCGCGGGCGGTCAATTGCTCGGCCGGGCCTGCCGGCTGCGATGAATGGACGCGGCGTTTCCTGGTGCGCCGAAGCTCGCGCAAGGTCGCGGAGATGCGCGCCGCGCCCTCGGTCACGCTGGCATTTCAGCACCCCTCGGGCGACCGCTACATCGCGCTGGGCGGCCGCGCCGCGATTATCGACGATGTCGCGGAAATGCGAACGATGTGGCGGAGCGAGCTCGATGCGCATTTTCCGCCCGGCTTTGCGGACGCCAATATGATCGTCATCCGGATCGACACCGATCGCATTGAAATCCACGTCCGCGGCCTGACGCCGGAACCGTTCGGCGCCGGCCGAACGCTGCTGCAGCGTCAAGCTGGCGGGGCATGGCGTTTCATCCCGGCCTGGTAGGTATCCGCCAATGCCGCGAGCGGCAGGCCGGCCTCATGGACCGCCGTTGCGGCGTTGGCGGGGCGAAGCGGTTTTCCGTGCCCGGTAATCCGCAACGACGGCCCGGTAGGTCGCCCGGATCACGCGATCGATCAGCTCCGGCGGCGGCTCGCCGCGCAACAAATGCTGCCGCACCACCGCGACCGGAAGTTCGGAAACCAGGAATTGCGCCAGGCGTATCTCGTCGCGGCCTTGCTTGCCGAAGATCAGCCGCGCCCATTTGCGCGAGCCGGCCTCCATGCGGCGGGTCATTTCGGCCACACGCCCGCTTAGTTCCGGCGGCCATTCGCCCTTCAAAAAATCCTTTCGGTCGTGAAGCAGCAGCAGGCGCGCCTCGTCCGGATGCTTGCGAACCCACGCGGGCGTGTGCAGCGCGGCCCTCAATCCGTCGCCGGCGTCGAGCGCGGCGCCGATGCCGGCCTGGAATTTTAGAACGGCGCGAAGCCAAAGCGACCCCAGCAAGACGTCGCGCGAGGCAAAGCGATGATAGAATGAACCGGTCGGTGATCCCAGCCGTGCGCTGACCGAGGCAACCGTCACTCCCGACACGCCCCGCTCCGCCGCGATTGCCAGAGCCGCTCCGAGGAAATCGTCCTGGCTGAACTTCGCGTGACCCATGAGCCAAGAATTCGTGTTCCAGGCGATGGAGTCAACATCTCGATTGCCGCGCGCAGGCGCGCTCGCCGGCTTGCGCAATAATCCTGGTCAAGCCGGCCGAGGCAGCTTGATGAACCGGATGCAGTAGGTAACACTGCATTGCTTCGTGGCGAGAGCTCCTCGCAACGACGCGGTTGGCACGATGCCCCTCACCGTCATTGCGAGCCAAGCGAAGCAATCCGGAAGCTGCACGGAACAGCGTCCGAAGGGTGGGCAAAGGCACCGGATGCGAATGCGTCCGGTGGTGTGCCCACCACTTAGCCGCGAATCCGGATTAATATGGTGGGCGCGGCGCCAGGGCGCCTTTGCCCACCCTGCGATTCTCTGAACGACACGCAAGGAACAGCCCAGTTGCAACACCCGACGGAAGCCGCCGACGATCGGGTGACGTTGCGCAATACACTGATCTCGTCGGCATGCCTCGGCATCGTCTGGCCCGGCGACGTCGTGCTGTATGTGGTGCTGCCGCTGTATGCGGCGGACTTCGGCCTCGACGCGCTGGCGGTCGGGCTGTTGCTTTCGATCAATCGCGTGGTTCGCATTCTCGGCTATGGCTGGGTGTCGCCGCTGGCGCGCCGTTATGGCGCCAAAGCGCTTACCGCCGCGGCATGCCTGGGCGCCGCGGTTTCGACGCTGGGCTACGGCCTGCTCGGCGGTTTTGTGCTGCTGTTCGCGGCGCGGGTGCTGTGGGGCGGCGCGTGGGGCGTCATCAATCTGATGATGAACGCTTACGCCTATGGCGATGGCCGGGGCGCCGGCACCCGCGTCGGGCTTTCGCGCGCGGTCTCGAGCGTCGGTGCATTCCTCTCGCTGGTCTGCATCGGCCCGCTTTGCCTCAGCGTCGGGCCGCATCAGGCGTTCACGATCTATGGCCTGATAGGCCTTAGCGCCTTCCCGCTGGCGCTGGCGCTTTCGCCGACCGTCGCCGCACCCGGGCAAGCGCGGGCGCCGCGGCGCTGGATTCCCTCGGATCTGAACATGCTGTTTTTCGCGCTGGCGCTGGCTGCCGACGGCGTGCTGGGCGCCACGGTGTCGCTGCTGCTCGTCGAATACGTGCCGCCCGCGTCCGCCATCGTCGGCGCCAGCCTGCTGCTGGCCTTTCAGCGCCTCGCCCACATCGTGCTGGCGTTGTTCTCAGGGCCGGTCGCGGACCGCATCGGCGCCGGCCGCCTGTTGCTGCCGTGCAGTCTGGTGGTCGCGGCCGGCCTCGGCGCGATCGCGCTGGGCCACGTCTATGCCGGAACCATGGCGGTGATCGTGGCGCGCGCGCTGCTGACCACCGTCAGTCCCGTGCTCGCAGCGGAGCGTTCGCCGGACCGCATCGGCGCGCTCGCATCGTTTTCGACATGGAGCGATGTGGGCCTGGCCGCCGGCGCCTTCCTCGGCACGGTCGGCATCAGCGCGATCGGGCTGGCGCCGACCTATGCCACGCTTGCCGTGCTGGTGGCGGGGATGGCGGCGTTCCAGCATTGGCGGGCGGGGCCTGTGGCGGCTACGCCGGCGCATCGTTAGAATATTGTGCATGGTGTTGGAGGAACAGCGATGCAATTGCGGGTCTTTGGGCGCACGGGGATGCAACTCTCGGTGCTGGGCTTCGGCTGCGGCGCAGTGGGTGGACTTATGGTACGCGGCGATCCTGCAGCGCAGGAGCGCACGATCGCGCGGGCGATCGCAGCCGGCGTCAACTATTTCGACACGGCGGTGCAGTACGGCGATGGCGCATCGGAACAAAACCTTGGCCGCGTTTTGCGCAAGCTGAAACCGGCTGACGTGGTGGTGGGCACCAAGGTGCGGGTGCCGCCCGGCAGGTCCATTGCCGATGCGGTAACGATGTCACTCGAAGGCAGCCTGGCGCGGCTGGGGCTTGAGCGGGTCGACATCTTTCACCTGCACAATCCGATTACCGAAACAGGCGGGGAAACCGCGCTGAGCGTCCGGCAGGTGCTGAACGACGTGGTACCCGCCTTCGAGCGCCTGCGCCGGCAAGGCAAGATCCGTTTCCTGGGGATTACGGCGATCGGCGACACCTCCGCACTGCATCAAGTGATCGATGCAAACGTCTTCGACAGCGCGCAGGTCATCTACAACATGCTCAATCCATCCGCAGCCGAAGAATTGCCGGCGAACTATCCGGCACAGGATTATGGACGATTGTTCGATTCTACCCAGGCGGCCGGTGTTGGCGTCGTGGGAATCCGCGTGCTTGCCGGCGGCGCGCTTTCGGGCTCGGCCGAACGTCATCCGATTGCCGGTCCGGCGCCCGAGCCGATCGGTTCGGCAATGAGCTATGACGCCGATATCGATCGCGCGCGCCGTCTGCTCGCGCTGGTAAAGGAGGGGCTCGCCACCACCCTGACCGAAGCCGCCACGCGGTTTGCGCTGTCTCACCCCGCGATGGGCACCATCCTGGTCGGCATGGCGACGCCGCAACAGTTCGAGGACGCGCTCGCCGCGGTCCAAAAGGGCCCGCTACCGCGCGCCGCGCTCGACCGGCTGTCCGCACTGCGGCAGGGATTTTCGGGCGAAGCACGATAGTCGCCCGGCGGCCGTGCCTAGAGCGTGATGAATTTAGGTTGCGCGGCTCTTATCCTCCCCCTCCAGGGGGGAATTATATACTTGACAAGTACGGACGGCCCGTGAGATAAGCAATGTCAGGGGGAAGCCGTCATGTCCATTCTGTCCGCACCGCACTTCCATAACGAGGCCGCAGCCTATGCCCGGCTAGAGGCTATCGTGTGGCCGGATGGCCCGTACTGCCCGCGCTGTGGCGGCTTTGACCGCATAACCGACGTGAAGGGCGGGCGCATGGGCTTGCGCCGCTGTGGTCCCTGCAAGCGCGAATTTACCGTTAAGGTCGGCACCATTTTCGAGGACAGCAAGGTCAAGTTGCACATTTGGTTTCAGGCCGCCCATTTGATGGCGTCCAGCAAAAAAGGCATCAGCGCCCATCAGCTTCACCGCACGCTGAAAGTCACTTACAAAACGGCTTGGTTCATGGAACATCGGCTCCGCGAAGCAATGCGCCCCGCTCATTTCGTGATGGGCGGCGAAGGGAAAACCGTTGAAATTGATGAGACCTATGTGGGCGGCAAGGAAGCCAACAAGCATCGCAGCAAGCGCAATTCCGGAAACATCGGCGGCATGGGTAAGGAAGCTGTTTTCTCTCTAGTCGAGCGCGGCGGTAGCGTCCGCAGCCACCACGTTGCCTCTGTAAGCGTCAAGAACCTTGGACCGATCTTGAACGAACAGCTTCACGCCACGACGAATGTCATGAGTGACGGCGGCGGTGCGCGGGTTGGCAGCATGTTTGCCAGCCATCAGACCGTCAATCACAGCATCGGCGAGTACGTTCGCGGCGACGTTCATACGAACACGATTGAAGGCTACTTCTCCATTTTGAAGCGCGGAATTATGGGTACGTATCACCACGTCAGCCCCAAGCATTTGAAGCGTTACCTTGCTGAATTCGATTTTAGGTATAACGAAAGAATGGCGCTTGGCGTGTCTGACGAGGCTCGCACAACCAAGGCGCTTCGTGGTATTGTTGGGAAAAGGCTGACTTATCGGGACTCGTTTCCCGGCGAATAGTGAGCGCCATGTCCGATAGAACTATTAAGCTGAGTGTTCGCGCTCGGGGTGAAATCAATTCCCCGACCGTCGAAGATTTGCTTGATCAGGTCCGCGACTATTTCGAAATTCTGAAGGGCGTAGAGCAGGCCGTCGCCACGGACGGAACGAACGCGATTGAGTGGCGCATTGTGTCCGCTACAACGAATAGCCCCATCGTTTTCGAAGCTAAAGGGTTCGCGCGCGATTTTGGTATCAACATCGATCACAGAGTTGAGGTTGTCGCGAGACAGACCGCGCTAGGTTTGCGGCAACTCGAAACTACAGGTGAGCGTCCGTCTTACTTTACAGACAAGGTTTTAGTTCGAGCAGAAAAAATGTTCGAGCGCGTTACCAACGGCCTTGATAAGACAATTGTAGACTACGGCGGCGATCTTCCGACGCTGGACATAACGCCGATCATAGCAAGAAAAGCGGCCGCCAATATTCAGGCTGTACTCAAGCCAGAAAATAAGCCGTATGAGGAACTTGGGTCTGTTGAAGGTTACGTCGACAGCATCGAGCGCGATGGTTGGGGTAAGCCGATTGTTCGCGTTCGCGTCCGCCTAACAGGCGAAGTGGTGAAGTGTCTCGTTTCTGGCGAGGCCCTTAAACTATTCGAAGATCACCAAATTAGAGACGTTTGGCGGGGGCGTCGCGTTCGTCTGTATGGCAAGTTGAAGTTCAAAGGCTTTGGTCTACTTAATCAAGTAGAGGCGTTTGACGTTCACTTCCTTCGCGATAGGAAAGACTTGCCAGACATAGAAGATATTTTTGATGAGAATTTCACGGGCGGTTTACGGACGGAAGATTATTTAACGAGAATCAGGAATGGCGACCCCTCCTAAGCGAATATATTGGGATGCGTGCTCCTGGATTGCGACAATCCAGAAGGAAAAAATCTATAAGGACGGCGTTCTCACAGAAGATCGCGACATGCTCTGCCGTTCGGTTATCGAGGCCGCAAAACAGAATAAGTTTGAAATTGTAACATCAGCTTTTTGTTTGGCTGAGGTGTGCAAAAACGAGGTAATGCGCGATCAATCCCCAGACAAAATCGCGGCTTACTTTGAGAACGAATATATACTGCTAGTTGCCTTAGATACATTCGTCGGCGCGCGTGCGCGTGATTTGATGCTGGCTAGATACGCAGGATTGAAGCCTCCTGACGCAATTCACGTTGCAACGGCTGCGCTCGTGAACGCGTTTGAAATGCACACATTTGATGACAAGCTGTTAGGTCTGAATGGAAAGATAGACAAGCTGGACGGAACGAAGCTGACGATTTGCAAGCCACAAACAGGCGAGCCGATGCCTTTATTCGGTTTCTTCGGAGATGAAAAGTGAAGGCCAAACCGATTAAGCCGGACGATCCTGAGCAGTCGAAAGCCTTCATTGAGAAGGCCCGCGAGATCGGTGCGGATGAAAAGCGTTCGGCTGCTGACAAGCTGATGGGCAAGCTGGCCAAAATGAAGCCCGAGCCGCGCAAGTCGAAATGAAATTATTTTAGCCGCTGAATGCGGTTGTTCTCTTCCTGAAGAATTGCCCACATCAGTTTGCCAACTTCTCTGGCGAATGTTCCTATATCTATTACATGGTCGGGCATTGCAGTGAATCTATTTAAATCAGCCGCTGTACGGTCTATCATGTCTTGTAATCGACGTTGATTATCACTGCGAAAATCAACTTTGAATGACAGTGATATGCGCAGCAAACTCAGGTCAGTGCCTAACTCGTCAAGCTCAGCGTTCAACTGTTTTCTTAGTTCTTCTGTTTTCGAGCCATGAAGTTTTTCGATGCAGAATATGTTTCGATTATATAGAGCGCAAAATTGCGCTAATTCATCTCGAACAGCTTCTAGTCTCTTGATCCTGTTGCTAATAACGATGTTGCTATAGATGCTTTTTCGCGCAATCAGGTAAGAGACAAGAGGTCCAACAATTACAGCAACGAGGGCCGTAACCGCGGAAATCGCGGCACTGTTGTCCTTTATGATCGACAGGTATCGGGCGAGCGCGTCCACTCACGGCCTATTGTTGGGGCTTGACTACCCCAAGCTGAAGCCTTTTAGCCGTACTTGTCAAGTATATAATTCCCCTCCAGGGGAGGGTGACCGAACGTCATGCGATTCGGCTTAAGGCCATCATACTCTAGCCGGCGTAGCCCGCGTGTTTCGCCCGACCAGCACGCTGACGATCAGCAGATTGAGAAGGTTGGCGCCGATGCCGACCGCGAAGGCGGGCGCATAATAGCCGAGACGGTCATAGAGCAGGCCGGCGATCCAGCCGCCCGCGGCCATGCCGCCGCCGCTGAACAGCAACAGCGTCGGAATTCGCCATGAGGCTTGCGATGCCGGAAACAGTTCACGCACCGCCAGGACATAGGCCGGGATGATGCCGGAAAAGCCGAGCCCGAAAGCGGCAGCCACCACGAACAGGCCGGCTTCATTCTGCGTCAGCAGCAGCGCCGTCATCGATGCGGCCTGCCAGGCCGATCCGATCAATACGGTGGCAAGACCCCCGATACGATCCGAGATCACGCCCCAGATCTGCCGGCTCATGAAGGCGGTGCCGAGCAGTACCGACAGCATCAGCGCGCCCGCCGACCGGCTGATACCGAGATCGCTGCAAAAGGCAACCAGGTGGCCCTGCGGCATCGCCATCGGAATGCAGCACAGCACGCCGGCGCCGCACATCAGCGCGAACACCGCATTGGGCGGCCAGCCGAGCACACGCGCTTTGCCTGAGTTGGCTCCGGCCGCCGCCGCCGGATGAATCACTTCGGGTGGCGCGTGAAAATAAATCGCGGCAAGCGGGGCAACGACAATTATCTCGGCGAGCGCATACCACAGCATCGCCTGCCGCCAGCCGAAACCGGCGATGGCTTGTTCGAATATCGGCGGCCACACCGCTCCGGCAAGATAGGTGCCGCTCGAGATCAGCGCCAGCGCCGAGCCGCGCCGGCGGTCGAACCAGCGGCTGACATAAATGTACAACGGAGCGTTGATGCCGCCGATTCCGATCAAGCCGATGAACAGTCCGTGGCCGATCCATAGCGGCCAGGGCGGCCCGAAGGTCGAAATCGAAAGGCCGACGCCGATCATCAGCGAACCGAAGATCACCGTCCAGCGCGTGCCGACCCGATCGGCTACTCGTGACATGACGATGCCGCCGATGCCGGAGCCGAGCCAGGCCAGCGCGCTGGCGAGCGCCGGAACGGAACGCGATCCGCCCACTTCGCTGGCGATGTCCTTGAGCGCGACCGCGGTGATCCAGGCCGCGCCGAACGACATCGCGAGAATGAACAGCGCGGCCGAAGCGACGGCCCAGGACGCCCTGGTCTCAATTGAGCTGGCGGGGAATTGCAGCATTGGAAGGCAATCCGGTTGGCGAATCCTTTTACAGGCCGCACCGGATTTCACCACCCGGAGGTTGGCCCTCTTTCCACTCCTTTCGATGACCGATCTACCCTGTTGCCGCGGCGCGTCCGGTTGGATTGCGTGTGGGACCGGCGTTTTGTGCAAAATGCCGAATGTCCTCTGCTATGTCAGCCGCGGTACAGACGCGCTTCCCGAGCCGGCATTTACTTCGATCCGGATTGTGGAGGTTTTTTTCCATGCGATGGAATCCTGAACGAAGGCCGAGCTTCGAGGACCGTTTAGCCGGCGAGGCGGCGCGGTTGCGGCAAGAGGCGGCCGCGCTGCCTGCCGGCGTCGAGCGCGAATTGCTCCTGAGGAAGGCCCGGCAAGCCGAGACCGCGGCCCACATCAGCGAATGGCTGTCTTCCCCCGGGTTGCGGCCACCTGTGCAACCGTGATGGCCGAATACCGCGTCTACACAGTCGGAAATGACGGACACTTCGTCAATTCCCGCGGCTTCGTCGGCGACAACGACGAGGACGCGCTGGTCTGGGCCAAGCAGTGGGTCGACGGCGCCGCAGTGGAAGTCTGGAACGGCGAGCGTTTTGTCGCGCGGCTTGAACCCGGCGACCAGCCGTCCGGCACATCGACCCGGTAGTCGCTGCGCAGCGCAAAAATCCTGTCCGGGTCTTGATCGCAGCACCGGCAAGCCCGCGATGCCGCGCGGGACAACGAAACACCGATACGCAAAGATTCTTTTTGCTAATGCCGGATAGCGGACCGACGCGATGCGGCTGCGGCTGCAAACTTGGGTCATCGTAATGCGTTGGAGATGCGTCGTGTACGAACGCCGCGGCCGGGTTTATGCACCCGAAGAACTCATGCTGTTTCGGCGGGTATTCGAGCGAGCACTAGGGTCGCTTCCCGAGCCGCTGCGGACAGCGGGCAACCGGTCGCGCATGGCGCAGAACCTGCTGGCATGCGCCGCGACCGGCGAGCGCGATCCGTTCGAGCTTCGTATCGCAGCACTTGCCGATCTGCAGCCGGCGGCCGCACAGCCCAGGGATCGGGATCGCACAATCCGGGTCTGACGCCCGCAGCATTCGATCCCGCGAGATTTTCTCGTGCGATCGAAATTGCACTCTCAGCTCTCGTCGTCGTTTCGTCGTTCGGAGCGGCCGCTATCGCGCCGGCGCGGACCAAGCCCGCGCCAGGCGAATGCTATGGATCAGACAAGCCGCATGACCGTCTCGACTATCTTCTCGGCGCTGTAGGGTTTTGGAATAAAAACGGCGCTTTCGGGCAATTCAGCCGGAAAATGCTTTCCGCTGGTGACGATGATCCGGACCGGGGGCCAGCGATGCCGCACCGCGGCCGCAAGCATCAGGCCGTCCATCGAGCCGGGCATGTCGATATCGGTGAAGATCAGCCTGATATCGCCGCGGCTTTCGAGGATTTCGATGGCCTCATCGGCGTTGAAGGCTGAAATCGCCTGATAGCCCGCTTTTTTGAGCTCATCGGTGGCCATCCAGTTAATGAGGCTGTCGTCCTCGACCACCAGTACCAGCATGGCAAAGCCCGCCTTCTACGGACTAAGACCTCTGCCCGACATAAGGTTCCGGTAAGTTAAAATTTATTCCGCTCCCCCCCCCCCCCCCGAGCAGCGCCTGGTATTGGGCTTTGACGGTGCCATAGCATTCGCACGCCGCCTCCTGCAGCCCTTCGACGTTCGTCACTTGAATCCTGCCGCGCGCGTATTTGATCATGCCGGCCTCCTGCAGGATATGGGCGACGACGGACACGCTCGACCGCCTGACCCCGAGCATCTCGGCGAGGAATTCCTGGGTGAAATGCAGCGTATCGCTGCCGGCGAGATCCCGCGCCCGCAGCAGCCACCGGCACAGCCGCGCCTCGATGTGGTGGGTCGCAATGCACGCCGCGGATTGCTGGGCTTGTGCGTAGACGGTCTGCTCGTGCCGGATCAGGACAGCAAGCAGCGACTGGCTCTGCAGCGCGGCGCCCTTGAGCGCGTCGACCTCGCACCTGAAAGCGCTGCCGCCGAGCTGAACGATGGCGCGGCTCAATGAAATCTTGCCGTCAAGGGCCGCGGCGGCGCCTACCACGCCGTCTCTTCCGACCATCGCAGCTTCGACCATCTCGCCGGTCGACAGCCCGACCACCAGCGAGATGATGGCGCCGGTCGGAAAATACACGCCGTCGATCGGCTCATTCATATCGAACAGGACCCGTTGCTGGTCGAGAAAGACCGGCTCGAGATGCGGGTGCAAAGCGGCGGTATCGCCCGGGGAAAGCGAGTCGAGCAGCAGATTGGATTTTGACATTGAGCGCACTCCCGGTGACCGGCGGGAGCGCACAGGACTCTCAGCTATCGGCGCCAAGGGCATAGCCGATAATGCACGCAGCCTACGCTCGTTAGCGGACATAGCCAGACATTTATTTGCCTATGTTCCATATCCGACAGACTTGGATTGCTCAGCGGGAGGATGCTTGGCCTTGGGAAAAACCGGCATGGGCCACGGATACTATGATCCCGAGACGCTGACGATGCTGCGGGGCGTGCTCGATGAGGTGTGGGAGGCGCTTCCGGCCGACCGCCAGGCACGGATGCCGAAATCCGAAATGGCGGAACGGATCCTGAAGCGCGCCGCCGACGGCGAACGAGACCCGGCCAGGCTTAAAGCGGCGGCTATGCTCGTTGCGATACAATGGACTTTTTAGCAAGAGCTGCGGAGACAGCGCGAAGCGGGTCAGACAGATGCTCGAACGCGGCTGATCCGCGAAGCATCGAAAGCGATCTGGAGTTGGCAATGAGTAACCCGCGAGCCGTGAGATACCGGAGGTTGGCGCTGCAAGAACCCGATAGTGAAAGGGCGAAGCTTCTTCGCGCCATCGCCGAGGAAGCCGAACGCGGCGTCTTGTGCACCGCCGAGTGGATCAGGCCGAAGATCCATGCTGAATCCGCCGGCGGTAGCAAGGCTTGAGGCCGAACAACTCCGCCAGGAAGCGGGGCTTTGCGTTATCTCAAATGCGTATCACTTCTTCATCGCGCCGCCGCCGCCCGCCTGCGAACTGCCGGCGCCGCATCACGCGAATGATGGAACCTTGAACCCGCATCGGCTGTTATTTCTTTTCCGGAGACAACATCTTTTGGGAGATAGCACATGGCAAAGAAAGCAAAGAAGGCAAAGAAGAAGCGCAAATATTCACGCAGCTCAGGCAACGACGTTAAGAACGAAATGCGGCGCTACAAGAAGGGCACCGCCAAGAGCGGCCGCGGCGGCAAGGGCGGCAAGGTGAAGAGCCGCAAGCAGGCCATCGCCATCGGTTTGTCGAAGGCGCGCAAGAAGGGCAAGAAGGTGCCCAAGAAGAAAAAATCCTGAACTCAAAAATCCTGAACTCAAAAGCCCCGAACCGGCGGCCGCTTGAGGCCGATCACCGGCACCACCGCGATGCCGGTTTCCTGCCAAGAGGTGACATCGCCCCTTCCACCTCCTGACAAGACGGATGTAGTCTGTTCCCTTAAGCGCGTCCGCTTGATCGCAGGTCCGCGACGGGCCGCAGATCGTGGAGGGAGCATCATGAAATTTCCCCGCCGCACATTCTTGGGCTTGGCCGCGGGTGCGGCTGCGTTGCCGGTGGTGCCGCGCATGGCGCGGGCGCAAGCCTGGCCGTCACGGCCGGTGCGCATCGTCGTTGGCTTTCCCGCCGGCGGGGCTACCGACATCCAGGCCCGCCTGATGGGTCAATGGCTGTCGGATCGCCTCGGCCAGCAATTCATCGTCGAGAACCGCGCCGGCGCCAGCGGCAACATCGGCACCGAGGCGGTCGCCAGAGCGCCGGCGGATGGCTACACCCTGCTGCAGATCGTGACCCCGCACGCGATCAATGCCGTGCTCTACTCCAATCTCAATTTCGATTTCATCCGCGACATCGCGCCGGTCATCTGCGCCGCGCGGCTGGCCTACGTCATCGTGGTGCATCCGTCGGTCCCCGCCACCACGCTCCCTGAGTTCATCGCTTACGCCAAGGCCAATCCGGGCAAGATCAACTACGGCTCGGCCGGCCCCGGCACGCCGCAAAACATCGGCTGCGAACTCTTCAAGATGATGGCGGGGGTCGACCTGGTCCACGTCCCGTATCGGGGCGGCGCGCCCGCGATCACCGATCTGGTCGGCGGCCAGATCCAGGTGATTTTCGCTCCGCTGTCGGAGTCGCTCCAGCAAGTCAAGGCCGGCAGCCTGCGCGCGCTGGCGGTAACCTCCACGGCCCGTCTGGACGTGTTGCCTGACGTCCCGGCAGTGGCGGACTTCGTGCCCGGTTACGAGGCCAGCGGTTTTGCCGGCATCGGCGCGCCCAAAAACACCCCGGCCGAGATCATCGAACTGCTGAACAAGGAGCTCAATGCCGGCCTCGCCGACAGCAAAGTCAAGGCGAGGATCGTCGAGCTCGGCGGCACGGTGCTTGGCGGCTCGCCCGCGGAGTTCGGGACGATCCTGACCCAGGCCATCGAAAAGTGGGCGAGGGTGATCAAGTTCGCGGGCATCAAGGTGGAATAAAAGATGGTAGATGGCCTAACGGGCCCCGACCCGCGCATCCGACCGGATGTAGCCCGTAGGACGCAATCGCTTGATTGCGCCGGAAATTGGGCCGCAATGGGATGGCACCCGCTGGATGCATTTCGTCTAATGGGGGCAGCAGCAGTTTGGAACGATACGCATGGCGCCCGACTTGAGTTATCGCTTAACCAGCGTGGAGCATCCCCATGGCCGACCCCACCGAGAAGGAAATCACGACCCGCGCCTACGAGCTATGGGAGAAGGCTGGCAAGCCCGAAGGCAGAGACGAAGAGTTCTACCACCAGGCGGAACAGGAACTGCGAAACGAGGACAAATCCTCAACACTGCGCACGCCCGACAATCTTTGATGCCGTATCAGCTTGGGCTTGGCCATGCAGCTCCGAGCAGCGCCTGATAGTTTTCCCTGACCACCTGATGGCACTCGCAGGAATGCTTCTTCAAGGCTTCGACATCCTCGATGTGAACGCGGCCGCGCGCGTATTTAAGCACGCCCGCCTTTTGAAAAATGCCCGCCATCTCCGACACACTAGACCGCCGTACGCCGATCATCGCAGCAAGATAGTCTTGGGTTATCGGCAGTTCATCCCCCGCCAAGTCCCTCATTCGTAAAAGCCAGCGCGCCATCCGAGCCTCTATGGAATGGCACGCATTGCAGGCGGCCGTCTGCTGAATATCGGCGACAAAGAATTGTTGATGAAAAGCGAACACCTTGCCGACGGCGGAGCCCCGCTCAATGAGGTCGCGGAGCGGAGTGCGGTCAATCACCAAGGCGCTACCCGGCACTTGCACGACGATCCTGTTCACGGATTTCTTGGCATCGAGAGCCTGCGCCGCGCCGATCACGCCGTCTCGGCCAACCATTCCGGTCTGAACCACCGGACCATCGCTCAACTCGACCATAAACGAGACGATGCCCGAAATCAGGAAAGTAGACCTTTCTGATGTCATCGCCGGGCTCGGCCAGCACACGGCCGTGCTCCAAGTCGATCTCGGTGAAATGCTCGCTCAGATCGGCAAGGTCGGTATCGGGTAGCAGCTGCAAAAGCTGATTGGTTTTGCCCATGGACCACCCTTTCCCGTTCCCAAATGCAAACTTGAGCCCCGCTTCACCTCAATCCGTCAGACGCAATCGCGCGCCGTTCATCCGGGCATCCCGGACGTTCTACTGACCGCACAGACATCTTGGACGAAAGCCTTTGCACGGCGCGCATGGTTTATAAAACTAGACATGCTCCGGCGGCACGAGCCGTCTCAGGCTCGTCTTTCTACCGCCATGCGCGCTTTGTAGATGGCCCGACGCCACAAAATCTTGGGAATTGAGACAAGATCTTGGGAATTGCGCGCATCCCGCGCGAGCGCCGCAGCCGCCTTGGCACGCACATCTTTACTGACCTTATCCGGGTGCCCCGCGTCGAAGGGCGGGCGCGGATCGTACTCGATACGAAGCTGCGCGATCTCCGCCTGCTCACGGCCCGCGATCTCAGCCGCAAGCGCGAGTGCGAGATCAATTCCGGCAGAGACGCCGGCCGCCGTCCAGACCTTGCCCGCTCGAACAGTACGTTCGCTCGGAGAAGGCGTCGCGCCGAACCGGGCGAGCGACGGCTGGGCCCACCAGTGCGTGGTGGCAGGCAGACCCTCGAGGATACCGGCTGCCGCCAGCACCAGCGCGCCGGAGCAGACCGATGTCGTCCACATGCTGGTGGCGTGTGCCCGCTTGAGCCAAAAGAGAAGATCGCCATCGGCCATGGCTGTCGTCGTGGTTGCCTCGGAGCCGGGCACTAGAACCACGTCGGGCTGTGGCGTTTCTTGAAATGAATGCGTCGCGCCAACGACAAGTACGCCGCGATCCGTGACAATCGGACCGGGCTCATTTGACACAAATCGCACCTCAACGTCTGGCAGGAGCTTCAAGACCTCGTACGGTCCGATCGCATCCAGGGCTGTAAAGCCTGGGTACAGAACGATCGCAATCTGGCGGCTTTCCGGCATGTAGCTGTTCCCCCTTGCGGAACTTCGGGGCCAACGGCATCGAAGTTGCTGATGATTCGGGACGGCTCTTGCTACCATCGATATGGGGCCGCCGAGGCGAACATCAAGAATTGCGCAGGCGCATTCTTTGAGGCACTTGAGGCGCCTTCTTCGCACGGCGAAGCAGCGAGGCCCACCACATTGGCTCACAAACGTTGGCCGAAATTCAAGCGATGACCGAAGAGGAGAAAACAGAATGCGTGTTCTGATTGCCACCTATGGGTCACGCGGCGACGTTCAGCCGATGGTCGCTCTTGCCCTTGCTTTGCGTGAGCTAAACGTCGATGTTCAGATGTGCGCTCCTCCTGACAGCGAGTTTGTCGAACTCCTGGCGCGCTACCAGATTTCCCTAATTCCAGCTCTTGCGTCGGTACAGCAGTGGGTGGAGCAGGCGCGGACGACCGGAATGAAGCTTCCGGAGCTTGCGCACATCATGACAGCTGGACAATTCGACATCCTGCAGGCAGCTGCGGAAGGATGCGGCGCCATTGTCGCAACCGGACTTTTTCCGTCGCGCGCTGCCGCACAATTGGTGGCGGAGAGTCGCGGTATCTACTTTGCCAGCGTGCATTTTTGTCCACAATATCTGCCTTCGCCGGATATTCCGCCCTTGGCGTTTCCAGGATGGCCGCATCCTGAAGGCATGATCGACATTGAATCACTATGGACGTTCAACATACAGGTGATGAACTCGTTGTTTGGTGACGCGGTGAACACGCATCGGCTGAAGATCGGTCTAAAGCCTGTCGAAAATGTTCGCGAGCTTGCATTTACGCGCCACCCTTGGCTCGCCTCAGACCCTGTACTCGGCCCGTGGCGTCCTAGCAGTCTGTGCGAGGGGGTGCAGACCGGAGCCTGGATACTTTCTGACTCACGGCCGCTGCCAGCAGACTTGATGGCGTTCCTCAACGATGGTGCCCCGCCGGTCTATTGCGGTTTTGGCAGTATGGCAATGCAGGCGGCGCCTGGGGCAGCGCGGACCGCGATTGAGGCAATCCGCGCGCATGGCCGGCGAACGCTGGTTGCGCGTGGTCTTGCCGGGTTGGAAGTCATCGACGACGGCGACGACTGCTTCGTCATCGGCGAAGTCAATCAGCAGGCGTTGTTCCCGAAAGTCGCTACCGTAATTTATCACGGCGGCGCCGGCACGACGGTCACCGCGGCTAGAGCCGGCACCCCTCAAATAATCGTTCCGCAAGTGGCTGACCAAACATACTGGGCCAGCCAGGTGGCTCGCCTGGGCATTGGAGTGGCGCAGGCGGGACCAGTTCCAAGCTTTGCTTCATTGGCAGCCGGGCTCGATACAGCGCTTGCGCCTCAAACGGGAGAACGGGCAAAGGCGATCTCTCCCAAAATCCGCGCTGATGGAGCAACGACTGCGGCCAAGATGTTGATTGCCGCCCTCCAGGATGGAAGGCTCTAAGCTCGGGATTTTGGGACAGGCCCAGCGCAGTTCACCGGTTGCTGGTAGAGAACGCCAACACAAGGAGCCGGGCGTTCACTTAGCCCCCTTGCGGAAGTGCAGTGTCGATCGCCGGCACACCGAAGGGCAGCACGGCGCCTTCGGCGCGCTCATGCCGGTCCGCCCGTCGCTCCAGCCAGCGGCGCAATTCGGCAACAGGTATGTGCGGGCTGGCCGGGCCATCCTGAACGTCTCCGGATAAAACGCTGATGTTCTTATTTTGTGCTCTTGTGCCGAAGCGTCAAATCGAAGGCCCTAAAACAGCAGGGTTTCCACAACAGAGGCCCTGGAACGACCCCAGGGAACCCTTGGCAGGGCAACGCGTTGAGTGCCTTGGTGCCGGTAACGGCAGTACGGGCACGCGGGGTCGAGCAATATCAGGGGGATGAGCGTGCCGCGCTACGCGCCGTACACCACGACAGTTATAGGCGCGCATAGCGTGCCGCGATGGTATGAGGCAATGGACCGGCTGGTGACGGCGGGCCAGCTGGCCGCGGGTGATTTCGCCGACGCGCAGCAGCGGGCTACCCAGGCCGCGATCCTTGAACAAGAGATAGCTGGCATCGACATCATCACCGGCGGTGAGATGCATCGTCGGACACACAACCGCCACTCGCCGCCGAATGCGATGCTGAATCACTTCTGGCACATGATCCCCTCGTTCCAGGGCGAGACCAAGCCGAAGCCTATTACGCCCCACGATCCTCATGTCTTCCACCCCGCGGCGATTTGCCGTGGCCCGATTGTGGACACAGTTGACCTCGGCCTTGTCGCCGAATTCCAGAACGTCTCCGCTTTCGCGCGCAAACCGGTCAAAATCACCATGACCGGTCCGCACCTTCTCGCAGCCGTGGCCTATGACGAATATTACAGCGACATGCGCCGCATGATGGAAGATTTCGGCAAACTCCTGCACCAGAATTTCAAGAAGCTAGCGGCGGCAGGGTGCAAACACATCCAGATCGATGAGCCTTACTTCACCGCATCAAGTGAAGGCGACGTTAGCGCTGCGATCGACGTGATCAATATGGCGATCGAGGGGCTCCCTGAGGACGTGCATCTGATGGTGCACATCTGCCAAGGCAACTACGCGGTGGGTCCCGATTACGACGGCCAAATCGGCCACCGCTACTTTGACACGGGGCGATACAAGTCCGACCTGATCTGCAAGATCGAGTGCGACGGCTACCTGATCGAACATGACATGACGCCGCATTTCGAGAGCTGTCTCGGCGCCAAGCAGCTCGCGATCGGCGCCGTCGATGTGCAAAGTCCAAACATCGAGACGGGAGAGATGGTGGCGGACCGCATCAAAGCCTATGCATGGCTAAATCCCGAGCAAACCATGATTACGAGCTCCTGCGGCTTCAATCACCTGCCGCGGCACGTCGCCCTGGGCAAGCTTCGTGCGATGAGCGAAGCAAAGGCGATCCTGTCCGGGAACGCCAACTAGCGAGACTGCCGTGCACGAACCGGTTGATCACACCAACGAACTCGAAGGGCGACTACGTGCCTCGCAGGACCGTCTTCACCACATAGAGCAGGCAAGCGGCGTCGCCACCTTCGAACTTGATCTCCGATCGGGCCGCTGGCACTGGAGCGCGCACGCGGCCGCGCTCTTCGGGCTTGACACCCCGGCACTGGACCGGTGGGAGCAAACCGTGTTCGGTGACGATTTGCTGAAACTGCGCGCGGCGGCAGACGCCGCGACCGGGACACGCTCGCTGTACGCGGAATTTCGCGTCCGACATGCCGATGGCAGCCTGCACTGGATCGCAGCCCGCGGGCAGCTGACGTCGAGCGGCGAACCGCCCAGACCTTTCATCCTCGGTGCTATTTATGAGATCACCGATCGCAAGGCGCTCGAAGCACGCTTGCTTGCGCTAAACGAAACGCTGGAAGCCCGCGTTGCCGAAGCGCGGCAGGAAACACGCACCCTAGAAGTCCTCAATGAAGTCGGCACCGCCGTCGCCGCTGAACACGATCTTGAACGCCTGGTGCAGCGCGTAACCGACGCCGGCGTGGAGCTCAGCCACGCTGAGTTCGGCGCGTTTTTTTACAATGTCCTGCGCGACGACGGCGAAGCCTACACGCTTTACACCCTCTCGGGCGCGCCGCGCGAGGCATTCGAGAAATTTCCGATGCCGCGCAACACGGCGATCTTCGAACCGACCTTTCGCGGCCGCCCGCCGGTGCGCTCCGATGACATTCTCAACGATCCGCGTTACGGCAAGAGTGGGCCCTACCATGGGATGCCGAGCGGGCATCTTCCCGTGCGCAGCTATCTTGCGGCGTCCGTGGTGTCACGCTCCGGCGAGGTTCTCGGCGGGCTTTTTTTCGGGCATGCGCAGCCGAGGGTTTTTACCGCCCGGGCCGAGCGCATCGTCACCGCTTTGGCGGCGCAAGCCGCGGTCGCCATCGACAACGCCCGCCTGCACCGGGCGAACCAGAACGAAATCGCCGCCCGCGCCCGCGCCGAAACCGAGCTTCAGCAACTCAACCAGCATCTCGAACAGCGGGCCGAAGAACGGGCGCGGCAGCTCGCCGCCAGCCAAACAAGGCTGGAGGAAACAGAACGCCGCTTCAAGCATCTCGTTGAAGGGGTCACCGACTACGCGATTTACATGATCGATCCCGGCGGCCACGTCATAAACTGGAATCCAGGAGCCGAACGCATCAAAGGCTACACGCGGGAGGAAATCCTCGGCCGGCATTTTTCCAGCTTCTATACGCCGGAGGACCTGGACCGGGACCTTCCCACGTTTGCGCTCCGCTCGGCGCTCGAATCCGGAAAGTACGAGGCGGAAGGCTGGCGGATGCGCAAGGACGGCAGCCGTTTCTGGGCCAGCGTGGTCATCAATGCGATCCATGGTGCGGACGGGCGGCACATGGGATTTGCCAAGATTACGCGCGATCTCACGGAAAGACGGGCCGCCGATGAGCGGGCGCGGCAGGCCCAGAAGATGGAAGCCATCGGCCACCTCACCGGCGGCGTCGCCCACGACTTCAACAACCTTCTCATGGTCATTATCGGCAACCTTGAGACCGTCGAGCGCAGGCTCGGCGATTCCGAACCGGACATCGAGCGGCTGCGGCGGGCAGCCAACTACGCGATGCGCGGCGCGCGGCGCGCGGAATCGCTGACCCAGCGCCTGCTCGCTTTCTCACGCCAGCAGCCGCTTGATCCCAAGCCGCTTGACCTTGGGAAGGTGATACCCGGCATGTCGGACCTGCTGCGCCGCACGATTGGCGAGCAGGTCTCCGTGGAGACGGTGCTGGGCGGCGGAATATGGCGGGCCCTGGCTGACCCCAATCAACTCGAACTTGCGGTCCTCAACCTCGCCGTTAACGCACGCGACGCCATGCCAAATGGCGGAAAGCTTACGATTGAAACGGCCAACGTTTATCTCGACGACAAGTATGCGGCGACGCAATCGGAAGTCGTTCCCGGGCAGTACGTCATGCTTGCCGTGACCGATAATGGCAGTGGCATGACCGAAGAGGTCAGGGCAAAAGCCTTTGACCCGTTCTTCACCACGAAGGATGTCGGACACGGCACCGGCCTCGGACTGTCGCAGGTCTACGGGTTCATCAAGCAGTCGCGCGGACACGTCAAAATCTATAGCGAGCCGGGAGAGGGAACGACCATCAAGCTTTATCTTCCCCGCGCGCACGCAGCTTTGGACGAGGCCGAGAACGATCCGGCGAAATCCGTGCCCCGTGGTGTGAAAGCCGAATGCATTCTCGTGGTGGAGGACGATGCAGATGTACGCGCCTTTAGCTGCGAGACGCTCTCCGAACTGGGCTATGACGTGCTCGCGGCCGAAACCGGTGCTGCCGGGCTTCGCCTCCTCGACAAACACCCCGGGGTCTGTGTGCTGTTCACCGATGTCGGATTACCGGGCGGCATGAACGGACGCCACCTCGCAGAAGAAGCGCGGCGGCGCAGGCCGGACCTCAAGGTTTTGTTCACGACCGGCTACGCGCGGAACGCCATTGTTCACGACGGACGCCTCGACGCGGGAGTAGAATTGATCACCAAGCCCTACACCCAAGCAGCACTTGCTGAAAAGCTCCGTGACATCATCGACGCCAAGCGCGACCCGGGACGTATTTTGCTGGTCGAAGATGAGCCCCTGATTCAGATGCTCGCGGTTGAATATCTCGAGGGCCGGGGATTTACAGTCTATCGGGCAGGATCCGCAACAGAGGCTATGAATACGCTTGGACTGGTCCCGGGCGGCCTCGATGCAGTGGTCGTCGATGTCGGTCTGCCCGACCGGCGCGGCGACGAGCTGGTCCAGGAAATAAGAGCACTTCATCCATCCCTGCCCGTGATCTTTGCCACGGGCGCAGGCGCGACCGCCCTCCAACCGCGATTCAAGGCCGAAGCAGGGATCGCGTTCGTCACCAAGCCTTACACAGAGGATGCGCTTGTCAGCGCGCTGTCCTCCGTCGGCGTCGGTACCGGCCAGACCAGGCGGTGATCCACCCGACGCCGCCGGCCCAGTCCGAGCCATCGGCGAAAGTAGGAATCAAGTTCGCAGGCATCAAGGCCGCGTAGCGAGTAATCGGCATCCCTCACATATTGCCATGCCCGCGCTTGATGGTCGCCCGGATCACCGGGGCGGTGACCTGATCCGAGATCTGGATGTTCCACAGTTCGCTCTCCCCCTGCGCGGCGAAGTCGGCGAACAGCTTCGGGATCACCGACAGGTCGCGGATCTCGTGGCCGCGAAGGCCGAAGCCGCGGGCGATGGCTTCGAGCGGCGGCCGGCCGAACACCGCCAGATGATCGTCGATGCCGTCGGCGCGCAGCTTGTGAAACTCCGAGCCGTAGCCGCCGTCGTTCATCGCGCAGATCAGGATGCGATAACCCTGACGCTTGAGCGTCTCGAGCTCCTGGATGTGAAACAACAGCCCGCCGTCGCCTTCGAACAGCACGATCTTGCCATCGCGGCCCTGCCGGCGCGCCGCCGCAACCCCAAGCGCATAGCACAGGCCGTTGCCGACCGCGCCGAATTCCCGCACGGTCGTATAACGCTGCGCCGGGCGCCCACGCATCTGGGCGGGGAAATAGGCCTGATGGCCGCCGCCGACGACGACGTCCCAATCCTTTGGAATGATCGCGTCGATTGCTTCGACGACCGCGCGGGGATCCAGCACGCCGGACTCGATGTCGAAGGCTTCCAAATCCGCGGGCTCGGTGGCGATGCGGTGCGCGAGCTCTTTGGTGCGTATCGCCGCCGCCGTCGGTTTGCCAACGCCCAGTCTGTTGTCGAGGCCGGCGAGGATCGCCTCGACGCCGACGCGCGCGTCCGACCGGATGTAGAGGTCGGCGGCCGCCTGGCCATCGCGCAAGCCACGCGGGGCATCATCCAGCTGAATCTTGAGGGCCTTTGGAAAGAAGGCCCGGTGTCCGACGTAGTACGACAGGCTGGTGCCCACCGCGAGCACGACGTCGGCGGATTCGTAGATCTCCCTGCCCAGCGCGGTGAAATAGCTGCCGGTGATGCCGAGCCCGAACGGATGGTCGTGGAACAGGCCGCGCGCGGGCAGCGTGTTGGATAGCAGCGCGCCGCAGCGATCGGCGAGCTTGATCACCATCTCGCGCGAGCCGGACCACAACACACCGCGGCCGCCGAGGATGATCGGCCGCTTCGCCGCGGCCAGCCGCTCGACCGCCTCGCCCACGACTTCGGGATCGGGATACATGCGCCCGACCTTCGGCGCATACATCGCCGAGGTCTCGTAGGGCTGGTTCGCCATGTATTCGACCTTCTGCAGGTCGTAGGGAACCCCGAGCACCACCGGGCATCGCTCGACCTTGGCGGTGTGGAAGGCCTCGCGCACACAGTCCATCATGCGCGGCAGGCTGTGCGCGGCGATGTATTTCGCGCCGGTCGAGGTCACCAGCGGCGCCTGATCGATCGCCTGGTTGTAGAATTTCGCGTTGATCGGCGACTCGCCGGCGAACACCACCAGCGGCAGGCGGGCGCGGACCGCGGCCGGCAACGCCGTCATCAACTGGGTCACGCCGGGACCGCAGGTGACCGAGGCAACCGCGACCTTGCCGGTTGCCACGTTATAGGCGGTCGCCGCCGCGACGGTCGCGTGCTCGTGCCTGACGTGGACGGTCTCGACGCCCGGCAGTTTGGCGAAGGCGGTGCACCAATGCATGTTGCCGTCGCCCATCAGGACGAACTGCGTATCGACGCCTTCCGCAAGGAAGGCTTCTGCGAGGGCTTCGTAGAGTTTTGGCATCGGCGCGGCACTCGGGTTTTAAGGAGGTCTGGTCCAGCCAATCATGCCCGGCGACGCCCAGTCAATTCCATTGAAGGTCTGGGCTGGCCTGACAAAGGTGCCCATTGGCAGCGGAACGCGTAAGCATGATCGCGAGACGGGTTTCGCTGCGCTCTACCCATCCTGCGTTTTCTACGGTCGCGAGCGATTGCCCGGTCCTTGCGTTCGGCTTAACGTGCGAAGAAAAGCCGGATGAGAGACGCAGATGGCGCGCATCGAGACAACCAAGACCGGGCTCTACCGCATTCCCCTCACCACACCGCTGTCCGACAGCACGCATGGCGAGATCACGGCGTTCGAGCTTGTCACCTGTCGCGTCCGCGATGCCGATGGCGCCGAAGGCGTAGGCTACACCTATACGGTCGGCCGCAATGGCGGTGCGATCGCAAATATCCTCGGCAAGGAAATCCCCGGCCTGATCGAGGGCCGCGAGGCTGACGACACCGAAGCGATCTGGCATCATGTCTGGTGGGCCCTGCATTATGGCGGGCGCGGCGGAGCCGCGGTGCTGGCGCTATCGGCGCTCGATATCGCGCTGTGGGATTTGAAGGCACGGCGTGCCAATCTGCCGCTGTTTCGTCTGCTCGGCGGTTTTGATTCGCGCGTGCCCTGCTATGCCGGCGGCATCGACCTCGATCTTACGCTCGAGGCGCTGTTGCAGCAGACCGACGACAATCTCGCCAAAGGCTTTCGCGCCATCAAGATGAAGGTCGGGCGCGGCGATCTTGCATCCGACGTTGCACGCGTGCAGGCGATGCGCAAACATCTCGGCGATGGCTTTCCGCTGATGGCGGACGCCAACATGAAATGGACGGTGGAGCAAGCGATCCGCGCCGCCCGCGCGCTGCAAGCTTGCGACCTTACCTGGCTCGAGGAGCCGATCATCCCGGACGACGTGGCCGGTCATGCCCGCATCCTCAGCGCCGGCGGGGTGCCTATCGCGGCCGGCGAAAACCTGCGCTCGCTCTGGGAGTTCAAGAACTACATCGCCGCGGGTGCGGTGTCCTATCCCGAGCCCGACGTCACCAATTGCGGCGGCGTCACTTCCTTCATGAAAATCGCGCGCCTTGCGGAAGCCTTCAATCTCCCGGTCACCAGCCACGGCGCGCATGACATCACCGTGCACCTGCTCGCCGCGTGTCCCAACCGCTCCTATCTGGAAGCGCACGGCTTCGGGCTCGACCGCTATATCGAGCACACGCTCGTGCTCGACCAGGGCATGGCATTGGCGCCGGCACGCCCCGGCCACGGTATCGCTTTCGACTGGAACGGGCTGGCGCCACTCGCGTCGTAGCCGCGCGCGGCTGGTTACCCCATCTGCGCTTGCCGACCGGCCCTGCACGCGCAGCACGCGGAGCGCGTCGTAGAGCCCGTAGGATGGGTTGAGCCCTTTGCGAAACCCATCGCCTCGCTGCTGATCGAAAGATGAGGTATCGACCCCTATCAATGCCAGCGGCCGACGGCGGTCGTCAGGGTGCCCGAAAGCACCGCGAACACGGCGAAAAAGCATCCCAGCACCACGGCAAGCGCCCGTACCGGCTTGTCGCGGAACGGAAGCCATACGGGCTAGGCGCTACCTGATCGCCTTTCGCATCACGCTTTCGATGTAGGCGGCCTTGGCGTCTGTGTAAGCCTCGCGGTCGGCCCGGTATTCGGCTGCGAGCCGTCGTTTGAGCCGCTCGTAACTCGCCGCTTCTTTCGGGTGCGCGCGCAAATAATCCCTGAACGCCAGCCGCCGCCACATCTTGCCGTGCAGCTCCGTGACATGCACATGGTGGGTGCGCCTCGATCCGAAGGGCGGCATGCCTTTGACGAAGAACATCCGGTCCTGCTCCGGATTTTCGGCCCAGTAGACGTAATCGAGCTTGCGAAGGCCTTCGACGAAGCAAGCCTTCGCGTCCGCCAACGAGCGGACCGCAATCAGGATATCGATGATGGGCTTGGCCGGCAGGTTGGCAACAGCCGTGCTTCCGAAATGCTCAAGTCCGATGATCAAGGACGGATCGATCGTCGCGCGCAATCGCTCCGCCTCTTGGTCGAACAATGCCGGCCAGCGCGGATCATAGTCGACGATCTCGACGTCATCCATATCTTTGGGCTCCAAGCGCCAGGGCCCGTCGCCGGCAAGCGTAGCAGGCACGGTCCGTCACTCCGGGGCGGCGGACCAGTGCATGGTAGCGGATTCCGGGTCTGCGCCCAAACGCGCATCCCGGACCGACGAAAAAGCGATGGATTGCCAGGCCGGAATCCGCATTGACGGAAGAGCGCCTGCCGCGCCACAATCTAGGCGCGCGTAAAATTCGTGGGCGGGAAACGCATGAGGCGCGGAGCAGAAGCAGCGGTATCATGGATATTGATCCCGGCGCCTTGCCTGATATTGGCAGCTCTGCTGTATTTTCACGGCGACCATGTTCTGTGGGCGTGGGGCTGGCCGTTGCTCGCCGCAGCGGTAGCGATCGACTGGACGACAAGGCTGCTTCTGCTTCCCGCCTGCAATGCCGGCAGATTGTTGCACTCGCGCCGGATGCGCATCCAGCTCGAACTTGAGCTGGTGTTGTTCGATTGGAGTGCGCGACAACGCGCGGGAGGTGATGCCGCCGACGTTCCGCAGCGGCTGCGGGCGGTGCGCCGCGACGCCCGCGGAACCCGGCTTGCCGAACGCATCGACGGCATCCTCGGCGCAATCGGTGGCGACGAAGCGGCACGACGAAATGTCGGCGAGCAACTGCGTGCCGCGCTCGACGATCTTCCGCGCCGTTCGGACCAACGCTTTGCGTCTGGCAGAGGCTGGATGCTGCCGCCGGCCTGTATCTTGCCCGCCAGCGTGGCGATGGCATTCGCCGGCGTCATGCTTGTCCCGGTCTCGGCGACGGCAACCATCCTGACGCTCGGCGGATTGCTGCAGGGCCTGGTACTGTTCGGCCTGTTCTATGTGACGTTGCGCCTGGCGCAAGCGGTCTGCTGGAAACTCCACGAGATCGTCTCGCAGCGAACGTTCCGGGTCGTGATGGTCTCCGCCCGGAAATCTTTGAACGCGATGGGCCATCTGGCAGCGGAGCTTTATGCCGACATCGGGCACTTCGTCATCATTCACATCGATGATGACGTCGGAGAGTTTCGGGCATCGACGGTGACGGGGGCCTGGCATGTTTGTGTTGCACAGGCTGGCCTCGCCGACGCGCTGGCGGCATTCGCCCGCAATGCCGACCTGATTGTTCTGGACGCCGAAGATGCGTCACTCGCCGCCGCCATCAAGGCGGCGACAAGCCTGCCGGCCACGCGATATCTGGCGCTGAGCCAAAACGGCTGCGTTCCGGCTGGCTATCTCTGGCTCGAACCGATGACGTTGCGGGCAAGGCCCTCCAGGCTCAGGAGTCAAACCCGCGACGCCGACTACTATCCTGTGGGCGTGATATCCGGCACCGCGTTGTGGAACGAGTGGCTCGCCCAGTCATTCCTGCTTTTTGGCCTGCTGCTGTTTTTCCACGGCGGCGAGGCACTGGCTGTCCTGTTTTGGCTAGCAGCTGTGGGGTGCGTTCTTCCCAACCAGTTGATTCCGCGGCGCCGGGCGACGATCTCGCGAGCAAAGCTTCGGATTCCGCGCGCGCCGCGGTTCAGCTACCGGCTGGCGCCGCGGGTGCTCGGAACCCGGCTGATGATAGGCTTCGCCTTGATCGGCTTGGCGGCGTGCGCGCTGGCCCGGCCGCCGGTCGGCATTGCCTGGGGAAGTGACGCGCAGGATCTGCTTGTTCTGAAGTTTTGCGGCCTCTATTTGCTGCTTTTTGCCGTTCACACCGGCCTCGTCAGCGGCGCCTTGTTCGCCTTGAAAGCGTCGATCGACTGGAACTTTCGATTGCTGGTCCTGCGCCGGAATTCCCGCCGCTACGGCTACGGGCACAAGGCGTTTGTAATGGCGACCTGCGGCCGCTACGGCCAGGTTATCTCGCTCCGCGACGACACGCTCGATCAGACGGATGACGACTATGGTGAATGGCGCGAGTCGTCGCTGGCAAGCTGGTTCCCGATTTTTTCCGAGATCGAGTGCACGCTTCGGCCGCTCGCCTTCCTGCATTCGTGGCAACGTCAAGTGCTTCTTGAACTGGAGGTCACGGATTTTGCCGTGTTCGACTGGAACGAGGAAATTACCGATAACATGCGCTGGGAGCTCCGAAGCGCCGGCGAGCGGCTGCCTGCCCATCGGATTCTGATTATTTTCAGTCCGCAGAACCAGGCCCCGCTGGACGAATTTTTCGCCTCGTCCGGCAATATTTTTGCCGGCAGGCCGCATTGTCTTATGCTGTCGCGCGGGCCCGATGACGAGTTTATCTGGGCTGATCACTCAAAGTTCGATCGCGCGTTCAGCGAGGGCCTGCACAACGCGTTGTCCGCATTAAAGGAGGAGCCCCGCGGCGGCTATCCTCGAGAGGCCACGGGAGTGTGGCCTTATCCACGCCGGCAGCCTTCAAGCGCACCGTCTCGTTGACGGAGCCCGCTTGCCGCGGCACTATCCCGGCACGCCTAACAATCATGGAAACGTCGTCCCGGGAGTGAATTCGATGAAGCGATTGCTTGCCTTCATTGCAGCCGGCGTTTGCGCCAACGCGCTTGTTGCCTTCGCCGCGCTCGCGCAAGGCGCGCCCGAGGTCACGCTGACGCGGATGGCCGATTGCGGGACGCCGCAGGCGCCGACCGCGGTCAACCAGCGTTTTTCGGACACGTTTGCGTATGGCGACCTGAAAGTGCAGTTCGTGTTTAGCTGCTATCTGATCAAGCATGGCGACGACTACATGCTGTGGGATACTGGCCACGCCATGACCGCCCCTAACGTGGCGCCCAAGGTCAGTCTGGTCGATCAGCTTGCGCAGCTCAAACTTAACCCCGATCAGATCAAATATGTCGGCATCAGCCATTTCCATGCCGACCACACCGGGCAGATCGCCTCGTTTCCGAAGGCTCTGCTGCTGATCGGCAAAGGCGACTGGGAGGCGATCTCGGCCCCGGCACCGGCGCAGGGCGTCAACGCAGCGCCGTTTGCCGGCTGGATCAAGGGCGAAGGCAAGGTCGAGCCGCTCGCCAACGACAAGGATGTGTTCGGCGACGGCAGCGTGATCGTGCTGAATACGCCCGGACATACGCCGGGCCATCACAGCGTGCTGGTCAAGCTGCGCGCAGACCGGCGCTGTGCTGATCACCGGCGACGCCGTGCATTTCCGCGAGAATTACGACAGCAACGGCGTGCCGTGGTTCAACTTCGATCGCGCGCAGTCGCTGGCCTCGATCGACCGCATCAAGAAGATCGCGGCAAACGCCAAGGCCACCGTCATCATCCAGCACGACGCCCGCGACGTCGACAAGCTGCCGGCATTCCCGGGGGCGGCGAAGTAGGGCTTCTTGCTGATAGCCCCCAGACTAACGCCGCCGTCATTGCGAGAAGCGACCAAGCATTCAAGTCTTCTGCGCGACTTCTGGATTGCTTCGCTTCGCTCGCAATGACGCAAGCATTACGCTCACCCCATGCCTGCAGCGATCTTTTCCGCCGCCATCAGCGTTGGAAAATTGGTGTTGGCACATGGCACCACGGGAAAGATCGAGGCGTCGACCACGCGCAGGCCCTGTATCCCCTTGACGCGTCCCTGGGTATCGACGACCGCCATTGGATCGTCCGCACCGCCCATCCGGCATGTGCACGAGGCGTGCCACACGCCGATCGCGGCCTTGCGCACGAAGGCTTCCAGCGCCTCGTCGTCGCGCATCACCTGATCGAAGGTGAATCCTTCGACAATGAAGTTGTCGATCATGGCGCCGCGCAGCGCCGCCGGCCCATCCATCAATGTGGCGGCGATCGCGGTGAGGATCCTGTTCTTGGCGTTGACCACGCCGATCCTGCGCACGCGGTCCGAATAGGAGGCCGGGAATGGCTTGTCGGTCACCGCCTGCAGCGGCGCGCTCATCTGCAAGCCTGCGGTCTTGCGAAAGCCGCTCATCAGCCGGTCGAGGTCGCGCCGGTCGGACAGCAGGTTGAACTCGACGGTCGGCTCCGCCGATGGATCGCGCGAGGCGAGTTTTACCTGGCCCGTCTCGGAGTAAGTCTTGTAGACGCAGGTAAGCAGCGAGCCGATCTGGTGGCCTACGGCGTGCCAGGCCGACTTGCTGAGCACGACGACGAACATGTCGCCATCCGGCGCGCCTGCTAGCCCCGAGGAGTAGCGCAGCGCCACCTGGACATGGCGTCTGGTGTGCGCGTTCATGCGTGCGCCGGAGCGGATAAAGGACGACAGCGAAATCGAGGGATGATCCATCAGCCGCTGGCCGACGCCCTCAAGTTCCATCAATACCGGAATGCCCATCTCCTTCAGGTGCCCGACCGGACCGATCCCGGCGCGCAGCAGATGTGCCGGCGAATGGATCGCGCCGCATGAGAGCACGACCTCGCGGCCGCGGAACTCCTGCTCCCGGCCGTCGGCCTCAGCCTTGACGCCGACGCAGCGGGTGCCCTCGAACAACAGCTGCTTGACCTGCGTGTTGGTCGAGATCGTCAGATTGGCGCGCTTGCGGGTTTCGCGATCGAGATAGCCCATCGCCGCCGAGACCCGTTGCTCGGCCTGATTGGAGTGCGTCACCGGAAAATAGCCGTCGACGAACTCGGCGTTCTGATCGGGCAGGAAGGCGTAGCCCGCGAGCCTGCAGGCTTCGGCTGCGGCTTGCGCGTGCGCCGTCCAGTGCGCTCGCGGGATGCGCCGGACCGGAATGCGGCCGTCTTTACCGTGCCATGGCCCGTCGAAGTCGAGGTCGCGCTCGACCTTCTTGAAGTAGGGCAACACGTCGTTCCAGCTCCAGCCTGCGGCGCCGCGCGCGGCCCATTCGTCGTAGTCGGAAGGCGCGCCGCGGTTGGCCAGTTGCCCATTGATCGAGGATCCGCCGCCCAGCACGCGGGCCTGCTCGTATTTGCGCAGCGGCGGCGGATTCTCTTGCGGGTTGTTGTGGCTGACGATCTCGGTCGTGACCTTGAGCCCGGTCCAGTGGAAGCGCGGATCGAAATACGCCGTGCCCGAATAGCTGTCGCGAATCTCCGGCGGCTCGTTGCCGGGCGGCGTATCCTGGCCCGCCTCGCACAGCAGCACCCTGTGCGCGCTGCTGGCGGAGAGCCTGTGGGCCATCACCGAGCCTGCCGAGCCGCCGCCGACGATGATGGTGTCGTACACTTGGGCCGTTTCCCTCTGGTTTATCCTTCGAAGTTAGGTCCGTAGGTCCGTAGGGCGCAATCGCTTTATTGCGCCGCCTCGCAGCCTCGGCTCGACGGTCGATTGGTTGGAAGCCGCCAGACGGCGCAATGCGCTACGCTTATTGCGCCCTCCGTGCTTCCTTAACGATAGGCTACAGCATATGCAGGTGGGCGGGAAAGCCGTCGAGGCTAAACTTGAATCCGATGGACGAGGACGACCAGGTCGACGAGATTTCGCAGATCGAAGCGCGGATCGAGCAGCTTGCCGGGATCGCCGAGCGATGCCGAAAGATTATTCTGGTTTCCAGGGCGGCAATCGCCGGCGGCGTCGCACTGCTGCTGGTGGTGATGCTCGGCCTGTTCGGGCCCAGTCAGGTCGCCGCCATCGGATCGATTGCCGTGGTGCTGGGCGGAATCGTCTCGCTCGGATCGAACGTCAGTACCTTGCGGCAGACGGTAGCCGCCATCAGCGCCGCAGAAGCGCTGCGTACAGAACTGATCGGCACAATCGAGCTTCGCGTGGTTGGTGACAGCAGGGCGTAGGGCGCAACAGCTAACGGGCCGGCGCCAACGCGCGACCCGTTGGCCAATCCCCCGTGCGCATTCACCAATAGCGCCGATGCCAGCGATAGTGACGGTGGTGCCAGCGATGATAACGGCAGATGCGGCGCGGGCCGTAATAGGTCCAGATCACGCGGCAGCGCGGGCCGTAATAATACGGATAGTAGCCGCCGTAGAAGCGCGGACGAAAGAAATGCCGGCCGCGGAAGTGGTGGCGATGTCCTATCCAGACCTGCCGGCCAACGAAGCCGCCGCGATGGAAGCCGCCGTGGAAGCTGCGGAAACCGCCGCCATGGAATGCGGCGCCGCCGCCGTGAAAGCCGCCGCCGCCATGGAAGCCGCCGCCGCCACCGCCATGAAATCCGCCTCCGCCGTGGCCGCCGCGGACTTCGATCAATCCGCCAGAGACGTATTTTGCCGACAGCGGCACCGCGCCCGGACTTGCCAGCGACAGCGCCTGCGCGGGTGCGGCTGCCAGCATCAGCACGGCAACTGCTGCGACGCCTGCGGAGGCGGCGATGAATCGTTTGAGGTTTGGAAACCGGCGTGAAGCCGAATCTTGAATTCCCGGCATGACGAAATCCTCCCTGAAAATTTTGCGCGTCGATCCGGACAGCGGAGCGCGCTCGGCGCATTCGCCGCGGCCGGAATTTCCCGCGCAGTTTTCCTTGTCGCTCCCGGTGCGAGACTAGAGCGATGCACGTGAACGCGTCATGAATGTGCTCGCCGTAATGATGAACGGGAGCGGCTGCTTCGCCGAGCCGAAAAAAAGCGACCCCCGGAGCGGCAGACTGCGCGTTGGGTTGATGACTGCGCGACCTCGGCCTTCATGCGGGAGGCTTGCCGCGCGCGGGCGGCGGAGCCTATGCTGACGGCAACTTAAGAAACGCCGGGGAGGAATCATGCACCGTCCGCTTCTCACCGCCGCAAGCGTAGGCTTGAGCCTGGCCCTGGCCGTGCCGTTTCCGTTTGCAGCGCGGGCGCAAGCGCCGGTCGCGGCGCTGACGGGCCTGGTCAGTTCCGCCGAGGAAGCTGCGATGGAGGGCGTGCTGGTCAGCGCCACCAGGGCCGGCTCCAACATCACGGTCACCGTCGTCTCCGGCGCTGACGGCCGCTACGCTTTCCCGGCGGACCGGCTCGGGCCGGGCCGATATACCCTTGCCGTTCGCGCGGTCGGCTATCAGCTCGATCAGCCACGGCAAAACGAAAACGCAATCGAAATCGCGGCGATCGAAGCTCCGGACCAGAAAGCCGCGGCCAAGGATTTCAGGCTCGGCAAAGCAAAAGACCTTGCCGCGCAATTGTCGAACGGCGAATGGCTCGCAAGCATCCCCGGCAGCGATCGGCAAAAGGATCAACTGCTCAACTGCGTCGGCTGCCACACCCTGGAACGCATCGTGCGGTCGAAATACGACTCCGAGGGTTTCCTCACCCAGATCCTGCCGCGCATGCAAGGCTATGTGCAGCAGAGCCTGCCGATCCATCCGCAACTGCGCCCCGCCGAGCGCCTGATGGAAGAGCGGGGCGAGGATCGCATCGAGATCTATCGCGCGGCGGCGGATTATCTGAGCACGATTAATCTCGGCGCGGCGGCGCAATGGAAATATGAATTGAAAACCTATGCGCGCCCGAAAGGCAGGGCGACGCGGGTGATCTATACGGAATACGATCTGCCGCGCCCGGAAGTCGCGCCGCATGACGTGATCGTGGACAAGGACGGCATCGTCTGGTTTTCCGGTTTCGGCGAGCAAAACCTCGGCCGGCTCGATCCAAGGACCGGCGACGTCACCGAATATGCCTACCCCAAACACCGGCAGGACGCTCCGACCGGCAGTCTTGGGTTGCGCGCCGATGCCGCGGGCAATCTGTGGCTCGGCAACATGTATCAGGCCGCCATCGTGAAGTTCGATCCTGCAAATGAAAAATTCCGGTTCTGGACGCTGCCGGCCGAGCGCAATATCGACGCCGCGCAGATCAACATGGTGAGCCCGCAAAGCTCGCATGTCGACGGCAAGGTCTGGACCCAGAACAACGGCTTTGCCGGCGTGCACCGCCTCGACATCGCCACCGGCGCAATCGAGACCTGGGAGCCGTTCAAGGGCGCGCCCAAGGGAGAATCCCATAATATCTACGACGTCATCCCGGATTCACGGAATAACGTCTACTTCACCGATTTCCGGCAGGGGCAGATCGGACGTATCGACGCCAAGACCGGCGAAGTCTCGCTGTACCAGACGCCGACGCCGCGCTCGGCGCCGCGCCGCGGCAATATGGATGCGCAGGATCGGCTGTGGTTCGGCGAATATCGCGGCGACCGCATCGGGATGTTCGACACCAGGACCAAGGCGTTCAAGGAATGGAAACTGGCGACGCGCTGGGCGGCGCCCTATGACGTCATGCTGGACAGAAACGAGGATGCATGGACGGGCTCGATGGTGACGGACCAGGTCACGCGGCTGAACACCCGGACCGGTGAGGCCATCGATTACCTGCTGCCGCGTTCGACCAATATCCGCCGGGTGTTCGTCGACAACAGCACGGCGCCGGTGAGCTTCTGGGTGGGCAGCAACGACGGCGCCTCCATCGTCAAAGTCGAACCGCTGGACTAAAGCATGGAAGTCAGGTTGAAGCGGTCCGGTCGCCGGCAATTCGACTTAACGCCATCATGCAAGACCGGCAATCGCGCACACCTGCTACAGAATAGCCGGATGGCCGGGGGATTTGTTATGCGAATACTTATCTTGCTGAGCCTTTGCGCCGCGGTGCTGATTGGCGCAACCGGCGCCGACGCCAACGCCGAAGATCGCCCGCCGCAATGGGCGTACCCGGTCAATCCGCCCGGCTTCAAACTGCCGCCCGACGATGGCAGGCCAAGACAGGTGCCGGACAGTTCCGTCGCATACAATGTTGCTCAAACGCGCGACCGGTTTCTGGCTCCCGATTGGCACCCGGGCGACCATCTGCCGATGCCGGAGATTGTCGCGCAGGGACGCAAGCCGGAAGTTTTTGCCTGCGGTTTTTGCCATCGTGCGGACGGGCCGGGGGGTCCGGAGAACGCAGGTCTTGCCGGTCTGCCTGCGGCCTACATCGTCCAGCAAATGGCTGATTTCAGGAACGGCCTTCGCAACACCTCGGTGCCGGAACGAGGCCCGCCTCAACTGATGATCGCGCTCGCGAAGGCTGCGTCAGACGAAGAAGTTCGAATTTCCGCGGAGTATTTTGCAGCGATCAAACCGAGATCGGCGATCAAGGTCATCGAGTCGGATACGGTTCCCAGGACCATTGTAGCAGGATGGTTCCTGGCGGATGCCGGGACCAGGGAGAACGAATCTCTCGGCAACCGCATCATCGAGATCCCGGAAGACCTTGTTCAATTCGAAAATCGCGATGCGCGTTCACGCTTTATCGCCTATGTGCCGGTCGGCAGCATCAAAAAGGGCGAAGCCATCGCTGCGAATGGAATTGAAGGCATTGCCACGCGGTGTGCGGCCTGTCACGGCGAGGGCCTTGCGGGCCTCGAAGAGGTGCCCGGCATCGCCGGCCGCTCTCCCAGCTACATCGTGCGACAACTCTACGATTTCAAGCATGGCGCGAGGGCGGGGAATGGAAGCGCATTGATGAAGCCGGTCGTGCAAAATATGACAACCGACGATATGCTTGCGCTGGCGGCGTACGCGGCTTCCCTGCCGGTGCAAGCGAATTCAAAAAAGTGATGATGGATACCGGGTCCCTCTCCCCCGCAAGCTTCGAGAGTGAGGAGTCTGTGTAGCGTCCGTATCCGTGCTGCAACCTCACTCCGCCGTGATGCCGATTTCGTCGATCACCGCTTTCCATTGCCGCGCTTGCTCATCCAGCATTGCGGCGAACTCCTGCGGTGTTCCCATCCTCGCTTCCACGCCGATGGCATCCAGACTGGCGCGGACCTCGGCCGAGCGCAGGCCGTCGTTTACAGCGCTGTTCAATCGTCCAGTGACCGCCACGGGAGTGCCTGCCGGCGCGAGCAAGCCGAAGATGACTTCCGTCGGGAAGCCGGATATTCCCAGCTCCTGAAAGGTCGGCGTTTCCGGCAGCTCCGGCCAGCGGCTTTGGCTTGTCACCGCGAGCGGCTTCAGCTTCCGCTCCTTGAAGTGCGGCAATACGGTCGACCTGTTGTTGAATACCATGTCGATATGTCCGCCGAGCACGTCGGTAAGCGCCGGCGCTCCACCCTTGTACGGCACGAACTGAATGTCGGTGGCGGTTCTGGTCTTGAAGAACTCGCCTGCGAACTGCGTGTAGATGCCTGGGGGAGCACCGTATTTCAACTTTCCCGGATTATCCTTCGCGTATTTGACAAGTTCCTCGCAGGTCTCGGCGGGCACGCGCGGCGACAGCGCAAGCGCCAGCGAGTCCGTATAGATCATGGCGACCGGAACGAATGATTTAATGGGTTCGAACCCCAAATTCTTGTAAATCGCGCCGCTGATCGCATTTACGTTGGTCCCGCCGAGCAACAACGTGTAGCCATCCGGCGCCGCGGCAGCGACGGCTTTGGCGCCGATCCTTCCGCCGGCGCCGGACTGATTTTCGACGATGACGTTGTGGCCGAGTCTCGGTGAGAGTGATTGCGCCACCAGCCGCGCAGCAACATCGGTCGGTCCGCCGGCGGGAAAGGGAACCACGATCTTGACCGTCCGTTCCGGATATCCTTCAGCGCGGCTCGCTTCGATCGATGATCCCAACCAAAGGCAAGCCAAAAGCAGTGCGAGGACCGCACCGCCACTGCGCTGGACCATGGGCAGCGGCATCCCGGCACGAGCGGGTCCAAGAGGTTGCATGCTGCCTCCTTCTGATGCGCTCAACGTAAGATTATGTCCTTCGATATTAGCGCTGGCCGGAGTGCCCTTCCAGAGCGAAGATCGATCGAGAACGAACGGCCCGCCGCACCGTGCTGGAAGCGGTCCCGCATGTCGCCGCGCTCATGGCGGGCTACGAGACCGCGCGGATCACACCGCGGCGATGGTCTGCACCTCGACTAAAAAGGCTTCCTTGACCAGCCGGTCGACCATCAGCAGCGTGTTGGGCGGATACTTGCCGTCCGGAAACATCTTCGGGAATTCGCGCAACCGGAACGCCATGAATTTCGGGATGTCCTGCGAATGCACGAGGTAGGTCGTAAACTGAACGACGTTGCCCCAGGATGCGCCGGCCGATTTCAGCGCCGCCTCGATATTGCGAAACACCTGCGCGGTCTGAACGTCGAAGTCGCCGTCGCCGATGACATTGCCCGCGGCGTCGCCCGACAGCATGCCCGCGATGAACAGGAATTCGCTGGCCCTGACGCGGGTCACATGGGTGTACTGCCCCATCGGAGGGCCGAGTTGCTCAGGGTTGTAGATGTTGATTTCTGCCGGCATCGCTTTTCCTTTCGAGCGTGATGAATTGAGGTTGAAAGCGCCTCGTTGCGAGGAGCGAAGCCGACGAAGCAATCCAGTCTGCGCTGCGGCTGGCAATTGCTCGGCTTCGCTCGCAATGACGCCTCACTCCGGCTTGATCCCGGCCGCCTTCAGCACCGGCAGCAGCCGCGCTTCTTCGCTGTCGCGGAAAGCCGCGATCTCGGCCGGCGAGGCCGGCCAAGGCGTTGCGCCGAGGTCCGAATAGCGCGCTTTCAACACCGGATCGGCGAGCGCTCTCGCGATGAGCGCGTTTATTTGCGCCACCAGGTCGGCCTTCATGTTGGCCGGTCCGATCATGGCGGTCCATGAGGTAATCTCGTATCCGGGCAGCAGTTCGGCAAAAGCAGGCACGTCAGGAAGCTCGGCAATGCGCGCCCGCGCGGTGACGGCGACCGGCCTGATCTGTCCGGCGCGCACGCTCGGCAGCGAGCCCGGCAGGTTGTCGAACAACAGATCGACGCGCCCTCCGAGCAGATCGGTCAGCGCCGGGCCGGCCCCCTTGTACGGGATGTGGGTCACCTCGACGCCGGCCATGCTGTTCATCATCTCGCCGGAGAGATGCAGCGTGGTGCCGAATCCAGCCGACGCATAGGTGTATTTGCGCGGCTCCTTCTTGAAAGCGGCCAGCAATTCCTTGAGATCGGCGGAGAACAGATCCTTCCTGGCGCTGAGGATATTCGGCAGCTGCCACATCCCGCCGATGAAGGTGAAATCGCCGCGAGGATCATAGGGAAGCCTGGCATAGCTTCCGATCGCAAGCACGTTCTGGGCAATGCCGCCGAGACCGACCGTGTATCCGTCCGGCGGCGCCTTTGCCACCGCATCCGCGCCCAGCACTCCGCCCGCACCTCCCTTGTTCTCGAGGAGGAACGACTGTCCGGACAGTTCGCTCATCTTCTGGCAGAGAATGCGCGACAGCGTATCGGTGGCTCCCCCGGCCGGAAAACCGTTGACATAGCGTACGGTCCGGACCGGCCAGGCCTCTTGCGTCACCGCAATGCGAGGCGCCAGCAACGGCGTGGCGATCGAGGTGCCGAGAAAGGTCAGCAAGGTGCGGCGGTTCACAGCTGTGGGCGACGACATCGCTTTCCTCCACCACAGTCATTTCCGGCGACAGCGTAGTTCGCCATTCACCGACAAGAAAGAGGGGAGTTACGCTGCAACCTTGAACAGCGCGGCAAGGCCGCATAGGCTTTGCCGCGGAAACGATAAGAAACGGAACATCCCCGCCGATGCAGTCCGCCGAGCGGCGCGCCTTCCCCCACCGCCGGGGCCTGATCATCGTCACGACGCTGGCCACCGCCTATATGGCGAGCCATTTCTTTCGCGCCTCCAACGTCACCATCGGCCTCGATCTGATGCGCGACCTCGCGATCGGGCCGGAGGCGCTGGGCGCGCTGACCGGCGCTTTCTTCTTCGGCTTCGCCGCGATGCAGATCCCCTGCGGCTTTCTGTTCGATCGTTTCGGGCCGCGCCGCAGCGTTGCCGGCATGCTGATCCTCGCCACCTCGGGCGGCATCGTTTTCACGTTGGCGCCGAGCTGGCCGATGCTGCTCACCGGCCGCGTGCTGATGGGCTGCGGTTTCGGGGTGATGCTGATCGGCAGCATGGTGGTGATCTCGCGCTGGTTTCCGCCGGACCGTTTTTCCACCGTCACCGCATTTGTGATGTCGATCGGCCTGCTCGGCAATCTCGCCGCAACCACCCCGCTGGCCTGGGCCTCGCAGGCGATCGGCTGGCGCGCGGTGTTCGGGGCCGCCGTGGTGTTCACCGCGCTTGCCGCCATCGCGGTCTGGCTGGTGGTGCGCGACGCTCCATCAGGCCATCCGTTTCTGGCCCGCACCCCGGAGCCGCCGCGGCAGATGCTGCAAGGCCTGCTGGAGGTGCTGCGCAACCCCGGCCTGCGGCCGATCCTGGCGCTGAATTTTTGCAATTATGCCTGCACCTTCACCGTGCAGGGTCTGTGGGGCGGTCCGTTCCTGCGCGAGGTGCATGGGCTGAGCGCGATTGCGGCCGGCAACGTCCTTCTGGCCGCCGTCATCGCCTATCAGTTCGGCATGCTCGGCTTCGGACCCATGGACCGCCTGCTGGATACGCGCAAATGGATCGCCATCGGCGGCAGCCTGGTGATCGTTTGCACTCTCGCCACCCTGGCGCTGGCGTCGCAGCCGCCGATCTGGCTGCCGATCGGCGCCATCATTGTCATCGGCTTCTTCTCAGCCTCCTCGACCATGGTGATGACCCATGGCCGCGGCACCATCCCGGACCGGCTGATCGGGCGCGGCATTGCGACCATCAACACCTTCGTGATGCTCGGCGTCGCCTGCATGCAGACCTTGTCCGGCATCATCGTCGGCGCGTTCGAACCGCTGGCCGGCGGCGCTCGCAGCGAAACCGCATACCGCGCTCTGTTCGCAGTGCTGACCGTGGTGCTGATCGCAGCGCTCGCAATCTACAGCCGCTCAAGGGATGTGAGGCCCAGCGAGGAGATGCGCGAGCGCCGGCAAGGGCGCGATGAGTGAGGCAGAGCGAGGGTGCAAGGCCTCACCGCGCCGCAGTTCAGCGCTTGGGATATGCGGTGAAAATGTAATCCTTTGCCGCTACGGTCGAATGGCACGCGTAGCCGCATTTAGCGTCGTCGCCTTCGGGCTTGAACGTGTCGGACGCGGCATCATAGACAAACTGCGCGTAAGCCCATCCGTTGGTGTCCGGGAATCTCCTGGTATCTTTTTCGATGAACGAAACCGATTTCAGGGTGTCCGGCACCATCACGAGATAGGGAGATTCCGGGTTCTTCTTCGAGGACCACTCGATCTTCACAATCCTGGAGCCTTCGGGAAATGGCTTGCCGTTCCCGGGGACGCCTTTTCGATACGCGTCTATCATCGCGGTATTCGCGGAGATCACCTTCAATCCATTTTCAGTCTGGCTGACGGCGACATCCTGCCAGGTTTCGTATCCTCTGAATTCCGAAAACGCCAGCCCGTTCGGTACTTTCAGAGTGAATCTGTCCTGAGCCGCAAGCGCCATGCTTCCCAGCACGGCGAGCAACACCATCACAATTGCGGAGAATGGAGTTCTGCCCATGGCTCGCTCCTGCGCTGCTGTCTGCATTCGAATTGAGGTTGCGCGGCGTGGCACGGACGTTTGCGCCGCGCAGTATCCGAACGAGGGGCGGAGTCTATAAGAAAACCGCGGCGGCTGTAAATTGACGGTAGTCACTATTTTCGGGGCTTGCCGATCGGGGCAGGATCGACCGGTTTATGGCTGGACTGGGCTGGGGCGCCGCTTGGTCCAACTATCGAAGCGGCTTTGTTCTTGTCCTCGAGAGGATCGTCGCCGATGATGGCGCCCACAAACCAAGAGGGGATAGCGGTTATGGCGCCAGTTTTGCGCGTACTTCTCACCGCCGCAGTGCTGGCATCCGGCGTCGTGCCATGCTCCGCACAAGACTATCCGACGCGCCCGGTGCGCGTGGTGGTCGGGTTCCCGGCCGGCGGCCCGACCGACATCATCGCGCGCATCGTGGCGCAACGGCTTTCCGACAGTCTCGGTCAGCAGTTCTATGTCGAGAACATCGGCGGCGCGGGCGGCAACACCGCGTCCGGCCAGGTCGCGCGCGTTACTCCCGACGGCTACACCCTCATGGCGATCAGTACGGGATTTCTGGTGAACCCCAGCCTCTACGCCAAAGTGCCGTATGATGCGGTCAAGGATTTTGCCCCGGTGACCCTGGTTGCGGTTTCGCCTAACGTCGTGGTGGTCAACCCGCAGGTTCCGGCCAGGACTCTGCCGGAGCTGGTGCAGCTGATCCGGGATAATCCCGGCAAATACAGTTATGCCGGTCCCGGCGTCGGTTCGACGCCGCATCTCGGCGCCGAGCAGTTTCGCCTAACCTACAAGCTCGACCTCGTCCACGTCCCTTTCACCGGCGCCGCACCGGCCGTGCAGTCGACCGTCGGCGGCCACACCCCGATCGCCTTCACCGCGTTGCCGTCCTCGATGGCGGCGATCCAGGCCGGCCAGGTGCGCGCGATCGGCATCGCGGCGACGGAGCGCTCGGAGCAAGTGCCCGACGTGCCGACTTTCGCCGAGCAGGGCATCAAGGATCAGGAGGCCGATACGCTGACCGGCATCGTGGCACCGGCAGGCACGCCCAAAGAGATCGTTGCGCTGCTTGCCCGCGAGATCGCCAGGGCCGTTGCACGGCCCGACGTCAAGGAGCGGCTTGCGGTGCTTGGCTTCAAGCCCGTCGCCAATACGCCCGACGAGTTCGCCGCGCGCATCAAGCTGGAAATGGAAAAGTGGAGCAAGGTGGTGCACGACGCCAATCTGCGGATCGAATGACGATCTGCCTGCCCGGCCGAACCGCGAAGGTCCTCCTCCTTGCGCCTGCGACAAGGACTGGCCTGACGTCCATAAAACTTCACCGCCGTAAATTCCTTCAACTCGCCGCGGCCGCCATCGCGGCTGCAGCCTTTCCACGACTGGCACCGGCGGACGATTATCCCGCGCGCCCGGTGCGCATCATCGCCGGTTTTGCCGCCGGCGGCGGGGTCGACATCACCGCGCGGCTGCTCGGTCAGTGGTTGACCGAGCGGCTGGGCCAGTCCTTCGTCATCGAGAATCGGCCGGGCGCCGGCGGCAATATCGGCACCGAGGCGGTCGTGAAGGCGGCCCCCGACGGATACACGCTGCTGCTCGCCACCGTCCCCAACGCGGTCAATGCCTCGCTCTACGAAAAACTGAATTTCAACTTTATTCGCGACACAGCACCGGTCGCCGGCATCATCCGCGTGCCGATGGTCATCCTGCTCAATCCGTCGGTGCCCGCCAAAACGGTGCCCGAATTCATCGCTTACGCCAAAGCCAATCCGGGAAAGGTCAACATGGCGTCGGCCGGCAATGGCAGCGCGCCTCACATGGCCGGCGAACTGTTCAAGATGATGGCCGGCGTCGACCTCATCCATATCCCCTATCGCGGCCAGGGTCCCGCGCTGACGGATTTGCTGGGTGGCGATGTGCAGGTGCTGTTTGCCACCGCGCCGGGAACCACGGATTACATCAGGAGCGGCAGGCTGCGCGCACTGGCGGTGACATCGGCGGCGCGCGCGGACGTGCTGCCGGAACTGCCGACGGTCGCGGATTTCGTGCCGGGTTACGAAGCAAGCCAGTGGTATGGCCTCAGTGCGCCCAAAAATACGCCGGCTGAAATCATCGACAGGCTCAACCGGGAAATCAACGCGGCCATCGCCGATCCGGCGATGAAGGCACGGCTGGCCGCCATCGGCGGCGAACCGCTGCCGGGTTCACCCGCAGAGTTCGGCAAGCTGATCTCCGAGGAAACCGGGAAATGGGGCAAGGTGGTCCGCGCCGCCGGCATCAAGCCGGAGTAGCGCCCCAGCACGCCTGAGCAGCCGCGCAACCGCGCGGCTCCTCGGAATCGCGGCTGAGCGGGTTACCAGCCAAATCCGAAGTCGAAGCCGAGCGGGAACGGCGCGGGGACGTAATAGAACGGACGGCCGTAATAGTAGGTCCATCCGCCGCCATAAGCAGATCGGTCATAGCGGCTATGGTCGTACCTGCTGTGGTCATATCGGCTGTAATCGTATCGGCTGTAGTCATACGCGCCATCACCGGCGCGACCGTGACGGTAAGCGCGCTGATCGCGAGCGGGCGTGAACAGAGTGGCTCGCGGAACGGTGATTACTTTCGCCGCCGAGGCAATATCGATCGTGCCGGCGCTACCGGCCGCCACCAACGCCATCAGCGTCACCGTTCCGATCCAGATTTTCATCGCCGCCTTCCTTCATCGCAATACGCCTCGCCTTCAATAGCGCAACTGCGCGACGCAAAACAGGCCCGCGACGCGGGCCTGTCGGATATTCTGCTCCTGGCGTTACCAGCGGCGCCAGTGCCGATGATGCCAGTGGTGCCGCCGCCAGCCCCAATGCCGGTGCCAGCCATAATGCCGGCGCCAGCCCCAATGGCGATGCCAGCGCACCTCGGTGGTCAGCTTGCTGGAATCATCCTGCACCGCCGCGGCGGCGCCGGGACTGACCAGCGACAAGGCCTGGGCGCGCTCGGTCGGCGCGGCCAGCACAAGCAATCCGCCGACGGCGAGAAAGCCCAGAATTTTCCTGATGTTCACGTGTATCCTCCTTTGGTCCTGGTGACATCCCGACGTCGTGCGGCAATTTGAGCCCTGCCGCTTCACCACAACGCGGATCGAAAACTAGAGAGAACGACGTGAATGTAGAATGAATGTCCACGCCGCAAAGATGAATGCGAATAGCGTGCCCGGGTTCCCGCTTTTCATTGAAAGATTTCAAAACCGCCGTCGCGCTCGCCCGTATCTCCGACGACAAAGTCACGGGAGATCAATGTGTCTGGACCAGCATCTCGAATATCGCGCCTGGCTTTGGCCGCCGCCTGTGTATTGCCCCTGTCGGCGGCAAGCGCCTTGGCATCGCAAGGCCCCGGCGGCGGCATCGGCACCGCCGGCAACCTCACCCAGGTTGCGATGGCCATCCTTGTCTACGGCGCCTCGGCCCTTATCGTCGGCGCCGGACTGATCGGGGCGCTGCGGCGGCATTGAGAACGAACGAAGCTCAGCCGCGCCGCCAGAAGCAGTTCATGCGGGGAACGATGACGGTGCCGCTGGGCCGGAATTCCTCCACGTAAGTGGCGGTGCAGTCCCGCACCGCATTCGGCCCGGGATAGTAGCGCGGATAGACATCGTCGGGATCGTAGCGGGGGTAGACCCGCAGCCGGGTCGGCGGGCGCCGGTAGCTACGGCTCTGCGCGGAAATGTCGGTGGCGGCGAATTGCGACGCCTGCGCGATCTGCGCGCGCGGCGCGGTCTGCGCCTGCGCCGCCGTCATCGACGCCAGCAATGTTCCGCCGAACGCCAGCGAGAGAGCCGCAGTTCCAAGCCGCATGATCAGCCTCGATTACAAATTCTCCGACGCTACGGTCCCCGATTGCGGGGCCGCCGTCAACCGGGACGCCAGGCTTTGCCCAATCGCGTCCCTTATTCTAAACAGGCCCGATGTGGAGCTCCGCAAAAGCGCTATCCCTTGCCGAGATGGAAGCCATGGCGCACGACGTGTTCGCTCGCCTGCCGAAGGGTTTTCGCGACCTCTGCGAGGGCCTGATCATCCGCGTCGACGATTTTCCGGCCGACGAGGTTCTCGACGAAATGAATGCCCAGAGCGAATTCGACCTGCTCGGGCTATTCCAGGGCGTCGGCCTGCCGTTCCGCAGCAATGACGATATTGCGCGGCTGCCCAACATGGTCTGGCTGTATCGCCGGCCGATCCTGGATTACTGGGCCGAGCACGACGAGACGCTCGGCCATATCGTCCGCCACGTGCTGATTCACGAAATCGGTCACCATTTCGGGCTGTCGGACGCCGATATGGAAGCGATCGAGGCCGTGGCGGGGGAGTAGCCGAGCTCGTCATTGCGAGCGAAGCGAAGCAATCCGGTGTTCTGCCGCAAGATAGAACTGGATTGCTTCGTAAGCGCTCCTCGCAATGACGAAAACACGCAAATTGCCCTTGGACCTCCACCCTGATCAGGCTAAAACCCCGCCTCAAATCCGGGAAAACACTGCCATGGACAAATTCACCACGCTGGAGGGCGTCGCAGCGCCCTTGAAGATCATCAATGTCGATACCGACATGATCATTCCGAAACAGTACCTGAAGACCATCAAGCGCACCGGGCTTGGCAAGGGCCTGTTCTCGGAGCAGCGCTATAACGATGACGGCAGCGAGAATCCGGATTTCATCCTCAACAAGCCGGCCTATCGCAACGCTAAGGTGCTGGTCGCCGGCGATAATTTCGGCTGCGGCTCCTCGCGCGAGCACGCGCCATGGGCGCTGCTGGATTTCGGCATCCGCTGCGTGATCTCGACCTCGTTCGGCGACATCTTTTACAACAACTGTTTCAAGAACGGCATCCTGCCGATCCGCGTCACCCAGGACGACCTCGACAAGCTGTTCGACGACGCCGAGCGCGGCGCGAACGCGACGCTGAGCATCGATCTTGCCGCGCAGGAAATCCGCGGCCCCGACGGCGGCACGGTGAAGTTCGAGATCGACGCCTTCCGCAAGCACTGTCTGCTCAACGGCCTCGACGACATCGGCCTCACGATGGAGAAGAAGGCATCGATCGACAGCTACGAGGCCAAGGCGAAGCAAGAGCGCGCCTGGGCGTGATCCAAACGCCGCCGTCATTGCGAGCGCAGCGAAGCAATCCAGAATGTAGGGTGGGCAAAGGCGCCCTTGCGCCGTGCCCACCACCCATCCGCAACACGGATACCATGAGTTGCGCGTTGATGGTGGGCACGCTTCGCTTTGCCCACCGTACGGACTGACGCGAATGCTCCCCAACGTCGTCACCTTCTGGCATGGCAAGCTCGATGCATTGCGGCAGCTGTGCCTGCGCTCGCAGCTCGCCGCCGGGCATAACGTCACCGTCTACAGTTTCGAACCGCTCCCCGGTTTGCCGGACGGCGTCGGCAATGCCGAGGCCGAAGCGATCCTGCCGCATTCCTTTGCGGAAAAGCTGCGGCCCTCGGGCCCCGACGGCGTCTGGCGCGACTGGACCACGCTGCAATTCTCGGATTTTTTCCGGATGCGGCTGATGGCGCGCAATGAAGGGCTCTGGCTCGACGCCGACGTGCTGCTGCTGAAACCGGTGGAGATCGATCCGGCAAAGCCGTATTTCGCGCGCGAACGGCGGCGTCAGCTTGGCAACTCGGTGCTTTATCTGCCGCCGGGCGACCCAATCGTTGCCGCGTTCACCGATTTGATGGAACAGGACGAGTTGATGCCGGACTGGCTGACGGTGCGGCATCGCCTCACCTACTGGATGCGCGCGCTGCGCGGCCGCTCGCAGCGCGTCTCCGATATTCGCATAGCACTCTATGGCCCGGCGGCGCTGACCGCGCTGGCGCGCCGCGAGGGCAGAATGCATCACGCGCTGCCGAAGAAATCGTTCTACGCGGTCCATGCCGAGCCGAAATTGTTTTTCGAACTATCGGATTTTTCGGCGTTGATCGCCGATCCGGAAATCATCGGCCTGCACATTTCGCCGAAAGGCCGCGGCGACGAGCCGCCTGTTTCCGGCAGCCTGTATGCGTGGGCGGCGCAGCGGTTCGGGGCGCCATAAACCTCCGTCATTCCGGGATCGCGCCTCTTGGCGCAGGCCCGGAATGGGGTTTTATTTCAGCGGCACATAGACGTTGATCACCAGCTTGTCCTCCGCAGTCTTCAGCGGATCGGTGATGTATTCCTCGATGAAGGTGTCTTTTGCCTCCAGCTTCTTGTCGTCGAGGTGATTGGTGATCGCCTCGTAGGTGTTGTCCATGTTGTCGTAGGAGCCGCGATGCACGAACTTCAAGGCCTTGCCGTCCGGCGTCTTGCCGATGCTGGTGTCCTTGGGCAGGTTCTTCGGCTCCTGATCGACCGGAATTTCGGCTTGATACGTAAAACCGTTGTCGTCGGTCGAGGTGTAGACGATCATCGAATTGCCTGATGGCTTGATGCCCTGCTTGTCGAGCAGCGCGACAAGCTTCTTGAACGAATCGATCAGCGTCTCGAATGCCGAATCCCAGTTGGCGCTGCCCTTGAGGACGACCGCAGTCTTCGGCGTCAGGGTGATTTCGTCGCCGAACGGATCGGCGGTCTGCACCGGGGCGGCCGCCGGAGGCGGTATCGCCGGGGCTTCAGCCGCCGGGGGCGGGGTTGCCGGGCCGGGGGTCGCAGGGGCAGGGTCGGAGCGGGCGCTGCCGCGGCAGGGGTCTCGGGCGCAGGGGTGGCTGCCGGTGCGCCGGCGATTGCGCCAGCGCACCGGCTGAAATCAGCGTAAGCGCGATCAGCACCATCGGGGCCAGACGAAAAAAGCGGCGGGTGTTCATTCGGAAGCTCTCCATAGCGGCAGCAGGCTAACACGCAGGCAGGGCATCCGTCCCATGCCAGATATGGCATAGCCGCATACTCGTGTCCCGGATGGGCACGCAGTGTTTCCGCGTCATACGCGGGCGTGACCCGCGTATCCATCGCTCTTCAAAGAGTTTTTCGAAGGAGATGGATTGCCGGGTCGAGCCCGGCAATGACGGTGGGGCACTGGCCAATCCGCCGTCATTCGCCATATAACACGGCAGGAAACCGGCCATGAGCGCGCTCGCAAATCACAGTTTCAGCAAGATGAACGGCATCGGCAACGAGATCGTGGTGGTCGACCTGCGCGATTCGCCGCTCGCCGTCACGGCCGATGAAGCCCGCGCGGTGGCGCAGCCTGCGGGCGTGCATTACGACCAGCTGATGCTGCTGCACCCGCCGCGGCTGCCCGGCACCGAAGCCTTCATCCGCATCTACAACAATGACGGCTCGGAAGTCGGCGCCTGCGGCAACGGCATGCGCTGCGTGGTGCGCCAATTGTTCGAGAAAACCGGCCAGACCGCCGTGACCTTCGAGACCAGAGCGGGTCTGCTGAACTGCTGGCAGGGGCCGTCGCCCGACCTCTACACCGTCGATATGGGGCCGCCGAAATTCGGCTGGAAGGACATTCCGCTTAGCGAGGAGTTTCGCGACACCAGATCCATCGAGCTGCAGATCGGCCCGATCGACGCGCCGCTGTTGCATACGCCCTCTGCGGTCAGCATGGGCAATCCGCATGCGATCTTCTGGGTCGATGACGTCAACGCCTACGATCTCGCGCGCTTCGGGCCGCTCTTGGAAAACCATCCGATCTTTCCGGAGCGCGCCAATATCACGCTGGCGCATATCGCGGATCGCGACCGCATCGAAATCCGCACCTGGGAGCGCGGCGCCGGGCTGACCAGGGCCTGCGGCTCGGCGGCCTGTGCAACGGCGGTGGCGGCGGCGCGGCTGCGGCGCGCCAATCGCATCGTCACCATCGCGCTGCCCGGCGGCGAGCTCGGCATCGAATGGCGCGAGGGCGACGATCATGTGCTGATGACGGGCACCGCGACCTTCGAATATGATGGCCGCTTCGATCCGGCATTATTTGCCGGCGTCGCCTGACATGAGCGTCGACGTCGTCACCTTCGGCTGCCGCCTCAATGCCTTCGAATCCGAGGTGATCCGGCGCGAGGCGGAGCGCGCCGGGCTTGAACATACCATCGTTATCAACAGCTGCGCGGTCACCAACGAAGCGGTGGCGCAGGCGCGGCAGTCGATCCGCCGGCTGAAGCGCGAACGCCCCGACGCGCGCATCGTGGTCACCGGCTGCGCGGCGCAGACCCAGCCAAAAATGTTCGCCGGGATGGCCGAGGTCGACCGCGTCGTCGGCAATGACGACAAGATGCGCGGCGACGCATGGCGCGACGCGCGCGTGTCGTTCGATGCGGCATCGGCATTTGGCATCGGAACCAGTGAAAAAATCGCGGTGGCCGATATCATGGCCGTGCGCAAAATGGCGCCGCATCTGCTGGAGGGATTTCAAAGCGGGTTGCCTCGCGTATTCGTGCAGGTGCAGAACGGCTGCGATCACCGCTGCACCTTCTGCATCATTCCCTACGGCCGCGGCAATTCGCGCTCGGTGCCGATGGGCGCGGCAGTGGATCAGGTCCGCGCGCTGGTGGAGCGCGGCCACGCCGAGATCGTGCTGACCGGCGTCGATCTCACCAGCTACGGCGCGGATCTGCCGGGCGCACCAAAACTCGGCGCGCTGACCAAACAGATCCTGCGGCATGTGCCGGAGCTAAAACGCCTGCGGATTTCCTCGATCGATTCGATCGAAGTGGATCGCGACCTGCTCGATGTCATCGCCGATGACGAACGGTTGATGCCGCATCTGCATCTGTCGCTGCAGGCCGGCGACGATCTCATCTTGAAGCGGATGAAGCGGCGGCACTCGCGCGGCCACGCCATCGAATTTTGCGCGCAGATACGCCGGCTGCGGCCGGACATCGCTTTTGGCGCCGACATCATCGCCGGTTTCCCGACCGAAACCGAAGACATGTTCGCGCGCTCGCAGGAACTGATCGGGGAATGCGATCTGACCTTCCTGCACGTGTTCCCCTATTCGCCGCGGCCGGGGACGCCCGCGGCGCGGATGCCGCAAGTGCGCGGCGATGTAATCAAGGAGCGTGCGAGGCGGTTGCGTGCCACGGGAGAGGCGGCATTGCAGCGGCGGCTGGCGGCGGAGGTCGGCAGCATGCGACAGGTGCTGATCGAAAGCGCCACGCAAGGGCGGACCGAACATTTCATGCCGGTGGCAATTGCGGGCGAAACGCCGGGCGCGGTGCGAACGCTGGCGATGGCCGGGCATGACGGCGCGCGATTGATGATTTAAGCTCGTCATGCCGAGGGCTTGCGCGAGGCATCCATGTCTTAACATTGCAAAGGCGTGGATGCCGGGACAGCTCGCTATGAGAAAAACCTACTCGCCCTCCCATCCACATAACCTGAGCCGCTCCTGCAAATGCGCCGGCGCCGGCGCTGTCACGCGCACCGGCTCCTTGTTCTTCGAAATCGGAATCCCGATCTCGCGCGAATGCAGATGCAACGTCGGCTCGCCGGATCTCGGCCCGTTACCGTAAATATTGTCGCCGACGATCGGCCAGCCCATCGCAGCAGCATGCACGCGCAGTTGATGGGTGCGGCCGGTGACGGGCTCCAGCGCCAGCCATGCGAGGCCGCCGCCGCGCCCCAGCACCTTCCAGTTGGAAACAGCCTTCAGCCCCTCCGGGTCCGGCTTCTGCCACCATCCGCGTTCGGCGTTGAGGCGGCCAAGCGGCATGTCGATGCTGCCTTCGTCCTGGGCGGGACCGCCTTCGACCACCGCCCAATAGGTCTTGGAAATCCTGCCATGCTTGAACAGCAGCCCCAGCGAGGCGGTGGCCTTGCGATGTCGCCCGAGCACCAGGCAGCCCGAGGTATCGCGGTCGAGCCGGTGCGCCAGCACGGGCGGGCGCGGCAGGCCGAATTGCAAGCTTTCGAACGACGCCTCCAGATTGGCGCCGCCCTTCGGCCCGCGATGCACCGGCAGCCCGGCGGGCTTGTCGATCACCAGCATCAGCCCGTCGCGATGCAGTACGCGAGCCTGGATTTCATCCGCTGTCAGCTCGGGAACATCCATCGATCGTCGAGACTTTCGTTTGGGAAACGAAACGGCTAACACACCCCCGACATGAGCGATACCACTCCGGAAAACACAAAATTGAGCTGGTGGCGGCGGCTGTCCGGCGGCCTGAAGCGGACTTCGAGCTCGCTCGGGAGCGCGGTCGCCGATCTCGTCACCAAGCGCAAGCTCGACCGCGCCATGCTCGAGGACATCGAGGACGTGCTGCTGCGCGCCGATCTCGGCACCGAAGTGGCGGCACGGATTGCCGCCGCGGTCGGGGTCGGCCGCTACGACAAGGCGATTTCAGCCGATGACGTGAAAGCCGTGGTCGCGACCGAAGTGGAGAAGGTTTTGGCGCCGGTGGCAAAGCCGCTTGTGATCGATGGCGCACAAAAGCCGTTCGTTATTCTCGTGGTCGGCGTCAACGGCTCCGGCAAGACCACCACCATCGGCAAGCTCGCCGCCAAACTGGCCGCCGAAGGCCGCAAGGTAATGCTGGCGGCCGGCGACACTTTTCGCGCCGCCGCGATCGAGCAGCTGAAAATCTGGGGCGAGCGCACCGGATCGCCGGTGATCGCCGGCGCGCAGGGCTCGGATTCCGCAAGCCTTGCCTTCAACGCGCTGACGTCGGCGCGCCAGGGAAGACTCGACGTGCTGCTGATCGATACCGCGGGCCGGCTGCAGAACAAGGCCGAATTGATGAACGAGCTTGAAAAGGTCGTGCGCGTCATCAGGAAGGTCGATGCGTCGGCGCCGCATGCGGTGCTGCTGGTGCTCGACGCCACGGTGGGACAAAACGCGCTGTCGCAGGTCGAGGCGTTTCATCGTACAGCGGGCGTCACGGGCCTTGTCATGACAAAGCTCGACGGCACCGCGCGCGGCGGCATCCTGGTGGCGCTGGCCGAGAAGCACAAACTGCCGGTGCATTTCATCGGCGTCGGCGAGGGCATCGACGACCTGGCGCCGTTCACCGCGCGGGATTTTGCGCAGGCGATCGCAGGGATTGAGTGAGACCCATCCTTCGAGACGCCGCGCAAGTGCGCGGCTCCTCAGGATGAGGGTGGAGCAAACCGGAAAGTCCTCATCCTGAGGAGGTGCGAAGCACCGTCTCGAAGGATGGAAGCAAAAGCAAGGTCGATGGATCGAATAATGGACAAAAAGCAACCGCATCCGCTGTTCAAGCTTGCTACCGAACTTGGTCCGCTGATGATCTTCTTCATCGCCAACGCCAAATTCCATTTGTTCGTCGCCACCGGCGCATTCATGGTCGCGGTGATCGTGGCAATGATTGCGTCCTATGTGGTGACGCGTCACGTGCCGATGATGGCCATCGTCACCGCCATCGTCGTCATCGTGTTCGGCACGCTGACGCTGGTGCTGCACGACGAAACCTTCATCAAGATGAAGCCGACCATCGTCTATGCGCTGTTCGCAGGCGTGCTCGGCGGCGGGCTGCTGTTCGGCCGCTCCTTCATCGCCATCATGTTCGACCAGATGTTCAACCTGACGCCGCGGGGCTGGCTGGTCCTCACACTGCGCTGGGCTTGCTGGTTTTTCGCGATGGCGGTGCTGAACGAGATCATCTGGCGCACCCAATCCACGGATTTCTGGGTGGCCTTCAAGGCGTTCGGCATGGTGCCGCTGACCATGCTGTTCGCGCTCACCCAGATGCCGCTGATCAAGCGCTATCATCTGGAGCCGGCGACGCTCGAAGAGAGCGAGGCGGAAGCGGGAGATGTACGGCAGGGGTGAAGCGTGTCCCGGACGCGCTGCGGCATTCTTCATGCCGCTGCGCAGAGCCGGGACCTCGGTTATCTCAAGCAACCGGGGCCCCGGCTCTGCAGCGCACCGCTCCGCAAGTGCTACGCGCTACGCTGCGTCCGGGGTACGTATCTCTCAACCGTCATTGCGAGGAGCCCTTGCGACGAAGCAATCCAGTCTTGTGTCCGTGATAAGACTCTGGATTGCTTCGCTTCGCTCGCAATGACGGAAAGCTCAGCTCTTCTGCTTGGCGATGATCTTGTCCTTGATGCCGTCATAGGTCTTCTGCGGCACGATGTCCTTGTTCACCAGGTCGTCCTTGCCCTTGTAGGGACGGCCCGCGATGATCTTGGCGGAATACGCCTTGCCGATACCGGGCAACGCGTCGAGCTGATCGGCGGTCGCCGAATTGATGTCCAGCAATTCCGCCTTGGGAGCCGGGGCCATCTTCTCCGCCGGCGCCATCTTGGCGCCCGGAGCCATCTTGCCCCCGGTCGCGGGTGCGGGGGTCTGGGCCATCATTGGGGTGGCCGCGAGCAGGCCGAGGGTCAGGGCAGTTGCAGCAAGCGAAGCAAGCGTGAAATGACGCATTGGGGTTGTCCTCCCGGGACGGTTTTAAAGAACGCGCGTAAGCTAGCTTCGAATTCGTGGCGACGCCATGGCCACGAAATGAACGGCAGATAAAAGCGAAGAATTATTTGCTCCCACGTCATTCCCGGGCGCGCCTCTTGGCGCGAGCCCGGAATCCATAACCACGAATGGGGGTTATGGATTCCGGGCCCACGCGAAGACGCGTGTCCCGGAATGACGGGTGAGTTAACTCCCCGCCTTCAGCGCCTTGTCGATCTCGGCCCTCAGCACGCTCTCCAAATTTTCCGGCGTCACCGGGCCGACCATCTTGTAGGCGATGGCGCCGTCGCGGCCGACCACGAAGGTCTCCGGCACGCCGTAGACGCCCCATTCGATCGAGCCGCGGCCGTTGCCGTCGACGCCGACGACGCGATAAGGGTTGCCGTAACGGCCGAGAAAGCGCCGGGCATTGTCGGGCGCGTCCTTGTAATTGATGCCGACGATCTGCAGCCGCTTGTCCTTTCCAAGTTCGGTCAGCAGCGGCGCTTCGTCATGGCAGGGCACGCACCACGACGCCCAGACATTGACCACGCTGACCTTGCCTTTGAAGAGTTCGGGGTCGAGTCCAGGCACCGGCGCGCCGTCGCGCACCAGGCCCTGCAGCGGCGGCAGGGTGGTTTGCGGCGCTGGGCGGCCGATCAGGGCCGAGGGAATTTTCGAGGGGTCGCCGCCCTGCAGCCTCGCCAGGAAGATTCCAGCGAGGCTTACGAAAAACACCAGCGGCAGCGCCACCAGCCAGGAACGGCGTTTTGCTGCGGCGCTGTCGCTCATTGGATGTCCGCCCCGCCGCGGCCGGAGCGCCGCACCACGCCCGAGGCTTCGAGTTCGCGCAGGCGCTGTTTCTGGCGGCGATAGTCGGCCGAGACCCACAGAATAAGGACCAGCACCACGGCCGCGACCAGCACATAGGAGGTGACAATAAAGGACGCGTAGGGACCGAGCGCCATCGCGATCACGCCGGTGGCCGGCTTGCTTGCAGCATCTGCAAGGCGCGGACGCGGCGGCGCAGGATTTCGTTGCGCATGGCGGCCAGATGCAGCGTGACGAACAGCAGCGAGAATGCCACCGCCATAACCAGCAGCGGAATGAGGTAGGCGCGGTCCATCGACGGCCCGCCCATCCGCAGCACCGATGCCGGCTGATGCAGCGTATTCCACCAGTCCACCGAGAACTTTATGATTGGAATATTGATGGCGCCGACCAAGGTGAGGATGGCAGCGGCCCGTGCGGCGCGCGAGGGATCCTCCACGGCGCGCCACAGCGCGATCAGGCCGAGATACATCAGAAACAGGATCAGCACCGAGGTCAGCCGCGCGTCCCATTCCCAATAGGTGCCCCACATCGGCCGGCCCCACAGCGAGCCCGTCACCAGCGCCAGAAATGTGAACGCGGCCCCGATCGGCGCTGCCGCTTTGGCCGCGACGTCGGCCAATGGATGCCGCCACACCAGAGTGCCCAGCGCCGCGACGCTCATCACGCCCCACACGAACATCGACAGCCAGGCATTCGGCACGTGGATGAACATGATCTTTACGGTGGCGCCCTGCTGATAGTCGTCGGGCGCCATCGCCGACTGGGTGAGGCCGATCAGCAGCAGGATCGCGGTCAAAACCGCCAGCCACGGCAATATCCGCGCGGTCAGCGCCAGGAATTTTGTGGGATTGGCGAGGTCGAGCAGCGTCATGGCGTTCCTGATAATCGTCCAGGCCGGGGCAGGCAATGCGGGCAGACATGGTTCATGCGGAGTTGATCAGTCCAATCCATGCCGCAGGCTCGCCGCTGCGGCGAATGGGCCTATCACGAAGCTGACCAGCGACAGCGCGCACAGAATAGAAAACGGCGTTCCGAACGGCAGCGGACCGGAGATCGCGGCCTCCGAGGCTGCGACGCCGAAAATCAGCACCGGTATGGATAGCGGCAGCACCAGTACCGCCAGCAGCAACCCGCCGCGATGCAGGGTCACGGCAAGTGCCGCACCGATCATGCCGGTGAAGGTCAGCGCAGGCGTGCCCGCGAGCAGTGTCAGTGCCACCGCGAATGTGGAGGTTGCGTCGAGATTCAGCAAAAGTCCCAGTACCGGCGTGGCTATGATCAGCGGCAGGCCGGCGGCGAGCCAGTGCGCCAGGGCTTTTGCGGCACAGGCCAGTTCCAGCGCCGTGCGGCTCATAACGATGAGATCGAGCGAACCGTCGTCATGGTCGGCCATGAATAGCCGGTCCAGCGTCAGCAGGCTTGCCAGCAAGGCGCCGAGCCACAGAATCGCCGGACCGAGCCGCGCGAGTAAAGCGAGATCCGGCCCGACCGCGAACGGCATCAGCACCACGACGGTGAGAAAGAACAGCACCCCGATCAGCGCGCCACCGCCGACACGCAGCGCGATGCGGATGTCGCGGCGAATCAATGCGGCGAGGCTGGTCATGCAGGACCTCCCCGCGAGTTGTGGAGGGATTGTGCGACGATTGCTGACGCTCTCACGACGCCTCTCCCATCCGCAGCTCTTTCGCCGGCAGTCCCAGTGGTGCATGCGTTGCCGCCACGATCATCCCGCCGCGCGCAAGATGCTCCGCCATCACCGCGGCAAACATCGCCTGTCCAGCGCCGTCCAGCGCCGAGGTCGGCTCGTCGAGCAGCCAGATCGGCCGCCGCACTGTCAGCAACCGCGCGATCGACAGCCGCCGCCGCTGTCCCGCCGACAGGTAGGCTGCCGGCAGCTGCGCGGTATGATCGAGCCCGACTGCCGCAAGGCTGTCTCCTGCGTCAGACACATCGCTGCCCAAAAAATCCCGCCAGAACGCAAGATTCTCCAGCACGCTCAGCGCAGGCTTCAGCGCGTCGCGGTGGCCGAGATAGTGCGCCTGTTCGGGCAAGGTCAGTTCGCGGTCGCCGCCATCGAGATTGATCGATCCGCCCGAGATCGTCAGCAGGCCGGCAATCAGCCGCAACAGCGAGGTCTTGCCTGATCCATTGGGGCCGGTGACGGCCAGCGCCTGGCCGGCGGCGGCGCTAAAATCGAGGCCGGAAAACACCTCGCGCCCGCCCCTGATACACCTGACGCCGCGTCCCGACAGCCGCATCTAGCTTCTTCCTGGTGTGGATGCCGCATTGCTGCGACACGATTGTCGGTGTGGCGGTGGCTCTGGAAAGATTCTATAAGCCGGAACTTGATGCAGCAGACAATCCGCGCCTGCAAGCCAACACGCCTTAGCCCGCCACCGGTGTTTTGATACCCTTTGCCGGGTATATTGACCAGTCAGGATCGCCCCACATGCCCTCGCTCGACAGCTTCAAATGCCAAAAGATCCTCAAGGTCGGCGGCAAGTCCTATGTCTATTACAGCCTCCCCACCGCCGAGAAAAACGGCCTGAAGGGGATTTCCAGGCTGCCCTATTCGATGAAGGTGCTGCTGGAAAACCTGCTGCGCAACGAGGACGACCGCACCGTCAAGAAGGACGACATCCTCGCGGTGGCAAAATGGCTGAAGAAGCGCGCGCTCGAGCATGAAATTGCATTCCGCCCGGCGCGGGTATTGATGCAGGATTTCACCGGCGTCCCGGCGGTGGTCGATCTCGCGGCGATGCGCAACGCGATGCAGGCGCTCGGCGGCGACGCCGAAAAGATCAACCCGCTGGTGCCGGTCGATCTCGTCATCGACCACTCCGTGATCGTGAACTTCTTCGGCGACAACAAGGCGTTCGGCAAGAACGTGGTCGAGGAATACAAGCAGAACCAGGAGCGCTATGAATTCCTGAAATGGGGCCAGAAGGCGTTTTCGAATTTCTCCGTGGTGCCGCCCGGCACCGGCATCTGCCACCAGGTCAATCTCGAATATCTCGCCCAGACGGTGTGGACAGCCAAGGAGAAGATGAGTGTCGGCAAGAAGACCGGCACGTTCGAGGTCGCCTATCCGGACACGCTGGTCGGCACCGATTCGCACACCACCATGGTCAACGGCCTGGCCGTGCTCGGCTGGGGCGTCGGCGGCATCGAGGCGGAAGCCGCCATGCTCGGCCAGCCGCTGTCGATGCTGCTGCCGGAAGTGGTCGGCTTCAAGCTGAAGGGTCAAATGAAAGAAGGCGTCACCGCCACTGACCTGGTGCTCACGGTCACGCAGATGCTGCGCAAGCAGGGCGTGGTCGGAAAATTCGTCGAGTTCTTCGGTCCCGGCCTCGATTATCTTTCGGTCGCCGACAAGGCGACCATCGGCAACATGGCGCCGGAATATGGCGCCACCTGCGGCTTCTTCCCGGTCGACAGCGAAACCATCGACTACCTGAAGACCTCGGGCCGCAAGGCCGACCGCGTGGCGCTGGTGGTCAAATACGCCAAGGCGCAGGGCCTGTTCCGCACCTCGGCGTCGCCCGATCCGGTATTCACCGAAACGCTGACGCTCGATCTCGGCGACGTGGTGCCGTCGATGGCCGGGCCGAAGCGCCCCGAAGGCCGCGTCGCGCTGCCGGCAGTGGCGGATGGTTTTGCCGCTGCGATGACGAGCGAATACAAGAAGGCGGCCGATGCATCGAAACGCTATCCGGTCGAGAACCGCAATTTCGATCTCGGCCATGGCGACGTGGTGATCGCGGCGATCACCTCCTGCACCAACACGTCGAATCCGAGCGTGCTGATCGGCGCCGGCCTGCTGGCGCGCAACGCCGCGGCAAAAGGCCTTACCGCAAAGCCCTGGGTCAAGACATCGCTGGCGCCGGGCAGCCAGGTGGTCGCCGAATATCTGGCCAATTCCGGACTGCAGCTTGATCTCGACAAGGTCGGCTTCAACCTGATCGGGTTCGGCTGCACCACCTGCATCGGCAATTCGGGCCCGCTGCCGGAGGAGATTTCGAAAGCCATCAACGACAACGGCATCATCGGCGCCGCGGTGCTTTCGGGAAATCGAAATTTCGAAGGCCGCGTCAGTCCCGACGTGCAGGCGAATTACCTCGCCTCACCGCCGCTGGTGGTTGCCTATGCGCTGGCGGGAACGGTGACGAAAAATCTCGCGGTCGAGCCGATCGGCACGGGCAAGGACGGCAAGCCGGTTTACCTCAAGGATATCTGGCCGACCACCAAGGAGATCAATGCGCTGATGAAGAAGTTCGTCACCGCGGCGATCTTCAAGAAGCGCTATGCCGACGTGTTCAAGGGCGACACCAACTGGCGCAAGATCAAGACCGTCGAGAGCGAGACCTATCGCTGGAACATGAGCTCGACCTATGTGCAGAATCCGCCTTACTTCGAAGGCATGAAAAAGGAGCCGGAGGCGATCGTCGACGTGGTCGATGCGCGGATTCTGGCGATGTTCGGCGACAAGATCACCACCGACCACATCTCGCCCGCCGGCGCGATCAAGTTGACCTCGCCTGCGGGCAGCTATCTGTCCGAGCATCAGGTCCGTCCCGCCGACTTCAATCAATACGGCACGCGGCGCGGCAACCACGAAGTGATGATGCGCGGCACCTTCGCCAACATCCGCATCAAGAATTTCATGCTGAAGGGCGCCGACGGAAATATCCCGGAGGGCGGCCTGACCAAGCATTGGCCCGACGGCGAGCAGATGTCGATCTACGACGCCGCGATGAAATACCAGGCCGAAAAAGTGCCGCTGGTGGTGTTCGCCGGCGCCGAATATGGCAACGGCTCGTCGCGCGACTGGGCCGCCAAGGGCACCAGGCTGCTCGGCGTTCGCGCCGTGATCTGCCAGAGTTTTGAGCGCATCCATCGCTCCAATCTGGTCGGCATGGGCGTGTTGCCTTTGACCTTCGAGAATGGCGAATCGTGGTCTTCGCTCGGGCTTAAGGGTGACGAGACGGTAACCATTCGCGGCCTGCAGGGCGATTTGAAACCGCGGCAGAAACTGACGGCTGAAATCGTGTCCCGAGACGGCACGCTGCGCCGGGTGTCGCTGCTGTGCCGGATCGATACCCTCGACGAGCTCGAATATTACCGCAACGGCGGCATCCTGCATTACGTGCTGCGCAAGCTAGCGGCCTGATGCGAATTGTGATCGATGCGATCGATGCCTCACTGCGAAGTGAGTGGCGGGCGAAGGGAAGGCGGCCTATGAAGGGCCGCCTTCGCCGCGTTCGAAGGCCAGGACAGTTCAATGGCGACGGCGCGTGGCGCATCGCGGTTTCGGCTTGGCAGTAATGATGACCCATAGTTCACTCTCGCGATGGTCCGGCGCGCTCGGCGTCTGCGCCGTCGTCGCGATGGTCCGGCCGGCCGATGCCGATCCCCGCGCGGTGGTGGAATTGTTCACGTCGCAGGGATGCTCGTCGTGTCCGCCGGCCGACAAGGTTTTGGGCGAGCTTGCCAGGGATCCGAACGTGATCGCGCTCAGCCTGCCGATCGATTACTGGGACTATCTCGGCTGGAAAGACACGCTGGCGGACTCGCGGTTCAGTGCACGGCAGAAAGCATACTCCAGGATGCGCGGCGACCGCGACGTCTACACGCCGCAGGTTGTCGTCAACGGCGCGACGCATGTGATCGGCAGCGATCGCGCAAAAATCGAGGGCGCCATCGACACCACCAAAAAGAACGACGGGGTGATGTCGGTGCCGGTGTCGATGACGCTGTCGGGCAAGCAGATCAACGTCTCCGTCGCGGCTTCGAATAAAGCGGCTGCCGCCAAGCATGGCGAGGTATGGATTTGCTCGGTTTCGAAATCGGTGCCGATCTCGATCGGACGCGGGGAAAACCGCGGCCGCGAAGTCACCTATTACAACGTGGTGCGCAATCTGCTGAAGGTCGGCGACTGGAACGGCACTGCCGGCAGTTGGAGCGTGCCGCTGGAAAATATCACCCGCGACGGTGTCGATGCCGCGGTGGTCTATGTGCAGGACGGCAGCCGCGAAAATCCCGGTCCGATGCTGGGCGCGGCCTTCACGTCGCTGCACTGATCGTCGCGCCGCCGCTTCCCCGTCATTGCGAGGAGCACTTGCGACGAAGCAATCCAGTTCTGCCTCGTGCACTTTGTCGCGGAAAGAACTGGATTGCTTTGCTTGCGCTCGCAATGACGGCGCGGGATGCGCCGTCTGCACACACTCCCTCAGAACGCGAACTATCCCCAAAAGAAAAAGGACCAACTTTCGTTGGCCCAGTGATGGGGATTAACTCCCCTGCGAACAGGCCCGATCCCTAAGGCCCCGGGGGGCTGGGGGCTGAGGAATCCGGAACCGAAAGGACCGGGCCAACGCAGTGATTGTTTCTTCGCAATCCCGCGCGGCGTCCGCTTGGCGGAAGTGGGGCATCATTGTGATTCCGCTAACGATCCCGTGACGCGAATTCGATGTCCGAAAGCGGACATTTCCGCGGGCCAATCCGCGCAGCGTCATTCGACCCTCTTGCGGATGCGCGCAGTCGGCGCAATCATGCGGACCGCGGCGTGATCTTGGAACGCGGAAGCCAGTTTTCGGAGAAGATCATGCCTTGGACTACAGGAGACGTAGCATGGATTTGATGTCGGGGGAGGCCGATCCAAGCGAGGTCAGCGCAGCGGAGCGCAACTCCGCTGCGAGCCCTGCGCCAAGCCGGGTAACATTCAACCGTTTCGAACTCAATCGCATCCTCAATCTCTATGGACGCATGGTCGCCGACGGCGAGTGGCGGGATTACGCCATCGACTTTCTGAAAGACCGCGCGGTGTTTTCGGTGTTCCGCCGCGCCTCCGAGGTGCCGATCTATCGCATCGAGAAAGATCCGCGGCTGGCGCGCAAGCAGGGCGTCTACAGCGTGATCTCGGCCTCCGGCCTGATCCTGCGCCGCGGCCACGAACTCGATCGCGTGCTGCTGGTGATCGACCGCAAGCTGGCGGTGGTTTGATATCTTCGTAGGGTGGGCAAAGGCGCGCCTGCGCCGTGCCCACCATCTATCGCCATTCGTTATTGTAAATGGTGGGCACGCCATCGGCGTTCGCCCGACCGTTGGCTTTGCCCTACGATATATCCGCCAGCGTGCTCGCACCCTCGCCGATCGCGCGCTGCATCATCACGGTGTCGAGCCAGCGGCCGAATTTGAAGCCGACATTGGGATGGGTGCCGATCATCGCAAAGCCGCACCTTGCATGCACGCCGATCGAGCCTGCATTGGCGGAATCGCCGATCACCGCGATGATCTGGCGGTAGCCGCGCGCCTCGCATTCGGTGATCAGCCGCTGCAGCAATTGCAGACCGATGCCGCGCCGGTGGATCGCCGGTTGAAGATAGACCGAATTCTCCACGGTGAAACGATAGGCCGGCCGCGGCCGATATGGCCCGGCATAGGCGTAGCCGATCACGCCGCCTTCCAGCGCTGCGACGAGATAGGGATAGCCGCCATCCATCAGCGATTTGAAGCGCCGGGTCATTTCGGCAACATCGGGCGGGATCAGCTCGAACGTCGCGGTGCCGTGCAGGACAGCATGCTGGTAGATATCGGTGATAGCGGGAAGGTCGGCCTCGGTGGCGGGACGGATGTCGATGTGAGTCATGGCTTCAGTTTAGCGCGGCTTGTGTCGTTCGTCATTGCGAGCGAAGCGAAGCAATCCAGAAATTGAACCGCGGGCTGGATTGCTTCGTCGCTGTGCTCCTCGCAATGACCGCAACAAAAAACCCCGGCCGCGAGGCCGGGGCTTGATGATTGGCGTCAACGCGATATGCGTCAGTCGCGCTGGCCGAGCAGCTGCAGCAGCAGCGTGAACAGGTTGATGAAGTTCAAATACAGCGACAGCGCGCCGGTGATGGCCGCGCGTTCGGCGATGTCGCCGCCCTGCGAGGCGTAGCCGTAGATGTAGTCGTTCTTCAGCCGCTGGGTATCCCAGGCGGTCAACCCTGCGAACACCAGCACGCCGACCACCGACACCACGAACTGCAGCGCCGAGCTTGCGATGAAGATGTTCACCAGGCTGGCGATGATGATGCCGAACAGGCCCATCAGCAGGAACGAGCCCATGCCGGTCATGTCACGCTTGGTGGTGTAGCCGTAGAGGCTGAGCGCGCCGAACGACGCCGCGGTGATGAAGAACACCCGCACGATCGAGGTGTGGGTATACACCAGGAAGATCGACGACAGCGAGATGCCCATCAGCGCCGAGAATACCCAGAACAGCATTTGCGCGGTGGCCGGGCGCAGCCGGTTGATGCCGAAGGAGATGGCGAACACCATCGCCAGCGGCGCCAGCATGAACACCCATTTCAGCGGGCTCACGAACATCGCGTAGCCGAACGGCGTCAGGAACGAACTGCCGATCCGCACCGCGCCAGCCGACGGGTCGCTGGTTACGGCGGCCATATAGATGCCGAGCGCGGCGAGGCCGGTGATGGCCAGGCCGATCGACATGTAGTTGTAGATGCGCAGCATATAGGCGCGCAGCCCGGCATCGACGGCTGCGGCGTCAGTGCGCCCGGCGGCCCGGCCGAAGGGCGAAGCGTAGTTACGGTCTAGGTCCGACATGGTCGAATTCCCGTTGGTTGTCTGGCGAAGCGCAAAGGGTCTGCGCCACCAGCACGAAATCTATCCCGGATACCGCATTTGCTGACATGAATTTTACGTCATCAAGCCGGCGTCCGACCCAAGCTGATATGTGGGAAACTAACACATTCCCCGCAAGCTTCCATGCGCGGCTGAATGTCGCTAGGCGGCCGATGAATTTAGGCTAAAGCGGCTCCTCCTTGCCTCTGCCTGCCGGGAGAGGTGCCGCCGAAGCTGCTTCAAATTATCATAAATTCCGCAACACCGTTGCCGGCTTCTGGTTCAGCGCCACCAGCGTGCCGGCAAGGCCCAGTCCGACGGTAACGACGAGAGCGGCCAGCACCACCGCGGCGGCGCTGCCGCCCTGCCAGACAAAACTCAGCGTCATCAGCCGGGTCACGATCAGCCAGGCCGCAACGGAGCCCGCGAATACGCCGAAGATCGCGGTGGCAAAGCCGATCATCAGATATTCCAGCGCGTAGGCGCCGAGCAGCCGCGCCCGGGTGGCGCCGAGGGTTTTCAGGATCACCGCGTCGTAAACCCGGTGGCGGTGGCCGGCGGCCAGCGCCCCGCCCAGCACCAGGATGGCGGAGACCAGCGTCACCGCGCTGGCGCCCCGGATCGCCAACACCAGATTGGTGACCACGGCGCCGATGGTCTCCAGCGCCTCCCGGACCCGCACGCTGGTCACCATCGGAAACGCGTCCGCCACCGACCTGATGATTTTGGCGTCGCCGGCAGGATCCGGATGAGCCTCGGTCAGGGTGGCGATATGGGTATGCGGGGCGCCCTTGAAGGCGCCCGGCGAGAACACCAGCACGAAATTGATGCCAAGGCTCTGCCAGTCCACGCTGCGCATGTTGCCGATGATAGCTGTGATGTCGCGGCCGAGCACGTTGACCACGACCTCGTCGCCAATCTTAAGCCCGAGCCCGTCGGCGAGCTTCTTTTCGAACGACACCAGCGGCGGTCCGTCGTAACCTGGTCCCCACCATTTGCCTTCGACCACCTTCGAGCCCTTCGGGATTTCGCCGGTATAGGTCAGCCCGCGGTCGCCCTGCAGCACCCATTCGGCGTCGGACGACGGCTTGAGTTCTTCCGCTGTTACGCCGCGGGCGGCGACGATGCGCCCGCGCAGCATCGGCACGTCCTCGACGCTCGACTGCGGCGCCTGCGCTTTCAGGAACGCGCTGAAATGGTCGGCCTCGGCGGAGGGGATGTCGATGAAATAGAACGACGGCGCGCGCTCGGGCAGTGCGGCCATGAACTGCCGCCGCAGATTGCCGTCGATCTGGGTGATGGTGACCAGCACCGCCAGCCCGAGGCCGAGCGACATCACCACCGACGGCGTCAATGCGCCGGGACGGTAGATATTGGCGATCGCCAGCCGCAGCATGGTGATACGGGAGCGTGGCAGGCGGCGCGCCAGCGCCATCAGTGCGGCGGCGATGCCGCGCAGCAGCGCGAACACCATGATGCAAGACGCCACGAACGCGGCCGCGACGCGCTTATCATAGGCAAGCCCGATCGCAATCGCGATCAGAGCCAGGATCACCACGGCCATCAATGCAAGATACCGCCAGCGCGGCCGGTGCCATTCGCTGGCGACCGCCTCGCGAAACAGCGCCGCCACCGGCACGTCATGGACGCGGCCGAGCGGCCACAGCGCGAACGCGAGCGCGGTCAGGAGGCCATAGACCAGCGACAATGCGAGTTGATCCGGATGCAGCGCCGGCACCACCGGCAGCGGCAGCAGCTTGCCGAACAGGCCGACGATCAGATAAGGCAGCGCTGCACCGGCGGCGAGGCCGATCAGCGAGCCGATCATCGCAAGCCCGATGACTTGCGTGAGATAAATCGTAAATACCTCGCGGCCGGTGGCGCCGACCGCCTTGAAGGTTGCGATGACGTCTCGGCGGCGGTCGATATGGCTTTTCACCGCATTGGCGACGCCGACGCCCCCGACCAGCAGCGCCGCGAGGCCGACCAGCGTCAGGAATTGCGTGAAGCGGCTGATGGTACGCTCCAGCTGCGGCGAGGCGTTGCTGCGGGTGCGGATTTCCCACCCCGCGCTCGGCAGTGTGGTACGCGCGTCGCTGGCAAGCGTCTGCGCGGCGCGGTCGTCGGCCGCATTGTCGGGCAGTTTTACGCGATATATCCAGCGCACCAGGCTGCCGGGCTGCAACAGCTCGGTGGCACGCAGTCCCGCTTCGCTGACCAGGAATCGCGGCCCAAAACCGACGCCGCCGGCGAGCTTGTCCGGCTCGGCTCCGACCACGCTGCGAATTTGAAAGCTGGCGCTGCCGACGCTGACGCGGTCGCCGATCTTGAGGTCGAGCCGCGCCAGCAAGGTCGCATCCGCCGCGGCGCCGAATGCGCCGTCCTGCTGCTTGAGCAAATCCGCCACCGGCAGTTTCGGATCGAGCGTTAGCTCGCCGAGCATCGGATAGGCGTTGCCGACGGCCTTGAGTTCAACCAGCGCCAGCTTGCCGTCTTCGGTGCGCGCCATGCCGCGCAGCGTCGCCGCCACCGAGACAGTCCCGCGCGCGCGCAGGAACGCGACCTCTTCTGGTTTGGCTTCGCGCTGGATCAGCGAGAACGCGGCGTCGCCGCCGAGCAGCGTACGGCCTTCGCGCGCAAGTCCTTCGCTCAAGCTTGCCGCCACCGAGCCCACGCCTGCGATCGCCATCACCCCGAGCGCGATGCAGGCGATGAACACATAGAAACCGCGAAGGCCGCCGCGCAATTCGCGCAACGCGTAGCGCAGCGCCAGCGCAGCCGCGCGGCCGCCTTGCGGGCGTTCGATTGCAATGGACATCGGCTACGCTGTCTCGACCCAGTGTTGAACGGAAGCGGGCCCGTCGATATGGCCGGAGCGCAGCCGCACCACGCGGTCGCAGCGCCGCGCCAGCGCCGCATCGTGGGTCACCAGCACGAGCGTCATGCCGCGCTCGGCGTGCTTGGTGAACAACAGGTCGACGATCTGCTTGCCGGTGGCTTCGTCGAGATTTCCGGTCGGCTCGTCCGCCACCAGGATGACGGGATCGGGCGCCAGCGCGCGGGCGAGCGCCACGCGCTGCTGCTCGCCGCCGGACAATTGCGTCGGATAATGATGCAGCCGGTCGCCGAGGCCGACGGATTCCAGTTCATGCGCCGCACGTTCCGACGCATCGGGATTGCCGGCCAGTTCGAGCGGCACCGCGACGTTTTCCAGCGCGGTCATGGTCGGGATCAGATGAAAGGACTGGAAAACGATGCCTACATGGCGGCCGCGAAACCGCGCCAGCGCGTCCTCGTCGAGGGCATTGAAAGGGGTGCCCGACACCACCACCTCTCCGCTGTCGGGACGTTCCAGCCCGGCCATCACCATCAGAAGCGTGGATTTCCCCGACCCTGACGGTCCGATCAACCCGATCGCTTCGCCGGGCGCTACCCTGAGGTCGATATCCTTGAGGATATGGACGCGCGCAGCACCCGAGCCGAGCGAGAGATTGACGTTCGAGATGGAAATGGTCGGCCGCAGGTGTGAGGCGCCTGCCAGTGACGAGGGTTCGATGAGACTGTCCATGCGAGGTTCATATGGCATTTGCTTTGCGGCGGTCGAGAGGCCTGTGCGCAGCTTTCTGTGCCTGTTGGCTCTCGCATTGTCCCTGCCAACGCTGGCGCTGTCCGCCTCGGCGCAAACTTCGGTTGCAAAACCGGTCAAGATGGTCGTGCTCGGCGATTCCTTGAGCGCCGGCCTTGGCCTTGCCGGATCGGCCGCATTCCCGGTCCGGCTGCAAAAAGCCTTGAAAGCCAGGGGGATAGAGGTCGACATGGTCAATGCCGGGGTGTCCGGCGACACCACGTCCGGCGGCCGCGACCGGCTCGACTGGTCGGTCCCGGAGGGCACCGAAGCGGTGATCCTCGAACTAGGCGCCAACGATGCGCTGCGCGGCATCGACCCCAAGGTTACCCGCGCTGCACTTACGGAGATTCTGACGCGGCTGCAGGCGCGCAGGATCGCGGTCCTGCTGTGCGGCATGGTCGCGCCGCCCAATTACGGCGCCGACTATTCGGCCCGGTTCAACGCGATCTATCCTGACTTGGCGAAAGCGTTTCAGGTGCCGTTGTATCCGTTTTTTCTGGAGGGCGTGGCCACCGATGCAAAACTCAATCAGGCCGACGGGCTGCACCCGACCGCGGAAGGCGTCGATACCATCGTCAGGAATATCCTGCCCATGGTCGAGGCATTCCTGAGCACGCTTGTGCGCCAGCGCAGTTGAAAACCGCGCAACGATAACCCTAGCACCGCGTTTTCCCGGAAGGTTTCGGCTCGGGCGCCGCCGGCTGCTTCGCAGAGTCGGATAACTGCGCTAGAAACTTACATCGGTGATTCGTTACCGGAATTCAGCATCGGGAGTTTTGCGATGCCGCGTTTGTTCACGGGACTGGAAATACCGGCCGAGATCGGCCAGACGCTCTCCAATTTGCGCGGTGGCCTTCCCGGCGCGCGCTGGATCGACCCCGAAAATTACCACGTCACCCTGCGCTTCATCGGCGATATCGACGGCGTCGCGGCCAACGAGATCGCCCACACGCTGGAGCGCATCAACCGCAAGCCGTTCGAAGTCTCGCTGCAGGGACTGTCGAGCTTCGGCGGAAAAAAGCCCCGCGCGGTGGTGGCTTCCGTGGTGCCGAGCCGCCCGTTGATGGAATTGCAGGCTGAACTGGAGCGGCTGATGCAGCGCTTCGGACTCGATCCGGAAGGGCGCAAGTTCATTCCGCACGTGACGCTAGCGAGACTGCGCGACGCGTCGAACCGCGATGTCGCCGACTATCTGTCGGTGCGCGGCTATTTCCCCACCCGCAGCTTCATGGCCTCGCGCTTCGTGCTGTTCTCCTCGCGCGCCTCCACCGGCGGCGGGCCGTATGTAGTCGAGGATTCGTATACGCTGAGTGCGTGAGGGTTTCCGTGTCCCGGGCGCGATGCGTCATTCTTCATGCCGCTTCGCAGAACCGGGGACCCCGGTTTCTCCCTGTGCAAACCGGGACCCCGGCTCTGCAGCGCACCGTTTCGCAAGAGCTACACGCTGCGCTGCGTCCGGGGAACGGCATACCCTCTCCCCAATTCGCGACCTTGCATTTTTCCGCGCACTAGGGCCGTAAGGGAGTCATGCCCCCGCCCGCCTCGTTCCGCGCCCATTATCAGGCCCTCGTCTCCTCCGGCGCGATCGAGGCCGATGCCGCGCAGGCGCGCGCCGTCGACGCCCTCAGCGCGCTGGAGCAGCGGCTTTCGCGCTACAAGCCGGTGCGCAAACAGGGCCTGCTTGGCCGGCTGTTCGGCGACAAGGACGAGGCGCCGCGCGGGCTCTACGTTTATGGCGAGGTCGGCCGCGGCAAGACCATGCTGATGGATCTGTTTTTTCAATCGAGCCCGGTCGTGCACAAGCGCCGCGCGCATTTTCACGAATTTATGGCCGACGTGCATGAGCGCATCTACGGCTTTCGGCAGAATATCGCGCGCGGCGAGATTGCCGATGGCGACGTCATCGCGCTTACCGCCGAATCGATTTTCGACCAGGCCTGGCTTTTGTGCTTCGACGAATTTCACGTCACGGATATTGCGGACGCGATGATCCTGGGAAGGCTATTCGCAAAACTGTTCGAACTCGGCACCGTGGTGGTGGCGACCTCCAACGTAGCACCTGATGACCTTTACAAGGACGGCCTCAACCGCGCGCTGTTCCTGCCCTTCATCGCGCAGATATCGGCGCATATGGATGTGCTGCGGCTGGAGGCTCGCACCGATTTCCGGCTGGAAAAGCTGGTGGGCGTCAAGATGTGGCTGCTGCCTGCGGATCATCGGGCCGACGCCGCGCTCGACAAGGCATGGGCGAAGATGACCGGCAATGCTGTGTGCAAGCCGCGCGACATCTCGATCAAGGGGCGCGTGCTGCATGTGCCATGTTCGGCCCAGGGCGTGGCGCGGTTTTCGTTCGCCGATCTGTGCGAAAAGCCGCTTGCGGCTTCCGATTATCTGCGGCTCGCGCACGATTATCACACCATTCTGATCGACCATATTCCGGTGATGGATTACGCCGAGCGCAACGCCGCCAAGCGCTTCATCGCGCTGATCGATACGCTGTATGACAATGCCGTGAAGCTGATGGCTTCCGCCGCGGCCGATCCGGCCTCGCTGTATCGCGCGACCGAAGGTTATGAAGCCAACGAATTCAAGCGGACCTCGTCGCGGCTGATCGAGATGAGCTCGGAATCGTACTTAGGCTTGCCGCACGGCCGCAAGGATTCCGCCGCCAGCGGGTCGAGCACGGGATTGGTGGAAACGTGAGGTTGTGTCCCGGACGCGATGCGGCATTCTTCATGCCGCTTCGCAGAGCCGGGACCGTACGAAGATACCGGGGCCCCGGCTCTGCGGCGCACCGTTCCGCAAGAGCTACACGCTGCGCCGCGTCCGGGGCACGGCTCCAGTGTGGCCAACAAATGAGCCTTGCCCTCCCTTGAACGGCTCCGTCGAAAGGGATAACCACCACCTCCAGCATCCCACCCTCTCCACCTTCGGGTTCAAAGGACAGATTTCCATGGCGCGTGACAAGATTGCCTTGATTGGCTCCGGTCAGATCGGCGGAACGTTGGCTCATCTCATCGGCCTGAAGGAACTCGGCGACGTGGTGATGTTCGATATCGCCGAAGGCATCCCGCAGGGCAAATCGCTGGATATCGCTCAATCCTCTCCGGTCGACGGGTTCGACGCGCATTTCACCGGCGCCAATTCCTATGAGGCGCTGGATAACGCAAAAGTCTGCATCGTCACCGCCGGCGTGCCGCGCAAGCCGGGCATGAGCCGCGACGATCTGCTCAGCATCAATCTCAAGGTGATGGAGCAGGTCGGCGCCGGCATCAAGAAATACGCCCCCGACGCCTTCGTGATCTGCATCACCAACCCGCTCGACGCCATGGTGTGGGCGCTGCAGAAAGCCTCCGGCATGCCGCACAAGAAAGTGGTCGGCATGGCCGGCGTGCTGGACTCCTCGCGCTTCCGCTATTTCCTCGCCGACGAGTTCAACGTTTCGGTGGAAGACGTCACCGCCTTCGTGCTCGGCGGCCACGGCGACACCATGGTGCCGCTGGTGAAATATTCCACGGTGGCGGGCATTCCGCTGCCCGACCTGGTCAAGATGGGCTGGACCTCGCAAGCGCGCATCGACGAGATCGTCGACCGCACCCGCAATGGCGGCGCCGAGATCGTCAACCTGCTCAAGACCGGCTCGGCATTCTATGCACCGGCGGCCTCGGCGATCGCGATGGCGGAGAGCTATCTGCGCGACAAGAAGCGTGTGCTGCCCTGCGCGGCGTATCTGAGCGGCGAATACGGCGTGAAAGACATGTATGTCGGCGTGCCGGTCGTGATCGGATCGAAGGGCGTCGAGCGCATTGTCGAGATCGAGCTCGCCGGCAAGGACCGCGAGGCGTTCGACAAGTCGGTCGGCGCGGTGCAGGGTCTGGTCGATGCCTGCAGGAAGATCGCGCCGGATCTGCTGGGTCGCTGATTGCGCCGGCCGATTTCGGGCACGCCATCCCCGAAAGCGGGTTCGGGTTGCGGTCTGTGTGGTATATGGTATGCCAGTGGCGAGACTAGGATAAGTCACCGCACGAGGGTTCGGGGAGCGTCCAGATGAACATCCATGAATACCAGGCCAAGGCGCTGCTGCATGAATTCGGCGTGCCGATCTCGCGCGGCGTGCCGATCCTGCGGGCCGAGGATTCCGATGTGGCGGCGAAAACGCTGGGCGGCCCGGTCTGGGTGGTGAAGAGCCAGATTCATGCCGGCGGCCGCGGCAAGGGCAAGTTCAAGGAGGCTTCCGCCGGCGACAAGGGCGGTGTCCGCATCGCCAAATCGGTTGCCGAGGTCAACCAGTTCGCCAAGCAAATGCTGGGCGCGACACTGGTCACGATCCAGACCGGCCCGCACGGCAAGCAGGTCAACCGGCTCTACATCGAGGAAGGCTCCGAGATCGACAAGGAGTTTTATCTCTCCGCACTGGTCGACCGCGAAACCGGCGAGGTGTCGTTCGTGGTGTCTACCGAAGGCGGCGTCAACATCGAGGATGTCGCGCACAACAATCCAGAGAAGATCGTGACCTTCTCGGTGGATCCCGCCACCGGCATCATGGGCCATCACGGCCGCACCGTCGCCAAGGCGCTGGGCCTGTCAGGCGATCTTGCCAGGCAGGCGGAAAAACTGGTGACGCAGCTCTATACCGCGTTCGTCGCCAAGGACATGGCGATGCTTGAGATCAACCCGCTTGTCGTGACCAAGCAGGGCGACCTGCGCGTGCTCGACGCGAAGGTGACGTTCGACGGCAACGCGCTGTACCGCCATCCCGAGGTGGCGGCGCTACGCGATGAGACCGAAGAGGATCCGAAGGAGATCGAGGCGTCGAAATACGATCTCAATTACATTACGCTGGACGGCACCATCGGCTGCATGGTCAACGGCGCCGGCCTTGCGATGGCGACCATGGACATCATCAAGCTCTACGGCATGGCGCCGGCCAACTTCCTCGACGTCGGCGGCGGCGCCAGCAAGGAGAAGGTCGCGGCCGCCTTCAAGATCATCACCGCCGATCCCAATGTGAAGGGTATCCTGGTCAACATCTTCGGCGGCATCATGAAGTGCGACATCATCGCGGAGGGCGTGGTCGCCGCGGTGAAGGAGGTCGGATTGCAGGTACCGCTGGTGGTGCGGCTCGAAGGCACCAATGTCGATGCCGGCAAGAAGATCATCCGGGAGTCCGGGCTCAACGTGCTGCCGGCCGACGATCTCGACGACGCCGCGCAGAAGATCGTCAAGGCGGTGAAGGACGCGGCGTGACCCCCACCCGGCGCTGGCGCCCGCTGAAAGGTCGTTAAGATGTCCATTCTGAAGACGTTAAAGAGAAGCGCGTGATCAGGGTGCAACCACCATCGGACGGAGCCGGTACCTCACCTCCCCCTGAAAGGGGGAGGTCGACGGGCGAAGCCCGTCGGGTGGGGGTCTCGCGCTTCAATCGGACGCGGGAGAAAACCGAGCGCGCGCGCCGTCTTCGCCGCGACAGTACCGATGTCGAAATGCAGCTTTGGCAGCGGCTGCGCAATCTCCAACTGGGCGTGGATTTTCGCAGGCAGCATCCCGCCGGCAACTTCTATCTGGATTTTTATACGCCGGCCTTGCGCCTCGCCGTCGAACTCGATGGCGGGCAGCATGCAGAGCAGACGGACGCGGATCAGCGCCGCACGCGGTGGCTCGAAGAGCGCGGCGTCACGGTGCTGCGCTTCTGGAATTCCGACGTTTCACAGAACCTGACCGGCGTGCTTGAGGTGATTGCTGCGAAAATCGCAGCGCTTCAGGACTCGCGTATGACCCCCACCCGGCGCTGGCGCGCCGACCTCCCCCTTTCAGGGGGAGGTGAAGACTCCGCTGAAAGGGTAGGTTAGATGTCCGTTCTGATCGACAGCAACACCAAAGTCATCTGCCAGGGATTCACCGGCAAGAACGGCACCTTCCACTCTGAAGCGGCGATCGCCTATGGCACCAGAATGGTCGGCGGCACTTCGCCGGGCAAAGGCGGGTCAGTGCATCTCGGGCTGCCGGTGTTCGACACCGTGCAGGAGGCGAAGCAAAAGACCGGCGCCGATGCGTCCGTGATCTATGTGCCGCCGCCGGGGGCGGCGGATGCGATCTGCGAGGCGATCGATGCGGAAATTCCGCTGATCGTGTGCATCACTGAAGGCATTCCGGTGCTCGACATGGTGCGGGTCAAGCGCTCGCTGAGTGGATCGAAGTCGCGGCTGATCGGACCGAACTGCCCGGGCGTGATGACCGCGGGCGAATGCAAGATCGGCATCATGCCGGCGAATATTTTCAAGGCCGGCAATGTCGGCATCGTCTCGCGCTCGGGCACGCTGACCTATGAGGCGGTGTTCCAGACCACCCAGGAAGGCCTCGGCCAGACCACCGCGGTCGGCATCGGCGGCGATCCCGTCAAGGGCACCGAATTCATCGACGTGCTGGAGATGTTTTTGGCGGACCCTAATACGACCTCGATCGTCATGATCGGCGAGATCGGCGGATCGGCCGAGGAGGATGCCGCGCAGTTCATCAAGGACGAGGCCAAGCGCGGCCGCAGCAAGCCGATGGTCGGCTTTATCGCCGGGGTGACCGCGCCTCCCGGACGCCGCATGGGCCATGCAGGCGCCATCATTTCGGGCGGCAAGGGCGACGCGGCATCCAAGACCGCCGCGATGGAAGCGGCGGGAATCACAGTGTCGCCGTCGCCGGCGCGGCTTGGAAAAACCCTTGTCGAAAAATTGAAGTCCTAATTCAATTCTTGGTTCTTTTCGGAGCGAACATTCGCCTTAAATAGGGTAATAGCTCCCTAACGAGCCAATCCGGCTGCCGGATCGCTAGTTTCGACCGTTTTTCCGAGCAAAGCCAAGCATCAGGACGCAATCATGTCTCGCCAGGACGCGAATGCCGCATTTGCCCTCTCCTCCTTCCTGCAGGGCGCCAACGCCACCTACATCGACGAACTCTACGCCCGCTACGAAAAGGACCCCGCCTCGGTCGATCCCGAATGGCAGGAGTTTTTCAAAAGCCTGAAAGACCCGCCTGCGGATATTTTGAAGAATGCCGACGGGCCGTCCTGGGAACGGTCGAACTGGCCGCTCAGCCCGCGCGACGACCTCACCTCCGCGCTCGACGGAAACTGGGCCGAAGTCGAGAAGGTGGTTGGCGGCAAGATCGCCGCCAAGGCTCAAGCAAAAGGCGCCGATCCAAGTTCCGCCGACGTGCACCAGTCGACGCGGGATTCGGTCCGTGCGCTGATGCTGATCCGGGCCTACCGCATGCGCGGCCACTTTCACGCCAAACTCGATCCGCTGGGCCTCGAGCCGCCGCGCGACCACGAGGAGCTCGATCCGCGCTCCTATGGTTTTGTCGAAGCCGATCTCGACCGCAAGATTTTCCTCGATCACGTGCTGGGTCTCGATTACGCGAGCTTGCGCGAGATCGTCGCGATCTGCGAGCGCACCTATTGCCAGACCCTTGGCGTCGAGTTCATGCACATCTCGAACGGCGCGCAGAAAGCCTGGATCCAGGAGCGCATCGAAGGCCCGGACAAGGAGATCAGTTTTACGCCCGAAGGCCGCCGCGCCATCCTGATGAAATTGATCGAAGCGGAAGGCTTCGAAAAGTTCTGCGACCTGAAATTCACCGGCACCAAGCGCTTTGGCCTCGACGGCGGCGAGTCGCTGATCCCCGCGCTGGAGCAGATCATCAAGCGCGGCGGCAATCTCGGCGTAAAGGAAATCGTCGTCGGCATGCCGCACCGCGGCCGCCTCAACGTGCTGACGCAGGTGATGGGCAAGCCGCACCGCGCGCTGTTCCACGAATTCAAGGGCGGCTCGGCCAATCCCGACGTGGTCGAAGGTTCGGGCGACGTCAAATATCACCTCGGCACCTCGTCGGATCGCGAGTTCGACAACAACAAGATCCATCTGTCGCTCACCGCCAATCCCTCGCATCTGGAGATCGTCGATCCGGTGGTGCTCGGCAAGGTGCGCGCCAAGCAGGACCAGCATGGCGATCCGCCGGACCAGCGCATTTCGGTATTGCCGCTGTTGATGCACGGCGACGCCGCGTTCGCAGGGCAAGGCGTGGTGGCGGAATGTTTCAGCCTGTCGGATCTGAAGGGTTACCGCACCGGCGGTTCGCTGCATTTCATCGTCAACAACCAGATCGGCTTCACCACCTATCCGCGCTATTCGCGTTCCTCGCCGTATCCGTCCGACGTCGCGAAAATGATCGACGCGCCGATCTTCCACGTCAACGGCGACGATCCGGAGGCGGTGGTGTTCGCCGCCAAGGTCGCGATCGAGTTCCGGCAGAAGTTTCACAAGCCGGTCGTGATCGACATGTTCTGCTATCGCCGGCACGGCCACAACGAAGGCGACGAGCCGGCGTTCACCCAGCCGGTGATGTACAAGAAGATCGCGACCCATCCGACCACGCTGGAGATCTATGCCAGGCGGCTGGTCTCCGAGGGCGTGATCAGCGAAGGCGAGGTCGAAAAGGCCAAGGCGGACTGGCGCGCGCGGCTCGATGCCGAGCTCGATGCAGGTTCGGGCTACAAGCCGAACAAGGCCGACTGGCTCGACGGCAAATGGGCCGGCATGAAACTGGCCGACCAGGAAGAGGATCCGCGGCGCGGCGTCACCGGCGTCGATGTCGCCGAACTGAAGGATATCGGCCGCAAGATCACCAAGGTGCCCGACGGTTTCCGCGTCCACCGCACCGTGCAGCGGTTCCTGGAAAACCGCGCCAAGGCGATCGAGAATAACGCCGGAATCGACTGGGCGACCGGCGAGGCGCTGGCGTTCTGCACCCTGCTCGAAGAGGGCCATCATGTCCGGCTGTCCGGACAGGACTCCGAGCGCGGCACGTTCTCGCAGCGGCATTCGGTGCTGATCGATCAGGAGGACGAGACCCGCTACACCCCGTTCAAGCATCTTGCGCCCGATCAGGGGCGCTACGAAGTCATCAACTCGCTGCTGTCGGAAGAAGCGGTGCTCGGCTTCGAATACGGCTATTCGCTGGCGGAGCCCACCGCGCTGACGATCTGGGAGGCGCAGTTCGGCGATTTCGCCAATGGCGCGCAGGTGCTGTTCGATCAGTTCATCTCCTCGGGCGAGCGCAAATGGCTGCGCATGTCGGGCCTCGTCTGCATGCTGCCGCACGGCTATGAGGGGCAAGGGCCGGAGCATTCGTCCGCAAGGCTGGAGCGCTTCCTGCAGATGTGCGCAGAAGACAACATGCAGGTGGTCTACGCCACCACGCCGGCCAACCTGTTCCACGTGCTGCGGCGCCAGCTGAAGCGCGAGATCCGCAAACCGCTAATCATGATGACGCCGAAGTCGCTGCTGCGCCACAAGCGTGCAGTGTCGCGGCTCGATGAGATGGGCGCCAACACCACATTCCATCGCCTGCTCTATGATGACGCGCAGATGCTGCCGGAAGAGAAGATCAAGCTGGTGCCCGACGACAAGATCCGTCGCGTCGTGCTGTGCTCGGGCAAGGTCTATTACGACATCTATGACGAGCGCGAGAAGCGCGGCATCGATGACATCTACATCATGCGCGTCGAGCAGCTTTACCCGGTGCCGTTGAAGGCACTGGTGCAGGAACTCGGCAGGTTCAAGGGCGCCGAACTGGTATGGTGCCAGGAAGAGCCGCGCAACATGGGTGCGTGGCATTTCCTCGAGCCTTATCTCGAATGGGTGCTGAACCAGATCAACGCGCCGAACAAGCGTCCGCGCTACGCCGGACGCGCGGCGTCGGCGGCCACGGCCACCGGTCTGATGTCCAAGCATCTGGCGCAGCTCAAGGCGCTGCTGGATGAGGCGCTGAACTGACGGCTTCGTAGAAGCCGTCATGCCCGGGCTCGTCCCGGGCATCCACGTCTTCCTGCTGTGGTGAAATCAAAGACGTGGATGGCCGGGACAAGCCCGGCCATGACGCCAGAGGGGATGAGACCAATGACTGAAATCCGCGTTCCTACGCTCGGCGAATCCGTCACCGAGGCGACTATCGGCCGCTGGTTCAAGAAGGCCGGCGATGCCGTCGCGGTCGACGAGCCGCTGGTGGAGCTTGAAACCGACAAGGTCACCATCGAAGTGCCGGCGCCGTCGGCCGGCACGCTGGGTGAGATCGTCGCCAAGGACGGCGAAACGGTCGCGGTCGGCGCATTGCTCGGCCAGATCAACGATGGCGCCGCCGCCAAGCCTGCCGCCGCGCCCGCCAAGGCCGCTGACGCACCCGCCAAGGCCGCGGCGCCGCCGGCTGCAGCCGCCGCCGCGCCGGCCGCTGCCGCGGCTGCGCAGGTTCAACAGACGCCGCCTGCCGATGCGCCGCTGGCGCCATCCGTGCGAAAAATTTCCGCCGAGAGCGGCATCGATGCCGCCACCGTGCCGGGCTCCGGCAAGGACGGCCGCGTCACCAAGGGCGACATGCTCGCCGCGATCGAAAAAGCCGCCTCCGCGCCGACGCCGGTCAATCAGCCCGCCGCCGCGGTACAGGTGCGGGCGCCGTCGCCGGCCGACGACGCCGCGCGCGAAGAACGCGTGAAGATGACGCGGTTGCGCCAGACCATCGCGCGCCGCCTCAAGGAGGTGCAGAACACCGCCGCCATGCTGACGACCTTCAACGAGGTCGACATGAGTCACATCATGGCGATGCGCGCGCAATACAAGGACGTGTTCGAGAAGAAGCACGGCAGCAAGCTCGGCTTCATGGGCTTCTTCACCAAGGCCTGCGTGCAGGCGCTGAAGGATATCCCGGCGGCCAACGCCGAGATCGACGGCACCGACCTGATCTACAAGAATTATTATCACATCGGCGTCGCGGTCGGCACCGACAAGGGCCTGGTGGTGCCGGTGGTGCGCGACTGCGACCACAAGTCGATCGCCGAGATCGAGAAGGCCATCGCCGATTTCGGCCGCCGCGCCCGCGACGGCCAGCTCAAGATCGACGAAATGCAGGGCGGCACCTTCACCATCACCAATGGCGGCATCTACGGCTCGCTGATGTCGACACCGATCCTGAACGCGCCGCAGTCCGCCATTCTCGGCATGCACAAAATCCAGGAGCGCCCGGTCGCGATCGCCGGCAAGGTCGAGATCCGGCCGATGATGTATCTGGCGCTGTCCTATGACCACCGCGTCATCGACGGCAAGGAGGCGGTGACGTTTCTGGTGCGGGTCAAGGAGAGTCTGGAGGACCCGGCGCGGCTGGTGCTGGATTTGTGATGAAGAAGCTGCCGCGTCATTGCGAGGAGCGAAGCGACGAAGCAATCCAGTTTGAGCCTGGGGCTCTGGATTGCTTCGCTTCGCTCGCAATGACGACCCAACAAACACGCATCATGCTCTAGGGTGATGAAATCATGCAGCCGCTGCCGACCGAAATCGTCATGCTCGGCATCGGCGTGGTGCTGCTGATCGTGCAGCTGTTCCTGCAATCGATTTCCTCCGCCTTCGAAGTCGGTGGTGAATACAAGGCCGGGTCGCGCGATGAGGCGCGCGCTGTCCGTGGAAAGTTCGCCGGCCGCGCCGAGCGCGCGTTTCGCAATCTGCTGGAGACCTTTCCTGCGTTCGCCGCGCTTGCGCTGGCGCTGACGGTCACCGGAAGGAACGGCGGGTACGGTGCGCTGGGCGCGCAGGTCTGGATCGTGGCGCGCATCTTGTATGTGCCGCTGTATCTGTTCCACATTCCATTTGCGCGCAGTCTTGCGTGGTTCGTCTCGATTTTCGCACTGGTCGCGATGCTGATACGGTTGTTCGAGTAGTTCAGGGGGGTTGGTTTGAAAGACAAGGTCGTCATCGTCACCGGCGGCAGCCGCGGCATCGGCCGCGCCACCGCGATTGCCGCCGCTGCGCGCGGTTTTAAGGCCTGCGTCGGCTATGCGGCCAATGAGGCGGCCGCGCGCGATGTGGTGTCCACCATCGAAGCCAACAACGGCAAGGCCATCGCGGTGAAATGCGATGTTGCCAGTGAGGCCGACATCTTACGCTTGTTCAAGGCGGCCGACGAGTTCGGCACGCTCGGTGCGCTGGTCAACAATGCCGGCATCATCGGCGTCACCTCCCGCGTCGACGAGATGTCCGCCGAACGCATCCAGCGCATGATGGCCATCAATGTCACCGGCAGCATTTTATGCGCGCGCGAGGCGGTGAAGCGGATGTCGACACGCCATGGCGGCAAGGGCGGCGTCATCGTCAACCTGTCATCGGTCGCGGCTAAACTCGGCGCACCCAACACTTACGTCGATTACGCGGCCTCCAAGGGCGCGATCGATTCCTTCACCATCGGGCTCGGACATGAGGTCGCGGGCGAGGGTATCCGCGTCGCCGCGATCAGGCCCGGGCTGATCGACACGGAGATCCACGGCAGCGGCGGCGATCCCGACCGCGCGCATCGGCTGGCGCCGATGGTGCCGATGAAGCGCGTCGGCTCGGCCGAAGAAATCGCCAATGCCATCGTCTGGCTGATGTCTGAGGATGCCTCTTACGTCACCAGCGCTATCCTTGATGTGTCGGGCGGCCGGTAATAGCTGGTCATAGTGATGAGCTAGGAAAAATCATGGCCACATACGATCTCGTCGTTATCGGCACCGGTCCTGGCGGCTATGTCTGCGCCATCCGCGCGGCGCAACTCGGCATGAAGGTGGCCGTGGTGGAGAAGTGGCCGACATTTGGCGGCACCTGCCTCAACATCGGCTGCATTCCATCGAAAGCGCTGCTGCAGGCGTCGGAGCGGTTTGAGGAAGCGAGCCACGCGCTGCCGAAGATGGGTGTCGTGGTCGGCAAACCGAAACTCGATCTTGCGACCATGATGAAGTTCAAGACCGATGGTGTCGACGGCAACACCAAGGGCGTCGCCTTCCTGTTCAAGAAGAACAAGATCGATCCTTATCGGGGCACCGGGCGCATCGTCGCCGCGGGCAAGGTCGAGGTGAAGGGGACGGACGGCAATACGGAGATGCTGGAGACGAAAAACATCGTCATCGCCACCGGCTCCGACGTGGCGAAACTGAAGGGCATCGAGATCGACGAGAAGCGCATCATCTCGTCGACTGGCGCGCTCACGCTCGACAAGGTCCCGGAAAAGCTGCTGGTGATCGGCGCCGGGGTGATCGGGCTCGAACTTGGCTCGGTGTGGCGGCGGCTCGGATCGGAAGTGGTGGTGGTGGAATTCCTCGACCGCATTCTTCCCGGCATGGACGGCGAAGTCGCAAAATCCTTCCAGCGCATCCTCGAAAAGCAGGGCATGGTGTTCAAGCTCGGCGCCAAGGTCACCGCTATCGACGCCTCCGGAAAAATGTTGAAGTCGCAGGTCGAGCCTGCCGCCGGCGGCGCGGCCGACACCGTCGACGCCGATGTGGTGCTGGTCTCGATCGGGCGGGCGCCCTACACCGAAGGGCTGGGGCTGAAAGAGGCCGGGGTGCAACTCGACCAGCGCGGACGGGTGCAGACCGACGGTCATTTCGCCACCAATGTGAGCGGGATCTATGCTATCGGCGACGTCATCGCTGGCCCGATGCTGGCGCACAAGGCCGAGGACGAGGGTATCGCGGTCGCGGAAATCCTCGCGGGGCAGGCCGGCCATACCAATTACGACGTTATTCCAGGCGTGGTCTATACCTCGCCGGAAGTCGCCGCCGTCGGCAAGACCGAGGAAGAATTGAAGGCGGCAGGCCTGGCCTACAATGTCGGCAAGTTTCCGTTCACCGCCAATGCGCGCACCAAGGTCAACCAGACCACCGAAGGTTTTGTGAAAATTCTCGCAGATGCGAAGACCGATCGGGTGCTCGGCGTCCACATCGTCGGCGCGGAAGCCGGCGAAATGATCCATGAGGCGGCAGTGTTGATGGAATTCGGCGGTTCTGCCGAGGATCTGGCCCGCACCTGCCACGCCCATCCGACCCGGTCGGAAGCGGTCAAGGAAGCCGCGCTTGCGGTTGGCAAACGTGCCATCCATATGTGATCATTGTCTGGCGAAGCCGGATGGTGGACAAACGTTTATGCTGCGCCGCATTCTCCAGCCGTTGTGGGTTCTGCTCGCGCTGATCTTCTTGGTCGAAGCGTGGCTGTGGGATCATCTCGAGCCGATCGTCGCGCGCGTCGTGGCCTGGATTCCACTGCGCACGTTCAAGGCATGGCTGGCCGAACGCGTCGACATGCTGTCGCCGGCAATGACGCTGATCGTCTTCATCGTGCCGGTGATCCCGCTGTTTCCGCTAAAACTGTTCGGCCTGTGGCTGCTCGCGCACGAATACTGGGTCAGCGCCATCCTCACCATCATCTTTGCGAAATTCCTCGGCGTCGGCGTCGCGGCTTTCGTCTTCGACGTCACGCGGTCGAAATTGCTGGAGATGCCGTGGTTCGAAAAATTGTATGGTTGGGTAATGGCGATGCGGGCAAAGGCCTACGCCATCGTCGACCCTGTTAAATTGAGGATCAAGGAAGCCATGGGCGCCGATCGCGCCGGCTGGTCCTCGCGCCTGCTGCGGATGATCCAGCACTTCCGCAAGCGCGTTCACGCCGCGCGGTAAGCCCTTGGCACAACCGGCTTGCGTTCGGACCCCCGTGCTCGACGTCGCCTGTGAGCAGGGTGGTCCGGTCCATGCGTTGCCGGTGTTGCTGCTGCACGGGTTTCCCTATGATCCGCGCGGCTTCGATGACGTCGCGGCGCGCATCAACGCCGCGGGTTTCCGCACCATTGTGCCGTATCTGCGCGGCTATGGCGGCACCCAATTCTTGTCCGCGGAGATATTGCGTTCGGGCGAGCAGGCCGCACTGGGACAGGACCTGCTGGAGCTGCTCGACGCGCTTCATATCGAAAAAGCCGTGCTGGCCGGATACGACTGGGGAGGGCGAGCGGCCTGCGTGGTGTCGGCGCTGTGGCCGGAACGCGTCGCGGGCCTTGTCAGTTGCACCGGCTACAACATCCAGGACATTGCGCATTCCTACAAGCCCGCCGATCCGGAGCAGGAAGCGCGGCTCTGGTATCAGTATTATTTTCATACCGAGCGCGGCCGCAACGGGCTGACCGGCAAGCGCCGCGAGATCGCCCGTCTGCTGTGGAAGATGTGGTCGCCGGGCTGGACTTTCGATGACGCGACGTTCGAGCGAACGGCGTCGTCGTTCGCTAACGAAGACTTTGTCGATGTCGTCATCCACTCATACCGGCATCGCACAGGCAGCGCCGCCGGGGATCCGCGCTATGCGCCGGTCGAAGCGCGGCTGGCGGCGCAGCCGAAGATCAATGTTCCGGCCATCAACCTTCACGGCGAGGTTGATGGCGTGATACCGGCTGCGTTGTCGGAAACGCACGGGAAATATTTTACCGGCCCATATCAACGCCGCGTGTTGCCGAATGTCGGTCACAATGTACCGCAGGAATCGCCGCAAGCTTTTGCCGACGCGGTGCTGCAGCTTTGCAGGAGTGCCGCCGCATAACCGCTGCTCAGGACGAGGGCGGCTGCTCTACATCAGATGCACGGCATGCGGCGCGAACAGGCCGATCATGGTGAAGGCGATGCCGGCCAGCGCCAGCGCGCCGGATATCCATGCCAGCGCGATCATGCCGGTGATGATGGTGGCCGACGCCAGCACGATGCCGATCTGGAAGGCGGCCGAGGCCACCTCATAATGATGGTATTTCGCCAGCGCGAGGTCGCGCTCATGCTCGGCGTGTTTGGCGCGCTCCGACAATTGCTCCGAGCCTTCACCGGTTTCCGGCTCCGAGCGATAGCGCGCCGCGGTCTTGCCCCATTCCTCGATCTGCTTTTGCAGCGCGGCCTTGGCGGCATCGTCGCCCATCACGCCGAGACTCAATTTGGCCTGGTCCGACACCGCCTGAACCACGGTGCGGCGGATGCTCTTGGCCTGGAAGAAAGCCCACAGGTTCGAGGCTTCGACGTTCTTGCTGATGGATTCGGTCTGGGCGCCCTTGCCCAGCGTTTCCGAGAGCGCCAGAAACAGCGCGATCACCGCGATCAGCAGGGCGATCTTCCGGTTGGAGCCGGAGGCATGTTCGGCATGCTCGGCATGCTCCATGCTTTCATGTGCGCTCATGATTCTCTCCCCGGCCTATTATGCGCGAGCATTGGCCGATAGGCTTGTTTTGCGCAAGGAGAATGTGTCCGGATACCCGCCGTCAGCGCGAGGAGCCCTTGCGACGAAGCAATCCAGTCTGAGCGACGGGCTCCGGATTGCTTCGCTTCGCTCGCAATGACGGGGAAGCTCACGCCCTCGGATGCGCCGTCTTGTACACTTCGAACAGCCGTTCGGTGTCGATGCCGGTGTATATCTGCGTGGTCGAAAGCGAGGCGTGGCCGAGCAGTTCCTGGATCGCACGCAGGTCGCCGCCGCGGCTCAGAAGGTGCGTGGCAAAAGAGTGCCGCAGCGCGTGCGGCGTGGCGCTGTCGGGCAGGCCCAGCGCGCCGCGCAGCCGTTCCATGGTGAGCTGGATGATTCTCGGGCTCAAGGGTCCGCCGCGGGCGCCGACGAAGATCGGTCCTTCGGCCGGCAGCGGATGCGGGCAGGTCGCGACGTAGTCCTGGATCAGCGCCAGCACGTTTTGCAGCACCGGCACCATGCGCGTCTTGTTGCCTTTGCCGGTCACGATCAGCACGTCGCCCGCGCCGGGCGGCGGGACATCGCGCCGCTTCAGGCCGAGTGCTTCGGAAATTCGCAAGCCGGAGCCGTACAGCAGCGCCATCACCGCGGCGTCACGCGCCCAGATCCACGGCTCGCGATTTTCGCCGGCGCGCTCGCCGGCCTCGGTGAAGCGTTTGGCGGCCGCCATCTGGATCGGCTTGGGCAGGCTCTTGCCGACCTTTGGCGCGCGAATCGCCGACAACGCGCCGATCTTGCCTTTACCTTCCTGTTCGAGGAAGCGTCCGAACGAGCGCAATCCCGCCAGTGCCCGCATCAGCGAACGTCCGCCGATCCCGGCGGCGCGCCGTGACGCCATGAAGGCCCTGACATCGCTGGCCTCAAGCGCGGCAAAGCGCGGCAACGTCACCGGCGCGCCCCAATGCTCGCCGAGGAACATCAGGCATTGACGGACGTCGCGGGCATAGGCCTCGAGAGTCTTCGGCGACAGCCGTCGTTCGGCGCGCAGATGCGATAGCCATCGCGTCATTTCCGCGGCGACATCGCCGGCGGCGCAGGCGAGGTCGAATGGCGCTGCTGCAACTGGCTTGGCCATGACGGTGCTCAGGGGCCCGAGTGTCCGGCGCCACTATCGCACGCCGTTTGTTTACCGTTCGCTAATTTATCCCTCCCGCTTCATTCCGGGTAGCGCTTGAGAGGTTCGGCGACGCCGGCGGGCAGCGCGGTGCGGGCCGCGTTCATGGTCATGGCGAGAAACGTGTAATAGCCGTTGATGCCCAGCAGGTCGATCACGCCTTGCTCGCCGAACTTCGCGAGTGCCTTGTTCCAGGTCGCATCGCTGACCCGCCTGGTGCGATGAATCTCCATCGACATGTCGTAGGCGGCCTCCTCGTCGTCGGCCATGGCGGCGGGGCGGCGGCCGTCGGCGATAGCGGCGGCGATCTCCGGGCGCAGTCCGGCCTTCATCGCGATATCGTAATGCGCCACCCACTCGTATTGCTGGGTCCATTCGCGCGCGGTGATCAGGATGATCATCTCGCTCAGGCGCGGCGCCAGCGTGCTCTTGAAGCGCAGATGGTCGCCCATCGCCTTGGCGCGCAGCATCACTTCGGGGCTGCGCAGCAGCGGCACGAACGGGCCGCGGACGTCATAGCCGCGTCCGCCCGCGAACTCCTCGGCGGCCTTCTTCTGGGCGTCGGAATATTTTTCCGGCGCGATCGGCGGCATCCGGTCCTCCGCCGCGGCCGGGACCGCGAGTGCAAACAGGGCGGCAAGGACGCTGCAGAGCATCGTGACACGGCGAAACATGTTTTCTCTCCCGGTTATTGTTGTTGTTGCGGCGGTAGTTTTACCGCGCGGCAACCGGTGGCTACTGGCCCCGGCCGGCGCGCGACCTTAAGTTAGCCCGGCCCTCGCATCGAGTCTGATTCTGGATGGACCACGCCACGCGCTCCAGCACGTCATCCGCAACATCGGCCGCGCGCGTGGTCGATGTGCTGGTGCCGGTGGCGCTCAATCAGGCCTATTCCTACCGCGTGCCCCGCGGCATGGATCTTAAGCCAGGCGACGTGGTGTGTGTGCCGCTGGGACCGCGCGAGGTCATCGCCGTGGTGTGGGCCGAAAACGCCAATCCCGATCCGCGCCTGCACAATCGCCTCAAGGACGTCAGCGAAAAGCTCGACGTGCCGCCGCTGAAGACGGAACTGCGCAGCCTGGTCGACTGGGTCGCCAATTACACGCTATCCGCGCGCGGCATGGTGCTGCGCATGACCTTGCGGATGGGCGAACATCTCGGTCCGGAGCGGGTGCGGACGGGCGTGCGGCTGGCAGGCCCGGCGCCGCAGCGCATGACGCCGGCGCGGCGGCGGCTGCTCGAGGTGTTGGCGGACGGGTTGCTGCACGGCAAATCCGAAGCCGCCAGGGACGCCGGCGTCAGCGCCGGGGTGATCGACAGCCTGGTCGATGAGGGCACGCTGACCACCGAGCCGCTGCCGCCGGCGCCGCCGCCGCCCGCTCCCGATCCGTCATTCGCGATGCCGGACTTTTCGCGGCCTCAGCGCACCGCGGTGGACGCGATGCGGGCGCTGGCCGCGAACGGCAGCTTTCACGTGGCATTGCTCGATGGCGTCACCGGCTCCGGCAAGACCGAAGTGTATTTCGAGGCGGTCGCGGAAGTTATCCGCCGCGGCAGGCAGGCGCTGATCCTGATGCCGGAGATTGCGTTGACCGGACAGTTCCTCGATCGCTTTGCGACGCGCTTCGGGGTGCGGCCGCTGGAATGGCATTCCGAGCTGACGCCGCGCACCCGCGCGCGCAACTGGGCCGCGATCGCGGCGGGCGAAGCGCAAGTCGTGGTCGGCGCGCGCTCCGCGCTGTTTCTGCCCTACGCCGATCTCGGGCTAATCGTGGTCGATGAGGAGCACGATCAGGCCTACAAGCAGGACGAAGGCGCGCATTATCACGCCCGCGACATGGCGGTGGTGCGCGCCAGCATCGCGAAAATTCCGGTTCTGCTGGCCTCGGCGACGCCGTCGGTCGAAACCGAAGTCAACGCGCGCAAGGGCCGCTATCAGCGCATCGTGCTGCCGCAGCGCTTCGGCGGCCAGCACATGCCGCATATCGAGGCGATCGACCTGCGCCGCGAGGCGCCGCCGCGCGGACGTTTCATCTCGCCGAAGCTCGCCGAGGAGATCAAGATCGCTGTCGAGCGGCGCGAGCAGGCGCTGCTGTTCCTCAATCGCCGCGGTTATGCGCCGCTGACGCTGTGCCGGGCTTGCGGGCATCGCTTCGCCTGTACCATCTGCGATGCATGGCTGGTGGACCACCGCTTTCGCCAGCGTCTGGTCTGCCATCACTGCGGCTTCTCGATGCCGCGCCCGAACGTCTGTCCGCACTGCGCGGCGGAAGAATCGCTGGTGGCGGTCGGGCCCGGTGTCGAGCGCCTGCAGGAAGAGGCCTCCGCGCTGTTTCCGGACGCCCGCACCATGGTGCTGTCGAGCGACCTCATCACCTCGATCGAGACCATGCGCAGCGAGCTCAACGAGATCGCGGCGGGGCGCGTCGATATCATCATTGGCACCCAGCTGGTGGCGAAGGGCCACAATTTTCCCCGGCTCAATCTGGTCGGCGTGGTCGACGCCGACCTCGGCTTGAGCAATGGCGATCCCCGCGCCGCCGAGCGCACCTTTCAACTGCTCAACCAGGTGATCGGCCGCGCCGGGCGCGAGCAGGGCCGCGGCGTCGGCTATCTGCAGACCCATCAGCCCGAGCATCCGGTGATGAAGGCGCTGGTGGCCTGCGACCGCGAGGCGTTTTATGCCAGCGAGATCGAGCAACGCGAACGCGCCGGCTACCCGCCGTTCGGCCGCCTGGCGAGCCTGATCATCTCCGCCGGCAATCGCCCCACCGCGGAAAGTTTTGCACGAAGGCTCGCGGCTGTCGCGCCGATCGATCCGCGCATCCAGGTGCTGGGGCCTGCGGAGGCGCCGCTGGCGGTGATCAAGGGCCGCTACCGTTTCCGGCTATTGGTGAAGTCGGCGCGCGGCGTCGACCTGTCGGAATATCTGCGCGAATGGCTTGCGGCAGGGCCGAAGACCAAGGGCAATCTCAAGCTGGAGGTCGATGTTGATCCGCAGAGCTTTTTGTAAAGCCCGTCATTGCGAGGAGAAACCGTAGGGTGGGCAAAGGCGCTCTTTGCGCCGTGCCCACCATGTCATAAAAGATACGCCATGCCGCGATACCTTCGAGCCAAGATCAAAGGAAGTGTTTCTTCTTCACGGTCGTTCTGGCGGATCGCCAGAGCAGTTTGCTGGTCGATGAGATTGATCGCTTCCGCCGTTCCTACCGAGGGGTTCAACAAGGTCGCGATCACGCACAAAAAAGCCTGCCGTCATTTGCGACGGCAGGCTCTTGCGTCTGCGGGAAGATCCCGCGGACATACTGGACGCAACGCTTACTATTCTTGATTGACCGAAGGCGCGGTCAGGAAACCACCTCAGCCGTAACCCGGCCGACGCCGGCGCCGGTCAGGCCGACGGCGCGGGCGGCGCCGGTCGACAGGTCGAGCACGCGGCCGCGGATGAAGGGGCCGCGGTCGTTGACGGTGACGACGACGCTGCGGCCGCCATGGCTGACCCGGAGCTTGGTGCCGAACGGCAGCGAGCGGTGGGCGCAGGTCATAGCGTTCTGGTTGAAGCGCGCGCCGGAGGCGGTCTTGCTGCCGGATTCGTTACCGTAATAGGAGGCCATGCCGGAAAAGCTGTGGCCGCCGCCGACCGAGGCGTTGGCGTCACGCCAGGACGAATTGCCGGCGTGATGGGCATGATGATGACGGTGATGATGGTGCCTCGACTTAGCCGAGGCTTCGGTGATGCCCCCACCGAGCATCAGAGTTCCGGCGAACACTGCGATCGCCGTGCGCGACCGGGTTAGATTTCCCGGTGCCGACTTTTTGAATTTCAGCATATACCAAGTCCCTCAGATAGTATTGCCACATATGTGGCAAGTGGAACCCCCGTCCCATTCGCTTGGCGAACCGTTGATTGGTCAATGAGGCGTAAGCTTGGCAAGAGTTTAGTTCCATTTGCCAGTGAAATATCTTGTGATCGAGCAGGATAGTGGCAAGCAGATCGGCGTTAACCAGAGGTTAACTATTTATATACTTCGAATTACTTTCATATTACCGCATAAGCAAGTCATCGCTAGATGCCCCCAACATTCGTCAAGTAACGCCTCAAGAGGAATGATGGTCAGGGTTCCGACGTTCCGGCGCCTCTTGCATGGCGTGCATGCAAATGCAGGCGGAACGATTTGAGGCTGGTGGGATGGGGACCGGTTGAATTGCCGGCGGAGCCCCTCGGCAATCAGTGCATTCACCGTCGCGGAGCCCACCGCTTATTGCGCGCGTGGCCGTCCTTAAACGGCGCGCGACAAGGGCATCTTGACGGCCGCCGGCCTCATATTGCACCTGCGCGCATGCTATGTTAGCAAAGCCGCGATTTTAACGTTGCCGGTACGGTCCGTACTGGTCGAAAATCGAAGTCCCGCTTGAATTCCAAGGGCTTGGGCCGCCAGGCGCCGCATTGTGGCGACGGTTTTCCCCTTGGCGTTTGACAGCTTAAAAGAGCGCGCTTGTGGCAGCTGAAGATCCGTCGGTTTCGGGAGTGTCCGGTCGTTACGCAACGGCCTTGTTCGAACTGGCGCGCGATGAAAAATCCATTGATGCAGTAAAGACCGATCTGGACAAGTTCGATGCCATGCTGGCGGACAGTCCCGACCTTTTGCGGCTGGTGCGCAGCCCGGTTTTCAGCGCCGACATGCAGTCCAGGGCGCTGGCGGCGGTGCTCGACAAGGCCGGCATATCCGGCATCTCCGCGAATTTACTGAAAGTTCTCACCGCCAATCGCCGGCTGTTCGCCGTGGCCGATGTCATCAGGGCGTTCCGCGCCCTGGTGGCGAAGTTCAAGGGCGAGGCGACCGCCGACGTCACCGTCGCCGAAAAGCTCAGCGACAAGAATCTCGACGCCATCAAGACCGCGCTGAAATCGGTGACGGGCAAGGACGTCGAGCTCAACGTGAATATCGATCCCTCCATCATCGGCGGCCTTGTGGTCAAGCTCGGCAGCCGCATGGTGGATAGTTCGCTTCGCACCAAACTCAATTCGATCAAGCACGCGATGAAAGAGGCAGGCTGATGGACATCCGCGCCGCGGAAATTTCCGCGATCCTCAAGGACCAGATCAAGAATTTCGGCCAGGAGGCTGAAGTTTCCGAAGTCGGACAGGTGTTGTCGGTCGGCGACGGCATTGCCCGCGTCTACGGCCTCGACAACGTCCAGGCCGGCGAGATGGTCGAGTTCGAAAACGGCACCCGCGGCATGGCGCTCAATCTCGAAACCGACAATGTCGGCATCGTGATCTTCGGCGCCGACCGCGAGATCAAGGAAGGCCAGACCGTCAAGCGCACCCGCGCCATCGTCGATACGCCTGTAGGCAAGGGCCTGCTCGGCCGCGTGGTCGACGCGCTCGGCAATCCGATCGACGGCAAGGGCCCGATCCAGGCCGAAAAGCGGATGCGCGTCGACGTCAAGGCGCCCGGCATCATTCCGCGCAAATCGGTCAACGAGCCGATGGCGACCGGCCTCAAGGCGATCGATGCGCTGATCCCGATCGGCCGCGGCCAGCGCGAATTGATCATCGGCGACCGCCAGACCGGCAAGACCGCGATCGCGCTCGACGCCATCCTGAACCAGAAGCCGCTCAACGCCACCGGCGACGAAAAGATCAAGCTGTATTGCGTCTACGTCGCGATCGGCCAGAAGCGCTCGACCGTCGCGCAATTCGTCAAGGTGCTGGAAGAGCAGGGCGCGCTGGAATATTCCATCGTCGTGGCCGCGACCGCGTCCGATCCGGCGCCCATGCAGTACATCGCGCCGTTCACCGGCTGCACCATGGGCGAGTATTTCCGCGACAACGGCATGCACGCCGTCATCATCTATGACGATCTGTCGAAGCAGGCGGTGGCCTATCGCCAGATGTCGCTGCTGCTGCGCCGCCCGCCGGGCCGCGAAGCCTATCCCGGCGACGTGTTCTATCTGCATTCGCGTCTGCTCGAGCGCGCCGCCAAGCTCAATGACGAACACGGCTCGGGGTCGCTGACCGCGCTGCCGGTGATTGAAACCCAGGCCAACGACGTGTCGGCCTACATTCCGACCAACGTGATCTCGATCACCGACGGCCAGATCTTCCTCGAAACCGACCTGTTCTTCCAGGGCATTCGTCCGGCGGTGAACGTCGGCCTGTCGGTGTCGCGGGTCGGATCGTCGGCGCAGACCAAGGCGATGAAAAAAGTCGCCGGCAAGATCAAGGGCGAGCTCGCGCAGTACCGCGAAATGGCGGCGTTCGCGCAGTTCGGCTCCGACCTCGACGCCTCGACCCAGCGCCTGCTCAACCGCGGCTCGCGCCTGACCGAACTCTTGAAGCAGCCGCAATTCTCGCCGCTGAAGATGGAAGAGCAGGTGGTGTCGATCTGGGCCGGCACCAACGGCTATCTCGATCCGCTTCCGGTCGCCAAGGTGCGCGCGTTCGAGGACGGATTACTGTCGCTGCTGCGCGGCAAGAACGTCGATATCCTCAACGCCATCCGCGACAGCCGCGACCTTTCCGACGATATCGCCGCCAAGCTGAAGGCAGTGGTTGAAGGGTACGCAAAAACGTTTGCTGCATGATTTGAAACGCCGTCATGGCCGGGCTTGGCCCGGCCATCCACGTCTTTGAACGTGGCAAAAATTCAAGACGTGGATGCCCGGCACGAGGCCGGGCATGACAAGAGAGAGGTTTGCGGTCGGGTCGATGATCGGATCGCCGGGGTGAACTGAAGAAATGGCTTCACTTAAAGACATGCGCGTCCGCATCGCCTCCACCAAGGCGACGCAGAAGATCACCAAGGCGATGCAGATGGTCGCGGCGTCAAAACTGCGCCGGGCGCAGACCGCCGCCGAAGCCGCGCGGCCCTATGCCGAGAAGATGGACGCGGTGATCTCCAATATCGCCAATGCCGCGGCAGGTTCGCCGGGCGCGCCGGTGCTGCTGGCCGGCACGGGCCGGGACCAGGTGCATCTCTTGCTGGTCTGTACCGGCGAGCGCGGCCTTAGCGGCGCGTTCAACTCCTCGATCGTGCGTCTCGCCCGCGAGCGCGCGCTGGCGCTGATGAACCAGGGCAAGGAAGTAAAATTCTTCTGTGTCGGCCGCAAAGGCTATGAGCAGCTGCGCCGCACCTTCGAAAGGCAGATCGTCGAGCACGTCGAGCTGCGCTCGGTGCGGCAGCTCGGCTTCGTCAATGCCGAGACCATCGCCAAAAAAGTGATCGCGCGCTTCGAGGCCGGCGAGTTCGACGTCTGCACCCTGTTCTATTCGCGCTTCAAGTCGGTGATCGCGCAGATCCCTACCGCGCAGCAGATCATTCCGCTGGTGGTGGAAGCGCCGGCGGCCAATGCCGGTCCGGTGACGGCTTACGAATACGAGCCGGAAGAAGATGAAATCCTCACCGGGTTGCTGCCGCGCAATCTTGCGGTGCAGATCTTCCGCGCGCTGCTGGAAAACAACGCGTCGTTCTACGGCGCGCAGATGAGCGCGATGGATAACGCCACCCGCAACGCCGGCGACATGATCCGCAAGCAGACCTTGATCTACAACCGAACCCGCCAGGCAATGATCACCAAGGAGCTGATCGAAATCATCTCCGGCGCCGAGGCAATCTGAGGAGGCTAACGATGGCATATGTCACCAAGGCTACGACATCAGGCGGACGCAATGGACGCGCGGTTCTCGAAAACGGAGTACTTGGACTGGCGATGGCCTTTCCGAAGGATCTCGGCGGCGCCGGTGACGGTCATAATCCCGAGCAGCTGTTCGCGCTGGGCTGGTCGTCCTGCTATTGTCAGGCCCTGATGCTGATAGCCAAGAAGCACGGCATCGATGCCCAGGCTGCCAAGGTGACCTGCGAAGTCACGCTGAATACCGAGGGCGGCTTCAACCTGGCCGCCGAATTGAAGATTTCGGTCCCGGGCGCCGACAAGGACAAGCTCCAGGCGGCGGCGGAGGAAGCCCACACGGTCTGCCCGTATTCGAAGGCAACCAAGGGCAATATCCCCGTCAAGCTAACGGTCGTTTGACGAATTCTGCAACCGATTTCATTCGATAGGCTCGCTGCATGGCCACGTTCCACTTCGATCTCGTCTCGCCGGAAAAACTCGCCTTCTCCGGCGAAGTCGATCAGGTTGATATCCCGGGTGTCGAGGGTGATTTCGGCGTGCTCGCCGGACATGCCCCGGTGGTGGCGGCGATCCGGCCGGGGATCCTGACCGTGACCATCGGCGGCAGCCATGAAAAAATCATCGTGCTTGGCGGTCTTGCGGAAGTGTCGGACAAGGGCCTCACCGTGCTGGCCGATGTCGCCACCTCGATCGAGGAAATCGACAAGGCTGCATTCGCCGACAAGATTTCCGGCATGGAAGCCAAGCTCGCCGAGAAGGAAGGCTCAGAACTCGACCACGCCATCGAGCGGCTCGACCATTTCAAGAGCATCCAGAACCAGCTCAATTCGACGGCGATGCATTAGCGCCGTCATTCCCGGGCGCGCGTGAAACGCGCGAACCCGAAATCCAGCCGCGACACCCGGATTTGCGGCTACGGTTCGGTCCACAACGATCAGGCTCCAGGTTTCTCTCTACACGAAGCAGCCAAACTTTTCGGCGACTGCGCGGTAGACCTCGCGCCTGAACGGCACCACCAGATCGGCGACGCGGTCCAACCGCTCCCATCGCCATTGGTCGAATTCCGGCGGCTGGCCATTGCGCGTCGTCAATGGGTCGACCTCGTCGTCATGTCCGGTAAAGCGCAGCGCGAACCATTTCTGCCGCTGGCCGCGGAATTTCGCGAGCCGGTGCGACTGCGGTCCGTCGAACGGCGGAAAGTCGTAGCTCAGCCAGCCGGTTTCGCCGAGATAGGTTGCGCCGGCGACACCGGTTTCTTCCCATAATTCGCGCATCACCGCGGTGCGCGGATCCTCGTCGGCATCGATGCCGCCCTGCGGCATCTGCCATTCCAGCCCGGGAAGAATGACTTCCGGTCCATCGTCCCGGAACCGCCGCCCGATCAGGACGCGGCCGCAGGCGTTGAACAGCGCGACTCCCACATTGGGCCGATAGGGTTTGCCGTCGGTCATAAGAGGGTAGCACGGTGCGTTTTTGCAAAGCCGTCATTACGAGCGAAGCGAAGCAATTCAGAGCTCCAAGCGCAGACTGGATTGCTTCGTCGCTTCGCTCCTCGCAATGACGCACTTCGACGTGACATCATCTCGCACTAGCCGCCCGCGAGCCTGGAAAACTCTTGCACCACGCGCTCATAGACCGGGCGCTTGAACGGAACGATCAGGTTGGGAAGGTTCTTCATCGGCTCCCATCGCCAGCTGACGAACTCCGCCTTGTGACCGCCGCCGGGATTGGCGACATTGATCTCGGCGTCCTTGCCGGTGAAACGCACCGCGTACCACTTCTGGCGCTGCCCGCGGTAGCGGCCCTTCCAGGTCCGCCCGGCAACAGTGCGCGGAATGTCGTAGATCAGCCAGTCCGGCATCTCGCCGAGTTTTTCGATCGAGCGGACGCTGGTTTCCTCATAGAGCTCGCGCTTTGCCGCCGCCCAGGTGTCTTCGCCGGGATCGACGCCGCCCTGCGGCATCTGCCAGACATGGGACTCATCGACATGTTCGATGCCGCCGGCGCGGCGACCGATGAAGACCAGCCCCGCCGCGTTGATCAGCATCATGCCGACGCAAGTCCGATAGGGCAGGTCTTCGTAGCGCGCCATTCCGTCGATGCCTCTCGCGTTGTTCTCTCCTCATGGCGAGGAGACGCGCTTGCGCCGTCTCGAACCATGAAGCGTGTGCGGCCATCCTTCGAAGACGCGGCGAAGACGCCGCTCCTCAGGGATGAGGTCAGTCAGTTCGATTTTGATTTCAGCATCGCTGTTGTCAATGGCACAAGCAGGATGCCGCGGCTCTCCAGCGATCTGGTCCAGACACCGAGCCGCTCGATCGAAATCGGCAGCGCCGACGCAATACCGACCGCGGTTCCGCGCTCCTTCGCGAGGGTTTCGAGTTTCGCCAGCGCGCGGTCGATTTCCACCGATGTCGGCACTGCGTCGATGTTGGAATCGGCTTTGGCGAAAGCCATCGCCTGGCCCTCCGCCAGCGCGGAGGCGACGCTGCGCGGCGCCGAACCGTCGTCGAGGTAGCCGAGCCCGCGTTTGGCGGCCTCGCGCAGAACAGGCTGCATCACGGCGTCGGTGACGACGAAGCGCCCGCCCATGAAATTGGCGATCCCGGCATAGCCCTGGAATCGGCTGAGATGCCAGAATAGGCGGTCGAGGTTCTGTTCGGTGCTCAGCGTGGTGAGCAGGGTTTGCGGTCCGGGGTCGTTGTCGGGGTAGTCGAATGGCTCCATCGGGATTTGCAGCAGCACCTCGTGCCGTTGCGCGCGGGCGCGCTCTACCAGCTTGCCGGGGTCCGAGCCGTAGGGAGTGAAGGCCAGCGTCACCGCCGGCGGCAGTTTCATGATGGCGTCGCTGGTTTTGGCGGCACCGACTCCGAGGCCGCCGATCACGATGGCGATGCTGGGCATCCTGGCGGCGCGGGCGCGGTCGGCGTCGGTTCCTCCGGCATAGGCCGTGAAGGGCTTCAGTCCGTCGGCAACGACCGGAATCATGCCGTAGCGCGATTTTTCCAGCAGGCGCTGATCGATCCCGGCCATCAGCGCCGGCGCGTCGGTCTCGGCCTTGTCGGGTGCATCGCCGGACACCACGACGTCCTGGCGCGCACCGCTGGAACCGTCGATGATGGTGATGGTCTTCTTTCCGGCGGGATCGGCTGCCTTGGCCATCTCGGCCGCCGACTTGATGACGGGCGCCGCTGCGCCCGGCGCGGTGGCTGTTTTTTCGGCCGGCGGTGCGGTGCGGATGGCGACGCGCGCGGACGGTTCGCCGCCAAAAGGATTGTCATTGAACAGGGCGAAGCCGAGGAAGCCCAGCAGGAACAGGCCCATCAGCACCGCGATCGCCTGGGTCGCGGAAAACGGCAGCCGCAAGCGGCGGCGCGTCTTGCGCGCCGTTTCCTGTCCGAGCGGGGTGCTCAGATCGTCCGCCGTCTCTGCCATGTTGCTCCCGGAGGCCCCCAAATCAGCGGGCCGACAATACCACGGCGAATCAAGCGGAAGGCAGACCCGATGCCGGTTCCAATGTCACGCAGCCCTCAGGATGAGGTCTTCCGCTTTCGCGGAGGATACGAGCGGGGCTGGTCATTCAAGCAAAAGGGCGGCCCCGCGGGCCGCCCAATTCGCGAAACAGCTTATGAGCCGGATCAGTTCGCCGCCTTGTTGGCGGGCTTGTCGATCGCAGCCTTGTCGCCGGTGGCCGGCGCTGAGGCGTTGACCTTGACGCCATGCAGCAGGTCGGCCGCCATCTTCAGCGCCTTGTCGTCCTTGGCATCCGGCGGCACGTAGGATTGCGAGCCGGTCTTCTCGTCGCCCTCGGACTTCAGATGGCCGCGCAGCGAGGCTTCGCCCTTTGTATCCGTGCGCGACTTCAACTCGTCGGGCACATCCTGCAGCACCTCGATATCGGGAACGATGCCCTTGGCCTGGATCGATTTTCCCGACGGCGTGAAATAGCGCGCGGTGGTGAGACGAAGCGCGCCATTGCCGGAGCCGAGCGGAATGATGGTCTGTACCGAGCCCTTGCCGAACGAGCGCGTGCCGACCAGCGTCGCGCGCTTGTGGTCCTGCAGCGCGCCGGCGACGATTTCCGAAGCCGATGCGGAGCCGCCGTTGATCAGAACGATCACCGGCTTGCCCTTGGTAAGATCGCCGGGGTGCGCAGTGCGGCGCTGGGTTTCCTCGGCATTGCGGCCGCGGGTCGAGACGATCTCGCCGCGCTCGAGGAAGGTGTCGGAAACCGTCACCGCTTCCTCCAGCAAACCGCCGGGATTGTTGCGCAGGTCGATAATGAAGCCCTTCAGCTTGTCGGCGCCGATCTGCGACGTCAGCGTGCCGATTTCCCGCTTCAGGCCTTCGGTGGTCTGCTCGTTGAAGGTGGTAATGCGGATGAAGCCGATATCGTCGCTTTCAACGCGCGCGCGCACCGAGCGGACCCGGATGTTGTCGCGCACCAGCGTTACGTCGATCGGATTGTCCTGGCCCTTGCGGATGATCTTGAGCCTGATCTTGGTATTGACCGGGCCGCGCATCTTCTCGACCGCCTGATTGAGGGTAAGGCCCTGCACGGCTTCGTCATCGAGATTGGTGATGATGTCGTTGGCCATGATGCCGGCTTTCGATGCCGGCGTGTCGTCGATCGGCGAGACCACCTTGATCAGCCCGTCTTCCATCGTGACTTCGATGCCGAGCCCGCCGAACTCGCCGCGGGTCTGCACCTGCATGTCGCGAAAACTCTTGGCGTCCATGTAGCTGGAATGCGGATCGAGGCCGGTCAGCATACCGCTGATGGCGGACTCGACGAGCTTGCTGTCGTCGGGCTTCTCGACATAGTCGCTGCGGACCCGCTCGAATACGTCGCCGAACAGATTGAGCTGGCGATAGGTGTCCGACGTCGCGGCACGCGCGCTCGATCCCATCAGCACGGCGGGCGGCTGGGTCACGAAAAGCATCAATGCCGCGCCGGTGGCGGCGCTGAGAAGAATTATCGAAGTCTTGCGCATCATCCGCGGACCTTTTCGCCTTCATTTGCGGCCCACCATGGGCCTGGATCAATGGGAGTGCCGTCCTTACGGAACTCGATATAGAGCACGGGCTAACTCGCGTTTGCCGCAAGTATCGATGCAACCTGGGACGTGGTCCCCATGGTTGCGACCGGCTCCCCGGTAAGTACAAACTGGCCGATGTTGACCGAAATGCGCTCCATCCCGGCGATCAACACATGATACCCGCCCCCGGCATTGAGGATCAAGAGTTGACCGTAACTGCGGAACGGTCCGGCGTAAACAACCCAGCCGTCGCAGGGGGTTGTAACCTGTGCGCCGGCCCGGCTTGCCAAAGAAATGCCTTTTTCCACGCCACCGACGCCGTCGGAACCGCCAAACTCGCGAATCCTGACGCCATTTACCGGCAGGGAGAACAGGCCCCTGGCGGATGCAAAGGCGATAGCCGGGCTGAGCCGGCCCGGGTCCTTGAGGGCCTTCAGGTTGGGCTTGCCGTTGAGGGCCGCGGGGGCGCCCTGCAGGCTGGCCGACTGGGCTGCTTTGGCCGCGCTTTTGAGGTCTTGCTCCATTTTGGCGATCAAGCCCTGCAGGCTGTCGGCCTGACGCGCCAGGGCCAGCGCCCGCGCGCCCTCCATGTCCAGGTCCTTTTCGATGGCGCTCTGCTTGCGCTGCCGTTCCTCGACCAGGGAGGCGAGCTGGACCTGGTCGCCCTTGAGCTTGTCACGATCCACGCCAAGCTGATCGCGCTCGGTCGCAATGGTTTTGCGCAAGCCGATCAATTCGCTCAAGTCGCCGACCAGCCGTTCGGCCTGCACGCGCATTTCGGGCACCACGGACCCCAGCAGCATCGCCGTGCGAAGCGACTGCAGCGCATCCTCCGGCCGCACCAGCAAGGCCGGCGGCGCGCGGCGGCCGGCGCGTTGCAGGGCGGCCAGCACTTCGACGATTTCGGAGCGCCGCGAATCGAGCGAGTTGCGGATCTGCTGTTCGCGCGCATCGAGCGGCCTTAAGCGCGCTTCCGCCTCGCCGATTCTGGTTTCGACGCCGCGCACCCTTGCGGCGATGTCGATCAATTGCTGATTGAGCTTGCTGCGGTCCTGGCCGATCGCGGCGATATCGGCTTTTAACTTTTCCTGCAATTCGGCGGCGCTCTTTTGCTGCGCACGGGCGGCCTCGAGTTCCTGCTCGCGCTGCTTGATCGCGTCCGGCGAGGGGGCTGTGGCCTGCTGAGTTGCAGCTGCGACCTGCGCAGCCGCGGGCGAAAGCGCCAGACCGGCAAAGCTCGCGGCGAACATAATCAGGGGTAGGGGAGCGCGGATTGCATGGCGCTGACCGCGTCGCGCGGTGTCGTGGTACAAGCTGGTGTCCCGCGCTGCTTGCATCGGATCCGATCGGTGCCTTTTCTGCTTCGGCCTGCGTTTAAGCGCGATGATAAGGGTGGCCGGCCAAAATGGTCGCGGCCCGGTAAATCTGTTCCAGAAGCATGACGCGTACCATTTGATGCGGCCAGGTCGCGGCGCCGAAGGCAAGCTTGAGCTTTGCCTTGCGCCGCAAATCGGGCGAAAGTCCGTCCGCGCCGCCGATCACGAAAATAGTATTCGCGACCGACTGATCCCGCCAGCGCCCAAGATGCCGAGCAAACGCCGCGCTGTCGATGCTGTCCCCCCGTTCATCGAGCGCCACCAGGATGGATTTTTCAGGGATTCGCGCTGAAATCGCCGCCGCTTCCTCGTTTACGCGGGTAGCTGCGTCCCGCGCGCGGCTTTCCGGAATTTCATGAATCTCGAGGCCGCGAAAGCCGAGCTTGCGGCCGATATCGTCGAATCGCTCCCGATAGCGCTCTGCAAGTTCCCGCTCCGGACCCTGCTTGAGGCGGCCGACTGCAATGAGGACGAGGCGCATCCGCGCACGCTATCATGCGATCAGCCGATTCTCATCGGCCTCAGCTCAGAGCGTCTTCGCCCCCGCCGGGCTTTGCGTCCACAATCTTTCCAGATTGTAGAATTCGCGAACCTCGGGTCTGAACACGTGCACGATCACGTCGCCGGAATCGATCAGCACCCAGTCGCAATTGGGCAAGCCCTCGACGTGGATGCTTTTGATGCCGGTTTCCTTGAGACCTTTCGTGACATTCTCCGCGATCGCGCCGACGTGCCGGTTGGCCCGGCCCGAGGTGACGACCATGTAATCGGAGAAGGCGGATTTGCCACGAAGATCGATGGTGACCGTTTCTTCCGCCTTCATGTCGTCGAGGCGGGAGAGGATCAGGTTCAGGGTTTTGTCGGCGTCAGGCTGCGCCTGCAAAACCACGGCTGGTGTCGATGTTTTACGCGCTTTCGGTAAAACAGACTTGGACAATACAGATGTGGCCAGGGACCATTCCTTTCACTGTATCGCGAACGCCGAATCCCGGCGCCCGATGACTATACTAGGCATGTGGGGTTAACGGTTTCAATATTCCAGTGATGCGGCCGGTTCAGTTCTTGGATTGTGTTGCCCAACTGCCATCCGGGTTCCTAAAACCGGTCGATGACAGGGTCGATTTCATGCCGGTCAGAAACACCCAGGCCGGCGCGCGGCAGCCGGCAAGCCTGCCGGCGCAGCTTTCGGGAATGCGATACCGCTGCAGCGCCAGCGCGGCAGGCGCGGCCAGCGTGCGAAAGCTTTGCGGCGGACGATCGACCACGGCAAAAGGCACTTGATCGGCGATGCGCCGCCAGTTCTGCCAGCGGTGAAATTGCGCGAGATTGTCAGCGCCCATGATCCAGACGAAGCGCAGGCCGGAACAGCGGCGGCGCAGATAGCTGACGGTGTCCGCGGTGTAGCGTGTTCCGATGACGGATTCGAGACAGCTGACATCGATGCGCGGATCGTCCGCCATTTTGCGCGCGGCGCCGGCGCGCTCCTCCAGTTCGCGCAAGCCCTGTCCCTCCTTGAGCGGATTGCCCGGCGTCACCAGCCACCAGATGCGGTCCAGCTGCAGCCGCTTGATCGCAAACCGGCTGATGGCGCGATGCGCGGCATGCGGCGGATTGAACGATCCGCCGAGCAGGCCGATGCGCATGCCGTCGGCATGAAACGGGATTTCATGAGAGGCAGACAGCGTGGCGGATGGTGATTGCTTCAACTCGGTCACCGCATGGGCCGTACCATCACGGCCGGGTCTGTCCAGTGCCGTGAATGCGGTACTTGAAGCTGGTCAGTTGCTCGGCGCCGACCGGACCGCGGGCGTGGAATTTACCTGTCGCAATCCCGATCTCCGCGCCAAAACCGAATTCGCCGCCATCGGCGAATTGAGTCGAGGCGTTGTGCAGCACGATCGCCGAAATCGACCTCGTTGAGAAATTTTTGCGCGGTATCGGCGTCTTCCGTCACGATGGCGTCGGTATGACGCGAGCCGTGCTTGCGGATGTGTGCGATGGCGTCATCGACGCCGCCGACTACTTTGGCCGCGATGATCGCGTCTTCATATTCGGTGTCCCAGTCCTCGTCCGACGCGGGTTTTACCCGCGAGTCGGCGCGCTGCACGGACTCATCGCCGCGCACCTCGCAGCCGGCGTCGATCAGCATCTCGACCAGCGGCTTCAAATTCGCGGATGCGCCGGCGCGATCGACCAGCAGGGTTTCGGCAGCACCGCAGACGCCGGGGCGCCGCATCTTGGCGTTCAGCACGATCGACTTCGCCATTTCGAGATTGGCGGCGTGATCGACATAGACATGGTTGACGCCTTCCAGATGCGCGAACACCGGCACGCGCGCTTCGGCCTCGACCCGCGCGACCAGGCTCTTGCCGCCCCGCGGCACGATCACGTCAACGCCGCCATCGAGGCCGGTCAGCAATAATCCGACCGCGGCGCGATCGCGGGTCGGCACCAGCGTGATCGCGGCCTCCGGCAAACCCGCTTCGTGCAATCCCTGCACCAGGCACTCATGAATCGCGCGGCAGGACCTGAAACTGTCGGAGCCGCCGCGCAAGATCACCGCGTTGCCGGATTTCAGGCACAGCACGCCGGCATCGGCGGCGACGTTGGGGCGGCTTTCGAAGATCACCGCGACGACGCCGAGCGGCACCCGCACGCGCTCGATGGTCATGCCGTTGGGGCGTTGCCAGCGCTCGGTGATGACGCCCACGGGATCGGGAATATCGCGAACGGTCCTGATGCCATCGGCCATCGCATCGACGCGCGCCGGCGTCAGCGTCAGCCGGTCGATGAAAGCAGCGGTCGCGCCGCCGCCGCGGGCTTCGGCGACATCCTCGGCGTTGGCGGCGAGGATGGCTGCTGCACGGGCACGGATGGCACGCTCCATCGCATCGAGCGCGCGGTTTTTCTGCTCCGGCGAGGCAAGCGACAGCACGCGCGCGGCATCGCGCGCGCGTGCAGCGAGGCCGGTCATCAGCGCCGGTAGATCGGCGGGTCCGTCGATGGCTTTGAGCGAAGCCGTCATTTCTGGTTCCGTTTCCAACTTACGGCCTGATATAGCCGATAAATCAGCCGTTTACGAGGGCGCAACTGATCGAACTGATCTCACCCCCTTGCCGCCCCGATCACCAGATCGTCCCGGTGGATCATCTCTGCCCGCCCGCTGATGCCGAGAATTTGCGCGGCATCGGAAGACGAGCGGCCCCTGATCCTGTCGGCGTCCTCGGCGTCATAGGCGACAAGGCCGCGGCCGATCTCATGAGTATCGGGACCGCGCACCACCACCGCATCGCCGCGGGCGAATTGCCCGTCGACCCGGATCACGCCAGCCGGCAACAGGCTTTTGCCGGCGCGCAATGCGGTCACGGCACCGGCGTCTATCGTCAGCGTGCCCTTCGGCTCCAGCGAACCCGCGATCCAGCGTTTTCGCGCGGTCACGGGATTGGCCGGCGTCAGGAACCAGGTGCAGCGGCCGCCCTGCGCGATGGCCTGCAGCGGATGCTCGATCTTGCCGGATGCGATCAGCATATGGGTGCCGCCTGATGTGGCTATCTTCGCCGCCTCGATCTTGGTGAACATGCCGCCGCGCGATAATTCGGATTCGGCGGCGCCGGCCATCGCTTCGATCTCGGCGGTGACGGACTCGACGATCGGAATCAATTTTGCGTTCGGATTGGCGGCGGGCGGCGCGTCATAGAGGCCGTCGATATCCGACAGCAGGATCAGCAGGTCGGCGCTGGCCATGGTCGCGACTCTTGCTGCGAGGCGGTCATTGTCGCCGTAACGGATTTCATTGGTGGCCACGGTGTCGTTTTCATTGATGACCGGCACCGCGCGCCATTCCAGCAGTTTTGCGATGGTGGAGCGGGCGTTGAGATAGCGGCGGCGCTCTTCGGTGTCCTGCAATGTTACCAGGATCTGGCCGGCGCCGATGCCGTGATGCCCCAGTACTTCGGACCAGATTCGCGCCAGCGCGATCTGGCCCACGGCGGCGGCGGCCTGGCTTTCTTCCAGCTTCAAGGCGCCGCGCGGCAATTTCAGGCGGCTGCGGCCAAGCGCGATCGAGCCCGACGAGACGATCAGCAGTTCGCGGCCTTCGCCGTGCAGTTTTGCGAGATCGGCGGCGAGCGCCGCCAGCCATGACGCCCGCACCTCGCCGGCGTCGGAATCGATCAGCAGCGACGAGCCGACCTTGACGACGATGCGTCGGAAATTTTCAAGCTGGGGGCGGGCCATCGTCATTGCGGGCGAAGCGAAGCCATCTGATCCATTTCGTCATTGCCGGGCTTGACCCGGCAATCCATCCGCTTCGGAAAAAGATTTTTGCGAAAAGGGATGGATGCGCGGGTCAAGCCCGCGCATGACGAGATCTGGATTGCTTCGTCGCTTCGCTCCTCGCAATGACGGCGTTGACGTGACATATCGAACCTTATCAGCCCATCACGAATGCATTGAGCTTGTTGCCGTCGGGATCGCGAAAATAGGCCGCATAAAACCCGCTGTCGCCGCGCGGGCCGGGAGGGCCCTCGCAGGTGCCGCCGAGTGACAGCGCAAGTTTGTGGATGCGCTCGACATGGGCTTTGTCCTTGGCCCCGAATGCCGCCATGACACCGTTGCCGACCGTCATGGGCTTGCCGTCATAGGGCAGCGCGACCCCAAATCCCGCGCCGCCGCCTGGCCCGCCCCAGGCAATGAGCCGGTCGTTCTCCATGAAACGTCCCATGCCCATTTCAGCGCAAAGCTTGTCATAGAATGTGGCGGACTTTTTGAGGTCATTGGTCCCCAATGTGACATAGCCGATCATCGGTTTTTCTCCCTGAAATTTTGTGAGTGCCGCAGTTTTGCAGCCGGACGCCGCCGGCGCAAGTCAGTCGCGGGGCGAAGATTGCGGCGTCCACGGCTCGGCCTGCGCGGCGCCCCTCGCCTTCACCGACACCGGCGCTTCGCCGATCACCTCCACCAGCGCGCGCAGCGCGTCCTTCACGCCGGCGCCTGACACGCCCGACATCAGCAGCGGCGTTTTCTTCGCGGCGCGCTTCAGCCGGTCCTTCTGCTTCTTCAGTTCGTCCGCGGAAACGGCGTCGATCTTGTTGAGGGCTACGATTTCGATCTTGTCGGCGAGGTTTCCCTCGTAGGCTTCCAGCTCGGTCCGCACCGTCTTGTAAGCCTTGCCCGCATGTTCGCAGGTCGCGTCGACCAGATGCAGCAGCACGCGGCAGCGTTCGACATGGCCGAGAAAGCGGTCGCCGAGGCCCGCGCCTTCATGCGCGCCCTCGATCAGGCCCGGAATATCCGCCAGCACGAATTCGCGGCCGTCCGCATTCACCACGCCGAGCTGCGGATGCAGCGTGGTGAACGGATAATCGGCGATCTTCGGCTTTGCGGCGCTGACCACCGAGAGGAAGGTCGACTTGCCGGCATTGGGCAGTCCGACGAGCCCGGCGTCGGCGATCAGCTTCAGCCGCAGCCAGATCCAGCGCTCCTCGCCTTCCTGGCCGGGATTGGCATTGCGCGGCGCGCGGTTGGTGGAGGATTTGAAATGCGCGTTGCCAAAACCGCCATTGCCGCCTTCGGCGAGCACGAAGCGTTCGCCCAAGGCGGTAAAATCGTGGATCAGCGTTTCGCGGTCCTCGTCGAAGATCTGGGTGCCGACCGGCACCTTGAGTACCACCGGCTTGCCGTTGGCGCCGTGACGGTCCTTGCCCATGCCGTTGGTGCCCTTCGGCGCCTTGAAATGCTGCTGGTAGCGATAATCGATCAGCGTGTTCAGCCCGTCGGCGACCTCGACAATGACATCGCCGCCGCGCCCGCCATTGCCGCCGCTGGGTCCGCCGAACTCGATATACTTCTCGCGCCGGAACGCCACGCAGCCGTTGCCGCCGTCGCCGGAGCGGATATAGACCTTGGCTTCATCGAGGAATTTCATGAGGTATAGGTAGTGCAGGGGGAAGAATGCGGCAACCTGTTACGTCGCGGCGTCGCGATTAATTCGGATTGACGCGCTGGGTCCCTCATGGTGAGGAGGCGTTCTTGCGCCGTCTCGAACCATGAGGGTGCGTGCGGTCATCCTTCGAGACGCGGCCGAGTGGCCGCTCCTCAGGATGAGGTCATCGCCAAGGTCACTATGTCTCTTCTCTCCAAAATCTCGGTCCATTCCGATGAACGTTCGGCGCGGCTGGCCGGCATCGCGCTGATGCTCGCCGGCGTGGGGCTGTTTTCGTTCGGCGATGCGCTGGGCAAGGTGATGGTGGCGAGCTATCCGGTCAACGAATTGCTGCTGCTGCGCGCCGCGGTGCCGCTGCTGATTCTGCTGACGCTGATCTGGCGGCAGCGCGCGGCGCTGCCGCGGCTGGAGCGGCCGGGGCTGCAGCTGCTGCGGATGGTGCTGTCGACCGCGGAGGTCGCCGCGTTCTTCGTGGCGGTGGTGTATCTGCCGCTGGCCGATGTCATCACCTATTACCTGGCGGGTCCGATTTTCGTCACCGCGTTGTCGGCGATCATCCTGCGCGAGCAGGTCGGCTGGCGGCGCTGGAGCGCGGTGGTGGTCGGCTTCTGCGGCGTATTGATCGCGCTGCAGCCGTCGGCGCAAACCATGACGTGGCCGGCGCTGATCGCGCTTGGCGGCAGTGTTTCATTCGCGGCGCTGATGATCGTCACCCGCTCGCTGCGCGCCACGCCCGACATCGTGCTGGCCGCGACGCAATTCTCGGGCACTTTCAGCGTCGGCCTGGTGCTGGCGCCGTTTGCATGGCGCATGCCGGGCCTGCCGGACCTCGGCCTGTTCGTGCTGGCGGGATGCATCTCCATCGTGGCGCTGTTATGCATCAATCGTGCGCTGAAACTGGCGCCGGCCAGCGTGGTGGTGCCGTATCAGTATTCGATGATTCTGTGGGCGGTGATGTTCGGCTATGTGGTGTTCGGCGACGTGCCGTCGGTGGCGACCATCGTCGGGGCCACGATCATCATCGGCGCGGGGCTGTATATTTTCATCCGCGAGCAGCAATTGGGGCGTGAGACGACGGTCAGTCCGCCGGTGTGATTGATGCCGTAGGGTGGGCAAAGGCGCTGTTCGCGCCGTGCCCACCATCGATGCGTCGCCGCGTTGTGAATGGTGGGCACGCTGCACTTTGCCCACCCTACAAGTTCACCGCTCCCGTTTTGTCGATGAGCCCCAGTTCTTCAGCGACGACCAAACGCCGCGGCTGAGCTTGAAGCAATCCACCGGGGTCGACGATCCGATCGCCTCGAAGCGGTGCAGTTCGACGCCGCTCCACTGGAAGCCGCATTTCTCCAGGATGTTGCGCGAGGCGGGATTGGTCACCCGCGCGCCGGAGAACAGGCTTTCGATGTCGAACTCCTCGAAGGTGAAGTCGATCACCGCGCGCGCGGCCTCGGTGCCGAAACCCTGGCCCCAATGCTCCACGCCGAGCCAGTAGCCGAGCTCCGGCGCTTCCGGTTCGCGCCAGTCGACGCCGACCACGCCGATTGGCGCGGCCTCGCATTCGATCAGAAAAACAGTGTTGCGAATCTCATCCGCCAGCGAGCGCACGAACTCCACCGCGTGATCCCGGGAATAGGGATGCGGCAGCCGGCGGGTGTTGACGGCGATGCGGCGGTCGTTGGCAAGATGGGCAATCGATTTAACGTCCGCGAGCGTCGGCCGGCGCAACAACAGCCGTTCGGTCTCGAGGACGAAGGGTCTCGCCTCGGGCAATGTGGGCGTCGGTGTCGGGATGTCCTGCAACATGTCGGGCTCCTCGCGTGATGCTTTTTTTTGGCAACGATTTTTTACGCTTCACTATTGGCGCGTGTTCTGATCGCAAAACCGGTGTCCACTTTTGCGGAACACGCGCAATAAAAAAGGGGAGGCCGGTTTCCCGCCTCCCCTTTGGAGCCCTTTTTGGACTCCGCCGGTTCAACAGGACCCGGCGGACTCCATGTGGTCCACCGTTTACTCGGCCGCGGCTTCCGTCATCGGGAGTACCGACACGAAAGTGCGGCCATTGGCTTTTGCACGAAACTCGACATGACCCTCGACCTTGGCGAACAGGGTGTGGTCCGTGCCCATGCCGACATTAAGGCCGGGATGCCAGGTGGTGCCGCGCTGGCGCGCGATGATGTTACCGGGAATCACGTGCTCGCCGCCGTAGGCCTTGATTCCGAGCCGCTTGCCCGCCGAATCCCGACCGTTACGCGATGAACCGCCTGCTTTTTTGTGAGCCATGGCCCGTCTCCAACTTCCACTATCTCTTAGATCAATTCCTTGACGGAATCATTTCACTTTTTATCACGCTTACTTTTTATCGCTCTTTTTCGCCGCGGTTTTCCTTGCCGGCGGTTTCGCGCGCGGTTTGGCCGCAGCCTGGGTGGCCGCCTTCTTGGCCGGCGCCTTTTTCTTCACCGCCTTCGGCGCATCGTCGTCGTCGCCATCGACAGGCTGGGTCACCACCGGCTTTTCGCGCTTCGGGCGCGGACCGATGGTCGGCTTGTTGTCGTTGGTCAGGATCTCGGTGATGCGCAGCACCGTGATCTCGTCGCGATAGCCGCGCTTGCGGCGGGAATTCTTGCGGCGGCGCTTCTTGAACGAGATGATCTTCGGCCCGCGCTTGTGCTGCAGCACTTCGGCCGCAACCGACGCGCCGGCCACCGTGGGCATTCCGAGCACCGGCGATTCGCCGCCGACCAGAAGCACTTCGCCAAGCTGCACGATCGTCCCGACATCGCCGGCGATCTTGCCTATCTCGAGCACATCATCCGGAACGACGCGGTATTGCCGGCCGCCGGTTTTGATGACTGCGAACATCGTTTTATTCCTTCGTGTTCGATCCCGGCCTCGGACTGCTCCGGGCCGGCTTTTTTGTCAGTCGTTATGGGTTCAATTTTCGCGCAGCGCGCAAAAACAAACAGCGCGAGAAAAATCCCGCGCCGGGTGCGGGACTTATAGCCGCTGCAAGCCGCGAGTCAAGGCAAACCGCGGCGAAAACCGGCCAAAAAGCAAGGATTTGGGGCCTTATTCCTCATCCTGGGGAGCCGCGCTCTTGCGCGGCGTCTCGAAGGATGGGAGCTGGGCGCCGCTCATGGTTCGAGACGCCCGCCGAAAAGGGCGGGCTCCTCACCATGAGGAAAGCTATTCGCACCTCGCTATTCGCCCTTTAGTGAAACCAACGGGTTCCATCGCCGTTGTCCCGCCACCTCCAGCGCGAGCGGGCAAGGGCAACATGGCTGAAGACACTCTTACCACCACCGGCATCGGCCGGCATGGCGCGAGGCGCCTGCCGACGGTTGACGTCGACAGTTTCAATATCGAGTTGAAGGACGACGACGGCTTCCTCGGCGACCGCGCCAGCAAGGGCGCGTTCCGCAAGATTCTGGACAGTTTGCGCAAGCCCCTGCGCAACAATGGCGACGATCCGCTCGGCAAGAAAGCCACCGGCGAAATCAGCAAAAGCACGCTTGACGAACTGCTGGTCGGCGAGGACGTCGGCGCAGCTGCGCTGGTGCACGGAGCGATCGAGGAATTCGCGCAGGAACTAGCCTATGTCACAAGGCGCTTCCTGAAGACAAAGGCTTGGGCCGACACCGAGCGCATCGTGGTCGGCGGCGGTTTTAGGCAGAGCCGGGTCGGCGAGCTTGCCATCGCGCGCACCGACCTCATCCTCAAAGCGGAAGATTTCAAAGTCGACCTGGTGCCGATCCGTTTTCACCCCGATGACGCCGGCCTGATCGGCTGCCTGCATCTGGCGCCGTCATGGATTTTCGAAGCCCATGATAGCATCCTGGCGGTGGATATCGGCGGCACCAACATCCGCTGCGGCGTGGTGGAGACGCGCTGGAAGAAGGCGCCGGACCTGTCGAAAGCATCGGTTTGGAAATCCGACCTGTGGCGTCACGCCGACGACGAGCCGACGCGCGAAGGCACGGTGAAGCGGCTGGTCAAGATGCTGAAGGACTTGATCGCCGCGGCCGATGCCGAAGGCCTGAAACTTGCGCCGTTCATCGGCATCGCCTGTCCCGGCGTGATCAACCACGACGGCTCCATCGAAAAAGGCGCACAAAACCTGCCGGGCAACTGGGAGAGCAGCAAATTCAACCTGCCGTCGAGCCTGGTCGAGGCGATCCCGCAGATCGGCGATCACGACACCGCGGTGCTGATGCACAATGACGGCGTGGCGCAGGGCCTTTCCGAAGTGCCGTATATGCAGGACGTCGATCATTGGGGCGTGCTGACCATCGGCACCGGCTTGGGCAATGCGCGGTTCACCAACCGGAAAAAGGACAAGGACGACAAGAAAGACAAGGACGAGAAGAAAGACAAGAAGAGCAAGGAGTGAAGCTTCTCCTCGCCTTGAGGGAACGGGACCGTGGCAAATGCCCAGCATCGCTACCGAGGGGGATCAGCAGCGCACCCCGCCCCAATAGCGGCGCGTTGCGCTCGATTTGCGCTCATGCTGTGATAAGCTCCGGCGGCGTCCAACGGGCGTGTCATTCGCGAATGCCAAATCGTTGCGGGATATTCGGATGTTCACCGCTTCACGGCTTGTAATCTCATTCGCCTCGTTTGCCGTGCTTATCTGTCCGGCTCTGTCAAACGCCAAGGACCTGTCCGAGGATATAGCAGATGCTCTGCCGCTGGTGGCGCAGACCTACAGCTACCTTCATGAAAATCCAGAACTGGGCAAACAGGAATTCAAGGCACATGATTATTTGTTGGCGCAGCTTAAGGTGCTTGGTTTCGACCGGTTCGTACCCTCCAGCGAGGCGCCCACGGCAGTGATTGCCGTGCTGGATTCCGGGCGTCCGGGCTCGGTAATTGCGCTTCGCGCGGAAATGGATGCCAGGCCCCTGGAGGTCGGCGTTAGTGAGCCCGGCGATCACCGGCCTCGTTCGAAAATCAGCGGGTTGAATGCACAATTGCGGGCACGACGCCCACGCGGCTATGCTGCTTGGCGCGGCCTCCATCTTGATAAGAAACAAGGAAAAGTTCGCCGGCAAGATCGTTTTTCTGTTCCAGCCGGCCGAAGAAACGGCAGGTGGGGCGGACGACATCGTTCACGAGAAGATATTGACCGGGCTTGGCGTCGAAAAAATATTCGCCGCGCACTCAGCGCCGGGATTGGCCGTCGGCTCGATTTCTGCCAGTCCGGGAGCCACTCTGGCGGGAAGCAGTACATTCAAAGTCAAACTAACGGGCCGCGGATCACATGCGGCCGCACCGTTCGACGGTGATGATATTCCGCTGTTGACGGCCCGTCTCGTCCAGCAGCTTTCATATTTGCCTGCGCGGCGACTCGACATCGCAAACCGGCCGGTCGTTGTAAGTGTGACGAAGATCATCGTGCAAGGTCCTGCTTTGAACGTTCTGCCTACGATGGGCGAGATCGGCGGTACCGTCCGCGCCTTCGAAGACCCATCGGCCGCCGATGGCGGCAATGTGCCGATCGAGCAAATGGTGAAGGACGAAGTCGATCGGTTCTCGGCCGCGAACGGCATAGCTGCGGATTGGGAATTCCGTGCCGGTTCGCCCCCGACCGTCAACGATGCACAGACCTTCTCCCAGATAGCGCCTCCCCTTGCGTCGGCCTGGCCGGGGATATTCGATACAACGCCACACCGTGGGATGTTTTCGGAAGACTTTGCCTACTACACGCGCGATTTCCATTCGATCTACTTCGGCCTTGGCGTGGCGAAGGACGGGCTTGGCGGGGTCGGCGTGCATTCGCCGGACTTTACCATCAGCCCCGATGCATTTCCGGCCGGCGTCCGGCTGCTGGTGATGCTGGCGCGGTTAGCCAGCCTCGGCAAAGCCGAGTGGGAATGACCGGCCCGCAGGCCTCTTGCCCAGGCCGTCATCGACGTCGGTAATTATCGGGCGGAACCGCCTGCGGTAGCGTTGTCCCGAGCGCCGGGCCGGCGTGAGAATTTTTCCTCGCCGCCGCGCCTTGTCTGGCCCGCCGTCCTCGCCTAGAACTCCGCCCGACCGGGGGCGGCAAGCCGCCCGTCATGGCGCCTGGAGAGGTGGCAGAGTGGTCGATCGCACCGCACTCGAAATGCGGCATAGGTGCAAGCCTATCGGGGGTTCGAATCCCTCCCTCTCCGCCAGCAGCATTGGGTCCCGCCAACTCGTAGCGAGCCCGCGAACGCCTCAGACGTCACACCATGCATCACGTTTGAAATCGAAATAACGCGAGAAGCGTTTCCCATCCCATTCATATTTGAGGTGGCGTTCCTGGATCGGTATCCCGACGACATTTGGCCAGAACGCGGCGACGCACAGGCCGCCTGAATGTCTCACGCTCGGATAAATGAGCCCGTCGCTATTTTTTTTGCTTCGCAAGTCAGCTGCGAATGGCTGACTATGCGCATACGATTGCGGGTGCAGAATTGCCGTACGAATATCGGATTCCTGTTTGGATACGTCGTCGAGACCGGCTGTTAAAGACCCCAGCAGCACTCTCATGTCCTCTCGTCGAGGCGGGTCTGCCGAATCCTCTGCGAGACGCGAGAAATGATATCCCGTCTCACGAATGGCGGTCTCCAATGCTTGAGCTGCGTAGTAGACGCCGTATGTTCCATCGGAGAAACGCGAGCCGTTCTTGTTCACGTGAGTGAAGGGCGCCATTATCCAAGATGCATTATTGCCGGCCACCCGCCGTTCCGGCGGAACGAGGCTGATCTCTCCGACTTCGTCACGGATGCGCGGATTGGTGGCTTGCTCCAATTCGATCAAAACATCCCACAGGGCCGGGTTGTCCGAAAGGCGCTCGAACAGAGCAATTGGAGGATAGCGGGACGCAATTATCCTCCAAGCCTCCGGCCAGTTCACGTCGCTTGTCGTCATTTTCAGGACCAGGGCTTTCAGGACCAGGGCTTTCAGGACCAAGGTGCCCTGGCGGCGTCGATGTAAGCCCTCACGGCTGCCAAGTCCGTCACATCGCCAGCCGCCATTCGCTCAATCGGAGTTTGACCTCCAAAAGCTCTGTTGGGGCGATGGGTCCAGGAGTCCGAGATCGTTGCGTCGGAATAGACAATCTGAAGAGCTTTCCAAATGCCGGCAACGTACCCGATCCGGCGCAGCGTATCGTCCGGTAGACGGCCTGCCTTGCCCTTCTTCCACTCGTAGAATGTTCGCTCTGCCGGATTGCCGAGGATCCGACGAGCATTATTGTTGTCGACGTTCCACCGGGCCATGATTTGGAAAAATCCTTCCAAGGCAAGGCTATGACGGTCCGTCGCTAATATCTCCGCTTTCTTATGCAATACCGCATTCATGTCGTCCTCATATGCAGTTTTGCAGTAATATCTCAATAATGCCCTACCGTCAACTCCGTTCCAAGTCGCGTTGTGGCATTCCAACTTGCTTCAGGAGCACTTTCAGCCGCTTGGCTTCCGGCTCGGATCAGGCTTGGCGACCTCAGAATCCCTCAAGCCGAACGTTCCGGCGAGGCGGCCGATGAAATTCGGCAACCGCGGTGCCTAACTCCATTCAAGATCACGTCCCCAGCAGCACCGTCCTGATGGCGTCGGCATATTTCTGCAGCTCAATCATCCGGTCCGCCCGATTGAGCTTTTCCACCGCCCCGGAAATCTCGTCATGCGCCTTTTTCTGCTTCGGATTGGTCGCGTCGATGGGATACGCGCTGCTTGGGGCGTCCACCGGGGGTTCGACCGTAAAAACCGACATGCCGCGCGGCGGGGCGTAGCCGCCGAGCGATATGCCTTTTGGCGTCCCGCCGGCCCAGGTCGCGTTGCCGATCGCACCCGTCGATGTGACATTCCCCGCGATCGATGGATGCGCCTTGCGTGCCTTTTCATTGTCTTTCGTAAGCTTGGCTTCATTCTCCCTGCTCATGCCGCGCTTTTCGCGGCCCTTGATCGCCGTGGTGCCGGTATCGATTTGGGTCGCCGCCTTCAGGGAGAGATCGCGGTCGGTTTGCTCGGCTTGCCCGGACATTTGCGCGATCCGTCCCTGGAACAGACGCTCTTCCAGGGCCTGCAGACGCTCCCGGCCGCCAGGCAGCTCCTGCTGGTCGGGCGGAATCTGCATATAGGCGTTGCCTTTCGCCCACGCCCTGGCGGCCGTCACCTCGTCGGCGCGCAGTGTCCTGCGGTCGTAGAAAACGCCGGCTTCGCCCGCTGCCTGCGTTCCGTGGATGCTGATGATCCGCTCCGGGTGGAAGCGTTCCATCAGCTCGATCAGCATCTGGTTCTCGGGGAGAATTGCCCGCCCGCGCGCGTCGACCGCCGTGCCCTTGCCGGAAGCTTTCGCCGCCGCCAGATCCTGCGATGGTTTCGGGAAGTTGCGATTGGTCGGAGTGGCGCCTTCGCGTGCGGTTTGTCCGGTCAGGGTGGCATTGTCGGGAAACAGCGACGGCACGATGATCGTGGTGAGAGTCGGCGGCTGCGCCTTGAGGTCTCGCACCAGATTTTCGGCGACCTCGATACCCTGCTTTTCCGAGCCGTGGACGCCCGCGATCACCAGCGCGCGCCGGTCGGTCGATCCCTGGAAGAAGAACGCCTTGATCTGCCGCTTTACCGGCTTGCGGCCCACCTTCACACCACGGGCACCCGTGGTTTGCCCGAGCTCGCCTTCGCGGATTCGTTGCGCCACCCACAGATCGTCGGGGCGGGTGGCCAGGATGGTGACGATCTCCGCATCGACGTCTTTATCGCTCTGTGCCGCCTGCACGTCGGATTGGCTCAGCCGCGCCAGCAGCGCTTCGATCCTGGGATTCTTGGTCCAGGCGTCCTTGACCTCGAGCGACAATGGACTGCGCTGCACCAGCGGTTGCCCGGCCCCCTGCTGGACTACATGGGCGAGTTCATGGGCGAGCAGTTGCCTTGTGCGGCTCGAGCCTTGCCGGCCCTCGCCGGCGCCGAACACGATATCGCGTCCGTAGGTGTAGGCGCGCGCGCCGAGCGAACGCGCGGATTCGGCAGCATCCGGGCCGTGATGGACGCGAACGCCGCCGAAATCGGCGCCCAACCGTCGTTCGAAAAATCCGCGTTCGGGCGCCGGCAGCGGCTCGCCGCGACCCCCGAACGAATCCGGAGCCGGCGCCATCCGCCGCAACGGAGCGCCGGTTGCGCCGGCGCGAAGCTTCGGCTGGATGCGGCCGATTCGCGGCGGGGCGGTGCCGGCCGGGACATCCGGCCCGGGCATGCGCAGAGCCTCGTCGGCGACGCGATCCGCCTCGCGCTCCAGCGGGTCATCGACGGCGCCGATCCTGAGCTTGGCCTGCACGGGAAAACGCGGTGCCTGAAACGGGTCCGCGGCGCCGGCGGCAAGGACCGGGATTTTGCCGAAATCCCATGAACCCGGCGGGGTCTTTTGCGCGTCGGGGCGGGCCTGCTCGTGCCGGGAGACGGCGGCGCCGCCTGGCCATTGGGCCGCCTTCGATGGCCGGGGTCCGCCTCTCGACTTTGGCATTGCGACAGGCGGAACGAACATGGCGTTACCCTGCTCGAAAAACGCGGGTTGTGCCGCAGCGCGCGGCCGCACCGCGGCGTTCGCCGACGGTTCAATGAAATGCCGTGTCCCGGCGCTGTCAACTACTTCTTTTTGCTGCCGTTCCCGGCTTTGGCCAACGAAGTTTGTTGCTTTGCCGCGCCGTAGTGATTAAAAGCCGTTGTTTCACAGGAAAGACCAACCGATGGCGCACAATTACGCGATCAACGACGATGTCCATCACCAGCTGCAGGGTCCGCAGGGCCGCGCCGTCGTCAAGCAGCGCAGCATCTATACCATCGTGACCTGCCTGCCGATCGAGGCGGACGGCCGCCCGCGCTATCGCATCAAGAGCAAGACCGAGAATGTCGAGCGCGTGGTGACCGAGGAACAGATCAGCCGGCTGAGCTGATCTCGCCGCCCGCGATGCCGCGCGGGCGCATCGGCTAATCTGCTTATCGCTTGCTTTATCGGGTGCGATGGCGTAAACGCCGGCCATTCGAATAGACGTTCTGCCTTGTTGACCGCGCCTAACCGGCTTCCTTCCCCAAGACATCGCTGAAATCGGATCAAGCCCGCGCGACGATCGCGTGGGCGCATCGCGCATTCGCGCATTTTTGGAGAAGATAAATGACAACCGGAACAGTTAAATGGTTCAACGCGACAAAAGGCTTCGGCTTCATCGCGCCCGATGACGGCGGCAACGACGTGTTCGTGCACATCAGCGCCGTCGAACGCGCAGGCATGGGTTCGCTCAATGAAGGCCAGAAGCTTTCATTCGAATCCAAGGTCGACAGCATGCGCGGCAAGACCAGCGCGGAAAACCTCCGCGCGGTCTGACGCCAGGCGATTTAAGGATTTCCACGGATGTACTGGGATCTCTGAATCGCCACCGCTCCGCTTTGACGGCCTGACAAAATCCAAGCCCGTCGGCACAAACCGGCGGGCTTCTTGATTTGCGGCTGCCGGATAGCGGCCGGGTTGTTGCAGATGCTGATGAGAATCTGCCGGCCGGATTCGATTCAAGGTAACGCGGCTGCTGGCCGCCGCAAGGCTGCGAAGGCGGAGTGACCGTTGGCCTGAACTCCTTCGCTGGATGTGATCGCCCTACCGCAGCACGTGCCGCGGCAGCCATAGCGAGATTTCCGGGATGTAGGTCACGGCCATCAGCACCAAAAACATCACCGCGTAGAACGGCCAGATCTTGCGCATCACCTGTTCGATGCTGACCTTGCCGACGGCGCAGCCGACGAACAGGATTGCTCCCACCGGCGGATGGCACAGGCCGATGCCGAGGTTGAGCAGCATGATCATGCCGAAATGAACCGGATCGACGCCGAAATTCTGCATCACCGGCAGCAGGATCGGCGTCGCGATCAGTATCGACGGCGCCATGTCGAGCAGCGTGCCGAGCACCAGCAGCAGGATATTGAGCAGGAACAGGATGACGTATTTGTTGTCCGAGATCGACAGGAAGAACGCCGTCATCTTGGCAGGCATTTGCGCCAGCGCCATCACGTAACCGACGCTGGAGGCGCACGCGATCAAGGTCAGCACCATCGCCACGGTGCGCAGCGTCCGATGCAGCAACAGCGGCAGGTCGCGCCAGCGATAGTCGCGGTAGATGAACATGGTCACGAAAAATGCCCAGATGCAGGCCACGGCGCCGGCCTCGATGGCGGTAAAGATTCCGCCCAGGATGCCGCCGATGATGATGACCAGCGTCACCAGCCCCCATGCCGCGTCGATGGTGATCCGCAGCGCATCCCTGGCCGGGACGGTGTGGCCGTGCGGATGGTGATCGCGATAGGCGATCGCGAGGCAAAGCATGATCAGCGCGAAGCCGAGCAGCAGTCCCGGAAACACGCCCGCCATGAACAGCACGCTGATGGAAATCGTGCCGCCCGTCGCCAGCGAATACAGCACCGCGTTGTGGCTCGGCGGCACCAAGAGCGCCTGTACCGACGACGTGATGGTCAGGTTGGTGGCGAACACCCGGGGATATCCGGCCTTCTCCATCTGCGGAATCATCACCGAGCCGATCGCGGACGTATCGGCGACGGCGGAGCCGGAGATGCCGCTTAAAAACGTCGTCGCCAGCACGTTGACGATGGAAAGGCCGCCGCGAAGCCGGGTAAAGCCCACCAGCACATCGGCAAACGCCACCAGGCGGCGCGCCATTCCGCCCTCGGCCATGATCGCGCCGGCCAGCACGAAAAACGGAATCGTCAGCATCGCCACCTTGCTGACCCCGTCGGATATTTTCAGCATCACCGCCTCGAGCGGGATTCCCATCGACCAGGCGCCCGCGATCGCGGCCAGCGCCAGCGCATAGGCGATCGGCATGCCGATCAGGAAGCAGGCCAGCATCGTCGCAAGAAGAATGAAAATATCCATGACGGTCTGCTTCGGCGCGGTCAGTCGATCGGCGCAATGCCCCGACGCTGAGAGATCGGATCGGGCGGTATCCCGAGAAAGATTCGTTCGACGACAAAGAGCAGCAAGCAAAACCCGCCAATCGGAATCGGCAGATAGGTGACGCCCACCGACAGGAATGGAAAATCCGCAATGGTGTTGTGCCAGGTCACTTCGACAAGCCGGCCGCCCCACACGATCATGAAAATCGCGATCAGCGCCATCAGCAGTTGAACGGCAAGCTCGGTCCATCGGCGCGGCCGCGCCGGCAGCAGGTCGGCGAAGTACGCCACGTTCATGTGCAGGTTGAGGCGGTATCCCGCCGCCGCGCCAATGAAGGTCAGCACGATGGTCAGAAGGACCGCCATCGGTTCCGGCCATGACGCCGCGCTGTTGAGCACATAGCGCGTGAACACCGCCCAGGGAATGATCGCCGAAATCAGCACCAGCGCGATGCAGCCGATGACGACGCAGGCGAGATAGAGCGCGTCCATGGTTTTGCGGTACGCGGCAGCCATTGCGCGCATGCGTTTAGGCGATCGCCTGAATGCGTTTGATCATCTCCGAATATTTCGGGCCGTATTTATCCCATACCGGTTTGACGGCGTCCTGGAACGGCTTCTTGTCCGCAATCTCGATGACCTGGCTGCCGGCCGCCAACGCCTTCTCCATCGCCTGCTGCTGGTATTTGTTCCAGAGGCCGCGTTCTTCCTGCTGCGCCTCGCGGGCCAGTTTCCGCAGCAGGTTTTGGTCGTCGCCCGACAACGCGTTCCACGCCCGTTTCGAGAACACCAGCATCTCCGGAATGATGAGGTGCTCGGTCAGCGAGAAATATTTCGCGGCGGTGTAGTGGTTGCTGAAGACGTAACTCGGCGGGTTGTTCTCGGCGCCGTCGATGACGCCGGTCTGCAGCGCGCTGAAAACCTGGTCGTAACCCATCGCCACGCCGTTGCCGCCGAGCGCATTCATCATGTCGATGAAAATCGGATTGCCGATGACGCGGAATTTCAGGCCCTTGACGTCTTCGATGGTCCTGACCGGCCTTTTCGTATTGTAAAGGCTGCGCGCGCCGGCATCCATCCAGCACAATGCCACCAGTCCGGCATTGGGACTTGCCGTGATCTTGTCGAGCAGTTCCTGCCCGATCGGCCCGTCCATCATGGTTTCGGCATGCGCCGTATTCCTGAACAGGAACGGCATGTTGACGACGTTGATATCGTCGACGATCGGACCCAGCGATCCGACGCTGACGCGCAGCAGCTGGACCGCGCCGATCTGGGTCTGCTCGATGGTTTCCTTCTCGCCCCCGAGCTGCATCGACGAGAACATCTGCACCGACAGCCGCCCGCCGGTGGCGGCCTCCAGTTTCCTGCCGAGATTCTCGGTCGCCACCACGGTCGGATAGCCGGCGGGCTGAACATCGGAAGCCTTGAAGATCGATTTCGCCTGCGCGCGGGAAGAAACCGGCGCCATGCCGGCGGCAAAACCTGCCGCCGAGAATCCAGCGCCAAGTTTTATAAAGTCGCGTCGTTTCATGACACTCCTCCCCGGCGCGCGATTGTTCCTGCCGGCGAACATCGGCCTTCGGTCTGGCGCTTGCAGCGAAACTTACCGGCGATCCCGCGCAATTGCCAGACGTGGGATCACACGAAGGCTGCTGCAGGCAGGCATTTCGCCGGGCCGGACGGGCTGGTTCGCTCAGGCAAGCCGACAGTTGGCCGCTCCGCATGCAGTGCTCGCGGCGCTCGCGACCGGTCCGGAACAATTCGACATTGCCGGCTGGTGCCGTCCGACGGTCGCTGAATTTTCAAAGCCGGGTCGACTCCGATGGGTGCGTTGACTACAATCTGGAGTAGTCCAATTCGGTTTACAGGATGGAGGCAGCGATGGCGACGCGAACGCGGCAGGAGGTGCGGGCGCTCGGCGATACCTGGAACGACACGATGTCGTGGTATGCCAAGGCCGTGCACGAACTTCGTGGCAGGCCGGTCACCAAGAAGGCGAGCTGGCGCTATCTCGCCGCGATGCATGATTTCGACCAGGCCGCCTGGATCAACCTCGGATACCTCGCCCAGGGCGAAGCCCTGCCGAAAAAACCGGAGCGCGACCGCTACTGGAGCCAGTGCCAGCATCAGACCTGGTATTTCCTGCCGTGGCACCGGGCCTATCTGCACAGCTTCGAAGACATCGTGCGCGATGCCATCGAATCGCTTCACGGGCCCGACGACTGGGCGCTGCCTTACTGGAATTACAGCAATACGAAGAATCCCGACGCGACGAAACTACCGCAGGCTTTTCTTGACAAGAAGCTGCCCGACGGCACGCCCAATCCGCTGTTCGCCAAGGCCCGGCACGGCACGTCGGTGGCGGCGGAAGACGTCGAACTCACCGACCGCATCGCGGATAACGATTTTGAAGGAATCACGGAGGGTCCGGGCGAGGGCGTCGGCGGCCCGCGCACCATCTTCTCTCCCAGTGGCGACCAGGAAGGGTTGATCGAGGCGGCGCCGCACGATCTGGTTCACGGCGATGTCGGCGGCCGCGGAGGGCTGATGTCATACCCCACCACCGCGGCGCTCGATCCGATCTTCTGGCTGCATCACGCCAATATCGATCGGCTGTGGGAGGTCTGGCGCAACCGCGACTCCCGGAACAAGAACCCGGTGGATGCGGACTGGCTCAACGGCCCGACCCGCCGCCGCGCTTTCGCCCTGTTCGGCGCCGATGAAAAGGATCGGCCAGCCAATCCCAAGGACGTACTGTCGACGACGGCGCTCGGTTACGATTACGACGACATATCCGATCCCTTGAAGGGCGCGAGCCGGCGTTCGATACGGCTGGAAGCGCTGGCGACGCAACTCCCGGAGCGCGCAGCCGCCAGCCAATTGGAGAGTATGGTCATGAAGAAGCGCCCGGCGGCCGAGCTTCTCGGCTCCAACGACAAGGAAATCGCTCTCGGTCCGAAGCCCGTCAAGAGCCGGATCAAATTTGCGCCGCAGCCTCTCAAGGCGGTCAACCAGAGCTTCAACGAATCCATGATGCGAGCCGATACGCCGGGCGAGCCCGATCGCGTTTTCCTCAAGCTGGAGAACATTCGCGGCAAGGACGGATCCGGGGTTTTCGACGTCGTTCTGCACAAGCCAGACGCGCCGGCCGGATCCACCGGCACCAGGGCCGGCTCGATCTCGCTATTCGGACTGGAGAAGGCGTCGAAACCTGGCGGCGCCCATGCCGGCAACGGCCTGACCAAGACGCTGGAGATCACGCAAGCGGTCGATGCGATGAAGCTCGATGCCGAGCAGGCAAAATCCATCGACGTCGAGATCGTTCCGCGTTCCGACGTTCGCGAGGAAGACAAGATCAAGGTCGGGCAGGTCAGCGTGCATCGACAGTCCGGCCAATGAGGACGGCGTTCGCGGCGTTGCGGGAGATGGCGTCGGGGCGTGCCTGGCCTATCGTCGCGCTGAGTGCGGCGGGCTGGGTGCTGGTGATCGGGCTCGACCATACGATTCTGGTCCCCTTGCTTTGCTCGCCGAACGCGACTGCAGGCTGGACCGGCGCTTCGGCTCTTGCCGCGACCGTCTCCGTCAATGCCTGGGCGGGGCAGGCGCTGTCCTGGTTCGTCATGCTGCTGGCGATGATGACGCCGCTGCTCTGGCAATCTCTCGTCCATGTCTGGGACCGAAGCCTGGCCGAGCGGCGCGTGCGTGCGGTCCTGCTGTTTCTCGGCGGCTATTTCGGTGTCTGGATGCCGGCCATGGCGGTGCTCACGCTCGCCGCCGTCGCCCTCGGCATCGCCGCGGGCAGCGCTGCGATTGCCTTTGCGATCGCGGCCGGTGTTGCGGTGTTGTGGCAGGTGACGCCTGCGAAGGCCGTTTTTCTCAACCGCTGCCATGCGCTGCGGCCGCTGCCGGCCTTCGGCCGCGCCGCCGATATCGGCAGCTTCCGCTATGGAGTTCAGATCGCGGCTCCCTGCATTGGGACATGCTGGGCCCTGATGCTGCTGCCGCTCACCGGGGATGCGGCTCACATCGCTGTTATGGCGATGACAACGCTGTTGATGCTTTCGGAGCGCTATTCGGGGACGCGGCCCTTCAATCCTTTCGCCTGGGCGAGGTCTCGCGGCGGCCTGATCCGCAATCGGCAGATTTCCCGCGCATAATCTCGGCCATCGTTCCAAGACTTCGATGCCAGTCGAAACATCCGCGGCCATAATGCTGTAGGATGCGATGGCGACAGGTATTCACGGATGCCAAACTCGATTCCAGCGAGCAGCATTTCCGGTACGGACAACCAAAACTGATTGGAGCGATTCATGTTTGCCGTGATTTTCGAAGTGCATCCGAAACCCGAGCAGTGGGACGCCTATCTCGGTCTTGGCAAGATGCTCAAACCCGAACTCGAGAAGATCAATGGCTTTGTCGATAACATCCGCTATCGCAGTCTCGGGCACGACGGATGGCTGTTGTCGCTGTCGGGCTGGCGCGATGAGAAGGCGCTGGTGCGCTGGCGAACCCAGGCGAGGCATCATGTGGTGCAGGAGAAAGGCCGCTCCGACATTTTTCTCGACTATCATTTGCGGATCGGCCAGTTGACGCAGGACACCAATGTGCCTGAGGGCCATGCCCTGCACGAACAGCGGCTCGACGCGACCGAAACCGGGGACGCCACCACCATCACCCTGATCGACGCCAAACGTCCGCCCGAATGGGTCAAACAGAGCAGCCCGGCCGATGTCGCCGAATGGCTAGGCCTCGCTCCCGATGCGCCGGGTCTCGTCGCGTGGGATGTGTTCGACGCGGTGCTGACGCCGGGCGATATTGTCTTGCTGATATCCTGGCGCGACCAAACCGCCGCCGAAGTCTTCGAGCGCGCGGTCGCGTTAAAGGCCGGCGCGCGGCTTCGCCGCGTTCGCGTGGTGCGCGACTACGGCATGTTCGACCGCCGCGAGGCGCCGCAGTACTATCCCGACGCCAAGGGCGCGGCGACGAAGCATGCCGAGCCAGCGAGGTGACACCTGCGGCGGAAGAGAATCCCGCGGCCTGCGTCAGATTAGCGCCGCCGTGGTAGCCGGAGTCAGCGCCTTCCAGTAGGAGTCCTGCAGATGATCGCGGATATCCGGCGGAAGAAACTGAAACATCGAACCTAACGAGCCGGGTCCCGGCGGCGACAGAATGTTTCCGATCAGGATGCTATGCAGAGCTCGCGCCAGCACATTTTTGAGTTCGTCTGAGAACGGCGGGTCGTCTGAGGTCACCTCTGCAAGCAGCTTGGTTTCGTCGAATTTCGCGCCGGTGGCGCATTGCAGCAGGTGGCCGACGTGATGAAATCCGGCGGACGACGGCGGCACACGTGCGACGAGGTCGATGCCGTGGACCAGTCGATAGGTCACCTTGCTGAGCTCGCCGTAGCTTGCCCCAAACAGGGGCCCTCCGACCCGCGGCATGCCGAATGTGTAAATCGCGCGGGGCGGTATTCCTGCGCTCGCAGCCTGCAAAGCCGCGAGCGCGGCAAGCGCGGCGCCGAGGCTGTGACCTGTGATGAACAACGGTTTGCGTGACTGCCGGCACAGCGCGATGGCCTGGTCAATCTCGGGCTGGGCGGCGGCCGCGGCGAGCCGGAAACCTTCATGGGTATCGGAACCGGCCTGCGGTAAGGGCGTGAAATCCGTGGTGAGGTTTTGCCAGATGCCGGGATCGGTTCCGGCAAACGCCAGCACCACCGCGTCGTCGCGCTCGCCAATAAGTCCGCAGGTTTCAAAGCTGCCCTTCAGGCTTGTCTTGGACTTGATGAAAGGGATAACCGACCTGAAGCTCCATTCCGGGAAGACGATCTGGATCGTTTGCGTTATCGCATGGGTCTCATAAGCAAGTTGCGAGAACCACATCAATGCCCGCGCGTTGGCGGTCAGGAATCCGTTCGCGTCTGCCGTGAAGCCTTCAAACGCATGCCGATCGTATTCCTTCGGGGAGATTTGAGCAAAGATCGTCATGCGGTGATTCCTCCGCGCGCGCCGCCGCGAATACCGAAATCGCGCCGGTTGGTATTCCGTCGGTCAAGGCAACCGTCTCCCCGGATTGTCCTTCAGCTTCATCGCACTTACAAGTAGTTTGCATCGAAAAGCCGATGCTCATTGCGCCTTGCTGCGCTGCCCCTCGGCGACCGCCTTGTAGTCATAGGTCGGATAGAACTCGGTGCGGTAGCTGCCCCAGGCGGTATTTTCGATGGCGCGGTTGACCTCGCGCAGCCGCGACGCCGGCAACCGCAGCGTGACGACCTGGCCGATGCCCATCATCACATACCATGAGACGACTTCGACGCCGGCGGGCGGGAAGGTCTTGTAGTAACCCTGCTTCTCGAGCTGCGCGTTGAGCTCGCTCAAGGGGCGCGACTGGTCGTGCTTCAAGAATATCGTGAGCAGAACGGCATTGTCCGCCGTCGGCGCCGCGTTCTCGGCCGGCGCCGTGCCCGTCTGCGGCAACGCGCCTGAGCTGAAGGCCAAAACGCCGGCCAGCGCCGCGATTGCCATCAGTGACTTGCTTCCTCGACCCATCGCGTCTCTCCCTTTTTCAAGATAGTTGGCCGTTGCAGGATTGTTGCGAGCGGCCATCATCGCCAGCGCGCCGCCAGCTGTAAACCGCTATCTTGACGCTGCTCGCCGGGATGCCGATAACGTCTTCGCAACGGCAAGAACAAAGAGGAAGCGCGATGCAACGGAACTGGCGTATTTGCGTGATGGCCGCCATCGGCCTGCTGGCCTCAGGCGTTGCGGCGCAGGCGCAGCAAAAGACCGAGATCGCGGTCTCGCGCCAGCCCGGCATTCTCTATATGCCGACCCACATCATCGAAAAGCAGAAGCTGATCGAGAAGCATGCCGCGCGGTTAGGCCTGACCGATGTCACCACGCGCTGGGTGACGCTGAGCGGCGGCGGCGCGCAGACCGACGCGCTGCTCGCCGGCGGCGTCGACATCCTGTGCACCGGCACCGGCAATTTGCTGCTGCTGTGGGACCGCACCAAGGGCGGCGTCAAGGGCATCGTCGCCACCTCGGCGCAGCCGATGAGCCTGATCAGCCGCGACGAACGCATCAAGACTATTAAGGATTTCGGACCCGGCGACAAGATCGCGGTGCCGACGGTGAAGGTCTCCACGCAAGCGATCGTACTGCAGATCGCCGCCGCAAAGCTCTTCGGCGACGACCAGTGGTCGAAATTCGACAGCAACACGGTGCAGCTCGGCCATCCCGACGCGGTCGGCGCGATGTCGAACCCGACCCACGAGATCCACAACCATTTTACGATTCCGCCCTATACGTTCATTGAGTTGAAGAACGTGCCCGGCGCGCATGTGGTGCTGACCTCGACCGAAGTGATGGGCGGACCGCTGAGCCAGGCGCAGTTCTTCACCACCACCAAATTTGCTGATGCCAACCCGAAGATCATCGAGGCGGTGCGGGCCGCCTCGAAGGAGGCGCAGGATCTGATCCGCTCCGACACCAGGACCGCGGTCGATATCTACAAGGAAGTCACCGGTGACAAGACCAGCGCAGAGGAGCTTTTGGCCTGGCTCAAGGAGCCCGGCATGATGGAGTGGAATCTTCAGCCGCAGGGCACCATGAAATTCGCCGACCACCTCTACAAGGTCGGCACGCTGAAGACCAAGCCGAAGGCCTGGACCGATTATTATCTGCCGAGCTCGGCCGATCTCAACGGCAGTTAACGCTGGAATGCAGGGTGGGTAGAGCGCAGCGAAACCCGCCATTGGCAACGAGAAGAGTGGTGGGTTTCGCTGCGCTCTACCCACCCTACGAAGTGGTACGAAATGGAAAAGAGGAAAGACCCGGCCTCGCTGCGCAGCGCGCGCTGGTTCGCGCCCGATGATCTGCGCGCCTTCGGCCATCGCTCGCGCGCGATGCAGATGGGTTACGCGCCGGAGGAGTGGGCGGGACGCCCGGTGATCGCGATCCTGAACACCTGGTCGGACGCGCAGCCATGCCACATGCATTTCAAGACCCGCGTCGACGACGTCAAGCGCGGCATCCTGCTGGCCGGCGGCTTTCCGATGGAATTGCCGGCGCTGTCGCTGTCGGAATCTTTTTTGAAGCCGACCACCATGCTCTACCGCAATCTGCTGGCAATGGACGCCGAGGAACTGCTGCGCGGGCATCCTGTCGATGGCGTCGTCTTGATGGGCGGCTGCGACAAAACCACGCCGGCGCTGCTGCTCGGCGCCACCAGCATGGGCCTGCCTGCGATCTATCTTCCCGCCGGGCCGATGCTGCGCGGCAACTGGAAAGGCAAGACGCTGGGTTCCGGCTCCGACGCGTGGAAATACTGGGACGAACGGCGCGCGGGAAAAATCTCCGACAAGGACTGGGTCGATGTCGAGGCCGGCATCGCGCGCAGCTACGGCACCTGCATGACCATGGGCACCGCCTCGACCATGACCGCGATCGCCGAATCGATCGGCATGACCTTGCCTGGCGCGTCGTCGATCCCCGCCGCCGATGCCAACCACATCCGCATGGCCTCGGAATCCGGGCGGCGCATTGTCGAGATGGTGTGGCAGGACCTGACGCCGCAGAAGATCCAGACCCGCAAGGCGTTCGAGAACGCCATCACGGTTGCGATGGCAATGGGCTGCTCGACCAACGCCATCATCCATCTGATCGCGCAGGCGCGGCGCGCCGGTCAGGATATCGGGCTGGATGATTTCGAGATCGCCAGCCGCAAGGTGCCGGTGATCGCCAATGTGCGGCCGAGCGGCGACACCTATCTGATGGAGGATTTTTTCTACGCCGGCGGATTGCCGGGGCTGATGAGCCGGATCAGGCAGCATCTGCATCTCGACGCCCTGACGGTGACCGGCAAGACGCTGGGCGAAAACATCGCCGATGCCGAAGTTTATAATGACGATGTGATACGGACTGTTGCGAATCCTATCTATGCCGAAGGCGCGCTAGCGGTGCTGAAGGGCAATCTCGCGCCGGACGGCTGCGTGATCAAGCCGAGCGCCTGCGAGCCGCGCTTCCTCAAGCATTCCGGACCGGCGCTGGTGTTCGACGATTATCCGTCGATGAAAAAGGCGATCGACGATCCCGATCTCGATGTTACTGCGGATCATGTGCTGATCCTGCGCAATGCCGGGCCGCAGGGAGGCCCCGGCATGCCGGAATGGGGCATGCTGCCGATCCCGACAAAGCTGGTGAAGCAGGGCGTGCGCGACATGGTCCGTTTGAGCGATGCGCGCATGAGCGGCACCAGCTACGGCGCCTGCATCCTGCATGTTTCGCCGGAATCCTACATCGGCGGGCCACTGGCGCTGGTGAAGAACGGCGACCAGATCACATTGGACGTCGCCGCGCGCACCATCAATCTCGATGTGCCGGAAGCGGAGCTGGCAAAACGCCGCGCCGAATGGAAGCAGCCCGAAACCCGCTTCGAGCGCGGCTACGGCTGGATGTTCACGCGGCATATCAAGCAGGCCAATGAAGGCTGCGACTTCGACTTCCTCGAAACCACATTCGGCGCGCCGGTCAAGGAGCCGGCGATTTATTGATTTACCTCGTCATTCCGGGGCGCGACGAAGTCGCGAGCCCGGAATCCATAACCACGATTGGGGGTTATAGATTCCGGGCCCACGCCAAGGGGCGTGTCCCGGAATGACGAAACTCAAGGACAATCCCATGGCCAAACTCAGCGACGCCACTCGCGACAAGCTAAAGACCATCTCAACCGCGACGGTGGCGACCGCGTTGTTCAAGCGCGGCTTTCGAACCCAGTGCATTCAGGACGTGCATCCGCTCGGCCCCGACCAGCCGACGCTGGTCGGCGAAGCCTTCACGCTGCGCTACATACCGGCGCGCGAAGACCTCAACAAGCTCGACGTGTTTCGCGACCGCAGCCATCCGCAGCGCAAGGCTATCGAGGATTGCCCGCCCGGCGCCGTGCTGGTGATGGACAGCCGCAAGGATGCGCGCGCCGCCTCCGCCGGCGCCATTTTGGTGACGCGCCTGATTCAGCGCGGCGTCGCCGGCGTCATCACCGACGGCGGCTTTCGGGATTCCGCCGAGATCGCAAAGCTCGGATTTCCGGCCTATCACCATCGTCCCAGCGCGCCGACCAACCTCACGCTGCATCAGGCAATCGAGATCAATGGTCCGATCGGCTGCGGCGACGCGCCGGTGTTTCCCGGCGATGTGATCGTCGGCGACAGCGATGGCGTGATCGTGATTCCCGCGCATCTCGCCGACGAGATCGCCAACGAGGCCTTCGAGATGACGGCGTTCGAGGATTTTGTCAGCGAACAGGTGGGGAAGGGCCGGGGGATTTTCGGGCTCTATCCGGCGACGGATGAGCAGACGCTGCTCGATTTCGCCGCGTGGCGGAAAGCAAACGGAAGATAGCCCGCTTCACCTCTCCCCGCTTGCGGGGAGAGGTCGTTTCGCATCGTCAGATGCGAAACGGGTGAGGGGGACTCTCCGCGAGTCCGAGTGCGTGGAGAGTCCCCCTCACCCGGATGTCATCTGCGATGCCATCCGGCCTCTCCCCGCAAGCGGGGAGAGGCGAGGTCACACCTCGCCCTCCGCCATCCCCACCGCCCACAGCGCGAACGCATAGACGATGGCTACCTCATCCAGCCGGTCGAAGCGGCCTGAGGCGCCGCCATGGCCGGCGCCCATGTTGGTGCGCAGCAGCACCGGGCCGCCGCCGGCCATGGTTGCGCGCAGCCGCGCGATCCATTTTGCCGGCTCCCAATAGGTCACGCGCGGATCGGTGAGCCCGCCCATCGCCAGGATCGCCGGATAGTCTTTCGCCGTGACATTGTCATAGGGCGAATAGGACAGGATGGTGCGGAAATCCTTTTCGCTTTCGATCGGGTTGCCCCATTCCGGCCATTCCGGCGGCGTCAGCGGCAGGGTGTCGTCGAGCATGGTGTTGAGCACGTCGACGAACGGCACTTCGCCGACAATGCCGGCAAACAATTCCCCGGCGCGGTTGGCGACGGCGCCCATCAGCATGCCGCCGGCGCTGCCGCCGTGGCCGACAATGCGTTTCGCCGAGCTGTAGTTTGCGTCGATCAGCGCGCGGGCGGCGGCGGCGAAATCCTCGAATGTGTTGGTCTTGTTCTCGCGCTTGCCGTCGAGATACCAGCCCCAGCCCTTGTCCGATCCGCCGCGGATATGCGCGATGGCATAAACAAAGCCCCGATCGACCAGCGAGAGGCGGTTGGCCGAAAACGACGCCGGCATGGCGTGGCCGTAGGAGCCGTAGCCGTAGAGCAATAGCGGCGCGGAGCCGTCGCGCTTGAAATCCTTCCGGTGCAGGATCGACACCGGCACCTGCGCGCCGTCATGCGAAATTGCCATGATACGGGTGGTGATATAGTCGGCGGGATTGTGGCCGCTTGGGATTTCCTGGCGCTTGCGCAACGTCCGTTCGCGCGTCGCCATGTCGTAATCGTAGATTTCCGACGGCGTCGTCATCGACGAATAGGAGAAGCGCAGGTTCGTCGTGTCGAATTCGTAGCCGCCCATGGTGGCGAGCGAATAGGCCGCCTCGTCGAAGGCGATGGCGTGCTCGTCGCCGGTGCTGAGGTCGCGAATGATAATCGACGGCAGCGCGTTGGCGCGTTCCAGCCGCACCATGTGACCAGCGTAGAGATCGAGATCGAGAATGTAGACGCCTTCCCGATACGGGATCAGGTCGCGCCAGTTGGCGCGCTCGGGCGTCTGAAGCGGCGCGGTGACGATCTTGAAGTCGATTGCGTCGCCGGCATTGGTGAGGATGAACAATTCATCGCCGCGGTCGGCGACCGAATACTGCACGCCTTTTTCGCGCGCCGCGACAAGGCGCGGCCTTGCCGCGTCGTCGGCAAGATCGACCAACCACTGCTCCGAAGTTTCATGGTCGCCGCCGGCGATCACGCAGAACCGGCCGCTGGCGCTTTCATGAATATGGGTGAACCAGCCGGTGTCCTTTTCCTCATGGACCAGAATGTCGTCCGCCTGCGCCGTGCCGAGGCGATGGCGCCAGACCTGCATCGGCCGATGATTGTCGTCGAGTTTTACGTAGAAGAAGGCTTTCGAATCCGCGCTCCACACCACGCCGCCATCGGTTTCTTCGACGAGGTCGGCGCTGTCAGAACCATCGGACCAGTCGCGCACGCGAATCGAAAAATATTCCGAGCCTTTGACGTCCGCGCTCCAGGCCTCCAGCCTGTGATCCGGCGAGTGCCGCGCGCCGCCGAACTTGAAGTATTTGTGATCGGCCGCGAGCGCATCGCCGTCGAGAATGATGTCGACGCCGCCGCCGTCGCGCGGCATGCGGCCGAACAGCTCGTGCTGCCCGCCTTCGCGGAATTTGCCGATATAGGCGAACGGCCCGTCCGGCGCCGGCACGCTGGAATCGTCCTCCTTGATGCGGCCGCGCATTTCCGCAACCAGGGTCTTCTGCAGGCCGGCGGTGTGGCCGAGCAGGCTTTCGGTGTAGCCGTTCTCGGCTTCGAGAAAGCTACGGATATCCGGATCGAGCACCGAGGGATCGCGCAACACCTGCTGCCAGTTGGCGTCCTTCAGCCACGCATAATCGTCGGTAATCGTGATGCCGTGGGTGGTGAAGGAATGCGGCCGGCGGGGGGCCACCGGCGCGACGAGCGGACGGCTTTTGGTGCTGGGTTGGTCCACTTGAGGTACTTTCTTGAACTGATCCGCAGGCGCGGCGGCCTCATGCCATATACGCTTCGTCGCCTCGAATGCCAGAGGCGAGGCGCGCCGGACCGCCCGGCTTGTTGAGCGCCGGGTTGTATGGTTAGGCTTTTCGGCTGCCACACGAACGGGCCCATGCTTTTCAACTCCTATCCCTTCATTTTCGTGTTTTTACCGATCGTCCTTGCCGGATATTTCTGGCTGGGCCGCTCGAGCAATCTGGCGCCGGTGTGGTGGCTGGCGCTGGCGTCGCTGGTGTTCTATTCGGTCAGCAACTGGCAGTTTGTGGGATTGCTGCTGGCTTCGGTCGCGTTCAATTATGGGTTCGGCTGGCTGCTGATCACCGGACAGATACGGCCCGGCATGCGTTTTGCGGTGCTGACAGCCGGCGTCGCCGGCGACTTGCTGGTGCTCGGCACTTTCAAATATGCCGGGTTCTTCGCCGCCAATCTAAATGCACTGTTTTCGACCGGATTTATCGTCAACATCCTGCTGCCGGTCGGGATATCCTTCTACACCTTCACCCAGATCGCCTTCCTGGTGGACGCTTACCGCGGCAATGTCGCGCGTTACGGGCTGCCGCATTACGCGCTGTTCGTCACCTATTTCCCGCATCTGATCGCCGGGCCGATCCTGCATCACCGGGATATGATTCCGCAGTTCGAGGGTGCAAAATCCAAACGTCCGGACCCGCACCTGATCCTGTGCGGCTTGATCATCTTCGCGATCGGGCTGTTCAAGAAGACCTGCCTCGCCGACGGAATCCAGCCGCTGGTCGCGCCGGCCTTCGGCGCCAACACTCCGTCATTCGATCAGGCCTGGATCGGCGCGCTGGCCTATACGTTCCAGCTTTATTTCGATTTTTCCGGCTATTCCGACATGGCGATCGGTATCTCGCTAATGTCCGGCATTTTCCTGCCGCTGAATTTCAATTCGCCTTACAAGGCCATCTCCATCATCGACTTCTGGCGACGCTGGCATATGACGCTGTCGCAATTCTTGCGCGACTATCTCTATATCCCGCTCGGCGGCAACCGGCACGGCCGCGTGTTGCGCTACGTCAACCTGATGATCACCATGCTGCTCGGCGGGCTCTGGCATGGCGCGGCCTGGACCTTCGTGGTGTGGGGCGCGCTGCATGGCGCCTATCTCTGCGTCAATCATGCGTGGAGCAATTACGGTCCGGCCATCGCGCCGCGCTTCGCGCGCGCGGCGAATGCCGCGGCGTTCGTGCTGACCTTTGTTTCGGTGGTGGTCGCCTGGGTGTTCTTCCGCGCCGATAGTATCTCGTCGGCGACGTTCGTGTTGTCGCGGATGGCCGATCCCACCAACCTGGTGTTCGGCCGCGCCGAGATGGCCAACGCCGTGTTCATTGCCGTCTATGCCGCAATCGCGTGGTTCGCCCCGAACACCCAGGCGATCATGGGTTACGACCACAAGAACAGGGTCGTCGGCGAGAATCTGGATGGTTGGCTGCGGCGGCCGGGCTTGCTCTATGCCGCCGCCGCCGTGCTGGCCTTCGGCGTGCTAGGAATCTCGCAGCACAGCGAATTCATTTATTTCAGGTTCTGATGAACGCCGCACTCAAGAACCTGCTTCGGCTCATCTGCGCCAGCGCGGCCATCATTGTTTCGGCCGCGGCGCTTAATTTCATCGTCGATCCGCTGCAACTGTTCCGTCCGGCGCGGCTTTTTGCGGCAGGGTATTCGCTGGACAACCGCATGCAGAATGCCGGGCTGATCCGCAGCCAGCAATACGACACGGTGTTCATGGGCACGTCGCTCGCGATCCACTATCGGCAAAGCGACATCGATCGAATTCTCGGCGGCAAGTCCATAAAACTGTCGATGACGGGCTCGAACTCGGTGGAGCAGAGTTTTGTGCTCGCCGCAGCCCTCGAACATCACCCGAAGCGGGTAATCTGGCAGATGGACGACTGGATTTTTCGCGATGCGCCCGACATCGACGCCGATATCTATATGCCGGCCGATCTCTACCGCAGGAATACGAAGGGCATAGCCGAGTATCTGTTCAGCGGCAGCATGGCAAAGGAGTCGCTGTGGATTGTGGCGCGCTCGATACCGCTGCTGCAGCCGATCACCACGCGGCTGACTACAGGGGTATTGTTCAAGTTTCCGGTTTCGAACGTCGATGACATCAACGTGCTTCGTCCTGATTTCGACGTCGCCGGCTTCTACAACGCAAAGCAGGCGACCGCCGCGTTCAGGCGCATCACCGATCCGGTTCGCAGCGCATACCTTGCGGAGGGCTACGACTACAACGCCATGGTCCGCCATTTCGAGCGCGACGCGATCATCTTGCTCGAGAAGTATCCGGAAGTGAAGTTCGACATCTATTTTACGCCGTATTCGATCCTGCAATTCGTTGCGATGCGGGACGCCTCGCCGGCGACGCTGAAGATCGTCTACGATTTTTCGGTCTATGCGAGCAAACGGCTGGCGCGGTTTCCCAATGTGCGGTTTTTCGATTTTCGCGTGGCGAAGGAAGTCACGCACGATCTGAATAATTATAGCGACGTGATTTACCATTCGCCCGCGATCGATCTGAAGGTGCTGTCCTGGCTGGCCGCGGGAAATTACCTCGTCAGCCGCGACGCACCGGTCGCGCCGACGGAAATGCTGAAGCAGCAGGTTGAGGCGTATCGGACCGACGGGACTGGAGTAACAACTCTCGTCATTGCCGGGCTTGACCCGGCAATCCATCCTCTTCGAAAGAGTCTCTGCGAAGATGGAGGGATGCGCGGGTCAAGCCCGCGCATGACGCAGTGCGGACTAGTCAGCCATTCCGCAGCCGCGCGCTGGCGCCCGCGCCGAATACCGGAATCCGGTTGACGGCAAGCACCACCGCGAAGGTGATCACCAGCATCGCCAGGCCCAGCACCGAGATCGCGGCGAGATCGCCGCTTTCGTTCAGATCGTAGATCAGCACCGACAGCACTTTGGTCTGCGACGTGAACAGCACGATCGCCGCCGACAGCTCCCGCATCACCCCGATGAAGATAAAACACCAGGTCGCGATCACGCCGGTGCGCAGCAAAGGCGCGGTGATCTGGCGCAGCGATTGCAGCCGCGTGGCGCCGAGAATCCGGCTGGCGTCCTCGAGTTCCGGATGGATGGTCGCGAATGCGGCCTGCAATTGCTGATAGGCGGAAGGCAGGCTGATGGTGAGGAAGGCGATCAGCAGGATCCACAGCGTGCCATACAGCACGAAAGGCGGCCGCGTGTAGCTCAGGAACAGGCCGACGCCGAGCACGATGCCGGGCACGGCGATCGGGGCCGTGGCGAGAAATCCGAGCGCGCGCGAGCCCGCCACCACGCGGCGCGTCGTCACATAGGCGATGACAAGCGCGAGAATGGTGCCGATGGTCGCGGTGGCGGTGCCGAGGATTACGGTGTTTTTCAGCGCCAGCTGGGTCGACGACAATTCGGTGAACACGAACACGATGTTATGCAGCGTGAAAGTCGCCGGCGTCACCAGGGTCGTTGCGTTCGGCGAGAATGCGGCGTTGAACAGCGCGAAATACGGCAGGAATACCGGATTGAGCAGGATCACGAGGCAGAACCCGAGCGCGGCCCAGCGCCATGCCTTCAATTCCACGCGGCGCGGCGCGCCATATTTGCCGCCGACTACCGAATAGCCGCGGCGGCCGAGGATGAATTTCTGCGCCTGCAGCAAGACAATTGTCAGCAGCAGCAGCGGCACCGCGGCGGCGGCGGCGAGTTCGAGCTTTGGCGGGTACTGGAACAGGCTCCAGATTTTCGTGGTCATGGTGTGGAAGCCGGCCGGCAGCGCCAGGATCGCCGGCGACCCGAACAGGGTCATGGCCTGCAGGAAGGCGACCAGCGCGCCGGCGACCAGGGCCGGCAGCGCCAGCGGAATGGTGACGCGCCGCGCCGTGGTCCAGGCCTTGCCGCCGAGAATGGCCGAGGCGTCTTCCAGCTCACCGGGCATGTTGTCCAGCGCGTTCGCCACCAGCACAAACACAAACGGGAAGGTGTAGCAGGAGATCACGAAGATGATTCCGGTCAGCGAATAGATGTTGAACAGATGCGCGTCGGCTTCCGCCCCGGTGACGAAGCGATAGAGCTGGTTCAGCAGCCCGGAGTTCGGCGCCGCCAGCAATTCCCACGCCACCGCGCCGAGAAACGGCGGCGTCACGAAGGAGGCCGTCACCAGCGCGCGGATGAACTGCCGTCCGGGCATGTCGGTGCGCGACACCAGCCACCCCATCGGGGCTGCGACGACGCAGCAGAACATCGCCGACGTGGTGGCGATGATCGCGGTGGTCAGCAGCGGATCGAGGAAATCCGGATCGGTGAACAATTTTACGAAGTTTTGCAGCGTCACATGCCGCTCGCGATCGGTGACGCTGTAAACCGCGAGCCATGACAGCGGCATCACGATCAGCAACACCAGCAATGCCGCAAACAGCCACAGCACCGGCTTGGTCCAGTCGATCTTGGTGCGGGGGAGGGCGGTGGTGATAGTTGTCATTGCAGAATCCAGTAAGGTAACGACGGCCGTGCCGGGCGCGGTGGGCTCCCTCGCCCCGCTTGCGGGGAGAGGGTTGGGGTGAGGGGGACTCTCCGCGCACTCAGACTCGCGGAGAGTCCCCCTCACCCGCCGCGCATCTGTCGATGCGCGTCGGCCTCTCCCCGCAAGCGGGGAGAGGCAAAGCTAAACCCGGAACAGCTTTGCATAGCGCGTCTTGATCTCTTCGGCCTTGGCCTCGACGCCGGCGGCGTCTTCCTTCATCAGCTTGATGTCCGTGATCTTGCGCCGTCCCGGCTTCGACTGCACCTGCGCGTGCGCGGAGTACTGGGCCGTATAGTCGGTGAAGAACTGCTGGGTCTCACGGGTGTGCAGCCAGGCCTGGAACAGCCGCGCCGCGTTCGGATGCGGCGCGGTCAAGAATATGCCGGTCGGCCCCGAAATCGTCGGCGTGCCTTCGCTCGGATACACCGGCTCGACCGGCTGGCCGGCTTCCTTGAGCAGCACGACGCCGTATTCGTTGCCGTCGGCCATCACCGCGCGCTCGCCCAGCGACAGCTTTTTCGGTGGATCGGTCGAGGACTGCACCTGCATGACGCGCTGCTTGGAGAGTTTTTCCAGGTATTCCCAGCCGAGCTCGCGAACCAGCTGGAAGGTCGCGGTCATGATGGTGCCGCTATAGGCGGGATGGCCCTTGACCATCTTGCCCGCCCATTTCGGGTCGAGCAGGTCGGCAAAACTTTTCGGCGCGTCTTCCGGCTTCACCAGTTTTGTGTTGTAGGCGATCGAGGACAGATAGATCCGCGAAGTCGCGCTCATGCCGTCGGGATCGCGAAACTGCGGCAGGAAATGCTGCGCGATATCCTCGGTGACGAAGGGCGCCAGCCAGCCATTCCTTTTCCAGGTGATGATGTGCGAGGCGTCGGAAGTGTTGATCACATCCGCCGCGCGGATGTTTGAGGCAAATTCCTGATCGACCCGCTGGAACAGCCGCTCCGAGCCGGAGCGCTCGATCTGCACGGCGACGCCGGGATACTGCGCCTCGAACGCCTTGCCGAGTTTTTCACCGACGGGAAGGTCCATCGACGAATACAGGATCACCTTGCCTTCTTTTTTCGCGGCTTCGACCAGATCAGGCGTGATCGAGACAGGCGCGGGCGCCGCCGCGATCACCCGCGTCGCCCATCCGCTCAATCCAAGCGCCGCGGTGCTCTTGATGAGATCGCGCCGGGATAATCTCTTTCGCATCACTCAGGTCTCCTCTACGTCATTGCGAGGAGCGAAGCGACGAAGCAATCCAGTCTTTCCGCGTGCGCGGCTCTGGATTGCTTCGCTCCGCTCGCAATGACGGCTCAGACACGGAACAGTTTCTGATAACGCGCCTTGATCTCTTCGCTCGCCTTCTCGGCGCCTTCGGCGTCTTCCTTCATCAGTTTTATCTCAGCAAGCGGCTTGCGCCCCGCATGCTCCTTGACCTGCGGATGCAGCGAGCGCAGCCCGCCGAATTCGATGATGATCTGCTGCGCGTCCGGCGTGAAGCAGTAATTCTGGAACAGCTTGGCCGCGTTGGGATTCGGCGCCGCCTTGAAGATGCCGTTCGGCCCGACGATGAACGGCGTACCCGCGGCCGGATACACCGGCTCGACCGGCTGACCGGATTCTTTCAGCAGGAAGATGTTGTATTCGGTGCCGTCGGCCATCACGCTGCGCTCGCCGAGCGAGAGCTTTTTCGGCGGATCGGTCGCCGACTGCACCTGCATGACGTTCTGCTTTGCTAGCGCCTCGTAATAGTCCCAGCCGATATCTCGCACCATCTCGAATGTCGCGGTCAGGATGGTGCCGCTGTAGCCGGGATGCGCCTTGACGATCTTGCCCTTCCATTTCGGGTCGAGCAGGTCCTTGAAGCTCGTCGGCGCGTCTTCCTGCTTCACCAATTTGGTGTTGTAGGCGATCGGCGAGAGCGTGGCGCGGAACCCGGCATAGGTGCCGTCGGCGTCGCGGTGCTCGGGCTTGTAGTATTTCGCGACGTCCTCGGGCACATAAGGCTGCAGGATGCCTTGCTTCTTCCAGGCCAGCAGGTGCGCCGCATCGGAAGAATTCGCGATGTCGACGGCGTGAACGTTGCTGGCATATTCCTGGCCGATGCGCTGGAATACCCGTTCGGCTCCGGTGCGCTCCACCCGAACCTCGATGCCGCCGAATTTTTCCTTGAACGCCGCCGCGATCTTCTCCGAGACCGAAAGATCGATTGAGGTGTACCAAACTACCTTGCCTTCCTTCTTCGCCGCCTCGATCAGCTGCGGCGTGATGGCTTCGGCCGGCGGCGCTTCGGCAACAACGCGCGAGGCGAACATTGTTCCGAGCGCCAGCGCGGTCGACCCTTTCAGGACCTCGCGTCTGGAGATTTTCTTTTTCATCGCGGTTCTCCCGTTCTTTTTGTTATCGGCTCAGCGCGCGGCAGCGCTCGGGCGGCAGCGTGAGCCAGACCGCGGCGCCCCTGGAAACGGCGTTGTCGGTTGCCGTGATGATCCGCAGCGTGGTGCCGTCCGAGGTCTCGACCATATAGTCGCGGCTGCTGCCGAGAAAGACCTGGCGCGTCACGGTGGCCTTGACCACGTTCTGCGCCGCCTGCGGCGCTGCGGTCGACAGCTGGATATCGTGCTGGCGCACCGCCACCGCCGCGCTTTGGCCGGCGTCGAGTTTCGCGCCGGTCACCTGCAAGGTCGCGCCGGCGAATGCGACATGGGTTTCGTCCAGTGCCTTGCCCTTGATGACATTGCTGGCGCCGATGAAGCGGGCGACGAATTCGGATTGCGGGCGGTCGTAGATATCTTCCGGCGTGCCGAGCTGATCGATCACCCCCGAATTCATCACCGCGATCAAATCGGCTGTCGTCATGGCCTCGGACTGATCGTGGGTCACGTACACCGTGGTGTAGCGGTATTCGTCGTGCAGCCGGCGAATCTCGAACCGCATTTCCTCGCGCAAATTGGCGTCGAGGTTCGACAGCGGCTCGTCGAGGAGCAACGTCTCCGGCTCGACGATCAAGGCCCGCGCCAGCGCGACGCGTTGCTGCTGACCGCCCGACAATTCGCCGGGATAGCGCTGTGCCAGCACTTCGAGTTTTGTCGTTTCCAGAATCGCCTTGAGCTTCTTCGCGATGGTCTCGCGATCGAGTTTCCGCAACCTCAAGCCATAGACGATATTCTCCGCCACCGTCATATGCGGCCACAGCGCGTAGCTCTGGAAGATCATCGACATCTTGCGCTGCTCGGGCGGCAATGTCCGCGCCTTCGACGAAACCAGCCGGTCGCCGACGCGGATTTCACCCTCCGACGGTTCCAGGAAGCCGGCGATCAGCCGCAGCGTCGTGGTCTTGCCGCAGCCGGAAGGGCCGAGCAGGCAGACCAGCTGGCCGTGGTCGACTCGCAGCGAGACGTTGTCCACCACCGCCAGCTCACCGAACCGCTTGGTCAGGCCGCGCAATTCAACGGACGCCAATCGAATCTCTCCCCGTGTTCCGCGCCGTCATCGGCATTATCTATGGAGTGGTATAAGCACTAAAAAACCGGCGCCGAAAAGGCTTGGGGGCCTGTCAAGCGCTTACACTTTCGCCCAACCACTCGATCGCGGCTTCGGTACCGCCCTTGCCGTGCGGAATACCGAGCGCATTGAGGCCGACCTCGATGACGCCGAGGGTGCCCAAGATCATCGGCGCGTTGATGTGGCCCATATGGGCGATGCGGAACGCTTGCCCTGCGAGCTCGCCGATGCCGACGCCGAGCACGACGCCGCATTTCTGCTTGCAGTAGTTATGCAGCGCGACCGGATCGTAGCCGTTCGACATCACGACGGTGGTCACGGTATTGGACCGCTCGCCGGGTTCCGCGATGTTGAGGCCGAGCACCTGGCCCTCCGACCACACGCCGACCGCCCGGCGGACCGCTTCGCCGAGCAGGCGGTGGCGCAGGAACACATTTTCGAGCTGCTCGTCGAACAGCATGTCGATGGCCTGGCGCAGCGCGAACAGCAGATGCACCGGTGCCGTGCCGGCATACTTCCGGTAATGCTCGGGGCCGTCGCGCTCGCTCCAGTCCCAATACGGCGTGCGCAGATTCGCCGTCTTGTGCACCTCGCGCGCGCGATCGTTGGCGGCGACGAAGCCGAGGCCGGGCGGCGTCATCAGCCCCTTTTGCGAGCCGGACATGGCGACGTCGATGCCCCATTCATCCATCCGGAACGGCATGCAGCCCAGTGAGGCTACCGCGTCAACCATGTACAGCGCCGGATGACCCGCGGCCTTGATAGCCTTGCCGATCGCCTCGATGTCGTTGAACGCGCCCGACGCGGTGTCGACCTGCACCACGAGCACAGCCTTGATGGCGTGATCCTTGTCCTGGCGCAGCCGCGCTTCGACTTCCGCCGGGCGCACCGCGCGCCGCCAGTCGCCTTTGAGCACCTCGACGTCGACACCCATGGCGGCCGCCGCGTTGCCCCAGCCGATGGCGAAGCGGCCGCTTTCCAGCACCAGGATCTTGTCGCCGCGCGACAGCACGTTGCTCAAAGCCAATTCCCACGCGCCGTGGCCATTGGCGATGTGGATGTAGGAGCGGCCTTCGGTGGCAAACAGCTTTGAGAGATCGCGCAGCAGGCTGTCGGTCAGCTCCACCATCTGCTCGGAATAGATGTCGAGCGCGGGGCGATGCATCGCCCGCAACACTTCGTCGGGCATATTGGTAGGCCCGGGGATTGCCAGAAACTCCCGGCCGGCGCGAACGACCATTGTCGATTTTCCTTTACCCTTGGCAGTCCGGATGAGCGCAGCGTTATCCGGGGCCTATGTCAACGCAGGAAACCCCGGGGTCGCGACGCTCGCGCGGGCTACGAGTCAGCGGGCGTTTTACGCGGGCGGGAGCAAAGAGGAAAGCGGCTATCTTTTGGTCTCGCGGCAGCCGGCGGCTTCGGCGTCATCGACCGAGCAGAACCAGCGCGTACCCTTGGCAACGTTCATCTGGATCTTTGCGTACCAGCGGCTGGTCGGCGTGTGATAGATGCACTCGCCGGCGCGGTTGACATTGCCCTTAATGGTGCAATCGGGCGAGGGGGCGACCGGTCCCGAGGCCGACGCCAGCAGGATCGCATTGGCATTTTCGGGCGGTTTGGCGGTGCCCAGAATGACGGTTTTCTTGTTGCGGACGCGCCAGTCCCACGGCGCGATGAACGCGCCTTGCCACATCCCGGCCCTGGCTTCGCGCGCGGCTATTTCATCGGCGTCATAATCGTGGGAGAAACGAACGTAGGACAGCGCCCATCCGTTCTTCACCATCCATTTCTGGATGTCCTCGCCGTCGACTTCGCATCGGGCCACCGTCCGGCCGCGGCGGTCCACCTGACGTGTATGACACGTCCATGGCTTGTTGCCGACGTGGTGGATCAGCTCGTCGCGCGCGGCGACGCCGCAGGTCCAGCGTTCACCTTTGGTATTGAGGCACAATTGATCCGACGATGGCGCATCGATGCCGCCGAGACGGATCCGGGTGTTGCCGATCACGACCTGATCGCCGTCGCGGATTTTCGGCACGCCGGTGACGTCGGCCGCATTGGCAAATGCAGGCAGCAACAGCACCGGAATCGCAAGCAGGAACTTGTTGAGCATCGTCGGGCAATCCCGGCGCAAAATCGCGGCTGCAGGTGCCCGGATTGTGCTGATATTTCGGGCAACGTACCAGCGCCGAAGATACCTTTGCTTTCAACTTTACGCTACCGTCATTGCGTGCCAACGGCTCGCGCGAATGCGGCCGTTGACGGGCTCCGCGAAGCAATCCGCGCAAGAGGCTGGGGTGCTTCGCCGCTGCGCTCCTCGCAATGACGGATGAACAGCTCCGGCTCAGCGTTTCCCCTGCATCATCGCCCGGCGCGCCAGCGCTAGCCCCATCAGTATGAAGGCCGAGGTGACCTCGGGGCCGCCGACCAGGATCCGCGTCGGCGTCTTCATCTTGTTCCACTCGTAGGCCTTATATGGTCCGCGCCGCCCGCCCTCGCCGAGATGGCTGACAATGCAGTGCAGTGCCGGCGTGAAGAACACCGCCTCCGCACCGAGATGACCCAGCGCGATCAGCGCCAGTGCCGCGTCGAATGCGTTCATCTCGGCGGCAATCAGTTGGTCCTGCACATAGCCGAGCACCTGGCCTCGAATGAAATCGAACGCTGCATCGGGGTCGATCGCCTCTCGTGCGGCGCGCGGCAGCGCTGTGAATGCGGCGTAGCAGCGGCCGAAATAGGCGCAATAGAGCTCGGGCAGATAATAGATATGCGACTTGGGATCGGAGAAGGCGCCGCTCGCGACAAGGCGGCGCTGGAAGCCGACGATCTTTCGCAAGGTCTCGAGCCGCCGCGGCGTTTCGACGATCTGCCATCGCGCGCAGTTGCGGAAACTGACCTCGAGGATGTCGAGATTCAAGGTCGGATCGAGGTCGTTGCCGAACGGCCGCTCGCCTTTGAGGTTGTCGATCCAGGTGACGATGCCGCCGGCATAGTCGATGTTGTTGTTGAGCGGCACGGTGACGCGCGGCTCATTGACGCCGGCGTCGACCTGATAGCCGGCATAGAAGTCGAGCAGCGGGTGGTCGAGAATCGGGTCGGTCGCGCCGGCCTGCGTCGCCGCCGAGAACGAGCAGGCGGTGGTGTCGCAATCCGGCACGTAGATGCCGAAACCGAGCTCCTGCTTGATCTGGGCGAAGAAACGGCTGAAGCGCGGGTGCGGCGGCGGCGCAAGCGCTGTGATGACGCTGACCGTGCTGCCGTCCCGCGCGCGCACGTCCTCGCGGCTCGTCTTCAGACAGAAGTCGACCATGTCGGAGATCGCGCGGCGCGATGACGTGATCTCCGCCGGCGAGGCGAGGCCGGTTTCGATAAAACTCAACAGCGCTTCGGTGAAGAAGGCATCGTAATAGGCCGAGCGATGGCGGATCTGCATCGGCTGCCACATCGGCTCGGCGATGCCGTCCCACGGCGGATTGATCAGTTCGCCGGCGGGCGAGCGCGCGATGAAAATGCGCGCCAGGTTAAAGAGCAGCGTCGAGTTCTTGTAGCCGCGCGAATTGAGGCCGGTCAGCGCCATCAGGAATTCGCGGCCGCGCATATCGGGATCGCCGATCAGGTTGAAGGCGGCGTAGGTCGGGATGAATCCGTTGCGGCCGTACGAGCGCAGCAGATGTGCACCGCAGCTGCGGATGACATTTTCGATGTCCGCGAGGCTGGGCGGAGAGCCCGGCGCCGGCAACGGTTTTGGCCTGGGGTGCTGCAGGTGAACGGTATCCAGCAATGCCGCCATCGGCTGCCCGATCGCGGCCCAGTCCGGCTCGGCATCGTCGCGCGCCTGGGTCAGCGCGGTTCGCAGCGCCTCGAACCGGGAGGGGTCGCGCAACTCCTCCAGACCCGCGCGCCGCAGCAGCGGGCGAAGCGCCGGATTTCCGAGCGCGGTCTGGTAGAATTTTGCCAGATGCGGGTCGCCCTTGCCGGGGCGCAGAAGCAGCGGGTCGCACAGGTCGTAGAGGGATGGGCCGTGCTTCGGGAATGTCAGCGTGCGGTAGGCGGCAGCGGCGAAATATTTCAGGGTCATGGCGTTTCTTCCCGGCCCGAAACTACCGCACGTCCCAAGCTTGGCCGCCGCCGCATTACGGTTGCCCGCCTTTATGAAAACCTCAAGTCATTGAAAAATTGCACGAATAGCCGCTGAACACAAATCCCGGCCCGGAGGCGGTGAGCACGTCCTAGCATACCATCGAACCGGACTTGGGGGTTGCCCGAGGCGCGGCCGCAGATTAGTACCTTATTATGGTGCAGTGCCGCAAATCAGTCGCAATTGAACCGCACATCATCGGGCGCCCCCTCAAACTTAATTGACGCTGACGCGACTAACAGGCGCGCGCAATGACGAGCAGGAACGAAACCGCATGAAGGTACGGCAACTTAGCGTATCCCGCCGCTCAATCGCCATCGCCGCGGTTCTGCTTGGCATGGTGTCGCTGGCGATTGCCGCCCATGCCGCGCTGAACAAGCGGTCTCTCGATGCGGCCAAGGGCGCCGAAGCCGCGCAAAACAGTCAGGCCGCGAAGAAGCCTTCACGGCTGGCGCTGGTAATCGGCAACGGACACTATCCCGACGCCAACGCGCCGCTGACCCAGCCCATCAACGATGCGCGGGCGATCACGGCGGCACTTCGGCGCGAAGGTTTTGACGTCGATGTGGTGGAAGACGCCGGCCGGGACGATATCACCCGGGCGGTCGGCCGTCTGCAAGCCAGGATCAATTCCGAATCCGTGGTCATGTTGTTCTTCGGCGGATACGGCGTCCAGGCCGGACGCGAGAGCTACATGATCCCGGTCGATGCCGCGATCTGGAAAGAGTCCGACGTCCGGCTCCAAGGCGTCAGCATCGAGTCCGTGCTGGACACCATCAAGGAACACGGCGCACGCGCCAGGATCGCCGTCATTGACGCGTCCCGCCGCAATCCCTATGAGCGCCGCTTCCGCGCATTCTCGCACGGCCTCGCGCCGATCAACGCTGCCGGACAACGCGCTGATCCTGTCGTCCGCCACGCCGGGGAAAGTCGCGGACGATTCCAACGGCCAGAACAGCGTGCTGGTGACCGAACTGCTGAATAATATCGGTTCGAAAGCCGCCGGCGCCGAAGCGGTTTTCAGCAAGACCCGTATCGCGGTGTCACGCGCGTCCGACGGCGAGCAGGTCCCCTCGGTGTCGTCGTCGCTGCTGGAAGACATCGACTTGGCGGCCGACGGCGCCGCTGAAAAGACCGGCGGCTAAGGCTTTCTTCGAAGGACGATTACTTCGATTCGGCGCCGGCGGTGATGGGCCGCACCGGGTCGCCCTCGCGCAGCAGCGCTCCGGCGCGCGCCACCACGATGTCGCCCTCGACAAGTCCGTCGCGGATTTCCACTTGCCCTGCGGACATCAACCCCACCTCGACGCGCCGGGTTTCGACCCGGTCGCGCCGCACTACCTGAACCACGGTGCCGGAGTTGCCGTAGAGGATGGCGGTCAGCGGCACCGACACCCCGCAGCTTTGACCGGTCTTGATCATGGCGCGGCCGGACGAGTTGACCAGCAGGCGTCGGGTCGAACTCAGCGCGACCAGGACTTGGCCCAACTGGCTGTTGGGTTCGACCGTCGAGGCGACCCGGCGCACCTTTCCGTCCACTTCGCCGGCGCCGATGATCTTGACCCTCGCGGTCTGGTTGACGGCGAGTTTCGACAGATCCCGCACCGGCACGAGCCCGACCAGATCGAATTCGCTGCGGGGAATGATGCTGAACAAGGCTTCGCCCTTGCCCGACGCCATGGCTCCGATCACCGCCGTTGAGCTGCTGACCAGGCCGGCCACCGGGGCCTGAACCACGATCTGGCCGCCCTCGGGCGGCGTCAGCCGGGCCAGCGCTTGACCGGCGGTCACGGTTTCTCCGGCGTCCACCAGCACTTCCGCGACTTTCAGGCCGAGCCGGTCAGGCCGGACCGCAGTCTCCTCCTTCGGAATCAGCACGCCCGAAACTTCGACGATGGCGGCAAAGCACGATTTCGCCGCTTTCAGCACGGTGACCGCCGCGCCTTTCGGGGCGTCGGCATCGTCGGCGGCTAGAGATGGCGGCGATGCGAAGCAAACGAGCGCCGTGATGACAGTCGCAAGCTTTCGGGAAAGACCTCGCGCGGCGAAGCTAAACATCGACGATCCAGTTCAGATTTCAGAACCATCGATATCAGAAGGCTGGCGCCGCAGCCAAGGGCGTGCTTTCCAGCACCCGCGTCCCGCACGCGGTGGACGTTCCCCGGATGCAGCGCAGCGCGCCGCACTTCGCGGCCTAGTACGCCAGCTGAGCCGGGGTCGACGGCCAGGTCAGCGTTTGGCAGACGGCTCGTCATGACGCCGATCGGATCTCACGTATCCTTACTCCGCCGCGGGCGTATGAACCGCCCCCGGCGGCGCCTTCGGTTCCGCCGCACGTTCGCTCTCGGCGCTTGACGCCAGCAGCTTGCTGCCGAGGTGCCACGAAAACCGGCCGACATCGTCCATCATCATGAACATCGCCGGCACGAATACCAGTGACAGCATGGTGGAGAATATCAGGCCGCCGATCACCGCGAGCGCCATCGGCGAGCGGAATTCGCCGCCGGCGCCGAACGCCAGTGCTGACGGCATCATGCCAGCGGCCATGGCAATGGTGGTCATGACGATGGGACGCGCGCGCTTCATGCCGGCGTCGATGATGGCTTCATGGCGCGGCTTGCCTTCGCGGACGGCCTCGAGCGCGAACTCCACCAGCATGATGGCATTCTTGGTCACGATGCCCATCAGCATCAGGATTCCGATCCACACCGGCGTCGTCAGCTGCTTGCCGGTCAGCAGAAGTGCGGCGATGGCGCCGCCGATCGACAGCGGCAGCGAGAACAGGATGGTGATCGGCTGCAGGAAGGCGCCGAACAGCAGCACCAGCACGGCATAGACCATCATAAGGCCCGCGGTGATCGCGGTGGCAAAGTTTTCCGACAATTCGGCCAGGCTTTCGGCGTCTCCCGAGGGGCTCACCCTGACGCCCTTGGGCAGGCTTTTCATGACAGGCAGTTCGTAGATCTTCCGGGTGGCATCGCCGAGCGCCGCGGTGCCGACCAGATCCGCGGCGACGGTGGCCTGGCGTTCGCGGTCGTAGCGGTTGATGCTGGTCGGACCCTGATCGAGCTTGATATCGGCGACGACGGACAATGGCACGCCGCCGCGGCCGCCACCCAGCGGCACCCGCAACTGCTCGAGGATCGGCAACTCCCCGCGCGCGGCGTCCTCGAGCTGAACCCGGATCGGCACCAGCCGGTCGCCGGTGTCGAACTTTGCAAGCGCCGGGCCGACATCGCCGATGGTGGCGACGCGAATGGTTTCCGACAGGCTCTCGGTGGAGACGCCGAGCCGCGCCGCCAAATCCGCACGCGGCTGGATGCGCAACTCCGGCCGGTCGAGCGAGGTTTCCGAGATTACATTGGCGATCAGCGGAATCCGCTTCATCTGGGTCGCCAGTTCGGCGGCGACATTGCTGACGATGCCGCTATCAATGCCGGTCACCACCAGCGAAATGGCGCGCAGGCCGTTCTCGTCGAGAAACCAGAACCTTATATCGGGGACGTTTCCCAGTTCAGTGCCGATCGACAATTCAAGCTCGCGCTGCGTGATCTTGCGGTCGTGCTTCGGCGTGTAATTGATGATCAGCGCCGCGCGGCGCACCTCGAATGTCCCCGGCGGCACTCGTCCGCCGTCGACGAATACGCTCCTGACCTCCGGCCGCTTGCGCAACCGCGCCACGATCTCCTCGGTGGTCTTTTCGGTGAAAGCGAGCTGCGATCCCGGCGGCAGCTCCATCGCGAGCAGCGAGCGCGCGGAGTCCTGCGCCGGCAAAAAGCCCTGCGGCAGCAGCGTGATGCTCCAGATCGACGCGGCGAAAATTCCGAAGCCGATCAGCACGGTGATGAAGTAATGCCGGACCGACCACGTCACCAGGCCATTATAGGCATTCAGCACGCGTCCCGGCGGCGGATCGTTATGATGGCTGTCCTTCATGAAATATGCGGCCAGCACCGGCGTGACAAAACGGGCGGCGAGCAGCGAGAAGAACACCTGCACCGACACGGTGATGCCGAACTGCTTGAAGAATTGTCCGGCGACGCCCGACATGAAGCTTGCGGGTGTGAAAATGGCGATGATGGTCAGGCTGATCGCGATCACGGCGAGGCCGATTTCGTCGGCGGCTTCCAGCGCGGCGCGATAGGGCGATTTGCCCATCCGCATGTGGCGCACGATATTCTCGATTTCGACAATGGCGTCGTCGACCAGGATGCCGGTGGATAGCGTGATGGCCAGAAAGCTGACGAGGTTGAGCGAAAATCCCAACAGGTCCATCGCCCAGAACGCCGGGAAGATCGACAGCGGCAGCGAGATAGCGGCGATGATGGTGGCGCGGAAGTCACGCAGGAACAGGAAGACGATGATCACCGCCAGCGTCGCGCCTTCGAACAGCGTCGAGATCGCGGCCTCGTAATTGCCCTTGGTGAAATCCACCGAGGTGTCGATCAGCTTGAGGTCGACGTCGGGGTAGGCGGTCTTGAGCGCCTCGATGCGCTTCTGCACGGCCGCGGCGACGACGACGTCGCTGGCGCCTTTCGAGCGCTTGATGCCCAGCGCCACCACCGGCTCGCCGTTGAAGCGCGCGAAGGTGCGGCGGTCGGCGATGGTGTCGGTCACCGTGCCGAGATCGTCGAGGCGGACTTCGCCGCCCGCGGGCAGGCTGATCATGGTGCCCGCGAGATCGTTGAGGGTTTTCGCGCCGGCCAGCGTGCGGATCGCCTGATCGTTCTTGCCGATTTCGGCACGCCCGCCGGCGAGATCGACATTGGTGCCGCGCAGGCGCCTGGAGACATCGACCGCCGTCAGCCCCGCGGCTTGCAGCCGGTCGGGATCGAGCGACACCAGGATCTCGCGCTCGACGCCGCCGATGCGCTCGACTTGCGCGACATTGCGTACGCCCTGCAGCGCGCGTTTGACCACGTCGTCGACGAAGTAGGACAGTTGCTCCGGCGTCTTGCCCGGCGAGATCGCGGCGTAGGTGACGATCGGCAGGCCGATCACGTCGACGCGCTGGATCAGCGGCTCGTTGACGTTTTGCGGCAGGTTGCTGCGGATGCGGGTGACGGCGTCCTTGACGTCGTTCAGGGCCCGGTCGGTGTTGGTCTCAAGGGCGAACTGGATCGTGGTCAGCGACAGGCCGTCGGTGACCGAGGAAGATATGTGCCGCACGCCCTCGACGCCGGACACGCCGTCTTCGATGGTCTTGGTGACCTGGGATTCCAGCTCGGCCGGAGCTGCGCCGAACTGCGACACCGCGACCGAGATCACCGGAATGTCGGCGCTGGGAAGCCGGGTGACCGCGAGCTTGGTGAAGCTGACCCAGCCCAGCACCAGCAGGATGATCGAGAATACGATGGAGGGCAGCGGGTGGCGGATCGACCATGCGGAGATGTTCAGAGCCATCAACGTACCCGCGCACGATCGAGTTCATCGGCGAACATGGTCTTGATCTGGTCGCCATCATGCAACGACGTGCCGGCGTCGGCGACGACGATTTCGCCGACATCGAGGCCTTCGAGAACCTCAGTCGAGGTATCGGACACCAGGCCAACCTTCACTTTCCGCGTCTCCACCGTATTGCCTTTGACCACCTGGACGGTCAGATGGTCAATGGCGGAACGGGGTACGGCGATGCCGCAGCTGCGCTTGGCATCAATATTGGCGCGGGCGAACACCCCGACCTTCAGCGACGGGTTGCTGGCGAGCGAAATCCGGACATGGCCGAGCTGCGTGCCCCGGTTGATTTCCGGCGAAACCAGACGGACGCGCCCGACCAGATCCGGCGCACCGTCCCTGCTGATCCGCGTCGTCGCGCCCGGATTGAGTTTTAGCACATGAATGCCGGGCACCTCGGCGTCGAGTTCGATTTCATTGTTGACGGCAATTCGAAACAGCGGCCCGGCCTGCGGCGACGCCGGCGCCCCGACGATGGTGTTGACCTGGGTCACCAGCCCGGCCGCGGAGGCGCGCAATGAAATCGGCCCCGGCTTTGCCGCGTTGGGAAACTGAGGGTTCGCGGGCGGCGCCGTCAGACGCGCCAGTTCCTGATTCTCGGTGACGGTGTCGCCTTCGCGAACGAGAAGCTCCGTGATCTTGGAGCCTTCATGGTCGACGCCGACCACCGCTTCCTTGCGCGGCACGAAAAATCCGGTGACCCTGACCATGTCGGAGAAACAGGCATTGACGGCCTTGGCCACAATCACCAGGGCCTTGGTGGGCGCGACCGTATCTTCGGCACGGGGACGGTGTTCGATCCAGTAATATCCCGCACCCAGCGCCACCACTACGGCGGCGCCAAGCACGGGTTTGAGATAGGAGGTGATCGTCATTGCCGAATCGATCCGCAAATGCGCCGCTGGTTCAAGCCGATCAACGCACCCCGTAGTCCGCGAATTCCTTCACGATATTCGGATCCATGGCTTTGGCATTGGATATATCAAGTTCGCCTTCCGAAATCGAGCCGTTGCGCTGCTTTGCCAGCCCGCGTCCATACAGCGACGATGTCAGCCTCGGATTGATCTTCAGCGCGGCGTCGAAATCGGCGATGGCGTTCTTGGTCTGCCCGCTCTTCAGGTTGACGAGGCCGCGGCTGTCGAGGGCATCGACGAAATTCGGCCGCAGCCGCAGCGCCTCGTTGCAATCCCGCAGCGCCGATTGCAGGTCGCCGATGACGGTCCGTGCCCAGCAGCGGTTGTTGTAGGCCTCGACGTCCTTCGGGTTCAAACGGAGCGAGTCGGTGAAGTCGTTGACGGCGAGCAGATAGGCGCCCTTGCTGGCATAGACCTGTCCGCGCCGGTACAGCGCGCCGGCGTCGTCGGGATTGTCGATCAATTTGCTGGTCAACGACTTGATGGTCGGATCGTCTGCGAGGTTGGCGACCATCGTCGTCCCCTGATCCTTGACCGCCGGCGCGATGGCGACGGCAGGCGGCACCTCGATCTTCGGCGGTGGAGGAGGCGGAGCAGCGGGAGGAATATTGACGGCCGCAGCCGGCGGGGCGTCGTTGCGCAGTACGGCGACGGGATCGGGCCGCGGCGGCTTGGCGACGGCAACGGGCGGGGACGCCTGTGGACGGGCGCCGGGGATGAAGGAAAAGTCCTCGGCCAGCGACGATGAAATCCACGGCACCTGCTCGCTGCGCGAGGCCCGGGTAACGCCGATGCGGGTGCGGTTCAGGGTTTCTTCCGCCATCGAATCCGGAGCCCGGATCTCCTTGAGCAGTTCGCTCACGAACAGGCTGTGCGCGCCGCCGGTATCGCTGACGACGGAGCTGAGCGCCGCCGAATACATCACCAGCGTTCCATTCGGCGCGATCACCGGAGCAAGGCCGGCGGAAAAACTGCGGAACCGGCGTTCGAACGGGTTGCGTCTGCTAGCATCGATCAGCGCGATCTTGACGCCCGCGCCGCGGCTGTTGATTTCACCCAGGACCGTTTCCAGGCCGACACCGTCGCGGCGAACATCCGGCTCGGTCCAGATCTGCGCATCGACCGGGATCAGGTAGCTCTGGCGGGCGGACTGAACGCCGAAGCCGCTGAAGAAAATCAGCGCGACGGAGCCCGGCTTGATGCGGGCGTAAAGCCGGTCGAAGGCCCGGCGCATGGCGTCGCCGGTGAGGTTTTCGCCGGTCTCGACATCGAAGCCGTCGCGCTTCAGTTCGTCGGCGATATCCTTGGCGTCGTTGATGGGTTCTTTCAGCGGCGCTTCGGCGTCGGGATATTTTGCGTTGCCGATGACGAGAGCAAATCTATCGCCGGCCGCCCATGATCGGGGTGCCGGCGCGACGGAAACAATCAAGATCAGCAGCAATGCGAGGCGGAATTTCATACAACGCCGGTCCAGCCAGTGGGGCGCCGACCCATCGCGCCCCGGCGATCTTACTCCACGCAAACCGCATTATCAAACCGGCGGCGCCATCCAAGTCTACTGCCCGCAACGGGCTCGACCGCCGCGACAATTGATCGCAAAGACGCACAGGTTCCGGATGTCAGCAAGCCACGAAGCGCCGGGGATCACGGCGATCGTCTCGACGAGATTACTTCGACGCTTGCTCGCTCTCGGCCATGTTGACGATTTCGACGCGGCGATTTTCAGCCGCATAGGGGTCGTTCGGATTCTTCGGGCCGGACTTGCCATAACCGGCGGTCATCAGAGTGTCCGCGGGGATCTGATATTTGTCGATCAGGAAACGTTTCACGGTTTCGGCGCGGCGCTCAGAGAGGACCTTATTGTAATCGTCGGCGCCTTTGGCATCGGTGTGGCCGCCGAGCAGGATGACCGCACCTGCGAGCTCCTTGCTGGTCAGCGCCTTGCCGAGGCTGTTCAACTGGGGCTCGGCATTCGGCGTCAGCGCCGCGGAATTGTACTCGAAGTTGATCTCCAGATCGACCTTCGGCCGTTTCATGGCGATCGCGGTGATCTGCTCGAGATCGTCCCGCACCAGCGCACGGGTCAGGCCGCGGACGCGCTTGACGACTGCAAGGTCATCCGCCGTCATCTGCGGCCGATCGGTCGTGGTCAGGCTGCGGGTTTTCGGCGCCGTCAGGCGCTCCTGGATTTGCTTGGCCGTAAGATCCTCGGCGAGGGCCGGCCGGCCGGCAAAGGACAGCGCCACCAGACCAGCTATCGCGAATGCGCTGCTCAACATTTCCTGCCAAATCATCATGGCTATCTCCATCTGCTCGGGGCGCGCGCCAAGGCAGCATTTTTCGGATTCGATCGCCGTCAGCGTAAACCGTCCCCTGCCGCCAAAACGTGACTTATATCACAATCACCGACCGGCTAAAACCGCGCAGCGGGCGGCTTTATCCATTGGACGCCGGACGGACCTGGCAGGTTCAAGATTGTCATCGCGCCAGGCAGTGTTCCGCGTCGGCAGGCTCGGCCACCCCATTTGACCTTTGCGGATGGCGGTGGCTTGGTGCCATCGGCCAGGAGCGCAAGGAAGAGTGAACCGATGGGAAACGCTTACGAAATCTACGCTATCCGCTATGCGACCATGTCGCCGCGCACGCCGCACCAGAACTATCTGCTGCCCGATCCGCACGAAACCGCGGCAGCCGACCTCGACTATTTCGTCTGGCTGGTCCGCGGCGGCGGGCGCGACATTCTGGTCGATACCGGTTTTAACGCGGAGGAGGCAGCGGCGCGCAGCCGCAAGCTGACGCTCAATCCGGTCGACGCGCTGGCGGCCTTCGGCGTCAAGGCTGACGGTATCAAGGACGTGATCGTCACCCATCTGCATTACGACCACGCCGGCAATCTCGACCGCTTTCCCAATGCGCGGTTTCATCTGCAGGATCGCGAGATGAGTTACGCCACCGGGCGCTGCATGTGTCACGGCGCGCTGCGGCATCCGTTTTCGGTGGATCATGTGACGCTGATGGTGCGTCACGTCTTCGGCGAGCGCGTTACTTTTCATAACGGCGATGGCGAGGTCGCGCCCGGCGTCACCCTGCATCGCGTTGGCGGCCATTCCGACGGCCTGCAGGTGGCGCGGGTGCTGACGGAGCGCGGGCCGGTGGTGCTGGCGTCCGACGCCTCGCATTATTACGGCAACATGCAGCGCAAGAATCCGTTTCCGATCGTCTACAATATCGGCGACATGATGGAAGGCTGGGAAATCGTGAAACGCCTCGCCGGCCATCCCGACCGCGCCATCCCCGGGCATGATCCATTAGTGCGTGAACTCTATCCGCGCGCCAGCGACAAGGTCGATGCTTACGCGCTGCATTTGCCGCCTTCGCGTTCGTTCGCCTGAGAGGCCAGCGGTCATTGCGAGCAAGCGAAGCAATCCGGAAGCAACAGAGCGAGACTGGATTGCTTCGTCGCTTCGCTGCTCGCAATGACGGGGCTATCGTCAATAGGCTTCCTTCTCATTCGCTTCCTTGCTGGTCAGCACCAGATCCAGACTCTTCTCGAGCTTGCCGAGCGCCAGCGCAAAACCCTGGCGTTCCTGTGCGGTGAGGCAGGACATGATATCCCGCTCTTTTCTCAGCAATCGCGGGATCAGCTCCTCATACAGCGCGCGGCCCTTGCGTGTCATGCGCAGCCGGAATTCGCGGCGGTCGTCCTTGTTTTCGACGCGCTCGACGAGGCGCCGCCTCATCAGCGCCGTGACCGCGCGGCTGATGGTGGATTTGTGGGTGCGCGTGCAATGCGAAATATATTGCGCGCTGCAGGGCTCAATGCGGAACCCCAGTGTCGCCAGCACGCGCCATTCCGGAATGTCCAGGCCGTAACGCTTCTGGTATTCGCCGGATAGCGCGGCGCTGACCTCGGCCGCGAGGCGATTCAGCCGGAATGGAACGAACCTGAACAGGTCGAGTTTCGCCAAAAATCGCTCCAATTTGAGTTGACGGCGGGACGCGCAGGGCGTTTAAGATAGTTGCATGTGAGACTATATTAGCCGGAACGCCGCCCCTTGGCCAGAGCCATGTGAGCCATGACGCAGCCCTCCAAAGTTCAATTCGGCTACAGCAGGCATCCCGATCAGGATCGAGCCGCCACCAATATGGCCGAGCATCCGGTGATCGTGGTCGGCGCTGGTCCCGTAGGTCTGTCGCTGGCGATCGATCTGGCGCAGCGTGGCCAGCGCGTGGTGCTGCTCGACGACGCCGACCGGATCGGCGAGGGCTCGCGGGCGATCTGCTTCTCAAAACGCTCGCTGGAATATTGGGACCGGCTCGGCGTCGCCGGCCGCATGGTCGACAAGGGCGTGGTCTGGAGTGTCGGCAAGATCTTTCACGGCGCCGAGCAGCTCTATCAATTCAACCTGCTGCCGGAGCAGGGCCACAAGATGCCAGCCTTCATCAACCTGCAGCAGTTCTATGCCGAGGCCTATCTGGTCGAGCGCGCCGCGCAACTGCCGGAAGTCGACCTGCGCTGGCGCAACAAGGTGAGCGCGCTGCAACAGCGCAACGATCATGCGGTGCTCACGGTTGAGACGCCCGATGGGCCGTACCGGCTGGCCGCGCGATATGTCTGCGCCTGCGATGGCGCGAGGTCGGCATTGCGGCGGCTGGTCGGCGCGGATTTCACAGGAAAACAGTTCGAGGATCAGTTTTTGATCGCCGACGTCAAGATGACGGCGGAATTTCCGACCGAGCGCTGGTTCTGGTTCGATCCGCCGTTTCATGCCGGGCGCTCCGCGCTGCTGCATCGCCAGCCCGACAATATCTGGCGGATCGATCTGCAGCTCAGTCCGGACGCGGACCCGGGGATCGAAAAACTGCCCGAGAATGTGCGGCCGCGGATTGCGCGGATGCTGGGCCACGACAAGTTCGAATTCGTCTGGATATCGCTGTACAAGTTCCAGTGCCGGCGCATGGAAAAATTCATCCATGATCGCGTGATCTTCGCCGGCGACGCCGCGCACCAGGTGTCGCCGTTCGGCGCCCGCGGCGCCAATTCCGGCCTGGAGGACGCTGAAAACCTGGCGTGGAAACTCGCGCGCGTGCTGCAGGGCATCTCGCCGGAGCGCCTGTTCGAGAGCTATCATGTCGAGCGCGGCGCCGCCGCCGACGAGAACATCCGCGAGTCGACGCGCTCGACTGATTTCATGGCACCCACCTCGCGTCAGGAAGCGCGGCTGCGTCAGGCGGTGCTGTCGCTCGCCAAGGACACCGAATTCGGCAAGCGCATGATCAACGGTGGACGGCTGTCGGTGCCTTCGGTGTATGACACGCCGCTCTCGACACCGGATGCCGACAGCTGGCGCGGCGGGCCGCGGCCCGGTGCATCGATGGCTGATGCGCCGCTGAGCGGCCGCGACAATCAGGGATTTCTGACCGAGGCGTTCGACAGGGCCGGAAAGAAGTTTACGCTGCTGGAGTTTGCCAATGGCGCGGCGACCAGTGTTCCCGACGGCGTCGGCGTCATCAGGATAGGCAATGACGGTTTTGGCGATCCGGCGGGACTGCTCGGCGCGCGTTACGACGCTGCCCCCGGCACAAGCTATCTGTTGCGGCCCGACGGTTATGTCGCCGCGCGCTTCCGGCATCCGACGCGTGGCTCGATCGACGCCGCGCTGGCCCGCGCCACCGCGATCGACGGGGGTTTGTGATGGTACTATCCACCGGCTCGAATTTCGCAAAACCCGACGATGCATTCCGCATGATCGTCGAATCGCATCGCGGCCTCAGCGACGCGCAAAGCGCCGATCTCGACGCCGCGCTGGTGCTGGTTCTCGCCAATCACATCGGCGATCTCGACGTGCTGCGCGAAGCGATGGAGCTGGCAAAGCGGCGTCTGGACGGCAGCCGGCAACAACAACAGCAGCAACAACAATGAAAATGTCTCCGCCGTCATTGCGAGCGCAGCGAAGCATCCAAAGTCCGTCCAAGAACTGGATTGCTTCGTCGCTTCACTCCTCGCAATAACGGGTAGTTGGTAAAGGAATTGAACTGATGGCCAAGGGTTTCGCATCGACCACCGACATGGCGGAGAAGAAGATCACCTTCTCCGAGATCGGCACCGATCTCTATGCCTTCACCGCCGAAGGCGATCCGAACTCCGCCGTCATTGTCGGCGACGACGGCTGCATGGTGTTCGACGCGCAAGCGACGCCGGCGATGGCGAACAAGGTGATCGAGCGGGTCCGCACCGTCACCGACAAGCCGATCAAATACGTGGTGCTGTCGCATTATCACGCGGTGCGCGTGCTCGGCGCTTCCGCCTACAAGGCGCAGGGCGTGATCGCCTCGCAGGAAACCTATCGCCTGATCGAGGAGCGCGGCCAGCAGGACTGGGATTCGGAATTCGGCCGCTTTCCACGATTGTTCCAGGACGCGGAAAGCATTCCCGGCCTGACCTGGCCGACGCTGACCTTCGAGACCGACATGTCGATCTATCTGGGAAAACGCGAGGTGCGGCTGATGTCGCTCGGCGCGGGGCATACCTCAGGCGATATCGTCGCCTGGGTGCCGGACGCCGAGGTGATGTTTTCCGGCGACCTCATCGAATACCATTCGGCCTGCTATTGCGGCGACGCGCATTTGCGCGAGTGGCCAACCACGCTGAACGAAATCCGCGCCTTCAATCCGAAGGCGATCGCGCCGGGCCGCGGCGATGCCCTGAAGGGCGTGGCCACCGGGCGCGACGCCATTGCCATGACGCGCGACTTTGTCAGCACGCTTTATGGGGCGGCCGAAACATCGGTCGCGAAGGGTCGAAACCTCAAGGAAACCATGGCGGCGACGCGCGAGGTGATGGATCCGAAGTTCTCCAGCTTCGCGATCTATGAGCACTGCCTGCCGTTCAACGTCTCGCGGGCGTTCGACGAAGCCTCGGGCATCGACGATCCCGTGATCTGGACCGACAAGCGCGACCTGGAAATGTGGGCGAGCCTGCAAGGCGCATGATCCCGAAAAGTGGGAACCGGTTTCCGGACAAGATCATGCGCAAACGAATGGAGGATGAGCCATGAACTACAACGCAGCTCCCGAGGTCATCGGCAAATCGGTTGGCCAGGTCACGCCCGGCTACATGTCCGGTTTCGGCAACTCGTTCGAGACCGAAGCGCTGCCGGGCGCGCTGCCGATGGGCCGCAATTCGCCGCAGCGTTGCGCCTACGGGCTTTATGCCGAGCAGCTCTCCGGCTCGCCGTTCACCGCACCGCGCGGCAGCAACGAGCGCTCCTGGCTGTATCGCATTAGGCCATCGGTCAGGCATTCCGGCCGCTTCGGCAAGGCCGATGCAGGATTGTGGCGCACCGCGCCATGCCATGAGCACGAATTGCCGATCGCGCAACTGCGCTGGGACCCCGCGCCGATTCCGAAAGAGGACATGACGTTCCTGCAGGGCGTGCAGACCATGACCACCGCGGGCGACGCCAATACTCAGGCCGGGATGGCCGCGCATGTCTATCTGATCACCCAATCGATGGTGGATCAGCATTTCTACAATGCCGATGGCGAGATGATGTTCGTCTTGCAGCAGGGCAAGCTGCGCTTCGTTACCGAGTTTGGCCGGATTGACGCCGAGCCCGGCGAGATCGTGGTGATTCCGCGCGGTGTCAAATTCCGCGTCGAGATTTAAGGCGCGCCAGCGCGCGGCTACATCTGCGAGAATTACGGCGGCGCCTTCACGCTGCCGGAGCGCGGGCCGATCGGCGCCAACTGCCTCGCCAATGCGCGCGATTTCCTCACCCCGGTGGCGGCGTATGAGGACAAGGACGCGCCGACCGAACTGTTCGTAAAATGGGGCGGCGCGCTGTGGATGACGAGGTTGCCGCACTCGCCGATCGACGTGGTAGCCTGGCACGGCAATTACGCGCCGTACAAATATGACCTGCGCACCTTCTCGCCGGTCGGCGCGATCGGCTTCGACCATCCCGATCCGTCGATTTTCACCGTGCTGACATCGCCGTCGGAGACCGCCGGCACCGCCAATATCGACTTCGTGATCTTCCCGGAACGCTGGGCGGTGGCGGAAAATACCTTCCGGCCGCCATGGTATCACATGAACATCATGTCGGAATTCATGGGACTGATCTACGGCGTCTACGACGCCAAGCCGCAGGGCTTTACGCCCGGCGGCATCAGCCTGCACAACATGATGCTGCCGCATGGCCCCGACCGCGAAGCGTTCGACCATGCCAGCAATTCGGAGCTGAAACCGGTGAAGCTCTCCGGCACCATGGCCTTCATGTTCGAAACGCGATATCCGCAGCGGGTCACCGAGTTCGCGGCGAAGTCGGCGACGCTGCAGGATGATTATGCGGACTGCTGGAAGGGATTGGAGAAGAGGTTCGATCCGAACAAGCCGTAGAGAGTTCGCGCGGCCGCGCGAGCGCACCTGATTGCCCCGTCATGGCCGGGCATGACGACGCTCTGATTGGAGAATCAAGTGCCCCAACCCAACGACCCCACCCTCCGCTCCTTCATCGATGTCGATCCATCCTCGGATTTCCCGATCCAGAACCTGCCCTATGGCGTATTCTCGGCCAAGGACGGACTGGCCCCGCGCGTCGGGGTCGCGATCGGCAGTTATGTGCTCGACCTTTGGGAGCTCGAACAGGACGGCCGGCTGGATGTAGGCGAACTCGGCGTGTTTGCGGCGCCGAGCTTAAATCCCTTCATGGCGTTGGGACCTAAGGTGTGGTCGCGCACCCGGGCGCGGATCAGCGAGTTGTTGCGTCATGACAATCCGGAACTGCGCGACAACGCGGAATTGCGCGCTCTGGCGCTGGTGCCGATGAAAGACGCAAAACTTTATCTGCCTTTCGCCGTCGCCGGCTACACCGATTTCTATTCGTCGAAGGAGCACGCCACCAATGTCGGCACCATGTTCCGCGACAAATCCAATCCGCTGCTGCCGAACTGGCTGCACATCCCGATCGGTTACAACGGCCGCGCCTCGACGGTGGTGGTCAGCGGCACCAAAGTGCGGCGGCCGCGCGGGCAGCTAAAACCGCCGGCCGCGGAGCTGCCGAGCTTCGGGCCGTGCAAGCGGCTCGACTTCGAGCTGGAAATCGGCGTGGTGGTCGGCCAGCCGTCGCCGATCGGCGAGATGCTCAGCGAACAGCAGGCAGAGGCGATGATCTTCGGTTTCGTGCTGCTCAACGACTGGAGCGCGCGCGATATCCAGCAATGGGAATACGTGCCGCTCGGCCCATTCCAGGCCAAGGCATTCGCGACGTCGATCAGCCCGTGGGTCGTGACGCGCGAGGCGCTGCAGCCGTTCCGGGTGCACGGGCCGGCGCAGGATCCGGTGCCGTTGCCCTATCTGCGGCAGACGGCTGCGAACAATTACGACATGGTGCTCGACGTCGATCTGCGCACGCCACAGATGAATGAACCCGCCGCTATCTGCCGCACCAATTTCAAATACATGTACTGGTCCTCGGTGCAGCAGTTGGTGCACCACGCTTCCAGCGGCTGCGCGATGAATGTCGGCGATCTGCTGGGAAGCGGCACCATCAGCGGGCCGGACAAACAGCAGCGCGGCAGCCTGCTGGAAATCAGCTGGAACGGATCCGAGCCGATCGAACTGCCCAGCGGAGAAAAGCGCACGTTTCTCGAAGACGGCGATTCGCTGGTGATGCGCGGCTGGTGTCAGGGCGATGGTTTTCGCGTCGGCTTCGGCGAGGTCGAGGGGACGATTGTGCCGGCGGAGTAGCGGCGTGCCCCTACCTCTGCGGAGCAGCGTAAGAACGCACCACGTCCGGAACGAGTTACCGCATCGCCTTCAGCGGCAGCTTTTGCGTTTCTTTCAGCCGGTCCAGCACGATCGAGGAGCGCACATGAGCGACGCTGCGGTGCGGCATCAGCACGTTGTTGACGATATCCGACAGGCTTTTCAGGTCGCGTAGCACCACTTTCAGCAGATAGTCGGCATCGCCGGTCAGCGAATACGCTTCCTGCACCGCGTCGACGCGCTGCACCAGATTGCGAAAGTGTTTGGCGTTGTCGGGCGAATGCGTCGCCAGCGTAATGTGGATGAAGGCGATCAATGTGAATCCCAGCGCCTCGCTGGAGAGATCGGCATGATAGCCGGAGATGACTTTCTCCTGCTCCAGCCGCATCCGGCGGCGCGAGCATTGCGATGCTGACAGTCCCGCGACATCGGCGAGCTGCTGATTGGTCAGCCGGCCATCATCCTGCAGCGCGACCAGAATTTTGAGGTCGAAAGCATCCACGGATATCATGCATAAAAGCCCGATCTAATGCACGAAGCATGCATCATATAGCCGATATCGCCGTATTATGCACCCACCTTGCGTCGAATACGGCTGATACTCCAGGCAACAAATTCAGGGAGATCAGCCATGGGTCCATTTCCGCACGACGCGCCGGCCGCCGCCATTACATCAGAAAATCCGATGGGCACCGATGGCTTTGAATTCGTCGAATACGCGCATCCGAAACCGGAACAGCTGCATGCGCTGTTCAAGCTGATGGGCTATGTGCCGGTGGCGCGCCACAAGACCAAGAAGATCACGGTGTATCGCCAAGGCGACATCAACTATCTCGTCAACGAACAGCCCGGCACCCACGGCTTCGATTTCGTCTCAAAGCACGGCCCCTGCGCGCCGTCGATGGCGTTCCGCGTCGTCGATGCGCAGCAGGCCTATGCCCGCGCGCTGTCTTTAGGTGCGGAGCCCGCGAATATTTCGCCCGCGCAGAAGACGCTCGAGGTTCCCGCGATCAAAGGCATCGGCGGCAGCCTGCTGTATTTTGTCGATCGCTATCGCGCCAAGGGTCCGGCCTATGATGCCGAGTTCGAATGGCTCGGCGCAAAAAATCCGCGGCCCGAGGGCGCCGGGCTGTTCTATCTCGATCATCTCACCCACAACGTGCATCGCGGCCGCATGGATGTCTGGACCGGCTTCTACGAAAAGCTGTTCAACTTCCGGCAGATCAGGTTTTTCGATATCGAAGGCCGCGCCTCCGGGCTGTTCTCGCGGGCGCTGACCAGCCCGGACGGCAAGATCCGGATCCCGATTAACGAGGACGCCGGAGATTCCGGCCAGATCGAGGAATATCTCAATGTCTATCGCGGCGAGGGCATCCAGCACATCGCCTGCGGCGCCAAAAATATCTATCGCACCGTCGAAGCGTTGCGCGCCGATGGGCTGCCGTTCATGCCGCCGCCGCCCGAAACCTATTTCGAGAAGATCGACGCGCGGCTGCCGAAGCACGGCGAGGACGTGGCGCGGCTCAAGCGCGACGGCATCCTGATCGACGGCGAGGGCGTAGTCGAAGGCGGCGAGACCAAGGTGCTGCTGCAGATCTTTTCGGCCAACGCGATCGGGCCGATCTTCTTCGAATTCATCCAGCGCAAGGGCGACGACGGTTTCGGCGAGGGCAATTTCAAGGCGCTGTTCGAATCGATCGAGGAAGATCAGATCCGGCGCGGTGTGCTGACGGTGGGCGCCAAGACCGCGGCGTAACCATTCACCATCGTCATTCCGGGCTCGCTCCCTTCGGTCGCGCCCCGGAATGACGGGGTATTTATCTCTCGCCCCACTCCTTCGCCACCGCCTCCAACTCCGCCGCCACCGTCTTCCGGATCGCCGACGGCGTGCGCGAGAAGCGCGGCGCCGGCGCAGGCTGAACGATGCCGTCGACATCGACGAAAATCTTGCGCTCCGCCATATGCGGATGCTGAGGCGCTTCCGACAGCGACAGCACCGGCGCGAAGCAGACGTCGGTGCCTTCCATGATCGCGCACCATTCCGTGCGAGTTTTGGTGCGAAACACCTCGGCCATCTTCGCCTTCATCGCCGGCCAGTTTTTCGCATCCATCTGGCCGTCGTAGAGCGCATCATCGAGTCCGGCGAGCCGGCGCAGTTCGGCGTAAAACTGCGGCTCGATCGAACCCAGCGAGATGAACTCGCCATCCTTGCATTGATAGGTGCCGTAGAAATGCGCGCCGCCATCGAGCAGATTGGACTCCCGGCCGTCCTTCCAGCGGCCGATCGCGGTGAGCTCGCAGAACAGCGACATCAGCGACGCCGCGCCATCGCACATCGCGACATCGACTATTTGGCCTTGGCCGGATTTCTTTGCTTCCAGCAGCGCCGCCAGAATGCCGACGACGAGATACAGCCCGCCGCCGCCGTAATCGCCGACCAGATTGAGCGGGGGCACCGGCTTGTCCTTTGGCCCGATCGCGGCCAGCGCGCCGGTCACCGAGATGTAGTTGATGTCATGGCCGGCGGCGTTGGCGAGCGGACCGGATTGGCCCCAGCCGGTCATCCGCGCATAGACGATGCGCCTGTTACGCGCCAGCACGACATCGGGGCCGAAACCGAGCCGCTCCATCACGCCGGGGCGATAGCCTTCGATCAGGACATCGGCGCCTTCGAGCAGCGTCAGCACCTGAGCGACGCATGTCTTGTCTTTCAGATCGCAGGCGATCTGCCGGCGGCCGCGCATCATGATGGCGCCGCGCAGGCCCTGCTTCTGCTCGCCGCGCATCAGTGTCACGACGTCGGCGCCCATATCGGCCAGCATCATCGAGGCAAAAGGGCCGGGGCCGAGGCCGGCGAATTCGACGATGCGAATGCCGGCGAGCGGGCCGGTGGCGCGTTGTGGCGGCGCCTGGGTTTCAGAAGCGATCAATGTGTCGGTCATACTCAAGCCCCTCCACGAGTTCGTCCCCGCGAAGGCGGCGACCCATAACCCCTGGCCTTTGTTGTTACGGAAGGTCTCCATCGCATTGCTGAAACGACAGGACACGGCGTATGGGTCCCAGCCTTCGCGGGGACGACTCGTTGAGATGTGCTGAACGCTTCAGCCCGCCTCGGCGGCGTCGACGGCGCGCTGCGCCATCACCTTCACCAGGTTGGCGCGGTAGGCCGCCGAACCGTGGATGTCGCTCAGCATGCCATCGGCGGAAATCGTGACATTGTCGAGCGCCGCCGCCGAGAAGTCGGCCTTCAGCGCCGCCTCGATCGCCGGTACCCGCATCACGCCGTTCTGCGACGCGCCGGTGGCGGCGACGCGGATGTCGCCGGTCCGGCCACGGGCTACGAACACGCCGGTCAGCGCGAAGCGCGATGCGGGATGCCGCATTTTCGAATAGCCCGCCCTCGATGGAACCGGGAAGCTGATCGAGGTAATGATTTCGCCGTCTTCAAGGGCCGTCGAAAACAGACCCTTGAAAAAATCGTCGGCCTTGATCGAGCGCTTGTTGGTATTCACCGTGGCATTGAGCGCGAGCACGGCGGCCGGATAATCCGCGGCGGGATCGTTATTGGCGATGGAGCCGCCGATGGTGCCGCGATAGCGCACCGCCGGATCGCCGAGCACGGAAGTCAGATGTACCAGCGCTGGAATGCTGTTCTTCACGTCCGCGCTGCTCATGATGTCGAAATAGGTGGTCGCCGCCTTGATGACGAGCACATCGCCCAGGGACTGAATGCCGACGAGGTCCTTGATTCGGGCAAGGTCGATCACGTCTGATGGCGATGCGAGGCGCTGTTTCATCACCGGCAGCAGCGTATGGCCGCCGGCAAGATATATCGGCTCCGAACCCTTGGCGAAAAGTGCCGCGGCTTCTTCCACAGTCGAGGGGCGGTGATAAGTGGTCTCGTGCATGGCCGAACTCCCTAAAGTTTTCTTTTGTCATTCCGGGATGCGCGCCCTTCGCGCGCAGACCCGGAACGACGAGCTACCCATGGATCGCGTGCCAGACGCGATCGGGCGATGCCGGCATTGCGAGATTCTCGTTGCCGATCGCGTCGGTGATGGCGTTGATGACGGCGGCGGATGCGCCGATCGCGCCGGCCTCGCCGCAGCCCTTGACGCCGAGCGGATTGCTCGGACACAGCGTTATGGTGTGCGAGACGTTGAACGAGGGCAGATCCTCGGCCCGCGGCATGGCGTAGTCCATGAAGCTCGCCGTCAGCAGCTGACCGCTTGAGTCGTAGACCGCGTTCTCCAGCAGCGCCTGGCCGATACCCTGCGCCAGTCCGCCATGGACCTGGCCCTCGACGATCATCGGATTGATCAGCCGCCCGAAATCGTCGGCGGCGACGAAGTTGACGAACGAGGTCTTGCCGGTGCCGCTGTCGACCTCGACCTCGCAGATGTAGGACCCGGCGGGGAAGGTGAAGTTGGTCGGGTCGTAGAACGCGGTTTCCTTCAGACCCGGCTCCATGCCGTCAGGCAAATTATGCGCGGTGTAGGCGGCGAGCGCCACCATCGGCAGCGCGATGGATTTGTCGGTGCCGGTGACTTTGAATTCGCCGTTCTCGATCACGATGTCGCCCTCGGACGCCTCCAATTGATGCGCAGCGATCTTCTTGGCCTTGGCCTCCATCTTCTCCATCGCCTTGACGATGGCGGAGATGCCGACCGCCGCCGAGCGCGAGCCATAGGTACCCATGCCGAACTGCACCTTGTCGGTATCGCCATGCACGATCGACACCTGGCCGATCGGAATGCCGAGCCGCTCGGAGATGACCTGCGCGAAAGTGGTTTCGTGGCCCTGGCCGTGGCTGTGCGAACCGGTGAGGATTTCGATGGTGCCGACCGGATTGACCCGCACCTCCGCGGATTCCCACAGGCCGACGCCGGCGCCGAGCGAGCCTACCGCCTTCGAGGGCGCGATGCCGCAGGCTTCGATGTAGCAGGACAGCCCGATGCCGCGCAGCTTGCCTTCGCCTTTGGCCTTGGCCTTGCGCGCGGCGAAGCCCGCGTAGTCGATCGCCTTCATCGCCGCATCCAGGGAGGCGTTAAAGTCGCCGGCGTCATAGGCCATGATCACCGGGGTCTGATGTGGGAACGTGGTGATGAAATTCTTGCGCCGCAACTCGGCCGGATCGAGTTTAAGCTGGCGCGCCGCCGTCTCCACCAGCCGTTCCACCACAAAACTCGCCTCCGGCCGGCCCGCGCCTCTGTAGGCATCGACCGGCGTGGTGTTGCTGTAGACGCTGATCACCTCGGCGAAGATGTTGGGGATGTTGTACTGGCCCGACAGCAGCGTGGCGTAGAGATAGGTCGGCACCGAGGAGGAGAACAGCGACATATAGGCGCCGAGATTGGCGTAGGTCTTGACCCGCAGGCCGGTGATCTTGTGGTCCTTGTCGAACGCCATCTCCGCCTTGGTGACATGATCGCGGCCGTGGGCGTCGGTGAGGAACGCCTCGGTGCGGTCGCTGGTCCACTTCACCGGCCGCCCAGTTTTCTTCGACGCCCACAGCGCCACCATTTCTTCCGGATAGATGAAGATCTTCGAGCCGAAACCGCCGCCGACATCCGGCGCGATCACCCGCAGCTTGTGCTCCTGCGCGATATTGTAGAACGCCGACAACACCAGGCGCGCGACATGCGGATTCTGCGAAGTCGTGTACAGCGTGAAATGCTCCTCCGCCGAATCGTAGTCGGCGATCGCCGCGCGCGGCTCCATCGCATTCGGCACCAGCCGGTTGTTGGTGATGTCGAGCGAGGTGACGTTGGCCGCCGCCTTGAATGCCGCGTCGGTCGCTGCCTCATCGCCGATGGTCCAGTCGTAGATCACATTGCCCGGCGCCTCGGGGTGCAGTTGCGGCGCGCCCGGCGCGATCGCCGCCTTGATATCGGCGGCAACCGGAAGCTCTTCGTAAACGACGGAAACGGCTTCCGCCGCGTCGCGCGCCTGGTTGCGGGTCTCCGCGATCACCACCGCGACCGCCTGGCCTACGAAGCGCACGGTGTCCGGCGCCATCGCGGGCCACGCGCCCATCTTCATCGCGGCGCCGTCCTTGGAATGGATCATCCAGCCGCAAATCAGGTTGCCGATCTTGTCATCGACGATCTGCTGCCCGGTCAGTACGTCGACCACACCCGGCATTCCCTTGGCCGCGGCGGAATCGATTCCCTTGACCTTGGCGTGGGCATGCGGGCTGCGCACGAATGCGGCGTAGGTCATGCCGTGCAGGCGGATATCGTCGACGTAGCGGCCCTTGCCGGTGATGAAACGCTTGTCTTCCTTGCGCGCAACTCGTGCGCCCACACCTTCAACGCCCATGTTCTCTTCTCCCTACCGGAGTAATTTTCCGCCATTTCCGTTGAAATGATGCGGCTTGAATGGATCGACCGAATGGAAAGTGGCTATTCCGCCGCCTGCGAAAGCTTCATGCGCCCGGCGGCATCCAGCACCGCCTTGACGATATTGTGATAGCCGGTGCAGCGGCAGATGTTGCCTTCGAGCTCCTGCCGCACGGTGGCCTCGTCGAGGCCGTCACGGTGGCGCGCAACGATGTCGATCGAGGTCATGATCATGCCCGGCGTGCAGTAGCCGCACTGCAGTCCATGATTGTCGCGGAACGCCGCCTGCATCGGGTGCAGCTCGTCGCCCTTGGCGATGCCTTCGATGGTGGTGACATCGGCGCCGTCGGCTTGGCCGACCAGCACCGTGCAGGATTTCACCGCACAGCCGTCGATATGCACGACGCAAGCGCCGCACTGGCTGGTGTCGCAGCCGATATGGGTGCCGGTCAGGCCCAGATGATCGCGCAAAAGATGGACAAGAAGCGTCCGGTCCTCGACGTCGGCCGAAACCGCCTTGCCGTTCACCGTCAATTTGACTGTCGACACGCTGCAACCTCCCCATACTTTTTGGTTGTTCCAATTAGAGGCATGACGACGCGACTTTGCAACACCGTTTTTCGTCGCGGAGGTCATCAATCGTTTCTTGCGCGCGCGGATTTTTCTTACCCTCCCCTGGAGGGGGAGGGTCGACGCGCGTGAAACGCGCGGCGGGGTGGGGTGAAAGTCTCTCCTCATGTGCGGTGTCCGGGGCAGACTGTCACCCCACCCCGTCTCGCATCTCGCTTCGCGCATTGCGAGCCGACCCTCCCCCTCCAGGGGAGGGTGAAGACATCTCATGCAAATTTGCGGCTTTATCGCCGCCGGACTTGATGCTCTATTTTGCGACAGGCCGCGCCTTGCGTGACAGCGGCATGACAGGGAGTTCTGGATTGATCGACAAGCAGGTCAAAACCACCGCCGAGGCGGTGGCAGGCGTCCGCGACGGATCGACGGTATTGGTGGCGGGATTCGGCATGGTCGGCGTCGCCGATCATCTGCTCGATGCCTTGCATGAGCAGGGTGCAAAAGAATTGACCATCGTCGCCAACAATTCCGGCAACGGCGATGTCGGGCTGGCGCGGCTGATCAATTCGGGCCGGGTGCGCAAGGTGATCTGTTCGTATCCGCGCTCCGGCGACTACAGCGCGTTTCTCAACGCCTACCGCGCCAAAAGCCTCGAACTCGAACTGGTCCCGCAGGGCACCATCAGCGAGCGCATGCGCTGCGCGGCGGCGGGACTGGGCGGCTTCTTCTCGCCGGTCTCCGCGCATACCAAGCTCGCCGAGGGCAAGGAGACCCGCGAGATCGATGGCCGCCTCCATGTGTTTGAAAAGCCGCTGAGGGGCGACGTTGCACTGATCAAGGCCAACAAGGCCGACCGCTGGGGCAACCTCACTTATTTGCGGTCGGCGCGCAATTTCAATCCGGTGATGGCGATGGCGGCCGAACTGACCGTGGTCGAGGTTGACACCATGGTCGAGCTTGGCGAGATGGATCCGGAAGCCGTGGTGACCCCGAGCATCTTCGTCGACCGCGTCGTCGTTGTTGGAGCAGCCGCATGAGCTACACGCCTCTGACCCGCGAGCAAATGGCCTGGCGCGCCGCACAGGATCTGCCGGAAGGCGCCTACGTCAATCTGGGGATCGGCATTCCGACCTTGGCCGCGAGTTACGTGCCTGCGGGCCGTGAGGTGATTTTTCACAGCGAGAACGGCATTCTCGGCCTTGGCCCCAAGGCAGAGCCCGGCAAGGAAGACCCCTATATGGTCGATGCCGGCAAGAACAAGACCACGCTGGTCACCGGCGGCTGCTTCGTCCATCACGCCGATTCGTTTCTGATCATCCGCGGCGGCCATCTCGATGTCAGCCTGCTCGGCGCTTTCGAGGTGTCGGAGAGGGGCGACCTTGCGAACTGGACCACGGAAGACCCGCAATTTCCGCCCGGCATCGGCGGCGCCATGGATCTGGCGGTCGGCGCCAAGGCCATCCGCGTCATCATGGAGCACACTCACAAGAGCGGCTCGCCGCGCATCCTTAAAGCTTGTACCTACCCGCTGACCGCGCCCGCCTGCGTCAAGCGCATCTACACCAATCTCGCGGTGATCGACGTGACCCCGCAAGGCTTGTCGGTGCTGGAAATGGTGCCGGGCCTGACATTGGAGAAGCTTCAGGCATTGACTGAGCCGAAGCTGCAACTGGTCAACGCTTGGCAGGCGCTGGCGCCGCCGGCGGCGATGGCGGCGTAGAAAACCTGTAGTCCGGATGCGGCGAAAGCCTGCTCCGGGGCGCAGTCCCCGGATTGTGCTGCGCTCCATCCGGGCTACGAAAAGCACGAAAACGGGTGTTCACGACATTGTGAATGTATGCCTATCCCCGTCCTTGAAGCCTGGCTTATCCTGCTCGTGTCCTGTCCGATGAGGGGCCGCTTTCTAGAAGCGGTCGTTCAGCGGACAGAGCGAAAGCTGGCCGGACCGGGGCGCCCCGGAACGGTCGATGGGCTGGTGGCCAAAGGTGGAGCGCCGGGAGGTGCCGCGCCCTACGTCACTGGGCGCGCGCGGCTGGCGTTATCAGCTGCGCAAGGCGGAGCGATCTCCGTCTTAAGGGTGCCTCGCAAGCATCCTGGCGCCTCCCGCCGCTCCATCCCCTCGCGTGGGTATCGCGAGGGACTGGCAAACCTCGGACGCACCGCGCCGCGAGAATGCGGAAGTGTGGCTGTTTGAAATTCGAATCAGAAAAGTCGTGAAGCGTGATCGCGCAACGTTCTAAACTGTCATCGCCCGGCTTGACCGAGCGACCCAATACTCCGGGCCGCCGAGAGTCGAACGGCGGCGATTACTGGTTTTCCGCCTTCGGGGGATGATGAATCTTTGCGCGGCGACAACTGATCAACCCCGCATGACGATGACTTATTCTCTGCCGAACTGCCGCTTCAATTCCGTTTTGGCGCGCTCCAGCCGTTCGCGCTGCGTCTTGGGCAACGTCTTGCCGGCACGATTGAGGTAGAAGGTCAGCATCGAGAGCGCCGAGCGATAGGCGCCGGCCTTGCGGCGCGAGCTGTGTTCCGCCGAGCGTTTCAGCGACGCGGCGATTCGCTTCGGGTCTCGCAATGTGAACACGCCGCGCTTTAGATCGAGTGCGTCGCTCTCTCGTGTCACGCGCTGCGACCAGCGCTTCGCAGAAGCTTTGCGCTTTGCAGCCGGTTTGCGTCGTGCCGAGCCGGCATTGCGGCTCGCGGTTTTGCGCTGCTTCGATGCCGTCTTGCGTAAACGTGTTGCCATGATCGTTCTCCATGCGCCCCATGGCGAAAACTGCCGCCAACTCAATCGGTTCCCCGCTCCTGCTCGAAGGAACCGGGCGGGCTCGCGGACGTTAATATTGAGCGATCCCGGAGGCTGTTCATTTGCGAACCTGGAGCTCAATGTTCCAGGCCTATCTTCTTTGGTCAGGCTCGATGAACTCTCTGCAGATGAATTCAAATACCCGCAGAGGTTCAACCTCACTCAAGAGGCAGATTGAGCCGAGCGAGATCGATGGCACGCGCGTCATCGAAACTGACATTCCGTCGCGTCTCGATAGTTTGCGCTGGAGCGGCTTTCATACGCGCGTGGTGACGGCGCTCGGCATCACCTGGATTCTCGATGGACTGGAGGTCACGCTGGCAGGCGCCTTGTCCGGCGCGTTGAAGGAAAGCCCGGCGCTGCGATTTACCAATTTCGACGTGGGTTTTGCCAATAGCGCATATCTGGCAGGCGCCGTCATCGGCGCGCTCGGCTTCGGCTGGCTGACCGACCGGATCGGCCGCAAGAAATTGTTCTTCATCACGCTCGCGCTGTATCTCACGGCGACTGCGGCGACCGCGTTGTCGTGGAGTGTGGCGAGTTATGCGTTGTTCCGGTTTCTGACCGGTGCCGGGATCGGCGGCGAATATACTGCGATCAATTCGACCATCCAGGAACTGGTGCCGGCGCGCTATCGCGGATGGACCGACCTCGTGATCAACGGCAGCTTCTGGATTGGTGCCGCGATGGGTGCGGTCGCCGCGATCGTGCTGCTCGATCCAGACGTGATCGGCCCCGATCTCGGCTGGCGGCTGGCATATCTGACCGGCGCGTGTCTCGGCCTCGTGGTGTTCGTGATGCGGCTGTGGATTCCCGAAAGCCCGCGCTGGCTGATGATCCACGGCCAGCCGGATCGCGCCCACCAGATCGTCGCGGAGATCGAACGATCGGTAACCGGGCAGACGCTTGAACAACGGGTCTGGCCGAAAATAAAATTGAAGATGCGCAGTCACACCCCGCTTGGCGAAGTCGCGCATACGCTGCTCACATCGTATCGCCAGCGCTCGCTGGTCGGCTTGGCGCTGATGATCGCGCAGGCGTTTTTCTACAACGCGATCTTCTTCACCTATGCGCTGGTGATGACCGATTTCTTCGGCATCGCCGCCAATCAGGTCGGCTGGTACCTGCTGCCGTTCGCGGCCGGGAATTTTCTCGGGCCGCTGCTGCTCGGCCGGCTGTTCGACACGTTGGGGCGCCGCACCATGATCACGCTGACCTACGGCGTTTCCGGCGTTCTGCTGGCGCTCTCCGGTTATTTGTTCGCGATCGGGGTGTTGAGCGCGCAGACCCAGACCATCGCCTGGATGGTGATTTTCTTCTTCGCTTCGCCGGCGGCGAGCGCGGCCTATCTGACGGTCAGCGAAACCTTCCCGCTGGAAGTCCGCGCGCTGGCGATTGCGCTGTTCTATGCCATCGGGACCGGCATCGGCGGCGTGGCCGGCCCGGCCTTGCTGGGGGCGCTGATCGATACCGGCTCGCGGAGCAGCGTTTTCGCAGGATATCTTCTCGGGGCGGGGTTGATGGTGGCGGCGGCAGCGATTGCGTGGCGTCATTGCATCGCCGCCGAGCGCCAGCCGCTGGAATCGATTGCACGGCCGCTTGCCGTTGTGGAGTAGGATAAGATGATAGAGAATGTAATGGATATGCCGCCGCAAGAGCAAGAGGACGACGAGTTGCCGGATTCCGTTCCGGTGCCCGGCGCGCTAATACCCCATCTCGGCGAGTGCGCGCTGTTGCTCGACATCGACGGTACCTTGCTGGATCTCGCGCCGACACCGCGCGAGGTCTGGGTGCCGCCCGGTCTGGCCAAGACCCTCAACCGCCTGCTGGCGCGGACGTCGGGCGCGCTGGCGCTGGTCAGCGGCCGTTCGCTGAACGACATCGACCTGATCTTCGCGCCGGCCGAATTTCCGGCGGTCGGCGGCCACGGCGCGGAAATGCGCATTTCGACCGAGAACGAAGCCGTCGCGACCCATGCCCCGCCAATGGACAAGGAGTTGAAAAAGCGCCTGGCGGCCATCGCCCAGCTCAGCCCGGGCATCCTGCTCGAGGACAAGGGCTATTCTCTTGCGCTGCATTATCGGCTGGCGCCGCATGCGGAGAAGGCGATCTATGAGGCGGTGTCCCTGATCCGGGCCGACCTGCCCAATGCGCCGATCGAGGTGCTGCCGGGAAAATGCGTCTGCGAGATCAAGCACTCCGGCTTCACCAAGGCGAGCGGCGTGCGCGAATTGATGACCCATGACCCGTTCAAGGGCCGCCGTCCGGTATTCATAGGCGACGACGTCACCGATGAAACCGTGTTCGCGATCATGCCGGACCTCGGCGGTCAGGCGTTTTCCGTGGGCCGGCGCGCGCATGGCGTGGCCGGACATTTCGATGAGCCCCGCGATGTCAGGGAATGGCTCGCGCACCTGCTGGACGACGAACGCTCGCTGACGAAATAGCGTCGGCGCGGAACTCAGACGAATAATAAAGCGGCGTCGCCTGCTCAAATTGCAGGCGTATTATTCGCTTACTACCGCTGTTCACAGGCCTTTTCCGGCGCGTTCCTCAAGCGCGGCCGTCTGCGGGTCATTCGTTATCGCAGGGCCAACGCGGCGTCATCTCGCAAGCTATAAATATGGCGACGATCTTGCATAGGGAACTTTGGATGGATTTTTGGCGCGGTTGCTGTTCCACTGCGTACCCAAGTTTGGGCTCAATGCGGTCGGAAGGTGACGAGGAACCATATTGATGAACGGCTGTTTATAAAGTGGGTTGGAAGTCCGGGAGGGGACCCTGTGAACCTCGTTGTCGTTTCAAATCGGGTGGCGCGCGCAACGGCCAATGAACCCATGACGGGTGGCCTTGCGGCGGCATTGTTGCCGGTGGTTGAGAATTCCGGCGCGATTTGGGTAGGTTCCAGCGGTCGCGTCCGCGACGCCTCTCACAAAGGGCCTTTTGCCGAGATCGAATCGCTCGGAGAAGGCGCCCTCGCTCTGCTCGATCTGCCGGCCGCGCATTACGGCGGATACTATGAAGGCTTCGCGAATTCGGCGTTATGGCCCGCGCTTCACTCCCGAACCGATCTGATTCGGGTGTCCGAGGGCGACTATCAATCCTACCGCGAGGTCAACGCCTTCATGGCGCGGGCATTGATGCGTTTCCGCAGGAAGGACACGGCGTTCTGGGTTCAGGACTATCACTTTCTGGCGCTGGGCGCGGAAATGCGCAACCTCGGCGTGACCGAGCCGCTCGGCTTCTTCCTGCACACGCCCTGGCCCGCGCGCGCCATCATCGGCGGCGTGCCGCATCATCGCGAATTGATCGAGGCAATGCTGGCCTACGATTTGATCGGTTTCCAGACCGACGAAGATCGCGAGAATTTTCTCGGATATCTCGAATCCGACATGGGCCTGACGGTGACAGGCGGCGTGGTAACCTCGCGCTATGGCACGTCTCGTGTCGCGGTATTTCCGATCGGCATCGATCCGGAGAAATTTGCGCAGCATGCCGCCAAGGCCTCATCCCACCCCGACGTCTCCCGTCTGCGCCGCAGTTTGAACGGCGAGAAACTGGCGATCGGCGTCGACCGGCTGGATTATTCGAAAGGCCTGATCAATCGCATGAACGCGTTCGATCGCATGCTGACCATGCACCCGTCGATGAGCCGCACCGTGTCCTTACTGCAGATCGCGACGCCGTCGCGCGGTACCATCGAAGCCTATGGCAATCTTCAGGGCGAATTGGCGAAGCTGGTCAGCGACGTCAACGGCCACCATGGCGAGGTCGACTGGACTCCGATCCGTTATCTCAACAAGGGTTTCAGCCAGACCGTACTGGCCGGCCTCTATCGTTGCGCCCAGGTCGGCCTGGTGACCCCGCTGCAGGATGGCATGAACCTGGTGGCCAAGGAGTATGTCGCAGCCCAAAATCCCGCCGATCCCGGCGTGCTGGTGCTGTCGAAATTCGCCGGCGCTGCGAATGAGCTCAATACCGCATTACTGGTGAACCCCCACGATATCGACGGCATGGCGCGAACCATGGCGACGGCGCTGTCGATGCCGCTGACCGAGCGCCGCATGCGCTGGGAAGCGATGATGACCAAACTCCGTGGCAACACGATCCGGCAATGGTTTGCCAGTTTCGTCTACACGCTGCAGGACGAGACCATGGGCAAGGCGGCCGCCGGCCCGACGGGCGCCGATCCGCAAACGTTGTGGCAGCCGCGATCGGTCAATTCCAGCGCGCGGCTGCACTGAACCACTGCCGGCCCCACGACCCGGCGCAGTGAAATTCTAGAGCCCCCTCAACCGGTTGCGGAAATCGCTGGCGCGCGCGGTCGCGGTCTCTTGCAAAACTCGTCCTGCCGCTTCAAGAGAAGGCACCCGGAGGGATGGCCGAGTGGCTTAAGGCGCACGCTTGGAAAGCGTGTGTGCGGGAAACTGTACCGTGGGTTCGAATCCCACTCCCTCCGCCAGACTGACCGTGTCCGCCTGGAAACATCGGTCGCTTGGCCCGCGGATTGGCCTTGCCAATGACCGCACGTCAGCACGAATGTATGGCAACAAACAATAAGCTTGGGGGGACGCGATCATGGTCAATCGGCTTTGTAGAAGCGCCCTTTCGGGCCTTGTCCTCCTGCTGTCCGCGCTTTCGATGCCGGCGCATGCGCAGTCGAGTCCGAAGACCGTGACGTTAGTGGTCCCTTTTGCGGCGGGCGGCGGCACCGATACTGTCGCGCGGCTGATTGGCGAGCAGATGTCGCGTAGCCTCGGCCAGACCATCATCATCGAGAACGTGGTTGGAGGTGGCAGCACGCTGGCTAACGATCGTGTCGCCCGATCGGCACCCGATGGCTCGACGGTCCTGATCAATCATGTCGCGCTGCTCGCAGCTCCCAGTCTGTTCACCAATCTGCGGTATGATACGAAGACTGCGTTCGAGCCGGTCGGCCTCGTCAACAATGCGCCGATGGTCCTGATCGGACGGAAGTCGATTCCCGGCGCGGGGCCGCAGGATTTTGTGAACTGGATCAAGTCGCAAGGCGACAAGGCGAATTTCGCGCACGGCGGTATCGGGACAAACAGTCATTTGTGCGCCGTCATGATGGGCAACGTGCTCGGTTTCAAGCCGACCATCGTGGCTTATCGCGGATCAGCTCCAGCCATTGGCGATCTCTTGGCCGGGCAGATTGATCTTTTGTGGGATCAGGTGACCAACGCGCTGCCGCAGATTCAGGCCGGAACGCTTCACGGCATTGCCATTACCTCGCCGGAACGGCTTGACCAGTTGAAGGACGTGCCGACCACCGCCGAGCTCGGCATGCCTGAGGTCAGCTACTCGATGTGGCATGGCCTTTACGTCGCGAAGGGCACGCCTGTAGAGACCGTGAGTGCGCTTAATTCGGCGCTCCGCAAGGCGCTGTCCGACCCAGGCCTGCTGGAGAAGCTGAAGCAGCTCGGAACCTTGCCGTTTCCCGACAATGAGCTGACGCCCGAAGCGCACGCGCGCTTGTTCGCCGCCGACATGGTCCGGATCGCAAGGCTCGTTGAAAGCTCGGGGATCAAGGCGAGCGAAGCGAAGTAGGGGCGTCTCGCGATACGGCGTCACGTCCCTTCAAGCGCTTCCAATATCTTCGGCGGCGACATCGGCAGACTGTAGAAGCGTTTGCCCAGCGCGTTGTGGATGGCGTTGGCAACCGCGGCCATCACCGGGACCAGCGGCACTTCGCCGACGCCCTTGACGCCCTGCGGATGTTTGGGGTTCGGCACTTCGACCATCACCGTGTCGAGCATCGGCAGGTCCGAGCAGACCGGCATGCGATAGTCGAGGAAGCCCGGGTTATCGACCTTGCCGTCTTTGGTATAGATGTACTCCTCGTTCAGCGCCCAGCCGATCCCCTGTGCGACGCCGCCCTGCATCTGGCCCTCGACATAGCCCGGATGGATGGCCCGGCCGACGTCCTGCACCGCCGTGTAGCGGATCACGCGCGCGATTCCGAGCTCGACGTCCACCTCGACGTCGCAGATGTGGGTCCCAAAACCGCCCTCGGCGCCTTCGGTGTTGAGCTGCACGCCGGCGCCGATCGGACCGCCCATCTGCGGGGCCTTTTCCGCAAGCTGGGCAAGCGTCAGCGGTTCGAACTGGCCGGCGTTGGGGCTCGCCGGATGCGCCGCGCCGTTTTCCCATTTCACCGCTTCGGGGTCGATCTCCCAGATCTTCGCCGCGCGCTCGCGCAAGGTGGCGATGACCTTTTCAGCCGATTGCGTCACCACCATCGCGGACGCGAACAGCACGCGGCTGCCGCCGGTCAGATTCGAGAAGCCGATGGTCGCGGTGTCGCCGATCAGCACCGATACGCGCCGGTAGTCGATGCCGAGCAGCTCGGCGCAGATGTTGGCGATCGCGGCGCGCGAGCCGCCGATATCCGGATGGCCCGTCGTGACCACGACGTTGCCGTCCTCGGTGATGTTGACCTGCGCGCTGGATTCGCCGCCGGCGTTGAACCAGAAGCCGGAAGCCACGCCGCGGCCCTGGTATTTGCCTAGCGGCGCGCTGTAGTGCGGATGCGCCTTGGCGGCCTCCAGAGTCTCGATGTAACCGATGCGCGGAAACACCGGGCCATGCGCGGCCTTGGTGCCTTGCCTGGCGGCGTTCTTCAGCCGCAGCTCCAGCGGATCCATCTTAAGCGCTTCGGCCAGCTCATCGAGCACGCACTCCACTGCATAGGCGCCGATCGGCGCGCCCGGCGCGCGATAGGCGGCAACCTTGGAGCGGTTGGAGAGGACGTCGAATCCCACCGAGAGAACGTGCGGGATATCGTAGCACGAAAAGCTGCAGCCCACCGCGCCGCGGATCGGTGAGCCCGGCAGCGCGCCGGCCTGCAGATAGAAGGTGCCTTGTGCAGCGACAATCCTGCCGTCCTTGGTGGCGCCGATCTTGACCGTGCTCTTCGAGCCGGAGGTCGGCCCGGTCGCCCGCATCACCTCTTCGCGGGTCATCACCATCTTCACCGGGCGGCCGGACTTCTTCGCCAGCAAGGTTGCGAGCGGTTCGAGATAGACGATGGTCTTGCCGCCGAAACCGCCGCCGATTTCCGCCGGGATGGCACGGATGTCGCTCTGCGGGATGCCCGTCAGGTGCGCCGTCATGGCGCGCACCATGAACTGGCCCTGGCTCGAGCTCCAGATCGTGGTCTTGTTGTCGGCGCCGACGCTGACAAGGCAGGCGTGCGGTTCGATATAGCCCTGATGCACGGGGCGAGTAGTAAAGGTGCGCTCGACCACGATTTCGGCCGCGGCGAAACCTTGCGCGATGTCACCCTTCTTGACCTCGATGCGGCCCGCGATGTTGGACGGCTTGCCCTCGAATTTCAGGAATTCGTGCAGGACCGGCGCGTCGGGCTCGATTGCGTCGTCGATCTCGATCGACCACGGCAGCACCTCGTAATCCACTTCGATCAGTTCGCAGGCTTTTGCCGCGATCGCCTCGGTGGTGGCGGCTACCGCCGCAACGGGGTGGCCGGGGAACAGCGCCTTCTCGCGCGCCATCACGTTGCGGCACATCCAGCGCATGTCCTGGATGCCCAGCATGACCGACTTGCCGACCGGGAAGTCCACGACATCCCGCGCAGTGACCACCGCCTTGACGCCGGGCAGCGCCTCGGCCTTGGAGGTGTCGATCGACCGGATGCGCGCGTGCGGATGCGGGCTGCGCTTGACCTTGCCCCAGATCATGCCGGGCATATTGGTGTCGGCGGCAAACGCCGCGCGTCCGGTGACCTTGTCGGCGCCGTCGGGGCGAATAGTGCGCTGGCCGATCCACTTGTTGTTGGTGACGACGTTCATTGTGCTGCCTCCCGCATCTCCGCGGCGGTTTCCAGAACCGCACGCACGATCTTGTCGTAACCGGTGCAGCGGCAGAGATTGCCGGCAAGCCAGAACCGAACCTCTTCTTCGCTCGGCCGCGGATTCTTCCGCAGCAAAGCATCGGAGGCGACCAGCATGCCCGAGGTGCAGATGCCACACTGCAGCGCCGCCATTTCAAGAAATTTTTGCTGCAGCGGATGCAGGTTCTCGCCTTGCGCCATGCCTTCGATGGTGCGCAGCTCGCGGCCTTCGGCTTCGGCTGATAGCATCAGGCAGGAACAGATAAGGCGATCGTCCAGCAAGATGCTGCACGCGCCGCAATCGCCGGACGCGCAGCCTTCCTTCGAGCCGGTCAGGCCAAGAGGCCCACGCAGTGCATCGAGCATGGTGTCACCGGGCTCACAGAGAAACTCCGCCGGCTCGCCATTGATGGTGGTGGAAACGTGCAGTTTTGTCATCTGTCGTCAATTTCCTTGCGCGCGGTTTACAGCAATTGCAACCGTGCGCTTCAGCAACACGCCGGCAACTTTGGTGCGGTAGACAATGGTGCCGCGCTTGTCGTCGATCGGGCGGCAGGCGGCGGAGCAGGCGGCGGCCGCGGCGTTCAGCGCCACGTCGTCAAGCTTGCTGCCGATCAGAGCCTTGGCGGCGTCTTCGACCAGCAGCACGGTAGGCGCCACCGCGCCGAGCCCGACCCGTGCCGCGCTGCAGACGCCGTCCTTCAGCGTGAGGCTGACGCCGACGCCGACCACGGCGATGTCCATTTCGGTGCGCGGGATCATGCGCAGGTAGGCGTCGCTCGAACTCTTGGCCCGCGGCGGCAAGGTGAAGCTGACGAGAATCTCTCCGGGCAAAAGATTGGTGCGCCCGGGACCGGCCGGCACCTTCTCCACCGGCATCTCGCGGCGCCCGTTCGGCCCCTGCAGCGTGACGACGGCCCCGGCCGCGACCAGAGCGGGCACGCTGTCGCCTGCCGGCGAGCCATTGCACAGATTGCCGCCCGCCGAGGCGCGCCCCTGAACCTGGGTGGAACCAATCAGGTTGATGGCTTCAAGCACGCCGGGCCAGACCTTGCCGAAGCGGGGGTGTTCGGCCAGCACCGCGCCCGGGACGGCGGCTCCAACCCGAAAACCGCCGTCGGCGGTTTCCTCGATTGCAGTCAGCTCGGCAATTTTCTTGATGTCGACGATCAGTCCCGGCCGCACGGCGCCGGAGCGCATTTGCACCAGGAGATCGGTACCGCCAGCCATGATGCGTGCAGCCCTTCCGGCGGCGGCAAATGCGCCAATCGCTTCATCCAGCGTTCGCGGCGCTAAATATTGGATATCCGTCATGGTCGCTCCCGCCCTCTCCCTTATCCGCGCTCATGTGGTTTGTCGTCACCGCAGGCGCGGCAGCCTACATGGGCAAAAACGATTGGAACAGCCTCCTTAAAGTGAAGGGCTCCTATGCGCCGAGCGAGTTGGGCTGCTTACTACCGGTTACCGAGTCAACCGACAATGGCAAGCATTTCCTTCAACTTCAGCACGGCGCTATCCGGTGTCGTGAGGACCGGCCGGCCCGATGCCTCGGCGACCAGCGCTGCGGCCGGCGCCATGCTGTACTGCGCCAGCGCAATCAGATCGCAGTCGCGCAACTCGCGCGACGCTTCCGCGACCAGGCCGTCGTGTTCCGCGCGTGCTCCGCGATCCAGCGCCGCAAGAGCGCCTGCCGCCAGTTTTGGCACGATCTCGACAGAGCGGGGAAATTCCGGCGGCATCGAAACCAGTGTCGGTGCGAACGTCGCGAGCAGACCTATCTTGCGGCCCCGTGCGGCGGCCTGCTCGACCATCGCTTCGTTCGGCTTGAGTACCGGCATCGGCGCCTGCTCGCGCGCGACAGCCTCGATGCAGGGGCCGAAGGCCGAGCATGTGAAAAGGATCGCGTCGGCGCCGGTTGTGGCCGCGTAACGTCCGAGCGCCAGGAAGCGTCCCGTCATGGTGTCGGTAAGCCGGCCATCGCGCGCCAGGTCGGCAGACAGGCTGTCATCGAGCAAATTCATCTGCCGGGCATCCGGCCAAAGCCGGGCGAACGACGCCTCAATCGGCGCAATCGAATGTTTCAGGGCATGGATGAGAGCGATGCGCATCTTGTTCAGTCTTGCAGCGGCGCGGCGGGTGTCAATATCACCCGTCGCGCCGCGGCGTCAGGCTCTCACTTGAAGGGGAGGGCGTACATCAAGCCGCCCTTGCTCCAGGTCGCGTTCAGGCCGCGATCGAGTTTTAGCGGGCTTGTCTTGCCGACATTGCGCTCGAAGATTTCGCCGTAATTCCCTGTCGCCTTGATGGCCTGCGACATCCACTTGTTGTCGAGACCGAGCCGCGATCCGAGGTCCCCGGCGCTGCCGAGCAGGCGCTGGATGGCCGGCACGTTGGATTTTGCCATTTCGTCGGCATTGGCCGCGGTCACGCCGAGTTCCTCCGCCTCAATCAGGCCGTAGTGAAGCCAGGCGACGATGTCGGTCCACACTTCGTCGCCGTTGCGCGTGAACGGCCCAAGCGGTTCCTTGCTGATCGTCACCGGCAGGACGGTGTAGTCGGCCGGATTCGGCGCCGCGGTGGTGACGGAGCCTGCCAGTGCCGAAGCGTCCTGGGTCATGGCATCGCAGCGTCCACCGAAGAATGTCTGTAACATCGTATCGGGGCGATCGAACACCAGCGGCTTCCAATCGATGCCGTTGGCGCGGCCGTAATCGCCGAGCGTCACCTCATGGGTCGTTCCCTGCGCGACGCAAACCGTGGCGCCATTCAGGGCCTTCAGATCCTTCACGCCGCTGTCGCGCCGCACCACAAAACCCTGGCCATCATAGAAATTGACCGGCCCCTGCCGCAGGCCGAGGGTCACGCCGCGCAGATAGGTCTGCGTCGAATTGCGATAGAGCACGTCGATCTCGCCCGATTGCAGCGCGGTGAACCGGTTTTGCGCCGTGAGCGCCACGTAGCGCACCTTGCCGGCATCGCCGAGAACCCCGGCTGCCAAGGCGCGGCAGTAATCGGAGTCGAGTCCCTTGTAGTTGCCCTGCGAGTCCGGGGCGGAGAATCCGGCAAAGCCTGTGCTGACGCCGCACACCAACGTGCCGCGTTGCTTGACCGTGTCGAGTGTTCCAGCGGCTAACCCCGAAACCGAAGCCGCGAGCAATCCTGTGGCGACGATAATTCTCTTCATTCCGTTCCTCCCCTTAGTGACCAACCGTTTTCAATGCGCTGTCTACCGCAGCGCCGAGCCTGTCGACGATCATGTCGATGTCGTCCGATGTCGCAATGTAGGGCGGCGCCAGCAGCACATGGTCGCCGCTGCGGCCGTCTACCGTCCCGCCGCCCGGATAACAGGCGAGGCCGCGTTCGAACGCGGCGGCCTTGATCCGCTGGTTGAGCTTGAGGCCGGGATCGAACGGTGCGCGGCTGGCGCGGTCGGCGACCAATTCGATGGCCTGGAACAGGCCGCGCCCGCGGATATCGCCGACGTGCCGGTGATTGCCGAAACGCTCGGTCAACCGCCGCTCGAGGGTGCTGCCGAGATCCTTGACTCGTTCGAGTAGTTTATCTTCAGCAATAATCCGTTGCACCTCGAGCGCCGCCGCGCAGGCCAGAGGGTGCGCCAGATAGGTATGCCCGTGCTGGAACGCTCCCGAACCCTGCCGGATCGTGTCGATGATCTCGGCGCTTGCGAGCATCGCGCCAATCGGCTGGTAGCCGCCGCCTAACCCCTTGGCGATGGCCTGGATGTCGGGCGCAATGCCTTCCTGCTGCCATGCGTGAAGCGTGCCGGTGCGGCCCATGCCGCACATCACCTCATCGAGGATCAGCAGGGCACCGTGCCGGTTGCAGATGTCTCGCACGGCCCTGAAGTAGCCCTCGGGCGGCGGCACGCATCCGGCGGTGGCTCCGACGACCGGCTCGGCAATGAATGCGGCCACCGTGTCGGGGCCGAGGCGCTGGAATTCAGCCTCCAGCTCGGCCGCCAGCCGCGCCACGAAATCAGTTTCGGATTCATCGTCGCGCTTTTCGTGATACGCGAATGCAGACGTCACATGGCTGAAGGCGGACGACAGCAATGGGGCATAGGGTTCGCGGCGCCAGGCGTTTCCGCCCGCGGCCAGCGCCCCGAGCGTATTGCCGTGATAGCTCTGGCGGCGGGCGATGAAGCGTTGGCGTTGTGGCTGCCCGCGTTCGATAAAATACTGCCGCGCCAGTTTAATGCTGGCTTCGATCGCTTCCGACCCGCCGCTGACCAGATAAGCATAGGCGAGGCCGCCGGGTTCATCGCCGACCAGCCGGTCGGCCAATTCCTCCGCCGGCTCAGAGGAGAAAAAGCCGGTATGGGCATAAGCGAGCTTCGAGGCCTGCCTGGAGATCGCCTCGATCACGCGGGGATGTTGATGCCCGAGACAGCAAACGGCGGCGCCGCCGGAGCCATCGAGAATCCGGCGGCCATCCTCGGCAATCAGCCACACGCCGTCGCCGCCGACGGCCCTGGGCGGTGTTTCGCGCAGGCTTCGATGCAGCACGCGGCTGCGGCTGGCGCCCATCCCATTCAACCTTTCTCGGCAACATATTGCGACATCGCCACGAGGCGAGTTTCGGTCTGTTCGAGGCGCTGTTTTCCGCCCGCGCCGCCCAGCACGAACGTAACCGCCGCCCCATTGGATGAATATGCCTCGCAAACCGCCCCTTTTCCAGCCCGGAACTTTGCAAGTAGACTGACGCCGTGCCGAAACGCGCCTTGACAAGCGCATGGCCGAAGATCGCTGTTGCCGGAAGGATCTTGCGCTGTGACGACATTCACGCCCGAACCTGCCCGACGCAAGCGGTTGCGCAGTCCACTGACCCGTGAGCGGCTCATAGGACTTGTCTGGCAGATCGTGGTGGTGGGCATCGCGGTCGCCGTGGTGGCGTGGCTCTGGTCGAATGCCATACACAACCTGTCGGTACGCCGCATCTCGACCGGCTTTGCCTTTCTCGGTCGCGAGGCGGGCATGCCGATCGCCGACGCCTGGATCGACTACAGCCCGAAAAATACCTATCTGCGCGCGTTCATCGTCGGCCTCGTCAACACGCTCCGCGTCGCTATCATCGGCATCGTGCTTGCAACCGTGCTCGGGACGGTGATCGGCATCGCGCGGCTGTCGTCCAACTGGCTGCTGTCCCGGCTGGCCGCGGTCTATGTCGAAGTGCTGCGCGACCTTCCGCTGCTGCTGCAGCTTTTGTTCTGGTACGTGCTGATGCAGGGCCTTCCGGTGGCCCGCGCCGCATGGATGCCGATCGACGGCGTGTATCTTTCCAATCGAGGCCTGGTGCTGCCGTCACTTCCGATCGAGGAAGGAAACCTTTGGGTGATCGCTGCGGCCGTGGCCGGGTTGATTGCCTCCTATGCGCTGAACCGGCGACTGGTCGCACGACAGCTGCTGGACGGCCGGCCGCGGCGCCTCTGGCCTTACGCGTTGGTTCTGGTGGCCGGCCTGCCCGCGCTGTTGTCGTGGGCTCTGGGCGTATCCTGGACCATCACCTTGCCGGAGTTGCGCGGCTTCAATTTTGTCGGCGGATTGACGTTGTCGCCGGAGTATTTTGCGCTGCTGGTCGCGCTCGTCACCTATACCTCGGCCTTCATCGCCGAGATCGTGCGTAGCGGCATACAGGCCGTTCACCAGGGTCAATGGGATGCCGCCATGGCGCTCGGGCTGCGCCGGAGTTTCATGCTTCGGCATATCGTCCTGCCGCAGGCGCTACGCGTCATCATTCCGCCGATGACCAGCCAATATCTTAACCTGACCAAGAATTCCTCGCTCGCCGTTGCAATCGGCTATCAGGACATCGTGTCGATTGCCAATACCACGCTGAACCAGACCGGCCAGGCCATCGAAGCCATCGCCCTCATCATGCTGGTGTTCCTGACCATCAGCCTTGGCATCAGCCTGTTCATGAACTGGTACAATGCGCGCATCGCGCTGGTGGAGCGCTGATCATGACCTCGTTAGCCGATGCGCCGGAAAATCCGCTTCCGTTCGGCAGGTCGCGTCCGCGCAGCGTCGGGAGCGGTCGCGCGATCCGATGGCTGCGCGCCAATCTGTTCTCATCGATTCCCTCGAGCGTCATCTCGCTGCTGCTGATCTTCCTGCTCGCCAAGGCCTGTGCGGCCTTCGTGCGGTGGGGTTTCTGGAACGCGATCTGGACGGTTCCCGGCAATCAGACCGGCCCTTGTCGGGCGATCCGGGGACTTGGCGCCTGCTGGGCAGTCATCCCCGAGAAGTATCGTTTCATTCTGTTCGGTACGTATCCCTTTGACCAGCAATGGCGGCCTGCGCTTGTAATCCTGACATTCGTTGCGCTGTTCTTCGTGTCGAGCCGGCGCAGCTGGTGGCGCAAGGAGCTCATTCTGGTGTGGGCCGCAGCGCTGGTCTTGATCGGCCTCTTGATGTGGGGCGGCATCTTCGGGCTTCCCTATGTTTCGCAGGATCGCTGGGGCGGGCTACCGGTTACCTTGATCCTCGCAACATTCGGACTTGCCTTCGGCTTTCCGCTCGGAATCCTCGTCGCGCTCGGCCGCCGTTCCAGGCTGCCCGCGATCCACTCGCTTTGCGTGCTCTATGTCGAGCTCATCCGCGGCGTTCCGTTGATCAGCCTGCTGTTCATGGCGAGCGTCATGTTTCCGCTGTTCATGCCGGATGGCATCAACATCGACAAGCTGCTGCGGGCCCAGATCGCATTCGTGCTTTTCGCCGGCGCCTATCTTGCGGAAGTGGTGCGCGGCGGCCTGCAGGCGGTGCCGAGGGGACAGTATGAGGCGGCGGAAGCCCTCGGCCTGTCATACTGGCAGAAAAACCGCCTGATCATTTTGCCGCAGGCGATCCGCCACGTGATCCCACCGCTGGTGAATACATTTATCGCATTCTTCAAGGATACGAGTCTGGTTTTGATCATCGGCATCTTCGACCTGCTGACGACGGCGAAGACCGCCATCATCGATCCCGCATGGCAGTCGTTCAGTGTCGAAGTCTATTTGTTCGTGGGACTAATCTATTTCGCGTTCTGCTTCGCCATGTCACGCTACAGCCGGCGCCTTGAAGGAGCACGGGCCGAATCGACGTGACGGGCTGCGAGCGTTCGCTCGCTGGGACCAGGCCGCATTGCGGCAGCCGCGCCGCGAATACTTGTACTTGGCGTCATTGCAAGCGCTTGTCCGCGGCCGCGCAGCCGGGTATCCCAAGGCAGCAAAGCGGATTCGCGCATTCATGAACAGGACTGAAGCCATCAGCCGCGCGTGTCAGCACCTGCACACCGGGGGGTTTCTGTCCGAGCTTGACCGTAGGGTCGCCTACCCAACCGAAAGCCAGAACCCGGACCGCTGCGGCGTGCTCCGACGCTATCTCGAGCAGGAATTACTGCCGGCGTTTTCAGAATTGGGCTTTTCCGGCCGGCTGATCGAATCGCCAACCGGCAAGAGCCCTTATCTGCTGGCCGAATACCGCGAGAGCCCCTCAGCGCCTACCGTTCTGATGTATGGCCACGGCGATGTCGTCGATGGCATGGAAAGCGAGTGGCGCGACAAGCTCGATCCGTGGCGGGCAACCCAGGTCGGGGATAGGATCTATGGCCGCGGCACCGCGGACAATAAAGGCCAGCACAGCATCAACCTATCGGCGCTACGGGCGGTGCATCAGGCCCGCGGCGGACAACTCGGCTTCAATGCCAAATTCATCGTTGAGATGGGCGAGGAGATCGGTTCTCCGGATCTGCGACAGGTTTGCGAATCGCTGCGCGACGAACTGAGTGCCGATCTGTTTCTGGCGTCGGATGGGCCGCGGCTTTCAGCGGATCGCCCCACGATATTTCTCGGCTGCCGCGGCGGCCTGCGAATTCATTTCGATGTTCATCTGCGCGACGGCTCGCACCATTCCGGCAATTGGGGCGGAATTCTCGCCAATCCCGCAACGATTCTAAGCGGAGCGATCGCGTCGCTTGTCGATGAGCAGGGGCACCTGTTGCTCGATGAATTGAAGCCGCCGCGGATTTCAAATCAAATCCGCAGCATGCTTGCCGGTGTCGAAATCACACCGTTACCCGACGAGCCGGCGGTCTCGGCTGACTGGGGCGAGCAAGATCTCTCGGCAGCCGAGCGGCTGTACGCGTGGAATACCCTCGAAGTGCTGGCGATGTCGGCCGGCAACATCAAGAGCCCGGCGAATGCCATTCCGGGACATGCCCAGGCCGTGCTGCAACTCCGCTTTGTGGTCGGAACGCAGATCGACAAGGTCGTTCCGGCGATTCAACAGCATTTTGATCGCGGCGGATTTTCAATGGTGCAGGTGAGCGCCGCGCAGAGCTTTGCGGCGTCGCGGACTGACCTCGATAATCCCTGGATAGACTGGGCCGCCGGTTCGATCCGGCACACAACGGGCAAGCGCCCGGCGGTGCTGCCGAATTTTGGCGGGTCGTTGCCCAACGATGTGTTTTCGGCAACGCTGGGCTTGCCGACGCTCTGGGTTCCACACTCCTATCCGGGCTGCTCGCAGCACGCGCCCGATGAGCACATTCTTCTATCGGTGACAGAAGAAGCCCTCGGCATCATGGCCGGACTGTTTTGGGATTTGGGCGAGATGCCGCGGCCCTTATAAGGGGCGCGTGGCATTTCTTCTACGCTTTGACGAAGGCCAGCAGCACGCCATTGGCGGCCGCAGGTGCGATGCAAATAGCTCCTCCACTGCGGACGCCGGCGCTGCCGGCCGCCTTCTCTGCGGCTGCGAGGTCGGATGTTGCGAGCACGAGGCCAGCGCCGCCACGCTCCGGCAGCCCCGCCAGTGGGACTTCAGGATATCGCCGGCCCAACTGATATTTGGAGAGGAATATGAAATCGGCGCGGTCCGAACCGGAGGGCACTGCGACGGCGCCATCCGCTTCAGTGCGAACGTCGCGATCGATCATGCGCGCCAGATGCGCGGCGTCCTTCGCAGCTTCCGGTGAAACGACCAGTGCTTGCCTGAGGCGCTTCGCGCCGTTGGCATGTTTCATCAGTTCCGGAATCCAGACGGTTTCCCGCGTCCTGTGCTGACAGGCAAAAATACGCAATCCCCCCGGCGCCTCGGCGATCGGCCATTGAAATATTCTGAATTTTGCCGCCGACTGAGCTCCGTCGGGCATCGTCACCGGCCGCTCGAAATCGACAGGTCCGACCGCTTCGTAGCCCCGCGCGCGAATTTCCTCGGCACCAGCGGCCGAGTCGACCGCGGTAAATGCGACGCGCTCGATGCCTTCGCCGCGGCTCGCGAGGAATGCGCGCGTCGGCGCATTGTGTTCCGTCTCGACGAGTATGCCGAGCAATTCGATGTAATCCGGGTCGAGCATGATGGTATAATTGCCCGATCCCATCTTGGCGCTATGCGTGCCGCGCTGCGACACGGTGAAGCCAAGCCGCTTCCAGTTCTCCGCGGCTTTGTCGAGATCCCCGACCACGACGACAGCGTGGTCGATCCCGATCACGTTTTTGAGTGGCACTCTTTTGTTTCCCCGGCGTGAATTGGCATACTAAGCTAACCAGATCGATCCAGCGCCTGCAAGCGGGCCAGCAATCGAGGAAAATCTAGTAATGGATGCCGTAAATGTCCGCTGGCCGGATTCACTGTGGGTCGCGGCAACACCGCACGGTCCGGACCTGCCGGCGCTCGCCGGCACTGCCGAAGCCGATGTTATTGTGATCGGCGGCGGGTTCACGGGTTTGTCGACCGCGCTGCATTTGCGTGAAGCTGGGGTCGATGTCGCGGTGGTCGAAGCGATGGAGCCGGGCTGGGGCGCATCGGGACGCAACAACGGGCAAGTCATTCCCACGCTGTCGCGGCCCGATCCGGAGGATATCATCGCCAGACACGGCGCGGTCGGTGAGCGGTTCGTCGCGTTGCTGCGCGACAGCGCATCTGTTTTGTTCGACGTCGCGCGGCGCTATCAGATTCAGGCGGAGCAGGAACAATCGGGATGGGTGCAGCCGGTGCATTCGCCGGGGCGCGTCAAAATTGCCGAACGCCGGGTTCGGCAGTGGTCGAAGTTCGGTGCGCCGGTCGAGTTGTTGTCCCGCGACCAGACACGACAGATGCTCGGCTCCGATGCATGGTTCGGCGGTTTCTGGAACAGGACCGGCGGTCATATCAATCCGCTCGCGCTGTCGCGTGGCCTTGCCCGCGTCGTACTCGAACGCGGCGGCCGCATTTACGCGCGCTCGCCCGCCCTCAGCTTCGAGCGGCACAACGATCGGTGGCTGGTCAAGACGGCGGCGGGACAGATCAGCGGCCGCGCCTTGATCGTGGCCACCAATGCCTATACTGGCGAGTTCTCGAAATCGCTGGCGCCCGACATCGCGCACGAAGTCATGCCGGTGCTGTCCTGGCAGATGGCGACGCAGCCGCTTTCAGAAGCCGCACGGAAGACCATCATTCCCGGCCGGCAGGCGATGTCCGATACCCACGGCGAGCTTTATTTCGCCCGCTACGATGCCCGCAATCGTCTCATCACCGGCGGCGCCGTCATCGGCCCGGGGAACAAGGTGGAAAGGATCAAGGTCAGGGTCGCCCAACGATTAAAACGTCTTTGGCCGCAGATCGGAGACGTCAGCTTCGACCACGTCTGGAACGGCTATGTGGGAATGACGACGGATTTCCTGCCGCGCATCCACCGCCTTGGACCCGAAGCCTATGGCTGGACCGGCTGCAACGGCCGCGCGGTCGCGCTCTCGATCGCGCTGGGGGATGAGCTCTCAAAAGCCGTGCGCGGTGTTCCGGAAAACGATCTCGCGCTGCCGTTCACCGACCCGGTGCCGATCGTTGCGCACCGATTGCTGCGACGCCTCGCGCCCTTGATGCTGATGGTCTACCGGCGGCGCGACGCGAAAGAAATCGCTTGAGTGGACGCCGTCATTGCGAGCGAAGCGAAGCAATCCAGAGCCTCGCACGCGGAAGGGCTGGATTGCCTCTTCGCTCGGCTCCTCGCAATGACGGAAGCTATATCAGCAAACGCACCTCGCGCTTCCTGGCAAAATCGCCGCCGGGAATCGAATCCAGCAGGGCCCGCGTGTAAGGGTGCTGCGGACGTCCGAACACATCGCCGGCGAGTCCTTGCTCGACCACCTCACCGTCTTTCATCACCGCCACCAGATCGCATATCTGCGCCGCCACCCTGAGATCGTGGGTGATGAAGACGATGGAAAGGCCGAGGCGCTGCCGCAATTCGGCCAGTAGCTTCAGAACCTGCGCCTGCACCGACACGTCGAGGGCCGAAACAGGCTCGTCCGCGACCAGAACGTCCGGCCGTAGCGCGAGCGCGCGCGCGAGGCCGATGCGCTGGCGCTGGCCGCCGGAGAATTCGTGCGGAAAGCGATCGCTGGCCGATGGATCGAGCCCGACCAGTGCGAATAATTCCTTGGCCTCCGATATGGCTTTTGCGCGCGGCGTGCCGTGCACGATCGGCCCTTGCGCCACCAGTTCGGCCGCCTTGCGGCGCGGATTGAGCGACGCAAACGGATCCTGAAACACCATCTGGATATGCCGGGTTTCGCCGCGGACATTTTTCCGCGTCATCCTTGCCCAGTCCTTGCCTTCAAGCACGATCGACCCGGTATCGGGGTCGATCAGCCGGACAATGCAGCGCGCAAGCGTCGATTTTCCCGATCCGGATTCGCCGACGATGCCGAGCGTCGCGCCTCGCGGCAGTTTTAACGACACGGACTTCACCGCCGGCGTGACCCGCGCACCGCGGCCTAGAAATCCGCCGCTCCGGTACGTCTTCGACACGTTGTCAATGGTCAGGACCATGTCGTCAGACAGCTTGCGCGGCGGCGGAGCGGTAAGCGGCGGGACGGCGGCGATCAGCTGCCTGGTGTAGGGGTGCTGCGGGTTGTGCAGGACCGATTCGGCGTCGCCGTGTTCCACGATCAGCCCATGCTGCATTACGACGACCCGGTCGGCAATCTCCGCGACAACGCCGAAATCGTGGGTGATGAACAGCACCGCGGTTTTCTTGCGCTTCTGCAGGTCGCGGATCAGTGCCAGGATTTGCGCTTGCGTGGTTACGTCGAGCGCGGTGGTGGGTTCGTCGGCGATCAACACTTGCGGATCGAGCGCGAGCGCCATCGCGATCATGGCGCGCTGGCGCTGGCCGCCCGAAAGTTCGTGAGGGTAGGCGCGCTCGGCAACTTTTGGATCGGGGATGCGCACGTCCTCGAGGAGTCCCAGCACCCTGGCGCGGATCGCCGCTTTGGAAAGGCCGGTGTGGATCGAAAACATCTCCGCGATCTGGTCGCCGATGGTGAGCAGCGGATTGAGCGCGGTCATCGGCTCCTGAAATATCATCGCGATGCCGGCGCCACGCACGTTCCGCATCTCCGTCGTGGTCGCCGCCGCCAGATCGCGGTCTTCGAACATCACGCAGCCGCCATCGATGGCGACCTCGTTCGGAAGCAGCCCCATGATGGCATTGGCCATGATCGACTTGCCGGAGCCGGATTCGCCTACCACGCAAAGAATTTCGTTTGCGGCGATCGAGAGTGAAACGTCGGACAAAGCATGGGGGCGATCCGCCCCGGCGGGCAATCGCACGCTGAGCCCCTCAAGCGTCAGGATAGCATCGGGGGGTTCGCTCATCGCCCCTTCAGCCTCGGATTGAGCGCATCGTTCAAGCCCTGTCCGACCAGCGACACCGCTAATACCGTGACCAGGATGGCGATTCCCGGAATAGCGGAGACGTACCACTGCACCCGCAGCACATCGCGCCCCAGGCCGATCAAATTGCCCCAGGAGGCGACATTCGGATCGGAGAGGCGAAGGAACGCCAGTGCGCTTTCGAGCAGAATGGCGACCGCCATCACCACGCTGGCATAGACGATCACCGGCGGCAGCGCGTTGGGGAGGATTTCGCCTAATATCAACTGGACGTCCTTCATGCCGAGCGTTCGTCCGGCCTGGACGAATTCCCGATTCCGCAGCGACAGGAATTCGGCCCTCGTCAGCCGCGCCGGCGCGGGCCACGACACCACGCCAACGGCGATGGTAACCGTCGTTAGCGTCGAGCCGAACACCGCAACCAGCACCAGCAACAATACGAAATTGGGCAATGTCTGAAACGCTTCGGTGACGCGCATCAGCACGTTGTCGATCCAGCCGCCGTAATAGCCCGCGAAGGCACCGATCAGAACGCCGATGGCAATGGCGATAGCGGTCGCGACGCCGCCGATCAGCAGCGAAATGCGCGCGCCGTAAAATATTTGTGCTGCGATATCGCGGCCGGAATTATCCGTGCCCAGCAGGAATCGCGGATTCGAGAACGGCCAGATCAGCGGACGTCCGGCCAGCGCTAGCGGATCGCGCGGATAGAACCAGCCGGCGCTGATCGCCATGGCGATCACGACAAGCAGTAACAGCAGGCCGATGACGGCGGAAGGGCTACGAAAATAGCGTTTTACGCCATCCATGCCTCACGCCTCGGCGGTTATGCGCGGATCCAACCGCGCATAGATGAGATCGACGAAGAAGTTTACGACGATGACGAGCAATGCCGAGACGAAGACGATGCCCAGCAGCGTGTTGAGGTCGCGCTGCACCACCGATTCGTAGGCCAGGCGCCCAAGGCCCGGCAGCGAGAACACGCTTTCCACCACCACAGAACCGCCGAGCATCGTGCCGGCCTGCAGCCCGATCAGCGTCACCATGGGCAGCAGCGCGTTGCGCAGCACATGGCGGACCACCACGCGGGTCTCGTCCAGGCCTTTGGCGCGCGCGGTCCGGACAAAATCCAGGTTCAGCACCTCGAGCATCGACGCGCGCATGATGCGTAAGTAGATGGCGAGGAAGATCAGCCCGAGCGTCAGGGTCGGCAGCACCAGATGGCGCGCGATATCGATGGTGCGCCAGATCCCGACCTGGACCGTTCCGATATCCTCGAAGCCGCCGGCCGGCAGCCACTGCAGATAAATCGAGAACACCACGATCGCCATCAGTCCGAACCAGAACGAGGGGGTCGCGTAGAAGATCAGCCCGAGCGTGGAGATCAAGGTGTCCGGCCATTTGTTGACGCCGCGCGCGGCGATGACGCCGAGGACGAGACCGAAGAAGAATGCGAACGACAGCGACGCCGTCATCAGCAGAATGGTCGGCGGCAACCGCTCTAGAATAACGGATGCCACCGGCTTGCCGTAGATCGACGAGAAGCCGAGATCGAGCCGGATCAGACGCCAGAGATAATTGCCGAGCTGGACCGGTATCGACAAATCGAGGCCGTAGAATCGGCGCAGCTCCCGCGCAGTGGCGGCATCGCCGCCGCCCATCTGCGCCATCATCGCGTCGACCGTATCGCCCGGCGCGAATTGCAGCAGCAGAAACACGCCGATCAGGATCAGGATCAACGTTGGGATCGAGGCGGCGAGACGCCGCCCCGCGAGGCTCAAGATGCGCATTGGATCATCTTGTCGAAGATCGCATCATGCGGCCAGCCAAAGATCGTGCCAGCTGGTCGATCCCCAGCGCGGCGTATTGGAGTGGTTGCGCGCCTTGGCATTGATCACCGTCACGAAGATCTGCTCGATCGGCATCCAGACCGGCAGTTCGGTGTTGGCCTCCTTGACGAATTCGGCGTAGAGCGCCTTGCGCTTGACCGGATCGATCTCGGTCGCCGCGTTGTCGATGACCTTGTCGATGGTCTGATCTTCCCAGCCCCATTGGTTGGTCCAGGGCGCGCCTTTTGGCTGCCCCGAGCGATACCACACCGTGGTCGAAACCGCCGGATCGTTGCGGTACTGATGCCAGCCGGTGGCAAGGTCGAAGGCGTGCTCGTCATAGACCTGCTTCAGGAAACCGCCGCCGTCGTTGCGCACGTTCTCGACCTGAATGCCAATCTCCGACAGCGATTGCTGGATGAAGGTCGCCCACAGCGAAATATCCTCGCCCCAGGGTGCCGGCAGCAGTTTCACGGAGAAACGGCTGCCGCCCGCACCCGCTTTGAAACCGGCCTCGTCGAGAAGGGCGATCGCTTTCGCCTTGTCGTAGGGATATTGCGGCGTATTCGGGCCCGGGAAGAAATCCGTCGAGGTCGATGGGATCGGCCCAGTTCCAAGCTTGGCGAAATCGCCGAGGAAGTTATCGATAAAGAACGGTACGTTGATCGCATGCGCGATGGCGCGCCGGACGCGGATATCGGAAAGCTCCTTGCGGCGGAAATTGAATTCGAGCGTGTTGGTGCGGGCGTTGCCCTCATTGCCCTTGGTCGAGACGATGAAGCGCTTGTCCTTGCCCAGCCGCGCCATGTCGGAGATCGTCAGCCCCGAGAATGGACTGTAGTGCAGGTCTCCGGCTTCCATTTGCGCCGCGGCCGCCGCGCGATCGGTGATCACCCGCCAGACAATGCGGTCGAGATAGGGCGCGCCGGATCGCCAGTAATCGGGGTTGCGATCCGCGATGACATATTGTCCGCGTTCGTATTTGACGAACTTGAACGGCCCGGTCCCGACCGGCGAGAGATTGGTCGGGTTCTGTCTGATATCGCCGGATTCATACAGGTGCCTGGCCGAGATGTAGCCGAGGTCCGGTAATGCGCGCAGCAGCAAGCTGAGCGGCATCGGCCGTTCGTAGCGAAATACCGCCGTCTGCGCATCGGGCGTATCGACCGCGGTGAGGAACAGCTGCAGCGTCGACCCGTAGTTGAGAATCTTCTTCCACATCTGCATGGCGGTGAATTCGACATCGGCCGACGTGAACGGTTTGCCGTCGTGCCATGTGACGCCTTTGCGCAGCTTGAAGGTGATGGTCTTGCCGTCGGGCGAGGCTTCCCAACTCTCGGCGAGCACACCGACCGGCTGGCCGTTGGCGTCAAGATCGATCAGGTTCTCCTGAATTTTCCCGCCGATGATGTAGACTCCGGTGGAGGCCTGAATGCTCGGATTGAGCTGACGCTGCTCGGCGCCGTAATGGACGTTGAACACGCCGCCCTTGCGCGGCGTCTCTTGTGCGAAAGCTCGCATCGGATCCAGGACGTTCGCAGCGATGGCCGCTGACGTAAGCAACGCGGTACGGCGAGTGATTTCCAAACGTGTCATATCCACGAACGCTCCTGCATCGATATATGCCGGCGCTCCCTCGGAACACTCGGCCGAATTTATCGGATGCTACGACAGAATTGCGGACGGAGTCATTTCTAATCAAGCCGGGATTGCAAAATCCTGCTGATACGGGCCTGACTACTTTGGTTGTGTTTGACAATTTCCAGCCGAGGCTTCTATCGTTCTGGCAAGACGGCGGGTTCAAGCCATCGGGGAAATGGAAACGCCACGCAATGAAGCCGGCCCCGTTCGAATATGTCAGACCGGCGTCGCTCGCCGAGGTCTGCGCGTTGCTGGCCGCCGACGAGGATGCGCGGGTCATCGCCGGCGGGCAAACGCTGGTGCCAATGCTGGCAATGCGGCTGGCACGTCCGGCGAGGTTGATCGATATCCTCAGGCTGCCGGAACTTGCGGGAATCCGCGAGGAAAATGGCACGATCATGGTCGGCGCGACGACGCTCCAGGCGCATGCGGAGCGCGATTCCGTCATCCGCGCATCGGTGCCGCTGCTGGCGCAGGTGCTGCCATGGGTTGGCCATCCGCCGACGCGCAATCGCGGTACGGTCGGCGGGTCGATCGCCAACGCCGATCCGTCGGCGGAGATTCCCCTTGCGGCTGTGACGCTCGGCGCGGAAATTTTGCTCGCAACCGCGCAAGGCGAGAGGTCGGTGCCGGCGGGTGATTTCTTCATCGGGGCGATGCTGACGACGCTTGGGCAGGGCGAGTGCGTCCGCGCGATCCGGTTTACGGTCTGGCCGCATAAGCGGATTGGCGTTGGCTTTTTCGAGATCAGCGCGCGGCGTTCGGATTTTGCCTTTGTTGCAGCCGCAGCACAGGTCGCGGTCGACGACGACGACCGCTGCATCGAAGCGGTGCTCGGCGTCGGTGGCGTCGGCGACCGGCCGGTGCGGCTCGACGTATCTTCTCTGAAGGGCACGAAGCTGGATGCTGTGTCGGTGTCCGATGCCGTCAATGACGTGTCGGTCGAACTGGAGCCGGACAGCGATCTGCACGCCAGCGCGACCTATCGCCGCCGCGTTGCCGTCACGCTCGGCATTCGCGCGCTTGAACAAGCGCGTGCCGATGCCGCCGCCAAATCGGCAGGCGCGCGATGAAAGTCGAACTGCGCATCAATGGCGTTTCGCGCGCCGCCGATCTCGAGCCGCGCAAGACGCTGCTCGATGCATTGCGCGAGAATTTTTTGCTTAACGGCGCCCATGCGGGGTGCGAGCACGGCGTCTGCGGCGCTTGCACCGTTCTGCTCGATGGCGCGCCGGTACGCTCCTGCCTGATATTCGCGGTGCAGGCCGATGGTTACGAGATCACCACGATCGAAGGTCTTTCGCCGGCGCCCGGCGAACTCAGCCTGATTCAGGACGCGTTCTGCGAAACTCACGGTCTGCAATGCGGCTATTGCACGCCGGGCATGATCCTCGCAGCGCACGCATTGCTGCAGCGTAACGACGCGCCGACGCGCGACGACATTGTCGAAGCGATCTCGGGCAATATCTGCCGCTGCACCGGTTATGGGCAGATCATCGAGGCGGTGCAATTTGCGGCCGATCGCTTGCGTAAAGCCAACACGCCGCGCGTGCAGCAAAGCTCGCCGCATCATCTGCACGCCGAACACGATGCACCGGTCGAAGGCGTGCTCGAGGCCGCGGAATCCGACGAACCTGTCAAGGGCGCGAAATGAGCGCCGATCCCGCGAGCTTTCGCTTTGTTTCGACCAATCGCCGGGTCCGCGAGGACCGGCGTTTCGTGGCGGGTCATGGCCGCTTCGTGGCCGACGTCGCGCTCGAAGGCATGCTGCATGTCGCGCTGCTGCCGTCGCAGCATCCGGCGGCGCGGATCGTGTCGATCGACGCGTCGGCGGCGCTGGCGATGCCGGGCGTGCATTATGTTTTGACAGGCGATGAACTCGCAGCCGCAACCGATCCCTTGATGAACGGTCTCGATACGCCGAAGGTTCGGCGCCATCCGCTTGCGGTCGGACAGATACGCTATGCCGGTGAATGGGTCGTTGCGGTGGCCGCCGACACCCGTGCGCTGGCCGAAGACGCTACCGAAAAAGTACGCGTCTGCTATGAACCGCTGTCGTTCGTGATGAGCGCGGAAGAGGCATTGAGCGCGGACAGTCCGCCGGTACACCCGGCGCACGGTTCCAACGTGCTGCTCGACCGGACCTTCGTCTGGGGCGACGTGGAAAAACATTTTGCGGAAAGCCCGCGCCATCTTTCGTTCCGCGTCACCTGGGGACGCAGTTCTACCGTCCCGATCGAGACCTTTGGCGTCGCCGCATCGTGGGATCCTTGGCGCGAAATTCTGGACGTCTGGGCCTCGATACAGATGCCGAAATATCCCGACCAGATCGCCCGCGCGCTGCGCATTCCCGCGAATGGCGTGCAGGTGCATCAGGACGTCGACGTCGGCGGCAGCTACGGTGTCAAACGCGGCATCAAGCAGACGGTGCTGGTGGCGCATCTGGCGCGGCGGCTCGGCCGTCCGGTGCGCCTGATCGAGGACCGGCTGGAGAATATGGGCGGTGGCGACGCCCACGGCCCGGAACGCATCTTCGACGTCGATGTCGCCTTCAACGAGGACGGTATCGTCAAATCGATGAAGATGCGCGCGCTGGACAATGCCGGCGCCTATGCCGGTCGTGCGCCGTTTCAACTGGGCAAACCGATCGGCGCCATCGTCGGTCCGTACAAAATCGAAAGCGTGCAGTATCGCGCACAATCGGTGACGACCAACAAGGCGGTGCAGGAGGCAGTGCGCGGTTTCGGCCAGGCGCCCACCAATTATGCGATCGAGACCGCGATGGACAAGGTTGCCGCGGCCGTCGGACTTCAACGCATCGAAGTTCGCCGCCGCAATTTTATCCGCAAGGACGAGTTTCCCTACCGGATCCCGAGTGGCAGCACGTATGACAGCGGCGACTATCACACCGTCGTCCAAAAGGTGCTCGCACATATCGATTTTGCTGCGATGGGACACGAGCGCGACCGCCTGCGCGCTTCCGGAATGCTGGCCGGCATTGGCATTGCGGCATGCCTGGAGCCGAGCGGCGCCAACTCCGCCTTCGAGCCGCTACTGAATGAGAAAAATACCACCACCACCTGGATGGATTCCTGCCGCATTGTCATCGACGCGCTGGGCTTCGTCACGGTGACGATCCACAACACCTCGTCGGGGCAGGGGCATGAAACCCTCGTGGCCACGGTGATCGGCGAGGTGCTGCAGATCGAACCTGATTCAATCCGGGTGATAAGGCCGGATTCGCTGGCGTGTCTGCCGTCCAACTCGCCGGTGGGGAGCCGAATGGCGATCATGCTCGGCGGCGCGGCGTTCCATGCGGCGCAGAAGCTAAAGGCGAAGTTGACGCGGATCGGGGCGCATCAATTCGGGGCCGGCGAGGACAAGGTTGTGTACGCCTCAGGCGGCGTGACCGATCGGAAAGACGGTAAGCAACTCGGCTGGGCCGACATCGTCAACATCGCGCATCGCAACTATCATCTGTTGCCGGAGGGCATGGAGCCGGGCCTCGAAAGCACGCATGTGATGCAGGTGCCGACCGGAGGTCAATTGCCGAAAGACGGCCGCGTGCAGATGTATCCCTGCCACTCCTTCGAATTTCACGTGGTGCTGATGGCGATCGATCCCGCGCTCGGCAAGCCGGAAATCAAGCGCTATGTGATCGGCCATGATTGCGGCACCGTGATCAATCCGCATATCGTCAGGGGTATGACGCTGGGCGGTGTCGCGCACGGCATAGGTGCTGCGCTGCTGGAAGAGTTCGTCTACAATAGCGAAGGCCAGCCGATCACCCAGACCTTCATGGATTACCCGCTGCCGTCGGCGCACGAGGTGCCGGAAGTCGAGATCGTGCATCACTGCACGCCGTCGCCCTACACCGTGTTCGGCCAAAAAGGTTCTGGCGAAAGCGGCTATCTCGGCGCGCCCGCGGCGATATCCAGCGCGATCAACGATTGCGTGGCGCCATTGGGCATTTCCTTCAACAAGCTTCCCATCCGCACCTCCGCGATCGGCGATGCCATCGCAGACGCGCAACAAGGCAAACAAGAGCAAGCCACATGATCATCGACTGCCACGCCCATCTCGTCCCGCCAAGCCTGCTTGACGCCATCCGCGCGCAAGCCCAAAACTTTCCGTCGATCCGCCTGATCGAGGACGGCGGCAGCCTGGGCTTCTCCTTTGGCGGCGGCAAGCCGACGCGTCCGGTGTCAAAGCCGCTCAGCGACCTGCCGGCGCGGCTGAAGTGGATGGACGAGCAGAAGATCGAGCGTCAGGTGGTCGGCGGCTGGCTCGACATGTTCGGCTATGAAGTGCCGGCGGAAGAGGGCGCGACATGGTCGCGCCTGATCAATGCACATCTTGAGCAAATCGCGAAAAGCGAGCCGCGCTTCGTGCCGCTGGCGACCGTGCCGTTGCAGGATGGCGCTCGCGCCGCCGAGGTGTTGCGCGATGCGCATGCGGCCGGCTTCAAGGGTGCGATTATTGGCACGCAGCCTAAGGGCAAGGGTGGCGTGCTCGACGATCCAACGCTGAAACCGTTCTGGGAAGCTGCCGACGAACTCGGCTCGGTGATCTTCATTCATCCGGTGTTCGAAAGTGGCGACGACCGCGTGCACGATTACGGCATGGCGAACGCGGTGGGACGCATCACCGATACGCTGATCGCGATGTCGCGGTTGATCTATGCTGGTCACGTCACCCGCTATGCCAACGCGAAAATCGTCGCTGGCATCGGCGGCGCGGCGCTGCCTTACGTCATCGGCCGGCTGCGCCGAAACTATTCGCTCGACAAGGACAAGCTCGGCGACCCCGACGCGGCACTCGCGGCGATGTATTACGACACCATCGTGCAAGATCCGCGCGCGCTACGTTACCTCGCAGATATCGTAGGTTCGGACCGGATCATGATGGGATCGGACATGCCGTTTCCGATCGGCGATCTCGCGCCGCTCAAGATTGTTGGCGAGACGAGGTTCTCGGACAGCGAACGCGCCGCGATCAATGGTCGCCTTGCACAGCGCCTGTTCGGCCTGTGAGAATAGCTTAACCGCACCGGCAAACAGGAATTCGGAGAGTAGTCATGAACAGAATTTTCGCAATCCTGATTTGCATCGGAACGCTATTCCCGGCGGAAGCCATCTGGGCGCAGGCGCCCGAGCCGTTGTCCATTGTGATATTCGGTCCGCCCTCGCTGGGCGCATTCCTGCCACCGGTGATCAAGGCGCAGAAGCTGGACGAGAAAAACGGCCTTGCGATAAAATTCGAGGAACGCACGCCCGATGCCTACACTGCGCAGTTCAATTCCGGCGAATTCCAGCTCGGCGGCAGCGCGTCGCTGCTGACGGTCGGGCTTGCCGACATCCGCGGCGTCAAGGTGACGTATCTCTTCAACCTGTTCGATTTCTGGGGCGCGGTGGTGACATCGCGGCCTGATGTCAAAACGCTGAAGGATCTCGAAGGCAAGGACGTCGCGGCGGCCAAGGGCACCACCAACTGGGTGATGTTCGACTGGTTTGCGCGGCAGCTCGGCGCCGATACCGCGAAATTTTCGGTGATCAACACTGCAACGCCGGGCCTGATCGGCTACGCGCTGGCCGACCGCGCCGCGGCCGTACAGCTCTGGGAGCCGGCCTATACCACGCTGCTGTCGAAGAAGAGCGACATGAAAACCATCGACATCGCGATTGCCGACAGCTGGAAGAAATTCACCGGCAGCCGCAACATTCCCTATCTCGGCGTCGCCGCGCATGTGGCGTGGGCCGAAAAGAACCAGAAGCTAATCCCGAAACTTTACGCTGCCTACAAGGAAGCGTCCGAATGGGTAACGGCGCATCCTGACGATGCGTCAAAACTGATCGCGCCCAAAGGAACGCCCGACGACCAGAAGGCGATCGCGGAACTGATACGTGCCAACGGCCGGCTCGGCATGAATGTGCAATGGGCGTCCGATGTCGCAAAGGAAATCAATTCGGTCTATGCGGCGGGGAAATCAATTTCCTTCCTTCCCGCCGATCCGGCCGCCTCGACGATCTATCAGGCGCCGGGCAAATGAGCGCGACGGCGCCTCAGGCAGGATTGCCGCCGCTGGCGATCCTGTTGCTCGGGGCGGCAAAGCGGCTGGCAACGTCGGTGCTGCCGTTCGTTGTGGTGGTGCTGCTCTGGCAATTCGCCTCGCTGTTTTTCCCCCGCTTCCTGTTTCCGTCGCTGATAGACGTGTTCTGGCGCTGTATCGAGATCTTTTCCAACGGCACGATGTTTGCCGATGTGCTGGCAACCATCCTGCGCATCCTGGCCGGACTCTCCGGCGCATTCCTCATTGGTGGCGCGCTGGCGCTGTTGATGGTGCGGTCCCGAGCTGTCGACAATTTCCTGTCGCCGATCCTGACGCTGTTCCAGGGCATTCCCGCGCTGTCCTGGGTGGTGTTCGCCATCATCTGGTTCCATGGCGTCGAATTCCGCATTCTTTTCATCATGGTGATGACGACGCTGCCGGCATTCACGTTTCAGGTGCTGGGCGCGTTGCGCGGGATGTCCCGCGATCTGATGGAGATGGTATTCAGCTTTCGCCCGACGCGACTAAAACTGTTCCGGGTAATGATCGCGCCGGCAATTCTGCCGGACATTCTCACGGCCTGGAAAGTCAATCTCGGCAATGCCTCCCGTGTCGTCGTCGTGGCCGAACTGGTAGGCGCCACCGGCGGAGTCGGCTATCAGTTGCTGCAGCAACAGCAGTTGTTCGACATGGCCGGCGCGCTGGCGTGGACGCTGCAGCTGGTGTTTTTCGTGCTGATCGTGCAGGGCGCGCTGACGCTGATCGAAAATACCGTGTTTCGTTATCGCGCGGTTTTGGAGCGGGCGATATGAGCGACGTTGCAGCGAAGGCCGAGGCCGTCATTCATCTCGACCGTGTTTGCAAAGCCTTCGGTGCAGGGAGCGACGGGTCGTATCGGGCGGTGGACGATCTCACGCTCGATGTTCGTTCCGGCCAGATGCTGGCGATCCTGGGCAAGACCGGCTGCGGCAAGTCGACGCTCTTCAACATGATCGCCGGGCTGACCGAGCCCACCAGCGGCACGGTGCGCGTTTCGGGGCGCGATCCGTTCGCGGATTTCGATTCGTTTCGCGGCACAATCGCGATCGTGTTTCAGAACGATCGTCTGCTGCCGTGGCGTAGCGCCATCCAGAATGTCGAGCTAGGCCTCGAGATGCTCGATCTTCCTTCCGCGGAAAGGCGAACGACGGCACAGTTGTGGCTGACCAAACTCGGCTTGGCCGGACATGAGAACGATTTTCCGCACGCGCTGTCCGGCGGCATGCGTCAGCGGGTTTCGATCGCGCGCGCCTTCGCCACCAACGCTGCTATTCTTCTTTGCGATGAGCCGTTCTCCGCGCTCGATGAATCGACCGCGGGACGGCTGCGCGCGGAATTCGTCCGGCTGGTGAAGGAAAACGGCAAGACCGCCGTGTTCATCACGCATTCGATCAGTGAGGCGCTGGAGATCGGCGACCGCATCGTGGTTATGAAGCGTCCGGCGATGATCGCGTATGATGTGAGTTTCGACAGCGGCACAGACGCCGGGGAGCGCGAACTGATCCGAAGCCGGATCGGGAATGTACTCGCGGCATGACTATCAAAGCCACAAAATCTTCTTACGATACTCAAGGTCGGTCAGTAGTGGCGCCGCCAGCCCGTGGTGAAACACCGCGCCGCGCTCCAGTGCGAAGACGCGATCGGCCAGCGCCAGCACCAGGTCGAGATTGTGCTCCACGATCACGATGGAGGTGTGCCGGCGCAACGCGTCGAATACCTTGAACAGATCGAGGATCACGGTGGGCGCGAGACCCTCGAACGGCTCGTCCAGCAGCAGCAGCTTTACATTGCCCGAGAGTGCGCGCGCCACCGCCACCATCTGCTGCTCGCCGCCGGACAGGTAGTCCGCCGCGATATCCATGCGTTCCTTGAGGCGCGGGAAATAGTCGAGGATCTGGTCCTCGCTCCACACAACGCCGTTGCTGCCGTCGGTCTTGCGCGCCAGCCGGCCGAGCGAGAGATTTTCCCGTACGGTCATGCCCGCGAACAGGCCGCGTCCCTGCGGCACGTAGCCGATGCCTGAGCGCGCGACGTCCGGCGCCGGCATGCCTGCGATGTTGTGCCCCTGATACTCGATTATGCCGGAAGCCGGGGCGACCAATCCTGCCAGCGTCTTCAGCAGCGTCGATTTGCCCGCACCGTTGCGGCCGAGCAGCGCCACGATCTCGCCCTCGCGCACGTCCAGGGTCGCGTCATGGAGAATATGGCTCTTGCCATAGAAGGCGTTGACGGCCTCGAAGCGCAACACCGTCCTGCCCAGCGCCTCGGCCGAAGCGCCTGGCGTGACCGGAGGAATACCCGAGCCGGTGTATACTTCCTGCACGCGGCGATCGCCGCGCACCTCGGCGGGCGTACCCGCCATCAGCACTTCGCCCTGATTCATCACGGTGACCCGTTGCGAGAGTCCCAGCACACGGTCGATGTCGTGCTCGACGATCAGCACCGGAACGTTCACGGCCACATTCCTGATCAGGTTCGACACGCGCTCACGCTCGGCGGCGGCGAGGCCCGCCAGCGGCTCGTCCAGCAGCAGCACCTGTGGTCTGGAGCCGAGCGCAATTCCGAGGTCCACCAGCCGCTGCCCGCCATAGGACAGTTCGCCGCCCTCGATCTCTTCGATGCCCTTGAGGCCGAGGAATTTTATGAGTTCCGCGGTTTCCGCGTGGACCTCGGCATAGCTGTCGATGTCGCGCCAGATATTGAAGCGCATCGCATGCTGCGCTTGCAGCGAAAGCCGCAGGTTCTCGTAGATTGACAAGCCGCGAAACAAATTGGTGATCTGGAAGGAACGCGCTAGGCCGTGATGGCAAATCAGATGCGGCGGTACGCTCTGAATCTCGCGGCCGTTGAGCCGCACGGTGCCGCCGTCCGGTGGATACAGCCCTGACACCAGGTTGAACAATGTGGTCTTGCCGGCGCCATTGGGGCCGATCAAGGCATGGATTTCGCCGGCGCCAATCTGAAGGCTTGCACTGGATACCGCGCGGATGCCGCCGAAGTTTTTCGAGATGTTCTCAACTTCCAGCACCATTCCCGTGAGGCCCGCTGGCATCAGGAACGCCGGCAGCGTCAAACCTTCATAAATCTCGCGCTTGCTCATGGCGGCGGCTTCTTCAGGCACGGGCCGCCAGCGCCGGCTCAACATGGCCCAGATGCCGACCAAGCCGCCCGGCGAGTACAGTACGAAGGCGACGAAGATCAGCCCGAACCACAACAGCCAGTTCGGAGTCCAGATCGAAAACAATTCGCGAAACAGAATGAAGAACAGCGCGCCGATTGCCGGCCCCAGCATGCTGCGCATGCCGCCGATCACCACCATCGCCAGCAGCTCGCCGGAAAAAGGCACCGACACGGCTTCCGCCGAAACCAGATAGGTCTGGAACGCGACCAGCGCGCCGGCTAAGCCCGTCACCACCGCCGAGATCACGAACACCCCGAGCTTGTAGCGCTCGACTGGGTAACCCTGGAACGTGGCGCGCAACTGGTTCTCGCGGATCGCCACCAGAACGTGGCCGAACGGGGACCTTACCAGCCGGAGCAACATATAGAGGACGCACAGCCCGAGCAGCGCGACGGTGATGTAGTAGGCGAGCGCGTTGTCGAGGCTGAATGTCGCGATACCGCCGCGTTTCAAACCGCCCAAACCGTCTTCGCCGCCGGTCACGGCGCTCCAGCGGAACGCGATAGTGTAGGTGAGCGCGGCGAGCGCCAGGGTCAACAGTGAAAAGTATACGCCGCGACGGCGCAAGATGACGAACCCCACCAACGTCGACAGTGCGCCGACGAAGACCATCGACAACAGCAGCGGCAGCCATATCTCGCCGCCGAACCAGTGCAATTGGATCAGACCGGCGGCATATCCGCCGATGCCAAACCAGGTAGCATGGCCGAACGATACAAGGCCGGTGTAGCCGACACACAGATTCAATCCCATGGCTGCGATCGCGAGCGCCACCACCAGCGTTCCGGTGTTCAGCGACAGACCGAGCAGCCGCAAGGTGAACGGCAGTGCGACCAGCGCGAGTGCCGCGAGCAGCAACGGCCGGTATTTTAAAGTCAGCGGGTTCATTCGAATTTCTCGATCCGTTCGCCAAGCAGTCCGCGCGGACGCAGCAGCAGCACCACAAACATCAGCACGTAGATCGATGCTTCGCCGGCGGCCGGGACGAAATGAATGGTGATGCCGCGCACGACACCCACAAGAAGTGCGGCGATCACGACGCCCCAGAAACTGCCCAAGCCTCCGATCACCACCACGACAAAGGCGACGGTAATGATCTCGGCTCCCATGGCCGGGTGCACGATGGTGATCGGGGCAAAGAATGCGCCGCCCATCGCGGCCATGCCGACGCCCAGCATGACAATGGCAGTCATGTAGGGCTGCAGCCGGATGCCGAGCGTTGCGACCATGTCCGGGCGCTGGATTCCCGCGCGCACCACGCGGCCGAATGATGTTTTCTGCAGCAATAGCCACACGCCAGTGAGCACCAAGGCCACGACGAGCAACAGAAACAGGCGATATCGCGAGAACAGGAAATCGCCGATCAAGACCGAGCCTTTGAAGCCAGATGGCATCGTCGCCGACAAGGGTGCTGCGCCCCACACGATCCGGATCGCCTGCTCGGCAACCATCGCAAGGCCAAAGGTCACCAGCAGGCTGAGAATCGGATCGGCGGTGTAGAACCGGCGCAGGATGAAACGCTCGAACAGGATGCCGAGGATGGCGACCGCGATCGGCGAGAGCACCACGGCCGGACCGAAGCCGAGATACTTGGTGATTTCGACGGATGCGTAGGCGCCGAGCGCATAGAATGCGCCATGCGCCAGGTTCACCACGCCGCCGACACTGAAAATCAGCGACAGCCCGAGCGCGATCAGCAGATAATAGCCTCCGAGCACGAGGCCATTCACCACCTGTTCCAGCAAGAACCCGAACTGCATTCTCGATTCCAGGAGGCACAAGGTGTCGGCCGCGATGAACCCGGCCGTTAAGACGCAGAAACTACATCGAGCAAGGGTTTTGCTCTTTGGTCAGCGCAATAGATTTCGAGCGACTCGGTCGGCCCTGGAATCGCTCCCCCGAGTTCGAGCATGTCCCATTTGTCCTTGGCCTGGCCCTTGGCCTTGACCGTGAACGGATAGGCTTCCTGCATCAGCTGGTGATCCCACGACCTGAAATACCCTTTGCGTCCTTTCAAGATATCGAACTCGGTTTCCTTTTCGAAATAGGCGATCAGTCTGTCGGTGTCGGCCGACTTGGTCTCGTTCATGGCCTGCGCCATCATCTTCAGCGAAACATATTCGATCCAGGCATGGTTTTCGGGCGGCTTGCCATGCTTCTTGATGAAATTGGCCACGAAGGTCTTGGAAGCCGGTACGTCCGAGGTGTGATACCAGACCGTCGGCCAAGTGCCGCTCAGATTGCCGTCACCGGCCGCCCAGGCGTCGGCGGTGTTGAGGTTGAAGCCAACGATCGGATAGGGCAGGCCGAATTCGGCGTATTGCTTGATCAGATTGGTGACTTGGTTGCCGGCGAGGTTGGAGCAGACCACGTCGGGCTTGGACTGCCGGATTTTCAAGAGATACGGACTGAAGTCGGTGACGTCGGTGGCGACCAGTTCGTCGCCGATCAACTTACCGCCATTGCCGTCGAAGAACGATTTGGCCGCGCGGGCCAGGTCATGGCCGAAGATGTAGTCGGCAGTCAGGGTATAAAACTTCTTGTCCTTCATCATGTTGTCGCGCACCAGCGCCTTGCCGACCGCGTTGACCATCACCGTCGAGGGGATGTCGACGTGGAAGGTGTATTTGTTGCAGTTCTTGCCGCGCAACGCGTCAGAGCGGGCGCCGATCTGCATGAACAGTTTTTTGTTGCGAGCTGCCACCTGCATGATGGTCAGCGCCGAGGCCGAATTGATCTCGCCCATCAGCACCACGACGCCGTCCTGCTCCAGCATGCGCTGGGCCTTGGTCGCGGCGGTGGCGGGATTGACCGAATCTTCCGAGGTGATGTCGAGCTGGCGTCCCATGACGCCGCCGGCCTGGTTGATTTCTTCCTCGGCCATGCGGATGCCGAGTTGGGCGTAAGCGCCGAGCGCACCGAGAAAGCCGGTCAGCGGCGTTAGATGGCCGATTTTGATCTTTTCGGTCTGGCCACTGACGATAGATGGAAATCCGACGGCTGATGCGCCGGCAAACGCCGCGCTCGCTTTCAATATGGTGCGTCTGGAGTAGCGGATCATCGTTTGGTCTCCTCCGAAGCTGCGACGCGACGTCCTTTCCCGGATTCCGGCATATGCGAGAATGTGAGAGGCGTTCTTCTATTGCTGAATGATATTTCCGGAGGCCGGGGCCGCTGTCAACGCCAAATGCGCTCCCGGTTCGCCTTACGAAGATTTCGTTGCGTCTTTGGCGCCAAATTCGGCGGACAGACGATTTGCCGCGGCTCGAACGGTTTTTGCGTGGCCTTGCAGGGCCGGGTTGGACAGGCGCCAAATGGGGCCGGAAATGCCGAGCGCCCCGATGATCTGGCCGGTGAAATCCATCACCGGCACGGCGATGCAGCGCACTTCCGGATTAAATTCGCCGTCGTCAAACGCAATGCCGGTGTGCTTGATCTCAGCGATTTCGCGCAGCAGTACTGGAATGCTGGTGATCGATTTTTTTGTCGACGGTTTCATCTCGGTGCGTTCAAGGAAGCGCTTCAACTGATCGGGCCGCAGCGAGGCCAGGATGATCTTGCCGAGCGCGGTGCAATGGGCGGGCCGCACCACGCCGACGCGGTCGGTCAGTTGAAATGCGCCCGGGCCACTGGTACGGGCGATCACGACTACGGCGTCGCCCATACGCACGGCAAAATGGCCGCTTTCGCCGGTTTCACGCGACAGATCCTCGAGCACGGGGGTTGCGACATTCACCATCTCGATTTCGTCCAGCGCGCTGGCGGCAAGCGCGAACAGCGGCCGGCCGACGCGGTAGCGCTTGGAATCCTTTTCCTGGCGGATATAGCCCAGCGACACCATGGTCTTGGCGAGATGAAACGTGGTGGAGGTGTGCAGGCCGACCAGCTTGCTCAGATCAGCCAGCCCGATGCCTTCGCGGTGACGGGCGACCTCCTCGAGGATCGCAAAGGCGCGGCCGAGCGATTGCACCCCGACCCGTTGTTTGTCCCCGGCGTCGTCGTCGATATCGCGCTGCATCGGCTGCACCAGCCGCGCGATCGTGGTCTTGCGTTGACCAGCCGGCTTGTCCCTCGTCTTCAGTTTGGTACGCGGTGCCACGGCACAATACCTCCAAGACGGCGCCGGACCATAGCACTCCGGCGCGAAGTTTGAACAGCAACTGCATACCACAATATCAATTGACGTACAGTATTATGAGAAATACCGTCGCCATCACATTATCGCTCCGCCGTCATCCCGAGGAGCCGTGGCTTTGCACGGCGTCCCGAAGGATAGCCACGAGCGCGCTTGCGCCGCTTGCGGAGTGCCTTAGGATGACGAGGGAGTTCAAATGTCGCCGCGCAACATGCTCAATGGCGCCCAGGTCATTGTCGATTACCTGGTCCAGGAAAATGTGCCTCAGGTTTTCGGCCTGTGCGGCCACGGCAATATCCAGTTCATCGACGCGCTCTATGAACGCTCAGACGACATCAGGACCATTTCGGTGCATCACGAGAGCGTCGCCGGTTTCATGGCCGACGTGTATTACCGCGTCTCCGGTCGGCCGACCGCCACCTTCACCTCCTGCGGCCCGGGCTCGGCAAACCTGCCGATCTCGCTCGGCAATGCGTTTCTCGATTCGGTGCCGTTCATGGCGGTGACTGGCAACGTGCCGACCAGCCAGTTCAATCGCGGTGCATTCCAGGAATTGTATCGGCATTATCAGGCCGACTTTCCCTCCACGGTACGGTCCTATTGCAAAAAAGTGTTCCAGCCGACTCGCGGCGAGATGGTGCCGCTCGCGGTCCGGCAGGCGTGGAAGACCATGACGACGGGCCGTCCGGGTCCGGTGGTGCTGGACGTTCCGTTCGACGTGTTTCTGGAATTGGCGGCGGAGGAAGCGCCGAATGCCAAGGCGTGGAATGGCAATATCTCCAGCCGTTGCGGCGCTGATCCGGAAGGCGTGGTCAAGGCGGTCGACATGCTGCTCGGCGCCGAACGGCCGGTGATGATCGTAGGTCAGGGCGTGCGCTATGGCGGTGCTGCGGAGGAATTGCTGAAGCTCGCCGAGCGGCTGCAGATTCCGGTGGCGGCGTCGGCCAGCGGCCTTGGCGCCATCGATACCAACCATCCGCTGGCGCTGGGTCTCGTCGCCCGCGCCGGCCATTACCAGGCTAATCACGCGACGCGGCAGGCCGACCTGCTGCTGGCGCTGGGTATGCGCTTCGACGATCGCACCTCCAGTTCATGGATACCGGGCTATTCCTTCACCATTCCGCCTACAAAACTCATTCACGTCGATATCGATCCTGAAGAGATCGGCCGCAATTATCCGGTGGCGCTGGGGCTGATGGCGGACGTGCGCACCTTCCTGCGCCAGCTTCATGCCGAACTCGAACGCCGCGCCGACCTCACCAAGCGCGCGGACGCGCGCAAAAAGTGGCTGGCGCAGATCGACACCTATCGCGAGGAGTGGGATAAGTTCGTCGCTCCCGGTTTCACCGACGACACCGTCCCGATCAATCCGCAGCGCGCAGCGCTCGAGATCGACAAGGCGCTGCCGGAGAATGCGATCCTCGTCAGCGACATCGGTGTGCACCACAATTGGCTGCTGAGTTTTTGCAAGCCGAAGCGGCCGGACTCGCTGATCGGCTCGATGGGTTTTGGCCCGATGGGATTCGGCGTCGCCGGAGTGATGGGCGCCAAGTTCGCGGCACCTGACCGGCCGTGCGTGTCGGTGTGCGGCGATGGCGCGTTCTTCATGCATGCCAACGTGCTGGGAACGGCGGTCGAATATGATCTGCCGGTGGTCTGGGTGGTGTGGAACAACTACGCCTATGCCTCGATCCGCGGCCTGCAGCGCGGTTACCTGAAAGGCCGCGAACTGGCTACCGATTTCCACGATCCCGTGACCGGCGCGCGCTACAATCCGGACTTCGCCGCCATGGCGCGCTCCTGCGGCGTCGAAGGCATGCGGGTCGACCGCGCCGGCGACCTCGGCGAGGCCATTCGCAAGGGCATTGCCGCCAACAAGCCTTATCTGATCGACGTCGATATCGCCGCCGATATCAATCCCAGCGGCGCCGGCGTTTGGGAGCTTCCCGGCCTCGGTCAAAGCAAGCCGGGCATCGGAGTGCGCTACGAACCGACCTGAATGACGCAAAATTCCCAAAAGCTAGTTGTTATCGGACATGGCGCAGCCGGCCTTGCGGCAGCGGTTTCGGCGGCCGAGCAGGCCCGTAGCTGCGGCTTGCGCATCGACATCACCGTGCTCGAAAAATCCCGCGAAGAGGAAGCCGGCGGGAATACCCGCTGGAGTCCTTCTTACATGCGGCTGGCGGCTCCTGACCGGCTCGCACCCGGTTTTGAAGACGACATGCAGGAGGCTTCCGGCAGATTGGCCGATCGAAGCTATTTTCGGACGCTCGCGGAGCATGCGACCGGAACGATCGGGTGGCTTGAAACGCACGGTGTGGAATTCGACATTCCGATCTATTATCTCAGCGCCGGCCCGCCGCGCATCCAGCCTGTCGGAGGCGGCAGCGCCATCGTCGAAAGACTTTCGAGTGCGGCGAAGGATGCGGGGGTGAACTTCCTTTACGAAGCTTCGGCGAGGCGGCTGGTGCTGGCGGAAGGCCGCGTTCGCGGTGTGGACATTGAGGTGAACGATGGCGTCACGACAACGCTAGATGCCGACTGCGTCGTTCTGGCTTCCGGCGGATTCCAGGGAAATGCGGCGATGATGCGCGCGCGTTTTGGAGTACAAGGCGAAACCATCAAGCTCATCTCTCCCGGAACGCGGTTCGGCACCGGCGACGGTATCCGCATGGCGATGGACCAGGGCGCGACGGTTTCGGGCGACTGGAACGGAATGCACGTCGAGCCGGTTGATCCACGCAGCAAGGGCTCCGCGCCGGTCGTCCTGGTCTACCCTTACGGGATCGTGGTCGATCAGGACGGGCGCCGTTTTTTCGATGAAGGCGGCGGTCTTGTGCACGAGACATGGGAAGCTTTCGCCCGCGAACTCCATTTCGCGCGACCGAAGAGTATCGCGTATGCGATCCTGGACAGCCGTCTATTCGATATTGCCGGCTTCGAGCGCGCGATCAGATCCGAAGTGCCACCGATTCAAGCCGCAACGCTCGCCGAGCTTGCCGCGCATATCGCAGTTCCCGCCCGCAATCTGGAAGAAACCGTTGCAGCATTCAACACCGCGGCTACCGGCGACGTTGCGCGCTTCGATGCGACGCGTTGCGATGGGCTGGCGGCCGCTGCCGAACTGAAGCCGCCAAAATCGAACTGGGCGCGCCCGATCACAAAGCCGCCGTTTCTGGCCTATCCCCTGGTCGGCGCCGTCGCTTATACATTCGGCGGCCTTGCGTCCAACGAAAGGGCGGAAGTCTTGTGCGAGCGCGGGCCGATGCGCGGTCTTTATGCCGCGGGAGAAACCACCGGGCATTTCTACGGTACCGCGCCGAATGCCGTTTCGGTGCTCCGCGCTCTGGTCTTTGGAAAAATTGCCGGACGAGAGGCTGTCGACTTTCTGCACACCCGATAACATGGGCGCCGGTTTGCGCCGGATATGGACTCAAAGGACAACGACAATGGTTTCAGAAAACAACGGCGCTTTCATCCGCAATATCGCCGAGGTGCCGTGGCGCGAATTTCCCAATCACTTTGGCGGTGCGCTGTCAAAGCCACTGGTGATGCCGGAGACGGCCAACTCTCGCCATATCGATTATCGAATCTCGATGTATCAGCCGATGGCCTGTGTCGCCCGGCACAAGCATCTTGTTCAGGAGCAGGTCTACCACGTGCTCGAAGGCGAAGGGCTGATGGAGATTGCCGGTAACAACCACGTCGTACGCAAGCACGATTTCATCTTTTTGCCGCCCGGCGTGGAGCACGCCATCTCGAATTCGGGACTGGTCGATCTGGTATTTCTGGTGATTACATCGCCCGTGACCGATGGGGAAAGCCGGTCTGACGTCCCTTAATGGCTCCGGCAGGGCGTGCATCGCCTGAGCCGGTGCAGCGGCCGTGCGCTCGACCACTGTCCAGCACGTTGAGTGTGTAGAGAAGTTACCACCGCGGTTCCTTCTCCTTCACACAGTTCTACGTCAGCGCCAGCAGCGTAACCGTGGCCGGCGGCGTGTCGGTTAGAATCAGTTTGGGCGCTGCCACGCGGCCGGGGCCGAAAAAGGCGACATAGACGCGGGCGGTCCCTTGAAACTGATATGTGTAGGTGTTGGCCATGGTCGTGGCGGTATAACCGGGCGGCGTCGTGCTCTGCTGGAAATTCACCGCGAAAACATAAGCGTTATTGCCCGCAACCAACGGGCCCCAAATCACCGCAAACAGCCCGAGTGCGTTCGAATTGGATTGCAGGATCAACTGCGTCCAGCCGTTGGCGGTTCCTTGCAGCGAGTCTCCAATCTTGACAGGGGTCGGGTCTGCGCCTGGCAGCAACGGTAGCGGATCCCGACCGGGTATACCGGGGCCATAGGCCTCGATCCAGATCGGCGTCGCGCTGTGTATGCTGGTATTGGTGACTTTGAGATCGTTGGCGGCCCAGTTCCGCACCAGGATGTTCGGTGCGAGTGCGAGGGCGGGGGCGTCATAGGACTGCGGCGCACTACCGCCGGAGGTCAGTATCAGTTCGCCATCATTATTCATCTGCCCGACGTTTTGCCAGGCGAAAACCATCGATCCGTTGGCGGTCTGCGGCATCATCGCGCTGTCGTACTGAGCTAACGTCAGCTGCGATCCATCCCAGTCGTCATGAGAGATCGCCACGCGTGCAGCGCCGGGAAGATTATGACGAGGAGGAACCGGGGGCATACCTGCTATCAAGATCGAAAACCGCGCATGAAATCAACCGTCATCATGCGTGAGGGTGCGCCAGTGATGCACCTTACAAAGAGACCAGGCTGACCGCGACCGACGAGGCGGTCGCGGGGGACATGTTCGCGACGAACACCGACGTGTTCCAGGAGAACTGGTAGGTCAGGGAGTTGCCGGGGGTGACTTTGGTATAGCCCCGCGGCGACGGCGGCCCCTGATAGTTCAACGCGAACACATAGGCGTTGTTGCCGCTGGAATCCGGCAGGCCGCCGATCAAGGCGATAATGGAGAGATTATTGTTGTTGTTGGAAAGCACGAGTTGCGCATAGTTCGGCGGCGCCTGGCCCTGCGCCGCCTGCAAGGTGGAAAGCTGAATTGGGTTGGCGTTGACCGACAATGATTGCACGATCACGCCGGGAATGCCGGGGCCGAATGCCTCGACCCTGATCGGGGTCGCCGTATTGCCGCTGGTATTGGTGAGAGTGAGGCTATTGCCGTTCCAGTTCTGCACCAGGATGGATGGCATAAGGGCGCCTGCGGGGACATCGAGGGGCTGCGGCGCCCCGGCGGAGACCAGCGTCAGTTCGCCGCCGTTGTTTTGCTTCGACAGATTCCAGTAGCCCAGCACCATGGATCCGTTGGAGGTCTGCGGCATGATCACGCTGTCGTGGTAGTTGAGCGTCTGCCCGCTGCCGGTCCATGCCGGATTGGTGACGTTCTGCCCGAGGATGCGGAACTTCATCTGATGGTTGCTCCGTTAACCCGTTGCGGGACGCCGTCGGCGATGGCCGGTAGATGTTCGCTATGCATTCAGAGATTGCAGCAACAGCCGCAGCGGGCTGCTGTACTCTCCGGACAGGTTGACGACGAAGACCGCCGAATTGCTCCAGTTGAACTCGAAGCTGTAGCTATTGGCGGTGGTCACTGCTGTATAGCCGGGCAGAGTAGCTCCGCCCACATAGTTCAGTGCAAACAGATAGGCGTTGTTACCCGAGGAATCCATCGGGCCGCCGATGACAGCGATGGTTGTCAAATCGCTGGTGTTCGTTTCCAGCAGGAGTCGCATAAAACCCCGCCCGCGGCCTTGCGCGGCATGCAATGGAGCGAGCGTCGTTGGGGTGTCCTCAGGCAATGGGACCGGTTCCATGCCGGGAAGCCCCGGGCTCAACATCTCGATCCAGATCGGTGCATAGATGCTGATATTGGTCAGCCTGAGATCGCCGCCCTGCCAATTGTTCGCGAGGATGCTTGGTGCCGTGTTGAGCGCGGGGGCATCGAGCATTTGAGGTGGCGAGCCGACCGTGGCAATCGCCAGAGTGCCATCACTGTTTTGGGCCGCCATATTCTTCCAGGCCAGGACCACAGACCCGTTCGGCGTCTGCGGCATCACAACCTGTTCGTTTGGAGCGAGCGTCCGCCCTGCGCCATCCCAACCGTTCATGCGATTTCTCCCCGTGTGGCTTTCGACGCGAGGTCCCGGCGGCATGTGCCGCCGGAACCTGCGATGATGTTAGAGCGACAACAGTGACGCCGAGACCGCCGCTGAGGTCGACGGCGACATGTTGGCAACGAAGAATGTCGTATTCCACGCGAATTGATACGTCATGGTGTTGCCGGGAGTGGTTTTCGTAAAGCCGGGCGGATTCGGTGCGCCCTGGTAATTCAGCGCGAACACATAGGCGTTGTTGGGGGGATTGCCGGTGGCCGGACCGCCGATCAAAGTGACGATCGTCAAATTGTTGGTGTTCGATTGCAGGACGAGTTGCGCGAAGTTCGGGGGCGAATTGCCCGTAGCCGTCGCGCCTGACGCAAGCGTGATCGGCGCCGCGCCCGCGGTAATCGTTGCCGGGGTGACGCCGGGAATGCCGGGACCGAACATTTCGACCCAGATCGGGGTCGCCTTGGCGGCGCTGATGTTGGTGATGGTGAGGGCATTGCTACCCCAGTTCTGTACCAGGATGGATGGGATGGTCGCGAGCGCCGGGGCATCCAGGGTTTGAGGCGGACCGCCCGAGGTCGCCGCCAGCGTACCGTCGTTGTTCTGCGTCGCGGTGTTCAGCCACGCCAGCACCGTCGATCCATTCGGCGTCTGCGGCATCGCCGCGCTGTCGTGCCAGGCGAGCGTCAGTGGCGCACCGGTCCAATTGGGGGTGGTGACCTGCGCGCCGATGATGGAGAATTTGGTGTGATGAGCCATGATTGCCTCTCTTGTTTGCTAAGGTTTCAGATTGGAGTCTTGCATTCGAGTTCTTCAATCGATCCGGGTCGCTGAGTTCTTTACCTCCTTATCTGACACTCCTTTACGGTGAGCCGCCGGGTGCCGGGCCCGGCGGTATTATGCCGGTTTGATGTCTGTCAGGTTAAGCTGAAGATTGTCGAAACGCAGGACCGGAACGTTGCCGCCGCTGAGACCGGCGTAGAGCGTGATGTCGAACACCAGCGAAGCGCCGGCGGGCACGGCGTTCGCACCGAACACGATGGCGTTGTCCTTCGCCCAGCCGGCGATGGCGTCGGCAAACAGGGCGGCGAAATCGCCGAGCTGAGCGGGATCGTGCCCGTCGATGTCGAACGAGCGCGCCAGCACCACCGGAATCAGCGGATTGATGGAGGTGTCGGCTCCGCCGGCGACCGCGGGAATCGGGAATTGATAGGAACATGCGACCTTGACCCGCCGCGTCGTTCCGGACGTGACTCCCGCCGCCTCATGTGCCTTCAGCAACGACACCGACTGAACCGGATCGGCGAGAAGATCGGTCATGACGGTCAAGACGTGCAGGGACAGCGGGGCCGGCGAACCCTGGCCAAGCGAAGCGACGTTGATGTAAGGCGGCGGCACGTTGTCGATATAAGGCGTGACCGGCTGGGTCGGCCGCACCTGTGCCGTGGTGTAGACGAATTCCGACACCACCTGATATGGCGTGCCGCCCGGCCCGTTCAGCGTGATCAGGTTGCGCTCGATCTGGATCGCCGCGATGGTGTTCTCGGCCGCTAGCACATTGAGCCCGTGGACCTCGACGCGGTGCGCGGCGCCGAGGCCGTCCGGCGGCGCATCTTTCACCTGGAACTCGCTGGAATTCGCGGGCGGCTGCGAAACCGATCCCTGTTCGGGAAAAGCCGAGGCGAGGTTAGGGAAGTCCGCGCTTGTCGGGTCGAGCGCCAGGACCGAGAGCGTAACGTTCTGGAAGTGCGACTGTCCCTGTGCTGCCGGCCATTGCAGCGTGATCAGCCGCGTCGTCTGGTCGGTCTGCTGCTGGGTGATGACATAGCTGTCGGTTACCTTGACCAGCCCCTCGCCCGCGGTGAGATGCGGCACGAACATCCAGTTGGTGTTCCCGACGACCTCGCCGACGCTGTCCGCGAAGGCCCCGATCGCGGCGCCCCAATTCGGATCGGTGAGCGTCGGAAGAATGCCCTGAATCCTTCCATAGACGGCGGAGAACCGCGCCAGCGCCTGGAACAGGCTGTAGTTGACGGACGCATCGAGCGCCAGCTTGTTGCGTGCCGGGGGCGGCCTGAGGTCGGTGTTGTAGGTGATCGCGCTGTTGATCTGGTCTTGCGCGGCGAGCATCGCCTGATAGGTGAAAACGTAATCCCAGACCGACTCGTCGGCAAGCGGATTGGCCGAGGGCGGACCCGCCGGAGGCGTGGTCCAGGATTGATTGATCAACGTGGGCGGCGTCGGGTATTGCCGGAACACCACGGGGATTTCAGTCAGTGCTCCATCCGGGCCGACATGCGGTAGCAACGGATCGACAAGCTGCAGCCAGATCGACGGACGCGCCGCGCCCGGCGTTCCGTTATCGGGCGCGAGGAAATACTGCAGATTGGTGACGCTGTAGCGCAGATCGAACGACACGGTCGCGGCGGAAGCAGCGTCCGGATTGCCGAACATGAAGGTGAGCGGGCTCGGACCCTTGCTGCTGACCGCGACATGGGCGGTGGAGAGGCCGGAATTCTGCCGCGTGGCGCTCAACGTGCCGGGGCCTGAACCGGTCGTGACGTTGCTGATGGTGAAGGTGGTGTCAGTCGTTCCGATCGCCGAATAGATTCCATTGGCCGGCGCGGTCGATCCGGCCTGCACCGAGAACATGACGTACACCTCGACGGCGGTGGCCTTCGAAAGTCCATGCGGTGTCGCCGTCGTGACATCGAGGTTGGTGCCGTTGAAGGCGTAACTGCCATTCAGCACCGCCTCGATCTTGCCGAACAATTCGATGTAGCCGTCGGCGGCCGGGGAAACCGTACTTTTCCAGGCGACGTCGTATTGCACGATCGTGTCCACCGAATAGGCGGTCATCAGCGCGGCGCGCATCTGTTGCTCGAAGGCATCGCGCGCGTTGCCGAACTGCGCGATCGTGCCGGTGAATGGCGATCCCGCCGGGAACAGCCAGTCGACTTCGAAGGTAGCGTATTTCTGCGCCAGCGATTCCCGGCCTCGGGCGATCGCGTTATAGGCGGTATGGGTCGAATCGAGCTCGAACGCCTTCGCGGCCGAGGCCGGCGACAGCACGTTGTCGACCGCCTGGAAGAACACGCGGTTCAACTGGTCGAGATCGACGTCGATGAAAAGCTGCTGCGGTGGCAGCGATCCCAATACCGGATTCAGCTTCGGCAGCGGCACCGTGTCGCTGTTGAGCGTATTGTCGAGCGGTTTCGGCGACAGGAAGCGCGGTCCCGTTCCGACACCCGTGCCGATGGAAATGTCGAGCAGACTGGCCGCGACCGCCCAGAGCGACTGTTCACCGGCCCGGCTACCGCCGCTGCCGTCACCGGCAAGACCCTTGGCTTTGAGACGCTTGCGGGCAAGCGCCGTCTTCGATTGAATCGCGGGCGCCGCGGAGCCGCCGTTCATGCCGACGGCGAGTTTCATCGCCGGGAATGCCACCATGAAGTCGGTGGCGAAGATTTCGATGTAGCTGCCGCCGGTGCCGCCGTTCGCCGGAACAATACCCGGGACGATCGCCGTCGCCACCGTCTGGGCCGGCGGGAAAATGTCCCTGATTTCCGGAGCGACCAGGCTAGAATCGCGCTCGATGCCGAACAATACCGCGATGTCGAACAGTGGCGGCAGCGCTCCTCCACCTGATACGGCGACGGAGATGTTGACCGCGGCCGGGAAGGCCGCGCTAGTCGGATTTTTTAACCAGGCGATCATGCCGGCCACCATGCCGATCACGTTCGTGGTATCGGCCTGCGACAGCGGGATGACGACGAGACTCGGTATTGTCCGGCTGCAGCGCGAGATTAGTTTCCACGAAGAACGAAATTCCGGGCCCGGTGATCTGGTCCTGGATGGCGCCGTAATGCACCAGCGCGGCATCGATCTGGTCCTGCGTGATCCCGGCGAAGGCGGTCTGGCTCGGCGTCAAATGCAGCGAGACCACACCCGGCTGCGGGTTGACGAAATCATAGGTCGGCACGATCCCCTGCCATTGGTCGAGCGGCATGATCGGGTCGAAATAGTAGTTCGTGTTGGAAAAGGTGATCGGCGTAGGCAATTGATTGCCGAAGGCATCGTTGACGAAGACCGACAGGCCGAACGGATCGCCGATGCTGGCGTAGCGGTCCGGCACCGGGACGCCGATATTGGCGGTGGCCACGCTGTAGAGCGGCGCCACGATCCGGTAGAAGCCGGTCGTATCGGCCGACGTCGGCTTCTGCGGCTGCAGCGGCGCCGACAGGTTGCTCAGCGCGAAGCCCGTGGTCTGCTGGATCTGATAGGTGACGATGCTGTAGAGCGCATTGAGCGACGCCGGGACGCTGCCGGACTCCACCAGCAGCTTGCGGATGTGATCCGGGTCGGTCACGCCGGCCGCGGTCAGCGCCTTGATCATGTGCGTCCGCGTCGGCGCCGCCACATTGGCGGTTCGCGCCGCCGCGGCCAAGGCCGGCGAGGGCTTCAGATGCATGACGCTCTCGGCACGCGTCAGTTCGATGCCGGCAGTGCCGGCGGCAAGCGCGACATAGCGGGTGTCGAGCGCGGCAGCGACCGTCTCGGCGTAATAGAGCAGCTTGAGCTCAGTGGCGGTCAGGTTCTTCAGAACGATCGAATTGTAATAGGGTTCGATGGTAAATGTTGGATCCTGCAGCGCACTGATGCTTACGCCCGCCGTATAGGTGATCAGCAGCGTGACGGTCGCCGGTCCCGGCTTGGCGAACAAATTGCCGAGCGAATTTCCGGCGGCATCGATGTAGCGCAGGAAATAGCCGGGCGCGTTGGTCACCGTCGCCTGTTGGACGATCTGCAGGAAGCCATAACCGCCGTCAGCGGACAGATCCAGATCGGCGCCGACCGCGACGCCCTCCGGAATCGTTGCTTCCATCGCCATCAGGCCCGGCGGCGGCTGCGACACCGACGTGGTGTTGGTGCGCAGCACGAACACGTCGGTCGGGTTGGCCGTGGCCGAGACAAGGCCCGGCTGCGCAGGATCCGGCGGATAGAGAATCTGGATCGCGGCGATCGGCCGCTCGGTGCTCGGCGGCTTCAGCACGGCGAGGATCTGGCCGAGCAAGGCTTCGTCGGCCTGGCTAGCGCCGCTCAGCGCATAGACGTCGGTCAGCACGCTGCCCTTTTTGTCGCCCGGGATCTGCTTGATCGTTAAATTGACGGTGGTGGCGAAAACGATGTTGGCCGATGCAACGGACTTGCCTTGCGGCAAATAGGCCCCGCCGGTGGGGCGCGATTTGACCGTGACCTCGAATGCCCCGCCCTGGCTCTGCAGTCGCGTCAGGTTCGGCGGGAACGGCCGCAGGCTCATCGGCGTCGCCGGGGCTGGCGGCGTCCAGACGATGGGATTCTGGAACGCGAAGGCTTGCGGGCCGGTCTGGGTCAGCGGGATCGGTGTCGGCGCATTCGGCTTGGCGACGTCGGATTCATGCAGGTTCTGGTACGGCACCACGCCGTACACGCCGCTGTCGTTGGTGATCGTCTGCGTGGCGTTGGCAACCAGCCATTTCTGGCTGCCGTCCGGGTTGCTGAGGGCGACGGTATAGCTGGATTTGTTGGCGAAGCCGCCGACCGGGAATTGCTGCCACAGCAGCGCGAACAGCGGATTGGTCGTGGTCAGCGCCTGCCCGTCGGGCACGGTGAGGCCGCTGGTGTAAGGCAGCCGCACGCCGCCCCGGACGACGCTCGCCATCTGTCCGGCGAGCGCCTTGATGCGTTGCGCGCCGACGGCGCCGATGAACAGCGTGTCGAGCGGGGCCTGGCTGTTGCCCGAGTTCTGTAGCATGACCAGCAGTTCGTGCACGGCGCCGCGGATCAGGCCCTTGAAATAATCGAGGAGGATCTCCTGGCTGAGCGGCGTTGTGGTATTGGCAACCGCGCGCGCCCTGAACATCGGCTCATGGCTTGAATCCGACGTCCGGTTGACGAACATGGTGTTGAAATATTCGTCGACGGCCTTCAGATAGTCCACCGAGACCGGATTCTTGGTGAGGAACTGATAGCCGAAATCTTCGGCCGCGCCGCCGGGGCCGAGACGTCCCTTGGTCGTAAGCGTGAGGAACGGCGGCATCGGGAAGGTGGTCGCGTGGTACACAGTGCCGTTGGGATCTTTTGGGTTTTTCTGCGGGACGCCGATGCTGCCTTGGAACAGCGCCAACTGGCTCAGCAAGGTCGGATAGTCGATCCAGCCGGTCAGCAGGTCCGGCATGCTGTCGATATCCTTCAGCCCCAATGTATTCTGATCAGCACCGACCAGCGGGACTGGCGAATTATATGCCTTCAGGCCGAGCGCGTGCATCAGCGCGAAGGTCGCAAGCTGCGTGGTCACCGCCTCGAATGGCTTGAAATCGGCATAGGTCGGACTTGTCGGTGGCGCATTGTCATACGGGATGGCGAGCGAAGTGACGAGCCATGGCGCGCCCACAGTGCCCGAGTCGGGGAATACGACCGTGAACTCCGACAGGCACGTCAGCGGCAGCGCGGCCGGCAGACCGGGACACAGCGCAACCTGCTGCGGCGCCGCCAGCAGGCGTCCGGTGGCCGCAATCTGCGCGACGAACATCAATCGGGCGTTGTTGGTCGATTTCTGCCCGGCGAGCTGCCAGTCGAAGCGGAACGTGGCGTGGTAGCTGAAGCTGATATCGATCGAGAACAGGCCGCAATCGATCGACACCGTCACGCTGACGCTGACGCTCGCCTCGACATACAGCATCACCGAGCCGTCGTTGCCGGCGGCAGGCTCGAACATCAGCACGATACCGACACTGGCCTCGATTCGAACGTTGACGCTGGCCTTGACGATGACGAAGTCGATCGAGCCATAGATCTCGCCGATGATGCCGAACTGGCCCTGCAGCGACAGCGCGTCCGGTTCCTTGACGAACAGGTCGGTGCCGCCGCCGCTGAGATAACCGACTGCGCCCTGGATGATGCCGAAGAAGGTGAGGCTGACGCCGGCCTTCAGCGGCCCGGCGGTGAAATCCTTGCCGACGCCGAGCCGCGCCGCCAGGCCGAATGCGAGAATACTGGAATAGTTCTTGCCGACGAATACGTCGGGATCGGTCGCCGAGCTGAGGCTTGCGATGTAGAAGCCGCCCGATCCGGTGACCGGGATCGGCCCCGCCATCGCCTGGACCCGGAAACAGACGCTCCAGTTGTCGCCATCGGGGAAGCCGAGATCGAGCTTCCAGTTGCCGTTGGTATAGACGTCGATGCCGATGGTCGGCATCGTCACCGAGGCGGCGCCGACCTCGAAGGTGCGCAGGCTGTCCGGCAGCGCGATCTTGGCCGCGAACAGGCCGATGGTGTCGGTGACCTTGGTGTAGGTGATCTCGAATGAGAAGCCCTTGAAGCTCTTGCCGGCGGTGATCCGCAGCAGCAGGCTGTAGAACGGCGTCACGTCGTAGAAGACGAATCCGATCTCGATCTTCTCCAGCAGCGTAAAGTGGGTGATGATGATCCACTTGCCGTCGGGGTGGTAGATCTCGGAATATTTCTTGTCCTTGAGCGCGTCCCAGAAGTCGCCCTTCATGTATTTCAGGAAGGCGTCGAAATCCGCCGGCGGTTTTTTCGGATCGGGTCCGACGCGCTGGCCGACGCCGAGGTAATCGAGGTCGAAACTCTTGCCGTTGCCTTTGCCGTTTCCATTACCTTTGCCGGCGGCGATAAGCTTCGGCGCGTTCTTGCCACCGTCCTTGCCGCCGCCACCGCCGTCCTCGCCCTTGTTATAGGCGCCGATCCAGCCGATCTGGGCCGCCCCCGCCGATGGCGCGAACAGGCCGAGGCTGACGGTGCCTTCGGGCGGCAGCCGCTTGCCGAGGATCTCGATGTAGCAGTCCTGCATCCCGAGCACGAGCATCGAGGGCGGCGGATCGGTGGCATATTCGAGGGTGAACTGCTGGATCGAGATCGTCAGCACGCCCTCGATCTTGATCTCGAGCTTGCCATTGACCTGGGGCAACTGGATGCCGAAGGCGATCGCGCTGTCGTTGCCGCCCAGCCATCCTATCAGGATGCTGAACTTGAAGGCGGAAAGCGATCCGACCAGGCCGCCCATCGAGCCGAGATCGAGGTCGAACAGCAGCGCGTAGTTGAAAAAGTTCTGCGGGGCCCCGATTCCGTTATCCGACAGGCCCTGAATCGAGCCCAGCGAATAATAGTTCAGGCTTTCGATGCTCTGGTCGCCTTTCTCGGAATAGAGAAACGATTTGAGCTTGAACGGCAGCAGATTGAGCAGGCTGTCGGCGTTGCTGCGAGCCACCGTGCTGCCGAGGTCGAGGCGCAGATTGCCGGGAGCGAAGGTCAGTTTCAGGTCGCTGGTGGCCGGTTGCGGTATCGCCGGCCCGCCCGCCTTCGTTCGCGTACTGAGGATCAGATTGAAGTCGACATCGATGCCGAGATCCGAAAACACCAGTTGATCGAACGAGAGGATGTCCAGCACCTTGAGTTCGTTGAACTTGATGCTGCCCCAGATGCCGAAATGCGCTGTCACCGGGCTGGTGGTGGTGTCGTAGGTGGGATAATTCACCGTCGAGCCCGCGCCCTCCTGGTCGAAGGAGAATTGCAGCTTGGTGAGCGTGATGCTCTTCAGATAGGTGTTTTTGCCGAAGTCGAACACGAATGTCTTTTGCGACGTGAAGGAATAGACGCCCTGTCCGGTCGACTTTTCGTCGCCGCTGGTCTTGTGGGCCTGGTAGGAGCCCATGATGACGACGAGGTTCTTGCCGGTGCTCACGCCGCCGTCGGGCTGCAGCGTGACCTTGGTCGTGAACAGGTTGTCGATCGTGAGATTGATCTTGCAGGAGAAGCTGCGCAGTTCCGAATTGGTGAACAACGCGCGCAGATATTCGACCTGGAAGTCGTAAGGCGACTTCGGATCGACCGGGTTCCATTCGTAGTCCACCAGCGCGAACATCGCGCTCTGCGACAGCGTCAGCTTGGTCGTGCCCGGGTCGACATCGTTGATCGAGACGCCTACGTGATGCACGCGGAAGCCGGCAGTGCCGGGATCCTCCATGCCGCCCAGCACCGCGCGGATCGGTGGCGGCAGCAGGTCGAGTCGCATGTTGCAATTGACCACCAGAATGCCGCTGAAGGCCGGGTCGGTGACGGTCTGGTAGAAATTATAGTAGAGTGAATTCTCGCCGTTCTTGTCGACGTCGGCCTTGGCGTTGGCGATCGCCGTGGTGAGATAGCCCTGGATTTGGGCCGGCTTGGCGTTAAAGGTCTCCGGGTCGGACCACAGGCTCAATGCGCCGACCAGGTCATTGATCGACTTGCCTGGATAGAATTTCATGATGAAGATCGGCGGCGTGCTGTCCTTGTCCGGCGCCGGCAGTCCTGCGGGCGACAGGTCGAAGGTCCAGCCGCTGATTTCGAGATAGCGCTTGTCGAAGGTGAACAGCGGATCGGTACCGGTCCCGGGATTGGTTGGATCGACACTGACGACCGTGAAAATCTGGTTCTTCTGCACCGCCTTTCGAATCGCCGGACCCATTTTGTCGAATTCGAGGATCGGGGTTATCGCGTCGCTGATGGCAATCTGCAGCGAGTCCCATACCGCTGCCGGCGGAGTGCCGGTCAGGCCGACCAACATGCCCTGCGGGGTCATCGCCAGCCTCGTGGCGTCGCCGCCGGCGGCCAGCGCGCGGGCACCGCGTGCCTGCACGGCGGATGTGGTCACATAGGCGTTGGCGCGCGCGGGATTCAGCGCGCCGGCTTCCATCGCAAGATATTGGGCGAGGTTGATATTCGGGTTAGTTGCGAACTCCAGTCCGGCATAAGGCACGAGCGGTGAAGGCGGCGCGGCGCCCTCGGACGGCTGCCAGGCGTTGGTCGGATCGAAGTCGAGGACGTGAACCGACAGACCGGACGATGTCGCCTTGAGGCCGCCATCGGAGGGTGGGCTGAACAGCGGAGAACGTTCGGGCTGAGAAACGTAGGCGCCCTTGGTGGTGACGAGCTTTGCCCATGAGGTGGTCGCGGTGTCGTCGAGATAGACGGGCTTGGTCGAACGCGGATCGACCGGCATGCGCCAGGCGGCATTGCCCGGCACGAATTCGAGCGCGTCGGCACCAAGGCTTACGCTCAGGAACTCGGTTCCAGTGACGCCGCACAGCATTTGCTCGACGCTAGATTGCGTCGTCGCTTTCAGGTTGCTTCCGCCGCCGTCGAGCGCAAGGCCGAACTGGCCGGCCGGCGTCAGGTAATAGTTTTTGATGTCGGTCGGATTCGAATTCGAAAGCGGCCGGCCGGCGAACACCAGCCGGCTCGACTTCACGATATCCGCCTCGCTCATCGCGGCGAGATTCGCTCCGCCGACGGTATTGAAAGCAAACGGCTTGCCGGTCGCGGTTACGAAATAGGAGCCGAGCAGGGGGTCGGTGAACTGGAAAAAGCTGCGCGCCGGATCGGTAGGCGCCACTACATCGAGCGACACATTAAAGTTGAACGGCGCCGACGAACCGATCGGCGCGCGGATCGCGGGATAGTTGAGCGCGGCGACCAGCTGACCCTGGGCTTGGGAGAAATACATCATCCCCGCCTCGAACTGCGACAGCGAGTCCGCGGCGATCTGGACCGCAAAAGTGGCTACACCGGCCAGCGGACCGGCCAGCGGCACCGACAGGGTCGTCACCACAGGCAGACCTTGAGCCGGGAACTGGACCGTCCCGCCGCCCGCCGGCAAAGTGACTTCCAGCACAACCGACGTCAGCCCCGACATGATCAGGCTGTTGGAACCGTCGTCGAATGCAACGTTCGAACTGCCGCCGAATTGCTGGGGCGTCACCACGCAGGTGGTGTTGAGAAATACCAGGTTGAACGAATTGCTCAGCGTCGGCGGCGTCCCTGCGTCGAGCGGCGCGATAACGGTCGTCGCGGAGGCTAACGGCTCCGGAAACCAGCCGATCTGCGGACCGGCATTTTGAGTTTGAACGAAGGCGGCGCGCACGCCGGCGGCGAAGTCGCCCCAGTTGCGTGTCGTCGAGGGTGCGAAGAAAGCAAGGTAGCCCACCGTGGTGGACCAACTTGTCGCCGTCAAATCGAAGGTTGCAGGGGTTTGGGTCTGATCCTGGAACAGGAACGCGACACGCGCGCTACCCGGATCGATCGAAAGATACAGGCCGCTCGGATCACGTTTGAACTGCATATGACATCCACGCGAATGGGCCGTGCCGCGCCGTCAGCAACCCCAAATCCGCGGCAGGCCCGCGGCCTCTGGGCTTGTAACTTGGCGCAAAGCTTTGGTTGGCGTGAGGTTGTGACGACTTCCGCCCATATATGATTCTTTGAGCGTCTTCCGTTTTACAACCACCGGTATAAGATATTCGGATGCCGTGGAGAGAGTCAATCGAAGCGGCGTCGGGATGCCAATTTTAATTTTCAAATATTCGCCATCGCCGTTCACAACGAGGAGAGGTGGAGAGCGCCGGTCATTCCTTGATCGGAATCTCGATGCCGCTGGCCGCGGCGTTTCGTCTTGCCGACGGGGCGGTGGAATCATCTACGCAGGCAGATGCCAGGCAGCGCGGCTTGCATGAAGAAGGTTCGATTCCGGTTTCTCTTCCTTCGGCTTCGCCTTCGCTTGTGCTTCGTGCGCGGCGAATCGCTCACCCCTCTGCCGCCTTCACCATCGCGATCAACTCCTCGCCGTAATGTTCGAGCTTCTTGTCGCCGATGCCGGCGATGCCGCGGAGTTGGTCGAGCGTCGTCGGGCGGGACGCCGCGATGCCGTCGATCGTGGTGTCGTGCAGCACGACATAGGCCGGCACGCCGTGCTGGCGCGCCTTTCCGGAACGCCATGCCCTGAGCGCGGCGATCAGCACCGGGTTTCCGGTCGCGGCTTGGCCGGCCGGCAGGGGCGCAAGGTCACTGCGCCTGGACTTGCTTCGGCTGGCGCGATTACGGGAACCCGCGGTCTGCTCGCGCAGCCACACCTCGGTCTCGCCTTTCAACACCCCGCGCGCCGTCTCGGTCAGTTTTAGCGCGCCGAAGGCTTCGCTGTCGGGCCGAAGATGGCCCATCGCCACCAGCTGGCGCAGGGCCGCGCGCCACTGCTTTTCATTGAGTTCGCGGCCTATGCCGAACACGGTTAGTTTGTCATGCCCGAACTGCCCGACGCGCTCCGTCATACGGCCAATCAGAACATCGATCAGGTGCATGGCGCCAAAACGCTGCCCGGTGCGATAGGCGCAGGACAGCAGTTTTTGCGCGATCACCTTGCCATCGCAAACGCTTGGCGGGGACAGGCAGTTGTCGCAATTGCCGCATTTGGCCGGGCTTAGGGTTTCGCCGAAATATCCGAGCAGGCGGCTGCGGCGGCAGTTCGCGGTTTCGGCGAGACCAACCAGCGCATCAAGCTTGCCGATCGAGACGCGCTTGAACGCTTCCGCGCCGCTGGATTCCTCGATCATGCGCCGCTGCTGCACGATGTCAGACAGGCCGTAAGCCATCCAGGCGCTGGACGGCTTGCCGTCTCGCCCCGCGCGCCCGGTCTCCTGATAATAGGCTTCGATGCTTTTCGGCAGATCGAGATGCGCGACGAAGCGTACGTCTGACTTGTCGATGCCCATCCCGAACGCGACCGTGGCGACGATCACGATGCCGTCCTCGTTGATGAAGCGGTCTTGATTGCGCCCGCGCAGGCCGGCGTCCAGCCCCGCGTGATAGGGCAGCGCCGGCACGCCGGCCTTGGTCAGCGCGGCCGCGGTGTCTTCGACCTTGGCGCGCGACAGGCAATAGACAATGCCGGCATCGCCGGCATGGCGCTCGGCGATAAAGGTTTTAAGCTGCGCCTGCGCGTTCTGCTTGTCGACGATTTCGTACCGGATGTTCGGGCGATCGAAACTCGCAACGAAGCTCGGCGCGCCGGCAAGGCCGAGCCGGTCGACGATCTCGTTGCGGGTGAGTTCATCGGCGGTAGCGGTGAGCGCGATGCGCGGCACGTCCGGAAAACGCTCGGATATTACCGACAGGCCGATATATTCCGGGCGAAAATCGTGCCCCCATTGCGATACGCAATGCGCCTCGTCGATTGCAAACAAGGCGATTTTCGCCCGGTCGAGCAACGCGAGGCAGCGCGGCGTCAACAGCCGCTCCGGCGCGACGTAAAGCATATCGAGCTCGCCGGCGAGCAGCCGCTGCTCGACCGCGGAAGCTTCATCATAGGATAGCGTGGAATTCAGCACCGCCGCCTTGACGCCGGCTTCGAGCAATCCTGCGACCTGGTCGCGCATCAGCGCGATCAGCGGCGAGACGACGATGCCGCAGCCGTCGCGCAGCAGCGAGGGCAATTGATAGCACAGCGACTTGCCGCCGCCGGTGGGCATCAGCACCAGGCAGTTGCCGCCGTCCACGACATGCCCAACGATCTGTTCCTGTGCGCCGCGAAAGCCGGGCAGGCCGAACACGGCATTCAGGACGGAAAGCGCGTTGGGCGCGCTTTCGCGTTGAAGGGCTGAGGCGTTGGCGGAAATGGACATGCGCTACGGTCGTCTCAATAGGGAAGCCAACGGTCGGGAGAGCTTGTATTCCCGATTCGCATCGTCCCCAATATTCACCCCAAAGCCGGTTCCGGCAATATTCGTCAGAAGCGAGCGGTCGGACAACCCATTTGCGGTTGTGGCTGCTTTGCCGGCATGCTGAATCGCGGGTATGAACGTACGAAGGAGAGACCATGGCGCGGGCGGTTCTCGGCATTATCGGCGGGTCCGGCATTTACGACCTGCCGGGGCTGGAGAACGCGCGCGAGGAGGCGATCCGCAGCCCATGGGGCGAGCCGTCGGCGCCGGTACGGCATGGCACGCATCGCCGGTCTGCCGATCGTGTTTTTGCCGCGTCACGACAAGGGCCACCGGCTGTCGCCGTCCGACATCAATTACCGCGCCAATATCGACGTGCTGAAACGCGCGGGCGTTACCGACCTGATCTCGCTGTCGGCCTGCGGCTCGTTCAAGCAGGAATTGCCGCCAGGCACCTTCGTGCTGGTCGACCAGTTCGTCGATCGCACTCATAAGCGCGAGAGTTCGTTCTTCGGCAAGGGCTGCGTCGCCCATGTATCGATGGCGCATCCGGTTTCGCCACGGTTGCGCGTCCATCTTGCGGCGGCGGCCGAAGCCGAGGGCATCGCGGTCGCGCGCGGCGGCACCTATGTCTGCATGGAGGGGCCGCAATTCTCGAGCTACGCCGAAAGCATGACCTACAAGGGCCTCGGCTATTCGGTGATCGGCATGACCAATATGCCGGAGGCCAAGCTCGCCCGCGAGGCGGAGATCTGTTACGCCACCGTCGCCATGGTGACCGATTTCGATTGCTGGCATCCCGACCACGACGCCGTGACGGTGCAGGACATCATCCGGGTGCTGACCTCGAACGCCGACAAGGCGAAGGGCCTGGTGGCGCGCCTTGCAAAAGATTTCCCGCGCGAGCATGAGCCGTGTCCGATCGGCTCGGACCGCGCGCTCGACACCGCTTTGATAACCGCGCCGGAAGCGCGCGATCCGGAACTGCTGAAGAAGCTCGACGCGGTGGCGGGACGGATCCTCCGCGCGTGAGGCTTATTCTGTCGATTGGTGCGCAATGAAGGTCGAGGGCAAACACATCCGCAGCATCTGGCTCGAGCCGGACGGCTGGTCGGTCGGCGCGATCGATCAGCGGCGGTTGCCGCATGATTTTGTCGTCGCGCGGCTGACAACCTGCGATTCCGCGGCGGATGCCATCCGGTCGATGCTGGTGCGGGGCGCGCCGCTGATCGGCGCGACCGCCGCTTACGGGATGGCGCTGGCGATGCGGGTCGACGGCTCGGATACCGCGCTCGATTCGCGCCTACAAGACGTTGATCGCGACCCGGCCGACGGCGATCAACCTGAAATGGGCGCTCGACGAGATGCGGTCGTTGCTGCGGCTTCTGCCGTCCGCGGCGCGCGCCGCGGCAGCCTATTCGCGCGCCGGCGAGATCGCCGAACGAGGACATCGCCATCAACAAGGGTATCGGCCGGCACGGCCTTGCCCTGATCGAGGCGGTCGCTGCGACCAAGAAACCCGGCGAGCGCGTCAACGTGCTGACCCATTGCAATGCCGGCTGGCTGGCAACGGTCGATTGGGGCACGGCAACTGCCGCCGATCTATCTGGCGCATGATCAAGGTCGTTCCGTCCATGTCTGGGTCGACGAGACGCGGCCGCGCAATCAGGGCGCCTCGCTTACCGCCTGGGAACTCGGCCATCACGGCGTGCCGCACACGGTAATCCCGGACAACACCGGCGGCCATCTGATGCAGCACGGGATGGTCGATCTGGTGATCGTCGGCACCGACCGGGTGACCGCGGATGGCGACGTCTGCAACAAGATCGGCACTTATCTCAAGGCGCTCGCCGCGCATGACAATGGCGTGCCGTTCTATGTGGCGCTGCCGTCGCCGACCATCGACTTCAGCGTCGATGACGGGATCAGGCAGATTCCGATCGAGCAGCGTGGCGCCGACGAGGTGACGACCATGACCGGTCGCACCGCCGACGGAAGGATCGAGACCGTGCGGATTGTGCCTGACGGCTCGCCGGTGGCGAATTACGGCTTTGATGTCACGCCGGCACGTCTGGTGACGGGGTTGATAACCGAGCGTGGCGTGCTCAGGGCCGATCGCGCCGCGCTATCGGCGGCATTTCCCGAGCGGGTGGCGGCAGCCGCTGAATGAGGCTAAGAAAAGCGCATGCAGAGCGCCTGGAACGATAGCGACGCCGATGCCGCGGTCGCACGCTTACGAAAACCTCGGCCGCGATCTGGCGCTCAGGGTCTATACCACGCGTCTGCTCGGCCAGGATCCGCGCCTGGTGCTGCATGGCGGCGGCAACACGTCGGTGAAGACGCGCATTGCCGATCTCAACGGCGACGCCGTCGAAGTTCTGTGCGTCAAGGGATCCGGCTGGGACATGGGCTCGATCGAGCCCGCGGGCCTGCCTGCGGTGCGGCTCGGCGCCGCTGTTGAAGCTTCGCTCGCGCGAAAATCTTTCCGATGAGGAAATGGTGCGGCTGCAGCGCGCCAATCTGATCGATCCTGCATCGCCCAATCCATCGGTCGAAGCGTTGCTGCACGCGTTCATTCCGCACAAATTCGTCGACCACACCCATTCGACGGCGGTGCTTGCGCTCACCGACCAGCCCGACGGCGAAGCGCTATGCCGCGAGGTTTTTGGCACGCGCGTCGGATATGTGCCCTATGTGATGCCGGGCTTCGGCCTTGCCAAAGCCGCGGCACGAGTGTTCGACGCGGATCCTTCCGTCGAAGGCCTGATCCTCGTCAAGCACGGCATCTTCAGCTTCGGCGCCGATGCGCGCGAATCCTACGAGCGCATGATCGCGCTGGTGACCTCGGCCGAGGAGCGGTTGGCGAAGAACCGCAAGTCGGCATTCGCCGGTGCAAAGTTGCCGGCGCGCCCGGCGCGTGTCGCGGATGTGGCGCCGATCATCCGCGGCGCCTGCAGCCTGCCGGATGACAAGATCGACGGAGCCTGGAAGCGCTTCTTGCTCGATTTCCGCGGACCGATGCAGTGATGAATTTTGTCAACGGCGCCGAGGTCGCGCGCTACGGTCAGGCCGGCGTGGTGACCCCTGATCACAATATCCGCATCAAGAACAGGCCGCTCGTCGTTGCGGCGCCAGAGGACGGGGCGCTCGCCGATTTCGGTGCTTCGGTCCGCGCCGCCGTCGCAGCTTATGCCGACCGTTACCACGATTATTTCTGCCGCAACAACGCGCGCGTAGGCGGAACCAAGACCATGCTCGATCCGATGCCGCGGGTCGTGCTGGTGCCCGGCGTAGGCTTGTTCGGGCTTGGCCGGAGCAAGAAGGATGCGAAGGTCGCCGCCGATCTTGCGGAAGCCGCGGTTGCCACCATCACGGATGCCGAGGCGGTCGGCCGGTTTGAACCGCTGCCGGAGCCCGAACTGTTCGATGTCGAATACTGGTCGCTTGAACAGGCGAAACTGGGTAGCGCCAAGGAGCCGCCGCTTGCGGGACAGGTGGCTGTTATCACGGGTGCCGCCGGCGCCATTGGATTCGCGACGGCCAGAGCGTTCGCAATGGCAGGCGCTGAAGTAGCGCTCCTGGATATCGACGAGGCGGCCGCGCAGGCGAAGGCAAAAGCGATCGGCGGAGCGGCGCTTGGGCTGCGCTGCGATGTCACCGACGCGGCATCGGTGCGTGACACCTTTGCGCAAGTCGCATCCGCTATTCGGCGGGGTAGACATCGTGGTGTCGAATGCCGGCGCCGCCTGGCAGGGCCGGATCGGCGAGGTCGACGAGGCGGTGCTGCGGCAGAGCTTCGAGCTGAATTTCTACGGCCATCAACGCGTGGCGCAGGCCGCGGTCCAGATCATGCAGGCGCAGCGGACCGGTGGCTGCCTACTGTTCAACGTTTCCAAACAGGCGGTCAATCCCGGTCGCAATTTCGGGCCCTACGGCCTGCCCAAGGCGGCGACGCTGTTTCTGGTACGGCAATACGCGGTCGATTATGGCAGCGAGGGCATCCGCGCCAACGCCGTCAATGCCGACCGGATCCGCTCCGGACTTCTCACCGACGGGATGATCGCGTCACGCTCCAGCGCGCGCGGCGTCAGCGAACAGGACTACATGCGCGGCAACCTACTGGGCCGGGAAGTCGCGGCCGAGGATGTGGCGCAGGCATTTCTAGCCCAGGCGCTGGCGCTCAAGACCACCGCCGACGTGACGACCGTCGATGGTGGTAATATTGCCGCTGCGCTGCGATGACGGCACGCTCAGGCTTGAACATTCTCTAATGCCATCCCGGTTGGAACCGCTCCGCCAGACTAGTTTGCCTGGTCGCATTATTTGAGCAGCCCGAAGGCCCTGATCAATACATAGGCAACAACGAGACCGAGATAGATCGGCCAGACCGACCACGACTTTAGAGCGCTGAGGAAGCGTCCTCCATTGGCGGGCGTCGTCAGATTGAAACTGTCGGCGAGCGTGTAGGTGCCGTTGCGGACCATGGCAGCGAGAGAATTGTAAAGGTCACGATAGGCCTTTTCGCGCCCGAGGTAGGCTGCATCCACGAGACCGAAGATAACGATAGGTATGATCGCGGCCGCGACTATCCGATCGTTCTTCATTGCCCCGGCAAAGCCAAAGAGCGCACTGACAATCGCGAGGCACCACGTCTTGCACTGCGCGCTGTTGCCGGCGAGGCGGGTGATGATCGCCTGCAGGCTGGCCAAGTGTGCAATGACGGCTGGGTTATCGGCCGGGTAAAATAGCGAAATGGGCTTTTCACCTGGAGGAGCTGTCATGATCTCGATCTCCCTGTTTCCGTCCATAAAGCCATACTACAGATATCAATCCCGATTTCGAGAGTTTGGATTGCGCGAACCGTTGCGCTGAGAGGTTCGGCATTGGGCAGGGTGATGGCGGGTAGCCCATTTCACGGCTTGGCCGGCAGCCAGCCTAGCGGCTGCGGCCCGGCTCGCCGGGCGTCGATCGGCAAGTGCCGGCCGTCCGAAGCCAGATCCTCCGATCACGCTGAAATCACGATGCCGCGGGCAATCTCCGCATCGGGACGACTTGCCATTAGGCCATCGCTACGCGTGAGGATGAAAATGACTGCGGAATTGATCATTTTCAATCCTAATCGCTCGACCAGGAGCGATTCAATTGACGAAACCGACAGGCTTTTGTCGGCACTGGCAGAGTACACCAGCGCGGAACTGCTCGAATTGCTGTACGTGGGGCAAGAGCCGGGCTTTTTCGAGCTGGTGCGCGGGCTATTTGCGCTTTCTGACGAGAGCCGGCTTGGTTTGCAGAAGTTTCTTGCCGCTGCGGCTCACCGGACGACGACCGGGGCAATCGACCCGGAAGGGCGGTTTATCCTCCAACACAGGACCTTGGGCTAGAGGAAAATTTCCTGCTGCACAACCCACAGTAGCTCACGCATCGCTTATAGTTGTGCTAGGTTTGCGCAACAAGTAGGGAGCGGTGGGAGATTTATGATGCCGGCCAGGATACCTGACCCACTCGATGCCATGGTGGGAGCCAAGATTCGTGTCTTTCGCGTTCATCGCAGAATAAGCCAGACCGATCTCGCCGAACAGATCGGGGTTACCTTTCAGCAGGTGCAGAAATACGAGAAGGGTGCGAACCGGATTGGCGCCAGCCGCCTGTCGCGCATCGCGGCCGTGCTGGGCATCTCGGTTGGCGAACTGTTCGAGCCTTCCGAGAGCAAGTCTGACGAGTCGGCATCGCTCTTTCGGCTGCTTGCCCAGCCGGGTGCCTTGCGGGTTCTCAAGGCTTACACGCGAACCTCCGATCCGCGTATTCGGAGTGCGATCGCTGAACTGATCGAAGGCATCGCCGACAGAGAATCTTCGACGAAATCCTCGACGAAATCTTCAATTTTACGCTTTGCTGCCGCGAAACGCGGTGGACCTCGGCGAAAAACCTCGCGCAAGCACGACTAGGCTTGCGCACGGCCGGCTGCGATGGGGATCACCCCGCGAATAGCGCGCGTTTCGTGCAATTCCGCTTCGGAGATGAACTCGCCGATCCAGTTGCGGCGCGTCGCCTCGATGTGCCACGCCATCGCTTCCGCCGCGGCCGGCGCCGGATCGGGAATGTCCTTGCGGACCTCTCGGCCGTCCAGCCAGCCGCGGCTGTGCGAATAGCGGGTTTTACAGATCAGGCTGATCGTTTCACGCTGTTGCAGCAGCACGTATCCATCGGCCGGGAAGAAGGTGCCGGCGAGCTCGACGGGAAACGGCAATTGGCGCACCAGCAAAAAAGTGCTGGCGGCTTCCGTTTCGGATTCCGAGACCAGGACGCCGAACAGGCTGTGGATGGGGGCGATGACGTCGGGCGCCGCAAGCCCGCGGGAATCCAACATGGCGCCGGCCGTCGCGATCGAAAGATATTCACCGTCGGGGCCCCAACGGCAGGCGATCAGCCATTCACGGCTGCGGCTGCGAATGAGGGTTGGCTTTGCGTAGTCCGACCGGGCAATATCGGCTGCCATGGCGACGACAAAGGATTTTGCGACCATATGTTCCTCCAAGGCAAGACTCCCTACGACAGACTGTGCGTGACAGCCGTGAAGCCACCGTGAACAGGGGCGAATATACAATGCCAAACCTGTTCGCGAGCGCGGCTTCGAGCCTGCTGGGCGATCGATCAGAGGATTGCGACGCTGCAGATGTCCGACACCTGTTGGAGGCTCTTGATTACGGGACCGCGACCGCATTTCTAGAAGGCCGCGAATCCGATTCCGAAACGGACCACCGCGCCTTGCTACTCAGGGCAGCTTCTCGGTTTGCGCGCGTGTTTCAATTAGCTGCACCCGATGCTCCCGGCTTGGTCGCGTTTGGGGCTGAATTCGATCCGGCGATTGCGGACCCCTTGCATGCAGGCAGTCCGCTGGTCGGCGTTTCCGGCGTCGGGCTTTCGCTGCAGGAAGCATTTCAGGGATGCATCGGCGAGGGTATCGAATATCTTTCACAACTGCAGACCGGGAGCGACGTACTGCTTTCGTGCGGTCCCGGCGATCCGGCTGCCGAGCTTGGTCCGCAGGCATCCGACTTCCTCGCTGCGCTTTCAGCGCACCGCCTGCGCCCGGATGCAGACCTTTCATGGCATGCCGTCAGGCGGCTCACCGATCATTGTGAGATCTTGCTGCCGGCAGATTTGTGTTTACGCCGTCCGCCGGATCAGCGCGAGATCGAGCCGCCATTTCCATTGAGCAACGGATCGGCGGCCGGCACGTCCTGGGACGCCGCGGCCTTGCACGGCATGCTTGAGTTGATCGAGCGGGATGCCGCCAGCCTGTGGTGGCGGGGTGGCAGCCGTGGCGGATCGATTCCGCCGCAGCACGAGGCCCATATCATGGCCGAGGCGCTGCTGGCGCGGTTGCGGCAGAATGCGACGCGGCGGCGGAGCTGGTTGCTCGATATAACGACGGACATCGGGGTGCCCTGCGTCGCTGCCGTCTCCTGCAGCGCGAACGGTTTTGGTTTTGCCTTCGGCCTTGCTGCGCGGCCGACACTCCAGGCTGCCGTCCGCTCCTCCATCCTCGAAATGTGCCAACTCGAGCTCGCGCTTGCCGTCGTCGAGGCGAAGTGCCGCGAGAGCGGGCAGGCCGCGCTCAATAAGCGGGACCAGGATCATCGGCGGCGCGCCACCATGATCGATGCCGATCGATGTCTGTTGCTGCAGCCGTTGCCGGAGCGTAAACAGCACTTGGCCATCGAAACCACCGATCCCGGCGCAGTGCTGCAACTCATTGGGAGTCGCCTGGCGCAATTCGGAATCGAAACCTTTGGTCTCAATTTGACGCGCCCGCAACTTGCGGTTCCCATGGCGCGCGTAATTGCGCCCGGCCTGCAGCCCGAGCCGTCCGAGATTATTACGCCGCGATTGGCTGATATGATTAGGCAAACCGGTGGGGGGATGAAGTATACTGGTGGCGTCGCCCTGATATAATTCGCGAACCTGCGATTTTGGGACGGAATTTTTCGATGCGGCAGGCTGCGAACGTTCACAAGCTGGCTGAAAGGGAATCCGAAGTGGCGCCTGCAATGGCTCCGCATCTTTCCGTTTCGCTGGTGGGCCGGCTTGCGATTAGATTCAATGGACAATCGGTCGAACTGCGAACCCAGAAGGCGGCCGCGGTTCTAGGCTATCTTGCCCTCATCGAGCCTAAGCAGGAAAGCCGCGAACGGCTGGTCGGGCTGTTGTGGAGCCGTTCGGACGAGGAAAAAGCCCGCGGCTCGCTGCGTCAGGTCATTCGTGAACTGCGCTCCACTTTTGATGCGGCAGGATACCACGGGTTCAGCGCGGAGAGGCTTTCGATCCAGCTCGACACTGCAATGGTCGAGGTCGATGTCGAAAGTATCATCAAGGCCGCGGAGAGTGGCAGCGTCCATCCGCTGCTGCTCGATACTCCAAATCTCGAGGAGCACATTCTCGAAGGTCTGGACGATCTCGATCCGTCATTTCGGGTCTGGATACTCGCCAAACGTCAGACCATCCATGACAGGCTGATGCGAAGTCTCGGCCCCGCTTTGGTTGCAACAGACGTTTCAGCCAGCGTGAGGAAGGATGTTGCAGTGGCGATCGTCAATCTCGATCCCACCCACGAAGAAGCTTCTTGCCATCTGATGCAGGTGCATGCCGAGCAAGGCGACGTCGCCGGGGCGCTCCGTATCTACAAGGCGCTGTGGGATTTGCTTGACGAAGACTACGGCATGGAGCCCTCGGCGGTGACAGAAGCGCTCGTCGCGAAAATCAAACTCGGGGCTTTCGAACGGCTGCGCGCCAGCGTCGACGCCGGCGGTGCAACCGACACGCGCTTATCGCCGTCGATCAACACGAGCATTGCCAAGGCCACTTCTTCGGCGGCTGCGGACATCAAGGCGCCAGTCAAGATTTGCCTCGTGCTGCAGCCTTTTGCGATGCATGGCATCGACAACGATCACACCCATCTCGTGCAAGGATTCCATCAGCATCTCGCGGCATCGCTCGTACGCTTTCGAGAATGGAGCGTGGTTGATCGTCGGCCGACGGAGGTCGTACCCGCATTGCCGGATTCGGCGCCGCGATACAGTATCGAAACTACCGCCTATCAGGCCGGCACCGAAATAAACATGGTCATGGTGCTGAGGGACGATACTACAGGTATTTACATTTGGAGCGAGAGTTTCAGGTTGGGCCTTGATAACTGGTTCGAGACACAGCAGCGCATCATCCGCCGGATTGCAACCACGTTGAATGTGCAATTATCGACGGAACGGCTGATGCGGCTTGCGGGCGAACCTGACGTTTCGCTCGATGTTCATGACCGCTGGCTGCGCGGGCAGAGTTTGCATTACAAATACGATGCGGAAAGCTGGCAGCGCGCGGTCACCATCTTTCGCGATGCCATACGAGAAAATCCCACGTTCTCGCCTTGTTACAGCAGCCTAGTGCAAATGAACAATATCGAGCACTATGTTCATCCGGGCTTGTTCCGTGATTTCGACAAAGCAAAGGCAACGCTCGACCTGGCCAAGCGTGCCGTTCAGCTGGATCCGGTCGATTCCAGAGCGCATTTATGCTGTGGCTGGTCCAATGTGATGGCACTCCGAGAAACTGAGGCCGCGTTTCACATGGAACTCGCCTGCGAATTGAACGACAATGACCCGTGGACGCTTCTATCCTCGGCGCTCTATTGCGCTTTCTGCGGATCAATCGAACAGGCCGGGGTGCGAGCAGAGCAGTCGCTAGCTCTTTCGCCAGCGCCCTCATATCTCGGTTGGGGTTATCATTGCATCGTTCGTGTGCTTTGCGGCGACTATGCCGGCGCTCTCCAAGCCTACGACCGCACGAGTGGTGTTGTAAAGATTCTGCCGGCATGGCGGGTTTCAGCGCTGTTTCACCTCGGGCAACCAGCGATGGCGAGGGAAGAGGCTGAGCGTTTCTTGAACGGAATACGTTCGTTTTGGGTTGGACCGTCAGTCCCCACTAACGAAGCAGTGGTGCGCTGGGTCCTGCAAGCGCATCCGATTGCCGTAAGGTCGCGGTGGGAAGCCCTGCGCGATGGATTGCATGGCGCAGGACTTCCCGTCGAGGGTATTGCCCAACTGTCCTGATCAGGAACAGAGGCTGATTGTATAGTCGCCGATACGCTCGGCATGGACCCGGAACTTCTCTTCTTCCGGGATCACCGGATCGATGCCGTTAAACAGGCGCTTGTAGAACGGCGGCAACGGATAGGTCGCACCAGGCTTGCTGAGCCGCTCCTCGGAATCCTCGATCGCGAACTTCGGCGGCAACCGTACAACGATCGTATCGTAATCCTGTGCGACGAACTTTACCTGCTTGTAGCGTTCCGGCACCGTCATAAAGACCTGCGCCTTGGCAAGTTGATCCTTGAATTCGTCCACGGTTTCCGGCAACGGATACTCGTTGTCGTCCTCGAGATAGTTGTGGCCGGTCGACCAAGTCTTCACCAGGTTGCCCCAACGCTCATGGTTCGTCACTACCATTCTTTCGAGAGCCATTTTTAGTCCTCCGGGTTGCGTGAAACGGAAAAAGTCCGTCTCACAAAAATGCGGGCACGGCCTGCCGCAGGTCGCCGACTTCGGCGATGAACTCGACGAGCTGATCCATGCGTTCAATTTCAGGCACATCCGCAAAAACGTTTGTCGGGTAATAATCGGCAGCGAGATGGGCGAGCGTTTCGACGAGCGAGTTTGCGCCGTTCCCGGATAAAAGAGAATTTTGCGGCAGCGCCCCGAAAATCACTTCCGACACGATGATCGACCCGAGCGCTCCAAGGCACAGTCCCTTCGCTTCGGGCTGCTGCATCGCCTCGAACAATATGAAGAACGGCAGCGGCGGATCGTTGGAAAGGGTTTCGATGTCCTCGACAGTGAGGCCGCCATAGACCGGCGCCGAAGCCAGCCATTCGCGAATCTGACTGACGCGCCAGGCGCGGTCGGCCAGCAGCCGCGACATGTTGATGAAGTGTGGCCGGCGGACGGCGATTTCCGCAATTAACGCATCCACCGACCACAACCCTGCAATCGCGGCCCCGAACAGGTCGCGATAAAGCAGTCCCACGCGATCAGTCTCGTCGAATGCCGGAAAGATCTGGTCGTTGCCTAGGCCGTCGCTGAGGAACGGGCCGATGCGGCGGCTGAAATTCGGTCTTGAGCCGTTGATTTCGAAGAAGCGCGACCAGCGCACGATCCAGGAGGAGTCGAGCGGCATGTTGACCGGATCGTTCGCCGAGGATTTTTCGAGAGTATTGTTCAGGTCGTGGGTCGATAGATCATTGATGTGATATTCGGGGCGCACCATGGCGTGGCCAAAGCGAAACGCACCGTGGGAGAATTCGATGGGAACCTGCCAGCCGTCGTCGGCCTCGCTAGAGCTGGCAGGCCGATCGATGAAGCTCGGGTTCGGGCCGCAATAGGCTGTGTAAATCGCCGGATGTATCACCCGTCGCATCAGGTCCTTGCGGAGGATGTTGTGATAGATCGACGTCAGCGCGCCGCGGGCGCACAGGAAGCGCGAGTAGGCGGCGCCAAGGCGACCATTGTGTCCGGTGGCAGGCTCACGGCGGCGAACCAGATCGATCAGAACGTTGTGCAGCAGCGCAAACAGCGCGGTCAGTTGCGACATGATGGCGTGATCGTCGTTGCGCGGGTCGGCAACAAGTGCCTCCGTGAGCGCGACGCGATGCCCCGCAATGCTGCGATCTATTCCCGTGACGTTTTCCGCCGGCGCGCGCGCGATGTCGCGAAACGGGCAACCCGCCTCGACGCTCTTGTCTTTCCAGCGCATGCGTCCGAGCCGCAGCTTGGTGCGTCGGTCGTCATTTGGAGCATCGAGCGCATATATAAAAGGAGAGCCCACGGGACCGCTTCCGAACAGCGTTTCAAGTTGCAACGGCGTGCGGCGCGCGTTAGCGGTACCGGCACCGAGCATTCCGGCAACCGAAAGTGGGATCGCCGAGTGAACCAAATCATGGGCCACGAACTGCAGCAGATAGGTGTAGCCCGAGGGAATGCGGGGATTTTCCCAACGCTCCAGCGAAGGGTCCGGATGCGACGGCCATTGTATTTCGGCATCCATCCGCCGCGACAGTCGGTTCATCAGCGCGCGGATTTTTGGCAGGTGAGCCGGCGCGCCCAGCGGGTCGATGCCATAAGCCTTGAACCGCTGCGAAGGACGCGGTGCGCCGAGAAAGTGCCGGAAACCTGGAGCCGTCGCATTATCGCGAGCGGCAGCATCAGCCGCGGCTACCAACGTCACGACAGATGCTTGAGCTCCTTTCCGTGCAGCCATCGAATGCTCTCACCCTCATGTGTGTGAGAATGAGACTGTCGGGCTGCTCGTGAAATTATCGTGATCTGCGGACGAAGAGTCTGACGTTTTCATAGCAACTGATTTGTTATGCACGTTGTTCACAGGCTCGCCCCCGCGAAAAAGCATTCAGTATGATTTAAGCTCTCGATTGTTGTCGTCGGTCGAGCTAACGGTAAAAATCCGGACTGCGAGGCCGCCACTTAACCGGTAATGGCGCGCGTTACGTTTTCTCACCCGCGCACGCTCGATGTGGCTATTCGACCGACCGCATTTACAGCACCAGGTCGGCGGTTTCCTCGATCGGAACAATGACAGCTATGCCCGCGCCGGCCGCTTCGCGGCCTGCTCTAGCCTTCTTCAAGGGAGTAATGATGCGCAAACAAAAGGCGTGTGGCAAAATACTTTTGCTCAGAAGGAACCTGTAATCTTCTTCAAACCACTTGTGATTGCAAGCTTCGCAAGCTTGGCTTCATTCATTACAACGGACGAATTGAAGTCCATGATTTGCTCTTCAATGATTTTGTACGACAAGCCCTGGCCAAAACCCGATTTGTAGAAGGGGTCCGCGGCACTTGGCAGTGGCGCGAAATTCAGCGGTTCGCGGCACCGTGGCCAGGCCCTCTGTCTTCAACCTGTTGATATAAAAGAGAATTTGTGCCGGGCCGGTGAGGCGCAACTATCGCGCGGCGGCGACGGGAAAGGCTATGATTACTATCCTGCGGCGCGGCGACCCGTAACGCGTCGCTTCCAATCGGGGGGACACTACCCTATCTATTTCATATCCTGCGCGCTTTGCGCCGACCGTGCGAACCGGACAGTTCGCGGAGACAATGAGCAGGGCATGACGATGGGTAAGGGACTGCAGCCGCGCAATCTTTCGGCGGTTGAGCTGCGTGGAAAATATCTGGAATTCTTCGAACAGCATGGCCACGCCATGATTCCCAGCGCATCGCTTGTTCCGGATCGGGATGGATCGGTCCTGTTCACCACCGCGGGCATGCATCCGCTGGTTCCCTATCTGATGGGCCGCGACCACATGGCCGGCGTACGCCTGGTGAACTGTCAGAAATGCCTGCGCACCAGCGATATCGAGGAGGTCGGCGACCTCACCCATCTAACCTTCTTCGAGATGCTCGGGAATTGGTCGCTGGGCGATTATTACAAACAGGATTCCATCCGCTGGAGTTACGAGTTCCTGACGCGCGAAGACCTGCTCGCAATTCCGCCGGACCTGTTGTGGGTGACGGTATTCGAGGGCAACGACATCGCCCCGCGTGACGAAGAAGCTGCGTCGGTATGGCGCGCGTTGGGCATTCCGGAAGACCGCATCGTCTACCTCGGTGTTGAAGATAATTGGTGGGCGGCGGGTCCGGAGGGTCCCTGCGGCCCCGACACCGAGATTTTCGTCGATCGTACCGGAGAGCCCTGCGAAAAGGGCGCCGAGCTCTGCAAGCCCGGACACTGCGGTTGCGGGCGGTTCGTCGAGGTCTGGAACAACGTGTTCATGTCGTATGAACGGCAGGGCAACACAGTCACCGAACTGCCGCGTAAGAACGTCGATACCGGCATGGGCGTGGAGCGTACCCTGGCTATCCTGAACGGCGTCGAGAGCGTCTACGAGACCAGCCAATTCCGGCCGATCCTGGACCGGATCATCGAACTATCGGGCCTGTCCGAGCAGGCGATTCGGAAGGATGCAAAGAAGCTCAAGGCGATCCGCGTTCTGGCCGATCACATCCGGGCATCGACTTTCATCATCGGCGACGAGATGGGCGTGAAACCCTCCAACCAGGGCCAGGGATATGTGCTGAGGCGGCTGATCCGCCGCGCCATCCGCTATTGCGATACGCTCGGAGTAAAGCCGGACGACTGGGTAGAGCTGTCGAAGATCGTCATCGAGCAAAACGGCGGACAGTATCCAGAATTGATGTCCAATCGCGAAATCATCCTGACCGAACTCAGGCTGGAAAAAGACCGGTTCGAGAAGACGCTCGCCAAAGGGACCAAGATGCTCGAAAAGGAAATCGAGCGTCTCAAGGAGTCCGGCGGCAAGATGCTCGAGGGCGAAATCGGCTTCCGTCTCTACGATACCTACGGTTTTCCAGTCGAGTTCACCGATGAGCTTTTGAAGGAGGAGGGACTGAGCGTCGACATGGAACGCTTTCAGCATGCCTTCGCCGAACACAAGGAAAAGTCGAAGGCCGAAGCAGCGAAGAGCGGTCTGGCGGACGACAGCGAGGAAAGCGTCAAGTACCACACCGCGACCCACCTTTTGCATGCGGCGCTTCGATCGACGCTCGGCGAGGCCGTGCACCAGAAGGGATCGAACATCAATCGCGAGCGGATGCGATTCGACTTCACCTTCGACCGCGCCATGAAGCCTGAAGAGGTCAGGCAGATCGAAGGCATCGTGCAGCAATGGATCGACGCGGATCTGCCCGTGGAGCGTACGGTCATGCCACTGGATGAAGCGCGCGCCTCCGGCGCAATCGGACTGTTTGCCGACCGTTATGGCGACGAAGTTTCGGTCTATAAAATTGGCGACGTGTCGCTCGAGTTCTGCGGCGGTCCGCATGTGAACAGGACCTCGGAAATCGGCCGCTTCCAGATTAAGAAGGAGCAGTCGTCCTCGGCCGGCGTCCGGCGGATCCGCGCGCAGATCTCGTAAAAGCCGACTGCAGAACGCATTACACGCTCGAACTGCCGCCCGAAATCCTCTCGACACCTGCCGCGAAAAGCGCAGAATGGCGTCCGGACACCAAAAAGTTGTCCATCGTTGAATCAAGAAAAAGGAGGCCGTCATGAGAGGCTCCACCGCCCTTGTTCTGGCATTGACCACGGTGGCGCTCGGCGCGCCGGCCTATGCGTTGAGCGGTCCCATTCCGAGCGCAAATGTCCAAAATCTTGCTCCTTCCAATCTCGAGCAGGTGGTCGTCGTCCGGCGTGGCGGTGCCGGTCCGCGCGGCGGCGTGGCTGTTGTCGGACGCACCACCGTGGTCCGTCCTCCGGGATATCGCCCGGGGATTCGGCCCGGTTATGGTCCCCGTTACGTCCGTCCGGCATACCGTTGGGGGCCGGGCGGCGCGATCGCGGCCGGCGCGGCGCTCGGCTTCGTCGCGGCCGGCACCGCGGCGGCTTGGGCGGGTGCTGCGCCGGCCCCGGGCTACTGCTGGTACTACACCGATCCCAGCCGGACCCAGGGTTTCTGGGACGTCTGTCCGTAAGCCGGCGCTGAACGGGTTTTCCTGCCAGCATTGCGATGGGATAGCGATGACCTCACCAAGCGAAAGCGTTTGGTAAGGCGTCGGCGTTTGCGCGAGGCGGCGCACACCCGCTAAAGTCTGATGTGAAATAGATGGGCAGCCGCAGGGTTATAAATTATCGTTACCGGCACAGAAACTTGAACAGAAAAGTTGGAGGCAAGGATGAATTTGGGATTGTGGGCGGGCGCTGTTGCGGCATGCAGCCTGTTATCGGCCATGCCGGCGTCGGCACAGGGCGTCAAGATCGGCATTTTGAACGATCAGTCCGGGGTCTATGCGGATTACGGCGGCAAATGGTCGTTCGAGGCCGCAAAAATGGCGGTAGAGGATTTCGGCGGCGAAGTGCTCGGCAAGAAGATCGAGGTAATCTCGGCCGACCACCAGAACAAGCCTGATCTTGCAACCGCCATCGCGCGGCGCTGGTACGAGGTTGAAGGCGTCGACATGATCACTGAGCTCACCACGTCGTCGGTGGCGCTGGCGATCCATGACCTGTCGAAGCAGATGAAGAAGATCGACATCGTGGTGGGTGCTGCGACCTCGCGCCTGACCGGCGATGCCTGCCAGCCTTACGGCTTTCACTGGGCCTACGATACCCACGCGCTTGCGGTCGGCACCGGGGGCTCGCTGGTCAAGACCGGCGGCGATTCATGGTTTTTCATGACCGCGGATTACGCGTTCGGCTACGCGCTGGAAAAAGACACCGGCGACTTCGTCAAGGCCAATGGCGGCAAGGTGCTCGGCGCGGTCCGCATTCCGCTGAACTCCTCGGACTTCTCCTCGTTCCTGCTACAGGCGCAGAGCTCGAAAGCAAAGATCATCGGGCTCGCCAACGCCGGCCTCGATACCACCAACTCGATCAAGCAAGCGGCGGAATTCGGAATCGTCAAGGGCGGCCAGAAACTCGCCGGCCTGCTGCTGACGCTGGCTGAAGTGCACGGCCTTGGTCTCGAGGCCGCGCAGGGCCTGGTGCTGACCGAGGCCTATTACTGGGATCGCGACGACAAGAGCCGCGACCTCGCCAACCGCTTCTTCAAGCGTACCGGCCGGATGCCGAACATGATCCAGGCCGGTACCTACTCGGCAACGCTGCAATATCTGAAGGCGGTCAAGGCCGCCGGCACCAAGGACACCGAGGCCGTCGCGGCGAAGCTGAAGGAATTACCGGTCGACGATCTGTTTGCGAAAGGCAAGGTATTGCCCAACGGACGCTTCGTGCACGACCTCTATCTGTTCGAGGTGAAGAAGCCGTCGGAGTCGAAGAAACCGTGGGACTACTACAAGGAACTTGCGGTGGTGCCCGGCGACAAGGCGTTCCCGACGGCGGCGGAGAGCGGCTGTCCGCTGACGAAGTAAGACTGCGCAGCATCTTCGTCATTGCGAGCGAAGCGAAGCAATCCAGAACCTACAACAAAGGACTGGATTGCTTCGTCGCTTCGCTGCTCGCAATGGCGCTTGGCTCAATAACCCGTCATCTCAAGATAGCCAACGCCGTTATGGCTGCCGCGAAAGCTGATCGGCCCCTCCCAATAGGAAAAGCTCGTTCCCATCCAACTCCTGCCATTCAGCGGCGTCGTTTCGATCTTCAATCCGCGCGAGGGAATCGCGATGCTCCATCGCGTCGGCACCCTGCGGCCCGCGATCTCGGTCGATGATATCGGCATCATGAGGATATCCGGGGACGCAACCTGCACGGATTTTCCGTCCGGTCCGATCCAGTTGCCTGAAAAGTAATTTTGCCCATCCTTCTGCCGCAGCCGAAACAGCATGAGTTTCTCGGCTGAATCCAGATGCAGCGAGAACCAGTCCCATCCGGTCTGATCGGAGGCGAGCGGCTGGCTGCTCCACTCGCGATCCATCCAGGCGAGCCCGGTGACTTCCACGGGTTTGTTGTCGATCGTGAGCATACCCGCGGCCTTGAAATAGGGCTGGCTGAAATAATACGACGCCTGTCCACGCTCCGATTTCTTGCTGGTGCCGGCATCGCCTTGCAGCACCAGCGGCTTGTCGGCGTCGAGACGCAACCCATAGTCGAAATCCGCAGCCGACCCCTTCAACTCGAGCGGCGCGATCGTTAAGCCCGACATTCCCTCAAGTCCCCGCATCTCCCAGGAATCGATCCAGGCGAGAAACGGTTTTGTCTCTACGCCGGCCTGCCCGACCCCGCCGCGTGCAAATGTTTCGCTGAAGCGATGCGTATCGGCGCGGGTGACTGCGGCATGGCCCATCCAGATCTGCTGATTGGCCCAGCCTTCCCGTTGCGCGCCCGGCGCCATCGCCTGCCGGAACAGTGTCCACTGCGCGCCATAAGCAACACGCCTCTGATCGAGGAGGTTTGCGGTGACGTACCACCACTCGATGCGATATTCCGGATGCGGGCCGAGATCGGCTGGAAACGCGAACGTCCTTCCGGGAATAACGGGCGCGAAACCGCCGGCGTCGTTGCCGAGCCCTGCAAACCCCTGCGCGCGCGCTGCCTTGCGGCTTAGCGCCAGGAAAGCCAGTCCGCTGGCGAAGCCGCGGCGCGAAATTTTTGGGTTAGCGCTCATTGGCAAAAATGTTCACCAAGGCAGCCGGCTGCATCCGCGCCAGCTTGAGAACGGGAAGCAGCGCCGCGAGCAGCGCCGCCAGCATCGCTACCGACAGTAGCTCGATCAGATGCAGCGGGAAAACATGAAAGGGCAGTCGCCAGCCGAACGCCTTCACATTCACGATGGCGATCAGGCACCACGCCACCAAAAGGCCGAGCGGCAGCGCCAGCAAAGCGGTGATCAGCGCCACCGACATGGTCTTCAACAGCTCGATGACCGCAAGCCGCTGCCGCGTGATGCCGATGGCCCATAGCGGCGCCAGTTGCGGCAGGCGTGAATTACTCAGCGTCAGCAGGCTGGTGAGCAGCGCAACGCCGGCGACGCCGAGGGTGAAGGCGTTCAAGGCTGCGGTAATGGCGAAGGTGCGGTTGAAAATCCGGGTCGACTCGGCCTTCAGCGTCGCCTGATCCGCAAGATTGCGGCCGTCGAGGCCAAATTTCGCTTCAACATCGGCGATCAGCGCGGGCACTGCGGCGGGCGCAACGCGTAGGCCCATTCTGGTTTGAGGTATTTCGGGAAAACGTTGCCGCAACGCATCGATGTTGACGCCGATCTGGCCTTTCGGGTTGCCGTAGTCGGCGTAAATCCCGACCACTTCGAGTGACCAGTTTGCTGCGGAAGTCGGTACTTGCAATCGATCGCCAAGACCAAGTCTGGTGCGCCGCGCAAATTGCTCGCTGATCAGCGCGGCATCACCGTTGCGCACCCGGTCCCAGACGTCAGCGCTGGATTGCAGCAGCGGCCAGCGATCCCGATAGGTGGCGTGATCGGCGAAGCCGAGAATTTCCACCGGCCATCCGTCGATCTGCACGTCGGCCCGGCCGCCCGGCAGAATCGCATCCACTTCCGGTCGCCGACGCAGCCACGCCTTGATCTCGGCGGCCTGCACGTCGTCGGTGGCGTTGAGATAGATGTCTGCCGCCAATCGTCCGTCGAGCCAGCCGGTAAACGTCTTGCTGAAACTTTCGACCATGGTGCTGACGCCGACATTGACCGCCAGCGCCAGCAGCAGCGCCATCAAGGCCACCGACAATCCCGACAATTGTTGCCGGCTGTCGGCCCAGAACCATGCAGCAAGCGGGCGGCGCGCGCTGCGCTGGCCGAGATGAAGTACAAAGCTCAGCACCACGGGCAGACCCAGCGCCGCGCCGAGCAGCAACGCGGCCAGCACGGCAAATCCCGAGATCAGCGAATCGCCGAACCGCAGCAAGCCAGCGGCGGCGGCGAATGTGAGGAGCGCAAGCGCGCCCTGAAACTTTAGCCATCGGTGCTGCGCCTGTTGCCAGGCGTAGGGCTGTGCGGCCGCGAGCACGGGAAGACGGATCGCCTTGGTGAGGCTTGTCGCGGCTGCCGCCAATGCGCCGAGCACGCTGATCGCGAGGCCTGCAATCCACCATTCAGGCTTGAGCGTCAACTTCCCAGGGATTTGCGCGCCGTAAAGTCCGCGCAGACTCGCCGCGACATCGGGCAGCAATGACGCCGCGATCAGGTAGCCGCAGGCCAATCCGATCAATCCCGCAACCAGCGCCAGCGATACCAGTTCGATCAGCAACACCGTGTTGAGCATGCCCGACGAGACTCCGCAGGCGCGCAAGGTGCGGAGCATCGGCAGCCGCTGCTCGAAAGCAAGGCCGATCGCGGAGTTGACGATGAACAGCCCGACAAGGAATGACAGCAGGCCGAATGCCGTCAGATTGAGATGAAAGCTGTCGGTGAGCCGCTCGAGATCGCTTTCCGCGTCAGGTTCGACCAGGCGAAGTTTGTCGCCTGCCACCGCTTCGAGCGGCGCGCGGCCGCTTTTTGCCTTCCCAATCAACAGCCGTGAAACCTGATCCGGCATTTTCAAGAGGCGCTGGGCGATGCCGATATCAACCACCAAAACGCCGGGCACGAGTTGTGTTTGCACTTTCAGCGGCGGCATCGTCATCGCGCCGCCTATCGCCGGCGTCGCACCTACGCCGAGTTTGAGGTCGGACAAGGTCTCCGGCGCCACCAACGTTTCACCTGGGGGCATGACAAAGGACTGCAGGCCGGCTCTTCCGATCGCCGGCGTATTGCCAACTTCGGCGGGCAGCGTGACCGGCTCGATTCCCAGCAGCCGGAACGAGCGTCCGCCGATCTGCACGCGACCTTCGAGCACCGGCGACACCGGCCAGCCGGCGCGGCGCAGATCGACGAAGATCTGCTGCGGGAACGTGGCGCGTTCACGGCCGACCAGCATCGCCGTCCGCGCGCCGCCGAACGTTGCCGCTGCGCGGTCATAGCTCACGCGGGCCTGCTGATTCAACGCCTGCACGCCGCTCCACAGCGCTGTCGCCGAGATCAGTCCGACCAGCAACGTCGCAAGCTGCATCGGATGCCGCCGCCAATGGCTCGACAACACCTTGAGAATCCAGATCGCGCGGCTCATGCGATCCGCCCCGCGTGGAGATTGACCTGCCGGTCCAGCGTGGCGGCAAGACGCACGCTATGCGTCACCATCAGGAAGCCGCATCCGGTTCGCGTCACCAGATCGCGGGCGAGACTTAGGACCTCGTCCGCAGTCGCCTCGTCGAGATTGCCGGTCGGTTCATCGGCCAGCAGAACAAGCGGCTTTATTGCGAGCCCGCGGCCGATGGCGACGCGCTGCTGCTGACCGCCGGACAGCTGTTCGGGATAACGCCTTAACAAAGCGCCCAACCCCAAGCGTTCCACAAGCTCAGCCTGCCAAGCCGTGTCGTGGCGCCCCGCAATGCGCGACTGGAACGCCAGATTGTCCGCGACGTTGAGGCTCGGGATCAGGTTGAATTGCTGAAACACCAGACCCAGCCGGTCGCGCCGCAATGCCGCACGACTGGCATCGGATAGTCTCGACACAGGCGTTTCGCCGAGCCGAATCTCGCCGCTGTCGGCCTGATCGAGGCCGGCGATCAGATGCAACAGCGTGCTTTTGCCGCTGCCGGATTCGCCGGTCAGCGCGACACTCTCGCCGGCAGCGACGTCGAGATCAACGCCGCGCAACACCGCCACTTGCTCTCCGGCCGAGCGATAGGATTTGGTCAGATTCCGGATGCTCAGCATGATCGGTCCGCCGGCCGCCAGGCGAGCTGCCTCATAAAGGCTTCTGATACTTCAGCACGAATTCGTCGACCGGCACCTGCGGGCGGAACACCGCGGCATCGCGCGGGTCTTCGGCATGGCGCAGGAAGTTGCCTTCCTCGACGAACTTGAAACCGGCGGCCTCGATTTCCCCGCGCAATACACTTTCCTCGATGCGATGCAGGGTTTTGGCTACGGTGATGCCGTCGCCGGGGCGCGCCGAATGATCGGCTATGATCAGAAAACCGCCGGGCCTTAACGCAGCGAACATCTTGCGGTTCATCTCGGCGCGGTCGACCGGCATGTAGGTCACGTCGTGATAGGCAAAGAAGAATGTAATTAAATCCAATGCCTTCACGTCGGACGGAATCGGATCGTCAAAATCCCGGATCACATGCACGACGTTTTTCATGGCGGGTGACTGCGCGCGAATGTCGAACTTGTCCTTGACGAAGCGCTCGATCACCGCGGCCGAATCCTGGGCATAGACGGTACTGGCCGGGCCGACGGCACGCGCCAGCAATTCGGTGCTGTAGCCGGCGCCGGCTTCCATATCGAGCACCTTCATCCCCGCTTTGACGCCTGTGAAGGGCAGCATCTTGGCGGGCTCGCGACGTTTGTCGGTTTGCCGATCGGCGTCGGTCCGATCGGGTGAGGCGACGATGGCCTGATAATCCGGCGTCGGAGGATCCTGCGCCGCGGGGGAGGCAATGGGGCTCGCGAACATGGCGAGTGACGTAAAAATGCCGATGATTTGCATGCGATGGCGATTGCTGGAATGTGCCATCCGAATATCCTCATGTTGCAGTCCAACATATCGATGCCGCCGGAAGATCGCGGCTCACGGTCAAAATGTCCGATTGCATTTGCGCAGATGCAACGGGTAGCATTGTGGCAGGCTCGGTCACAGGGCCGCCAAGCAGAAAAAAGCGACTTTTGGGGGTTCGATCATGACCGCGCAGCCGACGCCGAAAGGAGCCTGGAGAATTACCTTTCTGCTGTTTCTGTTCATGCTGGTGAATTTTGCGGACAAGATCGTGGTCGGCCTCGCCGGCGTGCCGATCATGACCGAACTGAAACTCGAACCTGAGCAATTCGGCCTGCTCGGCTCGTCGTTCTTTTTCCTGTTCTCGATCTCCGCCATCATCGTCGGCTTCATCGTCAATCGGGTGGCGGCGCGCTGGGTGCTGCTGGCGCTGGCGCTAGTCTGGGCGCTGGCGCAGTTTCCGATGGTCGGCACCGTCGGCTTTACCACGCTGCTGATCTGCCGCATCATTCTCGGCGCCGGCGAGGGGCCCGCCTTTTCGGTGGCGGTGCATGCGATCTACAAATGGTTTCCCGACGAAAAGCGCACCCTGCCGACGGCCATCCTGTCTCAGGGCTCGGCCTTCGGTGTGATTCTCGCGGTGCCCGCGCTGAACTGGGTGATCGTCAACTATTCCTGGCATGCGGCGTTCGGCGTGCTCGGGGTGGTCGGGCTGATGTGGGTGGTGGTGTGGCTGATTCTCGGCAAGGAAGGCCCGCTGGTGCAGACCGTCGCCATGGCCGCCGCCGATCCCCGCGTCCCCTATTTCCAGCTGTTGACGTCGCGCACTTTCATTGGCTGCTGTGCAGCGACCTTCGGCGCATATTGGGCGCTGTCGCTTGGCCTCACCTGGTTCACGCCGTTTATTGTCAAGGGCCTCGGCTTCTCGCAAAAGGATGCGGGGTGGATTTCCATCCTGCCATGGGTGTTCGGTGCGGGGGTGGTGCTGCTGACCGGCTGGGTGTCGCAGGTGCTGATGGCGCGCGGCGCATCCACCCGCAACGCGCGCGGCGTGCTGGGCGCGGTCCCTCTGATCGTAGGCGGCGTGATTCTGGCGGCTCTGCCTCATGTCGAAGGCACCGGCCTGCAGATCGCGCTGTTGGTGGTGGGCTCCGGCCTGTGCGGATCGATCTATGTGGTGTGCCCGCCGATGCTCGGCGAGTTCACTCCGGTAGCGCAACGCGGCGCGGTGATCTCGATTTACGGCGCGATCTATACGCTGGCTGGCATCCTGGCGCCATTCGTGATGGGCAGCGTAATCCAGCGCGCTGCGGTGCCGCTCGATGGCTACATGACGGGCTTCACTATTAATGCCGTGATCCTGATCGTGTCGGGACTGCTCGGGCTGCTGCTGCTGTGGCCCAACACCGAGCGCGCACGGCTGTTGCTGCAGAAGCCGGAGCCGAAGTTCGCCTGACGATTGAAAAGGTACAGCGCGAGTCGTTAGTATCGCGCCGATAGTCTGATGTCCTTGCCGCACGCACCGGCCATGACATTGATCGAGGAGGGCACCGACGATGGACCCGATCAGACGCACCATACTGACAACCGGTGCCGCGGCGACCGCGATGGCGGCAGCATCACGCGCGTTCGCCCAGCAGGCCGGCCAAGGAGGAACTGCAGTGAGCGTTTTCGAGAAAGGCGGCGTTCGTATCCACTTCGAGGAGGCTGGTTCCGGCTTTCCGCTGCTGCTCATCGCAGGCGGGGGACTGAACTCGACGATCTCAGGATTTTCCGGCAGCAGTTCGCCCTTCAACCCGATCGAGGAGTTCAAGGCAGAGTACCGCTGTATCGCGTCGGATCTGCGCAATGCCAACGGCGGCCAGTCTACCGGCCCCCTCGAGGTCGGCCGGCCATGGGATGCCTACACCGACGACCACCTCGGTCTGATGGACCATCTGGGCATCGGCAAGTTCATGGTGCTTGGCTTCTGCATCGGCGGCCCCTTCATCTGGAACCTGTTGCGGCGGGCGCCCGATCGCATCGTCGCCGCGGTGCTGGCGCAGCCCAGCGGCTCGCGTCCGGAGATGCGCGATTTGTTCTACGAAAACAACATGAAGGGCTGGGGTCCGGAGCTGGTCAAACGTCGGCCGGACATCACGATGGAGACGGTCGACAAATTCCTGACCAAAATGTACCGCGCCGACCCAGACTTTGTGTTCACCGTGACGCGCGATTTCGTGCGCAATTGCCAGACGCCCGTACTGATCCTGCCGGATGATGTCCCGGCGCATCCGTACGCTGTCGCCATGGAAGCGGCGATGCTGGCGCCGAAGGCCGAGGTGAGCATGTTCCCATGGAAGGAGCCCAGGGAGCGAATTCCGCTGGCGCTGCGCCAGATCCATTCCTTCCTCCGTGCGCACCGGCCTGCTTCGGCTTAGACTGCCCCGGTTAACCCGCAGCCGCGCCGAACTGCTTGGTGCTGTCGCGTGCGCCGCGCACGAGGCGGCCGGGTCGCGCGCCGGTCGCTGTGCCGTTGCGCTGCGTCACCACGCCGGAGACGATGGTGGCGTCATAGCCGTCCACCTGCTGCAGCAGGCGGCGTCCGCCGACCGGAAGGTCGTAATGCACCTTCGGCGGGTGCATATGCAGCCGATTGTAGTCGATGACGTTGACATCGGCCTTGTAGCCGGGCGCAAGGACGCCGCGATCGCCGAGCCCGACCGACATTGCCGTCTTGCGCGATTGCGCCGCGATCACGAACGGGATCGACAGTTTTTCGCCGCGGCTGCGGTCGCGGGTCCAGTGGGTCAAAAGATAGGTGGGGAAGCTGGCGTCGCAGATGATGCCGCAATGCGCGCCGCCGTCGCTCAAGCCCGGCACCGAATGCGGATCACGCAGCATCTCGCACACGGCGTTCAGGTTGCCGTCGGCATAGTTCAGGAATGGCACGTAGAGCATGCCGCGGCCTTCGTTGGCGAGCATCGCCTCATAGGCGAGTTCCTCCGGTTGCCGCCCCTGACGGCGCGCCTGGGGCCCGAGCGCGTTTTCCAGCGGCTGCTCATAGTCCGGCGGATCGCCGAGCAGATACATCTTGTCGTAGTTGGGACGGAAGAACAGCGGATCGTCAGTCGAGCTCGGCGTTTCCCTCAGAATCGCGACGCGGACATCCGGCTGATGCAGCCGCGCGAGGCGTTCCGTCAGCGGCAGATCCGCGATCGCCTTGTAGCTCGGATGGGTCTGGAACGGATTGCGAGACAGCTCCAGTCCGAGCAGCAGCCCAACCGGGCGCGCGGCGATCTGGGCGGTGATCGAAAGCCCGCGGGCCGAAGCTTCGTTGATGCTGTCCAGCGTCTGCCGCCAGCGCCGCGGCGCCTTGTCGGCCGCGTCACCGAGAACGAGATCGGGCACCTTGTATTCTCCGCCACCCGCAGCATCATCGGCAGGTCTTCGTGGATGCTGCCCTGGTCCAGCACGAATTGCAGCACGCTGCGGCCGACCTTGTGCATCGCACCGGCGATCGCCGTCAGTTCATCCTCTCCCGCCTCTAGCGTCGGCGTATAGTCGCCGGTCGAGGTGCGATGGTTGAGGGTGCGCGAGGTCGAAAATCCCAGCGCGCCGGCACGAACCGCGTCGCCGGCAAGTGCGGCCATCGCGCGGTTATCCTCAGGCGTCGCCGGATCGCGCCGCGCGCCGCGTTCGCCCATCACATAGACGCGTAGCGCCGCGTGCGGCAGCTGTGCGCCGATGTCCATGTCGAACGGCCGCTGCGACAGCCAGTCCATGTAATCCGGAAAACTCTCCCATTCCCAAGGAATGCCGGCGCTGAGCACGGGCTCCGGAATATCCTCGACGCCTTCCATCAATTGAATCAGCCGCTGGTGGTCGGCCGGCTTGCAAGGCGCAAAACCGACGCCGCAATTGCCCATGATCGCCGTGGTGACGCCATTCTGCGATGACGGCGAAATGTCGTTGGCCCAAGTGACCTGCCCGTCGTAATGGGTATGCAGATCGACGAAGCCGGGCGTGACCAGTTTTCCCTTGGCGTCGATTTCTTCTGCGCCCTTGGCCGAAACCTTGCCGACCTCTGTAATGCGGCCTTCCCTGATGGAAATGTCGGCTTCAAACAACTCGCCGCCAAAACCGTTGGCGATGGTGCCGCCGCGGATCACGAGGCTTGGATGTTCGGCCATGACGTTTCATCCCAATGCTGAGCTTCGAGGCTGATTTTGTTGCCGCATCATGAGTTGCCGCCGGCTCAAGTCAACCGCCGTGTTTGAGGCTCAGAGCTGCATAAGCCTTGCATCGACCTTTTCGACGCTGGTTCTCGGGTTCCGGTCGGTGACAAGCGCCAGCAACACGGTGAGGGCCATGAATACGACCGAAGCGCCGAACACCCAATGCGGCATGTCCTGATCCATGATCCAGCCGAACAATAGCGGGCTGATGATGCCGCCGATGTTGAAGCCGGTAGAAACGATGCCGAAGGCGCGGCCGGCCGCACCGGGAGGGGCCGCATTGCGCACCAGCATGTCGCGCGAAGGCGCGATCACGCCGCCGAGGAATCCGGCCGTCGCCATTGCCGCGGTGAGCAGCACCGCTGGTAATGTCACCACCGCGATGACCAACACAATGCCGGCGTTGAGCGCAAAACATACCGCGGCGACTTGTCCGTGACGACTTGTGTGGTCGGCGAGAAAGCCGCCTGCCAGCACGCCGATGGCGCTAAAGCCGAGAAACGCGGTCAGCGCGATGTTGGCAGCGGAGAACGAACTGCCATAGCCGCTCATCAGCGCGACCACGCCGAAATTGCCGATCCCGGCATTGGAAAGGCTGAGCAGCATGAAAAAGGCGGTAAGCACGATGATGGCCGGCGTCACGATATTCGGCTGCGGCATCTTCACCCCATCGATTGCGCGATCGGCGGCGCTGGCATCGGGTATGCCGACCACAAGCAACAGCAATGCGACAGCCGGTCCGACGGCGCCGGCCACGATCAAGGCGCCATGGCCGCCGGTCGCGGCAACCAGCGCCGCCACGATGGCAGGCGCAACGGCGCCGCCGAGAAATCCAGCGAAGGTATGGATCGAAAACGCGCGGCCCATGCGCGCTTCATCCATGTGCGCCGACAGGATCGCGTAGTCGGCTGGATGATAGACGCTGTTGGCGAGCCCCAGCAGCACGGCACTGGCGATCAGCCAGGAATAGCTGAGATGGATGCCGAGCATCATGAGGGCAAAACCGCCCAGCGTTAGGCCCATCAGCAGGATTTTGCGGGCGCCGATGCGATCGCCCAAATAGCCCATCGGGGCCTGGGTCAGTCCGGAGACGACGGCGAATACGGTGAGCGCGAAACCGAGCTCGATATAGCCGACGCCGAGTTGCTCCTTCAGGAAAGGAAACAGCATAGGCAGCACGAACAAATGAAAATGGCTGACCCAATGCGCCGTCGAAATCGCCGCCAAGGTGCGCAGCGAGGTGTCCGTCTTCGCCTGGCGCGGTGCGGCGAGTATATCGACCATTTTGAACTTGGACCCCGTTTCCTGTAACGGCCCGGCAGGGCAAGCCGAAACTATCGGGTCTGCGGGTTATTTGTCTATGAATACCGCTGCATGGCAGCCCGTGCGATGGGCGCTGCAATATGCGGATGGGACATTTATTCAAAGACAACAGCGCCCGACGCGGGAATGATAGCGGTATGGCCGATTCATTGCAGGATACAAAACCGCTCCGGGTGCTGCTGTCCGAGGGCTCCAGCACGTCCGCGCGCGAGGCGATCACCGTGCTGGGCCTGACGGGGCATGTGGTCGAGGTTTGCGATCCGTCCCCGGTTTGTCTCGGCAGGTTTTCGCGATTTGTCAGGAAATTTCATCGATGTCCGGGCCTTCGCGACGATCCTGCGCGCTATCTCGCTTTCGTCGAGAAGCTGCTGGCGGAGCGGCCGTTCGATGTGCTGTTGCCCATTCACGAGCAGGGGTTTCTGTTCGCGCGTGTCCGAACGCGACTCGAAACGAGCGTCGGCCTGGCGCTGCCCCACTTCGAGAGTTATCGCGCCGCGCACAGCAAAGCCGGTTTCAGCCGGCTGCTTGACGAGCTGAGCTTGCCGCAACCGGTCACCCGGATCGTCACATCGGCAAAGCAATTGCGAGCTGCGGTTCGCTTTCCCTGCGTCATCAAAACCTCGATCGGCACCGCGAGCCGAGGCGTCTGGTTCGTCCGCGACGAAGACGGATTAACCCGGGCGCTGCAGGAATTCGTCGCGCATGATGCGTTCGCCGACGAGGTGCTGGTGCAGGATCTGGTCGCGGGCGCAACCGAAAAGGCGCAGGCGATATTTTTGCGCGGCGAACTGCTTGGCTTTCACGCCTACCGGCAAATCGCCGCCGGCGTCGGCGGCGGCGAAGCGATCAAGCAAAGCGTGCGGCGGCCGCACGTCCGCGCCGATGTCGCTGCAATCGGAGAACGGCTGCGCTGGCACGGCGCCTTGTCGGTCGATACCATCATGCCGGACGAGGGCTCTCACCTTTTCATCGACTGTAACCCGCGGCTGGTCGAGCCGATGAGCGCCTACCTAGCCGGGCTCGATCTGGTCGATTTGCTGCTACAGGTCTCGCGCGGCGAAACTCCGCCGGCCGCTGCACAGAGCGGCGAAGGGGTGCGGACACATCTCGCCATGCAGGCATTGCTCGGATGCGCAGCGCGGGGCGGAACGCGGCGAGAGATTTTTCGTGAATGTATGCGAGTCGTCGCCGGACGCGGACCATATGCCGGCAGCGCCGAGGAATTGACGCCGGTCCACCGGGACTGGATCAGTGCCGCGCCGCTTGCGATGACCGTCCTGGCCTTGCTAGTCAATCCAAGGTCGGCGGCGACGCTATCGAAAAGCGGCTGGGGCGCGCATCTGTTGGGCGTCGAGAGCATCCGGCTGATCGAAGACGAGAAATTCCCCTGAAGTGATGAAATTATATGGGTTGATCATCATCGCCGTGGCGATCACGTTTGGGTGTCGCGAAATCGCCATCCTCCTCGTCGTCATCCTCAACGACTTTGGGCAGACGCTTTTTGCCGCCGTCCTTGGTCGTTTTGCCGTTCTCGGGCTTCTTGCCGGTTCCACCCATGTGCATGTTCCTGCTTTGAACAGACGAATGACCTCAATCTGACCGCCATTGGCGGGCATATTAACCGTGAGATACGCAATCTTCACTGCCTTTTTCCGCGGTTCGGTGTAAAGCCAGGCGAAGATCGTGAAGACATTCAGGCAACACGGAGCTGAGCATGAAAAAACCGAAGATCGAGACGGAAGAACCGCAACCCCGCAAAATCATTCGCGCCGATAAAGCCCCGACCGATGGCTACTCGCTGGTCGTGGACGGTCACTTCAAATCGCATCACGACACGGTCGAAGCCGCCGAAGAGGCGGGAATGGCGTTGAAGAACCAGTACCAGATGCTTCAGGTGCAGGTTTACGATGCAGCGACCAAAACGCGGTCGATGATCGAGTGGCCCGCGCCGGTGTGAATAACAATAGTTAGGTCCTGCGCCCACCGCTCTGCTGGTTGGACAGCCAGTCGCCCAAGGCCGGCGCCTTTGCTGCGGATTTCTTCGCTGATTTGCCGCGCGGCTTCTTGACGGGCGCGGCCGCAGGTTCGGCGGCCTCCTTGGCGAGACGCAATGCTTTCAGCCTCGCCATGTTGTCCAGAACGGCTTTGGTGGTGGCATCGCGGTCTTTTTTGCCGGTCTTTGCGTCCTCAGCGGATTTTGCGGCTTTGTTGAAACGCGCCTCGGCGCGGTCGCGATCGTCTTTTGTCATGTCAGGTCGATTTCTTTTTCTTGGGTTTAGTCTTGGCTTCGGCCGGCTTGGCGCGGTCGGCGGCCTCCTTTGCCAACCGGATCGCGCGTAGGTTCGCCGTCCGCTTGCGAATCGCGATATCTGCAGCCGCGATGTCCGCCATCGCTTTCAGGCCTTCGGCGTCCTGGGCGAGCTTTCTGTTCAGGCGGATCTCCTTCATCTCGGCGGCGGTTTTCGGTTCGTCTTCCATAAGGCACCTCAATTTCGCCGCGCAGAATCGTGACGCGGCACTTTGTGCGTCACTGATACCATGTTTCAGCCCGCAAAAGCGGCCTGTTTGAGGGTGTTTTGGAGGGAAATCGCGGAGCAGATGAGGTTGCGCCGCAGACTAGTGCGCGTGCTGCAGGATAGCTTCATCCTCCCCATGGTCCTCAACGGCGACATTATCGAATTTTGCAAGCCAAGCGTGTAATATGGGCGAGGCATGTCCTGCGGCTTTCAATTGCCGCAACGCGATCCGGACGCCGCTGCGGCCGTGGCGATCCAGCGTGATGGCCAGGTTCGAAGGCGGCTCGCCGGATCCGATCGCGCCCATGACACGGCGTTTGATCGCAAGACACTCGGGAAGCCCGAAACGTTCGATCATCCGTTGAAACGAATCATGGCAAGCGGCGCCGAACCGATCGCCGTCGCGGACAGGATGGCCGGGATAAAGATGCGCGCAGGGAATCCAACCCTCGGGGATCGGCTCTGTGGCGGCATGGCTACGTCTGCTTTTCAGCAGTTTCGGCAGAACATGGGTGTGCGGCCCGTCCGGGCTTTTGCCCGACGCAGGCGGGATCGGCTGATACACCTCGATGCGGCCGATCCGGCTGATGAACACCCGGTGCGGATTTCCTTCAAGCAGCAGGCCTATCGCGGGATTCGCCGGATCGAACACCGAACGCCCGCAATGGCTGCGCAGCCGCTCTACCATATTGCGGTCGTCGATCCGCACACACAGATCGGCCTGCATCGCGCCGAGGCCAAGGTCGAACAGGGTCGATCTGCGGTCTTGTGGTCTCAACGCACCATGGTCGGCGTCGAGTTCGGTCAACACCGCGCGCCGGTTCATTGCGCAATTATCGGCTGGCAGGCAAAGCGCTACACGCTGGCTCCAGCTCGTTTTGGTGATGCATTCGAACGCAAACAGCCGGCATTTGTCGGAGGGCTCGATGGCAACGCCGCCGCGCGCGGTGACGGCCGAGGCTCCCGTTGCCGATTGCGTCAGGCTGACCATCTCATCGCGATCACGCGAAAACTCGGCGATGCCGCCGAAGGTGCCGAGGCTCCATTGGGTGTCGGCATCGGCGATTTGCGCGTGCAGCAAATCGATCGCCGCACTTTGTGTGGTCATCGATCGGTATTCCCCCCGCGTTCAGCCGGGAGAATACCGCGTTACGTGGCCATAACAAGCCGGGCTGGCTTCAGAACGTCGCACCGGCCTTGACCCAGAACGTCCTGCCGGGGAGCGGATAGGCATTGAACCGGTCGGGCGTGAACGCGCTGGCGATGGCATAGTCGTAATACAGTGCATTGAACACGTTATTGACGCTGACCGACCAGAAGTACCTGTCGTATTCGCCGCTCAGCTTGAAATCCACCGTGGCGTTGGCGGGCATCAACGGCTGGGTGTTGGGCTGATCGTTGTCCATGCGGCGGCTGCTCCAGTAGCGCACCGTCGCATCGACCACGAGGTATTTCTGCCAGGCGTTCCAGGTCACGCCGCCGGTCGCCGTGTAGCGCGACACCAACGGAACGTCATTGCCCGTGAAGGGCCCCTCGCGGAACACCGCGCGGGTAAGGGCGAAACCGCCCCGGAACAGCAGGGTATCGTTAGCTCGATACGTGGCGCTGGTCTCAGAGCCGTAGCGGCGGGTCGGATCCACATTGTAGTTGAAGAAGCCCACCGGATTGAAAAGGCTCTCGTTGGTGAGTTCCATGTCGTAGATGCTGGATTGCATTGTAAACGCGCCGGCCTTGACGCGGAAGCCTCCCTCTATGTCGTTCGAGGTTTGGGTTTTCAGCGCAAAGTTGCCGGGGATGGCAATGAAGGAGGCGGGATCGAACGCAGGTCCCGATGAGACCCGCTCATCGACATTCGGCGTGCGGAACGCGTGCGCGGCGCGGCCAAACACCGCAAATACCTCGTTGAAACGATGCTCAAGTCCGATATGCAGCGCGTGCTGGGTCTCTCCGTTGTCGAGCGGCATGGCCTGGGCGTCGCCGAAATAGTTCGGGGCGGCCGGGTTGAGCGTATCTCGCGCCGTGAGCTTGAAATGCTGGATTCGTCCGCCGTAGGAGAAATCGGTAGTCGGCAAGAAGCTGATAGTCTGCTGCCAATAGGCGGCGACGGTTTGCTGCGACAGGTCGTACATGTGAATCGGCGGCGCGCCGTAAAATGCGCCTCGATTCTGATGGAAGGTCGCGTCGTAGAAATCAATGCCGGTCAGAATATTCGAGGGCATCCCGAACATGACATTCTTGATACTGAGACGCGGCGTCAGCGACCAGGTCTGCAATTTCGAGTCGACGTAGGTGAAGTTGAACTCCGATAGCGGGATGCCGCCCATGAAGGTGCCCTGCTGCTTCTTGTCACGCACGCCGCCGTCGACGATCAGCTCGGCGCCGTAGCCCAATGACTTGATGAAACCGGCGGTAGCGTTGGCGCCCTGTTTTTCGGCATGATCGAATGGTGTGGCCGCGCCCTTGCGGTCGGTGACGAGCTGATTGACTCCGATGGAGGGGTCGACCAACCGGCCCCCGGGGAATCCAAAGGACTGTTCGTCGCCGGACAGTGTCAGGTAAGCCGTCAGGTCGGGCGTGGTGTAGCGGATATCGCCGATGCCGTCGTGCTGCGCGAGCTTGTTGTTGACCCGGTATCCATCGGAGTTGATCTGCTTGCCGTAGAACGATGTCGACCACGGCCCGGAATTCGCGGAACCCGATGTTGCGGCCTGGCGCTGGCCGAAAGAGCCACCGCCGACCTCGACGCGCGCGGCCAGCGGCGGGCCCGTCACTCCGGTCTTGGTGACGATGTTGATGACACCGCCCATGGCATTATCGCCATAGAGCACGGCGCCGCTGTTGCCTTTGGTGATTTCGATGCGCTGGATCGAATCGCGGGGGATCGTGGAGAGGTCCACGCCCTGCATGTCGATGTCGTTCACCCGCCGGCCGTTGATGAGGATCAGCGTATTGGAGACCGCGGTGGCGCCAAAACCTCGCAGATCGACATTGGTTTGCACGCCGTTCACGCCGCCGAACAGCGATGTCAGTTGTACTCCCGGCGTTTGTGCGATGATCTCCTGCACTGTTTGCGCCGGCGAATGCGCAATCTCTTCCGCGGTGATCACCGTCGTGGATGTCCCGGCCAGGATATTTGGGACCGCCGGCGTCGCGGCCACAGGCGCGGGCCCGCCCGATGGCTGCGCCGCAGGCGACGGTTGCGGCGTGGTGCTGCGGGTAACGCGGCCCAGACGCGATGCCCATTCCGATGAGGGCTCGATGCGATTGCGGTCTACTGGCTTGGGCGGATTGACTTCGATCGCGGGCAACTGATCCGGTGAGGCGGCTTGCTGCGCGTGGGCGGCAGGAACACTCAGGCAAACGATCGGAACAAGAAAGCTTGAAGCAAGCAGATAGATGCGTCGCCGCTTTGCGGCAGTGCTGATGGATGACATGGTTCGACCTCGGTATGACGTCAGTGGCACGTCACAGCGAACCAAGTCTCACCGATGTGCTTTCCAGCACCCCTGTGAAGCTAATGTCTGTACTCCCCGACCGACATCTTCGCGTGTGACCACGGCTGACGGCAGGTCTCCTGGCTCGCGGGTCGATACCTTGCGTCGCCTTCCCAGGACCGAGATTCCCAGTGGCCTATGACGAAAAATTCACCGCTTACAGTTGCGGGGGCAGCCGCGGCATTGGGGAAGTTTCCCCGCACCGCATTCCCTTTTGATCCCCAAGAAGGGAACCGTCATGGTTAGTAAGGACCATGTCCCGCTTTTGAGTCAATGAGGCCGCTTTCGCGCCGGCGCTTTGTCCATGACTGTGCCCGAAAAGCAACGCTGCGGAGTGATTGGTCGCCGTTTCCAGAAAGTCTGCGTCATAGGCGGGCTTGACCCGCGTATCCATCTGCTTTGCAAAGACCCGCTCCTTCGAAGTAGATGGATGGCCGGGTCAAGCCCGGCCATGACGAGCGCGGAAACGATGAGTGTTGAAAGCCTCAGGCTTGCGAGTGAAGGCGCGGCGCGCCGTCGGATGAGCGTGACCGTCGCGCTCGTCGTGTTCGTCGCGTTGCTCGCGTTGATTTCGCTCGGGATCGGGCCGGTGCGGCTGTCGCCGCTCGCCGTCCTCGATGCGCTGTTCGGCGGCGGCAGTGACGTGCAGCAGGTCATCGTTCGCGAAATCCGCCTGCCGCGCACCATTCTGGGATTGGCGATCGGTGCCATTCTCGGATTGTCGGGTGCCGCGCTGCAGGGATTGTTGCGCAATCCGTTGGCGTCGCCCTCGCTGTTCGGCGCGCCGCAATCCGCAGCCTTCGGCGCGGTGCTGGTGATTTCGCTCGGGTTCGCCGATGTGCGATCCTATGCGCTGCCGGTCGCGGCTATTGCAATGGCATTTGCGTCGGTATTCGTGCTGCTGACTATCGCTGGCCGCAATGCCGGGCTGCTGATTCTCATTCTGGCGGGGCTTGCGATCTCGAGCCTCGCCGGGGCGATGACGGCGCTGGTGATGAATCTGTCGAGCAATCCCTTCGTGGTGCTGGAAATCGCGTTCTGGCTGCTCGGTTCGCTGGAGGATCGCAGTTTCAGGCATGTCATGCTGGCACTGCCGTTCATCGCGGCGGGTGCCATCATCCTGATGAGTCAGCGCAACGCCTTCCGCGCGCTCACCCTCGGCGAAGAAACGGCACAAAGTCTCGGTGTCGATGTCGGACGGACGCGCCTTATGGTGATCACAGGCGTCGCGCTCGGGGTCGGCGGCGCGGTCGCCGTCACCGGCACTATCGGTTTTATCGGCCTGGTTGCGCCGCATCTGGTGCGGCCGTTGATCGGACATGATCCGGCGCGGCTGATGATTCCGAGCGCGCTTACAGGCTCAGCGCTCCTGCTTGCCGCCGATATCGCCGTGCGCATCATTCCCTCGACCAGTGACATCAAGGTCGGAGTGCTGACCTCGATTATCGGCGTGCCGTTCTTCCTTTATCTGATTATGCGCGAACGCCGCGTGCTCGGTGGAGGCGCCGCATGACCGAAAATGCGCTTCTCACCGCGCAAGGCTTGGGCGTGACCCTCGGCGGCCGTATTGTGCTGCGCGACATCTCGTTGTCATTGTCATCCGGACATCTGGTGGCGTTGGTGGGACCGAACGGCGCCGGCAAGACCACGCTGCTACGCGCGCTCGCGGGACTGCTGCCGTGGCAAGGCGAGATTCGTGTGGCAGGAAATGCGCTGTCGTCGCTCCCCTTGCGCGAGCGCGCGCGGCGCTTCGCCTATCTGCCGCAAGGGCATGTGGTGCACTGGCCGCTACCGGCGCGGGATATCGTGGCGCTCGGCCGCATTCCGCATGGCGCCACCGACCCGGCGCGGCTGTCGCCGAGGGATGCCGGTGCCGTGGAGCGGGCGATGCAGGCGACCGAGGTGGTCGAATTCAGCGAGCGCCCCGTCACCGAATTGTCCGGCGGCGAGCGCAGCCGCGTCGCGCTGGCCCGGGTGCTGGCGGTGGAAGCGCCGGTGATGCTGGCGGATGAGCCGACCGCGTCGCTTGATCCGCGTTACCAGATCGATGTGATGACAAACCTGCGCCGTGCCGCCGATGGCGGCATGCTGGTGATCGTGGTGACGCACGATCTCGGCCTCGCCGCGCGGTTCGCAGACAGCGTTCTGGTGCTGTCGGAAGGCCGTCTTGTCGCAACTGGCGCGCCTGCCGAGGCTCTCTCGGAGACGGTCATGGCCGACGTATTCCGGATCAGCGCCTATCGCGCCGAGCATCGGCGCGAAGCCGTGATCGTGCCGTGGGCGGGAATTTGAGGAGCGTATGAGGGGTCGCTGCGGATTCTTGTCTCGATTGGTCATCATCGCCGCTGTTGCGATGGTCGATGGTGGCGAGTCGGCCGCTGCGCTGCCGCGCATCGCCTCCATGAACGTCTGCACCGACCAGTTGCTGCTGACGCTGGCGGACCCGGAGCAAATTCTCGGCCTCAGCCGTTATTCGCGCGACCGGTTTCAATCCTGGGCGGCTGATGATGCCCGCCGGTATCGCATCCTGTCCGGCGGCGCCGAAGACATCCTGCTGCTCAGGCCCGATGTCGTGGTCGCGAGCCTGTTCGACAAGCGCGCAACGCGCGAGCTTCTGAAACAGAAGGGCCTGCACCTCGTCGAGTTCGACGTGCCGCGCTCGCTCGACGGGGTCAAAAAGCAAATCCGTCAGATGGGCGAAATCACGCAGCATCCGGATCGTGCGGCGTCGGAAATCGCGCGGGTCGATACCGCGATTGCGCATGCGCGAGAGGCCGTCGCGCACAAGCGCTACCGGGTGTTGCCGCTGTCGCGGCGCGGCTGGGTGTCGGGCAGCGAGAGCCTGCTCAGTTCGCTGCTGACCGAAACCGGGCTTTTCAACGCGGCGGGAGAACTCGACATCGCCTTCGGCGGGTTCGCGTCGCTCGAGGCCATCGTCGACCTGAAGCCCGATTTCATCCTGGTGTCGGAATCCGGCGACCATGCCGAGGATGACGGCCGCGCCTTCCTGCTGCATCCGGCGCTTGAGCGTTTTTATCCGCCGTCGAAGCGGATCGTCATTCCGGATCGGCTGACGGTGTGCGGCGGCGTGATGCTGGCGGATGCGCTTGATGTGCTGGTTGCGGAACTGCAGCGGGTGGAGAAATAGCGGCCCCGTGCGCTTCTCAACCAATCAGTACCGGACCGCCGGCTTTCTTCCAGGCGTCGATGCCGCCTTCGATATGCGCGGTATTGTCTAGCCCGGCATCTTTCGCGGCCGTCACCGCCATCGCCGAACGTTCGCCGAACGCGCAGAAGAATACGATGCGGCGGCCGGTTGCGGCTGCAACCTCGCGCAGCGTGCCGCCCGGCTGCAGGCTTTCCTCGATGGAAGGATAGGGCGCGTGCAGCGCGCCGGACAGCATGCCGTGCTTGGCGCGCTCGCCGCTCTCGCGCAGATCGACCAGCAGAATATCGGGCCGCCCCAGACTGTCGATGGCGTCGCGGGCGCTGAGGGCCAGCCCTTGCCTTGCGAGATCATCCTGATGCAGGCCGACATGCATGTTGGCCGGCAGCACGACATCCATCAGCTTCGGATTCGGCAGCTTCAGATTGTTCATCAGCTCGATATACTCATCCACCGAACGCACTTGCAGCCGCGGATTGAAACGCTTTTCCTCGCCGATGGTGGAGACGGTGTCGCCCTTGTAGTCATGCGCGGGAAAAACCATCGTCTCGTCGGGCAGCTTGAGCAGCCGGTGAAAAATCGAATCATATTGCGCCCGCGCGCTGCCGTTCTGGAAATCGGTGCGGCCGGTGCCGCGGATCAGTAGCGTGTCGCCGGTGAAGACGCGGTCGGCCATCAAATAACTGTAGGAATCGTCGGTATGACCGGGCGTATACATCACGTCGAGGCTAAGGCCTTCGATCGTCACTCTGTCGCCGTCGCCGACCCGCATCGCGACCACATCGGCCTTGCTCTGCTCGCCCATGATGGTGACGCAATGGGTGCGATCGCGCAGTTCGCCGAGGCCCGTGATGTGATCGGCATGCAGATGGGTATCAACGGCCTTCACCAGCTTGAGGTCGAGTTCGCGCAGCAGCCGGCAATAGCGATCGGCTTTCTCCAGCACCGGATCGAGGATCAGGGCCTCGCCGCCGGCGCGGCTCGCCAGCAGATAGCTGTAGGTTCCCGATACGCTGTCAAAAAGCTGACGGAAGATCATGGCGCCGCGTTCTCCTAAAAAATCGATCTTTTCCCTGATCACGTCGGGCCCGGCCTTGGCGCATTCCTCGTCCTTGTCGCCGCCAGGCGCCCCGGACACGCCGGTGCCGCCGAGCAGCGCGCCGCCACGACGCCAATTGCGTTACGGCCGCACATAGCTCCAGCCTTGTTCTTGCAATTCCATTAGCCGCACGACGCCGGATGGGAGGAGGGCGGCATCGGATAAAATTGAGATGGCGTGGCCCTCGGCCTTCTCCATGCCCTGCCTGGTGTTGTTGCAGGCGGAGAACTGGATCTTGCCGGGAAACGCCAGACCCTTGAGGCGCTTGATGCGGTCCTGCACCGGCGAGGTGTCGGCACGCAGCATGTGCAGGCCGGGGCCATAGGTGACGATGTCGACCTCCACGTCCTCATTCTTGCCGCGAAAATATTCGACCACGTTGGTGGCATTATTGAGTGCGAGATTCATCACCTGCGGATCATTCTGGTCGACCTGGATAGCGACCCGATGCGGCTTTGGTTCGGCGGCGAGGCTGCCCGAGGCGAGCGGCAAAGACAATAACGCAGCAATCGTCAGACGAATGATGATGCGCATATCGAATCTCCTTAAGGACGAACCAGAGTAAAGCCGTTTTCGGTCAGCGCCAGAATTTGTCCGACGCCGACCTGCACCGGGATCGCGCGCGGGACGATCTCCGGGCGCTTGCCGGTTTCGCGTTCGATGGTGTCGACGGTGTTCAGGCAGACGTCGAACTTGACGCCCTGCGCGATCAGGCTTTCGACGCGCTGCCGGTTGGGATTTTCGGGACGAAGAAGATCGATGCCGGGGCCAAACGTCACCACCTCGATCGCGATCTTGTCGGGATCGTAAGCCTTCAGAAGATTGTTGGCGATGCTGATGATGAGGGATTCTTTTTTCGGATCGTTGTCCGAAAGCTGCAAGGCGATGCGGTGTTCGGCGAACGGCTTTTCCGGCAGCGGCGCCGGCTGAGCATGCACGGGGGCCGACAGCATCGTCAGCAGCAATGCCGCGACACAGGCCAGCGAGCCGATCATGTGTCTCGCGTTTGCAGAAAAATGCTTCATCCCTGTCCCGCGATGCCCGGGTTATCGGCGACGCCTTTCAGCATCACGCCGCCACCGCGCCGATCCGCAGTTTTTCCCGCGCGTAGGTGTCTCGCAAATATATCCCACACCGGAACGCCTTTCTGCTCATTGACGGAGGCCCATCCGGCGACCTTGTAACTCTTGCCGGCCTCGATGATGCGCCCGTCATCCAGCTTCAAATCCGAAATGCGTCGCCCGACAGTTTCCACAGGCGCACAGGTATAGGCCATACCGCCGACGCGGACCATGTCGCCGCCCTGCTGATGATAGGGATCGGCGTTGAACAGATTGTCGCAGACGTCTTCAAGAATGTCCTTGATCCGGCTACCGGTCATGCTCTGGACGTAGGTTTCCGGATAGGTCACCGCGGTCTCGGAGAGCACGTCTTCCATCGTCACCGCATGGCCCGGCAGCACGCTGGTGCCCCAGCGAAAACCCGGCGACAGCGCGATCTCGGCGTCGAGCTCGCCGCGCAACGCGTCGCAGATCAGTTGGTCCATGGTGCCGTTGAAATTGCCGCGGCGATAAAGCAGGCGATCCGCGGTTGCGATCTTCTCGGCATAATTCGCGGCGTATGGCGCGCGAACGCGCTCGATCAGCGCCTGCATTGCCACATCCGGCTTCAGCAATTCCGAAAACACCGGCAGCAGCCGGTAGCGTACGTCGCCGACCCGGCCCTTGCCAAGGTCGAGATCGAGCACGCCCAGAAACTTTCCGTTGGAGCCCGCGTTGGTGACCAGCGTGGTGCCGGCGGCATTGGTCACGGCAATCGGCTGCGGCACCGCATCATGGGTGTGGCCGCCGAGAATGACATCGATGCCGGTGACGCGGCTGGCAAGCTTAAGATCGACGTCCATGCCGTTGTGCGACAGCAGCACCACGGCATCGACCTTGTCGTTGCCGCGCAGTGTGCTGACAAGCTTCTGCAGCTCGTCGTCGCGGATGCCGAAGGTCCAGTCCGGCGTGAATCGCTTTGGATGCGCGATCGGCACATAGGGAAATGCCTGGCCGATCACGGCGACGCGGTGGCCGCCGAGTTCCTTGATGGTGGCCGGCTTGAATACGCGGCCCGAAGCGGCGTCGAATGCCTTCGCGTCGTTGAAGGCGGCTTCCTCGGTGAGGAAGACGTTCTGCGCGAGGAATTCGCCCTTGAAGCGCTCGAGGTTGCTGCGCAGAGCCGTTTCACCATAGGTGAATTCCCAATGGCCGGTCATTGCCTCGATGCCGAGCAGGTTGGCGGCTTCGACCATGTCGGCGCCTTGCAGGGTGTGGGCGAGCCCGGTGCCCTGCCACAGGTCGCCGCCGTCGAGCAGCAGGGAGTTGCCGATGCCAACATCGCTGCGCAGACGGTCGATCAGCGTCTTGAGATGGGCAAAGCCGCCGAGCTTGCCGAAGCGCGCGGCGGATTTCTCGAAATCGAGACAGGTGAAGGCATAGGCGTTGGCGCTGTCGGGCGCGACGCCGAAGCCGTCGAGAAAGGCGCGGCCCACCAGATGCGGCGGGCGGCCCTGCATGATTCCGATGCCGAGATTGACGCTGGGCTCGCGGAAATACACCGGCAGCAACTGGGCATGGGTGTCGGTCATGTGCAGGATGCGCGCATTGCCGAAGCGCTCGAGATCGTAAACGCCGTCGGTGGCGCGGCCGATGCGCGGCAGTCCGCCGGCGAGCGTCACGGCAGCAGCAAGTGAGAGAAAATCCCGGCGGTGGATCGTCATGCCTTCCCCGCTCATTGGACGTTCAACGTATTTCGAGATCTTTCCAGAGCTCTTTCTCGCTGGTGGCCTGGTAGATCGACGCCTTGGCCAGCGCCTCGGCTTCCTTCGAGGAGGCGACTGCGGAATCGAAATTGCCTTCGGCGGCGGCCTTCTTGGCCGCGGCCAGCGTAGCCGCGGTCGTGGTCCATTGATTGCGCAAGGAGCCTGCCTCCTTGTTGGCGGCTTCGGCGGCGGCGTAGGCAGCGGTGTAATCGGCTTCGGTGGCGGCCTGCAGGGAAGTCGCGCCAGCGCTCAACAGGACGAGCGACAGGACAAGGGTGGATATCTGCATCTCGATCCTCCTCAGGGCCGCGCGCCGGGACCGGAGATCGGCAGTCCGTTGCTGACATAGGACAGATAATATTCCAGATCGCGGTATTCGTCGTCCTGCGGGTTGAGCGGCACGCCGCGAATCTGGCTGTTGCAGGTGGTGAAGCGCCGGCTGGTGGTGCCCATGCCGCTCCACTCGGAGCGATAGATCGGCATCGCATTGAGAATGCCGAGGGCCGGCGCCAGCACCTCGGCGCGAATCCGTTCGCCGGGACTCTGCACATGGCAGGTCGCGCAAGAGAAATTGAGCTGGCCGCGCCTTGTGTAAAAATACTCCTTGCCCTTCTGATAGGCCTCGAGCGCGCGGGGATCGTCGGGAATCTTGATGTCGAACGGTTTTCCGCGCGACGTGAATGCCATGTAGGCGGTCAGCGCCGCCATCTCGTCTCTCACATAGGAGAACGGCGGCTCGCCGTTGGCCTCGCGGCAACGGTTCAGCGCCAGCTCGAGCGTGATGACCTTGCTCTCCTTGGTGTCGAAATAGGGATAGTCTTGGCGAACGCCGATACCCTTGTTCGCAAAACAGTCGGCGTAGCTCTTGCCGTTCTTGAACGGCTTTGAAAACATCTCTTTGCCCATGTCGACGGAGAATTCATAGGGTGGAAATTGTTCTTTCTCTTCCCACTGCCGGTGCAGGCCCTCGTCCATGGAGTACGGCCCGTTGACGAAATCCTCGAGCTCTCACTTTCGGAAACTTGTCGGTGAAGAATTTCTTGAACGCGGCGGCCTCGGCCGGCGGATTCGGCGTGTCGGCGGCTTGCGAAGAACCCGCGCCCGCCATCAGCGCGGCTAAGGCAAAACCGGTCATGGCACCGATCGCAAGCCGCATGTTGATTCTCCGCCCGCGGGGATCGGCCATTACTAGGATCTTCGCCGTGGCGGTGTCGGTGCCGCCCTTGTTGTCGACCCAGCCTATCTTCAGGTCGTCGCCCTTCTTGCCGCCCTTGAAGCTGAACTTGACATACGGATCCTTGGAAACCGCACCGCCCCAATCCGCGACGAACACGCTCTTGCCGTCGCACTCGAAGGTCAGTTCCTGGATGAAGTGCGGCGGAATGAGTTCGCCCTTGGCGTCCTTGACGAAGCCGGAATCCATCGGGTGCTGGATCAGCGCCTGCACCTCGGTGGTGTCGCCGTTGGATGTCGCGCGGACGCGGATGGTCGATGCCATGAGAGTTCTCCCTTAAGTAAGCTCAGCCGCCGCAGCCGCCGACGGTGACCTTGACTTCCTTGGTGGCGCTATAAAGCTTGCCGCCGGCTTCCACGATCGCGATCACGTTGCTGGTCTTCGCCATCTTTAGCCTGTTGGCGACGTTCGGGATGGTGCCCGGGGGAATCTTGTAAGATGCCGCCAGAGCGTTGGGATTTTCCGCAACCAGGATCGAGATCGAAGTCACGTCGGCGAGCGTCGAACTCACCGAGATCGGCACCACGGCGCCATTCTCGGCGATCTCAGGCGCGTCCAGTTGGACCTTGTCGGAAGTTTCGGCGGTCTTGCCGTACAGCGCCTTGATCGCGTCTTCGCTGCTCTTCTGCCTGAAGGCGTCTTCCGGATATTTGTCATCGGCCGCGGCGAAAACCGGCGTCAGTCCAAAGCGGATGCCGGCAAGTCCCAGCAGCGCAAGCACCGCCGCGCCCTTCAGGATCAGCCGCCGCGTTGAATCGATGGCTTCGATCGATTGGTTCATCTGCTACTCCTTGAATGCATCGCGCTGGTCACAGCGTCTGCAGGAAGTCCACGACCGCGCCGATCTCCTTGTCGGTCAAAATGCGATTTCGGCCGAACGGGGGCATCACGGTCAACGGATTGCGTTTGGTTTCATCGAATACGATCCCGACCAGTTCCTCGCGATTGGGATACTTTTTCTTGATGTCGATCAACTCGGGTCCGATGGTGCCTGGCAGATCGCCACCCTTGATGACATGGCAGGTGAGGCAATTGCCCTTGCCACGATCGAAAGCGAGTTTTTGGCCCTCGGCCACGGCCGATTGTGCGCTGGCTACACTTGGGCACGCGAGCAGGCCGAGCAGCAGCGCCAGCATCAGGACAGGCTTGGTCGAAGGTCCGGTCGTCAAAGGCGCTTTCCCAAAGGTTTATTTCTGCTGCATGGTATCGAGCGGTCCGGTCATGCGCGGCGTCAGGTTCCTGCTTTCCGCCGTGGACACGATCTTGTCGTCGGGGGCGGCGCAGGCGCTCATGCATGGCTTGGCCATCGTATAGGGTCTCGGGTCGGTCCAGATGAAACTGTCGCGATTGGGCATTTTGACGTTCGGCAGGTGGTCCCGGTCGACGACGAAATCACTGGAGACGATGTGGTTCAGGTTCAGAATATAGGCGGTCAAAGCATAAACGTCATCGGCTGACAATGTGTGCGGCGCTTGCATCGGCATGGCTCGGTTAATGTAGTCCCGCCATGTCGGCGCGAACGGCCAGTAACTGCCGACGGTCAGTCGCGGCCGGTCGTGTGTCAGCATCCCGATTCCTTCCCACCAGCTTGGGAGAACGACCTTCGCCTTCGCCAAAGGTTCCGGGGCGCGCCGCGCATTGTTCCGCATAGACCTCCCCGCCCCGGAAACCTTGCCTTTGCCGGGGGGTAAGACCGCACCATCGTCGCAATTCAACCCGCGCCGTGTTCGCAATTGCGTAATGCTGTGACAATGGCTGGCGGCGTTGGCCGAGGTGGAAGAGCTTGATCCGAAATTCATCCTTCCCGGCCATGGCAAGGCGCCGACGCAGGCGAAGAGGCCATCGAATTCACTGGCGACTACATTCAGCATGTTCGGAGCCCGATAACGACCGCGGTGCAAGACTGGACCGATTTCGACGCGGGGTATGACAAGGCCGACTGGTCGAAATACCGCGGCATGACGGCCTTAGCCGCCAACAACCACGGCAACGCCTATCGGATCTATCTGGAACTGGAGCAATCGCAGTTCAAAGCTGATAAGCAATAGCCGTCATTCCGGGCCTGCAGAGGCGCATCCCGGATTAACGGCGACAATATTGAGGTATGCGTCGTGGCCGACTACGTGGTGGAATTCGGCAAGGACGGCCGGCCGATCGAGCCGGACGGCCGGCTCGATGCGGCAGCGTTTCACCGCAACCACCGTCCGATCTGGACGGTGCTGGGAAAATTCCTCGAAGGCAAATCCGGCGACGTGCTTGAGGCCGGCAGCGGCACCGGGCAGCATGTTGTCGATTTCGCCCGCCGCAGTCCTGACATCACATGGTGGCCGAGCGATTTCAACGACGCGCACCTGAAGAGCATCGCCGCGTGGCGCGCGCATACGCGGCTTCCGAACGTCCGCGCGCCGCTGCGGATCGATCTGTCTGATCCGGCATGGTGCCCCGAGATGCAAGACGGCAGCGGTCCGGGTCCGCTGCTGGCGGTGTTCTGTGCCAACGTCATTCACATCGCCCCCTGGCGGGTAGCCGAAGGGCTGTTTGCCGGTGTTGCGGGCTATTTGCGGCCGGACGGACGACTGTTTCTGTACGGCCCATTCAAACGCGACGGCAAGCACACCGCGCCTAGCAATGCGGTGTTCGACACCAGTCTGCGGGACAACAACCCCGAATGGGGAGTGCGGGACATCGCCGACGTAAAGGCGCTGGCCGAAAGCGTGGGTTTGCATCTCGCCGAGATCGTCGAGATGCCCGCCAACAATCTTATTCTTGCTTTCGAACGTCGATGAAACGAAGCGCGCGCGTTTATGCCTGGGTGTCCCGCCAGCCGATCTTTTCCTTCAAGAAGGTAAAACCCAAGGCCGTGAAGCCTGCGCGCTCCTTGTTATCCTTGCCATAGCCGTGGCCGCCTGCCGCGGGTTCGTAAAAATAGGCCTCGTATCCCATCGCTTGCAGCTTCGCCGCCATCTTGCGTGCATGGCCGGGGTGGACGCGATCGTCCCGCCGCGTGGTCGCGAGCAGGATCGGCGGATATTTTTTGCCGGGTACGGCCGCGTGATAGGCGGAATAGGTTTGCAGCCAGGCCCATTCTTCCGGCTTGTCGGGATCGCCATATTCCGCGATCCAACTCGCCCCTGCCAGCAATTTCGTATAGCGGCGCATGTCGATCAGCGGGATCGTACAGAACAGCGCGCCGAAGCGTTCCGGATAGCGCGTCAGCATGTTGGAGATCAAGATTCCGCCGTTTGATCCACCCTCGGCGGCGATACGACTGGCGCGGGTTACGCCACGCCTCACGAGATCGGCGGCGACGGCGGCAAAATCGTCATGCGACAGCCGCTTCCCCGCATAACGGCCGGCATCGTGCCAGCGCGTGCCGAACTCGCCGCCGCCGCGAATATTGGCCCGAACGCTGGTGCCGTTGCGCTCCAGCCAGAGCTTGCCAGTCGCCGAATTATAATAAGGCCGCTCCGAAGGCCGAAGCCGCCATAAGCGCTGAGATAAACCGGCGCATCGCCGGTCTCGGCGCGGGGTCCGGTCTGAACGTAGGGGATACGCTCACCGTCGATCGAGATAGCTTCATGTTGTGTAACGACGAGTCCGGCGGCGGAAAAAGTCTTGGGCGCCCGTTTGAGCAAGGCCGGAGCGGCGAAGCGCTCGATCAGCATCAACGAGGAAGGTGTCAGCGGATCCTGGATGTTTGCAAGCAGATCGCCGTTGCTCTCGGATTCTTCGGGGTCAAGACGCCAGACATCAACGACGCCGATTTTAGGCAAACCGGGCAGGCCGGTCCGCGCCCAGCCGGTTGCCGACGGCGTCAGCACTTCGAATACCGGTTTCAGTTCATCGAGAATCGACAGCACCAGCTTGCCGGCGCTCCAGAAAAAGCCCTGCAGCGCACGGCGCGGGGCCGCTTCGAACACGGTCGCAAAATGACGGTCGCCCGCCAGGAATGCCGACAGCGATATGCCGAGCACCGTGTCCGGCGCGTAGTCCTGTCCCGCCACCGTCCACGCCGCGCGCCGCTTGACGACAAGCCAATCCTGATAGGCCTCCGTCCAGATGTCGCTTGGGAGGTCGAGCCTGGTCTTTGCCCCTCGCTCGTCGCCGAGCCACAGGTTCACGTCAAAGAAGCCCAGCTGTTCAACAAACCAGATTCTCGGAGCCGCAGCGGTTCGGTCAACATTTGAGAAGGCGCCCATGCTGTGCGGTGTGGTTTCGAACAGGACCGGCGCCTGGCCGACGTCGGTGCCGCGCCGCCACAGCCTGATGGTGCGGGCGTAGCCGGACGTCGTCGCCATGCCCTCGCCGAACGCAGTCGAAAGCAGCAGCGTGTCGGCGTCGAGCCAACCCGCACCGCCCTTCGCCTCGGGCAGAACAAAACCGTCCGTCACAAAGGACTTTGCATCGACATCAAATTCCCGCAGCGTGACGGCATCGCTGCCGCCGCGCGAGAGACCGAGCATGGCGCGCCCGTAGCGCATCTCCACCCAGGAAAAAATCCAGTCTTCATCTTCATCAGTTGCAAGCTTGTCGACATCCAGAAGGGTTTCCCAACTCGGGTCTGGCTTGCGAAACTCATCGAGCGTTGTGCGTCGCCAGATCCCGCGCGGGCTGTTCGCGTCCTTCCAGAGGTTGTATAGAAATCCGCCTCGCCGCCTTACGAACGGAATGTTGTCCGGCCGGTCGTAAATTGCCGCCAGCGTGTCCCGGTCTGCGGCAAAGCCGGCACTACCGAATTTTTCCAGCGTCGCCTTGCTCTGCTGATCGGCAAAGGCCGTGGCGGCCTGGCCTTCGATCTCTTCCAGCCAGAGATAGGGGTCGTCGTCGGGAGCCGCTATCGTCGGCCGGTCGTCAATGGGCATGGTTCGAATTCCGTTGGCGGTTCAGCCTGGCCCGGGAACGCATAATGGACCTTGATTTACGCTGGTACCCATGTCCTGTCCAATGTGCGCCGTTCACATGGCGCGCGCCCGTTTGCGTCGGTTGATCGCTGCGTCTGCTGCCTTCATAGTGCGATGAATCAACAAGGCCCGGCACAGCATCGGGCCGCTTTCCGGGCTTTTGCCGATGATCGACGCGAGCGCGACCCACGAGATGACCGACGACGCCCGCGCGCGCTCCAATGTGATGCGTCTCGCAGCGGCGCAGGCGCTGACTGGGGCCAATTCGGCGGTGATTTTCGCCACCGGCTCCATCGTCGGCGCAACGCTGGCGCCCGATATCTCGCTGGCGACCGTGCCGCTCTCGATGTATGTGGTTGGACTCGCCGCCGGCACGCTGCCGACGGGGGCGATCTCGCGCGCCTATGGCCGCCGCGTCGCCTTCATCATCGGCACCGGCTGCGGCGTGCTCACCGGCATACTCGCGGCATTCGCCATTCTGAATGGCTCGTTCGTGCTGTTTTGCTGCGCGACATTCCTCGGCGGACTCTATGGCGCGGTGTCGCAGTCCTATCGGTTTGCCGCCGCTGACGGCGCCAGTGCCGCCTATCGTCCCAAGGCGGTCTCCTGGGTAATGGCAGGCGGCGTATTCGCCGGCGTGCTCGGCCCGCAATTGGTGCAGTGGACGATGGAGATCTGGCCGCCCTATCTGTTTGCCTTCAGTTTTGCCGCGCAGGCGGTGGTCGCGCTGGTGGCAATGGCGGTGCTGGCGGGCGTCGATGCGCCAAAACCTGCGCCATCCGATCTTCACGGCGGCCGTCCGCTATTGGAAATTGCACAGCAACCGCGGTTCGTTGCGGCGGCGCTGTGCGGCGTGATCTCCTATCCGATGATGAACCTCGTCATGACCTCGGCGCCGCTGGCGATGAAAATGTGCGGCTTGAGCGTCAGCGATTCCAATTTCGGCATTCAGTGGCATATCGTGGCGATGTACGGGCCGAGCTTTTTTACGGGTTTGCTGATCGCCCGCTTCGGCGCGCCTCGTATTGTCGCGCTAGGCCTTATCCTGGAGGCCGTCGCGGCCGGCATCGGGCTTTCCGGCATCACCGCGCTGCATTTTTGGGCCACATTGATCGTGCTCGGGGTGGGATGGAATTTCAGTTTCGTCGGCGCCTCGGCGCTGGTGCTGGAGACGCATCGGCCGCAGGAGCGCAACAAGGTGCAGGCCTTCAACGATTTCCTGGTGTTCGGCACCATGGCGCTGGGCTCGTTTGCCTCCGGACAATTGCTGGCGAATTACGGCTGGCCGGCGGTCAATATCGTGGTGTTCCCACCCGTATTATTAGGGCTCGCGGTGCTGACATTCGCGTCGTTCGCGAAGCGGCGCAGAAGGCTGCAGGCGGTCGATGAATTTCCCGAACCGAGCATCTAAGGAGGTTTTGATGCCGTCGCGAGCTCGTCTTGATGAATTCATTGCGGTCGTCGAAAGCGGCGACCACGCCGGCGCCATCGAGCGCTATTACACCGAGGACGCCAGCATGCAGGAAAACGCCGCGCCGCCGCGAGTCGGCCGCGACGGGCTGGTCGCACATGAACGCGGCATTCTGGCGCGGACGTCCAAGGTTTATTCCAAAGCGATGTCGTCGGTGGTCGAAGGGGACCGGGTTGCGATCCACTGGATATTCGAACTGACCAGCCTTTCAGGCAGAGTGCACCGCGTCGACGAGGTCGCTATGCAGGAGTGGCGCGGCGACAAGATCTTCCGCGAACGGTTCTTTTACGATCCCGGCAAGCCGAAATCCTGACCCCGGCACCATTCCTCCACATTTCGGGTGGCGTCGAAGCATCCGCTCGATGCAGTGTGTCAGCATGTGTCGATTTTTGGAATGAAACCGTATGGATGCGCCGCGACCGCCACCCGTAATCGACGAGACTTCCATCCGTTACGATGGCTGGCAAATCGTTGCGATCTGCTTCCTGGTGGCGACATTCGGCTGGGCATTTGGCTTTTACGGCCAAAGCGTCTATCTCGCCGAGCTGCATCGTATCCATGGCTGGCCGACATCGCTGATTTCGACGGCGACGACATTTTTCTATCTGTTCGGCGCACTGCTGGTTGCGTTCGTCAGCGAAGCGATCCGGGCGTTCGGCCCCCGCAATTGCATGCTGGCCGGCGTGGTGGCGATGGCGTCGGCGGTTACGCTGATCGGTCAGGTCGCAGCACCCTGGCAGCTCTACGCCGTCAACGCGCTGCTGGCGTTCGGCTGGGCCGGCACCAGCCTCGGCATGATCACCAATACGCTCGGGCTGTGGTTCGACAGCAAGCGCGGCATGGCGATCAGCCTTGCGCTGAACGGCGCGAGTTTCGGCGGCATCGTCGGCGTACCGCTGATAGTTACGGCGATTGCGCGCCTCGAATTTCCCGACGCGATGATTGCCGCGGCGATCGTGATGATAGCGCTGCTGGTTCCGGTCATTGTAGTCTTCGTCGGACAACCACCCGGTCGCACAAGCTCCGCAGTTACATCGATAGTCGCGGACGCGCCATCGGCGTCACGAATACGCGCAAAAGCGTTCCGCGACACCGCTTTCCTCACGGTATCGATCGCATTCGCGCTGGTGCTGTTCGCGCAGGTCGGCTTCATCGTCCATTTGATCTCGTTCCTCGATCCCGTGATAGGCCGCGAGCAGGCTGCTGTCGCGGTCGCATTGATGACGGCGATGGCGGTGTTCGGCCGCGTGCTGTTCTCGACGGTGATCGACCGGCTGAACCAGCGGCTGGCCTCGGCGATCTCATTCATCAGCCAAGCCGTTGCGCTCACCATCGTCATCAATCTGCAGAACGACATCGCGCTGATGGCGGCCTGCGCGTTGTTCGGGTTTTCCGTCGGCAACCTGATCACACTGCCGGCGCTGATCGTGCAGCGCGAGTTCGATCCGCGGTCGTTCGGCGTGCTGGTCAGCCTGATTACGGCGATCAACCAGATCACCTACGCGTTCGGCCCCGGCGTCATCGGCCTGCTGCGCGACGCGTCGGGAAGCTATGTCTTGCCGTTCTATGGCTGCATCGGCCTGGAACTGACCGCGGCGGCGCTGATCATGGTGCGCGGGAGCCGCGCTCGGCCCTAGCAGTTCGTCATTGCGAGGAGCGCTTGCGACGAAGCAATCCAGTTCTTTGCAGCTACTGGATTGCTTCGCTTCGCTCGCGATGACGTGAAGCTACGCTTCACGTTCCCGCATCAAATCATCCAGATCGAGCTTGTGCGTGAACATCGCCAGCGATCCGTCCGGCTTGCGCGGCCAATCCGCTTGCGGGCGATCCCGGTAGAGTTCGACGCCGTTCTGGTCGGGATCGCGTAAGTAGAGCGCCTCACTGACGCCGTGGTCGCTGGCGCCATCGAGCTGAATGCCGGCTTGCAGCACGCGATGCAACGCATCCGCAAGTGCTGCGCGGGTCGGATAAAGGATCGCGGTGTGAAACAGCCCGGTGGTGCCGGGCGCCGGCGGATGACCGCCTTTGCTCTCCCAGGTATTCAGTCCGATGTGGTGGTGATAACCGCCCGCGGAAATGAAGGCGGCCTGGTCGCCGTAACGCTGCATGAGCTCGAAGCCAAGCACGCCGCAATAAAACCCTAGCGCACGATCGAGATCGGCCACTTTCAGATGAACATGCCCGATTCGGGTGCCAGCGATGATGGGAGTGGGAGTATTGGCCATGATGTGTCTCCAGGCACTGCGTCATCACCGGGCTTGACCCGGTGGTCCATCAACTTTCTTTAGAATGATGGATACGCGGGTCAAGCCCGCGTAAGACGGTGTTTGTGTTGCGTCGCTACGCCAACTCCGACACCTGTCCCTCCGGCAAATCGAACTCAAAGGTGTTCAGCGTCATCGACACCATGGTATAGTAGCCGCACAGCCCGATGATCTCGACCAGCCCGCGCTCGCTCAGCACCTTTACGGCCTCGTCGTACAGCGTCTTGGACATGCCGTGGCCCTCGTGCAGCGACTTGGCGACATCGTAGATCATCTGTCCCTTTTGATCGTCGAATTTCGGCGTGCGCCGGTCGCGGATGTCATCGATGATTTTCGGGTCCATGCCGCCTTGCAGTGCCAACCGCTTGTGCGCATACCATTCGTAGTGCGAGGTCCAGTGCCGCGCGGTCACCAGGATCGCGATCTCCGACAGTTTTGCTGGAAACACCGTGTCGAAGCGCAGGAATGCGCCGAGCCGGGTGGCGTGCTTGGCCATCTCCGGGCTGTTGAGCCAGGCCATCATCGGCGGCGGCGGTTTGCCGCGCTTGCTGGCAATCGATTCATCGTAGGTGTTTTTTTGTTCGGGGCTCATTTCGCCAGGCGAAAGCAGCTTTAGGCGCATGTCTGTTTCCTCGTGTTTTTCAATCGTTGCGGCGCTGGCTGACGCCGGATCCCGTGGTCTTACCATACCCCGCAACGTACCGGCGCACGCCAGAGATATATTGAATTTTGCAATGCGGCCGCTAAGGTCCGGCCACCAATCATACATCGATGGAAACGCCCTGATGTCAGATCTCGATCAATTCGGCCAGGAGACCCGAACCTGGCTGGAGGCCAATTGCCCGCCGGAGATGCGGCGTCCGATGACATCGGATGAAGATACGTTCTGGGGCGGACGCAACACCAAATTCTCTTCGGAGCCGCAGCGCGCATGGTTTGAGCGCATGCGGGACAAGGGCTGGACGGTGCCGCATTGGCCCAGGGAATATGGCGGCGGCGGCCTCGATGGCGAACAAGCCAAGATCGTGCGCCGGGAAATGGCGGCGATCGGCGCGCGGCCGCCGCTGGTTTCCTTCGGCATCTCGATGCTGGGACCGGCGCTGCTGAAATACGGCACCGACGCGCAAAAGAAAGAGCATCTGCCAAAAATCGCCGCCGGACTGATCCGCTGGTGCCAGGGTTACTCCGAGCCGAACGCGGGCTCGGATCTGGCCTCGCTGCAGACCCGGGCCGAAAGCGATGGCGACGATTTTATCATCAACGGCCAGAAAATCTGGACCTCCTATGCGAATTTCGCCGACTGGATTTTCTGCCTGGTGCGCACCGACGCCTCCGGAAAAAAGCACGATGGCATCAGTTTTATCCTGTTCGATATGGCCTCGAAGGGCGTGTCGACCAAGCCAATCCTGTTGATCTCCGGCAAGTCGCCATTCTGCGAAACCTTCTTCGACAACGTTCGCGTGCCCAGGGCCAACGTGGTCGGCACCGTCAACCGCGGCTGGGACGTGGCAAAATATCTGCTGCAGCACGAGCGCGCGATGATCTCGGGCATGGGCGAGCGCGGCGTCGGCCGGCCGCTCGGCCAGGTCGCCGCCGATTCGATCGGTACCGACGAGCAGGGCCGCCTCGAAGACCCGATGCTTCGTGGGCAGATCGCGACGTTCGAGATCGACGAGGCGGCGCTGGCCGCCGCGGCGGAGCGTGCAGTGGATCTGGCCAAGGCCGGGCAGGCGCATCCGGCGTTTTCCTCGGCGATGAAATATTACGGCACCGAGCTCAACAAGCGCCGCTATGAAATCCTGATGTCGGCCGGCGGCGCCGACGCGTTGGAATGGGAAAGCGAGCGCTCGAAGCAGGGCGCGCGTCCGCGCGCCTGGCTGCGCACCAAGGCCAACTCGATCGAGGGCGGCACCTCTGAGGTGATGCTGGGCATCGTCGCCAAGCGCATTCTCGATCTGCCGGGGGCATAGTAAGTCAATTTCGTCATGGCCGGGCTTGTCCCGGCCATCCACGTCTTTCGCTGTCGAGGTTTAAAGACGTGGATGCCCGGCACAAGGCCGGGCATGACGAGCTAAGTGCATATCAGTCACACCAACTATCCGGAAATTCCTCATGGCCCTCGTCCTCAACGAAGAACAATCCTTGCTGCGCGACAGCGCGCGCGGCCTCATCGGCGACAAGGCGCCGGTGTCGCATCTGCGGCAGCTGCGCGATTCGAAGGACGCCACCGGCTTCTCCCGCGATCTGTGGCGCAGTTTTGCCGAGATGGGATTTTCCGGCCTGCTGGTGCCGGACCAGTTCGGCGGCGCCGGGCTTGGCTGTGTCGAGGCCGGCGTGGTGATGGAGGAAATCGGCCGCACGCTGATGCCGTCGCCGTTCCTGTCCACCGCCGTGCTTGCGGCGTCGGCGCTGTCGCGCGGCGGCAGTGCCGCGCAAAAATCCGAGCATCTGCCGAAAATCGCGGACGGATCGCTGCTGGCGGCGCTCGCCATCGATGAGGGCGCCAAGCATCGGCCGCTGCGGACCAAGATGCAGGCAGTGCGCTCCGGAAATGGCTTCAGGCTGAACGGCGCCAAGGCATTTGTCGTCGATGGCCATGCCGCCGATCTGCTGATCGTCGCGGCGCGCACCGCGGGTGCGGCGGGCGAGCGCGACGGACTGACGCTGTTCCTGGTCGATCCCAAATCCAAGGGCATCGAGACCGAACGCACCGCGATGGTCGATTCGCACAATGCCGCACGTATCGTGTTCGACAATGTCGAGGTCAATGCCGACGGCGTGCTCGGCGAGGTCGACCAGGGTGGGGCGCTGCTGGAAGGTATCCTGAACATCGGCCGCGGCGCGGTGGCCTCCGAAATGGTCGGCGTCAGCGAGGAGGTATTCGGGCGCACCGTCGGATACCTGAAGGAGCGCAAGCAGTTCGGCAGGTTGATCGGTGAATTCCAGGCGCTGCAGCACCGCGCCGCGCATCTCTATGTCGAGATCGAGATCACCCGCGCCGCCGTGCTGAAGGCGCTGCAGACGCTCGACGGAAATTTTGAAAATGCGGGAGCGGCGGTTGCGGTCGCCAAAGCGCGGGCCGGCTCGACGGCGACACTCGCGGTGCAGGAAGGCGTGCAGATGCATGGCGGCATGGGCATGACCGACCAGTTCGACATCGGCTTCTTCATGAAGCGCGCGCGGGTCTGCCAGGAACTGTTCGGCGACAGCAATTTTCACGCCGATCAACTGGCGAGGCTAAAGAGTTATTGAAAAAACGCCGTCATGGCCGGGCTCGACCCGGCCATCCATCTTCTTCGCGAGAATCTTACGAGGATTGATGGATGCGCGGGTCAAGCCCGCGCATGACGAACTGCGTTCGTCACCTTATCGGCGGCGCGTACTGAATCCCGCCGGCGCTCCACAACTGGTTGAGGCCGCGCGGAATGCCGAGTTTCGATCCGGCGCCGACGTTCCGCTCATAGACTTCGCCGTAATTGCCGACGTGCCGGATGATACGCGCCGCCCAATCCCTGGTCAGGCCGAGGTCTTCGCCGTAGGCGCCCTCGGTACCGACCAGCCGCATCACGTCGGGCTTCTTCGATTTCAACGCCTCGTCGATATTCTTCGAGGTAATGCCGAGTTCTTCGGCGTTGATCATCGCATACAGGGTCCATTTCACGATCATCATCCAGTCATCGTCCCGTTGCCGGACGACCGGCGCAAGCGGCTCCTTCGAAATGACGTCGGGAAGAATGTCGTGATCGGTAGGCTTGGCAAGGTTCAGCCGCAGCGCGTAAAGCTGGGAGATGTCGGCGGTGAAGGTGTCGCACTGGCCGGACTGATAGGCCTTGAACACCTCATCCAGCTTTCCGAATTTCATCTCCTGATACTTCATATTGTTGGCACGAAAGTAATCGGCGAGATTGAGCTGCGTAGTGGTGCCGTCCTGAACGCATACCTTACTGCCGTCGAGTGCCAGCGCGGAATCGATCTTGCGCGACGCCGGGACCATAAAACCTTCGCCGTCATAATAGGCGACCGCCGGGAAATACAAATCGTAATTGGTCTCGCGCGACATGCTCCAAGTCGAATTGCGCGACAGGATATCGACCTTGCGACTCTGCAGCTCCTTGAAGCGTTCGTTGGCGTCGAGCGGGACGAATTTTACTTTTTTCGGATCGTCGAAGATCGCCGCCGCCACCGCGCGGCAGAAATCGACATCGAACCCGGTCCAGCTTCCCTTGTCGTCCGGAATCGAGAAGCCCGGCAGGCCGGTGTTAACGCCGCACAGCACGTCACCGCGGCGGATCGTCCGCTTCAGCGTCTTGGTATCGTAGCGCTCATAGGTGATCGCTAAAGCGCCGACTGCGACCGCGATAGCGAGGCCGATCAAAAGACCGGTTCGAAAAGTCCGCATGTGATGCAGCCCTCAAAAATAATAGGAAAAAGTTCTATGCGCTGGAGTAGGAGCCGCCATTACAGCTGTGGCTTCTGCCGCACGATGACCTTGGTGCCGACGGGGATGCGATCGTAGAGATCGGTGACGTCGGCGTTGACTAGCCGGAAGCAGCCGGACGAGACGGCGGTGCCGATCGTGTCCGGCCGGTTGGTGCCATGAATGCGGTACACCGTGGCGCCGAGGTAAAGCGCGCGGGCGCCGAGCGGGTTGCCGGGTCCGCCGGCCATGAAACGCGGCAGGTAGGGCTGGCGCGCGATCATCTCCGGCGGCGGGGTCCAGTCCGGCCATTCCGCCTTGCGCGAAATCTGCAACAGGCCCTGCCACTGAAAGCCGTCGCGGCCGACGCCGATGCCGTAGCGTATGGCGCGGCCATTGCCTTGCACGACATAGAGATGACGCTCCGAGGTCTGGATGATGATGGTGCCGGGCGCCTCCGTGGTGCGATAGAGCACCATCGTGCGCCTGAATTCCGGATCCAGTTCCACCGAATCGTCGGCAATAAGTCCGGGCTGGTCGCCGGGATCGTTTTGCTGCGCAAAGCTCTGCGACGCCGAAAGCATCAGACCGATCGTTGCAACGAAGGTCCAGATCAGGTGCCGAAACTTGATCATCGAAAGCTCTCCCGGTTGACGTCCGCGGCGGTGTCTATCACTTCCGCAACATCACTGGAACCAACAAATTATGCCAAAGATCACGGGGCGTGAGGTTTACTTCGGCGCGATCCAGAGCCGCAATCCATATGCGACGATGGCAACCGTGCCGACGCCGCCGAGCCAGAGTGCGGCAAACCACAACAGACGCTGCGCGAGCCGCGTCGGCTTCTGCGCAGGCTGCGTCAATGGTAGCCGCTCTCGGGTTTGACCTTGCCGCGAAACACGTAATAGGCCCATGCGGTATAGCCAAGGATCATCGGTATCAGGATGGCGACGCCGAACAGCATGAAGATCTGGCTGTTCTCCGGGGATGCTGCCTGCCAGATGGTGATGCTGCGCGGTACGATGTAGGGCCACATGCTGATGCCGAGCCCGGCATAGGACAGACCGAACAATGCCAAGGTCAGAAAGAACGGCCGGTAGTCCTGCTTGTTGGCGAGGCTGCGCAGCAGCAAAGCGCTAACACCCGCGACAGCGATCGGTACCGGCGCCGTCAGAATAATGTTCGGCCAGGCGAACCAGCGGTTGGCGTATTCCATGTTCAGGAACGGCGTCGCAAGACTGACCGCGCCGATGGCGGCGAGCATCGCAAACAGCAGCCACCAGCCCAGGCGATAGGCCTCATCGCGCAGTTCGCCCTCGGTTTTCATCACCAGCCACGTCGCCCCGAGCAGCGTGTAACCGACCACGACCGAAAGGCCGGTCAGGATGCTGAACGGCGTCAGCCAGTCCCACCAGCCGCCGCCATAGTGACGCCCCTCGACATGGACACCTTGCAGGATCGCGCCGAGCGCTACGCCCTGCGCCATCGCCGCGAGCAGTGATCCGCCAAAGAATGCGATGTCCCACAGATTGCGCTCGCGCGTCGTCCGCCAGCGGAATTCGAACGCGACGCCGCGAAAGATCAGGCCGATCAGCATCGCGATCATCGGCGTATACAGTGCCGGCATCAGCACCGCATAGGCCAGCGGAAACGCCGCCATCAATCCGCCGCCGCCCAGCACCAGCCAGGTTTCGTTGCCATCCCAGACCGGCGCCACGCTGTTCATCATGACGTCGCGGTCGGCTTTTTTCGGAAACAGCGGAAACAGCATGCCGAGGCCGAGATCGAATCCGTCCATGACCACATAGACGAACACCGCGAAGGCGATGATGAACGCCCAGAGCACGGGAATGTCGATCATGCCGGCCATCACGCATGCCCCGTTGCCGCAGCACCAGCCGCGGGTGTAATGCCGGCGGTGCGCGTCGGCGCTTCGCCGCTCGGCCCTTGTTCGCCGTGATGCGGCGGCGTTGCCATCAGCCGAAAGAGGTAGATCAAGCCCGCCGCGTAGACGATGAAATATACGACGATGAAACCGATCAACGATGAGGCAACCGCAGGCGCCGCCAGCGGCGACGCAGCGTCGGCAGTGCGGAGCAGCCCGTAGACCGTAAAGGGTTGGCGGCCGACCTCGGTGGTAAACCAGCCCGCCAGCACCGCGATAAATCCGGCGGGACCCATCGCCAGCGCATAAAGATGCAGCAGTCGCGATTGATACAGCCTGCCGCGCCATCGCATCCACAGGCTGAGCAAGCCGATGCCCAGCATCAGAAATCCGATGCCGACCATGATGCGGAACGACCAGAATATGACTGCGACCGGCGGCCAGTTTTCACGAGGCACGGTATCGAGCCCCTTCAGCGGCGCGTCCAGCGAATGTTTTAGAATGAGCGAGGACGCTTTTGGAATCTCGACGGAATATTTCATTTTACCCGCGGCCTGATCCGGCAATCCGAACAGGATGAGCGGCGCACCGTTCGGATGACTGGTGAAATGGCCTTCCATCGCCATGACTTTCACCGGCTGATGCTCCAGCGTGTTGAGGCCGTGCTGATCGCCGGCGAAAATCTGGATCGGCGCGACCAGCGCCGCCATCCACATCGCCATCGAAAACATCACACGCGGGCCGGGCAGATGCTGATCCCGCAGCAGGTGCCAGGCGCCGACCGCGCCGACTACAAAAGCGGTGGTGAGGTAGGCCGCCAGCACCATGTGCACGAGGCGATAGGGAAACGAAGGATTGAAAATCACCTTCAGCCAGCTCGGCGGCGACAAACTGCCCGTCGGCATTGATGGCGAAGCCCGTCGGCGTCTGCATCCAGGAATTGGCCGACAGAATCCAGAATGCGGAGATCAGCGTGCCGATGGCGACCATCAGTGTTGCGAAGAAATGCAGCTTGTGGCCGACCCGCTCCAGGCCGAACAGCATCACGCCGAGAAAGCCGGCCTCGAGGAAGAATGCGGTGAGCACTTCATAGGCCATCAGTGGGCCGACAACGGGGCCCGCCTTGTCGGAAAATACCGACCAGTTGGTGCCGAACTGGTAGGACATCACAATGCCGGACACGACGCCCATGCCGAAGGCGATGGCGAAAATCTTCAGCCAGTAATTGAAGAGGTTGATGAATACCTCGCGCCCGGTCCACAGCCAGAGCCCTTCAAGCACGGCGAGATAGCTGGCAAGCCCGATCGAGAAGGCCGGGAATACGATGTGGAACGACATCGTGAACGCGAATTGCGCCCGGGCCAAAACCACGGCGTCCAAGCCCTCGAACATCGAAGCCATCCGTCATCGCTGGATCCCAGGTAGACGTTATCACGCAATGTCAGAGCGAGGATATCGCGGCGGAGGTCGACGTCTGCGCTACCCCTAGACGCAGAGCGACCCGGAGGGGGGCATCCCATCCGGGTCGTTGGAGGTACTTGGTGGTTAGAAAACTTGAATTAGCGGGCGGTGGCCTCGCCGTCATGGAGATCACGCAGACCTCCGAGGGATTCTTGTTGCTGCAATCGATCACCTGCTGCCGGACCAGCATCGAACCGGTGTCGTGCTGGGCACGGGGCGCGGCGTTCTGGCTGGAAAGCGAGGCGAGGGTGCAGATCGCGCCGAGCGGGATAATGAAGAAGCGGAAGGTGGGTTTCAGCATCGCCGTCGTCCCCGTTTGGCGTCTCGTTAATGAAAGGTTTAACGGCCAATTTTTTCCGGTTGATGTCGTCAATTGTTTCAATGGTTTCGTCGCGTCGATTTCTTCGGACGCGACTGAGGGCCGTTTTCTAGGCCAAAATCACGTGTAACCGGTTGATTACACGTGATTTTTAGGTTCACGCCGCCAGGTTTTCGACCCCGGCGCCCTTGAGCAGGTCGGCCAGTTGCTTGCGGGCATAGAACATCCGGGTCTTCACCGTGCTCTGCGGGATGCCGATGATCTCGCCGGCCTCTTCCACCGATTTCTCATGATAGTAGACGAGGTTGATGATCTCGCGGTGAGCCGGGGACAGCTTGGCCACGCAGGCGCGCAGGATGGCGCTGGTGTTGCTGCGGTCCAGCGAGGCTTCCGGGGTGTCCGCCTCGTCGGCGATTTCAAGCACTTCGTCCTGATCGATATCCTCGTGCCGGCGCTGACGCAGCGCGGTCAGGGCCTTGAAGCGGGCGATCGACAGCAGCCAGGTCGAAACCTGGGCGCGGCCTTCGAACTGGCCGGCGGTGCGCCATACGTCCAGGAAAACCTGGCTGACCAGGTCTTCCGCGGTGGTGGTGTCGCGCACCATGCGAAGGATGAAGCGGTAGACCCGCACATTGTGCCGGGAATAGAGGATGTGCATCGCAGACCTGCCGCCTGCGGCAATGCCTTCGAGCAGCATCTCGTCCGAGGTCGCCTGTGCGGCAAGGATGCCCTGGCGCGCGGCGGCGTTGATGGCGATCACGTTCTGCATGACAGTCTCCCGTTATTACCGCCTGGGCGGTTCTTGTTGGGAGATTGTTAAGCAGCACAGGTTTCAGGATGTCTGCGCGAAAAGCGGAAAATGGTTTCGTCCGCGAAAGAATTGTTTCGTCGCCGCGGCGAGCGAAGAAACAATCGCGATGCGCTAAAACACCTGCAATTTGAATCAGATGGCATCGATTTGAGCAGTATCAGGCCTTGTCGCCGGCAGGCGAAAACAGATAGCCGCCGCCGCGGATGGTGCGGATCACCGCCGGCCTGGTCGGATCCGGTTCGATTTTACGCCGGATTCGCATGATCCGCAGATCGACGGCGCGATCGAACGCTTCGCTGTCGCGCGCATTGGCCAATTCCAGCAGGCGCTCGCGGGACAGCACGCGCTTCGGGTTCGCGGCGAAAACCTTGAGCAGAGCCGAATTCAGACGCCGTCAGCGGGTGTTCGTTGCCTTCGTCGTCGCGCAGGGCCTGCGCTTCGAGGTCGAGCCATTTGGTGCCGAACCGTACCAGCTGGTCCTTCGCTGCCTTCTCCGCAACGGTTTCCGGCGCGGCGGCCTGGGTCTGCCTGACCGGCGCGCTCCGCCGCAGCACCGAACGGATGCGCGCCATCAATTCGCGCAACTCGCAGGGCTTTGCGATGTAGTCGTCGGCGCCGAGTTCAAGGCCGACGACGCGGTCGATCGGGCTTGCGGTGGCGGTCAGCATGATCACCGGCACGTTGATGCGGCCTTTGAGATCGCGGATGATGGAGAGCCCGTCTTCCTCCGGCATATTCAGATCGAGCACCACCAGATCGGGGGCTGCCCGCGTCGATGGCGCTGCGCAGGCTCTTGCCGCCGTCGCACAGCGTGATGGTAAAGCCGTGCATCTTCAGATAGTCGCCGACCATCTCGCGGGCCGGCGCCTCGTCGTCGACAATGATGATGTGCGGGCTCTGGCTCATGTCAGGACGCGGGCGTCGCGGGCAATACGATGGCGAAGGTCGAGCCCTGTCCGGGCCCGGCGCTGTCGGCGATGACCTTGCCGCCATGCATATCGATGATGCGCTTGACGATGGATAGCCCAAGCCCGGTGGAGCTTTCGCCCGCCGTCGGCTTTGCGGAAAGCCGCTGGAAGCGGCCGAACAGGCGTCCGAGATCCTCCGGCGACAGGCCCGCGCCTTCGTCGGTGACGCGGATGACCGTGTGGGCGTCGTCGTGGGTCACCAGCAGCGCGATCTTGCCGCCGATCGGACTGTATTTGATGGCATTGCTGATCAGATTGTCGATCGCTTCCCGCATCCGGTCCGAATCGCACATCGTAAAGCGCTCCGGCGGTGCCGAAACCACGATGACTTGCTGTTTGTTCATGGCCGAAGGCTTGTTGGCTTCCGCGACCTCGCCGACCAATGCCGCGATATCGACCGGCTCGCGGCGGATGGTGATGTCGAAGGCGTCGGCCATGGCGTCGGAAATCAGATGATCGACCATCGAGGTCAGACGCTTGGTGGCATCGCGGATGTGCTCGACCTGGGCGGTAATGCTCTCCTTCGAAGAGCTGGCACCGATCAATTCCGTCAGCATTTCGGTACGGCCGAGGATCACGCCGAGCGGATTTTTCAGGTCGTGCGCGACGGTGCCGAGAATTTCATTCTTGAAGCCGTTGGCGCGCTGCAGCCGCAACCACTGCGCCGAAAGCCGGCGATTGGCCTGCATCAGCGCGCGGGTGCGCTGCGCGACGCGGTCCTCGAGCTGGGTGTTGGCTTCATTGAGCTGCTGATAGAGAATGACATTGTCGAACGCGATCGAAAGCCGGCTGCCGAAGATTTCCACCAGCGACCGGTCGGTGTCGGACAAGTCCCGCTCCGACTGCAGCAGCACCACGACTTCGCGGCCGCTGCCGGTTCTGACGTAGAGAACGCTGCGGTGATCGGCGAACTCGTGCTTGCGGCGCTGAAAGGCCGCTTCCACCATTTGCCGCAGGTCGGTATCGAGCGATTTCGATCCGGCGGCGCCGGTGAAGCGGCTGTAGCAGCCCGACCCGGCCAGCACGGAAAAATCGTCGCCGGTGGCGCCGCCGTCGCGCAGCACCAGGATGCCGGCGCAATCGACATTCAGCAGCGAGGCGATCTGCGTCAGCACGCCTTCGGCGAGGCGCTGCATCGACTTGAAGTCGTACAGCGTCGAGGCGGCGTCGATGATGATTTCGAGCCCGCGCCGGGTCTGCACCATGCGCTCGAGCTGCTGATAGCTGCGCAACGCCGCGGTCAGCGACGTGAACAGCTTGTCGGCGGTCAGCTCGGTTTTCGCCTTGTAGTCGTTGATGTCGTAGTCGACGATGACGCGGCGCTCCGGCGCCTGGCCGGGTTGTCCGGTGCGCAGGATGATGCGGACGGTCTCGTTCTTGATCTCGTTGCGGATGAACTCGACCAGGTCGAGCCCGGCGGCGTCGGTTTCCATGATGACGTCGAGCAGCACGGCGGCGATGTCGGGATGGGCGCGCATCAACGTGCGGCCCTCGGCCGCCGAATAGGCCGACAGGATTTCGAGCGTCTGGCCGTTGAGATTGTAGTCGCTCAGCGCAAACCGCGTGCCTTCGTGCACGGCGTGATCGTCGTCGATCACCGCGACCTTCCACTTGCGCGCCGTGGATGCCTCCGGAGCGCGGCCGGAATCTTCAATCAGTTGGAGGACATCGTCCTGGTCGGCCATTGCGCGGTCCCGTGGCTTTCTGTGTCGGTCTCGGTCAAGCCGCGCCTGGCGGCCCGCGGCATGATAATGCGAAACGTAGTCCCTTGTCCCAGCCTCGACTCAAGCATCATCCGTCCGCCGAGCTGCTGGGTTACGAGATTATAGACGATGTGCAAGCCGAGGCCGGTGCCGCCCTCGTTGCGGCGCGTGGTAAAGAACGGGTCGAAGGCCTGGCGCTGCACGTCCGGGGTCATTCCGGCGCCATTGTCGGCAAAAATGATCTCGATGTCATCATTGCCGCGCGGTTTGGCTGAAATGGTGATCGCCCCCGACCGCCCGTCGGAAAATGCGTGATTTGCGGCATTGAGGAAGAGATTCGTCAGAATCTGGCCGTAAGAGCCCGGAAAGCCGTCGACCACGAGGCCGGCGGGCACATCCACCGACAGGCTGATCGGCGATCTTCTTCAGAACCGGACGCAGGCTGGCGATGATCTGGTCGGTGGCCTCATCGAGGCTGAACTGCCGCCGTTCGGCATGCGAGCGATCGACCGCGACCTGCTTGAACGACTGGATCAGCTCGCCGGCGCGATGCAGGTTCGCCACCAATTGCTGCGAGGCGTCGCGCGCGCTGCGGACGAATTCCTCGAGTTGCGATCGCCGCAATGTCATGCCGGATCGCATTTCGGCATCGAACTGATCGGTGCGGCGGGCGAAACTCGACGCCACCGTCAGACTGATGCCGATCGGATTGTTCACCTCATGCGCGACGCCGGCGACCAGGCCGCCGAGCGCCGCCAGCCGTTCGGCGTCGATCAGGTTTTGCTGGGCGGCGTTCAACTCCAGCAGCGCGGACTCCGCTTTTTCCTTGGAGGCACGCAACCCGTCTTCGGCTTCGCGCTTGGCGATGGCGTTTTCGCGGAACACCTCGACGGCTCGCGCCATCGCGCCCACTTCGTCCTTGGCGTCGGTGCCCGGCACCTGACGATCGTAGTCGCCCGACCGGATCGCCCGCATCGAGGTCATGATCTGCTGCAGGGGCAGCCGGATGCTGAGCGCGATAATGACTCCCGCGATGATGATGACGGCCAGAAAAAGCAGGGCGATGGAGAGCACCCTGTGCGCGATATTGCTCAGCGTCCGGTCGAATGTCGCCTGGGCTTTCTGCTCGCGCTGCCGCATCTTGACGGATAGCCCGTCGATGGCGCCGATAGTGTCGGCCTGGCTGGCGTCGATGGTGTTGCGCAGCAGGTCGGTGCGGCTGGCGAGTTGTTCGGACAATTTGGCGAGCCCCTCGCGCAGCGCCACGGTCCGCGTTTTCAATCGCTGCAGCGCCAGGCGCTGCAGATCGTTGTCGGCAAGGTCGGCCATCACCGGTATGGTTTTCTCGATGGTCTCGGTGTTTCTGCGGGCGTCTTCCGCGGAATTCGTCGCCACCGAGAGATAATAGGCGTTCGCTGCGACCAGCATGGCCGTAAAGGCCTCGCGGGATTTTCCAAGCGACGGCCAGATCAAGGCGTCGCGGTGACCGGTGGCGCCCTCGATGATCGAATAGAGCCCGGCCATGTCCTTGGCGGGCTTTAAAACATCGTCTTCGTAGGTTTTCGAGATCGTCGCCTGCACGGCGCGCAATTCGCCAAAGCCGTTGAGAAAGCGTTCGGTGACGCGTTCCAGTTCCTCCACCGATCCGGACAGCATCGGGTCGGTCGACGCACGCGTGGTCAGCGTGCCGAGCACCGCTTCTCGCAGCAGCAGGATCTCCGCAAACAGTTCGGGGCTCGGCTGGTTGATGTAACGGTGGATCAGGTTCTGCAGGCGGCCGGTTTCGCTTTCCAGCAGCGCCAGGATTTTGTCCGACTCGCGCACCTGGCGCACGTCGTCCCAGGCCGAACCGAGCACCTGGGCGCCGCTCCAGATCATGCCGGCGAGCACCAGCACGACCAGCGAATTCAGCGCGGCAATCGACAGAATTCGCCAGCGGATCGGAACCGAACGAACCAGGCCGACAACGCCGACTCGGCTGCGCGCCGCGAGGCTCGCCGGCCGTTCCGTAGCTTCGTTCTGCCGGGCTGTCACCAAAGCCAACTCACTCCACCTTGCGAATGCGTTCGATCAATCTGGCGGACGCCGGATTGCGCCGAACTTTTGCATAGAGCTCAGCCATCGCGGTCTCGAACGGCTTGCGGTCGAAATCGGTCACGATGGTTACGCCGGCGGCTTCCGCCTTCTGACGCGAAGCTTGTTCGAGATCCTTCCATTTCGCACGCATGAAAAGATTGGATTGCGACGCGGCGTCGCGAAAAAGCTTCCGGTCGTCGGCCGACAGACTCTCCCAGGCCTTGCGCGACATCACCAGCACCTCCGGGCTCATGGTGTGCTCGGTAAGGGTATAGTAGCCCGCGAATTTATAGTGATCGGTGGTGACAAAGGATGGCCAGTTGTTTTCCGCGCCGTCGATCAGCTTTGTTGCAAGTCCGGTGATGACTTGTCCATAGGGAAGCTCGACGGGTTCCGCGCCCAGCGCCCGGACCATATCGGACATCAATTCGGATTGCTGCACGCGCAGCCGCAGGCCTTTCATGTCGGCGATGGTGCGGATCGGCCTGACGTTGTTGTAGATCGATCGCGCCCCGGAATCGTAGAACGCCAGGCCGACAAATCCATAGGGCTCGAAGCTGTTCAGTATTTCGCTGCCGATCGGCCCGTCCAGCACTTTCTGCAGATGCTCGACGGAGCGGAACAGAAACGGCATCGCCAGCACATTCATTGCCGGCACGAAGTTGCCGATCAGCGCGACGTTGGTACGATTGAGATCGATGGCGCCGGCGCGGGTCTGTTCGATGGTCTCTTTTTCCTCGCCGAGCTGGCGGGAATGAAAGACGCGGATCTGGTCGCGGCCGCCGCTGCGTTCCGCGATTACGCGGCCCATGAAGCGCAACGCCTGCACAGTCGGATAGTCTTCGGCCTGGGTATCGGCGGCGCGGAATTCCCGCGCAAGCGCCGGCGCCGCCATCAACGACAGCAAAGTCACGATTGTTACGATCCGCTGAACGGAGCGGCTGGACACAGGCAACATCCCCCTAGGCTGGAGTCGGCTTTCCATTGAAAAGGTTCATGCCAATCTAGCAGAACGGGACCGGACATGGCTATCCGGAGCCGTCAGCGGCGGGCGCGACAGGGATTGGGGCATTGTGAAGCGGGTTTCCCGATTGAATCGGCCGACGCGGGGTCTTAATGAGAAGCGCGAGACGGACGGCGTTTCGGCCGCGACAGTTTGGAATGGTTTTATTGTGAAATCGGCTTTCAGATATGCCGTGCTGTTCGCAGCCGCAGTTGCCCTGGCCGGGCCGTCGCCCGCTTATGCGGTCACCGACGTCATGTGGTGGCACGCGATGTCGGGCCAGCTCGGCCGCCAGGTGGAGAAGCTCGCCGCGGATTTCAATGCGACGCAATCCGAATATCGCATCATGCCGAGCTACAAGGGCAACTACACCGAGACCGTGACGGCCGCGATCTTTGCGTTCCGCTCGCGCGGCCAGCCTGCCATCGTGCAGGTCAATGAGATCGGCACGGCAACCATGATGGCCGCGAAGGGGGCCACCTATCCGGTTTTCGAACTGATGCGGGACGAAGCCGAGGCGTTCTCCCCGACGGCATACCTGCCGGCGATCACCGGCTACTATACCGACATCGCCGGCAACATGCTGTCGTTCCCATTCAACGCTTCGACCCCCATTCTCTACTATAACAAGGACTTGTTCCGCGCCGCCGGCCTTGACCCCGAGGTGGCGCCGAAGACCTGGCCCGAGGTCGGTGCTGTGGCGAAGCGGCTGCGCGCCGCCGGTGCGGCTTGCGGGTTCACCACGGCGTGGCCGTCGTGGATCCACATCGAGAATTTTTCCGCGTTCCACAATCTGCCGATCGCAACCAAGGCCAATGGTCTCGGCGGGCTCGATGCGGTGCTGACGTTCAACAATCCGCTTGTGGTTCGCAACATCGCGCAGCTTGCGGACTGGCAAACCACGAAAGTGTTCGACTACGGCGGCCGCGCCACGGCGGCGGAGCCGCGATTCCAGAACGGCGAATGCGGGATCTTCATCGGCTCCTCGGCGACGCGCGCCGATATCCGCGCCAATTCGAAATTCGAAATCGGCTACGGCATGCTGCCGTACTGGCCCGACGTCGAAGGCGCCCCGCAGAACACCATCATCGGCGGCGCGACGCTGTGGGTGCTGCGGGATCGGCCGCGCGACGAATACAAGGGCGTCGCGAAATTCTTTGCGTTTCTGTCCAAGCCGGAGGTTCAGGCGGCGTGGCATCAGAACACTGGTTATATGCCGATCACCCGCGCGGCGTTCGACCTGACCCGCGCCCAGGGATTTTACGACCGCAATCCGGGTGCTGCGATCTCGATCGAACAGATGACGCTCAAGTCCCCGACCGAAAACTCCAAGGGGCTGCGGCTCGGGTCGTTCGTGCTGATCCGCGATGTGATCGACGAAGAACTGGAACAGGCTTTCAGCGGCAGGAAATCCGCGCAGGCCGCGCTCGATTCCGCCGTCGAGCGCGGCAACCGGCTGCTGCGTCAGTTCGAGCGCTCCAATCCCGATCGCTGATTATCTCGGCAATCGACAGACGTTCCCCGGCTGACATTCTTTCGGCGGCCGGCATGCCGGAGTGCAAACCGGCGGCCGAATACAAACGCCGTCGTCACTGCATTGTTTGGGCGGACGGCAATTCGAGGGACCACACTCGGCAAGCTCGCAGATGTTTCCGTTGCATACCCTCGGCGGACGGCAGTTGCCTGGGGTACAGATCTGCGCGGTGCCGCGTTCCACCATGAACTTGATCGAGACGGTCACATCATCCGTGGTGATGACGATAGCTCGCGGGCCGGTCGGCGCCGTTGCGGCAAGATCGAAAGACAGGGCCGCGCTCTGCGGAGTGGCGTTCTTGAGCGCCACATTGGAAGCGCCTGTCGATGGATTGATTGCGATCTGCGACGCGGTAACGCGGGAGAGGTCGAAAAAGCCGGACGAGTTAAGCGTCAAGCTGGCCGAAGTGCCGGTTTTGACGGATTTTGGCGTGACCGGCTGCGGTAGCGCCGGCGAAATCAGCAACGTCAGAAACAAGGTCGCGGCGAGCGCGACGAAGAATCGATGGGTCGCATGGCTGGTCATGATGCACCTATTCTCAAGTCGAGTGAGGGGCCCGGCGATCGCGCCGCGATCGGCGGCTTGGTCAAGGACAGACATTTGATAAGGAGCAGGCAAACGCCACAGTGCTGCTAAAGTTGTATTCTGACAAGCGCGCTCGCATTCGTGAGCATGTGAGCAAAGGTCGGGCTTTATGAAGCTATCGCCTATCCTTTAGGCATCCGCCTATCTTTGTATGCAATGGCATCGTGTGCCAAAGACGCTGTAGTCCTTAAAAACCGAATTGAAACAAGCGCCTGACGGCTTCGTTAGGATCTTGTTAAGCTGTGGCACAAACCTTGCGATGTCAGTTCCAAAGCCGATTTCTCGTGCGTTGGAGCTCCCATGAAACGTCGCGACTTTCTGAAATCCGTATCCGGGTTGGCCGCCGGCGCCATGGTGCCTGCGCCGGCGATCTGGTCGGCGGCCAAGGCCGATGCCCGCTCGGAGACGCTGCTGATCGTCTCGGAAGGTGGCCCCAACAATCTCGACATCCATGGTATCGGCACCAACGTGCCCGGCTATGAGGTCTCGTGGAACTGCTACGACCGCCTGATCAGCCATGAGATGAAAAGCGGTCCGGGCGGCGTGCCGTATTACGACCGCGACAAGTTCAAGCCCGAACTCGCCGAGGACATGAATGTCGGCGACATGTCGGTGACCTTCAAGCTGAAGAAGAACGCAAAATTCCATGACGGCGCGCCGGTGACGGCGAAAGACGTAAAATGGTCGCTCGACCGCGCCGTCAGCGTCGGTGGTTTTCCGACTTTCCAGATGAGCGCCGGCTCGCTCACAAAGCCGGAGCAGTTCGTAATCGTCGACGACAGCACCGTGCGGGTGGACTTCGCCAAGAAAGATCGCCTGACAATTCCCGATCTCGCGGTCATCGTGCCCTGCGTGGTCAATTCCGAACTGGTGAAGAAGAACGCCAGCGAGAAAGACCCTTGGGGCCTTGAATATACCAAACAGCAGACCGCGGGCTCCGGCGCCTACAGAGTGACAAAATGGACCGCCGGCACCGAAGTGATCATGGAGCGCAACGACGAGTGGGTCGGGGGCTCGATTCCGAAGATCAGGCGCGTGATCTGGCGCATGGTGCCGCAGGCGGGCAACCGCCGCGCGCTGCTGGAGCGTGGCGACGCCGACATCTCCTACGAACTGCCGTACAAGGATTTCCAGGAGCTCAAGGCCGCCGGCAAGCTCGACATCGTGTCGCTGCCGTTCTCCAACGGCATCCAGTACATCGGCATGAACGTCACCAGACCGCCATTCGACAATCCGAAGGTGCGCCAGGCGGTGGCTTACGCGATTCCCTATCAGAAGATTATGGACGTCGTCCTGTTTGGCCTCGCGAATCCGATGTTCGGCGCGCCCGGGAGTAAATCGACCGACGTGGCGTGGCCGCAGCCGACCAAATACTTCACGGATATCGCCAAGGCGAAGGCGTTGCTCACCGAGGCCGGCTTCCCGGATGGCTTCGAGACCACGATCTCATTCGATCTGAATTTTGCCGGCGTCAACGAGCCGCTCTGCGTGCTGGTGCAGGAGAGCCTCGGCCAGATCGGCATCAAGACCACCATCAACAAAGTGCCCGGCGCCAACTGGCGCACCGAATTGAACAAGAAGGAAATGCCGCTCTACACCAACGTGTTCTCGGGCTGGCTCGATTACCCCGAATACTTTTTCTACTGGTGCTATCACGGCAACAATTCCGTGTTCAACACCATGAGCTACAAGTCGCCGGAGATGGACCGGCTGATCGACGGCGCGCGCACGGCTGCTGCGTCCAACGATATGCCGGCCTACGACACCGACGTGAAAGGTTTCGTCGATCTCGCCTTCGCCGATATTCCGCGCATTCCGCTGTATCAGCCCTATGTCAATGTCGCGATGCAGAAGAATGTTTCCGGCTATCAATACTGGTTCCACCGCCGCCTCGACTATCGCGCGCTGGTGAAGGGGTAAGTGGGCGATGATGTTGTTCGCAACATCATCATCCGTCGTCCCCGCGAAGGCGGGGACCCATGCATCATGCCCTCTCATTTTGGCGCGGCGGCCGATACCTTCCGTAACTACTAACGCCGGTGGTTATGGGTCCCCGCCTTCGCGGGGACAACTCGTGGGGATGCCGCGTCCATGCTGACCATGATCGGCAAGCGGCTGGTGTTCGCGATTCCGAGCCTGATCGGGGTGGTGATCGTGACGTTCCTGTTGACCCGCGCGCTGCCCGGCGATCCGGCGGCGTATTTCGCCGGTCCTGCCGCAGGCAAGGAGGCAGTCGAGCAGATCCGCAAAAAGCTCGGTCTCGACAAGCCGCTGATCGAGCAGTTCTTCCGCTACACCAATGATCTTTCGCACGGCGACTTCGGCAATTCGCTCACCACCGGCCAGCCGGTGGCGACCGAAATTCGCAATCGCCTGCCGGCTTCCGCCGAATTGACCCTGCTCGGCCTCATCGTCTCGATCATGATCGCCATTCCGCTCGGCATTCTCGCCGCCACCAAGCCCGGTTCGTGGATCGACCATCTCTGCCGGGTGACGACGACCGCGGGTGTGTCGCTGCCGGTGTTCTTCACCGGCCTGGTGCTGGTGTACATTTTCTATTTCAAGCTCGGCTGGTCGCCGGCGCCGCTGGGGCGGCTCGACGTGTTCTACAGCGCGCCGCCGACGGTGACCGGCTTCTACCTGATCGACGCCCTGATTGCGCGCGACTTCGAAACCTTCCGATCCGCGCTCAGCCAGCTGATCCTGCCGGCGATGACGCTGGCGATTTTCTCGCTGGCGCCGATCGCGCGCATGACGCGGGCCTCGATGCTGGCGGTGCTGGCCTCGGATTTCGTGCGCACCGCGCGCGCCAGCGGCCTGTCGCCGGGCACCGTGATCGTGACCTATGCCTTCCGCAACGCGATGCTGCCCGTGATCACCACGCTCTCCATGGTGTTCTCGTTCCTGCTCGGCGCCAATGTGCTGGTCGAAAAAGTGTTCGCCTGGCCGGGTATCGGCTCCTACGCGGTGGAAGCGCTGATCTCCTCGGATTTCGCGCCGGTGCAAGGCTTCGTGCTGACCATGGCGGTGATGTACGTGCTGCTCAATCTGATGATCGACATCCTCTATGGCGTAATTGATCCAAGAGTGAGGCTGGAAGGATGAGCATTGTCGCTCCGCCGCTGGTCGAGCCCGCCGTGCTAGCCCGCACCTCGGGCTTCACCGCGATCTTCGAGCACACCCGCTATGTGCTCGGCGAGAACCGCGTCACCGCGTTCGCATTCGGCTTGCTGATCGTGATCCTATTCGCGGCGCTGTTCGGGCCTTACATCGTTCCGTATGATCCGCTGGCTTCGGATACCGTGGCGGCCCTGAAACCGCCGTCGGCGGCGCACTGGTTCGGCACCGATCAATTGGGGCGCGATATTTTCAGCCGAGTCATCGTCGCAACCCGGCTTGATACCTTCATCGCGGTGGCATCGGTGGTGCTGGTGTTTTTGATGGGCGGCCTCGCCGGCATCGCCGCCGGTTATTTCGGCGGCTGGACCGACCGTGTCGTCGGACGGATCGCCGACACTATTATGGCGTTTCCGCTGTTCGTGCTGGCGATGGGCATCGTAGCAGCGCTCGGCAACACCGTGCAGAACATCATCATCGCGACCGCGATCGTGAACTTTCCGCTCTATGCGCGCGTCGCCCGCGCCGAGGCCAATGTCCGCCGCGAAGCCGGCTTCGTGCAGGCGGCGCGGCTGTCGGGCAACGGCGAATTCCGTATCCTGCTGGTGCATATCCTGCCCAACATCATGCCAATCATGATCGTGCAGATGTCGCTGACCATGGGTTATGCGATCCTGAACGCGGCCGGACTGTCCTTCATCGGGCTCGGGGTGCGGCCGCCAACCGCCGAATGGGGCATCATGGTCGCGGAGGGCGCTGGCTTCATGGTGTCCGGCGAGTGGTGGATCGCGCTGTTTCCCGGGCTTGCGCTGATGATCGCGGTGTTCTGCTTCAACCTGCTCGGCGACGGCCTGCGCGACATCGTCGATCCGCAGCGGCGGACGTGATGGCAAAGCAATGACCGCGCAACCACTGCTCGACGTTAGCGACCTCACCGTGCAATTCGCCACAAGGCGAGGCATCGTCACGGCCGTGCAGCACGTCAACATCTCCGTCGCCAAAGGCGAGACGCTCGGCATCGTCGGCGAATCCGGCTCCGGCAAGTCGGTGACATCATACGCGGTGATGCGGATCCTCGACCGCGCCGGCAGCATCGCCGAGGGATCGGTGATGTTCTCCGGCATCGACATCAAGGGTGCGACCGAAAACCAGATGCGCGATTTGCGCGGCCGCGAAATCTCGATGATCTTTCAGAACCCGCGCGCCGCGCTCAATCCGATCCGCAAAGTCGGCGATCAGATCGAGGACGTGCTGCGCCAGCACGTGCAGCAGGCCACGACCAACGACGGCGGCGAGAAGGCGATCGAGGCGCTTGAAGCGGTCAAGATCGCCCGTCCCCGCGAGCGCTACCATGCCTATCCGTTCGAACTGTCCGGCGGCATGTGCCAGCGCGTCGTAATCGCGCTGGCGCTCGCCTGCAATCCGCAGCTTCTGATCGCGGATGAACCGACTACCGGCCTCGACGTCACCACCCAGAAGGCGGTGATGGAACTGATCGTCGAACTCACAAAACGCCGCGGCATGTCGACGATCCTGATCACGCATGATCTCGGCCTGGCCGCGGCCTATTGCGACCGCGTGGTGGTGATGGAAAAGGGCCGCGTGGTCGAAACCGCGCTGTCGGCGGATATTTTTGCCAAGCCGGAGCACGCCTATACCAGGAAGCTGATGCGCGCGACCCCGCGGGTCGGCGTTTCCTTGCGTGACTTGCTGCCGGAGGAGGACGCGGTGGCGATGCCGACGCCAGCCGCTGTCACATCACTGGGCGATAGCGCAAAGCCTCTCCTTGTGGTCGAAAAGTTGGTCAAGGAATATCCACGCCAAGGCGCGACCGCCGTCCTGAGCAAACTGTTCTCGCGCAAGCCGCCGACCGAGCCCGAGCAATTCCGCGCCGTCGATGGCATCAGCTTCAGCGTGGGCCACGGCGAGAGCGTCGGCCTGGTCGGTGAATCCGGCTGCGGCAAATCCACCACCTCGATGATGGTGATGCGGCTGCTCGATCAGACCTCGGGCCGCATCATGTTCGATGGCGATGAGATCGGCGGTATCCTTCCCAACGCTTTCGCCCGGCTGCCGTTGCGCAAAAGCATACAGATGGTGTTCCAGGATCCGACCGACAGCCTCAATCCACGCTTTACCGCCGCGCGCGCCATTGCCGATCCGATCATGCAGCTTGGCGACGTCAAGGGGCGTGACGCGCTGCGTGCGCGCTGCGAGGAACTGGCCGGGCTGGTCGGGCTGCCGATCAACCTGCTGGATCGCTTTCCGCATCAACTATCCGGCGGTCAGAAGGCCCGCGTCGGCATCGCCCGCGCCATTGCGCTACATCCCAAGCTGGTGGTTCTCGATGAGCCGACCGCGGCGCTCGATGTCTCGGTGCAGGCGGTGGTCCTGAATCTGCTGCAGGACCTTAAAGTTTCGATGGGGATGAGCTACCTGTTCGTGTCGCACGATTTGAATGTGGTGCGGTTATTGTGCGATCGTGTCATTGTGATGCGGTCGGGCCGAATCGTGGAGCAGGGGTCGTCGGAGAGCGTGTTGGGTAATCCGCAGGATGCCTATACAAAAGAACTGCTGACGGCGATTCCGCATCCGCCGCTGCCGGTTCACTGAAGCCTGCGAAGATGAGAGACAAATGGCTGCTGATCCGCTTGATGACTACGTCGACGCCGTCGGGAAAGCGCTTGCGCTTACCGTCGAGGACGCCTGGAAGCCCGCGGTGCGCGCCAATCTCGAAGTGTCGCTGAGACTGGCGCGGCTGGTCGACGAATTCCCGCTGCCGGATGAAACCGAGCCGGCCAGTGTCTTTGCAGCCTGAACTCGCGGTGCAAGCGGGCGGCGATTGGATGCCGGCTTCGGAAATCGCGCAAGCGGTCACCAGTCGCAACATGTCCGCGCTTGCCGCGACCGAGGGTGCGCTGGCGCGGATCGCCAAACATGATCCGGTGCTGAACTGTTTTACCGACGTCATCGCCAACCGCGCGCGAGCGCGCGCGCGCGCCATCGATGCCGAAATCGCCGCGGGGAAAAATCCGGGCCCGCTTGCCGGCGTGCCGTTCGCGGTAAAAAACCTGTTCGATGTCCGGGGGCTGCCGACTCGCGCCGGATCGAAGATCAACCGCGATCTTGCGCCGGCGCCGCGCGATGCCACGCTGGTCGAGCGCATGGAAGCCGCCGGTGCGGTGCTGGTCGGCGCGCTCAACATGGGCGAATACGCCTACGATTTTACCGGCGAGAACGTGCATGACGGCCCGTCGCGCAACCCGCATGATACGACGCGGATGACTGGCGGCTCATCCGGTGGCTCCGGCGCCGCGGTCGGCGGCGGGCTGGTGCCGCTGGCGCTCGGCTCCGACACCAACGGGTCGATCCGGGTGCCGTCGTCGTTCTGCGGCATTTTCGGTTTGAAGCCGACCTACGGCCGGCTGTCGCGTGCGCGCTCGTTTCCGTTTGTATCGAGCTTCGATCATCTCGGCCCGTTCGCGCGCAGCGTCGACGATCTGGCGCTGGCCTATGACGTCATGCAGGGCCCCGACGCGGATGACGCCGCCTGTACCACGCGGCCGGCCGAACCGGTCAGCGCGCTGCTGGGGCAGGACATCGGCGGGCTTCGCATTGCCATCGCCGGCGGGTATTTTCAGAACAACGTTTTCCCCGAGGCGAAACAAGCCGTCGCCCGCGTCGCCAAGGCGCTCGGCGCCACGCGCGCCATCGAAATCCCCGAGGCCGGGCGCGCCCGCGCCGCGGCCTATGTCATCACCACCGTCGAGGGCGCGTCGTTGCATCTCGACCGCCTGCGCAAACGCCCGAACGATTTCGATCCGGCGGTGCGCGACCGGCTGATCGCCGGCGCGATGATCCCCGCGCCTTTCGTGGACCGCGCGCAAAAATTCCGCCGCTGGTACCGCGCGCAGGTGCTGGAGCTTTTCAAGTCGGTCGACGTGATCATCGCGCCGGCGACGCCCTGCGTCGCTCCAAAACTCGGCCAGCAGACCTTCGTGCTCGACGGCGTCGAATTGCCGGTGCGCGCCAATATTGGCATCCACACCCAGCCGATATCCTTTATCGGCCTGCCGGTGGTCGCCGCGCCCGTTCCGCTCGATCCGATGCCGATCGGAGTGCAGATCATCGCCGCGCCCTGGCGCGAGGATATCGCGCTACGTGTCGCCCATGCGCTGCAGCGGATGGGCGTCGTTGCCGCGCCGCGTCCGAAAGGATTTTGATAATGGATGTCGATCTTCCCGATGTGCTCGCCGAGGTCGCCGCGCAGTTCGAACGCTACGAGAAGGCGCTGGTGTCGAACGACATTGCCGTGCTCGACGAACTGTTCCGCCCCGACCAGCGGACGCTGCGCTACGGCGTCGGTGAAAATCTCTACGGCTACGACGCGATCATGGCGTTTCGTGCCGCGCGCTCGCCGGTGGGACTTGGGCGCACCACCGCGAGAACGCTGATCACCAGCTATGGCCGTGACACCGCCGTGGCATCGACGCTGTTTTACCGCGAGCAGCTGCCCGGCAAAGTCGGACGGCAGATGCAGACCTGGGTGCGATTCCCGGAAGGCTGGCGCATCGTTGCCGCGCATGTCAGCATCATCAACGACCCGCCGGATCGGAAGGCATGAGTCTCGATCACAACCGCGTGGTGGTGGCGGTCATGCGGCGACGTACTGGCGAGGGAGTTTAAACCGCGGCCGCGGCTTCCGCCATGAACGCGCGCCAGCCGCCGAACGCCGAGATGTCGCGCGCGCCGTCGATTGCCGCAGGCTCGACTAGAAATCCTTTCACGCCGGACCCATCCGCGAGCCGGATGGTGCCGATCGACAGCGGCGGTGGTATCGAAGCGACGAATTTTCCGAATGCCGCGGCGGACAGCGCCCACAGCTCAAGCTGGATCGAGGATCCCGAACCCTCCTTGACGCGGAGCATGCCGGGTTTCGGCGGCGTAGTGCCTTTCAGCGCATAGAGCTTGTAATCGGGCGCGGTCGCGGCGGCCTGCAGCAACCGTCCGCCGAGCGTCGTCAATTCGCCGTTGAGCGCCATGCCAGACAGATGCGCGCCAACCACGGCGATGGCGATCTCCTCTTCGCTCACACCGGTTGTTAGAGCTGCGAGCGGCGGCTGCTGCAAATTCCGGCTGCCTAACGCCAGTTTGGTGTCGGCGTGAAACACGCGGCCGATGCTGGCGAGTTGCGCGTCGTGTCCTGCCGGCGCCAATAGGGTAATCCCGAACGGAATGTCGTCCGATCGAATCGATGCCGGCAGCGCGAGCCCGCAGAGATCGAGCAGGTTGACGAAATTGGTGTAGGTGCCGAGCCGGCTGTTGAGCTCGATCGGATTGGCCAGCACCTGCGCGGTCGAGTAGGCGGTCGGCGCGGTCGGCAGCACCAGCGCGTCGATACTGGCAAAGGCGCGCCCGGCGATGCGGCGCAGCGCCTGCAGCCGGTATAGCGCGGCGAAAGTGTCCGCCGCCGTGAGGCGCGAACCGGCTGCCGTGATCTCGCGCGTAACGGGGTGAATCGCGTCCGGCGAGGAGGCCAGCAGGTTACGGATCACCAGATAACGCTCGGCGACCCATGGGCCTTCGTAGAGCAGCCGCGCCGTCTCATAGAACGGTTCGAGATCGCATTCGACCAGCGTTGCGCCGAGCGCGGTCCATCGCGCCACGGCGTCGCCGTAAGCCTTCTCCGCGGCTTTGTCGCCGAAGAAAATCAGCTGGCCCTGACGCGGTACGCCGAGCCTGAGGTTACCGGGAAATGCCTGCATGGCCGCCAGCGGCCTCTGCTGCGAGAACGGATCGGCGCCGTCGGGGCCCGCCATTGCGGCCAGCGCCGTCATCGCATCATCAACGGTCAGCGAAAAGATCGACACGCAATCCAGCGTCCGGCAGGCCGGCACCACGCCTGCGGTCGAGATCAGCCCCAAGCTCGGCTTCAATCCGACGATGTTGTTGAGCATTGCCGGCACGCGGCCGGAGCCGGCGGTATCGGTGCCGAGCGCTAGCGGCACCAGTCCCGCGGACACCGCCACCGCCGATCCCGAGCTCGATCCGCCGGGGATAAGATCGCCGCGCATGGGATTGCTCGGAATGCCATAGGGCGAGCGCACGCCGACGAGGCCGGTGGCGAACTGATCGAGATTGGTCTTGCCGATCACGATGGCGCCGGCCGCGCGCAACCGCGCCACTGCGGTCGCATCATGAGCCGGTGAATAGGCAAAGGCCGGACAGCCGGCGGTAGTGGGCAAGCCCAGGACGTCGATGTTATCTTTCACCGCGACCGGCACGCCATAGAGCGGAAGCTGCGCGGGGTCTTTCTTCGACAATGATTCCGCTTCGGCCAGCGCTTCGGCTTCACTGCGCAGGCTGATGAAGACTGCCGGGTCGTTGTGATTGCGGATGCGCTGAAAACTGCGCGCCACGGTGCGCGCAGGCGACACCGCGCCGGCACGGTGCGCGGCGACCGTCGCAGCCACCGTTTCGGTCATGGTGCGGTCCTGGGCTGGGCCGCACCCGTGTGCATATCGCCGACTTTATTCGGCAGGTACTGCAAGGGGAGGCTCCGGATGCGACATGGAAAGGCTGCCGGCGCCGAGCTTCTCCACCGCGAGAAATCCGGCCGCCACCACAGCATAAGCCAACGCGACACCGGGCGTCACGCCGAATCCGCCGCCGATGCCGACCGCCTCGCCATGCATGAAGCCGAAATAGGTCATCACAGCGCCGGCGAAGGCGAAGGCCGAAGCCTTCGTGAAGTCGCGCTCGATCACGAACACGCCGATTGCACCCAGCACCAGGCCGGCCAGGATCGAGCCGCCGCCCATCACTTCCAGTCCGTGGTAGATCACGCCCTGCTGTGGCAGCGAGGCTATTGCCGCGGTCTTGACCGCGCCGACCTTGTCGGGTGCCAGCGCGCCCACGGTCTGCGCCGCGCTCAAGGTTGCGCCCAGCATGGTGTCGATCTGCAGCTTGGCCCACGCCGCAAGATGCGGCGTCAGCGCCAGCACGATCGCCGGCGCGTGCTTGACCGGCGTGGTCTGGAACGCCTGCGCGCCGATCAGCATGCCGATGTAGAGCAGGATCGGCGAGATCGCGACCACCGGCACCAGCGCCAGCAGCACCGAGATGATGCCGAACCATGACAGCACCACCACCATGATTCCGGTCGCGGCCGAATAGCCGATCCGGCCGCCCATCGCCTTCCAGCCGGGATGGCCGATATAGACCGCGTTGATGAAGGGATTGCCCATCAGGCAGCCGATCAGGCTGACGACGCCGTCGGCGGTGAGCACGCGGGTCGTCGGGTATTCATCGCCCGCAGCCTCGGCGCTTTCGACGTTGTCCATCGCCTCGACCAGGTCGTAGATGCCGAACGGTATCGCGGTTACCAGAATGACGCCGAGGAATTCGAAGCCGGAAAACACCTCACCGATGGCCGGGATCGGCACCGCGAAGCCGAAGCTCGCAAACGCATCGCCGACGCCCTTGAGGCTCAACCCTCCGAGTCCGAGGCCGAACAGGTTGGATCCCCACGCGATGACCATGCCGGCCGCTATGGCGACGAGGCCTGCCGGAATGTTCTTCGGATACTTCACGCCGCCGAACCAGCTTACCAGGATGATGGCGAAGCAGACGAGGCCAATCTGCGGCGTCATGTACATTTCGAGCGCCGGCCGCATCGAGATGAAGGTGACGGATACGCCGGCCAGCGTGCCGAGCAGGGCGGCGCGGGGCGTGATCTTGCGGATATAAGGCGCGATGAATCCACCGATCATCAGAATAAAACTCTGGAAGAATACCCAGACCAGGCCCGCGGACCAGCCCTTGATCGGATCGCCGGTCTTGATGGTGATCGGCAGCATGATCACGAAGGTGACGATGAACATGTGCGGCACGCTGACCCCCGAAGGAAGCGCACAGACGTCGCTGCGGCCGGTTTTCTGCGCGAGGCGATAGGCGAGCCAGGCATAATAGAAGGTGGAGAGGCACATCATTAGCCCGAGCGCGGGCAGGATGCGGCCGAATACGAGTGAGTCCGGCATCTTCAGCACGAACCGCAACAACCCGGTCAGTACCAGCATGTTGACCAGGATGTTGGTGCCGAAACCGAACAAGGCGTTCCAGTCGCCCGGCGTCCACAATACCGGTTTGAAATCAGACTTGCCGGTCGTCCCCGTATAAGCCCTGCTCATCGCGTTCCTCCCGCTGCTGAAATGTTCGAAATCTCCGGTGCCATCGCCGCGATTACGGAGGCCGAGTCGCTGACCCAACCGAAAATGCCGCCCTGGGCCTTGATCATCTTCAGGCCGATCTCGTGAAATTCGGGGAAATACGAGGCGCAGCCATCGGACAGCACGACGCAGCGGTAGCCGCGATCATTCGCCTCGCGCACGGTGGTGTTGACGCAGACCTCGGTGGTGACGCCGCACACCAGCAGATTCTCGATGCCGTATTTCTGCAGCACGTCGCCGATCTCGGTGGCGTAGAACGCACCCTTGCCGGGCTTGTCGATGACGATCTCGCCATCGAGCGGATAAAGTGCGGGAATGATGTCGTGGCCCGCTTCGCCGCGGATCAGGATCCGTCCCATCGGGCCGGGATCGCCGATGCGCAAGGAAGGTACGCCGCGCTCGATCTTCGCAGGCGGCGCGTCGGACAGATCGGGCAAATGGCCTTCGCGGGTGTGCACAACCAGGATGCAGGCGTCGCGTGCCGCCTTTAGTACCGCGGCAATCGGCTCGACCGCCCGCGCCAGCTGCGAGACGTCATTGCCAAGGGTTTCGCCGAAACCGCCGGGCTCCATGAAATCGCGCTGCATGTCGATGATCAGGAGCGCCGTGGCCGGCCAGTCGAGATCGATCGGGCCGGGCTCTGCGGTGACCGTGCCGCGGACAGGATATTTTGCGCTCGCCATACCTGCACGTCCCCGAGCCGGAGAACTCTTGCAGTGCACTAAGCAAACCCCATGCCATTGGGTACAACGATGACCGGCGCCAAGCTCGTCAGGAATCTGCCATCAATCTCAAACGCTTGTTGGATTCCAGTACGGACTGCATATTGTTTATTCGCCGCGTTGTCAGCGCGCATTGCTTATTCGCTGGGCGCGAAGCATTGATGCATACAATTTACGCAAGAACGCCGGCGCGTTGCCGTGGCATGTTTTTCTTGCGTAGAGCAAGCGACAGCCCGCAAGTGAAGACGGGAAGGGAACGCCGCATGAATGTGGTAGCTGCCGATCTCCGCGAGGATCGCGAAACCTTGTTTGCTGCGCCCGATATCGTGGCTGAGCGGCGCGCCGACGGCAGCATCTGGCTGAAATCGACGACGCCGCTGCAACCCGCGGTGCGCTGCATCGGCGAATGGCTGGAGCATTGGGCGCGACAGGCGCCTGAGCGGATTTTTCTCGGCGAGCGTTCAACTGTTGACGCGCCGTGGACCACGATCACTTACAAGGACGCGTTACGCCAAGTGCACTCTACCGGCGCATGGATCCTCTCGCAGCACATGAGCGCGCAGCAGCCTCTGGTGATTCTGTCCGACAACAGCATCGAGCACGCGCTGTTCGCGCTGGCGGCGATGCATGTCGGCGTGCCCGTAGCGTCGATCTCGCCGGCCTATTCGCTGATGTCGAAGGATTTCGACAAGCTCAAAAGCATGATCGCGTTGCTCGATCCCGGCGCGATCTATGTGTCCAGCGTGAAGCCATTTGCATCGGCGCTGGCGGCGATCAAGCCGCTGCATACGGCGAAGATCGTGAGTGCGGATGCGGAGAACGGCGTGATTTCGTTTCGCAGCATTGCAGCTACTTCTAAAACCGATGCGGTGACTGAAGCCTTCGCTGCCATCACGCCCGATACCATCGCAAAATTCCTGTTCACATCCGGCTCGACCGGCACGCCGAAAGCCGTGATCAATACTCAGCGCATGCTGACTTCGAGCCAGCAGGCCAAGGCGCAGACCTGGTCGTTTCTCGACACCGCGCAAGGCGATCTGGTCATTCTCGACTGGCTGCCCTGGAGCCACACCTTCGGCGCCAACCACAATTTCAACCTGGTGCTGCGCAATGGCGGCACGCTCTATATCGACGGCGGCAAGCCGGCGCCCGGCCTGTTCGCGACCTCGCTGGCCAACCTGCGCAGCGTGATGCCTACCGTGTATTTCAACGTGCCCCGCGGGTTTGACATGTTGATCGCGGCGCTGCGCGACGATGAGTCCTTGCGCCGCCGGTTCTTTAGCGAAGTGAAGTTCGCGTTCTACGCCGGCGCGGCGCTGCCGCAAAATCTCTGGTATGCACTCGAGGAGTTGTCGATCAAGACGACCGGCCGCACGATGCCGATGGTGTCGGCATGGGGTTCGACCGAGACCTCACCGCTTGCCACCGACTGCCACTTCCAGGCCGAGCGATCCGGCAATATCGGCGTGCCGATCCCCGGCACCGAACTGAAGCTGGTGCCATCGGGCGACAAGCTGGAGGTGCGGGTGCGCGGGCCCAACGTCACGCCGGGGTACTGGAAGGCGCCGGAGCTTACGGCAAAGGCGTTCGACGCCGAGGGCTTCTATCTGATCGGCGACGCGGTGACCTTCGCCGACCCTGATCGCCCGGAGCGCGGGCTGTTTTTCGACGGCCGCGTCGCGGAAGATTTCAAGCTCAATTCCGGCACCTGGGTCAGCGTCGGCACGCTGCGCGTCGCAGGCATCGCGGCGCTGGCGCCGCTGGCGCAGGACATCGCCGTGACCGGCCATGGCGGCGATCAGGTGCGCTTCCTGGTGTTTCCCAATATCGCTGCGTGCCGCGCGCATGCGGGTCTGCCCGATAGCGCCGGCGTTGGCGAAGTGATCGGCAGCGAAAAAGTGCGCGCCGCAATCGCGCAAGGGCTGGCGAAGCTGAGAGCGCAGGGTAGCGGCTCGTCCGGCCATGCAACACGTGCGTTGTTGCTGGCTGAACCGGCTTCGGTCGATGGCGGCGAGATCACCGACAAAGGCTATATCAACCAGCGCGCGGTATTGACGCGGCGGGCGGCTTTGGTGGCGTTGCTGGAAGACGACGCGTGCACGGAATGGATCGGCTGCGCGGACTGAAACAATCAACAAGACAAATCGACAGGGAGAGACGACGATGAGGGGTTTTAGGATTTATCTGGCGCTCGCTATTTCTTGCGCCGCCTATGGATCGGCGCGGGCGGAAATTTCCGACGACGTGGTCCGGGTCGGCGTGCTCAACGACATCTCCGGCATCTTCCAGGACACCAACGGCATGGGCTCGGTCGAGGCCGCGCGGATGGCCGCGGAGGATTTCAATGGCGGCGGCAAGGGCATCAAGGTCGAGATCGTCTACGCCGATCATCAGAACAAGGCCGACGTCGGCTCCGCGATCGTGCGCAAATGGCTTGATATCGACAAGGTCGACGCCGTGGTCGATGTACCCAACTCCGCGGTCGGCCTCACCATCAACTCGCTGCTGCGCGATTCGAAGATGACATTCCTGGCGTCTTCCACCGCAAGCTCCGACCTGACCGGAAAGGCCTGCTCGCCGAACACCATCCAGTGGGTCAACGACGCCTGGGCCACCGGCAACACCACGGCGGCGGCGATGATGGCGCGCGGCGGCAAGGACTGGTATTTCATCACGGTGAATTACGCGCTCGGCCAGGGCATCGAGGCCGAAGCCACCAATTACATCGAGAAGCACGGCGGCAAGGTGCTGGGCTCGAGCAAGCATCCATTGGGGACCTCGGACTTTGCGTCGTTCCTGTTGCAGGCGCAGGGTTCGAAGGCCAAGGTGATCGGCCTCGCCAATGCCGGTGGCGACACCATCAACGCCGTGAAGCAGGCGGCCGAATTCGGCACCAAAGAGGGCGGCCAAACCATGGTCGCCTTCCTGCTGTTCGTCAACGACGTGCACGGCATGGGGTTGAAGGTTGCGCAGGGCCTGCAACTGCTCGAGGCGTTCTACTGGGACATGGACGACGACACCCGCGCCTTCGCCAAACGATTTGCGACGCGGCCCGGCATGAACGGCAAGATGCCCAGCGGCAACCAGGCCGGCGTTTATGCCTCGACGCTCGCCTATCTGAACGCGGTCGCGGCAACCGGCAGCGACGATGCCAAGGATGCCGTGCCGCAAATGAAAAAATTCAAGGGCAAGGACAAGCTGTTCGGCGACGTCGCGATCCGTCAGGACGGCCGCGTGATCCACCCGATGTATCTGTTCGAGGTGAAGAAGCCGGAGGAGTCGAAATACCCATACGATTACTACAGACTGGTTTCGACCATCCCCGCCGAGCAGGCGTTCCGCCCGATCGCGGACGGCGGTTGCTCGCTGGTGAAGTGACCGCAAACCCATTGCTCCGTCATGGCCGGGCTTGTCCCGGCCATCCACGTCTTCCTCGCCCTCAAGACCGTTAAGACGTGGATGCCCGGGACAAGCCCAGGCATGACGAGTTTTTGCCTTACGGCCAGTAGTTGCTCACCTTGGCGCGGCCTTGCGTGATCAGGCGCGCGCCGCGCTGGTGGCGGGTGTAGATCCACAGCCAGCTGATGGCGACGCTGAGCCGGTTGCGCAGGCCGATCAGGAAGTAGATGTGGGCGACGCCCCACACCCACCACGCCAGCGCGCCGCGCAGCCTGATGCGGCCAAAATCGATCACCGCCAGCCGCCTGCCGATCTGTGCGAGACTGCCGGCGTGCTTGTAGACGAATGGCGCAAGTGTTTCGCCGCGCAGCCGCGCCTTGATCAGATTGGCGACGTAACGTCCCTGCTGCTTGGCCGCTGGCGCGATGCCGGGGATCGGGCTGCCATCGGGACCGTTGATCGTCACGGTGTCGCCGATGGCAAAGACGTCCGGATGACCAGGGACGGTAAGATCGGGAAGGATCGATACCCGGCCGGCGCGGTCGGCCGGCGCGCCGAGCCATTCGGCCGCGGGCGATGCACGCACCCCGGCGGCCCAGATGATGGTCTTTGCTTCCAGTTTCTTGTCGCCATAGACCACGCCGTCGGCGGTGCATTCGGTGACCGGTTGTCCGAACGCGACCTCGACGCCGAGACTTTCCAGCGAACGCTGCGCATAGGCGGACAGATCGTCGGGGAAGCCGGCCAGCACCCGCGATCCCGCTTCGATCAGGACCACGCGCGCAGTGCGGGTGTCGATGTTGCGGAAGTCGGGCGGCAGCGTGTCTTGCGCCAGCTCGGCGATAGTGCCGGCGAGCTCGACGCCGGTCGGACCCGCGCCGATGATCACGAAGGTCAGCAGCGCCGCGCGCCGCCGCGCATCGTTTTCGCGCTCGGCGTCCTCGAAGGCGATCAGGATGCGCCGCCGCAAGGTGGTGGCGTCCTCCAGCGTCTTCAGTCCGGGTGCGAACGGCTCCCATTCGTCATGCCCGAAATAGGCATGGCGGGCGCCGGTGGCGAGCACCAGTGTGTCATAGGGCAGGGTGTCGCCGCCATCGAGCATCACGCAACGCGCTTTGGTATCTACGCCGGTCACCGTGGCGAGCAGGGTCGTAACCTCCGGCCGCCCGCGCAGCAGATAGCGGATCGGCCAGGCGATTTCCGATGTCGCGAGTGCGGCCGTAGCAACTTGATAGAGCAGCGGCTGGAACAGATGGTGGTTGCGCCGGTCGACCAGCGTGATGTCGACGGGTGTGCCGGCGAGACGATACACCGTCTCCAGCCCGCCAAAACCGGCGCCGACAATCACGACGCGATGGCGATCCGCCGTCACTTGCCCTCGATGGTGGTCAGTTCGGTGTCATTGCTATCGACGACGAAAATCGCCAGCAGTTTTGCAGGCTCGGTGTTACTGGCATTCTCGCTGACACGATGAAGCGCGCCCGGCGGTTCCGAAAAACTCTCACCGGCCTTGAAAACCTGCACCTTGCCATCGTCGACCTGGCTGCGAATTTCACCGGACAATATGTATGCGGTGACGAAGGCGGAGCGGGCATGGTGATGCGGCGGCGTCTTGCCGCCCGGCGGATAGGTGACGACCGCGCCGATGAGGCTCTTGCCTGGAATGTTTGGAATCGCCTCGCGGAAGGCGGGACTGACCGTGCCGGATGGCGATTGTGCGAGCGCCATACCGGATACAACCACCGACGCCGTGAGCAAGGCCGACAATGCAAATATCGGGCGGGTGACGACGTGCATACGCATGATCACTCTCCTCTCGGCAGTAGGCAGGCGAGGGTGCGCGAAGCGCCATATCAGGTCAAGGGCCGATCATCCCTTGCAGGGCCGAGGAACGATACGGAAATTATTTCTTCTCGACCGAATCCTTATCGAGGCACCGAACGTCTATGGGCTGAGATACGGATGATTTCACCACAGAGAGCGAGGGAGCGCGATGAAACGAACGTTGATAAGGTATAAGACGAGACCAGATGCCGCCGACCAGAACGCCGAACTGATCGAAAAAGTTTTCGAGCAGCTTAAGGCTACAAAACCCGACGGTATCCGCTATCTTTCGTTGCGGCTGGACGACAACAGCTTTGTCCACCTGGTCGAGGCGGAAGAAGGCAGCACCCCGCTTCCGTCTCTGGATGCATTCAAGGCGTTCCAGGGCGGAATTCGCGAACGCTGCGTCGAGCCGCCGGTGCCAAGTGGTGCTACCATTGTCGGTAATTACCGGATGCTGGCGGAGAGCTGAATTTCCGAAAGGCGCAAATGAACGTGATCCCGAATGCCTCAGCCGCCGGCGCGAGCTTCGGCCGGCTGCTCGCCGAACTCAGGCCGAAACTGCATCGCTATTGCGCGCGCATGGTCGGCTCGGCGATCGACGGCGAGGACGTGGTGCAGGACGCGCTGATCAAGGCGGTGGAATCATTTCCGGTCGCCGGGCCGATCGGCAATCCCGAAGGCTGGCTTTTCCGGATCGCGCACAACGCGGCGCTGGATTTTCTGCGCCGCCGCAACCGGCAGCAAGCGGTCCGATCGGGCGAGGAGGTGGACATGATTGCCGATCCTGCCGACACCGTCGAATCCCGCCAGGCCGCAGCCGCAAGCCTGCGGACCTTCATGCGGCTGCCGGTCGCGCAGCGCAGCAGCGTCATTCTGACGGATGTGCTCGGCTGCTCGTTGCTGGAAGCCTGCGAGGTGATGGACTTCAGTCTTGCCGCGGTGAAAGCCGCCTTGCACCGCGGACGTGCGCGCTTGGGCGAACTCGCGAACGAGCCGGAGGACAGGCCGCGCCCGGTGCTGTCGGAGGCGGATCGCGCCCGGCTCGCCGCCTATGTCGAACATTTCAACGCGAGGAATTTCGACGCCATCCGCAACATGATCGCTGACGATGTGCGGCTCGATCTGGTAAACAAGACCCGGATGAACGGCAAGGCCGAGGTGTCGAAATATTTCGGCAACTATTCCAGGGTCCACGATTGGCGTCTGGTTCCCGGATTGGTCGAAGGCCGGCCGGGAATCCTGGTGTTCGACCCCGGCGCGTCATCTCCGCAGCCGAAATATTTCATGCTGCTGCAGTGGGATGACGATAAGGTCGCGACCATCCGCGATTTCCGCCACGCACCCTATGTTGCGGAGGACGCTGAGTTTCTGGTAGCGACGCCGCTTGACGCGAGCGGCGGTGCAACGGAAATTGCGTCGCGCAGTTAACTTTGCGGCGATGATTGAGAACAAAGGAGCCGGAGATGACCGCAAGCGAAATCCCGCATCCGCCGATCGCATCGCGCGAGCAATGGCTCGCTGCGCGCAAAAAGCTGCTCGCGCAGGAGAAGGAGCTCACCAAACACTACGACCGCGTCAACGCCGAGCGACGGCGGCTACCGATGGTGAAGATCGAAAAGAGCTATCTGTTCGAGGCGCCCGGCGGCGAATTGTCGCTGAAGGATTTGTTCGAGGGCCGGCGGCAGTTGATCGTCTATCACTTCATGTTCGATCCGGCTTGGGAGAAGGGCTGCCCGGGCTGCACAGGCTACGTCAATACGCTCGGAGACATGTCGATGCTGGACAAGTGCGACACCACCTTCGTGATGGTATCGCGGGCGCCGCTGAGCAAGCTTGAGGCCTACAAGGAGCGGCAGGGATGGCCGTTCACCTGGGTGTCCTCGCTTGGGAGCGACTTCAATTACGACTTCCACGTCACCAATGACGAGAAGGTGGCGCCGATCGAATACAATTATCGCAACAAGGCCGAACTGGACGCCGCCAAGGTTCCCAACGCGACCACCGGCGAGGAGCACGGCATCAGCGTGTTCTTCAGTATCGGCGACGACGTCTTCCACACCTGGTCGGCCTACGCGCGCGGCACCGAAGCGCTCACCGACGCCCGCGCGCTGCTCGACATGACTCCCTACGGACGCCAGCAGGATTTTGAGGACTCGCCGGCGGGCTGGCCGCAAAAGCCGACCTATGGATAGGGTGCACCGCTCGCCGACGCTCCGTGCTGTGCCGCTATTAAGAGATCCATAGGGAGGCCGGCTAGGCAGGTCAGCCTGCCCATTCGGCCAAGCCAACGCGGTCCCATCCCGGCGCGGGCTTTACGTCGCAGCCTCCCAAAACCTGAATTATAATTCTTGCCATTCGCCGCGCCTGCGAATTATGGTGCATGACCTTTGCCAGCGGGCCGAGGGCTTTGAGGGAAGCCGAAGGTCGTGCTTGCCGCCTGCCCAACACTTCGCGCACAAAACACGTCACCGATGAGAGAGGGCCCGAAAACGGAAAAGGAGCGCAAAGGCTCCTCGAACGGGCGTTTGATAACGAGGAGGGAACATCTATGAGAACGGCATTCTGGCTCGCGGGCGCGGCGGTTCTGGCGCTGGCGCAACCCGCCATCGCGGCGGATTCCATCAAGATCGGGTTTGTCTCTACCTTCAGCGGCCCGACCGCCGTGATCGGCAACGACATGCGCAATTCATTCGAACTCGCGCTCGATCATTTGGGCCGCAAGATCGGCGGATTGCCGGTGGAGGTGATCTATGAGGACGACGGCCAGAAACCGGATGTCGGCAAGCAGAAGACCGAAAAGCTGATCCAGTCCGACAAGGTCGACTTCATCGTCGGCTACATCTGGTCGAACGTGCTGCTCGCCTCGCTCAAGACCGCGGTCGATTCGCAGACCTTCCTCATCAGTGCCAATGCCGGACCGTCGCAACTCGCCGGTGAGCTGTGCTCGCCCTATGTGTTCTCGACGTCCTGGCAAAACGACCAGACGCCGGAGGCCGTCGGCCTCTACATGAACCAGAAGAACGTGAAGTCGGTATTCCTGATCGGACCGAACTATGCCGCCGGCAAGGACATGCTGGCCGGCGTGAAAGCTACGTTCAAGGGCCAGGTGCTGGGCGAGGAATATACCGTGTGGCCGAGCCAGCTCGACTTCTCGGCAGAACTCTCGAAGGCGCGCGCGTCGAAGGCGGAGTCGATCTTCGTGTTCTATCCGGGTGCCGCCGGCGTGCAGTTCCTCAATCAGTATGCGCAGGCCGGCATCAAGCAGCAGATCCCGCTTTATACCGCCTTTACCATCGACGAGTTGTCGCTGCCGCTGCAGAAGGAGAATGCGCTCGGCGTTCCCGGCGCACAGGAATGGGTGAACGATCTGCCGAATGCAGAGAACAAGCGATTCGTCGCCGATTACCGCAAGAAGTACACCAACCTGCGCCCGACCTTTTACGGCGCGCAATCCTATGATGCCGCGCAATTGATCAACAGCGCCGTGGCGGCGGTGAAGGGCGACACCAGCAAAAAGGACGCGATGCGCGCCGAGATGGAGAAGGCGAATTTCAAGTCGGTGCGCGGCCCGTTCAAATACGGCAAGAACCACATCCCGATCCAGAACTTCTATCTGCAAGACGTGGTGAAGGACGCCGACGGTCAGCTTGCGCTCAAAACCGTCGCCACCATCGTCGAGAACAGCCAGGATCGCTTCCACGACAAATGCCAGATGAAGTGATCGTGAAAACCGTCTAGAACAGCGGCGGCGCCTGCGCGCTGCCGCTGTTTTCTTGCAGCGCTGTGGTGGGGCTCATGCTGCTGATCGTCGAACAATTTTTGAACGGACTGCAGTTCGGCCTGCTGCTGTTCCTGCTGGCGGCGGGGTTGACGCTGGTGTTCGGTATCATGGACTTCGTCAACCTGGCGCATGGCTCGCTCTACATGATGGGCGCCTACTTTGCGGCGACCTTCGTGGCGTGGACCGGCAATTTCATCATCGGCGTGATGCTTGCGCTGGGCGCGACGCTGCTGCTCGGCATCGCGCTGGAATTCGTGGCACTTCGGCACCTGTACGGCCGCGATCATCTCGATCACGTGCTGGCGACGTTCGGGCTGATCCTGTTCTTCAACGACGCGGTACGGCTGATCTGGGGCCCGGCGGGTCTCGCGCTGCCGCTGCCCGCCTGGCTGACGGTGCCGATCGAAATCATGCCCGGCGTGTATTATCCCGCCTACCGGCTTGCGATCATCATGGTCGCACTTGCCGTCGCCCTGATGCTTTACGTCGTGGTGATGCGAACCCGCGTCGGCATGCTGATCCGCGCCGGTGCCTCGAACCGGGAAATGATCGGTGCGCTCGGCATCAACATCAAGCTGCTCTACACCCTGGTATTCGGGCTCGGCGCAGCACTTGCCGGTCTTGCCGGGCTGATGCAGGCGCCGATCCTGACCGTGCAGATCGGGATGGGGGAGAACATCCTCATCCTCGCCTTCGTCATCATCGTGATCGGAGGGATCGGATCGATCCGCGGCGCATTCCTGGCCGCGATCTTTGTCGGCATGATCGACACGCTGGGCCGCGCATTCCTGCCCGACCTGCTGCGGCAGATCCTCAGTTCGACCGCCGCCTCGACCGCGGCGCCCGCGCTTTCCTCGATGCTCATCTATCTGCTGATGGCCATCGTGCTGGTGGTGCGGCCGGAGGGGCTGTTTCCGGCCAATCGGCGATGACGGCTTCGTTCAACACCCGCACGGCGATCGCGGCGCTGGTGAGTGCCGGTCTGTTGTTGCTGCCGCTTTATTCGTCGATGAGCGGAAACATCTTCGTGTTGACGCTGTTTACCCGCATCGTCATCCTGGCGCTGGCGGCGGTAAGCCTCAATCTCATCATGGGCTATGGCGGGATGATGAGCTTCGGCCACGCCGCTTATCTCGGGATCGGCGGATATGCGGTCGGCATTCTCGCACATGAAGGCATCGGCTCGGGATTCATTCAGTGGCCGGTGGCGCTTGCGGCGTCGGCGCTGTTCGCGCTCGTCGTAGGTTCCCTGTCGCTGCGCACGCGCGGGGTCTATTTTATCATGATCACGCTCGCCTTCGCGCAGATGGCCTATTACGTGGCATCCGGGCTCGCACGCTACGGCGGAGACGACGGCCTGACGATCTACAAGCGCAGCGATTTCGGGGGCCTCATCAATCTGTCGAGCCGCACGCAATTTTATTATCTCTGCCTCGGCTGTCTGTTCGGAGCGATTTATCTGATCTGGCGCATCGTCAATTCGCGCTTCGGCATGGTGGTTCAGGGCCTGCGCTCCAACGAACAGCGCATGCAGGCCATCGGGTTTCCCGCCAACCGGTACAGGCTTGTTTGCTTCGTCATCGCCGGCACAATATGCGGTCTGTCCGGTGCGCTGCTCGCCAACAATACCGACTTCGTCAGCCCGGCGGCGATGTACTGGACCCGTTCCGGCGATCTCATGGTCATGGTCATTCTCGGCGGCATGGGCTCGATGTTTGGCCCGGTGATCGGCGCGATCGTGTATCTGCTGCTGGAAGAGTTTCTGTCGCAGGTGACGGAATACTGGGCGCTCATCATGGGCCCGCTGCTGCTGCTGATCGTTCTGTTCGGGCGTGGCGGCATCGTCGGATTGCTCGGGAGGCTGCGGCGTGGCTGATGCCTTGCTCCGAGTTGAGAATCTGGTGCGGCGGTTCGGCGGAATCGTCGCGACAGACAATTTGTCGCTCGATGTCGCGCGCGGAGAACTGCATGCGATCATCGGACCGAACGGCGCCGGCAAGACCACGCTGATCAGCCAGCTCACCGGACAACTGTTTTCAAATTCCGGCACCATTCGTTTTGCCGATCGGGACATCACCCGCCTGGCGGCCCACCGGCGCAGTGCGCTTGGCCTCGCGCGCTCGTTCCAGATCACCTCGCTGCTGCTCGACTTCACCGCGCTCGACAACGTTGCGCTGGCCGCGCAGGCGCACAACGGGCATTCGTTCCGCTTTTGGGGCAATGCCCGCAAGGAAACGGGTCTCCGCGAAGCGGCGCGGTCCGCGCTGGACCGAGTGGGGCTGGCACATCGCGCCGAAACCGTCGTGTCGGAATTGAGCCATGGCGAGCAGCGCGAGCTTGAGCTTGCGGTCGCGCTTGCCACCAAACCGCAATTGCTGCTGCTCGACGAACCGATGGCCGGCCTCGGCATCACCGAATCGGCGCGCATGGTGAAGCTGCTGCAGGAATTGCGGCGCGAAGTCACCATCGTCCTGGTCGAGCATGATATGGATGCCGTGTTCGCGCTCGCCGATCGCATCACGGTTCTGGTCTACGGGCGCGTCATCGCGTCCGGCGCGCCTGCGGCGATCCGCGGCAATGAAGAGGTGCGGCGCGCCTATCTCGGCGACCGGCACGCGGTGACCCGTCATGGCTGAGGCCACTCTGCTCGAAGTCGAGCACATCGAAACCTGCTATGGCCTCAGCCAGGTCCTGTTCGGCCTGTCGCTGTCGGTCCGATCAGGCGAGATGGTGGCCCTGATGGGCCGCAATGGCATGGGAAAAACCACCACTATCCGCTCGATCATGGGCCTGACGCCGGCGCGCGCCGGCACGATCCGGTTCGCCGGACATGACGTTCGCAGCCTTCCCGCGTTCCGGATCGCCCAGCTCGGAATTGGCCTCGTCCCTGAGGGACGCCAGATATTTCCCAACCTGACCGTTCGCGAGAATCTGGTCGCCGCGTCCGGCAATCGTCTGGGCAGCCCCAACCCATGGACGATCGAAAAAATCCACGCGCTGTTTCCGCGGCTGGCCGAACGCGGCGGCAATATGGGCGGCACGCTGTCCGGCGGCGAGCAGCAGATGCTGGCGATCGGCCGCGCGCTGATGACCAATCCGCGCCTGCTGATCCTGGACGAAGCTACCGAAGGCCTTGCGCCGCTGGTGGCTGAAGAAATCTGGCGCACGCTCGACGTCATCAAGCGCGAAGGCATCGCCACCATCGTGGTCGACAAGGATTTTCCCACGCTGTCGGGACTGGCCGATCGCGCGGTGCTGTTGTCGAAGGGCACCGTGGTGTTCGACGGCCTGCCGTCGGCGCTGTCAGCGCAGCCGGAATTATTGGAAAAGTATTTGGGGGTTTAGTGCGTCATTGCGAGCAAGGCCAGGCAATCCGGAATGCAAGGAACACTGGATTGCCTGGTCGCTTCGTTCCTCGCAATGACGGCAGAACTCACCCGCGCGCAAACATGCGCGTGTCCTGCGCCACCGGCGCCACGGTGTCGATCAAACGCGCGGCGGCGGTGTCGACCGTCAGTCCCGCTGTATCGACCACGGCGGAGGCGCGCGCGTAGAGCGGCTCGCGGCTTAAAAGAATTGTCCGCAGTTCCGCCATCGCCGAGCGGTCGTCGGCCATCGGCCGGAGATCGCCCTGACGCCGTACCCGCGCCATGTGTTCTTCCGGCTCGGCCTTGAGCCAGATGGTGTAGAACGACGACAGGATCAGATCGAAGGTCAAAGGCTCGGAGACGATGCCGCCGCCGGTCGCCAGCACCATCAACTCTTTTCGCGCCAGCAATTGCCCGAGCGCGGCCTGCTCCATGCGGCGGAATCCCTCCTGGCCGTAGAGCGCGATGATTTCGGCGACAGACAAGCCGTTCTGCTGCTCGATCTCCTTGTTCAACTCGACAAAACTCCAGCCGATTTTTTTGGCGAGCAGTTTGCCGAGCGTGGATTTTCCGGCGCCGCGCAGCCCGATCAGGGCAATGCCGGCAAACGACATCTGGCGCTGCGCCGCGCCGTTGCCTTGTCCGGAGAGAACATCCTTGGCCTGCGCGATCTGGTTCGGCGTCGCCTTGCGGATGAGATCGCGAATGACGGGCCAGTCCGGCGCGGGCTCGCTGGCGGGAATGAGATCCTCCAGATGCGCGGCCATGGCGTTCGACACCCGGCGCAGCAGCACGATCGATACGTTGCCCTTGCCGCTTTCGAGTTGGGCGATGTAGCGCTCGGAAATGCCCGAGACCTTCGCCAGCACTTTTCGCGACATGCCGCGCAGCGCCCGCATGGTGCGGACGCGCTGCCCGAGCTGCTCGAGGAAGCTGGTTTCGGGGTCGGGTTGCTCGGTCATCGGCTCCGCGCTCGGGGTGCTGGCAGGAAGGATAATGCCGATAAGGATTGACAGCAAGCGCGCTCGGTGGCTTTCTATGAATTATAATTCAGAAAGCTGGGGAGAAGAGCGTGAGTTCCTACAATGCGGTGACCTGGCTGCTCGACCGCAATGTCGATGAGGGCCGCGGCGCAAAACTCGCATTCACCGATACAGTTTCGGAATTGAGCTACGGCGGCCTGCAACAGCAAAGCCGCCGCCTCGCCAATCTGCTGCGCCGGCTGGGCGTTCGCCGCGAAGAGCGCGTGGCGATGATCATGCTCGACACCGTCGATTTCCCCATCGTGTTCCTGGGCGCGATCCGCGCCGGGATCGTGCCGGTGCCGCTCAACACGCTGCTCACGGCTGAGCAATATGCCTATGTGCTGGCGGATTGCCGCGCGCGGGTGCTGTTCATCTCCGAGGCGTTGCTGCCGGTGGTCAAGGACATGGTCGGCCGGATGCCGGATCTCGAGCACGTCATCGTCGCGGGTGGCGATGCGCACGGCCACAAGAAACTGTCGGACGAAATCGTGAAGGAAAGCGACGGTTTCGCGACCGCCGCGACCCACGCCGACGAGCCGGCGTTCTGGCTGTATTCGTCGGGCTCAACGGGCATGCCCAAGGGCGTACGCCATCTGCATTCGAATCTCGCCGCGACTGCGGAGACCTACGCCAAGCAGGTGCTCGGCATTCGCGAGGACGATGTCGGGCTGTCGGCGGCAAAACTATTCTTCGCCTATGGTCTCGGCAACGCGCTGACGTTTCCGATGTCGGTGGGCGCGACCACGGTACTGAATTCCGAGCGCCCGACGCCCGCAAGGATGTTCGAATTGATGAACAGATATCATCCGTCGATCTTCTATGGCGTGCCGACGTTGTTTTCCGCGATGCTGAACGACGGGACGCTGAAGAACGAAGGCGGCGGCTCGCGCCTGCGCATCTGCACCTCGGCGGGCGAAGCGCTGCCGGAGTCGGTCGGCAACAGCTGGAAAGCGCGGTTCGGTGTCGACATTCTCGACGGCGTCGGTTCCACTGAGTTGCTGCATATCTTCCTGTCGAACGCGCCGGGCGATATCAAATATGGCTCATCGGGCAAGCCGGTGCCGGGCTACAAGGTGCGGCTCGTCAACGAAGCCGGCGCCGATGTCCGCGATGGCGAAGTCGGCGAGTTGCTGGTCGATGCCCCGTCCGCCGGCGAAGGCTACTGGAATCAACGCAGCAAAAGCCGCCAGACCTTTGAGGGGCATTGGACTCGCACCGGCGACAAATATATCCGCGACGCCGAGGGACGCTACACCTTCTGCGGCCGCAGCGACGACATGTTCAAGGTGTCGGGCATCTGGGTGTCGCCATTCGAGGTCGAGAGTGCATTGATCACGCACCCGGCGGTGCTGGAGGCAGCGGTGGTGCCCGAGGCCGATCCGGAAGGGCTTTTGAAGCCCAAAGCCTTCGTAGTACTGCGCGCCGACGCCAGCACCGACGGCCTTCACGACGCGCTGAAGGAACACGTCAAGCAGAAGATCGGGCCGTGGAAATATCCGCGCTGGATCGACGTGGTCGACAGCCTGCCGAAGACAGCGACGGGGAAGATCCAGCGCTTCAAGTTGCGAGACGGCTCCAATTAGTCGTCATGGCCGGGCTTGTCCCGGCCATCCACGTCTTGAACGCAGAAAAGAAAGACGTGGATGCCCGCGACAAGCGCGGGCATGACGAATGCGAGGACCGAGTTCTAAGAGACAAACGGCATGACTGCGTTGAATCCATCAGGCATCCTCCGCATCGGAGCATCCGATCTCGAATACCGCATGACCGGTCCCGCGCCCGGCGACGCGCCGACCATCGTGCTGCTGCATGAAGGGCTCGGCTCCGCGGGGCTGTGGGGCGACTTTCCTGAAAAGCTGCAGGCTGCCACAGGCGCCGGCGTGTTCGCCTATTCGCGCGCCGGCTATGGCGCATCCACCCCGGCGAGGCTGCCGCGTCCGATCGACTACATGCATGACGAAGCACTCGAGGTGCTGCCGAAACTGCTCGACGCCATCGGCTTTCGCCGCGGGCTTCTGGTCGGGCATTCCGACGGCGCATCGATCGCAGCGATCTATGCCGGCGGCGTGCAGGATCACCGCATCCGCGGGCTGGCGCTGGTCGCGCCGCATTTCATTGTCGAGGATATTTCGGTGCAGTCGATCGCGGAGATCAAGGTCGCCTATGAGACCACCGATCTCCGATCGAAGCTCGCGCGCTGGCACCAGGACGTCGACAACGCGTTTTGCGGATGGAATGACGCCTGGCTCAACCCCAAGTTTCGCGACTGGGACATTTCGGAATACCTCGCCTATATCCGAGTGCCCATTGCCGTCGTGCAGGGCGCCGACGATCACTATGGGACGATTCGCCAGATCGAAATCGCAAGCGAAGAATGCTATTGTCCGGTCGACGTCTCGATCATCACCGGTGCCGGGCATTCGCCGCATCGCGAGGCGCCGGAGGCGACGCTGAATGCGATCGCGGAATTTGCAAGGTCCATTTTGCAGGTCCATGAGGGTGCGCAGGGGCGCGCGGCGTAGCATGCTCGCCGGGGCGATGCCCGAATGAACGTGCCTCCCTCGACAACGGTCAATCTCACTTTGCCGCGCTGGGCTTACGTCCCCGGGCTCGAGACCGGGGCGGATCACGACACGCTGGCGATGGCCAAGGCGCTGGTGCCGGCCCGTTTCAACGGTTTCGTGCCGGCGCGGCATCCGGCGCTGCGTTATGGGCTGGGGCTGAACGATTCCGGGTTTTTCTGGGAGAGCCACGAAATTCTCGAAGCGGTGTGGGCCGCGGCGCCCCAGGGCGGGCGCGAGCGGATTTTGCTGCGGGCGTGCATCCAGATCGCCAACGCCAATCTCAAGCTGCGAATGGGAAAGCCTCACGCGGCCGGCCGGCTATTGGGAGAGGCGCTGGCAGAGTTGAATGAACTCAGCGTCCGCAAGGCGACCGGCGCGGGCGGCGGCTTTGCCGATGCGTTCCCGACCGCAGCCCTCGCGGGGCTGCTTCGGACCAAACTGGCCCAACCTGCGTTGTCCAAAGCCGACTGGATTGCGATCGGCGCGCTCGGCCGAACCTGAAAGAAAATGCAGATTCTGGTAGTTTCGGTCTAGACCAAAGCTAAAACATGCATTATTGTGCATGGTGAGCCGGTGAACCGGCTCCAGAAACCAGACAGGGTGGCCCATGGCGGGTGAAGACCGCGTCCTCGCGAACGGCGCCAAGCACGTCGATTTCCAGACCGACCCGTCGCGCTACCGGCACTGGAAGCTGGATGTCGCAGGCGACGTCGCGACCTTGACCATGGATGTCGACGAGAATGGCGGGCTGTTCGAGGGCTATCAGCTCAAGCTGAACTCCTACGATCTCGGCGTCGATATCGAACTCGCCGACGCCGTACAGCGGTTGCGGTTCGAGCATCCGGAAGTGAAGGTGGTGCTGCTGCGCTCCGGCAAAAACCGGGTGTTCTGCGCCGGCGCCAATATCCGCATGCTGGCCGGCGCGACCCATGCGCACAAGGTCAACTTCTGCAAATTCACCAACGAGACCCGCAACGGCCTCGAAGACTCCAGCGAGAATTCGGGCCAGCGCTTTGTCACCGTGATCAACGGCACCGCGGCCGGCGGCGGCTATGAACTCGCGCTCGCCACCGATCACATTATTCTCGCCGACGACGGCTCGGCCGCGGTGGCGCTGCCGGAAGTGCCGCTATTGGCGGTGCTGCCGGGCACCGGGGGTCTCACCCGCGTCGTCGACAAGCGCAAGGTGCGCCGCGACCACGCCGATTATTTCTGCACCATCGAAGAAGGCATCAAGGGCAAGCGCGCGGTGCAGTGGCGGCTGGTCGACGAGATCGTGCCCAACAGCAAGCTGGAGGCCAAGGTCGCCGAACGCGCAAAACAATTCGCCGCCGCCTCGAAGCGCAACGGCAGCGGCAAAGGCGTTTCGCTTGCGCCGCTGACGCGCAGCTTCGATGGTAGCGGCATCCGCTATGATTTTGTCAGCGTCGACATCAATCGCAGCGAGCGCATCGCCACCATCTCGATCAAGGCCCCGGACGTGCCGCCGCCCGCCGATATCGACGGCATGATGGCGTTGGGCGCATCGTTCTGGCCGCTGCAGGCGGCGCGCGAACTCGACGATGCCATCCTGCATCTGCGCATCAACGAACTCGAGACCGCGATGCTGGTGTTCAAGTCGCATGGCGAGGGCGCGCAGGTGCTGGCGCACGACGCCTTCCTCGAAGCCAACAAGTCGCACTGGCTGGTCAACGAAGTCAGGCACTACTGGAAGCGCGTGCTCAAGCGCGTCGATGTCACCTCGCGTACGCTGGTGACATTGGTCGAGCCGGGCTCGTGCTTCGTCGGTACGCTGGCCGAACTGGTGTTCGCGGCCGACCGCTCCTACATGCTGGCCGGCTCGAGGCAGGGCGACAACCGCGCGCCGCCGGCGATCGTGCTCAGTGCCGCGAATTTCGGACCCTATCCGATGAGCCACGGATTGACCCGGCTGCAATCGCGTTTCCAGGCCGACCCATCGGACGTGGAAACCGCGCAGGCCAAAATCGGCGAGGCGCTCGACGCCGAACAGGCCGAGGAGCTTGGTCTGGTGACATTCGCGCTCGACGATATCGACTGGGACGACGAGGTGCGGGTGTTCTTCGAAGAGCGCGCCAGCTTTTCGCCGGACAGCCTCACCGGAATGGAAGCCAATCTGCGCTTCGTCGGTCCGGAGACCATGGAATCGAAAATCTTTTCGCGGCTGACGGCATGGCAGAACTGGATATTCCAGCGCCCCAACGCAGTCGGCGAAGACGGCGCGCTCAGGCGCTACGGCACCGGCCAGAAGGCGCAATTCGACATGACGCGGGTGTAGGAAGTTGCTGCGTCATGCCGGTCATGACGAACATAAACTGCGGAGCAGGAGTTGGCCATGAACCTCATGAACGTCGATTACACCACCAAGATTCCCAACAATGTGAATCTCACCGAGGATCGGCAGGTGCTCAAAGCGCTGGAGGGCTGGCACCCCGGCTATCTCGACTGGTGGAACGACATGGGTCCGGAAGGTTTTCAGGATTCGCTGGTCTATCTGCGCACCGCCGTCAGCGTCGATCCGAAAGGCTGGGCCAAGTTCGACTACGTCCGCATGCCCGAATATCGCTGGGGCATTCTGCTCGCGCCGCAGGACACCGAACGCAAGGTCAATTTCGGCCAGCACATCGGCGAGCCGGCTTGGCAGGAAATCCCCGGCGAATATCGCGCCATGCTGCGCCGCCTCGTCGTCATCCAGGGCGACACCGAGCCCGCCTCGGTGGAGCAGCAGCGCCATCTCGGCAAGACCGCGCCGTCGCTCTATGACCTGCGCAATTTGTTCCAGGTCAATGTCGAGGAAGGCCGCCATCTCTGGGCTATGGTGTACCTGCTGCAGAAATATTTCGGTCGCGACGGCCGCGAGGAAGCCGACGACCTGTTGCGCCGCCGCTCCGGCGATGCCGATAGCCCTCGCATGCTGGGCGCCTTCAACGAGGCGACGCCGGACTGGCTGTCGTTCTTCATGTTCACCTTCTTCACCGACCGCGACGGCAAGATGCAGCTCGAAAGCCTGGCTCAATCCGGCTTCGATCCCTTGTCGCGCACCTGCCGCTTCATGCTCACGGAAGAGGCGCATCACATGTTCGTCGGCGAGACCGGAGTGGGCCGCATCCTGCAGCGCACCTGCGAGGCGATGAAGGCGGCGGGGATCGACGATCCCAGCGCGGTCGACAAGGTGAGGGCGCTCGGCGTCATCGACCTGCCGACCATGCAGAAGAAGATGAACCTGCATTACTCGTTATCGCTCGACCTGTTCGGCTCCGAGGTCTCCACCAATGCCGCGAACTTTTACAATTCCGGTCTGAAGGGCCGCTTCCAGGAAACCAGGATCGACGACGATCATCGCTTGACCGGCGACATCTATCAGGTCCTGAAACTGGTCGATGGCGAGATAAAACTGGTCGACGAGCCGGCGCTGACCGCGCTGAACATGCGGCTGCGCGACGATTACACCCAGGACTGCGCCAAGGGCGTCGAGCGCTGGAACAAGATCATCGAAAAAGCCGGCGTCAACTTCCGCTTCGAACTGCCGCACACCGCGTTCCACCGCCAGATCGGCGAATTCCGCGATGTCAACGCCACGCCGAAGGGGATCATTCTCTCCGACGCCGAATGGGCAAAGGCAAAAGGCGACTATCTGCCTTCGGCCGACGACGGAGATTTTGTCTCATCGCTGATGGTAGCTGAGAGCGAGCCGGGCAAGTTCGCCAACTGGATATCGCCGCCGAAAGTCGGCATCGACAACAAGCCCGGCGAATTCGAATATGTGAAGATCGCAGCGTGAGGCACTGCCTCATCCTGAGGAGGCCTGCGCAGCAGGCCGTCTCGAAGGATGGAGCAAATGGCCATGGTTCGAGACGCCGCCTTCGGCGGCTCCTCACCATGAGGTTTGACATGAACGCACCTTTGAAAAAACAGCACCTGATCGACCCCGAAATCTGCATCAGGTGCAATACCTGCGAGGAGACCTGCCCGATCGATGCGGTGACGCATGACGACAACAATTACGTGGTCAACGCGGAAATCTGCAATTACTGCATGGATTGCATCGCGCCTTGCCCGACCGGCGCCATCGACAACTGGCGCATCGTCGCGTCGCCCTATTCGCTCCAGCAACAGTTTTCCTGGAGCGACCTGCCGCCGCAACAGGAAGTCGACAGCGGCGACTCCAGCGTCGCGGTCGAGGCGCTGGAAGATGAGATCGGCGCGCTGTTGGAAGAGGCGCGCAAGGGGCTTGGCGGCAAGGCGGTGGCGCCGCATTCCGCCTCCAAGGCCACGGTCAATCTCTACAACCGCGGCAAGCCGGCAAAGGCGACGGTGGCCGGCAATTTCCGCCTCACCCATGCGGACGCGGATTCCGACGTGCGCCACATCATCCTGGATTTCGGCGACCAGCCGTTTCCGGTGCTGGAAGGCCAGAGCATCGGCATCGTCACGCCCGGCGCCACGGCCGATGGCAAGCCGCATCTGGTGCGGCTCTATTCCGTCGCCAGCGCGCGCGATGGCGAAAAGCCCAACGCCAACAATCTGTCGCTGACGGTGAAGCGCGAGCCGGGCGGGCTCTGCTCAAATTATCTTTGCGATCTGCCGCGCGGCGCCAAACTCGACGTCACCGGGCCGTTCGGCGCCACCTTCCTGCATCCCAACGACCCGGCATCCAACATCATCATGATCTGCACCGGCACCGGCTCGGCGCCGTTCCGCGCCTTCACCGAGCGCCGCCGCCGCGCCATGGCGGACGCGCCGGGGCGCCTGCTGCTGTTCTTCGGCGCGCGCCGCCCCGAGGAACTGCCGTATTTCGGTCCGCTGCAGAAAGTGCCCGAGAAACTGCTGGCCAAGCATTTCTGTTATTCGCGGGTGCCGGGCCAGCCGCGGGTCTACGTGCAGGACCGCATTCGCACCGAAGCCTCAGCGGTGGCGGGGCTGCTCAAAGATGCTCACACGCATGTCTATATCTGCGGCCTTAAGGGCATGGAGAGCGGCGTCGACGAAGCTTTTGCCGACGTTTGCCGGGGTTCGTCGATGGACTGGGCCGCGCTGAAGACCGCGATGCGCGAAGGCGGGCGGTATCACGTCGAGACGTATTAAGTCGTCATACGCGGGCTTGACCCGCGTATCCATCTTCTTCGCAAAGACTCTTTTGAAATGATGGATTGCCGGGTCAAGCCCGGCAATGACGAGCGAGAAAATCTACCCGGCAATCTCCAGCCCCGCACTCGCATAAACCACGCCGCCGTCGATCGCGATGGCGTTGCCGACCACGTAGTCGCCGGCGCGCGAGGCGAGGAAAATCGCTAAGCCGGCCATATCCTTCTCGTCGCCGATCCGCCGCGAGGGCACACGCTTGGCGACTTCATCGGCATGGTCGCGCGCGGCCTTGTTCATGTCGGATGCGAAGGCGCCTGGTGCGATGGCGGTGACGACGATATTTTCCTTGATCAGCCTGGTGGCCATCCGCCGCGTGAGGTGGATCACCGCGGCCTTGCTGGCGGCGTAGGAATAGGTTTCCATCGGGTTGACGAAGATGCCGTCGATCGAGGCGATGTTGATGACCTTGGCGGGCCGCCCGGCCGACGCCGCCGCGCGCAGCGGTTTTGCCAGCGCCTTGGTCAGGAAGAACAGCGACTTGACGTTGAGGTTCATCACCTTGTCCCAGCCGCTCTCCGGGAATTCGTCGAACTCCGCGCCCCATGCCGCACCCGCATTGTTGACCAGGATGTCGAGCTTCGGCTCGCGTTTGATGATCTCGGCGGCGAGCATGTCGCAGCCCGCGACCGTCGAAATGTCGATCGGCAGTGCGATGCATTCGCCGTCATATTCGGCGGTCAGCTCTTTCGCCGTGGCCTCGCAAGGCCCGGCCTTGCGCGCGGTGATGTAAACTTTCGCAGCACCCTGGCTAAGAAACCCCGCCGCGATCATCTTGCCGATGCCGCGCGAACCGCCGGTCACCAATGCGATGCGGCCTTTGAGCGAGAACAGATCCTTGAACATGTGGCCTCCCGTTGGTTTTGCCGACGGTTTTGAGCGTGGGGAGGGGATGAGTCAAGGAATGGCGTGACGCGGGCTCCGCCCTCATCCTGAGGAGCGGCCTCTTGGCCGCGTCTCGAAGGATGCGCCACGAGCGCAAGCGGCTATCCTTCGAGACGCCGCGCAAGAGCGCGGCTCCTCAGGACGAAGAGCGTGGAAAGAGGCTACGCCGCATCAACACGGCGAAAACCGTTCCACATCGCGGTGGCGGCGCCCGAGGTCAGTACCGGCAGGATGCGTTGGTCCTGGTAATTGCCGTTCAACGAAACCCGCGGCAATGCGGTGAGATGGGCGGCGTTCCCGGGAAAGAGCATGCCGGGCCGGGTGGTCACCGCGGTCTTGAATCCGGCTGCCTGCGCCAGCGCGAATTCGCGCGTCCCCGCCGCGATTCTGTCGCCATAGGGATAGGCGAGATGCACGACAGGGCGCTGCAGCCGGGTTTCGATCCGGGCGCGGCTGACCGCCATCTCATGGGTGGCGACTTCCTCCGTTTGCTTGGCGAGGTTGCAATGGGTAATGGTATGAGCGCCGATCGTGACCAGGCAATCCTCCGCGAACGGTTTCAATTCGTCCCATGACATGCAGAGATCGCGGCAGATCGCGTTCTCATCGACGCCATGACGTTCGCACAGCGCGCTGACCTCGCGGCGGACATCATGCTCGCCCGGCAACGCGCGCATCCAGTCGTGCAGCCGGTTAAACGCCGCCTGCTTGGCTTCGCTCGTGGCGGTATCGAGGCGCATGGCGACGCCGCCGATTTCCGCTTCGATGGTCCGTGCCTTGGCGATGACCGTCTCCAACGCGACCCACCACAGCCGGCCGGACCCTTCGGCGAAGTCGCTGGCGACGTAGACGGTGAAGGGTGCGTCAAACTCACGCATCACCGGCAGCGCGAAATCGCGGTTGTCGCGGTAGCCGTCGTCGAACGTGAAGCAGGCAAAGCGGCGCGAAAAATCGCGCTGCATCAGCCGCTGGTACATTTCGTCGACGGTGACGATGTCGATGCCGCTGGCACGAAGGTGGGCCAGCGCCGCGCGCAGAAAGTCCGGCGTAATTTCGAGATGATGGTTGGGCTGAAACTCGTTATCGCGGCGCGGACGAACGTGGTGCAGCATGAAAATCCCGCCGACGCCCGCGAAAATCGGTCGCAGCAGGTGATGCGCGCCGGTGAAATACAGCGCTTCCAGCCCGGCGCGGATGACGTTGTTGCGGAACTGCTTCATTAAACTCGCCGGCCGGCCGGAATGAAGTTTGAAGCTATCCGAAAACCGCTGAAGAAACAGTTAGTCGGATGGCTGCCTGGAATCGGTCCGTTCCGTGGTATTTGCAGTTTGACAGCCTCGCAAGGGTTTGTTTTCTCTGGTTCCAGACCCCCGCAGGACGGCGAATGCACGGACTTTTCAGGTGGAGCAGCAAATGGTGGCCGGGCACAATTCCCCTTGTCATCCTTTGGCTATTCGCGGCCTGGACCAGCACCACGCCGCTGGAGTCCGATCTGGCGGCGCGCACCAGCGCCGCACTCAAGGATACCGTCCTCGACAAGACCAGAATCGCGGTGGCCGGCCGCGACGTCACGTTCTCGGCCGATGCGTTCTCCGAAGAGGGACGGCGCAGCGCGGTAGCTTCGGTGGATGCGGTCCCGGGCGTCCGGCTGGTCAACGACAACACCCGCCTCGTTGCTGAAGCGAAGCCCTTCGTCTGGTCCGCCGAACGCGATGTCGTGCGGGTGACGCTCGGCGGCAGCACGCCGTTGCCGGCCATCAAAGCAAGGCTGCTGGACGCCGCCCGCTCGTCGCTCAGCGGCGTCGAGGTGGCCGATCGCATGGGTCTCGCGCGCGGGGCGCCTGCGCGCTTCGACGCCGCCGCCTTGTTGCTGATAGATCAGATCGGCAAACTCAAAGAGGGCAAGATCACCATCTCGGATACGCAGGTCAACCTTTCCGGCATGGCGCGCGACCTCGGCGGCCGCGAAGCCATCGCCGCGGCGCTGAAAAGTCTTCCCGAGGGGTTTTCGATCGCCGCAAATGAGATCAAGGCGCCGCCCTATATCTTTCAAGCCTACAAGGACCCGGTCGCGGTGACGCTGACGCTGACCGGCTACGTGCCCGACAACGGCGTCCACGCCGCGCTTGCCGCCGCGGCCGGGCGCAAGTTCTTCAGCGAAAAGGTCGTCGATAATCTCAAAGCCAGCGTCGGCGCGCCGTCCGGATTTGCCAGTGCGGTGATCCCGGCGCTTGGCGCACTGTCCCGGCTGTCGACCGGCACGCTTGTGGTATCCGACCGCGAGGTAAAACTCTCCGGCGACGCGCTGTATGAAGCGGCGGCCGGCCAAATCCGCGCCGGCCTGACCAAAGACCTCCCGAAGGGCTGGTTGGCCAAGCCTGAAATTTCGGTCAAGCCCGCCGCCGCGCCGGTCGATGCCACGGTGTGCCAGCAGCTGTTTTCGGATTTGCTCGGCAAGGGAAAAATCCGGTTTGAATCCGGCCGCGCCACCATCGATCCGGATTCGGCCGGTCTGCTCGATCGCCTGATCGAGACGGCGCTGCGTTGCCCCACCGCCAATGTCGAAATCGCGGGCCATACCGACAGCGACGGCGACGACGGGTTCAACCTGGCGCTGTCGGAAAAACGCGCGCAGGCGGTTGCGGATTATCTGGTCAGGGCCGGACTGCCCGCGGATCGGTTCAAGGCGATGGGCTATGGCAGCCTGCAGCCGGTAGCCAGCAACGATACCGAGGAAGGCAAGGCGCAGAACCGCCGCATCGAATTCGTGGTGAGGTAGCGGGATGACATATCTTGCGACGTTTCACTGGGGCTGGCTCGCGGCGGCGCTGCTGCTCGGCTTTTGCATGGGCTGGATCGCGGTGGTTCATCGCGGCCAGGGCGTGTCGAAAGTCACGGCACGCTGGCTTGCGGGGCTGGCCGTGGTCTTCGTCGCCGTGGCGCTGGCCCGCGCGGTACCCGGCCGCCCCGGCTACTGGCTCGACCTCGGCCTTGTCTTGTTCGCGGTCTATCTGGCGGGCTGCGCGGTCGGATCATGGCTGCGCGATCGGGTGATTTCGCGTCACGCGAGCGCGGTCTAAGGTACCGGTCGGCCAATTGCAGCAAAACTGTGCATTGGCGTCTCGAACCGCTCTTAATATATTGAAGGAACGCGTTTTATTCGCACTAACCGAATTCCACTCCGCAGCAAAACGCGCTAGGACGGCTTAAGCCGGCGGCGCTCGTTTGATCGCTTTCGCCAAGGGGTCGCGGTTCGATCGCAGTCGAGGTCTAGATGCTGGAAGCAATACGCAGGGCGGTCTCGTTTCTGCGCCAAAAGCAAATCCTGCATAAGTTAGGTGTAGCGGTCAGCGTCACGGTCATCGCGATTGCCTGCTATGTCCTGTACCACATGCTACGCGGCATCGACGTCGACGAAGTCATCGAAGCCATCAAGCAGACCGACTACAGTTCGATCGCGCTTGCCGCGCTGTTCGTCAGCGCCGGCTATTTCACGCTGACGTTCTATGACCTGTTCGCGGTCCGCGCCATCGGCCGTCCCGATATTCCCTACCGGGTCATGGCGCTCGCCGCCTTCACCAGCTATTCGATCGGTCACAATGTCGGCGCCAGCGTCTTCACCGGCGGCGCGGTGCGTTATCGCATCTATTCGGCATGGGGACTGAACGCGATCGACGTGGCCAAGATCTGCTTTCTGGCCGGCCTGACGTTCTGGCTCGGCAACGCCGCGGTGCTGGGGCTGGGCATTTGCTATCATCCGGAAGCGGCGGCCAACATCGATCAGCTGCCGGCATGGCTCAACCGCATCGTCGCAATCGGCATCATCGTCGGGCTCATGGGCTATGTGGGCTGGGTCTGGACCAAGCCAAGAAATGTCGGCCGCGGGCCATGGACGGTGGTGTTGCCCGGCGGTCCGCTGACCTTGTTGCAAATTGCGATCGGCATTGTCGATCTCGGCTTTTGCGCGCTGGCGATGTATGTGCTGGTTCCGGACGAGCCGAATCTCGGCTTCGTCGTCGTCGCGGTTATTTTCGTTTCCGCCACGCTGCTCGGCTTCGCCAGCCATTCGCCGGGCGGCCTCGGCGTGTTCGACGCCGCGATGCTGGTCGGCCTGTGGCAGATGGACAAGGAAGACCTGCTCGCCGGAATGCTGCTGTTCCGCCTGCTCTATTATATCGCGCCCTTCGTCATATCTGTAATCTTGCTGACGCTTCGGGAGCTTATTCTGGGGGCGCGGCTGAAACGCCTGCGCAAGCTGGCGCCGGCGCGTGAAGCCGAGCCGAAGCGCGGCGGCGCCTATCTGCGTGAGCACGGCGATTCCGGCGCCTGAGACAGCCCGACCGGGGAGACAGTTGGCCCGATGGCGACAGATGCAGCCTCTTCCATCTTCTCACCCTGGCCGGACCGGTTACGGCATTCTGCCATTGTCCTGCTGGCGGCCGGGCTCGCGCTGGCGGCATTGGTGATATTCGGCGAGCTGTCCATGGCGCGCGCCGGCGCCGTGTTCATCTGTGTTGCCGGCGCGGCTTTGGTGCCGTGGCGATTGCACAACGTGGCCGCGTCCCGCGATGAGGTTCTCGGCATCAACCCGGTTGAAACCGCGGCGGTCCAGGCCATCGTCGCCGGCATGCCCGACCCCGCGGTGCTGCTCGATCGCGCCGGCCGCGTCATCCACCTCAACGCCGCCGCCTCGCAATTGGCGCCGGCGCTGCGCAAGAACGAACTGGCGCAGTTCGCGTTGCGTTCGCCCGATATCATCACCGCACTGCGCGAAGCGATTGCCACGGCGGAGCCGCGGCGCGCGACTTACCTCGATCACGTTCCGGTCGATCGCTGGATGGAATTGATCATCACGCCGGTGCCGGTGCCGACCACGTTCGGCGGCTCCGACTGCTGCATGCTGATGACATTCCACGATCAGACGCCGCTGCGCCGGGTCGAGGAAATGCGCGCGGATTTCGTCGCCAATGCCAGCCATGAATTGCGCACGCCGCTGGCGGCGCTGTCCGGCTTCATCGATACGCTGCAGGGACCAGCCAAGGACGATGCCACCGCACGCGAGCGGTTCCTCGGCATCATGCACGCGCAGGCGACGCGGATGGCGCGTCTGATCGACGATCTGTTGTCGCTGTCACGGGTCGAACTCTCGGCCCATGTCCGCCCCGATACGCTGGTGGATATCGTCCCCATACTCCGCCAGGTCGCCGACGGGCTGGAGCCGCTGGCGGGCGAACGTCAGGTCAGAATCGAAATAGATCTGCCGGCGGCGCCGGTGATGATCGCGGGTGACCGCGAGGAGTTGCTGCGGCTGTTCGAAAACCTGGTCGAGAACGCGCTGAAATACGGCGCCTCCGGCGGCAAGGTCATGGTGTCGCTGATATCGGCGACATCGCCGGATGGTGCGGACGAAGTGCGCGTCGTCGTGCGTGACTTCGGACCCGGCATTGCTCCCGAACATCTGCCGCGGCTGACCGAGCGGTTTTACCGGGTAGATGTCGGCGACAGCCGGGCGCAGGGCGGCACCGGTCTCGGATTATCGCTGGTCAAACATATCGTTAACCGTCATCGCGGCCGGCTTCTGATCGAAAGCGTGCCGAAAAACGGCGCCGCCTTCACCGCCTGTTTTCCCCAGGTCAAAACTCCCGACGCCGGATAAAGCCAAGCAGTTTCATGAGCTTGGTACCGTCATCCGACTGTCACTGAAGCTTCGTAAAAGCAGCATCGACCGCTCCTAAATGGACCGGCGTGAGCGCAATCGGGCGCATCCGGCGCTTCGCTCACCAGATGGAGGCTTCCATGAATTTCCTCAAAACACTGGCCGCTGCCGGCCTCGTCGCCGCATCGACCTCGGCATTCGCCGCCGACATCACCGGCGCAGGCGCGACCTTCCCGTTCCCGGTCTATTCGAAATGGGCCGACGCCTACAAGAAAGAGACCGGCAACGGCCTGAACTATCAGTCGATCGGCTCCGGCGCCGGCATCAAGCAGATCCAGGCCAAGACGGTGACGTTCGGCGCCACCGACGCGCCGCTGAAGGCCGAGACGCTGGAAAAGGACGGCCTCGTGCAGTGGCCGATGGTGATGGGTGCGATCGTGCCGGTGGTGAATCTCGAAGGCATCAAGCCCGGCGAACTGGTACTTTCCGGCGAAGTGCTCGGCGACATCTATCTCGGCAAGATCGCCAAATGGGACGACGCCGCGATCGCGAAACTCAATCCGAAGCTGAAGCTGCCCTCAGATGCCATCACCGTGGTGCGCCGTTCGGATGGTTCGGGTACGACTTTCAACTTCACCGATTATCTGTCGAAGTCGAATGCGGAATGGAAAACGAAAGTCGGCTCCGGCACCGCAGTAGAGTGGCCGGCGGGCGTCGGCGCCAAGGGCAATGAGGGCGTCGCCGGCAATATCGGCCAGACCAAAAACGCCATCGGTTATGTCGAATACGCCTATGCCAAGCAGAACAAGCTGACCTATGCGGCGATGATCAACAAGGCCGGCAAGACCGTGCAGCCCACCGTGGCGGCATTCCAGGCCGCGGCCTCCAATGCCGACTGGGCGAAGGCTCCCGGCTATTATGTGATCCTCACCGACCAGCCCGGCGAAGCCTCGTGGCCGATCACGGCGGCGACTTTTATTCTGATGCACAAGGACGCCACCGACAAAGCGGCCTCCGCTGAGGCCATCAAGTTCTTCAAATGGGCGTTCGAGAAGGGCGACAAGATGGCGGAGGAACTCGATTACATTCCGATGCCCGATGCCGTCGTCAAGCTGATCGAAAAGACCTGGTCGGCCGATATCAGGAGCTGAGCTCCGTCATTCCGGGGCGCGCGTCTCGCGCGAGCCCGCAATCCATAACCACCATCGTGAGTATGGATTCCGGGCCCACGCCAAGAGGCGTGTCCCGGAATGACGACCGATGGTGATGCGCGATTGCCGAAGCGGAAATCGCTATAGTACACAGGGGACCGGCGTGGCGGATGTGGCGGTGCAGAGTTCGTCGATGGAAGCTGCCGGGCCCTATGATCGCGCCAGAGCGCTGAGCGCGTTCAGGTTCGGCGACACCGCGTTCTACTGGACCACGCGGGCCTGCGCGATTTCGGTGCTGCTGATTCTCGGCGGCATTATTCTGTCTTTGATCGTGGGCGCGTGGCCGGCGATCGAGCAGTACGGGTTTTCTTTTCTGTTCACGTCGCGCTGGGCGCCGTCGGCCGATCCGCCGGTGCTCGGCGCGCTCGGCCCGATCTACGGCACGCTGGTGACGTCCGTCATCGCCATGATGATCGCGATACCGGCCGGCCTCGGCATTGCGATCTTTCTCACCGAGATCTGTCCGATCTGGCTGCGCCGCCCGATCGGCCTCGCCGTGGAATTGCTCGCGGGGATTCCCTCGATCATCTACGGCATGTGGGGTTTCTTCGTGCTCGGGCCGTTTCTCGCCAACAGCTTTCAGCCCTTCATGATCAGGATTTTCGACGGCGTTCCGGTGCTCGGCGCCGTTTTCGCCGGTCCGCCATCCTATCTCAGCCTGTTCAACGCCGCTTTGATCCTGGCGATCATGGTGCTGCCGTTCATCACCGCGATTTCGGTCGACGTGTTCAAGACGGTGCCGCCGGTGCTGAAGGAGGCGGCCTACGGCGTCGGCTGCACCACCTGGGAAGTGGTCCGTAACGTCGTCATTCCCTACACCCGTGTCGGCGTCATCGGAGGCATCATGCTGGCGTTGGGGCGCGCGCTCGGCGAAACCATGGCCGTGACTTTTATTATCGGCAATTCGTTCCGGATTTCTTCGTCGATCTTCGCGCCGGGCACCACCATCTCCGCGGCGATCGCATCCGAATTCGCGGAGAGCGACGGCTTGCATCAGTCCGGGCTGATCCTGCTCGGGCTATTGCTGTTCGTGCTGACCTTCTTCGTTCTGGCCGCGGCGCGGCTAATGCTGCTGCGGCTGGAAAACAAGGCGGGACACTAGCTCATGAACCCGATCTATAAATCCCGCCGCCGCAACGACATCATCGTGAGACTGCTGTGTCTGGGCGCGGCGCTGTTCGGCGTGACCTGGCTGGCGCTGATCCTGTTCACGCTGTTCTATAACGGGCTGGCCGGCATCAGCCTGCAGCTGTTCACCCAGAACACCCCTCCGCCGGGATCGACCGAAGGCGGCCTACTCAACGCCATCACGGGCTCCATCATCATGACCGTGATCGGCGTCGGCATCGGCGCGCCGCTCGGCCTGTTCGCCGGCACCTATCTGGCCGAATACGGCAAGAACGACCGCCTTACCTCGGTGATCCGGTTCATCAACGACATCCTGCTGAGCGCGCCCTCGATCATCATCGGCCTGTTCGTCTACGGCGCCGTGGTGGTGCCGATGGGCGGCTTCTCCGCCTTCGCCGGATGCCTGGCGCTCGCGGTGATCGTCATTCCCGTGGTGGTGCGAACCACCGAGGATATGCTGCTGCTGGTGCCCAATCCGTTGCGCGAAGCGGCTTCCGCGCTCGGCGTGCCGCGCTCGCTGGTGATCAGGCGGATCGCTTACAGGGCCGCGCGCGCGGGCCTCATCACCGGCGTGCTGCTGGCGACCGCGCGCGTCGCCGGCGAGACCGCGCCGCTGCTGTTCACCGCACTCTCCAACCAGTTCTTCAGTCTCGATCTGACCAAGACCATGGCCAACCTGCCGGTGACCATCAACAATTTCGTGCAGAGCCCCTATGCCTACTGGAAGCAGCTGGCCTGGAGCGGGGCCTTGATCATTACGCTTACCGTGCTTGCCCTGAACATTGGCGCGCGCATTCTCGGCGCCGAGAGGACAATGAAATGAACGATCTTTCGGTATCCGTCCGCGTTCCCAGCGCGCCGCATCCGCCGATAGTCGGACAGGGTGAGGTGCGGCCGAAGATCAGCGCGCGCGACCTGAATTTCTATTACGGCGAACACCACGCCTTGAAGAACATCAATCTCGCGCTCGGCGCCAATCGCGTCACCGCCTTTATCGGGCCGTCGGGCTGCGGCAAGTCGACGCTGCTGCGCGTCTTCAACCGCATGTACGACCTCTATCCCGGCCAGCGCGCCACCGGGCAGGTCATGCTGGATTCCACCAATGTGCTGGACCCCAAGCTCGACCTCAATCTGCTGCGCGCGCGGGTCGGCATGGTGTTCCAGAAGCCGACGCCGTTTCCGATGACGATCTATGAGAACATCGCGTTCGGCGTGCGGCTGTACGAGAAGATTTCCAAGTCCGAGATGGACGGCCGGGTCGAGAAGGCGCTGCGCGGCGGCGCTTTGTGGAACGAGGTCAAGGACAAGCTGAATGCGAGCGGCCTCAGCCTGTCGGGGGGGCAACAACAGCGGCTGTGCATTGCGCGCACCGTCGCGGTGCGGCCCGAAGTGATATTGTTCGATGAGCCGTGCTCGGCGCTGGATCCGATTTCGACCGCCAAGATCGAGGAACTGATCCAGGAACTGGCGGAGCACTACACCATCGCCATCGTCACCCATAATATGCAGCAGGCCGCGCGCGTCTCCGACAAGACCGCTTTCATGTATCTCGGCGAGCTGATCGAGTTCGATGAGACCAACAGGATTTTTACGTCGCCGAGCGATCGCCGGACCCAGGACTACATCACCGGGCGGTTCGGCTAGGGAGAATAAAATGGCTTCGGAACACACGGCAAAAGCGTTCGACGGCGATCTGCAGGAGTTGACGCGGCTGGTCGCTGAAATGGGCGGCTTGGTCGAACGCATGATCGTCGAATCCGTCGATGCCCTGGTGCGCCGCGACGTGGCGCTCGGCAACAAGGTGGTCGCCGCCGACGCCGAGATCGACAGGCTGCAACGCGTGATCGAGGAGCGCGCCGTGCTGACCATCGCGCGGCGCCAGCCGATGGCGGTCGACCTGCGCGAAATCGTCAGCGCCATGCGGGTGGCCACCGATCTGGAGCGGATCGGCGATCTCGCCAAGAACATGGGCAAGCGGGTGACCGCGCTCGACAGCGATTTTCATCCGCTCAAACTGATCCGCGGGCTGGAGCACATGACCGACCTCGTGCAGGGCCAGCTCAAGGCGGTGCTGGACGCCTATGCCGCCCACGATCTGCCCTCGGCGATGGCGGTGTGGAAAGGCGACGAGGCGGTCGACGCGATCTGCACCTCGCTGTTCCGCGAACTCTTGACCTACATGATGGAGGACCCGCGCAATATTTCCTTCTGCATCCATCTGATGTTCTGCGCCAAGAATATCGAGCGGATCGGCGACCACGCCACCAATATCGCGGAAACCGTGTTCTACATGATCGAAGGCCAGCAGATCCTCGACAAGCGTCCCAAGGGCGACATGACGACCTTTGCCAACGCGTTACCTGGAAACTGAGTGTTACGCACCACACCCACACGTCATGCGCGGGCTTGACCCGCGCATCCATCCATCTTGGCAAGAGTCTTCCGAGTGGATGGATTGCCGGGTCAAGCCCGGCAATGACGGAACGGAATAGACCAGATCGATGAAGGAATCTCACGATGAGCGCGCGCATATTGGTGGTGGAAGACGAGGAAGCGCTGACCACGCTGCTCCGCTACAACCTCGACGCCGAAGGCTATGACGTCGAAACCGTCGGGCGCGGCGACGACGCCGACACCAGGCTGAAAGAACGCATTCCGGATCTCGTCGTGCTGGACTGGATGCTGCCTGGGCTGTCGGGAATCGAACTTTGCCGTCGCTTGCGGGCGCGGCCGGAAACCAGGGCGCTGCCGATCATCATGCTGACCGCCCGCGGCGAGGAAAGCGAGCGGGTACGCGGCCTCGCCACCGGCGCCGACGACTACATCGTCAAGCCGTTCTCGGTGCCGGAGTTACTGGCGCGGGTAAAAGGCCTGCTGCGGCGCGCCAGTCCGGAGCGCCTCGCCACCGTGCTGGCGTTCGGCGATATCGAACTCGACCGCGACAAACGCCGCGTCGCACGCTCCGGCCGCCCGATCGATCTCGGCCCCACCGAATATCGCCTGCTGGAGTTTTTCCTGGAGCATCCCGGCCGGGTGTTCAGCCGCGAGCAGCTGCTCGACAGCGTCTGGGGACGCGACATCTATATCGACGAGCGTACCGTGGACGTGCACATCGGGCGCCTGCGCAAATTGCTCAACCCGAACGGCGAGCAGGACCCGATCCGCACCGTGCGCGGCGCGGGATATGCGCTGGATGACCGGTTTGCGAAAGCGGAGTGATCGTTCCCCGGACGCAGCGCAGCGCGTAGCTCTTGCGAAGCGGTGCGCTGCAGAGCCGGGGTCCCGGTTGCTTGCTTAACTTAACCGGGGTCCCGGCTCTGCGGAGCGGCATCAAGAATGCCGCACCGCGTCCGGGACACGGGAGCCTACCTCGTCGGCTTGGTCGGCTGCCTGCGGCGGTCGCTGGCGGGCTGGTAGGCGATGCGCGAGTGATGCGCGCAATAGGGCAGGCTCTGCAGCGCCTTGCCGCCGCAGAAGAAGAATTCCGAACTCGAGGGATCGCCGATCGGCCAGTGGCAGGTCGCCTCGTTGAGTTCCAGCAGCGACAGCCGCTGGCTCATCGGCACCACATTGTCGTAGGCGATCGGGTCGGGCTCCATTTCCACTTCGAACGCGTGCGCCAGCGCGGTGTTGCCGCGCGACTGTGGGCGCGACACCCGCATCATGTGCTGGGCCGGACGGGCCTTGCGCTGGCGCGGCACGGCCGAGGAGGGGCTCTTGGCGCGGCCGGACAGTCCCAGCCGATGCACTTTGCCGATCACCGCGTTGCGGGTCACATTGCCGAGTTCCGCTGCGATCTGGCTGGCGGAAAGGCCGGCTTCCCAGAGTTTCTTCAGTTGCTCAACGCGATCCTCGGTCCAGGTCAATACCGTCATCGCACTCTTCCCTTCGTATCGCGCCGGCCATTTGCGGCAGCAGCGCTTGCGAGTCCAATTCGCCAAAATCCCTGCAGGCAGAATCCCTTAGCCCTCGCCGGGCGCAGCAAGCGCGCCCGGGCGTTTACGCCGAACACTTAAACCAGAGAGGATCAGAACCGCCGCACGAGATGTCGTACCCGACAGCCCGGAGGCTACAATACGCAGTGACTCCCGCGCAAGAGTCCGCGGCACTCGTCCACATCTTCCGCTATGTAGGCATCGCCATAAGCTTTGCCACGGCCCCTGGCAGGACGCCCGGTTCCCGTGACGCGTTGACAGTTTTCCGGATGCGGGTAGAATGATCTGCACGTGCCGCCCCGAAAAGGCGGCACGTTTTGTTTTTTCCGGGCCGGTGTGAGCTTGCCCAAACCTTCAGTGATCGCCATGACCAAAAGCGCCGGGTCTTCCATCGAGCAGCCGCATCTGCTTCCCGTTTTCGCTCGCGCCGACCTCGCCTTCGAGCGCGGCGAAGGCGTATGGCTGACCGGGACCGATGGCGAGCGCTACCTCGATTTCACCAGCGGCGTCGCGGTGAATGCGCTCGGCCACTGCCACCCGCATCTGGTCGCGGCCTTGCAGGAGCAGGCCACAAAACTCTGGCACATGTCGAACCTGTTCAAGAGCCCGGATGGCGAGCGGCTGGCGGCGCGGCTGTGCGAGCAGAGCTTTGCCGACTTGGTGTTCTTCTGCAATTCCGGCGCCGAGGCGATGGAATGCGCCATCAAGATGACGCGCCACTACCATTTCTCCAAAGGCAGGCCGGAGCGCACCCGCATCATAACGTTCGAGGGTGCGTTCCACGGCAGGACATTGGGCACGCTGGCTGCAACCGGCGCCGCCAAATATCTCGAAGGCTACGGTGCGCCGCTGGAAGGCTTTGACCAGGTGCCGCTCGGCGACCTCGACGCGGTCAAGAAGGCGATCGGTCCCGACACCGCGGGCATCCTGATCGAGCCGTTGCAGGGCGAGGGCGGCGTGCGCGCGCCGCCGCATGCGTTCTTCCGGGCGTTGCGCGAACTCTGCGACGACAGCGACCGGCTGCTGATGTTCGACGAGGTGCAGACCGGCATGGGCCGCACCGGCGAATTGTTCGCCTACAAGCGGCTCGGCGTCACGCCGGACGTGATGTCGCTGGCAAAAGCCCTCGGCGGCGGCTTTCCGATCGGTGCGTGCCTTGCGACCGCGGAGGCCGCAGCCGGCATGGCGCCGGGCTCGCACGGCTCGACCTTCGGCGGCAATCCCTTGGCGGTGGCGGCGGCCAATGCGGTGCTGGACGTAATGCTGAAGCCCGGCTTTTTCGATCATGCGCAGAAAATGTCGCTGCTGCTCAAACAGAAGCTCGCCTCGGTGGTCGACCGCCATCCCGACGTGCTCGCCGAGGTGCGCGGCGAGGGGCTGCTGATCGGGTTGAAGGCGGTGGTGCCGTCGGGCGATCTCGTCAATGCCTTGCGCGACCAAAAGCTGCTCTCGGTCGGCGCCGGCGAAAACGTCGTGCGTTTGCTGCCGCCGCTGATCGTCAGCGAAGCCGAGATCGAGGAATCCGTCTCCCGGCTCGAGCGCGCCTGCGTGGCCTTGTCCGGCCCGCAATTGAAACGGGCGGCGGGGCAATGAGCACGGCGCCGCGGCATTTTCTCGATCTCAGCGAGTTGCCGACCAGGGAACTGCGCACCATGCTCGACGCAGGTGCCACGATGAAGTCGAAGCTGAAGGCTCATGCCGTACCCGCCAAACCGCTGGCGGGCAAGACGCTGGCGATGATTTTCGAAAAGCCCTCGACCCGCACCCGCGTCTCGTTCGACGTCGGCATGCGCCAGCTCGGCGGCGAATCGATCATGCTGACCGGCGCGGAGATGCAGCTCGGGCGCGGCGAGACCATCGCCGACACCGCGCGGGTGCTGTCGCGCTATGTCGACGCCATCATGATCCGGATCCTCAACCACGATGCGCTACTGGAGCTGGCTGAACACGCCACCGTGCCGGTCATCAACGGACTGACGCGGCGCTCGCATCCCTGCCAGGTGATGGCCGACCTGATGACGTTCGAAGAACATCGCGGCCCGATCACCGGCCGCACCGTGGCGTGGAGCGGCGACGACAACAATGTGCTGGCGTCATGGGCGCATGCGGCGGAGCGGTTTCAATTCAAGTTGAACGTGGCGACGCCGCCGCAGCTGGCGCCGAACAAGGCGATGCGGGACTGGATCAAGGCCACCAATGCGCCGATCATGCTCGGCAACGATCCGGAAACCGCGGTGCGCAATGCGGATTGCGTGGTCACCGACACCTGGTTCTCGATGGGCGACAAGGAAGGCAAGAACCGCCACAATCTGCTGAAGCCCTATCAGGTCAACGCCAAGCTGATGTCGCTGGCAAAACCCGACGCGCTGTTCATGCACTGTCTGCCGGCGCATCGCGGCGACGAAGTCACCACCGAGGTGATGGACGGCCCGCAATCGGTGGTGTTCGACGAGGCCGAAAACCGGCTGCACGCGCAAAAGGGCATTCTGGCGTGGTGTTTCGATAAGGTGGCGTGAACTCGTGCCCCGGACGCAGCGCAGCGCGCCGTTCTTCACGGCGTGGTGCGCTGCAGAGCCGGGGCCACACCAAGCTCAATGCTCGTCATGCGCGGGCTTGACCCGCGCATCCATCCCTCTTCAGGAGAGTCTTGCGGAGAAAGATGGATGGCCGGGTCAAGCCCGGCCATGACGGTTCGGCGTTGGTACGGTCCCGGCTCTGCGGAGCGGCATGAAGAATGCCGCACCGCGTCCGGGACACGAGGTTCGGTGCAGGGGGTTTCGATTCACATCCGCCGACCCCAAATAACCCGTCATGACCTCGCAATCTCCGGCCCCCAAAACTTCCCCCGAACTCCCGATCCGCGCCCCATCCCCGGTTCCGGTCGACGACGCGGTGCTGCCGTTCGAGGTCGCCTCGCTCGACCTGCGCGGTCGGCTGACGCGGCTCGGTCCCGCGCTCGACGATATCCTTAACCGTCACGATTACCCGGCGCCGGTCGGCAAGCTGCTCGGCGAAGCCATCGTGCTGACGACGTTGCTCGGCTCGTCGCTGAAATTCGATGGCCGCTTCATCCTGCAGACTCAGACCGACGGTCCGGTGTCGTTCCTGATCGTCGATTTCCAAGCCCCAGACAGATTGCGCGCCTATGCGCGGTTCGATGCCGCGCGGCTGAAGGAAGGCATGAGCTCCGGCGCGCTGCTCGGCAAAGGCCATCTTGCCATGACCATCGATCAGGGCCCGGACATGAGCCGCTATCAGGGGCTGGTGGCGCTGGAAGGCGGCACGCTGGAAGATGCCGCGCATGAATATTTCCTCCGGTCCGAACAGATTCCGACCCGGGTTCGCCTTGCGGTCGGCGAGGAATGGCGCGGCGGCGAGGGCCCGCGGCATCGCTGGCGCGCCGGCGGCATGCTGCTGCAATTTTTGCCGAAGGCGCCGGAGCGCGCGCGGCAGCCCGATCTGCATCCCGGCGACGCGCCGGAAGGCGCGGTTACGCACACAGTGGCGGAAGACGACGCCTGGGTCGAAGGCCAGTCGCTGATCGCAACCGTCGAGGATGTCGAATTGATCGATCCCGACCTGTCCGGCGAGCGGCTGCTGTATCGGCTATTCCACGAACGCGGCGTGCGGGTATTCCCGCCGCTGCCATTGCGCGCGCAATGCTCATGCTCGCGCGAGGCTGTATCGGCGATGCTCAAAAGCTTTGCGCCGAAAGACCGCGCTGACATGGTCAAGGACGGCAAGGTCGCTGTGACCTGCGAGTTCTGCTCGTCGGCGTATGAGTTCACGCCGGACGAGGCGGGGGTAGAGTAGGCTCGCATGCTTTCGTCATTGCGAGCAGCGTAAGCGACGAAGCAATTCAGTCTGCCCCAAGTCTCGGATTACCAAGTCCCGGATTACCAAGTCTCGGATTACTCCGCTTCGCTGACGATGATACGGAAGCCGTGGGCTTGTCATGCAACCTCAGCGGTGTGCTAGCTTAAGCCGTTCGGCCCGTGGAGGCATGGGGTACTGATGGCGAAAGCGACGAAGGCACCGCCCGGGAACGGCGAAGGCCCGCCCGACCCGAAGGACCATCAAGCGTTTCAGAATTGGCTGAACAAACAGCCAGGCCCATGGCTGATCACGATCGCAGCGCGCGCCGCATTGCGTGTCGTTCCGCTTGTGCGTAGCACCAGGGAGCTTTCCGCTATCGTCTTGCCGGTGTTTCGTGCCACCGCAGTTGCGGGGTTTGCCGCCAAATATCAAAAACGCGCCATAAGGCCCAGCTTTGGCAGTTTCGATGTCTATCCTGCCGAGGTCTATGCTGGCCGCGCCGCCGGCGCCGCCGCAGTAGCTGCCGCCCATTCGGCCTACGCCTATGACGACAACGGCTACGTCGAAAATGACTTCGACCCCGAATATCGCGGCTACTCCGCAGCCAAAACGGTCGAGAAATCCGCCGAAGTCTATAAGGTCAGGGCTCCCGCCGCCGTCTCGGCCATGCTGGCGGCGGTTCGGCATGACGCGCAACAATTGCATGATGGCGTGCTGACCCCGGAACAGTTGGCGCGCAATCCGCTTTGGCCGATTTCCACGCCCGGCGAATTTGCGGATGGCTGGCAGCGGCTTTCCGCGGAACTCGATGAGCTCGGCCATCATTGGAGAGTCTGGATCCGCTGGTATCAAAACATCCTTGTTCATTGGGGCGGCACCGAAGCCGAGGATGCTGCGTTTACCGATATCCCCGGAGATCTGCCGTGGGCCAGCGGGGCGGAGCCGGTAAACAATGAAATTGCGCGACGGCTCGCCGAAATTTCCCGGCCGGAAGAATCTTCTGAAATTCCCGATCAGTCTCCGGCTCCCATCATGGTCGAGGAGCGGGAAGCAAGAGTCGCGAAAGCGACCGATCGCGATGGCGCGCTCAGCGCCAGCGAACGCGATTTCAGAGCCTGGCGCGATCCCGTTGTCGATCACATCGAAGAACTGACTGCTTCTGATTTCGCCTTCGGCACCAATCACAGTCGCGTACGGGATCGGTTGATGAGACTAGGCAAACTCCTGCCGGGCGAGATTGCCGTCGTGAAGGTGCAACAATTCCGCATCGGCTACGAGATCGAACGATTCGAAGGACTGATGGCGGCCTATCGTTCCGAAGGCGACGACATGCCGATGCTGAGCGCTGCCCAGCTTGAAGACCTCGATCGGCTTCGGATCGCGCTCAGGATGGGAGTCGATAAGCTTGAGCGATGGGCGGAATTTCGCAAGCGGGCAATCGAGAGTTCCGCACGTGAAGGTGATGCGGATCGCGATATCGTGGGCGACGCACTCGAGGAGATGGCGGCCGAGATGGAACGACAGCCGCGCTACTTTCATCCCGAATTGCCGGAGTCGTTTCGTTTCCTTGCGGAAGCGGTGCGCGATCCGCTGGGCGCGACCAGGACCGTGGTTTATGGAGCAGTCAAGAGCGCGGAGAATGTCGTCAGTTTCCTTGGGCAGCGAGCCCTTGGAATTGGAAAAAAGGGCGTTGAAGCAGTTGAAGGGCATATCTCGAAAGCCGTCGCGGCATCGCTTGTCACCGCCCTGGGCGGCGCGGCGTTTGGAATTTCCAGCTCACTTCCGCAAGGATGGGCGTGGCTGAAGCCGTTGCTGGCGGCGTTGGGGGCCGGCTGAATATTGGCAGGGATGAATGGCGCGCGCTGACACTCCATTGGATGGGTTTCTGTCAAAGCGCGCCGAAAGATTTTTCGCGTCACCCTGAAATGAGCTCTTGACAGCATTCCTATAGGAACATATCGTGAACAAATGTTGTCCAACAGGGCGCTTCATCAGGCGTCCTGAGTGGGACAGAGCGAAAGCTGGCCGGACCGGGGCCCCGGAACGGTCGATAGGCTGGTGGCCAAGGTGGAGCGCCGGGAGGTGCCGCGCCCTACGTCACTGGGCGCGCGCGGTCGCCTTGCCGCGCGAGGTGGGTACGTTAATCCTGCCTCAGGGGTGCTACGTCATTGCACCCTGGCGCCTCCCGCCGCTCCATCGCCTCGCGTGGGTATCGCGAGGGATTGGCAAACCTCGGACGCATCGCGCCGCGAGAATGCGAAAGCTTGGCTGTTCGAAATTTGTCGATCATTCCGTAGCCCGGATGGAGCGCAGCGCAATCCGGGATTTGTAGCTCGGCGTTCGCCGTCCCCGGATTTCGCTGCGCTCCATCCGGGCTACAAAGATTCCCGCACCTAATTCAGCGTCCGCTTGCCATCCGGGCTATCCAGCGAAAACGTCGGCACGTCGATCTCGAAACGTTCGCCGCTTTCGGTCACCATCTGGTAGCGCCCGGTCATGATCCCGGACGCGGTCGGCAGCGGCACGCCGGAGGTGTATTCGAAGCGCTCGCCGGGCGCCAGCACCGGCTGCTCGCCGACCACGCCTTCGCCGCGCACCTCCTGCTTTCGCCCGGTGCCGTCGGTGATGATCCAGTGCCGGGTGCGCAACTGCACCGTCTCGTCGCCGGAATTTGTAATGACAATGGTGTAGGACCAGAAATACTGCTGCCGGTCGGCGGACGAACGTTCCGGCAGGAAGTTCGGCTCGACGGTGACTTCGATCCGGCGGGTCACGGCGCGGTACATTTAAGGCGATCTTCCAAAGGTTGCGGGCATCATAGCGAATGCGGGCGGCGGAACCAATATTCGGCGCAGCCTCGGCTCACCGCCGTTTCAACATAGTTTTACTATAGGAGCGACCGGTATTCACCCTGCAAATGGCTTGCAACTAATGCGCCGATGCGGTCTTTCGTGGCGGGGGAATACGCGATTTCAAGTCCTCGAAGCGGTGCCAGATGACGTCCGTTGCCGATTCCATTGCCGGACCTTCCATCGCGGGTGACGATGGCGCGCGCGCGGCGGCCAAACCGGCGCCGGCGATCTCGTTTCCGGTCGCGGGAACCGAGCGCGAGTTGCGGCTCGATCTGTTTCGTGGCCTCGCGCTATGGCTGATCTTCATCGACCATCTGCCGCCCAATATCCTGACCTGGTTCACGATCAGGAACTACGGCTTTTCCGACGCCACCGAAATTTTCATTTTCATCTCCGGCTACACCGCGGCATTCGTCTATGGCCGCGCCATGATCGAGCGCGGCTTCATCGTGGCGACGGCACGCATTTTGAAGCGGGTCTGGCAGATCTATGTCGCACACGTATTTCTGTTTACGATCTTTCTCGCCGAAATCTCCTACGTCGCCACCAGCTTCGAAAATCCGCTCTACACCGAGGAAATGGGCATCCTGGATTTCCTCAAGCAGCCCGACGTCACCATCGTGCAGGCGCTGCTGCTGAAATTCCGCCCCGTCAACATGGACGTGCTGCCGCTTTACATCGTGCTGATGCTGTTCCTGCCGCCGATCCTGTGGCTGATGGAGCGCAAGCCCGACGTGACTCTCGGGCTGTCGGTTCTGCTCTATGCGGCGACCTGGCAGTTCGACCTGTATTTGACGGCATATCCGAACGGCTTCTGGGCCTTCAATCCGTTTGCGTGGCAGTTGCTGTTCGTGTTCGGCGCATGGTGCGCGCTGGGCGGGGCGAAACGGATGTCGCGTATCCTTGCCTCGCCGATCACGATGTGGATTTGCCTGGTCTACCTGTTCGCCGCGTTCTGCGTGACGCTGACCTGGTATCTGCCGCAGCTTCCGCATCTGATGCCGCGCCGGATCGAACAGTGGATGTATCCCATCAACAAGACCGATCTCGACGTGCTGCGGTTCGCGCATTTCCTGGCGCTGGCGGCGATCACCGTGCGCTTGCTGCCGAAGGACTGGCCGGGGCTGAAATCGCCGTGGCTGCGGCCGCTGATCCTGTGCGGCCAGCACTCGCTGGAGATTTTCTGCCTCGGCGTATTCCTGGCGTTCGCCGGGCATTTCGTGCTGGCCGAGGTCTCCGGCGGCGCCGGCACGCATTTCATTATCAGTATTTCCGGAATCCTCATCATGTGGGCCGCGGCATGGCTGTTTTCGTGGTACAAGCAGGTTGCCGAGAAAGGTGCGTCGCGCACAAGAAGCACCGCCGGCAACGCTGATATGGCGGGAGGGGGAGCATGAGGGCCGACTGGAAGGCCATCCTTGGCCTGACAATGCTGGCCGGTGTTTCGGCCGTGGTTCCCGCGCGCGCCGAGGATGCTCCGCCGACCTGTGAAGTCCCGGCCTATCTGCTGTCCAGCGAGAGTTCGCTGCCCAAGGTCGCGGAAGCCGTGAAAACCAGCCAGAAACTCGACGTTCTGGTGGTCGGCAGCCGGTCTTCGACCATCAACGCGCCGGATGGCACCGCCTATCCGGGCCGGCTGGAGGCGACGCTCCGCGAGAAGCTGCCCGGGGTCAAAGTAGGCGTCAACGTCGAACTTCAGATCAAGAAGACCGCCGAGGAGGTCGCGGCCGGCCTCGGCAAGCTGGTGGCGGAGCGGAAACCGACTTTAGTTGTGTGGCAAACCGGCACGGTCGATGCTTTACGGTCGATCGATCCCGACGATTTTCGCGCCGCGGTCGACGACGGCGTTGCTGCACTGCAAAGTGCCGGAACCGACGTAATTTTAATGAATCTGCAATATAGCCCGCGCACCGAAACCATGATTTCCGCCGCGCCATACATAGATAACATGCGCGTGGTGGCGCAGCAGCATGACGTTCCGCTGTTCGACCGGTTCGCGGTGATGCGCCACTGGAACGAGGCGGGCGATTTCGACCTGTTCAGCACATTCCACGGACCCGAACTCGCAAGACGCGTCCATGATTGCCTCGGCCGCGCGCTATCGAAATTCGTGATCGATGCGGCTCACATCGGTCCGGCCCAGCAGAATTGAGGATTTGGCGTTAATGCGTTTCGACGGTGCTTTTTTCGGAATTACATTTCTGGCTGTACCCGCGCTCGCGGCACTTATCATGCTCACGCCGGCCTCGATTGGCTCAGTCCGTGCGGAGACGGCGCAGGCTGCGGCATCGGATAACGCCTCCGGGACGACCGGCAACGTCGCATCGGTCGAACCGGCGATTTCGTCGCAGCAAAAGAGCCTGACCAGCAAGGCGATCGACAAGGTCAAGGAAGTCGCGAAATCGGCCGGCGATATTTTGAGCCGCGTGCCGTGCCGGGCTCCGAAGGGCGGCGCCAAATCGATGGGCACGCTGCCGCATGTCGCCGCCAAGCTCGCCGCCGGCAAGCCGGTGGTGATCGTCGCATTCGGATCGTCATCGACCGCCGGCTTCGGCTCCACCTCGCCGGAATTCACCTATCCGAACCGGCTGGCCGCACAGTTGCGCCGGCAGTATCCGGACGCCGATATCACCGTGGTCAATCGCGGCAAGGGCGGCGAAGATGCCGCCGAGATGATGAAGCGGCTGCAGACCGAAGTGATCGACATGAAACCGGATCTGGTGATCTGGCAGGTCGGCACCAACGCCGTGCTGCGCAATCTCGATCCCGCGGAAACCGCAAAGCTGGTGGAAGACGGCATCGCGCGCATTCAGGCCGCCGCCGCCGACCTGGTGCTGGTCGATCCGCAATATTCGCCCGCGGTCAACGCCAAGGCCGAAAACGCCAGCCGAATGGTGCAACTGCTCGGCAAGGTCGCCGAGCTACGTCACGTCGGCTTCTTCCCGCGCTTCGAGGTGATGCGCGACTGGCATGAAAAACAGTCGATGCCGTTCGACAGTTTCGTGATCGCCGACGGCCTGCACATGAACGACTGGGGCTATGCCTGCTTCGCGCAACTGCTCGGCGACGACATCATCAAGTCGGTCGGGCAGATCAAGCTCGGCGTCAACGTGCCGGCCAACGTGCAGGCCTATCGGCCGATGTGAGGTTGGCTCCTCATGGTGAGGAGCCCGCTTCTTCAGCGGACGTCTCAAACCATGGGTGACGCACTCCATCCTTCGAGACGCGCGCAAGAGCGCGCTCCTCAGGATGAGGGAGAGAGTGGTACCGCGCTAGACTGTCCCTCACGCCTTCGCCAGCGCCGCGACAAAATCCTCGATCAGATCGTCGCGGTGCTCGAGCCCGGCGGAAAACCGCACAAAGCCTTCGCTGATGCCGAGCTCGGCGCGTGCCTCCGGCGTCAGGCGCTGATGCGTGGTGGTCGCAGGATGGGTGACGAGGCTCTTGGCGTCGCCGAGGTTATTCGAGATGCGCGAAAGCTTTAGCGCGTTGAGCATGCGGAAGGCCGCGGCCTTGCCGCCCTTGACCTCGAAGCCGACCAGCGTCGAGCCGGCGCGCATCTGTTTCTTCACCAGATCCGCCTGCGGATGATCGGCGCGGCCCGGATAGATCAGCTTTGAGATTTTCGGATGCGTTGCCAGCGCGTCGGCAACCGCCGCGGCGGCTTCGGTCTGCGCCCGCACGCGGATCGCCAGCGTCTCCAGTCCCTTCAGCAACACCCACGCGTTGAACGGCGACATCGACGGACCGGTCTGGCGCAGGAAGGTGTGGATATGGTCGGCAATGAACGCTTCCGACGACAGGATGATGCCGCCGAGACAGCGGCCTTGCCCGTCGATGTGCTTGGTCGCGGAATACACCACCACGTCGGCGCCGAGTTGCAGCGGGCTCTGCCAGATCGGCGTCGCAAACACATTGTCCACAATCAGCCGCGCACCGGCCGTATGCGCGATCTCGGCGATGGCGCCGATATCGAGCACGTCGAGCGTGGGATTGGTCGGGCTTTCCAGAAAGCAGCTCTTGGTGTTCGGCCGCATCGCCTGCTTCCACTGCTCAAGATCGAGGCCGTCGACCAGCGTTGAGGCGATGCCATAGCGCGGCAGCAGGTCTTCCACCACATAGCGGCAGGAGCCGAACATCGCTTTCGCAGCGACGACATGATCGCCGGCCTTCAGCGGCGCTAGGATCGCCGTGGTCACCGCGGCCATGCCGGTGGCGGTGGCGCGCGCCGCGCCGGCGCCCTCGAGTTCGATCATGCGGCGCTCGAACATCGAGACGTTCGGATTGGAAAAGCGCGAATACAGAAAACCGGTTTCCTCGCCCTTGAACCGCGCCTCGCATTGTTCGGCGGTGTCGTAGACGAACCCCTGGGTCAGGAACAGCGCTTCGGACGTTTCGCCGAATTGCGAGCGCAGCGTGCCGGAATGCACCAGCCGGGTTTCGGGACGATATTGCGCGGCGGTTTCGGGCGCGGCGGATTCAGACATGTGACCTCCATCGTGGCCATTTGGAAAATGGACACAAAAAAACCGGCCTGGAAAAATTCCACAGGCCGGGATCACACTGTCCCCGGCCTGTTTAGCGATTTATTTAACGTGGCTGCAAGCCGGCCGGCTCAAATCACCACGGGATAAGTGGTGCTGTTAATCCACCGCGCCCTTTCCGTCAAGCCAGCCTTCGGATAACCGGTAAAAGTCCATATTTTCAGGGTCTGGTGGCACGGACGCCCGCGCGGGGACAGTACACTACGGTGGCATTTACGCTTCAGTCCGATGCCAATGGCATCCTGCCCGACCGCATGATCGCGGCGATGGCGGATGCAGGCCTGATTCTGCCGGAATATCCGTTCGTCGAAAGCCAGATCCAGCCGGCCAGCCTCGACCTGCGGCTTGGCAATACCGCCTATCGCGTCCGCGCCAGTTTCCTGCCCGGTCCCGGTGCGACGGTGGCCGAGCGCATCGACGAACTGAAACTGCACGAAATCGATCTAAGCGATGGCGCGGTGCTGGAAACCAATTGCGTCTACATCGTGCCGCTGCTGGAAAGTCTGGCGCTGCCGCTGGAGATCGTCGCCGCCGCCAACCCGAAAAGCTCGACCGGACGGCTCGACGTGTTCACCCGCGTGATCGCCGACGGCACCCGGCGGTTCGACATGATCGGCGCCGGCTATCACGGCCCGCTCTATGCCGAGATCAGCCCGAAAACGTTTCCGGTGCTGCTGCGCGAGGGATCGCGGCTGTCGCAGGTGCGGTTTCGCACCGGCGATGCCATCCTCAATGCCGACGAGCTCGACGCGCTGCACGAGCTGGAGCGGCTGGTCGACGTTGATGATGCCGATCTGGTCAACGGCGTGGCGCTCAGCGTCGATCTTTCCGGCGAAAATGCCAGCGGTTTTGTCGGCTACCGCGCCAAGCGCCATACCGGCGTGGTCGACATCGATCGCCGCGGCGGCTACGCGGTCGACGAGTTCTGGGAGGCCATCGCCGCGCGGCCCGACGGCAGCCTCATTCTCGATCCCGGCGAATTCTACATTCTCGCGTCGAAAGAGGCGGTGCAGGTGCCGCCGGATTACGCCGCCGAGATGGTGCCGTTCGACCCACTGGTCGGAGAATTCCGCGTGCACTATGCCGGCTTCTTCGATCCGGGATTCGGTTACGCCGGCGCCGGCGGGCAGGGTTCGCGCGCGGTGCTCGAAGTGCGCTCGCGCGAGGTGCCGTTCATTCTGGAGCACGGCCAGATCGTGGGCCGGCTTGTCTACGAAAAAATGCTGGCGCGGCCCGATGCGTTGTACGGGCAGCGCATCGGCTCCAACTACCAGGCGCAGGGCCTGAAGCTGAGCAAGCATTTTCGGGTGTAACCCTCATCCTGAGGAGCGGCCTCTTGGCCGCGTCTCGAAGGATGGCGCATGCATCCTCATGGTTCGAGACGCGCGAAGACGCGCTCCTCACCATGAGGGTCAGCGCGCCGCCGACTTTGCCGACGCCGTGACGCGCCACACCGTGTTGCCGACGTCGTCGGCCACCAGCAGCGCGCCCTGCTTGTCGATCCGAACGCCGACCGGGCGTCCCTGCGCCTCGCCCTTGTCGTTGAGAAAGCCGGTCAAAATATCCTGCGGCTTGCCGGATGGTTTGCCATTGGCGAAGGGGACGAAGATCACCTTGTAGCCGGCGCGGGGTTTTCGATTCCAGGAGCCGTGCTGGCCGATAAAGGCGCCGCCGGCCATCGCTTCCGGAAACAGGTTGCCGGTGTTGAAGGTGAGGCCAAGGGACGCGGTATGCGCGCCCAGCGCATAATCGGGCGCAATCGCTTTAGCCACCAGATCAGGCCGCTGCGGCTGCATGCGGGTATCGACGTGCTGGCCGTAATAGCTGTAAGGCCAGCCGTAAAATGCGCCATCCTTCACCGAGGTCATGTAGTCCGGCACCAGATCGTTGCCGAGTTCGTCGCGCTCGTTAACGGCGACCCACAGCGCGCCGCTCTGCGGTTGAAACGACGGACCGTTGGGATTGCGCAGGCCGGATGCGAACACGCGCCATTGTCCGCTGGCGCGATCGACTTCGAGAACGGCGGCGCGATTGGTCTCGGCCTCGATTCCGTTCTCGCCGATATTGCTGTTGGAGCCGACCGTCGCATACAGCTTGCTGCCGTCGGGACTGGCGGTGAGATCCTTGGTCCAGTGATGGTTGATGGTGCCCGCCGGCAGATCGGCCAGCTTGACACCGGGCGTCGTGATCTTGGTATCGCCCTGGTGATAGGGAAATTTTACGATCGCATCGGTGTTGGCGACATAAAAATCCTCGCCGACCAGCACCATGCCGAACGGCGAATTCAGCTTCTCCAGAAACACACTCTTGATCTCGGCAATGCCGTCGCCGTCGGCATCACGCAGCAGCGTGATGCGGTTGGCGCTCGGCACGCCGGCGCCGGCCCATTTCTGCACCTGCTTCATTATGAAGCCTTTGATGCCTTTGGCATCATCCGGCTTCGGCGGTGCGTTGCTTTCCGCCACCAATACGTCGCCGTTCGGCAGCACATAGACGGTGCGTGGATGATCCAGTCCGGTCGCGAACGCATTCACGGCCATGCCGTTGGCGGCCGTGGGTTTGGCGCCGGAAGGCCAGCCCTTGGCGGATGCGATATTGACTGTGGGAAGTAACGAGGTCTGCGGCGCCGGCAGGGTCGGCGCGGCGCCATAACTCTGGTCCGCGGTCACTGTATCCTGCGGGTCGTTACAGGCGGCGAGGGGGAGCGCCAGCGCTCCGATCGATATTGCCAGCAGAAGATGATTGCGCATGATGATTCCTCGGCATTCGGACTATAATTCGCGAAATCGGCGAACGTTCATGACGGTTGCCAGGAAAATCGTGTGATTTAGGCCCAGCGAGGCTATGTTCGCGGTCAACAAATCAGCGGCTGGGAACGAAAATGACCGCAAAGCAGGATGGCGCGCAGCAGGCAAAATGGCTGCGATGGCGCAGCGTCGCCGACCTCTACCACGCCTATTTTACCGGCCTGATCCTTACCGTGGTTACCCGGCGCGGCACGGCGGAGGCCGCCGAATTCGTGTTCCGGATTTTCCGCCGCCAGCAGCAGGAACGCTTTCTGCCTGGTCTCGAAAAGCTGGGGCTAAGTCATCTGCCGCCGGCGGTGGCCGCGGCTCAATATCATTATCTGTCCAACTGGATCGGCGGCGTGTCGGTCGAGTATATGTATGAATCGGACCGCAAGGCCTGGATCCGCTATCCGCCGCCGCGCTGGATCTGGCGCGGCACCGCGATCTGCGGCGTGCCCGGCGAAGTCTCGCGCGCCATGCTGCGCGGCTGGCACGCCAATAACGGCGTGTCGCTGGGAAATCCGAAGCTCGGCTTCGTCTGCACCAAGCAGACCGTCGACGGCCAGGATGGCCTTGAAGGCTACTATTACGAATACGACCACGCGCTCGACGTCGACCAGCGCCTGGTATTCGCGCGCCATCTCGAGGCGCCGATGTTCGATGCGAAGAAGGCGCCGGCGCTGCCGGCTTCGAGTTGGCCGAGGCCGCGGCTGGAAAAAGCCTATCGAAATTATGCGATGGAATATGTGCGCACGGCGGCGCCGGTGGCGGTGCAGCTGTTCGGCCCCGAGGATGCCGGATATCTGCTGCGCATCACCGGCAAGCTGATCGGCATGCAATATTTCCGCGAGATCGCGCGCGGTTTCGGTTCATCGCATGGAGATGCGCAAAAGTTCGATGAGTTTGTGCTCGCATTGTTTGAAGCCCAGGACGATGTCGCTGAGAACGGCGCGTCCGACGACGTGTTCGAGGTAGTTCAGCAGACCTGGAAGCTGATGGCCGAACTGGGGGACTATCATCCGGCTTGTGCAAAAGTGCTCGAAGGATTGATCGAAGGTCTGGCCGCCGGCTGTGGCCGCGGTATTGCGGTCGCCCTGAAATCCGGCGCTAAAGGCGCGCCGCCTTTCGTCTGGTCGATCGGGTGAAGTCGATTTTGCGGTCCGGCGCTGCGCAACCGACCGCATCGCGCAGACCCCTAATGCACCAACGGGCATGGTTTCGCCGCTGATCGGTGGTAGGAGATGGCCGCGCCGCGTCAGAATCGGCCTTTTAGGAAGCAGGAATGACCGATATCGGCGTCGCCGAAATGCCGCTCGCTGACGGCGACGAGGCTCCGCTACCTCCGATCGCGGCGCCGGCGCGAAATTCGCTGGTTGACGGTCCGATCCTGCGCACGCTGCTGCGGCTGGCGTGGCCGAACGTCGTGGCCCTCAGCGCCGGCGTCTGCGTGGTCATCGCCGAGACCTCCTATATCGGGCGGCTCGGCGTCGAATCGCTGGCGGCGATGGCGCTGGTGTTTCCGTTTGTTATTCTGACCATGACCATGTCGGGCGGCGCGATGGGCGGCGGCGTGTCGTCGGCGATCGCGCGTGCGCTCGGCGCCGGCGACGCGGCGCGCGCGGCGATGCTGGCGTCGCACGCAATGATGATCGGCATCACCTTCGGGCTGACGTTCACGTTTCTTATGCTGGTGTTCGGACCGACGCTGCTGCAATTGCTCGGCGGCCGCGGCAATGTGCTCGCTCAAGCGGTCGGTTATGTGCAAATATTTTTCGGCGGCGTGGTCATCGCGTGGCTGATGAACACGCTGGCGGGAATTTTGCGCGGCACCGGCAACATGAAGCTGCCGTCGCTGATGGTGCTGGGTTCCGCGATCTGCCAGATCATCCTCGGCGGCACGCTCGGTCTCGGGCTCGGCCCGGTGCCGCAATTCGGCATGCGCGGGGTCGCCGCCGGCTCGCTGATCGCCTATGCGATCAGCGGGGCGATCATGGCATGGTACATTTTGTCGGGCCGGTCGCGGGTCAACTTCGTCATCAAGGGACTACGCATCCAGCGCGGCATGTTCTTCGATATCCTCAAGGTCGGCGCGGTGTCCTGTTTCTCGCCGCTGCAGTCGGTGCTGACCATCACCATTCTCACCCACATGCTTGCGGACTTCGGTACCGAGGTGCTGGCCGGTTACGGTATCGGCGCACGGCTCGAATTCATGCTGACGTCGATTGCGTTCGCGGTTGGCATCGCCTCGGTGCCGATGGTCGGCATGGCGATCGGCGCGGGACGGGTGGCGCGGGCCCGGCGGATCGCATGGATCGCGGGGTGTGTTTCCTTTGTGTCGGTCGGTGCGATCGCGACGATCATCGGGATTTTCCCCGACCTCTGGGTCAATATCTTCACCAACGATCCCGGCGTGCGCGCCGCCAGCCGGCAATATCTGCATACCGCCGCGCCGATGTACGCCTTCATCGGTCTGGCGATCTCGATGTATTTTTCCTCGCAAGGAGCCGCCAAGGTTTTAGGCCCGGTGCTGGCGCAGACCGCGCGACTGGTGTTCGTGTCGGTCGGCGGCTGGTGGCTGCTGATGCACCAGCCGACCGCCGCGAATTTCTTCACGCTCGCGGCGGCGTCGATGCTGGTGCTCGGTACGCTGTCCGCGTTGAGCGTGATGCTGACCCGGTGGGGACCGAAAGCCGCAGCAGTCCCGCAGATTGGTCCGGCGCTCTCCTGACCTAAGCCGCGTCGCGCCTGAAATTCTTTTGCATGGCCAAGGCGCCCTGATCCATCTGGCCATCGATGTAGGGCGCAATCCCGTTCGGCAATACGTCGGCGATCCAGACCACGCGGCTGCGATTGTCGCCGTCGGCGAAGATCTGGATCGATGCGCTGTGCTGCTTCACCCGTTCGCTGACCACGGCGTAGACCAGCCGCCGCCGTTCGTCGTCGATCGCGACCAGCAGTTCGCGCGCGATGTTGCCGTTGGCGAAGGTGACGATCCGCGCCTCGCCGTCGAGGCGGCAATCGGTGACGAAGCCCGGCGCCACGCGGTGCACCGCGCCGAAATCGCGCACCGCTGCCCAGACGTCGTCGGGACGCGCGTCGAGTGGAATGTCCTTGTGAATGGAAGCCATGATGGTGTTCTCCTGTTTAAGCGATTTCCTCATGATGAGGGCGGTGGGTGGGGCGGCGCGCGTCAGCTACACACCGCCTCGATATTGTTGCCGTCGGGGTCGATCAGGAACGCCGCGAAATAGGTCGGGCTGTAGTCGGCGCGCGGACCCGCACCACCATTGTCGCGGCCGCCGGCCTTCAGGCCCTCGGCGTGAAAGCGCTTGATCGCGGCGTGGTCCGGCGCCCGGAAGGCGATATGCGCGCCGGGACCCTTGGCGTTCCTGTCGAGATAAAGCCACAGCCCCGGAGCGCCCTTGGGCCCAAAACCCGCGCCGCTGTCGTCGCGCGAACACAGCACAAATCCAAGCGGCCCAAGCGCAGCCGTATAAAACCGCACGCTGGCGTCGAGTTCCGCAACTTTCAGTCCGATGTGGTCGTACATGATGATCTCCCGTAGCTGGGCGCAACTCGCCCGTTCCGGGGGTTACCCTAATCAGTGCACGGCGAGCCGTTCTTGGAGAATCTTGCGGTCGCCGCGCGAGGCTTGGCGGAACCGCGATGGCGAGACGCCGGCGGCGCGATGGAAGGTGCGCACGAAGTTGGAGAGGTCGCCGAATCCGACATCGTATGCGATATCGGTGACCGGGCGGTCGTCGTAGGCCAGCAGCCGGGCCGCATGCCTTAGCCGCGAGCGTACCAGATACTGGTGCGGGCTGACGCCAAGCACATTGGAAAACAGCCGCAGGAAGTGAAATGGGCTGAGGCCGGCCTCGCCGGCGGCGTCTTCCAGTTCGACCGGCCGATGCGAATGCGCGTCGATCCACAGGGCCGTTTCCACCGCGCGACGGCGGTCTCGCGCCGTGGCCTGCGGCGGCTTTTGCGTCCGTCCCGACACCACTTGGACAAACCGCTGCGCCAGCACGTGACCGACTTCATCGAGCCCGACATCGCTGCGGCCGCAGGCCGCCGCCTGCGCCAACTCGCCGAGCACCATCAGTTCCGGCAGTGGCGGTGCGCAGCCGGTTTGCCAGACCTCGGCCTGGCCGAGGATGTCCACCAGTTCGGTGCTGAGAAAAAACGACAGGCATTCGTCGCCGCAGACATGATGATGGTGGGTGCAGACATATTCGTCGCCGGGGCACCCGACTAGAATCGATCCCGCCACCAGCTCGAATGATCGCCCGCGCTTGCTGCAGCCAAAACTACCCTTGCGCACATAGGCGATGGAATGCGAGCTATGCTGCTCGACAAAGGGTTTCGAATCCGGTCCGGCGGTGCACCGGTAGTCGTACACCGAGATCGACCCGCTCTGCAGAATCGTGGTTGCCGCCATGGACAGATTTTAGCCCTGCAGGGGCGGTGGAGCAATGGGAAGCAGGACGTCGAACAATGTCTTGGCGTTGGGGCTGACCGCGCCTTCGATCGACAATAGCCGGCGCTTGGAAATGCTGCCGCCGTTCGGGGAAATCCTGTCCGCATATCGTCCGGCCTCGAGCACGCGATGACACGGCACGATCAGCATGAACGGATTTCTGGACAGCGCCTGGGCCACGGAATGCGCGGCGCCGGAGGCCTTGAGACGCGCCGCGACCTCGCCGTAGGTCATCGTCTCGCCGCGCGGGATGGTCCGGGCGAATTCGTAGACCCGGCCATTGAAGGGCGGAATGGCGCTCATATCGAGCCGGACGCCGGACAGATCGGCCGCCTTGCCGCGCAGCAGCGCCGCGATGCCGTCGATGGCGCTCTGGATCTCGGCGGGCGGGCGAAGTTCGCGGGCGTCGGGGAATAGCTGGAACAGCCGGCGGCGGGTATCGATCTCGCGGGCTTCCGGCAGATGCACGCCCAAAACGCCCGCATCGCCCCATGCGACGCCGCATCGGCCGATCGTCGTGTCGAATACCGTGTACCCACGTCTTGACATACGCGACGCCACCCCCGGCGGATCATAGCACCGGCACAAAAGACCGCAGCTGGAAAATGCGGGTTGGGTTAAGGGGCGGGCCGAGCCGGGCCGCAGCCATAAAGCGCCATGACGGCGGGCTGCTTGTGCAGGTTGTTAGGGTGTGCCGCGCATCCGTTTCGATGACTTAGATGTGGTTCCTTCCGAACCTAGCGGACGCAAATCAACCAGAGTCGTCATTTGATTCGGCGGCTCTCTTCAAGCCGGTCGCCGGCACCACCGACCAATTCGCGTTCCGCCCGCAGCCAGAATTCCTCGTCGCGACCCTGAGGTCGTCCATGCTGCTCCCACAATTCATGGGCACGGGCGCGAATGCGGCTCTCGGGAACGCTGGCGCCGCGGCGCGGAAAGCGGCGGAGCGTTTCCATCAGTTCATCCCGAAGCTCGGCGAGTCTGCGCTGGGTCGTCCGGTCAGTCACGGCGGACGCCAGCCGGCTCGTCTGCGCGATTCTACGCTCGATCTCGCGCCGGTCTGTGTCTTTCACCATTGCGCTTCCTCTCCGCATAAAACGAGCGGACGCAGAAATGGTTCAACGCGCTCTCTTGTTCCGAGCAACCGTGCCTTGGGACAAGCTGCGGAAGGCGGTACTTTGCTTGTAGCGAGCCGTCGCATCACCAGATTTTGCCACCGCACCAGTTGATAATCTCTTTCCGAGTTCAAGCCTTTGAAAACCTCAACGAACGCTTCTCGAATCCCGTGCCGCCAAGTACGCCTTCTATTTGTGCATAACGCGCCCGGCTGCGATGAAAGCGCGTTTACGTATCCGAGACCACCAGCGAATCGGCTACGCTGATAGCTCATTTTGGAGGGCGTCATGGATACCGAAAAAAAACCGGAAGGAACCACCGACCAGCCCAAGCTCGACATCGGCGATACGGTTGCCAGTCTCGTGGTGAGTGGAGCAACCGTGCTGGCGCATTCGGCGGCCGAGGCGGTCGTTAAGCGCGTCAGGAAAGCGGCAGCCAAATCGGCACCTGTTAAGGCGGTTGCGAAGGCGATGAAGAAGGCGAAGCGGTCAGCAGCTGGCGTTAAGGCCGCCGCCGCCAAGAAAGCTAAAGCCAAGAAGGCTTCCAGAAAATCCGGCGCGAAGAACAGTGGCGGTAAGAAGGCTGTGAAGAAATCAGCCAAAAAGGCCCCGAAGAAGAAATCGAAAAGATCCAAACGCTGAGGGAGCCCTTTGGCAAAAATGATCGAAAAGGAAATCGGTCACCAAGCGCGGTTTGTCGGGTTGGCGCTGGGGAACTGGCGGTCCGCTCCGACCGCGCCGACCAGGCGGGGAATTACTGCATCAGGATGAAACAAGCCTGTTTGTGCGATCTGGCAGCTAGAAACGCGGTAACGATCTCCGCGATGCAACAACGGGAAGAAAGCCGGCGTGCAGCCTGCGCCGGCTCTACTTCCTCAGGCTTCCTCGGTTGCCGATTGCTCGATAGCTGCCGGCATTTTGGCGACCGACATCAGGGTGCGGGCAACTTGGTTCAGCAGTTGATCGGCGTTCTCTTCTTCCGCCAACGATTTTGACAGCAATGCGACAACGGCGCTGTGGCGGAGCTGCTGGGCAAGATTCTTTGCGGTGGTATAACCGGACATCTCGTAGTGTTCGACGCGCTGGGCAGCGCCGATCAGCGCGAGGTCGGCGGCAGCATCTTCTTTCAATTCAGCTTTCTCGATAACCTCCTGGCCTTCTTCCACCAATCCCATCATGCCCTTGCAAGGCTTGGCCCGCGCGCTGACGCCCAGCAGCGAGAAACACTCATTGATACGCTCGATCTGCTGTTCCGTTTCCAGCAGATGTTGCTCGAACAATTCTCGAAGCTGATCAAATCGAGCAGCCTTGGCCATCTTGGGCAGCGCCTTGGTCAGTTGTTTTTCGGCATGCAGGATGTCGCGCAATTCATCGATTAACAACTCGTCGATGCCGTCAGGTGCTGTTGGCGGCGAGCTTTCGGTTTTGATGGTTGCAGATGGTTCAGCGCCCGCCTGCTGCATGGCCGGGAACTCGACGAATTCCCACTCGCCGCCCTCATTCCACGGCCCTCTTGTGTCGATTTCGCCCTCGTCACCCACTCCCGTCGAGTCGTTGAAGAACTGGTTGACGAGACCGGGCGTCGGCGCGAGTTTCCCGATCGAGAAGGCAGGCTTCTTCATGCTTTCGAGGGCTGCTGCGAACGCCTTCATGTGGGTAATTTCCCGCGTCATCAGGAACTGAAGAGCATCCTTGGTGCCGGCGTCGTCGCAGAAGTTGATGAGACGCTCGTACACGATTTTGGCCCGGGCTTCCGCCGCGATATTGCTCCGCAGATCTACATCGAGCTCGCCGGTGATTTTGAGATAATCCGCGGTCCACGGGTTGCCCTGGGAGTTGAACAAGTTGACCCCGCCGCCACCCGCAATGGCAATCAGGGGATCCACCTCGGCAGCCTCGCGATCGAACTTGGAGGGCTTCAAATGCATCCGCGCCAGGCACCCTACGACTTCTAGATGACTGAGTTCCTCGGTGCCGATATCCATCAACAAATCCTTGCGATCGGGGTCCTCGCAGTTCAGGCCCTGAATCGAGTACTGCATCGCGGCCGCCAACTCGCCGTTGGCGCCCCCAAATTGCTCAAGCAGCATATTGCCGAAACGGACGCTCGGCTCATCGACGCGAACGGTGAACATCAGCTTTTTAACGTGGTGATACATGAAGGACCTCATACGGCGAAAGAAAGCAGATGAGTAGAACCCCGCCTGGGCAATGTGGTTCCTATCTCATCGATCAAACTCACTCTTGGTTGCAAACTTGTCCGGCCGGTCGCTACCGGTCGTCGTTGGTCTGACATTGGGCCGGCTTCGACTGTCGCTAACCCAGCAGTTGACGTAGTTTGAGCGCATCGGCAGGCGCGGCGCTTTTTTGATCGTTGTCGAAATAGACGAAGACGTCGCAGCCTTGCCTCTTCCATGCCCTGATACGTTTGGCCCAATCGATCAGTGCGTCGTCACGATAGTGACCTTTGTAAAGGCCGCCAGGGCCATGGCCTCTGACATAGACAAAATCGGCAGTGCGCTTCCAGGGCGCGGGGGCGTCGTGGTGGTCGGACAGGCAGAGCGATATGTTCCGTCCGGACAGCAGTTTCAAGATTTGCGGCGTGTACCAGCTGGAATGCCGGAACTCGAAACTGTAGCGGCGTTTTTTCGAGAGCAGCTTCAGGAACGAAGCGAGCCGCTCGCCATCGACTTGAAAATTCGGCGGCAATTGAAACAGGATCGGTCCGGCCTTTTCACCCAGCAGCGACAAACGGTCCTCGAGCAATTCGAGGCTGTTGACCGAGTTTTCCGACAGGCGCTTCCAGTGCGTGATGAATTTCGAAGCCTTCCATGCGAAGACGAAATCGTCGCCGGTCTGCTCGCGCCAGCTCATCACGGCGTCAGGCGTCGGTGTCCGATAGAACACGCCGTTCAGCTCGGCGGTCGTGAATTGGCTGGCGTAGTACTGCAGCTGGTTCTTGATCGGCAGGCCTTTCGGGAAAAACGGGCCGCGCCAGGAATCGTAGTGCCATCCTGAGGTGCCGATCAGAACGCGGGCCATGGCGTCATCATCACGGCCTCAGGACTACCTTGATACAGCCGTCTTTCTTGTCGCGGAAGGTTTTGTATAGTTCGGGACCTTCTTCGAGCGACGCGCGATGGGTGATGACGAAGGAAGGATCGATCTCGCCCTTTTCGATCCGCTCCAACAGCTTCGGCAAATAGTGCTGCACCGGCGTTTGCGCCATCCGGAAGGTGAGGCCGCGGTTGATGGCGGAGCCCATGGGGATCTTGTCGACAAAGCCACCATAGACGCCGACGATCGAGACGGTGCCGAAATTGCGACAGCAATGGATCGCCTGGCGAAGCACATGCGGACGATCCGTGCCCATGAAGGTTGCGACCTTGACGCGGTCGATTACGGCGTCAAAGCCAGACTGGGTGTCGGGTTCGGTGCCGACCGCATCGATGCAGGCATCGGCGCCGCGGCCGGCGGTCAGTTCCTGAATCCTGTCGTAGATATCCTCGTTCCTGAAATCCAGCGTCACGGCGCCGGCCGATTGTGCGAGTGCAAGCCGTTCCGGAACGGTATCGATGGCAATGACCCGCTCGGCGCCCAGCAGGAAGGCGCTGCGGATCGCGAATTGACCGACCGGCCCACAGCCCCAGATCGCAACCGTCTCGCCGCCTTTGAAATTGCAGAAATCCGCAGCCATGTAGCCGGTCGGGAAAATGTCCGACAGGAACAGCACCTGCTCGTCGCTGAGGCCTTGTGGAACCTTGATTGGACCGGCGTCTGCGAAGGGAACGCGAAGATACTCCGCCTGACCGCCTGCGAAGCCGCCGAGCAGATGCGAGTAGCCGAACAGGCCGGCCGGTGAATGTCCCCACAGTTTCTCGGCCACCTTTGCGTTCGGGTTGGAGCGCTCGCAGCCGGAATAGAAGCCGCGCTGGCAGAAAAAACATTGCCCGCACGAGATGGTAAACGGCACCACGACGCGGTCGCCCACCTTCAACACCTTGTTGTCCGCGCCGACCTCGACGACCTCGCCCATGGTTTCGTGACCGAGCACGTCGCCCAATTCCATCCCGGGGATGATGCCGTCAAAGATGTGCAGATCGGAACCGCAGATCGCGCAGGCCGTGACCTTGATGATCGCGTCCCGGCCATCCTCGATTTTGGGATCGGGAACGGTGTCGCAGCGGATGTCGCCTTTGCCGTGCCATGCGAGCGCCTTCATGGTTCATCCTCCGTGTGAGCCGGGGATGAAAGATCGGTGCGGACAACTTGTTCCCGAAGCCGCAAAAAACCAAGCCTGGAACGGGAAAGACCGGCGATTGTTATCCCGCGAACGCTGCATTTAATTCCAAAGGAGCGCCTTATGACTGCTAGCCGACAATTCGCGATCGTCACGGGAGCTTCAACCGGCATCGGACTGGAGTTGGCGAAGTGCTGCGCCCGTGAAGGGTTTGATCTGTTGATCGCGGCCGACGAGGCGGAAATTGAAGGTGCGGCGGCTGATATCCGCAAGTTGGGCGCCCATGTCGAAGCGGTCCAGACCGATTTGTCGACCATCGAGGGCGTCGACAAACTGTATGCGGCCGCAAAAGGCCGCCCGGTCGATGCGCTTCTCGCCAATGCGGGGCGCGGTTTGGGACATGCCTTTCTCGATCAGGACTTCAAGCGAGCGAGGCTCGTTATCGACACCAATATCACCGGCACGGTTTATCTCATTCATAAGGTTGGAAATGACATGCGCCGGCGCAATGCCGGGCGCATCCTGATCACGGGCTCGATCGCCGGGTTCATTCCCGGCAGCTTTCAGGCAGTCTATAACGGCAGCAAGGCCTTCCTGGACTCGTTTGCATTTGCGCTGCGGGAAGAACTGCGAGATACCGATGTTACCGTCACCTGCTTGATGCCTGGTGCGACCGAAACCAAATTCTTCGAACGCGCCGACATGATGGACACCAGCGTGGGGACAGCCAAGAAGGATGACGCCGCTGACGTTGCGAAAACCGGGTTCGATGCGATGATACGCGGCGACGGCGACATCGTCAGCGGAATGAAGAACAAGATTCAGTCATCGATCGCCAACGTTATGCCGGCGAGTATCCTGGCCAAACAGCATCGCAAGCAGGCCGAACCGGGGTCTGCGAAAAAGTAGATTACCTGCCGATCGTCTCACCTCGGCTTTACATCTTGTCGGGCTGGTTGCTCGGCCTGACGGCCTTGCTGCTTTCCGGCATCCTGTCTCTGCCCTGGTCGCCATTGTCGTCCTTGCCGCCGGAGGTGGACGTGCCGCTGCCGCTTGGGTTGGCCTTTGTCGAGCTACCCGTTGTCGGCGCGCTCCCCGGCGTAGCGGAACTCGCTGCGGGATCTCCGGTCGTAGATCCGCGTCCGGTGGGCGCTCCAGCCTGAGCGACCAGAGTTCCTGAGATATTGAGACCTTGGTGACGACCGGGCATGCCGCCCGTGGGGGAGCCGCTCTTCGCGGCGCCTGTCGTGCCGGATGTGGCGGAAGGACCCCCCGCTTTCGAACTGCCGCCAGCGATCCCGCTGGCGCTTTGCGCGTATGCCAGCGTTTCTGAAAAGGCAAACGCTATCGCCATCGCGATCGGGATAAGCTTCATCGGTCGTCTCCCGCACTGATTGTTGAGATATATCGCTGGACCCACTTTAAGGTTCCAATCTGCCGGAGCCGCCGGAACAAAATGCGAAGGCTGCAAATAGGCTAACCCGCATTCAGAAAAAAGGCGGCCGAGGCCGCCTTTTCCTGCTTTAGTGCATGCGACGATGGTGACGCGCGTGACGCCAGGAGCGATGGTAGCGCACGCCGGCATAGGAGTCGCCGCCGCGCCATCCAGCCCGATAGCTGCTGGTGTAGGGATTGCCAGGTCCGTAGTTTTGGCAATTTGCGTTAGGGTAGAACTGCGCGCAGTAGCCTGGGTTGGTGATAACCCGTTGTGCCGCGGCGGGCGTTGCGAGGGCTAGGGTTGTTGCCACGAGAGCCCCGCCAATCAATGCAAACTTCATAAATCTCTCCTTCGGTTGGTGATTACGCAACATGCGATGGGCCATTACGTTCCGCCGATGAGAGGTTTGTAATCTTGAGTAAGCTATCTTGATGGCGTTATCTGACCTTGCCTCGGGTGCGCCGTACGCACCAGCGCAGGCAGGTCAGCGGGGCAGCCCGATCCCGATCAATCTATTCTGACTTATCGCTTGGAACTCGGTGACGCCAACCTTCGGTTTGACCAACGCGCCTTCCAACCCAAATCAAATGGAACGCAATTGGGTGTTGCAAGTTTTTTTCCCGCATTATCGAGCGCAATTGCCGGCAAGATGATCGTTCACCGACGTGATTGGTTCACGGCTAGCCTGGTTTTTAAGATGCATCTGATCGAGATATTCCTTCCGCTTTCCGACAATGAGGGCGTGCCGTTCGCCTCCAGTCACTATTCCGAATTGCGCTACACGCTGACCAGCGAATTTGGCGGGGTGACCGCGTTCACGCGCGCCCCGGCCGAGGGCACGGAAAAGGAACGCGGTCGGGAACGGCGGGACGAACTGATCGTGTACGAGGTGATGGTCGGTCAATTGGACAAGTCTTGGTGGAATGTATTCCGGCAGCAACTGGAAACCGTCTTCAAACAAGATCAAATTCTGATCCGTGCGACAGACGTCGTAATCTTATGAACATTCCGGCGGTAGGCGGAGGCCGATCATCCCCGCGAATCCGGAGCAGAGCGGAGAGAGGGAATCCTCCCGAAGGTACCCTTAAATCGGCATTAGATTTCGCAGATGGCGCCTTGGCCGGTCGGCCTGCACTTCAATTCAAAGGAGAAAGTCATGTTGCCTGATTATCCCAAGCCTCCGTTCCCTTCGCAAAAGCAGCCGATGCCGGGATCGACCGGCGCGATGCAACCCCGTCCGGATCACGGCGAAAACAGCTACAAGGGATCCGGGAGACTCAAGGGTCTCAAGGCTGTGATTACCGGGGCCGATAGCGGTATCGGGCGGGCAGTGGCGATCGCATATGCGCGCGAGGGGGCCGATGTGCTGATCTCCTTCCTCAGCGAGACCGGCGAGGCCGAGGAGGTCAAGAAGCTTGTTGAGAAGGAAGGCCGCAAAGCAGTGTTGATGCCGGGGGACCTGAAGGATCCGCGGCATTGCCGTGAGGTCATCAAGCGGGCGATCGACGAGTTGGGCGGCATCGACATCCTCGTCAACAACGCCGCGCATCAGGCGACGTTCAAGGATATCGGAGATATCAGCGACGAAGAGTGGGAAATGACTTTCCAGACCAACATTCATGCGATGTTCTATTTGACCAAGGCCGCGGTGCCGCACATGAAGCCTGGAAGCTCGATCATCAACACCGCATCTGTCAACGCCGACATGCCGAATCCGATCCTGCTTGCCTATGCGACGACGAAGGGAGCGATCCAGAACTTCACCGGCGGCCTCGCGCAAATGCTCGCCGAAAAGGGCATTCGCGCCAATGCGGTGGCGCCGGGCCCGATCTGGACCCCGCTGATCCCTTCGACCATGCCGGACGACACCGTGAAGAATTTCGGCAAGCAGGTGCCGATGAAGCGGCCGGGCCAACCGGCCGAACTCGCAACGGCCTACGTCATGCTGGCTGATCCGCTGTCGAGCTATGTGTCCGGGACCACGGTGGCCGTCACCGGCGGCAAGCCGTTCATCTAGAACACCTGATCACCGAAGATAATCAACGCTTCGCGGTTGATGCTCGTTGTAACGCGTTTATCCAGTTAATGACTGCGCTTTCATTCTTACCGGAATTGATTTCGCTGCGGGCGTCTTGCTCTTCTCGGCATAGTGCCACAACGGAAGCAGCGGATTGCATTCCGGAAAATAGCCGGCGATGCACCCCTCGGGGATGTCATAGGCGACCACGCACAGGCCTTCGACCTTGCGCTCGACCCCGTCATCGACTGCGGTGGTCAGGACCACCGTTTCTCCCTCTTTCAGGCCGAAACGGTCGATATCGTTTTGGTGCACCATGACAACATGGCGCGATCCATAAATTCCCCGGAACCGGTCATCGTCACTATAAACCGTGGTGTTGAATTGTCCGTTGCTGCGCAATGTGATGAGCTGCAAAATGTCACGTTGCCCCGGCGCCGGATCGATGTCGGTTGACAACGTTGTCGGCGTGATGAAATTCGCTTTGCCGGTTTCGGTTTTCCATACGCGCTTGCGTGCGGAGAGTGGTCGATGAAAGCCGCCGGGCTCCCAGAGACGGGCGTTGAAGTCGTGGAAGATATCGGGATACACGGCGGCGATGGCATCCCTGACTTTGGAGTAGTCGGCCACCCACTCATCCCAGGGAATGGCCGAACCGGATGGCGCCGCGGCCTTGGCAAGCTCCGCGACGATTTTGGTTTCCGAGAGCAAGTGCGGACTGGCCGGCCTCACCTGGCCGCGCGAGCCGTGCATGCATCCCGTGCTGTCTTCCATCGATACCGCCTGCGGTCCGCTCGCTTGATGGTCAATTTCGATGCGGCCAAGACACGGCAGGATGTAGGAGATCTCCCCGTGCACCAGAGCGGTCCGGTTGAGCTTTGTAAGGATCTGGACCGTTAGCCTGAGCTTGCGCCACGCCGGTTCCATCAACCGATGGTCAGGAACCGAGCGAACGAGATTGCCGCCAAGCAGCACAACCGCGCGGACGCGCCCCTCAATGATTTTCTCGCAGGCCTCGACGGTATTAAGGCCCTTCTGCTTTGGTACGTCGATTCCGAATAATTGCTTGAGCTTGTCGGCAGGCACTTGCTCGGGCTTTTCGGTAATTCCGACAGTGCGCTGTCCCTGCACGTTGGAATGCCCCCGAACCGGGCAGATGCCTGCGCCGGGCCGACCGATATTGCCGCGCATCAAGGCCAGGTTGACGAGTGTCTGGATGGTTTCCACGCCCTTCTTGTGCTGGGTCAGTCCCATCCCATAGATGAACATCACAGACTTGCCGTGCGCATAAACCGCCGCTGCCGCCTCCAGCGCGCCTCGCGTCAAACCCGAATGGTTTTCGATTTGTTGCCAGTCGCAATTTGTCACGGCGGACTGGAATTGCTCGAAGCCGTGCGTGTGCTGCTCTATGAACTCACGATCAAGAACGCTCTCCCGACCGGCCTCGGCCGCCTCTTTCTCAAGTTCGAGAAGAACTTTGGCAATGCCCATTATGGCGGCGATATCGCCCCCGGCTTTAAGCTGGTGATATTGCGAAGTGATGCGGGTCGGTGGCTTGATCAGCATTTCCGCCGGCGATTGAGGATTGACGAACTCGACCAATCCGCGTTCGCGAAGGGGGTTAAAGGTGACGATCGGTACGCCTCGCTTCACGGCTTCCTGCAACTGATGCAGCATGCGTGGGCTGGAAGTTCCGACGTTCTGACCGAAGAAGAAAATGCAGTCGGTGTGTTCGAAATCGTCGAGCGTGCAGGTGCCCACAGGCACGCCGATGCTTTCAGGGAGCGCCACCGATGTGGTCTCGTGGCACATGTTCGAGCTGTCGGGCAAATTGTTGTTGCCGTAGGCTCGCGCAAACAACCCATACATGAACGCGGTCTCAAGGGAGGCCCGGCCCGAGGTATAGAATACCGCGCTTTCAGGTTTCAGGGCACGCAACTCACGTCCGATCTCCTCAAAGGCCGTTGCCCATTCGACGGGGACGTATTTGTCCGTGGCAGGATCCCAGCGCATAGGGTGCGTTAGCCGCCCCGCGGCCTCCAAATGATGGTCATCCCATTTTTCGAGTTCTGATACTGTGCGATCTGCAAAGAATTCCGGCGTTACACGCTTGCTGGTTATTTCCCAGGTCGTGGCCTTGGCGCCATTTTCGCAGAACTCGAAGACGCGCGGATCGGCGGGCTTTGCCCAAGCGCAGCTCACGCACATAAAACCATCGGTCTTGTTTTGCTTGAGCAGAACCCGCGGTCCGCTGAACGGGACATGATCGCGGCCCAAACTCGCTGCGAGGGATTTAACCGATCCCCATCCGCCGGATGCGGACTCGTATGGCTTGACTTCAAGGTCGGGGCTTAACTTGCGAGTTCTGGCCATAGGTCTGTCTCCGACAATGAGGGCGACGTGAACAGTAGTGGTTCGCCATCGCGCGAAAGCGAGTAGAGCGTCAATCCTGTAGCCCTCGCCAGCCTGATGGCATGCGCGGTCGGCGAACCCACCGAAACCAGAATGGGAAAGCGGGCTGCGACCGCCTTTTGCACCATTTCGAACGAGCATCGGCTTGTGATGATGCAAAAGCCTTCATGATAGGGCACGCCGCCGCGCACGAGGGCGCCAATCAGTTTGTCCAGCGAATTGTGCCGGCCGACATCTTCACGAACCGTGCGCAACTGGCCATTGAGACCCACCCAAGCGGACGCGTGAGCGCCGCGGGTCTGCCGGCTCAACGGCTGCCATTGTCGAAGTGTTGCCAAGGCGGATTGGATTAACCCGGAGTCCAAAGGCGCCCCGGACGGGACGGGTGCCAAGGGGCGGGACACGTCACGTAAATCTTCCACACCGCAGAGGCCGCAGCTGGTGTGGCCCCTTAACTGCCGCACCCGCCGGCTTGCAAGGTAGCGGTGCAAATCCCTGCCGCCGAGCGAGACGTCGATGGTAATGCCGTCCTCACATTGTGAGATCAAGCTTTTGGGGAGGGTTCCTGAAAATTGGATGATCCCTTCCGACAGCGAAAATCCGGCAGCAAAATCGTCCAGATCGTCCGGTGTCGCCATCATCACGGCGTGAGCAAAACCGTTGTATCGGAAGCCGACCGGCGTCTCTTCGGCCACGCAGACCAGCCGCTGTTCCCGGACACTCTGGTCGCCGCCGCGCACTTCTGTCGCAAGGGAGACGAACGGGGCTTCTGAACGATGCTGAAGAGGCTGGTTCATCTGGGCCATTCCGCTGGGTGAATTTTCAAGCGCCAGCGGTCGGAATCGTTCCACTGGTAGTGGAGAACGACAGGCTTGCTTGCACCCTCGCTGCTGCCTTTGCGTCAGCTAGACGACATCGGGGCGATCGACGGAACCTTACGGGTTACAGGGGCTTATGGAGTCCGTCTCCCAGCACCGTACGATTCCCCATGATGCGGACTTTGATAGTGTTTTCAGGCATCGCAGCATTGGCGACGGCGGGATGCCAACGCGAGGAGAGGCAGCTCCGCCTTGAACCGCCGGTAGCTGCCGCACTGGACAAGATTGCGTTGATGCCGAACGGCATCAGCGGCGCTCCGCCCGAGGTCTACTTCGCGCTCGACAAGCCCTATGAGTCCAACGCGTACAATTTGAGCGAGGGCAAGCGGCTATATTCGTGGTTCGGCTGCAAAACCTGTCATTCGGACGGGCAGGGTGGTGTTGGGCCCGCCTTCCTTGACGGCTGGTGGAATTACGGTCCGGAAATGGTGTCGATCTTTGCCTCGATCCGCGATGGCCGACCGCATGGCATGCCGCCGTTCCGGGATAAAATGACAACCGAGCAGATCTGGCAGCTCACGGGCTACGTGCAGACGATTGGAGCGTATTCGGCAAAAACGGCCGCCCCGAGCCGCAACGACGAGAAGCAAACTCGTCCTGCTGAAAATCGTGCACCGGCGGTCAAATTGTTCGACCAGGGACCGACGCCGGTTCACCCTGACCAGGGTCCTACACCGTGATGCGAAACGGGCTAGCAACAGCTTTCCGGTCAGCGCCGTTGCTGATGCTAGGCGGATGCACGGGATGGCAGTCTGCGCTCGATGTGCATGGGGCTTCAGCAATCAATATTAAGCAACTCATTCTCGTGATCGTCGTGGTCTGTTCGGTAGTATGGACGATGGTCATGGTCGCACTGATCTGCGCATTGCTGCGCAAGCGCGGCGGGCAACAGCGGCCGTTTAGTGTCAATCCAGGCACGGAGCGGAAGATGACAGTCAGCGTCCTGCTGGCGGTCGCTGCCACTGTAATCATCATAGGCGCCTTTACGGTGCTGAGTTTTTTCACCACCCGCGGGCTGAACGTCGCTGGAAATGAGGATCTCACGATCAAGGTGCGGGGACTGCAATGGTGGTGGGGGGTGGAATATTTGGGATCAACTCCGGATCAGCGGTTCGAGACGGCAAACGAAATTCACATTCCGGTCGGACGAAATGTTCGTCTTCAACTGGAAGGGGTCGACGTCATTCACTCGTTGTGGGTACCGAGCCTTGCCGGCAAGCAGGATCTCGTTCCCGGTCGTCCGAATGAACTGATCGTCCGCGCCGAGCGGGCCGGGATCTATCGAGGTCAATGCGCGGAATTTTGCGGTCTGCAGCACGCGCATATGGCGTTCTTCGTAATAGCAGAAGAGCAATCCGCCTTCGACGAATGGCTAAGCTCGCAACGGCAACACGCGTCGGCGGCACCGGATGCCGAGTTGGTTTCCGGACAGCAAGCTTTCATGTCCAAGCAATGTGCGGCCTGCCATACGATACGCGGAACGTCAGCTGACGGCACCACAGGTCCCGACCTAACCCACGTGGGCAGCCGAAGGTATATCGCGGCCGGTCTCCTTGAGACCACGCGCGGCTCGCTTGCCGCGTGGATCGCTGATCCGCAGACCCTCAAGCCGGGCAACAACATGCCGATGGTGCCACTTAGCCCTGAAGAACTCCGATCGATCTCGGCCTATCTAGCGAGCCTGAAATGACGGACGGCAACGCCAAACGCGATCTTCGCGACAGCGGCCTCGACCATCCGGCGCTGGTAGCCGCGTTGGCCGAAACATGGAAAACGCCTTCCGGCTTCTGGGGCGCATTGGCAACCGTCGATCACAAGATCATTGGTCGGCGATACATTTTCACCGCCTTCGTGTTTCTCGCATTGGGCGGAGTGCTTGCCATCCTGATGCGTCTGCAGCTGGCCCAGCCCGAAGCCAGGGTGCTTGGACCCGACCGCTACAATCAGATCTTCACCATGCATGGCGCCAACATGATGTTCCTGTTCGCCGTGCCAGTAATGGAGGCGATGGCCGTCTATCTGGTGCCGCTGATGGTGGGCACGCGCAATATCGCGTTCCCCCGCTTGAATGCGTTTTCATACTGGATGTTTTTGGCAGGCGGCACGCTGCTGTGGGTTGCCTTCGCGCTCGACATGGGCCCCGACGTCGGCTGGTTCGCCTATGTGCCGCTGTCGGGCCCGCAGTACGCTGCTGGCAAGCGCGCGGATATCTGGGCTCAGATGATCACCTTTACCGAGGTGTCGGCGTTGGCGGTCGCCGTCGAAATCGTCGTCACCGTGTTCAAGCAGCGTGCGCCGGGCATGTCGCTAGACCGTATCCCGCTCTTTGTCTGGTCGATGCTGGTGACGTCATTCCTCATCATCATGGCGATGCCCGCGATCATGATCGCAAGCACCAGCCTTATCCTGGATCGCTTGGTCGGAACCCATTTTTTCAACCCGGCCGAAGGTGGCGACGTGCTGCTGTGGCAGCACCTGTTCTGGTTCTTTGGCCATCCGGAGGTCTACATTATTTTTCTTCCGGCGGTCGGCATGGTGTCGACGATGGTGCCGACATTCGCAAGGCGGCCCGTGTTCGGCTATCTGGCGCTGGTGATGGCTTTGATTTCGACTGGAATCCTGGCGTTCGGTCTGTGGGTCCACCACATGTTTGTCACCGGACTGCCGCGGCTTGGCGAAAGCTTCTTTACGGCCTCCAGCATGGCCATCGCCGTTCCCGCCGGCATCCAGATTTTCTGCTGGCTGGCGACACTTTGGGATGGAAGGCCGGTCTTCAAGACGCCACTTCTGTTTGTGATCGGCTTCATCATCACTTTTGTGATCGGAGGATTGACGGGAGTGATGGTCGCCTCCGTGCCCTTCGATACACAGGTGCATGACACTTATTTCGTCGTCGCGCATTTTCACTATGTGCTGGTCGGCGGCGCAGTATTTCCGCTGCTTGGCGCCATCTATTATTGGTTTCCCAAAATGACCGGTCGGATGATGAGCGAGCGCCTGGGAAGGTGGGCGTTCTGGCTGATTTTCGTCGGCTTCAACCTGACGTTCTTTCCGATGCATGTCCTGGGGCTGCAGGGCATGCCACGCCGCGTTTACACCTATCAGCCTGACATGCCTTGGCACGTGCTCAACATGTTTGTAAGCGTCAGCGCGATCATTCTTGTCGCCGGCTTCCTGGTGTTCTTCGTTGAGGCCATCCGCGCTGCTCGCTGGGGAGCACCGGCTGGTGATAATCCATGGGATGCGCCCACTCTTGAATGGGCAGCGCCGTCACCGCCTCCGAGTTATAACTTCGTGCATATCCCCGTGGTAGGCGGCCCGAATCCCTTGTGGGAAACCCCGGATGTCCTTGCTGTGGGGACCGGGCTGCGCACGGATCGGCGCGAACTGCTTGTAACGACATTGACGACAGCCAAACCGGAAGCACGCGAGGCCTCGCCCAGGAATTCGATCTGGCCGTTGTGGGCTGCGGTCGCCACCTCGATCATGTTGATCTGGTCGATCTTCTCTCCCTGGGCGGTGGTTTGGGGATCGATTCCCGTCGCGATCGCGTTGATCGGTTGGTTCTGGCCCAAAGGGACTCCGGAGGACGAGTCATGAGGGAGCGCGTCGTTGCCGATCTCTCCCGTCTGCCGCTGCACGGGATGGGTACCGCCAGCCTAACGTGGTGGGGAACCCTCGCTTTCATGCTGATCGAAGGTACAGGATTCGCACTGGCGCTAGCGGTCTATCTGTATTTGCAGAGCATTGCCGCCAGCTGGCCTATCGACGCACCGCGCCCGGATCTGTTGCCGGGCACGACCATCACTGTGATCCTGTTGGCAAGCCTCGTGCCGAACTATCTGATTTCGCGCTGGGCGGAGCGCCAGGACCTGCGCAAAGTACAGCTCGGCCTGATTGTGATGTCGATCTTGGGGATAGCGCCGCTCGTCGTGCGCATATTTGAATTCCCGGCGCTCAACGTCAGCTGGGACAGCAACGCCTATGGATCCATCGTCTGGACGCTGCTCGGACTCCATGCCACGCACATCATCACCGACCTGATCGATACGCTGGTGCTCGCGGCGCTGATGTTTACGAGGCACGGAAACAACCTGCGGCGCTTCGGCGACGTTCAGGATAACGCGATGTATTGGAATTTTGTCGTTGTCGCATGGCTTCCGATATACGCCTGCATCTACTGGATTCCACGGCTATGAGCATCCGCAAGGTCGCGATCAAACTTTCTATTTTGGCCGGGTTGCTCATGGCCCCGACGGCATGGGCCGTCAATATGCAACTCGGCGAAGTCCTGCCTTACATCGATTGCCGGCAGCAGCATAGGTTCTCTGCGATAGCCTCGTTTGTTGCGCTGGCCGCTGCCTGCCTTGCCGGAGCCATATCGTGGGGATGGGTGAGGCACGCGCGGTCCACTGCGCCGCTAACGAATAAATCGGGCTTTGGCGCGTCGATTAGCGCCCTTGGAGCTCTGGTTTTTGTCTTTGCGCTGTTGCTTCAGGGGATTGCCTCACTGGTGTTGAGCGGATGCGAACGGTAGCTGTCATACTCTTTGTATTGTCGGCGGGCTCCGCGTGTGCTCATGGCACGGAGCCGCATGACACCGCCGCTACTTGGACGTTCGATCCATGGATCGTTACTCCCTTGCTGGTGGTGGGACTGCTTTACGCGACCGGTTCGGCGGTGCTGTGGCGACGGACCACAATCGCCCGCCAGGTTCGAGGATGGCAAGCGCTCGCGTATTTCACAGGATGGATGTCGCTCGTCCTCGCGCTGGTCTCGCCGTTGCATTGGCTCGGCGAACATCTTTTTACCTTTCACATGATCGAGCATGAGATCGTGATGGCGATTTCAGCGCCGCTGCTGGCAATGGCACGACCGATCGGTACCTTACTTTGGTCACTTCCCCGCAGGCTACGAAGGGCCTCGGGCCGTTTCCTGAAACGACCGACGGTAGACGCAGCGTGGCAGTGGCTGAGCGCCGGCAGAAACGCGACCTTGCTTCACGGCGTGGCGATATGGGCTTGGCATGCTCCGCTGTTGTTCGATGCCGCCGTCGCCAACGTTGCAGTCCATCGTCTACAGCATTTGAGCTTTCTGCTCACCGCCGTCGTGTTTTGGTGGTCGGTGTTTCGCCGCGGAGACAGCGGCGCCGGCGCCTGGCATCTATTCATAACCATGCTTCACACGAGCGTGCTTGGCGCACTTATGACGCTTGCGCCGCGGGTGCTGTACCAGGCGCAAACCGCGACAGCCGCCGAATGGGGATTGACGGCACTCGAAGACCAGCAACTTGCCGGGCTTATCATGTGGGTGCCTGCCGGTACGATTTACGCCGGCGTTGCGCTCGCTTTGACGACGATATGGATTGGACGTTCCAGCACCACGAACGGGCATGGCGATGCAATTCGCGCTCTTTAGATATCGCTGGCTGCTTCTTGGTAGCGCTGCCTTGCTGGCAATATCGGCTGTCGCTGCCGCGGTCGCGTGGAGCGGACAGCAGCAACGCCGGAGTGTGGCTATAGCAATGACGGGCGGCGATGCCGCGCGTGCCGTTGGTCATATACGTCGTTACGGTTGCGCCGGGTGTCACACGATACCCGGCATCCCCGGTGGTGACGGCCAGGTAGGCGGACCGTTGACGGATATTAAGCGCCGCGTCTACATCGGCGGCGTCGTCACCAACTCGCCGGACAATTTGGTCGGGTGGATTGTTTCGCCGCAGACATATTCACCGCGCTCGGCAATGCCGGCTAGCGGAATCTCGGAAGCCGAAGCTCGCGACGTCGCGACTTACCTGTATTCGCAGTGAGTGTGGGATCACGGCTGCGGTGTTGGACGCGCCGGCAAGGACTTGATGTAGACCGCCATCGCGTCGCGGTCGCTTTGCGGCAGCATCGCAGTGTTGGTCACGACGTCCGTCATCGAGGAGCCTACACGGCCATGGTTCGGCGTGTTACCGGTCTTGAGTGCTTCCGCGATCTCCTGTTCGCTCCAGCCGCCGATTCGGCTGGGCGTGATGTTCGGAAAGTACCCGACGCCTTCCGGATCCTTGCCTCCGGCGAAGCGCGTTGCAGGCTTGATGCCGCCGAACAGGTCCCTGGAGGAGTGACACTCCGCGCAATGCGCTACCGCTTCAACGAGATATCGACCGCGGTTCCAGGAGTCGCCGCGGCCGGGGTCGGAAGCGATTGGTTCAGGGTCGAAGTACAGGAACTTCCAAAATCCGACAAAGCGCCGGATGCGGAACGGCAGCGCCAGATCGTGCGGCGGCGTCTTCCCAGAAACCGCCGGAAGGGTCCGCAGGAACGCCATCAGATCCCCTACGTCCTCGATGGTCATTTTGGCGTAGCTCGAATAGGGAAACGAGGGATAGTAATGCTTGCCTGCGGGCGAAACCCCGCTCAACAAGGCGTTGGCAAGATCCCGGGTTTGCCACGATCCGATGCCGTCAACCTTATCCATCGATATGTTCGGAACGCGAAAAGTCCCATAGGGCGAAGCGAGCGCCAAACCTCCACCCAGCCGGAATCGGTCGGGCTGGCCGACTGAGGCGTGGCACGATGCACAATCCCCCGCAGCGAACACCAGTTTTCCCTTCGCTGGGTCGCCGTGCCCCTCGAGCGTCTTATCGTTCTTTGAAATCGCCGGCCGGGGCTTGGTAATAATCCAGGAAGCGGCTGCGCAGACCGCAAAGGTCAGAAGAACAGCGAGCGACACTCGGTAGATGGACATGATACCTCGCGGGGCTGATTTTCAATCTCTTGGTGCCCGATGTGTTCCACCTTGCGGGCCAGGTAAAAGCAGGGCTGCGCCTTGATGCGGAGGGCACTCGACGAGGTGCGCTACGACGTTCTTCCACCACGCGAACAATTATTTGGCCTGAGGAACACTACCGCAGCAGAAACGTTCCACGAGTGTCCTGTGCATTGGGATACCCTCCAAGGCCCGGCGCATTCGGTTCACCGAGTGTCGCTTGGTCCCACAAATTGAAAGGTGACATGGACGACTCGGTAAAGGTCAGGTGTACGAGGTGCGGCTCAACCTTCCGAGACCGAGCCGGGCGACTTCGGGACGGCTATTCAAGGGAATGTCCGAACTGCAACGTCTTGCTATTTTTTGACAACGAATTCCCTGATGCAAATGTGCGCAAAGCTCTCACCGAGGCGCGGAGAGTGCGCAACCAATTGAGCGGATAAGGGCAAGTCAGACGCGTTGCAAAACGAGGCGTTGTCGATGCCAACGCACGGAACACGCCGGCAATGATCCGTCGGCGACCTAATTCGAAGTTTTTCGCCGTCTGATCGACCTTGACCGCAATGCCTATGAAGCCGGGTCCAACAAATCAAGGGTTTCCACGAAGGCAAAGTCTCGGTCAATCAAGTTAGATCCGATATCGCGACGATATCTGACATTAGGCACTATTACCCTGCCGGCAAGTTCGCTGGCTTTGCAACGCGCCTCGTCGATGCTGTCGCCGACTGCCGTCGCCACCATGGTCCATCCATACATTCCGGAGGTGACGAGTTGCCCGTTCACAATGCCCACTTCGCCGTAATAAAGGCGATCTCGGTCCTGCTCGCCGAGTCCGCCATCGAACATCACCGGCAGTCCGACGGTGGCTTCCTGGACGGTCTCGCGGTCGTAGGGAAACGGCGGCGTGGTCAGCACGATGGCGGCGCAAAATCCCGGCAGCATCGTCGCATTGCCTTTGCGGCTGATCATCGCCCCGAATAGCTCACCCCAGCCGGTTTGCTGAAGCGGGCCCAGCACGGCGAAGCCCGGATAGCCAAAACGGCAGGTGAATTCGAGCGGCCAGATACCGCGTTCGTTTACGATCGTGTTCAGATTGATGTATCCGCAATAACCGCCAGCGGCCAACATCGGCGTCATGCGCTTCAGCGTCCGTTCGAAAAACTTCCTCGATCGGTCGAACGTGGCGATGGTGCCCATCTCGCCGGTGAGTTCGCCGAGATTTCCAGGAAAAAATCTTTTGTGCTCCCAATCGAGGCAAGCCTCGCCGATAAAATTCTCGCCATTGAAATAAGCGCCGACACCCATCTCGACGCCGTCGACATGTTGCATCAGCACAAAACTGAGTGCTTCCGACTGCTCCTCGAAAAAAAACTTGGTGCGCAGAAGCGCGCGCACGTCAGCGCCATCCGATAGCCTGCCGACATAGTTGTCGTATGAACTGAAGTTCGGGCCGTTGAATTTAAGGACGTATCTTGCGGGGTGCTCGTCGATAAATTTGCTTGCGCTGGCTACGTCGTTGAATTCGACGACGTCGGCGGTCTGAAGCCCGATGTCGGCAAGAACCCGCTGGGCAAAAGCCCGGTCGTTTTCGAGCCGATCGCCATAGGCACTACCGCCGACGACATGAAATCCGTCCTGGCGCAGCCTGTCCTGCAGTGCGCCGCGGGCCTGGGCTACATTCTCGAACAGGATGATGCCTTCTTCTCCGGCCGCTCTGATCCAATCGAGTTCATTCTCCCAATTTGGTGTATGTTCGACCAGACCAGCCATGGTGCCTTGGGCCAGCGGGGCTGCGACGGACACCTTCACCTCGTGGCCGTCTGCCAAAAGCCTCATGTACAAAGCGCCGAGATCGCAGGTATCGCCTATCCCTAAAAAGCGCATGGCGGGCTATTGAAGTCCTAATTCGCTGCGATACCGTTCGAAACAGTGCGCACCACATTCCAGTCTCATCAACGCACCTTCGGCGATGGCAACCGCTACCGCCGGGTTTTCAGACACGAGCGGTTCGATAGCCTCGCTATTCCAGGCCATCGAATGTTTGATATCCAGAATGGCATGCAGCGCGAAATAGTGCCGGTTGCCTGCTTTTACGCCAAGCCGTTTCAAGCCGGCGGAGGTTGCGGCCGAACGGCCGGGAGCGGTCATTTCAATCACGCCGAGAGCGCCAACCGAATGATAGGCGTAGCGGCGGTTTGCTGCGAGGCCAGCCATCGTATTGGCTAAAGCCAATGCCTCCGTAACAGTGGTCTCGGGCAGGGGATTGAGCTCAAGATGATCCGCCAAGGCCGCCAGCAGCGGGCCATGCATCGCCTTTGGATTGCCGCGTCCCATCTCGTCCCAGTAGTTGCGGGCAAGTTCCAGTTTCGGCCGTGTTGGAAGCTTCAACTGCGTCAGAGCGGTGAGATCCTCAAACCCCGCTTCGCCGGCAACCTCCTGCGTCAAGAACCATTTCATCTGTTCCATTGAGCATTCTTCGGCGAGCCAAGTGAACAGCGGGTCGTTCTGTCCCGGACCATCTTCTTTGAGTCGCTCAAACCATCCGATGAAATTCTTCGCATCCGTCGGAGCTTCAGCGGCTCGCGCCGCAACCGCTTTCCGGCTGCCCTCCAGGAACTTTCCCTCGACAATGCTCAGTCTCGCCACTTCCGAGAATTGCTCTCTCCAATGGGGCGACGGAAGGGCTGGAGTGAAACGCAGGTTGTTAAGGCGATTCAGTCGAAACTGCAGGTCCCGCTCGTAGTCCACCTTGGGCGAACGAACAATGTCTAACACGCTGAAACTCCTGGTTTTCGGGCGATGAGTACCACCGCAGCTATTCGGTCGACGGTGCTGGTAGGCGCCGGTTTCCAACTCTTCGCCGAACACGTCCGGGTCTATTTCCTCGTAAGACCAAGCCAGGTCGTGGCCAGCAAAATCTTGCTCAATCGCTTGGAGCAGTCGATCAACCCCGCCGACGATTGGGGAACCCGTGTACAACAGCAACGTTCCGCCCGGTGAGAGTCTGCCCTTCGCGGACTGCGCGATACGGACGGAAAGCCCGCTTCCCAGTTCACCGCCGCCATGTCGATAGGCTCGCTGCAGCGGATCATTGAGGTAGGGAGGATTGGCAACGATCATGTCGAACTGACCGTCGACATTCGCAAACAGGTCACTGTGCAAGGTTGTCACGTTGGCCACGCCGGCGGCGGCGGCGTTGATGCGGGTCATTTGCAATGCAGCTTCGTTGATATCCGTCAAGACCAGTTCTCGACATGACGAGTTTCTGGCGAGAATTACGCCTCCCGCCCCTGATCCACATCCCAAATCCAATGCCCGCCCCAGAGGACGCGGTTCCGACAAAAGATTGTTTTTGATCGCCTTGGCAAATCGGTAGGTATCAGGCCCAAAAAACACCGCCTCGGGTGAGACGGTCGGAAACGCGGAATGCAAAAAGAGCTCGCCATCCAACGTCGACGCCCGCACCGAACTTTTCCATCCGCCCTCGCATTCGTAAATGACGGCGCTATCCTGCAGCAGACCGAACATGGAAGTCGGAAGAAGGGGAGGTGCGAACGGCCGGCTCCAGCCGAACGCATCCGCTAAAGTTCGAGCCCGCTCGTTCCCGGCCCGTCGGTTGATACGGGAATGAGTTGCCGGGGTCGGCGTAACGAAGCTGTAGCGCTGCTGCTTCAGGAAGCTAATCAGCGCCGATAGTCCGGTATCGGACTTTAGACTGCGTTCGTGTTGCATGGACGTTCAACCCGCTCAAGTCATTGCCGTTCCTTCCTTGGAACAAACCTTTCAATGAGAAGTTCAGAACGGTATGAGTGGGCACATCACAAATCTTGAATCCGAAGCACTGCGTCCGGCGCCAGCCCTTCCCGCTCCTATTCGCGCTCAGTTGGCGGTGCGAGATTTCGGCGTCCGCGGCCGAGGCATTGTCGCTTTAGAGGATATCGAACCAGGGCGGCTGGTTGAGCGATCTCCGGTTCTGATCATTCCCTCGGAGGAACGCCCGGCGGTCGATAGCACTGTTATTTTTACCTACGTCTTCATGTGGGAACACCATACGGTCGAGGAGGACCTGTACAAGCACCGAGGCCGCTCCGCCATCGCGCTCGGCTACACGAGCCTGTTGAGCCACTCTTACGAACCGAATTGCATTTTTGTCCGTCATATCGACGAGCTACTAATCGATGTGTTTGCCAAACGTCCGATCAAAACGGGCGAGGAACTGACAATAGACTACCAGATGACGCTGTGGTTCGATCCGGTCAATATCGGCTAGCGACCACAAAATGGACCGAGATCCGTGTGACGTCACTCTCGGATTTTCGAGGGCGCGGAAGCGATGTACGGTTTGATTGCGAACAATATAGGTCAAGGGGTTCTGTCATCGGGAGTGAGTTGTTGCAGCCGATCGAGCAGGCGCCGCTGGCCCTCGAGAATTTTCGTGCGGGCGACCGGTAGCGTGAACCACTCGGCGCGGTCGACCTCCTGAAAGGTCTGCATCCGCCCGCTTTTTGGCGGCCATTCGATTTCGAAGGTGTTGCTTGCAACGGTATTGACATCCAGGTCGCCCTTCACGGCGAACGCGTGAACGCGCTTGCCGCCGCGCTGCCGTATCTTGCCCAGCGGCCGAAGCAGTCCGGTCGGAGCACTGCCGACCTCCTCCATGAACTCGCGTCGCGCGACAATTTCCGGATCTTCATCGGCATCGATCTCGCCTTTCGGTATCGACCAAGCGCCATCGTCCTTGTTGCGCCAGAACGGGCCGCCGGGATGGACGAGCAGCACTTCCAGAGAACGCGAGGCGCCTCGGTACATCAGGATTCCTGCGCTGGATGCAGCCACGAGGTCACGGCTGGCCGGAGCCGCCCGCGGAACCATAGACCTGGCCTGTTGCGAAGCTGGCATCGGCCGCGGCAAGCTGAACATAGATCGAGCCGAGCTCGGCGGGCTGGCCGGCTCGGCCCAGCGGCGTCTGGCCGCCGAACTTCTCGAGTTTTTCCATGGTCGCGCCGCCTGAAACCTGCAGCGGCGTCCAGATCGGGCCGGGCGCCACCGCATTGACGCGGATGCCTTTTGACGCAAGCTGCTTTGCCAGCGACTTCACATAGTTCATGGTCGCTGCCTTGGTCTGTGCGTAGTCATAGAGATCGGGCGAGGGATCGTAAGCCTGCTCGGACGCCGTACCGATGATGACGGAGCCGGGCTTGAGATGCGGCAGTGCCGCCTTGATGATCCAGAACGGCGCGTAGATGTTGGTCTTCATCGTCGCATCGAAGTCTTCGGTGGTCACGTCCAGGATCGAGGCGCGGGTCTGTTGCCGACCGGCATTGTTCACGACGATGTCGAGGCCGCCGAGCCCTTGAACCGCTCGCTCGACCAGCTCCTGGCAAAACTTCTCATCCCGCAGATCGCCGGGGATCGCGACGCCGATGCGGCCTTCGGCCTTGATCAGTGCGATCACTTCCTGTGCGTCCGGTTCCTCGCTCGGGAAATAGTTGATGGCGACGTCGGCGCCTTCGCGGGCGTATGCGATGGCCGCCGCGCGGCCCATGCCGGAATCGCCGCCTGTGATGAGCGCCTTCCGTCCGGCGAGGCGGCCGGACCCGCGATAGCTCTGCTCGCCATGATCCGGACGCGGATCCATCTTGCTGGCCAGTCCGGGCCATGGCTGCGACTGCTTTTTGTAGGGCGGCTTCGGGTACTTGTCGGCGGGGTTCTGCAGTTCCTGGGCGGCCATTTCCGGGTTTCCTTTGGCGAGCGATGGAGCCGCAGCGGCCGCAAGGCCCATGCCGGCCGAGCCGACGATTGTTCTTCGTGTAATTGCGGACTTTTCCTGCATTACAGATGCTCCGGTGAGAGCACCGACAACGTCTTGCCGACGGGATCGTTGCGCGCGAAGCCGGGAATTCAGGGCAGCATGCTCACCCGGTGGCCTTGGGCTTGCTCAGGCCGCGCTCCCATCCGAACACCGAGCGGCCGTCCAGCGCCGGCGACGCCGCGCGTTCGGTGGCGATGAAGGATTCCAGCGATGGACCCTGGGCGGTTCGCTCGAGCCGGCGTGCCTGGTCGTCAAGACGCTTCAAGGCCCCGATCTCATCCTCCCGTCCAAGCTTCGCGTTGCGAACCGCGGATTTCAGGACGCGAATGGTCTCGTCGTAGACCTTTATTGGAACGGGGTAGGGATGCCGGTCCTTGCCGCCATGCGCCAGCGAAAACCGGGCGGGATCCCGGAACCGATACGGCGCGCCGTGTACGACCTCCGCGACCATCGCAAGCGAGCGCACCGTGCGCGCGCCGACGCCCGGTGTGAGCAGCAACTCCGGAAAGTCGACCGGCCCGCGCTCGGCCGCCGCGGCTAGCGTGCCATGCAGCCGCCTCGAAAACACATCGCTCGATCGCACGTCGTGGTGCGCCGGCATAATGAGATGCGGCAGCAGGCCTTGGGCCGGAGGTTCGCCGGTCAGAGCGGTAAGCTCAGAGACGATGCGATCGGGCCCGAGGTCGGTCAGCAGTTCAAGCTGCGCCGCGCGCGACGGTTCGGCCCGCTTGTCCGTGAGATTGACGATCTCGCCCTGCGGCGGTCCGTCGATCGCTTTGTGCGGCGCATCAACGAAGCTCGTTAGATTCTCCGAATGCCAGTGGTAGCGGCGCGCCTGTTTCTTGCCACCATTCATGCCCTGCTGCACGACGGTCCACTTGCCGTCGTCGGTGACAAAGAAGCCGTGCAGATAGAGGTCAAAACCGTCCTGTACCGCGGCGCTGTCGACCTTGGCGACGAGGCGGCTGGCGCGGATCAGCCTGGCGCCGTCAAAACCGATGCGCTCGCCAAGCAGGCGCAATTCATCGGGCGTCCTGCGCGAGTGCTCGCCGCGCCCGCCGCAGACATGGATGCCGAGTTCGCTTTCGAACGGCTTGAGGCCGCGCTTCAGGGCGCCGATGACGCTGGTGGTGATGCCGGAGGAATGCCAGTCCATTCCCATCACCGCGCCAAACGACTGGAACCAGAACGGATGCGAAAGCCGCTGCAAAAATTCGTCGCGGCCGTAATGGTGGACGATCGCCTGCGTGATAATAGCGCCGAGCGACGACATACGCATCGCCAGCCATGGCGGCACGCGCCCGCCATGGAGAGGAAGATCGGCGCTGCCGGTACGTCTTGCCATTCCGAATTCCGAATCCTGGTCGGTCGAAGTCTATCAGGCCGGCCGTCGCGAGGTCACGACTTCCGCTCGACCATGGTCCGAAATGTGATCGAATACCGCGGGGCATCGACGGGGGGAATGCTGTGCTCCCAGACATGCCGGGAGGCACCCGACATCATGTAGAGCGACCGTGGCTGCGCATCGAGCGTGAAGCGCTCCCATTTTTCCCCACTGGCTCTCCGAAACCGGAACTTGCATGCGGATCCCAGCGACAGGCCGAACACCCTGTCGAAGTGCGGCTTGTCGCGATGCCAACCGATACCAACTCCTTGGTCGTATTCGGTGCAAAGGACTTGGGCGATCCGGGTGCCGGGGCCACCGAATGCCTCGACCTGCTTGATAATCGGGCTTAGCCAATCAGGAATCGGATCGGCATCCTGCAACCGCCGCAGGCTATAGTCATACTGGAACCCAAACGAGGCCACCCGCCGCTTGCCTTCGTACTGGCCGAACTGGAACGGCTGCAGCGGTAACGCCGCAACGCGGCGAACGAGTTCCTGCTCGGCCGCCGCGGAGACGAATTCGGCAGCGTACCGCAGTCCCTCAGGTTGGCGGGACAAGCTTTGGAACAAAGCGAATTGCTCTGACAAGCCGGCGTCCTTTTTGATGGTGGCTGGATTGCTCCAATATGGGATCGCAGCGTGCCGATGGAAAGGCCGCGCCGTAAGGCGGGTCACCCACCGTCACCGCCGTCTCTGGAACACTACAACGATGTCCTCGGTATGCGCGGAACCGGCGCCTCCGCCTGCCGTTGCCAGTGACCGTTTCAGCGCCCGAGCCTGCAACTCGGTCAACCCCGCCGGAGGAAGCCTATGAAAGTCAGCGATTTCTTCGTCGGCCGTCTTCACGAATGGGGCGTGCGCCGGATTTATGGCTATCCAGGCGACGGAATTAACGGCGTGCTGGGAGCTCTTCAGCGTGCCAATTCGATCGAATTTATCCAGGTCCGGCATGAGGAAATGGCGGCGTTCATGGCCGCGGCGCATGCAAAATTCACCGGCGAAATTGGCGTCTGTCTGTCGACCGGCGGGCCAGGCGCCACCCACATGATCACCGGACTCTATGATGCGAAGCTCGATCACGTGCCGGTGCTGGCCATATGCGGTCAGGCGGAAGCAACCGTCCGCGGCAGTAATTATCAGCAGGAGCTAAACCTGGATCGGATGTTTTCCGACGTGGCCAGCTTCGTTCAGGAAGCCTCCTCTCCAGCGCAGGTCCGTCACCTGATCGACCGCGCCATGAGGACCGCGATCGCCCGCAATGGGGTGTCGGCTGTCATTCTCCCCAAGGATATCCAGGACAGTGACTACGAAGAGCCGAAGGTGGCTCACGGATTTACGCGATCCGGCGTTGGATATTCGCGCCCGAAAATCGTTCCGGAAAGCGGCGATATCGAGAGAGCCGCGGCTGTTCTGAACGCCGGTACAAAAGTGGCGATGCTTATCGGCGCCGGCGCGCGCGGCGCTTCGGACGAACTTCTCGAAGCCGCGGATCTTCTGGGTGCGGGCATTGCCAAGGCGTTGCTTGGCAAAGATGTTCTGCCAGACGAGCTGCCCTACGTGACGGGCGCGATCGGCTTGCTCGGAACCGAGCCGAGCTGGAATTTGATGCAGCAATGCGACACGCTGCTGATGGTGGGGACCGGCTTTCCCTGGGCCGAATTTCTACCAAAGGACGAGAAGGTCCGCGCCGTTCAGATCGACATTGATCCGGCGATGCTGTCGCTTCGTTTCCCGGCCGAGGTGAACCTTCACGGTGACGCGGTCGAGACCTTGCGGCTGCTTATTCCCAAGCTGCAGCGAAAAATCGATCAAAGCTGGCGTGAAGGCATTGAGAAGGGCGTCAAGGCGTGGTGGCAAAAGCTGGAGGGGCGCGCGAAAGCGGATGCCAATCCGGTCAATCCGCAGCGGGTGGTCTGGGAGATGTCGCCGTTGTTGCCTGCCGACGCCATCGTTACCAGCGATAGCGGATCCTGTGCGAACTGGTATGCCCGTGACTTTCGCGTTCAGCGCGGCCAATCGGCCTCGTTGTCGGGCGGCTTGGCCTCGATGGGCGCGGCCGTGCCTTATGCGATTGCTGCAAAATTCGCCCATCCGCATCGGCCGGTGGTCGCGCTTGTCGGCGATGGCGCCATGCAAATGAACAACATGGCCGAACTCATTACCGTTCAGAAATACTGGAAGCAATGGCCGGATCCACGGTGGATCGTGTGTGTGTTTAACAATGAAGACCTCAATGAGGTGACTTGGGAACAGCGGGTGATGGAAGGCGATCCGAAATTTGCCGCTACACAGGTGATCCCGAATTTCGCTTACGCGCGCTTTGGGGAGATGCTGGGCTTCAAAGGCATCTTCATCGACAAGCCGGGCGATCTTCATGGCGCGTGGCAAGAGGCGCTATCCAGCGATCGGCCGGTAGTCCTTGAGGTGAAAACAGACCCCGATGTGGCTCCCCTGCCGCCACACGTCACACTGAAGGAAGCACGTGGCTTCATAGCTTCGATCGTGAAGGGAGATCCATCGGCGGCACATATCATCGTCGACACGGCCCGGCAGGTGCTGGGCAACTTCATCCATAAGGGCTGACCTGTAGCTTCGATGGCAACCACCAATCGCGCGACGGAATATTCCAGCCGCTTATGGCGAAGCGTTGCCATTTTTCAGAAGCGCGCGTTCCGCGTTTCGCGACGCAACGATCGACGTTCCGGGTTGCTGCAGGAACGAATAGACTAATGCACACTTGCAACCCTCGACCGGTGGCTGGCCGCCAGCATCCGACGAATTGGACCCGCCCCAGTGCCGCGGCGCCGAGGCGGGTTTCTTTTTGGCCCGAAAACTCGCCGAACGATCCGCATTCGGCCGCTGCATTTGACTGCTTGCTGAAGCAAGGAACTAGCAGGCTTCCTCCGAATTGTCGTCTCATGAGCAAAGAGACCCCTAAAGACGATCCGCGCCAGCAGACTGACTGGAAGAACACCAAGCAAACAGATGAGCCTTGGAAAGGTGCGACTGAGAAGGAGCAACTCGATCCCAATCGGCCGAAGCCTGATCTGGAAAAGTGGAAAGACGCCAATACGAGCTAGGGCCTGCGCTCTCATTCCCTTCCCGTCCTAAGGCATCGCATTTGAATCGTCCTTTTCGAACCAACCATCCGCAGCGCCGCACGAGCTAGATAAGGACGATCAGCTGGCGGCTAGCGGGCCAGGCCTTCGGCGCGCTCCTGGCTCGAAAGGAAAACCTGTGCCCAAGCGACCGGCGTCACTTCCAAACCAGGAACGAACCGGCAAGCCCGATCCCGCTTCCGAGCCTGAGGCGGTAATAAAAGAGGAGTGGGGCGGCACCCAAAAACCAATGCGATCCCCGATCGAGCCTCCCGCATCGCCGACAAGGTAGTGGTTTGGCTTTTTGCGATATGACGCCGGACCCGGGCGGCCGGAACTCTTTGTTTCCGTGCAGATTGTTCCCAAGGTTATCGGCTGCAATTTCCGGATAGTCGAAGCGCAGCAGTTCAAGCCGGGGGCGTCAGTGAAAAAAGCCTGGATTCTTTGCAGGTCAACCGTGCTCTCGTTCATTCAGGACGATGCCCTGAGCAAGGGGGCGGCGATCGCCTTCTATACGGTGACCTCGATCGCTCCGATCCTGCTGATTGTCGTAGCTGTTGCCGGCCTCGCCTTCGGCAACGAAGCCGCGCAGAACGGCATCGTCGGGCAGCTTACCGGACTGATGGGCAAGGAAAGCGCCCAGCTTCTTCAGTCCGCCATCGCCGGCGCACAGAGCAAGTCGGCCGGAACGCTGGCGACGCTGGTCGGCGTGGCGACGATCATCGCCACGGCCTCAGGGGTGTTCGGTGAAATGCAGTCCGCGCTGAACGCGATCTGGAAGATCGAATCGAGCGGCGCACCGATCTCGAGGCTCATACGGGCCCGGGCGGCGAGCTTGGGCCTTGTCGTTTCGCTCGGATTCCTCATGATGGTTTCGCTTGTCGTCAGCGCAGGCCTGACGGCGTTGGGCGATTATCTGAACGCCGTTCTGCCGTTCGGAAAGATCTTGCTGACGATCCTCAACGGCATCGTTTCCTTTCTGCTCATTTCTGTGCTTTTCGGGGCGATTTACAAGGTGCTTCCGGACCGGCCTATTCAGTGGCGCGATGTGGTGATCGGTTCTGCGGTAACCTCGCTGTTGTTCACAGGCGGGAAATCGCTGATTGGCTGGTACATCGGCAGCAGCGCCGTAGCCTCCACCTATGGTGCCGCCGGGGCGCTGATCGTGATTCTGCTGTGGGTATACTACTCGGCGCAGATTTTCCTGCTCGGAGCGGAATTCACGAAAGCTTATTCCGACCTTCGCAGCGGCAAACGGTCTGAACAGCAGAAAATACGCGCAGCGGATCGGCTGGAAAAAGAGGCGAAGCCTTGAGTCAGCGATGGCCGTCAAAACTCTGGATCGTGAGGCACGGCGAAAGTGCGGGGAATGTCGCCCGGGACGCCGCGCATGCGGCTGGCCTCGCCGACATTGCGATCAACTCGCGCGACGTTGATGTTCCGCTCAGCCCGCTCGGCGAGCAGCAATCGGCAGCCTTGGGGAGATGGTTCGCATCGATGGCGCCGGATGACAGGCCTGAGATCGTAATGTGTTCCCCCTATCTTCGAGCCCGCAATACCGCGAGCGCGATACAGCGGTCCTCGGGTCTCGCGGCCGGCTTTACCGGGTGCGTCATCGACGAGCGGCTGCGCGAAAAGGAATTCGGGATCCTCGACCGCCTGACGCGGCTCGGAATAGAGCAGCGTCGTCCCGAGCAGGCCGAAGCCCGCCGGCTGCTCGGTAAGTTCTATTTCCGGCCACCCGCGGGTGAGAGCTGGTGCGACGTGATCCTGCGGCTTCGCAGCGTGCTCGACACCATCAGCCTTCACTACCGAGGCAAGCGCGTCCTCATCGTCGGCCATCAGGTCGTCGTGCTCTGCATGCGCTATCTTCTCGAGAATATGGACGAGGAAACCATCCTCGCGATAGACGCTGAAGGCGACGTGGCGAACTGCGCCGTCACTGAATATTCCGTTGAACCGGGAAGGGACGGGCAACCTTCCCTCGCGCTAAAGAAATACAATTTTGTAGCGCCTCTGGAGCAGGAAGGAACGCCGGTGACGTCCACTCCCGATGCGAACGTAGCCGCCCGATGAGCCCGGTTAGGGTCACACGCCAGTTCCTTGAGGCGCATCCGCTGCCCCGACATCAGCAGGAGGGCGACAAACAAGCGCGAGGGCGCGTGCTTGTAATCGCAGGCAGCGTCGAAGTGCCCGGCGCGGCTCTTCTGGCCGGGCTCGGGGTCTTGAGGGCGGGCGCCGGCATACTGCAGATCGCAACATGCTGTTCGGCCGCTCCTCATCTGGCGATGGCGATGCCGGAGGCGATGGTGGTCGGATGTGCGGAAACGCCAGGAGGAGGCATTGATCCCGCCAGCGCGCAGCGGTTGGCCAAGCTTGGATCAGATTGCGACGCGGTCCTGATCGGTCCGGGCATGATGGACGAAACAGCCGTCGCCGAACTGAGGTCGCAACTATTGAAACATCTCGAAGGCCCTGCTGTCGTGCTTGACGCTTCCGCGTTCGCAACGCTCAAGACCAGCGAAATGCCATCTCGGCACCAAGGGAGGCTCGTCGCGACGCCGCATTCGGGCGAGATGGCCAAGTTTCTCGACGTCCCGCGCGACGAGGTTGATGGCGGGCCATTGAGCGCCGCCCGGCAGGCAGCGAAGGCCGTGCGCGGAGTGATCGCCATGAAAGGCGCGAACACTTATGTCGTATCCCCGGACGGCGAAGCGTGGCTGTGCGAGAACGGTTCGATCGGCCTCGCCACCTCCGGATCCGGAGACACGCTGGCAGGCATTCTCGCGGGGCTGCTTGCCCGAGGCGCGCACCCGGCCTTGGCAACCATCTGGGCGGTTTATGTTCATGGAGAGGCCGGACGCCGCCTGGCGAAGAGGAACGGCACGTTCGGCCTGCTGGCGCGGGAGATCCCCGGTGAAATTCCTGCCATCATGCAGGAACTCAGCGACGTTGCAGCCCCCTGAAAGCGTCGGCACATGACCCTGAAATAATTCAGTCCTATCCGTTCCTTAGCGGCCATTCACCGGCCTTCAGGTGCACGGAGGATATCAAACCGCCCGTCGGCGACCGGCGATCAGGCCATACACGAACAGCACGATGATTGCTCCCACAACAGCGCCAATTAAGCCGGCGCCCTCACCCGGTCGATACCAGCCCAGCGCTTGTCCCAGAAATGTTGCAACGAACGCACCCACGATCCCGAGGATCGCGGTTAGAATAAAGCCGGACGGCTCGTTGTCCCCCGGCATAATAAATTTCGCAATCACGCCGGCCAGGAACCCGATAATGATTGTCCAGATAATGCCCATCTTGCGATCCTTTTGTGGGGGTAGGGGTTCAGTTGGGTAGACGACCATCCGGTGTGTATTTGTCGACGGCCGAAGGTAGCTCTCTTGAAAGTCGGGCTAAAAGTTCTTCCTGAGAAAGGCCGGTCTGTTGCTCCAACGCTGCCAACACATCCGGCCCGATTGCTTGCTTTAATTTCGGGGCAGGAAGCTCTTTGTTAGGACCCATATTGATCCAGGACTGCGCCGCGTCTCCCTCGCCGTTCTGCTTGAACCGTTCAAGCAATTCTCCCAACCCGCCATTTAACAGTCCACCGACCCCGCCGCCGGCGAGCGCGCCGCTTAGGTTGCCGAGCAGGCCTCCTAACGGGCCTTGTTGGCTACTGCTGCCGGATTGGGCATTGCCACCACCGGCGCCCTGGAGAAGTTCTGCGAGCTTGTCCCTGTTCTGGTAGCCGGCTAACGCGAGCAAGCCCAGCAATGCAGTCATCGATGGCATCCCGCGCGGCATTTCCAGCTCCCTTGGCGAATCCTCTGGCCACAACGCCCGGTCCGGGGGTTGGGTTCCATCCAGCCATTCTCCACGGGTACGGATGGACGGCGCACGAAGTGGGATCAGATGCGATTGATAAACACGCTAATTGGCGAATGGTGCGGCAGCAGTGCGCGGGGCTTTGGAACATTCGGGGCCGGCGCTGATTAAAAAGCTGGCGGACCAGGTCCGTGCCAGTCATTCGCAGGGTGATCCAACTTGGTCGTTCCGGCAGGCCTCGCCTTTACGAATTTCGTCATCGTGGCGATCGTCGTTGCCGTCCTCTATTTCACCCGCGACATTCTGGTCCCGATCGCTCTGGCGGTGTTGCTGAGTTTCCTGCTGGCACCGCTGGTGAGGTTGTTGCAGCGCTGGCGGCTGCCGCGTTCGCTGGCCGTGATGTGTGCCGTCCTCGGCGCATTGGCCATCGCGCTTAGCCTCGCGGCCATGGTGATGATCGAAGTCAATCAATTGGTCAACGACCTGCCGCGCTATCAGGCGACATTGGGAGGCAAGGTCCACAATTTGCGGGAGGCGGTGGGAAGCGCGGGTCTGCTGAAGAACGCCTCGAGCATGCTAAAGGATCTCGACAAGGAGCTAAGCACGAAGGACGAAAAGGTAATCCCTGGGCCGAAGGAGCCATTTTCGCAAGAACGGGCGAAAAATTCTCCGATCCCGGTCGAGGTCCACCAGCCCGATCCGGGAGCGTCGGAGACGCTGGTCGCCATGCTAAAGCCGCTCGCAGCGCCGTTCACCACGACGGGAATCGTCGTGATCTTTCTTGCCTTCTTTCTTTTCCAGCGTGAAGATCTCCGCAATCGCTTCATCCGCCTGGCCGGAAGCGGCGACCTTGAACGCACCACGGCGGCCCTGGATGACGCTGGCCACAGGCTGGGGCGTCTGTTCGCGACTCAACTCGTACTCAACGCAATCTTTGGCGTCGTCATCGGACTTGGGCTGGCCGCCATCGGAGTACCCAGTGCGCCCCTTTGGGGTCTTTTGGCAATGATCCTTCGGTTCGTGCCGTATATTGGCGCGGTGCTGGCAGCCGCACTTCCCATTTCGCTCGCAGCGGCCGTCGGAAGCGACTGGACCATGACGATCTGGACGGTGCTGTTGTTCGCGGTCGCGGAACCGTTGACCGGTCAAGTCATCGAGCCCCTGGTCTGCGGCCGGACCGCGGGACTCTCGCCCGTCGCCATTGTCGTTGCCGCCTCGTTCTGGACATGGCTGTGGGGACCCTTGGGGCTGTTGCTCTCCACGCCGCTTACATTGTGCTTGGTCGTGCTCGCCCGTCATGTCGACCGGCTTCAGTTCATCGACGTCATGCTGGGCGACCAGCCGGCGCTGACGCCGCAGCAGGCGGCCTACCAGCGAATGCTGACCGGTGATCCGATGGAGGCGATCGAGCAGGCCCGGGCCTTCCTCAAAAACGCTACAGTGGCTGCTTATTACGACGAGATACTGCTTGGCGCGTTGCGGCTGGCGCAGGCCGACGCCGAATTGGGCCGACTTCGACGATGTCCGGCTTGAAAATATTTTCAAGACGGTATCCGAAATCGTCGAGGACTTGGCCGAACACGGCAGCGGCAAGGCCTCACCGGAAGAAAAGGCGAGGGGACGGGTCCCGGCAGCGCGGCAAGGTCGTCACCTTGACCGGCGGCGATTTCGCAAAGCCTGTCTTCTGCATTCCAGGGCTGGGCCGGCTGGACGACTGCGCGGTACTAGTGGTCGCGGACGCGCTCAAACGCGCAGGCGTCGATGTTCGCCTCTCCGGCGCGACGACCGCAATCGAGGACGGCGAGGCCGCGTCGATATGCGTCTGCTATCTGGAGAATGTTCCAAAGGCCAGGATCGACTATGCCGTCAGGAAGCTTTCGCGAAAGGCGCCATCCGCCCGCATCGTGATCTGCCTGTTGGGAGATGCCGAGCCGGCCGAAGTCTCCGCATCGCAGCAGGAAACGACGCCACGGTCGCTCAGCGCCGTCGTCGCCGCTTTTGCGAATAGCGAGACCCGCTCCAAAAGTGTCGGGAACTAATGACATCCCTGGCGAGTTCAATTTGCGACGAATGCCCCCAGAGGATCGACACCATGCCCCAGGCCGACACCCGTTCACTGCAGCAGATAAAACGAGAAACCGAGCACACGCGGGCTAACCTGACTGACACCGTCGAGCAGCTCCGCTCCAGCGTCGCGGATGCCGCGACTGAGATTCGCCAGCGCATTAGCCCTGATGCCATCAAGGCAGAGGTGTCCGGGTACATTAGAAGCCGGGGCGAACAGCTGATGGATGATGTCACCGCAGCCGCCCGCCGCAACCCGATGCAGGCTGTAGCCATTGGCGCCGGCGTCGCGTATCCGCTGCTCCGAATGGCGCGCGCCATTCCATTGCCGATACTGATGGTGGGCGCCGGGCTGTTTTTTGCCGGCTCCAAGACGGGACAGGCCGCCTCGCAAAAAGCCGTTGACGCCGCTTCTGACCTTTCCGACGACGTGCGCCGGCGTGCCCACGATATTAGAGATCAGGTGGGCCAATCTGCGACAGCAGCAAAGGCGTTTGCATCGGACAACCTTGATCGCTTACGTGATGCGGTTTCCGGCGGAGCCGATCAGGTCAGCCAGGCGGCCGATCAGGTAAACGCAGCCGCAAATCGGGCGGGAGCGGCGCTCGCCTCGGGCCCCGCCAGGGTTAAGGATAAGGCGGCTTCGCTCGGCGCTTCGGCTGCCGATCAGGTGAGCGATGTCAAAGACAGAACCGTCCGAGCCGTCGGTTCGGCAGCCTCCAGCGTGCAGGACATCGCATCCGATGCGACCGCGGCAGCGTGGAGAGCGGCGGGTACCACCGTTGACGCCGGCCTGAACGCCGCGAAGGCTGCCCGCGACACGGCGTCCGATCTTACCGGGCGAGCCGGCAAGACATTTCTGGAAGCTGTTGAACAGAATCCCCTGGTGGTGGCAGGCGTTGGCCTTCTCATCGGCGGTTTGATTGCCAGCGCGCTGCCGCGGTCCGAGATCGAGGATGGATTGATCGGCGAGACGAGCAGTTCGCTCAAGCGCCGTGCTCAAGCCGCCGCTGCGCAGGGAATCGACGCGGCCAAAGGCGCCGTCGGAGATGTCTATGACAGAACAGTCCGGCAGGCCGAAGCGGAAGGGTTGACGCCGGATGCGTTAGGCGCGGCCGCGCAGGACATCGGGCAACGCGTACGGCGCGTGGCAGAAAGCGCCGTCACCACCGCTTTCGATCCACAGAATCAGTCCCAACCAAATACCAACGGAGTGCGCGACCATGGCTGACCAGACATTCAAAGGCACCGACAGAAGCGGAGCGTCCTCAAATCCGGGATCATCGCTTCACAGCTTTGAGAAGGCGGCTAGCTCCGCCAAGGGTGTTACCGACCAGGCCAAAAGCGTTGCCGACCAGGCTTTGGCAGCCGGTCGCGATCTGAAGGACAGGGCGGCCGATGTCGCCGGTTCTTCAGCGGAAGCTCTGAAGGGCCGTGCTTCCGATCTGATGGATGCGGCCAAGGACGTCGCGTCGCAGACAACCGACAAGCTCAAACAGACGGTCGATGGGCAGAAAAATGCCGGCGCCGAATACGTCGGAAATCTGGCCAATACGCTGCGCCGCGCTGCGCGGGAATTCGATGGCGATCTTCCGATCGCGGGAACCTATATCCGGAAGGCGGCGTCCCAGGTCGAAGGGATGTCGGAATCCATCAAGAACGGCGACCTCAACGACCTCGTTCGCGGTGCGCAATCTTTCGCACGCCGGCAGCCGACCGCGTTCCTGGGAATGGCGGTGCTGGCCGGCTTTGGGGTCGTGCGCTTCCTGAAAAGTTCGGCCGATAGCTCCGCAAGCGTCAGCCCTCCCCAGTACGGCGCAAGCGCCAACCCCCCGCAGTACGGCGCAAGCGCCAGCCCTCGCCAGTACGGCGGCGGAGAGGCGTTTACCGGCAGCGCGGTGAACAGACCGCACGTAGACAACAAGGGGTATCGCGATGAGTTCACCAAGTAGTCGTTCAATACCGGATCTGCTCAGCGACGCGGTCGGGCAGCTCGCCAAGCTGGTCGGCAACGAGTTCGACTTGGCGCGTGCCGAGCTTGCGGACAAGGCAAGCCAGGTCGGTCGGGCAGCCGCGATCATTGGGGCCGGCGCCATCATCCTGACGCCGGCACTGGTGCTGCTGCTATTCGCAGTTGCGGCCGCTTTGATACGCAGCGGGTTTTCGGAACCTGTCTCGTATCTGATGACCGGAGCGGCGGCTGCGATCGTTTCCGGCGCCCTTATCGCGATAGGCCTCAATCGGCTGTCCGGCGATGCGTTGAAGCCGTCCGTCACTTTGGATCAGGTGCAACGGGATAAAGTTGCGGTGAAGGAGATGGTGCGATGAGCGATATTTCGGAGAAGGGTTCGGACTTCGTCAGGGATTTAGGCGATGCGGCGCGTCGAAATCCTATATCCGCGGCCCTTATAGGCATGGGAGTGTTGTGGCTCTTCACCGGCGGCCGGACTGCTGAAAGGGTCGGAAATCTGGTAAGGGGGGCCGGTTTCGACCGCATCCCGGATGCCGCCGGAAATGCCCTGAACGCCGCCCGTTCAGGCGCAGAGTCGTTAGGTGACCGCGTTTCATCGGCGACCGGGACGCTTCGAGATAGCGGCGCCGCGGGCCTCGATCGCATCGCGCGGGCCGGGTCAGACTATGCCGACGCCGCCTACGACTACGCCCAGAACATCCCGCAGGCAGGTGGGGCTCTGTTCAGCACGGCTCGTGACAACTTGTCTGAGCTATTCCGGGCGCAGCCCTTGGCCTTGGGGGCGATCGGTCTGGCGATCGGAGCCGGCATTGCTGCTGCGCTGCCGGGAACCGATCTGGAAGCCGAGTATCTCGGCGAGACCAGCGACAACCTGAAAGAACAGGCTGTTGATTTTGCCTCTGAACAGGCGACCCGCGCGGCAACGATCGCGGAGGATGTCGTAACTGCAGTATCGGACGAAGCCCGGAAACAGGGGCTTACGCTTGATGCGGCGAGGGCGGCTGCGGCCAATATTCCTGGAAAGCTCGGCCGCGTCGTCGATGCGGCGGGAAAAGGCATTTCCGATAAATTAAATCCCGCTGCGTCCTAGACGCGGGGACATCCAACTGTGCAGGCGCTGAATCAGCGCCTGCACAGTCGCGTCCGTACAAGAGCAACCATGCAAACTGAAAATCTGGATTGTTTGATCATCGGCGGCGGACCGGCCGGGCTGACCGCCGCGGTCTACTTGGCGCGTTATCGCCGCAAGGTGATGATCGTGGATAGCGGCGAGAGCCGTGCCGCGCTAATCCCAGAGAGCCACAACTATCCCGGTTTTGCGCAGGGAGTATCGGGCCGAAAGCTGCTCGCCTTGCTAAAGGAGCAGGGCGAGGCTTACGGCGTCGTCGTTTGTAAATCGCGAATAACGTCCCTGAAGCGGGAAGAACAAGGCTTTGTGGGTGAATATGGCGGCAATCACGTGTCCTCCGCTTTCGTGCTGCTGGCAACCGGGATTGTCGATATGCATCCTGAGATAAAGGACATCCAGCGAGCGCTCTCCGATGGATCAATCAGATATTGCCCGGTGTGCGACGGATATGAGGCCACCGACCGAAAGATCGCCATTCTGGGCAGCGGCGACGATGCGGTCGGCAAGGCTAAATTCATGCGGAGCTATTCGAGAGACGTGACGTTGCTTTGGCAGGAGGGCAACCCTGTGCAGGACGGGCAGACGCGCTCGATCTTGGATGCCGGAATCGCCATTGAAGGGCCTGTCGACGAACTGACACTGAACGGCGCTCGGATCCGCGGCCGGTTCGGTGCACGTCACCTGGATTTCGACATCGTTTATCCGGCAATGGGCTGCGAGGTCCGTTCGGGTCTCGCCTCAGCATTGGGAGCGGCAACCAGCGAAGTCGGCTGCCTGAAGGTCGACGAATATCAACGAACCACGGTTCAAGGTTTGTACGCCGCCGGCGACGTCGTATCGGACCTGCACCAGATCGCGGTTGCAACCGGTCATGCCGCGATAGCCGCCACCCATATCCACAAGTCGCTTCCGGAGAATTTCCGCTAGCCCCAGGAGGGCATTGCGATCAACGTTCTGGGAGGAGTGCGGCTGCGTACGGGGACAACATGGGTAGGTCTCGAGATCGAACCCGATCCGGAAAAAATCGACGGGAACATCGGACGCAAGCAGACGGCGAAAGTTTTGGCTACGCATCATTTGTCTCACGGAGAATTCCATCATGCGTATGAAACTCCTCGTCTCGGCCCTTGTTGTTGCCTCGCTGTTCGGCTCGACCCTGATTTCCTCGGCTCAAACTCAGCCCGCTCCGGGCGCGTCAAGTGAGGGAAACGTCGGACCGGGCGCCTCGAAATCGGGAATGAAATCGAAGGACGGTATGACCACCGGCGCGGGCATGAACCGGAGCGGCGCCAACAAAGGCGATGCGAGGAACCCTTCCGGACAGGGCAACGTCGGCCCGGGTACCGACAACAACGCCGGTCGCAACAGCGGCGGCAAGTAGCACGAAATTTCTTGCAAGGCGGATGTACGCCTTCATCGGGAGAAGGTCCTGGAGCAATCCAGGACCTTCTCCTTGCTCTGTCCGACCTCGGCCCCGCCTCGCAATCGGCGTGTCGCGAGGCTTATTGTATTTCTGAGATCGGCTGGGTGACGCAATTTCCCGATCCTGAATTCAGCACCCGCGCGACGCATGTCGCTGCCTGACCCAGGACGCGAGCGCCGGTGGCTCGTTTGTAAGTGCTTCCTCTGCCAGGCAACGCACGGCTCGCCACACCACCGGTGGAGCTCGTGATTCAGCTCTGAGCGCACACCGTTGGGCGGCCCACTAGATCGCACCAGATCATCGGTGTAAGGTCGCGCAATTGCGGCAGGCTAGAAGGCTCATCGGCGTGTCCATCAAATGGCCACCAAAATGATAGCCAAATCTCCGGTAAACAATCGCGGGCGTAGTTCAATGGCAGAACGGCAGCTTCCCAAGCTGCATACGAGGGTTCGATTCCCTTCGCCCGCTCCAGACTAACATCCCGTTATGCGCCTCTGACGCAGAATGTCGCGAGGAAAGCGATCCAGCTTAATGGCGGCAGAAGCGACGAAGACATAGGCGACAAAGCCGGGGGTAGAACCGCATCGACGCTGGGATGCAACGAGTTTGGTTGAAGCCGTCAGGTCCATGTTATGTCGGAACGCTACGGCTTTACGCCCCTTGCGATCTCTCTAATTCGCCTAAGGCCATGTTGAAGAATTCCGACGCCCTGGTCTTCGCAGTGGGCGAAATACAGGGTGGCTGATGAAACTGAAATGCTCACCAAGACGGAAAATAGATAAGTCTCGATTGGAACCCCGACGATCAGGATGCCGAGCGTTTTCTCCGGGCTATAAGCCCAAGCCTCCCACCTTAGGGCGGCTGCTTCACCGACCGCCCCCCAAAAAGTGCAGATCGTCGCAACGGCAACTACCAGCCATCGAAATCTGGGGAGAGTCCGGCGAGATAAGGAATATTCAATTGCAACGGCGCCGCCTGCGAATATCAGCGTTGTAATCAGGTATGTGTATTGAGCAAAATGCATAAGCTGATGCGCCTTTTTTCTTATCCTGTTATGTACGGCCCGAGCAATTTTCTCAAAACAAGAGTGATGCTCGATATCAACAGCGTTACGAATACAATGAACAGGTATTCTTCGAGCGGAGAGCCACCAAACCAGACGCCGATAATGCTGCGAGGCGGAAACAACCAGGTGCCGGTACTGATTGCCCACCAGTCCCAGGGAATACTAACAACGACACTGCCGGCAATGCAGAAAGCCAATGTCTTCCTGTATTGCCACAAGATCCGGCCAAAAAACAGAACAAGTAAAAACTCCGGCAGCCAAGCGAACACCAATAGCCAGGCAAGATAGGTCACGACGCTTCTTCTCGCGTTGTCATTACCGCCAAATAACTTGCTGCTTTTCCACCAGGCGCAGCAGCTTCTCGGGTGAAACAACCCGGAGGTTTCCCTCATGAACCGCTGCATTCAGCTCCGGGCCTAAATGGGCATGTCCCTGCTCATCCTCGATATAGTAAGCGCAGCGAGCTATCTCCAACAAGGGTTGGTCCGAGTTGGAGTTTCCGATAGCCAGACGTACCTCTCGAGATTCTGCTTTTAGTTGCTCGACCAGAGCTCGTTTGTTTTGCGCGACTGCCAGGTTGGACCGGTATGACCCGAGGAATATCCCCGCGGGATCAATCTCAAGTTCGAGTCCATAGCAACGGTGTACGCCAATCTTCCTTGCAATATGCTTGACGACGCTCGCTGGTGAGCCAGTTATGACAATCGCCTCGATTTCATTTCTGTACAGGTGGGCAACCAACGGGGCCGCAAACGGGAAACCCTCCGGAGTTGTTCGAGCGAAATCCATCGCAAGAGGTTCGACGTCGGATACCTGCAGCCCTTTTTGAGAGGCGGCATATGTCGACGATCTGCCCGGCCATTTGTTCGTAGCTTATGCAGCAAGCTCTGTATTGGGCGAAGCAGCTCTGCATCGATTCAACGAAGCAGCCGTCGATCATCTCTTTTGTTGCCAGGTATTGCGTCCAATCGAAGATGACGTACCCCTTGCGGAGAGTGCCATCCCAATCCAAAAGGCAAACCGAGGGCTTCATTGCACTATCCGGCGGTATCTTCTCCTGACCGAACAGCATATCATACAATGAACGGTTTTTTGTCACGCCTGCCGTCCAGGGACGTTGTAGAGAGGAATGAACGCTGACCGATACGATCCTCTCCCCTGACCGAAGCCGCGCCGGCCCGCTCAGAATCGCAGCCGCCGGCATCCTGACCGGCATCTTGACGCCGCTGCTTCAGCCGCTGATCGATGGGCTCGCCGGCTCGCCCGGAGATTTTCGGATTGCGCTGCTGGCGCTTCCATTCGCCATCCTCGTCGCGGTGCTGGTGCGGCGGCTGAGTTCAGAACCGTGGTGGGCGACGCTGGCTGCGGCTGTCGTCACGATGGTCGCGTTCGTCTGCGCCGTGAATGCCGCGATCTGGATCGACGGGCAGGCCGAAAATATCGCCAAAGCTGCGAGAAATATTTGTGCCGGTCTCGCCGGAGGTTTTGTCGGCTCCGGCGTCATGGCGCTCGGGATAGGTCTGCTGCCGGCCGGTCCGCGCGATGCCGCGGCGTGGCTGCCGATGCTCGGGATCGGCACCGTCGCCGGCGCGCTGTTGGCGCTGGACAATGCGCTGGACCTCGATCTGGCGTCGGTGCTCTATCCGGTCTGGCAAGCCGGCGTCGCCGCGGGGCTGGCGATTGCCTTGCGGCGCACTACGGCGCCACGTTAAGCACAGCCTTCATGTTGGGATGGAAGCGGCAGTAGTAGTCGATCGTTCCCGCCTTCTTTAAAACATACGTCACCGTCTTCTTCGGCGGCATCGTCACGTCAAAATCGCCGTTTCGCGCGGTCGCGGTGTGGGCGAAAATATCCTTATTGACCAGCTCAAGGGTGTCGCCGACTTTTGCCGAAGCTTGCGCCGGCGCGATCACCAGATTTTCCATCGTGATTTGAATCGTCGCAGCATGCGCCGAGACGGGTAATCCCAACGCCAACGCGATAACGACCGGGAGAACCCATCTCGACATCATGCGACGCTCCTTACTTCAGTTCCGCGGCGACGTGTTCGGCGTGTTGCTGATGGCCCTGGAAAATCTTCAGGCCGGTTTGCAGCAGGCTCTTCAATTCCGCATTGCTGGCGGATGGAATGAGCTGGGTCTCCAGCGCCGAGTTGACCGCCTTGTGGTAGGCGACTTCGTTGGCGACATAGGCCTTGTCGTAGGCCGCGCCGCTCAGCTTGCCGAGCTCGGCTAATTTGTCGGCGGCATTCTTCGATAGCGTCTTGCTGGTGTCGTTGTCTTCCGGCGTGACCTTGAGCTTCTTGACGAGGTCCAGCGCCTGCTTGTTCACCGCCTCATGGTCGCGCACCATGTCGGCCGCAAATGCCTTGACGTCCTTGTTGCTGGCCTTGGACTGCGCCTGCTTGGCCGCGTTGATGTCGATCACGCCGGCAGTGTAGGCGATATGCGCGATTTGCGGATCGGTGGGCTTTGCGGCTTGCGCGAGCGCAGCGCCGCTCAGCAAGCTAACCGCGGCGATTGCCGCGCTCAATCGAACGAACATGGTTTGACACTCCTGTGGCGCCGGCGTGAAGCGCCGGTGCTGTTGGTTGAACACAGGAGTTGGATGGCGGGCGCGCGCAAAGGTTCCCGAAATTATGCGCCCAAGCCGAGCCGTTTCAAGACCGCCGCGGTCAGCCGTTCGCAGCGCTTGCCGGCAAACGGGAAGGCTTCCATCACGACCGGGCCGATCTTCCTTTCCACATTCTCCTTGAGCATGGCGCGGGCGCGGTGCAGCCGCGTCTTCACGGTCTCCGGCTTGAGATCGAGCAGTTCGGCGGTCTCATCGACATTCATTCCCTCCATCACCCGGGTGATGAACACGATACGAAAGGCTTCGGGCAGCTCGTCGATGGCGTGCTCGACGACATGCCGGATTTCACGTTGTGCCATGGTCTTTTCCGGATCCTCGGATGCGGCTGAATGCGGGAACTGGATGATCTGGGCCTCCAGCGTTCCCGGCGGCAAGGTGCTGAATTCGACGCTCGGCTTCTGGCGGCGCAACCGGCCCAGCGCCTCGTTCATGGCGATTCGCGCCAGCCAGGTGGCGAGGCTGGAGTCGCCGCGAAAACCCTCCAGATGGGTGAAGGCGCGGACCCAGGTTTCCTGCACCACGTCCTCGGCTTCGCTGTCGTTACGCAAAATCCCACGGGCTATCCGGTACAGCCTGCGATTGTTTGCCTGCATGATGGCGCGAATCGCGGCCTCGTCGCGGGCGCGGGCGCGCTGGACCAGATCGGCATCGCCGGTTCCGGCAGGAATAATTTGCAAGGTTTGCGCAGGCTGCATGATGGGTTACCCGAGGTCGACTACACTGTACCGCTGAGAGTTGGATGCAGCAGGGGCAAATAGGTTCCCGCCGGGCTCTTATCGCGCCGCGATCACCATGATCTCGACGCCATAGCGGGGCGCTGCAAGCTTGGCCTCGACGGTGGCCCGCGCCGGCGTGTTGCCGGGCGAAACCCAGTTGTCCCACACCGCGTTCATCTCCGCGAAGGTGCCCATATCGGGAAGATAGATCGTCGCCGTCAGCAGCTTCGATTTGTCGCTTCCGGCTTTCGCCAGATGGCTGTCGATGATCGAGAGCACGTCCTTGGTCTGCTCCGTCACGCTCTTGCCCGCCGCCGCGTTGGCCACGACGCCGGCGAGATAGATGGTGTCGCCGTGGATCACGACCTGGCTCATGCGCGGCCCGGTCTCGAAACGCTGGATGGTCATGCTGTTCTCCGAATGTTAGGTGCCGATACTTAACGCGTGGGTACGCCCGCCGCCAATACAGGCGCAGCGGCCTACGCCACCGCCTTCGCCGCCGCGCGCCCCGCATTCCTCCCCGAAAACAGGCAGCCGCCGAGAAAGGTGCCCTCCAGCGAGCGATAGCCATGCATGCCGCCGCCGCCGAAGCCCGCGGCTTCACCGGCGGCATAAAGGCCCGGCATGATCTGGCCGTCGCTGCCGAACACCCGCAAGTCGAGGTCGGTTTCGAACCCGCCCAGCGTCTTGCGGGTCAGGATGTTGAGTTTTACCGCGATCAGCGGGCCATGCGCGGGATCGAGGATGCGGTGCGGTTTTGCGGTGCGGATCAGGCGGTCGCCGATATATTTGCGCGCGTTGTGGATGTTCATCACCTGGGTATCCTTGACATAAGGATTGGCGATTTCGCGGTCGCGCGCCTCGATCTGCACCTTCAGATGCTCGAGTTTCAAAAGATTGTCGCCACTGAGCGCGTTCATCGCGGAGACGAGATCGGCGAGGTTGTCGCGCACGATGAAATCGGCGCCCTTGCTCTTGAAGGCTTCCACCGGCGCCGGCGCGCCCTTGTTGGTGGCGCGCCGCGCGGTCATCAGCCAGCTCTTGCTGGTGAGGTCGGGATTCTGCTCGGAGCCCGACAGCGCGAACTCCTTCTTGATGATGCTTTGGGTCAGCACAAACCACGAATAGTCGTAGCCGGTCGACATGATGTATTGCAGCTGGCCGAGCGTGTCGGAGCCGGGAAACAGCGGCGAGGGCAGCCGGGTGCCGGTGGCGTCGAACCACATCGACGATGGCCCCGGCAGGATGCGGATGCCATGCAGCGGCCAGATCGGATTCCAGTTCCTGATGCCCTCGACATAGTGCCACATCCGGTCGCGGTTGATCAGCCGGGCGCCGGCCGCCTCGGTGATGCCGATCATGCGGCCGTCGACATGCGCGGGAACGCCGGCGATCATGTTCCTTGGCGGGTCGCCAAGGCGTTTCGGCCAGTTCTGCCGGACCAAATCGTGATTGCCGCCGATGCCGCCGGAGGCGACGATCACCGCCTGCGCGCGAAGCTCGAACTCGCCGCGGGCCACGCGCGAACTGCTCTCGCCGCGCGCCACGCTGGACGGCTCCAGGATCGTTCCATGGACGCCATCGACGGCGCCGCCGGTCGAGGTCAGCGCATCGACGCGATGGCGAAACCGGAAGCTGAGCAGGCCGCTGGCCTGTGCCTGGCGGGCGCGCCGCTCGAACGGCTCGACAATGCCGGGGCCGGTGCCCCAACTGACGTGAAACCGCGGCACCGAATTGCCGTGGCTCATGGCATCGTAGCCGCCGCGCTCGGCCCAGCCGACCACCGGAAAGATGCGGTGACCCATCGTGCGCAGCCAGTCGCGCTTTTCGCCCGCGGCAAATGCCACATAGGCCTCGGCCCAGCGCCGCGGCCAGTGATCCTCATCGCGGTCGAAACCGGCCGACCCCATCCAGTCCTGCAGCGCCAGATCGTAACTGTCCTTGATGCCGAGCCGGCGCTGCTCCGGCGAATCCACCAGGAACAGCCCGCCGAACGACCAGAAGGCCTGGCCGCCGAGGCTCTGCTCGCCCTCCTGATCGACCACGATGACGCGTTTGCCGGCGTCGGCAATTTCGGTTGCCGCGACGAGGCCCGCCAGCCCGCCGCCGACTACAATGACATCAGCCTCATCGGCCATCGAATTCTCTCCCTGCCTCGACAGGATTGAAGCCCGCCGCTTTAACCGCGGTCAACGGCAAATACCGTCTCGGGTGTGCGCTAGCGCTGCCAAGCGCCTTAATTTGCGCCAGTTTGGGATGCCGGGGCGGGCGAGGTGCATCCCGGGTGCAACACTCGATTTGAATTTGATTTGAACCGCCCTCGCCGTCTGGACAAAACACCGATCCGGCAACACGCTGGCGAAGTCTTGCATCACTCAAGACAGTCAGATTCGGGTTCGACAGGTTTTGGACTGGGGCTGGTCATGAAATTCGTTACGGGGTTGCTCGCGGCTGTCTTGCTGGTCGCCGGCGTCGGGGCAAGTCATGCCGTGGTCCGCATCGCGGACGACCGTGGCGGCCGGATCGGCACCTACGTCGACAAATATCAGGGCCTGCGCACCTCCGGCGAAACGGTGATCATCGACGGTTTGTGTGCCTCGGCCTGCACCATCGTGCTCGGCGCGGTGCCCCACGACAAGATTTGCGTAACCTCCCACGCCAATCTCGGCTTTCACGCCGCCTGGGATTTTGGCGCCAATGGCCGCGCGGTGACCAATCCCGAAGCCACGCAGATGCTGTATTCGATGTATCCGTCGGAGGTCCGGCGCTGGATCGCAAAGCGCGGCGGGCTGACCCCGCGCATGATCTTCCTGCGCGGCCGCCAGCTGACGGGCATGTACAAGCCCTGCTACATGGACGCCCAGGCTTCGGTCTCGCGCTGAGATCAGGCCGTTCCTCAGCATGACGTGATCAAAGCCGCAGCGGCCGCGCTTGCCCGGCGGCCCGGCCGGCCTTATCTGGAAGTGATGCTGAACACGGCGCGCCAGGGGTCCATTCAAGGCAGTGCGGTGCCGGCGCCCCGCCCGATGGGCGGCGTGGCGTTCGGCATCATCGTCGGCAGTGCCGCTGTTGTCGCGGCCATCTTGCTCGGCGCCGCGGCGTTGTGGATCCACTACGGCAGCGCCGTCTTCTTCGAGATGGTCACGTCGGGCATCGCCGCCTGCTTCTGATCTAAAGGGATTGCATGATGGATCGGACCACCCGGCCGCTGGTCGTCGTCGCGGCATTTGCCTCCAGCCTGGTGGCCGCCTTGGTGGTGGTGCTGTGGCTGCTCGGCGGCTTGCGCGGCGTGACCGCGCCGTCGGCGATCGGCGGGCCGTTTCGACTCACCGATCAGGCCGGGCAGACCGTCACCGAAAAAAACCTGCAAGGAAAGCCGACGCTGATTTTCTTCGGCTTCACGCATTGCCCGGATGTGTGCCCGACCTCGCTGTTCGAAATCTCCGAGGTGCTGCGCGCGATGGGCGGGGATGCCGACCGGGTCAATGCCTACTTCATCTCGGTCGATCCCGAGCGCGACACTGCGGCCGCGATGAAGGATTATCTGTCGAGCTTCGATCCGCATCTGAAGGGCCTGACCGGCGATCCGGGTGCGGTGGCGAAAGTGATCTCCGGCTTCCGGGTCTATGCCAAGAAAGTCCCGCTCAAGGACGGCGACTACACCATGGACCATACCGCGCTGATCTATCTGATGGATCGCGACGGAAAGTTCGTAGCGCCTTTCAATATCAAGCGGACGCCGGAGGCGGCCGCAGCCGACCTGAAGCGCTATCTTTGAAATCCACGCCGCCGCTTCATGGTATGCATTGCCTTGACGCGCGGCGCCGCGGTTGATGGCCGACTTTGCGTGAGGCCGTGCTCGGTTTTTTCCCAACGATAGGGATCGCGCCAAAGCTGCCACAGTGCACGCCATGCGGCGATCGACAGGCAACCCCAATAGAACGGTGTGGCCGCCAGCACCCAGCCGCTGCGAAGGCGGCCGCGCCGGGCCAGCCCCATCAGGCCGATCAGAACGGTCGACGCAAAGCCGGCAGTGATGGTCGCGATGTGCAATGGCGCCAGCGACCCTGTGAAGAACAAGCCTGACGTACTGCCGATGATGTTGGTCATCAGAGACGCGCCGAGTTCTATCAGAAGAATCGGATAGGCGAGTGCGGTCAGCACGTTGCCGCCGACAATGATATTGAGCGTCAGGAATCCGCGTGGACCGGCTTCCCGCCATAGCCGCCTGGGCTCGCGCATGTGCACGCCCCAGGTCTGCATCCAGCCTTTCATCCAGCGCGAGCGCTGTCCGAGCCACGCCTTGAACCGGATCGGGGCTTCCTCGGTGGTAGTCGAATCGAACGTGACCGATCGATATCCGAAGCGCGCAAGGCGAAAGCCGAGGTCGGCGTCCTCGGTGACGTTCCAGGCATCCCAGCCGCCGACTTCGCGAAGTATCGCGGTTCGGAAGTGATTGGACGATCCGCCCAGCGGCAACGGCATCCGCATCGCCGCCAGTCCCGGGAGAAACACGTCGAACTGGCCGGCGTATTCGGCGGCGAACGTCCGCGACAGCCAGCTATCTTCATTGTGGACGCAGAGGCTGGCCTGCGCGCAGGCGACGTCGTCACCGTTTCTCCGAAAGGCATCGAGTGCGGCGCGAAGCTGGCCGGGATCGGGACGGTCTTCGGCGTCGAATACGGCCGTAAAACTGCCCCGCGCAAACGGCAGCGCGCAGTTCAGCGCTTTCGGTTTTGTTTGCGGGTCCTTGGCGGATGCGATCAGGACCTGCACATGCGGCATCGGACCAAGCCGCGCGATCGCGGCTCGGGTGGCGAGATCGTTGGGCTCGAGGGCCAGGATGACTTGAAGTTTTTCCCTCGGGTAGTCGAAGGCGTCGATCGCTTGCATCAACGACGCGACCGATTTGGCCTCGCGGTAAAGTGCAGCGATAACGGTGTAGACCGGCAATTGATGATCCGGCAGACGGCGCAATTTTGGCTGCGGCCGCCTGGGGAGAAAACTTCCCCAAAGGCGCAAGCCGATGAACGCCAGAAACCACAGCGCCAGTGCGGCGCTCCAGGCGTCCAAAGCAAAGATCGGCGGCAACAGCATCAGCGCAGCGATGCCAAATGGTGCCTTGAAGCGTTGTAGATGCCGGCGCCATCGCGGCTCCTTGACGGCGGCAGGCGCCGCCGACAGCCGCGGAAAGCGCTGCTGCAAGCCATTGGCGGCGGCGCGGCCCAGCGCATCATCTGTCTGATGCAGCAAAAACTGGTGGAGATGCGAGGATGATGCGAGCCGGAGCCGCTCGGTCAGGTCGGGATATTTTGCGACAAGCCGGCAGAGCATGCGTGCCGCAAGGCGCCGCGGCGCGAGCGTCCAGATCAAGCGGCCGTTCCGGCAAAGCCGGATCAGGGAGAGTTCCGCGGCTTGGAGGATTTCGCGATCGCGCAGCAAAGAATCGCCGGGATCGATTTCCCAAAAATTTTCGATGCCGACGCCGATGTGGAACGCCAGCCGCTTCAGATAGGCCTCCTGGTCGATCACGCCCCAAAGGATCAGCACCTGGTCCGCGCCAATACCGAGTTCCCTGGCGCGTGCTTCGGCGGCTTTGAGCACCTCCGGCACGAGCACCCGGCGCAAGCAATCCAGCTCATCGGCCGGACCCTCGTCGAAAACGCAGCGCAGGTTGTCATTGACGGATCGCGGCGGACCAAAACCGCCGCGCAGGAAGGCGGGCCGGTCGGTGCGGTTAAATTCATTCCGGACAGGGTCTCCCGAGGCCATGCGAGGTCCTCACTTAACGCAAACGACACTCGCCTCTTGCGGCGGATGGTCTATAAGACCCTCCTTTCCAAGGCGTCCGGCAGAGCACATCACATCCAGTGTCCGCTAACAATCTGAAATCGCTACACTTTTTACGCGCAACTATTGCGGCTACATTGCTAGCGGTAGTAGTGCCAAACGGGCACGCGCGCGCCCAGAATGCTCCCAGGCCTGCCGCGGAAGTGGCGCCGCAGGCGGTGCCCGGCTTCTGGGATCCGCGGCGGCGTCCCGACCGTCCGGATCTGTCGCGCCTCACGGTGATCCGCTTCTTGACCGAGACCGACTACCCGCCGTTCAATTTCACCGGCCCCGACGGCAACCCCGCCGGCTTCAATGTCGATCTGGCGCGGCTGGTCTGCGAGGAGATCAAGGTCACCTGCACCATCCAGATGCGGCGCTTCGAAACGCTGCTCGATGCGATTTCCTCTAACCGCGGCGACGCCATTATCGCGTCGCTCGCGGTGACGCCGGAGTTGCGCAAGCGCGTCGACTTCACCGATCCTTATTACCGGGCGCCGGCGCGGTTCGTGTCGCGGCGCGACGCGGTGATGCCGGAAGTGCGCCCGGAATATCTCGAGGGCAAGAAAGTCGGCGCGATCGCCGGCTCCTCGCACGAGGCCTATCTCAAGGCGATGTTCACCGATGCCGAGCTGCACTCCTATCCGAACGACGACGCGTTGCGGCAGGCGCTGCGGCGCGGCGAGGTCGACTTCATTTTCGGCGACGCCATCTCGCTGGCATTCTGGATCAACGGCACCGATTCGGGGGAGTGCTGCGCCTTCAGCGGCGGTCCGTTCGTCGAGAGCCGGTATTTCGGCGAGGGCATCGGAATCGCCGTGCGCAAAGGCAACGACCTGCTGCGGCAGTCGCTGAACTGGGCGCTGTTCCGCTTGTGGGAAAAAGGCCGCTACACCGATCTGTGGCTGCGCTATTTCTCGGTCAGCCCGTTCTGATTCGTAGGGTGGGCAAAGGCGCGCTCTTCGCGCCGTGCCCACCATCCTTATTCGGAACGGCGAGTGAACGGTGGGCGCGCCATCCGCCGCGCTTTGCGCGTCCGATGGCTTTGCCACCCTACAAATCTGCGCCCCGGTTTGCATTTCGGTGCTGAAACGCTAGTTTCCGCGCCCGGAGAATTCCTGATGTCCATGACTGAACTCACCGCCAGCCCAGGCGACCTGCGCGCGCTTGCCGAACAATCCAATGCCTGGCCGTTCGAGCAGGCGAAGCAGATTGTCGCGCGCCTGAAGAAGCAGCCGAAGGGCGAGGTGCGGTTCGCGACCGGCTATGGACCGTCGGGGTTGCCGCACATCGGCACCTTCGGCGAGGTCGCGCGCACCACCATGGTGCGCCACGCGTTCCGCGTGCTCACCGAGGACAAGATCAAGACCCGGCTTATCCCGTTTTCCGACGACATGGACGGGCTGCGCAAGGTGCCCGACAACGTGCCCAACAGGGAGATGCTGAACGAGCATCTCGGCAAGCCGCTGACCAGCGTGCCGGATCCGTTCGGCACCCATCCGAGCTTCGGTGCGCACAACAATGCGCGACTGTGCGCGTTCCTCGATGCGTTCGGCTTCGATTATGAGTTTGCGAGTTCGACCGAATACTACACGTCGGGGAAATTCGACGCGACCCTGCTGCGGGTGCTGGAACGCATCGACGCGGTGATGGCGATCATGCTGCCCTCATTGCGCGAGGAACGCGCCTCGAGCTACTCGCCGTTCCTTCCGATTTGTCCGCGCACCGGCGTGGTGCTGTACGTGCCGATCGTGGCCCACGACGCGAAAGCCGGCACCATCTCCTACGACGATCCGGAGACCAAGGAGCGCATCACGCTCCCCGTCACCGGCGGGCATTGCAAGCTGCAGTGGAAGCCGGACTGGGCGATGCGCTGGGTCGCGCTCGGCGTCGACTACGAGATGGCCGGCAAGGATCTGATCGATTCGGTCAAGCTGTCGGGCAAGATCTGCGCCGCGCTCGGCGGCACGCCGCCGGAAGGCTTCAACTATGAGCTGTTCCTCGACGACAAGGGGCAGAAGATTTCCAAGTCGAAGGGCAACGGGCTCACCATCGACGAATGGCTGCGCTACGCGTCGCCGGAATCGCTGTCGCTGTTCATGTACCGCGAGCCGAAGGCGGCCAAGCGGCTGTATTTCGATGTGATTCCGCGCAATGTCGATGACTATCAGCAATTCCTCGAAGGCTTTCCGCGGCAGGACGCCAGGCAGCAGCTCGCCAATCCGGTCTGGCATATTCACGCCGGCCATCCGCCGGCGGCGGACATGCCGGTGACCTTCCAGCTGCTGCTGACGCTGGTGTCGTCGTCGAATGCGGAAAACGCCGAAACCCTGTGGGGGTTCATCGGGCGCTATCGTCCGGGAGTGACGCCCAAAACCCATCCGAAACTCGATGCGATGGTCGGCTATGCGATCAATTATTATCGGGACTTCGTGGCGCCGACCAAAAAATTCCGCGAGCCGACCGAACCCGAACGGGTTGCGCTGCAGGATTTGCGCGATGCGCTGTCGCAACTGCCGGCGGGCTCATCCTCCGAAGAGATCCAGAACGTGGTCTACGAGATCGGGCGGCGCGAGCCGTTTCTCGATGCGGTAAAAAAGGGCAAGGACGGCCGTCCGGGCGTCTCGCTCGACTGGTTCAACATGCTCTACCAGGTATTGCTCGGCCAGGAGAAAGGCCCGCGCTTCGGGTCGTTCGTCGCGGTCTATGGTTTGCCGAACGCGGTAGCGATGATCGACGGCGCGCTGGCAAGGTCGGCATAGAAGCCGTGGGACGCCGCTGTAATTTCAGCCAATTCCGTTCCAAACTACGTTACACTGCGCATAAGCAGCAACAGTCCAGCCCGCCACCGGGTAATGATGCGGGCGCCAACAGCAAGGAGGATGCCATGCAGTTCAGGGTTTCGCCGAACACGCTTGAGAATTACAGCACCGAGGAATGGCAGGCGCGGGTCGATCTCGCGGCGGCGCATCGCCTCGCCTTCAATCAAGGTTTTAGCGAGGGCATCTTCAATCATCTGACCTATGTGGTGCCGGGCTCAAGCGACCGTTACTACCAGATCCCGTTCGGGATGCATTGGTCCGAGGTGACGGCTTCCTCGTTCATGGAGGTCGGCATCGACGACGGCAAGGTCAAGCGCGGCGAAGGCGAAGTGGAACGCTCCTGTTTCTGCATCCACGCGCCGATCCACAAGGCGCTGCCGCAGGCCAAGGCGGTGTTTCACACCCACATGCCCTATGCGAGCGCGCTGACGCGCCTCGAGGACCCGCGCATCAAGGAGATCGGCCAGACCGAGGTCGGGATGTCAGGCGAGATCGCCTATGACGACGAATACACCGGCCCCGCTTTCGATCCGGCGGAAGGCGCGCGCCTTGCCAGTGTCATCGGCGACAAGACGGTGTTGTTCATGGCCAATCACGGCATCAGCACGGTCGGCGAGACCGTCGCCGACGCCTATGACCGGCTGTATTATATCGAGCGCGCCGCACAGGTTCAGGTCTACGCGATGTGGACGGGGCAGCCGCTAAAACAGCTTCCGGAGGCCGTCGTCGAGAAGACCAAGCGCGATATCGGCGGGACCAACCTCTACGAGGGCCCGACTCCGGCACAGCGGCACTTCGATGCATTAAAGCGCATGCTCGACCGCAAGGAGCCCGACTACGCTTCGTAGGTCGGCCATTCGCCGTGGTCGCGCCAGCGTTCGGCCTACTGCATGCACACATCTCTTCGGGCCACACATTCAGCCCTCATCGTGAGGAGCCGCGCGCTTGCGCGGCGTCTCGAAGGATGGTCCCAAGCGCTTGTGGCCGATCCTTCGAGACGCGGCCGAGAGGCCGCTCCTCAGGATGAGGTGAATTTTTTTGCTTCGCCGTTCATCAACATTAAATTTTCGCATTCCTTATCCCCGTCCCCAAAACCTGCCTTATCCTGCTCATGTCCTGTCCGGTGAGGGGCGCTTCATGAGGCGTTCGGAAGCGGGACAGAGCGAAAGCTTGGCTGGCGAGGGGTAACCCGAACCAGTCGGATGCGGCGCCCGCGGACGTGCCTCGCAAGCACGGACTCGGGAGGCCTTGGGTAGCCGTCCGTGCCCACTACGGGGCGCTGCCTTCAGTGGCTGGACGGGGCAGGTAAAGGGTGGGCGAAAGCCTGCCCGGCGCTTGTGCCGGAAGCACGGCCCCAGGGACAGAAATCGCTGCGACGGGACGCTGAGAGGCGTTACGCGGCCTCTGGTTTCCTAAGGCGGGGATCATGCTGCGGGTAACTGTTACCAAGGCGCGCCTTTCGGCGTTCCGTCTCCCCTCAAAAAGGGGAGATCAACTAAAAGCCCAACTCGCGCGGCGGCGCGGGGATGCAGGCGCTTGGCTGTTTGAAATTCGAATCCAGAAATTTTCGCAAGACGTTGCAACAACCTCTGCGTCATACGCGGGCTTGACCCGCGTATCCATCCCTCTTCACAAGAGTCTTTCGACGAGGATGGATTGCCGGGTCAAGCCCGGCAATGACGGATGAGTTACTGGCTCGCCCACACGATCCTTGCGATCCAGTCCACGTCCGAAGCCGCCAGCGTGCGGTCGACATGGTTGGGGTTCAGCGAACTCAGCTCCAGCGTCTTGGCGGTGCGCCGTTTCAGCTCCTTGACCATCACCTCGCCGTCCCTGGTTTTCACCACCACGCGGTCGCCGCGGCGGATCGGCGAGCCCGGCGACACCACGATGATATCGCCGTCGCGATAGGCCGGCTTCATCGAATCGCCGGAAATCTCCAGCGCGTAGGCGTGCTCGTCGTTGACCGAAGGCAATCCGACTTCATCCCAGCCCTTGCCGACGGGAAATCCGCCATCGGTGAAATAGCCGCCGGCGCCGGCTTGCGCGAAGCCGAGCAGGGGCACCGATTGCACAACGCGCGGGGCGTCCTCGATCAATGAGACGAAGGTATCGAACGGGACGTTGGTGGCACCGAGCGCCTTGGCCACCGATTCGGTCGATGGCCAGCGTGGGCGGCCCTCGGGGGTGATGCGCTTGGATTTGTTGAAGGTGGTCGGGTCGAGGCCCGCCGCCTTGGCAAGGCCGGACGGCGAAAGTCCGCACCGCTCGGCGAGCCGATCCATCGCGCCCCATATCTGGTCGTGAGTCAACATTTCAGCTTGCTGTTTGGCCATGGTCCCAACCTTGTCAAGTTTAGGAATTATTGCCTCAATTCGGCGGATTGTGCAATCCTCCCTGTGGATAAAATGCCGGCCTTGAACCGGGCCAACCCGGCGGCTACGGTTTGCGGCGAAGTCCGGAAAATCCGGTAATTCCCAAAACATGTTGGCGGCCAGCAGGAATCCGGGCGGTGCGCACGATCTATAAAATCTGTCCCGCCTCGGCCTGGCGCGAGGCCGAGCGGCGCGGCGCGTTCCGCGGCGGTGCCGACGATCTGCGTGACGGATTCATCCATTTCTCGACCGCTTCGCAGCTGGCGGAGACGGCGAAGAAGCACTTTTTCGGCCAGACCGGGCTGTTCCTGATCGCCGTCGACGCCGATTTGCTGGGCGATTCGCTGCGCTGGGAGCCGTCGCGCAACGACGAGTTGTTCCCGCATCTCTATGGCGAACTCGATCTCGGCGCGGTCACCGCCGTGCTCGACATGCGCGCGCGCTCCGACGGGTTTCACGACATCCCGGAGCTAAAACCGTGATTCGCGCATTCGATGCCTTTTCGCTGCCTTTATTGCGCTGGTTCGATCCGGAAGACGCGCATCGGCTGGCGATCCAGGGATTGCGGCTGCTGCCGCCGATGCGGCCGAGGCCGGACGATCCCAAGCTTGCGGTGCGCGCCTTCGGCCTGAATTTCCCCAATCCGGTCGGCATGGCGGCGGGCTTCGACAAGAGCGCCGAGGTGCCGGATGCGTTGTTGCGGCTCGGATTCGGCTTCGTCGAAATCGGATCGGTGACGCCGAAGCCGCAAGCTGGCAATCCGCGGCCGCGGCTGTTTCGGCTGGAGCGAGACGAGGCCGTGGTCAACCGCATGGGTTTTAACAACGACGGCGCCGACGCGGTGCTGCGGCGGCTGGCAAATCGCGGGCATCTCAATGGCATCGTCGGCGTCAATGTCGGCGCCAACAAGGATTCATCCGATCGCGTCGCCGACTATGTGAAGCTGATCGAGACCTTCGCGCCGGTGGCGAGCTATTTCACCGTCAACGTGTCGTCGCCGAACACGCCGGGGCTGCGTAATTTGCAGCAGGCGGCGGCGCTGGACGACCTCCTGGCGAAAGTGATCGACGCCCGCGAGCGGGTGCGCCAGAATGCCGGCGATTCGCCGGTGCTGCTCAAGATCGCACCGGACCTCACGCTGAACGAACTCGACGACGTCGTCCACATCGCGCGCTCGCGCCGGGTCGACGGCATGATCGTCGGCAACACCACGATCGCGCGGTCCGCGACCCTGCGCGAACAGAACCGCGCCAGCGAGCAGGGCGGCCTGTCCGGCCGGCCGCTGTTTCGACTGTCGACGCGGATGGTGGCGGAAACCTATGTGCGCGCCGAAGGCGCGTTCCCGCTGATCGGCGTCGGCGGCATCGATAGCGGCGGGGCGGCGCTGACCAAGATCCGCGCCGGCGCGAGCCTGATCCAGCTCTATTCGTCGCTGATCTACAAGGGTCTTGGCCTCATTGATGATATCAAGCGCGATCTCGCCTCGACATTGCTGCGAACCGGGCGCGATTCGCTGGCTGAAATCGTCGGTGCCGATGCGGCTAACATCACCGCCGAGGACTGGCCGGTGTGAGAATTACCGCAGACGGTTGGCGCCGAACATTCGAGAGATCAACCACACCGGAATCACGATCACGGCGCCGAGCAGGAAATAGCGCCACAGTCCGTTGACGGCGTCGAAGCCGAGATCCCAGATGCGCTGGAACAGCAGGCGGATGCTGTTGACGATATTCCAGGGATCGAAGCCGATGGCGGCGAGCACCACGCCGACCAGGATCGACAGCAGGATCAGGCGAAACGCCACTGAAAGCGGCGAGCCGCCGAGAAAGCGCGACAGGTTGTCGTGCGCCGCCGGCAATTCCCGTGTGTTGTCAGGCATCGAAACTCTCCCGCGCGCGAATCCGCCGGCGCATTCTAGTCAGTGCAACGCAGATGGGGAACCGGCTTGGCGGCGTCAATGGCCGCCGGCCGCCGCAATGGCCTGAATTGCGGCGTCGGATTTCAGCATCCGCTCCAGCGTCTCCAGCCGGTCGGCCTCGCGCGGCGGCTTGTCCCAGCGCAGCCGGTTGATGCGCGGAAACCGCATGGCGACGCCGGATTTATGCCGCGGCGAGCGCTGCAAGCCTTCGAAGGCGACTTCCAGCACCAGCCCCTGATCCGGTTCATGCACCACGTGACGGACGGGGCCGAATTTCTCCGTGGTGTTGCGGCGGACGAAGCGATCGATCTGCAACAGTTCCTCGTCGGTGAAGCCGAAATAGGCCTTGCCGACCGGCACCAGTTGCTCGCCGCCCTCGCCTTCGGTCCAGACGCCGAAGGTGTAGTCGGAATAATACGATGATCGCTTGCCGTGGCCGCGCTGCGCATACATCAGCACGGCGTCGATGATGTGGGGATCGCGCTTCCATTTCCACCACTGGCCCTTGGGGCGGCCCGGCAGATACGGCGCGTCGCAGCGCTTCAGCATCACGCCCTCGACCGCCTCGGCGTCTTCGCCGGCACCGGCGCCCGCGGGATCGGCGCGCGCCGCCTTCAGTGCATCCCAATCGGTGAAAGGAATGGTCGGCGACAGGTCGACGCGTGGGTCATCCAGCTTCGCGACGAAAGTTTCGAGCTTGGCGCGGCGCTCGGCGAACGGCAGTTCGCGAAGGTCATTGTCGCCGTCGCCGAGCAGATCGTAGGCGCGCAGATGGATCGGAAAATCCTTCATCAGCTTCGGCGAGACGACCTTGCGGTTCAATCGCTGCTGAAGAACGTTGAAGGTCTGCACGCGGCCGCCGCGCAGCACCAGCAACTCGCCATCGATGGCTCCGGGCAGATGCAGCGACGGCAGCAGGTCCGGAAAACTTTTGGTGATGTCTTCGCCGGTGCGCGAATAGAGCCGCGCAACGATGTTGCCGCGCTCGTCACGGCCGCTCACCGCCTGGACGCGAATGCCATCCCATTTCCATTCGGCGATGAAATCGGCGGCATCGAGATTGGCGAAGTCGGCGTCCTCGATGGCATGCGCCAGCATCACCGGCCGGAACGGTGCGGGATCGAGATTGACCGGCTTGTCGGCACGGCCTTCCAGCCACGCGAAAAGGTCAGGATAAGGCGGTGCGAGACCCGGCCACATCAGTTCGATGTCGTGGACATCCTTGCCTCCGAGCGCCGCCGCCGCGGTTTTGGCAAGGCGTGCGGAGATCCCAATCCGCATCCCGCCGGTAACAAGCTTTAGCAGCGCCCAGCGGCCGGTCTCGTCCAGTTCGTCAAGCCAGCGCGTCAGCTGCGCCGGCAGTTCGGTCTTGCCGAGGGTGCGCAGCGTGGTGACGACTTCCGTCAGGGTGGGAGGAGGCGGGTTGTTATGGAGTTGCGCAGGCGTCTTCGGCCACATCAGCGCCACCGTTTCGGAGAAATCGCCGACATAGTCATGAGACAGTGCAAACAGCACCGGATCGGTGCGCGACATGATCAGGTCGCGGATCAGCCCCGGCTTGGCGTGCTTGAACGACAGCGCGCCGGTCAGCGCCGCCAGCGCATAACCGCGATCGGGATCGGGCACCTCGCGAAAATAGTTGGTGATCAGCCGCAGCTTGTTGTTGCGGCCGGGCTCATAGGCGAGGCGATCGAGCAGTTCGGCGAAACGGTTCATGCCTTAAGCGCCTTCGTCCGCCGGCAAGATATCGTTCTCATCCTCATCGCCATAGCCGACCAGATCGAGCGGCCGCGCGACCAGGCCCTTGGCCGTGCACCAATGCACCAGCGCGTCTTCCTGGCCATGGGTGACCCAGATCTCGCCGGCGCCGGTGGCGTCGATGGTCGCGGTCAGGCCGTCCCAGTCGGCATGGTCGGAAATCACCAGCGGCAGTTCGACGCCGCGCTGCCGCGCCCGGGCGCGAACCCGCATCCAGCCCGATGCGAACGCCGTGACCGGATCGGGAAAGCGCCGGGTCCAGATATCGGAGGTGGCCGATGGCGGCGCCAGCGTGATGGTGCCGGCGAGATCGGCCTTCTTCACGCCCTTGACCAGGCGCAGCTCGCCGAGCGCCACGCCGCGGCTCTGGTAATAGCGCGTGATCTTCTCCATCGCGCCATGCAGATAGATCGGAGCGTCGTAGCCGGCTTGCCGGATCAGCGCGATCACGCGCTGCGCCTTGCCGAGCGAATAGGCGCCGACCAGATGCGCGCGCTCCGGAAACAGCGCCACCGACGCCAGCAGCTTCCCGATTTCAAGCGCCGCGTCGCCATGGCGGAACACCGGCAGCCCGAACGTGGCTTCGGTGATGAACACATCGCAGGGCACCACCTCGAATGGCGCGCATGTCGGATCGGGCGCGTCCTTGTAGTCGCCGGAGGCAACGATGCAGGTGTCCTTGCAGGTGACCGCGACCTGCGCCGAGCCCAGCACATGGCCGGCGGGGTGAAATTTGATGGTGACGTCGCCGAGCTCAACGCTCTCGCCATAGGCAATAGCCTGGGTGCTGCGCGCAAAATTGTCGCCGTAACGCAGCTGCATCATGTCGAGGGTTTCCCGGGTCGCCAACACCGCGCCGTGGCCGGGGCGGGCGTGATCGGAATGGCCGTGAGTGATCAAGGCGCGCTCGACCGGCCGCACCGGGTCGATATGAAAGCCGCCGGGCTTGCAGCACAGGCCGGCGGCGACGGGCATCAGGATGTCTTGCGGACGCATGTCGGTTATATAGTCCGGCTTGGGGTCCATTCGAGTCTCGCCGTTCCGGTTCCTATAATGCCCGTCCGCTTGTTCATGTCTTCCGGCGATCTGATGGCCGACCGCCGGTTCGATTTTGCGCGCGATCTGCAGTTGAAAGGCGATCTGGTTGCCGCCGCCGACCTGCTGCTGCAGGCCGTCGACCTCGCGCCCGATTTTGCCTCGGCCTGGTTCACGCTGGGAGACGTTCGCGAGCAACTTGGCGAGCGCGCGGAAGCGATCGCGGCCTTTCGCAAGGCGCAGACGGCGGACCCCGACGACCGGCACGGCGCGAGCCTGCGGCTGATGCTGCTCGGCGCCGAGAAATTATCGGGCATGCCGCCGGCCTATGTGCGCTCCCTGTTCGACCAATACGCACCGAAATTCGAAGCGGCGCTGGTGGACGATCTCGGCTATCGCGGTCCGGCGCTGTTGTTCAAGGCCGTACTTGCGGCGCGCGCTGCCGTCCGCAAGCCCGCGTTCTTCAAGCGCGCGGTCGACCTCGGCTGCGGCACCGGCCTTGCAGCACGAGCGTTTGCCAAGGAGGTCGACCGCTTCATTGGCATCGACCTGTCCTTGCGCATGATTGAGCGGGCGCGCGCCACCGGGCTTTACGCCGAGCTGGAAGTCGCGGAGATGGTGCAGGCCCTGGGCAGCAAACCCGACGCCAGCGCCGACCTGATTCTCGCAGCCGATGCCATGGTCTATATGTCCGATCTCGCGCCGCTATTGCGCCAAGCTTCGCGCGTCCTGGTGCCCGGCGGATTGCTGGCGTTCACGATTGAAACCCATGGCGGCGAAGGTGTCATTCTCGGAGAGGGCCTGCGCTACGCTCACGGCGCCGGCTATGTCCGGGAGACGATCAGGGGCGCGGGTCTCACGCTGTCGAGGCTGGATGATCTTTCGGCGCGCAGCGAGAATAACGCGCCGGTGCCCGGTCTGGTGGCGGTCGCGGCGAAAATCTGACGTCGCTTCACGGGGTGGGGCTTGGTGAGGGCCTGTTCTTTTCAGGGCTGCAGCAACCAGATTGTCAGCTGTTGCTGAAAAGTGCTGGAGTGGCATATCGATGCATTGCCAGGGAGAGACGCAGTGAAAATCCTTCTTTCGAAGCGGCCAATGTGGGCCGCCGTGATTGCCGCGTCTCTATCCTCCGCAACAGGCGTCTCCGCTGCCGATAAGAAATACGACTCCGGCGCCAGCGATACCGAAATCAAATTGGGCCAGACCGTGCCGCACAGCGGCCCGGGTTCGCTTTACGGAGTGGTTGGCCGGGTCGGCGAAGCCTATTTCCAGATGCTGAACGAGAAGGGCGGCATCAACGGCCGCAAGATCAGATTTTTCAGCATGGACGATGCCTATAGCGCGCCCAAGGCCGTCGAGGCCACGCGGCGGCTGGTCGAGCAGGAAGAAGTGCTGGCCTTGTTCGGCTCGCTCGGCACCGCGCCGCAGACCGCGGTTCATAAATACCTCAATTCAAAGGGCGTGCCGCAGCTGCTCCTGAATACCGGCGCGTCGAAATGGAACGATCCAAAAAACAACAAATGGACGATGGCAGGCCTGCCGCTGTATCCGACCGAGGCGCGAATTCTCGCCAAATATGTCTTGAGCGTGAAGCCCAACGCCAAGGTCGCGATCCTCTATCAGAATGACGATTTCGGACGGGATTTTCTCGGCCCCTTCAAGCAGGTGCTGGCGGATGCCGGCGGAAACGCCAAGGTGGTCGCGGAGGCGACCTACGACCTCACCGATCCGACCATCGATTCCCAGCTCATCAATCTGGCCAAGTCCGGCGCCGATGTTTTTTACAACATCACCACAGGCAAGGCGACGTCGCAGTCGATCCGCAAGGTTGTCGAACTCGGCTGGAAGCCGCTGCAACTGCTCTCGGCCGGATCCACCGGCCGTTCGATCCTCAGTGCCGCCGGTTTCGAAAATGCGACGGGCATCGTTGCGATCCGCTATGCCAAGGAAGTCGGCGTGTCGCGCTGGGAGAAGGATCCCGACGTGATGGCGTTCGAGGAGTTGCGCAAGAAGTATCTGCCCACTGTCGATCCCGACAACACCATCGCCTTCGCGGGCTATGGCCAGGTGGTGGCGATGGCTGAAATCCTGCGCCGCTGCGGCGACGATCTCACCCGCGCCAATGTCCTGAAACAGGCGACGACGCTTAACGGTTTTCATTCGCCCTATATGCTGGATGGCGTCACCTACAGCTATACGCCCGACGACTACACGCCGATGAAGACGCTGTTCATCGCGCAGTTCAACGGCAAGGATTGGGATATTTCCGATCGGCCGGTCTCGGAGTAGCGGTCGTCGGCAACCTCCGCCGAATACGTCATTGCGAGGAGCGAAGCGACGAAGCAATCCAGTCTGCGCTTGTGGTTCTGGATTGCTTCGCGGAGCCTGTCATCGGGCCGGCGAAGCCGGACCCGTTGGCTCGCAATGACGAAACGCATCATGTTCTGATAGGGGCACATACAAAAACCCCGGCCGCCAGGCCGGGGTTTTGCTGTCTGCCGTTATCGCCGCGATCAGTACTTCGCGACCACCGGGGAATTGAAGTGATAGTTCAGGCCGGAGCGGAAGATATGCTCGTGCACCTGGGTGCTGTTGATGGCGGTAACCGCGGGGCCACCGGCGATGCCCGGGATCACGAAGGAACCCGTCGATGTGCCGAGATCGACATAGAGATACTCGGTCTTGGAAGTCCAGTTGGGGCCAAAGATGCCAAGAAAGGTGAACGGGGTTTCGATGCCGCCGCCGACCGTCCAGCCGCTTCTGGTGTTGGAGATTTCCGCGTTGGCCGCCGAGCCGAGGAACGACGCGGCAATCTTGGTCTTGACGCTGCCGTAGGCGTAACCGCCGGTCGCGTAGAACAAGGTCGAGCCGACCGAATAACCGACCCGGCCGCGCGCCGTGCCGAACCAGGGCAGCGTCGCATCGTAAGCGGCGAAGATGATCGGCGCGGCAAACGGATTGCAGGTCTGCACGCAGGCCCGGTTGTCGCGCTGGCTCGAGCCCTGGATATCGGCTTCCAGACCGAACACCCAGTTCGCGGCCTGCCAGTTGTAACCGGCCTGGATGCCGCCGTTGTAGCCATCCGGGCTGAGGTTGAACAGTTCGGTCGAGGTGCCGACCGCGGTCAGCGTATACGCGGTGTGATCACGGCCGATGCCGCCGCCGAAATTGCCGCCGAGGTAGAAGCCGGCCCAGTTCGACGCCGGCGGTGCAACGTAAGCCGCGCCATTGCCGCCGACGCGGTAGTTCAGGCCGACCCGGAAAATCTGCTCACGGATATCGGTGCTCATGGCCTGCGGGAAGCCATTCAGCGTGAACAGGTCGAGGCGGTCGCCGAGATTGAGGTAGAGATATTCGATCTTGCCGGTCCAGTTGCCGCCGAGCGAAGCTTCGACGCCGGCACCGTAAACCCAGCCGCCGCGATTCTGGTTCGACGTGAATGTCCCCGTGGTTCCGACAGTTTCCGTCAGTGTGGTTTTGACGCTGCCATAGGCCCAACCGCCGGTGACGTAGCTCAGCACCGGGCCGGTCGCGATACCGACACGGCCGCGGACCGTGCCGAACCAGTCCAGTCTCTGGTTGAAGTTGTTATTTTGCAGCGGCAGGCACCCGATCAGGCAATTGAAATTGTCGCGCAGGCCGGTACCCTGGATGTCGGCTTCGACACCGAACACCAACGGACCGCCGAAAAATGAGCTTGCGGTCTGATAATTGTAGCCGACCTGACCGCCACCGAGACCGCCCTGCGGATTGAGGTAGGATGCTTCGAACGAAAGGCCGGCGGGGACGGCGAGGCGGGTATAATCCCGGCCGATGCCGACACCGGCGTTGACGCCGATGTAGAAGCCGGTCCAGTCATAGACCATGGCGACCGGGGCTTTCAGATAGGGCGCCTTGACTGCCATGTCCGCGGCCTGGGCACTCACCGCGGTTCCGAGGAGAGCTGCTGCTCCGGCCAAAATCTTTTTCATGGTCGTCCCCAAAGTTCCAAAATTGAACTTGGAGTGTACGCGCGGGGCCCGAGTTTGTCTGTGGCGGGGGCGTCACACTGTCCGGGAATGATGCCTGGACGCGTGTAAAACTGCGCAAACTAGCGGCTTTGGAGGTATCAGGGCGCGCCAAACAAAAACCCCGGTCGCAAGACCGGGGTTTTAGTGTCAGCAGCTATTGCTGCGATCAGTATTTCGCGACCACCGGCGAGTTGAAGTGATAGTTCAGGCCAGTGCGGAAGATGTGCTCGTGGACCTGGGTGCTGTTGGACGCAACCACCGCCGGTGCTGCGCCGACAGCGCCAGGGAAGGCAAAGGCGCCTGTCGACGTTCCAAGGTCGACGTAAAGATATTCGGTCTTCGAGGTCCAGTTGTTGCCGAGTACGCCGACGAGGAAGGTGAACGGGGTTTCGATACCGCCGCCGACCGTCCAACCGCCCTTGGTATTGGAAATATCGACAGCCACCGGGCCAAACCCGCCATCGGCGGCGATCTTGGTTCTGACCTTGCCGTAGGCATAGCCGCCGGTGGCGTAGAACAATGTCGATCCGACCGAATATCCGACCCGGCCGCGCACGGTACCGAACCAGGGCAGCGTCGCGTCATAAGCGGCGTAGACGAAAGGCGCTGTAAAGGTATTACAGGTCAGGACGCAAGCGCGGTTGTCGCGCTGGCTCGAGCCCTGGATATCGGCTTCAAGGCCGAATACCCAGTTCGCAGCCTGCCAGTTGTAGCCGGCCTGGATGCCGCCATTGAGGCCGTCCGGGCTCAGGTTGAAGAACTCGTTGATGCCGACCGGGGGGACGCCGCCGACGTTCAGCACGGTACGGTCGCGGCCGATGCCGGAACCGATATTGCCGCCGAGGTAAAAGCCGGTCCAGTTCGAGGCCGGCGGTGGCACGTAGGCTGCGCCGTTGCCATTGATGCGATAGTTCAGGCCGACCCGGAAGATTTGTTCACGGATATCGGTGCTCATCGCCTGCGGGACGCCATTCAGCGTGAACTGGTCGAGCCGGTCGCCCAGTGTGAACCACAGATATTCGATCTTGCCGGTCCAGTTGCCGCCCAATGAGGCTTCGACGCCGCTGCCCCAGGTCCAGCCGCCGCGATTTTGGTTAGACGAGAACGCCGCCGTTGTCCCGACGGTTTCGGTCAGTGTGGTCTTGACGCTGCCATAGGCCCAACCGGCGGTGACATAGGTCAGCACCGGTCCGGTCGCGATACCGACCCGGCCGCGGACCGTACCGAACCAGTCAAGCCTCTGGTTGAATTGGGAAGCGATACCGCCCGCCCCGGGCAGCGTGCAGGTGATCAGACACGTGTAGCTGTCCCGCATGCCCGTGCCCTGGATGTCGGCTTCGACACCGAACACCAGCGCACCGAAGAAGGAATTCGGGACCTGCCAGTTATAGCCGATTTGGCCGCCACCGAGTCCGCCCTGTGGGTTGAGGTAGGAAGCTTCGAAGGTGGGGCCGGCGGGGATTGCAAGGCGGGTATAATCCCGGCCGATGCCGACGCCGGCGTTCACGCCGATATAAAACCCGGTCCAATCGTAGACCATGGCGACGGGAGCTTTGAGATAAGGCGCCTTGACCGCCATGTCCGCCGCCTGGGCGCTAACCGCGGTTCCGAGGAGTGCTGCTGCTCCGGCCAAAATCTTTTTCATGGTCGTCCCCAAATGCTCAACCCAAGTTGCAAAACTGAGCTTGGAGTGTACCTTCGGGGTTCCAATATGTCTGTGGCAAGGGGGTCACACTGTTTGGGAATGATACCGGCAGGCCATAAAACCGCATAAAACAGGGGCTTCAGCGGTATCCGGACGCATCGGCTCCCGCCCAACTGACGCATCGCCCAATCGGCCTCGACCGGAAGACTTGGAAGGCTTACGTCTCAGCCGTGCTGGTTTCGGATCGTGACTCCCGACCTCAACTGCTGCCGGAGACCTTCCTGCGCTGGTTCGCCGGCCGCGGCTGGGCACCCCGCGAACACCAACTGGCACTGCTTGCCAAGGCCCAAGACGATCGTTCGGCCCTGCTGATCGCACCCACCGGCGCCGGCAAGACGCTGGCCGGGTTTCTGCCGACGCTGGTGGAGCTTTCTTCGCCGGCCCCGCCCGAGAGGGGTGGAAAGCAGCTGGTCTCCACCGGACGCGGCGTGGCGCGCAGCCGCGGCCTGCATACGCTATACATCTCCCCGCTGAAGGCGCTGGCGGTCGATATCGCGCGCAACCTGGAAACGCCGATCGCCGAGATGGTTCTGCCGATCAAGGTCGAAACCCGCACCGGCGACACGCCGGTGTCACGGCGGCAGCGGCAACGGCGCTATCCGCCGGACATCCTGCTGACAACGCCGGAGCAGTTGGCGCTGCTGCTGTCGTCCGACGACGCGCCGTTCCTGTTCTCGTCGCTGAAGCGCATCGTGCTCGACGAACTGCATGCGCTGGTGACCTCGAAGCGCGGCGATCTCTTGTCGCTTGGCCTTGCGCGGCTGTGGCGGCTGGCGCCGCAGTTAAGGTCGATCGGCCTGTCGGCCACGGTGGCGGAGCCGGAATCGCTGGCGCGGTTTCTGGTACCGCAACGCGATGGCGCGAGCGAGGCCGCCGACATCGTCATCGCCGGAGGTGCCGCGGCGCCGATCGTCGAAATGCTCGATACACGCGAGCGGCTGCCGTGGGCAGGCCATACCGCGCGCCATGCGCTCAACGAAATCTACGACCTGATCAAGGCCAACAAGACCACGCTGGTGTTCGTCAACACCCGCAGTCAGGCCGAGATGCTGTTCCAGGATCTCTGGCGCATGAACGACGACGGACTTGCGATCGCGCTGCATCACGGCTCGCTCGACGTCGCCCAGCGCCGCAAGGTCGAGGACGCGATGGCGGCAGGAAAACTGCGCGGCGTGGTCTGCACGTCTTCGCTCGACCTCGGCGTCGACTGGGGCGACGTCGATCTGGTGATCAATATCGGTGCGCCGAAGGGCGCCTCGCGCCTGATGCAGCGGATCGGCCGCGCCAATCACCGCATCGACGAGGCCTCGCGCGCGGTGCTGGTGCCGGCCAACCGCTTTGAAGTGCTGGAATGCCGGGTGGCGATCGATGCGGTGGCGGAGAACGCCCAGGATACCCCGCCGCTGCGCACCGGCGCGCTCGACGTGCTGGCGCAGCACGTGCTGGGCTGCGCCTGCGGCGAGCCGTTTCTTGCCGACGAACTTTACGGAGAAGTGCTGACGGCGGCGCCTTATTCGAACCTCGCGCGCGCCGATTTCGACGACGTGGTCGATTTCGTCGCCACCGGCGGCTACGCGCTGAAAACCTACGAGCGTTTCGCGCGCATCAAGCAGGACAAGAATGGGCGCTGGCGCGTCACCAATCCGCGAGTGCGGCAAAGTTATCGGCTCAATGTCGGCACCATCGTTGAGGACACCATGCTGAAGGTGCGGCTGTTGCGCTCGCGCGGCGGCGGCTCGGGCTCGGCCGGCGCATTGGGACGCGGCGGGCGAATGCTCGGCGAAATCGAGGAAGCTTTTATCGAGGGGCTGGTGATTGGCGACACCTTTGTGTTCGGCGGCGAGGTGGTGCGTTATGAATCCCTGATGGAAGATCAGGTTTACGTCTCGCGCGCCAACGATGCCGACGCCAAGGTGCCGTCCTACATGGGCGGCAAGTTTCCGCTGTCCACCTATCTTGCCGAACGCGTGCGCAAACTGCTCGCCGACAAGCGGACGTGGGACGGCCTGCCGGACCAGGTGCGCGACTGGCTGTCGCTGCAAGCTGATTTTTCGCGCGTGCCGGGCGTGCGCGAGCTGGTGGTAGAAACCTTTCCGCGCGCCAACAAACATTACCTTGTGTGCTATCCGTTCGAAGGGCGGCTCGCGCACCAGACGCTGGGCATGCTGCTGACGCGGCGGATGGAGCGCGGGCGGGCGCGGCCGCTTGGCTTCGTGGCCAATGAGTACGCGCTGGCGGTGTGGAGCCTCGGCGATCTATCGTTCATGATCCGGCAGGGAAAGCTCGATTTGAACGCGCTATTCGATCCGGACATGCTCGGCGACGATCTCGAGGCATGGCTTGCCGAATCCGCGCTGATGAAGCGCACTTTTCGCACCTGCGCGGTTATCTCCGGCCTGATTGCCCGGCGTTTTACCGGCGAGGAGAAGAGCAAGCGCCAGGTGCTGTTTTCAACCGACCTGATCTACGACGTGCTGCGCAAGCACCAGGCCGATCACGTGCTGTTGCGCGCGGCGCGTGCCGATGCCGCAACCGGGCTGCTCGATATCCGCCGGCTCAGTGATATGCTGGCGCGAATCAAGGGGCGGATCGTCCACAAGGAACTCGATCATGTTTCGCCGCTGGCGGTGCCGGTGATGCTGGAAATCGGCCGCGAGTCGGTTTATGGCGAAGCCTCGGACGAGTTGCTGGCGGAGGCTGCGGATGAACTCGTCAAAGAGGCGATGGGATAGAACGTGACGGCACGCGCGCAATCTGCGGAAGACAATGGACCTGCGGTGAGCGTCGCTACCGTCACGATCGCGGACGTGACACTGATTGCCGACCTGTCCGGCGCATTCGTCTGGGAATCCGAACGGCTGCTCGTCGTCTCCGATCTGCATCTGGAGAAGGGGTCGAGTTTCGCTACGCGCGGCGTGTTGCTGCCTCCTTACGACACCGTGGCGACGCTCTCGCGGCTCAGTGCCGTGATCGCGCGGCACGATCCGCGCATCGTGATCGCACTCGGCGACAGTTTTCACGATCGCAAGGCGCATGAACGGTTGTCGGCTGCGGACCGCGAAGCTGTCGCTGCATTGCAGGTGCGGCGCGACTGGATATGGATCGCGGGCAATCACGACCCGGCGTTGCCGCGCAATATCGGCGGCGTAGTCGCCAGCGAAGTCGCGGTTGGCAGAATCGTGTTTCGCCATGAGCCGACTGGCGCTGCCGGTGAAATCGCCGGACATCTGCATCCGAAGGCGCGCGTCACCACGCGCGGACGCACGCTGGAGCGGCGATGTTTTGCCAGCGACGGGATACGCGCGGTGATGCCGGCGTTCGGCGCCTATGCCGGCGGCCTCAGCATCCGCGACGCGGCTTTCGCCAAGATATTCCAGACCCTCGGTTTCATGGCACATGTGCTCGGCGACAACCGGATGCACGCGATTTCGGCGTCGCGCTGTTACTGATAGGGCGGCTGGGGATCTGGGCATGGCACATCGCAAGAAAACAACGCAGAAGAATTCAAAAAAAGCGGACGGCCAAAAGCAGGCTTCGAAAGCCGCACGCGAAAAGCCGTTTCGTTTTCGCGACTTTCTTAAAAGCCTCGGCCCTGGCCTGATCACCGGCGCATCCGATGACGATCCGTCGGGCATCGGCACCTACAGCCAGGCCGGCGCGCAGCTCGGCTACGGCATCGGCTGGACCATGCTGCTGACATTTCCGCTGATGGCCGCGATCCAGGAAATTTCCGCCCGGGTCGGCCGCGTCACCGGGCACGGTATCGCAGGCAATGTGTGCCGGCACTACTCGGCGCCGCTTCTCAACATCATGGTTGCGCTGTTGTTCGTCGCCAACACGATCAACATCGCCGCCGATCTCGGCGCGATGGCGGACGCCACCAAATTGCTGATTGGCGGTCCTGCAATCCTCTACGTGCTGTTTTTCGGCGTGACGTCGGTGCTGGCGCAAATCTTCTTCGACTACCGCCGCTACGTGGCGGTGCTGAAATGGCTGACGCTTTGCCTGTTCGCCTATGTCGGCGCGCTCGCGGTGGCGCATGTGCATTGGGGCGAAGCGATTGCCGGCGTGCTGATTCCAAAAATCACCTGGAACGGCGACTATATGACCACTATCGTCGCGATCCTGGGCACTACGATCTCGCCCTATCTGTTCTTCTGGCAGGCCTCGCAGGAAGCCGAAGACCAGCGCGTCGACCGCAGCAAGCAGCCGCTGATCCATCGGCATTCCGGCGCGCAGAGGGAATTTTCCCGCATCCGCGCCGATACGATTGTCGGCATGGCGTTCTCCAACGTGATCGCGCTGTCGATCATCATTACCGCGGCCGCCACGCTGCATGCCGGCGGCAAAACCGACATCCAAACCTCGGCGCAGGCGGCCGAAGCGCTCAAACCCATCGCCGGCGCATTCGCCGAGTGGATCTTTGCGCTCGGCATCGTCGGCACCGGTCTGTTGGCGATTCCGGTGTTGGGCGGCGCAACAGCCTATGCGGTTGGCGAAGGGCGGCGCTGGCCGGTCGGACTTGCGCGCAAGCCGAAACAGGCGATCGCGTTTTATTCCGTGCTGGCGCTGTCGGCGGCGATCGGCATTGCGCTGAATTTCACCTCGATCAATCCGATCTCGGCGCTGTACTGGAGTGCGGTCATCAACGGCGTGCTCGCCGTCCCGGTGATGGTGTTGTTGATGATCATGGCGGGCCGCAAGGATGTGATGGACCGCTTCGTCGTAAACGGGCCGCTGTGCTGGCTCGGCTGGCTCTCCACCGCTGCGATGGCGCTGAGCGTGCTAGCGATGGGCGTGGGATTTTTTATCTAATCCTTGCGAAACACGATCGACGCCATCCAGCCCGTCATCAGCGCCATGAACGCCGTCACCAGCCCGTAGATAAAACCGTTCTGGTGCGCGGTGGTGGCGACAAATTGCTCGAAGCCGACCTTGACGATTTCGAATGCGGTATCGGTCCGCGTCACCAGCGCACCATCGGCAAACAGCTTGATGTCGACATCGTAGGTCCCGATCGGCACTTCGCCCGGAAGCGGAATGCCGGTGCGAAACAGCGTCGGCGTCAGGAACGTCACCGCGGAGGTTGCTTCGCGATAGAGGCCGTGTTGGGAGCGCAGCCGCACAAAGGCGCTGCGGAACGCATCGTTGGGAACCACATCGGCGTAATCGGGACCGACACGCTGGGTCAACAGCACGTTGTTGAGGCCGAGTTGCTGGCGGCGCTGCACTTCCGGCGGCGCGATGGCGTCGAACGGCCGGTTGGAAAAAATCGCAAGATAAGTCGGCACCTTGAGAAACTGCCGGTAGTCGGTGTTGACCCAGATGCCGAATTTGCGTTCCTTGCGGCGGGTCACCATGTCGCCACGCGGGCCGCTGACGGTGACGACGAGGTCGTAGTTGCCGCGGTTGGCGGGCGTCTTGCCGTCCTTCTCGACCGAACCGAACAGCACCAGTTCCTCGCCGGCGTAATTCGGCGTCACGGTAACGCGGTGGTTCGACACCGAGACGATCAGCCGCTCGGCATGGGCATCGCCAATAGCGAAAGCCGCGCCGAGTGCGAGCGCGACGCCAATCGCAACAATGCCCCTACGTAAAATCATCCGGCGCCTCCGGTTTCCCGGATGGTGAAGAGATCGGCGGGCTGGATCACCAGTTCGATCGCGAAACGAATTCCGACCGCGAGAATCAGCAGTCCAAGCAGCAGTCGCAAATGCTCGCCGCGAATCTTCTGTCCCGCGCGCGCACCGAACTGCGCCCCGGTCACGCCGCCGACCATCAGGATCAGCGCCAGCACGGCGTCGACAAGATGGTTGGTGACGGCGTGCAGCATGGTGGCGATCACCATGGTGACCAGCGTCAGTACCATGGAGGTGCCGATCACGGTGGAGGTTGGAACCCGCAGCAGGTAGATCATGATCGGAATCAGGATGAAACCGCCGCCGATGCCCATCACGGCGCCGATGAAGCCGATCACCAAGCCGACCACAATGACGGGAATTACCGATAGATAGATTTTGGAACGCTTGAAGCGCATCTTCAGCGGCAGCCCGTGGATCCAGCCATGGCTGCCGGAGCGCCGCATCGGTACGACCACGCCGCGCCGCACGCGTAGTATCGCGCGCAGTCCCTCCCAGAACATCAGCCCGCCGACGGTCGACAGCAGCACGACGTAGGACAGCGCGATCAACAGATCGAGCTGACCCAGCGAGCGCAGCAGCGTAAAGGTCCACACGCCAAGGGCGGTGCCGACCACGCCGCCGCTGAGCAGCACCAGTGCCAATGCCGGATCGATGGCGCGTTTGCGCCAGTAGGAGATCGCGCCGGAAAACGACGAGGCCGCGATATGGCTGGCGACCGAGGCGACCGCGACCGCGGGCGCGATGCCGACGAAGATCAACAGCGGCGTCATCAAAAATCCGCCGCCGATGCCGAACATCCCGGACACGAACCCGACCGCAGCGCCCATCGCCAGGATGAGGAACACGTTGACCGGAATGTCGGCGATCGGGAGATAAAGCTGCACGCGCGTTCGCTTCGGATTTCTGGCCCTGAGGCTGGCCGAAACCGCTCACGGCATGGTTTCTTCTATAGCGGCGCGGATCATTTGCCGCGCCTCTGCATAACCGAAATCATCGGCTTGAGGGATTAAAGAATCCGCGAAGGCTGGGTTTTTTGCCGCGGCCTGTCGCGTAATTCGAGCAGTGGTGAATAATTCAGATTAACGGGCGGCGCGCTTGATCGCGGCGGGCTTCGCCGTGGCCGCTGCGGGCTTTGCCGAGCTGGCCTGCATGGGTGCGACGTCCCAGCCGCCGGCGGGACTCGCCGCATTGACCGCGTCGTCGGGCTGGCCTTCGGGCGTGAAGGTCTGGATCGCCAGTTTCGCTGCCGCCAGCGACTGGGCGTCGAGCCGCTTGGCGATGTCATCGCGTTTGCGGACCGAGTCGGCGTCGCCCTGGGCGGCGGCGAGGCTGAACCACTTGAAGGATTCGGCGAGGTTCTGCTCGACGCCGATGCCGCGCGCATAGAGGATGCCGAGGTTGAACTGGCTGTCGGCGACGCCGCGGTCGGCGGCCTTGCGGAACCACTGCGACGCGCTCTTGTAGTTGGCGCCCTTGCCGCCGCCATCGGCGTCGAGCACGGCGAGATTATGCATCGCCTTGGCGTTGCCGCGTTCGGCCGCCTGCAGATAGTAGCGGCGCGCGATGTCGATATCCTTCTTCACGCTGAGACCCTTTTCATAGAGGGTCCCGAGCCGGAACACCGCCGGTACTACGCCGGCTTGTGCCGCGCGGTCATACCATTTCGCGGCGTCGTCATAGCTCGCCGGCACACCTTTGCCTTCGGCGTAGCGGACGCCGATTTCGTAAGCCGCGGAGGGATCGCCCTTCAGCGCTGCGGTGCGCAGCACCGGTCCACCGATTCCGTCCGGCAGTCTTTCCGCCGGCGGAATCTGGATCAGCGTGAGTTTGCGGTTGGCAGGCGACGTCGGGATCGCGGCTTCGGCCTGCGGGATCGTGCCGGTGATGTCGGTTGCGGCTATCGGCGCAGCTACCGGTGCTGCGGGCTGCGGGATCGCCGCCGACGCGCCGCCGTCCGGGGTGCCCGGCGCGGCAGCGTTCATCGATTGCCGGCCGATCGGGGTCGGCGACGTCATCGAAGGCATCGCCGGCACGGCCGCGGGCTTCGCGCTTTCGGCGGGGGGCAGCGCCGCCGGCGGCGGTTCGCTGGAGATTTCGGATTCCGGCATCGCCGGCGGAGTGCCGCTGTCGAGCAGCGTCATCGCCATCTTGAAGGTGCCGAGCACGATCACGACCACGCTGGCGCCCACCAGCAGCGAGCGAATCTTGGACGTGATGGTCGACGATCCCTTGGCCGCATCGCCGGTGGAATCCTTGAGCGGCGCGGCGCGCTTGGTCTTGTTGTCCTTCGCCGGCTGGGCCGCGGCGGCTTGCGCGGCGCGGCGGGCGGCGGCGATGAAGCTCGACGTGCTGGCCTGTTCGCGGGCGCCCGGCGAAATCTCGCTGATCGCGTTTTCCGACGCGGCGATCCGTTCCGACGGCGAGGCCGCGCGGCCAAGCGGCCGCGTTCCCGGCTCCAGCGGATGGTCGGGAGGCAGGTCGGGTTCGATCGCGGCGCGCGGTATCGGCGCGGCCTGCGGCTCGAGAATTTCGCTGATCGCCCTTGGAGTTGCGATGGCGGGCGCGGCCGGCGGCTCCGCGGCATGGAATTCCCGGGGGGCGGCGGCAAAATGCGGCTGTGCCGCAACCGGATTCGGCAGTTCCGGCCGTGGCGGGGGCGAGACTGGTTGCTGCGGTGTCGCCGCCCGCGGCGCCGGGACGGGTTGAGCAGCGGGCACCGGCCCGGGCGGCGGCACCGGCGCGGAACGCGCCACGCGCAGGTCGCCTTCGATCATGGCGAGGCGATCGACCACGTGACCGAGCGTGTTGTGAACGACTTCGAGGGCGTCCTGGGTTTGACGACCGGTTTCGGTCTGGCGGAACTGCATGTCGGACAATTCGCGCTTGATCAGATCGACCAGGCCGCTGTCCATCTGCATGGCGGCCGGCGCGGCTGCGCTTCTGCCGGTGTCGGCGAGCGCTGCAATGTGGGCGTGCTGGGCTTCGAGATGGCGCAGCACATCCTGCAGGCCATCTTCGACCCGACCGAGATTGCCGGAACGGTGATCCGACGACGTTTCGAGCCGTTCGAGCAGATACGATACGCGCTGTTCAAGATGCGCGAAGGCCGACGCGCTGTCATTGCCGACCTGCACGTGGTCGAGGCGGTCCATCAGGGCGCGCAAGGCGCCTTCGATATGTTCCGAATTGTCGCTGACCACAGGCCGTTCGCGGCTTTCCAGCGACGATGTCAGTGCCGCAATGCGCTGTTCGAGCACCGCGAACGAATCGCCATGGCCTTCGGAGCGGGCAAACTGATCGACTTTCGACGACAATATGTGGACGTCGTCGCTGAGCCGGGTCAGGGCGTCGGTGGATGCAACGTTGGAGACGATGGACCGCAGTGCTGCGATCGCATCTTCAAGCTGGCGAATGGTTCCGGGATCGTCGCTGCTGCGCACGATCATGTCGAGCTTGGCGCTGAGATTGCGGATCGCTTCATCATAGCCGGCGAGCTGTTCCGCGGGTGTCATCGAAAGCAGCGCTTCGCGAATTTCGTTCAGCGCGCGTTCGATATTGGCCAAAACCTGGTCATCGATTCCACTCTGCCTCGAATCGTCGATGCGCCGCGACAGCGAGCGGATTTCATTTTCGATCGATTCGATCGCGCGGCGCGGCAGCGCCTCGGTGATGGCGTGGCGAATTTCGTTCAAGTCGCTGCGGAACGCGGCAATCGACTGCTCGATGCCATCCGGGCGCTGCAGCGCCTCGATCTGGCTGGTGATCTTGAGCAAGTGCCGCTCAAGCCCGGAGAAATCCGGACCGGACGGTGCTGGCGGCGCCATGGCCGGCGCGGTCGGCGGCGCGCTGCGCGGCGGCATCGGCCGCGGGTTGATGTTTTCAAGTTCGCTCTGGCGCGCAGTGATTTCTGCGATTGCAAAGTCGAGCGCTCCCGGGTTGAGCGGCGGCGACGGACGGTAAACCTGGGCGGCGGCGCGTTCGACCTTCTCAGTCTGGCGTTGCGCGTCCTGACGCTGCGCCTGCCGGGCATGCGCAGGTTCGGAGATTTGGGACAGCCGTGCGTCGAGCCGCGAAATGGCGTCGTTCAACTGCTTGGCGACGCCGGGTTCGTTGCGCGGCGAATCGCTACGGGGCGCCGGACGCGAAATCTGTTCGATCTGGCGGGTGATGGAGTCGAGCCGCTGATGAATGTCCGCGACATCCTTCGCGTCCTGGCTCGGGAGCGGCGCGCGGGGCTGCTCCGGTTGCAAACGAGAATCCGGCGAGGCGGAAGCGCCCATGGTGGAATTGAGCCAGTCGTTGAGCGACATGCCGGCCCGGTGCGCGGCGGCTTCAGCCCGCTCGCGGACGGATGGATCGATGCCTTCTGCACTCCACGATACGCGCGAATTCATGCTCTCGTCCGGTTCGAACTCTCGGCGCGTCCCCTGCGCCGCCAGCTTCCCCGCGCGTCCCAGTGGAGAGACAATCGAATTCGGCGCAGGTCGTCTGCCTCTGGGATCGACTTTTTCGTGTTACGGTAAACAACGGGTTAAGGAGTGGGGCGGAGCCGCCTAAAAACTGGCGTCCGGGGCAAATTCACGCCCCGAGCCCTATTTCCGAAGCGGCGACAAGGCGCGGTTGTCGCAGTGGCGCCGTTAGGCTCCCCTTCGGAGTCGGGTTCCGTCTAAGGTCCTTCTTGGAACAGACCGATTGCTGCGCTGCAAAAATTTGCCTAAACGAAGCCGCCCCAACGCCCGCCGCCGGAGACAACGCCAATGCCGAGTTACAAAGCTCCCCTGGAAGACGTCAGTTTTCTGCTCAACGACGTGTTCCAGATCGACCGGTATAATAATCTTCCGGGCTTCAGCGACGCGTCCCCGGACGTGCGCGAAGCAATTTTGGCCGAGGCGGCCAAGCTCAGCGAAGAAGTGCTGCAGCCGCTCAATCGGGTCGGCGACCTCGAGGGCTGCACCCGCCACGACGATGGCCGGGTATCAACGCCAAAGGGTTTTAAGGCGGCCTACAAGCAATTGGGCGAGGGCGGCTGGCTTGGCTTGTCGGCGCCCGCCGAATATGGCGGACAGGGTCTGCCGACCACGCTGACGCAGACCGTCAACGAATTCCAGATGTCGGCGAATATGGCGTTTTCGATGTATCCGGGGCTGACGCAGGGGGCTACTGCGGCGCTGCTGGTGCACGGCAGGCACGAGCAGAAAAAGATGTTCGTGCCGCGCATGCTGGCCGGGGACTGGACCGGCACCATGAATCTCACCGAGCCGCAATGCGGCACCGATTTGGGGCTATTGCGCACCAAGGCGGTAAAGCAGGCCGACGGCAGCTACAGGATATCGGGCACCAAGATCTTCATCTCCGGCGGCGAGCACGACCTCACCGAAAACATCATCCATCTGGTGCTGGCCCGCATCGAGGGCGCGCCCGCCGGCATCAAGGGCGTGTCGCTGTTCGTGGTGCCCAAGGTGCTGGTCAATGCCGACGGCTCGCTCGGCGCGCCCAACGGCGTCAGCTGCGGCTCGATCGAACACAAGATGGGCATCCACGGCAATTCCACCTGCGTGATGAATTACGACGCCGCCACCGGCTGGCTGATCGGCGAGGAAAACAAGGGCATGCAGGGCATGTTCGTGATGATGAACGAGGCCCGGCTCGGCGTCGCGGTGCAGGGGCTGGCGCAATCGGAGGTCGCCTACCAGAACGCGGCCGCCTACGCCAAGGACCGCCTGCAGGGCCGTTCGCTGTCGGGTCCGAAGGCGCCGGACAAGCCGGCCGACCCGATCATCGTGCATCCGGACGTGCGCCGCACCCTGCTCACCATCCGCGCCTTCAACGAGGCGGCGCGCGCCATGGTGGTGTGGACTTCGCTGAAGAGCGACGTCGCGCACAGATCCGACAACGCCAAGGACCGCCAGGAAGCCGACGATCACATGGGCCTGATGACGCCGATCCTGAAAGGCGTGCTCACCGACGTCGGCTTCTCCAATACGGTGCTGGCGCAGCAGATGTTCGGCGGCCACGGCTACATCGCCGAATTGGGCATGGAGCAGTTCGTGCGCGATGCCCGCATCGCCATGATCTATGAGGGCGCCAACGGCATTCAGGCGCTCGACCTGGTCGGGCGCAAATTGCCGCGCGATGGCGGCCGTGCGGTGATGGCGTTCTTCGCCGAGGTCACAGCATTCGCCAAAGATCACGCCGCCGACGAAGCGATGAAGCCTTATCTCGCGCCGCTCTCGACCGCGCTCGGTCACCTGCAGCAGGCTACCATGTGGCTGATGCAGAATGCTTTTGCGAAACCCGATAATGCCGGTGCCGGCGCCACCGATTACATGCAGCTGTTCGGCCTGGTCACCTTCGGCTACATGTGGGCGCGGATGGTGAAAGTGGCTTTGGACAAGATTGCCGGCGGCGACGCGGCACCCTATCTGAGCACCAAGCTCGTCACCGGCCGTTTCTTCATGGAGCGAATGCTGCCGGAAACCTCGGTACATCTCGCGCGCATCCAGAGCGGAAGCGCGACCACCATGGAATTGCCGGCGGAAGCGTTCTGATCGTTGTCAAGCGAAGCCAAGCAATCCAGCCTTACCACATGCGCGGTGAGCGAAAACTGGATTGCTTCGTCGCAAGTGCTCCTCGCAATGACGGCTGATAAATCTGAGTGTCACAATTCGTCAGGCTCGTAGGGCCAAGACTGAAAACGGGAGAACCCAATGCCTGAGGCATATATCTACGATCACGTCCGCACCCCGCGCGGCCGCGGCAAGCCCGACGGCGCGCTGCACGAGGTCACCGCGCTGGCGCTGGCAACGGTGCCGCTGAAGGCGCTGAAGGAGCGCAACAACATCCAGCCCGGTACGATCGACGACGTCGTGCTCGGCGTGGTCGATCCGGTCGGGGAGGCCGGCGGCGATATTGCGCGGATGGCGGCGCTGAGTGCCGGCTACGGCAACGACGTGCCGGGCATCCAGATCAACCGTTTTTGCGCGTCCGGTCTCGACGCGGTGAATTTCGCGGCGGCGCAGATCATGTCGGGCCAGCACGCCATGACCATCGGCGGCGGCGCCGAATCCATGAGCCGCGTCGGCATCGGCGCTTCCGGCGGCGCGTGGCCGATGGATCCGTCGATCGCGGTGCCGGCCTATTTCATGCCGCAGGGCGTATCGGCCGATCTGATCGCGACAAAGTACGGTTTTTCGCGCGACGACGTCGATGCCTATGCGGTGCAGAGCCAGCAGCGCGCCGGCAAAGCGTGGGACGAAGGCCGCTTCAAGAATTCGGTGGTGCCGGTCAAGGATATCAACGGCCTCACCATCCTCGCCAAGGACGAGCACATGCGTCCCACCACGACCATGCAGTCGCTGGCGGCGTTGCAGCCGTCGTTCACGGTGATGGGCCAGATGGCCGGCTTCGAAGCGGTGGCGATCCAGTCGCATCCGGAAATCGAGCGCGTCAACTATGTTCACCACGCCGGCAACTCCTCCGGCATCGTCGATGGCGCCGGCGCCGTGCTGCTCGGCAACAAGGGGGCCGGCGCCAAAGCGGGCCTCAAGCCGCGCGCAAAAATCCGCGCCTTCGCCAATATCGGCTCGGAGCCGGCGATGATGCTGACCGGTCCGGTGGATGTGACCAGGAAGGTGCTGGAGCGTTCCGGCATGAAGCTGTCGGACATCGACCTGTTCGAGCTCAACGAAGCGTTCGCCTCGGTGGTGCTGCGCTACATCCAGGCCTTCGACATCGACAACGCCAAGATCAACGTCAACGGCGGCGCCATCGCGCTCGGCCATCCGCTCGGCGCCACCGGCGCGATGATTTTGGGCACCGTGCTCGATGAACTCGAGCGCACCGACAAATCGACCGCGCTGGTGACGCTGTGCATCGGCGGCGGCATGGGCACCGCGACGATTATTGAACGCGTGTGATTCCGTAATTCCGTAGGGTGGGCAAAGCGAAGCGTGCCCACCACAACAAGCGCAGAATGAGGGTGGTGGGCACGGCGCCAAGCGCGCCTTTGCCCACCCTACAAAACTACGAAACACGATTAGCGGCACCTTTAGGGAGCGACAGATGGCCTTCAAGAATTTCAAGTCCGAGACCGACGCCGACGGCATTGCGCTGGTGACATGGGACATTCCTGGCCGTTCGATGAACGTGCTGGATACCCAGACCATCGAAGAACTCGGTGCCATCGTCGATCAAACCACGGCGGACGCCGCGGTGAAAGGCGTCGTCATCACGTCGGGCAAGGAGGCTTTTTCCGCCGGCGCCGATCTATCGATGCTGGAGGGCATGAACAAGACGTTTGCCGAGGCGCTGAAGTCGAAAGGCAGGGAAGCCGCACAGCAGATGCTGTTCGATGAAAGCCGCAAGCTTTCGCTGACGCTGCGCAAGATCGAGACCTCGGGCAAGCCGTGGGTCGCCGCCATCAACGGCCTCGCGCTCGGCGGCGCGTTTGAATTGACGCTGGCATGTCACTATCGCGTCGCATCGGACAATCCCAAGACCCGGCTCGGGTTGCCGGAAATCAAGGTCGGGCTGTTCCCGGGTGGCGGCGGCACGCAGCGGCTGCCGCGCATGCTGCAGCCGCAGGATGCGATGCAGATGCTGCTGAAGGGCGAGGCCATCAACCTCGACAAGGCCAAGGCACAGAATATCGTAGGCGCCGTGGTGCCTGCAGCGGATCTGATCCAGACCGCAAAGGACTGGATCAAGAGCGGCGGCAAGGCGGTGGCGCCGTGGGACGAAAAGGGTTTCAAGCTGCCCGGCGGTCCGGTGTTTTCCAAGAACGGCATGATGATCTTCCCGGCGGGCAATGCGATCTATCGCCGCGAGACCTACGACAACTATCCCGCCGCGCGCGCGATCATGCAGTGCGCCTATGAGGGCCTGCAATTGCCGATGGATGCCGCGCTGCGCGTGGAGTCGCGTTACTTCGCGCATATCCTGCAGACCAAGGAAGCAGCCGCGATGATCCGCAGCCTGTTCCTGTCGATGCAGGAATTGAACAAGGGCGCGCGCCGTCCGCCAAACGTGCCACCGACCAAGGTCAAAAAACTCGCCATCATCGGCGCCGGTTTCATGGGCGCCAGCGTCGGCTATGTCTCGGCGCGCGCCGGCATCGACGTGGTGCTGATCGACCGCGACCAGGAGAGCGCCGACAAGGGCAAGGGCCACGCCAAGGCGGTGATCGACGACCTGATCAAGAAGGGCCGCGCCAAGGAGACCGACCGCGACGCCATCCTGTCGCGCATCAGCGCCACCGCCGACTACAACGTGCTGAAGGATTGCGACCTCATCATCGAAGCGGTGTTCGAGGACCGCAAGGTCAAGGCCGAAACCTACGCCAAGGCGCAGCCGCTGCTGAAGCCGGACGCGATCTTCGCCTCCAACACTTCGACGCTGCCGATCAATTCGCTGGCGGAGGAGTTCAAGGACCAGGGCAAGTTCATCGGCATCCATTTCTTCTCGCCGGTCGAGAAGATGATGCTGGTGGAGATCATCGTCGGCAAGAACACCAATGATGTCGCGCTCGCGACCGCGCTGGATTACGTCCGCGTCATCGGCAAGACCCCGATCGTGGTCAACGACTCCCGCGGCTTCTTCGCCAACCGCTGCGTGCTGCGCTTCACCGCCGAAGGCCTGGAAATGCTGATGGAAGGCGTGCCGCCGGCGATGATCGAGAACACCGCGAAGATGGCCGGCATGCCGGTCGGGCCGCTGTCGCTCTCGGACGAAGTCGCGCTCGATCTGGTGCTCAAGATCATGAAGGCGACCGAGGCCGATCTCGGCGCCAATGCCATCGACCAGACCCAGAAGAAGCTGCTGGTCGAGATGGTCGAGAAACAGGGCCGCTTCGGCCGCAAGAACGGCAAGGGCTTTTACGACTATCCCGAAAAGGGCAAGGGCCAGAAGAGCCTGTGGTCGGAACTATCGGCCTGCAGCCGAAGCATCTCGATCCCGATACGCTCGATATCGAGGAGATGAAGCAGCGTTTCCTGGTGGTGCAGGCGGTGGAAGCCGCGCGCACTGTCGAGGATCACGTCATCACCGATCCGCGCGAGGCCGATGTCGGCTCGATCCTCGGCTTCGGCTTTGCGCCGTTCACCGGCGGCACGCTGAGCTATATCGATTTCATGGGCACGAAAAAATTCGTGGAATTGTGCCACAAGCTCGAGGCCAAATACGGCTCGCGCTTCACGCCGCCGAAACTGCTGGAAGACATGGCGGCGAAGGGCGAGACCTTCTACGGCCGCTTCCCGCCGAAGAAGACGGCGGCGTAACGGTTCTCGTGCCCCGGACGCAGCGCAGCGCGTAGCACTTGCGAAGCGGTGCGCTGCAGAGCCGGGGTCCAGCTTGCTTGCCTAAGCGGGGTCCCGGCTCTGCGCAGCAGCGTGAAGAACGCTGCAGCGCGTCCGGGACACGTAGAGCTCACGCCGCCTTCTGGGCCTGCGCTTCCATCTCCAGCGCCGCCTTCACGTTCGGCCGCGCCGCGACGCGGTCCTTGAATGCCGTCAGGTTCTTGAACTCCGACAGGTCCATGCCGGTGCGTTCGGCCCATTTCAGCATCACGAACAGATAGCCGTCGGCGACGGTGAACTGCTTGCCCATCAGGTAGTCCTGACCGAGCTGGGAATCGGCGTATTTGAACTTGCCCTTGATGCGGTCGCGGAAGAAGTTCTTCACCTCGTCGGGGATCACCGGCTGGAACAGCGGGCTGAAATTCTTGTGCAGTTCGGTGGTGATGAAGTTCAGCCATTCCTGCAATTTGTAGCGCTCGGTCGAACCATTCACGGGTGCGAGATTCTTCGCCGGGGCCTTGTCGGCGATCATCTGCACGATCACCGGACCTTCGGTGACCAATTCGCCGCTGTCGAGTTGCAGCGCCGGCACCTGGCCCTTGGGATTGATCTTGGTGAAGTCGTCACCCTTTTCGGTTTTCTTGGCCTTGAGGTCGACCCTGACCAGTTCATGGGCGAGACCGGCTTCGTGCAGCGCGATGTGGGGCGACAGCGAACAGGCTCCGGGCGAATAGTATAATTTCATTGGATTTCCTTCCCTTGGATTATTGGCTACGGCAGGCGGGTGATTAAATGCATCTGCATGCAATAGTCAAGATTGATGCAGCTGCATTTAGTGCGGTACACTGATCCGTCAGATATGGACGAAGCCATGAAACGCAAACCATCGACCGAGGCGACCGCCGCCTGGATCCGCCTGATGCGCATCCAGGGCCGGGTGCTCGATGCCGTCGAGCAGGATCTGAAGAAGGCCGGCTTCCCGCCGCTCGCCTGGTATGACGCGCTGCTCGAATTGTCGCGCGCGCCATCCGGCGAAATGCGTCCCGTGGAACTGGAAAAGCAGATGCTGATCCCGCAATATTCGACCTCGCGGCTGATCGACCGTCTGGTGGATGAGGGATTGGCGGCGCGCCGCGAATGCAAGATCGACAAGCGCGGCCAGTTCGTGGAAATCACCGAGGCCGGGCGCGAATTGCAGAAGAAGATGTGGAGCGCCTATTCCGCCGCGATCGAAAAGCACGTCGGCTCGAAACTGTCGGATGCGGACGCGATAAAGCTCTGCGGCCTGCTCGACCGGCTCGGCTGTTCGTGCGATGAGGCGCCGGCGCTGGCCGCCAGAGACGCCGCGCCGGCGCGATGATATCATTCTCACCTCCAGGTTTTGCGGATCGCTATGTCCGCAGCCGCCCCCGACACCGCGCGCGTTCGGTCGAAACGCCCCACATCCGGAACCAGTAATGGCGCGTGACCAGATCGATATGACGCCGCTGCAGTCGCGCGACGAGCTTGTGGCCTGGCTGGAAGCCGGCGTGAAACCGCCGTCCGAATTCCGCATCGGCACCGAGCACGAGAAGACCCCGTTCACGCTGCAGGGCCACGACCCCGTGCCGTACGAAGGCGTACGCGGCATCGGCGCGCTGCTGGAAGGCATGAAGCTGTTGCTCGGCTGGGAGCCGATCATGGAGCGCGGCAACATCATCGGGCTCTATGATGTCACCGGCGGCGGCGCGATTTCGCTGGAGCCGGGCGGGCAGTTCGAACTATCCGGCGCGCCGGTGGAAACCGTGCACCAGACCCAGTCCGAACTGATGGCGCATCTGGCGCAGGTGCGCGAGATCGCGGCTCCGCTCGGCATCGGATTTCTCGGACTCGGCATGACGCCGTCATGGTCGCGCGAGCAGATTCCGGCGATGCCGAAAGGCCGCTACAAGATCATGACCAATTACATGCCGAAGGTCGGCAAATACGGCCTCGACATGATGTACCGGACCTGCACGGTGCAGACCAATCTCGACTTCTCCTCCGAAGCCGACATGGTCAAGAAGCTCAGGGTATCGGTGGCGCTGCAGCCGGTGGCGACCGCGCTGTTCGCCAATTCGCCGTTCACCGAAGGCAAGCCCAACGGCTTTCTGTCGTTCCGCTCGGAGATCTGGCGTGACACCGACAATGCGCGCGCCGGCATGATGCCATGGGCGTTCGAGGACGGCATGGGGTTCGAGCGCTGGGTCGATTATGCGATGGACGTGCCGATGTATTTCATCAAGCGCGGCGATGAGTATATCGACGTCGCCGGCTCCTCGTTCCGCGCCTTCTTCGAGGGCAGGAACAATGTGTTGCCAGGCCAGCGGCCGACGCTGTCGGACTGGGCCAATCATCTCTCCACGATTTTCCCCGAGGTGCGGCTGAAGCGCTACCTGGAAATGCGCGGCGCCGACGGCGTGCCGTGGGGACGGTTGCCGGCGCTGCCGGCATTCTGGGTCGGGCTATTGTACGACGATACCAGCCTCAACGCGGCATGGGACATCGCGCGCGCATGGACCGCGCAGGAGCGGCAGGCGCTGCGCGATGACGTGCCGCGGTTCGGCTTCAAGGCCCGGATCAGGGACCGCTATCTGTTCGAGATCGCCAAGGAGTGTCTGGTGCTCGCGCATGCCGGCCTGCGCCGGCGCGGCCATGTCGATCATCTCGGCCGCGACGAATCGCGGCACCTCGCTCCGCTGGATCTAATCCTCGATGCCGGGCGCAGCCCGGCCGAGGAGATGCTGGAAAAATTCCACGGCCCCTGGCACCGCTCGGTGGACCCGGCCTATGAGGAATACGCCTTCTAGATCAGCGCGTTAGATGCCGTTCATCTGAGGTACAGAAAGCCGGCCGTCAAATGGCGGTTCGTAACAAACCACATCCTGATCGGAAGCAACAACGTATGTGGAGAACCCGCCTGCTCAAGGCGTGTTTGCTGACGCTCCTGATCGGCGCGAACGTCACAGCCGCGCGCCAGGCGCAGGCGCAAGCCAATTTCGACCGGCCCGGCGCCGACTATGCGAGTTCACCGGTGCCTACAGGCGATCCGGCGGATTGCGCGCTCACTTGCGAACGCGACCGGCGCTGCCGAGCCTGGAGTTTCAACTATCCGACCGATGCCGCCGGCGGCGCGGTGTGCTGGCTCAAGAGCAATGTCCCGGTGCGCACCCAGAACAATTGCTGCGTCTCCGGCGTGCGCGGCGCCGGCGTGGTCGAGCAGCATATCGGCCCGGTCGAAATCCTCGATCGACCGGTTCGGCGGCGACTACAGGAATTTCGATCTGGAAGGCGGCGAGGGCGACGAGGCCTGCAAGGCGGCCTGCACCGCCGACAACAAGTGCCGCGCCTGGACCTATGCGAGGCCCGGCTATGTCGGCCGCGACGCGCACTGCTATCTGAAAAAGGACATCAAGCCGCCGCGGCGCAAGCCGGGATTCATCTCGGGCGTGGTGCGGTAGGGGTTCGGCTGCAGGGCGGGCAAAGCCGGCCGGCGCGAACGCGCCGGGTAGCGTGCCCACCATCAAGAGTTCAGCTGGAATAAGATGGTGGGCACGGCGCAAGGGCGCCTTTGCCCACCCTACGATTTCTCTCTGGCCAGGCGAGCGCGATATGCCGGACGTCGAAGGTCACGGCGAGCTTCCTGCCTCATCCTGATGAGCGGCCACTTGGCCGCGTCTCGAAGGATGGCTATACGCTCCCATGGTTCGAGACGCGCGAAGAGCGCGCTCCTCACCATGAGGGTTTCCTAGTGCACGCCGGTGAAAAACCGCGCGAGGCGAAAACCCGACAGCCAGGTCCAGACCGGCTGGCTTTTCGTGGCGAAATCCCAGGAGCCTACGATCGCGTCGACGCGGCCGACCAGATTGTCGGTCGGCAACAGTCCGACGCCGCCTTCGCTCACGGGGACGCGGCTGTCCGCGGAGTTGTCGCGGTTGTCGCCCATCACGAACAGGCGGTCCTTGGGCACCGTCACTTCCGGCGTATCGTCGAGCCGGCCATGGGCGTACAATTTGAAGATGGTATGGGTGACGTCGCCGGGCAGCGTCTCGACATAGCGGCGCGCCGGCTCGCTGGCGCCGTTGTCGCCTTCGACCTGGCCGATGCCATCGGGCTTCAGCGCGACGGGATTGCCATTGATAAAGAGCTGGCCCTGACGCATCTGGATGCGATCGCCGGGCAGGCCGACAACGCGCTTGACCCATGCTTGAGACCGATCGCCCGGCCAGCGGAAAACCACGACATCGCCGCGCTTCGGCAGCGCGCCGAACACCCGGCCGCTTTGGGTGAAGTTGACATGGATCGGCATCGACGCCGCGCCGTAGCCATAGGGATATTTCGAAGCCAGCATCATGTCGCCGATCAGCAGTGTCGGCTCCATCGAGGGCGACGGCACATAGAACTGTTCGGCCACCGCGCCTTTGGCGACCAGCACCAGCAGCACGATCCCAGCCATCTGGATCAGCTGGCCGCGCCAGCGCCGCGCCGTCGAAGCGAAAGAGGATGTTTGCTTGCTCATTAGCCGGTGCCTCCAACCGTGATGCGCTCCATCCGCAGCGTCGGCTGGCCGACGCCGACCGGCACGCCCTGGCCGTTCTTGCCGCAGGTGCCAATCCCGGAATCAAGCTGAAGATCGTTGCCGATCATGGTGATGCGGTGCAGGTCGGTTGGACCGTTGCCGATCAGCATCGCGCCCTTGAGCGGCGCGCCGATCCTGCCGTTCTCGATTTTATAAGCCTCGGTGCACTGGAACACGTATTTGCCCGAGGTGATATCGACCTGGCCGCCGCCGAAATTGGCGGCGAAGATTCCGTTTTTCACCGAGGCCAGGATTTCCGCCGGATCGCGGCTACCGGCCAGCATGTAGGTGTTGGTCATGCGCGGCATCGGCACATGGGCGTGGCTCTGGCGGCGGCCGTTGCCGGTCGGCTTCATGTTCATCAGCCGGGCGTTCTGGCGGTCCTGCATGTAGCCGACCAGGATGCCGTCCTCGATCAGCACCGTGCGGTTGGTGGGCGTGCCCTCGTCGTCGATCGACAGCGAGCCGCGCCTTGACGCGATGGTGCCGTCGTCGACCACCGTGACGCCTTTTGCAGCGACCTGCTGGCCCATCAGGCCGGCGAAGGCCGACGTCTGCTTGCGGTTGAAATCGCCTTCCAGCCCGTGCCCGACCGCTTCATGCAGCATCACGCCGGGCCAGCCGGGGCCGAGCACCACGTCCATCTCGCCGGCGGGCGCCGGCACCGATTCGAGATTGACCAGCGCTTCGCGGATCGCGCCATCGGCGGCCTCGCGCCACGCTTTTGTTTCGATGAAGCGCGCGTAAGGTTCGCGTCCGCCATAGCCCTTGCTGCCGCTTTCCTGGCGATCGCCCTGTCCGGCCACGACGGAGACGTTGAGCCGCACCAGCGGGCGGATGTCGCGATAGCTCTCGCCATCCGGCCGCAGGATTTCCACCACCTGCCAGGTCGCGGCGACGCTGACCGACACCTGCCGCACCCGCGGATCCTTGTCGCGGACATAGGCGTCGATCTCGGCCAGCAGTTTTACCTTGGCCTCGAAGCCCGGTGCGTCCAGCGGATTGTCGTCGCCATAGAGCCGCACATTGGTATGCGCGGGCGCCGCAGCAAAACTGCCGCTATAGCCGCCGCGCACCGCCGCGACCGCATCCGCGGCGCGGATCAGCGCCGGCAGCGATACGTCGGACGAATGCGCGTAACCGACCGCGTCGTCCTTCACCGCGCGGAGCCCAAACCCCTGGCTGGTGTCGTAGGTCGCCTGCTTCAGCCGGCCGTTGTCGAACATCAGCGCTTCGGTCTGGGCGTATTCGAGGAACAGCTCGCCGTCGTCGGCGCCGGATAGCCCGCGCGCGACTTCGTGGCGCACTTGGTCGCGGTCGAGACTGGCGCGGTCGAGCAGGGAGGAGGTGGCGAGGTTGGTCATGGGCATTCCGTTGTCGGAGGGTCGAATCCAAGATAGTTGTTTCCCGGCCATTCCGCGAGGGGCGGATTCGGCCCATGGCCGGAACATGAGCGCGATCGAAATTGTCCCGATAGCCCAAGGCCATATCGAGGGCTTTCATCGCGCCCTCGATATCGTGGCGCGGGAGCGGCGGTATCTGGCGTTCCTGGAGGCCCCGCCGATCGAGGCGACGCGGAGCGTTCGTGCTGGACAATATCAAGCGCGGCCATCCCCAGTTCGTGGCCGTCTCGGCGAAAAGCGAAGTGGTCGGCTGGTGCGATGTGACGCCGATGAGCAGGCCGAGCCAGGCGCATCGCGGGGTTTTCGGAGTGGGGCTGTTGCCGCAATTCCGCGGCCAGGGGATCGGCACGAAGTTGATCCGAGTCGCGCTCGCAGCGGCGCGAGCCTTTGGCCTTCACCGGGTCGAGTTGACGGTGCGCGAGCACAACACCGGCGCGATCGAACTTTACAAGAAAGCAGGCTTTGAGGTTGAAGGCGTGCAGCGTGACGCGGTTCTGGTCGATGGCGTGTATGAGAATGTCGTCTGCATGGCGTTGGTGTTTTAGCGGCGATCCCGTTTTATCACGGCAGCTTGTCATACCCCTCGCCGATCCCGTTCAGACTGAGCGGAAACCCGATCCCCTCTTCCGGCGTCTCGAAAATGATGAACGTCGCCGTCTTCGCCGTCCGGAGTTGCCCGAGCAGCTTGTCGTCCATCACGACTTCGGCAACGCAGCCGTTGGGCAGGCAGCGCACAAAACCGGCGCGGCCGACGTCGACATTGTCGAGTTTCAGCCCGAGGCCCGACGGCAGCAGCACGCCTAATGGCGCCACCACCCGCATCAGCTTGCTTTTCTGATCGGCGGTTTTGAGCACGATGACGGTGAGGCCGGCGTTGGAGCGGTCTTCCGCCACCACGCTCTGGATCAGGGCGCACTGCTCGGCCTGCGCGCCCGGCGGGGTGTCGCAGCGGATTTGCCAGTCGCCATGCACCGAGCGCACCGCTCCTTGCGCGCCGGCGGCGGCGGTGAGGCCGAAAAACAGCGCGGCGGCAAGGGCGCCGGCCGCAATCTGGGTTTTTGCCTGCTGTCTTGAAAACCCCATCCGGGTCGATCCCTTAAGGTATTCCCTTGGTAATATCGGTTCGAACACTGGACTGATCGGCAATGACGGCGCCTTGAAGGCGGCCGCAACGAGCCGCTCCACAGCCGCGAATCAGGTTCCTATGGAGCAACCTCTCTGTGCCTACATCGGGCATTCCGCCTGTCAAGCGCCCTGGGAGCGCAAATGCCGCGCTTGAGCCTGATTTTCCGGCAAAATGCGCCGCCCGGACCCGAGCGGCAAATGCATCGCTGCGGACCCCACTACTGCATTGCGACAGGCTGCGAATTATGGTTTGAGAGGCTGGATTTCGACGCGTTCTAACGATCCGGCCCCGGATACTTCTAAAGTAATTCCTGTGGCCATTGTCGGAGCGCGGATCGGGCACCATTCTTAGCCAGCCGGCGGGAATTGAGGGACTTAAGTCACAAGGAGCGCGAGCGGCATGAAGATGTCGAGGGGCCAGAGTGGCCGCCGGTTGCTGGGGTTAGCCGTTGTCGCAGCCCAGCTGGTTCTTGGCGGGGCGGCTTTCGCCGAAATGGGCCAGCCCGCGCCTTGGGAATACAAGCTGCAGGAAGCCGCCACGCCGGTGATGGAGAACATCATCTGGTTCCACAATTTCCTGTTCTGGCTCATCACCATCATCACGCTGTTCGTTTTGGCGCTGTTGATCATCGTCATGGTGAAGTTCAACGCCAAGGCCAACCCCATCCCCTCCAAGACCACGCACAACACCCTGATCGAGGTGGCCTGGACCATCATCCCGGTGCTGATCCTGGTCGGCATCGCGGTGCCGTCGTTCCGCCTGTTGTTCCAGGAGCTGGACATCCCGAAGGCCGATCTGACCATCAAGGCCACCGGCAAGCAGTGGTACTGGAGCTACGCCTATCCCGATAACGGCAAGTTCGAGTTCGATTCGCTGCTGGCCCAGGACAAGAAGCCGCGGCTGCTCGGCGTCGACAACGAGATGGTGGTGCCGGTCAACAAGGTGGTGCGGATCCAGACCACCGGCGCCGACGTCATCCACTCGTTCGCGGTGCCGGCGTTCGGCATCAAGATCGAACTCGGTGCCCGGCCGTCTCAACGAGACCTGGTTCAAGGCCACCAAGGAAGGCATGTTCTACGGCCAGTGCTCCGAACTGTGCGGCAAGGATCACGCCTTCATGCCGATCGTGGTACGGGTGGTGAACGATTCCGAATTCGCAAGCTGGGTCGAGGGCGCGAAGAAGAAGTTCGCAAGCAATCCTTCGAACTCGCTCGCATCGGCCGGCGCGGCGGCGCAGTAGGCAGGCGGCGCGGCGCAAGGACTAAGGGCGACGGGGACCGCAAGGTTCCAAGGACTGCAGATTAGGATTTGAAAATGGCAACGACCGCAACACCGGCCCATGACGATCACGCCCACGCGCATGACGACCACGCGCATGACCATCCGACAGGCTGGCGGCGCTTCGTCTATTCGACCAACCACAAGGACATCGGCACGATGTACCTGGTGTTCGCCATCATCGCCGGCGTCATCGGTGCGGCGATGTCGATCGCGATCCGCATCGAGCTGATGTATCCCGGCGTCCAGCTGTTCCACGAAACCCACACCTACAATGTGTTCGTCACCTCGCACGGCCTGATCATGATCTTCTTCATGGTGATGCCGGCGATGATCGGCGGCTTCGGCAACTGGTTCGTGCCGCTGATGATCGGCGCGCCCGACATGGCCTTCCCGCGCATGAACAACATCTCGTTCTGGCTGCTGCCGGCCTCTTTCGCGCTGCTCTTGATCTCCACCTTCGTCGAGGGCGAGCCCGGCGCCAACGGCGTCGGCGCCGGCTGGACCATCTATGCGCCGCTGTCGACCTCGGGCCATCCGGGACCGGCGGTGGATTTTGCCATTCTGTCGCTGCATCTGGCCGGCGCTTCGTCGATCCTGGGCGCCATCAACTTCATTACCACCATCTTCAACATGCGCGCGCCGGGCATGACCCTGCACAAGATGCCGCTGTTCGTGTGGTCGATCCTGGTGACCGTGTTCCTGCTCCTGCTGGCGCTGCCGGTACTGGCCGGCGCCATCACCATGCTGCTCACCGACCGCAATTTCGGCACCACGTTCTTCTCCGCCGACGGCGGCGGCGATCCGGTGCTGTTCCAGCATCTGTTCTGGTTCTTCGGCCATCCCGAAGTCTACATCCTCATTCTGCCCGGCTTCGGCATGGTCAGCCAGATCGTCTCGACCTTCTCGAAGAAGCCGGTGTTCGGCTATCTCGGCATGGCCTATGCGATGGTCGCGATCGGCGGCATCGGCTTCGTGGTGTGGGCGCACCACATGTACACCGTCGGCATGTCGTCGGCGACGCAGGCCTATTTCGTCGCCGCCACCATGGTGATCGCGGTGCCGACCGGGGTGAAGATCTTCTCGTGGATCGCCACCATGTGGGGCGGCTCGATCGAGTTCAAGACACCGATGCTGTGGGCGATCGGCTTCATCTTCCTGTTCACGCTCGGCGGCGTCACCGGCGTGGTGCTGGCAAATGCCGGCGTCGATCGCGTGCTGCAGGACACCTATTACGTGGTCGCGCATTTCCACTACGTGCTGTCGCTGGGCGCGGTGTTCGCGATCTTTGCCGGCTGGTACTACTGGTTCCCGAAAATGTCCGGCTACATGTATTCGGAATTTATCGGCAAGCTGCACTTCTGGATGACGTTCATCGGCGTCAACCTGGTGTTCTTCCCGCAGCACTTCCTCGGCCTGTCGGGCATGCCGCGCCGTTACGTCGACTATCCCGATGCCTTTGCGGGATGGAATCTGGTGTCCTCGCTCGGCTCGTATCTGTCCGGGCTCGGCGTGCTGGTTTTCATCTACGGCGTCGCGCTGGCATTCATCAGAAAAGAGAAGGCCGCCGACAATCCGTGGGGCGCCGGCGCCACCACGCTGGAATGGACGCTGCCGTCGCCGCCGCCGTTCCACCAGTTCGAAGTGCTGCCGAGGGTGCAGTAGCCATAGACGCCGTCATGCCCGGGCTTGTCCCGGGCATCCACGTCTTTCAGGCGTTGAGGCGAACAAGACGTGGATGGCCGGGACAAGCCCGGCCATGACGCTGATTTAGATGAGAGTAAGAGACCATTGTCGATCGTTGAACACCATATCGACCTCACGGCGCCGCGCATCTCGGAAGCGGGCGTCGCCGACTACGTCGCGCTGCTAAAACCGCGGGTGATGTCGCTGGTGATCTTCACCGCGCTGGTTGGGCTGGTGATCGCGCCGGGCCACGTTCATCCGGTACTGGCGTTTACGTCGATCCTGTGTATCGCCGTCGGAGCCGGCGCGTCCGGCGCGCTGAACATGTGGTACGAGGGCGACATCGACGCCTTGATGTCACGCACTGCCAACCGGCCGATCCCGCGCGGCCGCGTCACCAAGCCGGAAGCGCTGGCGTTCGGCATGACGCTGGCGTTCTTCTCGGTGATGACACTTGGCATCCTGGTCAACTGGTTTGCCGGCGGGCTGCTTGCCTTCACGATCTTCTTCTATGTCGTGATTTACACCATGGCGCTGAAGCGCTGGACCGCGCAGAACATCGTGATCGGCGGCGCTGCTGGTGCGTTGCCGCCGGTGGTGGCATGGGTGGCGGCGACGGGCTCGCTGTCGGTCGAACCGATCCTGCTGTTCCTCATCATCTTCTTCTGGACCCCACCGCACTTCTGGGCGCTGGCGCTGTTCCGCAACGACGACTATGCCCGCGCCGGGGTGCCGATGCTTCCCGTCGTTGCCGGCCCCGATGCGACGCGGCTGCAGATACTGCTTTACACTGTCGTGCTTGCCGCGGTCGCCGTTGCGCCGTGGCCGCTTGGATACTTCGATGCGGTTTACGGCATCGCGTCGTTGATCCTGGGCAGCGGAATGCTGGCGCTGGCGCGCAACGTGTACCGCCGCCGCGAAGGCCTCGAGGCGTCGCGCGCGACGCGAAAACTGTTCGCCTTTTCGATTTTCTATCTGTTTGCGCTGTTTGCGACCCTGCTGCTCGAAGTCGTCGTCCGCGCCGTCGCACCCTTGATCTGGTAGGGGGCGCATGGCCGGCGATGGACGACAAGCAGGAGCCCAAAGGCATCGTCCTCACCGAGGCGCAGAAGAAAAGCCGCCGCGAGCGTTCGATCGCCATCGCCTTGGCGCTCGGCGTGCTGGTGGTGCTGTTTTTCGCGGTCACCATGGTCAAGGGGCCCGGTGTGCTCGTGCGGCCGATGTAGTTTGACATGATGGAAAGAGACCAGTCCGACATGACGCGAGAGCCGGCCACAGACCGTAAGGCTGCGCCGCGGCGCGGCCTCGGCCGTGATGCAACCGTGGCGGCGCTGTGCGGCGTGTTCGTGGCGCTGATGGTCGGCGCCGCCTATGCGGCGGTGCCGTTCTACAACTGGTTCTGCCGCACCACCGGTTTCAATGGCACTACCCAGGTCGCGGGCTCGGCACCGGCGTCGGCGCCGCTGCAGCGGACCATCGCGGTGCGCTTCGATTCCAACGTCGCCGGCGGCTTGCCGTGGAAATTCGAGCCGGAGCAGACCGAAATTCAGGTCAGAATCGGCGAAGTGGTCACCGTCTATTACACCGTGACCAACCAGTCGGCGCGGGCCACCACCGGGCAGGCCGCCTATAATGTGACGCCGCTGACGGTCGGATCGTATTTCCAGAAGATCAACTGCTTCTGCTTCACCGAACAGACCGTGGCGGCGGGCGAAAAGCGCGAGATGCCGGTGGTGTTCTATGTCGATCCGAAACTCGCCGCCGACAGCGACAATGACGGGCTCAACACCATCACGCTGTCGTATACGTTCTACCCGGTTCGTGCCACCGAGCCGCAGCCGCTGGCGGCAAGCGAACCGGACAAACGCAAGGGAAGCCTTTGATCGTCTGGATCCTGGGATTTGATTTTTGAGACGAATACGTGCCGAATAGCACGGCACCGCTAACGGAGAGACCCGCAATGGCTACGGCTGATGTCAAACACCACGACTACCATCTCGTCGATCCGAGCCCGTGGCCGATTGTCGGCGCCGTTTCGGCCTTCATCATGGCGGTCGGCGCGATCTGCTGGATGCACCATCTGTTCGCCGCCGCGCCGATCATTTTCGGCGTCGGCACCATCGGCGTGCTCTACACCATGGCGAGCTGGTGGGCCGATGTGATCCGCGAGGCGCAGTACAAGGGCGACCACACCCGCGTGGTCCAGATCAGCCATCGCTACGGCATGATCCTGTTCATCGCCTCCGAGGTGATGTTCTTCGTCGCCTGGTTCTGGGCGTTTTTCAATTCCTCACTGTTCCCCGCCGACCCGGTCCACGCGACGCGCGAAGCGCTGTTCGGCGGCGTCTGGCCGCCGAAGGGCATCGAGACCTTCGATCCCTGGCATCTGCCGCTGCTGAATACGCTGTTGCTGCTGACCTCGGGCACCACGGTGACCTGGGCGCATCACGCCCTGCTCGAGGACGATCGCCAAGGCTTGAAATACGGCCTGATCCTGACGGTACTGCTTGGTGCCGCGTTTACCTGCGTGCAGGCCTATGAATACAGCCACGCCGCGTTCAGCTTCGCCGGCAACATCTACGGCGCGACGTTCTTCATGGCGACCGGCTTCCACGGTTTCCATGTGCTGATCGGCACCATCTTTCTGCTGGTCTGCCTGTTGCGAGCCTACGCCGGACATTTCACCCCGACCCAGCATCTCGGCTTCGAATTCGCCGCCTGGTACTGGCATTTCGTCGACGTGGTGTGGCTGTTCCTGTTCATCTGCATCTACGTCTGGGGCCACGGCGCGGAAACCATGGCTCACGGCGCGCATTGAACTCGGATCGATGTGCTACAAGGGGGGCGGCCGCAGGGCCGCCCTTTTTGTTTGGCGAAGCGCGAAAGACCAATCGATGCATGACGAGAACTTACCGTCGGTGTTGCAAAGCGCTATGCGTGGGCTTGCCTGCAAGTGCCCGCGTTGCGGCGAAGGAAAACTGTATGCGGGATTTCTCACTCTGCGGCCGGCCTGCGAGAGCTGCGGGCTGGATTATGCCTTCATCGATTCCGGCGACGGCCCCGCGGTATTCATCATCATGATCGCCGGCGCCATCGTCGTGGCCTGCGCCCTGATCGTTGAGATAAAATACCAGCCGCCATTCTGGCTGCATGCCGCATTGTGGCTGCCGCTGATTCTGGCGACCACGCTGTTACCGCTGCGCTCGATGAAGGCGCTGTTGATCGCGCTGCAATTCCATCACAAGGCGGCGGAAGGCCGGCTGATCGATCGCGAGCCGTGATGACCGCAATCTCCGCACGCCGGCGCGGCATTGCCGGCCTTGCAATCTTCACGCTGCTGATACTGGCGCTGCTGATCGGCCTCGGCGTTTGGCAGTTGCAGCGCCGGGTCGAAAAACATGCGCTGATCGCAGCTCTGACCGAGCGCCTCGCGGCGGCGCCGGAAGCGCTGCCGTCACCCGCGCAATGGAATGCGCTGACGCCGGGTGCGGACGAATTCCGCCGCGTGCGTTTTTCCGCGACCTATGAATCCCGCCCCGACGCGATGGTGTATAGTTCCGGCTCCGCGATCCGCGACGATGTTTCCGGCCCCGGCACCTGGGCGTTTCTGCCGGCGCGCCTGCCAAGCGGCGAGACCATCGCGATCAACACGGGCTTCGTGCAAAACACCATGCAGGACCGCGCCCGGCAGGATCGCGCGGTGACGCGGTTAGTCACCGGCGCGCCGGTAATTATGACCGGCTATATCCGCTTTCCGGAAAGTGCCGGCGCGCTGACGCCGCAGGAAACCACCGCCAAGCGGTTATGGTTCACGCGCGATCATCTCGTCATGGCGCGCGCGCTCGGCTGGGGCGAGGTGGCGCCGTTCTACATCGACCTCGAGCAGCCCGTGCCGGAGAGCGGCATTCCCAAGCCTGGGCCACTCGAAGTCCATCTCAAGGACGACCACCTGCAGTACGCGATCACCTGGTTCGGCTTGGCCTGTGCGGTCATGATCGCGTTCGCAGTGTGGTGGCGGGGGCAAAGGTGACGCGCCACCATCCGGAAAATGATCGGAAATCTTTCACGACATTCGTTATTTTGCATAAACCTGGCAGACGCATAAAAATCGCAAGATTGCTGCACCAATTGCGATAGGTCAGGAAGCAAGACAACTATTCATTGCGTTGTCTGGCAGGGTTTACTATGCTCGTTGTGACGATCGATCGGCTCAACGTGGCCTATTGCTTTGGCCGCCGGCCGCCACATTCGCCGTTAATTTATTTTGGTGATCGCAATAATTCTCGGATTCGACAGCCGCCCTGATCGGGGCGGCCTCCCGCTTCAAAAATGCGACGTGCGTGCAACGCCAGAGGCATTTCCATGAAGAATGTGGCATTTGGTTTTTTGGCGACCCCTGCGATTCTGTTCGGTTTGGCTGATGTCGCAGTCGCTCAACATTCCGGCATGCAAATGTCGGAGAACACTCTCCTGGTCGCACAGCTTGATTCCAAGCAAGTCGTCGGCGGCAGTTCGTCGAGCGCGACCGCTACCGGTGCGTTTCAGCTCAATCCGGTCAAGCGCACACTGTCCTATGATTTCACCTATCAGGGCCTGGAAAGCGGCGCCGCGAAGAGCGTCGCGCTTTACAATTTCGGCGTCGGCAAAAACGGCGAGATGGTGAAGGCGTTATGCGGCATGGACGCGCAGCCGTGTCCTGATGGTTCGTCGGCGACCATTACCGGAAATTTCGAGCGTGACGACAAACGCCCGCTCGACAATAACCTCATCGGCGAGTTCGATTCCGGGCGTGTCTATGCCGAAATCGTCGGCAGCGACGGCAAGCCGGAGATTCGCGGCCAGCTCGCGCCCAACGGCGCAATGGTGCCGGTTATGAACTACGTCGCGCGTCTGGCGCCCGCTCAAGGCGCCAGTTCCAGCGGCAGCGGAACGGCAATCGTGAGCGAGACCCACCTGCCGGGCGGAAAAGTATCGGTATTCTACGCCGCGACGGTGGCCGGCACTGCGGGCACACCGACCAACGCCGCGCTGGTCGGCAGTCCGGCGCCGCAGGACCGCGTATTCAAGACGGAACTGGCGCTGCCGAAACTTGCGCTGCGCCTGTCGCGCGACAAGCAAACCGGCGGCTCCTTGTCGGGCCTTTATGAGGTCAGCCGCGCCGCGCCCAAGGCACTTTTTGCCTCCCGCCTTTTACAAACGGGCACCGGGGAATCCGGAATGATTGTGACGACGAGCCGTTTTCCGAAGGGCGAACTCTACGGCGCACTTATTCCGGTGCGCTGACGCAAGGCGATATCTCGCCATGCTTTGACGGAAACATTCAGGAAATTGGGGGTCCGACATGACGCCGACTCGCTTCCTTCTATCTGCGGCTTTGCTGCTCGGCAGCGGCGTTCTAGCCTCTCCGGCAACGGCCGGCGCCTGCGCCGGCGGCGGCTCGCTCAGCATCACCGCTTCCGCGGACAGCCTGAGCCTCGCGCCGACGCCTGCCACGACTTTCAACTTCGGCGAGCATGCCATCCTGACCGCCTCAGCGAGCGGCTTCGTGATAGCCAGCTATTCCTGGAGCATCGACGGTCCAACCATCAAGGACTACAATGAGGATCTCGGCACCAAGAACACTCCCACACCGGGTACGGCGCTGGGCTGGAGCACGGCGCAGCTTGCGGCGGCGGATCTGGCCGCTGCTTCGGTCGGCTTTTATTGGGTGCCTGCTGCCGCCCAGTTCGAACCCAATAACGGACCGTTCCCGCGCAATGTGACGCTCAACGTCACAAGAAATGGTGGCGGAAGCTGCAGTGTGACCGAGACCTATATGGTCGAGCGTAACGAGACGAACATCACACGGCAGGCGGAAGACTTTTACACGTCAAACCATCGTGCGCCAACGACCACCAATCCCACCTTCGGACATGTCGTGGACGAGCATATCTTCTGGCATCACACCGTGCATGATCAGGCGAGCTTTCCGATCTGGACCCGCTTTCTCGCATGGCACGGCGAGTTCGTGCGCCGCTTCGATCTGTGGCGAGAGCAGTTCGGCTACAACAAGGTCGTACCGTGGAATCCCGGCAGGCCACTGCCGAGCGGGCCGCAGTTCGACGCGGACGCCGGTTTGCGGCTGGTCTACGTGGCTACCAACAATATAGTCCCGAGCTATTACACCATCGCCGGGGGCACGACGCCCGACCCCATTATCGGCGGCAACCAAAAGAAGCTTGCCGATTATGCATCACTCGACGATTTCACCGATTCCTTCGAAGGCAGCTTCCACGGCCAGGTCCACTGCAACATCGGGCCGCAGATCGGCGATTTCTTCGGCTCCAGCGGACTGGGTTACGGCAGCATGTGCAACACCAGTTCGCCGAAAGACCCAATGTTCTGGCGCTGGCATGGCTTCATCGACGTGATGTACCGCAACTACTGCGCCCTGCGTCCTCCCGGAGCCTGCCCGGTTCCCTCGCCGGGCGATCCGTCCGCCGATCCATGGATGGCGGACAATTCGAGTGACGTCAGCAACGTCGGCACTACGCCCTCGCCGGGCACGCATTGGATCAGCCCCGACGTGTGGAATTGGCGCAACCAGGTCACCACGGACGCTTGCGTGCAGCCGGTCGACAGCTATGGGGATCACGTGACGACCGGTGGCGTGGTGCGCAATTGCGGCTCCGATGCCGATCACGAGAATCCGGTCTCGGGCGTGACCAACTATCTCTACGGCACGCTTCGCAATACCCGCCCCAACTCGCCACGTACCGTCTATGCCGAAGTGGCTGTTTATTATGCCCTCGCTTCATCCGGCCTGACCTATCCGGCGGACTTCAAGATGGTTCCGAACTCGGCGCAGTTCATCGCGCTGCATCTCGAGCCGGGAACGACCACCAGCATCGGCCCGATCGCGTGGAAACCGCCGCCGGTGCCGCCGGCGAACGATCATTATTGCCTCTATCTGCGAGTCCTCAGCGTGCAGGCGACGCCGCCGGTGGAAGGTATGGGTATAGATACCGACGTTGCCAACAACAACAATCTCGCATGGAGAAACATCAAGGTCGTGGCACCCGGTGACACCAGCCCGCCAAGTTTTTTCATCGTGCGCAACATCGGCAAGGAGACCGAGCGGCTGCAACTGCAATTCGAGGTGCCGGCGCAACTCCTGCGGGCTGGCGTCGGCATCCGTGTGACGCTGGACGAAGCCTTGACGCGCGCATTCCGCGCCGGGCAGGGCAAGCTCGACGGCCTCAAGGCGGATGACAAGGGCGGTTTCCTGGTCACCGGTGAACGGGCGGTGATCACAGGTCTGCAGATGGCGCCGCGCGGCACCGGCCACGTCAAGGTCGCATTGAGCAAGACCGCCGCGGCGGAGAAAGGTGAAATCACCATCGTGCAGAGAAGCGCCAGAGGTATTGACGGCGGCGTCACCCTCCGCCTCGCTACAAAGCGTCAATTTCGGGCGCCTCCCGGTCAATAACGCTCTGCCGCCGCTTCGATTGGCGTTATTTATGGCCTGGCGCAGGATTGGCTTGTATCACCGGCCAGGAGAACGAGGCGCGACGGCTCGTTCCAATTCCCACCGTGGCGTTTTTCGAGGTTTCCCCTTGGCTTGAAAACGCTTTATGGTGACGCGCGGCGTTGATGATCGGACGGTGGATAATTTTGCGATATCAAAGGCTTGGCCGCGCGCGCCGCCTTTGGAGGACGGCTTGACGCACTACATTTCGACGCGGGGTGAGGCCCCCATACTGGGATTCTGCGACGTGATGCTGACCGGGCTTGCCCGCGACGGCGGCCTCTACGTGCCCGAAATCCTGGCCTCGGCTTTCGGCCGAGACCATCGCCGGATTTTTCGGCCGGCCGTATTGGGAAGTCGCGGTCGATGTGATCCGCCCGTTCGTCGCCGGCGAGATTTCCGATGCCGATCTCGGCCGCATGGCCAACGAGGCCTATGCGACGTTCCGGCATCCGGCGGTGGTGCCGCTAAGCCAGACCAGCCCCAACCAGTTCGTGCTCGAGCTGTTTCACGGCCCGACGCTGGCGTTCAAGGACGTGGCGATGCAGCTGATCTCGCGGCTGATGGATCACGTGCTGGCGCAGCGCGCACAGCGCACCACCATCGTGGTCGCAACCTCGGGCGATACCGGAGGCGCCGCGGTCGACGCGTTCGCCGGTCTCGACAATGTCGATCTCATCGTGCTGTTTCCGCACGGCCGCATCTCCGACGTGCAGCGTCGCATGATGACGACGACCGGCGCGGCCAACGTCCATGCGCTGGCGATCGAAGGCAATTTCGACGATTGCCAGGCGATCGTGAAGGGGCTGTTCAATCACCACACCTTTCGCGATTCCGTATCGCTGTCGGGCGTCAACTCGATCAACTGGGCGCGTATCGTCGCGCAAGTGGTGTATTATTTCACCTCCGCGGTGGCGCTGGGCGCGCCGGCGCGGACGGTGGACTTCACCGTGCCGACGGGAAATTTCGGCGACATTTTCGCCGGCTATGTCGCCAAACGCATGGGTCTGCCGATCCGGTGCCTGCGTATCGCCGCCAACATCAACGACATCCTGGCGCGCACGCTGAAGACCGGCATCTACGAGGTGCGCGAAGTCCACGCCACGGCGGCGCCGTCCATGGACATCCAGGTATCGTCGAACTTCGAACGCCTGCTGTTCGAGGCATCGGGGCGTGACGCCAGTTTGGTGCGCGGTTTGATGGCGTCGCTCGGCCAGTCCGGGCGGTTCGTGCTGCCCGACAGGGTGCTGGCGGCGATCCGCAGCGAGTTCGACGCCGGGCGTGCCGACGAAACCGAAACCAACGCGGCGATCCGCGCCTCATGGCGCGAGGCCGGCATTCTGGTCGATCCGCACACCGCGGTGGCGCTGGCGGTGGCGGACCGCGATACCTCGGATTCCCGGTTACCGAACATCGTGCTGTCGACCGCCCATGCCGCGAAATTTCCGGATGCGGTGGAAGCCGCCTGCGGCGTGCGCCCGCAATTGCCGGCGTGGCTTTCGGGTCTGATGACCAAATCCGAGCACATGAAAGTCATGAATAACGATCAGGCTGAAGTCGAACGGTTCGTGGCCTCGGTCAGCCGGGCCGCGAAACAAGGAGTTGCCGGATGAGCGTCGATGTCACCAAACTTCCCTCCGGCCTCACGGTGGTCACCGACACCATGCCGCATCTCGAAACCGCGGCGCTCGGGGTGTGGACCGGCGTCGGCGGCCGCGACGAGAAGCCCAACGAGCACGGCATCTCGCATCTGCTCGAACATATGGCGTTCAAGGGCACCACGAAGCGCTCCTCGCGCGAGATCGTCGAGGAGATCGAGGCGGTCGGCGGCGACCTCAACGCCGGCACCTCGACCGAGACCACCGCCTACTATGCGCGCGTGATGAAAGCCGATGTGCCGCTGGCGCTCGACGTGCTGTCCGACATTCTCGCCAATCCGTCGTTCGTGCCGGACGAGCTGGAACGCGAAAAGAGCGTGATCGTGCAGGAAATCGGCGCCGCGCAGGATACCCCCGACGACGTGGTGTTCGAACATCTCAACGAGCTGTGCTATCCGGACCAGCCGATGGGGCGCTCGCTGTTGGGGACGGCCAAGACCCTGAAGACCTTCAACCGCGATACGTTGCGCGGCTATCTCACCACGCACTACCGCGGGCCGGACATGGTGGTGGCCGCCGCAGGCGCCGTCGATCACCGCAAAGTGGTCGAGGAGGTGACGCGGCGGTTTGCGAGCTTCGAGGGCACTCCGGCGCCGAAACCGCAAGCGGCAATGTTCGGCAAGGGCGGCTCCAAGGTGGTGCACCGCGAACTGGAGCAGGCGCATCTGACGCTGGCGCTGGAAGGCTTGCCGCAATCCGACCTGTCGCTGTTCAGCCTGCAGGTGTTCACCAATATTCTCGGCGGCGGCATGTCGTCGCGGCTGTTCCAGGAAGTGCGCGAGAAGCGCGGGCTGTGCTACTCGATCTACACTTTCCACGCGCCCTATACCGACACCGGCTTTTTCGGGCTTTACACCGGCACCGATCCCGGCGACGCGCCTGAGATGATGGAAGTGATCGTCGATGTCATCAACGACGCGGTCGAGACCCTGACCGAGGCCGAGATCGCGCGCGCCAAAGCCCAGATGAAGGCCGGGCTGCTGATGGCGCTGGAGAGCTGCAGTTCCCGGGCCGAGCAGCTGGCGCGTCACATGCTGGCTTACGGGCGTCCGCTGACGGTTGCCGAACTGATGACGCGGATCGACGCCGTCAGCGTGGAGTCGACGCGCAACGTGGCGCACGGGCTATTGTCGCGCAGCCGGCCCGCGGTGGTGGCGCTCGGCAGCGGCAGGGGGCTGGACACGGCGGTCGGTTTTGCGGAAGGATTGACCAGGTCGAAGGCGAAGACGCTGCTGCATTGACCGCGCGTATTCGACGTTCTTGAGGGATTTCGGTCATGGCCCTGTTCCGGTTGCCATCCAGCTCACCGCCGGCGCTGGCGCCGCGCGGCCATGGTCTGTTGCTGCGCGCGCCGCAGATGTCCGACTTCCTGCAATGGGCGCAGTTGCGCGAATCGAGCCGGACGTATTTGACGCCGTGGGAGCCGATCTGGCCGTCCGACGATCTGACCCGCGCCGGGTTCCGCCGCCGGCTGCGGCGCTACGCCGAGGACATCTCCGCCGACCGGTCGTATCCGTTCGTCGTGTTCCGGGAATCCGACGGCGCCATGATCGGCGGCGTCACGCTGGCCAATGTCCGCCGCGGCATCGTGCAGGCCGGCACCATCGGCTACTGGATCGGCGAGCCTCACGCCCACCGCGGCTACATGACCGCGGCGCTGCGCGTGCTGCTGCCGTCGCTGTTCGGCGAACTCAACCTGCACCGCATCGAGGCGGCCTGCATTCCAAGTAACGCGCCGTCGGTCCGGGTGCTGGAAAAATGCGGCTTTGCCCGCGAGGGACTGGCGCGGCGCTATCTCTGCATCAACGGCGTCTGGCAGGACCATTTGCTGTTCGGCCTGCTGCACGAGGATTTTCGCGGCTAACCCTTGTTTCCATCGCCACCAAACGGTGCCTTGGGTTTGCCGCCATTGCCTTGGTATAAGGCGATGCTATGCGGGGGCGATGGCGCGACAAGCCGGGGACATCGGATGGACCACAAGCGTGTGATCATGACGGCCGCGCGGCCGGGCCGGCGGCGCGGCATTGCGATGCTGGCCTTGGTTTCGGCCGGAATCTGCTGCAGCATGCTCGCCTCACCGGCGTGGTCGCAGTCGATCACCGATCGCTTCAAGTCGCTTTTCGGCGGAAAGTCCGATGAGACTGCGCCGTCCGCGCCGGCGGAAGGTCAATCGGAGACCGGCGGCCTGACTTGCCCCGATGTCAAGATCCGCGCCGGCGCCTCCACCTATGCGGTTGCAGCACCGGGCAAGCAGCCCGTCGGCAGTGATGTGCGTTATCAGGCGACCATCACTCGCACCGCGCGAGACTGCAATCTGAGCGGCGGCCAGGTCACCGCGCGGGTCGGCATTCAGGGCCGTGTCATCGCAGGTCCCGCCGGCGCGCCTGCCACGGTGGAGGTGCCGCTGCGCGTCGCGGTGGTGCAGGGCGGCGTGAGCGAGAAAACCATCACCACCACGGTGGTCCGGACCACGGTATCGATGGCCGAGGGATTGAGCGTGCCGTTCAGCGTGGTGGCGGAGGACATCGTCTATCCGGCGGTGTCCGCCGACCTCAACGATTCCTACATATTCTATATCGGCTTCGATCCGCAGGCGCTGAAGCCCGAGCCGAAGCCGCGAGTGGTGAAGAAGAAGTAAGGCGGTCACCCGCTTTGGCAGGTGATGACGTTTGTTATCGTCAGTTCAGCTTGGCGCGAACTTCGGCGATGCCTTTGGCCAACAGATCGTCGGCAACCTGTCCCTTCACCGATTGTGACAGGATGGTGGATGCCGCGGTCACCGCTGCATTGGCGGCGGCGGCGCGGACGTCGGCGAGCGCCTGGGCTTCGGCGAGCGCGATCTTGCTCTCGGCGGTCTTGGTGCGGCGCGCGACAAAATCTTCCATCTTGGTCTTGGCCTCGGCCGCGATACGCTCGGCCTCGGCCCTGGCGTTGGTGATGATGTCCTGGGCTTCGCGTTCCGCTGAGGCGTGACGCGCCTGGTATTCCGCCAGCAGTTTTGCGGCCTCGTCCTTGAGGCGGCGAGCGTCGTCGAGCTCGGCCTTGATGCGCTCGCTGCGATGATCGAGCGCTTTCAGCACGGTACGATGAACGCCGACATAGGCGAAAATCGCCATCAGGATGACGAAGGCGACGGCGACCCAGAACTCCGCTTCGTAGAACATCGCCCTATCCCTTCAACGACGCATCGACGGCGCTGTCGACGGCCTTGCCATCGGGTATCACCCCGGTGAGCCGCTGCACGATGGCAGCCGCCGCCTCGGCGGCGATGCCGCGGACATTGCTCATGGCCGCTTCGCGGGTCGAGGCGATGGTCTTTTCCGCGTCCGCGAGCTTGACCGAGAGTTGGTCCTCCAGCGTCTTGCGCTGGGCCTCGGCCGCCGCGTTGAGCTTGTCGCGGGTCTCGGCGCCGATCGCCTGCGCGCGAGAACGCGCGGCGGCAAGCTCGCTCTCATAGGCCTTCAGCGCACTGTCGGACTCCTCCTTCAGCTTTTGCGCCGCGGCCAGATCGCCCTCGATCGCGTTCTGCCGCGCGTCGAGCAGGCCGCCGACGCGCGGCAGCGCAATTCGCGAGACGATCAGATAGAGCGCGACGAATGCGATAACCAGCGACACCAGTTGCGAAGCAAAGGTGTCGCTCCGGAACGGCGGAAATGGCTCCTTGTGGCCACCTTCTGCCTCGGTGTGGGCTGTGGCGTTACCATGACTTTCAGCCACGGGCTTCTCCTGTTCGGCCGGCGCGGGTCTGTGGGGAGACCCTTTCATCGGCCTTGTCTAGCTCAGAGCGGAACGAACAGCAGCAGCAGCGCGATCAGCAGCGAGAAAATGCCGAGCGCTTCGGTCACGGCGAAACCGAAGATCAGGTTAGCGAACTGGCCCTGCGCTGCGGAAGGATTGCGCACCGCGGCGGCAAGATAATTGCCGAAGATGATGCCCACGCCGACGCCCGCACCGCCCATGCCGATGCATGCGATGCCCGCGCCGATAAGTTTTGCTGCTGCCGGTTCCATTTCTAAAGCTCCTTGAGAAGACGGTGGTGGGTGAAGGTTCGGGACGGTTCAGTGTCCCGGATGAATGGCGTCGTTGAGGTAGATGCAGGTGAGGATCGCGAACACATAGGCCTGCAGGAACGCGACCAGAAGCTCGAGCGCGGTCAGCCCGATAGTGAGCCCCAACGGCAGCACGCCGCCGACCCAGCCGATCGCGCCAAGCGAGACGCCGAGCATTGCGACGAAGCCCGCGAATACCTTCAGCGCAATGTGGCCGGCCAGCATGTTGGCGAACAGGCGCACGCTGTGCGAGACCGGCCGCAGGAAGAAGGTCAGGATTTCGATGAACATGACCAGCGGCAGGATGTAGATCGGAATGCCCGACGGTACAAAAATCTTCAGGAACTTCAGCCCGTTCTTGTAGAAGCCGTAAATCAGGACGGTGAAGAATACCAACACCGCCAGCGCACCGGTGACGATCAGGTGCGTCGAAATCGTGAATGTGTAGGGGATGATGCCGATGAGGTTCGAAACGCAGATGAACATGAACAGCGAGAAGATCAGCGGGAAGAACTTCATGCCTTCCGCGCCGGCGGTGCTTCGAATGGTGGCTGCGACGAATTCGTAGCTCAGTTCGGCCATCGACTGGATGCGGCCGGGAACAAGCTGCCGTCCGGCGGAGCCGCCGATCATCAGCAGCGAGATGATCGCGACCGCACCGAACATGTAGGCCGACGAATTGGTGAACGCGATTTCCTGTCCGCCGATGTGACCCAGGGTAAAGAGCTTGGTGATCTGGAACTGGTGAATCGGATCGGCGGCCATTCGTCTCTCGGTCTCTTAAGTTTCGCGTTTCTCTCGCGCAATTATCGAACGTTCGGCTACGCTTCGGGATGCCCGCGTCAGAGCCGTTCGGACTGCTTCGCCATCACGCCCGCCGCCCGCATCACATTGACCACGCCGGCGGTAAAGCCAAGCAGCAAGAATACGATGAAGCCCCACGGCGAAGTCGACAGCAAACGATCGAAACCCCAACCGAGAGCCGCTCCGACAAGAACACCTGCAACCAGTTCGGAGGAGAGGCGAAGCCCGACGGCCATGGCGGATGCCTTGGCCTGAGCCGCGTCCTGCTCGCCTCCAGACTGGCCAGTCCCGATTTTTCGGCTGTCGCGAATTTCGGACAACCGCTGATCCAGACTTCCGAGCCTTGCGGAAAGCGCGGCTTCTTCGGATGACGATGGTTCGCGATTTCCATCTGTGCCGTCGTTCGTGCCGCCCGCCATGCTGTGGACCACCCGAAACGACGCTACGGTTGATGGAAAGTCGCCCCGTCACCCTCAAAAGCCGCGCGGACCATACTGACCGCAACAGGTCAAGTCAAGATTGCGGCGTAACCAGTTAGATCGTTGATTTCGCTCGGTTTATTGCGGGAGAATCGAACTCGCCGTGGATCGATCGCCGCAGTGCAATAGCGGACCCATATGGGGATCGATCTTGCGCCGTGGTGGCGGGTCTGTTGGGATGACCCGAGGTTTCATATTTGCCCATCCGGAGCCCGCATGCCGCGTCAGGTCGATTACTATTTTTCGCTTCCGTCCCCATGGGCCTATATCGGGCACGCATTGTTCCGGGAAGTCGTAAGTACCTACGGCCTCGAGGTAAATTACAAGCCGGTGTTGCTGATCGATCTGTTTTCCGAGAGTGGCGGGCTGCCGCTGGGCAAGCGCCATCCGGTCAGGCAGCGCTACCGGTTGCTTGAACTGCAGCGTTGGCGTGAAAAACGCGGGCTGAATTTTCATCTGCAGCCGACATATTCGCCGTTCAGTGGCCGGTTGGCGGACGGTGTGGTCATTGCAGCCATCGAGGCGGGACATGATCCCGATGCTTTCCTTCGGCGGGCTTTCGCCGCGGTTTGGGAAGATCAGCTCAACCTGGCAGACCCGGAGACGGTGACGAAAATAGCCGATGATTCGGGGCTTCCAGGCAAAACCTTGGTGGCACGCTCGCCGTCCGACGACATCGGCGTGATCTACGAAAAGAACCGGCAGCAAGCGCTGGCAGTTGATGTGTTCGGCTCGCCCGCATACGTGCTCGATGGCGAGGCGTTCTGGGGACAGGACCGGATCGAATTGCTCGCGGACGCGTTGAAGTCGGGCCGCGCGTCCTATCGTTCGCAAGTCTGAGTGCATCCTTCGGATTGAGGCGGAGCAGATCATGATCACAGCGACGTCGCCTTTGAAGAAATTGTCCGCAGCGCTCGTCGCTGCGTTAGTCGTTTGTGTCGGCAGCGCAGCCGCCGCGATGGCGCAGTCGATGGCGGAGATCGAGAACGGGCGCTACGCGCTGTCGCCGGTCGCCGATGGCGTGATCCGGCTCGATACCCGCACCGGTGCCGTTTCGACCTGCAACAACTCCGGCGCCGGCTGGGCCTGCTACAGCGTGCCAGACGAGCGTGCCGCCCTCGACGCGGAAATCGGCCGCTTGCAAAGCGACAACGAGAAGCTGAAGGCGCAACTGGCGGCGCGCGAACCCACCGTCACCGGCAAGATCGACGAGCCGTTGCCGAAGCAGGATTCGCTGAAGCCGGCGACGCCGAAAGCCGATGCGGAACGCAAGATCGAAATTCCGCTGCCGAGCGATCGCGACATGGATCGCGTGATGTCGTTCCTGGAGCAGGCCTGGCGGCGGCTGGTCGAAATGGCCAGCCGCATGCAGAAGGATTTTTCCGGAAAGATTTGAGGTGACTTCGTCGAAATCAATGTGGCGCACGCAGCTCACGGCAATCAGCGCCGATACCATCGCCTCGTCGTTGCTCACGGTGCAAACCTCCGGCGCCGGCTTTGTCGACGTCACCCGTGAGGTGGCAAAATTTGCGGCCGACGCCTCCGCACGAGAGGGCGTGGTGACGCTGTTCGTCCGCCACACCTCGGCGTCGCTGACCATCCAGGAAAACGCCGATCCTTCGGTGCTCGACGACTTGATGACCGCGCTCGCCCGGTTGGCGCCCGAGAATGCCGGCTGGACTCACGATACCGAGGGTCCCGACGACATGCCGGCGCATGTCAAGACCATGCTGACGGCCGCCTCGCTGCAAATCCCGGTGCTGAACGGCAAGCTGGCGCTCGGAACGTGGCAGGCGGTCTACCTGATCGAGCATCGCGCCCGCCCGCATCGGCGCGAGATCGTGCTGCAGTTTGCCGGTAGCATCGTTTAAAACCAAAACCGGCCGCGGAACGGTCCGCGGCCGGTTTGTTGAGAATCATCGGGGCCTAGGCGCCGTCCGGAAAAACCTCAGGTCTTGGTGATATCGACGTCCTTGGTTTCCGGCAGGAAGAAGAAGCCGACAATCAGACTCATGACGGCGATCCCGATCGGATACCACAGGCCGGAGTAGATGTTTCCGGTAGCGGCGGCGATCGCGAACACGGTGGCCGGGAGGAAACCGCCGAACCAGCCGTTGCCGATGTGATAGGGCAGCGACAATCCACTGTAGCGAATGCGGCTCGGAAACAGTTCGACCAGCCACGCCGCGATCGGGGCGTAGACCAGCGTCACGTAAACCACCAGCAGCCACAGCATGACGACCGTCATGACATTGTTGATCTCGGCAGGATCGGCTGATGCCGGGTAACCGTGAGCCTTGATCGCTGCGGGGAGTGCCTTGGCAAAGTCAGGGCTGTCAGCCGACAGCGTCTGCTCGCCGATCTTGACCTTGGCTTTGGTGCCTGCCGGAGCTGCTTCGTTGTTGTAATTCACCGACAGATTGACCAGTCCGGATTTTGCCACGTCGCAACTGGTGGTGAATTTCTCCGTGCCGGTCGCCTTGAACTGGAACGAGCACTCATTCGGGTCGGCAATCACCGTGACCGGAGATTGCGAAAGCGCCGCCTCGAGCTTCGGGTTGGCGAAGTGAGTAATCGCCTTGAAGATCGGGAAGTACGTCAGCGCAGCGAGCAGGAAGCCGGCGAGGATAATCGGCTTGCGGCCAATCTTGTCGGACAGCCAGCCGAAGATGACGAACCCGGGGGTGCCCAATGCCAACGCGATCACAATCATGATCTGCGCCGTTACCGCCGGCACCTTGATGGTCTGTGTCAGGAAGAACAACGCATAGAACTGTCCGCCATACCATACCACTGCTTCGCCAGCGGTCGCGCCCAGCAGGGCCAGGATCGCGATCTTGGCGTTCGACCACTCGCCGAATGCTTCGCCCAGCGGCCGCTTCGAAGTGGTGCCTTCTTCCTTCATCTTCTTGAAGATCGGCGACTCGTTCAGGCTCAAGCGGATCCAGATGGAGACGCCGAGCAGGATGCCCGACAGCAAGAACGGAATACGCCAGCCCCAATCGCCGAAGCTTTCTTCGCCCATCCAGCTGCGGATGAGGAGAATCAGCAGCAACGCCATGAACAGACCGAGCGTGGCGGTGGTCTGAATCCAGGACGTATAGTAGCCGCGCTTGTTGGCCGGGGCATGTTCGGCGACATAGATCGCCGCACCGCCATACTCGCCGCCAAGCGCGAGGCCCTGAACAAGACGCAGCGCGATCAGCAGGATGGGCGCCGCAATGCCCCAAGTGGCATAGCCGGGCAGCAGACCGATGAAGAAGGTGCCGACGCCCATGAGGGTCATCGTGATCAGGAAGGTATATTTACGGCCGATCATATCGCCGAGACGACCGAAGATCAGCGCGCCGAACGGGCGAACGGCGAAGCCTGCCGCGAATGCGAGCAGTGCGAAGATGAAGCCGACATTCGGCGGCACGTTGGAGAAGAAGTACTTCGCTAGGAAAGCACCGAGCGTTCCGTAGATGTAAAAGTCGTACCATTCGAAAACGGTGCCGAGCGAGGAGGCGAAGATGACCTTGCGTTCTTCGGCGGTCATGCCTCCCGTGCGGATCTCGCGGCCTACGGTTGCAGCCATCGTCATGTGTTCGCTCCCCGAAATGTTGCATGCTCATCCCCATGCGCCGATCTTCGCGGGACCAATGCATGGAGCTTCAATTACAAGGGTAACATCGCCGTGAAAGCACCCCCAATAAGACTTTTGGCCCTCTGCACTGTTGTGCGCGAAGGCTCTGACCGCCTCGGCCTGTCGATCACGCGCCCGGCGCACGTTATATTGCATTGCACAATTTTGGGCCGATTAAAAACCACTTTACCCGCGGCGGTAATGGGCGCTTGCCACGTACCGCCCGGCAGGGGACAATTGTCCAGAAGGAATTCGCTTCACAGGGCTTCACCAAGAGGGTCACGGGTTTGCCGCAACGGTATCGCAAGACGTAAATGACCTCCGCCGCCGCCCACACGCGCCTCGTCATTGCCGATGACCATCCGCTGTTTCGTGACGCGCTGCGACAGGCGGTTGCGAGCGTCGTGGCTTCCGCGAAAATCGACGACGCCGGCTCGTTCGAAGAACTCACCGCGCTGCTGGAACAGGATTCCGATGTCGATCTGATCCTGCTGGATCTGACCATGCCGGGAATCAACGGGTTTTCCGGGCTGATCTATCTCCGCGCGCAATATCCGGCGATCCCGGTCGTGATCGTATCGGCCAGCGACGATGTCGGAACCATAAGGCGATCGCTGGATTTCGGCGCGTCGGGGTTCATTCCCAAGCGTTTCGGGGTCGAGACGTTGCGCGACGCGATCCTGAAGGTCATGGATGGCGATGTCTGGATCCCGCCCGACATCGATCTCACATCCGCCGCCGATCCCGACATGACGCGGCTGCGCGACCGGCTGGTGACGCTGACCCCGCAGCAGGTGCGCGTGCTGATGATGCTGTCGGAAGGCCTGCTCAACAAGCAGATCGCCTATGAGCTCGGCGTGTCGGAAGCGACCATCAAGGCCCACGTCTCCGCGATCCTGCAGAAGCTTGGCGTCGAAAGCCGCACCCAAGCCGTGATTGCCGCGGCGAAAATCGCGGGCGGCCAATGGCGGCCCGGCGCCTGATCGCGCTTCGAGACGAGGCGAGTTATACTATACCCGCGAAAGCAGTATAACTATTTTAGTATCAATGGCATAGATCCCATCAGGAGTTTAGGGCTTGGAAGGCCGGGTTATTCCGCCGCCACCTGTTGCTGGGCACGCCACTGGCCCAGCAACGCTCGCAACGACGCCGGTTTCACGGGCTTGTTGAGCACGGCGATTTTCTCCTGCCCCGCGGCGAAGCGAACATTGGGGCTGCGGTCGGCGGTGATCAGGATCGCCGGGATGCTCTCGCCGAAGCGATGCCGAATATCCCGGATCGCGGCGACGCCGTTGCCGCGATCGAGATGATAATCGACCAACAGCCCGGTGACCCGACCGCCCGCCGCTTCGATTGCCGCAATCGCGGCTTCCGGATCGGATACCGCGATGACCTTGGCATCCCATGCCGTCAACAGCGTCTTCATGCCGTCCAGAATTGCAGGATCGTTTTCAATGCAAACGATCAGCGTGCCGCTCATGGGGGTTTTCGACAACGGCGTTGCGCTGGTCACCGCCGAGGTGAAGGTGATGGTTTTTGCCACCGGCACCGTGACCGAGAAGAACGAACCGCCGCTAAAATTGGCGTCCAGCGCGATGCCATGATTGAGCACGCGCGCGAGGCGCTCCACGATCGACAGTCCCAATCCGAGGCCGCGCGCGATTCGGGCGCCCTGTTCGAGCCGGTGAAACTCCTTGAAGATTTCACCGCGCTTGAGAATGGGAACGCCGACGCCGGTATCGTAGACGCCGATCTGCAGCGCGGTGCCGTGGCGGCGGCAGCCGATCAGCACGCGGCCGTGCGGCGTATATTTGATAGCGTTGGAGATCAGGTTCTGCAGGAGTCGCCGCAGCAGCAGCCGGTCGGATTCCACCGGCAGCGAGGACGGCACGAATATCAGCTTCAGCCCCTTGGCGCGCGCGACCGGCGCGAACTCGATCTCGAGCGAGCGCATCAGATCGCCGATGCGGAAACTGGTGATCGACGGCTTCATGGCGCCGGCGTCGAGCCGCGAGATATCCAGCAGCGCGCCGAGGATTTCCTCGATGGCTTCGAGCGAGTCGTCGATGTTTTGGACCAGCCGCGTATCCTCGCCGCCGTTCTGGCGCTCCACCAGGCTCGTCACGTAGAGCCGCGCGGCGTTGAGCGGCTGCAGGATGTCGTGGCTCGCCGCCGCCAAAAACCGTGTCTTCGAGATGCTGGCGTCTTCCGCGGCACTTTTGGCGAGAGCCAATTCGGAATTCAGGCGGGTCAGCTGCTCGGTGCGATCCCGCACGCGTTTTTCCAGCGTGGCATTGGCGCGCTCCAGCGCTTCGGCGGCCTCGAAACTGGGCGTGACGTCGGAGAAAGTGATGACCAGTCCGCCGCCGGGCATGCGGTTGGCCCGCACCTCGATCACCATATGCCGGTCCGGAAGACGCTCGAGATAGGGCTCGCCCTCGGTGGTATAGGCGGTCAGCCGCATGTCCATCAGGGCATCGTTGTCGCTGAAGCCGGATGGGCTGATCGCGCCGAGGAATTCCAGGATTTCCCGAAGCGGAATCCCGATCTGCAGCAGATGCGGCGGCAGCCCGAGCAGCTCGGCGAACTGCCGGTTGGAGCAGATCAGCTGCAAATCCGGATTGAACACCGCGATGCCCTGCCGCACGTGATTGAGCGCGGTCTGCAGCATCTCGCGATTGAAATGCAGCGCGGCGTGGGAGTCGTCCAGCAATTTCAGCGCGGCCTTGGCGGAGACGGTGCGTTTGCGCAGCAACAGCGACATCACCAGACGCGACGAGGCAGCTCCGATCGACGACGCGATCAGGTATTCGGCGTGCTGCAGCACTTCAAACTCCGCCGGTGCCGACGGTTCGAGGCTGACGCGGTGGCTGGCGGCGAAAGCTTCGAAGGATTCGCGCGCGCGCTCGGGGCCGAGATATTGCGCCACCGTCGAGAGAATGTCCTGCACCGTCACGGTGGATCGCCAGCGCCGGAACGTCGGCGTCATCGGCGTGAGCTCGTTCGGAACGAAAACTTCGGCCTGCAGCCGCTCGATCGACGACGGCTGGCGCAGCAGCGACAGCACGATGTAGGTCAGGATGTTGAGCGACAGGCTCCACAGCACGCCATGCATCAGCGGCGGCAAATCGACGCCCAGCAAGGCCTGCGGGCGCAGCGCGTGAAACCCGAACGGACCCTGCTGAAGCAGCAATATTCCAGCGGTGTTCGAATCCATGAAACTCGGAAGAAACAGCGTATAAAACCACGCCGCGAAGCCGACCAGCATGCCGCCGATGGCGCCGCTTGCGGTCGCACGGCGCCAGATCAGTCCGCCAAAAAATGCCGGAGCGAACTGCGCAATCGCGGCGAACGACAACAGGCCGATGGCGGCCAGTTGGGTGTTGCCGAGCGCGCGGTAGTAGAAATACGCCATCACCATGATGGCAAAAATCGCGAAGCGGCGCACCCTGAGCAGGAAGTTGCCGAAATCCTTGGCCCCGGCGCGCGATACCGGACTGCGCTGCAGCACCAGCGGCACCACAATGTCGTTGGAAACCATGATCGACAGCGCGACGCATTCCACGATCACCATCGCGGTCGCCGCCGACAGGCCGCCGATGAATACGCCGATGCTGAGCAAGTGAGAGTTGCCCTCTATCGGCAGCGCCAGCACATACATGTCGCTGTCGACCGCGCCGAATGGAAAGGTCACCAGGCCGGCGAGCGCAATAGGGATCACGAACAGATTGATGGCGACCAGATAAAGCGGAAACAGCCAGCGTGCGCGGCTAACCTCGGCATCGCTGGAATTCTCGACCACGCTGACGTGAAACTGGCGCGGCAGCAGCATGATCGCGGAAAACGACAACAGCATCATGGTGAGGAAAGTGCCGATCGACGGCGTATAGTCGATGGCCCGGACGGCTTCCGGGGTTTTCATCGCGCGTTCGATGAGTTCGACGGGGCCGAACATCCAGAACGTGACGAACGCGCCGACCGCCAGGAAGGCCACCAGCTTGACGATGGATTCGGTAGCGACCGCCAACATCAGACCGTGCTGGTGTTCGGTCGCATCGCTCTGCCGCGTTCCGAACAGCACGGCGAATACCGCCATCGCCAGGGTGACGACCAGCGCGATGTCGCCGATGATCGGAATGCTGGAGAACGCCTGGTCTTCGCTCAGGATGGTTTCGAGCGACGACGCCACGGCCTTGAGCTGCAGCGCGATGTAGGGCACCGAGCCGACAATCGCGATGACTGCGACGGTCGCGGCGACGGCCTGGCTCTTGCCATAACGCGCGGCGATGAAGTCGGCGATCGAGGTGATGTTCTGCGATTTCGCCAGCTGGATCACGCGGCGTAGCAGCGGCGTGCAGAATCCGATCATCAGGATCGGGCCGACATAGATCGCTAGAAAATCGATGCTGGTGCGGGTCGCGAATCCGACCGAGCCGAAAAACGTCCATGAGGTGCAGTAGATCGCCAGCGATAGCGGATAGATCAGCGCGCTGGCGCGGCCGCGCTGCAGCAGCGACAAGCGGTCGCCGTAGCTGGCGACGAAAAACAGGAACCCGATGTAGCCGAATGCGGCTGCAATCACGCCCCAGTCGTGCAGCATTGAGCTTGCTCCCGTGCGATTTGCATGCGTCTGCGCTGCCGCGGACGAAAGCCGTCCGTCCGCCCAGTATAGCCGGATCGCCCCGGCAAAGCATCGCAAGATGCGGAATCCGTCTCAGGATTCCAGAGCGCCAACGGGTGCTATTCGGCCGCCATGGACTTCGCGCGCAGCGGCAGATCGAGCCTTTCCCAGACCTGCAGCAGGGCTTCCGCGAGCTGATCGATCAACCCGTCCTCGTGATAGGGCGAGGGCGTGATCCGCAACCGCTCAGTACCCTTGGCCACGGTCGGATAGTTGATCGGCTGGATGTAGATATGGTGCTGTTCCAGCAGCATGTCGCTGGCCTGTTTGCACAGCTCCGGATCGCCGACGAACACCGGCACGATATGGGTGTCGCTCGACATCACCGGCAGGCCAGCGGCGGTGAGGATCGCCTTGACGCGGGCGGCGCGGTCCTGATGGCGTTCGCGCTCCCAGTTCGAGGTTTTGAGGTGCCGGATCGCCGCAGTCGCGGCCGAGCAGATCGCGGGCGGAAGTGCCGTGGTGAAAATGAAACCGGGCGCGTAGGAGCGCACGGCGTCGATAATATCGGCATTTCCGGCGATATAGCCGCCGAGGCAGCCGAACGCCTTTGCCAGTGTGCCTTCCAGAACATCGATGCGATGCATGACGCCGTCGCGCTCGGCGATGCCGCCGCCGCGCGGGCCGTACATGCCGACCGCGTGCACCTCGTCGACATAGGTCATGGCGCCGTAACGCTCGGCGAGATCGCAGATCTTCTGTAGCGGCGCGATGTCGCCGTCCATCGAATACAGGCTTTCGCAGGCGATCAGCTTCGGCCGCTCCGGACCGGCGGCGCGCAGCAATTCTTCGAGATGCGCCATGTCGCTGTGGCGGAACAGCTGCCGTTCGCAGCCGGATTGCCGGATGCCTTCGATCATCGAATTATGGTTCAGCGCATCCGACAGGATCAGGCAATTCGGAATGAGCTTGCCGATGGTCGCAATCCCGGTCTGGTTCGAAACATAACCCGAGGTGAACAGCAATGAGGCTTGCTTGCCGTGCAGATCGGCCAGTTCCTGCTCGAGCTGGACCAGCGGGTGATGCGTGCCTGCGATGTTGCGGGTGCCGCCGGCGCCGGTGCCGACCCGGGTCGCGGTCTCGACCATGGCGCCGACCACCTTCGGATGCTGTCCCATGCCGAGGTAATCGTTGGAGCACCAGATCACGACATTGCGCGGCCCCTTCGCCGAATGCCAGACCGCATGGGGAAACCGCCCAGCGATCCGCTCCAGGTCGGCGAAGACGCGGTAGCGCCGCTCGTCATGCAGGCGGCTGAGGGCGGCACTGAAGAACTTGCTGTAATCCATCGCGAAAACCCGAAACGGAACCCGATTGAGGGATCAATGTCCGGCCTTTTTAGAGCGTTTCCAGCTTTGCTGTCGAGCCGCAATTCGTCAGAGCGGCCATTCAATGCCGCCGGCGTGTCTAAAAACACCCGGATCAGGTCGTTTTAAAGCGCAGCACCCCGTCGGCTTCCTCTGCCGTCAGGCGTCCCTCGACCAGCATGTAGTTCACATGCGCGATCAGCTCGCCCGAAGCAAAGCCCATCTGGTGCACGTCGAGTGGATACTTATGGAAGACGACGGGCACCAGTTCCCTCGAGGTTTTCGGAGTGTCCCGGCACGCATTCGCGATCAGCCCGCAGCGCTCCTCGTGGTGATCCGCCAATTGCTTGATGCGGGTCTTCAATCCGTAAAACGGCACGCCGTGACCCGGCAGCACCAGGACATCGTACGGCAGGGTGGTGGTGAGGCTCGCCAAGGAGGCGAGATATTCGCCGAGCGAATTCTGGTCGGGCTCGACCGCCCAGACGCTGACGTTGGGCGATATCTTGCTCAAGACCTGATCGGCCGACAGGAACAGCTTGTCGGCGGCGCAATACAGCATCACCTGGTCGAGCGCATGGCCGCCGCCGGTGATCACCTTGAAGCGCCGCCTGCCGATCGAAATCTCGTCGCCATGCGAGATGCGGCGGTATGACGGCGGCAGCACCGACACCCGCTTGAGATAATCCTGGCCGCGGCCGAGCAACTTGTCGGTCAGGTTCTCGTCCATGCCGTGCCGGCGGAAGAACAGCCGCTGCGCGTTCCGGCGTTCCTCGGTGCCGCGGTTCTGGTGATACACCGACTGCAGATATTCGACCTGCGACATGACAAGCGGACAGCCGAAGCGCTCGACGATCCATCCGGCGAGGCCGACGTGATCGGGGTGTGAATGGGTCACAATCAGCCGCGTGATCCTGACGTGGGCGAGCGGACCCTCGAACAGCGTCGTCCATGCCGCGATCGTTTCTTCGTTGCCGAATCCGGAATCGATCATGGCCCAGCCGTCGCCGTCGGCGAGCAGGTAGATGTTCACATGGTTGAGGCGGAACGGCAGCTTCAGCCGCACCCACAACACGCCCGGCATCACCTCGACGACCTGGTCCGGAGCGGGATGATTTTCCCAAGGGTAACGCAGCGCCTCGACCGAAGATGGGATGGTTTCTGCTTTTGAATGCATGTTTTCGCTTCGCGATTTGTCGCTATCGGCTTAGCGGCACAATCGCTCCCGCGCCAGTCGAAATTCTGGTCAAGCGACGCCAACCATGCACCGCGGCGCAGGTGGCCCACCTGCCGTGCATGACCAAATGATGATCAGGCGGCCCGGATATTGGCGAGAAAGGCGTGAATCTCGTCGCGCAGAATGTCGGCCTCGCGGCGAAGCGCGCCGGATGCGTCGAGCACCTCGCCGGCGGCCGATCCGGCCTCGGCCGATGCCGTGCTGACGCCGACGATGTTGCTGGAAACCTCGCTGGTGCCGCCCGCGGCGTGCTGAATGTTGCGGGCGATCTCGCGGGTTGCAGCGCCCTGCTGCTCCACCGCGGCGGCAATGGCCGTGGTCACTTCGTTGATCTCGCCGATGGTGTGGCCGATGCTCCTGATGGCGCCGACCGCGGAGGTCGCGACCTGCTGCATGCTGGCGATCTGCTGACGGATTTCGTCGGTGGCCTTCGCGGTCTGGTTGGCGAGGCTCTTCACCTCGGACGCGACCACCGCAAAGCCCCGGCCGGCGTCGCCGGCGCGCGCGGCTTCGATGGTGGCGTTGAGCGCCAGCAAATTGGTCTGCGAGGCGATGGTCTGAATCAAATCGACCACGATGCTGATGCGGCTGGCGTTATCGGCGAGTCCCTGCATGGTGGCGTCGGTTTCGCCGGCCTCGGTGACGGCCTTGCCGGCGATTTGCGCCGAGCTGATGACCTGGCGGCCGATCTCGGAGATAGACGCCGACAATTCCTCGGTGCCTGAAGATACCGTCTGCACGTTCACCGAGGTCTCTTCGGCGGCGGAGGCCACCGCGTTGACCAGCGCGCTGGAGCGGTCGGCGGTCGCCGACATGCTCTGCGCGGTGGTCTGCATGGAATTGGCCGACGTCTGCAAGCCCTCCAACGCCATCCGAACGGTGGCTTCGAAGTCGACGATCCGCGCTTCCATGCGCGAGGCGCGTTCGGCCTTGGCGACGCGGTCCTTGTCCTGCGCGGCGCCCAAGCTCCGCGCCTCGATCATGCTCTCGCGGAAAATCTCCAGCGAACTCGCCATTACCGCGATCTCGTCATTCTGCCGGCTGCGATAGATCTCCGTTTCCAGATCGCCGTCGGACAGCAGCTGCATCGAGCGCTGCAGGCTGCGGATCCGGCGCAGGATATTGCGGCCGACATAGAGCCAGACGAACAAGGCAGAGCCGACCAGGGTCAGTCCGCCCAGCGCCAGCATGATTGTGGTTGCCAGCGCAATCTTCTGCCGCGCCCGCCATGTCGCGGCATCGGTATCGGTCTGCACGCCGTCCACGAGTTGCTTGACGCTGACGCCGAGGCCGACATTGAGCTTGCGGGTTTCGTCGAGAACGATCTGGCCGTAATCATTGGCGTCGAGTTCCTTCTGGCGGATCTTGAAGACGCTGGCCTTGCCCTCGCCGAGCGCCAGCAATTGCAGCGCGGCTTCCCTCAACGCCTTGGTGCCCTTGTTTTTGGGCAACAGATCGAGGTTGGATTTAACGCGCGCCTGCGTCTGCTGAAATTCCTTCTCGATGGCGTCTAGTGTAGGGCTGCCGTCAGCCGACAGCGCCGCCATCATGTCGGACGTCATCAGGTTGCTCGAGGAGATGACGTTGGCGAGCTGCTCCACGGTCCGCGCGGCTTCCGCCGCGTCGTCCTGCGCGAGGTTGGCGGATCCGAGGAGGGCGTTGATCGTCGCTTGCGCGTCCATCATCGCCGGACTGGCGGCGGCGACGAAGCCGGCCTGGGCGTTGCGCAGCGCCCGATACAGTTTTTCGTGGCTGGCCGCGACGTCGAGCCGTTCCCGCGCCGCGGCGCCGAGGCTCTTGATGGTGTCGTCGATATTCTTGACGGTTTCGCTGAGCGCCGCCACCACGCCCTTGTCGGCGCCGAGCTCGATGATCTCGCCGAGCTTTTCGAGCGCGATCTCTTGGGTCGCTTTCATCGTTTTGGTGCGTTCCCGCAGCGCCTCGTCGCTGCGCGACGCCAGCAGCGCCGGTCCCTGACTCGCAAGCGCCGCGCTCTGGGTTGCAAGCTGCAGGCTCGCGGCCAGCCGTGGAATGTCCCGCGCGCTCAGGTCCACCATCATCTCGCCGAGCTGGCCCAGCACCATGCCGGCGCCGACGCTGATGAGAATCGCCATTCCCGCGATTCCGGCGAACGCGGCAAAAAGGCTGCCCCGGATGCCCCATCGCAGGCGCCGGAAGCTCGATCGCCCGAATTTGCCCGATTTCGATGGCAACGCCATGAAGCTCCCCGTCACATCCAGAAGATGAATCGCGGGGCAGTATCGCGTCAGCAGGTTAACAAAATCGGGAAAATGCCATGGATCCCGCTAATTTTGCCGCGGCCAAATCAAAGGCGGGCGCAGCGCCGGCCTTTGGATTTCCGAAGATCAAGTTCGGCGTAGATCAATACCTCGCCGCCGCGCCGCCCCAGTTGAAGTGGTAGTTAAGGCCGGCCTTGACCGTGTGCTCGTCGACGCGGAACGCGCCGAATGGCACGAACGCGATCGGAGCAATGAACGCGCTGCGGCCGAAATCGTAATACTGATATTCGACCTTGGCCGAGAAGTTTTGCGCGAACATGTATTCGACGCCGGCGCCGACGGTGTAGCCATCGCGACGGTTGCGGTCGAACGCAAAGGGAATCGAAACACCGCCGAAGGTCAGCGCCTCGCGGTTGTCGGAATAGGCGTAGCCGCCCTTGGCGTACAGCAGCGCCGGACCCCAGGCGAAGCCGGCGCGGCCCGTCACCGAGCCCAGCGCGCGCCGGTCGTTGCTGTAAACGAAGCCGCCGGGGAAGACGATGCCGCTGTTGCCGCCGCCGAGCCAGCTGTACTGGCCTTCGATGCCGACCACCCAATTGGCCCCGAACTGGTAATCGGCGCCGGCCTGCACGCCGCCGAGCAGCCGGCCGTCGTGATTGTTGCCGGTGACGAAGCCGTTGAGCGCCTCGTTGCTGCTGATGCCGCCGCCGACATGACCGCCGATGTAAAAACCGGTCCAGTTATAGATCGGCGCGGCATAGGCCGGGGCCTGCCCGTAGGGGCGCGCCCCGAGATCGGCTGCAAGTACTGGCGCGGCCGCACCGAGGGCGAAAGCGAGCACGGCGGCAGACAAAAATTTCATGTGTTGGTCTCCGCAAGATTCCGAACAGCCACCGCGCCTGTCCTCACGGCGCCGAGTTAGCCGGCATTTGAATAAAATGCCGTTGATCGGCGGGGCTCGAACGATTGTGCGGAGAAGCAACAGTGGACTGTGCTTAACGGAGTCCTAACTGGATTTTCTTGCGTGCAGGCGGGTGCGAAAACGAAGAAAGGCCGGCGCGAGGCCGGCCCTTCAAGCGTCGAACTGCGATACGCGAAGATCAATACCTCGCTACGACCGGACCGCCCATGCCGCCCAGGTTGAAGCGGTAATTCAGACCGGCCTTCACGGTATGCTCGTCGTTGTGGAACGAGCCGAACGTGGCCAGCGCAGCCGGCGTCACGAACGCGCTGTTGCCGAAATTGTAGTACTGGTATTCGACCTTCGCCGACCAGTTCGGGGCGAACATGTATTCCAGACCGCCGCCGACGGTGTAGCCGTCCTTGTGGTTGTGGTCGAAGGTAAACGCCGCCGGCGCGCCGAGGAACGTCAGCGTGTCGTTGGTGTCGGCCCAGGCATAACCGCCCTTGACGTAGAGCAGCGCCGGACCCCAGGTGTAGCCGATACGGCCGGTCGCCGAACCGATCGCGCGCTGGTTGTTGGTATAGGCATAACCCAGGCCCGGGCCGCCGAATACCACGGTGTTGTTGTTGTTGCCGAGCCAGCTGTACTGGCCTTCGACACCGAGCACCCAGTTCGGAGCGAACTGATAGTCGGCGCCGCCCTGCACGCCGCCGAGGAAGCGGCCGTCATTGTTGCCGCCGACGACGCCGCCGAAATTGTTGTCGCCGCTGAAAGCGCCGCCGATGTGGCCGCCGATATAGAAGCCGGTCCAGTTGTAGATCGGCGCCGCATAGGCCGGAGCCTTGGTGTAAGTGCGGGCGCCAAGATCGGCTGCGAGTGCTGGCACGGTCGCGCCGAGAGCGACGAGGGCCACAGTGGCGAGTAGAAGCTTCTTCATCAGATTTGTTCTCCAGACAGTCATTGATTTTTCAGTTGCGCCGATGTTCGGCGTCGTCGATGGCGATCAGTTAGACCGCTTCGGCGCAAATTACTGTCACCGATAGGTCACACGAAGCGAGTTCCGTCCGATTCAAATAACATCGATTTTTACGTGCTTAATTAAGCCTTAATGAACTCTAAATGGCGCCTTAATTTTTCGATGCGGCGAATAAAATGAGAAATCATGGAAGCCGTCCGCAATTTTATTTGAAATGTTATGTCGATCCGCCGGATATTGGTTCGTTGTCCTGGAATGCGAGACAATTTGCGGCGATGGCGCCGACAGCTCGCGTCAGAGGGAGTTTTTAGATGCGCTTCATGTATATCGTCACATCCGCCCGCCCTGAACCTCCGACGCCTCAACTGATCGAAGCGATGCACAAGCTCGCCGACCGGGAAATCAAGGCCGGCCGCATGATCGACAGCGGCGGGCTGATGCCGCTGGCCACCGGCGCCCAGGTGCGCATCAAGGACGGCCAACTCAGCGTCGTCGACGGCCCCTTCGTGGAGGCCAAGGAGGTGATCGGCGGCTACGCGATCTTCGAACTTCGCGACAAGGACGAAGCGCTGGCGTCGGCCAGGGAGTTTATGCAGCTCCACAAGGATTTGATGCCGGGCTGGGAAGGAACGTGCGAGCTTCGCGCGTTTGCCGGCCCTTGAACCGCAGGTCCCGCCGGCACGGCCGACGGCCGTGACCGCCGCCGATATCAACCGCAGCATCCTCGCCGTCTGGCGAATCGAGCAGCCACGGCTGATCACCAGCCTGGCCAGGATGCTGCGCGATGTGCCGCTTGCCGAGGACTTGACGCAGGAAGCGCTGCTCGCCGCCCTCGAGCATTGGCCCGCCGCCGGTGTGCCGGAAAAGCCCGGCGCCTGGCTGATGGCGACCGCCAAACGCCGGGCGCTCGATCAGCTGCGCCGCCGCCGGATGCATCAACGCAAGCATGCGATGGTCGCCTGGAATATGGCGCAGGAGCAGCAAGTCATGCCCGACTGGGACTTTGCCCTGGACGACGACATCGGCGACGAGCTGCTGCGGCTCATCTTCACCGCCTGTCACCCGCTGCTGTCGGGCGAGGCGCGCGCGGCGCTGGCGCTGCGGATGATCTGCGGCCTCACCACGCAGGAGATCGCGCGGGCCTTCCTGGTGCCGGAGGCCACCATCGCCCAGCGCATCGTGCGCGCCAAGCGCACCCTTTCGCAATCCGGGCTGGCCTATGAGACTCCGCGCGGCGAGCAGCTTTCGGAACGGTTGGCCTCGGTGCTGGAGGTGGTCTACCTGATCTTCAACGAAGGCTACACGGCGGCACGCGGCGAGGACTGGCTGCGCCCGCAGCTCTGCAATGAAGCGCTTCGCATCGCCCGCGTGCTCACCAGGATCGCGGCGCACGAGCCCGAAGTTCATGGCCTGCTCGCCTTGATGGAGCTGAATGCCTCGCGCAATGCGGCGCGCACCGACGCCTTCGGCGAGCCGGTCCTGCTGCTGGAGCAGAACCGTGCCCTCTGGGACCGGCACCAGATCCGGCGCGGCCTGCAGGCGCTGGCGCGCGCTCGTGAACTCGGCGGTGCCGGCGGCTTCTACGTTCTGCAGGCGGCCATCATCGCCTGCCACGCCGAGGCGGCCACGGCCGATGCGACCGAATGGGCGCGGATCGCCGGATACTATGCCGAGCTCGCGGCGCGCGTGCGCTCACCGATCGTCGAACTGAACCGCGCGGTCGCCGTCGGCATGGCGGACGGCCCGCAGGCGGGCCTCGCGATTGTGGATGGCCTCATGGGCGAGCCTGCGCTCAAGACCTATCACCTGCTGCCGGGCGTTCGCGGCGACCTGCTGCAAAAGCTCGGCCGCCACGAAGAGGCACGCGCCGCGTTCGAAGCGGCCGCGGCGCTTGCCGGCAACACACGCGAACAGGATTTGATGAAACGCCGCGCCGCCGCGGCGGCCATTGCATCACGTCAGAAATACTGACTTCATCCCGAATTCCCGGGAGCCGTTCGGCACTCCCCCGAAGATTTTTCGGGCATCTCGGCATAGGCCTTGTCGAGGTCGGCGATGAGTTTGCTCCAGAAGTAGACGGTCTACCGCCTGTCAGCGATCAATAAAGGGGCTAGACGTCAGCGGTGGCTCGACGGTCAGGCAGCTTGAACTGTCGGAGAGTGCCGACGATACTGCCTGTGCTTCCGGGTATCCGAGTGCGCATTTTTGCTCAAGCGTCTTCCACCAGCGAGCCGGCGGAATTGTGGTGCGCGGATGCCTTCCTGTCTACAATCCAGCGTCAAGCAGAGCGGACCCCGTATCATGCCGATTGATCCCATCGAACTCTCACGCGAACTCATTGCCTTCAATACGATCAACCCGCCCGGCAATGAGCTGAGTTGCATTCGACATCTGGAAAAAATTCTCGCGGGCGCCGGACTGCATACGTCGCAGCAGAACTTCGCTCCGGAGCGGGCCAACTTAGTCGCCAGGATAGGAAGTGCCGGAAGCAAGCCCCCGCTGTGCTTCACTGGCCATGTCGATACGGTTCCGCTTGGAAACGCGCCCTGGAGTGTCGATCCGTTTGCGGGCGAGATTATCGACGGCAAGATGTACGGCCGCGGCTCGACGGACATGAAATGCGGCGTAGCGGCTTTCGTCGCGGCGATCGCTAACATGAGCGAGCAGCTTGAAGGCACCAGTGGTGCGGTTCTCGTCATTACTGCGGGAGAGGAAATCGGCTGCGAGGGCGCATTTCATCTCGCGCGCGCCGGCATTCTCGGACGTGCCGGCGCGATCGTCGTGGCGGAGCCCACCTCAAATGCAGCACTGGTCGGACACAAGGGCGCCCTTTGGCTTCGCTTGTCGCTCAAGGGCGTCACGGCACATGGGTCAATGCCTCATCTCGGCGTCAATGCAGCCTACAAAGCCGCCCGCGTACTCACGGCGTTGGAGACTTTCCAGTTCAACGTGGCGCCACACCCTTATCTGGGATCCCCGACGCTGAACGTCGGCACTGTTCGCGCCGGGCTCAATGTAAATTCTGTGCCCGATCTTGCTGAAATCGGTGTCGATATCCGCAGCATTCCAGGGCTGGATCATTCACGCATTCAGGAACATCTGAAGGCAGAGTTGGGGGAGGACGTTTCGCTGGAGCCGATCGTCGATGTCGGTGCTGTCTGGACCGATCCCTCCTCCTCATGGATCAAAGACGTGTATGGGACCGTGCGCGACGTCACTGGAGAAGATGCCGGCTCCGAACCCCGGACGGCTCCCTATTTCACCGACGCGTCCGCCTTAACCCCTGCGCTTGGCGACCCTCCGACCATTATCCTTGGCCCAGGTGAAGCCGCGAAGGCTCATCAGACAGATGAGTATTGTTCCGTTCAACGCATTCGGGAGGCATCGGATATCTATTCGAGGCTTGCTGCTAGATGGATCGGAAGGTCCGAATAGCCGCCTCACCGGATCTGCTGATTCAAGGACTACTGACGGCTGGCAGTACGGGGTTTGATGGCAAGAAAGCTAAAGACTTATCAGACGTCGCTCGGCTTCTTCGATATGGCCATAGCAGCCCCTTCCATGAAGGCAGCCTTGGAGGCGTGGGGCTCGAACAGCAACCTTTTCCATCAGGGCGTCGCAAAGGAGACCGACGAGCCCAAGGTGGTGGCCGCGACCATGGCAAAACCCGGCGTCGTACTAAGGCGCCCTGTGGGGTCGAGCGGGCCGTTCGCCGAACATGCCGCGTTGCCTCGGGACTTGCCTGGCGACGCAAAAGGCAGGCCCAAACAGCATCGTCAGTCGAAAAAGCAGGCGCCGAGCAAGAGCAGTGTAAAGGCAGCCCGCCGGGCGGCGCTTGAGTACGAGAGAACCGAGAGGCAGCGCCAAAGCGAGCGGCGGAAGGAGGAGGCCACAAGAGCAAAGGAGCGTCAGCGTCGCGAAAGAGCCGTCGCCAAGGCCCAAACCGCTCTCGACAAGGCGAAACGGGAGCATGACGCGAGGTTTGGCGCCATCGAGGCCGAGCGCGCGGCGCTCGAAATGCGGTCGCGAGCCGAAGACGCTCGCTGGGAAAGGCAAAGGGAGAAGCTGGACGCCGCCGTGCGCAGGGCGCGAGAATAGTTGTAGCAGGGGCTGCCCCGCGACATACCCAATAAAACTGGTGCTGCCAGACAGGATTGAACTTTCCGCGACGAAGTGTTTGGCGATTAAAAGCAATGGGTTATCTTGGCCGCCAAGTTCTTTTTGTGGAGGATTTGTGGTTCAAAAGATGTGTGGATTACTTCGATCATTACCGCCTTACACGGCCGATGTCGACCCGGCTACCACGTCGGAACTCACGAGCAACATTGTTGCACCGAGCTCGCGCAAGCAATGAGGTCAGTCGGCGAAGCTATATGAGATCGCAGCCAGTCGGCGTTCCCACTGATCTTCGCCTAGGTAGCCCTGGGTAGCGTTCATCAGGGCTTTCCGTGCCATATCGTAATTGCATTGGAATATCTCTTTAACCCCTCGGCGGTGTCCGAACAGGAGACCGTGAGCGGCGAACTCGATCTTGCCAGCCTCTTCGTATTTGGCGTGATAGAGCATGACCCAGTCAGTGATGCCGGCATACCGGCGGGAGTTAAGCGCAGCAACACGTCGCTCCGGCCAGATAGCATTGCCGACCTTCACGACCCTCGATGCGAGTGACCCAGCGATATAAATATACGCGGTGTCGTGATGGCGTTTTACGAATGCAATGCGGGCCGTGTCACATTGAATGCAGTGCCCAGCACGACTGCGCAGTCGGTGACCTGCATAACAGGACTTCGGCGCGATGCACCAGAGGTATCCTTCCTGTTCCATCTGCCATTTGTAACCGTGCGACCGCATCCACGAGCAATCCATCACGGCGCTCTCGTCTATGCGCTGCCTGTATAGAAAGTGCAGCTCGTGCTCAGTCAGGCCCGCCATAGTTTTTCCCGACGACCCTATTGCGATCGCTTACGTTACCATACGGACTGTCCGTCTACAGGGTGCGCCATCGGGAATACGCGGATCCAACTGCTCCCGCGAGGCAAGCGGCGGAACAGAACGACCGGCGCCCGGCAGGGGTCCGCGATTTATCTCCATGCCGCGCGTCTGCTCGGCTGCTGCCCCGGGAATTACGGAGCACAAAAAACCCCGCCACGGTTTCCCGTGACAGGGTGACTGTTGACGAGCGCGACGGTCTATTCGGCGCCGTCGATCGCTTCGTTGGGCAATCGCAAGCTTTTTTCAAAATCCGTGAGCAAACCGCGCGTCGACGGCTATAATGTAGTTAGCAAAATGAAGGTGGATGATGAGAGACGAAGTGGAACACTCTGTGAAGGATTTGGATCAGGATTTCGACAAGCACCAGGATGGGCTGCTCCCCAACCTCGACGACCAGGATCTGGACGTTCTGCTGAAGGTGGATGCCGAGGATATGGACGTGTTGCTGAAGGTGGATGACCTGGATCTGGACGGGCTGCTGAAGGTGGATGACCAGGATCTGGACGTGCTGCTGAAGGTCGATGACGTGGATCTTGAAGGGCTGCTGAAGTTGGATGACGTGGATCTTGAAGGGCTGCTGAAGGTCGATGACGAGGACTTGAACCGCCTTCTGTAGGCCGCAAGTTTACGGCCACCGGGCACATCTGCTCGGCGATCAAAGCTGGTGCCGCGGGGTGAAGCGACGTGCCATCAAATCAAACGGTGCGATGTTGCAGGGCTCGGTAGACAGATGCGCGGCCAATCCTAAGTGACTTTGCGATCGCCGATGGTCCCATGCCTTCTGCCTTGAGCTTGCGGACCTTTAACACGTCAATGGATGGTGGCCGCCCTTTGTAAACGCCGGCAAGTTTCGCTTTGGCGATACCTTCCATTTGACGCTCTCTCCGAAGATTAGTCTCGAACTCAGCAAAAACGCCGAGCATGTCGAGAAATGCTTTGCCGGCGGCGGAGCTGGTGTCGATCGGCTGCTCGGTCGCCCTGAGGCTGGCGCCTTTGGCCTTGATGCTGCGCACGATGTCCTGAAGATCACCAATACTGCGCGCCAGGCGATCCACTCGGGTGACGACGAGGACATCACCGTTACGCAGGAAGTCCAGCACCGTCTGCAGCTCGGCGCGCCCGTTGGTGGTTGTGCCGCTTCGCTTCTCCGACCTCACCACATCGCACCCTGCCGCCCTGAGTGCGACCTCCTGTATGTCCAGGCTCTGGTCCTCGGTGCTTACTCTCGCATAGCCGATGATGGTCACATTAGCCCCCTGTCTCGTTTAGGTTTAGACCCTGAACTCTGCTGTCCCAAAAGTCAACAGAAGATCCTATTGAGACGAAAAATATGTTCCAACCGGCTGACTTCGGATCGGTATACCCAGTCGAGACGTGCGTCCTTGACAAAACCTTATGACCTGAGATATGCACTGGTCAGTGCAACCTGGAGATAGTTATGCAGATTATTCTCAGCAGTTCGTCGCAGACCTCTGAGGGGCTTTGGCTAACCACCGCACCCCCGCACCACCTTGGTATGCTCGGGGCGCCCAAATCCGCACGCGGCAGCACCAGCATATTGCTTGTGAACGATCCAGAGTTTGATGAGGAGCGAGGTCGGCTTCTCTTGAACGCTGAGGGCGTAAGCGTCCTAAACTTAGGAACGACTGCACGGACCATCGTTATAGATGCCGGCCTGGAGTTGGCTGCAAAAGTTCCGAACAATGAACCAGGTCATTTCGGCCCCGGTGATCGCGAGTTCATAATGCTGGTCGAAAGTGAGCTAACAGGCGAAGCGCAGGAGGTTGCAATGGATCTGCTGCGCGCTCTTCGCAAGAAGGAGCCGGGTGATTTGAAGCGCGGTGAGCGAAACAATTTCAGCAATACGCCCGACAATTTTTGGTATGTGATCGTCCAGCCCCGCGTGCAAGCTCTCTCAATAACCGTTCGAGGCGCTTCCGATCGCTTCGGGGCTTCACCACTCGAACTGAAAACCGACAGACCTGGATACACGCGCTTTAATCTGCGCAAAGTAGCCGAACTGCCGGAGGCGTTGCGCATCATCGGACTGTCGAAGCGGAAGTAGGCATCCTGTCGACCAAGTTAATTTTGTGGTGACTTTGTGCATCGGCATTTGTGTCGATAACCGAAATGGCAGTGGCACAAGCGCTGGATGGCGGTTCGTGTTCGACCAGGACAAGCAATCAGGGGTCCGCTACATGCGATACATTTTTTGACGCTCCCCGTGAATGCCATCCCCACCGGTGTTGACGCTCCCTCGAATAGGAGTAGGTTGATCAGGTCGGTCTAGCATTGGGCGAGTCTCAGGCTCTTGCCTCACACGGATCCGTTGCCTGGTCGACAACTTTCCGCGGATTTGTCCCCCGAAAGGAAATAGGTCATTGTCCATCGGCGCAATTAGAGCGCACTGGCTTGCCTGCCTTATGGGCCGGGATCCTCATTCTCAATTGAAATGAGGTTTCCATGTCGAGCAGCTTTCAACCCACCGGCGTCAATTCAAGCGGATTGACCGCACTAATCCAAAATCTTGGCCGCGACTGCACTCCCAGCCAATTCATGCGTGAGTTCGTGAAGAACGCGTTTGAGGCGTGTCAGCGAGCTGGGGTTAACGGCAGAGTGGAAGTCGACTTTAACGACTCTATTCTCGCATCCAAGGGTGAGTATAAGATCTCATTTACGGACACCGGCGATGGAATGACCGCTGACCAGATGGTCAGTCTGTTGAACAATCTGTCTGCCAGCGGAGCTACAAACCAACACAAGAACTACGGTGTTGGCGCCAAAATTAGTGCCCTGACACGGAACCACGAGGGAATCCTCTATGAGTCGTGGCGTAAGGGCGATGGTCACATGGTCATCATTCGATACAACGCCGACGCAGGCGTCTACGGATTGCAGGGCATTACTCGCGCGGATGGTCACACGGAATATGCCCTTAAGCTTCCGAAGAACAAGAAGCCGAAGATCGTTAGTGAGCAGGGCACGCGCGTGACGCTGTTGGGTATGGTGCCCAAACAGGACACGATGATGCCGCCTGAGGGTGTTGGCGGGATCCGAGAATTCTGGATCGTGAAATATCTGAACACCAGGTTCTTCAGGATTCCCGGAAATGTCGAGCTATTTGCTCGGATTGGCTACTACAGAGACGTTGCCGACAAGAAACACAATCATCTGCTTCGGATCGTGGGACAGAAAGCTGTCCTGGACAGCAGAGCAGAGACTTTCGGTGAAGTTCAGGTCACTGGCGCCAAGCTCTACTGGTGGATCATGCCCGAGGGCGCAGATGGCCACGGAAGAGAAGTGCTCAAGGGCCACTCTGCATTGATCAATCAAGATGAGATCTTCGACATGAGTGATGCTAGGTCCAATCGCCAGGCTTACTTTGGGATTATCTTCGGAAGAGACCGGGTCATCATCTACGTCGAGCCTGAGGTCGCAGTTCAGAACACTTCACGGACAGGGTTAGTCCGACCAGATGGCTCGCCGTTGAAGTGGGACAGCTGGCAAGATGAATTTCGTCAAAATATGCCGCCGGTTCTGCGCGAATTCCTGGACAAGTTGATTAATGAGAATTCAAAAGATTCTCACGCCGACAGCATTCGTGAGCGGTTGAAAACGCTAAAAGAGCTTTTCCGCATTAGCCGCTATCGAAGATCAGCAGCTGGTTCACTTCGGGCCAACCCTGATAGTGAGTTACCTCTTGGAACGTCGAACGACGTCACCGGTGGGCAAGGTTCAATGACAGGAGCGGGAGGGGGAGGGGGAGGCTCTCAGCCTGGCGGTCTCGCAACATCCTTACTGAGTGAACTAGTCAGCGGCGAGAATGGGGTTCCTGTTGTAGAAGTCTCTCCTGATCCCTTCCCACAGTTGCGATGGTCCGACGAAACCGAAGCGCTCAGAGATCGAGCGGCAGAATATTTGCCTTCTGACAATCTCATCGTGGCGAACAAGAGCTTCCAAGGTCTTCGAGACCTGGTGGGCTATTTCTCCAAGAACCACCAGGAATTGCCAGAGCTCCTGCAGGTGATAGAGGATGTTGTTAAGGAGGCGTTCGAGCAGGTGTTGATTGAGTGTGTTGCGGGCGCTCTATCACTGCGCCACCGCCAACATTGGAATCTAGACGACTTCGACCGAGCTATCTCTCGTGAAGCGTTGACCACCGTTGTCATGCAACGGTATTGGATGTGCAGTCAGATCCGACGAACGTTGGGAAGCAAGATCAAAGGCTTTAACGAATTGCTGAACCAAGCAGCTATGGAAGCGGCTTGATAGACGGCTGCGTCGGCTTGGGGGTTTTGCGCCTGCAAGCCGACGTATACCTGGTCAAGAGTGCACTACGTGACACGAACCTCAACCACCCCCTAATTAGTCCTGTTCATCTGCAGGCAACAAAAACAATCGCGGCTCAAAGAACCACGATTGTGCAGACTAATTAGTTTCCTGGGCTGTTGGTCGGCGCCGCTTCGCGGCTGCTGACATGGCGGTTCCCTGGCGTCATCCCTTCACGAATTCATCGGGAACGACGAAGTGCTCGTATGATACAGGATAGCCGATCATCTTGCAAACATAGTCGATTACACCGCGCTGCAGATTAATCTCTTGGATGTTGACCGATCCACCGGGAATCAGTTTTCGCCAGATGTTCTCTCCCTCGCGATCGAAAATTGCTTGCTGGTCTGGGATGGGGCGGCCGTCGGCCGGGAAGAAGCGCACCAATCCGTGCCAGTGAGGGTTGGCATCTGGCTTTTCCAAGAACCAAAACGCAAACATCCGGTCGGAATGGCGTTCGGCCCACTTGGTCCCGAGCAGCTTTCGATTCATTCGCCCGTCAAATTCACGTAATCGGTCCCTTAGGCGAGAGTAGGGCAAGGCACCGCTGGATTCTGCAGGAGAGCTGGGGGCGTTCGTTGCCAACGTAATAAAACGAGAAAACTGCCATCGGTCGATCCAAGCGGGGATTTCGGATCGTAGTGCCGGAACTTTTCTCGATGGATCCACTGGGGTGCCCTGTTAGTGCTGCACGGGCGTCGCCAATAGCAGAGCTGTGGTGGAACAGCTAGGTTCGCACCTTGGAAAATTTCCCCTTGTCCCGACCCCCAGAAACGACTTTGGATTCGCCCTGAGCGCTGGTGGCGCAACCCCGCCCGAATCTATCCAGACGCGCCAGCGAGCTTCCCTGAGTTAGCCAGGGGCACTGTGGGGAGTGATGGAGCCGCCACCGAGATTGCACCTTGAAAATTTTCTCAAGAGCAGTGGGCGGTCCCCCTTCAACAGGTAGTGGTTTTTCTAAGACATTGGGGCGCATTGCGCGATCCCGAGCGGAGGCGACCACTTTAGGCGCAATTAGGCGGCCCCGCGGACTAGCCGCGGGCCTGGCTGGACGTCTTGGCCCTCTTTGCGGCCTCCCTTTTCGTTTTCGTCGTCACAGTTTTCGAAAACGAGTAGCTCGTCGTCGTCGTCGTTCTCGTCCTCGTGCATCATGGCGGGGGAGGGTGTTTCGTCGAAATCATCTTCCTCCCCACCCTGTTGTATGGCGCCGATCTCCTCGGCGGTGAGGTCCTCAAATACCAGCACCGGCAGTTCATCACCCTGAATGCTATCCTTGTCCAAACCTAAAGCTCGCCACTTCAGACCGTGGATGCGCTCCAGGCCAGCCGCAGCCAGTGACAACGCCTTGATGGCACCTGCCGCCCTCAGCGCTTGCGTGGGATCCTTCTGGGCGGCATCCAACTGCGCCATGATCAGTCCTTCGACGACGACAGCGTTCCGGTAAGCCGTCTCTCGCGTTTCTTTAGCCCGGGTTGTCGTAACGTCCGAGTCGGTCAGGCCTTCAGTGAACACCTGTTGTTTGACCACTGCTGCTAGTTGGGCGGCTTGAGCCCCTTTGACGATTCCACGCTTTGCGAAGCGCGATTGGATGGCTCTGCGGCTTACGCCGTAACGAGCTTCGAGTTCCTGTAGTGTCGCATCCCCAGTCTCCCAAAGACCCTCGATCTCAGCCCAAGTGGACTGATCAGTGCGGACGTATTTACGCTTCGTGTTAATAGTTTTCGACATGTCAGGATCCTGGTGGTGTTAATCCAAATTATACACCGAGCCTGATTAGATTTCAGTATTACTCCAACTGGTAGCGCGGAAATTTGCTTATCGCGTCGCGCTTAGCCTTCAGTGTTACATCACCGTAATTATCTCCCGCCGTTCGCGAGGCATGGCCTTGGATGGCATCCAACACGTGAGCGTCTATCCGCAGTTCGCGGCCGACTGTCTTCAGCCGGTGACGCCAGCCGTGATTAGGCTGCACCTCGTCGCTTATTACTCCGAGAGAGCGGATCCATTTACCGAGTTTGCCTGCGACGATCTCGGCAGGAGAATTCTTGCCCCGCCGCGCGGCGTTCCGGTAGAACAGAGCACCAGCTCCCCGTTCCTTAACGAAATCAAGAAAACCGTCGTCGAGCAGGTGATCATGCAGGGGAACGTCTCGGTATAACCCAGACTTCACCGTCCCGGCAGCAGGCGTGATTTGGATGTAGTGGACACCGTCGGCGCTTCTAACGTCCTCGCCTCGTAGCTGGGTAAGTTCACCCACACGAGCACCCGTATAAGCTCCCAGGAAGGGCACCCACCGCTTCGCGGCGGTCATCGTAGGATGCTCCCGGGACGAACCGGAATACCTCTGAGCGGCCCTTAGAATCGCTTCTGCTTCGTCCTGCTGGAATCCTCGCTCGCGGGTGGTGATCCGCTTTGCGAGGCGCACCTTCACTCCGGCAAATGGATTTTGGGCGAGCTGGTCGAGATTGTCGGCGGCCCAGGTGAACGCAGCTTTGGCGGTGGCCAGATAACTGTCCCGCACCGTCTTTGCGCTCAAGGTTTCCAGCAGATGGTCTTTCCACCGCACCGCGTCGCGTCTCGTGATCCGGCCTGCGGAATTGTGCCCAAGGAACTTGACCAGGCTCTCGATGATGGGCGCCCAGCGACTTTCGGCGTCTCGGCCCTTACCGGCCCGCTGCAGTTCCGTGCGGTAGCCGGAGAATACGCTTTCGATTGTTTCGGTTGGAGCAGCAGGGCTATCCGCCTTCGCCAGGAAGTCGGGCAGCGGCGGATCAGGCTCCCCCTCGTTGCGGAGCATGGTCACTTCTATTGCGGCCAGCTCCGCCTGGGCGAGAATGCGCATCGCCCGCCGCCATGCCGGCCGATCGAGCGCCAGCCGGGGCGGCACGTGCTGCCGTATGTTGGTGAGAAACCTGATGGGCAGTTCGTGATCGTCCAGCCGACCGGAGATGATGGCTTTCAAATCTTCGATGTAGTCTTCGTCGGGAGATCCGATCCGGGCATACAGCGGTGTTGCGTCCCTCAACTCGCTATCGAATGCGATGGACCCGCGGTAGCGGTCGAGCGCGGCACGCGCCGGATCGAACGACGAGAGGGACGGCGAGGATGGCTCCGGCGACCTTCGTTCTGCTTCCGCGAGCTGGTCATGAAACCTCGCCACGACTGCCGGCAAGCGTCGCAGTGCTGCTCGACGATCAGCGCCAAGCGCGGCGCTCAGTTCAACTTTTTTGATGATCGGTCGCAGTCTTGCGGGAACGACGACTTTGGCATGATAGCGACCGTCGCGTTCGATCAGGTAGCGCACTTTACCGGCCATGACTTCCTGGTTTTTGTGGAGGTGTTTTGTGGCACAAAAACAGGATTAGGCCCGCCATCGCAAGAGGTTATTGCGTGTTCAACGGGTTAGGTGGTGCTGCCAGACAGGATTGAACTGTCGACCTCTCCATTACCAATGGAGTGCTCTACCACTGAGCTACGGCAGCATGCGCCGGAAACTGGAGTTGGCCGAAAAGGCCACCTTGGGGCGGGCCGATCCTTGCCACAAGGCCAAAGCCCGTGCAAGCGCGGGGTGACCGGCGCGGCGCTCATAAAAACCGTCCAATCAGCCCCCGGCCGCCGCGGCCTCTTTGAGCCGGGCCAGTTGCGGGCCGATCCGGTTCCCCATTTCCTCGCCCAGTGCCTGCAACGCCTTGATCGGCCTGATCATCACCTCGAATTCGATCATTTCGCCCGACCTGTCGAACTTGATCAGGTCGATGCCCTTGAGCTGCCATTTTCCGATATTGGCGGAAAATTCCAGTGCGGCATCGTGGGAGGCGGCGACGAACTCGCGGTGATAGCGGAAATTCTCGAAGATCTGCACCACGGTGGTGAGCACCAGCAGGGTCGCGCTGCGCCCGGGAATCGGCGATTGCACGAATGGCGAGCGAAACACAATATGTTCCGACAGCAGCGGCCGAAGCAGGTCGTGGTTGCCGGTGGCGACGAATGCATGCCAGCCGGCCAGGGTCTGTTGCGGCAACAGCGCCAATGACTGATTTTCGCCCATCAAGGTGTCTCCGATCATGTACGGTGGCCAACGATGAACGATGAGGCGGACAAAGGCGAGGGCAAGAATCCAAAACCGGATCCGCGGCAGGATCGGTTGAAGCTGGCCCTGCGCGAAAATCTCAAGCGGCGAAAATCACAGGCCAAGGGGCGCGGCGGGATGACGATCGCGCCTTCCGAAGATGACGGCCTGTCCCCACATCATCCCGGCGAAAAAGCCAAGTGACAGCACGTGAAACCGACATGGGCGCAGACCCCGCCACCGGAATCAAGACCGACGTCAGGGCTTCCGCGTCCGTGATGTTTCCGCGCCACGAGCAGACTTTTCCGGCGCTGACGGCGCCGGAAATCGCGCGCATGCGCCGGTTCGGCGAGGTCCACAGCTACAAGGACGGCGAAAAACTGTTCGAAACCGGCAAGCCCGGACCGGGCATGTTCGTGATCCTGTCCGGCCACGTCGCCATCACCCAGCGCGACGGTTTCGGCCATGTCACGCCGGTGATCGATCAGGGGCCGGGTCAATTCATGGCTGAGCTCGGCCAGCTCTCGGGCCGCATCGCGCTGGTCGACGGTACCGCGGAAGGCGACGTCGAAACCCTGCTGATAGCGCCGGAGCAGTTGCGCGCGCTGCTGGTTGCGGAAGCCGATCTCGGCGAGCGCATCATGCGCGCGTTGATCCTGCGCCGGGTCAGCCTGATCCAGGGCGGCGTCGGCGGCCCGGTGCTGATCGGTTCGCCGGGTTCGCGCGATGTGATCCGGCTGCAGGGATTTTTCACCCGCAACGGCTATCCGCACCATTTGCTCGACCCGGCTTCCGACAAGGACGCCGCCGATGTCGTGGCGCGCTATACGCCACAGCCAGAGGACCTGCCGCTGGTGGTGACCCTCGACGGCACGGTGCTGCGCAACCCGACGGAATCCGAAGTTGCGCGCGCGATGGGGATGCTCGGCGCCCTTACCAAGGACAAGATTTACGACGTCGCCATTGTCGGCAGCGGCCCCGCCGGACTATCCACCGCTGTTTATGCGGCGTCAGAGGGGCTCGCGGTCGCGGTATGCGACGCCCGCGCGTTCGGCGGGCAGGCCGGCGCCAGCGCGCGCATCGAAAATTACCTTGGCTTCCCGACCGGAATATCCGGGATGGCTTTGACGGCGCGCGCCTATAATCAGGCGCAGAAGTTCGGTGCCGACATCATGATTCCAATCGAGGTGAAATCGCTGGATTGTGCGCGCGTCGATGGCGCATTCGGGCTGAAACTCGACGACGGCGAGGTGTTGCGCGCGAAGTCCGTGGTGGTGGCGAGCGGCGCGCGCTATCGACGTCCCGGCATCGAAAATCTCGACAGGTTCGAAGGCCGCGGGGTGTGGTACTGGGCCTCGCCGATCGAGGCGCGGCTGTGCGCGGAGCAGGAGATCGTGCTGGTCGGCGGCGGCAACTCCGCGGGGCAGGCGGCGGTGTTTCTGGCAGGCCACGCGCGCCGGGTGCACATGGTGATCCGCGGCGGCGGTCTTGGCGCCAGCATGTCGCGCTATCTGATCGAGCGCATCGAAGCCACGCCGAATATCGAACTGGTTTTCAACACCGAGGTGGTCGGGCTCGAAGGTGGGGACGACGCATCGCTCGAGCGCGTGCGGCTGCGCAGCCGCCTGTCCGGTGAAGAGAACAGCATGGACATCCGCAATCTATTCCTGTTCGTCGGCGCCGATCCCGCCACCGGCTGGCTCGACGGCTGCGGCGTGATGGTGGATCGCGGAGGTTTTGTCGTCACCGGCGCGCTGTGCAAAAACGGCGATGGGCAATCGGCTTCGGCGCTGGAAACCTCGGTGCCCGGCGTATTCGCGGTCGGCGATGTGCGTTCCGGATCGGTCAAGCGCGTCGGCGGCGCGATCGGCGAGGGCGCGCAGGTGGTGGCGGCGCTGCACGGATTTCTCGGCGATGCGGCAGAGGCCGGCGCTGTAACAAACTGGAGCGACGACAATGGCAAAAGGCTGCAGCCACCTCAGTGGCATCCGCGAAGTCACGCCGAGCGCGCTCGGCTGCGAGGAATGCCTGCGGAGCGGCAGCGTGTGGCTGCATTTGCGCATCTGCCGCAGCTGTGGCCACGTCGGCTGTTGCGACGATTCTCCGAACAAGCACGCGACCAAGCATTTCCACGCCACCGGGCATCCGGTCATCGAGGGCTACGATCCGCCGGAAGGCTGGGGCTGGTGCTATGTGGATGAAGTGCTGTTCGATCTGTCGAACCGCAAGACGCCGCACAACGGTCCGATCCCGCGCTATTACTGAAATCTGCTCCGGCGCGAATTTGCTGCAGCGGCCTCGCAAGCTGCGGACAAAATCGCGTTGCAATTCGAAGCGCTTAAGGCGCATGCGCGCCGATCGTGCGGCTTGGCTTACCGGCTTGCGGCCGAATGGCGGCAGGCAACGGCAAAACCGAGGCAGAAAATCAAGCTTGTCGAGCTGATACCGATCAAACTCAACTACTTAGAGATCGTGCCGCCCAGCCTAACCGGCTTGCGGCAGCGTTGCAGCGAACCCGCGGCAAACTGGCGGCGTCGACTTAAACGGCATGCGGCCGCATTTGGATTTTTGCGCGGCGGGGCGGGGGCAATCAACGATTCGCGGATTCGGCGGACGCCATACAATCGCGGAATATATTCCACAAAGCAGCCGCACGCCCGTAATATTTCGTGCGGCATGCGCGTAAATTGCACAATCTGCCCGAGATAGCGGCAGATCGCGCGCTCGCTCTGTGAATAGCTATTCCCCGCGCGGCGTCGTAGCATCGGCCGGTTCTGAACGTGGGGAGCGCATCATGATTTTAGGGTTCAGCCTTTCGACGTTTGTACTCGTGCATGTGATCATCAGCCTGATCGGAATCGCAGCCGGTTTTATCGTTATTTTCGGAATGCTGGGCTCCAACCGGATGCGAGGCTGGACCGCGACTTTTCTGCTGCTCACAATTTTGACCAGCGCCACGGGTTTTCTGATTCCGCCTTTGGTCTCCGAAAAGCTGCTGCCCTCGCACATCATCGGCGCGCTCTCGCTGCTGCTGCTGGCGATTGCGTGTTTTGCGCTGTACAGCCAAAAACTTTCCGGCGCGTGGCGCTGGGTCTATGTGCTGACCGCGATGCTGTCGCTTTATCTCAACGTGTTCGTGCTGGCGATCCAGAGCTTCCTGAAAGTGCCGGCGCTGCATGCGCTGGCGCCGAGCGTGCCGCCGAGCGAGCCGCCATTCGCAATTCTGCAGGGCATCGTGCTGCTGTTCTTCGTCGTGGTGATCATCGGCGCCATCAGGCGGTTTCGGCCGCTGGCGGTGATGGAGTTCTGAACTGACCACCCCGAATGGCGGACAGAGGAGAATTTCACCATGCCGACGATGAAAGTCATCCTGTTCGGCGCCACCGGAATGGTTGGCCAAGGCGTGCTGCGCGAATGCCTGCTCGACGCCAGCGTGGAGCGCGTGCTCGCGGTCGGGCGCAGCCCGACTGGTCAGACGCATGCGAAACTGCGCGAGCTCATCCACGATAATTTCTTAGACTTCTCCGCGATCGAATCCCAGCTCACAGGCTACAACGCCTGCTTCTTCTGCCTCGGCGTCTCGTCGATCGGCATGGACGAGGCGCGCTACCGCCATCTGACCTACGACATCACGCTTGCCGCGGCGGCGACGCTGGCGAAGCTCAATCCTGGCATGACTTTCATCTATGTCAGCGGGCGGCGCACCGACTCGACCGAGCGGGGCGGCATGATGTGGGCGCGGGTCAAGGGCAAGACCGAGAACGACCTGCTCAAGCTGCCGTTCAAGGCCGCCTACATGTTCCGGCCCGCAGCGATCCAGCCGCTGCATGGCGTGAGATCGAAGACTGCCTGGGTTCATTACACCTATGCCGCGACCGCGCCGCTATGGGCGCTGCTGAACCGGATCGCGCCGGCCTACGCGACCACGACGGAAAAGCTAGGCCGCGCGATGATCAAGGTGGCCCGGGATGGTTATCCGAAGCCGGTGCTGGAGAGCGAGGATATCAACGCGGTGTAGGCGTGTACTCATAGAAGGAAGACATGTCCGATATTCCTCGGCAGCGCGCATCGAGCGCCCGGACTTTCGATATCCGTTTTGTGCCAAGAGCACACCTCGCCTTGGCTAGTCGATCGGTATCATCAGCGAATGGCGGAACTTTCCCAATCCTTGGGACAGGTGCCCTTTGCCATGCAGGTCCTCGACCAGATAGATCTCGCCGGCGCTGATAATTCTTGTTTCGCCATCGCTGGCGGTGACCTGATGGGAGGCGTCCAGGTTGATGACGTATTGCCGCCGGGTCGTGCTGTGCCAGTCGAAAACCCAGTCGCCCGGTGTCGTGCGAAATATGATGCCGGTCGCGGGAAGGAGCTTCGATATGGTTCCGTCAGGGCCTGTTTCGGTCAACTCGATTTCTATGTCGCGGAAGTGAGTTTCGCCGTTTTCGTCGGCGTAGAGATTGTGAATGCGCATTGCTTTTGTCCTGTTTCGAGATGTCTCGAGGGGCTGTGAAACACAGTCGGTTGCATTTGGAGAGATCGCCTCGCGGCCTTGAGATCATGAGCGATGCTTTCATTCCGCTCTTATGTTCGCGGCCCTGATAACCGGCCACCACCTCTCAATCTCTTCATGCTGGTAGGTAGCGAGCGCCTGCGGGGTCTGCCGCTCAAGCGCGGGTATCTGCTGACCGATGCCTGCAAGGCGATGCAAAGTTCGTTCATCGGCCAACATTTTCCTGACTGCCGAGTTGAGCCGCGTCGCGACCTCCGCCGGAATGCCGCGTGGCGCCCAGATGGCGTGCCAGTTGACGAAGTAGAATCCGCGCAGGCCAGCTTCGTCCACCGTCGGAATTTCGGGAGCAGAAGCGAGGCGGTTAGGCGACGTCACAGCGAGCGCCTTGATCGCATCTCCACCAATCTGCGGCACGGAATTCGCCGCCAGATCGAAAAGTATGTCGATATGGCCGGCGACCAAATCCTGCATCGCCGGTCCGAGGCCCCGATAGGGCACGAAGCGGAACTGGGTGCCGGTGAGCGCCTGAAATTTGACGGCACTTACATGCGATGTGCTGCCCGGACCCGCGGTGCCGGCGATCGCCTTGTCCGGGTTAACTTTGAGCCAACTGATCAACTGCGCAAGGTTGGCGACAGGCAGGGCTTTTTTGACCGCGATGATCTGTGGGTCAAATGCAACTAGCGAAATCGGCTCGAAGTCCTTGACGACATCGTATTTGAGAGGATAGGCGGCGCCGTTGAACACGTGCGTCGCGACCGTACCCAGGATCAGCGTGAGGCCGTCGGCTTCCGAGCGCGCGACTTTGCCGGTGCCGATGCTCCCCGTCGCGCCGGGAGCATTCTCGACGATAACAGTCTGTCCCAGCGCTGACTGCAACCCTTCCGCGACAATGCGGCCAATAGCGTCGGTTGGTCCACCAGCCGGAAATGGGACGACGAGCATGACGGCGTGTGACCGCGCCGGTTGCGCCTCGGCGCCGTTGAGCGTCGCAGTGACCGCACAAGCCGCGAAGGCTGCCGCGATTGCCAAGCGAAACATGAGCTCCTCCGTTTGAACAGGGGACATGGATGGACCGCGTCCACCATTGCAACTACATCGGCGCCGGCATAAGAGGAAGTAGCTATACAGCTATCCAGGCATAAGGAACAACATATGCCAAGCAGAATCGATTGGGAGAGCCAGATCGGCCGGCGCCTACGCCTGCGCGATCTTTATGTGTTCTCAACTGTCGCCCGGGTGGGAAGTATGGGCAAGGCGGCCCAGGAACTCGGCGTCTCGCAACCTGCCGTATCCGAGGTGATTGCCGACCTTGAGCACGCGTTGGGAGTCCGGCTTCTGGATCGCACGCATCAGGGAGTAGAAACCACCGCGCATGGGGTCGCCCTTGACCGGCGCGTCCTTGCGGCATTCGATGAACTGAAGCAGGGCATAAAGGATATCGAGTTCCTTTCCGATCCCACCGTCGGCGAAGTGCGGATTGGTTGTCCGGAATCCATTTCGGCCGCCATCCTTCAGCCGATTTGCGAGACGTTTATCCGGCAGCATCCGAGCGTCGTGCTAGACGTCGACACTGTGAACACCCTTTCGTTCGCGCAGAAACTCAGAGATCGAAGCCTTGACGTCGTGTTGGCCCGCGGCGGGTGGCCGCTTGAGGAAGCGCCACTCGTCACCGACTTCAACGTCGAGACGCTTTGCGACGACGAATTGGTAATTGCCGTCGGAAATCGCAGCCCATGGGCGGGGCGGCGCAGGATCGATATTTCCGAGTTGCGCGACGAACGCTGGATCCTGACCAGCGGAGACCGATGGAACTATCAAGTGATTGCAGACGCTTTCCAAATGCGCGGCGTCGAGATGCCCAGGGTCACTATGAAGACGATTTCAGTCCATCTGCGCGCCAACATGGCTGCGACCGGAAAATTCATCACGACATTTCCCCGGTCCGTTGTCGAACTCTATGCCGACCGCCTTGGACTGAAGGTGCTGCCCGTCGATTTGCCGAACTCAAACTGGCCGGTCAAGATCGCGACGCTCAGAAATCGTATGCTAAGTTCTGTCGTGGAACGCTTTATCTCCTGCGCGCGAGACACCGCGCGATCGGCCTCAAGAAAACCGAGAGCGCCTAAGTCCTCCATGGCGAAGTGATCAGCTGGTGCCGAGCATTGTGAACGGTGTTGGCGACCGCTTCCAAAGCGAAACGGCCCCGGTTAAGGGGCCGCTCGGGTTAATCCCAATCGCGGTGACGGCGTTGTTTGATGATCACCGTCCGCTCGCCGCGGTCCCGGTCCCTGTACCAGCCGCGATGGTAGCCGCGGTCATGGTCACGGAACTCGGCGCGTGCACCGCGGAAGTCATCACGATCACGGAACCCGACCCGATCACGGTCGCCGCCGATGCGGACGCCGACGCCGAAATCTTCAGCGCTGGCTATGCTGGGTGCGGCAACGGCAATGGTCGCAAGGGCTGCAAGCGCAAGACTGAGTTTTCTCATGTTCCCATCCTCTGTCGTATCTGCCCAGGAGAAAACGCCCGGACCGAAAGCTTGTTCCTGCGGTGGTGCCGAGGTTTTGGTGAACAGGCATTCATGCAGCTTTGAAACCGGCAAACGCTTTCTGCGGCCGGCGCGACCGCAATTCCAGCCCGCAATGCTCAGTTACTTTAGCCCGAGGCTGCTGCAACCCCAGGCGGCTTCAGCGTTTCTCCAGCCGAGCGTCAGGCCGCCTTCCGTGCACTCGCTGTAGGTTTTGTAGTTGCGCGTGTTTCTGCACGTCGGAGAGTACACGCCACCAGACACGGAACATCCGTGCCAGGGGGCGCTGGCTGTCCTGTAGCTCGTCGCGCAACCGCCGACGCAGCTGCCGGTGACGCTCGCAAGCCTGGCGAGCTTGGCGGATATCGGCGGCGTCGAGGGCGCTGCAGCGGTTGGCGATATCCGAGGCGACACCGTGCTACGGGCAATCGGGCGCGGCTCCCTCTTCTGCGGCCTGGCTGATTGCTTCGGCGCTTCGACTACGACGGCTGGAAGCGAGGGCGCCGCGCCGTCCGAGGTGGTTGCAGCTTCCGAGCCGCTCAGGCCGCAAAGCAGCAGTCCAATCGAAGAGAAAGCCACAGCCAGACTGCTAACGGAGCGTGACGAAATCCTCATCATATCCTCCCAATGTCGAGACAGCCGATTGCAGGATATCACGATCCCCATGCGGATTGGCCTCTGCGAATCTTAAATCAGCTCGTAGTTCGTAGGATGGGTAGAGCGCAGCGAAACCCATCTCCTGGTCTGCGGCTAGAGCGATGGGTTTCGCAAAGGGCTCAACCCATCCTACGGCTCGCTGTAACCGGGTCGAGTGGTTCGTAGGATGGGTAGAGCGCAGCGAAACCCATCTCCTGGTCTGCGGCTAGAGCGGTTTCGCAAAAGGGCTCAACCCATCCTACGGCTCGCGCCCCGGAACAACGGTAAATAGGGCCAAGTCCCATCAATTCGCCGCAAATTTCACGGCTTTTGCCATCGGGGGCCCATTCGCCCTATACTTTGCGCATAGCAAAACAGCGGGAATCGGCATGGATCGCATTCGCATCGTCGGCGGCAGCAAGCTCAACGGCACCATTCCGATCTCGGGCGCGAAGAACGCGGCGCTGCCTCTGATGATCGCGGGTCTGCTGACCGAACAGACATTGATCCTCGACAACGTGCCGCGGCTTGCCGACGTCGCACAGTTGCAGCGCATCCTGGGCAACCACGGCGTCGATATCATGGCGGCGGGCAAGCGCCCCGGCGACCACGAATATCAGGGCCAGACCCTGCATATTTCGGCGGCCAACATCATCGACACCACCGCGCCTTATGAGCTGGTCTCGAAAATGCGCGCGAGCTTCTGGGTGATCGCCCCGCTGGTGGCGCGCATGCACGAGGCGAAAGTGTCGCTGCCCGGCGGCTGCGCCATCGGCACCCGCCCGGTCGACCTCCTGATCATGGCGCTGGAAAAGCTTGGAGCGGATCTCACCATCGACGGCGGCTATGTGATCGCGAAGGCGCCCGGCGGGCTCAAGGGCGCTCGAATCGAATTTCCGAAAGTGACGGTGAGCGGCACCCATGTCGCGCTGATGGCGGCGACCCTGGCGAAGGGCACCACCGTCATCGATAACGCCGCCTGCGAGCCGGAAATCCTCGACGTCGCCGACTGCCTGAACAAGATGGGCGCGCGCGTCTCCGGCGCCGGTACCAAGCGGATCGTGGTCGAAGGCGTCGCCAAGCTCGACGGGACGCGGCACACCGTACTGCCGGACCGCATCGAGACCGGTACCTATGCGATGGCGGTGGCGATGACCGGCGGCGATGTGCAACTGGCCGGCGCGCGTCCCGAATTGCTGCAATCGGCGCTCGACATACTGACCCAGGCCGGCGCCACCGTTACCGTCAACAATGAAGGCATCCGCGTCGCGCGCAACGGCGTCGGCATCAATCCGGTTGAGGTTTCGACCGCGCCGTTCCCGGGCTTTCCCACCGATCTGCAGGCGCAGCTGATGGCGCTGATGGCCTGCGCCAAGGGCGCCTCGCACATCACCGAGACCATTTTCGAAAACCGCTTCATGCACGTGCAGGAACTGGCGCGGTTCGGCGCGCGGATTTCGCTGGATGGCGAAACCGCCACCATCGACGGCATCGCGAAACTGCGCGGGGCGCCGGTGATGGCGACCGATCTGCGCGCCTCGGTGTCGCTGGTCATCGCCGGGCTCGCCGCGGAAGGCGAGACCATGGTCAACCGCATCTATCATCTCGACCGCGGCTTCGAGCGGCTCGAGGAGAAGCTGTCGGCCTGCGGGGCCACCATCGAGCGCATCAGCGGATAAGGTGCTGTCGTGACGGCTCGCCCCAAGCTGATTGCTCTCGACGCCGACGACCTCGCGGTGATTTCCGCGCATGTGCAGGACGCCTTCGTGCAGACCGGCGACATCATCTGGCGGCAGAGCGAGAAGCGCCTGGTGGTCGGCATGAACCGGCTGGACTGGGAGCAGACCCTCGGCGGACAGACCGAGCCCCGCCGGCTGATCGCGGCGCTGCGGTTCGACCGCGTGCTGTCCTGCAAGTCGCGCAACATCGATCTGGGCGCGCCGGATACCGCGCTGGAACTGCTCGGCATCGATTTTCATCCCGGTGAAGCGCCGGGCGGCAGCGCGGTGCTGATGTTCAGTCATGGCGGCGCGCTGCGGCTCGACGTCGAATGCCTCGAATGCGAACTGGCCGACCTCGGCCCGGACGATGTCGGCGAGGGCGCCGAGTCGTCGGGACTGGAGGCGTGAGCGATGGTCCAAACCTCTCCCCGCGCTTTGCGGGGAGAGGTCGGAGCCGAAGCGCAGCGAAGGCTCCGGGTGAGGGGCTAGGCACTGCGGTGCGAACAATCCCAGTCTTTCGGATCCGACGATCGGAAACACCCGATCAACCCGCGACTCCTGGATTGTGTTTGGTAGAGTGCCTCGCCCCTCACCCGGATCGCATCTAACGATACGATCCGACCTCTCCCCGCAAAGTGCGGTGAGAGGTAAGCAAAGGGTTGACGGCGATTTGGCGCCGCGCCATTGAGAAAGCCGCCATGCCCGTTCGTCTAGACAGCAGCAGCGCCGATTTTACCGGGCGTTTCAACGCGTTTCTCGCGATGAAGCGCGAGGTGTCGGCCGGTATCGCGACGGCGGCCCGCGCCATCGTCGATGACGTGGCGGCGCGCGGCGACGCGGCGCTGATCGAGGCGACGCGAAGATTCGACCGGCTGGAGCTGGACGCCGGAAGCCTGCGCATCACGCCTGGTGAAATCGACGCGGCCGTGAAAGCCTGCGATGCCAAAACGCTTGAGGCGCTGGCCTTCGCGCGCGACCGCATCGAAATTTTCCATCGCCGGCAATTGCCGAAGGACGAGCGCTTCAGCGATGCGCTGGGTGTCGAGCTGGGCTGGCGCTGGAGCGCCATCGAGGCGGTCGGGCTCTATGTTCCCGGCGGCACCGCCGCCTATCCGTCGTCGGTGCTGATGAACGCAGTGCCGGCAAAAGTCGCCGGTGTCGCGCGCGTGGCGATGGTGGTGCCGTCGCCGGAGGGAAAGCTCAACCCCCTGGTGCTGGCGGCGGCGCATCTCGGCGGCGTCTCCGAAATCTATCGCGTCGGCGGCGCGCAGGCGGTGGCGGCGCTGGCCTATGGCACCGCGAGCATTGCGCCGGTGGCGAAAATCGTCGGCCCCGGCAATGCCTATGTCGCGGCGGCAAAACGGCTGGTGTTCGGCAAGGTCGGCATCGACATGATCGCGGGGCCCTCGGAGGTGCTCGTCATCGCCGACCGCTCCGCGAACGCCGGCTGGATCGCCGCCGATCTGCTGGCGCAGGCCGAGCACGACGCCAACGCGCAGTCGATCCTGATCACCGATGACGCAGCGCTTGCCGACGATGTCGCGCGCGCGGTGGAAACGCAGCTCGCCACCTTGCCGCGCGCGGAAATCGCGCGGGCGTCGTGGCGGGAGTTCGGCGCGATCATCCTGGTTGGCAATCTCGACGAGGCGGTGCGGCTGGCAAATTCCATCGCCGCCGAACATCTGGAAATCATGACCGCCGATCCGGAAAGCCTGTCCGCGCGAATCCGCAATGCCGGCGCGATTTTCCTTGGGTCCCACACACCGGAGGCGATCGGCGATTACGTCGGCGGCTCCAACCACGTGCTGCCGACGGCGCGCTCGGCACGGTTCTCGTCCGGCTTGAGCGTGCTTGACTTCATGAAGCGGACCTCGATCCTCAAATGCGGGCCGGATCAGTTGCGCGCGCTGGGGCCGGCGGCAATGACGCTTGCGCAGGCCGAAGGCCTCGATGCCCATGCGCGTTCGGTCGGTTTGCGTCTCAATCCGTCATGAGCAAGCCGCCTCCAGAGGACAATCCCAGAAGCTGCATCGTCGCGGTGACGCTCGACGAGGAATCGATCGGGCGTTCCGGACCCGACATCGAGCACGAGCGCGCGATCGCGATCTACGACCTGATCGAGAAAAACCTGTTCGCGCCCGACGGAGCCGAGGAGGGACCATTTACGCTGCATATCGCGATCACCGGCAACCGGCTGATGTTCGATATAAGGCGCCAGGACGGCACCCCGGTGGTGGCGCATCTGCTGTCGCTGACGCCGTTCCGGCGAATCGTGAAAGACTATTTCATGATCTGCGACAGCTATTATCAGGCGATCCGCACCGCGACGCCGGACCGCATCGAGGCCATCGACATGGGCCGCCGCGGCATTCACGATGAAGGTTCGCGCACCCTGCAGGAGCGGCTGAAGGGCAAGGTGCGGGTCGATTTCGAAACCGCCCGGCGGCTGTTCACGTTGATCTCCGTCCTGCACTGGAAAGGCTGACCGCGCGTGGCGACGCCTCCGCGCGCGCGTACTCCGCAGGCCGTATTGTTCGCGTGCGGCCAGAATGCCGTGCGCTCGCCGATGGCGGAAAGCCTGCTGCAGCAGATGTTTCCCAAGGCGCTGTATGTGAAGTCGGCCGGCGCGCGAAAAGGCGAGCTCGATCCGTTCGCGGTGGCGGTGATGGCCGAACTCGGTCAGGATATTTCCAAGCACCGGCCGATGACGTTCGAGGAACTGGAGGATTGGGAAGGCCTCAACTTCGACCTCATCATCACGCTGGCGCCCGAAGCGCACCACAAGGCGCTGGAACTGACCCACACCATTGCCGCCGACGTCGAATACTGGCCGACGCAGGATCCGACCGGAACCGAAGGCAGCCGCGAGCAGAAGCTGCAGGCCTATCGTGACGTCTGCGACGGCCTGCTGCTGCGCATCCGCAAGCGCTTTGCAAAAGGCGGCGCGGCGAGCGGGTAGGCACACTGCGTTCCCCGGATGCAGCGCAGCGCGCCGCTCTTCGCGGCGTGGTGCGCTGCTGATCCGGGGTCCCGGTTGCTTGCGCCCGAAGAAACCGGGGTCCCGGTTCTGCGAAGCAGCGCTTCGCAAGAGCTACGCGCCGCATCGCGCCCGGAACACGAGAGTGGTTGTCTCCCCCAATCCCTTCCGATAGGTTCCCCGCGCATCTTCCCCCAGCTTCCGAATCGTAAAACTCCGCATGCTAGGCCGTCCCAAACTCGTTCTTGCCTCCGGTTCGCCACGACGCCTCGGCCTGCTCAACCAGGCCGGCATCGAGCCCGACGCGTTGCGTCCCGCCGACGTCGACGAAACCCCGAAGCGCGGCGAGCTGCCGCGCGCTTGCGCCAACCGTCTCGCCCGCGCCAAGGCCGATGCGGCGCTGAAATCGGTGCAGCTCGACGACGAGTTGCGCGGCGCCTTCATTCTTGCCGCCGACACCGTGGTCGCGGTCGGCCGCCGCATCCTGCCGAAGGCCAATCTGGTCGACGAAGCGTCGCAATGCCTGAGGCTGCTGTCCGGGCGCAACCATCGCGTCTACACCGCGATCTGCCTGGTGACACCGAAGGAGGCGTTTCGCCAGCGCCTGATCGAGACCCGCGTGCGCTTCAAGCGGCTGTCCGAGGACGACATCCAGGCCTATATCGGCAGCGGCGAATGGCGCGGCAAGGCCGGCGGTTACGCGGTGCAGGGCATCGCCGGATCGTTCGTGGTCAAGATGGTCGGCTCCTACAGCAATATCGTCGGCCTGCCGCTGTACGAGTCGATCTCGCTGCTCGGCGGCGAAGGCTTTCCGATCCGCTTCGGCTGGTTGAATGCCAGTTAAGCCGCCAGAAGATGCCGGACCCGGCAAGGCAAAAGGGACTGCAAAACCGTGCCCGATCTGCGGCAAGCCGGCCGTCGAGGCCTCAAAACCGTTTTGTTCCGAGCGCTGCCGGGACGTCGACCTGAACCGCTGGCTGTCGGATTCCTATAAAATTCCCGCCGCCGGGGAAGACGACGAAAACGCGGATTAACGTACCTCTCCCCGCTTGCGGGGAGAGGTCGAAGCCGGAGCGTAGCGGAGGCTTCGGGTGAGGGGGCTCTCCACGCACACGAACTCGCGGAGAGTCCCCCTCACCCGGATGTCATCTTCGATGCCATCCGGCCTCTCCCCGCAAGCGGGGAGAGGTGACCTGAACGTCGCATTGATTTTGTCGGCAGCCGTCTTCACACTCCTTAAAAAATAACGACCTGAGGCAATCGGGCAATCCCATCCGGAGGTGCCCATGCTGAACCGCCGTCGTTTTGTCGGTCTTGCCGCGGCCGCTGCCGCAGTCCCGGCCATTCTCCCATCCCGCGCAGCCGGCGCGGACTGGCCGGTGAAACCGGTGCGGGTGGTGGTGCCGTTCACGCCGGGCGGCTCGACCGACATCACCGCGCGCCTGGTCTCCAACCGCCTGCAGGAGGTCTGGGGCCAGTTGGTGGTGGTGGAGAACAAGCCGGGCGCCGGCGGCAATATCGCCGCCGACATGGTCGCGCATTCCGATCCCGACGGCTATACCATCTTCATCGTCGGCCCCGGCATGGCCACCAACCAGTTCCTCTATCCGTCGTTGAGCTACGATTCGGTCGCCGACTTCGCGCCGGTGACGATGCTGATCACCCAGCCCAACCTGATGTGCGTGCCGAATTCATCGCCGGCGAAATCGGTCAAGGAGTTCATCGCCTATTGCAACGACAACAGGGGCAAGGTCACCTACGCCTCGTCCGGCAACGGCACCACGCTGCATCTTTGCGGCGAGCTGTTCAAGCGGCTGGCCAATGTCGAGATGACCCACATCCCGTATCGCGGCGGCGCGCCGGCCATCAACGATCTCATTCCCGGCCGGGTGGACGTCATCTTCGACAACATGCCCTCGATCCTGCAGCATGTGAAAGGCGGCAGCCTGCGCGGGCTCGCGGTGAGCACCAAGGAGCGCGTCGCGGTGGTGCCGGACATCCCGGCCATCGCCGAGACGGTGCCCGGCTTCGACGTGTTCTCCTGGTTCGGCTTCTTTGTGCCGGCAAGGACGCCGCAGGACGTCATCGCAAAAATCAACGCCGATACCAACGCGGCGCTGGCCTATGCCCCGGTGAAGTCCCGGTTCGAGGAACTCGGCGCCAACCCGAAAGGCTCGACGCCGGCGCAGCTGGCCGCCTTCCTGAAATCGGAAATCGACAAATGGGGACCGGTGATCCGCGAGGCGAAGATCAGGGTCGAGAATTGAATTCGCCATTCGCAATTCGTCATGGCCGGGCTCGTCCCGGCCATCCACGTCTTTCTTGCTTGAGGGAAGCAAGACGTGGATGCCCGGCCCAAGGCCCGGCATGGCGAGTCTGGCTATGGAGTCTCGGTTGGATGGGTCAGGCCAGTGGGATGACGACGGCAATGTGCGGGCGCCGAAGGGAGCCGTGCCGACGCAAAAAGCCGTTGTTTTCCCGTCCCTTGCTCCGCCCGATCGAGGCCCTCGAAGCAAGGTGGACACGCCCGCGCCGTCTGACTATAACCCGGCGCTCGCAGGCCCTTGGGCCCCGCGGCGCCCGGGTAGCTCAGTTGGTAGAGCATGCGACTGAAAATCGCAGTGTCGGTGGTTCGATCCCGCCCCCGGGCACCATGTTGCCTTCGGCTAAGCCGGCGCAGCCACGCTGACAAAGACCAAACGTGCCCGGCACATAGCGCGAAGGGCGACGACGGGACGTTCAAGGCAAGCATGCGACTGAAAATCGCATCCCGCTGGCTGGTTGGAGACGGCCTGGCGGCACGTCAACTATCCAGGCGTTAGCATCACACCCGCAATTACTGAATGTGGCATTGACGCCGAATATATTTGGCGGCATCCGACCCGTAATCCATTTGACCGGATGCAATCTGCGACCTGTACACTGATATCAAGGCCCCGCAACCTGCCCCGGTTCTTCGTTGCTGCGCTTCTTGCCGTACGCCAGCACACCAATCCATCTTGATGGAGGCCATATTGCGCCGACATCGCTCGGCCGGGCCCCAACCTTCGAGCGAGCGACCTCCAGCGTAGTATCGCAAGCAGCATGACAATTGAGACGATTGGTTGCTGTCGCCGCCGCCCTTTTTGCCGTCAGGTACGCGGGGCGAAGCTTCCTGCTTGACGGCGGGCTTGCCTTCCTTTCCGACATCGCCGCTGGGGTTTAACGAGGCCATCTTGGTGCGCTCCGACTTCGCAAGCTCCGCATAGAAGCCCGTCGGATACTTCGCAAGAAAGGCATCCCAGGCGCTTCGCGTGCCGACCTTCGAAGCAAACTCATAATCCCGGATTTCTTCTCCGGTCACTGCAGGTCGCGTTTGCGACCCGGCGCCTGCAGCATTCGCATCTGGACGATCGGCTGACAGTGAGGCGAGAACCACACTGCTGCCGCCCAGCGAACCATACACAAACGGCTCCTGCGAATTCCCGGTCTCGTGAAGAACTTCATCCCGTACCCGGCCAAATACAATTCGGACATCCAGATCCGGCGTCGGAAGATGCTTGATGAGCGCGGCAGCAAACGGACTATGCGATCCATCACCATCAGCAGCCGTAGAGCCGGCTCGGGCGGCGAACGCGATCAATGTATCCGATGTAGTTGGCTCAACCTTCGCCAATCCTCGGCCTACAGACCGACTTGCCAGCGTCCTCCTCATGGTGTTTGCAAACGGGTTGTTTCGACACGCGTCCAAAATAACCAGCCGGAACTTTTTTGCCGGTTCGAGAACTTTCAGGATCCTGTCGAGTGAGACCGCCTCGTCCTCGACATCTACATCGCGCTTCATCGCCGCATCGACTGGAACGAGATAGTTGACTCCATCGACCTCGATGCCATGACCGGCAAAATAGATCACCGCGATGTCCGCGTTTTGCGAGACATCGGTGAAATCCCGCACAACCCGTCGAAAATCCGAGATGCTCAAGTTTTCTTTGATCTGGACGGTATCGAATCCGATGCTCTTGAACAGAAGCCCGATGGCAGCGGCGTCCCGTTGCGGGTTGGGCAGCGCCGGCACGTGAGAATACGCCGAATTGCCGATAATCAGAGCGGCCCTTCTATCGGCTCGCGCTTGACCGGCACCAAAATAACTCAGCGATACAACCGAAAGAACGAAAACAATCAAGCGCATGGCAGGATCCCTGCAAGCCCTCTAATCCCGCCTGTATATAGAGATCCAAACTACCTGACGAGGCTTGGTAGCCCGGCCCGCCTGGTTCGGTGTACTGATCGGACGGCTACGGCCATGGCGTCGTCCGCGCACTGCAATGCATGAAAGCCGTCCATCACGCTTCGGCTACCTGCAGCACCTCGAATTCCGGCTCCATGTCGGCCAGGGAATGGAACGCGGGTATTGCATCGACGGCGCGCCGATAGTCCATCGCGTCGCCGGCGTCGCTCAGTGCAAGGGTTGCGCGGGAAGCGAGATCGGTCATGGTCTCGATCTCGCCGGCCGATAATGTGACGCGTGCAACCGATTTGCCGTCCGTCGAATTGCCGGTTGCATGGCATATCGCCAGCTTCGGTCCGGTGGTGGTGAGCCAGGCCAACGGAGAATCGGATGCCACGCCGGTGCTGGGCGCCGCGGCGCGCCGGGCAAATCCGGAGACGACCTGTCCGGCAACGACATACAATCGAACATCGAAGTGGTAACTCCGTTCGTGCAGCTCGACGATCGCCGGGGGAATCCATGGCTGGCAGATGAGGTTCTGCAGGTCCGGCCGATCTGCCAGCCGCCGCAACGCCTGACGCGCGTCCATGCGGCTTATTCCGACGCTGGCAGAGCCCCATCTTGGCTTTACGATGACCGATGTTGCTCGGGACGCGCAGTCTTCGAGGAAGGCTAGCGTGGACTCGTTGGGTTGGAACGGAAATGTCGGGATCGATGCGGCTTCGCCGAGCCGGGCGGCCAGTTCCCTGTGGGTCGCCGATTTATCGCCACACAGCGCGCGTTGCCGCAGATCGTTCAGACAAAAGCAATCGAGCCTGCTGGTTGGGAAGCTCGAATGCCGGCGAAATAGCGATCGAACAAGTTTTCCTTCATCCAGATAAAGCTCATCGCCGTGAACCCGAAGGTGAGCGGTATCGCAGATGTGAACGTCACCGCCATTAGCCTTTACCGCGCGGGAAAGTTCGTTGAAGTCGGCGATGGTGAGATCAACTCTGGTATCGTCGAATGCCAGCCGTTGTGAAAGCCGAATTTGCGACGGAGACCGCTGGCATCGCTCGAGTTCGAAACATTCCGGCAACAACAATGCCACAGGCCCGTCCGCATCATGACGCTGCAGAACTTTCGCCAGCGGCTGAAACGGATCTTGCTGGAAAAATTCCAGTGCGCCATTGCGCACGCAAAGTTCGTGGCTCTGCGCCAAAGCCACCGGGTGGTCGTTTATTTCGATCACCTTCCATTGCCGGCCGCCGGTCAGCAGCAGATCGACCCCGGCATAGGACAACGAGCCACGTCCCGGTTGACCGGAACTTGCGGCGCGCCGCGCCCGGTCAAGCTTCATGTCACCGTGCCTCATCAGCGGCTGCTTCTCCGCGCGATGTCCCCCGATCGGGCCGCAACAGCATAGCGCCGCCGGCCTCGGGCGTTTGCCCGCTGCGCCAGTGCCCAGCGGGAGAGGTGACCGCGGCTATCTATCCGACGCGCTGTTCAGAATTTTTTTTCTTTCACGATCGCGTTCCAGCTGTCGCGAAGATCGCCGATGTGGGAGGCGAGCGTGGAGTGGCTCGCTTCACGAACGATATCGACAACCGCCATCACCTCGCCATGTGACAGGTCGATACCGCTTTGCAAAAGCGTCCTGAACGGATCGCGCGCCAGATCGTTCATGAACCTTTCGTCCTTGCGGGCGACATCCATGACAAACCCGACTTTCATCAAACCTGCTTTTACCGCTGCCATTGCCGTCATCCTTTCGTCGTTACGTCGTAAACCGCTTCATGATGTACGTGGCGTACATGATGCCTTCTTCGCTAAGACCAAGATTTTCTTCGGTCCTGGTCAGCAGGCCTTCGCCGACAAGCTGCGCCACCTTGCGACCGAACTGCTCCTCGAGGCTCGCGCCTGACTTTCGTTCGAGCCGGTCGATGTCGATACTCAACAGACATAGGCCCATCGCGACATCACGCGCCAGGCACTCGCCCGCCGTCATCGTCATCCCCCTGCCGATCGGCAACCGGCCGGCACCGGCCAGTTCGTGGTATTTGTGATGAAACACCGTGTTTTCCCACAGATGATGCGAGTGACGGCTGTAGGCTGCCGGCCCGAATCCAAGATAATCGGATCCGTCCCAATTTCTTTGCACGTAGATGCACTCGTGTCCCGGCTTGGCGAACTCGGTAAGCGAGTACTGCCGCAGGCCATGGGCCTGCAGGGTTTCGCGCGCATATTGCCGCATCTCTTCGATCGTCTCGGCGTCCGGAAGCGGCTGCAGTTCGCCCTGGCCAAGCTTGCGCGCCATCAGCTCGTCTTGAAATATGATGAGGCGATACACCGAAATATGGTGAAGCCCGAGACGCGCCGCTTCGTCGACCGAGGACTTCCAATCGGCAAATGTCTGGTTGGGAAGCCCATACATCAGGTCGATGTGGATGTTGGAAAATCCCGCCTTGTGCGCCGCCTCGATGGTCCTGCGGCTTGTCGCGACGGTATGGCGGCGGTTCAACCCGGGCAGCAGATGGTCGGCAAACGACTGCACGCCGATCGAAATGCGGTTGATGCCGGCGTCGCGGACTTCGCGAAAATCCTTTTCGCGCTTCGTCCCTGGCTCGCATTCCAGCGTGCATTCGACGTCGTCACCAAGCCCGAAACCGATCCTCAACCGATCGAGAAACTGCGAGATTTGCTTGTTGGAAAGCAGCGACGCGGTGCCGCCTCCCAAATAAACCGATTCCACCCTGGCTCGCGTGAAATCGTCCGATTGCTCGCGCGACGAAACCTCATGGAGCAGCGAGTTGAAAAACTCGTCCAGCGATGCCTTGCTGTACAGCGAGCGTTCGAACGTGCAGAACGTGCAGATGGCGCGGCAGAACGGCACGTGTAGATACACCGAATAAGTGTTCCACTGCAGCGGCGGTAACTTCGTTGGCCCCCACATGAATTTTGGCGGGTGATGGAAAACATAGGCGCCGTCATCGCGGCGCACGTTTGGCCGGGCGACGGGCCGGCTGACCGGATCTGCTAGCGCTTCCACGAGAATAACTCCTCCGGACTTTTCCCGATTGGGCACGAGTTTATGCACTCGGCGCATTCGAGATAAGAATTCTCAGTCAAGGCGATTGCTTTGGATTTCGGCATCCAGGGCGAAGCGACCAGCGAACTGCAGCGCTCGGGAAAGAAGCGCTTTCCCCGAATTGCTTCGGCAGGGCAGGCTTTGACGCAAAGACCGCACTTGGTGCAGACGTCGGTATTCAAGGGCCGGTTATCGGCCATGGTGCAATCGATAAGCAATGCGTGGAGCTGCAGCCAGGAACCGAAATGCGGGTGAAGCAGCAAGTTGTTTACGCCGCGGCTACCCAGGCCGGAGCGTACGCCCAGTTCAACGAGAGAGACGGTTCCCGCAAAGCGCCTTGCAATGTCGATAGTCTCGATCCCGTCCGCCAGCAATTGGTCCCGAACGAGCTCGGCGGCGCGCTCCAGAATATGATTTGCAAAAACATATCTTCGGTCGTCGAAGCGATACCAGATCCAGAGCGACTGATCGACGATCGGCAGCGCATAGATGAACACCGACCAATCGGAATATATCGATAGGCAATTCTGGACTTCGCTCGGAGCTTCCGCGAGAATTGAATTGGTCAGACAAAATGAACTGGTCACCGCGGTCGGGGCGGCCCTGGCGAGAATTTCGGGAATATGGCTGGTGGTTACGCTGGGACGCACCGCAGATCTCCCGGCGAATAACAGCGCGTGACGTTGAACACCGCAACCGCCATTGCCTAGCCTATTCTGTATTGCTATTTGTAATAGTATAGTAACGAAGCGCATCCTTCAAGGGTTTTCACGCGTAGGTTGATCCCGACCTGCGATGAACGGCGCGGCAAGCGGCGGGCAAGGCCGGTTGGGTGAAGGCACGGCATCTTATCGCCGCGGCGCTTTTCTCTCGGCCGCGCGGCTTCACTGCGGGCGACAGAGGTCCATCGCCCGATTCAGACACCGGTTTGCTCGGTAAATCCGACGCAGCTTTTCGGCAACGGGGAGTTTAGGAAGCACTGGACGAGTATCTGGGCGTGTGAGTAGTATGGCAATATTCATTTCAGACGCGAGGAGGGTATTATGCGAATTTCGAAATGCTTACTCATTCTGGCCTTGCTTTTTCCGGCGGTAGCTTTCGCCCAGACCACGCCCAAGTGGGGCGGGAAAGCAGGACCTGCACCGGGTACCAAAGTTTCTTTTAAAGCATGCCCGATCTTTACCGAAATCGAAGGCGGCTGCTGGATCGCCATCAACAACGGTGTCGTCTACGGCCTTGGAGGCGCCACCACCACTCCCAAAAAGGGCTTGACCATTGAAGTCATAGGCACCGTCAGCGACAAAATAGCCATCTGCCCAGGATATGTTCTCGATCCCATCCAGATTACGATCACCAAGCAGAGATGCTCGCCTCCCAAATGGCCGCTGCCTACCAAGAAATAGCGTCATCGGCTTCCGGCATGCCGAAGAATAAGGCCCGGGCTCCGGGCCTTATTCCATACGCTATCCTGCTTGCGGTATTTTGCCGGGTTAGTTGAGGCGCTATTCCGCTCTAGTTCCCCACCGTCTGCACCACGCTCGACACCGGCCGCGAGCTGATGGTCGGCAGCTTGGCGTCCTTCACCACTTCCGCATCATACTGCGCGAGCGTCTGCAGCGGCGCCTTGGCCTTCATCTGCACGACCTTGTAGCCGCCGGCTTTCAGCTGCGCGAGCAGCGCCGGCAGCGCTTCGGCGGTGTGTTTTTGGAAATCGTGCATCAGGATGATGCCTTTGCCTAGCTTATTGACCTTGGTCATCACGGTCTGCACGATCTTCTCGGGCTTGCTCGCCTTGAAGTCGAATGAATCCAGGTCGCACGAAAACATTGCGATGTCGCGGGTGCCGAGATAGGTCACCATCGCCGGCGGGTGCTGCAGCTGCGGAAAGCGGAAGAACGGCGCCGGCGCGCTACCCAGCGCCAGACGGACCGCGGAAAAACCTTTCTCGATTTCGTCCTTGGCCTGCTGTTCGGTCATGCCCTTCTTGTTCAGATTGACATGCGACCAGGTGTGCGAGCCGACGGTGTGGCCGGCGGCGGCGACCTGGCGCAGGATATCGGGATGCCAGCTGGCGTGCTTGCCGACGGCGAAGAAAATGCCGGTGGTGCATTCATCGGCCAGCGCCTTCAGCACCGCCGGGGTATTCACCGGCCATGGGCCGTCGTCGAAGGTCAGCACCACTTCCTTGTCGGCAAGGAAATCCAGCTGCTTGAAATGCTCGAAGCCGAATCCCGGCCCGCCGGTGGTGTCGATTTCGACCACACGGCCGATGCCCAGCGCATTGGGATTGGCGCAGGCGCGTTTGGACGCGGCCGGCGCAGGTTTTGGCTCCGCAGCCGGCACCGTGCCGGTAATGTCGGCGAGGGCGTCCGGCTTTGCGGCTAGCTGCGCTGCCGGGGCAGTCGGCGCGGCGGGAGCCGGAGTTTGCTCGGCCGCTTGAATTTTTTCCGGCGGAGAGGCCGAGCTCCTCATCCATACCGCGCCGCCGATGCCGACCGAAACCAACCCCGCGACGATTACCCCGGCTACTACAACGCGCATCGCATTCCCCACAGCGAATGGAACCGCGCGTCATCGCGCGTCCCTTCGTTGCGTTTTACGGCAATAATGAAAAGCATCCGTTAATGGTGGGCTGGTCCGTGCCCCGGGCGCAGCGCAACGCGTCGCTTCTCGGCGAAGCCGTGCGCTGCAGAGCCGGCGCCGTCGCGGCCGCCGGTGTGCAACACGGTCCTGCTTCTGCGAAGCAGCGTGAAGAACGCTGCATGCGCCCGGGACACGGGTGCGGCGTGGCGACGCACCTGCGGCGATAGTACGTCTAGCGGGCGTACAGCACGCTCGGCAGCCAGAGTACGATCTGGGGGAACACGATGCAGAGCCCGACGCCGAGCCATTGCAGCGCCATGAAGTTGACGGCCGCGCGGAAAATGGTGGCCATGGTGATCTCGGGCGGCGCGACGCTCTTCAGGTAGAAAAGCGAGTAGCCGAATGGCGGCGAAAGGAACGCCATCTGCATGTTGACCATGAAGATGACGCCGTACCATAGCGGCACGTCTTCCGTGCGCACGCCGGGCAGCCCGAACAGGCCGCCCCATTCCAGGCTCTTCATGATCGGCAGGAAGATCGGCACGGTGAGCAGCAGGATGCCGACCCAGTCGATGAACATGCCGAGCACGAACAGGATCAGCATCATCAGCATCAGGATGCCGTAAGGCGGCAGCCCGGTGCCGAGAATGGTGTTGGCGACGAAGGTCTGCCCGCCCTTGACGATGAAGAAACCGACGAACATCGTGGCGCCGAAGAATATCCACATCACCATCGCGGTCGCCTTCAGCGTGGCGATGCATGCCTCCTGCACGGCCGGCCAGTTGAGCCTGCGATGCAGCGCGGACACGAACAGCGCGCCGAAGGTGCCGATGCCGGCGGCCTCGACCGGGGTCGCGATGCCGACGAAGATCACGCCCAGCACCAGGATGATCAGCAGCAGCGGCGCGATGGTGTTCTTGAGCAGGCGAAATTTTTCCCGGGTGCTGACACGTTCTTCCGGCGGCAAAGCGGGGCCGAGGCTCGGATTGATGTAGCAACGGATCAGGATGTAGGAGATGTAGAGTCCCGAGAGCAGAAAACCCGGGAAGATCGAGCCGACCAGCAATTCGCCGAGCGACTGCTGCGCCACCACCGCATAGACGATCGCCATCACCGACGGCGGAATCAGGATGCCGAGCGTGCCGCCCGCCAGCAGCGAGCCGCAGGCGAGCTTCTGGTCGTAGCCGCGTTTCAGCATCGCCGGCAGCGCGATCATGCCCATGGTGACTTCGGTGGCGCCGACGACGCCGACCATCGCGGCCAGCGCCGTGCATGCGAGCACGGTCGCCGCGGCAAGCCCGCCCTTCACGGCGCCCAGCCATTTATAGACGGCGTCGAACAGCTCCTCGATGATGCCGGCCTTCTCCAGCATCGCCGCCATGAAGATGAACAGCGGCACCGCGGAAAGCTGGTAGTCGGTCATGAACGGGAAGATGCGCGACGGCATCATGTTGAGAATGGCGGAATTCCCGAACAGGAACAGGAACACCACCGCCAGCGAGCCGGTGCAGAACGCCATCGGCAGGCCGAGCGCGAGCAGCACGCCGAGCGAGCCGAACAGCAGCAGCGTGAGCCATGCAATATCGATTTCCCAACCCATGGCTCAAGCTCTCCCACGCGTCAGGATGATGACGTCTTTGATCAATTTGGAAATTCCCTGCAGCAGCAGCAGGGTCGCGCCGATCGGCATCATCAGCTTCACCGGCCAGTATTGCACGCCCCACTCGGTGAAGGAGACTTCGCCGGTGCCGCCGGGATTGAACGAGTCCATCGAGAAGCGCCAGCTCGTCGCCAGCAAGGTGAGGACGAAGATGAAGAAAAATACCGAGGTGATGATGTCGGCGATTGCCTTGCCGCGGGTCGAGAATTTTACGTAGAACACGTCGACGCGAACATGCTGGTCGCATTGATATGCATAGGCGCCGGCGATCATGTACTGCATGCCGTACATCAAGAACATGCTTTCATGCAGCCAGTTGGTCGGCGAATTGAATGCGAAGCGGGCGATCACCTCGTAATAATAGCCAAACACCGAGATGACGGCCCAATAGGCAACGAACTCGCCGGCGCGGATGTTCACCCACTCGATCGCATCGGTGAAGCGGGTGTGGATGCGCAGCGTCGGATCCTCATGCGTGCCGATCGCCGGCACGTCCGGCACGACAAGGTCGGGCGGCGCGTCGGCGCGCTCGGCGGCCTCGCGGATTTTCTGCCGGCGCACCAGGGCGGGCAGCAAGATCGCATCGGCCACCAGCATCACGGCCATCAGGATCGCCAGCCAGCGCGAGTAGCTATACCAGCGCGTCAGGTTGGCCTGCGCCTCGTCAAAATCGGATTTGGCCGTTGGCACCGCGGCTTCGGCCTTGGCGAGGCGTTCCCGCATCGGCGGCGTCACCTCGATGCCGCCCGGAATCTTTGCATGATCGAGTTCGGACGCCGCGGCGCCGATACCGGCACGCGTGCGCGAAACGTCTTCGCGCCGGTCGCGGATGACATCGGTGGTATGCAGGATCAGCAGGAATACCGGGATGAACAGCAGACCCCAGTTGCTCCGAAGGTAAAAGCGATGCAGTCCCATGAAGCCGGAGCACAGCCAGAACATATAGGCAATGAACAGCGATGGGCCTTTTGGGACGCCTTTGCGGAGCTGACGCGCCACGAACATCATGGCCACGATCGGAAAGACGATCAGAGTGCCCCAATAGAGCCAATGGGGCAGCACAAACGGAAGGCTGGGCATTGGTTTCCCCGGAATTTCCTAGCCGCAACGATTAAGGAGATTATCGGCCGGCGCCGCATGCCGGCAAGCCGACGAGCGAACGGCGGCGCGGATAAGTCCGCGCCGCCGCTTGCGCGACCTCAGAGATCGAGCTTCTGCCCCTGATACATATCCGGCGTGACATAGCCGAAGCTCGGAGATTCCATCACCTCGAGCTGGGCCTTGAAGACGCGCGCGGCGTCCTTGTCCTTGTTGGCCCATTTGAACCAGATCGGCACCGCGACGCGCTGGAATTTTTCCAGGTCGGACGAGGGTAGGCGGTTGATCTCGGTGCCGGCCTTGATGAATTTCGGCCAGGCTTCCATGTCGGCTTTCTGGATCGCCGCGTGATGCAGCGCCGAATAGGCTTCGATTTCGAGCTCGACCCAGGCCTTCATCTTCGGCGACAGCTTGTTCCAGTGGTTCATGCCGACGCAGAAGTCCATCAGGTCGACCGGCTGATAGATGGATTCCAGTCCAACCGGTCCGGTCCAGATGTATTTGGTGACCTGCTGGAATCCGAGGTCCCAGTTGACCGCCGGACCGGTGTAGTCGGCCGCCTCGATCGTGCCTTTCTCGAGCGCCGAAAACACTTCGCCGCCCGGAAGCAGCGTGGTCTTGGCGCCGATCGCCGCGAACCCTTCCGCAATCATGCCGCCGGGCACGCGGAGCTTGAGATCCTTGAAGTCCTCGATCGAACGGATCGGCTTCTTGGAATGAATGATATTCGGGCCGTGATGGATGCGCCCGACATACATGATGTTCTGCTTGGCGAAGATCTCGCGCGCCATCTTCAGGCCGTCCTTCGAATAGAAGAACACGTCCCATTCGTGGGGGTAGCGCAGGCCCATTAGATACGACGACAGGAACGCGGTGGCCGGCACCTTGCCGACCCAATAGACCGTGAAGGAGTTCATCGCCTCCAGCACGCCGTTCTTGACGCCGTCGAGCAGTTCGAAATCGCCGACCACTTCCTTGGCGGCGAACGGCTTGAACTCGAGTTCGCCGCCGGTCTTTTCCTTGATCGACGCGGCCCAGGTCTTGAAGGTATTGAGCCCGACGCCCGCCGGCCAGGAGGTCTGGACCTTCCAGGTCGTCGTTTCGGCAGCTTCCGCGTTGCGTATATAGGGCGCGCTGATAACAGCAGCTCCGGCGACGGCGGCGCCGCCCAAAACGGCGCGGCGGGTCGTCGGCGTGTCTCGACGTTGTGTCATTGATTCCTCCCTTGGCGTTTCTGAACTCTGGATCGGCGTTTTTTTCTTGTTGTCGTCGGTAGTTTGATGCCGTCGCGTGAAACCATCAACCCACAAACTGCGGCTTTATGCCCGGGGGCCATTGGGAATTTGTCGAATATGGGGGGCTCTGGTGCTGCTTAGACTAAAGGCTCATGCTTGTTGCGCTTTGGATTGGGTGGTTTTTTTGTACCTGCTCCGTTTTTCGCGGGCGCAGGCCGACCAAGGTATGAGACGTCAGACCGAAAACCAGCTGCGCAATCATTCGTAGCGGATGTATATACGGAAGCTTGGAGGCCTTCAGCCTCGGCTCGGTCTGTGTTCCACATCGCAGACCGGGCTCTTTTTTTGGAGCGAGGCGCCCTCAACCCATCGGTTGAGTTGCTCGCTGCGTCGCCAGCATCGCCCGGCGATCGTGAATCAAGGTCTGCAGCCGGTGAGCAGTCACGTTCAATGTCGCGAGGTCCATCGCATTTTCGCCGCCGCCGCTCGCCATGGCGCGTTGCGTGCGCAGAATTTCGTCGATTTCATCCTCGATGCCGGATAGCTCGGACTCCTTGTCGGCCCTGCGGATTCTGCGCCCCAGGGTGTAGAGCGAATCCAGCGCGGTTTCCCTGGTTAGCGGCTTTCCCACTCCGAGAAACTTCCAGGCCGCCGCCAGTACCGTTGCAAGACCGCCAAGGATCATCGGCGTGAGGTAAATCGCGTTGCCCCACTCATCCAGGAAGCTTTGCGTGGTGCCGTTGTAGAAGGCGGCGGCCCCCGGATGAACCGGCAGGTACGCGTTGGGATCGGTGTCGGGCGCCGAGACCTGCGCCAGGATCGGCTGTTCGCCGATCAGATCCCGGCGCGCGGCGAGCAGCGATTTGGTCAGGCTGGAGACCAGATTGTTGCCTAGTTTCTTGTTGGCGACCAGATAAAGCGAGACCCTCAATGTGGTGAGATCGTCATCCGGAACCGGCGGCGCGCCGCGCAGCGTGCCTTTCGGCACGTCGAAACTTTCATAGGCGCGGGAATTCTGCGCGATGGCGCCTGCGGATTCGATCGGGATCAGCACCGGCGGGGTTTTGGCGTTCTGCGGAAACAGCCCGCGCACCAGCGTCAGGTATTTTTCGGTAAGCGGAATCACCACGAGAAGTGCGGCGACTTCCCTAGACTGGATCGCCCTATGCGCGTCGTCCGGCGCCAGGTTCTTGAACGTGACCCCGGCTTTGGCCAGATCGTATTCCTTGGCCAGGACGTCGACGATCTTCTGATTGGCAGCACCGCCGGCGACGCCGACAGTACGGCGCTTCAGGCTTGCGATGTCGCTGAGCGGCGATCCCGGCGGCGCGATCAGCAGCGCGACCGCATGCGCGACGACGAGAACGGCCTGCGCCTGCGACAGATCGCCGACGTCGCCGCGAACCACCGCCAGATCGACCATGCCTGAGGAGAAGGCCTCGGCCGCCTCCGCGGCGCTGCTCTTTTCGACCACCTTTAGCCGCACCGGGGCGTTCATCGCGACCAGCCGGCCGGCGATGGCCGACATGATCTTGCCCGCCTCGCCGTCGAGCGAGCCCACCGCGATCGTCAGCGTATCCGGCTTGGTGTACCAGCGGTACGCGAACAGGCCCGCGCCGGCCGCCAGCACGAAAACCCCGGCCACCAGGACGACGCGAAGCCAGGCCGGCAATCTTATCGAATTCATGCTTGCTCCCGGTGACAACGGCGTTTCGCGATCGATCCGACCATTGGTTTCCCGCGGAAAGGCCGCAATTCCGACAAGAGAGGGCTTTCCATTTGGCCGGCCATGATCTCACCGGCGCCCGCCTCAATCAATTGCCCTAACGCGCAATCGCCAGAATTCACCCGGGATGGAAACCAGATCAATGAATCAACGACGATTTTACTCGAGAATTTACCTGGGCGCGGGACTGTTCATCGCGCTGTCGCTCATGGGCCGGCACGGTGCGTTCGCGCAACAAGGCACCCCGGAGCAGCAGCAGGCGTGCCAGCCTGACGTGATGCGGCTGTGCGGCAATTTTATCCCGGATGTCGATCGCATCGTCGCGTGCCTGAAGTACAATGAACCGAATTTGAACCCGGCGTGCCACGACGTGATGTTTCCGTATGTGCCGGAAGAGCCGAAGCCGAAGGCGAGGCCTAAAGCGAAGCCGAAGAAGAAAACCGAATAAGAAATCCGCGTGACTTGATAAGAATCTCGTCATGGCCGGGCTTGTCCCGGCCATCCACGTCTTTTGCTATGACAAGAAAGGAAGGCGTGGATGCCCGGGACAAGCCCGGGCATGACGGAGTCTTCAATTATCCGATCTCGCGGGTGGCGGCCGCGCGAAGCGTCAGGAGAGCGGCGGGCGAAAGTCGATGCTGCGCAGGATCACGCCGGGCGGATTGCCCTCGAGTTCGACATCGATAAATTTGCGCGAGGCGCGCTCCTCGATGCGCTCGCGCAGCCGCAGGAATTGCTGCTCGCGCTGCTCGGGCGTGATCCGGGTCGATCCTTCAAGCCGGTCCATGGCATCGGTAGAGATGGCGCAAGGCACTTCGGTCTTGTCGTTCATCATCGTAAACAGCACGACCATGCGGTTGAAGTCGTAAGCCTGGAAGCCGCCTTGCGTGAGCGCCATGAGGAGCTCCTTTACTGCCGATGATGGATGAAACAGCAGCCGACGCTGCGCCGTTTCGGTGCGAATAGCCATGGTTTTCTTTTTCTCGAGCCACCACACACTGCCCTCATCCTGAGGAGCCGCGCGCTTGCGCGGCGTCTCGAAGGATGGCCACTTGTGTTCGTGGCCCATCCTTCGAGACGCGGCCAAGCGGCCGCTCCTCAGGATGAGGGCGGTGCTGGGCTGATGCCACTCGTTCGCGCCCGTCGGCCCTCGATCGGATAGCCGGGATCATTGAACCCCGGCGTCGAGGGATGGCCGCTCGCCACCAGGCGGTCGATCAGGGCTTCGTCCTCGGCGGTGAAGCGATAGTCGAGCGCGCGGAGATAATCGTCCCACTGCTCCTCGGTGCGCGGGCCGGCGATCACGCCGCTTACGAAGCAGCTGTTCAGCACCCATGACACCGCGAATTGTCCGGCGGTGATGCCGCGCGCTTCGGCATGCCGGCGAATCTCCTGCGCCAGCTGAAGCGATTCCGGCCGCCACTCGGTCTGCATCATCCGGGTGTCGTTGCGCCCGGCGCGGGTCTCCTTGTCGGGCGGCGCGTCGGGGCGATATTTTCCGGTCAGTACGCCGCGCGCCAGCGGGCTGTAAGGCACGATGCCGAGGCCGTAATAGCCGCAGGCCGGAAAGTGCTCGACCTCGGGCATGCGGTTCATCGCGTTGTAATAAGGCTGGCTGACAATCGGGCGGTCGATGCCGAGGCGGTCGCAGATGTTGCAGATCTCGGCGACGCGCCAGGCGCGATAATTGGAAACCCCGAAATAGCGCACCTTGCCCTGGCGGATCAGTTCGCCCATCGCGCGCACGGTCTCCTGCAGCGGCGTCGAATGATCCTCCTTGTGCAGATAGTAGATGTCGATGAAATCGGTGCCGAGCCGCTTCAGGCTTTCCTCGGCGGCCTGCAGCACCCAGCGCCGCGACAGCCCGCCGCGATTGGGATCGTCGCCGATCTGGTTGGCGAGTTTTGTCGCAAGGATCCAGCGTTGCCTGTTGTTGGAAATGGCGCGACCGACCACCTGTTCCGATTTCCCGCCATTATAGGCATCCGCAGTATCGATGAAGTTGATTCCGGCCTCGCGCGCTTTGACGACGATCCGCGACGAGGTCGCCTCGTCGGTGGCGCCGCCGAACATCATGGTGCCGAGGCAGATCGGCGAGATTTTCAGGCCGCTGCGGCCGAGTGTGCGGTAGTCCATGGGTGCCCTCATATTTTGGCTGTCATTGCGAGGAGCTCTTGCGACGAAGCAATCCAGAATGCCGCCACGAAGAAAGTCTGGATTGCTTCGTCGCTACGCTCCTCGCAATGACGGCGGTTAATTCTTCATTACCTTGAATACGCCGCTGGCCGTCGCGACGCACCGGTCGCCGGCGCTGACCTCGGTGGTCAGGAAGATCAGGCTGCGGGTGGAGCGGATCACGCGCGGCCTCGACACCAGAACTTCGCCGATCCTGGCGGCATCGACGAACTGGGTGTCGAACTGCACCGTGGCGAGGCTGGGCGAGCCCGAGACGAACCGTCCGGTCATGCCGCAGCTGCGGTCGGCGAAAGTCATCAGCACGCCGCCCTGCACGACGCCGCGGCGATTGTGATGCTTGTCCTCCGCGACCAAAGCGTATTCATGAACGCCGTCGACGACCCGGTGCCAGAGCGGTCCGACCAGAGCGATGAATCCGCTGGCGTCCACGCTGCTCCAGCCAAGGGATTTGAGTTTCTCGGCCGCAGCTTCCATGGATGATCCTTCGTGCTTCCAGCAATGTTGCGCAAATTTCAACCTTTTCATCAAACGCCGGGGTGTTGTAGTCAAGCGGGATGATGCAGCCCTTCAACGATGCCACCCGGCGGAATATTGCGGAGTGCTGTGCGCGGTTCTCGCGGCTCGAGCCGCGCGGTATGACCGGCCTGAAGCGGGCCGCGGTCGCTATCGCTTTGGTGGAGGCTGGCGACGCCTCCGGCGGAACGGCGCTGCTGCTGACGCTGCGCGCCTCCGGCCTTCGCGCCCACTCTAGTCAATGGGCGCTGCCCGGCGGACGCTGCGATGCAGGCGAGACGCCCGTTGCGGCGGCGTTGCGCGAACTGCAGGAGGAACTGGGTCTTGAACTTGGGCCTGCCGATGTTCTGGGCCAACTCGACGATTATCCGACCCGTTCCGGTTATCTCATCACTCCCGTGGTGGCGTGGGCTGCCGACAGCGCAAAACTGGCTCCGAATCCGGCCGAGGTGCGGTCGGTGCACCGCATTGCGCTCACCGATGTCGAGCAGCCCGACGCCTTCGACTTCGTAACCATCCCGCAGAGCGAGCGCCGCGTGGTCCGGTTTCGCCACGCCGGCCAGTTCATCCACGCGCCGACCGCTGCGCTGATCTATCAGTTTCGCGAAGTGCTGGCGGGCCGCGATACCCGCGTTGCCGAACTGGAGCAGCCGGTATTCGCCTGGAAATAACCTTTTTGCGGATTGCGTTTCATCAAACCTTTGCGCGACCATGCGGCCAACTAACAACAATAGTCCCGGGAGGACTCTTCGACATGCGTATCTGGAAGTTTTTGCTTGCCGCCGCCGTGTTCGCCTTCTCGGGTGCGCTCGATGCCGCGCAGGCGCAGACCTATCCGAACCGGGCGATCACGCTGGTGATCCCGTTCGCGCCGGGCGGCAGCACCACGATCGTGGGCCGCGTGATTGCCGACAAGATGAGCGAAACGCTGGGCGAAAAAATTGTCGTCGACAACAGGCCGGGCGCCGGCGGCACCGTCGGCACCAAGGCGGTGGCGAAGAGCGAGCCCGATGGTTACACCCTGGTGCTGGGCTACACCGGCACGCTCGCGATCGGACCGTCGCTGTACAAAAACGCCGGCTACGATCCGCGCAAGGACTTTGCGCCGATCGGTCTGATCGGCAACGCGCCGAATTCGCTGGTGGTGCATCCGTCCTTTCCCGCCAAAACCATCGCCGAGTTGATCGCCTACGCAAAGGCCAATCCCGGCAAGGTCAATTTCGGCTCCGCCGGCGCCGGCACCGTGAGCCATATCACCGGCGAATATTTCGCTGCCTCCGCCGGCATCAAGCTGGTGCATATCCCCTACAAGGGAACCGGGCCCGCGCTGACCGATCTGCTCGGCGGTCACATCCCGATGGCGTTCGCGCCTATTCCTGCCTCGCACCCCAATGTCTCGGCCGGGATGCTGCGCGCGCTGGCGGTGACCAGCACGACCCGCTCCAGCCTGATGCCGGAGGTGCCGACCATTGCCGAAACCGTGCTCCCCGGATTCGATGCGTCGCTTTATTACGGGCTGGCTGCGCCGGCGGGCACTCCGCGGCCGATCATTGACAGGCTCAACAAGGAATTGCGCGCAGCGCTGGCCTCCGACGAGGTCAAACGGCAGCTGACGCAGGACGGCACCGAAATCACGCCGGGCACGCCGGAAGACTATGCCGCCTTCATCGACAAGGACGAGAAGAAATGGTCGCAGCTGGTCAAGGCCAGCGGCGTCGAACAGGAGTGATTTGTTTTTTCGTCATGGCCGGGACAAGCCCGGCCATGACAAGCTCGATTCCAGGCTGACATCGGCGCGTAGCTTGCTAAACAAGCAGCATGTCAGGTCACGCGATTCGCCTTTGCCCCAAAACGATTTTGGCCGCGCTACTGCTGACCGCGCCGCAGGCGTTGGCGATGGACGCGACGGCGATTCCCGCAACAACGGCGAACGCATACGCGCAGGCGGCGTCGCCGCAAGCGATTGCGGAATACAAGTTCAAGCTGAAAGAATATCTCGAGGCGCGCGCGGCCTTTGAGGAAGAGGCGGGCGCCTACTGGAATTCGATCTCGGAAAAACGGCGCGGACGCAACGCCAAGCGCCGCGAGCGTCAGGCCATCTCACTCGACGATTACGTGCTGACGCAGCCGCCGGTCTATGACGGGCCGAAGCGGCCGGTCGACCCGTCGCCAGAGCCGGATCAAAGGCCGCAGCGCGAGCGTAAGCCGATTCCGGTCGTTGCCGATCTGCTCAGGGCCGCCGCCGAGCATTTCCAGTTCGCGCCGCAGCGGCCGGCGAACGAACTCGACTTCAAGCGCGCCTATGCACGCGTTGCATCGGCGGCAGGACTGACGCGGGAGCAGGCGGTCCGGGTCTACGCTTTCGAGACCGGCGGCAATGGCAATCACGACATGCAATCCGGCTTGAGCGCGTCGCGGCCGGGCTCGCGCGCGATCTCGACCGCGATCGGCTACAATCAGCTGCTCACCACCAATAGCGTCGAGCTGATCGCCGAGCAGGGCCACCAAATCCTTAAAGTCCTGACCGAAAAAGCCGCGCAACTGTCCGGCCAGCCGCGCAAGGCGATGGACAACAAGATCGCGGTGCTGAAGCGGATGGTGGCGTTCGCGCGCTCGGTGCCGGACGAATGGGCCGCGCACGAAAAACTTGCCGATACGCCGCAGGGCTGGGCGGTCCACGCATTGGTGCTGGACATCGACTTCGGCCCGTTGCTGCAGACCCACAAGCTGCTGACCTCGGTGATCTTCGCGCGAACCAAGGGTTACAGCCGTCCGTTGACCGCGGCCGAGCTGGAGATGATGAACCTCACCGGCGACGGCACCGGGCTCGACATGGTGACCATGCCGCAGGCGCTACGCGAACAGGTCCCGACCTCGAATTTCTTCCAGCGCGGAGGCTACGAGCGCAATCCGGTGGCGATCCGCAACAACACGGTGGCGAAGCTGCTGGCGGTCACCGATGCCAGGATGGACTCAAACAGCAACAACCAGGGCGCCAGGGATCTGGCGGCGGCGTTTTAAGTGTATCTTCGTGTCCCGGGCGCGATGCAGCGCGTAGCTCTTTGCGAAGCGCTGCTTCGCAGAACCGGGACCCCGGTTTCTTCAAGTCGCAGCAACCGGGGCCCCGGCTCTGCAGCGCACCGCTCCGCAAGTGCTACGCGCTGCACTGCGTCCGGGGCACGCTCACCCCGGCCCGAACTTGAACTTGCCGTCGCCTTCAAGGTATGGCCCTGTGCGCATGTAGAGCTGCCCGTTGTCGCCGATGAAGAACAATGTCCCCCTCGGCACTTTCTTCGCGCCCTTCAGCAGATCCTTGGCGTTGTTGGTGCCCATCTTGTAGGAAAAGGTCTTGCCGTCCTTGTCGTAGCCATAGCCCATGTCAGGCGACAGCACCCATGGCGTCGGCGCCGTGCCCTGCGCGCTTGCCGATGTCGCCAGCGCCATCAGCGCGACTGCCGCCAAAAGCGTCTTCGTCGAAAATTCCGTCATCATGCAATCTCCAGCAACTGATCCCAACATCGGCGCTACCGATGGCGGCTGGCCGATGTTGAACAAACCACGAACGCCGTTCTGCCGTCAATACAACGCAACTCGGTTCGCGACTTTGTCATTTCACGATTTAAGCTTCGCGGCTATCTTCCAGTTTCAGTTTCAAGCCGTTGTTCGCGAACGCGGCCATGGGGATGCCAGGATGAGCCAGCTTTTGAAAGCCTGTTGTTTTGTCGGATTGTCGGTCTTGTTGCTGGCCTCCGCGGCGTCTGCGAATGAATACAGGCTGAGCAACAACCAGCGCATTTCCTGCAGTCGCGGCTTGAGCCCGGGCAAACTCAACACCGCCACGTGCAGGTCCTACGCCTATCTCTTCAACATCAAGACCTCGGAATATTTCAGGTGCGCTGTCAGCATGTCGCTGACGCGCGACAACAAGGAAGTGATCAGTAACCAAAGCGAAGGCAGCTGCGTCAAGAAGCCCCGCATCTTCGACAACGACTCCAGCTACTCGTTCGACGCCACCGAAACCGAACCGCCGAACACCAATTCGTTCTTCGGCCAGGGCGGCTACGCGATATGGGCCAGCGACAACACCGCGCGCAAAGTCCGCGGCTGCATCATCATCAGTTCCGGATTGGGATCGGACGTGACCAAATGCCTGGACATGAAGTTCGAGTGATTCCCGCGCCGCCAAAAGCACCGCCGTCATTGCGAGGAGCCAACGGTTCCGGCCTTTGGCCGGCCCGATGATAAACTCCGCGACGAAGCAATCCAGTCTTCTTGCCTTCTGGATTGCTTCGCTGGGTTCGCAATGACGCTTCAGTGGCTCATGCGTGCCGAGGCCGGATGTCCGGGAACCTTGAAGCGCTTGCCGGTATCGGTGACCTGGGTGCCGTCGACTTTCAGGATCGAGAAATCTTGCGTCATGTAGTTTCCGACCAGAATGTATTTGCCGTCCGGCGTGAACATCACCGCCTCCGGCAACCCGCCGACTTCGATGTCCTGGGTCTTGGTCACCTTCTTGCCGTCGATCTTCAGCACCGAAATGCTGCCGTTGTTCTGGTAGAAAAAGGCCTTCTTCATGTTGGAGCCGCGCAGGATGGCGGCGACCGCGAGATCGCCTTTCGGGCTCATCGCCAATCCCTCGGGGCCGTCGCCGACCACCACGCGATCTATCGCGCGCGGCGGATTGGCTTCGAGATCGATCACGCTTGAGGTATCGACGCTGCCGTCGGAGGAGCCGGCGCCGCCATTATCGGAGGTCAGCGCGAGCTTGCCATCGGGCGCGACCACGACGTTATAGGGCCAGAGTCCGGCGGCGATGTCGACCTTGTTGTAGGTCACCTTGTCGCCGGCGATATCGAGCACCGATATCTTGTGCGCCGGGAATCGCACCGCGAGCGCACGCTTGCCGTCCGGCGTGAACACCACATGCGCCACGCTGTCGGGAAATGCGATGGTGTCGGTGACCTTAACGTCGGTGCCATTGATCGAGAGCACGCTGATCGAATTGTCGCCGCGGTTGGCGACCAGTGCCATCTTGCCGTCGGGACTAATGCTTAGTCCGGACGGCTGCTTGCCTCCGGTGACCGTGGCCGCCAGTTTGGGCGGGGTGGATTTGAGATCGATGACGTAGATTTTGTTGTCGGGCACCTGCTTCAGCGTGTCGCCGTCCTTGGTGACATCGACCGAATCCGCCACCAGCGCGACCGAGCCTGATGGATCGATATCGAGATTGACCGGCGGACCCACGATCGAGTTCTTCAGCGGCAAGGTCGCGACGATGTTCGGGGTTTCCGGATTGGCGAGATCGACGATCAGCACCGAATCCTTGCCCAGCGCCGACAGCACCGTCTTTCCGTCGTCGTCCCACCACACTTTTTCATCGTTGCCGACGATCATGAACGGCTTGGCATAAGCAAGATTGAGACTGGAGCTCCACAGCAGCAGCGCGCCTCCCAAACATATTCCAACGCTTCGATTGACAGACATTGCGACGTTCTCCCCGGGGTATGACCGTCCTCTGATGAGCCGGCTTTTGCAGAAAATCGGCAGGGTAGGCAACGGCAGCGGCCAGCGCGCCCACCGTTTTGCGGCTAGACTACGCGGGCAAGCGCCGTGTTTCCAGTGCGAAGGCGATTCACCACGTCGTCGAACGCCGGGAACCATACCCCTGTCGTCGCAGTACAAGGAAGCTGTGGACGCAAGGGTCCAATCACAGAGCCGGGGACGACCAGGCTACCCGCCGACGCCCTTTTCCTTGAAGTATTTCAGCGCGCCGGGGTGGAACGGGATCGGCGAACGCGCCTGCACCTGGTTGTCGAGCGAGAAACTTTCGGCTTCCTTGTGCACGGCGACGATGTCGGCCTTCTTTTCGACCAGCGTCTTGACGATGGCATAGGCGTCGTCGTTGCTCATCTTGTCGCCGGTGACGATCAGGTTCCAGACTTCCGCAATCGCGTTGTCCTTGTCCTGGCCGGGATAGGCGCCGGCCTTGATGGTGCTCGCGGTGTAGAGCTTGCCGTATTTGGCGTTCATCTTCTCGACCGTATCGGCGTGATCGATCAGCTTCATCTTCATGCCCGGCGTGGCCGCAAGATCGGTCACCGCGGCGGTCGGGATGCCGCCGACCCAGAAGAACGCATCGATCTTGCGGTCCTTGATGGCATTTACCGATTCGGAAGCGCCGAGCCGCTCGCGCTTCATGTCCTTGTCCTTGTCGAGGCCCGCCGCCTCGATGACGCGGAACGCCATCACTTCGGTGGCGCCGCCGGGCGAGCCGGTGGAAACGCGCTTGCCCTTGAGGTCCGCCATGGTTTCGATGCCGGCGCCCTCGACGGTCACCACATGCATGCGGTTCGGATAGACCACCAGCAGGGTCTGTAGCGGCACCTTGTTGCCTTTGAACTTTTCCTGGCCCTGCACGGCATCGAGCGCGGCGTCCGCCATCGTGAACGCCATTTCGCTCTGGCCGACGCCGATCAGCTTCAGATTGTCGATCGAGCCGCCGGTGACCTCCGCGGTGGCCTGCACATTAGGGAGCGCCTTGGACAGCACGTTGGCGATGGCGCCGCCGAGCGGATAGTAGACGCCGCCGGTGCCGCCGGTGCCGATCGACATGGTTTTCTGCTGGGCGTGGACCAGGCCGGCGAGCACGAGCGTTGCTGAAATTGTAACGGCCAGAGCCGCCACGGTCTTTTTCACCCTCGTCATCATCGCATCACTCCCTGACTACGTTGTGAGAGCCGGTCGTTTCGGCGCCGGCGTTCTGGTCTGCCACAGCAGCACGCCCAGGCCGATGATCAGGCCGGGCACATAGGTGTAGCTGATGTCGCGTCCAATGATCCATTCGACAATCGCCTCGATCAGGCTCGGAAACACCAGCAGCAATCCCGATAGCAGAAGCAGGCCGCGCTCGACCGCTGTATTTTGTCGCAGCGCCCAGTTCTGGGCGGTCGCGGCGAGCGCCATCAGCCCGAATGTCGTCTTGACGGTGATCTCGACGACGTCGATCCAGGAGCCGCCCTTGGGAATCGCCAGCAGCAGTCCGACGCCTTGCGGATCGAGCACGAACACGAACGGCACCAGGAACGCCGGCAGCGTGTATTTCCACGATTGCAGCGTGGTCTTGTAGGGATCGCCGCCACAGATCGCGGCGGCCGCGAACGGTGACAGCGCGGTCGGCGGCGAGACTTCCGACAGCACGGCATAGTAGAAGATGAACATGTGGGCGGCGTAGTCCGGCACGCCGAGTTTTATAAGCGCGGGGGCGGCGATCACCGCGCAGATGATGTAGGACGCCGTCACCGGCACCGCTAGGCCGATGATCCACACGATCAGCGAGGTATAGATCGCGGTCAGAAGCAGGCTGCCGCCGGCATAGCTGATGACGATCGACGAGAATTTGAGCCCGAGCCCGGTCAAGGTCACCACGCCGACCACGATGCCGGCACAGGCGCAGGTGGTGGCGGCGTTGAGGGCGCCGATCGAGCCGTCGGCCAGCGCCTTCACCAGCTTCTTCGGCACCAGCGCGGTCTCCTTGCGCAGGAAGCTGAGCGCGAAGGTGACCGCGGTAGCGTAAAACACCGACAGCGACCCCGAATAGCCGACGATCATGAACACCACGACCGCGAGCAGCGAGACGAAATGAAAACCGTAGCGTCTGGTCATCTGGCCGAGCGACATTTCCGGCGTGAAGTCGACGTCCTTGGCGCCGAATTTCTTCGAGTCGAGTTCGACCATGATCAGCAGCGACAGGTAATACAGGCAGGTCGGGATGGTCGCCATCCAGATCACGTCGAGATAGCTGATCTTGAGAAACTCGGCGATCAAAAACGCAGCCGCCCCCAGCACCGGCGGCGACAGGATCGCGCCGAGCCCGCCGGCGGCGAGCAATCCGCCGGCGGCGTTTTTCTCGAAGCCGGCCTTGGCCAGCATCGGATAGGCCACGGTACCGATCATTACCGTGGTGGCGACGCCGGATCCGGACGGGCCACCGAGCAGGAACGACGACAGCACCACGGTTCTTCCAGCGCTGTTCGGCTTGCCGCCCATCAGCGCCAGCGAGAAATCGATGAAGAACTTTCCGGCGCCGGATTGCTGCAGGAAGGCGCCATAGATCGTGAACAGGATGATCAGCGTCGCCGATACATCGACCGCGACGCCGAAAATGCCTTCCAGCGTGATGAACAGATGACCCACCAGCCGGGGCAGATCGTAGCCGCGATGCGTCCACGGCGCCGGCAGATGCGGCCCCAGCATCGCATAGGCGATGAAGAACAATGAAACCACCGGCATGATCGGGCCGGTGGTGCGCCGGGTCGCCTCCAGCAGCAACACGATGAACACCACGCCGACGATGACGTCCAATCGGTCCGGCGAGGTGGCGCGGTCGGTAAAGTCGTCACCGCCCCACAGCGCATAGCCGATGGTCGCAACCGCGAAAATGCCGGGAACGATGTCCCACCAGCGCACGCGATTGCGGAACCGCATCGCCACCGGAAACAGCAGAAAACTCAAGACCAGCGTGAAGGCGACGTGGGTGTAGCGCAGTTCCTGAGTGGGCACGATCGCGTAGGCCGCATAGAGGTGGAACAGGCTCATCACCACGGCGATCACGGTCGAGATCCGCCCGGCCCATCCCATCAGCCGGTTCGCCGCGCCCTCTTCCGCCTCGACGAAGGACTCCGCCTTGAGCAGGGCTTCGTCAGAGACGACCACCGTCGCCGCATCGGGCGGTGAACCGCCGGCCGGCAAATTGTCTACAGCCATGCTCGCCCGGAACCCCCTCATTTGGCCGGACTTTGTTGCTCATCCCGGCGTTTTTAATTGCGGCGCATTGAGGCCGGTTTGGCGAAACATGGCAAGAGGTTCCATGACGCAACTTTGGGCGGATGCTCATGGTTCGCTGTGCCTGCATTATGCGTCAGGCGCGTTGTTCTTGGTCGATGTCATGGGTTGACCGGGGACGCGCAGCCGTCCACTTTCCGGCAAAATCCAGGGAGAAACCAGTTCATGACTTCGAAGTTGATCGCCGCCGCCGTTGCAGCAATTGCAGTATTGTCGGCGCCCTCGGCCGACGCCCAGCAATTCATCAATGTGCTGACCGGGGGTACGTCCGGCGTGTACTACCCGCTCGGCGTCGCCATCGGCAAAATCTACAGCGACAAGATTCCAAACGTGAAGACCCAGGTGCAGGCCACCAAGGCATCGGTCGAGAATCTGGTGCTGCTGCAGCAGGGCCGCGGCGAAATCGCCTTTACGCTCGGCGATTCGCTCAAAGCCGCCTGGGAGGGCGACGAGGAAGCCGGCTTCAAGGCCAAGCTGGACAAGCTGCGCACCATCGGCGCGATCTATCCGAACTATATCCAGATCGTCGCCACCGCCGAGAGCGGCATCAAGACGCTGGCCGATCTCAAGGGCAAGAGCCTGTCGGTCGGTGCGCCGAAATCCGGCACCGAACTCAATTCGCGCGCGATCCTGGCCGCCGCGGGCATGAGCTACAAGGATCTCGGCAAGGTCGAATACCTGCCGTTCGCCGAATCCGTCGACCTGATGAAGAACCGCCAGCTCGCCGCGACGCTGCAATCCGCCGGGCTCGGCGTGGCCTCGCTGAAGGATTTGAGCACCGCGACCGATATTACCGTGGTGTCGGTGCCGAGGGAAACCGTCGACAAGATCGGACCGCCGTTCGTGTCGGTGATGATCCCGGCTAACACCTACAAGGGCCAGGACAAGGACGTGCCGACCGCCGCGGTGATCAACTACCTCGTCACCAGTTCCGCCGTCTCGGACGACCTTGCCTATCAAATGACAAAACTGATCTTCAAGTCGCTGCCGGAACTGGCGAATTCCCATATCGCCGGCAAGGAGATCAAGCTGGAGACCGCGGCTACGGGCAGCCCGGTGCCGCTGCACCCCGGCGCGATCCGCTATTACAAGGAAAAGGGTTTGATAAAGTAAGTCGAAAAGGCTTATTCAACCGTCATGGCCGGGCTTGTCCCGGCCATCCACGTCTTAAGCGGCGAAAAAGACGTGGATGCCCGGGACAAGCCCGGGCATGACGAACGAGAGGTTTCTGGGCGTGCTATGATTGGCGCGCGGGGCGGGGACAACACAACATGCTGCAAACCGAGGGCACCGAGGGACCTGTCAAGGTCGAGTTCGACAATTTCGAGCACGGCTTTCCGGAAGGCTTTGGGCCCGGCGGTTGGGGCCATCTGGCCTATGCCATCGGCATTGCCTTCGCAGCCTTCCAACTGGTGATCGCGGCATGGAACATTCTGCCGAGCCAGGTGGTGCGCGGCGTCCACGTCGGCTTCCTGATCCTGATGACGTTTGGGCTGATCGGCAATTTCATCGCCAAAAGCAATGCAGGGCGCGCGGCGGGCTGGCTGATCGGCAGCGTCGGATTCCTCTGCGGGCTGTATCAGTGGATCTTCTACGCCGACCTGATCGCGCGCGACGGCGATCCGACCCGGCTCGATCTCGTGGTCGGCACGCTGCTGGCGGTGCTGATCTTCGAGGGCACGCGGCGGCTGATGGGCCTCGCGCTGCCGCTGATGTGCGGCGCCTGCATTATTTACTGGTTCTTCGGCCAGTATCTGCCCGCGCCGCTCAATCATCGCGGCTATGATTTCGATCAGGTCATCACCCATCTGTCCTATGGCACCGAAGGCTTTTACGGCGTGCCGATCTATGTCTCGGCAACCTACATTTTCCTGTTCATCCTGTTCGGCTCGTTCCTCGAGCGCGCCGGCATGATCCAGCTGTTCACCGACGTCTCGCTCGGCCTGTTCGGCGGCACCCGCGGCGGACCAGCCAAGGTCGCAGTGTTTGCCTCCGGCATGATGGGAACGATTTCCGGATCGGGCGTCGCCAACGTCGTTACCGTCGGCCAGTTCACGATTCCCCTGATGATCAAGTTCGGCTACCGCCGCGCCTTTGCCGCCGGCGTCGAAGCCACCGCCTCGATGGGCGGGCAGATCATGCCGCCGGTGATGGGCGCTGTCGCCTTCATCATGGCGGAGACGCTGGGCGTCGATTATTCGGTGATCGTCAAGGCTGCCGTGATTCCGGCGCTGCTATATTTCGCCTCGGCGTTCTGGATGGTGCATCTCGAAGCCGGCAAGCATGGTCTCGTCGGCATGAAGCGGTCGGAGATTCCGAGCGCCTGGAAGGCGCTGGTGGCGCGCTGGTATCTGGTGTTGCCGCTGGCTGCGCTGGTCTACATGCTGTTCGAAGGGTTTACGCCGCTCTATGCCGGCACCATGGGGCTGTCGCTGACGGTGGCGCTGATCCTCGGCGCCAGCATCACGCTCGGATTCTCCTCAAACGTGCTGCGCTATATCTTCTGGGTCGGCCTCGCGCTGGTGGTGGCCGCGGTATCGCACAACGGCCTCGATATTGTCCCGATCGCCTGCATCATCGCGGCGCTGGTGCTGTTCAGCGCCATCACGCGCGGCGGCCGCGCGACGCTCGCAGCCTGCCGCGATTCGCTGGCCGACAGCGCCAAATCGGCGCTCACCGTCGGCATGGCCTGCGCCATCGTCGGCACCATCATCGGAATGATGACGCAGACCGGCGTCGGCACCATCTTCGGCGGCTGGGTGATCGGGCTCGGCGAGAAGAGCCTGTTCCTCGCACTGATCATGACCATGTTCCTGTCGATCCTGCTCGGCACCGGGATTCCGACGATTCCGACTTACATCATCACCGCGGCGCTGGCTGCACCGGCGCTGGCGAAACTCGGCGTGCCGCTGATCGAGAGCCACATGTTCGCGTTCTATTACGGCATCATGGCCGACCTCTCGCCGCCGGTGGCGCTGGCGGCGCTGGCGGCGGCGCCGATCGCCAGAGAAAATCCCGACAAGATCGGCTGGGAGGCGATGCGCATCGCGCTAGCCGGCTACGTGATCCCGTTCATCTTCGTGTATTCGCCGGCGCTGATGCTGCAGGCCGGGGATCCGATGGCAGCCGAACTCGGATTCTGGGGCGCGGTGGCGTTCGCGACCTTCAAGGCGCTGGTCGCGATCGGCCTGTTCGGCGTGGTCGCGATCGGCTTCCTGTTCACGCGGATGACGCTGCCGGAGCGCGTGCTCGCCTTTGCCGCGGCGCTGTGCCTGCTCGGCGACTTCCGCTTCAGCGACACGGCGGGTTTCGCGCTGGCGATCGCGATTTTGATCTGGCAATGGCGGCAGCGGCCGCGCGCGCAAGCGGCGGCAGCTTGAGCCTCTGCCTCGCCTCGGCCGGCATCGTGAAGACGCTGGCGGTCGCGGCGTTCACGCTTGCCTGGACCCATTCGATCGAGAAGGTCGACTGGCAGGAAGACTGGCGCGTCACTTCGGGCGGCCTCGAACTGATGCAGGCTCGCGTAAAAGGCTCCGGCGCCGGCATGGAGCCTCCATCAGACGCGCGGCTGGTCGATGGCTGGTTTCAATGGCAGCCGCAGCGCGCGGCGATGCCGGAAGTGGTGCTTGGCAATTCGGGTGTGGCCGGCGAGTGGCGGCTGTGCAGCGATGGCAAGTGCCGAACCCTGTCGGAGATTTTCGGGTTTCGTGTTGGCTCTAACGTCACAACCATGAGTGCGTGCTATCCCTAACGCCGTCATTCCGGGGCGCGCGTAGCGCGAGCCCGGAATCCATAACCACCATCGTGGGTATGGATTCCGGGCCTGCGCCAAGAGGCGCATCCCGGAATGACGACAGCTTATTGAATCGCCAGCGAATTCATCAAGGGAGAAGCCAATGCATCGGCTCAAGGGCAAGACAGCGATGGTGGTCGGCGCCGGCTCGATCGGGCCGGGCTGGGGCAACGGCAAGGCGACCGCGGTGACGTTCGCGCGCGAGGGCGCGCAGGTGCTTTGCGTGGATCGTAATGGCGCCGCCGCCGAAGAAACCGCGGCCATCATCCTGTCCGAAGGCGGCGCCGCGGTGGCGTTTACCGCCGATGTCAGCAAGGCCGGCGATGTCGAGGCCATGGTCGCCGCGTGCCTCAAGGCTTACGGCCGCGTCGACGTGCTCGACAACAATGTCGGCATTGCCGAGATGGGCAGCGTGATCGAGGTGTCGGAAGCCGACTGGGACCGCGTGTTCGCGGTCAATCTCAAGAGCGCGTTCCTGGCCATGAAGCATGTGATTCCGGTGATGGAGCAGCAGGGCGGCGGCTCGATCATCAACATCTCGTCGATCGCCTCGATCCGTCATCTCGGCATTTCCTATGTCAGCTACGCTACCTCCAAGGCCGCGATGAACCAGATGACGCGCACCACCGCGGTGGAGTTCGCGCCAAAACATATCCGGGTGAATTGCATCCTGCCGGGGCTGATGAAAACGCCGATGGTCGAGCACTCCGCGGGACTCGCTGCCAGCTACGCTGCGGGCGATGTCGAAGCGATGTGGCGCGCCCGCGACGCCCAGGTGCCGATGGGCCATATGGGCGAGGCGTGGGATGTCGCCAACGCGGCGCTGTTTCTCGCGTCCGACGAATCGAAATACGTCACGGGGATCGAACTGGTGGTCGATGGCGGGATTACCTGCAAGGTGGGATAGCGTCCGGGACATGAACGGCGTTTCCTCACTTGAAATGCGGGCTCATCCCGTGACAATGGAGCCGGCCGGAGACCCGCCATGAACATCCAAGAAAATATCAAAGACACCAGCCGCTACCACGAGGTCCATGCGCGCTCATTGGCCGATCCGGAAGGTTTTTGGGGCGAGGCGGCGCGCGAGATCGACTGGATCGAGCCGGCGAAAAAAGTCTTCGATCCTTCGATGGGCCTCTATGGCCGCTGGTTCGCCGGTGCCGTGGTCAACACCTGCTACAACGCGCTGGATCGTCACGTCGCGAATGGCCGCGCCAATCAGGTAGCGCTGATCCACGATTCGCCGCTGGCAAATCCCGCTGGGCCGAGCACGATCACCAAATTCACCTATGCCGAACTGCTGGCCGAGGTGCAGACGCTCGCCGCCATCATGCAGGATTTTGGCGTCGCCAAGGGCGATCGCGTCATTCTCTATATGCCGATGGTGCCGGAGGCGATGATCGCGATGCTGGCCTGCGCGCGGATCGGCGCCGTGCATTCGGTGGTGTTCGGCGGTTTTGCCGCCAAAGAACTCGCCACCCGCATTGACGATGCAAAACCGAAACTGATCTTCTCGGCCAGCTGCGGGCTCGAGCCCGGCCGTCTCGTGCAATACAAGCCGCTGCTCGACGAGGCGATCAAACTCTCCAGCGTCAAGCCCGACGCCTGCATCATCCTGCAGCGGCCGCAGCAGCCATGCGATCTCATTGCAGGCCGCGACCATGACTGGGCCGGACTGCGCAGCGACGCGATCGCCGCGAAAAAATCCGCGCCTTGCGTCGCCGTGTTGGCGACCGATCCGCTCTACATCCTCTATACTTCCGGCACCACCGGCAAACCGAAAGGCGTGGTGCGCGACAATGGAGGGCATCTGGTCGCCCTGAAATGGTCGATGTTCAATCTCTACGGCGTCAAGCCGGGAGAGGTGTGGTGGTGCGGAAGCGACATCGGCTGGGTGGTCGGCCACAGCTACATCATCTACGCGCCGCTGTTTCATGGCGCGACCTCGATCATGTATGAGGGAAAGCCGATCGGCACGCCGGATGCGGGCGCGTTCTGGCGGGTGATCGCGCAGCATGGCGCCGTGGCGTTCTTCACCGCGCCGACCGCGTTCCGCGCCATCCGCAAGGAAGATCCGGAAGGCAGATTTATCCGGCAATACGATCTCACAAAATTCCGTACGCTGTTTCTGGCCGGCGAACGCGCCGATCCGCCGACGGTGGACTGGGCGGAAAAGCAGTTGAAGGTGCCGGTGATCGATCACTGGTGGCAGACCGAAACCGGGTGGTGCATCGCCGGCAATCCGGTGGGCTTGGGGATGTTGCCAGTGAAGCACGGCTCACCGACGGTGCCGATGCCGGGCTATCAGGTCGATGTAGTCGACGAAGCCGCAAAACCGCTGCCCGCCGGCACCATGGGCTCGATCGTCATAAAACTGCCGATGCCGCCGGCATGCCTGCCGACGCTGTGGGAGCAGGACGAGCGCTGCAGGCACGCCTATTTCAACGAGTTCCCCGGTTACTACAAAACCTCCGACGCCGGCTACAAGGACGAGGACGGCTATATCTATGTGATGGGCCGCACCGACGACATCATCAACGTCGCCGGCCACCGGCTCTCCACCGGCGGCATGGAGGAAATTCTGGCCTCGCATCCCGACGTCGCCGAATGCGCCGTGCTCGGCATCAAGGACGCCATCAAGGGCGAGGCGCCCTGCGGCTTTCTGGTGCTGAAGGCGGGCGTGACGCGGAGCACGGCCGAGATCGAAAAGGAAATCGTGGCCTTGGTGCGCGACAAGCTCGGCCCGGTCGCGGCGTTCAAGCTCGCGATCACGGTGGCGCGGCTGCCGAAAACGCGCTCGGGAAAGATCCTGCGCGGCACCATCAAGAAGATCGCCGACAATGAGCCTTGGACCATGCCCGCGACCATCGAGGATCCCAAGGTGCTGGAGGAGATCCAGGGTGCGCTGCAGGGGAGGGTGTGAGTGGCGGCACTGCGCAGCAACCTTCACCGTCATGCCCGGGCTTGTCCCGGGCATCCACGTCTTTAATACTTATCAGCGGAAAGACGTGGATGGGACAAGCCCGGCCATGACGAAACTGATGGAGTTCCACATGCGGCTTGGCACCGGCAAACGCTGCATTACCCTCATTTTCGCGGCTCTCGCGCTCTCCGCCTGCGCGTCCCGCAACGACGTGCCCGTCTCCAGCCTCGGCGAGGACGACGACGCGATCTGCCGCGCCAACAATGTCGCGGTCGGCTCCTCCGACTACGTCGCCTGCCGCAAGAACCGCGACGTCCAGCGCGGCAACGCCGCCGCCAAGGCCGACCGTACCCAGCGCAATATGAGCGAAACGATGATCAACACGCCGTACAAGCCGTGAGCCGTCATTGCGAGCGCAGCAAAGCAATCCAGAGGTCGCAAAAAGGGACTGAATTGCTTCGTCGCTTCGCTCCTCGCAATGACGTAGTATGCGGAAAATCAGGAGCCCATCATGAACGAAGACACCTTCAACAGCAGCCTGCGCGGATTTCTCAAAAAAGTCGGCATCACCTCGCAGCGCGAGATCGAAAAAGCGGTGCGCGACGCGCTCGCCGACGGCCGGCTCAAGGGCCACGAAAAACTGCCGGCCAAGATGGTGCTGACGGTCGGCGGGGTGAATCTCACGCATGAGATCGTGGCGGAGATTGAGTTGGGTTGAAGTCCGGGCTTGTTCGGCGATCAGGCCTCGACGTAATCCGCGATGCTGGTCGGTTCGGGAACGGGAAGTTCGTCTTCCTTCAAGCCTTCGACGTGAAAGCGTATTGCATCGCGGATTTCGACCTCGACCGCTTTGACGGAGGCCGCGGTCGCGACGCACCCCGGCAAATCCGGAACGTTGGCGGAGTAGTTTCCGTCCGTCTTTTCGATGACGATTGCATAACGCATCAGCGCCGCTCCTTCAGACCAGCTTGTTTCAGGATACTCGCGAATGTGCCGGGCGCAAGCTCATCCGACGGTTGGCTTATGGCGTTGCCTCGGAGGCACGGGAGGCGCCGTTACTCCTCGTTCTTCTTGCCACCGATCGTCTTCAGCTTGGCGAACACCGCATCGACATTGAGGTCGTCGCGCTGCTTTTCGCTCGGCTCGAATTCCGGCTCCTTGCGGGTGGTCTCGGAGGCCGGCAGCAGGGTGGCGCCGCCATAGGCCTGGTCGGCCGGCTTCTCCTTGGCCGCGCGCTGCACCTCGAAGTCGAGCTCGATCTGCGAGCACAGGCCCAAGGTCACCGGGTCCATCGGGGTCAGGGTCGAGGCGTTCCAGTGGGTGCGGTCGCGCACGCTGGCGATGGTGGTCTTGGTGGTGCCGACCAGCCGCATGATCTGGCTGTCCTTTAATTCGGAATGGTTGCGCACCAGCCACAGGATCGCGCTCGGCCGCTCGTGACGGCGCGACACCGGCGTATAGCGCGGGCCCTTCTTCTTGGCCGCGGGCGGCAGCGCCACCTTGCTCTCGCCGAGCTTGAGGCGGTAGTTCGGGTCTTTCTCGCCTTTTTCGATCTCGTCTCGCGTGAGTTGGCCCGTCGAAATCGGGTCCATGCCCTTGATGCCTTGCGCCGCGTCGCCGTCGGCGATGGCGCGGATCTCCAGCGGGTGCATCTTGGTGAAATCGGCTACCTGGTCGAACGACAGCGCGGTATTGTCGACCAGCCACACGGCCGTCGCCTTCGGCATCAGCGGTGCATTGCTCATGGCAAATCTCCTTTGCGCCTCGCCCACCTGTTTTTTCAGGCGAAGCCGGTATTTTCGTCGGTAAAGACGGGAATTACGCCCTATATAAGCCGTCCCTAGGCCGCCACGCAATGGTTTGCTGGCCGGCCTTGACAGCGCCCAAAAGCCGTCCCAAGTGCTTGTTGGAATACGCCTTAATTAATTGCCCTTCTTCGGGGTGATCCGGTCCGGAATTCCCCAAATGTCAGCCAAACCGCCCCTGAAAATCGTGCTTTGCTCGCCAAGGGGCTTTTGCGCCGGCGTGGTGCGGGCGATCGACACCGTGGAACGCGCGCTCACCATCTATGGCGCCCCGGTCTATGTCCGCCACGAAATCGTCCATAATAAATATGTGGTGGACAGTCTGCGCACCAAAGGCGCGATTTTCGTCGAGGAACTGGCCGAAATTCCCGACAATACCAACGCCCCCGTGGTGTTTTCCGCCCACGGGGTTCCCAAATCGGTTCCCGCCGACGCGAGGGCGCGCAATTTCTTCTCGCTGGACGCCACCTGTCCGCTGGTCACCAAGGTGCACCGCGAGGCTGCGATCCATTTCAAGCGCGGCCGCGAAATCCTGCTGATCGGGCATTCGCATCATCCGGAGGTGGTCGGCACGCTCGGGCAGTTGCCCGCCGGCGCGGTGACGCTGATCGAGACCGCGCATGACGCCGCCACCTTCACGCCGAAGAATCCCAACAACCTCGCCTTTGTGACGCAGACGACGCTGTCGATCGACGATACCGCCGAGATCGTGGCGATGCTGAAGGAGCGCTTTCCGAACATCTCCGGTCCGCACAAGGAAGACATCTGCTACGCCACCACCAACCGCCAGCTCGCGGTGAAGAAGGTGGCGCCGGTGGTCGATGCGCTGATCGTGGTCGGAGCGCCGAACTCGTCGAATTCGCAGCGGCTGCGCGAAGTCGCCGAACGCGAAGGCTGCCCGATCGCGGTGTTGGCGCAGCGCGCCTCCGATCTCGACTGGAGCAAGTTCGAGGGCATCAAGAGCCTCGGCATCACCGCCGGCGCGTCGGCGCCGGAAGTGATCGTGGAAGAGATCATGGGTGCGTTCGCGGAGCGCTACGAATTGCATGTGGAGACGGTCTCGGCCGCGGAAGAGAACGAATTCTTTCCGTTGCCGCGTTCGCTGCGGCCCGACGCGGCGTAACCATCATGGCGGTGTATACCGACGTCGCCGCCGACGAGCTTGCGGAATTCCTTCAGGGTTACGACATCGGCGAACTGTTGTCCTACAAGGGCATCGCCGAAGGCGTCGAGAATTCGAATTTCCTGCTGCATACGACGTCGGGATATTTCTTTCTCACGCTGTACGAAAAGCGCGTGGCGCCGAACGACCTGCCGTTCTTCCTCGGCCTGATGGCGCATCTGGCCCGGCACGGCATCACTTGTCCGCAGCCGGTGCAGACGCGCGGCGGCGAAGCGCTGGGCACGCTGGCCGGACGGCCGGCTGCGATCATCGATTTTCTCGAAGGCGTGTGGCCGCGCAAGCCGAACGCCGCGCATTGCGCCGCGGTCGGCCAGGCGCTGGCGAGATTACATCTCGCCGGCCGCGATTTTCCGATGACGCGCATCAACGCGCTGTCGGTGCCGGGCTGGCGGCCGCTGTTCGATGCCGCGGCGTCGCGCGCCGATACGCTGCAGCACGGCTTGCGCGCACTGCTTGCCGACGAACTCGACCATCTGGAGAAATCCTGGCCGAAGCATTTGCCCGAAGGCGTCATCCACGCCGACCTGTTTCCCGACAATGTGCTGTTTCTCGGCGACAAGCTCTCGGGGCTGATCGATTTCTACTTCGCCTGCAACGATATTCTCGCCTATGACGTCGCGATCTGCCTCAATGCCTGGTGTTTCGAGACCGATCATTCCTTCAACGTCACCAAGGCGCGGGCGTTTCTCAATGCCTATGGCCGCGAGCGCAAGCTCTCCGACGCCGAGCAGGACGCGCTGCCGCTGCTGGCGCGGGGTGCGGCGCTGCGCATTCTGCTGACGCGTCTGGTCGATTGGTTCAACGTTCCGCCGGGCGCGCTGGTGCGGCCGAAGGATCCGCTGGAATATGTCCGCAAGCTGCGCTTCCAGCAGAGCGTCGCCAGTATCCGGGACTACGGCGTCGAGCAATCGGGGCTGGTGGCGTGAGCGTCTCCGCGGTCACCATCCACACCGACGGCGCATGTTCCGGCAATCCGGGGCCGGGCGGCTGGGGCGCGATCCTGAAATTCGGCGACGTCGAAAAGCAGCTGAAGGGCGGCGAGGCGCACACCACCAACAACCGCATGGAACTGATGGCGGCGATTTCCGCGCTGGAGGCATTGAAGAAGCCGTGCAGCGTCGATCTCTACACCGACAGCCAGTATGTCCGCCAGGGCATTACCGGCTGGATCCATGGCTGGAAAAAGAACGGCTGGCGCACCGCCGACAGGAAGCCGGTCAAGAATGTCGAGTTATGGCAACGGCTCGACGCCGCGTTGAAGCCGCATCAGGTGCGCTGGCACTGGGTCAGGGGCCACGCCGGCCACGACGCCAATGAGCGCGCCGATCAACTGGCGCGGGATGGCGTCGCGATGGCGAGATTGAAGGAGTGAACCCTAAACACGCGTCATTGCCGGGCTTGACCCGGCAATCCATCACTTGAAAGAGTCTTGCGAAGAAGATGGATGCGCGGGTCAAGCCCGCGCATGACGATCAGAGCTGCCCCAGCAGCGTATCGCCGCCGGAAACCTCGACCTTGCCGGGCGCCGGCTCGAGATTGAACTTCTTGACCACGCCGTCCTCGACCAGCATCGAATAGCGATGCGAGCGTTTGCCGAGGCCGTTGCCGGAGGCGTCGAGCTCCATGCCGATCGCCCGCGTGAAATCGCCATTGCCGTCGGCGAGGAAGATGGCTTCATCGCGCTCATCGGTGTCGCGCTTCCACGCGTTCATCACGAAGGCGTCGTTGACCGATACCACGGCGATGGTCTCGACGCCCTTGGCCTTGAGGGCATAGGCGTTAAGGAAAATGCTCGGCATGTGCATCTTGTGGCAGGTGCCGGTGTAGGCGCCGGGCACCGCGAACAGCGCGACCTTCTTGCCCTTGAACACGTCCTCGGTGGTCTTGACCTGCGGACCCTCCGCCGTCATCACGCGAAATTTCGCCTCGGGCAGCTTGTCGCCGACTTGAATAGTCATCGTTGGTTCTCCTAAGGGGTATGCGGGGATGTCTTAGAGCATTTTGCGGCGGTTTGGAAAGCGGATCGCACAACAGAGGATTCGTCGTCCCCGCGAAGGCGGGGACCCATAACCCCTGACATTTGCGTTCAGAAAAAGTGTCTCAGCAAGCTCCCTGCCGAAACGGATGCGGCACGGAGTTTGGGTCCCCGCCTTCGCGGAAACGACGAAGCTGTTACGCCGCCGCCTTCTTCTTCTCGTCACGCAGTTCGCGGCGCAGGATCTTGCCGACATTGGTTTTCGGCAGATCGGTCCTGAACTCGATCTGCTTCGGCACCTTGTAACCGGTCAACTGGGTCTGGCAGTACTTGATGATGTCCTCCGGCGTGACGTTGGGGTCCTTCTTCACCACGAACGCCTTCACCGCCTCGCCGGAGCGCGCATCCTCGACGCCAATCACGGCGCATTCCAGCACGCCCGGATGGCTCGCGATCACGTCCTCGATCTCGTTCGGATAGACGTTGAAGCCCGACACCAGGATCATGTCCTTCTTGCGGTCGACGATCTTGGTATAACCGTCCGGCGACATCACGCCGATGTCGCCGGTGCGGAAGTAGCCGTCCGGCGTCATCACATTTGCGGTCTCATCCGGCCGGTTCCAGTAGCCCGCCATCACCTGGGGACCTTTGGCGCAGATTTCGCCGGGCTCGCCGAGCGGCACCTCCTTGCCGTCGTCGTCGCGGATCGAAATATAGGTGGACGGGATGGGAATGCCGATCGAACCGGTAAAGCGGTCGATGGTGGCCGGATTACAGGTGAGGGCCGGCGACGTTTCCGACAGCCCATAGCCTTCCGCCAGCGGACAGCCGGTGGTCTTGAGCCAGGACTCGGCGACTGCCTTTTGCACCGCCATGCCGCCGCCGTTCGACACCTTGAGCTTGGAGAAGTCGAGCTTGTCAAAGCCGGGCGTATGGAGCAGGCCGTTGTAAAGCGTATTCACCGCCGGGAAAAAGCTGACCTGATATTTCGACAGCTCCTTGACGAAGCCGGCCATGTCGCGCGGATTGGGTATCAGCAGATTGACGCCACCGGCCCGCACGCCAAGCAGGTAGCAGGCGGTGAGTGCGAACACGTGATAGAGCGGCAACGCGCAAACGATGAACAGTTCATCGACGATGGGCGGCTTCTGCAAGGCGGGCTGCAGCCAGGCGTCGTTCTGCAACACGTTGGCTAGAATGTTGCGATGGAGCAACGTCGCGCCCTTTGAAAGGCCGGTGGTGCCGCCGGTGTACTGAAGGAAGGCGACGTCGTCGAGTCCGAGCTTCGGCTTGTTGAGCTTCATGTTGCGGCCCGCGGCGATCGCGTCATTGAACTTGATTGCGCCCGGAATCGAAAATGGCGGCACCATCTTCTTCACTTTGCGCACCATGAAGTTCACGATCATGCCCTTGAGGCCGAGCAGGTCACCCATGCTGCCGATGATCACGTGCTTGACGGAAGTCTTCGCCAGAACCTGCTGTACGGTCGGCGCAAAATTCTCCAGTACGATGATCGCCTCGGCGCCGGAGTCCTTCAACTGATGCTCAAGCTCTCGCGGTGTGTAGAGCGGGTTGACGTTGACCACCGCATAGCCTGCGCGCAAGACGGCAGCGGTTGCCACCGGATATTGCAGCACGTTCGGCATCATCAGCGCGACCCGCGCGCCCTTCTGCAGTCCCTTGCTTTGCAGCCAGGCACCCAGCGCCTCCGATAATTCGTCAAGCTCGCGATAGCTGATCGACTTGTCCATGCAGATGAAAGCTCTGCGATCACTGAATTTCTTGAAGCTCTCCTCGAGTAATTCCACCAGCGACGAATATTGGGTCACGTCGATATCGGCCGGTACGCCCGCAGGATATTGCTTGAGCCAGATGCGCTCCATGATATTCCCCCTCTGAAATTTTTCCCCGTTTCTGGGACGGGACGCCTTGTTCCGGGGAGTATTGAGCAATGCTACGGGTGATGGCAAGCGGCTGCGCGTTCTCAACGCAGCGAGGACCGAAAAACCGGCATTTTGGATGCCAGGATCGGCTTAAGTGCGCGGTGCGGCCGCTGTCTTCGGATCGGCGGCAGGTCTGGCTTCGCCCGCAGTGCTGTTCCTGGGGGCAGGTTTGGTGGCGCCTTTGGGTTTGGAAGCCGGTTTAGCCGCTGCGGCCGCAGGTTTTGCTGGTGCGGCGTCCGGCTTGGCGTTGGCGTGCCTGGCGCCGGGGGGCTTGATCGGCGCATTCGGGTTGATTGTCACCGACACCCTGGTATCCGATTTGGCATCTTTGCCATCGGTCTTGGCATCGGCTGTGGCAACCGGCTTCTTGCCGGCGGCCCGGTCTTTCTTTGTCCGGCGCGGGGTTTGTTTCTCGGCCTCGACCGCCGCGACCAGCGCGGCGCCGGTTTTGGTCGGACCGGTATAGACGATGACGGGTTCTGACGGCGCCGCCGCCGCTGCCAGCATTTCCGATGGCCTAAGGGTCGGCGGCTGCAAGCCGGCGGTGAAGAAAGTGATCGCGGTTTCGCCGCCTGCGCCGCTCGAATTGCCGGCGACGGTGGTATCTTCATCCTCATCGCTGGCCGGACGTTTGCGCTTTCCGCCGCACATCTCGTCGCGCAGGTTCGGCGGCGATGCGTCGATCGGCACCAGGTTGTCGACGGTGCCGAGCGCGGGCCTTAGCCACGCCAGGCCATTATTGGCGAAACCGCGCTCCAGCAATTGCGCGGCGCGAACGGCGCGCATACGGCCGGACGAGGCGCCGAGCACCACCGCGATCAGGCGCTTGCCGTTGCGGGTCGCGGAAGCGACCAGATTGTATCCGGATGCGCAGATGAAGCCGGTCTTGAAGCCGTCGGCGCCGGGGAAGCGCCCGATCAGCTTGTTGAAGTTCTGCGTCACCCTGCGGCCGTAGCGGATCGAGGGAATGTGGACGAAATATTCGTATTCCGGCAGGTCGCGAATGATCGCGCGCGCCAGGATCGCCAGATCCCGCGCCGAGGTGACCTGTCCGTCCGCGGGCAGGCCGTTCGGATTGACGTAGGAGGTCTGCGTCATGCCGAGCCGCTGCGCGGTCTGGTTCATCTGGGCGGAGAAGCCGTCGATCGAACCGCCGACGCCTTCGGCGAGCACCACGGCCATGTCGTTGGCCGATTTCACCATCATCATCTTCAGCGCGTTGTCGACGGTGACCTGAATGCCCGGCCGAAAGCCCATCTTGGATGGCGACTGCGCTGCCGCGGTGGGCGATACCGTCAGCAAGGTGTCGAGCGAGATGCGTCCGTCCTTGACCGCCTTGAGCGTGACATAGGCCGTCATCATCTTGGTGACGGACGCGGGATACCAGGGATAGGTGGCGTTCTCGGCCTGCAGCACCTTGCCGGTATCGGCCTCCACCACCAGCAGCGCCTCTGCCTGCGCCGCGCGCGGCGCGATCACCGCGATCGCAAGTCCTGCGACGAGTAGCGACCGGTTCAGTGACCGTTTACGAAGCAACTTTGGAAAAAAATGCACGATCCGGTTTCCGGTCCTTATGAAGAGACACCTCACCAGAGGAGGTCCTGGCATCTAACGTTCGGATTTCAAGCGTGTCCGGCGGCGAAGCCAAACCTATACCGGCTTGCAGTCCCGGAACAGAGGCGATGCGATTAAATCGTGGATGAAAGGGGCCGAATTTCGGCGATGCCTAAATCTTGACAGCGGCAACGCTCACGTCCGGCGCAGCCACGCTGGCGCGCGAATTCTCCTGAACCATGAACTGGGCTCGTGCGAGTTCCGCAAAACGGCCGCCTCGCGCTACAAGTTCGTCGAACGTTCCGCTTTCGATCACGCGTCCGGCGTCGAACACCAGGATTTTCGTGGCGTTGCGGATGGTCGAGAGCCGGTGCGCGATCACGAAGGTGGTGCGTCCCTTCATCACTTCGTCGAGAGCGGCGTTAACCTTGGCCTCGGTTACCGCGTCCAGCGCGCTGGTCGCCTCGTCGAGAATCAGGATCGGCGGATTTTTCAGGAGCGCGCGTGCAATCGACAGCCTTTGCCGCTCGCCGCCGGACAGCATGCGGCCGCGCTCGCCGGCATTGGTCTCGAATTTGTGCTCGCCGCGCTCGATGAATTCCAGCGCCTGCGCGCGCGCCGCAGCGATCCGCATTTCCTCTTCGGTGGCGTCGGGCTTGCCGACCCGCAAATTGTCGGCGATCGAGCGGTTGAACAGCAGCGCCTCCTGGAACACCACGCCGATGTTCCGCCGCAGCGCGGTCAGCGTGATGCCGCGCACATCCATGCCGTCGATCCTGATGAGGCCGGACTGCGGATCGAAGGCGCGGTGCAGCAGCGCGATCGCGGTGGATTTGCCGGCGCCGGTGGGGCCGACCAGCGCGATGGTCTGGCCGGGAAGCGCGGTGAAGGAGAGATCTTCCACCGCGGGGCGCTTGCCGTCATAGGAAAACGACACGTCGTTGAATTCGACCAGACCGGCGAGCCGGCCGGGATCGATGGCATCGGGCCGGTCGCGCACTGCGGGAACGGCGTCCAGCACGTTGAAGAATTCCTGTAAGCGCGGCGCCTCCATGAACACGTTGTTGATGAAACTCACCACCTGTTCGAGTTTCTGGATCAGCATGGTCGCGAAACTCACGAACATCACGATCTCGCCGACGCTGGTAAGCCCCTGTTCGTGCAAGACGATGCCGACCGTAAAAATCGCCAGCACGGTGATGGTGGTCGAGGCCCGCGTGATCACGGTGACCAGCGCCCACCATGACAATACCGGCATCTGCACTGCCAAGAGCTTGTCGGCGACGAAACGCAGGCCCTGCACTTCGGCGTCGATCCGCACGAAACTTTGCACCAGGGCTACATTGCCGAGCGCGTCGGAGGCCCGCGCGGACAGGTCGCTGTAATGCGCCTCGACCTCGCTCTGCATGCCGTAGGTCTTGCGCACCACCAGCGTGGTCAGCACGGTAAACACGACGCAGAGAATGAACAGCAGGATGGCGAGCCGCCAATTGATGTAGAGCGCCAGCGGCAACAGCACGGCCAGCGACATGATCGCGGCGAAATGCTCGCGGAAAAATCCCAGCCACAGCCGCCACAGCGAATCGGTGCCGTTCAGCATCACCTTCATCAGCCGGCCGGAATGGGTGCCGGTGTGGAAGGTCAGCGGCAGCTGCATGATGTGCTCGAAATAGCCGGTCAGCACCGCCTGGCGCTGACGGTGCGCCAGCTTGTCGGCGTTGAGTGCGACGGCCGCGCCGCACAGGATGGTAAACAGGCCGAACCCGACCCACGCCGCCAATAGCGGCCATGCCGAAGACGACGCCAGCGGGCCTTCGGAAGGCTTGCCGGAGAGCACATCGACGATCTTGCCGAACAACACCGGCTCGGCGAACTGCGCGCCGGCCAGCAGCAGATTGGCGCCCGCGAGAATCCAGCCCAGCCGCGCCTCTTTTCCCAGCAACTGCAGGACGCGAGTGTAGAGACGGAGGAGGGACATGCGGGGCTCGGGTCAGCGGAAGGAATGATCGAGCGTGTATTCTAATCAGGGATCGGCGGCAGGATACAGACGTCAGACGATATTTTACTCAATGGATCAAACGCCCACTCGAGGCCGACAGGAACGCATCGTCGAAAATATCCGTCACCGCGGGTTTGGCGCGGAATTTGACATCCTCGGCCAGCTGATCGACCGATCGTGCAAAACGGGCGGGATCGATGCCGCCGATGCCGCTGCGCCTGACCTCGTCGGTCAGGATATTCTCGGTGATGACCGCACGCAGGCGCGCCAGTTCGAGATCGCGCGCTCCGCCTTCCATCTGGGTCAGAACATCGTCCACCGCCCGCGCCGGATCCTTGATGGCGAGCCGCGTGCCGGCGACGACGGCGCGCAGGAACGCCTTCACCGCTTCCGGTTTGCTGGCGGCGAAGGCCGGATTGACGATCAAAGCAAAGCCGTAAGCTTCGCAGCCGTAATCGGCGTAGCGAAGCACGGCGAGATCGTCGGCCGGAATGCCGCGGTCCCTCAAATTGATCCCTGCCAGATACGAAAAACCGTTGACGGCATCGACCTGCCCTGCCGACAGCATCGGCTCGCGCACCGCGGGACTGAACTTGGCCTGCTTCACGCTGGCGATCTTGATTCCATTTTGATGCGCCAGCGCCGGCCAGAACCAGATCGAGAAGTCGCCGTCGGCGACGCCGAGGGTTTTGCCCTCGAGGTCGGACAGCGCGCGGACGCCGCGGCTCTTGCGCGCGATGATGGCATAGGGCGCTTTGTTGAACAGCACGAACACCGCCTTGACGGGGCTTGCGTCGGCCTTGTCGCGAAAGCGGATCAACACGTTGATGTCGACCAGCGCCAGGTCGCTGCTGCCGGCGGCGACGCGCGCAATCGCATCCGACGGTCCGCTGGCGGCATTGGTCGAAACCGCGAGGCCCTCCGCACGAAACAGGCCGCGGGTCGATGCCAGCACGAACGGCGCGTCAGTCGCGTCGAGCGGACGGTCGAGGGTGAACTGGATGGCGGTCGGCGGCGCGGTTTCGCCGGCGGCCCGGCCCGGTTGTGCGCCGATGCAGGCAAGGCCCAGCGCCATCATGACCCAAACCGGAAATCGGATCGGAAGTCGCCTGAGTGCAATGGGCGAAACTATGAGCATCAGGTGTACAACGGGAAAGCCGGAAAGCGGTTGCCGCGCCGGTGGTTGTTCCAAGGGCCGCTGTTTACGTGGCCGAGGCCAGTATGTCCCCTGGAATCTGAACAGCAAGTGACTGCCTTTATTCCGCCGCCAATCGTGCAGGCCCGTTCGGACAAGGGAACTCATCGTGCGCCAAGCGGTTAGTTAGGGAAGGCCGGTCAGGCCAGGTTATCACCCGGAGGACATTGATATGTTCACGCGAAGACCTTTGGTTTCTTCACTCGGAGGCGCAGCCGCGCTGGCGGCACTGGCGCTCATGACATTCGAGCCCTCGATGGCGCAGGCCGGCACGTCGGCGCCGGCCATGGGCGTATCCACATCGTCCGGCACCAGCGACGCCACCGATATCAGCGCAGCCCGCCGACGCTACTATCGCGGCGGCGGCGGAGCGGCCGCCGCCGCGGCATTCGCCGGCATTGTCGGCACCGGCCTGGCGATCGCAGCTTCGCAGGATCGTGGATACTATGGCGGCCCCGCTTATTATGGCGGCGGCCCGTATGACTCCTACGGCTATTACGGCGGTCCGCCGGCCTATTATGGCGGCGGCGGATACTATGGCGGCGGCTATGGTTACCGCTCCGGCGTGCCGCACTACCGCGGCCACCCGCTCGCCGGCTGGTAGGTTCTGGATCTCCCATCTGATCGCCGGTGGCTTCAACGCGACCGGCGATTTTCTTTGTCGCATCTGTAGCCGGAAGTCGGCCGTTAACACGCTGGCCACGGGTTTGGATTAGCTTCGAGCGATGAGTGATTCGCTCGACCGGCTTTATCAGGCGGTGATCGCGGCCAAGGATCTCGATCCGGCGACCTCGCGAACCGCGCGGCTGTTTCAGCGCGGTCCGGCCAAAATGGCCAAGAAACTCGCCGAAGAAGCCATCGAGGTCGTGATCGACGCCGTCAATGGCAAGACCGCAGCGGTGGTCCGCGAGAGCGCGGATCTGCTCTATAATCTCACCGTATTGTGGGCCTCTGCCGGGGTCCGTCCCGACGATGTCTGGCGCGAGATGGAGCGCCGCGAGCACCTGCTCGGCATTGCCGAAAAGTTGCCGAAATCGGCCGTGAAAATGCCCAAGGCGGTCGCACCCAAGGTCGCGCGGCGACCAATTGTCGCGCTCGCAGGCCGCGCCCGCAAGCGCCACTAAGCCTTCACACCATCCCTGCATTGACCGGCATGGACAAATCCACAAGACGGTGGTTCATCGCGCCATGCTGAGACGAATCTACGACTGGTGCATCGACGCCGCCCATAAGCCTTACGCGCTCTGGATCCTCGCCGTGGTGGCGTTCGCGGAAAGCTCGTTCTTTCCGGTGCCGCCGGACGTGATGCTGATTCCGATGTCGCTGGCGCGGCCGCAACGCGCCTGGCTCTACGCCGCGGTCTGCACCGCCGCCTCGGTACTTGGCGGCATTCTCGGCTACGCCATCGGCGCGCTGCTGTACGATTCGGTCGGGCACTGGCTGATCGAGTTTTACGGCTATGGCGACAAGGTCGAGGCGTTTCGCGCCGGCTACTCCGAATACGGCGCCTGGATCATCCTGCTCAAGGGCCTGACGCCGATCCCCTACAAGCTGGTCACCATCACGTCGGGTTTCGCCAACTACAATATCTGGCTGTTTGTGCTGCTGTCGATCATCGCGCGCGGCGGGCGCTTCTTCGTGGTCGCGATCCTGCTCAACCGCTACGGCGAATGGATTCGCATCCGGATGGAACGACATCTCGGGCTGTGGGTCGTACTGGGGGCTGCCGTGCTGGTGCTCGGCTTCATCGTCGCGTTTCGGATGTTCTAGCGCTTTTCCGCATCGTACCGCCGGGATACGCTCATCATCATGTCTGCTCGAATCGGCCATCTGATCGCAACGCAGCGAGAGCATATCGCGATCGCGGCTGCCCTGCTGACGATGGCGGTGCTGACGGAGTTCGCATGGCCGCAGCCCGCAACCCAGCCAACGCCGTCCGCTCAGGCCGAAGTCTCGCCGGCGCAGTCCGCGCAAGGTGCTCCGGCACAGCCCGCGCCACAGCAAAGCGAGCCGGTGCCATCACCGGATCCGGCGCCCAAGGAAAATCCCGGCCTGCTCAATGAAATCGGAAAATTGCTCGAGCACCCATCCTCGATGCTGCCGACGCTCAAAAGCCCGAAGGAATCCATCGACGATGCGGCCGATGTGCTTTCGCGCTTGGCGAAATCTCCGGGCGTCAAGGGCCGCGTGGCCTGTCCGGTGGCCGCCAACGGCGCGCCCGACTGCAAGACGGCCGCCGACAAGCTTTGCCAGAGCAAAGGATTCAAGGAAGGCAAGAGTCTCGATGTGGATACGACGCGCAATTGCTCCGCCAGGGCGCTGCTCTCCGGCCGCAAACCCGACGAAAGCGAATGCCGGACCGACAATTACGTCACCCGCGCGCTGTGCCAGTGACGCCTTTTTTGCCGGCGCCGCCTTGCGCGCCGCCGCCGCAATTGCTTTGGTGCCCCTATCAAAGGTTAACCATCATGCATAACGGCTGAGGGGATATCTCGATGTCCATGCCTGCTCTGTTCAAGGGCCGTCTGTCGATTCCCGTGATCGGTGCGCCGTTGTTCATCATCTCGGTGCCCGATCTGGTGATCGCGCAATGCAAGGCGGGCATCGTCGGCGCGTTTCCGGCGCTGAACGCGCGTCCGCCGGCGCTGCTGGACGAATGGCTGGCACGTATCAAGGAAGAACTTGCCGCGCACGACAGGGCGCATCCCGAGCGTCCATCGGCGCCGTACGCGGTGAACCAGATCGTGCACCGGTCCAACAACCGTCTCGATCAGGATCTGGCGCTGTGTGAAAAGCACAAGGTGCCGATGATCATCACGTCGCTCGGCGCGCGCGAGGAGCTCAATCAGGCCGCGCATGCCTGGGGCGGCATCGTCTTTCACGACGTGATCAACCAGAAATTCGCGCACAAGGCGGTAGAGAAGGGCGCCGACGGGCTGATCCTGGTGTCGGCCGGCGCCGGCGGCCACGCCGGCGAGATTTCGCCGTTCGCCTTCGTGGCCGAGACCCGGCAATGGTTCGACGGGCCGATCGCGCTGTCGGGCGCGATCGGCAATGGCCGCGCCATCCGCGCGGTGCGCATGCTCGGGGCCGACTTCGCCTATATCGGCTCGGCTTTCATCGCCACTAGCGAAGCCAACGCGGTGGAAGGCTACAAGCAGATGATCACCACATCGACCGCGGAAGACATAGTCTATTCTAATCTCTTCACCGGCGTGCACGGCAATTACCTGAAGCCCTCGATCGTCGCGGCCGGCATGGACCCCGACAACCTTCCCGAATCCGATGCGTCGAAAATGAGTTTTGGCACGGACGCGTCGGGCGAGCGCGCTAAGCCGAAGGCCTGGAAGGAAATCTGGGGCAGCGGGCAGGGCGTCGGCAGCGTCGGCAAGATTCTGCCCGCCGCCGAACTGATCGCCCGCTTCAAGCAGGAATACGCGGACGCCGTCGATCCGGCGCTGTGAGACATTCGATCGGGGTTAAACCATGAGTGCAAAGCGACCGACGCTTCCGATGACCGGCGGTTGCTCCTGCGGCACGATCCGCTATGAGATCGCGTCGTTTCCGCTGTTGGTTTACACCTGCAATTGCACGGATTGTCAGACCCGCAGCGGCAGTGCATTTGCAGTGAATATGCCGGTGACGGCCGCGGACTTTCGCTTTCTCAAAGGCGAGCCGAAAGCGTGGCATTATACCTCTCCGAAAGGGGTGCCGGTCGTCTCCTGGTTCTGCGGCGACTGCGGCGCGCGCCTCTATGGTGAGCGGACCGGGCGTACCGGTATTGTAAATGTCCGCGCCGGCACGCTGGACGACACGTCATGGCTGGTGCCTGCGGCGCATTTTTTTACCCGCAGCGTAAGCGCCCAGTCCTGGGTCCAGCCGGCGGCGGGGGCCACTTGTTTCGAGACGCAGCCCGACGGCTGGGACGAATTGTCGTCGGCATGGCGGGCGATGTGGCCGGAATTCTTCCCTGGAAAATAGCGCAAGCTTTGGGGAACCGTTTGATGCCATCGCCGTTTAGCCCGGGTTAGGGGGTCGTATGAACTCAGTCGAACAAATCGCCGACAAGGCGAAGACCGGCATTTGGGGGCTGGACAATATACTGTCAGGGGGATTTTCCCGCGGTCACGTTTTTCTTGTCGAGGGCGCGCCGGGCACCGGCAAGACCACCGTGGCATTGCAGTTTTTGCTCGAAGGCGCACGTAGCGGCGAAAAGTGCCTTTACATCACCCTGTCGGAAACCGAGCGCGAATTGCGCGACGGCGCCGCGTCCCATGGCTGGACGCTGGGCGATGACATTAAGGTATTCGAATTGCTGCCGCCGGAAAGCCTGCTGGATTCCGAGCAGCAGCAAAGCCTGCTCTATTCGTCCGACCTCGAACTCGGCGAAACCACCAAGCAGATTTTCGAGGCGGTCGAGCGCTATCGGCCGAGCCGGGTGGTCCTCGACAGCCTGTCCGAGATCAGGCTGCTGGCGCAGAGTTCGCTGCGCTACCGGCGGCAGATTCTAGCAATCAAGCATTATTTCACCCGATTCGGCTCGACGGTAATGCTGCTCGACGATCTCACCGCCGATGTCGCCGACAAGACGGTGCACAGCGTCGCGCATGGCGTGCTTCGTCTCGAAGAACTGGCGCCTTCCTATGGCGCGGAGCGGCGCCGCGCGAGAGTCATCAAATACCGCGGGGTCAAATTCCGCGGCGGATATCACGATGTGACTATCACGACCGGCGGGTTGAATGTATTTCCGCGGCTGGTGGCGTCGGAATATCGCTCCAGTTTCGTGCGCAACACCATGTCCAGCGGAATCGAAGCGTTCGACAATCTGCTCGGCGGCGGCATCGAAGCCGGCTCCAGTACGCTGATTCTGGGCCCCGCCGGCACCGGAAAGTCGTTGGCTGTCATCGTATTCGTCGTCGCAGCGCTGGCCCGTGGCGAAAAAGCGGCGCTGTTTGTGTTCGATGAAGAACTTGGTCTTCTATACTCCCGCATGAAGGGTCTGGGCATCGACCTCGAGGAGATGCAACGCGGCGGCAAGCTGTTCATCGATCAGGTCGACGCCGCGGAATTGTCGCCCGGCGAGTTCGCACATCGCGTCCGTAAGCGGGTTGATGAGGACGAGATCAAGACGGTGGTGATCGACAGCCTCAACGGTTACCAGGCCGCGATGCCTGAAGAAAATTCGCTGATCCTGCACATGCACGAGTTGCTGCAATACCTGAACCGCCGCGGTGCGGCGACCTTCATGACGGTGGCGCAGCATGGGCTGGTCGGGGACATGAAGGCGCCGGTGGATGTTACGTATCTTGCCGATACCGTGATCCTGCTGCGCTACTTTGAAGCGCTGGGCAGCGTGCGGCGCGCGATGTCCGTCATTAAAAAGCGCACCGGGGCGCATGAATCCACCATCCGCGAATATCGCATCGACGGCCGCGGCATAACTATCGGCGGCCCGCTCGATGGTTTTCAGGGAATCCTGCGCGGCGTGCCGGTCTATGTCGGCGAGGGCAAGCCGTTGCTGGAAGAGCGGGTACTGTGAAACCGGGCGCATCGTCCGAGCGCGCCGTCATCCTGGCTCCAACCGGACGGGACGCCGCTGTTGCCGCGGCGCTGATACTCGAGGCGGGCTTCTACGCCAACATCGCAACCGATCTCGAGGCGCTCGTCCATGACATCGAGCGCGGTGCCGGTCTGGCCGTGATCGCCGACGAGGCGATCAAGACCGCCGATCTGCGCAGCCTGGCGAAATGGCTGAACGAGCAGCCGCCATGGTCGGATTTCCCCATCGTGCTCTTGACCCATCAAGGCGGCGGGCCCGAGCGCAATCCCGACGCCGCGCGGCTCGGACAGGCGCTCGGCAACGTCACCTTCATCGAGCGGCCATTTCACCCCACGACGCTGGTGAGCATCGTCGGATCGGCGGTCAGGGGCCGCCGCCGGCAATATCAGACCCGCGCCATTCTCGAAGACCTCACCGAAAGCGAGGGCCTGCTGCAGACCGCGCTGAACGCCGGCCACCTCGGCGCACTGGAGCTGCATCTGCCGGAGTTCGAGCTGGAAGCGTCCGACACCTGCAAGACGTTCTATGGCCGCGGGCCGGAAGATCCCTTTACGTACCAGGATTTGCTGGCTGCGATTCATCCCGACGACCGCGCGCCGCGGCAGCAAGCGCTGGAACGCTCGATCAAGACCGGCAAGGATTACAGTTTCGAATACCGCAATATCTGGCCCGACGGTTCGGTGCATTGGGTCGACGTCCGCGCCCGCGCGGTGCACAGGCCAGATGGCAGCATCAAGTCGCTGGTCGGGGTGTCGTCGGACATTACCGCCCGCAAGACGCTCCAAATCGAGCGCGAGAATTTGCTGGCGCAACTCGACGCCGAGCGCACCGCGCTGGCGGAATTGACCGCAACGCTCGAGCAGCGCGTCGAGGAACGCACCACCGAGCTGATGAAGGAAGTAGCTGCCCGCGAAAGGGCGCAGGAGCAATTGCGTCAGGCGCAGAAGATGGAAACCATCGGCCAGCTGACCGGCGGCGTGGCGCATGATTTCAACAATCTGCTGATGGCGGTAATGGGCAATCTGGATTTGCTGCGCAAGCGCATTCCCGACGACCCGCGGCTGCACCGGTTGATCGACGGCGCGGCGCAGGGCGCCGAGCGCGGCGCCTCGCTGACGCAGCGGTTGCTGGCCTTCGCGCGGCAACAGGACCTGAAAGCCGCGCCGGTCGACCTCGGCGGCCTCCTCACCGGTATGCTCAATCTGTTCGAGCGGACATTGGGTCCGCGCATCGTGATACGGCTGGATATCCCGGACGATCTGCCGCCGGCGATGATCGACGCCAACCAGCTCGAGCTTGCGATCCTCAATCTCGCCATCAACTCGCGCGACGCGATGCCCGACGGCGGCTGTATCGATATCAGGGTCGCCGAAGTTCAGGCGAGCTGCGATCCGGCGCTCAAGCCCGGCAGATACCTGAAAGTATCCGTGATCGATACCGGCAAGGGCATGACCCCCGATATATTGAAAAAAGCGATCGAGCCGTTCTTCTCCTCAAAGCCGCTTGGAAAAGGCACCGGCCTCGGGTTGTCGATGGTGCATGGCCTCACGGTGCAACTCGGCGGGGCGCTGCAGCTTTCGAGCACCGTCGGCAAGGGCACCAATGCGACGCTGATATTGCCGGTGGCCACCGCGGCACCCGAGGCTGAGATTCCGGTGCCGGTGACGCCGAAGGTCAACCGTTCCGCGGTGATCCTGTATGTCGACGACGATCCGCTGATCGCGATGTCGACCATGGAGATGCTGGAAGACCTCGGGCACAAGGTGATCGGCGCCAATTCCGGCCTGCACGCGCTCGATATCATCAAGAGCGAGCAGCCGATCGACCTGATGATGACGGATCACGTCATGCCCGGCATGACCGGCATCGAGCTCGCCGCCGCCTCGCGCGAGGTGCGCCCGTCGCTGCCGATCCTGCTCGCCACCGGCTATGCCGATCTGCCCGAGGGCGCGCAGCTCGATCTGCCGCGGCTGGCCAAGCCCTATCATCAGGATCAGTTGCGCGACCGGCTCGATCAGCTGCTGGGGTGAGGCATCCCGTCATTGCGAGCAAAGCGAAGCAATCCAGAGCCACAAAGCAAGACTGGACGGCTTCGCCGCTTCGCTGCTCGCAATGACGATAGGTGGTTGGCAGTTTACCCCACCATCCGCTCGCGCCCCGCCCAGAAACCGGCCTTCAGCACTTTCTTGTCGACCTTGCCGACGCCGGTCATCGGCAGCTCGGTGACGAATTTTATGTGCTTGGGCGCGTGCGCAGAGCCTTTGCGTTGCTTCACGAGACTGATCAGCGCTTCGGCGCTCGGCTGCGTTCCCGCGCGCGCCACGATCACGGCGGTCACCGCCTCGCCCCATTTGTCGTCGGGCACGCCGACCACGGCGACCATTGCTACATCGGCGTGTTGCGACAGCACGTCCTCGACCTCGCGTGGGAAGATGTTGAAGCCGCCGGAGACGATCATGTCCTTCTTGCGGTCGAGGATGAACATGTAGCCGCGCTCGTCGGCGCGCGCGATATCGCCGGTGTGCAGCCAGCCGCTTTTCAGGGTTTCCGCCGATTGCTCGGGCCGCTTCCAATATTCGGTCATCACATGCGGCGCCCGCACGCAGATCTCGCCGGCCTCGCCGGTCTCGACTTCCCGGTCGTCGTCATCGAGGATCTTGACGTCGCAGGCGGCGATCGGAAATCCGCACGACAAAAGCAGTTCCGGCAGTCTTCGGATCGTGATCCGCCTTGCGCAGCACCGAGACCGGATAGCATTCGGTCTGGCCGTAAAGCTGCGAGAACACCGGGCCGATCCGCTCGATGCCCTCGACCAGCCGGCTCGGCGACATCGCGGAAGCGCCATAGAGCAGCAATTCGAGCGAGGACAGGTCGGTGTTTGTCGAGCGCCGGATGGTCCAGCAGCACATAGATCATGGTCGGCACGAACAGCGTGAAGTTGATGCGCTCGCGCGCGATGGTTTTGAACACCGCCTCCGGATCGAAACCCTTCAGCATGTGCACGGTGCCGCCGCGCATCAGCGACGGCAGCACCTTGGTGCCGGCGACATGGCTGATCGGCGCCACCGTGAGATAGCTCGGATTGTCCGGGATTTCGAAATCGGCAAGAATCGCGCTGGCGAAGCCGCCATATTCGCGATGCGTGCGTAACGCGCCTTTGGATTTGCCGGTGGTGCCGCCGGTGTAGTTCAGCGTCGCGATATCATCGGGACCGGCGAAACAACGCGGGGTCGCGGTGCCCGCCGCATCGATCGCGGCAAGCAGGTCGACGCCATAATCGGCGCGGCCCAGCGTGAAGACATGGCGCAAGCCGGTCGCGCGCGCCGCCAGCTCGCCGCCACGATCGCAGGAAGGTGTCGGCATCGATGACCAGAATTTCCGCGTCGGAATCCTCGATCTGGAACAGTTGATCGTCGAGCGAACCCAACGGATGCAGCCAGGTGATCGAGAGTCGCGACAATTGCGCGGCGACCCCCGTGCACCAGCTGTCGGCGCGGTTCGCCGTCAGCAACGCGACGCGCGTGCCCGGGTGTGACGCCGATGCCCGCCAAGACCTTCTGGATGCGGCCGATCAGCTCGGTAGCGCCCCGGTAGCTGATCGATCCGCCCGGCCAGCTGAAGGCAATCCGCGACGGATAGCGCGCCAGCGCCCGCAGCGTCTGCCCGCAGACCGTGGGAAATGCGTACAGCGGATCGCTCATGTTGTCCTCCCGGTTTTGTCATCGGCCTTCGGTCGTGCCAATGTTTGTCCCAACGCTAGCACAACGAAACCGACGCGTGGGCCGACAAACACATCTAACGAGGGACACTGCATTTGAATTCTGCCGATCCGCTCGCACGCTTTCGCGACCGCCTGAGCCTGCCGCTGATCGCGGCGCCGATGTTTCTGGTATCGGGCATCGACCTTGTGGTGGCGGCATGCCGCAACGGCGTGATCGGGTCGTTCCCGACGGTGAATTGCCGCAGCCCCGAACAGCTCGATGCCTGGCTCGGCGACATCGAGCGCGCAGTTGCGGCGCCACGCCGAGGCAAGCGGATCGCGGCCGGCGCCGGTGTGCCCGAACCTGATCGTGCATCGCTCCAATGCGCGTCTCGATCGGGATTTGCAGGTGCTGCTGCGGCATGCGCCGGAGATCGTCATCACCAGCGTCGGCTCGCCGCAGGCCGTGCTCCGGCCGTTGCACGATGCCGGCGCGATGGTGCTGGCCGATGTCGCCAGCATCCGTCACGCCGAGCGCGCGGTGGAAGCCGGCGCCGACGGCCTGGTGCTGCTGACGGCGGGCGCCGGCGGACAGACCGGCTGGCTCAATCCGTTCGTGTTCGTCCGCGCGGTGCGCGCGTTCTTCGACGGGCCGCTGGTGCTGGCGGGCGGCATCGGCGACGGACACGCGTTGCGGGCGGCGCAGTCGCTCGGCTGCGACCTCGCCTACATGGGCACGAAGTTCATCGCCACCCGCGAGAGCATGGCAGATCCAAGGTACAAGGAGATGCTGGTTAACAGCAGCGCCGACGATATTTTGCTGACGCGGGCGTTTACCGGCCTGCAGACCAACATGCTGCGGCCGTCGATCGAAGCCGCCGGCCTCGATCCGGACGCATTTGCCGGAGCGCGGCGCCATCGACATCGCCGAGGATATCGACATCGGCGCGCGCGAAAACAGGCCGGCGCGCTGGCGCGATATCTGGAGCGCCGGACATTCGACCTCGGGCGTGACCGCGGTGCTGCCGGTCGACGACCTCGTCGCCCAAACCATCGCGGAGTTTTACGAAGGACGTCGCGCGCCGACAAAGTTCCGGCCTTAACGCTTCGTTAACCAGTCCCGTTCCTACAATCGCCTCACGCGGCCGTCCGCCGCGCTCGCGCGCCTGACGGCGCCCGGGGCGTCAGTTGAAGGAGTGCGGCATGGATCTCGACTTCGAAAAAACCCCGGCAACCATTCCTGAGCTTCAGGCCCGGGTGGCCGCGGCCTTCGAGCGGCATCCGCTGTGCCGGGACGTGCGGTTCGACATCGTCGGCATGCCCCGCACCGCCAAGGGCAACTGGACCGTCAGCATGCAGTCCGTCGCGCCGGACGCGCTGTGGGAGGCCTCCGATATCGTTTCGGACATCCAGGACGCCTACGATCTGGCGGTGGCGGCCTGAAAAACCGCCGCTGCCCCCAACCGGCCGGGTTGCGGCATGGTTAAGCCTTAATTAATGTGCATTTGTGAGGAAGGTTGACTGCGGTTCGCCGGCTGAGACGGAGTTTTGTTTGACCAGAACGATGACCATCCTGGCGCTGGCGTGTTTTCTGGTCGTCGGCGCGGCCGCGGCGAGCATTCTTAGCCGCGACAGCGTGCCGGGCGTGCGGTCCGAAATCCCACCGGTGGTGGCCAAGGGCCCGCTCGCCAACCGGGAAGGCAAGAAGGACAAGCTGGCGATGGCGGCGCTGCCGCCTGCCGGGCAGCAGTTGCCCGAGCCGTTGCGGCAGGCCTTCGCATCCGACAGCCCGTTCAGCCCGCAGCCTCCAAAGATCGCGGCCCCCTCGTCGATCCCGCTGCCCCTCGACAAGCCGAAGGCCGCGGCAAAGCCTGCGGTGCAGAAATCCTACGCGCTGCTCAGTGACATCCAGATCGCCGGCATCAAGGAGCGCCTCAAGCTATCGCCGGCGCAGGAGCAGCACTGGCCCGGGGTCGAAAGCGCGCTGCGCGCCGTGGCGCGAAAGATCCACGCCACCCGTCAGGCCAATCCCAGCGCCAACGGCCCGCCGATCGATCCCGAGTGGACAGAAGTGCAGCAGTTGAAATCGGTAGCGATGCCTTTGCTGTTCCAGCTGCGCGAAGACCAGAAGCGCGAAGTCCGCTCGCTGGCGCATATCATCGGGCTTGGATCGGTGGCGTCGCTGATTTGAGCGCGGCGAAGCTTGGGCCGGAAAAACCGGCGTCAATGCGCCATCGAAAATGTCTTCAAGGTGTCACTGCCTGTATATTTCCAGTCGCGGGCATCGCCGTACAGATCACCCTGCATGATACGCTCTTTCGGAAACATTGGATCGGCAGTCGTCCAGATACCAAGGTTCTCGAAGAACACGCTTCTTGACTGAAATCTGCTACTGGCGGCCACGGTCATCTTATACGCAGTCTGAACTTCGCAGATTGACAGGTATGCCGCCCCGGTTAGTTCCGGATGAAAACTCTTTGCCTGGTATTTCTTGGTAATTTCGCAGGAATTCCTGTTGACATATTCGTCGCTGAAGCCGGGCGATCTCGTTTCGAAAGTCTCGTTATATGAAAACCGATTCCCCACTTCCACTGGGTAGGCTCGCCCGGCAAAATCCGAAACGTCGATCAATGTCACCGTGGATAGCGCTTGCGTCGGTTTGCTGCGGGGAATTCGCATCGTCACCGCCGATTTGGAACCTAGACTGATCAATCCATTCGCCGCGGAGATTGAAACGGTGCGTGAATCGGTTCGGCAGGCGGGAGAACACGCCGAATGCATTGTTGCACCGTATGTCGTGCCATCAAACCGGATCACATGCTTTCGGAGTTGCCGGCCGACGGAATCGCCGGTCAATTCCGATGTCGTCGCGGTGCCGTTGACTGAACCTCGCCCGACGAGATTGCTGCTTTGGGCGAATGAGGCGGTCAATATCGGCGGAGCGTTCGCAAAGAACGGATGCGCCTCGATCTGTGAAAGCACCCGGGTGTTTATCGGGATATCGTCGGGCAGCGGCCCGTCCGCGGGCTCGATCGTGGCTGACGGACCGGCTGCCGCCGTGACGACTGTGATACCCGGCTTTTCCTTCTTGTTGAGCTGCTCCTTCATCTCCTGCAGCTGCTTTTGAAGAGCGGCGACTTCAGGAGAGCTGGCCGGAAAGGCCGACGGCTGACCATTCAGATAAAACTCACCGATCAGCGACAATGAGAGTTCCGGCAATTGCGCGCGACCGGTCGCTTCGTAGACATCGGAACTTATCCGGCGGAACACAGTGCCGATTTCTTCTGTTGTACCGATGTTCTTCAGAAACGCCGCCGTGTACGGGCTATTGCGTCCTTTTCCGTCGTCCGCGGTGCGTCCGGCCTGAGTGGCGTAAGCCACGATCATGCCCTGCGGTGTATCGATCCTCGCAAGTCCACGTCGGATTCCTGCTCCACGCGATAACCCGATTGAGCGCTTCAAATCCTCCGCGAGGGGATTGTCTCGGCAAGAGTCCAACACCAGAATGCGAAGATTCTTGGCCTGCTGAAGGTCTGCGACGACGTCGTCAACCCGCAACATGAGCCGCAGATCGGCTTCATCCGTCAACCTGGCATCGACCGGAATTAGATAATTGATGCCGGCGTACTGCATGGCATGGCCACTGTAGTAAAAGACCGCGACGTCGGCATCGCGGGCGGCACGGGCAAAACGGATGGCGGCGCCATCCATTCCCGCCTTGTCCAGATCGAAGCCCACGATTGTTTCAAAGCCGGCGCGGTTCAAGGCACTGGCTACGTCATCGGCGTCGTTGCGGGGGTTTGATAGAGCGGTTGCGTTCCTGTACGCCGCATTGCCGATGACGAGAGCGGTGCGCTTCTCGGCCCATGCCGGCGAGCAAAAACACAGGACGAGGACGAGGTAAGCAAAAACCGGCGACCGCAGCACAACGCCTTGAATGCCCATCATCTGACCGTGTTCGACGATATCCGCCGGGTGCGATTAGCGGCCCTTGAGCACTCCAGTCTAACACAGCCGCGCCGGGCGACAATCCAGCAGAATTGAAGTCACAGATATTGCAAGGCGCTGACGCGCCCTTCGCTAGCCTTCGACATTGAGTGTGCCGGTGTTTGCGCCGACGCCGATGACCTTCGTGACCGGATCGCCGAAAGCGAACACGTAGAGCGGCTCGGTCACGCCGGGATGGAGCGGTTTGCGCAAATCGAGTTGTGCGATCGGGTCCTTGTAGCCGCCGTCGCGAAGAATACCGAGCGCCTGATCGAGCGTTTTTTGAAGCGGCGGATTGATCGGCTGGTCGCCCATCCATAGCCCGCCGTGATCGCTCGGAGGCCCGAAACGTTCATTGTCCCAAACGATCGTCACATAGCCTTTTGCGCGCATGAACGCGAAAGCCAGCTGGGTAAAATCCGCGGCGACGGACGCGGGCTTTTTCGGCAATCCCCGCACGTGGCATAATTTCGCGTCGGCATATTGTTCGGAAACGATCTGCGCGGCCTTACCGATCAGGAATTCGAAATCGGGCATTGGACTGGCTCCATCGAGGTCTAGGGTTCCGATCGTCCGCACCGGGGAGGGTGCCAGACCGGACTTTCAGAGCGCGGAAAAAAGAATTTCCAAAAAAAATCTTCGCCCGCATTCATCGCAACCCGAACGCATGAACACAAGGGGTCTAAGACGCGCTCATTAAAATTCCGCCGGAAGCATGCGATAATCACAAACGTCGCTGGTGCCCCTGGCCGGAATCGAACCAGCACTCCTTGCGGAACTCGATTTTGAGTCGAGCGCGTCTACCAATTCCGCCACAGGGGCTTTCGCACGCTCGCCAAAAGGAGAGGGTCGCGAAGCCGGCGGAATATAGCGGGCGTAGAGTGCCGGTCAACCCGTGGCGACCGGGCTGCCTGAACATCGCGCCGTTCAGAGTCCGGGCCACCACGGTAGTGTGATCGCGTCCGCCTCGACAGGCCTGAATGCGCGGGATAGGACGCTCTCTCGGCAGGAGGGACGACGTGACGCTGGATGCCATCAAGCCATCATATGCGCGCAGCGAAACCAGCCCCGCGCTTGCAGCGGCGCTGGCGATCGCAGCCATTGCCGCGCTAACGCTTGTGGGCGCATGGTTCTTCCAGCTGGTGCTGGATATCCGCCCCTGTCCGCTCTGCCTGGAGCAGCGCTATGCCTATTATCTGGCGGTGCCGCTCGGCGCGCTGGTGGCCTGGGCGGCGGCAAAGCATGCGCCGCGCATCCTGATATTTTCGGGTCTTGCACTTCTTGCGCTTGCGGCATTCGCCAATGCCTGGCTCGGCTTCTATCACGCCGGCGTGGAATGGGGTTTTTGGCAGGGGCCGACCGAATGCTCGGGGCCGGTGCTGGATCTCGGCAAGGCCGGCAGCCTGTTCGACAATCTCGACAAGGTCAAAGTGGTCCGCTGCGATGAGGTGCAATGGCGGTTTCTCGGGGTGTCGCTGGCCGGCTATAATGTGCTGATCTCGCTGGCGATCGCAGCGCTGGCGATGTGGGGCATCGCTCGGTCGGTTACATCTTCGCGTCGTGCGCGGGCTTGACCCGCGCATCCATCCTTTTCAAAAGATGGATTGCCGGATCAAGTCCGGCAATGACGAAGGTCAATCGTCCAGATCGTCCTGCGCCTTGCCGTAGAGATGGACAATGCCGGGGGTGGCGATCGAGACGAAGATGAAGCGCGACAGATGATGCGCGCCGACGAACACCGGATCGACATGGAGCGTCAGCGCCAGCGCCAGCATCGCGTCCATTGCGCCGGGGGCAAATGCCACCACGATGTCACTGAACTTCACATGCGTGATCAGGGCAATGGCGGCGACGAACACCGCCGAGATCGCAATCGCCACTGCGAACGAGCCGAGCGCCGCGGCAATATGGCTCAGAATCGTGCGCGGTCTTATTTTGCCGAAGCGTAATCCGATCAGGGTGCCGATTCCGATCAGCGCGGTGAGATAGGCCCATTGCGGCACGCCGCCTTCGACCCATCCGGCGCCGTGCATCACCGAGGAGCCGAGCATGGCGCCGAACATCCAGCTCGCCGGAAAATTCAGCCAGCGCAGCAACAGCGCCGCCGCGACCGCGACCGCCGCCAGTTCGAGCAGTGCAATCGCCGTCGCCGGCGGCCCGCGCGACGGCAGCGGCCCGTGGCCCAATACGCCGGTCGCGGCCAGCAGCATCGGCACCGCGGCGGTCAGGATGATCACCCGCATGATCTGCACCACCGCGATGCCGGCGACGTCGGCGCCGCGCTCGGTGGCCAGCATGATGACCTGCGACAGCGCGCCGGGGCTTCCCGCCAATAGCGCCGAGGTGCGGTCCCAGCCGTGGACTCGCTGCAGGTAAAAGCTTGAGCCGAAGGTGGCGCAGAATGTCGCGGCGGCCAACAGCGCGATGGTCACGGGATAGGCGCTGAGGTTCTTGATCATCGCCGGCGACACCATCGAACCCAGCGACAATCCGAGCGTCATCAGGATGATGTGAGCCATCCATTGCGGCAGGCCGAGCGGCCGTCCCGCAATGCCGGCGCCCGCCACCGCGATCATCGCGCCGGAAATCAGCCCGCCCGGCAGCTCGGCCCACAGGAACAGCAGGCCGCCGGCGCTGCCGATGACCAGCGTTTGGAGCACGTTGAGAATTTCGGACCGGCCGGGAAGGGTGAAGGAGGGCATGAGCCCGCCTTATGGCAAATGCCGGGGCAGCGGACAAATGCGTACAGGCGACGCCTGCAATGCGCGCGGTCGCTCCTCTTCTGTTGTCGAAAAGATGACGCACCTCGCGTCCCGAACGCGGTGCGGCATCCTAGGCGCTGCGTCCGGGGTACGAAGCCTTAGGTTTGGCTCGACAATGATCGAAAATCACTTCGGCTTGTCGGCCGCGGCCTTCTTGCATTCCGACATGAACTTCTTGCGCTCCTTGCCATGGAGACTCTTGGCGTCGGCGTCCTTGGAGCATTGCAGTGAGGCTGCGGTGCGCGGCTTCTCCGCCTTCTTTTCCGCGGGTGCGGCTTTGGGCGCCGGCGTGGTTTTCGCCGCGGGCGCGGGCGCGGGCGTCGCGGGTGTGGTGGTTTGCGCGAATGCAGAACTCATGAGCAGCAACGATGCGACGGCGGCAGCTGCGGCGCGGGAGGAGAATGTCATCATGGCGGTACCTCGGGTTGAAGACGAACGTAAGGTCGCGGCATGAGAGTGAACCGCGGATGAACGAAGTGCACCGCCCAGCAGGTTTGCGATCACGAATATTTGGCCGAAGGATTGATCGCCGCGTTGTCAGGCGTCATCGACGCGCTAGGATAGGGATCTTCGGCTTTCCATCTACCAGGGAGAATAAAAATGATCACTCGCGCAAAAGTAGTGTGCGCCGTCGCGGCATCGGGTTTTGCCATGTTCACGGCGATGCCGGCACAGGCGCTGACCATGCAGGAATGCAGCGCAAAATACAAAGCGGCGCAAACCGCAGGCACACTCAATGGCCAGAAGTGGAATGATTTCCGCAAAGCCGAGTGCGGCACCGACGCGGCCGCGACGCCCGCCGCCCCGGCTGCGCCACCGAAGGCGGCCGAGGCAAAACCGGCCGCGGCGCCAAAGCCCGCCGCCGCTGCTCCGACGCCGACGGGGGATGCGGTGTTCCCCAAGGCGGTCGATCCGAAATACGCCAAGGAAACCGAAGGCAAGGCCCGCATGCATACTTGCGTCGATCAGTACAACGCCAACAAGGCCGGAAACGCCAATGGCGGGCTGAAATGGATCCAGAAGGGCGGCGGCTATTACAGCGAGTGCACCAAGAAGCTGAAGGGCTCAGCCTGATCCAATCAATACCGTCATGGCCGGGCTTGTCCCGGCCATCCACGTCTTACTCCTTACGGGGGTGAAGACGTGGATGCCGGCACAAAGCCGGCCATGACGAATTATTGCAAGGCGGCGCTCAGCCCCGCGGTTAATCGACCAGCTTCTCTGCCGATTCGCGATCAGCTGCGCTCGCCTGCGCGGCCGGTGTTCGCCTCAGAATGCCACGCCGCGTCCGGGGCACCCGTGTGTGGTTTTCAACTTGCTCCCATAGAGATTTGCGGAAAATCCTTCTAGGGTCCCGGCTGTGCAGGCGAGGTTTCCGCGTTGATCATCTCCACGATGCAGAGCGTATTGGGACTGGCGTCGGGGATGCTGGTCGGTTTTTCGCTGGGCTTGGTCGGCGGCGGCGGATCGATCCTGGCGGTGCCGCTGATGGTCTATGTGGTCGGCGTGCCCGACGCGCATGTCGCGATCGGTACCAGCGCGCTCGCGGTTGCCGCCAACGCCGCGATGAATTTGTCCAACCATGCGCGCGGCGGCACCGTGCGATGGTCCTGCGCGCTGACCTTTGCAGCGGCCGGCGTGGCAGGTGCCTTTCTGGGGTCGATCGCCGGCAAGATGATCGACGGCCAAAAGCTGCTGGCGCTGTTCGCGCTGCTGATGCTGGCGATCGCCGCGTTGATGCTGAAAACGCGCGCGCGGGTCGGACTTCCTGATGCGCGGATGAACTGGACCAATATGCCGGCAGTGGTCGCGCTTGGACTATGGACCGGAACGCTGGCAGGCTTCTTTGGCATCGGCGGCGGCTTCCTGATCGTGCCGGCCTTGATGCTGGCGACGGGGATGCCGATCATGAATGCGATCAGCTCCTCGCTGGTCGCCGTCACCGCGTTCGGCCTCACCACAGCGGCAAGCTACGCATATTCCGGGCTCATCTCCTGGCAACTTGCGGGGTTGTTCATCGCGGGCGGTCTCGCCGGCGGACTGATCGGCACCCGCTCGGCGCGACTGTTGGCGGAGCGCCGCGGCGCGCTCAACATCGTGTTCGCGGCGGTAATTATTGCGGTTGCGCTCTATATGCTGGCGCGCAACTTGTCCCTATCTTGAGAGTTGAACTTGGCTTTAGGCCTGGAGGCCAGACATGCTTAAATTTATCGATTCTGTCCGGCTGCCTGCGAATGCGGGGCCAACGCGGCGCGAAGCGCTCGGCATGCTCGGCTTGGGTGCGCTCATGTTTGGCGTGGACATTGCGCCTGGCTCGGCGCTCGGCCAAAGCGATGCCGCCGACGACGTTCTGTCGGAAAGCGCGGTGCTGCGCGATCCCGAGATTCCGGTGGCGGGGAACGCCGATGGCGACATCACCATTGTCGAGTATTTCGATTTCAACTGTCCATATTGCCGCAAGCTCGAACCCGAGCTGCGGCAGGTGGTGCAGGACGACGGCAACGTCAAGCTGGTCTACAAGGATTGGCCGGTGCTCGGGCCGGTCTCGATCGCCGCGGCGCGGTTGGCTCTGGCGACGAAATATCAGGACAAATATGTCGCCGCGCACGACGCGCTGATGGGGACGGCTTCACGGCTGACCGAGCCGCGTATCCGTGAGTTGCTCGGCGGTGCCGGCATCGACGTCGACCGCGCCACCAAGGATCTCGAAACCAACGCCAAGGCTATCGACGCGATCCTGGCACGCAACAACGACCAGGCCACCGCATTCGGCTTCAAGGGCACGCCCGCCTTCATCATCGGAAAATTCCGGGTGCCGGGCGCGCTGACCATGGCGCAGTTCGATCAGGCCATTGCCGACGCACGCAAGGCCGCGGCGAAGAAGCAATCTGATTGAAGATTGTAGGGTGGGTAGAGCGAAGCGAAACCCCCGGGAATATCAAGCGCTGCGGTGGGTTTCGCGTCGCTCTACCCACCCTACGGATTTATCGAAATCACTTCGACGACAGCTTGATCCAGTCGTCGTGGGCGCGCGTTTTTAGTGCATTCCAGTCGGTTGCCGCGACGTCCCAGTTGACGATGGTGCGGCCGGGCTGCGCGACCTGGCCGCTGGCGACCGTCGAGGTCGACATCGAATCGCGGATGTAAACGCCCGCGGTGAGCAGCAGCGCACCCAAAATCATTCCCAGAAACACCCGCATGGCAACCTCCGATGATCGCGAACAACGCGGTCGAAGGTGCATGGTTCCAGTCCCGGGCTCTTGCGCGGCGAGCACCTCAGCATGACGCTTACACTACGAGCGCGCTTTCGGCGCCGGCGAGGCAGGAGCAGGTGGGGCCGGCACCGGGCCTGCAACCGGCATCGCTCCCGCCGTCACGATGTTCAACGACTTCAGCTCATTCGGCTTGAAAATGAACAGTCGGTCGTGCGGCGTCTCCATGGCATGCACCCAGACCTGCAGGTTGATGCCCATGTCGCCGAGATAGCGCTGGCAACGCGCCGAGATGCGCTGCGCCACATCCATCTCGTCGCGCCGGCCGGCACTGCCGGCCGAACCGATCGCGGCCACCTGATGTACGCCGATCGCGGCCTTGTCGCCGGCGCGGCGCTCGACGCCGCCGGCGAACACCAGCGGGCAGGAGGACGCGCAGTATTTTCCCGCTTCGACTTCGGTGGCGAATTTTTTCTCGCGAATAAGCCGCCCCATCGCCAGCGCGTCGGTCACCGAACCGCCCGGTGAATCCAGCACCACGGTCCTGATGTAGTCGCCGCGCTTGCCGACCTCGGCAGCGAATGCTTCCGATATGCCGGGCGTGATGGTGCCGGTCGCCATCAGCCTGCCGCCGCCCACAAGTTCGAAAGTCATCGGTTTTGCCATCGCGCCGTTGGGTTGCGGCAATGGCGCGAGGCGTTTGTCGCCGCCGGGCAGCAGCGGTGCGAGGATGGATGGCACCGGCAGACCGGGACCGGGTGAACCCTGTACCGTCTCCGCCGGCGCCGACATCGGATCGGCAGTGCCGATCCATCCGTTGCCGGCAGCGAGGTCGGCGGCGAGTACCGCGATGGTCACCGCGAGCACGCCGCGAAAAATCCAGCGCAGAATGTGCTGGTCCGGATTATCCGACAGCCAGGCATGAAATCGTTGCGATATCGTGACGGATTGCGGCATGGCGGGGCTTACTTGAGATGCCGTGCCGACGACAGCGAGGTGACGTTTTCGTCCGCGGCTGCGGGGGGCTCACTCGCCGATTCGCCGTCAGGTCTGACTTCGCCCGGCACCATCCGCCGCGCCTGCTCGACTTCGCGGGCCATCTGCAGGGCCGCGACCAGTTCGCCTGCGGTCATGGTCGATGCACTGACGGCGGGAAGGCCCTCGCGGCGGATCGCGGCATGGACCACGCACAGGATCAGCACAAGCACCGCCGGCATCAGGTCGATCGAGATCGCGCCGGCCCAGCTCGGGATGAAATCGCCGGCATAGCGCAGCACCGCTTCCGCGGGCGACATCGCCTGAAATCGCGCCGGTTCGACTTTTGGCGTCGCGAGAATTTTCTCGGCGGCGTCCGAGAGCGACGCCGCTTGCGCTGCGATCGAACTTTCCACCTTGCCGACCACGGCGGTTTGCCGGTCGGCGAGATCGGAGGTGCGCCCGCCGGCGGCCGGTGCAATGAAGCCGGAGGACAGCGATGCCGCGGCGCGCTTTACCGCAGGTGCCACGGAAGTCTGCTGCAGATTGGCGATCACGCCCATCAGCGCCAGCGACTCGGTAGCAAAGGCATCGCTGCGCGAAGCGATCGGTCCGCGGTCGGAAATCAGCTCCCGCATCTTGGCGAGGTTCTTGCCGCCCTGCTCGAACAGCGCCGAGACGCGTTTTCCCGAGGCCTGCACTTCCTGGCCGAGACTGTCGAGCTGCCCGGACATCTGGGTCAGCAGTTGCACCACGGTGCCGGAGCCCGCGGTGCCGGTCAGGGACCCTGCGCGTTCGGCATCGGCCAGTCTGGCAAAGCGCGATGACGCCAGCTGGATGTCGGGCAACAGGCCCTGAGCTGCGATCGCATTGCTGTTGGCGGTATCGAGATCGCGAGTGTAGTTCTGCACGGTGATGGCGAGATGCTGCTGGATCGCGGCAGCACCCGCCAGCGCCGAGGCGTTGAGCCACGACGACATCGCCACGATCATCAGCGATCCCAGCAGCATGCAGCCGAACATCAGGCCGCGCCCGCGGCCGACCACATGGGGCATGAACTGCATCAAAAATATCCAGAACGCGTAGATGCCGACCGACACCGCGACCGAATAGATCACGGCCGCGAAAAACACCGTGGTCGGGCTGCCGTTCAAGAGTTCACGGACGCCGAGGTAAGTATAGACGCCGGCCGCCAGCGCGAGGATGGCGGTGGTAAGTTTTAGGGTGACTTCGAGGCGCGCGACGCCATTGGACAGCAGCAGCGACGTGGAGGCATGCGAGGGGGCGACATCTAAAACAGAGGCTGGATTCGAGGGCATCGGTTCGTTCCGCTAGGAGTAAGGAAATCAATTGGACCAGCGCCCCCGCTGCTCGCTAAGTGCGTCGTTTCTGGAGATAAATTCAGACCAGATTATGTCGGCGATCATGGAAAGAGGACGTCAAATCTGCTATCATGATGCATGACGACAAACGACGTTTCACAGGCGATGATCGCGGGCTTTGGCCGCAAATATCTTTGGTGGAAGCCCGTCGGCGGGCGACCGCATTCCGAGGATCGCATCATCGCGCAGACCATGAATCTTGGTACCTACGACGACATCCTCGCCTTGGAACGGACGGTCGGCCAATCGCGTCTGGTTGAAATCATGCTGCGCGCCGAACCCGGCTGGATCAGCGATCGCTCCTGGGAATTCTGGCGCGGCCGGCTATCCTATGCCACGGGAGCGGCGATCCCGGACAAGGCTCCGCGGAGGTCGTTTCATGCCGCAGCGCCTTGAACCGAAGCTCGACGTGCTGCCCGCGGCGCAGAGAGAACTCTGGACCAGCCTCGCGCCAGCCTCCCGATTGAATTTCGTCCTCTATGGCGGCACTGCCATTGCGCTTCACCTTGGACACCGGGAGTCGCTGGATTTTGACTTTTTCCGAGCCGAACCGCTGGACAAGGATCGGATCCGCGCGGCATTCGGGTTTATTGGCGGGGCCGCCATTTTGCAGGATGCGCCGGATACGCTGGTGATACTCGCCGCGATGCCATCCGGTGCCGTGAAAGTTTCGTTCTTTGGCGGCATCGGGTTCGGCCGCGTCAATGATCCGCTGCAGACACGCGATGGAATAGCGCTGGTCGCCTCCCTCGACGATCTGATGGCGACCAAATTGAAGGCGACGCTGGATCGCGCGGACGCCAAAGACTATCGAGATATCGCCGAAATGATCTCCGCGGGCGTTTCCCTGCCGGCCGGGGTGAGTGCTTTCAGTGCAATGTTCCACGGTGAGCCATCACAAGTCCTGCGCTCGATCGGGTATTTCGAGGATGGAGACTTGGAGACGCTCGTCCGGAGCGATCGGGAGCTTCTACGAAACGCACGGGATCGAATTGGAGAGTTGCCGGAGGTCGTTGTGAAACATGGATCGCTGACCGGACGTTAAATTGCAATCGCGGCCGGAGCTCGCCCCGTCAGTTGATGCACCTTCCGACGTCGCCGCTTGCGGTAGGCGTCTCGTAGCTGCCGGGGTTCACCGCCTGGCCGTCGAACAGCACCGGCAACTGGCCGGCGATGCCAAATTCGGTAGCGCCGCGCCGTCTTTCGTTCAGCAGACGCGCGATATTCCATTCGTCATGCGAACCGTAGCTGAAGGAGACCGACGCCTTGAGCCCGTAATAGTTGCGGAAGCCGGACTTGGTCAGCGTTCCCTGATCGACCGCTTTCTTGAAAGCCGGATCGGTGGCGGCGCGATTGTCGAACCAGGCTTCGATCTTGGTGAAATCTCCTTCGCCTGAGAGCGCGAAGAAGCGCGCAAAGTCCTTTGGCCCGACGAAGTAGAAGAAATCGAAATCCTCCCCCATGCCGCGCGGGCCCTCGAGTACCGTGGTCCACATATACATGTAGTCGGCACCTGTGGCGCCCGCCGGCAGGTTTCCGGCAGCACCCGGGTTCAACATCCATGCCGACTGCGCGCCGAAGCGTTTGTCGATGTTGTCCTTGGACTGCTGCGCGATCTCCTGATTGATCGGAAAATAGCCGCCGCCGGCCGGCGACAGCGGAATGCTCATATAACCGATCGACTTGCCGCGGCCGCGCTCATCCGCGAGCATCTGGCGGATGCGGCCGATATTGGCGTCGATCGCTGTTTTGTTGTCGGCATTGATGCAATAACAGATATTGAGCGCGGTACACGCCGTGACCGATGCCGCCCGTGCGTCATCCGACGTGGCGGCGATCAGCAGGCCAGCGGCAGATGCGGCAAACGCAAGACTGCGAACAGATTGGCTGGTCATTCGAACCCCCGTTGTTGGATCGATCCTTTGCGATTTACTTGCGCGGCCCGTCGCGCCACTCCTGATAGTCCTGGTTGACCGACTCCGAGGCGATCTTCGCGGCCTTGTACAGCCAGTCGTGCGGCCGTTTCTTCAGGTCGCGCCTCAGCACATCGACGCCGACCGAACCCGCGGCGTGGATCGAGGCAAGGTCGAAGGCCATCGCGTGCAGCAAATAGCTCTTCAGATGCGTCGTGGCGTCCTGGCTGAGCTCGATCTTGCGGGAGTCGGGAGCGAGGCGGCGGATGATCCAGTTACCCTGGACATCGAGGAACGGATCCGGCGCGCGATAGTGGCCTCTCGCCAGTTTCAGCAGGCCCGATGGCTGCGCGCCATGCACATAAGTCCAGGCCGACGGAACCAGCGCCTTGGCTTCGCGCAGTACCCGGCCGCCGCGCCAGTCGGCGATCGCGACATAGCGCGGCCGCCCGAGGCTGCCGCCGCCCGCAATTCGCCGCCGATAGACGATGTTGGTTGCTTCTTTTGGCAGGCTTGCCTTCAGCAGTTGCATGATATCTCGCGGCGGCTTGCCGTCCGCCTTGCCGTCGATCAGCGGATATTTTTTGGTCTTGGCGAGCTTCTCCCAGAACTCCCCGGACTCCACGGCGCTCCCGACCGCGTAAGGGCGCAACCATGTTTCGCCTTCATCCAGCAGCGCCGGCTGCGGTACCCGAAGTCCTTCGCGATAGCCGGCAATCAGGATTTCCGCCACCTTGCCGTTGGAGACCGCCCGGTCGGGCGCAAGCCTGATGCTGGTCGCGAGGCGCACCAGATCGAACGCGTAAGGCATCACGGCCGCTTCGTCGAAATCGTTGACGCCCCAGACCAAACGCCCATCGGCATCGCGCCAGGTGCCAAAATTCTCCAGGTGCAGATCGCCGATCGATAGTACCCGTGGCGCGTCCGCCGGTTCGGGGCACAGCTTCACGATTTTTTTGGCCCAGCGGAAATAGGTCGCCCGCAGGAACATGAAGGGGCTGTCCTTCATCAGCTTGTGTTTGGCCTTGATATCCTCGGCTACGACGTCGCATTGCGTCGCCAGCCATGTCTCATAGGCGGCATTATCGTCGCGAAACGACATCGGGTTCTCGCTGCTCGATATACAACCGCGCGACCCTATCCCAGGATGCGTCATCGCGAAACCTCTGCGCGGCAACGGCGATCGCCTTGGCGAGGCATATTTCCCCCGCCGGGGTGGTGGGCTATTCTTGAATCTGGCGAGGCCCGGGTTTTTTCCGCGAGCGCGAGCCGCGCGGAGGGCGCAATGGGGATCACGGAGTGCGAAATCGCCGCCGCTACCAGGGACGACATCCCGGGGATTCTCGACCTGCAACAGCGCAACCTGCGCAGTAACGGCGGGGCGCTTTCGGTGCCATTCTCCTGCGAGTGGTTCGAGGCGGCAATTGCCGATATGCCGATTATCGTAGCCCGTAGAGAAGGACGTGTCGTCGGCTACGTCGTTTCAACTCCGCTCACGGCCCAAGCCCACAATCCCATTATTCGAGCGATGCTGCACGCCTATCCCGGCTCTCCCGGCGCTTACAATTATGGGCCGATTTGCGTAGCGGAAAGCGAACGCGGACGAGGTCTGGCTGTCGCAATGTTCCAAGCCCTGCGCCTGCGGCTGCCGGCAAGGGAGGGCTTCACTTTCATTCGGCGCGGCAACACCGCGTCGCTGAAGGTACACACCAAGATGGGCATGCAGCAGGTCGCAGAATTCATCCAGGACGATGTCGCTTACGTAGTGGTCGCCTATGACGGCTGACGAATTCATTTAATGGATTAGCGAGCTTAAAGATCCTGACGTGGCGGTGATGCATTTTAAGATCCGTGCGATGATCACGGCCTTGCCGGCGATCGCGCCAGCATTTTCCGGAAGCTTTGCCAGATCACCGGCAATACCAGCAGGCCCACGCCGAGGAGAACCAGCGTAGTTACCAGCGCGTTGCCGAAAAATATCCCGAGCGAGCCTCTCGACATCAGCATGGATTGACGAAATGCATCTTCGGCCTTGTCGCCGATCACGATCGCGAGCACCAGCGGCGCCAGGGGATAATGAAGCTTCTTGAACAGATATCCGACAAGGCCAAAGCCCATCATCAATATGACGTCGAGATAGGAATTGGAAACCGAATAGGCGCCGACCGTGCAGATGATGACGATCAGCGGCGCGATGATGAAGAACGGCACCCGCATCAATGCTGCGAAGATCGGCACCGTCAGCAGCACCAGAATCACCGCGACGACGTTGCCGAGATACATCGAAGCGATCAGGCCCCAGACGAAGTCCTTTTGCTCGATGAACAGCATCGGTCCGGGATTGAGTTCCCCAGATCATCAGGCCGCCCATCATCACCGCGGCGGTAGCCGATCCTGGAATGCCGAGCGACAGCATGGGAAGCAGGGCGCTGGTTCCGGCGGCGTGATCCGCGGTCTCCGGAGCGATAATGCCTTCCGGCTCACCTTTGCCGAAATTCGCGCGCCGGGACGAAAAGCGTTTGGCGATGCCGTAGCTCATGAAGGAGGCCGCGGTAGGACCGCCCGGCGTAATCCCCATCCAGCATCCGATCGCGGCGCTGCGCAACAGCACCCAGCCGTAGCGCGGCAGATGAACGAGCGTGCGGAATACCTCGCGCCACTCTACCCTGGAGGAGATCGCCTTGACGTGGAACTCGTCTTCCACCGCGATCAGCAATTCGCCGATTCCGAACAGGCCCATCACCGCGACGACAAAACTGACGCCCTTCACCAGTTCGTCGATGCCCATGGTGAGCCTTACGCTGCCCGAGACGGTGTCGATCCCGACAGCGGCAAGCGCAAATCCGATCGCGAGCGATACCAGCGTCTTGACCGGAGGCGAGCCACCCATGCCGACGAAGCTCGCAAACGCCAGAAAGTACACGGCGAAATATTCCGGAGGCCCAAAGGCCAGCGCCACTTTCGCGACCCAGGAGGCCGACAGCGTGATCAGGACGACCCCGGCCAGCGCGCCGAACGCGGCCGAACCGAAAGCCGTCGCCAGCGCCGTGGTAGGTCTGCCGTCGCGCGCCATCGGGTAGCCGTCGAAGGTGGTCGCGACCGAGGAGGGCTCGCCGGGAATGTTGAAGAGAATGGAAGTTACCGAACCGCCGAACAATGCCCCCCAATACATGCACGACAGCAGGATAATCGCGGATACCGGCTGCATGCCGAAAGTGAGCGGTAACAATAGCGACACGCCATTGGGGGCGCCGAGGCCGGGCAATACGCCGACCAGAATGCCGAGCAGTACACCGATCAGCATCAGGAAAATATGATTGCCGGAGAGTGCGATGGTGAAGCCATGGAGGAGAGCCTCGAGATTTTCCAACAAAACCCCCTCAGAAACCCAGCGCGTCGCCGAGCACGCCGCGCGGCAGCGAGATCTGGAACGTCACCTCGAATATCAAATAGAGTGCGGCGGCGGTGCCGGCCGCGGCGGCGGCTGCGAACATCAGCGCGCCTCGCTTCTGCCAGGCAAGCGCTGCGAATACATAGCCGGCCGAGGCGAGAACCATCCCGGTCAACGGAATGACGCCGACATAAATCGCGGCGGGGACAAACAATATTCCGAGCCGCTTCAGCTCGCTCGCCCGCAGCACGGCGTAGTCATTCCGCGGCCAGCCCTTGACGAGATTGAAAACGCTGCCGCCAAGAATGATCAGGCCGACAATGAACGGGAAGGTACCGGCATCGACGCCGGCGGCGGACCAGCCGATGCCGTTGTCGCGGCTGGAGAGTACGACGGCTGCGCCGAACGCACCGGCAAGCAACGCCGTCGCGGTTTCCAGACTGCGCCGCGAGACCATCGTTCGGATCCTATTTGGAAACCAGCCAACCCTGGTCGGCAGCGATCTTGTGCGTGCGCTCGAGGTCGTCCTTGATGAATTTGTCGAAGGCGTCGCCGGTAAGGAAAGTATCGGTTTGCGAGGTCTGCTGGATGTATTCCTTCCATTCCGGCGTATTCTGAACCTTCTTCATCAGATCGACATAGAATGCGGTCTGATCCGCGGTGACCTTTCCCGGCAGCCAGACCGTGCGCGGCTGCTGGAATTGCGGAATGTCGAGGCCGGATTCGACGCAGGTCGGAATATCGTGCCAGTTCTGGGTCTGCGTGACCTTCGGCCCATCGGGAAGACGCTGCGGGCTGAAGGCGCAGAGCGGGCGTTGGGTGCTGCCCTTCCATTGCCCGATGCTTTCGCTGGGATTGTTGACATGGGAATCGATATGGCCGCCGGCCAGTTGCACCGCGGCCTCGGCGCCGCTCTTGAAGGGAATGTATGTGAACTTCACGTGTCCGGCCGTGTCGATCATGCGCGTGAGGGTTTCATCGGTGTCTTTTGATTGGGCGCCGCCCATCTTGAAATCGCCCGGCGGCTTCGCCGCGACGGCCTGGAGGTAATCCAGCACGTTCCGGTAGGGCGCATCCTGCTTTACCCAAAGCAGGAATTCGTCCTGCACCATGGCGGCGATGGGTGTCAGGTCGGTATAGTTATAGGCGACCTTCGACACCATCGGCTGGGTCCAGGCGTTCGACGTCCCGAACACCAGCTTGTGGGGATCGCCAGCCATGGCCTTGGTGTAAGTATAGCCTTCGGCGCCGCTCCCGCCGCCCTTGTTGGTCACGACGATAGGCTGTTCGATCAGTTTGTGCTTTGTGATGATGGCTTGGACTGCGCGCGCGAAATTGTCGGTACCGCCTCCCGGGCCGGCCGTCGCGATGAATTCGATCGGCTTGACAGGCTGCCAGGCGGCGTTTGCCGCGCCGGGCATGCAGGTTGCCAGACCGAGCATGATGATCGCAGCGAATTTCGGCTTTACCGACATAATGTCCTCCCAGTGATTTTATTTTTCGTCGTCTTGGTTTTGCCGTCCGTTTCGCCTCAGCCGGCGTTTTCCTGCGCAACGCTTGCCAGGACTACAGCCCCCTCCTTCTGCAGGGTGGCAATTTCGCCGGCGTCAAAGCCGTATGCGCGCAAGATCGCGGCGGTATGCTCGCCATAGAGCGGGGCGCCGCTTCGCACCTTGCCGGGCGTTTCCGAAAATTTGATCGGCAGCCCGATGGTCTTGACGCTGCCGAGCGCTGAATGTTCGACCTCGGTCACCATTTCCCGCGCAATGGTCTGTGGATCGGTGAGTGCCTGCAGCATGTCGTTGACCGGCCCGGATGGAACTCCTGCCTCTTCAAGCGCGCTCAACCAATGTGCAGCAGGCTTTTGTCGAAAGCGCGCCGAGAGCAGGGCCTCCAGTTCCTTCAGGTGGGCCATTCGGTCGGCGCCGGTCTTAAAGCGCGGATCGCGCGCGAGTTCCACAGCGCCCAACACCTCGAGTGTGCGCATCCAGTGCTTCTGATTGGCGCCGCCAACCACGATCCATCCGTCGCAGGCTTCGAACGCCTGATAGGGGGCATTGAGCGGGTGGGCCGAGCCCATTGCTTTCGGCGCCACGCCGGTTGCGAGTGCGATGGCGGCCTGCCAATAGGTCTGGACCAGAGCTGCCTCGAACAAGGAGGTTTCCACCCATTGACCCCGCCCGGTTTTCAGGCGGTGCGTGTAGGCCGCGAGAATGCCCAAGGCCGCGAGGATTCCGGCCGTGATGTCCGACAGCGGCGCCCCGCATTTGACCGGCGGCCCGTCGGGATTTTCGCCGGTAAAACTCATGATCCCGCTCATGGCCTGCGCCATCAGATCGAAGCCGCGGCGATGCTTGTAAGGGCCGCTGCGTCCAAAGCCGGATAGGGAGCAATAAATCAAGGCGGGGTTGTCCTTGGCTGTTTCGGCGTAGCCGAAACCCAGTCGATCCATCACGCCAGGGCCAAAATTTTCCACCAGCACATCCGCCGACCCGATCAGACGCCGCAAGATCTTTGCACCGCCCGGCGTCTTCAGGTCCAGCGCGATACCCTTCTTGTTGCGGTTCATCATCAGGAACGCCGCCGCCTCGTCGCCGATCCTGGGAGGGACCATGTAGCGGGTGTCGTCGCCGGCCGGGATCTTCTCGATCTTGATGACCTCGGCGCCCATGTCCGCCAGCATCAGCGTACAGGTCGGGCCCGCCATCACGTGGGTCAGATCGACAACCTTTAATCCGCTCAGAGGGCCCATCGTTGCTCCCCGTGATCTTGTTGTTGTTATGCGCAGGCCGTTGGGGCTGGCGGTAGAGCAGCCTCAAGAACTCGGGGTTTGGCGGTCGGCGGCGGCCAGACGATTGCGGGGCGTCAGCGCCGCCACCCTTACGGCTCCAGCTCGGTATCCCAATACAAATAATCGAGCCAGCTGTCGTGCAGATAGTTCGGCGGGAACAGTCTCCCGTTGCGATGCAGCTGGTGCACGGTCGGGGCGAACGGCGCCTGGCGCGGAAACATCCGCGCTTGATGCGGGGTCAGGTTGCCCTTGCGCAGGTTGCAAGGCGAGCAGGCCGCGACGACGTTTTCCCAGGTGGTCTGGCCGCCCTTGGAACGCGGCACGATGTGATCGAAGGTAAGGTCGTCGTCGGCCGAGCAGTACTGGCAGACGAAGCGGTCGCGCAGGAACACGTTGAACCGGGTGAAGGCAGGATGCGTCGACGGGCGCACGAAGGATTTCAGCGACACCACGCTCGGCAGCTGAATCTCGAACGAGGGGCTGCGCACCGCGCGGTCATAGTGCTCAACGATATTGACGCGGTCGAGAAACACCGCCTTGATCGCGTCCTGCCACGACCAAAGTGAAAGCGGATAATAACTCAGCGGCCGGAAGTCCGCATTCAGCACCAGCACCGGCCAACCGCCCTGCGAAACGTGCGCGTTCACGCGCGAGCCTCCATTAGCTGCGAAGCAGCGTCAGACCCCATACTACAGGCAGCGTGACAGGATTGTGAAGAGCGTTGAACGGCTTATCCTGCATGGGTCCATTCCGGTCAGTGCCCGGCTTTCGGCTCGATAAAAGCTTTCAGCTCCTCGAGGAAACGCGCCAGCGCCGGCTCGCCTTCAAGCATGATATGGTTGGCGCTCTCAAGCGGAACGAGACGGGCGCCCGGGATGCCCGCCGCCATCCGCCGCCCCAATTCAAACGGCACCCTCGCATCATTGCGTGCGTGCATGACCAGCGTCGGCACCTTGATCTGCGGCAGCAGCCCACTCACGTCGGCTTCGCCGTTGGCCAGCAGATTGCGCGCGGCATCGATGGCCGAACAGCAGATTCGTTGAAATTCGTTGAACCAGTCGGCCTGCTCCTTGGTGGCGCCCGGAATGAACTGGGATGTGAACATTTGCCGGAATGCCGGGTTTTCCTGGCCCCATCCGAGCCGCATCAAGGTGAGCATCGCTTCGCCGGCTTGTTTCTCCGCCTCGGTCCTCGCACGCTTCTTCCAGCCGATGGCAAAGCCGCCGTGAAGAACGAGATGGGAGACGCGCTCGGGATGCCGGATCGCATAGGCGATCGAAACCGCGCAGCCCTGCGAGATGCCGAGCAGCGCGAAACGCTCAAGGCCGGCCGCATCGACGACCGCTTCGAGATCGTCGACGAAATCCTCGAATTTGACATCGGGGATCTCGCGATCGGACAGTCCGTTGCCGCGGGCGTCGTATCGATAGAAGGCGTGATCGCGCGACAGTTCGTGGTAGAAATGCCGCCAGATCGGGCTTTCGAAATCGTATTCGAGATGGGTCATCCAGTGGCCGGTTTTGACCAGCGGAGGACCCTCGCCGGTTCTCGCATAGGCCAGCTGCACGCCGTCCTTGCTCTGGCAGAAGCGGATTTCCTGTTGGTACGGGATCGCCGCGGCCGCAACGGTTTCCGCTGACGTGGCGGCGACCGAGGCGGGCAGGGCCTCGATATCCTTGGCGGTAAGTCCGAATACGCCCACCGCGCGCGAAATGTTCTTTACGGCCTGCTCCCCGAGATCGGCGAAGGCCAGCGAAAGCTTGTCGCGGATCTGGTCGTTGGCCGCTCTTGAAATGCAGACGCCGCCGGGCTCGCACAGCGTTTCCAGCCGCGCGGCGATATTGACGCCGTCGCCGAATATGTCGTCACCGTCGATGATAATATCGCCGAGATTGACGCCGATCCGGAACACGATCTGCTTGTCCTGCGGGATAGCGGCGTTGCGCCCGACCATGGCGCGCTGAATATGTACCGAGCAACTGACCGCATCGACCACGCTGGCGAATTCCACCAGCATGCCGTCGCCGGTGGTCTTGACGATGCGGCCGCGATGCTCGGCGATGGTCGGATCGATCAATTCGCGGCGGTGCGACTTCAGAGAGGTGATGGTTCCCATCTCGTCGGCGCCCATCAGGCGGCTGTAACCAACCACATCCGCAGCCAGAATTGCCGCAAGCCGGCGTTGCATGGATTTTTCAGTCAACTTGTCGTCAATCCGTCGCTTTGTTGTCAGGAGGACAAGTCTGCCTGCGATCAACGGCCCCTACAAGCATGAAGGAGCTGCCGCCGCCCCGCCGCTAGACCCGCGCCAGCTTCTGAATGCAGCGCACTCCGGCCACCTCGGGCGGCATAGGCGTATCCGGAAAGCTGGTCTTCCAGTCGGTGACGCCGACTTCGCCGACATAGATGTCGCCGCGCGAGTCCAGCGCGATGCCGTGCGGGGCGAGGAACTTGCCGGCCTCAACGCCGGGCCCGTTCTCGCCGCCAAGCCGCGCGATGCGTTTGCCTTGTGAATCCACGATGGTGAGGCGCGGACCGAGATTCGGCACCTTGCGATTGACCGGCATGCCGGGGCCGAGTTCGCCAATGATGAAATTCGGATTCCTCGCCCCGCCGCAGCAACACAGCGCGCAAGGCCGGTGTAAATTATTCCACTGCGCCTCGTATTTGCCGTTGCCATCGAACACCTGCACGCGGTGGTTCTCGCGGTCCGCCACATAGACCCAGCCATCCACGTCGGTGGCGATGTTGTGCACGATGTTGAACTGGCCGGGGTCGGTACCGGGCTCGCCCCAGGTCTTTATCAATTTGCCGCCGGGCGTGTATTTGTGGACGCAGGCATTGCCATAGCCGTCAGACACGTAGATCTCGCCCTTCGGCGACAGCGCCGTATGGGTGCAGCGATGGAACGGTTCGCCGCTCATGAATGGCGCCGGCTTGTTGGGGATGCCGATGGTCAGCAGCACCTTGCCGCCGGTGGAGCACTTGCGCACCGTATGGTCGCCGTCATCGGTGCAATACAGATTGTCGTCGGTATCGATGTGCAAGCCATGGGCGCGGTTGAACAGCCCTTCGCCCCAGCTTGTGATGAAATTGCCCTCGCGATCCAGCACCACCATGGGATGCGCGCCGCGGTTGAACAGATAGACGCGGTCTTTCGAATCGACCGCGACCGAAGCGACGTCGGTAAGATTCCACCCCGCAGGCAGTTTTGCCCAGTTCTCGACCGCGCGGTAGCGATGCTCCCCCGAGCCCAGCGTGACGGCCATGTGGTTCTCCCCCGATGTGCGCCGTCATTGCGAGCGCAGCGAAGCAATCCAGACTGCGTCCGCGGCAGCGACTGGATTGCTTCGTCGCTTCGCTCCTCGCAATGACGGGAAATCTGCTATTGGCGAAGCGTCGCCACATCACGTGTGCGCTCCAGCAACCCCGCCTCCACCGCCTTGATCTGCAACGCCAGATATTTCGAGTTGATGCGGCATTGCGCGAGGCTCCCGGCGATGAACCACAGTCCCGGCTGCGCGGTGCGGGTGTACATGTTGCGCAGTTCCTGGTCCGCACCGAAGTCCCAGATCGGGCCGACGCGGTCGGCGACCTCGTCGCCGAACAGTTTGCGCACCAGATGCTGCTGACCCTTGTAGCCGGTCGCCAGCACGATCAGGTCGGCGGCAATCGTCTCGCCATTGCGCAGCCGCGCGCCTTCCGCAACGAATTCTTCGATATCGGCAAACTGCTGGAGCGCGATGTCGCCCGAGATGACAAGGTCCGAGCAGCCGACGTTAAAGTAATAGCCGCCGCCGCGGGTGAGATATTTGAACTGCCAGCCGGTGCCGTCTTCGCCGTAGTCGAGCTTGAAACCCTTGTCCCGCAGGCCGTCGAGCAGGTCCTTGTCCAGTTGCTTCGACAGGTCGGTAATCGCCTGGTGACTTTTTTTCGCCAGCGGCAACGGCATGGACGTCGCGATCAGGTCGTTATCGTCAAGCGTGCCTTCGTTATACGCCGCATAGGCCAGTTGCGCCGAGGGCTCGATATTGGTGATCAGGGTCGGACTGCGCTGGACCAGGGTGACGGCTGCGCCGCTGGAATGGAGATCCTGCGCGATGTCGTGGCCGCTGTTGCCGGTGCCGATGACAATCGCGCTTTTGCCCTTCCAGTTCTCGCCGTCGTCATATTGGCTGGAATGCAGCACGGAGCCTGCGAAATTCTTCAAGCTGGGAATATCCGGCATGTTGGGAATGCCGCTGACGCCGGTCGCCAGAACGACGTGGCGTGGATGTAGCGTGCGCGCCGTGCCGTCGCCCCGCCGCAGCACCACCGACCATCGCCCCTCTTTCTCGTCATAGCTGCCGCCGGCGAATTCGGTCGAGGTCCAGTAATTCAGCTCCATCGCCTCGACATAGGCCTCGAACCAGTTGGCGAGCTTGTCCTTGGGGATATAGGTGGGCCAGTTCGGCGGAAACGGCATGTAGGGCAGATGGTTGACCTGCACCTGGTTGTGCAGGGTCAGGGCGTGATAGCGATTGCGCCAGTTGTCGCCGACGCGCGCCTCGCGGTCGACGATCAGCGTATCGATCTGCAATTGTTTGCATCGCGCGGCGATCGAAAGCCCGGCCTGTCCGCCGCCGACCACCAGCACGACTGGGTCGCGGTCGGCATATTCGGCAGCGGATTTCCTCAGATCGAGCCAGTTGGGCCCGCGAAAATCGCGCGAATAGGATTGACCTCGGGGCCGCGATCTTCCGGCCTGTTCCTCGAAGCCTTTTAACTCGTCGAGCGTCGTCAGCAGCGTCCATGCCTTCAGCGCGTTGCCATCATTGGCATCGGGAGTGAGCCGCAGGATTCCGCTGCCGCGGCCTTGCGCGGTCTCGAACCTGAAGATCGCCTCGATCGCGTTGGTGCCCGCGCGCATCACGCTGCGGGGTGCCGCACGCTCGGGATCGATCGCAAAACCGGCCGGCCGAGCTCGTCCGGCATGCGCTTTCAACGCGCCCAGGATCGCCTCCGCGCCGCCGACGGTCTGGATGTCCCAACTCAGCGCCAGCACATCGCGCCAGTAACTTTCGGAATGAAACAGGGTCTTGAGCAAGCCGCCGTCGGGTTTCGACAATGCGCTTTCGAACTGCGCCAGCCAGGTATCCGCGGCTATTGCGACATTATCCGTTCTGTCCAGCATTGGTGTTCTCAAGCCATCCGTCTGCGCGGGCGTTTCCCTGATCGAAAACCTATACCGTTTGCGGCAGCGCAGAAAGGCCGCGACAAACGTCGCAGGCGCTAGCGATTCTGCCAAGTGCGCCGCGTTTCGCAAGTTCATTCAAAAGCTTGCAGGTTCCGCCAACAGGAACTTGCGAATATCGTTGTTTAGCGAAGTTTGTAACAAAATAGAAAGGTGGACGGTCCAAATTGAGCCACACGTGTAGTAGCTTGGTCGCGGCTTGAACGTTGTGCGCGAATCGCCATGCCGCTGAAGCGGCATCGAGGAAGCTTCGCTGGCGACCGCTGCGACCGGATCGCCGGTCGCAGCGGCGAGCAAACGGGGATTTTCGCCGCAGCGCTCGAGCAAAGGCCAGCTTGGTCCGGGACGATCGATGAACGCTAATTCTCAGCAAGACCCGTTGGACGGCGATTTCAACGTCATCGGCGGCGAGATCTTCGCGAGCTTCTCACCTTGGGCATCCTGGCTCGGTGACGGGAATCCGTTCGCGCCCACGGCCATTCCTTCACTTTCGACCCAGGCCGGCGGATCCGCCGCGCTGGGTGATCCCGGGTCTTTTGTCGCGGTGACGTCCGGCGGCATAACCATCAATCTTATTTTCAGCGCGGCGGCTTTGGCGGCGCCGGCAGGTTTCCGGGCCGGCATCCAGCAGGCCGTGGGGATATTGGCGGCGGCGATCTCCGATCCGATCACCGTCAACATAAAAATCGACTATAGCGGCACCGGCGGCGGCGCCTCGGCTGGTCCCGATCACGGCCTGCTCGAGAGCTATTCGGCGATCAGGGCCGACCTGATCAACAACGCGACACCCGGCGACACGACGTTCAATGCGTTGACTGCCGGGTCCTCGATCCAGGGGCAAACCGGTGTCGCCGTCTGGAACGCGCAGCTGAAGCTTTGGGGCCTGATCGCGCCCAACGACACCACCACGGACGACGGCGCCGCTACCTTTGCCACCGATATCAATCCGAACTTGCTGGTTGGCGTTGCGCTGCACGAGCTGACCCACGCAATGGGCCGCATCCCGTACGGTCCCTCGCCCGATATTTTCGACTTGTTCCGCTTTACCGGTGCCGGGACGCGGCTGTTTCAGGGGGGCGCCACCGCGCCGGCCGCGTATTTTTCCCTGGATGGAGGCAATACCAAAGTGGCCGATTACGGCCGCACCTCCGATGCCAGCGACTTTCTCAATAGCGGCGTGCAAGGCCCGAACGATCCGTTCAACGAATTTTATGGCGGCGGCACCTCGCAGCAACTCACGGCGACCGACCTCAAACAGCTGGATGCTTTGGGGTTTCATCTGAGAGGGACTGGCGCTGGCGGCAACCATGCGCCGGTACTGACGGTAGCGCCGAACATATCGGCGAATCCGGGTCAGACTCTGCAGGCATCGAGCCTGTTCAGCGCGACGGATGCCGACAATGACGCGCTGACCTACTACTTCGAGGACGACAGCGCCGCCGCGAACAGCGGTCATTTCGTGGTCAATGGAACGGTGGTGCCGGCCGGCACCAGTTTCGGGGTCAGCGCCGCGCAGCTTGCGCAGACGGTGTTCGTAGCCGGAGCCGCGGGCACTTCCGACAATCTGGTCATGCAGGTTACCGATGGCCGGGCGGTCTCCAGCCTCGTCCAGTTCCACGTCAACGTCAATCACGCGCCCGTCGTGACGGTTGCGGATGTCGCGGCGGGCCCGGGGCAGACGCTGCAGGCCTCGAACCTGTTCAGCGCGACCGACGCCGACAACGACGCGCTGATCTATTACTTCGAGGATTTGACCTCGGACTATGTCGACGATTTTACTGCGGCGGTGACCAGCGGTCATTTTGTGGTCAACGGAACGGTGATAGCGGCGGGCACCAGCTTCAGCGTCAGCGGCGCGCAACTCGCGCAGACGGTCTTCGTGGCCGGCGCAGCCGGCGCTTCCGACGATCTGCTTGTGCAGGTCACTGACGGCCGGGCGAACTCCAACCTTGGCGAGTTTCACGTCACCGTGGGCCCCAATCATGCGCCGGTCGTAACCGTCGCGTCAGCGAATGTGCCGGCCGCCGCCGGCCAGACCTTCGCGGCCTCCAGCCTGTTCAGCGTTACGGATGCCGAAAACGATCCGCTGACATATTTTCTCTATGATGGCAGCCCGGCTGCCAATAGTGGTCATTTCGTCGTCAACGGCACCACGATAGCGGCGCAGACCGTCGTTGCGTTGAGCGCCGCGCAGGTCGCGCATACCACGTTCGTGGCGGGAGCCGGCGGCAGCAGCGACGATCTTTCCGTGATGGCTTATGACGGCCAGGCCTATTCCGGCAACACCAGCTTTACCCCGTTCCATGTCACCGTGGGCCCCAATCATGCGCCGGTCGTAACCGTTGCGTCAGCGAATGTGCCGGCTGCCGCGGGCCAGACCTTTGCGGCCTCCAGCCTGTTCAGCGTTACGGATGCCGAAAACGATCCGCTGACATATTTTCTCTATGATGGCAGCCCGGCTGCCAATAGTGGCCATTTCGTCGTCAACGGCACCACGATAGCGGCTCAGACCGTCGTTGCGTTGAGCGCCGGGCAGGTCGCGCAAGCCACGTTCGTGGCGGGAGCCGGCGGCAGCAGCGACGATCTTTCCGTGATGGCCTATGATGGCCAGGCCTATTCCGGTAACACCAGCTTTACCCCGTTCCATGTCACCGTGGGCCCCAATCATGCGCCGGTCGTAACCGTTGCGTCAGCGAATGTGCCGGCTGCCGCGGGCCAGACCTTTGCGGCCTCCAGCCTGTTCAGCGTTACGGATGCCGAAAACGATCCGCTGACATATTTTCTCTATGATGGCAGCCCGGCTGCCAATAGTGGCCATTTCGTCGTCAACGGCACCACGATAGCGGCTCAGACCGTCGTTGCGTTGAGCGCCGGGCAGGTCGCGCAAACCACGTTCGTGGCGGGAGCCGGCGGCAGCAGCGACGATCTTTCCGTGATGGTCTATGACGGCCAGGCCTATTCCGGTAATACCAGCTTTACCCCGTTCCATGTCAACGTGCAGAATCCGGCCGCGCCGCTCGCCCAAGCTGACAACAATATCCACCTGGATCTCAACGCAAGCGGTTTCGTTTTTTCGTCGATCGTGGGACCAGGCGGGGATCAAAACAACGGTCAGATCGATCTTTCTCCGGCCCATCTGCATGAAAGCGCTGGAGCAGGAGGACCAGGTTTGATCGATTCCGCTGCCCACGCCGGCACCGATATCGTTCTATTTGACGACCCGTTCCATACTCTGCACGCGCTGACCCATCTTCCGGACTATTTTATCGTCTGATGTATCAAGCTCCGGAATCCAACTTCGTTGGCTATGGACCACTTTACGGGCAGCGATAAACCGAGCGTTCATTTTCGCAGTGCAGGTTTGGTCGTGCGGGTTCTCGGCTTTGCCGATTTAGCTTTCGCGGCAGCCAGCTTGTTGAAAATCGCGTTTGCTTGTCCGGTTTCCCCGATCACCCCCTCACGCGCCTTCAACACCTTGTAATACGCCCACCACAGATGCGCCGCTGCGCCGCGCAGCGGACGCCACGGCTCCGCCAGCGGCGTCATTTGCTTCGCGGTCGGGCGCGTCTTCAGGCCGAGCCCGATCTTGAGCGCTTCCTGCACCGCGAGATCGCCCGCGGGCCAGGCGTCGCCATGCCGCAAGCAAAACAGCAGGTAGATATCGGCGGTCCACGGCCCGATGCCGTGCAGTTTCGTCAGCGTTGCGTGCGCGGCGTCGGCGTCCTCCTCCGCCAGCACATCGAGATTGAGCCGCCCGGCGGCGAGTTCGCGCGCCAGATTCTTCAGCGTCTTGATCTTCGCGCCGGACAGTCCGAGTTTTCCCAAGCGATCGGCGCGGGCGCGGCGCAGCGCATCATGATGAAACGGATCGAACGCGGCCGAAACCCGGCCCCAGATCGCCGCGGCGCTCGCGGTCGATACTTGCTGGCCGCAGACGATCGCGGCCAAGCCCGCAAAGCCTGGCTCGCGCTGCCGCAGCGCCGGCATGCCGGTGCGTTCCAGGATCGGGCGCAGCCGAGGGTCCTGTCTGACCAGCACATGGATGGCGTCATCGAGGTCGGCCTGGCTGTTGAGGTGGACGGTCATTGCGAATTAGAGTCACCATGTCCCGCGAAAGAGATCAATGCCGCCACCCGTTTTCCGTTTTGCGCCGAGCCCGAACGGCTATCTCCACCTTGGTCACGCGCTGTCGGCGCTACTCAACTATGATCTAGCGCGGATGTGCGGGGGCACGTTCCTGCTACGTATCGAGGATATCGATCCGACCCGGTGCCGGCCCGAATTCGAGGCCGCGATCTACCAGGACCTTTCCTGGCTCGGCATCGACTGGGCCACGCCGGTGCGGCGGCAGTCCGAACATCTAGCTGCCTATGGCGCCGCGATCGAGCGGCTGGCGCAGCAAGGCCTGGTCTATCGCAGCTTCGAGAGCCGGGCGGACATCACGCGGCTGGTAACCCAGCGAGAGACAATGGGGCCGTGGCCACGCGATCCCGATGGCGTGCCATTGTTCCCCGGTGCGCCGCTAGCAAAAGAACACGAGAGGCGGCTGATCGAGGCAGGGACGCCCTATGCCTGGCGGCTCGACATGTCCAGGGCATCTGAGCGAGCCGGTCAATTGATGTGGATTGAACTCGGCGATGCGCCGGAGATCGAGAAAGGGCCTGTGACTGCCGAGCCAGGTGTCTGGGGCGATGCTATCCTTGCACGCAAGGAGACGCCGACCAGCTACCACCTCTCGGTGGTTATGGACGACGCCTTGCAAGGTGTCACCGATGTGGTGCGAGGATACGACCTCTATCAGGCAACCAGCCTGCATCGCCTATTGCAGGCATTGCTCGATTTGCCGGAGCCGCGCTACCGCCACCACGCGCTGATCCGCGATGCCTCGGGCGGCAAACTGTCGAAATCGACGCGCGCCACGGCGCTGCGCGATCTGCGTGCCGATGGCGTGACGCCTGCCGAAATCCGACGCCGCCTCGGGTTGCCGCCACAATAACCGGGTTGATACGGCCCATCGTGCCGCCTCCAGCGTGACTCGGGCAGTCCGGCCATGGCATGCTGCTGCCGGGCCGGGCTGGGGGAATCATGGCGCGCAAATCGCGCTCACCGCGCAGTGCACGCACGCTGAAAAAGCGGACGCAGAACAAGCGTGCGCCGAAGGCCGCCGCGCGCAAGGCACGCGGGAAACGCGCCGCGCGGGCCGCGCCGAACATGGTCGAGACCGCGCTGGCGGCCTTCGCGCACGAGGTCCGCACGCCGCTGACCGGAATTCTCGCGGTCAGCGATCTGCTGGCAACCTCCGACCTCGGCGAACGCGAGCGGCGCTGGGTCGATACCATCAAGGCCGGCGCCGAACATCTCGCAGGTCTTGCGACCTTGTTCGTCGATGCCGCGCGAAGCGGCAGTTCCAGGCTCGACGTGCGGCAGGATTTTTTCGATTTGCGCGCGCTGGCGCGCAACGCCGGCGATTCGCTCGCGGGGCGGGCTGCCGCCAAGGGCCTGCAATACTCGGTCGAGATTTCGGAAAGACTTGCCGCCTTCGTGATCGGCGATCCGGTGCGCTTGCGCGCTGCGCTGGAAAACCTGGTCGACAACGCGGTGAAATTCACGGAAAGCGGCAGCGTCGCGCTGAACGTAGCGCCGGTGCGCAGCGCGAAGGGAAAGGTCGGTGTTTGCTTCGCGGTTTCCGACTGCGGCATCGGCCTTACGCTGGCTGAGATCACGCGCCTGTTCCGTCCGTTTTCGCAGGCCAATGTCTCCATCGCGTCGCGGTTCGGCGGCGCCGGGCTTGGATTGTCGTCGGTCAAGCAACTGGCACGCGCGATGGGCGGCGACATCGTGGTTAAGCAGCGGCGCGGCGGCGGCACCACCTTCACGCTGACCGTGGTCCTGACGCGGGCGCAGGGTCCGGTGACCATCATGTCCGGTGACGACGCCGATGAATCGTCGGATCAAAGGCGCGCCTTGCGCATCCTGAGCGTCGAGGACAATCCGTTCGGCCGCGTCGTGCTCAACGCGATCCTCACCGAGCTCGGCCATCAAACGGAATTCATCGGGCGCGGCGAGGCCGCGGCGGCGCGCATCGCGCAAGGCGCGTTCGACGCGGTGCTGATGGATATGGTGCTGCCCGGCATCGACGGCATCGAGGCCATCAGGCGAATCCGCGCGCTGCAGCCGCCGCCCGGCGGCATCGCGATCATCGGCGTATCCGGCCGCGGCGACGACGAGGCGGCGGCGCGCGCCGCCGGCGCCGATGCCTTCCTGGTCAAGCCTGTGAGTCCGCGGGCGCTAGCGACTGCGCTGCTTGAAGCGACACGCCATGCGGCAGCTGCGACTTGATGATCGCCGCGTTCAACTCGCCGCCATACACGAAAACCGCGGCGATGAAATACAGGAACACCAGCGCGATGACGACGGACGCAAGCCCGGCATACATGGTGACGTAGTTGTTGGCAAAACGCGCCAGATATTGCCCGAACACGATGCCCGACACCAGCGATCCCACCACCGTGAACAGGATGCCCGGCAGGATCTGCAGGAAACTGCGGCGGCCCGCCGGAAGCCGGGCGTGTAGAAAGAAGAGCGCGATCACCAGCGCGCCGATGGTAACGCCGTAGCGCGTGAGGTTGACGAAATGTTCGTTGGTTTCGACGATCAGCGGGATATGACGCCGCGCCGCTTCCAGCATCAGCGGGCCAAGCACGATGAACAGCGCCATTGCCAGCGCCGTGAAGGCCGCCATCAGGGTGTAGCCGATCAATTCCAACCGCAGCCAGTACCAGCGCCGCGGCTCTACGACGGAATACGCGCGGTTGAGGGCCACCCTCAGGCTCTCGATGCCGTTCGATGCAAAATATACCGCGAGCACCACGCCGATGGTCAGGGCGTCGCCGCGCGTGGTGGTCAGCACATCGTGGACTTCGCCGGAGATCGCATCGGCGACCTGCATGGGCCAGACCTGCAGCATCAGCCCGGCGGCCTGGTCGGCCAGATCCTTGGAGCCGAAAAACCCGGCCAGTGAGGTCAGCACGATCAGGAACGGAAACAGCGCCATCAGTGTCGACAGCGCGATATGGCTTGCGATCGCCCAGCCGTCGTCGGCGAGGAACGTGTAAAACGCGTCCATGAGGACATGGTAGACGTAGCGTATCTGTCTCACATCTCACCTTGGCGGCGTGCACCGCAGGTTCAAACGCCGGCGGGCCTACCATCTGATATTACTGAACAAAAAGCCAGATCGTTGCACCTGAATGTGAGCGATAGCGCTGCCGCGCGGGCGGTGTTATGAACCCGCCGATGGCAACATTCCTGAGCTCGATTCTGCTGCCCGTCGCGGTCGGTGCCGTGGCGCTGGTGCTGCTGCTTGGCCTGATCAACATGATGCGCGGCGGATCGCCGAACCGGTCGCAACGACTGATGCGGCTGCGCGTGCTGCTGCAGTTCGTCGCAATCGTCATCACCATGCTCGCGGTCTGGGCGATGGGGCGGTGAAGTCGTAGGGTGGGTTGGGCGCGAAGCGCCGTAACCCGCCACAACGAGGCGTGATTTGGGATCAAGATGGTGGGTTACGCGCCTCCGGCGCTAACCCACCCTACGGGGGGTGAACCATGGTCGTTCTCAATCGAATCTACACCCGCACCGGCGATGACGGCACCACTTCGTTGGGCAGCGGCGAGCGCCGGAAAAAGTATGATCGCCGCGTCGATGCCTATGGCACGCTCGATGAGGTCAACGCCACCATCGGCCTGGTCCGGCTGCACACCGCAGGCGATGCGGTGCTCGATCCGGTGCTGGGCCGCATCCAGAACGACCTGTTCGACGTCGAAGCCGACCTCTGTCTGTCGGAGAAGGGGCCGGGCGGCGCACGGTTGACCGTTACCGAGGCCCAGGTCGACTGGCTTGAAGGCGAGATTGACCAATTCAACACCGAATTGGAGCCGCTGCGCTCCTTCATCCTGCCGGGAGGCAGTCCTGCGGCGGCCTATCTGCATCTGGCGCGCACGGTGTGCCGGCGCGCCGAGCGTATCATGGTGGAACTCAAGGACCAGCCTGGCGAGCACGTCACGCCGCCCTCGCTGAAATACGTCAACCGGCTCTCCGACTTCCTGTTCGTCGCAGGCCGCTACGCCAACGACAGGGGCGCGCGAGACGTGCTCTGGGCGCCTGGTCAAAACCGGTAAAGCCGTCATGCGCGGGCTTGACCCGCGCATCCATCAAAAGCGAAAGAATCTTCCAAAAGGATGGATTGCCGGGTCAAGCCCGGCAATGACGCTGCGTTTTTCGGTTTTCGCGCGTTGACCCCGCATGGCCGGACCTTTAGGTTCCGCGGCCACACGAGAATAAAACCCAAGCTGATGACGAAAGAGGGTCGATGAAGGTTCTGGTGCCGGTAAAGCGGGTGGTCGATTACAATGTCAAGGTTCGCGTCAAGAGCGACGGATCGGGCGTGGAACTCTCCAACGTCAAGATGTCGATGAATCCGTTCGACGAAATCGCCGTCGAGGAAGCCCTGCGCCTGAGAGAGGCCGGCAAGGCGACCGAGGTGGTGGTGGTGTCGATCGGCCCGGCGCAGGCGTCGGAGACCATCCGCACCGGGCTTGCCATGGGCGCCGACCGCGGCATCCTGGTCAAGGCCGAGGGCAATGTCGAACCGCTGGCGGTTGCAAAAATCCTGAAAGCCATCGTCGACGAAGAAAAGCCCGGCCTCGTCATCCTCGGCAAGCAGGCGATCGACGACGATAGCAACCAGACCGGCCAGATGCTGGCGGCGCTGCTGGGCTGGTCGCAGGCGACGTTTGCCTCGAAGCTCGAAGTCGATGGCTCCGATTTCAACGTGACCCGCGAAGTCGACGGCGGCCTGCAGACGCTGAAACTGAAGGGACCGGCCATCGTAACCACCGACTTGCGGCTGAACGAGCCGCGCTACGCCAGCCTGCCCAATATCATGAAGGCGAAGAAGAAGCCGATCGCCGACAAGAGCGCAGCCGATTACGGCGTCGACCTCACCGCGCATCTGGAAATTCTCAAGACCTCCGAACCGCCCGGCCGCAAGGGAGGCGTCAAGGTCAAGGATGTCGGCGAACTGGTATCGAAGCTCAAGAATGAAGCCGGGGTTTTGTGATGACCACGCTGCTGATTGCCGAACACGACCATGCCAGCTTGAAGGATTCCACCAACAAGGCGCTGACCGCGGCAAGTGAACTCGGCGCCGAGGTCCACGTTCTCGTCGCCGGCGGCGGCGAAGGCACCAGGGCCGCGGCCGAAGCTGCCGCGAAGCTGAAGGGGGTGACAAAAGTCTTGCTCGCCGAAGGCCCGGCCTATGAGCATGACCTCGCCGAGCCGTTGGCCGCGCTGATCGTGGCGCTGGCGCCCGGTTATGACGCCTTCGTGGCGCCGGCGACCTCGCGGTTCAAGAATGTGATGCCGCGCGTCGCCGCCCTGCTCGACGTGATGCAGGTGTCCGAGATCATCAAGGTGGTGTCTCCCGACACCTTCGAGCGGCCGATCTATGCCGGCAATGCGATCCAGACCGTGAAATCGAAGGACGCCAAGAAAGTCATCACCGTCCGCACCTCGACTTTCGCCGCGGCCGGCGAGGGCGGCAGCGCCTCGGTGGAGAACGCGGCATCGGCGGATGATCCCGGCCTTTCCAGTCTTTGTCGGCGAGGAAGTTGCGAAGAGCGATCGTCCCGAACTGACATCCGCAAAAATCATCGTCTCCGGCGGCCGCGCCATGCAGAGCCGCGAGAACTTCGCCAAATACATCGAGCCTTTGGCTGATAAGCTCGGCGCCGGCGTCGGCGCCTCGCGCGCGGCGGTGGACGCCGGCTATGCGCCGAATGACTGGCAGGTCGGGCAGACCGGCAAGGTGGTGGCGCCGGAACTCTATGTCGCCATCGGCATATCAGGCGCGATCCAGCATCTGGCCGGCATGAAGGATTCCAAGGTGATCGTCGCCATCAACAAGGATGAGGACGCGCCGATTTTCCAGGTCGCCGATTACGGTCTGGTCGCGGACCTCTATCAGGCGGTTCCCGAACTGACCGAAGCGCTCGGCAAGCTCGGAAAGTAACGATGATACAGGCGCGTATTCCGCAAAACTGGGTACCGGTTTTGCGATTGGAATACGCGCAGTTATGGATAAAGAGCATTTTCTGAAAGAAAATGCTTGGGCCGGATGAACGGATACCGGCCGGGGTTTTATGCGAAGATGGGGCTGGCCGCGACATGCGCGGTTGAACGTTCTGACGGGATGAGATGACGGTGATGATCAAGAAGGTCGGCGTGATCGGCTCGGGCCAGATGGGCAACGGCATCGCGCATGTGGCGGCACTTGCCGGGTTCGACGTGGTGCTCAACGACGTGTCGGCCGATCGCCTGAAGTCGGGGATGGCCACCATCAACGGCAATCTGTCGCGCCAGGTGTCGAAGAAGATCATCACCGAGGACGCCAAAAAGCAGGCGCTGGAAAAGATCGTGTCCGCCGAGTCGATGGATGGCCTCGCCGATTGCGACCTGGTGATCGAGACGGCTGTCGAAAAGGAAGAAATCAAGCGCAAGATTTTTCACGACGTCTGCGCGGTGCTGAAGCCCGAGGCCATCGTCGCCTCCAACACCTCCTCGATCTCGATCACGCGGCTTGCCGCCTCCACCGACCGTCCGGAGCGGTTCATCGGCATTCATTTCATGAATCCGGTGCCGCTGATGGAATTGGTCGAACTGATCCGCGGCATCGCCACCGACGACGCGACCTTCGACGCGTCAAAGGAATTCGTCACCCGGCTCGGCAAGCAGATCGCGGTGTCGGAAGATTTCCCGGCCTTCATCGTCAACCGCATCCTGCTGCCGATGATCAACGAGGCGATCTACACGCTGTATGAGGGCGTCGGCAACGTCGAGGCGATCGACGCCGCCATGAAGCTCGGCGCGCATCATCCGATGGGTCCGCTGGAACTGGCCGATTTCATCGGTCTCGATACCTGCCTCTCGATCATGCAGGTGCTGCACGAGGGTCTGGCCGATTCCAAATACCGGCCCTGTCCGCTGCTGGTGAAATATGTCGAGGCCGGCTGGTTCGGGCGCAAGACCCAGCGGGGATTTTACGATTATCGCGGCGACAAGCCGGTGCCGACGCGGTAATTACGACGAAGGTTACGCAGACGGCTCGTGCAGTTCGTTAAGCAGCTTGCGTCCGGCACGGCTAACCGGCAAGACCGTGTCGTCGTCGACTCTGATCCCGTTCCGGCCGCCGCTCGTCGTAGTCTTTGCGGCTAACGCCCGCGACACCCAATGCGAACGGTGGATGCGCACGCCAGCGTCAGAACCGAGGGCGGCGACGGCGTTCGCGAAATTCATCAGAATCAAGGCTTGGCCACGATCGGTGCGCACGCGCACATAGTGGTCTTCCGCGCTCAGCGCGACAATCGGTGCTTGCCGCAACGCGGGCGGAAGCTTCGCGCGGACGGCTCTTGACACGTCGCCCACCTGCGCCGGCTGGGCGTAGCTGGGCGTGCCGTCGACACGTTCGCCGGGTTTCCGGAGCAGTACCCACGTCACGGTGCCGATGAAAAGGTTAATGAGCAGAACTTGCGCCGTCAGTTCGCCAAACGACACATGACGCAATGCTTGCGGGACCCATAGCCGCAATGACTGCTGGATGATCAAGCCGCCCAGGGGCGCCGTCGCCATTGCAACGAAAATCGTGGTCCAGAACGGCAGAGCGCCCGCAAACACGTAGCGGCGCAACGATCCCAGGAGGATGAACGCAACAGCGCCGATCACGAGCGACGTGGTGGAAAAATGGAGCAGGCGGACGGGGAGCGTCATGACGACGTACGAGCCGAAGGCTCCGACCACCGCTAGGGCAATTGCCATCAAAATCGGCAGCAAGGCAGCCAGAAGGTATCGCGACGCGATGGTCGTATTGGGCCGCGCGAGGTCGATGATGGTCATTGGCGAATAAACCGTACCGTTCGCGAAACGAAAATGGACCGGAACAACGCTGCTCTTGTACCAGTTTGGCCGTGCCATATGCGAGGTGATTTCATGCGAAGGTCGCTTGCTTTTTGTTTCCGTTCGGCCAGACGATTTTGCTGCGGAATACTCGCGGCATCAAGTCTGCTGGTGTCGTCGCCCGCGCTGGCTACCGAAGCCGGCTGGCGGCCATACGTGGTGCCGGGTTCAGCTTCAAATCCCAAATCTATCCAGGTTGCTCTGTTTTACCCGACGCAGGCGCCTGCGCGTGAGATTGCGATGGGTCCATTCACGCTCCGTGTCGCCATCAAGGCCGCACCGGAGGCGCGTTTCAAGGGCCTGATCGTTCTCAGCCATGGAACGGGGGGATCGGAACTCGGGCACAGCAGTCTAGCGGAAGCCTTGGCTCGCGACGGCTATCTCGTCGCGGCGCTTCGGCATCCCGGCGACAACTGGGAGGATCGCTCGATATGGGACAAGGCGCCGGACGCTTTCTTTACCGAACGGCCGCGGCAGGCGTCGCGGGTTATTGATGCGCTGCTTAGCGACTCCGACTGGAAAGACCGCATTGCGGCGGATGCGAAAGGACCGCGAATCGGCGTGCTCGGCCATTCGGCAGGTGGATTTACCGGGATCGCTTTGGCCGGCGGACAATCCGACCTGTCCCGCATCGGCGCACATTGCGAGAAGGAGCGCGCGGACGATCCACTCTTCTGCAGCATGGGGCGGACAGGTCAGCCTTCGCAAGGTCTGCCGACGCTGGCGCCGACAACCGACAAGCGCGTCCGCGCGGTCGTCGCCATGGCGCCGATGGGTGTCGTCTTCACGGCGTCTTCGCTGGCAGGCATCGACATTCCTGTGTCGGTCTATGCGGCGCAAAACGACCGCTGGCTGGTGCCGCGGTTTCACGCCGAATGGATTGCGAAAAACGTGCCGCGCGCCGAATTCCGTACCGTTGCCAATGCCTGGCATTTCGCCTTCATGGACCGGCCGAGCGTGCCGACACCTACCCTGGATGGCGACGCCGCTGCGGACCCGCCCGGATTTGACCGCGCGGCCTTTCTTGCAAAGTTGCGGAGCGAGATTTTGGTCTTTTTCGACGACGCCTTCGCGGCCGGCAAGTAAAGACCAAGCCGCAACGATTCGCCCGAATGCTAATTTTTTAACCGCTGCCAAATATTCTGCGTCGCGACGGAGAGTCTGGTGATGGATATGAGTTTGGTAAGCGCGGCGGTGTCAGCCCAGGCGGGCAACACGCAGATGCAGATTGCGGCGACCATCATGAAAAAGAACGCCGATGCGGAAAAATCCGCGGTCCTGACGCTGCTGGGCGAGCCATCGCCGCAAGCCAATCTCGCCGCCGGCATCGGCGGAAATCTCGATATTTCGGTCTGAAAGTTACGTGTCCCGGGCGCGATGCAGCGCGCAGCTCTTGCGAAGCGCTGCTTCGCAGAACCGGGACCCCGGTTAAGCTAGCAACCGGGGACCCCGGCTCTGCAGCGCACCGCTTCGCAAGAGCTACGCGCTGCGCTGCGTCCGGGGCACAAATCTCTGTAATTGCTGGCGAAAAAAATTTTTCGCATTCCTTATCCCCGTCCCCCAAACCTCGCTTATCCTGCTCGCGTCCTGTCCGGTGAGGGATCGCTTTCTAGAGGCGATCCTTCGGCGGACAGAGCGAAAGCTGGCCGGACCGGGGCCCCGGAACGGTCGACGGCCTGGTGGTTGGTGGAGCGCTGGGAGGCGCTGCGCCTAGCCTTGGGCGCGCGGGGTTCACCTTGCCCCGCGAGGTGGGTTCACCACCCGCCTCCAAGGGGTGCCGACGCAGCACCCCTGGCGCCTCCCACCGCTCCATCCCCCTCGCAACGGCGCGAGGGAAATAGCAAACCTCGGACGCATCGCGCCGCGAGAATGCGGAAGTGTGGCTGTTTGAAATTTGAATCCAAATTGAAGCGAGGCACCTCTAACCTCGCCCCGCTCTTTCGCGGGGAGAGGTCGACGCGCATCGTCAGATGCGCGGCGGGTGAGGGGGCAGGCACCGCGCTGCCAAATGCAAGAGCTATCGGGTCGAAAGATCTGCGATGCAACAAGCGCGACCCGAGAGTCCTTGGATTGCATTTACCGCAGTGCCTTGCCCCTCACCCGAAGCCTTCGCTGCGCTACGGCTTCGACCTCTCCCCGCAAGAGCGGGGCGAGGTTAAGAGAGCGCCGCGTCCAGGCACGACGTCGCTACCCCGCCGTCGCCGCCGTGATCAGCTTGATGGCGTCGTCGCTGTCCCATTCGGCGGGGCCGGCGATGTTGCCGATTTCGCAGCCCTGGCCGTCGATCAGCACCGAAGTCGGCATGCCCAACGCCAGGCCGATGCTCTTAAGGTCTTGAAACACCTTGGCTTTGGAATCGCTGAAATTGCCGAGCCGGGTCAGATTGCCGTCTTTCAGGAACGCCTTCGGCTTCTCCGAATCGCGGGTGTCGATATTGACCGCGACCACTGCGAACTTGTCTCCCCCGAGCTTGCCCTGCAGGTTGTCCAGCGCCGGCATTTCCTTGCGGCACGGCACGCACCAGGTCGCCCACAGGTTCAACAGAACCGTGCGCCCCTTCCAGTCCGACAGCTTTTTCGTAACTCCGTCGCCGTCCACAAACGTCAGATCCGGCATCTGCAGCGGTTTTGTCGCCATGGTCAGCGCCGCGACCTCGCCTTTGGCCAGCGGTGCGATTTTTTTCGACAGTTCGATCGCGGAGGCGCAGGGCGCTTGCGCCAACGCAGTGCGTTTCAACCCGGTAACCCCGTATATCCCGGCAAATCCGAGTGCCGCGCCGATGGCGAGCATGCCCAGCGCTGCCGCAATGCGGCTGAAGGCGGAGCGGCTGGACTTCGAGGCGTCAGGCATATCGTTTGTCATCCTGTATAAGATACGGCTATGCAGGGATTTGGGTTGCGGCCGGTCGACCCGATGTCCCGGCCTTACCGTCGATCGGCAAGCGTTGAATATGAGCGGCAAGATATCGAGAAACAAGTCATGAGCAACAAGATGTGGGGCGGAAGGTTTTCGCAAGCTCCCGACGCCATCATGGAGGAAATCAACGTCTCCATCGACGTCGACCGGCACCTGTACGCCCAGGACATCGCCGCATCCAGGGCGCACGCCGCCATGCTGGCCGCGCAAGGCATTATTACGGCAAACGATGCGAAAAATATTGCCAAGGGTCTAGACACGATTTTGTCAGAGATCGGCAAGGGATCGTTCGATTTCAAACGCGCGCTCGAAGATATCCATATGAATGTCGAGAGCCGGCTCGGCGAATTGATCGGCCCCGCCGCGGGACGGCTGCACACCGCGCGCTCGCGCAACGACCAGGTCGCGACCGATTTCCGGCTTTTTGTGCGCGACACCATTGACGAGACCGACGCGGCGCTGGCGGCGTTTCAGCACGCGCTGGTGCAGCGGGCGCTGCAGCACGCCGACACGGTGATGCCGGGTTTTACGCATCTGCAGACCGCGCAGCCGGTGACGTTGGGCCATCATCTGCTGGCTTATGTCGAGATGGCGGAGCGCGACCGCGGCCGCTTTGCCGATGCGCGCAAGCGGCTCAACGAATCGCCGCTGGGGGCGGCGGCGCTGGCCGGAACTTCATTCCCGATCGACCGCGACGCCACGGCAAAAGCGCTCGGCTTCGACCGGCCGATGGCCAATTCGCTGGACGCGGTGTCGGATCGCGATTTCGTGCTGGAGACGCTGGCGGCGGCGGCGATCGCGTCGGTGCACCTGTCGCGCTTCGCCGAGGAAATCGTGATCTGGACCTCGCCGCTAGTGGGGCTGGTGCGGCTGTCCGACAAGTTCACCACCGGCTCCTCGATCATGCCGCAGAAGCGCAACCCCGACGCCGCCGAACTGGTGCGCGCCAAGACCGGCCGCGTTATCGGCGCGCTCACCGCGCTGTTGATCGTGATGAAGGGACTGCCGCTGGCGTATCAGAAGGACATGCAGGAGGACAAGCAGGGCGCGATGGAAGCTTTCGGCGCGCTGTCGCTGGCGGTCCGGGCGATGACCGGCATGGTTTCCGACCTCGTGCCGGACCGGGCGCGGATGAAGTCCGCCGCGGGCGAAGGCTATGCCACCGCCACCGATCTAGCCGACTGGCTGGTGCGAACGCTGAAAATGCCGTTCCGCGACGCCCATCATGTCACCGGCAGGATCGTGGCCGAAGCCTCGAAAGGCGGCGTGGCGCTGCATGAGTTGCCGCTAAAGGCGATGCAGGCGATCGAGCCGAAGATCACGGCGGAGGCGCTGGCGGTGCTTTCGGTGGAGGCTTCGGTAAAAAGCCGGACCAGTTATGGCGGCACCGCGCCAAAAAACGTCCGCGCCCAGGCCAAAGCCTGGCTCAAGCGGCTGGAAAAACAGCGAAAACGAGTTTGAGCGGCTAAATTTCGCTTAAGTTTCATGAGCTTTTAAGGTCTCGCCAGAACTGGTCAATCTTTGTATGGTGCCGCGGAATTTTAAGGATGTTGTCGTGAATCGCACTTCAAGTCCCGTGTCCGCGGGACGGACATTGGCCGTTCTCGCCGCCGTGGCGCTGGCGCTCGCCGGCTGCGGCCGCAAGGGCCCGCTCGATCTGCCGCCGAATGCGGCCGGACCGGTTGTGGAGCAGGGCGATACCGGCGAAGCGCGAGCCGCCAGCAAGGGCAATGTGTTCGACCCGTCCTACGGAGCCAATGAGCTGCCGAAAACGCCCAAGGGTGACAAACGATCGTTCATCCTCGACCCGCTGCTGAATTCCGACTGAGCCCGCCATGAATCATTTCGACTATCGCAACGGCGTGCTGCACGCCGAGGCGGTCGATCTCGTCGCGCTGGCGGACGCGGTCGGCACGCCGTTCTATTGCTATTCGACCGCGACGCTGGAGCGTCATTACCGGGTATTCGCCGACGCCTTCGCGGACGTGAAATCGCTGGTCTGCTACTCGCTGAAGGCCAACTCCAACCAGTCGGTGCTCAAAACGCTGGCAAAGCTCGGCGCGGGCGCCGACGTGGTTTCGGGCGGCGAACTGAAGCGCGCGCGGGCCGCCGGCATACCGGCCGACAAGATTGTGTTCTCCGGGGTCGGCAAAACCGAAGCCGAATTGCGCCAGGCGCTTAGCGAGGACGTGCTCTGCATCAATGTCGAGTCCGAGCCCGAACTCGAATTGCTGTCGCGGCTGGCGGTCGAGACGGGCAGCACGGCGCGGGTATCAATTCGCGTCAATCCGGACGTCGATTCCGGCACGCATGCCAAAATCTCGACCGGCAAGTCCGAGAACAAGTTCGGCGTTCCGCTCATCCACGCGCGCGCGGTTTATGCCCGCGCCGCAAAACTGCCGGGGCTCAAGCTCACCGGCGTCGATGTCCATATCGGCAGCCAGATCACCGACCTTGGACCGCTGGAAGCCGCATTCAGGATTCTTGCGGAGTTCGTCCAGACATTGCGCGCCGATGGTCACACCATCTCGCATGTGGATTTCGGCGGCGGCCTCGGCATTCCCTATCATCTCGACCGAACCGCGCCGCCGGCGCCCGCGGCCTATGCCGCGATGGTCAAGCGCGTCACCCACAATCTCGGCTGCACGCTGATGTTCGAGCCGGGCCGCATGATCGTCGGCAATGCCGGCATTCTGGTGAGCCGCGTGATCTATCTGAAGCAGGGCGCCGCGAAGAATTTCGTCGTCATCGATGCCGCGATGAACGACCTCATACGTCCGACGCTGTACGAGGCCCATCACGACATCCTGCCGGTGCGGCTGGCCGATCCGGGCGCGCCGACCATCGTCGCCGATGTGGTCGGTCCGGTCTGCGAAACCGGCGATTACCTGGCGCTCGGCCGCAATATGCCGGAGCCGAAGCCCGGCGAGCTGCTGGCGATCATGACCGCGGGCGCGTATGGCGCGGTACAGTCCGGAACCTACAACACCCGCGCGCTTGTTCCCGAGGTGCTGGTCAGGGGCGACCAATACGCCGTGGTCCGGCCGCGCGTCGAGGTGGACGCGCTAATCGCGATGGACAAGCTCGCGCGCTGGCTATGAGCAAAAGAAACGGCCCCGAAGAGCCGTTTCTCGCAAAAATGCTTCGCTGATCAGTCGATTTCCTGCACCACCGTGCGGCTGCCGGGATCGACCAGCATCACGCGGTCGTTGGAATAGACGTAGCGATACTTGGTCAGCGAAGGACCCCAGTCCGACGGCACGGCATCGAGCTCGACGTCGGCCGGCACTCTGGAACCGACCACGATCCTCTCCTTGGTCGCGATCGGGCGCACCTTGTGCTCGGTGACGTAGCTCTTGATCTTGGTGCGGTATTGCGGCTCGATCTGAACCGCCGCGTTACCGGTTCCCGTGGTCGTGGTGGTTACGGTTGTTTGGGCATTGGCGATCGTCGCGCCAAGCGACGCCGCCGCAACTACCATCAGCAGTTTTTTCATGGACATCCTCCTGGCCGCAACAGCGCGGCAGACAGGAGAACGCGTTCCGCGGAATGAGGTTCCTAAGCCGTCTCACTCCGCCGCGCGCGCCTTGGTTCCACCGACGACGACCCCCGCGGCCTGTTCGATCGGCTTGATCGCCGAGGTGAAATCCAACTCCGCGCCCATGTCGCGGATCACCGCTTCCCACAGCCGCCCGACCGCCTCGGCGACTTCCATCGACAGCCCCAGCGATTTCATCTCCTCGAGGCAGAGCCGGACATCCTTCACCATCAGCCCGGTAGCGAAGCCGAAATCGAAGCTGCGCGGCAGGATCGAACGCGGAAACTTGTCGCGGCTCGCCGTGTTCATGCCGGAGCCCGCATTGATCACGTCGATCATTACGGCGGGATCGAGCCCGGCCTTGACGCCCATCACCACGGCTTCGGATGTGGCAACCACCGCGGTCGCCGACAGGAGATTGTTGGCAAGCTTCATGGTTTGTCCGGAGCCGGGTTTTTCGCCGATAAAGAATACCTTTCCGATCACGTCGAGCGCCGGCTTTATCACCTCGAACTCCGCGCGCGGTCCCGACACCATCACCGCCAGCGTACCTTTTTCGGCGCCGCCGACGCCGCCACTGACCGGGCTGTCGAGTTGCACGATGCCGCGTTTCGCCAGCAGATCATGAATCCGCACCGCCATCTGCGAGCCGACAGTGGAAAGATCGACAAAGCGTTTTATCCGCGCGCCCTCGATCACGCCCTCCTTACCGGTCGCGACATCGAGCGAGGCCTGCAATGACGGCAGGCTCGCCAGCACCGTTTCGACGCGGTCGGCGACGTCTTTCGGCGACGAGGCGGCTTTGGCGCCGAGCGTCACCAGTTTATCGACAGCCTCCTTGCGCTGGTCGTACACGACCAACTGATGTTTCGCCTCAATGAGGCGGCGGGCCATGGGGACGCCCATCTTGCCCAGTCCGATGAATCCGATGTCCATGAGTTAAGCCTTATGTGCCGGAGAGTTCAGCCGCGCGTTGCTGGGATCGGTAAAGTTTCAGACGCTGGCCTGGTAACAGGTCGTAGGGAGCCTTCCAGCCCGGAAGCGCTGCAATTCGATCCAGCCAGGCGCGTATCGCGGGGTGTGTCCTGGCATAGTCGAAACCGGCCTCTTCGCTCGGAAACATCAGATAGCCGATCATCGAGATGTCCGCGACGGTGGGCGCCGAGCCGGCGACATAGTCGCGGCGGCTCAGATGGTTTTCCAGAATGCCGAGATAGTCGTCCAGCCGTTTGCGGAAGAACGTGATGATCGTCGGATCGGGCGCCTCGATGAAGCTACGCATGTAGCGATAGGACGCCATATAGCTCGTGAGCTTGTGGTTATCCCAGAACAGCCATCGCAGCACCTCCTGCCGCTGCTCCGAATCCGCGCCGCCGAACTTGCCGTAGCGTTCCGCGAGGCGAAGCAGGATCGGCGCGGTCTGGGTGAGCCGGACCCCGTCCTCCTCCAGCACCGGGATTTCGCCCATCACGTTGACGGCATTGCGCCACTGCGCCGTGCGCGTGATCCCGCCGGCAAAATCGGTCCATACCGGATCGAACGTCTGCCCACACAGGTTTAGCATCAGCGCCAGCTTGTAGCTGTTGCCGGATTCCGGGAAATAATGCAGCCGATACGAAACGGTCATGGCGTCTGCGACCTAGCTCAATCGGGCTTCTTGTCCATCTCGGCGAACACTTCGCGCGCGATCCTGAAACTGTCGACGCCGGCGGGAATGCCGGCGTAGCAGGCGACCTGCATGAAGACCTCGCGGATCTCGTCCTTGCTGACGCCATTGACCAGCGCGCCCTTGATATGCACCCGCAATTCATGCGGCCGGTTCAGGATCGAGATCATGGCGAGGTTGAGCATGCTGCGGGTTTTCCGCGGTAACTCCTCGCGGCCCCAGATCGCGCCCCAGCAATATTCGGTCACCAGTTCCTGGAACGGCTTGTTGAATTCGTCGGCGTTCTTCAGGGCGTTGGCGACATAGGCCTCGCCCAGCACCGCCTTGCGGATTTCCAGGCCCTTGTCGTGCGTTTTCTGATCCATGACGCTTCCTCGTTTTTCGTAAGATGATTGCCGACGTTACGGGGTCGAAAGCGTCTCGTCACGCCTTCGTGTCATGCGCGATTTGGGGTGTGGGTTGTGCATTGCGGCACGTGCCTCATTGCCGCCGTCGTGCTAGGATGCTGTTTCGGCAAGCAAGGAGAGTTTGTTGAACGGCGCGACCCCCGACCCGACAGAGCCAGCCCGCGACGCTGAGGCCGTTTCCCGGCTGCACCTGACGCAGGCCCTGCAGCGGGCAAAGTTCGCCATCGCATGGGAGCGAAGCTGGCCGCATCTGGCGCGGCTTTTGACCGTTGCCGGGCTGTTCCTGGCGGTGTCCTGGTCCGGGCTGTGGCTGGCGCTGCCGTCTTTGGCGCGCGCCATCGGGCTTCTGCTGTTTGCAGTACTGGCGCTGGCCGCGCTGCTTCCGCTGTTCAAATTCCGCTGGCCGAGCCGTGAGGAGGGCTTAAGCCGGCTCGATCGGGGCACCGGCATTCGCCATCGCCCGGCCACCGCGTTGACCGATACGCTGGCCACGCATGATCCGGTGGCGCTGGCGCTATGGCAGGCACAGCGCGAGCGCACGCTGGCCTCGATCAAACGCATCCGCGCCGGACTGCCGTCGCCGCGGCTGACCATCCACGATCCCAGGGCGTTGCGCGCGCTGGTCGCGGTTATGATGGTGGCGGCCTTCGTCGCCGCGGGCGAGGAACGCACCACGCGGGTGGCCGCCGCCTTCGACTGGAACGGCGTGTTGTCGCCCGCCAATGTAAGGGTCGATGCCTGGGTGACGCCGCCGGTCTATACCGGCAAGCCGCCGGTGATCCTGTCCGCCGCCAACAAGGATGCCGCGGCGCCGGACGCCGGACCATTGCCGGTGCCGGCGGGCTCGACGCTGATCGTGCGCTCCAGCGGCGGCAGCCTCGATGTGGTGGTCGGAGGCGGGTTGACCGAGGCGGCGCCGGCCGAGCAGGCCCCCAAGGGTACCAACGAAAAGCATTTCACCATCGCCGGCGACGGCACCGCGCATGTCCGCGCGCCCTCGGGCCAGCCGCAATGGAAATTCAGCGCCGTTCCCGACCGCGCCCCGACCATCGCGCTGGTCAGGGATCCGGAGCGTCAGGCGCGCGGCTCGCTGCAGACGTCCTACAAAATCGAGGACGATTACGGCGTCAGCGAAGCGCAGGCGCGTTTCGCCGCGCGTCCAGGCGAGGCCGCGAAGGGCGCCGCCGCGGCGCCGCGGCCGTTGTTCGACCCGCCGAAATTCGCGCTGGTGCTGCCGAACGCGCGCACCCGCAACGGCGTCGGCCAGACCGTCAAGGATCTCAGCGAGGACCCCTATGCCGGCGCCGACGTGACGTTGACGCTTACCGCAAAAGACGAAGCCGGCAATGAGGGCAACAGCGAGCCCTTCAACATGCGGCTGCCGGAGCGGCTGTTCACAAAACCCTTGGCGCGGGCGCTGATCGAGCAGCGCCGCGCGCTGGCGCTCGACGCCAACCAGAATTGGCAGGTCTACACCGCGCTCGACGCGCTGATGATCGCGCCGGAATTGTTCACGCCCGAGGCCGGGCAGTATCTCGGCCTCTTCAGTGTCACGCGGCAGCTCGAGGCGGCGCGCAGCGATGATGCGATGCGCGAGGTCGTCGCCAGTCTTTGGGCGCTCGCGGTCACCATCGAGGACGGCAACATCACCGACGTCGACAAGGCGCTGCGCGCGGCGCAAGAGGCGCTCAAGCAGGCGCTGGAACGCGGCGCCAGCGACGAGGAGATCAAGAAGCTCACCGAGAATCTTCGCGCGGCGCTGGACAAGTTCCTGCAGCAGCTTGCCGAGCAGTTGCGCAATAATCCGCAGCAACTGGCGCGGCCGCTCGATCCCAACACCAGGATGCTCAGTCAGCAGGATCTGAAGAACATGCTCGATCGCATGGAGCGGCTGTCGCGTTCCGGCGACAAGGACGCCGCCAGGCAATTGCTCGAGCAATTGCAGCAGATGCTGGAAAACCTGCAGATGGCGCGGCCGGGCCAGAACGGCGACGGCGACATGGAGCAAGCGCTGAACGAACTCGGCGACATGATCCGCAAGCAGCAGCAGTTGCGCGACAAGACTTTCAAGCAGGGCCAGGATTCGCGGCGCGACCGCCAGCGCGGCAACAAGCAGGGCGACATGAGCGACCTGCAGCAGGACCAGCAGGGCCTGCGCGACCGTCTGAAGAAATTGCAGCAGGAACTGGCCAGGCGCGGCATGGGTCAGGGCCAGAAGGGCGAAAAGGGTCAGAAGGGTCAGCAGGGCCAGGACGGTGATCAGGCTGACCAGGGCGACAGCGAGGACAATCTCGGCGATGCCGACAACGCGATGGGCGACGCCGACGGCCGGCTCGGCGAAGGCAACGCCGATGGCGCCGTGGATTCGCAAGGACGAGCGCTGGACGCCTTGCGCAAGGGCGCGCAAAACCTCGCGCAGCAGATGCAGCCCGGCGATGGCGATGGCCAGAACGACGGCCCCGGCAATCGCGCCGGCCGCCAGCAGAGCGGCGGCCGCGACAGCGACCCGCTCGGACGGCCGTTGCGGGGCCGCGAATGGGGCGACGATTTGACGGTAAAAATCCCCGGGGAAATCGACGTGCAGCGGGTGCGCCGTATTCTCGAGGAGCTGCGCCGCCGCCTCGCCGATCCGCTGCGTCCGCAGATCGAACTCGATTACATCGAGCGGTTGCTGAAGGATTATTGATTCGTCGTCCGCGAGGACGACAGCGGTGTTATCCCGCTCGGGCCTTCTTGCGATAGGCAAGATGCACCGCGCAGGTGCAGCCCGGCGGATGATTCGCCATTTCCTTGGCGACATCGTTGGCGGGTTCGGGCACAGATGCCGTCGGTGCCAGCGTTGGCATGGTTTCACTGAGGGGAATGTAATTCAGCACCGGCGCCAGCCAGCGCTCGGTTTCTGCGACGCTCCAGCCTTTTCGCGCGGCGTAGTCTTCCACCTGGTCGCGCTCGATCTTGCCGACGCCGAAATAGAAACTTTCGGGGTGGCTGAAGTAGAGTCCTGACACCGACGAGCCCGGCCACATCGCAAAACTTTCCGTCAGCTTCACGCCCGCCGTGGCCTCGGCGTCGAGCAGGCGGAACAGCGTGGCTTTCTCGGTATGATCGGGCTGCGCGGGATAGCCGGGCGCCGGACGGATGCCGGAATATTGTTCGAGAATGAGTGCGTCTGGCTTAAGCATTTCGTCCGGCGCATAATTCCAGAATTCCTTGCGCACGCGTTGATGCATCCGCTCGGCGAAGGCCTCGGCGAGACGGTCCGCCAAGGCCTTGCACAGGATCGACGAGTAGTCGTCATTGGCGTTCTTGAAGCGGTCGGCGACGATGTCCTCGCCGATCCCCGCGGTGACCACGAACGCGCCGACATAGTCCGGCACGCCTGATGACACCGGCGCGATGAAATCGGAAAGCGCTGCGTTGAAGCGGCCTTCGCGCTTCTCCAACTGCTGGCGCAGGGTGTGGAAGGTCGCGATCCTCTCGCTGCGGGTGTCGTCGGCGTAGACCACGATGTCGTCGCCGTCGGCATTGGCCGGCCAGAAGCCGATGGTGGCCTGGGCCTTGAACCAGTTCCCCTTGACGATGAGGTCGAGCATCTTGCGGGCATCGTCATACAGTGAACGCGCGACCTCGCCAACTTTCGGGTCGTCTAATATCGCAGGATATCGCCCGGTCAGCTCCCAGGTCTGGAAGAAGGGGGTCCAGTCGATATAGTCGGCAAGCTCCGCGAGATTGTAATCGCGGAACGTCTTGATGCCGAGGAACGCCGGCTTCTTCGGCGGGGTTTTTGCGAAATCGATTGTCACGGCGTTGGCGCGTGCATCCTTCAGCTTCAGCCGCTTCTTGTCCGCCTGGGCGCGGAAATGCGCTGCGGAAATTTTCGCATAATCGGCGCGCACTTCGGCGGCGTAGGCGCCGCGCCGCTCCGGCGACAGCAGCGCGGAGGCGACGCCGACCGCACGGCTGGCGTCGTTGACATGCACCACCGGCCCGCCGGTGTATTTAGGATCGATTTTTACGGCGGTATGGACGCGGCTGGTGGTGGCGCCGCCGATCAGCAGCGGCACGTTCAATCCTTGCCGTTCCAGTTCGCCGGCGAGAAAACTCATTTCATCCAGCGAAGGCGTGATCAAACCGCTGAGGCCGACGATGTCGGCACCTTCAGCCTTCGCGGTCTCGATGATTTTGGCCGCCGGCACCATGACGCCGAGGTCGATCACCTCGAAATTGTTACATTGCAGCACGATGCCGACGATGTTCTTGCCGATGTCGTGCACGTCGCCCTTCACGGTGGCGAGCACGATCTTGCCGGCCGAGCTGCGGCCGTCGCCCGCGATACCGTTGGCGAGGTTGCGCGCCTTCTCTTCCTCCATGAACGGCATCAGATAGGCGACCGCCTGCTTCATGACGCGGGCGGATTTCACCACCTGCGGCAGGAACATTTTGCCGTCGCCGAACAGGTCGCCGACCACGTTCATGCCGGCCATCAACGGACCTTCGATGACGTTGAGCGGGCGTTCGGCGACCTTGCGCGCGTCTTCGGTGTCGGCCTCGATGAATTCGGTGATGCCATGCACCAGCGCGTGGCTGAGCCGCTTGTCGACCGGCCATTCGCGCCAGGCAAGATCCTGCTCCTTGCTCTGCTTCTCCTTGCCGCGGAATTTTTCCGCCAATTGCAGCAGACGTTCGGACGCGCCGGGATCGCGGTTGAGGATCACGTCCTCACAGGTCTGCCGCAGCTCGGGATCGATATCGTCATAGACGATCATCTGGCCGGCATTGACGATGCCCATATCCATGCCGGCATAAATCGCGTGGTAGAGAAACACCGAATGCATCGCCTCGCGCACCGGCTCGTTGCCGCGGAACGAGAACGACAGGTTGGAAACGCCGCCGGAAATATGCGCGTGCGGCAGGTTCTGGCGGATCCAGCGCGTCGCCTCGATGAAGTCGACGCCGTAATTGTTGTGCTCTTCGAGACCGGTCGCGATCGCAAAGATATTGGGGTCGAAGATGATATCTTCGGGCGGGAAGTTGAGTTGGTTCACCAGGATGTCATAGGCGCGCTTGCAGATTTCGGTCTTGCGCGCGAAGGTATCGGCCTGGCCGGCCTCATCGAAGGCCATCACCACCACGGCGGCGCCATGGCGCCGCGCGATTTTCGCCTCGTGGATAAACTTCTCCTCGCCTTCCTTCATCGAGATCGAATTCACCACCGGCTTGCCCTGCACGCATTTCAGGCCGGCCTCGATCACGGTGAATTTCGAGGAGTCGACCATCACTGGAACGCGGGCGATGTCGGGCTCGGCGGCGACGAGATTGAGGAACGTCACCATCGCGGCTTCGGAATCCAGCAGACCCTCGTCCATGTTGACGTCGATGATCTGGGCGCCGTTCTCGACCTGGTCGCGCGCGACCTGGAGCGCGGCGGTATAGTCGCCCGCGGTGACCAGCTTGCGGAATTTGGCGGAGCCGGTGACGTTGGTGCGCTCGCCGACATTGACGAAGGGAATCGCCGGGGTCAGTTCGAACGGCTCCAGGCCCGACAGCCGAAGCCGCGGTTCGATGATCGGGATCGCGCGCGGCCGGTGCGGCGCGACGGCGGCGGATATCGCCGCGATATGCGCGGGCGTGGTGCCGCAGCAGCCACCGACGATGTTGACGAGGCCGCTAGCCGCGAACTCGCCGATCAGCCCGGCCATGAATTCGGGGCTTTCGTCATACGCGCCGAATTCGTTGGGCAGCCCGGCATTCGGATAGGCGCAAACTAGCGTATCGGCGACGCGGCCGATGTCGGCGATATGCGCGCGCAAATCCTCGGCTCCGAGCGCGCAGTTGAAGCCGATGGTGATCGGCCTGGCGTGGCGCACCGAATTCCAGAACGCTTCGGGCAATTGCCCGGAGAGCAGGCGGCCGGATTTGTCGGTGATGGTGCCGGAAATCATCACCGGCACGTCGATGCCGCGGGCCTCGGAGATTTCGGCGATCGCATACAGCGCCGCCTTGGCGTTGAGCGTGTCGAAGATGGTTTCCAGCAGCAGCAGGTCGGCACCGCCATCGAGCAGGCCGTTGATCTGCTCGCCATAGGCGGTGCGCAGGTCGTCGAAGGTCACCGCACGGAAACCGGGGCTGGAAACGTCCGGCGAGATCGACGCGGTGCGGTTGGTGGGGCCGATCGCGCCGGCGACAAAGCGCGGTCTACCGTCCTCGGCGCTGACGCGCTCGGCCGCGGCACGCGCGAGCTTGGCGCCTTCGAGATTCATCTCGTAGGCGATGCTGGAGAGGTCGTAATCCGCCTGCGCGATCGAGGTCGAGGAAAACGTGTTGGTGGCGACGATATCGGCACCGGCGCGCAGGTAGTCGGCGTGGATGGCCTCGATCGACTTCGGCTGCGTGAGAATCAACAGGTCGTTGTTGCCGCGCAAGTCGCGATGGAAATCCTTGAAACGTTCGCCGCGAAACGCGGCTTCGTCATATTCGAGCGCCTGGATCATGGTGCCCATGGCGCCGTCGAGCACCAGGATGCGCTCGCGCGCCAAGCGCCAGCAAAGCGGCTCGTTTCGGGGAGACGGGCACCGTCATCGGATCAAGCGGCTTTCTGCGCGCCATTGGGGCGAATGCCGAGCAGATGGCTGATCGCGAACACGAGGTCGGCGCGGTTCATGGTGTAGAAGTGAAAGGTGTCGACGCCGTGCTTGGCGAGCTTTTGCACCTGGCCGGCGGCAACCGTCGCCGCGACCAGCTTGCGGGTGTCCGGATCGTCGTCAAGCCCGTCAAATTTCTCCGCCAGCCATGACGGCACGGTCGTGCCCGCGCGGGTCACGAATTTGCGGGCCTGCTTGAAATTGTGCATCGGCATGATGCCGGGCACGATCGGGATGGCGATACCGCGCGCGCGAACCCGGTCGAGATAGCGAAAATACAAGTCGTTGTCGAAGAACACCTGGGTGATGGCGCGGGTCGCGCCGGCATCGACCTTGGCTTTCAGGAAATCGATGTCGGCATCGAAGTCGCGGCTTTCGGGGTGTTTTTCCGGATAGGCGGAAACGGAAACCTCGATGTCGCCATGCCGCCGCTTGATGCCGGCGACCAGATCCGCCGAGTTGCGATAGCCATCCGGGTGCGTGGCATAGGCGGTACCGATGCCGCCCGGCGGATCGCCGCGAAGTGCTACGATATGGCGAACCCCGACCTCATGATATCGGCCGACGATCTCGTCGATCTCGCCGCGCGCAGCCCCGACGCAGGTCAGATGCGCGGCGGGCAACAGGTCGGTTTCGGCAAGAATGCGGGCGATGGTCGAATGGGTGCGCTCGCGGGTCGATCCGCCGGCACCGTAGGTTACAGAGACGAAATTCGGCGTCAGCGGCGCAAGGCGGGTGATGGTGTCCCAGAGATTGCGCTCCATCTCCTCGGTCTTCGGTGGAAAGAACTCGAAGGAAATGGCGGGGCGTTTGGACGCGGGATGACGGTCATGCGCGGGCGGCGAAATATCACTCATGGCACTGCAAATCCCACTCCCGATTGCACGGACGTTTCACGCTTAGCTGCAAGTCGCTAAAATAAGCCAAACCGGCTCCCTGAAATAGCCCATCAACTCATGCTTTTGTGTGGGAAATTGCCCATTACATGTAAAACGTCAAGTGCAATAGTGACTTAGGTTGCAGAAAGTGGGCTACCAAGAGGAATGAGCGCCCTCGGCCCAAAAGATTAGGTGCTATACAGTAAAATTGCTAATTCTCTGCAAGAATTCAGTACGCCCCGTTGCATGCGAAGAAGTGGGCAATTCATGATTTAAGATCGGTACCAAACCGTGTCCCACAATGTCGCCGGGGTCGCCAGCCTTCCGCCAATGCGTCCCGATCTGCGCGATCAGGCCCTTTGTCCGCGGGGCCTGAGGCACTAGCTTAACGCCATGATCCCGCTCTCCATTCTCGACCTGTCGGTCGTCACCACCGGCACCAGACCCGCCGCGGCGCTGCGCAACAGCATCGACCTCGCCAGGCACGCCGACAGCCTCGGCTATGTGCGCTACTGGCTGGCCGAGCATCACAACCTTTCATCCGTCGCGAGCCCCGCGCCCGATCTCATGATCGGGCAAATCGCCGCGGTGACCAGCCGCATCCATGTCGGCTCCGGCGGCGTGATGCTGCCGAACCACGCGCCGCTGACGGTTGCCGAGCGGTTCAAGATGCTGGAGGCGCTATTTCCAGGCAGAATCGATCTGGGTTTGGGACGCGCGCCGGGTACCGATGGGGCCACCGCGCATGCACTGCGCAGCCGCCTCGATCGCCGCGAGGGCGACGATTTTCTTGAGCGGCTGCATGAGCTGACATTGTGGGAGACCCGCGATTTTCCGCCTGGCCATCCCTACAACAACGTGGTGGCGATGCCGGACGATACGCCGCTGCCGCCGATCTGGCTGCTCGGCTCCAGCGACTACAGCTCTGAACTTGCCGCCCAGGTCGGGATGGGTTTTGCGTTCGCGCATCATTTCGCGTCGCATGACGCGGTCGACGCGCTGACGCATTATCGGGCGCGCTTCAAGCCGTCGCGGTGGCGGGCGAAGCCGCACGGCATTCTCGCAGTCGCCGTGGTTGCCGCCGAAACCGACGTGGAGGCTGAGCAACTCGCCTCGTCGATGGATCTCAATCGATTGCGCCGCGACCGCGGCCAGTATCTGCCGCTGCCCAGCATCGAGGAAGCGCGCGCCTATCCCTATACGGACAGCGAGCGCGCCTCGATCGCGCGCAACCGCTCGCGGCTGTTCGTCGGCAGCCCGGCCACGGTGATGCAGAAGCTGCAGCCGATGATCTCGGCGAGCCAGGCCGATGAGTTGATGATCATCACCGCGGTGTATGATCACGACGCGCGCAAGAGATCGTACAGCCTGCTGGCGGACGCGTTCGGGCTGGACAAGAAGGCGGCGGCGTAGTTTTCGTCATTGCGAGGAGCACTTGCGACGAAGCAATCCAGCCCTGCAGCGTATGCGGCTCTGGATTGCTTCGCTCGCAACGGCGGAGTAGTCGCTCTGCGCCTTACTCCGCCTTCTCGGCAAAGGTCGCGCGGAACGGGTGAGCCGGATAAACGCCGACGATCCGAAATTCGCGCGAGAAGAATTTCAGCTCCTCCAGCGCGAACGCCAAGTTCCGATCGTCGGGATGGCCGTCGACATCGGCATAGAATTGCGTCGCGAAGAAATTGCCGTCGACCATGTAACTTTCCAGCTTGGTCATGTTGACGCCGTTGGTGGCGAAGCCGCCCATCGCCTTGTACAGTGCGGCGGGCAGGTTGCGCACCCGAAACACAAATGTGGTCACCAGCGGTCCTGACCCCTGCCTGGCCCAGCTGGCGTCGCGCGCCAGCACCACAAAGCGCGTGGTGTTGTGGGTCTCATCCTCGACATCCTCCGCCAGGACATCGAGGCCGTAAATGTCGGCGGCGAGGCGCGATGCGATTGCGGCGCAGCTGCTGTCGCCGCGCTCGGCGACGATTCGCGCCGAGCCGGCGGTATCGGCCGCGACGACCGGCCTGATGCCGAGCTTGCGGATGATGCGTCGGCATTGGCCGAGCGCATGAACGTGGCTCTCCACCGTTTTGATATCAGCCAATTCGGCGCCGCGCGGTGCCATCAACTGATGGCGGATCGGCAAGAACCATTCGCCGACGATGAACAGGCCGGACGCCGGCAGCAGATGATGAATGTCGGCGACGCGGCCGGCGACCGAATTTTCGATCGGGATCATGCCGAGTTCGGCCTCTCCGGAAGAGATCGCGGCAAATGCATCCTCGAAGGTGGCGCAGGGCAGCGGCTCGGCGTCGGGATAGGCTTCGACGATGGCGAGGTGCGAGTTGGCGCCGGGCTCGCCCTGGAATGCAATTTTCATGGGTTTGGTCATGGCGCCTTCTATCAGCAACTCAGCTTTTGGCCAGTATCCGGCGCGTGGTTTCCAGGTCCTCAGGCGTGTCGACGCCGCGCGGCACCGTGTCCACGATGGTCACGTCGATCCGCATGCCCGCCTCGATTGCCCGGAGTTGTTCGAGCTTTTCCTGCCGCTCCAGCGCAGAGGGCGGCAACGCCACGAAACGCTGCAGCGCCTCGCGGCGATAGGCATAGAGGCCGACATGGTGATAGCGCGGCCCGTCGCCCCATGGCGCGGTGGCGCGGGTAAAATACAGCGCGCGCAGCCGCCGCTCGCTCAACCGCGAGCCGACCATCTTCACCACGTTCGGGTTGGTGGCTTCCTCCTCGGTGTGGATTTCCGCCGCCAGCGTGGCGATATCGACCGCGGGATCGCTCAGCGGCCCAAGCACGGCGCGGATATTGTCCGGCAGGATGGTGGGAAAATCGCCTTGCAGATTGACGACGATTTCGGTCTGTCCTGAAGCATCGAGCTTGCCCAGCGCCTCGTAGATTCGGTCCGACCCGGATGGGTGATCAGCCGATGTCATCACCGCCTCGCCGCCGTGGAATTTTACGGCCGCCGCGATATCGGGCGTGTCGGTGGCGACCGCGACACGGCCGATACCGGCGGCTTCGGCCCGGCGCAGCACATGTACGATCATCGGCACCCCGGCGATGTCCAGCAGCGGCTTGCCCGGCAGGCGCGTGGCGGCCATGCGGGCGGGAATCAGCACCAGGGTGCGGGGTTCGGTCATCGGGATGGGGGATCTTAGGCCGGCTCGAATGCGGACAAAATGACGAGGATTGGTCGAAAGTTCGGGCGTTTATACGGGTTGCCAGAGCGCGGGCAAACCGATATCTCATCGCTGCTGAAGGTGCAGCGCGAAAGCCCGATTCCTGTCGTTCTTGCCTTGTCTATCCGAGGCCGTTCAGCCGGCCCTAATGACAAAATTCCGGCCCGGAGCCTGATCTGAAAATGGACTCCTTCGAACTCAATAAAATTCTCGGCGCTGTTCTGGCCACCTGCCTCGTTCTGCTGGTGTCGAGCTTTACCGCGGGTGCGATTTTTGCCCCCACCAAGCTGGATAAGCCGGGCTACGACATCGCGGTGAAAGAAGAAGACCACGCCGGCGGGTCCAAGGAAGCCGCAGCGCCGTCGGAACCGATCGAGAAGCTGCTGCAGACCGCTTCGGCCGAGAAGGGCGCCGCGGCTGCCAAGAAATGCGCGGCCTGCCACACCTTCGAGAAGGGCGGCCCCAACCGCGTCGGTCCGAACCTGTTCGGCACCGTCAATGAGAAGAAGGGCGAAGGCAAAGCCGGGTTCAATTTCTCCGCCGCCATGAAGAGCAAGGGCGGCACCTGGACCTTCGAGGATTTGAACAAATTCATCGCCAATCCAAAAGGCTTCGTTCCCGGCACTGCGATGGGCTTCGCCGGCATCCAGAAGGACAGCGAGCGCGCCGACGTGATCGCCTACCTCGCGACGCTGGCCGACAAGCCGGTTCCGCTGCCGACGGCGGCGAAGTAACGGCGTCCGCTCGACCCATGAATTTTTCGCCGTCGACGGCCGGGCCTCGCCTGGCCGTTTTCGTTTGCGGAAAACCCGCGCTTCATATGGGCGTTATCGGGACGTTTCGCCGCACCGGGGACCATCGCGGGCTGGTATCATGAGGAAAAAGCAACATAATCTGCCGAAACCTTGCCATATAATGCGGCTCTAACCGCAGCGTTGACAGCACCAGGAATTCTTCATTTGGCAATTACCCGACGATGTCTTCTTCAAAGCGGAGCTTTCGCCGCGGTCGGGCCGGTGTTCGCAGCAGCAACCGGCCTTCAGACGGTGGGCGCGGCACGCGCGCAACCAGCCGCCGCCGAGGCCGCCTGGCGTCACAGCCTGTCGCTGTTCGGCGACATCAAATATCCCGCCGACTTCAAGCGCTTCGATTACGTCAATCCCGACGCGCCCAAGGGCGGCGTCGCCCGCTCGATATCGATCGGCACCTTCGACAATTTCAACCTGGCGGTAGCCGGCGTGAAGGGTTCGATCGCGCCGGCGGTCGGGCTGATCTATGAAACCCTGATGGCCCGTTCGCAGGACGAGGTCGCGACCTATTACGGTCTGCTGGCCGAGGCGGCCGCGCATCCCGACGATTTTTCCTGGGTCAGGTATCGGCTGCGCCGGGACGCGCGCTGGCACGACGGCAGGCCGGTGACGCCGGAGGACGTGATCTTCTCGATCGATACCTTGAAGAAATACAGCCCGATGTACGCCTCGTATTATCGTCATGTCGTGAAATCCGAAAAAACCGGGGAGCGCGAGATCACCTTCACGTTCGACCAGCCGGGAAACCGCGAATTGCCGACCATCGTCGGCGAACTGACGGTGTTGCCGAAGCATTGGTGGGAGGGCAGCGACGGCGAAGGCCACAAGCGCGATATCTCCGCGACCACGCTGGAGAAACCGCTGGGCTCCGGTCCCTACCGGATCAAGGAATTTGTCGCGGGCCGTTCGGTCGCGGTGGAGCGGGTCAAGGATTACTGGGGGGCCGGCCTGCCGGTGCGTATCGGCGAAAATAATTTCGACGAACTGCGTTTCGAATTCTTCCGCGACAATCTTGTCGCGCTGGAAGCCTTCAAGGCCGATCAAGCGGACTGGATCGCCGAAAACTCGGCGAAGCAGTGGGCGACGGCGTATGACTTTCCGGCGGTCGCTGAAAAGCGGGTGGTCAAGGAGGAATTCCCGATCAACGATTCCGGCCGGATGCAAGGCTTTGCCTTCAATCTGCGTCGCGATGCCTTCAAGGACGTCCGGCTGCGCCGCGCCTTCAACTACGCCTTCGATTTCGAGGAGATGAACAAGCAGCTGTTCTATGGCCAGTACCGGCGCATCAACAGTTATTTCGAAGGCACCGAGCTTGCGTGTTCCGGCCTGCCGCAAGGTGAAGAGCTGCAGATCCTCGAAACCGTGCGCGACAAGGTGCCGGCCGAGGTCTTCACCACGGCTTACGCTAATCCTGTCGGCGGTAATCCGGAAGCGGTGCGCGGCAATCTGCGCGAGAGCGCGAAGCTCCTGAAGGACGCCGGCTTCGAGGTGCGCGAGCGCAAGCTGGTGGATCAGGCCGGCAAGCCGGTTACCGTCGAAATTCTGGTGCAGGATCCGTCGGCCGAGCGAATAGCACTGTTCTACAAGCCGTCGCTGGAGCGCATCGGAGTGACGGCTTCGATCCGCACCGTCGACGACGCGCAGTATCAGAACCGGCTGCGCAGCTTCGATTTCGACATGATCATCGACCAGTGGGGACAGTCGCTGTCGCCCGGCAACGAGCAGCGGGAGTTTTGGGGATCGCAGGCCGCGGGCCAGCCGGGCGCGCGCAACACCATCGGCATCAAGAATCCCGCGGTCGACGCGCTGATCGAGAAGGTGATCTTCGCCAAGGACCGCGCAACCCTGCTTGCCGCGACCAGGGCGCTCGATCGGGTGCTGCTGTGGAATTTCTACGTGGTGCCGCAATTCACCTACGGCTTCACCCGCTACGCCCGATGGGACCGTTTCAGCCACGCCGAACCACTGCCGAAATACGGCCGGTCCGGCCTGCCGGCGCTGTGGTGGTTCGACCAGGACAAAGCCGCCAGGATCGGCAAACGATCTTGAGGGACTTTTCGCGCATGGCGCAGCTCACCCGCCGGCATGTGCTCGGTTTCGGCATCGGCGCGGCCGGCGCGGCTTGGTTGCGGCCCGCGATGGCGGTCGATGCCGGTGCCGAGCTGCATGGCCTGTCGGTGTTCGGCGATCTGAAATATCCACCCGACTTCCCGCATTTCGACTACGTCAATCTGGCGGCGCCAAAGGGCGGACTGTTTTCGACGATTCCTTCCGTGCGGTCCAACAACCAGTCGTACCAGACCTTCAATTCGCTCAACGCCTATATCCTGAAGGGCGAAGGCGCGCAGGGCATGGACCTCACCTTCACCGCGCTGATGGCGCGTGCGGGCGACGAACCGGACGCGATGTATGGCCTGGCGGCGAAGTCGGTGCAAATTTCACCTGACAGGCTGGTCTATCGATTCACGTTGCGGCCCGAAGCAAGGTTTCACGACGGCATGAAACTCACAGCCCACGATGCCGCCTTCTCGCTCACGACGCTCAAGGCCAAAGGGCATCCGCTGATTTTGCAGCAGATGCGCGATATGGTGAAGGCCGAGGCATCGGACGATGCCACCCTGGTCGTCACCTTCGCCGAAAAGCGCGCGCGCGATGTGCCGCTCTATATCGCCGGCCTGCCGATCTTTTCGAAAGCCTACTACGCGACGCGGCCGTTCGACAAATCGACGCTCGATATTCCGCTCGGAAGCGGGCCGTACAAGGTCGGAAAATTCGAAGCCAACCGCTACATCGAGTTCGAACGCGTCAAGGACTGGTGGGGCGCCGATCTCCCGGTTGCGCGCGGCATCTATAATTTCGACACGGTGCGTTACGAATTTTATCGCGACCGCGATGTGGCGTTCGAAGGCTTTACCGCGAAGAATTACCTGTACCGTGAGGAGTTCACCGCGCGGGTGTGGGCGACACGCTATGATTTCCCCGCCGTCAAGGACGGCCGGGTCAAGCGCGAGATTTTGCCGGACGAAACGCCGTCGGGCGCGCAGGGTTGGTTCATCAATACGCGCCGCGAGAAATTCCAGGACCCGCGGGTGCGCGAGGCACTGACGGTCGCCTTCGATTTCGAATGGACCAACAAGACCATCATGTATGGTGCTTATGCCCGAACCCATTCGGTGTTCCAGAATTCGGATATGATGGTGACCGGGCCGCCGTCGCCGGAAGAACTCAAGCTGCTTGAACCGTTTCGCGGTCAGGTGCCGGACGAAGTGTTCGGTATGCCGTTCGTGCCGCCGGTGTCGGATGGCTCGGGGCAGGACCGGACGCTGCTGCGCAAGGCCTCGCAGTTGCTGCTCGATGCCGGACTGCTCATCAAGGACGGCAAGCGGCTTCTGCCCAACGGCGAGATTTTCAGAATCGAGTTTCTCGCCGACGAACCGTCGATCCAGCCGCATCACGCGCCCTACATCAAGAATCTCGGCACGCTCGGGATCGAGGCGAGCTTGCGCCTGGTCGATCCGGTGCAATATCGCGCCCGGCTGGAAGATTTCGATTTCGACATGACCATCGAGCGCTTCAGCATGTCGGCGACGCCCGGCGACGGCATGCGTCCGTTTTTCTCGTCGCAGGCGGCAAAAACCAAGGGGTCGTACAATCTCGCCGGCATCGCCAGCCCGGCGCTGGATGCGCTGATCGATCGCATCATCGACGCCAACACGCGGGCCGAGCTGACCACGGCGTGCCGCGCCTTCGATCGCGTGTTTCGCGCCGGGCGCTATTGGGTGCCGCAGTGGTATCGCACCAGTCATCCGGTGGCTTATTGGGATGTGTTCGATCATCCGAAGAAATTGCCGCGCTATCCGATCGACGCTTCCAGCATGGGAGAGCGCATCCTGTGGTGGTCCGACCCCGACAAGGCCGCCAAATCTGAAACTGTTAAGCCCGAGCCGGCGAAATAGCTCATGAGCGCATACATCGCCCGCCGTATTTTCCTGATGCTCCCCACACTGCTGGGAATCTTGTTCGTGTCGTTCGTGGTCGTGCAGTTTGCGCCCGGCGGCCCGGTCGAGCGCGTCATCGCCCAGCTGAGCGGCGCCGATACCGGCGGCGCCTCGCGGGTTTCGGGTTCATCCGGCGGCGATTTCGGCGCCCGGCAGCAAATGGGCGCATCGGGAGATGCGGTAAATTCGAAATATCGCGGCGCGCAGGGCCTCGATCCGGATTTCGTCAAGAGCCTCGAGAAACAATTCGGCTTCGACAAGCCGGCGCCGGAACGTTTCGCGTTGATGCTGTGGAATTTCTCGCGGTTCGATTTCGGCAAGAGCTATTTCCGCGATGTCAGCGTGCTGCAGCTGATCAAGGAGAAGCTGCCGGTCTCGATGTCGCTCGGCATCTGGATGACGCTGCTGACCTATCTGATCTCGATTCCGCTCGGCATCCGCAAGGCGGTACAGGATGGCTCGAAGTTCGATACATGGACGTCGGCGGTGATCATCGTCGGTTTTGCGATACCCGGATTTCTGTTCGCGATCCTGCTGATCATCCTGTTTGCAGGCGGTTCGTTCATGAGCATCTTTCCGCTGCGGGGACTTACCTCGGACGGCTGGAGCCAGTTTCCGTGGTACTGGAAAATCCTGGATTATTTCTGGCACATCACGCTACCGCTGATCTCGATGGTGCTCGGCGCCTTCGCCACCATGACGCTGCTGACCAAGAATTCGTTTCTCGATGAAATCCGCAAGCAATATGTGATGACCGCGCGGGCCAAGGGCTGTAGCGAACGCCAGGTGCTCTACAATCATATCTTCCGCAACGCCATGCTGATCGTGATCGCAGGCTTTCCCGGCGCGTTCATCCACGCCTTCTTCTCAGGCTCGCTGCTGATCGAAACCATCTTTTCGCTGGACGGCCTCGGCCTGCTCGGCTTCGAGAGCGTGCTCAACCGCGACTACCCGGTGGTGTTCGGCACGCTGTTCATCTTTTCGCTGGTCGGCCTCGTGGTCAATCTGGTTTCGGATCTGGCTTACATGTGGATCGATCCGCGGATCGATTTCGAGGCGCGGGAAGTCTGATGACCGTCGTCGCGCCGCCGCCGATCGAGACCACGACGCTGTCGCCGCTGGGCGAGGCCGTGCCGCCGTCGCGCCTTCCGCTCGGGCTATCGCCGCTCAACCGGCGCCGCTGGCAGAATTTCAAGTCAAATCGCCGCGGCTACTGGTCGTTCTGGATTTTTCTGATCCTGTTCGTGGTTTCATTGTTCGCCGAACTGATCGCCAACGATCGCCCGTTCTTCATCAAGTTCGACGGACATTGGTATTGGCCGGCCTTCGTCAGCTATTCGGAGACCACGTTCGGCGGAGATTTCGAAACCGCCGCCGACTATCGCGATCCGTACCTGCAGAAGCTGATCAAGGACAAGGGCGGCACCATCGTCTGGCCGCTGATCCGCTATTCCTACGATACCCATAATCTCGATCTGCCGACGCCGGCGCCGTCGAAGCCGACCTGGATGCTGACGGAAGCGCAGTGCAAGGAGGTGGTCGAGCGCAAGGGCCTGAGGAGCTGCCGCGACCTCGAATACAACTGGCTCGGCACCGACGATCAGGGCCGCGACGTGGTGGCGCGTCTGATCTATGGCTTTCGCATCTCGGTGCTGTTCGGTCTCAGCCTGACTATCATCTCGTCGATCATCGGCGTCGCGGCCGGCGGCGTGCAGGGCTATTTCGGCGGCTGGGTCGATCTCGGCTTCCAGCGTTTTATCGAAATCTGGAGTTCGATACCCTCGCTGTACCTGCTGCTGATTTTGTCGTCGGTGCTGGTGCCCGGCTTCTTCGTCCTGCTCGGCATCCTTTTGCTGTTCTCCTGGGTGTCGCTGGTGGGACTGGTTCGCGCCGAATTCCTGCGCGGGCGGAATTTCGAATACATCCAGGCGGCGCGGGCACTCGGCGTATCCAACGCGGTCATCATGTTCCGGCACCTGCTGCCCAACGCCATGGTGGCGACCATGACGTTCCTGCCATTCATCGTCTCATCGTCGGTGATGACGCTGACGGCGCTGGATTTCCTTGGGTTCGGATTGCCGCCGGGATCGCCGTCGCTGGGCGAATTGCTGTCGCAAGGCAAGGCCAACGTGCAGGCGCCGTGGCTCGGCTTCTGCGGCTTTTTCGCAGTCGCGATCATGCTGTCGCTGCTGATTTTCATCGGCGAAGCGGTGCGCGACGCGTTCGATCCGCGTAAGACGTTTCGGTAGAGGGCCGGTATGGACGCCATCAACCAGCCTCTGCTCGACGTCCGCGATTTGTCGGTGGCATTTCACCAGCCGAGCGGCTCATCGGTCGCAGTCGATCGCATCTCGTTCGAGATCAAGCGCGGCGAGTGCGTGGCGCTGGTCGGCGAATCCGGCTCCGGTAAATCGGTCAGCGCGCTGTCGATCCTGAAGCTGTTGCCGTATCCGACCGCGTCGCATCCCTCCGGCGCCATTCGCTTCAAGGGCCGTGAACTGCTTACTTTGTCGGAGCGTGAAATCCGCGGCATCCGCGGCAACGACATTTCGATTATCTTCCAGGAGCCGATGACCTCGCTCAATCCGCTGCACACCATCGAGGCGCAGATCGGCGAAATTCTGCAACTGCACAGCGGTATCCGCGGTTCGGCGGCGCGGGCGCGGACGCTGCAACTCTTGACCCAAGTCGGCATTCCCGAACCGGAAACTAGGCTCGCCAGCTATCCGCATCAATTGTCCGGCGGCCAGCGCCAGCGCGTGATGATCGCGATGGCGCTGGCCAACGAGCCTGATCTCCTGATCGCGGACGAGCCGACCACGGCGCTGGATGTCACCGTGCAGGCGCAAATCCTGACGCTGCTCGCGGATATCCGCGCGCGGCTGGGCATGAGCCTGCTGTTCATCACCCACGATCTCGGCATCGTTCGCCGCATCGCGGACGTGGTCTGTGTCATGAACAGCGGCAAGATCGTCGAGCAGGGGCCGGTGGAGCAGGTTTTTACGGCGCCGAAACATCCCTACACCAAGGCCTTGCTCGCGGCCGAGCCGAAGCCGGATCCGGCGCCGCCACGGCCGGATTCGCCGGTGGTGATGTCGACCGACGATCTGAAAGTCTGGTTTCCGGTCAAGCGCGGGTTGTTGCGCAGAACGGTCGGGCACATCAAGGCGGTCGACGGCGTCCGCCTGTCGGTGCGCCAAGGCGAGACGCTCGGCGTGGTCGGCGAATCCGGCTCCGGCAAGACCACGCTCGGCCTGGCGCTGCTGCGGCTGATTTCGTCCAGCGGGCCAATTGTGTTCCTGGGCAAGGATATTCAGGGCCTGCGCTTCAAGGCGATGCGGCCGTTCCGCCGCGACATGCAGATCGTATTTCAGGATCCGTTCGGGGCGCTCAGCCCGCGCATGTCGGTCGGCGACATCGTCGCCGAGGGTCTTTCCGTGCACCAGCCCGGGCTGTCGCACGAGCAGCGCGAGGCGCGCGTGATCAAGGCGCTCAACGATGTCGGCATGGACCCGGCGACGCGGTTCCGTTATCCGCACGAATTCTCCGGCGGCCAGCGCCAGCGCATCTCCATCGCGCGGGCGGCGGTGCTGGAGCCGAATTTCGTGGTGCTGGACGAGCCGACCTCGGCGCTCGACATGCTGTTCCAGGCGCAGATGGTCGATCTGCTGCGTGAGTTGCAGCGCAAGCGCGACCTCACCTACATGTTCATCTCGCATGATTTGCGCGTGGTGGCCTCGCTGGCGAGCCATCTGATCGTGATGCGCCATGGCAAGGTAGTCGAGGAAGGCCCGGCATCGGAGCTGTTCAAGAATCCGAAGACCGATTACACCCGCGCGCTGTTCGCCGCCGCGTTCCGGATCGAGGCCGCGCCGGGCGATGTGGTTGCGGAGTAACTCTCCAATCGTCATGCGCGGACTTGACCCGCACATCCATCCTACAGCCGCTTGATACTCGTAACCTCGTAGCCCGCGGCCTTGATCCGCGTATTGGCGTTGCGGGTGTTTTCAATCGCGGTCGCCATGTGATGGGCATTGGCATGAACGATGGTTTCGGCGTCCCGCACGATCGCAACATGGCCCTCCCAGAATATCAGATCGCCGCGTTGCAGCTTGTTCGACTCCGATTGCGACAAGGCCCGCCCCAGCGCCTGTTCCTGCATATCGCTGTCGCGCGGGCATCCGATGCCTGCGGTGTTGAGCGCGATCTGCAGCAGCCCGGAACAATCGATGCCGAGGCTGGTCTTGCCACCCCACAGATACGGCGTGCCGCAAAATCGCTCCGCGACTGCGACGAAATCGCTTTCGTTCACATCAAGCGTGCCGAGATGCTGTTGCGGCACATACAAGCCATCATGTGTGAGGGCGAATGCGCTGTCACTGCGTCGGACCGCCAGTTTTGCGCCAAGAGGCAACGTGCCGATTGGCGGCAGCTTGATCGATGGACCGGGAAACGCAAACGTCGACAGCGCGGTGACTTTATGCGTCGGCGGGGCGAACGGCGTCGCCAGCACGCGATCGGGAAGCCAGCCGACATAGCCGTCGCTGTTCAACTGCCCCCAGGCCCAGCCTTCGCCGTTGCGGTCATAGATCGTGACGCGCTCGCCCTTCAAGGCCTGAGTCGCCAGTTCCGCGTCGGAAGCAGGGCTACGCCGCAACGGCGCGATGGCATCGATGATCTCGAACTCCTCGCCCACGACAAAACGTGCGGCCTTAACCTTGCCTTCGAGATATTTCGCGGCGACATCGGGCCGCGCCGGGATCAGGCGCGGGTCATCCATAGCGTTCGCTCAGCAATTTGTAGATCGCGCGCGCGGCCTGGCATTCGCCGCCTTCGGGGCGGCCCGGCTTTGCCGACGGCGTCCAGCCGTAGATATCGACATGCAGCCAGCTTTTTGCGGCCTCGACGAAACGCTGCAGGAACAGTGCGCAGGTGATCGAGCCGGCGAATGTCCCCGACGGCGCATTGTTGACGTTCGCGACCTTGGAATCCAGCCAGCTGTCGTAAGGAGCCCCACAGCGGCAATCGCCACAAAGGATCGTTCTCCGCTTTGGCGTGAGCTGCGACATCCAGCGCCAGCGTCTCATCGTTGGTGTAGAAAGGCGGTAAATCCGGACCCAATGCCACCCGCGCCGCGCCGGTCAGGGTTCCCAGATCGATCAGCAGATCCGGCTTCTCCTCGTCGGCCAGCGCCAGCGCGTCGGCCAGCACCAGCCGTCCTTCCGCATCGGTGTTGCCGATCTCTACCGTAAAACCCTTGCGCGACGGGAAAATATCTAGCGGGCGAAAGGCATTGCCGGCTACCGCATTTTCCACCGCCGGTATTAGTACCCGCAGCCGGAGCTTGAGCTTGGCGTCCATCACCATCGATGCCAGCGCCAGCACATTGGCGGCTCCGCCCATGTCCTTTTTCATGGTCAGCATGCCGGCCGACGGTTTTAGATCGAGCCCGCCGGTGTCGAAGCAGACCCCCTTGCCGACCAGCGTCACCTTGGGGTGCGCGGGGTCGCCCCAGGTGAAATCGATCAGCCGGGGCGCGCGCGGCGATGCCATTCCCACCGCGTGGATCAGCGGAAAGTTCTCCCGCACAAGGTCGTCGCCGACGATGCACTGGAAATTCGCGCCGAAGCGTTTTGCCAGCTCCTGCGCCGCCGCGGCAAGCTCCTGCGGCCCCATGTCGTTGGCGGGCGTGTTGATGAGGTCGCGCGCCAGCGCCGCCGCCTCCGCCATCCGCGTAAGGTCGGCGATGTCGATGCCTTCAGGCGGCACCAGCCTGACGTTCGGCGCATCATTCTTGCGGTAGCGGCTGAACCGGTAGCTGCCGAGCGCGAAGGCCAGGGCCGCCAGCCGCGCATCATGCGGCGCGTTGGCAAAGCGGTAGACGCCCGCCGGCAGCAGACCGGGCAACTGGCCGGGCCGAAACAGGTCGCGCCATTTCGCGGTTTCATCCTCCAGGCCGAACAGCACGTGCGCAATTTGTCCGTCCGCCGAGGGCAGCGTCAGGCATTCGCCGGGCTTGGCCGCAAAACCGTTGGCTAACGCGAACTGCCGCGCCTGCGCGGGAAGCGAGCCGCCGATGTCGCTCCATGTCGCCCTGGTCGCGAAGGTGATCGGAATGGCGGAGGGGGCCGGCGTGGTCTCAAACGCGGAATGCATGCGGTTCTCGGTCTCGTTGCAACGGGCGGGGTGCGCTCAGTTAACCAGCCGTTAGGGTTAACAGTCTATTGCTCAAGCGCATTCGGCTTACTCGATGCGCCGGCTATGATGAGTTAAAGTGCCATGCGTCAGCAGTCCAGTCTTGCCCGGCTTTTTGCCTCCGCAGCCGTGACCGCGATGTTGGCCGCGGGGCTGGGCGGCTGCCAGACCATGGCCGACATTACCGGATCGATCACTTCTTCAAAGGCCGAGCCAAGTCCCGACTCCGACCCGCGCCGCGCGGTCGACGTCTATGGCGAGCGCTACCGCGGCAACCCCAAGGATGCCGACGCAGCCTTGCGCTATGGCCAGGCGCTCCGCGCTACCGGACAGCGCTCCCAGGCGGTCGCGGTGCTTGAGCAGGCCACCATCGCCCATCCCGGCAACAAGGCGCTGCTGGCTGGCTATGGCCGCGCGCTGGCCGACAACGGCAATTTCAAGCAGGCGTTCGACGTTCTCGGCCGCGCGCATTCGCCGGACAATCCGGATTGGCGGATTCTTTCGGTGCAGGGAACCGCGCTCGACCAACTCGGCCGCCACGACGAAGCCCGCCGTTACTATGCGAGCGCACTGAAAATCGTGCCCGACGAGCCTTCGGTGCTGTCCAATCTCGGCATGTCCTATGTGCTGTCGAAGGATCTGCCGAAGGCGGAGGAGAATCTGCGCCGGGCCTATGGCAGCGCCGCGGCCGATACGCGGGTACGGCAGAATTTGGGACTGGTGGTCGGCCTGCAGGGCCGCTTTGCCGAGGCCGAGACCATCGTCAAGGCCGACCTTCCGCCGGATGAGGCGGCCGCCAATGTCGCCTATCTGAAGCAGATGCTCAGCCGCAAGGACGGGCCGCGGGGCGCGCCGAACGCAATCCCGGTGGCTTCGCTCAATCGTCCGGATTGAACGCAGCCGTCATTTGCGAGCGAAGCGCTGCAATCCAGAAGCAACGGGACCAAGCCTGGATTGCTTCGTCGCAAGCGCTTCTCGCAATGACGGAGCGGCCTATGCCGCCTCATCTCACTGCATCGCAGCGACCTTGATGCCGGTCGGCCCGAGAATGACCACGAACAACACCGGCAGGAAGAACAGGATCATCGGCACCGTGAGTTTCGGTGGCAGCGCCGCCGCCTTCTTCTCGGCCTCGTTCATGCGCATGTCGCGATTTTCCTGCGCCATCACCCGCAAACTCTGAGCCAGCGGCGTGCCGTAGCGTTCGGACTGCTGCAAGGCGAGACAAACCGACTTCACGCCCTCAAGCCCGGTGCGCTTCGCCAGATTTTCATACGCCACCTTGCGATCCTGCAAATAGGACAGCTCAGCGGTCGTAAGGGTGAATTCCTCCGAAAGTGCCACCGACTGCGATCCGATTTCGACACTGACCTTGCGGAACGCAACCTCGATCGACATGCCGGATTCGATACAGATCAGCAGCAGGTCGAGCGCATCCGGGAAGGCCCGCTTGATCGAAAGCTGGCGCTTCTTGATCGCGTTTTTCAAGAAAATCATCGGTGCCTGCAAACCGAGGTAGGCCGCGGCGACGCACATGCCGATCTTCACCGGCGTGGATTTTTCCATGTGCGAAATCACGAAGACATACAGCACAGATCCGACAAAAAACAGAATCGGCGTTACCATGCGGAAGAACAGAAATGTGACGTAAGGCGCGTGTCCGCGATAGCCGGCCATGATCAGCTTGTCGCGCGCGGCTTCCTGCGCCACCCATTTTCCGAGGTTGAAGTCTTCCACCACCTTGGAGACCAGCTGCTTCGGCGCCTGGCGTAACGAGACCTTTTCGGTCTTGGAAAGACGGTCGCGCTCGCGCTGCCGCAGCCGCTCGCGCTCGCTGGCGACGGCCTTCATGCGCTTGGCCAGGCCCTCGCCGGCAAACAGCGGCATGATCAACGTATACGCGGTCGCACTCGCGGCAATGGCGGCGAGCAGCATGGTCATGAACCGCGCGTCGTGGATTTTTGCGACGAGAAAATCAATCATGCTGCACCGTCAGAAATCGAAATTGATCATTTTCTTCATCACGAAGATGCCGCACGACATCCAAACCACGCAGCCGCACAACATCAATTGACCGGTCGGGTGCGTCCACAGCAGCGAGATATAGTCGGGGGTCGAAAGATAGACGAGCAGCATGACGATCGGCGGCAGCGAGCCGATAATGCCGGCGGAGGCCTTGGCCTCCATCGACATGGCCTGGATCTTCTCGGCCATCTTCTTGCGGTCGCGCAGCACCTTGGACAGATTGCCCAGAGCTTCGGACAGGTTGCCGCCGGACTTTTGCTGGATCGCGATCACGATGCCGAAGAAGTTGGCTTCCGGCACCGGCATTCGATCGAACAGGCGCGAACAGGCCTCTCCAAGCGGCATGCCGATCGCTTGGGTCTCGATGATGGCGATGAATTCGCTCTTGAGCGGCTCAGGCGCGTCGGCGGCAACAACTTTGATCGACTCGAACAGCGGCAGGCCGGCCTTGATGCCGCGCACGATCACGTCGACGGCATCCGGCAGCGCTTTCAGGAAATTCTTTTCCCGGCGCTTCTTGAGGTAGCCGAGAATCCAGCGTGGCAGGCCGAAGCCGGCGGCGAATGCCAGGCCGGTGGCTCCGAGCAGTCCGCCTCCCATCAGAAGCGCGATTGCGAAGCAGGCGAACCCGAGAATGCCGGAAATGATCATGAATTTCTGCGGCGTCCAGGCGAGACCGGCTTGCACCAGGCGGGTGCTGAGTGCGACTTTCTTTTCCTTCTGGCGGCGCGCCTCGACTTCCTTGAGCGATCCTTCGACCTGCTCGCGGCGCGAACGCTGCGCCTTGTCGGTCTGGCGCGCCACCGGCTCGGCTCTGGAAACCGACGCGCGGCGGGCCTCCGCCTTCTTCTCTCCGGACAGCAGCGGATAAAGGAATACCCATGCCAGGCCGCCGACGGCGGTAGCAGCCAAAAATGCAAGTGCGAGCATCTGTATGTTCATGGGCGTGGTCCTTTAGACCTCGACGACGACTTCGGCGGCGTCGATCGCGGCCGCCAGCCGCTTTTCCTCGCCGTAATAACGCGCGCGGTCCCAGAACCGCGGCCGGCCGATGCCGGTCGAGCGGTGCCGGCCGACAATGTTGCCGTTGGCATCCTCGCCGACCATGTCGTAGAGGAACAGGTCCTGGGTGATGATGGTGTCGCCTTCCATTCCCATCACCTCGGTGATGTGGGTGATGCGGCGCGAGCCGTCGCGCAGGCGCGCCGCCTGAATGATGACGTCGATCGAGGCGCAGATCATTTCGCGAATGGTGCGCGAGGGCAGCGAGAAGCCGCCCATCGTGATCATGGATTCGCAACGCGACAGCGCTTCGCGCGGATTGTTGGCGTGCAAGGTTCCCATCGAGCCGTCGTGACCGGTATTCATGGCCTGCAGCAGGTCGAACGCTTCCGGTCCGCGGACTTCGCCGACAATGATGCGCTCGGGCCGCATACGCAGGCAGTTGCGCACAAGTTCGCGCATCGTCACCTGACCTTCGCCCTCGATGTTGGGAGGGCGGGTTTCGAGGCGGACCACATGCGGCTGCTGCAGCTGAAGTTCGGCGGCGTCCTCGCAGGTGATGACCCGCTCGTCGTGGTCGATGTAGTTGGTCAGACAGTTCAGCAAGGTGGTCTTGCCGGAGCCGGTGCCGCCGGAGATCAGGACGTTGCAGCGGACGCGTCCGATGATCTGCAGAATGGCCGCGCCCTCCGGCGTGATCGCGCCGAACTTGACCAGCTGGTCGAGGGTCAGCTTGTCCTTCTTGAATTTGCGGATGGTGAGCGCGGGCCCGTCGATCGCCAGGGGCGGGACGATGGCGTTGACGCGCGAACCGTCGGCGAGGCGGGCGTCGCAGATCGGCGACGATTCGTCGACGCGCCGGCCGACCTGGCTGACGATGCGCTGGCAGATGTTCAGCAGTTGCTGATTGTCGCGGAACCGGATGCCGGTGCGCTGGATGCGGCCGGCGACTTCGATGAATACCGTGCCGGCGCCATTGACCATGATGTCGGAGATGTCGTCGCGCGACAGCAGCGGCTCGAGCGGACCGTAACCGAGCACGTCGTTGCAGATGTCGTCGAGCAGTTCCTCCTGCTCGGCGATCGACATCACGATGTTCTTGATCGCGATGATCTCGTTGACGATGTCGCGAATTTCCTCGCGCGCCGATTCGCCGTCGAGCTTGGCGAGCTGCGCCAGGTCGATCGCCTCGATCAGCGCCCCGAAGATCGTCGCCTTGACCTGATAGTAGGTATCGGAGCGCCGCGCCTCGATCGAGGGCGGCGCAGGCCTCGCCGGCGCCAGCGGCGGCGAGGAGACGGCAGGCGTGCTGTCGCGCGAAGCCGCGGCGCCGGAAGCTGATTCCAGCGCAGCGGCGGGCTTGGTAGCCCTTGGTTCGGTATCTGATCCGCTACGCTTACCAAACACGACGGCAACTCCACGCAGTGACTTATTTCTTCCGCAACTTGTCGAGCAGCGGCGACAGGAACGAGCCGCGCGGCTTCTTGGTTTCGCCGCGGCCGGTCAGCCGCTGCGCGATCTGCAGGAACATCTCGCTGGTGCGATGGCCTGCGGCTATTTCCGCGATCATCTGGCCGTTATTGGCGGCCGAGCCGAACATCTGCGGCTCAAACGGAATGGTTGCGATCGGCTGGCTTTCGATCGCCTTGGCGAATTCGCTCGCATTGATTTCCGGCCGCTTCGGCACCCCGACCTGATTGAGGCAATATAGCGGGGTGCGGTCGTTCGGCCGCGACGATTTGAGCATGTCGAACATGTTCTTGGTGTTGCGCAGGTTGGCGAGGTCGGGTGCCGCGACGATCAGGATATCGTCGGCGCCGACCAGCGCCCGCTTGGTCCATCCCGACCACTGGTGCGGAACATCGAGCACGATGCAGGGCATCGTGGTGCGCAACGTATCGAAGATCGAGTTGAAGGCTTCGGCGCCGAAATCGTAAACCCGGTCGAGCGTCGCCGGTGCTGCCAGCAAACTGAGATGGTCGGTGCATTTCGACAGCAGGCGGTCGACGAACGCGGTATCGACCCGGTCGGGCGAGAACACCGCGTCGGCGATGCCCTGCGGCGGGTCCTGATTGTAGTCGAGGCCGGCAGTGCCGAACGCAAGATCGAGATCGGCGACCACGGAATCCAGCGCAAGGTCGCGCGCGATCGCCCAGGCGACGTTGTGCGCGATGGTGGAGGCGCCGACACCGCCCTTGGCGCCGACGATGGCGATGATCCGGCCGACCGCCTTGGCCTCCGGCGCCGAAAACAGCCCGCAAATCGAGCGCACCACGTCCAGAGTGTTGACCGGCGCGATGACATAGTCGCTGACGCCGCGGCGAACCAGTTCACGATACAGCGTGACGTCGTTGACGCGGCCGATCACCACGACGCGGGTTCCGGCGTCGCAAACCGTCGCGAGCTGGTCGAGGCCGGCGAGAATATCGGTGCGGCCTTCGGTTTCCAGGATGATGACGTTCGGCGTCGGCGCGGTGCGATAGGCCTCGATCGCAGCCGCCATGCCTCCCATCTGGATCTTGAGATGGGCCTTGCCGAGGCGGCGATCCTCGCCGGCCGATTGCACGGCTGCCGCGGTTTCCACCGTCTCGCAAAAGGCCTGCACCGACACGCGCGGCGCCGGCGCGATGTGATCGTCCGCGGACGGCGACGTGATCGCCGGCGGTTCCTCGGGATTTTGACGCGCGTAGTTGATCATTTGCCTGTATCGCTGAGTTTGGCCTTGTCGGATTCCGGATAGGTGGTCGTGGTCGTGGTGCCCTTCTTGTATTTTTCATAGGCGTTGACACGCCGCGGCGTGTAAGGCGCAGTTTCAGGCCGCGGCTGCACCAGATCCGACGGATTGTCGACCATCGCCGCCATGTTGCGCTGATAGGCGCAGCCGAAATTGTAGTAGGGCTTGTTCTCCAGATAACCGGGGTTATTGGCTGAAGGTCCGAGATCGTCGGGCCATACGCCGCAGGGGCCGGCCACCGCCGCGATCTTCGCATAGTTCAGCCGGATCGTTGCAAGCTGGCGCGGATCGTCCGGACGATAGCTGCGCACGATAATTCCGCGCGGAGGCACGCCGGCAGCGGCCAGCATCGCGCGAACCTCGCGGAATGTATCCGCCGCGGCGCGGGCATTCGGCGTACCCGTGGGCACGTCGGCATTGATCGCGCCGGTTCCTTCGCGGAGCCAGGTTTCCGCCAGCCCCATCACATCGGTTCGTTGCGAAGCGGAAAGGCCGCCGCGCGAATTGCCGACGAAGATGTCGATCGAGCGGTTGGCTTCCTGAATCGCGATCGGATGACGCAGGCGATAGTCGTTGGGCGCGACGCTGCCCACCGTCGCCACTTCGTCGGTCGTGGTGCAGGCGCCGAGCGCGATCGAAAGACCGAGCAGCGCGACCCCGAGGCGGAGGCCGCGATTGATATCGACGGGTGATTTGGTGGTCATCGCTAAAATCCTTGCCCGCCTCAGTCGGTGATAAAGCCGTAAGCGCCGCGATAATTCCGGGCCGGCTCGACGCGGCCCGGAACCCCGTAAATGCGATTGATGCTGCCCAGCAGATCCGACTGCGGATCCGACGCATCGGCGAACCCGTCGTCGGGACGGGACAGATCCTTTTGCGCGACGGCGCGGACCACATAGGGCGTCACCAGCACCATCAACTCGGTCTGGCTGTTGACGTAATCGCGGCTGCGGAACAGCGACCCGAGAACCGGCAGTTGCGCCAGCCCCGGCAATCCATTGATCGCCTGCTTGGTCTGCTCCTGAATGAGGCCGGCCATCGCCATCGAGCCGCCCGACGGGATTTCCAGCGTGGTTTCGGCGCGGCGGGTCCTGATCGAGGGCACCGTCAGCGAATTGCCGACCGCCTGGGTCAAGGTGATGGCGTTCTCGTTCGACAGTTCGGAAACCTCGGTCATCACCCGCAGGCTGATGCGGCCTTCGCTCAGCACCACCGGGGTGAAGTTGAGCGAAATACCGAACTTCTTGAAGCTGATCTGGGTGGTGCAGACATGCGTGACGGGGTCGCAGGAATATCCGGCCGGGACCGGGAATTCGCCGCCCGCAATGAAGGTCGCCGATTCGCCGGAGATCGCCGTGAGATTCGGCTCCGCTAGCGTCCGTACCACGCCGGCGCTCTCCATCGCGCGGATGGTGGCTGTCACCGAAGGGACCTGAACGCCGCCGACCGAGGTGTTGCCAAAGCCGGAGGTCAGCGAGTTTCCGGTAAGCGAGCGGCCCAAGGCGGTAAACGGATTGGCGTTGGTGAAATTCACCACGGCGGTGCCGTAATTCAGGTTGGCGGTGAGATCGATGCCCAGCTGCTTGATGATGGTGCGCGCCACTTCGGCGACGGTGACTTTCAGCATTACCTGATCGCGGCCGCGGATCGCGATGCTGTTGACGACCTTTTCGACGCCGCCCACCAGCCGCGCGGCGAGGTCGCCCGCCTGCTGCACTTCGATCGGGTTGGACACCGAGCCGGACAGCATGACGCCGTCGTTCACGCCTTCGATCTGGATATCGGCGTTGGGCAGGATCTGCCTCATCGCGGCGCGGATGCCGTTGAGATCGCGCTTGACCGCGATGTCATAGGCGGCGATCTGCTGGCCCGCGGAATCGAAGAAGACGATGTTGGTCTGGCCGACCATCGCGCCGATGATGTAGGCGCGCTGCGCCGAACGCACCACCGCGTTTGCGATCTTCGGATCGGCGACCAGCACGTCCTTGATGTCGCGCGGCAGGTCGATCACGATGGATTTGCCGATGCCGAGCGAGAGAAAGCGCGCATTCATTTGCCCGTCGGCGGCAACCGGCGCCGCGGCGCGGTAGTCGGCGGCCAGCACCGGCGTCAGGACCGGATTGAGCGTAAATGCCGTAATCGCCGAGAACGACAGGGCGCGGGCCATCAAGGCCCGCATCGATCGTTGATTTCCCCTGCGCTTCATATCATACGTCCTTTGATCACTTTTGTGGCGCTATCGGACTGGGAATGCCGTAGCGAACGACATTGACGCTGTCGCCGCGCTTGACGATTTCGACGGTTTTCTCCGGCGCGTTGAGATCGGCAATGCTGCGCAGCGCAAGCGACAGCGTGCCGCTCTGGCGCGCGCGCGCCAGTATCTCCGCTTGGTCCGGCTTCAATTCGAGCGTGGCGGTCTTGCCGACCACGCTGTTCTGGCCGTCCTTTTCCTTGGGCGCCTGGTCGATGGCGAGAACGCGAATGTTGGTCAGGATGATTTCCGCGTTGATCAGATCGGGTCCGCTTTTGTCGGGGTTCTTCTCGCGCTTCGACAGAATCACGTCGACCCGGTCGTTCGGAAGGATGAAGCCGCCGGCGCCGGTTTCCGGCGAGATTTCGGTGGAGACGGCGCGCATGCCGGTCGGCAGCATGGCGGCCATGAAGCCGGAGCCGTTGGGCTTGACCAGCTTCGGCTCGCGGATCGGCTCGCCGGCGATGAACGGCGCGCGCGCGATCGAGCCGAGGACGTCCTTGATTGCCTCGGGACGCTCGTTGCGGCGCATGAAGTTCTTGCTCGCCGTCGCGGCCGGCCAGGTCTGCCATTGCACGTCGTCGGCGGTGACGGACTGGCCGAGGCCGATGTCGTTTTTCGCGACCAGCACGTCCACGGTCTGCAGTTGAACCGTCGGCTGGGTCGGAGCCTGGGAGTCGGAGCCACTTGCAAGATACGCGGCAACGCCGCCGGCACCGACAGCGATGGTCAGGACGACAATGCGTGCGGTATTCATACGCTTTCAACTTTCCACATTACGCTGCGACGCTTCCGCCGCCGTGATGGGAGTTGACCAGCTATTCGTCAAAGCATGGTTAATGAGGCGTATCTAAATCGCGTTAACGAGAAGTTTCACGGGGTGAGGAAGCGCGTCAGATCGACCGCCTTGATCCAGTCGGTTTCGGGGTAGATCATCAGCGCGCCGATGGCGAGCGCGATGCCATAGGGGATCCCGGTGTCCTTGGCGTGCAGCTTGAGCAGCCAGGCCTGCCCGCCGAGCGAATAGGGCAGCGGCCACTGCCGGAACTGCAGCAGAGCCAAGGTCAGCGCGCCTCCGAACAGCGAGGCGTAGACCAGATAGTCGAGCAGATGAGCGAAGCCGAACCAGAGCGCGGCCCCGGCCGCAATCTTGGCATCGCCGCCGCCGATCCAGCCAAACGCAAAACAGGCGAACGCCACCGCGAGAACGGCCGCTCCGGCGCCAACATGCATGAGAATGTCGTGCAGTCCCATGCCGCTGAGAACGGCAAGGCCGAGGAAGCCGCCGAGCAGAGCCAGCGATACCCGGTTCGAGATGGTCATGGTGAAGAGGTCGCTTGCGGCCGCGAACGCCATCAGGGCCGGAAACAGCAAAAGCCGGGCGATGTCGAGGATCATGGGATCAGGCCGCGCAGACACGATCGGGTGCCGCCGGAGTTTAGCCGGCAGATGTGAACAATCGGAAAACGCGCGCGATCGCGTCACCAGATCGCGGCGATCCGGGCGGCCAGCACCAGCAGGGCCAGCGCCAGCGCCGTGCAGACGACCCTCGTCGGCGTGCCATCGTGGTATGACAGCCGTCTCGCCCTGGCGCGGGCCGGAGTTTTGCTCATGGCGGCAACAACGCAATCCGGCGAACAAAAAAGGCCCCGGATCGCCGAGGCCCTTGATGCCGGTCTGGAACAGGTCGCTTACTTCAGCGACGTGTTGATCGCGGTGAACTTGGTGTTCAGGTTGGTGCCGAGGCCGTTCACAATCGCGATGATTGCGAGCGAAATGCCGGCTGCGATCAGTCCGTATTCAATGGCGGTGGCGCCGGACTCATCCTTCACGAAACGCGCAATAAGGTTCATAGGTAGCTCCATGTGTACACGTGGCTTCGAACTTAAGGTTGGTCTCGCCGGCGTTCTCAGCACCGTGACCATGGCGCCACCCTAAAGTCGGAGAATTGCAGCGCAGTTAATTCGATTGTGTAAATACCGCCGGAACCGGCTCTTCTTGAGCACAGTAAATTTAGCTTTAAGGGGTCGGGTAAAACACGACGTTGTCTGGCTTATTATCAGGCCGCCGGTCGCCGCCGCGCCTCGGTTCACGGCTCCTTAAGCATGAGCGGGTAACTCTGAAGGCCCCGATCGGATGAGGCCGTCATGTCCAGTTTACCGCTCGAAGTCGTCGAGATGTTCGGCCAGACCATTGCCAAGGTGGTGCCGATTACCATCGTGCTGGCGCTGGTATTCTCGGTGCTGTCGTATTTCTGGGCCTGCAATCCCGGCGCGCCGTGGTGGCGCAAGCGCGAGATCGTGACCGACGTCTGCTACTGGTTCTTCGTGCCGCTGATCACGCGGGTGGTCCGGATCGGACTGCTGGTGGTCGGCGCCGCCGTGGTTTTCAATATCCACGATGCCGACGAACTGATCGCCTTTTACGACAACGGGCACGGCCCGCTGTCCGAGCTGCCGCTCTGGATCCAGGCCGCGATTTTCCTGATCCTGTCGGACTTCATGCTGTACTGGCTGCACCGGATGTATCACGGCGGAGGGTTCTGGAAGTATCACGCCATCCATCATTCATCCGAGGATCTGGACTGGATTTCGGCGGCGCGCTTTCACCCCGTCAACCTGTTTCTGGGAACGGTGGCGGTGGACGTCATCCTGTTGATGGCGGGTATTTCTCCGAACATCATGCTTTGGGTCGGTCCGTTCACCACCTTCCATTCGGCGTTCGTTCACGCCAATCTGAACTGGACGCTCGGCCCGTTCAAATACGTGCTGGCGACCCCGGTGTTCCACCGCTGGCATCACACCTCGCAGGATGCGGGCGGCAATACCAATTTCGCCGGGACATTTCCGCTCTGGGATATGCTGTTCGGAACATTCCGGATGCCGGAAGGCGAACTTCCCGGGAATTACGGGGTGCACGACCAAGCCATCCCGTCCGAAATCGGCGGGCAACTGGCCTATCCGTTCCGGCAATAGCATGGAGGGCCGAGAGGGGTTTCTCAAGCCCGTTTGCAGTTCGTTCATCAATTAACGTCAGATTTGCCAGGTCGGGCGCCGGCTCCGCTGCGTATCGCTTTTGCCGGCTTGTAAATGCCCCGGGGTAGAGTATGTCGGTCAGTTCCCTGCGCATCGCCGTGCGCGCGTATTTCCTGTTGCAGTCGCTGGCGATTGGAATCCTGCTGGTTCCGGGATCGGCTTTCGCCGCTCCCGTCCCGAGTGGCGGTACCATCCCGGTCAATATCGACCAGGCCAAGCTCATCAAGGTACCCGAGCGCGCCGCGACCATCATCATCGGAAACCCGCTGGTTGCCGACATAACCTTGCAGCCCGGCGGCATCATCATCGTCACCGGCAAGAGCTATGGCGCGACGAATTTCGTGGCGATGGACCGCAATGGCGAGGTGCTGGTGGACCGCATCATCCTGGTCGAAAGTGCCGCCGACCCGATCGTCACCGTCTATCGCGGGATCGAGCGCGAGACCTAGAGCTGCATGCCGATTTGCCAGCCGCGCATCACGCTGGGCGACAGCGAGAAATTCTTCAAAGCGACGCTCGACCAGGCCGGCGCGCTGAGCGGCCAGGCCGCCGGCGCCGCGGCATCCAAGCCGCAGTGACGATTATTCGGTCCGGCGAGCCATCGGCGCCTTCCGCGAATCGCGCATCGCTTCCGGCGATAGCGTTCCGAAAAAGGTTAACGCGCGGTTAACGGCGCGGTGCATTCTGCTCCGATTTCCCGAAACACTTCGACAATCAGTTTCGGGTAATGCTGCGGGAGTTGTTTTCGCCGAGGATCGATCGATGTCATCGCCCGCTGGTTCGACGGCCGCCGTCAGAAAAGCATTGCGCCGCTTCCGCCGCAACCGGCGCGGTTCGGCCGCCGTCGAGTTCGCGCTGGTGGCGCCGGTGTTTTTCGCGCTGCTGTTCGCCATCATCGAAACCGCCATCGTGTTCTTCGCGGGCCAGGTGCTGGAGACCGTGACGCAGGATTCCGCGCGCATGATCATGACCGGCCAGGCGCAGACCGGCGGTTACAGCCAGTCGCAATTCAAGACCTATGTCTGCGGCAAGATCAGCGTGCTGTTCGATTGCACCAACGGGGTCTATGTCGACGTGCAGAGCTACCCGGCCTTCAGCGGCGTCTCGATCAGCGACCCGATCGATGCCGGCAAGAATTTCGTGCCGCCGAACAATTACAACCCGGGCGGTCCCGGCGACATCGTAGTGGTACGGCTGTTCTACCAATGGCCGCTGTTCGTGACCGGGCTCGGCTACAACATCTCGAACTTGACCGGCAGCAAGCGATTGCTGAGCGCGACGGCCGCATTCCGCAACGAGCCTTACTAGAGGCGGGCGACAGCATCATGCCGATATCTCATCTATGGTTTCGCTTGCGGCGTTCCGCCGCCGAACTGGCGAAGGATTGCCGCGGCGTGGCGGCGACCGAATTCGTCATGATCGTCCCGCTCATGCTGGTGATGTTTTTCGGGGTGGTCGAATTTTCATCCGGCGTCGCGGTTGACCGCAAGGTGACGCTGGTGGCGCGGACGCTTTCCGACCTCACCTCGCAATCGACGTCGGTGACCGATACCGATCTGAGCAATTTCTTTGCCGCAAGCATCGGCATCATGACGCCGTATTCGGCTTCGCCGACCAAGTCGACCCTCACCGAACTGTATGTCGATCCGACCACCCACAAGGCCAGGGTGCAGTGGAGCAAGGCCTCGACCTTCAACTCGTCCGGGACTGTCGTGCTGGGAACTTCGAGCCATTCGCAGGGCGATATCATCACGATACCTGCCGCGCTTAAGGTCGACGGGACCTATCTGATCTGGAGCGAGGTCAGCTACACATACGTGCCGGCGGTCGGCTATGTGATGGCGAAGGCCGGCGTCACCTTAAGCGATCTGACCTATACCCGTCCGCGGCAATCCAGCTGCGTCCTGTACAAAACGGCGCTCTGCACGACGCTTTGAATTTTGCGGCATCAACAAAAGGCCGCGCAGCGCGCGCGGGCCGTTAATACAAAAGGCCGCGCAACGGGCGCGGCCTTTCAGTTTTATTTCCGGCAATTCCCCGAGCCTGAAGCTTGGCGAATGTGTTTAGCCGGCGGCGCGCAGATTGTCGGCCGACGACTTGCCGGAGCGGCGATCTGCAACGATCTCGTAGCTGATCTTCTGGCCTTCACGCAGCGTTCCAAGCCCGGCGCGCTCGACGGCGCTGATGTGCACGAACACGTCGTTGCCACCGTCATCCGGCTGAATGAATCCAAAGCCCTTGGTTGCGTTAAACCACTTCACGGTTCCCATGCTCACGGGGGTAGTCCCTTCTCATAGATATAGTCGAAGCCCACTTTCGATGGGCTGGTGAGATCGAATTTTTGGAAGGGTCGTCAGCGTCTAAACCGGCTGTACCGGTGGATAGCTAATGTCGTCCAGCCGAAAATCGATTGGTGCATAGTAAGCGAAGCCGACCCCCAAAACAATCCTGACGCGCGCGATTTTTGAAAAGCGCCCGCGGCAGGCTGGAGGCCGCGCACTGACATGATTTTGTCGCGCGGCCTCGCATTGTTGGAAAATTCGCCTACCTGCGGCGGAACTGGCCGCGCGGCGGTGCGCCGCGCGGGGCGCCGCCGCCGCCCGGCCGCTCGTCCTTGTGACGGAAGATCAGACGGCCCTTCTCCAGATCGTAGGGCGACATTTCGATCGTCACCCGGTCGCCGGCCAGCGTCTTGATGCGGTTCTTTTTCATCTTGCCGGCGGTATAGGCTACGATTTCGTGTCCGGCATCGAGCTGCACGCGGTAGCGCGCGTCGGGAAGGATTTCGGTCACCAGTCCTTCGAACTGGATCAGCTCCTCTTTAGCCATGGTGTTCTCCAGATCGATCGGGGGTTAGCGTGGCCGGTGGGTGCGGTTGGGTTGGGTATTCGGACGGCTTTCGCGATGCAAGAAGGCGACGCCTTGCATCCCTTCAGCCCTGCCGGCTTGAGCATTGCCCGCTTGAGGCTTGACGCCTTGCGACGGACGTGGCGGCTCGTGCCGGTTGGTTTGCGGCGCGCCGCCATGACCGCCCGAACGGCGGCGGCGAGGCCCCTTCGAACCCGGCGCTGCTTCATTGGTTCTGCCGCCGCGGCCATGGGGCGCGGACCGCGCGCCGCGATGTTGAGCCGGCACGGGTGTTGCGTCGCGGTGACCGGGCGTGCGGCGGTCTTCCCTCGGAAGCGCGATGCGGATCAGCTTTTCGATATCGCGCAAGTAGGCGATCTCTTCTCCCGCGACCAGCGAGATGGCGACGCCGTCGGCGCCGGCGCGCGCGGTGCGGCCGATGCGATGCACGTAGGTCTCCGGAACGTTGGGAAGATCGAAATTCACCACATGGCTGATGCCGTCGACGTCGATGCCGCGGGCGGCAATGTCGGTGGCGACCAAAGTGCGGATCTCGCCGGTACGGAATGCCGCCAGCACGCGCTCGCGGTGGTTCTGCGACTTGTTGCCGTGAATGGCGTCCGCGGTAATGCCGGCCCTTTGCAGGCCCTTCACCACCTTGTCGGCGCCATGCTTGGTGCGGGTAAAGATCAGCGCGCGATCGACCGGCTCCTGCTTCAGCAGCTGCGCCAGCAGCGCGGGCTTGGCCGAGTGATCGACCTGAATAATCCGCTGGGTAACCCGCTCGACGGTCGATGCCACCGGCGTCACCGCGACGCGCGCCGGATCGCGCAGCATCTGTTCGGCAAGCTCGGCGATATCCTTCGGCATCGTCGCCGAGAAGAACAGCGTCTGCCGCTTAACCGGCGTCTTCGAGACGATTTTGCGGATGTCGTTGATAAAACCCATGTCGAGCATGCGGTCGGCCTCGTCGAGCACGAGAAACTCGACCTGGCCGAGTTTTAAGCCATTGCTCTGCACGAGATCGAGCAGGCGGCCGGGGGTGGCGACCATCACCTCGACGCCTTGCATGACCGAACGGACCTGGCGTCCCATCGGAACCCCGCCGATCGCCAGCGCCGACGTCAGCCGCATGTGGCGGCCATAGGCGTTAAAGCTCTCGAGAATCTGCCCCGACAATTCGCGGGTCGGGCTCAGCACCAGCACGCGGCAGGCTTTCGGCTGCGGCTTGATGCGGTTCTCCAGAATGCGATGCAGGATCGGCAGGGCAAAGGCCGCGGTCTTGCCGGTGCCGGTCTGGGCAATGCCGACCACGTCACGGCCGGTAAGGGCTAAGGGGATGGTTTGAGCCTGAATGGGGGTGGGCGTGTGATAGTTCTCTTCTTTGAGCGCACGCGAGATTGGATCGGCGAGGCCGAAATCCTGAAAGGAGGTCAAAAGTCTGGTTCTTTCCATAAGTGAAAGCAGGCGCCCGGCAGGTTCGCCAGGAGCGCGCGAAGGTGTCTGAGACACCCGCGTGTCTGGGGCGTCGGTTTTGGTTAGCTGAAGGGGCAAGCCAGAAACCGTTGGACGGGCTCAGAACACGCGGCTCGCAATGACCTGATGATTCTCAAGGTCGTAAGGCTGATATGGAACACGAACGCGGCGCTTTCAAGGTGAATCGTCAAAAGTCGCGTCCATCGGGTTAACGGCGGCGGCTAAACCGCTTTGCATCCGAAAATCGCGCTGCAAGAAATTTAGACAATTGCACCTATTTGCCTATAATATGAACAGATTGCCGATTAAGCATACATTTATACGGCCTAAAGTTTGGGCAATGGACACTCGAAAAGGTCGTTCCGATTCCAGATTCCCTAGCGAACCCATCTGGTTGCGCGATTTGCGCACCGTGGCACGCTTCTTGCGATTCCGTTAACGCAGGCGGCCGTGGGGCCGTTTCGCAGCGTCCTTTTACGTCTGCGTCAGGGAGATGACAGCACATGATCCAAGAATTGACTCACGCCATCACGAAGCCGATGAGCCGGCGCCGTTGGCTGGCGGCAAGTGCCGGCCTGGTTTTGGGCTTGGCCACATTTACACCAGCGAAAGCGGCTGACGACACCATCAAGGTCGGCGTCCTCCACTCGCTCTCGGGCACCATGGCCATCAGCGAAACTACGCTGAAGGACACGGTCCTGTTCCTGATCGACGAGCAGAACAAGAAGGGCGGCGTTCTCGGCAAGAAGCTCGAGGCCGTCGTGGTCGACCCCGCGTCGAACTGGCCGCTGTTCGCGGAAAAGGCCCGTGAGTTGATCACCAAGGACAAGGTTGCCGTGGTGTTCGGCTGCTGGACCTCGGTGTCGCGCAAATCCGTGCTGCCGGTGTTCAAGGAGCTGAACTCGATCCTGTTCTACCCAGTGCAGTATGAGGGCGAAGAGAGCGAGCGCAACGTGTTCTACACCGGTGCCGCGCCGAACCAGCAGGCAATCCCGGCGGTCGATTATCTCGCCAAGGACGAAAAGGTGAAGCGTTGGGTGCTGGCCGGCACCGACTACGTCTATCCGCGCACCACCAACAAGATCCTGGAAGCCTACTTGAAGTCGAAAGGCGTCAAGGAGGAAGACATCATGATCAACTACACGCCGTTCGGTCACTCGGACTGGCAGACCATCGTGGCCGACATCAAGAAGTTCGGCTCGGCAGGCAAGAAGACCGCGGTGGTCTCGACCATCAACGGCGACGCCAACGTGCCGTTCTACAAGGAACTCGGCAACCAGGGCATCAAGGCAACCGACATTCCGGTGGTGGCGTTCTCGGTGGGTGAAGAAGAACTCGCCGGCATCGACACCAAGCCGCTGCTCGGTCATCTCGCCGCCTGGAACTACTTCCAGTCGATCAAGGATCCAGCCAACGAGAAATTCATCAAGGCGTGGCAGGCCTACACCAAGAACCCGAAGCGCGTCACCAACGATCCGATGGAAGCTCACGTGATCGGCTTCGATATGTGGGTCAAGGCGGTCGAGAAGGTGAAGTCGACCGACGCCGACAAGGTGATCGACGCGTTGCCCGGCATCACGGCGAAGAATCTTACCGGCGGTACCTCGGAGATGCTTCCGAACCATCACATCACCAAGCCGGTGTTCATTGGCGAAATCAAAGCCAACGGCCAGTTCGACGTGGTGTGGAAGACCCCGGGCCTGGTGGCCGGCGATGCATGGTCGAAGGAACTCGACGGCTCCAAGGACCTGATCGGCGACTGGGTCGGCAAGAAGTGCGGCAACTACAACACCAAGACCAACAAGTGCGGCGGTCAGGGCAGGCGCTCCTGATCCGCAGCCTGGAAGTCCAACGAAATCTGAAGCTTGAATGACGGCAAAAGGCGGCGATGTCCGCCGCCTTCTCTCTACCTGCCTCTGCCGGGGTCGCATCAGTGCTCACCAGATTTTCTGAAAGCTTTCGCGCGTTCTCATTCGCAGTTCTGCTGGTCGCCGCCTCCGCCGTCCCGGCGCTCGCAGGTCCGTTCGAGGACGCGGTCGCGCAATTCGCCAACGATTCATATTCCGATACCGAAGAAGCCGTGGGCGTGCTGGCAACCGGCGGCAATCCGCTGGCCTATCCCATCATCAGCGCGCTGCAGGACGGCCGCTTGATGGCCGATCCGGATACCAAGAAAGTTTTCGTCACAGGGCCCGACGGCAAGATCATCGACGCCGCCACCGGCGTTCGCCCGTCGCCAGCGTGCCGGACAGCGCGGCCGCCGTGCGCCTCAACAACAAGCTACGCCGCGTCGTCGCGGCAGCGCTTGGCGGATTGACGCTGCTGTCGCCGGATCCCGCCAAACGGATTCAGGCCGCGCAATCGGTGTTCAAGACCCACGACGAAGCCATGCTGCCGGTGGTCGACGGCGCACTGGCGAAGGAAACCAACAAGGGCGCAAAACTCGCCTTCACCGAGGCCCGCGCGGCGATCCTGCTGTTCAAGCCCGATGCCACCGAGGTCGAGAAGCTGGAGGCCATCGCCACCATCAAGTCGCGCGGCGATCAGGAGGCGCTGGCGCTGCTGACCGGGCTGATCCGGCGATCAGCCGCTGGCGGTTGCGCGCGCCGCGGCCAGCGCGACGTCGGCGATACAGGGCAATCTTGCACTGTGGTCCACCGTTCAGAACGCCTGGTACGGCCTTTCGCTGGGTTCGGTGCTGCTGCTGGCCGCCATCGGTCTCGCAATCACCTTCGGCGTCATGGGCGTCATCAACATGGCGCATGGCGAGATGGTGATGATCGGCGCCTACAGTCACCTTCGTGGTGCAGGAAACCATCCGCACCCGCTATCCCGGCCTGTTCGACTACTCGCTGCTGATGGCGGTGCCGCTGGCCTTCATCGTGGCCGGCGCGATCGGCATCCTGATCGAGCGCAGCATCATTCGTTTCCTGTACGGACGGCCGCTGGAAACCCTGCTCGCGACATGGGGGCTGTCGCTGGTTCTCCAGCAGGCGGTCCGGACCATGTTCGGTCCGACCAACCGCGAGGTCGGCAATCCGTCCTGGATGAGCGGCGCGTTCGAGATCGGCCAAATTACCATCACCTACAATCGCCTTTGGATTCTGTGCTTCACGCTCGCGGTGTTCGCGATACTGCTCGCGATGCTGCGCTATACCAGCCTCGGACTCGAGATGCGGGCGGTGACGCAAAACCGGCGCATGGCGGCGTCGATGGGGATCGCGACCTCGCGCGTCGATGCGCTGACCTTCGGCCTCGGCTCCGGCATCGCCGGCATCGCCGGCGTGGCGCTGTCACAGATCGACAATGTCAGCCCCAACCTCGGCCAGAGCTACATCATCGATTCGTTCATGGTGGTGGTGTTCGGCGGTGTCGGTAATCTGTGGGGCACGCTGGTCGGCGCGTTCACGCTAGGCGTCGCCAACAAATTCCTCGAGCCGGTCGCGGGGGCGGTGCTCGGCAAGATCGCCATTCTCGTTCTCATCATCCTGTTCATCCAGAAACGCCCGCGCGGCCTGTTCGCGCTGAAAGGGCGGGCGGTGGAAGCATGATGGCCTCTCCTCCGTCGTCCCCGCGAAGGCGGGGACCCATAGCCACGACCGCAGTGTTGTGGGAAGTGTCGCCGCTTGCGGCACGAATGTGCCAGACCATGGGCGCCGGTGGTTATGGGTCCCCGCTTGCGCGGGGACGACAGCGGGCGCAGTCCGATGACCCCGCACATCCTCACGCGTTCACTGGACCGCGGCGCGACGATCTTCATCCTGATCGTCGCCGCGGTCGGCGTGCTGCTGCCGCTGTCCAACCTGCTGTTGCCGGCCGGCTCGATGTTCCAGGTGCCGACCTACCTGGTGGCGCTGTTCGGCAAATATGTCTGCTACGCCATCCTCGCGCTCTCGATCGACCTGATCTGGGGCTATTGCGGCATTCTCTCGCTCGGACACGGCGCGTTCTTCGCGCTCGGCGGCTACGCGATGGGCATGTATCTGATGCGCCAGATCGGCAGCCGCGGCGTCTACGGCAATCCGCTGCTGCCGGACTTCATGGTGTTCCTGAACTATCCGAAATTGCCATGGTACTGGAACGGCTTCGATATGTTCTGGTTCGCGGCGCTTGATGGTCATTGTCGTGCCCGGCCTGCTGGCCTTCGTGTTCGGCTGGTTCGCGTTCCGCTCCCGCGTCACCGGCGTCTATCTGTCGATCATTACGCAGGCGATGACCTACGCGCTGCTGCTCGGTTTCTTCCGCAACGACTTTGGTTTTGGCGGCAACAACGGGTTGACCGACTTCAAGGACATTTTGGGCTTCAACGTGCAGGCGGACGGCACTCGCGCAGCGCTGTTCGCGCTGAGCTGCCTTGCGCTGATTATTGGATTTTTGATCTGCCGCGCCGTGGTGACCTCAAAACTTGGCAAGGTGCTGATCGCGGTGCGCGACGCCGAATCGCGCACCCGGTTTCTCGGCTACCGCGTGGAATCCTACAAGCTGTTCGTGTTCACGCTGTCGGCCTGCATGGCCGGCGTCGCCGGCGCGCTGTATGTGCCGCAGGTCGGCATCATCAATCCTGGCGAATTCGCGCCCGGCAATTCCATCGAGGCGGTGATCTGGGTGGCGGTCGGCGGCCGCGGCACGCTGATCGGCGCGGCGCTCGGCGCGGTGGTGGTCAACTACGCCAAAACCGTATTTACCTCGGGTCCATTGGCGCCGTACTGGCTGTTCATGCTGGGGGCGCTGTTCATCCTGGTCACGCTTTTGCTGCCCAAGGGCATTGTTGGCACGTTCAATGCCTGGTGGCAGCCGTACAAGGCGCAGCGGATGTCGGCCGCCGCCGAGAGCGCCGCGCTCGAAGACGGCGTCAGCGAACCTAATCCGGCGGAGTGAGCACATGAACGTCATGGACAGCCGTGCCACTTCCGCGATGCTGTATCTGGATGGCGTGCACGTCTCGTTCGACGGTTTTCATGCCATCAACAACCTGTCGCTGACGCTTGAGCCCGGCGAAATGCGCGCCATCATCGGCCCCAACGGCGCCGGCAAGACCACCATGATGGACATCATCACCGGCAAGACAAAACCCGACGAAGGCGACGTGCTGTTCGACGGAACCACCGACCTTACCCGGCTCGACGAGACCCGGATCGCCGAACTCGGGATCGGCCGCAAGTTCCAGAAGCCGACGGTGTTCGAGAGCCAGACCATCCAGGATAACCTGCTGCTGGCGCTCAATGTCGACCACAGCGTCAAGGGCACGCTGTTCTGGCGGGAAACCAGGGACGAATCCGAGCGGATCGAGCGCGTGCTGGAGACCATCCGCCTGACCGATGCGCGCAATCGCCTCGCCGGCAGCCTGTCGCACGGCCAGAAGCAGTGGCTCGAGATCGGCATGCTGCTGGCGCAGGATCCGAAACTGCTGCTGGTCGACGAACCCGTCGCCGGCATGACCGACGTCGAGACCCATCAGACCGCGGAACTGCTGAAGGAAATCAACAAGGACAAGACCATCATGGTGGTCGAGCACGACATGACCTTCGTGCGCGAGCTCGGGGTCAAGGTGACCTGCCTGCACGAAGGCTCGGTGCTCGCGGAGGGAACCATCGATCAGGTTTCGTCGAACGAGCGCGTGATCGAAGTGTATCTGGGGCGGTGATCCAATGCTGAATGTCGACAACATCAGCCTGTATTACGGCGCGGCGCGGGCGCTGCGCGGCGTCTCGATCAAGGCGGAGCCCGGCAAGGTGACCTGCGTGCTCGGCCGCAACGGCGTCGGCAAGACCAGCCTGCTGCGCGCCACGGTCGGGCAGTATCCGATCTCCTCCGGCTCGATCGCCTTCGACGGCGTCGATATCTCGCATCTGCGGCCCTACGAGCGGGCGCGGCGCGGCATCGGCTTCGTGCCGCAGGGCCGCGAGATTTTCCCGCTGCTGACGGTGGAGGAAAACCTCAAGACCGGGTTCGGTCCGCTGAAGCGCCACGACCGCAACATCCCGGACGACGTGTTCTCGCTGTTTCCGGTGCTGCAATCGATGCTGGGCCGGCGCGGCGGCGATCTCTCCGGCGGCCAGCAGCAGCAACTCGCGATCGGACGCGCGCTGGTGATGCGCCCAAAACTGCTGCTGCTCGACGAGCCGACCGAAGGCATCCAGCCATCGATCATCAAGGACATCGGGCGGGCGATCTCCTATTTGCGCAGCCTCGGCAACATCGCCATTGTGCTGGTCGAGCAATATCTCGACTTCGCCTGCGAGCTCGGCGACCATTTTGCCGTGATGGATCGCGGCGCGATCAAGTATAGCTGCGACCGCAGCAGCCTCGATCCCGGCGAGATCAGCCGGGCGATGGCGCTGTAAGAATACATGCCGTCATTCCGGATGCGCGCTTGCGCGCAGACCCGGAATCCAGAAAACATGGGTTGCGGCTGGATTTCCGGGTTCGCGCAGAGGCGCGCGGCCGGAATGACGAGAGGGGAGCGGGCGGAAATGAGCACTGCGTCCGAGGTCTTCGCGTCCAATCGCGCGGTCGGCGCGGTGACATTCGACGTGGCTATGGTCGATGGCGTAACGCGGCGCCGGCAGTTGCATGAATCCGGCTCGCTGCGCGTTCGGTTTCCCTCGCCGGAAGCGCTGGGACTCTCGGCGGTGTTCGTCAACACCGCCGGAGGCATCGCCGGCGGCGATCGTTTCGATATCGACATCGCAGCCGGTGAGGGCACGCGCCTTGCCGTGACGACGGCCGCGGCCGAGAAAATCTACCGCGCACAGGGGCCGGCGGCGCAGATCAACATTGCACTGAAGGCCGCGGCGGGCTCGCACCTCGCCTGGCTGCCGCAGGAAACCATCCTGTTCGACCAGGCGCGGGTGTCGCGGAAGATCGAGATCGATCTGGCGGAAACCGCCTCGCTGCTGTTGTGCGAGATCGTGGTGTTCGGCCGCGCCGCGATGGGCGAGAAAATGCTGACCGGGAGTTTTGTCGATCGCTGGCGGCTGCGCCGCGGCGGCCGGCTGGTGTTCGCGGAAACCGTGCGGCTCGACGGCGACATCGGCGAAAAGCTCGCGCGCCCTGCGATGGCGAAGGGCGGCGTCGCCATCGGCACCGCGCTGATCGTGCCGGGCGACGAGGCGCTGGTGACGCGGATTCGCGAGGCCTCGGAATCGCTTCGGTGGCGAGGCCGGCGTCTCCGCCTGGAACGGCTTTGCAATGGCCCGCTTCTGTGCGCAAGATGCGGCAAGACTTCGCGCCGACATGATCGCGGTGCTCGGCAGCATCGGCGGTCCGGCGCTGCCGCGGCTGTGGCTCAACTAGACTTAAAAAACGCGACAGAGTGCCCGCATGAATCTTTCCCCCGCGAAAAGGACAAGCTGCTGATCTCGATGGCGGCAATGGTGGCGCGCCGCCGGCTGGAGCGCGGCGTCAAGCTCAACCACCCCGAAGCCATCGCGATCATTTCCGATTTCATCGTCGAAGGCGCCCGCGACGGCCGCACGGTTGCGGACCTGATGAAAGCCGGCGCGGAAGTCATCACCCGCGCGCAGTGCATGGACGGGATCGCCGAGATGATTCACGACATCCAGGTCGAGGCGACGTTTCCCGACGGCACCAAGCTGGTGACGGTACACGAGCCGATACGATGAGATGGACGCGGTCTTTAAATTCGTCATGCCCGGCCTTTTGCCGGGCATCCACGTCTTTCTTTTTTGACACGAGGCAAGACGTGGATGGCCGGGACAAGCCCGGCCATGACGCTGAAATTGACGAGGCATGCACATGATCCCCGGTGAACGCTTCATCAAGGACGGCGAAATCGAACTCAATGCCGGCCGCAAGACCGTGACCTTGACGGTCGCCAACAGCGGCGACCGCCCGATCCAGGTCGGCTCGCACTATCATTTCTTCGAAACCAATCCGGCGCTGAAATTCGACCGCAAAAAGGCTCGCGGCATGCGGCTCGACATCGCCGCCGGCACCGCGGTGCGGTTCGAGCCGGGCCAGACCCGCGACGTGCAACTGGTGGCGCTGGCAGGCAAGCGCGTCGTCTACGGTTTTCGCGGCGAGGTGATGGGGAAGCTGTGATTTCTGTTGCCATGACTGCAACCGTTCTCGGCGCGCTATCCTTCCTGACCTGCGTTTCCGCCGGCGCACAGGAAGGCGTAGAACGTTGGCGCATGTTCGAAACCGACAACAAAGAGGCGCAACTTCTCATCGCCGATACCGACCTGGGTACGGACGCGATCGGCTCACCGCGCTTCTGGTGCGTATCCGGCTCAGGGAACATCGACGTCAGGGGCGTGGCGGGTGAGGCGCACCGAAATGCCATTGCCGATCTGATTCGATCTGACCAATATCCCATTGTCGATTTCAAACCGGAAGGCCCGGATAGTCACTCTCTGCTCGAACTGGCCTATTCCGAGGTAACGGGTTGGGAATACAAGTTCGATCTTTCCGCCGCAGGGCCTCCGTTCGAACAATTCACACGCACCGGCATGCTGGATTTCAAAATCGGCGAAACCTGGCTGCACGAAGAATTCAAGGTCGGCTTGGACGCCGCCGTCAAATTCCAGGCGTTTTGCAAACGTCCATCGAAATGAGCGCAATTCCCGGTTGGAGCCCGTTATGTCCGTAAAAATAAAACGCTCCCTCTATGCCGACATGTTCGGCCCCACCACCGGCGACCGGGTGCGGCTGGCGGATACCGATCTCATCATCGAGGTGGAAAAGGATTTTACCATCTATGGCGAGGAAGTGAAATTCGGCGGCGGCAAGGTGATCCGCGACGGCATGGGGCAATCCCAGGTCACCAACAGACAGGGCGCGGCCGACACCGTCATCACCAACGCGCTGATCGTAGATCACTGGGGCATCGTCAAGGCCGACGTCGCCATCAAGGAAGGATACATCTCCGCCATCGGCAAGGCCGGCAACCCGGACATCCAGCCCGGCGTCACCATCGTGATCGGCCCCGGCACCGACGTGATCGCGGGCGAGGGCAAGATTCTCACCGCCGGCGGGTTCGACAGCCACATTCATTTCATCTGCCCGCAGCAGATCGAGCACGCGCTGATGAGCGGCGTTACCTCGATGCTCGGCGGCGGCACCGGGCCGTCGCACGGCACCTTTGCGACCACCTGCACGCCGGGCCCCTGGCATATGGCGCCGGATGATCCAGTCCTTCGACGCGTTCCCGGTCAATCTCGGCATTTCCGGCAAGGGCAACGCGTCGCGGCCCGCGGCGCTGGTGGAGATGATCAAGGCCGGCGCCTGCGCACTGAAGCTGCACGAGGACTGGGGCACCACGCCGGCCGCGATCGACAACTGCCTGTCGGTGGCCGACGATTACGACGTTCAGGTCATGATCCATTCCGACACGCTGAACGAATCCGGTTTTGTCGAGGACACCATAAAAGCCTTCAAGGGCCGCACCATCCACGCCTTCCACACCGAAGGCGCCGGCGGCGGCCATGCGCCGGATATCATCAAGATCGCGGGACTGAAGAACGTGCTGCCGTCCTCGACCAACCCGACCCGGCCGTTCACCCGCAACACCATCGACGAGCATCTCGACATGCTGATGGTATGCCATCATCTCGATCCGTCGATCGCCGAGGACCTGGCGTTCGCCGAAAGCCGCATCCGCAAGGAAACCATCGCGGCGGAAGATATCCTGCACGACCTCGGCGCGCTGTCGATGATGTCATCGGACAGCCAGGCGATGGGCCGCCTCGGCGAGGTCATCATCCGGACCTGGCAGACCGCGGATAAAATGAAGAAGCAGCGAGGTTCCTTGCCGCAGGACAACGGCAAGGACAACGACAACTTCCGGGTAAGACGCTACATCGCGAAATACACCATCAACCCCGCGATCGCTCATGGCGTCTCGAAGCTGATCGGCTCGGTGGAGAAGGGCAAGCTTGCCGACCTGGTGCTGTGGTCGCCGGCCTTCTTCGGCGTCAAGCCGGACTGCATCATCAAGGGCGGCTCGATCGTGGCGGCACCCATGGGCGATCCCAACGCGTCGATCCCGACGCCGCAGCCGGTGCATTACCAGCCGATGTTCGCCGCCTACGGCAAATCGCTCACCGCATCCTCGGTGATATTTTCCTCGAAGGCGGCGATTTCATCGGGGCTGGCGAAGAAGCTCGGCATCGAGAAGACGCTGTATCCGGTTCAAAACACGCGCGGAAAGATCTCGAAGAAAAGCATGATCCACAACGACGCTACGCCGAATATCGAGGTCGATCCCGAGACCTATGAGGTCCGCGCCGACGGCGAGCTTCTGACCTGCCCGCCCGCCGAGGTGCTGCCGATGGCGCAGCGGTATTTTATGTTTTGAGCTCGACCCCTCCGCCGTCATGGCCGGGCTTGTCCCGGCCATCCACGTCTTCTACGCTGCGGTGGCAAAGACGTGGATGCCCGGGACAAGCCCGGGCATGACGACGTTGAGAAACTACCACAAAAAACCACCCGGAGGATTTCGTGATCTACGTCGTCGCCACACTGACCATCAAGCCGGAAACCCGCGCGGAGCTGATTGCCGCGGCCAAGACCGTGATCGGAATTACCCGCAAGGAAAAGGGATGCATCCTGTACGACCTGCACGAAAGCACGACCGACCCGGCGCGTTTCGTGTTCGTGGAACAATGGGAGACGATGGAAGACCTGATGGCGCACGGCGGCAACGAGCACATGAAGCCGTGGCGCAAGGTCGTGAAGGAATGCGCGAGCGCGCCAACTAGGATCGAGATCATCACACCGGAAAAGGTCGACGTGCGATGATGCATACCGGCGGCGGCACGGTGCGCGCATGATCCGCGCGACGCGGGTGCTGCCGTATCACCGCTGGGATCAGGCGGCGGCCGACACCGTCGTGCTCGGCTTCGACGACCGGCACCGGCGGCGGATGGCGATGACCGGCACGCGCGGGCTGGAATTTCTGCTCGATCTGGAAAACGCTTTTCCGCTGCGCGGCGGCGACGCGCTGGTGCTGGAAGACGGCCGCCTGATCGAAGTGGTGGCGGCGCCGGAGCCGCTGGCGGAAATCCGCTGTAACGACCCGCAGCACCTGGTTCGCGTCGCCTGGCATCTCGGCAACCGCCATCTGCCGACGCAAATCACGGCGAAGGGCCTGCGCATCCGCCGCGATCATGTGATCGAGGCCATGGTGAAGGGGCTCGGCGCCCGCGTGATCGAGATCGAAGCGCCGTTCGATCCCGAAGGCGGCGCCTATGCCAGTGGCGGCCATGGGGCGCATGATCATTCGACGCACGATCATCACGACCATCATCACCACGATGACCATTGCGATCACGAGCATCATCACGGCCATTCCCATGCTCATGACCACAAGTAAGCCGGTAGGACTTCACGGCGCTTAGCGGAACCGTCGCCGCGGATCTGTCCGCCGATGAGGCCGCGGCGCTGTACCGGCTGATGACCTGGCTGTCGCCGGCGTTTCCGGTCGGCGCCTTCTCTTATTCCAGCGGCATCGAATGGGCGGTGGAAGCCGGCGATATCGTCGACGTGACCACGCTGCAGGACTGGCTGGCATCGATGCTCTCGGATGGTCCGGGATTTTGCGACGGGGTGTTTCTCGCTCAAGCGCACCGCGCGGCGGCGTCTACCAACGACGCAAGCCTGCGCCAGGTAGCGGAGCTTGCCGCAGCGTTGGTCCCCTCACGCGAGCGCCATCTGGAAACGGCGGCGCAGGGCCGCGCCTTTATCGACATCGCGCGCGCGGCGTGGAATTGCGATGGCCTCGATCGGCTGGTCGCGACCTGCGACGGTACAATCGTTTATCCCGTCGCGGTCGGCATCGTCAGCGCGGCGCATGCGATCCGGTTGGCGCCGACCATGCATGCGTTTCTGCACGCGCTGACCTCGAACTGGATTTCCGCCGGCACCCGGCTCATTCCGCTCGGGCAAACCGACAGTCAGCGCGCGCTGGCGGCGCTGGAACCGGTCGTGGCCGCCACCGCAAAACGCGCGCTCGGCGCGACGCTGGAAGACCTCGGCAGCGCGACTTTCCGCGCCGACCTCGCCAGCATGCGTCACGAGACGCAATATACGAGGCTGTTCAGGTCATGACACCAACGGAAAAAACATGATGCGCAACCCTCACGGCCCGCTTCGCGTCGGCATCGGCGGCCCGGTCGGCTCGGGAAAGACCGCGCTGATGGATCTGCTCTGCAAGACCATGCGCGAGCACTACGATATCGCCGCCATCACCAACGACATCTACACCAAATGGGATGCGGAATTTCTGGTGCGCTCGGGATCGCTAACCCCGGACCGTATCGCCGGCGTCGAGACCGGCGGCTGTCCGCACACCGCGATCCGCGAGGACGCTTCGATGAATCTGGCGGCGGTGGCCGATATGCGCGCGAAATTTCCCGATCTCGACATGGTGCTGATCGAATCCGGCGGCGACAATCTCGCCGCCACGTTTTCGCCCGAACTGGCGGATTTGACGATCTACGTCATCGACGTCGCGGCGGGCGACAAGATCCCCTCGAAGGGCGGCCCCGGCATCACGCGGTCGGATCTGCTGGTCATCAACAAGATCGATCTCGCGCCGCATGTCGGCGCCTCGCTGGAAAAAATGGATGTCGATGCCAAGCGCATGCGCGGCGAGCGGCCGTTTGTCATGACCAACCTCAAAAAGAGCGAGGGGCTGGACCGCATCATCCGCTTTATCGAAACCAAGGGCGGCCTCGGCCGCCCGGCATAACTCGCAATCTAAACCTATTCTAAATGGCGTTAACGATTCGGCCGGAACCAAATTGATCCGTGGCAATTAGCGTCCTTCACACTTCGTCGGCAACGCATTCGCCGGCGCCAATCACCAACCGCAGTTGCGTATAGATGCCCGCTTCTCCATTATCCCGCACGACTTGTCGTGGTCGTATTTCAGTCCGAAGTTCATGCCGCCAAACGGCAGATATTTTTCTCACCTTCGAGTAAGCGCGTGGTTCGGCTGGGTTTCATCATCGGTCTGGTGGCGCTTGTCGGAGTTTTGCTCTCCGGTCTTGCGGCGTATCGCGTTCACGATCAGGAATTGACCATCGATGGCATCGCGATGTCGCGCGCGATCGACATCCACGCCAGCCTGGTTCAGGACAGGTTGACCGAACGCGAATTGCTGGCGCGGGTCGCCTCGGGCCTGTTCCGCGCGCCGTCGGTAATGAAGGCGAACATGCTGCAGCCGCTGCGGTCGTCGATCTACGCTTTCAAGACCGATTTCGTCGTCGCCAGCTGGATCGCGCGGCTGCAGCCGAGCGAACTGGATTCGGCGCGCGCTGAACTCGAAAGCGCCGGCTTCACCAATCCGACCATCCGCGACTTCGATGATAAACCACTGGATACGCGTTCGCTCGACCGGCCGATCGATGTGGTGATGGACGTCGAGCCTCGCAAAGCGGAGACGGCGGTGTTTCCCGGCCGTGCGCTTGATCGAAGTCCGGAGCTCGGGCCGATGCTGGCGCGCGCGATGACCGAGGGCAAGCCGGTGGCGTCCGATCCGCTTCCGCTGCTGCGCCCGGATGGCCGGATCGGACTGATCCTTGCGACGCCGGTCTTACAGGAAGGCGACGCTCCGCCCGCGGGGTTCGTGACGTTTTCCTACGAATTGGCGCCGCTGCTGCTGACCAATGACGATCTGTCGCTGTTCTCGGTGGTGCTGAAGGATCCGCGCAGCGAGGCCGGCGAATTGATCGCCGACGATCGCGGCAACGTCACGTCGAGAACCGCGAGCCAGAACGGCCCGGCGCCGTCGATGGTTCGAACGGTGACCTTCGGCGGCCGCGACTGGTCGCTCGGCTATTATGCCAAGACCAATGCAGCAAAGCGTGCGCAGCAGATCGCCATGATCGTGGGCGCGATCGGCATCGCGCTGACCAGCATCATCTGCGGGCTATTCGGCTATGTCGCCTACAGCAATCTGCGGCTGCGCCGCGAGATCGACGTGAGAATCGGGTTCGAGCGCCGCCTCACCGCGGTGATCGACGAGCTCAATCATCGGGTCAAGAACATCCTCGCGGTGATTCAGTCGATTGTAACCCGCACCTTGCGCCACGGCTCCGATATCGACGTCGCGCGTGAGCTGCTGATCGGCCGCATCCACGCCATGTCGAACGTGGTTTCGCTACTGAGCGAGAGCCAGTGGCAGGGCGTCAAGCTGAAAGGACTGTTCGGGTCGCGCGCGATACCTCATGCCGACCGCATCGCGTTCACCGGCCCGGACATCGACGTCAGTGCGCGCGCCGCGCAGAGCCTGTCGCTGTTGTTCTTCGAACTGGCATCGCATTCCGACGAAGGGCTGTCGCTGGTCGGCAAGCATCCGAACATCGTCGCCAAATGGGAAGTGACGGGAGAGGGACCCGACGCGATGTTCCATTTCTGCTGGGAAGAATCCAATACCAGTGCCGCGACACGCCGCGCCGACAGCGATTTCGGCATCATCCTGCTCGACCGCGTCGCACCGGAGGCGCTCGGCGGCACGTCGAAGCGCTACTTCACCGATGCGAGCTACGTCTATGAACTCACGGCACCGATGGAAACCGTCATCGACATGACGGAACGGGATCGCACTGAAGCGCTGGCGGCGCCGGTGAAGCGGCTGCCGTAGAACTGGGTTACTGCGTTCCGCGGATGCTGATCCGGGTCGTCATGAAAGCGGCATTCGTAACGGTCCAGTTCCCGCGGAGCAGCGTGAGAACGCTGCACCGCCGGGGACACTAAGCCGCACCAAAAAAAGCAGCCACCGAAGTGGCCGCTTTTTTGGGGCATTCCCACAACCGGCGCCTCAGCCGCCGCTGCCGCCGATCACGGCGCGGACGGTGTCATCGGGGCCGAAATCCTCCGCGCCGTCGACATAGAGCAGGGCGCTGAGTTTCGAGCGCGCGCGGTTGACGCGGCTCTTGATGGTGCCGACCGCGCAGCCGCAGATAGCTGCTGCGTCTTCATAGGAAAAGCCGGAGGCGCCGACCAGGATCAGCGCTTCGCGCTGGTCTTGCGGCAGCTTGTCCAGCGCGGCGCGGAATTCCTCGAACTCCAGATGCGCGTTTTGCGACGGCTGGGTCTTCAGGGTCTTGGCATAGCTGCCGTCGGCATCCTCCACCTCCCGGCGCCGCTTGCGATAATCGGAGCGGAACAGGTTGCGCAGGATGGTGAACAGCCAAGCCGGCAGGTTGGAGCCGGGCTGGAACGAGTCGATATTGGCGAGCGCCCGCAGCAGCGTTTCCTGGACCAAGTCGTCGGCCCGGTCGCCATTGCCGCTGAGCGAGATCGCGAACGCGCGCAGGCTCGGGACCGACGCAAGTATGTCGTCACGCAGTGAGTCAGTGAGAGGCATTACTCCCTCCCGTCGTTCTTGGCTGTTTGATCGCCCGCTGCGCCGCCCTCCGGCGCATCAAGCTTGCGGATCAGCTCCGCGAAGCGGTCCGGCACACCTTGCCGCACCACATCGTCATACATCGCGCGCAGCTGGTGGCCGATCCGGGATTGAATCTCGGCATTGAGGCCGCCCTGCTTGCCGGCCCCGGCGCCCTTGCTGGCTTGAGACTTCACATCTTTCATGAGCCTGATCCACGTTTCCCCAAGAGTTAAGTCCCTTTACAATTCCGGAATTGTCCTTGATTTTCAAAGTTCTTGCAGCATCTGTATGGGGTGCTAATTCCAACTGGGGCGGAAAGTTCCGGAAAAAGGGAACTTTTATCGGCCTGACGCGTAGATAGGCACTTGCGGGGAACCGGCCACCCCGTTTCGATGCGCCTTGGCCTAGACAGGATGATGGAGTGGGGATGTCCCGATCACAGCTGGTTGCCGAACATTTACCGTTATTGCGGCGCTATGCCCGGGCTCTGACGGGAAATCAGGCCTCGGGCGACGCCTATGTGGGGGCGATGCTGGAGGCGCTGCTGCAGGACCAGTCCCTGCTCGACGAGCGGCACGGACCCCGCGCGGGCCTGTTCCGGCTGTTCACGCAGATCTGGAATTCGGTTTCCCTCAACGACGACGCGGAGGTAATCCCGCTGTCGAGCCCATCGGAGCGCCGGCTCTCCAACATTACCCCGCTACCGCGCCAGGCCTTCCTTCTGCTGTCGCTGGAAGGCTTTTCGGAAGAAGAAGTGGCCTTCATTCTCGATACCGACGTCGCCGAAACCCGCAAGCTCGCCGATACCGCCGGTCGGGAAATGGCGGCCGAGATCGCCACCGACGTGCTGATCATCGAGGACGAAACCTTCATCGCGATGGACCTCGAGAGCCTGGTCAAGAACCTCGGCCACAACGTCATCGGCGTGGCGCGCACCCATTCCGACGCCATTGCGCTGGCAAAAAACCGCAAGCCGGGCCTGATCCTGGCCGACATCCAGCTGGCCGACGGCTCCTCTGGGCTCGACGCCGTCAACGAACTGCTGCGGACCTTCGAGGTGCCGGTGGTGTTCATCACCGCCTATCCCGAACGCTTCCTGACCGGCGAGCGTCCGGAGCCGGCCTTCCTGATCTCAAAACCGTTCCAGCCCGCGATGGTCTCAGCCGTCGCGAGCCAGGCGCTGTTCTTCCAGCGCAACTCGCGCAACCGCGCGCCGCGGGCGGCGACGGCCTGATAGGCTGATATTTCTGACGTGGATCCGGAGCGCCGCAACGATGGTTGCGGCGTTTTCTTTTGCCGCGGATTTTCCGGAAAAGGACCGGCACCCAAGGCTTTGCAATTTATCAAAAAAGCAGGGCGCAGCTGGCATCACCACAGCTGCGCCCTACGTCACCGGTTAATTGGGGCAGGGGGGATAACCGGCTGTCGTGATTACGCGCGGCGCCCAAACTCGTTCCGGAAGCGCCGAAATATTTTCGTACACAGTTAAGTGATCGTCACGTTCTGAACCCGACATAGCAGCCCGCGTTGTGAACCTGTTCGCCCATGCGGCGACACAGAATCAAAGGCGGGCAGGCCATGTCCCAAGTATTTTCAGGAATTTTGGGTGCAATCGCGGTTTCGTTGAGCTTTGGCGCGGCGCAGCTTGCCTCGGGCAGCGATCTTGGCGTGCTTCAGCAGGACACAGCCCCGGCCGCGGAAGCAACGGTCAACCGCGACGCCAAGGCCGATCGCGCCGACGCGCCGGCGATGTCGCTGAAAACCCAGACGATTTCCGTAAAGGTCGATGGCTTGTCCGACACCTCCATTCTGCTTCGCGTGCCGGTCGCCCAGCCCAGCCGCAAGGAAGCCCGCAACGGCCCGCCGGCTCCGACGGTAAGCAAAGCGCCGGTAGCTCGGACGGTGGCGTGCGAGCCGGTCGTCAGTGTGCTGACCGAAGTTGCGAAGCAATTACAGCCAGGTCGCTGCGTTACCTGAAATCATCGTCCCATCGGTATGTCATCGACCGGTGGTTACGGTAGCGCACGAGATCATTTAGTCCGGCGGCAATTGCGGCGCATCCACAGGCATCAGGTGTTCCTTGAGGATCAGGCCGACGATCAATAGCGGCGACGACAGGAAGCCGCCCATCGGTCCCCACAACCAGGTCCAGAATGCCAGCGCAATCAGCACCGCCAGCGCGTTCAGCTCGAGCCGGCGGCCGATGATGGTCGGCGTGACAAAATGTCCTTCGATGAACGTCAGCCCGACAAAGGCCAGCGGCGCCATCAGGCCGGCGCTCAGCGTCGGGAACGACATGATCCCGACCGCGGTAAGCACGACGAAGGTCGCCACCGGGCCGATGATGGGGAAGAAGTTCAGGGTGGCCGCAAGCGCGCCGAGACCGGCAGGATTGGGCATCCCGGTGGCCGCGCAGATGATCCCGGTCGCGGCACCGACTCCGAGATTGATCATGGTCACCATCAGCAGATAGCCGCCGAGGCTGCCTTCGATCTCATTGAGGATCCTTAAGGTGCGCAGCCGGGAATCATGATCGCCGAAGGTCATCACCAGAGCCCGGCGCAGGTCCCGCCAGCTTGCGATGAATAAAATAAGCGTGGCGAGAAACAGCAGGAATTCGGCGAAGGTCGGCGACAGGAATTCGAAGGTGGGCTGCACCCATTCGAATGTCGGCATTTGAAAGGGCGCGCCCGGCAGCGTTTCGGATCCGCCGAGCATGCCCTGCAGTTGCCGCCAGAGCGCCAGCGGCCGGTCGAACATCTGCATCTTTTCTTTCAGCAGCGCTCCCAGTTCCGGCAGCCGCGTGCTCCACTCCATCAACGGCGAGGCGATCAGCCCGATGATAAAGGCAACGCCGGCGCAGGCCGCGATCACGATCAGCACCGCCGATACCGATCGCGGAATGCGATGCCGCTCCAGATATCCGGCCGCCGGCGCCAGCATGGTGCCGACAATGAACGCAGTCGCCACGGGAAGGAAGAATGCCTTTGCGAAATAAAGCACCGTGACGATGGCGATAATCAGCAACCCCACCAACGCCAGCGCGACCACCTCCGCCCGGCGGATCACCGGCGGCTGCTCGGCCTTGCTGTCCGGCAGCGGCGTGCCTTTGGTTTCGGCGGGAAGCGCGCGCAACGGACTTGATCCTGAATTGCGCCGTTCTTTCGGGAGGTCGTTGCTCAAATCCGTCCCAGCAGCAGCAGGATGACGACAATGACCAGAATGGCGCCAACGATTCCCGACGGCCCGTAACCCCAGGAATTGCTGTAGCTCCAGTTCGGAATCACGCCGAGCAGAACCAGGATCAGAACGATCACGAGTATGGTGCCGAGCGACATGAACAAAAACCCTCGCGAACTCGTCGCTTATGAACTTCCCACTTTGACAAGGGCGGCGCGCTGTAAAAGTTCCATCGCGCAGACGTGAAAGGAAGGACGGGTTGACATGTGGATCGACGCGCGTCTTTGCGCGGAACTGCGGAGCCTCCTCGGCGTTGGTTGTGCAGTCGCATCACCGATGCACATCCAAGGGGGCAGGTCATGGCACCATTTTCAGAAAATCGCAGGCAGGCATCGCGCGCAACCAATGCGCTGATTTTGTCCGCGGCGTTACTGCTGGCGCCGGCATTCACGGCAACTCGGGCTTCGGCGCAAGTTCTGGGCTATGCGGCAGCCTCCAGCGCGTTTCCATCGGATGGCATCACGCTGACGGCGCCCGACGATGAAGGCGCTGCGCCAAGCGTGATGCCCGAGCGGCTGCGCCGCGCGGTCGTCACCTTCGACACCCATGAGGCGCCCGGCACCGTCATTATCGATACCGGCAACACCACGCTCTATTACGTGCTGGGCCAGAACCGCGCCATTCGCTACGGCGTCGGCGTCGGCCGCGAAGGCTTTACCTGGTCCGGCGTGCAGACCATCAGCCGCAAGGCGGAGTGGCCGGATTGGCACCCGCCGACCGAGATGATCGCCCGCCAGCCCTATCTGCCGCGTTTCATGGCCGGCGGTCCCGGCAATCCCCTGGGCGCACGCGCGATGTATCTCGGCTCCAGCCAATACCGGATCCACGGCACCAACGATCCCTCGACCATCGGCAAGTTCGTCTCCTCGGGCTGCATCCGGCTGACCAATGAAGACGTGACCGACCTGTTCAGCCGGGTCGATGTCGGCACCAAGGTGGTGGTGCTGCCGAAGACTTCGCAGCACTTCGAGGCAGCCAAAGGCACGATCACCGTGCGCCCGACGGCGGCTGCACCGCGCCCCGTAGCGGCGCGCCCGGATCGTCAGGCGATGAACCTGTCAAGCTCTGCGCTGTACTGAAACCGGGAGCCCATCGGGAACGCTGATATGAGCAAGGCATCAGGCAACCGGTGGGGCGTCGGCGCGGTAGTGGCAATATGCGTATTGGGAGTTGCGCCGACGGCGCAGGCCCGCGACTTCTTCGCCGCGCTGTTCGGCGCATTCTCCGACAATCCAGCGCTGGCGCCAGCGCGGCCCGAGCCTTCGCGGGCGCTGCCGTTTGCCAGCGAGGGTGATACGTTTGGCCGTCCGGCGGAGCAGCCGCGTCCCCGCGTTTCGTATGGCGGCGGAGGCGGAGGTCAAGCGTATTGCGTGCGCACCTGTGACGGACGCTATTTCCCGATCACGGCAGGCGAGGGCCAGAGCCGCGCCGCATCCTGCAACAGTTTTTGCCCGGCCAGCGAAACCAGGATCGTTTACGGCAGCAGCATTGATCACGCCGCCACCGAGAACGGCAAGCCCTATTCCGAATTGCCGAACGCGTTCCGCTATCGCAACGAACTGGTCGCAGGCTGCACCTGCAACGGCAAGGACCAGATCGGCCTCGCCCCGGTCAAGATCGAGGACGACCCGACGCTGCGCAAGGGCGACATCGTTGCGGGCAGCAACGGGTTGCTCGTCGCCAGCCGCGGCGCCGACAGGCACGGCGCATCGCTGAACTTTTCTCCCGCCTCGGCATCGCTGCGCGCGAAATATCAGCGCCTGCCGGTGGTGGCCTCGGAGTGACCAAGTGGCGATTGTGAAGGTAGCCGCTCGCGGGATTGAGCGAGCCACGCCGGGTCCTCATCCTGCGCAGATGCGCCAACCGGAAAAGATCGAAGATGCCGTGTTCCTCAAATGGAACTCGCAGGTTCCAACCGCGTTGAGATGACGCACGCGCGAGAAACCCGCTGCGTCTCAAAACCGACGAGGAACTGATATGCTGATGGGCGCCCTGATCACGTTTCTCGTGGTTATTCTCATTCTCTATCTGATCAACCTGCTGCCACTGGACGGCCGCGCCAAGCAGATCGCGCGCGTCGTGGTGATCATCCTCGGCGTGATTTCGCTGCTGAAATACATCGCGGTGTTTTAGGGCCGCGGGTCCCGGGCGCGATGCAGTCGGCTACCCCCCCGCCTTGGCCTCGCGCCGCCGCGCGGTCAGAATGTATTCGGTGTAGCCGTTGGGCTGCTCGCGGCCCTTGAAAATGAGGTCGCAGGCCGCCTTGAAGGCGACGCCGTCGAATGTCGGCGCCATCGGACGGTACAGCGGATCGCCCATGTTCTGGCCATCCACTACCACCGCCATCCGCTTCAGCGACTCCATCACCTGCTCTTTGGTGACGACGCCATGCAGCAGCCAGTTTGCCAGGTGTTGGCTGGAGATGCGCAGGGTGGCGCGGTCTTCCATCAGGCCGACGTCGTGAATGTCGGGCACCTTGGAACAGCCGACGCCTTGGTCGATCCAGCGGACCACATAGCCCAGAATGCCCTGGCAATTGTTGTCGATCTCCTGCTTCACATCGTCAGGCGCCCAGTTCGACTGCGACACCGGGATGGTGAGGATGTCCGACAGCTTTGCGCGCGGACCGCCCTTCTTCAGTTCGTCCTGCCGCGCCGGCACGTTGACCTGATGATAATGCAGTGCATGCAGGGTCGCTGCGGTGGGCGAGGGCACCCATGCGGTGGTAGCGCCGGCCTGCGGATGCGCGAGCTTTTGTGAAAGCATGTCCGCCATCTTGTCCGGTGCCGCCCACATGCCCTTGCCGATCTGGGCGTGCCCCGGCAGCCCGTCGATCAGACCGATATCGACATTCCAGTCTTCATAGGCCTTGATCCAGGGCGTCGACTTCATGTCGTTCTTGCGGATCATGGGACCTGCTTCCATCGAGGTGTGAATCTCGTCGCCGGTGCGGTCGAGGAAGCCGGTGTTGATGAAGCAGATCCGCTTCGAGGCATTCTGGATGCAGGCCTTGAGATTGACCGTGGTGCGGCGCTCCTCGTCCATGATGCCGACCTTCAAGGTGTTGTCCGGCAGCGACAGCATCTTCTCGACGCGGCCGAACAGTTCGCAGGTCAGCGCGACTTCGTCGGGGCCGTGCATCTTCGGCTTGACGATATAGACCGAGCCGGTGCGGCTGTTGCGCGTCTTTGCGCTACCCTTGAGATCGTGGATCGCAAGCAGGCCGGCGACGGCGGCATCGAGCAGGCCTTCGGGAATTTCCTCGCCTGCGCTGTCCAGCACCGCATCGGTGAACATGTGATGGCCGACATTGCGCATCAGCAACAGACTGCGTCCATGCAGCTTGAGTTCGCCGCCGTCGGGCGTCGTGTAGACGCGGTCGGGGTTGAGCGCGCGCTTCAGGGTCTTGCCGCCCTTCTCGAAATCCGCGGACAGAGTGCCGTTCATCAGGCCAAGCGTGTTGCGATAGACCAGCACCTTGTCCTCGGCATCGACCGCCGTGACACTGTCTTCCATGTCGAGGATGGTGGAGACCGCCAATTCCATGATCATGTCGGCGACCCCTGCCGGATCGTCCTTGCCAATGAAATGCCTGCGATCGATCCGGACCTCGATGTGCAAGCCGTTGTTGACCAGCAGCACCGCCGTGGGTGCGGCCGCATCGCCCTGATAACCTGCGAACTGCGCGTTGGATTTGAGCGCGGTGGCGTTGCCGCTCTTTAATTTGACCGCAAGCTGGCCGGCGATGACGCTGTAGGCGGTGACATCGGTATGGCTTGCGGTCGCCAACGCTACGGCGGAATCAAGGAAGGTTTTTGCTTTCGCGATCACCTTGGCGCCGCGCGCCTTGTTAAAACCCGCGGCCCCTTCGCCGGGCTCGTGCGGAATCGCGTCGGTGCCGTAAAGCGCGTCGTAGAGGCTGCCCCAGCGCGCATTGGCCGCGTTCAGCGCGTAACGGGCGTTGGTCAGCGGCACCACCAGCTGCGGTCCGCAGATTTTTCCGATTTCGTCATCGACATCGGCGGTCTCGACTTCGTGCGTTGCGGGCTCCGGCAACAGGTAACCGATTTCCTTGAGGAAGGCGGTATAGGCATTCATGTCGAACGGCTTGCCCTTTCGGGCGCGATGCCACCCGTCGATCTTGGCCTGCAGTGTATCGCGCACCTTCAGCAGTTCGCGGTTGTCCGGCACGAGATCGCGGATGATGGCGGCTAATCCCGCCCAGAACGCATCCGGAGAAATCCCGGTCTTCGGAGCAGCTTCCTCGGCAATGAAATCGAACAGGACAGGAGCAATTTTCAGTCCGTGGGCATCAATACAATTCATGATCTGGATTTTCTCACGCGAAACGGCGCTGAGGCGCCGTTTTCAGGGGTAAAGAAGCAAAAAACGCGCCCGGAGGGGGGCGGTTCCCCGGCCTTTTAGACATGAAGCCGCGAGGGGTAAACCACAAATCCGACCTCATCCTGAGGAGCCGCGCCTCTTGCGCGGCATCTCGAAGGATGGCCGCAAGCGCCCGTGGCCCATCCTTCGAGACGCGGCCAAGAGGCCGCTCCTCAGGATGAGGTTGAAAGTCAAATATTCGCAGCGAGATCAACGAGTTCGTCGAACAGAATACCGGTCTTCGCCAGCATCCGCTCGATGTCGTCGGTGGCATCGGAAACCCTGCGCGCGGAGGTATCGATGGTCAGTTCGCTGTCGGTCGGCGCCTGATAATCCTTGCCGATCCCGGTAAAATTGTTCAGCCCGCCGGCACGCGCCTTGGCGTAGTGGCCCTTGGGATCGCGGCTCTCGCACACCTCGGCCGGCGTCGCGACATAGATCTCGCGAAACGCCGTATCGGCGATGCGGCGCGCGGCGGCGCGATCTTCCTCCGAGGGCGAGACCGCGGCCACGATCGCGATGTGTCCATTGCGCGCCAGGTGCGTCGCGACTTCGGCGAGGCGGCGGATGTTTTCAGTGCGGTCCTGCGCGGAGAAACCAAGATCGCCATTGAGTCCGGCGCGCAACGTATCGCCATCGAGCAGCACCGGCGAGCCGCCCTGGCCGAACAGCCTGCGCTCCAGCGCCCGCGCCAGCGTCGATTTTCCGGAGCCGGGCAATCCGGTCAGCCAGACCACCGCGCCGGCGTGACGATAGCGCGCCGAGCGCTCGTCGGGGCGAAGCGCGGATTCCACCGGCACGATATCGACCGGAATTGCGCGCTGTCCGGCATCGACCGAGAGCACGAGGCCGCCGCCGGCGATGCGGCCGTTGACCTCGATCACCAGTCGCCCGGTGCGCGGATTGTCGGTGTAGGGATCGGCGGCAAAGGGCTGTGCCAGCGATATATCGATCTCGCCGACATGGTTGCGCGCGATCGCCTTCGTCTCCACGCTGGACAATTCACCAGGATCGACCGCCTTCTCGATGGCAACGACGGTAGCGCGGGCTTCCCTGGTGCCAAGCCGGACCAGGATCGACGCGCCCGGCACCAGCGGCCTGTCGTGCAGCCAGAAGATGCGCGCGCGAAGCCGGCGCGTGTCGCGAGGTGCTGCATCAGCATGGGCGATGACATCGCCGCGCTCGACGAACAGTTCGCGGTCGAGCGTGATGCCGACCGAGCGTCCGGCGCTCTGGGGTCCCTTCACCGGCGTCAGCGGCCAGCTTTCGACCGTCTTGATTTTTGCGATCTTGGCCGAGGGCATGATGACGATTTCATCGCCGGCGCTGAGATGCCCGGATTCGATGCGTCCGGCGACGATGCGGCGGTCGTCGAATTTATAGATCGCCTGCACCGGCAGCCGTAGTGAAAGCTGCTCCAGCGGACGCGCCGGCTCCAGCGCGTCGAGCGCCTCGACCACGGTGGGTCCATTGTACCACTCGATCCGCGCCGTGCGCTCGGTGACGCCGTCGCCGTCGCGCGCGGAAATCGGAATCACCGCCGACGGCGTGACGCCGAGGCCGATCAGATGCGAAGAAATTTCATCGCTGACGTCGTTAAAACGCGCTGCGCTGAAATCGACGCGGTCCATCTTGTTGACGACCACCGCGACCTGCTTGACCCCGAGCAGGTGCAGCAGATAGCCGTGCCGCCGGGTCTGGTCGCGCACGCCTTCCAGCGCGTCGATGATCAGCACCGCGCCGTCGGCCTGCGAGGCGCCGGTGATCATATTGCGCAGGAATTCGGCGTGCCCGGGCGCATCGATCAGCACCACGTCGCGCGAGCGGGTGCGGAAGCGGATTTGCGTGGTGTCAATGGTGATGCCTTGGTCGCGCTCGGTCTGCAGCGCGTCTAAAAGGAACGACCATTCGAACGGCATGCCGCGGCGCGCGCTGACGGCCTTCAGCATTTCGAGCTTGCCATCGGGCAGGCTGCCGGTTTCGTGCAGCAGCCGCCCTACCAGTGTGGATTTTCCGTGGTCGACATGGCCGACGATGACGATGCGAACCTGCTGACGCGTGGTGCCGTTCGGCATCGTCTGTGTTTTGGAGAGCATCATGTTCATCGCGGCACTCACTTGCTGTCATTGCGAGGAGCGAAGCGACGAAGCAATCCATTCTTCCGTCTGCTCATATGCTGAACCATGGATTGCTTCGCTTCGCTGGCAATGACGATTAAAACCTCTACAGGTAGCCGGCAACGCGCAGCCGCTCGAAGGCATCCTCGGTCTCATGATCCAGCGCGCGGCCGGAACGTTCCGGCACTTTCGTGCTGTTCAACTCATGGAGGATTTCTTCGATGTTGGACGCATTGGACGCGACAGGATTGGTGATGTCCTGGTCGCCGAGCGAGCGATATCGCTCGCCGTCTTTCGCGAGATACAGCGGAATGATCGGGATGTTTTCCCTTTGCGTGTAGGCCCAGATGTCGGCCTCGGTCCAGTGCAGGATCGGGTGGATGCGCAGATGCGCGCCCGGCGGCGGCGAAGCGTTGAACTGGTCCCAGAATTCCGGCGGCTGGTCGCGCACGTCCCATCCGCCCTCGGTGCCGCGCGGCGAGAACACCCGTTCCTTGGCGCGGGTCGCCTCTTCATCGCGGCGGATACCGGCGATCAATCCATCGAAACCGTATTTTGTCAGCGCGAGTTTCAGTCCCTCGGTCTTGCGCGCGGCGGACCGGGCCGCCGGCGGCAGCGTGGGATCGACGGCGTCGATCGGCGGGCAGGGCTCGATCTTCAGGTCAAGCTCCCATTCCTTGCCGTAGCGGTCGCGGAACGCGTACATTTCGGGAAATTTCTTTCCCGTATCGACATGCAGCGCCGGAAACGGCACGCGGCCGAAGAACGCCTTGCGCGCCAGCCAGATCATCACGTTGGAATCCTTGCCCAACGACCACAGCAGCGCCAGCTTCTTCAGCCGCGCAAAGGCTTCCCGGAAAATGTAGATGCTTTGCGCTTCCAGCGCGTCGAGGTGGTCCATGCGGGGGATGAGGCCCCGGTCCGCAATTTGCAGGCCTGGTGCGCGGACCGTTGCGGGCTTGGCCTGCAACGCGGGAGGTAAGCCGGGGGTGTCAAGTAGGGTCATCTCTGCCACGCGGTGCTGAAGGACGAAAATTCTATGGCTTCATCGCCAAAGAGAAGAAATAAATTTCTCTTTATGGTGCTTGCGCAAGACATAAATAGAAAATAATTCTAGTCAACCCCGCACTGCGGGGAAGCGGAGAATGCATGCGCTTCCTGCCGATATTCCTCGATTTGCGCTCCGGCCAAGTGCTGCTGGTAGGCAGTGGCGAACTCGCGCGCGCAAAATTGCGGCTGCTGCTCGCGGCCGGTGCAAGCGTCCGCTGGCATGCGACCGACGGCAATTACGACGTTAGCAGTCTCGACGCCGACGCCATCGCGCGGATCGAACAGGCACGGAGCGATCCCTCGACCTCCGATCTCTCCGACGTCATCGCAGTGCTCTGCGCGGGCGCCGGCGACCTCGGACCTGCGATGTCGGCGCGGGCCAAGGCGGTCGGCCTGCCTGTCAATGTAATGGACGACCTAGCTCATTCGACATTTATTTTTCCCGCGATCGTCGATCGCGGCGATGTTGTGGTCGCGGTCGGCACCGGCGGCGCTTCGCCGGTGGTGGCGCGCCGGGTGCGCGAACGCATCGAAGCGATGCTGCCGGCGCGGATCGGCGATCTCGCAACTTTTATTGGCCGCTGGCGCAAGTTCATTCACGGCCGCATTGCCGAATTTCCGCTGCGCCGCCGATTCTGGGAGCGCGTGGTCGATGGCCCGATCGGCGCGCTGGTTCTCGCCGGCCGCGCCGATGAAGCCGAACACGCTTTGAAGAATATTGCCGATCCCTCGGCGTTTGCCGGCGCGCAAGCGGGCGAGGTGGCGGGCAGGGTGACGCTGGTCGGCGCCGGTCCCGGCGATCCGGATCTGCTCACCATCAAGGCGCTGCGCGCGCTGCAGGACGCCGACATTATTTTTTACGACGAACTGGTGTCGCCGGAAGTGCTCGACCGCGCGCGCCGCGATGCCGCGCGGGTTGCGGTCGGGCGCCGCGTCGGAAAACCCGGCATCGGCCAGAACGCCATCAACAAGCTTTTGATCGAGGCCGCGCAATCCGGCCAGCGCGCGGTGCGGCTGAAGGGCGGCGATCCGTTTATCTTCGGCCGCGGCGGCGAGGAGGTCGAAGCGCTGCGTGAGGCCGGCGTCGCCTATTCGGTGATTCCGGGAATCACCGCAGGGCTTGGTGCGGCGGCGGAATTCGACGTTCCGCTGACCTTCCGCCACGAGGCGCTACGCATCACGTTCCTGACCGCGCACAAGGCCAGGGATGCCGAGATCGTCGATTGGACCGCGTTGACCGATCGAAAAATGACGGTGGTGGTCTACATGGGCATGACCGCGGCTCCCGCGATCCGCGCCGGCTTGCTCGCTGCGGGACGCTCGCCGCAAACGCCGGTCGGCGTGTTTGCCCGCGCGACCCGTCCGGATTCACAAGCAGTGGTCGGTGCCCTCGAAAATCTCCCGGCGCTGGTGCGCGAGATCGATGGCGGCCCCGCCATTCTGGTCATCGGCGATGTGGTCGCGCACTCGGCACCCTGGCGAAAAGCCAGTCTCGATTCCCTGATCTCAAACTTCCTGGTAGCCGCCGAATGACTTCTCCGCTTGAACAGAAAAAAATCAGGATCACACGGCCATCGGTGGTCACCGCCAATCGCACCTGGGACGGCATTGTGATCTATCGCACGCCGTTGCACGGCTGGTCGGCCGATCTGTCGGACGCCGCAATCGTCCGCACCTCCGACGAAGCGCGCGCGCTGCTCGCCGAATCGATTGCCGACGACGTCGGCGCGATCGGCGCCTACATCGCGCCGGTCGATGTGACGGACGACGGCGACATCGAGCCCGGCAATTTGCGCGAACATATCCGGTCGGAAGGCCTCACCATCGGCCTTCCGGTTCCGGCGTAAAGGCAAGTTCATGTACGCTTACGACGAAATCGACCGCACGCTGATCAACGAGCGCGTCACCGAGTTCCGCGATCAAGTACAGCGCCGGCTGTCCGGCGAACTCACCGAAGACGAATTCAAGATGCTGCGGCTGCAGAACGGCGTCTATCTGCAACTGCACGCCTATATGTTCCGGGTCGCTATTCCCTACGGCACGCTGTCCTCGAAACAGCTGCGCCGGCTGGCACATGTGGCGCGGCGCTACGACCGCGGCTACGGCCATTTCACCACCCGTCAGAACATCCAGTTCAACTGGATCAAACTGGCCGAACTGCCCGATGCGCTGGCCGATCTCGCCGAGGTCGGCATCCACGCCATGCAGACTTCAGGCAACAACACCCGCAACGTCACCTCCGATCAATGGGCTGGCGTCGCGCCCGGCGAGATCGAGGATCCCCGCATCTGGTCGGAGCTGCTCCGGCAATACACCACGCTGCATCCGGAATTCTCATTCCTGCCGCGCAAGTTCAAATTTGCGATCACCGCCTCGGCGCACGACCGCGCCGCGATCAAGGTGCATGACGTTGGACTGCGCCTGCACAAGAACGCGCAAGGCGAAACCGGCTTCGAGGTGCTGGTCGGCGGCGGGCTCGGCCGCACGCCGTTCATCGGCAAGACCATCAGGCCGTTCGTTCACGGCCACGACCTCTTGAGCTATGTCGAAGCGATCCTGCGCGTCTATAACCAGTACGGCCGCCGTGACAACATTTATAAGGCGCGCATCAAGATCCTTGTCCACGAACTCGGCGCGGAGAAGTTCGCAGCTGAGGTCGAGGATGAGTGGCGGCAGATGGACAGGAACGCCTTGACGCTCGATGACGCGGCGATAGAGGAAATCCGCTCGCGCTTTTCCTATCCGGCTTACGAAAAGCTTGCGCACATGCCGGACGAGCTGAAGAAGGCCGCGCATGACCCGCATTTCGAGGCGTGGCGCAAGAATTCGGTCGCGCCGCACAAGGTGCCGGGCTACGCGATCGTCACGTTGTCCTTAAAACCGGTCGGCGGGCCGCCCGGCGATGCCACCGCGGACCAGATGGACGCCATCGCCGATCTCGCCGACAAATATTCCTTCGGTGAAATCCGCGTCGGCCACGAGCAGAACCTGGCGCTGCCCCATGTCGCCAAGCGCGACCTTCCGGCGCTGTGGCGCGCGCTCGACGCCATCGGCGTCGCAACGCCGAACGTCAATCTGGTCACCGATATCATCGCCTGTCCGGGGCTGGATTACTGCTCGCTCGCCAACGCCCGCTCGATTCCGATCGCGCAGGAATTGACGCGGCGCTTCGCCAATCACGACACTGCCAACCTGATCGGGCGGCTGCATGTCAATATTTCCGGCTGCATTAATGCCTGCGGGCATCATCACGTCGGCCATATCGGCATTTTAGGCGTCGAGAAGAACGGCGAGGAATTTTACCAGATCACCATCGGTGGCCGCGCCGACGAGCACGCCGAACTCGGCAATCTGATCGGGCCGTCGGTGCCCTATGCCGACGTCGCCGACGTGGTCGAGGATATCGTTGAAGCCTATCTGGCGCTTCGCGCGCGGCCCGACGAATTGTTCGTCGACACCGTGAAGCGGCTGGGCGTCGAACCTTTTAGGGAGCGTGTCTATGCCACTCGTTAAACAAGGGAAAATTTCCGGCGACGCGTTCGTCCGCGTCGCGGACGATGATGAGATCCCTTCAGGCGGCGCGGTGTTGATCTCCGCAGCGCGGTTTCTCGCCGATCCCGACACGCTGTCGCGGCGGCTCGGCAAGCTAGGGGTGATCTGGCCGAACAGCCGCGACGTCGACGACCTCGTGCCGTATCTGGACCGGCTCGCGGCGGTGGCGCTGGTATTCCCGAGCTTCCGCGACGGCCGCGCCTACAGCCAGGCGCGGCTGCTGCGCGAACGCTACCATTATCGCGGCGAACTGCGCGCCACCGGACAGATCCTGCGCGACCAGTTCGTATTCATGCTGCGCGCCGGATTCGACGCCTTCGAAGTCAAGAAAGACAGCGACGCCGAAGCATACGTCAATACGGTGAAACGCTATTCGGTGTTCTACCAGCCGACCGGCGACGGCCGCGTCACCGCGCTGCACCGCCGCATGCAGCAACGTCATTCGGAAAGCGCCAGCCAGTGAGCGGTTTGCCACGTCCACGATTGCCGGAACGCACGCCGCTTGAGGAAGAATTTCCCTCGGCGGAGGAGCTTGATCGCGTGCTGCGCGACGCGCGGCCTGAGGACATCATCGCCGCGGCGCTGCGCGCAGTCGGCCGCGACCGTCTCGCCGTGGTGTCGTCGTTCGGCACCGAATCCGCGGCGCTGCTGAAGGTGATGGCCGATATCGATCCGGCGATTCCCGTGATCTTTCTCGATACCGGATGGCTGTTCGAAGAAACGCTTGTTTATCGCGATGTGTTGATCGCGGCGCTGGGACTGAGCGATGTCCGCTCGGTCAAGCCCCGGGAAGAGACGCTGTCGCGGGTCGATCCGGATCGCGATCTGTGGTTCTCCGATCCCGATGCGTGCTGCCGGATCCGTAAGGTCGAACCGCTGGCGCGCGCGCTTGCACCCTTCGATGCCTGGATCAACGGACGCAAACGTTTTCAGGGCGGCGCGCGTACCGCCATTGCCGTGGTCGAGACGGATGGCATGCGATTGAAATTCAATCCGTTCGCCAACATCTCGCCAGAACAGATCGCGGCGATCTATGCGGACGCAAAACTGCCCCCGCATCCGCTCGCGGCGTCCGGTTACCTGTCGGTCGGATGCATGCCGTGCACCAGCCGGACCGAGGCAGATGAAGATTCTCGCGCCGGCCGCTGGCGCGGCAGAGCCAAGACGGAATGCGGCATCCATACGGCCAAGACTTCGTAGCACAATGACGCTGCAGGCTAGCGAACATTGGAATGCGGTTTCGTTGACTTAAAGCCGCATTGTCACGAGTTATGTGTTCGCGCGTTCGATGATGACGTCGGGCCGAATGGAGATCGAGATCGTGCGTCGTATTGTTTTGGTTATCGCGGGATTGATCTGGGCGGGCTCCGCCTGCGCCGCCGATATCTCGCTGCTTAACGTGTCCTACGATCCGACCCGCGAACTCTATGCCGATTTCAACAAGGCGTTCGCCGCGGCCTATCAGAAAGAAACCGGCAAGAGCGTCGAGATCAAGCAGTCGCATGGCGGCTCCGGCTCGCAGGCGCGCGCGGTGATCGACGGTCTCAAGGCCGACATCGTCACGCTGGCGCTGGCCTATGATATCGACGCCATCGCCGGCAAGGGATTGCTGGCTACGGACTGGCAGAAGCGCCTGCCGCTCAATGCCTCGCCCTACACATCGACCATTGTCTTTCTGGTGCGCAAGGGCAATCCGAAAGGCATCAAGGATTGGGACGATTTGATCAGGCCCGGCGTCAGCGTCATCACGCCGAATCCGAAGACCTCCGGCGGCGCGCGCTGGAATTATCTCGCCGCATGGGGATACGCGCTGAAGAAATACGGCTCCTCCGACAAGGCCAAGCAATTCGTCGGCGACCTCTACAAAAATGTGCCGGTGCTCGACACCGGCGCGCGCGGCTCGACGGTGACGTTCGTCGAGCGCGGCGTCGGCGACGTGCTGCTGGCGTGGGAAAACGAAGCATTCCTGGCGCAGCGCGAGTTCGGCAAGGACAAGTTCGAGATCGTGTCGCCACCATTGTCGATTCTCGCTGAACCTCCGGTCGCCGTGGTCGAGGCAGTCGCCGATAAAAAGGGTACGCGCGCCACGGCCGAAGCCTATCTGAGATACTGGTACAGCAAAGAGGGCCAGGAAATTGCCGCACGCAACTCCTACCGTCCGCGCGATCCGGAGATCGCAAAAGAATACGAGACGTCGTTCGCGAAGGTGGACTTGTTCACCATCGACGATGTGTTCGGCGGCTGGACCAAGGCGCAAAAGCAACATTTTGGTGAAGGCGGCATCTTCGACCAGATTTACAAGAATTGAGCCGATCGGGCTTTTTCAGGGGGCGTTGTGAGCGGAGCGGCGTCAAGGCGCACCACCTTGCCGGGATTCGGTCTCACCATGGGACTGACCCTTACATGGCTGTCGATCATCGTGCTGATCCCGCTGGCGGGCCTGTTCCTCAAGACGTTCGAACTGAGCTTCGACCAGTTCTGGGCCATCGTCACCTCAAGCCGCACGCTCAACGCGCTGAGATTGTCGTTCGGGCTCGCCTTCGCCGCGGCAATCGTCAATCTCGTCATGGGAATGATCATCGTCTGGGCGCTGGTGCGCTACCGTTTTCCTGGCCGCAGGCTGTTCGACGCCATCGTCGATATCCCTTTTGCGCTGCCGACCGCGGTGGCCGGCGTCGCGTTGAGCTCGCTGTTTGCGCAAAAGGGCTGGCTCGGCGCGCCTTTGGCTGAACTCGGCATCAAGGTCGCGTTCACGCCGGTCGGAATTTTCATCGCGATGATTTTCATCGGCATTCCATTCGTGGTGCGCACGGTGCAGCCGGTGCTGCTCGATCTCGACGCCGAAATCGAGGAAGCCGCGGCCAGCCTCGGCGCCAACCGCTGGCACACGGTTTCAAAAGTGATCCTGCCCAGCCTGACGCCGGCAATGCTGACCGGTTTCGCGCTGGCATTCGCGCGTGCGGTGGGCGAATACGGCTCGGTCATCTTCATCGCCGGCAATTTGCCGAACATCTCCGAGATCGCGCCGCTGCTGATCGTGATCCGGTTGTCCGAATTCCGCTACGCCGACGCCACCGCCATCGCCGTGGTCATGCTGGTCGCCGCATTCCTGATCATCTTCGCGGTCAACCGCATCCAGCGTTGGGCGCAGACCCGCATTCCCGCGCATTGAGGAATTGACGCAAATGAGTCAAATTCAAACAGCGGCAATGTCGGAACGTGCGGATACGCGCACCGAGCCTTGGCTGATTCGCGCCGCTATCATCGCCGTCGCGGTGACCTTCCTCACCGTGTTCGTGGTGCTGCCGCTGGTCGTGGTGTTCGCGCAGGCGTTCTCGAAGGGGGTAAGCGCGTATTTCTCCGCGCTCACCGATGCCGAGGCGCTCTCCGCCATCCGGCTGACGCTCACCGCCGCCGCGGTCTCCGTCAGCCTCAATCTGGTGTTCGGGGTGATCGCGGCCTGGGCGATCACAAAGTTCGAATTTCGCGGCAAGACATTGCTGATTTCGCTGATCGACCTGCCGTTTTCGGTGAGCCCGGTAATCTCGGGCCTCGTCTTCGTGCTGCTGTTCGGCGCGCAGGGGTTTTTCGGGCCGTGGATGCAGGGGCATGACATCCAGGTGCTGTTCGCGGTGCCCGGCATAGCGCTCGCGACCACCTTTGTGACGTTTCCGTTCGTGGCGCGGGCGCTGATTCCGCTGATGCACGAGCAGGGTACGCAGGAAGAGGAGGCGGCGGTCTCGCTCGGCGCCTCCGGACTGCAGACCTTCTTCCGCGTCACCTTGCCCAACATCAAATGGGGCGTGCTCTATGGCGTACTGCTGTGCAACGCGCGCGCGATGGGCGAATTCGGCGCGGTATCGGTGGTATCCGGACACATTCGCGGCGAGACCAACACCATGCCGCTGCTGGTTGAGATTCTCTACAACGAATACCAGTTCGTCTCATCCTTCGCGATCGCGTCGCTGCTGGCGATGCTGGCGCTGATCACGCTGCTGGCAAAAACCGTTCTCGAACGGCATCTGGACGAAGGACCATCGCGTGGCGATTGAAGTCAAAAACATCGTGAAAAAATTCGGAGCGTTCGCAGCGCTCGACGGCGTCGACCTCAAGGTCGGCAATGGCGAATTGCTGGCGCTGCTCGGGCCATCGGGTTCGGGCAAGACTACGCTGCTGCGGATCATCGCGGGCCTGGATTGGCCGGACTCCGGCGCGGTCTCGTTCGATGGCGAGAATGCGCTCGACCGGGGCGCCGGCGAACGCCATGTCGGATTCGTATTCCAGCACTACGCGCTGTTCCGGCACATGACGGTGTTCGAGAACGTCGCGTTCGGATTGCGGGTGCAGCCGCGCGCCATCCGCAAGAGCGAGGCGGGTATTCGCGCGCGCGTAAAAGAGTTGCTCGGCCTGGTGCAGCTTGATTGGCTCTCCGGCCGCTATCCCAGCCAATTGTCCGGCGGCCAGCGCCAGCGCATTGCGCTGGCCCGGGCGCTGGCGATCGAGCCGCGCATCCTGCTGCTCGACGAACCGTTCGGTGCGTTGGACGCCAAGGTGCGCAAGGAATTGCGGCAATGGCTGCGCACGCTGCATGAGGAAATCAACGTCACCTCGATCTTCGTCACCCACGACCAGGAAGAGGCGCTCGAGGTCGCCAACCGGGTAGTGGTGATGGACAAGGGCCGCATCGAGCAGATCGGCACCCCCGGCGAGGTCTACGACCAGCCGGCGACCGCCTTCGTGCACGGCTTTATCGGCGAATCCATTGTGCTGCCGGTGCATGTCGACGAGGGCCGGGTGCGCCTCGACGGCAAGATGCTGAATATTGCGACCGACGGCGCCAAATGCGGCCCCTCAAAACTGTTCGTCCGCCGCCACGACATGCAGGTGGGACCGGTCGGCAGCGGCGTGCTGGAGGGCGCGGTCAAGCGGGTGCGCACGTTCGGCCCGACCCAGCGCGCCGAAGTGGCGCTGTCGTCGCATAACGGCGCCACCCTGATCGAGATCGACGCGCCGCGCGACCGCGAACTCAGAACCGGCGAGATGATCGGGCTGCACCCGAGGCGCTACCGGATTTTCGCGGTGTAGGCGTAGCGCGCAACATAGAATCGTCATGCCCGGCCTTGTGCCGGGCATCCACGTCTTTACCCCTGCTGCAAAGCAAGACGTGGAGGCCGGGACAAGCCCGGCCACGACGGATTGCACATTTTTGACGCGCCTGTTCACCATTCAGCCACGGTTCCCGTGCAACAACTGCCCCTCGACCCTGGGGGAATTTCGATCATGCGGGTGGCGGTGGCCATACTCGGCCTGTTGGCGCTCGGCGGCTGCGCCGCGGAGGCGCCGTTGAAGGAAGAGCCGGCGTTCTATCTCAGCATGGCCCATGGCGGCGCCAAGGTGGATCCCGTGGTGGCGGCGTCGATGATCTCGGGCTACCGCCAGAACAATGGCCTTGGCGCCGTGGTGGTTGATCCCGCGCTCGTGGTATTGGCGGAATCGCAGTCGATGGCGATGGCCAGCCGCAACAAGCTCGACCACGACGTCACCGCGCCGCTGGCGAAACGCCTGAACGGGTCGGGATATCCCGCGACCCTGGCGGTGGAAAACGTGTCCGCCGGCTACCACACGCTGGCCGAGGCGTTTTCCGGCTGGCGGGACTCGCCGCCGCACCGCGCCAACATGCTGAAAAACGGTGTCACGAGATTAGGCATCGCGGCGAGCTATGCTCCGAATACCAAATACAAGGTATTCTGGACGCTCATTCTTGCATCATCGGAAGTGCGATAACCGCGGCGTGATCTGCCTTGTTCCGTCCGTGATTGACGCCGCCGCGAACTGACGCCACGGTGCAGCCCTCATTTTTGAAGATCGATCGACGATGACGGATTCCAGCGATGCTGCGCCCGCGACGGCGAAACCGGTGCTTGTCCTGCAAGGCGGCGGCGCGCTCGGCTCCTATCAGGCCGGCGCCTACCAGGCGCTGTGCCATCAGGATTTCGAGCCGGAATGGGTGGCAGGAATTTCGATCGGCGCCATCAACGCCGCCATCATCGCCGGCAACGCGCCGGAACAGCGCGTGCCGCGCCTCAAGGAATTCTGGGAGACAGTGTCGTCGCCGGTGTCGTGGGGTCCCTTAGGACATGGCGACCGGGCACGCTCGCTGTTCAATGAAACCAGCGCCGCCTTGATCGCCACCTTCGGCGTGCCCGGCTTCTTCACGCCGCGCTTTCCGCCGGCGCCGCTGTGGCCGCAGGGCAGTCCGCAGTCGCAGAGCTACTACGACACCGCGCCGCTGCGCGCGACACTGCAGCGGCTGGTCGATTTCGACCGCATCAACGCCTGCGAGACCCGGCTCAGCGTCGGCGCCGTCGGCGTGACGACGGGTAATTTCAAATATTTCGACAATGTCGAATTCAGGAAGCTCGGCAAGAAAATCGGGCCCGAGCACATCATGGCGTCAGGGGCGTTGCCGCCGGGCTTTCCGTCCATCGTCATCGACAACGAGCATTTCTGGGACGGCGGCATTGCATCCAACACGCCGCTCGATTACGTCCTCGATGAAGATACCACCGACGATCTGCTGATCTTCCAGGTCGACCTGTTCAGCGCGCGCGGGCCGTTGCCCGAGACGCTGCTGGAGCCGCGGAGCGCGAAAAGGACATCCGCTTTTCCAGCCGCACCCGGTTGAATACCGACAAGAACAAGAAGGTTCACGATGCCCGCAAGGCGTTGCGCGAGCTGATCGGAAAATTACCGGACGAGCTCAAGAGCGATCCGTCGGTCAAATTCCTCTCCGAGGTGTCGAAGGAAAACACCGTCACCGTGGTGCACCTGATCTACCGCAGCAAGAATTACGAATCCTCGTCCAAGGATTACGATTTTTCCCGCGTCGGCATGGTCGAACACTGGAACGCCGGCGCGCGCGACGTTCACCTGTCGATGCGTCACAAGGACTGGCTGGAGCGGCCGCAATCCGGCGAAACCATGGTGACCTACGATCTCACCGGGGACGGCAGCGAAACTCTCGACGGCAAACAGGAGCAGAAGTGATGGGTACGTTGACAGGCAAGACCGGGGTGGTGACCGGATCGACCAGCGGCATCGGATTGGCTTATGCGCGCGCCTTCGCCGGCGCCGGCGCCAATATCGTACTCAATGGCATGGGCGCGCCCGCCGATATCGAGGAGCAGCGCGCCGCCATCGAGACCGACTTCAAGGTCAAGGCGGTGCACTCGCCCGCCGACATGACGAAACCAGCGGAAATCGCCGGCATGATCGCGCTGGCCGAAAGCACGTTCGGCTCGGTCGATGTGCTGGTCAACAATGCCGGCATCCAGTTCGTCTCCCCGATCGAGGAATTCCCGCTCGACAAATGGGACGCCATCATCGCCATCAATCTGTCGTCGGCGTTTCACGGCATCCGCGCCGCGGTGCCCGGCATGAAGAAACGCGGCTGGGGCCGCATCATCAACACCGCATCGGCGCATTCGCTGGTCGCCTCGCCGTTCAAGTCGGCCTATGTCTCGGCCAAGCACGGCATTGCCGGCCTCACCAAGACCGTGGCGCTGGAGCTTGCCACCTTCAAGATCACCTGCAACTGCATCAGTCCCGGCTACGTCTGGACCCCGCTGGTCGAAAAGCAGATCCCCGACACCATGAAGGCGCGCAATCTCACCAAGGAGCAGGTTATCAAGGACGTTCTCCTCGCGGCGCAGCCCACCAAGGAGTTCGTCACCTCCGAGCAGGTCGCAGCGCTGGCGCTGTTCCTGTGCGGTGACGACGCCGCCCAAATTACTGGCGCCAACCTGTCGATCGACGGTGGCTGGACGGCCGAGTAGGGCTTCTTGCCTTTCCCCGAAACAGCGGGGCGAGGTTAAGACTTCCCGAATGCGAGCACGTGCAGCCCCAACCGGCGCCGCACGATCCAGAACAGCAGCACGGTTTCGAACGCCAGCGCCAGCGAGGTCGCGGCCGCGGCGCCGTGGCCGCCGAAGCGGGGGACCAGCATCACGCACAGCACGACATTCATTGCGAACGCCGAGGCATAGGCCAGCGCGCAGATATGCTGGTGGCCGAGCATGTTGAGCAGCCGCTCCACCGGGCCGATCGCAGAGCGCACCAGCAGGCCGATGGCGGCGATGAACATGATGTCGTAGCCGGCGACGAATTGCGGCCCGAACAGCCACAGCAGCGGCTTGCCGAATGCCAGCAGAGCTGCGGTCGCGGCCAGCGACGGCCAGAACGTCCATTGGATCGCATGGGCGACATAGGCCGACAGCCTCGCGCGGTCGCCGGTGGCGTGATATTCGGCAAAACGATGCGCTGTGGTCGCCGACATCGCATAGTGAATGAACGACACCAGCGCCAGGGTCTTGACCACCGCGAAGTAGACGCCGACTTCCTCGGAGGGGCGGAATTGCTGCAGCAGCAGCACGTCGGTGTAGGACAGCAGCAGGTAAAAACCTTCCACCATCAGGATCGGCAGCGACACCGCCAGCCAGCCGCGGAAATCGTAAGCCTTCGGCCCGGCTTCGACCGTATCACGCAGGCGGCGGTTCATCACGATCATCTGCCCGATCATCGCGATCCATACCGCGGCTGCACTTGCCAGCATGGCGGCGGTGGCGCCGAGGTGAAAGCCGAGCGCGAATGCGCCGGCAGTTAAACCGATGATCAGCGACTGGCGCACCACGAATTGCGGCATCAGACCCAGCCGCATCCAGTCGTGCGAGCGCGCGATACCGTCCTGGGTGTTGGCGACCACGAAGGCCGGCAGCGTCAGGCAGCCGATATACAGCGGCGCCACCGCGCCGGGCTCAATCCACGGCGACGATAACTTCACGACACCGGCTAGAAGCAGCGAGACCATCGAGGAGACGGTGAACGTCATCCAGCGGCTGCCGGAGAGGAAGCCGCGCAGCAGCTCGTGGTCGCCGCGGGCGCGGTATTCGGGAATGAGTTTTTGCGCGGACACCGAGATGCCGAAATCCATCATGCTGCCGAGCAGCAGCACCCAGGTCCAGACATAGACATAGACGCCGTAGTCGGAGCCGCCCATCCAGCGCGCCAGCAGGATTTGCGACAGATAGGCGAGGCCCGCGCTGACCACGCGGATCACGAAGATGGTGCCGGCAAGGCGCTTGGTGAGCGACGCTTCGCCCGAGCCGCTGAGCGCACGACCAAGCATCGCGCGCAGCCGCGCCGAAGCGCCGGCCGGCTGTGCTGGTGTGGAATGCGCGTCCGTCACGGCCACGGAGGAATCCTCATTGCCGCGTCAAGCCGCGGCGATGATCCGGATTATCAACAAATCGTTAATATTCGGTTGGAAGCCGTCATTCCGGGATGCGCCTCTTGGCGCAGGCCCGGAATCCATACTCCCTGTGTTGGCGTGTGAATGCTGAACGCTAATACGGGGGTTATGGATTCCGGGCTCGCGCTTCGCGCGCCCCGGAACGACGGCTAGTTCAAATTCACATTGAACTCATATGCGCGATCGCCGCCGACCAAGGTCAGCTTCAGCGCGGCGCCGTCCGGATTGGCCCCCGGCGGCAGGCCGTCGAGATCGAACGCAAAACGCTTTACCCCGGGCGGCCCATGCTCGAGCAATTTCGGCACCGGCAGCGCCCAGTCCGGGGTCGGGCCCTCGACAAACAGGCTGACGTCCCTGGCGTCGGGCGCGGTCACGTCGACCAGCACGCCGTTGTTGCCGTCGCGTTTGACGTCGCGGATGGTCAGGGGGTTGGGATCCCCGACATTGGCCGGTTTCGGCACGCTGTCGAGTGCCGCGAACAGCGCCGAGTCCTCGGTGCTGGCCACGCTGGTGAAAGCGAGCTCGGCTTGGGCCTCCACCGGGATGCAGAGTTTCTCGCACACCGCGTAATTGATCTCGGCGCGCAGAGTCACCGGCCTGTCGGCGTTTTTTGCGACAATGCGCAGCGGCAGCACCACCTGCTTGCGATAGCCCAGCGAAGTGCCGCCGCCGCCGTCGGCGAATTTAATCGGCGCCGGCCACAGAACGGTCACCGCCTCGACATTTTCCGATTTCGAAAAGTCGAAGCGCGGCGGCACGCCGGAATCGCCGGGATTGCGCCAGTAGGTGTGCCAGCCCGGCTCAATCTGGAATGCGATGCCGCCCAGCAGCACCGCGCCGCTGCGCGATCCCGCCAGCAGCCGGACCGCGGAGTGCCCGTCTTTCAGCCAGGGCGAGGAATCCTGCGCCCGCGCCTGCGGGGTGACGGACGCAACGACCGCGGCGGCGAAACCGACCGCAACGCGGATGGGAACCATGACAGCCATGAGACGTATTTACAGGCAAGCGGACGAGCAAACCATTGAATTGCTTGTGATCCGGTGGTGGTTTGGCGCCAGGCTTGATTGACAGCGCGGGCACCCGATATCAGGATGAGAAACGAATGAGAGTCCTGCGCCGATGGACCTGACACGCAAAACGCCGGCGGCCGGCCGCGGCAAAACCGCCGATCCGGGCGACGATGGGTCCGGCCAAGGCTATCTCGACGGCCAGATGCTGATTGCCATGCCGGTGATGGATGACCCACGCTTCGCGCAGTCGGTGATCTATCTGTGCGCGCATTCCTCCGAAGGCGCCATGGGCATCATCGTCAATCGCCCGGCGGGCAGCATCGATTTTCCGGAATTGCTGGTGCAGCTCGACATCATCCAGAAAGCCGACCAGATCCGTCTTCCCGAAAACGCCGGCAACATGAAGGTGATGCGCGGCGGCCCGATGGATACCGGCCGTGGCTTCGTGCTGCACTCCAGCGACTTCTTCATCGAAGACGCGACACTGCCGATCGACGACAAGATCTGCCTGACCGCGACCGTCGATATTCTCAAAGCGATCGCCAAGGGCGCCGGGCCTAAGCACGCGATCCTGGCGCTGGGTTACGCGGGCTGGGCGCCGGGCCAGCTGGAGACCGAAATCCAGCACAATGGCTGGCTGCATTGCGATGCCGATCCCGACCTGATCTTCGGCCGCGACGTCGAGGAAAAATACCTCCGCGCGCTACGCAAGATCGGCATCGATCCGGGCATGCTGTCGAACGAGGCGGGGCACGCGTGATGTTGTCGTCCCCGCGCAGGCGGGGACCCATGCGCCGTGTCGCCGATGTTCTGCAATGCGCCAGTAGCTTGCTGGACCGTAACGCGCGTACGGATACGCCGGGGGTTATGGTTCCCCGCCTTCGCGGGGACGACGAACATTAGCTCGCCGCCTCCAGCCGCTCTTCGGTGAGCAGCCGCATCGCCGCGTCGGCGTCCATCGGCTCGCCGAAGGCGAACCCTTGCGCGTATTCGCAGCCCAGCTGATACAGCTCCACCGCGTCGGAATCCGTCTCGGCGCCCTCGGCGACCACGTCCATGCCGAGGTCGTGGGCGAGCGCGATGATCGATTTCAGAATCACCGGCCGTGTGCCGCGGCTGGTGGTGCGCACGAAGGACTGGTCGATCTTGATGGTGTCGAACGGGAAGCGCTGCAGATAGGCTAGCGACGAGTGCCCGGTGCCGAAATCATCCAGCGACAATCCGGTGCCCAGTTCGCGGATCCGGTGCAGCATTTGCGCGGCATGTTCCGGATTTTCCATCACCAGCGATTCCGTCAGTTCCAGTTTCAGCGTGCCGCGCGCCACCGAGGAGCGCGACAGCACGGTGCGGATGTCGTGGATCAGATCGTGCCGCAGCAATTGCCGCGACGAGACATTGACGCTGGCGAAGATCGGCTCGCGCGAGCGCATCGCGCGCTGCCAGATGCTAAGCTGCCGCGCGGTCTGGTCCATCACGAACATGCCGAGGTCGACGATCAGACCGATTTCCTCGGCGATGGTGATGAACTCCTGCGGCGCCATGCGTCCGAGCTTTGGATGATCCCAGCGCGCCAGGGCTTCGAAGCCGGCGATCGAGCGATCCTCCAGCCGCACGATCGGCTGGTACAGGATGGTAATTTCCTCGCGTTCGATGGCGCGGCGCAATTCGGATTCCAGCGTCAGCCGGTCGGTCTTGCGCGCCCGCATCGCCGGCTTGTAAACGTCGATGCGGTCGCCGCCGATGCGTTTGGAGTGATACATCGCCAGTTCCGCGTCCTTGATGATCTCCTCGGACAGCTGCGTCTGCGGATCGCTAAGTGCGAGGCCAATCGAGGCGGTCAGGAAAATCTCGCGGTCGTTGAAGGCGATCGGCGCCCGGATGGTCTTGCGGATGGTTTCGGCAAACGCGGTGATCCGCGCCGAATCCTGTTCCGACATCAGGATCAGCCCGAACTGGTCGCCGGCCAGCCGCGCCAGCGTGTCCTGGGGTTTCAGGATGCGGGTCAGCCGCCGCGCCAAGGTCAGCAAAATCGAATCGCCGACCGCGATGCCGACGGAATCGTTGACCTGCTTGAAGCGGTCGAGGTCGATCACCATCAGGGTCGGCCTCAAGTTCGGCATGGTTTTGGCGAAATTCGCCACCGCGCTGAGGCGGTCGATGAACAGTTTTCGGTTAGGCAGGCCGGTGAGGTTGTCATGCACCGAGTCATGCAGCAGCCGCTCCTCGGCGTTCTTGGCCTCGGTGACGTCGGTAAGCGTCCCGACCACGCGCGAAACTTCGCCGTCGGAGCCGACCACCGGGCGCGCCTTCAGGGCGAACCACATGAAGTGGCCGTCGGGCGTGCGCAAGCGGAAATCCTGCACCAGCCGGCCGCGGCGCTGGTCCAGCACACTATCAAGCGCTGCGCGGAATCGGTCCTGATCAAGCGGATGCAGCACCTCCAGCCATTTCGCGGCCGGGCCTTCCAGTGTGCCGCGTTTCAAGCCGAGCAGCGCCTCGGTTTCGGGGCTGGTAAACACCTTGTCGGCGGCGACGTCCCAGTCCCAGATCAGGTCGCCGGAGCCGGTCAGCGCCAGCGCGCGGCGCTCGATATCGGAGACGATGCCGGTGGTCATTCCGCCGCCGGCGAAGGCGTGCTGCATCACCGTGAATCCGATCAGCATCACGATCAGCACCAGCCCGCCTAACAGCGCGGGTCCGACGATATCGTTGGTGACGCTGCCCGCCACCGTCATGCCCGCGGCCACCACCCAGACCACCAGCAGGAACCAGGTCGGGATCAGCAGCACCGCGCGATCGAAGCCGTGCGTCGAAAGATAGACGATAAGGCCAAAACCGGCGACGGCGATCAGCACCAGCGACATCCGCGCGATGCCGGAGGCGACCGCCGGATCGAACAGCGCCAGCGCCACCAAGCTCGCCAGGAACGCGAGCCAGCCGACGGTGATATGGGAATAGCGCACATGCCAGCGGCTCAAATTCAGATAGGCGAACAGGAACACCAGCAATGTCGCGGCCAGGATCGCTTCGCCGGAGGCGCGCCACACCCGCTCGGCCGCCGGCGACATCTCCAGCACCTTGCCCCAGAATCCGAAATCGACCCCGATATAGACCAGCACCGCCCACGCCAATGCGGCGGCGGCGGGGAACATGATGCTGCCCTTGACCACGAACAGGATGGTCAGCACCAGCGCCAGCAGGCCGGAAATGCCGATCACGATGCCCTGGTAGAGCGTGAACGAATTGACCTTGTCCTTGTAGGCTTCGGGCTCCCACAGATAGAGCTGCGGCAGCTTGTCGGTATTCAACTCCGCGACGTAGGTGACCACGGCGCCGGGGTCGAGGGTGATGCGGAAGATGTCGGCGGTGGCGCTGTCCTGCCGTTCCGGACGGTCGCCGACCGAAGGCGTGATGGTCTCGATGCGCGATAGCCCGAGATCGGGCCACAGCAGCCCCGACGACACGATGCGATAATGCGGGGCGACGATCAGCCGGTCGAGCTGGTCGTCGGTATTGTTGGCGAGCGCGAACACCACCCAGTTCTGTCCGCCCTTGCGGGCCCGCACCTCGATGCGGCGGACGACGCTATCGGCGCCGGGCGCGGTTGAGACCTGGATTCGGTCAGTGTCGCTATGCTGATGATCGAGGATCGCGGTAAGGTCGATCGCAGGCGCGTCGCTGCGGACGCTGACGGCGTCGAGCGCGCGCACCGGCGGCGCCGCGGCAAAAATCATGAGGCCGAGCGCGAGCGGCGCAAGGCACCTGATCAGACGCAATGTCGGTTCTCCCCGATCGACGCAACCAAACCCGGCGGGCTCGTCCACGACGCGCGATAAATGACATGAATGCGAGGCAAATCAAAGGGTTTCCGGTTGGCGGCCGCGCGCCCAGCGCTACACCGTCAACACAATTTTGCCAATATGTTCGCTGCTCTCCATGCGGCGGTGCGCATCCGCGGCCTTTTGCAGCGGGAATGTGCTGTCCATCAAGGGTTTTATGCGCCCCTCGCGCAGCAGCGGCACTACCTTGTCCTCGATCGCCCGCACCATCGCCGCCTTGTCGGCATTGCTGCGCGGACGCAGCGTGGAGCCGGTGTGATGCAGCCGTTTCACCATCAGCTTAGCAAAATTGACGGTCGCCTTGGGGCCGCCGAGGAACGCGATCTGGACGATCCGCCCGTCGATCGCCGCGGCCTCGTAATTGCGCTCGATGTAATCGCCGCCGACCATGTCGAGAATGACATTGGCGCCGGCGCCCGACGTCGCCGCCTTCACTTCGGCGACGAAGTCCCCGGTTTTATAGTTAACGGCGTGGTCGGCGCCGAGTTTTAAGCAGGCGTCGGCCTTGTCTTTCGAGCCGACCGTGACGATCACCTTGGAGCCGAACGCTTTTGCCAGCTGAATCGCCATGGTGCCGATCCCGGACGAGCCGCCATGGATCAGCAACGTTTCGCCGGGGGCAAGCGCGCCGCGCTCGAACACATTGTGCCACACCGTCATCAACGTTTCCGGGATGGCGCCGGCTTCGTTCATCGACAAAGCCTGCGGCACCGCCATGGCCTGGGCGTCCTGGGCGATGCAATATTGCGCATAGCCGCCGCCGGCCACCAGCGACATCACCCTGTCGCCGATCTTGTGCTTGGTAGCGCCGCTGCCGAGGGCGACCACTTCACCGGCGACTTCGAGGCCCGGCAGATCGCTGGCGCCGGGCGGCGGCGGATAGCTGCCGGAGCGCTGCGCCACGTCGGGACGGTTGACGCCTGCCGCGTGTACCTTGATCAGGATCTGATCCGGTCCCGGCGCGGGAAGGCTGCGGGTTTCCGGCACCAGCACCTCCGGTCCGCCGGGCTTGCTGATGCCGACGACGGTCATTTGCGCGGGCAGCTGTTCCATGATTTTTTCCTGTGTCACGCCGTCGTTGCGAGGAGCTCTTGCGACGAAGCAATCCAGACCCGGAAAAGCAAGTACTGGATTGCTTCGTCTCGGTGCTGCCCACAATGACGAAGATCACCTGATTAGCCAGACTAACGTTCGGGAGCAAGGCGCATGGCCACTGAAGACGATGACAAACCGAGAAAGAAGATCATCCACGAAATCGGGCAGGACCTGTATCTGCTGTCGGTCGAGGAACTAGCTGAGCGCATCGCGCTGCTGACCTCGGAGATCGAGCGGCTGAAGGAAGCGATGGGCAAGAAGCGCTCGTCGAAGGATGCGGCGGACCGATTTTTCAAATCGTGAGAGTGGCGACCCGACCACATTCTGGCACGTCGTTCCGGCGGAACGCGGGAGGTATCGTCGCCCGCCCTCGGCCAATGGCCGACATGGCAAACAACGCCTGAACAAAACCGTTCGTTTACGATCGATTAAGCTTTCTCGAATATGACTTAGACCGTCCTTGTTTGGACACCGAGTGGCTCCTGTCCACTCTGTTTGACGCCTCCCTGTTATCAACTTCAAAAGCCGCCGGAAACGGCGGCTCTTTTTTTGGCCGCGTTCGTCACCGCGCTGGAAACCATAAAAAGTCTTGCTGCTGGACTCTCGTCGGCGAGCGCGCAATGATTTGTTCATCATAAGCCGGCGGTTTCCAAGCCGGCAGCGGGTGCAGTGGCGTAAAGGCGTTAACCATGTCGGATCGGACAAGTGAAAGCGGTCTCGTCCAGTTTAGCGAACGGCTGACCAATTCGGCGGCTTTCGGCACCCTGTTCCGCGAAGGCATGGACCTGGTCGAGGAAACCGCCGCCTATCTCGACGGCATCGGCCGCACCGAGGCCAAGGCGCTCGATCGTTCGGTCAGCCTGACCTACGCCACCGAAAGCATGCGGCTGACCACGCGGCTGATGCAGCTCGCCTCGTGGCTGCTGCTGCACCGCGCGGTGAAGGAAGGCGAGATGACGCTGACCCAGGCCAACCGTGAAAAGACCAAGGTCAAGCTCTCAGCCGCCGATCCCGGCGCCGACGACCTGATCGCAAAGCTGCCCGAGCAATTGCAGCGCCTGATCGCCCGCTCCATGACATTGCAGGCAAAAGTCCGCCGCCTCGATACCACCATCCACGCGCCGGCAACCGAACGCGCCCCGATCGGCAATCCGCTGGTTCCGCAGCTCAACCGCCTCAAAGCCGCGTTCGAGCGGTAAGGCGGCCAGCGCCATTGCGAGGCAAGCGAAGCTAACCAGTCTTCATGCGCGGGCTTGACCCGCGCATCCATCACGCTTCGCAGGAATCTTTCGAAGTGGATGGATTGCCGGGTCAAGCCCGGCAATGACAGCAACGGAGTGCTTCGCTTGCCTCGCAATGACGGTATAAGCGTGAATGCTCTCTCCCTTCTCCATCATTCTCGTCCTGCTCGCCGCGTTCATGCATGCGGGCTGGAACGCGCTGTTGCGCGGCGGGCTCAATCGCGCGCAGTCGATGGCGATGATGAATGCGACGCTCGGCATTGCAGGCCTGGTGCTGCTTGCGATTGCCGGACTTCCGGCGCCGGCAAGCTGGATCTATGTGGTCGCGTCAGGCGTGCTGCACTGGATCTATGTGGCGCTGCTGGTGGTGACCTATCGCAGCGGCGACCTCGGCGAAACCTATCCGGTGGCGCGGGGATCGTCGCCGGCGCTGGTCGCGCTGGGCGGCAGCATCTTTGCCGGCGAATGGATGAACCTGCTCGGCATCGCCGGCGTCGGTCTGGTCTGCGCCGGCATCTTCCTGCTCGCAGCCGCCAGAGGCCGATTGCATGCGATGAACCTGCCATGGGCGCTGGCGACCGGCGTCAGCATTGCCGCCTACACCGTCGTCGACGGCATCGGCGTGCGCGCCTCCGGCAACTGGCTCGGCTACAGCGCGGCGATTTTTGCGTTCTTCATCGCAGCGCCGCTGTGGTTTCTGGCGAGATTTGGGGCGAGTTTTTTCATTGCTCCCGCAAGCGAAGTCTTGAAGGCCGTCGGCGGCGGGCTGATTTCGATCGCGGCTTACGGCGCCATCATCTGGGCGATGCAATCAAGCCCGATGGGCGCGGTATCGGCGCTGCGCGAAACCAGCGTGGTATTCGCGGCACTGCTCGGCGCGGCGTTTTTGGGCGAGCGTCTCACGGCGCAACGGATCGTGGCGTGCTGTATTATCGCGGCAGGTGCTGTGTGCGTGGGCTGGCATTAAGCGTCATTGCAAGGAACGCAGCAATCCAGCCTTGCTTGCCGCTTCTGGATTGCTTCGCTTCGCTCGCAATGACGAACGAAAGCTCAATCCTTCTTCAAAAATCCGGAAAACTTCTTCTGGAAGCGGGAGACGCGGCCGCCGCGGTCGAGCAGCTGCTGGCTGCCGCCGGTCCAGGCCGGATGCGACTTGGAGTCGATGTCGAGGTTCAGCTTGTCGCCTTCCTTGCCCCAGGTCGAGCGGGTCTGGTATTCGGTACCGTCGGTCATCACGACCGTAATGGTATGATAATTCGGGTGAATTTCGGCTTTCATGGCAGTTCCTTCGGCGCGGGTCGCGCCAGCATGGCAATGGCAATGGACGGATTTGGGCGCTCTATAACGTAAGCAAGCCATTGAAACAAGCTCTTGCGGGCATTTGCCAGCGCGGGCTTCGGGGCCTATTTGAGGCTTTAAAGCGGGTCAAATCTCATGAGTGCAGTAGAACGGCTGGAACACCCGCGCGGCGAAAAGCCGTTGCCGCCTCCGGCAAATCCGGCGCGCGCCGACCCATCCGTCGTGGCGGCGCAGCTGACACACGCGCCGGCCGAAGGCCGCGCCAAACTGCGTCCGCTGCTGGCGCTGGCGCCCTATGTGGCGCGCTACCGCGGCCGCGCCTTTCTCGCATTCATCGCGCTGACCATTGCGGCGCTGACGACCCTGATCGTGCCGGTCGCGGTGCGGCGGATGATCGACTTCGGCTTCAGCCCCGAAGGCATCGCCCTGATCAACAGCTATTTCAGCGTGATGATCGCGGTGGTCGCGGTGCTGGCCTTTGCCAGCGCGGCGCGGTTCTACCTGGTGATGACCATCGGCGAGCGCATCGTCGCCGACCTGCGCCGCGACGTATTCGGGCATCTGATCTCATTGTCGCCGGCGTTCTTCGATTCCGCGCGCAGCGGCGAATTGATCTCACGGCTGACCGCCGACACCACCCAGATCAAGTCCGCGGTCGGCGCTTCGGTATCGATCGCGCTGCGCAATTTCATGCTGTTCATCGGCGCCACCGCGATGATGGTATTCACCAGCCCCAGGCTGTCGGGTTTTGTGCTATTGGCGATCCCGCTGATCGTGATTCCGCTGGTGGCGTTCGGGCGCTGGGTGCGCCGGCTGTCGCGCAACGCCCAGGACACGCTGGCGGAGGCGACCGCCTACGCCTCCGAACTGGTCGGCGCTATCAGAACCGTGCAGGCCTATACCGCCGAGAAACTTGCCAATGCGCGGTTCGGCGGCGAAGTCGAACAGGCCTATGAGGCCGCGCGCAGTTCGACCAAGGCGCGCGCGGTGCTGACCGCGATCATCATCTTCATCGTGTTCACCAGCGTGGTCATGATCCTGTGGGTAGGTTCGCACGACGTGCTGATCGGTTCGATCACCCCCGGCCGGCTTGGACAATTCGTGTTGTATGCGGCATTCGCGGCCGCCGGCCTCGGCCAGCTCAGCGAAGTCTGGGGCGAGGTTTCGGCGGCCTCCGGCGCGGCGGAGCGGCTGTTCGAAATCCTGCATGTCAAATCGTCGATTACGGCGCCGGTAGCGCCGCGCCCGCTGCCGGCGCCTGCGCGCGGCGACGTGGTGCTGGACAAGGTGAGCTTCGCCTATCCGACCCGGCCGGATACGCTGGCGGTGGATAACGTCTCGCTATCGGTGCGCGCGGGCGAGAAGGTCGCGATCGTCGGCCCGTCCGGTGCGGGCAAGAGCACGCTGTTTCATCTGCTGCTGCGGTTCTACGATCCGGCTGAGGGCACCATCTCGTTCGACGGCGTGCCGATCCGCGACGCCGATCCGCGTGAGGTGCGCGCCCGCATCGCCCTGGTGCCGCAGGATTCGGTGGCGTTCGCAGCATCCGCGCGCGAAAACATCCGCTTCGGGCGGCCCGATGCGGGCGACGCCGAGGTCGAACGCGCGGCGGAGCAAGCCCACGCCACCGAATTCATCCGCCGGCTGCCGCAAGGCTTCGAGGCGCAGCTCGGCGAGCGCGGCGTCACATTGTCCGGCGGCCAGCGCCAGCGCATCGCCATTGCCCGCGCCATCCTGCGCGACGCGCCGCTATTGCTGCTCGACGAGGCGACCTCCTCGCTCGACGCGGAAAGCGAAACGCTGGTGCAGACCGCACTTGAAGGACTGATGCGCCACCGCACCACGCTGGTGATCGCGCACCGCCTCGCCACCGTGCTGTCCTGCGACCGCATCATGGTGATGGACCAGGGCCGCATCGTCGAGCAGGGCACCCACGCCTCGCTGGTGGCGGCGAACGGGCTGTATGCAAGGCTGGCAAGGCTGCAGTTCGAGGGGGTGTGAGCCGCCGTCATTGCGAGCGAAGCGAAGTAATCCAGAGCCGCGCAGGAAGCCTGGATTGCTTCCTCGCTACGCTCCTCGCAATGAGGATTCGGGCTTCCATTCCATCCGCAACACCGGCTTCCCAGAGGTCGGATTGACATCGCCGCCGGCATCGGCAAAGCCGTTGCGCCGATAAAATTTTATAGCACGGGCGTTGTCGGTATTGACCAACAGCGTGACGCCATCGGGCGACAGCCGTTTCGCTTCATCGACCAATGAAGTGCCGAGGTCGGAGCCCCAGTGCTCCGGGGCGACCACGAGCTGGTCGAGATAGCCTGTTGCGTCGATGGTGACAAAGCCGGTCAGCGCACCCGCCTGTTCGGCGACGATGATGCTGGCATTCGGAACCAACTCCTTATTCCAGCGCTCGCGCCACCAATTCACCCGCGCGGCGAAATCGATCGAGGGATAGGCCTGCTGCCAGGTGTCACGCCACAGCGTGATTGCCGCGTCTTCGTCCGCGGCCGCGTAGCGACGAAGGGTGAAGGGAACGCTCATGCAAAGAGAAGCGTCATGCGCGCCTCTCGCGTGCCCCCGACGCAGCGCAGCGCGTAGCCCTTTGCGAAGCGGTGCGCTGCAGAGCCGGGGTCCAGCTTGCTGCGACTCGAAGTAACCGGGGTCCCGGCTCTGCGAAGCAGCGCTTCGCAAGAGCTGCACGCTGCATTGCGCCCGGGACACGGAGGAATGCGCATCACCGTTCCGTCAGCTTCAGCTCGATGCGGCGGTTGCGCTTATAGGCTTCCTCGGTGGCGGCGGTGTCGAGCGGCTGGAATTCCGCAAAACCCGCGGCGACCAGCCGCTGCGCCGGCACGCCGAGTGAGATCAGGTACTGCACCACCGAGATCGCGCGCGCCGACGACAGTTCCCAGTTCGACTTGAATACAGGGCTGTTGAGGATCGGCCTGATGTCGGTATGGCCATCGACCCGCAGCACCCAGGCGATTTCGGGCGGGATCTGCTTGTCGAGTTCGCTCAGCGCGGTCGCGAGTTTTTCCAGTTCGGCGCGGCCCTCGGGCAGCAGCAGCGCCTGTCCGGTATCGAAGAACACTTCCGACTGGAACACGAAGCGATCGCCGACGATGCGGATATCCGGCCGGTTGCCGAGAATGGCGCGCAAGCGTCCGAAGAATTCCGAGCGGTAGCGCGACAATTCCTGCACCCGCTGCGCCAGCGCCACATTGAGGCGCTGGCCGAGATCGACGATCCTGCCTTGCGATTCCTTGTCGCGTTTTTCGGAGGCGTCGAGTGCTTCCTCCAGCGCCGCTAGCTGCCGCCGCAATGCGCTGATCTGCTGGTTCAGGACCTCGACCTGCGCCAGCGCGCGCGCCGAGAGTTGCTTCTCGGAATCCAGCGCCTTGTTGAGTTCGCCTGCGCGCCCGGCGGCGTCGCTGCCGGCGCCGGCCAGGCCCTCATACAAGCCCTTGATCCGGTCGCGCTCGGTTTCCGCGGAGGCCAGGCCCGCGCGCACCTGCGAGAGCTGGTCGTTGAGGTTGAGGCTGCCGAGCTTTTCCAGCGACAGCAGGTCGTTCAATTGCGCGATCTTGGCATTGAGCTGCTCCAGCGCCTTGTCCTTGCCGGTGACCTCCTGCGACAGGAAGAACTGCACCACGAGGAATACCGACAGCAAAAACACGATCGACAGCACCAGCGTCGAGAGCGCGTCGACAAAGCCCGGCCAGTAGTTGAATCCGGTCTCGTTGCGGCGGGTGCGTGCAAGGGCCATTCAAGTTTCTCCTCAAACTGCACCGTCATTCCAGGGCGTCGTCAGCGGATCCGCGCAAAGCGCTGCTCGATGGCGACGAGCCCGGAATCCGGAGGTAGTTGACAACTTCTGGATTCCGGGTTTGCCCGCGCAACGGCGCGTGCGCACCGGAATGACGTAAAGTCAATTCTTCTCCGGCTGGCGCGCGATACGCTCCAGCAATTTCTTGATCTCGCGGTTCTGCTCGCCCTGGCCATCGGCCCATTCGCGGATCAGCTGCTGCTCGGTGCGCATATGGGCGACCAGGCCCTGAATGGCTTCGGCGAGATTGGCCATCGCCGCAGTGGTGCCGCGGTTGTTGCCGCCTTCCTCCATCGCCGTGCGCAGCCGCTCGATGGCGTGTTGCAGATCGCCGCTGGCGCCGGCGGCGCTCTCGCCGGAATATTCCTTGACCGTGGAGGCGAGCCAGTCTTCGAGGTCGGTGTAGAACCGGTTCTGCGCCTGGCTCGATTGCAGGTCGAGAAAACCCAGGATCAACGATCCGGCGAGGCCGAACAGCGACGACGAGAACGAAATGCCCATGCCGCCGAGCGGCGCGGCGAGGCCCTCCTTCAGCGTATCGAACAGCGCGCCGGCATCGCCGCCGACCTTCAGCCCGTCGATCACCTTGCCGACCGAACCCACGGTCTCGATCAGGCCCCAGAAGGTGCCGAGCAGGCCGAGGAATACCAAGAGGCCGGTCATGTAGCGCGAGATGTCGCGGGCCTCGTCGAGCCGTGTGGCGATGGAATCCAGCAGATGCCGCATGGTCTGCTGCGAGATGGTCATGCGCCCGGAACGTTCGCCGCCGAGGATCGCCGCCATCGGCGCCAGCAGCGTCGGCCGCCGGTCCAGCGCCAGCCCCGGATCGGCGATGCGGAAATTATTGACCCAGGAGACTTCCGGATAGAGCCGGATCACTTGGCGGAACGACAGGATGATGCCGATCAGCAGCACCGCGCCGATCAGGGCGTTGAGCCCCGGATTGGCGAAGAAGGCGACAATGATCTGCTTGTAGAGCACGAACAGGATCAGCGCGCACAGCACCAGGAACACCATCATCCGCACCAGGAAGATCCGGGGCGACGATAGTTTGCTCAGTTCGATCTCCATCGCGGAGCGGGTGGTGGGCGCCATTTGGTCGGAGTCCGGGTTGCGGAAAGAACCGTTTCGGGCCTCAATATGGCACAGCGACGGCGGGAAAACAGACTTAGGTCCGGTTGTTTTGACCTATGGAACGGAACCTGAAGGCGAAACCAGGCTTAAACCGTTGCGTATTTCACAAATAGTTCGGCGTTTGAAGCTGTTAGCGGGGATTTCACGTGACAGGTTTCTACCTTGAGGCGCTGGCCGCTATCGCAGTTGCGTTGGCGGCGCTGATGGCTGGTGCATGGTTGGTGCAACAGCGCACCGGCAATTCCGGCTGGGTCGATACGATCTGGACGTTTTCTTTAGGGATCGTCGGCGCCGGAAGCGCGCTGTGGCCGGTCGGGGGTGCTGCGACCAATGTGCGGCAATGGCTGGTGGCGGCGCTGGTCGTGGTCTGGTCGCTGCGGCTCGGCGCGCATATCGCGGCGCGCACTGCGAAGATCACCGACGACCCGCGCTACGCGGCGTTCGCGAAAGAGTGGGGCGTCGATTCCCCGCGCAAGATGTTCATCTTCCTGCAGAACCAGGGGTTCGGATCGATCCCGCTGGTGTTCGCGATTTTCGTCGCGTCGCGGTTTCCATCCGGCGCCCTGCGGCTGCAGGACACTCTCGGCGCATTGATCCTGTTCATCGCTATTGCCGGTGAGTCGCTGGCCGATGCGCAATTGAAAAGCTTCCGCGAAAATCCCGCCAACAGCGGCCGGGTCTGTGACATTGGGCTGTGGCGCTGGTCGCGGCATCCGAATTACTTCTTCGAATGGTTCGGCTGGCTGGCTTATCCCGTGATCGCGATCTCGCCGGAATACCCGTGGGGCTGGGCGACCTTGCTCGCGCCGGTGTTTATGTACTGGATACTGGTGTACGTCACCGGCATCCCGCCGCTCGAACAGCAGATGCTGCGCTCGCGCGGCGAGCGCTACCGCGACTACCAGTCGCGTACCAGCATGTTCTTCCCCTTGCCGCCGCAGAAAGGAGCGATCTGATGAGTTTCGTTTCCTCGATTATCGGCACCGCCGAGCGCGTGCCGCTGCCCGACATCGTGATCCGCGCCGCGATCCAGCGGCTGTGCTCGCGCACCGCCACAAGGCTTGCCAGCGGCAATGCCGGGAGCGACGCCTCCTTCGCCGATGAAATGGCGGCGCGCCACATCGCCGAATATACCGACGAAGCCAACAACCAGCATTACGAGGTGCCGCAGGCGTTCTTTGCAATGGTGCTCGGCCCGAACCGGAAATATTCGTCGTGCTTCTACAAGGAACCGGAATCCACGCTGCAGGAGGCCGAGGAGGAATCCCTGCGGCAGACCGTCGAGCATGCCGACCTGCACGACGGCCAGTCGATCCTCGAACTCGGCTGCGGCTGGGGCTCGCTGTCGCTATGGACGGCGCGGCAGTTTCCGCACGCGCAGCTTACCGCGGTGTCGAATTCGCATTCGCAGCGCGTCTACATCGAGGGCGAGGCCGCCGCACGCGGATTGAAAAACCTGCGCGTCGTGACGCAGGACATGAACGTGTTCGACCCGCAGCAGCAGTTCGACCGCATCGTCTCGGTGGAAATGTTCGAGCACATGATGAACTGGCGCGAGCTGATGATGCGGCTGCGGTCGTGGCTGAAGCCCGACGGCCGCTTCTTCATGCACATCTTCACCCACCGCGCCGGCGCCTATCTGTTCGACCGCACCGACCGCGAAGACTGGATCGCGCAGCATTTCTTCACCGGCGGCGTGATGCCGAGCCATCATTTGATCCGGCAATATGCCGACCTGTTCGAGGTCGAAAAGGAGTGGCGCTGGAGCGGCGCGCATTACCAGCGCACCGCGCAGGACTGGCTGGCGAATTTCGATGCCCACCGCGGCGAGATCGACGACATCCTCCGCCCGGTCTACGGCAGCGACACGAGCTTATGGATGCGGCGCTGGCGCTGGTTTTTCCTCGCGACCGCCGGCCTGTTCGGCTACGCCGACGGCAGCGAATGGGGCGTCAGCCATTACCGGATGAAGGCGGGATAGGCCGCAGCCCAAGTGAGCGCAGCGACACCCGGGCAGGCAAGCGTTTGTGCTCGTCATTTCCCGGATGTCGCCACGGCTCGACCCAGCGGATTAACCTCGATGCAAAAATGGCACAATCAACCTTAATCTGATTTACATCGCGGTGTTTTCAACAAGAACGTTGCTTCCCCCCGGCACAAGCCAATAGCATGGGTTCCAATGTTCATGAGTGAGGGGCGTAAGATGTTGAAATTTGCAACCGCGCTGTCTGCTGCGCTGGTCATCGGGTGGGCTCTGGTCGGCTCTGCGACCACCGCAAGCGCCGGCCACCGTCATCACGGGTGTTGCGGGCCTATCCCGCCCTCATACACCTACGGCACCAGGAATGTTTACAAGAACATCACGCGTCATCGCGATGTGTGGCGCACCAGATACGTCCAGCGCACTCACCGTATCGTGCATGTGACCCGGATCCAGCCGATCGTCCACGTCCACAACGTGACACGCGTCCACACCAATATCGTCGGCGTGGTGCACCCTGTGCATCAGCGGGTGACGCAGTGGCTGCCGCCCAGGCACTATGTGACCAACAGCGTCGTCCATCTCCGTCCGGAATGCGGGTGCTCCTACGGCGGCTATTGACGGGCAGCACCGGCCGCGGGCTTGGTGCCCAAACTGCCGGTTGGCGTCGGGTCCAGCAACTGCTTGTTCTGGAGTGCCGCGACCGGGGCGGACTTCAGACACGCGGCCGGGCAGACCGGCGCCCGCCCGAGGATTTTTTGCAAGGTAGCCTGCGGCCTGCTTTGGCAGAACTGCCGGATCAGGGGTTTGTCCTCGGTGCCGAAATTCGGGATGCCGCAGGATGACGCCATCACCTTTTCCGCGCGTCCCCACAGTTCCGACACTGTGTTTGCGACGCGCGGCTCGAGCAGGCCGCTCCAGGTCGCCGGCTCGCTTTGCTCGGCCCGTTCGGCATAGAGTGCCACGAACGCCATCAGCGCCGCGAGCCCGTCGCGATGGTCGACTTGTCCCTCGCTTGGTTCAACGCCGCCGCGCGAGCGGCTGAGATTTACCGCCGTGTTGAGGTCGTGGGTGTAGGCATTGAGCTCATCGAGCAGATAGAGGAAATCGGTCGATGAACTGGCGCTGCCCGGCCGCAAATAGGTCGTCACGAAATCGTTGGCCTTGAATTTTCCCGAGATCATCTGTGGCGCGAAGAACGCCGACACTTCATGCGGCCGCTTCAACAGGCCGCCATGGACCAGCGGAAACGCATCGAGCTCGGCGGTGATGTAGTGCACGGATTCGTGAACCGCGGTCGGCAGACCGAGTTCAGCCTCGTCGCAGCTGATCCAGCCCAGAAAGAATTTTTTGTCCTTGATCGCCTGGTAGATGGTGAAACCCTCGGGCGCCGCGGCGCGCAATCTTTCGATGGCGCCCGGCCGGCAATCCGCGGCCTCCGCCGGATCAAAGCCGGCGGCAAGCGCCATGCACGCAAGTGCTGCAAAGCAGATGGACCGTAACAGCCGATGCATGATCGCCACTCGCTTTTGGGCCGGTGACGATAGGATGGGCTTGAAGGGTTAAGCCGGGGTTGCCGGCCGACCCGCCGGCGATTTCCCGGGCCGCTGCTGCAGCGACCGATTGCGCCACTCAATCCCCGATTGTTTCGCCCGAAATGATACGATAGGCTCATCTGCAAGTTATACGCGCGCCATCAGACAATAAGATCATCGCTGCGCGCCGCAACCCGAGGGATCGTCCATGTCACGCACCGTCAGCAGCAGCGCCCAGATACTCCGAGACCCCAAGTTCAAGGCGATCGATGCGTCGGCGCTGTACGCCGTCGCCCAGGCCGCCGTGAACGTGGAGCTGTTCACCATCCCGCTCTACATGGGCACGCTTTATTCGATCCAGGGCATGCACAAGATCGCCGCCAAGAAGGAGTCCTTCTTCAAGGGGCGGCTGTGGCCCGGCGCGGCCACCTCCGCCAATCCGTCCAGCGCGAACGAGCAGGCGTTCAATATCATCTTCTCGGTATTCATCCAGGAGATGCTCCACCTCCAGCTTGCCGCCAACATCGCCGGCGCGATCGGCGTCGATCCGGACTTCACCAGCCTGGTCCTGCAAACTGAGAACCACGGCTGGACCTGCTACGGCCCCGACCTCGCGGTCATTCCCCACATCGTCGATCTCCAGGACATGGACGCCCCCTACAACGGCGCCAAGGTCAACATCGCGGGCTTGACCAAGGACCAGATCAACCTGTTCCTCGCCATCGAGCAGAACGACGAGGACGCGCGCAAGCACATCGTGAAGAACAAGGACAAGTATTTTCCGACCGTGCCCTTCGCAAGCTGGGAAACCTGGAACACCGAGAAGGACCTGCCGATGTTCGGCACCATCGGCCAGCTCTACCAGTGCTATTACGACTACCTGAACCTGCGTTACGACGACGGCACCAGCCTATGGCAGTACGTCACCGTCACTTCGCGGCAGCGCGATCTGTTCAACGTGCAAACCGGCAAGAGCCACCCCGAACGGGAATATCCGAGGTTCGAGGCCTCGCTGAGCTCTTTGAGCATCGTCGCGGACATGATGGACGCGATCACCGACCAGGGCGAGGGCAGCACGCTCAAGAGGAGTCCGCAGCTGCTTGCCATAGTGCAGGACAAATACCGGTCGGACGATGAAGCGCTCAAGAAAGACTATCCGAGCTATACCGATGGCGGAGAACCGGCTCCATCCGCGGACGCCGCGGCGCGCTACAGCAACGACGGCAAGGATCACTACGAGCGCTTCCAGGAGGTGCTGGCGCTGCTCGACCAGGGCAAGATCATGACCTGGGCCGACTGGTTCAAGGCCGGCCACGTCTGGACCAAGGAGGATCTGCAGGCGGCAGACTACGATCCAAATGCCAACCCCAATCTTCCGTCCACCGCGGCGGTCGCGCAGGCGCTGAACAATATGGCGGCTGCCGGCGTGCGCAAGGCCAACCACACCCAGATCAGCAGGGTCGCGGCGGGCGCGATTGCGGGCGTCACCACGGTGCTGAACACCTATTGGAAGAGTCAGGATCCGGCGAACCCCGTGCCGTTTCCGTCGCCGTCGATGGGCGGCACCGGAGACCGCATGGCGATCTGCTGGGCGCTGTTCGGGGAGGCGCCGGATTTGTCGCTCGGGATCGACCCGATCGAGCCCAACAAGCTTTATCATGCGTGCCAGGCGCTCGACTTCTCGGCCGCCGGCAACAGTTGCGCGGAGCCCGCGGTGTTTCACACCTGCATCGGCTCCAACAAATGCAAGGCACAGGGCGGCTGCGGGTTCGTGCATCCGGTCACCGGCGGCGGCAATTGCGGCCATAACATGGGAGCCCGTGGGCCGCTGAGTGCCGGCACCCGGAGTTGCGGCAACCCCGCCGACGCCGTCGTCTATTCGGCGCCGAGCGACAACAAATGCGCGACCTTCGGCGGCTGCGCGGTGCCGATTTCGGCGTCGCAGGTTTATCCCGAGGACGGAACGATGCAGCTGTTCGACTTCACCGGGACCGACAACAAGCCGGTGCTGCTCGCCAAGATGCCGTACAAGGAGGGCGACGTCGTCCACGACGTGGCGTATCGCGCCTATTTGCAAGTCATGCAGCACCGGGGCAAGAAGCCTCCCGAAACACCGCCGCCGCCGAGTGACATCCGCCTGGCGTTTCCGCCGTCGACGTGATCGGCGTCACGCGCCCCGCGGATGCAAACTGCATGAGCGCCGGCCGACCCCGCTTGGGCCTGCCGAACCTCGGCGACGGGGTCGGCCTGCGCGACGTGCATTTCCCGCATCTGCTGCAGACCGATCCCGACCGCTGGGGTGTCGACTGGTTCGAGATCATCAGCGAGAATTTCATCGACAATCACGGCTACGCGGCCCACGTGCTGGATCGGGTAGTGGCACATCGCCCCGTGGTCATGCACGGCGTCTCGCTGTCCATCGGCAGCACCGATCCGCTCGACAAGGTGTATCTGCGCAAGCTTCGCGAGTTGGCCGAACGGGTCCGGCCGGCCTGGATTTCCGATCACCTGTGCTGGACCGGCGTCAACGGCGCGAGCTCGCATGACCTGCTGCCGATGCCGCTCACCGGGGAGAGCCTCGCCCACGTCGCCGGCCGGGTGCGCGCCGTGCAGGACGTTCTCGGCCGCCCGCTGGTGCTGGAGAATCCCAGCACCTATCTCGAGTTTCGCGCCTCCGACATCCCGGAATGGGAATTCCTGCGCCAGCTCGCGGAGCAGACCGGCTGCGGCCTGCTGCTGGACGTCAACAACGTCTATGTCAGCGCCGCCAATCACGGCTTCGACATGTCGACCTATATCGAGGCGTTGCCGGTCGACAGCATCGTGCAGGTGCATCTGGCCGGATGTACCGATTGCGGCAGCCATATGATCGACACCCACAATCAGCCGGTGCCCGATCGGGTTTGGCCGCTTTACGTCAGGGTGCAGCAAATGACCGGCGGGGTCGCAACCCTGCTGGAATGGGATGCGGATATTCCGCCCTATGCCGAATTGCTGGCGCAGCTTGCCAAGGCGAAAAGCGCGCGTGAAGGCCGCCTTCCGCAAGCAGCACCGCCGCGCGCGGCGGCGGGCGAAACGCTCTCGAACCCGATCGATTTCCAGCTCGGCCGGATCGATGGCTGAGCCGGATCTCGGCGTGCTGCAGCGCTGGATGCTGAGCGCGGTGACGACGCCGGGCGGCGTGCGCGAAGGCGTGCGCATCGGCCGCGAACGTCACGGCCTCGAGGTCGGCGAGGCGGTGCGCGGCTCGAACCGGCTGTCCGCCGAGGCTCGCCTCGACATCTATGCGCGCGGCTATCTGATGCGTCTCTTGGAGTGCCTGCGCGCCGAATTCCCGATCCTGTTGGCGCTGGTCGGCGACCAGGTGTTCGAAATGTTCGCGACCTCCTATGTGTGGGGCCGGCCGCCGCAGTCTACCTCGCTGTACGACCTCGGTGCCGGATTCGCCGCGTTTCTCGAGGCTACACGGCCGCCTTCCGGTTCCGGACCCGGGTCGATCGAAGCGCTTCCCGCAAGCCTCGCCACGCTCGAACGCGCCCGTGCCGAGGTCTGGCGGGCGCGCGGGCTGGAGAATGAGCCCGCCCATCACGCCGCCGAAGCATTCACCTTGATGATTTCCGGCACGTCAATGTGCCTGCCCGACAGCGTGCGGCTGCTGCGCCTCGCGTTCGATTTTGCCGACGCCATCGCGGCCGCGAACCGCGGCGAGCGGCCCGAAGTGCCGCGCGCGGCGGAAACACTGTACGCGATCGCGCGCAGCCGCTACCGCGTGCGCACCCACGTCCTGCAGCCGTGGCAGTTCGAATTGCTGCGCGGCTGCGCGAAAGCGGAGGTGCCGCTGCAGGCGGCTTCCGAACATGCCGCGCACGCAACGGGACGCGAGCCGGGTCAGGTCTGGGCCGATCTTCTGGTCTGGCTGCCAGCCGCGCTCGATGCCGGGCTGGTGACCATGACGGGGCGCGGCGCGAGGGTTCAATCACCCGATACTGCCTGAGGCGGTGGGTGCAGCACCGAAAATCCGATTCGACGCCCGGCCTCGGGAGTGCACGCCATCCCGGACGAAGCATCCGTAGCCCGGGTGAGCGCAGCGATACTCCGGATCTTCGCTCCGGGCTTTCCGGATATTGCTTCGCTCATCCGGGCTGCGGCTCTTGTGCCTCGGACGCCGCCAACCGCTACTTCCCGAGCGGCCCCAAAATCTTCACCAGCTCGGCATGCACATATTCATTGCCGCATACCACATGCCCGGTCTTCAATGCGTCGTCGTCGCCGCCAACGCCGCTGACGATGCCGCCGGCTTCGCGGACGATGATGGTGCCGGCCGCGATGTCCCAGGGCTGCAGGTTGCGCTCCCAATAGCCGTCGAAGCGGCCGGCGGCGATGTAGGCCATGTCGAGCGCGGCTGCGCCGAAGCGGCGCAGGCCGGCGACGCGCGGCTGCAGCTGGGTCATTTCCAGCCGCGACAATTCGTGGTCGCCGCGGCCGATATGCGGCAGCCCGCAGGCGATCACGCATTCGCTGAGCTGGCGGCGGCCGGCGACGCGCAGCCGCTGGTCGTTGAGGAAGGCGCCCTTGCCGCGCTCGGCGATGTAGAGGTCGTCATTGGCCGGATTGTAGATCAGCCCCGCGATCATGGTGCCCTCGCGCTGCAGCCCGATCGAGATCGCGAAATGCGGAATGCCGTGCAGGAAATTGGTGGTGCCGTCGAGCGGGTCGACGATCCAGGTGTGCGACTTGTCGGCGCCTTCGCGGGCCCCGCCTTCCTCGCCGATGAAACCGTAGCCGGGCCGTGCCTTGGTAAGATCGTCGTACAGCATCTCCTCGGCGCGCTTGTCCGCCATGGTGACGAAATTGGCCGGGCCCTTAAGCGACACCTGCAGATGCTCGACCTCGCCGAGATCGCGCTTCAGGCTGCGCCCGGCGCGGCGCGCGGCCTTGACCATGACGTTGATGAGGGCGGAATGCAGCATGATTTCGGCTTGTTGTTGAACTCGGTGTTGCGACGTTAACAGCGTCGTCCCCGCGCAGGCGGGGACCCATACGCCGTGTCGCTTCAATGAAGCGGGGACGTGGCCACGCTCGCGCCAGAATCACAAGCGCCGGGGGTTATGGGTCACCGCCTTAGCGGGGACGACGGGGAAGGGGTGCCCTGCGGAAGCCGCCCCGTCAAGGCGGATCATTTGGCCCCTAGCCATTTACGCGCGGCGTCCTCGGCTTTTGTGCGGTCTTCGGGGCTTGCCTGCGCCAGCGCTTCGTCGAGCATCAGATCGCCCTTGCCCGCGGTTTTGGCGACGATGTGCCATTTCAGGCCCTCGACCTTGTCGATCGGCGCGCCTGCGCCGGTGACCAGCACGCGCGCCAGCCGGTTTTGCGCGATCGCGCTGTTTTGCCTCGCCGCCTTGCGCAGCAGCGCTACCGCGGCGGCCTCGTTCTTCGGCGTGCCGGTGCCGTTGTAGAGCGCGATGGCGTATTCGACCTCGGCATCGACATTGTCGGCGAGCGAAGCCGCCTGCAACAGCCGCACCGCCTTGTCGACGTCCTTGGGCACGCCGGTGCCCTCCTTGTAGAAGGTGGCGAGCGCATATTGCGCTTCCGGATTGCCGGCGTCCGCCGATATGCGCAGCAGTTCGGCGGCGCGCTTTAAGTCCTGCGGCAGCGTCTGTCCGTCGAGATAGAGCAGCGCCAGATTGTAGGCCGCCTTCGGGCTGCCGAGTTTTGCGCTGGACGCCAGCAGTTTGGCGCCTTCCTCGCGATTGACCGGACCGCCGCGTCCGGAGATGCGCAGCATGGCCAGCGCAAACATCGCCTCGCGGTCGCCGAGGTCGGCGGCGCGCTTGTACCACTCGGCGGCTCTCGCGAAATCGCGCTTGACGCCGAGCCCGCCGGAATAGAGCTCGCCGAGCATCGCCATCGCCTTGGGGTCGCCGATCTCGGCGCGCTTGGTGGCCAGATCGAACGCGGTTTTATATTGGCCGCGCTGATAGGCGCCGAACACGACATCGGCGTTGGGATCCTCAGTGGCGGGCGCGGACGCGGAAGAAGGCGGTTGCGGCGTCGCGGCGGGGGTGGGCTTTTTGGGCGCGGGCTTTATGATCTTGGCCTTGGCCTTCGCAGGTTTGCTCACAGGGGCGGGGGCTCCCGGGGGCGGCAGCAGTTGAACTTGCGCCACCGCGCTTGCCGCCGGCATCAGCGAACAGATCACGATCGATATCGGACGCAGGACTTTCATTCCGGCGTCATCCTTGAGGAGCCTGCGCTGTTCCCGTCATCGCGTGACTCTGCCTGATCGCTTGGCTTGCGTCCATCAGCGCCGCAGCGGCCCCGCGCGGATCGGCCCAGATCAAATCGTCGACCAGCACGAAATCCGCGCCAACAGCGGCAAATTCTTTCGCCTCCTCGATGTTCGCCGCAAAGCCGACACAAGGCGGCTCGAATAATTCGGCCCACCATTGCAGCCGCTCGCTGATCGCTTCCGCCGACGGCCGCCGCCCGCGCGCATCCGGCTCGCCGAACAGCACGTAGTCGGCGCCGGCTTCGCCCGCCGCCATCGAATCGTGGCGGGTGACCAGCCCGCCGACGCCGGCGATGCGGTCGGGTTTTAAGGTCGGCAGCGCTTCCTGCATGGCCTCGATGCCGGTCAGATGCGCGCCATCGGCGCCGGAGCGGGCGACCAGTTCTGCATTGCCTTCGATCAGCAGCGCCGCGCCGCCATTCTGCACCGCCGGCGCGAAGGCTTTGATGCGCGAGATCATGCTGCGCGGATCGGTGGATTTAAGCCGCAGCAGCACTGCCGCGACATCGGCGCCTGCGAGCAGGCCGGGCAGGCTTGCGGTCAGCGCCGAAGGATCGTCCACGATGGGCGTCGCGAGATAGAGCCGCGGCAGCGGACGCGGCGGGGCGGGTTTTGCAGCCATAAAAACTCAGGCCGCCTTTTTCCGTTCCAGGTCGGCTTTCCATTCGCCCTTGCTGGCCAGCGAATTCATCTGCGCGCGATGGGTGAAGGCCCGCTGGCCGGCGCTCACGTTTTCGGCCTTGCCGGACCACGCCTGCTGCGGCGCCGCCTGCAGCGCGCGGCCGTAGGAGAACGTCAGCTTCCACGGCAGGCCGCCAATCCGGTTCATGGCATCGAGATGGGCGGTGGCTTCCTGGTCGGACTGTCCGCCCGACAGGAATGCGATGCCGGGCACGGCGGCCGGCACGCAGCTCTTCAGCAGTCGAATGGTTTTCTCCGCGACCTCGTCGACGGAGGCGCGGGTTTTTGTCTTCTTGCCCGAAATTGCCATGTTGGGTTTCAGGATCATGCCTTCCAGCGCCACCCGCTGCACCCGCAATTCCTGAAAGGTCTTGTTGAGCACGCGCTGCGTCACCTCATAGCAGCGGTCGATGTCGTGATCGCCGTCCATCAGCACTTCCGGCTCGACGATCGGCACGATCTGCGCCTGCTGGCACAGCGCCGCGTAGCGCGCCAGCGCATGCGCATTGACGCTGATCGCGGTCATGGTCGGAATGCCCGGGCCGATGTCGATCACCGCGCGCCATTTTGCAAACCGCGCGCCCTGCTCGTAATATTTCTTCAGCCGCTCGGCCAGTTTGTCCAGGCCGACGGTGATCAGCTCGCCGGGGCAATTCGGCAGCGGCTGCGTGCCCTCATCGACCTTGATGCCGGGAATGGCGCCCGCCTGCTCGATCAGTTTTACCAGCGGCGTGCCGTCTTTTGCTTTTTGCCAGATGGTCTCATCATAGAGGATGACGCCAGAAATGTATTTCGACATCGCGTCCTTGGCACGGAACAGCATCTCGCGATAGTCGCGGCGATTGTCCTCGGTCGACTCCACCTTGATCGCGTCGAAGCGCTTCTTGATGGTGCCGGAGGATTCGTCGGCGGCGAGAATGCCCTTGCCAGGCGCGACCATGGCGTTGGCAATCTTGTTTAGTTCAGCGAGATTCATGAGGTTTCCTCCGGCGGTAGAACGTTCTCAGGCAAAGCTCAGGTAAAGGGCAAGGGCGCGATGGACGGCGTCCATATCGTCATCGCCCAGCCTCCCGAAGACGGCACCGACTTTTGACAATGGTAACGTGCTGCATTTATCAGCCATGACTTGGGATTGCGCCTGTAGACCATTCCTGAGAGTCGGAGACACCGTCACCCGAAATACTTGCTCGGGAAGAATCTCACCGGTCAATGGCAAGAAGGTGATCGATTCCATCTTCTCGAAAGCATCAGACTGAACGATGACGGCAGGGCGGGGTTTTCCATAGGCGCCCGGGAGCACCACCGTCACCAGATCGCCTCGTTTCATTTCCAGCCTTCAATTTCAACATTTGAAAGCTCCTCAAGAATTACCTTTTCGTCAGCGCTGTTATTGATGATCTCAATGGCGCGCGCGACTTCTTCCTTGAAGCCCGGTGCGTTCACATCCGGAACCCAGATTGTCACCGGCTTCAGCCCCGCCGCCTTCATCTTTTCGCGGTGCTTGCGCACCCGCTTCGCGCCATCGGTCATGGCGACCTCCATTTTGTTACATGTAACATATTGGAGGCGGGCCGGCCGTTCAAGGGATCACGCCAGCTTCGGCCTCAGTTCCCCCGCGGAATAACGCTTCGCCATTTCGGCGGTGGTCAGCACCTTCTTGATCTTGCCGGCCTGGCCCGCGGTGTTGAATTCCTGCAGGCGCTGCTTGCACAGCTTTGCCATCGCCTCCATCGCAGGTTTCAAATACTTGCGCGGATCGAATTCGCCGGGGTCTTCGCTCAGCACTTTGCGGATCTGTCCGGTCATCGCCATGCGGTTGTCGGTGTCGATGTTGATCTTGCGCACGCCGTGCTTGATGCCGCGCTGGATTTCCGAAACCGGCACGCCCCAGGTCGGCTTCATCTTGCCGCCATAGGTGTTGATGATCTCCTGCAAATCCTGCGGCACCGAGGAGGAGCCATGCATCACCAGATGCGTATTCGGCAGCTTGCGGTGGATTTCCTCGATCACGTTCATGGCGAGGATGTCGCCGTCCGGCTTGCGGGAGAATTTGTAGGCGCCGTGCGAGGTGCCCATCGCAATCGCCAGGGCGTCGACCTGGGTTTCTTTCACGAATTTGACCGCCTCGTCGGGATTGGTGAGTAACTGGTCGTGGCTGAGTTTGCCTTCGGCGCCATGGCCGTCTTCCTTGTCGCCCATGCCGGTTTCCAGCGAGCCCAGCACGCCGAGTTCGCCCTCCACCGAAATGCCGCCAAGATGCGCCATGTCGGCAACCTTCTTGGTGACGCCGACATTGTAGTCCCAGTCCGCCGCCGTCTTGCCGTCGGCCTTGAGCGATCCGTCCATCATCACCGACGTAAAACCGGCCTGGATCGCGGTCATGCAGGTCGCGGGCTCGTTGCCGTGGTCGAGATGCACGCAGACCGGAATCTGCGGATAGATTTCGGTCACCGCATCCATCATGTGCCGCAGCATCACGTCATTGGCGTAGGAGCGCGCGCCGCGCGAGGCCTGGATGATCACAGGCGCATCGAGCTTGGAGGCGGCATCCATGATCGCCAGCGCCTGCTCCATGTTGTTGATATTGAAAGCCGGCACGCCGTAGTCGTTTTCCGCCGCGTGATCGAGCAATTGGCGCAGGGTAATGCGGGGCATGATTGAATCCCTCGAAGGCAGGGGCGGGTCCGTTTGGCTGATCCGCCAAGGAAATGCTGCACCGCTCATAACGCGGCAGGCGGCGAAATCCAAGGCTATGAATTGTGCTTATCCGCTCGGAACAGAAGATGCCGAGGAATTCGGCGGCGCGCACGCCTGTAGCGTCAGCGCGCCCGGTCTTCGAGCGTAGCGACTCGTTCGCCGAGGTCACTAATGCGGTCGTCGAAATCGCTCGCGGCCGCGCGCATCAACACCAGCATGCCGGCAGCGTCGCGGCGCTGCTTCCGGACGATGTTTTCTATGCGGTCAAGACGCGGCATAACGTCTGATCGGAGCGTGCCCAATTCTGACCGGAGCGTGCTGATGCTGTCCTGAATTTTGGTCAGGATTTGCGGTACAGCGTCGGTCGGAGCGTCAGCCATGACAAGAACATACCGCAAACGTCTGTTGAAACAACCAACTCATAGTTGCAAGCTTGTTAACTCGTGCGGGCCTCCAGCGCTGCGACCCGTACTTCAACGTCACCGACGCGCTAATCGAAATCGCTGAAGGTTGCGCGCATCATCACCAGCATGCCGGCGCCTTCGCGGCGCTGCTTCCTGACCAGGTTTTCGATCCGTTCGAGTCGCGTGGCCTGCGCGACGATGCTGTCCTGAATTTTGATCAGGATTTGCAATACGACGTCGGTCGGAGCTTCAGCCATTGTAAGAACATAACATAAACGTTGAGTTGCAACAAACCAACTCATAGTTGCAAGCCTCACACCTTCAGCACTTCCACCCCCGGCAGAGGCTTGCCTTCCATCCATTCCAGGAACGCGCCGCCTGCGGTCGAGACGTAGCTGAAATCCTCCGCCACGCCGGCCTGGTTCAGTGCCGCGACGGTATCGCCCCCGCCGGCGACCGAGATCAGCTTTTTCGCTTTCGTTCGTTCGGCTGCGTGTTTTGCCGCGATCATGGTGCCGCGGTCGAACGGGGTCATCTCGAAGGCGCCGAGCGGGCCGTTCCACACCAGCGTCGCAGCGTCGTCGATCGCCGCATGAATGCGCGCGATCGATTGCGGGCCGACATCGAGGATCATGCCATCTGCCGGGATCGCATCGAGGCCGTACGCATGCGACGGCGAGTTGGCGGCGAAGTGGAACGCGACCACCGCATCGACGGGCAGGATGATGGCGCAGTTGGCGGTCGCGGCCTTGTCGAAAATCCGCAACACCGTGGCGGCGAGGTCCTTTTCCGCAAGTGACTTGCCGATGCCGACGCCCTGCGCATGCAAAAACGTATTCGCCATGCCGCCGCCGATCACCAGCGCATCGACCTTGCTGACCAGGTTTTGCAACAGGTCGATCTTGGTGGAAACTTTTGCGCCGCCGATGATGGCGATCACCGGTTTCTTCGGCGCGTCCAGCGCCTTGCCCAGCGCATCGAGTTCGGCCTGCATGGTGCGGCCGGCGTAGGCGGGGAGCTTGTGGCCGAGACCTTCGGTGGAGGCGTGGGCGCGATGCGCGGCGGAGAAGGCGTCGTTGACCCAGATGTCGCCGAGTTTTGCCAACTCGGCGACGAAGGCTGGATCGCTCTTCTCCTCTTCCTTGTGGAAGCGGGTGTTTTCCAGGCAGAGGATGTCGCCATCCTTCATCGCCGCGACGGCTTTTGCGGCGACGTCGCCGACGCAATCATCGGCGAAGGCAACGGGCTTCTTGATCACCTCGGCCAGCGCCGCGGCGACCGGTTTCAGGGACTCCTTCGGATCGCGCCCCTTGGGCCGCCCGAAATGCGCGAGCAGGATCACCTTGCCGCCCTTGTCCGATATCTCTGTAATGGTCGGCGCGACCCGCTCCAGCCGCGTCGCATCGGTGACGCGGCCCTGCTCCATCGGCACGTTGAGGTCGACGCGCAGCAGCACGCGCTTGGCCTTGACGTCGACGTCATCGAGGGTGCGGAATGATTTTGTCATCGATGGTGCTCGCGGCCATCCTTCGAGATGCCTCGCTGCGCTCGGCTCCTCGGGATGAGGTTTATTGCGTGTGGCGCCTCAGGGACGAGGCTTTCTCCCCATGGCGAGGAGCCGCGCCCTTGCGCGCCTCAAAGCTACAGCAGCTTCCCCATCGCCACCGCGGTATCGGCCATGCGGTTGGAAAAGCCCCATTCATTGTCGTACCACGACATCACCCGCACCAGGGTGCCGTTCTGCACCTTGGTCTGGTCCATGTGGAAGGTGGAGGAATGCGGATCGTGGTTGAAGTCGATCGAGACATTGGGCGCGGTGGTGTAGCCGAGCACGCCCTTGAGCTGTTGCTCGGAGGCGCGCTTCATCGCGTCGTTGATTTCTTTCACGTCGGTCTTGCGCGACGCCACGATCTTCAGGTCGATCACCGAAACGTTCGGCACCGGCACCCGGATCGCGACGCCGTCGAGCTTGCCTTGAAGCTCCGGCAGCACCAGGCCGATCGCCTTGGCCGCGCCCGTCGAAGTCGGGATCATCGACATCGCCGCCGCCCGGCCGCGGTAGAGATCGCTGTGCAGCGTGTCCAGCGTGGGCTGGTCGCCGGTATAGGCGTGGATGGTGGTCATGAAGCCAGTCTCGATGCCGACCGTGTCGTTCAGAACCTTTGCGACAGGCGCGAGGCAGTTGGTGGTGCAGGAGCCGTTGGAAACCACGAGGTGGTCCTTGGTCAGTTTGTCATGGTTGACGCCGAACACGATGGTCATGTCCGCCTTATCTGCCGGCGCCGACACCAGCACGCGCTTGGCGCCGGCGGTGAGGTGGGCGGCGGCCTTGTCGCGGGCGGTGAAGATGCCGGTGCATTCCAGCGCGATGTCGACGCCGAGTTGCTGCCACGGCAGTTTGGTGGGATCGCGTTCCGCCGAAACTTTTATCTTGCCGTTGCCGAGGCTGATGCTGTCGCCGTCCACCGTGACGGTGCCGGGAAAGCGGCCATGCACCGAATCGAAGCGCAAGAGATGCGCGTTGGTCTCGACCGGGCCGAGATCGTTGATCCCGACTACCTCGATATCCCGGCGGCCGGACTCGGCGATGGCCCGCAGGATGTTGCGGCCGATGCGGCCAAACCCGTTGATCGCGACCCGGACTGCCATCTCATATTTCTCCTTCTCGATGTCCCGTCTTCTCGTCATGCCCGGGCTCGACCCGGGCATCCATCCTTCGCAAGACTCTTCCGAAGGGATGGATTGCCGGATCAAGCCCGGCAATGACGCTTATATAGTGTTCGTTATCTCACTTGCCGAGCCTGCTCAATACAGCGTTAACCGCAGCTTCCGCGGTGATCCCGAAATGCTTGAACAGGTCCTTGGCCGGCGCGCTGGCGCCGAAACCGTGCATGCCGATGAATTCGCCATCCTGCCCGATCACCGCGTCCCAGCCCCAGCGCACCGCGGCTTCGATCGCGATCTTGACCGGCGCGTTGCCGATGATGGCGCGCTGCTTTGCCTCATCCTGCGCCAGCAGCAATTCGAGCGACGGCACCGACACCACGCGCGCCGCGATGCCCTTCTCGGCCAGCTGTTTTTGCGCGGCGACTGCGATCTCGACTTCCGAACCGGATGCGAACAGCGACACTTTGGCTTCGCCTTGTGCTGCGACCAGTTCATAGGCGCCAACGCCGCACGGATTGTCGTTGCGCGCGACGGTGCGCAACTGCGGCAGGTTCTGCCGCGTCAGCGCCAACACCGTCGGGCCGTCGATGCGGTTCAGTGCGAGCTCCCAGCATTCCGCGACTTCCATTGCATCGCAGGGCCGGAATACCCGCATGTTCGGAATCGCACGCAACGCCGAAAGATGCTCGACCGGCTGATGGGTCGGGCCGTCTTCGCCGAGGCCGATGGAATCATGGGTCATCACGTAAGTTACGCCGGTGCCCATCAATGCCGCCAGCCGCATTGCCGGACGCGCATAGTCGGTGAACACCAGGAAGGTTGCGCCGTTTGGCGCGAAGCCGCCGTGCAGGAAGATGCCGTTCATGGCCGCAGCCATGCCGTGCTCGCGGACGCCGTAATGGATGAAGCGGCCTTTCGGCGTCTTGGCCGAGAAGTTGACCGCGGATTTCGCCCTGTTGTTGTTGGAGCCGGTCAGATCCGCGGAGCCCGCGACGAATTCCATCGGCATCGCGGCGGCGATCGCCTCGATCACGGACTCGGATGATTTGCGGGTCGCGATATTCTGCGGCGTCTCCAGCAAGGTTTTCTTGTGGGCCTTGAACGCTTTCGCCAGCGCGGCCGGCCGCTCATGCCGCAGCCGGCGTTCGAATTCGGCGCGCTTGCGGCTGCCGAGCTCGGCAAAACGTGCCTCCCATTCTCGGCGCGCGGCAGCACCACGGTTGCCTGCCTCGCGCCAGGCCTGCAGTACATCGTCCGGCACCGAGAACGGCTCCAGCGAGATGCCGAGCTTTTCTTTTGCCGCTTTCAACTCGTCCGCGCCGAGCGCTTCGCCATGCGCTTTCGCCGTGCCCGCCTTGGTCGGCGCGCCATAGCCGATGGTGGTCTTGCAGGCGATCAGTGACGGCTTGTTGGATTTTTGCGCGCGCGTGATCGCGGCGGCGATGGCGGCCTGATCCTGGCCGTCGATCAGTTCCGCCGCCCAGCCGGCGGACTTGAAGCGCTTCACCTGATCGACGGAGTCGGCGAGCGAGGTCGGGCCGTCGATGGAAATGCCGTTGTCGTCATACAGCACGATCAGCCTGTTCAGCTTCCAGACCCCGGCAAGCGCGATGGCTTCCTGCGATACGCCCTCCATCAGGTCGCCATCGGAGCACAGCACATAGGTGTGATGGCTGACGATCTTCTTGCCGAATTCGGCGGCCAGCATCTTTTCCGCCACTGCGAAGCCGATCGAGGTGGCGATGCCCTGGCCCAGCGGTCCGGTGGTGGTCTCGATGCCCTTGGTGTGGAAATTCTCCGGATGCCCCGGGGTCAGTGATCCCAGCTGCCGAAAATGCTTGAGCTGGTCCAGCGTCATGTCCGTATTGCCGGTGAGATACAGCAGCGCGTAGAGCAGCATCGAGCCGTGCCCGGCCGACAGAATGAAGCGGTCGCGGTCCGGCCATTTCGGGTCCGCGGCGTCGAATTTCAAAAACTGCGTGAACAGCACGGTGGCGATATCGGCGGCCCCCATCGGCAGCCCGGGATGGCCGGATTTGGCCTTTTCCACGGCGTCCATGGCGAGGCCGCGAATCGCATTGGCCATACGGGTGTGATCGACGCTCGCCATGGGGATAATCCGTTTGAGATGGGTGCTTGTGAACGCTCCGCGCCGGGATTGGATGCAATCCGGGTGCGGAAAATGAGGCAAGAAAACGAGATGGGTGGATAGCACCTGCGTCATGGGAGTCAAAGGCCGGGAACCGGCAGTGCGCCTGTCCATGCGCCTTTGCGGTGCATAGTTTTGCAGCGGCGTTGCACTGGCCTCGCTTGCCACGTAAATTTCGCGCTCTAAAGGCTTGCCGAGCCGTGGCTTTTGCTTGTCCCGGCAGCCGCATGAAGGTCCGAGCCGTCAAAAATGAGCGATCGCCCCGCCACCGGTTCCGAGCCAGCCGCCGCCGACATCGACGCCGCGACGCGGCGGCTGATGGCGGCGCTGGATGCGCTGGAAAGCGCTGCGGAGCGGCGGCGCGAGGCCGACCGCGACGAGGACGAATTGGCGACCCGCATTCAGGCGTTGGGCGCGGACCGCTCGCGGCTGGCCGACGAACTCGACGGATCGCTGGTGAAATCGCGCAAGCTGGAGCGCGCCAATCGCGAGATCGCCGAACGGCTGGACGCGGCGATCGGCACTATCCGCTCCGTGCTCGAAGCGGGGGAAACTTCATGAGCCATATCAACGTCACCATCAACGGCCGTCAGTACCGCATGGCCTGCGAAGAAGGCCAGGAGGCGCGGCTGTTAAAACTCGCCGAGAGTTTCGAATCGCGGATCGGCAGCCTGCGCGGAAAATTCGGCGAGATCGGCGACGCCCGCCTCACCGTGATGGCGGCGCTGACGGTGTGCGACGAACTGCTCGACGCCGCCTCGCGCATCCGCACCCTGGAAGAAGAACTCACCGCCTTGCGCGACATCCGCGCCGCCGCCGCCGATCGCGCCCGCGCCACGCAGACCGCGGTGGCCGCCGCGCTGAATTCCGCCGCCGACCGGATCGAGAAGACCACGCAAGTGCTGAACCGCACCATTGGCGGCGGGGTCGCGATCGGCTAGGTCCGTGCCCCGGACGCAGCGCAGCGCGTAGCACTTGGCGAAGCGGTGCGCTGCAGAGCCGGGCCGTTAGGAATGCCGGCATCTGGTACGGTGCCGGATCTGCGAAGCAGCACTTCGCGCTGCATCGCGTGGGACAGGCTATCTTTCAACCCGTCATTGCGGGGAGCGAAGCGGCGAGGCAAGGCAGTTCTTACTTGGGGGGCTTCTGGATTGCTTCGCTCGCAATGACTGAGCGTTTCGCACTGGCGTATCCTTCCCATACCGCCTACATTACCCCTGCGAAGCTGTGTCGCGCGTCAGGAGCCATATATCCCCGGGGCCTTATCGATCCTTCCGGGAACTGTCCCTGGCCAGGTCCGTGGACTTGGCTACATGGTGCCCACCTACTTTCGTAGGGAACTCCGGGATCGAGTGCTCCAACGGCCATCGCGGCTTCGCACTTTTGTTTTTTGTTTTGCTCGTCATTGCGAGCGAAGCGAAGCAATCCAGCAGGCCACAAGCGAAGACTGGATTGCTTCGTCGCTACGCTCCTCGCAATGACGGCGGTATATTATAGCGCCATGTCAGCCACCCCATCAAAAGGTGATCTCCGCATCGCCGCGCTGGCGCGGCGCGATGCGCTGAGCGACGAGCGTCGCGCCGCCGCGGCAGAGGCCCTTGCCAAACGCGGAATGCCGCTTGCAATCAAGCCCGGCGCGGTGGTCGCCGGCTACTCGCCGATCCGCAGCGAGATCGATCCGGCGCCCCTGATGCGAACGCTCGCAGCTCAAGGCGTGCAGCTTGCACTGCCGGCGGTAACCGCGCGCGGCAAATCGCTGATCTTTCGCGCCTGGTCGCCCAACGACAGGCTGATGCTCGGGCCGCTCGGCATTCTCGAGCCGTCGCCCGCTGCCGCCGAACTCTTTCCCGACATCATGCTGGTGCCGCTGGCGGCGTTCGACCGCTCCGGCCACCGCATCGGCTACGGCGCCGGACATTATGACTCCACGCTGGCGCACTTGCGCAAGGCGAAAGCCGTCGCGGCGGTCGGCGTCGCCTTCGCGGTGCAGGAAATCCCCGAGGTTCCCGCCGCCGCCCACGACGTGCGGCTCGATGTTGTGCTAACGGAGCAGCGAACCTTCGACTTCCGGAGCCTCTAGATTTGCGCATTCTTTTCATCGGCGACGTGGTCGGCAAGACCGGACGCACCGCGGTTCTCCAATATCTGCCGGGCCTGATCCGCGACTGGACGCTGGATCTCGTCGTCGTCAACGGCGAGAACGCGGCCGGCGGATTCGGCATTACCGAAGCGATCTACAACGATTTCATCGACGCCGGCGCCGACGCGGTGACGCTCGGCAACCACGCCTGGAACCAGAAAGAGGCGCTGGTATTCATCGAGCGCGCGCCGCGCCTGGTTCGTCCGCTGAATTTTCCGCGCCATACTCCGGGCCGCGGCGCGGCGCTGGTCGAGACCAAGCGCGGTGCGCGCGCGCTGGTCATCAACGCCCAGGGCCGCGTGTTCATGGAGCCGCTCAACGATCCCTTCAGCGCGGTCGCGCGCGAACTCGATGCCTGTCCCTTGCACGAGGCCGCCGATGCCATCGTGGTCGATTTCCACGGCGAGGCCTCGAGCGAAAAGCAGGGCATGGGATTTTTCTGCGACGGCCGCGTCAGCCTGGTGATCGGCACCCATACCCATGTGCCGACCGCGGACCATCAAATCCTCTCTGGCGGCACCGCTTACATGACGGACGCCGGCATGACCGGCGATTATGATTCGGTGATCGGCATGCACAAGGACGAGCCGCTGCATCGTTTCGTCACCGGCATTCCCTCCGGCCGCTTCGAGGCCGCCTCCGGTGTGGCAACTCTGAGCGGCGTCGCGGTGGAAACCGACGACACCACCGGGTTGGCGCTGCGCATCGCGCCGGTGCGGATCGGCGGCAGGCTGGAGCCGGCGATGCCGGGATTTTGGGTCACATGACTCGTGGCCCGGAGTCAGCGCAACGCGCCGCTGTTCGCGGCGGAATGCCGTCCCGGGTCCGGGACGCCGGCTTTACTCCGCCTTGATATTCGCCGCCTTCACGATCGGCCACCATTTCGCGATCTCCGCGGTTTGGTGCTGCTTCAGCGCCGCCGATGTTTGCTTCTCCGGCGGAGGCGTCTCCTGGCCGAGCTCCAGAAAGCGCCGCTGCACGGCAGTATCGGCCAGCGCCACTCTCACCGCCGCGTTCAATGTCGCGATCACGTCGCCGGGCGTGTTCTTCGGCGCCCAGATGGCGTGCCAGTAGGCGATATAGAGCCCAGGCAGTCCGGCTTCATCCACGGTCGGAATGTCCGGCGCCGACGCCAGCCGCGTCCGCGAGGTCACGGCGTAGGCCTTCACCGTGCCGCCGCGCACTTGCGGCAGCGAATTGGTGGCCTGGTCGAACATGATGTCGATCTGTCCGGCCATCAGGTCGTTGAGCGCCGGCCCGGCACCGCGATAGGGCACGAAGGCAAAGCTGGTGTCGGTCAGGTTCTGGAAGAACACGCCGGCGACATGGGCGCCGGAACCGGGTCCCGCGGTACCCGCAGTGGCCTTGTTCGAATTCTCCTTCAGCCAGCCGATCAGTTCCCTCAGATCCTTTGCCGGCAGTTTCGGCTTGCCGATGATGAGCTGCGGGCCGTTGCCGACCAGCGCCACCGGTTCGAAATCGTTCAGCACGTCATATTGCAGCGCATAGACCGCGCCGTTGAGCACATGCGTTCCCCAGTGCCCGATGGTGAGCGTATAGCCATCCGGCGCAGCCCGCGCGGCGCGCAGGCCGGCAATGGCGCCGGAGGCGCCGGTGACGTTCTCGATCACCACCGTCTGCCCCAGCGTCTGGCGCATGTGCTCGGCGAGAATCCGCGCCAGCACATCGGTCGGCCCGCCCGCCGCAAACGGCACGATCAGCGTGATCGGACGCGACGGAAAAGTTTGCGCGCGCGCCGTTGCGGGCGAGAGCACCGCCGCGCCGAGCGCCGCCTTGATGAAATCGCGCCGTTTCATGAAGCCTCCCCCTCTGCTCGTCATGCCCGGGCTTGTCCCGGGCATCCACGTCTTTTCTTTTTTTGACAGCTTGCAAGACGTGGATGGCCGGGACAAGCCCGGCCATGACGGACTTAGGTCGTATTCGTGCCCCATCACCCATGTCGTCCCCGCGAAGGCGGGGACCCATACGCCAGGATTTTCAATTGAAATGAGACGTTGCAACAATCGTTAGTGAGCCGCCGGCACGGAGGGATGGGTCCCCGCCTTCGCGGGGACGACAGCGGAGGATGGCGGCTACAGCTTATACGCCGTGCGAAACCCGCCCCAGTGCCGGCCCTGCACGCGGATCGGGACGTCGATCTCGCGCATCATGATGGTCTTGCCGTTGCCCATGTCGCGGGCGTAGCTCTGGATCAAATAGGAGCGGGTATTCTGACCCGCGGCCAAGCCGGCCTTGTCATTGAAAATACGGCGGTTGCGGCTGTTGGCGGTGTTCCATGTGACATCGCCCGGGCGCTGCGGATGCGAATAGATCCTGTTGTGCACCGGCAGATAGCCGTTGCGGTCGATCATGGCGCAGAACACCATGCGCGGGTCTTTTGCCAGAAACGCTTCCTGGAATTCGGGCAGCGCGCGATCGGCCCAATTCAGAATGCGCGTGCGGTGCTGAACAGGATTGGTGCCGGGAATCTCGATGTAATCGGTGTCGAACATGTCGTCGAGCGAGATGGCGCCGCTCGCAACCGCATTTTCGAAGATTTTCGTCAGCGCGGTGCCGGCGTCCATGGCGCGGGTGACGAATTCGGTGTTCTCGTCGTGGATCGACCACAGTTTGTCTTCGATTTTCTCGCGCAATTCGGCGTCGGGCATCTCGAAGCGCGCCCACGCGCCCGCGGCCGAGCGCTCGGTGATGCGGATTTTGCAGGCGCCGATGTCCTGCAGCACGGCGGTGAAGGTTTCGTTCGACGGCAGTTTTTCGACATCCGCGCCGGAGACCAGAATGCCTTCCATCGCTATTTCATAGACCGCGGCGTTGATCTGGCCCGTGCGTGCGGCGATCTCGATTTTTAGATTGCACGGCAGCCGCTCGCGCTTGCGCTGGTCCTCGCGCTCGCTTTGGTGCAGCAGCACCGCGCAACGCGATTTCAGCTTTTCCGCGAACATGGTGACGGCCTTGCCGGCTTCGGCGACGCTGGTGCCGTGGGCTTCGGCTTCCTTGGTGGCCGAGTTCGATTTCGGCGGCGCTGTCGCCGACCGAGACGATGAAGTGCGAGGCCGAGGCGGCGTTTTCCGACATGTCGCTGGTGGTTTCGTTCTGTTCGGCCACCGCGCCGTTGACGTTTTCGAACACCGGGCGAATCGCCTCGATCGCTTTCGAAATCCGATGCACCGCGTCGACCGAGCCCGCGGCATCCTTCTGCAGCGCGTCGATCTTCTGCTTGATCTCCTCGGTGGCGTTCTGGGTCTGCACCGCCAGCGCCTTGACTTCGGACGCGACTACCGCAAAGCCGCGGCCTGCGACACCGGCCCGCGCGGCCTCGATGGTCGAGTTCAGCGCCAGCAGCGTCGTCTGTTTTGCGATTTGCGCGATCAGGTTCACCACATTGCCGATTGCTGCCGAAGACTCTCTGAGCCGGTCGACATTGAGGCTGGCCTCGTGCGCGGCGGCGCTGGCCTGGTCGGCGAGCTTTGAAGCATCGCGAACCTGCGCCCCGATGCCTTCGGCCGAATGGGTGAATTTTTCCGCCGCCTGCGAGAACGTGGTTGCGGTCAAATGCGCGGCGCTGGTGCGCCCGGTCAGCGCATCAGTGCGCGCCCGGATATTGGACAGCGTTGCCGCGGTCGACTGCGCCCCCCCGGCCACCGAATTGGCCGCGCGTTCCAATTGGCGGATCATGGCGCCGAGTTCGAGTTCCAGCAGTTCGAGGATTTCCTTGGCCGAATCGTGGTGCGGAGCCTCGGTCACGGCCGCCGGCGCAACGGGGGCATCCACTGCTGCCGGCTTCGCTTCGGGTTTTCGGAACAGGCCAAACGCCATCGCTTCTCTCGGGAATGAGGAATCCGTCCCGGCATCCTCGCATCCGCCGATGAAGTCATGGTTAACGATTGCCTGCGTTAATCTGCTCAACCGCAAGGCCGTGGACAACCCGTTGGCTGCACGCGATCATGACCGGTCCGACCTCCAACTCTCTGAAATCCGCTAGTCAAAACAGGCGCTTAACAGGTGAAAGAAGTCCGTAACGAACAGCGGAAATTGCTCGCGACGTGGTTCAATAATGTAGGAACAGGCATTATGTCGGTGGGAGCACTTACGCCTGTCGCGGCCCGCATCCTGGAAATAGCTTCCGGCGCGCCGATCGAAACGTTGCTTCTGGTGATCGCCTCCTCTGTTCTGATCGGGTTCGGGCTTCATCTGATCGGAACTCTGGTCCTGCTGGGATACGAACCATGATTTCCATCGATACGCTTGCCATCGGCACTCCGGTCGCGATTTTCGTGTTTCTCGGTCTTCTCGGCTTTGTTGAATATCGCTGGATCGAGCGCGCCAAAAGGCGCGAGCAATTGGCTATGGCAGCACGCGAACTTTCCGCACCCGATGCGGCTCAATCGGCAAATCCCGCTTCTCGGGCTGCGGTGAAAACGCAGACCGCAGCGGAGTGATTTGCGAAAAGGCCGAATGGGTGCACTGCCGTCCTCCCCGGCCGCTCGTATTTTTTTGATTTCTGAACCGTTTGCGGCCTATAACGCCGCGCTTCTCATCCATTAACGCCTGAACGCACCCAAGAGACCCGCATGGCCGGACATTCCCAATTCAAGAACATCATGCACCGCAAGGGCCGGCAGGATGCCCAGAAATCAAAACTGTTCTCGAAACTGGCGCGGGAAATCACGGTGGCGGCCAAGATGGGCCAGCCCGACCCGTCGATGAACGCGCGGCTGCGCGCCGCCATCATCTCGGCGCGGCAGGAGAACATGTCGAAGGATTCCATCGAGCGCGCGGTGAAGAAGGCGATCGGCTCCGAGGCGGAAAACTATGACGAGATCCGCTACGAGGGCTATGGCCCGGGCGGCGTCGCGGTGATCGTCGAGGCGCTGACCGACAACCGCAACCGCGCCGCCTCCGACATCCGCTCCTACTTCACCAAATCCGGCGGCAATCTCGGCGAGACCGGCTCGGTCGCTTTCATGTTCGACCATACCGGCATCATCGAATATGACGCAAAAGTCGCCTCCGACGACGCCATGCTGGACGCCGCGATCGACGCCGGCGCCGACGACGTCGCGTCGTCCGAGGCCGGCCACGAAATCTACGCCTCGCAGGAAACCTTTCGCGACGTAGCAAAGGCGCTGGAGGCAAAGTTCGGCGAAGCCCGCAAGGCTCAGCTCACATGGAAGCCGCAAAACACCGTGCCGGTGGACGACGAGACCGGCGAAAAGCTGCTGAAGCTGATCGAGCTCTTGAACGAGCATGACGACGTGCAGAACGTCTATGCGAATTTCGAGGTATCGGACGCGCTGGTCGCGAAGCTGGGCGGGTAACCGGTCATTGCGAGGAGCGCTTGCGGCGAGGCATCCAGTCTTCACGGGCGCTGCCGCCCGTCGGCTTTCCGAATTGCTTCGCTCGCAATGCGGTGGGGAAGCGCCCGTTGCTATTTCGTTCTTGCCGCTGCGGCGGTATCACTACCCCATGACGCCGCTTCCGATTCGCATCCTCGGCATCGATCCCGGCCTGCGCCGCACCGGCTGGGGGGTGATCGAGACTTGTGGCAACCGGCTGACATTTCTCGGCTGCGGTTCGGTCGAGCCCGCCGACAACCTGCCGCTGGCGAACCGGCTGCTGGCGATCCACCAGGGGCTGGCAAAAGTGCTCGGCGAGTTCGAGCCCGCGGAAGCCGCGGTAGAGCAGACTTTTGTCAACAAGGACGGCGTTGCGACGCTGAAGTTGGGGCAGGCGCGCGGGGTTGCGATGCTGGTGCCGGCGATGTTCGGAATAAGTGTCGCGGAGTATGCGCCGAACCAGGTGAAGAAGACCGTGGTCGGGGCGGGGCATGCCGACAAGAACCAGATCCTGGTGATGCTGAAGCTTTTGCTGCCCAAGGCCGACCCGAAATCCCCCGACGCCGCCGACGCGCTGGCCATCGCCATCACCCATGCGCATCACCGCGCCGGCGTAGCGTTGCGGCTAAAGGTGGTGGGCGCATGAGTGTGGCAGGACCTATCCGCGAGTCGTCCCCGCGAAGGCGGGGACCCATAACCACCGGCCTTTGTGATGATAAAGGACCTCTACCAAATTGCCTCAATGAGCCGACAGCGTGTATGGGTCCCCGCCTATGCGGGGACGACGCGTTGAGATCAGGGCGTCCAGCATGATCGGCAAGCTCAAAGGCCTGATCGACTCCTATGGCGAGGACTACGTCATCCTCGACGTCGGCGGCGTCGGCTATCAGGTGCATTGCGCCGGCCGCACGCTGCAGGCGCTGCCTGCGCCGGGCGAAGCCGCGGTGCTGTCGATCGAGACGTATGTGCGTGAAGATGCGATAAAACTGTTCGGCTTCCGCAGCGACGTCGAGCGCGAATGGTTTCGCCTGCTGCAGACCGTGCAGGGCGTCGGCGCCAAGGTCGCGCTGGCGGTGCTCGGCACGCTGCCGCCGTCCGATCTTGCGAATGCCATTGCGCTGCGCGACAAGACCGCGGTGGCGCGCACGCCCGGCGTCGGCCCAAAAGTCGCCGAGCGCATCGTCACCGAACTGAAGGACAAGGCGCCTGCCTTTTCGAACGTCGATCCGGCGCTGGTGCACCTGGCAGGCAGCCTCGACGACCACCGCGCGCCGCGCCCGGTCACCGACGCGATCTCGGCGCTGGTCAATCTCGGCTACGGCCAGCCGCAGGCGGCAGCCGCGATTGCCGGCGCATCGCGCATCGCGGGCGAGGGCGCGGAGACCGCGCAACTGATCCGGCTCGGGTTGAAGGAGCTGGCGCGGTGAGGGGCGTGGCACGACCTTTCCGCGAGTCGTCCCCGCGAAGGCGGGGACCCATACGCCGTGTCATCTCGTTTCGGCAATGCGGTAGGGGCCTTTTCTCCCCACGGAGGCCAGGGGTTATGGGTCCCCGCCTTCGCGGGGACGACGCGGAGAGCGCGTCATGACCACTTCCCCGCGCATCGTCACCCCCGAACGCCGCGCCGACGATGGCGCCGACACCGCGCTGCGGCCGCAGCTGCTGTCGGAATTCGTCGGCCAGCAACAGGCGCGCGCCAACCTTTCGATCTTCATCGAGGCCGCGCGAAAACGTAACGAGGCGCTGGATCATGTGCTGTTCGTAGGTCCCCCGGGGCTCGGCAAGACCACACTGGCGCAGATCGTGGCGCGCGAACTCGGCGTCGGGTTTCGCGCCACCTCGGGCCCGGTGATCGCCAAGGCCGGCGATCTGGCGGCATTGCTGACCAATCTCGAAGAACGCGATGTGCTGTTCATCGACGAGATCCACCGGCTCAGTCCGGCGGTGGAGGAAGTGCTGTATCCGGCGATGGAGGATTTTCAGCTCGACCTCATCATCGGCGAGGGCCCGGCGGCGCGCTCGGTGAAGATCGAGCTGGCGAAATTCACACTGGTCGGCGCCACCACCCGCGCCGGGCTGCTGACCAATCCGCTGCGCGACCGCTTCGGGATTCCGGTGCGGCTGAACTTCTATACCGAGCAGGAACTGGAGATGATCGTCACCCGCGGCGCCCGCGTGCTGAAGATCGGCATGACCAAGGACGGCGCCAACGAGATTGCGCGCCGCGCCCGCGGCACGCCGCGCATCGCCGGCCGCTTGTTGCGCCGGGTGCGCGATTTTGCCTCCGCCGCCGATGCCGCCTCGATCGACCGCGCCATCGCCGACCACGCGCTGATCGCGCTGGAAGTCGACGCCGCCGGCCTCGATGCCATGGATCGGCGCTACCTAACCACCATCGCGATGAATTACGGCGGCGGCCCGGTCGGCGTCGAAACCATGGCGGCGGCGCTGTCGGAGCCGCGCGACGCCATCGAGGACATCATCGAGCCGTTCCTGATCCAGTGCGGCTATCTGCAGCGTACCCCGCGGGGGAGGCTGCTGACCTCGCATGCGTTCCGGCATCTCGGACTTAGCGAGCCCGCGCGCGATCCGGCGCAGTTCGGACTGTTCGGGCAGGGGGAAGAGGAGTGATGGCTGCGCCGCAACAGCCGTCATTGCGAGCGAAGCGAAGCAATCCAGTCTGTCCCGCGCGAATACCGGATTGCTTCGTCGCTACGCTCCTCGCAATGACGGTCGCGCTAACCATCTGCACAAGCGCACCCCAATTCGGCTGCAATCCCCGCGCAGGATGTCCGCCGCATCACGATTAACCATTGATGATTTCGCGGCGGCAGTTTCTTCGTTTCGTCGGCGGATCGGGAGCGCTCGGCGCCTCGACCGCGGCCTATGGATTCGGCGAGCCCGTATTGCGGCTTCGCGTCGTGCGCTACGACATCGCGCCGAAGCAATGGCCCGCGGACTTCCAGCTCAAGATCGCGGTGATCGCCGACCTGCATGCTTGCGATCCCTGGATGTCGCTGTCGCGCATCGAGGCGATCGTCGAGCGCACCAATGCGCTGGGCGCCGATATCGTCGTTATGCTCGGCGACTATGTCGCCGGCCACCGTCATGTCACGCGCTATATCCCAGGCAATGAATGGGCGCCGCTGCTGGCCGGCTTGAAGGCCCCGCTCGGCGTGCATGCGATCCTCGGCAATCACGACTGGTGGGAAGACAAGGCGGTGCAGCGCGAAGGGCAGGGGCCGACCATCGCCCGCCGCGCGCTGGAGGCCGCCGGCATTCCTGTTTATGAAAACGACGCGCAACGGCTGATCAAGGACGGCCGCCCGTTCTGGCTCGCCGGGCTCGGCGATCAGCTGGCGTATCTTCCGGCGCGGCGCTTTCGCCCGGTGCGGCGCATCGGCGTCGACGATCTCGCAGCGACCCTGACCAAAGTCACCGATGCCGCGCCGGTAATTCTGCTGGCGCACGAGCCCGACGTCGCCAAGCGCGTGCCGGCGCGGGTGGCGCTGCAGCTCTCGGGCCACACCCATGGTGGCCAGGTGCGTCTGCTCGGCTGGTCGCCGGTGGTGCCGACGCGCTACGAAAAATTCGCCTATGGCCACTCCCGCGAGAACTGCGATGTCATCGTCTCCGGGGGCCTCGGCTGCAGCATCATGCCCTTCCGCCTCGGCGTACCGCCGGAGATCGTGCTGGTGACGCTGGGTGCGGCGGATCCAGCACTCGCGCCGCGTCATGCGCGGGCTTGACCCGCCTGTCCATCAATCTTCGCAATAGTCTTGCTGATCGACGGCTATATTGCCTTTTACATTGTTGAAACGGACCGGATCGCGATCGTTCGCGTTATCGGTGGCCGGACGAATATCAAGCGAGAAATGTCGTAATGACCTCCCATCTCGACGGCGCGATCCGTGACGGCCGGCACCACATGCAGATCCGGGTCTATTATGAGGACACGGATTTTTCCGGCATCGTCTATCACGCCAATTACCTGCGCTTCATGGAGCGCGGGCGCAGCAATTATCTGCGGCTGCTGGGCGCCGACCAGCGCGCGCTGTTCGCGGAGGCCGAGACCGAGGCACCGGGCTTTGCGTTCGTGGTGCGTTCGATGACGCTGGAATTCTTGAAGCCGGCGCGGATGGACGACCTGCTCGACATCGTCACCCGGCCGCTGGAAGTGAAGGGCGCCTCGATCACGCTGGCGCAGGAAGTGCGCCGCGGCGACGTTGTGCTGCTGGAGGCGAAAGTGAAGGTGGCGTTCATTTCCGGCGGCCAGGCGCGGCCGATCCCGAAGGCGCTGCGCGTGGCAATGAAGGCGGAGCACGGGTAAATCCCTGGAATGTGGCCTGGAGCGACGCCGGAACGACGGCGCAAATCTTGCGCCCTCAAATTTATTTCCATCCTCCTGTCGGCATCGGCCATACTCGTTCGTCTTGCACCAAACAGGAACCGGTCCGCATGCTCTATGCCCTGCTTTGCTACAACCACGAAGACACGGTCTTCTCCTGGACCAAGGAGGAGGACGATGCGGTGATGGCGCGGCTTCACGTCGTTCACGAAAACCTTGCGAAACAGGGCAAGCTCGGCCCCGCGATCCGCCTGCTGCCGACGACGGCGGCGACGACGTTGCACAAGAACCAGGATCCGCCGCTGGTCATCGACGGACCCTATGCCGAAACCAAGGAGCAACTGCTCGGCTTCTACGTCATCGACGTATCCGGACTGGATGAGGCGCTGCAGTTTGCGCGCGACCTCGCCAAGGCCAATCCCGGCGGCGCTTATGAAATCCGCCCCGTCAGCCTGTTCCTGCCGGGGGGCCTTGCGACGTGACCGACACCGCCTGGATCGATGCCGCGCTGACCTCGGCGCGTCCCCGGGCGCTCGGCGCGCTGCTGCGCTACTTCCGCAATCTCGATACCGCCGAGGAAGCGTTCCAGAACGCCTGTTTGCGGGCGTTAAAGAGCTGGCCGCAGAACGGGCCGCCGCGCGAACCTGCTGCGTGGCTGATCATGGTCGGGCGTAACGTCGCCATCGACGATCTCAGGCGCGGCCGTAAACAAGAGCCGCTTCCTGCGGACGAAGCGATCTCCGATCTCGGCGACGCCGAAGATGCGCTGGCCGAGCGGCTCGACGGCTCGCATTACCGCGACGACATTTTGCGGCTGCTGTTCATCTGCTGCCATCCCGGTCTGCCGGCGACCCAGCAGATCGCGCTGGCGCTGCGCATCGTCTCGGGGCTCAGCGTGAAGCAGATCGCGCGGGCGTTCCTGATCGGCGAGGCGGCGATGGAGCAGCGCATCACCCGGGCAAAGAGCAAAGTCGCGGAGGCCGGCGTGCCGTTCGAGACGCCGGGCGCGGCGGAGCGCTCCGAGCGGCTCGCCGCCGTCGCCGCGATGATCTATTTGATCTTCAACGAAGGCTATTCGGCGGGCGGAGACACCGCCGAGGTCCGCAGCACCCTGTGCGAGGAGGCGATAAGACTGGCGCGGCTGCTGCTGCGGCTGTTCCAGAGCGAGCCGGAGATCATGGGGCTGACCGCGCTATTGCTGCTGCAGCACGCCCGCGCCGCCGCGCGCTTCGATCCGGACGGCGCGGTGGTGCTGCTGGACGATCAGGACCGCTCCTTGTGGAATGCGAACATGATCGCCGAGGGGCTGGCGCTGATCGACAAGGCGATGCGGCATCGCGCCAGCGGGCCATATCAGATCCAGGCGGCGATCGCCGCGCTGCACGCCCGCGCCGCAACGCCCGAGGATACCGACTGGGCGCAGATCGATCTCTTGTATGGCACGCTGGAGATCATGCAGCCATCGCCGGTGGTGACGCTCAATCGTGCGGTCGCGGTGTCCAAGGTGCGCGGCGCCGCCGCAGCGCTCGAGATGATCGAGCCGCTGGGCGCGCGCTTGCAAAATTATTTTCATTTCTTCGGCGTCAAGGGCGCGTTCCTGATGCAGCTCAACCGCAACGACGAGGCGCGTGGCGCGTTCGATCGCGCGATCGCGCTCGCCAACACGCCGGCGGAAGCCGCCCATATCCGCATGCATCTCGACCGCCTGATGCGCGACAGCGCGCCGCGCGCGAGGGCGAAGTGAGGCGCGTCGTGATCGTAGGTCTATAATTTCGTCATGGCCGGGCTCGTCCCGGCCATCCACGCCTGAGCTTATCTGAAGCAAGAAAGACGCGGAATGCCCGGCCCAAGGCCGGACATGACGAGCTTATAGGCCATAAAATATTTTCTTTCCCTGTCGGATTGCCGCCACATCGTTCGTCTTAGAACAAATCACCGGAGCCAGCCATGTCCGAGATCATCGTCGTCATCGCCGTCCTGCTCGCGCTCGCCATTGCCGCGGTGCTGATCCTCGCCTCGCGAAAACCCGACACGCTGCGGGTGCAACGCTCGGCCGCAATTCATGCGCCGCCGGAAAAAATCTTCCCGCTGATCAGCGATTTCCAGCAGTGGAGGGCGTGGTCGCCCTACGAGGACCGGGACCCTAATTTGCAGCGGACCTACAGCGGCGCGGCGAGCGGCAGCGGCGCGGTCTACGCGTGGCAAGGCAACAAGAATGTCGGTTCCGGCCGCATGGAGATCCTGGAGGCGCCGCCGCCGCGCCGGGTCATCATCAAACTGGATTTCCTGAAACCGTTCGAGGCCCACAACACCGCGGAATTCACGCTGCTGCCGCAGGGCGACACCACAAATGTCACGTGGCTGATGCATGGTCCGGCGCCGTTCATGTCGAAGGTGATGCAGGTGTTCATGAATATGGACAACATGATCGGCAAGGATTTTGCGACCGGCCTCGCCAATCTGAAACGCGTTGCGGAGACATGATTGGTGTCCGGTGCCGCCACACCCGCCGCCGTTATCCTGAGGCGCTCGCCGCCTTCGGCGAGCCTCGAAGGATGGAAGCGAGCGCAAGCGGCGTCGTTCGAAACGCCGCGCAAGCGCGCGGCTCCTCAGAATGACGGCTGAGTGTGCGGCTTGGAAAAGCCTCGCGCATGACGAAGAGAAATCCACCCCGCCAAAGGAGCCTACCCATGCAGGTCAATCCCTACCTCTACTACAACGGCAATTGCGAAGCGGCGTTCAGGTTTTATGAGAAAGCGGTCGGCGCCAAGGTCGAGGTGCTGATGACGCATGAAAGCGCGCCGCCGGAAATGCCGACGCCGCCGGAATGGAAGAAGAAGATCATGCACGGCCGCATCTCGATCGACGGCGAACTGATCATGGCGTCCGACGCGCCGCCCGACCACTTCCGCCAGCCGCAGGGCTTTTCCGTCACGCTGACGGTCGACGGCCTCGCCGACGCCGAAGCGAAATTCAAGGCATTGAGCGAAGGCGGCGCGGTCAACATGGCGTTTGCGCCGACCTTCTTTGCAAAAGGCTTCGGCATGTGCGTCGACAAGTTCGGGATTCCGTGGATGGTGATTTGCCCGATGGAGATGTAAGGCCTCGTGTCCCCGGCGCGATGCGGCGCGTAGCCCTTGCGAAGCGCTGCTTCGCAGAACCGGGACCCCGGTTTTTTCGAATCGCAAGCAACCGGGACCCCGGCTCTGCAGCGCACCGCTTCGCAAGAGCTACGCGCTGCGCTGCGTCCGGGGAACGCAGTCTCACCCGCATACCGGATAAATCGCCGCCAGCTCGCGCCCGCGCAGCAGCAGCACGCGCGAGGTCAGCCCGCCGTGACGCCGGATCCAGCCTTGCACCGGCGGCGGATAGGCGTTCAGCACCGCCGCCGACGCTTCCGGCTCGGCATAGATCCGGCCGCGCCTGTCGATCGAGCGCGCCGCGTGAAATCCGAGCACGGCGCGGCGCGTCACGCAGATGCGGTCGTTCGGCACCGTCGAGAGCACCAGCGTGCAGGCCGACAGGCACGGCCCGTCGATCACCACGCGTTCGCCGGACGCGCGCACCCGTGCGAACAATTCCAGGAACGGGCCGACCTCGCCGCCGGGGCTGGCGAGAATGCGCATCTCGGCCGAGGCGGGGCTGGCCAGCAACAGTGCGAGCAGTGCTGTTATTGCGAAAGTTGCTCGCATGCGCGGCTCCTTCGATGGCGAGGATGAAATCTCAGTTAGGCAAGCGCAATGCGTGTCGCAAGTTCCGCATACTGACTTTCCTCATCCTGAGGAGCCGCGCACTTGCGCGGCGTCTCGAAGGATGGCCGCGCACTCCCATGGTTCGAGACGCGCCGCTACGCGGCGCTCCTCACCATGAGGTCATGAATTCCTCCGCTCCCCCCTCAATGTCGGCAATCCGATTCCCGCCGCGTCGAACCCGCCATCGACCGCCAGCACCTGTCCGGTGATGTAGCTCGAGCGCTCGCTGCACAGGAAGAACACCGCTTCAGCGAGCTCCTCCTCCAGCCCGTAGCGGTTCAGCGGAATGGCGTCGTGATAATCGGCGCGGATCTCCGGGGTGTGCACTTGCCTGGCCATCGCGGTCTCGACCGGCCCCGGCGCCACCGCATTGACGCGGATGCCCGCGCCGGCAAGCTCGACGGCGAGCTGCTTGGTCAGGTGCGCAAGGCCCGCCTTGCTGGTGCCGTAGGCGCTGCGCAGCGTCGAGGCGCGCACCGCCGAGATCGAAGTGATGTTGACAATGGCGCCGCCGCCATGCTCGCGCATCAAGGGTGCGGCGGCCTTGGTGCAGAGGAAGGGCCCGGTGAGGTTGACCGCCAGCACCCTGTTCCAGTCGTGGTCGGAGGTTTCCAGCAGCGGCGCGAACACCGCGATCCCGGCATTGTTGACCAGCGCATCGAGCCGTCCGAAGCGGATGCTCACCGCCGATATCGCCGCCGCCACCAGGCCGGCATCGGAGACGTCGCATTGCAGGGCAAGCGTATCGTCGGGCCTCGCCAGCGCCGCCCGCGCTGCGCGCAGCAACTCGCCCTCGATGTCGAGCAGCGCCACCCGCCAGCCCTCGGCGAGAAATTTTTTCGCGACCGCAAGCCCGATGCCGCGCGCGGCTCCGGTCACCAGCGCGACTTTCTTGATTTCGTTCATTCCCGTTCATCTCCATGTGAGGAGTGTTATAGAGCGTAGGGTGCAGGGTGGGCAAAGGCGCGAAGCGACGTGCCCACCATCTCGCAGCAGGTGACTGAACAAGATGGTGGGCACGGCGCAAGTGCGCCTTTGTCCACCCTACGGCGGGAGCGCATTCATGCAAATCATCGATCCTCGCGACACCGCGCCGGAGCAATGGCGGCCGGGCGTGGAAACCCGGATGCGGGCGTCGGCCGGCAATGGAGCTGCGCAGCTCTGCATCTTCGAGCAATGGATCGCGCCGGGCAACGGCGCGCCGACCCACAGCCATCCGGTCGAGGAAGTGCTGACCGTGCTGGAAGGCGAAGCCGAGATGTGGATGGACGACCTTCGCGCCATCGTTTCCGCAGGCCAGTCGCTGATCGTGCCGGCGGGCCGCAGCCACGGTTTTCGCAATTCCGGCGCGGTGACGCTGCATATCCACGCCGTGCTGGCGTCCCCTGTGTTCGAAGCGATGCCGGAGGGCGCTACGGAGATGGTGCGGCGATGGGTATCGTAGGGTGCCTGCGCGGCGGCAAGATGGTGGGCACGGCGCAAGTGCGCCTTTGTCCACCCTACTTTCTCCACGATCACCACCGACCAGTTGCGATAAGCAATCAGCCTTGAGGAATACCGATGTCGCTGACACTGTACTACCACCCGCTCTCCTCGTTCTGCTGGAAGGCACTGATCGCGCTGTATGAGAACGATACGCCGTTCACGCCGCAGCTGGTCGACCTCAGCAAGCAGGGCGAGCGCGCTGCGCTTTTGAAGATTTGGCCGATCGGGAAATTCCCCGTGCTGCGCGATAGCGCAAAGGACCGCATCGTTCCGGAATCCTCCATCATCATCGAATATCTCGACACGCATTACCCCGGCGCCACGCGATTCCTCTCCGAGGATGCCGACGCTGCGCGGCAAATTCGGTTGCGCGACCGGTTCTACGATCTCTATGTGCACCTGCCGATGCAGAAGATCATCGGCGACCGGATGCGGCCGGCCGAGGCAAAAGACCCCTACGGCGTCGAGGAAGCCAGGGCGCGGCTCGCGTCGTGCTACGGCATGATCGACAAGGAAGTCGCGTCGCGGACCTGGGCGATGGGCGAGGCGTTCGGCCTCGCCGACTGCGCCGCGGCGCCGGCGCTGTTCTATGGCAACATGGTGGTGCCGTTCGGGAATGACCACAAGAACGTCGCCGGCTATCTCGAACGCGTCAAGGCAAGGCCCTCGTTCGCGCGCGTGCTCAAGGAAGCCGAGCCGTATTTCGGCATGGTGCCGAAAGAGAGTTAAGCGATGGGCGCGAACAAATCCGAACTCATCCGCGCGCTGTTCGCCGCCTATATGTCCAACGACCGCGCTTCGGTCGAAAATTCCTTCACCGGCGATTTCACTTTCACCAGCCCCTATGACGACCGCATCGACAAGGCGACCTATTTCGAACGCTGCTGGCGCGTTCCCGACTGGATCGAATGGCAGCAGCTGGAAAGGATCTTGGTCGAGGGCGAGGAGGCGTTCGTGACCTACGAGGTCATGACAAGAGACGGAAAATGTTTCCGCAACACCGAATTCTTCCGCTTCGCCGGCGACAAGATCAGCAGCATCGATGTGTATTTCGGGGCGGGCTACAAGGATGGCGTGTTTGTGAAGCAACAGGGGTAATACGTCGTCCCGGCGTTGGCCGGGACGACGGCGGTGTTTTGGTTACGCAATTGCCTCCGAAATAATTTCCGAAAAAATGTCGGGACCATGAAACCCCGCCCGTCTTCATGGTACAGCCGCGGTCCGAATCTTTGGCCCGCGAGATGCAGGACTTAACGGAGCGACCCGATGCGATTCATGATGCTGATGATCCCGAAAGGCTATGAGAGCGCCGCACCCGGCACCATGCCGCCGGCCGACGCGGTGGCGGCGATGATGAAATACAACGAGGCGCTGAAACAGGCCGGCGTGCTGATCACGCTCGACGGACTGCATCCGCCGTCGATGGGCGCGCGGGTGTCGTTTCCAGGCGGCAAACCTGTTGTCACCGACGGCCCCTTCACCGAGGCCAAGGAAGTGCTCGGCGGCTACTGGATGATCGACGTCGCCTCGCGCGACGAGGCGATCGCCTGGGCCAAAAAATGTCCGGCCGGCCCGAACGAGGTCATCGAAATCCGTCAGGTGCAGGAAATGGCCGATTTTCCTGAGGATGTCCAGCAGGCCGCCGCGGGGTTCGACGAAATGCAAAGGAAATCCAGAGCTTAGGCGGTGTAACGGCTTTTTCGCCGGCGGCGGGTGACGAATCACGATTCCGCCGCCGGTTTACCGCAACGGTGCCTCAAGACATTTAGCTTCCCGGATTACGCTGCGCGCCCATCCCGCTACGTCAGTCTCGCTAGTGACCTTTTGCCGCGGCTCATGTAAAAGTCTTTCACATGAGCTGGCGCAAGGAATCGCGCCGCGCCGAGCGCGGCTATCACCACGGCAATCTGAAAGAGGCGCTGCTGCAGGCGGCGCTCGGCCTGATCGCCGAGAAGGGCGCGGCCGGATTCACCTTCGCCGACGCCGCGCGCATGGCCGGCGTCAGCCCCGCCGCGCCCTACCGGCATTTTCGCGACCGCGACGAACTGCTGTCTTCGATCGCGCAGCGCGGCTTCGAGATGTTCGAAGCGGCGCTGAACGCCGCGTGGGAAGACGGCCGCCCCGACACCGTCACCGCGTTCGAGCGCGTCGGCAAGGCCTATCTGAAATTCGCGCGCGAGGAGCCGGCGTTCTATTCGGCGATGTTCGAATCCGGGCTTCCCGTCGATCTAAACCCTGCGCTGCAGGCGGCCGGCGAGCGCGCCTTTGGCATCATCCGCGCCGCCGCCGAACGGCTCGCCGCGCTGGCGCCGCCCGGCGTGACCCGTCCTCCCGCGCTGATGATGGCGCTGCATATCTGGTCGATGTCGCACGGCGTGGCTTCGCTGTTCGCCCGCGGCGACGGCGCGCGGCGCAAGCTGCCGATGTCGGCCGAGGATCTTTTGGAAGCCGAAGTCCTGATCTATCTGCGCGGGCTCGGTTTTCCGACCGACCGCCGGAAACCGCAGGAAGATCAAAAGCCCGCCGGTGCTCCATCGGGTGCTCCCTCGGGTCCCTGGGGCACACGCTCAACATAATGTGAGCGGACTTTTTCGGCGCCCGCTTGACAAAAAACAGGATTGCATTAGCTATGTAAATGTTATTTACATTCACAACGGCACTTGCCGTCATGGAGAGGAACATGGCCTACACCGCAGATGTCAATCAATGGCGCGGCCCGGTTGAACAGCCTTACCGCCCGCATCTCTTTGAAAATCCTTGGCATCCCGGCTGGATCGCGCTCACCGTACTGGGCTTCATCTTCTGGTGGCCGATCGGGCTTGCACTTCTCTTTTACACAATCGGGAGCAGAAAAATGGGTTGCTGGACTCACTCCGACCGTTTCGAGAACAAGATGGCGCGCATGCAGGACAAGATGGAGCGGATGCGCGGCCGCATGGAGCGCCGCGGGTTTCCGTTCGGCCCGCCCTCCTCGGGCAACCGCGCCTTCGACGAATACCGCGCCGACACGCTGCGCCGGCTCGAAGAAGAGCAGGTCGAATTCAAGGATTTCCTCGATCGCCTGCGTCACGCCAAGGACAAGGCAGAGTTCGACCAGTTCATGGCGCAACACCGCCCGCGTCCGGCGCCGCCGAACGATCAGCCGCAGAGCTAAGTCTGAAGAAGTAGCCCAAGAGTTTGTCGCTTAAAGGCGCAAGCGCCCCCTTCACCTGGCGGCAACACAGCCGCCCACTTGCGAAAAGCAAGTGGGCGGTTTTGTTTTGTCGTAAGCACTTTTGCGTGCCCCGGACGCAGCGCAGCGGGCCGTTCTTCACGGCCTGGTGCGCTGCAGAGCCGGGGTCCCGGTAACGATGGCGTTAGAACCGGGGTCCCGGCTCTGCGGAGCGGCATGAAGAATGCCGCACCGCGTCCGGGACACGAGGTCGCTGGATACGCGGGTCAAGCCCGCGTATGACGCGACAGGAGAACGCCATGCCTGCCGCCTTGCTCAACACTCTCGCCATCCCCATACACGGCCTCGCATGGCTCGGCCGCCAAGGCACCCGGGCCATCGCAGCCCTTGTGGTGATCGGCATCGCGCTGCCGCCGCTCGGCGAACTTTTAAGACCCTATGTCGCCGAGGCGATCTTCCTGTTGCTGTGCATTTCGTTCATGCGCGTGGATATCGCGGCATTGCGCGATCATCTGCGGCGGCCCGGCATCGTGCTCGCGGCATCAGCGTGGACCATGATCGCGGTGCCGGCGCTGATCGGCCTTGGCTGTCTCGCAGCCGGTGTCGACAAATCCTCGCCGGATCTGTTTCTCGCATTGATGCTGCAGGCGGTCGCTTCGCCGATGATGGCAGCACCGGCGCTGGCGGCGCTGATGGGCCTCGACTCGACGCTGGCGCTGATCACGCTGGTGACCGGCACCGCATTGGTGCCGCTGACCGCGCCGCTGTTCGCCTGGATGTTTTTCGGCACCGCGCTGACGCTGTCGCCGCTGGCGCTGGGACTGAAACTGGCGTTGATGCTGGCCGGCTCGCTCGGCGTCGCGCTGACGATCCGATGGATGTTCTGCATCGGTGCGATCCGCCGCGCCCGCGAGCCGATCGACGGCATCAATATCGTGATCCTCCTGGTGTTCGTCAGCGCGGTGATGGGCTCGGTCGCCGGCGACCTCTGGTCCGACCCGCTGCAGGTCGCGGGCCTGACGCTGCTGGCATTCGCGATCTTCTTCGTCCTGGTCGGCGCCACCATGCTGGTGTTCCGCCGCCTCGGCTACGAACGCGCACTGGCGCTCGGCCTGCTGGTCTCCCAGCGCAACATGGGCCTGATGGTCGCCGCCACCGGCGGTGCGCTGCCGGGGCTGACCTGGCTCTATTTCGCGCTGTCGCAGTTTCCGATTTATCTGTCGCCGCAGTTATTGAAGCCGATGGTGGGGAGGATGGGCGCGGGTGGGCGCCAGGCGGAGGGATGAGAGAGCGTGATTCCATGCTCGAGTTTCCTCCGCCCGAGAGGCTGAACGGCTTGATGAGCCTTCACTGCAGCATAAATTATGGTTCGCCGCGCCCAAATGGACGACGATCGGAGGCGAAAAATGACGATTGAGCTCCTAGGCAACTGGATGACCGGCAGAGCATTTGATGTTCATACCCTATCCAGCACGGGGCGGGGCATCGGTTTTTCCTCGACGCGATGATAGTCCAGCGCCTGCGCCTCAACAAACACAGCGACATTGCGATGCGCCGACGCTTCTTAACCTCGCCCCGCTCTTTAGCGGGGAGAGGTCGATTCGCGCGGGCCATGCGAGCATCGTCCGTGCGAATCCGGGTGAGGGGCGAGGCACTCATTGAAAGCTCGCGGCATCTCGGGTCGAAAGGTCTTTGACCTTGAGCTCTGCGATTTCTCGGCGCTGCTTGTCGACCCGAGAGTGATCGATCGCATTTGGCGCACTGCCCGGCCCCTCACCCGAAGCCTGCGCTGCGCTCCGGCTTCGACCTCTCCCCGCGAAAGAGCGGGGCGAGGTTGAGTCGCCCCATTTCCCGCCCCATCCTGCCCCTTTGGTAACCTCCCCTTAACCATGATTAGCGTCTGCTAACCTTAGGCAAACGCGCTTCAATCAGCCCTCGTTTTGACATGTTGGCAGGGGATCACGGACCCGGCTTTGGACGGGCCTCCCATGCGACAGATTGGAACCTTGGCGTTGGCGCCTTTAGCCGCGCGTGGCGCGTGGTTTTTTGAGGAACCGGAAGCCGCGCCGGGCCGGGCAAAAAGGGATACTTGCGTTGAGAGGAATCCGCTTATGAACACCGCTGGATTGGCGACCCTCTCGGTCGCCGCGGTGCTGCTGGCCGCCACGGGCGACGCCGCATTCGCGCAAAATGCCGACGTGGCGCAGTCAGCCTTGCCGCTCGCCTCTTCCGATGTCTCGCTGATCGCGCTGTTCCTGCAGGCCCATTGGGTCGTGAAAGCGGTGATGCTGGGGCTGCTCGCCTGCTCGGTCTGGGTATGGGCGATCGCGATCGACAAGATCTTCCTCTATGCCCGAACCAAGCGGGCGATGGACCGCTTCGAGCAGGCGTTCTGGTCCGGCGAATCCATCGAGGAACTTTATCGCGCGCTGTCGGGCAAGCCGACGCAGTCGATGGCGGCCTGCTTTGTCGCGGCGATGCGGGAATGGAAACGCTCCTTCGAGAGCCAGGCGCGCTCCTTTGCCGGCCTGCAGATGCGGATCGAGAAGGTGATGAACGTCTCCATCGCCCGCGAGATCGAGCGGCTGGAGCGGCGGCTGCTGGTGCTGGCCACCGTCGGCTCGGCGGGGCCGTTCGTCGGCCTGTTCGGCACGGTCTGGGGCATCATGTCGAGTTTTCAGTCGATCGCAGCCTCCAAGAACACCTCGCTGGCGGTGGTGGCCCCGGGCATCGCGGAAGCGCTTTTTGCCACCGCGATCGGCCTGATCGCCGCAATTCCGGCGACAATTTTCTACAATAAGTTCACCTCGGAGGTGAACCGGCAGGCGCAGCGCCTGGAGGGGTTCGCCGACGAATTCTCCGCGATCCTGTCGCGGCAGATCGATGAACGAGCCTGAGAGGGCCGGGTATGAGGCAATTGTGGGCCTGAAATCATGGCGATGAGCGGGGCAGGGGCAGCAAGCGGGGGCGCGCGCCGCGGCCGGCGCAGGGCTGTGATGGCGGAGATCAACGTCACGCCGATGGTCGACGTGATGCTGGTGCTGCTGATCATCTTCATGGTGTCGGCGCCGCTTTTGACGGTGGGCGTGCCGCTGGATCTGCCGCAGACCCAGGCCAAGAGCCTCGATCAGGACAAGAACCCGCTGACACTCTCGGTCAACCTGAAAGGCCAGGTATTCCTCAACGACAGCGAGATCGCGCTGGACCAGCTGGTGCCGAAATTAAAGGCGATTACCGAGGCGCGCGGCGGGCTGGATGAGCGTATCTTCGTGCGCGGCGACAAGAAGGTGGACTACGGCACGGTGATGAAGGTGATGGGGCGGCTGTCGCAGGCGGGTTTCCGCCGCGTCGCGCTGGTAACCGAAGTGGAGCAGGGATAGGGCCTTGAATCTAAAGGTCGACAAGACACTGGCTGCGTCGGTTGCCCTGCACGTCTGCGTGATCGGGTGGGGGCTGGTGTCGTTTTCCGCGCGCTCGCTGGAAGCGCCGCCGCCGGAATCGATGCCGGTCGATATCATCTCCGCCGACCAACTCTCCAAGCTCACCGCCGGAGCCAAGACCGGCGAAAAGGACAAGCCTAAGCCGCTGGTCGAAAAGGTCGCCGACGCCAGACCGGTCGACGACACCGTCGGCAAGATCACCGAAAAGCCCCCGGTCGAAACCGCCGTGGCTCCGACGCCGCCGCCCAAGCCTGTCGAAAAGCCGGTCGAGAAAAAGCCCGATCCGCCAAAGCCCGTGGCCGAGAACAAGCCCAAGGATGAGCCGAAGCCGATCGAGAAGAAACCCGATCCGCCCAAGGTCGATCCGATCGCCGAAGCCTTGAAAACCGAAGATACCAAAAAGCCAGCGCCGAAGCCGGAAGCCAAGGCCGCACCGCCGCAGCCGCCGAAGCCGAAACAGGAACGCACCTTCGACCAGTCGAAGATCGCGGCCCTGCTCGACAAGCGCGACCCGACCCGGCAGGCCGCCGCCGGCACGCAACTGAACTCGCAGGCCTCGCTGGGGACGGCGAAGGGCACCGCGGCGACCTTGTCGCAATCCGAACTCGATGCGTTGCGGGCGCGGCTGACGAAATTGTGGAACGTGCAGGCCGGCACCGAGCGGCCGGAAGAACTGATCGTCGATATCAGGATCCGGCTGACGCCGGACCGGCGGCTGGCGGCGCCTCCGCAAGTGGTATCGCAAGGATCCTCGCCGCGTTATCAGGCGGCCGCGGATGCTGCGATGCGCGCGGTGCTGCAGGGCCAGCCCTTCGACATGCTGCAGTCGGCCACCTACGAGCAGTGGAAGGACATGATCGTGACCTTCGATCCACGCCAGATGTTTCATAGCTGATGTTTCTTGAAATGAGTCCCAGAATGTCCGTGACGTCGTTCCGTCTGCCACCGCTGCCGTTGAGCCGCCGCCAAGCCCTGATAGGCGGCGCCGCCGCGGGCCTGCTGCTGCCACAGCTTTCGCGGGCGCAGACGCGGCTGCAGATCACCGAAGGCAATGTCGCGCCGCTGCCGATCGCGATCCCGAATTTCGTGGCCGGCACGCCTTCCGATGGCGAAGTCGGGGCCGGCGTCACCCAGGTCATTACCAACAACCTGAAACGCTCCGGACTGTTCGCCCCGATCGATCAGGCCGCCTTCATCGAAAAAATTTCCAATCCCGACGCGGCGCCGCAATTTGCCAGCTGGAAGACCATCAACGCCCAGGCATTGGTGACCGGCCGCATGACCCGGCAGGGCGATGGACGGCTGAACGCGGAATTCCGGCTCTGGGACGTCGCCGCCGGCCAGCAGCTCACCGGTTCGCAATATTCCACCTCGCCGGAATACTGGCGGCGCATTGCCCACATCATTTCCGACCAGATCTATGAGCGGCTGACCGGCGAGAAAGGCTATTTCGACAGCCGCGTGGTGTTCGTCGATGAGACCGGGCCGAAGGAGCGGCGCGTCAAGCGGCTGGCGCTGATGGACCAGGACGGCGCCAATGTGCGGTATCTTACGCGCGGCGCCGACCTCGTGCTGACGCCGCGGTTCTCGCCCTCGACCCAGGAAATCACCTATATGGAGTTCGGCCAGGGCGACCCCCGGGTGTATCTGTTCAACGTCGAAACCGGGCAGCGCGAGATCGTCGGCAATTTTCCCGGCATGTCGTTCTCGCCGCGGTTTTCCCCGGACGGCCAGCGCGTCATCATGAGCCTGCAGCAGGGCGGCAATTCGAACCTGTTCGTGATGGACCTGCGCTCGAAGTCGACCACGCGCCTCACCGATACCCCGGCGATCGACACCTCGCCGTCCTACGCGCCCGATGGCACCCGCCTGTGTTTCGAGTCCGACCGCGGCGGAAAGCCGCAGATCTATGTAATGCCGGCGACCGGCGGAGCCGCGCAGCGCATCTCGTTCGGCGAGGGCAGCTATTCGACCCCGGTATGGTCGCCGCGCGGCGACTACATCGCCTTCACCAAGCAGGGCGGCGGACAGTTTTCGATCGGCATCATGAAGACCGATGGCTCGGGCGAGCGGCTTCTCACCTCGGGCTATCATAATGAAGGCCCGACCTTCGCGCCGAACGGCCGCGTCTTGATGTTCTTCCGCGATCCCGGCGGAAACAGCGGTCCTTCGCTGTTCACCGTGGACATTTCCGGACGCAATGAGCAGCGCGTTCCAACGCCGGGCTTCGCGTCCGATCCGGCATGGTCGCCGCTATTGTCGTGACATGGTTATCGCGAAATGACCGCGCGGGGCGCCTTGGCTTATGACGCGGCCGGCAAAGCTTGCCTAGCCTGCTGATTTTCCGGGCGGATTCTTGCTGCGCTTCGGCCAAGGCAACGACTCGGTAACGATGTTCCCTCAGAAAGACTTCATCTGCGGCAGGTAACACTGCGCGTCTAAAAAGGACGTGCGCGCGCCCGATGCAACTGGCTGGTCAAAACACAGATCCCGATCAGAAGATATCGCCGTCGATTTACGCGGCGCTGGTCGATTCGCTATTCCAGAATCCCGGGCCGATGTTCGCGGGCGCGGTGTTCGCCGCCATCGCCGCGGTGATGACGGCTCTAAAGTCGGGCGACGATCTGCTGTGGCCCTGCGCCGGGCTTCTGATCGTGACCGGCGCGTTCCGCGCACTCGACATGCATCGGTACAAGGGCCGCAAGGCCGCGCTGACCGCCGACGACGCCACGCGCTGGGAAATTCGCTACCAGATCGGGGCGATGCTCTACGCCATCGCGCTGGGAATATGGTGCGTGGTCGCGCTTTTGAGCAGCGACGATGCGGTCGCGCACATGATCTGCCTGACCGTCACCACCGGTTACATGGCCGCGGGCGCCGGGCGAACCTATGGACGTCCGTGGATCTTCCATCTGCAGATACTGTTCGCCTGCGGGCCGATGTCGCTGGCGCTGGCGCTGCATGGCAGTCCTTATTATGTCGGCATGGCGGTGCTGAGCGCGCTGTTTTTCATCGCGCTGAAGCAGATCACCACCGGCCTGCAGAAGATTTTCGTTCGTGCCCTGGTCGCGCGCGAACGCGAGGCGGCGCTGGCGATCCAGTTCGATACCGCGCTGAACAACATGCCGCATGGTCTGTGCATGTTCGGCGCCGACGGGCGTCTTGCGGTGATGAACCATCGTTTCAGCGAGATGATGCGGCTGTCCGAGGATCTCGTGCACCGCGGCGCCAGCGCGCCCGACATCGTCGCGGCCTGCATCGGCGCCGGCACGGTTTCGGCGGCGAGCGGCAAGCTGATCGTCTCGGAAGTCGACAGCCTGCAGGCGGGCTATATCACCACCGCCGATCCCGACCTGGCCAACGACCGGGCGCTGTCATGGACGTTTCAGCCGATGGCCGGCGGCGGCACCGTCGTGCTGGTCGAGGACATCACCGAACGGCGCAATGCCGAAGCCAGGATAAGCCATCTTGCGCGTTACGACGAACTGACGGCGCTGCCCAACCGGGTCAATTTCCGCGACGAGATGGAGCGGCTGCTGGCGATCTCGCACAGCGCCGCGCGGTTGTCGGCGCTATTGTTCATCGATCTCGATCAGTTCAAGCAGGTCAACGACACGCTGGGCCATCCCTGCGGCGATGAACTGCTCTGCGCCGTGGCGGATCGCCTGCGCGAGATGCTGCGCCCGGAGGATTTCGTGGCGCGCTTCGGAGGCGACGAGTTCGTGGTATTCCAGCAGAACATCAAATCCGAAGAGGACGCCGCGCATCTGGCGCGCCGCATCGTCGATCGCTTGAGCGAGCGCTATGAGATCGACAATCATCTGGTGGAAATCGGCGCCAGCGTCGGCATCGCGATGACGCTGCCTCCCGGCATCAGCGCCGACACGCTGATGAAGAACGCGGACATGGCGCTGTACCGCGCCAAGGCCGACGGCCGCGGAACCTACTGCTTCTTCCGCGACGAGATGGCGCTGACCGTGGAAGCCCGCCGCATCCTCGAGCTCGACCTGCGCAAGGCGCTGGCCAACGAAGAATTCGAGCTGTTCTACCAGCCGCTGGTCAATCTCAAATCCGGGCGGATTTCGACATGCGAAGCGCTGCTGCGCTGGAATCACCCGGAACGCGGCACGGTTTCCCCGGTCGACATCATTCCGGTCGCCGAAGACATGGGTTTGATCGTCGACCTCGGCCGCTGGATCCTGCGCAAGGCCTGCATGGAAGCCATGAAGTGGCCGGAAGGCGTCAGCGTCGCGGTCAATTTTTCACCGCAGCAGTTCCACCAGCGCGACGTGCTGAGCGAGGTGCGCTATGCGCTGGAAGTGTCCGGGCTTGCCGCCAACCGTCTCGAAATCGAGATCACCGAATCCTCACTGCTGCGCAACACGCAATGGATCCACGACGCGCTCTCGCAACTGCATGCCGCCGGGGTGCGCATCTCGCTGGACGATTTCGGCACCGGCTATTCGAGCCTGAGCTATCTGCATAATTTCCCGCTGCAGAAGGTCAAGATCGACCGCTCGTTCCTCGAGGGCATCGATTCCGATCGTCCGCTGACGCTGCTGCGCGGCGTCGCGCGGCTGAGCGCCGATCTCGGGATGTCGGTTGTCGTCGAAGGCATCGAGACCAACGAGCAGCTGGAATTGATCAGCGCCGACGGCACCGTGACCGAGGCGCAGGGCTATCTGTTCAGCCGTCCGGTGCCGGCGGCGCGGGTGCGCCAGTTGCTCAACGCCTCCCATGGCCGCCGGCTGCCGGCTGAGCTCGCGATTCCCTCACGCTCGATCGCCTGAGACTTCACCAGGTCCGCAAGTTTCCACAGAAAATGTATCGTTCGAGCAAATAAGGCCGGTCCGCTGATTAACCCTAATGGCCTGATCCCTTTGCATTGACATTAAGAACGGGTTAACATTTGATAATACGCGTTCTAGTTGTTGCGTGGGGGGAAACGTTTAAATGCGATCTGCGGCCGAGGTAACCTCGATAACTCCCGGGCGCAGCGCCGATCTCCTCGATAATGTCGATTATCGGCTCGCGGAGACGCCCGAGCAAAAGGAGGAGATGTATCGTCTCCGCTACCGGGCGTATCTGCGCGAAGGCGCGATCCTGCCGTCGGACGACGAGCGGGTCACCGACCATTTCGACAACTCGCCCTGGTCCTTTATTTTCGGCATCTACATTCATGACGAGCTCTGCAGTTCCATCCGCGTCAGCGTAGCGACGCCGGAGCATCCGACCTCTCCCTCGGTCGAGGTTTTCCCGGATATTTTGCGGCCTGAACTGGCGCGGGGACGAACCCTGGTCGATCCCACCCGCTTCGTTGCCGATCCCGAAAAGGCCAAGCGGTTTCCGGAGCTTCCCTATGCCACGGTCCGGCTCGGCTATGTCGCGGGGGTCCATTTCAATGCCGATATCGGGCTTGCCACGGTGCGGGCGGAACATCAGGCGTTCTACCGGCGGGTCTTCCTGCAGGAACCGCTGTGCGAGCCGCGATTGTTCCCGGGCTTGCTGAAACCGGTGGGATTGATGGCCGCGCATTATCCGACGCTGCGCGAAAAAGTATTTGCGCGTTATCCCTATCTGCACTCCAGCGCCTTCGAACGGCGGATGCTGTTCGAGCACGGCCGCGAGGGCCGCACCGTGCCGGAGCGCGAGCGCGAATTGCTCTGCGAGCGCGCTTCGGTCGGCGCCTGATTGCGGTCGCGGCGCACGCCTAACATCGGTTCCACCCAGCTTGCCAAGCCGTAAAGTGCCGTCCCGGCGGCTTGCCGAGGCGCGCCTTCACCTTGGCGCCACATTTGCAAATCATTAACTATCGCGATTGCTTTTCGCCGATTGGCGGCATTTGATGCGGTTCAGCAACACCTCATCAAGGTTGACGGAACGTTCGCTTAACCATCGCCCTGTAGACCGGATAACAGTCGGAAAAACGTGAGCGTGGAGGCTCCGGAATGAAACATCAAATGCGTATCCTCCAGGGATTGAAACTGGCTGCGGTGCTCGCGGTAGCGCTGTCGATGGGCGCCTGCGCCAACAAGAACCCGCTCGGCGCCGATGGCGCGATGGCGAGCGCGGCGACGCCGGGCAGCCAGCAGGATTTCGTGGTCAATGTCGGCGACCGCGTATTCTTCGAGAGCGACCAGACCGAATTGTCGCCGCAGGCGATCGCGACCCTGGAAAAACAGGCGCGCTGGCTGCAGAGCTACAACCGCTACTCCTTCACCATCGAAGGTCATGCCGACGAACGCGGCACCCGCGAATACAACATCGCGCTCGGCGCGCGCCGCGCACAGTCGGTGCGCACCTTCCTGGCTTCCCGCGGCATCGATGCCAACCGGATGCGGACGATTTCCTACGGCAAGGAACGCCCGGTCGCGGTGTGCAACGACATCTCCTGCTGGTCGCAGAACCGCCGCGCGGTCACGGTGCTGAACGCCAGCTCCTGAAGCAGGTCACTGCCGCAGTTATCGCCGGCGCCCCCAGCGGGCGCCGGTTTTGTTTTGGCGCTTGCCTCCATCCTCATGGTGAGGAGCGCGCACTTGCGCGCGTCTCGAACCATGAGTTCGCGGCCATCCTTCGAGACGCGGCGAAGACGCCGCTCCTCAGGATGAGGTCATCGCCCGATAAAATCCCGGATCACCGCCATGGCGCGTTCGGGCGCGTCGGGCACCACGGCGTGCCGGCAATCCGCAAACCGCTCGAACTGCACGAGATGCGCCGGCAGCGCCGCGGCGAGATCTGCCTGGCTTTCGATCGGATGGATCGGATCGTCTTCGCCGCCCATCACAAGCGTCGGACAGCGGATGCGATGAAGATCCGCCAGCAGGTCGAAGGTCTGGCTCTCGCCGCCGGGCCTTGTGAACCATTGCAGCACCTCCGGTCGGCTGACCGCGCGGCGCGCCACGTCCGGATGGCGGGGGTTGCGGAAATAATGCGGGAGCGCCAGCCGCCGCCAGGCCTCCAGCGAGGCTCCGTCATGGCCCTGCATCTCGAGGAACCGGCGGCGCGCCAGCGCGCCGGCTTCCGGGCCGCCGAAGCGTTCGAACAGCGCCACGCTGCGCTCCCGGTGCGAACCTCCCGCCGCCGCGGTGCTGATCAGGATCAGTTTCGAAGGATGCGCCGGATGGCGCGTCCCGTAAGCGAGCGCGACCATGCCGCCGAAGGACGCCCCCAGCACGATCGGATTGACGATCCCGAGCGCGTCGCAGAACGCGCGCACGTCGTCGCCCCATTGCGCCAGGGTCCATGCCGCTTTGGGACCATCCTCGCTGCGGCCATTGCCGCGATGGTCGAGGTAGACGATCTGGGCCACGTCCGCCAAGGCGGAGTAATCGGGCTTGTAGATCGAGTGGTCGGCGCCGGGACCTCCGTGGAGCATCAGTAATGTCGGCTTTTCCCGCATGGCGGCGCCGTCGGGCACAAGGCCCGCGCCCTCGACGTCGAAGAACAGCCGCACATCGTTCACCAGCACATGCATGAGCCGATCTCCCGCGGCCGCATGAGCCGGCCATCGCCGTAGGTTCGCCGCTTGATCGTTTGCTAAGGATATCAGACACCGGCTGGCACCAGTCACATTTTTGGCGTACTCCGTCCCTCAATGTAGTGCGTCCCGGTGACGCCGCTTTCATTCGTCAGGCCAACATGTCTTCCAGGTTTTCAATGCTTGCGTGCGCAGCCGTGATGGCCGCGATGCTCGCGGCCGCCTCCTCCGCGGTCGCCCAGCAATCCTACGACGTCGATCCGGAAATCCGCATCCAGCAGCTTGAGAACCAGTTGCGGCAGCTCACCGGCCAGAACGAGGAGTTGCAATACCGCAACCGGCAGCTCGAAGATCGTCTCCGGCAGCTGGGTGCAGCGCCTGCCGCCCAGCCGGCCGTCGCCCAACCCAACGTCGCCGCCATTGCGGCGCAACCCGGCCCGTCTGCCCGGCAACCACCGGTCCAGCAGGCGCCTTACGATCAGCAGATCGCGGCGCCGCCGCCGATCATGCAGGAACAGCCGGCGCCTCAAACCCGCCGCCGCGGCGATGCCTTCGATCCCCATCAAAATCCCAATGCGCCGGGCGTACCGCGCGCTTTGGGCGGCGGACAATTGCCGATCCCGGGCGAAGCCGTCGGTGCACCTGGGGGGCGCGGGGCAGGGGAGCCGCTCGATCTCGGCAACACCGCCGGCGTGCCGCGCGATCCCGCGGGCGCAGCGTCCCCGCGCGTCCCCGGTGCAACGGCGGCGCTGACCACCTTGCCGCCGTCGGCGACGCCGAAGGACGAATTCGATCTCGGCATCGGCTACATGCAGCGCAAGGACTACGCGCTGGCCGAGGAAACCATGCGCAATTTCGCGCAGAAATACCCGGCCGATCCGCTGCTGGCGGATTCGCAATATTGGCTGGGGGAAAGTTTTTTCCAGCGCCAGAAATATCGCGACGCCGCGGAATCCTTCCTTGGCGTGACGACCAAATTCGGATCTTCCGCGAAAGCGCCGGACGCGCTTTTGCGGCTCGGCCAATCGCTGGCGGCGCTGAACGAGAAGGAAGCCGCCTGTGCCGCGCTCGGCGAGGTGACGCGGAAATATCCGCGCGCCTCCGGCGGGGTCAAGCAGGCCGTGGATCGTGAGCAAAAGCGCGTTAAGTGCTGATCCGTCATTGCCGGGCTTGACCCGGCAATCCATCTTCTTCGAAAAACTCTTGTGAAGATTGATGGATACGCGGGTCAAGCCCGCGTATGACGCTGTGCCTGAGGCAGCAACGATGCGTGACGACGACCATTCGCCAATCTCTGTACGGGACGCAAGACGTCTGTTCGCGGACTGGAAAACCGCGCCCGCGATCGTGCTCGCGGTGTCCGGCGGACCGGATTCGATCGCGATGATGTGGCTCGCCGCGCGCTGGCGCCGCGCCCTCAAGCAAGGGCCGCAACTCATCACCGTCACCATCGACCATGGCTTGCGGCCAGAGGCCGCGCGCGAGGCGCATGACGTCAAGCATTTCGCCAAATCCCTCGACCTGCCGCATCGCACCCTGCGCTGGAGCGGCGCAAAACCCGCAACGGGACAGCCGGCGGCGGCGCGGGATGCGCGCTATCGCCTGCTGGCCAAGGCCGCCCGGGCAGCCGGCGCGACCCATGTGTTGACCGCGCACACACAAGACGATCAGGCCGAAACGCTGTTGATGCGGATGGCGCGGGGCAGCGGGATTGCGGGCCTCGCCGCGATGGCGCGACAGTCGCGGCGCGACGGCGTGGTGCTGGCGCGGCCGCTGCTGCAGATCCCGAAGGCGCGGCTGGTGGCAACGCTGAAGCGGGCGAAGATCGATTTTGCCGACGATCCGACCAATCGTGACACCGGTTTTACCCGGCCGCGCTTCCGGGCGCTGATGCCCGCACTGGCAGCCGAGGGTTTTGATGCGCGCAACCTGACGCGGCTGGCCGCCCGCTTTGCGCGGGCCAATGCGGCGCTGGAAATTCTGGTCAACGGCGCCGAGCGCTATCTCACATTTGGCCAGCATGACCTGGTGCATGCCGGCTTCGACGCCAGCGCGTTTGCCGCCCTTGCGGAAGAAATCCGGGTCCGTTTGCTGCTGCGCCGGATCGACCGGATCGGCCATGAAGGCCCCGCCGAACTCGGCAAGGTGGAGGCGTTGCTGGCCGCGCTCGACCGCGCGGTGACCGCAACAGGGCCTGCAAAACGCCGAAATCAGCTTCAAACAGACCCTCGCCGGCGCGCTGGTCAGCCTTGTCGACGGCCGCATTCGCATCGAGCCGGCCCCGCCGCGCCGCAGACGGGGGGATTGAGGCCGCCCGCAAGGGGCATGGGGCCTTAACCACCGCGGGAAAACAGCCGTTCCGCCGCCATTATTTGAACGGGAATGCGGCTAATATGCGTTAAATAGTCCTACGCCGTTCCCTTGGCATCGAAGGGTGCGGCACCTAGATTACAAACCAGCCGACCCGATGGATTCCTTGACGGATTCCGCCCGTGCCGGCCCAAGGACATAAGGCCGCGATCCGCGCAGCCACGAAGGAAGTTCGATGAACGCCAATCTGCGCAATTTCGCCCTCTGGGTCATTATTGTCCTGCTGCTGTTGGCATTGTTCACGCTCTTCCAGAATCCGGGTCAGCGCGCGTCCTCGCAGGATATCTCGTTCTCGCAGCTTCTGACCGAAGTCGATGCCAACCACGTCCGCGACGTGGTGATCCAGGGGCCGGAGATTCACGGCACCTTCACCAACGGCTCGAGCTTCCAGACCTATGCGCCGAACGACCCGTCGCTGGTGTCGCGGCTCTATAACGGCAAGGTCTCGATCACGGCAAAACCGCCGGGCGACAATGTGCCCTGGTTCGTGTCGCTGCTGGTTTCCTGGCTGCCGTTCATCGCGCTGATCGGCGTATGGGTGTTCCTGTCGCGGCAGATGCAGGGCGGCGCCGGCAAGGCGATGGGCTTTGGCAAGTCGCGCGCCAAAATGCTGACCGAAGCGCATGGCCGCGTCACCTTCGAGGATGTTGCCGGCGTCGACGAGGCAAAACAGGATTTGCAGGAGATCGTCGAATTCCTGCGCGACCCCGGCAAATACCAGCGGCTCGGCGGACGCATTCCGCGCGGCGTGCTGCTGGTCGGCCCTCCCGGCACCGGCAAGACCCTGATCGCGCGCGCCGTGGCGGGCGAGGCCAATGTGCCGTTCTTCACCATTTCCGGTTCCGACTTCGTCGAGATGTTCGTCGGCGTCGGCGCCTCGCGCGTGCGCGACATGTTCGAGCAGGCCAAGAAGAACGCGCCCTGCATCATCTTCATCGACGAAATCGACGCCGTCGGCCGCCATCGCGGCGCCGGCCTCGGCGGCGGCAATGACGAGCGCGAGCAGACGCTGAACCAGCTGCTGGTCGAGATGGACGGCTTTGAAGCCAATGAAGGCGTGATCCTGATCGCCGCCACCAACCGCCCGGACGTGCTGGATCCCGCGTTGCTGCGTCCCGGCCGCTTCGACCGTCAGGTGGTGGTACCGAATCCGGACGTCGTCGGCCGCGAGCAGATTTTGAAGGTTCACGTCCGAAAAGTTCCGTTGGCGCCGGATATCAATCTGAAGACGATTGCACGCGGCACGCCCGGCTTTTCGGGCGCCGACCTGATGAACCTCGTCAACGAGGCGGCGCTGACCGCGGCGCGCCGCAACAAGCGCATGGTGACGCAGGCCGAGTTCGAAGAAGCAAAAGACAAGGTGATGATGGGCGCCGAGCGCAAGTCGCTGGTCATGACCGAGGAAGAGAAGATGCTGACGGCCTATCACGAGGGCGGCCACGCCATCGTCGGCCTCAACGTCATCGCCACCGACCCGATCCACAAGGCGACCATAATCCCGCGCGGCCGCGCGCTCGGCATGGTGATGCAGCTGCCCGAGCGCGACAAGCTGTCGATGTCCCGCGAGCAGATGACCTCGCGGCTGGCGATCATGATGGGCGGCCGCGTCGCCGAAGAACTGGTGTTTGGCAGGGAGAAGGTCACCTCGGGCGCTTCCTCCGATATCGAGCAGGCCACGCGCCTCGCGCGCATGATGGTGACGCGCTGGGGGCTGTCGGAAGAGCTCGGCACGGTGTCCTACGGCGAGAACCAGGACGAGGTATTTTTGGGCATGTCGGTGTCGCGCACCCAGAACGCGTCGGAGGCGACGGTGCAGAAGATCGACACCGAGATCCGGCGTTTTGTCGAGGAAGGCTACAACGAAGCCACGCGGATCCTCACCGAGAAGCGCGCCGATCTCGAAGCCCTGGCCAAGGGCCTGCTGGAATTCGAGACGCTGAGCGGCGACGAGATCATCGACCTGTTGGCCGGCAAGAAGCCGAACCGCGAATCGGTGCTGGAGCCGACCGGCCCGCGCACCTCCGCGGTGCCGCCCGCCGGCAAGCCGCGCCCGCGTCCCGATCCGGACGCCGGGCTGGAGCCGCAGCCGCAGGCGTGAGCGTAATTCCTGATATCTTGACGGCAACGGGCGCCTCGGCGCCCGTTTTGCTGACTGCTGCGCTTGACGAAATCCCGGAAGGGGCCAACTCAGGGTCTGACCAAGGGCGTTGGAATCCGGCGTCTTGCGACTAGCAATGTTGGGAGCTCGGCATGCACGTTATTGAATGTGATGTCCCGTCCACCAGCGCGCTGAGCCGGGATCTGATCGGCAACTGCTATTTTCACAATTCCTGGCGCGCGCCACTGGCGCGTCCTGAACTGGGAATCGTCGAGGTCTTCTTTGCCCTGTTCGGACATACTCCTGTCTGGATGAAGCTTCTGCTGATCGTCCGCAACGCGGCGGCCAGGCTCGTCGGCCTGGAGGCTCCGACGGTGGCCGAAATCATGAAGCCCGGGATGCGGGAAGCGTACGGCGTCGGCGACAAGATTGGCCCTTGGCCGATTTTCTTCATCGGCGGCAAGGAAATTGTCGCGGGCCGCAACAACAAGCATATGGACTTCAGGTTGTCGGTGCTGAAGGCGACGGACGGCGAAACAACGAGCGTGGTCGTCTCGACCATCTGCACGGTCCATAATCTCTTTGGAAAAATTTATTTGTTCGTCATCGTTCCGTTTCATCGGAGCGGCGTCAGGTCGCTGATGCGCAACGCCGTGGTGGCGAAGCGGTTATGAATTTTCGATGTTTTCGCCGATCATATGCCGGGCCCTTTTTGCATCTGCAGCATAATGATTGTGAATAGCGTCGATCTTCTCGCCGTGGCATGATTTCGAACTTGATATGAGTGCGGCCAAGCGCACCGGTCGACCGGCTTTTCTGAGCGCGCGAACAATGATTGGGGAGAAACCGATGCGTCTCGTCACGGGATTTGGCGCGCTGAGCGCAATTGCACTCCTTACGCTGCCAGCGGCTGCGCTCGCCGCCGACATCCGCGGCGTCACCTCAACCGAAATCAAGATCGGCCAGACCATGCCCTACAGCGGCCCGGTCTCCGCCTTCGGCGCGCTCGGCAAGGGCGAGGTCGGCTATTTCAAGATGGTCAATGAGCGCGGCGGCATCAACGGGCGCAAGGTCAACCTGATCTCGCTCGATGACAGCTACGCGCCGCCGAAAACCGTGGAGCAGACCCGGCGGCTGGTGGAGAGCGACGAGGTGGCGCTGATCTTTTCCTCGATCGGCACCGCGCACAACACCGCGATCGCCAAATATCTGCAGGGCAAGAACATCCCGCAATTGTTCATCGGCTCCGGCGCCTCGAAATTCGCCGACCTCGCGCAATATCCGCAGGCGACGCTCGGGGTGCAGGGGCCGTTCCGCTACGAGGCGCGGCTGTATGCGCGCTATGCGCTGGCGAAAAATCCCGACGCCAAATTCGCGGTGATTTCGCAGAATGACGACTTCGGGCGCGACTATCTGCTGGGGCTGAAGGACGTGCTCGGCGAGAAATACGATTCCGTCGTCACCGCCGCGACCTACGAAATTCAGGACCCGACCATCGATTCCCAGATCGTGAAGCTGAAGGCCTCCGGCGCCGACGTTTTCGTGATCGCGGCGACGCCGAAATTCGCGGCGCAGTCGATCCGCAAGGCGTTCGAGATCGGCTGGCGGCCGATGACGTTCCTGTCCAATGTCGCGGTGTGGGTGTCCACGGTAATGGAGCCCGCAGGGCTGGAAGCCGGGCAGGGCATCCTGTCGACCGCCTATGTCAAGGACCCCGACGATCCGGCGTGGAAGGACGATCCTGGCGTCAAGGGGTGGCGGGACTTCATGATCAAATACGTCCCCGAGGCCGACCTGCACGACACCAACTATGTCAACTCCTACAACAGCGCGATGGCGCTGGAGCACGTGCTGAAAGCCTGCGGCGACGACCTCAGCACGGAGAACATTCTCAAGCAGGCCTACGCGATCAAGGACCTCGAACTGCCGATGCTGCTGCCGGGTATCAAGGTCAACACCTCGCCGACCGATCACGTGCCGGTCGAGCAGATGCAGTTCATGCGGTTTTCCGGCAAGAGCTGGGAGCGCTTCGGCGAATTGCAGACCGGGAATTGATGCGCTGAAGGTTCAAGATCGTCATGCCCGGGCTTGTCCCGGGCATCCACGCCTTTTTCGTCGTTATGGCAAGCAAGACGTGGATGGCCGGGACAAGCCCGGCCATGACGGCGTTTGGCGACACCCCTTAAGATTTCCTCAAGCCTGTCGGCCTTATTGATTAGGGAGGCGCGTGCTAGCGCGCGCCAAGGACAGACCATGGCCGCGCCGGTTTCCGCCTCACCGATCCTCGAACAGCACGCCGTCCCGGCGCCACTGTTCAACGCCTGCTTTGTGCTGCTGGTCATCAACGCGGCGTTCTTTCCGGCCGGGTATTTCGCGCATTGGTGGATCACTGATCCGAATGGCCTTGGTATCCCGACCGACTTCGTCAATGTCTGGTCCGCCGGCAGACTGGTGCTCGATGGCCATCCGGCGTGGGCTTACGATTGGGACACCCAGAAGCAGGTTCAGGTCGAGCTGCTCGGCCAAACTTTTGCCGGCAATTTTGCCTGGCACTATCCGCCGCCGTTCCTGTTCGTAGCGGCTTTCCTTGCACAGTTTCCCTATACGGTGGCGTTCATCGGCTGGGTTTCGGTCAGCCTGCTACCCTATCTGGTGACGATGCGCGCGATCGTCGGTCGCCGCTTCGGCTGGATGCTGGCGGCGGCGTTTCCGGTGGTGCTGACCAACACGCTGGTCGGTCAAAACGGTTTTCTCACCGCGTCGCTGGTCGGCGGCATGCTCATTCTGCTGCCGACGCGGCCGGTCCTGGCCGGCATCTGTCTCGGGCTACTCAGCTACAAGCCGCAATACGGCCTGCTGTTTCCGCTGGTGCTGATCGCGGCGTCGCAATGGACGGTGTTTTTCACCGCGGCAAGTGTCGCGGCCGCGCTAGCCGCTGTGTCATGGCTCGCCTTCGGCACCGAGAGCTGGCAGGCGTTTGTGCACTGGCTGCCGATGTTTTCCCAGGCTTTCCTGACTGAGGGACGCGCGCCGTGGGGCAAGATGCAGAGCATTTTCGCGCTGGTGCGTTATTTCGGCGGCAGCGAATCCCTCGGCTGGGCCTTGCAGTGGACCATGATCGCGGCGGTCGCGGCGGCGCTGGTGCTGGTTTGGCGCAGCCGGGTGCGCTATTCGCTCAAAGCCGCGGCGCTGGCGACCGGCACGCTGCTGGTGACGCCGTATCTGTTCCTCTACGATGTGATGGTGCTGGCGATCGCGGTCGGGTTTCTGGTCCGGATCGGGCTCAGCGACGGCTTCCGCCGCTATGAATTGCCGGCGCTTGGTTTGATGGCGTTTCTGCTGATGTTCTATCCGCTGTTCGCCGCCCCGACCGGTTTTGGCGCGACACTGATCGTCGCGGCGCTGATCGCCGGCCGCTGCCTGATGCCGCGCATGCACGCCGCGCCGTCGATGTCGATCAACGTCGGCCAATTCCAGACTTAGGGTCCGCGCAGTTCAATTTATCCCGCCGTCATGAATCCTTGTCAGCCGTTCTGAATTGGTGTTCAGTTCTTTCCGCGAGTCTCGCAGCATTCGCTCAAAAACTTCCGCTTCCGGGACGAAACGCGGCATGGTTTACCGCCGGACCCATCAGGTCGTAAAACGCCTCGCGGCGCGCCGCAGCGCCATCCTGGCGGCCGCGCGCGACGCCGCCGCGGAAGGCGGCATGGCTGCGGTGCAGATCGCGCCGATCGCGGCCCGCGCCAACGTCGCCGCCGGCACCGTCTACCGCTATTTTCCCTCCAAATCGGATTTGATTTCCGAACTGATCGCCGATGTCTCACGCGATGAACTGGCCGCGATCCGCCGCGCCGCGGACGCCGCCCCCGGTCCTTCCTCGGCGCTGGCGGCCGCCGTCACCACCGTCGCCGTTCATGGGCTGTCGCAGCGCAAGCTGTCATGGGGCATCCTGGCCGAGCCGGTCGATGTCGACGTCACCGCGTCGCGGCTGGCGAGCCGCCGCGAAATCGCCGGCGAGATCGAACTGCGGATCGGGGCTGCGGTGCGCGCCGGACACCTGCCGGCGCAGGACACCGCATTGGCGGCCGGCGCGCTGCTTGGAGCGATTCACGAATCACTCGTGGGACCATTGGCGCCTGACAATCTCGACGATCCTGCAAAACTGCGCGACGCCGTGCAGACCGTCACGCTATTGGCGCTGCGCGCGGTCGGCGTGATGGATGCCCGCGCCCGCGGCCTTGTCGTGCAGGCGGTGCTGCCGCCCAAGATGCTGGTGGGGGCCTGAGCTCGTCCCGGACGCGGTGCGGCATTCTTCATGCCGCTCCGCAGAGCCGGGACCCCGCTTCGGCCTGTTACGCGGTAACCGGGACCCCGGCTCTGCAGCGCACCGTTCCGCAAGCGCTGCACGCTGCGCTGCGTCCGGGGAACGAGAGCAGCGCTACTTGGTCTTGCCGTCCTTGTCGTATTGCGCGAGGAACGCCCAGAGATCGCCCGCTTCCTGCTCGTTCTTGATTCCGGCGAACACCATCTTGGTGCCGGGGATCCTGGCCTTGGGATCCCGGATATAATCCTTGAAGGTGGCTTCATCCCAGGTGATGCCGGAATTCTTGTTGGCCTCGGAATAGGAATAACCTTCCGCGGTGCCGGATTTGCGGCCTTTCAGTCCGTTGAGTTCGGGACCGACCTTGTTCCTGGCGCCTTCACCGATGGCATGACAGGCCAGGCACTTGTTGAAGGAAGTTTTGCCGGCGGCGACGTCCTGCGCCGGCGCGGCGGAGGATGCTGCGGCGGATGCGATGACGATCAGCGTGCTCAGGGTCGTTTTTTTCATGAAATGCCCTTGTTGACTTGAGTTCCGCGATCGGTTTGTCGCACGGCCGGGCCGCGATGGACAAGCCGGCAACGCGCCGGCTCCAGCTGTTGAGCGGCCTACCCAAACGCATCGGGACGTGCTTGTTTCCATGCGATAAAAAGGCGGCGCTCATGCGCCGCGGGAGAGCCTACATGACCATCATGATGCCCGCTTCCGACCACGCGATCCTCGGCCGCCGCGACGCCATCGTCGCGGATTTGCGGGCGATCGTGCCGGGCGAGGGCGTCATCGACAGTGCTGCCGAGATGATCCCTTACGAATCCGATGGCCTGATGGCCTATCGCCAGCCGCCGATGGTGGTGGTGCTGCCCGACACCACCGAGCAGGTCTCGCGGGTGCTGAAATATTGCTTCGAGCAGGGCATTAAGGTGGTGCCCAGAGGCTCCGGCACCTCGTTGTCGGGCGGCGCGCTGCCGCTCGCCGATGCCGTGCTGCTGGGCTTGGGCAAATTCAAGCGCATCCGCGAGATCGATTTCGACAACCGCGTGGTGGTGACCGAGCCCGGCGTCACCAATCTTGCCATCAGCCAGGCGGTGGCGCATGCCGGGTTTTATTACGCGCCGGATCCCTCGTCGCAGATCGCCTGCTCGATCGGCGGCAACGTCGCGGAAAATTCCGGCGGCGTGCACTGCCTGAAATACGGCATGACCACCAACAATGTGCTGGGCTGCGAGATCGTGCTGATGTCAGGCGAGATCATCAAGATCGGCGGCAAATCCGCAGAAACCAGCGGCTACGACGTGATGGGCATCATCACCGGCTCCGAAGGCCTGCTCGGGGTCATCACCGAAATCACCGTGCGCATCCTGCAAAAGCCGGAGACGGCGCGGGCGCTGATGGTCGGCTTCGCGGAGGTGGAAGCGGCCGGCCAGTGCGTCGCCAATATCATCGGCGCCGGCATCATTCCCGGCGGCATGGAGATGATGGACAGGCCGGCGATCCACGCCGCCGAAGCCTTCGTCCATGCCGGCTATCCGCTCGACGTCGAAGCGCTGCTGATCATCGAGCTCGACGGCCCGGGTGTGGAGGTCGACGAATTGATCGAGCGGGTCGAGGCGATCGCGCGCGGCTGCGGTTCGACCACGCTCCAGATTTCGACTTCGGAAACCGAGCGCAACCTGTTCTGGGCCGGCCGCAAGGCGGCGTTTCCGGCCGTGGGGCGCATCTCGCCGGACTATCTCTGCATGGACGGCACCATTCCGCGCGGCGCGCTGCCGCAGGCGCTGGCGAAAATCCGCGACCTTTCGGAAAAATACGGACTGCGCGTCGCCAACGTGTTTCATGCCGGCGACGGCAACCTGCACCCGCTCATTCTGTACGATGCCAATCAGCCGGGCGAGATGGACAGGGCCGAGGCCTTCGGCGCCGATATCCTGCGCGCCTGCGTCGAGCTTGGCGGCGTGCTGACCGGCGAGCATGGCGTCGGCATCGAGAAGCGCGACTTGATGCCGGAAATGTTCAGCGAGATCGATCTCAACCAGCAGCAGCGGCTGAAATGCGCCTTCGACGCGCAGGGACTGCTCAATCCGGGAAAGGTGTTTCCGACCCTGCACCGCTGCGCCGAACTGGGCCGGGTGCACGTCCACGGCGGCAGGCTGGCATTCCCGGACATTCCGAGGTTTTGAGGATGGCGGCGCAATTGAAACACATCGTCGTCCCCGCGAAGGCGGGGACCCATAACCACCGTGGTTGTGGAAAGAAAAAGGTGGAGAGGCATCGATCTTATCGAGAGCGCAGTGGGTATGGGTCCCCGCCTTCGCGGCGACGACGGTGGATGGGTGCGCCGTGGACACTCTGAAGGTACGTGACGCCAGCGACGTCGAGCAGGTGGTGCGCACAGCGCTCGCCAGCGAGCAGCCGCTGGAAATCATAGGCGGTGGCAGCAAGCGCGGAATCGGCCAGCCGATGGCCACCAACGCGCTGCTCGACCTTTCTTCGCTGAACGCGGTGACGTCCTATGAGCCGAACGAGCTGATCATCACCGTGCAGGCCGGCGCGCCGCTTGGCGACGTCAAGTCGCTGATCGATTCGAAAAACCAGCAATTCGCCTTCGAGCCGATGAACACCTCGCAGCTGTTGGGCACGCCCGACATCGGAACCATCGGCGGCATGATCGGCGCGGGGCTTGCCGGTCCGCGGCGCATCAAGGCCGGCGGCGCGCGAGACCATCTGCTCGGCGCTCACGCGGTGTCCGGCTTCGGCGACAGCTTTAAAGCCGGCGGGCGGGTGGTGAAAAACGTCACCGGCTACGATCTCTGCAAGCTGCTGGCGGGGTCTTGGGGCACGCTGGCGGTGATGACCGAGGTGACGCTGAAGGTGATGCCGAAGGCCGAAAGCGAACGCACCCTGGTGCTGCGCGGGCTCGACGATCTCACCGCCAACCGGGCGATGACGGCGGCGCTGGGCTCGCCGTTCGACGTTTCCGGTGCGGCGCATGTGCCGAATTCGGCGTTTCGCGCAGGCTCGGGCGCGCTGGCCGATCTCGGCTCGCCGCGGCAGGCGGTGACCTTGCTGCGGCTGGAGGGCATCACCGCCTCCGCTGCGCACCGCGCGGCGGCGCTCGGCGAGGCGCTTGGCGGCTTCGGCGCGGCCGAGACCGTCGAAGATGCGGCTTCCGCTGCGATCTGGAGTTCGGTACGCGACGTCGCTCCCTTCGCGGCGAGCGGCGCGCTGGGCGCCTGGCCGGTATGGCGGATCGTTTGCCCGCCCGCCTCGGGCGGGGCGCTCGGCCATGCCCTGGCGCGCGATAGCGGCGGCGACGTGATCTATGACTGGGGCGGCGGCTTGATCTGGGCGGCGTTGCCGCCGTCCGCCGATGCGAATGCCGGGATGCTGCGTTCCCGCGTCAATGCGGTCGGCGGCCATGCGACTTTAATTCGCGCGGCCGAACCGGTGCGGCGCAATGTCGATGTGTTCCATCCGCAGCAAAGCGGACTTGCAGCGCTTGGCGAGCGCGTCCGGCTCGGCTTCGATCCGAAAAACATTCTCAATCGCGGCCGGTTGGTGCGGGGGTCCGCGGCATGAAAACCGAATTCAGCCTGGCGCAGCTCGCCGATCCCGACACCGCCGAAGCCGACAAGATTTTACGCGCTTGTGTGCATTGCGGGTTCTGTACCGCGACCTGCCCGACCTATGTGCTGCTCGGCGACGAGCTGGATAGCCCGCGCGGCCGGATTTATCTCATCAAGGAGATGCTGGAGAAGGACAAGCCGCCGACGCAGGAGGTGGTCAAGCACATCGATCGCTGCCTGTCCTGCCTCGCCTGCATGACCACCTGCCCCTCCGGGGTGAACTACATGCACTTGGTCGATCAGGCGCGGGTGAGGATCGAGAAGCAATACACAAGGCCGCTCATGGAGCGGGCGTTGCGCGCGGTGCTGGCGTGGGTGCTGCCGCGGCCAAGCCTGTTTCGCGCCAGCATGATTTTGGCGCGGCTGGGACGGCCGCTGGCGGCCTTGCTGCCGGCCTCGCCGCCGGGAGCGGTGACGCCTTCTTTGTCTCGACGAATCAAGGCGATGCTGGCGCTGGCGCCGCGCGGCCTGCCGCCATCCGGCCCGGCTGCCGGAAGCGTATTTCCTGCACTCGGTTCCAGGCGCGGACGGGTCGCGTTGCTGCAAGGCTGCGCCCAGCAGGTGCTGGCGCCGCGCATCAATCAGGCCGCCATTCGCCTGCTGACCCGGCATGGCATCGAGGTCGTGCTGGTCAGGGACGAGCAGTGCTGCGGCGCGCTGACCCATCACCTCGGCCGCGACGGCGATGCGCTGGCCCGCGCGCGCGCCAACATCACGGCCTGGTTCGATGAGGCCAAGCGCGGCGGGCTGGATGCCATCGTGGTGACGACGTCGGGCTGCGGCACGGTGATCAAGGACTATGGATACATGCTGCGCGAGGACCACGAGTTCGCCGCACCGGCCGCGAAAATTTCAGCGCTGGCCAAGGATATCAGCGAATACGTCGACAGCCTGGATCTGCCTGCGCCGCAGCGGCGCAGCGATATCGTCGTCGCCTATCACTCGGCATGTTCGCTGCAGCACGGACAGAAAATCACGCAAGCCCCGAAAGAATTGCTTTCCAAGAATGGATTCGTGGTGAAAGATGTGCCCGAGAGTCATTTGTGTTGCGGCTCGGCGGGCACGTACAACATTCTCCAGCCTGAAGTTGCGGGCAGATTGCGCGATCGCAAGATCGCCAACATCGCCAGCGTCAAGCCGGACATGATCGCCGCGGGCAATATCGGATGCATGGTGCAGATCGGCTCGATCAAGAAAGCCGACGGAACGTCAGTCCCCGTGGTTCACACGATTGAGCTTCTCGACTGGGCGACAGGCGGTCCGCGGCCAGCATTGAACTGATCGGTTGAAGGCCCGCTGCAGCGGAAAAGACTCGAACGCTCGATCGAACCCAATGGCGGCAACAGGAGGACCATGATGGCTAAGAAGGCGAAGAAAGCGAAAGGCAAGAAAGCCAAGAAAAAGGCCGTAGCAAAAAGATACGTGAAGAAGGCGGCGAAAAAGGCCGCAAAGAAAACCAAGAGACCCGCGAAGAAATACGGCGGCAAGCCGGCGAAGAAGGCAGCCAAGAAAGCCGCCAAGAAAGCCGCGCCGAAAAAGGCGGCGAAGAAGGCCGCGCCAAAGCGCGCTGCTTCAAAGCCCGCAGCGGCCGCCGAGCCCGCTTCGTCCTCCGAGTTGAATCCGCAGCCGTTGCCGCCAGTGGCGGAAGAGAGCGCCTCGGGCCACGAAGATACCAACTAAGCCGCAAATCTCGCGGCCCCGCGCGCGGGCCGGATTGTGAAAGGCCGCAGCGTTCGCTGCGGCCTTTTCTGTTGCGGCATCGTGGCGCCGAATCGCAACGGCCGATCGCGTTGCATCGATCGCAAATACCGGATTCGGCCCCGATTGTTGAAGCGATACACCATCGGGAGCCCGGCTTCCGTCCAAAAATAGTTGTCCAAATGCAACACACACCAACAACATCTCGCCGAAAGGTAAAAACGCCCAAAAAGGCGGCAGTTGCTTGTCTTTTTAGCTTCCCGCAGAGGATGCTGCGCCGCAGATTGGTCCACGGAAATTGGTTGCAGTCGATTGTCGCTGTGCTTCAAGCCTTCGAAGTCGGACTGATCTTACAACGATGGGGATCGTCATGAAGAAAATGGTTTTGTTGGCAACGGCGCTGGCATTGCTTTCGGGTTCGGCTCTCGCGGCGGATATGGCGGTCAAGGCGGTCAAGGCTCCCGCGCCTGCTCCGTTCGAGCCATGGGATATCGCCTTTGGCAGCGCGCTCATGAACGATTACGTGTTCCGCGGCATCACCCAGTCCAACCACAAGGCCTCGGTGGCGGCCTATTTCGAGCCGCGCTACAACGTCACCAAGGATGTCCAGCTCTATGTCGGCGTTGCCGGCGAGAGCATCTCCTTCCCGAACCGGGCTGCGGCTGAAATCGACATCTACGGCGGTATCCGCCCGACCGTCGGCATGTTCGCCTTCGACTTCGGTGTTTGGGGTTACCTCTATCCCGGTGGCAAGTGCTTCAACGCCTTCGCGGTGCCCGGTTCCGGCATTCCCGGCTCGGAAGCCGGTTGCGCCGTCAGCCCGTTCGGCAATTCCGATCCGGTCACCCTCGGCCTGCCGATCAACGGCAACTTCGCCAAGAAGAATGCCAGCTTTTATGAAGGCTACGCCAAGGTCAACGTGACCCTGAACGACATGTTTGCGATCGGCGCCAACGAATACTACTCGCCGAACTTCCTGAACCTCGGCGCCTGGGGCAACTACGCTTCGGTTACCGGCAAGTTCACCGCGCCGGGCACCTGGTTCGGCGCCACCGGCATCGGCATGTATGTGTCCGGCGAATTCGGCCGGCAGTGGCTCGGCACTTCGGACGCTTTCTACGGCACCCCGGCATTCCCGGGCGGCATTCCTGAGCCCAGCTACAACACCTGGAACGTCGGCGTCGGCTTCACCTACAAGGTCTTCACGCTCGACTTCCGCTACTCCGACACCAACCTGTCCAAGGGTCAGTGCAACGCCTTCACCAGTGACTACACTGCGACGACCGCAACCGCGGCCAGCGTGTCCGCCATCAATCCGGGCGGGTTCGAGTCCGGATGGTGCGGCGCGACCGGCATCGTCAAGCTCTCGGCCGACCTGACCGCGATGACCAACCTGAAGTAAGTCATCCTCCCAAGACCTATCCGGGCGGCAGAGCGATCTGCCGCCCTTTTGTTTTGACCGGGGTCAGGAAACCTTCACCCCGTTGCCGGCGTCCCGCAACGCGAACCGGTCGCCGTCACGGGCAAGCGTGACGCCGCGCTGATGAAACGCCTCGAGCGTGCTGCGGTGACCGATCGAGACGATCGTGGTCGCCGGCAACCTGTCCTCGAGCAGGTGGTAGAGCGCCGCTTCCGACGGTTCATCCAGCGATGCGGTGGCTTCGTCGAGAAACAGGTATTGCGGCTTGTGCAGCAGCGCGCGGGCGATGCCGAGACGCTGCTGCTCGCCGAGCGAGAGCGTCCGGTTCCAGTGCGCGTCTTCGTCAAGCCGCAACGCCAGCTTCGGCAACCCCACCGCGCTTAAGGTTTCTCCGACCAGCTCCGGACTGAACGCGCTTGCTTCGGCGGGGTAGGCGATGGCGGCCCTTAAGGAGCCGACCGGAAAGTAGGGCCGCTGCGGCAACATCATCAGCGCGGCCTGCGCGGGGATCGCGATCGAGCCGGTGCCGAACGGCCAGATCCCGGCGATGGCGCGGAACAGCGTCGATTTGCCCGAGCCCGAGGGCCCCGTCAGCAAGGTGCGCTCGCCGCTAGGAATCGAAAAACCGTCCGCCGTCACCAGCGGGGCGCCATTGGGCAGGCCGACAGCAAGTCTTTCAAGCTCGATTGCCGCCTTGTCGTCGGAGCCGACATGAATGATGTTTTCCTTGGTGGTGAGCGCAGCGGCGGTTCTGATCGACTCCTCGAAGCCGCTGAGGCGCGCCACCACCGACTGCCATTCGGCGAGGATGCGGTACGACGTGATGAAGAACGACAATGAATCCTGCACGCTCGAGAAGGCGGATGCCGTCTGCATCATGCCGCCGAGCTGAACTTTTCCGGCGAAATAGGCCGGCGCGACCAGCACATAGGGAAAAATGATGGAAGCCTGCGTATAGGTTGCCGTAAACGCGGTCAGCTTCTTGGTGCGCTGCATGATGCCGAGCCAGTTTTCGACCACCAGGGCGAAGCGCGTCAGCAGTCGTGAACGCTCGACCGGCTCGCCGCGCAGCAATGCGATCTGTTCGGCATTTTCCCGCGCGCGAACGAGGTTGAAACGGAAATCCGCTTCATAGCGCTGTTGCTGGAAATTGAGTCCGACCAGCGGCCAGCCGATCAGGTGGGTCAGCGTGGTCCCGAGCACCGCATAGATCAATGCGCCCCATACCAGGTAACCGGGAATTGCAATCTCCCGGCCGAACAGATGCAACGGCGCTTCATTGGACAAGCCCCACAGAATGAAAACGAACGAGACGAGGGTGACGACCGAACTCAACAGGCCGATGCCGAGCTGCAGCGTCTGCTCCACAAAACGCTGGGTGTCCTCGGCAATGCGCTGGTCCGGATTGTCGGCGGCGTCGCCGAGCAGCTGCATCCGGTAGTGGTTGGCGTCGTGCAGCCAGCCGCCGAGATAGCGGCCCGTCATCCAGCGCCGCCAGCGGATCTGCAGCCACTGGTTCAGATAGAGCTGGTAGACCTTGAGCCCGATCCAGAATGCGGCAAGGACGCAGAAGTAGCCGATCTGGTAGGTGAATACGGCCTGGTTGCGCTCCTGCAGCGCATTGTAAAAGACATTGTTCCAGCGGTTGAACAGAACGGTCAGAAAGACCACCGCGAGCTCGATGGCGATCACCGCGGCAAGCAGGCCGCGGCCGGCCCATTTGTCCTCCGAGGAAAAATAAGGGGCTGCGATGCGCCATACGGCCGCGAGCGTCGAGCGGATGTTGTTCACAGCTTGCTGTCTCCGGGAGCAGGGCTTAAAGCCCTGAGAAAATAGAAGAATCGGGGCCGTCTAGACTAAAGTTGTAGGTTTCCCGTCATGCGTCAACTTGTTCGGACCCCCGGGCGACCCTAGCATGCAGGCAACGGCGCGGGGCGGGGGGACTTCCAGTTCGCGAGGTTGTGAGCAGATTTTGGCGCTAGCCGGATTTGCCGCGAGCCTCGTGCATTGCACGGACAACTCCTGCGATCACGCCAGGCGCGCTTGACCGTCCACGCTGGACAGGGCGCCGCAAAATGGCGTGGGGAGGAACCGCAATGTGGAATCAAATCTACGATCCGCTCAACAATACGACGCTGTCGACGATCGCCGCCGCACTTCCGGTAGTCACGCTTCTGGTGCTGATCGCCAGCGGAAAGGTGAAGGCGCATATCGCGGCCGTTATCGCCCTGATCGTCGCCAACCTCATCACGATTTTCATCTACAGCATGCCCGCCGCCATGTCGGTGAAGGCATCGCTGCTCGGCGTGGTGGTCGGTTTCTTCCCGATCGGCTGGATCGTGCTCAACGTCATCTTCCTCTACCGGGTTACAGTCGAAACCGGGCGCTTTGAGTTGTTGAAACGCGCCGTCGGTGGCGTCACCGAAGACCGGCGTCTGCAACTGCTGCTGATCGCGTTTGCATTCGGCGCGTTCTTCGAGGGCGCTTCCGGCTTCGGCACACCCGTCGCGATCACCGGTGCGGTCCTGATCGGTCTTGGCTTCTCACCGCTCGCGGCCTCCGGCCTGTCGCTGATCGCCAACACCGCGCCGGTTGCCTATGGCGCACTCGGTACGCCGATCCAGGGCCTGGCCTCGGTTACGGGATTAGATCCGTATATCCTTGGCGCGATGGTCGGACGGCAATTGCCGTTCTTCTCGCTGTTGGTGCCGTTCTGGGTGGTTTGGGCCTTCGCCGGATGGCGCGGCATGATGGCGGTGTGGCCGGCGATCCTCGTCACCGGCGTCGCGTTCGCGGTCCCGCAATTCGTGATCTCGAACTATATCAATCCATGGATCGTCGATATCGGCGCGTCGCTGATCTCGATGGGCTGTCTCATCCTGTTCCTGAAAGTCTGGCAGCCGAAGGAACTGTGGCTGTCGCCGGCGCTACGCGGCAACGACAAATCAGCCGCGACGATGAGCGCCGTCAAGACCATCGACAAGACGCCGCTTACCCAGTCGCAGCTCTGGAGCGCGTTGCTGCCATGGATCATCGTCTGCATTGTGATGCTGATCTGGGGTAACGGTGCATTCAAGACCTGGGCGAACTCGATCTTCGTCTGGAATTACGAAGTTCCCGACCTCGACAAGATGATCAACAAGGTGCCGCCGGTGGCGGCCAAGGCAACTGCCGAACGCGCCGTGTTCGGGTTCACCTATCTGTCCTTCACCGGTTCGGGTATGCTGATCGCGGCGATCATCTCCGGCCTTTTGATGGGCTTCTCGCCCGCCAAATTGATCGGAGAATACGGCCGTACCATCAAGCTCTGCGCGATCTCGCTGATCACGATCTCGGCGATGCTGGCGATCGGCACCTTGACGCGCCTGTCCGGCGTCGATGCCACGCTTGGTCTGGCATTTGCGGCGACCGGCGTGCTGTATCCCTTCTTCGGCACGTTGCTCGGCTGGCTGGGCGTGGCGCTGACCGGATCGGATACCGCGTCCAACATCCTGTTCGGAAACCTGCAGAAGATCACCTCGGAGCAGTTGAATATCTCGCCGATCCTGATGAGCGCGGCGAACTCCTCCGGCGGCGTTATGGGCAAGATGATCGACGCGCAGTCGATCGTCGTCGCTTCCACCGCCACCAACTGGTATGGTCACGAAGGCAGCATCCTGCGTTACGTGTTCATGCATTCGATCGTGCTGGCCTGCCTTGTCGGCCTTCTGGTGATGCTGCAGGCCTACGTCTATCCGTTCACGGCGATGGTCTTGAAGTAAGACAACCGACCGGCGATACGATAAGGAAATCCTCGCGGCGGTGGCCCGCGGGGATTTTTCCAACCAACCATCGTCGTGCCCGGGCTTGTCCCGGGCATCCACGTCTTTCTTACAAGGAAGCAAGACCTGGATGGCCCGGACAGGCCCGGCCATGACGGGATGAGGATGCAGATGAATTCCGCGATCACGGTTTTGGCGCAGGCAAGTGCCGCATTAGTCTTCACGGCATGGCACGCCGCACCGGCGCACGCCGACGACGGATTCCCGTTCGGGCTGGAAATGACGCTGGAAGCGGCGCGCCAGCCCGGCTCGAAGCGGCTTCCGACGCTGGACATCGGAAGTAACGGCGAAGTCATTCTCGAACTGTGGTGCAAGGGCGGCAAGGGCCAGTTCTCGGTCGCCGGCAACACCGTCGTTTTCGTCGCAGGTCCGCTGGAAGACCGCGCCTGTCCGCCGGCGCGCGCGCAGGCCGACGACGATCTGATCACCGCGCTCGGTGAAGCCGCAACCTGGAAGCGGCAGGGCGATTTGGTCTCGTTGGTGGGAACGAAATCGCTGCGATTCCGCATCAACACGAATTAAACCAAGGTCGTCATTCCGGCTTCGCGCAAAGGCGCGCCCTGGAATGACGATCAAGTCTCGCGCAAAATCATGTCGGCGCAAACGCCCGCCGATTGAATGACGCCGGTATATCCGCCGAAGCCGGCATAGGCCGAGGAGAGATAAATTCCCGGGACTTCCGTTCGCGGCGAGCGAGGCGGTGCATCCGGCGCCGGTGTGAACCCATACACCGCGCCCCCCGGCGCATTGAGATATTGCCGCACCGAAAGCGCGGTATTGAACGACGCCGTGGTGACCGCGCCCGCGAGCCCTGGATAAAATCCATCGAGATAGCGGGCGATTGCATCCTGCCAGCGCGCGCGTTTGTCGCGATAGAAGTCCAGATCCGAACCATCCCAGTTCGACAGCCGGTCAGGTCCGAAGATCGACAGCACATAGGGCGGCGCGGGCACGCCGGAATCGATGGCCGCGTAGTCGACAATGGCAAAAGGCGGCATTCGGCCCGCCGGCTCGCCCGCCATCAGCGACGCCCCTTGCCCATAATCGTCGAGCCGCGTCATCCATGGCGGCAACAGCTGCGTCGAATAACTGCTGACGCCGAATTCGCGCGGCGGTTTAGACAGGCCAAGCGTGAGGGCGAACAGCGAAATCGACGGCTGTTGCTCCGCGTAACAGTCGTTCAATTTGCGCGCCGCATCCGCGGGCAGCAGCGAGGCAAGTATTTCCGGCGCGGCATTGCTGACGACGACCGCGCTCTCGACGGTCTGAGGATCGCTGCCGTCTCTTGCGGTATGCGTCACGCCAGGCTGACCTCGTGCGTTCGAGGCGATGGCCGTGACGACGCGGCGGATCATCACCTCGCCGCCCGCGGTGCGGATGGCGCGGGCCAGCGCGCTGGAGAGCCGCTGCGAGCCGCCCTGCACATAGCGCCCGCCGCTGAGGAAAAACCCTCCCTGCGACATCGCGAAGAACGGCCAGGACAAGGTGGCGGGATCGTCGTGATAATAAGAGAGGTTTGCGGCGAGCGCGCATTTGATCGCTTCGTTATTGCCGAAAACGCTTTTGAATTTCTGCGACAGCGACAGCGACCGATCGCTGTTGGGAATGAGATCGATATCCGTGCCGGACGCGAGGCGCTCCATGTCGTCGAGCACGCTGTCGATGCCGCCGCGGCTATGCGGAAATCGCTCGCTCAGCGCGCGCCGCGCCGCGTCGAAATTGTCCGGCATCGCGAACGGCTCGCTTAGCGGACCGCCACGCGCCTGGTAAAAGCCGCCGCCGGGAATCCACTTCACCGCCTCGAGCACGCCGGCGCGGGTCAATACGCCATGCTTCGGATCGCGCGGATCGTTCGGATCGCCGGTTTCATGCAGCGAGCCTTCGACGAACAGGTCGCCGGATTTGTAGCTCGACGCAGCACCGCCGACCGAGTTGCTGCGCTCGATGACCAGCACCTTGCGTCCCGCGCGCGCCAGGATTGAGCCCGCCGTCAAGCCTCCGAGGCCGGCGCCGATCACCACTACGTCATAGCGCGCCATCGGCCGTGAAACCCTGCAAGCTCTCATCCAGATTTAACTGTTCATTGCCGCTATGAGGCGGCATGTCAAATGCGCGAATGCAACAGGGAATAGGCGCCGCAACCGGCCCCGCGAGACCGGGACCAGCGTTATTTCCAGGCCGATTTGTCGGCGTCCCAGCGCTGGCCCTTGAATTCCCTTGCCAGCGCATCGATGGATCCGTTGTCGTCGGTCTGGTCGCCTTCCTCATCGCCGCCGGACGTGTCCGCCAGGTTGAGCTTTGCACCCGCGCCCTCGTCGGCGGTCGTGATGGATGGATTGCCGACCCACAGCATCAGGCGATCGGATGCGCCGGGCTTGTCGGAAGAAACCAGGGCGTTGATTTCGATGGTGTCGGTGAGGCCGAGCCCGGGATAGACTTGGGCGGGCCGCTTGAGTGTCAGTTTCAGCTTGCCGGTGTTCTCGCTCCATTGCGCCGACGACAATTTCGCCGGCATGGTTTTCGCGATCACGGCGGCGATCGCCGATGCCAGTTTGTCCCGGTTCAGCCGGTCGCCGTCGCGCCATTCCGCCGCTGGAAAGCGGATCGCGCGTTCCATGTCGACGACACCCGCGGTCCAGCCGGCGGCGACCACGCCGGGCGACGACTTTGCCTTGGCGATCAGCGCGGCGGCGCGATCCGGATCGACGCTGATGGTGATGGTTTGCTCGCCCGCGCGCAGCGCGTCGCAGGAGACGGTGAGGCTGCCAAGCGACACCTCGACGTTCTGTCCCTTCAATGCTTTCAAAAAATCCAGCGCCGCATCCAGTTTCACCCTCACCGCCACCGACTCCGGAGAAACTTCCGTAAAATCCTTTGGCGCCGCGGCAATGCTCTCATCGGTCGACTGGTTGTCCTTGAATTCCTGCTCGCTGAGATCGGAATTATCGGCCGATGAAACTTCCGTCACGGTCTGGCCGACGCCGATCTGCCCCTTGAACTCAAAACTGTCGCCGGTCGGCTTGCGCACGAGTTTTATTGTCACCGGCAGCTTGTCGCCCAGGCTTTGGGTAGTTCCGGTCAGGTTCTGTCCGTTCACGGTAAGGTTGGCGACGAAGCGGTCCTTGCGCGCGGAGCCTTTTTCCGCCGGATAGCAAACGTCGAGCACCGCCGCGGTCACGGTCTTGCCCTGCCGGGTCTCCTTGAGGACGACGTCGGCATTGCCGTCCATCAGGCCGTCGATCGAGGTGAAATAGCGGGTTTCGACGGCGCCGGGCGCGGCTTTTGGCGACAGCTTCATTTGGGCGAGCGCCGGACTCGACGAAGCCGCCGCAAGGCCGATCAGACAAAGCAGAAGCGCGCGCATGTATAAAATTCCTCGGAAGAGAATCGGGACCTTCTAACAAACCCCCGGACAAATGACCAAAAGAAGGCCGTCCGGAGCCGGGCTTGACGTGCGGTCGAATGCGGACCGAGTTCGAGGCGAATTGGCGCCGCCGGCTGGGCAGAACCGCTTGCGTCCTTTAGCAATTCCGCTCGGAGAGTGCTAATTGTGTGCTGGGACATACGGCTTGGCGATCCCGTCAAGCGAAGCCTTAAGTCCTTGGTTAGGCTGATGTAGCATGCTGTCGGAAACCAAATCGGGGCGCCGGCGTAGTTAGCTGGACATTATTGCTCCGACAGGAGTTTTGCGCTTGGCTGCGGGACGGATGCGGTCGACGATTTTAGTTCGGGGGATGCCATGATCAGGTCAAGCAGCACGCGCACGGTCGTCAATCTGGGGATCGTCTCGGCATTGGCCGTGTTCCTTGCTTCGTGCGGCGGGCTGAGCCTGCCCTCATTGTCGTCGTCGCCCCCGCCGGCCGCGGAGCCGGGGGTCGCGCCGGACATGCCGGCGACCATCCGCTCCGACGAAATCGTCGGCCGCTGGGGCCTTGCATCCTACCAGAATCCCGCCGATCGGGCGCGGACCGAGAAGGCAGCGCAGGGACAGTGCAAGCAGCCCTATGTGATCACAAACGGACCGACGGGGGGCGTGATGATGCATCTGGCCGACCAGGCCACGCCGCAGGAACTGCGGCTGAAGGGCAGCCCGAGCGGCAAGAACTACATCGGCCCGCCCGGACCGGTTCCCGGCGAGCAGGACCGCGAAATCGTTTCCTTCGACGGCCGCGTGCTGGTGACGCGGTTTGTCGACAAGGATGCCGCGGTCCGCTACGGCAACATGGTCTATGTCCGCTGCGCTCCCAAGGCCTGACCTGTCCGTAATTCCCGCCTGCAAAGCACCACCCGATGCATAAGCTGCGCGGCCTTGTTTTCGGACCGGGGCGCGCGGTGTCCGTGCTGTCGCTGACGGAGATTCTGGCCTGGGGCATCCTGATCTATCCCCCGGTGCTGATCATGCCGCATCTGGCAGCCGACCATGGCTGGCCGCTGGCCTTCGGCATGGCCGGATTTTCGATCGGGCTGGTGACCTCGGGAATGCTGTCGCCGACCATTGGTCATCTGATCGATCGCCACGGCGGCAATATCGTGATGTCGCTGGGAGCGCTGGCGGGGGCGCTCGGCCTCGTGCTGCTGACGGTGGCCGAGCAGCGCCCGGTCTATCTTGCATGCTGGCTGTTGATCGGTGCTGCGATCTCCTCGACGCTGTACGATCCGGCCTTCGCGACGCTGACGCGGATATTCGGAACTTCCGCGCGCCGGCAGATCACCTTGGTGACGTTTGCCGGCGGGTTCGCTTCCACCGTCGGCTGGCCGGCCACGCATTTCCTGCTTCAGCATCTCGGCTGGCGCGGCACCTATCTGACCTTTGCCGCCGTGCTTGCATGTGTGGTCGCCCCGCTGAATGCCTTCGCCTTGCCGCGCACGGTGGCCGTGGCGCCCCTGCCGGCTGCTGGATCGCACGCAACGGCCGTGCCGGCGGCGCCGATGCTGCCGGAAGGCTGGCCCTTTATCCTGCTGGCCGCGGCGTTTGCGCTGCATGCCTTCATTCTTTCGGGCGTGACGTCCAACTTGCTGGCGATGCTGCAGCGTGGCGGAATGGATGCCGCCACCGTTGTCGCGGTGGGGACGCTGTTCGGGCCGGCGCAGGTGGCGGCGCGGCTGGCAGATTTCATGCTGGCAGGCCGCACCCATCCGCTCTGGATCGCGCGCGGCGCGGTCGCATTGATGGCGTTTGCCTTTTTCATGCTGTCGTTCGTTGCAGCATCGCCGGCGGTAGCGGCACTGTTCGCCATCGCATTCGGCGCGGCCAACGGCGTGATGACCATCGCGCGCGGCGCGCTGCCGCTGCTGATGTTCGGCCCCACCGGCTATGGCCGGGTCATCGGCCGCATCGCGCGGCCGGCGCTGTTCGTGCAGGCGCTGGCGCCCTTCGTGGTGGCGTCCGCCGTCGAGCGGTTCTCCGACCGTGCGGTGCTCGAAATGGGCATCGTCGGCGCGCTGCTGGCGCTCGGGTGCTTCCTGGCGATCAGGCCGCCGCGGCCCGCCGCTACCTGAAGCGGCGCCGCGTCAGTTGAACATCGCGTCGATATCGTCCTGCGAGGCATGGCCGGCGTCGCCCGCAAGCTTCGGGCCGTTCAGCAGGCGGGCATCGCCGACGCGATCGTCGGCGGCGCCGGGCGCGTGCGCCTTGATGGCATCGACGCCGCCCCAGATGTCCATCATGACGATAATGTGGTGTTCGATGAACTTCATGGTCGCCATTACCTTGCTGATGCGTTGGCCGGTGAGATCCTGGAAATTGCACGCCTCGAAGATCGAAACCACGCGCTCCTGGATTTCCTCGCTGAGCAGCCGCTGCTGGTCCGGCGAGGTGACCTTGGCCAGCGCGGTCGCGGCCTGGTCGATCGCCTCGGCGGCTTCCAGAATTTGTTGCGTCGCCTGTTCGGTGCCGCCGACCACGGCGCCGAGTTCGCCGGTCATCTTGGCCATCTTCGCGTCGTCGAAACTCTTGCCGTGCAGCACTGCGATTTCCTGCTTGGTGCGGTTGATGGCGTCGTGGATGAGATCGAGTTCGACCTTCAGTTTTTCACACTGCTCGATCTGGGCGCGGTAGGTCTGCAACAGGATCTGTGCGTCGCTGACCTGCTGCGGTGTCGGATCGATGCCGCCTTCCGCGATTGCGCCACCGCGATGCGGGCCTGCCATCTGCTCGCGGATGGCGCGCAACTCGTTCATGATTTCCCGGTGCATGGGAATGCTGTCGTCATCGGCGTCCGCCGAGACCGCCGCGGCGCCGAAAAAGATTCTTCGATACGAAAACGCTTGCGATGGACCGGCATCCTGAAATCCCCAACCCTCAATGCATGCAAGCGTTGTAGACCGAGGTGCTTTAACGCCGGGTTCACGCCGGCGGCGGTGCGCAACAGCGGCCGCGCTGCAAATACCAACGGTTAACCATGAGCGCTTCGCGTTCATTGATTATCAACGTTAACAACGAGAACAGCGGCGCCGCGAGACATGGTGAATCGAAACGCCGGTTCTGTTTACCAAACCGATTAGGTTTTGATTTTACTTAATGGCGTGTAACCGCCGCGCTCACACCAAGCGCATCCACGACGAAACAGTGCAGAGTACGTCGATGTTCAGAAAAATCTCCCTCGCGCTGCTTGCTGGCGCATCATGTCTCGCCGTCAATCCAGCCAACGCCGTTGAAGCGACCGAGCCCACCGTCGTCTATGCCGACCAGATGCCGCAGCGGCCGGCGCCGCTGCGCACCGCGTCCGCCGAGCGCGCCGGCATGGGCGGCGGCTTCATTGAGTTCCTGTTCAGCGACGGCCAATCGGGCCGGCGCTACCAACCGCAGCCTTCCTACGACTCGCGCCGTCTGCTGCTGCCGCCGATGGACCCGCAGCAATCGATGCGCCGGCAGGAAGATGCGATCGAACCGGCGCGTCCTGCTTTCGATCCGAAATTTGAAAAGCAGATGGTCGACTATACCGGCCGCGAGGGCGCCGGCACCATCGTGATCGATACGCCGAACAAGTTCCTGTTCCTGGTGCAGGGAGGCGGCAAGGCGATGCGTTACGGCATCGGCGTCGGCCGTCCCGGATTCACCTGGTCGGGCGTCAAGACGATTTCCGCCAAGAAGGAGTGGCCGGCCTGGACGCCGCCGCCGGAAATGCTGGCGCGCCGTCCCGACCTGCCGCGCCACATGGAAGGCGGCCCGCAAAATCCGCTCGGCGCCCGCGCCATGTATCTCGGCTCTTCGCTGTACCGCATCCACGGCTCCAACGAACCGTGGACCATCGGCACCAACGTGTCCTCGGGCTGCATCCGGATGCGCAACGAGGACGTGATCGACCTGTACGGCCGCGTCAATGTCGGCGCCAAGGTCGTCGTGCTGTGATCTCAGTTGCCTGAAAACAGCAACGGCCGCTTCGTCGAAGCGGCCGTTTTGCTTCTCAAAAACTCGTCATGCCCGGCCCTGTGCCGGGCATCCACGTCTTTTCTCTCGGCAAGCAAGAAAGGCGTGGATGGCCGCGACAAGCCTGGCCATGACGACGGTCAGGCTAAATCGCTGCCGCTGTCTCCGCCGCCATCGAAGTCGTCCGAATCCATATCCATGTCGTCGTGATCGCTGAGATCGTCATTCGACGCCTGATCGAAGAAACCTGCGCGCGAACTCTCATCGGCGCGGTGACCGCCCGAGCCGATATCGTTGATGCCGGCATCGCGCGCCAGATCGCTGTTGGATTGATCGGAACTCCATGGCGTGTGGCCGCCGCCGCCAAGCCCAGCGGAGTCGCCGAAGCCGCTTTGATGGCCGCCGCCCATCATCGAACGGATGCTGCTCATCAACAGCCCGCCGCCGACCATACCGGCTGCCGCTGCCGCTGCGGTTCCCAGGAACGAGCCGCCGCCGCCGAGGGGGGCCTGCGGTGCGCCATAGGGCTGGCCGTATTGCCCCTGACTATATTGTCCCGGGCCCGGCCCCTGCTGCATCACCTGGCCTGTGTTCCAGACCGGGCGGCTGCCTACCTCGGGCGGGCGAACATTGGGCACCGAGCCGCGCGATGGATTCTGCCCGAAGATGGCGTCACGCATCGAATCCAGGAACCCGCCGGATGGAGCCTGTTCGGGTTCGCCGCCCTCCAATTCCTGGATGCGGGCATGGGCGCGCTTGAGTGCCTCATCCTGCAACAGCGTGGTCTGCACCAGCGCGTAGACGGCGTTCGGCGCGCGGCGCAGGCCCTGCGAAATAGCTGCGACGGCGTCCGGATCGCGCGGCGCGGTCTCCAGCTTCGCGAGCCGATCGAAAAGGTCATCAACCAACTGACGTTCTTGCGGGGTCATGACAATCTCCACTTCGCTCGCCTGCCGAGCGCGGGGAAGATGTAGGGACGCTTTATGTCGCAAGTAGTGCCGCGCGAAATTAAATTTGCGGGTGCGGCAAAACGACCGGTGAGCCGATCACGCCAACGTAACATTGTTCGCGGCGAGCAGCCGTGGGAACGCGTCGCCGGCGAGAAACGCGTATTCCCGGCCGCGCTGATCTGTCAGCGGATCGAGACGGAGCAGAGTGTCATCGACAAAGCCGGGGTGGCACATGATGAGGCCGCCGTCGGGCAGGCCATCGAGAAACTGCCGCATCAGTTCTTCGAAATCGCGACTTTGCGAAAAATCATAGGCGCCGGCGAATCCCGGGTTGAACGCAATGTTCGCGCGCGATGCGCGGCGCCGGAACTGCGCGCTCAACATGTCGAGCACCAAAGCTTTTGGCATGCCGAGCCGCTGCGGCAGCGGTTGACGGCGTCCGCCCTGGCGCACCCAGGCTTTTGGCGCGGCTTCCTTTACCGCCGCCAGAAACGCGTCGCGCACCTGCGGAAACAACTGGACATGCTGGTGGCCATCGACGAAATCCGGCGCGCGGCCGAACTTTTCCATGAACGCCGCGATCTGCGCGGTCAGTTCGGCGCGAATGATTTCAACATCGAGTCGCCGCAGCAGGCCCGCGCGCAACAGTTTTGGAAACGGCAGGAACAGCCCGCCATGGAGCGGCTTGAAATGCATCGTCAGCGGATGGAACGGCGCGGTCAATGTGGCATGCAGGCCGATGGCGCAGCACGGACTCTTCGCCGCCGCATTGTGGAGTGCACCGACCTCGTCTCTTCCGATCGCGGGACCAACGATCATCACTGACGTGGCATTGAGACGCCTGCGTTCGATCAGCTCACGGATACCGCGGTTGACGCCGGGACTGAGGCCGTAATCGTCGGCGCAGAGCCAGATTTGGCGCGGCGGGGCGTCGCCATTCATTCGGCGGCGGTCCGCTCGCCTTCAGCGGCGCTTGTTGCGGCGTCGGCGCGCTTCTCGCTGTGCTCGGCCACGAAATAAATCGGGCGCGCCTTCAGTTCGGAAAGGATCTTGCCGATGTATTCGCCAACGATGCCGATCATGATCAGCTGCACGCCGCCGATGGTCATCAGGCCGACCACCAGCGACGGATAGCCGGGGACGGATTTGCCGCTGACCCAGGTTTCCCACAGGATCGAAAGACCGAACAGGAAAGCCACCGACGCCAGCAGCACGCCGAGCAGGCTGGCCAGCCGCAGCGGCGCCACCGAGAAAGACGTGAGGCCCTCGATCGAAAGTCCGACCAGCCGGCTTGTGCTGAAGGTGGTGATGCCATGGGCGCGCGGCGCGGGCTCGTAGCCGACGCGGATCTGGCGGAAGCCGATCCAGCTGGCGAGGCCCTTGAAGAAGCGGTTGCGCTCGGGCAGCTGCCGCAGTGCCGCCGCCGCGCGCGGCGACAGCAGCCGGAAGTCGCCGGCATCTTCGGGGATCTTCTGCCGCGCACCCCAGTTGATCAGCGCGTAGAAGCCGTGCACCGCGAACCGGCGCAACGCCGATTCGTTGTCGCGATGCGCTTTGGCGGTATAGACCACGTCGTAGCCGTCATCGATCCAGTGCCCGACCAGTTTCTCGACCAGATCGGGCGGATGCTGGCCGTCGCCGTCCATGAACATGATCGCGCCGCGCCGGGCGTGATCCAGCCCCGCCATCAAGGCAGCCTCCTTGCCGAAATTGCGCGACAGCGACACCACCTGGACATCGAGCGCCGTGGCGGCAAGGCCGCGCGCGATGCTCAGTGTAGCGTCGGAGCTGCCGTCATCGACATAAACCACTTCGCAGGCGAGGCCGTAGCGTGCCTTAAGTGCGGCCGCCAGCGCGGCGAGCCGCTCATGCAGCAATGCGAGGCCGGCCGCCTCGTTATAAAGCGGCACGACGATCGACAGTCCCTGCGCGGCCGCGCTGGCCGCGTTAGTGGACAGGCGAGATAGGTCACTACCCAGCGTCATCGATCAGGTCCAACCATCCGTAAACAGCATAAGGCAACTGAAGGAAACAGCATATGGTAACTGACCGATGCTGTCGCCATGATGAACGGAATTCAGCCGCATCAAGACGCTAAGAAGCTTTCGAGCCTGGCAAACAGCGGATTGTCGCGGTCGAGCACGTAGTCGAGCGATGCCACCGACACCGTATCGGCGCCATGCGCGCGCAAAAAACTGCCGAGCGCGTAGAGCTGCGCCGGCGGGCAGTGCAGGGTGACCATCCCGGACGATGTCGGCCCGCCGAACGGCGAAACCACGCCGAACCTGTTATGGGCCTCGGCCAGAAGTGAAGCGTCGCAGCCGGCAAAACGGGTGCGGACTTCGCGGTACTTGCTGGCGCGGGCGCGGGCGGCGATGTGGTCGAGAATGATGCGCGCGGTCTCGCGGGCCTCCACCGACCAGTCGGCGTCGCGCGAGGCCACGAGATTGGCCTGGCTGCGCAGGATGACGCCATCGTCGAGCACCTTGAGGCCGTTGGCGGCGAGCGTGGCGCCGGTGGTGGTGATATCGACGATCATCTCGGCGGTGCCGACCGCCGGCGCGCCTTCGGTGGCCCCGGCGCTTTCGACGATCCGGTAATCGACCACGCCGTGCGCCGCAAAGAACGCCCGCGTCAGATTGATGTATTTGGTCGCGACCCGCATCCGCCTATTGTGCTGGGCACGGAAACCGGTGCTGACGTCGTCGAGATCGGCCATGGTGCGGACGTCGATCCAGGCCTGTGGCACCGCGACGACCACATTGGCGCTGCCAAAGCCGAGCGGCTCGATCAGCAACACCCGCCGGATCGCATCCGGAATGCTTTCACGCACGAGGTCTTCGCCGGTGACGCCGAGATGCACCGCGCCGCGCGCCAGCTGCGCGGCGATTTCGCTGGCCGACAGATAGGCGATCTCGACATGGTCGAGGCCTGCGATGGTGCCGCGATAGTCGCGCGCGCCGCGCGGCTTTGCCAGCGCAAGGCCGGCGCGGGTGAAGAAGCCTTCCGCGTTTTCCTGCAGGCGTCCTTTCGACGGAACGGCGAGAACGAACGGCGCGATCATGGCGCGCTCCCGCTAGCGGCGGACTTGCCGCCGAGCTGTGTCAAAGCCTCGATCCAGATCGAGAACCCGACCGCCGGAATCGGCGTGCTGGCGCCGAGCTGGGTCATCAACCCGTCATAGCGCCCGCCCGCCACCAGCGGATCGGTGCCGTCGCCCTTGCTGTGCAGTTCGAATTCGAAACCGGTGTAATAATCGAGGCCGCGGCCGAACGAGGTGGAAAACCGGGTCCTGGTGGTGTCGATGCCCCGCGCGGCCATGAAGCCGATGCGGCTTTCGAACTGATCGATGGCTGCGGTGATGTCGAGTTTGGCGTCGGCAGCCAATGCGCGCAGTTGCGCCAGCGCGTCGTCGGGATCGCCGGATATCGCGAGAAACCGCTTGATCGATTCCCGCTTCTCTCGCGGCAGGCCGCCGCCTTTCAGCGTCGATTGCTCGAGAAAGCGATCGGCGATTTCGGAGACCGAGCGGCCGCCGACATTGGTCGCGCCGGCGATCGACATCAGGTCGGTGACCAGCGCCAGCGCCGCCTTGCGATCCGAACCGGCAAGTGCCGCCAGCACGCCTTGATATTCATTGCGTGCCGATCCGGTCGCCACCGTGAGGTGTTCGATATCCTGCTCCAGACTGATCTTGCGATTGAAATCCTTGATCAGCCGGCGTCTCCAGACCGGAAAAAGGTCGAGGCCGTCGAGCAGTGCGTTGAACAATGCGACATCGCCGGTGCGGATTTCGACGCCGGGCGATCCGAATGCCGCGACCGCCTCAAGGCCAAGCGCGAGCATCTCGGCGTCCGCCGCGGCGCGATCCTGCCGTCCGAAGGATTCGATGCCGGCCTGCAGGAATTCGCTGGGGGCGCCGCCGCGATAGCGGAACACCGGCCCCAGATAGCAAAACCCCGCCGGCTGGCCGGCGCGGCCGGAAGCGAGATAGTCCCGCGCCACCGGGATGGTGAGGTCCGGCCGCAGGCACAGTTCTTCGCCCGACGGGTCGGTGGTCAGATACAGGCTCTTGCGGATGTCTTCGCCGGAGAGGTCGAGAAACGGCTCGGCCGGCTGCAGGATCGCCGGCTCGGCCTGCACGTAGCCTGCCTGCGCGAACGACAATAGCAGCGTCTCCGCCCATGCGGCGGATCCGGTCGCACCAGCGGCGGCGGTCTCATTCATCTCAAGAGTCTCGGAGTTTCGGCGTTCGAGCCGGATTTGGGGCAGCCCTTAGCATGGCTATGGTTCGGTTTCGACCAAGATCGGCCAAAGCGCTTAATGGCTGGCCACCTTATTTACGCCCGCTTGGGGCCGGTCCAGTCGCCCAAAACCGCCTGTACCACGGCCAGCGCCGCCACCGCGGCGGTGTCGGCCCGCAGGATCCGCGGTCCCAGCGAAAGCCTCAAGGTTTTGGGCTGCCGCAGCAGTAGCGCCCGCTCGTCCTCGGCAAAGCCGCCTTCGGGACCGATCAGGAGATCGATCCCGTGCGATGCCGCAACACCGTCCTGCAATGCCGCTACAGGATTTGCGGTCGCGGCCGCCTCGTCGCAGAAAATCAGCAGGCGCCGGCCCTCGCGCTGGCCGAGCCAGCGCTGCAGCGGGGCCGGTTCCGCGACCGCGGCGATGCTCAGGATACCGCATTGCTCGGCCGCCTCGATGACATTGGCGCGCATCCGCATGCCATTGACCCGCGCCACCTGGGTGAACCGGGTCAGCACCGGCTGCAGCGTCGAAGCGCCCATTTCGACCGCCTTTTGCACCATGTAGTCGAGCCGGGCGTGTTTCAGCGGCGCGAACACGTAATGCAGATCGGGCAGGCGGTCCTGCGGCCGGGTCTGGGCCACGATATCCAGGCGGTCCGGGCGCTTGCGGCCGGAGATGGCGGCCTGCCATTCACCGTCGCGCCCGTTGAACACCAGGATGGCGCCGCCGGCCGCAAGCCGCAGTACATTGCCGAGATAATTGCTCTGGTTGCGGTCGAGCGCGATGCTGGCGCCGGCCGCAAGATCGGCATCGACAAATAGCCGGGGCTGACGAAAATCGGCAAGCGGCATGACAGGAGGCATGGTCAGCGTTCCGTTCGGGCGCCCAGTTTTAGCCTAAAGACCAGCGGATTCGTGCAACTATCAGCCGATGCCGCGGCCACGCGCCGCGCTATCGCCCAATTCGGCGGGTTGTTAAGGGGCGGCAGCAATCGTAAAATGCCCTGAATCGGAAATCGCTTTCTGTCAGAACGCGTTGGGGATGGACCTTGCCGGAGGAACAGCTTTGATCATCCGCCGTTTGATCGTGCCGCTGACCGTGGCGGCCGTTGCCGCCTGCGCGGTCAAGGCCAACGCCCAAGGCGCGTTTCCGGCGCCGCTGCCCAGCCAGGCCGCCTCGCCATTTCCACCCGTCAATGGTGCTGCGCCCGCCAACGCCTCGCCGTTTCCGCCGGTCAACGGCGCCGCACCCGCGGCATCGTTCGGACAGCCCAGCTCGTTTCCCTCCAACGGCGCCGCGCCGATCGCCGGTACCGGCGCTGCCGGGCCGGTGGGTCCGCCGCGGCAGGCGGGCGGCCCGAGCGACGCATGCATGAAGGGGTTCGTGCCGCTGCGCGAGGAGGCCGAGAAGCGCGGCAAGCTGATCAAGGCCGCCAGCGAACGGCACGCCCAGCCGGACGAAGCCTGCAAGCTGATCGAGAACTACTCGCAGGCGGAAATCAAGATGATGAAATACGTGCAGCTCAATGCGACGAAGTGCGGGATTCCGCCGCAGATCTCGGAGCAGATGAAGAAGGGCCATATCGGCACCGAGTCGATGCTGAAGAAAGTTTGCGGCGCGGCGCAGGCGCAGGCGCGCGGACCGGCCGGACCTTCCTTGAGCGAAGTACTGGGCTCGTCGGCGGCGCTTCCGGAGGCGACGCCCACCAAGAAGGGCGGCTCGACATTCGACACCCTGAACGGCAACGTGCTCGCGCGATGATCCGCGCCAGATGAGCGGCGCTGCGGCCCGCGTCTCTGATGCCACCGACAACTGGGTCGATACATACGCGCCGCTGTGGTCGCGGCCTTATTTGAGGCTGTCGCGTCTCGACCGCCCGATCGGATCGTGGCTGCTGCTGATGCCGTGCTGGTGGTCCGCGGCGCTGGCTGCGGGGATGGCGCACGATGCCGGCCGGCTGCCCCTCATCCTCGTGCTGTTTCTGATCGGCGCGTTCGCCATGCGCGGCGCCGGCTGCACCTGGAACGATATCACCGATCGCAATCTCGATGCGCGGGTCGAGCGGACGCGGTCGCGGCCGATCCCGGCGGGGCAGGTGAGCGTGCCGCGGGCCGCGGTCTTTCTGGTGCTGCAGGCGCTGGTGGGCCTGATGGTGCTGCTGCGGTTCAACCGCTTCGCGGTGGAAACCGGCATCGCCTCGCTGGTCATCGTCGCGGTCTATCCGTTCATGAAGCGCATCACATACTGGCCGCAGATCGTGCTTGGTCTCGCCTTTTCGTGGGGCGCGCTGATGGGATCCGCGGTGACGTTCGGCCGGATCGATGCGGCCGCGCTGGTTCTGTATGCCGGCTCGATCGCCTGGGTGATCGGCTACGACACCATCTATGCGCATCAGGACGCCGAGGATGACGCGCTGATCGGCATCAAATCGACCGCGCTATTGTTCGGCGCGCGGACGCGGCCGGCGCTGATGGTGTTCTATGGACTGGCGGTGGCGCTGATCGGCGCGGCGCTGGCGCTGGCCGGCGCAGGCTGGATGGCGTGGATCGGGCTTGCCGCGTTTGCCGTGCATCTGGTTTGGCAGATCGCAACAGTTGAGATCGGCAATCCCGCGCTGTGCCTGCGACTTTTCAAGTCCAACCGCGACGCCGGACTGCTGCTGTTTGCAGGATTGCTGGCGGATGCAATGTTGCGCGCGGTAGGCTAGAACTGGCCGAGCACAAGAACGCCACCGAGGATGCGCCGATGAAGAAAGCAAAATTATCCCGCCGCGACGTCCTCGCGGGATCGGGGGCGCTGCTCGCGGGCGCGGCGTTCTCGACTCGCGTGGTTGCCGCGGCGCCGCCGCCGGAGCCGGTGACGCCGGCGCTGATCGAGGCCGCAAAGAAGGAAGGCCAGGTGATCTACTACACCTCGACCGACCTGCCGGTCGCGGAAAAGCTGGCAAAGGCATTCGAGGCGAAATATTCAGGCATCGCGGTGCGGGTCGAGCGCACCGGCGCCGAGCGCGTGTTCCAGCGCATCGGCCAGGAATATGCCAGCAACATCCACAGCGTCGATGTGGTGAATTCATCCGACGCCGCGCACTTCATTGTCTGGAAACGCGACGGCATCCTGGCGCCTTACGTGCCGGAAGACGTCGCAAAATTCTATCCGTCGGAGCACAAGGATGTGGACGGCCAGTTTGCCAGCTGGCGCATCTGGCTCAGCATCATCGCCTACAATACCGGTCTGGTGAAGGCCGAAGAGGCGCCCAAGAGCTTTGCCGATCTGCTCGATCCGAAATGGAAAGGCAAGATCGTCAAGGCGCATCCCGGCTACAGCGGCACCATCATGACGGCGACTTACCAGATGCAGCGCGACCTCGGCTGGAGCTGGTTCGAGCAGCTTGCGAAGCAGAACATCATGCAGGTGCAATCCTCGGCCGATCCGCCCAAAAAGCTCGAGATCGGCGAGCGGGCGGTGATGGCAGACGGCAACGAGTATAATATTTTCCAGATGAAGGAGGCCGGCCGCCCGGTCGAGCCGGTCTATGCGAGCGAAGGATCGCCGCTGATCATCGGCCCGAACGGCATCTTCAAGACCTCGCCAAATCCGAACGCGGCAAAACTGTTTCAATCGTTCTGCTTCACGCGCGACGCCCAGCAGCTGATCATCGATGTCGGCGGCCTGCGCTCGGTGCATCCGCAGACGCAAGAGAAGGCGGGGCGCAAGCCGTTCAAGGACATCAAGACCATGAAAGACGACGCCGCCGCGGTGGAAAAAGAGAGCGACGCGATCAAGGCGCGCTACACCAAGATCTTCCGCATCTGATCCATCGCAATTGAGCCATCATGACATCCGGGTTGCCCAAAACTTCCATCGCCGAAACGCTTGCCCAAAAAATCGTCGCGTTGAAGCCGGGCGGCCTGCCGGCGCCGACTGCGCGCAAATGCGAAGACTTGCTGATCGACGTGGTCGGGCTGTGCGTCACCGCGCGCAACGAGGATTACATCAGCAGCGCGCTCGCCGGCTGGGACGATGACGGCCCGTGCACCGCGATCGGCCACGCCCGCACGCTGAGCGCCTCGGGTGCGGCGTTCGTCAACGGCACCGCGGCGCATGGCGAGGATTTCGACGACACCTTTGAGGGCGGTCCTGTGCATGCCGGCGCCGTCGTCGTGCCCGCGGTATTGGCCGCGTGCGAAAAACACAATCCGGATGGCCGCATGGCGCTGATCGGAATCGCGGCAGGCTGCGAGGTGCTGTGCCGGCTGAGCCTGGTGGTGCCGAAGGCCGTGCATAAGGCCGGCTTCCATCCCACCGCGGTCTTCGGCGCGATGGGTGCGGCGGCCGGCGTCGGCGCGTCGCTCGGGCTCAACGCAAAGCAGATCGTCGATGCGCTCGGCATCGCCGGCAGCATGGCGGGCGGCATCATCGAATATCTCGCCGAGGGTGCCTGGACCAAGCGGCTGCATGCCGGCTGGGCAGCGCAATCCGGCATCCGGGCGGCGCTGCTGGCGGATCAAGGCTTTATCGGACCGCGCACGGTGTTCGAAGGCGTCCATGGGCTGTTCAATGGTTTTGCCCACACCACCGCGGGCGACTACGAGGCGCTGACGAAAGATTTCGGCGAGCGCTGGGTGATCGACACGCTGGCGTTCAAGCCGTATCCGTGCGGGACCATGGCGCAGCCTTACATCGATTGCGCCAGGCGGCTGGCGGCGCGCGGCATCAGGCCCGAGGACATCAGGCAGATCGTGTGCGAGGTGGCGGAGGGCACGGTGCACCGGCTGTGGGAGCCGCTGGCCGACAAGCAGCGCCCGCGCAACGGCTATGCAGCCAAGTTCGCGGTGCCGTATCTGCTGGCGGCCGGATTCGTGCATGGCGGCGTCGGGCTCGGTGCGTTTACCGAACAAGCGATCCGCGATTCCAAGGTGCTGGCGCTCGCCGCAAAAGTGAAATTCGTTGTTGATCCGAACAATCCGTATCCCAACAACTACACCGGCCATATCCGCACCATCCTGAACGACGGCAGTGTGATCGAGGAACGGCAGCCTTATCTGCGCGGCGGCGCGCAGGAGCCGCTGACGCGGCAGGACGTGACGGAAAAATTCGCGCTCAACGCGCAGCACGGCGGCTGGGACAGAGCGCAAAGCGAGGCCGCGCTGAAGCTGATGGCGGGGTTGTATGAAAATCGAATCGATCTGAGTGCGTTACGAAACTAGTTGCCGTCATGGCCGGGCTTGCCCCGGCCATCCACGTCTTGAGCACCGCAAAAGACGTGGATGCCCGGCATAAAGCCGGGCATGACGAGGAGAGGGTGGGAAATGGCCGACAAGGAACTCGACGGCAAGGTTGCCATCGTCACCGGCGCGGGCCGCAATATCGGCCGCGCCATCGCGCTGGCGCTGGCGCAGGGCGGCGCGTCCATTGTCGTGAATGCGCGCGGCAATCGCGCCGAGGCGGAGGCGGTCGCATATGAGATAGAAGCCATCGGCGGCACGGCGCTGGTGCATATCGGCGATGTCGCCGATGCGACGGCGGTGCAGGCGATGGCGGACGCGGCGGTCAAGCGTTTCGGAGGCATCGACATTCTGGTCAACAACGCCGCGCTGCGGCGGGAAAAGCCGTTCGACGAAATGAGCTACGCCGAATGGCGCGAGATCATGAACGTCACGCTCGACGGCGCATTTCATTGCGTAAAGGCCTGCCTGCCGGCGCTGAAAAAAAGCGCTGCCGGCACCGTGGTCAATATCGGGGGCCTAAGCGCGCATACCGGTGCAAAAAATCGCGCCCATGTGGTGACGGCGAAGGCCGGGCTGATCGGTTTTACCCGCGCGCTGGCGCATGACCTGGCGGAGGACGGCATCACCGTGAATTGCGTGGTTCCGGGGCTGATCGGCACGCCTCGTCCGAAGGACAAACCCGAGCCCGCGCATCACGCGGCGCATGGCACCATCACCGGCGCGCGCGGCAGGCCGGAAGATGTCGCGGCCTCGGTGCGATTCCTGTGCGGACCGGGCGCGCGCTATGTGACGGGGCAGGCGATCCACGTCAACGGCGGGGCGTATTTAGGAGTGTAGGGTGGGCAAAGGCGCGCTGGCGCGGTGCCCACCAATCAGGCGTTGATGTTTTGCGCTGTTATGGTGGGCACGCTTCGCCTTGTCCACCCTACGATATCGTCAATTGCGCGCGATGATCTCGCGTTCGCCGCGATAGTTGCCCGCCGCGTTGAGCAAACCGCCGGCCCGGCGCCGCACCAAAAATTTCGGACGGCGCGCGCGGATCGCGTTGCGGCGGCGGCGGCGTTGCGCGGGCTCGCGCGAGGTGTCCTGCAATTGCGGAAGCGAAAAGATGTCGCTCCACATCTGCCACGCCGATGCGATCTCGTCGCGCTCGGCGCCGACGCACAATGGAATCGACAGTGACGGATCGCGGTGCACCAGCACGAGCATCTGCCCGTCGCCGGTTTCGCGCATCGCAATCCCGAGAAAATCCCGGACGCGGACGTTGACCGCCATCCGCATGCCGCGCACGGCGCGGCGCAGCACGACGCGTTCGCGATGAAGTTCGATCTGCCGCACGCCGCCGTCGGCACGGATATCGTGGGCGGCGAAACTGACCGGCAGTGAGAGAGGGTCGAGCCGCAATGCGCGGCTCGACCCGGCGGGATTGATCCCGCTTGTTGCTGTTTGACGCCTCACGGCTTTGTTCTCCCCGCCGGGATTATGTTCCCGGTCGATACGTGAGACCTTAAGCCAGCCGCGCGCCGATTGGCTTAAAAAGGCTGGTTAATCGAAGGTACCTTGCCCCGCATTCGCCTGCATGCTTGACAACACCTTGGCTCACATGATTGACAAGTCGTTGCGAGGTTGCTGAAATTCGTTCGTTTCGGCCTCATGAAAATGCTTGAAGTCCGCGTGAATCAAGCACATCTCAAGGGTCAGCCGATTTGCATTCAAGCGTCAGGAATTTGTTCGTGATCTCTTCACCATCCCCCGCTTCAAAGCTTTCCTCCAAATCCGTATCTTCCGACCTGCTCGACCAGTCCGCGCTCTCGATGCTGGCGCAGCGCCTGGTGGAAGCCGCCAGGCGCGCCGGCGCCGACGCCGCCGACGCGGTCGCGGTGCGCGGTGTATCGCAGGGCGTCGAGGTGCGCGACGGCCGCGTCGAGGAATCCGAACGCTCGGAAGGCGACGATGTCGGCCTGCGCGTGCTGGTGGGCCGCCGCCAGGCGGTGGTCTCGACCAACGACATCAGCAGCGACGGCGTAGCAAAGCTTGCCGAACGCGCGGTGGCGATGGCGAAGGTCGCGCCTGACGACCAATATGTCGGCCTCGCCGACCCGTCGTTGCTGGCGCATGAGTTCCCCGATCTCGACATGCTCGATCCCGTGACGCCGTCGGTTGCCGAGCTCGAGCGCCGCGCCTCCGAGGCGGAAGCTGGCGGTCTTGCGGTGAAAGGCGTGACCAAATCTGGCGGCGCCTCGGCCTCGGCAGGTATCGGCGGCATGGTGCTGGTCACCTCAACCGGCTTCCACGGCGCTTACTTGCGTTCAAGCCACGGCATCTCGATGACTGCCATTGTCGGCGACGGCACGGCGATGGAGCGCGACTACGATTACACGTCGGCGCAGCACGCCTCCGACCTCGACTTGCCCGAAAGTGTCGGCCGCAAGGCCGGTGAACGCGCGGTGGCGCGCTTCGGTCCGCGCAAGGTCGAGACCTGCAAGGTGCCCGTGGTTTACGACCCGCGAGTATCGAATTCGCTGGTTGGACATGTGATCGGTGCTGCGAACGGTGCATCGATCGCGCGCAAGACCAGTTTTTTGAAAGACCGGCTCGGCCAGCAGCTGTTCAACAGGAATATCCGCATCGTCGACGATCCGCTGCGCGTCCGCGGCTTGCGTTCGCAGCCATTCGATGCCGAGGGCGTCGCGGTCAAGAAACTCGCGGTCATCGATGAAGGCGTGCTGACCTCCTGGCTGCTGGATTCGGCCACCGCGCGCGAGCTCGGGCTGGTCACGACAGGCCATGCCCACCGCGGAGTGTCGTCGTCGCCCTCGCCAGGATCGTACAATCTTCATCTCGAGGCCGGCGAGCCGACGCCTGCCCAATTGATCTCCGATATCAAGCAGGGCTTCTACGTCACCGATTTGATCGGCTCCGGCGTCAACGGCGTGACCGGCGACTACAGCCGCGGCGCCTCCGGGTTCTGGATCGAGAACGGCGAGATCACCTACGCGGTGAGCGAAGTAACGATCGCCGGGCATCTTATCGAAATGTTCAAGTCGCTGACACCGGCCAACGACCTGGAATTCCGTTATGGCGTCAATGCGCCGACGCTGCGCATCGAGGGATTGACGGTTGGCGGACGCTAGCGCCGAGGCAACGAGCGGCGATATTTCGGCGCACGCCGGAATTCCAAAGCGCGACTCCGCCTTGCTGGCGGACACGGTACGCGAGGCGGGCGCACTGGCATTGTCGCTGTTCCGCACCGAGCTGAAGAACTGGACCAAGGGCGCGTCCTCGCCGGTGTCCGAAGCCGACATCGCGGTCAATGACCTGATTGAAAGCCGGCTGCGATCCGCCACGCCGGATTATGGCTGGCTGTCGGAAGAAAGCGCCGACGATCCCTCGCGTCTCGGCAAGCATCTGGTCTGGATCGTCGATCCGATCGACGGCACCCGCGGTTATCTCGCCGGCCGGGAAGACTGGTGCGTCAGCGCGGCCCTGGTCGAGGGCGCTTCGCCGCTACTGGCTGCGGTATTCGCGCCGGCCACCGATGAATTCTTCTTCGCCGCGCGCGGGCAGGGCGCTTCATGCAACGGCGTGGCGCTTCGCGCGACATCGGGAACGGAACTGGATTTTTCGCGCGTGGCAGGCCCGAAGCCGCTGGTCGAGCGGCTCAGAAAAACCGCGGACGACATTGTGCTGTATCCGCGAATAGGCTCGCTGGCGCTGCGGCTGTGCCGGGTGGCGGACGGCCGGCTCGATGCCGCTTTTGCAGGCGGTCAGAGCCGCGACTGGGACCTTGCCGCGGCCGATTTGATCGTGCACGAAGCGGATGGTAACATGACGGCACTGTCGGGCGATGCGATCTCGTATAATCGCCCGGAGGTGACGCACGGGGTGCTGGTGGCAGCGGGACGCGATCGTCATGCACGGATTGTCGAGCATTTCCGCAGCCGTCCGTTGCCCTGACCGCTCCCGATGCAAGTCGGGAATTTTCGCTTGATCGCCGGTCGCGGCTGTAGGAAATGACAACCATGTCGGATAGCACCCAGCCGCAACTGCTTCATCTCGTGATCGGCGGCGAACTCGCCGATCTCGAACATGCGACCTTCAAGGATCTGGATCAGGTGGAAATCGTCGGCCTGTTCCCGAATTACGCCACCGCCTATGCGGCGTGGAGGGCGAAGGCGCAGCAGACCGTGGACAACGCCCACATGCGCTACTTCATCGTGCATCTGCACCGGCTGCTCGATCCAGGTCAAGACGCGAAGCTCGCCCGTTGAAAAAACTACTTCGCACCTTGTTGCGCGCCCGCTGGTTTCAGCTGGCCGTTGGCTTCCTCGTCGCGGAATATCTGCGGCTGGTATGGCGCACCAACAAATTCAGCTTCGATCCCCCCGATGTCTATGAACGCGCCGAGCCGCACCAGCCGCTGATCTTTGCGTTCTGGCACGGCCAGCATTTCCTGACCTCCTTCATCAAGACCAAGGATCACTACCGCGCCAAGGTGCTGGTCTCGCGGCATCGCGACGGCGAATTCAACGCCATCGTCGCCGAACGGCTTGGCGTCGAAACCGTGCGCGGTTCCGGCGACCACGGCTCCGCATTCACCCGCAAGGGCGGGGTCGGGGCATTCAAGGAAATGGTGCGCTCGCTGGAAGCGGGCTACAACATGGCACTGACCGCCGACGTGCCGAAGCGCTCGCGCATTGCCGGCATGGGTATCATCATGCTGGCGCGCGACTCCGGGCGACCGATCCTGCCGTTTGCGATGGTGACCAGCCGTTTCATCCGCCTGAACAACTGGGACCGCACCACCATCAATTTGCCGTTCGGGCGCGGTGCAGTGGTGGGCATCGACGCGATTGTCGTGCCGCCCGATGCCGATGCCGAAACCATGGAAACGCTGCGCCGGCAACTGGAGGAATATTTGAACGAATCGACCCGCCGCGCCTATGCGAAGGTCGGACGTCCGGAGTCGGCCTGATGACGAATTCGCTGCCGATGACGCTTCGCGTCTACCGGAAGCTTTCCGCCATGGCGGTGCCGCTGGCGCCTGTGCTGATCAAGCGGCGGTTGAAGCAGGGCAAGGAAGATCCGGCGCGCGTCAACGAGCGCCGCGGCATGACCGCGGATGTCCGGCCGCACGGCCCGCTGGTGTGGATCCACGGCGCCAGTGTCGGCGAGGTGCTTGCCGCAGCGGGGTTGATTGAAAGCTTGCGTGCGGCAAACCTCCGCATCCTGCTGACCTCGGGCACCGTGACTTCGGCGGCTGTCGTCGCCAAGCGGTTTCCGCCCGATGTCATCCACCAATACGTGCCTTACGATTCGCCGCGCTATGTCGCGCGCTTTCTCGATCACTGGCAGCCATCGCTGGCGCTGTTCATCGAATCCGATCTGTGGCCCAATCTGATTCTGGCGGGCGCGGCGCGCCGTCTGCCGATGGTTCTGATCAATGGCCGGATGTCGCATCGCTCGTTTCCGCGCTGGCGCCGGATTCCGGGAACCATCGAGGCGCTGTTGGGCCGGTTCGAAGTCTGCCTCGTGCAGTCCGATACCGATGCCGAACGGTTCGCAGCGCTGGGCAGCCGCAACGTGGTCACGACAGGCAACCTGAAGCTCGATGTGCAGGCGCCGCCCGCCGACAATGCGAGACTGGAGCGGCTGATGGCGGTGACGCGCGGCCGGCCGGTGATCGTGGCGGCCTCGACCCATCCCGGCGAGGAGGAAATCCTGGCCGAGGTGCATCGCGAACTGGCTGGGTATTTCCCTTCATTGCTCACCGTCATCGTGCCGCGCCATCCCAACCGCGGCGAAGCCGTCGCCCTCATGATCGCCGGGTCCGGCCTGCATGCAACCTTGCGCTCGCACGAGGATTTGCCGACCGCGACCACCGATATCTACATCGCCGACACCATGGGCGAGCTTGGATTGTTCTATCGTTTTGCGCCGATCGTGTTCATGGGCGGCTCGCTGGTCGAACATGGCGGGCAGAATCCGATCGAGGCGATCAAGCTCGGGGCCGCGATCGTGCATGGACCACATGTCTTCAATTTCACCGATGTCTACGATGCGCTTGACGGCGCCGGCGGCGCGAAACAGGCCGACAGCCGCGAGGCGCTGGTGAAGCAACTCGGGCAGTGGCTTGCCGACACGGTTGCGAGGCAGGGCTCGGTCGAGGTTGCCGGGCGCGTGGTCGAGCAACTCGGCGGCGCGCTGGACCGCACGCTCGGCGCACTGGAGCCATATCTGCTGCAATTGCGGCTGGAGATTGGAGCCGCCGGTGCATGAGCCGAGCTTCTGGTATCGGCCGTCGTCGCTGACATCGCGATTGCTGATGCCGCTTGGCGCCGTCTATGGCGCGGTCGCAGCGAAGCGGCTGGCGCGCCAAGGTTTCGACGCCGGCATCCCGGTGCTTTGCGTCGGAAATTACCACGTCGGCGGCGCCGGCAAGACCCCGGCCGTGCTGGCGCTGGTCGACCTGCTGCGCGATGCCGGCGAGGCGCCGATCGTGCTCAGCCGAGGCTACGGCGGAAAACTGCGCGGACCGATCAAGGTCGATCCCGACCGGCATGCGGCGGTGGACGTTGGCGACGAGCCGCTGATGATGGCACGGACAGTGCCGGTGGTGGTCGCACGCGATCGGGTCGATGGCGTGGCATTGGCGCGGTCGCAGGGCGCCAGCGTCATCCTGATGGACGACGGTTTTCAGAATCCGGCAATCGCCAAGGACGCCTCGCTGATCGTGATCGACGGCGACCGCGGCATCGGCAATGGTTGCGTGTTTCCCGCAGGTCCCCTGCGCGCGCCGCTGCCGCCGCAACTTGCCCGCACCGATGCGCTCATTATCGTCGGCAGTGGCAGCGCGGCCGGCGCGGTCGCCGCGGCGATTGCCGCGCAAGGCGGACTGGTGGTGCGGGCGCATCTGGTGCCGAGCGAAGCCTCCGTCGCGGCGCTGCGCGGCAAGCGCGTGCTGGCTTTCGCCGGTATCGGCGATCCCGCCAGGTTTTTCCGGACGTTGCGCGCCGGCGGTGTCGAAGTCGCGGCGAAGAACGCGTTCCCCGATCATCACCCGTTTTCGCAAAACGAGATCGAGGCCCTGGCCGCCGCGGCGAAACGCGATGGGCTGACATTGGTGACGACGGAAAAGGATATCGCGCGGCTGGGCAGACGTGCGCCCGGCGTTGTGCCGTTCGCGGTGACATTGCGGTTCGAGGACGAGCCGAAATTGCAGAGGTTTGTAACCGATCGGCTGTTCAAGGCCCGCGCGAGGAAATTCAGATCGTAGATCGTAGGGTGGGCAAAGCCAACGGTCGCGCGAATGCGCGCCCGATGGCGTGCCCACCATCCTCAACACACACGTGAACCGTTGGATGGTGGGCACGGCGCGAAGAGCGCGCCTTTGCCCACCCTACGAATTACCTGTCAACCTTCAGCGCGCCGGGAAAGTGCCGCTGCAGCACCGCGGACGGAACCGCGTAGGCCTCCTGCAGGTCGACGCTCCAGTATTTCAGCTCGTCGAGCGGAATCTGCACGCCGGTGACGGCGCAACGCACATAGGTGCCCGGCGAGATCACGCGGAAATCGCCATCGAGATATTGCACCTGCGCTTCGCCATGGCCCGAGGGACCGAATTTATTCAGCACGGCGGCTCTCCTTGGATCGTCCCGGTCCGCTCGGGCACCGGATCGAATATGGTCCGAGATTGCCTAACATAAATAGGTCCTGCGGTCCTGTCGTCCAACCCACCGATTTGTGATGAATTGCAGCTCAGGTCGCGTGATAGATTCTCGCCGTGGGGGGCCGGGCACCCTGCATTGGCCGGAACGCGATGCGCCTGCTTTCAACTCTCACAATTCTCGCTTTTCTCACGGCGACATTTGCCGCGGGCGCAGCGCAGCCGGCAGCTCCCCAGCAGGTCGAGATTCCCTCAAACGGCGGCACGCTGCACGCGCAGCTGTTCAAACCCGATGGCGCGGGTCCGTTCCCGACCGTGATCGCGCTGCATGGCTGCGGCGGATTGAACGGGCAGTCCGACCAGATCCAGCCGCGCTATCGCGACTGGGCCGAGCAGTTGCTGAAAGAGGGCAACGCGGTTCTGCTGCCCGACAGTTACGGCTCGCGCGAACTCGGCTCGCAATGCCGGGTCAAGGAAAGCCGGGTGCTGGCCCGCCGCGAGCGCGTCGCCGATATCAGGGCGTCGCGGCAATGGCTGTCGCAGCAGCCATGGGTGGAACAGGACCGCATCAGCCTGATCGGCTGGGCCCACGGCGCCAGCGCGGTGTTGTGGGCGGTGCGCCCGCAACTGGCGGCGCACAAGGCCGAGCCGGATTTTCGCGCGGCGATCGCGTTCTATCCAGCCTGCCGCATCTCGTCCGGCCTCGGCTGGAGCGCGCGGGTGCCAACGCTGGTGCTGATCGGCGCCAGCGACGACGTCAGTTCGCCGCAAGCATGCCGGCAGATGGTGGACGGCGCGCGGGGGCGTAGCGCGCTAGCGCGGATCGTGGTGTATCCCGGCGCCTATCACGATTTCGACCGCGTCAATCTTCCGCTTCACGCCATTGCCGGCGCCGACGCCAACGTTCCGGAACGCGGCCATCTCGGCGGCGACCCCGACGCCCGCGCGGATTCGCAAAAGCGCGTGGCGGAGTGGCTGGCGCGCTAAAACAGACTACCCTGATCGATCGGCTTGGCGATGCGCCTGGGCATGGCGGGCTTCTGCTCGCCGGTAACGGCTTTCGGCGGGCTCGCGCGTGTCGCCGCCGGCCGATCCGCATCCGCGGTAGCGCCGACCCGCCCGTCGGAAAATTCCAGATCGAGCCGGGCTCCAGGTCCGACCGCCGCCGCGGCGCGCACCGCGTGCCCCCGCTGGTCGCGCACCAGCGCAAAGCCGCGCGTAAGCACGCTCTTGTATGACAGCGCCGTCAGCAGCTGGCCGGTATGTGCGATGCGCGCCTGCTGACGCTGCATCGCCGTCACCAAAGCGCGGCGCGCGCGCTCTGAAAGACGCAGCGCGCGTTCGCGGTCGCGCGCAATTCTGCTGCGCTGCGCCTGCGCATTGGCGTGTTTCGAGGCTTTGAGGCGGATTTCCAGCCCGGAAAAGCGGTCGCGGCGGCGGCCGAGCAACGCACGCGCGCCGAGCGTCATCCGCTCGCCGCTCATGGTCAGGCGCTGCGCGGCATGCGCGACCTGCGCGCGCAGCACGCGCAAGGTCAGCCGCGCGCTGACTTGCGCAAAACGGCGGAAATGGGCGTGGGTATTGGCTTTCAACGCGCGGGGCAGCGCCGCCGCGGCGCCGTCCAGCCGCTGCCGCGGGATCGCCAGCAATTCCGCCGCCGCCGGCAGGGCGCGGACCGCGGCGCGCAATTCGTTGCGGCGGCTGTCCTGGCCGCGCTGCCAGCACAGCATCATCCGCCGCGCATAGGCCGAGACTTCCACGAACAGTTCGGCGCGCACCGGCACCGCCATTTCGGCGGCCGCGGTTGGGGTCGGGGCGCGCTTGTCGGCGGCGAAATCGATCAGGGTGATATCGGTTTCGTGGCCCACCGCCGAGATCAGCGGGATCATGCTTTCCGCCGCGGCGCGGACCACGATCTCCTCGTTGAACGACCACAGATCCTCCAGCGAGCCGCCGCCGCGCGCGACGATCAACAGGTCCGGCCGCGGAATCCGCCCCGCCTCGGGCAGCGCATTGAAGCCGCGAATCGCCGCGGCGATCTGCTCGGCGGAACCTTCGCCTTGCACCTTGACCGGCCATACCAGCACGCGGCGCGGAAAGCGATCCTGCAGACGATGCAGGATGTCGCGGATCACAGCGCCTGTCGGCGACGTCACCACCCCGATCACCTCCGGCAGCCACGGCAATAGCTGCTTGCGCGCTTCGTCGAACAGTCCTTCGGCTGACAGCTTGCGCTTGCGCTCTTCCATCAGCGCCATCAGCGCGCCGATGCCGGCAGGCTCGATCGCCTCGATCACGATCTGGTATTTCGACGAGCCGGGATAGGTGGTGAGCTTGCCGGTGGCGATGACCTCGAGGCCCTCCTGCGGCTTGAACCGCATCCGCGCATGCGTGGTGCGCCAGATCACCGCCTCGATCTTGGCGCTCTCGTCCTTCAGCGCAAAATAGCAATGCCCGGAGGAATGGGCCCCGCGAAAACCCGAAATTTCGCCGCGCACCCGGACATGGCCGTAAGCGTCCTCCACCGTCCGCTTCAGCGCGGAGGAGAGTTCGGACACCGTGAATTCCGGCGCGTTGAGCAGGGCTTCGGCTGCGGTCATCTTAAGCTATCGATTCGGACTTTTCGGGTTCGCGCGCAAGGGCAGGGATTTTGGCCGCGGTCGCCAATCGGCGCTTGCAATCCAGATAACTCTGTGTTATAGAGTACTCTTCATATATTCGGTAGCGGCGAGAACGCTCCTGCCGAAAGCCCTGATGAGGCCGGTCTGCCGCTGGTTGCGCTAAGGCTTGGAGAACCCATGAAGAACCTGTTCGAAGCTGGAAAGCTGCTGTTTCTCGACATGGCGGCGACGCTGTTTTTTCTCGCGCTTTATTTGCTGACCCACAACCTCGCATTGTCGGTGATGCTCGGCATGGCGCTGGGCGCAACCCAGATCGGCTGGCAGCTTGCGCGCCAAAAGCCGATCGACACCATGCAGTGGATGAGCCTGTTTCTGGTGCTGGGCGCGGGCACCGTCACGCTGATCACGAATGATCCGCGCTTCGTGATGATCAAACCGAGCGTGATCTACATCATCGTCGGCGTCGTGATGCTGAAGCGCGGTTGGATGAACCGCTATCTGCCGCCCGTTGCGATCGCGCTGGTGCCGGATATCGCCGTCATCTTCGGCTACGTCTGGTCGGGGCTGATGTTCTTCTCGGCGGTCCTCAACGTGATCGTGGCCCTCAATTTCAGCGTGGTGACTTGGTCGGTGGCGATGTCCATTTATGGCATCGTCAGCAAGGCCGCGCTGTTCCTGATCGCCTACGCCACCATGCGCGTCGTCGGCGGACGCCGCTATCGGCGTCAACCTCTCCGCGAGGTTGCCGACGCTCCTCTTCGCGCCATTGCCTGAAGTTGCGTCTTATCGATTTTCCAATTGGAGCTTACACAAATGATTGCCACGATAGTGTCAGGCGGCTTCAAGGCCGTTGTCTGGAGCCTCACCATCGCGGGCCTGGCCAGTTTGGCGCTGACCGCAATGATCGCCTGGCCGCTTCGGCCGCCGCCGGAACTGGCTTCGATCTCGGACGCACGCAAATTGATCGATTTCAGCACCTTGCCCGTGGTCGAGCGATTCCAGGCCCGCGACGGGACGGACCTTGCATACCGGCACTATTCAGCGCACGCGCCTGCAACCGGTCGCATCGCCGTCGTGGTGCACGGATCGTCCGGCTCCAGCAGGGGTGCAATCCATGCGCTGTCCACCGCACTGGCCGAGCGAGGCGTGCAGACGTTCGCAGTTGATATTCGCGGCCATGGCTCCTCCGGCGCCAGAGGCGACATCAGCTATCTGGGTCAGCTTGAGGACGATCTCGCCGATCTGGTCGCCGAAATCCGTAAAACCGAACCGGCCGCGCCGCTGACGCTGATCGGTCATTCCTCCGGCGGCGGCTTTGCGCTACGCGTCGCGGGCTCGCCGATCCAGAACCTGTTCGTGCGCACCGTGCTGCTCGCGCCCTATCTCGGCTACGACGCGCCGAGCACCCGCGCCGATGCCGGCGGCTGGGCCAGCCCCGATATTCCGCGCTTCATCGCGTTGTCGGTGATGCGCGGCATCGGGATGCCGTTCGCCGAGTCGCTGCCGACGGTTGCGTTCGCGGTTCCGCCGAATTCGGCCGATGTCCTGACGGCGAGCTATTCGTACCGGCTGATGCGAAATTTCGGAGCGTCCACCGATTTCGGCAAGGATCTGGCGGCGGCGACCAGACCGGTGACGATCTTTTCCGGTGGCGCCGATGAATTGATGCTGCCCGGCAAATATCAGGAAGCGGTCGGAAATCGCGCCACCGTCAGGATCATCGACGGCATCAACCACATGGGCATCGTCCGCGATCCCTCGGCAGTGTCGATCATCGCCGATGATGTCGCAAAGACCGGACTGAACTCGTGACCCAGCATCTGACACTGCCGGGTGGCATTCACGCGCTGCTTGCGGCTACGAGCATCATCGTCGGGTTGATTCAACTCTTGCGTCCCAAGGGCGGCTCAATTCATCGAGCACTCGGTTATGCCTTCGTCTACGCCATGCTGATCGCGGATGGCTCGGCGATGCTGCTTTTTCAATTCACAGGCCGGTTCAACATGCTTCACGTTGGAGCAATCGCGAATATGCTTTGCATCATCCTTGCGATCGTCCCCGTGTTGCGAAATCCACGTCCGTTAAACTGGAAATTTCAGCACTATTATTTTATTTGCTGGTCGTATGTGGGATTGCTGTCAGGGGGAGCGACGCAACTCGCGATGCGAACCGGTCATTTGGCGACGAGGGAACAGGCCTGGATGGTAACCGCTGCGGCTACCGCAATTGTAACCGCCCTCGGTTATGTCCTCATCAATCGATACCGGCCGGTGTCGCGGTCGCATCCCACTCCCGGCGATGCGGTAATTCAGCAGGACGGTGTGCGATCATGATCGACAGCAAGCAAGCCACCGAAGCGCTCACCGATATCGAGAGCATGGTTCGCCGCGTCCGACAGTCGCGAATCTACAATTTCTCCAGCGTGATGCTGATCATGTGGGGCGCGCTGGTCTTCGCAGGCTACGTCGCGTCGTATATCTGGCCGCGCATCAACGGCGTTCAATGGATCGTGTTGGGCGTGATCGGGCTCGCAGCCTCGCTGGGCATCGGCGCCTCGGCGCGCCGACGCGCCGGCGTGAACACGTTCAGTACCAATTTCCTTGCGGCGTTCGTCCTGTTCGTCATCTTCGGCTGCATCCTTTCGATAGGGGTGGGGCATCTGAGGCCACGGCAAATGGACGCGTTCTGGCCGATCTATTCCATGATGGTCTACACCATCGTCGGAATCTGGTTCGGTTACGCCTTTGCCGCGATCGGCATCGGCATCACCGCGCTGACGCTGATCGGCTACTTCTTCGCCGGCGACTGGTTCCATCTCTGGATGGCGCTGGTGGACGGGGGCGGACTAGTTCTGGGCGGCCTCTGGATGCGCCGGAGCTGACCGATGGCCGAACTCGACGACATCATCCATCAACCGTTGCGGCTGCGGATCATGGCGGCGCTGAACGTGCTGCCGCTTGGAAACGGGCTGGAATTCGCAAAACTGAAGATGCTGACCGGCGCCACCGACGGCAATCTCGGCGCCCATATCGAGACATTGTCGAAGGCGGGCTATGTCGCGGTCGACAAGGCCTTTGTCGGCAAGAAGCCACAGACCACGGTGACCGCGACCGCGGCCGGACGGGCGGCGTTCGCCCGGCATGTGGCGTATCTGAAGGAGATCATCGAGACCGGCGCGGGGCAGTAACCTGTCATTCCGGGATGCCCCTGTTGGCGCAGGCCCGGAATGACGGGTTCTGTGCGCAAAACGCCTGCCTTCCCTTGTATCCCGCGCGCCGGTTCGCTAACCGACAGGCATGAACATCCTCCTGCTCGGTTCCGGCGGCCGCGAACATGCGCTGGCGTGGAAGATCGCTGCTTCCCCGCTGGTGACGAAGCTGTGGTGCGCGCCGGGCAATGCCGGGATCGCGCGGGAGGCGGAATGCGTCGCGCTCGACATTGCCGACCATGCGGCGGTGATCGGTTTCTGCCGCGCCAACGCGGTCGACTTCGTTGTGGTCGGCCCGGAGACGCTGCTGGCCGCCGGTATCGTCGACGATCTCGCCACCGCCGGCATCAAGACGTTCGGTCCCGGCAAGGCGGCGGCGCAGCTCGAAGGCTCGAAGGGATTCACCAAGGACCTCTGCAAGGCCAACAACATTCCGACCGCGGGTTATGAGCGTTTTACCGATGCGGATGCCGCAAAGGCCTATATCCGTGTCCAGGGCGCGCCGATCGTGGTCAAGGCCGACGGGCTGGCGGCAGGCAAGGGCGTCGTGGTCGCGATGACGCCGGATGAGGCTCTGGCCGCGATCGACATGATGTTCGAGGGCGGCTTTGGCGGCGCCGGCGCGGAGGTCGTGGTCGAGGAATTCATGGCCGGCGAGGAAGCCTCGTTCTTCGCGCTGTGCGACGGCGAGCATGCACTGGCGCTGGCAACCGCGCAGGACCACAAGCGCGCCTTCGATGGCGACAGGGGGCCGAACACCGGCGGCATGGGCGCCTATTCGCCGGCGCCGGTCATGACCGACGCGATGTGCGCGCGCGTCATGAACGAGATCATCACGCCGACGCTGCGCGCGATGAATGCGAAGGGCATGCCGTTCAAGGGCGTGCTGTTCGCAGGCCTGATGATCACCGATTCCGGCCCGAAGCTGATCGAATACAACGTCCGCTTCGGCGACCCGGAATGCCAGGTGCTGATGCTGCGGATGATGTCGGACCTCGTTCCGGCGCTGCTGGCCAGCGCCGACGGACAACTCAAGAATTTCGATCTGCGCTGGTTTCCCGATCCGGCGCTGACGGTGGTGATGGCGACGAAAGGTTATCCCGGCGACTACGGCAAAGGTTCGCGTATCGAGGGATTGGGCGAGGCCGCCAAGATCGAGGGCGTCGAGATCTTCCATGCCGGCACGGTGGCGAAGGACGGCCATGTTCTCGCCAACGGCGGCCGCGTGCTGAACGTCTGCGCGTCGGGTGCGACGGTGGCCGAGGCGCAGCGCCGCGCTTACGAGGCGGTCGATCGCATCCACTGGCCGGAAGGCTTCTGCCGCCGCGACATCGGCTGGCAGGCGGTGAAGCGGGAGACCGCGGAGAAATAAAAAATCGTCATACGCGGGCTTGACCCGCGTATCCATCACTCTTCACAAGGCTCTTACGAAGTGGATGGATTGCCGGGTCAAGCCCGGCAATGACGCGGTGTTCTTGCCGTTGACGCCTCACATGGTAAGACCCGCCGCTCTCCCTCCCCAACCCATGAACCCATGATTCGTCTCGACAACATCTCCAAGCAAAACGGCCACCACCTGCTTTTCATCGAGGCCTCCGCGGCGCTGCAGAGGGGCGAGAAGGTCGGCCTGGTCGGTCCCAACGGGTCCGGCAAGACCACGCTGTTCCGGATGATCACAGGCGAGGAGCATCCCGACGAGGGCCAGGTGGCCGTCGATCGCGGCATCACCATCGGCTATTTCAGCCAGGACGTCGGCGAGATGAGCGGCCGCAGCGCGGTAGCCGAGGTGATGGACGGCGCCGGTCCCGTAGCCGAGGTGGCGGCCGAGCTCAAGGAGCTCGAGCATGCGATGGCCGATCCGGAGCGTGCCGGCGAGATCGAGGACATCATCGCGCGCTATGGCGAGGTGCAGCACCGTTTTGAGGAACTGGACGGTTACGCGCTGGAGGGCCGCGCGCGCGAAGTTCTCGCCGGCTTGAGCTTCAGCCAGGAGATGATGGAGGGCGACGTCGGCGCGCTGTCGGGCGGCTGGAAGATGCGCGTGGCACTGGCGCGCATTCTCTTGATGCGGCCCGACGCCATGCTGCTGGACGAGCCGAGCAACCATCTGGATCTGGAAAGCCTGATCTGGCTGGAGCAGTTCTTGAAAGGCTATGAGGGCCTGCTGTTCATGACCTCGCACGACCGCGAGTTCATGAATCGCATCATCACCAAGATCGTCGAGATCGACGGCGGCACGCTCACCACCTATTCGGGCAATTACGAGTTCTACGAGCAGCAACGCGCGCTCGCCGAAAAGCAGCAGCAGGCGCAGTTCGAGCGCCAGCAGGCGATGCTCGCCAAGGAAATCAATTTCATCGAGCGCTTCAAGGCGCGCGCCTCTCATGCGGCGCAAGTGCAGAGCCGGGTGAAGAAGCTGGAGAAGATCGAACGGGTGGAGCCGCCTCGGCGCCGCCAGACGGTGTCATTCGATTTCCTTCCCGCGCCGCGATCCGGCGAGGATGTCGTCAGCCTGAAGAAGGTGCACAAGGGTTACGGCAACCGCAGCATCTATCACGGGCTGGACTTCATGGTGAGCCGCCGCGAGCGCTGGTGCGTCATGGGCATCAACGGCGCCGGAAAATCCACGCTGCTGAAGCTGGTGGCGGGCGCCACCGAGCCGGACGACGGTACGGTCGCGGTCGGCGGCAGCGTCAAGATGGGCTATTTCGCGCAGCACGCCATGGATCTTTTGGACGGCGAGCGCACCGTATTCCAGTCGCTGGAGGACTCCTTTCCGCAGGCCGGGCAGGGCTCATTGCGGGCGCTGGCCGGCTGCTTCGGATTTTCCGGCGACGACATCGAGAAGAAGTGCCGTGTGCTGTCGGGCGGCGAGAAAGCGCGGCTGGTGATGGCCAAGATGCTCTACGATCCGCCGAATTTCCTGGTGCTGGACGAGCCCACCAACCATCTCGACATGGCGACCAAGGAGATGCTGATCGCCGCGCTGTCCGGCTACGAGGGCACCATGCTGTTCGTCTCGCACGATCGGCATTTTTTAGCGGCGCTGTCGAATCGGGTGCTGGAACTGACGCCCGAGGGCATCCACCAATACGGCGGCGGCTACACGGAATATGTCGCGCGCACCGGGCACGAGGCGCCGGGGCTAAGGAGCTGAAATCCAACCCTCGTCATTTCGGGATGCGCCTCTTGGCGCAGGCCCGGAAATCCATAAACCCCCAATCGTGGTTATGGATTCCGGTCTCAAGGCTTCGCCTCGCCCCGGAATGACGGTGTGCTAAATCAAATCCCCGCCCGCCGCCGACGCGGTGGTGCCGTGCTGCTTGTAGGCCTTGATGACGTTGCGGCCGACCCGCCATTTGTGCACCTCGTCGGGGCCGTCGACCAGCCGCTGCGAGCGGATCTGGGTGTACCATTTTGCCAAAATCGTATCCTGGCTGTAGCCGAGCGCGCCGTGCAGCTGGATCGCGGTGTCAACCACCTTGTGCACCATATGCGCCAAGAACACTTTGGCGATCGAGTTTTCCTGGGCCAGGTCGAGGCCTTTTTCGGCCTTGTAGGCGATGTGCAGCAGCATCAAGCGCGCCATATAGAGCTCGCTGGCGCAATCGGCCAGCATGAACTGTACCGCCTGGCGGTCGGACAGCTTGACGCCGAAGGTCGAACGCTGCGTCACATGCGCGGTCGCCATGTCCAGCGCGCGCTGCGCTTTGGCGATGTTGTGCATGCCATGCCGCAGCCGGCCGTAGGCAAGGCGGTGCTGGCCCATGTTGAAGCCGTTGCCTTCGCCGCCGAGCAGATTGTCGGCCGGCACTTTCAAGTCCTTGATCTCGATCTCGGAATGGCCGCCGTGGATTTCGTCGTAATGCGCGCCCTCGATCGCCATGTTCTTGACATTGCGCTTGATGTTGTAGCCGGGGTTCGGCAGCTCCACGATGAAGGTGGAAAACTGCTTGTGGCGCGGCGCGTCCGGATCGGTTTTCGCCATTACCAGCGCGATGTCGGCGACGGATGCGGACGAGGAAAACCATTTCTCGCCGTTGAGCACGTAGTTTTCGTTGCCATCTTTCACCGCGCGGGTCTGCATGCCGGTGGCGTCGGCGCCCGCGGCTTTCTCGGTCATCGAAAAGCAAATGCGCTTGTCGCCGTTGAGCAGCGGTTTTAAGAACTTTTCCTTCTGATACTCGGTGCCGTGCGCCAGAATCGTCAGCATCGAGGCATCGTCGGGGCCTTGCGTGTTCAGCGACAGCGCGCCGAGCGAGCTTTCGCCGAGCTCCATCTGCACCAGCGCGTTGGCGAGCGGGCCGAGCCCCATGCCGCCATATTCCTTCGGAATGAAGGGACACCACAGGCCCTGGGCGCGGGCCTTCTTGCGCAAGGGATCGAGTACCTCCTTGAGCGGCTTGTCGTCCAGCGCCTTTTCGGCCGGAATGCATTCGTCATGCACCCACTGCCGGACCTTTTCGCGGATCGCTTTGGCCTCGGCGGGAATCTCGAAATCGATCGCCATGGGGTTTCCTTAGTTTCTGGTTTGTTGGTGGTTGAGGAATGGCATATAGCTGCGGTGCCGCACCGGCAACGGCAAACAAAGTTTGAAGCTGCTGTCGTCCCCGCGCTCAACCGTCATGCCCGGGCTTGTCCCGGGCATCCACGTCTTTCTATTATCACCGCGCCAAAGACATGGATGGCCGCGACAAGCCCGGCCATGACGAAGGGAAAATGCCCATGCCCGATCTCGCTGACCTGTTCCCCGGCTATGCCTCCGAATGGATCAACACCAAATCCGGCCGCATCTTCGCCCGGGTCGGCGGCAAGGGGCGGCCGCTATTGCTGCTGCACGGCTTTTCCGAAACCCATGTGATGTGGCACCGCGTCGCGCCGCAGTTGGCGGACAAGTTTACGCTGATCATCGCCGACCTGCCGGGCTACGGCTGGTCCGACATGCCGCGCAGCGATGAAAACCACACGCCCTACACCAAGCGCGCGATGGCGAATGCGATGATCGAGGCGATGGAGCAGCTCGGCCATGTGCATTTTGCCCTGGCCGGGCACGATCGCGGCGGCCGGGTGTCGTATCGCCTCGCGCTCGATCATCCCGGCCGGCTGTCGCGGCTGGCGGTGCTCGATATACTGCCGACCTACGATTACTGGATGAAGATGGACTGGCGCTACGCGCTGAAAATCTATCACTGGACATTTCTGGCGCAGCCTCATCCACTGCCGGAAACCCTGATCGGCGGCGCGCCGGATTTCTATCTGCGGCAGAAGATGGCGAGCCAGACCAAATCGAAGAATCTGGACGCCATCGACCCGCGCGCGCTCGAGCATTATCTTGCCGCGTTCCGCGATCCCTCCCGCGTGCATGCGATGTGCGAGGATTATCGCGCCGGCGCCAGCGCCGATTTCGACATCGACAAGGCGGACCGCGACGCTGGCAACAAGATCACCGTCCCGATGCTGGCGCTGTGGGGCGATACCGGCATTGCGCAAGCCGCCGCCACGCCGCTCGACACCTGGAAGATCTGGGCGACCAATGTCAGCGGCGCGCCGATCAATTCCGGGCATTTTTTGACCGAGGAAGCGCCGGACGCGACCGCAAAGGCGTTGAAGCAGTTTTTCACCGCGGTATAGCCCTTATCCTGAGGAGCATCGCGAAGCGATGCGTCTCGAAGGACGAGGGCGGGCCATCCTTCGAGACGCCGCGCAAGTGCGCGGCTCCTCAGGATGAGGACAGTTACCGCCGCGCCTTGAAAAATTCCCGCAACAATATCGCTGCCTCGCTCTCGCCCAGCGCCGAATACACCTCCGGCACGTGATGGCAGGTCGGCGAGGCGAAGAACCGCACGCCGGAGTCCACCGCACCCCCCTTGGGGTCCGCCGCGCCGTAATACAGCCGCCTCACCCGCGCCAACGAGATCGCGGCCGCGCACATGGCGCACGGCTCCAGCGTGACATAGAGATCGCAATCCACCAGCCGCTCGCTGCCAATCGCACGCGCGGCGTCGCGGATCGCCAGCATTTCGGCATGCGCGGTGGGATCGCGGTCGGTCAGCGTCCGGTTGCCGGCGGCCGCGATCACCGCACTACCGCGCACGATCACGCAGCCGATCGGGACTTCGCCGGCTTTTCCGGCGTTTTCGGCTGCTTTCAGCGCCAAATCCATGAAAGATGGTGCGGTCATGGCTCGTCTTGCCGGGAAAACTCTGCTAGGAAAAGCCCATTCAGCAAAAGTGGACACCGGGTTTGCGTGACAATGCGCCTTGAGCGCGCGCATTGCCGTCATGTGAGCCCGTTCCCATCCGTCTGATCGCCATTTCATCCAGCTGCAGTGAGCCCATTCATGCCTCGCGATAACGATAAAAACAACGATTCCCCGCGCGGCCGGCGTGACCGACCCTCCGGCGGCAAAGGCCGTTCGGGCGCCGCCCGGGGACCTGAGAAGAAATTCGCCAAGCGCGGCTTTGCCGGCAAAAGCGATGGCGACAAGCGGCCATATACGCCGAGGCCTGATGGCGAGAAGCGTTCTTACGCCGGCAAATCCGACGGCCCCAAATCCTATGGCAAGAAGCCTTATTCCGGTCCGGGCAAACCGTACGCCGGCAAGCGCGAAGGTCCGCCGCCGCGCCGGGATTTTACCGACAAGCCGCGGCGCGACTTTGCAGACCGGCCGAAGCGCGAAGAGGGCGGCGCGCCGCGTCCGGCCCGTTTCAATCGCGATGATCGTCCTGCTCATGGACCGCGCAAGGATTTTCGCCCGCGCGATGATCGCGGCGGCGAGAAGCGCCCGTACACGCCGCGCGGCGAGGGATTCCGCCGGGACGGCGATCGTCCGCGCGACGACCGCCCCGAACGGAAATTCGGCGGCGACAAGAAGTTTTCACGCGGCGCGCCGGATCGCGGCCCGCGCAAGGATTTCGGCAGTCGTTCGGATCGCAGCGAGTCCAAGCCGTGGCATAAGCGCGATGCTTCTTCGCCGGATCACGCAGGGCGCAATTCCCGGCCTGCAAGAAATTTCGACAAGCCGCGCTTCGACACGCCTCGTGACGAGCGCAGCGGAGACGATCGCCCGCGTTTTTCGCGTCCCCGCGAGGATGGGCCGCAGGGAGACCGGCCATTCCGCGATCGCCCTCGCTTCGACCGGCCGCGCGAGCGAACCGAGCGCCCGAAATTCGAGCGTCCGCGCGAACAGCGAAACGCCTGGCAGGAGCATCCGCGCTCCGAGGGCCGCGACGAGCGGCCGCGCCGCGACAATGAGGACGACAGCAAGGTGTTCGCCAAGCGTCCGGCATTCGGCGGCCGCGGCGAATATCGCGCGCGCAAGCCTGACTTCGACAAGCGCGCACCGCGCGCCGAGCCGAAGCCGAAAAAGGCCGGCCAGCGCATCGCCAAGGTGGTGTCGCGCGCAGGGCTTGCCTCGCGCCGCGACGCCGAGGAGTGGATCGTGCAGGGCCGCGTCTCGGTCAACGGCCGGGTGATCAATTCGCCGGCCCTGGATGTGACATCACGCGACATCATTACCGTTGACGGAAAACCGCTGCCGGAGCGCGACCGCACCCGGCTGTTCATGTTTCACAAGCCGCGCGGGCTGATGACTACGCATGCCGATCCGGAAGGTCGTCCCACGGTGTTCGACAACCTGCCGGAAGGTTTGCCGCGCCTGATCAGCATCGGCCGGCTCGATTTCAACACCGAGGGCCTGCTGCTGCTGACCAATGATGGCGGGCTCGCCCGGGTGCTGGAACTGCCCGATACCGGCTGGCTGCGGCGTTATAGGGTGCGCGCCCATGGCGAGGTGACGCAGGATCAGCTCGACGCGCTGAAGAAGGGCGTCGAGATCGATGGCGTCAAATACGGCCCGATCGACGCGGTGCTGGAGCGCGACCAGGGCGCCAATGTCTGGCTGGTGTTCGCGATCCGCGAAGGCAAGAACCGCGAGGTGCGCAACGTGATGGCGCATCTCGGCCTCGAGGTGAACCGGCTGATCCGGGTCTCCTACGGGCCGTTCCAGCTCGGCGAACTCGCCGAAGGCCAGGTCGAGGAGGTCAAAACCCGCGTGCTGCGCGAGCAGCTCGGCGAAAAGGTCGCGGCCCTTGCCGGCGCGGAATTCGCCCGGCCGATGCCGGACGAGGTGATCGTCGATGATGGCAACACGCCGCGTGCAAAAAAGCCGTTCAAGCCGGCCGGCAAGACTGGCCTGATCGCCGACCGCAAGGGCCGCCGCGTGCTGGTGCAGCGCTCGGGCAGCGAGGAGGCGCGCGCGCGCAATGAGCTCGAGGCCAACGGTTACGGCCCGCCGCGCCGCCCGCAGCGCGGCTATCACGGCAAGCGCGACCTGAAACCCAAAGACGAGATCCGCGAGCGACTGAATGCGGGTCGTCGGCGGGCGATTGAAGGGCCGCACTCTCGCCTCACCGGCCTCGCGCGACATCCGCCCGACCGCAGACCGGCTGCGCGAGTCGCTGTTCAACATCCTGGTCCATGCCTACGGCGATCCGGTCGCGGATGCGCGCGTGCTCGACCTGTTCGCCGGCACCGGCGCGCTCGGCATCGAATCGATCTCGCGCGGGGCGGCGTTCGCGCTGTTCGTCGACAACGGCACTGAGGCCCGCGCGCTGCTTCGAAATAATATCGAAGCGCTGGGCCTTGGCGGGGTGACAAAAGTGTTTCGCCGCGACGCCGGCGATCTCGGACCCGCGCATCCGGTCGAGCCGTTCTCGCTGGTGTTCCTCGATCCGCCCTACCGGATGAAGCTCGCGGAGAGGGCGCTGGCGTCGTTGCGGGACGGTGGCTGGTTGATGCCGGGTGCGATGCTGGTGGTGGAGGAGGCGAAAGAGGCGGGATTTGCGGCGCCGGAAGCGTTTTGAGGAACTGGCGCGGCGCGCGTATGACGATACGGAGTTCGTGTTCTTGCGTGCTCAATAATCGTCATGCGCGGGCTTGACCCGCGCATCCATCCTCTTCGCAAGAGTCTTTCGAAGTCGATGGATTGCCGGGTCAAGCCCGGCAATGACGGCGTAGGAGCTCACCTCCGCCCGAACAGCTTCTCGATATCGCTGAGCTTCAATTCCACATAGGTCGGCCGGCCATGGTTGCACTGGCCGGAATTCGGCGTGTCTTCCATCTCGCGGAGCAGCGCGTTCATCTCCTCCGGCTTGAGGATGCGGCCGGCGCGCACCGAGCCGTGACAGGCCATGGTGGCGGCGACATGCATCAGCCGGCGCTCCAAGGGCAGGGCCTCGTCCCATTCCGCGAGGTGCTCGGCGAGATCGCGCAGCAACGAGGCGGCGTTGGCCTTGCCGAGCAGCGAGGGCGTCTCGCGCACCGCAACGGCGCCGGGGCCAAAGGATTCGATCGCAAGGCCGAAGCCCGCCAATTCCTCGGCGCGGTCGACCAGCTTCTCAACCGTGGCCTCGTCGAGTTCGACGATCTCCGGGATCAGCAGCATCTGCCGCTGCACGCCGCTGCGCGAAAGCTGTGCCTTCAATTTCTCGTAGACGATGCGCTCATGGGCGGCGTGCTGGTCGACCACGATCAGGCCGTCGCGGGTCTGCGACACGATGTAGGTCTCGTGGATCTGCGTCCGCGCCGCGCCCAGCGGACGATCCAGCAGATCGGGCGCGGGCTCGGGCCCGAAGCGCACGTCGGCCGATGGCGTGCCGACGTCGAACGCGGCCTGTCCCGGTTCGGCGAAGGCGGTCGCGGCCCCGCCCGCTACCGGATAGGCCGGCGAGCGCCGCCAGTCCCAGTTGGCGCGCGGCGCGAAGCTGGGGCGGAACGACGCCAGCACCGCGCCGTCGCTATTGGCCGCGGTGCGCCTGCCCTCGCGGGCAAGCCCGTCCTTCAGCGCATGCACGATCAGCGCGCGGACCAGGCCGGCATTGCGGAACCGCACCTCGGTCTTGGCGGGATGCACATTGGCATCGACCTCCTGGGCATCGAGCGTTGCGAACAGCGCCACCACCGGATGGCGGTCGCGCGGCAGATAATCCGAATAGGCGGCGCGCACCGCGCCCAGCATCAGCTTGTCGCGCACCGGGCGGCCGTTGACGAACAGATATTGCCCGAGCGCATTGGCGCGGGTCAGCGAGGGTGCCGCAGCAAAGCCTTCCACCACCACGCCTTCGCGCTCGCTGCGCACCTCGATGGCCGAGCTGCGAAAATCCGCGCCCAGGATATCGCCGAGCCGGGTCAGCCGGCCGCTCGCGCCGGGCAATGCCGCGGCCCAGGTCACCGGCGCGCGCTCCTCGCCCGCGAGCGTAAATGCAACGTCCGGCCGCGCCATCGCCAGCCGCCGCACCACTTCGCGGATCGCTTCGGCTTCGGTACGATCGGTCTTGAGAAATTTCAGCCGCGCCGGGGTCGCGTAGAACAGGTCGCTGACCTCGACCCGGGTGCCCTGCGACAGCGCCGCCGGCATGATCGCCGACTTCACGCCGCCGTCGACGCCGAGCGACCACGCATGCGGCTCGCTGGCGTGGCGGGTGGTGATACCGAGCTTCGCCACCGCGCCGATCGAGGGCAGTGCCTCACCGCGGAAACCCAGGGTGCGGATGCGCAGCAGGTCCTCGTCGTCGAGCTTGGAGGTGGCGTGACGGTCCACCGCGATCTTAAGATCGGCGTGGGTCATGCCGCAGCCGTCGTCGGTGACGCCGATCCGGCGCCGTCCGCCGCCATCGGTGAAGATGTCGATCCGGCTTGCGCCGGCGTCGATGGCATTCTCCACCAGCTCCTTGACTACGCTGGCCGGCCGCTCCACCACCTCGCCGGCGGCGATGCGGTTGACGATGGTTTCGGGGAGCTGGCGGACGGGCATGGGGAGGCTCGGAGACTCGTTGGCAGCGGGCGATTTTAGGCCAGTGGGACCACAAATGCATGCGAGCGAAACGAGAAATCCCTGCTATTTCGCGGCGAGGAACCCATCGTTCCGAGGAGCCGCGCCTTGCGCGGCGAGCCTCTCAGGATGACGGCTGTGTGCGGCGCCGCCACCGCTACGATCACTCCTCGATGCCGCCGGAGCCGCGCCTGGCCTTGATGTCGCCGCGGCGCTTCTTGCCTTCGAGCCGGCGTTTTTTCGATCCGAGCGTCGGCCTGGTCGGACGGCGCGGGGTCGGGCGCACCGCAGCCTCGCGCAGCAGCTGCAGCAGCCGGTCGATCGCGTCGGCGCGGTTTCGCTCCTGGGTGCGGAAGCGCTGCGCGTGGATCACGATCACGCCGTCCTTGGTCATGCGGCTACCCGCCAGCCGGTTGAGCCGAACCGCTGCGTCCGGCGCCAGCGCCACGCGCCGTGTATCGAAGCGCAGTTGCGCCGCGGTCGACAGCTTGTTGACATTCTGCCCGCCCGGGCCGGAGGCGCGGACAAAGCCGATCTCGATGTCGTTCTCGTCGATGGTTAGGTCGCGGGATATCCGCAGCATGGCGTCACCAAGGAATCAGGGTGACGGAGATTACCTTAATTCGCCGCCGGCGGCGCCGTGACGGCGGGCTGCGCCGCGGCCTGCGGGGCGCGGCCGACGATCACGGTGTTGAGGCCCTGGCCCCACAGCCGCTTGGCGGCCTGCTTTGCGTCGTCCAGGGTCACGGCGTCGACGATGGAATTGCGGCGTTCGATGTAGTCGATGCCGAGGCGATCGAGCTGATACTGCAGCAGTGCGGCAGCGAGCTTTGACGAGGTGTCGAGCGCCAGCATTTGCGAGCCCTTGAGGTAGGACTTGGCCTCGTCCAGTTCCTGCTGGGTCGGGCCGTCCTCGGCCATGCGGCGGACTTCCTTGTTGACGGCTTCGACGGTTTCTCCGGCGCGGTCGGCGCGGGTTCCGGTGTTACCGACGAACAGTGCGGAATGGTCCATCCACAGCAGATATTCGGAAACCGAATAAGCGAGGCCGCGCTTCTCGCGGACTTCGCGGTAAAGCCGCGACGACAGCCCGCCGCCGCCGAGAATGTGGTTCACCACATAACCGGCCATGAACTTCGGATCGTCGCGCCGGATGCCGGGGCCGCCGAACGTCACCACGGTTTGCGGCACTTCGAGCGGAATGAAGAAACGCTGCGGCGGCTTGCCGGCCTCGATATCGGCGATCGGCGTGAGCTCGCTCTTTGCCGGCAGTCCGCCAAACGTGTGGTCCAGCAGCTTGCCGAGCGTCGCCGCGTCGACATCGCCGACCACGGCGACCTTCAGCGTATCCTTTGCCAGCACGCGGCGGACATAGTCCTTGAGGTCGGCGGCCTCGATTTTCGGAACGCTTTCCAGCGTGCCGTTGGCCGGCCTGCCATAGGGATGCTCGCCGAAGTTGATTTCGAGAAATTTTCGGTTTGCGAGCGAGCCTGGATTGGATGTTTCGCGCCGCAAGCCCGAGAGAACCTGCGCGCGAATGCGTTCGACATCGGCGCCATCGAAATGCGGCGACGTCAGCGCCATCCGCAGCAGGTCGAACGCCTCGTCACGGGTGTCCTTGAGCATCCGCAGCGAGCCGCGGAAGGTGTCCCGCGACGAACTGAAACTCAGTTCGATGGCGCGGCGGTCGAGCCGCTCGTGGAAGGTCTTGGAGTCGAGATCGCCCGAGCCTTCGTCGAGCAGGTCGGCGACCATGTGGCCGACCCCCGGCTTGCCGGCGGGATCCTGCGAGGCGCCGCCGCCGAAGGCATATTCCATCGCGATCAGCGGCACCGTCGCATCCTGCACGAACCACGCCTCGATGCCGCCGGGCGAAATCAAATGCTGGATTTTTGCAGCCGCGCGCGATGGCGTCGGCGCCAGCGCAACGCAGGCAATGAAAACGAAGGCGATGCGCCGCGCGCAAATCCCGGCAAATCTCACGAACGCTTCTCCTCGCGCTTCGGCGTGGTGCCCTTGATCAGGTAGCCGGTCACCGAGCGATTCTTGTCGAGCCATTTTTGCGCGACGGCCCGGACCTGTTCGGCGGTGACGGCGCGGATGCGATCCGGCCAGCTCCTTATGTCGTCGACGGAGAGCCCGGTGGTGAGTGCGGCGCCGTACCAGCGCGCCAGCGTCGCCTGATTGTCCTGGGCGTAGATCGCTTCGGCGATCAGCTGGGTCTTGACGCGCTCGAGATCCGCGGCGCGGGCCGCATTCTGCGCGACATCGGCGATCACGCCATCGATCGCCTGCTCGACGGATGCGAATTCGACGCCGGGCTTCGGCGAAACCGAGATGGTGAACTGGGTGTCATCGAGCGCGGTGCCCTGATAGCTGGCGCCGGCGCTGACGGCGAGCGGCCGGTCGATCACCAGCGCGCGATACAGATAGGAGTTGCTGCCGCCGCCCATCAGCTGCGCCAGCACGTCGAGCGCCGGGCTTTCGCCTGCTGCCGCGGTGGTGGCCGACGGCACCAGATAATAACGCCGCAATCCAGTCTGTTCGACCCGCGGATCGGAAAGCGTGACGGTGCGCGGCGCCGCCGGGACCGGCTCCTGCGGACGCATGCGGTGCGGCGATATGGCAGGCTGCGGCGCGACCTGGCCGAAGCTGCGCTCCACCATCGGCCTCACCTCGTTGAGGTCGACGTCGCCGGCGATCACCAGCGTGGCGTTGTTCGGCGCGTAGAAGCGCCTGTAGAAGGCCAGCGCGTCTTCGCGGTCGAGTTTTTCGATCTCCTGGCGCCAGCCGATCACGGGGCGGCCGTAGGGATGATTGAGATACAGCGCCGCCATGATCTGCTCGCTCAGGCGTGCATCCGGGTTGTTGGCGGTGCGCATGTTGTATTCTTCCAGCACGACATCGCGCTCGGGCAACACGTTTTCGTCCTTGAGGACGAGGCCGGTCATGCGGTCGGCCTCGAATTCCATCATCCTGGCCAGTTGGTCGCGCGGCACGCGCTGGAAATAGCCGGTATAGTCGGTGGAGGTGAAGGCGTTCTCGCTGCCGCCGATCCTCTGCACGGTCTGGGAGAATTCGCCGGCCGGATGCGCGGCGGTGCCTTTGAACATCAGATGTTCGAGGAAGTGCGCGAGCCCGGATTTGCCCGGTGTCTCGTCGGCGGAGCCGACCTTGTACCAGATCATCTGGGTCACCACCGGGGTGCGGTGATCGGGGATCACCACGACCTGCATGCCGTTGCCGAGCGTGAAGGTGGCCGGGCGTTCGGAGGTGACCGTGGTCTGGGCGCGGACCTTGGTTGCCGAAAAGGCCAAAGGCAAGACCAGCGCGGCAACCAGGCAAGCGGCGAAGCGGTATGAAGACATCGTGACCTGTTGTTCGGCCCAAGCGGAAATATTCGGGGAAGCCGCGGCACCATACCCCGCGTCGCTGTCGGCGGGCGTTACAAAGCCGAAAGGTTGGCGCGACTAATCGCCGTATTTGCCTTGGGAAGGATTGTAAACCTTGTTGACCAGGGATTCCTTCGGCCCGCCGGTGCCGTAGGCGAAATTCGGCGACGGGGTCTGGTATCCCGGCGGCGGCATCGTAAGCGTATCGCGCGTCGGCTCGCCCTTGAACGGGGCGCTCTCGGTCTTGTTGCCCTGGAACATGCCCATGAAGCCGCCCTCGTAGCCGAGCTGCGAGGGGCTGAGAATTGCGTTGGCTCCGGGATCGCCGGGCTGATTGGTTTCGGCGCTACGTTTCGCCGGCGCCGTCTTGCCGGCCGCAAGTTCGCTGGGTGTCAGGATGCGGCTTGCTTCCCGAGGATCCTTGTTGTCCTTCTTGCGGGCGGCGATGGCGGCCTTGCGCTTCTGAACATCAGGATCCTTCGGCCAGTTTGGCACGGGAGCTTCGCTTACGGCGGAAGCCGGCGGCGGCAGGTCGATCTTGGGCGGAACCACCAGCGGCGAGCGCTCGCGGTACTCGATCCCGGTGTTCTCCATATTGGTGCCGCCGAGCCCGGTCATGATCTGCTTGATGATTTTTTCCTCGAAGGTGGAATCATCCTCGTCGTCCTCGGCGCGGGCGGCGTTGGCCGACATCACAAGGCCGATGCCCAGGGCGACGACGGCGAGGCGCATGGCGCGCAACGAATTCCGCACAATCCAGCCGCCGGCTTCGGTTTCGCGCATCGTGTCAATCCTGCTCAAACTATTCCGCGGACTGCCGATCCCGGCAGGATTCCGCTCCATATTGACCGTCAATCGACCCCGAGCGCTCGTATCGGCCGGGATCAGGGCGCTTTTACGGCGGGTTCCCCGAAGAATGATTCATACAGCAGGGCCGCAACGCCAGCAACAATCGCGGTATCAGCAAGGTTAAACACGTACCAGCTGAAGTCCTTTTCGCCGATCTGGAGGTGGAAATGGGCAAAATCGACCACCGCACCATAGGCGAGGCTATCGATGGCGTTGCCGAGGGCGCCGCCGACGATCAGGCCCAGCGCAACGGTGGCAAGGCGGGTTTGCGCACGTGCCATCCAGATTGCCAGCACGATCACCGCGGTTGCCTTGATCGCGAGCAGCAGCGCCTGGCCGGCCGCGCTCTCGGTCTGAAACCAGCCGTAGCTGATGCCGGTATTCCAGGCCAGCTCCAGGTCGAAAAACGGCGTCACCCTGACCGCGCCGCGACGGGCGATGTCGAACACGAACAGCAGCCAGAGCTTTGTCGCCTGGTCGAGGACCAGCACGGCGATCGCCGCGATGAGGCCGGAGCGGAGGCGGGGCGTCATGGGCATGCCGCCGCGAGCGCCGTCCCCGCGAAGGCGGGGACCCATACGCCGTGCCGTTTCAGTTGGGGCGAAGTAGCAGCCAAAATATCGAACCTTCTTCAAGCGTCGAGCACCAAACGCGCCTCATCCTGAGGAGCGGCCTCTTGGCCGCGTCTCGAAGGATCAGGAATGGCTCATGGTTCGAGACGCGCGCGAAGGGCGCGCTCCTCACCATGAGGACTCTATTTCCCCAGCGCCTTCCATTCGCGTAGCGCCAGCGCGTCGCGCGGTGAGACGTCGGGATAGTCGGGATCCTCCCCGACGGTGGCAAGAATTTTCCAGGAGCGCGCGCATTTGATGCCCACGGCCTTTTCGACCACGACGGCGACACCGGGAACGTCGTTCAGGCGGAATGCAGCCGCGGGGGGATCGCCTTCCCTGATTTCGTAATTCGAGGTGATGCAGACTTCGGCCAGATCGACATCGAACAGCGTGGCGAGCAGCTCTCTGTTCGAGACATAGACGACCGGCGACGCCTCCAGCGACGAGCCGATGCGTTTGGCGGCGCGTTCGAGTTCCAGCGCGCCGGTGACGACGCGCCTGACATCGCGGATGATTTGCCATTTCGCGGCCAGCGCATCGTCGCGGAGCGATTCAAGCCCGTCGGGAAACAGCGTGAGATGCACCGACGGCTCGGCGCCCGGGCGGTAAAGACGCCACGCCTCTTCGGTGGTGAATGACAGCACCGGGGCCAGCCATTTCAGAATCGCGTCGCAGATCATGTCGATGGCGGTAAGGGCGGCCTTGCGCGCGGGCGATGACGGCGGATCGCAATACAGCGTATCCTTGCGGACATCGAAATAGAACGCCGATAGTTCGGTGTTCATGAAGGCCGCAAGCGAAGCCACCACGGTCTTGTAGTCGAAATCCGCATAGGCCCGGCGCACGATGGCATCCTGGCCGGCGAGCTGATGCAGCATCAGCCGCTCCAGCTCGGGCATCTCCGTGAAGGTGACCTGATCGCCGGGCCTGAAATGATGCAGCGTGCCCAGCATCCAGCGGATGGTGTTGCGCAGCTTGCGGTAGCTCTCGACGGTGTTTTTCAGGATTTCCGGACCGAGCCGCTGGTCGTCGGTGTAGTCGATCGCGCAGACCCAGAGCCGCAGGATGTCGGCGCCGGAGTCGTTGATGACCTTCTGCGGCCGGACGGTGTTGCCGAGCGACTTCGACATCGGGCGGCCGTTCTCGTCGAGCGTAAAACCGTGGGTCAGCACGATGTCGAACGGCGCGTGTCCGCGGGTGCCGGAGCTTTCCAGCAGCGACGACTGGAACCAGCCGCGATGCTGGTCCGAACCTTCGAGATACATCACGGTGTCGTCGCCGCCGTCGATCTTGCGGACGATGTTGCCGAGCTGCGGAAAGTTCTGGCGGTCTTCCAGCACGAAGGCGTGAGTCGAACCGGAATCGAACCAGACGTCGAGAATGTCGTCGACCTTCTGCCAGTTTTCCGCGGCAAGCTTCCCGCCCAGGAAGCGTTCGCGCGCGCCATCCATATACCAGGCGTCGGCGCCCTCGCTCATGAAGGCCTCGACGATGCGCTGGTTGACGGTCTCGTCCTGCAGGATGTCGACCGAGCCGTCGCCCTTTTCTTTCGCGAACACGGCGATTGGAACGCCCCAGGCGCGCTGACGCGAGATCACCCAGTCCGGCTTTGAGTTGACCATGCCGTTGATGCGGTTGCGGCCCGACGGCGGCACCCACTGCGTCACCGAAATCGCATGCTGCGCGCGGGCGCGCAGGGTGTCGCCGGGCTTAGCCTTGCCGTCGTCGACGATGTCCTTGTCCATCGCAATGAACCATTGCGGCGTGTTGCGGAAGATCACCGGCTTCTTCGAGCGCCAGGAATGCGGATACTGGTGCTTGAGCCGCCCGCGCGCCAAGAGCATGCCGGCCTCAACCAGCGCCTTGATCACCGCTTCGTTGGCGTCGCCTTTTTCGCCCTTGTCGTTGATGACGCGTTTTCCGGTGAAGCCGGGCGCCTGATCGGTGAAGGCGCCGTTTTCATCGACGGTGTAGGGGATCGTGGTGTTGATGCCGCGCGCTTCCAGCGCGCGCGCATTAGCAGTCCAGATATCAAAATCTTCGCGGCCGTGGCCGGGCGCGGTATGCACGAAGCCGGTGCCGGTGTCGTCGGTGACGTGATCGCCGTCTAGAAGGGGAACGCGGAATTCATAACCGCCGGAAAACCCTGTCAGCGGATGCGCGCATTCCATTGTGGCAAGCACGCTGGCGGGCACCGCGCCGACTTTCTCATAACCGGTGACGCGCGCCTGCTTAAATACGGGTTCCGCAAGCGTATCGGCGAGCATCAGCAGATCGCCGGCTTTCGCCCAGTTGTCGGACGGGGACTCAAGGACCTTGTACACGCCGTAGGAGATTTTCGACGAGAAACTGATCGCGCGGTTGCCGGGCAGCGTCCACGGCGTCGTGGTCCAGATAACAACGTACATTCTTCCGTCATGGCCGGGCTTGTCCCGGCCATCCACCTCTTTCCTTTTTTCAAACAAGTCGTGGATGCCCGGGTCAAGTCCGGGCATGACGCCGATGTTTTTTGCCCGCTCGTCAATACCGACGACCGGAAACTTCACCCACACCGTATCGCTGGTGTAATCCTCGTACTCGACCTCCGCCTCCGCCAGCGCGGTCTTTTCCACCACGCTCCACATCACCGGTTTTGAGCCGCGATACAGCGTGCCGTTGGCGGCGAACTTCATCAGCTCGCGGGCGATCGCGGCTTCCGCGAAATAGTCCATGGTCGCGTAGGGATGATCCCAGTCGCCGATGATGCCGAGCCGCTTGAATTCCTCGCGCTGCACATCGAGCCAGTGCGCGGCATAGGCGCGGCACTCGCGGCGGAACGCCACCATCGCCGCGGAATCGCGAAAATCCGGCTTCGGCTTGCCCTTGGAGCGGTAGTTCTCCTCCTCGATCTTCCATTCGATCGGCAGGCCGTGGCAGTCCCAGCCCGGCACATAATTGGAATCGTGCCCCAGCATCTGCTGGCTCTTTGTCACCACGTCTTTCAGGATCTTGTTGAGCGCATGCCCGATATGGATGTTGCCGTTGGCGTAAGGCGGGCCGTCATGCAGCACGAATTTGGCGCGGCCGGCAGAGGCCTGACGCAGTTTTTCGTACAGCCCGATCTCGTTCCAGCGCTTGAGGATCTCCGGCTCGCGTTGCGGCAGCCCCGCGCGCATCGGGAATTCCGTCTGCGGCAGATAGAGGGTTTTGGAATAGTCGTTGGGTCCCGGCTTCGCAGCGGCGGCGGTCTTCTGGTGATTGTTCATAGCGGCTCTGATCAGGCGTTGGCTTGAAGGGGAGGCGAATACGGAAAATCCCGGTCTTGCGCGTGAGCCGAAACTCAGGCGGAAGCCGGGCCGCTAATGTCGATTATGATGCGCCATGCCAACATGGGCGCCCTTCTAGCAGGCGGGCGGGCCATTCGCAAAGCCCGTAGGGTGGGCAAAGGCGCACTTTGCGCCGTGCCCACCATGTTCCGGTGCGCAATGGTGGGCACGCCACCGGACGCGCATTCGCACGCCCGGTGGCTCTGCCCACCCTACGCCTAGTGTCTCCGTCATTGACCCGGCAATCCATCAAAAATGATGTTTTTCAAAGCGTGATGGATGCGCGGGTCAAGCCCGCGCATGACGCGTGGGGGCGTCACCCAATCTCCTCCAACCTCGGAAACGCGCCGGGCGCAGCCGCCAGCGCCGCGCGGGCCTTGGCGCTGTCATTGTCCATCTGGCGCACCAGCGCCTCGATACCGTCGAACTTCAACTCGTCGCGGATGAAGGCGATGAAGGCGACGTCGAGCATTGCGCCGTAAAGATCGCCCTTGAAATCGAACAAGAACACTTCCAACAGCGGCGCACCGTTGTCGAAAGTCGGGCGGCGGCCGAAGCTGGCGACGCCGTCGAGCAACCTGCCGTCATGGCCGACCCGCACCGCATAGATGCCGTGCTTGAGGCCGCAATTCCTGTCGAGCTTCATGTTGGCGGTGGGATAGCCGAGGTCGCGGCCGCGTTTTTCGCCGTGGATCACCTTAGCCGTGACGAACCACGGGCCGCCGAGCATGGCGGTGGCATCCTCGATCTGGCCCTCGGCCAGCGCCATCCGGATCGCACTGGAGGATACCGGGCGCTCCTCGATGTCGACATGCGGCTGCACGTCGACCTCAATGCCGAGGCGCGGAGCCTCGCTGACCAACAGGCTGGGCGAGCCGACCCGGCCCTTGCCGAAATGAAAGTCGTACCCCACCGCGATCCCGCTGATGCCGAGCCGCTCGATCAGATCATGGTGAATGAAATCCTGCGCCGTGGTGCCGGCCCGGGCCTTGTCGAAGGTCATGACCACGGCGCCGGCAAGCCCGGCCCCGGCCAAAAGGCGCAGCTTGTTGGTCTCGTCGGTGAGGCGGAATTGCGGGCTGTTGGGGCTGAAAAAGCTGCGCGGATGCGGCTCGAACGTCACCGCAAAGGCCGGCCGGCCATGGACGCGCGCCATCTCCAGCGCAGCGCTAATGACGGCGCGGTGGCCGAGGTGGACGCCGTCGAAATTGCCCATCGCCACCACCGCGCCCTTCGGGATCGCAGTTTTGGGCGTGGTGTCGCGGATAACGGCAAAACGGGGCGTCATAACAGGATGCTTTAGGTCAATTCGGGCGGGGGCGGGACCGTGACGCGGAGGCACCGGCGAAGTCAAGCGATTGGCCGGAACAGCGGTTTCAGAACGTCCGGATTAACGGGCTGTTTAAAGGGGAATGCTAGTGCTGGGAGGTCGGCGGCGCCAACCCGGGTTTGCGCCTCCGTGTTGCGCGTGGCGTGCCTAAGGAGCTTGAAGATGGCGGTTGATTTGTCGATGTCGGTTCTGGTGGTGGATGACTACAACACCATGATCCGCATCATACGCAATCTTCTCAAGCAGCTCGGCTTCCAGAACATCGATGACGCCAGCGACGGCTCGGCGGCGCTGGCCAAGATGCGGGCCAGGAAATACGGCCTCATCATCTCCGACTGGAACATGGAACCGATGACCGGCTACGACCTGCTGCGCGAAGTCCGCGCCGATCCCAATCTCGCCACCACGCCGTTCATCATGATCACCGCGGAATCCAAGACCGAGAACGTGATCGCCGCCAAGAAGGCCGGCGTCAACAACTACATCGTCAAGCCGTTCAACGCCGCCACGCTGAAGACCAAGATCGAGGCGGTATTCCCGGACATGGCGACGGCGTAATTTCTGAGTCGCTGAGCCCGCGATCATTCTATCATTCGTCATGGCCGGGCTTGTCCCGGCCATCCACGTCTTTGCCGCACCAAAGAAAGACGTGGATGCCCCGCACAAGGCCGGGCATGACGGGTTTCATGGTTGCCGCTCACGACCGCCTACCACCGCAACTCCCGCATCAGCGCCAGCGGCGGGTGGCCGAACAGCTCCTTGACCGAGGCGGGGTCGAGCTGGTCGATGCCCTCGAAATCGCCGGCATGAATGCCGCGGGTCACGAACAGGCAGTTGATTCCAAAACCATGGGCGCCGGCAAGATCGGTGCGCACCAAATCGCCGATCGCAAGCACCCGGCTCAGCGGCGTCGCCTGGTTGCGGCGCTCGGCTGCAAGCTCAATCGCGCGCTGGTAGATCGGCCGGTGCGGCTTGCCGTAGAAGATCACGTCGCCGCCGAGTTCGCGATAGAGTTCGGCGATGGCGCCGGCGCAATAGACCAGGCGGTCGCCGCGCTCGACCACGATATCGGGGTTGGCGCAGATCAGCTGCAAATTACGTTCGCGCGCGAGCAGCATCATGCCGCGGTAATCTTCCGCGGATTCGGTTTCGTCGTCGAACGGTCCGGTGCAGACGATGTAATCGGCCTGGTCCAGCGGCGCCAGCAGCGGGTCGAGCCCGCGGCAGATCGAATTGTGGCGCTCCGGTCCGAGCCAGTACATTTTCTTGTCCAGATGATCCGACACGAAGTGGCGGGTCAGATCGCCCGAACTGACGATGTCGTCATAGCTCTCGTCGGGCACGTGCAGCTTGCGCAACGTGCGCTGCACCGAATCCGCCGGCCGCGGCGCATTGGTGATCAGGATCACCGTGCCGCCCTGCTGCCGAAACATATGCAGCGCCGCGCAGGCTTCCGGAAATGCTTCGAGGCCGTTGTGCACGACGCCCCAGATGTCGCTGAGCACGACATCGACCTCGCTTACGAGATCGCGCAGGTTCTCGACGAAGCGAAGTGACGTCATTGCGGGAACTGCCGGTCAACCCGGCCCGACGGCGCGCCGCGCCAGCGCGGCGTTGCCAGTGGTGCGCAGCGGATCGATTCTTGGCGAATCAGCCCTTGGCACATCGGCGGAAGGAGGTTTGGCTGAGGCATTGGCAACCTGTGCTTTGTCCGGAGCCCCGGTAGCAGACGCCGTCTCGGGCCGCAACGGGCGCGGTGCTGCGAACAGGAATCCCTGCCCGAACCGCACGTCGTAGTCGAGCAGGTCGACCACCGCGCGCTCGCCCTCGATCCGCTCGGCGACGAGGTCGATGCCGAAGCGGCCGAGCAGATCCGACAGGTCCGAGGGATGAATGTCGGACGCCGAGGTCTGCCGCTGGTCCAGCAATAGCGACGCCGGTACCTTGATGAAGCGCACGCCGCGGTCGGCAAGGTCGCGCGGCTCGATCCGCAGGTCGGTGACGTGGTCGATGGAGAAGCGATAGCCGCGCTGCGCCAGCGCCGCGAGGTGTTCGGTTTGCACCGGGCCGAGATTGCGGAACGTGCTCTGCTTGAATTCGAGTAGGAACGATGGCGCCAGCGCTCGATTGGCTTCGAGGAAATCCAGGCACGGCGCAAAGGTCTCGGGGTTACTCAAGGTCGCGGCTGCGACGTTGCAGAACACCCCGACCTCCTTGTTGCGCACCATCAGCCGGCGCAGCACTTGCACGCATCGCAGCATCACCATATGGTCGATGCGCCCCATCAGGCCGGCGGCCTCCGCGGTGCCGATGAAATCGTCGGCGGTGAGGATCCGGTCGCTGTCGTCGCGCAGCCGCGTCACCGCTTCGTAAAAGCGCACCTTGCGCTGCGGCAGCGTCACCATCGGCTGCAGATAGATGTCGATGCGGTTGGCTTCGATGGCGTTCTTCACCGCGGTGAGGATTTGGGCGTCGCTGCGCGTCGCCGTGGATTGATCGGCGGCGGTATCTGGAGCCGCCGCGGCCGGCTCGGTGATGGCAGCGCCGGCATCTTCCGCGGCCTCGGCCGACGACGGCAATTGCTTTTGCCGATCGTTGGGCGGCTCGTCCGCCGGCGAGGCAGTGCTCGCAGGCACCGCCGACGACAGCATGTCGTCGTGGCTCGCCACCGATATCGCCAGTTGCTGCACCAGCACGCCGAGTTCGGCGATTTCGCCGGCCACCGATTGCACGCGGTCCTGATTGGCGGAATTCGCCGACACCACGCGGCCTTCGACCAAGGCCAGGCGGCGTCCGAATTCGGCGACCTGGCGGGCGAGGTCGGCGGTGCCGCGCGACAGGTCCGCGATCTGGCCGCCGAGGTCGCTGCGGTCGCGCAGCCGCATCGACACCGCATTGTAGAGGATCAGGAAGGTCAGCGCGGTCAGCGCCACGATCGCGGATTGCGATCCGGAGATCCCCGCCACCGAATACAGCACGAGGCCGAGCGAGGCTGCGACCAGCACCATGCAGATGGCGACGAAAATCGTGGAAATGCGGATCACGCGCGCAAGGTCCTTGAAACCCAAGCCTTCCGGGATCGCCCGGCGGGTGCGACCTTAGCATTATTGTTGATTCGCAAAGCACGGGGTTGTTGAGAACTAGTCCTGGGCCGCGCCTACGGTATCGGCCATCACCGCGCCGCGGTCGCCCAGCGGTTTTGGCTGTCCCACAGTGGTATCGACCGCGGTCTGGTGCTCGATTTCCGAGTTCAATTCGGCCCCGCAAAGCACGATGATGGCCGACATCCACATCCACATCATCAGGCCGATGGCGGCGCCCAGCGAGCCGTAGGTGGCGTCGTAATTTCCGAAGTTGGAGAGATACCACGACAACAGCGCCGAGCCGGCGATCCAGAGCAATGCTGCGGCGAGCGTGCCGACGCTGAGCCATTCCCAGCGCGCCGCGCGCCGGCTCGGCCCGAACCGGTAGAGAATGCCGAGCGCCAGCAGCAGCATCGCAAACAGCAGCGGCCATCGCGCCAGGCTGATGATCGTCTTGCTTTGGCTGCCGAGCCAGAGGTGATCCAGCAGCAGCGGCAACGCCACCACCGAGCCCACCATCAGCAGCAGCGCTGCGATTCCGCCGGCCGTAAACGCCAGCGACAGCAGGTTCAACTTGATAAAACTGCGTTTCTCGCGTTCCTCATAGACCACATTGAGGGCATCGATCACGGCCTTGACGCCGGCATTGGCGCTCCACAGCGCCAGCGCAAGGCCGAACAGGAAGGTAAAGCCGAGCGAGGTATTGCCCTTGGCCAGCACGCGCGCGATCTGATCCTGCACGATCTGGAACGAGCCCTCCGGCAGCATCAGCGCCAGCGTTTGCAGGTTGCCGCCGATGGTCGAGGGGTTGGCGAACAGGCCGTAGCACGACACCAGCGCGGTAATCGCCGGGAATACCGCGAGCAGCCCGAAGAACACCACGCCCGCGGCGATCGCAAGCAGCCGATCCTCGCCGGTGCGCTCATAGGTCCGCCACAGGATGTCTTTCCAGCCGGCCCACGGAATCTGCAGCGGGCTCCTGGACCGCCGCCCGCGGCCGTGCTGCGACAATTCCTGCGCGAACGCTGCGGGAGGCGGGGGCGCTTGCGCCGGTCCAATTTGTGGAGCGGCTGAAACCGGCGGCTTATCGGCCTGCCGTTCGCCCGCTGGCGCGGCCATGCCCCCAACCCTTCATGCAAGGAGCCGACATGCCCCGGTCATGATTTGAACGTGGAGGAGTTTCGAATGTTCCGCGCTGCTCCCTCTCCTCGCTCTTCTTCGCGGGGAGAGGGTTGGGGTGAGGGCGAGGCACTGCGCTTGCCAGGTTTGCAGCCTCTCGGGTCGCTTCGGCGCGCACCATCCGACCCGCAGATTCCGAAGTACGATTGAGCGCAGTGCCTTGCCCCTCACCCGAAGCCTTCGCTGCGCTCCGGCTTCGACCTCTCCCCGCGAAAAAGAGCGGTGAGAGGTTAAGACGCTTTACGCCACCGCCCGGATCACCTTGGCCACCTTTTCGACGATCTCGCCGATCTGGTCTTCGGTGACGATCAAGGGCGGGGTCAGCGCCAGGGTGTCGCCGGCGACGCGGAGCATCAGATCGTTGTCGTGGAAGGCGCTGTTGAGGCCGTCGAAGCCGCGCTTGCCCGGCGCGTCCGGGTGGGGGCTAAGGTCGATGCCGGCGGTGAGGCCGACGGTGCGGATATCCAGCACATTCGGTTCCTTGCGCAGGCCCATCACCGCGTCGGCGAATGTCGGCTCCAGTCTGTTGGCCCGCTCGAACAGCTTTTCGTCGCGGTAAATGTCGAGCGTGGCAAGGCCGGCGGCGCAGGCGAGCGGATGCGCCGAATAGGTATAGCCGTGGGTCAATTCCACCATGTGCTCGGGGCCGGACATGAAGGCGTCGTGGATGGTGTCGCGCACCAGCACGCCACCCATCGGCGCCGCGCCGTTGGTAATGCCCTTGGCGAAGGTCAGCATGTCCGGCAGCACGCCGTAGCGTTCCGCGGCAAAGGCGAAGCCGAGCCGGCCGTAGCCGGTGATAACCTCGTCGAAGATCAGGAGAATGCCGTGCTTGGCAGTGATCTCGCGCAGCCGCTTGAGATAGCCCTTCGGCGCCGGCAGCACGCCGGTCGATCCCGCCATCGGCTCGACGATGACCGCGGCGATGGTGGAGGCGCCGTGCAGGTTGACCATGCGCTCCAGCTCGTCGGCGAAATGCGCGCCATACTCCGGCTCGCCCTTGCTGAAGGCCTGCTTGTCGCGGTCATAGGTGTGCGGCAGATGATCGACGCCGGCCAGCAGCGTGCCGAACATCTTGCGGTTGTTGACAATGCCGCCGACCGACGTGCCGCCGAAACCGACGCCGTGATAGCCGCGTTCCCGGCCGATCAGCCTGGTGCGGGTGCCCTGGCCGGCGAGCTGGTGATAGGCCAGCGCGATCTTCAGCGCGGTGTCGGCGGCTTCCGAGCCGGAATTGCAGAAGAACACGTGGTCGAGTCCATCCGGCGCCAGATCGGCGATCCGGCTCGCCAGTTCGAATGCCTGCGGAATGCCGAACTGGAACGGCGGCGCGTAATCCAGCGCCGCGGCCTGCTCGGCGATCGCCGAGGAAATCTGCGTGCGGCCGTGGCCGGCATTGCAGCACCACATGCCGGCGGCGGCGTCGATGATCTTGCGGCCGTCGACGGTGAAATAGTGCATGTCCCTGGCGCCCGCGAGCAGCCGCGGCGCCTTCTTGAAGGCGCGGTTGGCGGTGAACGGCATCCAGTGCGCGGCGAGGTCGTTCGGCACGTTGACGGCGGTGCGGGCTGGGCTCTTGTCGAGCATGGGGGCCTCTTGACGTTTTTCGGGGCGTGGCGGATTTGCGCGGCAGGCTATCAGCTTCGCCGGCTCGCGGAAACGGACAACTGCCAGCTATTATGCAGGTCAAATGGGCGGTTTCGGGGACGCAGCGCGGCTTGCTGTCACAGGGGTCCGCTGATACCTACCTGCCAAATGGCCGATAAACCCAAAAAAACCCAAAAACTCCGCGCCCGCCTGCCTCGCGGCCTCGCCGACCGCGGCGCAGCCGAAATCGCCGCGACGCGGCGGATGACGGAAACCATCCGCGAGGTGTTCGAGCGCTACGGGTTCGAGCCGGTGGAGACCCCGGCGATGGAATATACCGACGCGCTGGGAAAATTCCTGCCCGACCAGGACCGCCCCAACGAGGGCGTGTTCTCGTTCCAGGACGACGACGAGCAATGGATCAGCCTGCGCTACGATTTGACCGCGCCGCTGGCGCGCTACGTCGCGGAAAATTTCGATTCGCTGCCGAAACCGTATCGCAGCTACCGCGCCGGCTACGTCTACCGCAACGAAAAGCCGGGTCCCGGCCGCTTCCGCCAGTTCATGCAGTTCGACGCCGACACGGTGGGCAGCGCGTCTCCGGCGGCGGATGCCGAGATGTGCATGATGGCGGCGGACACCATGGAGGCGCTGGGTATTCCGCGCGGCAGCTATGTGGTGAAGGTGAATAACCGCAAGGTGCTCGATGGTGTTAGAGAAATCATTGGCGTTACTGACGACGCGCAATGGCTGACAATAATGCGCGCTATCGACAAATTGGATCGACTAGGAATTGCGGGCGTTCAACAGTTGTTAGGGGAAGGTCGCAAAGACGAATCTGGAGATTTCACAAAAGGCGCTGGTCTTAGCCGTGCAGCGATTGTCACCGTAGTCGGTGTTGTCGAACAGGTAGAGGATTCCGAACAAAAAGTTGCGCAAGTCGATATTCGTCTCGCCCAAAGTAAGGTCGGTCAGCAAGGCCGCGAAGAATTAGAAGAAATTGCCAAACTGGTCGGCGCGTCCGGTTATGGACCCGACCGCATCCGCATCGATCCTTCCGTGGTTCGCGGCCTCGAATACTACACAGGTCCGGTCTACGAAGTTGAACTCCTGCTCGACACCAAAGACGAAAAAGGCCGCCCGGTGCGCTTCGGCTCGGTCGGCGGTGGTGGGCGCTACGATGGACTGGTGTCGCGCTTTCGCGGCGAGCCGGTACCCGCCACGGGATTTTCGATCGGCGTGTCGCGGCTGCAGGCGGCGCTCACGATGCTGGGCAAGCTCGACACCAAGCCGGAATTCGGGCCGGTGGTGGTGACGGTGTTCGATCGTGACCGGGTTGCCGATTACCAGAAAATGGTCGCGACGTTGCGCAATGCGAATATCCGTGCCGAGCTCTATCTCGGCAATCCCAAAAACATGGGCAACCAGCTCAAATACGCCGACAAGCGCAATTCGCCCTGCGTGATCATCCAGGGCAGCGATGAGAAGGCGCGCGGCGAAGTTCAGATCAAGGACCTCATCGAAGGCGCGAAGGCCGCCGCCGCGATTGCGTCCAATCAGGAATGGCGCGAGACGCGGCCGGCGCAGTTTTCGTGCAAAGAGGATGAAATCGTCGTCAAGGTGCGTGAAGTCCTCGCGCGGCATGAGGTGAGGTGGACGTAGCCATTCATTCAGGCCGTCATGCCCGGGCTTGTCCCGGGCATCCACGTCTTGATAATGAGATACCGTAGCAAAAGACGTGGATGGCCGGGACAAGCCCGGCCATGGCGAGAGAAAGAGCAAAGGGAGAGACCAGAATGCCTGAAATCACCGTGAGCATGGCCGCCGGCCGTACCGACGAACAGAAGGCCGGCATGATGCGCGACATCACGCAAGCGCTGGTGAAAAACCTCGGCGTCGAGGCCGACGCCGTGGTGATCCAGATCAACGAGGCGCCGCTGGCGCACAAGATGAAGGGCGGCAAGACCTTTGTCGAGCGCCGGGCCGCGCAGAAGTAAGCGAGGGGGCCCTTCGTGCCCCGGACGCAGTGCAGCGCGTAGCTCTTCGCGGAGCGGTGCGCTGCAGAGCCGGGGCCCAGCTATCTTCGCTAAACCGGGGTCCCGGCTCTGCGGAGCGGCATGAAGAATGCCGCACCGCGTCCGGGACACGAGGCTTATGTAACGCATGGACGCACGCGAGGTCATCACCGTCGGCATGAGCGCCGAGCGCATCGTCACGGTGAGGCCCGACCTTACCGTAAAGCATTTCGTGCCGAAGATGCCGGCGGTGTTTGCGACGCCGATGATGATCATGGAGATGGAGATGGCGTCCGCCGACGCCATCGCGCCGCACCTTGCGCAGGGCTGGGTCACGGTCGGCACCGAGGTCGACATCCGCCATCTCGGCGCAAGTGCGGTCGGCGCGAAGGTGCGGACCACGGCGCGGGTGATCGCGGTGGAGCGCCGGGTGATCCGGTTCGAGGTCGAAGCCTTTGAGGGCGACCGCAGGATCGGCGAGGGCCGCCACGCGCGCGGTCTGGTCAACGTCGCCAGCTTCGAGAAGCGGCTGGGGTAGCGCCGGCCGCCAGCCTACTTCGCCGGCATCAGGCCCTTCAGCTTTTCCATGTCCGTGATGTTCATGCGGAAACCGCCGGGCATCACGATGTCGCCGGGCTTCTGGTCCGCCGGGCAGGCGCCGAGCCATTTTGCTTCCAGCGTCATGTTGCTGTCGCGCGGCGCGCCGGCGGGGGCATTGTCATTGTGCGAGGTCACCTTGACCGAATAGGCGGAGTTGAAGTCGCCGGTGACTTCGGAATGCGAGGTCATGGTGGTGCCGCCATAACTGCACACCGAATCGGTGACATAGCCGGTCGCGGTCTTCTGGGTATCGTTCTTGCTGCAGTTTTGCTTCGCCATCGGCGAGAGCTGCGTGGTCATCTTCTTGTCGGTGGTCTCGTCGGTGCAATGCTGCATCGACATTTCCGGCACGGGCGAGCCGGTCCGCAGCATCTTCAATTCCCACAGCCCGGCCTTGCGCGTCGGCAGTTCGACGGCGAGCGCCGGCGCTGCGCCGAGCAGCAGCGCGACCGCAAGCGCGGGAAGGCGAAAAAGCTGTCGCGTCATGCTGCGCCTCCAGCTGTTCAACGGATTTTTCTGGTTCAGTAGCGAACGCTGAGCGGCCGCTCGGTGGCGCCATACGGCACCCAGCGGCAGGCGAACGAGATGTAGCCGCCGTAATAGGCTTGCGCCGCCAGGAATTTTACGACTTTGCCATAGCGCGCACAGTGCTCGACTGCGAGCAGCTTGACGTCGGCTTGCGTGGCCAATTCATAGGATATGATGCCGCCGGTATCGTTGCCCTTCATCGGCGGCACGGTGTCGGCCCGAACCGGTCCGCACGCCAGCATTGCGCCTATCGCCAGGATCGCCGGCCCCATCGTTCGCATTGTCGACTCCATCTTTGCGTGACCACTCTAGAGCGCGGCGGCGGCGATGAAAAGAACGGCGGGCGCTCCGGTGTGGAGTTATCGGCAGGTGTTGCCGCGCTGCACTTGACCTCGCCGGGGCTTCGCGGCACCGTCCGCGACCTGCATCATCAGGCGGATTGCCCATGCGCGACCTGTTCTCGTCCTTTCGAAAACTCAGCCTTTGCGCGGTGTTCTGCCTGATGGCGTCAGGACAGGCGGCGGAGGCCGCGAGCTGGATCGAAAAGAACTTCTATTTGTCCGGCCCGCGCTACGACGGCAACCTGCCGGCCTGCGAGTCGGTGCTGGGCAAGATTTCATCGCGTTTCGCCGACAAGGAGAGCACGTTCTGGAACTCGACACTGCAGATCACCGGCTATGACCGGGTGCACGAGATCGCGTTCCGGCCCTGGCAATCGGACAACATCCCGCGGCGCTATTGCGCCGCGACCGCGATGATCAGCGACGGCAAGCCGCGCCCGGTATATTTTTCCATCATCGAGGACGGCGGATTTGCCAGCTTCGGCGATGGCGTGGAGTTCTGCGTCGTCGGGCTCGACCGCGACTGGGCCTATAACCCAGCCTGCAAAGCCGCGCGGCCCTAAGCCGTCAAACCGATTCTGCGCATTGCGCGCGCCGGTTGCAGGCGGACGCACCTTCTCCAATTGTGTTCTTGAAATGTTCCGGTTTGCTGCCTAAGGTTTGAGGACCAAGGGCAGGAGGGGTCATGCGTTGTTTTTCAAAAATACTGTTGTCGCTGGGCGTGCTCGTCATCGCGGCGACGACCGGCGCTTCGGCGCAGGACCGGCGGCAGAACGCGCCCGGCGAATTCGATTTCTACGTGCTGTCGCTGTCATGGTCGCCGTCATTCTGCGAAGCGGCCTCCGAACGCGGCAACAACGGCCGCTCGCAGCAGGCGCAATGCGGCGGCCGGCCGTTTTCCTTCGTGGTCCATGGGCTGTGGCCGCAATATGAGCGCGGCTTTCCGGATTATTGCCAGCGCCCGGCGCCGCGGCTCGACCGCAACATCATGACCTCGATGCTGGACCTGATGCCGGCGCCCGGGCTGATCTTCAGCGAGTGGGACAAGCACGGCACCTGCTCGGGGCTCGGTGCGCGTGCTTATTTCGAGACCATCCGCAAGGCCCGCGCCGCGGTGAAAATTCCCGCCGATTTTTTGGAATTGTCCGCGCCCCAAACCATCGCGCCGGCCGAGATCGAAGAGGCCTTCATCAAGGCCAATCCGGGCCTGAGCAATTCGGCGGTCTCGGTGATCTGCGACAAGTCGCGCTTGAGCGAAGTGCGGATCTGCATGAGCAAGGATCTGCAATTCCGCGCCTGCGAGGAAATCGACCGCCGCGCCTGCCGCCGCAATTCCGTGGTGATGCCGCCGGTGCGCAATTAGCCGTCATTGCCGGGCTTGACCCGGCAATCCATCCTCTTCGGACGATTCTTGCGAAGATTGATGGATGCGCGGGTCAAGCCCGCGCATGACGCCGGAGAGTTATTGCGCCTCACAGCGTTACTTTCCTCGCCGGATATCGTAACCCCTTCCTCCATGAACTACCGTCACGCCTTTCACGCCGGCGGCTTTGCCGATGTCATCAAGCACATCGTGCTGGTGCGCATTCTGACTTATCTGCATGAGAAGCCGGCGGCGTTTCGCGTCATCGACAGCCATGCCGGCGCAGGCGCCTACGATCTCACCGGCGAGGAAGCGCGCCGCGGCGGCGAGTGGCGCACCGGCATCGCCCGAATCATGCAGGCGCGATTCTCCGAAGCCGTCTTGCCGCTGATAAAACCCTATCTCGATATCGTCCGGGCCTTCAATCCGCAGCGCGATTTGCAGGCCTACCCCGGCTCGCCGCTGATCGCGCGGGCGCTGCTGCGCCCGCCGGACCGGCTGGTGGCGTGCGAGATCGAGCCCGGCGCTCGCAAGCGCCTGATCGACGCGCTGCGGCGCGACACCCAGGCCCGCGTGGTCGATCTGGACGGCTGGGTGGCGCTGCCCGCCTTTGTGCCGCCGAAGGAGCGGCGCGGGCTGGTGCTGATCGACCCGCCGTTCGAGCGGAAAGACGAGTTCGAGCGGCTGGCCGATGGCTTCACCGAGACCTACGCAAAATGGCCGACCGGCAGCTACATGCTGTGGTATCCGTCGAAGAGCCGCCGCGCCAGCGACGGCATCGCCAGGCATGTCGCGGAGGCGGTGGGAGCGGCAAGTCCCGCCGGAAAATGCCTGCGGCTGGAGTTCAGCGTGGCGCCCAAGCTGGCCGGCGACGCGCTGACATCGGCCGGCCTTCTGATCGTCAATCCGCCGTGGACGCTAATGGGCGAACTCAAGGCAATCCTTCCCGAGCTGGAAAAGCCGCTGGGCCAGGGCGGCGCCGGCCGGTTCAGGCTCGAGGTGCCCAAACCCTGAGCAACCACCGCGGGGTATCGCCACGCGAAAAGTCCCGTAGGCAATCGGCCGGGAACCGTATTATGGTGGGCTGTTAGGACTGGCTTTACGTTCCGCTTCCGCGAATGGGGGCGGCGGAGTGACAAGGCCTCTAATTTTTAAAAAAGGCGGATCGTAACCGCCGCGATGGCCAAGCTTTCCGGCCGCGAAATGTCCGGTCATGCCGATATGCGAGGGGCGCGTATCGGCGGAGCAATGCGGGGAGAGGAGTTTTCCCGATGGCCATGACGGGGACAGTCAAGTTCTTCAACGGCGAGCGCGGCTACGGCTTCATCAAGCCCGACGACGGCGGCCGCGATGTGTTCGTCCACATCACCGCGGTGGAGCGGGCGGGGTTGAAGGACCTGATCGAGGGACAGCGCATCACCTTCGAGGTCGAACCGGACAAAAAGGGCAAGGGTCCGAAGGCGGTCAATCTGGTGATTTCGTCCTGAGCGCCAAATCGATGTAGCCCGGATGAAGCGTAAGAGCTGGGCAGGTAAGCTAAACTGTCGATGCGCGCAACACATGTGCGCTGCCGCCGGAAGCTACCGGACGGGCGGGCAAGAATCGCGCCGCGATTTCCGGCCAGCCGAGATCCTCGATCTGCCGAAAACCCAGCCCCTTCAGCCGCGCATGAAGCGCGTCGCTATCAAAATGATTGCGAAGTTGTTCGCCTGCCGCCGCGACGCGCGCGATCAGCGCCTCATGCATGGCGCGCCGGCCCGGTTCGGTCATCGTATCCGGCGGATTGACATAATCGAATACGACGTGGCCGCCGCCCGGCAATCCGGCGATGAAACCGAGCGTCGACAAGATCGCGTCATCGGTCAGATAAGGCACGACACCAAGCCAGCTGAAAAACGTCGGCCGCGTGGAATCGAAACCGGCCGCGGCCAAGCCCGGCGCCAAGGTCTCGCGCTCGAAATCGATTGCAACGAAGCTGAGCGCCCCCGGCAGCGCGATGCCGGCCTCGGCCAGCCGCGCGCGCTTCCAGGCCTGCGTCGCCGGATGATCGACCTCGAACACCTGCAGATCCTGCGACGGCAGTGCGCGATAGGCGGTGGTGTCGAGCCCGGCGCCGAGCACTACGAGTTGACGAACGCCGCGTTTGACGGCCGCCGCCAGCGCATCGTCGGCGATACGGCTGCGGGCCGCGATGAACCAGCGCAAACGTTGCCGGAATGGGTCCGTTTCCGCTTCCGCCTCGCGCAGCAGCGCATCGGCATCGGGCCCGAGAATGCGAAGCGCCAGCGGGTCCTGGAAAATCGCCGCGCCGTCCAGCACCTGGTGCGCGGCGCGGAGCCCTGCGGCGCCCAGCGCCGTGCGGCTTGGTTGTCCCGGTTGCATGGCGTGATGTTATGGACGCGGATTCGCCTTGTCCATGGCACGAAGGTTTCGTGTCCCGGACGCGATGCGGCATTCTTCATGCCGCTTCGCAGAGCCGGGACCCCGGTGTCTTCGAGTCGCAAGCAACCGGGGCCCCGGCTCTGCAGCGCACCGCGCCGTGAAGAACGGCGCGCTGCGCTGCGTCCGGGGCACGAGAGCGCAAAAAAATCCCGGCTGCAATCTGCAGCCGGGAGGTTGGAAACTAGAATTCTTCTTGTTGTGATCAGAAGCGATAGTTCACGCCGAGGCGGACCAGGCCGAACTGGTAGCCGTTGGGCAGTCCGGTGATGGTGAAGCGGCTGTCGGACAGATCGACGTAGAGATATTCGATTCTGGCGGTCCAGTTCTGGGCGAAGCCGAATTCGGCGCCGACGCCCGCGGTCCATCCCGCGCTGCTGTGGGATTCCGTCAGGCCAAAAGTCTGGCCGCGCAATTCCCCGAATGCGAGACCGCCGGTGCCGTAGAACAGCACGTTGTTCAAGGCATAGCCGACCCGGCCGCGCACGGTGCCGAACCACGGATTGGAGAATTTCCACGGCGCAAAGGTGTCGTTGGCGCCGCTGGCCTGGATATCGGCTTCGAGGCCGAACACCAACGGTCCGTTTTGCCAGTTGTAGCCGCCCTGCACGCCGCCGGCGAATCCGCTCGGCTTGGCCGGATTGTTGCCGACGCTGCCCCACGCATAACCGATATTGCCGCCGAGATAGGGGCCGGCCCAGCTATAGGCGTTGAGCGGCTGGTTGACGGTGTAGGGCGCGCGCGATCCGTAGGGGATGTCCGCCGCCAGCGCGGAACCCGTCAGGCTCGCCGCCATCAAAGCCGCGGCCAATGCGATCCTGCTCATCCCCTGACACTCCACAACGCACCCGCCCGCAACCGCCGCACGGTTACGGAACCGGCACTTTTTCCAGTAAGATTTATCGGGAGTTTTAAGTTAAGGGCCTGTTAAGGCCTTGGACCGCCGAGTCTTGGTCTTAACAAAGGATTACCGGCTGGCGAGGACCGGTTTTGGCGCTTAAATTCGGTCCCATGAATCAAGAGCCACCCGCAGAACGGCCCGGCGCGCTGAAATCGCAGCCCGGTTCCGCCGCCGATCTACCCCCGCAAGACCTGAATTCGCCGGACGTCGATCCCGCCTCCGTCAGCGCCGAGGAGGATGACGAGGCCCGGCTGCCGGAGATCGTCGACGCCGGCACTGAGGCTGTGCCGGAAGGCCCGCTCGCGGTCGGCCGCGCCGCGATCGAAGTCGCGGTACGCCATGCGCCCACCTCGCCCGGCGTCTACCGCATGCTGAACGCCGGCCATGACGTGCTCTATGTCGGCAAGGCCAAGAATGTCCGCAAGCGGCTCACCTCCTATGCGCGGCCGACCGGCCAGGTGATGCGCATCGCCCGCATGATCGCGGCCACCGCATCGGTGGAAATCGTCTCGACCACCACCGAGACCGAGGCGCTGCTGCTCGAGGCCAATCTGATCAAGCAGCTGCGGCCGCGCTTCAACGTGCAACTGCGCGACGACAAATCCTTCCCCTATATTCTGATCACCGGGGATCACTGGGCGCCGCAGATATTGAAGCATCGCGGCGCGCAGACGCGGCCCGGGCGATACTTCGGGCCGTTCGCGTCCGCCGGCGCTGTGGGCCGCACCATCACGGCGCTGCAGCGCGCGTTTCTGGTGCGCTCCTGCACCGACTCGTTCTTCGAAAGCCGGACCCGGCCGTGCCTGCTGTATCAAATCCGGCGCTGCTCGGGGCCGTGCACCGGCGAGATCGATTTCCCCGGCTATACCGAACTGGTGCGCGAGGCGACCGAGTTTCTCTCCGGCCGCAGCCGGGTGGTGAAGCAGCAACTCGCCGGCGAAATGGAAAAGGCTTCGGCGGAACTCGAGTTCGAGAGCGCGGCACTTTACCGTGACCGCCTGGCGGCGTTGTCGGCGATCCAGTCGCAGCAGGGCATCAATCCGCGCACCGTGGAGGAGGCCGACGTGTTCGCCATCCATCAGGAGGGCGGCTATTCCTGCGTCGAGGTGTTCTTCTTCCGCACCGGCCAGAACTGGGGCAACCGCGCCTATTTTCCGCGCGCGGAGAAATCCTTCACGCCCGAGGAGGTGTTGAGTTCGTTCCTCGCGCAGTTCTACGACGACAAGCCGCCGCCGAAACTGATCCTGCTGTCGCACGACATCGAGGAATGCGAGTTGCTGGCCAGCGCGCTTTCGATCAAGGCCGGCTTCAAGGTCGAGGTCAACGTGCCCAGGCGCGGCGAGAAGAAGGAAATGATCGCGCATGCGCTGACCAATGCGCGCGAGGCGCTGGGCCGCAAGCTCGCCGACACCGCGACGCAAACGCGGCTGCTGCAGGGGCTGGTCACGACGTTGGGCCTGCCGCAAGCGCCGAAGCGGATCGAGGTCTACGACAACAGCCACATCCAGGGCACCAACGCGGTCGGCGCGATGATCGTCGCCGGGCCGGATGGTTTTATCAAGAACCAGTATCGCAAGTTCAACATCAAGTCCGAAGGACTGACGCCCGGCGACGATTACGCCATGATGCGCGAAGTGCTGCAGCGGCGCTTCAAGCGGCTGCTGACGCCGCCGGCCGAGGGCGCAAAACCCAGGGACGACGATTCGTTTCCGCAATGGCCGGACCTGGTGATCATCGACGGCGGCCGCGGCCAGCTCAACGCGGTCAAGGAAATCTTCGACGGTTTCGGGCTGACGCAGGTGTCGCTGCTGGCGGTGGCCAAGGGGCCCGACCGCGATGCCGGCCGCGAAACCCTGTTCATGCCGGACCGCGAGCCGCATAAAGCTGGAGCCGCGCGATCCCGTGCTGTATTTCATCCAGCGGCTGCGCGACGAGGCGCATCGCTTTGTGATCGGCTCGCACCGCAAGCTGCGCAAGAAGGACATCCGCGAGGCGGGTCTGCAGGAAATTCCCGGCATCGGGCCGTCACGCAAGCGTGCCTTGCTGCATCACTTCGGAACCTTGAAGGAAATCGAGCGCGCCTCGATCGCCGATCTCGGCAAGGTTCCCGGGCGTCAGCGCCGAAAGCGCGCGCAAGATTTTCGAGTTTTTCCACGCGCAGCCCGGATAAAGGTGAATTCTGCGTCATATTGCAGCGTCGCCCACGGGATCGTGGCTTCGCACGGTTGACCTCGGCGCTTCGGCGGTATTGGTAAGGCGGATGAACATCGTCACCACAAGGGCGGCGCGGCACTCGCTGTCGCTGCCGAATATCCTCACTTACGCCAGGATCGCTGCGATCCCGGTGGTGGTCGGCTGCATCTATGCGCAGGCCATCATGGACGGGCCGCTGTGGCTGCGCTGGGTCGCGGTGGCGGTGTTCATTGCCGCCGGCATCACCGATTTTCTCGACGGCTATTATGCGCGAATCTGGCACCAGCATTCGGCGTTCGGCCGCATGCTCGATCCGATCGCCGACAAGCTCTTGGTGGCGTCGTGCCTGTTGATGCTGGCGGCGGACGGGATCATCCACGGCTGGACGCTGTGGGCGGCCATCGTGATCCTGTGCCGCGAAATCCTGGTGTCGGGCCTGCGCGAATATCTGGCCGCACTTCGGGTCAGCGTGCCGGTGACCAAGCTGGCGAAATGGAAGACCACGGTTCAACTGGTCGCGATCGGATTTCTGCTCGCGGGCGAGGCCGGCGATCAGGTGGTGCCGGTCGTGACCCAGATCGGACTGCTGCTGCTGTGGATTTCGGCGATCATCACCATCTATACCGGCTGGGACTATTTCCGCGCCGGTGTCCATCACCTCATCGAGGAGGATGAGGGATGAAGGTCAAGTATTTCGCCTGGGTCCGCGAGCGCATAGGCTTGGCCGAGGAAACGGTCGATCCGCCGGCCGATGTTCGCACCGTCGGCGAATTGATGGGCTGGCTGGCGCAGCGCGGCGAGCACTACGCGCATGCGTTCGAGACGCCGCGAACGATCCGCGCCGCCATCGACCACACCCATGTCCGGCCGGACGCCGCGATCGCGGGCGCAGGCGAAATCGCATTCTTTCCGCCGATGACCGGCGGCTAGTAAACGACCTCATCCTGAGGAGCGGCGTTCTTCGCCGCGTCTCGAAGGATGGCCACAAACTCTCATGGTTCGAGACGGCGCAAGAGCGCCTCCTCACCATGAGGCTTGAGATTGTAACCGCCCATGACGATCCCCGTCACCATCCGGATTCAAGAAGCCGATTTCGACATCGCGCGGGAAATCGCCGCGCTGACCAAAGGCCGCAGCGATATCGGCGCGGTGGTGACGTTCAGCGGCATCTGCCGCGGCGCCGAGGGCGGCGAGACCATCGCCGCGCTGACGCTCGAACATTATCCCGGCATGGCCGAAGCGGAGATCGCGCGGCATGCGCGAGACGGCGGCGTCGCGCTGGCCGCTCACCGGCCTCACCGTCATCCATCGCGTCGGCCGCATTCAACCTGGCGAAAACATCGTGCTGGTCGTGACGGCGTCGGCGCACCGGCACGCCGCGTTCGAGGCCGCGGAGTTTCTGATGGATTATCTCAAGGCCCACGCGCCGTTCTGGAAGCGCGAGGAGGGTGCATCGGGAACGAACTGGGTCGATGCCCGCGAGCACGACGATGCGGCAGCCGAGCGCTGGACCAAATCCTGATGGCCAAACGCGCCAAAGCGCCGGCGAAGCGCCGCCCTGCCGCGGCGAAATCTCCGAAATCGCGTCCGGCGAATTGCTCACACTGCTCGATTTCGTGCGCTACGCGGTGAGCCGCTTTGTCGAGGCAAAACTGGTGTTCGCGCACGGCACCACCGATCCGGTCGCCGAGGCGGCGTTCCTGGTCTGCGAGAGCGCTGCATCTGCATCCCGACCGGTTCGAGATGTTTGCGACGGCGCGCGTCACCGCGGCCGAGGCCAAAACAATTCTCGGCCTGATCGAGCGCCGCGTCGCCACGCGAAAACCCGCGGCTTATCTCGTCAACAAGATCTACATGCGCGGCTTGCCGTTCTATGTCGACGAGCGCGTGATCGTGCCGCGCTCCTTTATCGGCGAACTTCTGGAGCAGCATTTCAGCGGCGAGGACGGCTCGCTGATCGACGATCCGGCGGCGGTGGAAAGCGTGCTCGACCTCTGCACCGGCTCGGGCTGCCTTGCGATTCTGGCGAGCCGAAGTTTTCCGAACGCGAAGATCGATGCGGTGGACATTTCAAAGGACGCGCTCGATGTCGCCGCGCGCAACGTCGCCGACTACGCGCTTGAGGATCGCATCTCGTTGCATCAGGGCGATCTGTTCAAGCCGCTCGGCGGCAACAGATACGACCTGATCATCAGCAACCCGCCCTATGTCGATGCGGAAGGCATGGCCGGCCTGCCGCGCGAATGCCGGTTCGAGCCGAAGCTGGCGTTCGATGGCGGCGCCGACGGCCTCGATATCGTCAGGCGCATTCTCAATGAAGCCGGCAAGCACCTGACGCCGCAAGGCGGGCTATTGTGCGAGATCGGCCGCGGCCGCGAATTGCTCGAGGCCGCGTTTCCGCAATTGCCGCTGCTCTGGCTCGACACCGAGGAGTCCGACGGCGAGGTGTTCTGGATCGGGGCGGAAGCGTTGGCGTAAGTTGGCGTCTATATTGATTGCCATGCGAACGCGAAAATGGGTCACGATTGTTGACCGACTTATTTCCAATACCGAAGAGCAGCCTCGTTGGTGGCTGCTGTCTCCTGACGTACTCGAGCGAATTTCTAAGCTGAATTGCTAGCTGGTGCCGCGAGGTTATCGCGCGTTACGCTTACAACAAAAAACTTAATCCAGTGGACGAGGCAATTTTCTCGTCTCGATCCGCCTCATCCAATCGATACCGAACCAAGGGAGGATCGAAAATGAGCATGAGCAAAATTCCGCGTATCACGAGACGCCGGTTCTTGAAGGAAACCGGCCTCACCCTTGCCGCCGCCGGTGCCGCACCGGTGATTTCCGCGCCATTCGTGTCGCGGGCACTGGCCGATACCAACACGCTGTCGATTGTGCAATGGAGCCATTTCGTTCCGGAGTACGACAAGTGGTTCGACAATTTCGCAAAGGACTGGGGATCGCAGAACAAGATCGACGTCACCGTCGACCACATTCCGGTCGCCAACGTTGCCGCGCGCGCGGCCGCGGAGGCCTCGGCCGGATCGGGCCACGACCTGTTCGGCTGGAACGGCGCAGGCGGTGCGCACCTCTATCGCAAATTCCTCGTCGACGTGACCAGTCTGGTCGAGGCGACCGAGAAGAAATACGGCAAGGTCAGCACGATCGGCCGGCAGATCGGCTATAATCTGGACGACAAGACCTGGTCGGCGTTCCCCGATTTCTACATCAACTTCCCCTCGATGTATCGCAAGAGCATGTGGGACGAGATCGGGATGAAGCCGGACACCTGGGACAATGTGCGCATCGGCGGCGCCAAGCTGAAAGCCAAGGGCCATCCGGTCGGCATTTCGCTCGGGCACAGCAACGACCCGAACACGACGTGGCGCGGCCTGCTGTGGAGTTTCGGCGGGGCCCTGCAGGACGCCGAAGGCAAGAATGTCGTTCTCGACAGCAAGGAGACGGTCGAGGCCGTCAAGTTCGTCGCCGCGCTCTACAAGGAAGCGATGACGTCGGAAGTGCTGTCGTGGGACGATTCCAGCAACAACCGGTATCTGGTTTCGGGGATCGGCTCGATGATCGTCAATCCGATCTCGGCCTACCGGACCTACCAGAAAGCCAACAAGAAAGGCGCCGACGACACGTTCGTGATGGAGCCTCCGAAGGGACCGGTACGCCAGATCATGGGCGGCGCCTCCGAATTCTACGGCATCTGGAAGTTCGCCAAGAACAAGGAAGGCGCGATCGAATTCCTCAAATACTACGCCGATCACTGGCCCGAAGCCTTCAAGGCGAGCGAAGGATACAACAACCCCTGTTTCGCCAACCTCGTGCCGAAGCCGATGCCGATCCTGTCGAACGATCCGACCTCCACGCCGAACGACAAGCTGTCGATCTTGCAGAACTCCGAAGCGTGGTCGGCCTCTCCCGGATATCCGGGTCCGTCCTGGCCCGCCGTCGACGAGGTCTACAACGACTTCGTCATCTGCGACATGATGGCGAAAGCGGCGACGGGCGCGATGACCGCGGAAGAATCGGTCAAATGGGCGCACGCAACAGGCTGAAGCCATTTTCAAGAAATGGCACGGCAAGACCTGATTGCAAGATTGATTGTCGGGCCGGGACCGCGCCGTTCTGCGCGGTCCGGGATACGGCAACGGATCTCGCCGTCGGCAAACACAAATCGGCGCTCCGTCCGGTGATTGGCGGCAGTAGTGCGCTGAGTTGAATTCCGGGAGGTTCGATGGCTGCGGTATTGACCAGGGATATCGTCAAGAAATTCGGCGAGGTTCCCGCCGTCAACGGCATTTCGCTTAACGTGCCGGACGGCGAGTTCATGGTGCTGCTCGGCCCGTCGGGCTGCGGCAAGACGACATTCCTGCGCATCATCTGCGGGCTCGAGCAACAGACCAGCGGCGATCTCATGATCGGCGGCAACGTCGTCAACGACATCCCGCCGCGCGCCCGCGGCGTGGCGATGATGTTCCAGAGCTACGGGCTCTATCCGCATTACACGGTGCGCAAGAACATCGCGTTTCCGCTGCGCACGCAGCGCGTGCCCAGCGCGGAAATCGAAAAGAAGGTCGAGTGGGCGTCGCAATTGCTCAGCATCGGCCAGCTTCTCGACCGGCGGCCGCGCCAGCTGTCCGGCGGCGAGCGCCAGCGTGTCGCGCTGGCGCGCGCGCTGGTCCGCGAGCCGACCGCGCTGCTGCTCGACGAGCCGCTATCCAATCTCGACGCCAAATTGCGCACCTCTGCTCGCCAGGACATCAAGAACTTCCAGCAGCGGGTTGGCCTTACCACCATCTACGTAACCCACGACCAGGTCGAAGCGATGGGCATGGGCGACCGCATCGCGGTCATCGACCAGGGACGGGTTCGGCAAGTAGGAACGCCGACGGAAATCTATGACGATCCCGCCGACCTCTTTGTCGCGACCTTTGTCGGCGCGCCGCCGATGAACATCGTCACCCGCAATGGCGGCGGCTATCTCGGATTCCGTCCCGAGAATTTCCTGCCCAGGGAAATGATCGAAGACGGCGCCGCGACCGAATTTTCATTTCGCGTCGACCGCTCCGAATATCTCGGGTCGGAGCGAATCGTTTACGGCATGATGGACGGCTTCGATTCAAAACAGCCGATCACGGCGAAGTTGCCGCCGGCCCACGTCGCCGAAGCAAGCATCCGTCCCGGCGAATGGCATCCCTACGCCGTGAAGAATAGCGCGCTCCGCCATTTCGACCCGAGCGGTAATCGTATCAGTCGTCACTGAACCGGGAATTTCATCGATGACCGCCATTGCAGAACCTGTCACCAAGCCGGTCTCGCGCTTTCACTTCATGCTGGACCGGCGTGAGGTGCTCGAAACCATCCTGGTCGCTCCGGCGATCATCTATGTGCTGCTGCTGGTCGGTTTGCCGCTGCTGCTCGCGGTGTATTATTCGGTCAGCGCCTATACGATCTACAATCCGACGTGGCAGTTTGTCGGTCTCGCGAACTTCGCGCAGATCATCGAAAACCCGACCTTCATCCAAACGCTGATTAACACCTTCGTCTTCACCTTCGGCTCGCAACTGCTCGGCCTCGTGCTCGGAAAGTTCGGCGCCTTCCTGCTGCTGCGGCCGTTCCCGCGGCCGCAAGATCGTGCGAGCGCTGATCATCCTGCCGTTCGCGGTGCCGGTCGCGCTCGCCACCATCGCCTGGCAATGGATGTTCGATTCGCTCTACAGCGTGATCAACTGGACGCTGATCGCGGCCGGCTTCCTCGCCCGCGAGGACGCGCCGAACTGGCTCGGCAATCCGTATCTGGCGATGCTGTGTATAATCATCATCAATGCCTGGCGCTTCTTTCCATTTGCCATCGTGATCTTCCTCGCCGGCATCACCGCGATCCCGCAGGATATTATCGACGCCGCGACGGTCGATGGCGCCGGCTTCTGGCGCCGCAACTACCAGATCATCCTGCCGATGATCCTGCCGATCATGGCCATCGGCCTGATCTTCGGCATCGTGTTCACGTTCACCGATCTTTCCATTGTCTTTCTGCTGACCATGGGCGGTCCGGTCGGCGCGACCTCGGTGCTGGGCTTTGCGGGTTTTCAGACCGGCATCGTTTCCGGCGACGTGTCGCATGGCGCCGCCATCTCGCTGTTCATGCTGCCGGTGCTGTTTGTCGTGGTGATCTTCATGCTGCGCTTCATTCGCCGCCGGGAGATTTGACATGCCGCGCGCTGTTGCCCGTTCGCTCCGCGAGATTGGGTTTTTCGCCGGAGTGGCATTTTTCGTCATCCTGGCCGCGTTCCCGTTCTACTGGATGGTGATCACGGCGTTCAAACCGAACAGCGATCTCTACGACCTCAGCAACATCCCGTTCTGGTTCAACGAACCGCCGACGCTCGAACACATCAAGTATTTGTTCGAGGAAACCCTGTTCGCGCGCTGGCTGCTGAACTCGCTGATCATCGGCGTCTGCGTGGTCGCGATCACCCTGGTCACGGCGGTGCCGGCCGGCTACGCCTTGGCGCGCATGACCAGCCGCAAGGGCGAAGCGTTGGGAATCGCGATTTTCCTGACCTATCTGGTGCCGCCGACCCTGCTGTTTCTGCCGCTGTCGCGGATCGTCGCCGAGTTGGGCTTGCAGAATTCGATGTGGTCGCTGGTCCTGGTCTATCCGACCTTCACGATTCCGTTCTGTTCCTGGCTGATGATGGGCTTCTTCAAGGCGCTGCCGCCGGAGATCGAGGAGGCGGCGATCGTCGACGGCTGCAGCCTGTTCGGCGCCTTCATCAAGATGGCGCTGCCGCTGTCGCTGCCGGGGATTCTGACGGTGGTGATCTTCACCTTTACCCTGACGCTGCAGGAATTCGTCTATGCGCTGACCTTCGTGTCCTCGTCGTCGCAAAAGCCGATCACGCTTGGGGTTTCGACCGACCTGATCCGCGGCGACGTGTTTTTCTGGGGCGAGATCATGGCCGGCGCCTTGATCGCCGCCATCCCGGTGGCGATCGCCTACAATTTATTCCTCGACCGCTTCATCGCCGGCATCACCGGCGGGGCGGTGAAATAGTTTCGACGTCTCGCGTTACGCGATCAAGGCTGCGCGGCCGAGCATGCGCCGCAGAGTTGTCGCGTTTTTTGGAGCATGAGCGTCGTTATCATTATTGAAGTAAACCCAGGCTCGCTTCGCCCCGCTCGCTTTAATCCTGTCCGCCCAGGTCACCAGTTCGCTCCTTGAGTAGTTGTGCCGATACCAGCGCTTGGGGCCATGCAGCCGGATGTAGACTTCATCGGCTGTCCGGATAAGCTCATCGGGCAGGCGTGGCCCGCTGCAAGAGCAGAAGATAATTCCGGCCGCTTCAAAGGCCCGATAAACTTCCTCGTTCCACCAGCTGGCGTGCCGAAACTCCACAACGTTGCGGCGCGCGGGCTCGAGCTGGCTCACGATCGCGTCCAGCCGCGCTCTGGTGTAGCGGTGGCTCGGCGGCAGCTGGAACAGCAAGCAGCCCATCCGTTCTCCCAAGATATCGGCGATGATGCCGAAATCCCGAATCAGCGTCTTCGTGCCCTTGAACCGTCTTACATGAGTGATGAGCTCACAGACCTTGACGGTGTAAACGAAGTTTTTCTTGCCGGGCTGGCGGCGCCAGGCCTGGACGTTGGCAACCGTCGGCCATGAGTAAAAGGAAGCGTTGATCTCGACGCTGTCGAAGCGCTTCAAATAGTGCGCGAACCAAGTTTGCTGGGGCACATCAGCATAAAACGAATCCCGCCATTTCCAGTAACGCCAGCCCGAGCATCCGACATAGACTGATCGCTCCGGATCGGGCGGGCGCTTCGCAATCTTCGCCCCGATCCTGCGCCGCACGGCGTGCATCTTCGCGGCGCGGCCGATATTATCCTGGCGCTGCTTTTCGCGGCGGAGCCGGCGCCGCTCGCGCCGCTGCTCGAGCGTCAATTCCTTCCATTTCGCTGCCGTGTCTGCGCGCGCCATGATCTTGTTGCCGGTTACTAATGCCTGCGAAGCATCACGCCGCGAACAGCGGCGTGCCGCATCGCGCCCGGGACACGAGGCCTCACAGCACCTTTCTGATCCAGTCGTGCGGGTCGGCCGCGCGGCCGTACTGGATGTCGATCAGCGTCTTGCGCAGCCCCATCGCGACCGGGCCGGCCGCGCCGCCGCTGACCAGGAAATCGCCGCTCGCCGAACACACCTTGCCGATCGGCGAGATCACGGCCGCCGTGCCGCAGGCGAAGGCCTCTTTCAGCTTTCCGTTTGCCGCATCGGTGCGCCACTGGTCGATGGTGTAAGCCTCCTCGCGCACAGGCGTGCCGGAATCCTTGGCAAGCTCAATGATGGAATCGCGGGTGATGCCGGGCAGGATCGTGCCGAGCGGCGGCGTCAGCAGCGAACCATCATCGAACACGAAGAAGATGTTCATGCCGCCGAGTTCCTCGATATAGCGGCGCTCGACCGCATCGAGGAAAACCACCTGATCGCAGCCGTGATCGATGGCCTCGGCCTGCGCGCGCAGGCTTGCGGCGTAGTTGCCGCCGCATTTGACGGCGCCGGTGCCGCCGATCGCGGCGCGCGTGTAGTTTTCCGACACCCAGATCGACACCGGCGCAGGTCCGCCCTTGAAATACGAGCCGACCGGCGAGGCGATGACGGCGAAGATGTATTCTGCCGATGGTTTCACGCCGAGGAAGATCTCGCTCGCGATCATGAAGGGCCGCAAATAGAGGCTGCCGTCGCCGCCGGGGATCCAGGCGCGATCGATGCGCACGAGCTGCTCGACCGCCTCGATGAATACCGGCTCGGGGAGCTGGGCCATGGCCATGCGATCAGCCCCATCCCGGAAGCGCCGGGCATTGGCGTCGGGGCGGAACAGGTTCACGCCGCCGTCGTCGCGCTTGTAGGCCTTGAGGCCTTCGAAAATCTCCTGCGCGTAGTGCAGGACGGCGCTGGCCGGATCGAGCGGGAAATTCGCGCGGGATTCGACGCGCGCGTCATGCCAGCCTTTCGACTGGCTGTAGCGGACGATGGCCATGTGATCGGTGAAAACCCGGCCGAACCCCGGATCCACCAGCTTCGCCGCGCGCTCCTTCTCGGAGGCCGGTTTCGGCGCTGGCTGGATTTCGAAACTCGACCAGGCCGTGTCGTCGATTTTGGCGGCCGAAACTCCCATGGACTTATCTCCCGGATTAGCCTTGGCGCCGTATGGTCGCGCTGGCTGGTTCTACGTCAAGTCCGGACCGCCCGCAAAACCGGCTACCATCCCGGATCGTGACCCAGGACAGGCTTTGGCAGAATGCGGAAGTCCGGTATGCTTCTCAAATCGGACCTTTCGGTCCGCTCAGCGCCGAGAGTTCTAATATTTCGTCGATGCCTACAGTTTTGTAATATTGAACCCGACATATGTCAATATGGCTGACGTAAATTTTTCGATGCGAGCCACTGAGCAGGGGGGAGAGGTCTCCTCCGGCGCGCGCACGGCCGCGTTACGCTGGGATATCATCGAGCTGTTGTTTTTCGCCTATCGCGATTTCGTTGGGGATGCCGACCACGTGCTGGAGGAGTTCGGGTTCGGCCGGGCGCACCACCGGGTCATCCATTTCGTCCACCGCTATCCCGGCTTGAAGGTGGCGGACCTGCTCGACGTCCTGCGCATCACAAAACAGTCGCTGGGCCGGGTTCTCAAGCAATTGCTCGATGAAGGGTATATCGTTCAGAAGGCCGGCGCCAAGGACCGCCGCGAACGCCTTCTTTTCGCCACCGCAAAGGGTGAGGCGCTGGTGGCCAAGCTCGCCGGCCTGCAGACCGATCGCATCAACAGCGCAATGGCCGAGCTTGACCCTGCCGGCGCGGATACGGTCCGGCAGTTCTTGCGCGGGATGATCGATCGCGGCGATCCCGACAAGGTGCTGGAAGCGATCTTTGAAACCGATAGCGCAACTGCGAGGGGATGATCGTGGCCCAGGCTGCAACAATCGCGCGAACGCCGCCGCAACCGGCCGACGATGCTCCGCATCTTCTGCTGGTCGATGACGACCGCCGCATCCGCGATCTGCTGTCGCGCTTTCTGTGCGGCGAAGGCTATCGCGTCACCACGGCGTTGAGCGCGAAAGACGCCCGCGCAAAACTGCTGGGCCTGCATTTCGACCTCTTGATCCTCGACGTGATGATGCCGGGCGAAACCGGCTTCGATCTCGCCCGCTTCATCCGTGCCTCGTCGTCGGTGCCGATCGTCATGCTGACGGCGCGCCACGAAGCCGAAAGCCGCATCGAGGGGCTGCAGATCGGCGCCGACGATTACGTGGCAAAACCGTTCGAGCCGCGCGAACTGGTGTTGCGGATCGGCAATATCCTCAAGCGCGCGACGCCGCTGCCGGTAGCGCGGATGGAGTCGATCGCGTTCGGCCCGTACGTCTATCATCTGGATCGCGGCGAACTGCGCCGCGGCGAGGAGACCATTCATCTCACCGACCGCGAACGCGAGATGCTGCGCATTCTTGCTTTGGCGCGCGGCGAGACCGTGCCGCGCAGCGCGCTTACCGGCGACGGCACCGTCAACGAGCGCGCGGTGGACGTGCAGATCAACCGGCTGCGGCGCAAGATCGAGCGCGATCCCGCCAATCCGCTGTTCCTGCAGGCGGTGCGCGGCATCGGCTATCGGCTGGTGGCATCGCCGTGAGTTTTGCCGCATGAGCACGCTGGACACCGGCCTGACGCTGATCCGCACCGCTGCCGGCCGTGTCTCCGCGGTCAACGGCCGGATGGGCAATGCGTTCAAGAGCTGGATGCCGACCGGTCTGTATGCCCGCGCGCTGCTGATCATGATCGTGCCGATGGTGATCCTGCAATCGGTGGTGGCCTTCGTGTTCATGGAGCGGCACTGGAATACGGTGACGCGGCGGCTCTCGGCGGCGGTGGTGCAGGACGTCGCGGCGTTGATCGATGTCTACAAGGGCTATCCGCAGGACAAGGACCGCGCCCAGCTGCGCAGGATCGCGCAGCAGCGGTTGGGGCTGGTGGTGGATTTCCTGCCGGTCGGCGATATGCCGCCGCCGGGCCCGAAACCGTTCTTCTCGCTGCTCGACCAGACGCTGTCGGTGCAATTGGGTCGGCAGATCGCAAAGCCGTTCTGGATCGATACCGTCGGCCGTTCCAATCTGGTGGAGATCCGCATCCAGCTCGACGACGCGGTGATGCGGATCTTTGCCCAGCGCAGCGCCGCCTATGCCTCGAACTCGGAAATTTTCCTGTTCTGGATGGTCGGCACCTCGTCGATCCTGCTGATCGTCGCGGTGCTGTTCCTGCGCAACCAGATCAAGCCGATCCTGCGGCTGGCCGACGCCGCCGAAAGTTTCGGCAAGGGCCGGGAGGCGCCGAATTTCCATCCGCGCGGCGCCCGCGAAGTCCGCCGCGCGGCGCAGGCCTTCATCGAGATGAAATCGCGCATCGAGCGCTCGATCGAACAGCGCACCGCGATGCTGGCCGGCGTGTCGCACGACCTTCGCACCATCCTGACCCGCTTCAAGCTCGAACTGGCGTTGATCGGCGACAGCCCCGAAGCCGATGGCATGCGCCGCGACGTCGACGAGATGTCGGGCATGCTGGAGGACTACCTTGCGTTTGCGCGCGGCGACAGCGGCGAGCAGGCGCAGCCGACCGATATGGCGGCTGCCCTGGAAGAACTGCGCGGCGACGCCGAGCGGCACGGCCACGCCGCGACCGTGGTGTTCCACGGACTGCCGGTGGTGACGGTGAAGCCGGCTTCGTTCAAGCGCTGTCTGGCCAACCTGGTGTCGAACGCCGCAAGGCACGCCGATACCATCGCGATCACCGGGCATCGCGATCATCGCTATCTCAAGATTATCGTGGACGATGACGGGCCGGGCATCCCGATGGATATGCGCGAGGAAGTGTTCAAGCCGTTCCTGCGTCTCGACGACGCCCGCAACCAGGACCAGGGCGGCACCGGGCTTGGCCTAGCGATCGCCCGCGACATCGCGCGCTCGCACGGCGGCGACATCACCCTGGGCGACAGCCCGATGGGCGGCTTGCGGGCGACGGTGCGGGTGCCGGTGTAGGGCGTGTCCCGGACGCGCTGCGGCATTCTTCATGCCGCTGCGCAGAGCCGGGACCCCGGTTGCTTGCTTGTAGAAACCGGGGCCCCGGCTCTGCAGCGCACCGCTCCGCAAGGGCTACGCGCTGCGCTGCGTCCGGGGCACGCGTGAGATTACTTCGCCAGCTCTCTCGACCGCTTCGTCGCCGCCGCCACCGCGCGGATCATCAGCGCCTGCATTCCCTCCGGCGCCATCAGCACCTCGAGCGCTGCCGCGGTGGTGCCGCCGGGCGAGGTCACGTTCCGGCGCAGCGTTGCCGAATCGAGTTCGGAGCGATGCAGCAGTTCGCCGGAGCCGGCGACGGTTTCGCGCGCAAGTTTGGTCGCTAGCTCAAGCGGCAACCCGGCTTCGACGCCGGCGCGCGCCAATTCCTCCGCAAGCAGAAATACGTAAGCCGGGCCCGATCCGGAAACCGCGGTCACCGCATCCATCAGCGCCTCGTCGCCGCTCCACTCCACGGCGCCGGTCGCGCGCAGCAACGCGTCGGCGACGGCGCGCTGCGCGGCACTGACGTTGCCGGCCGCCACCGCGACGGTGATGCCGCGCCCGATCGCGGCCGGCGTGTTGGGCATGGCGCGGACGACGCTGCCGCCGCAGACTTCCGCGATCGACGCGATGGTGATGCCCGCCATGATCGAAACCACCAGCGTGGACGATCCGGCGAACCGCCGCAATTGCGGGCCGGCCTCGCGAAACATCTGCGGTTTCAGCGCGACGACCAGCGCCGCTGCGGCGCCGATATCTTGCGGCGCCGGATTGAGCCGCACGCCGCACGCGGCGAGCGCATTGATCTCACCGGAGGGATGCGGCTCGATCACCGCCACGCGGTTGGCGCCAAGCCCCTGCGCCAGCCAGCCCGACAGCATCGCGCCGCCCATCTTGCCCGCGCCGGCGAGGACGATGGTGCCTTGCAGATCAGCGAGCGTGTTTGCTGGAGGCTTCATCACAACACCATCCACGTCATTGCCGGGCTTGACCCGGCAATCCATCCGTCTTCGAAAGAATCTTTTGAAGCGTGATGGATGCGCGGGTCAAGCCCGCGCATGACGAAAGTTGAGAGCGTCGCGAAAAACCCTACGCCTCGCCCTCGGTGTCGAACATCGCAGCGCTCATCGCCTCGGCGGCGGATTTGCCGGCCCAGACCACGAACTGGAACGCCGGAAAATAGCGCTCGCAGGCGTGGATGGCGCTGACCAGCATGGTTTCGCATTGCGCGGACGAGGCCGCCATGCCGCCCGGCAGCACCAGCGCCTGACGGTACATGATCATGCCGGTGTGGGTCCAGATATCGAAATGCCCGACCCACAATTGCTCGTTGATCGCGGCGATCAGGCGCTGCACCTCGGCGCGGCGGGCGGGAGGAATCTTCATGTCGAAGGCGCAGGCCAGATGCAGCGCCTCGATCTCGGTCATCCAGGTGAACGACAGCTGGTAATCGGTCCAGTCGCCCTTGGAGACGATGGTGACTTCGTCTTCGCCGGAGCGTTCGAACGGCCAGTTGTTGGAGGCTGCGATGTCCTCGACCACTGCAAGCGGATTGTTCGGGGAATCGATGATGCCTTCGAGCAGGGACATGCCGTCTCGACCTTGCCTTTTGATGTGTTGATACGCACGCGAGCTGCCGACACGCGCTGAGCCGACGTGTCGCTGCAGGGTGCAATTCCGGCCCACGCCAGAGCTTGCGTGGCTCAAGTGATGTGATTTGCGGAATCCGCGCAACCGCACGAGGACTCCGTCCACAGGCAAAGCGAGCGCCGTCCACAACTGATCGCGATCGCGCCGTTAACGATTGGAACAAAACAGAATCATCCACAGCGCTTTCGCCACAATGGTTAATTTTCTGCCCCATCGGCGCGTCATGCGCGGCCATGACGAGGCATTGATATTTCGGGCAGATCGCCTTGCCGTCATGGCGGACATGCGCATTTTCCGTGAGAATCGCGCTTGCTGGCACGCCGGCGCTTGGGCATAGTTCCTTCAGGCCGCTCAGCCGGGCGGCCGATGTTCTCAGGGCGGGGTGAAAGTCCCCACCGGCGGTAAGGGTGAAGCAGCCCAAGCCCGCGAGCGCCTTCCTCTCCTTGAGGAAGGGTCAGCAGATTCGGTGCGATTCCGAAGCCGACGGTTAAAGTCCGGATGAAAGAGAACGGTCGCGATGCCCGCGTTTTCGCGTGGGCGACGTCGTTCCGTATGCCCTGATTCTGGTCTCGACAAGAGGAAAGCCATGAATCAGATGTTGCAAGACCCGGAAGTAAAACACTCTCCAGAAGATCGTTCGCCGCCGACGCAGCACAGGCAATTCGCCAAGCCGCAACGCATCGCATTCGTGCAGTCGGCCTGGCATCGCGAGGTGGTCGAGGAATGCCGCATCGCATTTCTCGCCGAGATCGACGCGCGCGGCATTGCGCCGGCGCAGGTCGACCTGTTCGAGGTGCCGGGCAGTTACGAGATCCCGCTGCATGCGCAGATTCTCGCGAAAACCCGGCGCTATACCGCGATCGTCGCCGCCGGCCTCGTGGTCGACGGTGGCATCTATCGGCATGAGTTCGTCGCCGACACCGTGATCAAGGCGCTGATGGATGTGCAGTTGCGGACCGAAGTGCCGATCTTCTCGGCGGTGCTGACGCCGCAGCAGTTCCACGAAAGTGCCGCGCATCTGGATTTCTTCCGCAAGCATTTTGCGGTGAAAGGCATCGAGGTCGCGGAAGCCTGCGCCAACACCCTGCTCAGCCTGGAGCGCCTGCGCGGCCAGGTCGCGGCGGGGATTGTGTGAGGTAGAATTTGTAGGATGGGTAGAGCGAAGCGAAACCCCATCATTCCGGCGAGTGTCGCGATGGGTTTCGCTGCGCTCTACCCATCCTACGGGGTCTAATCGAACAGGCTCGACACCGACTCTTCCGCCGCGGTCCGCCCGATCGCTTCCGCGATCAAGGGCGCAATCGGCAAGGTGCGGATGTTGGTGGCGACGCGGATCGCCTCGGTGGGCTGGATCGAATCGGTGATCACCAGTTCTTTCAAGCGCGAGCCGGCGATGCGCGCGGCTGCGCCCCCGGACAGCACGCCGTGGGTGATGTAGGCGTAGACCTCCTTGGCGCCGTTGGCGAGCAGCGCATCGGCGGCATTCACCAGCGTGCCGCCGGAATCCACGATGTCGTCGACCAGGATGCAGGTATAGCCGGCGCAATCGCCGATCACGTTCATCACTTCGGATTCGCCGGCGCGTTCGCGGCGCTTGTCGATGATGGCGAGCGGCGTGTTGATGCGCTTGGCAAGTCCGCGCGCGCGTACCACGCCGCCGACGTCGGGCGACACCACAATGACATTGGCAAGGTCGAAGCGCTCCTTGATGTCGCGCACCATCACCGGCGAGGCGAAGAGATTATCGGTCGGGATGTCGAAGAAGCCCTGGATTTGCAAGGCATGCAGGTCGAGCGTCATGACGCGGTCGACGCCGGCCCCGGTGATCAGGTTCGCCACCAGCTTGGCCGAAATCGGCGTGCGCGAACCGGATTTGCGATCCTGCCTGGCATAGCCGAAATAGGGGATCACCGCGGTGATGCGGCGCGCCGACGACCGCCGCAGCGCGTCGGTGATGATAAGCAGTTCCATCAAATGGTCGTTGGCCGGAAACGACGTCGACTGGATGATGAAGGCGTCGGAGCCGCGGACGTTTTCCTGAATTTCGACGAAGATTTCCATGTCGGCGAAACGCCGGACCACCGCCTTGGCAAGCTGCAGATCGAGTCCCCGGGCGATTTCCAGCGCCAAAGCGGGATTGGAATTGCCGGCTACCAGCTTGATCGAGCCGTTCTTGGCCGACATCGACGCTTCTCCCCGTAGCCCGGTTGATACAACATTGAGCATATCGGACCCTTCAGGAACTGGCGCGCTTTTGACGTGCGAGGTGATATCAATAAGGGACCGGAGCGGCAACCCGCCGCCCCGGTTTTTCCTGCGCAAAATCCGGATTTGCAGCGCGATTTATATCGTTAACGGGCGCTGTAGCTCAACGTGCTGACGCTGAACGCATCCGAAGGCTGAGACCGGTCCAGCCCCGCAACCGCGGGCCCCCGGCCGCGCGGCGCCGGCGCGGCCGCCGGCACATCGGACGGCGCCGTTCCGTTGATGATGCCGCTGAGGCCGGTCAGTCCGGCCTGCGCGATGCGCCGCAACACCACGTCGTCGGCGGCGGCCCAGGCATCGCGCCCGGCCTTGCCGGCGGGTTCCTCGCCGGACAGGCGCAGCGCCCGCTGCTGGTCGCGGTCGTAGACGTCCCAGACCCAGGCAATCGTGGCGCGGCCGCGGCTGACCTGCGCCGCCAGATAGCTTCTGATGCGATAGGAGGCGGCGCTGTCGCGCGGCACCACGGCGACGTTGCGCAGTTTCGATTCGCTGTCGAGCAGATTGACCATGCGGTCGAATACCTGCGGCGGCGGGCCGTCGATCGATTCGAAGGTGACGGTGGGGCCGCCGCCGACCGACGCGAACGCATTGCTCGCGGGGCCGCCGCCGGCGCATCCGCCGAGCGCGCCACCTAATCCGCACAGCAAAGCCAGCAGCACTGCGGCGCGCAAAGCGCGCGGCGCGGCTGAGCCCGCATCGCGGTTGGAAACCGGCATTCGTTCGACGTCCCTGTTGGGGTCGAGAGATACCGCTAAAACGGGTCAAGGTCTGTGGCAGGGGAGACACAGCAGCGCCAAAACAGGTCTGCCGTCATTGCGAGGAGCGAACCGACGAAGCAATCCAGTCTTGCTTTGCCGCATTCTGGATTGCTTCGCTTCGCTCGCAATGACGGAGTTTGGCCAGCGCGCCGCTACTCCCCCTCCAGCACGATCGCATGAACATGGCGGCCGTAATCCGGCTCGCCGCGATGCACCGAGCGGCGGTAGCTGTAGAAGCGTTCGTCGGAATAGGTGTCGATGCCGGTATCGTCGATCATCAGCACCCCGGCATTTTCCAGCCGCATCCGGATGAAACCGCCGAGATCGAACATCGCATGGTCCGCGCGCGATGAGGCAATGAAAAACCGCGCATTGTCCGCGTCAGCCAGCGTGAAGCGTTCGACGAATTCGCCGCCGACTTCGTAGCTGTGCTGCCGGATCAGCGGGCCGATGGCGGCGACGATGCCGGCGCGCTCGGCGCCGAGTTGCTCCATCGCGTCGATGGTAGATTCCAGCACGCCGGTCAGCGCGCCCTTCCAGCCGGCATGCGCCGCGCCGATCACCCGCGCGCGGGGATCGACAAATAATATCGGCCCGCAATCGGCCGCGGTAACGCCGATGGCGAGGCCTTCAATCCGCGTTACGATGCCATCGACGCGCGGCCGCGTCGCGGGCCTCCAAGGCTCAGTCGCCACCGCGACGTCGAGGGAATGAATCTGAAACGCGGTGACAAGATGCGTCGGCGGCACCCCCAATTGCGCCGCCATGCGTCGGCGGTTTTCGGCGACATGCGATGCATCGTCCTGCGAGCCGATGCCGCCATTGAGGCTTTGATAGATGCCTTCGGACACGCCGCCTTCGCGGGTGAAGAACGCATGTCGCAGCCCGGGAATGGCTGATAGCAGCGGCGATCCCAGCGTCATGACGCTTCGGCCTTGCTGTCCTCGCCGGAAAAACCCGCCAGCACGGCCAAAGCGGGATCGGAAATGGCGAGCACCTTGAACATCGATCCCATGCCGCCGCGGCCGCCTTCGGTCAGGCGCTTCAGCGCGCCGGAAATATCTGCGGAAACCTCCGGCGTGGTCTTGGCCATCAGCGTCGCGGCGCGCTGCTCGATGCCGAGCGCCTTGAGGAATTCGCCTTGGGGCACCGGGCCGTGCACGCCGGCGCCGAGATCCTCGGCGGCGCGCACCAGCGCCTGAAAGTCGACATGCGCGGTGACGTCGGCCTGTCCGGGATTTTTCAGCGGATCGGTAAAGCTGTGGCGGGCGATGGCCTGAAAAGTGTCGCCGGCGTCGCTGCGCAGATGGCCGTAATCGATGATCAGCGCGGCGCCGCCGTCATCCCTGACCCGGGTCGCGATCTTCATGATCCCGGCATCGGGCCGCCATTCGAACACCGCGCCGAGCGGGGCTGCGCGCACCAGCGGCGGCAACAGCACCTCGAACCGCGGCATCGGCTCGGCCGACGCGCCGAACCCAAGCTCGCCGTCGGCGCCGATCTCGACGGTACGCTCGTGCCAGCCGGTTTCGCGTTTCACCACCTGGTGCACCGGCAATACGTCGAAATATTCGTTGGCGAGAATCACCGAAGGTCCCGGCGGTATCTGGTCGAGGTGATCGTGCCAGGCGATGTTGCGCACGCCCGACAGCGTGGCCTTCTGCTTCTCGCGCAGCACCGGATTGATTTCGACGAGGTGGATGCTCAGCGCCTGGTAGAGCGGCGGCAGCACGCGCAGCGCGCGCAATGCATCGGCCATCATGGTGCCGCGGCCGGGGCCGAGCTCGATCAGGCGCAGCATTGGCGGCGAATCCATCGCCCGCCACACCGACGCCGCCCACAGCCCGAGCAACTCGCCGAACATCTGGCTGACCTCGGGGGCGGTGGTGAAATCGCCCTCGCGCCCGAGCGGATCGCGCGAGACGTAATAGCCGTATGTCGGATGGGTCAGGCACAATTCCATGTAACGCCAGACCGGCATCGGCCCCGATGAGGCGATCAGTCTCTTCAGTTCGGCCTCAAGCTTCGAAGTTTCGGTCACGGCGTTGCCTGGCTCGTCGCTTGCGTTCGCGGTCCGCGGCGCCATGCCAGCACAATGAGGATGCCGCCTGCAATGATCATCGGCAGCGACAGCAGCATTCCCATGGTGAGCCCGCCCCACAGGAATCCGAGCTGCGGGTCCGGTTCGCGGAAAAATTCGCCGACGATACGCGCAAATGCGTAGATCGCGATGAAGCTGCCGAGGATCAGCCCGGGCCGTTTCAAGGCGCCGGCGCGGATCATCAGCGCCAAAATCGCGAACAGCACGATGCCTTCCAGCCCCGCCTCATAAAGCTGGCTGGGGTGGCGCGGCAGCGGTCCGCCATTGGGAAACACCATCGCCCAGGGCACGCTGGCATCCGCCGGCCGGCCCCACAATTCGCTGTTGATGAAATTGGCGAGCCGCCCGAGCAACAGCCCGATCGGTCCGACCGCGGTGGTGATGTCGCCCAGCGACAGGATGGAAAGGTTGTTTTTCCAGCAGAACAGCATCACCGCGGCGACGCAGCCGAGAAAACCGCCGTGAAACGACATGCCGCCTTGCCACAATTTGAAAATCTCGACGGGATGCTGGATGAAGAACGGCAGGTTGTAGAACAGCACATAGCCGGTGCGGCCGCCGACGATGATGCCGATCGTCACCCAGAGGATGAAATCATCCATCTGCGACAGCGTGATCGGCGCCGGGCCGCCCCACAACCGCTCGTTCTTGATCAGCGCGCGCGCATAGACCCAGCCGAGCACGATGCCGCCGATATAGGCCAGCGCATACCAGCGGATCGCGATCGGCCCGATCGCGATGGCGATCGGATCGAACACGGGAAATGCGATGGCGAGAAAGGGCATCATTATCAATCTTCCTCATTCCGGGATGCGCCACTTGGCGCAGGCCCGGAATCCATACTCACGATGGTGGTTATGGATTTCGGGCTCGCGCTTCGCGCGCCCCGGAATGACGAACCTCGTTTGATTTCGAACGGCAACATCAGGACAGATTGCGGCGATACAGCGCCAGCAGCCGCTCCCAGTGCCGTTCGGCGGCGTCCCGGTTGTAGACCGGACGTTTCGGAAAGGCGAAGCCGTGATGCGTGCCGGGATAGAACTCGACCTCTGCATTGGCGCCGTCGGCCTTCATCGACTGCTTCACCTTTTCGACGGTTTCCATCGGCGCGTAGATGTCGGTTTCGGCGCAGCCGAAATACAGCTCGGCTTTGGTCTTCCGCCCGGCCAGATGCGGGCTGTCCGGCTTGTCGGTTGCGAGCGCCACGCCATAGATCGATGCCGCCGCCTTGACGCGATCCGGAAAGTGCGTCGCGGCGTTGATGGCGTATTGTCCGCTCATGCAATAGCCGACCGTGCCGATCGGTCCCTTGCTTGCCGCAGCTTGCGTGGCGGCGAAATCCAGCAGCGCCTGAGTGTCCTGCATGACAAGCGGAATGCTCAGCGAGTGCATCAGTTCGAACATCCGCTTGCGCTCCGGCGATTCCGGATCGGCCGGCAGCGGCCCCAGTTCCATGACGCCCTTGCGGTAATACATGTTCGGCAGCATCACGTAATAACCCGACGTCGCCAGCCGCCGCGCCATGTCGCGCAGTTCCTCGCGGATCGCGGGCGCGTCCATGTAGAAGAGGATAATAGGGAAGGGGCCGCCACGTTCGGGGTGGCTGATGAAGGTGGTGGTCTTGCCGTCCTTGGTCTGAATGTCGATCTGCTGGTCGATCATGGCGTTTCTGTTCCGGTCTGTTTTTTTGCGGGCGGGGCCCGATTATCACGATTGCGGGCAAACCGCAGCCTGAAAGACGGCCCGTGCCCCGGACGCAGCGCAGCGGGCCGCGCTTCGCGGCCTGGTGCGCTGCAGAGCCGGGGCCCCGGTGACTTGCAGATCGAGGAAACCGGGGTCCCGGCTCTGCGCAGCGGCATGAAGAATGCCGCAGCGCGTCCGGGACACCGAAGCGCCTTGAACAACCCCGCGCGGATCGCCATTGTCAGGACGGACCCGCAGCCGGAGTTTTTTGCCATGACCCAGACCAGCAACCGGTTTTTCGACGAGATCGGCCGCCTGATGAACGACGCCGCCGGCGCCGCGCAAGGCGTCAAGCGCGAGGTCGATACCGTGGTCCGCAACCAGGCCGAAAAAATCCTGCGCGACCTCGATATCGTCAAGCGCGAGGAGTTCGAAGCGGTCAAGGACATGGCGCGCTTGGCCCGCGAGGAAAACGAGGCGCTGAAATCGCGCATCGCGGCGCTGGAGGCGAAGCTCGGCGGATCGGCTGGCGCGCCCGAGGCCGGATAATGGCGGCCTGAAGACCGACGCGTGAGGCGGCTGCACGTTTTGAGTCATGCGCGAGGTTTATGCGCGCGTCTATCGGTGTTCACAGAGAATCTTTCCCACTACATGATCATGGTCTGGACCAACGGGATGAGACCCTTCGATCATGGTCAAGAAGCAGAAAAACTCGTCAAGCGACTCAACTAGTCGTAAGCCGTGGGTCGACCCGGATGACGCTCCCGAGATAACGGACGAGATGCTGGACCGTGCCGTATTTCGCCACGGCGACACACCATCATCCGCCCCGGCCGGCCGCCGCGCGATTCCGGACAGGGTGCCGCGCCGAAACTTCGCAAAACATCAGGCTGCCTTGTTCGTCCTGAATTATCGTCAATACATAATGATTGACGCTGGCGCATTATGTATGTACATTTAATACCGTGAGGGTCACCTTCGACCCCGGCCAAGCGTCTCGTCACTCTGCAAGAACGCGGGATCGATTTCGCGACCGATGCGGCGAAGGTGTTCGCGGGCAGGGTCGCTACCGTGACCGACGGTCGTTTCGACTACGGTGAGATACGGTTTTCAACCGCGGGCTGGCTGGACGCATGGTGACGGTGATCTGGACCCGGCGCGGCGATGCGCGCCACATTATTTCAATGAGGTTTTGCCATGCCCGTGAAATCAAGAAGCTCATCAAGAATTTCGACTAAGCGCAAACCCTGGGTGGATCCCGACGACGCTCCCGAATGGACTGATGAGATGGTCGCTCGCGCCGAGATCAGCGAGGGTGGCAGGATCATCCGCCGCGGCCGGCCGCCGCTTGGCGACAAGGCCAAGGGCGTGGTGACGATGCGGCTTGATGCCGACGTGTTGGAATCCTATCGCGCGCTCGGTCCCGGATGGCAGACGCAGATCAACGCTGACCTCCGCCGCGCGCGTAAGCTGAAGAAAGCATGAGGGGCTATGGGGGACGGAACGAAACGCAGAAAAATCCCCCGCATTTCCTTGTATTTCCGCCCCAACGCGGCTAGAACGCCGCCACGTCCGCGGCCCCCGCACCCCTGGAGGCTTGCCGCGGCGTAAAAACGGGCCGCGATGCGGCCTTTAACTTTTACAGAACAAGGACTTAACTACGATGGCGACCGTCAAGGAATTGAAGGCGACCGCGAGACCCGTTGGCGGCAAGGGGGCCGCACGGGCAGAGCGTCGCGCCGGCCGAGTGCCGGGAGTGATCTATGGCAACAACCAGCCCCCCGTGACCATCTCGGTCGACGATACCGATTTGCGCCAGCGCATCCTGGCGGGCAGGTTCCTCACTACGATTTACGACATCGATCTTGAGGGCGAAAAGCACCGCGTGATTCCGCGCGACTTCCATCTCGATCCGGTGCGCGATTTCCCGCTGCATGTGGATTTCATGCGGCTCGGCGAGGGTGCTACCATCCGCGTCAGCGTTCCCCTGCACATCCAGAACGCGGAAGCCGCCCCCGGCGTCAAGCGCGGCGGCACCGTCAATATCGTCACCCACACCATCGATCTGGAATGCTCGGTCGACAACATCCCGCAATATGTCGAAGCTGACGTCAGCGGACTTGAAATCAACCACTCGCTGCACTTGAGCGACATCAAGCTGCCCGCCGGCGTGAAATCGCTGTCGCGCGAGGACGTGACGCTGGTCACCATCGTGCCGCCGTCCGGTTATGCCGAAGAAATGAAGGCCGCAGCTGCCGCTGCCGCAGCTGCCGGCACGGCGGCGGCCGCCGCACCGGGTGCTGCGGCTCCGGCGGCTGGCGCTCCTGCAGCCGGCGCGGCTCCGGCCGCGGCGGCCGCGGCTCCCGCCGCGGGTGCTGCAAAGGCGGCCGCGGCCGGCGCCAAGGCGCCCGCAGGCGGCGACAAGAAAAAGTAAGCCGGCGCGGATGCCGCGTCATGCTGCTGTTTGTCGGTCTCGGCAATCCCGGCGCAAAGTACGCGCATAACCGGCACAATGTCGGGTTCATGGTCGCCGATGAAATTGCGCGGCGTCATGGTTTCGCACCATGGCGCCGCCGCTTTCAGGGCGAGACCGCGGAAGGCACGCTGGAGCGCGAGCGCGTCGTCCTGCTGAAGCCCATGACTTATATGAACGACTCGGGGCAAGCGGCGCAGGAAGCCGCCGGCTTCTTCAAGCTGGCGCCGAACGAGATCACCGTGTTTCACGACGAGATCGAACTGCCGCCGGCGAAAGTGCGCGTCAAGGTCGGCGGCGGTATTGCCGGGCACAATGGCTTGCGTTCCATCTCGGCGCATGTCGGCAACGACTATCGCCGCGTGCGCATCGGGGTCGGCCATCCCGGCATCAAGGAACTGGTGCACGGCCATGTGTTGAACGATTTCGCCAAGGACGAGCGGCCGTGGGTGGAGGCGTTGCGCGAGGCGATCGCGGACAATGCCGGGCTGCTGGCTGTGGGGCGCGACTCGACGTTTCAGAACAAGGTGCATCTGGCGATGCAAGCCAAGGGATTTTTCGACAAGGACGATAAGCAGGACAGCGGCGGCAATTAAAGAGGGTCGTCATTGCCGGGCTTGACCCGGCAATCCATCTTCTTCGAAAGACTCTTCTCGAAGATGGATGGATACGCGGGTCAAGCCCGCGTATGACGCATCAACCATGTTGCGCCATTTGCGCCACTAACCGGAAAAGAAAATGGGATTCAAATGCGGTATCGTCGGCCTGCCCAATGTCGGCAAGTCGACGCTGTTCAATGCGTTGACCGAGACGGCGGCGGCGCAGGCGGCGAATTATCCGTTCTGCACCATCGAGCCCAATGTCGGCGCGGTCGCGGTGCCGGATCCGCGGCTCGACAAACTGGCCGAAATCGGCAAGTCGGCGCAGATCATCCCCACGCAATTGACGTTTGTCGATATCGCCGGGCTGGTGCGCGGCGCCTCCAAGGGCGAGGGCCTCGGCAACCAGTTTCTCGCCACCATCCGCGAGGTCGACGCGGTGGCGCATGTGGTGCGCTGCTTCGAGGATTCCGACATCACCCATGTCGAGGGCAAGATCGCGCCCCTGGCCGACATCGAAACCATCGAGACCGAGTTGATGCTGGCCGATCTCGACAGCCTGGAGAAGCGGGTCGACAACCTGGCGAAAAAAGCCAAGGGCAACGACAAAGAGGCAAAAGAGCAGCTCGACCTGGTCAACCGCGCGCTGGTGCTGCTGCGCGAGGGCAGGCCGGCGCGGTTTCTGGAGCGCAAGCCGGAAGAGGAGCGCGCCTTCGGCATGCTCGGATTGCTGACATCGAAGCCGGTGCTCTATGTCTGCAATGTCGAGGAGGGCTCGGCCGCGGCGGGCAACACGTTCTCGCAGCAGGTATTCGACCATGCAAAGAAGGAAGGCGCCGTCGCGGTCGCGATCTCCGCCAAGATCGAATCCGAGATCGCGACGCTGTCGCGCGAGGAGCGCACCGAGTTTCTCGACACACTTGGCCTTCAGGAAGCCGGGCTCGACCGGCTGATCCGCGCCGGCTATCAGCTACTCGACCTCATCACCTATTTCACCGTCGGCCCCAAAGAGGCCCGCGCCTGGACCATCACCCGCGGCACCAAGGCGCCGGCCGCTGCCGGCGTGATCCATACCGACTTCGAAAAAGGATTCATACGCGCCGAGACCATCGCTTATGCCGATTACGTTGCGCTCGGCGGCGAAGCCGGCGCCCGCGACGCCGGCAAGTTGCGGCTGGAAGGCAAGGACTACGTCGTCGCCGACGGCGATGTGATGCATTTCAGGTTTAATAACTAGAACTTCGTCATTCCGGGCTCGCGCTTCGCGCGCCCCGGAATGACGTCTTACCGCATTTGCCCTTGATCCCTGATCGCGCCGAGATGCTCGTTGATGCGGAACACGATCAGGATGAATTCCGCGACGATGCGCGAGAACACGATGCCGACGATGACGCCGGCGATTGAGGACAACACCATGATGAATCCGCCGAACGGGCTGATCGCCATCGCCGCCAGCCCGGAGAAGACCCCGGAAATGCCGAACAGGATCGTCAGCGCAATGACCAGCCAGTAGAAGGTCTTGATGATGGTCGGCGTGATGAACCGGTCCCACTGAAACAGATCCCGAAATTCAAACATCGGTTTTCTCCCAAGCGAATCGAAACATCACGCATCAACCAGATCGTTGCAGCACAGGGCGTAGCGCCGAACGATGTCGCGGGCAAGATCGCAGGCGCCCCATGCGGTGCCGTGGCTTGAGATTGCTGCAAAGTACGGCCACAATCGGGCTTGCTCGCCGTCCATCCCCATGACTTCGCACCGGAAATCCCCACCATCATGACGCTCAGCTTCGAAGATTTCCCGCCCGGCCATTTCGGCAGCTATGGGCCGCGCCATGTCACGCGCGAGGAGATGCTGGCGTTTGCCGCGGAATTCGATCCGCAGCCGATGCATCTCGACGAGGAGGCGGCGAAACGCTCGATGCTGAAAGGCCTTTCCGGTTCGGGCTGGCACCTGTGCTCGATCATGATGCGGATGATGTTCGACTTCTATATCGGCCGCACCGCGTCGCTGGGCTCGCCGGGAGTCAGCGAGTTGAAGTGGCTGGCGCCGTTCCGGCCCGATGACGATCTCGTGCTCGATGTCGATGTGGTGGAAGCGCGGGTGTCGCGCAGCCGGCCCGAGACCGGCATCGTGACGTTCAAATGCAGCGCCCGCAACGCGGCCGGGCAGCGGCTTGCCGAAATGACCTCGCCGATCATCGTCAAGCGGCGCGCCGCGGCAGTTGGGTAGGCATCATGCGTTTCTTCGAAGATCTCGAGATCGGGCAGCGGCGCGAGGTGGGATCGTTCACCTTCACCGCCGAGGCCATCAAGAAGTTCGCCTCAGAGTTCGATCCGCAGCGCTTTCATCTCGACGAGAAGGAGGGCCGCAAATCGCTGTTCGGCGGGCTCGCGGCGTCGGGCTGGCATGTCGGCTCGGTGTGCATGAAACTGCTGGTGGCCGATGGCCAGCGCCAGGCGGCGGAAGCCGCCGCGCGCGGCGAGAAGGTCGCGGTCTGGGGGCCCTCGCCCGGCTTTCGCGACTTGCGCTGGATCAAGCCGGTGCTGGCCGGCGACGTCATCAGCTACGCCAGCGAGGTCGCTTCGAAGCGAACTTCGGAAAAGCGCCCGGAGTGGGGCATTGTCGAGGCCCGCAACACCGGCACCAACCAGCGCGGCGAACTGGCGTTCTCGCTGCTGGCGACCGCCTTCGTGCCGCGGCGGAATGCAGGTTGCTGACAGATATTCCCGTCATTGCGAGCAGCCAAGCGACGAAGCAATCCGGTAACCATCGCGGCCGCTTCTGGATTGCTTCGTCGCTTGGCTCATCGCAATGACGGTGGAACGAATTTCCCGGTAACGCATTGTGAACCTGATGCTGCTCAAGTTCGACCGAGGGCAGTGAATTACAGGGGAAGACGATGGCTGACCGCAGCGGATTGCAATTCGTGGGCTTTATCTTCGCAACCGTGACGCTTGCGGTGATGCTGGCCACCGGAATGGTGGTGAAGGGCTATGCCGACGGCGCCTACACGCTCGACGGCGTCTCGATCGCGAGCCGGTAAGTTACGCTTCCCTAACCAACATTTTCGAAAATTCGCAAAAAGGTTCTCGTCATCCGGGGCATCGCGAAGCGATCGGCCCAGAATCCGTAACCCGTATATTCGCGTTCAGCATCCCTACTTCAGCACGGCGAGTATGGATTCCGGGCCCACGCGAAGACGCGGGTCCCGGAATGACGGCTAGCCGTTGCGAAGGCCGTCGGCGGCGCGCTTCCATTGCGCGACGTTGTCGGCGATCATGCGCGTCGACTTCATCGCCGCCTGGCTGAGCTGGGCATAGCCGGAGATCTCCCGCTGCACCCGCTGTCCTTCGGCGTGCAAAAGGTCGCGCAGGCTTTCCAGTTCGGAAACCAGGTTCTCGATTTCGGCGAGCGACGTGCCGGCGACCCGCTGGATCAGCGAATTGACATTGTTGACGGTGGCCTCGGCGCCGGCATCGAGCGCAGGCTCGGCGGGTACCATGCCCGGCGCCGGCCGCCGCAAATAAGCGACGTCGTTGCGCACGAAGTCGCGGATCCCCGCCTCGACTTCCGAAACCGCGGCAAGATTGGAGTCCTCCACACTTGATTCAATTTTTTCGGAGGGCAATTTTTCAGACGGCAATTTTTCAGATGTCATGGCGTTCATCGGCTGTTCCTTGTTTCGCATTTGAGCGAGCGCGGATGTCCCCCGCACGACGAAGTGAAGCGGTCCCATCCATCCCGCCGAATTTGACCACATCGCGGCCAATCTGCGGCAATGCGCGATCTTTCCTGCGTATCGACGCGCCAACGCCAAGGGTTAAGGGTCGCCGCCTTCGGGGGGAACGGCAACCGATTACGGCTTGATCTTCGGCAGGTGGATCGGACGCGCGTAGGCGGGGGCGTCGAAGAAACTCAAGGACGCATCGCGCCGCTGACGCTCGCGGCGAAGGCTTCGGTCAGGTCCTGGCCGAGCAATTGCTGAATGAGGTCGAAGGAATCGAAGAACGAGCGGAATTCGACGATGCGCCCGTGGCGCAGCGTATAGAATTCCGCGACGTCGAACTGAAGCACGCGCCGGTCGTTGCGCTTCTCCATCTGCAGCCGCAGCATGGTCGAGGCCTTGTCGCCCTCCACCGTCATGAACTTGATTTCGTATTTGCGGCTTAGATAACGCTGCCGCTGGGTCCGGATCGCTTCCGGGATCCAGGCCTTGCCGTGCTTGTGGCCGAGATGGGGAAACAGCTCCACCGGCGCGTAGGTGATGATGTCGATCTCGTCGTCGCAACAGTCCAGCGTGCGCAGCAGATCGCCCGCGTAGAACGCCTGCAGATAATCCAGCACGCGTTGCCGGGTTTGGCCGTCGTCCATGTTCTTGTCTCCGCCGATGTTAAGCCCGGCTCGTCATTCCATCCACCGCATTGTGGACGGAACCGGCACCCGGTCAAGCGGCAGTTGACAACCTGTGGTTGATAATCCTTTCGCGGCCGGGAATCAAGACACTTTCCGCTAAATTGACCGGAATGATCTCGAGCGATTCTCGTAAAAATAGTTCTCGAGAAATTCTCGCGAAAATGTAGGTACGCGAACCTTCACCGCGCCGAAGGGGTTTGGCCCAGACGGGTACGACCGCGTAGACGCTGTTCAGGTCCGCGAAAGAAACCGGATTCGCCGGCGCAGCTACTTCTTGTAGCTGGGACTCTGGCCGGCCGGCGGCTTGCTGGAGGCGAACGGCGACGGCGCGGCGCCGCCCTTTTTGAGGTTCTTGTCCGCCTTCGGTTTCTTCTTTTCCTTGTTGCTGCGCATCTGACCCTTGGCCATGACGAACTCTCCCTTGGCGCCCGGTTGAATCGATGGGCGCGCCGCAACGATATCAAATCCGGATCGGTTTGTGTATGCGCCGCAGCCGCGCAAACCACAACGATCGCGTTTATTCCGCGCGCGGCGTCCGGCAAATCTTGTTAAGTCCGCCGCGCGGCGCTTCACAGCCGCCGGGCCCGCCCGTATCGTCCGGTGCAGGAGGGCGACGTCAAGCACCTCCATTTCGGGAGCCAACAATGAAACGCATCGCAACTCTGGTCGCCGCCGGCCTGCTGCTGGCGCTGCCCGCAGCCGCCCACACGCCGCAGCAACCGCCGCATCAATCGTTCGCCGAAGGCGACCTCGGACTGGAAGGCGGCGAGGCGATCAAGGATTTTGCCATCTCCTACGTCACCCACGGTACGCTGAACGCCCAAAAATCCAATGCCATCCTGATGGTGACGGCGATCTCGGGCAACCATCACCGCATCGACTTCATGATCGGCCCCGGCAAGGCGCTCGATCCGGCCAGGTATTTTATCATCTGCACCGACGCCATTGCCAACGGGCTTTCCACCTCGCCGAGCAATTCGAAATCGCAGCCGCGCATGAATTTTCCGAAATTCACCATCCGCGACATGGTGCAATCGCAATACCGCCTGCTCAAGGAAAAATTCGGCATCGACCATGTGGTCGCGGTGATCGGCCCGTCGATGGGCGGCATGCAGGTGCTGCAATGGGGCGTCAGCCATCCGGATTTCATGGACGCGCTGGTGGCGATGGTGCCGCTGGCGAAAACGCCGGGCTGGACCGTAGCGGTGCTGGAGGCCTCGCGCAAGGCGATCATGAATGACCCGGCGTGGAATAATGGCAATTATGAATCGCCGCCGGAGCGGGGCGTGCGGCTGTGGCGCGACATTCTCTCGCTGCTGGCGGCGCGCACGCCCGACATGTACGCGGCGCAGTTCAAGAACGGCATGGACGCGCTGCCCTGGATGGAGGCGCAGGAGACCGCGCTGCTGAAGGCGTTCGACGCCAACGACTGGATCTACCAGACCTGGGCCTATGAGCGGCACGACGTCGGTACCACGCCTGGATTTAACGGCGACACCGCCAAAGCGCTGGCCTCGGTCAAGGCGAAGACGCTGATCCTCACCGGCACCAAGGACCTGCTCAATCCGGAATTCGAGCCGATCGAAATGGGCAAGAACATCCCCGGCGCGACGATGAAGACCATCAGCCCCGGCACCGTGACCGGCCACGCCGCGGCGGGCGGGGCGATTCCGGCGGATGTGGAGTTTCTCAATCGCGAGGCCGGCGCGTTTCTCGACGCGGTGACCGAGGGCGGCAAGAAATTGAATTGACGCCCGGGCAACGCGGCTTCCGGTACGCCGGGAGCCGCAGCCAGTTTTAGAAATCATTTGATTCAACCGGCGCGATCCGATTAAGGTAGCTCCAATTCCGATATAAAAATCAATTATTTGTGCCGGTAAGCGTGATCTGGAAGCGGCGATGGCCTCGACCAAAATTCAGGTTGCAATCCAGGGAGGCGGCGCCCGCTTCGTCCATCTGCTGGCGGCAGCGCATCCGTTTTCGGAACTGCACAAAGGCGGAAACCTGCAGATCACCCAGGTGGCCGGAACCAGCGCGGGATCCATCGTCGCGGCATTGTTGGCGGTGAATGCCGATTTTTCGAAGGCCAATGCATTTCTCAAGCGTGCAGGGGCGGTTTATGCACGAAAACTGATTGGAAGGCAGTTTCGCTTCGTTCCGAAAAAGATCAGGCGCTTTCCGAGCCTGCTCAAGGCGTATTACGGCTGGTCGATCCTGGACGAAAAACTGCTGCGCAAGTTTCTCACCGAGTTGTTCAAGGAAAGCGCCGGCAACGTGCCGCCGACGATCGGAGACGCCGAGCAAATAGCCAAGATCGGCCTCAAGATCACGACGTCGGATATCAGAAACAACACAGGGCACATCTTCACCAGCGATGAGAATTTCATCGAGGCGATCGCCAGTTCCTGCGCGCTGCCCTTTGCCTTCAGAAATTACAGGACATGGCCCGCCAACGTGTATGTGGACGGCGGACTATGCGACAACCTGCCGGCCGAATTGCTGCTTTCGCAGCTCGGCGAATGCGGCGATGTATTCGCGGTGTCACCCGACAATTTGCCGCTGCCCGACCGCAAGATTTCCTCGCTGGACGAGTATTTGATCGAACTGTTCAGCTCTTCGATAAATCATAACGTGCTTCGCAGCCGCAGCCTGGTTGGGGAGTTCATGACCATCGGATTCAAATCGGAGCTGGCTACGCTGGATTTCGTGGAATCGCTGGGTCATCTCAAGGGGTCGAGATCCTACGACGCGATTTACACTTCCTCCCTGGAAAAAATCGGAAATTACATTCGGCTGAAGACGATCGGCGATCAGCCAAAGGCTGCGTTCAATGCCGGCCGGCACGATCCGGAGGATTTGATGTCCGCGGTGGACCGTGTCTACCAGCAGTTCAGCAAGTTTCAGACCTACAGAATAACGTCGACGACCTTGACCATCCATGGTTATTCGCTGGACTGGACGCAACGCAGCAGGCGGATGTCTGACGTGGCGCACCAGGAAACCAGAATTCAGATTTTCAAGGAGCCGGTTTTTTGCGTCGGAATAAGCCTTCTGGCGCAGGAGAATTCTCCGTTCCTGAAGCCGATGCGATGGCAGGTGCGGAAGGCTGGAGATAAATCCATCATCGAAGCAGAGCTCGTTCCGATGCGGGCGCCGCAGGGCGGACCTGGATGTGCGATTTTCTTTCAAGAGGCGCTTCAATCCGACAACCCCGGCGGGGAAGAATATGTAATCGAGTATGTTTTTGATGCCGGTATTGCGATGACCGGAATCGACGGCCCCGAGAAGCATGATTTCATCGGCTTCCTGAATCGTCAGGCTGAAACGATCGCGGAGGTCAACCTGATCCTGTCGGTGCCCAAAACATCCGGCGCCGATCTGGATGTCCGCACCGCCTCGGGAATGGACCCTGGAGGCCGGCCGTGGCCCCAGCTGAGCAAGAAGCTCTCGGCCGAGGAAATATTGACCAAGTTCCCCGGCCTTGATTCGATCACGGAGCGGGTCTACGGTGCGGCGTTCGCTGAGGTCGGCCCGGGCGTGCGTATCCGGGCCGAGTTTTTTCGCGGAACTACTTGAAATTTCATCGATTTCAGGTTAGATTGTCGCCATGGAGAAGGCCATGAAAGGTATTGAAGGCGTACTTTGACGCCGGGCTTGCGGCGCCGCCGGCCTCCCGGAGCGTGCTGCCGTGCTTGGTCAACAGCCATGGCGATGCCATAGCCGGTTGATATTGCTCGGATTCTCCAACTGCATTCGGTCCGAAGCTCGCGCGCGATCGCGGGCTTTTTTCTTGCCCCACGGGGTTAACGCGGCATGGGTGACAGCCCGATGCCGGCTGCCGGATTTCACCGCGCGCCGGCTCCCGGACATGCCAGCCCGGCGCTGGTCGCCGCTCCGCGCGCAGCTGCGGTTCAGGCGGAACCGAAGAGTGGCTGCAGCGGTTATCAGCGCGACCTCATCAGGGAGCCCCGCCACATGAAATATTCAGCCGCATTGTTCGCCGTCGCAGCACTGGCGCTGGCCTCAACCTCCGCCGACGCCAAGGGCTGCCTGAAAGGCGCCGCGGTCGGCGGCGTCGCCGGCCACTATGCCGGCCATCACGGCGTGCTCGGCGCCATTGCCGGCTGCGCCTACGGCCGCCACCGCGCCAACGAGCAGGACCGGCAGCGCCAGGACACCGGCACCACAGCCAAGCCGCCCGGCGAGAAGCTGTAAACCAGCGTCATTGCGAGCAGCGCTTGCGGCGAAGCAATCCAGTTCTTGCTTCGGGACTGGATTGCTTCGCGGAGCCTGTCATCGGGCGGCGCCTTGCGCCCCGCTGGCTCTCAATGACGAAAATTGTTCCTTCGGAACAACGTCGCTGCGCTTCGCATTTTCCCTCCGCAGAGTACGGAGACCGCGCATGACAAAACCCATCCAGCCCGTTCCGGAACACAACAAGAGCCACAAGGGCCCCGGCAGCACCCCGCAAGTCGCGATCGACACCACCAAGGGCCACCGCGACGACGAAAAGCAAAACATCCGCGAACAGGGCGACCACGGCAATCTGGTGCAGAACACGAGTAATCGCAGGAGCGGGTGAAGTTCTGCCGTCATTCCGGGGCGCGCGTAGCGCGAGCCCGGAATCCATAGCCCCTGTCCAGCATTTCATAGACTGACGCCGGGGTTATGGATTCCAGGCCCACGCCAAGAGGCGTGTCCCGGAATGACGAAGCATATCAATAGCCGTCGATCGACAGGAATTCTTCCGCCTGCTCCCGCGTCGGAAAGCGGCCAAGCTCGCGATAATCCGGATCATGCTCGGCGGTCTCCGGCGACCGGAACACCACAAACTCCTTGCCGTCCTCCTCGATCAGCGTGGTCAGCCCTTCACTGTCGAATGGCGACATATGCCGCGCGCCGCAATGCGGGCAATCGTCGTCGCACATGCCGACCATTGATCGGTCCAGATGCGCTTGCAGCGCGCGCATTTGTAGAAGTTGAGAAACCAGGCCATGCGAGCCGCCTTCAGGATCGCAAACGATAACTTCCGCGCGAGACGAAATCGATAAACCCGCGGTTGCGCAGATATTGCAGCTGCTGCCGGATCTTCGGTCGGACGTTCTGGTTGCCGGGATACAGCTCGCCGAGATGCCGGTCGAAGGCGTAGACCTCATCCAGCGTGAACTCGCGCTTGCCGAGCGACTCCACGCATTTCATGACGTCGAGCAGCCAGCCTCGCGATTCCAGTGATTCGCTGCGCAGGAATAGTGTCTTCTGCCACTCCGCGAGCACCAGCTCCTTGGCGCGAACGATCCCGTTCTGCACGATATGAATCTTGCCCGATTCCGGAACGCGGCTGAGCAGGATATTCGATCCGATCCATCCTGCGCGCCGCGCCGTCGGTGCCAGCGGCTTTCGCTCCTCGATGATTTCGCGGACGAAGAAGTGTTTCGGCACGATGAACAGATTGACGACCGCGAGCGACTTCAGATCGTAGTTCATCAGAAACAGGTTCGGGTTGTTGCTCGCTGCCAGCCGCTCGCATTTAGTCTTGAACGCACCATCGACAACCCTCGTGCCGAATTTGCCCTTCTGGCTTTTCAGCTCGAATTCCTCGCTGCAGGAGCCGCAAAAGAAATCCGCAAGCGGGCTGTTATTCGGAAACGACGAAATCCTCGCATTGCCGCAATGCGGGCAATATGCCCATGCGCGTACCCAGGCTTCCGTCCAGGCGCGGGCGCTTTGCGAGCCGCTGGAGTAGGGCGATTGGGATTCTTCGAAGCCGAGTTTCATAATATTAATCGGGTGATCCTATCCGACCTCCCTTTACAGGCATTCGAGTAATGGGCTATCATATCCCCGGGAGGAACGAAATGAGTTATCGGCAAATACCATTAGAATCGCTGTTAGTAAATCGCGCAAATGATCGGCATGGTGAACTAGAGAACGAGACGGCTGCGATAGCTTGGTTATTTCATAATTTCGAATTGCATATGCGAAACCTTACTAAGGACATCGTCGTCAATGGTGAGATATTTGAACCGCCTTTGGTTTTCCCAGAAGACAACAAGTTCGTATTGTTCGACGGAAACCGGAGAACGACGTGCTTAAAATTACTTGAAAAGCCAAAAAAGGGCGTCGACCACCGAACTCCAAGATTTCTTTATCGAACAGCGTTCAAGATGGGTGGGCGAATTTCCATCGACGATTCAATGCCAAGTTGAGACTGATCGTGATCGCATAGATGACATCCTTTTCCGTAGGCATACGGGATCGCAGGGTGGTGTCGGACAATCCACCTGGGACGATCGGATGAAGTCGAACTTCGTCAATCGAACCGGTAGGGGTGGAGCGTTCAATGCAGCGGACGAAATCGAAAAACATCTCGCCTCTGCAAAGATGTTACCTCGAAAGAAAATTCCGCGATCAAACCTCAACCGCTTATTATCAACTGAAGCTTTCCGTAACCGTGTAGGCTTTACGGGAGCAAAAGGAAAGTTTGAATTTACTCACGACGAGCCCATTGTCCTCCGAGCGCTGCGTCGATTGCCGACGATCTCGCAAACCGATACGTCGTACTAGGTGATATTTGGGACGTTGACGCAAAACGGGCGTATCTAGATCGTCTAGAAGGCGAAGCAATTTTACCCACGGCTGCAAACTCATTAATTTCGAAGCAGCCGCCCTCTGAAAAACCTGCGGCTATGCGGCCAAGCCCGTACTCGCGTTGCGCGTCCACAAAGTCGCACGACCCTCATACCGAATACGGTATATGCGATAGCCTGGGCCGGAAGAATTCAGCGCCATCGAGAAATATGGGAGGAGCTACAGTTCCACCTAAATCTCAGTGACCATCCAAACGCAATCTCGGTGCTGTTCCGTGTTCTCGTTGAGCTGGCGACCGAAAACTACATAGATCAAACTAAGCTCGCGACAAATCGGCGAAACTGAGTTCACTCGGCAAGACGTGTCTTGAAGGTCGCTGAGGACCTTCATGCTCATGGGAAGATCAATCAAAAATATTTAGAGCTTCTTAGAAAATTCCCCCAGGCTGACCATTTGCTGTCTGCTGACACATTAAATCGATATGTCCACTCGCCAAATTTCGCTCCGTCCGCTGACCACCTACGAGCACTTTGGGACTGGATGGCGGAGTATCTAGTTCACTGCCTCAACGCATAGTGCATACTGATTTTGCCCGCCGCCACAATGCCCCGGTTTGTGGATATGCGAGGCGAGGCCTGACCCTCTTACCCGGCTCTATCCCGCCAGCGGTGTTCGATCCTGGGCCATTCCGTCGCCCGTGCTCGGCGCAGTTCGTAGGAGCCCTGAAGGTTCATCCATAGCTCGGGCGTGGTGCCGAAATATTTTGCCAGCCTGAGCCCCAGCGGGGCTGTGATGGCGGAGCGCCATGCCCGATGTTGTTAACCTGCGCCGGATTGACGTCAAGATCGCGCGCCAGCCGGTTCTGGCTGATGCCGTTCGGCCGCATGAATTCCTCCAGCAGAATTTCACCGGGAGGGATCAATCCAGCCGCATTCACGGTACTGTCATAGACGAACTGCCGCTATTCCTTCCCCGCCGAGTTTCGCCTCTATGCGAGGTCACCGCTATCTATTTGCGTCGTCAAAATTGAGCTACAATCCTGACACCGGTAAAATGAATTGCCGAAGGGAATCATCATGCGGCGCATAATCGGATTGATTGCGGCCATTGCGTTGAGTTGCCATTTGTCCGTGGCTCACGGGCAGCTGGGCTTGCTGGACCGCCTCAAGATCCTGAGCGATGCGGCCAATGCGCTCGGCGCGGCCGGGGACGCTATCGGCAAAATCGCCGAAGGAATTACGGTCGCCGCGCAACGCGGCACCGAAGGCGTCGATGCCATTGTCAATCGTCTCGACCGCAAGGATATGCGGACGCTGCTGGCGCGGACTTCGGCGCTTGCGGCGACCCAGAACGTTCGCGTGGTCGACGCGCTTCAGGGCTATATCGATGCCAAGCGGGCAGGGCAGCCTGCGGACTGGGCGAAGACTCAACAGGACCTCACCGAGGTGCTGCAGACGGTCAATGCGCTGCTGCCGGACGTCAAGGCGATCCGCAGCGATTTCGTCAACGAGCCGGCTTTCGAAACGTTGCTGGCGACATTAAGCGGACGGCAGAGCGTTCTCATGCAGCTGTCGACGCTGCCGGAGCCGCAGACCGAGGATGAACTGGCATCGCTCGACAAGGCGGCAATGAAATATCGTGAACTGCAATCGCAATTGCAGAAGCTCAATCGAGCCATCGCCGATTACAACCGGGCGGCCGCGGCGCCGGCGCCGACGGTGCCGCCGCAGGCGAAATAAGCCGCGTCACCGCTTTTTCCAGCCGCCCCGATGCCCCGGCGCGCCGCCGCTCGACCTCGGCGCCGGCCCGAACTCCGGCCCGGCCTCGCGCGAACTGGTCGGCTGCCAGATCTTGCTCTCCATGCCCGGTCCCATCTCGTCCAGCGTCGGCTTGCGCGGGCCGGCGCGCTTGGCGCGGTCGGGCTTGACCTCGTGCCAGGTCGCGATGCCCATTTCGTCGAGGCCGGGCTTGTGGATTTTTGAGGGAAGGCCACGGCTTGTGGCTTGCCCCTCACCCCGGCCCTCTCCCCGCGAAGAGCGGGACGAGGTGAAAGAAGGCGTGTTGTTGCCGCCGCGCTTGCCCGAGCCGCGCGGAAGGTTCGCCGCCTCGCCGTATTGCTTTGAGCCCGCATAGGCGCCGGCCTTGCCCTGCACGATGCGTTGCTTGGCGGTGGGATCGTCGACCACCGCGAGCTCCGTCGCCCTTAGCCGCTTCACCTCGTCGCGCAATCTCGCGGCTTCCTCGAAATTCAAGTCGGCGGCGGCTTCGCGCATCCGCGTTTCCAGATCGGCCAGCACTGCCTCGAAATTATGTCCGATGCTGATGACGTCGTCGGCCATGCCGCCGCCGCCGATCTCAACCAGCACATGGTCGCGCTCGTAGACGCTGTTCATGATGTCGTGGATCGAGCGCTTGATGCTCTCCGGGGTGATGCCGTGGGCGGTGTTGTATTCGACCTGCTTTTCGCGGCGGCGGTCGGTCTCGGCGATGGCGCGTTCCATCGAGCCGGTGACCTGGTCGGCATAGAGGATCACCTTGCCGTCGACGTTGCGCGCGGCGCGGCCGATGGTCTGGATCAAACTGGTTTCGCTGCGCAAAAATCCTTCCTTGTCGGCGTCGAGGATCGCCACCAACGCGCATTCCGGGATGTCGAGGCCCTCGCGCAGCAGGTTGATGCCGACCAGTGCGTCGAACGCGCCGAGCCTGAGGTCGCGGATGATCTCGATGCGCTCGATGGTGTCGATGTCCGAATGCATGTAGCGCACGCGGATGCCCTGCTCGTGCAGATATTCGGTCAGATCCTCCGCCATGCGCTTGGTCAGCACGGTGACCAGGCTTCGATAGCCGGCCTGCGCGGTGGCGCGGACCTCGCCGACCAGATCATCCACTTGCGTGCGCGCGGGACGGATGTGCACCGGCGGATCGATCAGCCCGGTCGGGCGGATCACCTGTTCGACGAACACGCCTCCCGAACTCGTTGAGCTCCCAAGCGCTCGGCGTCGCCGACACCGCGACCGATTGCGGCCGCATCATGTCCCATTCCTCGAACCGCAGCGGCCGGTTGTCCATGCAGGACGGCAGCCGGAAGCCATATTCCGCCAGCGTCGCCTTGCGCCTGAAATCGCCTTTGAACATGGCGCCGATCTGCGGCACGGTGACGTGGCTTTCGTCGGCGAACACGAGCGCGTTGTCGGGGACGTATTCGAACAGCGTCGGCGGCGGCTCGCCGGGGCGGCGCCCGGTCAAATAGCGCGAATAGTTCTCGATGCCGGCGCAGCTGCCGGTGGCTTCCATCATTTCCAGGTCGAAGGTGGTGCGCTGCTCCAGCCGCTGCGCTTCCAGTAGCCGGCCCTGCGCATGCAACTGGTCGAGCCGCCATTTCAGCTCGCTCTTGATCGCCTTGATGGCCTGGATCAGCGTCGGCCGCGGCGTCACGTAATGCGAATTGGCGTAGATCTTGATGAATTCCAGCTCGTCCTGCTTGTGGCCGGTGAGCGGATCGAACTCCTCGATATTTTCCACCACGTCGCCGAACAGATTGACGCGCCAGGCGCGGTCCTCGTAATGCGCCGGAAAGATGTCGATGACATCGCCGCGCACCCGAAAGGTGCCGCGGGTGAAATCGGCTGATGTGCGCTTGTACTGCAGCGCCACCAGATCGGCGATCAGCGCGCGCTGGTCGATGCGCTCGCCCTTCTTCAGCGCGAAGGTCATCGCGGTGTAGGTTTCCACCGAGCCGATACCGTAGATGCACGACACCGAGGCGACGATGATGACGTCGTCGCGCTCCAGCAGCGCCCGCGTCGCCGAATGGCGCATGCGGTCGATCTGCTCGTTGATCGAGGAGTCTTTCTCGATGTAGGTGTCGGTGCGGGGGACGTAGGCTTCGGGCTGGTAGTAGTCGTAATAGCTGACGAAATACTCCACCGCGTTGTCGGGGAAAAAACTCTTGAACTCGCCATAGAGCTGCGCCGCCAGCGTCTTGTTCGGCGCCAGGATGATGGCGGGGCGCTGCGTCGCCTCGATCACCTTGGCCATGGTGTAGGTCTTGCCCGAGCCGGTGACGCCGAGCAGCACCTGGGTGCGGTCGTTGCGCTTGATGCCCTCGACCAGCTCGGCGATGGCGACGGGCTGATCGCCCTTCGGCTCATACTCCGATTTGATCTCGAAGCGCACGCCGCCTTCGGACTTTTCCGGGCGCGGCGGGCGATGCGGCGCCCAGATTTTTACCTGGCCGTCCTCGCCCTTGAACTCCGGCCGTCCCTCGCGGATCAGCGCTTCCAGCGCATCCGCGGTGGCTGCGACGCCCAGCGCCTCCATCTTGTTGCGCGGCGGCCGCGCCAGCGCTTCGGCGTCCTCCTCCTCGGTGGTGAAGCCGAGCTGCTTTGCCAGTTCCGGATCGAGCGCGGGAATGGTCGCCGCGGTTCCGTAGTTGGCCTGCGGCGCTTCCTCAAAACCCTGCCGGGCGCCGGGCGGCTGCGGATTTTGCCGCAGCGGCATCGGATAGGGATCGGCGGTGCTCTCCGGAAAATCCTTCGGCGTCGATTTGCGCGCGCGATGGATCGCGGCCTCGCCGCCGGAGCGGCGGTCCTTGGAATTATCCGGCGGCGGCTGCAGGCCGGTGCCCGAACCCATGCCGGCGTCGCCGCGATTGATTGCCGGATTCAGCAGTTCCGCCAGCGCCGGCCCGATCGGCTGCACGTCCGGGCGGTGAGCCTTGGATTTCGGGGTTTTGCCGGGTTTTTTGGGATTTTGTGGATTCTTCGCCATGGGGCGAATATGGGATGAGTCCGGTCGACATAAAAGAGCAAAAACCCAAAGGGAAAACGCGCGATGAGTGAGCTTCGCCACGCATTGACAACATCGGCCATATTGACGGCGCTCGTGCTGACGACCCCGCCGCTTCTCGCCCAATCCCGCGACGCCGAGCCCGCCACCCGCGCGGCCAACGACGCCTTCATCAAATCGCTGCCATTCTCCGACCGCGCCGATTTCGACGACGCCAAACGCGGCTTCATCGCCACGCTGCCGGATGGCGTGATCGCCGGCCCCGGCGGCCGACCGGCGTTCGAGCACAAAACCCTATGCCTTCCTGCAGAAGGACGAGGTGCCGGCGACGGTCAATCCGAGCCTGTGGCGGCAGGCGCAGCTCAATGCGGTCAACGGCCTGTTCACGGTCACCGAGCGCGTCTACCAGGTGCGTGGCCTCGACATCGCCAACATGACCATCGTCGAGGGCGACACCGGCTTGATCCTGATCGATCCGCTGCTGTCCAACGAAACCGCCAAGGCCGCGCTCGATCTCTATCTCGCGCATCGCCCGGCAAAGCCCGTCGCGGCGGTGATCTACAGCCACAGCCACGCCGATCATTTCGGCGGTGCCAAGGGCGTGATATCCGCCGAGGATGCCGCCTCGGGCAAGGTAAAAGTGATCGCGCCGGATGGATTCATGGAGCATGCGGTGGCGGAGAATATCATCGCCGGCAACGCCATGCGGCGCCGCGCCCAATTCCAATTCGGCAGCACGCTTCCCGTTGGCGAGCGCGCGCAGGTCGATACCGGCCTCGGCAAGGCGCTGGCGATCGGCACCATCTCGCTGATCCCGCCCAACGACGTCATCAAGCAGGCCTATGAGAGCCGCACTATCGATGGCGTCGAGATCGAATTCCATCTGGTGCCGGGCTCCGAGGCGCCGGCCGAGATGCTGATGTATTTTCCGCAGTTCAAGCTGCTGAACATGGCGGAAGACGCCACCCACAACATGCACAACCTCTACACTATCCGCGGCGCCGAGATCCGCGACGGCCGGCTGTGGTCGCGCTATATCGGCGAGGCGCTCGAGCGCTATGGCGAGCGGACCGACGCGGTGATCGCGCAGCATCACTGGCCGATGTGGGGCAATCAACGCATCACGGCCTTCCTGAAGAAGCAGCGCGACCTCTACAAGTTCATCCACGACCAGAGCGTGCGGCTGCTCAATCACGGCCTGACCTCGACCGAGATCGCGGAAGCGTTGAAGCTGCCGCCGTCGCTCGCCAATGACTGGGCGTCGCGCGGCTATTACGGCACGCTCAGCCACAACGCCAAGGCGGTGTATCAGTTCTATCTCGGCTGGTACGACGCCAATCCTGCCGACCTCAACCCACTGCCCCGCGCGGAAATGGCGAAGAAGCAGGTCGAGTATATGGGCGGCGCCGAGGTGGTGCTGAAGCGCGCCCGCGAGGATTTTGCCGCCGGGCAATACCGCTGGGTCGCCAGCGTCGATGAGCCAGCTGGTGTTCGCCGATCCGTTGAACCAGGACGCGCGGAAGCTCGGCGCCGACGCGCTGGAGCAACTCGGCTACCAGAGCGAGGCCGCGACCTGGCGCAACGCCTACCTGCTCGGTGCTGCCGAACTGCGCAACGGCGTACCCGCGCAGCGCGGCGACGGCGCGAATGCCGAATTGCTCAAGGGCGTCTCGATCGATCTCGCCTTCGATTTCCTGGGCGTCAGGCTCAATGCAGGGAAGGCCGAGGGCAAGCACATCGTGGTCAACTGGACTTTTACCGATCTCAACCAGAGCTATGCAATGAACCTGGAAAATTCGGCGCTGACCCACACTTCCGGAAAACTCGCCGACAACGCCGACGTCGACGTTACGCTGACCCGCGCCGCGCTCGATGCGATTTCGCTGAAACGGCGCAGCTTCGCCGACAGCGTCGCCAGCGGCGACGTGTCGATCTCGGGCAATCCGCAGAAGCTCGGTGAGCTGTTCGGCCTGCTCGACGAGTTCCCGCCGGGGTTCGAGGTGGTCGAGCCGAAGAAGGTGAGCGTGCAGTAACGCCGTGCCCCGGACGCAGCGCAGCGCGTAGCTCTTCGCGAAGCGGTGCGGCTGCAGAGCCGAGGCCCCGGTCGCAAAAGAAATAACCGGGGTCCCGGTTCTGCGAAGCAGCGTGAAGAACGCTGCATCGCGCCCGGGACACGACACAGCTTGTCCGGATGCAAAACCGGACTAGAGTGCAGATCATCTGCGACATCGCTTGAGGATCCCCCATTGCCCGCCGATATCAGCCCGCTTGCCGGCACCATCGCCGCGCCGTCCATGCTGGCGAACGTGCCGCGGCTGGTGACGGCTTATTTCGCCGGCAAACCCGATCCGAATATCTCCTCGCAGCGGGTGGCGTTCGGCACCTCGGGCCATCGCGGTTCCGCGTTCAACCACGCCTTCAACGAGGCGCATATCATCAGCATCAGCCAGGCGCTGTGCGAGCACCGGCAGCGCAGCGGCATCACCGGGCCGCTGTTCATCGGCATCGATACCCACGCGCTGGCGGAGCCGGCGCTGGTGAGCGCGCTCGAGGTGTTCGCGGCCAACGGCGTCGAGGTGATGATCGACGCCAACGACGGCTATACGCCGACGCCGGTGATTTCCCACGCCATCCTCACCTATAACAAAGGCCGCGGAACCGGCCTCGCCGATGGCGTCGTGATCACGCCGTCGCACAATCCGCCGGAGGATGGCGGCTTCAAATACAATCCGCCCAATGGCGGTCCGGCCGATACCGACATCACCTCGGCGATCGAGCGCGCCGCCAATGCATTTCTTGAAAACGGCCTCAGCGGCGTCAGGCGCATCGCCTATGACCGCGCCCGCAAATCGTCCAGCGTGCATCGCTACGACTACATCGGGCCCTATGTCGCCGACCTCGCCAATGTGGTCGACATGGAGGCCATTCGCGGCTCCGGAGTCAAAATCGGCATCGATCCGCTCGGCGGCGCCGGCGTGCATTACTGGCAGCCGGTCATCGAGCGCTATGGCCTCGCCGCCACCGTCGTCAGCGATGTCGTCGACCCGACCTTCCGCTTCATGACGCTGGACTGGGACGGAAAGATCCGGATGGACTGTTCGTCGCCTTATGCGATGGCGCGGCTGATCGGCATGCGCGAGCGCTTCGACATAGCCTTCGCCAACGATACCGACGCCGACCGCCACGGCATCGTGACCCGTTCCAACGGTTTGATGAACCCGAACCATTTTCTTGCCGCCGCGATTTCCTATCTGTTCGCGCATCGTCCCGAATGGAGCAGCGACAGCGCGGTCGGCAAGACCATCGTCAGCAGCGCGATCATCGACCGCGTCGCGAAAAAACTCGGCCGCAAGCTGGTCGAAACGCCGGTGGGATTCAAGTGGTTCGTCGATGGCTTGGTCGGCGGTTCGTTCGGCTTCGCCGGCGAGGAAAGCGCCGGCGCCTCGTTCCTGCGCCGCGACGGCGAGGTGTGGACCACCGACAAGGACGGCATCATCCTGGGGCTATTGGCCGCCGAGATGACGGCGCGAACCGGCCGCGACCCGAGCCAGGCGTTCGACGATCTCACGCGTGAACTCGGCGTGCCGTTCTACCAACGCATCGACGCGCCCGCGACACCGGCGCAAAAGAACCTGCTGAAGGCGCTGTCGGCGGAAAAACTCGGCATGAAAGAACTGGCCGGCGAACCGGTTCGCACGAGCGCTCACCACAGCACCCGGCAACGGCCAGCCGTTCGGCGGCATCAAGGTCTCCACCGACAATGGCTGGTTCGCCGCGCGGCCCTCGGGTACCGAGGACGTCTACAAGATCTATGCGGAGAGTTTTCGCAGCGAGGAACATCTGCGGCGGATACAGAACGACGCGCAGGACGCCATCGCGCGGGCGTTTAAAGAATGACCTCGCAACAACGGCAGCGCGCTCCCTCGCCCCGCTCTTTCGCGGGGAGAGAATTGGGGTGAGGGGCGAGGCACTGCGCTCACCAGGGATCGCTGCCTTGCGGGTCGCCAATACCGACCCGAGATTCTGCAAACGCACTTCGCGCAGTGCCTGGCCCCTCACCCGGCGCTACGCGCCGACCTCTCCCCGCGAAAGAGCGGGGCGAGGTTAAGAGCATCGCGCCCGGGACACGAGGGCGTGATGCTGTGCCCCCATTGACTCGTCGCCGTGTTCTGGCAACATTCATGCATCCGCATCCACTTCGGGGATGGCGCTCCATTCACCCAGCCAGGAAACACCCAGATGATCGACCTTCACTACTGGACCACGCCGAACGGCCACAAGATCACGATGTTTCTCGAGGAGGCCGGGCTTCCTTACAAGATTTTTCCGGTCAATATCGGCAAGGGCGACCAGTTCAAGCCGGAATTTCTTGCGATCGCGCCGAACAACCGCATTCCCGCAATGGTCGATCACGAGCCGAACGGCGGCGGCAAGCCGATCTCGATCTTCGAGTCCGGCGCGATGCTGCTGTATCTTGCGGAGAAAACCGGAAAATTCCTGCCCGCCGATCTCTATGGCCGCTACGACGCGATCCAGTGGGTGTTCTGGCAGATGGGCGGACTCGGGCCGATGGCCGGACAGAACCACCATTTCCGCAACTACGCGCAGGAAAAAATCAAATACGCCATCGACCGCTATGTCAACGAGACCAACCGGCTCTACGGCGTGCTCAACAAGCGGCTGAAGGACCGCGAATTCATCGCCGGCGATTATTCAATCGCCGACATGGCGAGCTATCCCTGGATCGTGCCCTACAAGAACCAGGAGCAGAACATCGACGACTTCCCGAACCTGAAACGCTGGCTGGAAACCATCGCGGCGCGGCCCGCCACGGTGCGCGCCTATGCGAAAGCGAAAGAGGTCAATCCGAATTTCGGCCAGCCCGCGATCCGCACCGAGGAAGAGCGCAAGCTGCTGTTCGGGCAAACCGCGGCGGTGGTGAAGTAACTCGGGTGACGTGACCACATCTCCACCAGTCGTCCCGGCGAACGCCGGGACGACGTGTGAAGAGGCCTTGCGATCACAGCATCGCTACGCTCCTCGCGATGACGGCTGTTTCTACCCCGCGCAGGCTTTTCCGGTGACGCGTTCGTCCTTCACCACCGCCGCAATCATCTTGCGTGCGGTCCTGTTGAATTCGTCGGGCTTCAGGTAGCCCTTGGCGTAGGCCTCCTGGGTCAGGCGGTCGATCCGCTTGTCGTCGGTGCTCGCCCATTGCTGCGCGATGTAATCGGCGCCCAGCCTGCCGAAACTTTGCGAATAGTTGTCGGTCGTGGTCTGGCGGTGCTCGTAATAATAGCTCAGCGCCGCGATGAAATCCTTGCGGCTCGCGCCGGCGCAACGATCGCCCCAAGGCTTGTCCAGTCCGCGAAACGCAGCCTCGCGATGGACCTGTCGGGTATGGACCTGGTTGGCCTCGTTGGGCCCGAACGCCTTGCCGCGGTTGGCCTCGGGGATCGGCTGCGCGGGCAGAGTGGTTCCCGGGCCAAACGCCCAGTAGGCGAAGGAACAGACGATCGCGGCCCAGACCACCAGCAGGCCCGGCTTCATCGCGCGCTCGACCGTTGCTGCGTCCTGCAGGTCGCAGATTCGTTGAACAAGAAAGCGGGGCCGGCGAATTGACCGATGTCGCGACGCACCTCGGCCGGAAAATCCGCCTTGACGATGCCGCCGTATTGAATGGCGGTAGCCAGCGCGGCCTGGACGCGCAGGTCCAGCGGCGTCGAAAACGTCGCCGCCGTCTCCCGGTTTTTCTTGTCGCCACACAGCGGCAGGTTCATCAACCGCGGGCAGTCCATCCTGGCCTGCCACGCCTGCGTATACGCCGTCAGCGCCGCAATCAGGTTCAACTTGGTGAACTCGCTGCAGGGCGCCATGGCATAGGCATTGGCCGTCTGCAAAGCTTCCATCCGTATCCGGTCGAGCTTGGGATCGTTGTCGCCTTGCATGGTGTGCTCGGCCTCCCACGCCTTCCGCTCGTATTCCTTGGCGCTATCCGTGGCGCTCCGGACGAACATCTGGTCCAGCGTCATTTGCAGCGGCCCGAAGCGCACGGGCCCGGGCGCGGCCGTCTCAAACGGCTTGGCGGGGATCGGAAATCCGCGTACGGCCCATGACACGCCTCCGAACGCGGCGACGCAGGCCATGACGGCGTAAAGAATGAAACGAAACATGCCGAAGCCCCCGCTGGTGTACCGGCGCAACTTGCACGTGGGGGCTTAACGCTCGGTAGCGTCTTTCGCGAGAGCGCGGCGAGGGTAAGCAGACCGTAAACCGGTTCGTTCAATTTTTGCTTTGGCCGGTTGGAGAAGCATCGTGTCCAGCGCGGTATGCGCCGGATTTTTCCAGGCGGCATTGCGCGCACATGAAAAATTCCGTTGCCGGATTCGAGGCGTTCCGCCGTCAGGACGATTTCCGGCCGTCAGCAACTGCCATAGTGGAAGCATGAATAGGGTGTGGCGTAGACCTCGCCAACATAAGGCCCGTAATAAGGCCGCCGCCAATACCAGGCGGGATCGACCGGATCGACCACCACGGCCGCCGGGATGCCGTAGCTGTTGATATAAGGCGCATAGCCATAGCGGCCGTAAGCGTAGGGCCGTGCGTCATAGGGCACCGGCGGGCCGGCGATGATCGTCGTTCTGTAGTTGTAGCGGGCCCGGGGCAAACCGGCCGGCAATCCATGCCGCATGGCCTTGCGCACGACATAACGGTCCGCGGCAAGGGCCTGGTCGGAACTCGCAGCACTTCCAATCGTGGCCATCGCGAAGAAGGCGAGCAGCGTCTTGCGCAACATCACATATGCCTCGTTTGCCGCCTGATGAAAGCGCAGCAGCGCCGGCGAGTTTAGCCGAAAAACCGGCTTACTCGAAGATCACGCCGATGCGGTTTTGCTTGGTCCAGACAACGCGGCAGGCGCGGAGCACGCGGTCCTTCTCGGTCATCAGCTGGAAACGGCCGGGGACGAATAGCGGGTCCGGGACCTCGATCGCCGCACCCTCGGCGGAGATGTTCACGATCCGGCATCGCGTGCTCGAGCCATGGCTCGAAATATAGGCCGGCTCGTCGACGTCCGCGCGCGGACCTCGTCGTCGTTCTTCCATTGCGGCCGCAAGGCTTGAGGGCTGGCTGGACATGATGGCCGGCAGTCTAGCCCGACAGCACCTAACGATCTATCACTGGCCGGGAGAACAAGGTTAACGGAGTGTTAGCCCCAACGGCTGGCGCCGCCCGATGAAGGGACTCCGCAAGGCAATCCAGAACCGCGGGCGCCGACCGGATTGCTTCGTCGCAAGTGCCGCTCGCAATGACGAATTAGATTTGTAGGGTGGGCAAAGGCGCTCTTGCGCCGTGCCCACCATGTCTCACAATGCGCGAGACGTTGGTGGGCACGCCTTCGGACGCATTCGCGTCCGACGGCTTTTGCCCACCCTACGTTCTTCCTCGCAATGACACGCGGCAACTTAGCTCTGTGCGTCCACCCGCTCGCCGCACACATCGACCCATTCGGCCGATGTCAGTTCGGCCATCCGCGACGGCGCGATCCGCACCGCGCTGTGGGTCGAGCCGGCCGCCGGCACCACCTCGTCGAATGCCTGCAGGGAAATATCGCAATAAACCGGCAGCGGCGTTTTCAGGCCGAACGGGCAGACGCCGCCGACTTCATGTCCGGTGATCTCGGCTACCTCGGCGGCATCGAGCATCTTCGGCTTGCCGCCGAAGCGCTGCTTGACCTTCTTGTTGTCCATCCGCGCCGTGCCGCTGGCCACGATCAGCACCACGCGATCTCCAACGCGCAGCGACAGCGTCTTGGCGATCCGCGCCGGTTCCACGCCATAGGCCTGCGCGGCAAGGGCCACCGTCGCCGAGCTCATTTCCGATTCGATCACGGCGATGTCGGGGGCCTTCTCGGCAAAGAAGGCGCGGACGGAGGCAAGGCTCATGGGATTGGATTTCGCCTGGGAATGACGAACGCTAGATACATGCTTTGCATGTGACTTGAAATAAAATCAATGAAGCTGGAACGGTCTGCCATTGCGGCGGTTCTACCCTCGAAGAAAACATGATCGCTCGCTGCCAAAAGCGGCGCCGGACGCGGATAGCCAACAGCGGTCAAGTCTTCAACGAGCAGGCGATTTGGGGAAACTCGAATGGCCTGCTCGTTTTTGTTTGCGTCTCAGATCGTCATGCCCGGCCCTGTGCCGGGCATCCACGTCTTTTTTCCTTATCCCAGTCAAAGACGTGGATGGCCGGGATAAACCCGGCCATGACGGTTTTTACGCCGCAACCAGCTTCGGCAGCTCCCCGAGCGCGCGGATGCGATAGTCGGGCTCGAGTCCGAGTTCATCCATCTGCATCCGGATTGCCTTGAACATGGTCAGCGGCGGCACCAGGCCGTTCGCAGCAAAGGCGAGGGCCATCGCCTCCGGTGTCACCCGCTCGATCCACGCCACCTTCAGCCCGAAAGCCTTGGCGCCGCAGGCGTCCCACGGATTCGATGACACGAACAGCACATCCGCGGGCACGATGCCGAGCGTCGATTCGATCAGCGCGTAGGCGTCCGGGCTCGGCTTGAAGATCTTCTGCGAGTCGACGCTGATGGTGGCGTCGAGCGCGAGCCCGCTGTTGCGCACCAGCGCCTCGAGCATGGCGGGTGCACCGTTGGAGAGAATAGCAAGCTTGCGGTCCCGCAGCGCGGCGAGCGTGGCCGCCGCGTCGGGATAGAGATCGAGCTGCAGGTATTTGCCGATGATGCGCTCGAAGACATCGGCGTCGCTGTTCAGCCCGAGACAGCGCAGCGTATAGGCCAGCAAGTTCCGCGTAACGACGGAAAAGTCCTCGTAGCGCCGCATCAGCGAACGCAGCCAGCTATATTCCAGCTGCTTGATGCGCCAGATCTGGGTGACGATCTCGCCATATCCCGGAAACGATTGTTCGGTGATCGCAGCCACCGACTGGATGTCGAACAGCGTCCCGTAGGCGTCGAACACAACGGCTTTGACGGTCACGGCGCCTTCGCTTTCTCGCCGATATTGTCCTGAAGAAATTCGCGCAACGCATCGGTCGCCTGATCCGCCGCGGATTTGTTGTATTCGAGATGGTGCCCGAGGAACTCGATCGGCGTCCGCAGGCCCAGCGCGTCGAAGGCATGATAGGCGCCGGGATAGACGACGAGCCGGACCGGCAATGCCCTGGCCGCTGCTGCGGGATATGCCCCAGTCGTCGCGGCCATCCACCATGTTGCGGCACTCCTGCGCCGGGGCCCAGTCGTCGCGTTCGCCGATCAGGATCAGGGTGGGAACGGTCATGTTGCCCTTCGATCCGAGGCAGCGCGGATAGAACGCGACAGCGGCGCGAAACTTGTTCCGGGAGGTCTTCTCGATCGCGCCGCGTTCGACCGAGGCGAGCGCGAGCCAGGCGCCTTGCGAAAATCCGAGCACCGCGACGCGGTCGGGATCGACGAACGGCTGCCGCACCAGGAAATTCAGGGCGCGGTACGCATCGAATGCGAGGTCGACCGGCGCGCCGCTGTTGCAGGTGTTCTTGATGCCGCGCGGACCGAAACTGTCGACCGTGAGTGTCACATAGCCCCAGGATGCAATCCGCTTGCCCCAGCGTTCGTCGAGCCGCGCCCAGTTTCCATTGCATGAATGCAGCAACACCACGGCGGGCGAGGGACCCGCGCTGTTCGGTTGCCTGAGATAACCCTGCAGCGGCTGCGGACTGGCAAGCGGGCTCTCGAATTCAACGACACTCGCGGATGATTGAGACCGGGCCGCGGGGCATGCAAGGACGCTTCCAATCAGGAGCGCGCCAACGAGCACTGCGGCTTTGCGGCGGTTCGTCACGGGCCGATACCTCGCATCATCACACCATCCCATCAGCCGCCCGAGTGCCGCCTGGCGGCGACCTCGACTTTATCGCAATGCGGAGCGTAGCGCAGCAGCGCGCTTTGAGATAGCGGTCGCCCGTGCGCCGATGGGCCAATCTCCCGCGCGCGGTGGTCAGCTTGTACAGCCCGGCCCGCTCCGGCAAACTACAGGCACGGTTTGATCCGGGCCGGATGTGACGGCGGGAGAGAGCATGAGGAATTATCGTTGCTCTGTCGCAATTAGCGCAGTGCCGGGATTGCGCAGCAAAGGTAATCCCCAACGCAACAATCCGGGTCGCAAAGCCGATACGGCAATCATCCTGTCGCAAAATCGTAATGACACCGATAGAAAACCGGGCCTAGAGTATCGCCAACCGAATCTGGGAGGTGGCGATGAAGGAACTCGTTCACTGCCGCGCGATGGAATCCATCTGCCGTCAAGGCGCAGCACTTCATCCCGAGGATAGCTGGAAGCTGCTGGCCGAAGCCGAGAGATGGCGCCACAGGGCGCTCGACCAGATCGCGTCGCATTTCGAGGAATGCAACGTGGCGGGACCTGGTGGTGTAGAGCATCTGCCGCTGGTCGCGTGAGCAGCGTAGGGTGGGTTGGGCGCGCAGCGCCGTAACCCACCACAGTAACTGGCAGCGGCCGATTTGTTCGGTGGGTTACGCGCCTTCGGCGCTAACCCACCCTGCGAGCTAGATCCCCAGCAGCCGCCGCGCATTCGCCTTCAGCACCTTCGGCCGGATCTCGTCGCGAATCTCGAGCTTTGCGAAATCGCTGAGCCAGCGGTCCGGCGTGATCACCGGCCAGTCCGAGCCGAACAGCATCTTGTCCTGCAAGATGCTGTTGATGTAGCGCACCAGGATCGGCGGAAAATATTTCGGCGACCAGCCGGAGAGGTCGATGTAGACGTTCGGCTTGTGGGTCGCCACCGACAGCGCCTCCTCCTGCCAGGGGAAGGAAGGGTGCGCGAGGATGATCCTCAAATCGGGGAAGTCGGCGGCGACGTCGTCCATGTACATCGGGTTGGAATATTTTAAGCGCATTCCCATGCCGCCGGGCATGCCGCTGCCGACCCCGGTCTGCCCGGTGTGAAACAGCGCGATCGCGCCGCCGTCGTTGATCGCCTCATACAGCGGATAGGCCATGCGGTCGTTCGGATAGAATCCCTGCATGGTGGGATGGAATTTGAATCCCTTGACGCCGTATTCCTCGATCAGCCGCTTCGCCTCGCGCACGCCGAGCTTGCCCTTGTGCGGATCGATGCTGACAAAGGGAATCAGCACGTCGGAATTTTCCGCGGCGATTTGAAGCATCTCGGTGTTGTTGTAGCGGCGGAAGCCGGTCTCGCGTTCGGCGTCGACCGGGAAAATCACCGCGGCGATTTTCTTCGCGCGGTAGTAGGCCGCGGTTTCCTGCACCGTCGGCGGATGCTTGTTCGGCGACTTGAAGTACTCCGCCATCCGTTCCTGAAAGTCGTCGTAGCCGTCATCGGCATGCAAGCCGCATGGCTCCTCGGCATGGGTGTGGATGTCGATGGCGACGAAGTCGTCAGGGTTGAGCAGCGGCAATTTCGGCATTTTGTCATTCCCGGCAAGCATTTAGTAGCGATGAGCGGCGCGACGGGCGGCTGCCCCGATTTTGCCCGGGGTTGGTCGCATGCCTGCCGCAAGCGCTTAACAAAAACGGCGCGGCGTGGAAAGGCGGCCGATGTCATTGTTTGCAAAAGAAGAATGGTGTTTTCTGCGCGGCAAATAGCGGGGACGTGCCACAATGCAGCCGCAAGGCTTCGAGACCGACTTCTGGAAGGACGCTAACTTACGGAAAAGCTGGGATGAAATCATTCCCGGCGCGCCGCGCAAGACGCTGCCTTATGTGCTGACGCGCGAGGCGATCGAACTCTACTGCAAATCCGTCGGCGAAGATCATCCGATCTATTTCGACGAAGCCTATGCCAGGACCACGCGCTATGGCGGGCTGATCGCGCCGCCGTCGATCCACATCCTCTTGATGTTTTCCTGCACGCCGGCGGACGACTGGATGCGCAGCCCGGGCACGGTCAACGCGGGACAGTCATGGAGCTACAACATCCCGGCGCGGCCGAACGATACCATCCGCCTGGAAGCGCGTGCCCTCGACAAGTTCATCAAGCGCGAGCGATTGTTCGTGGTGCACGACAACGTGTTCTTCAATCAGCACGGCGAGGTGATCTGCTCCGGCCGCGGCTGGACCATAAGGCCGATGTGACAAGGGGATTCGAGCATGACGACCACATTCGAAAACCTGCCGCGCCGGCGATACCATCGATGGCCCGAAATTCGCGGTCAGCCGCGAATCGATCCGGCTGTTTTGCGACGCTTCGCTCGACTACAACCCGCTGCATCTCGACGACGACTATATGAAGGGCAGCTTCGGCAAGACCAGTTTCGGCGGCATCATCATGCACGGCATGAATAATTTCGGGCTGATCACGCGCATGATCACCGACTGGGCTTACCCGGCCGGCGCCATCCATCGCCGCCTCGAAACCCGCTGGCTCAAGCCGGTAAAGCCCGGCGACACCATCCAGCCGGCCGGCATCGTCAAGTCGAAGCAGAGCACGGAAAAATCGCGCTGGGTCGTGATCGACGTGCTGGTGCGCAATCAGCACGACGAGAAGGTCGCGACCGGTGAGGCCATGGTCGAGTTCCCGCCCGGCTGATTTTACTTCGAACCGCGCAGTTTCGCGCGGGATATGCGTGTTTTTGCTCATCAAATCGAGCGGATATGACCCGTTCGGATTGACATTCGCCCGCGCCATGGCCTAGAAACCGCGCGTCCCCGGCGGCACGGCCGCCAGCGGGATTAAAGCCCAATTCGCACATTTTCGGCCTGCCGAGCACGGCCTTTCAGAAGCGCTAGGATTGTCCCATGAAGGTCCGTAACTCGTTGAAATCGCTGCGGGGCCGCCATCGCAACAACCGTCTGGTCCGCCGCAAGGGCCGGGTATATGTGATCAACAAGGTGCAGCGCCGTTTCAAGGCGCGGCAGGGTTAAATCGCGCCCGGCGCCGCCGTTTCCAGCCGCTGAAAATCACAGCTGTTTGACGCCGTGCTGCTTTGCAGCGCGTTTTTCTGCGTCTAGACTTTCCCGATGGCAGCGAGATTCTTGACGCCGGGCAAATGCGGAATTCTCCTTGGCGCGATGATCGCAGCATCGATCTTCATCGCGCCCGTTCTCGCACAGGCGCAGAACCCGAAGCTCGCGCCGAGGCAGCAGAAGAAACCGCCCGAAGCCCCTGCAAAATTGCCCAATATCGGCGCCGACCGCATCCGCGGCCTGGATTTCCTGTTCGGCGCGCTGAAGGCCGCCCCCGACGAGGCCAGCGCCAAACATGTCGAGGCGCGGATCTGGGCGCTGTGGATGCAAACCCCGAGCGACACCGCGGCGCTGCTGATGACGCGGGCGAAAGCCGCCATGGATGCCAAGCAGATGGAGGTCGCGCTGAAACTGCTCGATGCGGTGGTCAAGCTGCGGCCGGAATATGTCGAGGCGTGGAATCGGCGCGCCACGCTCTACTATTTGCAGAACGACTATGCCCATTCGCTGGAGGACATCGAGCAGGTGCTCTCGCGCGAGCCGCGCCATTTCGGCGCGCTGGCCGGGCTCGGCATGATCATGCAGGATCTCGGCGACGACAAGCGCGCGCTCGATGCATTCCGCAAGGCGCTCGCGGTCAACCCGCATCTGGACAAGGTGCCGGAGCTTGTAAAGACGCTGACCGAGAAGGTCGAAGGCCGCGACATCTGAATGTCGCGCGTAGCCGGGCTTCACCCCTCATCCTGAGGAACCGCGCGCCTTCGCCGCGTCTCGAAGGATGGCGCCGGGACCCTTTGTGGGCGATCCTTCGAGACGCGGCCAAGAGGCCGCCCCTCAGGATGAGGGCAGTGCCTGGGCAGGCTTAGGCTGCTGGCAAAGGTGTGAAGCTAGTAGCGGCTGTTCGGCTTAGTGCAGGACGCTGCTGCCGCGCTCCGCGGGCGCGCCATCGGCAATTGCCGCATGCATCTGCAGCAGTTCGGCTTCCAGGTGCTCGTTGACGAGCATCAGGGCCTTGAGGGCGCCGCGCAGGTCGCCGTTGCAGGCTGCGACGATTTCGTCGATCACGGTCTCGTTGATTTCTGAATTCATGCCCCAATCCTCCAATTTTCCCATGACGTAACTGTGACGCCCGCCGCGCGTTCCTGTGAATAATGTGGATAAAGTCCGCGGAGCCGCCGCGGCGGATGCGCATCGCGAAACCGTTCTGCCGCGCAAATCGTAGCTGGGTCGTGCACAAGATCGTCCGGATATTCTCCATGATACTGGTTTACGGCGTGGCGGCGCTGGCTGTTCTGGCGCTGATCACGCAGGGCGGAGTATTCGTCCTGCAGCGCATCTATCCTCAACAGGGCGTGAGCATCGATGTCGCCGGCGCGCGCCTCAACGTCGTCGAACTCGGGCCGCGCGATGCCGCCGGCCCGCCGGTCGTGATGATCCATGGCGCGAGCTCGAATCTTAAATCGATGCGGCCGCTCGGGGATCTGCTCGCCCGACATCATCGCGTCATCCTGATCGACCGCCCCGGTCATGGCTGGAGCAGGCGCGACGATCTCGCAAATTCGACGCCGGCAACGCAGGCGAAAATGATCGATGAAGTGCTGGAACAGCTTGGGCTGAGCGGCGCGATCGTCGTGGTGCATTCGCTCGCCGGCGCGCTTGGTGCGCTGCTGGCGCTGGATTATCCGCGGCGCGTGGCGGGTCTGGTGATGCTGGCCCCGGTGGCGTATCCGTGGCCCGGCGGCGTCGGATGGTACAACAAGGTTGTCACCACGCCGGTGATTGGCGCGCTGATCGCCTATACCATCACGCTGCCGCTCGGATTGATCCTGTCCGAGCCCGGCGCCCGCAGCGTTTTCGCGCCGCAGACCATGCCCGCGGATTTTGTAAAAAACTCCGCCACGCCGCTGCTGCTGCGCCCGCGTGAATTCCTCGCCAATGCCTGGGATCTGGTGACGCTGAAGACCGCGGTGGCGGAGCAGGCGCCGCGCTATGGAAATATCAGCGTGCCCGTCGTGGTAATCACCGGCGATACCGACACCACGGTATCGCCCAACATCCATTCGCGCCGGTTGGCCGCTGCCGTGCCGAACGCAAAACTGATCGTGCTGCCCGGCGTCGGCCACATGGTGCAATACGCCGCGCCCGAACTGGTGGTTCGCGAGATCGAAGCGATGATCGCAGGTCTGAGCGCGGCCCCGAAGGCCGCGATGCGCTGAATTTACTCGCCGTCATTCCGGGATGCGCCACTTGGCAGGCCCGGAATGACGGCTCTCATACATCCGCGCCGCCCGGGCCGACATAGGCGATGCGCAGCATGTTGGTGGCGCCGGGAGTGCCGAGCGGCACGCCGGCGACGATGATCACGCGCTGGCCGGCTTTCGCAAAACCGTCGCGGAACGCGATGCTTCCGGCGCGATCGACCATGTCATCCTGGTCATGCGCGTCTTCCGCGACCACGCAGTGCACGCCCCATACCAGCGACAGCTTGCGTCCCGTCGCAAGGTTTGGCGTGATCGCGACCACCGGCGGTTTCGGCCGCTCGCGCGCGACGCGGATCGCGGTCGATCCCGAACTGGTCCAGCAGATGATCGCGGACAGCTCCAGCGTTTCGGCGATTTGCCGCGCGGCGTCGGCGATGGCGTCGCCGGCGGTCGCTTCCGGTGGAAACCGTTGCGCGGTGAGCACGCCGCGATAGGTCGGGTCGCGCTCCACTTCCTCGCCGATGCGGTTCATGGTCGAGACCGCTTCGACCGGAAACTTTCCGGCCGCGGATTCCGCCGACAGCATGATCGCGTCGGCGCCCTCATAGACCGCCGTTGCCACGTCGGAGACCTCGGCGCGCGTCGGCACCGGACTCTGGATCATCGATTCCAGCATCTGGGTCGCGACCACCACCGGCTTGCCGGCGCGACGCGCCATCCGCGTCATCTGCTTCTGCAGGCTCGGCACCCGCTCCAGCGGCAGTTCGACGCCGAGATCGCCGCGCGCCACCATCAATGCGTCGGCGACTTCCAGGATCTCGCCGAGCCGGTCGATCGCCTGCGGCTTTTCGATCTTCGCCATCACCGACGCACGGCCGCGGATCAGCTTCTTGGCCTCGTTGACATCCTCGGCCCGCTGCACGAACGACAGCGCCACCCAGTCGATCCCGGTTACCAATGCCGCCTCGAGGTCGGTACGATCCTTCGGCGTCATGGCGGAGACCGGCAGGTCGGTGTCAGGCAGGCTGACGCCCTTGCGGTCCGACATCTTGCCCCCGATCACGACACGGGTGACGGCGCGATCCGGCGTGGTTTCTTCGGCGATCAGGCGGACCTTGCCGTCATCGAGCAGCAGCGCGTGCCCCGGCTTCAGCGCGGCCAGAATTTCCGGATGCGGCAGCTGCACGCGGGTGGCGTCGCCGGGCGTCTTGTCGGAATCCAGCACAAAGCTCGCGCCGTTGTTGAGCTGGACCGAACCCTCGGCGAAGGAGCCGACGCGAAGCTTCGGTCCCTGAAGATCGACCAGGATGCCGATCGGCCGTCCATAGCTGCTCTCGACGTTGCGGATGGTGGTCACCAACTCGCGCATCTTGTCATGCGAGGTGTGGCTCATATTGATGCGGAACACGTCGGCTCCGGCTTCGAACAGGCGGCGGATCATCGCGCTGTCGGAAGATGCGGGACCGAGGGTGGCAAGAATCTTGATGCGGCGCAGGCGTCTCATTTCCTGGTTCCGGGCGCCGGCGGCAGACCAGAAGCACCCGGAGGTGTGCCGCCCGGCATTCCCGGAAGTCCGCCCTGTCCGGGCGGCCCCACCGTTCCGGGAATCCCCGGCACCCGCTGCGCAGGTTGTTCGTTGGACTCGGTCAACTGCACGGTCCAGGCGCGCTGCTCGCCGGTATCGACTTCGAAGAAACCGGTGCGGTCGAAGCCCCGCGCCAGACAATTCTCGGTGCCCTTGATGGTGAACTCCTTGTCGCGGGAACACATGAATGCCTGCCCCGACCACTCGCCGCCGCGGTCATAGTCGAGCGCATAGATATAATAGAACCGCGCGACCAGCGTCCCGCGCAGCAGCGTTTCGCAAGCCCGCGAGGAGACGTTCCACCAGCCTTCGGTGGTCCAGCCGTCAGCGTCCTTGTAACCGAGCGCGATGCCGACCCGGCTCGAGGTATTGTTGCAAAGACGAAAATCCGCCGCCGCCGGATCGGTCCACAGGCACATCATCGCGAACGCCAGCATCGGCATCAGGCCGGAGGCGATCGCGCGAGCACGCAGCGGGTTGTAGCGATGAGAATTTGGCGGGGTCATTTAGTGAAGCTATATCAACTCTTTGGGGATTTCGCGAGCCGCTGGGCGCTGGCAACGGCTCCAGCACTTTTTCAGTTGATGGCGGCCCAGCCCCGCGGGGCTGTGTTTGCGCTTCGATATGGCAAAATCTGTGACAAGTCCCATTTAATATCAAGCTCCTGCGCGAACAGCGAGATCCTGGCCATGACCACAGATGACAAAACCAGAACGGAATTGGAAGCGGCGGTATTCCGCCGCCTGGTGGAACATCTGCGTTCCCGCACCGATGTCCAGAACATCGAGCTGATGAACCTCGCCGGCTTCTGCCGGAATTGCCTGTCGAACTGGCTCAAGGAAGCGGCCGACGCCAAGGGCGCTGCCATGACCAAGGACGAGAGCCGCGAGGCCGTCTACGGCATGCCCTACGAGACCTGGAAGGCGACCCATCAGGGCGCCGCCAGCCCGGAGCAGCTTGCCGCGATGAAGAAGAGCGGCGGGCACTGACGCCACCATCTTTTTTCCGTCATGGCCGGGCTCGTCCCGGCTCCACGTCTCTATTCGGTGATTGCGTCGAGACGTGGATGCCCGGCACAAGGCCGGGCATGACGAGCATGTTCTCTCCTGTGGGTCGCTGTGGATGATCGCGATGTTGGCTTGACGCCAGCCGCGCCACTCCCGACTGTCACTTTCAAGGATGCGGTGCGCGGCCAAGCGCGTCCGCGCTTCTCACCATCAGTTTTGGGAGTACACGATGGCCACTGTTGCCGCCGTCAAGGAAGAAGCCGCGACCAAATTCGCCAAGGATCAGCTCAAATCCGTCATCGAACGCGTTGAACGGCTGGAAGAAGAAAAGAAAACCATCTCGGACGATATCCGCGACGTCTATGCCGAGGCCAAGGGCAATGGCTTTGATGTGAAAGCGCTGCGCACCATCGTGCGCCTGCGCAAGCAGGACGCCAACGAACGGCAGGAACAGGAAACCATCCTGGAAACCTACATGCAGGCGCTGGGGATGCTCTGAACTCTTGTCGTCCCCGCGAAGGCGGGGACCCATACGCCGTGTCGTGCGTGTTCAGGAAAGACGTTGCATCGTCTGCGCACCATCATAAACGCCAGGGGTTATGGGTCCCCGCCTCCGCGGGGACGACGCTGGAATTTAGAAGCGTCTGGTGCTACGTCGGCCGCGTTTACCGCAGCGACGCGGTCCGCATTACGAACGACTGGGTTGCAAGCTTCGCGATGGCGGGGCCGGTGAACTTCTCGCAGACAAGGCCCAGCTGCGGATCTTCGGAGAAGCTCATCGCCAGCGCGGCCAGCGGCTTGACGAAATAGGAACGCATCAGGGTCATGTCGGCATCGCCCATCACGGCAACCGACATCGACGTGCTGGCGCTTGGCGCCAGGATCATCGCGCGCATCCAGACGTCGTTGCTCCTCGCAGCGGATGTCAGCCGCGTCGAGGTTGCGACCAAGCCCTGAGACCCCTTGGCGACAACCGTGGTGATGTTGTTGACGGCCATCGGATTGCGCGCGGGCGAGGCGGGCCGGACCATCCGCGGCATCGGCGCGCTGGCTGCCACGACGTTGGGACGTTCAGCCGGGGGTGCTGCCGCCGGCGCATAAGCGAGCGCCTGGAACGCCGCGGAGATGCTGGCGGTCGATTGCGGGTCGGCTCCGCCGACAGCCTGGCGCGCCTTGAGCGCAGCGACCTGCTCCGGCGTCGCCTGTTTCGCCGCCGCAGGAGTATCGCCCCAGAAGCCGCGCGTGTTGATGATGTCAGCCGGCGTTTGCAGCTTCGCCTCGCTCTTTGCCGCTGGCGCTGAAGCCGCCGGCTTGGAAGGTTTGCCAAGCGGGACGATCTGCGCGTCAGCCGACGCCAGCTGGAAGGTTGCGGCGGCCGCCGGTTTTGCGCGCGGCACCGGCACGGGGCCGGCGGATTTGGCGGGGACGGCTGCAGCCATCAGACTTGCCGCGGCTGGCTTCACGGGGGCGGAAGCCGTTGCGCCAGCTTCGTCATCCTCATCCGCTGGCGGTTTGCCTCTGCTGAACAACGAGGCCAGAAGGCTCGGTTTGCTCCTTGACCAGGAATCGCTGTCGCCGTCGCCGCGTTTTTCGATGTCAGCCCTGGCCAGTTCGTAGCCAGGCAGCGGATTGCCGTCGGATGGAACGTGCACAGTGCGGCCGTCCGGGAATACGCGGGCCAATTGATCGTGGCTCATGCGCGGCCAGTGCCGGATGCTGCCGGTGTCGAGATGAACGAACGGCGATCCCGATGTCGGGTAGAAGCCGACGCCGCCACGCTGCAGGCGAAGCCCGGCGAAACGGATTTGCTCAAGCGGGATGCCCGGAATGAAGAAATCCATGGCATGGCCGAGCATGTGCTGGCTGAAACGCGCGACGCCCTCGGATCGGCGGCGGAGCATGGCGTTGGTGGCGGGGGAACGGTAGGCGGAAATGATCTGGATCGGCTGCTTGCCGTCGACATCGCGGTAGACTTCCCAGAGGATGTCGAACAGGTGCCGATCCATCGTGGTCTGGTCCTGGCTGCGCCAGTCGCGAAGGAACTGATTGATCTGCTTCAGCGCGTCTTCATCGTAGCGGCCGTTGCGCTTGAAGGTGACGGTGAGGTTTTCGTCGGAATGGGTGTGATGGAATGAAAGGGTGCGGGTTTCGCCCAGCGCCGTCGCGTCGTGCACCGATCCGGCCCCTGCCAGCAGCAGCAGCGACGCGAGACCGGCCTGATATCCGGCACGTGACAACGGCAGCGATTTAAAACCGCGCGCGAAACCAACCAGCACTATGAAGCCCACCCAAGAGGACGACCAGTCGAGGGACTCTCTCGCGACCCTGAAGCGAGAGAGGATGAACGCAGTCTTAAGGCGCGAGGGTTAACCGATATTTACAGACCCCAAACCCCTCGAGCCTTAACGCGTAACCTTAACCGTGAGTATGGCGAAAAAGTGCCCGCTGCCGAAATCCGGGTGGACAATGGTTAATGCGGGTTAACCAAGGCCGTACGAAGAAGGGCTCCACCGTAGTGAAGCCCTTGAAGATGCTCTGAAATTATCAGCCCTACGTTCGGGCGAGCCGCCGATCCTAGCGCGGGATCGCCCGGCGCGGCCGCTGCATCCGGACCGGCGGCGGGGCGGGCCGCGGCCCGAACAGCCGGTCGAAGAACGATGGTCCGGAGTTGCCGTAGTCGTTGTTGAACGCGACGTTCGAGGGCAGGCTGGCGCCCGCCGGACGGGAATAGCTCGGCTGCGAGTGCGCGACCACGTTTTCCAGATCCTTACCCCTGGCGTTGCGCAGGATCGACAGCATCGTAGCGTCGCGGCCATAGACGTCCTTGCGCAATTGCAGCTTGCCGGCGTCATCCACGAATGCCGTCTGATAGGTGATGTTGACCGGGATCGGCGTCGGGAATTTGATGTCGATCTCGCTGCGGCCGTACATGCTGCGGATCTTCTCCGGGGTGTAGCGCTCGTTCGGCATGGTGATGTTGAGCAGCGTCGCGGCGTATTGATCCGGATTCTGCACCCGCATGCAACCGTGGCTGAAGGCGCGCTCTTCCTTGGCGAACAAATGCTTGTCCGGCGTGTCGTGCTGATAGACCAGGAACTTGTTCGGGAAGTTGAAACGCACGCGGCCGAGCGCATTGGCTTCGCCGGGCGGCTGCGAGATGTGGATGCTGCCGTCGCGGGCGCGTTCCAGCTTCAGCCCCATGCGCTGCAGAACCGTCGGATCCTGCTGCAGCGCCGGCAGATATTCGTTGTAGATGATCGACGGCGGCACGTTCCAGGTCGGGTTGACGGTGATGAACTTCATCGTCTCGGTCAGCAGCGGGGTCGCATGCGTCCCCGGTTTTCCGGTCACCACCCGGGTGGTCCAGACCGGCGCACCGTTGTGCATCACCCGAAGCGTGTAATCGGGAATGTTGAGAATGACATAGGCATTGCCGATCGATGGCGCGCCGAGCTGGCGCGGCAGCCAGCGCCAGCGCTCCATGTTGACGATCACGGTATCGATGGCGCGGTCGCGCTTCGGACTGTTGATCGCCTTGAGGGTGCGATCATCGAGCACGCCGGTGGCCTTGAGGTCGGCGCGCTCCTGGAACTTGCGCACCGCTTCGGCAACCTTGGCGTCGTAGCGGCTGTCGTCGGCATTCTCGCTGATGCCGAGCTTGGCGCGCAGTTGCGGCACGCGCGGATCTTCCATCAGAACTTCCGGCTGCTTCTTGCGCGCGGGAACGTATTTAAGCGGCTGGCCATCGGCGATCTGAACGACCGGACCTTCGCCCTGGCCGCGCAGTTCGGCGAGCTTCGCTCTCAGCTCCTTGTAGAGCTTCTGCGGCGGGTTGTAGCTTTCCAGCGCGGCGCTGGGATCCTTCGCGGTCGAGACATTGGCGAGCACTTCGGCCGGATCGATCGGATGATCCGGATAGAGGATGTCGGCGCTGACCTGCGACCAGTGCATCCGGCCGCTCTGGGCCTGGCGCGCATAATCGAGCATGCTGGCGGTCAGCTTGAGTTCGGCGTCGGCGAGCCCATCCGGCAACGTCGCCGCGGTGAAATCCGGCACCGGATAATCGGCGGGATTGAGGCCGTCGGCCGCCGCATCCCTGAGGCGCGCAACGACGCCCTTGGCGCTGGCGGTGAGCGCGCCGGCTTGCGTCCAGACCGGCGCATATTCGCGCGCGGTGTAGAATTTTTCGACGGCGGCGCGCTCGGCCTTGCGGTCGAAATATTTCGACGACTTTGCACCCAGCATCTCGCGCAGCTTGTCGGCAACCGGCTGATCCGCCGGCGCGACATTGCTGGCGGCCTTGACCGGTTCCTTGGCAGGTTCGACAGCCGGCGTTGCCGCGGCCGCCGGCGGCGTCGCGGTATCCTCTTTGTTGACGTCTGCCGGAGCCGCGGCTGTCTCAGCGGGCCTGGTCTCCAAAGCCTTCTCGGTGGTTTTGGCGGGGTCAGAGACGGTCGCGGTGGTTTCTATTTTGAAGTCGTCGACCGTCGGGGGCGGAATATTCGCCGGCTCGGGGCGCGGGATCGCCGCGTCGATCGCGAGGTCCGCGGTGCTGCTGCGGGCCTGATCGCCCTGGGCAAAGGCAGCGGTCGCCGACACCGTGAGGAACGTCGCCGCGACGGCCATCAGCACGCGGTCAAATCCAGCACGGCCATTCCAGTAGTCACGCATTCTCACACCCCTTGGGTGAAACTGCCCCGGCATGGAGCAGCTCTTGTCTTTTCCGTCACAGCTTTTGCTAAATGCGCCGGCTTGATCGGATCTTGAAACCATTCAGTCAACGAACCCGCGCCTGAATGCGTTCCAAATCGTAGTTCACGTCGATACGCCTGCACGCGACGATTCATACGCAGACGATACACGCGCTCAATTCATGCGGCCAGTGCTGCGCAGTGCACCTCACGACAAACTGACTTCAAACGGCGTTCATTGCAACGGATGGCGTGCTTTTGCCACGCGCTTTTCCGTTTGTCTGTCACCGGGCGGCAACGGTTCAATGTTTCCGTCGCCATCAAGGTTCCGGAAGGCGTGCGCCGCGAACGCCGACGCGCCGCGATCGACGGCGCGCTCAGTGCGTTTCGCCCGGTGCCGTGACTGGATCGGCCGTCTCATCCAGCTTGCGATAGAGTGTCGAGCGTCCGATTTTCAACCGCCGCGCGACTTCGGACATCTGGCCGCGATAATGCGAGATCGCGAAGCGGATGATCTCGGTTTCCATTTCTTCGAGCGGGCGCACCTCGCCATTGCTTGTCAGCATCGCAAGGCTTCCGGCTGCCGATATAGGGACGATAGGTATCTCATTACCCGCTACCATTGCGGGCGCAGTCGAGTGGAATGCGGGCTCAATCGTGAGCGGTTCGGCGTGATGATCCGGTGGTTCATGCAACGCCGATGAGGCCGCCTGAGCTTGCGGAAAATCGGCGAGCCCAAGCTGATCGCTCTCGCTCATCACCACGGCGCGATAAATCGCGTTTTCGAGCTGCCTTATATTGCCGGGCCAATCCAGTTGCGAAAGCCTCGCCATCGCCTCGCCGCTGATGCCGGTGATCGGGCGATTCTCCTCGGCACAGAACCGCGCCAGGAAATGCCGCAGCAGATGCGGGATGTCCTCGCGCCGCAGCCGCAACGGCGGGATCGTCAGCGGCAGCACGTGTAGGCGATAGAACAGGTCTTCACGGAAATGTCCCGCCTTGACGCGGTCCAGCAGCTTGCGGTTGGTGGCGGAGATGATGCGGACGTCGACCTTCACCGGCTTGCGCCCGCCGACCGCTTCCACGGCGCCTTCCTGCAATGCGCGCAGCAGTTTGACCTGCGCGCTGAGCGGCAACTCGCTGACCTCGTCGAGAAACAGCGTGCCGCCGGAGGCTTCGACGAATTTGCCGGTGTGACGTTCGGTGGCGCCGGTGAACGCGCCCTTTTCGTGGCCAAACAGGATTGACTCCACGAGGTTGTCGGGGATCGCACCGCAATTGACCGCGACGAACGGCTTTGCGGCGCGTTCTCCGGTGCCGTGAATGGCGCGTGCGAACAGTTCCTTGCCGACGCCGGACTCGCCTTCGATCAGAACCGGGATTGTAGAACCCGCGGCCTTTTGCGCGGTTCGCAGCACATTGCTCATCGCCTCGCTGCGGGTGATGATGTCCGCGAAACTCAATTTGCCTTCGCGGCTATGTCTGATTCGCTGCAACTCGCCTTTCAGCGCGCTGGTATTGAGCGCGTTGCGCAAGGACACCTGCAGCCGCTCGATGCCGACCGGTTTTACCACAAAATCATGGGCGCCGGCGCGCATCGCCGACACCACATTGTCGATGCCGCCATGCGCGGTCTGAACGATCACCGGAATATTCAATCCGGCTTCACGGATTTTCGCCAATACGCCCATGCCGTCGAGGCCGGGCATCACCAGATCGAGCACGACGGCGTCGACGGCTCCGGCGTCGGGCGCGGTGAGCATGGCGATCGCGGCGTCGCCGCTGTCGACAACGAGGGTCTCGTAGCCGCATCGCTGCACCATGTTTTCGACCAGCCGGCGTTGCACCGCGTCGTCGTCGGCGATCAAAATGATGGCAGCCATGGCATTCCCCGTTACTTACAACTATCTGTCTCGAATTGGGGCACTCTCGCCGATGGCGATTAACGTGCTCTTAAGGGCTGTCATCACGACATGGTTTGACCGCGGCGCTGGTTTGGATCGAAACGTCATAGCAGGTACGAAAATATGGTCTCGCGCTCTTCCGCTCTCGCCAAGTCTCCCGCTCTCGCCAAGTCTCCCGCTCTCGCCAAGTCTTCCGCCCAACGCAAATCGACAGGCAAGAAACCTCCCGCCATCAAAACCAATCCCGGCAAACTGCCGGAATGGAATTTGGCCGACCTGTATTCCGGGATCGACGCGCCGGAAGTGGTCCGCGACCTCGACCGCATGGATGCCGAATGCATCGCGTTCGAGCGGGACTATAAGTGGAAGCTTGCGGAACAGGCGGCGAAGGACGGCGGTGGCGCCTGGCTTGCTAAAGCCGTGAAACGCTACGAGGCGATCGACGACCTCGCCGGGCGTCTCAGCTCCTATGCCGGGCTGGTGCATGCCGGCGACAGCGTCGATCCCGCGATCACCAAATTCTACGGCGATGTGTCCGAGCGGCTGACGGCAGCCTCGGTTCATCTGCTGTTCTTCGGGCTCGAGCTCAATCGCATCGACGACGCGGTGATCGAGCGCGCGATGCAGACCCCCGAGCTTGGGCATTACCGTCCCTGGATCGAGGATCTTCGCAAGGACAGGCCCTATCAGCTCGAAGATCGCGTCGAGCAGCTGTTTCACGAGAAATCGCAGAGCGGCTACGCCGCCTGGAACCGGCTGTTCGACCAGACCATCTCAGGTCTGCGCTTCAAGGTGGCCGGCAAAGAGCTGGCAATCGAGCCGACGCTGAACCTGTTGCAGGACCGCGCGCCTGAAAAACGCAAGGCGGCGGGCCAGGCCCTGGCGAAAACCTTCAAAGCCAACGAACGGACCTTCGCGCTGGTCACCAACACGCTCGCCAAGGACAAGGAGATATCCGACCGCTGGCGCGGTTTTGAAGACGTCGCGGATTCGCGGCATCTGGCCAACCGCGTCGAACGCGAGGTGGTGGATGCGCTGGTGGGATCGGTGCGCGCAGCCTATCCGCGGCTGTCGCACCGCTATTACGCCTTGAAAGCAAGCTGGTTCAAAAAGAAGAAACTCGCGCACTGGGATCGCAATGCGCCGCTGCCGTTCGCGGCGACCGCCAGCATCGCCTGGCCCGATGCAAAGAAGATGGTGCTGACCGCCTATGGCGCGTTCTCGCCTGAAATGGCTGGGATTGCCGAGCGATTTTTTACCGATCGCTGGATCGATGCGCCGGTGCGGCCGGGCAAGGCGCCCGGTGCGTTCTCGCACCCCACCACGCCGTCGGCACATCCCTATGTGCTGATGAATTATCAGGGCAAGCCGCGCGACGTGATGACGCTGGCGCATGAACTCGGCCACGGCGTGCATCAGGTGCTGGCCGCTCGAAACGGCGCGCTGATGGCGCCGACGCCGCTGACCTTGGCCGAGACCGCCAGCGTGTTCGGCGAGATGCTGACCTTCAAGCGGCTGCTGGCCCAGACCAAAAGCACCAAGCAGCGGCAGGCGCTGCTCGCCGGCAAGGTCGAGGACATGATCAACACCGTGGTGCGGCAGATCGCGTTCTATTCATTCGAGCGCGCGGTCCACACCGAGCGGCGCAACGGCGAGTTGACCGCGCAGCGCATCGGCGAAATCTGGCTCAGCGTGCAGGGCGAAAGCCTTGGGCCGGCCATCGACATCCGGCCGGGTTACGAGAATTTCTGGATGTACATCCCGCACTTCATCCATTCGCCGTTCTACGTCTATGCCTACGCGTTCGGCGACTGCCTGGTGAATTCGCTCTACGCAGTCTACGAAAACGCGCAAGGTGGCTTTGCCGAGCGCTACCTCGCAATGCTCTCGGCCGGCGGCACCAAGCATTATTCCGAACTGCTCAAGCCGTTCGGACTCGACGCCAAGGACCCGAAATTCTGGGATGGCGGGCTTTCGGTGATCGCGGGGATGATCGATGAACTGGAGCGGATGAGCTAGAACCCAGTTATCTTGAGCGACAGCAATTTCGGGTAGAGATTCCGCTCACAGGAGCGAGCCATGAGTGCCAAAGTTGACACCCTTCAAATCTGCAAAACCGGAGATTCAGTTGGCCTTATCCTTCCGGACGAACTGCTTTCGCGGCTCAATTTAAAGGAAGGCGATGCCCTATATTCAGCCCAACAGCCGGATGGCAGCCTTTTGTTGACACCTCATAAGCCGAAGCATGCGCGGGCGATGGAAATTGCCCGCAAAATGATGCACGACTACCGGGATACATTTGCTGCGCTTGCCAAATGAACTAGCCGTGTACGGCTGGCGGTATTGATCCCCGCCACACAAAAGAGGGCGGAGAGGCAGGTGACCGGGCCCACCGCCGTTGCTCTCCCATTCCGATTGCGCTAATTCCAAGGCAATTGCTGAAGACCCCGCTGGAGAGACTGATGGCTGAGCATCATGAAGTAGCTTACACGACCGCTGACGGCAACGACTACCCGGCGCATGAGCAGACCTATGAAGGCTTCATCAAGCTGGTGAAGTACGGCACCGGCAGCGTCATTTTGATCGTTGCCTTGATGGCGATTTTCCTGACCTAATCGTTCGAGCGCGCCGCTCGCCGGTGCGCTGATCTGCTCACGCGCGTGCCCAGCGCCGCCGGAGGTCCCATGAAGATTGCCGTTGCCAAGGAAGTCGATCCCTCCGAGCCGCGGGTGGCGGCGTCGCCCGATACCGTGAAGAAATTCAAGGCGCTCGGCGTTGACGTTGCCGTCGAGGCGGGCGCGGGGATCAAGTCGGGGCTGCCGGATTCGGAATTTTCGGCAGCGGGCGCCATCGTCAGCGCCGATGCGCTGAAAGATGCCGACATCGTCATCAAGGTGAAGCGTCCGGAAGCATCGGAGCTGGCGAATTACAAGCGCGGCGCCCTGGTGATCGCCATCATGGACCCTTACGGCAACGACGCCGCGCTGAAAGCGATGGCCGATGCCGGCGTGTCGGCCTTTGCGATGGAATTGATGCCGCGCATCACCCGGGCGCAGGTGATGGACGTGCTGTCGAGCCAGGCCAACCTCGCCGGCTACCGCGCCGTGATCGAGGCGGCGGAGGCGTTCGGCCGCGCCTTCCCCATGATGATGACGGCGGCGGGCACCATTCCCGCCGCAAAGGTGTTCGTGATGGGCGTCGGGGTGGCCGGTCTGCAGGCGATCGCGACCGCGCGGCGTCTCGGCGCCGTCGTCACCGCCACCGACGTGCGGCCGGCGGTGAAGGAACAGGTCGAAAGCTTAGGGGCGAAATTTCTCGCGGTCGAGGATGAGGAATTCAAGCAGGCGGAGACCGCGGGCGGCTACGCCAAGGAAATGTCGAAAGAGTATCAGGCCAAGCAGGCCGCGCTCACCGCGGAGCATATCAAGAAGCAGGACATCATCATCACCACGGCGCTGATTCCCGGCCGTCCGGCGCCGAAACTCGTCACCGCCGAGATGGTCAAGTCCATGAAGCCGGGCTCGGTACTGGTCGATCTCGCGGTGGAACGCGGCGGCAATGTCGAGGGCGCCAAGGCCGGCGAAGTCGCCGATGTCGGCGGCATCAAGATCGTCGGCTACACCAACGTCGCCGGCCGCGTCGCGGCCTCGGCATCCAGCCTTTATGCGCGCAATCTTTTCTCGTTCATCGAAACGATGGTCGACAAAACCACAAAGGCGCTTGCCGTGAACTGGGACGACGAACTGGTCAAGGCCACCGCCCTGACCAGGGACGGCGCCGTGATTCATCCGAATTTCCAGCCGAAAGCATAAGGAGCCCGCCATGGACCATATCGCGCAGGCCGTCGACCCCTTCGTGTTCCGGCTGTCGATTTTCGTGCTCGCGGTGTTCGTCGGCTATTTCGTGGTGTGGTCGGTGACCCCAGCGCTGCATACGCCGCTGATGTCGGTGACCAACGCGATCTCGTCGGTGATCGTGGTCGGCGCGCTGCTCGCGGTCGGCGTGGCGCTGGCCGGCAGCGGCACCGGCTGGGCGCGGGGGTTCGGCTTCGTCGCGCTGATCTTTGCCTGCGTGAATATTTTCGGCGGCTTCCTGGTCACGCAGCGCATGCTCGCGATGTACAGGAAGAAAGTTAAGTGAGTATGGGTCGGTCATTCGGAAACTTTGCCGTCATGGCCGGGCTTGTCCCGGCCATCCAGGTCTTTTTCGATGACAGGCCGCAAGACGTGGATGCCCGGCACAAGGCCGGGCATGACGAAGTCTCGGGGGGAGCGCGCCGATCATGAACGCCAATCTTGCCGCAGTAGTTTATCTGGTCGCCGGCGTGCTGTTCATCCTGTCGCTGCGCGGGCTGTCGAGCCCGGCCTCGTCCCGCCAGGGCAATTTCTTCGGCATGATCGGCATGGGGATCGCGGTCGTCACCACGCTCGCGGCGCATCCGCCGGCGGACGGCATCGGCTGGCTGCTGGTTATTCTCGGCATCGCCATCGGTGGCAGCATTGGTGCTGTGATCGCGCGGCGGGTGCCGATGACCTCGATGCCGGAACTGGTCGCGGCGTTCCACTCGCTGGTCGGCATGGCCGCGGTGCTGGTGGCGGCGGGCGCGTTCTACGCGCCGGCGGCGTTCGACATCGGCGTCCCCGGCGCGATCCACCGCGCCAGCCTGGTCGAAATGTCGCTCGGCGTCGCCATCGGTGCGCTGACATTCACGGGCTCGGTGATTGCGTTTGCAAAACTGTCCGGCCGCATGAGCGGCGCGCCGATCATTTTGCCGGCGCGCCACATCATCAACATCGCGCTTGCCGTGTTGCTGGTCGTCTGCATCGCGCTTTTGGTCAAGACCGGCCTTGCCGGCTATTTCTGGGCGGTCACCATCCTCGCGCTGGTGCTCGGCGCATTGCTGATCATCCCGATCGGCGGCGCCGACATGCCGGTCGTGATCTCGATGCTGAACTCCTATTCGGGCTGGGCCGCGGCGGGCATCGGCTTTACGCTCGGCAATTCGGCGCTGATCATCACCGGTGCGCTGGTCGGCTCCTCCGGCGCGATCCTGTCCTACATCATGTGCCACGCCATGAACCGCTCCTTCATCTCGGTCATTCTCGGCGGTTTTGGCGGCGAGACCGCGGCTGTCGCCGGCGGTGGCGAGGTCAAGCCCGTAAAACTTGGCTCGGCCGATGACGCAGCCTTCATCATGAAGAATGCCCAGAAGGTGATCATCGTGCCCGGCTACGGCATGGCGGTAGCGCAGGCGCAGCACGCACTTCGCGAAATGGCCGACACGCTGAAGAAGGAAGGCGTCGAGATCAAATACGCGATTCATCCGGTGGCGGGCCGCATGCCCGGCCACATGAACGTGCTGCTGGCCGAGGCCAACGTTCCCTATGACGAAGTGTTCGAGCTCGAGGACATCAATTCGGAATTCGCTCAGGCCGACGTCGCCTTCGTGATCGGCGCCAACGACGTCACCAATCCCGCCGCCGAGGACGACAAGACCTCGCCGATCTACGGCATGCCGGTGCTGCAGGTCTGGAAGGCCGGCACCGTGATGTTCATCAAGCGGTCGCTGGCCTCGGGCTATGCCGGCATCGACAACCCGCTGTTCTACCGCGACAACACCATGATGCTGCTCGGCGACGCCAAGAAGATGACCGAGAATATCGTCAAGGGGATGTGAGCGTCGGAATTTTATGACGGATCGACCATGACCGTCCTGAAATGGCTGGCCGCCCTCGCATTGATCGCCTATTTCGGCGGCCTCGCGTTGCTGTATTTCGCGCAACGTTCGATTCTTTTTCCGATACCTGAAACGCGGCGCACCTCGCCGAACGCCGCCGGCTTTCCGCAGGCGGCCGAACATGTGCTGCCAACCAGCGACGGCGAGCACCTTGTTGCCTGGCATGTTCCGCCGAGCGACGGCAAACCGGTGGTGGTTTTCTTTCACGGCAACGGCGATATCCTTGCCTGGCGCGCGTCATGGTTTGCCGCGCTGACCGCCGACGGAACCGGGCTGGTGGCGGTATCGTTCCGCGGCTACGCCGGTTCTTCAGGGTCTCCGACCGAGGCCGGTCTCATCAACGACGCCGAGGCAGCCTATGCGTTCGCCACGCAGCGCTACCCGCCCGGCCGCATTGTGGTGTGGGGGTACTCGCTCGGCAGCGCGCCGGCGGTCGCGCTCGCGGCGAGGCATCGAATAGCAGGGCTGATCCTTGAAGCCCCCTATACCTCGATCGTGGATGTCGCCGCGGCGGCATTTCCGTTTGCCCCGGTGCGCGGGTTCGTCCGCGACCGGTTCCACGCGGACCAATGGATCGCGGATGTGACTTCACCTGTCTTGGTCATGCACGGCGGACATGACCGCACGATTCCAATCCGCTTCGGCGAAAAGCTCTATGAACTTGCTCGCGATCCGAAGCAAATGGTACGATTTCCGGAAGGTGGTCACGATGACCTTGATGATTTCGGCGCGATGGACGTCGCGCGCGCTTTTCTTGCCAAAACTTCCGGCTAGCCGCAAAAAATTGCCTGCAGGTTTGGCCGCATGAGCGCACACGGCCCGATGCCGCGGTCGGCATGGATATTTCCGGCGCTGGCCGTGTTGCTGTTTGCCGCGGCCACCGCGCTCGGCCTCACCTTCGCACCATCGGCGGCCGGGCTGGTGTTCGCGGCGGTGCTGCTGGTGATCCTGTTCGGCACGGTTTTCGCGGCCGTGCATCATGCCGAGGTGATCGCGCAGAGCATCGGCGAACCCTATGGCACGCTGCTGCTGACGCTGGCGGTCACCGTGATCGAGGTCGCACTGATCGCAACCATCATGCTCGGCGACAAACCGGTGCCTGCGCTGGCGCGCGACACGGTGTTCGCGGTGGTGATGATCGTCTGCAACGGGCTGGTCGGCATCTGTATCCTTGTGGGAGGCCTGCGCTACCGCGAACAGGATTTTCAGGTCACCGGATCGAACCTTTATCTTTCGGTGCTGATCGTGCTTGCGACCATCACGCTGATCCTGCCGAACTACACCCTGACCACGCCCGGACCGTTGTACTCGGCGGCCCAGCTCGGCTTTGTCAGTGTCGCGACCATCATTCTCTACGGCGTGTTTCTCTATACCCAGACCATCCGGCACCGCGATTATTTCATCGTCGAAGGCGACGGTAACGCCGACGGTGAGACACACGCCTCGAACCGGACGCTGATGCACAGCATGGTGCTGCTGCTGGTGTCGCTGCTGGCGGTAGTGCTGCTGGCGAAAAAATTCTCGCTGGTGGTGGATGCCGGCGCCGCGGCGATCGGGGCGCCGCCGGCCTTCGCGGGTATTCTGGTGGCGCTGCTGATCCTGCTGCCGGAGAGCGTCGCGGCCATCGCCGCCGCGCGCAAGAACGAACTGCAGAAGAGCATCAACCTGGCGCTGGGTTCTTCGCTGGCCACCATCGGCCTGACCATCCCGGCGGTCGCCGTGGCGGCCTATGCGCTCGACAAGACGCTCATTCTCGGTCTCGACCAGCGGGAAGTGGTGCTGCTGGTAATGACCTTCTTCATCAGCATGCTGACCTTCGGTACCGGCCGCACCAATATCCTGTTCGGGCTGGTTCACCTGGTGGTGTTTGCGGTATTCGTGTTCATGGTGTTCGTGCCGTGACCGTAAAAGAGGAAGGCGTCCATGATCAGCGCAAGATCCGAGGTTCAGGTCGACACCCCCGAGGTCCGCGTCACCGAATGGCGGCTGGCGCCGGGCAGCGCCACCGGACATCACATTCATGAGATGGACTACGTGATCGTGCCGGTAACGTCCGGCGAATTGACCATCGCGGCGCCCAACGGGGAGCGCTCGAAGGCGCAGCTCGGTGTCGGAAAATCTTATTTCCGCAAGGCCGGCGTGGAGCACGACGTCCTCAACGAGACGGCCGCGGAGATCGTCTTCCTGGAAGTCGAGCTGAAGCCCTGAACGCAAGGTTTTCAGCGCTGGAAGCGTTCCAAAGGCCAATTGCCACCGATCCGTCGCGATTGATCCCTCAATGCGCCTCAAAGTTCCCGCATCAGCAATGGCGCGGGGAGGCCGGCAATGCTCAAATACGTCTCGAAATTCACCATCGACATATTGCCCTCGGTGGTCGCGACCATCATCGGCGCCTACATCGTTAACCATTACATCGTCACCAAGCCCGTCGACGCGCCGGTCGCGGCCGCGGTTTCCACGTCGGATCCCAAGGCGTCGGAATCCATCGCCGCTATTCCGGAGGCGGGGGTGAAGGCGAAGGGCATCTCCGAGAGAGCCATCCTGGAGAAGACCGCGACCGAAAAGCCGACAATGGCGGACAGGCCGGGCGAGACCTCGGGCATTCCGGCGGAGGCCCGGCGGCATCAGCCGGCGCCACGTGAAAAGCCGGTCGCCAAGGCGGTGCAGAGCCCCGCGCCAGCTGCTGTGCAGACCCCGGCGCCTGCCGCCGCGTCGGTTGCGCCCAGCCCTATCGAAGCCGCTGTTGCTCCGGAAGAAAAGCGCGACGCCAATGATCTGGCGCGTGCGGCGATCGAGCGCCTGCGCGGCGCCAACGAAGCCTCGCCGCGCGTGCAGGAAACCGTGCATATCCCGGAAACGATCCGCCCCGACGTGCCGCCCATAGTAACGGCGATGCCGGTGCAGCCGCTGCCCCCGCCGATCATGGTTTCCACGCCCAGGAGCGAGGCCTCCAATCCGGCGACAGGTACGTTGCCGATGAAGCCGCCTTACGGCTCCGCGCAGATCGACGATCCGCGCCGGCCGACACCGCCAGCCGATATCCCGTCGTCCTCGCCGGTCGACCTTCGCGCCGAAGCGGCGCTGCCTCCCCCGCGGGAACATACCTCGGTTGCCGACGACGTGCTGTCGGCGGCGAAGTCGGTATTCCACGCGGTGCTGCCGCGCTAGTTTTCCGTCATTGCGAGCGAAGCGAAGCAATCCAGAGCAGCAAGCACTGGAAAGCTTCGTCGCTTCGCTCCTCGCAATGACGAGGGAAATTACCCGCCGACGCGCGCGATGCCGCTTCGCGCCGCCTCGTCCTTGGGACGGATGTCGATGGCGCGGTTATAGGAGGCGGCTGCCTTGGCCTTGTCGCCGAGTTTCTCGTAGGCGAGGCCGCGGGTCACCCAGATCTGTCCGTTCATCGGGGCCGCCTGTACGGCTTCATCGAGGTCGGACGCGGCTTCCTTTGGCTTGTCCAGCGCCAGGTAACTGATGGCACGGCCGAACAGCGGATCAGCCTGCTGCGGCGCCAGGCCGTTGGCGGAGGTGAAATCGTTGATCGCAAGTTCATGCTGCTTGTTGCCCTGATAGATCAGGCCTCGATTGTAATACGCCTCGGCGTTGTCCGGCCGAAGGCTGACCGCCTTGGTGAGATCCTCCAGCGCTTCCACCTGCTGATTGCGCGCCTTGTAGATCATGCCGCGGCCGAGAAAAGCGGGGGCATAATTGGTATCGAGCGCGATCGCACGATCGTAATCTGCCAACGCCTGATCGAGCCGCTTGGTGTGGCGATAGACCAAGGCGCGATTGGCGTAGGCATGTCCGTAATTGGGATCGAGGCTGATGGCCTTGTTGAGATCGGCGAGCGCCTCCTCGAACTTTCCGCCCTGCGCCAGCAACAGCCCGCGCGCGTTATAGGCCTGCGGATCGTTCGGGTTGTTCTTGATGGCGTCGGTGAGCGAAGCGATGCTGCCGCTGCCCTGCGCGGCGTCGTCCTTCTCGCCCGAGGCCGACAGTGAACTCAGATTGATCGAGCAGCCAGCGCTGCAAAACGCGATCGCAACGGACGCGATCAATACCGCCACGCGGCGGCCCGGACGCCGGCGTCCGCAAAAATGATCCAGGACCGGATTTGCCATGGGATGCCGAAGGCCACCGCGGTTGAGCTTATACTCTCCGTATTGGTAACCTGCCGTCGTCCAAAATGCATCGGTCAAAATAATAACGCGGGCGCAAGGCCCGCGTTATCGGAGTCAGATCTGCCGGAAAGGCGGGTTAGCGCGGTCCGCGCGGACCTGCACCGGGACCACCCCGGCCGCCGCCGGGGCCACCACGCTCTGCTCCCGGACCGGCGCCGAACACCGGCTTCGGCTTCATCGGCAGCAGGCCTTCGCGCTGCAGCTTCTTGCGCGCGAGCTTGCGGGCGCGGCGCACGGCTTCCGCCTTTTCACGGGCCTTCTTCTCGGAGGGCTTTTCGTAATGACCGCGGAGCTTCATCTCGCGGAAAATACCCTCGCGCTGCATTTTCTTCTTCAGCGCCTTGAGGGCTTGATCGACATTGTTGTCGCGAACGAGAACCTGCACCCGGCATCCTCTTTCAATTGATCGGATTGGAATCTTTCAGAAAGCGAAGGGCCGACTAAGGCCAGGCCCTCAACCTCAAGGGCGCGGACATACCAGATCGAAACCGGGATGTCCACCGGCGAACGCGCCGTTTTCGGGTATTCGGGCCGCTTGCGATGACCTTGCGGCGAAGCCGGGACCGAATAAAGGCAGCTATTTTTCGCCCCGAGGCGTCACTTCCGTGACATGCCCCATCTTGCGGCCGGGGCGGGGGGCGCCCTTGCCGTAGAGATGCACGGTCGCACCGGGGACGGTCAGCCACTTTTCATAGCCGAGGATTTCGTCGCCGATCAGATTGGTCATGGTGACGGCGCCATGGCGGACCGCTTTGCCGAGCGGCCAGCCGGCGATGGCGCGGATATGCTGCTCGAACTGCGAAACCGAGGCGCCGTCCAGGGTCCAGTGCCCGGAATTATGCACCCGTGGCGCGATTTCGTTGACCAGAAGCGCGGGGCCGCCATCGCCCGGCACCACGAACATCTCCACCGCCAGCACGCCGACATGGTTCAGCGCATTGGCGATGGTCTCTGCGATACCGCGGGCCTGCGCCGCCAGCGCGCCGGAAATCGCGGCGGGCACGCGCGAAACTTTAAGAATGTGATCGCCATGCTCGTTTTCGGTGACGTCGAAGCATTCGACCTGGCCATCGGCGCCGCGCGCAGCGATCACCGAAATTTCGCGCTCGAACGGGATGAAAGCCTCAAGGATGGCCGATTTGGTGGCGAGTTCGACCCAAATCCGATCGACGTCGTCACCCTCGCGAATAATGGCCTGACCCTTGCCGTCATAACCGAAGCGGCGGGTCTTGATCACGGCGGGAAGCCCGATGCGCGCGATCGCGGTCCGCAGCCCCTCCACCGACGAGACGTCGGCATAGTCAGCGGTGCCGATGCCGAGCCTGGTCACAAAGTCCTTTTCGGCGAGGCGGTCCTGCGTTGTCTCCAGCACCTTGTATTCGGGCAGCACCGGACGGCGCGCCGCGAGAATCATCGCGGTGGCGGCCGGCACGTTCTCGAATTCGTAAGTGATGACGTCGACGTCGTTGGCGAACAATTCCAGCGCCTCGACATCGGCATATTCGGCGCAGGTGGCATGCAGCACCACGTCGAACGCCGGCGAATCCGGATCGGGGAAAACACCTGGCACTTGAAGCCGAGGCGCGACGCCGCCATCGCCAGCATCCGGCCCAATTGCCCGCCGCCGAGAATTCCGATGGTGTCGCCCGGCTTCAACTTCATTTGAGTGGAAGTCACGCAGCGCCCTCCGGGCGTTCGCCCACTGCATCTGTCTGCGCCTTGCGCCAGGCGGCAAGCCGGTCCGACAGCGCCGAATCGTTCAGCGCCAGCACGGCGGCCGCGAGCAGAGCGGCGTTGATGGCGCCGGGTTTGCCGATCGCCAGCGTTCCCACCGGAATCCCCGCCGGCATCTGCACGATCGAATACAGCGAATCCACCCCGGCCAGCGCCTTGGACTCAATTGGAACGCCGAACACCGGAAGTTCGGTCAGCGACGCCGTCATGCCCGGCAAATGCGCCGCCCCGCCGGCGCCGGCGATGATGATCTTGAAGCCGGCGGACTTGGCATCCTTGGCAAAGGCGAACAGCCGGTCCGGGGTGCGATGCGCCGAGACGATATGGTTCTCCGAGGCGATACCGAGCGCGGCCAGCGTTTCGGCGGCATGGCGCATGGTATCCCAGTCCGACTGGCTACCCATGATAATGGCGACGGCGGCGGTCATCTCAAGTCAATTCTGTTCGGGAATCCAAAAACATAGACCGATTATAGGTTCAGCCTTTGTCGTGGCAAGGACCGCGGAATGGGCTATTGTTTCATGGTCAACGGGTGGCCCATGAAGAAGAAACCGAAGCCCACTGCAGCACTGAAAGCGATCAAACGCCGAACCAGCGGCGAGAGGGCGGGGACAAAACCCGATCAGGCCGGGCGCGTCAAGCGCGGAAAAGCCCGCTCAAAATCCCGGGTCGCTGCTGCCCCCACGGATTCCAAACTGACGATTCGCCGGTTGCGGTCGCAGCTCGCCAACGCGCAGGCGCGCATCGAGGAGCTGGAGGCTTTGGCGGATCAGGATTTCCTGCTCGACATTCCGAACCGGCGCGGTTTTGAGCGCGAGCTGAACCGCTCGATCGCCTATATCAAGCGCTATCACGCCAGCGGCGCGCTGATCGTGCTCGACGTCGATCGCTTAAAGCCGATCAACGACGCCTACGGCCACGCCGCCGGCGACGAGGTGCTCAAAGCCATCGTGGCGGTGCTGCTGCGCCACGTCCGCTCGTCGGACGTGATCGGACGCCTCGGCGGCGACGAGTTCGCGCTGCTGCTGTGGAATCTGAGCGAAACCGACGCCCACGCCAAGGCGGCCTCGCTGGAGCAAGCCGTCGATGGATTGTACTTCGTATTCCGCGGCCGCAGGATCTCGGCAGGTGCTTCCGCCGGCGTTGCGATTCTCGGGATCCACGCCGAGGCAAGCAGGGCGCTGGAAGATGCCGACAGCGCGATGTATGTGCGCAAGGCGCAACGGCGGCATGAGGTGTGAAGATGACAGCCAGGCCCGTTCCATTCACGCTGCACATCCCCGATGCCGATATCGCCGACCTCCGGGATCGTCTTGCCCGCACACGGTTTCCCGATGCCGCGCCCGGCGAACCATGGGCTTACGGCACCGATGTCGCCTATCTCCGCGGTCTGACCGAATACTGGCGCACTAAATTCGACTGGCGGGCCGAGGAAGCCGCGCTGAACGTTTTTCCGCAATTCCGCGCAGCGCTCGAAGACGTCGACCTGCACTATCTGCACGTGCCCGGCGTCGGCCCCGATCCTATGCCGCTGCTGTTGCTGCATGGCTGGCCGGGTTCGGTGTTCGAGTTTCTCGAGATCATCCCGCGCCTCACCGATCCTGCGCGCTTCGGCGGCGACGCGCGTGACGCTTTTACGGTGGTGGCGCCGTCACTGCCGGGATATGGCCTCTCATTCAAACCGGGCCAGAAACGTTTCGGCGTCCCCGAAATGGGAGACTGCGTCGCTGCGCTGATGACCGACGTGCTCGGCTACCGCAAATTCGGTGCTCAGGGCGGCGACTGGGGCTCCGCGGTCACCAGCCGGCTCGGCTATGCCTATGCGGAGCGCATGATCGGCATCCACATCAATCTGATGATGGCCGCGGGGCGCGACCCCGCCGATTTTCCGGAACCGACCGAAGAGGAGCGCCAATACCTTGTCGAGTTGCAACGATGGCAGCGTGAGGAGACCGGCTATCAGGCGATCCAAGGCACCAAGCCGCAGACGCTTGCCTTCGCCTTGACGGACTCGCCGGCTGGCCTTGCTGCGTGGATCGCGGAAAAATTCCGCTCCTGGTCCGATTGCAACGGCACCATCGAGAACGCGATTCCGCGCGACCGCATGCTCGCGACCATCGCGCTCTATTGGTTCACCGGCGCGATCGGTTCGTCGTTCTGGCCGTATTATGCCCGCCTCCACGGCTCGGCGATTCTGCCAGCCGGAGACAAGATCTCCGTGCCGACCGGCTACGCGCAATTCCCGCGCGAAATGCTGAAACCATCGCGCCGCGCCGCCGCGCGGGTATTCACCGATATCAGGCGCTGGAGCGTCATGTCCAAGGGCGGACATTTCGCAGCGCTGGAACAGCCGGAATTGCTTGCCGGTGAGGTGCAAGCATTCTTCCGGGAATTGCGGTGATCGATCCGGCGCAGCTTCTGGCGGCAGGGTAATTCAGGCAGCGCCCTTTGCGCGCGGCGTTCCTCTACGCGTCAAACCTCCCGACACCAAGGCCTGCAACTCCTCAAGTTCGTGCTCCAGATATTCGTTGGCCATGATCAGCGCCTTGATGGCGCCGCGCATATTGCCGCCGCACATCGCGATCGCCTGGTCGCAGGCCTGTTCGTAATGATCGTTGTTAACCAGCGCTGCAGGCTCGGCCATGGCGAACTCCGTGCTTTGACGTGCGAGACATCTTGTGGTGACGCGATTATGTTCTCTCTTTGTTCTCACAGAGTCAAGCGCACCTGACCAGTTGAAATCTCGTTTTCCACGGGCCTTCTTGGAGCCGGTCGGCGAGCGAGGTTCGTGACGGCGTCGGCGTGGCCTCCGTGCGCGCACCAATGCAGCATCAGGAACTAAAACAATATCCCGAGCTTAACGCCTCTTCACAAGGAGAAGACGCATGGGTCTTTCCGAGGCCAAGAGACCCGTGGTGCTGGTCGTGGAAGATGAGTTTCTGTTGCGGATGAATGCGGTGGATATGATCGGAGCAGCAGGCTTCGAGGCTGTCGAAGCAGCCAATGCCGATGAAGCGATCGAGATTCTGGAAAGCCGCCGCGATATCACCGTGGTGTTCACCGATATCCAGATGCCGGGATCCATGGACGGGTTGAAGCTTGCCCAGGCGGTCAGGGGCCGCTGGCCGCCGGTCAAGATCGTGGCGACTTCGGGCCGCGTGAATGTGAGGGAAGCCGATCTGCCGGACGGCGGCCGGTTTCTGCCAAAACCCTACAGCCCGCACCAGCTCTCCGGCCTGCTGCGCGAATTGACCGGTCGGTGAAATAAACCGTCATTCCAGGTTGCGTCACTTGGCGCAGGGGCCGCAATCGATATTCGCTGTGCCCGCGTATGGAGGCCGAACGGCGAATACAGGGGTTATGGATTCCGGGCTCGCGCCGAGGGGCGCGCCCCGGAATGACGGGGGCTAAGCGATAATATCCGGCGTGATCTGGTCTTCGATGAAGGCGATGCGGTCGCGCAATTGCAGCTTGCGCTTCTTTAAGCGCTGCAGCCGCAGCAAGTCCGGCGCGGGCGATTGATGCAGAGCATCGATCGCGGCATCGAGATCGCGGTGTTCCTGCTGCAGGCGGGCGAGCTCGGATGCGAGTTCGCGCTCATCGTCGTTGGTCATGATCTACGTTAGCTGAAACCCTGTGAATTTGCGAAGGGGGGCAAGGACGCTCCGAAGGAATATGGTCCGTGCAGCCGCAGCCACAAGCGGGAAAGGTTCCCTCACAATTCATTTCAAGTAATACACCATGTGAACACTCAATTTTTAATACCCATCGACAGCCGCCCGGGCTGATGTACACTCCTTCGCGCTGTTCGAATCTGAGGGTCCCACAACCGAGGAGACTACGTATGGCAATACAGGCGCATCTCGTTGAACTGGAACGCAAACATCGGGTTCTGGAAGGCGAATTGCACGAGGCTCTCACACATCCATCCACCGACGATCTGACAATAGTCGAGTTGAAGCGCCGCAAATTGATGGTCAAGGACGAGATCGAGCGGCTCAAGCTCACCGCGAGCGAAACGCTCCACTAGCATTTTTGGACGACCTGGTCCGGTTTGCATCACCACGGACAGGCCTCCAGTGTTTTACAGTTGTGTTTATCGAGTATATCAGGCCGCCTGCGGTCAAGGCCGCAGGGGCGGTTTGTCGTGTCCCGAACCGCAGTGATCACTCGCGAAATTAGACCCCCGCCAGTTCACCGACATGAGCGGCAATCGCCAGCGACGATGTGAGTCCCGGGGATTCGATGCCGAACAGGTTGATAAGCCCCGTGACGCCGTGATCGCGCGGACCCTGGATCAGGAAATCCTGCTTGGCCACCGCCGGCGGCACGATCTTGGGGCGAATGCCCGAATAGCTCGGCATCAACGCGCCGTCCGGCAGATCAGGCCAGTAGCGCCGGATCGCCGGATAAAACCGCTCCGCCCGCGCCGGATCGACCGCGTAGTCGATTGTGTCGACCCATTCCACGTCGGGACCGAACCGGGCTTGCCCTGCGAGATCGAGCGTCAGGTGCACGCCGAGCCCGCCCGGCTCCGGCACCGGATAGATCAGGCGGGAAAACGGCGCCCGCGCGCTGCAGCTGAAGTAATTGCCCTTCGCCAGATATGCCGGCGGTATCAGTTCGATCGGCATGCCGTCGATACCGCGCGCCACCGCCGTCGCTCCCAGCCCCGCGGCGTTGACCAGCAACCGGCATTCGAGCGACATCGGCGCGTCGCCGCCGACATCCAGTTCGATGCCGCCCGCCACAGCCCTGGCCCGCAGCAGCGGCGCGTGGAAGGCATAGGCAGCGCCTGCGGCTTCCGCGTCGCCGCGCAACGCCAGCATGAAGGCGTGGCTGTCGACAATGCCGGTGGACGGCGACAGCAGCGCTGCATCGCAATTCAGCGCCGGCTCCAATTCGCGCGCGGCCTCGCCGCTGAGCACCTCCATGTCGAGCACGCCGTTGGCTTCGGCGTGCGCCTTGATCGATTGCAGTTTCTCGGTCTCGGACCCGGTGGTCGCGACGATCAGCTTGCCGCAATTGCGATGCGGGATGCCATGACCGCGGCAGTAGTCATAGAGCGCGTGCTTGCCGGCCACGCACATCCGCGCCATCAGGCTTGCCGCCGGATAATAGATGCCGGCGTGGATCACCTCGCTGTTGCGCGACGAGGTCACGGTGCCGATGCCCTCGGCCGCCTCCAGAACGACGACTTCAAGCCCTGCCTGTGCCAGCCGGCGTGCGATGGCGAGGCCGACGACGCCCGCGCCGACGACGACGCATTCAACTCTATCCATTCGCGGTTCGGACCCCGGATCGATTGTCATTTGATGTGGCGCAGGCTGCCGCCTAGCGGGATCGATTCACGCGCTATCACGCTGTTTGCGTGCGTTTTTTTTCTGGCGCATGTTGCCGCTGGTTCCCGTTAGCAAAGCATTAATCATCTAAGCCCAATTGCCGCCATTTAAGTCAGATTTTCCCGTTGCAGGGGTAGGCGTTTACCCGATTCAAACCCGTGAAGCCAGACACTCCGGCGGCAATCCGCAGGTGAGGTATGGCTTCCAAGAATTGGCAGGCAGGCGGCAAAATTCTTAACTCTGCGCCGGCCGTAACATGCCTGCTCGCAGCGCTATCAGGCACGGCCCGGGCCGCGTCCGGTGATTTTTCGCCCCCCAGTTATATCGGCTCGGCGGATCCCCATTTCATCTGGGAGGTGCTGATCGGCGGCATCGTCGCTGTCTCGTTTGTCGCGGCCGTCGTGCTCTGGGTGATGTCGGCTTTGCGCAAGGTCAGGCGTTCGCAGTTGCGGCGCAACGCCTTCGTCAGTTCGGCCCTGAACAACCTCAGCCAAGGCGTGGTGATGACGGATGCGCGAAAGCGCATCGTGTTCTGCAACGACCGCTATCTCGAAATCTATGGGATGACGCGCGCCGACATCCCGAGGAACATGACCGGGCCCGAGCTGCTGGCGTTGCGGCGCAAGCGCGGCGTGCTGGATGTGAGCGTCGAGGCGTTCTATCAAGCCGCCAGCAGCGGCGAGGGCCTGATCACCGAATTGCCCAACGGGCGATCGATCGTGGTCAAATATTGGGGGCTGCCGAATGGCGGCTCGGTGGCGACGCACGAGGATTGCAGCGAGCAGCGCCGGCTGTCGCGGCAATTGGCGACCACCACGCAATTCCTGGAATCCGTCATCGACAACGTTCCGGTCTGCGTCGCCGCGAAAAGCATCGAGGACGGCCGCTACATCCTCGCCAACCGCGCGTTTGAAAAGTTCTCGCGGCTGTCCCGCGAACAGATCGTCGGCAAGCGCGCCGACGAGATCTTCAAGCCGGCGACGGCGGCGACGATCGCAGCCGCGGACCGCGCCGCGATCGAATCGCCCGACAGCCAGTTCCGCAACGAAATCATCGTCGAGCGCGGCCCGGAGACGCGCATGCTCGCCAGCAACCGCGTGATCGCCCGCGACGACAAGAACCAGCCGAAATTCCTGATCGCGCTGTTCGACGACGTTACCGATCACAAGTCGCTGTCGCGCGAGCTGGAAAACACCAAGAAGTTCCTCGAACTGATCGTCGACAACATTCCGGTCTCGCTGATCGTCGAGCGCGTCAGCGACGGAAAATATCTTCTCGCCAACCGCAGCGCCGAGATCATTCTCAACCGCCGCCGCGAGGACGCCGCCGGGCTGACCGCCACGGATATTTTCAATCCGCGGGAAGCCAAGCTGATCGTGGCCCGCGATGAAGCCGCGATCAGGAAAAAAGGAATGCTCACCGAAGAGCATCCGATTAGCACCAAGGACGGGCTGCGGCTGTTCCTGACGCGGCGCGTAACGGTGCTCGACGATTCCGGCGAGCCGCAATACCTCATCAAGACCCATGAGGACGTCACCGACCGCCGCCAGACCAAATCGCGGATGGCTCACATGGCGTATCACGACGGCCTGACCGATCTGCCGAACCGGGCGGCGTTCCTGCAAGCGCTGGCCCAGATGATCGAGGCCTGCGCCGATACCGACGAGCAATTCGCGGTGCTGTCGGTCGATCTCGACGGCTTGAAGGAAATCAACGACGTGTTCGGCCATTCGATCGGCGACAAGCTGTTGATCGAGGTCGGGCGCCGCATTCAGATCTCGGCGCGGGGCGGCGTGGTGGCGCGGCTCAGCGGCGATGAGTTCGGTCTGCTGATCGACGGAAAGCAGCCCGACGCCGGCCGGGCGCTCGCGGAGAAACTCGCGGAAGCTTTGGCGAGCGAATTCCTGATCGACGGCAAATCGGTTCGCATCGGCGTCACTACCGGTATTTCGATTTTCCCGCGCGACGGCGCCGACGCGGCATCGCTGCTAGCCAATGCGGGTGCCGCGCTGTTCCGCGCCAAGGCCAAATCGCGCGGCTCGATCAGCATTTTCGAGCCCGAGATGGATCAACAGGTCCGCGATCGCCGCGCCCTGCACCAGGATCTGTCGCTGGCGATCCGGAACGGCGAGCTCTCGCTGCATTTTCAACCGCAAGCCAAAGCGGGCGAAACCGTCGCAAGCAGCGAGGTCATCGGCTTCGAGGCGCTGGCACGCTGGTTCCATCCGGTGCGCGGCTTCGTGCCGCCCGGCGATTTCATTCCGCTGGCGGAAGAAAGCGGCCTGATCGTCGAGATGGGCGAATGGATCCTGCGCGAAGCGTGCCTCGAGGCCGCGTCCTGGCCGCAGCCGCTGCAGATCGCGGTCAACCTGTCGCCGGCGCAGTTCATGCACGGCGATCTGGTCGGCCTCGTGCATTCGATTCTGCTGGAGACCGGCCTTGCGCCAGGCCGGCTGGAGCTGGAAATCACCGAAGGCGTGCTGATCGAGGACTTCGATCGCGGCCTGGCGTTGCTGCGCCGGTTGAAGGCGCTCGGCGTGCGCGTCTCCATGGACGATTTCGGCAGCGGCTATTCCTCGCTGAGCTATCTGCAGGCGTTCCCGTTCGACAAGATCAAGATCGACCGCACCTTTGTCATGAATCTCGGGCGCAACCCGCAATCGGCGGCGATCGTCCGCGCGGTGATCGGCCTTGGCCACGGCCTGGAAATGTCTATTGTCGCCGAGGGCGTCGAAACCCAGGAGCAACTTTCCTTCCTCGCCGCCGAGGGCTGCAACGCGGTGCAGGGCTACCTGATCGGCCGGCCGGCGCCGATCCTGCAGTATTCCGCGCTGGTCGGCCGCGCCGACAGCAACCCGGTGGAGCCCGCGCGCAAGGCCGGCTAGCGACTCTCCTGTTTCGTCATTGGCGGGCTTGACCCGCAATCCATCCGGTTCGCGAGACGGTTTCTGAAGATGGATGGATACGCGGGTCGAGCCCGCGTATGACGGATGATGACCGTTTCAAGCCACATCGACGAAGCATGGCTGCGCTATCCCGGCTATACCGCCGCACTCATGCTGTGTCTGACGTTGCAGCTTGTTTCCGCCGCGGTTGTGCTGCGCTCAGGGAATGCGACGCCCACTTGACATGCGACCAAACGGTTACCTGGTATGTCCAGCATGGATGAGGTCTTCAAGGCAGGGCGGCAAGGTGATTCTTGAGACCGGGGAGCTCTGGAAATCCCTATGCTCGAAATCGAATAACCGTGCATCCAGTCGCGGCCTTCAGGATCGATCGATGAATACCGACAACTTCACGCCCGACACCGTCTACACGATCTACATCGCTTCCACGCCTGAGAAGGTGTGGCAGGCGCTGACGATGGCTGAGTTCAGCCGGCAATATTTCTTCGGCTTCGCCTTCGAGATCGACTCGGAAGTCGGCGGTTCGTTCATCGTGCGCGCGCCGGACGGCTCGACCCATATCGACGGCGAAGTGCTCGCATGCGATCCGCCGCGAAAACTGTCCGTGACGTGGAACGTCAACTGGCCGGGGCTGGTCGAAAAGCTCGGCCAGACCATGGTGACCTGGCAGATCGGGCAGGCGGGCAACTCGGTACGGCTGACCATGACCAAGTCGCACGAACGCGAGCTTCCCGAAGATATTCTTTCCGGCGGGCGGATCGGTTGGCCCGCGATTCTGTCCAGCTTGAAGAGCTTGCTGGAAACCGGCAAACCGCTCGCGATCAAGATGGAGCCGCCGCTGAAAATGCTGGCGGCGCTGAAGAAACTGGGGATCAAAACGCCGGCGTGAATGCCAGCGCTTGCGCCGTCATTGCGAGCGCAGCAAAGCAATCCAGCGAGCCGTGGAACGAAGACTGGATTGCTTCGTCGCTTCGCGCCTCGCAATGAGGATGGCTCATCCCAGGGCCCTCAACTCCCTTCGCAGCACCTTGCCGGTCGCGGTCATCGGCAGGCTCTCCGCGAACTGCACAAACCGCGGATATTCATGCGCGGCGAGTTGCACTTTCACAAACTCCTGGATCTCGCGCGCCAGCGCATCGCTCGCCTCAAAACCCGGCCGCAGCACGATCCACGCCTTGATCAACTCGGTGCGGATCGGATCGGGAATCCCGACCACCGCCGACAGCGCCACCGCGGGATGCTTGAGCAGGGTGTGCTCGATTTCCGACGGCCCGATGCGATAGCCGGCCGACGTGATGACGTCGTCCTCGCGGCTGACGTACCAGAAATAGCCGTCTTCATCCTGAACGCCGAGATCGCCGGTGAGCAGAAACCCGCCGGCAACCTTGTTCGCGGTCGCCTCCGGATTCTTCCAATATTCGATCATGGTGACGGGGTTCGGCTGGCGCACGCCGATATTGCCGCGCTCGCCGCGCCGCAGTTCCTCACCGCGCTCGTTGACGATGCGCACGTCGAAGCCCGGCGTCGCCTTGCCCATCGATCCCGGCCGGATCGGAAACAGCTTGGCATTGCTGCCGACCACGAGATTGCATTCGGTCTGGCCGTAGACCTCGTGGGCGTCGATCCCAAACGTCGCGCGCACCCAGTCGAGCAATTCGGCGCCGAGCAATTCGCCCCCCGTCAGCATGCTGCGCAGCTTGACACCCTCATGCCTGACGCCAGCCTGCCGCATCAGCTTGATCGCGGTCGGCGGCAGGAACACGTTGCGCACGCCGTGGTCGGCCATCAGCTGCATCGCGGCCTGCGGTTCGAATTTTTTGGCGCGATGCCCAAGCACCGGCACGCCGTGATACCACGATGCGAACAGCGCGTTGTACAGCCCGCCGATCCAGGCCCAGTCGGCCGGTGTCCACATCACGTCGCCGGGCTTGGGCAGAAAATCATGCACCATCTCGATGCAGGGCAGGTGGCCGAGCAGCACGCGATGCGCATGTAGCGCGCCTTTCGGATTACCCGTGGTGCCCGAGGTGTAGATGATGATCGCGGGATCGTCCGCTGCTGTATCGACGGTCGCGAAATCTTCCGGCGCGTCTTCGATCGCGGCCCAGAACGATCTGGCGCCGGCGTGAATGACGCCTGAGGTCACGTAGATATCCTGCAGATACGGCAGCCGGTCGCGGATTTTTGCCAGTTTCTCCCAGCCGGTTTCATCCGTGACGACGGCCTTCGCGCCGGAATTAGCCAGCCGGAATTCCAGCGCGTCTTCGCCGAACAGCGTGAACAGCGGCACAGAGACAAGGCCGGAGCGGAACGCCGCGAGGTGCGCAAGCGGCAATTCCAGCGATTGCGACAGGAACACCGCGACGCGGTCGCCGCGTGCAAGACCGTCTGCCTTCAGCACATTGGCGAAGCGGCTGGACAGAGCGCGCATCTCGTCGAACGAGGTGCGCTGTGCGCCGCCGTCCTCGTCGACATAGATCAGCGCCGTTCGGTTGCTGCCGTCGGCATGCCGGTCGCAGCATGCGGCCGCGATGTTGAAGCGGGCAGGGATGTCCCATCGGAAGTCGCGGTATAGGGAGTCGTAATCGGCGGTCTCGGTAAGCATGCAGGAACTCGCTTCTAACCACCGTCTTCGTTATGGGGCGGGATGTTTCAACGCCTGATCTTGGATCCCGGCGTTCGCCTGGACGATTTCGGATTATTCACCCCGTCAGCGCCGCCTTCACCATGCCGCTGGCCTTGCCGAAATCCATTTGGCCTGCGTATTTCGTCTTCAGCGCGCCTATCACCTTGCCCATGTCCTTCATGCCCGCAGCACCTGTCTCGGCGATCACCGCGGCAATCGCCGCCTTGACGTCGTCCTCCGACATCTGCTTCGGCAGGTAGGCGGAGATGATCGCAATTTCCTCGCGCTCCTGCGCGGCCAGTTCGGCGCGGCCGCCCCTGTCGTAAAGCTCGACCAATTCCTGGCGCTGTTTTATCATTTTCTGGAATACGCCGAGCAGATCGCCATCGCTCAGCGGCGGCTTGCCCTGTCCGCGTGCGTCGATGTCGGCGTTCTTGATGGTCGAGTTGACCATGCGCAGCGTGGAGAGCTTGCGCTCGTCCTTTGCCCGCATCGCATCCTTGACCGCGTTGTTGATGTCGTCGCGCAGCATCGTCATACCTCTCGCGGCCTCACGCCGCATTCATAAGGTCCTGATCTAGGCCGTCCGCAGCATTGAAACAACTCAGATCCGCAGCCATTCGACCAAGGCCTCCGCCGTCGCCCGCGGACGTTCCGGTTGGGGACAATGTCCGCAATCCGGAATAATGACCAGTTTTGCGCCGGCAATGCCCGCCGCCATTTCCTTCGACATGGTGTTCGGAATCAGCATGTCCCGATCGCCCGTCAACACCAGCGTCGGGCACTTGATGGTTGCCATCGTTGGCCGCGAATCCGGGCGCGACATGATCGCGGTCTGGTTGTTGATGAAGCCTTCGGCTGTGACATCGTCAGCCATGTCGTGAATTAACTGACGCAGGCCGGCATCGCCGGCGCGCGACGGGTGCACCAGCAGCGGGAACAGTTCGTCGATCACGTCGTGCAGACCGCCATCGCGGGCGCGGGCGATCGAGGCGCGGCGTCTCTCGCCGGCTTCCGGTGTATCCGGCCGCGCCTGGGTATCGATCAGCGCCAGCTTCGCCACCCGCTCCGGCGCCTGCCGCATGATCTCGAAAGCGATGTAGCCGCCCATCGAATGGCCCGCGAGTGCGAAGCGCGGCGGCGACTCGGCGAGAATCCGCCGCGCGATCGCGCCGATATCGTTGTCGCGGATGTGATTGGCCGTTGTCACCGGTCCGTAGCGCCAAAGTGCTGGAATCACCGGCGCGAATATTCTCGGCGACGACACCAGACCCGGAACGAGCAGAATCGGCATCGTATTGTCCATGCGCACGCCCCTGAGTTCGCCATGCCCGGGCTTGTCCCGGGCATCGACGTCTTACTAGCATAACCTCAGAAAGACGTGGATGGCCGGGACAAGGCCGGCCATGACGAAGAAAAAAGGAGTTCCGGCTTTGACGCCGGCGTGTGTGGCGACTATGTAATGCGCTCATGACATCAACAGAAAACTCACCAGCCTGGCCGGACCACAAACCGACCGCGCTGCTCGTGCTTGCCGACGGCACCGTGCTGGAAGGTTTTGGGCTCGGCGCCGAAGGCCAGGCGGTCGGCGAAGTCTGCTTCAATACTGCGATGACCGGCTATGAGGAGATTCTCACCGATCCCTCCTATGCCGGGCAGCTCATCACCTTCACCTTTCCGCATATCGGCAATGTCGGCACCAACGACGAGGATATCGAGACGGTGAACATGGCGGCGACGCCGGGCGCGCGCGGCGTGATCCTGCGCAGCGCCATCACCGATCCGTCGAACTACCGCGCCTCGCGCCACCTCGACCAATGGCTGCGCGCGCGCGGCATCATCGGCATCTCCGGCATCGACACCCGCGCGCTGACCTCGCTGATCCGAAGCAAGGGCATGCCCAACGCAGTAATCGCCTACGCCAAGGACGGCGCGTTCGACCTGCACGGGATGAAGCAAGAGGCGCGCGAATGGCCCGGCCTCGAAGGCATGGACCTGGTGCCGATGGTCACCTCCGGCCAGCGTTTTGACTGGGACGAGACGCCGTGGGCGTGGGACAAGGGTTTTGGGCGGCTTACCGCGCCGGAATTCAACGTGGTCGCCATCGACTACGGCATCAAGCGCAACATTTTGCGGCTGCTCGCCGGCGAGGGCTGCAAGATCACCGTGGTGCCGGCCACCACCTCGGCCGAAGACATCCTGGCGATGAAGCCGGACGGCGTGTTTTTGTCGAATGGGCCCGGCGATCCCGCGGAAACCGGCAAATACGCGGTGCCGGTGATTCAAAAGGTCATCGACTCCGGTACGCCGACGTTTGGAATTTGTCTGGGCCATCAGATGCTCGGCATCGCGGTCGGCGCAAAAACCAAAAAGATGCATCAGGGCCATCACGGCGCCAATCATCCCGTCAAGGACGAGACCACCGGCAAGGTGGAGATCACCTCGATGAACCACGGCTTTGCGGTGGACCAGGCGACATTGCCTGATGGCGCGACGCAGACCCACATCTCGCTGTTCGACGGCTCCAATTGCGGCATCCAGCTCGAGGGCAAGCCGGTATTCTCGGTGCAGTATCACCCCGAGGCTTCTCCGGGGCCGCGCGACTCGCATTATCTGTTCAAGCGGTTCGCCGATCTGATGCGTGCGAAGAAAAGCGGCTAGGTCTCCACCACCGTCATTGCGAGGAGCGCAGCGACGAAGCAATCCAGTCCTTTCCGCGTGCGCGGCTCTGGATTGCTTCGCTTCGCTCGCAATGACGCGGAAAACGCTGGCGCGCTATTCCGCTGTTTAGTATGATGGCCATCATTATACCGGAACATCATCCCATGGACACCAATGCCCCACGTGTCGAATACGGCGTCACGCCCCCCGACGTGATGGCCTCGATGCCCGGTATCGAGTTCGTCCGCGCGATCTTTTCCGGCAAATTCCCGGCGCCGCCGATCATGCAGACGATCGAGCCGTTCAACTCCACCGCCGAACCCGGCGTGGTGGTGATGCACAGCATCCCGGGTTTTAGGCATTACAATCCGATCGGCTCGGTGCATGGCGGTTACGCCGCGACCTTGCTGGATTCGGCGATGGGGCTCGCAGTGCATTCGATGCTGCCGGCGGGCACCGGTTACACCACGCTGGAATTCAAGATCAGCTTTATTCGCGGCATGACCAACGACACCGGCGCCGTCAGAACCGAAGGCCGGGTGCTCAATGTCGGCCGCCGCGCCGCCACCGCCGAAGCGCGCATTACCGACTCCAAGGGCCGGCTGCTCGCGCACGCGACGACGACGTGCCTGGTTTTCGAGATAGCGAAGGGAACATCAGCCACTGCGTGAGGTTTAATCCCGCGGCCATGATGGAGATTTGCCGTGAGTGTCACGCGTGACGATGTAAGACCGCTCACCTTCGTCTTTGAAGACGACGGCCTCGTGCCCAACAATCCTCTGCCGTTCCTGGTCTACAAACAGGCCATCGACGTCGACAACGCGCATCCTGAAAAAACCATCGAGGGCTTGTTCGGCGCCAATGGCTGGGGCGAGATGTGGCGCAACGGCGTGTTCGACTATCTGCACTATCATGCGACGGTGCATGAAGCGCTCGGCGTCGCGCGCGGCCATGCGCGAGTGCAATTCGGCGGCGACAAGGGTAAGGAAATCGAGATCGCGGCCGGCGACGTGGCGATCCTGCCGGCCGGCACCGGGCATCAATGCATTTCACACAGCCGGGATTTCTGCGTGGTCGGCGCCTATCCGCCGGGACCAAAAATGCACGTCACGCTGCCGACGCCGGAGAATCACGCCAAGGCGCTGAAGACGATTCCGGAGGTGAAGGCGCCGAAGACCGATCCGGTGCTGGGCGAGGATGGGCCGCTAGTGAAGTTGTGGAAATCGGAATCGTAGGGTGGGCAAAGGCGCGCTCTTCGCGCCGTGCCCACCATCATTGTCTCGATGCGCTGATGGAATGGTGGGCACGCCACCGGTCGCATTCGCGCCCGGTTGCTTTGCCCACCCTACGCAAATGTTCGCGCCTCGTTGCCGCCCTCTGGCTGCCTAGTCGGCGATGCCGGCGTCCGGCGGATCGATTCCGAGCGCGGTCGCAAGCGCAATCAGATGATCCTGCTCGTCAAGCAAAATCTCGCGAATGCCTTCGGCGATGGCAAATTCATTCAGTTCGTCCGCTTGCCGGACGCGGCGCCGATATTGCCGGATCGTCTCGCGTTCGTTCTCCAGATCAAATCTGAGCATGTCTTCGGCCTTCTCCGAGGTCTTCACCGGCTTCGGCGTAACCGACGGCATTCCGCCGAGATAGTCGATATGGTTGGCGACCTTGAGCGCATGCGACAGTTCTTCCTTGGCATGCTTCTCGAGTTCGTCGGCGATATTCATGTATTGCGCGCCCTTGAGAACCTGCGAGTAATTCACATAGGCGATAATCGCCTGATATTCGCGCGACAAATCTTCGTTCAGCCCGTCAATGAGCATCTTGCGCGTGATTTTCTCGTCGGATTTGGCCATGTCTTCTCCTGTCAGGTAAGGCTGGATTTGTGGTTGCGGCTCCGGGCGGCGGTCCCGACGGCGAAATGACTGGGCCGAGGCTCTCATCAAAGCCTATACCTCGCCAACGCACCGTTATAAAGCCGGTTCCACCATTGGAACAAGATAAGCGGATTCTTCATGGACGACTGGATCGACTATTACGATTCCACGCATACGATCTATGCGAGCAAGCTGCATCGCGACCTGCACTTCCAGGTCGTCGCCAAGGATATTGTCAGCTACATCGCCTCGCCGGATGCCGTGGTGCTGGATTATTCCTGTGGCGAGGCGCTGTCCGCGGGCCGCGTAGCGGAGGCCTGCCGCAAGCTCATCCTCGCCGAGCCGGCACCCGGCGTGCGCGGCCGGCTGATCGCGCGCTTCGCGCCGAACACCAAGATCAGGGTGCGCTCGCTGGACGACCTGCGGCATATGGAAGAAAAGTCGGTCGATCTCGCGGTGATGAATTCGGTGGCGCAATACATGACGGCGCGCGAGCTCGATGCCGCCTTCGCGGTGATCCGGCGGCTGCTGAAGCCCGGCGGCCGGCTGGTGCTCGGCGATATCCTGCTGCCGGAGGTCGGCATGGGCAGGGACGTGCTGGCGCTGCTGAAATTCGCCGCAACCCATGGCTTCCTGAAGGACGCGTTTTACGGTCTGGCCTCTACCGCGCTGTCGGATTACCGGCAACTGCGCACCCGCATCGGTCTGCAGCGCTACAGCGAAGCGGAGATGGTGGCTAAGCTTGCGGCCGCCGGATTTACCGCCTCGCGCGCGCATCAAAACATCGGCCATAATCCGTGGCGGATGACCTTTGTCGCGCGGCATTCGTTTTAGCGCTCAACCGTCATTGCGAGCGAAGCGAAGCAATCCAGAGCCCCGGGCTCGGACTGGATTGCTTCGTCGCAAGAGCTCCTCGCAATGACGGCCGAGTTAGGGTTAACCAAGGGTAAACGTGGCTGGCCGTCACCTGATGGGCGATGATCGACGCGGCCCGGTGGCGGAAAGCGTCGACGCGAGAGCAGTGCATCGCTCTTTATCCTGGTTCAAATCCAGGCCGGGCCTCCAGCCTTCGCTGCTCCGCAGCTTCGGCTAGGCAAGCCAGCCGTGGGGGAGGGGCCGGCCTCGCCGTAGCCCGAAGGGCGAAGGCGGGATTCGGGCTTTAAGGGTCTTTCGCATCTGCGGAATCTGGTCTAAAGACACGCGCGCGCAAGGTTGACCCGAGCGCCGGCTTTGAGGGACGCGCGGCACGCGCGCCCTTTTTTGTGCCCGATTCCTGCCCGTGAGACTTGATGCCCAAACGAACCGACATTTCGACCATCCTGATCATCGGCGCCGGCCCCATCGTGATCGGCCAGGCCTGCGAATTCGATTATTCCGGGACGCAAGCGGTCAAGACCCTGAAGGACGAGGGCTACCGCATCGTGCTGGTCAATTCCAATCCGGCCACGATCATGACCGATCCGGAACTGGCGGATGCCACCTACATCGAGCCGATCACGCCGGAGATCGTCGCAAAAATCATCGAGAAGGAACGCCACGTCATACCGGGCGGCTTTGCGCTGCTGCCCACCATGGGCGGCCAGACCGCGCTGAACTGCGCGCTGAGCCTGCGCAAGCAGGGCACGCTGAAGAAATTCGACGTCGAGATGATCGGCGCCACCGCAGACGCCATCGACAAGGCCGAGGATCGCGGCCGTTTCCGCGAGGCCATGACCCGGATCGGGCTGGAGACGCCGCGCTCGATCCAGACCAAGAACCTGCCCGACGCGCTGCGCGCGCTCGACGACATCGGCCTGCCCGCGATCATAAGGCCGTCCTTCACCATGGGCGGCACCGGCGGCGGCATCGCCTACACCAAGGCGGAGTTCATCGAGATCGTCGAGCGCGGCATCGACGCGTCCCCCACCGACGAAGTCCTGATCGAGGAGAGCGTGCTCGGCTGGAAAGAGTTCGAGATGGAGGTGGTGCGCGACAAAAAGGACAATTGCATCATCATCTGCTCGATCGAGAACCTCGACCCGATGGGCGTGCATACCGGCGATTCCATCACGGTGGCGCCGGCGCTGACCCTGACCGACAAGGAATATCAGATCATGCGCGACGCATCGCTGGCGGTGCTGCGCGAGATCGGCGTCGAAACCGGTGGCTCCAACGTGCAGTTCGGCGTCAATCCGGCCGACGGCCGCATGGTGGTGATCGAAATGAACCCGCGGGTGTCGCGCTCCTCGGCGCTGGCCTCGAAGGCTACCGGTTTTCCCATTGCAAAAGTCGCCGCCAAGCTGGCGGTCGGCTATACGCTCGATGAAATTGCCAACGACATCACCGGCGGCGCGACCCCGGCGTCGTTCGAACCGACCATCGATTATGTCGTCGTCAAGATTCCGCGCTTTGCGTTCGAGAAATTCCCCGGCGCCTCCACCACGCTGACCACGTCGATGAAATCGGTCGGCGAAGTGATGGCGATCGGCCGCACCTTCCAGGAAAGCCTGCAGAAGGCTTTGCGCGGACTGGAGACCGGGCTGACCGGCCTCGACGAGATCGAGATCGAGGGGCTCGGCCGCAGCGACGACAAGAACGCGATCCGCGCCGCTTTGGGCACGCCGACGCCGGACCGGCTGTTGCAGGTGGCGCAGGCGATGCGGCTCGGCTGGTCGAACGAGGAAATTTTTACCTCGTGCAAGATCGATCCGTGGTTCCTCGCGGAAATGCGCGGGATCGTCGAGATGGAAGCCAAGATCAAGAAAAGCGGCCTGCCGCACAATGCTTTCGGCATGCGCACGCTGAAAGGCATGGGCTTTTCCGACGCCCGGCTCGCGGTGTTGACCGGGACCACCGAGTCCGAGGTGAAGGCGCTGCGCCACGCGATGAAAGTACGTCCCGTATTCAAGCGCATCGATACCTGCGCCGCCGAATTCGCCTCGCCGACCGCCTATATGTATTCGACCTATGAATCGCCGTTCGCAGGCGCCTTCGCGGACGAAAGCGCGCCGTCCGACAACAACAAGGTGATCATCCTCGGCGGCGGTCCGAACCGGATCGGCCAGGGCATCGAGTTCGACTATTGCTGCTGCCATGCCTGCTTCGCGCTGCACGATGCCGGCTTCGAGACGATCATGATCAACTGCAACCCGGAGACGGTGTCGACCGACTACGACACCGCGGATCGGCTGTATTTCGAGCCGCTGACATCGGAAGACGTGCTGGAGATCATCGACACCGAGCGGCAGAATGGCAACCTGCATGGCGTGATCGTGCAGTTCGGCGGCCAGACGCCGCTCAAGCTCGCGCGCGCGCTGGAGGCGGCCGCGGTGCCGATATTAGGCACCTCGCCCGACGCCATCGACCTTGCCGAAGACCGCGACCGCTTCAAGCGCGTGCTCGACAAGCTGCGCCTGAAGCAGCCGAAAAACGGCATCGCCTATTCGGTCGAGCAGGCGCGGCTGGTGGCCTCCGACCTCGGCCTGCCGCTGGTGGTGCGCCCCTCCTATGTGCTCGGCGGCCGCGCCATGCAGATCATCCGCGAGGAATCCCAGCTCGGCGACTATCTGCTCGGCACCTTGCCCGAACTGGTGCCCGGCGACGTCAAGGCGCGCTATCCCAACGACAAGACCGGCCAGATCAATACCGTGCTGGGCACCAACCCGCTGCTGTTCGACCGCTACCTCTCCGACGCCACCGAGATCGACGTCGATTGTCTTTGTGACGGCAAGGACACCTTCATCGTCGGCATCATGGAGCATATCGAGGAGGCCGGCATTCACTCCGGCGATTCCGCGTGCTCGCTGCCGCCGCATTCGCTCGACGCCGCCATGATCGGCGAATTGGAGCGGCAGACCCGCGAACTGGCGCTCGGCCTCGACGTGGTCGGGCTGATGAACGTGCAATACGCCATCAAGGACGGCGAGATCTATGTGCTCGAAGTCAATCCGCGGGCGTCGCGCACGGTGCCGTTCGTGGCCAAGGTGATCGGCATGCCGGTGGCCAAGATCGCAGCAAGGATCATGGCCGGCGAGAAGCTTGCGGACTTCAATCTGAAAAAGCCCAGCCTCGACCATGTCGGCGTCAAGGAATCGGTATTTCCGTTCGCGCGCTTCCCGGGCGTCGATACCGTGCTGGGTCCGGAAATGCGCTCGACCGGCGAGGTGATGGGCATCGACCGCTCGTTCGCGGTCGCCTTTGCCAAGAGCCAGCTCGGCGGCGGCACGCGGGTGCCGCGCAAGGGCACGGTGTTCGTGTCGGTCCGCGAGGGCGACAAGCCCCGCATTCTCGATGCGGTGCGGCAGCTGTTCTCGCTGGGATTTAAAGTGATGGCGACGTCGGGCACCGCGCGCTACCTCGCCGATAACGGCGTGCCGACGGAAAAGGTCAACAAGGTGCTGGAAGGCCGGCCGCACATCGTGGATGCCATCACTAATGGCGACGTCCAGCTGGTCTTCAATACCACGGACGGGGCGGCGGCCCTGGCCGACAGCCGCTCGCTGCGGCGCGCTGCCCTCTTGCATAAAGTGCCATATTACACCACTCTTTCAGGTGCCGTGGCGGCCGCGCAGGGCATCCGGGCCTATCTGGGCGGGGACCTCGAGGTCCGCACGCTGCAGAGTTATTTTTCCGAAACCTGATCTTTTGCTGCACGCCCGGCAATGGATCGGCGATAATGCCGGCATGACTGGAACTCGCCAGTCATGGGGTTGTTCTGTTTCGGCGTTTATGCGGGGCCCTAGGGACGGCCCGGCATGAATTGAAGGACGAAGAGAGATGATGGAAAAGGTTCCGATGACCGCAGGCGGGTACGCCGCCCTTGAGGTCGAGCTGAAGCGGCGACAGTCGGAAGACCGTCCGCGCATCATTGCGCATATCGCCGACGCGCGCTCGCATGGCGACCTGTCGGAAAACGCCGAATATCATGCCGCCAAGGAAGAGCAGTCGCACAATGAAGGCCGCATCGCCGAGTTGGAGGACAAGCTCGCGCGCGCCGACATCATCGACATCAGCAAGCTCTCCGGCGACACCGTCAAATTCGGAGCCACCGTCACTTTGATCGATGAAGACACCGACAAGAAGGCGGTGTGGCAAATCGTCGGCGAGCCGGAAGCCGACGCCAAGAAGGGCCGCATCTCCATTACCTCGCCGCTGGCGCGCGCGCTGATCGGCAAGAAGAAGGGCACCTCGGTCGAAGTGGTGGCGCCGGGCGGCGCCAAGGCCTACGAGATCACCAAGGTCGAGTGGCGCTAGGGTTTTCGCGATCACCGAAGCTGCCGTTCACTCGCCGCTGTGCCGTAATCAGCGTTGCGCACAGAGGCCATGCTGCGTTGGCGTTTTGATTTCGCGATGACGTCCCGACGGCGCCGCCGCGGCCCTTCATTTTTTCCTGTCGCGATCCGGGCATCAGGCGCGATCGGAAATCAATCAGGGTTGACCGGCCGGTTGTCGCTCCCATTTCCGTGCTATGCTGGGCGCAGAGCAGGAGGCCGGGATGGATTCATATGGTCTGGTTGCCGTGACGTTTGTGGCGTCGACGTTTATTGTCGGCTATCTCGCCTATAAGCGGGGCGCAGCCAATCGCGTTGGGTGGGGATCGCGGCGGTTATCGGGCACTGGCCATTCCACTGCTCTATCTGGTTGCCGCGGCTTCCGCCTTCAGGAAGATGATTAAACGCCGCGAGGCCTGAAGGCGGGAAGCCTAATTTAAAGAAGTACGGAGCTCATCATGCCAGGAAGAAGCGAGCCGATTCGGCTAAAATTCATCCGATCCACCATCGACCCTCGATCCGTTCTGGTTGACGAGGAGCTTAATCCCCGCGGCTTCGATGAGATTTACGACTGGGCGAAACGCAAAATCGATTTTGTGGTGATCGACGCCGATACCGGCGAGGACATCACCCGGATTCTGCTGGCTCAAAACTAATGCCGCGAGCCGCAAGGGCGAAAAGCGCCATCGGCAATGCCATCAGGGAGTTCAAGAAGTGGCTCATTTGCTGAGGCCGCCCAAGAAAAGGACATGGCTGGGACTGCTGGCCACATTCGGTCTGCTATTCGTCAGTGCCGCACAGGCTGCGACAGTAGTTGCACTCGGGGCCAGCAACACTTTCGGCAAGGGCGTCTCCCGCAGTCAGGCGTACCCGGCCCAGCTTGAAGCACTTTTACGCGCCAAGGGTTTAAATGCTCGCGTCATCAATGCCGGAATCAACGGTGACACCACCGGCGGAATGCTGGCGCGACTGGATCGGGTAGTGCCAAAAGCAACGAGCATCGTCATCCTGCAGCCCGGTGGGAACGACAGACGCAAGTCAGCGCCGGACAAAACGTCCGAGATTCAGGCGCGGCTGGCTGCGATGGGAATCAAGGTCGTTCTGCTGCCTAACGGCATGCTTCACGGACTGCCGCATCAACCGGACGGGCAGCACCTGACCCCGCAAGGTTATCATATGCTGGCCGAACAACTTGCCGGCCCGGTGGCCGGTGCGCTGGGGCGCTGATGTTTCCTTTCGAGGCGCATCACCGCCGGAATACGGTAACAACACTTCGAGGGGGCTGACGTAGCGCACGGAGACGACATGCGGTTTCCAGATCTGACCATCGTTGTCGCGGCCGCGGCCTTGCTTGCCGGCGGCGCTTCGTTCGCCGCCGACCTCGAAATTCCGCCGCGCACCGCTCCGGAAGGCATCTCGGTGCACCAAGGCCCGCCTAACTGCAGCAGGTGGACGGATGAGTGCGTCAATTGCTCGCGCGAAGCCGAGGGCGATGCGCCGGTTTGCTCGAATATCGGATTTGCCTGCCAGCCCAACGCAGTGCGCTGTCTCAGCCCGGCCGTTCCGCACCCCGGATCGCAGAAAAAGTAACTGCGAGCGCGACGAGAGAATGTCGCGGCAAACACTTCGCCCCACTTGTTATTCCATGCTGCTTTGCGAAAGCGCGCGCAATTCTTGGTGGCGAACTGCTTTCCCTGAAAGCCGCAACGCGATACGACTTAGGCGTGAATTCAATTGGGGGGGAGCTACCATGAATGAAACACTCGCGGCGTGGACGCCGCGCGCCCTGAGCGTGCTGCGCATCGTCACCGGACTGCTGATCATCCAGCATGGAATGGGCAAGCTGCTCGGCTTTCCGGCCTTTCCGGCTTATGCCAACGTGCAGCTGATGTCGCTGAGCGGCGCGGCCGGCATTATCGAACTGATTGGCGGCGCGCTGCTGATCCTCGGCCTGTGGACGCACCCTGTGGCGTTCATCCTTTCGGGCGAGATGGCGTTTGCTTACTTTATCGGCCACTTCCCGAAGGGTTTTCATCCGCTGATCAACGGCGGCACGCTGGCGGCGCTGTACTGCTTCACCTGCCTGTATCTGTCCACGGCGGGTGGTGGTCCGTGGAGCCTTGACGCTTCGATGAAAAAGGCCTGAGGGGGCGGCAATGGATCAATTCAACACAATGCTTGCACGCTGGGAGCCGATGGTTCTCAGCATCTTCCGCATCATGGTAGGGCTGCTGCTGTTCCAGTACGGCGTGGCGAAGATTTTCGGTTTTCCGGTGCTGCCGTATTTCGCCAACATCCCGCCGCTGATTGCGGTTGCGGGCTGGCTTGAACTGGTGCTCGGTGCGCTCTTGATCCTCGGGCTGTTCACGCGCCCGGTTGCGTTCGTCCTGTCGGGCGAGATGGCGTTCGCCTACTTCATGGGGCACATGTTCAAGGCGGGGTTAGGCGCGCCGGTGTTCATTCCGCTGCTCAGCGGCGGCAACGCGGCGATCCTGTTCTGCTTCGCTTGCCTGTATCTTGCGTTCGCGGGCGGCGGCGTGTGGAGCCTCGATGCAGTGATGCGAAAGCGGGCGTAAGCTTTCGCAACAAGGCTATTTCTCCCCCCATCCTGATCAGGAGCCGCGCATCTTGAGCGGCGTCTCCAAGGATGGACACAGGGGTGCAAGCTGCCATCCTTCGAGACGCGCGCGCGAAGAGCGCGCGCTCCTCAGGATGATGGCAGTGGGAATGCCACGACTAATCCGCCACCTTCAATTCCAGCGGCACGGCGGCGTCGTTCTTCGAGTTGTGCAGCACCAGCGAGGTGCGGACGTTGCGGACATGCGGCGCCGCGGTCAGATGCGTGACGAAATCCTGGAACGTCGCCATGTCCGGCGCCACGCATTTCAGGATAAAATCGACTTCGCCCGACAGCATCCAGCATTCGCGTACCAGCGGTTCGGCGCGCACGAAATCCTCGAATGCGCGCAGATCGCCGTCGGCCTGGCTCGACAGATGCACCGAAGCGAACACGGTGACGTCGAAGCCGAGCAGCCGCGGATCGAGCAGCCCGCGATAGCCCTGGATATAGCCGGCTTCCTCGAGCGTCCGCACCCGGCGCAAGCACGGCGGCGGCGAAATGCCGACCCGCCTGGCCAGTTCGACATTGGTGATTCGGCCGTCGGCCTGGATTTCGCTCAGGATTTTGAGGTCGATCTCGTCAAGGCTCTTTGACACGCGGGTCCAATCTCAAGGCGGCAGAGTTCGAGGGAGGCCGCGGCAACACTCTTAGCGCTCTCCGCTGCTCTGCGCAATTTTATTGCGCGTGCACTGCGCCATTATTGGACTTTCGTGGAAAATTTGCGGATACGGGCTGCAAATCTTGCATAGCTCGCCAGATGCCTTAGATTGGATATGGCACTTTTGACGCCGCAGCGATGCCTTTGCAGGCACCACTCCGCCACAGCGCTGACCAAACGCCCTTCAGGTTGGGAACTCGACCCATGGCTGCCGCCATCCACGCCAAAGTTGTCATCATCGGTTCCGGGCCTGCCGGCTATACGGCCGCGGTCTACGCCGCGCGGGCTATGCTGGAACCGGTTCTCATTCAAGGCATCCAGCCCGGCGGCCAGCTCACCATCACCACCGATGTCGAGAACTATCCGGGCTTTGCCGATGTGATCCAAGGCCCCTGGCTGATGGAGCAGATGGAGAAGCAGGCGGCGCATGTCGGCACCAAAATCGTCACCGATCTGGTTACCAGGCTTGAGTTGTCGCAACGACCGTTCCGCCTCACCTGTGACAGCGGCGACATCTATCTCGCCGAAACCGTAATTCTTGCCACCGGCGCGCAGGCGCGCTGGCTCGGCACCCCGTCGGAAGAAAAATTCAAGGGCTTTGGCGTGTCGGCCTGCGCCACCTGCGACGGCTTCTTCTATCGCGGCAAGGAAGTCATGGTAGTCGGCGGCGGCAACACCGCAGTCGAGGAAGCGCTGTTTCTCACCAATTTCGCGTCGCAGGTCACCATCGTGCATCGCCGGGACCATTTCCGTGCCGAGCGTATTCTTCAGGATCGCTTGTTCAAGAATCCCAAGATCAAGGTGATCTGGGATTCGGCGATCGATGAAATCTGCGGCACCGAGAACCCGGGCAAGGTCACCCACGTCCGTCTCAGAAACGTCAGAACCGGCACGCTGACCGAAGTTCCCGCCGATGGCGTGTTCATCGCGATCGGACATGCGCCCGCGACCGAACTGGTCGTCGGCCAGGTCAAGCTCAAACCCTCCGGCTATGTCGAGGTGGCGCCGAATTCCACCGCCACCTCGGTGCCCGGCCTGTTTGCCGCCGGCGATGTCGCCGACGAAACGTATCGGCAAGCAGTCACGGCCGCGGGCCTTGGCTGCATGGCCGCCCTCGAGGCCGAACGCTTTCTCGCGCTGCGCGCGAGCGACCGTGCGGCGGCGGAATAATCATGGCACGACATCGGGACGGGTTTACCGACATGGACTGGGACAAGCTGAAGGTGTTTCACGCCGCCGCCGAAGCGGGCAGCTTCACCCATGCCGGCGAGCAGCTTGGCCTGTCGCAATCCGCGGTGTCGCGGCAGGTCAGCGCGCTGGAGCAGGAACTCTCGGTGTCGCTGTTCCATCGCCATGCGCGCGGCCTCATTCTCACCGAGCAGGGCGACTTGCTGTTTCGCACCGCGCATGACGTGTTCATGCAGCTGCAGGCGGCCCGCGCCAAGCTGACCGATAGCCGCGAGCGGCCGAGTGGCGATCTCAAGATCACCACGCCGCCGGCGCTCGGCATCAACTGGCTGATTCCGCGGCTGCACGAATTCACGGCACTCTATCCGGATATCCGTATCTCGCTGATCGTCACCGATGAAGATCTCGATCTGTCGATGCGCGAGGCCGATGTCGCGATCCGCACCCGCAAGCCGACCCAGCCCGATCTCATTCAGCGCAAGCTGTTCTCGATCGGCTTCCACGCCTATTGTTCGCCGGAATACATCAAGCGGTTCGGCACGCCGCGCACGCTCGACGATCTCGACCAGCATCGCATCATCATGCTCGGCGATTCCCAGGTGCAGCCGCATCTGCAGAATCGCAGCTGGCTGATCGATGCCGGCCGCAACGGCTCGGGTCCGCGCGAGGCCTATTTCAAGGTCAACAATATCCTCGGGCTGGTGCGCGCCTGTCAGCAGGGGCTCGGTATCGCAGCACTGCCTGACTATCTGGTCGAGGAAAACAACCGCCTGGTGCAGCTGTTCGGCGAAACCGACTCGATCCAGGTCGACACATATTTTGTCTATCCCGAAGAATTGAAGACGGTGGCGCGGGTGCAGGTTTTCCGCGATTTCGTGGTCAGCAAGGCGCAGCGCTGGCCGTCCTGATCTCCGTAGACTGACGCGTTTTCACGCGGAACGGGATGGGGATTGTATCCCCCGATCTCCGCATGACTGACATGCGGTGCGGACGGTTGATACGCCGCGCGAACGAGGCTCATAGTGTTTGCAAGCTGAGAGTTCGCGTTGCGCATTGTCCCCCTCCTCCAGTGGCGCGGAAGCTCAGTTATCCCTCTTGGAAGGTGATTGTGTCGGCCTCACGTGGCCAATACCTCAAGCCGGGCTCTCACGAGCCCGGCTTTTTTTCTACCGAAGTTCAATAATTGAGATGAAAACTATCGTGATCGCGAGGCGCGCAGTAGTTTCGCAGATCCGTAGCCCGGATCGAGCGAAACGAAATCCGGGTTGCTTTCTCCGTCATGGCCGGGCTTGTCCCGGGCATCCACGTCTTACAGCGCTCGTGAGAAAGAAGACGTAGATGGCCGGGGACAGGCCCGGCCATGACGAACTTTGCGACAGACTCCCCGGATTGCGCTGCGCTCCATCCGGGCTACTAGCCTGATCACGATTTAGTGCGCAATTAATCCAAGCGGGTCCGTGCCAGCCGCAACGCGTTCGCGATCACGCTGACCGACGACAGCGCCATCGCTGCGGCACCTAGCATCGGCGACACCAGGATGCCGAACAGCGGATACAGCGCGCCGGCGGCGATCGGCACGCCGGCGGCGTTATAGAGGAATGCGAACGCCAGGTTCTGGCGGATGTTGCGCATCGTCGCTTTGGACAATCGCCGCGCCCGCACCAGCCCCATCAGGTCGCCGGTCAACAGCGTAATGCCGGCGCTTTCGATCGCGACATCGGTGCCGCCGCCCATCGCGATGCCGACATCCGCTGCTGCGAGCGCCGGTGCATCGTTGACGCCGTCGCCCACCATGGCGACGCGGCGGCCTTGACCGCGTAGGCGCTGCACCAGCTCGCTCTTGCGCTCCGGCAGGACCCCGGCTTCGATTTCGTCTATCCCTAACGTTTTGGCCACCGCATTCGCGGTGCTGACGTTGTCGCCGGTCAGCATCACGATGCGCAGGCCGTCTTTACGCAAGGCTTGCAGCGCGGCCGGCACCGACGGTTTTATCGGGTCGGCAATCGCGATGACACCTGCAGCCCGGCCATCGGTGGCGATATAGATCGCAGTGGCGCCGCTTTGCCTTGAACTCTCCGCGGCGCTGTCGAGATCATGGGTGGCGACATTCAGCTCGCGCATCAGCAGCGCATTGCCGAGCGCCACCGCCTTGCCATCGACCGTCGCGGTCGCGCCCTTGCCGGATGGCGATGCAAAATCGCTGACATTGCCCAAAGCGAGCGCGCGCTCTTTCGCAAAGTCAAGAATCGCCCGCGCCAGCGGATGTTCGCTGCCGCGCTCGGCGCTGGCGGCAAGACGGAGCAATTCGCCTTCATCGATACCGGCGGCCGGAATCACGGCAACCACCTTGGGCTTTCCCTCGGTGAGCGTGCCGGTCTTGTCGATCACCAGCGTGTCGATGCTTTCCAGTTGCTCAAGCGCCTGCGCGTCGCGGATCAGGATTCCGGAATGCGCGCCGCGGCCGACGCCGACCATGATCGACATCGGCGTCGCGAGCCCGAGCGCGCAGGGGCAGGCGATGATCAGCACCGTTACCGCGGCGACGAGACCAAAGGTCAGGCGCGGTTCCGGCCCGAAGGTCGCCCACGCCGCGAACGCCAGTGCTGCCGCCGCGATCACCGCCGGCACGAACCAGCCGGCGACCCGGTCGGCCAGGCGCTGGATCGGCGCGCGGGAACGTTGCGCCCGCGCCACCATGTCGACGATGCGCGCCAGCATGGTGTCGCGGCCGATTTTTTCAGCGCGCACGACCAGTCCGCCGCTTTGATTGACGGTACCGCCGATCACATGCGCCGCTTCGGCCTTGGTGACCGGCATCGATTCACCGGTCACCATCGATTTATCGACCGAGGAACGGCCTTCCACCACCACCCCGTCGGCCGGAATCCTTTCGCCGGGCCGTACCCGCAGCAGGTCGCCGACCGCGATCAGATCGATCGCAACGTCTTCATCGCCATGCCGGGTGACGCGCCGCGCGATTTTCGGCGCCAGTCCAAGCAGCGCGCGGATCGCGCCGGAGGTTTTTTCCCGCGCGCGTAGTTCGAGCACCTGTCCGAGCAGCACCAGTACGATGATCACCGCCGCCGCTTCGAAATACACCGCAACCGCGCCATGCATGTCGTGAAAATCAGGCGAAAACAGCTGCGGCGCCAGCGTCACCACCACGCTGGTGAGCCAGGCCACGCCGGTGCCCATTGCGATCAGCGTGAACATGTTGAGGTTTCGCGTGACCAGGGAGCGCCAGCCACGCGAAAAAAACGGCGCGCCGGCCCATAGCACCACCGGCGTCGCCAGCGCCAATGAAATCCAGTTCGACCAGGACTGCGGCACCAGATGCATCAGGCCGAGATGGCCGCCCATCTCGATGACGAAAACCGGAAGCGTCAGCGCCAGCGCGATCCAGAATCGGCTGGTCATATCGACCAATTCCGGATCCGGCTTGTCGTCGAGCGAGATTTGCTCGGGCTCCAGCGCCATGCCGCAGATCGGGCAACTGCCGGGGCCGATCTGCTTGACCTCCGGATGCATGGGGCAGGTGTAGATCGAGCCGGCCGCCGCGGCCGGCCCCGGCGGTTTCGGCTGCATGAATTTCTCGGGCTCGGCCGCAAAACGCTCGCGGCAGCGGCCGGAACAGAAGAAATAATCCTGTCCCCCGTAGGCGAAGCGATATTTTGCTGTCTGCGGATCGACGCTCATGCCGCAGACAGGATCGATCGCTTTTGTCACTACAGCCATCCGCCGCTTGAACGATATACCCTACGGGGGTATATTAGGGCCATGCGCACGGAGATCAAGGCTTCCGTCCTCAAACGGCTGAACCGGGTCGCGGGCCAGGTCCGCGGCCTCGCCAGCATGGTGGAGGACGACCGTTACTGCATCGACCTCGTTACGCAGATCGCGGCGGCGCGGGCAGCGCTGCGCCGGGTCGAGGAGGAAATCCTGCGCGATCACGTCGCCCATTGCGTCGAGCACGCGATCTCGTCCGGCGACAAGGCCGACCAGCGCCGCAAGATCGCGGAATTGATGGACGTGGTCAGCCGCGCCGACAGATGACGGCATCGCCGGTTCGGCAAACGAACATAGCCCGCGCGTTCACCTACCGTTACATAATTACCGTTAGCTTCGCAGCGATCGCGGTGTCCTCCGCGCGTTGCGGTACTCGTCATGTTCAAAATCTACAATTGCATCGCCGTCGCCCACGACCTGAGGCTGGTCGTCCTGGCCGCCATTGTCTGTGCGCTGGCCTCGTTCGCGGCCATCAATCTGCTTCGCCACGCGCGCGGATCGACCGGCCGCATGCGCAGCATCTGGCTCGCGGTGTCCGCGGTCTCCACCGGCTTCGGCATCTGGGCCACGCATTTCATCGCGATGCTGGCATTCACGCCGGGGATTCCGAGCGCCTATAACATCGCCTTGACGGCCTTGTCGCTGGTTGCAGCGATCTTGCTCACCGGGGCGGGGCTGGCGATATCGATTGTTCCGAACTGGCGCCATGGGCCATGGATTGGCGGCGCCGTCGTCTCCGGCGGCATCGCGGCGATGCACTATACCGGCATGGCCGCCTTCGAAATCGAGGGCGTCATTCTCTGGGATCCGGTTCTGGTCGCGGCGTCGATTGTGATTGGTGCGGTGCTCGGCGCGATCGCGCTCCCCGTCGGCCTGCATGGCCTAAACGCGAAATGGAATCTTGCCGGCGCTACCTTGTTGACGCTGGCGATTTGCAGCCATCACTTCACCGCGATGGCCGCGGTCGGGATCATCCCCGATCCCACGATCACGGTGCCGCAGTCGGCGTTGCCGGCGGGCTGGCTTGCAATCGGCGTGGCGATGGCAGGGTTTGCGATTATCGGGCTGGCGCTGGCGGGCGCCGTACTTGATATCCGCGACCGCCGGCGCTCCGAACTCGAGCTCGACCGCATGCGCGATCTCGCCAATGCGTCGGTCGAGGGGCTGCTGGTTTGCGATGGAGAAACCATCGTCTCCGTCAATACCAGTTTCGCCGCGCTGACCGGTTTGTCCGCTGCAAGTCTTGTCGGTGCGCGGCTTGACAGCTGTTTTCCCGATCGCGCCGCATGTGCAAAACTGCTCGCCGGTTCGACCCAGCCCGTTGAAACAAGCTTGCGCCATGTCGATGGATCGACGAGTTCGGCAGAGTTGATCCTGCGGCCGATCGTATATGCCGGACGGCCGCATCACGTCGTCGCGGTTCGCGATCTGCAGGCGCGCAAGGAAGCCGAGCAGCATATTCGCTATCTTGCGCATCACGACGCCTTGACCTCACTGCCCAACCGCAGCCATTTCCATGCCCGGCTCGACCAGGAAATCGCCGCCCTGGGCAAGGGCGAAAGGCTTGCCGTGCTTTGTCTCGACCTCGACCGCTTCAAGGAAGTCAACGATTTGTTCGGGCATGCCGCGGGCGACAGCGTACTGCAGACCGTGGCATCGCGCGTTACGGACGTGCTGCGCGCACGCGAGGTGATGGCCCGCCTTGGTGGCGACGAATTCGCGATTCTGACGCCGGGAATTGCCAACCCCGCTGCGGCAAGCCGCCTCGCCGAGACCATCCTGGAAGCGTTGCGCGCCAGAAGCGGCGCCCCGGAAGTCAACAGCATTTCGGCCAGCATCGGCATCGCGATCTGTCCCGACGACGCCGGTAACCGTGAAACGCTTCTTACCCAGGCTGACACAGCGCTCTACCGAGCCAAGACCGAGGGCCGTAACACCTACCGGTTTTTCGAAGCCGGAATGGGGGCGCAAGTGCGCGAGCGGCGGCTGCTCGAACACGATTTGCGGCTCGCAATCGCGCGCGGGGAGCTGCGGCTGGTGTATCAGCCGCAGGCGGACATTCAGAGCAAGGCGATCACCGGCTTTGAAGCGCTGTTGCGCTGGCAGCACTCGACAAGGGGCGAGATTTCCCCGGTGCTATTCATCCCGATCGCCGAAGAGACCGGCAGCATCCTGGAAATCGGCGACTGGGTGATGAAGTCGGCCTGCCGCGAGGCCGCGACATGGACGCAACCGTTGAGCGTCGCCGTCAACGTTTCGGCGGTGCAGCTTTACAACCCGGATTTTGTCAAGGAATTGCATCAGATCCTGCTGGAAACCGGGCTGCCGCCAAGCCGTCTGGAGATCGAAATCACCGAAACCGCACTGGTCCGCGACTTCGACCGTGCGCTGATGACCCTGCGGCTGGTCAAGGCGCTCGGTATTCGCATCGCCATGGACGATTTCGGCACCGGCTATTCGTCGCTCTCGAACCTGCGCGCGTTTCCGTTCGACAAGATCAAGATCGACGGTTCGTTCATCAAATCGGTCAATACCAACGAGCAGGCCGCGACCATTGTCAGGGCGGTGCTTGGGCTTGGTCGCGGGCTCGGTTTGCCGGTGCTGGCGGAAGGCGTCGAAACCGACGCAGAGCTGGACTTCCTGCAGCAAGAATCTTGCGATATCGCGCAAGGCTACCTGCTCGGGCGCCCGGCCGAGATCGGCCAGTTCCGAAACCTCACGCACAATGAGGCGGCGCCGGAGAAAGGCGAAGATCGCCCCGCCGCCGGCATGAAGGTCGCCTGACACCCGGCTCGGCCGCTGCCGTCGGGACCATGGTTAATTCGCGGTAGCACCTGTGTTCAAATGCCAGCGAGTTTGCGGCCGGGTTTTTAAAATTCGACGCGTAGTGTCTCCGCTAACCAACAAGAAACGCGGGGGGCGTCGTGAGCAGCCAGGACAATGAATTCTTCGAAGATCCGGTCTTCAGCACCCAGGACATTCTCTGGGCGCTGGGGGTGTGGTCGGTCATCCTGGCGTTTTCGCCGGTGATCGTGTTCTATCTGCTGATGGTGAATTAACCCGTCATTGCGAGCGAAGGTCGTTGGGTGGGCAAAGGCGCCGTTTGGCGCCGTGCCCACCATTGTAAATCCGAACGCGAAATTATTTGGTGGGCACGTCGGCGGACGCGTTCGCGTCCACCGGCTTTGCCACCCTACGGACTCGCGTTTTTCGCCGGTGATCATCTTCTATTGCTGATGGTGAATTGAGCTCAACTTCGCCGCTCAAACCGACCTCATCCTGAAGAGCGGCGTCTTCGCCGCGTCTCGAAGGATGGCGGCTTGCGCATGCGGCCATCCTTCGAGACGCCGCGCAAGACACGGCTCCTCAGGATGAGGTCGGGACGCAACAGAAAACGCGCGGAAAATCCGCGCGCTCTTGTCGCCCCAACAATGCGGCCGCTCACGCCGCCTGCTTGTGCATCGCGCCCGACGCGGAGGCTTGACCGCGGATAGCCTTGACCGAACGCTCGATCGCGGCCCACAGCCGGCCGATCTCGGACGCCGCGCGGCCTTCCGCATAGTATTCGCGCGCGCCCTCGCCATGGCCGAGCGCCATCAACAGGTCGGCGCGGTTGGTGATCTGGCCGCCCCACACCGGCGCGCGGAATTTCGCCAGCGCGTCGCGGGCGATGGTGACGATGCGGCTTTCGACGCCGTCCCGCGTCGCCGGTGCGCCGTTGACGACCACCGCGTAAGGCTTGCGATTGGAACGGCAGGTCTGGATGGTTTCCTGCACCGCGTTGACGTCGAACACGCCGGGTCGCGCCGGAATGATCACCATCGTCGCGTTCTTGATGGCATCTTCGACCACAGCCGACATGTTCGGCGGGGTATCGATGAACACCCATTCGATGCCGTCGCGCTTGGCCGCGGCGACGATGCCGCTGACGGAGTTGACCGCGCTCTTGATCGGCGGTTCGTTGGTGCCGCGCAGTTTGTGCCACAGCGTGAGCGACCCCTGCGGATCGGCATCGACCAGCAGACACGGTCTCGATGGTTTGTGGACCTGCGCAGCAAGATGAGCGGCGAGGGTACTCTTGCCCGTACCACCTTTACGCGATGCGAAAACAATGACGTTCATACCTCTGCCTCCAGATTGACGCTAAGAGGCGAAAATGAATCAGGTTGCTGATTCGCGAAAGAAAAATTTACGGCAAATTGTGGCGAAGTACCTGATTTGTCTGCGGGGTTGGCATTTGAGTCACATCATGCGCCGCAGCGAATCGAAAAAATGATTCAATCGGCGGGCGAACGAACTCGAAAATGACTCATTGCACACCCTTGGCGCGCTGACGTTCGATCCATTTGCGCTCGATCCATCCGAGCATCCGCGCCAGCGGCTTTTGCAGCAACGGCACATCCTGCGCGATCAGGAGCAGGCCGAGCGGCAGCATCCACAGTCCGAGGATCGGCAAAAAGCTGAGAACGCCGCCGACCACCAGCAGAATGGCGAGTGGAATCCGCACCAGCCGCGACGACGGTTTTCGCAGCCAGCGGACGAAACTCGCCGGCCGAGGCGACAACTTGGCCTCAAACCAGGCGAAGTGGCGATCGATCTCTGCTTTGTGATCTGTACTCAATGAATATCTCCTCGTACCGGCAGATGTTGATTGGCGGCGTCTTTGCCACGCGACAGCTTGTCGCGCGAGGAGGACTTGAATTGAGGCGCCTGCTGCAAGAGGCGCGTGGGTGAAGCGGCCCGCAATGACAAGGCAAGGAATTGCCAGGAATTGACGCGGATTTCCCTAGTCCGGCTGAAGGCGCTAGTATCGAACGAAGACGTCGACACGGAGCGCCCGGCTAGATGAGATGCGTCGTTTACACCTGCCTGTTCGGGCATTCCGAACTTTTCAACGACTTCGAATATCAGAGGGACGGAATCGATTTCGTTTGTTTCACCGATGACCCGGAACTGCGCTCGGATTTCTGGAAAATCGAACTGCTGCCGCGCCGCGCCCTCGACCCCGCGCGTGCCGCGAAAAAGATAAAGGCGCTGCCGCACCTCTATCTCGCGCAATACGACTGCAGCCTGTACATCGACAACACCGCGCGATTGAAGGCGGCGCCGAGGCAGATTTTCGAGCAATATCTTGCGCCGGCGAAATCGCCGCTGGTGTGCTTCCGGCATCCTGAGCGCGACTGCGTCTATGACGAGGCGAAAGTCGTTCTTTCGATCGGCTTCGATACGCCGGAGCGGGTCAACCCGCAGATGGCGCTTTACAGGTATCTGGGATATCCCGCGAACAACGGGCTTGTTAAAACCACGCTGCTGCTTCGACAGCACCAGGACCCTGCGCTGCAACGGGTGATGAACATCTGGCACGAGCAGGTTTTTTGCCATTCCAAGCGCGACCAGCTTTCGATGCTTCCGGCTTGCTGGCTGGAAAATTTCGAGCCCGAATACATCCCCTTGAGATTCGATGGATACGAATTGCTGGACTGGCCGGTGATCAAGGACGGCCTGCGCGTGCCGAGGGATTTTGACGAGGCGCTCTACCTCGAACTCAATCCCGATCTTGCCGATCTGACCATGGATCCGCGCAAGCATTATCTATTGTGGGGCCAGAACGAAAACCGGAAATACCGGCGCCTCGATCTCGCCGACGTCGCCACCTCGCCGCTTCTGGTGCTCCGGCGTATCAAGCGCCGGTCTTTCCTGCGCAAGTTTTGAGGAGACCGGACGCTAGCGGCCGCTCTCGTTCTTCACGTTTTTCCAGGCTTCGTCGTGCCTGGTGTAGAGCTCGAGCCAGCGCTTTTCCCGGTTCGTCGTCGGCTCGCCGCCGAAGGTCCATGCGATGCGATTGCCGCTGCTGTCCGATGGCGGAAGCGAATCCAGCGTTTCGAACTCCTGGGTTTCCGCCGATGTCAATCCGACCAGCACGCGACGCCCGTTCTGGTCGATCGTGTAGCGCTCCGTCAAAAGCTGCCGCGAAACAAGATGAGCGCGATGTCCGGCTTTGGATCCATCGAAACGGCCTTTCAAAATCTGCGTCATCGAAATCCCCGATAAAAATGCACGGTTGCAAACGTCGATACAAAAACGTCGTCACGCCATCCAAACGATGGCGATTGAAATCGGTTCCACCATACGCGGCCCAGGTCAGGCCGCGCTAGCGGGCCTGGCGGATTTTTTTCGGCTTTTTCGGCTTTTTCGGCTTAACGCTAACCGGCTTTCGCGCGGTTACCGGCGTGATGCGGACCGGCCTCCGCGCCGTCGTCACGGGAGCCGCGACCGGCTCCGGCGATCTGAAATACAGCCGGCAACCGGGACTGAGCTGGGCTTTTCTTGCGATCATGCAGGCCGTGACGCGGTCGACGTCGGGAATGGCGTCACCGCACAGCCGAAACGCATCGGGAGTGCACGCCTGCTGCTGCTCGGGGGTATAGGCGTGCGCGGCGTTCGCGAATAGCGAGGCGGAAAGCGCCATCGTGAGCATTAAACAAGCGTGGCTAAGCCTGGACTGGATGGCAAGCATGAATCCCCCGGGCGCAATATTTGAAACGGCCGACTAGCAACGAATTGATTCCTCTCGTGGCGATTGTGGGTGAATGGTGCCCAATTGGCAAGGCGGCGGCGCTGCAAGCGGAGCGGGGGTGGAAAACTCAATTATGTAGTTACATAATTATTGATGATCGCCTATTATGCCGTTATATAAACAGGCGTGACGACAACCTTCGATCCCGTCAAACGCGACTGGACCCTGACGCACCGGGGTCTCGATTTCGCGGTTGACGCCGAGAAGGTTTTTTCCGGCGACACGGTGACGGTTGTCGATGACCGGTTTGACTACGGCGAAGTCCGCCGGGTCAGCGCAGGTTTTCTCGATGACCGGATGGTCGTGATCGTATGGACCCGGCGGGATACAGGCCGCCACATTATCTCGATGAGGTACTGCCATGAAAAAGAAGAAAAGCGCTGGCGCAAAGTATTTCGGCAAGCCGGTCACCAGTGATCCTGATGACGCCCCCGAATTGCTGGATGATTTTTTTCGCCATGGAGAATTGCGCCGTGGCGAGAAACTGATCCGGCGCGGACGGCCGCCATTGTCGGGCAAGCCAAAAACCGCGATCACGCTTCGACTGGATGAGGATGTCGTAGAGGCCTATCGCGAAACCGGGGAGGGCTGGCAGACGCGTATCAATGCAGACCTGCGCCGCGCCCGGAAGCTCCGGACCGCAGTGGCATCGCGCAGCGAACCCGTGCCGGTCGTCGGGCGCCTCAAACGAGCGAAATCATAGGGTTTGTTGCAGTGGTGCAGTTCGGGGCGCCGTTGAATCTCACGTAATCGGGCTATGATGGCTTGCACGCGCGTTAAAAGCGAAATCGCGCTGTAAGACCGCGGGCCGCTCGCGTTTTAAAATACGCATTTTTTCCGTACGCAAAGAGTCCGTTTAACACCGATGGATGGCTCGCACCTTCAATTCGCCACGACATAACGCGCTCCGCGAATTCCTTGTCAAAAAGCGCAAGGAGGCGGGCCTGCGCCAGGTCGATCTTGCGAAGCGGCTCAAACGCCGGCAGGACTACATCAGTTACGTCGAGACCGGACAGAAACTGGTCGAAGTGGTCGAGTTGATGGAATGGGCGGAGGCCATCGGCTTCGACCCAAAGGACCCCATCAAGGCCCTTGCCAAAATACGGAAATAGTCCGTATAACGATACGCAGTTGCCAGCCGGAGCCAGCCGGCTATGGCAAATCGCCCGCATCGATCGCTCCAGAGACAGATTGATGAAAAAGCCGAAGCCAAAAGCGCCCAGGGCTGCGATACGTGTGCGTGTGAAACCATCCGTCAAAGCTATGGCCAAGCAGCTTGCGCAGAAGGACGCCCGGTCAATTGCCGATTGGCTCGAGCGCTTGATCGCGGCCGAGGCAGCGCGGCGGCGCCGGCAAAAGCTAAAGGGCCAATAGCCACCGTCGCGCGGCCGGTTGTTTGGCCGTCGCAAAATCCGGAATTTGCCCGCCGTCCGGGCCCCTCTGGATCGAATGGCCCTAGCTAATAACAGGAATGCGACTTATTATAGGTTATATAAGTACCTCATAATAAGAGGCTGGGGCTGTTATGAGCGCGGGAATCTTCGAATTCGACAATCGGGGCCGAAAGCTCTTCAAACCGAACGTCCCGTCCTTCCCGCCCCTGGACGAGGTTCATGATCTGCTCGATCCAGCCATGGCTTCCATCCGCGAATTCGACCGGCGGCTGCGAGCCTGGAATCGCGACGCGGCCATCGGTCGCCTGTTTGCCCGGCTGGATGCCGTGCATTCCTCGGCTGCGGAGGGCTCGACGACCACCTTCACCGACCTGATGGAATATGAGACGAGCCTGCGGATAGCGCCCGACGCGGACGACGCAGCCGTCGTTGCTGCCGTTGCGGACGCCTTTCAGGAGGACGCCGGCGACGGCATCGAAGAACTCGTCCTGCGCATACACCGACGACTGTTCGAGCACGCCCGGGACAGAATCGTTGCCGCGGGCGCAGGCAAGCTCAAGACGTTTGCGAATTTCGTGGCGGATCCGGAATTCCCCGAAGGCTTCTTCGGTTACACAAGCCCATCATCGCTTGCCGATGCCATGCGCGACTGGCGCGAGTTTACACTCGCCGCCGATGCCCGGACCCCCGAGCTGCTGCGTCAATTGCTGTCGCACTGGATGTTCGAGCACATCCATCCCGTCCCCGACGGCAACGGCCGGATCGGCCGGCTTCTCGTTCCGATTCTGATGCGATTGAAGGGGCAGACAAAGATGGCATGCACCTTCTTTGGAGAAGCCGTGCATGAGGAAAAGCCGCTGTATGTCGAAGCCCTGAAGAGCGCCCGCATCACCGGCAAGATGTCGAACTATGTCCGCCAGATGCTCGCATTCGTCGGCACGACGGCGCAGAAGAACCTGGAGAGACTGGACAGGCTGCAGGCGCTGGAGGCGGAGTGGAAGGCGCATTTCGCGAACGTCAGGTCGGATAGCGTCGTCCATCGCCTGGTCGAGTACGCGGTGACCAAGCCGGTGTTCACGGTGAACGACGCGCAGGCAGACCTCGGCGTCAGCTATGCAGCGGCAAACACGGCCGCGCAGGCGATGATGAACGCTGGAATTCTTGTCGTCCCGGAAGACGCCAGGAGGAACCGGCTCTTTCACGCCGGGGAAGTGCTCGGGATATTCGACCTCTTCCGGCCGCAACCGCAACGGACGTTGCCGGTCGGGATGTAGCAACTCTGGTTTCAAGCTGGTTAGGTCACTCGCCGATCGGCTTGAGCGCTTGATCGCAGCCGAGGCAGCGCGGCGCGCCGGCAAAGGCTAAAGCCATCAGCGAGTGCAGGGCTGAGCCATCTCCTTAGGGGCTGGCGCGCAGCCCTGACGAGCTAAGCGCTTTCACGACCTGTCTGGGCAATCCGCATGATTTTTTCTCTTTGCTCCGGAGAGAGCAGCGGTTTGCTCGGCACTTCACCCAAATATTTCCGGACATTTTCGATTTGGGTCTCGTCAATACTCCAGACAAATTCCCTCGCCTGAGAAATCACCGCGTAGTTGATACTATCGACTAGTTCTGATCGTGGATAAGTCGCTAGCTCTTTCTCAAGGCCCCACCTTTTCGAAGCGAGGAACAGGGTATGCGGATCGACTGGTAAAGCGATGTAGGCCGCGGGATCGGCAAGAGGCAGCGGCCGCACCACCGGCCGATCGGAAGTCACGAATGGATGGATATTAGGCTCCGTGCGGATCACGGACCAATGCAAGCTGACTAGGCTTGGCCCAAGACGTTCATTCTCAATCGTCCTCATGAGGAAATTTGTCGCTGCTACCTGAGGAGCAGCCGGATTGGTCAGAGCGATAAATTCAGCGAAAGTCTCGGGGAAGCCCGGCAAGCGCCGATTTTCATAGTCGGCCTCGAGCGCCCCTATGCCAACTCCCCACATCTGGCTGATGACGTCTTTAAGCTCGGTCACGGTTTCCGGATTGCGGAACATCAGCGAGAGGAGGAAGACAGCCCAAGCCTTCTGATCTTCGCCATCCCATTCACTCTCGTCCATGGCCAAAATCCGCTCAAGCGCACGATTGGCCGCATTGTCGAGCGGACTCATAAAGCGTACCTCAAGATGCTGCGCCTTCTCCTCTGGCACACCGTCAGTGCGGTAAAGATCGGGACGATATCCAGTCCCCGCAGGATATTTTTCCGCTGTTGCGATCTTTTGACCATGCACACGCCGCATCACGGACAGCTGGCCATCAGGCCGGGCCCAGCGCTTCAAATAGAATTGCGGAATGAAGTGATGGTCCATGTGCCCTGTATACCACGAGCTGCGGCCAAAGTCGGGCACCGCTTGATGTGGAGGTCTGTCTCAGCGAATTCGAGGTTGTTGGTCGAGCTGGTACAGTTGGGTGGGCTCGAACCACCGACCTCCTGTTCCACAGACAGGCGCTCTAACCAACTGAGCTACAACTGCATCCTTGAGCGGCCCCGAAAAACGGGGCCCGAACCGGGCGGAAACTAGGTGCAACGCTGCGCTTTGGCAAGGCCGGGAGCAGGCGACTTCAGCGTCGTCCCGCGCGGGCGCGAGGGCATCTACACACCTTCCGGACTCTGCTCAATGAGTCGGCCGAAACCCCGAAAAGTTGGTGATCTGAGTGGGGCGCGCCCGAGGATTTCGGCTCTCGCGTGGTGGCTAAGACAGGATGGGTCCGTTTTCAGCTTTGAAAAGATCGAGATGCCTGGCGCGTTCGCGAGGACGGCGAAAAATAATTCTTAGAAACCTAAAAATTCCTATTGATCTCATTCCTACATTGCGGTATATATTGCTAGCCCTGTTCGGTGAGGGAGCGCTTTCTAGAAGCGATCCTTTAGTGGGCAGAGCGAAAGCGACCGGGCCGGGGCCCCGGAACGGTCGATGCCTGGTGGCCGGTGGAGCGCTGGGAGGCGCTGCGCCTAGCCTGGGGCGCGCGCGGTGCCTTGCCGCGCGAGGTGGGTACGTTAATCCCGCCTCCAAGGGGTGCCTAACGCAACACCCCTGGCGCCTCCCACCGCTCCACACCCTCGCGCAGGTTCGCGAGGGACCGGCAAACCTCGGACGCATTGCGCCGCGAGAATAAGAAGCCATGGCTGTTTGAATCTGTGGATCAGAAATTTGCGACGCGTCGATACAACTTCAGCGTCGTCCCCGCGAAGGCGGGGACCCATAACCCCTGGCGTCGCTTGTTGCAGAAGGCATCTAACACAGTGCCCAGACGAGATGACACGGCGTATGGGTCCCCGCCTTCGCGGGGACGACGCTGTATTTGTCGCGAGGCTCCCTGCAACAAAAAGCCCGGGCAAACCGGCCCGGGCTTTTCGAAACTTGAAACGCTCCGCGATCAGGCGGCGGGCGTGAAGATCTTCGACGCGCTGGCCTTGATCGGCTCGGCGGTCTCGGACGCGATCTTCTTGGTCAGCTCGGCAAGTTCCTTGGCCTGCGCGGTCAGGGTTTCGAACTGCTTGCGGGTATAGCCGGTCCACAATTCGCCGGCCTGCGGCAGCGTCTTGACGCCGAGCAGTTCCTGCACGAAGTCGAACGTCGCGGTGGTGTTGGCCTGCATGAACTCGAGCAGCTTGGCCGAGTACTCGCTGGTGCCCTTGCCGACGGAGCCGAACACCGCCTCGATGGTGCCGTTATGGCTTTCGGCGACGTCCTTGAATTTTGCGTAGGAGTCGCGGGCCTGCGACAGGCCCTTCTCGGCGAAAGCGCGCATCTGCTCGGGCGCCTGGAACGGGATGACGGAAGCGGAAAACGGATCGGTAGAATTGGTCATGCGGGAATCCTTGTGCATCGGGGTGAACTCGGTGTGACCCCGGAAAAGCCGCGGCCGGCCTCAATGAAGGCTGGATCGCCGGACAGGATCACGGGGATGCCCCTCCTCAGGGACGCCCATACTTAACGCCATTATCATGTCAATTTTGTGCATTGCAACGCGATCGAAGCTGCAATGCCGCATGGCAGCCCCCGGCTGAACGCACGTTCCGACCGAGGAACTCGAATAGATCAACCTATGGAGGCGGTTAGCTCAGCTTTTCGGCATCCCGGCATCCATCGCCGCGCGGCTGACGATCTGGCCCATTTCACTGGCCTGTTCGGCCAGCGAGCGCATCTGGTTCTGCACATACTCGCTGTGCAGCCGCATCACCTCGGTCGGATCCTTGGCGTGGAGCAGTTTTTCGGCATAGTCCAGCGACGCCGCCACGCTCTTTTCGGCGTAGGTAATCGCCTTGGTGCTGATGTCCTTGGCGCCGCCGCGAACGGTAGCGCCTTGCCCCTCGATCCTGGCTGCAGCCTGCTGTGCGCTGGAAAGGAAATTCTCGAACGCCTTGCGGGCCTGATCGAAACTGGCCTCGGCCATCGATCGCATTTCATTCGGAATTCCGAAACGGTCGCGTCCATCTTCACCCATAATGCACTCCTGTTGCGTTCGCAGCCCCATTCCCCATCCGCCCATTTCAAGCTACCGGCAAATGACATCGCAGGTGTGAAGCGATGCGACATCGGCAAGCCGGTTCCATCATCGCGAATTTGTTCTGCAGCATCCCAACGCGGCAGCGAATGCGAAGGTTCGGCTGCAACGCGCAAAATTAAGGTTATTGCGGCTTAGACCTTTCCGGCATAGGCCCGGCCGTGGACCTGACCGGGTGAGGGGGCGATACTAACGATCTGTTAAGGCTGTCATTCTTTGGCCGTTGAGTTCTGACGCCATAACCGCGCGACAGCCCAACCATCAGTCATGCAGTGCCGATGAACAATGCGGAATTCCAGTTGCGGGGTAGTGGCGATCCACGGCTGGCGGTCCATGCCACCAGCCATCTGCCGGCATGGCTGTGGTCGACGGACGGCACCCGGATTCTGTGGGCCAACCCGGTCGGCGCAAAAATCTTTGACGCGGCCAATGCCAGCGCGCTCGCGGCGAAAACCTTCGGCCCCGCCGATCCGCACCGGCGTCAGGTGGCGCAGCTTTTTGGACGGCTGCTGCCGACCGGCGCCACGCGCCTCGAACGGCTGCGCGGCTTTGGTGCGGCATTGGGCACGCTGGTCACATGCGGCTGCGCGCGGCTGGATTTTCCCGACGGCGGCGCCGGCGTGCTGGTGGTCGCGATGCTCTCGCCGGGCGAGCTGCAGCGGATTGATGCCGTGCAGCGCCTCGCGCCTGCGCCGCGGCCGATCGAGACTTCCCATTTCACCGCGGCGGAGCGCACCGACGCCGTCGAAGCGACCGGGCATCTCGTGGTCGAGCCATTGCCCGAATCACCGGTCCATGCGGAGATCGGGCCGACGCATCAGCCGGATGCTGCGGCGATGGACCGAACGACCCCCGATTACGAGCAAGCCGCGGCCACCGGTGAGGCGCCGGCCGAGTTCGCCTTGATCGATGAGATCGTGGAGCCGGCGGCAGAAGCGGCGGCGGAACACATCGTGCCCGACCAAACCATTTCGCCCGCCCAAATTCATGACCAAGAACCGTCGCCCTTGGTCGAAGCGGTCGCCGACGAGCCATCGCAATCATCGGAGGTCGAACTGCCGCCCGAGGTTGAAGCTCCGCGAACGGATCAACCGCCGCCGCTGCAGACCATCGAGCCGCGGCCGGCTAGCCCTGTTGCCGCGCCATCTTGGGTCGACGAGCCGCCGCTGCATCCGCGGCGGCATCCGCTGCGCTTCATGTGGCAGATGGACGCGGAAGGCCGCTTCCTGCTCGGCTCCGATGAATTCACCCGCCTGATCGGCGCGCGCACGGCCGCAAGCTTCGGCCGGCTCTGGAGCGAGATCGCCGACGTGTTCGGTCTCGATCCGGAAGGCCGCGTTCTGAACGCCGTCGCCACCCGCGACACCTGGAGCGGCATCGCGCTGAACTGGCCGGTCGATGGCGGCGAGCGCCTGCGCGTGGAATTGTCGGGACTGCCGATGTTCGATCGGGCACGCAATTTCGCCGGCTACCGCGGTTTTGGCGTCTGCCGCGATCTCGAAGGCCTGGCGCGGCTCGACGCGCTGCGCCGCACCGAATTCTTCAGCGATCCGCCGGCGCCGCTGCCGCTCTCCGCCGATGTCGCGCAAGCCGATGTCACCAAGGATTCGCCCGCCGCGGACATCGCCGCGGAGTCTGACGTCCGCTCCAGCGTTCCTGAATTGCCAGCATCGATTGCCGTTGAGACTTCACATCCAACCGATTTGGAAACCGCCGTGGAAACCCCCAAAAACGTCCTGCCGTTCCGGCCGGTGACTGAGCCGAAATCGCCGTCGCTGACGCCGGTCGAAAACAACGCCTTCAACGAACTGGCGCGGCAATTGTCGGCGCGGCTCGAGAACCAAACCGGCGCCACGTCGGAAGCATCGATATCCGACACGCCCGAGGCTGCCGCCGGGGAGCCGGCCCCACCCGAAGCAGCATCCGAACCTGCCAGCGATCCTCCCGGCTGGCTGTCGGCGCCGCAGCCGCCGCCGCGCGGCGAGACCGCACGCGACAAGACGTTGCTCGATCTCATCCCCACCGGCGTGCTGATCTACCGGCTCGACCGGCTGCTTTACGCCAACCGCGCCTTCCTGGACCGCGTGGGGTATGGCAGCCTTCACGCGCTGGAAGAGGCCGGCGGCCTCGACGCGCTGCTGGTCGAGCCCGGCGTCTCCAGCGCCAGCAGCACGTCCGATACCGGCACCCCGGTCACCATATCCGCCACGCAGTCCTCGGCCGGGCACGCGCCGCAACCGGCGACCGACGCGCATCTGCATGCGATTTCATGGGACGGCGAATCCGCGCATGCGCTGATCTGCCTGGCGCCGCGCACCGAGCCGGAAGCGGCGGCCGCGGTTGCCGCGCCCGAGCCGTCGCAAGTCGGTCATGCCAATGCCGAGGAACTCGGAGCCATCCTCGACACCACGGCGGAAGGCATCGTGATGTTCGATGCGGCGGGCGTGCTCAATTCGTGCAACCGCAGCGCCGAGGCGTTGTTCGGTTACGACGGCGACGACCTCGTGAAGCGCAATCTCGCCGAACTGTTTGCGCCGGAGAGCCAACGCGTGGTGCAGGACTATCTCGAAAGCATCAGGGATGACGGCGTGGCGAGCCTGCTCGATCACGGCCGCGAGGTGCTGGGCCGGGTGCGCGAAGGCGGCCTCATTCCGCTGTCGATGACCATGGGACGGACCCAGGCCGACAGTCCGAATTTCTTCGCGGTGTTCCGCGACCTGTCACCGACCAAAAAGAGCGAGGCCGAACTCTCGCAGGCGCGGCGGCTGGCCGATCGTTCGGTCAACGCCAAGGCCGACGTGCTGGCGCGCATCAGCCACGAGGTGCGCACGCCGCTCAACGCCATCATCGGCTTCGCCGAGGTGATGATCGACGAACGTTTCGGCGCGCTCGGCAACGAGCGCTATGTCGAATACATGAAGGACATCCGCGCCTCCGGCGAACGCGTCATCGCCATCGTCAACGACCTGCTCGACTTGTCGCGGATCGAAACCGGCAAGCTCGACCTCGCTTTCGCCAACCAGAACCTCAACGATCTGGTCGAGCAGTGCGTCGCGGTGATGCAGCCGCAGGCCAACCGCGAGCGCATCATCATCCGCACCTCGCTGGCGCATACGCTGCCGCCGGTGGTTGCCGACGCCCGCGCGCTGCGCCAGATCGCGCTGAACCTGATCGGCAATTCGATCCATCTGGCCAATGCCGGCGGCCAGGTCATCGTCTCCACCGCGTTGAGCGATTTCGGCGACGTGGTGCTGCGGGTCCGCGACACCGGCTTTGGCCTGAACGACAACGAGGTCGCCGCCGCGATGGAGCCGTTCCGCACCCAGGCGCCGGCGGACCAGACCTCCGGCGGAGGCGTCAGCCTGTCGCTGACCAAGGCGCTGGTCGAGGCCAACCGCGCCCAGTTCCAGATCAAGACCGGCGCGCATTCCGGCACGCTGATCGAAGTGACCTTCGGACCGGCGATGGCAAGGGCGTAGGGCGCAATCAACGTAGCACCGCGTAGGGTGGGCAAAGCCAACGGTCGCGCGAACGCGCGTCCGATGGCGTGTCCACCATCACCGCCACGATGTTGAAATTTCAGTCAGATGGTGGGCACGGCGCGAAGAGCGCCTTTGCCCACCCTACGGTCGATCATTCAAATCGCCCGCTCAAACCGGCGAAAGCCCGGCGCGCCAGTGAGCGCCTCGAACTCCGGATCGCGCTTTTCCTCCGCGAAGCTAAAGCCGGCCTTGGCGTAGCATCGCTCGGCCGCGTCATTGCCGATGTAAAATACAATCGATGCGCGGGTGCAGCCCGCGGCCTTTCCGGCCGCAAGCGCGCGGTCGAGCAACGCAAGCGGCAGCCCTTCCCCGCGATGAGATCGCTCTGCGGCAACGTGCTCGATCAGCCAGTTGTCGTCATCGCCCGGCGGCCAGCATTTGGCGGCATAGGCCCCGCGCTGCCATATCGCGGACTGTTCGGCGGCATCCAGCTCGGCCGCGTTCGCGACCTCCGCGATCGCCGCTCGCGCATCGTTGCCCGATCCGCCCACGCGCAAGGCGCAGAGCGCGGCGGCAGGCCTTCCGTCGGCCTCCGCGATCAGGAAATGCGAGACGTGCCACCATGATCGCGACCGCGCGAGCGCGATGCGCCGCACGAAAGCTCGGCAGAGCGGCTCAGGCCAGTCCAGGGCGATATCGAACCAGCCGCGCGGCCTATGGCCGCGCTGCGCCGCGAGGATCGTCCAGGCGATGAAATCGGCATCGTCAGGGGTCGCGCGACGGATCGTCGGGGCCACGGCCGAATTCGCTCACGCGTTCTTCAGCGCGACCCGGAAATCGGCTTCGGTCTTCGACTTCACCTCGTCCAGCGTGACGCCGTCGGCCAGTTCGATCAGCGCCATGCCGTCCTTGCCGTGCTTGTCGATGGTGAAGACCGCAAGATCGGTGACCACCATGTCGACCACGTTCTCGCCGGTCAGCGGCAGGTTGCATTTCTTCAAAAGCTTCGGGCCGTCCTTGGCGGAATGCTCCATCACCACCACGACGCGCTTGACGCCGGCGACCAGATCCATCGCGCCGCCCATGCCCTTGACCATCTTGCCGGGAATCATCCAGTTGGCGAGGTCGCCATTCTCAGCCACCTGCATCGCGCCCAGGATCGACAGGTCGATATGCCCGCCGCGCACCATGCCGAAGGAATCGGCGGACGAGAAATAGCTGGTGGTCGGCAATTCGCTTACCGTCTGCTTGCCGGCGTTGATCAGGTCGGCGTCTTCCTCGCCCTCATAGGGAAACGGCCCCATGCCGAGCATGCCGTTCTCGCTCTGCAGCACAACGTCCATTCCGTCCGGGATATAGTTCGACACCAGGGTCGGAATCCCGATGCCGAGATTGACGTAATAGCCGTCGCGCAATTCCTTGGCCGCGCGCGCGGCCATCTGATCGCGGGTCCAGGCCATCAGACTTCCTCCCCAGTGGCTGCCGGTGCCGCGGCCTTGTCGGCGCGCGGGCGGGTATTGCGGAATTCGATACGCTTGTTGCCGGTGCCGACCTCGACGATGCGTTTGACGAAAATGCCGGCGGTATGGATATGGTCGGGATCGATCTCGCCGGCCGGCACCAGATGTTCGACTTCGGCAACGGTGATTTTCGCCGCGGTCGCCATCATCGGATTGAAATTCCTGGCGGTCTTGCGGTAGACGAGGTTGCCGGCGGTGTCGCCCTTCCAGGCGTGCACGATAGCCAGATCGGCAAACAGCCCGCGCTCCATCAAATATTTCTCGCCGTCGAATTCCTTCACTTCCTTGCCTTCGGCGATCAGGGTGCCGACGCCGGTCTTGGTGTAGAACGCCGGGATGCCGGCGCCGCCGGCGCGGATGCGTTCGGCCAGCGTGCCCTGCGGATTGAATTCCAGTTCAAGCTCGCCCGCGAGATATTGCTGCGCGAACAGCTTGTTTTCGCCGACATAGGACGAGATCATTTTCTTGATCTGGCGTGTTTCCAAAAGCCGGCTGAGGCCGATGCCATCGACACCGGCATTGTTGGAGATCACGGTCAGGTTCTTGACGCCGGAGTCGCGAATTGCATCGGACAAGGTCTCGGCGATGCCGCACAGCCCAAAACCGCCGGACATGATCATCATGCCGTCCTTGAGAATGCCGTCGAGTGCCGATTTGGCGTCGGGATAAACCTTGTTCATGGGAAACCAAAGACCTGATGGAGGAAGAGACTATTAGGCAAAATCTTCGCGAGCCGTCAATGACGGCATTCAGGCGACGTTGCGCGTGGTTTTTCCGGCGTCGGCAAGTCCGAGATGCGCGCGCGCCTCGGTTGCCGACATCGCTTGGCCGCCAAGCATTTCGACAATGCTGCGTGCTTTCTCGACCATCGCGGCATTGCTCTCGGCCAGCACGCCGCGCCGCAGGTAGACGCCATCCTCGATTCCGACCCTGACATGGCCGCCCGCAAGATAGGTTTGCGCGACCATCGGGAACGCCGAGCGCCCGGTGCCGAAGGCTGTGAATTCGGTGTCGGAGGGCAGCATGTCGCGGGCGTACAGCACCGTTTCGGGCGCGGGACGAAAACCGTATTTTACACCGAGCACCAGGCTTACGAGATGCGGTCCTTTCAGCGTTCCGTCCTTGATCAGATCGTGCATCAGCAGGATGTCGCCGGAGTCGAACAATTCGATCTCGGGCCGGGTGCCCGCGGCGTAGATCACTTTCGCCATTTTGCGCACATTGGGCGGCGTGTTGATCACGACCTGCGCGCCGAAGGTCATGGTGTTGAGGTCAAGGGTTGCGATATCCGGCCGCAACATCGCAATATGCTCGGTACGCTTAGCCGGCGTCAGAAACAGCGTGCCGGGTCCCGCGATCTTCGGATCGTCGTCCGACGGCGCGAAACGGCCGCCGGGACCGGTGGTGATGTTGAGTATCAGCGAGGTGTTTTTCGCGCGGATGAGCTCGACGACCTGCCTGTAATAGTCGATTTCCATCGACGGCATGCCGGTCTGCGGATCGCGGACGTGGATGTGCGTGACCGCGGCGCCGGCCTCGGCCGCTCCAAGGCAAGCTTCGGCAATTTGTTCAGGCGTGATGGGAAGGTGCGGCGTCATGCTGGGCAGCGTCTGATTGCCGGTTACGGCGCAGGTGATGATAACTTTATCGCGCGGGTTCTGCATGGAATTGCTCCAACGATGAGGCGACCAGATACAATTAATATCCAGATGTCAAAGAACACGATAGGCCGGCGGCACCTTAAGTCAGGCTTCGTCCCTGCAGTTCGGCGATCAACTTATCGTCGGCAGTGTGCTCGAAGGCATTCCAGCCATTGTGCTGTTTGGATCGTTGTTGTCCTGGGCTGAAAGAGCAAGGTGGGATCATGCCGTCGAATTCGACACAAGTCTTCGATGACGAGGTCGACCTGTTGGTGATCGGTGCCGGCGCCGCGGGAATGACGGCTGCCCTGGTCGGCGCGATCGAGGGGCTGCGGACCGTGGTCTGCGAAAAGACCGGCATGATCGGCGGAACGACTGCGACCTCGGCCGGAACCGTGTGGATTCCAGGCAGCAGCCAAAGCGCAAAGGCCGGCATCCCGGATTCGATCGCCGACGCGACAACCTATCTGGACGCGGTCACAGGCGAAGGCGGAGACAATGAACACCGCGCCGCATTCCTGCAAAGCGGACCGCTTGTGCTCGACTATCTGGAAGCGCAGACCGACGTGCGATTTGTACCTGCCGCCGCCCATCCCGATTACAGCAATCAACCCGGCGCCGCATACGGCGGCAGGGCGCTGGGCGCCGAACCGTTCGACGGCCGCAAGCTCGGCGCGGATTTTGCGCGGGTGCGGCCGCCGCGTCCGGAGTTTCTGGTGCTCGGCGGGATGATGGTCGGTAAATCCGACATCCCGGCGCTGCTGCAGCCGTTCGGCTCGCTGAACAGCTTTAAGCATGCCGTCGGTTTGCTCGCGCGTCAGGCGGTCGATCGGCTGCGGTATCCGCGCGGCACGCGCCTGATCATGGGCAACGCTCTGGTCGCGCGGTTGCTCCACAGTCTGCGCCGACACGGCGTTCCGGTGCGGTTCGAGACACGATTGGCCGAGCTGATCCTGGAAGAGGGCCGGGTGACCGGCGCGATCGTGGCCGACCCGCAGCGGCGGCGCGCGATACGCGCCCGAAACGGCGTCGTCCTCGCCGCCGGCGGTGTCTCCTGGAACAGCGAACTGCGAACCAGGCTGTTTCCAAGAGCCGCGCGACAACTCAGTCTCGCGCCGCCCTCAAATACCGGAGACGGCGTTTCGACGGCGCTGCAGGCCGGCGCCGCTCTCGATGACACCATGCGCAGTCCAGCATTATGGATGCCATGCTCGGTGCTGCGCCGTTCCGACGGCACCATTTCGGTGTTTCCGCACATCCTGCTGGATCGCGCAAAGCCCGGCCTGATCGCGGTGAACGGCGCCGGGCGCCGCTTTGTCAACGAAGCCGATTCGTATCATGATTTTGTTGCCGCCATGCTGCGCCCGGACCAGAACGCCCCGGCCGTTCCGGCATGGCTGATTTGCGATCGCTCGTTCGTTCGGGACTACGGGATAGGCCTTGTCCATCCGCGCACGCGCAGTCTCGATCGCTTTGTAAAGGCCGGCTATCTCGAACAGGCCGATACGATCGAGACCCTGGCGCAGCAGATCGGCGTCGGCGCCGCGGCCCTGCAAGAAACCATCGCGACCCACAACCGCTTTGCTGTCGCCGGCGTGGACAAAGAATTCGGACGCGGATCGAGCGCGTTCAACCGCTTCAATGGCAATTCCGCCAACAAGCCCAATCCCTGCATGCGCGAAATCGGGCCCGGACCGTATTTCGCCGTCGCGGTCTGGCCCGCGGATCTCGCAAGCAGCGCCGGTCTGCGGACCGACCGGGATGCGCGCGTGCTGGACCTGAACCGGCGGCCCATCGAAGGCCTTTACGCTGTCGGCGCCGACGCCGCTTCGATCTTTCGCGGCAGCTATCCGGGGCCGGGCGCCATGATCGGTCCCGCGCTGGTGTTCGGATGGCGTGCCGCCATGCATGCCGCGGGGAAACTAAAATGACCGGTCATCCGGTTCAGATGCTCGTTGAAGCTCAAGCCGCTGGCCGATACGAGATCGGCCGGTTACTCGTTCGCTCAAGGTCGTTGGCCAGCATGTTTCAGTCCCTGCGATAAAGCGGTTCGACACAACGGACAAACGTCCAGGCGCGGAAGTTGACCCGTGGCTTGAGCTTTGTGACCTGCCAAATCGTTGAAATAATTAGAATTAGCGATGGACAAATTTTTCCTGGTGCCTTGTACGAGCGGGCGCGCGCATCGTCGGATGCGAACCAAATGAGAGGGTTGCGGCCTCGCCACATAACCCAGTCTCCCCCGGTTTCCCGCCGCGCCTGAACCACTTTGCCATCCGGGAGAAGGCAAGTGCGGCCTTGAAAGCGTCAAGAAAACCCATCAAGTTGCAGGGGGTTGACGGGGATTGCCCCGCCTGACTTTTCAACTTCAACTCGATATCGAACCCAACCCGGATATGTCATTGACCACGGCCCAAGGAATGAAACGCCTGGGGATGCCGATCGCGGCGCTGCTCGGTGTTGTGCTGGTCGGCTTGATCGCGATGTCCTGGTTTCTTAACCGCGACGCCTTGCGGGCCGCGGTGGAAGCGCAGATCCGCGCCGTTACCGGTCTCGAACTGGTGGTCGGCGGCAACATCGACGTGTCGGTGTTTCCGGCGAGTTATGTTTCGTTTCACGACGTCGGCCTCAAGGGTGGCGGCGCCGGCGAGCCCGCGCTGTCGGTCGATGTCCTGACCGCGAATTTGCGGCTGCTGCCGCTGTTGCTGCGGCGTTTCGAAATCGCCGACGTGATGATGCTGCGGCCGCATATCCGCGTGGTCCGCGCCGCCGACGGCCAGAGCAACTGGACCCCGTTCATCGACACCCTGACGCGCACCATGAAGCCGGGCGCCGACAACCAGCTGTCATTTTCCGAAATCCGAATCCAGGACGGCGTCCTCACCTATGCGGACGACGCCAATCGCGTGTCGGAAAACGTCGGCGATATCGACCTGTCGCTGGCCTGGCCGTCGATCTCGCGCTCCTTTGCCGCGACCGGGCAATTCGACTGGCGCGGCGAACGTGTCGACGGCAGCGTCAGTATCAGCGACTTCATCGCGGCATTGTCCGGCGAACGCTCCGGCCTGAAGGCGCGGATATCGAGCGCGCCGCTGAAAGTCGCCTTCGACGGCGCGGTCGCCAACCGCACCAGCATGCTGATGGAGGGCACCCTGACCGCCGACAGCCTGTCGCTGCGCAATGCGTTGCGCTGGACCGGGCAGGGGGCGCCCGCCGGCACCGGCGGGTTCGGCCGCTTCGCCTTGAAGGCGCGGGCCAATATGGTCGGCGGGTCGATCGCGCTGACCAACGTCAATATCGAACTCGACGGCAATGTCGCCGAGGGCGTGATGACCTACTCCAACAACGGCCGCCAGACCCTGCAGGCGACGCTCGCCGCCGGCGCGCTCGACTTTACGCCTTATGTCTCGACCGTGCGCCTGCTCGCCGGTGGCCAGCGCGACTGGAACCGGCAGTTGTTCGACCTCAATTCGCTGACCGCCCCCGATATCGACATGCGGCTGTCGGCGGCAAAAGTCACCGTTGGAAAATCCACGCTCGGCCGCACCGCGCTCGGCGCTAACTTACGCGGCGGCACGCTGGCGCTGAGCGTCGGCGAGGCGCAGATCTATGGCGGCATCGCCAAGGGCTCGTTCAACGTGGCGCGTTCCGACGCGGTCGTCGACGTCAAGGCGCAATTCCAGTTCCTCGACGTCGACCTGTTGTCCTGCACCAGCGAGTTGTTCGGGCTGACCAAGCTCACCGGCCGCGGCAATCTCAATGTCGCGCTGGAAGCCACCGGCAACAGTCCGTTCGGGCTCGCCCAATCGCTCGACGGCACCGCAGCGCTCAGCGGGCATGACGGCGCCATCTCGGGCTTCAACGTCGAACAGTTGCTGAAGCGGCTGGAGCGGCGGCCGCTGTCCGGCGGCGGCAATTTCCGCTCCGGCGCTACGCCTTACGACACCATGACCATCGCGGTGAAATTCAGCGACGGCATCGCCACCACGGAGGACGTGCGGATCGAAGGGCCGGCGTCGCGGGTCACGCTGACCGGAACCGCCTCGATACCGTCGCGGGAGTATGACCTGAAGGGCGTCGCCAGCCTGAATTCAGCGCCGAACGCGCCGCCCGGCTTCGACCTGCCGTTCGTTGTGCAGGGGCCGTGGGACGATCCTCTGATCTTTCCCGATCCGGAAAGCCTGATCCGGCGCTCGCCCGGCGCCGCACCGCTGCTCGATGCGATGAAGGACCGCAAGACCCGCGACGCCGTGCGCTCGGCGATCGAGCGCTATACCGGCCAGAAGATTGCGCCGGAAGCCGCCATGCCCGCGCCGGCCAGCGCGCCCACGGCCGGGGCGCCGAAGGGGAATTGAAGCATTGGAGCAACGAAACCTTGCCCGCTTTGCGCGGCCGGGTTGTCGGGGCCGCGCCGTCGCGCTAGCTTCGAACCACAACGGCGACCGGGGTTCCCCGATCATGCGCACCAACGATGCCCTTCATTTGGGCCTGATGATTGTGGCACTCGCCGCGGCATACCTGGTGCCATTCGAGCTATTGCTGCTGTCCTATGTCGTGCTCGGGCCGGCGCACTACTTCACCGAAATTTCCTGGTTACATGACCGCAAGTTCTTTCTCCCGCATCGCGCCGTAGCCCTCGCGCTGGTTGCGGTCGCGGTTGGCGTCGTCCTGATCGACAATGCGAGCTGGTTCGGCTTCGTGATGTGGGGCGCATTCGTGGTTTGCGCGATGATGGCGGCGACCAGCAGCGCCGGCGAGGGGACCTTTCTGTTCATGGCGGCAATCGGTCTGTCGGTCCTGATGTACGCCAGCGGCTCGTCATTCGCGGTCCTCGGGATTCTGTTGCCGACCTTGATCCATGTGTCGCTGTTTACGCTGGTCTTCATGGTGCTCGGTGCGGTTCGTTCCGGCAGCCGCGCTCAAATAATGCTGATCGTCCTCTACCTCGCGGCACTCCTGCTCATTCTCGTCGCTCCGCCATCGGCCGAGGTGCGCGTGCCGTTGTTTGCGAAAGTAGGTCAGGATTATTTCGGCAATGTCGCGCCGGCGCTGAGCAGGTTGTTCGGCATACCGGGCCTGCGCCTCGATACGAGGCTGACCAGCATCCTCGCCTTCGTTTATACCTACCATTACCTGAACTGGTTCATCAAAGCGGACGTGATCCGCTGGGCGGACATTCCGCGCATCCGGCTGGCGGGACTGGCCGCTGCGAGCGCCGCTTCGACGGCGCTGTATTTCTACGACTACACGTTCGGCTTTACGTTCCTGCTTGCGCTAAGTCTCGTGCATATCCTGCTCGAATTTCCGCTTAACAGCATGGCCATGCGGCAACTCGGCGCCGCGCTGGGCGGAAGTGTCATGCGGCGATCCGGCGGCGCTGGCGAAATCAAACCGGTTAAAGCGGCGCCGCGCTCTCGCCACGGGCGCTCGACAGCTTCGAAGCCAGCGAAGCCATGATGATCACCACCGCGATCAGGCCGATGATCAGCGTGCAGATCGCGTTGATCTCCGGTTTCACCCCGAGCCGCACCTCCGAATAGATGCGGATCGGCAGCGTCGCCGAGCCGGGGCCGGTGGTGAAGCTTGCGATCACCAGATCGTCCAGCGACAGCGTGAAGGCCAGCATCCAGCCGGCGGCGATTGCCGGCAAAATCAGCGGCAGCGTCACCGCGACAAACGCCCGCACCGGATCGCAGCCGAGATCCATCGCGGCTTCCTCCAGGCTGCGGTCGAGCGCGCTTAAGCGCGACTGCACCACGGTGGCGACGAAGCACATCGTCAGCGTGGTATGGGCGACGGTCACGGTCCAGAACCCGCGCTCGGCATTGAGCGCCACGAACAAGAGCAGCAGCGACAGTCCGGTGATGACTTCCGGCATCACCAGCGGCGCATAGAGCATGCCGGAAAACAATGTGCGGCCCTTGAAGCGCTCGCCGCGCGACAGCGCCACCGCCGCCAGCGTGCCGAGGATGGTCGCGGCGGTGGCCGACACCGCGCCGACCCGCAAGCTCATCCAGGCCGCATCCAGCATGGCGCGGTCGTTGAAGAACTCGCTGTACCAGCGCGTCGACCAGCCGCCCCACACGGTCACCAGCCTGGAGGCGTTGAACGAATAGACTACCAGGATCACGATCGGCAGGTACAGAAACGCCAGCCCGAGCACGAGCGAGGTCGCATTGAACGGGGAGAGTTTTTTCAATGCGCCCGCCGCCGCCATCAGCGTGCCTCCGATTGACCGCGCTGCAGCCGTTCGTAGATCAGCAGCGGCGCCAGCAGCAGGACAAGCAGCACCACCGCGGTGGCGGAAGCCACCGGCCAGTCCTTGTTGGTGAAGAATTCCAGCCACAGGGTCTGGCCGATCATCATGCTGTCGGAGCCGGCCAGCAGATCCGGAATCACGAATTCGCCGACGATGGGAATGAAGCACAGCAGCACGCCGGCGGCGACGCCCGGCAGCGACAGCGGAAACGTCACCAGCCAGAATGCCTGCCGCCGCGAACTGCCGAGATCGCTGGCTGCCTCCAGCAGCGCCGGATCCATTTTCGCCAGCGTCGCATAAAGCGGCAGGATCATGAACGGCAGATAGGAATAGACGATGCCCAAAACCATGGCGCTGTCGGTGGACAGCCACACCACCGGTAGGGACACGATGTGCAGCGCCAGCAGCGTCTTGTTGAGCAGGCCGTCGTGCTGCAGGATGTTGATCCAGGCATAGATGCGGATCAGGAACGAGGTCCAGAACGGCACGATCACCAGCATCATCGCCACGCTTTGCCAGCGCTGCGGCAGCCGCGCCATGCCGTAGGCGATGGGATAGCCGATCAGCAGCAGGATCGCAGTCGAGATCAGCGCGACGACGATGCTGCGCAGATACGACAGGATGTAGAGGTCGTCGGAGATCAGCAGCTTGAAATTATCCAGCGAGAGCATCGCAAACGCCGCCTTTATCGCCGCCCAGCCCTGCGTCGGGTCGAACACCGGCAGGTAAGGCGGCTGTGCGATCGCGGCCTGCGACAGGCTGATCTTCAGCACAAAGCCGAACGGCACCAGAAAGAACAGCAGCATCCACAGATAAGGCGCGATCGCCGCGAACCGGGCGGGACGGGCGAAGATGCGGCGGGCGCTCACTGTTGCGCCTTTCTACTGAACCTCATCCTGAGGAGCGCGCTCTTGCGCGCGTCTCGAAGGATGGAGATGTGCGTGGTCCATCCTTCGAGACCCGGCCCTGCGGGCCGCTCCTCAGGATGAGGAAGAGGGTTTGTAGGGTGCATGCTCATTGCTCCAGCACCACGCAGTCGTCGGGGGCGAACCATGCCGTGACGCGCTGGCTCGCATTGTAGGCGTCCATGTCGAGCCGCGCGGTATTGGCCATCGATGCGCGTAAAGTTGCGCCGCTGTCGAGTTTTACCTTGTAGGTGGTGAGGCCGCCGAGATAATTGACCTCGGTGACGACGCCCTCAAGCCGGTTCATGGGAATGGCGCCGGGGGCGCCGGAGACCGGGCCGCGCCGCGACAGTTTTACTTTCTCGGGGCGGACCGCGACGCAGACGTTTGTCTTCGTGAGCAGCTGGCGCGGCTCGGCGGCGATAATGGCCCCGGCATCGCGGGTCGCAATGGTCAGGCGATGCTCGTCGCGGGATTCGATCTGTCCTTCCAGCATGTTGATGTCGCCGACGAACTCGGCGATCCAGCGCGAGGCCGGCGCCTCGTAGAGCTGCCGCGGCGTCGCCACCTGTTCGAGCCTGCCGGAATCCATCACGCCGATGCGGTCGGCCACCGTCATCGCTTCTTCCTGGTCGTGGGTGACGATAATAAATGTCATCCCCAGCCGCCGCTGCAGCTCCATCAATTCCGCCTGCGTGCTTTCGCGCAGTTTCTTGTCGAGCGCCGCCAGCGGCTCGTCCAGCAGCAGCACTTTTGGACGCCGCGCCAGCGAACGCGCCAGCGCCACGCGCTGCTTCTGGCCGCCCGAAAGTTGGTCGGGCTTGCGCTTTTCCAGTCCTTCGAGCTTGACCAGCGCGATCATTTCCGCGACCCGGGCATCGATCTCCGGCCGCGACATGTTTGCGCGCTTCAGACCGAACGCGATGTTGTCGCGCACCGATAGATGCGGGAACAGCGCGTAGTTCTGGAACATCATGTTGACCGGACGCTGGTGCGGCAGCACCTGCGCGATGTCCTTGCCGCCCAGCAGGATCTTGCCGGCGTCCGGCGTCTCGAACCCGGCCAGCATGCGCAACAGCGTGGTCTTGCCGCAGCCGGACGGCCCCAGCAGCGCGAAAAATTCTCCGGCCCGGATGTCGAGCGAGAGCTTGTCGACCGCGGTGAAGCCGCCGAAGCGTTTCACCACGCCGTCGATGCGCAGCAGCGGCATGTCGGCCGCAGCGATCGGCGCTTCGGTTCGCGGCAAATCCTTGAGGGTTGCGTCGTCGGTCATGATTCCAGCCGGCCCGGGTCCTGCGCACGCTAGCGGCGGATCAGCTTCGGCTCAACCGCGGCGGGACGCGCGGCCACAACATTATCGGCGGCTTCGCGCTGTTGCTGCCGCTTCGGCCATGGTATCGTCGCCGATCAGCCAACGAAGATTGGTTCAGACCGTCGGGGTGGAAAAATCATGACCAGGCATTTCAAGCTGGCAGCGTGTTTGTGGATATCCTTTATCGCCGGCTGCGGCAGTGCCGGCGCGCAGGGCCAGGTGATCGGCGCGGCCCCCGAAGCGTCCAACATGAAGCTGGTCGGAACCAGCGACTTGCAGGCGCGCAGCGCCTACCAGCCCACGATCCATCATCAGGGTGAGCGCTGGATCGCCTATATCGGTCATCACGGCGGCACCGACGACATTCCGGCGCCCGTCAATCCGCAGACCGGAAAGGCCGAGCCCAACGGCACCTCCATCGTCGATGTCACGGACCCTGCGCAGCCGAAATATCTGCGGCATATCCCGGGACAGGAAGGTAAATACGAGGCCGGCGGCGCCCAGATGGTGCGCATCTGCGACGGCAAGGCGCTGCCCAAAGGTGATCGCAACGCGGTCTACATGCTGCGCAGTTTTGGCGGCGAGGCGCATGAAATCTGGAATGTCGCAGATCCCGGCAATCCCACTCTGATCACCCGGCTTGGCGGGTTGAAGGATACGCACAAGAACTGGTGGGAGTGCGACACCGGCATTGCGTTCCTGGTCTCGGGCGCGCCGGATTGGCGCACGCGGCGTATGACCCAGGTCTATGATCTGAGCGATCCGGCCAACCCTAAAAAAATCCGCGACTTCGGCCTGCCCGGTCAGGAGCCGGGTTCAACCGGTGCGGTGCCGACCGAGCTGCATGGGCCGATTTCGACCGGCCCGGAGGGCAATCGCGTCTATTTCGGCTATGGCACCAACAAGGGTGGTTTTTTGCAGATCGTCGATCGCGACAAGCTGATCAATGGCCCGAAGGAGCCGACGCCGGACAACCTTCGCCTTCCGGAAATCTCGCGGCTGGCGATGTCGGCCTTCAACGGCGCGCATACGGTATTCCCGATGAAGCAGATGCCGATCGCCGAATTTGCTCACGACAAGGACGGCAAGACGCGTGACATCGTGATGATCGTCGACGAGGCGATCCTGAACGAATGCAATGAGCCGCGGCAGATGGTTTGGTTTGCCGACGTCACGGTCGAGAACCGCCCGATGATGATTTCGAGCTTTACCGTTCCGGAAGGCGAGCGGATCGTTTTGCGAGCGGGGCGGACGCTTTGGCTCGCATTCGTCCAACGAAAGCATGGCGCCGATCTATTACAAGAAGATGGCTTTCATCGCCTTCTTCAATGCCGGCGTGCGCGCGCTCGACATCCGCGATCCCTATCATCCGAAAGAGGTCGGCTATTTCATTCCCTCGATCACGGCTGCGACCGACAAGCGCTGCGTCACCGTCGACGGCAAGGACCGCTGCAGGACCGCGATCCAGACCAACAATGTCGAGACCGACGAGCGCGGGTATGTCTACATCGTCGACCGCGCGAATACCGGGATGCATATCCTGGAATTGACCGGGCCGGCGCGGGCAGTGGCGGGGTTGCCGTGAGCTTGAAGCCGTCATTGCAAGGAGCGAAGCGACGAAGCAATCCAGAAGCCCCCTCCCTTCCCTCCCCCGCATGCGGGGGAGGGTTGGGGTGGGGGGATCGCTTCGTCGCAAGATCTCCTCGCAATGACGAGGTGAAGCAGCATGCGTAAAATACTTCTGGTCTCAGTTGTCGCCATCTGCGCGCTCTCCGGTGTCGCAGCCTATGTCGGCGCGCGGCCGGCCGTTGCAGGCTGGCAAGAGATCGCCTGGCCGTTTCCGCGCGATGGCTGGCCCGCCGGCCGCGCGTTTCGTTGCGGCGTTGCGTCATGCGGTCAAGACGTCGAACTCTACGTGCGGCCGAAGATCGGCTTCTGCAATTGCAACTCCGGCGTTGCCGATGATGACGAGGTCGATCGCGTCGCCGATCTCGACCTGATCAGCGAACGTTTCGTCGCGATTGAACCCGGCGATGTGGTTCGGGTCGCCGGGATGTCCGGGCGAATTAGACACTACAGTCTTCAGATGCAGGATGGTTCAAAGCATACGGCCGCCGGCATCGCGGTGTCACGACGCTGCGACCTCTTGGTCGCCGTTGCGCAAGGCAGGGGCGAGGCGAGCGGAGTTCAGCACGCGGCGCTCGGCTTTCTCGCGAAAGGCGATGTTACGCAATGGATGACAGCCGCGCTGGATGGCCGTTGAATTCTCGTGCCCCGGACGCAGCGCAGCGCGTAGCTCTTGCGTAGCGGTGCGCTGCAGAGCCGGGGCCCCGGTAACTTCCTGCTCGAAGAAACCGGGGTCCCGGTTCTGCGAAGCAGCGCTCCGCAAGGGCTGCGCGCTGCATCGCGCCCGGGACACGAGGGCGATGATCGTGCATAATGAAACGCCATTCATTGAATCGCGAGTCTTTCGTGTCCCTGCAACTCTATCTCGCCTTTGTCGCCGCCTGCATCGCGCTGGCGCTGCTGCCGGGTCCCGTGGTCACGCTGCTCATCGCCAATGGGCTGCGTCACGGCACCCGCGCGGCGCTGGTCAATATCGCTGGCGTGCAGGCGGGGCTGGCGATCGTGATCGGCATCGTCGCGGTGGGCTTAACCTCGCTGATGGCGACCATGGGCTACTGGTTCGACTGGGTGCGCTTTGCCGGCGCCGCCTATCTGGTCTGGCTCGGCATCAAGCTGATCTGGTCGCCGGTCGAGGGCGTCAATGCCGACACGCCGCCGCCGCCGCGCGGCGGATTTTTCCTGCAGGGATTTCTGGTGCTGCTTGCGAACCCGAAAGTGCTGGTATTCTTCGGCGCGTTCATTCCGCAGTTCATGGACATGAGCAAGGATCACGTCTCGCAGGTGGCGCTGCTTGGAGTGACTTTCATGGTGATCGCGGGAATGACGGACGCGATCTACGCGCTGCTTGCGGGGCGCGCGCGGCGTTTCTTCTCGGCGCGGCGGACGCGGCTCGTCTCGCGCGTCTCCGGCGGCTTCATGATCGGCGGCGGCATCTGGCTGGCGCTGATCCGGGCGAGATAACTTCTCCCTCGCCCCGCTTGCGGGGAGAGGCGAGGCAAGCGACGTTACAGATGGGACGCCCTTGGCTTGATCAGCGTCGCCTCGACCTCGCCAAAAATCCGCGCCAGCCGGTCCGCCCATTGCTTTTGACCGGCCTGGTCCGCGATCAAATCCTGGCGGATTTCGATGCCGGAATTCATCAACCCGCGCGCCTCGCCGTGGATCGGAATGGTGTAGTCGGTCTCGTCGCTCACCGCATAGGGCTCGTTGTCGCCGACCACCAGATCGCCTTCGCCACGGAACAGCTGCAACAGCAGCGGCGGCAGATGCGTATCGCGATGATAGAGCGTGCCGACATGCCACGGCCGCGCAATGCCGGCATAGACCGGAGTAAAACTGTGCAGCGCCACCAGCACCGTCGGCACTCCGTCGCGCAAACGCCGGTCGATGACTTCCGCGATGCGGCGATGATACGGCTCGAAAATCGCCTGGCGCCGCGCCTCGGCCGCGGCGCGCGTCAGGCCTTCATTGCCGGGCACGCTGGTGGCTTCGCTAAGGACAGGAATCGAACTCGCAACGCAGGGCGGCCGATTGCAGTCGATCACCAGACGCGAATAGCGCTGCGCGATCAGATGCGCGTCGAGATGTTTTGACAAATGCCGGGCGACGCCGGCGATTCCGATATCCCAGGCGATATGTCGCGACAACTCGCTCGCGGGCAGGCCGAGATCGCCCAGCGCCCGCGGGATCAGCCGGCCGTAATGATCGCAGGTCAGCAGAAAAGCCGAGCGGCCGGCGGCGTTTTCTTCCAGTACCGGCGGAACCTCGGCGGCTTCCAGGAGTAATGTTGTGTCTCCGGCGCTGTCCAAGACCATTCCTTTTATTGTTGCCTAACGAAGCAGCATACCGACCTAGGAATAAGCAGGGATCGGTATAGATTTGAGTGCACAAAGTCACGATATGATTGCTTCGACGATGCCGCTCCTGACCATCCATCACAAGACCGAATATCGCTACACCCACCCGGTGGCGTTCGGCGAACACCGCATCATGCTGCGGCCGCGCGACGGCCATGATCTGCGCGTGCTCGATGGCAAGCTTGAGATCGCTCCGGAACCGATGTCGCTGCGCTGGATTCACGACGTGTTCGGCAACAGCGTTGCGATTGCGACCTTCGACGAGCGCGCCAGGACGCTGTCGGTCAGAAGCACGGCGACGATCGAACATAACCCAGCCGACCCGTTTGCGCTGACCCCTGACGATCCGGCCTATTTCTATCCGTTCCTTTACGACAGCGAAGAAATCCTGGACCTTCGGGAATTCATCGCGCCGCAATACGGCGATCCCGATGGCGAGCTTTCCGCATGGGCGCGGAATTTTCTCGACCCGGACGGGCCGACGCCGACATTCAATATCCTGAGCGGCATGACCCACGGAATCCGCGAAGCTTTCACTTACCGCAAGCGGCACGCGCACGGCACCCAGCATCCGCTCGACACGCTGCAGACCAAATCCGGTACCTGCCGCGACTACGCGTTGTTCATGATCGAGGCGCTGCGGCGGCTCGGCATCGCCGCGCGTTTCGTGTCCGGCTATTTGTTCATTCATGGCGACCGCGCCCACGGCTATGTCGGCGGCGGCTCGACCCATGCCTGGGTGCAGGTCTATCTGCCCAGCGCTGGCTGGATCGAATTCGATCCCACCAATGGCATCGTCGGCAGCCGCGATCTCATTCGTGTCGCGGTCGCCCGCGATCCGCGCCAGGCGATCCCGCTGCACGGCACTTATTTGGGTTCGGCCGACGCCTTCGTCGGCATGGACGTCAGCATCAATGTGGTTTCGGCCGGCGAAGAGGCGAAGGTGTAATATGGAGATCAAGGTAGGATTCGAGTTGAGCTACTACGCGGCCAATCCGACGCCGATGGTGACCATGCTCAACATTCACCCCTCGCGCTTTGCGGATATCGTCGGCACCGAGACCGTCGTGGCCGAGTCGAACACGCCCGGCTCCGGGCTCAGCGTGCCGATCGGATTCTATCGCGACAGTTTTGGCAATGTCTGCGGCCGGCTGACCGCGCCGGCCGGCGGCGTCACCTTCCGCGGCAGCGCGCTGGTGCGCGATTCCGGGCTGCCCGACGTGGTCAACCCGGCCGCGCAGCAGGTGCCGGTCGATCAACTGCCCGACGAGCTGCTGCTGTATCTGATGCCGAGCCGCTATTGCGAGACCGACAAGCTCACCGACGCTGCGTGGTCGCTGTTCGGCAACACGACGCCCGGCTGGGATCGCGTCGTGGCGATCACCGACTTCGTCCACCATCACGTCACGTTCGGCTATCAGCACGCCCATCACATGAAGTCGGCGCACGACGTCTACGAGCAGGGCGCCGGTGTCTGCCGCGACTTCGCGCATCTGGCGCTGACGTTCTGCCGCTGCATGAACATCCCGGCGCGCTATTGCACCGGCTATATGGGCGACATCGGCATTCCCCCGGATCCCGCGCCGATGGATTTCTCCGGCTGGTTCCAGGTCTATCTCTCCGGCCAGTGGTACACGTTCGACGCCCGCCACAACCACCCGCGCATCGGCCGCATCCTGATGGGCACCGGCCGCGACGCCGCCGACGTGGCGCTGACCACGAGTTTCGGGCGGATGGACCTCACGAAATTCCTCGTCATCAGCGATGAAGTGGTGCCGGCGTAGCGCTTGCATATTGAGCCCGGCCATGACGGAGGATAGTGCGTCCTGCCCACGCATCGGTTGAACGCGGCGTCCGAAATCCGTTACAAACGGTCTGCGCGCTGAACTCTTCGGCGCGGGAAGCGTTATGGCTCCGACTGGAGACGGAGATTGTCCTCTTCCGACGAAAAAAGCGAGGCTGATCTCAAAGCTGATGCGAGGCCGGCCGGCGCCGATCCCGGCGTTACGCCGCAACAGATATGGGTCTCGTTGCGGACCCTGGCGCGGCAGATCGCGGTTCTTGTGTCGGCAACGATACGGAGCGTTTTCCATCGCGCAATGATCTGGTTGAGAAGCCGTCGTTCGGCCTTTGCCTCGGCTGCAGCCAACTTCGGCAATCGATGGCCAGACCTAAAAGCCGGCTTGGCGTCAGCGCGAGCAAACTTCCGGCGGGCAAGCGTTGACCTGAAATCTCGCATCCCGGCTTTGCAGCTCGGCAGGTCTTGGCCGCGCCTTCCCGTGAAATTTCGTGCGAAGTACTTTCTTGCGTCGCTTGCGGCTATCTTGGTGCTGCTGTTCGGCCTGATCCTGTACAGCGTTGCGACGCTGCCGATCGGCGGCGGTCTGCAGGTTGAGCCGACCCAGAGCGCGGTGACCATTGAAAGCGCCAAAGGCGAGGCGTTTGCGACGCGCGGCGTCTTCAAGGGCGACAAATTGACGGCACAGGACCTTCCGCCGCATCTCGCCCAGGCGATTATCGCAATCGAAGACCGGCGGTTCTATCAGCACTGGGGCGTGGATATCAGGGGAATTTTACGCGCGGGCTGGCGCAATTCCCAGGCCGGCGGCACCCGGGAGGGCGGCAGCACGATCACCCAGCAGCTTGCGCGGCTGATGTTTCTGTCTCCGGAGCGGACGTTTCGCCGCAAAACCCAGGAGGCGCTGCTCGCGATCTGGCTGGAGGGGCAACTGACCAAGGAGGAGATTCTCCTCCGCTACCTGAACACGGCGTATTTCGGCGCCGGCGCCTACGGCGTGGACGCCGCCGCCAAACGATATTTCGGCAAGAAGGCCGGCGAACTCACCTTGGCGGAGTCCGCAATGCTGGCCGGCCTGGTGCGCGCGCCGTCGCAGCTGGCCCCGACCCGCAATTTCGGCGGCGCCAAGGAGCGGCAGGAAACCGTGCTGCAGGCCATGGTGGAAACCGGGGCGATATCCGCCGCGGAGGCCGAGACCGCCCGTACGCAAAAGGTCAATCTGCGGACGCCGCCGGAAACGCCGCCCGGCGCCAACTATTTCGTCGACATGGTCGCCGGCGATCTGCGCCGTATCCTGGGCTCATCCTCCGGCGATCTGACGCTTCGCACCACGCTCAATCCGGAGCTGCAGCGCCTTGCGGAAGGCGTGATCGAGCGCCGGCTGGAGCAGGAAGGCGCCAAGAAGAAGGTTTCGCAGGCAGCCCTGGTGGCGCTCGGCAAAGACGGCGCCGTGCTGGCGCTGGTCGGGGGGCGCGACTATGAGGCCAGCCAGTTCAATCGCGCCACCCAGGCCAAGCGGCAGGCCGGATCGCTGTTCAAGCTTTTCGTCTATCTGACCGCGCTGCAGCGGGGTTATACGCCGCAGTCGGTCGTGGTCGACAGGCCGACCCAGATCGGAGAATGGGAGCCGCAAAACTACAGCGGCGGCTTTCGCGGCAGCATGAGCTTACGCAACGCCTTCGCGCATTCGGTCAATACCATCGCCGTCCAGCTCAGCGATGAGGTCGGCATCCCCGCCGTCGTCGATACCGCCAAGCGGATGGGCGTACAGTCGACCCTGCCGGTGGTGCCGAGCCTGGCGCTGGGGTCGGCCGAAGTGACCCTGATGGAAATGACGCGGGCATTCGGTTCGGTCGCGGCCGGGGTGCAATCGATCGAACCCTATTCGATCCGCTCGATTGCCGGCAATTCCCAGCAGGCGCTCTACACCAAGCCGAATGCCGGAACCGAAGTGTCGGGCCAGCTCGGCGCCAGCAGAGCGATGATGCTCGAATTGCTGCAGGCGGTGGTCAACGAAGGCACCGGAAAGGCGGCGCGGATTCCCAATGTCCCGGTCGCAGGCAAGACCGGCACCACGCAGGAATATCGCGACGCATGGTTCATCGGGTTTACGCCGGATCTCATTGTCGGGGTGTGGGCCGGCAACGACGACAACACCCCGACCAACAGGGTGACCGGCGGCGACCTGCCCGCCAATATCTGGCACGATTTCGTCAGTCGCGCGCTTCCGGCGATTTCCCGGACGGCACCACAAGTTTCGCGGCGCGGTCAGGAGGCCACCCCGGAGGCCGCGGCGGCGCCACTTGGCCAGCAGACCACCGATCCAGGGGCGCGCGGGGTGCCAGATATTATCGACACCGCTACACTGGCGATCCGGGGCAGACTGTTCAAGCTGGAAGGCGTCGTCGGCGACGACGACCGCCGCGCATTGCGCGCGCTGTCGCGCTTTCTTCGCCGCCGCGAGGTGGCGTGCGTCAGCCTGCAGAGCGCCGACCGCTCCCGCTGCACGGTGGAGGGCCAGAACCTCTCCGAAATCATCCTGAGCAATGGCGGCGCCCGCGCAACACCGGACGCGCCCGCGGAATTGCTCGCCGCGGAAGATGAGGCGCGATCGCAGCGGATTGGAATCTGGCGAAATATGTAACGTCATGCCCGGGCTTGTCCCGGGCATCCATGTCTTTTTCTTCGTTCAGCGCGAGAAGACGTGGATGGCCGGGACAAGCCCGGCCATGACGAAGTATAAAGTTGCATGCAACACTACCTCTTCGTCTACGGCACGCTGATGCGCGGCTTTGATCATCCGATGGCGAAGCTGTTGTCGCGCAGCGCCCAATTTATCGGCACGGCGCGCTGCCAGGGCCGGCTCTACATGGTAAAGCACTATCCCGGGCTGGTGCTGTCGGACGACGCAGACGACCTCGTGTTCGGCGAACTGTTCCGCTTGCATACGCCGGAAGCATCGCTCGTCGCCTTCGACGACTACGAAGGCTGCGGCCCGGACGTCGCCTCGCCGCAATACCTGCGGCAGGTGCTGCCCGTGACGCTCGATGACGGGGCCGTCAGCGGGGCATGGACCTATGTCTACAACCGGCCGGTGGCGAAGCTGAAGCGGATTACGTCGGGGCGGTTTCTGGAGCAATAGAGTGCATCAAGCGCGCTTCTTCGGCTTGGCCTTCTGCTGCATGTAGGACCGCAGCACCGCATTGATGCGGCGCTGATAGCCGTCGCCTTCCTTCTTGAAGAAGTTCAGCACGTCTTCATCGACCCGAATGGAGATCGCCTGCTTCTTCGGAGGGACGACCAGGACGGCGTCCGACCAATCGATATCGAGGGGCACCGCATCAGGGTCGTTCGCGACCGCCTGAGTGATCTCCTCGTCGGTGAGCGCATCGACAGCAGCCCAGTCAGTCTTGCCCTTTCCCGGGGAATACCGGGAGACGATTGTAATATTTTCGTCGTTCGTCGCGGCGCGCGGGCCGTGCCGAGATGACCCAGAAGAGTGAGCCGCGGAGCGCGCAGGCGACCGCGACTTCCCGCCCTTGGAGATATCCGAAGATTTGGTACCTGACTTCGCCATGACGATCCGATCGGCGGATGAAGGTGTAGCCGTCGAGAATTTTCTTGACGTCCTCGAAGTCGATCTTGTGATCGCTCAAATTGGTTTCACGCTTTTTCGGATCCCATCCGAAATCGCGAACGCCGGCGAACAACCGTTGCACATCATCCGCCATAGCAAATCGCTCCCCAAACTGGGTTTCGATACGGTTACACCGTTGAGGTTCGCTATGACGGATTCGAAGAGCTATGGTGACCCACCCCTCACGGGGCGTTATCTTCGACCGTACCTCGATCGGCAATGTATATACAGTTGTATGGTCGAAGTCAACGTGCCGGTCGCTCGCCCCGCTCTGTGTATATCCGGCATAACGCCCCCAATCCTGATATTTCCCACCGTCATCCCTATATCGCTATCCGGCTGGCACCCACCCGCGACTCACCGCACACTCAACCCATGCGCTTCACGCCCGAATTTCTCGATGAACTGCGCGCCCGGCTTCCGGTTTCGGAAGTCGTGGGCCGGCGCGTGAAGTTGAAGAAGGCGGGGCGCGAGTTCAAGGGGCTGTCGCCGTTCCAGCAGGAGAAGACGCCGTCGTTCACGGTCAACGACCAGAAGCAGTTTTATCACGACTTCTCCACCGGCAAGCACGGCAACATCTTCGATTTTGTGATGGAGACCGAAGGGGTCAATTTCGTCGAAGCCGTCGAGCGTCTCGCCTCGATGGCGGGCATGCCGCTGCCGGCAGTGACGCCCGATGCCGCGCGGCACGAGCAGCGCCGCAAGACGCTGTATGACGTGATGGAACTGGCGGCGAAATTCTTCGCCGATACGCTGGCCTCGCGCAATGGCGCCAAGGCGCGCGGCTATCTCGGCGACCGCGCGATTTCGCCGGCCACCCAATTGCGGTTTCGTATCGGCTATGCGCCGGGCGAGCGTTTTGCCCTCAAGGAGCATCTCGGAGGCGCCGGCATTTCCACCGAGGACATGGTGGAAGCCGGCCTGCTCATCGCGGGCGACGACATACCGGTGCCGTACGATCGCTTCCGCGATCGCGTGATGTTTCCGATCGCCGATCTGCGCGGCCGCGTCATCGCGTTCGGCGGCCGTGCGCTGGAAAAGGATGCGCAGGCGAAATACCTGAATTCCCCGGAGACGCCGCTGTTTCACAAGGGCGACAATCTCTACAACCTGGCGCCAGCGCGGCAGGCCGCGCATGACGGCGCGCCGCTGGTGGTGGTGGAAGGCTATGTCGACGTCATCGCCATGGTCGGCGCGGGATTTGCCGCGAGCGTCGCCCCGCTCGGCACCGCGCTGACGGAAAACCAGCTGGCGCTGCTGTGGAAGATGGCGGACGAGCCGATCCTCTGCTTCGACGGCGACAAGGCCGGACAGAAGGCGGCGTGGCGCGCCGCCGATCTGACGCTGCCGCATCTCAAGCCCGGCAAGAGCCTGCGGTTCGCGCTGCTGCCGGAAGGGCAGGATCCCGACGATCTCGCGCGCTCCGGCGGGCGCGGCGCGATCGAGGAAGTGATAGGTGCTGCCCGCGGGCTTGCCGACGTGATCTGGTCGCGCGAGGTCGAAGGCGGCTCTTATGCGACCCCGGAGCGGCGCGCGGCTCTGGAAGCACGTATCAACGAATTGTCCAACGGCATCCGCGATGAAACGGTGCGGCGCTATTATCGTCAGGATCTGGCGGAGCGCTTGCAGCGGACGTTTGCGCCGGATGGTGCGCGCGGGAATTATGGCCGCGGCGGATATCGTGGCGGTAATTTCAGCGAATCAGGCCGGCGTTTTCAGCCGCGCGGATCGTTCACGCCCGGCGCGGCCGGGCGATTCGAATCCCGCGGCAGTCGTCAGCAAGCCTCGGTGGGCAGCCAGACCATCAACCGCGGACCCTATCAGGTGGCCAGTCCGCAGCTGGCCCTCAGTCCGATCATGCGCGGCCAGCGCAGCGCGCTATCCCGCCGCGAGGCGCTGATTCTGCAGTCTTTGATCAACCATCCCTGGCTGCTGCACGACCATCTGGAGGAGGTGGCGGCGCTGGAATTGGCCCATCCCGAGGCGAACAAATTGCGGGCCGGGATCATCGCCGCCTTCGCGGGCGATCATCATCATGGCAGCGATCCCGCCGAGGCCAGCGAGAAAATGCGGGCCGATCTCGCGGCCCGTGGATTATCTCAGTCTCTTCAAAGGGTTGAGCGGGCGATCACGACCTCGGCGGTGTGGGGCGCGCAGCCCGGCGCAGCCCAAGAGGACGTTCTTTCGACCTGGCATCAGCTCGTCTCCTTGCATCGCCAATGGCACTCATTACTTAGGGAATTGAAGGATGCCGAGCTGGCATTGGGCGAGGTGGCGAGCGAGGCGAATTACGCCTGGTTGCGCGATGTCAAAGCCCGCCTGTCGGAAGTGGACGGCACCGAGGCCCTGATTGAGGGATTTGGCGAGTCTTCAGGCCGGTTCCAGCGGAGCATGTGAACAAATAAATCATGCGGATTGCGGTCACGGGACCCGCAAAAAGACTCGCCAAACCCATGGTTTGGCTGCAAAAACAGGGTTAATCGAAGCTTAACAGCCTGCGGGCTAACAGTAGCGAATACCGGCGAGACAGATTCGGGGGTGGCGATGTTGTGCGCCGCCCTTTCCGCGTCGAGATCAGATCAAAAGCGGGCGCGGTGACGCGTATCTCGCGTGAGCGCGTTTCAGGAGCAATGAATGGCCAGCAAGGCAAAGACGCTGCAGGTAAAGGACAAGGAAAAAGACGACAAGGCTCAGGACGCCCCTGAAAAGGATTCCCCGGACGCGCCTTCGCCGTTGCTCGATCTGTCCGATGCCGCCGTCAAGAAGATGATCAAGCAGGCCAAGAAGCGCGGCTTCGTGACCTTCGATCAGCTCAACGAAGTCTTGCCGTCGGACACCACCTCGCCGGAGCAGATCGAGGACATCATGTCGATGCTCTCGGACATGGGCATCAACGTCTCCGAGGCCGAGGAAGCCGACACCGAGGAAGAAACCAAGGAAGAGGCCGAGGACGAGACCGACAACGAACTGGTCGAGGTCACGCAGAAGGCCGTCACCGAAGTCAAGAAGTCCGAGCCCGGCGAGCGCACCGACGATCCGGTCCGCATGTATCTGCGCGAGATGGGCACCGTCGAGCTGCTGTCGCGCGAAGGCGAGATCGCCATCGCCAAGCGCATCGAGGCCGGCCGCGAGGCGATGATCGCAGGGCTGTGCGAAAGCCCGCTGACGTTCCAGGCCATCATCATCTGGCGCGATGAACTTAATGAGGGAAAGATCTTCCTTCGCGACATCATCGATCTGGAAGCGACCTACGCCGGCCCCGACGCCAAGAACAACATGAACCCGGCGATGCTGGCGGCACCGCTCGGCCCCGACGGCCAGCCCGTCGCGGCGGCCAACGGCAATGCCAATGGCGACGGCGCCGCCATCATGCCCGCGGCCAACGGCAGCGACGCCAAGGCGTCCGCGCCTTCGCACATCGCGCCCCCGGCGGCGCCGCCGTCGCCGACCCCGTTCCGTGCCGCACCCGCCGCCGAGCCTGAAGCCGAGAAGGATCCGGCCGAGGTTGCGGCCGAAGCCGACATGGACGACGACGAGTTCGAAAACCAGATGTCGCTGGCGGCAATCGAGGCCGAGCTGAAGCCGAAGGTGGTGGAGACTTTCGACAAGATCGCCGACAATTACAAGAAGCTGCGGCGCCTGCAGGAAATTGACATTGCCAACCAGTTGCAAAGCGAGAAACTGTCGCCGCATCAGGATCGCAAATACAAGAAGCTGAAGGACGACATCATCCTGGAGGTGAAGTCGCTGCGGCTCAACCAGGCCCGCATCGATTCGCTGGTCGAGCAGCTCTACGACATCAACAAGAAGCTGGTGTCGTTCGAAGGCCGGCTGCTGCGGCTCGGCGACAGCCACGGCGTGGCGCGCGAAGATTTTCTGAAGAACTACCAGGGCTCGGAGCTCGATCCGCGCTGGCTCAACCGCGTCTCGAAACTTTCGGCCAAGGGCTGGAAGAACTTCGTCAGCCACGAGAAGGACCGCATCAAGGAATTGCGCCACGAGATCCAGTCGCTGGCGGCGTTGACCGGGCTCGAGATCGGCGAATTCCGCAAGATCGTGCATGGCGTGCAGAAGGGCGAGCGCGAGGCGCGGCAGGCCAAGAAGGAAATGGTCGAGGCCAACCTTCGGCTGGTGATCTCGATTGCCAAGAAATACACCAATCGCGGCCTGCAGTTCCTCGACCTGATCCAGGAAGGCAACATCGGGCTGATGAAGGCGGTGGACAAATTCGAATACCGCCGCGGCTATAAATTCTCCACTTATGCGACCTGGTGGATCCGCCAGGCGATCACGCGATCGATCGCCGATCAGGCGCGCACCATCCGCATTCCCGTGCATATGATCGAGACCATCAACAAGATCGTGCGCACGTCGAGGCAGATGCTCAACGAGATCGGCCGCGAGCCGACCCCGGAAGAGCTTGCCGAAAAGCTCGGCATGCCGCTGGAGAAGGTGCGCAAGGTCCTCAAAATCGCCAAGGAGCCGCTGTCGCTGGAGACCCCGGTCGGCGACGAGGAAGATTTGCACCTCGGCGATTTCATCGAGGACAAGAACGCGATCCTGCCGATCGACGCGGCGATCCAGAGCAATTTGCGCGAAACCACTACCCGCGTGCTGGCCTCGTTAACCCCGCGCGAAGAACGCGTGCTGCGCATGCGTTTTGGGATCGGCATGAACACCGACCACACGCTGGAAGAAGTCGGTCAGCAGTTTTCCGTGACCCGCGAGCGCATCCGGCAGATCGAAGCCAAGGCGCTAAGGAAGCTGAAGCATCCGTCGAGGTCGCGAAAACTGCGGAGCTTCCTCGATAACTAGCAAGCCTTGCCCTCGGGCTCGCCCCGAGGGCGCGGAGATTTTTTGGACAACTAAAGCCGGCATCATCCTGCAGCGGATGTTTGCGTCATTTCGAGCGAAGCGAAGCAATCCAGAGGCCGCAAAGGAAGACTGGATTGCTTCGTCGCTTCGCTCCTCGCAATGACGGCTTTGCAACAGCTATCCCGCCATCCCGAGGAGCCGCGCGGCGGACAGGCGCGCCGATGCCGAGCATCGGCGCTTTACTGTGCGGCGGGCTTAGCGCGAGGTGCCGTTCTTCACCGCGCCCGGCTCGGTTCGGGAGCCCATGCTGTTGGCGCCGGCCGCGGTGGGTGCGCCCTGTTCGCTGGCGTCCACACCGGGGCGGGCCGAGCCGACTGTTCCATCGTTGACGATGACGCCGGAGCGATCGCCGGGGCCAAGGCTGCTGCCGTTCTTGACGGCGCCCGGTTCGGTGCGAGGGCCCATGCTGTTGGCGCCGGCGGCGGTCGGAGCGCCTTGTTCGCTGGCGCCTTGCGCAAGCGCGGCGGTGGCGCTCAGCGCGAACACGGATACCAGAGCAATCGTTGTCAGTTTCATTACCGTTTTCCTTTTCTTAGAGAAGTGGTCGACCGATCCGGCGTTTTCCGGACTGGCATCGATAATTACGAACAGGCCCCGGCGTCGTTTCGTAATTGCGGCCGCCGGGCATGCGATATATTTTTGCAAACGTGCGGAACGGAATTGAAGTCAAGCGGCGATGCGCGTTGCGAAGCCGTCTTTGCGAGGAGCGAAGCGACGAAGCAATCCAGCTCTTGCTCGCGCCGCTTCTGGATTGCTTCGCTTCGCTCGCAATGACGCAAAAAGCGGCATCCTCTCCGGATCACGGTCCGAATGGTCTGGACCACCGCTGACGTTTCGCTAAGCTGGACTTCGAAGCCGAACGCCGCCAACCGAGGAACTTGATGACCCAGGGCAAGGAATTTGTAACGGCCACCTTTGTGGCTTTAGGTTTGCTCGCATGTTCGATCCCGCACGCCGGCGCCGCGCAATGCGGCAGCTCGGCCGCCGGCTTTCCCGCCTGGAAGCAGCAATTCGCAGGCGAAGCGCGGGCCAAGGGCATCAGCGCCTCGACCATCCAGGCCCTGATGGCGACCAACTACGCACAAGCGACCATCAACGCCGACCGCGGCCAGCGCAGTTTTAACCTTTCGCTCGATGCATTCCTCGCCAAGCGGGGCGGCGCGGCCATCGTCTCGCGCGGGCGCTCGCTTAAAGTTTCGCAAGGCGCGCTGTTTGCCTCCATCCAGAGCCGCACCGGCGTGCCGCCGGGACCGCTGCTGGCGATCTGGGGCATGGAGACCGGTTTCGGCAGCCAGCGCGGCAACCAGAACATGCTCTCCTCGATCGCGACGCTGGCCTATGACTGCCGCCGCTCGGCCTATTTCACCGAGCACCTCTACGCAGCATTGCAGCTGATCGACCGCGGCGCGCTGTCGCCCGCCCAGCGCGGCTCGATGCATGGCGAAGTCGGCCAGACCCAGTTCATGCCCAAGGCGATCCTCGCCTACGGCACCGGCAACCTCGAAGTCGCCGCCAACGCGCTGAACTCCACCGCGAATTTCCTAAAGGCGCACGGCTGGCGCGCCGGCGCCGGCTATCAGCCGGGCCAGCCGAATTTCGCGGCGATCCAGGAATGGAACGCAGCGGGCGTGTATCAGAAGGCGATTGCGCTGATGGGGCGGCAGATCGACGGCGGGGAGTGAGTGAGGGCGCGTTCGCGGCGTAGCGAACCCGTCATTGCGAGCGAAGCGAAGCAATCCAGAGCCGCGAGCGCTGAAGCAAAGACTGGATTGCTTCGTCGCAAGTGCTCCTCGCAATGACAAGCAAAAAACCCTCATCCTGAGGAGCCGCGCTCTCGCGCGGCGTCTCGAAGGATGGCCACGGACGCACTTGCAGCCATCCTTCGAGACGCCGCTTCGCGGCTCCTCAGGATGAGGAGCAGGTAGCTGCGCGCTCCCGCCGCAGCACCGCGATCCGCTTCCGAATGCGCCGCCAGCCGCCCTTTTTGAACGAGTTAGAGTCACACCAAGCGCGGTGTTCCGCGATCAAGGCCATCTGTTCGGCCCGCTCGCCATGCTCGGCCAATATCGCCGCGGCGGCGCGATCGATGACGTCGCGCCGGATCAGCCGGGGCCGGACAGCGCCATCCCAAAACTCCCACAGCAGCGTGCCCCAGATCGGCGCGCGGCAGGCCGCAAGCACGATCCAGACAATGGCTTGCTTAAAGGTCTCCATGGCCGATCCGATTGTCTAGACTATCTGTTTTTAAGATAATCCAAAAATCAGATTACTTGAAGTCCCCGTACGACAGCGCGCGGGGATTGAAATTGGGAAAAACACTCGGATCCAGACGTCACAAGGCTCTCATCGCCCTGTTGATCGAGCGGCGCGAAGCCCTCGGCATGACGCAGACGCAGCTGGCCGACCGGCTCGGCGAATATCAGTCGTTAGTCGCCCGGCTGGAGAGCGGGCAGCGACGGGTGGATGTGGTGGAGTTTCTGGAACTGGCGGAGGTGCTGGGATTCGATGCGGGGAAAGCGCTGGGGGCGGTTAGGAAGGTGGGGTGAGGAACGTCACTCCGCCATATGGTTGAAATGTTAGCGAGTGTTATGATGGTGATAGTTCGATAATGATAATATGCACATTCATACGCGAAAGGCATCTATCTTATCTCTCTAAGAAACAAGCAAAACTACGTTCCTCAATACGTTGGCATAACCAAAGCGCAGGATTTTAGGAGAGAAGTATTTCGTCAGGGGAAAATCGCCCGAGCGAATTAGAACATTTTTGAATGCTATAGGGCGCTAAGGTTGATCTCGTCGATACGGAATGCCGCGAGCCCGCAAGCGGGTCACACAAAAAAGTTTTCGCTAAGGAAACATCTCTCATGCCCTGCCTTCGCTTCTCCACTCTGGCCTTACTCCTCCTCCTCGCTACCCCCGCCCTCTCTGCCCAATGCGGCGGCGACTTCAACACCTTCGTCGCCAACATTTCGCGGGAAGCCGCAGCAAAAGGCATCTCCCAATCCGTGATCGCCCAAGCCCTCTCCGGCGTCACGCCCGATCCCGCGGTGCTCTCCTTTGATCGTCGCCAACGCTACACCTTCAACAAATCCTTTGAGCAATATGTCTCCACCCGCGTCGGCGCCGGGCGCATCAATGGCGGGCGGGCGATGCTGCAGCGGCATGCGGCGCTGCTCGCACGGATCGAGCAGCGGTTCGGGGTGCCGCCGGAGATCGTGGTGGCGATCTGGGGACTGGAGTCGGATTTCGGCAGGGGCGACATCGGCAAGATGCCGGTGATCCGCACGCTGGCGACGCTGGCGCATGATTGCCGCCGCACCGAGCTGTTCCAGGGCGAATTGATCGCGGCGCTGCAGATCGTGCAGCGCGGCGATCTGCCGTTGCGCGATTTGATCGGCGCGTTTGCCGGCGAGATCGGCCAGACCCAGTTCCTGCCGTCGTCCTACATCAAATACGGCGTCGATTTCGACGGCAACGGCCATGTCGATCTCCGCCACAGCGTGCCGGATGTGCTGGCCTCCACCGCCAATCTGCTGCGCACCGCGGGGTGGAAAGCCGGCGCGCCTTACGGCGAAGGCAGCGCGAATTTCGAGGCGATGCGCGAGTGGAACAGGGCGACGATCTACCGCAAGACCATCGGCTATTTCGCCGACCGGCTGGCGGGGCGGTGAGCGGCTTTCGATGTCCCTTGCTTTCCTCGTCACCTCGCTGATCGTCGTCGTCTCGCCGGGCACCGGGGTGCTTTACACCCTGGCGGCGGCGCTGACGCGGGGATCGCGGGCCAGCCTGGCGGCGGCGTTCGGCTGCACGCTCGGCATCGTGCCGCATATCGCCGCGGCCACCCTGGGGCTCGCCGCCGTGCTGCACGCCAGCGCGCTGGCATTCGCGGCGCTGAAATGGCTGGGCGTGATCTATCTGCTTTACATGGCGTGGCAGGCGCTGCGCCAGCGCGGCGCGCTTAAGGTCGACGGCCGGGTCGATGCGCGCTCGGCGCTCAAGGTGATCGTCACCGGATTCCTGATCAACATCCTCAATCCGAAACTGTCGATGTTCTTCCTGGCGTTCCTGCCGCAGTTCATCGCCGCGGATGAAGGCCGCCCGGTGATGCGGATGCTGCAACTCAGCGCCGCGTTCATGGCGATGACCTTCGCGGTGTTTGCGGTCTACGGCCTGTTCGCGGCAGCCGTGCGCGACCGCATCGTCACCCGGCCGAAGGCGATGACCTGGCTGCGCCGGGCGTTTGCCGGCGGCTTTGCCGCGCTGGGGGTCAGGCTGGCGCTGGCGGAACGGTGATTCCCGTCCCGCAATGACGGCGCGTTGAGGATTCCGCCGGAATCAAAAAGGCGGACCCGAGGTCCGCCGCCGCCGTTTTTGCCGACAACCGTCGGGCCCAGGCGGAGCGCAAGACTCCGCCCGAGCCTTCCAAACTACTTCTTCTTGGCTTTCTTTGCCTTCTTGGCCTTCTTCGCTGCCTTCTTCTTCGCTTTCTTAGCCATAGCATCCTCTTTTGGGTTAATGGATGGAAACGCGACACCGAGGCCTGCTCGGGGAGGGCTAGCCTCGCAACAGCCTCAATTGATATCCGAACAGATTCGCGCCGAGCTTTCGCGCGGCGTCACAGCGCCGTCATCACGTTATCCACAGCTGTGTTGGGTTTTTCGGCATTTTCGCCGGTCAGAATGACGGTGCCGCAAAAATCTCGATCGTCATGCCCGGCCTTGTGCCGGGCATCCGCGTCTTGCTTCTTCGACAACCAAAGCCGTGGATGGCCGGGACAAGCCCGGCCGTGACGCCCACGCGTCACGGTTAACAAGCCGCCAACGCACCCCGCATGTTTATCAATTCAAAACCACATGGAGGATTGCGCCAAACGCGGTGACCAACCGTTAAGCCGAGCGCCCGCATGTTGGCCGACAAGAACGATGGGGATCGTCATGGGCGGACTGATTGGGAACAGGGGAGACGCGCGATGCTGAGCGTTCCGACGCTGTGGCTGGTGTTCGTCGTCAATTTCATGGCGCTGGGCCTGATCTGGACCTATGTGGCGCGCAGCTATCCGAATTTCGCGGCGGCGCGGTTCTGGACCGCATCGGCCTTCATCGCCGCCTTGGGCGCCGCGGTGTCGATGCTGCGCGGCATACTGGACTCGATCCTGCCGCTGCTGGCCGGCGGCACCATGCTGATCCTGGCCTGCTGCCTCGCCGCCACCGGCATCAGGCGGTTCTACGGCGGCGACATGTCGTGGCGCCTGACCGCCGCCATCACCGGCCTGAGCTTAGCCGGGCTGAGCTTCTTCATCGCCATCGTCGACCTCATGCCGATGCGGATCTTCATCTATTCGCTGGGGATGTCGATCCCGATGGCGATGACCCTGAAACTGCTGCTGTCGCGGCATGAGGGCCGCATCAATCCCGGCGCGCGCCTCGCCGGCATCGTCGCCATCCTGATCCTTGCGGTCAATGCCGTGCGCGGCGGCGGCGCCGTGCTGCATATCGGCGGCGAAGTCTCGTTTGCGCGTTTCAACGAATTCCAGGCGGCGCTGATCCTGGTGCTGGTATTCCTGTCGATGGCGTGGAATTTCGGTTTCGTGCTGATGGCGATCGACCGGCTGCGCGCCGAGGTTGCCGACCTCGCCTTGATCGACGATCTCACCGGCGTCGCCAACCGCCGCCAGCTGCTGCGCCGGCTGCTCGAGGAATGCGCGATCGCGCAGCGCACCAGCGAGCCGTTCGCGATCCTGGTGATCGACCTCGACGGTTTCAAGGAAATCAACGACAGCCACGGCCACGCCGCCGGCGACGCCTGCCTGCAGCATTTCACCCTGATGGCGCAGATGTGCCTGCGGCCCGGCGACCTCCTGGCGCGCACCGGCGGCGACGAGTTTTGCATCGTGCTGCCGGTCACCACGCTGCGCGAGGGCGCGATGATCGCGCGCCGGGTGCTGGAGGCCTGCCGCGAGGACGCCGCCGGCTGCAGCGGCGCCGATATCCCGATCGCGGCCTCGATCGGGGTCGCGCAATGGACCCGCGCGATCGGCCCGCATTCCGAACGTCTGATCGCCGCCGCCGACCAGGCGCTGTACAGCGCCAAGAAGGACGGCAAGAACCGCTATGCGGTGTCCGACCACGCGCCGAGAAAGAGCGAGCCGTCGCCGCCGCTGGCGCCCGCGATGGACGCCGAGCCGATGCCGGAACGCCTGCGCAAGAGCGCGTAAAGCGACACCCCGTCATTGCCGCGCCGAGCCGCACACTCAATCCTCATCCTGAGGAGCCGCGCGCTTGCGCGGCGTCTCGAAGGATGGCCGCAGGCGCTCGTGGCCCGTCCTTCGAGATGCGGCAAAGACGCCGCTCCTCAGGTTGAGGTGTGTCGTGCTTGAGCGGTGCATTGCGACGCCGCCACCCCGATTTTACTACCTCGTCATTCCGGGATGCGCCCGCTTGGGCGCAGGCCCGGAATCCATACACGCCGATCGTGGTCATGGATTCCGGCTCGCGCCAAGCCGGCGCGCCCCGGAATGACGGCGTTTACAACGCCCCGATCTCGTATATGCCTGCGCCCATGTTCGGAAAATCCCGCATCCTCCTGCTGCTCGCGCTTCTCCTCCCCGCGGCCGCGCAGGCCGAGACCAAGGAGGAATGGATCGCGCTCGGCGCGCGGGTGCATGGCGGCTTCGGTCCGTTCATTCCGGTCGGCATCCGGATCGGCATCGACGCGCTGCAGCGCCTGCAGGCGCCGCGCCATGAGGTGATCGTCACCTATCACGACGCCGGCCTGCCGCCATGCCCCTGCATCGCCGACGGCATCATGATCGCGACGCAAGCGACGCCGGCGCAGAACATGATGATCTTCTCGCCCGACAAGCCGCCGGACCAGTTCATGGCGGTGATCGAGATCAAAAACCGCAAAACCAACGAAGCGGTGCGCTACTCCATCGCCAGGGAGTGGCACGCCAAAATCCTGAGCTGGCGCGCGCTCGATCCCTCCGCCCGCTACGACGCCGGCATGAGCGCCGAAGGGTTATTTCAGGTCGAAGCGGTGAAGTGAAAAGTCGCGTGCCCCGGACGCAGCGCAGCGCGTAGCACTTCGCGAAGCGGTGCGCTGCAGAGCCGGGGCCCCGGTTACTCGGCACTGGAAGAAACCGGGATCCCGGTTCTGCGAAGCAGCGCTTCGCAAGAGCTGCGCGCTGCATCGCGCCCGGGACACGGGAATTTTGCCGTCATTGCCGGGCTTGACCCGGCAATCCATCCTCTTCGAAAAACTCTTCTCGAAGAAGGATGGATACGCGGGTCAAGCCCGCGTATGACAATCTTTGCGCGGGCACGACGCAAGGAGCGGAAAAAACGCATGTTCGCAGTCCTCTCGCTCGGCTTCCTGCTCGGCATGCAGCCCGCGCTGGAGGCCGATCACATCGCAGCCGTATCGAGCATCGCCGCGCGCCGCAGCGACGTCGTGACGCCGTCAAGCACGGCCTGACCTGGGGCCTCGGCCACACGTGCACGCTGTTCATCTTCGCAGGCGCCGCCATCCTGCTCGGCCACGCCATCCCCGACACTTTTGCGCGCCCGATCGAGTCCGCGGTCGGCGTCATGCTGATCGGCTTGGGCGTCCATGTGCTGTGGGCGTGGCGCGACCGCGTGCATTTCCATGCCCAGCGCCATGGCGACGGCTTGGCCCACATCCACCTCCACAGCCACGCCGGCGAAACCATCGCGCACGCGGCGAGCGCGCACGCGCACGCCCACGGCTTCCGCTGGCGCACGCTGCTGGTCGGCCTGATGCACGGCATGGCCGGCTCCGCCGCACTGCTCGTGCTGGCAGTCTCGCAGGCGGCGAGCCCCGGTGTTGCGATGGGCTACGTGCTGCTGTTCGGCACCGGCTCGATGTTGGGGATGGGCGCGCTGAGCGCCGTCATCACCGTGCCGCTCGCGGTCTCGGCAAGATGGCTGACCTGGGCCAACCGCGGGCTGCAGGGGGCGGTGGGAGTGGTGACGATCGCGGTGGGGGTGGGGACGGTGTGGGAGACGGGATGAAACTTCTTAGTTGTGGGTTATCATTTTGCGCGCCGTTGGATATACCGTCTGTATGCATTTTTCGACCTTTCCGCGAACCGAGCCCCCGGCGCATTTCGTAACCGAGGTGATGCTGACCTTCAGGCGTCACGAAAAAATTATTGGCACTGCCTCCCTTGTGAAGGGGTTGTCGAGCGACGGCGTGATGGCCATCCTTCGGAATGACCTCCAAGCCTTGGGCTTTGAGGTCGAAGCTGGTAAGTCAAGCGCAGGGAAACTAAAGCGGCCTGTATTTTTTGGGGAAGATGGTCGCCCGTCGCGTCAATACGAAATTGATGGCTTCCATGCGGAATGGCGATGCGGCATCGAAATAGAAGCCGGCCGGGCGTGGATGGGAAACGCCGTCTATCGTGATCTTATCCAAGCGATGGTGATGGTTGATCTCGACCATCTCATATTAGCGGTCCCCCTCGGATACCGTTACTTGAGCGGTGGAAAACCTGTGGTTAGCAGGGATTACGAAAATGCCACGACGGTCGCCGATGCTTTGTATTCCCACACACGTATAAAAATGCCCTACAGGCTTACGCTCGTTGGCTACTAGTCGGTCTTGGAGCCTTAACGGCGTTCCGAGCTAGCGTACCGAGAATACGAAGTCATGCTCGACGCTCACAGCGGCACCCGGCCGGAAATTGTTGGTTTGTCTTCCTTTTATTTCACTAGTAGTTGGTCCGACAACTAATCGTACCTTTCTGCCCCCCATCCCCTGAGCAAAACTTGCCTTAAGTCCAAAACTAAGCTCGTCTTTTGAAATTCGACCGCCTATGCGCACGACCACACGCGATTTAGGAGCAAGAAGAGGCAAGATGCCTTGCCAAACCTGCGAAAGGAACTGCCAGTATGTCGTTTTGTTGGTCAGGCGGTCATCCTTGAATCGCCGGCGTACAGGCTCATTCTCTCCGCCAAGGAACCATAGGCGCAGCCATTGGTCTTCGGCGTAGTCCGTTACGTCTAGGTATGGCGGTGACGTGACGACTAGTTTCACCTGTCCATTGAGCTTCTTGAAGCGATGGCCGGCGCTCCGCGAATCCCCCATTCTAACTGTCCCCACTAAAGCAGCTGGTCCCTCTTTAAAGCGAAAACGCGCTAGCTCTCGAATTACGGCAAACGTATCTCGCGCGGGCGGATGGAGGCCACGTTCGTCCCACCACCGTACTGAATAATCGGGCTTCGTAGAAATAGTTCTTGGCATTCTATTGCTAAGGTACAGCTGTGATTTGTGCGATTTTCCGTGGAGGGCGCCCAGCGTCAGGGCTGCCACGAACCTGTCCACCTTGTCTGTTTTCCAGGCCAACCGCTCGCGAAGAAAAATGATTTGCTGCAGCGTTTCGCGCTGAAAACAAAGAGAGAAGAAGGGGCTCGGCGCGTCACGTATCTTACGTCTGAGGGCAAATGCTTTTTCCAACTTTTCGACACGTCCCAACACATCAATTAAGCTGGGGGGGTCGGCCTTGGAACCCGCCACGCATGCGGCCACCGGGTTGATGTCCATACCTGCCGCCGGCCTATGCATCAGGAGGCTTTGGAATACAGTCGTTCCACGACCGCAAAACGGGTCGAATACAACGTCGCCTGGCTTCGTAAAGGCCAGAACATGTCGCTCGACAAAACCCTCAGGAAACATCGCAAAGTAGGGACAGAGAGAGTGCAACGGGTGTCGTGCCATCTACGCCGCATCCCTAACTGCACCGATTGTTTCGCGAACCCACCGCTCCAGTTCTGGCAACTTGTCCAAACCTCCCACAGCGCTTGCGTTCTTAACGTCGGCCATAACATCTACGACCGATTCCACCATGCGGCAGCGATCAATTAGAACACCGTGTTTGCTCTGGGATCGATGCAACGCATTGTGAACAGCCGCTTCGTATCCTTCTACGGGATGCTCACCCACATCATGATTTGCTGGGAAGGGCACTGCAATTGAAGCTGTTGCTTTTGCATAGAGCTCCTTGTCGAACCATGCCCTAAATGTCTCAACCGCGCCGATGACCGACTTTGCATCCCAATTGTCTCCGGTTGCTGCTTGGCAAAGAATTAGCAACCCCCCGTTCCTAACATCTCGGAATTGGCGCCAACCAATAACATCTATTCCGTCGTCCTGAGGTTGCGTCGGCAACCCGGCGGGTATGTAGTCTTTTGCTTTTCCGTAACCCATTTTTTCACAGACCGATGCAAGCGCTTGGAGGAACGGCATCCCATCTGGCCTTGGCGACCCGAACCAGATTGTCCGCCCATTTCGAAGAAGGCCTGCCACTCCAATACTTGCGCATGCATGAAACAGGACGCGACCTTCCCTCGTTAGTTCAGCGATTTTTTTTGAAGTAGGAAGCGCCCTATCGCGTTGCCCGGAAAGCAACAAAAGAAAAAGGTAGGTCCAATGAGCCTCGGTCAGCTCTTCAAAAGACTTGAGTGATAACCGAAACGGTCGACTTCATGACAAATGGGTATTCGGTTTTTAGGGTCTGCGCGCGATGACCTACTTCGTCTGATACTCTAGCAAGAACCGCCTCAGGTTGCTGGTCAAGAATTTCCTCCTCAACAATAACTCCTAGTTCATCGATTTCTCGGTCCCGATGGTCATCACTCGTAAGACGCGCAATGCTTAGGAGGTCCGCTTCGCCCGCTCCATTATTCGAGAATACGGCTCGAAGCTCTAACCAATCCGCCAAACGACTGCGTGTATCCGTCAAATCCGGAGACGAAATCACAGTTCGTCATCCTTATCGGATTTGCTACGCATCTGATCCCTTAGAGCTCTAACAGTGCTTGCCAACCCTTTGATCGTATCAGACAGGGTCGGCTGCTTCGGTGGATCAAAGTGACTGACCAAACCGAGAGCCTTCTCAGCAATGTTGGCCGCTCCAAGCAACGCTTCTTCAAAACGAAGAGCTGCGGGTTCTACAATTTCGAAGGCCCGGTCGAAATCCTTAGTGCTTCTAAGAACTGCACTTGCCTGCTTGCTTCCTAAAACTTTTACAAGGCGATTTAGATCGGGATTCTGCGACTTTATTACGTGCTGCTTGCCACGTTTCGTCTGACCGAACAGCCAATCCATGAGTTCCGACAGCTGCTCTCGATTGGATTTAGGGACCGGATTTTTTTGCAGCAGCGTATTCGGATCTTCTGGCAGTCCCAAAAATGACCTCGTGTTTGGTCGTGCGAGCGCGGTATACAAATGTGAGAAATTGAACCTCCTCGCAGTTATGTCAGCAAGGTCGAATCCCTCTTTCGTCGCTTCCTCTAACACTCGCCAGCCGTTCACTAGTCTAAGTACCGTATTGTGAGTGTCTCCAATTTGCTTCGAGACGCGATCAAGATTTTTATCTTCTTCCAACCATTGAGCAGCGTATTTAGCTTTTGCGAGCGCATCCCATTTGAAAGGTCCATTTATGTGCTTGAACGCAATAAACGCTCGGGCTTCGGCGCGGTCTTTTACCCACCGTACCCTTACCTCTTTGGGAAGCGTCGGAATTGAACCGTTGTTGGGTATTTTGTAGCCTAGCCGGTTTCGACTTCCTTCATCAGCTAGAAGTCTCAACGCGGCAAGACGCCGGTTGCCTTCTAAAACTATCTTGGTTTTTTGCTCCGCGATAAGAGGCTCAAAGTCGATCCAGCCCGCACTCTGCATAGATGTCACAAGTTCATCTACGTCTGCGTTTTGAACCAGATACTGAATGACTTCGTCCTCAGCCGTAAACTCTCGATCACCGGATCGGGGATTGTTCCGGTCGAAATGCAGCGATAAATGATCCTCAAAGTCTTTCCGACCCGGGGTCCGCCTTCTCCTGATTTCGCGTTGTATTGGCCATGCGCACTCATCCTGAATCGCCGGATTTATACCCGGTTTAGACCAATTTACCTAAAAACCATTACTCACTCCGCCCGTATGGGTTGTGCATGGCCCTTTGTCGCGCGTGAAAATAATCAAATCAGTCGATATCGCGGCAGAAGACAGCGACCAAAGTGTAGCTCGAATTGGGTCTTGGGCCGCAACCTGCGGCCCGCTTCAAAATTTAATCTTCATCCGCTTGACATATATTCCTACTAGTATATTCCCTCCTATCCCGTCCCTGTTAAAGGGGCGTTGCCGGGACGCTTGTAGCGCGGGGCGGGATGCGGCGCCTGCGGGCGTGGGGGTCGTTCCCTGCGCACCCGGGGGGCCTTGGGTAACCGTCCGTGCCCACTACGGGGCGCTGCCTTCAGTGGCTGGACGGGGCAGGCGAAGGGTGGGGAAACCTGCCTGGATGGCGAGCTTGCTCGCGCCGGTGCCCGGAAGTCAGGTCCCAGGGTCGAAGAAGTCGCCGCGGCGGGACGCTGAGAGGCGTTGCCGTGTGCCTCTGTTTCTCGGCAATCCGGGAATCAAGCCGCGGCCCTGTTACAAGGTGCGCCTTTCGGCGTTCCGCCTCCCTCCCCTTTGCCGGAGGGAGAAACTGAACCTCCCACTCACGTGAAGGAATTTGCGGGCAGCGATGACGCTTGGCCCGAGGAAGGAGAGCCATGCCATGAAACAGCTTCCCGATTACATGCAGGAACCGGATCGTCCCCGAAGCCTGGACGAGCTTCGAAGCAGGCTGAATCGCAGGCTGTCGGACTTCCGCGAGGGCTGGAGACGTTGCGATAAATCGCTGTGCCGGCGCTGGAAGCAATGCTGCGGCGAGGGCCCGGACTTCACATGCACCGACGACGGCCGGCCGCGGCGGACGCTCAGCCCGGAGGAAAGGCGAAGGCCAAGTCGGATCTCTATCAAAGAGGTCAAAAGGCGATGCGCGGAGCTCGCCGCCGGCGCCGAACCGGCGCAGCAGGAAACGCCGCGCGAGATGCGCTACACTGCGCGCGCAGCCGCGCGGCGCAGGCGCAAGATCTGCGCGGGCCCTGCGGCAAAGACGGCGGCGGCTTCGCCGCAGGTTCATCGCGACGAACCGCAGACGCAGGTGTCGTGGAGGAGACGCAGCTTGCGCCGGAGACAGCAGGCGCGGATCGACCGGGCCTGGAATGAATACGTGGCGGAGCAGCGGGCGGAGCAGGACAGCGCGCGCGAGCGGCGGCCGCGGATTACGCAGTTGTAGGAGGAGGGTTGCTGTGCCCTGCGCGCAAGGCGTCATACGCGGGCTTGACCCGCGTATCCATCACCTTCGCAAGAGTTTTCGAAGAGGATGGATTGCCGGGTCGAGCCCGGCAATGACGAGTGCCCGTGTCCCGGACGCGGTGCGGCATTCTTCATGCCGCTCCGCAGAGCCGGGACCCCGGTTTGCGAGGATAGCTGGGCCCGGGCTCTGCAGCGCACCGCTTCGCGAAGAACTACGCGCTGCGCTGCGTCCGGGGCACGCACCCAACAAAAAAGCCGGCGTTGCCGCCGGCTTTCGTTGCATTCGCTTTACGCCGCGCTCAGTGCGCGGCTTCCATCGTGGCGGCTTCCGCCTTCGCGATGGTGTGCTTGACCGCGCTCTGCACCTTTTCGAAGGCGCGCACCTCGATCTGGCGCACGCGTTCGCGCGAGACGCCGAACTCGGATGCGAGGTCTTCCAGCGTCATCGGATCCTCGGCGAGGCGCCGCGCCTCGAAGATGCGGCGCTCGCGCGGGTTGAGCACGCCGATGGCGCCGTTCAGCGCCTGGCGGCGATGATCGAACTCCTCGTGCTCGGCCATCACGGCTTCCTGGGTCGGCGCGTGATCGACCAGCCAGTCCTGCCATTCGCCGGCCTCGCCGTCGTCGCGGATCGGCGCGTTGAGCGACGCATCGCCGCCGAGCCGGCGGTTCATGTCGATCACGTCCTGGGTCGTGACGCCGAGGCGCTTGGCGATCAGCTTGACCTGGTCGGGGTGCATGTCACCCTCGTCCAGCGCCGAGATCTTGCTCTTGGCCTTGCGCAGGTTGAAGAACAGTTTCTTCTGGTTGGCGGTGGTGCCCATCTTCACCAGCGACCACGAACGCAGGATGTACTCTTGAATCGACGCCTTGATCCACCACATGGCGTAGGTAGCGAGACGAAATCCCTTGTCGGGCTCGAACCGCTTCACCGCCTGCATCAGGCCGACGTTACCTTCCGAGACGACCTCGGAAATCGGCAGGCCGTAGCCGCGATAGCCCATGGCGATCTTGGCCACGAGCCTGAGATGGCTGGTGACAAGGTGATGCGCGGCGTCCCGATCGTCATGTTCGCGCCAGCGCTTGGCGAACATGTATTCCTGCTGCGGTTCCAGCATCGGGAATTTGCGGATCTCGCTGAGGTAGCGAGAGAGGCCGGATTCTCCATTCAGAACCGGCAAGGTAGCTGTACGGGCCATTTTAGCGCCCTCCAGTGGTTCAGGTCCCCGATAGCGGCGGACCCGGCAGACGGCCGCTTGGTTAAAGCCGGCCGCGCTGCGATGTTCCGCGTTGGATATTCAACGCAGGTGCAGCATACACTATTGTCATGGCTGGGGGGAAGGATTTCCGCCGTCACGTCATCGTGTGGCTGGCATAACCGCTTGGCATGGCTGCGCTTTTCCAAAAGGCCTGCGTCATTCCGCCGCCCGCAACGCGGTTTGCAGGAGAAGCAAATCCTCCGGCAAACCCGCCTGCCAAGTGAGAATTTCTCCGGTTGTCGGGTGCTCCAGGGTCAACAGGTACGCATGCAGGGCCTGCCGGCCCAGGGCGGCGAGCGCGGCCTGGGCTTTGGCGCCGAGCGCGCCGGCCTTGGTCTTGAAATGCGGGCCGTAGACGCCGTCGCCCAGCAAGGGATGGCCGATATGGGCCAGATGCACCCGGATCTGATGGGTGCGGCCGGTCTCGAGCTGGCAGGCGAGCAGCGAAGCGATCGGCTTGCCGTCACGGCCGTTGAAGGATTCGGTGACCTCCCAATGGGTGATCGGCCTGGCGGCCGCTTTCGCGCACCGCCATCTTCTCCCGCGCATGCGGATGTCGATCGATCGGCGCATCGACGGTGCCGCGCTGCCGGTTCAAAACTCCCCACGCGAAAGCCAGATATCCGCGCCGCATCGCGCCGGTGCGGCCGTGGTCGGCGAACTGCTCGGTCAGCGATTGATGGGCGCGGTCGTTCTTGGCCGCCACCATCAGCCCGGTGGTGTCCTTGTCGAGCCGGTGCACGATGCCCGGGCGCTTGACGCCGCCGATGCCGGAAAGACTGATCCCGCAATGCGCGATCAGCGCATTGACCAGCGTGCCGGTCTGATGTCCCGCGGCGGGATGCACCACCAGGCCTTTCGGCTTGTTGATGACGATGATGTCGTCGTCCTCATAGACAATATCCAGCGCGATCGCTTCGCCTTCGGGCTCGGCGGCGACCGCCTCCGGCACGTCGATTGTGATCGTATCGCCCTTGGCGACATGATAAGCGGGGTCGCGGACCGGGATGGCGCCGATCGAGCTGTTTTTAATAGAGACTTGTCCTGCGAGGATCAGCGCCTTCAGCCGCGACCGCGACAGTTCCGGGCGGCGTGCTGCGAGCACGCGATCGAGCCGCACGAAACCCTCGTCGCCTTCGACGACGACCTGCAGTGTTTGACCGTTGTTCGACGAGCCTTGTTGCAAAGAAGAGCCTTGTATGACCGAAACTGTGGCGCCCGAACCGACCGCCGAGCAGGCCGCGCTGTTCGCGCGGGTGCGGCGGATGATGCTGATCGCAGGCTTGACCTCCGCGCTGGCCGTCGCCGCCGTCGTGATCGCCATCGGCTATCGTGTTTTCCATGTCCAGGAAAGCGCCGCCTTGACCGATACCACGGCGATGTTGCCGAAAGGCGCCCGCATCCTCTCCACCGCCGTCGCCGGCGACCGCCTGGTGGTGACGCTGGAACTGGGCGGCGCGATCGAAATCCGTACCTTCGACGCGCACACGCTGAAGCCGGCAGGCAGGCTCAAATTCGCCAACGAACCCTAGAGATCGTCATGGCCGGGACCAGCCCGGCACGACGATGTTGTTGCAGCCGGCAGATTTCAACGCTAATCCCTTCAGCCGCACGCTCCCTTCGTCTAGCGGTTAGGACGCGGCCCTCTCAAGGCTGAAACAGGGGTTCGATTCCCCTAGGGAGCGCCAGCTTGCACCCATCCCCCCACCCCCATTCCCCGGTCTGGCCGCAACACGTTTAATGTTTGTTAACAATGATTTATGAGGTGCTAAGAGCATAATCGTTGAAATCTCTGCCAATTGGCAGTATATGTCGTGCCAACAGGCAGGAGATAAAATATGAGTTTTGCACCGGGCGGACCGGCAATAGATCCGGGACTTGGTCCGGCCTTGCCAAACCTTTCGAACGCCTCCACGCGAGAACGGCTGACGCCTTCGGCGGTCGACGGGATAGTCCGCCTCGCGGAAATCTGGCGGCTGACCGGATCGGAAGTTTGCGCGCTGCTCGGCGACGTCTCGGAGCGGACCTGGTTCCGGATGAAAAAGCGGCGAGTGGGCAGGCGTGCTGTCACAGGACACCCTGACCCGGATCAGCGCCGTTGTCGGCATCTTCAAGGGGCTGAGACTGCTGTTTTCCGAACCGTTGTCGGATGAATGGGTACGGTTGCCCAACAAGGGTCCGCTCTACGCCGGCCGCCGGCCACTCGATGCGATGATCGAGGGTGGCATTCCAAGGATGCTCGAAGTGCGCCGACACATCGATGCGCTGCGCGGCGGTTTGTGAATGCCGTTGCCGCCCACGGTCGATCTGACCCAACGCGATACGCTGCGGCTGATCTCCACCGGGCGTCTGAAGGATCCGGTGTTGCTTGCGCTCGCCGCGAACCACGGCGCCCTTGAAGATCTTGCTGCATTGGAGAGTGCAACCAACGGCAGATTGGCCGCCCAGCAGACAGGTCTTCCGCAGCTCGATCCGCGCGAGCTGGTCTTCGGCCGCGCCGGCTACACTTTCATCAATGCTGCTTTCACGCATGCGCGCCCAGGCGGAAATCGCTTCAACGACGACAATCGCGGCGCCTGGTATTGTGCGCTCGATCCCGACACCGCTCTCGGCGAGGTCGCCTATCATCTGACACGGGAACTGGAGGCGGTTGGCCGATTTGAGAACGTCACCGACTATGCCGAACTGATTGCCGACTTTTTCGGACCGTTTCACGATCTGCGCGCGTTCGATATCGAGGTCGAACCGGCCTTGCACAAGGATCCCGCCATCGCGTATCCGGCCGGACAGAGCCTCGCCAGAAAGTTGCGCGTAGATTCCTCCAGCAATGGAATCATCTATCCTTCGATCCGACACACCGGCGGTACTTGCCTGGTCAGCTTTCGGCCCGATCTCGTCCAAAATCTGCGCCAAGGCGGTATCTGGCGGCTCGAATGGCAGGGCGCTGCGAATCCGACTGTAACGCGCGAAGGTCAATAAGCACGACTTGGCATAGGAACATTCGGAGGCTACCCGTCGGAAGAAAACAAATTCGACCGGATCAATTCGGCGACGTTCTCATGCAGAACGGTTTGAATAAACGTTGCTTCAAAGTTGAGGACTCACACATCGCCGCGCGCGGCGGCCAACACGATCGGAGCGCATCACCACGGCTGTCAGATTTTTAAGTTCCAAAGTTGTTTCCGAAAGATTCGCGCCGCAGTCGCTCGCCTTCCAGACGAGAAGCACGGGCAGGAAATTGATCCGGACTGTCCGATACCCGACACTTGTCGCTGCCGGCCAATGCTATCAGAGATGGCAAGTTCCTTGGCGCAACCCAGCGTTGATCAGATCGGAAAAGCATGGTAGCTCTATCCCGTCAGAAAAAAACGCCCGCAAGCCTCACGATGAGGTTGGGCCAAAAAATGTATCTCGGTGAGCGATGCGTACGCGTGCAAGCGGTCAACCAGATCAACAGGTCGATGGTGGAACGTCTAGTTTGCGGTTCGACTACGACTCCCTGCCATCTTCTGTAGCAAAATTTCTTAGAGGTCAGGCCGATCGGATCCGGCGGCAGTGTGCTACGTCCGTCATTCAAATCGGCAAGGCTCTGTGTGAAGCGAAGCGCCATCTATCGCACGGGGGCTTCCTCCGCTGGGTGGAGTGCGAGGTCGGGATTCCTGCACGCACCGCGCAAGCCTATATGCGTGTGGCGAACTGGGCATCAACCAAAGGCGCAACGGTTGCGTATTTGTCGCCGACGGCGCTCTACCTGCTCTCATCAGAGGGAATACCTGAAGAGTTTGTGGCCGATATTCTGACCAGAACAGAAGCTGGCGAATGGATAGCGCCATCGGTCCTGCGAGAGGAACTGAAGGCATTCCGGTCAAAGCGCCAAAGTTTCGTATCGGAAATATGCGCGCCACGAGCTACTTCTGGCGACACGAAATGGGGCGTGATCGCGGAGGGAAGTCAGGCACGTGTCGCCATCGCAGAACTCGTTGCGATTCTGGTGCAGGCATTGCCCGCGGAAGCGTTTGAGCGGGTCCGAGGCATCGTGACCAGCGACGTTGTCCTTTCCGACCCCGAACTGGCGCGAGTTCTCGAGCGAGAGTTTAGTTGTGCGGCGCAAACCTGCGTTTCATTGGTTTAATTCACCTGCGAAAATTCCAGGGAAAAATAGATGAGCGGCCTGCGCGGGGTTTGGAGCTCAATCGGTCTCGTAAGTCGCCTCGCGAGTTTCCAATTGGTGGCGGCGGTGTGCGCCTTCCGTTACTTGGTTGAGCACCTGGAATCGAATTGTCAGTTGCTGTCGAGCGGCAAGAATTGGCGTGGAAAACGGCTGCGTACGCGCAGGAGCGCGTGCTTCGGACTACTTGCGACGATGCTGGTGGTCGCTTCAGTCGGTCTCAATCAGCGGGCTTTAGCGCAAGACGCCACTGAAGAGCCTGAACCGAAAAATCGGGTCGCGTTGCCCGAACGGGTTTCCGTAGTTGCACCTGATTCGAATGTCCCGAGCGAGTTTGCGGCGTTCTCCGGTGCCTGGGCAGGCGATGGCTGGAACGGAGTGACGCCGACCGTCTTGGTCGTTGAGAAAATCGATCAAGAGGGGTCGGCTCAAGTAGTTTTTTCATGGGGCGATGTCGCCGCCACGAAGCGCCCACGAGGATGGTTGCGGGTCGGCGCGACTATCAAGCAGGGAAGGTTGGGATTTTCGGTTGCGGATCACGGAACCGTCGAATTCAACGTTACTCCCGATCGGAGGCTGTTCGGCCGGTATACGTTTGTGGCATCGGGCAGGCGCGACTATGTCCTTCTGACGCGAATGGCCTCGGCTGACAGGGCCGACTTGATCGCGGCAAGCCAAAGAATGCTTTCGGGGGAGATCGTCACATTTCCGGTCGCTTCCGGTTCTGATCCCAGGCAAACGGCCAAACTGCACGGAGTGCTTTATCGGAGCCCGAACGCGGGCCGGGGGCCGCTCGTCATTTTTTCCGGGGACTCCACTGCTTCGGAGATAGCGAGGACCCGACCCAACCGAGCACCGATCAGATCGCGGCAGATGCTCAGCTTGGGCTATTCTGTCCTGGTGCTGCAGCGGAAAGGTATGGGCGGCTCCGATGGGCCGCTTATGGAGCCGCGCGACGAATTGATCCCGCAGCAGGCGCAGTTGCAGTCGGCGCTTGCTGATCTGGATGCTGCCGTTACCTTTATGAAACAACAGGAATACGTCGATCCCTCGCGGGTCGTGGTCATGGGCATCAATCGCGGCGGACTCCTGTCGGTCGCCTACGCGGGACTGCATGATGGCGCCGTGGCGGGCGTGGTGAATACATTGGGCCATTGGAAAGTAAGCCGAAAATGGTGGCAGCAAATGCTTACGTGGGGAGACTTCACGGCAGCTCAGCTTGCCGCCGCCGGCAACAAAACAAAGGTGCCCATGTTGTGGGTCTACGGAGCGGCCGAGCCTGCCGCGCGCGAATACGCCCGCGCCAACTATAAAGCTTTTACCTATCAAGGTGGCCGAGCGACCTTTGTTGATGTGTCGGATGACCGCAAGCAAGATTCGCCGAACGAACCTGTGGCTGAGAAAATCGATCGAGCGATAGCCGAATACATTCAAGGCCTGAGATGAAAGGCGGGTCGCTTGTTGTCGTGTCAAGGTTTGAACACTTGGAGTAGGCTCAGGAATCCCCGTCTTCGGTATAAGATGTCCAAGGAGGAACGTTATGGCTGCAGATGACCAGGAAGATACCAGGCAGTACACGGTCGTGATGAATCACGAGGAGCAGTATTCGATTTGGCCCACGGCAAAACAGATTCCCGCTGGTTGGCGTGCTGTTGGAAAGGAAGGCCTCAAGGCCGACTGCCTCCAATATATAGAAGAGGTGTGGGTCGATATGAGGCCGCTTAGTCTGCGCAAGAAGATGGAAGCCCTCGCGGCCGGGACGGACAGCGCATAGCACTGCTGGCCAGGCCAGGAAATGAACCCGTACGGAGCAGGCCCCTAAAGCTCGGGAGCAGACCTTGGACAATAATGCGAAGAATTGGGCGGCGAGGATATTGCTCTTCTCACCCTTCGTGTTGCCGCTGGTGTTCGTGCGAAAGGTGCCGATGGTGCACTTCGCGCATCCGCGCTGGGTCCTGGTGGCGATTCTCTACGCATACGCGCTGCCGCCGATTCTAGACCTCATAGGCGGGAACAACAGGGTCAACCATTATCCCGATCGTCAGAGCTGGACCACGACGGCGCTGGAGTACATCTTTCTTCCAAGGGTGCTGTTTGCGAAAGTCCTGGTGCTGAAGGTCCTGATGTTGTCGATCGTTGCGACGGGCCGCTTCGATGTTATCGACTGTTTGGGAATTGCCTATCTTACCGGGCAATCGGTCTCGAGTTACGGAATTTTCGTCGCGCACGAGTTGCTTCACCGCAAGTCGAAACTTGATAAGGCGTTCGCGGAAATCATGATGGTAACGGTGATGTATCCGCATTTTTGCATTGAGCACCTGTACGGACATCACAGATACGCGGCCACCGAGAAAGACCCTGCCACCTCTCGATTGGGAGAGACGGTCTACGCGTTTCTTCCGAGGTCGATATTCGGCGGAATGTTTCACGCCTGGAAATTCGAAGTCGAGCGTCTGAAGAGGCGGGGCCACCACTGGTTCAACTACCGGAATCAGATGCTGCGGTATGCCGTAGAGGTTTTCGCGCTGTTCGTGATCGTCTTCTATATCTTCGGTGAACTCGGTCTTATGGCGCTGGTGATGCAGGGCGTGGTCGCTGTTTTGACCTTGGAGGTCATAAATTATGTGCAGCACTATGGGCTTTTGCGTAAGGAGATAGCGCCGGGCCTGTATGAGAATACGGACGTGGCGCACTCATGGAATTCAGCGTGTTGGTTCTCCAACGGTTACTGGCTTAATTTGGGTCGTCATTCCGATCACCACTATGCGGCAAATCGCAGCTTTGAAATGTTACGAAGCTTCGAGAACGAACCGGAATTGCCGGCCGGATTTCCTGCAATGTTTCTGCTCGCCTTCGTGCCGCCACTCTGGTTTCACGTCATGGATCCTCGGGTCGAAGCATTGAAGCGCGCCGAGCTCGTCCGACAGGATGGTCGGAGTGTTCGGCACTATCGGGTGCCATCGCTGTCCGGAGCAGGGACCGATTCACTCAATGAGCGTGGTGGCGGCGTCAATGGCAGAGAGCACCTTCGCCCATCCTGGTGGTCGGGAGTCGTTGAGGGCAGCGGGCTTTTGATGGGAGGCTCGGTCGCCCTGCTGTTCGCATTCGATATCGTGTTTGGATATCCTTGGGGATTGATAGCCATCAGCCTGCTTTGCGTCGGGATTGTCGCCATTCGATATGCGCTGACTCACAGGACGTTCGGGGAAATGCGTCTGGGCTTGTAGACGATCCTGCTGTTTGAGGCCGCAGTCCTGTATCCGGGCCTGGGCGTTGCGATGACGGGAATGATGGCGATCGGCGCGAGCGCAGCCGATGCAGCATTGCTGCTATTCATTCCGGAGAGGCGAAGTCTTGTCGATTCGATCGCAAGCAGTGGATCGCCCGGACCAATCGGGCGTGACATCTACTTTATGTCTGATGAAGGACAGCGTCGTCGCTGCGAATTCCGCCGGGTTATCAACCATTACTCCATGGCCGGCGAGCCTTATAGATGCGAAAAATCCATTGGAAAGTACGTCAACCATGCGCTTGGCAACGGAAAGCGGGAGCACGGAAGAACCCACGCCGCGGACAACCAGGGCAGGGCACTGAATTTCTTCCAGGATCGGCCAAAGGGGCGGAAGCGCGCTGGAATTGAGCGGTCCGTTCGTGCCCATCGCAGGGTCGCGCTTCAGTTGGTAGCTGCCATCGTCGTTCAGACGCAGCGCGTCCTTTGCGAGCGCCCATCGAAGCTCCGGACTGATCATCGGCTGCTTTTCTTCCAGGCAGGCGGCATATTCGCTGCAGTCGGCGTAAACACGGCTTTCCGCGACGAAGTCCTGGCGAATGCGGACAGTCGCTTCGGGATTGAGCTCGGGTCCGAAGTCGACAACGACAAGACCTGCGACCAGCTCGGTGTGCTGCGCTGCCAATCGAATCGCGATTTCTCCTCCCAGAGAGTGGCCGATCAGAATTAGCTTCTTCGGACGGAGGGTCTCTATGACGAATCTGGCGTCGTCGAGATGAGAAGCGCTGCCGTAACGCGATTGAGCATCCCAATCCGAGTCGCCGTGACCGCGCAGATCGAGTGCGATTGCCCGACCGAAAGACGCTAGTTGCGGCAAGAAATCACTCCATACAAATCCGCCTTCTCCGAACCCATGGATCAGAAGAAACATCGGTTCGCCGCTGCCCCTCTCGTGCAAGCTCAAGGCTGGAGCGTCTTGTCGTAAAATACGAAATGATCGCGTGTGCATGTGGTGACCAGTCGACTGGGGATCGATCGTATCGTGAAGTCGGCTAAAGGTACCGGCTCGCATATCTTTCCCTGCGGATTGAGCGGATGATGGACGAACAACCTTAGATTATGTTAGACGTTCATGCTCAGCTACTGTATTTTTGCCGGTGAGTAATCGTGCGCGTCATCAGATGGCTCCTGAACGAATCGATTGTTAGATTTGTGCTTGCGACGGTTGCCAGCATGGCTGGCGGTCTCCTCACGATTGGGGTTCTGATACTGCTATTTCGCTTGGTTGGTAAAAGCGAGGAAGTGAGACTTGAGATCTTCGTTGTGCTGAGCGCGGGAGCCGTCGGGAGCCGGATCTTATCCCGAAAGCTTATTGGATCGATCGGCAGGGATGCCATCCTGTTCCTGCGGGTAGAGCTCTTCCGACGAATAATGGCCGCACCTCTGGCCGATATCGAACGTATCGGGCGATCCAGATTGATGATGGCCCTTACCGACGATATAGGAAGAATAGCTGCCATCGTTCCCAGCATAGTTGTTCTTTGCACCAATGTTACGCTCATTCTGGCCTGCCTCGCATATTTGGGCTGGTTATCGATAGGGCAATTCGGAATTACCCTGGCCGTCGTCGCGGCGGGACTTGTCTGCCATCTGATCTTACGCCGGGAAGCCACGAGACAAACCCGAATTTCACGACAAAAACGCAGTGATCTTCTCGAGCTGTTTCGCTCGCTCCTTGATGGTGTGAAGGAGCTCAAATTAAATTCGGCACGCCGCGAGCAGGCGTCATCCGAGTTTGCCGAGCGCGCGACCGAACTGCAATCTTCAGTTCAGCGGCAAATGCGGTTCTTCGGCGGTTCGGCAACCGCCGCGCAGGCGCTGTTCTACGTCGCGCTGGGTCTTGTAATGTTCGATTATGCCGGCGGGACCACCGATCGGCAGCTAGTCGCGAGCTATGGAATAGCGATCGTCTATTTGATGGCGCCTCTGCAAGCCTCGATCGGGATAGTGCAAGGACTGGTCGCGGCGGAGATAGCATTCGACCGCGTGGAAGATCTGGGAATTGCCCTCGAAAACGCTCGAAAGCGGCAGAGAGGGGAGGGGATCAGTGCCTCGCATGTGATCGCACGTCCTTTCGACGAGTTTCAACAATTGGAGCTGGCCGGCATCACGCATTCATACGGAGCGCCGATTGAAGAAGGCGATATGGAATTTGTCCTGGGCCCGGTCGATCTAACCCTGGCAAAGGGAGAAATCCTTTTCGTGATTGGCGGCAATGGTAGCGGAAAGACGACTTTCGCAAAGCTGCTGGCTGGTCTCTATACTCCCGCGGCGGGATCCATTCGCGTAAACGGTCACGTCGTGACCAGCCAGGACACGCAATGGTATTCGCAACTCTTCTCCGCAATCTTTCACGATTTCTTCGTTTTTGACCGTCTTTTGCAATGTGACGATTGGTCGGACGACTTGCTTCGCCGCTTCCAGATCGCCGGAAGAATCCAGATTGAGGACAATCGGATCGTGAAGTCTTCGGCGCTCTCTGCCGGTGAGCGCAAGCGCTTGGCACTGATGCTCGCGTATTTGGACGACAAGCCGATCGTCATCTTTGACGAATGGGCCGCCGACCAGGATCCGGTGTTCAGAGAGACCTTCTACAATGAGGTTCTGCAGGAACTGCGCGCACGCGGAAAGTTGGTCATCGTCATATCGCATGATGACCGGTATTTTCAGCTGGCCGACAAGATTCTCGTCTTCGAAAGAGGCAAGCCGCCAATGCAGCGGTTAGCTGGAATTGCAGGCGCCGAACAATGCGTGTAAGCGTCGGGGAATCGCCAGTCCTGTCGAGGCGCCGCGAACGTACTGACGTCGCGGTCTTGCGATACCCAAGAAAAATAGATAGCGGCGACGTCCATATCTGGCGTGCAGAACTTCCGTGCTCTCGGGCGATGCTGCCGCAACTCGAACGTCTTCTGGCTGCGGACGAGTTGAAGCGCGCCAATCGTTTCGTCTTTGCTAGGGACAGGCAGAGCTTCGTTGTGGCTCATGGTCTGTTGCGCCTGGTTCTCGCGCATTATCTCGAGCAAGATCCGCGCCGGCTGCAATTCGTATACGGAGCTCACGGCAAGCCGGCGCTGATCGTCAATCCGTCGGCCATCTTCTTCAATATCTCGCATTCCGGCGATCGGATCCTGATGGCCGTGGGAAGGGGATCTGAAGTCGGAGTGGACATAGAGAGGGTCGACGCCGGGCTGGCTTGCGAAGGCGTGAGTGGCGGATTTTCGCGGGCCGAGCAATGTGCCCTTGCAAAGGTCAGCCCCGACAAACTGTTGAACGCCTTTTTCAAATGTTGGACTTCGAAGGAAGCCTATATCAAAGGAATCGGCGAAGGATTGACGGTCCCGCTGGCGCATTTCGACGTATGCGTCGATCCTGATAAACCGCCTCGACTTCTCCGGCCGCTTGATCGAAGGCGGAGCAGCTGGTTTCTTCACCGCATAGACGAAGGCAGCGAATATGTGGCGACGCTGGCGACGGCGTGTCCCGGCGCGCGGTTGAGCATGTTCGACGCCGGTGCAGCCTCAGCGCGTGAAGCAGCCGAAGGCGGGTCTTTCATCTGAAATTCGCGTTAAGGGGCAACAACGATGCAATTCCAGTTTCCGAAGGTTGGAACGAAATGGGAGGACCTTCGAGCTCGGATGAGCGAGTGGCGCCGTCGGGATGTGGGCTGGCGGGATGGCCGAACCGCGCTGCACGTCTATTACGCGGGTGACGACGTTCTTAACGTTGCGCGCGAGGCGTACGGGATGTTCATGATGGAAAGTGCGCTGGCTCCGTTAGCCTTTCCAGAGTCTGGCGGAAATGGAGCGGGAGCTGGTCGGCGCGGCAGTCGAGCTTTTCAGGGGATCTTCGAATGCTACCGGCAGCCTGACGTCCGGTGGAACGGAAAGCATCTTTCTCGCGATGAAGGCTGCACGCGATTGGACGCGGGCTTCAAGGCCGGATATGGAGGAGCCATTCGAGATCGTCATGCCGCGAACGGTGCATCCGGCCTTTGACAAGGCCGCGCATTATCTCGGAATGACGACGACCAGGGTCTCGACAACGGCCAGCCACGAAATTGATGTCGGCAGGCTGTTCGACGCGGTAAGTTCGCGAACCATCATGATGGTCGCGTCTGCGCCGAACTTTCCATATGGCACTGTGGATCCGATCCGCGAAATTGCTAGGCGGGCGCTGGAGCGAGACCTGTGGCTGCATGTAGATGCCTGCGTCGGCGGATTCCTCGCTCCGTTTGCAAAAAAACTCGGATACGTCATTCCCGACTTTGATTTCGGCGTACCGGGCGTCCGCTCATTGTCGGCCGACTTGCACAAGTTTGGCTATGCGGCGAAAGGCGCCTCCTTGGTGCTGTTTTCCCACCGCGACTATTCGAGGTTTCAGGGGACCGAATTCTCGGACTGGCCAAAAGGACGATACTTCACCCCGACGATGCTCGGCACACGCCCGGGAGGGGCGACCGCCGCAGCGTGGGCGGTGATGAACTACCTCGGGGAAGAGGGATATCTGCGGCTATCGGCTCGCGTGATGAACGTTTGGAAAGAATATGCGGCTCGGGTTCGGCAAATCCCCGAGCTGGAGGTTATCGGCGCGCCGCATTTGGCCGTGCTGTCGTTTACCTCGGTGGTGGAGGAAGTCGATATATTCGCGGTGGCAAACGAACTTGGCGAGCGTGGCTGGTACATGAGCAGATTGGCTGAGCCTGCAGGTATTCATCAGATCATCAATCTCGTGCATGAGAGCGTCATTGACGGATATTTCGACGACGTGGAGAGCGCCATCCAGAAGATTTACCGCTATTCCATTCGAGCCCGGGACCGCAGCGTCGTGACCTACTAACGCCGGGAATGCCAACTGAAACGATGTGAGGCGCGCGAAGTAGCTTTTGATTCGACTCTGTGTCCATCCAAGAGATGGTCGGGTAACAGTGGGGCTGACCGGCAATGGTGGCCAAATTGGACGAGAAACCAGCGAGTTTGACGGAGTATCGGCCGCCGGGAGCTGAACTTAGCCTGTCGGATCTGTTGCACTTCAGAGCCGTTCAACAACCTCAGCGGATCGCTTATCGTGTCATCAAAGATTCTCAGCTTCGCGAAGAGGTTCTCACCTATTTGGACTTGCACAAGCGCGCGCTCGCTGTCGCCTCCGGCCTGCTGGCAGCCGGTCTCGGCGGAAAGCGGATTGTCGTCCTTCACCACACCGGCGTGGAATTCCTGGCGGCTTTTTTTGGTACTCTTTACGCCGGCAGCATTGCCGTCCCGCTAAATACACCTTCCAGCGCCAATGCCATGGACCGGCTGGATACGATTATTTCCGACGTCGATGCCGCGGCGGTGCTTACGAGCGAGGCCATTCACGTCCGGGTTCTTCAATCGAAAGCCGATTGGCCGAGGCGACACACCTTTATGTATACCGAAAGCCTTTGCGGACCGGAACGCAGCGGGTTCCGGTCGAACGATGCTTTTGGCCACGCCGTGATCCAATACACGTCCGGATCGACCAGCACGCCGAAGGGCGTCGAACTATCCCACTATAATTTTCTGCATAATGCCAGCCTGATGGCGCACGCGTCGGGCCTGACCGCCGAGAGCGTAGGCATCAACTGGCTGCCGTTATTCCACGACATGGGCCTGATGGGCGGCGTGATCCAGCCGCTGTTTGCGGGTTTTCCGATCACACTATTATCGCCTACGGCGTTTTTGGCGCGCCCGATATTGTGGTTGCAGGCGATCACAAAATATCGTGCCACCGTGAGTGGTGGCCCTGATTTTGGATACTCCTACTGCACCGAGGTGATCAAAGACGAGCATATTGCGGACTTGGACCTCGGGACGTGGAACGTTGCCTATTCCGGTGCAGAACCGGTTCGCGCGGACACGCTTGATCGCTTTGTTGAGCGGTTTTCAAAATGCGGCTTTCGTCGCCGCACCTTCTTTCCTTGCTACGGCTTGGCCGAGGCAACCTTGATCGTCTCCGGAGGGCCCAAGGGCATTGAACCCATTATCCTCGATGCAAGCCGACCATCGCTGGAACAGGACAAGCTGGCGATTCCGTCGGAAGACCGGCGACAGACTATACGTCTGGTATCCTCCGGTCGCCTGATCGGCGATCAGGTTGTCCTGATCGTCGATCCGAACGGCCGGCAAAAATGCGCCGAAGGCGCCGTGGGAGAAATTTGGGTAAAAGGAAGGTCAGTCGGGTCCGGTTACCGAAATCGGGCGCCCGAGACGCGCGAGACCTTCCGCGCCCGGTGCGATCAAGACGGGGATTTTCTCAGGACGGGAGATCTGGGTTTTCTGCGCGGCGGCAACTTGTTTGTCGTCGGTCGTCTCAAGGACTTGATCATTATTCGCGGTGTGAACCACTTCCCGGAGGATATCGAGCAATCGGCGGCCACCAGCCATGCCGCATTAAGGCCCAACAACGGCGCGGCATTCGGAGTTGAAGTCGACGGCAAGGAGGAGCTTGCCATCGTCTACGAACTCAAACGGAACTGGTGCGGGGATACATCGGAGATTTTCGACAAAGTCACGCAGACAATTGTGGATCAGCACGGACTTTCCCCTGTTGCGATTGCGTTGGTGGCTCAAGGCACTTTACCCAAGACAACGAGCGGCAAGATCCAGCGCCATTCGGTTCGCGATGCGTTTTTGTCGGGCCACCTGGAGGTAACGGCAGGCTGGCGGGCGGAAGATTCGATCCGGAGCATGAAGGCCGGAACGGCGGCGACCGTGCCCGGCGATCTGGTCGGCATGCCTCCGGCAACTCTGCACGCGATGCTCGTCGGAATATGGTCGGCAGTCTTGAAAACCGAACAAATTGGGATTGACGATAACTTCTTCGATCTCGGCGGACAGTCGTCGCAACTGATCAGCATCCAGCTGAAGCTGAACGAGGTTCTGAAGACAGGCGTGCCGGTAACGAAGCTCTTCCAGCATCCGACGATAAGGTCTCTTGCAGCCGATCTGCTTGCCACTCGACAGGACAACACATTGCGAGAACCGGCACATAGCAATGCTGGCAATCGTTCGCTTTCGCGTCAGCGTTATCGCCAGTCCCGCCTGGCCCGGAGGAAGAGTCTAAGTAGCTCATGAACCAAGGCCGCGCCAAACCACGGCGCGGAGATTGATCAGGATACCGCAATGCAAAGCGACCATGCGTCACGGCGCCGTTCAAATTTGACCACTGCTCAGCAGGTGTTGTTGGAAAGGCGGATCAAGGGGAGTGTGGCTCCTTCCAAGGCCCTTGCCCGCATCTCACGGCGTCCTGCGGGCGAGCCGGCTCCGCTATCATTTTCACAACATCGGCTTTGGTTCCTCGATCAACTCCAGCCGGGCGATCCCGCCTACAATATGTTGGCGATCGTGAGGTTCCGCGGCGTTTTCGAGAAGCTGATCCTGGAAGGCGTAATCAGCGAGATAGTTGATCGACATGAGATATTGCGGACCAGGTTTGAGCAGGTCGATGGGCAGCCGCGCCAGATAATCGACCGGACGCACTCATTCCGTCTTGAGGTTGACGAAATCGCGTCGGCCGAGATGCTCACGGAAGGTAAACTGGCCCGTTTGGTTCAGGAAGAGGGGATGCGGCCGTTCGATCTTGCCAAAGGTCCCCTGTTTCGATTGCGGGTATTCCGCATCTCGGACGATGAACGTCTGGTCGTCATGACGATGCATCACATCATCTCCGATGGTTGGTCGATGCGAATCCTGGCGGCGGAAATACGTTCTCTCTATATCGCTTTCGCCGCCGGTTTGCGGTCGCCGCTAGCCGAATTGCCGGTCCAATACGCAGACTATGCAACCTGGCAGCGGACTTGGCTGACCGAGAAGGTGTTGCAGGAGCAACTGCTGTATTGGAAGGCGACCCTGTCAAACGCTCCGCATCTCGAACTGCCGACCGACCGCATCAGGCCGCCGCTGCAGAGTTCGAATGGCGCCAGCGTAACGGTGCAGGTGCCAGAACTGTTGACGTTGGAACTGCTGGACTTTTCGCGCGCCAGCAAGGCGACGCTATTCATGACGTTGCTTGCCGGCTTCAAGATTCTCCTCTCATCATGGACCGGCCAGCAAGACATTGTAGTCGGCACGCCGATCGCGGGACGCAACGACCCGGAGGTCGAGCGGTTGATCGGGTTCTTTGTCAATAATTTGGTATTGCGAACTGATCTTTCGGGCGATCCAACATTTGTTGAGGTGCTCGAAAGGATACGGGAGGTGACCCTTGGCGCGTATGCCCATCAGGACGTGCCATTTGAAAAATTGGTGGAGGTCCTCAAGCCGGCCCGGGACCTGTCACGGTCGCTGATATTTCAGGTGTTGGTGAACTCGCATGAACTCGAGATAGTGTCGACCGGGTACGAAGACGAAGTCTTTGAAGTCGTCGAAGACGTTTTGTCGGAAGCCAGGACCGACTCGAAATTTGACCTGAACCTCTACCTCAGAAGGCAGGACGGCGGCATCAAGCTGAAACTGGTTTACAACTGCGACCTGTTCTATCCGTCAACGATGGAGCGGCTTCTGAAGCGGTACGTCACGATTCTGGAAGCGCTGGTCAAGAATGCAAGCGTGCCGCTATCAGCGGTCTCCCTGCTTTCGGAGGCCGATCGCGAATGTTTGCTGCGCACATGGAACGACACCGCCTTGGTATATCCTGAAGACAGATGCATTCACGGCCTGTTCGTTGAGCAATCGATGAGAACGCCGGAAGCGGTCGCGGTCATTTCCAGAAACGGGAGATTGACCTACCGCGAGTTGGACGAGCGCAGTAACAATCTTGCACGCCGGCTGATGAGGCTCGGTACCGGCCCCGAAACCATAGTCGGCGTGTGCGCAGACCGCTCGCTGGACATGGTAGTGGGATTGCTGGCGATCCTGAAAACAGGCGGGGCTTATCTGCCCTTGGACCCGGATTATCCCAGGCCGCGGCTGAACTACATGCTGGACAATGCAAACGTCCGAATTGTTGTCGCGGGGGATGGCTACAGGGAGGTGTTTTCCAACGCCGCAATCGTGATATCGCCGTTTGGCGACGTAGAAGATTCCGCCGATAGTAGCGTCAGCCGGCCGGACAACTATCCATTTCCCGAGGTTTCGTCGAGAAGCTTGGCCTATATCATCTATACCTCTGGTTCGACCGGACAGCCCAAGGGCGTGATGGTCGAGCATCGCCAGGTATTGAACTACGTTTTTGGCGTTCGTAAAGATCTGCCGCTGGCGGAAGCCAGTAATTTTGCGATGTTGCAGTCGTTGACTGTCGGCTCCGCGATCACCGTGTTATTTCCCTCGCTCTTGTTCGGCGGATGCCTGCACCTGATTGATCGGCCGCTTGCATTGGATGCCGAAGCGTTTGCGAACTATGTCTCTTCGCGGGCGATCGATTGCATCAAGATAGCTCCCTCGTATCTGCTCGCGCTTATGGATGCAGCGAAGTCACCTGCAGATCTGTTGAGCAGCCTGATTGTCGTCGCAGGGGAGCCGTTATCGGCAAGCCTGGCGGGGCGCGTTCTGTCGTCGAAGCCTGACGTTCAGCTATTCAATCATTACGGCACCACGGAAACGACAATCGGGGTGTTGACAAATCGTATTGCAGAAGATCTCGCAGATGGAAATGCGAACATCCCGCTGGGCCGGCCGTTGCCTAATTGTCGGATTTACATTCTGGATGACCGGCTAAATCTCGTTCCGATCGGTGCCGTCGGCGACATCTACGTCGTTGCCGATAGTGTGACGCGAGGTTACCTGGGTGCGCCGGCCTTAACGGCGGAACGCTATTTGCCAAATCCGTTTGCTACAGACTCGACGGGGGAACGGCTGTATCGAACCGGAGACGTTGGCCGATGGGTGAACGGCGGAGCCGTTGAATTTCTAGGAAGGGTGGACGATCAGGTAAAACTGCGCGGATTTAGAATCGAACTGGGTGAAATCGAAGCGGCTTTGGTCTCGCACGCGAACGTTCGGGAAGCGCGGGTCTTGTCACATTCGACATCGTCGGGCGAGCTGCAGCTCGTGGCCTTTATCGTCCTTCACAAGGACAGCGAGGCGGATTTGCAGGAATTGGGGCGTCACCTCAAAGCCCGGCTTCCGGAATATATGGTTCCAACAAACTACAAGATTGTCGATGCGTTGCCGCGCACGCAGCATGGCAAGGTGGATCGTAAAGCCTTGCTCGCGAACATTTCCGGGGGAGCGATCATTCGACACGAATATGTGGCGCCGCGGACATCGTCGGAAGAGGTGTTGGCAAGGATTTGGGGTGAGATTCTCGGGCTCGATCGAGTAGGGGTCCAAGACAACTTCTTCGACCTCGGAGGACACTCGTTGCTAGCGACACGCTTGGTGGCCCGCATCCGCGATGAACTGGGGATGATGCTGCCGCTACGAACGGTCTTTGACGTGCCGACGGTGGCCGGACTGGCAGGCCTGCTGTCCGAGGCTGACGACGACGAAACCCTAATGATCGAAGTAGAGCCGTAGAGTTCGCAGATGACGGTAGCCGACGTTCTCCAGCAAATCGAGGCCGCGGGCGGCGAGTTGGTGTTCACCGGGGAACATTTGAAGCTGCGCGCCAAGCGAGGTGCGATCAGCGATGAACTGAAGCAGAGGATAAATGCCTCCCGAGTCGAATTGGCGCGCTATCTCAAGGCAAATGAGGTTCGCTCGCTTCTTCCGGTCTTGCCGCGGCCGGCTCAGCTTCCGCCTTCCTTTGCGCAGGAGAGATTGTGGTTCCTGCACCAGCTCGGAATGCTCGGGTCGGCCTACAACAATCCCACGATTGTCCGGCTGAAGGGCGCTCTGCAAATGCAGGCGTTGCAGCAAAGCTTCGCGGTGTTGATTGAACGGCACGAGGCGCTGAGAACCCGATTTCATATCGTCGACGGCAATCCGATTCAGGTGGTCGACAGTCGGATCGAGTTCGAGTTGCGGCAGGTCGATCTCTCGCGCTACGCCGCCGAAGAGATCGAACTCGCACAGAAGCGTGCCATCGAAAGCCAGGTACTCGAAGATTTCGATCTCGAACGCGGACCGCTTCTGCGAGTTTCGCTCGTACGGCGGTCAGCCGAAGATCATATCGTCGTGCTGAATATGCATCACATTATTTCCGACGGGTGGTCGAAGGGGGTTCTGGTCCGCGAGATTGCTGCGTTGTATTCGGACCTTGCGCTGCGGCGGCCGCCGTCTTTGCCTCCGTTGGCCGTGCAGTATGCCGATTATGCTCTATGGCAGCGCAACTGGTTGCGGGGGGAGGGTCTTGAGCGGCAGGTTTTGTATTGGAAAGAACGGCTATCCGGCGCACCTGCTGTGCTGGAGTTGCCGACTGACCGGGCGCGGCCTGGAATACCGACCTATCGCGGAGACGTTTTCAATTTCTCCCTGTCGGAAGACTTGACGCGAGGTCTGCATGAATTGGCTCGGTCGAAAGGATCGACGCTTTTCATGGTGATGCTTGCGGCGTTTCAATTGCTGTTGAAGCGCCACAGCGGTCAGGACGACATAGTGGTGGGCTCGCCGATCGCGGGACGGACGCGCCGGGAGCTGGAGGGGCTGATCGGGTTCTTCGTCAACACGCTGGTGATCAGGACGCAGGTGGCTGATGAGTTGAGCTTCAGACAGCATCTGGAGCGGGTCAGGGAGACCGCACTGGCGGCATATGCGCATCAGGATTTGCCGTTCGAGAAATTGGTCGAGGAACTGCGGCCGGCGCGTGACTTGAGCCGGCAGCCGATTTTTCAGGTGCTGTTTGCCCTGCAGAATGTGCCGCAGGAGCGGTTCGATCTGCCCGGCCTGACGTTGAGCCGGGTCGAAAGCTCGACCCGGACCTCGAAGTTCGACCTGTCGCTTTATCTGCATGAGGCGGCAAAGGGGCTGTGGGGCTTTTTCGAGTACGCCACGGACATGTTCGACAGCTCGACGGTGGCGCGGCTGGCCGAGCATTACCGCGTCCTGCTGGAGCGGATCGTTGCCGACCCCGCGCAAAGCTGCGCGCAGCTCGAAGCGGCAATCCCGCCGCTGGGGCTGGACGTGACGATATCGAGCACGTTCACCGGCGATGCGCTGGTCGATCCGCTGCGGTTCTGGTTCGAGAGGGCGGGGCTGACGGCCCGGATCAGCAGTACCGGATACAATCAGGTGCTGCAGAGCCTGCTTTCGGACCGGTCGATGTCGCGGCAGGCAAACTGCTTCCACGTGATCTTGTTGCGGCTGGAGGATTGGGGCCGGCGGCCGGCCGAAGCCGAAGCTGGAGCCGATGACAGCCGGGAAAACATCAATTTTGGCGACATCGAGCGCAATGTCGATGATTTCGTCGACCAGCTGCGCATGGTGTCCGGTTCCGGCAAAGGACATTACCTGATCGGGGTGTGCCCCGCCTCGCTCCAGTCGGCAGCCACGGCGCGGAATGTCCTTCGGCTGGAGCTGATCAAGACCCGCCTGACGAACGCCTTGCGCGATTTGCCCGGGGTCGTCGTCCTGCCGCTCGACGATACCGTCCATGCGCTGGGGGTGTCGGAGATCCATGACGCGTATCTGGAAAGCATTGCCGACATCCCCTATACGCAAGCCTTCTTTGTCGCCGCCGCGACCAGCGCGATGAGAGCGTTGTTCGAAGCCAGACGGCATCCCTACAAGGTCATCGTCGCCGATTGCGACAATACGCTGTGGCGGGGGATCTGCGGCGAGGATGGGCCGCTCGGGGTAGAGATCACGCCGGAGTGCCGGCGGCTGCAGGACTTCCTGGTCCGGCAGGCCCATAACGGCGTCCTGGTCTGCCTTTGCAGCCGCAACAATGAAGCCGACGTGATCGAAGTGTTCCGGTCGAACAAGGACATGCTGCTGTCCTGGGAAGACGTCGTTTTGCATCGGATCGGTTGGGGGACGAAGTCGGCGTCGATTGCCGAGCTCGCAGCCGAACTGGATCTGGCGCTCGATAGCTTCCTGTTCCTCGATGACGACGCGGTGGAATGTGCCGCAATGGCGGAGCATTGCCCGGAGGTGCTGACGCTGCGGGTTCCGCAAGGCGATGGGCAGATGGACGGCTTCCTGAGCCGGCTTTGGGCGTTCGACGGCGCCCGGACGACGGATGAGGATCGCAAGCGTTCGCAACGCTATCGGCAGGAACGTCAGCGCCGCGAGGTACGGCAGAACTCCACGTCGCTGCGCAGCTTCATAGCCGGGCTTGAACTGAAGCTGGAGCCGCGGACGATCACGGATCAGGACGTTGATCGCGTGGTGCAAATGATGGAACGCACGACGCAATTCAATACCACGGGCCTGCGCCTGACGGCTGAGGAGGTCCGCGCGCGGGTCGGCAGCGCCGACAAGCCGATGCTGATTGTCGAAGTGAGCGACCGGTTTGGCGACTATGGCAAATCCGGCCTGCTGGCGATCGATCGCACCGAGCGGCTATGGAGGGTGCAAGGTTTTGCATTGAGCTGCCGCGTTCTGGGGCGCGAGGTCGAGTACCGCATACTGGAGTTGCTGGGCGAGCAGGCCAGGGCGTCCGGCGTGAGCGGGATTGAGTTCCAGTTCCAGCCAACCGCGCGCAATGTTCCAGCGCAGCGCTTCCTGCAGGAGCTTTGCCGGCTGGCCGAGCTTGGCCGGCAGGACCCCAACTCCGTCACCGTGTCGCCGCAGCAGATCGCTGCGGCGTTGCAGCGGCGGCAGGCCGTCGATCAAGCTGCTGTGCTCATAGCAGCTGCCGACGAGCCCGAACTGCCGCCGCCCGCTTTTGCCGGCGAACTGGACTTGCGGGCGGCGCGGCGGCGCTTCTTCCGCTCGATCGCTCTGCAATATTGCTCGGCCGCGGAGATCGAACGCGATCTCGGCGCGGCGGCGCCGCGCAAGCGGATTGCGGCGGGCACCTATGTGGAGCCGGCAACGCCGACCGAGCAAGCCCTGGCTTCGATCTGGCGTGAGGTCTTGAAGCTGGAGCGTGTCGGGGTGCACGACAACTTCTTCGGGCTCGGGGGGCATTCGCTGCTGGCGACGCGGTTGATGGCGCGGATACGGGATTGGTTCCAGGCCGAGCTGCCGCTGCGCGCGCTGTTCGAGGCGCCGACCATCGATGAATTGGCAACGCGGATCGAGACCGCGCAACGGCAAGGACTGGGGCTATCGGCCCCGCCACTGGTGGCGCAGCCACGTTCGGATGCCCTGCCGCTGTCCTACGCCCAGGAGCGGCTGTGGCTGCTGGAACAGATCGGAGGTCCGGGTACCGCCTACAACATGCCGGCAGCGGTCGAACTTCGTGGCGCGCTGAATGCGGCAGCGTTGCAGCGGGCATTTGCGGTGATCGTTGGGCGACACGAGGTGTTGCGGACGCGATTTGCGGTGATGGAGGGAAACCCGGTTCAAGTGATCGATCCCGCCGACCGGTTTGAACTTGCGATTGAGGATTTTGGCGGCCGGCCTGAAGGCGAACGCATGGCGGCGGCGCGTGAGCGGGTGATTGCATTGATACAGCAGCCGTTCGATGTGGAGCGGGACGCTTTGTTCCGTGCGCATCTGCTGCGGTTGTCGGACGAGGAGCATATCGCGGTCGTGGTGATGCACCACATTGTGTCGGATGGCTGGTCGATTGGAGTTTTGATCCAAGAGATAGGCACATTGTACACGGCGTTCTGCGAAGGCCGTCCGTCGCCGTTGCCTCCGCTGAAAGTTCAATACGCGGATTATGCGTTATGGCAGCGTGGTTGGTTGCAGGGCGAGGTGCTGGAGCAGCAGGTCTCGTACTGGCGTCAGCATCTGGGCGGTGCGCCTACAGCGCTGGAGTTGCCGACAGATCATCCGCGTCCCGCAGTGCAGAGCTATCGCGGTGCAGGCCTTAGCCTTGAATTGCGTCCGGAGTTGACGGCGAAGCTCAATGCGCTGGCGCGCAGTGAGGGCGCGACCTTGTTCATGGTACTGCTGGCAGCCTTCAACGTGACGCTGTCGCGCTGGAGCGGTCAGCAAGACATTGTCGTGGGCTCTCCGATTGCCGGGCGGACGCATCGCGAGCTCGAGGGGCTGATCGGATTCTTCGTCAATACGCTGGCGCTGCGGACCGACCTGAGCGGAGATCCGACCTTCAAGGAGCTATTGCGCCGCTTGAAAGAGGTGGCGCTCGGCGCCTACGCCCATCAGGAATTGCCTTTCGAGAAATTGCTGGAAGTCCTGCAACCGACTAGGGACCTGAGCCGCCAGCCGATCTTCCAGATTCTGTTTGCCCTGCAGAACATGCCTCAGGAGCACCTCGATCTGCCGGGGGTGAAGCTGAGCCGGTTGCCGGGCCAGTCAACTACTTCGAAGCTGGACCTCTCGCTCTACGTATATGAGCGCGGCGATCGGCTCGAAGCCCACTTCGAATATGCGACCGATTTGTTCGATGCCTCGACGATCGAACGGATGGCAGAACAGCTGAGCCTCCTGCTCGAAGGGATCGTGGCGGCACCACACACCCGGTTGTCGGAGCTGCCATTGCTAACTGATACAGAGCGTCGTCGCGTTATTGTCGATTGGAACGATACCCCTTGTGCATGTCCGGGAGATCACTGCATCCACGAACTGTTCGAGATGCAGGGGGCAAAGACGCCGGATGCAATTGCACTCGTCTACCAGGGCGGCAGGTTGACCTATGGAGAACTTGACAGGCGCTCGAACCAGCTCGCACATCATCTGCGCGCGCTCGGCGTAGGGCCCGAGGTGATCGTCGGGTTGAGTATCGAGCGGTCGCCGGAAATGGTAGTCGGCCTGCTTGGAATATTGAAGGCAGGCGGAGCTTATCTGCCGCTGGACCCCGGCTATCCGGCCGAACGGCTGCAATACATGGTCGCGGATTCCGGAGCTGAGTTGCTGGTAACGGTCGGCGACGTCGCGGTCCCACTGGCGACGAGTTCTGTCCGCTTGCTTCGGCTCGATGTCGAGGCTGAGGCCATCGCACGCCATCCGATCACGCCACTGCGCGACACGGGCGTGACATCACAGGGCCTCGCCTATGTTCTCTATACCTCGGGCTCCACGGGCAGGCCGAAAGGCGTGATGGGAACTCACGGCGCCATCGTCAACCGGCTGCACTGGGATGCAACAGATCCGTCAGGTGAAGAAATCTATATCCAGAAGACCACGCCGAACTTCATCGACATGCTGTGGGAAGTCTTTATGCCGCTGATACGCGGCCAGCGTATTGCGATTGCGGATGAGGCATCCTCCCGAGATCCGCTCCACCTGATCGAGCTGCTCGAAACGTTCAAGGCGACGCGCATTGTCCTTGTTCCTTCGCTGATGCATGCCATGCTGGAGTTGAGCGTGGATTTGCAATCTCGCCTTCCGCATCTCCGCTATTGGGCCTGCAGCGGTGAAGCGCTTGGTGCGGAACTGGTAGCGCTCTTTCAAGACCGCTTGCCGGATGCCAAGCTGTACAACATCTACGGGACGTCGGAATTCTGGGATGCATCCTGGTCGGTCGCAGATCTGGACACCGGCCACCGTCGCGTCGCGATTGGGCGTCCCATCTCGAACATGCGGGCTTATGTCCTCGATGGCGATCTGGGGCCGGCTCCGATCGGGGTGGGCGGAGACCTCTACATCGGCGGTCTTGGTCTTGCGCGCGGCTATTTAAAGCGCCCAGGTTTGACGGCGGAGCGGTTTGTACCCTCGCCATTTGGGGATGGAGACCGGTTGTACCGAACCGGGGATCTGGCGCGCTGGCGGCCTGATGGCCAGCTTGAGTACCTGGGCCGCATCGATCATCAGGTGAAATTGCGAGGCTTCCGGATTGAGCTGGGCGAGATAGAGGCAAGGCTGGTTGAGCATCCCGACGTCCATCAGGCGGTTGTTGTGGCGCGGGAGGATGTCGCTGGGCGACAAACGGCTGGTGGCGTATGTGGTATCGGCCGGCGTGACGGCCGTTAATGCCGCGGAGCTGCGTTCACATCTGAAACAGGTGCTCCCGGACCACATGGTGCCATCGGCGTTTGTGTTGCTGGAGACCTTGCCGCTGACCCCGAACGGCAAAGTTGATCGCCAGGCGCTGCCGGCGCCTGGGGGCAACGCGGTGGTTCGCGCCGAATATGTGGCGCCACAGGCGCCGGTAGAGCAGGTGCTGGCCGAGATCTGGCGTGACTTGCTCAAGCTGGACCGCGTCGGCGTGCACGACAACTTCTTCGAGCTCGGCGGGCATTCACTGCTATTGACGCAAGTTTATGCTCGACTTGTACCGAAAATTGGAAAGGAATTTCCCATTGCGCTGCTGTTCCAGTACCCGACGATCCATTCATTGAGCGATTACTTCTCGGGCCAGAAAGGCCCGGCCGAACAAATGCATCTGAGTGCGGAACGAGGCAGGAGACGAAGAAAATCCTCGGAACTCCGCAGAGGGCGGTCGCAAATCGAGAAGCGGGCCTAAGAGGCCATCGTCAGATAAAAAGCGATCCGCCTGCCGAGCCGGCTTCGTTGGATCATGCATTCGAGATGGCACGGCTCACGCGCGAGCCATTGCAACATAAAAATCCGAAGTCGCGAAAAAATATTAGGTGCGGGAGTGTCTTTCTTATAGAATTACCTGAGGTTGCGGTTCATGTTTATCGGCCAAGTGAGCCGAGAGAAAGTGTATGGTCAGCCAGACGATCCAGCCGGACAACCAGAGTGTGGCGATCATCGGCATGGCGGCTCGCTTTCCCGGTGCTCCGGATGTCGAGACGTATTGGAACAATATTAAAAACGGGGTCGAGTCCGTTGCGTTCTTCACCGACGAAGAACTCGAGGCAGACGGGATCAGCAAAGCGACGCTCGCAGACCCCAACTACGTAAAGGCGTCCGCGACCATTCCCGATATCGACCGCTTTGACGCGGAGTATTTCAACTATAGCCCGAAAGAGGCTGAATTTATCGATCCGCAGCAGCGCCTGTTCCTGGAGTGCGCGCTGCATGCACTCGAATCCTCAGGATACGATCCAGCCAGATATCGAGGATCAATCGGTGCTTTTGGCGGCACGGCAATCAATATTTATCAGATTCCCCTGATTGCCGCACACCAGCGCGAGATCCAGTCCTCGGGAGCGTTGCGCGCATTGTTCATCAACGGCAACGACAAGGACCATTTGACGACGAGGACATCCTACAAACTTCACCTTCGCGGTCCGAGTATGGCGGTCCAGACCGCCTGTTCGACGTCACTGGTGGCCGTGCACGTGGCTTGTCAAAGCGTGTTGTCGGGCGAATGTGACATGGCGCTCGCCGGTGGCGTGTCGGTGATGAGAGGCTCTCGGAAAGGCGGTTATTATTTCGTTGACGGAGGAATACAGTCTCCCGACGGCCATTGCCGGCCATTCGATGCGGCTGCCCGCGGCACCGTCTTTGGCGACGGGGTCGGAATTGTGGTGCTCAAGCGGTTCGAACAGGCTCTGGCGGACAACGACACGATTCATGCGATCATCAGAGGTTCGGCGATCAACAATGATGGTTCCGAAAAAGTTGGATACACCGCGCCGAGCGTCAATGGACAGGCGACTGCAATAGCCGAGGCCTTGGCGGTTGCCGGCGTTGATGCCGCGAGTATCGGCTACGTAGAAACACACGGCACGGGTACGGAACTAGGCGATCCGATCGAGATCGCCGCGCTAAGTGAGGTATTTGGCGCGCAGGCAATCGAGAAGCAGAGCTGTGCCATCGGGTCCGCCAAGGGAAATATCGGACATCTCAACACGGCTGCCGGTGTTGCCGGGCTGATAAAGACAGTGCTGGCACTGAAGCATGGCTGTTTGCCGCCCGAGCATCAATTTCAAGCAGCCGAATCCCAAGATTGATTTCGAGAATTCCCCTTTTTACGTGAACACAAGGTTGAAGGCTTGGCCGGATCGGGGTGGACTGCGCCGCGCAGGCGTCAGCTCGTTCGGAATCGGCGGAACCAACGCGCATATTGTCCTTGAGGAACCACCCGCGCTTCCTGCAGCACCGTCGGCACGGGCCCGGCATGTGCTTTTGCTCTCGGGCCGGACTCCGAACGCACTTGAGGCAGCCACGGAAAATCTTTGTCGCCACTTGCGGCAAAACGACAACGTCGGCATTGCCGACGTGGCCTACACCCTGAGCGCAGGGCGCAAGAGCCACAGATATGCACGCGCCGTTATCTGCCGGGACAGCCCGCAGGCGGCTGAGCTCCTCAAGGCGCATGAACCACGATGGGTGTTTGACGGAGAGAGGAGCGCTCAAGCAAGACCGGTCGTCTTTATGTTCCCGGGGCAAGGATCGCAGCGCCTGAATATGGGCCGGGACCTCTATCGGGACGAGCCGCTATTTCGCAAGGAAATCGACCGCTGCAGCGAATTGCTCAAACGCGGCATCGGAATGGATTTGTGCCGGTTCTTGTTCCCCTCTGCCGAAGACGAGATGCAAGCTGCCGACCGCTTGACCGATACCGAAATCGCACAGCCCGCTATATTTGCCGTTTCCTTCGCTCTGGCCAAACTGTGGATGTCCTGGGGCGTGCTACCTGTCGCAATGATCGGTCACAGCATTGGCGAACTGGTGGCTGCTTGCCTCGCTGGTGTTTTTCGCCTGGAGGATGCGCTGATCGCAGTAAGTGCGCGCGGCCGCCTGATGCAGGGAATGCCAAAAGGCGCAATGACTGGAGTCAGTGCATCGGTCGAAGATGTGAAGTCGTTTCTGAGCAGCGGTCTTTCCATCGCGGCCGTTAACGCCCCCAACTCCTGCGTGCTTTCGGGGCCATTGAACGAAATTTTGGAAGTCGAATTGGTACTGCAGCAAAATCGCATCCCGGTATCCCGCTTGCGCACGTCGCACGCCTTCCATTCTGCGATGATGGCGCCGGCGGTCGATCCCTTCGTAAGCATTCTCGCCGGCTTGAAGCTGCAGGCTCCGTCAATCCCGTTTGTCTCCAACGTCACGGGCAAATGGATAACTCCGGAGGAGGCGACTGACCCGTTATATTGGGGACGGCAGTTGCGCCAAGCGGTGCTGTTCGCCGAAGGCGTGCGTACGCTTGGCGAGCGTCAATCGGTACTTGTCGAGGTGGGGGCTGGACGGACTCTGACCACCTTGGCCCCGTTAAACGCCCAAGATCCCTCAAAGGTTATTGCCGTGGCCTCGCTGCCACTTTCCGCCGGCGGGAATTCCGAGACGGAATCCGTTTTGCAGGCGGCAGCGCAATTATGGCTGGCAGGTGTGCAGGTTGAATGGGCTAATCTTTATCAGGACGAAGCGCGCCGCAAGGTTCCCCTTCCTCCCTATCCCTTCGAGCGCAAGCGGTATTGGATTGAGCCGAAGGAGATGCAGGCGGAGAAGGCAGGTTTGCTGCTAGCCGCCTCAGGCATTGACGACGCCTTTTCGGTGGCGTCGTGGCGGCGCGTGCTTCGCGAGCCCATAGGCTGGAAGTCCGACCATCTTGCGAAGAGCACCTGGCTCATATTCGCCGGGCACGATCGGCTCAGTCAGGAATTCGCAGCAACGCTCGCCTCGCAATGCAAAAATCTTGTGGTCGTTTCCGCCGGAGAGGAATTTGCGGAACGAGATGACGGCGATCTGAAATTTACGTTGTCGCCAGCGGAGCCGGATCAGTTCGAGGCTCTGGTCTCCAGACTCTTGGAATTGAAAAAAAGCCCCGACGTCGTTCTCTATCTCTGGAGCATGTCGGGAAATCGGACGACCCGTAGCAAATTGGACAAGGCGCTCGATCGCGCCTTCTTCGGACCCTTGCATCTGCTGCGAGCACTGCAACGCGGTAATATGGGCAGACCAATAGAGTTCGCCACGGTCGTCTCGAACACCGAAGACGTGCTCGGCAATGAGACCATTATGCCGCTCGGCGCTATCGCGCGCGGGCCCTGCCAGGTTGGAAACCTCGAGTGCGAAAACATTCGCTGCCGCTACATCGATGTATCGAGCAAGGAACTTAATTCCGCGGGTCGCCGCCAGATCATTAAGCGGATGATCCGGGATTTGGCTGGTGCGGGGCCGGACGGGATCGTGGCGTATCGGCGCAACTGCGCCTGGACCGCCGAACGCAGTCAGGTAAAGCTCGATCCCGCCGAACCCAAGTCAATATTGCGCCCACAGGGCGTCTATCTGATCACGGGAGGTCTCGGCGCGATCGGCCTTTCATTGGGCCGCGCATTGTCTGAAAGGGCGAAAGCAAAACTCGTTCTGGTGAGCCGGACGCGGTTGCCGGATCGAAACCGCTGGGATCGTTACCTGGCGGAGGCTGACGAGAATGACAAAACGCGCATCGCCATCCAGGCCATCAGAGATATTGAAAGCAATGGTTCCGAGGTGATGATCGGCGTGGCCGATGTCGCGGATCTCGAGGCGATGCGCATCGTCGTCAAGCAGGCGCAGACTCGCTTCGGCGCGATCAATGGCGTTATCCACGCGGCGGGAGCAGCCTCAAGTTTGCCAATTGCTTACGCGGACCGCTCGACCAGCCTGAAGGTTTTGCAGCCAAAGATCTTGGGCACCATGGTGTTGGAGCAAATCTTCGGTCGGCTCGAGATAGACTTTCTCGTGCTGTTCTCGTCGATCAGCGCATTGAAGGGATATATTGGCCACGTCAGCTATTCCGCGGCCAATGCATTCCTTGACGCGTTTGCGCGGGAAAAATCGCTTTCTCGTTCCGGCAAAACGATCTCGATCAACTGGGATTTATGGAACGAGATCGGCATGGTGGTGAGAAGAGAAGTTCCTGCGCAGTTGCGCGCTGCGCATGCTGCACAGCTCAAGGACGGCATAAGGACCTCTGAGGGTGTCGATGCATTTTTCCGGATATTGCAGTCGGAACTGACCCAGGTGTTGGTATCCAAGCGGAATTATTCGGAGCAGGGCGGCGATACGATTGGATCAGTCGACGTCGAAGATAAAGCAAGGCGGCTGCAAGAAGATACGCCAGAGCCCATTCCGGCAGCGCCGAAAGGCGGTAATGGTCAACGCCATCCAAGACCGGATCTGCGGGAAGCGTATGCCCAGCCCGCTACCGAACTGGAGCAGATTATCGCCGAAATGTGGGCGGAGTCCCTCAGTCTCGAGAACGTCGGCGTCAACGATGATTTCTTTGAGCTTGGCGGACATTCCCTTCTGGCGCTTCAGCTGTTGCCGCGATTGCGCAACCGTTTTCAAGTTGAACTAACTCCTCGCGACTTTTTCACCGCATCGACCGTCGCGGGCGTATCGTTGGTGGTCGAGGAGAAGTTGATCGCCGAAATCGAACAGATGGGCGAGACGGAAGCTGCCGAGCCGGGTGAGTAACAGGCGACGCGGGTTGCTTTAGCAGGCGGGAAACGGACGGGGACATGTCGGCCGGCAGCACAATACCGAACCGCTCGAAGCTATTGACGAAACGCGGCCGTGCACTTCTCGAGGCACGCATACGAGGCGAACACTCCGTCGGATCGAGCTGTGCCTCGATTCCGCGGAGCACCAGCGCAACTCCCGTCCCCTTGTCGCTTATGCAGGAGCGGATCTGGTTATTTCAGCAGCTAAATCCCGCCAGCGCGGCATACCACATTGTCGCTGACGTATCCCTCAGTGGCAATTTGGACGTCAGCTCCCTTGAAGCGGCTCTCTTTGGACTACTGAAGCGGCATGAGGCTCTGCGGACTACGATCTCGTTCGTCGACGGCGATCCAGTGCAGATCGTCGGGCAGCCTTCGCCACTGCCATTGCCGATTGTCGATTTGCGGTATTGTGATGACAAGAACCAGGAATTGCTGAAGCAGGCCGCAAATCACGCAAACCGGACATTCGATTTGGCCACGGGACCGCTGTGGCGCTGTGTCTTGTTTCGTCTCGAACAGACGGAACATATATTGCTGATCGCGATACATCATATTGTTTGTGATGGTTGGTCGATCAATCTCCTGCTGACTGAACTCAGTGCGATTTATAATGCGATTATCGCGTCGGAGGCGCCCGTGCTTTCGCCGCTGGCGCTGCGGTATTCCGACTATGCCCGCTGGGAGCGGAAAAAGGTCGGCGAGTCATCCTTCGAATCGGAGTTGGCTTACTGGAACAAGGAGCTGCAGGGGGCCAGCGTCGTCTTGGATTTTCCGGTGGATCGACTGCCGAGCGGGTCGTTGCCATTTGAGGTTGGGCACAAATCGTTCTGGCTGCACGGCCGCTCTCGAAGGTCGCTGTGGACTCTGGGCAGAGAGAATGGAGCGACCCTGTTCAACGTCTTGCTTGCGGCGTTTGGAGTGTTGCTGCATAAGTATACGGGCCTGGAAGATTTCGTCGTGGCATCGCCCGTCTCGAATCGAGACCGTGCGGAGACCCAAAACGTCATCGGCGTGTTTTTAAACACGCTGCTGTTGCGGATTAGACCATCTTCCGCACTAACCTTTCGCGAATTGTTGACCGAGGTGCATCGGACGGCGGTGCGGGCCCACAGCAATCAGGAGGTTCCGGCCGAACTGCTTGAGAGATTGATAGTTACGGGCGGCGAAGCTTATCGGTCGCATCAAATCCGCGTCATGTTTAATCTGAATAATACGCCTGCTCTCCCTGTGCAGGTCGCTGGCCTCAAGGTGAGGCGAAGGCTGCTGCCCGGCACCAGTCTTCCATTCGATTTGTCGGTTCTTGTACAAACGAATGTCCGTCAAGGCGGAGCAACCCTCGTTACCTTCAGGTATGCCAAGACGTTGTTTTCGGCGTCGACGATCGATCGATTGGCGCATCATTTTGAGATGTTGCTGTCGGCTGTTGTAGCGTCACCAGACGTTCGATTATCAGAGTTATCGTTGGTGTCGGACGATGAACGTCACCGACTGCTCTCGGAGTGGAACGATACCGAAGCCGAGTTTCCGCGCGGGAAGTGTCTGCATGAGTCGTTTGCGGTGCAGGCCGCGAAGACGCCGGATGCAGTTGCGCTGCTTCATGAAGGCAGCGAACTGACCTATGGCGAGCTTGATCGGCGTTCGAATCAATTGGCGAATTATCTTTGCGGCGCTGGCGTGGGACCCGAGACGATCGTCGGGCTTTGTGTCGAGCGGTCGCCGGAGATGGTGGTCGGGCTGCTTGGAATCCTGAAGGCGGGCGGCGCATTTCTTCCGCTGGATCCCGCTTACCCAGCGGTCCGGTTGGCGTCGATGCTGGCTGATGCGAATGCGTCGGTCGTGGTAACGCAAGCAGCGTTGGTCGACCGGTTGCCGATGTATGAAGCCCAGGTGCTGCTGATCGATGCGGATTGGGGCGTGATTGCTGCGCAGCCGGAAACGGCGTCTGCGACGAATGCTGATCCGGAGAATCTGGCTTGTGTGATTTTCACTTCAGGATCTTCTGGAACCCCAAAGGGAGTGATGACCCGGCATTCCGGGATCGTGAATTATCTTGCGTTCTTGATCCATACATACGGACTCTGTTCAGGCAATACCGTCCTCCATGTCTCTTCGATATCCTTCGATCCGTCGATCAGAGATTTATTTGGCCCACTTCTGTCTGGTGGCCGTCTGGTCATCTTGCGGGCGGGTGACGAGTGGGAGCCCCGCAAATACCTCGAGGCAATTCAAAACCACAAAGTCACTACTATCCTGAGCATCACACCCAGTCTGCTGGGGGCTATCATTGATAACGCCCGCGCTGGCCATTTCGCGGTGGACAGTCTGCGCCAGGTGCTGACCTGCGGTGAGCCGCTTCACTATGCGCTGTGTTCGGCAGCCAGGGAGGTGTTTTGCAACGCGCAGCCGGTAAATCAGTATGGTCCCACTGAGTACACGATGGCTTCGACGTGGTTTCGGATCAACGACGATGGCGTTGGTGTGGCGCCGATCGGCCAGCCGGTCTGGAACACGCGGGTTTACGTACTGGACGATCAGTCAAGTCCGGTGCCGATTGGGGTTGTTGGTGAATTGTACGTGTGTGGTATCGGGCTCGCACGCGGATATTGGCGTCGTCCTGGTTTGACTGCCGATCGTTTTGTGCCCTCGCCGTTTGCAGATGGGGAGCGGCTGTACCGGACCGGGGATCTGGCGCGGTGGCGTGCGGAGGGCAAACTCGAATATCTCGGCCGGATCGATCACCAGATTAAGCTGCGTGGCTTCCGCGTCGAGCTTGGCGAGATCGAGGCGAAGCTGCTTGAGCATCCCGATGTCGGCCAAGCCGTCGTTGTGGCGCGAGAGGATGTTGCGGGCGACAAACGTCTGGTGGCGTATGTGGTTGCATTGGGTGCAGCCGTTGATGCCGGCGAGTTGCGCGTTCATCTGCAACGGAGCCTTCCCGAGCATATGGTGCCGTCGGCGTGTGTGCTGCTGAACGAATTGCCGCTGACGTCGAACGGCAAGATTGACCGGCGCGCGCTGCCTGCGCCGGAGCGTGATGCGGTCATTCGCGGGGAGTATGTAGCGCCACGAACGCCGACCGAGGAGGTACTGGCTGCGACCTGGTGCGAGGTGCTCAGACAGGAGCGCGTCGGGTTGCACGACAATTTCTTCGAGCTCGGCGGGCATTCGCTGCTGGCGACGCGGTTGATGGCGCGGATACGGGATTGGTTCCAGGCCGAGCTGCCGCTGCGGGCGCTGTTCGAGGCGCCGACCATCGATGAGTTGGCAACGCGGATCGAGACGGCGCAACGGCAAGGACTGGGGCTATCGGCCCCGCCACTGGTGGCGCAGCCTCGTTCGGATGCCCTGCCGCTGTCCTACGCCCAGGAGCGGCTGTGGCTGCTGGAACAGATCGGAGGGCTTGGTTCGGCCTACAACCTGCCGGCAGCGATACGGCTGCGCGGCGAGCTCGATGTAGCGGCGCTGCAGCGGGCGTTCGCGCTCGTGGTGGAACGTCACGAAGTGTTGCGGACGCGGTTTGCGGTGCTGGACGGATCGCCGGTTCAGGTAATCGATCGCAGGATCGTTCGAACTTGCGGTGGAGCATTTGAGCGAGCTGCCGGAAAGTAAGCGGGCGGCGGTGGCGCGGGAGCGGGTGCGCGCGCTGGTGCAGCAGCGGTTCGATCTGGAGCGTGGTCCGCTGTTCCGTGCGCATCTGCTGCGGTTGTCGGACGAGGAGCATATCGCGGTCGTGGTGATGCACCACATTGTGTCGGACGGCTGGTCGATCGGAGTTCTGATTCGGGAAGTCGGGGCGCTGTATGCGGCTTTCAGCCAGGGCAAAGCCTCGCCGCTATCGGCGCTTGCGGTGCAGTATGCGGATTATGGGATGTGGCAGCGCGGCTGGCTGCAGGGCGATGCCTTGGAGAAGCAGGTCGCGTACTGGAAGCAGCATTTGAAGGGCGCGCCTGCGGCGCTGGAGTTGCCGACAGATCGTCCTCGTCCGGCGGTACAAAGCTATCGCGGCGCAAATTACCACTTTGCATTGCCGGGAGATTTGACGGCGGCGCTGAACGAGCTTGCCCATTGCGACGGCGCGACACTGTTCATGGTGGTTTTGGCAGCCTTCAATGTGGTGCTGTCGCGCTGGAGCGGCCAGCAAGACATTGTCGTGGGCTCTCCGATCGCCGGCCGGACGCATCGCGAGCTTGAGGGATTGATCGGATTCTTCGTCAACACGCTGGTGCTGCGGACTGACCTGCGGGGAGATCCGATCTTCAAGGAGCTACTGGGGCAGGTGAAGAAGACGGCGCTGGCGGCCTATGCGCACCAGGATGTGCCGTTCGAGAAGCTGGTCGAGGAGCTCAATCCGGTTCGGGACATGAGCCGGCAGCCGCTTTTCCAGGTGCTGATCAACTCGCTTCAACATGAGGCCCGGGCGCCGGATATTGCGGGATTAAGGCTGGAAAGACTGTCGGGTGGTACCGATACCTCGATAGTGGATCTGGAGCTTTATATCGAAAGGCGTGCCGAAGGCCGGCTTTCGATGCGGATTCGATATGCGACCGACTTGTTTGAGCGGTCGACGGTTGAACGTCTGGCGGGACACTTGCGTGTTCTGTTGGAAGGGATCGTCGTCAATCCTGATGCGCGGTTGTCCGAGCTGCCGCTGCTGCCGGCCCGAGAGCGCCGTCAGCTGCTTGAGGAGTGGAACGCGACGGCGGCGGCGTATCCGAGAGACAAAAGCCTGCACGAGCTGTTTGCCGAACAGGCGGCACGGACGCCGGATGCGGTTGCGCTGGTCTATGAGGACAGCGAACTGACCTATGGCGAGCTTGATCGGCGTTCGAACCAGCTTGCACATTATCTGCGCGGCCTTGGTGTCGGTCCTGAAACGGTCGTGGGGCTGTGCGTCGAGCGGTCGCTGGAGATGGTTGTGGGGCTGCTGGGGATTCTGAAGGCGGGCGGCGCGTATCTGCCGCTCGATCCAGATTATCCGCCGGAGCGTTTGGCCTACATGCTGGAGGATGTGAAGGCGCCGGTGCTGATCACACAGGCCCGGTTCGAGGCGATTCTACCGGCGTCCGCTACGTTGCAGGTGATCCGGCTTGACAGGGAATGGCCGGGGATCACGACCGAATGCTCAGCGGTGCCGGACGTGGAAGTGACATCGAGCACTCTTGCCTTTGTGATCTATACGTCCGGCTCAACCGGACAGCCGAAGGGGGTGGGGATCGCCCATCTCAGTATCGTGAACTATGTGACGGGAATTGCGCGTGCGGTCGGTTCGGAGAGCTTTTACCGCAGTGCGTTCGTTCAATCGATAGCCACTGTCTCGGCCGTAACCACCATTTACCCCACGCTTCTTTCCGGCGGTTGCATTTACATTTTTGACCGTGAGCAAGCGTTGAATGGCGAGCTGTGTCGCAGGCGGTTTGCGGATGATTCGATCAGCCATGTGAAGATAACGCCGTCGCATCTTGCGGCTCTTCATGGCGACGCCGGCGCTCAGTTTTTTCCGGGCAAAGCCCTCATTTTAGCCGGCGAGCCATCGCGTGCGGCCTGGATCCAGGGATTGAAGTGCGATCCCTCGACCCGGATTTACAATCACTATGCATCGACGGAAGCTTTTGCGAGTCTGGTTTATGACGTCGACGGGGGGCTGAACGGAATGGCTCGGCCATTCTGGCGCTGGGCAGCCCTTTGGCCAATGTCGGCTGCTACGTGCTCGACGCCCATCTCAATCCCGCTCCGATCGGTGTGCCGGGTGAATTGGCGATCGGTGGAGACTGTCTAGCGCGCGGCTACCACGGGCTTGCCGGTCTGACGGCAGAGCGGTTTGTGCCCTCGCCGTTTGGCGACGGCGAGCGGCTGTATCTTACGGGCGATTTGGCGCGCTGGCGGGCGGACGGGAACTGGAGTATCGTTGGGACGACGGGACCACCAGGTGAAGATCCGCGGGTTCCGCGTCGAGCCTGGGGAGATCGAGGCGGCGCTGGTTGAACATCCCGATGTCCATCAGGCCGTTGTCGTTGCGCGCGATGATGCGATGGGCGGGAGGCGGCTGGTGGCGTATGTGGTGGGGCATACCGGCTCGGCCGTCGATGCGGGCGAGTTGCGCGCGCATCTGAAGCGCAGCCTTCCTGATTATATGGTGCCCGCGGCGATTGTGCTGCTCGATGCGCTGCCGCTGACGGCGAACCGGAAGGTTGATCGCCGGGCGCTGCGGGCGCCGGAGGATGATGCGCTCATCCGCGGCGAGTATGCGGCGCCGCGGACGCCGACCGAGGAGGTGCTGGCTTCGATCTGGTGCGAGGTCTTGAAGCTGGAGCGTGTCGGCGTGCACGACAACTTCTTCGAGCTGGGCGGGCATTCGCTGCTGGCGATGCGGTTGACGGCGCGCATTCGGGATGCATTCCGGGTCGAACTGCCGTTGCGGGCGCTGTTCGAGGCGCCGACCATCGGTGATTTGGCGGTGCGAATGGAGGCGGCGCAAGGGCAAGGATTGCGGCTATCAGCGCCAGCACTGGTGGCACAGCCACGTCCGGATGCCCTGCCGCTGTCGTACGCGCAGGAGCGGCTGTGGCTGCTGGAACAGATCGGAGGTTTGAGCTCGGCCTACAACCTAGCTGCGGCGGTACGTTTGCGTGGAGCGCTTGATGGTGCGGCGCTGGAGCGCAGCTTTGCGGCGATCGTCGGGCGGCACGAGGCGCTGCGAACGCGGTTTGCGGTGGTGAACGAATCGCCGGCCCAGGTGATCAATCCGGCTGGATCGTTTGAACTCGCGATCGAGGATCTGAGCGAACTGCCGGAAGGCGAGCGTGCTGCTGCGGCGCGGCAGCGGATAGGCGTGCTGGCGCAGCGGCGGTTCGACCTCGAGCGAGGCCCGCTGTTCCGTGCGCATTTGCTGCGGTTGTCTGCGGAAGAGCACATTGCGGTGGTGGTGATGCACCACATTGTCTCGGACGGCTGGTCGACCGGGGTTTTGATCAGAGAAGTGGGCGCGTTGTATGCGGCGTTCAGCCAGGGCCGCGCGTCGCCGCTGCCCGAGCCGGCGGTCCAGTATGCCGATTATGCGCTGTGGCAGCGCGGTTGGTTGCAGGGCGAGGTGCTGGAGAAGCAGGTGGAGTACTGGAAGGAGCATCTGAGTGGTGCGCCTGCGGCCTTGGAGCTTCCGACCGACAGACCACGGCCGGCGGTGCAGAGCTACAGGGGCGAGGGGCTTACGATTGGGCTGCCGGCGGAACTGACGGTCTCGCTCCAGGCGTTGGCGCGCCGCGACGGCGCGACGTTGTTCATGGTGCTTTTGGCGGCGTTCCAGGTAGTGCTGTCGCGCTGGAGCGGACAAGAAGACATTGTGGTGGGTTCGCCGATTGCGGGGCGGACGCATCGGGAGCTCGAGGGGCTGATCGGGTTCTTCGTCAATGCGCTGGCGTTGCGGACGGAGTTGAGCGGAGATCCGAGCTTCAGGGAGCTGCTGGGCCGAGTGAAGGAGACGGCGCTTGGGGCCTATGCGCACCAGGATCTGCCGTTCGAGAAGCTGGTAGCGGAGCTGCAGCCGGTGCGGGACTTGAGCCGGCAGCCGATCTTCCAGGTCATGTTCGCGTTGCAGAACGTGCCGCGGGAGACGCTGCAATTGCCGGGGCTGCAGCTGAGCCGGGTCGGCGGCGGCAGGCCAACGGCGAAGTACGACCTGGCGCTTTACGTGTATGAGCGGGAAGATAGGCTCGAAGGTTATTTCGAATACGCAACCGACCTGTTTGATCGGTCGACGATCCAGCGGCTGGCGGGGCACTGGGTGGCCCTGCTTGATGCTGCTGTAACACGGCCTGATGTCCGGCTCTCCGATCTGTCGATGGTGGAGTCTGCGGAGCGTTCGGGTCGTCAGGTGAGAGCGCTGGATTTTGAATCGCTCGGTTCTGATCAGGCCGTTCGCATTGCGCAATCGCCGTCCGTGACCGATAGCTTCCTTGCCCAGGCGCGCTCGCGGCCGGAGGCCACAGCCATCACGGCCGGCCGGCAATGCTGGAGCTATGGCGACCTCAACCGCGAAGCGGGCCGGATCGCAGCCTTGCTGGTGAACCGGCGCGGCGGATCGAGCGAGCCGATCGGGCTATTGTTCCCGCACGCACCGATGATGGTTGCCGCGATCATGGGTGTGCTCGGAGCCGGCAAGTTTTACGTCCCGCTTTCGTCCGACGATCCGCCGGCGCGGCTGCGCGCGATCCTGACCGAGAGCCGCTGCGGCTGTGTGCTGGCCAGTCCGGAACTGAGAGGTTTGGGCGAAGATCTCGGCGCGGCGGTGCTGAGCGTGGATGAGGCGCCGAACGAGCCGTTTGAACTGCTGTCGCGTCCGCCCGGCTCGATCGCCTATGTCCTCTATACGTCGGGGACGACCGGCGCACCGAAGGGAGTAGCGCAGTGCGATCGCGGCATTCTTCAGCATATTGCGGTCTACAGCGCGGCAATCGGACTCGATCGGACCGACCGGATGACGCTGCTGGCGGGCTATGGCACCGACGCGGCGGTGAAGAACATCTTCAGCACCCTGCTGAGCGGCGCGGCGCTCTGCCTGTGGGATGTGAGACGCAAGGGAATCGAAGGACTGCAGGAATGGCTGGCCGAGAACGCGGTTACGATTTGGCATTCGACGCCGAGCCTGTTGCGGGCGGCGCTGCCGCAGTTTGCCGCAACGGCCAATCTTCGCTGGGTGGTGCTGGGAGGCGAAGGGGCCAAGGCCGAGGACATCGCCATCGTGCAGCGGCATGGCGGAGAGAACTGCCGGCTGCTGACGGCCCTGTCGCAGACCGAGTGTTCGACGACGACGCATTATGCGCCGGATTTTGAACGCGACCTGACGCGCCATCGGCTGCCGGTGGGGCGTCCTGTTCCCGGAGCAGAGATCGTCCTGCTGAACGAGGCCGGCCAGCCTGCGGATATCCGGGGCGAGGTCGCGATTGGAGGACATGGCATTGCGCTCGGATATTGGCAGCGTGCCGGTCTGACGGCGGAGCGCTTCATTCCAAGCCCGGTTGGCGATGGGGAGCGGCTGTACCGGACCGGGGATCTGGCACGGTGGCGTGCGGATGGCGAACTCGAATATCTCGGGCGGATCGATCACCAGGTGAAGATCCGCGGGTTCCGCGTCGAGCCTGGGGAGATCGAGGCGGCGCTGGTTGAACATCCCGATGTCCATCAGGCCGTCGTCGTTGCGCGCGATGATGCGATGGGCGGGAGGCGGCTGGTGGCGTATGTGGTGGGGCATACCGGCTCGGCCGTCGATGCGGGCGAGTTGCGCGCGCATCTGAAGCGCAGCCTTCCTGATTATATGGTGCCCGCGGCGATTGTGCTGCTCGATGCGCTGCCACTGACGGCGAACCGGAAGGTTGATCGCCGGGCGCTGCAGGCGCCGGAGGATGATGCGCTCATCCGCGGCGAGTATGCGGCGCCGCGGACGCCGACCGAGGAGGTGCTGGCTTCGATCTGGTGCGAGGTCTTGAAGCTGGAGCGTGTCGGCGTGCACGACAACTTCTTCGAGCTGGGCGGGCATTCGCTGCTGGCGATGCGGTTGACGGCGCGCATTCGGGATGCATTCCGGGTCGAACTGCCGTTGCGGGCGCTGTTCGAGGCGCCGACCATCGGTGATTTGGCGGTGCGAATGGAGGCGGCGAAGCGTGTCGTTGCAATGATGGAAGGAAGCGTTGCGGATATCGTTGATGACATAGCCAACATGACCGAAGAGGAGGCTGAAAAGATATTGAACAGCCTCGCGGAGAATTAGTCATGAGCGTCGAAGAACAGTTTAACGAGTTCTCGCCCAAAAAGGCGGCGCTCCTTCGTTTGTTAGTAGACAACAAAAGGACACGGGCTGCTACGCTGTCGTTGACACGATCGCAGCGGCCGGACGCTTTGCCGCTGTCGCATGCGCAGGAACGGTTGTGGCTGCTGGAGCAAATCGGAGTTCTGGGGTCGGCCTACAACTTGCCGGCAGCGGTGCGGCTGCGGGGGTTGGTTGATGTAGCCGCGTTGCAGCGAGCACTTGCGCTCGTGGTGGAGCGTCACGAGGTGTTGCGGACGCGGTTTGCGGTCGTGGACGGATCACCGGTTCAAGTAATCGATCCGGCAGGATCGTTTGAACTTGTGGTGGAGGATCTGAGCGAGCTGCCGGAGGACGAGCGAGCGGCGGCGGCCCGAGAGAGAATCGGTGTGCTCGCAAAGCAACCGTTTGCCCTTGCGCATGGTCCACTGTTCCAGGGACGTCTGCTGCGGCTATCGGAGAAAGAGCACATTGCGGTGGTGGTGATGCACCACATTGTCTCGGACGGCTGGTCGATCGGGGTTCTGATCCGCGAGGTGGGCGCGCTGTACGCCGCGTTTGCAGCCGGCCGGCCGTCGCCGCTACCTGCATTGCCGGTTCAATATGCCGATTATGCGTTGTGGCAGCGCAGCCGGCTGCAGGGCGACGCGCTTGAGAAGCAAGTCTCGTATTGGCGTGAGCATTTGACTGGAGCGCCGACAGTCCTTGATCTTCCGACCGATCGGCCCCGCCCCGCGGTACAGAGCTATCGCGGCGAGAGCTTTGCGATCGGACTGCCGGCGGAACTGACGGCCTCGCTCGACGAACTGGCGCGCTCGGAAGGCGCGACGTTGTTCATGGTGCTGCTGGCGGCGTTCAATGTGGTGCTGTCGCGCTGGAGCGGACAAGAAGACGTTGTGGTGGGTTCGCCGATCGCGGGACGGTCGCATCGGGAATTGGAAGGACTGATCGGCTTTTTTATCAACACTTTGCCGCTGCGGACGGACCTGAAGGGCGATCCGAGCTTCACGGAACTGCTCGGTCGCGTGAAAGAGACGGCGTTGGATGGCTATGCGCACCAGGAGGTGCCGTTCGAGAAGCTGCTGGAGGTGTTGCAGCCGAAGCGCGATCTGTCGCGTCAACCCATCTTCCAGGTGCTGTTTGCTTTGCAGAACGTGCCGCGGGAACGGCTACAGCTGCCGGGACTGGAATTGCGTCGATTGCCAGGGCAGCAGACTACAGCGAAGCTAGACCTGTCGCTTTACGTTTACCAACGGGAAGGCGGGCTCGAGGGCTATTTCGAGTACGCGACGGACTTGTTCGATGCTTCGACGATTAGACGGCTGTCGTCGCATTTCAAGACCTTACTGGAATCGATAGTTGCGGCCCCCGAGGCGAGGCTGTCTGATCTGGCGTTGCTGGACACGGCCGAACGCCATCAGCTGATGGTCGAGTGGAACGATACCGCGGCGGCATATCCAAAGGACAAGTGCCTGCATGAATTGTTCGTCGAACAGGCAGCCAGGACGCCGGATGCTGTTGCTATCGTCTACGATGACAGCGAACTGACGTATGATGATCTGGATCGTCGCAGCAACCAGCTGGCGCATCATCTGCGCGGGCTCGGTGTCGGGCCCGATGTGATCGTCGGGCTAAGCATCGACCGGTCGCCAGACATGGTGGTGGGGCTGCTCGGAATATTAAAGGCGGGGGGAGCGTATCTTCCGCTCGATCCGGCCTATCCGCCGGAACGACTGGCCTACATGATGTCCGATGCTGGGATCAGCTTGGTGTTGGCCCAGCACGGCGGCGCAATGGCCGGGCTGGCGGTTGATCCTATTGCTCTGGTTTGCCTTGATGCTGAGACAGATGCAATCGCCGGTTATCCGATCGCGCCACCGCGCGCGGTTGGCGTAACCTCGCAAAACCTGGCTTACGTTCTCTACACTTCAGGCTCGACCGGCAAGCCGAAAGGCGTGATGGGCACCCATGGCGCCGTCGTCAACAGGCTTCATTGGGACGCGGCAGTTCCGTCGGGAGAAGAGCTTTACGTCCAGAAGACCACGCCGAACTTCATCGACATGTTGTGGGAAGTGTTCATGCCGCTGATGCGCGGCCAGCGCATCGTGATCGCGGGGGAGAGCTGTTCGAGGGATATTCATCGTCTGATCGAACTGCTTGGTAAATCCAAGACTAGCCGCATTGTCCTTGTGCCATCGTTGATGCAGGCGATGCTGGAGGTTGAGGATGTCGGAGGTCGCCTTCCGGACCTTCGCTATTGGGCCTGCAGCGGCGAAGCCCTCAGCTCTGAAATGGCGAAGCTGTTTTACGAGTGCTTGCCGAACGCCCGGCTGTTCAATGTTTACGGCGCATCGGAGTTTTGGGATGCGTCCTGGTCGGCGGTGGACCAGAACCGGTGCCGACATGGCGTTCCGATCGGTCGTCCGATTCCGAACATACGGGCCTTTGTGCTGGATGCGGCGGGCGAAGTCGTGCCCATTGGGATTTCTGGCGAGTTGTACATCGGCGGAGCGGGTTTGGCGCGGGGCTATCTGGGTCGTGCTGCCCTGACGGCCGATCGTTTTGTGCCGTCGCCGTTTGGGGATGGGGAGCGGCTGTACCGGACCGGGGATCTGGCGCGGTGGCGTGCGGATGGCGAACTCGAATATCTCGGGCGGATCGATCACCAGGTGAAGCTGCGCGGCTTGCGTATCGAGCTTGGCGAGATCGAGGCCAGGCTGCTTGAGCATCCCGATGTCGGTCAGGCCGTCGTTGTGGCGCGAGAGGATGCTGCGGGCGACAAGCGCCTGGCGGCGTATGTGGTTGGGCACAAGGGCGCGGCCATCGATGCGGGTGAACTGCGCGGGCATCTGAAGCGCAGTCTTCCCGAGCATATGGTGCCCGCGACGTTTGTGCTGCTGGATGCGTTGCCGCTGACGTCGAACGGAAAGATCGACCGGCGCCGGCTGCCTGCGCCGGAAAATGGCGCGGTTGTCGGTGTCGAGTATGTGGCGCCGCAAACTCCTGGGGAGCAGGTGCTGGCCGCGATCTGGTGCGAGGTGCTCAAGCTAGAATGGGTCGGGATCAACGACAACTTCTTTGAACTGGGCGGGCATTCGCTGCTGGCGACGCGGTTGATGGCGCGCATTCGCGATGCGTTCCGCATTGAGCTGCCGCTGCGCACGCTGTTCGACGCGCCGTGCGTGGGTGAGCTGACAGCGCTTATTGAAACTGCGCAGCAGGAAGGATTGGGGCTGGCAACTCCTACCCTGTTGGCGCAAGCCCGCCCCCAAGTTCTGCCGCTGTCGCACGCGCAGGAACGGCTGTGGTTGCTGGAGCAGATTGGAGGGGTTGGATCAGCCTACAACATGCCCGCAGCAGTGCGGCTTCAGGGCGATCTCGATGTGTCGGTACTCGAACTGAGCTTTGCGGCGGTCATCGAACGTCACGAGAGTTTGCGGACTCGTTTTGCGGTGGTCGACGGCAGTCCGGTTCAGTTGATCGAACCGCCCGGCCGATTTGGACTGCAAATCGAAGATTTGAGCCAACTGCCGGAGGATGAGCGGGCGGCGGCGTCGCAGAGACTGGCGCGTGCATTGGCGCAACAGCCGTTTGATCTGGAGCGCGGACCGCTGTTCCGGGGGCATCTGATCCGGTTGTCTGCGCAGGACCATATCGCGGTCGTCACAATGCATCACATCGTGTCTGATGGCTGGTCGGTCGGGGTCTTGATCCGAGAAACAGGGACGCTGTATTCGGCCCTCTCGCAAGGTCTTGCGTCGCCGTTGCCCGAGCTACCGGTTCATTATGCCGACTATGCATTGTGGCAGCGCGGCTGGCTGCGGGATGAGACTCTGGAAAAGCAGATCGGATACTGGCGTCAACGTCTGAGCGGGGCGCCCGCGGCGCTGGAGCTTCCGACCGATCGGCCACGGCCCGCGGTACAGACCTATCGCGGCTTGAAATACAATTTTGCATTGCCGGCGCAACTGGTGACGTCGCTGAACGAGCTGGCTCGGTCGAAAGGATCGACGCTTTTCATGGTGATGCTTGCGGCGTTTCAATTGCTGTTGAAGCGCCACAGCGGTCAGGACGACATAGTGGTGGGCTCGCCGATCGCGGGACGGACGCGCCGGGAGCTGGAGGGGTTGATCGGGTTCTTCGTCAACACGCTGGTGATCAGGACGCAGGTAGCTGATGAGTTCGAGCTTCAGACAGCATCTGGAGCGGGTCAGGGAGACCGCACTGGCGGCATATGCGCATCAGGATTTGCCGTTCGAGAAATTGGTCGAGGAACTGCGGCCGGCGCGTGACTTGAGCCGGCAGCCGATTTTTCAGGTGCTGTTTGCCCTGCAGAATGTGCCGCAGGAGCGGTTCGATCTGCCCGGCCTGACATTGAGCCGGGTCGAAAGCTCGACCCGGACCTCGAAGTTCGACCTGTCGCTTTATCTGCATGAGGCGGCAAAGGGGCTGTGGGGCTTTTTCGAGTACGCCACGGACATGTTCGACAGCTCGACGGTGGCGCGGCTGGCCGAGCATTACCGCGTCCTGCTGGAGCGGATCGTTGCCGACCCCGCGCAAAGCTGCGCGCAGCTCGAAGCGGCAATCCCGCCGCTGGGGCTGGACGTGACGATATCGAGCACGTTCACCGGCGATGCGCTGGTCGATCCGCTGCGGTTCTGGTTCGAGAGGGTGGGGCTGACGGCCCGGATCAGCAGTACCGGATACAATCAGGTGCTGCAGAGCCTGCTTTCGGACCGGTCGATGTCGCGGCAGGCAAACTGCTTCCACGTGATCTTGTTGCGGCTGGAGGATTGGGGCCGGCGGCCGGCCGAAGCCGAAGCTGGAGCCGATGACAGCCGGGAAAACATCAATTTTGGCGACATCGAGCGCAATGTCGATGATTTCGTCGACCAGCTGCGCATGGTGTCCGGTTCCGGCAAAGGACATTACCTGATCGGGGTGTGCCCCGCCTCGCTCCAATCGGCGGCCACGGCGCGGAATGTCCTTCGGCTGGAGCTGATCAAGACCCGCCTGACGAACGCCTTGCGCGATTTGCCCGGGGTCGTCGTCCTGCCGCTCGACGATACCGTCCATGCGCTGGGGGTGTCGGAGATCCATGACGCGTATCTGGAAAGCATTGCCGACATCCCCTATACGCAAGCCTTCTTTGTCGCCGCCGCGACCAGCGCGATGAGAGCGTTGTTCGAAGCCAGACGGCATCCCTACAAGGTCATCGTCGCCGATTGCGACAATACGCTGTGGCGGGGGATCTGCGGCGAGGATGGGCCGCTCGGGGTAGAGATCACGCCGGAGTGCCGGCGGCTGCAGGACTTCCTGGTCCGGCAGGCCCATAACGGCGTCCTGGTCTGCCTTTGCAGCCGCAACAATGAAGCCGACGTGATCGAAGTGTTCCGGTCGAACAAGGACATGCTGCTGTCCTGGGAAGACGTCGTTTTGCATCGGATCGGTTGGGGGACGAAGTCGGCGTCGATTGCCGAGCTCGCAGCCGAACTGGATCTGGCGCTCGATAGCTTCCTGTTCCTCGATGACGACGCGGTGGAATGTGCCGCAATGGCGGAGCATTGCCCGGAGGTGCTGACGCTGCGGGTTCCGCAAGGCGATGGGCAGATGGACGGCTTCCTGAGCCGGCTTTGGGCGTTCGACGGCGCCCGGACGACGGATGAGGATCGCAAGCGTTCGCAACGCTATCGGCAGGAACGTCAGCGCCGCGAGGTACGGCAGAACTCCACGTCGCTGCGCAGCTTCATAGCCGGGCTTGAACTGAAGCTGGAGCTGCGGACGATTACGGATCAGGACGTTGATCGCGTGGTGCAAATGATGGAACGCACGACGCAATTCAATACCACGGGCCTGCGCCTGACGGCTGAGGAGGTCCGCGCGCGGGTCGGCAGCGCCGACAAGCCGATGCTGATTGTCGAAGTGAGCGACCGGTTTGGCGACTATGGCAAATCCGGCCTGCTGGCGATCGATCGCACCGAGCGGCTATGGACGGTGCAAGGTTTTGCATTGAGCTGCCGCGTTCTGGGGCGCGAGGTCGAGTACCGCATACTGGAGTTGCTGGGCGAGCAGGCCAGGGCGTCCGGCGTGAGCGGGATTGAGTTCCAGTTCCAGCCAACCGCGCGCAACGTTCCAGCGCAGCGCTTCCTGCAGGAGCTTTGCCGGCTGGCCGAGCTTGGCCGGCAGGACACCAACTCCGTCACCGTGTCGCCGCAGCAGATCGCTGCGGCGTTGCAGCGGCGGCAGGCCGTCGATCAAGGCGCTGCGCTCATAGCAGCTGCCGATGAGCCCGAACTGCCGCCGCCCGCTTTCGCCGGCGAACTGGACTTGCGGGCGGCGCGGCGGCGCTTCTTCCGCTCGATCGCTCTGCAATATTGCTCGGCCGCGGAGATCGAACGCGATCTCGGCGCGGCGGCGCCGCGCAAGCGGGTTGCGGCGGGCACCTATGTGGAGCCGGCAACGCCGACCGAGCAAGCCCTGGCTTCGATCTGGCGTGAGGTCTTGAGGCTGGAGCGCGTCGGGGTGCACGACAACTTCTTCGAGCTCGGCGGGCATTCGCTGCTGGCGACGCGGTTGATGGCGCGGATACGGGATTGGTTCCAGGCCGAGCTGCCGCTGCGCGCGCTGTTCGAGGCGCCGACCATCGATGAGTTGGCAGTGCGGATCGAGGCGGCGCAACGGCAAGGACTGGGGCTATCGGCCCCGCCACTGGTGGCGCAGCCTCGTTCGGATGCCCTGCCGCTGTCCTACGCCCAGGAGCGGCTGTGGCTGCTGGAACAGATCGGAGGGCTTGGTTCGGCCTACAACCTGCCCGCAGCGATACGGCTGCGCGGCGAGCTCGATGTAGCGGCGCTGCAGCGGGCGTTTGCGCTCGTGGTGGAACGTCACGAGGTGTTGCGGACGCGGTTTGCGGTGCTGGACGGATCGCCGGTTCAGGTAATCGATCCGGCAGGATCGTTCGAACTTGCGGTGGAGCATTTGAGCGAGCTGCCGGAAAGTAAGCGGGCGGCGGTGGCGCGGGAGCGGGTGCGCGCGCTGGTGCAGCAGCGGTTCGATCTGGAGCGTGGTCCGCTGTTCCGTGCGCATCTGCTGCGGTTGTCGGACGAGGAGCATATCGCGGTAGTGGTCATGCACCACATTGTGTCGGACGGCTGGTCGATCGGGATTCTGATCCGGGAAGTCGGGGCGCTGTATGGGGCTTTCAGCCAGGGCAAAGCGTCGCCGCTATCGGCGCTTGCGGTGCAGTATGCGGATTATGGGCTGTGGCAGCGCGGCTGGCTGCAGGGCGATGCCTTGGAGAAGCAGGTCGCGTACTGGAAGCAGCATTTGAACGGCGCGCCTGCGGCGCTGGAGTTGCCGACAGATCGTCCTCGTCCGGCGGTACAAAGCTATCGCGGCGCAAATTACCACTTTGCATTGCCGGGAGATTTGATGGCGGCGCTGAACGAGCTTGCCCATTGCGAAGGCGCGACACTGTTCATGGTGGTTTTGGCAGCCTTCAATGTGGTGCTGTCGCGCTGGAGCGGCCAGCAAGACATTGTGGTGGGCTCTCCGATCGCCGGCCGGACGCATCGCGAGCTTGAGGGATTGATCGGATTCTTCGTCAACACGCTGGTGCTGCGGACTGACCTGCGGGGAGATCCGATCTTCAAGGAGCTACTGGGGCAGGTGAAGAAGACGGCGCTGGCGGCCTATGCGCACCAGGATGTGCCGTTCGAGAAGCTGGTCGAGGAGCTCAATCCGGTTCGGGACATGAGCCGGCAGCCGCTTTTCCAGGTGCTGATCAACTCGCTTCAACATGAGGCCCGGGCGCCGGATATTGCGGGATTAAGGCTGGAAAGACTGTCGGGTGGTACCGATACCTCGATAGTGGATCTGGAGCTTTATATCGAAAGGCGTGCCGAAGGCCGGCTTTCGATGCGGATTCGATATGCGACCGACTTGTTTGAGCGGTCGACGGTTGAACGTCTGGCGGGACACTTGCGTGTTCTGTTGGAAGGGATCGTCGTCAATCCTGATGCGCGGTTGTCCGAGCTGCCGCTGCTGCCGGCCCGAGAGCGCCGTCAGCTGCTTGAGGAGTGGAACGCGACGGCTGCGGCGTATCCGAGAGACAAATGCCTGCACGAGCTGTTTGCCGAACAGGCGGCACGGACGCCGGATGCGGTTGCGCTGGTCTATGAAGACAGCGAACTGAGCTATGGCGAGCTTGATCGGCGCTCGAACCAGCTTGCGCATTATCTGCGCGGCCTTGGTGTCGGTCCTGAAACGGTCGTGGGGCTGTGCGTCGAGCGGTCGCTGGAGATGGTTGTGGGGCTGCTGGGGATTCTCAAAGCGGGCGGGGCGTATCTGCCGCTGGACCCCGGCTATCCGGCGGAGCGGCTGGCCTACATGGTTGGGGACGCCAAGGCGCCGGTGCTGGTGACGCAGGCGAGACTGGCCGGCGATCTGCCCGCGCACGGCGCGCAGGTGGTGGAGATCGACGCGGACTGGGCCCGGATCGAACGCTGTCCCGCCGGCATGCCACGCAACTTCTCGCTGCCCGACAACCTCGCTTACGTCATCTATACCTCGGGCTCAACCGGCAAACCCAAGGGGGTGGGAAATTCTCATTCCGGCATTGTCAACCGCCTTGTGTGGATGCAGGACGCGTACAAATTGGGGGCCCTTGATAAGGTTCTGCAAAAAACACCGTTTAGTTTTGATGTTTCGGTGTGGGAATTTTTCTGGCCGTTAATCTGCGGCTCTCAACTGGTGATAGCTCGTCCAGGAGGCCATCAAGATCCAGCCTATCTGGCCGAACTCATCGCACGCCAGGGCGTGACCATCGCGCATTTTGTCCCCTCGATGCTGGATATCTTTTTAAGGGGAGCAGAGCTCGAGCGGTGTGGCAGCTTGAGAGACGTCATGTGCAGCGGCGAGGCCTTGTCGCTGGAAACCAAGAATCAATTCTTGGCCAGCCTTCCAGGCAGGCTGCACAATCTTTACGGCCCGACCGAAGCGGCGGTGGATGTGAGCGCGTGGCTGTGCACGCCAGATTCGGCCCAGGTCCCGATTGGCCGCCCGATCGCGAATATGCGCCTTTATGTGCTGGATGTTGATCATGAACCGGTGCCGATCGGAGTTGGCGGCGAGTTGTACATTGGCGGGGTTGGGCTGGCGCGAGGTTATCTTGGCCGTGCCGGCTTGACCGGGGAACGGTTTGTGCCCTCGCCGTTTGGGGACGGGGAGCGGCTGTACCGGACCGGAGATCTGGCGCGGTGGCGGGCGGATGGCGAGCTTGAATATCTCGGACGGATCGATCACCAGGTCAAGGTTCGGGGTTATCGGATCGAGCTTGGGGAAATTGAAGCCCGGCTGGTGGAGCATGATTCTGTTGGCCAGGCGGTGGTGGTGGCGCGCGACGAGGGAGCGGACCGACAATTGGTTGCCTACATCGTTGGGGATGGCGTTGCTCCGGAACCTTCGCTGCTGCGCGCCCATCTGAAGCACAGCCTTCCCGATTACATGATGCCGTCGGCGTTCGTGCTGCTGGACGCGTTGCCGTTGACGCCGAACGGAAAGGTCGACCGCCGTGCGCTGCCGGCGCCGGAAGACGATGCGGTGGTTCGCGGTGAGTATGTGGCGCCGCGGACGCCGCGGGAGGAAGTGCTGGCTGGCATCTGGGCCGATGTGCTGAAGCTCGACAGGGTCGGAGTGCACGACAATTTCTTCGAACTCGGCGGGCATTCGCTGCTGGCCATTGGCTTGTTGGAGCGTATGCGCCAGCAAGGATTACATGCCAGCGTGCGGACGCTATTTACCGCGCCTACCGTGGCAACTCTCGCAGACGCGGTCAGTAGCGAGAGCGAAGTGGTTGAAGTCCCGCCGAACCGAATTCTTCCGGGATGCGACGCGATCACGCCCGAGATGTTGTCGCTGATCACGCTTGAGCAGGCTGAGATCGATCGAGTGGTGGCGTCGGTTTCGGGCGGGGCGGCCAATGTGCAGGATATCTATCCGTTGGCGCCGCTGCAGGAGGGTATCCTGTTCCACCATTTGATGGCGTCGGAAGGCGATGTCTATCTGATGCGAACGCTTCTGGCGTTCGATGACCGGGCGCGACTCGACAATTTTGTGGCGGCACTACAGGCGGTGATCCACCGGCACGACATTTTCCGGACCGGAGTGGTGTGGGAAGGGTTGTCGGTGCCGGTCCAGGTGGTGTGGCGTCAAGCAACGTTGCCGATCGAAGAAGTCGCGCTGGACGAAGATGCAGATGCGGCCGCTCAGTTACTCGCGCGTTTCAACCCGCGCCGCTACCGCGTTGATGTCCGGAAGGCGCCGATGCTACGGGTGTTCGTCGCCCATGATGTGCCTGGCGACCGCTGGCTGTTGCTGCTGCTGAACCATCATCTGGCAGATGACAATACGACGCTGAGAATGCTGATCGACGAGATCAGTGCCCATGTTTTGGGGCAGGCAGATCGACTTGCGCCGCCTGTGCCGTTCAGGAACTTCGTGGCGCGGGCGCGACTGGGTGTGAGTGCGGAGGAGCACGAGGCCTTCTTCCGCGAGATGCTCGGGGATGTAGTCGAGCCAACAGCGCCATTCGGTTTGATCGATGTGCAAGGCGACGGCAGCAACGTCGAGGAATCGCGCGTTGCGTTGGATCCCGGCCTTGCGCGGCGATTGCGGGAGCGTGCGCGTGCGCTCGGGGTAAACCCGGCCAGTCTGTTCCACCTGGCTTGGGCGCAGGTGCTGGCGCGGGCATCGGGGCATCCGGATGTCGTGTTCGGCACGGTGCTGTTCGGACGCATGCAGGGTGAAGCAGGCGTAGATCGGGCATTGGGGCTCTTCATAAACACCCTGCCCGTACGCATTCGGGTGGATCGGGAGAGTGTAGAAAATAGTGTCCGGCAAACCCACCAATTGCTGACGAGGCTGCTAAGACACGAACATGCCTCGCTGGTTCTGGCGCAGCGCTGCAGCGCAGTAGCGCGGTCAGTGCCGCTGTTCAACGCAGTTCTGAACTACCGTCACATCCCGAGGATGGAAGCGGATGAAAGGGTAGCGCTTCCGGCCTGGAAGGGAGTGAGACTCCTTGGCAATGAGGAACGTTCCAATTATCCGCTGACGCTGTCGGTCGACGACCTGGGCGATGGGTTCCGCCTGAAAGCGCAGATACAACGGCCGGTCGATGCGGAGCGTGTTTGCGGCTTCATGTGCACGGCGCTGAGCAATTTGGCGGATGCGCTGGAGAGTGCTCCGGCGATGCCGATCGAGACTCTGGATGTGCTGACCGAAGCCGAGCATCGCCGTATCGTGGTGGAGTGGAACGCTACGTCCGCGGATTATCCTCACGACAGGTGTTTGCACGAGCTGTTTGGCGAACAGGCGGCGCGGATGCCGGGAGCGCTCGCGGTTGTCTATGAAAACGTCGAGCTGAGTTACGGTGAGCTTGAACGACGTTCTAATCAGCTGGCGCATCATCTCCGCGAACTCGGGGTCGGTCCCGATGTGATCGTTGGGCTCTGTGTCGAGCGTTCGCCGGAAATGATAGTGGGTCTGCTCGGAATCCTGAAGGCTGGAGGCGCGTACCTGCCTCTGGACCCGAGCTATCCGACCGAGCGACTCGCCTACATGATGGCGGACTCGAGAGTCGGACTGGTACTGACCGCCGGCAAGAGCGCGCCGGCTCTGCCGGCGGCGGAGGCGGTCCGTCTGCTTGACCTCGATGCCGAAGCCGAAGCTATCATGCGTCAGCCGATCTCGCCGCCACGCGGGATTGGCGTGACACCGCAGAACCTGGTCTATGTTCTGTACACCTCCGGCTCGACTGGCAGGCCGAAAGGCGTGATGGGAACCCACAGCGCCGTCGTCAACCGGCTCAATTGGGACGCCACGGATCCGTCAGGCGAAGAGATTTACATCCAGAAGACCACGCCAAATTTCATCGACATGCTGTGGGAAGTCTTCATGCCGCTGATACGCGGCCAGCATGTCGTAATTGCCGGTGAAACGGCATCCAGAGACCTTCATTATCTGATCGAGTTGCTCAGGACATCGAGAGCGAGCCGCATTGTTCTTGTTCCTTCATTGATGCGGGCGATGCTGGAGGCGGTGAAAGATTTGGGGCGTCGCCTTCCGGATCTTCGCTATTGGGCTTGCAGCGGCGAGGCCCTGACCAAGGAACTGGTCGGACTTTTCTACGATCGCCTGCCAGATGCCCGGCTTCTTAATGTTTACGGCACCTCGGAGTTTTGGGACGCTTCCTGTAGCGAGACAAATGTAGCCGCCTGCGATGACGGTGTTCCGATCGGCCGTCTCATTCCTAACATGCAGGCATATGTGTTGGATGCCGCAGGTGCAGTGGCGCCCATCGGCATTTCCGGCGAGCTTTACATTGGCGGAGTGGGACTGTCGCGGGGTTACCTGAGGCGCCCTGGTCTGACGGCGGAACGGTTTGTGCCATCGCCGTTTGGGGCTGGCGAGCGGCTGTACCGGACCGGAGATCTTGCGCGCTGGCGGGCGGATGGCGAGCTTGAGTATCTGGGCCGCATCGATCACCAGGTGAAGTTGCGCGGTTTGCGGATCGAGCTTGGCGAGATCGAGGCCAGGCTGCTTGAGCATCCCGATGTCGGTCAGGCCGTCGTTGTGGCGCGAGAGGATGCTGCGGGCGACAAGCGCCTGGCGGCTTATGTGGTTGGGCACAAGGGCGCGGCCGTCGATGCGGGCGAGCTGCGCGTGCATCTGAAGCGGAGCCTTCCCGAGCATATGGTGCCCGCGGCGTTTGTGCTGCTGGATGCGTTGCCGCTGACGTCGAACGGAAAGGTCGACCGCCGTGCACTGCCGGCGCCGGAGGGTGGCGGGGTGGTGCGCGGCGAATATGTGGCGCCGCGGACTGCGGTGGAGGAACTGCTGGCCGCGATCTGGTGCGAGGTGCTCAAGCTGGATCGCGTTGGCATCAACGACAACTTCTTCGAACTGGGCGGCCATTCGCTGCTGGCGATGCGCCTGATGGCGAGAGCGCGAGATGCATTTCAGGCCGAGCTGCCGCTGCGAGCGCTGTTCGAGGCGCCCGAATTGGGTGAGTTGGCGGCGCGGGTCGAGGCCGCCCAACGCGAAGGGCTAGGCCTTGCTCGTCCAGCGCTGGCACGGATAGAACGTCCCGCCGTGCTTCCACTATCTTATGCGCAGGAGCGGCTGTGGTTGTTGGCGCAGATAGGAAATCTAGGGGCGGCGTACAACACCGCGGCGGCCGTACGCCTGAAGGGAGAGCTCGATGTAGCCGCGCTGGAGCTGTCGTTTTCAGCCCTGGTCGAAAGACACGAAACTCTCCGCACACGATTCGCCTTTGCCGCAGGTTCGCCGACGCAGTCGATCCATTCTTCCGCCCAATTCAAGATCGATCTTTCCGACGCCTCTGGTTTACCGCGCGACGAGCGGCCGAAAGAGACAAGACAGCTGGTTCGATCGATCGTGCGCGAGCCGTTTGATCTCACCGCAGGGGCGCTGTTTCGGGTTCATCTTCTGAAGATTGCATCGGACGACCATATCGTCGTCGTTGTCATGCATCAGATTATCTCGGACGGCTGGTCAACAGGAATACTGACTCGTGAGATCGGGGAGCTCTATGCGGCGGCGGTGCAGCATCGTTCTGCGATGCTGCAGGCGCTGCCCGTACAATATGCGGACTACGCGCTGTGGCAGCGGAGCTGGTTGCAAGGTGAAGTGCTCGAGCGCCAGCTATCCTATTGGCGCCAGCAATTGAATGGCGCGCCGACAGCATTGGGGCTCCCCACCGATCGTTTGCGGCCTGCGATACAAAGTTATCGAGGCGATGCGCTCTATGTGATGTTGCCGGCCGATCTGACCTCTGAGCTCAACGATCTGGCGCGCTCGGAAGGCGCGACGCTTTTCATGGTGTTGCTGGCGGCGTTCAACGTGGTGCTGTCGCGCTGGAGCGGTCAGAGCGACATTGTAGTCGGGACACCGATCGCAGGACGGACGGATCGAGCTACTGAGGGGCTGATCGGCTTTTTCTTGAACACGCTGGCGCTGCGCACGGATTTAAATGGTGATCCGAGCTTCCGCGGGCTGCTCGGCCGAGTGAAGGAGACGGCGCTTGGGGCCTATGCACACCAGGACCTGCCGTTCGAAAAACTGGTCGCGGAGCTGCAGCCGGTGCGTGATTTGTCGCGGCAGCCGATCTTCCAGGTCTTGTTCGCGTTGCAGAATGTGCCCGAAGAACGCATTGACATGCCCGGCCTGGCGTTGGAGCGCGTTGTAGGCGAGACCGCCAGCTCAAAATTTGATCTGTCGATTTTCTTTCGGGAGATGGATCAGGGTCTAGGTATAAAATTCGAATATGCGACGGACTTGTTCGAGCGGGCGACGATCGAGCGGATGGCGGGACACCTGCGTGTCTTGCTGGAGGGGGTCGTCGCCGATCCCGATGCGCGGGTTGGCGAGCTGCCATTGCTGCCGGAAAGTGAACGTCATCGTCTCATCGTGCAATGGAACGACACCGCGGCGGCCTATCCGAGGGACAAGTGCCTGCATGAGCTATTTTCCGAACAAGCGCTAAAGACGCCGGATGCTGTTGCAGTTGTCTGCGAAGGCAGTGAACTGACATATGGAGATCTGGATCGTCGTAGCAATCAGCTGGCGCATCACCTGCGCGGGCTGGGTGTCGGGCCTGAGGTGATCGTCGGACTGTGCGTCGAGCGTTCACTAGAGATGGTAGTCGGACTGCTCGGGATATTGAAGGCGGGAGGCGCGTACCTGCCACTGGATCCGAGCTATCCGGCAGACCGGCTGGCGTACATGCTGTCGGACGCAGGAACCCGGATCGCGATAACCGCCGGGACTGCAGCGGCAAAGCTCCCATCAGGTCTCATCACGCACGTGGTTAGTCTCGATCATGAGGCAGACACCATCAGCCTATGCCCCTCAACGGCGCCGCGCACGGGAATCCAACCCGACAATCTCGCCTATGTCATTTACACCTCTGGATCAACCGGAAGACCAAAGGGGGCCGCGATCAGGCATCAGGCCTTGGTGAATTTGGCTGATGCCCAAAGCGCGGGTTTCCACTTGCGGCCCGAGAGCCGCGTCCTTCAGTTTGCAAGCTTGAGCTTTGACGCGTCGATCTCGGAGATCGCCATGGCTCTTCGAACCGGGGCAACTCTGTGTCTCGCTGGCGGTGTCCTTGCCGGCTCTCACCTAAGTCGGGTTCTCATTGATCTCGAGATCGATACAGTCACCCTGCCGCCATCGGCGTTGCTTCTGCTGGACCAGCACCTGCCTTCGTTGCAGACCATCGTTGTCGCCGGAGAAGCGTGTCCGACGGAGCTTGCCGAGCGTTGGCTTTCACGTTGTCGTTTCATTGATGCGTATGGGCCAACCGAAACGACTGTTTGCGCCAGCTTTGGAGAATTTAGAGGCGACGAGACGCCGATATCCATTGGCCGTCCGATGTCGAACATGCAGATGTATGTCCTAGATGCGGCGGGCGAGGTCGTACCTGTCGGTGTATCGGGCGAGCTCTACATCGGCGGAGTTGGCTTGGCGCGAGGCTATCTAAATCGCCCCGCACTGACGGCGGAGCGATTTTTGCCAAGTCCGTTCGGCGACGGTGCCCGACTTTATCGCACCGGCGACCTGGGGCGCTGGCGATCCAATGGCAAACTCGAATATTTGGGCCGGATCGATCATCAGGTGAAGCTTCGCGGCTACCGGATCGAACTGGGTGAGATTGAAACGGCCCTGCTGGAGCACGAACAGGTCCGCCAGGCGGTTGTAATTGCGCGCGATGAAGGAGCCAGCAAGCGGCTGGTGGCCTACGTCGTGTCTAAAGATGCTTCCCCCGACCCGGCTACGCTGAGAGGTTACCTGAAGCAGCTGCTGCCCGACTACATGGTGCCGTCAGCCTTCGTGATGCTGGATGCCTTGCCGTTGACGCCAAATGGCAAGGTCGACCGCAAGTCATTGCCGGCGCCGGAAGGGGACGCGGTCGTGCATGCTGCGTACGAAGCGCCGCGAAACCTGACTGAAGAAACACTGGCGTCGATCTGGTGCGAGGTGCTGAAGCTGGAGCGGGTCGGGGTGCACGACAACTTCTTCGAGCTTGGCGGGCACTCGCTGCTGGCAATGCGGGTGATCGCACAAGTCCGTGAAACGTTTCGAGTGGAGCTGGCACTGCGCGCGGTATTCGAGAAGCCGACCGTCGGCGATTTGGCGGCGCGTGTCGAGGCGACGCAGCGTTCGGGGATGGGTCTCACGCTTCCGGCGCTGGTACGGATGGAACGCACTGCCGTTTTGCCGCTGTCGTATGCGCAGGAGCGGCTGTGGTTGTTGGATCAGATCGGGATTTCGGGGGCGGCCTATCATATGCCTGCTGCAGTACGGCTTCGGGGCGATCTCGATGCGGCGGCGCTGGAGCGGTCGTTTGCGGCGGTTGTCGAGCGGCATGAAGGATTGCGGACGCGGTTTGCGGTTGCGGAGGGTAAGCCGTTTCAGGTGATTGATCGGGCAGGTACGTTCGTATTGCGGGTGGAGGATCTAAGCGAATTGCCGGAGGGCGAACGGGCCGCCGCGACGCGACAGCGAGTTGGAGCGTTCGGAGTCGAGCCGTTTGATCTGGCACGGGGGCCGCTGTTCCGTGTGCATCTGCTGCGGCTGTCTGCGGCGGAGCATGTTGCGATAGTGGTGATGCACCACATTGTATCTGATGGCTGGTCGATCGGAGTTTTGATCCGGGAAGTGGCAGCGCTGTACGCGGCGTTCTCGCAAGGACGTCCGTCGCCGTTGGCTGAGCTGGCGATCCAGTATGCGGACTATGCGGCGTGGCAGCGCGGGTGGCTGCAGGGTGAGCTTTTGGCACAGCAGGTCTCGTACTGGCGTCGACATTTGAAGGGGGCGCCGGCGGCGCTGGAGTTGCCGACTGACCGGCCGCGTCCGGCGGTGCAGAGCTATCGGGGTGCCTATCATGGCGTTGCCTTGCCGGTGGAACTGACGGCCTCGCTTCACGAACTGGCGCGAAGCGAGGGCGCGACGCTGTTCATGGTGCTGCTGGGGGCATTCAGCCTGATGCTGTCGCGCTGGAGCGGGCAGAGCGACATTGTGGTGGGTTCGCCGATCGCGGGTCGGACGCATCGCGAGCTTGAGGGTCTGATCGGGTTTTTCGTAAACACGCTGGCGCTTCGGCCTGACCTTAGCGGGAATCCGAGCTTCCGGGAGCTGGTCGGGCGGGTGAAAGAGAGTGCGCTGGGAGCCTACGCACACCAGGACCTGCCGTTCGAGAAGCTGGTGGCCGAACTGCAGCCTGTCCGCGACCTGAGCCGGCAGCCGATCTTCCAGGCTCTGTTTGCCTTGCAGAACGTGCCACGGGAGACGCTGGAACTACCCGGGCTTCGATTGAGCATGGTCGGCGGCGAGGCCGCGACCGCCAAATTCGATCTGGCGCTTTACATGCATGAGCGGGAAGGCCGGCTCGCAGGTTACTTCGAATATGCGACCGACTTGTTTGACGCCACAACGATCGAACGTTTGGCGGGGCACCTGCGTGTTCTGCTGGAAGGAATCGTCGCCGATCCGAACGTGTCCCTCAACGAACTGCCGCTGTTGCCGGAGGGTGAGCGGCAGCAGCTGCTCGAGGAGTGGAACGCGACGGCTGCGGCGTATCCGAGAGACAAATGCCTGCACGAGCTGTTTGCCGAACAGGCGGCACGGACGCCGGATGCGGTTGCGCTGGTCTATGAGGACAGCGAACTGAGCTATCGCGAACTGGACCGGCGCTCGAACCAGCTGGCACATTACCTGTGCGGGCATGGCGTTGGTCCTGAAGTGATCGTCGGCCTGTGCATCGAACGATCGCTTGAGATGGTGGTGGGGCTGCTCGGAATATTGAAGGCGGGCGGGGCGTATCTGCCGCTCGACCCGGACTATCCGGCGGATCGTCTGGCCTACATGCTGGCGGACGCGCGAGCGCCTGTTGTTGTGACCCAAGCGCGCCTGGTCAATCAATTGCCCGATCCGCGTGCGGAGATCGTGCAGATCGACGCGGACTGGACCGCGATCGCAACGCAGCCGGCGACCACACCGCCCATCGCCGCGCTGGCCGACAATCTGGCCTATGTACTCTATACTTCAGGGTCTACTGGAAGACCAAAGGGAGTTAGCATTAAACATGCAAGTGCCATCGCTTTGTTGTCCTGGTCCGACAGAACCTTCAGCCGGGAAGATACAGCACGCACGATCGCCTCGACCTCGATATGTTTCGACCTGTCTGTATTTGAACTATTTGTACCTCTATGCAGCGGTGGCCAAGTTGCCCTGGCGAACAGTCCGATAGATCTGCCGGCAGCGGCGCACAATGCCAGCCTGATTAATACGGTGCCGTCAGCGATTGCCACGCTGCTGCAGCTTGGGAAAATCCCGGCGACGATACGGGTAATCAACCTTGCAGGAGAACCGCTTCAAAGCAGATTGGTCCAGCAGCTCTACGACGCATGCAACGTTCAACGTATCTACAATCTCTACGGACCTTCCGAGGATACGACTTATTCGACCCACGCGCTGATTGGTCGGAATGACACCCACGTTTCAATCGGCCGTCCGATCTCGAACACGCGGGTGTATGTGCTGGACACGGCAGGTGATGTTGTGCCGGTTGGGGTATCGGGGGAGCTCTACATCGGCGGAGCCGGGTTGGCGCGTGGTTATCTGAATCGTTCGGACCTGACGGCGGAACGTTTTGTGCCGTCGCCATTTGGCGAAGGCGAGCGGCTGTACCGGACCGGGGATATTGTGCGCTATTTGTCGGATGGAAATCTGGAGTTTTTGGGCCGGATTGATCATCAGGTGAAGCTGCGCGGCTACCGCATCGAGCTCGGCGAGATCGAGGCCCGGCTTGCGGAGCACGGCTCGGTCGGTAACGCGATTGTGGTGGCGCGGGAGGACGAGGCTGGGCAGAAACGGCTGGTGGCGTATGTGGTTGGGAAGGATGAAGCGACCGCGGATGCCGGCGAACTGCGCGTCCATCTGCAGCAGAGCCTTCCCGACTACATGATACCGTCAGCCTTCGTCACGCTGAAAGTCTTTCCACTGACGCCGAACGGCAAGATCGACCGCCGGGCGTTGCCGATGCCGGAAGACGATGCGGTGGTTCGCGGTGAGTATGTGGCGCCGCGGACGCCGCGGGAGGAAGTGCTGGCTGGCATCTGGGCCGATGTGCTGAAGCTCGACAGGGTCGGAGTGCACGACAATTTCTTCGAACTCGGCGGGCATTCGCTGCTGGCCATTGGCTTGTTGGAGCGTATGCGCCAGCAAGGATTACATGCCAGCGTGCGGACGCTATTTACCGCGCCTACCGTGGCAACTCTCGCAGACGCGGTCAGTAGCGAGAGCGAAGTGGTTGAAGTCCCGCCGAACCGAATTCTTCCGGGATGCGACGCGATCACGCCCGAGATGTTGTCGCTGATCACGCTTGAGCAGGCTGAGATCGATCGAGTGGTGGCGTCGGTTTCGGGCGGGGCGGCCAATGTGCAGGATATCTATCCGTTGGCGCCGCTGCAGGAGGGTATCCTGTTCCACCATTTGATGGCGTCGGAAGGCGATGTCTATCTGATGCGAACGCTTCTGGCGTTCGATGACCGGGCGCGACTCGACAATTTTGTGGCGGCACTACAGGCGGTGATCCACCGGCACGACATTTTCCGGACCGGAGTGGTGTGGGAAGGGTTGTCGGTGCCGGTCCAGGTGGTGTGGCGTCAAGCAACGTTGCCGATCGAAGAAGTCGCGCTGGACGAAGATGCAGATGCGGCCGCTCAGTTACTCGCGCGTTTCAACCCGCGCCGCTACCGCGTTGATGTCCGGAAGGCGCCGATGCTACGGGTGTTCGTCGCCCATGATGTGCCTGGCGACCGCTGGCTGTTGCTGCTGCTGAACCATCATCTGGCAGATGACAATACGACGCTGAGAATGCTGATCGACGAGATCAGTGCCCATGTTTTGGGGCAGGCAGATCGACTTGCGCCGCCTGTGCCGTTCAGGAACTTCGTGGCGCGGGCGCGACTGGGTGTGAGTGCGGAGGAGCACGAGGCCTTCTTCCGCGAGATGCTCGGGGATGTAGTCGAGCCAACAGCGCCATTCGGTTTGATCGATGTGCAAGGCGACGGCAGCAACGTCGAGGAATCGCGCGTTGCGTTGGATCCCGGCCTTGCGCGGCGATTGCGGGAGCGTGCGCGTGCGCTCGGGGTAAACCCGGCCAGTCTGTTCCACCTGGCTTGGGCGCAGGTGCTGGCGCGGGCATCGGGGCATCCGGATGTCGTGTTCGGCACGGTGCTGTTCGGACGCATGCAGGGTGAAGCAGGCGTAGATCGGGCATTGGGGCTCTTCATAAACACCCTGCCCGTACGCATTCGGGTGGATCGGGAGAGTGTAGAAAATAGTGTCCGGCAAACCCACCAATTGCTGACGAGGCTGCTAAGACACGAACATGCCTCGCTGGTTCTGGCGCAGCGCTGCAGCGCAGTAGCGCGGTCAGTGCCGCTGTTCAACGCAGTTCTGAACTACCGTCACATCCCGAGGATGGAAGCGGATGAAAGGGTAGCGCTTCCGGCCTGGAAGGGAGTGAGACTCCTTGGCAATGAGGAACGTTCCAATTATCCGCTGACGCTGTCGGTCGACGACCTGGGCGATGGGTTCCGCCTGAAAGCGCAGATACAACGGCCGGTCGATGCGGAGCGTGTTTGCGGCTTCATGTGCACGGCGCTGAGCAATTTGGCGGATGCGCTGGAGAGTGCTCCGGCGATGCCGATCGAGACTCTGGATGTGCTGACCGAAGCCGAGCATCGCCGTATCGTGGTGGAGTGGAACGCTACGTCCGCGGATTATCCTCACGACAGGTGTTTGCACGAGCTGTTTGGCGAACAGGCGGCGCGGATGCCGGGAGCGCTCGCGGTTGTCTATGAAAACGTCGAGCTGAGTTACGGTGAGCTTGAACGACGTTCTAATCAGCTGGCGCATCATCTCCGCGAACTCGGGGTCGGTCCCGATGTGATCGTTGGGCTCTGTGTCGAGCGTTCGCCGGAAATGATAGTGGGTCTGCTCGGAATCCTGAAGGCTGGAGGCGCGTACCTGCCTCTGGACCCGAGCTATCCGACCGAGCGACTCGCCTACATGATGGCGGACTCGAGAGTTCGGACTGGTACTGACCGCCGGCAAGAGCGCGCCGGCTCTGCCGGCGGCGGAGGCGGTCCGTCTGCTTGACCTCGATGCCGAAGCCGAAGCTATCATGCGTCAGCCGATCTCGCCGCCACGCGGGATTGGCGTGACACCGCAGAACCTGGTCTATGTTCTGTACACCTCCGGCTCGACTGGCAGGCCGAAAGGTGTGATGGGAACCCACAGCGCCGTCGTCAACCGGCTCAATTGGGACGCCACGGATCCGTCAGGCGAAGATATTTACATCCAGAAGACCACACCAAATTTCATCGACATGCTGTGGGAAGTCTTCATGCCGCTGATACGCGGCCAGCATGTCGTAATTGCCGGTGAAACGGCATCCAGAGACCTTCATTATCTGATCGAGTTGCTCAGGACATCGAGAGCGAGCCGCATTGTTCTTGTTCCTTCATTGATGCGGGCGATGCTGGAGGCGGTGAAAGATTTGGGGCGTCGCCTTCCGGATCTTCGCTATTGGGCTTGCAGCGGCGAGGCCCTGACCAAGGAACTGGTCGGACTTTTCTACGATCGCCTGCCAGATGCCCGGCTTCTTAATGTTTACGGCACCTCGGAGTTTTGGGACGCTTCCTGTAGCGAGACAAATGTAGCCGCCTGCGATGACGGTGTTCCGATCGGCCGTCTCATTCCTAACATGCAGGCATATGTGTTGGATGCCGCAGGTGCAGTGGCGCCCATCGGCATTTCCGGCGAGCTTTACATTGGCGGAGTGGGACTGTCGCGGGGTTACCTGAGGCGCCCTGGTCTGACGGCGGAACGGTTTGTGCCATCGCCGTTTGGGGCTGGCGAGCGGCTGTACCGGACCGGAGATCTTGCGCGCTGGCGGGCGGATGGCGAGCTTGAGTATCTCGGCCGCATCGATCACCAGGTGAAGTTGCGCGGCTTCCGGATCGAACTTGGCGAGATCGAGGCACGACTCGCGAAGCATCCGGCTGTAGATCAGGCGATCGTGGTGGCACGCGAGAACGCGGCTCGCGACAAGCGGTTGGTTGCGTATGTAACGCCACGTCGGGACAATGCCTCTCGCGTTGATTTGCCGATGCAGTTCGGGCTCTTCTACTTCGCGGACGGAGAAGCGGGTGGATTAAGTCCTGAGATATATCGGCTGTATCTGGAGGGGGCGAAACTCGCCGATGAACTTGGCCTCGCTGCGATTTGGACGCCAGAGAGGCACTTTACAACGGTGGCGGCGGCTTACCCCAATCCGTCCGTTCTCAGTGCTGCGCTAGCTCCGATAACAAAACAGATCCGCTTGCGGGCCGGCAGCGTCGTTTTACCGCTGCATGATCCTTTACGTGTCGTCGAAGAATGGGCCGTCGTCGATAACCTGTCCGGCGGCAGGGTCGGCGTTTCATTTGCGCCCGGTTGGCTTCCGGGGGACTTCGTTTTCGCGCCCGATCGATACAGAGACAGGGCGTCGATTACCACGGAAATGCTGTCCGAAGTGCGCGAGTTGTGGCGTGGGAAGTCGATCGTTCGCCGTAACGGACTCGGTTCCGATACCCATGTAAAGGTTCTGCCGCGACCCATACAAGAGGAGTTGCCGGTTTGGCTGACGACGAGCTCTCAGAAGGGTTTCGAGTTCGCTGGATCGCTGGGAGTTAACGTTCTTACGGCACTCCTTACTCAATCGACTGAAGACCTGACGGATAACATTGCACGGTATCGCGCGAGCCTCACTCGACACGGCCATGATCCGTCGCAGTTTAACGTGACATTGATGCTCCATACCTTCGTGGCGGAAAGCGAGGACGCCGCGCTGTCTTTTGCTAGCGAACCGCTGAGACGGTATCTGGCATCTCATGCCCGTCTGCGCGAAGACCTTGTTAAAGGTACTTCTTTCGAGGAGCTGAAGGACATTGATAGAGAGCTGCTCCTGGATCAGGTACTCAAGCGGTATATCTCGCAGGCGTCTCTTATAGGCTCTCCGACAAGTTGTTTGCCGCTGATCGAGCGGCTTCATGGCATCGGTGTAAATGAAATAGCCTGCTTAATCGATTTTGGGATTGATATAAATGATGTGCTCCGGAATTTGAGGCACGTGCGGCGACTTCAAGACTGCAGCAATCTCGAGCTGAGTAAAGGAGAGTTGCGGGTCTATTTGGAGCGAAGCCTTCCCGAGTACATGGTTCCGTCGGCGTTCGTGCAGTTGGCGTCATTGCCCTTGACGCCGAGCGGGAAGGTTGATCGGCACGCGCTGCCGATGCCGGAAGATGTTGCGATCAGTAGCGGCAAGTACGTGGCGCCACGGACGCCAACGGAGGAGGTTTTGGCGACTATCTGGGCCGGCGTGCTTAAGCTCGGTCGCGTGAGCGTGCATGATAATTTCTTCGAACTTGGAGGGCATTCGCTGCTGGCGATGCGGGTGGTCGCGTTGATCCGCGAGAGTCTTGAAGTTGAATTGCCGCTGCGGACGCTTTTCGAGGCACCGAGCGTGGCACAATTGGCGGACTCGCTTGACACCATCCACTGGGCAGCTCGCCAACACGCCCTGAATGCAGGATCGGACATGTCTGAAGAAGGGCAGGAGGCCGGGATTGTATGAATACCGTAGGCGATCTTTTGTCCACGCTACGTAAAAACGGCGTGAGCGTTTGGCTCGAAGACGGACAGTTGAGATATAGGGCTCCGGAAGGCGCCTTGTTGCCAGTGCGGCTTGCCGAGCTTCGAGCGCAGAAGACGGAAGTCGTCGAATTCCTGAAACATGCGCAGCAGCTGAAAACCCGAAAGCCTGCGTTCCTTGTTCAAACTCGGCCCAAGAATCTGCCGCTATCGCATGCGCAGGAGCGGTTGTGGCTGCTTGAGCAGATAGGGGGGGTTGGTTCGGCGTATAATATACCTGCGGCGGTTCAGTTGCGTGGAGTTCTGGATGTAGCGGCGCTGGATCGTTCGTTTGCGACGATGGTGGAGCGGCACGAGGGTTTGCGGACGCGGTTCAGGGTTGACAACGGCATCCCGGTTCAACTGATCGACCCGCCGGGTGTTTTTGCGCTGCAGGTGGAGGATTTGAGCGTGCTGCCCGAGGCGGAGCGGGCGGCGGCGGCGCGGGAACGGTCGCGGGCGATAACGCAGCAGCCGTTTTGCCTTGAGCAAGGCTCGCTGTTCCGTGCGCATCTGCTGCGACTGTCGGGGGAAGATCATGTTGCGGTGGTGTCGATGCACCACATTGTGTCGGACGGCTGGTCGATCGGAGTTTTGATCCGGGAGGTGGGAGCGCTGTATGGGGCGTACAGCGATGGCCGCGGCTCGCCGCTGCCTGAGCTTGCGGTTCAGTATGCGGACTATGCGGTGTGGCAGCGCGAGTGGTTGCAGGGAGCGGTGCTGGAGAAGCAGGTCGGGTACTGGAAGCAACGGCTGTCGGGAGCGCCTGGGGCGCTGGAGTTGCCGACCGACCGCGTTCGTCCTGCGGTGCAGAGCTATCGGGGCGCCCATCATGGGTTTGGATTTCCGGCGCACCTGACGGTGGGGCTGAACGAACTGGGGCGCAGCGAAGGGGCGACCTTGTTCATGGTGCTGCTGGCGGCGTTCAATGTGGTGCTGTGGCGGTGGAGCGGGCAGAGCGACATAGTGGTTGGTTCGCCGATTGCGGGCCGGACGCACCGCGAGCTTGAGGGATTGATTGGTTTTTTCGTCAACACGCTGGCGCTGCGAACGGAGCTTGGCGGGCGGCCGAGCTTCAGGGAATTGGTCGGGCGGGTGAAGGAGACGGCGCTGGGGGCGTATGCGCACCAGGACCTGCCGTTCGAGAAGCTGGTTGCGGAGCTTTCGCCTGTTCGGGATCTCAGCCGTCAACCGATCTTCCAGGTTCTGTTTGCGTTGCAGAACGTACCGCAGGAGACGCTGGAACTTCCCGGGCTGCGGTTGAGCCGGATCGGCAGCGACCAGGCGACGGCCAAGTTCGATCTGTCGCTGCATGTGTATGAGCGGGAAGGCAAGCTGGAAGGTTACTTCGAATATGCGACGGATTTGTTTGAGGGCTCGACGGTTGCGCGGATAGCGTCGCACTTCAGGACGTTGCTGGAAGGAGTTGTAGCCGATCCCGACCTGCCGCTCGGCGAACTGCCGCTGCTGCCGGCCCGAGAGCGCCGTCAGCTGCTTGAGGAGTGGAACGCGACGGCTGCGGCGTATCCGAGAGACAAATGCCTGCACGAGCTGTTTGCCGAACAGGCGGGACAGACGCCGGAAGCGGTTGCGCTGGTCTATGAAGACAGCGAACTGAGCTATGGCGAGCTTGATCGGCGTTCGAACCAGCTTGCGCATTATCTGCGCGGCCTTGGTGTCGGTCCTGAAACGGTCGTGGGGCTGTGCGTCGAGCGGTCGCTGGAGATGGTTGTGGGGCTGCTGGGGATTCTCAAAGCGGGCGGGGCGTATCTGCCGCTGGACCCCGGCTATCCGGCGGAGCGGCTGGCCTACATGGTTGGGGACGCCAAGGCGCCGGTGCTGGTGACGCAGGCGAGACTGGCCGGCGATCTGCCCGCGCACGGCGCGCAGGTGGTGGAGATCGACGCGGACTGGGCCCGGATCGAACGCTGTCCCGCCGGCATGCCACGCAACCTCTCGCTGCCCGACAACCTCGCCTACGTCATCTATACCTCGGGCTCAACCGGCAAACCCAAGGGGGTCTCGATCGCGCAGCGTTCGTTGGTGAACCTGCTGTCCTCGATGGCAGAAGCTCCGGGCATCAAACCATCGGATGTGATGGTGGCGGTAACCCCGCTGTCATTTGATATTGCGGGACTGGAGATTTACCTGCCGCTGCTGGTGGGTGCGCAGGTCGTTGTGGCGCCTCGCGCGGCGACATTGGATGGCGATAGCTTGCGCGCGTGTCTTGGCGCCACCGGCGCGAGCCTAATGCAGGCGACGCCGTCATCATGGCGACTGCTTCAGCAAGTTGGATTTGACGGAACGGGATTGAAGGTACTTTGCGGCGGCGAAGCGCTGCCGGTGGATCTGGCTGGAGAGCTGACGTCGAGATCGGCCGAGGCATGGAATCTTTATGGACCGACCGAGACGACGATCTGGTCGGTCGTCGGGAAGATAAAGGCTGAAAGAAGCGCAAGCCTGATCCCGATTGGCTGCCCGATCTGGAACACGCAGGCCTATGTGCTGGATGGTGATTTGACGCCGGTGCCGATCGGAGTTGGCGGCGAGTTGTACATTGGCGGGGTTGGGCTGGCGCGAGGTTATCTTGGCCGTGCCGGCTTGACCGGGGAACGGTTTGTGCCGTCGCCGTTTGGGGACGGGGAGCGGCTGTACCGGACCGGAGATCTGGCGCGGTGGCGGGCGGATGGCGAGCTTGAATATCTCGGACGGATCGATCACCAGGTCAAGGTTCGGGGTTATCGGATCGAGCTTGGGGAAATTGAAGCCCGGCTGGTGGAGCATGGGTCTGTTGGCCAGGCGGTGGTGGTGGCGCGCGACGAGGGAGCGGACCGGCAACTGGTTGCCTACATCGTTGGGGATGGCGTTGCTCCGGAACCTTCGCTGCTGCGCGCCCATCTGAAGCACAGCCTTCCCGATTACATGATGCCGTCGGCGTTCGTGCTGCTGGACGCGTTGCCGTTGACGCCGAACGGAAAGGTCGACCGCCGTGCGCTGCCGGCGCCGGAGGGTGACGCGGTAGTGCGCGGCGAATATGTGGCGCCACGGACGCCGGTGGAGGAACTGCTGGCCTCGATCTGGTGCGAGGTGCTGAAACTGGACCGCGTTGGCGTCAACGACAACTTCTTCGAACTCGGCGGCCACTCGCTGCTGGCGATGCGCCTGGTGGCGAGAGCGCGAGATGCATTTCAGACCGAGCTGCCGCTGCGCGCGCTGTTCGAGGCGCCAAGCCTTGGCGGTTTGGCGGCACGTATTGAGGCAGTCCAGCGCGAGGGATCGGGACTTTCCCTACCACCGCTGAAGGCGATGAAACGCCCAGCTGTCTTGCCGCTCTCGCATGCGCAGCAGCGGCTTTGGTTCATACATCAACACGTAGAGGGTCAAGAAACCGCTTACAACATGCCCGTTGCGTTGCGCCTGTTGGGACCTCTGTCGGTGCCGGCGCTCGAAGCGGCGTTTACGGCCCTGATTGCGCGGCATGAGATTCTACGGACGGTGTTCATTGCGGATAGTGATGGGGCGCCGAGTCAGGTGATCACAGAGTGCGCAGTCTTCCCGCTGCCGGTAATTGACGTATCGGCCGAGGAGGGCAAGCGCTACGCCCAGGCGCATGCCCGTGAGCGGTTCGATTTGGCGTCTGGGCCAATGCTGAAGGCCGCGTTGTTGCGCCAGAACGCCGACGATTATCTGCTGCTCCTCAATATGCACCACATCGCGTCGGACGGTTGGTCGATGGGGATAATGTTTCGTGATCTCCAGCAATTTTACAAAGCCGCGCTCACGGGAGAAACGAGTCCGCTGGCGCCTTTGCCGGTCCAATATGCGGATTACGCGGTCTGGCAGCTTGAGCATGATTTGGCGCCCCATCTGACTTATTGGATGGCGGCATTGGCCGGATATGAGGAGGGGATTTCTTTGCCCTACGACCACGTCGGCCCGGCAGGGCGATTGTGGCGTGCAGAGACTCTCCACTATCGCTACCCCAAAGCGCTGGTCGAGGGGGTATCGCGGCTCAGTCAGGCCGAGCAGTGCACAATATTCATGAGCTTATTAGCCGCCTTGTCGGTGGTTCTGCATAGATATTCCGCGCGAACCGATCTTTGCATTGGCACCACGGTTGCTGGGCGTGAACATCTTCAGCTTGAGAACCTCATCGGGTGTTTCGTCAATATCTTGCCCTTGAGGCTCGATCTCTCCGGAGACCCGACGGGATCGGAATTGCTTGCGCGAGTGCGGGGCACGACGATCGACGGATTTGAGCATCAAGCTCTTCCCTTCGAACATCTTCTGACAGCGCTGCGCTTGCATCGGGATACAAGTCAAACCGCCCTGGTTCCAGTGATGGCGCGGCACCAGAATATACCCCCGGCACCGTTGGAGGCATGGCGTGGCGGGCTCGAGACGCATTTCCTTCCAGTAGGGCTGCAGACGGCGAAATGCGAATTGGACTTCCAATTCTTCGGAGAGGGATTGGAGCTGACAGTCATGGTGGAATATGCGGCGGATCTTTTTGATAGAGGAACCGTTGAGCGCCTGTTGCGGCACCACGAGCAGGTGCTTGAGGAATTGGTGGCCGCCCCTCGCCGTCGACTGTCCACTTATTCGATCTTGAGCAAAGCCGAGCAAGATTTGCTGTTGCGCGAATGGGCAACGACGGATTCTACCGTTGACGAAGGTCTGAGCATTCCGGAACTGTTTGAGCGACAGGTGGCACGGACGCCCGAAGGGTTGGCCTGCGTCAGCGAAACTGATGAGCTTAGCTATAGGGAGTTGAACGAACGGGCCAACCGTCTTGCCCGTGCGCTCCGCGCGCTGCAGGTGGGGCCGGAGACGCGAGTAGGGCTGTATCTGGATCGCTCCACCGACTTTTTGGTCGGACTTGTAGGAGTATTCAAGGCGGGCGGAGCCTATGTTCCACTCGATCCGGGACACCCCCTGGCCTACGTGCAGCAGATCCTGGCGGATGCGATGCCGCAGGTCATCATAACGACTTCGGCGCTTGGCCAACATCTTTGCGATAGCGAGGCCGTACTGTTGGATGTGTCGTCGGTGGGAAGCTCCCCTGCGACAAACCTGCCCTCAATGCTGCAGCCGGATCAGTTGGCCTATGTGATGTACACCTCGGGATCTACCGGACGGCCGAAAGGCGTGATGGTTCCTCATCGTCAGATTCTCAACTGGCTTTACGCGCTCTGGAACCGAATGCCATTCGGCAAGGACGAAATGGTCGTACAAAAGACGACTTCGGGATTTGCGGTGTCCGTCAAGGAATTGCTGGCTGGACTTCTGGCCGGCTCGCCGCAAATCATCTTGGCGGACGAAGTCGTCAAGGATGGACTTGCCTTTACTGCCGCGTTGCGACGTTGGCGAGTGACACGTTTGAACATTGTTCCCTCGCATCTTGAGGCGCTCTTGTCGAACCTCGGTCCTGCGACCGAAGTTCTGTCGTCGTTGCGTCACTGTGTAACTGCCGGTGAGCCGCTGACTCAGGCCTTGTGTGCGAAGGTGCAGCTTGCGTTGCCTTGGGTCGGTTTGTGGAACAATTATGGCTGCACCGAGCTCAACGATGTGGCCTATTGCTCTGCCCAGGAGCGAGAAGCAGGCGGTCTGTTCGTGCCGATCGGTCGCCCGATCGCAAATACCTGGGTCTATGTGCTCGATGCAGCGCTTCGTCCAGTTCCGATTGGAGTCACCGGCGAGTTGTGCGTGGAGACCGTGGGAGCGGCTCGCGGATACTGGAGGCAGCCTGGATTAACGGCGGAGCGCTTCGTTCCTAACCCATATTCCGACCGGCCGGGTTCGCGGCTGTACCGGACGGGGGACATGGCGCGCTATTTGGCTGACGGAAGACTAGACTATCTTGGACGCGAGGACTTCGAGGTGAAGATTCGCGGTCACCGGATAGACTTGCGGCAGGTCGAGAAGGTACTGGCGGCCTATCCTGGTATCGTCCACGTTGTGGTGCAGGGTTGGTCGGTCACGGACAGTCCGGTGCGGCTGGTTGCATATTATGTGGCAGGCAACGATGTACAGATAACGGCTCCGATGCTGCGAGAGCATCTGTCGGCTCGGCTCCCCGGTTTCATGGTCCCGCAACTGTATGTAGCGCTGCGGACGTTTCCTCGTCTGGCGAACGGCAAGCTCAATCGGCTCGCGCTGCCGGCGCCTGATTTGTCGGGAGAGAGCAGCGAATATGTAGCGCCGCGAACGCCGGCGGAGGAAATCGTAGCAGGGATTTTTGCGGATCTGCTAAAGCCGCAGCGGCTCGGGGTATACGATAACTTCTTCGACCTGGGTGGGCATTCGCTGTTGGCGATGCGAGTGATGGCCCGGTTGCGCGATGCGTTTCAGATTGAACTGCCGTTACGTGCGTTGTTCGAGGCGCCGACAGTGGCGGGACTGGTCGAACGACTAGAGGCAGCTAAAGCAGAAGAGCGGCATGAAGCCGAAGACGAGCGGCGATGGATTGAGGAACTGGAAGCTCGGGTCGGAAAACTGTCGGAAACCGAGCTTCGGGAAAGCTTGCACGCTGAAGGGATAAGTCCCCCATGAGCCCGCAAGATCAGAATACTTCCCTAGAACAGACGAACAGGATTCTTGAATTACGCCAAAGTCTGTTGGCTGTGTTGATTGAGAAGGAAAGGAAGGTGCGCAAAGCCGCATCGCATGCAGCGGTGATGCCGGCGCTAACGGCGGTGAAACGTCCATCTGTATTGCCGCTGTCGCATGCGCAGGAGCGGTTGTGGCTGCTTGAGCAGATAGGGGGGGTTGGTTCGGCGTATAATATACCTGCGGCGGTTCAGTTGCGTGGAGTTCTGGATGTAGCGGCGCTGGATCGTTCGTTTGCGACGATGGTGGAGCGGCACGAGGGTTTGCGGACGCGGTTCAGGGTTGACAACGGCATTCCGGTTCAACTGATCGACCCGCCGGGTGTTTTTGCGCTGCAGGTGGAGGATTTGAGCGCGCTGCCCGAGGCGGAGCGGACGGCGGCGGCGCGGGAACGGTCGCGGGCGATAACGCAGCAGCCGTTTTGCCTTGAGCAAGGCTCGCTGTTCCGTGCGCATCTGCTGCGACTGTCGGGGGAAGATCATATTGCGGTGGTGTCGATGCACCACATTGTGTCGGACGGCTGGTCGATCGGAGTTTTGATCCGGGAGGTGGGAGCACTGTATGGGGCGTACAGCGATGGCCGCGGCTCGCCGCTGCCTGAGCTTGCGGTTCAGTATGCGGACTATGCGGTGTGGCAGCGCGAGTGGCTGCAGGGAGCGGTGCTGGAGAAGCAGGTCGGGTACTGGAAGCAACGGCTGTCGGGAGCGCCTGGGGCGCTGGAGTTGCCGACCGACCGGGTTCGTCCTGCGGTGCAGAGCTATCGGGGCGCCCATCATGGGTTTGGATTTCCGGCGCACCTGACGGTGGGGCTGAACGAACTGGGGCGCAGCGAAGGGGCGACCTTGTTCATGGTGCTGCTGACGGCGTTCAATGTGGTGCTGTGGCGGTGGAGCGGGCAGAGCGACATAGTGGTTGGTTCGCCGATTGCGGGCCGGACGCACCGCGAGCTTGAGGGATTGATTGGTTTTTTCGTCAACACGCTGGCGCTGCGAACGGAGCTTGGCGGGCGGCCGAGCTTCAGGGAATTGGTCGGGCGGGTGAAGGAGACGGCGCTGGGGGCGTATGCGCACCAGGACCTGCCGTTCGAGAAGCTGGTTGCGGAGCTTTCGCCTGTTCGGGATCTCAGCCGTCAACCGATCTTCCAGGTTCTGTTTGCGTTGCAGAACGTACCGCAGGAGACGCTGGAACTTCCCGGGCTGCGGTTGAGCCGGATCGGCAGCGACCAGGCGACGGCCAAGTTCGATCTGTCGCTGCATGTGTATGAGCGGGAAGGCAAGCTGGAAGGTTACTTCGAATATGCGACGGATTTGTTTGAGGGCTCGACGGTTGCGCGGATAGCGTCGCACTTCAGGACGTTGCTGGAAGGAGTTGTAGCCGATCCCGACCTGCCGCTCGGCGAACTGCCGCTGCTGCCGGCCCGAGAGCGCCGTCAGCTGCTTGAGGAGTGGAACGCGACGGCTGCGGCGTATCCGAGAGACAAATGCCTGCACGAGCTGTTTGCCGAACAGGCGGCACGGACGCCGGATGCGGTTGCGCTGGTCTATGAAGACAGCGAACTGAGCTATGGCGAGCTTGATCGGCGCTCGAACCAGCTTGCACATTATCTGCGCGGCCTTGGTGTCGGTCCTGAAACGGTCGTGGGGCTGTGCGTCGAGCGGTCGCTGGAGATGGTTGTGGGGCTGCTGGGGATTCTCAAAGCGGGCGGGGCGTATCTGCCGCTGGACCCCGGCTATCCGGCGGAGCGGCTGGCCTACATGGTTGGGGACGCCAAGGCGCCGGTGCTGGTGACGCAGGCGAGACTGGCCGGCGATCTGCCCGCGCACGGCGCGCAGGTGGTGGAGATCGACGCGGACTGGGCCCGGATCGAACGCTGTCCCGCCGGCATGCCACGCAACTTCTCGCTGCCCGACAACCTCGCTTACGTCATCTATACCTCGGGCTCAACCGGCAAACCCAAGGGGGTGGGAAATTCTCATTCCGGCATTGTCAACCGCCTTGTGTGGATGCAGGACGCGTACAAATTGGGGACCCTTGATAAGGTTCTGCAAAAAACACCGTTTAGTTTTGATGTTTCGGTGTGGGAATTTTTCTGGCCGTTAATCTGCGGCTCTCAACTGGTGATAGCTCGTCCAGGAGGCCATCAAGATCCAGCCTATCTGGCCGAACTCATCGCACGCCAGGGCGTGACCATCGCGCATTTTGTCCCCTCGATGCTGGATATCTTTTTAAGGGGAGCAGAGCTCGAGCGGTGTGGCAGCTTGAGAGACGTCATGTGCAGCGGCGAGGCCTTGTCGCTGGAAACCAAGAATCAATTCTTGGCCAGCCTTCCAGGCAGGCTGCACAATCTTTACGGCCCGACCGAAGCGGCGGTGGATGTGAGCGCGTGGCTGTGCACGCCAAATTCGGCCCAGGTCCCGATTGGCCGCCCGATCGCGAATATGCGCCTTTATGTGCTGGACGTTGATCATGAACCGGTGCCGATCGGAGTTGGCGGCGAGTTGTACATTGGCGGGGTTGGGCTGGCGCGAGGTTATCTTGGCCGTGTCGGCTTGACCGGGGAACGGTTTGTGCCCTCGCCGTTTGGGGACGGGGAGCGGCTGTACCGGACCGGAGATCTGGCGCGGTGGCGGGCGGATGGCGAGCTTGAATATCTCGGACGGATCGATCACCAGGTCAAGGTTCGGGGTTATCGGATCGAGCTTGGGGAAATTGAAGCCCGGCTGGTGGAGCATGATTCTGTCGGCCAGGCGGTGGTGGTGGCGCGCGACGAGGGAGCGGACCGACAATTGGTTGCCTACATCGTTGGGGATGGCGTTGCTCCGGAACCTTCGCTGCTGCGCGCCCATCTGAAGCACAGCCTTCCCGATTACATGATGCCGTCGGCGTTCGTGCTGCTGGACGCGTTGCCGTTGACGCCGAACGGAAAGGTCGACCGCCGTGCGCTGCCGGCGCCGGAGGGTGACGCCGTAGTGCGCGGCGAATATGTGGCGCCACGGACGCCGGTGGAGGAACTGCTGGCCTCGATCTGGTGCGAGGTGCTGAAGCTGGACCGCGTTGGCGTCAACGACAACTTCTTCGAACTCGGCGGCCACTCGCTGCTGGCGATAAAATTCATCGCACAGTTGTGGGCGCGGGGAATGAAGCTGGATGTGCGCTCTGTGTTTGCCACGCCGACTCTGGCCGAGCTTGCGGCACTTGTAAGCGACTATCGCGAAGTACAAGTTCCCCCCAATCTCATTGCACCGGGCAGCACCGTGATCACTCCGGACATGCTGCCGCTGATTGCGTTGAAACAGGCGGAGATCGACCGCGTCGTGGCGTCAGTTCCAGGCGGTGCGGCAAACGTTCAGGATATCTATCCGCTGACATCGTTGCAGGAGGGCATCCTGTTCCATCATTTGATGGCGTCGAAAGGGGATGTCTATCTGCTGCGATCGCTGTTGGCGTTCGACGATCTGCCGCGGCTGAACAGCTTTGTGGCCGCACTGCAGGCAGTGATCGATCGGCATGACATTCTGCGTACCGCGGTAGTATGGGAAGCTTTGTCCCAGCCGGTGCAGGTGGTATGGCGGCAGGCCGCGTTGCCGGTCGAAGAGGTTCGACTGGATGCGGACGCAGACGCTGCCGCGCAACTGCTGGCGCGCTTCAATCTGAGGAACTACCGGCTCGATGTGCGCAAGGCGCCGATGCTGCGGGCCGTCATGTCCTATGATGCTGTGCGCGACCGCTGGCTGTTGCTGCTGCTGAACCACCATCTCGCCGACGACAACACCACGCTGAGGATACTGATCGAGGAAATACGTGCGCATGTTTCGGGGCAGGCGGACCGACTTCCGCCGGCGGTTCCATTCCGCAATTTTGTGGCGCAAGCGCGACTCGGTGTCAGCGCGGAAGAGTACGAGGCTTTTTTCCGCAATATGCTGGGAGACGTGGACGAGCCGACGGCACCGTTCGGTCTCCTCGATGTGCAGGGCCACGGCGGAAACGCGGAGGAGGTACGCATTGCTCTGGATCCGGAGCTTTCGCGGCGGTTGCGGGAGCGGGCGCGGGTGCTGGGCGTAACTTCAGCCAGTCTGTTCCATCTGGCTTGGGCGCTGGTGCTGGCGCGAACGTCGGGACGCCCGGATGTTGTGTTCGGCACCGTGCTGTTCGGACGCATGCGGGGCGGCGAAGGCATGGACCGGGCGCTGGGCCTATACATAAACACCCTGCCGGTGCGCATTCGGCTGGATGAAGAGAACGTAGCAGATAGCGTCCGGCAAACTCACAAATTGCTGACTGGTCTGCTGCACCACGAACATGCCTCGCTGGTTCTGGCGCAGCGCTGCAGCGCCCTGATGCCCTCAGTGCCGCTATTTAGTGCGCTGTTGAACTATCGTCATAGCCCGAAGGTACAGGGGCAGGACGCGGTGCTGGCTTGGAAGGGTACAAGGCTGCTCGGCAACGAGGAACGAAGCAGTTACCCACTGACGCTGTCGGTGGACGATCTGGGTGACGGCTTCCTTTTGAAGGCACAGGTGCAAGGGTCGATCGGGGCAGGGCGTGTCTGCGGCTTCATGCGGACGGCGCTGGCTAGTTTGGTTGCTGCGTTAGAGAGTGCACCAAGTGTGCAGGTTCGTAGTCTGGAAATACTGCCGGCCCGAGAGCGCCGTCAGCTGCTTGAGGAGTGGAACGCGACGGCTGCGGCGTATCCGAGAGACAAATGCCTGCACGAGCTGTTTGCCGAACAGGCGGCACGGACGCCGGATGCGGTTGCGCTGGTCTATGAAGACAGCGAACTGAGCTATGGCGAGCTTGATCGGCGCTCGAACCAGCTTGCACATTATCTGCGCGGCCTTGGTGTCGGTCCTGAAACGATCGTGGGGCTGTGCGTCGAGCGGTCGCTGGAGATGGTTGTGGGGCTGCTGGGGATTCTCAAAGCGGGCGGGGCGTATCTGCCGCTGGACCCCGGCTATCCGGCGGAGCGGCTGGCCTACATGGTTGGGGACGCCAAGGCGCCGGTGCTGGTGACGCAGGCGAGACTGGCCGGCGATCTGCCCGCGCACGGCGCGCAGGTGGTGGAGATCGACGCGGACTGGGCCCGGATCGAACGCTGTCCCGCCGGCATGCCACGCAACTTCTCGCTGCCCGACAACCTCGCTTACGTCATCTATACCTCGGGCTCAACCGGCAAACCCAAGGGGGTGGGAAATTCTCATTCCGGCATTGTCAACCGCCTTGTGTGGATGCAGGACGCGTACAAATTGGGGACCCTTGATAAGGTTCTGCAAAAAACACCGTTTAGTTTTGATGTTTCGGTGTGGGAATTTTTCTGGCCGTTAATCTGCGGCTCTCAACTGGTGATAGCTCGTCCAGGAGGCCATCAAGATCCAGCCTATCTGGCCGAACTCATCGCACGCCAGGGCGTGACCATCGCGCATTTTGTCCCCTCGATGCTGGATATCTTTTTAAGGGGAGCAGAGCTCGAGCGGTGTGGCAGCTTGAGAGACGTCATGTGCAGCGGCGAGGCCTTGTCGCTGGAAACCGAAGAATCAATTCTTGGCCAGCCTTCCAGGCAGGCTGCACAATCTTTACGGCCCGACCGAAGCGGCGGTGGATGTGAGCGCGTGGCTGTGCACGCCAGATTCGGCCCAGGTCCCGATTGGCCGCCCGATCGCGAATATGCGCCTTTATGTGCTGGACGTTGATCATGAACCGGTGCCGATCGGAGTTGGCGGCGAGTTGTACATTGGCGGGGTTGGGCTGGCGCGAGGTTATCTTGGCCGTGTCGGCTTGACCGGGGAACGGTTTGTGCCCTCGCCGTTTGGGGACGGGGAGCGGCTGTACCGGACCGGAGATCTGGCGCGGTGGCGGGCGGATGGCGAGCTTGAATATCTCGGACGGATCGATCACCAGGTCAAGGTTCGGGGTTATCGGATCGAGCTTGGGGAAATTGAAGCCCGGCTGGTGGAGCATGATTCTGTCGGCCAGGCGGTGGTGGTGGCGCGCGACGAGGGAGCGGACCGACAATTGGTTGCCTACATCGTTGGGGATGGCGTTGCTCCGGAACCTTCGCTGCTGCGCGCCCATCTGAAGCACAGCCTTCCCGATTACATGATGCCGTCGGCGTTCGTGCTGCTGGACGCGTTGCCGTTGACGCCGAACGGAAAGGTCGACCGCCGTGCGCTGCCGGCGCCGGAGGGTGACGCCGTAGTGCGCGGCGAATATGTGGCGCCACGGACGCCGGTGGAGGAACTGCTGGCCTCGATCTGGTGCGAGGTGCTGAAGCTGGACCGCGTTGGCGTCAACGACAACTTCTTCGAACTCGGCGGCCACTCGCTGCTGGCGACGCGGGTGATGGCGCGAATCCGCGAGGATTTTGGAACGGAGTTGCCGCTGCGGGCACTATTCGAGGCGCCAAGCCTGGGCGGATTGTCAGAACGCCTGCTTCTTCACCTTGCAGAGTTGATCGCCGAACAGTCCGCAAATCAATCAATTGATGAAATGGTTAGCGATACATAGCCGAACGGGTTGATACGAAGAGGCAGAGGGGGGCAACCATTGAAAAGCCAAGGATATGATGCCTCTGATAAAATCGCGGCTATTTCGAATCAGATTCGGAACCTCACGCCGGCTCAAATTAAGCTCATTCAAAAGCGATTAGCGACAACATCACCAAAATCCGTTGTCGCTGAGATCAAGAGAGTAGCCCAACGTCCATCTGTATTGCCGCTGTCGCATGCGCAGGAGCGGTTGTGGCTGCTTGAGCAGATAGGGGGGGTTGGTTCGGCGTATAATATACCTGCGGCGGTTCAGTTGCGTGGAGTTCTGGATGTAGCGGCGCTGGATCGTTCGTTTGCGACGATGGTGGAGCGGCACGAGGGTTTGCGGACGCGGTTCAGGGTTGACAACGGCATTCCGGTTCAACTGATCGACCCGCCGGGTGTTTTTGCGCTGCAGGTGGAGGATTTGAGCGCGCTGCCCGAGGCGGAGCGGACGGCGGCGGCGCGGGAACGGTCGCGGGCGATAACGCAGCAGCCGTTTTGCCTTGAGCAAGGCTCGCTGTTCCGTGCGCATCTGCTGCGACTGTCGGGGGAAGATCATATTGCGGTGGTGTCGATGCACCACATTGTGTCGGACGGCTGGTCGATCGGAGTTTTGATCCGGGAGGTGGGAGCACTGTATGGGGCGTACAGCGATGGCCGCGGCTCGCCGCTGCCTGAGCTTGCGGTTCAGTATGCGGACTATGCGGTGTGGCAGCGCGAGTGGCTGCAGGGAGCGGTGCTGGAGAAGCAGGTCGGGTACTGGAAGCAACGGCTGTCGGGAGCGCCTGGGGCGCTGGAGTTGCCGACCGACCGGGTTCGTCCTGCGGTGCAGAGCTATCGGGGCGCCCATCATGGGTTTGGATTTCCGGCGCACCTGACGGTGGGGCTGAACGAACTGGGGCGCAGCGAAGGGGCGACCTTGTTCATGGTGCTGCTGACGGCGTTCAATGTGGTGCTGTGGCGGTGGAGCGGGCAGAGCGACATAGTGGTTGGTTCGCCGATTGCGGGCCGGACGCACCGCGAGCTTGAGGGATTGATTGGTTTTTTCGTCAACACGCTGGCGCTGCGAACGGAGCTTGGCGGGCGGCCGAGCTTCAGGGAATTGGTCGGGCGGGTGAAGGAGACGGCGCTGGGGGCGTATGCGCACCAGGACCTGCCGTTCGAGAAGCTGGTTGCGGAGCTTTCGCCTGTTCGGGATCTCAGCCGTCAACCGATCTTCCAGGTTCTGTTTGCGTTGCAGAACGTACCGCAGGAGACGCTGGAACTTCCCGGGCTGCGGTTGAGCCGGATCGGCAGCGACCAGGCGACGGCCAAGTTCGATCTGTCGCTGCATGTGTATGAGCGGGAAGGCAAGCTGGAAGGTTACTTCGAATATGCGACGGATTTGTTTGAGGGCTCGACGGTTGCGCGGATAGCGTCGCACTTCAGGACGTTGCTGGAAGGAGTTGTAGCCGATCCCGACCTGCCGCTCGGCGAACTGCCGCTGCTGCCGGCCCGAGAGCGCCGTCAGCTGCTTGAGGAGTGGAACGCGACGGCTGCGGCGTATCCGAGAGACAAATGCCTGCACGAGCTGTTTGCCGAACAGGCGGCACGGACGCCGGATGCGGTTGCGCTGGTCTATGAAGACAGCGAACTGAGCTATGGCGAGCTTGATCGGCGCTCGAACCAGCTTGCACATTATCTGCGCGGCCTTGGTGTCGGTCCTGAAACGGTCGTGGGGCTGTGCGTCGAGCGGTCGCTGGAGATGGTTGTGGGGCTGCTGGGGATTCTCAAAGCGGGCGGGGCGTATCTGCCGCTGGACCCCGGCTATCCGGCGGAGCGGCTGGCCTACATGGTTGGGGACGCCAAGGCGCCGGTGCTGGTGACGCAGGCGAGACTGGCCGGCGATCTGCCCGCGCACGGCGCGCAGGTGGTGGAGATCGACGCGGACTGGGCCCGGATCGAACGCTGTCCCGCCGGCATGCCACGCAACCTCTCGCTGCCCGACAACCTCGCTTACGTCATCTATACCTCGGGCTCAACCGGCAAACCCAAGGGGGTCTCGGTGCGACTCCGCGGGGTCATGAGCTATTTTGCCTTTTTGATCCGGACTTACGGCCTCGACACGGACAGCACGACTCTCCACGTCTCATCGATATCTTTCGATCCGTCGATTCGAGATCTGCTCGGGCCTCTCTTGTCCGGCGGCCGTCTGGTCATACTGCATCCGCGTGATGAGCGGAATCCGAAAAGATACCTTGAGGTCATTCAGAAAAATAAAGTCACCAATATTTTGAGCATCACGCCGAGCCTGCTCGGCGCCATTATTGACAGCGCTCATGGAACCGGTTCTTCAGTCGAGAGCCTGCAACACATACTGAGCTGCGGTGAAGTCCTCCACTACACGCTGTGTTCAGCAGCCGGTATGTTATTTGGTCGGGCCCAACTGGTGAACCAATATGGTCCGACGGAATGCACCATGTCTTCGAGTTACCATCTGGTTACACATACTCGCGACGCACATGGGGTGGTACCTCTTGGAAGGCCGATCAATAACAGCGCGTTTTATGTGCTGGATGCTGATTTGACGCCGGTGCCGATCGGAGTTGGCGGCGAGTTGTACATTGGCGGGGTTGGGCTGGCGCGAGGTTATCTTGGCCGTGCCGGCTTGACCGGGGAACGTTTTGTGCCCTCGCCGTTTGGGGACGGGGAGCGGCTGTACCGGACCGGAGATCTGGCGCGGTGGCGGGCGGATGGCGAGCTTGAATATCTCGGACGCATCGATCACCAGGTCAAGGTTCGGGGTTATCGGATCGAGCTTGGGGAAATTGAAGCCCGGCTGGTGGAGCATGATTCTGTCGGCCAGGCGGTGGTGGTGGCGCGCGACGAGGGAGCGGACCGGCAACTGGTTGCCTACATCGTTGGGGATGGCGTTGCTGCAGAACCTTCGCTGCTGCGCGCCCATCTGAAGCACAGCCTTCCCGATTACATGATGCCGTCGGCGTTCGTGCTGCTGGATGCATTGCCGTTGACGCCGAACGGAAAGGTCGACCGCCGTGCGCTGCCGATACCGGAAGACGATGCGGTGGTTCGCGGTGAGTATGTGGCGCCGCGGACGCCGGTGGAGGAACTGCTGGCCTCGATCTGGTGCGAGGTGCTGAAGCTGGACCGCGTTGGCATCAACGACAACTTCTTCGAACTCGGCGGCCACTCGCTGCTGGCGATGCGGCTGGTGGCGAGAGCGCGAGATGCATTTCAGACCGAGCTGCCGCTGCGCGCGCTGTTCGAGGCGCCCAGCCTTGGCGGTTTGGCGACACGTATTGAGGCAGCCCAGCGCGAGGGATCGGGACTCTCCCTGCCACCGTTGGTGGCGATGAAACGTCCGGCTGTCTTGCCGTTGTCGCATGAGCAGGAGCGGTTGTGGCTACTTGAGCAGATCGGAGGCTTGGGTTCAGCGTACAACAACCCTGTAGCGGTTCGACTGCTGGGTGATTTGAATGTTGCGGCGCTGGAAGCTTGCTTTGGCGAACTGGCGCGCCGACACGAAAGTTTGCGGACACGGTTTGAGACCGAAGACGGCACTCCCCGTCAAGTGGTCGATGAACCTCGGGGCTTTGTGCTCGACGTTGTTGATTTCGAAAACGTGGTGGAAACGAAGGAACGCGAGGCAAAAGCCCACAGCTATGTCGGTATGGAAGCGTTGCACCCGTTCGATTTGAGCCATGGTCCTTTGTTCCGGGTGAAGCTATTGCGGCTCGGTGCCAAGGAGCATGTGGTCGTCGTCGTAATGCACCACATCGTGTCGGACGGCTGGTCGATCGGGGTCTTGATCCGGGAAGTAGGGGAGCTGTATGCGGCGTTTGTGGCGGGTCGTCCATCGCCGTTGCCAGAGCTGCCAGTTCAGAATGCGGACTATGCGCTGTGGCAACGCAGCTGGCTTCATGGCGAGCTCCTGGAGAAGCTTGTCTCTTATTGGAAGGATAAGTTGTCCGGAGCGCCCACGGCACTTGATCTTCCGACCGATTACGCGCGACCCGCAGCCCCGAGCTATCGCGGCGCTTCCGTTGGACTTGGGTTGTCAGTAGATCTTACGCACGGCATCAACGAGCTTGCGCGCTCTGAACGCGCGACGCCGTTCATGGTGCTGCTCGCAGCATTCAACTTGGTGCTGTCGCGATGGAGCGGCCAGTCCGACATTGTGGTGGGGGCTCCGATCGCGGGGCGAACGCATCGAGAGCTTGAGGGGTTGATCGGGTTTTTCACGAACACGTTGGCGCTGCGAACGGAATTGTCGGACAATCCGACCTTTAGATGCCTTATCCAACGCGTCAAGGAAACTGCATTGGATGCGTACGCCCATCAGGAACTGCCGTTCGAAAAGCTGGTTACAGAGCTGCAGCCACTGCGCGACCCATCCCGACAGCCGATCTTCCAGGTTCTGTTCGTGCTACAGAATTTTCCGCATGAGGCGTTGAAATTGCCCGGGCTTCAGTTGAGCCGCATGGGTGGCGATCACGCCACGTCGAAGCTCGATCTATCGCTCTATCTCCATGAGCGAGGAGGCGTGATCGGAGGTCACTTCGAGTATGCAACGGACCTGTTCGAACAGTCGACGATCGAGCGGCTGGCGAGCCATTTCCGTGTCTTGCTGGAAGCGATCGTCGCCGATTCCGATGTGCGGTTGTCCGAGCTCCCACTGCTGCCTGAATCAGAGCGTCGGCAACTGCTCGAAAAGTGGAACGATACGGCCGCGGAGTATCCGAAGAACAAATGCTTGCATGAGCTATTTGCAGAGCAGGCCGCGAAGACGCCGAATGCGGTTGCTCTGGTTTGTGAAGACAGCGATATGACATATGGCGAGCTTGATCGGCGTTCCAATCACTTGGCGCTCCATCTGCGGAGGATTGGCGTAAAGTCGGAAACAGTCGTCGGGCTTTATCTCGATCGCTCGTTTGCAATGGTCATAAGCATGTTGGCCGTCCTGAAAAGCGGCGGAGTTTATCTTCCGCTGGAGCCGTCCAGTCCACCTGAGCGTATAGACTTCATGCTCAATGACGCAAACGCCGACTATATAATTACATGTCAAACCCGTCGCGGGGAGATCGGATCGAGCAAATCCGCCGTGCTTGTGATGGCGGATACAGAATCCAAGCCTGTTCTTGACGACGGAGGAGAGGCCGGCATCCAGCCAAGCATTCATTCCGACCGTCTGGCGTACATTGTCTACACATCAGGCTCGACGGGGCAGCCGAAGGGGGTCATGGTCAGTCATCGCGCGTTGATGAACTTCCTTTTTTGGAGAGAAGATGTCTTTGCGCTCGATCCCACGGAGAAACTGTTTTTCAAGGCGTCGTTCAGTTCTGATTTCGCGATTCCGGAACTGTTCTGGCCGCTGTTTAAGGGAGCATCCGTCGTCATTGCCACGCGAGAAGACCACGCTGACCCGGTAGCTATGATCGAAACTATAAAAAGGCATGGCATCACGAGAGTTGAAGTTATGCCATCGCTTCTTTCAACCATCTTGGAAGTCACCGCCTTCAAAGATTGCGCCAGCGTCAGAACCATTATTTGCGGCGGGGAGGTTTTGCCCAAGGCATTGGTCAGCCGATGTTCGTCCGTCTCTAAAGCTGAAATCATTAATGTCTACGGACCAACCGAGGCAACCGTTGAGACCACCTATTGGCACTATGATAGTAACGTCGGTACCATCCCGATTGGTCGTCCGATTGCGAACGTGCAGCTTTACGTCTTGGATGACGATCATCATCTTGTTCCGATAGGAGTGCCTGGAGAACTGTACATCGGCGGTGTCGGGCTTGCGCGGGGTTACTTAAACCGCCCTGGTCTGACCGCGGAACGGTTTATCCCGTCGCCGTTTGGAGGTGGCGAGCGTCTGTACCGTACCGGGGATTCTGTTCGTTATCTGCCAGACAGCAGCCTGGAATTTTTGGGACGGCTTGACCATCAGGTAAAGGTTCGGGGTTATCGGATCGAATTGGGTGAGGTCGAGAAGGCGCTTCAGGAGCACGTGCAAATCCGGCAGGCGGTTGTCGTGGCGCGCGGCGAGGGGGTGGACAGGCAATTGGTTGCCTACATTGTCGGGGATGGCGCCTCTCCCGAAGCGTCTGTCTTGCGCGCCCACCTGAAGCAGAGCCTTCCTGACTACATGCTGCCATCGGCATTTGTGCCGCTGGAGGCGTTGCCACTGACGCCGAACGGAAAGATTGATCGTCGTGCGCTGCCGGCACCGGAGGGCGACGCGGTGCTGCGCGGGGAATATGTGGCGCCGCGGACGCCGGCGGAGGAGATGCTGGCGGCGATCTGGGCCGAGGTGTTGAAGCTGGATCGCATCGGGAGCAATGACAATTTCTTCGAGCTCGGTGGGCACTCATTGCTGGCGATCAAAATGATAGTACGCATTTCCGAGAAGGTTGCTGCAGAGGTCCCGCTCATCACGATTTTCGGAAATCCCAAGCTAAGCTCATTCGCCGCCGTTTTGGATCAAGTCCTGCTGGAGAAAGGATTGACGACCTCTATTACTCCCGAAGAGCCGTCACTGGATGACATCGAGGAGGGTATGATCCCACTGGATTGAAATCTGTCGACGTGCCTTGCAAGGCGCAGATGCATCGGGCGCGGGACAGCAAAATTGAAGCCAATGGGATATGGGCGGAGTTTGGGCGGCTGCTTCCGACTAATCGCTACCGGCGCTTTTCACGTCGCTGTCAGGCACCAGCGTTCGGCAGTAGTCTGCCGTCGTTTCCTCGCGACGAATGAGTTCGACCGTATCGTCCGCGTGCAGCAGCAATTCCTTTGGGCGAAGACGGCCGTTGTAGTTGAAGCCCATGGAGTGTCCGTGGCCCCCGGTGTCGTGAATGACGAGCAGGTCGCCTTCCACTATCCGCGGTAACTCGCGTTGAACTGCGAACTTATCGTTGTTCTCGCACAACGACCCGACAACATCGACGACCTCCGATGGTCTGTGGTCGCCGCCGACAACGGTGACGTGGTGGTATGCTCCGTACATTCCAGGGCGCATAAGGGCCGACATACTCGCATCAACACCGACAAACATGCGCCACTTGCGCATAATGTTGATCGCGCGTGTGACAAGCACACCGTGCGGTGCCGCCACGTAGCGCCCGCACTCCATGTAAATCCGCGGAGACTCCATGCCGAACGAGGTGAAGGACCGGTCCAGACAGCTTCGCACGCGCTTTGCGTACGTTGCCAGATCGAAGGAGCTTTCATCAGGGTGATATGGAATTCCGATTCCGCCGCCAAGGTTGATAAAGGCGAAGTGCAATCCAAGCACTCGCGAAAGCCGAGAGGCCGTCTCTATAAGGATCTCCGCGGCCGACGCTGCGTGATCGCAATCGAGCTGATTGGAGGCAAACATCCCATGGATACCGAATTCGACAGCGCCCATCCGGACGGCCCGAAGGTACGCATCCTGGAGCATCGGGGCGGGAACGCCGAACTTTGCCAGCTCCGGCGCGCCGATGTATCCGCCTGCACCGACGTCGATGGAGCCTGGGTTGCAGCGAAACGACACCAGCGCCGGACATCGCTCCAGTTTGTCGAGCAGGCATATGTCGTCAAGGTTCAAAATCGTACCGGTCTCCACGGCGGTAGCCAGCTCCGCACTTGACGTGTTGTTGGATGTAAACATCACATCGTCGCCTGCAGCCCCCGACATTGTCGCGAGTGCAAGTTCAGGCAACGAGCTGCAATCGAAGCCGGCGCCAGTCGCAAAAATACGACGCAGCATCCGCGGATTGGGGAGTGCCTTGACCGGAAAGAATTCGCGGAACTTCAAATCTCCGAATGCGGCCGCGAAACTTTCGACATTGCGGATAAGTCCGGCTTCATCGTAGATGTGAAACGGAGTTCCGAAATCGTCTGCGATCTGAGGCAGCCGTCTTTCGAGACGTAGCAAAAAGTCAGTCGACGCTGGCATGGGCTGGTCTAATCGGTATATCGAGCGATGATGACGGCACGGGACCTCTTGCCTGACAGTGGGCGTGAATAGGTGTAGATCGTTGACAAGGTCACACGAAATCCCGCGCTGACAAGCTGGCGCTCGAGATAGCTGCTTGAGAAGAGAAAGAACCGCTGTACCGAGGAGTGTTCCTGAACGTCCTGCCCGGTCAGGCTTATATCGTTCGAAACGAGTAGCGATCCGTAAGGACGGACTAGCCAATCGCGCATGCGTCGAAATACCGGCTGACAGCCTTCGCCGTGTCGAAAAAGGTGCCCTACCACGCCGTCACAGTAAATTAAATTGCAGCGTCCGTCAGGTTCCCACGCGTTGACGTCTGCTTCAGTTGCGGATACGCCTTTCTTTCGTGCCAGCGCGACAGCGGCAGGACAGACGTCGATCGCCGATAGATTGTAGCCGCGCCGCGTCAGGTCGCTTTCCACGAAAGCGTTGCCGCAGCCGACGCTCAGAATCCGGGCATCGAGGTTGTTGCCGATCGTGTCTTCGATGATGTTGGCAATCCAAGCGCGATAAGCGACATCCCAGGTCGATGGAGTTACCGAATCCAGATATGCTTCGCCCCGTTCCCAAATCGAGAAAACACTATCGGACCCGTCGCGTAGAGTCTCGTAGTACTGCCTGACGATCTCGGCCATCGAGGAACCTCCCGCCTAACAAGGATCAAAAGTCCTGCGCCTCTCTTCCATGTGCCGATGGGCCATGGGCTTGAAATCGAGCCTTCAGGGCAAATATGCCCTCAATTTTCTTCCCAATATTAAGCCGTTCTCCTCATTGAAGATCATTGAAGCGTGGTCGCCTGGTGTGGAGACGACCTCAAACTCTCCTTTCGCAACTTCCGGCCATTGAGCAAGATATGGAAATGTTCCGTCGTGCGCTTGTTCATCTTCGGCAACAAAATAAACAATCTTCCCGTGATACTCCCCGGGCTGATATCGTTGATGCGATTTCAGAAGCGCAACGAAAGACGAAAAACGCTTGCCGATTACTTCTGAAGTAGCGTTCCCGCCGAACAGTCCCGGATTGTAGCGCAGGGCATCCGCCGACAAATGCTCACACTTTTCTCTCAATGACATTCGCCAAAATACACGATCGTTTTCATACTGCTTCACGATGTCGTTGCTGATACGAATTGCTATGAAGTTAAGCCACGCCCAGGCTGGCTGTTTATCCAATTCATCCGGCATCGTTCCAAGGTCCCGATTGGGAAGCCTCGTGTCGAGCATAGCCAACAGGTCGACCTGCTCTTCACGTTCTCCCAATATTCTAGCGACCTCCAATGCGATCAGTCCGCCCATCGAAAGCCCGCAAATGAAATAAGGACCTCGATCCTGAACCAGTTGAATCTGGTCGGCGTAGTAGCGCGCCATCGCGTTCAGGCCGGCAATTGGAGGTCGCTTGAGGTCGGAGTCTACGGCATTGATTCCGAAGATGGAGTAGTCCGCTCCTAGCCCAGGAGCGATATGCCGATAAAGCGAGGCAAGCCCTGTAACGGAATGTAGGCAGAAAAGTCCGCAGCGATGCTTGCCGGTCTGAATTTGGATGATGCAGTACTTGTCGACTGCAGCATTGCGGATCTCGACATTTGGAAAACTACGCGACGGCTGTTGCAATAAAAACTGTTCCAGGTCCCTTCTGTGCGTCTTAATTCGTTCTTTTATCGGGACGTCGACGAGAAATCTGGGTCCGCGATACCTGATGGCCCCTTCATCGAGAGACAGCTGGATATTTCTCTGCTTTACCTCCTGCAGCAATTCCGTCAGTTCAGGCTTCGATACGGCTACATCCACAATTCAACGTCCAAACAGGGCAAAAAAACGCGCCTTTCAACCTTGGAATGCAAAAATACAAATCTGCCACTGAGAAGTCAACGCGCGCCACATGGCGCCGATCGCGACCGGCCGCCGCCTAGCTCAGATGCCCGGCGGCAGCACAATTGGCGCCACGTTCTCGTATTGGCCCGTCACGGCTGAGCTTTGCAATGCGGATGCCACGGCAATTGCAGCCAGAACGTCGCGATATGGCACCCGCGTCGAACGAGCTCCCTTTCGAGCCGATGCCGCAAAGTGCCGAAGCTCGTGGACCAAGGCCCCTTGCCGGTCGCCTGCGACCACCGGCCATAGAAATTGCTCGGGCGAGGACACGCCGCTGTTGTTCCAGATTTCCGTGGAGGACGCGTTTTTGACCATATAAGTCGAGTTGGTGGTGTGCATCTGGCTTTCGAATGAAAAGCCGTAGGGATTTCCCGAGGCGAGGTGCCAACTGTTCTGCAACACCGCGATTGGGCCGTTTTCCCAACTTAGAAGTCCCACGACGGCATCCGGATGTTTTCGGCCAAGAAAGTGGCGCTCGGTGGCGAGCACCTTGTCCGGAGGCCGATTCATCGCCCAAATCGCCAAGTCGATGTCATGGATCAGGGCCGTAAAATAGGGAGACGCACGGCCATAGACGTCATGGGCGGCGTGCTGGAAATGACGGCAAAAGCTCATATGGCAAATCTCGGCGCGGCTGTGGTGTAACAACTCCATGCAACCGACGTAGCGCGGATCGAATCGTAGAATGTGTCCGACATAGAGGTTGCGTTTGGTTCGCGCGACGGCGTCAAGAATTCGGTTCGCTTCAGGCAGACCGAGCGCCAACGGCTTTTCGACGATGACATCCTTGCGGGCCTCGAGGGCCAGAATTACCAGTTCGGCATGGGTGTCCTCCGTCGTGACGATATCGACTAAATCCACCTCTCGTTGGGCCAGAAGGTGCTCCAGCCTTTCAAACGCGAGTTCTTTCGGGATGGGAGGCGCCTCGCCTTCGCCGGCGTCATTGTGGAATTCGGCCTGCAGCAGATTGCCTCGATTTTCTTCCATCAGGCAGGGGTCACAGACCCCGGCAATTTCAACCCCGGCGACCTGCATCCAGGCATGACGATGAATGGTGCCAAACCAGCCCGCGCCGACTATTCCGATTCGCAACATGATCGCTATTCCACGTCTCTATTGGCGAGCTCAAGAATGCTCACGGTCTTGCATGCGTCTTCCAAACTACATGCCGGGTTGCTGGCCAGGAAAGTCTGCGCTTGGCGTTGCAGAGCGCGATCGAGCCATTGAGGCCCCGCGTCGAACTCTGGCTTTCCGTCCAGTTCAAGATATCTGAAATCCTTTACCGCGATGGTGGCCCGATCACATACCACCGTTATGCAGTTCACAGGCTCTCCAACGTGCGCAAACGAATGTTCGATGGAAAGGCGCGCGCCCTCAGCGCTCCGCCCGGCGAGCGTGAATGCAAGATACCAGTTTGTCTCCGAGCTTTTTTCCGACTGTCGCAATGACAATTCTTCGAAATCGAGGCCGATGGTCCACTGCACCAGATCGATTGCGTGAATACCCTGAAAAGCAAAAACGTGACCGCAAAAATTCGGCCACCAAATCCGTTCGGCTGTCGGCCGCCATGCATTGCGTACATCGCGCCAGGTTCGGATACGACCAAACCCGTTTTGGTTCAGGATGCTTCGAAGCTTCAGAAATACATCCGCGCAGCGAAGAACGTGGGCGGCAGCGGCTTGCGTGCTGAAACGCTTTGCATGGGAGGCCAGAATGCGAGCGTAGGAGCTTGATAGGCTTACCGGCTTCTCTATGAGAACGGGTATCTGCGAAATAAGGCAAGCTGCCGCATAAGGCCCGTTCAGCATGGGAATGGAGGCGATTACCGCCGCCTGTACTTCTCCGCCCGCAATCAGCGAATCCAGATCAAACACTTGTTGGATATCTTCGGATTTACATAATTCGCGGGTTCTGGACAATGAGGTTCCGTATAGGCAGATATCGGCTCCGGCCGCCTTGAACGCCCTTACGTGATTTCGTGCGGCAGCGCCGGTACCGATAATCAATACTTTTGGCCTGCTTTTTTCCAAGGTCAGCTTCTCACCTTCATATTCAGGTTTGACCGGCCAGAACGGACTTGGCCAATTTCTCGTAGAACTGTGAGGCTTTGATCACTTCCGCCAGTTCCACCCATTCATCAACGGCATGCGCCTGTTCCAGGCTGCCTGGTCCGAATACGACTGTCGGCACTCCGTGACGCGCAAAATATCGAGCGTCAGAGCCACCGAAGAACACGCCTAAGGGCGCATTCTCATGTTCCAGTGTTTGCCAGGCCGTATGGATCGCGTCCACAAAGGGATGGCCTTTCGGTACTTCGTTGGATTCACAGCCGCCATTGGCGAATTCCGATAGAGTCATTTTGACGTTGCACCGTCGCTCGATCGTCGCCACGCACGTTTTCACCAGATTGGCATGATCATTGCGAGTTTCATTGGGGCGAACTCGAATGTCCGTCACAATGCGGCATTCGCCCGGCACGGTGCCGGCATGGTGGCCGCCCTGTATGAGGCCGACATTCAACCTTGGATGACCGGGAAAACGATCGTCGATCGGCAGTGCTGCGATCGCATTTTTGATCTCCGCAACGAGCTCGAATGCAGCGTCTGTGGCGCTACTTCCCTTCCACGGCGTTCCAGCGTGGGCAGCGACACCGGATATCAGAATATCCAGCCAACAGTTGCCCAGCTGAGCCGTCGTGATAACGTTGTTTGTGGGTTCGGAAACCACAGCCGCAGTTGCAGCCAGTAATCCCCGCTCGCTCAAATACTCCGCGCCATGAAAGCTGCCGTTTTCCTCATCGGCAACGCCTTGCCAAACCAGCGTGCCACCCCAAGGCGAGGTTTCGGCGAGCGCCAATATCGCGGCAAGCTGCGCCGCGACACCGCCCTTTGTGTCGCATGCGCCGAGCCCGTAGAGTTTTCCATCCCGTACGACTGGAGAAAACGGGTCGTTCGACCAGCGTAATTGCGCGCTCGTAGCGTGTGATGCGGGCTTGGTGTCGAGATGGCCCTGAAAGGTCAGCACAGGACCAGGTCCGCCGTGGATGCGAGCAATAAGGTTGGGCCGATGCAATGTCCTCTCGACCACCTCGAACTTGATCTTGGCGGAATGCAATCGATCCGAAATGTAGCTGGCAATCGCAACTTCGTTACCGCTCGGACTTTCGCTTGGTATTCGCACGAGGTCCTTTAACAAGGGGATGGCATTGAAACGATCGTGCAGATCAGTCATCGCGGGTTAAACCTCGCCGTCAAAAGGAGTCATTGCGGTGGGATACCTTAATAGGCTCACCGCATCGAGGGTCAGAAGCGAGCGGCCTGCTTCCTCGAGGTAAGACTGCTTCCGTTGCACCAGGGTCCATAGCAGTGCGGATGCGTCCGCGTTTAGGATGACCGGAGCTCCTGCCGCCAGTAGCCCATCCGGAAGGAGCGTATTACCGAACGCCAGAGCCTGGGTCAGGTCAGGAAACAACGGGTGCCGATCGACGACGGCCGGTTCCCTTGGCAACAATTCTTGGACCACGTCAGGGAGATCGCAAATCCATCGCACGATTGGCTCGCCCGAGCTTGTTAGCTTCGTATGCCGCCTTGAGCTGATGGCCATGTAGGGATCAAGCGTAACGATCAGTGGGACAGACCCTGTCGCTTCGATCGACGACTCGAACCTTGAAAAGAGTCCGCTCCAGAGCACATCGTGCATAGCGCCGCACCGGTTTTCGATCCACGGCAGGCTAAGTGCGTCGAGGCTCTCGTCTTCCACAACCACGTATCCAAGCCGATGCAGTAGCCTGGACGCCTTGAGAATTACGTCGGGGAAATGGCTGCGCATCACGCATCCGGCAACAAGAACAATCTTCCTGGTGGCAGCTGGGGTGCCGGCCGACCACGCAACCGCGGCGTCCTTGGTATTCTCCCAGATCCTTGCAAATGAGATTATCGCCGCGAGGATCGCATCGGATCCGCGATCGGGGCAGTTTTCCCTTGCAGAACTGCTCGCGATGGAGAGCTGTTCGAGTGAGAGCTGGACGGCAGGTCGATTGAGATACTCCCGCACAATCTTCCCATAAGGCACGCCGGTCGGGCAGGCGACCTCACACGCCGTACATCTAAGGCAACTATCCACTGCGGGGGACAGTTCCGCCATGCTCCAGGATCGGGACATGAGCGCCAGTCTGCCGCGTGGACTGAGCAACTCCGATTTCGTTTCCCGGTAGGTCGGGCAGCGTGACAGACAAAGCCCGCATTGACTGCAACGCGACAGGGAATCCGGGGCACTGGAAAATGCTGAATCAGACATCCAGAAAAGCCCGCGTAACAGCCGAGGCCATGTGGTGGGATGCAGTCAGAGCGGCGGCAGCTCGAAATCGAGCCGCTTCCTCGGCGGGTCGGCGATAGGCGCGCATGGTTTCAAAAGCTGATCCGAAGAATTGAAGTGCTGGCCGATCAAATTCCATATCGGAGGCCTTATCGTCTTCACCCCAAGCCAAAGCGTATCCGGGAGAAAGTTCCCGCTCGATCAGGGTATTCAAGCGAAGCGGATGTGCAGCCGCTTCGAATGGCTTCGTATTCACCACAGCATGCCCGCGGCACTCCTGGCTGATTAACGCAACCTGGCGGTCCACCGTACTTTCGGCTCCGTACAACGCGAAAAGGAGATGGGCGTCTTTGCGGCTCCGAGCCAGCGCAAGGAAGCTCAAAGCAAATTTGTTTCGCATCAGGCGCCGCGCGTAGTCGGCCAGCCAGGCGGCATCTCCGACGATCTGGCCCTGGAGATTCCTCTGCGGCCGTGCGGTCACACGAAATGAAGCGCTCGAAATTCTGGCGCACAAGGTCTCGCCTCCATAAAGAACCTTTCGAACGTCGTATCCGGATACGTCTTTTGCAAAGGTCGAACCGAATTCGACCTGCCTTCCCGAGAATGAAACGAACTCTCCGCCGAGCAAAAGATCCCGCGCGGGGCCAAACTGCAACTCCCGCAACATTGACGGTCCAGAGAGCAGCAAGTCGGAGACGGACAGGTCGTCGGCCTCGGCCAGGGGCTCCAGCGGGAGTTCATAGGGTGTGGAGGCTAACGCTTCGCGTAGTTCCGCCAGCTTGACTGAGCCAAAAGCCCTGACATATCCATCCACCAGATTTACTTCCAGATCGTTCCTGTGATTGCTCGCGACGCGGGACCCGAACGGAAGTCAGGTTATCGGGCAGGATTTTTCCAGGATTGCACAGATTTGCCGGATCGATGTTTTGCTTGATACGCGCCTGCAGGCGCAGACTGTCACTGGAGTAGAACTTGCGCATTATTTCCAGTTTTTCGATGCCAATACCGTGCTCTCCGGAAGCCGCCCCGCCGGCCTCCGACACCCAGGTCAAAAGTTCGCGCCAAAAACCCATGAGGCGTTCCGTCGAATTTACGTCGTCGGGATCAAAGAACGGCATCGGATGTAAATTACCGTCGCCCGCGTGGAACGTATTCAACATCGGTAGATCGTGACTGATGCAAAGTTTCTGCATCGCTTGGAGAGCCGCCAGGATTTCACTGCGTGGAATCACGGCGTCAAAGAGGAAGTAACGGGGCAATCCCGTCTGGTCTATCATGCGCGTGATGCGCTCTCTAGACTTGGCGAAACGGCGGGCCATCAAGTCCGCGCGGCTGAGTATGTCCGCCGTCCCGCCATTTTTAGAGACGATGAGGCAGATGCGTGAACAACGATTTGAAACGTCGTCTGCAAACCCTTCGCAGTCGATATAGAGGATGCTGGATTCGATAACATCCAGTCGACCTTCCCGAGGAATGAAGAATCCCGCGGTCATATCGAGGGCATGCGGCAACTCGCCGGCAGTAGCTATTTCGAGTATCGCTGCTGTAGCTTGGTTGACGTGGTTGAACTCCGCGATGATGGTCTTGATCTCCTCCGGAGCCGCCAGGAGACGCAATCGAACTCCCACGACTATCCCGAACGTGCCTTCGGATCCGACGAACAGGCCGCGCAAATCCAGCGCACAAAGGTCGTTCGGGGTTCCGATTCGCTCGAGGTGTCCGCCTGGATCGACAATCTCGATTTCGCAAACGTAGTTGCTTGTGACGCCGTAGCTCAGGGAATGCGGCCCACCCGCATTTGTCGCGACATTTCCTCCTATGGTGCAAATCTCGTAGCTCGACGGATCCGGCGGATATCGTAGCCCGTACTTTGCGACTTCCGACTGCAAGTCGATGGTCCTGACTCCGGGCTCGACCCACGCCCAGCGCTCTTCGGCGCAGATTTCCACGATCCGGCACATGCGCGAGAGGACGATGATCGCTCCGCCGCGAACAGCCAGTGATCCGCCGGCGTACCCGGTGCCGGAGCCTCTTGCGGTGTAGGGAACTTGCTCGGCAATGCAGTGGCGAACCACCTCGGCCACCTCGGCTGCCGACCCCGGCAGCACGACCAACTGCGGCGGCGCGTTGATCAAGAACGCATCATATGAATAACACGCAATTGCGTCCCTATCGGTCAGGACATATTTGGGATCAAGAAATTGCCGGAGCTTAGAGCTTAGGCGATCTACTGCATCCATGTTCAGGGCCCAATTGCGCTTACTATTCAGACAAATTTGTTGATGCGCGTAATCCATGCCACTTGCTGCGGACATTCGTCCGCCATGCGCTTCCGGAACACGGTCCATACGGTCTCCACAATCTGAACGGCGTGTTGCCAGGTTTCTATCGACGCCGCGGGAGACCATTCGTGCCGCTGATCAAGAGCCTCTTTCATCTGGATCACCTTGTCCACCAATGCTTTTCCTTCGGCTCCGAGGTGAGACTCGATCAGCCGTCGACCAAGTCCCGGCCAGTCGTGCAGGTAAGCGAATTGCTCCCCCGAGCGCAGCGCCGGGAGCGGAAGAAGGACGGCTATGAGGTCCTTGGCAGCCTCCTCCGCATAGCGGATGGATTCTTCGGCAAAGGCGTTCGCCGACCTGGAAGGGGAAATGGTCCATGGGAGATGGTCGAGAATATTGAGATATCGGCCCAGCGCCTCGTGGATCGCCTGAAACCACTCGGTATCCGTGCTGCTTTCCAGTTTTAAGGCTTCAAGCGTTGCAGCATTGCCCCAGAGAACCTTGTATGCCTGCAGCCAGCCTACGCCAATCGTTGGCGGAAGGCTGAAGCGAATGTGGGCGTTGCATGAATCGAGCACTTTTGTCGTCAGGCTAAGGCGACGCTGATGCGGCGGGAGCGGTCTAGAGAAAGGCACCGTGTAAGGATGGCAGTCGACCAGGAGGTCAAAGCCTTCCGTTGCGATAATCGCTTCAAGGTCGTCCAGCGCGGACATCACCTTCAGCCGCAGCGCAACGCCGGCGTTGGGACGGCTGACGAAATACGCATTGATGCTTGGCCTTCGGAGGTTCAGCGCACCGCGCGCGTAACTGCCCGTAAGCACCAGGCAGGCAACGAGCGAGGCATTGTTATTGCACGTGTCTACCAGTGTACCAAGCAGCAAAGAATCAATGACTTTGCGCGTTTGATCTTCCTCAAAGCCGGGCATTTTTACACCGAAAGTTGCGGCAGGTGGTTGCAGGTGGACGGCGCCATCAATCGGCAGCCACCTGCGCCAAATCCCCCCGATGCGCGTCTATGGCGGGGGCGCTGCTGGGAATCATGCATTGATCGCAGGTCTGGCAGGTTTTGTTCGTGTAAGGCGAATGTCTTCTGATGCTGTCCTTGTAGGTATTCCACGCTCCGGACTGCTTTAGCTGCTTCAACGAAGTTACCGTGCCAAGGAAGTAGCAAGCGCCGATCTGTCCGTTTGCCTTGAGAAACATGGTGCGATACGGAATCTCGCAATCTCGAACGGGAGGATCAGGCTGCATTCTCAGCAACGCCTTGAATCTTGCGAGGTATCGGAAGAGGTCGCCTTCGACCATGTAGCCGGCAGCAATCTCCTGTGAAAAGTCTTCATGAACTTCGTTCACGATGCGCTCGAACTCTACGATTTCGGCCGCCTGCAGGTTGACCTCTGAAGAGTATTGCGCGGTGCTATTGTTCGTTTCCTTGTGAGCGAACGCCAGCGATGACATGTCGGGTATGCCATACCGGATTCCGTCAATACATCCCGTTGAGACGGACAACCTGAATAGGTCGGCGACCTCGAAATAGTTGCCTTTCTGTATCGTCATTTTCAAATAGATCCGGACGGCCGGCGACGCCTTCTTGATCTGCTCGATCGCAACGAGAATTTTCTTTAGGTCGCGTCGTCCGCGAATTTTCTGAAACGTTTTTTCTGTGGCCCCATCGACCGACACAGTAATCCTGTCGAAATGATCTCCGACGTCGAGATTCTTCTTCTTGAGCGGGCTTCCGTTTGTACAAAGATACTTCTTCGTCCCTTTCGGAATGGCAGCGGCTATGTTGCGCCACTGTTTGTTTAGAAGGGGCTCGCCGCCGGTGAAGAGAACCGAGTGAATCTTGTTGGGTTCAAATAGTCCAAGAAAATCTCTTGCGTCATCCAGCGATAGAAATTTCGGTGCCTTCAACTTCCAATAATCGCACATGACGCATCGATAGTTGCATGCCTCTGTCAGTTCCAGCGCGAGCTCGGTGACGTCACACGTTGGCATTGTCCCCTCCAAAACAAACCTCGGCTCCTAGGACTGAAAGGCACTTGCCTGGCGCCGTACACCATTTCAGGGCGCCCTAGAGCTCATTTGGAACTTTCGCGACTGGGGGTGTGAGGAACGCCATTCAGCAGGTCGATCTCGTTGGTCTTGAAGCCACCCCGCTCGCAATTCCCGACGTTGAGGGCGGCCCTCCTTGTTGACCCGGCCATAAGTCCGAACGTGAGCCGCAAGGCTTCGGCCTCTTCATGCAAGGATCGCAACTTATCCTCTGAAGGCACAAGCACGCGCAGCCATTTGTTGCCAAAGGCCACATGCGTGAATTCGTCCTGTTGGATAAATTCATAAACGCGAGCAGTTTTTATGTCGCCTTGCGCAATGTGCTCCGCAATCGTCAGATCAAGAACATCGCAGCCGATCCATTCGCCGATCCTCTGATGGGCGGCCAGACGCATCTCGAGAGGAAGATCCGCGCAGAGTAGCCAGGATCTCATGTCGATTGGATACTGACCGATCTTTCCGCCCAATTCGCTGATTCTGTCGCAGAACGCTTGAGCGTGACGTGCCTCATCCCACGCTTGTCGTGCCATATCTACAACGAACTCCCACGCCATTTCGGGGGAGTCGACGATATCGGCTGCGCATGCCTCGATGGTTGGAATCTCAGTCGCCATTAGCCCCTGATGAAGGCCCTCGATCGTCTTGTCGCTGAACCGGCCGAACGATCTTGGTCTTGAAACTGCCTCCACTACCGTGAAGCGATCGTCGCGATAGGGAATCCGTTCTGAAACGCGACCACAAAGAAGGGGCAGGGCCGCCGTATCCTCGTTTCGGTGAGCGACCGCAACCCGATCCGCCAATCGAGCAACATGCGCCTGCAATTTTCGAGAGATGTTCTCGATTGTCACATATGTGGGTGAGTCCGAGACCGGCCGGATAGCGGCGAGCGCCAGTTGGAGATCATCAAGAGCGCGTTGCTTCGATCGGCACAGTGCGGGCAGATCGGATGTCGCATTGAGGGATTTTCCGCAGAAGGTGCGGCGGATCGAGGCGAGCGCAACCGCCTGATCGAGTCCCAACTCGGTCGACCGCTGCAGGATCTGTGCGACCGCGTTTGCGTCGTCATAGAGCTGCTCACCCAGTACAATCTTGTCTTCAATAGGTAACTTCGCTTCTACGATGTAGACGCCGGTAAAAAGCGTAATCCTTGCAAACTCGTCGAGCAGGTCTGTCAGAATATTTCGAGTTGCACCGACCGACCAGCTTGTCGCGCCCATCTCTTGCAGGTCGTTCCGCGGTTGTTCGCGGACAGCGTCGGCGCGGTACACAGCCAAGACAGACTCTTGCATGAGACCTCCTAACCAAGGACGGAACTGCAAACGACCACCAGTAGCATGAGGCCGGGAGAACTACTCCTGATATTACGATTTATTTTTTATTATGCAATTGTCTCTTTGCGGAAAGTGCGGGCACCGACGCTGAGCATTCAAATCTCCAAACTTCACCGGTAAACGGGCGGCGCAACTGTCGAAAAGCGACACTTCATCTCCCGCTGGCCTGATCATCTGGACTTGGTTTGATGAGGGGGATGGAACTGGAATCGGATCGCATAGCTTGATCGTCCCGGCTTTTCTTAATATGTTCGCCGCGACGTGGGCGCTGTCGCATCCTTGCGAGTGCAAGATTGAATCAAACGCGAACCCAAGATATTCGCGCTTTCGGCCGCCATCACGAGATCGTGAAACCGTTGCTCGTTCACCTGCCGGTCGATGCCGATGGCTCTCATAATGTCGCACATCTATTGCGCGTCTGGAAAAACGCCTTTGCGATCCAAATCGAGGAGGGAGGTAATGCGCGCATTTTAGCGGCCAGCATTGTTCTGCACGACTGCGTGGTCGTAGAGAAGGATTCTTCACTTCGCAACCAGGCGTCCCGCCTGGCTGCAGAAAAAGCCACATTCGTGCTTCGTGACCTCGGCTGGTCTCCAGATCATGTTGCAGCCGTTGCTCATGCCATTCAGGCACACAGCTTCTCAGCGGCGGTCACGCCGGTCAGCTTGGAAGCAAAAATACTTCAGGACGCAGATCGCCTCGATGCTATCGGTGCGATCGGCATTGCCCGTTGCTTCTACACGGCGGGTCGGCTGCATGCGTCGCTCTACGATCCAGAGGATCCTGCGGCTGCAGCACGGCCCTACGATGACAGGCACTATGCCATCGATCATTTTCAGACCAAGCTTTTCAAGCTGACCGCCGGCTTCCAGACTGCAACGGGACGTCGCCTTGCCCGCGTCAGAGAAGATCGCCTGCACCATTTCTGGAACGCGTTTATGGAAGAAGCCGGGCACCCGGTTCCGTAATCTTCCGGGCATTGACAGATTGCGCCGCCGGCAAGCCGGCGCTTCCGCAGAGTCCAGAGATATGCGTGATTCGAATATCGGTTGCCGCAGTCGCTCCGGAGCGGGACCGATCAAATTTTCGGCGAATTCGAAAATCAACCTGAGGTTACTATTGATTGGATGAGTATACTATGCTTCGTTCTTGAGGAATCCGCGGCTATTTTGCATTGCGAATGCCGTAGGCAGCGGGGAGGAAGCGTTGACGAGCGAAGCTGCGGTAACGCGCGATCAATGGCGCTCGTGGAGAGAACTGGGCTACGTGCTTTTGCCCGGTGCTGTCGAGCCTGAACTCGTACAGAGAGTAACCGATAGCCTCTGGTCTTATCTTGGGATGGATCGCGATCGTCCGCAGACCTGGTACGACCAGGAACTGAGGGGCGCATCGGGGATCGACAATCGAGGTATGGTACCCTTCTTTCACGATCAGGCGATTTGGGATTGTCGTCAATCGCCGAAACTCTACGAAGCCTTCTGCGCTCTCCAAGGGCGCCGCGATCTGCTTGTCAGCATCGATCGACTGAACATGAACCCTCCGGTCGGCCCGAATTGGCACTACGAGGGATTCATTCATTGGGATATCGACGTCGGCGTCCGCCCCGTTCGCAGCGAGTTGCAAGGACTGCTGTGTCTTTCGGACACCCCGGATAGCGCCGGCGGATTCCAGTGCGCGCCCGGCTTTCATACGATCATTGAAGAGTGGCTGGATCGGCAGCCCCCCGGATATCGGACGCGCTTTCCCGATACGGAAGGAATGCGTCTTGTGACGATCCCAATGCGCGCAGGGGATTTTCTGATCTGGCATGGAGCATTGCCTCATGGCAATAGCCCGAACCGGAGCACGCGACCGAGGCTCGCCCAGTACATTACCATGAAACCTGCAAACGAGGTCGGCGACGAGGAGCAAGCCGCCCGTCTGCGATCCTTCAGTGCAGGCGAAGCACCGCATTCCCCGATGGGTAAAATTCTGCCGCTTGGGCGGCAACAATCCAACACGCAGGTCAACTTGACCGAACTCGGGCGTCTTCTGTTGGGCATAGAACCGTGGACGACCGCGTTGATCGACCTTGCGGAGACTTAATGGAATTCCAGTGGGATTTGTCGGTCGTTCTTCCTCGCTATAGAGAGAACCGAACGATAGTGGCGGCGACGCTGGCGCAGCTTCGTATGCTTCCCAGCTCGCTTCGCGTTCAGGTGCTCCTGGTCGACGACGGCGGCGTGCCAGGCGAAGTGGAGGCGGCAGTCGCTGATCACCCAGACACCGTAGTTCTTCGCAACAACAAGAATCGCGGGAAGGGATATGCGATCAAGCGCGGCGTCGACCGTGCGGAGGGCCGCCTCGTTTTCTATTCGGATATCGATCTGCCGATCGACCTGACAGCGATCCCCGAAGCCATTGACCGTTTGGCGGCGACAGGCAAAAAGCTGCTCATTGGTCGGCGCGTTCGTTCGCTGACCAAGGCGACCTCTAACGGTAACCGGCGCCTGACAAGCACGCTGTTTCGTTTCCTGTTCCAGCGGCTGCTCGATCCGGAAGTCGGGGATAGTCAGTGTCCCTTCAAGCTCATTGAAGGCTCATTCGCGAGAAGGTTGTTCTCGGATATCATTGTCAACGGTTACGCCTTCGACGCCGAGATAATCCACAAAGCCCGGTTGATGAATGAGGACATCGTACAAATGGATGTCGGCTGGACCGACACGCGTGCGCCTTGGGGAGTAGGCAAGACGTTTGCCGTATTCTTTCGAATGCTGTTCGACGTCTGCATGATTAGGATTTACTGGCTCATCAATCGAAATCGTCTTGACCGCCGGGCGTAAAGCGGACGTTGGGTTTCGATTTCCGCCGATCAAATCTGTTGCGTTCAATTATTCGAAAATGCTCCGCTGCGGTTGCAGTGCTGCAAATTATCGGTTCTGAACCGAGAACTGAGCGGCCCGCCCGGTAAACGTCAAAGCCCGCAAACCGTTATTAGAATTTAGCCGTCGCGAATGCGGATTTCCGGGCGGCAGAAACGGCCAAATCCGCCCCGATCGTCTCAGCTGTTCAGAGAATGGTTGCGGTCATGCCGCCGCGCGTCGTAAATAGCCGCAGATTTCGCATGCCTAGGCAACGCCAGGCTGCCGTCATCGGAGAACGCGAGAGGATCATGCTAGACATCAAATTTATCAGATCGAACGTCGAAATTGTCAAGGATGCCGCTCGCAACAAGGGCGTCGATGTCGACGTCGATCGGATAGTTCTGCTCGATTCCTCAATTCGCAGTTCGACGAACAGTATTGAAGCGCTGCGAAAAGAGCGCAAGGACATAGCTCGACTCTACGCCGAAGCGGGCGCCGAGACCAAAGCGGAAATCTCTGTTACGGCGCGCGCCCTGGCGGACAAGATCGCTGCCGCCGAAAGCGAGGTGCAATCGCTGCAGGCCGAACTGAATTCCCTCATGCTCATCACGCCGAACATTCCCGACGTTGCTGCGCCCATAGGACCAGACGCGCGCTTCAACGTCGTCATTCGCAAGGTCGGCGGGCTGCCCACATTCGATTTTCAGGCGCTTGACCATGTTGATCTGCTACAGGCCCATGATTGGGGCGACCTGAAAAAGGCCACGGAGATATCAGGCAGCCGTACTTATTCGTTAAAGAATGCGTTGGTTCGCTTTGAACTCGCGCTCGTTAATTTTGCGCTCGATCGACTGACCGCCGAAGGATTCACGCCGATTACGGTGCCGCCCTTTGCTCGCGAGCAAGCGTTTATAGGAACCGGCCACTTTCCGCTGGGGCGCGAAGACGCATATCAACTCGGCGATGAGGATCTATATCTGATCGGAACCTCGGAGGTGATCCTGAACTCGCTTCACTCCAACGAGATATTGGATGAGGCGGCGTTACCGATCCTGTATGCCGGCTATTCCGGGTGCTTTCGTCGGGAGGCGGGCAGCAGTGGACGCGACGTACGGGGTCTTTTGCGAGTACATCATTTTACGAAAGTCGAGCAGTTCGTCATTTGTCGGGACGAAAGAGAGTCCCGAATTTGGCACGAAAGGCTGCTGAAGATTTCGGAGGATATTCTCTCGGCATTGGAGTTGCCATACCAGGTAGTTGAGTGCTGCACAGGGGATATGGGGCTGGGAAAGGTACGCATGCATGATATTGAGACATGGGTTCCATCGTTGAAAGCCTATCGAGAGACGCATAGTTGTTCGACGTTGCATGATTGGCAGGCGCGTCGGACCAATACTCGGTACCGCGAAGCGGAAACTAAACGGATTCAATACGTCCACACACTCAACAATACTGCGATCGCGACACCCAGGATCTTTGTGCCGTTATTGGAGAATCACCAGCAGCGGGACGGTCGTGTGCGAATACCAAAGGTGCTTCGCCCCTACATGATGGATAAAGAATATCTTTGAGCGGGAAATCCGAAATATCGGGTGCAGCTTCGCCGAAACCAGTCAGGCTGACCGGCGCGAAGCCGCACTGCCTGGACTTGTTTGAGGTGCCCGCCGCCTGAGCGGACGAACCGTCTCGGATTGAAGCAAGATCACGAATGCCGACTGGGGTCACTCGCTGGTCCTCCCAGCCCGCTCGGGCGGTGTCGGCTCCGGCTAAATTGTTCTCCTTCAGAAGTCGCCTATTTGCGCGGCATCCCGATGTCGGGATGCTTTGCCGTGCATGCTTCACAGCCGGTTAGCACGGCCGACTCAATCCAACGGGTATTTTGCTGGAGGAAGATTTGCGCCGGTGGTAGGTTGATAAGTGGTACTGCGACTATCTTTGATTGATGCGGGCGATACCCCCGGACCAAGGTGGTGGAACCATGAAGTTGCTGATCATCGATAACTACGACTCGTTTACCTACAATCTGGTCCACCTTCTGGCGGAAATCGCTCAAGAAATGCCTCTCGTCGTCAGGAATGACGAGGTCACCTGGGCTGAACTGAAAGACAAGCAATTCGACGGCATCGTGCTTTCTCCAGGGCCCGGCCGACCGGATCGATCGAGTGACTTCGGCCTGTGCAAAGATGCGATCCAGAAGGCATCCGTCCCGCTGCTGGGCGTGTGCCTCGGTCATCAAGGTATTGCCGCACTCTCAGGCGCTTCGGTTACTCGTGCGCCGGCGCCGATGCATGGCCGGACGTCGCTGATCCGGCATCGCGGCATCGGGATCTTTGAAGGCATACCTTCGCCGCTCAAGGGTGCGCGTTATCATTCTCTCATCGTGCAGCCGCCGCTGCCGCCGTCGTTGGAAGTGACCGCCTGGACCGAGGACGGCTTGATTATGGCGCTTGCCAATCGTCACCGGCCTCAATGGGGTGTCCAGTTCCACCCCAAGTCGATAATCACGGATCACGGCCGGCAATTGCTGGAAAACTTCTGCAGGCAAGCGCGTCGTCCCTCAATTCGTTCGCATATCCCAAACAAGCCTGCGAATTTTGCCGTGCGGAGGACTCTTCCGGTTTCCTCTGCGCGCCGCGCATTCTGGCGAGAACTGCGCCATGAGATCAATGCGGAGGCGGCATTCTGTTCGCTATTTAGCGAATCGCCTTATGCCTTCTGGCTCGATAGCAGTCTCGTCGAGCCGGACCGCTCGCGTTGGTCGTACATGGGTGACGCGTCGGGTCCGAACGCGGCAACGCTTCAGTACCGATGCCTCGACAAGCGTATCGAGATTCACGATAGCGATGGGACTAGCATCCAACATACCGGCATCTTCGATTACCTCGAACAGATCGAGCCCGTTCGTCCGGAAGCAGCTCCTCCATGTCCGTTCGTGGGCGGTTACGTTGGATGGTTCGGTTACGAATTACGGCACGACTGCGGATCGCCGACGCAACGCTGTGCAACAACTCCGGATGCGGTGTTCATCCGTTCCGACCGCTTCATCGCGATTGATCACTTGAAAGGCAAAACGTACATCGTGGCGATCGACGAGCCCGCGCGTGCGTTTCGCGCCGAGCAATGGCTTGATCTGGTGCAGGCGGGAATTGAACGAGCGACCTGTCCGCCGATCCAGCATGGTCCGGCTTCGCCAAGGAGGCCGATTCAAATTTTCCTGGATCGCGATAGGTCGACTTATCTGTCGAATATACGCCGGTGCCTGGACCTGATAAGGCAGGGGGAAACTTATCAGGTTTGTCTGACCAACGAGTTGCGTTGTGAATCCGAAATCGAGCCGCTTACGCTTTATCGGACCCTGAGGAAGATAAACCCAGCCCCGAATGCCGCGTTTATCAGATGGCCGGGTGGGGCCGTTCTGAGCGCTTCGCCGGAACGTTTCCTCTCGGTCAATATCGACGGACAGGTCGAGACCAAGCCGATAAAAGGCACCATCAGGCGCGATCCCGATCCACGCGAGGATTGCCGCCTTGCAGACCAACTGAGAACAAGCGAAAAAGACCGTGCCGAAAACGTGATGATAGTCGACTTGCTGCGCAATGATCTCTCACGTAGCTGCGAACCAGGCAGCGTCTTGGTACCGAAACTGTTCGACGTCGAGTCTTATCGCACGGTCCATCAACTGGTGAGCACCGTTCAAGGCACCTTGCAGCCGGCGCAAAATGCAATTGGTTTGATTCGCAGCGCGTTTCCCGGCGGCTCGATGACAGGGGCACCGAAATTTCGCACCCTGCAATTTATCGACGATCTGGAACGGCGCGCCCGAGGCATCTATTCAGGCTCGCTCGGATGGCTTGGCGATGACGGGGCTGTGGATCTGAGTATCGTGATACGAACGATCATTGTCACTCAGGGAAAGCTGTCGATCGGAGTCGGCGGGGCCATTGTTGCCGCTTCTACACCGGAAGGGGAGTTTGAGGAGATGCTTCTCAAAGCCGAGGCTTCGATCAAATCAATCGTTACTGCGATAACCGGAGGGTTCAGCGCCAAGGATTATCGGCTGGTGGGAGTCGATTCAAATACCGATCACCGGGCGCCTGCAAATTCAATTCTCAGTACCGGTGGTTACTGATGCCGGTCGTCTGGCTCAATGGAATCCTGCTGGACGAAAATGAGGCCCGCCTTTTGATCGCGGATCGTGGCTTCACCCTTGCCGACGGAATTTTTGAAACCATGCGAGCTGTAAAAGCCAGCCCGCTTTGGCTATCTGAACACTTGGAAAGGTTGAATGCTGGAGCCGCACTGCTCGGCTTTACCGTGCCGTTCACCGAGGACGTTATTGAAGGCGGGATTCGGCAGTTGCTCGGATCGGTCAAGGAACAAGATAGCGCTATTCGACTGACGGTAACGCGGGGCCCGATGAAGCAGAGAGGCCTCTGGCCGAATGAAAATCCGTCACAACCAACTTGTCTTCTGACGGCTTCAGCTTCGGTCCCAGCGCGGCCGCAAGATTTCGCGATCTGTCAGTCAACACGCCGCAACGAATACTCTCCTCTCTCAAGCATCAAATCACTAAACTATGGCGACAATATTCTCGCGCGCCGAGAAGCGATCAAGCGAGGTTTTGGCGATGCCATTATGTTGAATACGAAAGGCCGTGTTGCCTGCGCAACCGTGGGCAACGTGTTTTTCCGGATGGCCGGTAGCTGGAGGACGCCTCCGCTCACGGACGGCATACTGCCTGGATTGGCGCGGCGGCGCTTCATCAAGGAGATCGACGCTGTTGAAGCGCCGCTTTCCGTCGAGACAATTATGGAGTCCGACGCCGGATTCGTCAGCAATAGTCTCGGTTGTACGCCGATCAGGAGCGTTGAAGGTCGCGTTTTGCTTGGTGATTTAACTGAATTGCCAATATCGACTGTGTATTTGCCATCGCGCGGATCGTAGCATCGAGCTTGCCTGCTATTGATGGGCGTTCGTCCGAGGCGAATGTAACCCTATGCAGAGTTCGTCTAGGTTGGCGTGCATTTATTCTGCAACATGTCAGGCCGTCGGGGGTTGTTCGGTGCGACGGTCGGCGTGCGTAAATGGTCGCTACTATTACTCTTTAGCGAATCCCGGGCTTTCTCCTCAACAGTCGTTGCAGTATAGAGTTCCAGCACGACGCGGCGCCCGCTTGCGCGAATTGAGATCCGATCCCATTCATGGCTGATTTTCGTGGCGTCTTTCCCTATCTCGTTTCTCCCGTGGATGCCTCCGGGCAGATCCGCACCGATGTGCTGGGCCGGCTCTGCGGCGATCTGATCAAGGCCGGGGTGCACGGGCTGACGCCGCTCGGCTCGACCGGCGAATTCGCCTATCTCAGCCGCGAGCAGCGCGCCACGGTGGTGCGGACGAGCATCGAAGCCGCGCAGCACCGCGTGCCGGTGATCGCCGGCGTCGCCTCGACGTCGACCGCGGACGCCGTGGCGCAAGCGAAATCGTATCAGCAGCTCGGCGCCGACGGCATTCTCGCGATCCTGGAAGCGTATTTTCCGGTCAGCGACGCGCAGGTCGAATGCTATTTTCGCGCCATTGCGGATGCGGTCGAACTTCCGGTGGTGATCTACACCAATCCGCAGTTTCAGCGGTCCGATCTCACCCTCGACGTTATCGCAAGGCTCGCTCAACATCCGCGCATCGTCGCCATCAAGGATGCCTCGACCAATACCGGGCGGCTGCTGTCGATCATGAACCGCTGCGGCGGCGCGATCGATGTGTTCTCGGCGTCCGCGCATATTCCGGCCGCGGTGATGCTGATCGGCGGCGTCGGCTGGATGGCGGGGCCGGCCTGCGTCATTCCGCGCCAGAGCGTAGAGCTTTACAATCTCTGCAAGGCCAAGCGATGGGACGAGGCGATGAAGCTGCAGCGGCGGCTATGGCGTCTCAATGAAGCCTTCGCGCGCTACAATCTCGCCGCCTGCATCAAGGCCGGGCTTGCGATCCAGGGTTATGAGGTCGGTGATCCGATTCCGCCGCAGGCTGCGCTCACTCCTGACGAGCGCAATGTCGTCGAAGCGGTACTACGGGATCTCGGTTGATGGCTTGCTGGTTGCCATCAAAATCCTTACGTCGTCATTCCGGGGCTTACGCCAAGAGGCGTGTCCCGGATGACGAGACGGTTCATCTTTGGAATACGACAGGAGCATTCGATGCGCAGATTGTGGACCGTGCTGGCAGCGCTGGCGGCGTTGAGCCTGACCAATTGCGGATATAACGCCATCCAGTCCCAGGATGAGCAGGTCAAGTCGAGCTGGTCCGAAGTCGTCAACCAGTATCAGCGCCGCGCCGACCTCGTGCCCAACCTCGTCAACTCCGTGAAAGGCTTTGCGCAACAGGAAAAGGACGTGCTGCTCGGCGTCACCAACGCCCGCGCCAAGGTCGGCAGCATTCAGGCGACGCCGGAAGTGCTCAACGACCCCGCCGCGTTCCAGAAATTCCAGGCCGCGCAAGGCGAACTTTCAAGCGCGCTGTCGCGGCTGCTGGTGGTCACCGAAAATTATCCGCAGCTGAAATCCGACGCGCTGTTCCGCGACCTGATGGCGCAACTGGAAGGCACCGAGAACCGTATCACGGTGGCGCGCAACCGCTACATCAAGGCGGTGCAGGAATATAACGTCACGGTGCGCTCGTTCCCGAACAACCTGACGGCGATGATGTTCGGTTATAAGGAGAAGCCGAATTTCTCGGTCGAAAATGAGAAGGAAATCTCGACCGCGCCGAAGGTCGATTTCAGCCCGGCGCCGGCGGCGCCCGCTCCAGCAAAGTAATCCGGCAACCGCAAAAAGGCGCCGCGATGAAAGTTGCAAGAGTGTGCCTTCTTGCGCTGATGCTGTGCTCGGCATTCGCCGCGCTGGCGGAGGTCGCAGTGCCGCCGCTCGGCGGGCGCGTGGTCGATAAGACCGCGACGCTGAGCAGCGGTGATATTGCCTCGCTCGACCAGACCCTGAAGGACTTCGAGGCGCGGAAAGGCAGCCAGATCGCGGTGCTGATCGTGCCGACCACCCAGCCCGAAACGATCGAGCAGTATTCGCTGCGCGTCGCGGAAGCGTGGAAGATCGGACGCAAGAAGGTCGACGACGGCGCCATTCTCGTCGTCGCCAAGGATGACCGCAAGCTGCGGATCGAGGTCGGCTACGGCCTCGAAGGCGCCCTGACCGATGTTACCGCCAAGCGCATCATCGATGAGGTGATCGCGCCGAAATTCCGCGGTGGCGATTTCGCCGCCGGCATTTCCGATGGGGTCGACCGTATCCTGCGCGTTATCGACGGCGAGCCGTTGCCGGCACCTGTACAGCCGCGGCAGGATACCGGTTTCTTGAACCATATCGATCCGTTCAATCCATTTCTGATTGTCGCAGTGATCTTCGTCGGCGGAATTTTGCGCGGTGTGCTCGGAAGGCTGTTCGGCTCGCTCGCCACCGGCGCTGTGGTGGCCGCCTTGTTCTGGTTTATCGCGGCGTCGCTGGCGTTGTCGGTGATCGGCGGCTTCATCGCGTTCCTGGTCACGATGTTCAGCGACGCGATGACGTCGTCCAGTGGCGCCGGCCGCGGAGGCTGGGTAAGCGGCGGCGGTGGCGGGTTTTCGGGCGGCGGCTCAAGTGGCGGATTCAGCGGAGGCGGCGGCAGCTTTGGCGGCGGCGGCGCGTCGGGGAGTTGGTGACTATGGGCATCAAGCGCATCGGCAGGCATCTTCTGGCTAACCGCTCGCGGGTCCGCAGGGCGTTTCCGGCACGCTCTTTGGCTTCCATCGAGCAGGCGATCAAGGCCGGCGAGGCGACCCATGCCGGACAAATCCGCTTTGTCGTCGAAGGCGCGCTGGACGGCGCGCCGCTGCTGCGCAACCAATCGGCCCGCGCGCGTGCGCTCGAGGTGTTTTCGCATTTACGGATCTGGGACACCGCGCACAACAATGGCGTGCTGATCTATCTCTTGCTGGCGGACCGCAATGTAGAGATCCTCGCCGATCGTGGCATCGACGCGTTGGTCGGCGCTGCGGAATGGGAGAAGATTTGCCGGGCGATGGAAGTCGCATTCAGGAAAGGGAATTTCGAGGCTGGCGTCCTGAAGGGGATCGAGGCCGTTTCGCGTCACTTGGCGAAGCATTTTCCCAAGCACGGCGCCGGCGCGAATGAACTGCCGGACGCGCCGGTGGTGATGTAGGCGTCATTCCAGCGCGCGCGAAGCGCGACCCCGGAATGACGAAGATTACGTCACTAGGCCTTCGCCGATGGCCGTTGCCCAACCCGCTCGAACCACGCGGCAATATTGGTATTGGCGCTATCCAGCGGCTGGCCGACCTTGCCGGCAAAATCGATCCAGCCATAGAGCAGGATGTCGGCCAGCGTGAAGCGGTTGCCGCAAAGATACTCTTTGCCTGCCATTTCTCCGTTGAGCCATTGCAGACGGTTCGCGGCAATCTTTTTCAGGCCGGGCGAGGCCTCGGGCGCGGTGGGAATACGTTTTTCGAAGAATTTCAGCGCTTCGCCGAAGCGATATCCATTCCCCATATGCTCGCAGATGTTGAGGTCGACCCGCCGCGTCCACATCCGGCATTCGGCGCGTTCTTCCGCCGTCGTCCCGATCATCGCGGGCGTCGGATTCTTCTCTTCGAGATATTCGCAGATCGCGGTGATCTCCGACAAATAGCTGCCGTCGTCGAGTTCAAGCGCCGGCATCTGGCCGTGCGGATTGCGCTTCAGATGCTCGGGCTGCCGGTTCTCGCCGCCGCGCAGATCGACCGTCTGTTTCGGAATCTCGATGCCCTTCTCCGCCATGAACATGCGGACGATGCGCGGATTCGGCCCGATCGAGTCGTAGAATTTCACAGATCACCCCCGTCGTTTTATCCGTCATCCAGTTTGTTCAGGTCGCGCACCGACTGCATGATCGGCTCGAAATTAGAGCGCGCATCGAGCGCGTCGAACAGCTGCGCGGTATCGGACAATAACGCATGCGAGCGCTGAATCGCGATCCGCACATCGTCCTGCGGCGTATCGGATAGCCGGCCATGCCCGGACAACAGGATTTTGGAATTGAGGCCCTTCAGCCGCTCCAGCGACTGGATGTAGTCGCTGATGCTGCCGGATCCGAAAACGCCGCCCATCACACCGCCGGGCATCAGAGTGTCGGCGGCGAACAGCAGCCCCTGCTCCTGATCGAACAGGCTGATGCAGGCCGAGGTGTGGCCCGGCGTGTACATCACATTGAGCCGAAAATTGCCGAGGTCGATCAGGTTGCCTTCTTCCAGCCAGACGTCGACGTTGATAGGCACGTTCGGCTCGTTGAACATCTTGCGCAGCATGGAGAAATCATCGCGCAGCATGATCTTGTTGGCGGCAAGACGATGCGCCGCGATGATGCTGCGGCCGCCGAAATGATACGCGGCACCGATGTGATCGAGATGTTCGTGGCTGAGAATCACCATGTCGATCCTGTCGGGCGGGCAATCGACATGTGCGAGGCATTCCAGCAGATGCGGGAAATTCGAGGACAGTCCCACGTCGATCATGATGGTCCGCGACGAACCGCGCACCAGATAGGCATTGGCGGCGCGGTTCTTGAAGCGGATTTGGTAGACATCCGGGGCAGCTTGAATCAGCGAGCAGACATCGTTGTTGAGGAGAATGGGAAACGGGCTCGGCTTGCGGTCGTTCATTGGGCCGCCGCTTTGAACTGGGCGGCATTGGAGGCGCGCAGCCGCTTGCTCAGCGCGTCCATGATCATCAGGGCAAAGGCAGGCTGTTGACTGACCAGATACACGAACCGCGCGTGATTGATCCGCATTACCTTGGTTTTCGGCGCGGCCGCGATGGCGGTCGCGGATCGGGACGAGCCGTCGATCACGGCCATTTCGCCGAAGAATTCCCCCTTGCCGAGGGTTACGATGGTTGCCCTGGTGCCCCCGCTATCCTTGACGATATCGATCTTGCCTTCCAGCACCACATAGAGCTCGCGCCCGGTCGAACCTTCCTCGAATATGACGTCGGCCACGTCATATTCGTTGATGCATTTTTCGATCGCCATGGAGCCCGCTGCCTTCTGGCTGGTCTCGTTGCGGCCATGTTAGTCCGGAAATCCGCTCATGCAATCAGATGCATGGTCAGGAAAACCCAATGCCGCAAAGCAGCAAAGCCGGATTCTTCGCCGGGCCCCCACACTTCGGTCTTGTGAATGCGGCGGAAAGGGGCCGGATGACATCCTAAAATTTCCGCAATTTTGGCCGCAGTAACGAATTCGCAAGCAATAAAAGTTACCAAATGGTCAACTCTTGCTGGAGATTTGGACGTGAGCGAACAACAGCCTGACCGGATCAGCGATAACCTCGGCGACGTGATCGGCGCCGGCCCGACTGCCCCCCATTCGCCGGACGCAACGCCCGCCCCGACCGTCGAAGGACTGGCTCAAGACTCGGCCCAGTATCTGGCAAAACCGTCAATCAGCGTCGAATCTCCGAAGATTGCGCCGGAGCAGGGCGAAGCCGACAAGGCAAAGGACGCGCCCAAAGTCGAAGCCGCAAAGCCCGAGGCCGCAAAGCCGGAAGCCGCAGAGCCGGAAATCCCCCGGGTCGAAGCGAAGGCTGACGCACCGAAACCTCCCGGCCAGATCCTGATCATGCCGCGCGACCAGGCATGGAACGGCGACAACGGGGACGCGAAAACGCAATCCGCGGGCGGCGGGATATTGGGCAAGCGCAGGCTTGCCGCGCTTGCGGCGATCATCGCTCTCGCAGCAGCTGCGGGCGCCGTCGGCGGCGCGCTGGCGACGGCGGGTTTTGGCCATGTCGCAGCCGACGGCCCGAAGGTCGCGAGCAGTCGCGCGCTGGAAGATGCGATTTCGCGCATCGACACCGAGGTCGCGGCGCTCAGGACCAACCTTGAGCAGGCCTCGAAACACAGCGCCGCGCAGATCAGCAAGACCGGCGATCGGCTAGACAGAATGGAAAAAGCGCAGGTCGAGCCGGCCGCGAAACTCGCCAAGCTCAGCGATGCCGTTGAGAAACTTCGCACCGCCCCGGCGGCTGCGCCGGTTGCTGCTGCCGCGGCAGTCCCAGCCGCCCCGGCCGCGCCAGCCGCGCCCAAGGAGTCCACAGGCTCGATCCAGACCGCCAATGCGGCGGCTGCGCCCGTTCCGCTTCCCGCGCCGAAACCGGAAGTAGCCAGGCTGCCGACGGTGGAGGGCTGGGTATTGCGCGACGTCGGCAATGGTAGCGCGCTGATCGAAGGCCGCCAGGGCATCTTCGAGGTATATGCGGGCGACCCGATCCCCGGCCTTGGCCGCATCGACGCCATCCGCAAGCAGGATGGCCGCTGGGTGGTGGTCACCAGCCGGGGCCTGATCGTCGGACGCTGAGTTTAAACTACGTCATTCCGGGACGCGCCTCTTGGCGCGGGCCCGGAATCCATACTCTCTGTGCTAACGTAGGGATGCTAAACGGGGCCTATGGATTCCGGGCCCGTTCGCTCGTGCGCCGGAATGACGGTATGTTGAATGCGCGCGGTTTCGATTGCCGCGAGACAGGCCACCGGCTTTTCGGCTAATTTCCTCGCCCGTCGGGAAAAGGCTACGCGTGCGGTTCATCTTCTCTCTTTTGACCCTGCTGGTGATACCGGGCATCGCACAAGCCGCGGCGCTGGAGCGCGGGGCTGCGATCACCGATCCCTCTGTCCTGCGCGAGCTCGACGGCGGAAGATTCGGCTTGGGCGACATGATGGAGCCCGCGAAATCGGTCGGTGTGCCCTTGGCCAATGACGGTTTGTTCGCGCTCCCGTCGATGGCGCCGGTTCGCAAAGCGATCGACGATGAGTTTGATCGATACGTCGCCAGGCATAAAACCAGTCTCGCCAACGAAACCATCGGCGTCGGTCCACCGTTCGACTTTCAACTATTCGATCGCGCGATGCTGTTTTCCCGCGATACCCGCTTTATGCTGTCTGGCATCGTCAACCGCATGGACCGCGCTTACGCTTCGCCCGATAGCTGCGGTGAGATCAGGCTGATCTATCGCCTGACACGCACCACGCGCGAAACCGGGGAAGGCATAGCCGCGCTGCGGCTGCCGATGACGTTGAACGTCGTGTTGAAAGCCAAGGGCGACGGTGCTGCCGCCGGGGACAGCGCGGCAATCACCTGTTCCGAGATCGCGCGGCGATGGCTGATAACGGCTGAGCTGAGCGGCGTCGAGTTGGCGGCCAAATTGATATCGAAGGATGGCCCGCTGGCGTCGATCAAGCCCGGAAATATCGACCGCATCGAAACCAACCTACAGATCGCGCACGCGCCGAAATCGGCAATTCGGGATTTCCGCACCGACTATCTACTGAAATTGTTTCACTACAACGCGCAGTCACGACTATTCGAGGAGGCACCGCTCGAAAACCAGATCGATCGCGAGAAGCTTCTTGCCGACGCCGGTCTCAAGCGCGAATTCAGAACGTGGTTGCTCGAGCCGAAAAATATCGGGGAACTGGATCGCGGCACCATTTTGATTCCGGAGAAATTTCTCGCGACCGGCGCCGTCGCCGCGACGCCGGTCGGATTTGTACCTTCAAAATTGCAGCCCGCATTTGGTTTGGTACAGGCCGACGGGTATGGCAACGAGGTCTTCGGGGAAAGCGACGTCGTCACGGCGTTGGAGAAAGCCGCGGCGCAGGGCATCGAATTGAAAAATATCCGCTCGGTCGCGGGGTTCGAGCGGCGGCTCAACGATATGACCTGCGCCGGCTGCCATCAAACCCGCGGCATCGGCGGTTTTCATTTTCCCGGCGTCGACTGGATGGCGGAAAAACCCACCAATTCGACCGTAGTTCCCGCATCGCCGCATTTCTTCGGCGACCAGGTCCGCCGCCGTGATATCCTCACCGCGATCCGTGACGGCACAGTGCCGGATTTTTCCCGCGGGTTTTCCGACCGCCCGCAACTGCGTGGAAACACCGAACTCGCCGGCACGGAATATGACGACGGCTGGGGTGCGCATTGCTATCAGCAAAAGCCGAAGCGCGCGGACAACGACGCCAGCTTCCACTCCTGGACCTGCGCCGAAGGACTTTCCTGTCAGCCGATCGGCAACGCCACACGCCTAGGGATGTGCTTCGTCAACAGCCGCTAAATTGATTCGCGCGGGAAGCGGCCTTCGACCAGATTGACAGTAGTCTCACTAATCGTGTTTCATCCCGCCAAGCGCATGAGAGTTTGGCTGGAAAGCAGCCTTAACCGTCGTTGCGAAGCGAAGCGATTCAGAAGCCGCACGGAGAACGGGATTGCTGCGTCGCTGCGCTTCTCGAAATGACGGAAACTTTGCGTGCCGGGAGGGAACATGGACGAGGTCATCATCGTCGGAGCCGGCGTTGGCGGGTTGACCCTCGGGCTTGCGCTGCATGCCGCCGGAATTCCCTGCCGGGTTTTCGAATCGGCCGCCGAAATCAAACCGATCGGCGTCGGCATCAATTTATTGCCGCATGCGACCAAGGAGCTCGCCGCACTTGGGTTGGAGGCGGCGCTGGCGCGGGTCGCGGTCGCCACCAAAGATGCGACTTTCTTCAATCGCTTCGGTCAGTTGATCTATCAGGAGCCGCTGGGCCGCGCGGCAGGCTACGATCATCCGCAATTCTCGATCCATCGCGGCGATCTGCAGATGGTGCTGCTCGATGCCTTTCGTGCGCGGGTCGGGCACGACAAGCTGCTCACCAATCATCATTGCGTTGGTGTCGAACAGCACGAGTCGGGCGTCACGTTAGGTTTTTCCGATGGGCCGGGAGGCGCTGGCCGCACCAAAGTGCGTGGCCGGGTCGCGATCGCCTGCGATGGCATTCACTCCACGATCCGCAAGCAGTTTTATCCGGACGAGGGCGAGCCGCGCTATTCCGGCGTCAATATGTGGCGCGGCGTGACGCGCTGGAAACCGATGCTGTCCGGCGCCAGCATGGTGCGGGCGGGATGGCTGTCGCATGGCAAGATGGTGATCTATCCGATCCGTCCCGCCGATCCCGCCGGATTGCAGCTCATCAACTGGGTCGCCGAAATCGAGACGCAGAACTACCGCAAGCGCGACTGGACCCGCCCCGGTTCGCTCGACGATTTCATCGGCGCATTCACCGACTGGCATTTCGACTGGCTCGATGTTCCTGCGTTCATTCGCGCCGCCGACGGCGTGCTGGAATTTCCGATGGTCGATCAGGATCCGCTGCCGCGCTGGAGTTTTGGGCTGATAACGCTGCTGGGCGACGCCGCACATCCGATGGTGCCGCGCGGCTCCAATGGCGCGGGGCAAGCCATTCTCGACGCACGCGCGCTGACCTCGGCGCTCAAGGAAAGCGGCGATCCGGCCGCGGCCCTCGCGGCTTACGAGAAACAGCGGCTGGAAGCCACGAGCCGCATCGTGCTTACAAACCGCACCAATCCGCCGGACGCGATCCTGCGCGAAGTGTTCCAGCGTACCGGCGACCAACCGTTCAGCGTCATCGACGATGTCATCAGCCGCGATGAGCTTGTGGCCTTGTCCGAAGGCTACAAGCGGATTGCCGGCTATTCGAAGGATGCGTTGCGGCCTGGATAACGCGAAATGACACGCGAGCGATGTTTTAGGGGAGGGGAAGACGATGGCGATTTCTCAGATCCAGGGCAGCGGCAAGCCCGTCGATGTCGCCCAATTCATCGACCAGCAACCGGTCGGCGGATTCCAGATCCGGTTGCTATTGACCTGCGCGGCGGTGCTGTTTCTTGACGGATTTGATACTCAGGCTATCGGCTATGTCGCGCCCGCGCTCGCCAAGGAATGGGGCCTGACCAAAGCAGCACTCGGGCCGGTGTTCAGCGCCGGCCTGTTCGGCCTGATGATCGGCGCGCTGGTATTCGGCCCGCTGGCGGATCGCATCGGGCGCAAGAAGATCATCATCTTCTCGACGCTGGCGTTCGGCCTCGGCACGCTGGTGACCGCGTTCGTCCAGGACGTCAACACGCTGCTCGCGGTCCGGTTCTTGACCGGCCTCGGGCTTGGCGGCGCGATGCCGAACGCGGTGGCGATGACATCCGAGTTCAGTCCGCATCGCCGCCGCGCCACCATGGTGATGATCATGTTCTGCGGTTTTTCGGTGGGCGCCGCGCTCGGCGGCCTGCTGGCCGCAGCGCTGATCCCGCAGTTCGGCTGGCGTTCGGTGTTCGTGGTCGGCGGCGTGGCTCCGCTCTTGCTGGCGCCGATCCTGGCGCTGCGGCTGCCGGAATCGGTGCGGTTTCTGGCGCTCACCGGACGCGCGCCTGAGCGCGTCGCCGAACTACTGGCGCGCATCGACCCGAAAGCTGCGTTCGCCCCGGGAACGCTGTTCGTCGTGCACGAACCTCGTCTAACCGGTCTTCCGGTGCTGCATCTGTTCCGCGCCGGACGCACCCTCGCAACGCTGTTGCTGTGGGTGGTGTTTTTCATGAGCCTGCTCGATCTTTATTTCCTCTCGAACTGGCTGCCCACGGTGCTCAATGACCTCGGCGCGTCGGTTTCCGCCTCGGCATTGATCGGATCGATGTTGCAGGTCGGCGGCGTAGTCGGGACCTTTGCGCTCGGCAGCGTGATTGACCGCTTCTCGTTTCGCGCGCTGGCGCTGGTGTATCTGATGGCGGTGTTCGCGGTGGGCGCGATCGGCCAGCTCGGTCATTCCGTCGTGTTCGTCACCATGGCGATCTTCGCGGCGGGTTTCTGTATCGTCGGCGGCCAGATCGCCGCCAACGCGCTGGCGGCGACATTTTACCCGACCTCGATGCGCGCGACCGGAGTTGGCTGGGCGCTTGGCATCGGCCGGGTCGGATCGATCGTCGGACCCCTGGTCGGCGGAGCGCTGCTGACCATGAAATGGAGTACGGGAGCAGTCTTCTTTGCGGCGGCGACCGCGGCGCTTTGCGCGGCGCTGGCGGCGTTCTCGCTCAGCCGGCTTGCAGGCATGGGAGGAGGCAGCAAAGGCGCATCTTCAACGACCTCCCCTGAAGCGGGCCTTCGACCGGCAACGCGCACCGGAGCTTGATCGCTCTGGAAGCCGGGCGAGTGTGGGCGTATGACTTCGGTCGAGCATCATCGGCAGGAGATCGGGCGATGACCGACGCGGATCGGGAAAAGCAGCGCAACCGCGAGATTGCGCACAATGAGGCCAACCGGGAGGCCGTCAGTGCCGTCCGCGTCAGCTCATGGGCGATCGGCGTGGCGGTGGTGAGCGGCGTCATCGTAGTCGCGATCGTCTGGGCCTGGCTGCACCGCTGACGCTAGCCGACGATCCCGGCCCCCCGCAATTGCCTGATCGCCGCCTCATCGTAGCCCGCCGCGCGAAGAATCTCGTCGCTGTGTTGGCCGATCCCGGGCGGATGACGCGGCTGTTTCTTGCCGGCGCCCTCGATCCAGATCGGACTGTTGATGGTCAGCATGCCGTCGCCTTCGAACGGCACCAGCACGTCGTTCTCTAGCATCTGCCGGTCGCCCGGAATATCGTCCAAAATCCCGACCACGCCGAACACCAGGCCGTTGCCATCGAGAATTTTGCGCCATTCCGCGAGGTCCTTGCTGGCAAAAATCTCGTCGAAAATCCTGATCAATTCGAGCGACCGCGCGTGACGATCTGCTTTAGTGGCGAACCGCGGATCGGCAATGAAATCCTCGTGCCCGATGCAGCGCGCCAGCGCCGGCCATTGCCGTTCCTCATTGAGCAGCGACAGGATCAGCCAGCGGCCGTCGCGGCACTTGTAGTGGTTGGTGACGGCGTTCAGCGCGCGTTCGCGCGGACGCCGTTCCTGGAAATTGGCGCCGCATAATTTGGCCTGGGCGAGCACGCCGCTGGCCCAGATGCCGTTGGCCATCAGGTTCGAGCTCACATGGGAGCCCTTGCCGGTACGCTCGCGGCTGTAGAGCGCGGTGACGATGGCGCCGTACAATGCCATGGCGCAGGGATGGTCGCCCATGCCGGCGACGGATCGCGCCGGGGTGGTGTCGAGGTCGGCGCGCACCAGGTCCATCAGGCCGGAGCGGGCCCAGTAGGCATTGCTGTCGAAGCCGGGCTTGTTGGCTTCCTCGCCCTTTTCGCCGTAGCCGGTGAAAGAGGCATAGATCAGCCGCTCGTTGAGCGGGCCAAGGGCTTCATAAGTAATGCCGAGCCGCCCGCGCACCGACGGCGGGAAATTGGTGATGAAGACGTCGGCGCCGCCGACGAGGCGGCGAAGCACCGCTTGCCCTTCCGGCTTGCCGAGGTCGAGCGCCAAGCTCTTCTTGTTCCGGGATTCCAGCAGCCACGCGTAATTGTGCGGGCTGACGGGATAGCCCGGCAGATTGGGCAGGTTGCGATAGGGATCGCCCGATCCCGGCGGCTCGATCTTGATCACGTCGGCGCCGAAATCCGAAAGCACCGTGGCGGCCGCGGGGGCTGCGATAAAACTCGCGCAGTCCAGAACCTTGAGGCCTTCGAAGATGCCGCGTTCCATGGTCGCTCCCGTGATTGTTCTTGCACAGCCGTCATACGCGGGCTCGACCCGCGTATCCATCCCTCTTCGCAACAGTCTTTCGAAGAAGATGGATGGCCGGGTCAAGCCCGGCAACGACGCGGCTACTCTGTTTCCGCCATCAAGGCCGCGTTGCCGCCGGCTGCGGCGGTGTTGACGGTGATGGTCTGCTCGGCCGCAAACCGTGCCAGATAATGCGGGCCGCCAGCCTTGGGCCCGGTGCCCGACAGGCCGTGCCCGCCGAACGGCTGCACGCCGACCGCGGCTCCGATCATGTTGCGGTTGACATAGATATTGCCGACCGAGAGCCGCTCGACCACCGCCTCTATGGTATCGTCGATGCGCGAATGGATACCGAGGGTTAGTCCGTAACCGCTATTTTCGATGGATTGCAGCACGCGATCGAGATGATCGGCACGATAGCGCACCACGTGCAGGATCGGCCCGAATATCTCCTCCGTCAGTTGATCGGCCTCGGACAGTTCGAAAATATGCGGGGCGATATAGCTGCCGTGCGGAGCGACGCCCGCGAAATGCACGCGGGCTTTTCTTTTCATGCGCGCGATGTGCGCGTGCAGCCGCTGCTTCGACTCAGTATCGATCACGGGTCCGATATGCGTGGCCGGATCGCTAACGTCGCCGACTTTCAACTCGCGCGCAGCACCGGCGATGACCTCGATCATGCGGTCGGCGACGTCGTCCTGCACGAACAGCAGGCGCAGCGCCGAGCAGCGCTGCCCGGCGGAACGGAACGCGGACGTCACCACGTCGTCGGCGACCTGCTCCGGCAGCGCGGTGGCGTCCACGATCATTGCATTGATGCCGCCGGTCTCCGCGATCAACGGCACGATCGGACCGTCCTTGGCCGCCAGTACGCGGTTGATGGAGCGCGCGGCCTCGCTGGAGCCTGTAAAAACCACGCCGGCGATATCGCGGTGCGCGACCAGCGCCGCGCCGATGTTTCCGTCGCCGGGCACCAGGTGCAATGCAGATGACGGCACGCCGGCTTCGTGCAAGAGCCGGACCGCTTCCGCCGCGACCATGGGTGTCTGTTCGGCGGGTTTTGCGAGCACGGTATTGCCGGCCATTAGCGCCGCGGTGACTTGCCCTGAAAAAATCGCCAGCGGAAAATTCCAGGGCGAGATCGCGACGATGACACCGCGGCCGCGCAGCCGGAGCACGTTGCTTTCGCCGGTCGGGCCGGGCATCTCGCGGCCATGGCCGAACAGCTTGCGGCCTTCGGCTGCGTAATAACGGCAGTAATCTATCGCCTCGCGGACTTCGGACAGCGAATCGTCCAGCGTCTTTGCTGCCTCGCGTTGCAGGAGTGCGATGAAATGCGCGGTTCGCCGTTCCAGCAGATCGGCGGCCCGCTCCAGGATTTGCGCGCGCGTCTCCGCGGGCGCGCGGTCCCAGTCCTTGAATCCCGCGCGCGCCGCCATGACTGCATCGCTTGCGGCCGCTGGAGTGGCATCGACAATGTCATTGGCGTACGGCTTATCGGCCGCAACTTCACACACCAAACCATCCAACGCCGCGCTGTCGCCAAATTCGATGCCGCGCGAATTGATCCGGTTCGGCCGATAAAGGTCGCGTGGCAAGGGGATTTTCGGATGCCGCGCGTTGTTTGCTGAGCGGATGCTGTCCGCGGGCCGCCGCAGCAGCGTTTCGATCGGCACGGAATCGTCGGCGGCAACCGCCACGAAGGATGAATTGGCGCCATTTTCCAGTAGCCGCCGTACCAGATAGGCCAGCAGATCGCGGTGGCTGCCGACCGGCGCGTAGGTCCGCCATGCCAGTCCCGGATGATCTTCACCCAATTGCTCATACAGCGCGTCGCCCATGCCGTGCAGGCGCTGAAACTCGAAGCCGTCCTTGCCGCCCGCAAGTTCCAGAACGGTCGCGACGGTGAGCGCGTTATGGGTAGCGAATTGCGGAAAGATGCGTGGCCTCAAGTCCAGCAGTTTTCGCACGCAGGCGATGTAGTTGAGGTCGGTCATCGCCTTGCGGGTGAACACCGGATAGCCGTCGAGGCCGCGCTCCTGTGCGCGCTTGATCTCGGTGTCCCAATAGGCGCCCTTGACCAAGCGCACCATCATCCGCCGGTTCAGGCTGCATGCGAGATTGTCGACGTGGTCGATCACGTCTTCCGCGCGCTTCTGGTAGGCCTGGATCGCGAGGCCGAACCCGTCCCAGCCTGCCAGCGATGCGTCGCTGAAAGCGGCGGCGATCACGTCGAGCGAGATTTCCAGCCGGTCGGCTTCCTCGGCATCAACGGTGAAGTTCAAATCATGGGCCTTCGCCTGGCGAGCCAGCTTGATCAGCAGTGGAACCACTTCCGCCATCACCCGCGCATGGCTCACGGCCTCGAAGCGAGGATGCAGCGCCGACAATTTTACCGAAATGCCGGGCCGGTCGGGCAAACACTGTTCGACCGCGGAGCGGCCGATGACCTTGATCGCACTGGCGTAGGATTTGAAATAGCGCTCGGCATCATCGGCAGTGCGCGCGCCTTCCCCAAGCATGTCGAATGAATAACGGCGGATGCGGGCCGAATGCGGCCTGGCCCGCTCAAGGGCTGCTTCGATGGTCTCTCCAAGCACGAAGTGGCTGCCCATCAGGCGCATCGCCTGCCGCGTGGCGGCGCGCACCGCGGGGATGCCGAGGCGTTTTGCCAGCCGCCCCAGGGTGCCCTGCGGCGTTTCGCCGGGCTGGATGACGCGTGCCGACATCCCGAGCGCCCAGGCCGACGCGTTGACCAGGAAAGCGCTGGATTTTGTTTCGTGATGCACGAAATCACCTTGGCCGAGCTTGTCCTCGATGAACGCATCGGCGGTGCGGGCATCGGGTACGCGCAGCAGCGCCTCGGCCAGCACCATCAGCGCGAGGCCCTCTTTGGTGGAGAGCGCGAATTCGCGCAGCATGTGCTCGATGCCGCCCAGCCGCTCGTCGTTGCGGCGAATAGCTTCGATCAATCGCGTCGCGGTCCGGTCGATCCGCGCGTCTTGTTCGGACGTAAGCCGCGCCGTTGCGAGCAGGCGCGCGGCGATGGCGCCGTCGTCGGACGCGTAGGGCGCCTGGAATGGCGGACGGGATGTTTGCATGGAGAACCTCAAGTTCCCGTGTTTTACCACGCTGGCGGCCTTGGAATCACAATACCGCTGCGATAGTTTTTGCCGGTTTTCCAGCGCAGAGTGCGGTACCTGATGAGAACGAGGGATAAACCCACCCAGCGTGGCTGCAACCGAACAGGCGCCGTGCGCACGCTCGTCGTGTCCGCGCTCCTCGCGGTGCCGCCTGCGGTTCGGCCCGCGGCCGCGGTCGAATTGAGCGCGCCCGTCGCTGCACTTTACAGCACGGTGTCGATTTATCCGCCCTCGGCAAAATCCATGACGGTCTGCTACGGCTTCGTCTGCCGCCGGCGCGAGATTCTCGATTTCACGGCCGGCGACCGCAACGCGTTGACGCAAATTCTGGCCGCCGGAAAATCCTCGGCGGCGGCGGAACGGGCGGCGGTGCAAAAGGCGGTGGTGTGGTTCGACCGCCGCATGGGGCCGTTGATCGGGACTAACAAGCGCGTCGCGAAAGCGGACTTCCGCTATTTCGACGACAAGCACAATTACGATTGCTGGGACACCACGCGCAACACCACCAGCCTGCTATTGGTGCTGCAGGAATGGGGCCTGTTCAAATATCACACGGTGGGCGATCCGCATTATCGGGGTAACGCGCTGGTGCTACAGACGCCGCACAACACCGCGGTGCTGGTCGAGCGCGCGAGCCGGGTCAACTGGGTCGTCGATATGTGGCCGCGCGGCTATCTGGAATTGCCGGATGTCATGACCGTCGAGCAATGGGTCAAGAAAGACTGAGCCCCCGCGCACAACTTCCGCAAGTGCGCAGCCGCTGTTGCCGAATGCGCTCTATCTCTTTTGAAGATGATGGTTCGGAAAACTCAACCCCCGGATCGCGTCCGGGGGCATGCTTTTCGAAGGTCGCGCTGTAAGCGTCAAACCTTGAGGTGTTCGGCCGAGGTCTTGCCGCGGTTGGCGACTTCCTCGTATTCCACCGTCTGTCCTTCATTGAGCGTCGAAAGACCGGCCTTCTCGACCGCCGAAATATGCACGAACACGTCCTTGCCGCCATTGCTGGGCTGGATAAATCCAAAACCCTTGGTCGGGTTAAACCACTTCACAGTACCTTTAGCCATCACGTCGTCTCCGCAGGATTAAAAACAATCACGATCGGTCGGTCCCTGGAAACCGGCTTATCCGACGGCCGCACGATACGCGGTATGGGCCAAGCTTGATAGCTTAAAACAGCATCCGGAAAATCCCGGAAATCGATGCGGTTTGCGGTCGGATCGCGGGTTTTGCCCGTTTCGCGGTCATTTGGCGGCCGCAGAACGCCGCAATAGCGTGTCCGGTTACAATTTTATGAAATGTGCGGGCCTGCGGGCGCGCTCGCAAGGGTGCCGCCGGCGCGCCATCAGGTTCGGTCGAATTCAGTAATTGGCGGTGAGGTAATCGACAATCTTGCCGATGTCGGCGTCGTCGATCGGCGCGCCATAGACCTTGATCATCTTGGTCACCTCGGCCTGCCAGAAGTCCTTGGAGAATTTCGGTCCGCGCGGTTGGGTCTGAACATAATCCGACGAGTGGCAAGCCGTGCAGTTGCTCTTGACCAATTCGACATTGGCGCCCGGCTTGAAGGCGGTGGTCTCGTCGGGAAGCGTGTAGGAGATCGGCTTGGCGCCAGCCGCGACGAGGCCGAAGCCGGCGGTCAGTCCGATCATGGCGGTCAGCGCGAGGGTAAAACGCGTCATGATCATTCTCCTCACGCGGCCGTGACGCGGACGGTTTCGACGACGTTGCGTAAGTAACCCGCCGGATTCCATAACGGATCCATCGGCTGCGCATCGCCGGCATTGTTGGTGGCGCGGACCTTGAGTTCGTGAGCGCCGGCCTCGAGCTTGACCGGCGCCTTCCATTCTCGGAATGAGTACTTCCCCAGATCCTTGCCGAGCTTTGCAGGCGTCCAAATCTTGCCGCCATCGGTTGAAACCGCCACCTCCTTAATGCCCTTGCCGCCGTCGAAGGCAATTCCCTTCAGCGTCGTTTCACCGCGCTTCAGCTTGGCGCCATCGGTCACATTGGTGATGAACGAACGCACCGTGAAGCGGTTGATCGGAATCGTCGCCTTGGGCGCGGTGCCCGGCTCGACGCAGTTGCAGGCGTTGTCCGGGATGCGATAGGCGGTCTTCATCCAGAAATTATCGAACACGCTGTCGATCACGGTGATTTCGTTGAGGTGTTTTACCCAATAGGTGCCGTAATAGCCGGGCACCACGAGGCGCAGCGGAAAGCCGTTGAGCACCGGCAAGTCCTCGCCGTTCATGCCATAGGCCAGCATCACTTCGCCGTCGCGCGCGTGGTCGAGATCAAGCGCCTTGACGAAATCCGGCGTCTTGTCGCTGACCGGGCCGTCCATGCCGTTGAAGGTGACCTGCCTGGCGCCCTGCTGCACGCCGGCTTTGTCGAGCACGGTTTTCAGCGGCACGCCGCGCCAGCGCGCGTTGCCCATCGCGCCATTGCCAAGCTGGCCGCCGGCGACGCGCGGGTTGAACAATCCCCGGCTGTTGCCAGAGCATTGATTGACGGCGACGATTTCGATCGCCGGAAGCTTTTTGATTTCCTTCAGCGACAGTTTGAGCGGATGGTCGACCTTGCCCTTGATCTCCAGCGTGAATGTGTCGGGATCGATGTTGAGCGGAACGTCGGCCAGGTGATAGCGGACGAAAAACGCGTTGTTCGGCGTGATGACGCCTTCATCGAAGACCGCGAACGGCGTCTCCAGTTGTGGCGGCCGGCTGGTCAGCCCGATCATCGGTCGCTTCTGCGGCACCTTCACCAGCGGCCGTTCGCCGTTGTCGAATGGCAGCGTCACCGTATCGAGCGCGAACGCCTTGACCGAACCGAGGCCGGTCGCGGCGCCAAGCGCCGCCATTCCGGCGCGCGTCATCATCTCGCGTCTGTCGAGCATGGGGCTTCCTCCAAGCTTTTCTTGTCAAGGCCGGTCATCACCGGACTCACTATGCGCAAGTGTCGCATCCGCGCGCGATGAGTCAATTCATGCTTTGGTCATGCGGACCGCCGTTGCCATGCAAAAGGCAAAACCCCGGCCGCGCGCGGCGACCGGGGCTTTGAATTGAAACCGCAGTTCCGATTAGTGGCAGACGTTCACGGTGCGCAGGCGGTAGCCGAACGGGGTCCGAACCCGCCGGGTAACGTAGCAGCCGTCATCGGCATATCCGCCGCCGACATAAGCGATGCCGAAGCCAGGCCCGAAGTGGTGATGATGGAACCCGCCGCCCCATCCACCGCCCCACGGCTTCGCGGAAGCTGCGGAGGGAGCCAGCGCCATCGCGCCTAGGCAAGCTGCGGCAACAAGTCCAAGAGTGATTTGCGGTCATGGTCGTTCTCCTTAACAGTGCGCGTTCGGCGCGGGTTGATGCGTTTTAGTTTCAGTCTTACCCATCGACCGTTCGTTGCATCGTCGCAGATCGCGGTTCGAAAAAAAATCGGGAGAATTTTCTGAACGGACGTTCAGATGTGCGCCAGGTCACGCCCAACGTTTCAATTATGTTTCGTGGCGAAGTTCGCCTTATGCCGCGGCGACCTTGGGGTCATCGACCAGCGCGGACAAACTCTTTGCGCTGGCCGCAGCACGGACCATCATGGGCTCGGCGCGTCCACGGATATCGACGTCGTGCGAAGGCAGCGCCTCCGCCGGCAATCCGGCCGTCTTGCGAACATCTTCTGAAAAAATCACTTCGCATGCCAGACGCTTGGTCATGTCCTGTAGCCGTGCGGCGACATTGACCGCATCGCCGAGCGCCGTAAACACCATGTGGTCGCGATAGCCGATGTCGCCAATGATGACCTCGCCGCCGTGAATGCCGATGCCGAAGCGGATCGGCTCGCGCAAATCGTGCTTAAGGAATTGATTTAGCTCGTCGACGCGAACCGCGATCTGCGCCGCCGCCTTCAGCGCCTGGCAGCATGCGGTTTGCGGATTGGCGGCGAGCCCGAACAGCGCCAGCTGCCCGTCGCCGACGAACTGGTTGGGCTGGCCGCCGGATTCGATCACCCCTTGCGAGACCGCGCCGAGGAACCGGTTGACGATGAACACGGTGTCGAACGGCAACCGCTTTTCCGCGAGCTTGGTCGAGCCGCGCATGTCGACGAACATGCTGACGAGATAACGTTCCTCGCCGATACGCGCCGGACTGGAGGTCCGCAGCCTAGCCGCCGTGATCTGCGGCAAGAATATCTGGAAGAAGGAGAGATCGGCCTCGGGGCGCAACTGGCAGGCGAGACGGATGGCCGGATCGGCGCCGGCGCCGACGCGGTTGAGTACGAAGGCCTCGCGCTTGGACGGTTCCGGCAAGGAATCGCAGTCTCCGATCACGCGAATGCGGCAGGTCGAGCAGCGGGCGCGGCCGCCGCAGACGCTGGCATGGGGCACGTTATTGCGCAGGCTGGCTTCGAGCACGCTCAGGCCCTTCGGCACGCGCACGATCCGGCCATTGCCATACGACAATGTGATCATGCCGTGGCGGCGCTCGTTCAAGGCGCGCACGCCGCGCCCGGCCAGGGCCAACCCGATCAGGCCGAGATAGCCGATCAGGAAATAATAGGTGATTTGGTCGAGCACGTTCTGCTCCGACGCAGTGCCGACCTTTTGCCGCGAGAGATTTTCGGCCTTCCATGCGGCGCTGCCGCTGTCCGCAACGACCGTTCGTCCGCCCTGGTAGAGACCCAGCATCGCCAGCGCCGGAATCAGCACCGCGGCGGCCAGCAGGAACGGCCCGGCGCTCTTGAAAAACGCCTTCATCCGCAACCAGAAATACAGCCCGATGCAGCCGTGAACCCAGGCGACGATCAGGACAATGAACATCAGCCACATCTTGTACGGCCAGACGATCCAGTAGGCATAGAACAGCTGCGGATAGAATTTTTCGTGTCCGAACAGCGCCTGCCCGAGCCGCACCCCGGCCAGATGGGCGATGATCAATGCGGGAATGCTTAAACCCAGCACAAGCTGCAGCGGCTCAATGGCCTTCCAGCGGAATTGCCGCCGCTCGTAAAGGGCCCAGATGCCGAGCCCGCTGTGTGTCAGCGCGGCGGCATAGAACACGACAGCGACGGGAAGAAATTGCCAGAACAGGGTGTGGAAATGGACCCCGGCCGCAAGCGCATCCATCGAGACGTTGCCGAGCGCGTGGTTGACGAAGTGGCTGACCAGATAGGCGAATAGCACCAGCCCGCACGCCAGGCGGATTTGCCGGACGCTGATCCCGCGGATGAATTTACCAAGCTGGGCCCGGGTGGATGCTGCCATGTGGTCCTGTCGAATATATCGCCCGATGTTAGGGTTTATTCCCGTAAGTGGCCACACCTCTATCGTTGACACCCCCACCGGAGTTGGCGAGAAAGCGCCGTGCCAACAGCCCCGCCACAACAAGCCAGCCCGGAGCAGCGCCGCCAGCTATTGGCCGTTGCAGCGCTGATCGCAGTGCTGACCGCGATGCGCGCGGTCTACGCCGGCGTGATCGAGCTGCGCACCGACGAGGCGTATTACTGGACCTGGTCGAAGGAAAACGTGCTGTCCTTCCTCGACCACCCCCCCATGATTGCCTGGTTCATCCGTTTCGGCACCGCGATCTTCGGCGACACTAATTTCGGCGTGCGGTTCGCGGGTCTGATGGCGATGCTGGTCACGCAATTGCTGCTGGCGGATATCGTCCGGCGTGTCACCCGCGACTTTCGCGCGGTGATAACAGGGGTGCTGATGCCGGAGGCCGCAGTTTATTACGGTCTTCTGATGGCGAAGGTCGCGCCGGACGTCGCGCTGATCCCGTTCGCGGTGGCCATGGTATGGGCGCTGGTGCGGCTGGTCGAGAGCGACGACGGGCGCTGGTGGCTCGCCGCCGGAATGTTCGCAGGTCTTGCGTTGTTGTCGAAATTCACCGCCATTATGCTGGCGCCCGCCGTGCTGGCATTCATGCTGATCCCGGATTGGCGCCGGCGCTGGCTGAGCAGCCTCTATCCGTGGGCCGCCGCGCTGATCGCCGTTTTGATTTTATCGCCGGTGCTGATCTGGAACGCGCAGCACGACTGGGCGTCGTTCCGATTCCAGTCGGTCCGCGCGGTAGCAACCCATGAACTGTCGCTGCGCACTGTCGGCGATTTCCTCGGCCTGCAATTCTTCCTGGTCGGGCCAATTCTGTTGCCGGTGGTGCTGTCCGGCGTGGCCTTGACGGCGTGGCGCGGGGTTCGGCGGTGCAAGTCCGTTTCCATTTTGCTCTCGCTTTGCGTCATCGTTCCGTTCGGTTATTTCTTCTGGAAGTCTTTGACGCTGCGGATCGGCGACACCTGGCCGATGTTCCTGTGGCCGATCGGATTTGCCGCCGCGGCCATCAACATCGCGATGCTGCCGCGCGAAGGTTGGCCGGCATGGATGATCAAATCCACCATTGCATGGGCCAACGCGGCGGTCGCATCGGGAATCGTGCTGGTGGCCGGGGTGTTCCTCTATTCCGTCGCCGCCCCCTGGAATTTTTTCGGCAAAACCGACCCGATCGGCGGCGAGGCCGGCTACGATCAAATCGCAAGCCGTGCAAAAGCGGAGATGCAGAAGATCGGCGCGAGCTGGATCGCGACCACGGACTACCGCACCTACGCGATGCTGCGCTGGTATTTTAGAGACCGCGTACCGGTGGTTCAGATCAACGAGCGCGGCCGCTTCACAGGTTTCCGCGATCCCGGCATGAATTCGATCGAAGGTCACACGGGCCTCTACGTGGCGCGCGAACCGGATGAGAAAAATCCGGTGTGGCAATCCACCACGGCGGTCCTTGAACCGCTGGGCCGCGTGGAGCGAAGCTGGCGGGGGACCGTCATGGATACTTACGCACTGGAAAAATTGACCGGCTGGACGCCTGATCTGAGGCCGCCGCCGGATTCGCCGCTGTATCGCTGGCGCGTGCTGGCGGAGAACAAGAGTCTCGGCAGGCAGCGGCTCGCCTTGGCAATTCCATAAGAACAAGAACCCTCGAGAAAAGCCGCACGAGATGATCTATCGGGTATTGATGACGGCGCTTTGGGTTTGTGGCGCGGCGCTGCCCGCATCGAGCGCCGACTACCCGGATCACGCGATTAAAATTATCGTACCCTTTGCCGCCGGCGGCGGCACCGACGTGCTGGCGCGCATCATCGCGCAGAATCTGAACAGCAAATGGGGCCAGCCGGTCGTGGTGGAAAATCAGCCGGGCGCCTCCGGCGCGATCGGCACCCGGGCGGTGATGAAAGCGCCGCCCGACGGTTACACCTTGCTGATGGCATCGACCGGCGCGCTGATGGCGGTATCGTCAGGCGCTGACGGCGCGTTCGACGTCAACAAGGTGCTCGCGCCGATCGCGATCGGCGCAGCGCCGCCGTATCTGCTCGTGGTCAACCCAAAGCTGCCGGTCCATTCGACCGCCGATCTGATCCGCCTCGCCAGAGAGAGACCGGAAGGATTGACCTTCGGCTCCTCCGGCGTCGGCGCGGCGTCGCATCTGTCCGCCGTGCTGTTTGCGAGCGACGCCGGCATCAAGCTGCTGCACATTCCCTACAAGGGCACCGGTCCGGCGGTGACCGATCTGCTCGGCGCGCGCATCGACCTGATGTTCGCGCCGGGACCCGTAGTGCAGCAGTTCGTGCAGTCGGGTCAGCTCAAGGCGCTGGGCGTCACCGACACAAAACGCTCGAAATTTTATCCGGACGTGCCGACCGTCGCCGAAAGCGGCGTGCCGGGCTACGAATCGGTAGGCTGGTTCGGTTTGCTGGCGCCGGCAGGTACGCCGCCGGAGATCGTCAAACGCATCAACGAGACCATCGTCGCCGCGACGGACACTCAGGAGTTTCGCGACCATCTGGCGACGCTCGGCGCCGAGCCCAAGCCGCAAACGCCGGAGGAGTTCGGCCGCTATATCAATGCCGATGTGGCCAAATGGAGCAAGCTGGTGAAAGACAACGACGTGCAGCTGCCGGGAGGAAAGTAATGCGCCTGGCGACTTTTATCGACGAATTTTCGGGCCCACGTTTCGGAATTGTGTGCGGCGAGCAGATTATCGATGTCGTTGCCGCCGCGAATGCGTTGCGATGGCCGGTGCCGGCAACCAGCGTCAGGGCTGCCCTGACCAGCGGCCCGCACACGCTCGATGCGCTTCAGGCGCTTGTGGATTCGGCGGAGAGCAGCGCATTGCGGCGCCCGATCGCCGGCGTAAAATTGCTGCCGCCGATTCCCGACCCGTCAAAATTCTTCTGCGTCGGCAAGAATAACAAAAAGCACCGCGAGGAACTCAAAGCCAACAAGATGCTGACCGAAATCCCCAACGAGCCGACCGGCTTCCTCAAGTTGGTCGATACCATGTCGGGAGACGGCGATGAGGTGGTAAGGCCCGATGGCATCACCACACTCGATTACGAGCCAGAGCTTTGCTACGTGATCGGCAAGCGTGCGCATGGCGTCAGAAAGGCCGACGCGATGGACTACATCGCGGGCTTCACGCTGATGAACGACGTCAGCGCGCGGGAAATCCAGCAGCGCGAAGTAGCCTCCGGCAGCCGGTTCTGGACCGCGAAGAACATGCCGGGCTTCGCGCCGGTAGGCCCATACATCCTGACCATGGACGAAGTCCCCGATACCGGCGATCTGTGGGTCACCTGCGATGTCAACGGCGAACGCCGGCTGCGTTCGAATACCGGCGACTATCTGTACAAGATCGCCGATATACTGGAGCATTTTTCCCGCTTCGTGGTGTTCGAGCCGGGCGATTTGATCGCGATGGGCGCGCCGAGCGGCGTCGCGGTCGGGCAACCCAACGCGGCCGAGCTCTATCTGAAGCCCGGCGACGACATGGCGATTTCGTTCGAAGGACTGATGTCACTGCGGACGCGGATCGTGGCGCCACGCTGATGTTTACTCGTCGGCGTCACGCTTGCGCAGCAGGTCTTTCGCCAGATCGCCGAGCGCGGGACGCGGAAGTGCGGTGAACGGCAGCGGGCGTGTCACGTCGATAGCGGCTAAGCCCAGCCGCGCGGTAAGCATTCCGTTCAAAACGCCTTCGCCGAGACGCTGCGACAGTTTTGCCGCGATACCGTGGCCGAGCACCTGTTGCACCAGACCGTCGCTCGCCGCCATGCCGCCGGTAATCGCAAGATGCGCGATGACATGCCGCATCAGCCGGATCAGCCCCAGCGTTCCCGGCCGTCCGCCATAGAGCCGCGCCAGCTGCCGCACCAGCCGCAGCGACGCCGCGAACACGAACAACACGTCGATCAGCGCGCGCGGGCTGACCGCGGTGACGATGGAGACGCGCTGCGCGGCCGAGGAGACGAGGCGACGGGCCTCCTGATCCAGCGGTGTCATCAACTCGCGCTCGGCCAGCCGGATCAGGTCGGCGCCGTCGATGATGTCGTCGGCATGACCGGCCAATGCGCTGCGCGCCCGCGCCAGTTGCGGATTGTGGTGCGCGAGCCTGAGCAGGTCCTGAACGATGGCGCGGCTCGCGGCACGATCGTCGCTGAGCAGCGCCTCGGCGGCGCGGCGATGCAGTTTTTCAATTGCAGCGAGACGCGCGAGGCTGAACGCCTCCCGCGCGAGGATGACGATCAGCGCAAACGTCGCCAGGAAAGCGAAGGCGAGCCCGAGAAAACCAAAACCTTCGCTGCGCGCGAACAGATCCTCGATCAGATGGACGACGCCGAGACCTGTGCCGAGCAGCACCAGTCCGCCCAGCGCGGTCCAGAACAGCGCGCCCCAGCGAAAGCCGCGTTGCAGCGGTACGGCCGGCTCCTCGATCGGCACCGGCAGCAAGGCCGGATCGGCTTCCGGCGTGATATGAACCGTGCCGCGCGACGGGCGGCTCGGATCGCCTTCCGGGTCCATCACGATCACATGGGGATCGTCGAGCTTGAAGGTCGCGGGACGGCGGTGCGTCGGCCGATCACTCATTGCAGTCTGTCTCCGATCAGGAACTGGAGCGCGCGGTCGAGGCGGATGTGAGGCAGCGCTGGACCTTCCGCGTCGCTGCTCTCGAGCGGCGGCGGGCGAAAACGCAGAAAGCGGAAATCGGCGTTTTCGGCGCTGGCGGCTGTCAGCCCGCGAAACCCGCCGTCGCCCTGGAAGAACGCATCCAGATTCACCGGCAGGTCGCCCGAAAAGGTCGCGACCTCGGCCCCGCCGTCGAACGTCTCACCATTCGCGACTTCGCCTTTCTCGGGGGTGCCTAAAATTGATGGCAGCTTGTCGCGGCCGCGTTGCACCTGGGCCTCGCGGGTGGCGCGCACCGCAGCCAGCGCGACGACATCGACCGCAGCTCCGGCGCCCGCGGCGCGGGCCGCAGCGCGATCCAGCATCCGGCGCAGGATCGCCTCCAGCCGGTCATGGCTGGAATGGTGCAGGTGATCGGCCTTGGTTGCCGCAAACAGGATGCGGTCGATCCGCGGCCGGAACAGGCTGCTGAAAATCGTGCTGCGGCCGATCCGGAAACAATCGAGAATGCCTGCCAGCGCCGCCTCGAGATCGTGCAGCGCTTCCGGTCCGGCATTGAACGCCGCCAGCGCATCGACCAGCACGATTTGCCGGTCCAGCCGCGAAAAGTGATCGCGGAAAAACGGACGCACCACCACGTCCTTGTAGGCCTCATAGCGCCGCCGCATCATCGTCCATAGCGAGCCCTCGGGCGCCGGTCCGTCGACCGGCACGTCGAGCGGCGCAAAGGTCAGCGCCGGCGAGCCTGCGAGATTGCCTGGCATCAGGAAACGTCCCGGCGGCAGCAGGCTCATGGCGAAGCGCTCGTCGCGGCACGCGCGCAGATAATCGGTAAACAGCCTTGCGGCGGTCAGCGTCGCCTGTTCGTCTTCGCGCGCTTGCGCGTCGAGCGTCCCAAGATGCCCGTGCCATTCCGCCGCGAGCCGCGCGCGTGGTTTCCGCCGCGACAGCGCAAGGCTTTCCGCCGACCATTGTTCGTAGGATTTGGCCAGCAGCGGCAAATCGAGCAGCCATTCGCCGGGATAATCGACGATGTCGAGGGTGAGCGTGCGGTCCGCGCCATTTTGCCGCTGATAGTCGATGACGAGGCGCAGTTCGCTGATGTCGACAGTCGAGTTCGGCCAGCGGCGCTCTTCGGTCAAGATGCGCAGGTGATTTTCATAAGCAAATCGCGGCACAGCGTCGTCAGGCTGCGGTTCCAGTCGCGCGCGGGCAATTCGCCCCGTGGCGAGCGACTCGAACACCGGAAAGCGGCCGCCGCGCGAAAGCCCGTGCACCAGCGCGGTGATGAAGACGGTTTTGCCGGCGCGTGACAATCCGGTGACGCCGAGCCGCACCGTCGGATTGAACAGGTTGTCGCCATAGTCCAGCAACGCCCGCGCGGACAGCCGCGCTTCCTCGACAATTTCGGAGAAACCAGGTGCCATGTCGGGATGAGGGGCTCAGGATCGAGGGCAGAACGCCGGAAGGCTCTCTGGAACGTGGCGATTATCAGGCCAAAATCAAGTTTCATATTTAAGGCGGTTTCTCGGGTTCAGCTTTCGTTGACCTCCCTGGAGGTATGATTTATCGCTTGGCCGACACGCGTGGCGGACCCGATCCATGACCATCTTCAAGCTGAAGCAATTCGCCTCGAATTCCGCCAACGCCGCGATGGGCGCCGCGCGCTGGAACTACGACCGCGCGGAACTGATCGCGGATGGCGTCGTGCATGGCCTCGGCGTGTTCGGTGGCTTGGTCGCGGCGACCGTGCTGATCGTGCTGACCGCCGTCTATGCCACGCCGTTTGAAGTAGCGATTGTATCGGTTTATGTGGCCGGCCTGCTGACCATGCTGGTGCTGTCGGCGACCTATAATTTGTGGCCGGTGTCGCGGGCCAAATGGGTGCTGCGCCGCTTCGATCATTCGGCGATCTATGTGCTGATCGCGGCGACCTACACGCCGTTCATCATGCAGATCAAAGACAGCATCCTCGCGGTCGTGCTGCTGATCGGCGTGTGGTGCGTGGCCATCGTCGGCATCGTGCTCAAGCTGTCATTGCCCGGCCGTTTCGATCGGCTGTCGGTGGGACTCTATCTGGCGATGGGCTGGAGCGGATTCATGCTCTATGACGCCGTGGTGGCGGCGCTGCCGGCCATGGCGCTGTGGTTCGTGATCGTCGGCGGCGCGCTGTATAGTCTGGGCGTCATCTTCCACGCATGGCAGCGGTTGCGCTTTCAGAATGCGATCTGGCATTCCTTCGTGCTGCTGGGTGCTGCCTGTCATTACACCGCCGTGCTCGATCTCGTGCTGACCTGACAATCTCGAAAAGCAGGGGGTGACGATGCAGGTAGCCGGCAAGGTCGTTGTGGTCACCGGAGGCGCCAATGGCATCGGCCGGGCGCTCTGTGAGGCCTTCCACCGCGCCGGCGCCGCCAAGGTCGTCGTCGCCGACCTCGATCTTGCAAACGCCGAAGCCGTCGCCGCCTCGATCGACGGCGCGGCATTCAAATGCGACGTTGGCCGGGAAAACGACATCCGCTACCTCATCGAGGAAACCGAGCGGAAGTTCGGCCCGATCGCGCTGTTCTGTTCCAATGCCGGCATCGGCGGCGGTTTCGATCCGCTGTCGGAGAACGCCGGCGGCAGTTCGGACGAGCCGTGGGCGAGAAGCTGGGCGATCCATGTGATGGCGCATGTCTATGCCGCGCGGCACCTGGTGCCGAAGATGAAGGCGCGCGGCGGCGGTTATTTCCTCAACACGATTTCTGCTGCTGGCCTGCTGTCGCAGGTCGGCAGTCCGGCCTATTCGACCACCAAGCATGCCGCCGTCGGTTTTGCGGAAAACCTCGCGATCTCGCACCGGGCGCACGGAATAAAAGTTTCGATCCTGTGTCCGCAGGGAGTCGACACCAACATGCTGCGGTCGATCCCGAAAGGTCCGCAATCCGGCGACGGCGATCTTTCACCGGAGCAGGTCGCGCAGGATGCGCTGAAGGGAATCGAGCAGGAAACTTTTGTCATCCTGCCGCATCCGCAAGTGCTCGATTACATGCGCAAGAAGACCGAGAACTACGACCGCTGGATCGGCGGCATGGCGAAGATCCAGGCGAGGATGCGGGAGAGTTACGGGAAGTAGTCTCGTCATTGCGAGCGCAGCGAAGCAATCCAGAAACCGTGCCCGAGGATGGACTGGATTGCTTCGTCGCAAGTGCTCCTCGCAATGACGACAGTTAATCCTTTTTCCCGTAAAGCAACGGTACCGCGGATTCCACCATCACCTCGATCAGGCTGACGCCGTCATGCGCAAGCCCGCGCGAAAGCGCCGGCACAAGCTCCGCAGCCTTGCTGACTCGCACTGCATCGCAACCCATTCCTTCCGCGATCTGCACGAAATCGATGCCGGGCAGATCGAGGCCGGGCACGTTGCGCACCTGCATGACCTGGCTGAATGAGCGCATCGCGCCGTAGCCCGCATTGTTGATCACCACCACCGTCAGCGGCAGCTTGCGTTGCGCCGCGGTCCACAGCGCCTGGATCGAATACATCGCCGAGCCGTCGCCGATCAGGCACACCGTCCGAATCTCCGGGCGGCCCAGCGCCATGCCGACCGATGCCGGCAGCCCATAACCCAGTCCGCCGCTGGCCATGGTGAGAAAACTGTCCTGGCCGCGCATCGGCAGATATTTGTGCATCAGCGGCCGGTGCGACGGCGCTTCCTCGACCAGCGAGGCGTTATCCGGCATCAGTGTCGAAAGCGTATGCAGCAGGAAGTCGACCGGGAGCGGATCGGCGGCTTTCGGCGCGGGCGGCAGCGTACGGCCTTTGAAGATGTCGCGTTTAGTCTCAGGCAACAGCGCCCACAGCAGGTTGAGGGCCGGCTTCATGGTAGCGATGATGCTGGTGCCCGACGGAGTGACCGCGGCGGCGGCCGGATCGTCGGTGATCTGGAAGATCGGGGTCGTGCCGTCGAAGATCGGCGCGTGGCCCTCGACGTGAAACGTGAATACCGGCGCGCCAATCACCACGACCAGATCATGTTCGCGCAATGCATCGGACAATTGCCCCGGCGAGGCATGCAGGAAGCCCGCAAATTGCGGGTGCCGCTCCGGAAAGCTGCAACGCGACGAGAACGGGCCGATCCAAACAGCGGCTTTGGTCTTCTCCGCGACCTCAACCATCAGGTCGACCGCCTGCGCGCGATCGACGGCGGGGCCGACCACCAAAGCAGGGTGTTTGCTTTTGGCGAATGCAGCGGCCAGCGCGCGCATCGCGTCCGGATCAGGGCCGAGTTCGCGGCTGACGCTGCGCGCTTGCACAGGCTGGGTCTGATGGGTCCAGTCGTCGATCGGCACCGAGACGAAGGTCGGTCCGCACGGCGGCTGCATCGCCACATAATAGGCGCGCGCGATCGCCGCCGGCACGTCCTCGGCACGGGCAGGCTCGACGCTGAACTTAACGTAGGGGCGCGGAAATTCCGAGGCGCGCTCCGCATACAGAAACGGCTGCAGCGGCAGGATGCTGCGCGCCTGCTGGCCCGCCGTGATCACCAGCGGGGTCTGGTTGCGATGCGCGGTATAGATGTTGCCGAGCGCGTTGCCGACGCCTGCGGCCGAATGCAGGTTGACGAAACCGGCATTGCGGGTGGCCTGGGCGTAGCCGTCCGCCATGCCGATCACGGACGCCTCCTGCAGGCCCAGCACGTAGTCGATATCATCGGGCCAGTCGCTCAGGAACGGCAATTCAGTCGAGCCCGGATTGCCGAATACTTTCTTGATGCCGAATGCACGCAATAGATCGAGCGTCGCGTCCTTGGCGCTGACGGGGCCGCTCACCACGTCGCGGTGCCCTTCATGGTCGGCGCACCCGCCGGGTTTGCCGTCCATAGCTCCATGCCAGCCGGGTTGTCGTTGGCATTGACGCTGAATTCGCCGGGAGCGAACAGCGGCTGCACGCCGCGATAAACAAACTTCTTCGGCGCTGCGCCGCCATGCAGTTTCGCGGCAAATTCCACCAGAAAGGCAGCCTGCATCGGGCCGTGAAAGATCAGCCCGGGATAGCCCTCGACCTTGGTGACGTAATCGCGGTCGTAATGAATGCGATGGCCGTTAAAGGTCAGCGCCGAATAGCGGAACAGCAGCACCTCGTCGGCCATGTGACTTTCGCGATGCTTTGCCGACGGCGGAGGCGCTGCGGGCTTGGCCGGCGTCGGCATCGAAGTTGTCACATCGCGATAGACGATATCCTGCCGTTCGCGGATCGCTACACCACGCGGCGATGTAATCTCATGATGCACCGAAACAAAACACAACACGCCGGTGCTGCCGGTTTTCATGGTCACGTCGGAGATTCGCGAGCTTCGCTTCATCTCGTCGCCGACACGAAGCGGGTCGATAAACTCCAGCTCGCCGCCGGCCCACATCCGGCGCGGCAGTGGCACCGGCGGCAGGAAGCCTCCACGGGTAGGATGGCCGTCCGGGCCAAGCTGCGACATCGGATAGACCGGTTGCGCGAGGCACCAATGTGCGGTGAAGGGCGTCGAGTCCCCGGCTTTCGGCTCGCCGATGTCCATGAACAAGGTCGCGCGCAAGCCGCGCACCAGATGCGCGGTGACGATATCGGTCTTCTCTTCGGTGCGGCCGATCCATTGCCTGAGATGATCGAGGTCGAGGGATTCGGTCATGGCGCTTTGGTTCCGGTGCGGATGGGTTTGGCGCCGCGCTCGCGGCGGCCGCCGATGGCGGGTACGGCGCCGTAGTGCCTGACCTGATCGATCACGATCGCGGCGGGCGCTGGATAGGCGACCGGCCCGTTTGGCGTGTCTACGTCGATGCGTCGCAAATGCGGATGCCCGGCGAGGTCGGCCATGGTGTTGACCTCGGCAAAGGCGATGTCGGCGTCAGATAAGCGTTGCAGCAATTCGTCGCGCGTCAGCGCCACAAAACTGTCGCCGACGGTCTGGTCGGTGAGCGCACGGTTGCGGACGCGCTCGACCATGTTGGACAGCCGCGGATCGGCAGGCAGATCGGGTTGTCCCAGAACCTCCGCACAGAGCTTTTTCCATTCGCGCTCGCTCTGGATCGAGATCAGGATGCCCTTGCCGTCCTTCGAGGTAAACACGCCATAGGGCGCGATGGACGGATGCGCGAGGCCCATCCGCTGCGGCGGGTTGCCGGCTTCGGCGTTGAGCAGCGGTACCGTCAGCCAGTCCGCCATCACGTCGAACATCGAGATCCGGATATCCGCACCGTTACCGCTGCGCCCGCGCGCGATCAGGGCTTCCAAAATCGCCGCATGCGCCGTCGCGCCGGTGGCGATATCGACGATGGATAAGCCCACGCGCGAGGGGCCGTCGGGGCCGCCGGTGATCGAGGCAAGTCCGCTTTCCGCCTGTATCAGCAGATCGTAGGCCTTGCGATGCGCGTAGGGGCCATCATCGCCATAGCCCGAGATGGTGCAGCAGATCAGCGCCGGATAGTCCTTGCGCAGGCGTGCAAGCGAAAAGCCGAGCTTGTCCATCGAGCCGGGTTTTAGGTTTTGCAGCAGCACATCGGCTTTGGCGATGAGCGCTTCCAGCGCCGCGCGGCCCTCCTTGGTCGAAAGATCGATGACGGCTGAATCCTTGCCGCGATTGAGCCACACAAAATAGCTGCTCTGGCCCTTGGCTGCGGCATCATAGCCGCGCGCAAAATCGCCTTCGGGCCGCTCCACCTTGATGACATGTGCGCCGGCATCCGCCAGCCGCGACGAGCAGAAAGGTGCGGCGACCGCCTGCTCGACGGCAATTACAGTCAGTCCCTCAAGCGGCAGCATCGGCATGTTACCCAACTAGCTACGAAAATTCCGTCATTGCCGGGCTTGACCCGGCAATCCATCCCTCTTCGCAAAATGCATTTTCTGAAGATGGATGGATGCGCGGGTCAAGCCCGCGCATGACGCGGATAGGGTGGAGTTCATACTGATCACATCTAATAAGACCGCGGCATGCCCAGCACGTGCTCGGCCAGATAGGACAGAACGAGATTGGTCGAAATCGGCGCGACCTGATAGAGCCGGGTCTCGCGGAATTTGCGTTCGACGTCGTATTCCTCGGCAAAACCGAAGCCGCCATGGGTCTGCACGCAGGCATTCGCCGCTTCCCAGGAGGCGTCGGCCGCCAGCATCTTGGCCATGTTGGCCTCGGCGCCGCAATCCTGCCCGGCCTCGTATTTGCGGGTGGCTTCCCTGACCATCAGTTCGGCGGCGCGCATCGCTGCGTAGGCCTTGGCGATCGGAAACTGCACGCCCTGGTTCTGGCCGATGGGACGCCCGAATACCACGCGCTCCTTTGCGTAGGCGCTGGCCTTGGCGATGAACCATTTGGCATCTCCGACGCATTCGGCCGCGATCAGGATGCGCTCGGCGTTCATGCCGGAGAGGATGTAGCGAAACCCCTTGCCTTCTTCGCCGATCAGATTTTCTGCAGGGACTCGAAGATCGGTGAAGAACACCTCGGTGGTCGCATGATTCATCATGGTGCGGATCGGCTGGATCGAAAGCCCGTTGCCCTTGGCCGCCTTCATGTCGACGATGAACACCGACAATCCATCGGTGCGCTTCCTGGCTTCTTCCTTCGGCGTGGTGCGCGCCAAGAGGATCATCAGGTCGGAATGTTCGGCGCGGCTGGTCCAGATCTTCTGGCCGTTGACGATGTAGCTGTCATTGCCTTCGCGCTTCGCAAAGGTTTTCAGCGACGAGGTGTCGGTGCCGCTGGTCGGCTCGGTGACCCCGAACGCCTGCAGCCGCAATTCGCCGTCGGCGATCTTCGGCAGCCATTTTGCCTTCTGCGCGTCGCTGCCGTGCCGCAGCAGCGTGCCCATGGTGTACATCTGCGCATGGCAGCCGCCGCCATTGCATCCGGCGCGCTGGATCTCCTCCAGGATCGCGCAGGCCGCGGACAGTTTTAGGCCCGCCCCGCCATACTCTTCCGGGATCAGCACAGAGAGATAGCCGGCCTTGGTCAGCGCATCGACGAACGCGCTGGGATACGCCATCTCCCGGTCGAGCTTGCGCCAGTACTCGCCAGGAAACTGTGCACAGAGTTTCGCGACGGCGTCGCGGATGTCATGGAACTCGTCTTGTTCCGCAGCTTAAGTCATCATCAGGAATTTACATTCTCTTATCCGGAAATCCGAACGGGCAGGCTCTCATAGCCTTTGACGAAGCTCGAATATACCCGCTTCGGTTCGCCGACAACTTCGATGCGCTCGAAGCGTTTCAGCATCTCCTGCCACACGATCTTCAACTGAAGCTCGGCCAGCCGCATGCCGACGCAGCGGTGGATGCCGAAGCCGAACGACAGATGCGTGCGCGGCCGGGCGCGGTCGATGATGAAGTCGTTGGGATTCTCGATCACTTCCTCGTCGCGGTTGCCGGAGACGTACCACATTACCACGCGGTCGCCCTTCTTGATGGTCTTGCCGCCGAGCTCGGTATCTTCGAGCGCGGTGCGCCGCATATGCGCCAGTGGTGTCTGCCAGCGAATGACTTCCGGCACCATGGTGTCGATCAGCGCGGGATTTTCACGCAGCTTTTGATACTGGTCGGGGTTCTCGTTCAGCGCCAGTACCGAGCCGGTCATGGTGTTGCGCGTGGTGTCGTTGCCGCCGACGATCAACAGGATCAAATTGCCCATCAGATTGTCGGGGTCCATGTAGCGGGTGGCGTCGCTGTGCGCCATCATGGACAACAGATCGTTGCGCGGCTCGGAATTGACGCGCTCGTTCCAGAGTTTCGTGAAATACGCGGCGCATTCGTCCATCTCGCGCCGGCGTTCCTCCGGCGACGATACCACGCCGCTCTTCGGCAGCGCGGTCGAGACGTCGGACCAGCGGGTCAGCTTGCGGCGTTCTTCCCAGGGAAAATCGAACAGCGTCGCCAGCATCTGCGTGGTCAGTTCGATCGACACCCGCTCGACGAAATTGAAGGTCTCGTTACGCGGCAGCGAATCCAGCACCTTGGCCGAGCGCTGGCGGATCAGCACCGCCAGTTCGTCGAGATGCGTCGGCGTGAACATCGGCGAAACAGTCTTGCGCTGCGCGCTGTGCAGCGGCTGGTCCATGGCAATGAAGCTCGGCCAGTCATAGCCGACCGGCACGTCGCGGATCGAGATGCCGCCGTTTCTTACGTCGGAGGAAAAGATGCCGTGGTTGGTATCGACATGCATGATGTCGTTGTACTTGGTGACCGACCAATAGGGTTCGATCGGCGCATTGGTGCAGTAGTGCACCGGCTCTTCCTTGCGCAGCCGCTCGAAATACGGCCACAGCGTATCGTTCTGGAATAGCCGCGGCGCGCCGGGATGAAAATCTTTCAGCGGCGTCGAATAGGCCTCCTCGCGCGCGGCGCGCTGGCGCTCTTCCCGGTCTGGCCTGATGGCGGTCTGGATATTCATAACTCTTTGATCCCGAAGTTTTGGCGGCGGGCTCAGCCGGCGATGCGAACCGGCAGCGTTTCATAGCCTTTGACGAAGCTGGAATACACCCGCTTGGGTTCCCCGACCACCTCAATATGGTCGAAGCGCTTCATGATTTCTTCCCAGATGATCTTCAACTGCAGCTCGGCGAGCCGGATTCCCACGCAGCGGTGAATACCGAAGCCGAAGGAGATGTGGGTGCGCGGCCGCGCCCGGTCGATGATGAACTCGTAGGGACGCTCGATCACATCTTCGTCGCGGTTGCCCGAGACGTACCACATCACGACCTTGTCGCCCTTTTTGAACTGCTTGCCGCGGAATTCGATATCCTCCAGCGCGGTGCGGCGCATATGCGCCAGCGGCGTCTGCCAGCGGATCACCTCCGGCACGAAACTATCCAATAACGCCGGATTTTCGCGCAGCTTCCTGTACTGATCCGGATTTTTGCTCAACGCATAGATGCTGCCCGACAGCGTGTTGCGGGTGGTATCGTTGCCGCCGACGATCAGCAGGATCAAATTGCCGAGGAAATTTTTCGGATCCATGTCGCGCGTGGCTTCAGCATGCGCCATCATCGACAGCAGGTCGCTCTTCGGCGGCTGATCGATGCGCGCTTTCCAGAGCCTTGCGAAATAGCTCGCGCATTCCAGCAGTTCAGCCTGCCGCTCGTCTTCGGTGGCGACCACGCCATCCGGACCGGGAAGCGTGGTTGCGACGTCGGACCAGCGTGTCAGTTTGCGGCGGTCCTCCCAGGGGAAGTCGAACAGCACCGCGAGCATCTGTGTGGTCAGCTCGATCGAGACCTTGTCGACCCAGTCGAACACCTCGTTCTTCGGCAAATTGTCGAGGCACTCGGCCGAGCGCTTTCGGATGTTGATCGCGAGCTGGTCGAGATGCGTCGGCGTAAACATCGGCGCCACGGTCTTGCGCTGCGCGCTATGCCGCGGCTGGTCCATGGCAATAAAACTTTCGCGGCGCAGGTCGGGCGGGACGTCGCGGATGGTGATGCCGCCGAGCGAAGCGGCAGACGAGAACGCCGCATGGTTGGTCTCGATGTCCATGATGTCGTTGTATTTGGTCACCGACCAGTACGGACCAAACATGCTGTCCTTGCAGTAATGCACGGGATCTTCCCGGCGCAGCCGGTCGAAATAGGGCCAGAAGCAATCGGTCTTGAACAGTTCGGGATCGCCGGGGTCGAATTGTTCGAGCGAAATGGAATAAGCCCGATCGCGCGCCGCCTTTTGATGGGTATCCGCAGCCGGATCGATGGTTCCGTGCATCTGTCGTCTCCCGGATCGTCCCGTCCGTGACTGAGCCCGGAGGGTAGTCGTGCTGGCGCGAATTACATCCCGTTGCGGCTGCGAGGGCAAGGGTGAGTTTATGCCCTTCTCAGCTTCTTCAGCCCGTGACATGGTTATATCGAAGAATTAAGGGCTTGGCGCGCGACCCGCGCCGCCGGACCGGAGGCAACGTAAAGATGATTCCCAATGCGCAACGGATGTTCAATTTCGACCTCGGCGAGACCGCGGACGCGATTCGCGAAACGGTCCGCGATTTCTCGACGCATGAGATCGCGCCACGCGCGGCCGAGATAGACAAGAGCAACCAGTTTCCGCGCGACCTGTGGCCGAAGCTCGGCGATCTCGGCCTGCACGGGATCACCGTCGAGGAGGAATATGGCGGCTCCGGGCTGGGCTATCTCGAGCATTGCATCGCGGTCGAGGAGATTTCGCGCGCGTCGGCGGCCGTCGGCCTGTCCTATGGCGCGCATTCCAACCTCTGCGTCAATCAGCTGCGGCGCAACGGCAGCGACGCGCAGAAGCGCAAATATCTGCCGAAACTGATTTCGGGCGAGCACGTCGGCGCGCTGGCGATGTCGGAGCCGTCGGCCGGCTCCGACGTGGTGTCGATGTCGACCCGCGCCGACAAGAAAGGCGACCGCTACGTCCTCAACGGCAGCAAGATGTGGATCACCAACGGCCCGGTCGCGGAAACGCTGGTGGTCTATGCCAAGACCGATCCGTCGGCGGGGCCGCGCGGCATCACCGCCTTCATCATCGAAAAAGGCATGAAGGGGTTTTCCACCGCGCAAAAACTCGACAAATTAGGCATGCGCGGGTCCGACACCGGCGAACTGGTGTTCGAGAATTGCGAAGTGCCGGAGGAAAACGTGCTCGGCGAAGTTGGCCGCGGCGTCAATGTGTTGATGTCGGGCCTCGACTATGAGCGCTCGGTGCTGGCCGCGGGACCCCTCGGCATCATGCAGGCCTGTCTCGACGTGGTGATGCCCTATGTCCACGAACGCAAGCAGTTCGGCCAGCCGATCGGCAGCTTTCAGCTGGTGCAGGGCAAGATCGCCGACATGTACACCACCATGAATGCCTCGCGCGCCTATGTCTATGCGGTGGCGAAGGCCTGCGACCGCGGCGAGACCACGCGCGAAGATGCCGCCGGCGCCATTCTCTACGCATCGGAGAAGGCGACCCAATGCGCGCTCGACGCGATCCAGTTGCTCGGCGGCAATGGCTATATCAACGACTACCCGACGGGACGGCTGCTGCGCGACGCCAAACTGTACGAGATCGGGGCTGGCACCAGCGAAATCCGCCGCATGCTGATCGGGCGGGAGCTGTTCGACAAGTCGGCGTGACTTCACCCTCTCCCCGCGAAGAGCGGGGCGAGGTAGCGCACGGCCGGTGCCATCACTCCATCGCCAGCCCGTTCACCTTCGCCACCCAGATCCGCACGTCGGCGAGCACCGGCGGCAATACCGTTTTGACCTCCTGCACCGTCATGCCTGCCTTGATGCGCGGGTCGTACAGGATGTTCATGATATACTGATCGTAGACGTCGAAAAACCCCATCTGGACGCTGTCGTTGAACATGGTCCACGGGACCGAGTTGGTATCGTTGATCGGTCCCAGCGACTGCAGCAGTTCTTCATAGGCGCAATCGAGGAAGATGAAATCGCCATTGTCGACGGTGAGGATCACATCGGAATGCTGGATCTCGTATTTCTCGTTCTTGCGGAAACCGGACAGGCATTGCGGATCGAGGCTGCTGCGAATTTCGCGCGCGCGATCGGCGCCGTAGAAGGTCGAGATGGTGCGATTGAGATCGCGGTCGCGCACCAGCTTGACGATGACATTGGCGCCGTCGCTAGAGTCCGCCATGGCGATGTCGAGATGCCGGACCCGGCTTGCGATATCGGCGACCACTTTGACGAGCTGCGCCTTGCGATTGCTGCGGCGAACGCCGTCGGCGAAAACGCGCACCGGCGCATCGTATTTGCGGATGCGGTCGACTCTTCCTGCGAGGTGGTATTCGGCGCCGAACGCGGTCTTGAGGAAGCCGTCGACGATCTCACTGTCGGTGAAGGATTTTTTCTCGGCGCGCTGACGTGATACGATGCCTGGGATTTCCGTGGCCGCGGCTTGCTGCCAGACGAGGCCGTCCGCCCCCGTTCCGATCAAGGCCATCGTGAACAGAAGTGAAAGCCGGAAGCGAGTGCGCATCGCAGCGACGCTGCCGCAATCGCCGCGCGCACGCAAGGCTGTCGCCGATCAGTTTTTCACGACCACCGTGGTTCCCACGGAGACGCGGCTGTACAGATCGGTCACGTCGTCATTGGTCATGCGGAAGCAGCCGGAGGAAACCGCTTGTCCAATGGTTTCCGGCTCGTTGGAACCGTGAATGCGATACAGCGTCGAGCCGAGATACATGGCGCGCGCGCCGAGCGGATTGTCGACGCCGCCCGCCATGTGGCGGGGCAGATCGGGGCGACGGCGCAGCATCTGCGAGGGCGGGGTCCAGCCCGGCCATTCCTTCTTGGCGGATATGCGGTGCACGCCGCCCCAGCGGAAACCGTCGCGGCCGACGCCGATGCCGTAGCGCAGCGCCTGGCCGTTGGCCAGCACCAGATAAAGCCGGCGCTCCGCCGTATTCACGACGACGGTGCCGGGCGCATAATTGCCGGGATAGCTCACGGTGGCGCGCGGGATCGGACTGGAGCCGCCGCCGCGGAAATTGGGGCCGCCGCCCATGATGTCGCGCATGTCGAACTGAGCCGACGCGCCGCCGGTACCGGCCAGCAAAGCCGCCGCTGCAACCAGAAAAGCAAAAACGCGGGTCATCATAGTCCTCGCAAAACAACGATTTCGCCGCGAGACAGGCCATAATTTGCGCGATTTCGCAAGCCACGGCCGCGTGAGCGGTTAATTTCCAATTCGAGCGTTGCCGAAAAACCCGGTTTGGAACGCACGCCGGCGATGCCAGCAATGCGCCGCGCCCCTTTGACCGAATGCGCGAACAATGGTTGATCTGTCAACAGCCTCAAGAGACGTCGCGAACGGGAGCGGAACAATGAACGGTGCGGAAAGTCTGGTGCGGACATTGGTCGCGGGCGGCGTGGACGTCTGCTTCGCCAATCCCGGCACCTCGGAGATGCATTTTGTCGCCGCACTCGACCGTGTCGAGGGCATGCGCTGCGTGCTCGGCCTGTTCGAGGGCGTGGTGACGGGAGCCGCCGACGGCTATTTCCGCATGAAGGGCACCCCGGCATCGACGCTGCTGCATCTCGGCCCCGGCCTCGCCAACGGCCTTGCCAACCTGCACAACGCCAAGAAGGCGAATTCGGGCATCGTCAACATCGTCGGCCAGCACGCGGTCTATCACATCGGCTACAACGCGCCGCTGACCTCGGACATCGAGGGCCTGGCGCGGCCGATGTCGGCCTGGGTCCGCACCTCGCCGGACGCAAAATCCGTGGCGGGTGACGGCGCCGCGGCCATCGCCGCCGCCAAAAGTTCGCCGCCGCAGATCGCGACCCTCATCCTGCCCGCCGATACCGCATGGAACGAGGCCGACGGTATTGCCACGGTGGCGGAGGAATCTCAGCGCGTCAGCTATTCCCCTCAAGCCGTGGAGCAGGCGGCAAAAGTACTGCGCGGCAGCGAGCAGACACTGCTGCTGCTCACCGGCGGCGCGCTCACCGAACAGGGACTGGCGCTGGCTGCGCAGATCGCGGGGAAGACCGGCTGCAAGGTGATGGGCCAGACCTACAATCCACGCATGGCGCGCGGGCGCGGCCGCTTCGCCATCGACCGGATTCCTTATGTGATCGAGGCGGCGCTGCCGATCCTGAAGGACTTCAAACATATCGTCCTGGTCGAGGCCAATGATCCCGTGGCATTCTTTGCCTACCCGAACAAGCCGAGCATGTTGAAGCCGCAGGGCTGCGAGGTTCATCGCATGACCTCCGGCGGCGAAAATTCGGTCGCGGCGCTGGAGGCGCTGGCAAGTGCGCTCGGCGCAAAGCCGCAGGACGCCAAGCCTCAGAAGATGGTCGAACTGGCAAAACCAACCGGGCCGCTGAACCACGCCTCGATCGCGCAGGCGATTGCGATGGCGATTCCCGAGAACGCAATCGTGGTCGACGAATCCATCACCACCGGCCGCGGCTTCTTTCCGCCGACCGCCGCCGCCAACCCGCACGACTGGCTGCAGAACATGGGCGGCTCCATCGGCTTCTCGACGCCGGTCGCCACCGGCGCCGCGGTGGCCTGTCCGGACCGCAAGGTGATCTGCATGGTCGGCGACGGCAGCGCGATGTACACGCTGCAGTCGCTATGGACGCAGGCGCGCGAGGGCCTCAACGTCCTGACCATCGTATTCGCCAACCGCATCTACCAGATCCTGCGCGGCGAATTCGACGGGGTCGGCGCCGGCGAGCCGGGACAGCGCGCGCTCGACATGCTGAAAATCGACCGCCCGACGCTGGACTGGGTTTCGCTCGCCAAGGGCATGGGCGTGGCGGGCCGCTCGGTTGCCAATGTCGACGATTTCGTTAAGGCGCTGGCGGAGGGGATCGCCGAGCCCGGACCGCGGCTGATCGAGGTGCAGATGTGAATGGAACCCGGCGCTGGCCATCATTGCGATCGTGAACGGGCTTGGTGGCAGACTGAACAGCAAATCACGGCGATCAATACGTCGCTGAAATAGGCTCGACGGCGTCGGGCCGTGGCGCGGCCGGCAATCCCGTGCGTTATTCCGGTTTGCTCCGGCGGCGGTCTGCGTCATGATGACGTTGCCGACCGCTTGTTGGATGGGGCAGGGAGCGCGATGAAAACCAGACAGATACGATCTTGCCTCGTTGCCGGCCTGTTGCTGGTCAGCGGGTCGTCCGCAAGCCAGCTCCCCGCCCAGAGCGCGCCCGCCGGACCGTCCGCCGAGGTGGCCTATGCGGCGATCCTCGCCCATCCAAAAGTCGTCAAGACGCTCGAGGATATCAAGGCGGATGACGACCGGACATTCGCCGAGCAGAAGCGCATCACCGAAATTCCGGCACCGCCCTACAAGGAGAAGGTCCGAGCCGAATATTATCTGAAGCGCTTTCAGGAACTCGGCTTCAAGGACGCCTCGATCGACGCCGAGGGCAACGTGATCGGCTTGCGCAAAGGCTCCGGCTCCGGGCCGAAGCTGGTGGTGTCGGCGCATCTCGACACCGTATTTCCCGAAGGCACCGACGTCACCGTAAAGGAGAAGGACGGCGTCATTCTCGCACCTGGGATCGGCGACGATTCGCGCGGGCTGGCGGCGCTGCTCTCGCTGATCCAGGCCATGAACGCCAACCAGATCGCGACGGTGGGCGACGTGTTGTTCGTCGGCACCGTCGGCGAGGAAGAACTCGGCAATCTCAGAGGTGTCAAAGCCCTGTTCCGCGACCACGCCGATATTGACGGTTTCATCTCGATCGACGGGCTCGGCATCACCCGCATCGTCAACCAGGCGACCGGAAGCCACCGCTATGAGATGATCTTCAAAGGCCCGGGCGGCCACAGTTTTCAGGAACTCGGATTGCCGAGCACGATCCACGCCATGGGCCGGGCGATCGCGAAAATCTCGGAATTGCAGACGCCGAAGGAGCCGAAGACCACCTTCACGGTCGGCACCGTCGTCGGAGGCACCTCGGTCAACGCCATCGCCGCCGAGGCCAGAATGGCGGTCGACATGCGCTCGGACTCCACGGAGGAACTTCTCAAGCTCGAAGCCCGCCTGCTCGATCTCGTCAAGGATGCGGTGGGGGAAGAAAACGCGCGCTGGAATTCGGACAAGATCGCCGTCGAGATCAAGCTGATCGGCGACCGGCCTGCCGGAATCGTCGCACTGGATTCGCCGATCGTTCAGGCCACGCAGCGCGCGGTCGCCACCATCACCCGGGCGCCGCGCGTCACCTTCGCGGGCTCCAGCACGGATTCGAACTGGGCGATGTCGCGCGGCATTCCCGCCGTCACCATCGGCGGCGGCGGCGAAGGCGGCAACTGGCACTCGCGCAACGAGTGGTATAGGCCGGTCGATGCGTATTTCGGTCCGCAAAACGCGCTGCTGACGATATTGGTGCTGACGGGGCTCGATGGCGTAACCAGGCCCGCGCTGCAGAGCCGTGGGGCGCCATAGCACCGGGCCGGTGCGAAGTGCCGCCCGATGGTAGGCTCCGCCCCTTGCGCCGTGACGGCGGATTGCGCGCCGCTAGTCCGCGCTGCTCGATACCGGCGCTGCCGGGTGTGCTCTTGGAGAATATGATAACATTGCAAACCAGATCGGAGAGCGAGATGAATGAGCCCAAATTGGAAGTCCCGGCCGAATTGCGTGACCTTGCTGAAAAAACCATAGATCAGGCGGAAAAGGCCTTCGGCATGTTTTTTGACGCTGCAGGCAAGTCGATGGCGTCGATGCCGGGTCCGGGAACGGAGATGTCGAGGCAGGCGCTGTCTTTCACCGAGCAGAACATGAAAGCCGCGTTCGAGCATGCGCGAAAGCTGGTTCACGCCACGGACCTTCAGCAGGCGATGCAGATCCAATCGGAGTTTCTGCGAAGCCAGTTTACCAATGCCGGCGAACACATGCGGCAAATTACCGGAGGGGTCATGTCCGCGGCGTCGGGTGCGGTGCGCGGCAAATTCGACAAGCGGTGACGCTTGCCGCTCTGAAGTCGGCCTCATGACGGCAGAACAGCTCAAGCTGGACCTCGGCAGCGGCGACTCCGTCGCCGCGCTGCTGCTTCGGCCCGGCGGCGCGCGCGCCTGTTTTGTGTTTGCCCATGGCGCCGGCGCCGGGATGTCGCATCCATCCATGGAGGCGGTTGCAACCGGTCTTTGCGACCGCGGCATCGCGACGTTGCGCTATCAGTTTCCGTATATGGAAAAGGCAAGCAGGCGGCCCGATGCACCGGCGGTCGCCCATGCCGCGGTGCGGGCGGCGGTTGCGGAAGCCGCGCGGCGCTGCGCCGGAATGCCGCTGATCGCGGGCGGCAGATCGTTCGGCGGCCGCATGACCTCGCAGGCGCAGTCGATCGCGCCGCTGGCCGGCGTTCGCGGGCTGGCCTTGCTGGGATTTCCGCTGCATCCCACAGGCAAGCCGTCCATCGCGCGGGCCGAGCACCTTTCCGATATCCAAGTGCCGATGCTGTTCGTGCAGGGCACCCGCGACAGTCTTGCCGAACTGAAACTGCTCGAGCCGGTCGTGAAAAGCCTAGGAGGCCTGGCGTCGCTGCATCTTGTGCAGGAGGCCGATCATTCCTTTCATGTGCCGAAGCGCACTGGACGCGATGACGCTCAGGTCATGACCGAGGTGCTGGATGCGCTGGCGGCATGGATCGGCGAGCGTGATAGCCCGGCATGAGCCTGACCTATGTCATACCGGACCTTCACGGCAGGTTCGACCTGCTACGCGATGCGCTGGCCGGGATCGCCGATCACGCGGGCGGCAACACCGGCACCATCGTTGCGCTCGGCGACTACGTCAACAAGGGGCCTGACAGCAGCCGCGTTGTCGAGCGGATGCGAGCTGGCGTCTTCGACGGCTGGCGGTTCTTCCCGCTCAAGGGCAATCACGATGCGATGATGGTCGAGGCGTTGCGGGATCCTTCGAAAATGACGGGGTGGATCGAGAAAGGCGGCGACGCCACCATATTATCCTATGGCGGCGATCCGTCGGGCATACCCGAGACGGACGTCGCATGGCTTGACGGCTTGCCGCTGCTGCATACCGACACCCACCGGATTTTCGTTCACGCCGGGCTCGATCCTGACGTAGCGCTGGACGCGCAGGCGGAACACACGCTGCTCTGGAAGCGATATCCGAAAGGCTACAAAAAGGGTTTTGGCGATCGCCACGTCGTGCACGGCCACAACTCGTTCGCGGAAGGACCGGAGCTGTACGAAGGCCGCACCAACCTCGACACCCTGGCGTGGCGAACCGGACGTCTGGTGACCGGCGTGTTCGATGACGCAAAGGCGGGCGGCCCGGTGGATTTCGTCGTGGTGAAAGGCCCTGCGGCGTAAGGCTGGAGGCATGCCTGCCGCAACCGCGAAGCGCATTGCGTCCAGCGCCTCCGCGCTGGGACCTTTTCCTTTTGCGGGCCGTTGAACCGCCAGTCGCTGGCCGCGACATATCCAATAGAAACCTGGGAGGCGGCTATGACCCACTGGAATGACACCATGGTGGACAGGCCGGAATCGGACGGTGCGATGTATGCCACCGGCTGGTCGATTTCTGTCCTCGCCGTGCTTGGCACAATTGTCGCCGTTTGGATCTTCGGGATTTAGGCGGAAGCGCGTTCGCTGTGCCAGCGGCAGGTGCCGACTTGGCGCCATCGCGTTGTGGCTTCGCTATTTCTCCTGCGAGCCTGCGGCTATGGAACTCGCGGCCGCGGTCGCAATTGTCTTAGGAGGAATTCAGGAGGCTGCCATGTCACATCATTGGCGATCCCACGTCGGCCGGGCCGACGTCATCCAGGGCGCGGGCGATCACGATGTCGAGTATTTTGCCGGCTGGGTCATCAGCGCGGCCCTGACGCTCGCGACCGTACTGGTGCTGTGGCATTTTCATATTTGATGGTGGCGTAGTTCTCGAAACCGATGAGCTACGGCAAGCCGCCTTAGAGAAAATCCCGCAGCCTGGCGATTTCAACGATGTGCTCCGCGGATAACACCGCGCTCACCAGATCGGTTTGCGGCGCCGTGTGAATCTCGTAGAGGTGACGCTGGCTGGCCGGCTTTGCCAGGAACTGCCGGATGCACTCATCCAGCGGCCCGTCGACAACCAGATAGGGGCGCGCGCCAAGCGAGGCGCTGATGCGCTCGTTATTGAGCGACGGCCATTTTCTCAAAGTTGCCGGAGCGTTGAAATCGATGTGAATGCCGGGTTCGGACATGGTTTACTTCAAGCGCTGGATTTCTGTCGGCGCGAAGGCTTAGCCGATTCGATGAGTTGACCAAGCGCTAAAGTTCGAACTCGATTCTATCCGTCAGATCGTCTTCGACATAGACTGGTTCTGCGGACCGCTGCCACCGAAACCGAGCTGCCTGGATTCGGCACGCCGGGAATCGGGGGCGGCGGACCGGCGTCTCGACGAAGGCCTGCACGCCAGGCCAAGATACATATCGCCTTCGCGGTAGACCAACCTCGCTGCGTGAAGTAATCCAAGAAAATCGAGCACCTGCTTTTTATCAGGGCGTCTGCCGGGTGCGCCGTTCTCCAGCCGCCGCAACACCTGTTCGATGGACGCTCCGTCCTCGCACGCCAGATACACCTCGGCTTCACGATGCTCCAGCACGAATTCCTGCGGCGCGGCGCTCCAGCGGCGATCGATCAATTTAATGAAATCAGGACCGCGCTGGCAGATCAAACTGGGCTGGCGCTCGATGTGTTCGGTGCGCCAGGCGTCCAGCGCCGCGCGCAACGGTGCCACATAACGTTCGGGATCGGGATGATTCACATAGCTGTAATTGAAGTCGTAGGCGAGGTCGAACAGATCGCTCGATGAGCAGGGGTATGCGAACGCGTAGTGAAATACCGGGCCTTCGATCTTAAGGGCGTGCTCGTGCGGTTGGTCAAAATATGGACTGAACCGCTGCAGTTGCAGCCGGGCAAGAATTGGCGGTTGCAAATGCACAAGGCTGAGCGCCAGATCGGCCATCGCCTGGTATTGATCGGCCGGCTCGCCCGGAAAACCGTAAAGCAGGTTCCAGTACACTTTGACGCCTTCTTCCTCGCACCAGCGCAGCAGGCGAATATTCTGCAGGGCGCTTACGCCCTTTTTCATCAGTTTGAGAATCGGCGTGCTCAAACTTTCGATGCCGGGCTGGATTTGCCGAACGCCGGCGGCGCTCAGCGTGCCGATATGCGAATGTTGAACGTTGGATTTGATTTCATAGAACAGGTCGAGGTCGACGCCGGTTTCCGCGAGATCGGGCAACACCGTCTTGAGGTAGTTCGGGTCGATGATGTTGTCGACCGCGTGAAAGCGCAGCGACTTGTAGCGTTTTGACAACTCCAGCAGGTGCGCAACCGCAACTGGAGCGGACATGCTGCGAAATGCCATTGCCGAGCCGTTCAAACCGCAGAAGGTGCAGTGGTGCTTCGCCCCCCACCAGCATCCACGGCTGGTCTCGAACGGGATGCTGACTTCCGCTTGGACTTCCGGAGCCAATCGGCTTTCGGCCAAGCGGGAGAAAAATTCCGAATAATCGGGGATCACGGCCTCGTCCATGACTACTGGCCGATCCTGCACGGACGCGGATTTGCACCGCGCAATCGACGGCGCACACCGCACCAGGGAAGACTCCGGGATTTTCTTGTCCGACAAAAGCGAACGGAACAGCGGCAGCACGAGGTTCTCGGCTTCGCCCTTGACGACGACGTCGACCCAGTCGAAAGCCCGGATGATAGCGTCGCCCATCGGCCCATCGCAGTTGGCTCCGCCAAACACGATCTTCAAATCCGGGTGCCGCAGCTTGAGCATCTTCGAGAGCCCCAGCGATGCGACCGTCTGGCCGAAGGTCGTCGTGAACCCAACGACTTTCGGTTTCCGCCGGAGAATGTCCTCGACCGCGCGATCCAGGAACTTGGGAACATACGCGCGAAATCGCTGGCATGCGGAAATCAGGCTCTCCGAATGGCCCGCGCGCTTCAACTCATCAAGATAGGCGAGGCTTTTCCCTGCGGTATCGTGAAACGGCGGAACCGAAAATATCCAGTCGCCGATATGATAGTTCGATGCAATCTCGTCATAATCGAGGTGGGTCAGCGGCGCGGCCGCTTTGGCAGCGGCTTCGCCGCGCACGACGTGATCGGCAAAATCGAGATAGGCTGACCAAGTCCGCGTCGGAACGCCGCCGCGGTCCAGAATCGCCTTCAAGATCCCGAGCTGAATGGATGGATGTTCGAGCTTCGCCCAAGGCATGGCGACCAGCAAGACCGACGTGTTGTCTCGCCGCTTGGCAGCCTTTGCCACGAGTCCCTCGCACACTTAACCGCCGACGCAATACCGTAACATCCATCGGTTGAAGCCAAAAGAGCAATGTCAGCTGCCGGCGCGCCTCTTGGTTTGTTGTGAAATGCGAATTTCCTATCGCCACATGCCGCGCATGCGGGCGCCGACGTCGACGCGCGGACCTTGGCTTGCGGAACGCGGCGCAGCGCCAGCGACCGCAAGAGGCCATGTCGTCTTCTCGAACAGGCCGAGCAGCCGGTCCGGAATGAAGCGGGTTCGTGAAGCATAGACGTGGCGGTCGCCCTTGAAATTCTGGCCGTGCGTGAAAAACCGCTGCGGCACCACGAGATGCAGGTCGTCCTTTGCGCGCGTCATCGCGACATAGAGCAGCCGGCGTTCTTCCTCGATTTCGGCCGAGGTTCCGGTGCCCAGATCGGACGGCATGCAGCCATCGACGGCGTTAAGCACGAACACGGATTTCCACTCCTGGCCTTTGGCGGAATGGATCGTCGACAGGATCAGATAGTCTTCGTCGAGCAGCGGCACGCCGGCCTGGTCGCTGGTGGCGTCGGGCGGGTCCAGCGTCAGTTCGGTAAGGAAGCGTTCGCGCGACGGATAGCCACTGGCGATCTGTTCAAGCTGGATCAGGTCGGCACGCCGCGTTTCGGCGTCCTCATGAATGCGGTCCAGGTGCGGCTGGTACCACAAACGTGCACATTCCAGATCCGACGGCCATTCCGAAAAGCGCAGGTTTGCGACCGCCTGGACGAAGGCTTTCCAGTCGTCGCCCGCGCGCGGCGGAGAGACGGTGTGGGAAAGCGCCGCGATCGGATCGGCGGCTTCGGCCATGTGATCGAGCACGCGCTGCGCAGATGCCGGCCCAACGCCCGGGATCAGGTGCATCAGTCGAAAACCTGCGACGCGGTCGCGCGGATTTTCGACGAAGCGCAGCAGCGCCAGCATGTCCTTGATATGGGCGGCATCGAGAAACTTCAGACCGCCGAACTTGACGAACGGAATGTTGCGGCGGGTAAGTTCGACTTCCAGCGGACCGCTGTGGCTGGACGTCCGAAACAGCACCGCCTGCTGCTTGAGCAGCGTCCCGGACTCGCGGTTTTCGAGGACGCGCTCGACGATGCAGCGGGCCTGGTCGGCCTCGTCGCGCACCGTGACCAACTGCGGCTTGGCGCCCGACGCCCGGTCGGTCCAGAGATTCTTGGTGAAGCGTTCCTTCGCCAGACCGATGACGCCATTTGCGGCCGCGAGGATGTTCTGCGTCGAACGGTAGTTGCGATCGAGCGTGATAATGCTGGCGCGCGGCGAGAATTGATCCGGGAAATCCAGAATGTTGCGCACCGTCGCCGCGCGAAACGAATAAATCGACTGCGCGTCGTCTCCGACCACGGTGAGGCCGTGGCCACCGGGCTTGAGCGCGAACAGGATCGACGACTGCAGCCGGTTGGTGTCCTGATATTCGTCGACCAGCACGTGATCGAAACGGCCGCCGATATCGGCGGCCAGCGCCGGATCGCTCATGGTCTGCGCCCAGTATAGCAGCAGATCGTCGTAATCGAGCACGTTCTGTTTCTGCTTGGCCTCGACAAAGGCCGCGAACAGTTGCTTCAGTTCCGCCGCCCATCCCGAGCACCAGGGAAAAGACGCTCCGAGAACCTGCTCGATCTCGGTCTCCGCATTGACGCAGCGGGAGTAGATGGCAAGGCATGTTCCCTTGGTCGGAAAACGGGTTTCGGTTTTGGAGAATCCGTTTTCGTGCCGGACCAGGTTCATCAGGTCGGCCGAATCTTCGCGGTCATGGATCGTGAACTGTTGATCGAGACCGATCTGATCGGCATATTCGCGGAGCAGGCGCGCGCCGATGCCGTGGAAGGTACCGGACCAAGCCAGCGCATCCGTCATCACGCCGGCATTGTCGCCCATCACCTTGCGGGCAATGCGCTCGACGCGCTTCGTCATTTCGGAAGCCGCGCGGCGGGAGAACGTCATCAGCAGGATGCGGCGGGGGTCGGCGCCGTTCACGATCAGATGGGCGACGCGGTGGGCGAGGGTGTTGGTCTTGCCGGATCCCGCGCCGGCGATCACCAGCAGCGGCGCGCATGGACCCGGTCCCGCGCCATGTTCGACGGCGTACCGCTGTTCCGGATTGAGGCTGTCGAGGTAGGCGGCTGCCGCTGGCATGAGGATCGTCGTCCTTGAGGTAAAAAACAGAGTCCGCGATTCCCGGCGTCTGGGCAATGCATTGGTCGAACAAACGAAAGAAGATGTATGGATCGCCTGGCCACATGGGCGCCATTGCCGACAAGGCTGAAATACGATGCTATTTGCAATAAGAAGGAAATTGAGGGGGATACATGGTGGACGCACAAGGGATCGAACCTTGGACCTCTCCCGTGTGAAGGGAACGCTCTCCCGCTGAGCTATGCGTCCGGGATTTGCCGTGCAGTTTCAACAGCCGGAAAACCGGCAAATGCACGCCGTCGAAGTCGCGATTTAGGGAATGCAGGGCAGGGCTGTCAAGCGTTTGTCATTGCGAGGGGCGAAGCGGCGAAGCAATCCAGTGTTTTGCTTTGCGGCTTCTGGATTGCTTCGCTTCGCTCGCAATGACTAAGGCTTGCGTAAACGCATCATGCGCCCTGCTGCCGCGCCCTCGACGCGTGCGACTGCAGCGCGCGGATGCGGTCGGCGAGCGTCCCGCCCATCGGCACGACATTGTCGGTAGCGGCGTCATGGGCCGGCACGTCGTTAGCGGGTTTCAGTGCGATCGGCGGCGCCACCGGTTCGGCGGCCAGGATGGCGTCGATCGCCGAATTCGGCCCCTCCAGCGTCATCGCGAGTTTTGCGACTTCGGCGGCGATGTCGTTGATGCGCTCGCGCAGCAGCGCGTTTTCCATCCGCTCGGTGGCCCAGGAGCTTTCGGCCTGCTGCTGCATGGCGTTGAGGTCGCGCTGAGCTCGCGCGCGTTCGTCGCGGGCGACGCCGAGCTGCTCCTCGATCGCAAGCTTCTCGCCGCGGAGTTTTTCCATCGCCGGCGACGACTTGCCATTGTTCAATGCCGCGATCTCGTCGCGCAATTCCTGCTCGGTGCGGCCTGAAGCTTCGGCGGCCTCGCGCAGCTGCTTGTTCTCGTATTCGCGCTCGGCCAGCTGCTTGCCTTGCGCCGCCAGGCGATTTTCCAGGTCGGCGATGCGATTGTTCAGCATCTCGGCTTCCTTGACCTGGAGCATGAGCTGGCGGTCGAGGTCGGTCACCCGGTGGTTCAGATTCTCCACGCGCTCGCGCGCCTCGGCGAGCTCGCGGGACGCTGCGTCGGATTGGCCGCGCTGCTGCTCCAGCCGCGCCTGGGTTTCGGAAAATTCCTTTTCGGCGTCGCCGACGCGCCCCTGCAGCGCGTCGATCTGCGCGCGCACCGCGAGCAGTTCGACCTGGCGGCTCTCCGCCACCATCGATTTGTCTGACAGGTCATGGTTGAGCTTTGCCAGCTCCGCCTGCTTTTCGATCAGCGCGGTTTCGGCGCCGCGCAGCAGCTGCGTCTTGGCGGCGAATTCCTCTTCGGTGGCGCGCATCTGGTCCTTGATCGCCTTCTCGCGCGCTTCGAGCTGGAAGATGGTCGCGGTCTTTTCGCCGAGCTCGATCTTCATGCGGTTGATGGCGTCGGATTTCTTGCCGAGTTCGGCAAGCTGGCTGGTAGTCTTGTTCTTGAGCTGGTCGACGCTCATCTCCAGCCGCCGCGCCGACATCGCGAAGTCCGCGCGCAGCTGGTCCTTGTCGGCCTGGATTTCGGCCATCGACAGTGGGGTTGCCGCTTCCAGCCGCCTGGTGGTCAGTCGCACCGCGCGGTTATGCACCAGCGGCAGGATCATCAGCCCGAACAGCATCGAGACCAGAAAACCGATCGCCAGATACATGATCGGCTCGACCATGGCAGATACTCCCACACACAGAATTAGTCGTGGTTACCAATGCCATAACGGACGGTGTGATGGCCAGCGCTATGCCGCGTTAACGTGAATCCGTTAACCACGGGGCGATTGTCATAGGCGGGCTTGACCCGCCTATCCAATGACGCACGAACCGGCCATCAGAACGGGTTCCAGGTCGCGTTCGGCGTGTATTTGAGATAGCCGATATTGGCGCCGAGCCGCAGGCCGAGGCCGGAGCGGATCGGCACCAGCACGATATTGTTGGCGGTCAGCGCGGTCATCCCGAAGCCGCCGACGATATAGGCGGAGCCGTTGATGCCGGCGAAGCGCTGGTAGATCGCATTGGTCGACGGCAAATTGTAGACCAGCGTCATGGTGCGCGCGCCGTCGCCGCCCCAGTCGAAGCCGACCGACGGCCCCTGCCAGTAGACCCGCAAGTCGCCGGCGTTCTTGGTGTAGAGCGTGCCCTCGCCATAGCGCAGGCCCGCCACGAAGGCGCCGCTGCCTTCCTCGCCCAGCACATATCCGTTCGGCAGGCCCCATTGACTGACGGCGCGCTCGATCACCGAGGCAAGGCCGCGCGACACATTGCCGAAGAATTTGTGACCGGCGCCCATCAGTTCGTCGGGGCCGAAGGTGTCGGGGCCGGGCTGGGCGCGGGGCGGGGGCTGCGGGGCCGGCTGCTGCGCGGCCGCCGGGATCAGCCAGCACAGCATCGCGGCGAGCGTCGCCGCGGCAAGGCGTGAAGCATAAGTCATGAAACCACCCCTGGCATTAAAATCCTGGCCGCCGTCTTAACCGGATGATGACCTGCCCGGTCGTAAGAATGGCGTCGTGTCCCCTCGACTCGGATGTTATCGGCATCAACTATGACGGCACGGCGGCAGGAAGGAAACGGCTGGCCTGCGCGGTTGGCCTTTATTGTGCTGCTTTTTGGCGTTGCCGGGGCCGGTCTGGCCCGGGCTGCCACCACCGAGCGGGTGGTCGCCGACCGCATTACGGGTCTGGCGCTGGGCGGGTTCGATCCGGTCGCATATTTCACCGACGCGCGGCCGATGACTGGCCGGCCGGGCTTCGAGCTGTCGGAACAGGGCGCCATCTGGCGGTTCCGCAATGAGGGAAACCGCGCCTTTTTCGCAGCCCATCCTGAAATCTACGGTCCGCAATTCGGCGGTTATGATCCGACCGACGTGGCGCGCGGCGTCGCCTTCCCCGGCAACCCGAAACTCTGGCTGATATCGGGGCAACGGCTGTTTCTGTTCGGCCGCAGCGAGACCCGCGAAGCCTTTGCCGCCGACCCCGCCCGCGTGCTGCGCAAGGCGAAGCAGCGCTGGCCGGGCCTGAAGGAAACGCTGGCGCGGTAATCATGGCGCCGCCTCAAGATCGCCTTTGGGATCGCCCCAGGCGATGAATTCCGGCACGATGAAATCGTCTCGGCCCACGCCGAAGCGCAACGCCGCGCCAGTGGAGTCCGTTACCTTGCCGCCGGCCGCGGTAACCACCGCATGACCGGCGGCGACATCCCATTCCCGGGTCGGGCCGAGCCGGGGATAGATGTCGGCGCCGCCTTCCGCCACCCGGCAGAATTTTATCGCCGAGCCGGCCACCTGCCTGACCGCCCCGGGCCGGCTGCCGATAAAGGCTTCGGTGCGGCTGTCGCCGTGGGAGCGGCTGACCGCCGCGATCCAGGGTTCGCCGCCGCCCGGCATCGCCCTGCTATGGATGGGTTGCCCGGTCCGCGCGGAACTGCCGCCGCTGACGGCCAGCCGTTCGGCGCCGCGGCCGACCAGCCCGCGCCAGATCAACCCCAGCGCCGGCGCGCCGACAATGCCGAGCAGCGGCGCCCCGTCGCTCACCAGCGCGAGGTTGACGGTGAACTCGTCGCGCCCGGCCAGGAATTCCTTGGTGCCGTCCAGCGGATCGATCAGAAAGAAGCTGGAGGTATATGGCAGCTGTGCCAGATGCGTGCGTTCCTCGGACAGGGTCTGGATCTGCGGCAGCAGCCGCGCCAGGCCTTCGGCGATGACGCGGTCGGCGGCAAGGTCCGCCTCGGTGACCGGCGATCCGTCGGTCTTGCCGTCCACCGCCATGGACCCGCGGTTGACGGCGAGGATCGCCGCCCCGGCCCGCGCGACGAGTTCCGTCAACGGCTCGATCAGCGCTGCCGCGCCATCGCGGTCGATCCTATGCATCGGCGGGCCTCATGCACTTGCTTCCTTCACGCGTCGACTTATCGGCCTTGATCGTGGCGATCTGCGCCCTCCGTGATGCCCGGGCTGAAGCGCGAAGCGCGTCTTCGCGCATATGTCCCCGGCATCCACGTCTTTGCGGCAAGGTTTATAGACGTGGATGGCCGGGACAAGCCCGGCGATGACGAACCCGGCGCGTGTTGGCAGCCCGAGCGGGCGCAGTGTATCAAGCACGGAGCGCGCATGATTCGCCGTGTCCCTAACGCGCCTGCAGGAACAGATTCGATGTCCGGCCCTTCGTCTTCCGGCCCCGTCCCCGACATGATCGAACTGGCGGCGCTGCTGTGCTCGCGGGTCTGCCACGATCTCATCAGCCCGGTCGGCGCCATCGTCAATGGGCTCGAGGTGCTCGACGACAATCCGAAGCCGGACGACCGCGAATTCGCGCTGGACCTGATCCGCAAGAGCGCGAAGACCGCGTCGGCGCGGTTGCAGTTCTGCCGGCTGGCCTTTGGCGCCGCGGGATCGGCCGGCGCGCAGATCGACGTCGGCGATGCCCAGACCATGGCGCGCGGCCATCTCGAAGACGACAGGACGAAGATCACGTGGAATCTGCCGCGCGAATTCCTGCCGAAGAACAAGGTAAAACTGCTGCTCAACATGATGGTGATCGCGCAGCAGACCATTCCGCGCGGCGGCGTGCTGACGGTCGATGCGGTCGGCGCGGGCGAGACGGGCGGCTTCCGCGTCGCGGCCACCGGCCTCAACGCGCGGATGCCGCAGAATATCGCCGACCTGCTGAGCGCCGGCCCCACCGGGTCGGTCGATGCCCACGCCGTGCAGCCCTATTACACGCGGCTGCTGGCGCAGGCCTGCGGATTGACCGTGGTGCTGGCGCCGGAAGGCGACGCGATCGTGGTGACGGCGTCGTAGCGGCGCCGCCGCTTGGTCTGCGCTACCTCCACAAACTCCCCTCGTCATCCCCGCGCACGCGGGGACCCACTTTCCGTCATTGCCGCTTGACCGGCAATCCACGTCTTCCTCATCGTCATTGCCGGGCTTGACCCGGCAATCCATCCCCTTCGAAAGACTCTTGCGAAGAGGGATGGATACGCGGGTCAAGCCCGCGCATGACGATTGTGTTTGCTTCGGCAACATCGTCATCGCCGCTACAACTGCGTAATCCGCGGGCCGCGCTCGCGCGGCGTGTCCTGCTCGGCGACATATTCATTCCACGCCCGGTCGATCCGCGCCTGCGTCTCCGCCGCAAGCTGCGTCTCCTCGGCAACCGGCGCCGGCGGTTCGGCAGCTTGCGGCGGCATTGCCGCAAGTCGTGCCGCCTTCTCCTTGGCGATCGCTTCCGTGAACTGCTCCATAGTGACGCGCTCTCCGCCCAGGCGCCGGCGCACGTCGAGCTCCAGCCTGAAATCATCCAGGCGCTCCCTGGCCTCTTCCGGCGAAAGCGGCGGCAGCGATTCCTGCCATTTGACGATGCATTCACGCTTCCCGCTGGCGCAACGCTTTTCGCGGCGGCATCGCTTGTTCTCGCAAGTCGGCCAGGCTTTAAGGGACTCGGCCACCAGCCGCTCAATCTTGAGCCCGAGCTCCTTGCGGAAGCGTTCGATGTCGACGGGGGATTGCTGTTCGCGTTTCGCTTTCATGACGTGCTCCTTCCTCGGGCCAAGCGTCATCGCTGCCCGCAAATCGCTTCACGTGAGTGGGAGGTTCAGCTTTCTCCCTCCGGCAAAGGGGAGGGAGGCGGAACGCCGAAAGGCGCACCTTGGTAGTGGGGCCGCAGCTTGATTCCCGGATTGCCGAGAATCAGCGGCCACGGCAACGCCTCTCAGCGTCCCGCCGCGGCTTTTCTGTCCCTGGGGCCGTGCTTCCGGCACAAGTTCCGGGCAGGCTTTCGCCCACCCCTCACCTGCCCCGTCCAGCCACTGAAGGCAGCGCCCCGTAGTGGGCACGGACGGCTACCCAAGGCCTCCCGAGTGCGCAGGGAACGACCCCCACGCCCGCAGGCGCCGCATCCCGCCCCGCGCTACAAGCGTCCCGGCAACGCCCCTTTAACAGGGACGGGATAGGAAAGAATTTAGTCTAGTGGGAAAATATGTCAAGCGGGTGGAAGATTAAATTTTGTGGGCCAGCTGGGTAGATGCCCGTCATTTGCCAAATGGCCAATTCTTGGGCAATGGTACAACCCTCGCGAAAAAGTAACTTTGGCTGCAATTCGCGTGACCGTGGCCACATGCCCATAAAGATCATTACCGACGGCGTTCTCAGTTCGTTCGCTGACTTGGTTCAAGCGAACAATCGCCGTCTCTATAGGCTTTGGCTCATTGCCCCTTGGATTGGATCGGCAGACTCAGGACTCGACCCTGTCTATAGGATTGTTGAGGCTGTGAAAGGAACGACCTGCCGTCTAGTGGTCGTTACGAGGCCTCCTGCGGCGGTCTGGCACCTTAGTGCGATCCAGAGCTTGCGCCGCCACCCATACCATCAGGTATTTGGATCAGCGGCGCTTCATTCGAAACTTTATATCGCGGAATGCAACGGCTTCCGAGCTGCAATATTTGGTTCTCCTAATCTCACGCCGGCTGCCGATGAGCAAAACAAAGAGCTTGCAGTCGAATTCCGAAGTAGTCTCTCGGGTCGAGACGATCCGATTAGCGCGGTAATTTCGGAGTTAATATCGTACGCATCGACCCTACGGACGCAAGATGATGTTCGGCCACTAGATTAGGGAGTGAACCAATGCCACGGACTTTAGCCCAGTGGTTTCATTTATCTCCGGGACGTTCAAGTTTCAAGCCAAACGTTCATCGGGATAGGGAATCGGTGTTTTGTCACGAAAGCCAAATCAACGGCGAAATCGTCATGAGTATCGAGCGGCGCTTCGCAGCGGGGCAAACCGTGAAAATGGTTCTCTATGGAGATTGGGGTGTCGGAAAGACGCATTCGGTAAATCACGTATCATGGTGGTTCGAGCAGAATTCCAGTGATTATCCCGCAAGGACAGTACTCGTGGAACTAGGAGACATAACCAGCAAATCACGATTTGATCAGCTTATTGGCCCCTTCCTTGAGCGGATCGGTCTAAGAGAACTTATCAAACTAGTGCACGGATATCAGGGGGCTACCGGAAAGCACGTCGTGGCGGATCTTAAGTCGAAAGGTGTGAGTGGAAATGTGGCAGAGGCTTTCGGCAAACTTCTTCTTGCTTCGCCCGAAGAGACTCCGCCGCCCGCGGTTGTGACGTCGTTCGACTTCCTGAGGGGAATGAGATCGAAAGAGTCCGCCAACATCGGACTGGGAGAGCCGCTCACTCAAAGCGACGACTTTTATGGTGTTCTATTGGCCTGCGGTCTCTTGGTGCGAGCCGTCGAGCGGCGTCAGCTCATCTTCATTGCAGATGAAGCGGCGAAACTGGAAGATATCGACAACGATGACGCCACTCGGCGCCATTGGATAGCCGCAAACCGAGCAATCTTTGATGACAACAACGATGTCTTCGGCTTCATATATACCTTGAGCGGAAAAGGCGAACGGAATATTCCTACGGTTATTTCGGACGCGCAAATCATTAGCAGGTTGGGCTCAAATAACCTCATCGAATTGAAAAATCTTGATCCGACCGATGTCACGACCTTTCTGGGCAAATTGCGAGAAGCGTTCGTCGATAAGGCGGCAGTGGAAACGGCCGTCAGTTCCGGCGAAATCAGCGCTGCGGAATACGACTGGGGCAGATATCCATTTACCGACGATGGCTGGCGGGAGTTTCTCGATTATTGGAATATCAATCAAGAACAGGCGAAACCACGCGAAATTTGCGACAAACTTGACGATGTTGGATTTCGGGCAATGAAGGACGATCTCAAACTAATCAATCCGGATTCTTTGCGGAAAGCGAAGATGTAGATGACGTCCTTCGCGCTCGAGCCTCCCATTTCGAAGACGCCTGGCGATATCGTCGCGGGTGATCCGTCCTGTCGCGGAAAGGACAAGATATTATTGGGCGTCTTGGCAGAAACCGGCCCGCGCAGAAAACTTTGGCTCGATATTACGGGCGAGCAAGTGGTCGCGATCTTCGGAAAACGAGGAACAGGAAAGTCTTATTCCTTAGGCGTCATCGCCGAAGGACTGGCCGCAGGCATGGGCGATACGGCAATTGCGAGCATTAATACACCTAGGGCGGGACTCGTCCTCGACATTATGGACATTTTTTGGAGCACGCAAATACCGCTCATTGACGAAGGTTCGACGGAGTTGCGCCGGCAATACTCTAACATGCGAAAAGCGGGTATGAAGTCTCAGCCTCTCAATATCGACGTTTGGCTTCCGGCTGGGTTCGAACGACCGGTAATAGACCCTCCTGCGGTACGATCGCTTGTGATCGGAGCTTCGGATCTTGATATAGGTGATTGGGGGGCTCTCTTCGACATCGACATGCTAACCGAGCCGCGCGGTATGCTCATCACCGACCTGATTGGTCGAGTGTCGGTTCACGGTTATGTCAACCAATCCGGCAGCTCAGTGCCGCCAACGGCAAAATATGACTTTGACGCCCTCCTGACTTGTTTGCGCGACGATCCGTCGTTTCCGGTCAACTATAACGACAATACCTTGCGGAGCATTCGACAGCGATTGGAGACGTTCCGAGATCTTCCACTCTTCCAAGGAGTGCCAACCGATTTATCCTACCTAATGCAATCGTTTCGCGTCAGTGTTCTTATGCTTGGAAGGGTTCAGGACGATTTGAAGAACGTGATCGTGTCCGTGCTTTTGAGAAGGATCCTGCGGCAGCGACGAGATGCTTCGTTCGCACAGAAAAGATTGGACTTACACCCGCAGCTCAGTGTTTCTGAAGCGAGCGAACTAAAGGCCACCATAGTGGCCAATATCCCTCGGACTTGGGTTTTGCTAGACGAAGCGCATGTCCTGGCCAGCTCCGACCGAGGCTCGATCGCACGCGACGCCTTCATCAAGTATGCCAAAGAGGGCCGAAATTACGGTTTGTCTCTTGCGCTTGCCACGCAACAACCAAGCGCGCTTGATAGTCGGTTAACGTCTCAGGTTGAAACCCTGATTGTACATCAGCTCACGGCGCCGAAGGATGCTGGGATTGCGCTCGAAAATCTTAGGTCTCCGCCGCCAACGGAAGCGCGGATAGACGGAGAGAAGGCGGGCGTTGATATGTTGCTACGTTCGCTAACGCCCGGCGTCGTGACATTCTCATGCGGTAACGCCCCACTACTTCCGCGTGTCTGCGTTGCCGCTATACGGCCGCGCGTTTCAGCGCACGGAGGGTATGAAGCTTGATACCCCTTGAGGGTCGAGTGATCGCCGGTCTCGACGAATTTATGTTGCGCGTGGGTCACCTCTCGGCGATTTGTGGCGTCGCGCTAACTGATGGAGGCTCCGCATCCCGGTTCGAGCGGGCTGTGACGACCAAATTCTGCGGACTCGTCCCGGTGCCAAGAGAGTTGGCACCAGCCTTTGCACGCTACCTTCGAGTAAAAGGTCTATGCCCGGTAGAGATCAGAGAATCCGGTAAAAAGGAAAAGGCGAACCCAAAGACCGAATATCGATATCCTTTTCTTCGCGTTATCGATCCAGCGGGGCCGAATGAGACGGTATCATCCGACAGTGGCGAAGTTGTGGGACAATGGCAGGACGTCAGCTTAGCACACCCGGACGTCCCGTCGAAGGTGGGCGCGATATCCTTCGGCGGCAAGAGGGGTTCGAAGACAGGACTGTCGCATGTCTTTGATTGGGGCGGCTTCCTAAGTCTGTTCAATGCTGCAGGGGCGCTCACTAGTTTCGGGCAATTGATAGCAAAGTACTCAGAGATCGCCGGCGCAAATGATTCAAACCCATACGTCTTGCGGTCTGAAAAGTTGATTTTTGGATTTTTGATCGTCCGCGAGGACTTCGACATGTTCACAGCGTTGGTCGGTCTTCTCGCTAATCAAACCGAAGTGTTAAGGAAGTCGTCTGCGATGCAGCTTTACGGGAAGGCCGTCACGAACCTTACTGACCGAGCTGAGATATCCCGCGATTTGTCTCAAGGTCGCCGACAGGATTTATTCTCTTTGTGGCGAGAGATTAAGCCAAAGCGATCCGGTGACGATCAAATCACCTCAACGGCTTGGCACCGAATTGCTGCGCGGTTAGAAAATTTCGTAGATCTCGGGCTCCTTCGGAAAGAAGTCTCTGAGCAGTATGAATACAAATACAGGCCTACGGAAAATCTGCAACGAGCTAGGCGCACGCTCGAAACATCAGTGAATGCTGCGGAGTGGATCGATCGTTACCTTGTGGATAGCCTGATTGGGAAAGCCGCATCAGACGAGCAAATCGTCACCGATGCCCTGGAACCACTTTTGGTCAAGCTCGTATCGGTGTTGGCACGACCGATGTCGCCGCTACCTCTGGACGTTTTGGCCAACGGGGTTGCGTCACTGTCCCTCGAAAATGGGACGCCTATCACCTTTGGATCGGCACGTCGGAGTTTGGAGGGCTACGCCATAGAGCACCCAGAGCGAGCCCGTCTATCAGCAGGCGCCACGAGAAAGGCTGAGTATATTTCGGTGGACGCCGCTTCGTTAGCGGGCAGAGGGCGTTGAGGCATGGAAGGGTTTACGACATCGCCCTTTTTGCTGACCGCAACCCCGGAGACGGGAGCGACTTGGGCGGGCAGGCCAGAGTTGAGATCGAAGGTCGAGAGGTTGGCACGTTCGTTCGCTCTTCGAACGGATTCAACCCTCGACGTGGTGTGGGCCAATTTCGGAAGCGGCAAATCGCACGTACTTTTCTACGTCGCTCACCTGATGCACCAGCAAGCGCCAGCATCGGTGCCGGTGTTCGTGGAGGTTCCGGAGCAGATAAGAAGTTTCCTTGAGTTGTATCGACGAGTGATGCCGAAACTCCCGTGGAGGAGGCTGGCAACGGTCGTGAATGCAGATGAGATAGTACCAGAGAGTTCTCAGCTTAAACGGGTTGTGCGTATCATCCAGTACGGAAATGACTATGAACGGAGACTTGCATTCGATTGGCTTTTCGCCGGTTCCGTCACCCTGCGCGACTTGAAAACATTCGTGGGCGTGCAGTCGCGAATCGAAAGTGATGTAGATGCGGCCGATGTTCTTGGGGAATTGCTCCAAAGCCTTAGCAGGCATGGGATAAGGGTTTTGCTCCTTCTCGACGAATTTCAGCGAATCGGTGCACTGCCGGAAAAACATCGATGGCCCGTATTATCCAACCTTAGATCGCTCTTCAGCCAAAATCCAACTCAACTCTCCGTCGTTGTTGCAGCAGCGACAAGATTGGAAAAAACGGCAATGGACTTGTTGCCCACGGAGCTGAAGACCCTTATGGGACCTCGCCCGATCGTTTCGCTTCCAGAAATGAATATAGAAGAAGCTTTGGGGTTCGTCGAAGGCCGGTTGGCGAGCTTCCGACCTCCGGGTTATGCCGACGATGCCTTTTATCCGCTCCAAAAGGACATCGTTCGGGATACGATAGAATTCTTAGCGAATGAGACGAACGCTAAGCTTATTCCGAGAACGATCCTCCAGGCACTTTCGGCGATCTACGACGAATACCTCCTTTCGGGCGAACTCGTTTCGTCGAGCGCAGCGAAGTCGCTGCTGAAATCGCTTTCTTGGCAGGAGGCATAGGCTGCCACACGCAAAGACCGTTTTGTCGACTTCGCGGCTAGCGCCGAAACGCAATCGATCGGTCGCGCATCGGCAATTCGGCGGAATTGACCTGTATTCGTATGGGGAAGAGGAACTTGAACGAGAGATTCATACGATCCGTTCCAGTATAAATGCTATTGTCATCGAAAATGGCCCCCTCGTGCCGAGCTTAGTTCGTTACCTTGTGGCAAACCGACTTGGTCGCGAAATTTCTCAAAGGATATTCAGTGCTTTGCTGGGAGCGGAGCTAAGGTCTGGGCGACTGGACGGAATTATATGTGAGAGCGAAACCGGAAATTCTTTTAGGATTGTAATTGCGGCCGGGGAAAAATCGAAATTTGGGGAGCTAGTCGGAAATTGCCTAGAAATGGTTCCGCTGTCCGGGACGCTCAGTATATCCGCGATACGCGATCGATTTTATCCAAGTGGAAGTAAAGGAGATTGGACGCGAGCCTATTATATCGCGTCGCGACTCGCCCGGATTGGATTGGTCGATTTCGTAGATCGTTTTAGCATTAAGAGAGCCAAAGAGGCCTATGATGCCATCAGCAGTGTTGACGACCCACTCCACTTTATTGACTTCCGCAGGCTGGATTGAGACGTCGATCGCGGGCGCGGTTATCGCGATTGGGGTTGATCGACATGGCCAACTGTCGCTTTCCGAAGTGAACGTATTGGTCTCCGAAGAGACCGAGGCCGAGCATTTTCTTGGAACGCGCGCCGCCTTCGGCGCATTCCACGCTGAGACCGTTCTCGTTGACGCAGCTGGCAAAGGGAGGTCCGTTGCATCCATCTGTGATACGGAGGAGGTTCAGTCGTTAAAATGGGAGAGCTGCGTTCATGGCGGCAGCCTCATGCGAGCTGAGTGCGGAGCAGCCCACTTGTGGGATTCGTTCCTTGCGTTGGCGCTTGCCGGAAGTAAAGATACCTTGGTGCTCAGAACCTTTCTGCCTGGCTCATTGGGAAAGGCGAGGTTCGTACGCTTGGTCAGATCGCAAATGGAACGTGACTGTAAGTCCGGTTTTGCCAGCGTCGCGAAACGGCTCAAGTCCTTACTGAGCACGGACATCGATTTGATCAGTGCAGATCGGAGCGTTTATCGTTTAGCTATGTGGCTGGCTATGTGCCGACATGCGGTCGGGGAAGGATACAGCCTGAGCTACGATTCAATTCAACACAGCTGTACCGTTAAAGTGGAATTAGGTGCAAAAGTTGGCGAAGTCGAGCCTTTGCGTACGGCCTTTTTGGCGGGAAGCGCGAATCGCTCGATCGTGAGCTGGACCGATCGAACCTGGAATCCGATATCATCAGGATTCATTGTGGATGGTCGAAGAGCGTGATGCCTTCATGGATAAGTTAAGTAAGACTCAACGGAGCGCTCTAATGGCTCGGGTCCGGGGTAAGGACACAAGCCCGGAAAGAATCGTTCGACGAACTCTAACTGATCTGGGAGTCCGATATCGCCTGAACGGCAAGAATATCCCTGGGAGGCCCGATATTGTCTTTAAGGGAAAAAGACAGGTCATCTTCGTACACGGATGTTTTTGGCACCAGCATTTAAGATGCCGACGCGCGAAGCGTCCTACCACACGGGTTGAATTTTGGTCGCGGAAGCTCGACGGCAACTTACAAAGGGATAAAAGAACAGTTAGGTCATTGCGGGCCCAAGGCTGGAGGGTGCTGATACTTTGGGAATGCCAACTTTCGAACGCGGAGGCACTAAAGAAAAGGCTAAGCGTTTTTCTTGGACTTTGAGCCACCATGTAATCGCACTTGTTGAGCCAGTTTTCGAGCGTGGCATGCTGCGAAATTCGGAGGAAAGGCATTACCGATCATCTGAGCTACGACGTAGGTCCCGCCCGACAACGGAAAGCGATATCTCGGTGGGAAATTCTGCAACAGAGCTGCTTCGCGAAGTGTGATTGCACGATGTGCAGTGGGATGTAAAAAACGGCCTTTAGACGGGTTGATACATCCCCCAGTGATGGTCGGGGCGGGCTTATCCCAAGCCATTCGTCCGTAGATGTCCTTGAACCCGTTCGTTCTCCTGTGGCATGGAAGCTGATCCCTCCGACTGAGCGACGTCCGGCTTCCGCCGTTTCGGGGAATTTTTCTTATCAGGGCTTCAACCTTTTCGGCGCGCTTTGGTCCGCGAGCATGAAGTGGGTCATTCATGCTTCCAGGCGTCCGCAATTTGCTGATTGCATCACGCACAGTCACTGGAGTTTGTCGCCTCGGCGCGAAGTCCACATTCCCTAAGCGTGACGCCATAAGAATCATACGCCGACGCCGTTGCGGTACGCCGTAGTCGGCCGCGTCCAAGACCTCGAACTTCACGGCATAGCCAAGCTTACGTATCGAACGACAAAAATCTTCTAACCGTTTATCCTTAGCCAGTCCGGGTACATTTTCCATCATTATGGTTTTGGGCAGAAGCGCTCGCGCAAATCGATCAAATTGGAAGACGAGATCGTTCATCGGCTCATTGACTTCTGTATGGCCATTCAATGTTCGGAGCCTCGAAAATCCCTGACATGGCGGGCAGCCCGCCAACAAATCGAGGTCACCACGCTTTAGGCCGCACAACCTCATCACTGCCGATGGGGATATCCGGCAAATGTCCGTACGAAGAACATGCGTGTTTTTCAGGTTAGCGCAGTATGTTTCGGCTGCCAGTTCGTCCAGTTCCACCGCAGCAAGGACCTTGAAGCCCGCTTTCTTCAAGCCAAGCGAAAGACCGCCGCAGCCGCTGAACAAATCGATTGCAGTGAGGTTGGTCATAGTGACTTCAGCCGGAGGACGGAATCAATATGGTCGAATCACCCGATAATTCAACGAGTTGGCCTTCTATACAAGTGCTGTCCATAATATTTGCGATTTTCTCCCAAGGGTTCAGAGCAGAACCTTCGCGGTTTCGTGCGGGCAGCGTTTGACCATTGATCCGGAGCGGATTGCGGCACGGCTGGCCGCCCCCGAACATGGTTAACCACTCCTTACCGTCCCCGCCATTATCCCTTTCCTCACCGCATTCATTTCCCTTTGCTCAACCAAACTTAAACGCTTTGCGGCGAAACTGGCGCGGCCCGTAAAAGCGCGTGCGACCTCGCGCGCGGGTGCGTAAGGCCTGTGTTCATGGATGATCTGCTGCGCGAGTTCCTGACGGAGACCAACGAGTCACTCGACACGGTTGACAACCAGCTGGTGCGGTTCGAGCAGGATCCGAACAACGCGAAGATCCTGGATAACATCTTTCGCCTGGTTCACACCATCAAGGGGACCTGCGGCTTTCTCGGGCTGCCGCGGCTCGAAGCGCTGGCGCATGCCGCCGAGACGCTGATGGGCAAATTCCGCGATGGCATGGCGGTTACGGCTGAGGCCGTCACGCTGATCCTGAGCTCGATCGACCGCATCAAGGAAATCCTCGCAGGCCTCGAATCGACGCAGGCCGAGCCGGAGGGCGGCGACGCCGACCTGATCGATGCGCTGCATGCGATGGTCGAGCGGGGCATGGCTGCAATGGCTGCGGCTGGGGCCGAGCCGCAGATCGAGCAGGGCACGCTGACCTTCCAGGTGCTGGAGCGCGCGCTGCGGCCCGGCGAAGTCTCGCTGGACGATCTGGAGCGGGCGTTTCGCGAAACCGCGGCGGACGCCGCGCCGCCGGTCGCGCCCGTGAAAGCAACCGCGGCTCCGACGGCCGCAAAACCGGCGCCGAAAAAAGCCTTTGCCGAACCGGAGACCGCGGAGAGCGACAGGGTCGCCAACCAGTCGATCCGGGTCGCCGTCGATACGCTCGAACATCTGATGACCATGGTGTCGGAGCTGGTGCTGACGCGCAACCAGTTGCTCGAGATCTCGCGCCGCCACGAGGACACCGAATTCAAGGTGCCGCTGCAGCGGCTCTCCAACGTCACCGCCGAGCTGCAGGAAGGCGTGATGAAGACGCGGATGCAGCCGATCGGCAATGCCTGGCAAAAACTGCCGCGCATCGTGCGCGACCTTTCCGGCGAACTCGGCAAGCAGATCGAGCTCGAAATGCACGGCGCCGACACCGAGCTCGACCGCCAGGTGCTCGACCTGATCAAGGATCCCCTGACCCATATGGTGCGCAACTCGGCCGATCACGGGCTGGAGACGCCGGCCGAGCGCCTTGCCTGCGGCAAGCCGGAGCAGGGCACCATTCGGCTATCAGCCTATCATGAAGGCGGCCACATCATCATCTGCATCGCCGACAACGGCCGCGGGCTGAATACCGGGCGCATCAAGGCCAAGGCGGTCGCGGGCGGCCTCGTCACCGAGTCCGACCTCGAAAAGATGACCGAAGCGCAGATCCACAAATTCATCTTCGCGCCGGGCTTCTCCACCGCGGCAAGCGTGACCAGCGTGTCCGGACGCGGCGTCGGCATGGACGTGGTGCGCACCAATATCGACCAGATCGGCGGCACCATCGACGTGAAGTCGGTAGCGGGCGAAGGCTCCAGCGTCACCGTGAAGATTCCGCTGACATTGGCCATCGTCTCGGCGCTGATCGTGGAAGCCGGCGGCGACCGTTTTGCGATTCCGCAGCTCGCCGTCGTCGAACTGGTTCGGGCGCGGGCCAATTCCGAACACCGTATCGAGCGCATCAAGGACACCCCGGTATTGCGGCTGCGCAACAAGCTGCTGCCGCTGCTGCATCTGCAAAAACTGCTGAAGATCGACGGCGGCGCCGACAGCGATCCGGAAAACGGCTTCATCGTGGTGACCCAGGTCGGCAGCCAGACTTTCGGCATCGTGGTGGACGGCGTGTTCCATACCGAGGAGATCGTGGTCAAGCCGATGTCGACAAAACTGCGCCATATCGAGATGTTCTCCGGCAATACCATTTTGGGCGACGGCGCGGTGATCATGATCATCGATCCCAACGGCATCGCCAAGGCGCTCGGCACCATCGGCGCCGCGCAGCTCGAGATCGCCGACGAGAACGCGGCGATGCGCATCGCCGCCGCCGAACAGCTGACCTCGCTGCTGGTGTTCCGCGCCGGCTCGGCGCAGCCCAAGGCGGTGCCGCTGGCGCTGGTCACCCGGCTGGAAGAAATCGCGATTGCCAAGATCGAAAAGTCGAACGGCCGCCATATGGTGCAGTACCGCGACCAGCTGATGCCGCTGGTGCAGATGGACGGCGTTGCCATCGCCAGCGAAGGCGCGCAGCCGATCCTGGTATTTTCAGACGACGGCCGCTCGATGGGGCTGGTGGTCGACGAGATCATCGACATCGTCGAGGAGCGGCTCAACATCGAAGTCGCCAGCACCCATGAGGGTATTCTCGGCTCAGCCGTCATCAAGGGCCAGGCCACGGAAGTCATCGACGTCGGGCATTTCCTCCCGATGGCGTTCGCGGACTGGTTCAGCCGCAAGGAAATGCGGCCCTCGGCCAACGCGCAGTCGGTGCTGCTGGTCGACGACTCCGCGTTCTTCCGCAACATGCTGGCGCCGGTGCTCAAGGCCGCGGGCTACCGGGTGCGGGTCGCCGACAACGCGCAGGAGGGCCTGGTCGTGCTGCGCTCGGGCCTCAGGTTCGACGCCATCCTGACCGATATCGAAATGCCCGACATGAACGGTTTCGAATTCGCCGAAACCATCAAGGCCGATCAGCGCCTCGGCACGATGCCGATCATCGCGCTGTCCTCGATGATTTCCCCCGCCGCGATCGAGCGCGGCCGGCAGGCCGGTTTCCATGACTACGTCGCAAAATTCGACCGGCCAGGCTTGATCGCCGCGCTGAAGGAGCAGACCGCCGAGATCAACCAGGCGGCATGAAAGCCATGACCATGAGCAACCCGGCGCACGGCGGCGAGGACAGCATCACCGAATACGTTACCGCGGTGATCGGCGGGCAGCTGTTCGGCCTGCCGATCTCGCGGGTGCAGGACGTGTTCATCCCCGAGCGCATGACGCGGGTGCCGCTGTCGTCGAGCGACGTCGCCGGCGTGCTCAATCTGCGCGGCCGCATCGTCACCGCGATCGACATGCGCTCCCGGCTCGGCCTGCCGAAACGCGACAGCGGCCGCCCGCCGATGGCGGTCGGGGTGGACTTGCGCGGCGAATCCTATGGCCTGTTGATCGACAGCGTTGGCGAAGTCTTAAAGCTTGCCGACGACAGTCGCGAGGTCAATCCGGTCAACCTCGACCCGCGGCTGGCGAAGATGGCTTGCGGCATTCACCGGCTCGACGGCCAGCTGATGGTGGTGCTGGACGTCGATCGCGTGCTCGAAATCGTGCCCGACATGCTGGCGGCTTGAGACCGGCAACAGGCGCGATGCAACACCTCAACAATGGAAACGCTGGTTTGGAATCGAGAGAGAGTAGAGGCCTAAAATGAAGACATGTCTGGTGGTCGATGACTCAAGCGTCATTCGAAAGGTGGCGCGGCGCATCCTGGAAGGGCTGGATTTCCAGATCTCCGAAGCCGAGGACGGCGAGAAGGCGCTGGAAGTCTGCAAGCGCGGGCTGCCCGACGCCATCCTGCTCGACTGGAACATGCCGGTGATGGACGGCTACGAGTTCCTGCGCAATTTGCGCCGCATGCCCGGCGGCGATTCGCCCAAGGTGGTGTTCTGCACCACCGAGAACGACGTCGCCCACATCGCGCGCGCGCTGCACGCCGGCGCCAACGAATACATCATGAAGCCGTTCGACAAGGACATCGTGACGGCGAAATTTCATGAAGTCGGCCTGATCTGACCGCAGACGCCGGCGGATATTCGCCGGTGCGGATTGCTGCGGCTGTTTTGTATTCAGTTGCGTCTGGTGAGTAATGAGTGTTGCGCTGGCAAGTTCCTCGACCCGGGATTCGGCGCGGCATCAGCCGCTGCGGGTCATGGTGGTCGACGATTCCGTGGTGATCCGCGGCCTGATCGGCCGCTGGATCGATGCCGAGCCGGACATGGTGGTCGCGGCCTCGCTGCGCACCGGTCTTGACGCCGTCAACCAGGTCGAGCGGGTGGCTCCCGACGTTGCCGTGCTCGATATCGAAATGCCGGATCTCGACGGCATCGCCGCGTTGCCGCTGCTGCTGGCGAAAAAGCGCAACCTCGTGGTCATCATGGCCTCGACCCTGACCCGCCGCAACGCCGAGATCAGTTTCAAGGCGCTGTCGCTGGGCGCGTCGGACTACATCCCGAAACCCGAAAGCACGCGCGAGCCGGCCGCTGCCGAAACCTTCCGTCACGACCTCATCCAGAAGATCCGTCATCTCGGCGCAAAACTTCGCCGCCCGATAGCGGTCGCGGCGAGCCCGCCGCTGGCGCCGGCGCTCGATCGTGGGCTTGCAACGCGTCCCGCCTTAGCGCCGGTAGCGCATCCGCAACTGCTGCGCCGCGCGTTCTCGACGCAAGCGCCGCGCGCGCTGCTGATCGGCGCTTCCACCGGCGGCCCGCAGGCCCTGATGACGCTGGTGAGCGAGATCGGTCCGGTGATCGACCGCTTTCCGGTGCTGATCACCCAGCACATGCCGCCGACCTTCACCACGATTCTGGCCGAGCATCTTGCCCGCGCCAGCCACCGGCCGGCGCATGAAGGCATCGACGGCGAGATCATAAGACCGGGCAGGATTTATCTGGCGCCGGGCGGCCGTCACATGCGCGTGGTGCGCCAGGGCGGCCATGCCGCGGTCGCGCTCGACGACGGGCCGCCGGTGAATTTCTGCAAGCCCGCGGTGGATCCGCTGTTCGCCTCCGCCATCGAGGTCTGGCAGGGCGGCATTCTCGCGGTGGTGCTGACGGGCATGGGCTCGGACGGCATGCGCGGCGGCAAGGAGATCGTCGCCGCCGGCGGCAGCGTCATCGCCCAGGACGAAGCAACCTCCGTGGTCTGGGGAATGCCGGGTGCGGCGACCCATGCCGGAATTTGCGCGGCGGTGCTGCCGCTGGGTCAGATCGCGCCGAAATTGATCCAGCTGTTTGCGGGAGTGCGGTCGTGACGCCGTTGGACTACGAGTATCTGCGCAAGCTGCTGAAAGAGCGTTCCGGCCTCGATCTGTCCGCCGACAAGCAATATCTGGTGGAGAGCCGGCTGATTCCGCTGGCGCGCAAGGCCGGCCTGCTCGGCATCGGCGAACTGGTGCAGAAAATCAAAGGCGGCTCCGACGCGCTGACCGTCGATGTCATCGAGGCGATGACGACCAACGAGACGTTCTTTTTCCGCGACAAGATTCCGTTCGATCATCTGCGCCAGACGGTGCTTGCCGAACTGCTGCAGGCGCGCGCCGGCCGCCGCTCTCTACGCATCTGGTGCGCGGCGTCCTCGACCGGGCAGGAGCCGTATTCGATCGCCATGCTGCTGAAGGAGTTTTCGGCGCAGCTTTCGGGATGGCGGGTCGAAATCGTCGCCACCGATCTTTCGCTGGGCGTGCTGGAAAAAGCCCGCGCCGGCATCTTCAGCCAGTTCGAAGTGCAGCGCGGCCTGCCGATCCAGCTCTTGGTCAAGCATTTCCGCCAGGTCGGCGAGTTGTGGCAGCTCAATGCCGACATCCGCGCCATGGTGCAGCATCGGCAGCTCAACCTGATGCAGGATTTTTCCCATCTCGGCACCTTCGATGTGATCTTCTGCCGCAACGTGCTGATCTATTTCGACCAGGACACCAAGATCGGCATTTTCGGCCGGCTGGCAAAATCGCTGGAGCCCGACGGCGTGCTGGCGCTGGGCGCCGCGGAATCCGTGGTCGGCATCACCGATACGTTCAAGCCCTATCCGGACCGGCGCGGACTTTATCGGCCGAACCCGGCGCGGGGTGTGCATCCTGCGCTGAAGATGGTTGCTGCGGCGGGATGACGTCGTTCCCCGGACGCAGCGCAGCGCGTAGCCCTTCGCGGAGCGGTGCGCTGCAGAGCCGGGGCCCCGGTTCTTGCGAGTCGAAGAAACCGGGGTCCCGGTTCTGCGAAGCAACGCTTCGCAAGAGCTACGCGCTGCATCGCGCCCGGGACACAACTACAAAATCGCGTGCGGCAAAAACCGCGACGCATTCCCCGTGATCGGGTTCTCGTCCTCGCGGATCGAGAGCCCGCAGGGCGTGTGGTCGACCAGCCAGCTTCCCACCACCGGATACGACCCTGCAAAATTCGGCAGGGGCGCGAACGCCTGCCGGATAAAACCTTCGGCGCCGTAGGGACCTTGTTGTTCCACAAGCGTCGTGCCGGCGCTCACCATCGTCACATTGGCGCCCTCGCGCGAATACAGCGGCTTGCGGACGTAGGATGCGCCGAGCTGCGCCGCGTTCGGATCGTCCTCGAACCAGGCCGGCAGCAGATTGGGATGGTTTGGAAACATCTCCCACAACAAGGGGAGAATGCCCTTGTTGGAGAGGATCGCCTTCCATGGCGGCTCGATCCAGCGCGTCGGCGCATCGATCAGTTTCAAGCCGAACGCATCGTGAAACATCCACTCCCAGGGATACAGCTTGAATGCCAGCTCGATCGCACGATCCTCCAGATCGACGAAGCTGCCGTCATCGCGCAGGCCGAGATCCTCGATATCGATCATGGTGGTTTCAGAGCCGGCCTGGCGCGCGGTGTCCTCGAGATAGGCCAGCGTGCCGGCATCCTCGGGATTTTCGGTCATGCCGGTCAGATGCAAATGACGGCCGGCGCCGAGCTTCTTCCAGGCCTCGATCAGGCGCTCATGGATCGAATTGAACTGGTCGGCGCGTTGCGGGATGATGCGCCGCTCGATCGCCTGCTCCAGCCAGGTCCACTGAAACACCGCCGCCTCGAAGATCGAGGTCGGCGTATCCGCGTTGTATTCCAGCAGTTTCGCCGGACCGCGGCCGTCGAAACTGAGATCGATGCGGCCATAGAGGCTGGGATCGTCGCGGTGCCAGCTCTGCGAGATCAGCGGCCAGAACGCTTCCGGTATTTTCAGCCGCCGCAGGTAGTTCTCGTCGTCGACCGCGCGGCCTGCAAGTTCGATGCACATGGCATCGATCTCGCCGGTGGGCGCTTCGATGCCGCGCTCGATCTCATCCAGCGTGAAGGCGTAATAGCCGCGCTCGTCCCAATAGCGCTCGCCGTCGATCGTATGAAAATCGAATCCGGCGGCTTCCGCGGTCAGTTGCCAGTCATCGCGCTCGGGACAGTCGATCCGCCGCATGATTTTTCGGGTGGCGACGGCGCTAGCCGCCACCGCCGTGGCCGCCATGTACGTGGCCGTGACCCTGCGCGCGGAATCCGCCGCCGCCGAAGCCGCCATAGCGGACGCGGCAATTCTCCGGCCATCGTCCGTCCGGTCCTGGCCTGCCGGTAGGGCCGCAGTCGCCCGGCCGGACAAAGCCCATCGATACGGCGCCGACGGCCGCGGTGCCCATCATCGTCAAGACGACGCGGCGCGAACGTTTCATGGATTACCCTCGATCTGAGTGCGGCAACGCCGCCATTGAGACATTCCCGCCGCAAGCGCGCAAGCGAAAGCCCATCGGCTCACGGCATCGTGCGGCTCAGGATCAGCCGCCGCCGGAAAAATGCGAAGTGAAGGCGTGCGCAAACGACCCAAAACCGCCGCGAGTGACGTTGCCGGAACCTGATGGCGATGCGGCGGAAGCCGATCTGTTCGCCGAGGAATCGCCGCCGTAGAAGCCATAGCGCGATGATGCGCCGCCCGACGACGAGCCGCGCGGCGAGCATCCAACGTTGGCGGGCGCCGCCATTCCCGGCTGGTTCGGAGTGCAATTTTCGCCGGGCATCAGCGCATAGGCGCCGCCGCCGATGGCAACGGTGCCGGCCAGCAGCAGCGCGACATGGCCGGAGCGCTTTGTGGTTTTGACCTGTTGCGCGGCGAGTGCCGCCTCGCGCTTGCCGAATTGGGTGACGGGCTTCTCGGCCATGTTCAATAAATCATCGAGGCGGCGTTGAGGGCGCCGGCGGCGAGCGAGGCGAGGCCAAGCCAGATCGCGGCCGCAAGCTCGCCCGCCGCGATCCGCGCCGACAGGTTCGGCACCGGAATCTTCACGATGAAATACACCGCGATCTGAACCACCAGCGCAATCGCGCTCCAGACCAGGCAATCGATAACGTTGGCGGAATGGGCGATGGCGCTGACCACCGGCAGCACGAAGCCGAGCAGGCTGAGGCCCAGCGCGATCGCAGCCGCCGGATCGTTGTCGCGGATCAACTGGAATTCGTCGTGCGGCGTGACGCGGGTGTAGACGAACAGATAGGCGACGATGGCTACGATCGCCGTGCAGAAATACACCAGGAACGCCGGCAGCCCGGCGAGCGATTGCAGGATCATTCAGCACCCCGGCATTCTCGACCCCGCGTCGGCCGCTTCCCTTCGGTCGCGGCAAGCGACTCGCGGGTTCAAACCTTATTCCGCTTTGTCATAAATTTGAAATTCAGCAATCGGCATGACGCCCGGGACGCCTGCACCGGAAGCCCGTAGGATGGGTTGAGCCCTTTGCGAAACCCATCGCTTTGTTCGCGGATCAAGAAGATGGGTTTCGCTGCGCTCAACCCATCCTACGTGCTTTGTCATAAATTTGAAATTCGGCATGACGCCCGGGGGACGCCTGCACCGAAGCCGGTAGCAAGTAGGGCGGATTAGCGAAGCGTAATCCGCCGATGGCGTTGTTGCTGGAGCGGCGGATTACGCTGCGCTAATCCGCCCTACGTTCTGCCTCCGGGGAGAGTGAGAAGCGGCGGCGGAGACCGCGCGATGCGGCGAGCCGGCAATGCCGGCCAGTCAGGCCGCTGCCGTCCCGACGAGGTCTCCGATGCAGAAATTCGCCATGTGCGCGACGGCTTCGGCGCTGTGGTAGTCGCCGAATTCGGCGGTAGCTTCCTTGCCGGCGTACATTCGCGCGATTCCGGCGCCGCCGGGGTGATGAGGCGCCCACTCGGTGATGTCGTAAACTTTTCCCGAGATGATGATCCAGCAGTCATCACGGGTGTTGTGCCGCGCGACCTCTTCGCGCGTGACCGGGCGTAACCCCTTGGCGGGAGCAGGGGGCATCCAGAGCTTGCGGGTGATCGCGGCGACGTCGGCCTTGGCGGCGCGGCGGAAGTCCCACGGTCCCAATCTCTTGGCGGGCAATTCGGCGCCGATATTGCGGGCGTCGTAGGCGTAGATCCAGGAGTCGTCCTCGCCGCCGCGCTTGTCGTGGGCAAAGGCCGGGCTGACCCGTTCGTCGAGCGTCTCGAGCAGCGCCTTTTGCTCGGCGGTATCCCTGGCCCGCAAGTGATCGAAGGCGAATTTGGAGCCGAGCTGGAAGCGGGTGGCGCGGTAATGCCGCACGCGTTCGTAGTGCAACAGCGCGCTCGGCACATCGTCTCGGTGCAAGGTGAAGGCGCTCGCGAGCGCGGCGGCGTCTTCAAAGGACTGCGCGGCGCCCTGGCCGAAGGTGGGAAGCATCGGGTGCGCCGCGTCCCCGAGCAGACAGATGCGGCCCTGCACCCAGGTTTCCAGCGCGTCACGATCGTAGAGTCCCCATTTCGTGGGACGAACGACCGCCCCCGCCAGCGCGAGCAGGTCGTCTCTACTTGGGTGCCCGGTGAATGCTTCGCCTACCTCGCGAAGCATCTCCTCCCGGCCGACGGGAAACCAGTCGCCCTCCTCCTGCTCGAACGCGGCGGAGTTCGGCTCATACCGGGCGATCCACACGTTCAGCAACTCGCCGCCGCGCACCCAGTACGTGGTCGCCCCGCTCTTGTCGTTGCGATGGCGGTCCATGCTGAAGGAGTCGATCGGATTGTGGTCGAGCGGGCGGCCGTCCGCCTTGCGCAGCGAGGCGACCACGTTGCGCGGAATGAGCCCGCGAAAGCAGGTCACCTCGGTCCAGCGCCGGGGACGCGGGTCCGGCCACGCCAGCTGCAGCGTGGCAGAGTTGATCCCGTCGGCGCCGACCAAAACCTCTGCCGTGGCGGCTCGGCCATTCGAAAAGCTCGCCGTCACCTCGTCGGCGGTCTGATGCAACTGTGTCAGCCTGCAGTCCATGTGCACGGCGACCGGGCAGGGCGCTCCGCTGCCAGGACCGAACTCGAAGGCCCGCTTGTACAGGCACATCAACAGGTCCAGCCTGTGCATGTGATGAAAGCCGGCGCCGTCGCCCGCGGCGGTGACATGATCGAACGGCCGCTTTGTCACGCTGCCGTCCGCATTGAACTGCCGTGTCGCCTGCAGAATTGCCGCCCGGCCACCGTCGATCGCTCCATCGGGGCCCTTGGGATCCCCGCCATCGAGGTCGACGCCGAGCCAGCGACATATCCGCGCCCCATTGGGCGGGATGTTCAACCCGGCGCCTGCGGTGCTGGGCAGCTTGGTCTGCTCATAGACATCGACCGATGCGAAGACGCCGGACTGTCGCAGCGCCAGCGCGGTCATCAACCCGCCCATTCCGGCACCGACGATCACCGCCCGCATGCTGTCGTCCTTCCGAAGTAAGCGTACGCACCGATTTCCGATCTCGCGGCGCGCGTAAGGTGGATGTCGGCTGAGCAGATGGAAGCGGTGGAATGCCTGGCTTGCGAGGAATTTTCGAAGCTCAAATAACTAGCCTCCCGGCTCAAACCCCTTCGCCTTGAAGTGCGATCCGGCCTCCTGCCCGGCGAGGAAATCGATCAAGGCCTTGGACGCGTTCGCGGATGCCGACTCCGCACCGATGCCGCCGCTGAACTGCGTCAAGCTGCCGAGCTCGCCCGGTAGCGGGCCAACCAGCCGCACCCCTGCATTCGGCACGATCTCCGATGCCTGCGCGATGCCGAGCTCCACCTCTCCCTTCGCCACCAGGTCCGGCGACTGCGCACCGGGCACCAGCGTCGTCTTGGACTTCATCTGCTCGGCGATACCTAAACGGTCAATGGCGCGGCTGGCGACCACGCCGCTCAGGCCTCCCTTGGCCGGATCCGCATAGGAGATCGACTTGGCCGACAGCAATGTTTGCTTGAACGCCTCCGCTGTCGAAATATCCGGCTTCGGCGCTCCGGCGCGGGCCGCCAAGGCAACCGGAGTACTCGCAACATTGACGATGTTGCCTGGAGCCAGCTTGTTCTGCTTGGCAAGGTCGTCCATCATACCCCGCGTCAGGATGATCACGTCGGCCCGCTCGCCGTCGAGGATGCGCTTCTTCTGAACCGCCGCGAGGTCATAACTGATCGTCAGCTTGTTGCCGGTCTTCTGCTCGAAGATCGGCGCAAGCTCGCCCAGCGCATCGGTCAGCGCGACAGAGGTAAACACCTTAACCTCGGCGGCGTCCGTCACCATTGCCGATAGCATCAGCCCTGTCAGAGCTGCCGCGGTCTGCATCGTCAGTGATCGCCCGTTCATCAAGATCTCCCGGCCAGTGGCGTGACGCGATTAGAGGTCATAACATATCACTCGACAAGGCGGGGTTTCATCTTTTGGGCGGTGCAGTAAACGAAAGCGCGGCCGATCCGTCGATGTCCGCCTTGGGTCAATCGGGTCCCGGCTTTCGGCCAGCGGCGCCATGCGTATTTGAGTCCTGATTTGCTTTCGGCACTCAGGCCAGAGCGGATTCCATGAATGGGAACACGTATCCGTCGTCATCGTTTTTCATTCGGACCAACGACCGCCTTCGATTCCCGGCACCCCCCGCTCGGCGGTGACGGAAATCCGGATGCAGTCTGACGCGCGCCTGGTTTACCAGCCTCAGCACGTGTTCAGCGATCCGCCGGACGAGGGCAAAAATCGCTGCTGCGCGCGTCATAAAGCTGACCAGTAAAATCATCGAATAGATGTCTATGTAAGCCAGAACATCGCCCACCAGCATCAACTCCGGGGGAATCGGGATTCGATGCGCGTAAGCCAAAACCAGAATTAAAACAGGAATGAACGCGATAACCTGTCTTATCGTCAGGCGGCTGAGAAAGGCGGCGAACTGAACGACAAAAACGTCCCAAAGCCCGTCGCCAAAGGTGGCCGGCTTATCGACCGTCCATTCTCTCCAAAATTGCTTCCACATTCGCGCACCCCCTCAGTTGGCGGCCTCTTTTAGTTCGGAGACGTTTCCCAAGCCTCCAGTACATCGAGGATATCGGATATTTCCCAAAGCCGCTTGGTTACATTGGTGGCCATCGCAGGCGTTACGCGAAGCGTCGTTGAACAGCGACGAAATTATAGTACATCGCCAACAAAGCAACCGAATGCCGCCAACCGCCGTTTCAGCCGCTCACCGGTCAAATAATGGCCCCTTATATCGGCCGCTCTCGGACCAGGGCCGACTTCCGAAATGGGTCATTTGCTACCGAATTGGGGATGTCCGAGCCATGTCCGGTCTAGCCGTTAGCGACCAAACAGCGGACATCCACCGAAGGTCCGGTGTGTGCCGGAAGCCGACTTCGGAAGATAGACCGTATGAGGGAGCCGCGCTATGCTGATCCGATGAGGCAGGTCCAAATCGGCTCGGGGCTGGCAATGACTGATGTACAGTTCGATCAGAGCGCTTGGCTCAAGCGCATCGGCTATAGTGGCCCGACTACGCCGACGCTTGACACGCTAAACCGCTTGATTTTCGCACACTCACATTCCATCGCCTACGAGACGTTAGACATTATGCTCGGGCGCCCGCCCAAACTCGATGTGGCTTCGCTCCAGGGCAAGATGATCACAAGCAAGCGCGGCGGATATTGTTTCGAGCAGAATATGCTTTTTCGGACGGGCCTCAGGTCACTCGGCTATCGGATCACAAGTCTTCAGGGGCGTGTTGTCCGAGGGCTCGAAATCGATGCAAAGCGTCCTGCCATTCACATGCTGTTGCAGGTGGAGTTGCCCGAAGGGGTCTATTTGGCGGATGTGGGCTTTGGCAATCTCGCGCCCACCTCAGCCCTTTTGCTCGCGCCGCAGATTGAGCAAGAAACCCCGCACGAGTTGATGCGCTTCATCGACGTCGGTGGTGAGTTGACGCTGCAGGCGCGGCTCAATAATGGTTGGCAGCACATCTATCGCGTCATCCCCTATCCGCGCTATGACGGCGAGTACGAAATAACCAATTGGTACACCGGAACGCATCCGGAAACGCCGTATCAAGGCAACATCATTATCGCGAAGCCTGGCCCCAACGGATCGCGGATCACGATGTACAATAGGCGTGTCACCGTGCGCGATGGGGACGGGCAGGCAAAAAAACGCTGGCTTGCCACCGATAACGAATTCCGGGACGTACTGCGCGTGGAATTCGGGCTGAATATTTCCGATGAGGATATTAATCAGTGCGTCGCCGTCATGAAGGCGAAAGGCACAGGCGACGCTCCTCACCCTTTCTTTGCTTGACTCCGTCCGGGTCATTCGACCACTAGGTCGCCGGTCTGGATCACGCTCTGGGCGTGGCCCTTGGAGCGGCGCACAATGGCGTGGATGCGCGCGACCAGTTCGTCCTTGTGGAATGGCTTGGTCATGTAGTCGTCGGCGCCGACGCCGAGACCCCGGACCTTGTCCTCGATGCCGGCAAGGCCCGAGAGGATCAGAATGGGGGTCTTGATCTTGAAAACCCGGAGCTGCTTCAGCCCGCCGTAGTCTTACCGCCGTTCACAAATCGGGAATTAGCTTCTTTACGATGGCGGAAACTGATCAAGGCAGCGAACTGGAGTTCGACCAATGACGTACGGGCGGCGACTGGCGCGGTGATCCTCAATGGCGAGCGCGCGAGGTTTGAAGTGGCGGGCGGCAATTACCGGATGATCGTTGCCTTCAACTTCAAGCATCAAATCGCGTTCATCAAGTTCCTCGGCACCCACGCCGAATATGACAAGATCGACGCCCTTACCGTTTCGATTTATTGAGAAAGGCAACACAACCATGGACATCCGACCGATTCGAAACGAGGAAGATCGCCGCGCCGCGCTGCAGGAGATCGAGCGCCTCTGGAACGCTGAACCAGGGACCGATGACGGCGACAAGCTGGACATTCTCGCAACCCTTGTGGAGCGATACAAGGACACCAGGTGGCCGGTCAGCAAGACGCGCAACGATCCCATCGACATGCTGCATTTCCTGATCGACGAATGTGGACACACACAGGCTGAACTGGGCGACCTGCTGGGCTCGCGCCCTCGCGCGTCCGAAATCCTGAACCGCAAACGTGCTTTGACCGTTGAGATGATCTACAAGATCAGCAAGGCGTGGAAAGTGCCGGCGGAAATTCTGATCAAACCGTATCAGCTGAAGGCGGCTTGATGAGTGTCCCGGACGCGGTGCGGCATTCTTCATGCCGCTCCACAAGGCCGGGACCGCATCAAACGCCGGCGCTTGGAACGTCCCCGGCTCTGCAGCGCACACGCCGTGAAGAACGGCGCGCTGCGAAGCGTCCGCGAGCGTGAGCAGCCAGCACCTGCCGCAGCAGGTGCTGCGGCGGAATTAATGTCGCGCATCGTCACCCCTTGACGTTCGCGAAGCTCATTGGCTCGCGGCTGTAAAATATATCAGACGGTGTAGGACCAAATCCTACTAAGGAGGGGATGGATGGTCCCGCCCAGGTCGACCGCTGGTCAAGAGGACCCGACCGGAGGAGCAGTTGCGGAAATTACTGGAACACAAGATCGTCGATGCTTTTGAGATTGCCAAAAAGCCGCATAAGTCGCTTCTCCATCCTGACGCTGCCGTCAAAAAATTTATCTCTGGCTTCGTTTAAGAAGCTTCCGGTCCAATCGAGCCGTTCAGATCGAGGTATCTGTTGCCACCAATTAATATTGATCATAAGCAAGCGACCCCCAATCAGTTCCATGTTGAGATCGCGGGCCATTTTCAATTGGCGCATCCTCTCGGAAGGTCCGCTGATCTTGTCCCGTTGCTCGTCTCTACTGATGGCGACCGGTAAGTCAAAAAAGACTACACCACTTGGATAGTTCTGCCCCCTCTTAAGTGTGCTGGCCGTATCTCCATCGATAACGATCCCAGAGAATATACATCTCTTGATACTGCAGTCGCTGAGGCGAACGCGCAGCCTGCGATCGGCTGTGCCAGCGCGCAAGATGCAACCATATAGCTGTGTGTTTTGGAGCTCAATTACAAATGCGGTCGACGCATCACCGCCCTCAGAATTAGTTGGTGGAATTACCGAGAACCTAGCATTGCGCGCGTAACAGCTCTTGAAATAAACGTTACCCGTCAGCGTTATCTCCGAGCGGCTGATCGAACAACCATCCAATTCCTTAGGCCCCGCTCCAACCAAGGACAATTTCGCCCTGACGATTTCAACTTCTCGCAGAATATCAGCGTCCAGTGTCCCGGTGCATTTGAACATTTTACTTTTTTCAATCGCTCCGCTTCGGAACTCCAGCTTCTCGAAAGTGCAGTCGCTCAGGACTCCCTCGAGCATTCGGAAGTCAGTGAAGATCGTGTCAGAGAAGGTCCAACCGAACAGTTCGAATTTGTCGACAATAAGATTGTTTGCACGTATCCCCTTCAAGTTAACGGCGTCGACGCGCACCCGGCTGGCGCAGGCCAGTCCAAAGACATTTCTTGCAAACAGCCCGCTATTCCGCATTCTGTTACCTTCGAAAAACATCATGTTCGATATGAACGAGCTTAAAGGATTATCGATCGCCGTGAACTCGCCTATAAACTGGATAATTTCCTTCGGTAGCTCAAACGTTTGCAAAATCGAGATACGTTGATCGATGCTCCGCACAAAATGGCGGGCAGCGAAAAATTCAAAAAAGGACTTGTGAGTAAACTGATAGCCGTCCGTTGCATGAGTTCACAAAACTTCCGAGACGAGCATCTGTGATTATACCATCTTTCCCTGGACGTGATTTTAAGTCGGCATCAAGATTGATAGGGTCTTGGCCGATTTGCGTCGCTATGGACTTAAATTCGTCAGTCGGAATGGCGAGAGTTCTTGCCTTCAACATAGAAAAGGCAACTTGTTCGCAGAACAGCTGGCGTCCCTCTACGGATAGTAACCGACGTTGGGAGCCCTTGTCCCAGTCGCGATCAAAATTGATGGAGGTGTAGGTCTCGTAAAGTCCCGCGACGCCGAGCTTGATATTAGCATTCCGAATGTCAATTTCGCCATACAATATGGTATCACGAATTATAGAGAGAAGAATTGGACGTTTCATGAGGTCCCGTAGGTCGTAGACTTTCAGCAGGAAGGACTTCACCTGCTGCCAGTTGACACCGCAATGTCGACGAAACTCCGACTCAGATGCTTGGAGATAATGATCAACGTCTGGTAGGGTGACCGGCTCGATCCGCGCAACGACAACACTTGTAGGATTGAGCGAAGGGAGTTGCTTAATGTCGGTGTATCTCCCACGCAACCGGGCTCTGGTTAATTGTAACTCCTCGTTGGCGCCATTACTTGCCAACGGCTGAGAGCTACGATGCGCATGAGGAACGCTCAGCTCGTTTATTTTCGCTATCACGTTATTTAGTTCTTTGGCGTCGACAAAATAAGACGGCCGCGTTGTCATCAAGGTAATAGAGTTTGCACAAAACGAAGTATAAAGTCGCGCTAAGAGTTCCAGTCGTTTTGATGCATTCGTCTTGGACGTTAGTTCATCCAGACCATCCAAGAGGATGACAAACCGCCCTGATGCTATATCCCTTTGGATTAGCGAAAGAGGGACGTCTTGCAGGTAATTCTCTTTAATAACATATGTGAGGAAGGCTTCAAAACTGTCGCTATGCAGAAAGGATTTCAGTGGGACGAATAGCGGGCGAAGTGATGTTCCGGAGGCGAGGGCCCGCGTTGATAGTTCATACCGGATTCGTTTCAGAAGCGTTGTTTTGCCGGCGCCAAAATCACCGAGGATGAAATAAAACGAGCGGCGGCTCGTTCTGATAATTTCTTGGATAAATTCGCTCGACTTCATTGAATGTTCGTGATGATCGGACCGTTTAACAGCGAGCTCAATGTCAATGTAAAGACGAGAAAGGTCCTCGCGTTCGTACTCCGATACAAAAGCCAACATTGATTGGGTGAGATCGAGAAGAGCGTTGCGGAGCTCAGGAACCGCCAATAGTCGCAAGTTTCGCGGCCGCGACGAATAGCAAGACGCGTCGAACCTAGCGTCGCTTACCATCACATTTTCAGTAGCCGCATTTTCGTGTGCAAATGACTCAAGTGCTTGCCGGTGAGCTGCTATATGTTCAGACGTTATCGTTGCGGTCGTCGACGGTAAGCAGAGTATCGCTAGCTTCGTAATACCGACACCGGCGACGTGTCTCTCGGCGGTCAGAGCGAATGAGCCGTCAGCTATGGCGATCGGTTGAGTGGTGTGAAAGCCCATGGTGGTATAGAGATGAGCTATTTCAGAAGCCAGCAAGATGTTGGCCGCGTCCAAAATTTTAATAAGGTTTGAGATCAGATGCTCTATGTCGCGATCGAAGTGATCTTCAATGATCGAGACGGCCTCGCGCTTTGTCAGTTCACCCAACGAGGGCGGAAGTTCGCTCTCCAAGGGCATTGTTGTATTGTTTAAGAGAACTGGGATGATCCAGATTTTATTTTGGAGCGCGAACTCAATTTCTTTTCGTACGTAATCTGATGAGGCATCTAGGCGTGGCCGTCCTTGCAGGTCTGTCGAGTTGAGCCAGTTGCTACCCATAACTGTCAGCATGACTTCGGCTCTGAACGAGACTGCTTTCAATGCGTTCGGGGAATCCGGCGCCGGGTTCGATGGCTCCGGTGTCCATGAAAATGCGTTGTTTGCCCAGCTTTTGCGCAAGTCGATCGTAAATGCGCCCGGCCGTGCCAATGCTGTCGGCGCGGCGGTAGTTAATGAATATGCTGGTGCTCATAGTAGTTGCTATCAAAACTAATGCGATTTAGCATATACTAGCTCGCGATCTGGTTGCACTTCAATTCCCGGCAGACGATTTGCTGTCTTCCCCCAAAAAACAAAAACCCCGCCATTCGCGGCGGGGTCCAGTCGGGAGGCGAGAGCCTGACAGGGCTCTCCTTGGAAACGATCAGGCCGGGATGCGCACTTCTTCCTCGTGCGGCTCGCGCAGCACGTAGCCGCGTCCCCAGACGGTTTCGATGAAGTTGCGGCCTTCGGAGGCGTTGGCGAGCTTCTTGCGCAGCTTGCAGATGAAGACGTCGATGATCTTCAATTCCGGCTCGTCCATGCCGCCATAGAGATGGTTGAGGAACATTTCCTTGGTCAGCGTGGTGCCCTTGCGGAGCGAGAGCAGCTCCAGCATCTGGTATTCCTTGCCGGTCAGATGCACGCGCTGGCCGCCGACTTCCACCGTCTTGGTGTCGAGATTGACCACGAGGTCGCCGGTCTGGATCACACTCTGGGCGTGGCCCTTGGAGCGGCGCACGATGGCGTGGATGCGCGCGACCAGTTCGTCCTTGTGGAATGGCTTGGTCATGTAGTCGTCGGCGCCGACGCCGAGACCCCGGACCTTGTCCTCGATGCCGGCAAGGCCGGAGAGGATCAGAATGGGGGTCTTGATCTTGGAGACCCGGAGCTGCTTGAGCACGTCATAACCGGACATGTCGGGCAGGTTGAGGTCTAAAAGGATAATGTCGTAGTCGTAGAGTTTTCCGAGATCGACGCCTTCTTCCCCGAGGTCGGTGGTGTAGACGTTAAAACTTTCGGATTTCAGCATCAATTCGATCGACTGCGCGACGGCGCTGTCATCTTCTATCAGCAATACGCGCATGCCAGTCCCCTATCGTCGCCGCTCCGGGCGTCAGGTCGGCCGCACTTGCGGCACTCAAAACGCCTTTGAACAACTGATTCGAATCCTGACGACATATGGTTAACAAAATCTGATTCTCTCCCGCAAGCTCTATCCGTGCAATTTTTGTCGAATCGACATAAGATATTGGGGAAAGCCAGGTTTTCGTATCCGTTCTCGTTCAAGTCTCACTTTAAGAGCCGGGCTTAACCAACTCCCGCGACTCAACCTTCGTTCTGACGGCGAGCGCGCTCAGTCACCAAAGACAGCGACGTAATGATTAACGATGCGGGTAAACACGAAGTTAAGGGCGCCCTTCGAAAGCGCCGAAACTTAAGGTTTTCGCAATGAAGGCGCTGGCCGAACAGATCTCGGACCTCGACGGCGTCAATATTTATGGCCGCGTGGTCGGCGTGCGCGGGCTGATGGTGGAGATCGCCGGGCCCATCCATGCGATGTCGGTCGGCGCCCGCATCGTGATCGAGACCGGCGCCAACCGTTTCATCCCCTCCGAGGTGATCGGCTTCACCGGCAACAACGCCGTGGTGATGCCGTTCGCCGGCCTTGAAGGCGTGCGGCGCGGCTGCCGCGCGGTGATCGCCAATGCCGCGAGCCAGGTGCGACCGTCGCCGTCGTGGCTGGGGCGGGTGCTCAACGCCATGGGCGAGCCGATCGACGGCAAGGGGCCTCTGACTCAGGGGCCGTCGCCGATGCCGTTCCGCAACCTGCCGCCGCCGGCGCATTCGCGGCGCCGCGTCGGCCCGCCGCTCGATCTCGGCGTCCGCGCGCTCAATACCTTTCTGACCTGCTGCCGCGGCCAGCGGCTCGGCATCTTTGCAGGCAGCGGCGTCGGCAAGTCGGTGCTGCTGTCGATGCTGGCGCGCAATGTCGACGCCGATATCACGGTGATCGGCCTGGTCGGCGAACGCGGCCGCGAGGTGCAGGAATTTTTGCAGGACGACCTCGGCGAACAGGGACTGGCGCGCTCGGTCGTGGTGGTGGCGACCTCGGACGAACCCGCATTGATGCGGCGGCAGGCGGCTTATTTGACGCTGGCGATCGCCGAATATTTTCGCGATGACGACAAGGACGTGCTGTGCCTGATGGATTCGGTGACGCGCTTTGCCATGGCGCAGCGCGAAATCGGACTGTCGGCGGGCGAGCCGCCGACCGCCAAGGGCTACACGCCGACGGTGTTCACCGAATTGCCGCGGCTGTTGGAGCGGGCCGGTCCGGGCATGGGGCAGGGCACCATCACCGGCATCTTCACGGTGCTGGTGGATGGCGACGACCACAACGAGCCGGTGGCCGATGCGGTCCGCGGCATCCTCGACGGCCACGTGGTGATGGAGCGGGCGATTGCCGAGCGCGGCCGCTACCCCGCCATCAATATCCTCAAGTCGGTGTCGCGCACCATGCCGAAATCAGCCGATCCGGCCTATCTGCCGATCATTTTGCGCGGGCGGCAGGTAATGGCAACCTATGCCGACATGGAGGAATTGATCCGGCTCGGCGCCTACCGGGCCGGCTCTAGCCCCGAAGTGGACGAGGCGATCCGGCTGCATGAGCCGCTGGAGAGTTTTTTGCGCCAGCAAAAGGAAGAAGTCACCGGTCTTGCCGCCGGTTACCGGCAACTTGAGCAAATCATGGCCGCTAAAGAAACGGAACGCTAACTTTGTCAGGCCATCATCCGCCTAGTCATGCCGGTGGGGCCCTTGCGGGAGGCCGGTTCTGTCCCGCGTTCGAAAAGGGACTTCTGGGGAGTATGAGTCGATGAAGTCACGTGAAACGCTGATCCGCCTGAAGAAATTTCAGGTCGATGAAAAGCGCCGAAGGGTCGGCCAGATCGAGGGCATGATCGCCGACTTCCAGCGCATGTCGGTCGACCTCGAGCGCGAAATCCAGAACGAGCAGGACCGCGCCGGGATTAACGACCCCACGCATTTCGCCTATCCGACTTACGCCAAGGCGGCGATCCAGCGGCGCGAGAACCTGACCCGGTCCGCCGACGAGCTGCGCATCCAGCTCGAGGACGCCCGAAGCCTGCTGGCCGAGGCGTTCGAGGAGCTCAAGAAAGTCGAACTGCTGGACGAGCGCGATCAGGCCCGCGAACGCGCCGAGGAAAGCGCCCGCGAGCAGGCCGACATGGACAGCATCGGTTTGATGCGCGCGCGGATTGCGATGGCGTAAGCTCGTCCTATCAAGACAACCACAATCGTCATTCCGGGCTCGCGCTAAGGGCCCCCGGAATGACGAAAAACCCCGGGCCGCGAGGCCCGGGTTTTTCTTTTGGGGGTTTCCCCTCGCTCGACGATTGGCCGGGCGCAAAAGTTGAAAAATATGATACCAAACAGCTGGACTGCCGCGGCGCTGGAGGGCCTCGCGGTGGGGAACGACTGAGTTTTGGGGACACGAATGCTGACGCCGGCTGAGCTGGTCTGGCTGATTGCCGCGGTCGCGAAGGGGGATGAGGCCGCTTTTGAGCGGCTCTATGCCGCCACGCGGGCGAAACTCTTTGGCGTGGTGCTGCGTATCTTGCGGCGTCAGGATCTCGCGGAGGAGGTCATTCAGGAGGCCTACGTCAAGATCTGGAACGGCGCGGGGCGGTTCAATCCCGGGGTGGCGTCCCCGATCACGTGGATGGCGTCCATTGCCCGGAACAGGGCGATCGATGTCGTTCGCAAGCGGACCGAAGCATCGATCGAAGAGGAACCGGCAGCGATGGAAGTCGCCGCCGAGTCGCCCGATCCGCTGGCGCGGCGGGAGATGACGGAGGAATTGAAGCGGCTCCTGGAATGCGTCGGACGGCTGGAGCCGGATCGTCAGAAGCTGGTGCTGCTTGCTTACTACAACGGCTGGAGCCGCGAACAACTTAGCGTCAAGTTCGAGACGCCGGTGAACACCGTGAAGACATGGCTCAGGCGCAGCATGATGGATATCCGGGAGTGCCTCGGGCTTTAAGGTCTTGGACTTTGGATGATGGCTTACAGCGAAGACCATATCGCGCTCGCCGCGGAATATGCACTCGGCACCCTCGAGGCCGATGAGCGCGCGCAGGCCGAGGCCATGATCGCCGCCGACAAGGAATTTGCGGCGATGGTCGAGGCGTGGGGCCTCAAGCTCGGCGTGCTGAACCAGATGGTCGGATCGGTCGAACCATCTCCCGAGGTCTGGGAAAAAATAAAAGTCGCCGCGGGATTGTCCGGCGTGCAGATGCCGATTGTGTTGCCGGAAGCGCCGCCGGTCGAACCGGTCGCCGCGGAAGCTGCTGGCGCGCCGCAAGCCGGCAATGTCGTTGCCTTTCCCGGACCAACCCGGCGCTGGCGCAACATCGCCACCGCGATGAGCGCCATCGCGGCGGCCCTGATCGCGATCGTGGTTACCCAGGTGGTTCGGCCGGATTTGCTGCCCGACAGCATCCGCCCGACGCCGCGGACGCAAGTGGTGCAGCTTCCTGCGCCGCCGGCTGCAGCGTCGGCGCAATATGTCGCGGTGCTGCAGAAGGATGGCGGCTCGCCCGCATTCATTCTCACCGTCGATGGCGCGACGAGGAATTTCACGGTGCGTAAAGTCGGCGACACCGCGGCCGAGCCGGGCAAGAGCTTTGAGCTGTGGCTGATCTCCGACAGACTGGGCCCGCCGCGCTCACTCGGCGTCATCGGCAATTCAGAGTTCACCGCAAGCCCGAAGCTTGCGTCCTACGATGGCGACATCGTCAAGGCGGCCACCTACGCGGTGACAGTCGAGCAGGCCGGCGGCTCGCCCGATGGCAAGCCGAGCTCGGCACCAGTGTTCGCCGGCAAGCTGATCGAGACCGTGCCGCAGGCTGGTCGCTGACGCTCACTCCTACCTCGTCCTGAGGAGCGGCCTGTTGGCCGCGTCTCGAAGGATAGCCGCACGCATTCATGGTTCGAGACGCGCGAAGACGCGCTCCTCACCATGAGGCGACACAAAAAGAAAACGCCCGTGGGGAGCGGGCGTTTTCGGTCGTCTGAGTCAACTTGGGGTCTTGGGGTCTTATTATCCACGGGGCGACTTTGGGGGGCTGGTAAAGAGCCGCGTGAATTCCTTTGATTCCTGTTAGCGCACAACCGACGCGTTCGAATTGGTTACCGCCACCGGGCCGCCGGCCTTGATGACGCGCGTCGACTGCGCATATGTCTCGTCCGAACCTGTGCGGGCCGAGATGCCGAAACCGGCCACCGCGATACCAGCGACAAGGGCCACCACGACGATCTTGAGATGAGTTCGTGCGGTCCGCGCTGTAGATCGAATGGTTCATCTGCAAGCTCCCTGCCGTTTAACTTGTCCAGAGGGTATGTCTCGTCGTCCCCGCGGCAAGTTCAACAACTCAAGGCTGGAAACGTAGGGATTGGGCTTTCCGTTCCACAGAGCCGATCACAAAGCGGTGAAAAGACTTGAACTCCCGCGATCCAGCCTTCCCCTACGCTTACGCGAAATCAAAAATACATGTGTTAAGACAATAGGTTAATTCGATTTTAGCGTTAAAGCAGCAAATGCGACGTGCCAGATTAACCAGGCACAAAATAGTTGTCTGTGGCGGAAAAGCCGCTGCGTTTCAAACACTCCCCACCGTCTTGAGCCTCGCGCGCGGATGAATTTCGGCTTGCGACAACACCGTTGTCTGCGACCGGAAGCGCTCCACCAGCGAGCGCACGAACGGACGGATCCCTGCCGAGGTCACGAGCACCGGCGCCTCGCCGTCGCGCGCGGCCTGCTCGAAACGGTCGCGCACCACGGTCATGAATTCCGACAGCTTTGACGGCTGCATCGCCAGCGTGCGTTCCTCGCCCTGGCCGATCAGCGACTCGGCAAAGGCCTGCTCCCATTTCGCCGACAGCGCGACCAGCGGCAGATAGCCGTTCATCGAGGTGTTTTGCGCGCAGATCTGGCGCGCCAGGCGAGCGCGGACATGCTCGACCACCGTCGCCGGATTGCGCGAAAACGCCAGCGCGTCGGCGATGCCTTCGAGAATGGTGGAGAGGTCGCGGATCGAGATGCGCTCGGCGAGCAACAGTTGCAGCACGCGCTGGATGCCGGAGACGGTGATCTGGCTCGGCACGATGTCCTTGACCAGTTCGCCCTGCTCCTTCGGCAGGTCCTTCAGCAGCTTCTGTACTTCGCCATAGGACAACAGGTCCGACATGTTGTTCTTGAGCAGTTCGGTGAGATGCGTCGACAGCACGGTTGCAGCGTCGACCACGGTATAGCCCTTCAGCGAGGCTTCTTCCTTCAGCGCCGCGTCGACCCAGGTGGCCGGCAATCCGAACGTCGGCTCGGTGGTGTGCAGGCCGGGGACGTTGACCTGACTGCCGCCGGGATCCATGACCATGTACTGGTTCGGCCAGATGCGCCCGGTGCCGGCATCGACTTCCTTGATCTTGATGATGTAGGTGTTGGCCTCCAGCTGCACGTTGTCGAGAATCCGCACCGACGGCATCACAAAACCCATCTCGACCGCGAGCGAGCGGCGCAGCGCCTTGATCTGCTCGGTCAGGCGGTCGGTGCCGTCGGGACCGTTGACCAGCGGCAGCAGCGCATAGCCGAGCTCGATCTTGAGATCGTCGATTTTGAGCGCGGTGGCGATCGGCTCTTCCGCCGCCGCGGTGGCCGCGGCTGCCGCCGCCGGTGCCGCTGCAGCGAGCGCTTCGGCGGCCGAGGTGGCGCGGTTGCGCTTGCGCGCCGAGAAGGCAAGTGCCGCGGCGCCGCCGCCCAGCGCGAGAAACGGCAGCATCGGAATACCCGGCAACAGCGCCAGCACCAGCATCACGCCCGCCGACATGCCGAGCGCCTGCGGATAGCCGGAAAGCTGCTTCATCAGCGCCTTGTCGGCAGCGCCGCTGACGCCGGCCTTCGATACCAACAGGCCCGCGGCAGTAGACACGATCAGCGCCGGCACCTGCGTCACCAGGCCGTCGCCGACGGTGAGCAGGGTGTAGGTGCGCGCGGCTTCGCCAAAGCTCAAGGACTGCTGCGCGACGCCGATGATGATGCCGCCGATGATGTTGATGAACACCACCAGCAGTCCCGCGACCGCGTCGCCGCGCACGAATTTCGAGGCGCCGTCCATGGCGCCGAAGAAGCCGCTTTCATCCTCCAGCGCCTTGCGGCGGTCCTTTGCGGTCTTCTCGTCGATCAGCCCTGCGGAAAGATCGGCGTCGATCGCCATCTGCTTGCCCGGCATGGCATCGAGGTGGAAACGCGCCGCCACTTCGGCGATGCGCCCCGAGCCCTTGGTGATGACGACGAAGTTGACGATCACCAGGATCGCAAAGACGATAATTCCGATCACGAAATTGCCGCCCATCACGAAATTGCCGAATGCCTCGATGACATGGCCGGCAGCGGCAGTGCCTTCGTGTCCGCGCGACAGGATCAGCCGCGTGGAAGCAAGGTTGAGCGACAGCCGCAGCATGGTCGCGATCAACAGCACGGTCGGGAACGAGGAGAATTCCAGCGGCGCCTGGATGAACAGCGCCGTCATCAGGATCAGGATCGACAGGATGATCGAGATCGCCAGGAAAAGGTCGAGCACGATCGAAGGCAGAGGCAGGATCAGCACCACCAGGATGGTGAGGATGCCGAACGCCAGCGCCAGATCGCCGCGCTTCAGCAGGGTGCCAATGTCGGCAAAACTGGGAAACCCCGATCCGGGTAACTCCGCGCCCGAACCTGCCGTGACATCCGCCATGAAAGCTGCTTCCCCCCGCCGATGCCGTTCGCGGGCGCCAAACGTCTGCGCGGCGGCCGCCGGACCACCGCTTCGAAAGTGAGGCACCGCATTGGCGTCCACGGGAAGTCCCCCCGTCCCATACGCGACCACGACACTCGACTTCACCTAGGCAAAATTTGCCCGGTTTATGGTTAGGAAAGCGTTAACGGCCGCTGGTTTCGTGCCCCGGACGCAGCGCAGCGCGTAGCTCTTCGCGGAGCGGTGCGCTGCAGAGCCGGGGTCCCGGTTACTTCCGAATCAAGAAACCGGGGTCCCGGTCCTGCGAAGCAGCGCTACGCAAGAGCTACGCGCCGCATCGCGCCCGGGACAGGGCCTGTTCCACCGCATTTGCATGCCCAATATTTCATCACGGCGCTTGACCCGCGGGCCTCGCCCGACGAAGTTGCGCCGGTGCACGCGCCCTCGAATCCATCGACATATCCGGCCGCCTTCGTCCCCGACTCGCGTCAGGCGTGGGTGCGGCTTGCGCTGGCGGTGCTGATCGGCTCGATCGGCAGCGTCGGGATGTGGTCTGTCGTGGTGGTGCTGCCGGTGGTGCAGCCTGAATTCGGCGCCACCCGCGGCGCGGTATCGCTGGCCTTTACCCTCGTCATGCTCGGCTTCGGCTTCGGCGGCGTGGTTACCGGCAAGATCACCGACCGCTTCGGCATCGTGATGGCGATCACGCTCAGCATCGGCTTGCTGGCGCTGGCCTATGTCGGCGCCGGACTGTCGACCACGCTGTGGCAGTTCATCCTGGTGCATTTCCTGATCGGGCTGGGATCTTCGGCGACGTTCGCGCCGCTGATGGCGGAGGCTTCGCACTGGTTCGAGCGCTACCGCGGGCTTGCCGTGACCATCGTCGCCAGCGGCAATTATGTCGGCGGCGCGGTCTGGCCGCCGATCGTCAATTGGGGCACGCAGACCGCGGGCTGGCGCGCCAGCCATATCGCAATCGGCATTTTCTGCGGAGTGGCGATGACGGCGGTGCTGCTGGTGCTGCGGATGCAGATCGGCGCCGCCTCGCAACGCGATCACGTCAACGCAGCCCCGCCGCGCGTCGACCTGCAGCTCTCCACCAATACGCTGACGGTGATGCTGTGCATCGCCAGCATCTCCTGCTGCGTGGCGATGGCGATGCCCCAGGTGCATATCGTCGCCTATTGCGGCGACCTCGGCTACGGCGTGGCGCGCGGCGCGGAGATGCTGTCGCTGATGATGGGATTTGGCATCATCAGCCGCATCGGCTCCGGGTATCTCGCCGACAGGATCGGCGGCATCCCGACGCTGCTGATCGGCTCGATGGCGCAGGGGTTTGCGCTGTTGTTCTATCTGTTCTTCGACAGCCTGACCTCGCTCTACATCATCTCCGCGATGTTCGGCCTGTTCCAGGGCGGCATCGTGCCGAGCTACGCCATCATCGTCCGCGAGGCGATGCCGGCGAGCGAAGCCGCCACCCGCGTCGGCATCGTGATCTTCGCCTCGGTGTTCGGCATGTCATTCGGCGGCTGGATCTCCGGCGTGATCTTTGACGCCACGGGATCATACGCCGCGGCGTTCATGAACGGGCTCGGCTGGAACGCGCTCAACATCACCATCATGGTGGCGCTGCTGCTGCGCGCGAGGCAGCGGCTGGCGATGGCGTAACTCCAGTACCGCTTGCGCCGCATTTGCGGCGTTGCAGGGACGAGTTGGGACGAGAGCGGGCGAGCCCCGCCGCGTGGAACCGATGCGCTGCAGTCGCGTTTGCTGGGATGGCGCTAAAAATCTTCGGGGGCTGGCTGACGCAGCTAGGGGTGCTGACCTCTCGTCCGATGGCGTTCGCCATCTTTGTCGTGTACTCGATTTCATGGCTTGTGCTTGGGGATGGATTGGGATGGCACCAGATCGCGGTCATGGCTACGTGGGGCATGACGCTGGTGATCCAGCGCGCCGAACATCGCGATACCCAGGCGCTTCACGCCAAACTGGATGAACTGCTGAAGGCGGTCGGTGACGCCGACGATGACGTCATGGACATCGACGACAAGGACGCCGAGGAAGTGGAGCAGGAGAGGGAAAAAGTGAAATCAGCCGCCTCGTGATCGGCTCGATCGCGCCAGTCCCGGCGCTGCTGCAGTTTTTCGACGGCCTCACCTCGCTCAGCGCCTCGCGATGCTTCGGCTCGGGCGGCAACTCAATCCGTCCTGTCGACAGCGGCGGTTTCGCGCTGGCGCTGGCGCAATCCAGTTAAATTCACGGCTTGATCGCCTTGTCGAATTCCAGGGGAGGACGCGGAAAAAATGTATATATGTAGAATCTGGGCGACGTCGGAATTGCCCTGATCACGATCCGCATTTTTTTGGTTACAAAGGTGTGGACGCCGCTCCCGAAGGCAAATCGAACTCTAAATCCAGCGTCGGTCTCCGCCTCCCACGCCGCGTCGGCACGCTTGCCGGTAGTCACCTTGGAAATGTCGTCCGTTGGCGAGTTCTTCAGGATTTGCGAAACCGCGCTCGCTGCGTCCTGGCCCGTTAAAAAAGCGGAAACCCAATGTGTCTTGCCGTTTCGGCCTTCGTTGCCATGCAGCCGCTCCAAAAGTGATTTATTGGAAATTCCGATATGCTTCAGATACACATGACCGCCACAATTTTCCGAATCGATCAATAATCTCAGGGCGCTTCCGGTATCTATAATGTAGCCCATGGGTTTTTCCTGTTGCTCGCCTCAATCCGTCTCGATCGGCAATGAAGCGTCGCTGGCCCATTCGCCCATTGATCCGTCATAGAGCGCCAAATTGTTGTAGCCGAGTTGGTGCAGCAGGAACAGGTCGATGGTCGCGGAGATGCCGCCGCCGCAGTAAGCAATGACCGCCTTGTCCTTGGTGATGCCTTGGGACGCAAATCTGGCTTCGGCCTCCGCCGGTGCGATCAGTTCTTTGGTCGGTTGCATCAGGGTTGCCGCGGAAACATTGACGCTTCCCGGGACTCGCCCCGGACGTCCGTAGCGGCTGGGCTCCAGCCCCTTGTGAAATTGCGGCCCGAGTGCGTTGACGATGACATGGTCCGGACGCCCGAGCGCGGCCTTCACCGTATTGCTGTCGGTGAACAATCCCGGGCGCGGCTTGGCAGTAAAGCTGGCCGGCGCGTAGCCTTGGGGCGGCCCGCTTTCCAGCGGCCGTGCTTCGGCGCGCCATTTGTCGAGGCCGCCGTCGAGCACCGCGGCATTGTCGAATCCGAGCGACCGCAGCATCCACCAGAATCGCGTCGCCCACATCATGGTGCCGATGCCGTAGAGCACGACACGCGTACCGTCGCCGAGACCGTGACGGCCGAACGCCCTCGCAAGTTGCGGCGTCGCCGGCATCATGAAGCGGAGCTTTGTGACGGGGTCGGAGAATTCTCCTTGCAGATCGAGAAAATCCGCGCCCGGGATATGCGCTTCTTCAAACGTATGGCGGCCGGGCACCGCGACATAAGGATCATCGTTGCCGGGCGGCGGCGGCTCGAGATAGGTGGTGCAATCGTAGATCCGCAAGTCCGGCCGTCCGAGCATCGTCGCAAGCTGCCCGGTGCTGATCAAAGCCTGAGGGTCGCGCATGTCGTCCTCGCTGTGGCTATGGGAGCGCCATGGTTTCAGCGCGTTGGTAGCGATTGGCCATCGGGACGTCCACTGGCAAAGCTTGGACTCACTGAACGAGATCGCGAAAGCGCCGTGCTACACGCTGATCATGACCAGCGCCGGCACCAGTTCGGCATGGGTGGACGCGGAGCCGAGCAGATAGGCAAAGCCGAGCAGGGCCAGGAAACCGACAAAGAACAACGCAAAGAAGATCATCGACAGCCTTTTTGCGAACGCCGAAATATTGGTCAGCCCAAGCCGCCGGCAAGGTCCAGGGAACGCCGCCATTGCCCGGCGGCATCGGTCATTGTAGGGGTATCGCACCGCCGCGTGTCGCACCGCGACGCTGCGCGGGCCTGTAGCTCAATGGTTAGAGCCGGCCGCTCATAACGGTCTGGTTCCTGGTTCGAGTCCAGGCAGGCCCACCAATTGCAGGTGAAGAACCGGCAAACCGGAGCAACGTCATGCGCGCCTCGATCCTGCTGATCGCATGTTTGGTCGGCTTGGCTTCGCCCGCCTGCGCCGCCGATAATGTTGCCGCCGCGCAGGGCGTGATACGCTCGCAGGAGGGAGCCCTCAGCCGCGACGATGCGGCAGCGGCTTATTCCCACGCCGCGCCGGCTATTCAGGGCGTATTCCCGGACGCCGAGAGCTTCATGGCCATGGTCCGCAGGAGCTATGCCCCGGTCTATCGCCACCGCAGTTTCGAGTTCGGCGAGGCGCGCGTCGCCGACGGCAAAATCGCGCAACAGGTTCACATCGTCGACGCCGACGGTGAAGTCTGGGAGGCGCTGTATACGCTGGAGCAGCAACCGGACGGCAGTTTGAAGATCACCGGCTGCGTTCTGGTGAAGGCGGCGGGCCGGGCGGTGTAAGGATTTTCCTGCCGCGGAAAACCCGTTGCGGCGTGGCGACGCGGCGGGGCTTTCCCGCCTTGCCCCGACGGTTAATTCCGGTCAATCTGCCGGCCAATTCGACATCCGGACCACCGGGTGAAGGCCAAGGGGGAGACGGCGACATGAAAGCGGAATTCCGCTCGCGCAGCTTTGCGCAGACGATTTTCAGCGCGGCGGCCTGCATCGCATTGCTCGCAGGCCCGGCGGTTGCGCAAAAGCAGGGCGGCAGCATCACCGTCGGCCTGGAACTCGACATTTCCGGCTTCGATCCGCTCAAGGTCGGCGTGTTCGACACGGCAGCATTGACCGCGGCCGCGGCGATTTTCGATACGCTGGCTTATCTCGACGACAAGGGCGCGGCGCAGCCGAAGCTGGCGCAATCCTGGACGCATTCCGATGACTACAAGACCTGGACCTTCAAGCTCAGGCCCGGCGTCAAATTCCACGACGGCACGCCCTTCAACGCCGAAGCGGTGAAGGCGAATTTCGACCGCCAAAAGGATCCGGCCAACAAATGCCGCTGCGCTTTTTACATCGCCTTCATCGACAACGTGCAGGCGGCTGACGAACTGACGGTGGTCTATAACCTGAAAGACCCCTCGGTGAACCTGCCAGCGCTTTTCACCATCCAAAGCTCGAACAACGTCGTGCAATCGCCGACGGCGTGGAAGACCAAGGGCGACGACTACAACCGCAATCCGGTGGGCACCGGGCCCTATATCCTGAAGTCATGGACCGCCGGCGACCGCATGGTGCTGGAAAGGAATCCGGACTACTGGAACAAGGGTCATCCCCATCTCGACCGCATCGTCTTGAAGCCGCTGCCCGACGCGCAGTCGCGGTTCGCCAGCCTGCAATCCGGCGAAGCCGATATCATCTGGGACGATGAATACGACGCGGATAATATCCAGAAGGCCCAGAAAGATCCGAAGCTGACGGTCCATACCTATGTCGGATCCGGCGCTCAGGTCTACGCTTTCAATACCAAGGTCGCACCGTTCGACGATTTGCGTGTGCGCCAGGCGCTGGTGATGGCGATCGACCGCAAGAAGATGTCGCAGGCCATCACCAACGGATTGAGCCGGCCGGCGAGCAACCCTTACGGCGAGGGCTCATGGGTGAAGTGCAAGGACGACGGCGCGCTGCCCAACGACATCGCAAAGGCCAAGGCGCTGATCAAGGATTACGGCAAGCCGGTAGAGTTCAAGATGATCGTGACCGCGACCCCGCGCGGCCGCAATGTCGGGCAGGTCCTGCAGCAATTCTGGAAGCAGGCCGGCGCCGATATGGAGATCGAGCAGGTCGATCAAGCCACCGTCGTGCCGCGTGCTTTCATGCGCCAGTTCCAGCTGACGCCGTGGCGGATCGTCGATCTCGCCGATCCCGACCCGCAGATGTATGCGAATTTCCACACCGGCAGCCCGGTTGCGCTGGCCAATTATTCCAATCCCGAACTCGACAAGCTGCTGGAGAACGCGCGCGTCACCGCCGATCCGGCCAAGCGCACCGAGGACTATTGCGCCGTCAGCCGCCTCATCAATCAGCAGGCGATCTGGTTCTGGACCTTCCAGAACACCTATTACGCGATCTCAAGCGCCAAGCTGAAGGGCCTGCCGAAAATCTATCATGGGGCGATCGACGTATCGGACACCTGGCTCGAGTAACCCGGGATGTTCTCGTTCATCGGACAGAGGCTTCTGTATCTGGTGCCGGTGCTGCTCGCGGTGTCGCTGCTGACCTTTCTGATCGCATCTTTATTGCCCGGCGATCTTGCTTATGTCGTGCTCGGGGATCAGGCGACGCCGGAAAAGGTCGAGGCGCTGCGTCATGACATGGGGCTCGATCAGCCGATCTGGTGGCGCTATCTGAGCTGGCTGGGCCACGTCGCGCAGGGCGACTTCGGCCGTTCCTTCCGCACCGGCCAGACCGTGCTGCAGGCGGTAACGGAACGATTGCCGGTTTCGATCGAGCTGATGTTCCTCGCCGAGATCATTGGTCTGGCCATCGGCATTCCCCTTGCCATTGCCTGCGCGGTGCGCAGCGGCAGCGCCTTCGACCGCTTCATGACCGGCACCGCCTTCGGCATGCTGTCGGTGCCGGCCTTCCTGTCCGCGATCCTGCTGATCTATCTGTTCGCGGTGCAGCTGCGGTGGCTGCCGGCGACGGGCTACATCCCGTTCGAGGAAGATCCGATCGGCAATTTGCGCTGCTTCGTGCTGCCGGCGCTGACCTTGGCATTCGCCGAATGGCCGGGGATCATGCGCGTGCTTCGTTCCGACATGATCGCGACGCTGCAGGAAGATTACATCGCCATGGCCAAGGCCAAGGGACTGAAGCCGGCGCGCATTCTTTTCGTGCACGCCTTAAAACCCTCGTCGCTGACCCTTGTGACCATCACCGGGATCAATATCGGCCGCCTGATCGGCGGCACGCTGATCGTGGAGACGATTTTTGCCTTGCCGGGAATCGGCCGGCTGCTGGTCAGCGCGCTATACACCCGCGACCTGATCATTCTGCAAGGCGTCGTGCTGTTCGTCGCCTGCGGCTTCGTACTGATGAACTTCATCGTCGATATGTTCTATGCCGTACTCGATCCCAGGATTCGCCATGGCCGTGCTTGATATCGGCATCGATACGGCAATCGTCAGTCCTGTCAGGCGCACGCGGCGGCTGGGAAACCTGTTCTGGCTGGCGACCGGCTGGATCATGCTGGTGGTGATCGCCTCGATTTTCGCCGGCGTGCTGCTGGCGCACAGCCCTTTCGACATGGACATGCTAGAACGGCGGGCGCCGCCGAGCTTATTGCATTGGCTCGGAACCGACGGTCTTGGACGCGATGAACTGGCGCGGCTGGTCTACGGCGCCCGGATGTCGCTCACGGTGGGCCTCTGCGCGCCGATCATCGGCATCAGCATCGGCGGCGCGCTCGGAATCCTCGCCGGCTATTTCCGCGGCCGCTTCGAGACCATGGTGGTCGGCAGCATGGACGTGCTGCTGGCGTTTCCCCCGCTGGTGTTTGCGCTGGCGGTGACGGCGTATCTCGGGCAATCCATTTTCAACCTGACCTGCATTCTCGGCGTGCTCGGAATCCCGGCGTTCATGCGCGTCGCCCGGGCCGCCACCCTTAGTCTCGCCGAACGCGAATTCGTGGTCGCCGCCCGCGCGCTCGGCGCATCGCACGCCCGCATCCTGCTGCATGAACTGTTGCCGAATGTATTTCTGCCGCTGCTCGCCTTCTTCCTGCTCGGCGTCGCCGTGACCATCGTGGTCGAGGGGGCGCTGAGCTTCTTGGGGTTGGGCGTTCCGCCGCCGGCGTCGAGCTGGGGCAGCATGATCGGGGAGGGCCGCGAGAGCCTCGAGATCGCGCCGCGGCTCGCATTCATTCCGGCGGTAACGATGTTCCTCACCGTGCTGTCGTTCAACCTGGTCGGCGACACCTTGAGGGCGCTGACCGATCCGCGCCAGGGCGCGCTGTGAAGGCGCCGGCGTTGCTTTCGGTCGAAGGCGTCTCGGTCGATCTGCCGACGCCGCGCGGCAATCTGCGCGCGGTGGATCAGGTCGATCTCAAGATCGGACCCGGACAGACTCTCGGCATCGTCGGCGAATCCGGCTGCGGCAAGACCATGCTGTCCCGCGCCATCCTGCAATTGCTGCCGAAAAAGGCGAAGCTCTCCGGCCGCGTGATGTTCGACGGCCAGGACCTGACGCGGCTCGCCGCCGAGCCGCTGCGCAAGCTGCGCGGCCGCACGCTCGCGGTGGTGTTTCAGGACCCGATGACCTCGCTCAATCCGGTGCTGACCATCGGCAGCCAGCTCACCGAAACGCTGCAGGAGCACCTTGAGTTCGACATCTCCACGGCGAGAAAGCGCAGCGTAGAATTGCTGGCGGCGGTCGGCATCCCAGCGCCGGAGCAGCGATTGACGCAATATCCGCACCAGCTTTCGGGCGGCATGCGCCAGCGGGTCGCCATCGCGATCGCGTTGTCATGCGAGCCCAAATTGCTGATCGCGGATGAGCCGACCACCGCGCTCGACGTGACCATCCAGGCGCAAATCCTCGATCTGCTGGCGCGCGAGCAGCGCCGCCGCCACATGGCGATGATCATCATCACCCATGACCTCGGCGTGGTCGCCGGACGCACCGATGAGGTGGCGGTGATGTATGCCGGCCGCGTGGTCGAGCGGGCGCCGACGCCGCTGCTGTTCAAGAACATGCGAATGCCCTACACCGAGGCGCTGCTGGCGGCGATCCCGAAGATCGATGCCGCTCCGCACACGCCGCTGCCGGCGATCTCGGGCCGTCCGCCCGATCCGACCCGGCCGATCGAGGGTTGCTCGTTCTCGCCGCGCTGCAATTATGCCCTCGGCCGCTGCCATCGGGAAAAGCCGGTGCTGACCGATGCCGGATTGCCGGATCACCAATACGCCTGCTTCCATCCGATTCACGCGGCCGCCGGCGTTTGCGCATGATGCACGACACTCTGAAATCCGTTTTGCACCGGCCGCTGCTCAAGGTGGACAATCTCGTCGTCGAATATTCGGCCGGCGGCAAGACCGTGCATGCCGTCTCCGGCGTCAGCCTTGAAGTCGGGCGCGGCGAGACGCTGGGCCTGGTCGGGGAGTCCGGCTGCGGCAAGTCGACACTCGGCCGCGCCGTGTTGCAGTTGCGCCGGCCGGTCTCGGGGCAGGTTATGTTCGACGGCCATGACCTGGTGGCGATGAAAGGCGACACCTTGCGGCGGATGCGCCGGCATGTGCAGCTGATCTTCCAGGATCCGATCGCTTCGCTCAATCCGCGGCGGCGGATCGGCGACATCGTCGCCGAGCCGCTGGCGATCGCGGGCGTCACCGACCGCGCGGAACGGAACCGGCGCGTGCATGAGGTTCTCAGCGCCGTCGGTCTCGATCCCGGTCTGGTGATGGGACGGCTGCCGCATGAATTCTCCGGCGGACAGTGCCAGCGCATCTGCATCGCGCGCGCGCTGATTCTCAATCCGGAATTCATCATTTGCGACGAGCCGGTGTCGGCGCTCGACGTCTCGATCCGCGCCCAGATCCTGAATCTGCTGGAGGAAATGAAGGCGCGTTACGGACTGACGCTGCTGTTCATCGCGCACGATCTGGCGGTGGTGAAGGCGGTGAGCGACCGGGTTGCGGTGATGTATCTCGGCAGATTGTGTGAAGTCGGCCCCTCCGAGCAATTGTTCGCCAAGCCCGCGCATCCCTATACCGCGCTGCTGATCGAGGCGATCCCGATTCCCGATCCCGACGTGCGGCCTTCGACCAGCGTGCCGATCGGCGAGCCGCCGTCGCCGATTGCGCCTCCGTCGGGCTGCCGCTTTCGAACCCGTTGTCCGAAGGCCGATCGGCGCTGCGTCGAGGAGATGCCGGAACTGGTCCCGATCGCGCCTGACCGGCTGGTGGCGTGCCATCATCCGAATTTCGCATGATCAGAATTTTGCGACGCTGCGAACACCGAACACCGAAGCATCCTTGAGACGAATGCCCGGCATTGGACCCAGAGGATCGGTGGCCCCGCCTCCCGGGCGGAAGATGTATTGGTAGTTCGGCAGCAGATTGAGGCCCGGTTTGACCTCGTAGAGATACGACGCCGTAAACAGCGCCTCGGACGACCTGACCGGCCAGTCCGATTGGCCGGTGAAGAACGCGTAGTCGCGGTCGAGCGCCTGCGCACGTTTGGAGACGTGCGCGTAGCCGATCGCGACGCCGAATTTGTCGTGCTGCCGCTGCTCGGAAAGTCCGATGAAATCGATTCCGGCGTCGGTGTAGAAGTCGATCAGGTTGCGGTCCGAAGGACTGGCCGAGGTGCGCATGAAAACGCCGACGCCGCGATCCTTGGATTTCGGCACGGCGTAGAGCTTCTGCTCGATCACCGAATAGATGCCGTCGTCCGCGCGCAGCATCCGGCCAAGCCCGGATCCGGCGGGATCGGCAATCGATCGGCCATCGTCGGTAAAACGCTGGTCGCTGAACTTTCCGAAATGATGCCAGCCTCCGATCTTCAGTGCGCCGGCGCGGTCGTCATTGGGTGCGATACTCTTCCAGCTGAACTGCATCTCTCCCAGCACCAGCGGCGGATCGTTGACGCGAAAATTCAGGCCGTAGCGGTTGCGCTGCTGCGGATCGCCGACGCCGGGGCCAGCGGAATCGCCGTCGAAGATCGCCGCGAGCAAGGTAACGTTGTCATTGAGTTTTCCGCTCAAGCGCGCGCCGACCGCGGCGAGCGGCGGCGAGGGACCTCCGGCCGGCAAGTCGACGGCGGTGATGGCCGGCCAGCCCAGCGAGGCGTTGGTGAAGACGTCGGTATATTTGCTGGCGATGAATTCGCTGTCCGCCGCCAGCTGGCCGGCTCGAACAGACCACTTGTCCTGGAAGAATTTCTGTTCGAAATAGGCCTCGTAGAGCCGCACCGTCGGCAGCGCCTCGATCCCGCTGACGACGAAGAAATTCTGCAGATTGCTGCGTGACAGTCCGTGGCCGTGAATGGCGAAGACGTTGGCATGGGCGGTCAGCCCCTTCCATCCGGCAAGCCTGTCGAAGTCGAGATCGACGGCGAGATTTAGACGCCCCTCGAACGTCGCGCCCTGTTTGAGACCGCCGGTCGCATTACCAAGCACCTCGCCGATGTAGGTCGCGGCGAATTTTATGCCGAGCCGCTCGTAGGGATTGGGCAGCAGGCCGAGCGTGCGTTCGGCCACGGTGCTTTCGCCGGTGTCCGGATCAGCGGGTTGATCCTCATTGCTCTCCTGCGAAAAAGCAGCGACCGAACACAGGCCGGCGAAGGCGCAGGCGCAAACCAAGATTGCAGTTGGCCGGCACCGCTTCATGGAGGTTCATTCGGTGAAAAACTCCCTCACCATACATTCAGGACAGGAAATTGCGACGGCTGAAAACGCATGGAACCCGGAATCGAAGCGTTTTCCAGGTCGATACTCGCGATAATCCACTGCTTCTAATCCACCGACACGCCGGCGAATTCGACCACCTTGCGCCATTTCTCGGTCTCGTCGGCGACCAGTTTGCCGAACTCGGCAGGCGTCATCGGCATCGGGAGGCCACCGGCTTCGGCAAGCCGCGCGACCAGCTTCGGATCCTTGAGCGCCTCGTTCACCGCCTTGTTAAGGGCGTCGACGATCTCCGGCGGTGTGCCCCTCGGCGCGGAGATGCCGTAAAATCCGACCGCGGAGAAGCCGGGTACGGTTTCGGCGATGGCCGGGACATCCGGCACGCCAGGCCAGCGCTCGGGCGAGGTCACCCCGAGCGCGCGCAGCGTTCCGCCGCGCACCTGCTCCAGTGCGCCGGGCAGATTGTCAAAGATGGTCTGCACCTTGTTGGAGATCAGGTCTGGATACGCGATCGCTGAGCCGCGATACGGTACATGGTTCATGTCGATCTTGGTCATCGCCTTGAACAACTCGGCCGACATGTGCACCGAGGTGCCGTAGCCGGACGAGGCGTAGGAAACCTTGCCGGGATTGGCCTTGCAGTAATCGATGAACTCCTGGACGGTTTTTACCGGAAGCTCGGTCGGCACCACCATCATGTTGGTGAGACGCATGATGCCGGCGACCGGGACGGTGTCGCGGATGAAATCGTAAGGCAGCTTCTTGTAGAGCGAGGTCGAGATGGCGTTGTTCGGCGCGACGAACAGCAGTGTGTAGCCGTCCGGCGGCGAATTGACCGCCGCCGCGGCGGCGAGGTTGCCGCCCGAGCCTGCACGGTTTTCCACGACGAATTGCTGGCCGAGATGCTCCGAGAGCCACTGGCTCATGATCCGCGCGACGATATCGACCGGACCGCCGGCGGCAAAACCGATCAGCCATTTAACCGGGCGGTTCGGATAGTCGGCAGCGCATGCCGGCGCAACGCCGGCCGCAAGGGCCAAAAGGCAGACAAGGCCCGCTATCGCCGCGCGCACAAAACCAGTCATAAACCGCTCCATTCCAATCGAGTGCGCTGCACCCGCAACGTCTTAAGTTTTCGAATCTGCTCCCGTATGTTTCATAGAAATTTGAGTTTGCCTACATTGCCTTTCGGCCAATGCGTTGATCTTATGACATTGCAGCGTTGCGGATCGTTGAGGAGCGGTGATGAACATTATCGGTATCGTCGGCGCGGCCACGTTGTTGCTGGCGGCAAGCGCCGCGGCGCAGGATGGGGGAAAGGTCATTCAAAAGACCATCATCAGTCTCGGGACGGCGACGGCGGGCGGCGGCTTCCCGCTCTATGGCGAAGCGTTTGCCGAGGTCATGAACGCAGCAGATCCGACGCTATCGATCGAGCCGCGCAATACCAAAGGCAGCAACGAGAACATTCCGCTGCTTGAGGCCGGTGATCTCGACATCGCGCTGGTGGCCGGAGAGCCTTCCTACGAAGCGTTCATGGGGATCGGACGGCAGGCTACGCACCTGAAGATCCTGACCGCGATGTATTCCAGTCCGGGGATGTTCGTGGTGCGCGCCGACAGTCCCTACAAGACCATTCGCGACCTGGTCGGCAAGCCGGTCGCGTTCGGCGCGAAAGGCTCCGGCCTTCCGATCCTGTCGCGCTATCTGCTCGACGGCCTCGGACTGAAGCAGGACCAGGATTTCCAGCCGATCTATCTCGACCGCGCCGGCGATGGACCGGCGATGGTGCTGGATGGACGCGCCGCCGCGTTGTGGGGCGCCGGCATCGGCTGGCCGGGATTCAAGGCGATGAGCGAGAGCGCCGGCGGGGCGCGGTTCATCGCGCCGGACGCGGCTGAAATCGCGCGCATCCGCGCCAAACATACCTTCCTCAAGCCGCTTACCGTGCCGGCCGGCAGCTATCCGAACCAGCCGGCGCCGATCGATTCGCTGGGATCGTGGAGTTTTATCCTGACGCGGACCAATCTGCCCGACGATGTGGCGTATCGCCTGGCGAAGTCGTTACACAGCGCTGAAAGCCCGCTGTGCAAGAAACTGGCGCAGGCCTGCGAGACTACTGCAGCGAACACGGTCACCGCCGCGCCGAACATCGAGCTAATCCATCCCGGCGTGCTCAACTATTTCCGCGAGATCGGATTGGCGAAATAGAAGCGCCGTGCCCCGGACGCAGCGCAGCGCGTGGTCGCACCGCGTCCGGACACGAGAGTGAGCTACTTCTTCCCCAACGAACACGCCGGGTCGGGCGGTCCGAACGCCTCTTCGCCGGAAATCTTCGCCAGGATTTTGTAATAGTCCCACGGATATTTGGATTCATCCGGCGTCTTGACCTGCACCAGCATCAGGTCGTGGACCATCAGCCCGTCCTCGCGCAGTTTGCCGTTGCGGACGAAGAAATCCTCGATCGGCTTTTCGCGCATCTTCGCAGCGACTTTCAGCGGATCGTCGGTGCCGCTGTCCTTGACGGCATTGAGGTAGTACATCACCGACGAATACACACCGGCCTGCCACATGGTCGGCATCCGGTCCATCTTGGCAAAGTAGCGCTTCGACCATTCGCGGGTCTTGTCGTCCATGTCCCAGTAGAATGACGTGGTCAGCAGCAGGCCCTGCGCCGCCGGCAATCCCAGCGAATGGATGTCGGTGATCAGCGCCAGCAGCGCTGCCATCTGCTGGCCGCCCTTGAAGACGCCGAATTCGCCGCCGGTCTTGATCTCGTTGATGTTGTTCGGCGGACCCGCGGCGATGCCGATGATCTTTGCCTTCGAGGCCTGCGCCTGCAGCACGAAGGACGACAGGTCCGGCGTCGCAAACGGCGGGCGCACCGCGCCGAGCACCTTGCCGCCGAGCTTGGTCACCATGGCGGAGGCGTCTTTCTCCAGCGAATGCCCGAAGGCATAATCGTCGGTAATGAAGAACCAGCTGTCGCCGCCGCGCTTGACCACTTCCTGCGCGGTGCCGACCGCCAGCGCGTGGGTGTCGAACACCCACTGCATCGTGTAGGGGCTGCAGAACTTGCCGTGGAAATCCGTGGCGCCCGTGGAGTGGGTAATCAACAGTTTCTTCTTGTCGTTGGCGATGTTCTGCACCGCAAGTCCAACCGCCGACACCGGCACGTCGACGATGAGATCGACCTGCTCGACGTCGTACCAGCGGCGCGCGATGCCGGCGCCGATATCCGGCTTGAGTTGATGATCGCCGACGATCACGGCGATCGGTTTGCCCAGCACCTTGCCGCCGAAATCGTCGACCGCCATTTGCGCGGCGGTGACCGAGCCTTGTCCGGTAGGGGTGGACGCCGGCCCGTTCATGTCGGTGAGGACGCCGATCTTCACCACGTCATCCGACACCTGAGCGAGTGCTGCCGGCGACGACAGCAACGCTGCCGCTACCGCTCCGAGCACGGATAGATTTCTGGCCGACATTTCTTGTCTCCTCCCATGGGTCCGCGGCGCATTGGCCGTAATTTGGTTGGCAGGCGTCCATCCTGCGTCAGCTATCTTCTTCAATTATTCATCGGCACGCGTCAACTCGCGGCAGCCCGGCCGAGTGTCGAGACCGGCGGCACAGCAATTGGCTGTATATTTCTGACTTTATTGAGTAAATTGACCCGGCATGATCGTAACACAGCGCCTGCCGGCTTCACTGACACCGCTCGACGCAGCACTTGCGTTGCTGCTTGACGGTATCAAGCCCGTCGCGCCTCGCGACGTCACCCTCACCGAGGCGCTAGGCTGTATTGCCGCCGATATGCCGCCGCTGCAGGCGTTCCCGGCGTTCGATATGGCCGCCGTTGACGGCTGGGCGCTTGGTGCCGGCGATCTGGTGGGCGCCTCGTCCTATTCGCCGTTGCCACTGGCCGGCGCGCCGGTCTGGGTCGATGCCGGCGATCGCATGCCTCACGGTTGCGATTGCGTGATCGATTCCGACCTCGTCGAGCAGGCAGGCCCGCTGTTCCAGGTCTCGGCCGAGGCGATACCGGGACACGGCGTGCGCCGCGCCGGCGGAGATATCGCCGCGGGAAGTTCGCCTGTGGCCCCCGGATGCCGTATCCGCGCCCTCGATCTGGTGGCCGCGCGCGCGGCCGGTCTGGACAGACTCGCCGTTCGCCGCCCGCGGCTGCACGTGATCCAGATCCCGGCGGCGGCCGGCCAGGCGATAACGGTGCAGCTCATCATGGAGAGCGCCGGCGCCGCCGGCGCCGAGGTGGTCTGCACCGAAGCCGGCGGACGCGACGCATCATCCATCGAAAAGGCGTTCGATGCCGAACCGTGCGATCTGCTGGTGACCGTCGGCGGCACCGGCGTCGGCCGCAGCGATGCGACGATCGCGGCGCTGGCCTCGCGCGGTGCGCTGCTTGCCCATGGGATCGCGCTGCAGCCCGGCCGAACCGCGGCGCTTGGCAGGATCGTGAACAGTCCCGTCGTCGCCTTGCCCGGCGCACCGGACCAGGCGCTGGCGGCATGGTGGACTCTCGTGCTGCCGGTTCTGAACCGGCTCGCCGCCAGCGAGGCACCGCAAATGACGCTGCTTCCGCTTGCGCGCAAGATCGCCTCCGGCGTTGGAATTGCGGAAATCGTTCTGCTCAAGAGGACCGATGGCGCCTGGATGCCGCTCGCGACTGGCGAGCTTTCGCTCAAGACCATTGCGCACGCCGATGCGTGGTTCGCCGTGCCCGGCGGCAGCGAGGGATACGCTGTGGGCACGCCGGTCGATGCCTATATGCTTCGGGACTGACATGAGCGCTTCCAATATGCAAAACTCTCCGGTGCCGAAAAATCGCGACAGCCTGGAGCAGGATCAGTTCCTGACTATCCTCTCCCGCGAGGAAGCACTGGCGCGTTTCGAAGCGGCGTTGTTTCCGCGCGCTCCCTCAAGCGAAATCCGGCCGCTGGCCGGCGCGCTCGGCCACACGCTGGCGGAAGACATCTTGGCGCCGATCGACGTGCCGCCGTTCGACCGCGCCAATGTCGACGGCTTTGCGGTACGATCGGCCGATCTTGCGTCGGCCGGTGAAGCCGCGCCGGTTCGCGTTGCGCTCAACGACGAAATCATCGCCTGCGGCGTTGCGCCATTGCTGCCGGTGCTGCCGGGCACGGCGACGCCGATTGCAACGGGCGGACCGGTGCCGCGCGGCGCCGATGCCGTGGTGATGGTCGAACATACCCAGCCCGCAGGCGCCGGCAGAATAGAGATTCGCCGCGCGGCGTCGCCGGGACAGTTCGTCTCCTATGCCGGCTCCGACATCGCGCGCGGCGAGGCGCTGCTGCGCGCCGGGACCATGATCGGCTCGCGCGAGATCGGCATGCTCGCCGCTTGCGGCATCGCCGAGGTCGCGGTGGCGCGGAAACCGCGCGTGGCCGTCATCTCCACCGGCGATGAACTGGTTCAGCCCGGGCTGCCGCTGCGCTCCGCCGCGATCTACGACACCAACGGCGCCATGGTCGCCGCCGCCGTGAGCGAGAACGGCGGCGAAGCGGCCTTTCTCGGCGCCATTCCGGACGATGAGCGCGAACTCGAAGCCGCCATGCGCCGGGCGCTGGAGAGCTGCGATATGCTGGTGCTGTCGGGCGGCACCTCAAAGGGCGCAGGCGACGTGTCGCACCGGATCATCGCGCGGCTCGGCGAGCCCGGCATCATCGCGCACGGCGTCGCGCTTAAACCCGGCAAGCCGCTTTGTCTGGCAGTCTGCGACGGCAAGCCGGTGGTGATCCTGCCGGGATTTCCGACCTCGGCGATGTTCACCTTTCACGACATGATCGTGCCGGTGCTGCGCCGCATGGCGGGCCTGCCGCCGCGCTCCGATGCGAACGTCACGGCAAGAGTCCCGGTGCGGATCGCATCGGAACTCGGCCGCACCGAGTTCGTCATGGTATCGCTGGTCGACGGGCGCGATGGATTGATCGCCTATCCCTCCGGCAAGGGCTCCGGCGCGATCACGTCGTTCGCGCAGGCCGACGGATTTTTGCGCATCGACGCACTCGCCGATCAGATGCCCGCCGGGACCGAGGCCGAAGTCACGCTGTTCACGCCCCATGTGCGGGTGCCCGATCTCGTCATCGTCGGCAGCCACTGCACCGGCCTCGACCTCGTCACCGCGCCGCTGGCGCGTGCGGGACTATCGGTGCGCTTGATCGCGGTCGGCAGCCTCGGGGGCCTCGCGGCAGCGCGGCGCGGCGAATGCGATCTGGCGCCGATCCATCTGTTCGACGAGGCGACCGAGACCTACAACGAGCCATTCATGGCGGCCGGGCTTGAACTGGTGCCGGGCTATCGGCGCATGCAGGGCATCGTGTTCCGCGCCGGCGATGCGCGCTTCGAAGGGCTCAACGCGCAACACGCGGTGCGCGCGGCGCTGGCCGATCCCGCCTGCATCATGGTCAACCGCAATCAGGGCGCGGGAACGCGCATCCTGATCGATCGCCTGCTCGGCACCGCAAGACCCGACGGCTACTGGAATCAGCCGCGCTCGCACAACGCCGTCGCAGCCGCCGTGGCGCAGCACCGCGCCGACTGGGGCATGACGATCGCGCCGGTCGCGCATGCCGCGAGGCTCGGGTTCATTCCGCTGGCGGAAGAGCACTACGATTTTGCGCTGGTGAGCGCGCGTAAGCAGCGCCCGGCGGTGCAGGCGTTTCTTGACTCGCTGGCGTCAGCAGAAACCCGCGCGGCGCTGGAGCGCGCAGGATTCAGGCCGGCGTAGCCCGTGTCCCGGGCGCGATGCGGCATTCTTCATGCCGCTTCGCAGAACCGGGACCCCGGTTCTTCCAGTCGCGCAAGCTGGGCCTCGGCTCTGCAGCGCACCGCTACGCAAGAGCTACGCGCTACGCTGCGTCCGGGGCACGTTACCCATCCAGCGCCGCCAGCCGCTCCGCTTCCGCAATATCGTCCATGGTGTTGGCATTGAAGAACGGATCGAGCGGCTCGGCCGGCCATGTCACTGTCGCAAGCTTGTAGCGCGCGGTCCAGCGGTCGATCTTTCTAATATCCTCAACCACCAGCGCGTGGCGAAGCTCTTCGCGCAAGGCAACGCTCCACAATCCGATCACCGGATGCGCTTGCCCGGCGGAAGCCGCGACCGCAAGCTGCGCGTCTTGTTTGATCCGCGCCTGCTGCAGCCGCGCGACGAGGTCGCGCGGCAGAAACGGACAATCGGCGGCGGCGCTCAGGATCCACGCGGCATCAGGCCGATTCACCGCCGTCCAGTCGAGCGCGGCGAGGATGCCGGCGAGCGGTCCCGGAAAATCCTGCACCGTGTCGGCAATTACCGGCAGGCCAAATTCCGCGAACCGCGCCGGATCGCCATTGGCGTTGAGAATGAGGCCGTCGCATTGCGGTGCAAGCCGCGCGATGACGCGGTCGAGAATCGTGCGGCCGCCGATACGGCGCATCGGCTTGTCGCCGCCGCCCATGCGCCGCGCCAGCCCGCCGGCGAGGAGGACGCCGGGCGTAGGCGGCGCGTCACTTGACGTCGCAGCTATCTCAGTCATCCCGCTCGCCCTTGCGCATATGGCGCGCGGATTCTTCTGCGACATAGTCGAGATTCTGGTCGTAAACGATGCGCTCCTGGCCGGCCAGCGCGATGAACCGTTTTCCGCGGGTGCGTCCGACCAGCGTTAGCCCGACCTGCCGTGCGAGATCGACGCCCCACGCCGTAAACCCCGAGCGCGAGACCAGAATCGGAATGCCCATGCGCACGGTCTTGATCACCATCTCGGAGGTGAGCCGGCCCGTGGTGTAGAGAATCTTGTCGGCGGCATCGACATTGTGGCGGAACATCCAGCCGGCGATCTTGTCGACGGCGTTGTGGCGGCCGACGTCTTCGGTGTAGCAGACGGGCGTGCCTTCCTTGCAGAGCACGCAGCCGTGGATGGCGCCGGCCTCCAGATAAAGCGAAGGCATGGTGTTGATCGCGTGCGTCATCTGGTAGAGCCAGGACGTCCGCAGTTCCGCCCTGGGCAACGCCACGCTTTCCACCGCCTCGAGCAGATCGCCGAAGGCGGTGCCCTGCGCGCAGCCGGAAGTCTGCGTGCGCTTCTTCAGCTTCTGTTCGAAATTGGTGTGGTGCTCGGTGCGCACCACCACGACCTGCAGATCGTCGTCATATTCCACCTCGGTGACGATATCGTGGTATTTCAGCATGTTCTGGTTGAGCAGGTAGCCGAGCGCAAGATATTCCGGATAGTCGCCGATCGTCATCATGGTGACGATCTCCTGGGCGTTCAGATACAGCGTCAGCGGCCGCTCCACGGGAACGTTGATCTCGACGGTCGCGCCAGCCTGGTCGGTCCCGGCGACGCGTTCGGTCAAGCGCGGATCCGATGGATTCGGGACGATCAGGGGAACGGGCAGCTTGTCGATCTTGGTCATTGCTCACTCGTTAGCATGACATTACAGGCTGACTCGATATAAAGCACCCGCACGGTGCGACGCCAGTTCGGCGGCTCGGAGAATGACATGAGAGTGATCGGTCTGGCGGGATGGAGCGGCGCGGGCAAGACCACCCTGCTGACGCATCTGATCCCGCATTTCATGGCCCGGGGCTTGCGGGTCTCGGTGATCAAACATGCCCACCATAGTTTCGACGTGGATATTCCCGGCAAGGATTCCTGGCTGCACCGGCAGTCCGGCGCGACCGAAGTGCTGGTCTCCTCGGGCCTGCGCTGGGCGCTGATGCACGAACTGCGTGGCGCAATCGAACCGAAGCTGCCGGAATTGCTGGCAAAGATGTCGCCGGTCGATCTCGTCATAGTTGAAGGATTCAAATCCGAGCCGCATCGCAAGATCGAGGTGCATCGCGCCGCCAACGGCAAGCCGGTGTTATTCCCCAACGATCCCGGCATCGTCGGCATCGCCGCCGATGCCAGGCTCGAAACCGATCTGCCGGTCGCGCATCTCGATGACATTCCGGCCATCGCCGCTATGATGCAGGCGTCCGCGCTCGGCGTCGACTATGTGTTGGCGGGTCACGCATCCGGAACCTGAGAAGCCATGGCGCAACTGTCCGACGATTGCTTTGCCTTCGGCGGCCCGATGATGTCGGTCGATGAGGCCGTTGCGATCATCGCCGCGCGGGTGACGGCGGTGCAGGACGTCGAAACCGTCGATCTGAAACATGCTGACGGCCGCATTCTGGCGGCAGCCATCGCGGCGCCGCTGCCGCTGCCGCCTTTCACCAATTCCGCGGTCGACGGCTATGCGGTGCGCAGCGGCGATCTGTCGGGGGACATCGAGCCGAGGTTTCCGGTCGCAGGACGAATTGAGGCCGGAGCGCGGGCGCAAGCGCCGATAAGACCCGGCCACGTCGTGCGCATCTTTACCGGCGCGCCGATGCCGGAGGGCGCCGATACGGTCTTCATGCAGGAGGATGTCCGCATCGACGAGACAGGCGGGGTTGTTCTGCCTGCGGGGCTGAAGGCCGGCGCCAATGTCCGGCCGGCCGGCGAAGACATTGTTGCCGGCACGCAGGCTTTACCGGCGGGCCAGCGCCTGCGACCGCAGGATGTCGCGCTCGCCGCCGCGTTCGGCCTGACCCGGATCGAGCTGCGCAGGCGCATCCGGGTGGCGGTGTTCTCGACAGGCAACGAACTCGTATCGCCGGGGGCGCCGCGGGCGGCCGCGCAACTGTTTGATTCGAATCGCTTCATGCTGATGGCGATGCTGGCCCGGCTCGGCTGCGAGGTCAGCGATCTCGGCATCCTGCGCGACGATCGCGCGGCGCTCGCGAGCGCCTTGAAGAAAGCGGCCGATGCCCACGATCTGATCTTGACCAGCGGCGGCGTTTCGACCGGCGAGGAGGATCATGTCAAGGCCAGCGTCGAAAGTGTCGGAACGCTGGTGCTGTGGCGGATGGCGATCAAGCCGGGACGCCCGGTCGCGATGGGCATTATCGGCGGCACGCCGTTTATCGGCCTGCCCGGAAACCCGGTGGCGAGCTTTGTCACGTTTGCCCATGTGGTGCGCCCGACCGTGCTGGCGCTGGCCGGCGCCGTGCAGCAGAACTTGATCGCCATGCCGGTGCGCGCGGCTTTCGCTTACCGGAAAAAGATCGCACGCCGCGAATATGTCCGGGTCAGCTTGCGCAAGCGAGCTGACGGTGCAGTCGAGGCGATAAAGTTTCCTCGCGAGGGTGCGGGTCTGCTGTCGTCGCTCGTGGAGACGGACGGGTTGGTCGAGCTCGGCGAAGACATCACGCAGGTGGAATCCGGCCAGATCGTCGGATTTCTCAGCTATGCGAGCTTAATCTAAACGGTGGTGGCGGGCATGCGCGGTTGACGGGGTGGGCCCGCTTCGCCATCTTCCCGGCATGACACAGACCAAGCTCGATCTGACCGGACTGAAATGTCCGTTGCCGGCATTAAAGACCCGCAAGGCGCTGAAGTCGCTGAAGCCGGGAGACCGGCTGGAAGTGCACTGCACCGATCCGCTGTCGGCGATCGATATCCCCAATCTGATCCAGGAAACCGGCGACCGAATCGAGATCACCGAACGCGCGGAACGCCGCATCGTTTTCCTGATCGAAAAGACGAACGGCGCCGGGGTCTAGGCGAACGAGCAAGCCACAGGTTCTGCCTATATCATCCAAACGATGCTACTTTTTGTTATGCTCGTTATTCTTGGCCATATGGCGCACGTTGTGCTCTGCTGACACCACTAATGCTGGTTTGCCGAGGCACACCTCTTGATCGACAAACTTGAACTGCTGCTGGCGTTGGCGAAAGAAAAGCACTTCGGGCGTGCCGCCGAAGCCTGCGGAGTGACGCAGCCGACGATGTCGACCGGCCTCAAGCAACTTGAGGAAATCCTTGGCGTCACGCTGGTGCATCGTGGCTCGCGCTTCCTGGGTTTTACGCCGGAGGGCGAGCGCGCCCTGGATTGGGCGCGGCGCATCGTCGGCGACGCCCGCGCCATGCGGGAAGAAATCGACGCGCTGAAGCAAGGGCTTTCCGGCGAGATCAGGATCGCAGCCATACCGACGGTGCTCGGCATGGTCGCCTCGTTGACGACACCGTTCAGGGCACGGCATCCCAATGTGCGCTTTCGCATCGTGTCATGCACCTCGGTCGAGGTGCTGGCACTGCTGGAAAATCTGGAAGTCGATGCCGGGCTGACCTATCTCGACAACGAGCCCTTGGGCAGGGTCCGCGCAATTCCGCTCTATGATGAAAATTATCGACTGATCACGGCGCCGGATGGTCTTTACGGGGATCGCGATCAGGTCACCTGGCGCGAAGTAGGCCAGGTGCCTTTGTGTCTGCTGACGCCGGATATGCAGAACCGCCAAATCATCGACCGCGCATTGTTGGCGGCGGGAACCCAGGCGACGCCGACGCTCACGTCAAATTCGGTCATCGTGCTTTACACCCACGTCAAGACGGGACGCTGGGCGAGCGTGATGCCGGCGAAGCTGGCGGAAACGCTGGGTCTGTCGGACGCCATCCGGAGTATCCCGATTGTCGATCCGCTGGTGACCTACAGAATCGGACTGGTCATTTCTCCGCGCGAGACCATGACTCCGCTGGTTTCCGCGCTGGTGGAAACGGCGCAGAATGTCGCGCCGTCGCTGAACACCTGACTGGGCTGCAACTCATTCGGAAATCGCGTTGATGCGGATTCCATATCGCCTGATCGCATTCATCTATCGATCCATGTTCAGTATTGCCGCATGAAATAATTATATCGTTTCACGATATTTCGAAAAGCAGACACTACCTTTTTACTATCGACATTATCACCGGTTCTGCCCCAATTATTGCTCTGGCTCGATCCTGAGAAAGCGATGCCGCGCCGTGCGGCATAATTGTTGGTCTCAGGTGTTTCGGTTCATCGAATGCGCGCAGCAAACCCGGCGAACGTTTCGTTCAACTGAACAGCAACGATCCGAAGCCTCATGGGCGCAGGGGACGGAAATCAATCAGGCACGGCAGACAACGCCCGACAAAGGGCAGCCGCAGGGAGGACGAAATGGCTACTATGGAAGATGCGGGCAGGATAACCGGTGCTGCAACCGGATTCCTGGATCGCGAGCGTACGATCGCCAAACCGGGATTTAGCCGCTGGCTGGTGCCGCCGGCCGCATTATGCGTGCACCTGTGTATCGGCCAGGCTTATGCGCTGAGCGTATTCAACCTGCCGATGACCAAGCTGCTCGGCATTACGCAGTCCGCTCCGGGCGATTGGAAACTGACCGAACTCGGGTGGATATTTTCAATTGCCATGGTGTTTCTCGGAGGTTCTGCCGCCGTGTTCGGCCGCTGGGTCGAAGAGGGCGGACCGCGCAAGGCAATGTTCACCGCCGCGCTATGCTGGGCGGGTGGCTTCTTCCTCTCCGCGATCGGCGTTTACCTGCATAACCTGTGGCTGATCTATCTCGGCTACGGCGTGCTCGGTGGCTGCGGGCTGGGCATCGGCTACATCTCACCGGTCTCGACGCTGATCAAATGGTTCCCCGATCGTCCGGGCATGGCGACCGGCATGGCCATCATGGGTTTCGGCGGGGGTGCCTTCATTGCTTCGCCGCTGTCGGTCTGGCTGCTCGGCAAGTTCACCACCGCGACCCATATCGGCGTGATGGAGACCTTCATCGTGCTGGGCTGCGTCTACTTCTGCTTCATGGTGGTTGGCTCGATCATCGTGCGCGTTCCTCCCCCGGGCTGGGCGCCGCAAGGCTATGTCGCTCCGAAGACGGCCTCGAGACTGATCACCAGGAACGACGTCTATGTGTACGACGCGCTCAAGACCCCGCAGTTCTGGCTGATCTGGTGGGTGCTCTGCCTTAACGTGACCGCCGGCATCGGCGTGCTCGGTCAGGCCTCGGCGATGAGCCAGGAGATGTTCCCGGGCCACATCACGCCGGTAGCGGCGGCCGGCTTCGTCGGCCTGATGAGTCTGTTCAACATGGGTGGCCGCTTCGCCTGGGCCTCTACGTCGGATTACATCGGCCGTCGCAACACCTACTTCGTGTTCATGGTGCTCGGCTTTGCGCTGTACTGCACCGTGCCCTATGCGGGATCGACCGGCAGCGTCGCTCTGTTCGTGCTGTGTTTCCTTGTGATCATCAGCATGTATGGCGGCGGCTTTGCGACCGTCCCGGCCTATCTCAGGGACATGTTCGGCACACGCTATGTCGGCGCCATCCACGGCATGCTGCTCACCGCATGGTCCGCGGCGGGTATCTTCGGTCCGGTGCTGGTGAACTATATCCGCCAGTATCAGATCGAGCATGGCGTACCGAAAACCCAGGCCTACAACGCCACCATGTACATCATGGCGGGATTGCTGGTGATCGGCTTTATCTGCAACTTCATGATCAAAGCCGTCCATGATCGTTTCCATATGAAGGACAACGAGGTGGAACGCGCGGCCATGAATGTCGGTGCCGTTGGCAAGCCGGCCGGGGCGTAAGGGGGACGACTCATGCAGACTCAAAATCAAGACAGTTCGATGAAACTGAAGCTGTTTCTGGCCTGGGGATTTGTCGGCATTCCGCTGCTCTGGGGCGTACTGCAAACTCTCAGCAACGCGATGAAGCTGTTTCAGTAGCGGCCCATAGGGCTCGCCCGGAATCCAGGCTTTCTGGGTATCGGAATTAGTGGTCTAACGGCAGCACCGTCCGCAGGCATTGCGGCCGGTGCTGTCGCCGTACATGGCCATCATCGGGATTGGGCTATCTCCCGGCAGATGCGAGCGGCCGGGTACGACACCAAGCGGCCGGCAATCATATTTGTCTTGGCATCTGGCATGCCACGGACTAGACTCGCTGGACCGGCCAAAAGAAAAATGAGCGTATCCGATGAGTCATGACGTGCACCAGATCCGCTCGTTCGAACATCCGGGCGAGGGGCGGCGGCGGGCCAAATCGACGCCCAAGGGCCGCCAGATCGACCCGCAAGCCGCTGAAGAGGTTGCGCTTCTGCTTGGCGACCGGCCGCGGCGGCGCGACCTGTTGATCGAGCATCTGCACCTCATTCAGGACACCTACAAGCAGATTTCCGCCGCGCATCTGGCGGCCCTCGCGGACGAGATGAAGCTGGCTTTCGCGGAGGTGTTCGAGACCGCGACCTTTTACGCCCATTTCGACGTGGTGAAGGAGGGGGAGCCGAACATCCCGCCTCTGACCATCCGCGTCTGCGATTCGCTGACTTGCGCGATGCTCGGCGCCGAACAACTGCTGCAGGAATTGCAAAGCACAGCCGGTCCCGGGGTCCGGGTGGTGCGTGCGCCCTGCGTTGGACGTTGTGACACCGCGCCGGCAGCCGAGGTGGGGCACCATTTTGTCGATCATGCCAGCGCTGAAAGCGTTCTCGCCGCGGCGAAGGTTGGCGACACCCACGCGCATCTGCCCGACTATATCGGCTACGATGCCTATGTCGGAGGGGGCGGTTACGCGCTGCTCAACCGGCTGCTTGCGGGCGAATTGGCGAAAGAGGATTTGCTGAAGGCGCTCGACGACGCGTCCTTGCGCGGTCTCGGCGGCGCGGGTTTTCCGACGGGACGCAAATGGCGCGCGGTGCTCGGCGAACCGGGCCCTCGGCTGATGGCGATCAACGGCGATGAGGGTGAGCCCGGTACGTTCAAGGATCGCTGGTATCTAGAAACAGATCCGCATCGTTTCATCGAAGGCATGCTGATCGGCGCCCATATCGTCGAAGCGCCGGAAATCTATATCTATCTGCGCGACGAGTACCCGGCGTCGCGCGAAATCCTCGAGCGCGAGATCGCCAGACTGCCGCCGGGGGGTCCTGTGCTGCACATGCGCCGCGGCGCCGGCGCCTATATCTGCGGCGAGGAATCCGCGCTGCTCGAGAGCATCGAGGGCAAGCGTGGTCTGCCGCGCCACAAGCCGCCTTATCCGTTCCAGGTCGGGTTGTTCGGATTGCCGACGCTGATCAACAACGTCGAAACGCTGTGGTGGGTGCGCGATATCGTCGAAAAAGGCGCGGGCTGGTGGAAAAGCCATGGCCGCAACGAACGTCAGGGCTTGCGCAGCTATTCGGTGTCCGGCCGCGTCAGGAATCCCGGCATGAAGCTGGCGCCGGCGGGCGTCACGGTGCGCGAGTTGATCGACGAATTCTGCGGCGGCATGGCCGAAGGACACAGCTTCCATGCCTACCTGCCGGGCGGCGCCTCCGGCGGCATTCTGCCGGCGGCGATGGACGACATTCCGCTCGATTTCGGCACGCTGGAAAAATACGGCTGCTTCATCGGATCGGCGGCGGTCATTATCCTGTCCGATCAGGATGACGTGAAGGGTGCTGCGCTGAACCTGATGCGCTTCTTCGAGGATGAGAGCTGCGGACAATGCACGCCCTGCCGCGTCGGCACCCAGAAGGCGGCACTGCTGATGCAACGGGGTGTGTGGAACCGGGAATTGCTCGGAGAATTGAGTCAGACGATGAGCGACGCGTCGATCTGCGGACTCGGCCAGGCGGCCTCGAATCCGCTCACCAGCGTGATTAAATATTTCCCCGAGGAATTTTCGCCGAAAGAAGCCGCGGAATGACGAGCATTAAATATCTGTCCGCTTCGGGGATTGCCGACGAGGTTTCGATATGAGCAGCGACAGCCCGAAGCCGCAAGGTTATGGCCATGACGACAAGGGCACGGCCGGCGGTCAGTCGGTGCCCGACGGAAAGGTCAACGTCGTCCATAGCGCGCCGATCGGCGCGGTAGGCGGCGCAGGCGCCGGACCGGCGAGCATCCAGTTCGAACTCGACGGCAAACTGGTCGAGGCGAAAGCCGGCGAGACCATCTGGCAAGTGGCAAAGCGGCAGGGCCGGGAAATTCCGCATCTGTGCTATTTGCCCGAGCCGGACTATCGTCCCGATGGCAATTGCCGCGCCTGCATGGTCGAGGTCGAGGGCGAGCGCGTGCTGGCGGCGTCCTGCAAGCGCACGCCGAGCGTCGGCATGAAAGTGAAGTCGGCAAGCGCCCGCGCCATCGCCGCGCAAAAAATGGTGATGGAGCTTCTGGTCGCCGACCAGCCGGCGCGCGAAACCTCGCACGATCCGGATTCGAAATTCTGGCACTGGGCCGAAAAGGTTCAGGTTACCGAGAGCCGCTTCCCTGCCGCCGAGCGCTGGCACGGCGATGCCAGCCATCCCGCCATGCGGGTCAATCTCGACGCCTGCATCCAGTGTGGATTATGCGTGCGCGCCTGCCGCGAGGTCCAGGTCAACGACGTGATCGGCATGGCCTATCGCAATCACGATTCGAAGGTCGTGTTCGACTTCGACGATCCGATGGGGGAATTCGACCTGCGTCGCTTGCGGCGAATGCGTGCAGGCCTGCCCGACCGGCGCGCTGATGCCTTCGGCATTGCTGGATGAAAACCAGACCCGCACCGTCTATGCCGACAGGAAGGTGGATTCGCTGTGTCCGTTCTGCGGGGTCGGCTGTCAGGTGACCTATCAGGTCAAGGATGAGAAGGTCATCTATGCGGAAGGCCGCGATGGTCCGGCCAACCACAACCGTCTCTGCGTAAAAGGCCGCTTCGGCTTCGACTATATCCACCATCCGCATCGGCTGACGAAACCGCTGGTGCGGCTTCCGAATGCCAAGAAGGACGCCAACGACCAGGTCGACCCCGCCAATCCGTTCACGCATTTCCGCGAAGCGTCGTGGGAGGAAGCCCTCGACATCGCCGCAAAAGGATTGGTGAAAATCCGCGACGCCAAGGGCGTCAAGGCGCTGGCCGGTTTCGGTTCGGCCAAGGGCTCCAACGAAGAGGCCTATCTGTTCCAGAAGCTGGTACGCACCGGTTTTGGGTCCAACAATGTCGATCACTGCACGCGGCTGTGCCACGCCTCGTCGGTGGCTGCGCTGATGGAAGGCCTCAATTCCGGCGCGGTGTCGGCCCCCTTCGCGGCCGCGATGGACGCCGAAGTGATCATCGTGATCGGCGCCAATCCCACCATCAACCATCCGGTTGCGGCGACCTATCTCAAGAACGCCGCCAAGCGCGGCGCCAAGCTGATCGTGATGGATCCGCGAAGGCAAAGCCTGTCGCGCCACGCCCACCTGCATCTGGCGTTCAAGCCCGGCAGCGACGTCGCCATGCTCAATGCGATGATCAACACCATCATCGCCGAAGGGCTGACCGACCAGCAATATATCGCCGGCTATACCGAAGGCTTTGACGAGCTGAGGGAGCGCATCAAGGAATTCACGCCGGAGAAGATGGCGCCGATCTGCGGCGTTCCCGCCGAGACACTGCGCGAGGTGGCGCGGCTCTATGCGCGGTCGCGCGCCTCGATCATCTTCTGGGGCATGGGCATCAGCCAGCATGTCCACGGCACCGACAATGCGCGCTGCCTGATCGCGCTGGCGCTGATCACCGGGCAGGTCGGCCGTCCCGGCACCGGCCTGCACCCGCTGCGCGGCCAGAACAACGTGCAGGGCGCATCCGACGCCGGCCTGATTCCGATGTTCCTGCCGGATTATCAGCCGGTGGGGCGCACCGATTTGCGCGATCCGTTCGAAAAACTCTGGCATCAGCAGCTCGATCCGGTTCGCGGGCTGACCGTGGTGGAGATCATCCACGCCATCCACGCCGGCGAAATCACCGGCATGTATATCGAGGGCGAGAATCCGGCGATGTCCGACCCCGACGTGCAGCATGCGCGCGAGGCTCTGGCGAAACTCGATCATCTGGTGGTGCAGGATCTGTTCGTCACCGAGACGGCGTTTCATGCCGACGTGATCCTGCCGGCGTCCGCGTTTGCGGAAAAATCCGGCACCTTCACCAATACCGATCGCCGCGTGCAATTGGCGCGCGAGGTGATCAAGCCGCCGGGCGACGCGCGGCAGGATCTGTGGATCATCCAGGAGATCGCCAGGCGCATGGGCCTCGACTGGCGCTATGACGGGCCGGCCGATGTCTTTACCGAGATGACGCAGGTGATGCCGTCGCTGAAAAACATCACTTGGGAGCGGTTGGTGCGCGAGGGCGCGGTGACCTATCCGGTCGACGATCCGCATTTGCCTGGCAACGAGATCATCTTCACCACCGGTTTTCCGACCGAGAGCGGCCGCGGCAAGATCGTGCCGGCGCATGTGCTGCCGCCGGACGAATTGCCGGACGACGAGTATCCGATGGTGCTGTCGACCGGCCGCGTGCTCGAACACTGGCACACCGGATCGATGACGCGGCGCTCCAGCGTGCTCGATCAGATCGAACCCGAGGCGGTCGCGTTCATGTCGCCGAAGGATATGCGGCGCATGCAGGTCTGGCCGGGCGATCTGGTGCGGCTGCAGACGCGCCGTGGCGCGGTCGAAATCAAGATACGCTCGGATCGCGACGTGCCGGAAAACATGGTGTTTATGCCGTTCTGCTACGCCGAAGCCGCGGCGAACCTGCTGACCAATCCGGCACTCGATCCGTTCGGGAAGATCCCCGAATTCAAGTTCTGCGCCGTCAGGGCCGAGCGCATCGAACTGCAAAGCGCGGCGGAGTAGAAAGTGCAGACCTCTTCCTGAGGAGCCGCGCTCTTGCGCGGCATCTCGAAGGGTGGACACAAGCGCGGACGCCCATCCTTCGAGATGCCGCGCAAGAATGCGCGGCTCCTCAAGATGAGGGTAGTGGTGTGGCGTCAGCCGCCGTAAAATGGAACTTTCCTCAACCGCCCAGATTATTTTCCCGCCACAACCGGGAGAAAATCATATGGCAAGGAAATATTCCAAGGGCGCGTCCAAGAAGGTCGAGGGCGCAATGAAGAAACGCAAGAAAGGCACGCTGAAGAGCGGGCGCTCCGGAAAGAAGGTCAAGAGCCGCAAGCAGGCCATTGCGATCGGTCTTTCCGAAGCGCGCAAGTCGGGGAAGAAGGTACCGAAGAAGAAGACCGGGAAAAAGGGCGGCCGCAAGAAATCAAAACGCAAATCGTCGAGGAAATAGACGGCGCAAGCGGCCCGAACCCATTCGAGGTCCGCTTTTTCTAACTGGCCTTGCGGTGTCTTGCCGTGGACCGATGCGCCTTTTTGGCGGGCCGGTGGGTGCGTCGGGACACCGGCGCCCGGCGGTGCCCGGCATGCTTCGCCGCCCCCTTGCCCTTGAGGCTTTGCCGAAGCGCATCCATCAAGTTGATGACGTTGTCCGGCCGCTCCTCGCGCTCGACCGCTTTCACCGGCTTGCCGGCGGCCTTGCGCTTCACCAGCGTCTTAAGCGCATCTTCGTATTCATCCTTGAATTTCGATGGGTCGAAATGCGCGGCCTTGCTGTCCAGGATGTGGCTGGCAAGCTCGATCATGTCCTTGGAGATTTTCGGATTTTTGATGTCGTCGAAATAGTCTTTCTCGTCACGCAGTTCGTAGGGGTAGCGCAGCGTTGTGCCGAGCAAACCCTTGCCGAGCGGCTCGATCGCAATGACATGCTCCCGGTTCGACAGCACGATGCGTGCGAGCGCTACGCGATCCTTGTCTTTCATCGCGTCACGGATCACGGCGAAGGCGTCGATGCCGGCCTTTCCATCGGGAGTGATATAGTAGGGGTTATTGAGGTATCGCTTGTCGATCTCGTCCCGCGGCACGAAACTGTCGATATCGATGGTGTGGTTGCTCTCCACCTGAACCGCCTCCAGTTCCTCCCTTTCGACCTCGACATACTCGCCCTTGCTGACTTCGTAACCGCGGCCTTTCTGGTCGCTTTCGACGACGTCGCCGGTCTCGGAGTCCACCATCTGCTGCTTCAGCCGGTTGCCGGTTTCCTTGTTGATCATGTGGAAGCGCGTCTTCTCCACCGTGGTCGAGGCCGGATAGAGCTGAACCGGACATGACACCAGCGACAGTTTCAGGGAGCCTTTCCAGTAGGCGCGGGGAGCCATCGCATTCTCCAAATCATTGAGCGTTCGAGCGAATTCGGCAAACGCCTTTGGGAACTTCAACGGCAATTGAGGGTTTTGGTTCCGGGCCCTAAGGTGGCTCCAGCTATCAGCGCAGGAATTTCCGTGGCCAAGAAAAAGCTGTCGATTTACCGGAAGAAACGCGATTTCGAGAAGACCGCGGAGCCGAGCGGCGAGTTGGCGGTTGCGGCATCGGAGCGCCCGCGCTTCGTAATCCAGAAACATGATGCGAGCCGGCTGCACTATGACCTTCGGCTGGAACATGACGGCGTGTTCAAGTCCTGGGCGGTGACCAAGGGACCCTCGCTCGATCCGCATGACAAACGGCTTGCGGTGGAAGTGGAGGATCATCCGCTCGACTACGGCGATTTCGAAGGCACGATTCCGAAAGGCCAATATGGCGGCGGCACCGTGCAGCTATGGGATCGCGGCTATTGGCATTCGGACGATCCGGAAAAAGGTTTCAAGAAGGGCGATCTCAAATTCACCCTCGACGGCAAGAAGCTGCACGGCAGCTGGGTGCTGGTGCGAATGCGCAATGACCGCAACGGCGGCAAGCGCGCCAACTGGCTGCTGATCAAACACCGCGACGACTTCGCGCGTGAAGGCAAGGCCAACGACATCCTCGAAGAGGACCGCTCCGTCGCCTCGGGCCGGGCGATGGAGCAGATCGCAGCCGGCAAAGGCAAGGCGCCCAAACCCTTCATGTCGGCCAAAAACGGCGGCCCGCGAGCCGATGCGGTGTGGAATTCGAATCGCGGTGACGCGGCCGAAGCACGCAGCGCAAAAAAAAAGTCCAACGGCCGCGGCGGCAAAGCTGAGGAAAACAGCGGATCGGCCAGACCGGTAACGGTTGCGACGATACCGGATTTTGTCACGCCGCAGCTTTGCACGTTGGTCGACCGGCCGCCCGGTGGCGAGGGATGGGGTCATGAAATCAAGCTGGACGGCTACCGGATGCAGCTTCGCGTCGAGGACGGCCGGGCGACGCTGAAGACCCGCAAGGGGCTCGACTGGACCGAGAAATTTTCGACCATCGCGGAAGCCGCGAGTTCGTTACCCGACGTGCTGATCGACGGCGAGGTTGTGGCGCTCGACGATAAGGCCGAACCCAATTTCGCTGCGCTGCAGGCGGCGCTGTCGGACGGCAAGACCGACAATCTGATGTTCTATGCCTTCGACCTTTTGTTCGTCGAGGAGTTCGATCTTCGCCGCCAGCCGCTGCGCGAACGCAAGCGGCGCCTGCGCGAATTGCTGCACGGCAAAGGCAAGCACGGCGGCGGCGTCATTCACTATCTCGACCATCTCGAAACCGGCGGCGAGGCGGTGTGGGAATCGGCCTGCAAGATGTCGCTCGAGGGTATCGTTTCCAAGCGGCTGGACGCGCGGTATCAGTCATCCCGTTCCGAGAGCTGGACCAAGACCAAATGCCGCGCCGGCCATGAGGTCGTGATCGGCGGGTGGAAAACCACCAACGGAAAATTCCGCTCGCTGATGGCGGGCGTCTATCGCGGCGATCACCTCGCTTATGTAGGCATCGTCGGCACCGGTTTCGGTCAGGACAAGGTGAAGCGCCTGATGCCGGCGTTAAAGAAGGCGGAATCCAAGACCAGCCCGTTCGGCGGCAAGAACGCGCCTAGAAAGGCGCGTGAGGTACACTGGCTCAAGCCCGAACTCGTTGCCGAAATCGAGTTCGCGGGCTGGACCGGCGACGGCAATGTGCGGCAGGCTTCGTTCAAGGGATTGCGTCAGGACAAGCCGGCAAAAGAGGTCAGGGCCGAACACCCAAGGACAACTGAAATCAAAAAGCCAACAGCCGCCAAGGGCAAGGCCGCCAGATCAGACGGCGCGCGGTCGGCGAAAAGCAATGGCAAATCCGCCGAAGTGATGGGTGTGGTCATCTCAAAACCCGACAAGGCGCTGTGGCCCGACGCCGGCGACGGCAAGCCGGTTACAAAACTCGATCTCGCGCAATACTTCGAGGCCGTGGGCGAGTGGATGATCGGTCATATCAAAGGACGGCCGAGTTCGATCGTGCGGGCACCTGACGGCATCGGCGGCGAACGGTTTTTTCAGCGCCACGCCATGCAGGGCATGTCGGATCTTCTGGATGCGGTAACAGTCTCGGGCGACCGCAAGCCCTATCTGCAGGTCGATCGGGTCGAGGGCCTCGCCGCCATCGCGCAGGTCGCGGGTGTTGAGCTGCATCCATGGAATTGCGCGCCTGACAAGCCGGATACGCCCGGCCGGCTTGTGTTTGACCTCGACCCGGCGCCGGACGTTGATTTCTCCGAGGTCATCGAAGCCGCCAAGGACATGCGGCAGCGGCTGAGCAGCCTTGGCCTGGAAAGCTTCTGCAAGACCACGGGAGGCAAGGGCCTGCACGTGGTAACGCCGCTGTTGTACGGGGCGAAAGACAAGGTGGACTGGAAAGCAGCAAAAGCGTTCGCGCAAGGGGTTTGCCAGTGGATGGCGAACGACGACCCGGAGCGCTATTTGCTCAACATGGCCAAGAAGCTGCGCAAGGGAAAAATCTTTCTCGACTATTTGCGCAACGACCGGATGTCGACCGCGGTGGCCGTATTGTCGCCGCGCGCGCGCGAGGGCGCGACGGTTTCGATGCCGTTGACCTGGGCGCAGGTGCGCAACGATCTCGATCCCAAGCGCTATACGCTCCGCAGCGTGCCGCCGCTGCTGGCAAGAACCAAGGCGTGGGAGGGGTATGACAAGGCCGCAGCTTCGATCAAACCGGCGATCAAGAAGCTCGGCGAACGGTAGCGGTCATCGCCCGGCTTGACCGGGCGACCCAGTATTGTCAGAGCGCTGAAGCTGGATCGCAGAGGCTCCGGAATACTGGGTCACCCGCACGCGCGGGTAATGACAGTGGGGAGTGTCAGAGTTTTCCCAGCAGCAGCAGGATCAACAGGATAACGATAATGAGGCCGAGGCCGCCGCCGCCGTAGTAGCCGGTGCCGTAGAACGGTCCGCCGCCGATGCCGCTGAAGCCACCGAGCAAAGCGATGATGAGAATGATCAGGATGATAGTTCCGATTGACATGTGATTTCTCCTCAGCCCGGCAGTCGGCCATTGTTTATCTGCCGTCAGCGTTGAAAACGACCGGGAACCGATAAAGTTCCATGCCGGAACCTGAGTCGCTCCACCGGCCCCTTTTTCTCCGGAATTCAGCAATTACATGCACTTAGGCATTCGGAAAGGTTCATTGATGGCAGCCCCTCTTGTAGTTTCCATTCCCCACCGCCTCGGCCGCGAGGAAGCCCGCCGCCGTCTCCAGAGCGGCCTGACCCGCGCCGCCGCGAGCGTGCCGGTGCTGAAAGTCGACGAGGAACGTTGGGACGGCGACCGCATGATTTTTCGGGTTCGCGCGCTCGGGCAGGCGGCAGCGGGTCATGTGGACGTGGATGAGGATCATGTCCGGGTGGAGGTGACGCTACCATGGCTGCTGCAGCGATTTGCCGAGGTTGCTCAAACCGCTATCAAGAATTGCGGGCGTCTGTTGCTGACGAAGCGCGGAGTGATGGACGAGGTGCGACTTTGCAACAGCGAGGTACAATCGCGATGAATGCACTGCAATATGAGCGGCGGTAACTTGATGCTAACGAAATTTTGGAGAATATCGGCGTTGCGGGGGTAGGGAACCGACCTCTGATTCGAGTCGGCACGATATCCGCCAGGCCGCCCGGCCATCGATCGATCCCGGGCGGCCTTTCAGTTGGCGTCAAGTTTTTCGGCGACGCCCCGCAACCTTCGCCTTAAGCATCGCGGCGGGCAGATTTTTGAAAGCATCGGCCAGCGGCAACTCATTTCCGCCGATACCCTCCAGTGAATATCCTGTCGTGACGATTGCACCGTCATAAGCACCAGCGCCGGGCCAGACCCGGCCGCCCTGGGTGAGCGGTGCCAGCGATTTGCCAACCGCTATGATGGCGGCGTCACCGCCAAGCTGACGCACAAAGGCAATGACGTGGTCGCGGTGCGGGCCGATGACCTGCAGCGGCTGGTAGTCGCCACGGGCAAAAACCTCCGTAAGCTCGGCTCGCAACTTCAATAGATGCCGCGTCCAGGCCAGCTTGATGCGGCCGTCGGCCCAGTTTTGTGCCAGGTTCGCCCAATCCGGCCTCACGACGGTGGCCAGCGCTGACTTGCGCGCGGCAAAATCCACCGGCCGCCGGTTGTCGGGATCGACCAGCGAAAAGTCCCAGAACTCGGTACCCTGATAAAAGTCGGGCACGCCAGGCATGGTGGCCTTCAATGTGACCTGACTCAGCGAATTCAGCGCGCCGAGCAGGGAGGTGCGTCGCGTGAACGATTGCAACGAATCGAGAAATTCAGCCGAACTCGTTGGATCCAGAATCCGCGCGAGAAACCTGCGCAATCCCGCCTCATAGGCCGCGTTGGGATTGAGCCAGCTGGTTTCCTGCTTGCCCTCGCGCGCAGCCTTGAGCGCATAGGCCTGGATCCGCTCGAGAAATGAATCGTCGCGCACAGCCAGCGGCCATGCACCGACCAGCGCCTGATACAGCATGTATTCGAACGCGGCGGAGGGGCTGCGCATGTTTCCCTCGATCACAAGGTGCGGCGCGTTCAACATCTTCCATCGGGCGACTGAGCTAGTCCATTCGCCCGGAAGCTCCGCAAGCGCCAGCAGTCGTGTTCGTGCGTCCTCGCCGCGCTTGGTGTCGTGGGTGGCGGTTGCGGTCATGCCATGCGGCCACTCTTTGGCGCGCCTCCGCATCGTGTCGTGGAAAGCGTCAATGGGGAGCGCCTGCGCCGCCGGATCGCCGCCGACCTCATTGAGCGCCAGCAGCCGGTGGTAGCGATAGAAGGCGGTGTCTTCCAGCGACTTCGCCATCAACGGCCCGGTGAACTGCTGCAGCTTCAGGGCAAAGCGGCGGACACGCGGCTTGCTGTGCGGGGGACGGCCCGGAGCGATCAGGTCGAGCGTCAGCGTGTCGCGGAGAAAATCGAAGATGCCTTCGTCGGCGCCGAACCAGTTTGCCCGCGCCTTCTCGATGGTTTCCGAAATCAGCGCGCGGTCGTGCGCAGACGGGCCCGCGGCCGTAAGATAGCTACGATAGACCGGGAAATGCAGGACATAGAGTTCAAGCGCCTGCCGCAAGCTGTCGGCGGAAAAGTCCCGGGTCGAGTAATGTCCGCCGGCGATACGCGCGAGCAGGCGCCTCAAAACGGTGAATTCGCTGGTCAGCAATGTTTCGAGAACCCGGCGTTTGGCTTGCAGCAGCACCGGCTCAAGCTTCGGCGACATGTTGCTGACCTGCCGCCAGGTTTCGTCGAGCGCTTGCAGCCCTTTGCCATCGGCCAGCACCTGCGAGATAACATTGAGCCATTCATAGCCGGTGGTGCCATGCACGCCTGCGAAACGATGGAGAGCCTCGTTCTCGCCGAGAATTTTCTCGATCACCATATAGAATGCCTGGCTGGCGTCGCCTTGCGCTTCACGGATCAGGCGCCGCAACCGCTGCAAATATTGCGCGGGATCGCGCAGGCCGTCGATGTGATCGAGCCGCAGGCCTTGCAGCTTGCCGTCCTCAATCAGGCGCCTGACCAGCCGATGGATGGCGTCGAACGTCCCGGCATCCTCGACCCGCAATCCGGCCAGCGTATTTACGTCGAAGAAGCGCCGGTAGTTGATCTCGCTGGATGCAAGCCGCCATTGCCCGAGCTTGTAGTGCTGACGCTCCAGCAGATGATGCAGCGCCAGTGTTTGCGCAGGCCGGCCCGGGCCGGCGCGGTAGGCGTCCAGTCCACGCTCGATAATCTCCTTAGCTCCCGCGATCCCCTGCAGTTCAGCCTTGAATGCCGGAGCCTCTTCGCGCGAAGGGCGGCGCGGTCCCGTGTGGCGCAACGCGAGGTCCAGCAGCTGCCTGCCGGCCGGCTCGCCGTCAGCGCCTGCGTCCTTCACCATCGTGCGCAGCATTTCACCGTAGCGTTCCGGCGCAATCGGCAGCCGGTGCTCGAAATACCATGCCGAAAAACTTCCCTCGCCGGCGTCGTAGCGCAGTTCGATCTCACCCTTGTCCAGCGCCTCGCCATAGGACGAGCCGATGATCGGCAGCAGCACGCCGCCGCGGGCGCGGTAGGGCAGCATGTCCCAGTCGATGTCGAACGAGGCGGCGTGCGGTGAAGCCGGCCCCCATTCCAGCACGTCGAGCCACCACGGATTATCGGCGAAATGCACGCCGACATGGTTGGGAACGAAATCGAGAATCAGTCCGAGATCATGCTGCTTCAACACCTGGCTCAATCGTTCGAATGCGGCCTCGCCGCCGAGCTCGGGATTGATCACGGTGTGGTCGACGACGTCGTAGCCGTGGCTGCTGCCCTTGCGCGCCTTCATGAAGGGCGATGCATAGAGATGGGTGATGCCCAGCGCCTTCAGGTAGGGAACGATAGCTGCGGCCGCGTCGAAATCGAAATCGGCGGTCAGCTGCACGCGATATGTCGCAATGGGGATAGCAGGAGGCATTACCTCATTCCGATGTGCCAGTGCACCGCCCATGGTGGAATGACGCCGGATAAGTCGCTGCCCCAGATTTTCGTTCCTGTGATTTTGGTTTGAAAGTCGATCGCCTGATCGGAAAGATTGGCCACAAGGTGAAGCGATGTGCCGTCTCCCATTCGCCAGTGGGCCGACAGCAGGCCATCGCCCACAACGCAGGCATCGCCGAACTGAGCGCTCGTCAACCGCGGAACTATTTCGCTGCACCGAATTGAAAGCAGCTCTCGCACCAGCGTCAGGCGTTGCCGCGCTTTCGGCAGGTCGCGCGCATTCCAGTCCAGCCCGGCAGACCGGAACGTCGCTTCGTCCAGAGGATCTGGAATCTCGTCGCCATATTTGGCGTAGGCCTGCGCGAATTCCTTGCGCCGGCCGTTGCGAACCGCGTCGGCGAGATCGCCGTGAAAATCGCAGAAGAACGGAAACGGCGCGGTCGAACCCCATTCCTCGCCCATGAACAGCATCGGGATCATCGGCGCCAACAAGGTAATCGCCAGGACTGCCTCTATCGCTTTATCCGGGGCGAGACTCTCAAGCCGGTCGCCCAGCGCGCGATTGCCGATCTGGTCGTGGTTCTGCAGGAAATTGACGAAAGCGGTGGGAGCGAGTGCACCGCTTGGCTCGCCCCGCAATTGTCCGCCGCGATGGGCGGATGCTTCGCCTTGATAGACAAAGCCGGACTCCAGCGCGCGCGCGATGTCCCGCAGCGGCGCCATCCCGTAGTCGCTGTAATAGCCGTGACTCTCGCCGGTCAGCAGCACATGCCAGGCATGATGATAGTCGTCGTTCCATTGGCCGCGATATTTGCCGCTCGGGGGATCCTGGTTCGGATCGAGCAGGCTCGCAACGTTGTCGTCGTTTTCGAGCACCAGATGCAGTCGGCGGCCGGTTTCCCTGGCGAGATCGCCGACCGCGCGGCTGAGGTCATGCAGCATCGAGACCTCGCCCGGTTCGGTAATTGCGTGCACTGCATCCAGCCGCAATCCGTCGAAGCGATATTCGCCCAGCCAATACAATGCATTTTCGATGGCGAAGGCGCGCACCTGCGGCACGCGATAATCGATCGCGCTGCCCCACGGCGTCTGCGCCTGCGTGAAGAAGGACGGCGCATACCGGCTGAGATAATTCCCCTCCGGCCCGAAGTGATTGTAGACCACGTCGAGAAACACCATCAGTCCGCGCAGATGCGCTTCGTCGATCAAGGCTTTGAGATCGTCGGGACGGCCATAGGCGCTATCGGGCGCATACCACAGGACGCCGTCATAACCCCAGTTGCGGCGGCCGGGAAAATCGGCAAGCGGCATCAATTCCAGCGCGGTAAAGCCGGTTGCGGCCAGATGATCGAGCCTGTCGATCATGGCGCGGTACGTACCCTCCGGCGTAAAGGTGCCGACATGGGTTTCGATCAACACGGCTTCGTGCCAGGGCCGTCCGCGCCAGTCTCGCGTGCGCCATTGATAGACGTTGTGGTCGATCACTTCACTCGGCCCGGCGACGTCCTGCGGTTGAAACGCGGAAGCCGGATCGGGCGCATCGATCTCGTCGTCGATTCGGTACTTGTACAGGGCGCCGGCCTTGACGCCGGCGACCTCGGCGGAAAACCAGCCGTCATCTTCGCTACGCATCGCATGCGGCTTGTCGAGCAGCACGTCGACGCGCTTCGCCGCTGGCGCCCACAACCGGAATGTTGCGCCATCTGCCGCAAGCGCCGCGCCGAAGGGCCGCGCGTTCATGCCGAACCTGCAAAAGCAAGCACCGAGCGAGGAGGCGCCTCGGTGTCTGCGCCGGAGGCAAAGCCCGCAGAGGCCTGCTCACCGTCCGCCGTGTTGAGCACCTGCTCCCAAGTTTTGTACTCAGGCAGCTTCGGCAGTTTGAACGCGATGGCTTCGGGCGCTGCGTTCAGCACGATAAAGATCGGCGCCTTTCCATGCTCAGCGGGGCCGAGTACATAGGCAAGAAACCGGCCTTCGGGAAAATTCCAGTCCTGCTCGGTCATTTCGTCGGCCGCAGGCGTCAGCCACAACACGCCGTAGGAGCCGTCCGTGCGCCGGCCGTCGAGCCAGCGCCGCGAGCGAATTTGCGCAAACCGTTGCCGGAGCCCCGCCATATGACCTATGAAATCAGTGAGGTCGTCGCCCTCGCGGCCGAGGCCGTCCCAATTAACCCAACCGATCTCGTTGTCCTGGCAATAGGCGTTGTTGTTGCCGTTCTGGCTGTTGCCGACTTCGTCGCCGGCCAGGATCAGCGGCATGCCCTGCGCCAGCAGCAGGCAGGCGAGCTGGTTTTTCCGAAGCTGACGCCGCAGCGCGACAATCGCCGGGTCGTCGGTCGGGCCTTCATGGCCGCAATTGTTGCTGAGATTGTCGCTGGAGCCGTCGCGATTGTCCTCGCCATTGGCTTCATTGTGCTTGTCGTTGTAGCTGAACAGGTCAGCCAGCGTAAATCCGTCATGCACGGTGATATGATTGACGCTCGCACGGGGCTTGCGGCCGTCATGGTTGAACAGATCGGCCGAGGCGGTCATGCGGCTCGATACTTCGCCGATCAGGCTGCCTTCGCCGCTCCAGTAACGCCGCATCGCGCTGCGATAGCGGTCGTTCCATTCCGACCATTGCGACGGAAAGGCGCCGACCTGATAGCCGCCGAGGCCGAGATCCCATGGCTCGGCAACCAGTTTGACTGAGGCAAGCACCGGATCCTGTCGGACGGCGGTGAGGAACGCGCTGCTGCGATCGAAACCGTCGGGGCCGCGCGCGAGCGTGGTGGCAAGATCGAATCGAAAACCATCGACGTGGCAGGCCTCGACCCAATAGCGCAATGAGTCCATCACCAGCTGCAGCACGCGCGGATGGGTGAGGTTGACCGAACTGCCGCAGCCGGTGAAATCGTCGTAGAAGCGTGGATTGTCCTTCATCAGCCAGTAATAGGAGGCGTTGTCGATGCCGCGGAACGACAGCGTCGGGCCCATGTGATTGCCCTCGGCAGTGTGATTGTAAACCACGTCGAGCATCACCTCGATGCCGGCATCGTGCAGCCGCGCAACCGTGGTGCGGAACGCGTCGAGCGGATTTTCCTGGGTGTAGCGCGGCTCCGCCGCGAAGAACGACAGCGTGTTATAACCCCAGTAATTCGACAGCTTTTTTTCGACCAGCATTCTGTCGTCGACGAAGCCATGAATCGGCAGCAGCTCAATGGTGGTGACGCCGAGCCGTTTCAGATGCTCGATCATTGCCGGCGAGGAAAGGCCGCCATAGGTGCCGCGCAGGCCGGGCGGCACGTCCTCGCGCTTCTGCGTCACGCCCTTGACATGCGCTTCATAGATGATGGTGTCTTCCCATGGGATGTTCGGGCGGACGATCTCGCGGCGGCCCCAGTTGAAGGTCTCATCGAGCACGACCGCCTTCGGCATGCCACGGGCGTTATCGCGGCGATCGAATGACAGATCCTCGCGCGGGCTTCCGGTGCGATAGGCGAAATGCGCGTCGCTCCACACCAGGCGCCCGGCGAGGCGTTTTGCATAGGGGTCGAGCAACAGCTTATGGGCATTGAATTTGTGGCCGTGCTCGGGCGCATAGGGGCCATGGACGCGATAACCGTAGAGCTGTCCGGGCGCCACATCGTTGAGATAGCCGTGCCATACGTCTTCGGTGCGCTCCGGAAGCTCTATCCGTTCCAGTTCCTTGCGGCCCTGGCTTTCGAACAGGCAGAGTTCTACTTTCTGTGCGTTCGCGGAAAACAACGCAAAATTGGTGCCCCGGCCGTCCCAGCTTGCACCGAGGCGTGAGGACGTACCAGCGGACAGTCGCATGCTCAGTTTTCCGGTACGAGAAATATCGCGGCCAGCGGCGGGAGGGTAAGATTGAGCTCCGGCACCAGAGCATCCAACGTCCTGACTTCGCCGACGTTCCCGACATTGCCGCCGCCGTAATGCGCGGAGTCGGAATTGAGCACCTCGCGCCATTTGCCGGCGAACGGTACCCGAACGCGATAGTCGTGGTACACGTTCGGCGAGAAATTGGCGACGACCAGGCAGCGCGCGCGCGCGCCGTTCCCCTTCCGCATCCAGGCAAACACGTTGCGGTTGGCGTCGTCGCTGACAATCCATTCGAACCCGAGCGGGTCGCAGTCCATTTCATGCAAGGCGGGCGTCGCGCGATAGAGTTCGTTGAGGTCGCGGATCAGCGATTGGATGCCGGCATGTTTTTTCTGACCGAGCAGATGCCAATCCAGCGAATGGTCGTGGCTCCATTCGCGTTCCTGGCCGAATTCGCAGCCCATGAACATCAGCTTCTTGCCGGGATGCCCGAACATGAACGCGTAATAAACGCGCAAATTGGCGAAGCGCTGCCAGTCGTCTCCGGGCATGCGGCCGACAATCGACCGCTTGCCATGGACGACCTCGTCATGGGATAGCGGCAGAATGAAATTTTCCGAAAAGGCATAATGCAGGCCGAACAGGACGTTGCCATGATGGTGCTTGCGGTGGATCGGATCCTTGCTGATGTAGGTCAGCGTGTCGTGCATCCAGCCCATATTCCATTTGTAGCCAAATCCAAGCCCGCCATATTCGACCGGACGCGACACCTGCGGCCACGCGGTTGATTCCTCCGCCGCGGTAGTGGCCTGCGGAAATCGGGCATAGACCTCGGTGTTGAAACGGCGCAGGAAATCGATGGCTTCGAGGTTTTCGCGGCCGCCATATTTGTTCGGGATCCAGCCGCCCGCGGGCCGGCTGTAATCGAGATAGAGCATCGAAGCCACCGCGTCGACGCGCAGCCCGTCGATGCCGTAACGCTCGAGCCAGAACAGCGCGTTGGAGACCAGGAAATTTACAACTTCAGTGCGCCCATAATTGTAGATCAGCGTGCCCCAGTCCATATGCCGGCCCTGCAGCGGATTGGCATGCTCATACAGCGCCGTGCCGTCGAAATTGGCGAGGCCGTGCGGGTCGTCGGGGAAATGGCCGGGCACCCAGTCCAGCAATACGCCAAGGCCTTCGCGATGGCATGCGTCGACCAGCGCGCAGAAATCCTCCGGCGTGCCGAACCGGCTGGTCGGCGCGTACATCCCCGTGGGCTGATAGCCCCAAGAGCCGTCGAACGGGTGTTCGTTGACCGGGAGGAATTCGACATGGGTAAAGCCGAGATCGCGAACATAGCGAGGCAACTGCTCCGCCAACTCGCGATAGGTCAGCCACTCGTTATTGTCCTTGCGCCGCCACGAACCCAAATGCACCTCGTAGATCGACATCGGGGCATTCAGCGCATTGACGTTGGCCGGCGCCGGGCGCGGATGCGGCAGTCTCGTCTCATCGAGAACGATGGAGGCCGTGCTCGGACGCAGCTCCGCGGCAAACGCCATCGGATCGGACTTGAGCGGAAGGTGCTGTCCCTGCGGCCCGATAATATCGAACTTGTAGTGGTCGCCGGCGGTAGCATGGGGCACGAACAATTCCCAATAACCGCTGCCGCGTACGCGCATCGGGTGCCGCCGCGCATTCCAGAAATTGAAATCGCCGACCACGCTGACTCGCCGCGCGTTCGGCGCGAATACAACGAATGCGACCCCGGGAACGCCATCCAGCGTCATCGGATGCGCGCCGAGCTTGTCGTAGAGCCGCTGCTGGGTTCCTTCGCCAAGCAGGTACAGATCGAAATCGGTCAATACCGGGGGAAAGCGATAGGGATCGTCGAGATCGACCGTGGTATCGCCGAAGCGCGCACGCAGCTGGTAGCGCTTCGATCCGTTCGGCAACGCACCGGCGAACAATCCGGCATCGTGGATGCGCGCCAGCGCCGCCGCCTTGCCGTGCTCGTCGATGGCGTCGACCTTCGATGCCTCCGGCAAAAAGGCGCGCACCACGGTTTTGTCGTCCTCCTTATGGAGACCGAGATAGTGAAACGGATCGGAGTGTCGGCCTTCGACGATTGCGTAGGCCTCCGGGGACAATTTCGTCATGAGGCTTCCAATTGCTGTGACAGGATACGGAGCGCCCCCGTAAGCGGCACGCGCAGCCAGTCGGGCCGGTGCGCGAGTTCGTATTCAATTTCGTAAATCGCCTTCTCGAGCAGGAAGACGCTGAGAAGCCGGCTGGCGGCGGCGGCATTGCCGGGCCACAGCCGAGCCTGCCGCATGTTTTCCCGGTAGGCGCCAAGGAAGGTTTCGGTCGCGCGGTCACGCCAGGCATTCAGCGCAGTTGCCAGTTTGCCGTGCTCGTCCGAATTCACCTTGAGCGCGCGATCCAGCGCGGCCGTCGTCGAATAGTCGATGGAGCGGATCAAACCGGCGACGTCGCGGGCGGCCGGCGCCTTGCGGCGACGTTCGTCCAGCGTACGCCGGGGCTCGCCTTCGAAGTCGATGATGAAAATGTCATCCTTGGCGATCAGCATCTGGCCGAGATGAAAATCGCCGTGGTGGCAAATCTTGAGAATCTGCGACGGGTCGGGAAGCAGCTTGCCGACGCCGCCCTGAAGCGTCGCCGCATGCGAAAGCATCTCCTCGATCATGGCCCGTTCAGGATCCTTTGCTATATCGCGCCGCTGCTTCAAGGCCTCGAGCACGCGCGTGGCGCGCCCTGCGAGGTCCGACAGCCACTGCTCGATGTCGGACGGCGTGGCCCGCTCCGGGGCGAATGCCGGATCGTCGTCGCGGCTGGCGAGCGCCATGTGCATCTCGGCGACGCGCCTTCCGGTCTGCGACATGTAGCGCAGATACGCCGTCTGCTCTTCGCTGTCGGACGATGCATCTCCGCCGCCGAGCACGCGCTGTTCGTCGACAAAACGGTCGAGATAGGCCGATGTCACGGTCCAGGCGTCGCCCTGGTTCTGGATCAACGCATGCACGACCGCGACCGCGCTTCTGCGCTCGCCTTCGACAAATTCGACGCTGCCCAGCAGTGCCGGCGAGTTGGCGAAACCGGCGACTTCGGTCAGGAAACGGCCGACCTCGACCTCGGGATTGATGCCGGCCTCCAGCTTGCGATAGATCTTGACGACATAGTCGTTGTCCACCAGCGCGGTGCTGTTGGATTGTTCGGTCTCGACGGCGCGGATGTGCTCCGGCTGCTTGACCGGTCCTTTGGGAAACTTCGCCGTCGGCCTGAACTCGAGGCGCGTGGCCATCCCCTGCTCGTCTTCGACGGTCAGCGCGCTGCCGAGGTTTCGTAGCAGAAGCGCAATGAAAATCTGGTCGGTGGCGACGTCGAGCAGCGTTCCTTCCCGCGCGCCTTGACGCACCGCTGCGAAGGCGCGGGGATTATAGCGTTCGCGATCGAAGCGCACCCATTCGATCCGCATCGGCAACACGTAGCGCGTGGTAATTCCGCGCTGGCTCGCTTCGAAAAACCCCAAATAGGGCCTGTTGTCGCCGATATCGCAGAACGGGATCACCGAAGTCAAAGTTGGTTCGATGGCTTTTGCCGAGCGTTCCGGATACCAGCGGGTTCTCGCCAGATAGGGCGGCAATACGTCACGTTCGAATACACTCCGCGCGCGGGCGAGCGACATCCAGGTGGCGCCGACCGGAACCACCAGGGTCTCGAATTCAGGCACGGGGGTGGTAGCGACGCGATCCGACACTTCCTTTTCGCGCAGTTGAAACCAGTAGAATCCATAAGGCGCCAGCGTGATCATGTAGGGCAATTCGCCGATCGCCGGAAAGTTCGTCCGGCCCAGCATTTCCAGCGGCACCCGGTCTTTCCAGGCAGACAGATCGAGTTCGGTCGCCTGCGCGGAACGCGACAGGTTGGCGACGCAAAGAATGACTTCGTCCTGATGCTGCCGGACGTAGCAAAGCACCGAGCGGTTGGCCGGGCGGATGAATGTCATGGTGCCGCGGCCGAACGCCTGCGCGGATTTTCGTACCGAAATCAGCCGCTTGGTCGCGCTCAACAGCGACGACAGGCTGCGCGACTGCGCCTCGACATTGACGGATTCGTAACCGTAGACCGGGTCCATGATGGTCGGGGCGTAGAGCCGCGCGGGATCGGCGCGGGAGAAGCCGCCGTTGCGGTCTGGCGTCCACTGCATCGGCGTGCGGACGCCGTTGCGGTCGCCGAGATAGATGTTGTCGCCCATGCCGATCTCGTCGCCGTAGTAGATGATCGGCGTGCCCGGAAACGACAGCAGCAGCGAATTCATCAACTCGATTTTGCGGCGGTCGTTATCCATCAGCGGCGCCAGCCGGCGGCGGATGCCCACATTGATGCGGGCGCGGGGATCGTTGGCGTAGGTCGACCACAGATAGTCGCGCTCGACGTCGGTCACCATTTCCAGCGTCAACTCGTCGTGGTTGCGCAGGAACAATGCCCACTGGCAATCGCTGGGAATTTCCGGCGTCTGGCGCAGTATATCGGTGATCGGGAAACGGTCTTCCTGCGCGATCGCCATGTAGATGCGCGGCATCAGCGGGAAGTGATAGGCCATGTGGCATTCGTCGCTTTGGCCGAAATATTCCTGCACGTCCTCCGGCCATTGATTGGCTTCAGCCAGCAGCACCTTGCCCTTGGCATAGGCATCGAGTTCGGCGCGGATCTTCTTGATGACGACGTGGGTCTCGGGAAGGTTCTCGTTGTTGGTGCCGTCGCGCTCGCACAGATAGGGAATTGCGTCCAGCCGGAAGCCGTCGACGCCGGTGTCGAGCCAGCGCTTCATCACCTGCACGACCGCGCTGACCACGCGCGGATTGTCGAAGTTGAGATCGGGCTGGTGCGAGAAGAAACGGTGCCAGTAGAACGCGCCGGCCTCGGGATCCCAGGTCCAGTTGGATTTCTCGGTGTCGGTGAAGATGATGCGCGTGCCCTGGTATTTCTGGTCGGTATCGCTCCAGACATACCAGTTGCGCGCCGAGGATTTCGGGTCGCTGCGCCGCGCCCGCTTGAACCAATCGTGCTGGTCGGAAGTGTGATTGATCACCAGTTCGGTGATGACCCTTAAGTTGCGCCGCTTGGCCTCGACGATGAAGCGGCGGAAATCCTTCATGGTGCCGAAATCGGGATTGATCGCGCCGTAGTCGGCAATGTCGTAGCCGTCGTCGCGCCCCGGTGAGGGATAGAACGGCAGCAGCCACAGCGCCGTGACGCCGAGATCCTGCAGATAGTCGAGTTTTTCGGTCAGGCCCGCAAAATCGCCGATGCCGTCATTGTTGCTGTCGGCGAACGCCTTGACGTGAAGCTGATAGATGATCGCGTCCTTGTACCAGAGTTGATCCGCTTCGCTGGCGGCGCTCCGCAACTCAGCCGTATCGATCGATGGCATCACATTCATGGCGGAGCCCCTCACGCCAGGCAGCGAAACAGCAGGGCGGGATCGCGCGCCGGATCGATCCGCAGGTGGATGCCGCCCCATTCGACGGCGTGCCGCTCGCCCGTGATCAGGTTTTCAACGGCGGCGACATGGCGGCGTTCGCCGCCTGCGTCGATCTGGATATCGCCGATCGGAAACCAGAATTCGTGCGGTTCGCGCGACAACGCAATGGCGACGACGACCGTATTGGTCTGATCCACGGAGCCCTTCACAAAGCCGATGACATTGCCGTCGTCGATCGGGATGAACCGCAGATTGCTGGTCTGCTGCAGCGCTGCATTTGCGCGGCGTGCGCGATTGAGATCGCGGATGTAGGGTTTGATGTTCCCTGGCTGGTCCCAGTCGCGCACCTTGATCTCGTATTTTTCCGAATCGAGATACTCTTCCTTGCCCGGGATCGGTTCGTGCTCCAGCAGCTCAAAACCGTTGTAGACGCCGTAGGTGCTCGACAGCGTCGACGCGAGCGCGACGCGGGACTTGAACATCCACGGCTCGCCGCTCTGCAGGTGGTAGGGCAGGATGTCCGGGGTATTGACGAAGAAATTCGGGCGATAGAAATCGCGTTCGGGATAGCCGGTCAGCTCATTGAGATACTGCTCAAGCTCCCACTTCTGCGTCCGCCACGTAAAATAGGTGTAGGACTGGGTGAAGCCGAGTTTTGCCAACCCCTTCATCAGTTTCGGCCGGGTAAAGGCTTCGGCGAGGAAGATCACGTCGGGATGTTGCAGTTGAACCTCGTGGATCAGCCATTCCCAGAACCGGAACGGTTTTGTATGCGGATTGTCGACGCGGAAAATCTTGACGCCTTGGTCGATCCAGAACAGCACGACGTCGCGCAGCGCGTTCCACAGCGCGCCGGCGTCCTCGGAGGCAAAATCGGGATTGACAATGTCTTCGTATTTCTTCGGCGGGTTTTCCGCATAGCGCATGGAGCCGTCGGGCCGGCGCTTGAACCACTGCGGATGCTGCTTCAGCCACGGATGATCGGGCGAACATTGCACGGCGAAATCGAGCGCCACTTCCATGTCGAGCTGTTTGCAGGCCGAAACGAAGGCGCGGAAATCTTCCAGGGTGCCCAGTTCCGGATGCACCGCATCGTGACCGCCCTCGGCTCCGCCGATGGCGTAGGGGCTGCCGGGATCGCCTTCGGCGGCTGTCACCGCGTTATTGCGGCCCTTGCGGTTGGTCTGGCCGATCGGGTGAATCGGCGTGAAATAGACCACGTCGAAGCCGGTCGCTGCCACGTCCGGCAGCCGCGCGATGCAATCCCTGAACGTGCCGTGCTGTCCGGGAGTCCGGCCCTGGCTTCGCGGTACCATTTCGTACCACGCGCCGGTCCGCGCCCGCGGCCGGTCCACCATCAGCGGAAACAGCTGCGACCGCGTCAGGTCGCTTCGCAGCTGGCTTTCCGCCATGGCGTCCTTGAGTTCGGGTGTCAGCAGCGGCGCGGCTTCACCGGTCTGAAGATAGTCCTCGCATTGCCGCAGGATCACGGCTGCTGCAGCTTTGCCTCCGGCCTGGGCCTTGGTGAGCATGCCCGCGCCTTCGATCGCATCGAGGGTCAGGTCGACGCCGGCCTTCTGCTTCAGTTCAAAGCCGTGCCGCCAGGTGGCGAATTCGTCGGTCCAGGCTTCGATCGCATAGACGTAGCGTCCGATCTCGTCGGGGATGAACGATCCGCCCCAGCGGTCGTTGCTGTGAAAGGTCATCGGTACACGCTGCCAGTCGCGGTCGCGCTCGCGGCGCCACACCAGCGCCGCGGTGACGACATCGTGCCCATCGCGGTAGATATCGGCCCAGACGTCGATGCGTTCGCCGACGACGCGCTTCACAGGAAAGCGGCCGCCATCGACTACCGGATAGACGTCTTCGATATGGAAAGCACCGCCGGCTGCGGCGCTCTCGACAGCTTGCGTTGTCTTGTTCACGGTGATGCCACTGGTATGGAAACGGCGTCCCATTTCATTTGCGGGAAAAGAGACGCTCCGGACATACATACAAAGCCTCGCGAAAGCATTGGTTCCCCGGGAACCGATGCGACAGGGGTCGAGTTAAACACGGCTATCCTCTTCCTGCATCTAGAGAATTTCGCGGCGGCTCTCCCCGTTGCGTGCAAACAGCGTGCCGAATGGACCTTTTCACCAAAGCTGCCGAACTGGGGATTCAGACCGAATTCATCGACGGTCAGGGCCACCGCCATGTCACGGACGGGGCGGCGCTCGAAACCATCCTTAACGCCCTGCCGGTCCAAACCCCACATCGTTTTCTGGATCGGCCGGTTGTAGTGCGGTCGGGGCAGCCCTCGCGGACCGAGCTCGGCGAAGCTGTCACATTGCCGGTCGAATGGAAAATCGTTGCCGATCTTAAGGTTATTGCGCAAGGCAAGGCCGGCGATCGTGCCATCGGCTGGCCCTCCGATCTATCGGTCGGCTCCTACCGCCTGCACCTGACCGATGCCTCCTTATTGAGCGATCAAGTCCCGTTCATCGTCGCGCCCCCAAAAGCCTTCGGCGGAGACTTCGACCGCTCCTGGATATTGGCGGTGCAGCTGTATGGCGTCAGATCGTCGCGCAACTGGGGGATGGGCGATTTTACCGACCTCGGAGGCTTGATCGAGTTGGCGGCCGGTTTGGGCGCGGGGGGCGTTGGCCTCAATCCGCTGCATGTGCTGTTCGACGACCGGCCGGCCGATTGCAGCCCCTATTCGCCGAACAGCCGGCTGTTTCTCAATGCGCTTTATATCGACCTCGAAAAACTTCCGGAGTTCTCACCAAGCGCTTTCGCCGATAGCAGCGAGGCGATTGCCCGGCTGAGAGAAGGCAATGTCGTCGATTACGCCGCTGTTGCTGAGCTAAAATGGCGGGCGCTGCGCCTGGCGTTTGCAGCATTCAAGGCCGATCCGAATACCGGGCGTCAGGCGGCTTTCGCCAAATTCCGCACCGAGCGCGGCGCTTTGCTGTCGCGTTTCGCCTGTTTCGAAGTCCTCAGACATAAATTCAAGGTGCCGTGGTGGGAATGGCCGAAGCCGTGGCAGCACCCGGACGATGCCCAATGCGCGAACCTCCGCGCCGGCCCGGATGCCGACGAGGTTGAGTTAGTCGAATTCGTTCAATGGACTGCGGACCAGCAACTGCAATCTTGCCGTGATCTGGCGGCGAGATTGGGCATGAAGGTCGGTCTCTATCTCGACGTGGCCGTCGGCGTGCAATCCGACGGGTTCGACGCCTGGAATGAGCAGGTGGCGATTTCCCGTCATCTGGCGGTCGGCGCGCCGCCGGATGCTCTCAACACCGCAGGGCAAAACTGGGGTCTGGCGGGGTTCAATGCCGCGGGGCTGGAAGTTCAATCGTTCGAACCGTTTCGCGACATGCTCCGGGCCTCGATGCGCCATGCCGGCGCGATCCGATTGGACCACGTGCTTGGCCTGAAGCGGCTCTATCTGGTGCCGCATGGCTTTACCGCGCGCGACGGCGTTTATGTGCAAATGCCGTTCGAGGCGCTGCTGGCGGTGACGGCGCAGGAAAGCGCGGCGCAACGATGCGTGGTGATCGGCGAGGATCTCGGCACCGTCCCGGAGGGTTTTCGCGAGCAGCTCTCCTCCTGGGGCATCTGGTCATATCTGGTGATGATGTTCGAGCGCGACCATCATGGGTTGTTTCAGGGCATCGATCATTACACGGCGAATGCGCTGGTCACCTTCAACACCCACGATCTGCCGACCTTCGCCGGGTGGCGCAGCTTCGAAGACTTGCAGCTCAAGCGGTCGCTTGGGATCGATCCCGGCGAAAGCGACGACGCCCGCCGGCATGCCATCGCAATGCTTTTGAACGTGTTGCGTCATCATTCGATCGACAATGATCATGTATACTCCATTGTGAAGTTTCTCGCCCGGACGAAGTCGCGGCTGCTCGCGATATCGCTGGAAGATCTGCTGGGTGTTACCGACCAGCCCAATATCCCGGGAACCGTCAACGAACATCCGAACTGGCGCCGGCGGTTGCCCGTTGCAGTCGACGGCATCGCGGCTGTGATCGATCTCGCGGCGCTGGAAGATGCAACGAGGGAGCGGACCCAGCAAACAACGGTCTAATTCCCGAAACTCCGGTGAAAAAATTTGTCCAGCAGGATTGAAGACTACGGCCTGATCGGCGACTGCGAAACTGCTGCGCTGGTCGGCTGCGACGGGTCGATCGACTGGCTGTGCTGGCCTGCCTTCGATTCCGACGCCTGCTTCGCAGCATTGCTCGGAACGCGCGAGCATGGCCGATGGCAGATCGCGCCCTCGGCCGACAGCGTGAAATGCTCGCGGCGCTATCGCGGTGACACCCTGATTCTGGAGACCCGCTTCGAGACCGCGGAAGGGGTCGTCACACTGATCGATTTCATGCCGCCACGCGGAAAGGCCTCGGACGTCGTCAGGCTGGTTCGCGGTGAAAGCGGCCGCGTGAAGCTGCGGATGGAGTTGATCATCCGCTTCGGCTTCGGCCGGGACATTCCCTGGGTCAAGCGCACTGAAGATGATGCGCTGCTTGCGATCTGCGGCCCGGACATGACGGTCCTGCGCACGCCGGTCGAAACGCGCGGCGAGGACATGACCACGGTGGCTGATTTCGACATAAGCGCCGGCCAAACCATTCCGTTTGTCCTCACCTACGGCCCTTCGCATCTGCCGCTTCCCGACCCGATCGATCCTGAACGGGCCTTGCAGGATACCGAAGATTTCTGGTCCGAGTGGTCCGGCCGTTGCACCTATGAAGGCGAGCGCCGCGGCCTCGTGATGCGTTCGCTGATCACGCTGAAGGCGCTGACCTACGCGCCGACCGGGGGCATCGTTGCAGCACCGACCACCTCGTTGCCGGAAAAACTCGGCGGCGCCCGCAACTGGGATTACCGGTTTTGCTGGCTGCGCGATGCGACTTTTACCCTTTTGGCGCTGATGAACAGTGGTTACACCGATGAAGCCTTGGCCTGGCATAACTGGTTGCTGCGTGCGGTTGCCGGATCGCCGGCCGACATGCAGATCATGTATGGCATCGCCGGCCAGCGGCGGCTGCTGGAGTGGGAAGCTGCCTGGCTGCCCGGCTATGGCGGCGCGCAGCCGGTGCGGGTGGGCAATGCCGCGCATGCGCAGTTGCAGCTCGATGTCTACGGCGAATTGATCGACGCGTTTCACCAGTCGCGCATGGCCAGGCTCGAACTCGATGCCGGTAGCTGGGCGCTGGAATGCACGGTGCTGGAACATCTCGCGGAAGTCTGGGACAAGCCGGACCATGGCATCTGGGAGCGCCGCGGCGAGGGCAAGCACTACGTGTCGTCCAAGGTGATGACCTGGGTCGCCTTCGACCGCGCGATCAAGAGCGCCGAGAGATTCGGCCTGAAGGGACCGCTCGACCGATGGAAGCTGCTGCGCGACACCATTTGCCGGGATGTCTGCGACAAGGGTTTTGATCCGGAGCAAAACGCGTTCGTCGAATCCTATGGCTCGCAATTGCTGGACGCCAGCATCCTGCTGCTGCCTTCGGTGGGTTTCCTTCCCGCGTCGGATCCGCGGGTCAAAGGCACGCTTGCCGCGATCGAGCGTCATATGATGCGGGACGGCTTTGTGCTGCGGCATGATCCACGCGAAAGTACCGCTGAACGGCAGCCGATCGAGGGGGCATTTCTTGCGTGCAGTCTATGGCTTGCCGACGCCTATGTGCTGGGCGAGGAGATCGACAAAGCCCAAAAGCTGTTCGATCGCGTGGTAGCGGTGGCGAACGATCTTGGTTTGCTGGCCGAGGAATTCGACTCAGGCGAGGGACGTCAGACCGGGAATTTCCCGCAAGCCCTGACTCACATCGCGCTCATCAACACGGCGCATAATCTCGACGCCAAGAAACCTGTCGAGAAACCTGTGGTGCAGCGCGGGAAGTAACCCCCATCCAGAGGAGTGGCGTGCTGCGCGGCGTCTTAAGGGATGGCCGCGAGTACGGTCTGCGGCCATCCTTCGAGATGGGCAAGACGCCGCCCCTCAGGATGAGGCCGGAGTTTGTTTCAGAATGAATTCTATCGCGCCCGCAAAGCCCTCTTCCTCGTTGGAGGAGGTGACGTGCGACGCCTGCTGCTTGACGTCGTCAGTGGCGTTGCCCATCGCGATGGAAAGGCCGCTGTTTTTGAACATCGCAAGATCGTTTTGCATGTCGCCGATGGTGGCGACCGCGGCAGTTGAGATGCCCAAGCGCCGCGCCATTGCCTGCACAAACGTGCCCTTGTCGTGGCCCGGCGGCGTGACATCGAGATAATAGCTTTGCGACCGGGCCGCGGTTGCCTGCGCGCCCAGCGCCTGCCGCATGGCGACTTCGCAGCGTTGCAGCAGCTCCGCATCGGAGCTGGCGCCGACGATTTTGCAGGCACTCGACAAATAAGGCCTGAAATCGCCGACGATGGTCGGATCGGCCCGGATCGCGCGCTTTTCATTCGGGACAAATTCACCGTCGGCATTGCGCGTCAGCCAGGCATCGTTGGTGAACAACCAGATATCGACGCCGAATTCGCTGAGCAGATCGAGGCTACGTTGAGCCGCAGCCGCGGAGATCAGGTGCTGTTCGATCGGCTTTAATTGCGGATCGACAATCGAACTGCCGTTGAAAGACCCGACCGGCAACGTGATCCCGAGGGGCTCGATCAGAAACCGCATGCCGGCCGTCGGCCGGCTGCTGACGATAGTGAAACCGATGCGTGCATCGCGCAACCGCTGCACCGCGTGCCTGGCGCCATCGGTCAAACGCTTGTCGTGGGTCACCAAGGTGCCGTCGACGTCGGAGACGACCAATGCGATTTGGCTCATGGGCGCTTCCTGTTGCCGGCGTGCGGAGTTAGCCCCAGCTTGGCGACGATATCCTCGACTATCGCCTCGACCGGTGCATCGATCGACACGGCGATGGGATTTTCGTCGCTGCCCGGCGGCTCCAGCGTCTTGAACTGGCTGTCCAGCAGTCCGGGCGGCATGAAGTGACCTTTCCGCGCGGCGAGCCTGCCGGCGATCAGCTTCTGCGCGCCGTCGAGATAGACGATGCGTACGTCATCGCGTCCGTGCACGAGAATATCGCGATAGGCGCGCTTCAACGCCGAGCAGGCAACCACGGCATGCTCGCCGGCCTCACAGACCTGGTCGATCTTGTCGGCGATCGCCTGCAGCCACGGCCGGCGATCCTCATCGGTGAGTGGATGTCCCGCGCTCATTTTTTCGACATTGCTTTTGGGGTGGTATTTGTCGCCATCCTCGCATTTCCAGCCCAGGCGTTCGCCAAGTTTTTCGGCGATGGTGGTTTTGCCCGAGCCGGACACGCCCATCACGATGAGGGCGCATGGGATGCTGGAAAAATCATCCGCCACGGAAATTCTCCGGGAGCGCCGCCGTGTCGGCAAGCCATGTCGTCACGCCAATGGAATTCGCGCGGCTCGCCGGCAAATCTTCCCCCGCCAGCACCCGGCTCAGGATCTGTCGCTTGTCTGCGCCGCTCACTTCGAACAGCATTTCGCGGCACGAGGCGAGAGTTCGCAAGGTCAGCGTTACGCGGGGCACCAATGGTTCGACATGAGCGTTCGGGACGCCCACCACCCAGCGCTGCGTCTCGACGACCGCGGGATAGCCGGGAAACAGCGATGCGGTGTGCCCATCGGGTCCGACGCCCATTAGCACGACATCGAACAGGGGACGGTCGGCATCCAGCGCGTCGGCGCCGTAGAACGATTTCAGTTCGGCTTCATAGCGGCGTGCTGCTTGATCGGGATCTGCCGCGTCGGTTGCAATGGGGTGAATGTTGATCAGCGGCGCGCAGCGATTGAGGAAAGCCTGCCGCGCCATATTCATGTTGTTCAGAGAATCACTGGCCGGGACAAATCGTTCATCGCCGATGAACCAATGCACGCGATCCCACGGAATTTGACTGCGGTAGGGATCATCGGCGAGCAGTTCATAGAGCCGTTTGGGGCTCGAGCCGCCGGTCAGGCAGATCGCGACACGATCGCCGTTGGCGGCGATCCGTGCGATGAGGCGCTGCGCCGCCGTCCTTGCCAGTTGCGCTGCATCGGCGACCGCGACGATCAAGCGATTATCATTGAGAACCATCAGCCGAGCTTTCGCCAGCTGCGGCCGTCGCGCTTCAACAGCTCTTCCGCGCCGGCGGGGCCTTCACTGCCGGCCTTGTAGGTTTCAAGTCCCCCGGCTCCCGCTTTTTTCCACGCATCGAGAAACGGTTGCACCGCCGCCCAGCCGGCCTCGACGCCGTCGGCGCGCTGAAACAGGATGTTGTCGCCGATCATGCAGTCGTAAATCAGCGTCTCATAGCCGGTGCTGGGCTCGGCCTTGAAATAGTCCTTGTAGCGGAACTTCATCTCGACGCCGTCGATGGAAATCGTCGGCCCCGGCACCTTGGTATTGAATTGCAGCGTGATGCCTTCGGTCGGCTCGATGCCGATGACGAGGTAGTTCTGCGACAGCCGGTCCACCGGGGTGTCGCGAAACATCGCGAACGGCGCCTGCTTGAATTTTATGGCGACTTCGGTGCGCTTGGCGCCGAGCGCTTTCCCGGTGCGCAGATAAAACGGCACGCCGGCCCAGCGCCAGTTGTCGATGGTCAGTTTCAGCGCCACATAGGTCTCGGTGGTGCTGTCGGGCTTGACGTCTTCGGTCTTGCGATAGTCCTCGATCTGGGTGTCGCCGATCTTGCCACCTTCATATTGGCCCCGCACTGAATTCTGCAGCGCCTCCGTCTCGCTCTGGGCCTGGATGGCCGCCAGTACCTCGGCTTTCTCCGAACGCACCGCATGTGCATCGAACCGCGCCGGCGGCTCCATCGCGACCAGCGACAACAGCTGAAACAGATGGTTCGGTACCATGTCGCGCAGCGCGCCGGTGGCGTCATAAAAACTGCCGCGATGGCCGACGCCGAGCTTTTCATCGACGGCGATCTGGATGTGATCGATATGATTGCGGTTCCAGATCGGCTCGAACATGCCGTTGGCAAAACGCAACACCAGGATGTTCTGGACGGTCTCCTTGCCGAGATAATGATCGATGCGATAGATCTGGTGTTCGTCGACGATCTTCAGCAGACAGCTGTTCAACGCCCTGGCCGAGGCGAGGTCGGTACCGAACGGCTTTTCGACCACCAGCCGGCGCCACGCGCCGCCGTCTTCCTTGAGCAAGCCCGTGCGCCCGAGTTCGCGGGCTATCGGCGCGAATGCGCCGGGCGGGGTGGCCAGATAGAACAGGCGATTGCCGCCGGTGCTTCTGGCGGCTTCGAGCTTCTCAAGCTGCTCGTGCATGCGGTCGAACGAGGCGGGGTCTTTCGGATCGGCTGCGATGCAGGTCACGCACTCCAGCAGGCGCTCGGCGATTGCATCGTCCACCGCGCGGGTGGAGAATTCGCGCAGGCCCTTCATCAGACTGTCGCGCAGCGCGTCGTTCGACATCGCCTTGCGCGCGATTCCGACGATGCAGAATTTGTCGGGCAGCAGGCCGGCGGCAGCCAGATTATAAAGCGCGGGGATTACCAGCCGATGCGCCAGGTCGCCGGTGACGCCGAAGATGACGAAGCAGCAGGCATCGGGCTTTTTCTGGCTGGTCGAACCATCCGTCATGTCGTCAGGCCTTTGGCTTGACGATATCGGGCGCCTTCTGGCGCACCGGATCCGGATGCTGCTGCGGCTCCTTGTGGCCGCCAAAACCGGCACGCATCGCCGAGAGAATCTTTTCAGCGAAAGTGTGCTGCTTGCGCGACCGGAATCGCGCGAACAGCGCGGCGGTCAGCACTTCCGCGGGAACTGCTTCGTCGATGGCGGCATTGACGGTCCAGCGGCCTTCGCCGGAGTCCTCGACAAAGCCGGAATAGTTGTCCAGCGTGCGATTTTCCGCGAGCGCGGACGCCGTCAGATCGAGCAGCCATGACGGAATAACGCTGCCGCGCCGCCATACCTCGGCAATGTCGGCGATATCCAGATCGAAGCGATGGTCCGCGGGCAGGACGTCGATATCGGCGTTCTTGAGAATATCAAAACCCTCGGCATAGGCCTGCATCAAGCCGTATTCGATGCCGTTGTGCACCATTTTGACAAAGTGGCCGGCGCCGACCGGGCCGGCATGAATGTAGCCCTGTTCGATCCGCGGATCGCGGCCCTCGCGCCCGCCGGTGCGCGGAATGTCGCCGATGCCCGGTGCAAGCGCGGCAAAGATCGGATCGAGGCGATCGACCACCGCCTTGTCGCCGCCGATCATCATGCAGTAGCCGCGCTCGATGCCCCAGACGCCGCCCGAGGTGCCGACGTCGATGTAGTGAATGCCCTTCTCTTTAAGCGCCTTGCCGCGGCGAACGTCGTCCTGCCAGAACGTGTTGCCGCCGTCGATGATGACGTCGCCGGTCTGCAGCAGTTTTGCCAGCGCATCGATGGTCGCCTCGGTAATCTTGCCGGCCGGCAGCATCACCCACGCCGTTCGCGGCCGCTCCAGCTTGCCGACAAAATCCTCCAGCGCGCCGGCGCTGGCGGCGCCGTCGGCAGCAAGCGCCGCTACCGCTTTCGCGTCCTTGTCATAAACGACGGCGGTGTGTCCGTGCTTCATCAGCCGGCGAACGATATTGCCGCCCATCCGGCCGAGGCCGATCATGCCGAGCTGCATTCGAAGGTTCCTTATTTGCTTTGAGCATGATCTGATCCGAAAACCGGTTCCTACTTTTCGGGATCATGCCCTCAATTCAACGCGCTGATGATCGCGGCGTCGAGCATCGCCAACCCTGCCTTCAGATCGCCCTTGAGATGTACGCGCAGCGCACGCCGGCCGCGCTCGGTCAGCACGTCGAAATCGCCGCGCGCCTGCGCTGCCTTGATGACGCCGAAGCTGGCTTTTTGGCCGGGTACGGCCAGATCCTTGGCGTCATCGGCGGTGATCTGCAGAAACACACCGCTGTCGGGGCCGCCCTTGTAGGCCTGCCCGGTGGAATGCAGAAAGCGCGGTCCGAACTCCGCGCAGGTCGCGACATGACGTTTGTCGCGCACCGCAAGCCGCATGTGCTGCAGCGTATCTATATGCGCGCGGTCATGATCGATGTAGGCCAGCAATGCGACATAATCGCCGGCGCCCGGGCGCGCGAAATGTGCCGTCAGCCACGATCCGAGGTCGCCATCGGCCCCGGCCTTGCGTAGCGCGCGGGCATTTTTTTCGTCGGTGTAGATTTCAGCCTGTACGGTCGAAATCACCGGCTGTTGCGGAGGAAGCGAGCCGGTTTTTTCGAATGACGCAATGAGTTCGCGCGTCTTGATCTTGGCGGCCTCGACGTCCGGCTGGTTGAACGGATTGATGCCGAGGACGGCGCCGGCGACGGCCGTGGCGATTTCGAACCGGAAGAATTCCTGTCCGAGGTGGTCGACGGATTTCATGACAATGCGCACGACCGGATGGCCGGCCTTTTCGAGCGCGGCGAGCTTGTCGTCGTGGCTATTGTCGACTTCTTCTTCGGTACGAAGGTCGATGAAGAAGCGATCCCTCCCGTAGACGGCCGGATCGCCGAGCGGCTCGCCATCGATCGGGATCAGCCCCTTGCCGTCCTTGCCGGTGGATTCCGCGATGAGTTGTTCGGCCCACGCGCCGAAATCGGCGATCCTGTTCGACGACAGGATTGTTACCTTATCGCGGCCCTGCTGGCCGGCGACGCCCATCGCCAGCCCGAGCTGCACGCCGGGGTTTTCCTGCGGCGGCACATCCGCTCCGCAGGACCGCACCATCGAGAGTGAGAGATCGAGAACCCGCGAAAGATCAACGCCGGCGGCTGCGGCAGGCACCAGTCCGAACGGCGACAGCACCGAATAGCGTCCGCCGATCGTGGGGTCGCCGTAAAAGATGCGCGCAAAACCCTGTGCCTTCGCGACCTTCTCCAGTGACGAGCCGGGGTCGGTGACTGCAACAAAATGCCCGCCCGCGTTATCGGCACCAACGGCCTCGCTCATTTGCGCGAAAAAATAATCCTTCATCACGTTCGGCTCGGTGGTGCCGCCGGACTTGCTGGAAACGATGAACAGGGTCCTGGTCATGTTCACCGTGTCTGCCATGGCGCGGACCTGTGCGGGGTCGGTCGAATCCAGCACATGCAATTTCGGGAAACTCGGCTGCTGCCCGAATGTCTCCGCGATCACTTCCGGTCCGAGGCTCGATCCGCCCATGCCGAGCACCACCGCGTCGGTAAAGCCTTGCTGCTTTACCCAGGCCGAAAAATCGCGGTAATCCGCGAGCTTGCTCTTTCCAATCGAAACGCTGTCCAGCCAGCCGAGCCACTTGTCCTCATCGGTGCCGGTCCAGATCGACTTGTCGTGCTGCCACAGCCGGCGAATCTTGCCCGCGGCGCGCCATTCTTCGGTACCGTCTTCGACAGCCTTGGAAATGCTCGCACCCAAGGTGAGTTGTTGTTGATCGATGCTGTCGGCGATCACCGTCGCGCGTTTGTGCGCGACGGCGCCGTAGAGCTTGTCCGCCGCATCGGCAAACAGTTTTACGCCGTCCCGGACCAGTTCCGCGGTGATGGCATCGAGCGAGATGCCGGATTTTTCCAGGCCCGCAAGCACGCTCCTCGCGTCGTCGAGGTTCTCCTCAAGACTGTCGCGAAGCTTGCCATGGTCGCGGAATGCATCGAGCGTCGCCGGCGGCACGGTGTTGATGGTATTCCTGCCGATCAGTTCCTCGACATAAAGCACGTCGCTGTATTCTTTATTCTTCGTCCCGGTCGAAGCCCACAGCAGCCGTTGCGGTTTTGCGCCTTTGGCTGCGAGCTTGTCCCAGCGCGGTCCGGAAAACAGTTTTTTGTAGTCCTGGTAAGCCATCTTGGCATTGGCAATGGCCACTTTCCCCTTCAGCGCTGCCAGCCGCGCCTTCTCGGTCGGATCGTTGGCCTTGGTGATCTTCTCGTCGAGCTGCTTGTCGACCGCACTGTCGATGCGGCTGACGAAAAAGCTGGCGACGCTGGCGACATGGGACGGGTCGCCGCCGCCGGCAATGTATTTTTCGAGGCCGGCGAGATAGGCCTCGGCCACCAGCACATAGACCTTTTGCGAGAACAGCAGCGTGATGTTGATGCTGATGCCTTCGCCGATCAGATGTTCGATCGCGGGCAGGCCCTCCGGCGTCGCCGGCACCTTGACCATCAGGTTCTTGCGATCGACTTCCTTCCAGAGCCGTTCGGCCTCGGCGATCGTCTCTTCGGTATCCATGGCGAGATAGGGCGAGACTTCGAGGCTGACGAATCCGTCGTCGCCTTTGAGCTGGTCATAGACCGGACGCAGCACGTCCGCCGCGTGCTGGATGTCCTCAATCGCAAGATGCTCGAACAGCTCCGCAACCGGGCGGTCGCCCGTCTTCAGCGCCTTGCCGATCGGCTCGTCATATTCGTCCGAACTGCCGATCGCCTTCTCGAAGATCGAAGGATTGGAGGTGACGCCCTTTACGCCGTCGCTGTCGATCAGCTTCTTGAGGTCGCCCTTGGCGACGAAGCCGCGGGCCAAAAAGTCCAGCCAGATCGCCTGGCCGTGCTTTTCGAGGGCTTTGACAGGATTCATGATGCGCTCTGTTCGATTTTTAGGGTTCCAGCACCTTTTCGGGCGGGAAGCCGGGTTGTCAACACATGGTTGGGCGTGCCGACCGGCGGAATATGGGTGTTTGAACAAAATAACGCCATTCACAACAAATCGATCCCTGCAGCTCGGCGCAGTCGATCAACGTTTGGCGAGATCAACGGAACGGCTATTCCGCTGCCTGCGTGGATGGCGGGCGCATGGTGTCGGCGCCATCAGCCGCGGTTGCGGAGATCGTCGTGCGCACCATCAGGCGCGGCTCGTGTGCCGGCCAGGGCCGTCCGCGATGCATGGTGGCGCGGTTGTCCCACATCACCACGTCGCCTTCGCGCCATTGGTGCAGATAGCTGGTACCGGGTTGGGTCGCGGCTTCCATCAGCTCGTCGATCAGCTTTTTCCCAACTGCTGCTTCCATGCCTTCCACCGCATAAGCATGCGAGGCGAGATAGATCGCGCCACGGCCGTTCACGGGATTGGTCCACACCATCCGCCAGCATTGCGGCGGCAGCGCCGCGCGTTCCTCGGGGCTGGCCAGGTCCGGCGCGATCTGCTTTCGCGAATGCGCGTAGTCATGCCAGGCAAACGAATTTTGCAGCTTGTTGCGCGAGGCCGTATCGAGCCGCGCGAAGGCAAGCCGGGTGGAAACGTATTCGGTCTCGCCGCCGCGCGCGGGAATGGTGCGCGCCGATAGGATCGATGCCAGTGCCGGCACCCGCTTGAACGACGAGTCGGTATGCCAGAGCTGGTTGGCTTTGCTGCGCAGGGAAAGCCTGTGGTCGGCCGGCACCACTTTTCCGTCAGGACCGATGGTGCTGAGGATCACGAAATGCGAGCCGGTGCCTTGCGAGCCGACTTTTGTCACTTCCGGCGGGCCGAAGCGCCGCGAGAAGGCGAGTTGAATCTCGTCGGTCACCGCCTGATGGCGAAACACCAGGACGGAATGTTCCTCGAAGGCGGCCCGCGCCGCCGCATAAGCGGCTTCGTCCGAGGCGACATCCTTTAACGTGACGCCCCGCAGTTCGGCGGCGAATCCTGGACCCAACGGGACAACGTCCATCGGCAAGTCCTCCTGGTGTTGACCCAGGGAATATGCCCGTCCCGACGGGATAATGCCACTCACAACAAATCGAGCCCGCGGCCAGAGCCTTGAAATTGATCAATTGCGCGCCGCCCGCGTGCTCCAGACTAGCGCTCGGCCAGGAATATCGGCCATTGGCCGGGAATTCCCTTCAGGGACCGGCTGCCGCGGTCGGCGAAACGCAATCCCGATCCCGCCACCAGATCCTTTACTGTACCGGACACCAAAACCTCGCTGGCGCCGGCAAGCGCAGCAACCCGCGCGCCGATGTGAACGGCGATGCCGCCGACGTCGTCGCCGATCATTTCGCACTCGCCGGTGTGCAGTCCGGCGCGCACTTCGATGCCGAGCGGCCTGATTTCATCGGCGATAGCGCATGCGCAGCGAACGCCGCGTGCCGGACCGTCGAAGGTGGCAAGAAACCCGTCGCCGGTCGTTTTCACCTCATGGCCGCGAAAGCGTATCAGGTTGCGCCGAATCGTGGCGTGGTGATGGTCGAGAAGATCGCGCCAGCGCTGGTCGCCCAGTGCGGCCGCCTTCTCCGTCGAACCGACGATATCGGTGAAGAGAACCGTGGCGAGGACGCGATCCGCCGAGACCGGGGGTCGTGATCCGGTCAAGAACTCCTCGATCGCATCGGATATCTCTTCGGCACCCTCGCCGACGTAGAACAGGTGGTCGTCCCCAGGAAATTCGACCAGACGTGCTCCCGGAATATGCGCCGCCATGTCGCGTCCACCTTCCACGCTGACCGCCTTGTCGCCGGTCCTGTGGATCACAAGCGTCGGCACCCGCACGGCGGGAAGAATACTGCTGATCTCGATCTGGCTGTTCATGCGCATCAACGCGGTCACGGCGGCAGGGCTCGCGCCGAGCCGCTCGTTGCGTCCCCACCAGCGCTGGAAGGCAGCATCCGTCGCGCGCGAGGGCGCAAATCGTTGCACGCTGCCGCCGGTGCCCCATGCCTGCTCGACATAGCCGAAGAATGCCGCGAGTGCCGCTTCGGTCGGAAACCAGTAGGAGAAGCGCGAAAAGCTGCCGTAAAGCGTCAGCGCGCGGCACCGATCCGGATAGGTCGCGGCAAATAACACGGCCAGCGGCGCGCCCTCGGAAATCCCCAGCAGCGACGCCTGCTCCATCCCGGCCGCATCCATCACTGCCCGGAGATCGTCCATACGCTGGTCGAGGCCGGGAAGCTCGGCTACCCGATCCGACATTCCGGTACCGCGCTTGTCGAAGGTCACCACCCTGGCGTAGCTGCCTAGACGGTTCAAAAAGCGAGCGAAGTCGGGTTGGTCCCAATAATTCTCCACATTCGATACGAAGCCGGGAACCATGACCAGATTGATTGGGCCACTACCAAACGCCTGATAGGCGATGTGAACGTCACCGCTCTTGGCATACTGCGTAACCGGCTGCATGAAAGGCTCCCGCTAGCCCGCCAGATTTGTTGGCTGAGCTCCGACTTCTGGTTCGAACCATATCAAACAATGCCGCGCCCCGGAAAAGGCGAGCATTCAGCTTGAATAATGGGGATAGGCCCCTAACGCAGGCCGGCGTTGAAGCTGTCGAGTGCCGCGGAGCCGGGGCAAAGCGCCTTCTCGTCCAGTTGGTTGAGCGGCGTCTCCACGGTGTCGAGGCGGGCATGCAGATCTTCCGCCTCGGGATCGACATACAACAGCCCGGTCACCACCTGGCCCTTGGCGGCGTGCTTTTGCAGGAACGCCATCGCCGCGAGGCGATCGTGCGCTTCATAGTCGGCGTCCAGCTTGCGCAACGCCAGCCTGGTGCCGTCATGCTGTTCGACGACCTGTACCGAACCCGGCGCGTAGTCGACGGTGATCGGATCGCGCCCGGTGATGACGTCGAGCCGGTTCACGGCATCGTTGTGCTCGCGCACGTAATCAAAGCTCTTGGTCGAGCCGGCGTGGTTGTTGAAGGCCACGCACGGGCTGATCACGTCGATGAACGCCGCGCCCTTGTGCCGGATCGCGGCTTCTATCAGCGGCACCAGCTGGGTCTTGTCGCCGGAAAAGCTGCGCGCCACGAAGCTGGCGCCGAGCTGCAGTGCGATCGCCACCAGATCGATGGCGTTGTCGGAGTTGGTCACGCCCTTCTTCGACTTCGAGCCGCGGTCGGCGGTGGCGGAGAACTGGCCCTTGGTGAGGCCGTAGACGCCGTTATTCTCGACGATATAGGTCATGTTGACGCCGCGCCGGATCGAATGCGCGAACTGGCCGAATCCGATCGAAGCGCTGTCGCCGTCGCCGGAGACGCCGAGGTAGATCAGGTCGCGGTTCGCCAGGTTAGCGCCGGTCAGCACCGACGGCATGCGTCCGTGCACCGAATTGAAGCCATGCGAATTGCCGAGGAAATAATCCGGCGTCTTCGAGGAGCAGCCGATGCCGGAAATCTTGGCGACGCGATGCGGCTCGATGGAAAGATGGAAGCAGGCTTCGATGATCGAGGCGGTAATCGAGTCATGCCCGCAGCCGGCGCACAGCGTCGAGACCTTGCCCTCGTAGTCGCGGTGGGTATAGCCGAGTTCGTTCTTCGGCAGGCCCGGATGCTGGAATTTCGGCTTGGCGATGTAGGTCATGACATGGCGCCTCTTGCTCCGCCGTCATTGCCGGGCTTGACCCGGCAATCCATCCTCTTCGGAAAGATTCTTGCGAAGAAGATGGATGCGCGGGTCAAGCCCGCGCATGACGCGGTAACGTGTGAATAATGCATCATGACTTTACCTTGCGCAGTGGCGTCACCTTGAGCTGATCCTGGTGATCGCCGATGGCGCCGGCGATATAGCGCGCGGTGATCGGCGTGCCGTCGTAATGCAGGATCGGCACCAGCCGCACCGGATCGATGCCGTTTTCGTTGACGATCAGGGAGCGAAGCTGGGCGTCGCGGTTCTGTTCGACCACGTAGACGAAGTCATGCTCGGCAAGGAAGCTTGCGACGCTGGAATGGAACGGGAAGGCGCGGATGCGCAAGCGGTCGAGATGATGCCCGCGCGCCTCGAGCAGTCCGATCGCTTCATCCATGGCCGGCGAGGTCGAGCCGAAATAGATCACCCCGTATTTGGTGGGTTTCTGCGCGTTGGCCTGCAGCGGTCGCGGCACCATGTCCTGGGCGGTTTCGAATTTGCGCAGCAGCCGCTGCATGTTGTCGGCGTAAACCGCGCCTTCCTCGGAATAGCGCGCGTAACGGTCGCGCGAGGTGCCGCGGGTGAAGTACGAGCCCTTGGTCGGATGGGTGCCGGGATAGCTGCGGAACGGGATGCCGTCGCCGTCGACGTCGAGATAGCGGCCGAAATCGCGGCCATCGTCCAGCATCTCCGCCGTCATCACCTTGCCGCGGTCGTATTGCCGGGCGTCGTCCCACTTCAGCGGGCGGCAAAGCCGGTGGTTCATGCCGATGTCGAGGTCGAGCATCAGGAAGATCGTGGTCTGCAGCCGCTCGGCGAGATCGAACGATTGCGCGGCGAATTCGAAGGCTTCGGCCGGGTCTTCCGGAAACAGCAGCACGTGCTTGGTGTCGCCATGCGAGGCATAGGCGCAGGCGGTGACGTCGCATTGCTGGGTGCGGGTCGGCATGCCCGTCGAAGGGCCGGCGCGCTGCACGTTCATGATCACGGCCGGAATCTCGGCGAAGTAGGAGAGGCCGATGAATTCAGTCATCAGCGAGATGCCCGGCCCGGACGTCGCGGTGAAGGCGCGGGCGCCATTCCAGGAAGCGCCGATCACGATGCCGATGGAGGCGAGTTCGTCCTCGCCCTGAACGATGGCGTATTTCGCCTTGCCGGTTTCGGGGTCGTGCCGCAGCTTCGCGCAATGGCTGCCGAAGGCATCGGCGAGCGAGGACGACGGCGTGATCGGATACCAGGCGCACACCGTGGCGCCGCCATAGACCGCGCCGAGCGCAGCCGCGCTGTTGCCCTCGATGAAGATGCGGTCGCCGACCTTGTCGGACTTCCTGATGCGCACGCCGAGCGGACATTTCAGGTTCTGCAGCGCCCAGTCGCGCCCGAGATGCAGCGCGTGGACGTTGGAGGAGAGCAGCTTCTCCTTGCCCTTGTACTGCTCGCCGATCAGCTGCTCGACGACCTTCGGGTCCATGTCGAGCAGGGCGCACAGCGCGCCGAGGTAGATGATGTTCTTGAACAGCTGGCGCTGGCGCGGATCGGTGTAGGTCGAGTTGGTGATGGCGGTCAGCGGCACGCCGATCACCGATGATGTCGGCGCGGAATTTCGAGGACGGCATCGGCTTGGTCGAATCGTAGAACAGATAGCCGCCCGGCTCGATCGAGGCGACGTCCTTGTCCCAGGTCTGCGGGTTCATCGCCACCATCAGGTCGACGCCGCCGCGCGCGCCGAGATGGCCGTCTTCCGTGACGCGGACCTCGTACCAGGTCGGCAGGCCCTGGATGTTGGACGGGAAGATGTTGCGTGGGCTGACCGGCACGCCGTGGCGCAGGATCGAACGGGCAAACAGCTCGTTGGCGCTCGCCGAACCGGAGCCGTTGACGTTGGCGAAGCGGACGACGAAGTCGTTTACGCTGCTGATCGGGCTTTGGACTGGCATGATGTGTCCCGCGTGAACCATGTCGATGAGATATTTTTGCATGTCCCAGGCGCCGGTGGGGCAGCGCTCGGCGCACAGGCCGCAATGCAGGCAGACGTCCTCGTCCTTCACCATCACCCGCCCGGTCTTGAGGCCGTCGGCGACGTAGAGCGCCTGTTCGAGATGCGGGGAGGGCGCTTTCAGCCGCTGCCGCAGGTCGGCTTCCTCGCCGTTCTCCGTAAACGTGATGCAATCCATCGGGCAGATGTCGACGCAGGCATCGCATTCGATGCACAAGGGTGCGGCGAACACGGTCTGGATATCGCAGTTCAGGCAGCGCTGCGCCTCGCCGAGCGCGAGCTTTACGTCGTAGCCGAGCTCGACTTCGGCGCGGATGTCCTTCAGCGCGACCACCTTGTCGCGGTGCGGCACCTTGAACCGCTTGTCGCCGGAAATGTCGTTGTCATAGCTCCACTCGTGGATGCCCATCTTCTGCGATGAGATTTGCACGTCGGGGAGCGGGCGCTCGGTGATATTCTCGCCGGAGAGCAGCTTGTGGATCGACAGCGCGGCGTCATGGCCATGCGCCACCGCCCAGATGATGTTCTTCGGCCCGAATGCGGCGTCGCCGCCGAAGAACACTTTTGGGTTGGTCGAGCCCATGGTGGTCTTGTCGACTACCGGCATATTCCATTTGTCGAATTCGACGCCGCAATCGCGTTCGATCCAGGGAAAGGCGTTCTCCTGGCCGACCGCGACCAGCACGTCGTCGCACTCGATCGTCTGGTCCGGCTCGCCCGACGGCACCAGGCTGCGCCGGCCCTTGGCATCGTATTCGGCCTTCACCTTCTCGAAGGTGACGCCGGTGAGTTTGCCATTGTCATGCGTGAAGGCTTTCGGCACCATGAAATTGAGGATCGGGATATCCTCATGAATGGCGTCTTCCTTCTCCCAGGGAGACGCCTTCATCTCCTCGAAGCCGGAGCGGACGATCACTTTGACGTCCTCGCCGCCGAGGCGGCGCGCGGTACGGCAGCAGTCCATCGCGGTGTTGCCGCCGCCGAGCACGATGACGCGCCTGCCGATCTTCTCGACATGGCCGAACGACACGCTGGAAAGCCAGTCGATGCCGATGTGGATATTTTTCGCAGCTTCCTTGCGGCCGGGAATGTCGAGCTCGCGGCCGCGCGGCGCGCCGGAGCCGACGAAGATCGCGTCGTAGTTTTCTGCGAGCAGTTTCTTCAAGGAGTCGATGCGCTGGCCGCCCTTGAACTCGATGCCGAGATTGAGGATGTAGTCGGTTTCCTCGTCGATCACCGAATCCGGCAGGCGGAATTTCGGGATCTGCGTCCGCATCATCCCGCCCGCCTTGGGATCGGAATCGAACACCGTGCAGTGATAGCCGAGCGGCGCGAGATCGCGGGCGACCGCGAGCGACGCCGGGCCACCGCCGACGATCGCGATGCGCTTGCCGTTTTTCGCTGACAGCCGCGGCATGCAGATGCTTGACGTCGTCCTTGAAATCGGCGGCGACGCGCTTCAGGCGGCAGATCGCAACCGGCGTTTCCTCGACGCGGCCGCGGCGGCACGCGGGCTCGCATGGACGGTCGCAGGTGCGGCCGAGAATTCCCGGAAACACATTCGATTTCCAGTTGATCATGTAGGCGTCGCTGTAACGGCCTTCGGCGATCAATCGGATGTATTCAGGCACGGGCGTATGCGCGGGGCAGGCCCATTGGCAATCGACCACTTTATGAAAGTAATCGGGCGCCGAAATATCAGTCGGTTTCATTCCTACCTTGTCCGCGCGATCGCGATGGTCGACGCGGCCTTTGATGTTTGCTCGCGAACGCTCATGCCGGCGTTCTTGTTGTTTCTCAAGCTTATCATGGGCTTAATGAATCGGCGCCATTCAATATGATTGGCGCGGCAGTTAAAAGCCATTTTTACTTAATTGTCATCGGCCATTGGTCTGGAACCCCAGCTTAAATGCCGATTCTGTTCATGCGGCAGTGCAATATACGCCTGATATTTCACACGCGGGGTTCAATCGGGATGTCGCTTTTCGCCAGATCCCACATCAGCCTGTAGAGACCGGTCGAGATCAACGGTGGCAGGCTTGAACGCGGCGGCATCGGCGAAGCGCGTGGCGACAATCGCCGAGACGGCGCTCACATGCGTCCCGTCGATCAGGACATACCAATCGCCGGCGCCAGGGCTAATGGTCGAAGGCGCGTCGTTGATCGGTCTGGAAAGCGCGGAATCGCTTTCGATCAGATGCATGGAAATGATGCCGTCGAGTCCGGCCGGATCGAGTTGATCCGCCAGCATCGCGCGCAATGTGTCCTTGCTTTCGACGGAGGGGCGGAGGCGGATGATGCCCAGCGCCGCGCCGCGGCCCTGTCCGCGGCTGATGGTGATACGGGCGACGGCGCGGATCATGTTTTTGAAACGCGCCATGGTCGTTTTCGACCAAGGGGTGGGATTCGCCAGTACGGTGCGATAGGCCGGGCTGTCCAGCACCGCAAAGGTTTCGGTGGAATAGAGGCAGAGGTATTTCGGGCTGGCTGCATGCGCGACGTAACGCCGCGCTTCGAGGAAACCGTCGATCGCGACACGCTCCTCGAGATGCTCGCCATCGTACCAGAGATTGAATTCGCGCTCGTCGGCAGGATCGATGTCCATCGAGGTCAGCAGCATTCCCTTTCCGGCCAGCGGCATTTTGCGAACTCCTTGTTATGCTCAAACCGTCATCGTGAGGTGCTGGCCGCATCGCGGCGAGCCTCGAAGGATGCCATGGGCGGGCCTGCTTCCATCCTTCGAGACGCCGCGTACCGCGGCTCCTCCCGGTTGACGGTGTTGCGTGTTGTTACGAACTCCTGCCGGGGTTGGAGGCGAGATCCGCAATCGCTCTCATCACGGCGTCCCTGACGCCGGGATCGTACAGCGAGTGGCCGGCGCCCTCGACGATTCGAACTTCCGCGTTCGGCCACGCGGCGGCAAGGGCATGCGATGTCGATGGCGGGCACAGCAAATCATAGCGGCCCTGTACCATGATGCCGGGAATTCCCTTCAGTTTTGCGGCCTGCACCATCAGCTGATTTGGTTTCATGAAGCAATCATTGTGGAAATAATGGGCTTCCATGAACGGCGTGGAGGGCAGGCCGCGCGTCGAGGTCAGCGATGCGAAATCAAGCCGCGTTCGTCCCGGTGCATGCTCGGAAAGGATCCGTTCGGTGTCGTGCCATGCGCGAGCGGCCGGGCTGTGCACGGCAGGATCGGGGTCGAGGATGCGGCGCCAGTAGGCGTCGAGCGGTTGCTTGATTTCCGCCGGAGGCAACAGACCCAGGAAATCGTCGCTCAGTCCGGGATGGAAACGGAGCAGGTTTTGCAGAAAGGCCTGTTCCAGCTCGGCGCGCGTGCCGAGAAACGTCGCGCGCAGCACGAGGCCGCTTACTCGCGCAGGGTGCGCTTCGGCATAAGCCAAGCCTAGCGTGGCGCCCCACGAACCGCCCACGATCATCCAGCGCTTGAAGCCAAAATTCTCGCGGATCGTTTCCATGTCCGCGATCAGGTGAGGTAGTGTGTTAGCCTCAAGCCGTCCTTTCGGCCGGCTTCGCCCGGCGCCGCGCTGATCGAACAATACGGCATGAAAGCGCTCGGGATCGAACAGCCGCCGATGATCCGGCTGGCAGCCGCTGCCGGGGCCGCCGTGCAGATAGACGGCCGGAACGCCATCGGCGCGGCCGACGGTTTCGACATGGATTTCGTGCCCGTCGCCGACAGGCAGGAGTTGCGCGGTCAGCGGTGCAAACGGATCGGAGCGGTTGCTTCTGGATTTTCCCGCGTCGGCATCAGGCGCCATATCAGCCGCCCGTCTCAGGCGTGCCGCCGGCAAAATTGCGGTAGATGAAGCGGCGCTCACCGGCCGCCGCCTCGGATTCGGCTGCCTTGAAAATCTGCTCGTGCATCGGCGACAGCGTGCAGGCCGGATCCGTATTGCCGGCATCGCCGGTCAGCGCAAAGGCCTGGCAGCGGCAGCCGCCGAAATCGATTTCCTTGAACTCGCAGCTCCGGCACGGCTCCGGCATCCAGCCGGTGCCGCGATAGCGGTTGAACGCCTCGGAGTTCTGCCAGATCCAGGCAATCGAATGATTGGATCGGACCGAGAGGAATTCCAAGCCGGTGATGGTTTCAGCGGCGTGGCAGGGCAGAATCTTGCCGGATGGCGAGATGTTGAAGAACTGCCGCCCCCAGCCGCCCATGCATTTTTTCGGCCGCAGTGCGTAGTAGTCCGGCACCACATAGTCGATCGCCAGGACGCCCTTCAGCCTGACCGCGGCTTCTTCGACAATGCGGCTGGTTTCCTCGATCTGTTGGAGCGTCGGCATCAGCGCGGCGCGGTTCTTCAGGGCCCAGCCGTAATATTGCACATTGGCGACCTCCAGCCGGTCGGCGTCGAGATCGACCGCCATCTGGATGATGTCCGGCAGTTGATGCAGGTTCTGCCGGTGCATCACCGCGTTGACGGTCAGCGGGAGATCGAGTTCGCGCGTCCAGCGCGCGGCTTCGATTTTTTTCTCGTGCGAATTCTTCAGGCCGGCGACGCGATCGGCAACGACGGGCTCATTGCCCTGAAAGCTGATTTGCACATGACACAGCCCCGCATCGGCCAGCGCCTTGAGTTTTTCTTTTGCAAGGAGCACGGCCGAGGTGATCAGATTGGAATACAGCCCGACATCGCTGGCGTGCTGCACCAGTTCGACCAGATCCTTGCGCGCGGTCGGCTCGCCGCCGGAGAAATGAATCTGCAGCACGCCGATTTCGGCAAGTTCGGTCAGAACTTTTTTCCATTCCTCGGTGGTGAGTTCGGCGCCGCCGCGCTCCAGTTCGACCGGATTGGAGCAGTAGGGACATTGCAGCGGACAGCGATGCGTCAATTCGGCCAGCACCGCGAGCGGAATGCCAAAAGTTTCCGCCGTCGAGCCGCGTTGCTCCATGATCGCCAGCCCATCGGAAGGGTCGGCAACGATCGGGCTGGCATCGGTGAGCGTCGGGCTCATGCAATGTTCTCCCGCGCCTCGGTCAAGAATCCCTTGTCGGCGAGATCCTGCAGCATGGCGATGACGTCGGCGCCGATCGCCGCGCGCTCCGCGGCATATTTGGCGGCGAGTTGATCGATCATCTGCTCGACGTTGCGGACGCCGTCGCAGAGCTGGAGGATTTCGACCGCGATCTCATCCGGCGCAAGAACGCGCTCCGGGGCGAGGATCACCCAGCGCTGGCGCGTCTCGTCGAACTTCAGCCTGGCGTGCCGCGGCAGAACCGGCCGGCTCGCCTCGCTGACGCTGATATTGCGGCTCCGTAAGCCTGCCATCGTTTCGCTTTCACGTTGCCGGGACGAAAGCGCCGGGCGGGATGTGACCGTCGACATAGGCATGATATAGCGCGTCCAGTTGGACCCATAGCACGTTGGTCTTGAAGATCAGCGCATTGCACACGGCGTCGCGCTCCGCCGGCGTCGTCGCGTGCTCCTTGACGAATTTAAGCGCGAAATTGGCGTCGCGCGGCGCCTGCTCCATGCGCCGGCTGAAATAGCGCATGATCTCGGGACTGACGAAATCGTAGTGCTTCAGCATTCCCGAAATCCGCTCTTCATGCAGGTTCGGCGCGAATAGTTCGGTGAGCGAAGATGCGATGGCTTCGAGCGGCGTCTTGTCGCGGACGAAGTGCACATAGGCATCTACCGCAAAACGCGTCGCCGGCAAGATGCCTTCGGCTGACTCCACATAGGCGCTGTCGAGTCCCAGCCCTTCGGTCAGCTTCAGCCAGCGCTCGATGCCGCCTTCGGTGCCGAGATCGCCGTCGTGATCTTCGATTCGATGGCGCCATTCGAGCCGGATGCCGCGGTCGCGGAAGCGCGAGATCACTACCGCGTCCTTGATCGGGATCGTGCTCTGGTAATAGTAGCGGTTCAGCGCCCAGGCCTGCACCTGTCCCTTGTTCAGTTTACCACCATGCAGCAGATGATGGAACGGGTGCAGGTTGTGATAGCGCGTCGCGCCGATATGGCGCAGCCGCGCCTCGAGCTGTTCCGCGCTTTGCAGCGGTGCGCTTGCCGCAGTTGAGAAAGCTGTCGTCGCGTTCAAAGCGTGATCTCCATCCCGTCGGCGGGAATTTGCCAGCCGGCGCGCTCGGCCGCCTCGCGTTCGGCGGAATCGTGCAGCAGCGCCGGGTTGGAATTATTGATATGCAGAAAAATCTTTCTGTCGATGCCGAGGTCGGCCAGGGCCGCAATCGCGCCATTTGCTCCTGACATTGCAATATGTCCCATAGCCTGTCCGGTCTTGCTGCCCAGGCCGGCGGCGACCAGTTCGTCGTCGCGCCAGACCGTGCCGTCGAAAAAGATCAGCGGCGCGCCGGCGAGCCGTGCCTTGAGATTGTCATCCACCTCGGCGCACGCGGCGACAAAGTAGAAGGACTTGCCGGTCGACTTTTCCTCGATGCGGAGCCCAAGCGTATCCCCCGCGCCATCGTTGCCGGCGGGGTGAGTCTTTCCTTCCAGATACCACGCGCCCTTGCCGGCCACCGCGAAGGGAAGAATCTCGACGCCGGACCGCGAGCCGTCGGGAAGCAGGGGTTCGAATGGGTTGTCGATATCGACAGCCTGGCGGCGCACATTCTTCTCGTTCAACACGTTGAAGATGCTGTTGGCCTGCAGGATCGAGAGCACGCGCGGATGTGCGTAGATCGTAAACGGCGAGCCCTCGCGCATCGACAGAAGCCCTGCGACCGCATCGACCTCGCCGTTGGTCAGGATCACGCCGGCGATTGGATTATGACGCAGCTGTCCTGCTTTCGGATGAAGCTGCGGTGTCGCGATCAATTGCTGGCGCAAGTCGGGCGAAGCGTTGATCAGGAACCAGTGCTCGCCGTCGGCGCTGACCGCGATCGATGCTTGTGTGCTTTGAAGCTCGGTGTTTTCGGTCCGCGCCGCGGTGCAGACCGGACACCCGCAATTCCATTGCGGAACGCCGCCGCCTGCCGCGGCTCCCAGAACGACGATGCGAAGCATGACTCGTCTCCGGGACGCTCAAGCATTTCGGAGGCGGCCGCTGTCGTTGCGCAGTCCCCGTATCGGGGACGTCGCCGCAAGGTGCGGTCCACCTCCGTCGAAATGCAGAACTATCGCAGTCGCTTATTTGCGCGCGGCGCAGGCATACATGTTGATTTCCATGCCAACCGGCACCTCGACGATCTTCGGCGTCTTCCAGGACATTTCATTCTCCTTTGCGAAAGGGACGGTTTTCGCCCTCGCGTGTAAAATAATGCGGTTCTAAAACTTCGCCAGCGATTTATTTTTGGAGCGATTTTATGCTGCAATGCAAAAGAAATCGCGATTCCGACCGCTTTGGGAGATAAACCTTTGACGGATCAGCGACTTCCGTCTTGATGCCGCAAACATCGGGTCAACCTCGCTTCGACGGGGTCACCAACTTCACAATAAAGTACTGTGAGATATTGCCCGACGCCGGGCCGGCCGACCTGACAAATGTGATTCATCCATGCCGCGATATTTCTTCAACACCCGTATCGGCAATGAGTTGATCCTCGATCCCGAGGGCGAACAGCTTCGCGATCCCGATCATGCGTGGAACGTGGCCCGGACGACGATCCGGGAAATCCTGAAAACGGAAGGCGAGCACGCGGGTCTTTTAACTGCAATCCTGGAAGTGACCGATGATGAGGGGGAGGTTGTGTTGGAATTTCCCTTCGCCGAAGCAATCATTGACCCATCGCAAGAGGCCGAGACCAAGCACTGAAGCGATTCGAGTGAAGTACATTCTCGCTCGGCCGCGATGTTTTCATTGCACATCGACGCTAAAATATTAGAGAGTGCGGGCAGGAAGGCCACTGCCGCTCGCTGGGGCGCGGATAAGGACTTCCACTTAAGGGAGGGTTCAAAATGATCTATTCGACCGCACGCCGCGCATTGCTCGCGGGTGCTTTTCTCAGTGCGTTCGCGCTCAGTGCTGCGGCGCAGCAGCCCGCTGCGCCGGCTGCAGCACCAGCGCCGGCACCTGCCGCGGCGCCACTACCACCCGGCTCGCCCTTGATCGGGCGTCCGGCGGACAGCGAGGCGGCGGCCAAGCTCGCGCCGGTCGCGCCGCCTCCGATCGCAGCGGCGGCCGACAAGCTTCCGACCGCAAAGCTCAAGGTACCGCCCGGTTTCAACGTCGAGGTCTACGCGGCTGGCATGGCGAATGCGCGTTCGCTGGCCGAAGGCGACAAGGGCACGGTATTCGTCGGTACCCGGCTGGTCGGCAACGTCTATGCCATCTCCAACAAGGACGGCCAGCGATCGGTCAAGGTTTTCCAGTCGGGTCTTTATCGGCCCAACGGTGTCGCGTTCAAGAACGGCACGCTCTATATCGCCGAACTCTCGAAGGTCTCCAAGGTCGACAAGGCCGAAGACAATCTCGACAGTCCGCCGAAGCCCACGATGATCTATGACAATCTGCCCAAGGACGAAGCCCACGGCTGGAAGTTCATCGCCATCGGGCCCGACAGCAAGCTCTATGTTCCGGTCGGGCAGCCCGGCAACAACGTGCTGCATAGCGACGCCCATGGCCAGATCCGGCGGATCAATCTGGACGGCAGCGGTGCCGAAGTGATCGCGCGGGGCGTTCGCAACACCGTCGGATTCGACTGGAATCCGGAAAACAAGCAGCTCTACTTCACCGACAACGGCCGCGACTGGATGTCGGAAGACGTTCCCCAGGATGAGCTCAACCGCGTCACCAAGGCCGGCGAACATTTCGGCGCGCCCTATTGCCTGCAGGGCAATATTGTCGACCCCGAATTCGGCTGGGGCAAATCCTGCAGCGACTACACGGCGCCGGTCGGCTTGCTCGGTCCGCATTCGGCTGCGCTCGGCATGCGCTTCTATACCGGCAACATGTTCCCGAAGGCCTATAAGAACGCCATCATCGTAGCCCGGCACGGCTCGTGGAACAGATCCAAGAAAGTCGGCGGCGACGTCGTGGTCGTCAAGCTGAACAAGGACGGCACCATGAAATCCATGGAGCCATTCATCACCGGCTTCCTGGAAGACAACAAATACATCGGCCGGCCGGTCGATGTGATGCAAATGAAGGACGGTTCGCTGCTGGTGTCGGACGACTGGAACGGCGCGGTGTACCGCGTCACCTACGGCAAGCAAAAAGTCGCGGCGCATTAGGTGGCTGCGACTTGCACCGTCATTGCGAGGAGCGCAGCGACGAAGCAATCCAGTTCTCTGAGGCATACTGGATTGCTTCGCTCCGCTCGCAATGACGGTTCTACCTCCGCGCTTCTCATGAAACGAATCCGCCCGGACCGACCGATGCATAAAATAATGACGGCCCTGGCGTTCCTCGTTGCTGCTTCCTCCGCAACTGCAGAGACGTTCGAAGAACGCGTCGCGCCCTGCCTTGCCTGCCATGGCGAGAAGGGCCAGTCCGAGACCGAAAACACCCCCTCGCTCGGCGCCCAGCAGGCGCCTTATGGGCTGATCCAGCTTTTCATGTTTCGCGAAAAGCTGCGCGTGTTCGAGCCGATGAACGAAATGGCAAAGCCGCTCACCGACGATGACCTCCGCACATTTTCCGATTTCATCGCCAAATTGCCGAAACCGGCGCCGCCGGCCGATGCCGGCGATCCGGCGCGGATGGCGCGCGCACAGGCCTTGGCGCAGCAGCACCGCTGCAACAGCTGTCACAACCCCGACTTTTCCGGCAAGGACAATGTCCCGCGCATTGCCAACCAACGCGAGGATTATCTTGCCAAGACGCTCAGCGAGTACAAGGACAACAGCCGCCATGGTTATGATGGCAGCATGGCAGACGTGATGGCGGAGGTCACGCCTGCGCAGATCGCCGATCTGGCGTATTTCCTCGCCCGCGTCCGCTGAGGGTTTCACGGTGGCGCCATGCCGACGGCGGCGCTACAAGACGCGCGATCCAACGGAGTAGTCCATGCAAGATCTCTGGCGTCTTTCCGCGGCGGACCTCGCCTCGTTTGTTCAAGCTAAAAAAGTCTCGGCAATGGAGGCGGCCACCGCGGCGCTGGCCCGGCTGGAGGCGGTAAATCCCAAGATCAACGCCGTCGTCGACTATCGGCCCGAGGATGTGCTGGCGCATGCACGCGGCATCGATGCAGCGATCGCGCGTGGCGAAGATGCGGGACCGCTGGCCGGCGTGCCGGTCACGGTCAAGGTCAACATCGATCAGCAGGGTTTTGCCACCACCAACGGCTTAAAACTGCAGCGCGATGTCATCGCCAAGACCAACAGCCCGGTGATCGACAATCTGCGCAAGGCGGGGGCGGTGATTCTCGGGCGCACCAACTGCCCGGCGTTTTCCTATCGCTGGTTCACCACCAATCTGATCCACGGCGACACCAGGAATCCGCGCGATCCCGGCATCACGCCCGGCGGCTCGTCCGGCGGCGCCGGCGCCGCGGTGGCGGCGGGCATCGGCCACATCGCGCACGGCACCGACATCGCGGGCTCGATCCGCTATCCGGCCTATGCCTGCGGCGTGCATGGACTACGCCCGACGCTTGGCCGCGTCGCCGCTTTTAACGCGGCCTTGCCCGAGCGCACGATCGGGCCGCAGATCTCGGCGGTATCAGGTCCCCTCGCGCGCACGATCGGTGATTTGCGCATCGCGCTCGCCGCGATGTCGAGCCAGGACGCGCGCGATCCGTGGTGGGTACCGGCGCCGCTGGAAGGACCGGCGCGGGCGAAGCGGGCGGCGCTGTGCCTGAACCCCGATGGTCTTGAGACGGTTGCCGAAGTCAAAGCAGCCGTCGCCGATGCCGGCAATCGGCTGCAGCGCGCAGGGTGGACGGTCGAGGATATTCAGAATACGCCGCCGCTGCGCGAAGCGGCGGATCTTCAAACCAAGTTGTGGCTCGGCGACGGATATGAGGCACAGCTGGAGACCGCCGAGCGCGAAGGCGATCCCGGCGCACTCGCCTGCCTGCGTGGCAACAAGGCGAAAGTTCATCCGTTTGACGCCGCCGCGTTCTCGAAAGCCCTGACGCGGCGGGCGACGCTGACCCGCCAATGGCAGCTGTTCTTCGAGAGTTATTCCGTGCTGCTGATGCCGGTATCCGGCGAACTGCCATTCCCGGACGGCCTCGATCGGCGCGACGACGATTCGTTTGCGCGGGTGTGGCGGGCGCAGATGCCGCAGATCGGCATTCCCTTCATGGGGCTGCCTGCGCTAACGGTTTCCACCGGGCTGGTCGGACGCGTTCCCGTCGGCGTCCAGATCGTATCCGGCCGTTACCGTGAGGATCTGTGCCTGCTGGCCGGCGAGGCCGTCGAGGCCGGAGGAACTCCATCGGCGCCGGTCGATCCCGCCAGCTAAACCTGCACCGATGGCGGATGAAAGAGGACGATGACGACTGTCTATGATTTTTCGGCTGTAACACTGGCTGGCCAGGAAACTCCCCTCAGGCAGTTCGAGGGACAAGTTCTGCTGATCGTCAATACCGCAAGCGCCTGCGGATTTACGCCGCAGTACGAAGGCCTGGAGTGGCTTCATAAAGAACTGTCGCCGCGCGGCTTTTCGGTGCTGGGATTTCCGTGCAACCAGTTCGGGAGGCAGGAACCCGGCAATGCCGCGCAGATCGAGCAGTTCTGTACCCGCAACTATGCGATCACCTTTCCGATGTTCGCGAAAATCGATGTCAACGGCAGCAGTGCTCACCCGCTGTACAAATACCTGCAGAGCGCCAGGGCAGGATTGCTCGGCCCGTCGCTCAAATGGAATTTTACCAAATTTCTGATCGATCGTCAGGGCAGGGTCGTTGGGCGATATCCGCCGACTACCAGACCCGAAAGTCTTACAAGAGAAATTGAGGCGCTGCTGTGAACGAAAACAACGACACGACCGACAACCAACTGCCGGACCGGCTCTCGACCGACCCGAAAAGTCCCTACTACGACGCCGAGGTGCTCGCGCGCGATGTCGGCATTCGCTTCAAGGGTATCGAGAAGACCAACGTCGAGGAATATTGCGTCAGCGAGGGATGGGTGCGCGTGACCGCGGGCGCCGCCAAGGATCGCTACGGCAATCCGCTCACCATCAAGGTTCACGGCCCGGTCGAGCCTTATTTTCGCGGCAAGTAAAAATCCGTCATGCCCGCGCTGGTCGCGGGCATCCACGTCTTGACAGCGGTGCAGCAAGAAAGACGCGGATGGCCGGGATAACCCGGCCATGACGAAATAAACCGGAAGTCAAGCACCATGTCCGTCCGCATCGTCAATGTCCGCGAAGTTACAAAACCGATCTCCTCGCCGATTCGTAACGCCTATATCGATTTTACCAGGATGACGACCAGCCTTGTCGCGGTCGTCACCGATGTCATGCGCGACGGCAAGCCGGTGGTCGGCTACGGCTTCAACTCGAACGGGCGCTACGGGCAGGGCGGTCTGATCCGCGAACGCTTCGCGCCGCGCCTGATGGAAGCCGATCCGAAGACGCTGCTCGACGACACCGGCGGCAATCTCGATCCGGACAAGATCTGGGCTGTACTGATGGCGAACGAAAAGCCCGGCGGGCACGGCGAGCGCTCGGTCGCCGTCGGCACCATCGACATGGCGGTGTGGGATGCGATCGCGAAAATTGCAGGCAAGCCGCTATTCCGGTTGCTGGCGGAGCGTCACGGCAGGACCGCGGATCCGCGGGTCTTCGTTTATGCCGCCGGCGGTTATTATTATCCCGGCAAGGATTTGTCGGCGCTGCGTGGCGAAATGCGCGGCTATCTCGATCGCGGCTACAATGTCGTGAAGATGAAGATTGGCGGCGCAGGAATTGAGGAGGATCGGGCGCGCATCGAGGCTGTGCTCAAGGAAATCGGCGCGCAGGCGCAACTCGCCGTCGACGCCAACGGCCGCTTCGATCTGGAAACCGGGATCGCCTACGCGAAAATGCTGCGCGACTATCCGTTGTTCTGGTACGAGGAGGCCGGTGATCCGCTGGATTTTGCATTGCAGGCGGCGCTGGCGGAATTTTACCCGGGCCCGATGGCGACGGGAGAAAATCTGTTCAGCCATCAGGACGCGCGCAACCTCATTCGCTATGGCGGCATGCGGCCCGACCGCGACTGGCTGCAATTCGATTGCGCGCTGTCCTACGGGCTGTGCGAGTATCAGCGGACGCTGGCGGTGCTGCAGGTGCACGGCTGGCGCGCCAGCCGCTGCATTCCGCACGGCGGGCACCAGATGTCGCTCAATATCGCGGCCGGCCTCGGCCTCGGCGGCAACGAGAGCTATCCCGACCTGTTCCAGCCCTACGGCGGGTTCCCGGATGGCGTGCGGGTCGAGATGGGCCACATCGTCATGCCGGAACTGCCCGGCATCGGCTTCGAGGCAAAAGCCGACCTCCATGCCGAGATGCGGGCGCTGGCGTCGTAAAGTCGTTCGCCTGCAGGCTCGCTGGCTTGCTGGCGCGTTTCCGTGGACGCGCGGCTCTGTTCGCCTCTCAGCGACCAACCGCTGGCAAAACTGGCGCAGTCCTTCACGCAGCCTGCGCCCGACCTCAGGTTGACGTCGCCTTTCTTGGTCCGCGGCCAGAGTTTGAGGCTGAGCTTGTTCTGGTCGAGCGCGAACACGCCATCTTGGCGGGCGGTGAGGTCCAGCCGGCCCAGCTCCTCGAGATTGAGGCGGCCGGTAGCCTGCGCCACCGTGAACGAACTCACCACGAGGTCGCGCTGTGCCAGCACAAGGTTGATCCGCGCATTGACGGCATCCTGCTGCGCATCGAGGACTTCGCGCAGCGTCCGCTCGCCGAACAGCCATTCGCTCTGGATTCCCGCAACCGCAATCGTTGCCGCCCGGGTCTGCGCCTGCGTTGAGGCGACGCGCTGCCGCGCCCCCTGGTATTGATTCCAGCTCTTTTCGGCCAGCGCGCGAACCTCGTCGCGGACCGAGTCCGCTTCAAGACGTCGCTGCGTGGATACGAACTGGGATTGCCGGGTTCGCGCCGCCACGTCGCCGCCGTCGTAGAGCGGGATGCTGACCAGGCCGGTCACCGCCCCCGCAAGCCTCTCGTCGCCGAAACTGGAAATGTCGTAGCGCCGGATCACCGAGCCGTTCAGCGAGATATTCGGCAACAATTCGCTGCGGATGATTTTGGTCTGAAGCAAGGCGACGTCGATCCCGAGACGTGCTGCGTGAATGGCCGGGTTGCGGTCCAGCGACAGTTCGACGGTTTCCTCAAGTCCGGACGGCACCAGCGCGCTGACCTCGCGCGGCGCCAGCAGATGGTGCGGTGCGACGCCGACGACGCGCCGGTATGCGGCGACATCTCCCTCGAGATTGGCGATGGCGAGGCTGTGTTGCGCCTGCGCCGCCGCCAGCCGGGATTCGATTTGCGCAACGTCCGTCTTGGTGACGTCGCCGAACGAATGCCGCGCCCTGGTCTGCTGCAACTGATCCTGCAGAGCCGCCACATTCTTGGCCGCGGCCGATACGATGGCGGTGTCCGCCAGCACGTCGACATAGGCCGTGGTTGCCAGAAGCAGCGTGTTCTGTTCGACGCTGCGCGTTGTCGCCTGCGCCGCTGAAATCTGCGACTTGGCCTGCCGGATCGAATTCGTCGTCCGAAACCCGTCGAACAGGTTTTGATTGACCTGCAATCCAACACCTCGCGGCGTGGTCTTTGTGGTGTAGGGATCGCATCCCGCATTGGTCAGCGTGTCGCCGACAAAGGGACGGCTGCAATCATCCAGCGAGGGTTTCGTCGAGTCGCGGTAGAGACCGAGGTCGGCGCCCGCGGTCACTTTCGGCTGATAGCCCACTTTCGCCCTGGCGAGATTTTCTCCGGTCGCGCCGAGATTGGCGCGCTGCGCATTCAGGGCGGGGTTTGCGCGATAGGCAAGTTCCAGCGCCTCTCGCAACGTCTCGGCCGAGGATGGACCGATACTCAGCGCGACGATGCAGGCGGCGACCCCCCATCGCCATGCAAGGCGCGGGCGCGATCTCGATCCCGCAACTTCGCCTGACAATTTCTTCAACACCGAACGCCCTAACGTCACGACGGCCACCACAGGACTGCGGTTCGGCGCCAGCGGGATACGCCCTGAACTGAGCCTTCAAATTAAGGATTTATGGTTAACGAAGTGTTTTCAGAGCCTTGAAGCGCGGCTAGTGCACCGGCGCCAACTGAGCGACATTGCCTTCAGGCGAAATCCGAATGCTGTCGCCATCCTCCGTACCGATGGCTATCACGCGGTCGGCGGCGCGTATCGTCTCCGGACGGTGCGCGATGGCGACCCGGGTGGCACGAACATAGCGCAGCGCCTCGTTAACCTCTCGTTCACGTTTGACGTCGAGATGGCTGGTCGCTTCATCGAGCAACAAGATGCCGGGCCGCCGATACAGCGCGCGCGCGATCAGGACGCGCTGCTTCTGGCCGCCCGACAGCACGGTCCCCATGTCGCCGATCAGCGTCCCGAAACCCATCGGCATGGCCGCGATCTCGTCGTGCACCGAAGCCAGAATGGCGCAGGCCTCAATTCGTCCCTGGTCCGGTCCGTCCGAGAAGAAGCTGATATTTTCCGAAATCGAGCCTGCGAACAGTTGATCGTCCTGCAACACGACGCCGAGCATGTTCCGATAGGCTTCCAGCCCGATCCGCTTGATCGGCTCGCCATTGATCAAAATCTCGCCCGTGGTCGGCTGCAGCAACCCCGCCATTACTTTAAGCAGCGTGGTCTTGCCGCCGCCCGAGGGGCCTACGATCGCAACCAATTCACCGGCCTCGATGCGAAAACTGATGTTTTCAAAAATCCAGGACTCGTGCTCGCTGTAGCGGAAACCGAGATTTCGGACCTCGATGCGCGCCGGCAAATATTCGGTATCGACCGGATGGTGGCCGGATTGGCGGGTCTCAGGCTCGGTCAGGGCGATGTCCGCAAGCCGTTCAGCGTGCAGCCGCAGCATGGTGAGGTCCACGGCCTTGTTGATCAACTCGCCGATGCGCTCCAGGAATTGATCCTTGTAGGCGAGAAACGCGATCAGCAGGCCGGCCGAAAAGCCGCCGTCAAGCACGCGCCGCGCGCCGAGCCAGATCACAAAGATGCCGAGCAGGCCGAACAACAATTGGCTCGCGGTGCGGAACATTAGCCGAAGCTTGTCGGCGGTGAGCTGCCGATTGATGGTTTCCACCAGCAGATTGAGCCAATGCACCTTGCGGTCGTCCTGACCGTTGAACAGTTTTACGGTGCGCATGCCGCGCAGGGTTTCGAGAAAATGCGAGTCGCGCCGCGCGCCCCAGACGATGGCTTCGGACGTTGCGTGACGCAGCGGCCGATACGACGCCCACCGCAAGCCGCCATAGAGCATCGCGCCGAACAGCACGACGCATGCGAGGTCGGGCGCGAATACGAACATGATCAGAAGGGTGATGCCGGCCATCGTCCCATCGAGAATGGCCTCGACCAGCTCGCTGGTAATGGCCTGCAAGATGGTTTCCTGCGAGCCGAAGCGCGACATCACGTCGCCGATATGGCGGGCTTCGAAATACGAGGTGGGAAGGTGGATCAGATGCGAGAACAGGTTGGCGCGCGATTGCACCTTGAGCGAAGCGTTCATGCCCATCAGCAGCCATCCGCGCAGCGCGGTTACCGCCGTCCGCAGCAGCAGCAGCAGGGCAAAACCGATGGCCAGGGTGAGCAGCAGGTCGCGATCGGCACTGACCAGCGCCTGATCCACCACCCAGCCAAGGAAGAACGGACTGAGCATCGCGAAAATTTCGATGGTCAATGCGAGGCCCGACAGATGCAGCAGCGAGCGGCGCAGGCCGTTGACCCGGCCGAGCAATTGCGAAACTTTGACGCGCGGCGGCGGTTCGGCGGTTTCGAATTTGCTGGTCGGCATCAATTCCAGTGCGACGCCGGTAAAGTGCCGGGATATCCCGGACATCGGCATTCGGCGGACGCCGACCGCGGGGTCGTGGATCACGGCCGCGTCGCCGTCGATCCGCTCGAGTACCACGAAATGATTGAGGTCCCAGTGCAAGATGGCGGGGGTGCGGAGCTGGGCGAGTTCGTCAAGCTCCAGCCGCAGCGGCCGCGCCGCGAAGCCGACCTGCTCGGCGACCCGCATCACATCCTTTAGCGTTGCCCCCTTCAGAGACATGCCGAAACGCCGGCGCAGGCCGGGCAGGTCCGCGGCATTTCCGAAATATTGGGTCACCATCACCAGGCAAGCCAGGCCGCATTCCGATGCTTCGGTTTGCAGCACCATCGGCAGCCGGCGTCCCCAGCCGAGGTTGAGCCGCTCGAGAATGCTCATGGTGATTTCCCGGTGAGGGTGAACAGCGGTTCGAACATCCATTCGATCAAGCGCCTGCTATCGGTGATGACGTCGGCTTCCAACTGCATACCGGCCTGCAGCAGGGAGCGCTCGCCATATGTCGTCGCGGTCTGGGCGTCGAGCTTGATGTTAATGCGGAACAGCGACTCGGCAGGCGTATAAAGCCCAGCCAGCTGCTGCGGCAGTTCGGCGGGATTTACCGCAGACTTCGACACGCTCGCCACGGTGCCGTTGTAAGACCCGAATTTCTGATACGGAAAAGCCTGGTAGCGGATCGATACTTTTTGACCCGGCTTGACGAAGCCGATGGCGCGGCTGGAGCCGTACAGGCTGGCCTGCAAATCCGAACCCGCCGGCAGCACGCTCATCAAGGGTATATTGGCCTGGGCGCTGGAGCCTTTCTCGGCCTGCACGGCGCTGACGACGCCATCATAGGGCGCGGAAATCACGATCTTCCTGCGCAACTCCGCCTCGGCCAGTTCCTGGTCGAGCGCGGACACGTTGCGGTCGATTTCGGCGAATTGCGTCCGCCGGCGCATCGGCATTTCCCGAACCGTCGCTTCGATCTGGATCTGCTCACGCTGCAGCGTGAACTGGCTTCGCTGCATCGCCTCCAGCTTCGCCCTGTCGTCGATGCTTTCCTGCTCGGCGCGTTGCAAACGCGGCAGCGGAATGAGGTCCTGCGCCCGCATGGCGCGGGCGCGCGCCACGGCGCTGTCGCCGATTCGAACTCGGGCGCCTTGCAGTTCGATTTCCCGAGTGAGATGCCTTTGCTCGATGGCGAGCGCCTCGAGCCTTTTTTGCAGATCGGCGGCCTGCTGGTCGAAAAGCTCTTCCTGGACGCGTTGGTTTGCCGCCGTGCTGTCGCGCCGGCTGGTAATGCGGCGAACGATTTCTTCCCGCGTCGATCCCAATGCCTCGTTTTGTGTATCGGAGGACAGCGCAATCAGCGGCGTCCCCTTTCTCACCTTGGCGCCTTCGCTGACGAAAATATCGGTCACTACGCCGGCTTGCGGGGCGACGATACGCGCAAGGCCGTGTGTCGGGACCAGGACGCCGCTCAGCCGAGCCTTTCTCGCATAGGAGCCGAATATCAGGAACGCCACCACGGCGACGCCAAGCGCAACCGATATGCCGACCAGCACGGACTGCGACGCCCTGGGTTCAAGCAAAACCTTGCCGAGTAGCGGCGTCTGACGCTCCGCCAGAACCTCCGACCTGAACAGTTCCCGTGGAGCGGAGATCGCCGGTTCCCGCGCCCTCGCGACAGTTACGGCTGACTGAGCCATGATTCATTCACCGAGCCAAAATCGCGCGTTTCGTGCTCTTTTACGTCGATGTTGATTTCCAGAAGCCGCATCAGCTGCGGCACCTTGACCACCTTGCGAATCCGCGGATTGAAAAAATCCTTCAGCAGCGGCGGACGGGCGGCGCGGAAATAGAAGGTCGGGTCGGAGGCCGCGTCGGCCGAGGCGAGAAGATTCAATTCATCGCGCCGGGTAACCGTCCTGATGATGCAGGGCGCATGGGTAAAACCCATTTCCAAAAGGGTGTAGGCGCGGTGATGTCCATTGTGCAGCAGCAGGCGGTTGTCGGATTGAACTGCGTTCAGCAGGTTCGAGCCGTAGCCGAGCATCACGCCGATCGCGGCGCCGACGGGTCCAAATGGATCATAACCGGAGATTTGTTCCGGCGCGAGCAGCGCCGCTTCATGAAAACGGAAGTCCGAGGATTTGGACCAGACCAGAAAACGCTTCGAACCGAGCCGCCGCATGTCGACCGGCGTCTGCTCGCCGCGAACCGGCATGCAAAACCAGAACAACTGCTCCAGAGAACTGTCTCCGGCCAATCGGGCCTTCAGCCGCTCCGCGTGGTGGATGTCGACGTGGCGCTGCGAGACGATCAGCTTTTCAAGCTCGACCATTGCAAACCGGGTCGGCAGTTCATTGAAGCCGCGCCGATACCGGCTGCTGGCCATCACCTCGTCGATGTGAGGTCTCAGGCTGGATTCCGGTTCGCGGATTTCGATTCGATCGGCAATGCCGGCTTCCGATTGCTCGAGTTCGTACCAATAGTCGTTGGCGGTGCGCCACTCGTCGACCAGCGCGGAACGCGACATCTGCGCGCCGCCGATCGCGATGTCCTGCATATAATCGAGGTAGCGTTGCAGCGGCGGCTGACCCAACAGCCAGGCCTCTTCGCTTTGCGCGGCTTGCTTTGCAAGGCCGGGTAACCAGGCTGGTTTGGCGTCCATCTTCAACTCCGGGTTTTGGAATTCCGGCCGCGGACTCATGGTCCGCGGTCGTAGTCGTCGGTTGAGCCCGGCCGCTATTGTCGGCCCGAACCCGTAGCCGCATCAGATGCCGGCTATTATTTGCACTTCGACTTGTGGGCCTTGGACTTGTGGCTCTTGGACTTGTGGCTCTTGGTGCCCTTGCTGCCACCCTTGCTTCCGCCCTTGCCGCCGCCGCCGCAACCACCGGTTCCGCCAGCGCCGTAAACGTGCGAAAGTTCCTCAACCTTGAGATCACGCATGTGTACTGCTCCTGTTAAAATCGCTTCGACTCTCTTCCGAGGTTTTCCCGCGCGAATGCCGAAGCTGATCGCACGCTAGTTTTGATCACGCGTTTTCCGCAAGCTTGAAGCGAATTAATCATTAAAGCCGACCAATCCTGCTGTATTAAGGATAACAGGATCGCGCTGGGCCGCAGCGATAACTCGCGCGCGGAATCCGCAGTTGGCCGCAAGCATGTGCGACGCGTTGCGCTGCATCCGGGCGGGCAAGACGAATTGGATGCGTAAATTAAGCCGTAATTTTTGCTGTGCCGGGCGCATCGAGCCGCTATGGTCCGGCTAGGTTGGCAGGAAGAGGGCTTGAATGAACGTGCTGCCGTTGCGTCCTGAAGCTGGAGCCGAGTCTGCGTCCGGGCGCGAGACGGCGACGCCGATGATCGAAATCGATCATGTCTCGCAAACCTTTCAAACCTCCGGCCGGCAGAGCCACCTTGCGATTTCGGATATTTCGCTGCGTGTCGAAGACGGCGCCTTCGTCTCGATCCTCGGTCCATCCGGATGCGGCAAGTCGACGCTGCTCTATATCGTCGGCGGCTTTGTCAATCCAACCGAAGGTGTTGCGAAAGTCAAAGGCCATGCGATCACCGGCCCCGGCCCCGATCGCGGTCCGGTGTTTCAGGAGTTCGCGCTTTTTCCCTGGAAGAACGTGCTCGGCAACGTGATGTACGGCCTGCGGCAGCAGGGCGTGCCGCGTGCCGAAGCGGAAGCTCAGAGCCGGCGGCTGATCGAGATGGTCGGCCTGAAGGGTTTTGAGAATTTCTATCCGAAGGAATTGTCGGGGGGCATGAAGCAGCGCGTCGCGATCGCGCGAACGCTGGCCTACCAGCCGGCAGTGCTGCTGATGGACGAGCCGTTCGGCGCGCTGGATGCGCATACCCGCACCCGGCTGCAGAACGATCTGCTCAACATCTGGGAACGCGACCGCAAGACGGTGCTATTCGTCACCCATTCGGTCGACGAAGCCGTATTCCTGTCGGACAAGGTCGTGGTGATGACCCGCGCGCCCGGCCGCATCAAGGAGATCGTCGAGATCGATCTGCCGCGCCCACGGCGGCGCGCCGAACTGCTGCTCGATCCGCGCTACCAGAAATACGTCGTCGATATCGAGCGGCTGATCGACGACACCGGCATCGATGAGCTCCATCCATGATCGCGGTGCGCGCAATGCTGTCGAAAGCAGCGCCGCTGCTCGCCGTTATCGGCCTGCTCGGCATCTGGCAGGTCGCGGCGCTGATCCTGAGCACCGATAGTTTTCCCTCGGCGCTGGACGCCATCCGCGCGATCCCGGCGATCCTCGGCGACCGCGGCGACCTCATCAACATTCTCGCCTCGCTGCGGCGCATGGCCATCGGCCTCAGCCTGGCGGTAGTCCTTGCCATTCCGCTCGGCCTGATGATGGGACGCAGCCGCGCCGTGGCCTCGTTCTTCAATCCGCTGCTGATGGTGATCTATCCGGTGCCGAAAGCGGCGCTGATGCCGGTGATCATGCTCTGGCTCGGCGTCGGCGACGTCTCGAAGACGCTGGTGATCTTTCTCGGCGTTAGTCTTCCCATCATCTATCACAGCTTTCAGGGCGCCAAGGCGGTCGAGGAGAAGATGCTGTGGTCGGGCGCGGCGATGGGAATGTCGGCGGCGCAGCGCATGCTGCGGATCGTGCTGCCGGCGGCGCTGCCGGAAATCCTCACCGGTTGCCGCACCGGGCTGGTGCTGGCGCTGATCACCATGGTGACCAGCGAGATGATCGCGCGGCAGTCCGGCGCCGGCAACATCCTGTTCAACGCGCTCGACATGGCGCAATACGATACGGTCTTCGCGATGATCATCATCATCGGCGCCATGGGCATCGTCCTCGACGCCGCCTTCGAAAGGCTGCGCGGCAGCCTGGTGAAGTGGTCCGAGCCGCGCTTCGACATTCCGTTGAGCTTCTCATGAACGCCCGCACGCTCTCCGCCGACGTTGTGCTGGGCGTGGTGCCGATCGCGCTGCTGATCGCGCTGTGGCAGGCGATGGTGACGTTCGGTTACGCGCCGCCCTCGTTGTTGCCGCCGCCCGGCCTGGTGTTCATCCGGCTGGCGCAGCAGTTGGTCAGCAGCGGATTCCTGCACGAGATCGGCGCCACGCTGTTCCGCTTGTTCGCCGGCTTCTCGATCGCGGTGGTGCTCGGGGTCGGCATCGGCCTTGCCGCCGCCGTCAATCCGGCGGTCAACGCCGTGGTGCGCCCGGTGGTGCGGGTGCTGGCGCCGGTGCCGAAGGTGGCGCTGTATCCGGCGCTGCTGCTGCTGCTCGGATTCGATCACGCCTCGAAAATCACGCTGGTGGCGGCCGACGCGCTGTTTCCGATCCTGCTGTCGACCTATTACGGCGCCTCGATGGTCGAACAGAAGCTGATCTGGTCGGCGATGGCCGCGGGCACGCCGCGCCGCCAGATCCTGTTCAAGGTGGTGCTGCCCGCGGCGATGCCCTCGATCCTGACCGGCTGCCGCATCGGCCTGGTGATCTCCTGCATCGTGGTGTTTCTGGCCGAGATGATCACCTCGACCGACGGCCTCGGCCATCTTCTGGTCGCGGCGGCGCGGACGTTTCAGACCGTGGACATGTTCGTGCCGCTGATCACCATCTCGCTGCTGGGGTTGATCCTCAACGGCCTGCTGCACGGCCTGCGCACCTATCTGCTGCGCGGTTTTCCGGAGGTGTGAATTTGCGTCCTCCCTCATCCTGAGGAGCCGCGCTCTTGCGCGGCGTCTCGAAGGATCGCTCGGACACCGGCGCTTTTGGTCATCCTTCGAGACGCGGCCATAGGCCGCTGCTCAGGATGAGGGGTTTGTTTAAGACAACCGCATGTCGAGCAGCCGCCGGCCTTCGTTCTTCAACAACTTCTTCACCGCGCTGGAGGCCACCACCTCGCCATCGTTGGCATAGGCTTCGTGGTTCTTCTCGATATCGTCGAGCCGATAAAGATAGTTCACCATGATGCCGGCGGATTCGCGCAAGGCTTTCGGCGAGACATCGCCGAGCCAGTCGATCCGTTCCAGCCTTGCGCCGTTGCCGAGATGGAATCGCGCCACCGAATCGATCAGCCGGCCTTTCCGTGTGCGCGCCTTGAGAAAGTAATAAGCCGCGAGCGGCTCGAGCGCCGAGCGCAACTGTGCCGCCAACTGCGGATCGTCGACCCAGCCCGGCTGCTCGAGCGTTTCGAGCAGCTGGCGGTCTTCCTCGGTGAGCGGCAGATCGTCGGCGTCTTTCAACCACTGCATGAACCCGGGCACCGGCGACAGCGTCACAAAATTTTCCAGCTTCGGCAGCTCGCGGCGCAGCTCCTCCACCACCTGCTTGATCAGGAAATTGCCGAAAGTAATTCCGCCCAGTCCGCGCTGGCAGTTCGAGATCGAATAAAACACCGCGGTGCGGGCGCGATCGATCGGCACCAATTGGCGGTCTTCGGCGAGCAAGGGGGCAATGGCGCTGGGAATGTGTTCGGTCAGTGCGACCTCGACGAAAATCAGCGGCTCGTCGACCAGCGCGGGATGAAAAATCCATAGCAGCGCCGGTCGACCGGATCGATGCGGCGGCGCAGATCGTCCCAGTCGCGGATTTCATGCACCGCCTCGTAGCGGATGATCTTTTCCAGGACGATGGCGGGTGTCGACCAGTCGATCTTGCGCAGCACCAGAAACCCCCTGTTGAACCACGATGAAAGCAGATGCACGACGTCGCGGTCGAGCGCGGCAAGCTCCTCGTGGCCGTCCTTGACGTCGAGCAGGTCGGCGCGCAGCGCCACCAGTTCGCCGGTGCCGCCCGGCGCGCGATTGAGGCGGCGGAACAATTCCTGCCGCCGCGGTTCGGATGCAAAATGCAGATCGCTGGCGCCGTCGCCGGTCGGCCGCGCGCGCCAGGCTTCGATCGCCTGCTGCAGTTTTTCCTGATCGGGCCCGTAGTTGCGCGCCAGCGTCTCGAAGAAGGCGATGCGGCCGGCTTGGTCGAGGTCGTGATAGCGGTCGAGCACCTCGCGGGCGATCGCGGTGCCCGACGCTTCGCCGACGCCGGACAGCAGCGCCTCGCACAGTTCTATCAGGTCCGAGGCGTCCTGCCCGGCGTCCGACGGTCCGGCGCGGCGCAGCAGCGTGCGGCCGCGTTCGGAAATCGAAGCGAGCAGGCCGGAGAAGAAGTCGTTGCTCATGAATCACAATCCTGAGTGGACGGCGCGGCACCACACCAAACCAATATACCGCATCGGAAAGCGTATTGCGCGAGCATTTGAGGCGTGAAAGAGTTGTAGCAGTTCAATTCCCGGCGGGACAATCGCCGGGAATTCCGGGTATGGGGGATTTAGGATGAAGGCAAGCGCATTCAAGCGCGGCTTGACGGCGGCATTGGCACTATGCGCGCTGACCGGCGCAACGTCGGCCCAGGCGCCGCAGACCATCCGCGTCGGCTGGACCATCCCGGCGGAAGAATCCAAATACTGGATGATGAAGCGGCCGGGCGAATTTGCCGATATCGGCAAGGCCTACAACATCGAATGGGTGCAGTTTCAGGGCACCGCGCCGATGACGCAGGCGCTGGCGGCCGGCGCGCTGGACTGCGCCACGCAATCGCCGCTGGCATTGGCGCAGGGCGCGGTCAACGGCAATCTGAGAGCTTACATCGTCGCCCAGCATGTGTTCGAAAAGCCGGGCGGTTTCTCGGTTTACTGGGCCGTCAAGGACGATTCGCCGATCAAGACCATCGCCGATCTCAAGGGAAAGACGATGTCGATCAACACGCTCGGCTCCGGGATCTATGGGCCGATGGCGATTCTGCTCAAGCAGAACGGCGTTGATCCGGACAAGGACATCAAGCTGGTCGAGATCGGCTTCTCCCTATCGGAGGATGCGCTGCGCTCGGGCCGCGTCGATTCCGCGGTGATGAACCAGCCGTTCGCGGCCCGCGCCGAGGCCAAGGGCGGCGTGCGTAAATTGTTTTCGCTGTCCGAGCAGCAGAAGAACATCGTCCACATTCTCGAAGCGTGCCGCGCCGAGTTCGTCGACCGCAATCCCGACATAGCAAAAGCCTATGTGCGCGACATTACGCTCGGCATGAAAAAGGCGCTGGAAAATCGCGACGAGACCCTGAAGGTCGTCAACGAGGTGATGAAGGCGCCGATTCCCGTGCTCGAAACCTACCTTCTGAAGGACAATGATTTCGGCCGCGACCCCGGCGCCGCGCCGAATTTCCCGGCGATCCAGACCATGCTGGACACTTATGCCGAGACCGGAATGTTGCCGAAGAAGATGGACGTGGCGCAATTCAAGCACCCCACCATCGTCGCGCCGATCAAGTAGGATGGGTTGAGCGAAGCGAAACCCATCACAACGCGCGATGTAGGTCGATGGGTTTCGCTTCGCTCAACCCATCCTACGGGCTCCTGGAGACACCATGCTGTCGGACCGCATCGAGGGAAAGTGGATCGACGCGTTCTGCGAGATTTTCGAGCGCTGCGCGGTCAAGCCCGGTGACACCGCCGCAATTCTTTCGGAGACGCAATCCCGCGCGCTCAATGTCCACATCGCCGAGTTGGCGCTGCTGCGCATCGGCGCAAAACCGTTTCACATCATCGTGCCGACGCCGCGCAACAAGCAGATCGTGCCGGTGCGCTCCACCGGCGCCTCCGAGGCGATCCAGCGTCTCGCGCCGGTGGTCGCGGCGCTGCAGCAGGCCGGCTTCGTGGTCGACTGCACCATCGAAGGATTAATGCATGCGGTGGAGACGCCGGAGATCCTGAAAGCCGGTGCGCGCATTCTCGTCATCTCCAATGAGCACCCCGAAGCGCTGGAGCGCATGGTGCCGGATACTGCTCTCGAGCAACGCGTGCGCGCGGCGGCGAAGATGCTGCGCGGGACAAAACGCATGCGCGTGACCTCGAAGGCGGGCACCGATCTCGATGTCGACATGGCCGGCGCGTCCACCGTCGGCGTCTGGGGCTGGACCGACAGGCCCGGCACGCTGGCGCACTGGCCGGGAGGACTGGTGGTGAGCTTTCCAAAGAGCAAAGCCGTCAACGGCACGCTGGTGATGGCGGCGGGCGACATCAACCTTACCTTCAAGCGCTATCTGACATCGCCGATCCGGATGACGCTGACCGATGATTATGTGACGGAGTTGTGCGGGGAGGGCGCCGACGCGGCGATGATGCGCGCCTATCTTGCGGCGTGGGGCGACCGCGAGGCCTATGCCGTGTCGCATGTCGGCTTCGGCATGAATCCCCGCGCGCGCTACGAGGCGCTTTCGATGTACGACCAACGCGACAGCAACGGCACCGAGCTGCGCGCGGTGGCCGGCAACTTCCTGTTTTCCACCGGCGCCAACGAATTCGCCGGCCGCTACACATCGGGCCATTTCGACCTGCCGGTGATGGGCACCACCATCGAGCTCGACGGCACAGCCGTGGTGCGCGAGGGTGTGCTGCAGGACGTGTTCGGGTAAGGGTTTGTGGCTACGGCTCTAGTCGCGATCCAGCACCGGCGGACGCGCCAGTCCGAAATGCCGCAGCAGATCCACCAGCGCCGCGAGGCGCTGCTCCCGCCATGCGTCGATATCCTTGCCGGCATAATCGAGGAAGCCGGCGCCGCTGCGCATGCCGATGCGGCCTTCCTGCATGTTGCGCGAAATCACCTCGGGGGCGCGGTAGCGGTCGCTGTGCAGCGCGCCTTCGAGATAGCGGCTCGCGTAATAGAGAATGTCGCCGCCGCCCCAGTCGATGAACTCCAGAAGCCCCATGGTCGCATAGCGAAACCCAAATCCGTATTTGATCGCCTTGTCGATATCCTCCGCGGTCGCGACGCCTTCTTGCACCATTCGCGCCGCTTCGTTCATCGCCAGCGCCTGGATCCGCGGCACGATATATCCGGGCGTCGCCGCGCAGACGACAGGCACCTTGCCGATGCCCTCTAGCAGGATCTTGACGCGCGCCGTGATCGCCGGATCGGTAGCGGCGCCGGGCGACAATTCGACTAGCGGAATCAGATAGGCCGGATTGAGCCAGTGCACGTTGAGGAATCGCCGGGGATGCCGGACCGCGCCGGAAAGGTCGTCGACCAGAATCGTCGAGGTGGTGGAGGCTATGATGACATCAGGCCCGACCAGCTTCGAAGCCGCGGCCAGGACCTCGCGCTTCATCTCGACCACTTCGGGCACGCCTTCGAATACGATCTCGGCGCCGGCGAGCGCGGCGGCGCTATCCGTTGCAGGAATCACGGCTACGCGGGTAATGACGGCATCGGCATCATGTTGGGTCAGCAGGCCGAATCGCGCCAGGCTCGCCAGCGTCCTGCGGATTTCGCCGCGCGCCTCGGCCTCAAGCGTCGCGAACTGCGCCGCGGACCGGGACTTGATGTCGATCATGGCGACGCGGTGGCCGGCATAGGCGAACGCCACCGCGATGCCGCGGCCCATGCGGCCGGCGCCGAGACAGGCGATGGCAGGGCGGGAGGTCATGACGGAAAGCCCTCGCGCAGCAGCGTCTGCAAGCCGTCGCGGTCGAGATCGCCGAGCCCGAGGCTTTGCAGCGTCCGCCCGCCCTCCATGAAATCCTGCCCGCAGATCGCACCGCCGATGGCGAGAAAGGATTTCGCCAGTGGCGTCTCGACGCCGGCAAGCCCGGCAACCGAAACCAGGAAGGACAGTCCGAGCCGCAAATCCTCGCGCATATAGCGATGCTCCGTCAGCACGATGCGCTCGCGCCAGTCGCCGGAGTCGGTGAGACGGTCATGCGAGCCGCGGCCGTACATCCATTCCTCGCCTTCCCGGGCGTAATGATGCGCCAGCGCAAAGTGCGGCGGGCCGTAGCCAAAACCTTCGCGCACCGCGATGCGTTCGGCATCGAGCGCGTCGGTGACGCGGCGGATCGATCCCTGGGTGCCTTCCTTGTGGATATCCCAGCGCTCGAAATGCTCGATCGGCCCGGCATTCATGACGATCAGCGGCGGATGGATGATCGGCCCGGCGTTCATCAGCGCACCCGACAGCGCGTCGCCGCAGGGCTCGATCACGCCGGCAAACGCGCGGGCGATCGTATCGAGTGCGTGCTTGGCACGCCTGCGAGGAAACACCCCAACCGGCAGCCGTTTGGCGCGAATAGTGATGGCAACCTCGAACGGGCCGTGCTTGCGCGTCAGCCACGGCAGCGTGCCGGTTTCCGCGAAGGCAGCGGATGAATGATTGCCGGCGTCATGCGCCGCCTTGGCGAAAATCATCGAACCGAACGTCGCCGGTGGCAGAAACACCACCTGTCCGTCGCGCAAATGCGGCGCCAGTCGTGCTGCAATATCGTGCTGCGCGAAAGCGGGTGCGGGGCACAGGATCAATTCGGCATCGCGGACGGCTTCGGCGATATCGGCGGTGACCAGCGCAAGCTTCGCGTCATGACGGCCCTTGGCGTCCTTGACGGCGATGCGCGAACCCGCGGCGCGATGCGCCGCTACCGCATCGGCGTGGCGCCGCCACAGCCGCACGTCATGGCCCTGCAGCGCGAAATCGCCCGCCGCGGCGAACGAACCGTTGCCGCCGCCGAGCACCGCGATGCGCATTTGTACGCCCATCGTCATGCCTGGCCTTGGGCCGGGCATCCACGTCTTTCTTCGGCGGCCCAAAGGAAGTCGTGGATGGCCGGGACAAGCCCGGCCATGACGAATGTTGTTAACACCGTCATGATTTCGCCGCCTCCGCCATTTGCCTCAATCGAAAATGCTGCACCTTGCCGAGCGCGGTGCGCGGCAGGTCTTCGACGAAGACGAACTCGCGCGGCACCTTGAAGCGCGCGAGCTGCGCCGACACATGCGCCTTCAACGCTTCGGCATCCGCACGGCATCCCGCGCGCCGAACCACATAGGCGACCGGCACTTCGTCCCATTTTGCATCCGGGCGGCCGATCACGCCGCAATCGGCGACATCCGGATGCTCCAGCAGCACGCGTTCGACTTCCGCCGGATAAATGTTCTCGCCGCCGGAAATGATCATGTTGTTCTTGCGGTCGTGCACCCAGAAATAGCCGTCGGCATCGCGGCGGCCGATATCGCCGGTGCGAAACCACCCGTCGTGCAGCGCCTCGCGGGTTGCTTTTTCATTACCCCAATATTCAAAGAACACGTTGGGGCCGCGCACGACAATCTCGCCCGGCGTATCCGGCGGCACGTCGGCGCCGCCATTGTCAACGACAGTGGCCTCGCAGCACAAGCCCGGCAGGCCGGTCGAGCCGGTGCGCGAGAGGTCGCCGCCGAGCCGGGTATAGACCGCGATGGGACAAGTCTCGGTCGAGCCATAGACCTGCAGCACCGGCACACCGCGTGCGACGAAACGCGCGATGAGGTGCGGCGGAACGATCTGCGATCCGGTGGAAATCGCTTTCAGCGAGGACAGGTCGGTGCCGGCCCAATCGGGATGATCGGTCAGCGCCTGAATGGTCGCGGGCACCAGCACCGTCAGCGTCGGGCGGTCGCGCGCGATCGCGGCCAGCGCCGCATCCACCGTGAAGCGCGAATGGATGGTCACGACTGCGCCGTGATGCAGCGCCGGCGTGGTCTGGATGTTGAGCCCGCCGACGTGGAAGAACGGCAGCACGGTCAGCACATGATCGTCCGGGTTAAGGCCATGCATATGCCGGCTCATCACCCCATTCCACAGCAGCGCCTCCTGCCGCAGCACCGCGCCCTTGGGCCGTCCGGTGGTGCCCGAGGTGTAGACAATGAGCAGCGGGCAGCAGAGATCGACGTGTGGGTTGCGGCCCTCGCCTGTGGCCCGCGCCAGCAACGCGTCGAACGCATAACCCGGCGCGGGCGGCGTGAAGTCCAGTCCGACCACGCGCGTATCCGGAAGGGCCGCTTGCAGCGCAGCCAGAATTTCGACGAAGGCCTGTTCGAGCACGAGTACTTTCACCGCCGCATCGGAGAGGATGAACATCTGCTCGGCAAGCGCGAGGCGCCAGTTCAACGGCACCAGCATCGCGCCGAGCCGCGCACAGGCATAGAGCAGCACCAGGTAGTCCGGCCGATTGAGGCTGAGGATCGCGACGCGGTCGCCGCGGCTGACGCCGAATTCCGCCTTCAGCGCCTGTGCCGTCGTCTCGATACGTTCGAAAAACGCCCGATAGTCGAGAGCCTCGCCTTCAAAAATCAGCGCCGGCTTCTCCGGCGTGAACGCGGCGTGGCGCGCGATGAGATCGGAGAGGTCCACGGTCAGCGACATCCTGTTAGATCGTTCAACATGCACGACCTCATCCTGAGGAGCGCGCTCTTGCGCGCGTCTCGAAGGATGGGCCCATATCGCGGCCATCCTTCGAGACGCGGCGAAGAACGCCGCTCCTCAGGATGAGGGCGTCACTCGTCCGTCTCGCCGTTCTCGTACAGCGCCTCGCGGCCGATGCGGTCGAGACAGAGCTCGGCGGTCCACGGCAGCATCAGCGAGCCGCAGCGGCTGTCGCGATAGATCCGCTCCAGCGCCAGCGATTTGAGCATCGCCTGGCCGCCGCAGGTGCGGATCGCCAGCGTCGCGATCTCGTTGGCGCCCTCCATCGCGGAATACTGCGCGGCGTAAGCGCGCAGCACCTGCTCCTTGCCCGGATTGGGGCCGGCTTCGGTTACCGCCTGAAACCAGATCGCTTTGACCTGCTCCAGCTTGATCTGCATCTGCGCCACCGCGATCTGCTTGGTCGGATACATCCGCCGCTTCACCGGCGGCGTGCCGGGCATCTCGCCGCGCAAATAGCGCACGGTGAAATCGTAGGCGGCTTGCGCCAGGCCGACATAGGTCGGCGACAGCGTCAAAAACATATGCGGCCAGCGCATCGCGGCCTGGAAATAGACCCCGCGCGGCATCAGCGCCGCATCCTCCGCCACGAATACGTCCTTGAAGATCAGCGTGCGCGACACCGTGCCGCGCATCCCCAGCGGATCCCAGTCGCCGACCACGGAGACGCCTGCGGCCTTTGCGGGAATCGCGAGATAGAGCGTGTTGCGGCGCGAGGCCTTTTCACCCTCTGCGATTTCAGTGCACAGCACGCCGTAGTAATCGGCGTAACCGGACAGCGACGCAAAAATCTTCTTGCCGTTGACGATCCAGCCGCCCTTGACCGGTTTTGCTTCAGTGCCGAACGCGACACCGCCAGCGGCCGCCGCACCGCCTTCCGAGAATGGCTGTGAATAGATCGCGCCATCCTCGACGATGCGTCTGTAATGCACCGCGCGGCGCGCCTCGTGCTGGGCGCGGGTCGCGGCGTCCATCTCGAGGTCGTCGGCGAGCGGACCCGACCACAGCGTGGAGCAGACATGCATGTTCCAGGTCAACGCGGTGGCACCGCAATAGCGGCCGATCTCGGCGGCGGTGATGGCATAGGTCTGATAGTCGGCGCCGAGGCCACCATATTTTTTCGGGATCGCGATGCCGAGCAGGCCGGCGCGGTGCAAATCCCTGTAGTTCTCGGTCGGAAATCTTGCGTCGCGGTCGTAGCCCGCGGCGCGTCCGGCAAACACGGTTTGCCCGAGACGGCGCGCGCTCGCCATGATCGCGGCCTGTTCGTCGTTGAGCCGGAACGCCTGGGGATCGAAGATCGGCGCATCCGGGGTCGCGCCGACCGGGTCTGCTGCAACAGCCGATTGCACGGTCACGCGTCCGGCCCCGTGGCGGAGGAGGCCATGCGAAGGAAATCATCGAGCACCGCGTTGAACTCGGCGGGCCGTTCAAGCGCGGCCAGATGTCCGACGCCTTCCAGTTCGACATAGGTTGCATTCGGAATAAAGCTGGCCATTTTCTTCACCATCGGCGCCGGCGCATTGTTGTCGCTGGTGCCGGCGATCACCAGCGCGGGGACGCCGATCTGTCCAAGGGATTTGCGCAGATCAAAACCCAGCATCGACATCATCGCGGCACGGTAGCTCGCCTCGGGCACCGATGCCATGCAGGCGCAGGCAAGTTCGATGCCGGCCGGATCGGCATCGTCGCCGACGAGCTCGGCCACCAGCCTCGGCGCCAGCGATGCCATGGTTTCCCCGCGGTCAAGCGGGCCAAGACGAGCCTCGAGGAATTCTTTTTGCCAGTCGCCGCCAGGCCTGCCGAATGCCGGGCTGGTCTGCGCGAGAACAACCAATTCCGCGATGATCGGATCTTGCGGAAGCAGCTGTTGCACGATCATGCCGCCGATCGAGTGTCCCACCAGGACGGGCTTGGCGGCTCCAACCTGTTGCAGGAAATCCTTCAGCGCCCCGGCCAGCGCGGGGATGCTGACGGCTGCAAGCGCCGCCGAGCCACCATAGCCCGGCATGTCCCAGGCGATGGCGCGATAGCGATCGCTGAAGGCGGCGAGTTGTCCGCGCCACACCCGCGCCGCGCCGCCGATGCCGTGCAGGAACACCAGCGGCGGCAAATCGCGCGCGCCCGCCGCCTCATAGCCGAAGCGGCCGTCGTTGGTTTTCGTGGGGATAGGACGGGGCACCAAGGTCTCCGCTGCGTCGATATCGGGCAATCTACAGGTCCAGAACTACAACTCAAAGCACATTTCTTGCAAAAATTTGAAGCCTAAAATATACCGGATCGAACGTCGATCAAGAAAGCCGCGGATGCCCGCATTGTCACGTTCATCCCATGCGCTGGTAACCGGCGGCGGACGCGGTATCGGGCGTGAGATCGCCTCGGCGCTGTCGCATGCCGGCGCCACGGTGACGGTGCTGGGACGCAACCAAGCGAGCCTGGATGAAGTTGTCGCCGCGGGCCACGCCCATGCAGCCATCGTCGCCGATGTCGCGGATCAGGCCTCGGTGAACAAGGCGGTCGCTGAGGCGGCGGCACGACAGCCGATCGATATTCTGATTGCCAATGCGGGTGCTGCGGAATCGGCTTCCTTCGCAAAGTCCGACGCGGCGCTGTTCCGGCGCATGATGGATGTCAATTTCATGGGCGTCGTTCATGCCGCGCAGGCCGTGCTGCCATCGATGAAGGCCCGGCATCGCGGCCGTATTGTCGCCGTTGCATCGACCGCGGGTCTCAAGGGCTACGCCTATGTCAGCGCCTACGCCGCGGCGAAGCATGCCGTGGTCGGCCTTGTGCGCTCGCTCGCACTGGAACTGGCGACCTCGGGCATCACCGTCAACGCGGTGTGTCCCGGCTTCACCGACACGGATTTGCTTGCAGGCAGCATCGATACCATCATGAGCAGGACCGGGCGTAGCCGCGACGGCGCTTTGGCTGAACTCGCCAAGCACAATCCGCAGGGCCGGCTGGTGACGCCGGCCGAGGTCGCCGACGCGGTGCTCTGGCTATGCGGCGACGGCGCCGGCGCGATTACCGGCCAGGCCATCGCGGTTGCCGGTGGAGAGATTTGATCATGACGAAAAAAGCACAGGCCGTCATGGCCGGGCTTGTCCCGGCCATCCACGTCTGTCTTGCTTCTGTCAAGATGTGGATGCCCGGCACGAGGCCGGGCATGACGCGAAGATCGGAGACCCCATGAGCAGACCCGCCAATCCCGTCACGCTGCCGCTGGCGGACTATTCGCCAAAACACTTTCTGCTCGCCGTGGTCGGCGGCATCGCCACCGTGACGCTCAATCGTCCGGAACGGAAAAATCCGCTGACCTTCGACAGCTACCGCGAACTCACGGACTTTTTTCGCGCCTGTGCTTTCGACGACGAGGTGAAGACCGTGGTGATGGCAGGCGCCGGCGGCAACTTTTCTTCCGGCGGCGATGTGTTCGAGATTATCGGGCCGCTGGTGCGGATGGATACCAAAGGCCTCACCGCGTTCACCCGCATGACCGGCGATCTGGTTAAGGCGATGCGGGCCTGTCCGCAGCCGATCGTCGCTGCGGTCGATGGTATCTGCGCCGGCGCCGGCGCCATCGTCGCGATGGCCTCCGATATCAGGCTTGCCGCGGTCGGCGCCAAGGTTGCGTTCCTGTTCAACAAGGTGGGGCTGGCCGGCTGCGACATGGGCGCCTGTGCAATCCTGCCGCGCATCATCGGGCAGTCGCGGGCTTCGGAAATGCTCTATACCGGCCGCTTCATGACCGCGGAGGAAGGCGAACGCTGGGGTTTCTTCAGCCGCATCGTTGCGCCCGAGCACGTTCTGACCCAGGCGCAGCTTCTCGCCAAACAGATCTCGGAAGGCCCGACCTTCGCCAACACCATGACCAAGCGCATGCTGGCGATGGAATGGGCGATGTCGGTGGAGGAAGCGATCGAGGCCGAGGCGGTGGCGCAGGCGCTGTGCATGACCACGCAGGATTTTGCCCGGGCGTTTGAGGCGTTTTCGAACAAGGTGAAGCCTGTGTTTCAGGGCAATTGATTAAATAAATCGGGACTTGCGGAAGAATTACTTTAGGCTTAAAGTATTTTCATTACCGGTGGCTTTGCGACGGAGGGCGACCATGAAGATCGCGATCATCGGCGGCGGGCCGGCCGGCCTCTATTCCGCGATTCTCCTGAAGAAGCAGCGGCCGCAGGCCGACATCGCGGTCTACGAGCGCAACCGCGCCGACGACACCTTCGGCTTCGGCGTGGTATTTTCCGATGCCACCCTGGATAATTTCGAGAAATACGATCCGCCGAGCTACCGCCGCATCACCCAGGAATTCGCCTACTGGGATGACATCGCCGTCCACTTCCGCGGCACCGTGCACCGCGTCGGCGGCAACGGGTTCTGCGGCTGCTCGCGCCGCATGCTGCTGACGATCCTGCAGGACCGCGCGCGTGAACTCGGCGTTCATTTGCTGTTCGAAGCCGAGATCGATGAAATCAGCAGTCTTGCCGATGCCGACCTGGTGGTGCTCGCCGACGGCAGCAACAGCCGTTTTCGCGAAAGGTTCGCCGACCATTTCGAACCGGAGACCGACCTGCGCTCCAACAAATTCGCCTGGATGGGCTCCACAAAACCTCTCGACGCCTTCACCTTCATCTTCCAGGAGACCGAGTGGGGCCCGTTCATCGCGCATGCCTATCAATATGAGGTCGGCCGCTCGACCTGGATCTTCGAGACCGATCCCGAAACCTTCAAGCGCGCCGGTCTTGAAGGGCTGAGCGAGCAAGAATCCGCGCAGCGGATGCACGGGATTTTCGGCTGGTTCCTTGGGAGCTATCCGCTGCTGACCAACCGTTCGATGTGGCGCAATTTCCCGATGATCCGCAGCAGGCGCTGGGTCAAGGACAACATGGTGCTGCTCGGCGACGCCAAGGCGACCGCGCACTTCTCCATCGGTTCCGGCACCAAGCTGGCGATGGAAGATGCCATCGCGCTGTCGGACGCGATGCATTCCGCACCGACCGTCGATGCCGCCCTGCAGCTCTATGAGCAGGGCCGGCGCGAGGAGGTCGAGAAAACCCAGCACGCCGCCGACGTCTCGCTGGTGTGGTTCGAACATGTCGACCGCTTCTGGGATTTCGATCCCGTCCAGTTCGCATTCGGCGTCATGACCCGCGCCAAGGCCATCACCTACGATAATCTCACATTGCGTGCGCCGGATTTCGTCGCCGAGGTGGATCGCGCCTTTGCGCGACAGGTCCGCGCCAGGGGGCTCGACGCCGACGTGGACAATCCGGCGGCGCCGATGTTCCAGCCGCTGCGGCTGCGCGACATGACGCTTGCTAACCGCGCGGTAGTGTCGCCGATGTGCATGTATTCGGCGAAAGAGGGCGTGCCCGGCGATTTTCATTTCGTGCATTACGGCTCGCGCGCCATCGGCGGCGCCGGGCTGATTTTCACCGAGATGACCTGCGTCGGCCGCGACGCACGCATCACGCCGGGCTGCGCCGGCCTGTGGAACGACGAGCAGCAGGCCGCGTGGCGGCGCATCGTCGATTTCGTCCACGCCAATTCCGCGGCCAAAATCTGTCTGCAGCTCGGCCATGCCGGCCGCAAGGGCGCGACCAAGCTGATGTGGGACGGCATGGACCGGCCATTGGAACAGGGCGGCTGGGACGTGCTGTCGGCATCGCCGATTCCCTATTTCCCGGATAGCCAGATACCGCGCGAAATGGACCGCGCCGCGATGGACCGCGTCAAGGTGGAGTTCGTGGCGGCGGCGCAGCGCGGCGACGCCTGCGGTTTCGATATGCTGGAGCTGCACTGCGCCCATGGCTATCTGCTCGCGAGTTTTGTTTCGCCGCTGACCAACCAGCGCAGCGACGAATATGGCGGCGCGCTGGAAAACCGGCTGCGCTATCCGCTGGAGATTTTTTCTGCGTTGCGCGCGGCGTGGCCGGCGCACAAGCCGATGTCGGTGCGCATCTCCGCAACCGACTGGGCCGAGGGCGGCATCAGCGGCGACGACGCGGTCAAGATTGCGCGGGCCTTTGGCGAGGCGGGGGTCGATCTGGTCGATGTCTCCACTGGGCAGACCGTGCGCGACGCGCAGCCGATTTACGGCCGCATGTTCCAGACCCCGTTCTCCGACCAGGTTCGCAACGAAGCCCGCGTCGCCACCATGTGCGTCGGCAACATCACCACGGCGGATCAGGTCAACACCATTCTTGCCGCCGGCCGCGCCGACCTGGTCGCGCTCGGGCGTCCGCATCTGGTCGATCCGTCGTTCACGCTGCGCGCCGCCGCCTGGTATGGCGCCGAAATTTCCTGCCCGCCGCAATATCTGCCGGGCAAGGAACAGATTTTCCGCAACAGCGTGCGCGACCGCCAGGATTTCGACGAGCTGAAGATCAAGGGCAAGCCGAAGACGCGCGCCGAACGGCGCGCGGCGGCAAAGCCGCTGGCGGCGGAGTGATGTCGGCACCGGCGGCGCAAATTTCTTTGTCATCGCCGGATTTATTCCGGCCATCCACGATGCCCGGGACGAGCCCGGGCATGACGGTAATTTAGCGGCGGAGGCTTTACGCTGGGATGACGGAGCCATGAACGCAATTCTCGATTCCGAAACCAAGGCCGGCGAAACGCCGGAGGATCACGGTGACGAGCTGCGGTTGTGGCTGCGGCTATTGACCTGCACCACGCTGATCGAGGGCGAGGTGCGCAGCCGCTTGCGCGAGCGCTTCGATGTCACGCTGCCGCGGTTCGATTTGATGGCGCAGCTCGACAAGGCGCCGGACGGAATGACGCTGTCGGACGTTTCCAAGCGCATGATGGTATCGAACGGTAACGTCACCGGCCTCGTCGAACGGCTCTGCGAATCCGGCCATCTCGACCGCCGCACCTCCGATCAGGACCGCCGCGTGCAGGTGATCCGGCTGACCAAGGCCGGCCGCGCCGAGTTTCGCAAGATGGCGGCGGAGCACGAGATATGGATCGCGGGCATGTTTTCCGACCTCGCCGAGAAGGATGTCCGCGACCTGATGCGGCTGCTCGCAAAGACGAAATTGTCGGCGCGGAAAGCCGCGGACAACAAGAGAGTGTGAAAGCGGGAGCGATGGAGATGTCAGCCAGGATTTCAAGCCCCGGTCCAAATCTCGGCCCATCCGGCCATGTCGACGATTTTGCGCGACGAAATCTTCCACCGTTCTCAGAGTGGCCGGAATTGATCCTCAACCGGGCGGAATTTCAGTATCCGGAATACCTCAATGCCGCCGTCGAGCTGACCGATCGTATCGTCGAGCAGGGACATGGCGATCGTGTCGCACTGATCGGCAACGGCCGCCAGCGAACCTACAAGGAGCTGGCGGATTGGTCGAACCGGCTGGCGCATGCATTGGTCGAGAACTACGGCGTCAAGCCGGGCAACCGGGTCTTGATACGCTCGGGCAATAATCCGGCGCTGGTCGCGGCGTGGCTGGCGGCAACCAAGGCAGGCGCCGTCGTCGTCAATACCATGCCGATGCTTCGTGCCGGCGAATTGACCAAGATCGTCGACAAGGCGGAGATCGCGCTGGCGCTGACCGACAGCCGCATCGCCGACGAATTGGTCGCATGCGCGAAGACCAGCCGGTTTCTCAAGCAGGTCGTGAACTTCGACGGCACCTCAAACCACGATGCCGAGCTCGACCGGATCGCGCTGAGCAAACCGGTCCGCTTCGATGCGGTCAAAACCGGCCGCGATGATGTGGCCCTGTTGGGATTTACCTCGGGCACCACCGGCGAGCCGAAGGCGACGATGCATTTCCATCGCGACCTCATGATCGTCGCCGATGGCTATGCCAAGGAAGTCCTCAACGTCACGCCGGACGACGTCTTCGTCGGCTCGCCGCCGCTTGCCTTTACATTCGGTCTCGGTGGGCTTGCGATCTTTCCGTTGCGGTTCGGCGCGACGGCGACGCTGTTGGAAAACGCCGCGCCGGCGGAAATGGTCAAGATCATCGAAACCTACAAGGCCACGATATGCTTTACCTCGCCCACCGCGTATCGGGCGATGATGGCCGCGGTCGACCAGGGCGCGGACCTGTCGTCGCTACGGTTAGCGGTTTCGGCAGGCGAGACCTTGCCGGCGCCGGTTTTCGAAAGCTGGACCCGCAAGACCGGAAAGCCCATCCTGGACGGCATCGGCAGCACCGAACTGCTGCACATCTTCATCACCAACCGAATCGGCGATGCGGTCGCCGGAACGACAGGGCGTCCGGTTTCCGGTTATGAGGCAAGGATCGTCGACGAGGACATGAACGAATTGCCGCCGGGCACCGTCGGCAAGCTTGCGGTCCGCGGGCCGACCGGATGCCGCTATCTCGCAGATAGCCGGCAGTCGAACTATGTGCGCGATGGCTGGAATCTGACCGGCAATTCGTTCGTCAGCGACGCGAACGGCCGGCTGTCGTTTGTCGCCCGCTCCGACGACATGATTGTGTCCTCCGGCTACAACATCGCGGGTCCCGAGATCGAAGCGACGTTGTTGACGCATCCGGCCGTTGCCGAATGCGGCGTGGTCGGTGCGCCCGACGAGGCGCGCGGCATGATCGTCAAGGCCTATGTGGTGCTGGTCGCGGGAATTGACCGCAGATGATGCGCTCACGATCGAATTGCAGGATCATGTCAAGCGCGAGATTGCGCCTTACAAATATCCGCGCGCCATCGAGTTCGTCGCCCAATTGCCGAAGACCGAAACCGGCAAGCTGAAGCGGTTCGCGTTGCGGCAGATGGCGCAGGCGTCGTCGGCAAGGACCGCGGCCGAATGATTTTTAGAATTCCAACCTGAAGGAGCATTGCCGGTGAATCCGCCCAAAGCGCCCACGCTCAGCGTGGTGCCGAATCCAGCATCCAAAACGCCTGGCGGCCTGCAAATCCTGCAGCCGAGCGGCTGGCCCGCGCCGAAAGGCTACGCCAATGGCATGGCGGCGGATGGACGCCTCGTGGTCACCGGCGGCGTGATCGGCTGGGATACCGCGGGCCATCTTCCGGAGGGGTTTGTCGCCCAGGTGCGGCAGACGCTGAGCAATATTGCCGCGATTCTTTCGGAAGGCGGCGCGCGGCCGGAGCATCTGGTGCGGCTGACCTGGTATGTCGTCGACATCGAGGAATATCTCGCCAACCTGAAAGCGCTGGGCCAGGTCTATCGCGACATTTTCGGCGCGCATTATCCGGCGATGGCGCTGGTTCAGGTGGTGCGGCTGGTCGAGAAGGCGGCGCGGGTGGAGATCGAGGCGACCGCGGTGGTGCCGCGCTGAATAGCGAAAATCGTTGCGCCGCGATGGGTTTCGCTGCGCTCTACCCATCCTACGATTTGTCCGCGAACTCCGTCGGGGTCTTGCCGGTGACCTGCCGGAACGCGTGGGAAAATGCCGGAAAGCTGGCATAACCGAGATCGGCGGCGAGCTGCTTGACCGACACATTCGGCGCCATCGACAGCCGCTCGATCGCAGCTGCGATCCGCGCGCGCTGGCACCAGCTCTTGAAACTCAACTGCGTTTCCGTCGAGAACAGCCGCGACAATGTGCGCGCCGAGGTGCCGACTTCGCGGGCGAGATCGGCGATGTCGTGGGTTTCGGTCGGATCGGCCAACACGATATCGGCGGCGCGGCGGCAGCGCGGCTCGTGCGGCAGCGGAATGAAGGTGGCGGCGTCTTCGGCCTGATGCAATTCGAGCATGATCAACCGGATTAAAAGGCGGGTGCGATCGGGGTCATCGCGGCCATCGAACAACGCTAGAATTGATTCATGCAGCAGCCGCGATACCCGCACCACGAATTCGGCATCGAGGCTGCGGCTGCGGTGCTCGCGCGCCAGCCAGGCGAGATCGAAATACAGCGTGCGCATCTGGATATCCGCCATTACGTCGATGGAATGTTCAAGCCGCGCCGGCACCCACACCGCGCGGTCCGGCGGCACCAGCCAGCGTCCCTTCGGCGTGGTCACCTGCATCGTCCCCTTGGCGGCATAAACCAGCTGCGCCTCGCGGTGCATGTGGGTGCCGAGCCGCACGCCCTTCCGGTAGGTCCGCGCGACCAGATGGACGCCATCGCCGGTCGTGGAATGACTTGCACGGATCGCCGCGATTGGCATTTCGTCGATACTCATTGGCGACATCCCGTCAGGCTGACAATCTATAACCTATTCTGGGAAATTGCAGGATTGGAATTCATGAACAGCCCCGCCCGGGTGATCGGCTTCGTCAACGCCGCGCACTTCATCGACCATTATTCGATGCTGATCTTCGCCGCCGCGGTCATCGTGATGGGGCCGGCGCTCGGCATGGCCTATTCCGAACTGCTGCCCTACGCCACCCCGGGTTTTGTCGCGTTCGGCGCAGGCTCGCTGCTGACCGGCTGGCTCGGTGACCGCTGGAGCCGCCGCCATATGATGGCGATCTTTTTCGCCGGCATCGGCCTGTCGATGATCGCGGTCGGGCTGGTGCAGACGCCGCTGCAGCTCGGCGCCGCCTTGCTGTCGATCGGGCTGTTCGCCTCGATCTATCACCCGGTCGGCACCGCCATGATCGTGTCCTATGCCGACCGGCTCGGCCGCGAAATGGGCCTCAACGGCGTGTGGGGCAATCTCGGCGTGGCATCGTCGGCACTGGTCACCGGCGTGGTCGGGCAATTTTTCGGCTGGCGCTGGGCGTTCATCGTGCCGGGTATCGTTACGCTCCTGATCGGCGCGGCGTTCATGCGCATGGTGGTTCACGAGGACCGCTCCGGCTTCAGGCAGGCCGCGGCACAGGCGCGCGTCGCCAAAAACGACATGTGGCGGGTGATCCTGGCGCTGCTGATCGTGGTGATTGCGATATCCACGACGTTCAATGCAGTCACCGTGGCGCTGCCAAAACTGTTCGCGGAGCGGCTGGCCGATCTGACCGGAAGCCCGGCGCTATTAGGCGTGATCGCTGCCTGTGTCTATGTGTTCGGCGCGATGACGCAATATACTATCGGCAAGCTGATCGACCGCTATTCGCTGAAATCCGTCATGCTGCCGCTGTCGTTCCTGCTGGCGCCGTTCCTGTATCTGGCGGCCACGCTGTCCAACCTGCCGCTGATCCTGGCCGCGATCGGCATCGTGATGGGCGCATTCGGGCAAGTCACCGTCAACGACGCCATGATCGGCAAATACACCAGCGAGCAATGGCGTTCGCGCGCTTATGCGGTGCGTTATTTCGTCGGCTTCACCGCGGCGGGGGCTTCGGTAGGCCTGGTGGCATGGCTGTACGAGCAGGGCGGTTTTGTGACCATGCTGCATGCCTTCGCCGGGCTGTGCCTGCTGGTGATCGCCGCGGCGATCATCCTGCCGACGGAAATCAAGTTGCCGGCGGCGCAGGCGAACTAGGCGGGGCGGCAATTTCTGTCCTTCATGGTGAGGAGGCGCTCTTGCGCCGTCTCGAACCATGAGGTTTGCTCATCCTTCGAGACGCGGCCAAGCGGCCGCTCCTCAGGATGAGGGATGAACTCTCCCTCAATAGGAAACTGACCGGGCGCAGACCCGGCGTGGGAGGAAATCCAATGTTTAATCGCAACCTGCCGCGCCTCTGCGGCCTTGTTCTGGGTGTCTCGATGATGATGGCCGGTCCCGCAGGCGCCGATCCGCTCAAGGACGAGATCGCGCCGACCGGCAAGCTGCGGGTGGCGATTGCGATCAGCCCCGCTGGTGGAGCGTTCTGGTCTACCAAAACCGAGGCCGGAGCCTACGCCGGGGTGCCGGTCGATCTCGGCAAGGAGATGGCGGCGCAGCTCGGCGTACCCGTCGAATATGTCGCGCACCAGAATTCAGGGCAGATCGTCGACGCGGTGTCGAAAGGCACCTGGGACGTGACGTTCCTGCCGAAAGACCCGGAGCGCGAGGCGAGGATGTCATTCGGGCCGATCTATGAGGTTGCGGATGCGACCTATATCGTCAAGGCGGGCTCGCCGGCGACGAACTTCCAGTCGCTCGATCAGCCCGGCACAAAAGTCGCGGCGGTGAATAATACCACCACCATGCGCGGCGCGGTCGCGCATCTGAAGAACGCCAAGGTCACGGGGTATCAGACCTACGACGAAATCTTTGGACTATTGAAGAACGGCGAGGTCGATGCGTTCGCGCTGTCGCGCGACCAGCTCAACGCCATGGCCAAGAAAATTCCAGGCACGCGGGTGCTGGACGAGACCTTCAAGCAGACCGTGACCGCGGTGGCGGTGCCGCCGAACCATCCGCTGGCGCTGGCATTTGCGAGCAAGTTCCTGACCGATGCGACGACGAACGGCGTTCTGCGCAAGGCCTATGACAACAACGGCCTGAAGGACACGCCGATCCGCACAGTGACCAAGCAATAGACGCGCGCGCGTTGCCACCGTCATTGCAAGGAGCGTAGCGACGAAGCAATCCAGTGAGCGGATTTACTTGGCGCCGACGGTAGAGGCCGCGGGAATCGGCTCCATCCCGCTCTTGATGATGACGGGCGCCGCAGCGGCGGAGGCGAGAAATTTTATCAGCGCCTTGCCGGCTTCCGGCTCCTTCGACACACTCGCGATGCCGGCGGAAAACACCGTGATCTTTTGAAGCTCCGGCGGCAGCGGCCCGACGATATCGATACCGGGAACGGGTTTGAGTTCGCTGATTTGCTGAAAACCCAATTCCGCATCGCCGTGCGCGACGATTTCGCCCACCGGCGTGGCCGGAATTTTCTTCGCCTTGTCTTTCATCTCATTGGCGATGCCGAGTTTCTGAAACATCTCGGTCGAAATGTAGACGCCGCTGGCGCTGTCGGAATAGGCGATCGATTTTGCCGCAAGCAGCGTCTTCTTGAGCGCGTCAGCCGAACTGATGTCCGGCTTTGCCGCGCCGGACTTCACCGCAATTCCGATCGGCGATTTGACCAGGTCGACCTGGCTGTCGGCGACAACCTTGCCCTGCTTGATCAGGTCGCCAAGCGCATAGCCGACCATGATCAGAACGTCGGCGGGCTCGCCGCGCTCCAGCCGGACCGGAATCGCATTCGCCGTGGTGCCCATCGAAGGCCCGTAGGCCGTCAGCACCTTGTTGCCGGTGGCGCGCTCGAATTCCGGGACCAGCTCCTTGTAGGCCGCGGTCAGCCCGCCCGAGATCATCACCCGGACTTCGGCGGCGCCTGCCGCGCCGGCCAACAGCAGGGCGCCGGCGATGCCGAGCGCGAAGGCACGAAAGCCAATCGAAATCGATTTCATGGAAAATTCTCCCTGAGAAAACGGCTGTTGTTGCGGCCGTCCTTGATTGCTTGGGGCGATGCTACGCCGCAAAGCGGCGTTAGCCTAGATATTCTCCGTCATTCCGGACGGTCCGCGGCGCGGAGCGATCCGGAATCCGCAAGCGGTGCCGCCCCCGACACCTTTAAAGGCGCGGCAGGCGCCAGCCGACCACGGTCGCCTCAACCATGCTGCCCGATTCGCTGTTGCGCCATTCGCCATCGATCCATCGGCACGTGAACGGCAATTGATAGGTGCCGCTGTGATCCTCGCACAGCACCTGCACCGGCTGATCCGGCGGCGGCTCGCCGCTGCCGTCGAATTCCGCCAGCCGTCGTTCTCGCGTTGCCATGTCATGGTTCTCCATGGACCGAACGTGCTCGCACGGGCGCTTGTTCCGCAACCCCTTAGGCAGTCACAGCCGTGTGAGCCCCTTTCGCGGCAAAGCCCAGCGCCCGAATGCGGTTGCAGTATGTTCGGCCGGTTGACACGGCACCGAAAGCGCCGCTTGGCTGTTTCGGCGGATATTGCGAAATCGACGGGGACCAGGATGATCGGCCGGATGACGTTGGCGGGGTGTTTGTTGGTGATGCCCTGGACGCTGATGCCCGGAAGCGCCGGCGCGCAGGACGTGCCCGGCATCGAAATCTGCACGGTCGAAAAGACCATGGAGCGACGAACCAGCTGTCTTCAAAGCAACGTGGATTTTCTGCAAAAGACCATTGGCAAACTCGGCGCCGACCACCGGCAGAAACTCGACGCCGCGAAGGCGCAGATCGAGGGCTTGAAGAGTACCGTCGTCGGCCTGCAAAGGACCGTGGAGGAATTGCAGGCGGCGCAGAAGAAGACAAAGTGCGCCACCGCCGCCGCCCGCAAAAGACGCTGCATCACTGGCGAAAGATGGCGCGAAGTAGTGCACGAGCGCCGCTCTCAGTCATTGCGGGCGAAGCGAAGCGATCCAGAGGCCACAAGCAAGAAATCGATTGCTTCGTCGCAATTGCTGCTTCGCAATGACGCTGGTGCGGTTTTTCGCTTGCTCGCCTAGCTCTTCTCCCCGCTCATGAGAGGCCCGAACAACTCCCAGCTTTCGCCCTTGAAGCGCATCATCTGAAGCTGTTCCAGCGGCGCGAAGTCGGCCGGGCCGGTCTTGATCCTGGTGCCCGGAAGGTAGATCCCGATCTCGAAATTCAGATTGGCCGCCTGCTTCATGACGTTCTCCCGGGTGAGATCGTCCTTGCATTGCCTCAGCACCTGCTCCAGTCCCTTGGCGACGCCATAGGCAAAAACCGTTGCGGCATCTTCCTGATCGCCTTCGGGATACCATTTGGTCATGAAGGCCCGCCACTCGTTCATGCCCGGATCGTTTTTCCACTGCGGATCCTTGGGGTCCTTCAGATATGCCGCGCTGAGAATGCCCTCGCTGTTCTCGTATCCGGCCGGCTTCATGACGCTGCCGACGGACACCGAAACGTTGGTGAGAAACTGGATCGGCTTCCATTTCAGCTCGCCGGCTTTCTTGATCGACTGCGCGGCAAATTTCGGCGTCGAAATATTGACAAAGATGTCCGGATTGGCGGCCTTGATTTGCACGATCTGCGAATCCACCGTCGGCGAACTGGTTTCGTACGAGCTCTCGATGACGATAAGCTTGCCGGCCTGGTCGCCGAGCCCTTCGCGCAGTCCGATCACATAGTCCTTCCCGAAATCGTCGTTCTGATACAGCACGCCGATGGTCTTGCCGGGATGGTTTTTCAGGATGTAGGCGGCGTAGATGCGAGCCTCGACCTGGTAGTTCGGTTGCCAGCCCATGGTCCATGGAAAATTCTTCGGGTCGTTCCATTTGGCGGCGCCGGTGGAAACGAACAGCTGCGGCACCTTCTTTGCATTCATGTACTTCTGGATTGCGGTGTTGCCGGGCGTTCCCAGCGGATTGAAGATCAGCAGGGCTTCGTCATCTTCGACCAGCTTTCGGGCTTGCTCGACCGTCTTCGCCGGATTGTACCCGTCATCATAGGAAATGAAGTTGAGCTTGCGGCCGTTGATGCCGCCTTCCTCGTTGATCTTCTTGAAATAGGCGGCTTCCGTCTTGCCGATCGTGGCGTAGGCCGAGAGCGGTCCGCTGTACGGCATGATGTTGCCGACCTTGATTTCGCTGTCGGTCGCGCCTGGATCGTATTTCTTCTGCGCGCCGGCCGCGGTCGCCACCGACGCGGCGAGAAGGCCGGCAAGCGCAATCGATTTGACGTTGTTCAAGACGCGAGCGTGCATTGTCGTCCTCCCTGACGTGCTGGCCGAGGCTCAGGCAGTCTTTTTGTCGGCCGCTTGTTGAGCCGTCGGATTGAATGCGGAGCCAGTATGCACGATTGGCCTGATGTTGCCAGCAACCGCTTCGCTGCTATTTTCCATGAAGCGGAACAAGGGTCCTGTTCGGTTCCAATCGAGGCGTGGCCGAGGGCAGCAAGGATTGTCAAATGAAGCCCGCGCGAAACGCCGATAATCGCGATGCTTCGAATGAGGATCGCTGCTCATAAATCCGGCCCAGAAGGCACTCTGGTTTATCGAAAGCCATCTCGCTGACGCCTTGACCCTCGATCAGGTCTCGGCCGTTGCCGGCATCTCGCGTTTCCACATGGTCCGGGCCTTTGCGGCTGCGACGGGGCTGTCGGTCATGCGTTACGTGCGTGCTCGCCGCCTTACTGAGGCCGCGCGCATGCTCGCGAATGGCGCGCCCGATATTCTCCGCGTCGCGCTGGAGGCGGATTACGGTTCTCACGAAGCATTCACCCGCGCGTTTCGCGAGCATTTCGGGGTCACGCCCGAAGCGGTGCGCGGCTCGGCGCATCTGGGCAACCTCCAGCTTCAGGAGCCGATCACCATGGATTCTACCGTCATCGATAATCTCCAGCCGCCGCGTTTCGAAACCGCCAAGCCGCTGCTCATCGCCGGCCTCGGCGAGCGCTACAGCTGGGAGTCCGGCGCCGCCATTCCCGGCCAGTGGCAGCGCTTCCACCAGTCCGTCCAGAACTTTCCGGGTCGGATCGGAAAGGTGGCCTATGGCGTCTGCTGCAATGGGGATGACGCCGGCAACTACGACTACATTGCCGGCATCGAAGTAGCGGATTTCTCCGACCTGCCGCGCGAATTCAGCCGGGTGCGCATTCCCGAACAGAGCTATGCGGTGTTTTCGCATAGCGACCACATCTCGGCCATTCGCCGCACCATCAACACCGTCTGGAATCACTGGTTGCCGGCGTCGGGGCTGAAGGCCGCCGATGCACCGAACTTCGAGCGCTACGGCGAAAACTTCGATCCGCTCACGGGCAATGGCGGCTTCGAAATCTGGGTGCCGATCAAGGATTGAGGGGCCGGCGGTTGCCGTATGCAATCCGGCGTGCCGCCTATGCTTTGCAATCATCGCCGACTTTGCCATAACATCGGGTAACGAATGTGTTGCGCGTGCGGGGAATCCGCCGGCAGCTAAAAAGCCGGGAGGTTCCGATGTCGCCTGATCTTCGTGTTCTCGCTACCGGCCTCGAATTTCCGGAAGGCCCGGTGGTGATGCCCGACGGATCGGTGGTGCTGGTCGAAATCCGCGGGCGTAGGCTGACGCGGGTCTGGCCGGACGGCCGCAAGGAAGTCGTCGCGGAAATTCCCGGCGGCCCCAATGGCGCCGCGATCGGGCCGGACGGCAAATGCTATATCTGCAACAATGGCGGGTTCAGCTGGATTGCCTCGCGCGGCACCATGATGCCCGGTCCGCCCAGCCAAGCCGAATACATCGGCGGCTCGATCCAGCGCATCGATCTCAGCTCAGGCAAGGTCGAAACCTTGTTCGACAAATGCGGCGAGCATCCTTTGAAGGGACCGAACGATCTGGTGTTCGACAAACAGGGCGGGCTGTGGTTCACCGATCTCGGCAAGCGCCGCGCCCGCGACATGGATGTCGGCGCGGTCTATTACATGAAGCCCGGCGCGACCGAAGTGACCGAGCAGGTGTTTGGCATGCTGCCGGCCAACGGCGTCGGCCTGTCGCCCGATGAAAACACCGTCTATGTCGCGGAAACGCCGACGGCGAGGCTGTGGGCTTTCGACCTGTCCGCGCCCGGCGAAGTAAGACCGCGCGACGTGATCTACCGCGGCGAGCGCGGCAAGCCGATCGCGGGGCTCGGCGGCTACCAGATGTTCGATTCGCTGGCGGTGGAGGCATCCGGCAATGTCTGCGTCGCGACGCTGATCTCCGGCTGCATTTCGGTGATCGCGCCGGATGGCACGATCGTCGAGCAGGTACCGACCGGCGACCGCGTCACCACCAATATCGCCTTCGGCGGGCCGGAGCTGAAAACCGCGTACATCACGCTGTCCGGCAAGGGCGAACTGGTGGCGATGGACTGGGCGCGGCCCGGCCTGCCGCTGAATTTTTTGAACAAGTGATGTCGATTCACGATATCCCTCATGGTGAGGAGCGCCGCGCAGCGGCGCGTCTCGAACCATGGAGTTCCGGGGCCATCCTTCGAGACGCCGCGCAAGCGCGCGGCTCCTCAGGATGAGGAGTGGGAACCTCATGGTGAGGAGCGCCGCGTTTGCGGCGCGTCTCGAACCATGGGCGGATTAACATGGCTCCATCCTTCGAGACGCGCTTCAAGCGAAGCGCTCCTCAGGATGAGGAGAAAGGATGCTTGATGGCGTGGCTTGAACCGGTAACCTTGCAGGGCACGCATGCGCGGCTCGAGCCACTGTCTCAAGATCACCACGACGGGCTGGTCGAGGCGGTCAAAGACGGCGAACTGTGGAAGCTGTGGTACACCTTCGTGCCGAAGCCCGAAGACATGCGCAAGGAGATCGACCGCCGCCTCGGCCTGCAGAAAACAGGCTCGATGCTGCCGTGGACGGTCTTCGACGCCGACGGCAGCATCGCGGGCATGACCACTTACATGAATGTCGATGCGCCGAACCGGCGTGTCGAGATCGGTTCGACCTGGTACGCCAAACGCGTCCAGCGTAGCGCGCTCAATACCCAGTGCAAATTATTGGCGCTCGCGCACGCCTTCGAAAAACTCGACTGCATCGCGGTTGAATTCCGCACGCATTTTTTCAATCACCAGAGCCGCCGCGGCATCGAACGCCTCGGCGCGAAACAGGACGGCATCCTGCGCAATCATGCGATCGCGCCGAACGGCACGCTGCGGGACACCGTGGTCTACAGCATCATCGCCGGCGAATGGCCGACGGTGAAGGCACATCTGACCTATCAATTAAACGACAAACCGCGGTAGCAAGAGGCGATGGATACTTTCGACTATGTGATCGTGGGCGCCGGCTCCGCCGGCTGCGTGCTCACCAACCGCTTGAGCGAAGATGCCGGCACCAGCATTTGCGTGCTCGAAGCCGGCCCGCGCGACTGGCATCCCTACATCCATCTGCCAGCCGGCTTCATCAAGACCTTTCACATGAAGAGCGTCAACTGGGCCTACAGCCAAGAGCCCGGCCCGTGGACCGGCGGCCGCAGTATTTATGCGCCGCGTGGCAAGACGCTGGGCGGCTCCTCCTCGATCAACGGCCACATCTACAACCGCGGCCAGCGCCAGGATTTCGATACTTGGGCGCAACTCGGCAACCGCGGCTGGGGCTACCCGGACGTGCTGCCGTATTTCAGGCGGCTGGAGCGGCGCATCGGCGAGGGCGAAGACACTTTTCGCGGGCGCGACGGCAGCCTGACGGTGACCACCATGGAGTGGCGGGATCCGCTCTGCGAGGCATTCATGGCCGGCGCGATGAGCCTGGGGATTCCCCGCAACCCCGATTACAACGGCGCGATCCAGGAGGGCGTCTCCTACGCCCAGCGCACCATTCAGAACGGGCGGCGCGTCAGCGCGGCGACGGCGTTTCTGCATCCTGCAAGCAAGCGGCCCAACGTCCACGTGCGGACGCATGCGCATGCCACCGAAATTCTCTTCGACGGCAAGCGCGCAATCGGCGTGCGCTACGCCAAGGGAGGCAAGGGCGGCCAGCCTGTCGAGGTGCGCGCCAACAAGGAAGTGATCCTGGCCGGCGGCACCTACAACTCGCCGCAGCTGCTGCAATTGTCCGGGGTCGGATCGCCGGAACTGCTGCGCTCGCTCGGCATCGAGGTGCGCCACGCGCTCCCGGGTGTCGGCGAGGGATTGCAGGACCACTACGCGCCGCGTTCGGTGGCCCGGGTCAAGAACATCAAGACCATCAATGAACGCCGGCGCGGTCTCAGCCTGGCGCTGGAGGCGATCAAATGGGCGACAACGCGGCGCGGCCTGCTCTCGCTGTCGCCGACCATGGTCTATTGCTTCTGGCATTCCGGCGAAACCACCGAGAGCTCCGACCTGCAACTGACCTTCACGCCCGCCAGTTACAAGGAAGGCGTGCAGGGACAGCTTGAAGACGAGCCCGGCATGACGGTGGCGTCCTGGCAGCAGCGGCCGGAAAGCCGCGGCTATGTCCGCGCCCGCTCCGCCGATCCTTTTCAGCAACCGATGATCCAGACCAACTATCTGGTCGCCGAACTCGATCGCCGCACGGTCGTCGCCGGCATGAAGCTGGCGCGGCGGCTACTGTCATCCGCGCCGCTCGCTCCCTACTATGACCACGAGGATTTTCCCGGACCCAAAGTGCAGACCGACGATGAATTCCTCGCCGCCGCCACCCAGCGCGGCACCACGACCTTTCATCCGGGCTGCACCTGCCGGATGGGACCGGCCGACAGTTCATGGGCGGTGGTCGATGATCAGCTGCGCGTGCACGGATTGCAGAACCTGCGCGTCGTCGATGCCTCGATCATGCCGCGGATGATCTCGGCCAATCTCAACGCCTCGACCCTGATGATCGCCGACAAGGCGTCGGATATGATCCGCGGAAGAAGGCCGCTGGAGGCGGCGGAGTTGTCGAACGCCTAAGTGTGGTGCCCGCGAAAGCGGCGCCGCATTCTCGACCTCATCCTGAGGAGCCGCGCCCTTGCGTGGCGTCTCGAAGGATGGAAGCAGGCGCTTGTGGCCGATCCTTCGAGACGCGGCCAAGAGGCCGCTCCTCAGGATGAGGTCGAGTTTTTGGTTGCCTTGTTCATCAACATTAAATTTTTTCAGTACTTATCCCCGTCCCCAAAACCTCGCTTATCCTGCTCGCGTCCTGTTCGAGTGAGGGATCGCTTTCTAGAGGCGATCCTTTAACGGACAGAGCGAAAGCTGGCCGAACCGGGGGCCCCGGAACGGTCGACGGCCTGGTGGTTGGTGGAGCGCTGGGAGGCGCTGCGCCTAGCCTTGGGCGCGCGCGGTTGCCTTGCCGCGCGAGGTGGGTTCGCCGCCTGCCTCAGGGGTGCCTCGCAAGCATCCTGGCGCCTCCCACCGCTCCATCCCCTCGCGCAGGTCGCGCGAGGGACTGGCAAACCTCGGACGCATCGCGCCGCGAGAACGAGAGGGCTTGGCTGTTTGAAAATTGAAGCAGAAATTGAACAAGGCGCCGCACCATACTCCGCGCCATACGCGGGCTTGACCCGCGTATCCATCACTCTTCGAAAGACTCTTGCGAAGAGGATGGATTGCCGGGTCAAGCCCGGCAATGACGAGTTCGGCGGAGCCGGTCTCGTGTCCCGGGCGCGATGCGGCATTCTTGCTGCTTCGCAGAACCGGGACCCCGGTTGCAGTTGAAGAAAGCTCGGCCCCGGCTCTGCAGCGCACCGTTCCGCAAGTGCACACGCTGCACTGCGTCCGGGGCACGGAGTTCTCACACCTCTCTTCGGCTCAAAAACGCCAGGCGCTCGAACAGATGCACGTCCTGCTCGTTCTTGAGCAGCGCGCCGTGCAGCGGCGGAATCAGTTTTCGCGGATCGCGCTCGCGCAGCATTTCCGGCGTCATGTCCTCGTTGAGCAGCAGTTTCAGCCAGTCCAGCAATTCCGAGGTCGACGGCTTCTTCTTCAGGCCCGGCACCTCGCGCACCTCGAAGAAGATACGCAGCGCCTCCTGCACCAGCCGCTGCTTGATGCCGGGGAAATGCACGTCGACGATCCGGTTCATGGTCTCGTGATCGGGAAATTTGATGTAGTGGAAGAAGCAGCGGCGCAGGAACGCGTCCGGCAGTTCCTTTTCATTGTTGGAGGTGATCATCACGATCGGGCGCAGCTTTGCTTTGATGTTCTCGCCGGTTTCGTAGACGAAGAATTCCATGCGATCCAGTTCGAGCAGAAGATCGTTGGGAAATTCGATGTCGGCCTTGTCGATCTCATCGATCAGCAGCACCGGGCGTTTCTCGTGGGTGAAGGCATCCCACAATTTGCCGCGCTTGATGTAGTTCGAAATGTCGGAGACGCGGGCGTCGCCGAGCTGGCTGTCGCGCAGCCGCGACACCGCGTCGTATTCGTACAGGCCCTGCTGCGCCTTGGTGGTGGACTTGATGTGCCAGGTCAATAGTGGCGCGCCGATCGCCTTGGCGACTTCCTCGGCCAGCACGGTCTTGCCGGTGCCGGGCTCGCCCTTGATCAGCAGCGGGCGCTCCAGCACCATCGACGCGTTGACGGCGATCTTGAGGTCATCGGTGGCGATATAGTCCTTGGTGCCGCTAAATTTCATTACAAACGCTGCCTTGCTGTTTTCTTCCCGGCGAGAACGCTGTCGCCAGACATGAAACGACCGCCTGTAGCGGCGGCCGTTTCGCAGATAAGCGGGTCGTCAGCGTTTGATCAAGGAGATAATGACCAGAACGACCACCGCGCCGATGGCGGAATCGATGATCGCAGCCACGACCCCGGTACCGAGGTTGACGCCGAGAGCCGGCAGCAACCATCCGGCTACCACCGCGCCGATGATACCGATCACGATATTTCCGACGAGGCCGAAGCCGCCGCCCTTGACGATCAATCCGGCGAGCCAGCCGGCGATTGCGCCTACGATGAGCCAGACGATAATCGATTCGATTCCCATTGAATTTCCCCCGGTTTGAATCAGCAGAGCTACGACTTTAGTCGAAATGGCCCGCGGGTTCCAGCCAGCAGCAGCAATTTACCGGTGCAAGGCCGACCCAGGCGTCCCCTGGGCCGCGAGCCCTTGACGGAAGTCCTCTCAGGGGCAAAGTGCGGCCATGTTCCTGCAATTCTTCACATCGCTGCGTGACGCCCAGGTCCCGGTGACCCTGCGCGAATACCTGACGCTGATGGAGGCGCTCAACGCCGACCTCGCCGAGCAGACGGTGGAGAATTTCTACTATTTGTCGCGCGCCTCGCTGGTGAAGGACGAGCGCAACCTGGACAAGTTCGACCGCGTGTTCGGCACGGTCTTCAAGGGGTTGGAAAGCCTGCTCGACGCCATGGAGAAGGCGGACATTCCGGCCGAATGGCTGAAGAAGCTCGCCGAGAAATATCTCACCGAGGAAGAGAAGAAGCAGATCGAGGCGATGGGCTGGGACAAGCTCATGGAAACCCTGCGCGAGCGGCTGAAAGAGCAGAAGGGCCGCCACCAGGGCGGCAACAAGTGGATCGGCACCGCCGGCACCTCGCCATTCGGCGCGCACGGCTACAATCCGGAAGGCGTCCGCATCGGCCAGGAAAAGAACCGCAATTTCCGCGCCGTAAAGGTGTGGGACCGCCGCGAGTTCAAGGATCTCGACGGCAACGTCGAACTCGGCATCCGCAACATCAAGATCGCGCTGCGGCGCCTGCGCAAATTCGCCCGCACCGGCGCACCTGACGAACTCGACCTCGACACCACCGTCAAGGAAACCGCCAATCACGGCTATCTCGACGTGCACATGCGCCCGGAGCGGCGCAACGCGGTCAAGGTGCTGGTGTTCTTCGATATCGGCGGCTCGATGGATTCGCATATCGAGCAGGTCGAGGAGCTGTTCTCGGCGGCCAAGACCGAATTCAAGCACATGGAATATTTCTACTTCCACAACTGCCTTTATGAGGGCGTGTGGAAGCAGAACCGCCGCCGCTTCACCGACCGCACGCCGACCTGGGACGTGCTGCATAAATATCCGCACGACTACAAGGTGGTGTTCGTCGGCGACGCCTCGATGTCGCCCTACGAGGTGATGGTGCCCGGCGGCTCGGTCGAGCACGTCAACGAGGAGGCGGGATCGGTCTGGCTGGAGCGCATCACACGGACCTATCCGCACGCGGTGTGGCTCAATCCGGTGGCGCAGCGGCATTGGGATTATTCGGAATCCACCACCATCATCCGCCGGCTGTTTTCGCAGCGCATGTACCCGATCACGATCGAGGGGCTGGAGAGCGCAATGAAGGAACTGGTGCGGTGAATTTGTCATTCCGGGGCGTACCAATCGGTCGCGCGAACAGCGCGCTCCGGAATGACGGAAATTGAGAGGGACCATTTATGCCCCAAACCATCCATCGCGGCATCAAGGCGATGATCGACGAAGCCAATGCCGAGATCGAAACCGTCAGCGCCGCCGACGCCATTGCGGCCTATCATAAGGGCGCGGAAAGCGACGTGGTGATCGTCGATATCCGCGATCCCAGGGAGATCGAGCGCGACGGCAGGATTCCCGGCGCATTCTCCTGCACCCGCGGCATGCTGGAATTCTGGATCGACCCGCAGAGCCCCTACGCCAAGCCGATCTTCCAGGGCGACAAGAAGTTCATCTTCCACTGCGCCGGCGGGCTGCGCTCGGCGCTGGCGGCGAAAACCGCGCAGGACATGGGCCTCAATCCGGTGGCGCATCTGGGCGGCGGGTTTGCTGCGTGGCGCGACGCCGGCGGGCCGGTGGAGAAGTGGGAGCCGAAGAAGACCAAGGGTTAATTTCGTCATACGCGGGCTTGACCCGCGTATCCATCACTCTTCACAAGACTCTTTTGAAGAGGATGGATTGCCGGGTCAGGCCCGGCAATGACGGGAGTGGGGAGATTGCAATATGACCACCAGCGACGATCCGCTCGTCTCGACCGATTGGCTTGCCGCCCATATCGACGATCCGAAAGTTCGCATCGTCGACGCATCGTTCAAGCTGCCCGGCGTATTGCCGCTGCCGATCGACGATTATCTCGCCGCGCATATTCCGGGCGCGGTGTTTTTCGACGTCGATGCGGTTTCCGATCACTCGGTGCCGCTGCCGCACATGTATCCGGACGCAGCCCAATTCGCGCGTGACGTCGCGGCCCTGGGTATTTCCGGCGGCGACACCGTGGTCGCCTATGATTCCGGCGGCTGGGTCGCCGCACCACGGGCATGGTGGATGTTCCTGTCGTTCGGCCATCGCAACGTCAAGGTGCTCGATGGCGGCCTGAAGAAGTGGGAAGCCGAAGGCCGTCCGACGCATTCCGGCAAGGTCACGCCAAAACCCGGAAAATTCCAGGCGCAGCTCGATCCGGCCTTTGTCCGCAGCAAGCAGCAACTCATTGACAACCTGGAGACGCATGCGGAACAGTTGATAGATGCGCGTCCGCGCCCGCGCTTTGAAGGCGCCGTGGCGGAGCCGCGGCCCGGTCTTCGCGGTGGACACATCCCCGGCAGCCGCAACGTTCCCTACAGTGAATTGTTCGATGCCAAAACCGGGGCGATGAAATCCCTCGACGATCTGCGCCGGGCGTTCACCGGCGCCGGCGTCGAATTGACAAAACCCATCGTGACCACCTGCGGCTCCGGCGTATCGGCCGCGGTGCTGACGCTCGCGCTGTATCGGCTCGGCGTCCGCGGCACCGCGCTTTACGACGGCTCATGGTCCGAATGGGGATCGCCTGAAGGGCCTCCGATCGCGACCGGACCGGCCTGAGCTTCAAACGCAGGTCAGCTTCCGAACGGCGTGCCGAACGGGTTAGCCGGTTTTCGCTGTAGCGGACGCGGGACCGGCGCGCGCTGCACGATGCTGCGCCGCTTGACGACATGCTTGGCCCGCACCGGTTTGTTGACAACGGCCGGTGCGCGTTTTGATGGCTTCCGCGCCTCGATGGTCACCGGCGGGCCGCCCAACGTGGCAATTCTGGTTTCCGCAATCCTGGTGCTGGCGTCGGATGGCTCGCTCGCTGGCTCCGGCGCGGTTGCGGTTATCGTCTGATCCTGCGCGGCTGGCGTGATCTCGGCAACAGCGGCGACTTTTGTCTCGACGGCGGGCGAGGGCGCCTCGATCTGAACCGGCGTCTCGGCTTTCGCCGCGGGTTCGGGTGTTGATGCCTCCGGCGGGGGCGCTTCGGATGCCGGCGGATCTTCTGCAGGCGTTGCGACGTCGGGCGCTGCGGCGGTTTTATCGGGTTCGGTCGCGGAGTTTTCCTGCTCCGCCGCGGCGGGAGCAAACGCAGATTGCTCCGAGGCGGCAGCGGCGGCTTGCAGATTGTCCGTTGCCTGTGAACTTAAAACCTTGTCGTCCGCCGCTGCTGGCGGATCGACGCGCAGCATCGCCAACGCGGCATCGCTTTGCGGCGCAAACCTCGTCTCCGGCGGGGCGCGCCGCGACGGTATGCTGGCAAATTCCTCGTGTGCCGCGCGCAACAGCGCCGCAGCCCCAAGGCCGAAAATCAGCATCGAAATCGACAGCACGATGGCGGCGAACAGGAAACGGAAGCCGGGAAGCATGAATGGTATTCCGCCTTCGCTCGCGCGGTCTGCGAAAGTCTTCGAGCCATCGGGGAACGCGGTGATACAGAGCCGGCCAAGCATCACGCCAAGGTGCTGCGAATCAGGCCGATTTCGAGAATAACCGCAAGGCCACGCCTGCGATCGTTAAAAATGCGCGATTTGAGCGGGCGCGGCATCGGCAGGCGCTGCTTTTCGAACGGTGCGGCAAACCGGCCACGCAGGCCGGGATCATGACATTATGTCTGAATCCGGCGCGAATTCGCAGATTTGTCTTGAATGCGCCGCTATCCTCCGTCATCTGGCCGTTAACGATCCGGTGTCGGCTTGGGACTATACAAGGGCGATGATGATCAAACGTATTCTGACCGTTTTGGCGACCGTGGCGGCAGCCGCGTCGGGAACTTCGCTGGCGCTGGCGCAAGGCTATTCGCAGGCCCCCGGTTCGACCTATTCCCGCGACCCCAATTATCCGCCCGGCGGCTATCCGGCCGATTATCGCGACGCGCGCGATGCGGGGCCGGATCTCAACGCGCTGGACGACGAGCGGGGCCCAGGTTCCACGGCGCTGTCGCCGCCCGGCCCAATTCTGTCGCCGGACGATCCGCGCTATGGCCGGCCGGCTGGCGCGCCTCCGGTCTATACCGACCGCGCGGTGCCGCAGGGACCGATCATGTCTCCGGACGATCCGCGTTACGGTCGGCCCGACGGGCCGGCGGTGATTTACGCTGACCGTCCTCCGGGCGCACCGCCGCAGCAGACCTATTCCGATCGCGGCGATAATCGCGCTCCCGGCTCGGGATTCATCTATCCCAACGAAGACAATCGCGCGCTGCGGCCGCCTGAAGCGATCGGCGCTCCCGGTGCGGTCACCGGTTCAGTGCAGCCGCCGCAGGGAGCTGATGGCCGGCCGATGGTGCTGTCCGCGCTGCCGCCGGACGAACAGCCCGAGGTCGCGCCTGCGCAACTGCCGCCGAACCTACGCCGGCAGGAAGTCAATTTCGTCACCAAGGAACCGGCGGGGACGCTGATCGTCGATACGCCGAACACCTACCTCTATTACGTGCTCGGTGGCGGGCGGGCGATCCGCTACGGCGTCCGCGTCGGCCGTGACGGTTTCACCTGGACCGGCACGCAGAAGATTTCGCGCAAGGCGGAATGGCCGGATTGGCATCCGCCGACCGAAATGATCGAGCGGCAGCCTTATCTGCCGCGCTTCATGGCCGGCGGCCCCGGCAACCCGCTCGGCGCCCGCGCCATGTATCTCGGCTCCACCGTGTATCGCATCCACGGCACCAACCAGCCGTCCACCATCGGCAAGTTCGTGTCCTCGGGCTGTATCGGAATGCTGAACGAGGACGTCTCGGACCTGTTCGACCGCGTCAAAGTCGGCACCCGCGTGGTGGTGCTCCCCGGTGGGGCGCCGCCTCCGTCCACCGCGACCGCCTCGGCGCAGCCGATGCCCGAACCGAACGCCGCGCTGCTGCCGCCGATGTCCGGGGTTCCCGGCACCTCGCCGACGGTGGTCCCACCGCTGCCGGCGCCGGTGACGGTAAGATAAGGCTTACGCCAGCCGCCTTGCCGGTTCGCCCTTGAGCCAGGCGCCGATGCCCTCGACCATCTGGCGATAGTGATTGCGAAAACCTTCCTCGGTGACGTAGCCGAGATGCGGGGTCAGCACGACATTGTCGAGCTTGCGGAACGGATGATCGAGCGGGATTGGTTCGACCGCGAACACGTCGATTCCGGCGCCTGCGATCTTCCGCTGCTGCAAGGTTTCCAGTAAGGCCGCTTCATCGACGATTGGTCCGCGTGCGGTGTTGACGAGGTAGCTCGTCGGTTTCATGCGTGCCAGATCTTCGCGTCCGACCAGTCCGCGAGAGCGCTGGCTCAGCACCACATGGATGGTGACGATGTCGGCGCTGGAGAACAGTTCCTCCTTGCTGGCGTAGCCGACGCCGGCTTCCTTGCATCGCTCCGGCGTCAGGTTCGGGCTCCATGCGATGACGTTCATGCCGAACGCCTGCGCCAGCTTTGCAACCTTGCTGCCGAGTTTTCCCAGCCCGACGACACCGAGCGTGCGGCCCTCGATCTCGATCCCGACGAATTTCTGCAGCCGCTCGCCGGCATGCATGCGGGCGTTTTCGCGGCCGATATTGCGGGTCAGTTCGAGGATCAGGCCCATGGTGAGGGGCGCTGTGGGATCGCGGCCCCATTGCGTCCCGCACAGCACGACGTTGTGGTCCTTGGCGGCCTCCAGATCGAGCGCGGCATTGCGCATGCCCGACGTGATCAACAGCTTCAGCTTGGGCAATGCCGAAAACAGCGCGCGCGGAAACGGCGTGCGCTCGCGCATGGCGCAGATGATCTCGAAATCCTTCAGCGCGCCCGCGGCTTCCTCGGTAGAGGCGAACGGTTCGTTGAATACCGTGATGTCGACGCGGTCCTTGAGCGGCGACCAGTCGGCCACCTTCGTGGACAGATTCAAGTAGTCGTCGGTAATGGCACAGCGCAGCCGCGTCATGAGGTGCATCCATTGGGTGATGGCAGAGAACTGCCTCGGGGGGAACATGGTCGCGCGCAACACCGGCGCGCGCAAGCACCGATCAGCTGATACGGCGTGAGATCAGGTCGAATGCAGGTGCGAGGAGGGCACGTGCTTGGCGCGCCAGGCCGGGCCCGGACCGCGCATATAATGCTGTTCCGGCCGGTAGGGATGGAACGCCGCGACGATGAATTGATGCCAGAAATCGCGGATTTCGCCGATCAGCCCGGGTTCGCGCTCGTGGCGCTCTGACCCTGAGGACGTGGACGATGATGCGATGGATGCCATGCCGCGTTCTGCCGGTTGCCCGGCGATTTCCGTGTAAGAAAATCGCCCCAAATCGTTGCAAGGGCAGTCTTGGCGGGATTGATTAAAAAGCGGTTCTTATTGGCCGGGCCTGCAAGGCAGCCGATGTTAGGCTTGCTAAATTGTTAAGGCCGGTTGCCCTTTTGCAACAGCGCCGCTACATCAGCGCCAGCAAACCCTCCACACATCACGGGTTTAGGGAACACGATGGCGCGCCAGTTCGTCTATTTCATGCAGGGTCTGTCCAAGACCTATCCTGGCAACCGCAAGGTGCTCGATAACGTCCATCTGTCGTTCTATCCGGACGCCAAGATCGGCGTGCTCGGCGTCAACGGCTCGGGAAAATCGACGCTGCTGCGGATCATGGCCGGCATCGACAAGGAGTATAATGGCGAGGCGTGGGTCGCCCAGGGCGCGCGGGTCGGCTATCTCGAACAGGAACCGCAGCTGGACCCTGCGAAGACCGCGCGCGAGAACGTGATGGAAGGCGTCGCCAAGCAGAAGGCGATCCTCGATCGCTACAACGAACTGGCGATGAACTATTCCGACGAGACCGCCGACGAGATGACCAGGCTGCAGGACGAGATCGAGGCCGCCGGCTTGTGGGACCTCGACAGCAAGATCGATCAGGCGATGGATGCACTGCGCTGCCCGCCGGACGATTCCGATGTGACAAAACTCTCCGGCGGCGAGCGCCGCCGCGTAGCACTTTGCAAGCTGCTGCTCGACCAGCCTGACCTGTTGCTGCTGGATGAGCCGACCAACCATCTCGACGCCGAATCGGTGTCATGGCTGGAAGGCCACTTACGCAATTATCCCGGCGCCATCCTGATCGTCACCCATGACCGCTACTTCCTCGACAACGTCACGGGGTGGATTCTCGAACTCGATCGCGGCAAGGGCATTCCCTATGAGGGCAATTACACCGCCTGGCTGTCGCAGAAGCAGAAGCGTCTCGCGCAGGAAGGCCGCGAGGAAGTTGCGCATCAGCGCACGCTGGAGCGCGAGCAGCAATGGATCGCGGCCTCGCCGAAGGCGCGCCAGGCCAAATCCAAGGCGCGCTATCAGCGTTATGAGGAACTGCTGAAGCAGGCCAGCGAAAAGCAGACCCAGACCGCGCAGATCACCATTCCGGTGGCCGAGCGTCTCGGCCAGAACGTCGTCGATTTCGAGAATCTGAGCAAGGGTTTCGGCGACCGCGAATTGATCGACGACCTCACCTTCAAACTGCCGCCCGGCGGCATCGTCGGCGTGATCGGTCCCAATGGCGCCGGCAAGACCACGCTGTTCCGGATGATCACCAAACAGGAGACGCCGGACAAGGGCAGCATCACCATCGGCGAATCCGTGCATCTCGGCTATGTCGATCAGTCGCGCGACACGCTCGATGGCTCGAAAAACGTCTGGGAGGAAATTTCCGGCGGCAACGAACAAATTTTGCTCGGCAAGCGCGAGGTGAACTCGCGCGGATATGTCTCGTCATTCAATTTCAAGGGTGGCGATCAGCAGAAGAAGGTCGGCTCGCTGTCAGGCGGCGAGCGCAACCGCGTGCATCTGGCAAAAATGCTGAAATCCGGCGCCAACGTGCTGCTGCTCGACGAGCCGACTAACGACCTCGACGTCGATACGCTGCGCGCGTTGGAAGAAGCGCTGGAAGATTTCGCCGGCTGCGCCGTCATCATCAGCCACGACCGCTGGTTCCTCGACCGCATCGCGACGCACATCCTGGCCTTCGAGGGCGAGAGCCACGTCGAATGGTTCGAAGGCAATTTCCAGGATTACGAGAAGGACAAGATGCGAAGGCTGGGGCAGGACAGCATCATTCCGCATAGGGTGAAGTACAAGAAGCTGATGCGGTGAGCCGTAGCAAATTTGAATTGATGAATGCACGCTCAATTAACCGGCGTGCTTAATCGGAAATTCAAGGATCTTCGCCTAACAGTCCTCAACGGAGGTGGCGATGGTTGGATTTCTGACAGGCTCGCAGTTCGGCTGGAAAGTTGCGTGGCGCGTTGGAATCTTTCTCGCGCTGACACTCGGTTTCCCGTTCATCATTTACGGCATCGTCCTGGCGACCGGCGCGCAACGCGTCGGCGGCGCAAGCGGCGCCATGGCGGTTGTTGTCGGCATTTTTCTCAAGCCAGTCATCATTTTGGCGTTTCTGATCGCGATGATTTCGCCATCGTGGAAACGCATGCGCAGCCTCGGCATCTTCCCGCTGTGGGGACTGATGATCCCGCTGCTGCTGGCGATGGACTACACATACTTTTTCGCCGTTGGAAATTTCTGGGGTGCCTCGTTCTCGATGGGAATCCTGGCCGTGCAGATGCCGATATATGCAATGACGGCGCTGGTGCTATGGCAATCGCGGAGCCGCCATCGGGCGACCAGCCGCGTGGATTGTCGCGCTTTGGCGGTGCGGGGCAGGCGCTTAAGTACCTTGCCATCGCGGTTTTGGTGGTCGGACTGGTTACGTCGGCCTACAGCGCATGGACATATGGGATGATTCTGTTCGGCCGTGTCGAACAGTTAATTCCGCTCAATCGCTCGATCTCGAAATATCTGTTCGTGTTCTGGAAGGCGAAACCCTTTGTTTGTCTTTCCCTCTGCGCGTTGTCGCTGTGGCTTGCCATCGTGTCGCGGCGAAGCGGCGGCGGCGAGGCCTCGACGCCGGCCCCGTTCGTTCCAAGTAGCGCCGACGGTGCTCGCTGAGCCCGGTCCGTCAAGTTGTTCGGTAAGCGGTAGCGAGGCTGCGCGCTGAAGAGGCGGGAACCCGCTCGGCTTTTTCATGGATTTGCGGATCCTTCCGGTGCATATTTTCCGGATGCACCACTTCAAATTTTCAAATCCTCCGAAGCATTTCCTGTACGCGGCCTTTGTCGTGGCGATGCTTACAACTACGACTCCCGCTTTCGCCGCCGATGCCGGCTTCACGCAGTTCATCGCCTCACTCTGGCCCGAAGCGCAGAAAGAAGGCGTGTCGCGCGCAACGTTCGAGCGGGAGACACGCGGCCTCGAGCCGGACTACAAATTGCCGGACCTGCTATTGCCCGGACGCCCCGCGACCGGCGCGCCGTCGCAGGCCGAATTCGTGCAGGTGCCGGCCGACTATGTGAAGGAGGCGAGCATCGCGCGGCTGGCCGGCGAAGGGCAGCGGCTGATGCAGAAATATCGTCCGGCGCTGACCGCGATCGAGGCGCGCTTCGGCGTACCGGCGACGGTCGTGCTGGCGATCTGGGGCCGCGAAACCGATTACGGCCGCTACACGCTGCCTTATGATCTCGTGCGCGTGCTGGCGACGCAGGCCTATGTCGGCCGGCGCAAGGAGCAATATCGCACCGAGTTCATCCTTGCCCTGAAAATCCTCGACGAAGGCAATATCACGCGAAAACACATGCGCTCGTCATGGGCCGGCGCCACCGGGCTGACGCAATTTTTGCCGTCGGAATTTTACAAGCACGGTGTGGATTTCGACGGCGATGGCCGCGTCGATATATGGCATTCGGTGCCGGATGCACTGGCCTCCGCAGCCCAGCAACTCGTCAACAAGGGCTGGCAGCCGGGCGTACGCTGGGCCTATGAGGTGCGCGCGCCGGCCAACGCCGATTGCACGCAAGGCGTGCCCGAGGTGACAAAACCGATCGGCGATTGGCTGCGCGCCGGATTCGTGCCGGTGCGCGGACAAAAGCTGAGCTCAACCGAGCAGGCGCAGCCGGCGTCGCTCTTGCAGCCGGAGGGAATTTACGGTCCCGCGTTCCTGACCACCAAGAATTACTTCGTTATCAAGGAATACAATTTTTCGGACTTGTATGTGCTGTTCGTCGGCCATCTCAGCGACCGCATGACCAACCCGCAGCCTTTCGCGACGCCGTGGTCGGCTTCGTCCCAGTTGCGCACCGCCAGCGTCGCAGCGATGCAGCGTCATCTCACGCGCATCGGGCTCTATAGCGACAAGCCGGACGGCAAAGCCGGTATGAAAACCCGCGCGGCGCTGGGTGCGTATCAGAAATCGGCCGGGCTCAAGGTCGATTGCTGGCCGAGCGAGGTAGTGCTGCAATCGATGAGCAAGGCGAAGTAATCGACGTCGGAAACACGAAACCCGGCCGAAGCGGCCGGGTTTCGGAATTCAATTGCGCAAAATTCGCGCGGCTCTGGGCCGGTCAGTTGCAGACTTCGACGCGGCGATACATCCACGCGCCGCGATACTCGTCCCAGACGCGCTGACGAACCATGCGGCACGCCGGACCCTCTTCGACATAAACCGGGGCCGGAGCGGCATAGGCCGGACGGCTGGAAGCGATGGCGCCGCCAACGATCGCGCCGCCGATGAGGCCCGCGGCCACGCCCGCGGCTACGCCGCGCTGGGCGCTCGCCGGGGTAGCAGCGAGTGCGCCGGCAACCGTCGCGACCGCGAGGAAGGCAGAAAATGTCTTCTTCATTTCTTGGTCTCTCCTGGAGATGGCGCCTTGGACTGCAGCGCCAGGGTTAAGGTCTACTCACGCTGTGCTCGAAACTGACTGTCTCGTCAGAAAGCGCATAACCATCAACTTGAAGTAAACGCTAGCTATCCCTCGGCGGAAAAAACGGTTTTTTCGAGCCGAATCGTAAAACGTTCCGGAAACAAATGCTCCCGGAACGTCGGTCGGTTTGGTCGAAAGGCGCTCAGATCAGTCGCAGACCTGGACGCGGCGTACCCGCCAGCCGTAACCATCCCAGAACCGCTGACGCTGCATGTAGCAACCGCCATAACCGGGCCCTGCGACATAGGCCGGTCCGCCGTAATAACCGGGACCGTAGTAACCGTTCTGGGATGCGATGGCGCCGCCGACGATGGCGCCGCCGAGCAGACCCGCCGCGACCCCGGCAGCCACGCCGCGCTGCGCATGCGCCGGAGCAGGCGCTGCCAGGGTCGAAACAGCCAATGTGGCGGCGGCCGCGACGGCCATCAATGTTCTCTTCATGGCTTCACCTCTTTCTCTGAAATGCGAGACAGGGAATACGGCCTGCCGGAGCACAAAGTTTCATATTTCGCTTGAATGTTCAATGAACGGGACTGCCGTATCGCAGCCAAGATTGCCCTAAAGCATTCTATTGCGATGCACCATCGCGGTTCGGCGCGACAACTGTGCGCTGGGCGAGCCGGCACTACCCGTGACGGATCCGGTGGCAACAATGGAGGCAGTGGCGGTAGCGATTGGCCGGTGAACCGCGCTTATCGGCCAGAGAAGTGGTGCAGGCTGTTATCATTGCAGCCCTGTTGTGCAGGCACTTCTTTAGATTCATTCCAGTTGCCGAGGCCGCCAATTCTGCAGTTTGGAATTGCTTGAAAAAGCGGTTTTTTCTTTTGCATCCGGTGCCGGTGTTTCATATCCAAGGAAGAACATGTCCCGCGAGCATTCCCTCATCCCATGATCGTTTGTTCCTGCAACGTCCTCACCGATCACGACGTGCGCAACGCCGTGAGCGTCGCACAGATGCCGCCGCGCACGCCTGGGCAGGTCTACGGATGTCTCGGTTGCAGCGCCCAGTGCGGCCGTTGCGCCCGCACCATCAAGAAGATCATGGACGAAGCGCTCGGCGCCTGCGCCAAGTCGTGCTGCTCGGGCTGTCCGCATAGCGCGGGCGGCGAACCGCACGTCCATGCCGAATTTTCCCTCGCCGCTTCCTGAAAATCCGAAAGCATCGCTGATTGCTGTCCCGTGCTGGTTAGAACAGCGAGGGGTTGCTCTCGTTTGCAATCTCATTTAGAAGCATTCTAAACTAGTGGGTCCTCGTTACAGGTCCCGATAACAGGAGTGGATCCCATGCAGGGCGACCTGAAGGTCATTGAATATCTCAACAAGGGCCTGCGCAGCGAACTGACCGCCATCAACCAGTATTGGCTGCATTTTCGTCTGCTCAATCACTGGGGCCTGCTGGAAATGGCCAAGACCTGGCGCAAGGAATCGATCGAGGAGATGAACCACGCTGACCGCTTTACCGACCGCATCCTCTTCCTCGACGGATTTCCCAACATGCAGGTGCTCGATCCGTTGCGGATCGGCCAGAACGTCAAGGAAATCATCGAATGCGACCTAGCCGCGGAGTTGGGCGCCCGCGCGCTCTATGAGGAAGGCGCAACCTATTGCCACAGCGTCAAGGACTACGTCTCGCGCGACCTGTTCGAAAGCCTGATGAAGGATGAGGAGCACCACATCGACTTCCTCGAAACCCAGCTGCATCTGATCGAGCGGATCGGGCTCGATCTCTACACCCAGAAACACGTCGGCGGTCTCGAGAGCGAGTTCGAGCCGAAGAAGTAGCGCCGATCTGCACGGCGTGCGTCAGGATGTGCGCTTCTGCATTTGAGGCGTGACCGGACATTCGGCGAGTGCCGCCTGCACCGCCGCCGCGGCGCCGTCGACGCGAAATTCCGCGGTGGTTCGTCCGGCATTGAGCGACCGAACCCGCAAGTACAGCATGCTGGAATTCACAAGCTCGTCGATGAATTGTGCCACCGCGGCTTTGTCCTCGATCACGATCACCGTATAGCCGAGAAGGATTCGCGATGCGACGTTGTCACGGCCGGGTTTGTCGTCGAAGCGATAGCCAAGCGCCGAGTTGTCGTCGGAGCCGATCTTGAACTCGAATGAAAACCGCACCACCGGATTCCGTTCGAAGCAGGTAAGCTGCAACTGCGCCGGTTGCGCGTATTGCTCTCCGGAATGCGAGCTCTTGCGAGTCCTCAACAGCGCGCTGGCGATGGCGTTTCCGGTGATGCGATCGGCCTGACGTTCGATCTTCCATTCGCCGGATGAAATTGTATTGGCCGTCGTCGAGACGTAGGGGTCCGCGCATGCGCTCAGTAACGATGCCATCCCGACCAATGCTATCCAACGCATGGCGCCCCCTCCCAAGCCGCAATATTTTGCAACCCGTCAGTGAAGGACGCAATGTGCTAGGAAAGTTGAAGGGCGGAGCTGTTCGCGAAATGCGAGCATAGGCAGCGTCAAGGTTTGGCGTCATTGCGAGCGAAGCGAAGCAATCCGGTTCGATCCGATTGCTACGTCGCTGCGTTCCTCGCAATGACAGTGCGCTTAAAGCTGCGTCTTGTAGCGTGCCTCGACCTCGGCCTGCGGCTCCGCATCGCCGAGTTTTGTCTGGTCATAAATCATCTGGCTGATGCTCGGCAGCACTGTCCGCTCGACCTTAATATCCGGCGACCACAGCTTCGAGCGCATCAACGCCTTGCCGCAGTGAAAATAGGCCTCGCGCACCGCGATGCTCAATACCGCGCGCGGAGACTTGCCGAATTCTTCCATCGTGGCCAGCAGGTCCGGCTCCGCCGATAGCTTGCCGGAGCCTCCGACGCGCAACGTTTCGTCAATGCCCGGCACGAAGAAAATCAACTGCAGTTGACCGCTGCCTTCCAGGATGTTCCTAAAACTGTCGATCCGGTTATTACCGGAGCGATCGGGCATCGCCAGTTGCGTCGGCGATACCACATGGATGAAGCCCGGATTGCCGCCGCGCGGTGAGGCATCGACGCTGCCGTCGGGACCGGAGGTGGCGAGCACGCAGAACGGCGACAGGGCGATGAATTTTGCCGCGTGCGCGTCGATCTCGGGCCGCGCCTTGGCAATCACGCGCGGCGAGGGCGCCGCATAGAGGGTGGCAAGGTCGCGCGCGGCAAGATCGGTCAAGGCACGGCTCCTGTAGGACAATGTTTTCGAGTTATGCGGTCCGCCGGCGAATTCTCTGACCCGTCAGGCCGGTGGAAATAATGTTCACCAAATGATGATTGGTTGAACGGCAGGTTCGGTGTTAATCGGTCTGAACTTGAGGTTGTCGTTTCCGGTTCTTACACTTAGAATTTTGCTGCTCTCTCTCCGCCGGAAGTTGTTGGGCGTCCACTGATATTAAAGGAGCTTTGCCATGGAAGACAAGGATCTCAAGGCATTTGAAGCGTTACCGCATCCCACCGCTTGCCGCTTGATCGAGTTCGAAAAGGCAGACGTCAGGCCGGGCTTCCTTCCGAAGACATTTTTCCTCACCGTAAGCGGGACCAAGCCGTGGATCACGATGAAAGTTGAGTTGCATCCCCGTATCTACATCGTGCAGCCGGACTACTGGGGCATCGAGGTGGTCGGCTGCATGACCGGTATAGGCCTGCCCGCCACCGCGCCCTATCATGTCACGCTCGATATCTCGCACCTGCTCGGCAAGCATGGCGTAGAGGTGATCGGCGCCAACAAGAAACAGCAGATCAAAGTTCCCTGACTTGGGCGGGACGGCGCTAAGGCGCCGCCCCGTTGGGCATGCGCGGACTACACCGCATCCGCCGGCACGAAGCAATTGATCACGATGCTGCCGCGTTGATTGACGTACCAGACCACGGCTTCGCCGACCGGATTGCCCTGGTTGCGAATGATCGCGCGCTCCGGCACCTGCCACCACAGCCCGTCGATCGGTACCCAGTATGCGCCGCGGCGCAAATCATAGGCGGTGCGATGGCCGTCGGCGATGTCGCAACAGGGCACGCCGCTCGGGCTGACGAGGCCTTTGAACCAGGCGCGGATATCAGCGGGAACGTTGTCGTATTGCCCGCGATCGAAGGCCTGCGCCGCGCCCGCGAGGGCGACGACGCACGCGATCAGGGCGATCGGCCGGCAACGTCGCATGCGATCCTTCGTCACCAGCTGCAAGGCATGCGCTTGGCCTCACATCGTCTTTTGCGGCGCGGTCTGCAGCAGCTCCTGCAGCTGCTGCTTGTAGAGTTTCGCGCCGCCGGTGGTGAGATGGCCACGCGTCTCGGTGCTGGCCGGGATCAGATAGAGCCGTCCGTTCTTCACTCGCTTCATCGCGGCGTCGGTGACGCCGGTTTCCGGCGGATTGCGTTCGTCGTCGGCGGCATTGATCGCGAGCAGGGTGGCTTCGATCCGCTCCAGCCAGGGGCCCGGATTGTAGTCGTGCGAGGCTTCCCACTGGTAGATGAAATCGTTGGCATCGGCGGTGACCGGTACGGCGAGCCGGTCGTCCACCATCTTGTCGGCCTTTGCCGCCGTCGGCGCCAGCATTTGCCAGGCGAGGGTGCCGCCGCCGGTGGCGATGCCGTAGGCGTTGATGGCGTATTTCATCATGCGCGGCTGCGCGGTGTAATTGCCGCCATTGTAGTCCGGGTCGTTGCGGATGGTCTCCAGCATCATCCGCCGCAGCATCCAGTTGCGCGACGCCATCTCGGTCGGCTGCGAGGCCATCGGCACCAGTGCGTCCATGTACGCCGGATACTTCCCGCCCCAGATCCAGGTGTGCATGCCGCCCATCGAATTGCCGATCACGAGCCGCAGATGCGCGATACCGAGGCCTTCCTTGATCAGGCGGTAATGCGCCTCGACCATGTCTTCGTAATCGTATTTGGGAAATGCCGTCTTCAGGCCGTCGGACGGTTTTGAGGATTTGCCGTGGCCGATGCCGTCGGGAATGATAATGTAATATTTGGACGCATCGAGCGGCTGGCCGGCACCGAACAACTCGCCGGCAAAGGCTGGCGTCAGCATGCTCGCCGCCGAGCCGCCGGAGCCGTGCAGCACCAGCACCGGCTGCCCGGTGGGCTCGCCGACCGTGGTGTAGTGCAGGCGCAGCTCCGGTATCGTTTCGCCGCCGTGGAATTTGAAATCCTTTGCGATCCAGTCGCCCTGCTTCGGCGCCGGGTAATCGACCGCGAGAGCGGCGAATGAGGTCAACGCGAAAACCGCGGACAGTGCTGCGCGCAGCAATTTCATGGACGATTCTCCCCAAGCGCGGCCGCCTTCACGGGCCGCTTGAGTGCAAGACTATCACGCTGCGCAGCATGATCCGAGAGGGCGGCGTCTTCAAATTTTTCAAAAAAGCGCGCGCTGCGGCGGGAATATTACGGCGTGTCCTCGATATCGGTCTCCGGACGGTCGCCGCCGGCGGCGGTTTCGGTATGCCATTTGCCGTCCGCGGTCTCGTATTCGATGGTCTCGGTGCGGCCGGGCACGCGCTGCTCGGCGGCCGCGTGTTTGGCGGCTGCAAGTGCTGCGGCATGGGTGGGAAAAGGTTCCGAAAACACACCATCGACGGTGTAGGCCCAGCCGCCATCATGCTGGACGATTTTGTAGGTGACATGGGACATCGGGAACTCGCTGGTTGTCGAGGGCACGTTGGGCGCCGGGGTGAATGTGTCGTGCATTCTATGTCAAGATCTATGTCAAAATCGACAGCCGATGTAGGATTTCGCGGCTGCGGACCGTCGTCGCTAAAGCGAATCCGCGAGAACGGATTGTCGGGTGTAAAAGGAGACAACGATGTGCCGAAACATCAAAACGCTGTTCAATTTCGAGCCGCCCGCGACGCACGCTGAAATCCATGCCTCCGCGCTGCAATTCGTACGCAAGCTCTCGGGGTTCAATTCACCGTCGCAGGCCAACGCCGAAGCATTCAATCGGGCCGTCTCCGAAGTCTCCGATTCCGCCCGGCGGTTGCTGGCCTCGCTGCACACCCAGGCGCCCGCGCGCGACCGCGAGATCGAGGCTGAAAAGGCTAGGGAGCGGTCGAGGCTGAGGTTTGGATGAGGATGACGGCCCCCATCTAGTCCGCCTCCCACACCACCGGCAGATTCAGCAGCCCCCGAAACGCCCAGCCGCCGATCCGCACCGGTTCGGCATCGTCGAGCCGCAGGCCCTTCAATCGCGCGAAAATATTGGGCAGCGCCACGTCGGCGACCATCGCGCGCGAGGCCCAGGCGCCGGCGCAGTAATGCGGCCCCGCGCCGAACGCGATGCTCTTGGATGTATCGCGGGTGATGTCGAAACGGTCGGGATCGGCAAAGCAGGCCTCGTCGCGATTGGCGGAGCCGAACATGAAGAACACGCGGTCTTCCGGCTCGAAATCGATGCCGCCATACGACCACCGTTTTGCAACCCGCCGCGGCGACATTCCGATCGGCGCTATCCAGCGCGCATATTCCTCGAACACGGACATCCATTCCACTTCGCCGGCGCGCACCAGCGCGAGCTGCCCCGGGTGGGTCAGCAGCGCCCAGATGGTGCCCGAAATGGCGTCGCGCGGCTCATTCTGCCCGCCTGATATCGCCAGCTTGATATTGGCGCGCACGCTCTGCATCGGCATGCCGGCTGCGAGCAGAACGCTGAGGATCGACGTATTCGGATGTTTCGTCACCACCGGAATCATATCGTCGATCGCGGCATCGATGCCGGCGGTGGCGGCGTGGCAGCGCGCCTCGATGTCCTTGTGGCCGGCATAGTTGGCAATGCCGTCGATCATCGCCTGCGACCACGCGTCCATGTCCTGGTAGCGCATGTTGGTGAGGCCGGTGATGTCCTTCAGGCACTGCGCCGACAGCGGCAGCGCGAACGCCTTGCAAAGGTCGGCGCGGCCGGCCGGCGCAAGTTCGTCGAGGATGCGGTCGGCATGGGCCTGAAACTGTCTGCTCCAGGTGTCGCGCACCGTGCGCGGCGACACCGCCGGAAACATCGCCGCGCGTTCCGACATATGCGCGTCGCCGTCCTTGCGCATCATGTTGTGGCCCATCAGCGTGTTCATCAATCCGGCCGGCTGATGCGACGAGAATACCTCGATGCGCTTCTCCTGGGTGAAGATGTCGTCGCGGCGGGTGAAGATCGTGGAGCCCAGTTGCGGCACGAACGCGATCGGCGCTTCGCGGCGCATCTTCAGAAGATCGGGATAGGGGTCGGACCAGAACGACGCGACGTCGATGTTGAAGTGCGGGGCATTGGACATGGCGCGCGATCATTGATCGGAGCGCCGCGAATGTCGAGTCCGGACGTGGTTGCTACAGCCGCATCGGTGTGCGCGGCGCATTCATCAGGCCGAGCGAGATCGCGGCTTGCCGGAATGGATTGAACTTTGCCGGAACCCTCGCCATGTCGAGGCAGAACGGCTTCTGTTTGCTGAACCAGTCGTCGATCTCTTTCTTGAAGGTGTCGTAGAATATTTCGGGATAGGAGTCGATTTTCTTCAGCCGCTCGAATCCCCAATGATCGGTGCGAAGCGACGTGAAGCCGCGATCGGAACGATATACGTTCGCGGCCAGGATGGCGTAAAACTCCTCGATATTGTCCATCCGCTGGTGACCCGCGACCTTGTCGTCGCGCGCAAGCCCGCACTGCATGCGGTAGCCGTGGATCATCTCGTGAAACAGGATTTCTCCCGGGCCGGTGCCCGGTGCGATGCCGCCGGTGTTCTTGATTCGCTGCCGCCAGGTTGCCGGATGGAAATCGAGATAGACCATGCTGCCCTTGCCGGTTCCCATGCCGGAAGGGATTTCGATGGTGACGCCGTTCGGAAGCTTGAACGGCGTCATCATGAATGAATATTTCGCGTAGGAATCAGCCTCGCTTCCCGGCACCGGATAGGCGTAGGCGTTCACCGGATCTTTCCGGGTGGGGTGGAAGGGCATGATCAGCATCCATTGCGGACGCTGATTGATGAATTTGAAAAGCGTGTTGCCGGCGCTGGTGGTGCGGATCAGGTCGAGATATCGGGTGACCTCATTGCGGTAGGCGAGCGAGGTCTCCAGGACCCAGACGTTTCCGAGGTATTGTTTCGAGGCAGGTGCCATGGGATCCTCGCCACAGAGAGGGATGGGAACCTATGTCGCAATGCAGGCTGGTGGAAACCGGCGCGGCGACTCTCTCCAATCTTTGGTCGCAGGCGATTTCCCCAGGTTCAAACAGGGCTGCCATGTGGTTTGCGCCGACCGCGGGCCATGTTCTACTTTGCGTTGCCGCTGGCGCGCCTCGCCATCCACGAGAGGTTGAACAGCACAACGCTCAAACCGCCCGATAGCCGCCGTCCGCCATCACGATCGAGCCGGTGACGTAAGCCGACAGGTCGGAGGCGAGGAAGATCGCGGGGCCGACAATGTCCTCGGGCTGTCCGGCGCGGCCGAGCGGCGTGTGCTCGATGAACAGCCTTACTCCGTCCGGATTGTTGGCGCGCGTTCCCGCGTTCAGCGGCGTTTCGATAAAGCCCGGGCCGATTGCATTGACCCGCACGCCGTCCTTGCCGAGCTCGACCGCGAGCGCGCGGGTGAAGCCGAGCACGCCGTGCTTGGAGGCGGTATAGGCCGGCGAACTCGGCTGCCGGATATGCACGAAGGACTGGATCGAGCCGATATTGACGATGCGCCCCTTGCTCGCGCGCAGCGAGCCGAGAAACGCATGCGTGACGTTGAATACGCCGGTGAGGTTGATCGCGATGACGTCCTCCCAGTCCTTGATCACGGCCTCGGCGGCCCCGGTCATGCCGTTACGCCGCGCGATGCCGGCATTGTTGACCAGGATTGACACCGGGCCGACCGTGTCGGCGATCTTCCTGGCGGCCGCGACGCAGGCGGTGCGGTCGGTGACATCGAGCGCGAAACTATCGACGGTGCCGCCGGCGTCGCTGACCAGTTTTGCGGTTTCCTCCGCGGACTTCGGCGTTGACGTCGAGCGCGACCACCCGCGCGCCCTCGCGCGCATAGCCGATCGCAATCGCGCGGCCGATGCCGGAGCCCGCGCCGGTGACGACCGCGATATGGTTCTGGAGCAGGGACATGGACGGGTATCCTTTGGCTCGGTGTTTGCCGGTTCGTAGGACGGATCGGCGTAGCGTAATCCGCCGTTTAGCCATGATAAAGAGGCGCGTTACGCCTACGCGCCCGCCGGGCTGGTCGGGCGTGGGATGATGGGGCAAGGTCGCGCCCGCCCCGAGTACAGTATCGGCGAAGAAATTGACGAACCTTAGCCCTGGTCGCCGGACTGTTGTACAATGCTGGACAACTTTGCATGAGCATTGTATTTCCGGCTTTGGAGCGGGCCGGCTCCGGCGAATCTTTCCTGGCGATATCGGCAAGTTTCGAATATATGCCGGCGGGAACGCTGCCTTGTTCGATCAGTCCGCCCGCCCGGATCTCGGCTTCACAACGGCGGCCTCGGATAATTTTTTGATGCCGCACGCCGCGAACATTGAAACCCCTTTCTTCACCGTTTGCGATAATGCGGATACAGTTGCGATATCTCGGTAATTTGTCTTGCGATCGGAAGGTCTTTCACTGAATCATACTGCTCTTTGTAGCTCCAATGGCCACCTCGATGTACCGAGTAGTGACATGATCTGCAAAGCACCACGCAATTGTCGACGGTCAAAGGTCCATGCATTATGTGCGGAATAACGTGGTGGCCTTCGGCGTTTTCTCCAAAATCATGCTGCGCGGCTCCGGCTCTTCCGATATCCACAATCGGGGTGCCGCAACTGCCGCATCTGCCATGTTGTCTGCTCAGGGCGTCCCTTTGTATACGTTGAGGAAAACTTTTGTGAGGTCCGAGCATCGCGTGTTACCTCGCACATCCAGATAATCCGCAAGCGAGCGCAGGAGGCAAATCCAACGGCGCGCGAACGCGCGCGATGATAAACGCCGCGTGCCCGCCACCGCAACCGACCGGAGTTGGTGGGCACGGCGCGAAGCGCCTTTGCCCCACCCTACGCTTCTAGTTCGTGTTGACGCAACTCGGATAGGGCGCCGCTTCGCCGGGCACGATCGCGCAAAAACGGATCGGCTTCAGCTTGCTCAAGCGATCCCGCCACTTCGCCTCGTCGATCAAGGGCTTGTCCGCGGAGGACGGCGCGCGTTCCGCCCATTGGACCGTATAATAATCGGCGCTGCCCTTGACCGCGACGATCAGCGCGGTCTCGCCATGCTTGTCCGCGCTGGTCTCGATCCTGCCGCAGCCTACTACCGCGACGAAGGCATCCTGCTGGCCGAATTTCGCGGCGCCGAACGGTTTTACCGCGAAGGTGTCGGGGCAGGCTTTCTTGAACCCGGCCGCCATCGAGACCGCAAAACTCTGCGGCGTCACTTGCGGATTGCCGGCGACGTCTTTCGCGCCGGTGACGGTGATCATCTGCGTCCACGCACTGACGGTTTCGCCCTTCAGCACGGCTTCGCGGATGTAGCTCGGGCCGTTGGTTTTTTCGAAAGAAGCCGGCGCGAACTTGGACGGCAACGAAAACCGCACCAGCTGGCCGAAGATCGGGGAGATCACGGTGTAGGAGGGCGGGGAGGCGGGTTTTGGCGCGACGGTCTTCGGCGCGGCCGGAGATTGGGCGCGTGTCGGGGATGCCGCAGCGAGGAAGATGCTCAGCGCGATTATTGCGATCGGCGTCGTTCGGGTTGAGTTCATGTCCGCCACCAAATGCTTCGTTGAAATTCGCGCACGCAATGGCTGGAGGATCGCATGGACCCGCCCAATGATAAAGGCGGATGATGGATCATCCGCCTTTATCAACACGCGTCGGTGTGCGAACGGGCTTTGCGCATCCCGTCCATCGGCTACACTCCGCAAAGCGCGACTCACCAGCTTCGCAGGGCTCGCACGCAAAACCTAAAGGAACAACTCCATGAAAGTGCCAACCGCCATTCGTGCCGCACTGCTTGCGCTGACGGCCATCGCCATCGCCGGCCTGCCATCCGCTTCGGTTGCCGACAGCGGCACCGTGTCGCTGACGATCTACAAGGCGGGATGGGTGATCGGCGGCTCGGGCGGCGGCGGCACGTTGACCTTCCGCGGCCGCAGTTACGGACTGTCCGCCGGCGGACTGGATTACGGCTTCGTGTTCGGCGGATCGAAGACGGTGCTGCGCGGCAGGGTCAGCAATATCGAACGGCCCTCCGACGTCGCCGGCGTCTACGGCGCGGCGGGCGCCGGGCTCGCCATCGGCGGCGGCGCCCGCGCGATCGTGCTGACCAACCAGAAAGGCGCGGTGCTCGAATTGAGTGGCCGACAGGTCGGGCTGATGGCGAACGCGGATCTGAGCGGGCTGGCGATTACGCTGAAGTAGGGGGCTTCTCATCCAGGCTGCGGGGAACGCTCACACCTTTCTCGTTCGCGCCGGCCATCGGGCGAGGGTGCCGGCTGGTGACGCGAAACAGCGTGTGCACCGTATTGCCGACCGTCGCGCAGCCGCCGCGCATGTTGGGCAGGATGAGGATTGCTTCATTCATCGTCATTCTCCGTTGGTTGCTACGGAAGACAAGACGCAGACAATCGTCTGGTTCACGGTGACGCCTGGTTATGGTTGAAGAACAGTTAACCAGTGGCGCCCGCATGCGCGCGACCGCTTATCGAAAACCCGAATATCTCACCCTCATCCTGGTTACTAGGAGCGGAATACAATCTTCTCGCCGGTAGCAGGATTGACCCCATAAGACGGCGCGTCATCGCCGAGGTCATCCTCCTCCGGATATTGCGCGGGAGCCTCGCCGCGGCTTGCCACGACGCGCGGATCTCGAAGTCTTGGCGGCTTTGGCGCCGACTCCTAGCAATTTTAGACGGAAATGCCAATTATCGCCGTAGTCGAACACGAACGCCATGCTATGGCCGACCGATGGGAACGCCCGAGCGACGCTGGTCTTCTTGACGCCGATGACACCCTCATCGGCATCGCCCATATCCGCGAACAGCTCATACTTGGGATGCTGGCGCATCATCGTCTGGCCGTCATCCCGCTGTAGAAGCCGAACGCATGATCGAAACAGAAATCGAACGCTTCAACAACGGCCTCGGCGAGCCGGTAAAGCGATTTGGATGCTTCGATTTCAATGTCACGATAGATCGATTTTCCGAGCGCGGCCCGGATGATGAGTGTCCTGTTCTGCGCCATGTCGAATCTTCCGCGAGTCGCTTGAGCAAAAAGCCACAATATGAAACCCGGTCGCAAGAGGCGCCGGATCTGATACGATATACACAATTCCGATTGCGCTCGAGCTGATTGCCGATACGATGACGCGACCGGATACGATGGGACCGTCATGGCGCTCCATACTGACAAGATCGACGATACGGCGCTGGCGCTGCTTTATTTGACGCTGCACAACGGCTACAGGGCCTGGAAAGGCTTTGACTGGGGCGTGCTCGGTCGCCTGCATGAAAAGGGCATGATCGATGATCCCGTGGGCAAGGGGAAATCGATTGCCTTCACGGAAGAAGGACTGGAGCGGGCGAAGGCGCTGTTCGAGGAGATGTTCCAGAAGTAGCCCGCAGGAGCCAACGGGGCGCGCGAGCGCGCCCGATGATAAACTCCGCGAAATGCGGTGAGATGGAAACCCCGATATCGCGTCGCTCATCCGGGCTGGTTGCCGCCTTCACCCATCCTTGAACAGGCTTCGCTCACGCGGGCGATCTGCTGGGCGCCTCTGCGGCGCGCGGCGCCCCGAACAATTCTTCGATGTTCGAAGAGAGGGCGCGAGCCAGCTTTTCGAGAACCGCGACCGTCGGATTCTGCAGTCCACGTTCAAGGCGGCTGACATAGGTCCGGTCGATCCCGGCATCGACGGCAAGCGTTTCCTGCGTCAGGCCGCGCGCCAAGGCGCTGGGAATCGAGCCCGTGCTGTTGTTCGATGAGAAGGCGCCGGAGGGGGAGTAGCCAACCGTGTAACAGTCACTCGAGAGACCGCCGCGGGACGCTCTGGCCAGGAACATGCGTAAGCTGCGTGCTCTGCGTGGGCTGAGCCAAAAGGCGCTTGCCCACGAAAAGCGGGTCAACCGCAGCGCGCGCGGAGCGCAACGTGTCGGTCGACAACATCACCAGGATTGCCTAGGCACTCGCGGTCCAGCCGTAGAAGCTGCTGAAGGATGGGTAATGAAACTAATGCGGATCAATCCGGGGAGCACTCGCCAGGCTTACGATCACAAAACCTGCATACGTCGCAACAAGTGCGTAAGTAATGGCGAATAGTATCGACAAAACGTTTCCGATTACGAAGTAGTCGTTATGGCGGGCGACATCCTTTGGATTTGCGTCCGTAGCTGAAAGACTCAATTTTGTTGCGACCTTTAGTGCGCCGAAGGCAATGACCACGGTCGGTATGCCATGCGCTAACCGACTGAAAGCATTATCCTTTCAATGACACCCTTAAAGACTTCTCGAGTCTTGTTTCCTGGATGAACCAGCCCAAACAATCGGCTCACCAGCGCAAAGACGAGATGAAAGAGAACCTCTCCAACACAGATCATCGCGAAAAAACATAGATAGCCGCGCACGGCAGGCGACAAAAGGTTTAACAGTTGTTGGCCCATGTCGTATTTTATCCTTAAGCGCTTATCTTGACGCTCGTGTCGGCGGCTTTCAAATTTTGTTGAACACGGAGACTTGCGTCAAAAAGGTCAGCAATTTTTGCCAAAGCTGCTTTTAACGCTGCATACTCGTCAACTCTAAGCGTCCCGCGCCTTCTCCATATTAGCGACCGGTCTTTTTTTCTTCGGGATGCAATTTCGCTGTCGCTCTCGGATTTTATCATGTCGAGGATCAAACGAAAGTCCCGCGGCTTCCAGTGTTCGACAATGCTTTCGACAACTGAAAAAAGACCATTTAGTATCTCATTTTTTGCCTGATCGCCGTACTCGAATATAAAACGCGGGCGCGTCTTTCGTTTGGTTGTCAACCTCGCGCGAGCGCTCGCAAGCCCGGGACCCATCATTTGGTAGGCAATATTCCGGTTGATCCGCGTTGCGATTTCTCCCCAGTAAGCTACGTAGTGCAGCTTGAAGGTGTATTCTTTTTTCAGGATCTCTTCTTCGAGATAGAAGATCGTTTCGACTACGCCGCTAAATGACTTCGCAATTCCCTGAAATTCATCTCCGAGCGTGATAGTGTAAGGAGACAAGATTTTTGTCTTGAGCCTTTTGTTGGTATTTTTAACCAGCTCTTTCAGTTGACTGTGAAGCTTGACCTGATCACGAGTAGAACTCGCAACCACGTCACCCATAAAAATGTGGTATGCCTTCAACGGGCCAGTCCTTTCAAAGAGGAATATGCAACAAAGTACCATGTTGCATTAAAAGTGCAACAGTGGCAATTGTTGCATAATCCTCACAACACCCTGTTACTCTCCTTCACCTTCTCCGCCTCGACGTAAACCTGCTCGCCCATCTCCCTGAACTTCGCGCTCATCGCCGCCATCCCATCCTCAATCACGCCGCTCACCGACATCCCAACCCCGGTCGGATCATTCAGCGTCGCCGCGTAGTCCCTCACATCCTGCGTGATCTTCATCGAGCAGAATTTCGGCCCGCACATCGAGCAGAAATGCGCGACCTTGTGGGCGTCCTTGGGCAGCGTCTCGTCGTGGTAGAGCTTTGCGGTGTCGGGATCGAGGCCGAGGTTGAACTGGTCCATCCAGCGGAAGTCGAAGCGGGCGCGCGACAAGGCGTCGTCGCGCAGTTGCGCGGCGGGGTGGCCCTTGGCGAGATCGGAAGCGTGGGCTGCGATCTTGTAGGTGATGACGCCGACTTTTACGTCGTTGCGGTCGGGGAGGCCGAGATGCTCCTTCGGGGTCACGTAGCACAGCATGGCGCAGCCGAACCAGCCGATCATCGCTGCACCAATGCCTGAGGTGATGTGGTCGTAGCCCGGCGCGATGTCGGTGGTCAGCGGCCCCAGCGTGTAGAACGGCGCCTCGCCGCACTCCTTGAGCTGCTTGTCCATGTTGATCTTGATCTTGTGCATCGGCACATGGCCGGGGCCTTCGATCATCACCTGGCAGCCTTTTGCCCATGCCACCTTCGTCAACTCGCCGAGCGTCTCAAGCTCGGCGAACTGCGCGCGGTCGTTGGCATCCGCAATCGAGCCGGGGCGCAGGCCGTCGCCGAGCGAGAACGATACATCGTATTTGCGCATCAGGTCGCAGATCTCGTCGAACTTTGTATAGAGGAAACTCTCCTTGTGATGCGCGAGGCACCACTTCGCCATGATCGAGCCGCCGCGCGAGACGATGCCGGTGACGCGGTTGGCGGTGAGGTGGATGTAGGGCAGCCGCACCCCGGCATGGATGGTGAAATAGTCGACGCCCTGTTCGCACTGTTCGATCAGCGTGTCCTTGTAGACTTCCCAGTCGAGTTTCACCGGGTCGCCGTTGACCTTCTCCAGCGCCTGGTAGATCGGCACGGTGCCGATCGGGATCGGCGCATTGCGCAGGATCCATTCCCGCGTGGTGTGGATGTTGCGCCCCGTCGAGAGGTCCATCACGGTATCGGCGCCCCAGCGGATCGCCCACACCATCTTGTCGACTTCCTCCTCGACCGACGAGGTGACCGCGGAGTTGCCGATGTTGGCATTGATCTTGGTCAGAAAATTGCGGCCGATGATCATCGGCTCGAGTTCGCCATGGTTGATGTTGCAGGGGATGATGGCGCGGCCGCGCGCGATCTCGCTGCGCACGAATTCCGGGGTGATGAAGGCGGGCAGGTCGGCGCCAAAGCTTTCGCCGTCGGCCAGTGCCGCCTCGGCGCGCTCCAGCTGAACCTTGCGGCCGAGGTTCTCGCGGGTGGCGACGTAGATCATCTCCTTGGTGATAATGCCGGCGCGGGCGAATTCCAGCTGGGTGATCATGTGGCCGTCGAGGCCGCGCAGCGGCTTGTGATGCGCCTTGAAGGCGGCCGCGGCTTTGTCGCCGGAGACGTTGCCGTTATCGACCGGTTTGACATCGCGGCCCTGATATTCCTCGACGCCGCCGCGCTGCTTCACCCATTCGATGCGCGCGCGGGAGAGGCCGGCGTTGACGTCAATGGTGACGGAATTGTCAGTGTAGGGACCGGAGGTGTCGTACACCGGCAGGTCCGGCTCGCCGGCGCCTTCGCTGAGCATGATCTCGCGCAACGGCACGCGCAGATCGGGCGCCTCATCGGGCGTGACAAAGATCTTGCGCGAGGAGGGCAGCGGGCCGGTGGTCACTGCGGGAAGCGTGGTGTCCGGATTGGAGCGGATGTTCATAACATATCCTCCGTTGTATTCTTCTGGTTCAGGCGGCCTTGGCGGAATCGCCAAGCCAGTCGCGTACGCGTGAATCGGGATCGGCGTTCTGGGTGACATCGCTGACCACGGCGATGGAATCGGCGCCGGCGGCGAAGATCGCCGCGGCTTGCTCCAGCTTGATGCCGCCGATCGCCACCAGCGGGATGTTGCCGATGCGTTTTTTCCATTCGGTGATTTTCGGGATGCCCTGCGGCGCAAAGCGCATCGACTTCAGGGTGGTCGGGAAAATCGGGCCGAGCGCGATGTAATCCGGCCTGGCGCGCAACGCGGTTGAGAGCTCGTCGTCGTCATGGGTCGAAATGCCCAGTGTCAGGCCGGCGTCACGGATCGCGCCGAGGTCGGCCTCTGCCAGATCTTCCTGGCCGAGATGCAGATGTTTTGCGCCGGCGACAATCGCCGCGCGCCAATAGTCGTTGATCACGAGTTTTGTCCGCGTGTCTTTTGTCACGGCGAGCGCATCGCTCACGATCTGCAGCGCCGCGCCATCGTCGAGCTCCTTGGCACGCAGCTGCACCGTGCCGACGCCGAGTTTTGCCAGGCGCGCGACCCAGGCGACGCTGTCGACCACGGGATAGAAGCGGTCAGGATACGGCATGCCAGAATGGAGTCCCGATGACTGGAGTGGAAGGCGAGGCGAAATCGCGGGCTTGCATCAGCCCCGCTTGATAGGCGGTGCGGCCGGCCTCGACCGCGAGCTTGAATGCACCCGCCATCGCGACGGGGTCGGCGGCCTTAGCGATGGCGGTGTTTAAAAGCACGGCGTCGTAGCCGAGTTCGAGCGCTTCGGCGGCGTGCGACGGCGCGCCCAGACCCGCATCGACCACCAGCGTGACGTCGGGCAGCCGGTCGCGCAGCAATTTAAGCGCATCGCGGTTGATGATGCCGCGGGCCGAGCCGATCGGCGCCGCCCATGGCATTACCACCTTGCATCCCGTTTCGACCAGCCGCATTGCGACACTGAGGTCCTCGGTGCAATAGGGAAACACCTCAAAGCCGTCCTTGATCAGGATGTCAGCGGCCTCGACCAAGCCGACTACGTCGGGCTGCAGCGTGTCGTTGTCGGCGATCACCTCGAGCTTGATCCACGAGGTGCCGAACAATTCGCGCGCCAGCTTGGCGGTGGTCACCGCCTCGCGCACGCTGCGGCAGCCGGCGGTGTTAGGCAGCACGGTGACATCGAGCTCGCGGATCAGCGACCAGAACGCATCGCCGGTCTTGCCACCGGCGGATTCGCGGCGCAGCGACACGGTGACGATTCCCGCGCCCGAGGCGCGGATGGCGTCCTGCATGATCTTCGGCGACGGATACAGCGCGCTGCCGATCAAGAGGCGGGAGGCAAAGGTTTTGCCGTAGAAACCGACCAACTTACCCTCCCTGCCGCGGCGTGATGATCTCGATCTCGTCGCCGTTCTTGAGCGGCGTCTGCCCCCACGTGCTGCGCGGCAGCACGTCGTAGTTCAGCGCGATCGCGAAATGCGTGCCTTCGTATTGGAGCTCGCCGAGCAGCGCGTCGACGCGGTCAGCCGAAATCTCGCGCTGCTCGCCGTTGACGGTCACGCGCATTGCATCACCTCATTGTCAATCACGCCGCGCTTTACATAGCCGAGTGTCAGCTCCGCCAGCGCCGGCGCCAGCAGAAAGCCGTGACGGTAGAGTCCGTTGACCGCGATCCTTTGATTGTCGATCGCAATGCGCGGCAGATTGTCCGGGAATGCCGGCCGCAATCCCGAGCCGATCTCGACGATGCGCGCCTCGCCGAACGCCGGATGCACCGCATAGGCGGCGCTCAGCAATTCCAGCGCCGAGCGCACGCTGACGCCGTCGTCCTCGCGCTCGATCGAGGTTGCGCCGATCATGAACTGGTTTCCCGCGCGCGGGATGATGTAGAGCGGCCAACGCGGATGGATCAGCCGCACCGGACGCGACAGAGCGATCTCATCGGTCTCGACGATCACCATCTCGCCCTTGACGCCGCGCAATCCGGGCTGGGTGTCGCGTGCGAACAGCCCGCGGCAATCGATCACGATGCCGTCGGTTTGGTCGGGGGGCTGTTCGCTTTCGAACTGGATGGCGCCGCCGGCCGCCGCGATCCGCGCATGCAGTTGCGGCAGCACGACGCGCGGCTCGACATGGCCTTCCTCCGGAAAGAACAGCGCGTCGCGAAAGCGGCCGTCGAGCGAGGGTTCAAGTTCGGTCACGGCTTCGGCACCGAGGCGCCGATGGCCCGATGTTAGCCTGGCAAAACGCTCATAGTCGGCGCGGTCGCGCGCGTGCGACACCACCAGTGAGCCGTTGAACGGCGTATCGGGAAACTCGTCGCGCCACAGATCGAGCGAACGGATGCCCAGCCTCGTGATGACAGGTTCCGACGCCTCTCGCTCGCAATACGGCGCCAGCATGCCGCCGGCCCAGTGGCTGGTGGCCCGCGTCATTCCCTGGCCGCTGCGCTCGTGCAGCGTGACATCGTGGCCCGCTTGCGCGAACAGCAACGCCTGCCACGCGCCGGCAATGCCTGCGCCGATGACCGAAACGGGAGATTCCCCGCGTTGTGCGTGTGACCTCTGGTACATCCCTGTCCCTTCGCCGGCATGACCCGGATCAGGTTCAAAGGGTCACCGCGGTCTCGCATCTGCGAACAGATTTGAGCGTGCGGTATCTCAGCTCCTCATCGGAGCTCCCCTCGGAACGGGTTTAATGTAAGCCGATGCGGCAGAGTGTCAACGCATGTGAGTGGGAACTCCACCGCCATCGTGCCCCAAACACTGCGCAGCGGTGCCGGGCATGACAAGCCCGACGAATTACTTTGCAACCTGTTGCGCGTTGGCGCTGGTCAGTTCGTCCAGCCGAGGCGGGGATTGATGCCGATGCCGCTTGGCGACGGCGTAATAGCCGCTGGCGTAATAGTGCATGGCGCGTTTGTGGTCGCCATTTGCAGCGCGATAGGCTCCGGCGAGATATTTCACTGCCCAGGTCAGGTTGGTCTCTGGATCGCGCAGCCCTTCGGCGGTGCCGGTGTAGCCGAGGCCGCGCGCGGTGCCGAGCTTGATCTGCATCAGCCCGATATTGCCTTGGCTGACGAGGCCCGGCCGGTAGCCGCTTTCGCGTAGGATCATCCGGTGCACCAGCGCCTCTGGCAGATTATTGGCCTTGGCATGGGTCGCGACCAGCGCGTCGTACTGCGCGTCGCGGGCCGACGCGCTTTGCGAAAACGGCAATGCCGCGATGGCGATGAACCATGCAAGGGAAACGACCGATTTCATCAAGATGGCCTTGGCGAGCGCGTGAATGGCGTGATTGCAACGCTTTAGCACGCCGGATGTGGCCGAATTCCGGCATTTCTCGGGCCCCGTTGCCGCCCATTGCTCCCGCGGATTTACCAAGAATTATGCCCTGGCGTGCTTCGATCGGCGGGAAACTCGCTGGAGGGCGCACCGCCGATGACGATGTCCGCAACCCATGCCACTGCGGCCACCGGCCCAATGCGCGGGCTGCTGCCGCTGTGGGTCGGCGCCGGCATCTATGCGGTGTTTGTCCTCGCCGGAAATCATCTGCTGATCGATCCCGATACGATGTGGCAGATCGCCATCGGCCGGTGGATCCTCGACCACGGCGCGGTGCCGCATACCGATGTGTATTCCTTTACCATGCGCGGCCAGCCCTGGATCTCGACACAGTGGCTGGCGCAGGTCGCCTATGCCGAAGTTTTCGCGCTTGCCGGCTGGGCCGGGCCGGTGGCGCTGGCCGCGGCTTGCATCGCGGCGACCTTCGCGCTGTTTACGCGATTTCTCGCGAAGCGTTTGAGCGAAAGCACGACGCTGGTGTTCGTCGCGGCGGCGCTGGCGCTGACCGCCCCGCATTTGCTGGCGCGGCCGCATGTGCTGGCCTTGCCGGTGATGGTGGCGTGGGCCGGCGGACTGGTCCAGGCCGCGGATCGCCGCGGCGCGCCGTCGTTCCTGCTGCTGCCGCTGATGACGCTATGGGCCAATCTGCACGGCGGCTTTGTCCTTGGCCTCGCATTGATGGCGCCGATCGCGCTGGACGCGGTGCTGAATGCGGAAGCGTCGCGGCGCAAATCGCTGGCGCTGCACTGGGCGGCATTCGCGGTCACGGGGATCGCTGCGAGTTGCGTGACGCCCTATGGCTGGAATTCGCTGCTGGCGTCGCAAAGAATTCTCGCACTGGGCGAGGCGCTGCCGCTGATCATGGAATGGCGGCCGGCGGATTTTTCTTCTCTCGGCCCGCTCGAGGTCTGCCTGCTGCTGGGGTTCGGACTTGCGCTGTATCGCGGCATCTCGCTGCCGCCGCTGCGTATCGTGCTGCTGCTCGGCATGCTGCATATGGCGCTGAGCCAGATGCGCAGTCTCGAAACCTTCGCGCTGCTGGTGCCGCTGTTTCTCGCCGGTCCGCTGGCCAAGCAGATCGGCGCCGCCGATGACGCGAAGCCTAGGGTCTCACCGCCGCGCGTCCTGTTCGCCGGCCTTGCAATCGCGCTGCTGGCCGGCACCGCCGTCTACGCGTCGGTAGTTCGCTTCGAACCGCATACCCGCGGCTCGCCGGTCGCGGCGGTGACGGAACTGAAGAAGCTCAATTTCACGCGCGTGTTCAATGACTACGATTTCGGCGGCTACCTGATCGCCAACGGCGTGGCCCCCTTCATCGACGGGCGCACCGAACTGTATGGCGAAAAGTTTTTTGTCGATCACAATTCTGCCAGCGGCTTGATGAAGCCCGAAAATCTGTTCCGCCTGCTGGAAGAATACGACATCGAGGCGACACTGATGCGGACGCAGAGCGCCGCCACCAAACTGCTCGATCACATCGACGGCTGGCAGAAAGTCTACGCCGACGACATTGCGACGATCCACGTCCGCAAGCCGGGAGCGGTGCATACCGCGGAGCCGGCGGTTAGCCCGGTGGCGAAGTAAAAGTCTTTTGTCGTCCCCGTGAACGCCGGGATCCATAACGACTGCTGCAACATCTCATTCCAGCTGAAAATTCCGGCCGTATCGGTCCCGTCTGTGCGGAGACGACACGGTGTTTATCGCCGCGTAGCGTGGCTCAATGTCGCCGCCACCCGCCTTGACAGCGACTCAATCGGAGAATCTATTTCGCTGCGAATAGCAGAAGGGAGATGCGTCATGGTCGCTGTCCGTTCGCGTTATTTGCAAAACGAAAATCTACCGCACGAAAATCCCTGCGCCCAATGCGGCAAGCCGATTGCCGTGCCGGAATGGTTCGAAAACGGACCGCACCGCACCTCCTATCTGTGGAGATGCCATGCCTGCGGCTACCGCTTTGAAGCGGTGGCGTTTTTCGATTCCGGCGAGGATGCTCTTGCGGCCTGATGGAACCGGCCCGCAGCCGGAACGTTGTCTCTCGGTATCCGCATCGACCTGAGGAGGGTGTGATGGTTACCGACACCATTACAAAACCGCACCATTTGATCGCGAGCGACCGCGTCGAGGGCACCGCGGTGCGACGGCTGAACGGCGACAAGATCGGTCACATCGAACGGCTGATGATCGACAAGATCAGCGGCAAAGTATCCTACGCGATCCTCAGCTTCGGCGGATTCCTCGGCATGGGAGCCAGCCTGCTGCCGCTGCCGTGGGCGCGGCTCAGCTACAACCGGAACTTCGAAGCCTATCAGCTTGATATCGATGATGAGGAGTTGAAGCGCGCGCCGTCGTTCCGCGCCGACAAGGATTTCGACTGGGGCGATCGTTCCCAGGAAGAAGCGCTGCATCGCTATTACGATATACCGCCGTACTGGGGCGGATTCTAAAGCATTCCATCGATTCGCCGGGATGGAACCGGGCAAATTGTTCCAGCTCCAGCCGGAACAGTTCCCGGGGTTGCGGGTTTTCCAGTTGTCGAATTTTATCAAGGAGAATCCACAATGTTTGCAAAAACCCTCACGGCTGGTTTGGTCGGCACCGCGCTGCTCGCGAGTGCGGCGTTCGCGCAGGCCCCGACAGCCACCACGGATCGCGCCAACATGGCGCCGGCCGCGGCAAGCGACTCGTCATCGTTCCAGGGCTCTTGGCGAGCTTCGAAACTCGTCGGCCTCAACGTCTATAACGACAACAATGAGAGCCTCGGGTCGATCAACGATCTGTTGACCGACAAGAGCGGGAACATCAAGGCCGTGGTCATCGGCGTTGGCGGCTTCCTCGGTGTCGGCGAGCATCTCGTGGCGGTGCCGCTGGACAAGATCAAATTCGTCAACGAACCCGTGGTTTATGCGGGCGCCGGCGCAGCGAAGAGCACCAACACGCCTCCCAGCAGCACGTTGCCGCCGAACAGCACCACGACAGGTGCGGCGAACACCGCGCCGGCGGCGGTCTCCAAGCCCAATCCGTGGTATCCGGATCACGCCGTGTTCAGCGCCACCAAGGATCAGTTGAAGGCGATGCCTGAGTTCAAGTATTCAACCTAAGGGCGCGCCGGCAGAATTGATTGGCTAAAAAGGCGCGTCCGGCTTTGCCGGGCGCGCTTTGCTTTTGACGTCATTGCGAGCGAAGCGAAGCAAGCCAGAGCCGCAAACGCGGATTGCTTCGTCGCCAGTGCTCCTCGCAATGACAGCTAATTTCAATGCGTCTTCACCAGCGGGCAGCCGCCCTTATCGAGCGGCCGGAACGCTTCGTCGCCCGGAACGGTGGCGATCAGCTTGTAGAGATCCCATTCGTTCTTCGATTCTTCCGGCTTTTTCACCTCGAACAGATACATGTCGTGGACCATGCGGCCGTCCTCGCGGATCTTGCCGCCCTTGGCGAAGAAATCGTTGACCGGCGTCGCCCGCATCTGCGCCATCACCTTCGGGGCTTCATCGCTACCGATAGCCTCGATGGCTTTCAGGTAGTGCATGGTCGCCGAATACAGCCCGGCCTGGATCATGGTCGGCATGTGGCCGACCTTCTCGTTGAAGCGTTTCGAAAAGGCCCGGGTCTCGTCATTCATGTCCCAATAGAACGCGTCGGTGACGATCAGGCCCTGGGTCTCTTTGGCGCCGAGCGCGTGGGTGTCGGTGATTTCCTGCAGCAGCGCGATCATCTTCTGGCCGCCCTTTGTGATGCCGAATTCGGAGGCCTGCTTCAATGCGTTGGTGGTGTCGCCCCCGGCGTTGGCGAGCGCCACCACCTTGGCTTTTGAAGCCTGCGCCTGCAGCAGGAACGACGAAAAGTCCGATGAGTTGAGGGGATGCCGGACATCGCCGAGCACCTTGCCGCCGGACTCCTTCACGACATTGGCGGCATCGCGCTCCAGCGCCATGCCAAATGCGTAGTCGGCGGTGATGAAGAACCAGGTATCTTCGCCGCGTTTCACCATCGCCTTGCCGGCGACATTGGAGAGCGCGTAAGTGTCGTAGGTCCAGTGCACGGTGTTGGGCGAGCAAGCGACGCCGGTGAGGTCCGAACTGCCGGCGCCGGAATTCATCATGATCTTGTTCTTCTCACGCGTCAGCGCCGCAACCGGAAGCGCCACGGACGAAGTCGGCAGGTCGAAGATCGCATCGACCTTCTCATTGTCATACCAGTTGCGGGCGATGCCGACGCCGACGTCCGGCTTGTTCTGATGATCGGCGGAGATCACCACCACCGGCTTGCCTTTGACCTTGCCGCCGTAATCGGCGACCGCCATTTCGGTGGCGGCGAGCGAACCCTTGCCGGTCGCGTCGGCATAGAGGCTGGACATGTCGGTGAGCACGCCGATCTTGACCACGTCGTCGGAAATTTGCGCATGCGCGGTGCCGGAAACGGCGAGCGCCAAGCCGGCCGCAAGCGTGGCTGCGAGTGTTTTCACTGAAGTTTCTCCTTGGGATTTCTTCGGTTTTATTGGAGGCTACGTTCTATCCGCCTTCCGGCCGGCCGGCCAAGTCGACTTTAGGTAATTCGGCCGCAGCTTTGCCGGCGATTGCGCCTTTCGGCGGTGGAACCGCGATGTTAGGCTGCCCCGGCGGCAGGGGCAGCAAGCGTCCTGCCTGAACAACGACGGGAGGACGGTTATGGCTGATAGCGTTTACAAGGTCATCGAACTGGTCGGCACCAGCAAGGATTCCTGGGAAAAGGCCGCCAAGGTGGCGGTCGACCGGGCCAGCAAGTCGCTTCGAGATCTCCGTGTCGCCGAAGTCGTGCAGCTCGATATGCAGCTGGATGCCAAGGGCAGGGTCGAAGCCTATCGCGCCAAGATCAAGGTCTCGTTCAAGTTCGAGGGAAGCTGATCCACGAGACGAGTGAGCGCGTCCCGACGTAGTGCAGCGCGTAGCTCTTCGCCATAAGCGCGTTCACGCGCGTCTTCGACGCGATATGGCGGTGCGCTGTGGAGCCGCGGCCGTAACGGGCACCGGCGCTCTTCACGGCCCCGGTTCTGTGAAGCAGCGCGAACAGCGCTGCATAGCGCCCGGGACACGACTATAACCCCGGCAGCGCCGTGACCGACACATTGATCGCGCCGCCCGCTTCGGCGATCACGCGCAGCGTTTTCGAATCGAAGGCGATGCCGGCTAGCTGCAGCGTGGTGATCTCGGCCGCGACGCGCACGCCGTCCTCGTTTTTCTGGAAATCGGAAATCACCGCGGCGATCCGTTTCTGCGCATTCGACGCGAACGGCTTGAGATCGACCACGGCCTTGTCCGCCAGCGCTTTCTGCAAATAAGGCATCGCGGCGCGCGCGGCGGTGCCGAGCAGACCGAACGCGGCTTCGGATTCCACCGCGAGTTCGATGTCGGTCAGGCGCAAAACCTGCTGCGCCTGATCGAGCGCGGGCCTGCCCCAGATATGAATATCAGCCTCGCCGCCGAAACCGAAGAAGCTCTTCTTTTCCTTGGCGTTGATCAGCAGCGAAATCAGCAGCCGGTCGCCGGAAGCCGCGATAGCTGCGCGCTTGACGGTGACATCGACCGAGCCCGCGCCGTCTTCTGGAAAAGTCTTGCCGGCGAACTGCGCCTCGAGAAGCTTGCTCAGTTCCGTGAAGGGCAGGTCGATCGGCACCGCGATGGCGACGCGGCCGGGGGCCGGCGGCTGGATGACGAGCGTCGCGGGAAACGGGCACTGCGGTTGGGTCTGCGCCGACGTGATGCGGGTTTCGGCCTCGAGCCCGAGCGTCAGCGTGACCGCCGAGGCATCGATGCGCGGCTGCGCCGCTACCGCCTTGGTCGGCCGCATCTCCAGCCACAGCGGCGGCAAGGACGAGGCCGCGCCCTGCAGCGGGATCGAGCGGCACAATTTGCTCCATTGCGCCCGGGCGTTGTTCTCGAACGCCGGGTCGTTGCCAAGGCGTGCTTGCGTGGCCGCGAGCTGATCGTTGACGGCCTTGTCGATCACCGGCTTCATTTGCGCGGGAACGCTGACGCGGGCGCCGGCCACCGACAGGCTGCTGTCGCTCAAATTCACCTGTGCAGCCAGATTGGGTTCGACGCGCCAATTCGCGGCAAGCTGCGGCCGCGCCGTCATCGCGACATTGCCTTTGATTTCCGCCGAGGCGCCGACGTTCTTGATGTTGATGCTGCCGATCTGCTTGGCGGCATTGCCGCCGAGCAGGCCGCCAAGTACGTCGCCCACCGCGCCGGTCACCTTCGAGGACAGCGAACCCGTGATGTTCAGGGTGCCGGTGAGCGGCGTCGCCAGCGTCAGCACATCCTGCGCGCCGGTTGCCGAGATCGGGCCGCGCGCCGCGGTCCAGTTAATGTCGGCATTTTGCAGGATCTGCTCCACCGGGTTGGCGGCCTTGCCGGCGAAATTGCGCGGCGTGCCGCGGTCGGCAGCATCGCGGATCGCCGCCAGCGTGATCGCGACCGGCGCGATGATGGTGGAGGTGCGGGGGACCTGCGGCAGTGGCGGCAGTTCGACAAGCACCGGCGCGTTGCCGCCGCGCGGCGACAGCCAGTCCATGGCCTTGAGGCTGATGAAAAACGAGATCGCAATCACCGCGGACGCGATCAGGATCGTTTTGAGACGCATCGTCCCCCCGGTTGATTGCCCCGGAGCGAACAGTACAGCAACCCGTAGGGTGGGCAAAGCGAAGCGTGCCCACCATTTCGTTACGTCATGATGGATGGTGGGGCACGGCGCAAGCGCGCCTTTGCCCACCTACAAAACAAAAAAACGGCCCCGACTAATGCCGGAGCCGTTTAAATACTCGGCAGCTGGGTCTAACGGACGACGTTGCCCAGATCGGCGTGGCGTTCCTGCGGCAGCACGATCACCTTGGTGCCGACATTGACCCGCGAATAGAGGTCAGCAACGTCCTCATTGGTGAGGCGGATGCAGCCTGACGAGACGCGGGTGCCGATGGTGCCCGGCGCGTTGGTGCCGTGGATGCGGTAGATGGTGCCGCCGAGATACATGGCGCGGGCGCCGAGCGGATTGCCGGGGCCGCCGGCCATCTGGCGCGGCAGATAGGGCTGGCGCGCGATCATTTCCGGCGGCGGGGTCCAATCCGGCCATTCCGCCTTCTTGGTGATCGACTGGGTGCCCGCCCAGGTGAAGCCGTCGCGGCCGACGCCGATGCCATAGCGCATCGCCTGGCCGTTGCCCATCACGAGGTACAGATAGGTGTTCGGGGTGTCGATGATGATGGTGCCCGGCGCTTCGCGGGTGGCGTAGCTGACGACCTGGCGCTTCAAGCGCGCTGGCAATTCGACGGCGACACCGTCTTCATCGACCTGCGGCGCGGCCTGCAGCTGCGGCGCGGCCTGTACCGGCGGGGTCATGATGAAGGGAAACAGCTGCAGCGGCGCGGCGGTGGCGGCTGCGGAAAATGCGACAACGCCGACGGCCAGCGCGCCAAGGGCTGTGGCAGCACGGCGGGTGTTCAGCTTGAACGAATTCAGCATGGTAGTCCCCTGTTTCAGTCTGTTTGAGCGCCAACTCAATGCGCCTTTGCGGCGCGTCGTTAACGAAACGAGTACGCGGCGAGGGTTTCCGGACGTTTGCTTCAAAAGCGCAAAATGGTTTCGTCGCGGGAAGAATTGTTTCGTCGCCGATGTCGCCGACGACACAATCGCAGGGATTCGTGCCACGGACGCGGTGCAGCGCAAAGAAGCGCTGACGGGACATGAATGCGCGCTATCGTTGTGGCCCTTTTCGGCGCGGCGCGGCAGCGGCCGGCCGCCGCGGCAGAGCAGGCCGGATCTGTCCCGCCGGCCGCTGCAATCCCGGCGCACCCGGCTGCCGCTGCAGTCCGGGCTGCTTCTGAAGGCCTGGTTGCTGCGAACGTCCGTTCTGCCTCTGCTGGCCGGGACGGCCCGCCGGATTTTGCCGGCGCTGAATCTGCCGCTGGGTGACGATCTGGCGTCCGAAATTCTGCGTTGCGTGGACCTGACGGACAAAACCCTGGTCGCGCAGCGCCTGCTGCGGCGAAATCAGCAGCGGCACCGCGGCAAAGCGCCCGCCGGCGCCGGGCCGGATGGTGAAACCGCTGGCACCCTGCGTGAGGAAACCGAGCCGGCCGCCGGCGCGGTCATTGATCTCAATGCGGCCGACCGTGCCGTCCGGGTCGGGATAAAGTTTTACCGCGACGTTGTTGGCTGCGCCGGCGGTGGCGCCTTCCGGCACTTCGACGAGGCCGGTGGTGCCGCGGATGCCGAGCGTCGCCGTCGGCGTCGATATTTTCATGTCGCCCGACTTGGCCACCGCGGCGGCGACAAAGGCCACCGTGCCCTTTGCGACATTGAACAGCGCGGCGTTTGCCTTGCCGCCGTCCTCGTAGACGAAGCTGTCGACCGCGATGCGTGCATTGGCGGTGAGATTGAATGTGGTGGCGTCGTTGAAGGTGACGCCGAGGGTGGAATTGGCCGAAGTCTGCAATGCGTCGTTGAGGAAGATGTCATCCTTCAGTTTCAACGGCGCTGATGCATTGTTGCGGGTCACCGTGGCGCTGCCCGTCAGGGTCGCGACATTTCCGATCGGATCGTCAGCGGCCAGCTGCGCCGCGGCGGGCGCAGCGGCGCGTTGCGGCGCGGGTGCAGGCTGCGCTTGCGCAAAAGCGTTGCCGGCCGTTGCAAGACAGACCAGCAGCCACGCCGCGAATAAAACCCGATGCCTTATCACCAGTGACCTGCCCCGAGGATGATCAGGATTGGATTGAGAACCGCGTCGGCTGAACGGCCGGTGAATGTGACGTCTCCAGGCATACTGTGTCGGACGTTATCCGAATTCAGGCAAGCGGGCGTTTGAAGACCGCAAGAGTTTGGGCGCTGCCGGCTGTGTTGGCAATCCCGACCAACTCCGATCCCGCGCGACCCAGCTCATTCAAGGCGTCCTCGAATGGAGTGCCCGGCCACGGCCGGGGACCGGCCGTTGCAAGGCGCGCGAGCGCCGGCGAAAGCGCGAGCTGCGAGTTCTCCTATGTCGCCCCCTCATACGCCGGCAAGGGCGTGGTGCGGTATGCATGGGGAGCTGCGGGATAAAGCGTAGCTTTTCCGCCACAGCTTGCGAAATTCCGCGCCCAATGGAGCCGCGGCGACGCCGAATTTGCGCTGAATCTATCATGGGTTGCGGCCGGTCGTGGTGACTCCTGGTTGTCGATTTGCAAGACTTCCCGATGGGGCGCTGCGTGTCTCGCGGCGGCAAGTTCGGGTGGTTGCGGCGTTGCGTTATTATCGTCACATGCGAGCGTACCTGGGCGCTGCGATTGTCGGCGCGAGCTTGATGCTGGCGACCGCCGCGCAGGCGCAGTCGGTGTGGGGCGGTCCGGGCCAGCACAACGACGACACAAATTACAATCTCGGCACCAACTGGGGTCCGACCGCGCGCGCCGGTTGCTGCCGGACAGTCCGCGGTTTTCAAAGACAACGGAAAAGCAAACGTCAATGTGACCGCGGGTCCGATCTCACCCGATTCCTGGACCTTCAACGCCAATTCCAAATCGTTTACCATCACCGGCGCCGACGTGAATTTCAGCCTGGCCGGCGCGGGTGGCGGCATCATCGACAAGGCTAACTCCGGCCAGACGATTTCGATCAGCAACAATATCGGCGAAACGCTGGGCGGGGTGCGGGTTCAGCAGATCGGCAACAGCACACTGATCCTGTCGGGCGTCAACACCTATACCGGCAACACCACGATCAGCGCCGGCACGCTGCAAGTCACCAACAGCAGCCGGTTAACAGTTCGGTCGGCACCGGCAATGTCGTTCTCAACGGCGGCACGTTTCAGGCCGACGGAGTGAGCGACTTGAAGTTCGGCAACCAATTCAGGATCAATGCGGGGGGTGGTGCGATCGATGCCAATGGCGCGCGTTGACACTCTCCGGCAACATCGTCGATGGCTCAGGGGCAGGCCCGCTCACGATACTGGATTCGTCGTTCGGAAGCGGCCGCGTGATCATGACCGGCAACAATACCTACAGCGGCGGCACCACGATTTGCGCCTGCGCCACGTTGCAACTGGGCACGTCGGGCAATCTGAGCAGCATTGTCGGCGCCGTCACCAATGAAGGTGTTTTCAACATCGTCAATGCTAACACCGCCAGGCATCACCACGGTCACCAACCAGTCCGGCGCGTCCCTGACGTTCCATAAATCGACCGATGCCGGCACGATGACGATCGACAACCAAGTTTTCGCCACCACGACGTTCAACAACGCCTCGGCCGGCAGCGCCACCATCAACAACATCGCGCGGATTCGGGATCGGCGTCGTCAAATTCAAGAACAAGAGCACGGCTGCCACTGCGACCATCAATAACGCGGGCTTCAGCCATGTCGTTTTCAACGACCAGGCGACGCTGGAGGGCGCGAAAATTATCAACAAGGACATCGGCCAGGTTTTTTTCAATCAGCAGAGCAGCGCCGGAAACGCCGCGGCGTCGATCACGAACAATGACAACGGCCAGGTCCATTTCTCGAACCAGAGCACGGCGGGCAGCGCGACCATCACCAACAACGACGCGGGCGTGCTGGATTTCAACAACCACAGCTCGGCGGATAACGCCACGATCGTGAACAACAGCGCGCTCGGCATGGCGTTTATGAATCGCAGCACCGCCGGCAACGCCTTCATCACGACCAACAACAGCAGTGCGACATACTTCTTCGACCATAGCGACGGCGGCACCGCGCGCTTCGAAACCGCAGCGGGCAGCGTCGTCGATTTCTCGGGAGCCGCGGCGTCAACAATGACGGACGGATCAATGCCGGCTCGATCGCCGGTGCAGGCAACTATTACATCGGCGGCGGCAATACCCTGATCGTCGGCGGCAACGACCGCTCGACCGAGGTAAGCGGCGTCATCGCCGATAATAATCCGTGCGGCTGCACCACCGGGCCCGGAGCGCTGGAGAAGGTCGGCCTCGGCACGCTGATCCTGTCGGGCGCCAACACCTATACCGGCGGCACCACCATCACCGCGGGCACGCTGCAACTGGGCAATGGCGGCGCCTCCGGGTCGATCCTCGGCGACGTCGTCAACAACGCCAACTTCGCGATCAATCGCTCCGACGCCTTTACATTCGGCGGGGTGATCTCCGGCTCGGGCGCGTTCCAGCAGATCGGCGACGGCGCCACCACACTCACCAACACCAATATTTATACCGGACCGACCACCGTCAGCGCGGGCACGCTGATCATCGCCGTGACCGGCAGCATCACGTCCGACGTGACCAACAACGCAACGTTCAATAATTTGGGCACGGTTACCGGTTCGCTGGCGAATGCCGGTACGGCGAACAATTCGGGCACCATCAGCAACGGCCTGACCAATATCGCCGGCACAACCACAAACACCGGTACGATCAATGGCGGCGCGACGGTCGCCGGCGGGATTTTGAATAACAACCTGACGATCGCCGGCGCGGTCATCAATGCCGCCACCTTCAACAATAATTCGGGCGGAACTGTTTCCGGCCTGCTGACCAACACCGCGGGCACCACGACCAATGCGGGACAACTCAATGGCGGTGCCAATGTCACCGGCGGGATCTTGAATAACAACTTGACGATCACGGGCACGGTCACCAATGCCGCCACCTTCAACAACAACGCCGGCGGAACTGTTTCCGGCCTGCTGACCAACACCGCAGGCACCACGAGCAACGCAGGACAACTCAATAACGGCGCAAATGTTACGGGTGGATTGCTGACCAACAACAACCTGATTTCAGGCGCGGTGATGGTTGCCAGCCTTGGCCAGGTTGAGAACAACAAGACGATCACTGGCGCGGTAAGCAACTCCGGAATCTTCAACAACAATACCGGCGGCACCGTCAGTGGCGGGTTGACCAACACCGCGGGCACCACGACGAACGCCGGCACCGTCAACGGCGGCGCCAATGTCAGCGGCGGAACGCTGAACACGACGGGCACGATCAATGGCGGCCTGATCAACAGCGCCATTGTAAATGCCGGCGGTACAATCAACGGCGCGGGTGCCAACAATACGAACGGGACGTTCAACGTCGCGGCCGGGCTGACCATCGACGGCACTTTCGATAACGCCGCCGGCGCCACGCTCGCCATCGCTGCCACCGGCAACGCTTCGGTTCAGGGCTTGCTCACCAATAGCGGCGTCGTCACCGTGGCCGATATGGGGCAACTCAGCGCCACCGGCGGCATCACCAACAAGGCAGCCGGTACGATCACACTCGGCAAGTTAGCCATCGTGCACGACGATCTCAACAATGCCGGTTCCGTCACCAACAACGGCAACTACTTTGCGAACGTCGCGAGCAATACTGGATTGATTACGAACAATGCTTCTTGGACTGGCAACCTCGTTTCGAATTCGGGCGTGATCGCCAACAGCCTCTTTTGGTTTGGCAACCTCGTTTCGAATTCAGGCACGATCGCCAACAGTGGCTTTTGGCTGGGTACCGTCTCGAATGCGGGTGTGTTCAACAACCCCGGATTTGTCGAAGGCTTTTTCACCAATACAGCTGGCATCGTCGTCAATAACGGCTTTCTTGATGCCGGCGCCAAGGTCACCGGCGGCATGCTGACCGGTTCCGGTTTTGTCTTCGGCAGTCTAACCCTCAGCGGCGGTGCGTTCCTTCCTGGAGACGGCACGCCGGGCTCGTCCATGAAGATAGTCGGCAATCTCGCGTTCCAGTCCGGCGCGCTGTACCTTGTGCAGCTGAATCCAGCCAACTCAACATTTGCCAAAGTCAGCGGCACCGCCTCGTTGAACGGCAGCGCGGGCGCGGCGTTCCTGGCCGGCAATTACCTGGCGAAGCAATACACCATCCTGACCGCGGCGGGCGGCGTCAGTGGAACATTCGCTTCGTTCGATACGCTCGGCGTTCCAACCGGCTTCCAGACCAGCCTCAGCTATGACGCCAACAACGTCTTCCTCAATCTCGATTTCGTTCTTGCGAAATATCCCGGTCTTAATGTGAACCAGCACAACGTCGCCAATGCACTGGTCAATTCCTTCAACGCGGCCGGCGGTATTGCGGCGGTGTTCGGAACGTTGACGCCGGGCGGTCTCGCGCAAGTGTCGGGCGAACTGGCGACCCGTACGCAGCAGACAAGCTTCGATGCAATGAACCTGTTCCTCGGATTGCTGACCGATCCATTCGTTGCCGGCCGCGGCGATGGCACGGCACCGCCGGCAGGCGCATCGCAGTTTGCCGAACAGCATGAAGCGAACGCCTACGCGTCCGGCGGCAAGCCGCGCACCAGCAGCGAGCGTGAAGCCTATGCTGCGATCTATCGCAAGGCGTCGATACGCGACACCTACGATCCGCGCTGGAGCGTATGGGCCGCGGGCTATGGCGGTTCGCAAACCACCGATGGCGATATGGCACTCGGCTCCAATACTGCCAGGAGCAGCATCGGCGGCGTTGCGGTCGCCGCCGACTATCGCTTCTCGCCGCATACGCTGGCCGGTTTCGCGATCTCCGGCGGCGGCACCAATTTCAGTGTCGCCAATAATGGTTCGGGCCGCTCCGACCTGTTCCAGGCCGGCGCCTTCGTGCGTCACACGGCCGGGCCCGCTTATATTTCCGCGGCGCTGGCCTATGGCTGGCAGGACGTTACCACCGATCGCACGGTCACCATCGCCGGCGCGGATCTGCTGCGTGCGAATTTCAACGCCAACACATTTTCGGGACGCGCCGAAGGAGGCTATCGGCTCGTCGCTCCGTGGATCGGCGGCGTTGGCATCACGCCTTATGCCGCCGCACAATTCACCACGATCGATCTGCCCGCTTATGCCGAGCAGGCCATCGCGGGCGCCAATACGTTTGCGCTCAGCTACGCATCGAAAAGCGTGACCGATACCCGCAGCGAGCTTGGCGTTCGCACCGACAAATCTTATCCGATGCAGAACGGCATCTTCACCCTGCGCGGCCGCGCCGCATGGGCGCACGACTTCAACCCCGACCGCAACATCGCCGCAACATTTCAGACGCTGCCCGGCGCGTCTTTCGTCGTCAACGGCGCGGCGCAGGCAAGCGACGCCGCGCTGGTCACCGGCTCTGCCGAGATGAAATGGCTGAACGGGTTTTCGATGGCCGCGACCTTCGAGGGTGAATTCTCCAGCGTGACGCGTTCCTACGCCGGCAAGGGCGTCGTCCGATACACGTGGTGAGAACGTCAAAAAGCCCGGCGGTGCGAACCGCCGGGCTCGATGCAAATAGGTGGGGCTGAAGGTTAGATCACGCCCAGCACGATCGCGCCGACAAAGGCGAATGCAGCATAGGCGGTAAAGACGCTCAGTCTGCTGACGATAGTCATGGGAATTCTCCCTGGTTAACGCCGCTGCCCGATAACAGCGAGACTAGCGGATGGTTCCCGGAAATAAAGACAGCCCTATTGACCATTGCCAATTTCCCACAGCCGGAACCGTAGTTAAAACTTCGTAAAATCAACGCGTTGAAGAGTCCTTAAATAAATTCGACCAACCTGCGCGGATGACGCACGGGGTTCGTTTGGTTCTGGTCGGCTCCTTCGTCCTTGTTTCGTTGGCAGGTTGCGGCCGCGGCGTTTTTCAGTCCGCGGAGCGCGAACCGTGGCGGGCCGAGGCCGAGGTGGCATGCCTGAAATCCGGCGCGGTGAAGGAAAACGCCGATCTGGTGCGGATCAACCCGATCTCAGGCCCCGGTGTTTGCGGCGCCGAATTCCCGCTGAAAGTGGCGGCGCTGGGCGAAAGCAACACCAGTTTCGGCTTTGCCGACGAGTTGCGACCGCCGGCCGGCATAGGCGGCGACCAGCCGCGCTGGCCGGTAGCCCGCCCGCAGCCCGCGGCGCCGGTGTCGTCCTATCCCACATCCTCATATCCTGAATCCGCCGTCCGGCAGCCCGTCTATGGCGGTTTCAACGGACCGATCTCGTTGACCGCACCCGGCGTGGCGCCGGAGGAAGGCGAGATCGAGCTGCCGCCCGACGGCACCCCTTCGGCGGAGATCGCCCCGATGAATCCACCGCGATACGGCTCGCCCGCCGGCCGTGTCGACGCCTATCCCCAGAATGACCGTTATTCTTCGCCGCCCTCATATAGCCGCGGGTCTGCCGCAAGCGAATCGCAAGACGTTTCGCCATTGCCGCGGCTCGGGCCGGCGCAAGGCAACCCGGTCAATGCATTCGGCGCGGTCGCGGTGACGCCGACGGCGACGCTGGCATGTCCGATCGTCTCGGCGCTGGATCGCTGGCTCGCCGATTCCGTGCAGCCTTCGGCGATGCGATGGTTCGGCGCGCGCGTGGTCGAGATCAAGCAGATCTCCGCCTATTCCTGCCGCGGCATGAACGGCAATTCGCGCGCGCATATTTCCGAGCACGCCTTCGGCAACGCGCTTGACATCGCGGCGTTCACGCTGGCCGACGGACGCCGCATTACGGTGAAGGACGGCTGGAAGGGAATGCCGGAAGAGCAGGGATTCCTCCGCGACGTGCAGGGTGCCGCGTGCCAGCAGTTCAACACCGTGCTGGCGCCGGGCTCCAACGTCTATCACTACGATCACATCCACGTCGACCTGATGCGCCGCTCAAGCCGCCGCACCATCTGCCAGCCGGCCGCGGTGCCGGGCGAGGAGATCGCCTCGCGAACCTCGCAGCGTAACCCCTATGCCAGCCGCGAGCCCTCGGTGACGGGATCGCTGGGCGGACGACACAAGCCGTCGCGTCGCTCCAGGGTCGATGAAGAAGACGAATTCATGGACGAGTAGGCACTGTTTGAACGCCGGGTCGCGAGCGGCGATCAACCTTCATTGATCGCCTGCCAGAGGCGCGTCCAGACTGAGACAACTAAGTATCTCGCGGTTTTTCGCGCTCCCGCACAACGTCTTCAGCCCGCTTGTCGGTTCGAAGTCCCAGATACACCGGATGCCGCATTTCACCCGAACTGGTCCATTCGGTGAATTTCACCTCGGCCACCAGCGATGGTTTGACCCATGTGGTCGCGGTTTCATCCTTCACCTTTGACGGAAAGGGGGACTTCGCGGTCTTCAGCTTCACCAGCCTGCCGTGGACCTCCTCAAGGGTCTTATGACTGAACCCGGTGCCGACATGACCGATGTACCGCCAGCCGTCCTTCTCGCGGACCGCAAGGACCAGCGCACCGAAAAAAGGCCGCGTCCGCCGGGGAGCAGTAAATCCCGCAATGACGACTTCCTGCCGTTTCGAGGTTTTGATCTTTAGCCAGTCGGTGCTGCGGCCGCCGGACACGTAGCTGCTTTCCGCGCGCTTGGCCATGATGCCTTCAAGACCTTGCCGTGCGGCCTCCTCGAAGAATTTAGTGCCAAATGTCTTGCGGTGACGGCTGAAGGCGATCAGCTTGTGGCGCGGCAGGATGGAGCGAAGCCGCTTTTTGCGTTCAAGCAGCGGGCGTCCGCGCAAATCCTCTTGCTCATGAAACATGAGGTCGAACGCGCAATACTGAAGCTTCGCCTCGTTGCGTAGCGCGTTCTGCAGCAGCTGGAAGTGCGAGACGCCGTTCGTATCGAGAGCAACAAGCTCGCCGTCGATCACGGCGTCGCCCTTTACGCCTTCGAGCGCTTTGGCGACTTCAATATAGCTGTCACTGATGATCTTGCCGTTGCGGCTGTAGAGGCTGACCTTGCCGTGTTGGATTTTCGCGACCATGCGAAACCCGTCATACTTGTCCTCGAATACCCATCCCGCATCGTCGAACGGCGCGTCCGTGAGCGTTGCAAGCATCGGCTGCAGGCGTTTGGGTAATGTCGACGTGCGGCTCACGGCGGGGCACGCCTTTTTCGGAGGTGGGTTTCTGCAGCCGACATATGGCCGCCGTCATCGCTGCAGATAGATCGCATGTCGCCGCCGGGTGAATCCGCTCGGGTCTCGCTGCCGGATGCGTTTGATCTAACATTCCCTGGGCGACAATAACGGCCCGCCGGAGCGGGCCGTTATCACTATCGTTCAGCGCATTCCGCCGGCATAGAGCTGACGCTCCTTACGGACTTCGTCGGCACCATAAGGCTTGCTCGCCGAATCGAATGTTTTCCATCCGGATTTTTGCCAGGCCGCGCTACGGTCCCTAAGATTGACCGCGGACCTGTTGAGGATTGCGTCGAGCCGGGCGCGATCGGCGTCCGGCACCCGCGCCGACACCAACGTACCGCCCCGGCGAACGCCCTCCGCATAGACGTGCGCATCTTCCTGGGAAATGCCGGCCTCGGTCAGCGCACCGACAATGCCACCAGTCGCGGCGCCTGCTGCGGCGCCAACGGCCGTTGAGGCCAGCCAACCTGCCGCGACCACCGGGCCGAGTCCGGGAATTGCAAGCAATCCCAGGCCGGCCAGCAAACCAGCCGCGCCGCCGATGCCGGCTCCGATTCCGGCGCCTTTGCCTGCGCTTTCAGCGCGATCATCGACGCCATCGCGGTCCCGATCGACCTTCTTGTCGGTGCTGAACCAATTGTCGGAATTATTGGCGACGATGCTGATGTCGGAATGCGGAACTCCCGCGGCTTCAAGACCGGTCACAGCCGTCCGAGCATCGGAGTAATTGTCGTATAAGCGAGAAATCGTAACGGTCATGTCGACATCCTTACTTTGGGTTTACGTTGCCTTGAAAATCGACGCTGATGGCGGTTGTTGATCCACCCTTGCTGGCTTTGCCGCGCCAAACGCCGTTGTCGTCCTTTTTCAGATCGGTGACCTTTGTGTAGCCGGCCTGTTCGATTTTCGTTTTGGCTTGGCTCTCGGTGAAGCTGTTGCGGCCGGCGACCGGTGCGTTCGAATTGTTTTGCCCGGAGCTGTTCACGGCGTTGTTGTTCGGCCCGGACTTGGCCGGCTGATTTTGTGCCGATGCAGCGGTTGCTGCAATCAGGCCGGCACATATGAGAAGAATAGAGCGTCGCATCGTTGCCTCCGAAAAGATTTATGAAGGTTCGTAACCTGTGAGCATGCATAAAGTTCCGACCTCTCCACTCGTCCACCCAGGTGTCGAATTAAGGAGGCGCGCTGCAGCTTTGCGAACGCAGTTGGCAAGCGGAACAAGCCGAGCAGCAATGTCCGCTGGCCCATATGCGATACGCGACCCAACGGCGCACGGACGACGATGAAATGTGGCCGACGCAGCAGCCTATGGTCTCAAAGAGGCCACCAATTTGTCCGCCTCTGAAGTCACTGCCGACGGTGAGGGATATGTCTTGCTCGGATTTGCGCCGTGTACCGCGCCAATCCGGCCTACGTCGCGAACCGCTCCAGCAGGTCCTGAACGACACCGCGCAGCAGATCGAGCTTGTAGCCCGTCATCGGCAACGGCCTCGCTCCAGCGGTCGCCTGCCTCGCGGCGTTGGCAATGTTTGGCGGACTCGCCGGTGCGCCCTGCAACACGGCTTCGGACGCCGACAGGCGAAGCGGGACCGGCGCGATGCCGCCGGCCGTGATGCGGATGAACTGGAATGAGCCTGCCGAGACGACGGCGCGGGCGCAGACTTCGACCAGCGGCCACTCCGCATGGCTGCGGCTGATGGCGCGCCTGTAGAACGCGCGTTCACCGGGGACCGGCGGCGGAAGCTCTACATCCCGGATCATTTCGCCGGGCGCAAGCGCGTGGTCGGCGGCGCCGTTGGAGCCGTCGCCAAGAAGTTCGGCGATCGTCAGCCCGCTTCGCCGGTCCGTTGAAATTGTCGCCTCGTAGGCCAGCAGCGCCGCGGCCATGGTCGAGGGATGCGGGGCCACGCAGGGTCCGAGATCGAAGGCGACGCTATAGAGATGATTGCCGGCGCGGGCAGGACAATCCGTGCCGCCTTTCTTCAGGCATGCAATATCCGGACTGCGAAAGTACCAGCAGCGCGAACGCTGGGCGAGGTTGCCGCCGAGGGTGGCGACATGACGGATTTGCGGGGTCGCAAGACCTTGTGCGGAAGCGGCAAGGCCCGGCCAGGCCTGTGCGATACGCGGGTCGGCGGCGATCGCGGCGATGGTGGTGAAGGCGCCGATGCGCACAGCGCCGTCCGCGCTCCACTCCATCCCGATGGTGCCGGGCGCCGCAACAAGATCGATCAGCGGTCCCTGCGAAACTCCGCTGCGTCGCCGTTCCGAAAGGTCGGTGCCGGCCGCGCGGAATTCGGCCGCCGAGGCATTGATGGATGCCGATGTCATGCTGCCGCCCTCCCTTTCAGTGCGGCGATGAGCCGGTCGGGCCGGATTGGAATCTCGGTAAGCCTGATGCCGGTTGCGTTGCAGATTGCATTGGCGATGGCCGGCGACGTCGGTACCGTCGCGACCTCGCCGATGCCGACGCTGCCGCCGAGCACGTGGTCGAACCCACCCTCGTCGAAATGCACGTCGATCGGCGGCGTGTCCGACATTCCGGGGATGCGGTAGTCCTCCATCCCGGCGGTGAGGATGTCACCGGTCCGCGGGTCGATTTCGCGCGCTTCGTAGAGCGCATAACCGATGCCCTGGATTACCGAGCCCGCCGCTTGGCTGCGGGCGAGCGCGGGCGCTGCAATCTTGCCGACGGCAATGCCGGTGTGAACGTTGAGGACGCGCACATGTCCGAGCCAGGTATCGACCTCCACCTCGATCATCTGCACCGAGCTTGGGACGCCCGCGCCAATCGCCAGGTTGGAAAAACGCCGCATCATCCAGCCGAAAATCATCCCCATCAGGCCCGCGTCCTTCAGCGGCGAGCGGATTCCCGGTCCGATCGGCTTGCCGTCCTCCGGCCTCTCCGCCGATTCGGCAAGGTCGGGCGAAGCTGCGATCAGCTGCCGCCATGGCGCGTTGGAGCCGGGGATCGGCGGCCGCTTTGCATTTCGTTCGATGGCGGATTTTAGTTTTTGCACAGCAAGCAGCGTGGGCGGGATGACCGAGGCCGTGGTCCGGCTGCCGCCCGAACCCGGGCCTTCCGGCAATCTGGAATCTCCAATCCGCACCTCGACCTCGTGCGGTTCAAGCCCGAATTCCTGCGCAACCGTATTGGCGATCACGGTGCGGCTGCCGGTGCCGATATCCTGAATCGCGGTACTGGCGATGAGGTGTCCGCCCTTGATCGCCAGTTCGACCTTCGAGCCCGGCTGCCACAGATAGAGCCAGTATCCGGTTGCGACGCCGACGCCACGGCGGTAGCGGCCGGTCTGCGGCACCGGCGTCTTCCTGTTGCGCCAGACCTCGAGCGTGGACGCCCAATCATAGAGACGGCGGCGGTTGGGGTTGGGATCCCAGCGTCTGCGCAGCGCGATCGGATCGACGTTCATACGGAGTGCGGCTTCGTCGATCGCCTGTTCCAGCGCAAAGGCCATCGGCGGTCCGCCGGGACCGCGGAAGGCAGCACCGGGCGGCAGGTTGCTGATGACGTCGAAATCGGCCAGTTGCTTTGCCTGTGCCGGATAAATCAGGCGCGCGAGGGCTGCGATGGTCGAGTTCACCGCGGCCCCGGTGTCGGCATAGGCGGTGAGCGACAGCGCCTGGAGATCGCCTGCTGCGGAAGGCAGCAGCGCGATGTTGACTTCCGCCGCCGGCCGATAGCCGGTGACGGAAAGCTCTTCGTGCCGGTCGAAAGCTACTCTGACGGGCGCCTTTGCTTCGCGCGCGAGTTCGATCGCCGCGATGGTTTCCATGCCAAGACTGGACTTCGAGCCAAAACCGCCACCGACATGGTCGGCAATCACTCGCACCTTGTCGTGGTCGAGTTTGTAGCGCTTGGCGATCAGTTCCATCAGGTGGTACACCGCTTGCGTCGAGACATGCACGGTCAGGCGGTCGCCGTCGAAACGGGCGACGGTTGCGTGCGGCTCCAGGCAGGCATGCTGTTGCGTGCCGGTTCGGAACGTACCTTCGACCAACAGGGGATTTTGTGCCTCCCGCGCGGCCGCGACCCAGTCCCGCGCCTTCCTTGCCTTGTGCGAGAACGCCGATGACGGCCCGCGGATGTTTCCTTTCCAGGGCGCCGGCGAGCCTGCGCCTTCCGAGACGTTGCCGGCTTTTTTCCTGCTGGATTTTTCAAACACGACCGGAGCATCCGGCTGACGTGCTGCGTCTAGTCCGAGCACCGATGGCAGGCTTTCGCTGATCATCCTGATAGCCGCGAGGCCCTCGATGGCAGTCTTGCGATCCCTCGCAGCAATGGCCGCGACGGGTTCGCCGGCATAGCGGACAATGCGGTCGTCGCCGAGCAAGCAGATGGCCGCGATCACGCCTGGTATCGCGAGCGCCGGCGCAAGGTCCAATTCGACGATCCGCGCGTGAGCGAGGTGCGAGCGGAGGATAAAGCCTTCCAACTGCCCGTCATGACGGATATCGACGGTATATTTCGCAGCCCCAGTTACTTTCTCACGCGCCTCGATGCGCGGTGAGACGAACTCGTCGCCGTCGAAGCGGCCGTCGCATGCCTCGGCCACGGCGCGGAAGATGCCGTCATAGGCGCCGCAGCGGCACAAATGCCCCGCAAGCGCCGCGCCGATTTCCTCGCGCGACGGTGTGGCGGCTACTGCTGCTGCGCGCCAGCGGTCGTGAAAGGCCGCCGCCTCGACGATGAAACCGGGCGTGCAGAAACCACATTGCAGGGCATCGTGCGCCATGAATGCCTTCTGCACCGGGTGCAGCCCGCGGGCGCTGATGCCTTCGACCGTCGTCACCGATTTATCCGCAACGCTGCGCGCGGGCATCAGGCAGCTCACCACCGGCGCGCCGTCCACCAGCATGGTGCACGCGCCGCATACGCCGGCCCCGCACACCAGCTTTGTCCCGGTCAGGTTGAGCGCGCCGCGCACGACATCGATCAGAAGCGCATCGGGATCGCCGGGGAGGGGCTCGATGCGGCCGTTGATCGTCATCGTGCTCATTTGCGATCTCCAGATTTGCGCGGGGATATTTCGCGATAGCCGGCTTCACGCGGCTTCGGCGTGCACCGAGGGGGCCGGCCACGAGCGTACAGTTGAAATGTCGAATCTGAAAGGACGAGGCAAGGAGCCGGCGGTCGCCGTCAGGCCGGCTTGACTTGGTACGCCGCGAGGAACATCCGCGTCGCGCTTTTCACCACGCGCGCGATGCGCTCGGCCGAAGGCGCCGGCGCGGCCTGGAAGATGAACGGCTGAAACAGCGTCGCCTGACACATCTGCATGAACTGCGTTGCCGCCAGTTCGCAATCCTCAATCGCAAGATCGCCTGCCGCAACATGCACATCGAGATAATCCGCCAGCCTGCGGATCTTCAGCGCCACCACGTTTTCGTAGAAGCGCCGGCCCACCTCCGGCATTCGCTCGGCGATCGCCATCACGGTGCGCGTTGCCGATCCGCCGCCCGGCCGGCACAACAACTGGATATAGGCCTGACCGAAATCCATCAGCGTCGTCGTGACGTCCCGCACCGGATTGAAATTGAACGCCACCTTGCCCTGCTCGAGGCTTTCCTGCTCGACGATGGCTTCGAACAGCCGGTTCTTGTCGGCGAAATAGACGTAGAGCGTGCCCTTGGACACGCCGGCGGCGCGGGCGATCTCGCCCATGCTGGCGCCATCGAAACCGAGATCCAGGAACAGCTTGCGCGCGCCGTCCAGAATCTGCCGCCGCTTTGAGCTGTCTTGATCGGCGACTATAGAGAGCGTTGCGCGCGTGGATGCAGCCATTTGTTCAGCTTCTTCCAAAAAAGCCCCCGGGCCGAAACGCTTTGGAAGGGGCCGCTACCTATGGTTTTATAGCGGCGAATATAACTTGACCGAACCGTTCGGTCAATTATAATTTACTAAAAATAGCGGCGCCGCACAGCGTTGTCGGCTAGAGCTTGTGGGAATGTCAGGGAGGCCTTGATGGCCGCAGCGAGAGACCAGGCCGCTCGTATCGTCCACTCCGAACCGGATGTGGATGAAAGCGAGCTGGCCGATGCTGCGCTGGACGAGCAACGCCGCGGGTCTGCGCCGCATGAACCTGCCGCGCGCGGCGCGCCGTCCGCGCCGGTCATCGACAAGCCGGCGGATGCGCCCGCCGCCGCAGCAACCGCCGCCGCGCCAAAATCCGGCAAGCGCAAATTCGTGCTGATGGGAATTATCTCGCTGCTCGCGCTCGCAGCCATCGGCTATGGCACGTATTATACGCTGGTCGGGCGTTTCTACGTCTCCACCGACGACGCCTATGTCCGCGGCAACAACACGCTGCTCGGTGCGCGGGTGTCCGGCCACATCGCGGCGATTCTTCCCGGCGACAACGCTGTGGTTCGCGCCGGCGACGTGATCTTCAAAATCGACGATGGCGATTATCGCATTGCCGTGGATGCCGCGCGCACCAGGATCGCCACCCAGCAGGCGACGATCGACCGCATCGGCCGCCAGGTCACGGCGATGGAAAGCGCCGCCGAGCAGATGAAGGCGCAACTGGCCTCCGCGGAAGCCAATCAGAAACGCGCGGATCTCGATTTCGATCGCCAGCAGGCGCTGAGCACCAAGGGATTTGCGTCGCGGGCGACCTTCGAACAGTCGCAAGCCGGCCGCGACCAGGGCGCGGCGGCGGTGCAGTCGGCGCAGGCGGCCTATGCCGCGGCGCGCGACAGCGTCGAGGTGACCAAGGCGCAGCAGGACGAGGCCCGCGCGCAGCTCGCCGAATTGCAGACCTCGCTCGCCAAGGCGCAGCGCGATCTCGATTTCACCCAGGTGCGCGCGGCGGTCGACGGTACGTTTTCCAACCGCCTCGTCAACGTAGGGGACTTCATCCAGGCCGGGCAGCGGCTCGGCAATGTGGTGCCGCTCAACGACGTTTTCATCGACGCCAACTTCAAGGAAACCCAGCTCAAGCGCATCCGCCCCGGCCAGCCGGTGACGATCTCGGTGGATGCCTACGGCCATCGCAAGTTCGCAGGGTTCGTCGACAGCATTTCACCGGCGGCCGGCTCGGTGTTTACGCTGCTGCCGCCGGACAACGCCACCGGCAACTTCACCAAGATCGTGCAGCGGCTGCCGGTGCGCGTCCGCGTGCCCAAGGATGTCGCCAAGCAGAACCTGCTGCGCGCCGGCATGTCGGTCTACACCACCGTCGATACCCGTGAGGGCGCCAAGGATGCGGACAGCGATGCCGATCTCGACGCGCCGCAGATGGTCCATCCGCAATAGATCGCGTATCGGGCGTCACGCCGACCGGCAGGGTTTGATCGCTATGTCTGATACCGCCGCAACGCCGTCCGTGATCAACGCCGCCGCGCCGCCGTCGGAGAAAATTCAGCCGCGGCGGCTGGTGGCGTTTCTGATCATGGTGTTCGGGATGTTCATGGCGATTCTGGACATCCAGGTGGTCTCGGCATCGCTTTCGGAAATCCAGGCGGGACTGTCGGCGAGTTCGAGCGAGGTGTCGTGGGTCCAGACCTCGTATCTGATCGCCGAGGTGATCGCGATCCCGCTTTCCGGATTCATGTCCCGCGCGCTCGGCACCCGGCTGCTGTTCGCGCTTTCCGCTTGCGGCTTCACCATCGCCAGTTTCCTGTGCGGCTTCGCCTCCACCATCGAGCAGATGATCCTGTGGCGCGCCGTGCAGGGATTTCTCGGCGGCGGCATGGTGCCGACGGTGTTCGCGTCCGCCTACATCGTTTTCCCGCGCAGCAAATTCCATATCGTGGGGCCGATCATCGGCCTCGTCGCCACGCTGGCGCCGACCATCGGTCCGACCATCGGCGGCATCATCACCGACTGGATGTCGTGGCACTGGCTGTTCTTCATCAACATCCTCCCCGGCATCGGCATCACCGTCGGCGTGCTGGCGCTGGTCGATTTCGACGAGCCGCACCTTGCATTGCTCGACCGCTTCGACTGGTGGGGCCTCATCACCATGGCCGGCTTTCTCGGCTCGCTGGAATATGTGCTGGAGGAAGGGCCGCAATATGAATGGCTGCAGGATACGTCGGTCGCCGGCTTTGCCGCGATATCCGTGGTCTCCGCGATCCTGTTCTTCTACCGGGCGCTAACGGCGCAAGAGCCGATCGTCGACCTCCGCACCTTCACCAACCGGAATTTCGCGGTCGGCTGCCTGATCTCGTTCTGCGTCGGCATCGGTCTTTACGGCCTGACCTACGTTTATCCGCGCTATCTCGCCGAAGTGCGCGGCTACAGCGCGCTGCAGATCGGCGAGACCATGTTCGTCTCCGGCATCACCATGTTCCTGACCGCGCCGATCGTAGGAAGGCTGATGCAGAAGGTCGACCTGCGCCTGGTGATCGCAACCGGCATCGTCATCTTCGCGCTGGGCTCTTACCAGATGACCTGGATCACCCGCGACTACGATTTCTATGAATTGCTGGTGCCGCAGATCCTGCGCGGCATCGGCATGATGCTGGCGATGGTGCCGGCCAACAATATCGCGCTCGGCATGCTGCCTCCGGATCGCGTCAAGAACGCCTCGGGCCTGTTCAACCTGACGCGAAATCTCGGCGGCGCGCTCGGGCTCGCGGTCATCAACCAGGTCCTGAACGAGCGCACCGACCTGCATATTTCGCGGCTGCATGACCGTGTGACCTGGGGCAACAGCACGGCAACTGAAACCCTCAACATGTTCGCGCAGAAATTTTCAGGCATGGGCGACGCATCGCTGATGGCGATGAAGCAATTGTCGCAGATCGTGCATCGCCAGGCGGTGGTGATGGGCTATGGCGACGCCTTCTTCATGCTGACGGTGTTTTATTTCGGCCTCAGTCTCACGGTGCTGCTGCTGAAAAAGCCCAACATGCTTTCGTCGCCGGAGCCGGCGCATTAGCGCATTGGCAGCCGCCGAAATGGCCGCAAGTTGAATGGCTTGGGACCCGTGAAAAAATAGGGCGCCGTGAAGCGCGCTGCAACGTGAAGTCTTGCGGCAGGCTTGAGGCGCGTGCGGCGGAATCGTGGCGACTCGCGCCGTTTTGCGCGTTTCCGGCGCCCCGTTGCAGTCGAAAAAGCCTTGCGCAGCCGAGCTTTGACATCTGTGCGCACCCCATCGCCATCGTCACGGCCGGATTCCCTTCGTCAGCCAATCGGTTAAGCACGGTTCGGGCGATGCGCTCCTCACGCAGCGTTGGCGAAATCCCAATGCAGTGAAGTCGTTGCGGCCTGTATGGCCGCTTGCGCGCGTGCTGAACATTAACGCGATGTGGGAGTCATGCGGCAAACCGGCGGCGGAAAAGTGTCGTGCAGAAAGACCTTGCGGCGACAGCAGAGCAGGGTGGCCGCGCGTTAGCAGCCGGTGCTATCGTATTGATTCAACCAGGGCGGGTATCGGAGGAAGCGGCATACTAATCCCCTACTTGACTGTACGGCAGTTTGCCGTACGCTTTGCAAAAAGGAATTCCTCGATGGACCGCAACAGCACCCGTTCGACCCGGCTAGAGGCGAGGCTGTCTCCGGAAACGCTGGCGGTCGTCAAGCGCGCCGCGGAGATCGAAGGCCGCAGCGTCAGCGATTTTGTGGTGGCCGCCGCGCGGCAGGCGGCGCAGCGCACCATTGCGAAAACCCAAATCATCCGTCTTTCGGTTGTGGATCAGCAGACGCTTGCTGAAGCGCTCGCCAATCCGCCGAAACCTGCTCCCGCTTTGCGACGCGCGCGCGCCGCGCATCGCCGCCTCATCCTCGCGACGAAGTGATCGCCGGCTTCGTCATCGCGCCGCTCGCCGCCGCGCACGACCGTCAGAGGTTTTCCTGCGGCGCGGAACCGCTCGACCGCTATCTGCAGACGCAAGCGACGCAGGACGTTCGCCGCCATATCGCGAACTGTTTTGTCGCTTCGCCGGTCGAGAGCAACGTGGTGGCTGGCTACTACACATTCTCCGCAGCGAGCATCCCGGTGACTGATCTTCCGGAGGAGCAGACACGCAAGCTGCCGCGTTATCCCGTGCTCCCCGCCGCGCTGATCGGCCGGCTTGCGGTCGATCGCCGCTATCAAGGCCAAAACCTGGGAGCCGCGCTGCTGTTCGACGCCATCGCGCGTGCGATCCGCGCCGATGCCGCGGTGTTCGCGCTGGTGGTCGACGCCAAGGACGAAGCGGCGGGGCGGTTTTATCGGCATCACGGGTTTGAGGCGTTTTCGGGCAGGGCGGGGCGGCTGTTTTTGCCAGTGGCGACGGCGCGGAGGGTGGTGGAGGGGTGAGTGGCTGCAGCCGATCATTCGTAGCGCGGATGAGCGCAGCGAAGTCCGGGGCAACTCGCGCACATTAGCCCCCGCTGCGCTCACCCAGGCTACGCTTGCTGGATGTGTTGAGCGCTTAATATTGTGGGAGGCCACCGGAAAGAAGGAATTGTCCGCCAAGTATAATCATGATGAACTACTACCTGAGATCTTCCGGCTTTTGAGCCCCAGAATGCTGAGGTGGCTTTTCGGAATTGCGTTGAGCGTGATCGTCGCCGCCGTCGCGGCCGCGGCCGTTGTTTGGTATTTAGATCGGCCAGCGTCCTATGACGAGTGCGTAGTGAACGAGATGCGCGGCCAACCATCGGTGGCGATGTACACCGTTGAGAAAGTGTGCGCCATTCGCTTCCGTAAGGAGGATGAGCTTCCGTTATCGTATTTAGGGAAGTCCGTAGAGCTGAATATGTTACCCGACTTCGACAAAGACCCGGGCGTCGTGATGGCGGGAAGCAAGAATTTTGATAACCCGCCTATGGTCTTTACGATCGCCAGGAACGACACCGATTATGAGATCACGCGGATCCACGTGAAATACTCCCACAAATGGGAAGTAGATTGCAGCAGGATCGCAAAAGAGGATTGGCGCGTCGGACCAGAGTTAATTTTCAAGAACAGCGTAGCGAACGCGAACATGCCCGGTGAATATGACCCTGAAAAAAGGCTGCACCGCGCCCCGTTTTGCTACCAATACACAAAAATTTTTGGAACGCCGCGCAAGAGGTAAAGGCCGATCCGCGGTAAGGAAATGGATTTCGCAAAAGGCTCAACCCATCCTACGGGCTAGGCACGTTGTGTACGACGCTAGAGGAGGTTGCGATGTCGCCATATTTGAAAAGCGGTCGTTTAGCGGACGTCGTTGCAGCAGTCCAGTTTATGGGGGTGTCTGGACGACCCGAGGCGGAGATCAGTGATTGGACTCAGCGACTGTCCGGCAATCTCGATGAAAGCGAGATGCAGCGATGGACAGCGGTGTTCAAGGAGCATCCGGAATTCTTTCACGTATACACTCTGAAGGGAAAGCCGAAGGCCGCGTTGCGTGTGAGATATGCTAACAGACTGTATGACGAAATAGACGATAAGATGTACACACGCGGCCAACGGGATGGGCTTCCGCCGGAAATCAAGGACCGTCTCACCACAAGACCCCTTGAAGGTGAGATGATTGGAGCGATGGCGGACACGGCAATTGCGTTTCACGCGAGAGCTTCGGAGGATCGCGCCGCGAGAGCGCGGTGGATACCGCTCGTCGCGGCGATTTTTGGATTTCTGGGGGCGCTTGCCGGAGGATACTTTGCTGCGCAAAAAACGGAGCAGACTACCAAAAGTGCCCCGCCCCCTGTCATGGCTCCTTCAGCAAAGTAAGACCGAGGCCAACGCTTGCTTGGTCGCTTCGCTTCTCGCAATGACGGCGCGGCTCACCCGACCCTGTCGCCTCATGAAAACCGGCCAACCCGCCGGACCTTTCGTTTCACTTGACGCATGCTTGTTTATGCGGATGTTTACTTGGCCTCTCGGTTTTCGATTCGGGGCGTACGGATCGGATGATCCAAGCCGCAGGAAGAAAGCGGCGTAAGCCGGTGGATGCTGGCAAACCTCACTCGTTGATGGAAAGCATTCACCATGTCCCATGACACTATAATTTTGACTATCATTCGGTATTGCGAGCGGCTCCTGAGCGACAATGCTCGTCCAAAATCAAGCATTGCGGGCGAAGGTAAGCGGTCCGACGTTGTGGAGGTCGTCAAGCTCAACGGCGAGTTCAGAAAGTGGGGGCCATTTTGGGGTCCACTTCTTTACTGGCTTTCGATCAGGGCGGCTCGTTCTCGATCCTTTTTGCGGTTCGGGTGGTTTGTTGCAGTGGCCAGTATTTTCCTCACAGCTTGGAAGTTCTCGCCTTGAGGGCATGGGGGCGCGCAATGCTAGGCGCATTCTTCGACGACAGCGGCACCCACGACGGTTCTCCAGTGGTTGCCATGGGCGGGCTTCTCGGCACGGATAAGCAGTGGGACTTTTTTGCGGAGCGCTGGGAGGCAATCCTAAAGGACCCCTTGCCGGGCAGGCCGTCGTTGTCACAGTTTCATCTGTCGCCGTGCAGAAATGGAGCGGGAGAGTTCGTCGGCTACAGTCAGGCTGAACGGGACCACCTGACCTATCGCTTTCGGCGGGTGATCCTCGATTGCCAACTCATCACCGTGGCGTTCGTCGTCGACAAGGGGGCTTGGGATGAACTGGTCACAGGCGAGGTTGCAGAGCAGCTGGAAAGCCCTCTCAGTTTCTGCTTCTACAAGTGTGTCGAATCCGTCTCGAACATCATCAGGTTTTTGCGTCCGGGTGAGCCCGTTGTGATGTTCTTTGATGAAGGTACCAAGACCCGGCTGCGGGATTTCGCGCTTTACCTTCGAATGCAGAAAGCCCAGTACCCCCAGATTGCAGGTATCTCATTCGCGCCAGTCAAGGAGGTCATCGCGCTGCAGGGCGCCGACATGATCGCTTACGAGAGTTTCCTGTTTGGGCAGGACTGGCTGCAGGATGGGGAAGAGACTGTCGCCAATGCGCACTTCCAGGAATACGTGAAAAGGGAATTGAGCGCAGGCCTGATTATGATGCGCGAGCATATCGAGGAAATGGTCGAGCGGGTTCGTGAAACCATCGCCAGTGAAAGCGGAGGCGAGAAATAAGTGGCCTATGACGAAGCCTACTTGGGGGCCAACCTGAACGATAGGGCGTATGACGCTGCCAAGGCAGGGGACACCGCGCTGAATGCGATCATGCGGCAGCACGCGGCCGCCGGCAGGTTAGCCAGCGGAGCAACGCTGATTGCATTCAGTAATGAGACGGGCAAGATCTTCGACGAAGAGTTCGACAAGGCCGCTCAGTTTGTCTTCAACCTAACGGGCGGCAACGCGCCGGAGGTTATCGGTCCACTCGATTACTTCGCCGGAAGAGTCGTGGACATGCTGTTGGAGCGGTTGGTCACGTGCGGGATGCGGACAGGAATAGCTGAGCCGACCGTCGCACGTGAGATAAACAACATCCGCATCAGACTCGGCGAGTTACGCACGCGCCGGATAAGGGACTTCACCCACGGCATGATGGGGAACGAGCGCATGAAGAAAGACCAAGTCGTGAGCATAATTAACAATCAGACCAACAGTCCAGGCGCCATCCAGCAGTCTGGCATTGGTCTTTTCTCGCAATCGGCCTTCACCCAGCAGCATCGGCCGTTGGTCGCTGCGATCGACGCTGCACTAGCATCGGCAGAGTTCGTAAACCTAGCGGACAATCAGAAGCAGGGATTCCGTGACATAGCCGACGTGGTGAAGGAGGAGGCATCGAATCCTGTTCCTGACGCCGCCAAGCTGAAGCGGTGGTCCGACCGGCTTATCGCAATGGGGTCGGAAATCGGCATGCGTGTAGCTGTCAGTGAAATCGGCCAGATACTCGCTCGCATATTTGGTTAGCGGGCTACGCTTGCTTGGAACATGAGGCTCCGTTTGAAAGCGTTCAGACGAGTTATGGGAGAGGAATACACGAAGATCGTGCCTAACTAGCCTAAAAGGAGCTTCGCATGTACGGTCTAGGTGGTCGACCGGAATATTCAGCCCTCGCAATGTGGGGCGACAAGATTTGGGCGCATGCGATCGATCCTGTGCTCAGGTTCGTAATTGGCAATGACGACATTACGGGTTTGATTCGCATACGCGCTGGTATCCAACTCATCCTCTTGGCAGCCGTTATCCTCATACCCATCTCGTTTTTCTGGAACACCGGTCATGTGCTCACCGCGTCGGGTCTCTTGTTTGATATTGCCGGAGCTGCGCGCCTTTTCCTGCTAGAGGAGATCACCCATTCCCTAAGCGGGTTCAAGCCGAACGAGCACGATAATTATCCATCTGTCGCGATGCGAGAATTGATCATGCCAGAAGGCATCAACGAGGAAAAGATCAACGACAATCCCATCAGTTTTTTCTATTACAAAAAACGGGGCGTCCTCTTCCTTTTCTTGGGTTTCGTTCTACAGATGTTTGGAGATTTTTTTTAGTCAACGGGTTACTCCGCGTTGAACGGCGGTTGTCCCGGCCACGCAAGGAGGATGGGTTGAGCGCAGCGAGCCCTTATTTCTAACCTGCGGCAAAGCGATGGGTTTCGCAAGGGCTCAACCGATCCTACGAGCTATCGTAGCGGAGCAAAGTCAGGGGGGTGAAGCATGGGAATAAGCGTCTATCGAACCAGCGATAAGACCGAAGTATCTGCATACGGACGGGAAATAACTGACAGCGCTAATTTGAGGTTAGAATTTGAGAAGATGGTCTGCATCGGCTTCGGAACGAAGCAGAGCAATTATCGGGTGCTCATCAAGGCGGACAACTTCAAAGCCGTGGCCGAGCTAATGATGAAGGCCGATCCAAACGAGGCCGTAAAAGCCTTTGGTGCTGCGATGATTGGCGGGGTCGAGGGCCTCAAAAAATCAAATTAGGACACTGCACCGTTCACGACTTCGCCGCCCGCGTCTCGTGCTCGCCTGGATCATCTTCTCAAGCCACTGCGCGAGGCTGTGATCGTCGTCGCTCGCCATCGTCTCCGCCTACAAGCCGCAAGCAATCGCCAGAGATGCTGAGAGAAACCGCGCCGGCTCCTACGCCTATCGCGTCTGCGATTTTGCTTCGCGGCGTTCGTGCTCGGCCTGGATCATCTTCTCGAGCCAATGGGCGAGGCTGTGATCGTCGTCGCGCGCCATCGCGTCCGCCCACTTCTTGAAGCGCGGCCTGACCTTCACGTGGATGACCACGGAGCGCATTTCTGATTCGGGCTTCTTCACCATGCCGATTTCATAACGGCAAATTTGAAAACAACCAAAGCGATAGTATTTTACTATCTATATATAATTAGTATAGTATCGAAATGTAATCGTTATGATACAACTTGCTTTAGGTCGTCGCGCGATGGCGCCTCGCCGGGAAATTGAAGCGAGTCCCGCGTCGATAATGGAGCAACGCCAGTGCCACCAAAACCACCGAATCCGATTGATGTACACGTCGGCGAGCGCATCCGCATGTGGCGAACCGAGCGGAAGATCAGCAGGATCGCCCTCGGCGAAGCGATCGGGCTGACGCTCCAGCAAATCCAGAAATATGAAAACGGCACAAACCGGATCGGCGCAAGCCGGCTGCAACGGATCTGCGCCGTGCTGGAAATTCCAGTGTCGTTCCTGTTCGAGGGTGCGCTTGGATCATCGCCTCGCCAAAGCGGCATGCCGCAAGACATCATCGATTTCATGGAGTCGGAGGAAGGCGTCCGGTTGGTCGCGGCGTTCAGCAGGATCACCGAGCGCAAAATGCGGCGGGGCATTGCGCGGCTGGCCGGCAGGATCGCCGACCACGTGCAACCCAAAGCGTCGGCCGCTGTGCTGCAACTCAAAGAGTCGACCGATGAGCCGATCGACAACGCGTAGGCAGCAGAGGCTGTGGATCAGGATCGTAAACGGATTGTTGACATATCGTCAATATTACGATTACATACCACATGATCAAGACGTTCAAGAACAAGGCGTTGGTCGATCTTTTCCAGTCCGGAAAGACCGCCAAAATCGATCAGCGAATGCACAAGCGCATAAGCGTTCGTCTTGATGCGATCAATGAAACGGTCGAGATCGCCGAGATAAACGTGCCGGGATACAATTTTCACTCGCTGTCTGGCTTCAACCCTACTCGCTACTCGATCCGTGTGAACGGACCTTGGTGCATCACTTTCGAGTTCAAAGGAGGCGACGCCTTCAACGTCGATTTCGAACAGTACCACTGAATGCAAAATATCAAATGGAGCCCTCGTGGCTCACGAATGTGGAGAGTTCTCATGGCCGAGTACAAAGCCAAGCGTAACCCCGATCGCTGCCCTTCTCACCCCGGAGCGGTTCTTGACGACATCATGCCTTCGTTAGGCAAGCCGAAGGCTGAGATCGCCCGGTTGCTCGGCATTTCCCGCCAGCACCTTCACGAAATCCTTGAAGAGAAGAAGCCCGTCAGCCCCAACGTTGCGGCCAGGATCGGCAAGCTTATCGGCAACGGGCCGGCCATCTGGCTCCGCCTGCAGGCAGCTTACGATGCGTGGCATGCGGAGCGAGAGGTGGACGTGAGCAAGATTCCAACATTAGAGCAGGCATAGCCCGTAGGGCGGATTAGCCACCGGGTCGCGCGAACGCACGCCCGATGATAAACTCCGCGTAATCCGCCAATTCCGATGTTGCCAAGATGGCGGATTACGCTGCGCTAATCCGCCCTACGGGCTCAACCCATCCTACGGGCCCGTCATGCCCGGCCTTGTGCCGGGCATCCACGTCTTGGCTTCCCTTAAGCAAGAAAGACGTGGATGGCCGGGACAAGCCCGGCCATGACGAAAACTGATCCGTTCACAACACTGTTATTGCGACCTATCGCGCGCTTCGCCGCCCTCAACTGGGCCTCTCGCGCTTGTTGTGGTACTCTCGGTGGAGCAACTGCACGGTCGCCCGGAGGAACTACCATGACCGCCGTCGTACTCAACCGCCGCAACCTCCTCGCCGCTGGCGGCTGCGTCTTAGCAACCGGAGTTTTGGCAACCGGCGTTTCCGGGCTGCTGTTGCCGGCGCGCGCGGAAGGCCTCGCACCAACCGATTCGATGGCGGGCGGGGCGAACAACTACCGCAAGGGCGCAGCGATCGTGGATCGGATCGGCAAGGGTGGCTTCTGGATGAGCGGCACCGTACGCCGCGCAGGTGACGGGGCTCCGCTTGCCGGGCAGCGCGTCCAGATCTGGGCGCACACCACCGAAGGGCAGGAGCACGAGCCGCAGAGCCATGGCGCCACGCTCACCGACGAGAACGGGGCGTTCCGTCTCGAGATGCCGCAGATCATTCCCATCTTCGGCCAACCGCACGGTCATCTCGCCTATGACAGCGGTGAATTCAAAACCGTCTTTCTACGTCCCGTGATGCGGAGCGCAAAAGATACCAGCCTGGAGGCGCATTTCGTGCTTCAGCGGGCCTGACCGGGTTGGATGCACACATCTTACGGGCCATGCATTCAGCCCTCAGCCTGAGGAGCCGCGCGCTTGCGCGGCGTCTCGAAGGATGGTCCAAGACGCTCGTGGCCGATCCTTCGAGACGCGGCCAAGAGGCCGCTCCTCAGGATGAGGGCAGTGTTGGGCGGGCCAGGATTGCTGGCAGATGTGTGCCTCTAGTAAGGCCTGACCGAATTGGGAACAAAGGGATGAGAGTGGCCAAGGCGACCCTGATCTGGGCCGCCCTTGCAGCCGCCGTTTGCGTGCCGATCGCCGCCGCAGCGGCGAGCCCGCTGCTCGCATGGCGCGGTCCGGTCTACATACTCGCTGGATTTCGCAGGGATACTCGCACTGGGTCTCATGCTCGTTCAGCCTTTGCTGGCGGGCGGATACTTGCCGGGACTGCCGGCGTATCGTGGACGGCGCGCACATCGCTGGATCGGCGGCGCGCTTGTGGTGCTGGTGGTGGTCCACGTCGCCGGCCTTTGGATCACCAGTCCGCCGGACATGATCGACGCGCTTCTATTCGCATCGCCGACGCCGTTCTCCCCCTTCGGCGTGATCGCCATGTGGGCCGTCTTCGCCGTAGCGCTTTTGGCTGCACTGCGCCGGCGATTGGGACTGCGGACGTGGCGTATCGCGCATATGTCGCTTGCGGTAGTCATCGTCGCAGCCAGTGTGGTCCATGGCATGCTGGTCGAGGGGACGATGGAGACGATGTCGAAGGCGGCGCTTTGCGCGCTGGTCCTCGCCGCAGCCATAAAAGTCATGGCTGACTTGCGGGTGTGGCGAAAGCGAGCGACGTTCCGCGGAGAGCGCATTGCGCGACAGTAGCCTGCTGATATTGTCTGCCCTTCCGGTTCATGCTTGAACCAGCGCCATGATGCGCAGCCTGCTAGCCAACACTTTCGGAGCACCCCTTTCGCACGTGCAGTGCGCGGCCGCGCGCTGGATCGCCGCCGCGCTGGCGCTGACCTTGCTGGCGTGGCTCGCGGCGCTGGCCGGACTGCTGGCGGTGGCCAACCGCGTCCATGACGACGTGCCGCAGCTTTTGGCGGTCAAGTTGCCGCTGCTGCAATCGAAACCCGAGCTGATCTTCGGCGGCGAGAGCCGCACCGTCTATCAGGTCGATGCGGGGCTTGCCGCGCAGTTGATCGGCAAGCCGGCGGGAGCCGCGGTCAACATCGCGTATGACGCCGGCGAGCCGCTGGCGCTGCTGGCTGCGATGCGCCGCGAGCCGGGGCTGTTCAAAAATGCGGAAGTGGTGGTCAGCGTTGCGCCGTTCCTGTTCAATGAAGGCGTGCGGTCGGCGGCGGTGTATCCGCAGGACGTCGCAGTCCGGCTTGGCGTGTTCGAGCAGATGATTTCGTTTCTGCCGCTGCGCGTCGGCACGCTGATCCGCTTCATCCGCGAGGCCTTCAATGCGCGGCTTTCCGCCGATCAACATGTTGCCGAGGGTCCACAGCCCGCGGGGTATGGCCTGACAGTCATTGCGCGAAACCAGCGCGATGACCAGTGGGCAACCGATATCGGCAGCCATCCGCATTACGCCAACTGGAATCTTTCGGGGCCGAAAGCGCGGTTCGAGATCGGCGCGCTGTGCGACATGGTGGCGCTGGCGCGAAAACTCACGGTCGTGGTGCCGCCATGGGCGCCGCGTTACGACCGCGCGCGCGATCCGGCGTGGCGCGAGAAAGAGGATCAGGTCGTTCAGCTCGTCACCGACGCCGGGCGCCGCTGCGGCTTCGACGTGCTGAACATTCCGTCGGTGCCCGGCCTGGAGCAGGGCAACTATGCCGACGAGATGCATGTCAACGCATCCGGCGTTCCGATCTACACGCGCTATCTCGTCTCGAAGCTGAAGCGTTAGAGCATGACGATTTTAACTCGAATCGCCGCGACGCTCGGCTCACCTCTCCCCGCAGGCGGGGAGAGGTAGGGACGCGCGCGATGCTGTTCTCCTCCTACGCGTTTCTGTTTCAGTTCCTCCCCGCGGTGGCGCTGGCATATGCCGTGGCGCGGCGCTATTCGCCTCGCTGCGGAATTCTGGCACTGGCTTTTGCCTCGCTGATCTTTTACGGCGCATGGAAGCCGATCTATCTGTTGCTGCTGCTCGCCTCCATCGGCGTAAACTTCTGGCTCGGGCTCAGGATGGAAGACCCGCTGCGCCGCCGCGGCATCGGCGCGCTCGGTGTGGCGCTCAATCTCGCACTGCTGTGTTATTTCAAATACACCAATTTTCTTTTCGACAGTCTGACGGCGCTGACCGGCGCGCCGCTGCCGTTCGTCAACATTATCCTGCCGCTCGGCATTTCCTTTTTCACCTTCCAGCAGATCGCCTATCTGGTCGACGTCATGCGCGGCGCCAGGGTCGAGCGCGACATCGTCAGCTACACGCTGTTCGTGTCGTTCTTTCCGCATCTGATCGCGGGGCCGCTGGTGCATCACGCCGAGATGATCCCGCAGTTCAAGCGGGCGCGTTCCGGCCGCTCGTCGGTGCTGGCGGCGCGAGGGCTGGCGATCTTCGCCGCCGGGCTGTTCAAGAAAGTGGTGATCGCCGACAATCTGGCGCAATTCGTGACCCCGGTGTTCGCGCATCTCGACGCCGGCGGCGGCGTCACGACCGAGTGGGCGTGGCTGGCGGTATTGGCCTATACGATGCAGATCTATTTCGATTTTTCCGGCTATTCCGACATGGCGGTGGGCCTGGCGCTGCTGTTCGGCATCCGGCTGCCGGTGAATTTCCGCTCGCCTTACAAGGCGACATCGATCATCGAGTTCTGGCGCCGCTGGCACATCACGCTGTCGCGGTTTTTGCGTGACTATCTCTACATCCCCCTCGGCGGCAACCGGCTCGGCGAGAACAGGCGCTATCTCAACTTGGGGGTGACAATGCTGCTCGGCGGACTCTGGCACGGCGCGGCGTGGAATTTTGTCATCTGGGGCGGCCTGCATGGACTCTATCTCTGCATCAATCATCTCTGGCGCGCCTGGCGCGGCGAGGAGAGGCAGGCATCGATGCCGGTGAAGGGTCTTTGCTGGGCCGTTACATTCTTTGCCGTGGTCATCGCCTGGGTATTCTTCCGCGCCAAATCAGCCGCCGGCGCTTGGCAGATGCTGGCCAGCCTGTTCGGGTTTGAGGCCGGCAGCTCCGCCTATGCCTCGCCGGGGATCCTGCGCGTGATGGATTTGCCCGTTCTGGTCGGCGAGCCGTCGCTGTTGTTGGTCGGCGGCTGCGCCGTTGGGCTGGCGCTGCTGATCGCGCTCGGCCTGCCCAACGTGCCGCAACTGTTTCGCTACCGCGAATATCGCCGCGCGCCGGAGCGGGAGGCCTTCGTGCGCTGGCGGCCGAACGCCGCGTGGGCGCTGTGCACCGCGCTGGCCTTTGCAATCTCCCTGTTCGGCATGTGGCAGCGGCTGGAATTTTTGTATTTTCAGTTCTGAGGGAAGCGAAACGGCGCTGCCATGAGCGGAAGTCGGTCGATCGTTCGAAATCACTTCTTCGAAGCTAAGATACTTATATCAACAGCTCTGTTCGACACCCGGCGAACCGCGCCTTTGCTCTTTGGATGCGCTCCGTAGCGACGTTATCTCTTCGTTAGGACTTGGGTTTATCATGGAATTGATTCGCGTCTTTGCGACGATGAACCGTCGGCCGATCGCAATTCCAAAGGACGTATGCAATGGGTCGGCTTCGACCTCGTTTCAAAAGCCATGAGCAGAGCACAACAAAGCGCTCTCCGGCCGGTCTTTACGACGCCGCTCTGCGCCAGTTTTTGTCCAAACGATATGGACCGGCCGAAGACCGCTGCCGGCAGGCATTGACGCTTGATCCCAAGCACGCGGATTCGCTGCACCTGCTTGGTTTGGTGCATTGGCAGACCAACAGGCTGGATCTGGCCGTCGATCTGATCGCCTCGGCCATCAGGTGCAATCCGAACAATCACGAATATTTCCTGAATCTCGGGGAACTGCTTCGAGACCAGAACAAGCTGGATGAGGCCAGGAAGAGCTTCGACATCGCGATCAAGCTGGCTCCGCATCGGGCCGCAGCCTGGATCAAACTAGGAAACCTGCTGCGAATACAGCACAGGTACGATGAAGTGCTGCTGACCTATGAGCATGCTTTTACGCTCGATCCCAACAATGCGGAGGCATTAGTTCTGAGCGGCGGGGTTTTGCTCGAACTTGGCCGCTACCAGGAAGCGCTCGCCAAATGCGATCTTTCGCTGGCGATTTCCCCGGATCGGGCTGAAGCGCTCTGTATCAAAGGTGATTGCCTGCACAATCTCGGCAGGAATGCAGAGGCAGCGACCAGCTATCGGCGGGCATCCGAGTTGGAGCCGGGCCGTGTGTCCGTCTGGCGGTTGCTTGGAAAAGTACTTGAGCAACTCGGGGATCGTGACGGCGCGATTCTGGCCTTGCGCCGGGCGCGTGAACTGGATCCCTCCGACCGGTTCGGTGCGAGCGTCGAACTGATGCGACTGGGCGCCGCGGAATTGTCCGAAATGCCGCCCGCCTTTGTGCGTTCGCTGTTCGATCAATATGCGGCTAAATTCGACACCGCTCTGGTGGAAGGTCTTGGATATCGCGGACCCTCGTTACTGTTTGAGGCGGTGCAGGCCGCATGCCCCGCGCATCGGAAGCCGGCCAACTTCAAACACGCGATCGATCTTGGTTGCGGCACCGGACTGGCGGCGGCCGCCTTTGCTGAAATGGTCGATCGATTCATCGGCGTCGACCTTTCGCCGGCCATGATCGAAAGGGCACGCGTCACGGGTCTCTATGCCGAGCTTGAAGTGACCGATATGCTGGAGGGACTGCGGTCGAGGCCTGACGCCGGCGCTGACCTCGTGCTCTCCGCCGACGCGATGATCTATGTCGCCGATCTCCTTCCGGTTCTCAAGCAAGCGAGCCGTGTTCTGGCTTGCGGCGGCGTCTTGGCTTTCACCCTGGAAAGGCACGACGGCGACGGTTTTATTATGGGCGAGGGCAGGCGCTACGCGCATAGTGCTTCTTATGTGCGCACGTCGATCGAGGCAGCCGGTCTTGTGGTGTTACAGCTTGAGCAGCAACCGGTCCGCCATGAGAGAGGCGTGCCCGTTCCGAGCCTGGTGATCGTTGCGGAGAAACCGTGAATTCTTCACCACGGCCGTTGTAATTTTCGGCGCGGCCCGGCGCGAAAAGCCGCGCATGCCTTCCGCATATTGCAAAATCCCCGCGACGCAGCTATAAGCGCCGACTTCATCGCTCGAACCGGGGAGATTTGCATGACTATTGTATATTCGCAGATCGCGCCCTCGCGTCCGATGCTCATGCCGGACGCCTGCCTGGCCCGCTGAGGGCCGCCTCCGTCAGCATCGATCGGGACCAAAGCCCCGATTCTCCTAACCCCCACTAACCACTTCCGTCATTCCGGGATGCGCCCCTTGGGCGCAGGCCCGGAATCCATAACCCCCAATCGTGGTTATGGATTCCGGCTCGCGCGAAGAGGCGCGCCCCGGAATGACGGCTTCAGCCGGATGACGCCATGACCGCTCAATTGAATCAGCGCCCCGCCGCGATCCGTGTGGTGTTGCCGTTCTTGTTTCGCCACTGGCGCAACCAGCCGGCCGCCGTCGCTGTCGTCGCAGGCTGCCTGCTCGGCGCGACCGTCGCCGACCTGTTCATGCCGGTGTTCTCCGGACACCTCGTCGACGCCATGACATCGGGTGCGTCGGACCCGGCCGCACGCCGCGCCGCGTCCATCGCCTTCGCCGCCATCGTGGCGCTGGGCCTTGGGTCGGTGATCCTGCGCCTGATCGGGCTCAAGGCCATCGTGCCGTTCACGCTGCGCATCATGTCCGACGTGTCGCGCGATGCCTTCATGCGCGTGCAGCGCTTCTCGACCGACTGGCACGCCAACAGCTTTGCCGGCTCGACGGTGCGCAAGATCACCCGCGGCATGTGGGCGCTCGATCTGCTCAACGACACCATCCTGCTGGCGCTGTTGCCGTCGCTGATGGTGCTGTTCGGCTCCATGATCCTGCTCGGGCTGCACTGGCCGTCGCTCGGCATCGTGATCGGGGCCGGCGCGCTGGTCTACCTTCCGATGATGGTATTTTTCTCGACGCGGTACATCGCGCCGGCGGCCCGTGTCTCCAACGCCTGGGACACCCGGGTCGGCGGCACGCTGGCCGATGCCTTGACCTGCAATGCGGTGGTAAAATCGTTTGGAGCTGAGGACCGCGAGGACGCGCGGCTGGCGCGCGTCATCGGCCGCTGGCGCAGGCGCGTGCGGCGGACCTGGATGCGCTACAACTTGACCGCGCTGGCGCAGTTGTCGGTGCTGCTGTGCCTGCGCGCTTCGGTGATCGGCGGCGCGTTGCTGCTGTGGCTGGCGGGCCGCGCCTCGCCGGGCGAGGTCACCTATGTGCTGACCAGCTACTACATCATCCACGCTTATCTGCGCGACCTCGGCTTCCACCTCAACAATCTGCAGCGGTCGGTCAATGATATGGAGGAATTGGTAGGGATCCACGACGTCGCCATCGGCATAGCGGATGCGCGCGATGCCGTGCCGATCGACATTGAGCGCGGCCGCATCGTGTTCGAGGCCGTCACCTTCCATTACGGCGGCCATCGCACGCCGCTGTATGACGGGCTGTCGGTGGAGATCCGCGGCGGCGAACGGATCGGGCTTGTCGGGCGCTCCGGCTCCGGCAAGACCACCTTCGTCAAGCTGGTGCAGCGGCTTTACGACGTCAGCGGCGGGCGTATCCTGATCGACGGCCAGGATATCGCTTTAGCCACGCAGAAATCGCTGCGCAGCCAGATCGCGATCGTGCAGCAGGACCCGATCCTGTTTCATCGCTCGCTGGCCGAGAACATCGCTTACGCGCGGCCCGGCGCCAGCATGGCGGCGATCGAGCAGGCCGCGCGGCTTGCCAATGCGCATGAGTTCATCCTGCGGCTGCCGAAAGGCTATGGCACGCTGGTCGGCGAACGCGGCGTCAAACTGTCCGGCGGCGAGCGGCAGCGCGTGGCGCTGGCGCGCGCCTTCCTCGCTGACGCGCCGGTACTGATCCTCGACGAGGCGACCTCGAGCCTCGATTCGGAATCCGAGGCGCTGATCCAGCAGGCGATGGAGCGGCTGATGAAAGGCCGCACCTCGATTCTGATTGCGCACCGGCTGTCGACGGTGCGCAGCCTCGACCGCATCCTGGTGTTCGACCGCGGCAGGATCGTCGAGCAGGGCAGCCACGCCGCCCTCGCCAAACGCCCCGGCGGAATCTACCGCGGGCTGTTCGAGCGCCAGGTGCTGGAGTTCGAGAGTGGCGCGGCGGCGGGGTGAGCACCTTGCGTTCCCCGGAGCGCGCCGTTCTTCACGGCGTGGTGCGCTGCAGAGCCGGGGCCCCGGTTGCGACTCGAAGAAACCGGGGTCCCGGTTCTGCGAAGCAGCGCTGCGCAAGAGCTACGCGCTGCATCGCGCCCGGGACACGTTGGAGAGTCCGCGTTCGCGGCACGAGCAAAACTGGCGAGGGGCCCGGCACTTTCACGCCGGACCCCTCATTTCTAAAAACATCAGCCGGCCTGTAAGCCGGGTTCTGTAGGGCATCGCCCGCTTGCGCGAGCGATACGTGACGGCCATTCCTCTGGGACAATGTTTGCACATTGCCTCGAGCAACCTACCCGGACGGCGAGCCTGACATTGCCCTGCGGCGTTTTCGCTTTCACGAACAGCCCGCGTTGCCGTCCCTATTCGGTTTTGCTCCCGGTGTGGTTTGCCATGCCGCCTCCGTTGCCGGCGGCGCGGTGCGCTCTTACCGCACCTTTTCACCCTTACTTCGCCCGAGGGCGAAGCGGTTCGTTCTCTGTGGCACTGTCCCTGGAGCCGTTCCCGCTTGCGCGGAAAAACCCCGCCGGATGTTATCCGGCACCGTATGTCGATGGAGCCCGGACTTTCCTCCCCCGCGGCCTTTCGGCTGGTGCGGGAGCGGCCGTCCGGCCGACTGACGTTCCTAGGGATGGGGACTTTACACCACAAAATCAAGCCGTCATTCCGGGATGCGCCCGCTTGGGCGCAGGCCCGGAATCCAAAAGCACGATCGGCGGTTATGGATTCCGGGCTCGCGCGAACGGGCGCGCCCCGGAATGACGGCCCAAAATAATTTATCCTGAAGATGTCGTTTTGCGTTTTCGCCGTTCGACTGGATGTCGGCGAAGGTCGCCGAGCAAAAGGGAGCTGACGAGATGCAATATTTGTTGCTGATCTACCGGAACGAGGCCGAGCAGGCGAAGATGGACGCCGCGGCCCTCCAGACGATGCGCGGAGACTACGGCGCGTTTACCCAATCCATTATCCAGAGCGGCCATTTCAAGGCCGGCGACGGGTTGCAGCCGACCAGCACCGCGACCACCGTGCGGGTTCGCGACGGCAAGACCCTGACCACCGACGGCCCGTTCGCCGAGACCCGCGAACAACTCGGCGGCTATTATCTGGTCGAGGCCAAGGATCTCGATGCTGCGCTGGAGATTGCCGCCCGGATTCCCGGCGCCAAGGTCGGCTCGATCGAAGTCAGGCCGATTCTGGTTTACAGCTGATTTCGTCATTCCGGGATGCGCCTCTTAATGCAGGCCCGGAATGACGGGGTACTGTAGACCCATGACACCGGCCGACATCGAAACCATATTTCGCAACGAGGCGGTTGCGCGCTGGCGACGCTGATCCGCCTGGTCGGCGACTTCGATCTTGCCGAGGACGCTTTGCAGGATGCGTTCGCCGCGGCACTGGAGCGCTGGCCCGCCTCCGATCCGCCGGCCAATCCGCGGGCGTGGCTGGTCAATGTCGGGCGTAATAAGGCGATCGACCGCATCCGCCGCAGCATCGCGTTTCGCGGCAAGCAGCAGGAAATGCTGCGCGAGATCGAACTCGCCGCGCCCGACGCACCCGATGCCGCCGACGAGGCGACGCTCGATGACGATATGCTGCGGTTGATCTTCACATGCTGTCATCCGGCATTTGCCATGGAGGTCCAGGTCGCACTGACATTGCGCACGGTGTGCGGCCTGACCACGCTGCAGGTGGCGCGCGCGTTTCTGCTCGGCGAGGACGCCATGGCGCAGCGGCTGGTCCGCGCCAAGCAGAAAATCCGGCTTGCCGGAATTCCCTATGAGGTGCCGGACCGCGGCGCGCTGCAGGCGCGGCTGCGCGGCGTGCTGGCGGTGATCTATCTGGTGTTCACCGAGGGCTATGCCGCGACCTCGGGCGACGAGTTGATGCGCCCGGATCTGGCGCGGGAGGCGATCCGGCTGTGCCGGCTGCTCGCCGCCTTGATGCGAGAGCGGAGCGAGATCAAGGGATTGCTGGCCTTGATGCTGCTGCACGACGCGCGCCGCGCCGGCCGCGAGACTGCCGGCGGCGATATCGTGTTGCTGGAGGAGCAGGACCGCGCGCTGTGGGACCGCGAGCAGATCGCCGAGGGCCTGGCGCTGGTAGAGCACGCCTTGCGCGAGGCTGGCCGGCCGGACTCCTATGCGGTGCAGGCCGCGATCGCCGCACTTCACGCGCAGGCTCCGAATTACAAGGACACCGACTGGGCCCAGATCGCGGGCCTCTATGAAGTGCTGCTGCGGATCAGCCCATCGCCGGTGATCGAACTCAATCACGCCGCCGCGATATCGATGGTCGATGGCCCGGCACGCGCGCTCGATCTGATCGATGCGCTGCAAGCCCGCGGCGGCCTCAACGGCTACGAACTGCTGCCGGCGGTGCGCGCCGATCTGCTGCGCCGGCTAGGGCGGCGGCAAGCCGCGCGGGAGGCTTACCTGGCGGCGACCGCCGCGACTCAGTTGGAACCGCTGCGGCGGCTGTATGCGCGGAGATTGGCGGAACTGGATTGCAAATAACTGTCATGCCCGACGCTTTGCGTTCCCCGGACGCAGCGTAGCGCGTAGCACCTGCGGAGCGGTGCGCTGCTGAGCCGGGGTCCCGGTTGCTTCTCGAAGAAACCGGGGTCCCGGTTCTGCGAAGCAGCGCGAAGAGCGCTGCATCGCGCCCGGGACACGACGGAATGCATTACCGCGACGCCGACGCGGTTTCGCTCAGCAGGCTCGCGAGCAAGGATTCCAGCGTGGTCAGCGTCGAGCGGTCGGCGACGCCGTCGACTTTGGCGGGGCGGAAGTGGCGCTGGAAGGCGGTCACGACTTCCACAGTCGGCCCGTCATATTTGCCGTTCACCTCGATGCCGTAGCCGTATCGCTTCAGCGCCTCCTGCATGCCGCGCACGTCGTCACCCTCGGCGCCGAGCTTGAGCGCTTCGCCGCGCACGATCGGCGCCGGATACACCCAGTGGCCGACGCCGGAATTGGCCAGCGAATGCCAGGGAAATTTTTCGCCGGGGTCCTGCTTGCGCGCGGGTGCGACATCCGAATGCGCCAGCACGCGATGCGATGGCACGTTGCGCCGGAGCATGATACCCCGGCACAGCGCGATCACGGCGGCGACCTGGCGCAGCGGAAATTCCGGATAGCCCCAGTCATGGCCGCGGTTGACGATCTCGACGCCGATCGAACAGGAATTGATATCTTCTTCGCCGGCCCATGATGAAATGCCGGCGTGCCAGGCGCGCCTGGCTTCCGGCACGCATTGCACGATGCGGCCGTCTTCCAGCACCACGTAATGCGCCGATACGTCGGTGCCGGCGGTGCACAGCCGCGCCAGCGCGCCCTCGACGTCGGGCATGCCGGTGTAATGCAGCAGGATCATGTCGGGCGCGCGGTCTTTGGCCCGCTCGCCAAAATTGGCGGACGGGATGACGTCGGAGACGACGGAGGAGTCCGGAGTGAATGCCTGCATGTCCGCGTTGCCCTTGGGAAGCGGGAGGGGACGTCGGCGCTTCTTATCGGAACCAACAGACGCGAACGAACGGTGCAGCATCGGACAACTCAAACCGGGCAGGAGAACGGCGGCAATTCTCCTTTTCGGGGAATTTCGGCCTTAGCTCTACTATCTGGACCCGATGCCCCCAGCGCAATCATCACGCCGGCACCGTTAAGCCTTTTTTAACCAGGTGTGGGCGCGCTGCATCACTCTCCGTCATTCCGGGATGCGCCTCTTGGCGCAGGCCCGGAATCCATAACCACGATCGGGGGTTATGAATTGCGGGCTCGCGCAAAGGGCGCGCCCCGGAATGACGGCGGAATGACTAGATTTCGTCAACGCTTTCTTAAGCCTAAATGACGTTACTGAGGGGTGAAGAGCCGAACCGGCGGGTCGGCCGAGGTTCCATTGACGCTCGAAATCCCATGGCAGCCCATCAAATCCCATGTGGAAACCCGGGTTTGCCAGCTGAATTCGCAGGCCGAGCGCTGTTTGCGGACCGAGCCCGCGCGAAGTCAGGATATTTGGGGCGAAATGAGCCTCCGTGCGTCCGATTTTACCTTTCACCTCGGTTCCCGGCGGACCCAGGGGTGACCGCATCGCCTCGCCATATTCCGGTGCTCGGCCGCGAAGCGGTCGAAATGCTCGCGCCCCATGACGGCGGGATCTATGTCGATGCGACCTTCGGCGCGGGGGGATACAGCCGTGCCATTCTCGATGCGGCCGACACGCGCGTGATCGGCATCGATCGCGATCGCACCGCCATTGCAGGCGGATTCGACCTCGTTGAGCGGTCGGACGGCCGGCTGACCTTGGTCGAGGACCGCTTCTCCAATCTCGCCGAAGTTTGCGCCGCGCAAGGCGCAGGCGCGGTCGATGGCGTGGTGATGGATGTCGGGGTTTCCTCGATGCAGGTCGACGAGGCCGGCCGCGGCTTTTCGTTCCGCCTCGATGGTCCGCTGGACATGCGGATGGGACAGGATGGTCCAACCGCGGCCGATGTCGTCGCCAGAGCGTCGGAAGCCGATCTCGCCAACATCATCTACATCTTCGGCGAGGAGCGTCATTCCCGCGCTGTCGCGCGCGCGGTCGTGGCGGCGCGGAAGGAAACGCCGATCGCGACGACGCGGGCGCTGGCCGAGATCGTGTCCAAAGTGGTATGGGCAAAACCCGGCGAGATTCATCCGGCGACGCGGACGTTTCAGGCGTTGCGTATTTTCGTCAACGAAGAACTCGACGAATTGCAACTGGCGCTGGCGGCGGCGGAACGCGTGCTAAAACCGGGCGGCCGGCTGGCGGTGGTGTCGTTCCATTCGCTGGAAGACCGCATCGTCAAGAATTTTTTCAGCGAACGCGGCAAGACCGGCGGTGGCTCGCGGCATCTGCCGGAAGCCGCGCAATCCGCGCCGAGCTTCCGCATTTTGACCAAACGTCCGGTCACCGCCGGTGACGAGGAGGTGCGCGTCAATCCGCGCGCGCGCTCGGCAAAACTGCGCGCCGCCGAGCGTACCGGGGCGCCGGCACTTGCCGCCGGCGCGTTACCAAAATGGCCTTCGCTCGCCGATGTCATGAGGGGAGGCTGATCATGCGGATCATCCATCTCCTGGTCATCGGCATGCTGGTATTCGCCGCGGCCTATGTCTACCGCATCAAGATGGAGTCCACCTCCCGCACCGAGCGGGTGCTGCGGCTGCATGCGGAAGTGCGCGAACAGCGCGACGCCATCGCGGCGTTGCGCGCCGAATGGGCTAAACTCGACGCGCCGCTGCGGCTGCAGGGCCTCGCCGAGCGGCATTTGACGCTGAAGCCGATCGCCGCCACCCAGTTCGATCAATTGAAGAATCTGCCGGACCGCCCGCCGAGCTACTTCCGGAAAGGCGATCCCGATCCGATCGGCGCCATGCTCCAGGCCATCGAGCCGGAAACCGTGACCGGTTCGGTGCCGGCGCCGGAGGATCGACAATGACCGATCAGGCGCTGGCGCTGGTCAAGCCCAAAGAAACTGCAAAAGCGCCCTGGCGGCAGCGGCTGGTGCGCAGCCTGCTGTACGGCCGCAATGTCGATCGCGCCGCCAAGGCGCGCGCGCGCGTCGGCTTCGCCATGGTGGCTTTCGCAGCCGTCTATGCGGTGATCGCGGCGCGCCTGGTCATGTTCGCCGTGGTCGGCGACAATCACGGCGCACGCCGCACCGCGTCGCAGGACGCCATCGCCACCGCGCGGCCTGATATCGTCGACCGCAACGGCGAGGTGCTCGCCACCGACGTCAAGGCGCCCAGCCTGTTCGGCGAGCCGCGCCGCATCATCGACAAGGATGAAGCGATCGAGCTTCTGACCGCGACGCTGCCCGATCTCGACACCGGCGAGGTGCGCGAACGGCTCTCGGGCAAGAAAGGCTTTGTCTGGCTGAAGCGCGAGATCACGCCGAAGCAGCAGCTGGAAATCCATCGCCTCGGCATTCCCGGCATCGGCTTCTTGCGAGAGAACAAGCGCGTGTATCCCACCGGCGCCGAAGTCGCGCATGTGATCGGTCTCGTCAACATCGACAACCAGGGCATCGCCGGAATGGAGAAATGGCTGGACAGCAACGGTCTCGCCGATCTGCATCGCGCCGGCTTCGCCACCGACCGGCTGCAAAAGCCGGTGGAGCTGTCGATCGATCTGCGCGTCGAGCATGCGCTGCGCGACGAACTGCTCAAGGCCAAGGAAAAGTTCAAGGCCAAGGCCGCCTCCGGCCTGGTGTCCAACGTCAAGACCGGCGAAATCGTCGCCATGGTGTCGGTGCCGGATTTCGATCCGAACAACCCCAAGGAGGCGCACGATCCCGACCGCATCAACCGCCTCACCACCGGGGTGTACGAGATGGGTTCGACCTTCAAGACCCTGACGCTGGCGATGGCGCTGGATTCCGGCAAATCCACTCTCAATTCGCTGTTCGATGCCCGCGGCGCCTTGCACTATGGCAAGTTCGCCATTCACGACACCCATCCGCTGGGCCGTTCCATCACCCTGTCGGAAGTTTTCACCTTCTCGTCGAATGTCGGGGCTGCGCGGGTGGCGCTGTCGCAAGGCGTCGAGGCGCACCGGGCGTTCCTGAAGAAGGTCGGCCAGCTGGACCGGCTACGCACCGAACTGCCCGAAAGCGCCTCGCCGCTGGTACCCAAGCGCTGGGGCGAACTCAACACCATCACCATCGCGTTCGGCCACGGCATCGCGGTGGCGCCGCTGCAGGCGGTGATGGGCATCAATGCCATGATCAACGGCGGCAATCTGATTCCGCCGACCTTCCTGAAACGCAGCGAAGAGGAGGCGCTGGCCGTCGCCAGGCGCGTGGTGAAGAAGGACACCAGCGACAAGATTCGCTACCTGATGCGGCTCAATGCCGAGATCGGCACCGCCAAGCAGGCCGACGTCAAGGGCTACTATATCGGCGGCAAGACCGGGACCGCAGAAAAAGTCATCAATGGACGCTATTCCAAGAAACAGGTGCTGAACTCGTTTACCGCGATCCTGCCGGCGGACAATCCGCAGTTCCAGTTGCTTATCATGCTGGATGAACCAAAGGCGCTGCCGGAGACCCACGGTTTCATTACTTCGGGCTGGAATGCGGTGCCGACCGGGGGCAAGGTCATCGCGCGGATTGCGCCGCTGCTCGGAATCGAGCCGCGATTCGACCTGCCGCCGTCCGACCGCCTTATTCTTGCGACATCGAAGGCAAGCCAGTAGACGCTAGAGCATGATGGTTTGAAGTCGAATCGCCGCGCGGTACACCTCTCCCCGCTTGCGGGGAGAGGTCGGATCGCATCGTCAAGATGCGATCCGGGTGAGGGGGACTCTCCGCGAGTCCGAGTGCGTGGAGAGTCCCCCTCACCCGAAGCCTTCGCTGCGCTTCGGCTTCGACCTCTCCCCGCAAGCGGGGAGAGGTGAGATGATTTGGAAGACCATGAGACTTCGCGAACTTTTCAGCGATGACACTGGGCTCGATGCGCGGGCCGGCGAGGTCGCCGTCACCGGCCTCGCCGTGGACAGCCGCGCCGTCAAGCCGGGCGATCTGTTCTTCGCGCTGGCGGGCGCGAAGACCGACGGCGCGCGGTTTGTCGATCAGGCGATCACTTCCGGCGCTGTAGCCATCGCCGGCGAGCATCCGCCGCAGGCAGATTTGCGCGTGCCGTTTGTCGCCACGCCGAACCCGCGCCGCGCGCTGGCGCTGGCCGCGGCCAAATTCTATCCGCGCCAGCCGGCTGTTGTCGCGGCCGTGACCGGCACCAGCGGCAAGACCTCGGTCGCCGCCTTCACGCGGCAGATCTGGCAGCGGCTCGGTCATGCTTCCGCCAGCATCGGCACCATTGGCCTCGTATCGCCCAAGCGCAGCGTCTACGGATCGTTGACCACGCCTGATCCGATCGCGCTGCATCGCCAGATCGACGAAATCGCAGGCGAGGGCGTCAGCCACCTTGCGCTCGAAGCCTCGTCGCATGGCCTCGACCAGTACCGGCTGGACGGCATCCGCGTCGGCGCCGGCGGCTTCACCAACCTGTCGCGCGATCACATGGATTATCACCCTGACGTCGCGCACTACCTCAACGCCAAGCTGCGGCTGTTCCGCGATCTCATTGCGGCCGATGGCGCGGCGGTGATTTCAGCCGATCATGATTCATCGCAGGCAGCGATCGACGCGGCGCGTGCCCGCAAGCTGCGCGTCATGACGGTCGGACGAAATGGCGATGGCGCGAGCGGTATCCGGCTGGCCGACGCCGCGATCGACGGCTTTGCGCAGAAGCTGATCCTCGAACATGCCGGCCGCAAGCGCGCGTTGCGATTGCCGCTGGTCGGCGAATTCCAGATCGAAAACGCGCTGGTCGCCGCGGGGCTTGCCATCGGCACCGGCAGCGATTCTGATCGAGTGCTTGCCGCACTCGAACATCTCGAGGGGGCAAAAGGCCGGCTGGAGCGGGTCGGCGAACGCAATGGTGCGCCGATCTTCGTCGACTACGCGCACAAGCCCGACGCGCTGGCCAAGGCGCTGCAGGCGTTGCGGCCCTACGCCAAGCGCAAGCTGGTGGTGGTGTTCGGCGCCGGCGGCGACCGCGACGCCGGCAAACGTCCGCTGATGGGCGAGATCGCCACCGAGCATGCCGACAGTGTCATCGTCACCGACGACAATCCGCGCGGCGAAAATCCGGCCGCAATTCGCTCGGCGATTTTGAGCGCCGCAAAAGGTGCAAGAGATATCGCCGACCGCGCCGAGGCGATCAGGGTGGCGATATCGGGGCTGCAGCCCGGCGATGCGCTGCTGATCGCCGGCAAGGGCCACGAGACCGGACAGATCGTCGGCGACCGCACACTGCCGTTCAGCGATCACGAGGCCGCGGCGGCGGCGCTGGCGTCGAGGGTAGCATGAGCGATCAGCCGTTGTGGACCTCCTCGGCGATGGCGGAGGCGATGCATGCCGCCGTCAACGGCAGTTTGCCGCCGGCGATCCCGGGTCTATCCATCGACAGCCGCACCATCGCGCCCGGCGAAGCCTATTTTGCCATCAAGGGCGACGTGCATGACGGCCACGATTTTGTCGCCGCTGCGCTAAAGGCCGGCGCCGCGCTGGCGGTCGTTGAAGCCGCGCAACGTGAAAAATTTCCAGCCGATGCGCCGCTGCTTGTAGTCGACGACGTGCTGGCCGGTCTTGTCAGGTTGGCGCACGCCTCGCGGGCACGCTTGGGCGCGCAGGTGATCGCGGTCACCGGCTCGGTCGGCAAGACCTCGACCAAGGAAGCGCTGCGCCGCGTGCTATCAGCGCAAGGCGAGACCCACGCCTCGGCGGCTTCGTTCAACAATCACTGGGGCGTGCCGCTGTCGCTGGCGCGATGCCCGGCCTCGGCACGGTTTGCGATTTTCGAGATCGGCATGAATCACGCAGGCGAGATCGAACCGCTGGTCAAAATGGTGCGCCCGCACATTGCAATCATCACCACGGTCGAGCCGGTGCATCTGGAATTCTTCGCCGGCATCGAGGCGATTGCCGATGCCAAGGCGGAAATCTTCGAAGGCCTCGAGCCCGGCGGCGCCGTGGTGCTCAACCGCGACAATGCGCAGTTCGCGCGGCTGCAGCGGCGCGCCAAAAAGCTCGGCGTCTCGCGCATCGTCTCTTTCGGCGCCGACAGGAAATCCGACGCGCGGCTGATCGACGTGTCGCTGCATGCGGCCTGCTCGGCTGTTCATGCCGACATTCTCGGCCATGACGTCACCTATAAGCTCGGCATGCCCGGCCGCCACATGGCGATGAATTCGCTGGCGGTGCTGGCGGCGGCCTCGCTGGCCGGCGCCGATCTGGCGCTCGCCGGCCTTGCGCTGTCGCAGGCGCAGCCTGCCGCCGGCCGCGGCGTCCGGCATGTGCTGGAAGTAGGTCAGGGCGAGGCCACGCTGATCGACGAGAGCTACAACGCCAATCCGGCGTCGATAGCCGCCGCGCTGAACGTGCTCGGCGCAGCCTCGGTCGGCCCCCATGGCCGGCGCATCGCGGTGCTCGGCGACATGCTCGAACTCGGGCCGACGGCGCCGCAATTGCATCGCGGCCTGATCGAGGCGGTCAAGGCCAATCAAATCGATCTGGTATATTGCTGTGGCCCGCTGATGCGGAATTTGTGGGATGCCCTTTCCACCGGCAAGCGGGGCGGCTATGCCGAGAGCGCGCAGGCTCTGGAATTCCAGGTGGTGGCCGCGATCCGCCCCGGCGACGCGATCATGATCAAAGGGTCGCTCGGCTCAAAGATGAAACCGATTGTCACCGCGCTGGAAAAGCGCTTTCCCGGCAAAACCGCGCTCGACGATATAGCGGTATAAGGCGGATTGAATGTTTTACTGGCTGATCGACCTGTCGAATACCGTGCCGTTTTTATTGCCGTTTCGCACGATCTTGAATGTGTTCCGCTACATCACCTTCCGCACCGGCGGCGCGATGGTAACGGGCGCGCTGTTCGTGTTTCTGTTCGGCCCATGGATCATCGACAATCTTCGCCTGCGCCAGGGCAAAGGCCAGCCGATCCGGTCGGACGGGCCGGCGTCGCATCTGGTCACCAAGAAGGGCATCCCCACCATGGGCGGGCTGATGATTCTATCGGGACTGGTGGTTTCGACGCTGCTGTGGGCCAACCCGCTCAACCCCTATGTCTGGATCGTGCTGGCGGTGACGCTCGGCTTCGGCTTTGTCGGGTTCTACGACGATTACCTGAAAGTCACGCAGCAGAGTCATAGCGGTTTCGCCGGACGCATCCGGCTTGCGATCGAAGCGCTGATCGCGGTGGCCGCTTGTTACGCGGTGGTCCGGCTCGGCCGCGACCCGCTGTCCAACTCGCTGGCGATTCCGTTTTTCAAGGATGTGATTCTGAATTTCGGCTGGTTCTTCCTGATCTTCGGCGCCTTCATCATCGTCGGCGCCGGCAACGCCGTCAATCTCACCGACGGTCTCGATGGCCTTGCCATCGTGCCTGTCATGATCGCGGCGGCGAGCTTCGGCATCATCGCCTATCTCGCCGGCAACGTGGTGTTCGCCGACTATCTGCAGATCAACTACGTCGCCGGTACTGGCGAACTGGCGGTGCTATGCGGCGCCGTGTTCGGCGCGGGACTAGGCTTTCTGTGGTTCAACGCGCCGCCGGCGTCGATCTTCATGGGCGATACCGGCTCGCTTGCACTCGGCGGCATGCTCGGCTCGATCGCGGTCGCAACCAAACACGAACTGGTGCTGGCAATCGTCGGCGGCTTGTTCGTGCTCGAAGCCATCTCCGTCATCGTGCAGGTGGTCTCGTTCAAGCTCACCGGCAAGCGCGTATTCCGCATGGCGCCGCTGCATCATCATTTCGAGCAGAAGGGCTGGACCGAGCCGCAGATCGTGATCCGGTTCTGGATCATCTCGGTGATGCTGGCGCTCGCCGGCCTCTCCACGCTGAAGCTGCGGTGAGGGGGTTGATCGCGGGAAGTACATTGTCAGCCCTCATCCTGAGGAGCCGCGCGCTTGCGCGGCGTCTCGAAGGATCGCCGCGGGCAATTGTGGCCATCCTTCGAGACGCGGCCAAGAGGCCGCTCCTCAGGATGAGGGCTGTGTTGGGCTGGTCGTCAGAGAGCCTGTGGCAGATGTGTGCATGCCTTCGCGGGGACGACGCGTCGTGATCCCCGTCACCTCGTTCGCCGGCAAGACCGTTGCGGTGTTCGGCCTCGGCGGCTCGGGGCTTGCGAGCTGTCATGCGCTGAAGGCCGGCGCTGCGGAGGTGGTCGCCGGCGACGATGGCGCCGACAGACTGGCGGAGGCGGCGCGGGCCGGCTTCATCACCGCGGATCTGCGCAAGGTGTCGTGGGCGAATTTCGCCGCCCTGGTGCTGACGCCCGGCGCGCCGCTCACCAATCCGGCCCCGCACTGGTCGGTACTGGCGGCGCGCGAGGCCGGCGTCGAAGTCATCGGCGATATCGAACTGTTCTGCCGCGAGCGCCGCCGCCACGCGCCGGATGCGCCGTTCGTCGCCATCACCGGCACCAACGGCAAGTCGACCACCACCGCGCTGATGGCGCACCTGATGCGCGAGGCCGGCTACGACGCGCAGATGGGCGGCAATATCGGCACCGCGATCCTGTCGCTCGAGCCGCCGCGCGCGGGCCGGGTGCATGTGATCGAGATGTCGTCGTATCAGATCGATCTCACCCCGTCGCTCGATCCGAGCGTCGGCATCCTGCTCAACATCAGCGAAGACCATATCGACCGCCACGGCACGCTTGCGCATTATGCCGCGGTGAAGGAGCGTCTGGTCACCGGCGTGCAGCCGCAAGGCGCCGCCATCGTCGGCGTCGATGATGGATGGAGCCGGGCGATTGCCGATCGGATCGAGCAGTCCGGCAAACGCGTAATTCGGGTTTCGGTGAAACGTCCGCTGGCCGACGGCGTCACCGTCGAGCGCGAGATCATCGTGCGCGCCGAGGGCGGAGCGCGCAGAGAGATCGCGGCAATTGGCGGCATCGGTTCGCTACGCGGGCTGCACAACGCGCAGAACGCCGCCTGCGCCTCGGCCTGCGCGCTGGCGCTGGGCGTGGCAAAAGATGTTCTGCAGAAAGGGCTGCGCAGTTTTCCCGGCCTTGCGCACCGCATGGAGCAGGTCGGCCGCCGCGGCCTGGTGCTGTTCGTCAACGATTCCAAGGGCACCAATGCGGATGCCGCGGCGCATGCGCTGTCGTCTTTCGCCGATATTTTCTGGATCGCCGGGGGAAAACCGAAAACCGGCGGCATTGCTTCGCTCGCCGAATATTTTCCGCGCATCCGAAAAGCCTATCTGATCGGCGAGGCGGCTAAGGAATTTGCCGCGACGCTCGAGGGCAGGGTGGCTTACGAGATCAGCGATACCCTCGATGTCGCGATTCCGAGCGCCGCCCGCGACGCCGAAGCATCGAGCCTCGCCGAACCGGTGGTGCTGCTCTCTCCGGCCTGCGCCTCCTTCGACCAGTACCGCAACTTCGAAATCCGCGGCGACCGTTTTCGCGAGCTGGTGCTGGCGCTGCCCGGCGTGAAAAACGTGGTGTGATCCGTGTCCCGGGCGCGATGCGGCATTCTTCATGCCGCTTCGCAGAACCGGGACCCCGGTTTTGTCAAGCAACCGGGACCCGGCTCTGCAGCGCACCGCTTCGCAAGTGCTACGCGCTGCGCTGCGTCCGGGGAACGCAGACAGCCAAACTGTCATGGCCGGGCTTGTCCCGGCCATCCACGTCTTTCTTGCTTAGAGAGCTGTAAGACGTGGATGCCCGGGACAGGCCCGGGCATGACGAGTGGGGTGGGCGGCTTCTCACCAAAGAGTTCATTCCCCATTAACCCTCCGGTAACCGTGACGGCGCACCAATGGGCAAACCTCTGCCTTGGACATGCGCCCATGATTTCCCGTGAACAACGCACTCCTTTCAGCGAATGGTGGTGGACCGTGGATCGGCTGCTGCTGGCGGCGATCACGGCGCTGATACTCGGCGGCGTGATTCTGTCCCTTGCGGCCAGCCCGCCGGTGGCGACGCGGATCGGGCTCGATCCGTTTCACTTCTTCAACCGCCACGTGCTGTTCCTGCTGCCGTCGTTCATCGTGCTGATCGGGGTGTCGTTCCTGTCGCCGCGGCAAATCCGCCGCGCGGCGCTGATCGTGTTCGCGATCAGCATCATCCTGATCGTGGCGACGCTGCTGTTGGGGCCCGAGGTGAAAGGTTCGCGGCGCTGGATCACGCTGCTCGGCGTCAACATCCAGGCTTCGGAATCCGCCAAACCCGCCTTCGTGGTGCTGGCGGCGTGGCTGTTCGCGGAATCGGCGCGGCGGCCGGAAATGCCGGCGACCTCGATGGCGCTGGCGGTCCTGATGATGCTGGTGTCGCTGCTGGTGATGGAGCCGGATTTCGGCCAGACCATGCTGATCCTGATGGTGTGGGGCGCGTTGTTCTTCATCGCCGGCATGCGGATCGTCTGGGTGTTCGGGCTCGCCGGCGCCGCGGCGGCCGGCCTGTTCAGCGCCTATCTTCTGGTGCCGCATGTCGCCGGCCGCATCAAGCGCTTCATGGATCCGGCGTCGGGCGATACTTTTCAGGTCGATACCGCGATGGAAGCCTTTGCCAATGGCGGCTGGTTCGGGCTCGGGCCGGGCGAGGGCATCGCCAAGCGCAGCCTGCCCGACAGCCACACCGATTTCGTGTTCGCGGTGGGCGCCGAGGAATTCGGCATCATTCTCTGCCTCGCATTGCTGGCGCTGTTCGCCTTCGTCGTGATCCGCACGCTGTCGCGCGCCTACGCCACCGAGGATCTGTTCGCGCGCTTTGCAGCATCCGGCCTCGCCATCCTGTTCGGCGTGCAGGCTGCCATCAACATGTCGGTGAACCTGCATCTGATCCCGGCCAAGGGCATGACGCTGCCCTTCATCTCCTATGGCGGCTCCTCGATGATCTCGCTGGCTTACGGCGTCGGCATGATGCTGGCGCTGACGCGGCTGCGGCCGCGCACCGAGATGGAATCCATCGGCGACGCCAACGACGCCCACGCGGCGCACGGCTACGCCTGACATTCCCGTCATTGCGAGGAGCCCTTGCGACGAAGCAATCCACCTTTCGTCATGCGCGGGCTCGACCCGCGCATCCATCAATCTTCACAGAATCTTTCGAAGGTGATGGATTGCCGGGTTAGGCCCGGCAATGACGGGAATGGATTGCCTCGCTCCTCGCAATGACGGGAGAAATTTGCGACAATCCGGCCGATGACCACTCCCCCCCTGATTCTGCTCGCCGCCGGCGGCACCGGCGGCCATCTGTTTCCCGCCGAGGCGCTGGGCGTCGAGCTGATGAAGCGCGGCATGCGGGTGCGTCTGGTTACGGATTCCCGGGCGCTGCGCTACAGCGGCTTGTTCACCAAAGACATGATCGACGTGGTGCCGAGCGAAACCCTGCGCGGCCGCTCGCCGTGGTCGCTGGCGCGCACCGGCGCGATGCTGGCCGCCGGCACCGCGGTGGCAGCTCAATCTGATGCGCCGGTTGAAGCCCAGGGCGGTGGTCGGCTTCGGCGGCTATCCGACGCTGCCGCCGCTGCTCGCCGCGCGGCTGTTCGGCATTCCCGCGTGATTCACGATTCCAATGCGGTGCTGGGCCGCGCCAACCGTTTTCTCTCAAGCCGCGTCAGCGCCATTGCGACCTCGCTGCCGGGCGTGCTCGATCAGGATACCGCGCTGGCGGCGAAGACGACCACGACGGGCACGCCGATGCGTCCGGCGATCCTCGCCGCCGCCGCAGTGAAATTCGAATCGCCGGAAACGGCAGGTCCATTACGCCTGCTGGTCGTAGGCGGCAGCCAGGGCGCGCGCGTGATGTCGGATATCGTGCCGGGCGCGATCGAACGGCTGGAGCCCGCGCTGTGGAACAGACTGGTGCTGGTGCAGCAGGTACGCCGGGAAGACATGGACCGCGTGCGCGCGGCCTATGACCGGCTCCAGCTCAACGCCGAACTGGCGCCGTTCTTTTCCGACCTGCCGGCGCGGCTGGCGTCGAGCCATCTGGTGATCTCGCGCTCCGGCGCCGGCACCGTGGCGGAACTTGCCGCGGTCGGCCGGCCCTCGATCCTGGTGCCGCTGCCGGGCTCGATCGATCAGGACCAGTTCGCCAATGCCGGCGTGCTGGCGCAGGCGGGCGGCGCGATCCGGATCGCGCAGATGGATTTCACGCCCGGACCGGCTCGCGGCGGAAATCTCCGCGTTGGCGGCCGAACCGGCGCGGCTGACCGCGATGGCGGCGGGGGCGCGCACCGTCGGCAAACTGGATGCCGCCGAGCGGCTGGCCGATCTGGTGGCAAAAGTCGCGGGGATTTAGGCCGAACGCGACGAATTTCACTATTTTTCCGTCATGGCCGGGCTTGTCCCGGCCATCCACGTCTTTCATAACCCGCAGCGAAGCAAGACGTGGACGCCCGGGACAAGCCCGGGCATGACGAAAGCGAGAGTTATTCATGAGACTGCCGCGCGAGATCGGACCCATCCACTTCGTCGGGATCGGCGGCATCGGCATGAGCGGCATCGCCGAGGTGCTTTGCAATCTCGGCTACACCGTGCAGGGCTCCGATGCGTCCGAGAGCGCCAACGTCACCCGCCTGCGCAACAAGGGCATACCCATCAGCATCGGCCACAAGGCCGAGAATGTCGCAGGCGCCGACGTGCTTGTGGTATCGACCGCGATCAAGCGCGACAATCCCGAACTGATGGCCGCGCGCGCGCAACGCATCCCGGTGGTGCGCCGCGCCGAAATGCTGGCCGAACTGATGCGGCTGAAAAGCTGCGTCGCGATCGCCGGCACCCATGGCAAGACCACCACCACCTCGATGGTGGCGGCGTTGCTCGATGCCGGCGACCTCGATCCCACCGTGATCAATGGCGGCATCATCAACGCCTACGGCACCAATGCGCGGCTGGGGGCCGGCGAGTGGATGGTGGTGGAGGCCGACGAGAGCGACGGCACCTTCCTGAAATTGCCGACCGACGTCGCCATCGTCACCAATGTCGATCCCGAGCATCTCGATCACTTCAAGACGTTCGAGGCGGTGCAGGACGCGTTCCGCAGCTTTGTCGAGAACGTGCCGTTCTACGGGTTCGCGGTGATGTGCATCGATCATCCGGTGGTGCAGACCATCGTCGGCAAGATCGAGGATCGCCGCATCATCACCTACGGCGAAAATCCGCAGGCCGATGCGCGGCTGCTCGATCTTGCGCCGGTCAATGCCGGCTCGACCTTCAAGGTGGCGTTCCGCGACCGCAAGGCCGGCACGCGGCACGAGATCGCCGACCTCGTGCTGCCGATGCCGGGACGGCATAACGCGCTCAACGCCACCGCGGCGATCGCGGTGGCGCATGAACTCGGCCTCTCCGACGACATCATCCGCAAGGCGCTCGCCGGCTTCGGCGGCGTGCGGCGGCGCTTCACCAAGACCGGCGAATGGAACGGCGTCACCATCATCGACGATTACGGCCATCACCCGGTCGAGATGCGGCGGTGCTGCGGGCCGCGCGCGAGTCGACCAACGGCAAGGTCGATCGCCGTGGTGCAGCCGCATCGCTTTACCCGGCTGCAAACGCTGTTCGAGGAATTCTGCACCTGCTTCAACGACGCCGACACGGTGGTCGTCGCCGAGGTCTATCCGGCCGGCGAGGCGCCGATCCCGGGCATCGACCGCGATCATTTTGTGCTGGGCCTGCGCGCCCACGGCCATCGCGAGGTGATCCCGCTGCAGAATTCCGCCGATCTCGCCGGCGTGGTGCGCAGCGTGGCCGGCCGCGGCGACTATGTGGTCTGCCTCGGCGCCGGCAACATCACGCAATGGGCCTACGCGCTGCCGGCCGAATTGAAGGCGCTGGGGTGAGCCGTGACTTTCCCCGACATCACGCCCGACCTCAAAGCCGCGATGCCTGAATTGCGCGGGCGGCTGCTGGCGAACGAGCCGCTGGCGCCGCTGACCTGGTTTCGCGTCGGCGGTCCGGCGCAGATGCTGTTCACGCCGGCGGATGAAGACGACCTCGCATATTTCCTCGCGAAGCTGCCGGACGAAATTCCGGTCTACGTCGTCGGCGTCGGCTCCAATTTGATCGTGCGCGACGGCGGCATGCCCGGCGTGGTGATCAGGCTGTCGCCGCGAGGTTTCGGCGAGACCGTTGCCGATGGCGACATCGTTCGCGCCGGCACCGCGGCGCTCGACAAGCGCGTGGCGGAGACCGCCGCCGCCGCCAACATCGGCGGGCTGGAATTCTATTTCGGCATTCCCGGCACCATCGGCGGCGCGCTGCGCATGAATGCCGGCGCCAATGGCGGCGAGACCAAGGATGTGCTGATCGAGGCGTCCGGCGTCGGCCGCGACGGCAGCAAGCACAGCTTCGACAATGCCGAGCATGAAATTCGTCTACCGCAACAGCGGCGTCGATCCCTCGATCATTTTCACCTCGGCGCGATTTCGCGGCGTCATCGCTGCGCCCGAAGCGATCCGCGCCCGGATGGACGAGGTGCAGAACCATCGCGAGACCGCGCAGCCGATCCGCGAAAAGACCGGCGGCTCGACCTTCAAGAATCCGCCCGGCCACAGCGCCTGGAAACTGATCGACGCCGCCGGCTGCCGCGGCCTGCGCGTCGGCGGCGCGCAGGTGTCGGAGATGCACTGCAATTTCCTGATCAATACCGGCGACGCGACCGGGCATGACATCGAGACGCTGGGCGAGACGGTGCGCGCGCGGGTGAAGGAGAATTCGGGAATCGAGCTACAGTGGGAAATCAAGCGAATCGGAATCGCAGTTAGCCGTCATTCCGGGTCGCGAGCAACGCGAGCAAGCCCGGAATCCATAACCACGAGCCGGGGTTATGGATTCCGGACAAGCCCGGCCAAGAGGGCGAGTCCCGGAATGACGGAACGGCATGATGCGGATCACTATTTTTCGGCGGCTTGAGCAAGGAGCGGCTGGTGTCGGTGGCCAGCGCCCAGGCGCTGCATTCGGCGTTGCCTGAGGCCGACTGTGGTTCTGGAACGTCGGCGACACGGTGCATGAGGTCGAGCCTCACGCGCTTCTCGGACATACCCGTCCATTCGAAGAGCCGTTCGAGCCGAGAAGCTCGGGCATCGGCGGGATTGAACAGGCGCTCGATCAGGCAGGTGCGGAAGACCGCCTGCTGGTGCTCGGCCTGCACGGCGGTGCGGCGGAGAATGGCGAGCTGCAGGCGATGTGCGAGATGCGCGGCGTTCCGTTCACCGGCTCCGGCTCCGCCTCCTCGCATCTCGCCTTCGACAAAATGGCGGCCAAGCGCTTCGCCGCGATCGCGGGCGTAAGGCGCCGCCCGGCGTGGCGCTGGAAGACGCCGAGCAGGCGCTGGCCGAATACGGCAGGCTGATCGCAAAACCCGCGCGCGACGGATCGAGCTACGGCCTGATCTTCGTCAACGCCAGCCAGGACATCGTCGCCGTGCGCCGCGCGGCGACGGTCGAAGAATACCTGCTTGAACCGTTCGTCTCCGGCGCGGAAGCGACCTGCGGCGTGCTGGAGCTAATCGGACGGTTCGCTGATCGCGCTGCCGACGGGGAGATCATCCCGGCGGAAGGCGGTTTTGGGTTCGACTATCGTGCAAAATATCTTGCCAAATCCACCCAGAAACCTGCCCCGGACGTTTGCACGGAGCTCAGCGCTAAGATCATGGACCAGGCGCTGAAGGCGCACCGGGCGATGTCATGCAGCGCGATTCCCGGAGCGACTTCATCATTTCGGAAAAGGGACCGATCTTTCTCGAAACCAACACATTGCCGGGATTGACCAAGGCCTCGCTGTATCCGAAGGCGCTGAAGGCGCAGGGGATCGAGTTCGCCGATTTCCTGAACGACCAGATCGCGCTGGCGGAGAGGCGGGCGGGCAAGTAGCATCGAACCAGGCTAAGCGGTTGGCCG
>CAVUUO010000008.1:0-103169 GCA_963744675.1 uncultured Alphaproteobacteria bacterium
GGTCGAGCCCGGTGATCGCCTCGGTGACGGGATGCTCGACCTGCAGCCGCGTATTCATTTCCATGAAATAGAAATTTCCCTCGTCGTCGAGCAGGAATTCCAGCGTGCCTGCGCCCTCGTAGCCGATCGACCGGATCGCCTGTACGGCGACCGCGCCCATCCGCGCCCGCAATTCCGGCGACACCGCAGGCGACGGCGCTTCCTCGATCAGTTTCTGGTGCCGCCGCTGCACCGAACAATCGCGCTCGCCGAGATGGATGGCGTTGCCATGGCGGTCGCCGAACACCTGGATTTCGATGTGGCGCGGGTTGACGATGGCGCGCTCCAGGATCACCGCCGGGTCGCCGAACGCGCCTTGCGCCTCCGAGCGGGCGCTGCGAAAAAAATCCGGAAAGCCGCCGCATCCGGTGCAAGCCGCATGCCCGCCCGCCACCGCCGGCCACCGCCTTGATCATCACGGGGAAGCCGATCTTCTGCGCTTCCGCAAGCATCACGGCGTCGCTCTGGTCGGCGCCCTGATAGCCGGGAACGCAGGGCACGCCGACGGCCTGCATGATTTCCTTCGCGCCGGCCTTGTTGCCCATCGCCTTGATGGATTCCGGCGACGGGCCGATGAACACCAGCCCGGCCTCGCGGCAGGCGGCGGCAAAATCCTCGTTCTCGGCCAGAAAGCCATAACCCGGATGCACGGCATCGGCGCCGGCCGATTTCGCCGCGTCGATGATCGCTTCGATGTTGAGATAGGATTGCGACAGCAGCGCCTCGCCGATGCGCACCGCCCATCGGCCTCGCGTACATGCATCGCGTCGCGGTCTGCGTCGAATACACCGCGACCACGCCGTGGCCGAGACGGCGCGCGGTACGCATGATGCGCAAGGCGATCTCGCCGCGATTGGCGATCAGGATTTTGCGGAACGGCGTACGCCTCACCTCAAAGCTCATGGCCGCGCGACCGAAAACTGCATGGCTTGCGGATTGCGCGCCTCCGCCTCGCGGCAGATCGCGAGTACTTCCGCCAAAACGGCACGGGTGTCGCGCGGATCGATCACGCCGTCGTCGAGCAGCCGCGCGCTGGTGGAAAACACGTCCATCTGGCCGTCGAACACGCCGATGATCTCGGCCTTCATCGCATCGAGCCTTTCGCGCTCGACCGGCTTGCCGCGCCGGATCGCGGCCGCCTCGGTGACAATGGCCATGGTTTCCGCGGCCTGCTCGCCGCCCATCACCGCGGTCTGGGCGTTGGGCCAGGAGAAACAGAAACGCGGATGGAAGCCGCGGCCGCACATGCCGTAATTGCCTGCACCGAACGACGCGCCGAAATAGATGGTGATCTGCGGCACGGTGGCCGATGTCACCGCCTGGATCATCTTCGAGCCGTGCTTGATCATGCCGGCTTCTTCGTCTGCCTCCCGACCATGTAGCCGGTGGTGTTCTTCAGATAGATGATCGGCGTGCTCGACTGGCAGCAGAGTTGAATGAAATGCGTCGCTTTGGTCGCGCCGGCGACGTCGAGCGGCCCGTTATTGGCGATGATGCCGAGCGCATGGCCTTCGATGGGCGCATGGCCGTAACCGTAGGCGGGCCGTAACGGGGCGCGAATTCGAGGAAATCGGAATCGTCGACAATGCGCGCGATCACCTGCCGCATATCGAAAGGCCGCCGATAGTCCATCGGCACGATGCCGAGAAATTCTTCCGGATCGTGGCGCGGCGGACGATGCACGGCGGTTGCTCGGCAGCGGCCGGCAGGTCCCATTCCAGCTTGGCCATGATATCTCGCGCGATCCGCAGCGCGTCGCGATCGTCCTCGGCGAGGTAATCGCCGAGGCCGGAAATATGTATGCATCTCGGCGCCGCCGAGATCTTCTTCGGTGGCGATTTCTCCGGTCGCGGCCTTGAGCAGCGGGGACCTGCGAGAAATGCGCGGGTACGTCCGCGCACCATCACAAGTAATCCGACAGCCCGGTCTGATAGGCGCCGCCCGCGGTCGAAGAGCCATGCATTACCGAAACCACCGGCAGGCCCGCCGCCGAAAGCCGCGCCAGATTGCGAAAAAATGTTGCCGCCGCGCACGAAATCCTCGACCGGTAGCGCAACAGATTGGCGCCCGCGCTTTCGACCAGCTGCACATAAGGCAGCTTGTTCTCCAGCGCCAGTTCCTGCACCCGCAGCCTCTTGTCGAGGCCAAAAGGCTGCGGCGCGCCGGCATCGATGCCGGAATCGTTGGCGCTGACCATACAGCGCACGCCCCAGACAAAGCCGATGCCGGCAACCACGCCGCCGCCGGGGACGTTTTTGTCGGCGTCGCGACGTCGAACATGTAGCCGGCCAGCGTCGAGAGCTCGATGAACGGCGCGCCGGGATCGAGCACCAGCGCCAGCCGCTCGCGCGGCAGCAACTGGCCGCGCTTGTGGAAGCGCTCCTTGGCGGCGGCGGACGCGGTTCGGGTGCGCTCTTCCAACGCGCGCATCCGCGCGATCAGCGCCAACATGCCGGCGCGGTTGGTTTTGTAGGCGTCGCTGGAGGGCGCGATGGTGAGTAAGGATGGCCATGGCTCAACCTATTCCGTCATTGCGAGGAGCTTGCGACGAAGAAATCCATTTCTGCACTTGATCGCGCGGCCCGATAGATTGCTTCGCGGAGCTTGTCATCGGGCGCGCGTTCGCGCGACCCGTTGGCTCGCAATGACGGAGCAGGCGCTTTGCGCCGCCCCGTTGGCTCGCCATGGCGCTCATTGCAAAATTCCGAATATCTGTCTTGCCTCAGCCGGACTGGCGACCTCGCGCCCCGCCCGGCGCGCGCAGGCGGCGAGGCTCTCGACCAACTGGCCGTTCGATGTCACCTTGGTGCCGTCGCCGAGATAGAACGTATCCTCCAGCCCGGTGCGGAGATGACCGCCCAACTCGGCGCAGCGCTGGTGCAGCGGCCAGATTTCGGCGCGGCCGATGGCGGTCACCTGCCAGTTGGCGTTCGGCAATTTCAATTTCAGCAGGATCGGCAGCAAGTCCGGATCGGCCGGCATTCCGGAGGCGACGCCCATCACGAAATTATATTCCAGCGGTCCGGCATACATCCCGGTCTGCCGGTACATGCCGACGCAGCGCACGATGCCGACGTCGAAGCACTCGAATTCGGGGATCGTGCCCGCTTCCCTCATGACGTCGAGATAGTCCTGCACCTTCTCCACGGCATTGTCGAACATCATCGGCGGCCACGCCCAGCTGTTGTCGGCCTTCACTTTCAGATAATTCAGCGAGCCGGCGTTGCAGGCCGCCATCTCCGGTTTGGTTTCGCGCACGCAATCCAGCGCGCCCGGATAATTCGGGCCCGAGGTGCCGGTGGTGTGATTGATGATGACGCCCGGACAGGCCTCGCGGATCGCCTGCTGAACCTCTCTAGAAACGCCGACCTCCCACGACGGCAGATGGCCCTTGTCCGGCGCCTGCTGGCGCAGATGGATGTGCATGACGCTGGCGCCGGCGTCGAACGCGGCTTTCGCCTCGCGCGCCATCTGCTCGGGCGTCACCGGGACATGGTGCTGCTTCGGGTCGGTCAGCACGCCGTTCAGCGCGCAGGTGATGACGGCCTTGTCGCCCATGGATGCGGCGTCTCCCGGTTGCCCGCTTGCGGAGCGATGGGCAGAATACAGAATTGGAGGGCGATGTCACCGGGACATCTCCTTCATCCTGAGGAGCCGCGCGCTGCGCGGCGTCTCGAAGGATGGACCAGCGCGGCTCCCTCCTTCAGACGCGCGCCAAGGGGCGCGCTCCTCAGGATGAGGGCCGGCGTTGCAAGCCGCGATCCGGGCGTCACCCCCGCTTCGGCACGTTCTGCTGTTTACCGGCGAGATTTTCCGCGGCCACCGCGCGCTGATATCCCTCGCGCGTCTGCAAGCGTTGCCAGTAGGCCGCGACATTCGGCCCGAAATCCTTTGCCAGGCCGATGTTTTGGGCAAGCCGCAAGCGCATATCCCACCGAAATATCGGCGGCCGTAAAACGATCGGCGCACAGCGTCTCGGCCTTGCCGGTCGCCGCCTCTACCGCGCGCAGCCGGCCCAGGAACCATTTCGCGTAGTCGGTCGCGACCTGCGGATTGCGCCGCTCCTCGGGTTCGAGCTGGGTATAGCGCAGCACCAGCGTCTGCGGGAAGGTCAGCGTGGCGTCGGAAAAATACATCCAGTTCAGGAACGCGCCATAGGCGGGCTCCTCGACGCTCACGATCAGCGGCGTCGGCCCGTAGCGCGTGCCGAGGTAATGGCAGATGCCGGAGGATTCCGACATCCGGGTGTCGCCGTCGATCATGTACGGGATGGTGCCGAGCGGATTGATGGCGAGATAGTCTTTTGCGAAAACCCGCGGCGGAAACGGCAGCATCTTGAGATCGTAGGGAAGACCGAGTTCTTCCAACATCCAGAGCGGACGAAACGAGCGCGCCGCGTTGCAGTGATAGAGCGTGATCATGGTATTCCGTTCCCTTTCTCCCCGTCATGGTGAGGAGCGCGCCCTTCGCGCGCGTCTCAAACCATGCGCAGCACACACAACCCCTCCTTCGAGACGCCGCGCAGTGCGCGGCTCCTCAGCATGACGGAATACCTCACAATCCCATCTGCCTGGAGGCGAGATCCTTCATGATCTCCTCGCTGCCGCCGCCGATGGCGTTCACTTTCACCTCGCGGTAGATGCGTTCCACCTTGATGCCGCGCATAAAACCGGCGCCGCCGAAAATCTGCACCGCTTCGGAAGCGCAGAACGCCATGGTTTGCGTAGCCTGGTTCTTCAGCATGCAGATTTCGGCCACCGGACTCTCGCCGTGGTCCAGCCGCCACGCCAGCATTTCCAGCATCGCCTGCGACGCCGCGACCTTTTGCGCCATGTCGACCAGCTTGTGCCGGATCACCTGATGCTGCGCGAGCGGTTTTCCAAAGGTGTGACGCTGCTTGGCGTAGTCGGTCGCGTCGTCGAGGCAGACCCGCGCGGCGGCGATGCAGCCCGCCGCCATGGTCAGGCGTTCGCCGTTGAAATTATGCGTGATCAGCCGAAAACCTTGGCCCTCCTCGCCGAGCAGGTTTTCGGCCGGGACGCGGCAGTCGTCGAAATGCAGCGTCGCGGTATCGGACGCCCACCAGCCCATCTTCTTCAGCGGCGTGCGCGACAGCCCCGGCGTATCACCTTCGATCACCAACAGGCTGACGCCGCCCCGCCCCGGTCCGCCGGTGCGTACCGCGGTGGTGATATAGTCGGCGCGCATGCCGGAGGTGATGAAGGTTTTTTCGCCATTCACCACGTAGACGTCGCCGTCGCGGCGCGCCGAGGTGCGCAAATTCGCCACATCCGAGCCGCCTGACGGTTCGGTGATGGCGAGCGCGGAAATCTTCTTGCCCGACAGGATTTCCGGCAGCACCCGTGACTTGAACGCAGGCAGTCCCGGCGCGCGCGATCGGCGGCGCGCCGATCGAATTGCTTTTCAGACTGGCGCTGACGCCGCCGCAGCCTGCCCGCGCCAGTTCCTGGACGGCCACGATCCACATGAAATTATCGACTTCGGTGCCGCCATATTCTTCCGGAAAGCCAAGGCCGAGCAAGCCGATCTCCGCCGCCTTCTCATAGAGCACGCGTGGAAAGCTGCCCGCCTCGTCCCATTCGTGCGCGTAAGGCTCGATTTCTTTTTCGACGAAGCGGCGGACCACGTCGCGATAGGCGATGTGCTCGGCGGTATAGAAGGGGTTGTTGGTCAAGGTCGTACCCGAGACAACATTGCGTCGGGACATTAGTTACGGGATACAGCGACTCTGCAAGTCGATTCGCATCCCGCACCACCCTCATCCTGAGGAGCCGCGCATAGTGCGGCGTCTCGAAGGATGGGACCCTGCGCTCGTTTCCATCCTTCGAGACGCGCGCAAGGGGCGCTCTCAGGAGGGCAGCGTCTCAGGACGGCACTGCCGCCTTCTTCGCCCACACCTTGTTGTCGTGGAACGCGGCGCCGCCGACCGGCGCCACGGCTTCGGCGCCGGTCAGCGTATTGATGCCCCGTCCGCCGATATGGGCATGGTTGGGCTGCACCGATTCCGCGACCAGCACGCCGCGGCGCAGGCCGTCGAACAGTTTTGCGGTCAGCGTGGTCTCGCCGCGGGTATTGCCCAGCGTCACGGCGTCGCCGTCGGCGATGCCGAGCCGCGCGGCGTCTGCGGGGTGCATCATCACCGACGGCGGGCCCTCGCGGGCAATCGACGACGGCGTCTCGTTAAAACTGGTATTGAGGAAGCTGCGGGACGGGCTGGTCGCAAGCCGGAACGGATGCGCCTCGTCGGCTTCCTCGATAATGGTCCAGTGATCCGGCAGCGACGGCATCTGCTCCCAGGGGCCCATGCCGGGGATACCCCAGGGAGGGTGCGCCCAATCCGCCTTGAAATGAAACTTTCTGTCCGCATGCGCAAAACCGTCGAGGTAGTGCGAGGTGCGAAAATCCGGCTGGATGTCGCGCCACAGCTCGGCCTGCAGCGTGTCGATGTCGCCGTGCCCGCTCAATTTCAGCGTCTCGTCGATCAGTTCGCGTGGCGTCAGGTCGAAGCCGCGATGCGAGACGTTGAGGCGGCGGCCGAGGCCCTGCAACACCTCATGGTTGGAGCGGCATTCGCCGGGCGGCTCGATCAGCTTGGCGCCGACCGAAATGTGCTGGTGGCCGCCGCCATAATAGAGGTCGTCATGCTCCATGAACATCGTCGCCGGCAGCACGATGTCGGCCATTTGCGCGGTCTCGGTCATGAACTGCTCATGCACCGCCATGAACAGGTCTTCGCGCGCAAAGCCTTTGCGAACCAGGTCCTGCTCCGGCGCCACCGTCATCGGATTGGTGTTCTGGATCAGCATCGCCTTGACCGGGCCGCCGCCTCGCAGCGCCTCCGCATCGCCGGTGAGAATGCGTCCGATCTGCGATTGATCGAGCACCCGAGTGGTGCGATCGATCGCGTCGTGGCCCTCGATGATGAATTCGTTGAACTTCCAGATCGCGAAATTATTGAAGAACGCGCCGCCGCCTTCGTACTGCCAGGCGCCGGTCACGGCCGGAATGCACAACGCCGCATGCATCTGCGCCGCCCCGTTGCGGCTGCGGGTAAAACCATAGCCGAGGCGGAAGAACGCGCGCTTGGTCCGGCCCACCAGACGGGCAAAGGCCTCGATTTCCTCGACCGGCACGCCGCAAATCGACGAAGCCCATTCCGGCGTCCGGGTTTTGAGATGCGCCTCGAGTTCATCCGGGCAATCGGTGTAGCGCTCCATATAGGCCCGATCCGCAAAACCCTCGCGGAACAGCACATGCATGACGCCGCAGGCGAAGGCGCCGTCGGTCCCGGGCCGCAGCAGGATCTTGATGTCGGCCTGCTTCATGGTGTCGTTGTTGTAGACATCGATCGCCGCGATCTTGGCGCCGCGCTCCTTGCGGGCGCGCATCGCGTGCGTCATCACATTGACCTGGGTATTCACCGGATTGGTGCCCCAGATCACGACCAGGTCGGAGACGCCCATCTCGCGCGGATCGACGCCGGCGATCTTGCCGGTGCCGATGGCGAATCCGACCCGGGCGATGTTGGCGCAGATCGTCGAGTAGTAGCGCGAATATTTCTTCACATGGGCAAGGCGGTTGATGCCGTCGCGCATCACCAGCCCCATGGTGCCGGCATAGTAATAGGGCCACACCGATTCGGCGCCGAACTCGCGTTCGGCGGCGTCGAAACGGCTCGGCGATCTCGTCCAGCGCCTCGTCCCACGAGATGCGCGCGAACTGGCCGGAGCCCTTCGGCCCGGTGCGGCGCATCGGATGCATCAAGCGGTCCGGATGATGAATGCGCTCGGCATAGCGTGCGACCTTGGCGCAGACCACGCCCGCGGTATAGCTTTGCAGCTTGGAGCCGCGCACCCGCCCGATGGTCTGGCCGCCGATCACCTCGATATCGAGGGCGCAGGCCGACGGGCAGTCATGCGGACAGGTGGAATGCCTGATGTCGATCTTGGCGTGCTGGTTCATGGTTTGAGGGATATCACGGAATGCCGGAATTGATGATAGGCTGATTTGAACGGAATCGAGCTTATCGGCGCCGAATTCCGGCTGGAACCGGCTTTTCCGCTGATCGTTCTGTGATGTAGCTTCAGGAGCGACAGATGACCCGATTGAAATTGCTTGGCTGCCGCCGTTCTTCGTCGTGGCCTTGATCGCCGCGCCGATCGCGGCGCAGGCGGACGAGTATGTTCGCCGCCACCGCCATCATCACCATCACACTCATCGCCACCATATCGCCTGGTTCAGCTACATCCACAATTATGGGCCGGGGCCGTTCCCGGGCACCTATGCCTATTACGACGGCCCGACCTCGGTCCGCTGCAAGCAGAGCGCCGCCGCCTATCGCGGCCAGGATGGGCGCAGGTATCCGTGCTTTTGAAGCGCTTCGTTCCGCGCGAGCAGAGTCTGCGTCATGCGCGGGCTATGACCCGCGTATCCATCACGCTTCGCAGAGCGCCTGCAAGAGGATAGGGTCGATGCCGCGCGTCAAGCCCGGCAATGACGGCATCAACTCACTCGTTGCTGATCCCCATCTCTTTCATCACGCGCGCGTATTTGGCGAGTTGCTCGCGGGTCAGCGTGCCCAGTTCCTCGGCCGAACTGCCGCGCACCGTAAAGCCGAGGTTTTCGAGTTTGGCGCGGACCTCCGGATCGCCAACGGCCTTCAGCACTTCCGCATTGAGCCTCGCGACGATCTCCTTCGGCGTGCCGGCCGGCGCCAGGATCGCAAACCACGAATTGAAGAAGAAACCGGGCAGCCCGGATTCCGACACTGTCGGCACGTCGGGAAATTGCGGCAAGCGGTTCGGCGTGGTCACGCCGATCAGTTTCAGCGAATTGCCGCGCACCAGTGCCGCGACCGTGCCGAGGCCCTGGAAGCCGACCGGAATTTGCCCCGCGGCGACGTCGGTCGCGGCCTGCGTCGCGCCCTTGTAAGGCACGTGGGTCAGCGAGATCCCGGCGGCGGAGGCGAACATCGCCATCGCCAGATGCTGCGGGCTGCCCGGACCGCCGGAGCCATAGTCGATCTTCCCGGGCGCCGCCTTGGCGGCGGCGATCAGATCGGCCGCCGACTTGTAGCTGGTCTGGTTGTTGGCGATCAGCCCCCACTCGACGGTTGCGACCAGCGACACCGGCTCGAAGTCCTTCAGGATGTCCCAGCGCATCTTCGACTGCAAGTTGGGCACCATGGTCATGATGCTGTCGTTGAAGCCGCCGATGGTGTAGCCGTCCGGATCGGCGCGCGCGACGGCCTCCGCGCCGATCAGCCCGGAGGCGCCGGGCTGGTTCAGGATCACGAACTGCTGGCCCATATTGTCGGCCATCTTCTGCGTGACGATGCGTGCTGCGACATCGACCGCGCTCGCCGCCGCCAGCGGAACGATCATCTTGATCGGCCGGTCCGGATAATTGGTCTGTGCGATCGCACCGGAAGGGACGAGCAGAACGAGGGTGAAGGCTAACTGGCGAAGCAGACGCATGCCGGGTTTCTCCTGGAAATAAATGTAGCGGCGCGTCGATCCGGCGGCACCGCAACGGGAACGGCGGTATAAGCACGTATTTCAGGGCAGGCCGCAAGGGCTGCCGACGGCTGCTTCTTCGATAGGCTCAGGTGCGGTTGATGCGTGCGGCCGCCACCTTCAACGGCTGGGCCTCGAGGGCGTAATTCAGGTTACGCTCGGCAGCTTCGGCGTGGTTCGAAAGCACTTTGGTGATGATCTTGAAATCGGTTGTGAACTTGATCTTGTCCTTGAATTTTTGCGCGCCTGTCACCTTTCTCGAGCGGAGGCCGAACTCCAGAACGTTGGGAATGAAGGTGTCAACCTTGATGCCGGAAGTCTTCACGCCGCCGGCGTTATAAACCGCGTCCCGGGTCCAGAAACCGCCACGGTCGAAAAAGATCATGGGCGTGACCTCATCGGCGGTCTTTGCGTAGTAGTTTCGTTCGACGTCCTGGAATATTTCGCGGATGGTGCCGCCACCGCCCTGCCCATAGATGATTCCGGCCCGGGAGTTATTCACCAGCGCTTCTTCGCGGATGCTGTTCTGGTAATATTTGGCGTAGTGCGTCGCGAACGGCATCGTCGGTTCGGCGCCGTAGAGCCAGGTCGGAACGGCGAGACTGAGCGGCAATGTACCGGGCGCCATCGCTCTCGCTTCCATCGCAACTTTCAGCCAGTCGCGGGCATGCTCCATGTCCGGCATTTTCTTGTCGTAGACCGAACCGCTGGGATCGAACAGGTTTTCCAGGGTGGGAAACGTCGGCACCTTCGAGAGCAGCTTGATCGCAGTGTCGAGGTCGTTGTCCGGCGACGAGGAGAATGCGACGCCCAGATGCGCGGCTTCCATGACCCCCGGACCGCCGCCGGTCACCAGCAGAAATCCCTTTTTGACCAGATGGCGCGCCAGCCGGGCAATATCGGCGTAGCCATCGGAATCACGGGCCACGCTATGGCCGCCCATGAATTCGAACCAGCGGCCGGCGGACATCCTTGAGAAACTGCCGGAGTCCGTCGGCGATAACCGCATCGTGTTCCGCCTGGGCCTTGCGGACCGCCAGCGAAGGCGGCACCGGACCTCCGTCCAGCACGAACTGGCGAAAGATCGAGAAATCCCGGGTCAGCGTATAGCCCACCTGATCCCAGGGGTTGAAACCGCCGATCAGATCGTCGGCGGTGTAGAGGCGTCCGGGGGTAAGGTCGGTCATGGCGCGGGATCTCGATATGGTGGATGGATGGTAGAACCGACCCGGCCGGCGACCGGCCGGGTTGTATTGAGGATCATTGCTCTCTCGTCCAAGGCTTGGCAATGTAGCCGGCGGCAAAAACAACAAACGCCGGTGGTCGATACCCGGTCATCCGGGAACGCCGGCCCAAATCAAGGGAGGAAACCATGACGACGCGCAGACATTTGCTCAAAGGCGCGGCTGCGACCGGCATTGCTTTCTGCAGTTGCGGTCTGCTCGACGCCGCCCACGCGCAGGGCGGCGCGCCGCGAAGCATGCCGGTCATGGTCAATGGCAAGCGCATCAAGACCGTCGACGTGCATGCGCATTGCCTGTTTCATGAATCGTTGAATTTGCTGGGCGCCGAGGAAGCCACCAAGGCGCTGCCTCCGACCAAGGGCGTGCCGGAGCATTTCATCGTCGTCCAGCAGCGCCTCAAGGAGATGGACGCGATGGGCATCGACATGGAAATCCTGTCGATCAATCCGTTCTGGTACAACCGGGAGCGCGACCTCGCCGCGCAAATCGTCAAGGTCAACAACGAAAAACTTGCCGAACTCTGCGCGGCCAACCCGGAGCGTTTCGGCGCGTTCGCGTCGCTGACGCTGCAGGCTCCCGATCTCGCCGTGCAGCAACTCGAAGACGCCATCAAGAAGCAGGGTCTGCGCGGTGCCGCGATCGGCGCCAGCGTGATGGGCAGGATTTCTCCGACCCGAAATTTCACCCGGTGTGGGCGAAGGCGGAAGAACTCGGTGCGGTGCTGTTCATCCACCCGCAGAGCACCCCGCAACTGGCGCAGCGCTTCAAGGGCAATGGCTGGCTCTCCAATACGATCGGCAATCCGCTGGACACCACCATCGCCCTGCAGCACCTGATCTTCGAGGGCACGCTGGACCGCTTCCCGAAATTGAAGGTCATCGCGGCGCATGGCGGCGGATATCCTCCCTCCTACGCCGCGCGCGGCGATCATGCCTGCTTCGTGTCGCCGCAAAACTGCAATGCAGATATCCAGTTGAAGAAGAAGCCGAGCGAATATCTCAACCAGCTCTATTTCGATGCCATGGTGTTCACGCCGGAGGGCCTGCGGCATCTGGCCGCCCAGGTCGGGGCCAGCCAGTTGATGCTCGGTACCGATCATCCGATTCCGTGGGAACTGCATCCGGTCGATCATGTGTTCGCAACCGACACGCTTTCGGACGAGCAAATGGCTGCAATCCTCGGCGGCAATGCCGCGCGGCTGTTCGGGTTGAAGGGCGCCTGATCGCCGATCAGGCCAAAATCACAATTTGCGGAGTGGTCCGGGCGCAATCTTGATTTGAACTCTTGCAGTTTTCAGTCCAGCATCGCGCCCGAAGCTCTCTCGATGGACTGGGCTAATCAGGGGAAACGCGATGGCAAACCTCACTATCAACGGCAAAGCATTTGAACTGGATGTCGAGCCGGATACGCCGCTGCTCTGGGCGATCCGGGAAAACGCCGGGTTGACAGGCACCAAATACGGTTGCGGCATCGCACAATGCGGCGCCTGCACGGTCCATGTCGACGGCGTTGCGATGCGCTCCTGCGGCATGCTGGTCTCGGAAGCGGTCGGCAAGAAGATCACCACGATCGAGGGCCTCGCCGCGGATGGTGCCCTGCACAAAGTGCAGCAGGCCTGGATCGCCAAGGACGTCCCGCAATGCGGCTATTGCCAGAGCGGCATGATCATGGCGGTTGCGGCCCTGCTCAAGGAGAAGCCGAAACCGACCGACAAGGACATCGACGAAGCCATCACCAATATCTGCCGCTGCGGCACCTTCCAGCAGGCGCGTGAAGCGATTCACGCCGCCGCCAACGCGTAAGGGCGAGCCATGAACAAGCATCTCAAACTGAACCGCCGCACCTTCGTGCTCGGGACCGCCGCGGCCGGCGCCGGCCTTGCGCTCGGGATGGATATTCCGCTCGGCCCGACCGTGGTGCGCGCCGCCGACGGCTCGCCTGAAGTCAACGCCTGGGTCGTGATCCGGCCCGACGATACCGTGGTGATCCGCATCGCCCGCTCGGAGATGGGACAGGGCACGCTGACCGGCCTCGCCCAGCTCGTGGCCGAAGAACTGGAATGCGACTGGTCGAAAGTCACCACCGAATATCCGACACCCGGTCAAAGTGTCGCACGCAAGCGCGCCTGGGGCGATTTCTCCACCGGCGGCAGCCGCGGCATCCGCACCTCGCAGGAATATGTCCGCAAGGGCGGCGCCACCGCGCGCATGATGCTGGTGCAGGCCGCTGCCAACGAATGGAAGGTGCCGGCCTCCGAATGCAGCGCGGCCAACAGCGTCATCACCCACAAGCCGTCGGGAAAAACCACGACCTATGGCAAGGTGGTGGAGGCCGCCGCCAAGCTCGAGCCGCCGGCCGACGCCGACGTCAAGCTGAAGGACCCGAAGGACTGGAAGATCGCCGGCAAGGGCATCCTGCGGCTCGACACATCGGACAAGACCACCGGCAAGATGGTCTACGGCATCGACGTCAAGCTGCCGGGCATGCTCAACGCCGCGCTCAAGGATTGCCCGGTGTTCGGCGGCAAGCTCAAAAGCTACGACGAAGCCAAGGTCATGGGCATGAAGGGCGTCAAGAAGGTGGTGCGCGTCAACGACACCACCGTCGCGGTGATCGCCGACACCTGGTGGCACGCCAAGACCGCGCTCGACGCGCTGCCGATCGTCTGGGACGAAGGCGACAACGCCAAGGTTTCCAGCGAGTCGATCGCCAAATGGCTGGCGGAAGGCCTCGACAACGCGCAGCCGGCCTTCGTCGGCAACCAGAACGGCGACGCCAAGGCCGCCATCGCCGGCGCCGCCAAAAAGGTCGAGGCGGTCTACAACTATCCCTACCAGAACCACGCCTGCATGGAGCCGCTCAACGCCACCGCGCTCTATACGGCCGACAAATGCGAGGTGTGGTGCGGCACGCAAAACGGCGAAGCGGCATTCGCCGCCGTGCTGGAAACCTCAGGCCTGCCGGCCGACAAATGCGAGGTGCACAAGCAGATGCTCGGCGGCGGTTTCGGCCGTCGCGGCCAGACCGACTATGTCCGCCAAGCGGTTGCGATCGCCAAGCAGATGCCGGGCACGCCGATAAAACTGTTGTGGTCGCGCGAAGACGACATGCTGCACGGCACCTATCATCCGGTCACGCAATGCAAACTGACCGGCGCCTTCGATGCCGACAACAATCTGACCGGCTTGCACGTCCGGCTGTCGGGACAATCCATCCTGTTCGCGCTGCGCCCCGCGGCGCTGGTCAACGGCATGGACCCCGCGGCCTTCCAGGGCCTGGCTGCAACCGGCGAGGCGGCGATCGGATACACCGTGCCCAATTTGCTGGTCGAGCACTCGATGCGCAATCCGCACGTCCCGCCGGGCTTCTGGCGCGGCGTCAACGTCAATCACAACGCGATCTATCTCGAATGCTTCATGGATGAGCTGGCGCATTCGGTCGGCCAGGATCCGGTCGAGTTCCGGCGCAAGCTGATGTCGAAGCATCCAAAGCATCTCGCCGTGCTCAATGCGGTCGCGGAGAAGATCGGCTGGGGCAAACCGCCGCCGCAAGGCGTCTATCGCGGCATCGCCCAGCACATGGGCTATGGCAGCTACGTCGCGGGTGCGGCCGAAATCTCCGTCACCGACGGCAACAAGATCAAGGTGCATCGCATCGTCGCCGCCACCGATCCCGGCTACGCCGTCAATCCGGCGCAGATCGAACGGCAGATCGCCGGCTCCTTCGTCTACGGCCTGTCGGGACTGTTCTATGGCGGCTGCACGGTCAAGGACGGCCGCATCGAGCAGACCAACTTCGATACCTACAATTCGATGCGGATCGCCGAGATGCCGAAGGTGGAATCGATCATCATGCCGAGCGGCGGCTTCTGGGGCGGCGTCGGCGAGCCGACCATTTGCGTGGCGGCGCCCGCCGTGCTCAACGCCTACTTCGCGGCGACCGGAAAACGCATCCGCTCGGTGCCGCTGAAGGACCAGAACATCACCTTCGCCTGACGAACGAAGCGGCGGCCTTAAACGGCCGCCGCTCGCTTGACCGGGTATGACTCATGAATGCGCTGCGGCTGCCGACGCGCAGAGATGTTGCTCGCGGGCTTGCCGCGTCGGCGGCATCGCCGGCGTTGCCGTGTCCGTCGTTCGCGCAATCCGCGGCGCGCGTGGTGGTGATCGGCGGCGGCTTTCGGCGGCGCCGGTTGCGCGCGCGCGTTGCGGCACGACGATCCGAAACTGCAGGTGACGTTGATCGAGCCGAAAACCTTCTATTTCGCCTGCCCATTCAGCAACGAAGCGATTGCCGGCTTGCGCGAGTTCGAAGCCCAGCAGTTCCGCTACGACAGGATCGCCGCGGAAGGCGTGACCGTGGTCGCACAGACCGCGGTGAAAGTGGATGCGCAGCGCGCGCACGGTCGGCCTCGCCGACGGCACCTCGCTTGGCTACGACCGGCTGGTGCTGTCGCCCGGCATCGGCCTGCGTTTCGACGCGCTGCCCGGCTATGACGAGGCCGCCGCTGCCAAGATGCCGCACGCCTGGATCGCCGGCGAACAGACCTTGCTGCTGCGCCGGCAGCTTGAGGCCATGGACGATGGCGGCACCGTCGTCCTCGCGGTGCCGGCGGCGCCGCTGCGCTGCCCGCCGGCGCCTTACGAGCGCGCCAGCCTGATCGCGCATTATCTGAAGACCAAAAAGCCGCGCTCGAAGGTGCTCATTCTCGACGCCAAGGATGGTTTTTCCCAGCAGCGGCTGTTCGAGCAGGCCTGGAAGGAACTATATCCCGGCATGATCGAGCGCATCGCGCTGTCGCAGGGCGGCCGGGTCACCTCGGTCGAACCCGCGACCAACAGCATCGTCACCGATTTCGGCAATTACACCGCCGATGTCGCCAACGTGATTCCACCGCAGAAAGCCGGCCGCATCGCGGAGATCGCGGGTGCCGCCGATCATACCGGCTGGTGCCCGATCGATCCGGTTACGTTCGAATCGAAACTGGTGCCGAACATGCATGTGATCGGCGACGCCTGCATTGCCGGCGCCATCCCCAAATCCGCATCCGCTGCGAATGCGCAGGCCAAAGCCTGCGCCGCTGCGCGTGGTGAATCTGCTTGCCGGCAAGGCGCCGGAACCGCCGCGATTGACCGGCGCCTGCTTCAACACGGTGGCGCCGGGCTATGCGTTCTCGCTGTCCGGGGTCTACGCGCCGAAGGACGGATTGTTCAACGAGGTCGAAGGCGGCGGCACCAGCCCGCTCGATGCGCCGCGCGAGGTCCGCGCGCAAGAAGCGGAAACCGCGCTGGACTGGTTCTCGACGATCACGGCGGACACCTTTGGCTAGTTCGGCAATTCACCGATGTGGCGCGTGGGTCGCGATTGCGGCGCTCGCTTTGCCCGGCCCAGCCGCGGCGCAGGCATTGCAGCCCTATGTCGTCACCGGCGACGCCATTGCAGCCTCGCTGACCGGCACGCCAGGCGACGCGGTGCGAGGTCGCGCCCTGGTGCTCAATCGCACCAGCACCTGCATCCTCTGCCACTCCGGGCCGTTTCCGGAGGAGAAATTCCAGGGCGATCTTGCGCCCGATCTTGCGGGAAGCGGCAACCGCTGGTCCGCCGCCCAGCTTCGGCTTCGTCTCGTCGACGCATCCCGCCTCAATCCCGCAACGATCATGCCGTCTTATTATCGCGTCGACGGTCTGACACGCGTTGGCCCGGCCTGGCGCGGCAAGCCGATCCTGTCGGCGGAGCAGATCGAGGATATCGTGGCGTATCTTGTGACGTTGCGCCAATAGGCGATTAAGAGAGAAACGGATGCACGAACCGGAAAACTCCACACGCCGCCAGTTTATGGCTTCAGCCGGAAGTGCGGCCATACTCGGCGCCGTGCCAATCATGACGCTGCAGCCGGCGGAAGCGACGCCGGCGACGATGGCTGGCGCGATCCGGGATGTGGTGGGCGCAGCCGTCGTGCGCACCGGCAAGGTCAAGCTCGACGTGCCGCCTTTGGTCGAGAACGGTAACACCGTGCCGATGACGTTGAGCGTGACCAGCCCGATGACGGCGGAGGATCACGTCAGGAGCATCCATGTGTTCGTCGAGAAGAACCCGCAGCCGAACGTCGGCAACTTTGTCCTCGGCCCTCGCGCCGGTCGCGCCCAGGTTTCAACCCGGATCCGGCTGGCCGACAGCCAGAAGGTCGTCGCCATCGCAAAACTGTCCGACGGCTCCTTTTGGTCTGCCACCACCGATGTCGTCGTGACGCTGGCTGCCTGCACCGAAGAGGTGATCTGATGGGCTCGGTGCTGATCAACGTTCCGAAGAAGGCGAAACGCGGCGACGTCATCGAGATCAAGACGCTGATGTCGCACATCATGGAGACCGGTTTTCGTCATACCGCGACCGGCGAGCTCATTCCGCGCGACATCATCACCAGCTTTTCCTGCCGCTATAACGGCGAAGAGATTTTCCGCGCCGACCTGTTCCCGGCGATCTCGGCCAATCCCTTCATTGCGTTCTTCACCACCGCGACCGAGAGCGGCAGCTTCGAATTCTCATGGATCGGCGACCGCGGATTTTCCGAAACCGCATCGGCCTCGATTGTTGTCGAATGAAATGGGCCGGCGCGATAGCCGGGGCCATGCTGCCTATCGTGGCTTGCGCCCCTCTCCTCTTCGCCGCCGAAATTCCGTCAGACCAGCGCCGCTCCGGCTTCAGTTTCATGACGCCGGATACCCAGGCGATCCAGAACGACGACACCGCCAATCCAGGCATGCTGTGGGTCCTCGAGGGGGAAGCGCTGTGGAAAAGTAAGGCGGGTGCAGCGGTAAAATCCTGCGCCGACTGCCACAACGACGCGGGCAACAGCATGCGGGGCGTCGCAGCCCGCTATCCGGCCTTCGACAAAGCGTCGGGACGGCCGGTCAATCTGGAGCAACGGGTAAATCTGTGCCGTTCCCAGCATCAGCAGGCGGCGCCACTTGCCTACGAAAGCCGCGACCTGCTGGCGCTCACCGCGCTTGTCGCCCGGCAGTCGCGCGGGGTGCCGATCGAGGCCGGCGCCGATCCGCAGCTTGAACCGTTTGTCGCGAAGGGGCGCGAGCTGTTCATGCGGCGGCAGGGCCAGCTCAATCTTTCTTGCGCCAATTGCCACGACGACAATTGGGACAAGCGCCTGGCCGGCTCCGCGGTCACCCAAGCACACCCGACCGGCTATCCGCTGTACCGGCTGGAATGGCAGTCGCTCGGCTCGCTGCAACGCCGGCTGCGCGCCTGCATCTTCGGCATCCGCGCGCAACCCTACGACTTTGGCGCGCCGGAACTGGTCAGCTCGAGCTTTATCTGATGTCGCGCGCGGGCGGCATGCCGATCGAAACGCCCGCGGTACGGCCTTGACGGGCTAGTGTTGCGGAGCGGGCACCTTGCTCGCATCCATCTTGATCGATGGATCCAGTAGCCTGGTCGAAAACGCGCTCTCCACCGCAAAAGGCTTTTCCATGCCGAGATAGCTCTGCACCAGGTCATAGTCCTGCTGCATCCGCCCGGCGTCGATCCAACCCAGCGCTTTTGTTGTCGTGAACTCGTCGGCCATGAGATATTTGATGCGCCCCCACTGCTGCTCCTGTTCCTTCCGGTCAAGACCGGTGACCTGATCGAGCAGCGCTTTCAGGCAAGGCTCGAAGTCAGCGACGCATGAGGCATAGGCTTTCTGGGTTATCTTGACGAAATCCTCTGCGAGCTTGGGATTTTTCTCCAGAAACGCTCCGTTGACGATCAATGAGTTGCCGTACGCATTGAGCCCGATGTCTTTCCAGTTCAGCGAGCCGAGGTCGCTGCCGAATTCCTTGAGCTTCACGTCATGCGAATTGTAAAAATCGCTGACAATATCGACGGTATGGCTTTTCAATGCTGCCGTCTTGGCGGTCGGGCCGACATTGACGAATGTAACCGTTTCTGGGGCCACGCCGACGGCCTTGGCAAAGGCGGGCCACATCACGCGCGAGGCATCGCCGGGCGGATTACCTATTCTGCGGCCGGCAAAATCCTTCGGGCCGTTGATGCCGGTGCTCTTGAGCCAATAAAACGTCTGCCCGGTGTTGGCATAGATGCTCATCAGCGCGACCGTGTCGGCGCCCTTGCTGCGTGCCACCAGCATGGTCGCGAGATCCGCAATGCCGAATGGCGCGCCGCCCGATCCAACCTTGAGTGACGAGACACCGGAGCCCTTGCCAACCTCGATGCCGAGATCGATTCCCGCCTTCTCGTACCAGCCCTGCGCCTTGGCGTAATAGAACGGTGAATGGTCCGCGGCGGGCGTCCAGTTCAGAACGAGGTTGATGGTTTGGGCGGCATGCCCGGGAGCAGCCGGCGCGAGACATGCGAGCGCTAATCCCATCATCCTGAGACTGTGCACGATGGCGCTCCTTTGCGTCTCACTTGCGAAAAACACAATGTACCGATGTTGCTGCGCACCCGCATGTGTTGCACTAGCCGCCGGGCGTCCGAATTGCAATAGTGCGTGCAACGTCCAACTTAATCCGCGAAGGACAGCCGATTGCCCAACATCACCCTCTACGGCCTCTCGGTCTGGGTACTCCCCCTCGTCATCGCGATCACGTTTCATGAGGCGGCCCATGGCTTCGTGGCTCACCGTCTCGGAGACGACACCGCCTGGAAACTCGGCCGCGTCAGTTTCAATCCGCTCAAGCATATCGACCCGTTCGGCACCATCCTGTTGCCGGGGCTTCTGCTGCTGTCGCAGGCGCCGTTTCTGTTCGGCTACGCCAAGCCGGTGCCGGTCAACTTTCGCGCGCTCAACCATCCCCGGATCGACATGGTGTGGGTCGCGCTGGCCGGTCCCGCGATCAACATCGCTCTCGCGGCGCTGGCGGCCGCCGCGTTTCATCTGATCGGACTGGTCCCTTCAGGTTCGGCGCAATGGGTCGCTGACAACCTCAAGAACACTTTGGTCATCAACGTTGTGCTCGCAGTCTTCAACATGCTGCCGCTGCCGCCGCTGGACGGCGGGCGCGTCGCGGTCGGATTGCTGCCCAATGCGCTGGCCTATCCGCTATCCCGGCTGGAGCCGTATGGGATGCTGATCCTGATCGCCATCCTGATCGCGCTGCCGTTGCTCGGCGCGCAACTCGGCCAAAACTTCGATATCATCTCGCAATATATCCGGACCGCGACCGGTTTCGTGATCCGGCTTTTGCTGGTGCTGACCGGTAATGTGTAACCGGGGATCGTCCTTGTGAGCCCCGGCTTTTCACGCTAGCCTTTGCTGAATAACAGAAAAATATTTTTTGGGGGATTGCCGCATGACCACGCTAACAGCTTCGGCTCTCAGCGCAGCCGATCGCCGCCATCGAATCTGGGCCATTTTCGGAAGTTCGTCCGGCAACCTTGTCGAGTGGTACGATTTTTACGCTTACGCATTCACCGCGCTGTATTTCGCGCCGTCATTTTTTCCCAAGGGCGACCAGACCACGCAGCTTTTGCAGACCGCGGCGGTGTTCGCGATCGGCTTCCTGATGCGCCCGATCGGCGGTTACGTCTTCGGCTTCATCGCCGACAAATACGGCCGCAAGAATTCAATGATGATCTCGGTGCTGATGATGTGCGCGGGTTCACTCGCCATCGCGGTGCTGCCGACCTACCAGACCATCGGAACGGCGGCGCCGGCGCTGCTGCTGCTTGCGCGGATGCTGCAGGGCCTGTCGGTCGGCGGCGAATACGGCACCAGCGCGACCTATATGAGCGAAGTCGCCTTGCCGGGCAAACGCGGTTTCTACGCGTCGTTCCAGTATGTGACGCTGATCGGCGGCCAGCTGCTCGCCTCGCTGGTGGTCCTGCTGGTCCAGATGTCGCTTAACGATGCCGAGTTGCGGGCATGGGGCTGGCGGATTCCATTTTTCATCGGCGCCGCTTTCGCCATCGTCGCGCTGTTCCTGCGGGCATCGCTCACCGAAACCTCTTCGGCTGAAAGCCGCTCACGCAAGGAGGCAGGTTCTCTCCGAGAGATTTTCACGCATCACACAAGGGCATTTCTCATCGTTTTAGGCTATACCGCCGGCGGGTCGCTGATTTTCTACACCTTCACGACCTATATGCAGAAGTATCTGATCAACACCGCCCATATGAACGACCGTGTCGCCAATGTCGTGATGACCGCGGTGCTGTTCACTTACATGGTGATGCAGCCCTTTTTCGGTATGTTTTCCGACCGCTTCGGCCGCAAGACCTCGATGCTGCTGTTCGGCGGCCTTGCGACGCTGTGCACGGTGCCGCTGATGTATGCGATCGGCGACGTCAAGAGCCCAATCGCGGCCTATTTCCTGATCGTTGCGGCGCTGGCCATCGTATCGTTCTACACCTCGATCAGCGGGCTGGTGAAGGCGGAGATGTTTCCACCGGAGGTGCGCGCGATGAGCGTCGGTCTCGCCTATGCGATCGCCAACGCGATCTTCGGCGGCTCGGCGGAATATGTCGCGCTCTGGTTCAAGGACCACGGCATGGAGACGAACTTCTACTGGTACGTCACCATCATGTGCGCGATTGCCTTCATCGCTTCGATCCTGATGCCGAACCCGAGGATCAAGGGCTATCTGCAGGGCGAGGGAACCGAGTAATAGCCGGACGGGCTACCGCTTGCGGAATCGCGAGATCAGTATTTCGCGGCAAGCGGTCCGCTAAATTTGTAGTTGATCCCGACCTTGGCGACATTCAGCTTCTCGCTGACATCGATGTTCGTGGCGAACGAGCCGTTGGCGTTGTAACGCGTCACGGTTTTCGTTCCAAAATCCATATAGTTGTATTCGGCCTTCACCGACCAGCACGGATCGTAGGCATATTCGATACCCACGCCGCCGAGCCATCCGGAGCGCGTCTCGGCTCCGCCGATGGTGTTGAAGGTGGCGAGCAACTCATACCTGTTGAAGGCCCAGGCCTCGCCGCCCTTGGCGTAAAGCAGGACCCGGTCCCAGGCATAGCCGATACGGCCCGCGATGTCGGCGATATTGCGCGTCTTGGAATGACAGATGAAAGCCGGATTGGGACAGAGGCCGGTCCCGTTGATGTTGGCGAACTCGTAGTCGCCTTCGATGCCCAGCACGAAGGAACGGATCTGAAAATTGTAACCGGCCTGGAAACCGCCGAACCCACCGTTCATCTGATGCGAGATGCTCGCGGGGGGAACGACGTCGTATTGCCAATGCGCCGGACCCCATGCCCAGCCGGCATTTATGCCGCCATAGAAGCCGCCCCAGTTATAGACCGGCGCGGCGGCAACGACCGGCACGGGCCGCGCCGGCATATCGGCTGCCACCGAGGGCGCCGAACATGCGACGAGTGCAGCAACGCCGAACAGAAAGCTTCTCATCCCGAATGTCTCCATTTTGAGGCATTCTTAAGCAAAAACGTTGAGGACTTATTAAGCGTGTCTGGCGCGCGTGCTCATCGGACGCCCTGCGCCTCGAGGCTCCGGCTGTAGCGGGACATGGCAAAGCAGAATGCGAAATAGATCATTCCCACGAACAGGTAGACCTCGACGCTGAATGATTGCCACGCGGGATCGATGATGGCGGTCTTCGCCGTCGTCAGCAGGTCGAAGATGCCGATGATCAGCACAAGACTGGTGTCCTTGAAGAACGCGATGAAGGTATTCACCAGAGGCGGGATCACATGGCGGATCGCCTGCGGCAAGATGATCAGGCCGTTTTTCTTCCAGTACGACAGGCCGAGCGCTTCCGCCGCCTCATGCTGCCCCCTCGGAACGGCCTGCAAGCCGCCGCGCACCACTTCCGCGAGATAGGCGCCGGCGAAAAGCACGAAGGCGATCTGGGCCCGCAACAGCTTGTCGATGTTGACGCCATCCGGCATGAACAGCGGAAACATGACGCTCGCCATGAACAGCAGGCTGATCAGCGGGACGCCGCGGATAAGCTCGACATAGAGCACGCAAAGCGAGTGGATGGCGGGCAGCTTTGGAACGGCGACCGAGTGCTACGAGAATTCCAAGGGGAAAACCGAAGGCAAGCCCGAATGTCGCGAGGATCAAGGTGACCGGCAACCCGCCCCAGCGATCCTGGGAGACATAGGCGAGCCCGAAGATCCCGCCCCACATCAACAGGCCAATCAAAACCAGCGCGGCGGCCCATACCAGGATGAGTTCCTTGCGCCAAAAGCTGCGCCGGCTCGACACGAAGAACAGCGCGATGAAGATCAAGGTCGCTAATGCGGGACGCCACTGTTCATTGAACGGATAGGTACCGAACAGAATAAAGCGAGCTTTCTCGGGGATAACGGCCCAGCAGGCGCCGACCCCGCGGATCGCCCGGCAGGCGCCGGTCTGGTTGTCGGGAACGCTCCAGATTGCGTTCACGAGAGCCCACTGCACGAAGCTTACACACGCCTTTGCGAGCAGGTAGATCAGCGCCAACGAGGTGATGGTCGAGGGAATCGACGAGAACAGATTGGCGCGCATCCATCGGATCGCGCGGCCGCTTGCGGCGCTGCGCGGACGCGCCCTGCCGAAGGGAAGCGGATTTTCCGGTGCGTCGGTCAATGACGTCATCGATCAGCGCTCCACCAGCGCGATACGCGCATTGTACCAGTTCATGAACAGGCTGATGCCAAGGCTGATGGTCAGGAACACCCCCATGATCAACGCGATGGCTTCGATGGCCTGGCCGGTCTGGTTCAGCGTGGTATTGGCGATCGACACGATGTCCTGATAGCCGACCGCGACGGCCAGCGAGGAATTCTTGGTCAGGTTCAGATATTGGCTGGTCATCGGCGGAATGATGACGCGGAGCGCCTGCGGCAGCACGATGTGCCGAAGCACAAAACTCCGGCGCAGGCCGAGCGCCATCGCGGCATCCCATTGACCCACGTGAACAGCCTGGATGCCGCTGCGCACGATCTCGGCAATAAAAGCCGAGGTGTAGGTGACGAGCGCGACCAGCAGCGCGAAATATTCCGGCGACAACGTCAATCCACCGACAAAATTGAAACCGCGCAACTCAGGCAAAGTGATGGTCCAGGATACGCTTAAGCCCCACGACAGCAGCGCCGGCAATCCGAGCACCAGAACCAGCGCGTAAGGCCAGAGGCGACGCGGCCGGCCGTCCAGCAGCTGCCGTTCGACCAGTTGCCGGTTCAGCGCATATGAGGCGATCAGCCCGGCCACGGCCGTAGCCGATCACCCACAGGTGTCCGTGCTCGATCGGAATCGACGGGAGAATCAGGCCTCGATTGGAAAGATACACGCCGTCGATCGGCATCCACGCGGCGCGGGCCACTGGCAGGCCCTGCATCAACACGTACCAGAACAAGAGCTGCAGCAGCAGCGGCAGATCACGCAGCACTTCGACATAGACCGCGGCGAGGCGCGACAGCAGCCAGTTGGACGACAACCGCGCAATGCCGACGATCGTGCCCAGCACGGTGGCAAGCACGATGCCGATGACGGCGACACGGAGCGTGTTGACGAGGCCGACGATGAAGGCGCGGAGATAAGTATTCTTCGGGCTGTAGTCGATCCAGGCGTCGGCAATCGGCATTCCGGCCTCGCGGCCGAGGAAGGCAAAGCCGGTGGCGATGCGGCGGACCGACAGGTTGTGGATGGCGTTCGACCAGAGCCAGCCGACGACAGCGATCGCGAGGCCTACCACCACGATCTGCCAGACAAGCCCGGTGAGGCGCTCGCGGGTCATTGCACTGCGCAACCGCTTGCGCCGGGCAGGGACGGGCGTGGATATCGTCACAGCGCAAGGATCCTTTTAACGCAGCGATCTTCGGCCAGGCGCTCGCCAAACGAGTTTCATACGTTGCATAAAAACGCGTTTTTCTGCAACATATGTTGCATGGACTGCCCGCAGCCGAAGTCTTCACCCCTCAAAGAACTACGCGCGGGAGCGAAGCGGCGCCTCGAAGCGGCTGAGGCTCGCCTCGCAGCGAGGTCGCAGTATCTTGCCGAGAAAGGATTGACGATCATGGGCGCCAGCCACAGCCGCGTGCTGCATCGAAGCTTGCGCGAGCAGCCTCCCAAGGCCGTCGGCGGTGAGGGCGTGTGGCTGATTGCCGAGGATGGCCGCCGAATCCTCGATGGCTCCGGCGGTGCCGCCGTTTCCTGTCTAGGGCATCAGCATCCGCGGGTGATCGAGGCCATCGCCAGGCAGGCCTCAAAACTCGCTTATGCCCATACCGGTTTTTTCTCCTCGGAGCCGGCGGAGGAATTGGCCGACCGGCTGGTCGGCGCTGAACCCGGCGGCCTTGCTTATGCTTATCTGGTCAGCGGCGGGTCGGAAGCGATCGAAGCCAGCATCAAACTGGCGCGGCAATATTTTATCGAGCGCGGTCAGCCAGAGCGCCAGCGCTTCATCGCCCGCCGCCAGAGCTACCATGGCAATACGCTCGGGGCCTTGGCGGCAGGCGGAAACGCCTGGCGCCGCGAACCCTATGCGCCGCTGCTGTCGTCCGCCTTCAGCCACGTCACACCCGCATTCGCCTATCACGAAATGCGCGACAATGAATCCGAAGCCTATTTCGTGGCGCGGCTCAAGGCCGAGCTGGAGGCGGAATTCCAGCGTCTCGGTCCCCACACGGTGGCTGCATTCATTGCCGAGCCCGTCGTCGGAGCCACCTCCGGATGCGTGCCGCCGCCCGAAGGCTACTTCAGGGCGGTGCGCGACATCTGCAACCGGCACGGCGCCCTGCTCATCCTCGACGAGGTAATGTGCGGCATGGGCCGCACCGGCACGCTTCACGCATGGGAACAGGAGGGCATCGCGCCCGACATCCAGGCCATCGCCAAGGGACTTGGCGGCGGCTACCAGCCGATCGGCGCGATGCTCGCAAGCGGCCGCATCATCGACGCGATCCGGCAGGGCTCGGGAGCGTTCCAGCACGGACATACCTATCTCGCGCATCCCCTCGCCTGCGCGGCGGCGCTCGAGGTGCAGCGGATCATTGATGAAGAAAAATTGCTCGAGCGGGTCAAGGAGCTCGGCAACATCCTCGAGCGACGGTTGACCGAGCGTTTCGGCAATCACCGCCACGTCGGCGATATCCGCGGCCGCGGCCTGTTCCAGGCCGTCGAACTGGTCGCCGATCGCGCCGGCCGCGCGCCGTTCGATCCCGGCTTAAAACTCAACCAGCGGATCAAGGCCGCCGCGCTCGAACGCGGCCTCGCCTGCTATCCGGGCGGCGGGACGGTGGACGGCCGCAGCGGCGACCATGTCCTGCTCGCACCGCCCTACATCTCGACATCGGACGACATCGATATGATCGTCGACAGGTTAGGAGCTGCAGTAGACAGCGCATTGAAAACGGTTGGTCACTAGGAGGAGGAACGGAATGAAGAGAATGTTCATCGCTACAGGATTGCTCGCGGCTTCGGTTACGGCAGCGGCCGCTGCAACCCTCGATACGGTCAAGCAGCGCGGCACGCTGGTATGCGGCGTCAGCACAGGCTTTGCCGGATTCTCCGCCCCGGACTCGCAAGGTAACTACAAGGGGCTCGACTCCGATTACTGCCGCGCCTTGGCAGCCGGGGTTCTCGGCGACGCCAACAAGGTGCGCTACGTCGCGCTCACCGCGCAAAACCGCTTCACCGCGCTGCAATCGGGGGAGGTCGACGTACTCTATCGCAATTCAACGCAGACATTTTTGCGCGGCGCCACGCTGGGCCTGCGGCAAGGACCGGTGAATTTCTATGACGGCCAGGGTTTTGTGGTGCGGCGCGACAGCGGCGTAAAGGACTTGAAGGCGCTGAACGGCGCCACCGTCTGCGTCGCGCAGGGCACGACCCATGAGGTGACGCTCGGCGATTACGGCCGCGCCAACGGCATCGACTGGAAGCCGCTGGTGTTCGATCGTCCCGATACGATGTTGCAGGCCTTCTTTGGTGGGCGCTGCGACGCCATGACCCAGGACGCCTCGGCGCTGGCCGGCTCCGTCACGACCGCGGCGCCGAATCCAGCCGACTACACCATCATGCCGACGACGATCAGCAAGGAACCGCTCGGGCCGTTCACGCGCAACGGCGACGAAGTGTGGACCGACATTGTCGCCTGGCTTCACTATGGCCTGATCGAGGCTGAGGAACTCGGCGTGACCGCGGGCAATGCAGACGAAATGGCAAAATCCAACGTGCCGGGCATCCAGCGTCTGCTCGGCAGCGCCGGGGACCTCGGATCCCGGCTCGGTCTCGACAACAAATGGATGTCGCAGGCCATCAAGGCGACAGGCAATTACGGCGAAATGTTCGAGCGCAATGTCGGTAAAGCAAGCCCGCTGAAACTGGATCGCGGTTTGAACGCGACCTGGAGCAAGGGCGGCCTGATGTACGCCCTCCCCTTCAAGTAAGCGCCTGACGCCGCGGCCCGGCGGGTGATATCGAACCCCGCCGCGCCGTTGCCGGATTGAACAAGATGCGCATCGCTCTCGTCCATGCCCTGAAACATTCGATTGCGCCGATCGAGGCGTCGTTCGCGCGGGCGTGGCCGGATGCCTGTCTGATGAATTTGCTCGACGACAGCCTCTCGGCCGACCTGGCGCGCGATGGCCGGCTTACCGATGCAATGACCGGACGCTTCCTGTCACTCGGTCGTTACGCGGCCAATACCGGCGCCGACGCGATCCTCTTCACATGCTCGGCCTTCGGTCCCTGCATCGAGGCCGTCGCGCGCGAGCACGCGCCGATGCCGGTGCTCAAGCCCAATGAAGCCATGATCGAGCAGGCCGCCGCAAAGGGCCGCAGGATCGGTTTGCTCGCGACATTCGCGCCGACGCTGTCTTCGATGCCGGGCGAATTTCCTCACCCCCTCGAGATCGTGCCAAAATTGGCGGTGGGCGCGCTCGCAGCCCTGGATCGTGGCGAGCGCGCGGAGCATGATCGCCTGGTGGCGGAAGCGTCACGGGAATTGCGCAACTGCGATCTGATTGCGCTGGCGCAGTACAGCATGGCACCAGCCGCTGCGCTGGTCGCCGAGACGTCGGGCCGGCCGGTCCTCACGACACCGGACAGCGCCGTGCAGAAGCTGAAGGAATTGCTTGCCGTTGTCGATTCGACTCTGGAACTAACAGTGATCGTTGAAAGCATCTTCTCACGCCGGCCCGGTCTACCCGGTCCTATTTGGATGTGACTGCGTCCAGCGCGAGATTGAGCGCCAATACGTTGACGCGCGGCTCGCCGAGCAGCCCGGCAAAGCGGCCCCGGGTCTGCTCCGTCACCAGCTGGCGGACGCGATCCTCAGACATACTTCGGGCCTTCGCGACGCGCGCCGCCTGGAACTGCGCGGCCTCCGGCGAGATGTCGGGATCGAGGCCGCTGCCCGTTGTGGTCACCAGATCGATCGGGACCGGCATCGACGGATTTTCGGCCCGGAGCCTGTCGACGTCTTCCTTGACCCGGTCGATCAGGGCCTTGCTGGTCGGGCCGAGGTTGGACCCTCCGGAATTGGCCGCGTTATAGGGCGCAGGCACGGTCTTGGTCGAATCGGCCGGGTCCGGCGCCGTCGTCGCCGACGGGCGGCCGTGGAAATATTTATCGCCCTTGAACTCCTGCCCGATCAGCGCCGAGCCTACCACTTTGCCGTCTTTCTCGATCAGACTGCCCTGTGCCTGCTTCGGGAAGAGAACACCGGCAATCGCGGTCATCGCGAGCGGATAGGCGAGACCGGTGATAAGTGTCAGCAAGACGACGATGATGATCGCGGGGCGAATTTCTTTCAACATGACAGTTCTCCTTAAATCTTTCTCGCGTCCCGGGCGCGATGCAGCCCTTGTTCAGCGCTGCTTCGCAGAACCGGGACCTTACCAAGGACGGTGTTTGTGACGGCCCCGGCTCTGCAGCGCACCGCTGCGCGAAGTGCTGCGCTGCGCTGCGTGGCACGAGATACACGCATTGACGTCAAACCAGGTGCAAGGCGGCAACGACGAGGTCGATCGCCTTGATGCCGATAAAGGGAATGATGATGCCGCCGGCGCCGTAGATCATCAGGTTACGACGCAACAGCGCGCCGGCACCGATCGCACGATAGGCCACGCCCTTCAGCGCCAACGGAATCAGCGCGATGATGATCAACGCGTTGAAGATGATCGCGGACAGGATGGCGCTCTGCGGGCTCGCGAGGTGCATGATGTTGAGCGCATCGAGCTGCGGGTAGAAGGTGAGGAAGATCGCCGGGATGATGGCGAAGTATTTCGCCACGTCGTTGGCGATCGAGAACGTGGTCAGCGCGCCGCGCGTCATCAAGAGTTGCTTGCCGATCTCGACCACCTCGATCAGCTTGGTCGGGTTGGAATCCAGATCCACCATGTTGCCCGCCTCACGGGCGGCCTGGGTGCCGGTATTCATGGCGACGCCGACATCGGCCTGCGCCAGCGCTGGCGCGTCGTTGGTGCCGTCGCCGCACATCGCGACCAGTTTGCCCTTGGCCTGCTCGTCGCGGATGAGTTGCAGCTTGCCTTCCGGAGTTGCCTGCGCGAGGAAATCATCGACGCCGGCTTCCGCGGCAATCGCGGCTGCCGTCATGGGATTGTCGCCGGTGATCATCACGGTGCGGATGCCCATGCGGCGCAGCTCCGCAAAACGCTCGCGGATGCCGCCCTTGACGATATCTTTCAAGTAAATCACGCCCAGCAGTTCTCCGTCGCGGGCGACGGCCAAAGGCGTGCCGCCGGATTTTGCGATTTCGTCGGAGATTGCCTGGATTTCCCGAGCCGTCTCGGAATAGAGCGCCGGCTGCGACGCGCGAACGGCGTTGCCTGACGTGAGAATTCGCGCCTCTCCTCCGCTGACATAATTGAGGATCGCGTCGACCGCGCCCTTGCGGATAGACGAACCGCCGGCATCGACACCGCTCATGCGTGTTTGGGCTGTGAACGCAACAAAGGTCGCACCAAGTTCACTCATATCCCGGCTGCGAATGCCGTGCTTTTCCTTGGCCAGCACGACGATGGAACGGCCCTCCGGGGTCTCATCGGCCAGTGAAGCCAATTGCGCTGCGTCCGCCAGTTGCTGTTCCGTGACCCCTCGAACCGGCCGGAAGGCGGTTGCCTGCCGATTGCCAAGCGTGATGGTGCCGGTCTTGTCGAGCAAAAGCGTATCGACGTCGCCCGCGGCCTCGACGGCGCGGCCGGACATCGCCAGCACGTTGAAGCGTACCAACCGGTCCATGCCGGCGATGCCGATCGCGGAAAGCAGCGCGCCGATGGTGGTCGGGATCAGCGTCACGAACAGCGCCACCAGCACAACCACCGAGATCGAACCACCTGCGTAAGCTGCGTAGCTCGGGATCGTCACCGTCGCGAACACGAAGATGATGGTCATACCCGCCAGCAGGATGTTGAGAGCGATTTCGTTCGGCGTCTTCTGCCGCTCGGCACCTTCGACCAGCTTGATCATCCGGTCGATGAAGGTCGACCCCTGCGCCGCGGTGATCTTCACGCGGATCCAGTCGGACAGCACTTGCGTGCCGCCGGTGACAGCCGAGCGATCGCCTCCGAACTCGCGGATGACAGGGGCGGATTCGCCGGTAATCGCCGCTTCATTGACCGAGGCCACGCCCTCAATCACTTCGCCATCGGATGGAATATTGTCGCCAGCCTCGACCAGGACGATGTCGCCAACCTTGAGGCTGGTGCCCGATACAAGCCTGTAGGTCTTGTCGGAACCCGACAACAGCTTGGCCTGGCTGTCCGTCCGCGTCTTCTTCAGCAATTCTGCCTGTGCCTTGCCGCGGCCTTCGGCGACGGCTTCTGCAAAGTTGGCGAACAACACCGTAAACCACAGCCACAGGATGATCTGGAACGTGAACGCGGTACTTTCTCCGCCAGTCACCAGGTCTCGCAGAAAAATAATCGTGGTCAGCGCGGCAACGACTTCGACGACGAACATCACGGGATTCTTGATCATCAGCCGCGGGTCGAGCTTGGCGAGGGCCGAGCCGATAGCCGGCATCACGATTTTCGGATCGAGCATTGCCGAGACCGGGGCGTGCTTCTGCAGTTTCAAGACTTCCATGGATGGCACTCCAGAAGGTGATCGATCAGAACAGGGTGTTGGCGTTCATCGCGAGGTGCTCGACGATCGGACCCAGCGCCAGCGCGGGAAAGAAAGTGAGACCTCCGATGATCAAGATCACGCCGACGACCAGGCCAACGAATAGCCCCCCCGTGGTCGGCAGCGTGCCGGCGGAGGGCGGAATCGACTTTTTCCCTGCCAGCGAACCCGCCAGCGCCATCGCCGGCACAATCATGAAGAAGCGGCCGACGAACATCGCGCTTGCAAGCGAGAGATTGTAGAAGAAGGTGTTGCCGGTGAGGCCGGCGAAGGCCGAACCGTTGTTGCCGGTCGCCGACGTGAAGGCGTAGAGCACTTCGGTAAAACCGTGCGGTCCGGCATTGGCCATCGAGGCCACAGCCGGCGGAAACACCACGGCCACTGCCGTCCAGCCGAGATACATCAGCGGCAGCACCAAAATCGCGAGCATCGCCATCTTGACTTCACGCGCCTCGATTTTCTTGCCGACATATTCCGGGGTGCGGCCGACCATCAGGCCGGCGACGAAGATCGAGATGACGACAAAGATCAGCATGCCGTAGAGGCCGGCGCCGACGCCGCCGACGATGATCTCGCCGAGTTGCATGTTGATCAGCGGGATCATGCCGCCGAGCGCGGTGAATGAATCATGCATGGCGTTGACAGCGCCGCAGGAGGCCGCTGTGGTGATGACGGCAAACAGCGAGGAGGCGACGATGCCGAAGCGGACTTCCTTGCCTTCCATGTTGCCGCCGGTCAGCCCGAGCGCCCGGAGCGCAGTCGTGCCATTGGCTTCCGCCCAATAGGTGATGGCGACGCCGGATATGAACAGCACGCCCATCACGGCCAGAATAGCCCAGCCTTGACGCGGGTTACCGACCATGCGGCCGAACACGTTGGTGAGTGCCGCACCGATCGCGAAGATCGAGATCATCTGCACGAAATTCGACAGCGCGGTCGGATTCTCGAACGGATGCGCCGCGTTGGCATTGAAGAAGCCACCGCCATTGGTGCCGAGTATTTTTATGGCGACCTGCGAGGCGACCGGCCCCACGGCAATGGTTTGCTTGGCGCCTTCCAGCGTCGTCGCATCGACATAGGCGCCGAGCGTCTGCGGCATTCCCTGCCAGACCAGGAACAGCGTGTAGACGACGCAGATCGGCAACAGGAGATAGAGAGTGGTCCGGGTCACGTCGACCCAGAAGTTGCCGATGGTGCGCATCGAGGAGCGGGAGAAGCCGCGGATCAGCGCGACTGCCAGCGCGATGCCGGTTGCGGCCGACAGGAAGTTCTGGTGCGTCAGCCCCAGCATCTGCACGAGGTAGGACATCGTGGTTTCGCCGCCGTAATTCTGCCAGTTGGTGTTGGTGATGAAGCTGATCGCCGTGTTGAAGGAAAGCTCCTCCGCGACCGCGGACTGTTCCGCCGGATTGAACGGGAGCACCGCCTGCAGGCGCATCACCGCGTAGAGAATGACAAAGCCGCCGACATGAAACAGCAGCATCGCTACCGTGTAAGTCAGCCAATGCTGTTCGCGCTTCTCATCGACGCCACCGATCCAGTATAGACCGGCCTCAACCGGCCGCAGGACCGGGGAAAGGAATGTGCGCTCGCCATTGAAGACGCGTGTCATGTGACCGCCGAGCGGTCTGACAAGCGCGACGACGATCGCGCAGAACAGAATGATTTAAATCCAGCCAATGACGGTCATGGTCGTGTGCCTTCAAGTTTGCGCGTGATTTTCCAAAGCCCGATTCCGCCCCCGACCAGATCCAGGTCAGGGTTTTCGGCGTCAGAATCGCTCGGGCCGCAGCAGCGCGTAGGTCAGGTAAAACAACAGACCGGCGGAGACGATGGCTGCGAGTGAATAGTCGAAGATCATGGTCGTTCTCCTCAAAGCCGCTCGCAGGCGTAGGCGTAGCCAATCGACAATGCGAAGAAGCCCAAGCCGAGGACCAGCATGACGACGTCCAACATGAGAGGCTCCTTGCGGCGATGCTTCCGGCTGCGACCGTGCGGTGCTCCGGACCGTGCGAGTTGCGATAGATCACGAGCAATAGGCGTATGATCCTGTGTGACCGTGAGGTGCCACGTCGCACATATATTTTCGAGGTGGCGGTGACGACAACGTTATAGGAATCTTATAAGTATGATTGGAGACGGCCGGACACCTGGCGGCAGACCGGCATTCAGCCGTGATAGGCAAACAGCTCGATTGGCTCGTTGAAGCCGCGCACCGGGTATTCGCCGACGCGTTCGAGATCGAAATCGCTTTCGACGAGGTCGGCGAACGCGCGGGACAGCAGCACGGGTCTCCCCAATTGTTTGGTGAGGGTTTCGAGACGCGAGGCCATGTTGACTGCAGGACCGATGACGGTGAAGTCGAGCCGGGTGGCCGACCCGATATTGCCGTACATGACGTCTCCGACGTGGACGCCGATGCCGTAATTCAGTGGCGCACGACCGGTTTCGCCGTTCTTTTCATTCAGCGCAGCCATGGCCTGGCGGGCCTCTGTCACGGCATGCAGCAGATTTGCGCAGGCCGACGGCTGGCTCAGCGGAAAGATCGCGAGCAGACCGTCGCCGATGAATTTCAGTATTTCCCCGCCATGTCGCGCAATCGGCTCCGACATCGCGTCGAAATAGCCGTTCAGAAGATCAATGACGTCGTCCCGCGGCCAGTTATCGGAGATCCTGGTGAAATCACGCAGATCGCAAATCATGATGGCAGCGCGTACCGTCGTTCCGCTTCCGCGCCGGGTGGCGCCGGCCAGAATGAGCTCGCCGGCATGCGACCCGACATAGGTCTCTAACAGCGTTCGAGCCAGCCGGTTCTTGACACGGATTTCGCTCACCAGCGCCAGAACCGGCAACAGTTTCAACAGGCCTGCGAGTTGCGCGTCGTCGAAACCCCCTGGCCGGTCGGTTGCAAAGGTTACGAAGTGCCGCTTGCCGAGGGTATGGTACAACGGCCACGCCACATAGTCGGTCAGGCCTTTCGCCCGCATCTCGTCATAGACGGCGTGCTTGCGACCCAGCGAGGGATCGTGTTCGAGATTCTCGCGCACCTCGGCGGCACCGTCATGGATCTCATTGGCGGGACTATCGATGTATTCGGATCGCTCCCTGACATCGAAGTCAACTCTCTCAATCACAGCCTCGCGCATCCCGTCGGCCCACATGATCCGGGCGCCAAGCCACTGCGGGTGGTGGATCAGGATATGAAGCGACGCCCGCATGACAGGAACGCCCGCTCGCTGCAGCCGAACACATAGCTCGGCGAAAATATTGTCAATGAAGCGCTCATCGCGCGTGTCGTTTGTCAGCCAGTGCACGACGTCGCTGGCGGTGACGGGATCGATGTTTGGCGGCGCGTTCATGTCGTGCTCCCGAGCAGTGCCTGGATCGAGGGTGTGGATATGTCGTGTTCCCGCTCGACGGCGTCAACGGAGTCCGCCGCAATATGGTACGGAACGGCTATCGTCAGCCCACATCGATGGCTGTTTTCGGTGCAAAGAACAGGGAAATAACGGAAAAATCGCGCTAACATGCGACGTTTATCGGAGGGGTCACTCTTTTTGTCAGCATCGACGGCACATCACCAGGCAGCTGTGCAAATCGGCAGGGAAATCCTTGTCGCAGTCTGCCTTGCTCTCAATCAGGCGGCGGCGGCCGCTCCACCCGACAGCCCCGATCCCGCGCTTGCGCCATGGTTTGAGAGCCTGAAACAACCAGGCACTGGCGCCCCGTGCTGCTCGATTGCGGATTGCCGAACAGTGGAGTCCCGGCAGGACCGGGATGGCTACGAGGTGCTGATCGATGGCCGTTGGAAGATGTCGCTCCCGTTCTGGCTGCGGGTGCCTTCGAATAGGATCATCGACAAAATCGATAACCCGACCAACCGCGGCGTGGTTTGCTTCACGCCTGAGGCGGGTATTCTCTGTTTTGTACGTCCGGCCGACAGTTGATCGGCAGTTCAGACGGTCTGGAAGCTTGTCCGTCTGTTCGCGCGAATTGGACCGAAGTCGCTTGCGAGCTGATTGATCCGCTGCCTGAAACGCTATGTTTAAATTCTCGAAGCCTGCGTCAACGCGGTTCCAACCCACTCCCTGACGGCGCCGCTGTTAGCCTGAGGTCCGGCTGAACGTTGTGGTAATCACCGTTTCGACGCCCATTGGGATGACTCTTCTTACCACAATGGCTGGAGATTGAGGATCCGCTCTCTCGGCACAGATCGCGACTAGGTATTCTGGCATGGGTCGAAACTGCCAGAATTGCCAGCGTGCAGGGTCGTCTTTCAGTTCCGGATGAATTACGATTTCGACAGCTCCGTCATGTGGATAGTGAAAGCTGAACTTATCCAGCGGTATCGATAATCCCATGCCTCGCGCCTTGATATATGACTCTTTGAAAGTCCAGTATTCGAAGAAACGGGCTTGCTGCTGGCTCAGGGGCATACCTGCAAGCACCCTCACCTCAGCGGGTGAAAAGAACCGATCTGCAATATCAATCGATACGGCGCGCGTGCATATGTTTTCTACATCAACGCCCAGCGCCCGGCCTCTTGTCACACCCAAGACGATCAAACTATGCGTATGCGAGATATTAAAAGACAGGCGCGCACCGCTCATCCCGGCGTTTGCAATCTCCGGACGCCCATGGGCATTTGTGGAGAAGATCCAATCCTTCGGACTCACCGATTGATAACGAGACAGCACGGTCCGAACCAGCGCACGAGTTACGAGATAGCGCCGACGATCTTTGGCGAAATAGAACTGAAGCTCCTGTCTCTTTTCCTGCTCATTGAACAGAGCACGGTAGGCGTCATGCATTCTTTCGTCATCGATTTCATCGTAGTTCGCAAACCACAAATGAATCTCGTTTTGTGCAAGCGGAATGATGCATTCGCGAGTACTCATTCGACTTGACGCTGTCTCTAGCATTCGTGAATGCACCGCAGGCGCTTCAATGCGGTTCCGGTTTCGTGGATAACCGGATGCATTACTGATATACGACACACCATAGCGTGTAACCTTGCAATTCACATGGCTATGCCCATGGGCGTGAAAGACTTGGCTTCAGTCGGCGCAACTCCTCGATGTGATCGCCCAAAACCGCGTTGATGATTTGCAATAGCGCGATCTGCGAATGCTGGAGATAAAAGTGTCCACCCTGCATAATGTGGGTCTGACACCGGTGTGAAGAAAGACGTTTCCAGCAATCGATATCTTCCGGTCTTACGGTCGGATCAGTTGATCCGCCCAGCAATGTGAAGGGAATGTCCAGGATCTCCTCCGTGGTGCAATTCGCCTGTGAGAGGACGGCAAGATCGGCACGAAGCACGGGCAGGAAAACGTCGAGCAGCGCGGCGTCGTTCAATATCTCGACCGGTGTGCCGCCAAGGAGCGCCATTTTCTTGATCAAGGCTTCGTCGCTAAGCAGCGGCGAACCAGCGCGCAGTGGTCCATCGTCTTCATTGTGCCCGGGGACGCATGCCGAAGACAGAAAGAGGCGAAGCGGTTCCGGAAGTTCTCCGGTCTTGCGGACGCGGCTGGCGAAGCGATACGCCAGCAGCGCCCCAAGGCTATGACCGAATATGGCGTATCTCGGCCCGAGCGAGTCGTCCAAGGAAGAAATGAGTTCGTCGAGTACCGCGTCGGCCGAGTAAAGCAAAGGTTCCGAATACCGGTTTTCCCGCCCAGGCAGTTGAGCTGCCAGTAATTCCACATCCGGGCGCAGCATTCGCGACCATGCGCGGAAGGTATATGCGCCCGCTCCCGCGTGGTGAAAGCAAAGCAGCCGGACCGCGGCATGCGGCCGAGTCTCCGGCGTGATCGTGCACTTGTTGCGACCGGCCTGCATTAGGCCGGCCCTGCGAGACACGGCCGGCGGACCGGCACGGCAATCAATCCGCATCCGACCAGAACCTTCATATTTCTATCTCGTCAAATGCTCCATGCTTCCGGTAGGCTGCCAGCTTCCTTGGATTCAGTTTGGCCGGATTACCGTGTTCGTCCAGCGCGTGACTTACCCGAAATCCCCGAGGCGAAGGTCCATGATCGCAAACATAGTGCAGACGCTCGACGGCCTCCGTCCAGGTCGGTTTACTTCCTTCCGCAACCCACCAGGCCACCGCATAAAATTCGATGTGAAACCTGGCGCGGCTCACTTTCAGGACCTCTCCATGTAGTCCATCGTAAGCATAAGCGTAGAGCGCTTCCAGGCAGGTCCAGATCGACAATGATTGCGACAATTCCCTCACGCCCAACCCACGGGCTCCGTCGAAATATCTCGGCACGGCAAACGTGCCCCAGGGCCGTAGTCCTGATCGAACTCGCTTTTTGCATTGTTCCAGGCAATCTGGTTCGCGTGAGCGACAAAGCCTGGAGCTTTTTCGGCTTCCGCATAGGCCAGTGGAATCGCCGCGAGAAATCTCTCGCGGAATCCCTTCATGTCCGGGTCCGAATGTACGCTTGGCACTTTCGTCGAGATATAGAAGGCAAGCTGCGCCATGGTTTCTTCCCTCGTGATCAGGGTCTCATCGCATTCATGAACGTCGACATCTGCCGGTTGAACCAGTCGGCGTTGAAAAGCGGAATGTAGTGACCTGCGTTGGCAAGCTCGGCGTAGCTCGAGCCGGGCAGACGCTCCGCCAGCTCCCGTCCGTATTTTGGTGGCGTGATGCGATCCTGTCCTCCGGAAACCACGAGGGCGGGAGCGGCTATCGACGCAAGCCGTTCGCGGCCGTCAAACGCCTGGACCGCAGCCATGAAACGTCCGGAGACCACGGCGCTGTCGCTGGCTCTGATGAAATCGAACTGCCCCTCGCGTCGCTCGCGCATCCATTCGGGCCTGTTTTCCTCAAAGTCCTCAATCGCCAGCCGGACCATCGTTGCGGCGCTGGCCAGAGAACCGTTTCCGTCGAGCCTGGCACTGGTGTTGACCAGCATCAGCGATTTGACGAGTTCGGGGTGCTCGGAGGCGAGTATCTGTCCGACAACGCCGCCCAGCGACCAACCCATGACGTGGCAGGGGGTACCGGGCACGAGACGATGCAGACAGTGCACGATGTCGGCGATGGTCGAGCCGAGATCTTCCCTGCCGCAGATCGAACTGCGGCCGTAGCCCGGATAGTGAAACGTCAGCAGGCGGTGGGTTGGGGCAAGGCATCGCGCCTGATACAGGAATGCGGCGCCGATACAGCCGAACGGCGGAAGAAGCAGGATCGGCGGGCCATTTCCGACCTCAAGGATTTCCGTCGTCCCTCCGTCCATTCGCTTCAGCAAATGTTCGCGGAAGCCTTCGCAGCCGGCAAAGGCATGTGCGTAGTTGCCCGCGAGGCGCTCTACGCTTCCCTGGCCGAGCGTGGCATGCGTCCTTTCGCGCGACAGGGCACGCTCTACCTCGTGCGTCGCGGCGCTGTTCACTCTCTCGGCAAGGAGCCGTGCCAGATCCTCGACGGTCTGGACATCTCCCAGTTCAAACACTGAAAAATCGACCTGATAGTGCCGTGAGGCTCGCGTCAGCAGATCCAGCAGATGCAGGGAATCGATGCCGTAGTCGCTGATAAAATGGTGCTCGTCTATGTCCTCCGCCGCACGCGTTCGCGCATCGTCGAACCAGGCTAAAAGTTGCCGCTCGATTTCCGATCGGGTGACGTAACCAGGCGGCGCATCGCCCCTCTGAACCGGCGATGCGCCCAGGAGCCGGATCAATCCAATAGCGCTTGCGTATGAAGGGATAGGCGGGCAGCTCTACCCGATTGAATGCGCGATCGGAGTTTACCGCGTGCCAATCGATTTCGAAGCCGGACACATAGAGACTGGCGAGTCCCAACAGGAATTGCGTTGACAAGGGCTGCCGCCCGTCGTCGGCGGCTTGGGAACTTGAAGTATCCCTCACCGCCATATGGCCGCCGAGATGCAAAACCGCGTCGACACCTTGGGTGTCCTGTGATGCGTGCTGTCTCCGTACCGTGGGAGCTCAGCGCCATCAGTCTTTGAGCAGCCCCGTCCAGCGTCTGACCGCCAAAGGCGCATTCGGCCGCGAGGGCGCCGACCGGATTACCCTGGATATCGTCGGGGGAAATTCCGAACCTGCGCCATGAGGCAGCCATGGCGTAATAGGCGGTGAATATCGTCGAACAATCGCCGGCGCGACCAATCGATGCCGCGCAACGGTTCCAGGCCTCTCGAAATGCCGCCGGCGCGTCCTCGAACGCACCAAGACAATGAGCCTGCTCCAGTGAAAGCACATCCATATGAAAGCGGATACGCGGCATATTGCCGGCAACCCCGTGCAGCAAACGTGCTTGCTCCGGGTGTTCTCCGGCGAGCAATTTCGAAGCAGCCAGGGCGCTCTCGGCTACGATTGCGATGCGGTGCCGACGGTGCGCACGGCCGACATTGCTCGTGGCGCAAATATCCGGAAATTGCGCCGAGCTCGCCGGTGCGGACAGAAACTCCGCATATTTGCCGCGCAGCATTTCCAGTGCTTCCGGCTTGTGGGCCGAAAGCGTCAATAGATGCGCCCAAGGCGCGGCAGACAAGGTTTCAGACGGTCTTGCAGGCGCTTCTTCCAGGACGATGTGCGCGTTGGTGCCTCCAATACCGAAGGCGCTGACCCCGGCGCGCAGCGGCGTGCCGTGAGCTGTCCAGTCGAGCGGCTTCGAATTGATGTAGAAGGGTCCGTTTTCCAGTCGGAGCTGCGGATTGAGGGTCTGGAAATGCAGGCAGGGAGGGATCGTGCGGTGCTTCAGTGCTTGCACCGCTTTGATGAAGCCGGCGACGCCGGCGGCGACGTCGAGGTGTCCAATATTCGCCTTCACCGAGCCGACGGCGCAGAACGATCCGGCGCGACCGTTTCCTTTCTGTGCAAACGCGGTCGTCAAAGCCGCGATCTCTGCGGCATCCCCCATTGGCGTGGCAGCACCGTTAGCCTCAACATAGCCGATGCTGTCGCTGGAGGCGTCGGCCATGGCCAGCGCCTCAGCGATGACGTTCGCCGGTCCGCGGATGCCGGGTGCTGCATACCCAACCTTGTCGGCGCCATCATTGTTGACCGAAGATCCGAGGATCACGGCGTGAATATTGTCCCGCGCATTCACCGCATCCTCGTAGCGTCGGAGCACTACCGCACCCACGCCGCTGCCGAAGACGGTTCCCGAGGCGCCGGCGTCGAACGGCCGGCAATGGCCGTCGGCTGAAAGGATGCCTCCCTCGCGATATAGGTAGCCGCTATGCGCGGAGACGTCGATCTTCGCGGCTCCTGCGAGCGCGAGATCGCATTCAAACGACAACAGGCCGGTACATGCCTGATGGATGGCGACGAGGGAGGTCGAGCACGCACAATTCACCGCCATGCTCGGGCCGCGCAGGTTCAGGTAATAGGAGATGCGGGTGGCGCCATAATCCTTGTCGTTGCCGTGGAGCAGTTGCAAACGTCCGTAGCGCTCCATGATGTCGGGGCGGGAACCGATATTGTCGACGAGGTAAGTGCTGAATCCCAGACCCGCATACACGCCTACCGCACCGTCGAAGCTGCGCGGGTCGTAACCGGCGGAATCGAAGGCGTTTACCGCGCATTCCAGCAACAGCCGCTGCTGCGGGTCAAGAATTTCGGCTTCTGCCCGGCTGATGCCGAAATATTCCGCGTCGAATTCCTCGATCCCTTCGATGGTGCTGGCCATGCCGATCCATTTCGCGCCCCCCGGCGCGGCGGGCGGCTGGGGTTGCGGGCTGTGAAATCGGCGAGAGGAATTCGATACCGGACACAATATTACGCCAAAAGGCATCGATATCGGCGGCGCCCGGAAAGCGCCCGGCCAGACCAATCACGGCAATGGCACGACTACGGTCGACGTTCATCGCTTCACGGCGCCGCGCGCAAGCAGCCCCTTTTTACGCCGCTCGGCACGGGATTCGACGCCGTCCGAAGCCGCGCCGGCGACAGTCTTGCCCTCAATCCGCTCGGCAAGACCTCGAATCGTGGGATACCGATACAGCTCGGTCAGGGCCATGCCTGCAGGTGCCCGATCTGCCAATTGATTGAACACCTGGACCAGGTCCAGGGAATGCCCGCCGAGTTCGAAGAAATTCTGGTCTATTCCGATGCGCGAGGGTTCGAAGGAAAGAACATCGGCCCAGATATCACACAGCCATCGCTCAGCCGTGGACTCCGGCTTCACGTAGCCGCTTATGGCTACATGCATCGAAGCGCTCGGCTCCGGCAACGCTGCATAGTCGATCTTGCCGTTGACGGTGACCGGCAATTCAGTCAATTCGACCAGAAGGGATGGAATGAAATAGTCGGGCAGACGGTCGAGCAGGTGACGGCGGATGTCCTTGTGAGCAATCTGTGCGCCTGGCGCGACCACAACATAGCCGACCAGATCGAGTTGCCCGCGCCGGTTTGGTCGGACCATGGCCACCGCCGTCTGGATTGACGGATGCGCAACAAGCGCCGCCTCGATCTCGCCCGGCTCGATGCGAAAGCCGCGAACTTTCAGCTGGCGATCCTTGCGTCCCAGGAACTTCAGCCGTCCGTCCGCCAGGCATCTGACGCGATCGCCGGTCCTGTAAAGGCGGTCCGAATCGAACGGATTTTGTACAAAGACTTTTGCGGTCAGGTCGGGCCGCCTCCAGTAGCCGCGGCCGACGTTGCGGCCGGCGATGCAAAGCTCGCCAGGCATTCCGATGGGTACCGGCCTCAGTTGCTCGTCCAGCACCAGCCAGGCAGCATTTTCAATCGGCGCTCCGATCAACTCCGGCGAGTCTGAAACGGATTCCAGCGCAGGTTTCGGTTCGCCGAACGCATCCGCAGTTCGGCTCCGGATCGGCAATGCGCCGACCCAGATCGTCGTTTCGGTCGGGCCATAGACGTTCCAGAGTTCGTCACCGAACGCGAGCAGCCTGAACGCAAGCCGGCCACTCAACGGCTCGCCGCCGCACAACATCTTCAGATCGGTGCGCGCTTGCGGCTTGCTATCCAGCAACAGCTGCCAGCCGGCAGGGGTGGCTTGCATGAACGAGACGCCCTGATCGCGGATTTCACGAAGCAAGGCATCCGGACTCCGCATCAGTTCCTCTTTTGCAATCACGACGCAACCGCCGACCGTGAGCGGCAGCAGCAATTCGAGGAGCGAAATATCGAAGGCGGGCGTTGTGATGGCGAGTAATCTATCGCGACCGGTAATGCCGATAGCTGCACCCATGGCCTGCATGAAGCCGGCAAGCGAACCGTGCTCCACGCAAACTCCCTTGGGTTTTCCGGTCGAACCCGACGTGTAGATATTGTACGCCAGATCGCCGGGACGGATGGCGTTGCCCGCATCGCGCGCAGGACCACTGGCAACGGCTCCGGGCTCGACCAGTTTCAACGGCGCCGCTTCCGTCAGCGGTCCCGGCTGTCCCACGACGACGCGGATATCTGCGTCCTCGACGATACTCAGCAATCGCGCGGTGGGATGACTTCGCTCGAGCGGGACGTAGATCGATCCCGACTTGAGAATGCCGAGCAAAGCGACGACAAGATCGAGCGACCGTTCGCAATACAATCCGACGCACCGGCCGCGCTCAGCGCCGCTGGCGAGCAACGCCTGGGCCAGGCCGTTCGATCGCTGCTCAAGTTCACCATAGCTGATAGCCTCGGTTTCGCAGATCACGGCGATGCGTTCCGGCGCGGCCAGAGCGCGACTGCCTATCAACTCGTGAACACAGCGTTCCGTGGGCGGCGGGCAAATCCGGGCATCGTTGAGCGCCAGGAGCCGCCGGCCTTCGGTCTCATCGACCAACGGCAGGACCGACAGTTTCATGTCACGGCATTCGACGGCGCCGCGCAATAGACAGAGATACGCCGAAGCCATGTGCTGGATGGTGGACGCGTCGAACAGATTGGTATTGTAGTTCCAGTTGCAGGTAAGCTGGCTTTCCGACGACGTAATCGTCAGCGTAAGCTCATAAGGGGCGCCCGTCCGTCCGGTGCTGGAGCCCTCTATCAACTTTCCGAATGACGACTTCTCGAGAGGCCGCGGGTCCGACTGGTTCCAGTTGTAGACGACCTGGAACAGCGGCGAACGCGCGGGATCGCGCTCTCCGCCAAAATTCTCCACTATCCGATAAAACGGATATTCCTGATGTTCCATCACCATCAGGACCTGCGCCCGCACGGCGGCGAGCAAGCCGACGAAGTCGGGGTCGTTGCGAAGGTCGGCGCGGAGCACCAGCATATTCACGAAATTTCCGACGATATCCCGGGTCTGCGGGCTGTCGCGCCCGGATGCCGCCAAGCCGATAGCAAACTGCTGCTGCCCGCTATATCGACCGAGCAGCACCTGAAACACCGCCAGCATGTACATGAATGGCGTGACGCGTTGCTGGCGGCACGCTGCCTGCACGCCTGCACAAAGATCGGCGGCAAGCGGCAGGGATATGGTTTTGCCGTCGAAGCTCTGTTGCGGCGGCCTCGGCCGATCCGTCGCCAGTTCGAGACGGGGCAGGTCGGCCGGCAGATAGTCGCGCCAAAACGCGCAGTGCCGTTCTCCGGCAGCGCCGGCCAAGGCGGCACGCTGCCAACGCATATAGTCCAGGTAAGTGTCCTTCGGACGGCCCACTTCTGCCGGCTGCGCAGTTGATCCGCCGCGACAGGCCGCGTGGATCTGGGCAAGCAGCGCCTGCAATGACCAGTAGTCACAGGCAATGTGATGAACCGTCAGAACGATCAACTTCCGTTCGCCGACGGGCGCGCGCAGTACATCGATGCGGATTACCTGCCGTTCAAGATCGAACGGAGCGTCGATCGCCGCGGCAACGGCGGCCTCGATATTTTGCGGCGTCCATGGATCGACCATGCTGCACGCGATCGGAACGGAGCCCTCATCCAGCACGACCTGAAACGGCCGGCCCTGTTCCATTCGATAGACGGTTCGCAGGATGGGATGAGCTCGAACGATCGCGTCGATCGCGGCCTGCAATACGGCCAGGTCGAGTTCAAAAGCCTCTATCACGACGTTGACGTTGTAGCAGGAAGCATCCGGAGCGAGTTGATGCAGCAACCAGAGCGACTGTTGGCTATAGGACAGGGGATGCTGTTCGACCCGACCGCTCCCGGCGGCAAGCATACTCGCCACTTCGGCTTTGCAAGCGCGTAATTGCGCATAGAGATGGGGGATGACCGCTTCTTCGGGGCCGCGTACACGCAGTCTGCCGTCATCGAGCCAAAGTTCGACGCCGTGGCCGACGAGTTCATCGATCAACAACTGTACGCTCACAGCTCGATCTCCGTTAGCATCGCGCCGGCGGCACGGGCAGGAGAAAGCGGAATCGATTGATCCTGGCCCGATGCGGCTTCCCACTGCTCTTCAATACGGCCGGCCAGCCCCACGATATCGAGTTCACCGAGCAAGTGGGTAAGCGGGATGTCTACACCCAACTCTTCGTGCAGCCCGTAACGCAGCCGCAGCGCACCAAGCGAGTCGATCCCCAAATCCATCAAGGTGCAGCGGAGATCGTCGTCGGCCAGCGTTTGTTTCAGGATTTCCTCCACCGCTCTCCTGCATTCGTTCAGCAACTGCTCGGTGCGCCGTTCGGCGGTGGCTTCAGCCAACCGGATCCGAAGCGAACCGGAGCGTGTTTGCCCGTTGCCGGTCCCTGGTGGCCCGCTCGCGAGCTCCGAGGCAAGATTCGTCCCGATTCGTCCTACCCCCTTGCTCCAGTCGCAATCGATCACCGTCACCGAGTGAGACACACTGGCGACAACGGCCTCGAGTGCTTCGAGCGCCTTTGACGGGGCGAGCGGGGTGATGCCGAGCTCGCCGAACCACGCTCTCTTAGCGTCCAACCGACTCGCCATTCCCACCTCGCTCCACGGCCCCCAATTGATCGAGCAGGCAGCCAGGCCGTTCGCGCGTCGGTATTGGGCGATACTGTCAAGGAATGCGTTGGCTGCGGCATAGTTGATTTGACCGGGAGCGCCGAAAACCGACGACGCCGATGAAAACAGGACGAAGAAGTCCGGCGGATCATCAAGCGTCGCCTGATGCAGATTCCACGCGCCCGATACTTTCGGCTCCATGACGCACTCGATCCGACGCCAGTTTTGATCGCGGAGCAGCGCATCGTCGAGCACGCCCGCCGTGTGAAATACCCCTTTCACCGGCGGCATGCGCTGCTTCAGCTCGCCGAGCGCGCGTCCTAACGCGACCTCATCTGCGACATCCAGCCGGAAATCGTGGACAGTCTCGGCCGTGCCGAGCAGAGAAACAAGCTCTTCGCGAAGCGAGGCTGCGCCGCCTCGCGAGATGAGAACAAGATGGCGGGCGCCCCGTCCGACGAGCCAGCGCGCGATGGTTCCCCCGATGCCGCCGGATGCCCCGGTGACCAGGTAAGTCGCCTGGGTGTCTAACCGAAAATCGGTTGCGAGCTCCGGCGCCGGCACCAGCCGTCTTTCGTGGCGATCGCCGGTCCGGTAAGCGACCTCGGCAGCTTCGCCATTGCTGGCGAGTTCCCCGCAAGCAGCACAGCCTGTTCTGCCGGATCGTTTTGCTCCGATTTCGACGGAGCTACAGGCGACGCCAGGATAGAGCTCGATCGACAATGATTTCAGCATTCCAAGGCACGGTGCCTGCGCAAGCTCCGCGACGCGCAGCTCTGATGCGCCTGCTCCGGCAGCTGAAGCGACCCAGAGCTTGCAACGCGCGGGGATCGCGCTCGACGCGATGGTCTGCGCCAGATGGAGCAGCGGCAAACAAGCCCGACGATGTGCGTGCTTCAGATCCGCCAGCGTAACATCCGCGGCCGGGTCCCAGTCATCGCACAGCCACAAGACATCGGTAGGAAAACCATCATTCTCATTCAAGTGCCTGAACAGCTGCGCGAAGTGTTCAAGCTGCATCGGATCGAGACGATATTGTCCTCCCGGCCCGGCATCGAACCGGTCGGACCAAGCGGCTACCCGTACCGATGATCCGAGGCAGGTCAGGCGTTCGGCGATTAAGCGCGACAAGTCGCCTGGCTGCCCGAAAAGAAGGATCGGCGCCCGGCTATATCGGGCCGCGCCTTCAGCGGGATCGCGCGCCAGACTTTTTGATACAAGAGTTGCCCGATGTTTTGGCGCCTGCCATTGTCAACTCTGTGGGCGGTTTGCGACGGACGCAGACTCAATCCCGAAACGTCGAGTACGACCGATCCGTCTTCGTTGCAGAGCTGGAGATCGAGTGCTGCGCTTTTCCGCAGAGGCGGTATTGGGCCGAGCGAGACAGAAACACCGTCCGCCGCCGATACCACCGCGAACGACCAGTTCAGAGATGCCGGTCGGTATGAACAACCGATCTGCGACTGCCGCAGCGCTCTCCTCTTCGAGACAGCTGATCAGGACGTGGAAGCACGCATCCAGCATGCCTGGATCAAGGCTGGTGAATTGGTCTGCCGCCTGAGCAGCGGGCCTCGGGCTGGACGAGGATACGCGCGGCCGAATTTTCCCGTTTAAATCCCGTGCCGAGCCAACGAAACGCCGGGCCAAGGGCCAGGCCCCGTCGCTCGGCCGCGGCGTAATACAGAGTCCGGTGGTTGAACCGCCGACCATGTCGACTGGATTACACTAAGCCCCGACGAGGTGCGTGATATGGCGATGCCTGGCGCCCAGTCCACCTTGCCGGTAGCGTGAACAGTCCAGTCACCTTCGCGCCCGGCCGATTGAAGCCGGCTGGCCACCGAAAATTCTCCCGCCGTGGCCGAGTGCGGTTGTAGCATCAGCTGCAAAACGTGTCGGCTTTCCGCAAGTATCAAGGGTTCGACAAACGCGACATCTCGCAGCCGGCATGTTGCGGCTCCGCACAATTGCCTGACTGCCTCAATCACAAAGGCGATGTAGTGAGATGCCGGAACGATCTCCCGGCCGAACAGGCTATGTTCGGAGATAGCGGGCGCCGTGATTGTTTGCTCGAAGAACTTTTGGCCGTTCTGGCCATGCAGTGCAGCGAGCAGCCTTGTACCGGTGGCGGCGAACGACAAAGGTTCACCCTGGTCGAGCCAATGGCGTCGTCGGTCGAGTGGATGAAGCGGGATCGGCACGCGGCGACAACGCCGCTCGTCATACATACTTTCCCAGCGCACCGGCCAGCCATGCTGGTAGGCGGCGGCTACCACCTCGAGTGCCTGACGGTGGGGATGTGCCTCGTTCTGTACCATGCCGGCATCGCCGTCGCTGCGGTACCACGTCGTACTGGCGAGGAGGGATAGCGCAGTGCTCTCCGGCCCGCCTGGATGGATGACGGCCTCTGCACCGACGCTCTCCAGATGCTGGAGGATTTCCGCCTTGCTTGCCTTGCAAACCGTCGCGGAATTTTCGCTTCCATGACCGGTATCGCAGCCACTGCTCCCTGCATCGATACGGGCAAGTTCCTGGGAAAGTTCGAGGGCGGTTGATGCAACGAGCGCGATGTCCCGCACCGGGTCGTTCACAACCCACAGCACCGGTTCCGAAATCCATTTGCCCGAGCAGCGTCCCGATCGCCAAATATCGCAGGAGCACTACCATTCGCTGCTCGTGGCTTGCGGTTGCCGGAAAGCGGCTCAGGCTCCCTTGATATGCGGCATCCACACGCTGCAACGTGTCGCCGAACACCGGTTCATTCGTCAACGAGCTCCACAATTGATCCGGCGCAGCATCGACACGGGCGTGAACCATAAACGCCAGTCTTGGCGCATGCCGCAGCAACTTCGCAGGCGTGCGCCGCACGTTGAGTGCCGACATCAGCCTGGTTCGCAACTCGCCGCAATCGGCGCCGACCACGGCGAGACGATATCGGAAATGATCCCGTCCGACACAGGCGGTGAAACATATGTCCGGCAATTTTTCAGGGTCGCACCCCTCAAGCAGGTCAATGTACTCTTGAATCAGCCGCGCGAGACCTTCCGCGCTCCGGGCCGAGATAGCGAGAAGATAAACACCGGGGGCGACTGCCGCCGTCCGATTGAACGCTTCGCCGGCCTCCTCCAGGACAAGATGCACGTTGGTACCGCTGAAACCGAACGAACTCAGGCCGGCCCTTCGCAACCCCGAACGCCGTCCCACCCGATGCATGTCGTCGGCACCGCAAAGCATGGTTGCCACTTGATGTGCGGATTGACGCGCTTGAGATGCAGATGCGGTGCAATCTTCCGGTTTTTCAACATCAGGACGGTCTTGATAAGACCCGCGATTCCCGCTGCGGATTCGAGATGTCCGATGTTGGTTTTGACGGATCCGACCCAAATTCGACTGTCGGGCTCGCGTCCCGCTCCGTAAACCCGGTCAAGCGCATCGCACTCGATCGGGTCTCCGAGCTCGGTGCCGGTGCCATGCGCTTCGACATAGCTCACGGTTCGGGGGTCGACATTTGCAGCTTTCAGCGCCGCGGTGATGACCTTGGTTTGGGCGACGCCGCTGGGAGCCGTCAGACCTTGAGTCGCGCCATCATGGTTGGTGGCCGAGCCGCGAATGATTGCGTGGATGGTGTCGCCAGCAGTTTGCGCGTCGGAGAGCCGCTTGAGCACAACGATCCCGCAGCCCTCGCCCCGGACGTAGCCATCAGCGCCCGCGTCGAAGGTCCGGCAGGTTCCGCTTCGCGAAAGCATCATGGCTTTCGATTCCGCAATCGATGTCGCGGGCGAGATCAGGAGGTTGGCGCCCCCTGCCAGAACCAGGTCGCACTCGCGCGAGCGCAGACTCTGGCAGCCGAGATGAACGGTGAGCACCGAGGCCGAGCATGCCGTATCGATGGCCATGCAAGGCCCGCGTAAACCAAGCACATATGAAATCCGGCCGGCGGCAACGCTGAGCGAGTTGCCGGCACCCAGATAGGCGGTGATTTCGCCCGCCAGGCTCGCGTATTCGAGGTTCATGAGGCTGACGAAAACGCCGGTAGCCGAGCCCGCCAATGCCTTGGGAGCGTAGCCTGCGTGTTCAATCGCCTCCCGCGAGATTTCGAGCAGCAGCCGTTGCTGCGGATCCATCGCCGCCGCTTCCTGATCGGAAATTCCGAACAGCTCTGGGTCGAATTCATCGATTCGGTCGAGTAGCGCAGCCCGGCGCGTATACATCTTTCCCGGGCTCAGAGGGTTCGGATCGTAGACTTCGTCCATCGCCCAGCGGCGGTTTCCCATATCTGCGACCGCGTCAAATCCCTTCTCCAATGAGGACCAGAACTTCGCCGGTGAATCGGCTCCTCCCGGAAAACGGCATGCCATGCCCACAATGGCGATAGGCTCAGTGCGAGCGATGCGCTCGACTTCGATTTCACGGCGCAGCTTTTTTATGTGCCGCAACGACTGCAACACCAACTCACGATCCGTGGCGTCCTGTACGATCGTCATTTACGGCCACCCACCGTGGATTTCGCCGCGCAGCTCCTCGGCGAGAAGTGAATGAAGTTCGGTAGCGGACAATTCTTCGAGACCATCATCTTCCGGGTCGGGCATCGCGACCGCTTGGTCGGCGGCAGTCGTTGTGCCCGCCGCGGTCGGGCAGGATGACTGAAAGGATCACATCCGCGAGCTTGGCGATGCTCGGATTGTCAAATAACAGCGATGCCGGAAACACCGCGGACGTCGCCTGCGCGAGCCGATCGCGAAGCTCGATTGCGGCAAGCAAATCCAGTCCGCTGTCGAGCAGCGGAGCAACCGGATCCAGCTCCTGGTCCGCTGCAAGGCCGAGCACAAGGCGAACTTCGTTGGCCACGTACTCTTCGAGCGCGCTCTTTCTTTGTTCCAGCGGCAGGCGCTCAAGGTCAGCGCTGACGGGTACGGCGGAGGTTCGCCGAACCTCGCGAGGTTCGGAGGACGCCACCAGATCTCGCAACATCGCCGGCACCGACGCCGCGCGCTGCTTCACTTGCTGCAGCCAGGCCGCGCTCAGATTGCCGATCGCAATCGACGGCGGGGCCGCCGGATCAAACGCTACAGCGAACAGATCCAGCGCCTGCCGAGGCGACATCATTGCCAAATGCGTATGCTGACCGGCGCTTCTCGTTTGGCTGGTGCTGCCCGCAGCCATTCCGATTCCCGACCAGGCTCCCCAGGCGACGGTGGTTGCAGGCAATCCGTGGGTGCGTCGGTAAAGCGTCAGAGCGTCCAGATACGCATTGGCCGCCGCATAGGAGGCCTGGGCCGGCGAACCAAGCAACGCGGCCATTGACGAGAACAAAATAAAGAAATCGAGCGCATCGGATTGCGTGAGCTCATGCAAGATTCCATGCGCCGGCGAGTTTTGGACGCATGACTTCCTCGAAATCCGCGCCGCTTTGGCGGACCATGACGCCATCATTCAGCACGCCCGCAGCGTGCACGATCCCTGCGAGCTTCGGACCCCGCGCGCGTATCTCTTCGAGTCCGGTTTTCAGCGCATCGCGCGATGCCACGTCGGCGGTTATGTGTGTGATGACTGCGCCGCGGCGTTCAAGTTCACGGCACGTCCGCAGCGCACTATCCGACGGTCTGTTTCGGGAGAGCAACGCCAGATTCCGCGCGCCCCATTCGATAAAGCGATCTGCGCAGGCAAGGCCCAGACCGCCGAGCCCTCCAGTAATCAGATAGGTGACATCGGCTCTAAGCACGGGAGCGCTAACTGCGGCGGCCGCGCGAGGCAACAACCGAGGCTCATAGCGGCGTTCGCCCCGCAACGCCCGCTCACAGGCTGGGCCGGCATCGCTGAGTTCGCGATACAATCTTTCCGCCACTTGATCGGTGCCGGCCGGATCATGGCGGTCAAGGTCGACCAGTACCGTCTGCAAATCGCGAACTTCCTGCATCAGGGTGCGACCAAGACCCCACAAGGTGGCCGCCTCCGCTTGCTGCATTCGGTCCGTCGGGAGCACGGCCTGGTTCTGCCATGTGCAGATCCATAGCTGTCGCTTGCCAGGTGGAACGCCTGCCAGCGCCTGGGCAAAGTGCAAAATGCCAAGCCAGGTCGATGCCGCCACGTGGCGGTCCGACACGCCCGCAGGCGTTCCCAACAGATCGAGCGCCCAGAGATGCAGCGCGCCATTGAATTTCGGCATATGCTCCAATAGCCGGTGCATATCTTCCGGATTGCTGGGATTTATCTGCAGGTTTTCTCCGGTCAGGCGAAGTTCGTCGCCCGGACGTACACAATGGACGTGAACTCCCTCGCTGCGGAGCCGCTTTGCCAAAGCGTCACCAACGCCGGCGCCGTCATTGAATATGAGCCATTCGCCGCTGGGCCGTGACGATGCGGCCGATCGAGCCGCCTCGCGCCAGCGGATATCATAGGCGAGCGCCGTAGCGTGCGTACCGTCCGCCTCGCCCGCGGCGCCGCGGCGGCTGCGAAATCCCTCGATGCAGAGCAAAGGTCGAACGCTCTCGTCGAGAATGGCGATGTCATGAACAAGGTCATCGTTTCCGCTTTCCGGATTGGGACGCAAACGGGCCATGCATGACGTTGGATTGCCACGTGAGTGGGAGAGCTGAATGCGGTCGATGGAAAATGGAAGATACATGTCCTTTGTCCCGGAGCCATCGAGGCCCGCCGGCAAAGCGGCGCTCGCAACCTGGAAGCAGGTGTCGAGCAGGGTTGCAGATAGCGGAAAGCCCGAGGTTGCATCCGTTGCTTCGGGCCGATGCAGCGTCGCAGTTGCGCTCGCCAGTCCGGATTTAGCACTGGTGACCCATCGAAAACTCGGTCCCAGTTGATATCCGAACTGTTCGAGCCGATCGTAGAATTGCTGGTTCGATAGTTCCCGCGACACCGACGCGAGCGGAATGGAAGAACTCTCGCACGAAATCCGGAACCTGTTCGGGATTGTTCCCTGTTTCGCGATGCGAGTCGGCAAGGAGATCGGCAGCCAGATGCCACGTCCAGGCTGGGTCGTCGCCATCGTCCGCTGCGTCGCGACTTTCGCCTCGGCAATTGATGCGACCTTTCGCACCTGGGCTAAATCGGTAGCGCGCGATCCGCCTGGTATCCGGCGCCAATGCAAGCGCTCGCGGGAATGCGACGTTTACAAAGGTGATATCGGTTTCTCCTCTTGTTCGCGCCACCGCCTCGAACGCCATAGCAAGGTGGGCTGCGCCAGGCACAACCATTTCTCCGGCCAGGCGATGATCGGCCAGTCGCAGGGGGTGGCTGTCGGTAATCTCAAGCTCGACTTCCGTCAGCTGCGGCTGCGGCTCGAGCCTCCCTGCCTTGGGCTCTTTCTGCGCCTCACCGTCGGGCCAATATCGCTTCCTGGAAAAAGGATAGGTTGGCAGCGGCACACGGCGGTATGAGCAACCCTCGTGCATCGCGGCAAAATCGATCGGCGAACCCGCCAAATAGGCGCGGCCTGCCAAGACTGGATCCGGGACCTTGCTGGCAGGATAGAATGTGACGGCGTCAGCCTGGCCAGACCCCTGAGCGGTAACGCCGCCGTTTCGCGCTGCTCGTCCGGCGCCAAGTTCGATCAGGGCCCGGATCAGCGCCTCCCGGTCGCCCCATGCGGCCAGCCGATGAGAAAAGCGCGCACGGCCGGTATTGGCTGTGAAACAAATGTTGCCGAGCTCCGAGTCCGCCGTCTGGCGCAGCACGTCGGCATAGCGATGGGCCAACTCCACTGAGCGCAGAAGAGGTCTTTGCGGAGAGCGTCAAAAGCTGGAAGTCGCGTTCCGCGGGGGCTGGCGCCGGACCGATATCCGGTGCCTGTTCTACGATAGCGTGCGCATTCGTTCCGCTGAACCCGAACGAACTGACGGCGCCGACTCGAGGCGACTCGCCAGGCCACGCCAACTCCGTCCGAGCAACTCGCATCGGCCCGTCGCCCTGCAACCATTGCTCAAGATGCGGGCTGATCTGCGTCAGGTTGATCTGCGGTGGAATTGAGCCGTGCTGGAGACAAAGCACCAGCTTGAGCAGGCCGGCCGCGCCGGCGACGGTTTCGCAATGACCTATGTTGGCTTTCACCGACCCGATAAGCAGCGGCCGATTGACAGCGCGCGCACTGCCATATGTCGCGGCCAGGCTCGCAACTTCGATCGGATCCCCAAGTGCCGTACCGGTGCCATGGGCCTCGACATATGAGACCGCATCGGCCGTGAGGCCGGCCTGCTCGAGTGCCTTGCCAATGACGGCTTCCTGAGAAGCCGCACTGGGCGCCGTAATTCCCTGGCTGCGCCCATTATGCGTGACGGCTGATCCGCGCACCACCGCGAGAATGTGGTCGCGGTCGGCGCAGGCGTCGGACAAACGCTTGAAAGCCAGGATCGCCGCTCCCTCGGAACGAATGTATCCGTCCGCCGATGCATCGAACACCTTGCAGCGGTCGTCAGCTGCCAACATCCCGTTCTTGCCGATCACGACGGTCGACAGCGGAGACACCATCAGGTTGACGCCGCCGGCGATTGCCAGATCGCACTCGCGGCTTCGAAGGCTTTGGCAAGCCAGATGCGCAGCCACCAGGGAGGATGAACAGGCGGTATCGACGACAACCGCCGGCCCCATCCATCCGAATAGATATGAAAGTCGCCCCGCTACCATGCTGGCGGAATTGCCCGTGGCCATATTGCCGCTGGGCTCCATGCCCAATCCTTTGGACAACAGAAGCGGTGCATACTCGTTCGGCCCGGTGGCGACGAAGACGCCGGCTTGCTTGCTGGGCAGGTTCATCGGGTCGTAGCCTGCGTTCTCTATCGCCTCCCATGCGACCTCGAGCATCAGCCGCTGTTGCGGGTCCATGCAAAGCGCGGCTTTGGGCGAAACGCCAAAAAACTGCGCGTCAAACTGCTCGATGTCGTCGAGCAATCCGCCCCATCTGCAGGCGATCTTCCCCTGCGCGTTCGGATTGCGGTCGTAGTAGTCATCGAATTCGAAGCGACGGCCGAGGTCGGACACTCCACTCCTGCCCTCCTGCAGCATTCGCCAGTAGGAGGGCAGATCATGCACGCCGCCGGGAAACCGGCACGCCGCACCGACGATCGCGATCGGCTCGCGTTGAGCACTGATCAGCGCGTCCCACTTCTGTTGCATGAGCTCGATTGCCAGCAGGGCATTTTCGAGCAGCTTTCTGGTCTGATCACCTGGCGCTGCGGACACTTTCGGAGCCTCGTCCAAGAATCTTGCCGATTTTGTCTTCGAGTTGCCCGGTCAGCTCGAGTAGCGACATCTCGCTGAATTGCGACTGCACTTCCTCCGCCTGCGGCCGCGGCGGCGCGGTTGCTTCCCGCCGCTCATCCTGGGGAAACAGCTGACTTTCAAAGTACCGCGTGAGTGCGTCCAGGCTCGGATGGGAATAGAGCAGGGTCGGCGGCAATTTCAGACCGAGATCGTGCGAGAACCGGTTGCGCAGCGACAGCGCTGTGAGCGATTCCAGGCCGATATCCACCAGCGGCGTCCGTGGATCGAGCGGCGTCTCTACCGGGAGGTCGAGCATGTCCCTAAGCTGACGGCGCATATAGGCTGCCAGCGCCCGGCTCCGCTCGCCCGCCCCTATCGCACGCAAGCCGTCGGCCATGCTTCCGGGTTTCTCCGTCGAGCTCATGAGCCCTGCGGGCCGCTCCGCGGCCGATCCCGATGCCTGCATCAGTTCGCCGAGGATGCCGGCTTGTGGTCCGTCCGGCTGAAACAAGCTGCCGATCGCCTGCTTCATGGCGCCCCAGTCAATCGAAACAGCCGCGGTGCTCGGACCGGCGCTCCGGAGAATCCGTTCCAGATGGCCAAGTGCTTCATCGGCCGGCATCGGCCTCAGCAAGTGCCGTCGATAGATGTTTCGCTGCGCCTCCGGAAGCTGCGGCCATGCCGACATTGGCCCAGGGCCCCCACCCGATCGAGACCGCAGGCAGGCCAAGCCTGTGCCGGTGGTGGGCGAGCGCATCGAGGAAAGCGTTGGCCGCCGCATAACTGGATTGGCCGGGAGCGCCCAACAGGGCGGCAGCCGAGGAAAACATCACGAAGTGATCGAGCGCCTGATCACGTGTGAGATCGTGCAGGTTCCATGCACCAGCCAGCTTCGGCGCGAGCACGGTTGCGAAAAATTCCCACGACTGCTTCAGCAGCACAGCGTCCTGCACAACGCCGGCGGCGTGAAATATGCCTGCCAGCGGCGGCAGGTTGCGTTCGATATGGTCGAGGATTTCGCGCGCGTCGGCGCGTGAGGAGACGTCGCCCGGTCGCAGGACAATATTTACGCCACCACCGCGAAGTTCGGCCACTGCCTGCTCGGCGGCGGCCGGCATCGCAGGACGACGGCTCGTCAGCACGATATGACGCGCTCCGAGCAGCGCCAAACGTTGCGCCAGCAGCAGTCCGACCGCTCCCTGTCCGCCCGTAATCCAGTAGGTCGCCTCAGTTCGCATCCGTACCGGTTCCGCCAACTTGTTGGCCGGATCGACCGTCAATCGCGGGAGGTAGCTCGCCCCGGCCCGTTCCGCGATCTGCTGTTTGCAGACGCTGGCCGCCAACAGCACCTTCAGCAACATCTCCTCGGCTTCCGGCCGTCCCTCTGGATCGAGGTCGAACTGCAGCGGCTCCAGCTCCGGATGTTCAAGCGCCAGTACTTTATAGAACGCGGACAACGGCGCCTGTGCGAGGTCGATCGCGTCATTCGCAACAACCGGTTCGGCCCCTCGCGTCAGCAACACGAATTTCGGCGGAGTACCGGATTCAAACCTGGCGATGGGCTGGACTGCATTCAGCAATCGCCGCAATGCGCGGGCCGCCCGCTGGTCGGGTGGCTCGCCCGACGCCGGATTGGCGTCGAGCGACCATGCGTAAAGGACGGCATCGATCGGGGAGCCCGAGTTGCACTCTTGTTCAAGGATTGCCGCGACATCGTCGACCCGGTCCGGGCGGACGGTGTAGCCACTGGGCCCAACCTGATAGCTCTCACCCGGATAGACCAGGATGCACACCGATCCCGCGCGCTTCAGTGCCACCGCCAGTTTTTCACCCAGTCCTTCGCCGTCGGCGAAGATCAACCAGCGCCGCTTCCCCGGAGCGGCATCCTGCACAATGGGACTATTGCGCCAGACGATCTTGAACCTGTCGGTAACCGGCTGTTTCGAGACCTGCAGACGGGGAGATTTCGGTTCGATCGCACAGCGTATCCGCTGATACGGATAACCTGGAAGCCGCACGCGGCGGCGCTCTTGTCGCTTGTCCAGTTCCGTCCAGCGAATTGGCGCACCGGCAACGTAGAGCTTCGCGACGCTCTCCAGCATCTCCTGCCATTCATCCCGGCCGCGACGAAGTCCGCCGATCAGCCTTGCCTGTTCCGCCTGGGCTCCTTCAAGACAATGCGAGGCAAGCGCCACGAGCGACCTGCCTGTCCCGATCTCCAGCCAGGCGTCGGCGCCAAGTCGCTCAGCCGAACGTACAGCCTGGCCGAACAGCACGGGTTTAAGGAGGTGATCAATCCAGTATTCAGGGCTTGCTATCTCATCGGTGACCTCAGCGCCTTTGACCGTCGAGACGATCTGGCAGGCGGGAGTGGCGTAGCAAACGGATCGGGCGATCCGTGTGAATTCCTCGACGGCAGGCTCCATCAGCGGCGAATGGAAACCATGCGAGACGGTCAAGCGTTCAAATCGCACCGCAGCGCTCTTCAGCTGTTCGCAGGCAGCGGCAACAGCCTCCGGAGTGCCGGCAAGCACCGTGCTCGCAGGCCCGTTTTCTGCAGCAATCGCCAGCTCCGGACCGAAACCCGTCACGATCGACTCAACCCGACTCGCGCGTCTGCAGGACGGCGACCATTGCTCCGCGCTTGCAGCGGGCATCGATCAGGCGGCCGCGAGCCGACACGAGCTTGATCGCATCTTCCGGCTCAAACACGCCGGCCGCGCAGGCAGCCGCGTACTCCCCGATGCTATGCCCCAGTACCAGTTCGGATTGCACACCGAATGAACGCCAGAGCTCCGTCATCGACCACTGAATTGCGAACAGCGCCGGTTGGGTGAACCGTGTTTGATCCAGTAAACCCGGATCATCGTCTGCCCAGATCACGTCAAGCAGCGATCGCTCGCCTTCGGTTGCCCGGAACAAGGCGTCACAACGCTCCATCGTTTCCCGGAACGTCGGCTGCGTGCGGAACAGCTGACGTCCCATGCCCGCATATTGCGCGCTTTGCCCGCCGTATAATGCGGCGATGCTCGGCAGCTTCCTTGCCAGACCGCGATGCAGGCGCGACCTGCCGCTCCCGACGGACCTCAACTGCTCGCGGAACGCGGCCTTCGTATCGGCGACGACGGCCAGCCGGAGTTGATAGTGATTCCGACCCGTGTTTGCCGTGAAGCAAAAATCGGCGAGCTCTGCGGGCGATGTTTCCAGTTCGTCGGCATAGTCGCTTGCGGTCTGCAACAGCGCGGCCTCGCTTCGCGCCGAGATGGTCAGCGCATGAAAGCGGCGGTCGGCGTTGTCCGATGCGGCCTGCTTGACCTCGGATGGCGCCTGCTCGAGGACGAGATGGACGTTGGTCCCGCCGATCCCGAACGAGCTCACGCCTGCGCGTAACGGCGCAGCACCGTCCTCCCAGTCGCGCAGCACCGTGTTGACATAGAAAGGGCCGCTCGGCGAAGTCGATCTGCGGGTTTGGCTGGCTAAAGCCGAGGCTCGGCGGGATCTTCCTGTGGTGAAGTGCGAGCGCTGTCTTGATCAGTCCGGCAATGCCCGCGGCCGCGTCCAGGTGCCCCAGATTGCTTTTGACGGAGCCCAGTCCACAATGCTGCCCTGTCCAGCTTGCCGAACCGAACGCCTCGCGAAGGGCGGCGACCTCGATCGGGTCGCCGAGCAAGGTGCCCGTCCCATGCGCTTCAACATATGTGATCGTGGACGAGCTTACGCCCGCGACGGCATGTGCCTCGGTTATCACACGAACCTGGCCGCTGACACTGCGGAGCGGTGTAACTCACCTTGGTCGCTCCGTCGTTATTGGCGGCTCCGCCGCGGATCACGGCGTAGATCGAATTGTTGTCCGCGACCGCGTCCTCAAGGCGCCGGAGAACAACGAGGCCCGCGCCGCTGCCAAACACCGTTCCTGTTGCGGACGCGTCGAAAGGACGACAATGGCCATCCAAGGACTGCACGCCGCCTTCCTGGTAGAGGTAGCCGACACGGTCTGGCATGCTGACTTTGGCGCCCCCGGCCAACGCCATGTCGCACTCGTGGGTGAGCAGCTTTTGGCAGGCTTCATGGACCGCAAGCAGCGAGCTGGAACAGGCTGTTCCCAGGCTGACCGAAGGTCCCTGCAGATTTAATTTGTAGGATATGCGCGTCGCGGCATAGTCCTTGTCGTTTCCGATCAAAACAGGCAGCGAACGGGCTGCATCGAAATTGACCACATCGAATTCGGCAGCGAGATTGTTGACCAGGTAGGTGCCGTAACCGCAACCTACGAATACCCCGGTCAGTCCATCGAACGACTGCGGAGCATGGCCGGCATCGCACAGCGCGTCGTAAGCGCATTCGAGCAGCAAGCGCTGCTGCGGATCGGTGATCGCCGCCTCACGCGGCGTCATTGCGAAGAAATCCGGGTCGAACATCATGACGTCCCGTAGAACGCTGGCCGCGGGCACGTAGTCCGGCCTTTGTGCGAACTCCGGATCGATTCCCTGAGCAAGCAACTCCTGCAGCGTCAATCGCTCGATCGATTCGGTGCCGCCTCGCCAGATTTACCCAGAACTGCCGGATCCCGGCGGCGCCGGGAAACCGGCATGCCATCCCCGTGATCGCGATGCTGCCATGGACCATTGCGGCCCGCCGCCGACGCGCGCGCTCGCGGCCGAGGATCACGTCGCCGGAGACATTGTTGCTCTCATCCAGCATGCCGGCGAGAGCCCGCAAGGTCGGGTGACGGAAAATGTCTGCGACGCGAACCGACTTTTCGAACCGCCGCGCGATCTCACTCTGTAGCTGCACGATGTGCAAGGAGTTCGCCCCGAGTTCAAACAGGTTCTGCTCGGGATCGATCTCGTTCGGGCCAAGCGAACTCGGACAGTAGCGTCGACAGAATTCTCTCGGTGCCCGATCGCGCCCGGCGGATCCTGGTGCCGGACGGCGCCGCCGTCGCAGGCGTCGCTCCATCGCGCTGAGGGCGAGCCTGTCGATCTTGCCCAATGGCGTGAGAGGAAGCTCGCGCAACATATGGAGCTTCTGTGGAACCATGTGCGGTGGCAGCCGATCGGCGAGGTAAGCGCGGAGCGATACATCCAGTCCGGTTTGATCCAGCCCCCGGTCGATGCCTGGGACGACATAGCCGGTCAAGCGCTTGTTGATGGCTGGCGCCGGAGGCAACGACGACTGCAGCTTCAACGTCGGGATGGCCGTTGAGGACAAACTCGATCTCGCCAGGTTCAATGCGGTGGCCCTGGATCTTGATCTGGAAATCCGCCCTGCCCAGGAATTCGATGTTGCCGTCCGGCAGGTAGCGGCCGACGTCTCCGGTGCGGTAAAGCCGTTCGCCCGTCCGCGGATGCGACAGGAATTTTTCGCCGTCGGCCGCGGGATTGCCGAGATAGCCATTGGCCAGACTTGCGCCGGAACAATACAACTCGCCGGCCACCCAGACCGGCCGATCGCGCCAGCTGATCGTCGAACACGAAGTATCTCGTATTGTCGATCGGCCTTCCATAGGGAACGCTGCGCCAGTCCGGCTGGATCGATTCGACTGGATACCAGATATTCCAAACTGTCGTTTCGGTGGGACCGCCGATCGACAACAGCCGGGCATCGCTCACGGCGCGAAGACGATGGAATAGATCCAGCGGAATCCAGTCGCCTCCCAGGATTACTTGCCGCAAATTTTCGAACCGGACGCTGCCGCGTCCATCGATATGCGCCAGCAGCATCGACATCAGCGCGGGCACCGAATTCCAGATGGTCACGCTATCCCGCTGGAGTAATTCCAGCCAATGAGCCGGGTCTCGCAGCCATTTCGCGTCCGGCAACACGATCGTGCCGCCGGCGGCGATCAGGCCGAAGATGTCATACACCGAGAGATCATGATGCAGAGCGGTCAGCGCCAACACCGCATCGCCGGGTCCGACCGCAAGGCGGCGATTGGTGTAATCGACCATGTTGATCACGGCACGATGCGAAACCACCACACCCTTTGGTTCGCCCGTCGAGCCCGACGTGTAGAGCACGTATGCGGGATCGAGGGGACTTTGGGCGAAATCGGAAAATTCGGCCTTCAATCCGGCGCAGCCGTCGAAATCGTCGATTTCAACGATTCTGCACGCCGGCTCCAAAATCCGGGTCACTCTTGGCGACAAATGCCTCTTGCGTCACAATCAGCTTGGACGTCGGCCGCCTGAAGAAGTTGCCTGAGACGCTGGTCCGGCGCGCCCATATCCAGTGGGACGTAGACTCCCCCCGCCGAGAGGATTCCGTACACGGCAACGACCTGTTCCCAACCTTTTTCCATCGCGACGGCAACCAATTGTCCCGGCTGCAAACCGTCATTGCGAAGCAGCGAGGCGACCGAACTCGACCTCGCGCTCAATTCCGCATAGCTGAGCCGCCTGCCGGAGGAGACCACCGCCGTCGCATCCGGCCGTTGCCTTGCTTGTTGCCGCAGCAGCGACTGCAGGGTGCGATCCGCGATCGGCGCTTCCGTCCGATTCGCAAGATCGCGCTGACGGCGCTGATCCGTCGGCAGCAAGTCCTGGCGCACCCTCTTGAGTAAATCCGGGTCGTCCGCGAGCTCGAGCAACAGTTTGCGATAGGCGCCGAACATCGCTTCGATCATTCCGTTCGGGAATACCTCGTCCACGAATTCCCAAATGACGTGGATGCCGTCGTCTTGCTCGATGATCAAATTGTCGAGCAGGACCTGTGGGGTTTGCGACGCGGCGTAAACGATCTTGCCGAGTTGTTTTTCGACATTCGAGGCAAGCGAGCGGTCCCAATCGTCCACCCCGCTCGGAAAATGCGTAAAGACAATGGGCATTCCGCTCCCGGGGGACCGGGCATTGCGTTTCGAAAGTTCACGCAATAACCGGACGCCGCCAATCTCGGAATGTTGCAACGCTGCGAGCAGGTCGCGTTGCAGCGATGCCGCTCTGGATGCGAGATCGGTGGGAGCACCGGTGTCCGCGCCGATCAAGACGAAGGTTGAAAAATTGCCGAGCGTGTAGTTCCATTCCCGCTCTAGGTTTTGCCTGCCGAGTAGTGGAACATTGATGGTGAACTGCGGGAGTCCTGCTCCAGTAGCCGATAACTTCCACATAGGCGGCAAGCATAAGGCTCGCTTGCGTGACCCCCTCCGACTTCAGCCGTTGGCGCAGACGATCGATGCGTTCGGCGGGCAGATGAAACGAAAGATTTCGGACGCGCTGGACCGACAGGCTCGCGCTATCCTTTGCCATAGGCAAGTCGGGCGCGGGTGGCAGATGCTTGATCCGATCCAGCCAAAACGCCAGCGAGCGGGCGTAACCGGGCTCGTCTTGCTGCGAAATCCGGCGCAACACATGGTCACGGAAAAGCTTGACCGGGGGCAAAAGATCGAGCGACGCCGCTGGATTGGAATATAACCGGAGCAACTCACGCAGCAGGACCTGTCCGCTGCGAAAATCGATGAATGTCCCGTCGATGCTGGCGATCAGGCGAACCTTGTGCTCCGGCAGAAGAGCGGCATGCACGCCGAACGGGGGCCAGGCGTCGAGCGGAATTACTTCATGGGAGATGCGCTGTCGCAGCGACTCCAACTCACCATCTATGGATGCGGCGGTACGCAGGTCGATGCGCTGAATGGTGTAACCGGGCACGCTCTGCAGCACCTTTTGCCGGCCATCGGCAAGGATAACTGCACGCAGCATATCGTGGCGGTCGATCAGAACTCGCAGGGCGAGCTCAAGGCGATCGATATCGAGATCCGAGCTCTCGATTTCGATATAGCCGTGCAACGATACCTGCCCAAGGTCATACAGTCCGGCGCGACCGAGCCAGTATGCCTGCTGCATGTCGGTCAAGGGAAACGGTTCGAACCGCTCGACCTGGCTGATTTGCTCCGCGCCGTCGAGTTGCCGATGATCTTCTCGTTCGAGACCGTCCGAGCTCAGCCGGTTTACCAACCAGTCGACCGACGCCTCCAGGAAGAACTCGGCAAGATCCAGTTCGACGCCGGATCGGTCCGCAATGGTCCGCACCAACTGGGCAGCACGCAGCGAATCGAGACCGAGTGCATTGAGTTTGACCGACGGCGGCACCTCGGGCAGGTCCAGCGCCGCCGCGGCCATCTGCGTTATCGCGGTACGGAAAGCGATGCGCTGCGAACTGTCCGGGTCACTGCTGAGCACCGATGGCGCTGAGGTGGCGGACAACCCAATTCGGGCCAGTTCCCCGGGCGTTCCCTCGATATATCGGCGGCGGCATTCGCTCCGCTTGAGCTTTCCGCTGGAGGTTCGCGGCAAGCTTCCGCGCTTCAGAAAGACGATTTCCTCGATGGCGACTTCGTGGCTCACTGCGATGGCGCTCCGAACCGATCGCGCGATGGCTTCGAAGTCGGGCTCGGGCCTTCTCTTTCTGACCTCCAGAAACAGAATGACGACCTCGTTGCCGTTGACTTCAATCCCGAAGGCGGCGGCGCCTTGCCTGACAAGTTCCGGATGCATGAGTTCGGCGGTTTGTTCGATATCCTGCGGATAGTGGTTGACGCCGCGAACAATGATCAAATCCTTGACGCGGCCCGCGATAAAGAGTTCTCCGTCATGCACGAATCCGAGATCTCCTGTCCGCAGGAACGGGCCCTCACCGTTTGCCAGGCATGCCGCGAACGTCTCGGCATTTTCCGCAGCTCTCCCCCAGTAGCCCCGTGGCAGCTGGTCCGCCGCCACCCATATCTCGCCTACCACGCCGGCGCTGCAGTTCTGGCGGTCCGGAGAAACGATGGCCAGCTTCGGGCCGCGCCACGTCGTGCCGCAACTCACCAGCGCCACGGATTGATCGCTGGGCGCCACCGCGGAAGCACTTCCCTTGGCCAAAAGGGCTTTGTCAAAATGTCGCGTGGTGACCGGGGAGGTGTATTTCTGCGAGGCGACAAACAACGTCGCTTCGGCGAGACCATAGGCGGGACGCATCGCATGGCTGTTCAGGCCATAAGCGCGATACGCCTCCACGAAACGATCAACCGTAGGAGCGCGAACCGGCTCCGATCCATTGATTGCGACTTGCCAACTACTGAGATCCAGACCAGCTTTCTTGTCATCGCTGAGCGCCGCGCAGAGGTCGAAGGCGAAGTTGGGAGCGCCGCTCGCCGATCCACGGTAGCGTGCGATGGCCCGCAACCAGCGGCTGGGGTCCTGCAAGAAGGCGGCCGGCGACATCAGGACGCAATGCGTCCCCATATAGATCGACTTTAAAATGTTGCCGACCAGGCCCATGTCGTGGAAATGCGGCACCCAGCATACGAACACGGTTTCTGTCGAGTAACCCCACACTTCCCGCATCAGCTGCAGGTTCAGCATCAGGTTCGTGTGGGTAACGACCACGCCTTTTGGCTTGCCTGTCGAGCCGGAAGTGTATTGCAGGAACGCGATATCGTCGGCATCGATACCCACGATCTTGCCTTCGTCGCTTCGCACCGAGTGCCGGGCATCGTCGGTCCGTAAAAAGGTCAGACCGGTTTCCCGTTCGCCGAGCTGATCGGGTTGGGCCAGCCCCAGAACCACCCGTACCGACGCATCGTCGATGATTTCGTTCGCCCGTTGATCCAGCGATCTGGTCCGATGCGGAAGGGGGGCTGGCACGGCGATTACGCCTGCATAGAAACAGCCCAGCAGAGCTCGCACGAAATCGATGCCGGGAGGATACAATAACAAGGCGCGCTCGCCTTGCATATTGTTGATGCGAAGCCTTTCCGCGATCGCCTGCGCGTCCGCATCCAGTTGCGCGAATGTTACGCTGTCATCCTCTGTCTCTCCGTTTCGCAGAAACGTAAATGCGACCTGCTCCGGCGAGTGCAGGGCATGCAATCTCGCGATGTGCGCCAGGGTGAGATCGTCCTGGATCGCTGATGAGGCCTTGCTGCCTTCCACGGCCCGAACTCCTTACGATCCAAGGCGCTTTTTGCAGATCAAACCCGATACAAGTTCAGAAGGAGCTTTGTGCAGTCGTTGCAGATTGCAGCAGCACAATTTCTGGATGGCGATCATTTCTAATTGCGCTCGCAGGTATACTCCCGTTCGATTCCTTATTTGTCAATGCTACAATTCATGCGGGTGTCAAACAGCGACAGATTATATAAAAGTTCCGAGCGCGACACGCAGGCGAGGAGCGAAGGCGTTGGTTCATTCCAGACCGGAACAGATCGATGGCTGAAGTGGGCGCCCATGCAAACGTCATGGAGCGATCAGCGGCTCATCAACGATATTTTGTAACGACGACCATGATTGCGGCGTGCATGCTGTTCGGCATCGACCAGTCGATGATCAGCGTTGCGCTACCGTCGATACGCCGCGGCCTATCGGTTCCGACCGACGAACTGTCGTGGATCGTGTCGAGTTACGTGATCGCATTCATGGCCATTTCGCCGGGGGTGCGCTGGCTGTGCTCCCGTTTCGGGCGTCGCGCGGTGTTTTGCACGGCGCTGGCGATCATGGCCGCCGCTAACGCGTTCTGCGCTTCGGTAGCTTCGATCGAGATGCTCGTGGCTCTGAGGATCGTTCAAGGCGCGACCATGGGCGTGGTATTCCCGTTGACGCTGTCGAACATGCTCGACGAATACCCGAGCGAGGCGCATCCGGAGACCATCGCGCTATGGACGACGGCCGGCTGGATCGGGCCGATCGTGGGAACCATCTCAGCCGGGGTCCTTGTCTATCGCTATGGATGGCCGAGTATCTTTCTCGTTCAGACCGCGCTGTGCGCCGTGGTGGCGGCCGCATCGTTCAGGTGGACCCGTCGCCGCAAGCGACAATCGAGCCACAAGCTGGACATCATCGGGCTGATTGCGATCGTGCTGGCGATCGTTGCGTTCCAGCTTCTTTTGTTGCGCGGACTAGACCACCTGGCAACCCGATCATCGACGATGCTGCTCGGCGTATTCGTCGTTTGCTCCCTGACCTTCTGTTGGAACCTGAGACGCAATGCAGACGGCATCGTCAATCCGAGACTTCTTCGTCGACAGGAATTTCAGGTTCTCGATGACCATGCTGACGATTATCGGGATTCGAGATCTTCGCTCTGGCCTTTATCGTACCGCTGGTATTGGCGGACGTCGTCCGTGCCGATGCCTTCCAGATCAGCATGCTTCTCCTGCCGCGAATGATCGGGACGGCATTCGGCGCCGCCATCGCGGCCAGGCTGAACAGGGCGCTCGGATCGGAATTGCTGGCGGCGGCAAGCTTTGCGCTGATCGGAATCGGCAGCCTTCTGATGATTGTCGTTGTCGAGACCGCCGATCCGATTTCGGTGGTCGTGGCCGGAGCGTTTTATGGCGTCGGCATCGGCATTGGCTCTACCGCGTTGGGGATCATTGCGTTCGCGACCCTGCCGATCGAATGGCGGGATGAAGGCGCGGCGCTGCGTCAATTGCTGCGTATCGTCGGCGGCGCGCTGGGAATTGCGATTGTGGTCGCGATCACCAACAGTCCGACAAGTACCGGGCTCGGCAACTATTTCGGCGGCTTTATCGTCACCACGATTGTCGGTTTCTCCGGCTTGGCGATCGTGCTGCTCCGTTTGCTGGTGGTGCGGGATCGAGGGCGACCTTCAAAGGCGAGCGAAAACCCGCTGGTTTGAGCGAGGAGGAAGGCCGGATGAATGGACCAGTTCGCTTCGACCGTCCACTCGCCACCGCTCCTGCCTGTCCACAGCAGCAAACCGGCATCGTCATCGAGCCTGATCTGCCAAATGCGTGTCAACGGGATCACAGCGATATGAGAAAGCGAGTAGCCGTCATCGGAGGTGGATTGACCGGCATCGGCTGCCTGACCGAGTTGATCGATGCCGGCCATGACGCACAGCTATATGAGCGCGACGACGATATCGGCGGCGTCTGGCACCCGGCAAACTGCTATTCCGGGCTATCGCTTCATGGCGCCTCCGCCGCCTTCGAATATCACGACTTCCCGCTGCCCAACTCGGTCGACCGGGCAAGGCCCATTTCGTCCGCCCAAGTGTATGAGTATCTGCGCGGGTATTTTGCGCGCAAAGGCCTTTACGATCATGCCCAGTTCGAGACCGAGGTCGAGAAAATCTCTCATGAGACTTTGTCCGGCCGCTACACGCTGCATTTGCGCAAGCGCGGGACCGGCGATCTGCAAACGCAGGAATTCGACTTCGTCGTCTACACCTATGGTTTTACCGCGAGGACGCTGCCCTCGATCGAGGGCGCCGACCTTTTCCGGGGGCAGGTCATCCACTCGTTCGACCTCACCGAGAACAAACTTGTCGAGCTGGTCTGCGCCGGTAAAAGGGTGGCACTGGTCGGGGGAAGCAAAACCGCCACCGACCTGATCCTCAATTCCAGCAGCACGGTCACAAGGTGCAGTGGCTGTGCCGAAAGAACTATTGGTTCTTGCGCAGCGATCCGCTGATAGCGATCGTCGCGGACCGCATATCCGGCAAATCCTGGGGAGGATATCGCCGCGTCGCGCTGTTCCTCGGCGATATTATCGGATCGAGGATGCCGCGGGTGCAGCTTGCAATGTGGAGGGCCTTCGGCCTGGTCGACACCTTTGGCGCGCGGCATTGGGATTTCTCGAAATTCCATCGGGCCCGGATCGGCGCGGCCGCGATGTTGACGCTGAGGGACTGCTTCCGGCACGCCGGTGTGCAGGGCGAGATCGCCAGCTTCTCAAGCGACGGGTTGGAGCTGCAGGATGGCAGATCGATCGAATGCGATACCGTGGTCTTCTGTACCGGCTCCAGCCCGCACAAGAGCCTGATCGCCGTCGAGCGCGATGAGGCCGCGTTCGATCTCGACGGCGTCACGCGCGTGTATCGGGAGAGAGTGATCCCGGAACTTCCTGGCCTGATCTTCACCGCTTTCCACTTCTTTTCCTTCGGGGTCGTCAACGGCCTGGTCACCGGGAAATGGGTGCTCAGGTACATTGAGGGGCAATTCGGCGAAAGCTATCTCGCGCAACGTTGCAGGACCTATGATCCGCCGTTTTTTTCTCAGCCTTCTCTGCTGTTCGACTCCTCCAGACCGCTCAATGTCAGATCCGGCGAGATGCTGGCGCCGTTCTTTCAGAGCGGGGAAATCTCGAAAACCGCCTACCTCAAATGGCTTTGGGAATACGCCACTGCGACCGGCGGGGTTCAGCCGCTCAACATCGAAATCCCAGCGAGGTAAGGATGAGCATCGGCGAAGCCTATGACAGCCCGATCGCGGCCGGCAACCTGGTGCCGCCAACCCCACCGCGTGCACCCGAGGATATCGGATTTTTTGCGCGCATCAACGCGATGCGCGACAGCGTGATAACCGCTTGGGGACAGCGTGCTTACGAAGAGGAACTTCTGCACAGCCGCTTCCTGACCCGCTCGACCTTCATTCTGAACAGGCCGGATACAATCCGCCACGTCCTGGTCGACAATGACGACAATTATACGCGCACGCCCGGCACTTTCCGGGTGTTGCGGCCGCTGTTCGGCCTGGGCATTCTGGCCGCCGAGGGCAGTACCTGGAAGCAGCAGCGGCGAACGTGGGCGCCAGCTTTCACGCCGCGCTTCGTTTCGACGCTGGTGCCGCAAATGATCAGTTCAGCCGACGAGGCGGTCGCGAAGCTGGATAGCTTGCGCGCGCGGCCTGTCGATGCGCGCGACGTCATGCAGGAGATGATGCTCAAGCTCGTCGGCCGCACCATGTTCTCGTTCGAGATGGATCGTCATGGCGCGACATTGCGCAAGTTCGTCGTCAAATATGCCGAGCGGATGGCGCGGCCTCATTTGCTGGATCAGCTATTCCCGCCGAGCTTTCCGAGCCCGCTGGATTTCGCCCGCGCGCGCTTCCGCAAGGGGTGGACGCAGTTCATCTCGCTGCTCATCGCGGAGCGGCGCGCGCGCGGCAAGAGCGAAGGCGCGCCGGCCGGCGACCTGTTCGACCTGTTGGCATCGGCACGTGATCCCCATACCGGGGGCCCCGCCAGCGAGGAGTTGCTCCGCGACGAGATCGCGACCATGTTCCTCGCCGGTCACGAGACCACCGCCAACACGATGTTCTGGGCGCTGTATCTGCTGGCGCTCGATCTCAACACTCAGGATCAAGTCGCGGCCGAAGTGAAAGACACACCGATCAAGGATGCCGCCGATGTCGAACGGCTGAAATTCACGCGGGCGACGATCGACGAGACGCTGCGGCTCTATCCGCCGACCTTCCTGATCGCCCGCGCGGCGATCGGGCCCGATACGGTGGCTGGGATACCGGTTCGTAAGCACGACTTTGCGCTGGTGGTGCCGTGGGTGCTGCACCGTCATGAGAAGCTCTGGCATGATCCCAATGCCTTCATCCCATCGCGCTTTCTGCCGCCGGCGCCGCCACCGGACCGTTTCTCATTTCTGCCATTCGGTGCCGGGCCGCGCGTCTGCGTCGGCGCACATTTTGCGCAGCTGGCAGCGACCCTGGCGCTTGCCAAGCTGATTGCCAGGTTTCGCTTCAGCCTGCTCGACAACAGGCCCGTGATCCCGGTGGGCGTGATCACCACACAGCCGGACCACTCGCCGATGTTCGCAATCACGCCTCGCTGAGCGAAGCCGGTACGGGGTTCGGCGTTTTGGCCAGCCCGTATCCTTCGATTTGGCAAAAGGCCGTTGCGCAATTCGGGAAAGGATCCACCTCGTGTAACCGACCGCGCGTCATCGGGCTTCCGTTGACACATGGGGCGGCGATTCCCCTTCGAGCAGATCGCGCCCGTTCTCTCGGCAAACGACTATCCACTCGTCCGACGACACCCAAACGTTACTTCGCCAGCAGGCTCTCCGTTCGATCCTGCAACCTCTTGACCAATCCATCGGCACCGCCCGAGCCGATGATCGACGCAAATTCATCGCGTCGCATGGCAAGATCGCTGATAGTCCCGTTGAGATAGACGTCGATCACCCGTCCGCCACGGACCAGATAATTGATGCTCACGGTTTTCCCGCCAGGCTGCAGCAGCTTGGTTTTGACGACCTCACCACCGCCACGGGTTTCCGGAGTTGTCTGCGGATCGACGACGAAGCTTTCTCCCGAATAATTATTTATCTGACTGGCATAGTCCGCCACGATGAACCGGGTGAAGGCATTTTGGACTGCCCCCTGCTGTGCCGGCGAGAATCCCTTCCAGGAAGGCCCCACCGCCAGTCGCGTCATCGTCGCAAGGTCGAAGGCGGTGGTAATGGCAGGTGCAAAGCGCTTGTCACGCTCGCGCACTGTGAGTCGGCCGGCCTGCCGGACTGTCGGCATCAAATCCCGATAATAGCTTTCGATGTGTGCCGCAGCAGCACTTGCCGTCTGCGCCCGCGACGGGAAGGAGCCGAACGCGACCAATGCAGCTACAACCGCCATTCCGATCGTCGCGAATTTCGGGGCAAATTGGAAAACCTTCATTACAGCGTTTCCTTGGTGGACAAATTCCGGATTTCGCCGCATTTCGCCGCGGGAAGGCGCAATCGCTGGCGAGAGCCTATGTTTTTCGGGCTCAATCGAGGCCGCGTCAAGGGCCGAGCGGCCGCAACCGCTGGCCTTCATGGGCAGATCATGCTTGAAAGCAAGCGACGCACCCGATAAGCCCTCCGGTCCCCGCAATTCATGACCACATTGACGTTGCACGACAATCCATGACGACAACGGGTGACCTTGCGACAGCCGCAATCGCACGGCTGGTCAAGCTGTCCAGCCGCTATGCATGGCCGCTGATCCTCGGCTTCCTCCTCGCGGCGGTCCTCTCCGGTGGCTATGTCTCGCGCCATATCGCCATCACCACCGATAGCAGCAAGCTACTGTCGAGTTCGCTTCCCTGGCGCCAACAGGAGACCCGGCTCAATCAGCTCTTCCCCCAGCGGACCGACCGAATCATCGCCGTCATCGATTCGACCACACCGGAAGCGGCCGAAGAGGCGGCGAGGCGTTGGTCGATGCGCTAACGCCACGGCCGGACGTGGTCCGCACGATCAGCCGGCCCGATGGTGGCGAGTTCTTCGCCCGCAACGGCATCCTCTTCGAGACCATCGACGAAGTGCGGCGCGACACGGCCGAATTGATCAAGGCGGAGCCCTTCCTCGGCACGCTCGCCGCCGATCCGACATTGCGCGGCGTTCTTGGCGCACATTTCGCAGTCGATCGAAGGGGTGCGCCTGAAAAAAACGACGCTCGAAGATCTGAGGCCAGCGGTCACCGCTATCGCGGACGCCCTGGACCTCCTCGCAGAAGGAAGGCGCCCCGCCTTCTCCTGGCGAAAGCTGATCAGCGGCCGAGCGCCGGAGCCGTCGGAGTTTCGTCGGTTCGTGAACATCCAGCCGGTCCTCAATTTCGGCGATCTCCAGCCCGGAGGCGCCGCGACGAAGGCCATCCGGGCGGCGATCGCAAAGTTGGGCTGACGCCCGACAGGGGCGTCACGGTGCGCCTCACCGGTTCGGTGGCCCTTTCGGATGAGGAATTCGCCACGATCGCCGACGGGGCGGCCCTGAACGGCGTCGTGACGATGCTCGTTGTTCTCTTGGTGCTGTGGCTGGCGCTCAAACAGGCTCGCATCATCCTCGCGGTCCTGATCAATCTCGCTGTCGGGCTGACCTTCACCGCCGCCATCGGGCCTGTGGATGGTCGGAGCGTTGAACCTCATTTCGGTCGCCTTCGCCGTGCTGTTCGTGGGACTTGGCGTCGATTTCGGCATCCAGTTCAGCGTTCGTTATCGCGCCGAACGGTACGCGGACCGCGATCTCCGCGAGGCTCTCCAAGCGACGGCGCGCCGGCGTGGCGCGGGCCGCTTCTGCTCGCGGCCGCCTCGATCGCGGCCGCTTTCTACTCGTTCCTCCCGACCGCATATGTGGGTCTTTCCGAACTCGGACTGATCGCCGGAACCGGCATGATCATCGCGTTCGCGACGACCATTACCCTGCTTCCGGCCCTGCTCGCGTGTGCTCAAACCGGCCGGCGAGACAGGCTCCGATCGGTTGGGCTGCGCTCGCGCCTCTCGATCGTTTTCTTGACAGGCGGCGCAATTGGGTCGTCGGCGCGACCCTGACGGCCGTCGATTCTTGGCCTGCCGCTGCTGGGGGGCTTGCGCTTCGACTTCAACCCAATCAACCTACGCTCTAAAGATGTCGAATCGGTCTCGACCCTCCTCGATCTGATGCGCGATCCTGACACGAGCCCCAACACGATCGACATCCTGGAGAGCGATCTCGCCCACGCCTCCGCCACGCGCCGAAAAGCTGCGGCAGCTGCCGGAAGTCGCCAAAGTGCGGACGCTGCTTAGCTTCGTTCCGAAGGATCAGGACGAGAAGCTCGCCATCATCGATGATGCCAACTTTTTCCTGCAGAACACACTCAACCCCGATCAGATCGACCCCGAGCCGACCCCGGCTGAGACTCTGGAGGCGATCAACAAGACGGCGGCCGACCTTTCGGGCGCGGCAGGCAGCCTCGACAGCCCCGCCGCTATGCAGGCGCGCCGCCTGGCGAGCCTGCTGACGGCCTTGGCGAAGGCGCCGCCGGCGGCCAGAGACGAAGCGCAGCGCGTTCTGGTCACGCCGCTGAAGACGACGCTTCGCCAAGTACGACGACCTCCTGACCGCCGAGCCGGTGACGATCGACACGCTTCCGCCCTCGCTCAGAAGCGCCTGGGTCTCGGCGGACGGTCAAGTCAGGATCGAGGTCGCGCCGAGCGGGGACGGAAACGACAACGCCGTCTTGCACCGCTTCGTCAACTGCGGTCCGCACGGTGGCGCCTGAGGCCAGCTGGAACGCCGATCTTCATCGTCGAGGCGGCGGCGACCATCGTCAAAGCGTTTCTGCAGGCCGCCGTCTGGTCGCTGGTGTCGATCGCGCTGATCCTGTTCGTGGCGCTGCGCCGCTGGACCGGATGTCGCGCTGACGCTGGTGCCTCTGCTGGTTGCCATCGTCGTCACGCTCGAAATCTGCGTGGCGATCGGACTACAGCTGAATTTCGCCAACATCATCGCACTGCCGCTTCTTGCTCGGCGTGGGCGTCGCGTTCAAAATCTACTACGTCATGGCGTGGCGGGCGGGGGAGACGAACTTTTTGCAATCGAGCCTGACGCGAGCCGTTTTCTTCAGCGCCTGCACGACGGCCACCGCCTTCGGCAGCCTGTGGTTTTCGCACCATCCGGGCACATCGAGCATGGGCAAGCTGATGGCGCTGTCGCTGATGACGACCCTTGCGCCGCCGTCCTCTTCCAGCCCGCGCTCTTGGCGACGCAGCGCAAGAACCGGCCCGAAGAGCCTTAATTGATGCGAAACCATGTCAAAAATTCGAAGTGAGGCAACAAGGTGACAGCCATCGGTAGGCCCAACTGCTAGCGTACCCGATTGACGCGGCGCACCACGAGGCCTCTGCGCGCTTTGCGATTTGTGAATACTTTCATGCCTCTACTGGGACCCGAGTAGGGATGAAAAAGGGCATGGGTTGCGCTTGGGTCAAATTGGCTTTGGCATGCGCCCTACCGCTGCTGCTGTCGGGGCCTGCGCGGCATTGCCCAGAGAAACAGCGCTACCGATCAGCGATCCCCATGAGCCCGTGAACCGCCAAGTGATGGCGGCCAGCCAGACAATGTTGCGTCCGGCGTCGGTAGTCGTAAAAGCGGCGATCCCGGGCGCCGTTCGTGACCGCCTGCATGATCTGAATTCGAATTTGAAGGAACCGCGGATCCTCTTGAACACCCTGTTGCAGGGTCGATTCAAGGCCGCCGCATATACCGCTACCCGCTTCCTGGTGAATACGATGTTCGGCCTCGGCGGGCTCGTCGATCGTCGCCGGCCGCCAGGGCATTGCAGCAGGAGAGCGGCGACTTTGGCCAGACTCTCTTTGTCTGGGGAATCCCCGAGGGGCCCTACGTCGTGCGACCCGTATCTGGGCCCGTCGACCTTGCGCGACGGAGTCGGCGCGACCGTGGATATGTTTGCCAATCCGACGGGCCTTCTGCTCGGGACTCGAACTCGCCGTCATCGTCGCCACTACAGCCCTGGATGCGGCGGACCGGCTCGGACAACTGAAACAGGCCGAAGACGCCTCCATCGACTTCTATAGTTTTGTGCGCTCGGGTTATTACCAGACGCGCCGCGCGGAGCTGCGCGAAGCCCTTGGCCTGCCAAGCGTCATCAACTCACCGGCCCTCGACGATCCCGACGCCCCTCCGACAGCCGATGCGAGCCGTCCCGTGCCGGCGCCCGCCGCCAGCCGTCCCACCGCAGGCGCCCAGTGAAGACGCAAATTTGCGTCCCTGACATCTTCGTACAGTCTACTGAGGTCGGCGTGTCTTGCGCCGGCGCAGCAGATAATGGCCTTCGACCCACTGCCAAGCAAACAGGCCCGGCAAACCTAACGCCAACTCGCGAACCCGTTTGACAGGGAAATGGCCAGCGCCATGTCCGCTGGCAGTCCGAACAGCGCGCCGAACAGAACAAAACCGCCCTCGAGAGCGCCCAACGCTCCGGGCACCATGAACGCCGCCGCACGAACGCCCGAGCTGAGGCTTTCAAGAACAAATGCGTCGATCAGAAGGGGCCTCCCAGGAAATGCATCACCAGCCAAATCTCGCCAGCGCCGGCGGCCCACCCGACGAGGCGCAACACGCTGGCGCGCAACAAGGCTAAACGCGACGATATGTCGCCACGACGGCATCGTCGATCGCTGAAGCGCTACTCGTGAAGCGGGACAGCCATTTCTCAGGCGACAGGCGGTTTGCCAGTTTGGCGAACACGGCGAACATTCTTCGATGTTGGACCAGCACGAATATCGCGATCACGGCAACGAACACGCCTATGCCGATCGATACCGCCCACGCCACGGGGGCTGCGGCGTGTTCGCTCGATCGCATCAGCAACAGGGTCACTCCCGACTATGACAAAGACCAGCTGGGTCGCCACTCCGACCGTGGTGTCGACGACAATGCTGGCCGCCGCCTGCGGGCCAGGAACGCCTCGCTGATGGGCGAGCCGCGCGCTCGCGATGTCGCCGCCCACACCGGCGACTGGCAAGAGGGCGTTGATGGACTCGCGGATCCAACGGATCCAGAGAAGCTGACGACGCGGGCCGGCTTGAAACCGGCATTAGCTCGCGCCAAGAGAGAGCGCTGAAGGTCAGGGGAACGAGATGAAACAGACTTATTGGTATCAGCCACCAACCGAGGACCAGCATGGCGTGCGCGACCTCTGCGGCGCCGCTGTCGATGATCAGGAGGACGACCAGCAGGAAGCCGAAAAAGGCAGCGATGATCAGCGAAATTGAAATGACTTCTCCCCGACTCCGTGGCTCGCGTTCGAAGATGCGCGAGGAATACGATCGCCGCGTCAATCGTCCATACATGTTGCGTGCCATTCCAGATCGGGAGGCGGCGCGCATATCGGCCATGCGGATTCCCGAACCGCCATGCCAGAAGCGCCGATCTTGATTCTGTTGCCTCTCGGCCGCATCTGTGGACGCCGCTGCTGTCGCGCGGGCAGGATGGCGACCCGAGGATTCTCGGGCTCAGTCTTACACGACGCGCGGTCCTGGCTGCGCGGCGTGCCGGCTACGGTCAGGTCTTTTTCTTTGGCCGAGATCACGCCGCGCCCGGAACGGCTCGCCATTGCTGACTGGAGCTGCCTCGCTTCGATTGCTCCTCCACGCATGCCGGCGCCTATTCATTGCGCCCACGGCGATCCTCGCGGAAACCGACTGGCTCGAACGGCTGGCCGAGACGCCGATCGAACCGGCCGCCTGGGCGGCAAAACCGAACCGGATCGTCATGATAGCCGCGCGCCTCGCCTGACGCGCTCGCGGCGCTGGACGAGGAGGGCGGAGCGCACGACATGGCCGCGGTTGAGAACCGGCTCGCCCGTCGGTTCGGTCCGCCAGCGCCGATTGCGGCCGGGATCGATCCGATGGTCGTTGAAACGTCGACGGACGTTCCCGTTGCGGAACGGCGCCTCTTGCGAGTCGCTGGTCAAGGACACGGACGGGTTCATGGCGCGTCACGTCGAGCGCCCAATCTCGTTGCAGATTTCTCGCCGCCTGGCGCGAACCGCCATAACGCCCAATCAAATGAGCAGTGATTTCAATTGTTGTTGGGGTATGCGGCGGGCCATTTTTTCTGTCCGCGCGGCCATTGCTGCAAACAATCGGGGCGCTCATGTTTCTTGCGCATTCGATCCTGGATGGGTGCGACGGCGAACTGGCCAGGCTGAAATTCCAGGAATCGCGATGGGGCGGCGTTCTCGATTTTTGGGGCGACAATGTCGTTCATATCGTTATTTTTGGCTGCATGGCGCTGGGTTGGAGCCGGTCCGCCGCCGCGGCTTGGCCGTTGTTGCTCGGCGCCGCGGCGGTTTTCGGCACGTTGGGATCCGCCGGCTTCGTCTATTGGCGGCTGTATGCGCCTCAAGGACGACAGGCGGCGCGCTGTTCACCTCGGTCTCGGCGGCGCCCGAGCGTGGCCGGCGCGGCTGCTCGATGCCGGCGTCGCGCCGCGATTTCATCTATCTCGCGCCTCTTCTTGCGCTGATCGGCAAGGCGAACTGGTTTCTGCTTTTGCCGATTGGCGTCGGGCGCCGGCATATTTTTTGCTGGTTATGCTTCTCGCCGCGCGCGAGCGGTTTCTGGAGATGCACCGAAGCCATCCCGCGCCTATCGATGGCGAACGAACGCCGCCGGCGGCGCTTGACCGCTGGGCGGCGTCGATCAGCCGAGCGCACAACACCGCCTCGTCCAGGTTACCCTTGCCGCCGGCCGTCGCCGCCGCCAGAAAGTCGGCGGCCACCCCGCCGAACCAGTCGGGATGGTGCGATCCTTCCGATAGGGACGGGCGGACAGGACCAGCGTCGCTCCTGCGTCGGATCTGAGGACAACAGTGTCGTTAGCAGCACGGATGTTGCCTCGTTCGCCATCGATCTCGATATGTTGGAGCGCTCATCCGCCGTCCAGGTCAGAAAGATGTGGCTGGTGCCGGAGGTCAGTCTCCAAGGCAAGCGTCGCCGTGTCTTCGAGCGGCCACTCGTGAAAGCGGCGCGTTTCGAGCCGCGCGGCGACGCCGCGGGGAACGCCAGCCCAGCGCACGACGCAATAGAGCGCATGCCAGCCGTGATCGAACAGGATGCCGCCGCCCGCCATCGCCGGATCAACGCGCCAGTTTGTGCGCCGTCCGCGCCGACGCGGTCGCTGGCTGAGTTCGCAACGTCCGCCAGCGGACGGATCGGACAGCGCCGATCGCGCCGTCGTCGATCAACTCCGAAATCTTGAGGCAGATCGGGGCCTTGAGCCAATTATGGACCGTATGCAGAACGCGCCCGGCGCGCGCGGCGGCCGAGGCCACGGTCTCGCATCCTCCGACCCGGGTGACCAAAGGCTTCTCACAGAGGACGTGCAGACCCGCGTCCAGCGCTCGTCCGATCAGCGCCGCATGGCTGCCCGGCGGCGCGCAGATGTCGACGAAATCGAGCGTCTCGCCGGACAACAGATCATCGACGGTATCGTACCACCGGCGCTCGGGACACGCCGTCGAGAAACGCCTCCCGGCGGGCCGCGAGCGGCATCGGTCGCGGCCACGATCATGACATCGTCGCGGGCGCGCCAGCCCGGCAAATGGCCCTTGGCCGCGACATTGCCGAAGCCGATAAACGCGCCCCGCAGCACGCGTGCCTCGTCTCAATCGAGCCCGAATCTGCGCGCGATCGCGGCGAAGGATTGATCGAGGATATCGATCCCGCGCAGCGCTTCGTCCTCGCTGATCACAAGGGGCGGATTGATGCGAATGACGTTGCGAATAGGACATCGTGATGAGACCGCGCTCCAATGCCTCATGGAACAGAGCGCGGGTGATGGTCTTGTCCAACGGCGCCTTGGTCTTGCGATCGGCGACCATTTCGACGCCGATCATGAGACCGCGTCCACGAACGTCGCCGATGAAGCGGTATTTCTCCTGAAGCCGCTTCAGCGCTTCGAGCATCTTGGCGCCGACGCGAGCCGAATTCTCGACCAGCTTTTCATCCAGGATGACCTCGACGGCGCCAAGACCGGCGGCGGCGGCAAGCGGATTTCCGCCGTAGCTGGACGAACTGCCGCTCGGCTCTCCAAACGGTTTGGCGGACATGCGCTCGAAGGAAGACGCGACCGCGCTGAGGGGAAAGCCGCCGCCGATGCCCTTCCCGATCGTCATGATGTCGGGTTTGAGATCAAATTGCTCGGACGCCCACATCGTTCCGGTGCGGCCGAAGCCGGTCAGGATTTCGTCTGCGATGAGCAGCGCGCCGCACTCGTCCGCGATTTCCCGCACGGCGTGAATGAACTCGTCGGGCGGGATGACGTTGCCCGCGGTGCCCTGCATTGGCTCGATGATGATCGCCGCAACCTCGCCTTGCGTATCGTTTTTGATGACGTTGCGCAGGTGCTCCGCGCAAGCGAGGCCGCAGGACGGATATTTAAGGTTCCAAGGACAGCGGTAGCAATTGGCGTAAGGCGACAGGTGCATTCCGGGTGGAAAGGGACCCTGGTGATTGCGATAGCCGCCGCCGAGAAGGCCGATCACCCCTGCGGTCTTGCCGTGATAGCCGCCCCAGAAGCCGATGAATTCGAATTTCTTGGTGACCGATTTGGCGAGCCGGAAGGCGGCCTCGACAGCTTCCGCGCCGCCCGAGAAAAGTTGGATGTGGGTGATGCCTTCCGGCAGCAGCGCGCTGACCAGATTGAGAAAGCGTGCGCGGTTCTCGGTCGTGAAGCTGCCGAAGCGTGATCCGGTCGAGTTGTTCCTTGAGACGCTTGACGTAGTGAGGATGGCAGTGGCCGACACTGCCGATCGCAATGCCGGCGATGAAGTCGAGATATTCGTTGCCGTCGACATCGGTAATGGTGCAGCCCTGGGCGTGGTCGACCACGATCTGCGAATAGAGCGCGATCGATTGCAGCCCGGGCGCCATGGCCTCGGCCTCGCTGCTCGAAGATCGCCTTGGATTTGGGGCCGGGCACGGCGCGGCGTTGAGATGCGGCTCTGTCTCGGAGCGAAGAGTCGTTCAAGAGATCAAATCCCTGTTGCGGCGACAATGCGCGGGCGCCGCTGGAAGCGCTCGGTCAGGTGGTCCGCGATCGCTTGCGCAGCCCGATCGCGGTACAGCGCGTAGCTCGGCCACGCATTGAGGTCGATGATCATCGGCTCGCCGTTGGCCTGGATAATGGCATCGCCACCGAAGATCTCGAGTCCCAGCGCGGCCGCCGCATCGAACGCAGCCTCGCGCAGACGAGCCGATTCGAAGGAATGACCCAGCATGCCTTTGTCGCGATGATAGAACCATTGGAACCAATTGGCGTCCATGAGCCGCGGCCATTTCCCACGCCGTAGAATTTGACGAGGTCGCCCGGCACATGCTCCTGGGCGACAACGAACGGAATGCCGCGGCTCGGCGAATCGGCGCAGCGCCTCGCGCCATCCGGCCTCCGACGCTGCGTAGAGGACATCGTCGGTTTGCGTCGCGTGGAAATCGTAGCGCTTGACCCATGCGCAGTCGGCCGGCCGCGGCTTGTTCGCATCGGTGGCGACGATCCAGCTGACGGGTGCTGGCACGTGATGCCGCGCGAACAGCTCGACCATGCGATGGCGGTAGGTGTTGCGAATGGCGGCCGGCGAGTTGACGACGATCGAGCCCGCCTTCTCCATCGCCGCCAGCCGATCAAGGATCGGCCCGCGCTCGCACATCGACGAAGAGGTTGCGCGAAGGCGCTATCGAACACGGCGTCGGCGGTGATCAGTTCGACGTCGAAGCCGCGCTCCGCCAAAGCCTCGCCGACACGCTTCAGGATCGCGGCGTCGTCATCGATCCGCCCGGCGAGTGGGCCGGCTCGCGGAAGACGCCAAAGCAGGTCTTGGCCCGGCTCATGCGCCCGCAGTTCTCGCGCTCGACGACCGAATTCCGCCGCTTCGGCGGCCTGCGACGTCGCGCGCCCGGTCGATATCGAACACGCAGGCAGGACGACGCCATAGACCGGCCGATGCTTCGTCGACCAGCCATTTGAGATAATCGCGGAGCCGGTCGAAATGCGACCGTCGGCTCCGCTGGTCTCTGTGCCGGCAGCCAATAGAGCGCCGGCCGTCACATGGCTGCCCAGCTCGCCTCCGAGCCGCCGAATGCGGCCGTCGGCGGCGTCCAAGTGTCGCCCACAGCGGATTTTCGTCATCGACATGAGCGGTCAGGCCGAGCACCACCGCGTCTTCTGGCGAGGCCGGCGGCCGACTTCACAAAAATGCGAAAGTCGTCGACCGGCATGATCGCGTCGATGGTCGTGATCACCACTGGCGCGCCGGTAAGCCGGGCGGCGACGAACTGAAGCTCGCATACGACGACGGAGTCGTGCGCACGATCACGTCGAGATCGAAATCCCGGCCGTGGTCGTCGAGCCATCGCCGGCAATCGTCGCTGCGCGTCGTTGATGATGACGGTCAATCTGGCGGATGCCGGCAGCCCGAAAGCGATCGAGAGCGTAGTCGATCAGGGGGCGTCCGCCGACCGGCGCCATCGGCTTGCTGACGCGATAGCCGTCGGCCCGCAACCGAGTGCCGTGTCCCGCGGCAATGATGCCTCCCTGCAGGTTGAACACGGGACCATGCGTCGGTCATGTCAGGATCTTGAGTGAGATCAGGCAAATCGGTGACCGTGGCGAGAACGGACGGCTGAGGCCGGTGAGCTTCGGCAGCTTGCACGTCTTCGGGCGCGATCCAGATGAACCGCATGCCCGCACGCCGGGCGCCCTCGCAGTCGCGACGCAATGAATCGCCGATAAACACGCGTCGTCTCCGGCGCCGCGTGCGAGCGCCTCGAGAGCGGCCTGAAGATCGCGGGGTCGGGCTTCTCGGCGCCCACGCAGTGGCTGTCGCCAGAACCGCGAACAGCGAAGCAAGACCCGGCCCTCGGCACACCGCTTCGAGATTGCCATAAAAATTCGAAACGATGCCGAGCCGATAGCGTTCTCGCAGCGCCTCCAGGACGGGACGATTGCGTGCGAAAGTCGCCGACATTTCCGACAGGAAACGCGACGCGACGCGCACACCGCGGTCGCTCTCGCTCCGATCCTGACTGGCTCCGCCATTGTCAGCTCCGCTGCCGCGGCGCGCCAATTCGGCTTCGAGATTGGTAGCCAGCGCAGATACCGTTCCCGAAAGGCCGGTTGTGGGTGGAAGCGCCCTACGAGCGGGTCGTCGGCGGCGAAGAAGGCCGGCGCGAAATGCGTCAGCGGTCATGTCCAGTCCCTCAGGCGATAGAGGGCGTGGAAGCGTTCCTTCCACGCCACCCCATCGGCGTCGAGCGTGCCGCCAAAATCGAACAGCAGCGTTTCGATCGCCGTCATCATCCGCTATACGTCTCCATCGCCGATCCCGCCAGGAATATCTTGCCGACCGGGGAATGCGGCCGGCCTGCGGCTCGCCGCTATGAACGCCGGGTACGGCGCACGTTGCGTTGCTTTCGGCGCCTCTCTCGGGAAGGTCGAAAGGATCGCCCTCGATGAACGCGTTGCACGCCTCGCGCGCGACGCTGTCGCGGAACTGGCGCGGCGGGATTTTTCATGTAATAGGCCGAAGGCGCCTCCAATGGGCCGGCCACGCCACGGTCCAACCCCAGCTTCGCGCAACGGATCGCGTCGATGACGACACCGGCGCTGTTCGAGCGAATCCTCCACCGACAGTCCGCAATTCGATCTCCAGCGGCGCATCGCCGAAGCCGCGCCCCTCCATGCGGATGAAGCAGACCTTGTTGTCGCTTTTGCCATGGAACGTAGTCGGACGGTCCAATGTGGATATCCGCCGCGTCGAGCCGTTCGTCGAGCTGCGACTGAACGGATTCGGTCTTGGAGATTTTCTTCGACTTGCAGGCGCTTCCGTTCGAGCATATTGAGAAAATCGGTGTTGCCCGCGGTGTTGAGTTGATAGGTGCGATCGAGCGCTGACCCCGCGGTCGGCGAACAGCCGCGCCAGCGCCCGATGGACGATCGTCGCACCGACCTGGCTTTTGATGTCGTCGCCGATGATGGGAATGCCCGCGTCTCGAAACTTCTGCGCCCAGTCCGGGATCCGAGGCAAGGAAGACGGGAACGCAATTGATCATCGCGACGCCGGCATCCAGGCAAGCCTGCGCGTAATGCTTTACCGCCTGCTCCGACCCCACCGGCAGATAGCACAACAGAACTTCGGCGCCTGACGCGCGCAGCGCGGCGGCGATATCGGTCGGCTCAAGATCGGCGGGGCGGAAGGCGGCATCGTCGGGATAGTCCGCCATGTGCGGCGGCGACGCCGTCGAGGACCGGCCCCGCCTGGACGACGACGTTCGACACCGGCAGGGAGCTCTGGAAGATGCGGGTGCAGTTCGGCTTGGCGAAGATCGCCTCCTCGAGCGGACGGCCGACCTTGCGCCGGTCGATGTCGAAAGCGGCGACAAACTCGACATCGCTGCACCGATAGCCGCCGATGGACTGGCGCATGACGCCATCGAGCGTCAGCGTTCTGGCGATTCCGGTAGTATTCGACGCCCTGGACCAGCGCGCTCGCGCAATTGCCGATACCCGCAATGGCTACTTTGATGTTCTGTCGCCCAGACATGGTGTCTCACGGTGTCTCAGTCGCGAACCACCGATGCTGACGCGACTTCCAATGTTAGAAACAGTGCGCCGTCCGCATAGCGACCGCGTAACCATCCCAGTTGCCCAGGTGACCATATCGGGGCGCGGGTGGAAGGCAAATCCAGCTTTGCTAACGACACTCGGAAACCCAACTAGTGTTACCGTTTTGTCACAATCGGCTTCGCCGAATGCGGTGAGCGCAAATTGACCGCAACTCTGCCGATGCGTTGGTGACGTACGATCAACTGGTTTTTCCACTTTCGGCGGTCAGGAAACCGTCGCGAAATAAGGGCTTGCGGAAGGCGTGGTGGGCGCACCAGGGCTCGAACCTGGGACCCGATGATTAAGAGTCATCTGCTCTACCAACTGAGCTATGCGCCCGGAACCGGTTTGGAAATGGCCTTGGTTCAGGACGGGTCGTTTAGCAAAGCGAACCCCCCCTGTCCAGCAATGCTCGGATGCTTTCCCCTCATCGCCCCGGAAGCACAAAAAAGCCGCCGGAATCCGGCGGCTTTCCGCTTGCTCGGGAACGGGCTACGCTTGAAGGCTTACAGCCGCTCGGGGCCGCCCCGCCCGTCTCGATCGCGGCCTGGGCCGCGATCCCGATCATAGCCACGATCCCGGTCGCCGCCATCATCGCGCTCATAACCACGCTGGCGCCAGCCGCCGCCACCAAAACGGCCTTCCATGTGGGTGAGGATCGCAAGGCGGCGCTTCTGGCCGTCGTCGAGGGTCTTGTAGAGCGGGTCGGCGGCATCGGCGATCTTCTTTAGCGCCGCGGCCGTGGTCGCCCATCGACTCGGCGCGCTCGCGCAAGCGCGCCACCGGATCGTCGGGCTTCTGCCGGTCGCGGTTGTCGTCGCGCTGGGCGTTCATCCGCGCGTTGGCGCGGTCGATCCGGAGCTTGGCGAATTCCTTCACTGCCGTTTCAACCGGCGGCCAAAGCTTTTCCTGATCGGGAGTGAGTTTCAGGCCGGCATGAACGGCGGCGATGCGCGCATCGGCGAAGGCCGCCCGGTCCTCCGGGTTCATGCGCATATGACCGTGGGACCACGGGACGGTGCTGGGCATAGACGGCGGTGGAGCCGGCAAGCGACAAGGGCTGCGGTGCCGGCGAGAAGGATTTTCTTCATGCGAACCTCCATTGGAAAGGTTGCGCTGAGGATGGGCGCGCCGTGCGCGCGCAATCAAATTACATCTTGGACAGAGACCCCCTGTTACCAAGATTTAATATGGCGTCATTCAGCAGTCATTCAGAGCATGCCGAGCACGCGCGGCAGCCACAGCGAGATCTCCGGCACGTAGGTCACGATGCCGAGGAAGACCAGCATGGTCAGCAGCCACGGCCACACCGCGACGGTCAGTTCGGTGATGCCCATCTTGGCGATGCCGGAGGCGACATAGAGATTGAGGCCGACCGGCGGGTGGCACATGCCGACCTCCATGTTGACCGCCATCAGGATGCCGAGATGCACCGGATGGATGCCGAGCTTGACCGCGACCGGAAACAGGATCGGCGCCGTGATCAGCACGATCGAGGACGGCCTCCATCACGTTGCCGGCGACCAGCAGCAGCATGTTGACGAACAGCAGGAACATCGACCCAGTCGACGCCGGCCGAGGTGATCCAGGCCGCCATCTGCTGCGGGATCTGCTCGCTGGTCATCAGGAACGAGAACAGCACCGCGTTGGTGATGATGTAGAGGATCATCGCGCTCATGTTGGCGGAGCCGAGCAGCACCCGCGGCACGTCCGTGAGCTGACATGTCGCGATAGACGAACACCGCGATGACGAAGGCGTAGACCGCGCTGACGGCGGCGGCCTCGGTCGGCGTGAACAGGCCGGCATAGATGCCGCCGAGCACGATCACGATCAGCAGCAGGCCCCAGATCGACTCGCGGAACGCGATGCAGCGCTCGCCCCAGGTCGCGCTGCGGCAGCCGCGGATAGTCGTTCTTCCAGGCGCGGTAGAACGTCGTCACGCCGAGCATGGTCGCCAGGATCAGGCCCGGAATGACGCCGGCGATGAACAACTGCCCGACCGAGGCCGACGAGCACGCGCTGGCCGTCCGGGTCCGAGCGCGACGCTGCCGCCGGTCGCCACCGCAATAGATCACCATCACGATCGAGGGCGGGATCAGGATGCCGAGCGCGCCGGAGGTGGTGATCACGCCGGCGCCGAAGCGCTTCGGAAAGCCCTGCCTGCACCATCGCCGGCAGCATGATCGAGCCGATCGCGACCACGGTCGCGGGCGACGAGCCGGACATCGCGGCGAACAGCGCGCAGGCCATCACGCCGGCGAGCCCCAGGCCGCCATACCAGTGGCCGACCATCGAGGTGGCGAAATTGATCATGCGGCGCGCGACGCCGCCATGGGTCAGGAAGTTGCCGGCGAGGATGAAGAACGGGATCGCCATGATCTCGAAGTTCTCGATCCCGGTGAACAGCTTCAGCGCCACCGCCTCGATCGGCACGTTGGTCATGGTGAACAGGAAGGTCAGCACCGTGAGGCCGAGCGCGATCGAGATCGGCATGCCGGTCAGCATCAGCGCGATCAGCAGGCCGAAGATGATCAGCGCTGGTCATCGCGCGCACCTCCGCGGCGCCGATGGCCGGGCTCGTCGACCTCGACGCCCTCGACATGGCCGTGATCATGGTGCGGCAGATCGCCGGTGCGCCAGAAGGCCCAGGCGACCTGCAGGAAGCGGAAGCACATCAGATAGGAGCCGAGCGGGAATGCAGAGATAGACGATCCAGCTCGGCATCTCGAGATCGGGCGAGACCTGGTCGGTGTGCATCAGCCCGTAGACGAACTTCGCGCCCATGGTGCCGATCACGGCGGTGAACAGCGCGCCGCACAGCAGGCCGAACAGCACCACTGCGCTCTGCGCATGGTCGGCTGAGCTGGTTGACCAGCACGTCGACGCCGACATGGATGCCGGTGCGCACGCCATAGGCGGCGCCGAACTTCGCCATCCACACGAACATGTAGATGCACAGCTCCTGCGCCCAGGAGAGGTGGATCGGGACGCAGGATCGGATAGAGGAACGGGAGCCCGATCGCGATAGCGATGCACGACGGCGACGAAGATCAGAAGCGTCGCCGCCGCCATCAGCGACGCGATCAGGATCTCCTCGAGCCGGTCGAGGATGCGAAGAAACATCAGTCCCCCTGAAACGGCCGCCGCCGTCGGCGATAGACGGCGCGCCTGATGCGTGCCACTCCCGTCTGCGCGACCGCTTGGATCCGATCGCCGGTGCTTGCCGTTGCATGGCCTTAGTTGGTCGCGCCGCCTGGTCTCCTTCAGGAATTCGTCGATCAGCGGCCTTGCCGACGCGCGAGCGCCATCGTCCTTGTAGACCGGCTCCAGCGCCTTGCGCACGCCGCGTTCTGCTCGGGCGTCAGCTTGATGATCTCGGTCTTGCCGGACTTTCTTGATCTCCGCCATGCGCCTCGTCGTTTTCCTTCTGCGCGATTCGTTGGCATAGGCGGTCGCTTCCGCCATCGCCTTTTCGAGCTGCGGCGCGAATGTCGGCCGGCAGGCCGTCCCAGAATTTCTTGTTCACGATCACGACGTAGCCGATATAGCCGTGGTTGGTCAGCGGTCGATGTACTTCTGCACCTCGTGCATTTTCTGGGTGTAGATGTTCGACGGCGTGTTCTCCGTGGCCGTCGACGACGCCGGTCTGCAGCGCCTGATAGACTTCGGAGAACGCCATCACCTGCGGGATCGCGCCGAGCGCGCGGAACTGCGCTTCCAGCACCTTGGACGACTGGATGCGCATCTTGAGGCCCTGGAAGTCGGCCGGCATGCGCAGCGGCTTGTTGGCGCTCATCTCCTTGAAGCCGTTGTCCCAGTAGGCGAGACCGTCATGCCCTTGGGCTCGAGCAGCTTGAGCAGCTTGGTGCCGAGCGGGCCGTCGGTGACTTTGCGCAGCGCCGCCTTGTCGGGCAGGATGTAGGGAAGATCGAACACCTCGAACTCCTTGCACGCCGATCGGGCCGAACTTGGCGAGCGACGGCGCCAGCATCTGCACCGCGCCGAGCTGCAGCGCCTCCAGCTCTTCCTTGTCCTTGTAGAGCTGCGAGTTCGGATAGACTTCGACCTTCACCTTGCCGTTGGTGTATTTCTCGGCCAGTTCCTTGAATTTTTCGGCCGCCTTGCCCTTCGGCGTATTGGGCGCCACCACGTGGCTGAATTTGATGACGATCGGCGCCTGCGCCGAGGCCGGTCCGATCACAGCCAGCGCCGCGACCGATGCGGCGGCCAAAATCAGTTTGCGCATGTTTCCTCCTGATTGATTATTGGAAGCGCGCAGACCGCGCCGCTTCTGTGGATATTGAATGCCAGCGGCACCAATACAGACGAAACCGGACAAAGGCTATTGCCCCTTAGCAGGGGCCCCTAACCAATTGCTGCAATGCAAAACGCGGCACTTTTCAGCGCCGCGTTTGATGAGCTGCGATGTTTTGAAGCAATCAGCTCGCCGCCGCCTCCGGCATGTCGCGCTGCCGCTTCATGACGATCTTGTTGAGCGCCCCGAGATAAGCTTTTGCGGAAGCCACCAACGTATCCGGATCGGCGGCCTTGGCCGTCATCGAACGACCTTCGTGGGCCAATCGTACCGACACCTCGGCTTGGGCGTCGGTGCCCTCGGTTACGGCATGGACCTGATACAGTTCCAGCTTTGCCTCGTGCGGCACCAGTAATTTGATGCAGTTGAACACCGCGTCGACCGGGCCGTTGCCTTCGGCTTCCTCGATTTTGATCTGGCCGCCGATATTGAGCTTCATGGTGGCGCGCTGCGGGCCATGGGTACCGGCGATCACCGTGAGCGACGTGAGCTTGATGTGGTCATGCGCATTGGCGATTTCCTGGTCGACCAGCGCCTCGATGTCCTCGTCGTAGATGTCCTTCTTGCGGTCGGCCAGCGCCTTCATCCGCACGAATGCGTCTTCCAGCTGGTTGGCGCCGAGCCTGTAGCCCATCTCCTCCAGCTTGTGCACGAAGGCATGGCGGCCGGAATGCTTGCCGAGCACCAGCGACGACTGTTTTAAGCCCACCGTCTCCGGCCGCATGATCTCATAGGTGGACGCATCCTTGAGCACGCCATCCTGGTGGATGCCGCTCTCATGGGCGAACGCGTTGCGGCCGACGATCGCCTTGTTGTACTGCACCGGAAACGAGGTCGCCGCCGACACCAGTTTTGAGGCCCGCGTCAGCATGGTGGTGTCGATCTTGTTCCACCATGGAAACCTGTCGTTACGCACATTGATTGCCATCACGACTTCCTCGAGCGCGGCATTGCCCGCCCGCTCGCCGATGCCGTTGACGGTGCATTCGATCTGCCGCGCGCCGCCCGCAATGCCGGCCAGCGAATTCGCCACCGCCATGCCGAGGTCATTGTGGCAGTGCACCGAAAATACCGCCTTGTCGGAGTTCGGCACGCGCTCGATCAAGGTGCGCATGAAATGGGTGTATTCCTCCGGCACCGTGTAACCGACCGTGTCCGGAATATTCACCGTGGTGGCGCCGGCCTTGATCACGGCTTCGACGATGCGGCAGAGGTAATCCATCTCGCTGCGGGTGCCGTCTTCCGCCGACCATTCGACGTCGTCGACGTGGTTGCGCGCGCGGGTGACATTGGCGATCGACAATTCGAGCACCTGCTCGGGCGTCATGTTCAGCTTCACCCGCATATGCAGCGGCGAGGTGGCGATCACGGTGTGGACGCGGCCGCGCCGGGCAAATTTCACGGCTTCCGCGCAACGGTCGATATCTTTCGGATTCGCCCGCGACAGGCCGGCGATCACCGAATTTTTGGAACGCCGGGCAATTTCACTGACGGCCTGAAAGTCACCCTCAGAGGTGATGGGGAAACCGGCTTCGATGACATCGACGCCCATGTCGTCGAGCATCTCGGCGATATCGAGCTTCTCCTCGAAGGTCATGGTGGCGCCGGGGCATTGCTCGCCGTCGCGCAAGGTGGTGTCGAATATGATGACGCGGTCCTTGTCGGACTTGGCTGCGGTGGTCATGGATGAATTCCTTGTAGTGATGCGCCGCTTCAGGGCGCTCGGGTTTCAATGCTTCGTCGATCCCCTGAGGTCCCAGGCGCACGCGCCCAGACGGCTCTCAGGGGCCGATAAGAAGCAGCAGCCCGCCGATGAGCAGGGTGGGCACAGCCGGAATCGCGCGAGAACGCACGGCATAAGCCGGTTCCCGGGAAATTCCATGCTTTTCGCTGCGAATCAGCATTGCCAGACCCTTGTGAGCAGGATTCTCGGCCAAAACCATTGACGGTTGATTGCCGAAGACGCGCTCGGGCACGTTTCTAAACGAGATTTGGGGCAAATCGCAATGCCAAAAGAGAGGCAGTGGGGGTGACCTATCTGGTAGGGTGGGCAAAGCGAAGCGTGCCCACCATCCCGAGCTGAGCCGTCCAATGGTGGGCACGGCGCAAGCGCGCCCTTGCCCACCCTACAAATCATTTCGCAACCTTCTTCGCCCCGTCCTTCCCCTCGTTCTCCAGCGCCTCGCGGACTTTCTTGAATTCCTGCAGCGAGGCCGCGTCGACCTTCGGGAATCGCAGATCGAGCTTGTCCAGCGCGCTGACGATGGTAGAGCCGATCACCACGCGGGCGAACCACTTGTGGTCCGCCGGCACCACATGCCATGGCGCCGCCGCTGTCGAGGTGTGGCGGATCATGTCCTGATATGCCGCCTGGTACTTGTCCCACAGCGCCCGTTCGGCGACATCGGCCATCGAAAATTTCCAGTTCTTCGATGGCTCTTCCAGCCGGTCGAGAAAGCGCTGGCGCTGCTCTTCCTTCGACACGTTAAGGAAGAATTTTATGACCACGGTGCCGTTGCGCGCCAGGTATCTTTCGAACGCGGCGATGTCTTCAAAACGCTCCCGCCAGATGGTCTTCTTCACCAGCACGCGCGGAATCTTCTGCTTGGCGAAAATCTCCGGATGCACCCGGACCACCAGCACCTCTTCGTAGTAGGAGCGGTTGAAGATGCCGATGCGGCCGCGCTCTGGCAGGCTGATGGTGCTGCGCCACATGAAATCGTGGTCGAGTTCTCGGCTCGAGGGCGCCTTGAACGAAGCCACCTGGCAGCCCTGCGGGTTGACGCCGTCGAACACGCTCTTGATGGCGCTGTCCTTGCCGGCGGCGTCCATGCCCTGGAAGATCAGCAGCAACGACCAGTTATCCTGCGCGAAAAGCCTGGCCTGAAAATCGCTCAAGCGCTTGCGGTTCGCCTCGATGATCTTTTCTCCCTTGTCCTTGTCGAGGCCGCCCTTCTCGCTGGTCTTGTGCGACTTGAGGTGAAACTCGCCCGTTCCGTCGAACCGGAACGGCGCGACATAGGGTTTCAGCTCGACCGCAGGGGGCCCGTGGTTCTTCTTGCTCATGATGCGCCGTGCTCCTGTTCGCCCGCGAAGGTACATGCCGATGACGGGCCGCGCCAGTGCGCGGGAAGGTTGACGCCGCTGGCGATCCCTCCATCATGCAAAAATGCGGCTGCCTTAGCGCAGGCCGTCAGAGGGGAGATGCGCTCGATGGACCGGCTCAAGGACAGGGTAAATGAAGATACCGCGTTGACGCGGCGCGGGCGATTTCTCACCACCACATTCCTGATCGAGGTCGGGTCGGCGCAGTGGCTAGTGAGTATCGTCGAGGGGAAAATCGCCTCCGTCACGCAGGGGCCGTTCGTGATGCCGTCATGGTCGTTTGCGCTGCGCGCCTCGCAGGAGGATTGGCAGGCCTTCTGGAGCGCCGATCCCCGCCCCGGCTCGAACGACCTGATGGCGCTGATCAAGCGCCGCGTGTTGAAGGCCGAAGGCAATCTCCATGTCTTCATGGCCAATCTGCGCTACTTTAAGGAAAGCCTGGAAAAGCTGCGGCCGTCGGGAGCAGCCGCATGAGCGCAACATTCGAGCCGGTGATCGGGCGCTACATGCATCTCGATCTGTTCGGCCGCGCGCATCGCATCTATGTCGAGGAAGCCGGACAAGGCACGCCGCTGCTATGCCTGCATACCGCGGGATCGGACGGACGGCAGTATCGCGGCCTGATGAATCATCCAGGCATCACCGCGAACCATCGCGTCATCGCTTTCGACATGCCCTGGCACGGCAAATCGTCGCCGCCGGCCGGCTGGCACGACGAGGAGTACCAACTGACGTCGGCACAATACACCACCATGATCCTCGACATCATGACCGCGCTGGAACTCGACAAGCCGATCGTGATGGGCTGCTCGATCGGCGGACGTATCGCGCTGCATCTGGCGCTGGAGCATCCCGAGCAATTCAGGGCGATCATCGGATTGCAGGCTGGCGCGCATGTCGACCCGTATTACGATTTGAACTTTTTGCACCGGCCCGACGTTCACGGCGGCGAGGTGGCCGCCGCCATCGTCTCAGGACTGGTCGGGCCGACGGCACCTGCCAAGGAACGGTGGGAAACGCTTTGGCATTACATGCAAGGCGGGCCCGGCGTTTTCAAAGGCGACCTGTATTTCTACAAGATCGACGGCGACATCCGCGATCGGGTCGGGCGGATCGACACAAAACGTTGCCCGCTGTTTCTGCTGTCCGGCGAATACGACTATTCCTGCACACCGGAGGAGACGCTGGCCGTTGCCGCCAGTATTCCCGGCGCCGAGGTGACTATCATGAAGGGGCTTGGTCATTTTCCGATGAGCGAAAATCCGGAAGCTTTGGTCGGCCATCTGCTGCCGGTGCTGGAGAAGATCAGGACGCAGTCTGCGCCGCGATGAATTACCTTTGAATGGCACAACATGAAAACCTATAAATTACACAGCGCCAAGACCTGCATTTCGAGCAGACCGCACAAACTCACGCGCACGCGGACCGGTTCCACTCCATGAAAATTTTCGGCAGGACTGCCATGAAAATATTCGCAAGCCCGGGCGGTTTTGCCCTTGCTGTCGTGAAGCAGTTTCGTGCCAATCAAGGCGTCCTGCTTGCCGGAGCGGTTGCATATTATACGCTGTTGTCGCTTATCCCCCTGCTGATCCTTATTCTGATGGCGCTCTCCCACGTCGTGCCGGAAGACCGGTTGCTTTCGACACTTGCCGAATATCTCGAATTCGTCGTCCCAGGACAGTCAACGGCCCTGGTCGACGAAGTACGGAAATTCCTCGAACACCGAGAGGTGGTGGGGAGCATCCTCTTGGTCACCATGCTTTTCTTCAGCGCCCTGGCCTTTACAATCCTCGAGAACGCGATGTCGGTGATCTTCTATCATCGCGTCAAAATCAAGCGGCGGCATTTCATGGTTTCCGCGGCCATGCCATACCTCTTCATTCTTTTTCTAGGTGCTAGGTCTCCTCATCGTCACCGTTTTATCGGGAGTGCTGCAGTCGATCGGCACGCGGAGCATCACCGTCCTCGGTCAACCGCACTCGCTGGACCAACTCTCTATTTTTCTTCTGTACCTGCTCGGGGTTACCGGCGAGATGCTGTTACTCACTGCGATCTATTTCGTCATGCCGGTGGGACGGTTATCCTTCCGTCACGCGCTCATCGGCGGCGCCACGGCGACGGTGCTTTGGGAAATGATGCGTCACGTGCTGGCGTGGTACTACACGACGATGTCGCAAATTCAGGTCGTATATGGCTCGCTCACCACGGCGATCGTGGCCCTGCTGAGCGTCGAGATCGGTGCGTTGGTCTTGCTGGTCGGTGCGCAGGTCATCGCGGAATACGAGCGTGTTGCGCGGGAGCCGGTTGAAACGGAGGGCCGGCCAATGAAACTGCATTGAAAAGGCGCTGGAAATCTTTGCCGAGGCGCGAAAACCTCAGAACGCTCTGGGGCGTGATCCGCGACGCGCCACCTGTTACCGGTACTGGACACGATCAGAACGCGGTTTGCGCTTCGATGAAGGCCCTGACAAATCGCGGCATGGCGGGCGTGAAATCCACCGGCCCGCGCACCAGATGGATGGCGGCAAGCTCCGGCGACTGGTGCGTGGCGAGATTGGCTTCGATCCTGGCACGCACCGCCTCTCCGGACATCGCCACATTCAGAATCCGGATCATCGCAATCGCCGCACCTGACACGACACAGTCCCAATGTCCATTCGCGCGGTAGTCTGCAGTTGTCAGGCCGGTTTCCTCCTCGACTTCGCGGGCGACGCTGCCGGGGATATCGACCATCCCGTCGCGGAGGTCATCGAGATCGGGCGTGCCTGATGGAAAATAAATCCGCCCGCCATTCGCGGTATGAGCAGCCATCTCGCCGAGCACGAACACGCCGTCGCTGCCGCGCAACGCACCCATGCCGAATCCGTTGAACAGGCTTTTGTCGGGAAAGCCCCAGTCGCGCCACGCCAGAAAGCTGGCGAAGTCCGCCTCGAAATAGTCGGCGCTGAAGCGACCCTCGCTGAAGACCGGATTGCGGCCCAGCAAGACCCGGCCGTTCCAGAGTTTTGGCTTCTCGGCCTGCTGACGCGCAAAATGCGCGTCGATATCGGCGCGGCGTTCGACCGCGAACGGCCAGGTCCAAGCACCGCATTTCAGATCGAGCTGCGTGACGCGATGAATGGCGAGCGGCACAGCGCCCGCACTATCTTGCGTTCATCCCCGTGGTCTTGTTGGCCTGCTCGACAAATTTGTTGGTGTAGGTCTTGCTGACGTCGATATTGGCCTTGGCGACCTCCGGCGAGCTCTCGCTGAATACCGCGAGCACCGCGGCGGCGCCCTTCGGATCCATCAATCCGGTCTCCGAATACATCGGAATCGTGTTCTTCAGCGCCGCAAGATACAGCGCCTTGTCCTTGCCGACCAATTCGGCCGGCATTTTCGCCATGATTTCCTCGGGCGAATGCGAGTGAATCCATTTCAACGTATTGACGATCGCATTGGTCAGGGCCTGGGCTTCCTTCTCGTGCGAAGCGACCCACGCCGTAGTCGCGTAAAGCGACCCGCCCGGATAATCGCCGCCGAACACCGCCTGATTGTCCTTCTGCGTGCGGGTGTCGCTCAGAATTCTCAGGTCCGGGTGGCTGCCTTGCAGCACGGTGACCGCCGGATCCAGCATCACTGCCGCGTCGATCTGGCCCTGCTCCATCGCCGCGACCGCGGTCGCGCCGAGGCCGACGCCGATCACGGCGGTGTCGGCCGGGTTGACGCCATTCTTCTTCAGCAGGAATTTGAGAAAGAAATCGGTCGAGGAACCCGGCGCGCTGACCCCGACTTTCTTGCCGGCCAGATCCTTGATCGATTTGATTTCGTTGTTGTGGCTGGGCGACACCACCAGCACCAGTCCCGGATAGCGGTCGTAGACCACGAAGGCCTGCAGTTCCTGCTTCTTGGCGGCGAGATTGACGCAGTGATCGAAATAGCCGGATACCACGTCGGCACTGCCGCCAAGCACGGCCTTGAGCGCATCCGAGCCGCCCTTCAGGTCGACCAGTTCGACGGCAAGGCCTGCTTTGTCGTATTCGCCGAGCTGTTTTGCCAGTACGGTCGGCAGGTAGCACAGGCAGGCGCCGCCGCCGACGGCGATGGTGATTTTGGTTTGCGCTGCGGCAAAACCGGACGTCAAAAATAGCGCCAGCAGCGTGCCGATAAGCCTGTTGAACATCGTCCTCATGGTTTCCTCCGCGCTGTCTGGCTTACGTGCACGATAGGCGAGTGCGGGCGGCTTGAGAAGCCGCCTTAAGGAGGCCTAGCCAGCGGCGATTTGGCCGACATAGCATCGCGGCATAAAAAATCTCAGGGAGGACCATCGATGAACCGCACCGCTACCGCCATTGCCATTGCCGCCGCCTTTGCCGCCGGCTGCGGCGTAACGCATCTGCTGCGGCCCGCGATCGCCGCCGAAAACATCATGGCGCAGGTAATTCACACCGGAGAGCTGAACGACGAAGCGCTCGGCCAGCCCAACGCCGGCGGCACGCGTTCCAAGATGTTCGTTTCCGCCGACGGCGCCACGGTCTCGGTGCAGAACGGCATGGTGCCCAAGCACATGCACCCCAACACCAACGAGATGCAGTACATCCTCGAAGGCACCGGGACGATCTGGCTCGGCGACAAGCAAGTGACGGTGAAGCCCGGCGACCTCGTCGTCATCCCCAAGGGCACCGCACATGGCGGCACCAGCGCCCCGCTGAAGGCGATCGCGATCAAGACCCCGCCGCAGGCGCCGGATGACACCAAGCTGCTGAACTGACGGCCGAGCCGTCATTCCGGGGCGCGCCAATTGGCGCGAACCCGGAATCTCGTGCAACAATTCTGGGATTCGGGTCTGCGCGAAGGCGCGCATCCCGGAATGACGTGGCGATAATCGCTCTAGCCCCGCCCCTCCGCCGCATCCGGCCGCCATACCAACAGCCGCCGTTCGACCAGCGTCACGCCGAAGTCGATCAGGATGACGAACGCCGACAGCACGAACATGCCGGCGAACACGCCGGCGACGTCAAAGATGCCTTCGGCCTGCTGGATCAGATAGCCAAGCCCCGCCGCCGAGCCGAGATATTCGCCGACTACCGCGCCGACCACGGCAAAGCCGACCGAGGTGTGCAGCGAGGAAAACATCCAGGACAGCGCCGAGGGCCAGAACACGTGGCGCATCAGCTGCTTTTCGCTCATGCCGAGCATGCGGCCATTGGCCAGCACGGTGGGGCTGACTTCCTTGACGCCCTGATAGACGTTGAAAAACACGATGAAGAACACCAGCGTGACGCCGAGCGCGACCTTCGACCAGATGCCGAGCCCGAGCCACAGCGCAAAAATCGGCGCAAGCACGACGCGCGGCAGCGCGTTGGCCATCTTCACATAGGGGTCGAAGATCGCCGCGATCCTCGGCTGGCGCGCGAACCAGAACCCGACCAGCACGCCGGCAAGCGAGCCGATCGTGAACGCGAGAGTCGACTCCAACAGCGTGATCCAAAGATGTTTCCAGATCACGCCGCTTGCGAACCAGGCGACGATCTGACTGCCGACGTCGACCGGAGTTGGAAAAGAAGAACGGCGGCAGCAGCATGCGGCCGAAGATCGGCACGGTCGTGAACAATTGCCACAGCCCGAGAAAGACCACGGCGACAAGGAACTGGCAGAAGAGCAGCGTCAGCCGCGACATGGCACACCCGCGTCGTCCCCGCGAAGGCGCAGGGCTGTCCGGGGAAAGTTAAGCATAGCAGAACTCGCATTGATCTGGCGATGTGCGAAGCTGTCGTTTGCTGGGATTGGTTGGCGGCGGTTTGGTGATGGTTGCGATCGAGCGTCGTGTGAACAGGAACTGACGGACGAGTTCGGCGAGCCTGAGGGGAAGCATTTTGATGCAATTGATCCGTGCTGCGATGCGGAGCAACAGGTAGGCGATCATTGCCGAGAGCCCTGCAGTAGGACGGCGTTGTCGTTGCGCGCGAGGAATGCTTTGATGTCGAGATGCTGTTTGATCAAGCGGAACAGCAGTTCGATTTGCGAGCGTGTCTTGTAAAGCGTGGCGATCTCGATAGCGCTGCGGCTGAGATCGTTGGTCAGCAAAGTGATTATCCTGCGTTGTCGCGCCTGATCTTGATGCAGCGCAAAGGGAGTGGCAGGCAAGCGTTACTATTGCTGGCGAGCACGACCTCGTCATCGGCGAGCAGCTTGAAGCCGTCGCGCCTGCGCTTGCGGTTGGTGCGGTGCCTGACGGCGCTAAGCTGCATGTTCACCTTGCTGCGGGTAACGAAGAAAGCGCCGTAATCATTGATCTTCTTCCACGAGTCGAAGCGGCAATAGCGCTTGTCGAACACGTAGGTGGTGCCTTCTTCGATGGGCATCTGCCGGCCGATCTCGACATCATTGACATTGGCGCCGGTAACATCGACACAACTCGGAACGTCGGCCGACAGATCATAAACGACGTGCAGCTTCATGCCGCGGATGCGACCGTTACACTTTGCGCAGGTGCACATCTTGCTGAGCGGGATCGGGCTCAAATCGATCAGCCGCACCATCTCAGCGCCTTGCCGCCGCGTCTGCCGGTCGGCCGTCGCGGCAAGCATCGTGAAGACTTGCGCAAAAATCTCCGGCGGACGCCGCGTATTGGCATACGACAAGGTCGCGCGGGCGAGTTGCGCGGTGCGCAGATGGTAATGGTGCTGCGGATTGGCGTTGAAGCCTGCCTCCGGCGCCCGCAAGCTGCGCATCCCGGACAGTTGTGCGTAGACCAGGGCGACCAGGTGATCCCAGCTCTTAAACGACTTGTCATAGGCATCGCCGTCATGCCTATCCACAAGGTCTTGAAACCGCCTCCGATGGATCGGTTTAAGCAAACTGCAAAGAATGCTATCGCTAAATCGCATGCTCGGCCTTTCTGTGTCTCGACAACCGGAAAACACCGATTTGCATCGGCGCGGCCGAGCATGCACTGCGACACAGTAAATCATTACCCGGACAGCCCTGCGCGAAGGCGGGGACCCATAACCACCGGCTTTGCGGGTTGTCGAAGGCGTCTACCCGAGCACCAAAACGATAGGACGGAGGTTATGGGTCCCCGCCTTCGCGGGGACGACATATGTATGTGTATGCAACTCTGCATCACGGCTTCGAGAACGTGCCGACCAGGCCGGTGGCTTGCTTGGCGTGGCCATCGAGCGCCTTGATCAACTCATCGCGGGTCAGGCCGGGCTGCAGCGCCGATGGTTCAAGGTCGGTCGCGATCAGCGTGAAGGTGTAGTGATGTAGCGGGCCGGGCGGGGTGCAGGGACCGAAATAATGCGGCAGCTTCATCAAGCTCTGGCCGCCGACGTATTTGTCGGTCTGCTTCGAGGCCTCACCCTCGGCAAAACCGGTCACCGAAACCGGAATGCCGTAGGCTACCCAGTGGCTGACACCTCCAGGTGGACGACCCTCCGGGTCGAACATCAACAGCGCATAGCTTTTGGTGCCTTCCGGCGGGTTGGCCCAGGCGAGCGGCGGCGACACGTTTTCGCCGACGCAATTCGGATTGGATTTGTTGTTGCCGGCGTTTTTCGCCGCGAGCCGCTCGCCATCCTTGAAAGACGACGACGAGAGCGTGAACACGCCTTGCGCCTGGGCGGTTTGCGCCATGCAAAAGACCGCAATGGCGGCCGCGGTGAAGGTCGCTGATTTCGAAAAACCCATTGATTTACTCCCTTGTTGTTTGATCCAGCCGCGACGTCAGGCTGTACCCGCCGATTGCGCGTATCCCTTTAACACCTCATCCTTGAGAACACTCCATATCTCCCGGTGCAGCGCATGGAACTCGCTCGAAAGCCGGACCTCGAAAATATCGCGCGGCCGCGGCAGCGGCACCCGCCAGTTGCCGATGATGCGCGCGTTCGGTCCCGCCGACATGATCACCACCCGGTCCGCCAGCGCGATCGCCTCTTCGAGGTCGTGGGTGACGAACAGCACCGCCTTGCGGTCCGCGGTCCACAGTTGCAGCAGCAGATTGCCCATGATCTGCCGGGTCTGGGCGTCGAGCGGCCCGAACGGCTCGTCCATCAGCAGGATTTTTGGATCGCGGATCAGCACCTGGGCGAGGCCGACGCGCTTGCGCTGGCCGCCCGACAGCATGTGCGGATAGCGGCTGGCAAAGGCGCCGAGCCCGACCGACGTCAGCCAGTCCTGCGCGCGTGCGAGCGCTTGCACGCGCGGCACGCCCTGGACCTCCAGCCCGATGGCGACATTGTCGATCGCGGTCTTCCAGGGAAACAGCGCGTCGGCCTGAAACAGGTAGCCTGCGTCGCGATTAAGCCCCGTCAGCGGCCGGTCGAAGATCCGGACCGATCCCGACGCGGGCTTGAGCAGCCCGGCCACGATATTGAGCAGGGTCGATTTTCCACATCCGGTCGGGCCGACAATGGCGACGAACTCGCCCTGCTCGACCGCGAGCCGCGCCTGCTCCACCGCAGTGTAAATCCGCGCATCGGGCAGCCGGAACGCCACCGTCGCGTCGTCAAGCACGACCGCCGTCGATGCCGCGGCCTGATCTGCCTGCACGCGCTTCCCCGATGTCCCGTTGGTTTGGGCGGATGGATACCGCCCTCGCCGCGACAATTCAACCGGTAGCGACGACAGCCGAGCGCCCGCGTCGCTTGGTCGCCTCGAATGCCCTGTGATGGTCCGACGTTATGACCACTGGCCCACCCCTGATCGCCTTCGCGCATGTCGGCAAGAGCTTCGACGGCGGCCGCGTGAAGGCGGTGGACGATGTCTCGCTGGACGTTGCCGAGGGTGAATTCCTCGCCATCGTCGGCGGCTCCGGCTCCGGCAAGACCACGCTGCTCCGGCTGGCGAACCGGCTGATCGAGGCCGACAGCGGCACGATCCGGGTCGAAGGCGAGGACGTGCGCGCGGTCGATCCGATCGGGCTGCGCCGGCGCATCGGCTATGTATTCCAGAGCGGCGGGCTATTTCCGCATATGAGCGTCGCCGACAATATCGGTATCACACCGAAACTGCAGGGTACGCCTGCGAACGAGATTTCCCTACGCGTGGATGAGTTGCTCGACCTGGTCGGCTCGACCGTGCGCATCATCGCGGCCGCTTTCCACATGAACTGTCGGGCGGCCAGCGCCAGCGCGTCGGCGTCGCGCGTGCTCTGGCGGCAAAGCCGCGCATCGTGCTGATGGACGAGCCATTCGGCGCGCTCGACCCTCTGACGCGCGATGCGCTCGGTGACGATTTTCGCGCGCTGCATCGCAAATTGGGGCTGACCACGATCATGATCACCCATGACATGACCGAGGCGGTGCTGCTCGCGGACCGCGTGGCGGTGATGCGCGCCGGCAGGCTGCTGGCCGAGGGCACGCCGACCGAACTTGCCAAGAGCGACGATCCTTATGTCGGTGAACTCTTGGGCACGCCGCGGCGACAGGCAGAACGGCTGGCGGCGCTACTGCCCAAGGATGGCGCGGCATGAGCGCCGATCCACGCTGGAGCGAGGCGCTCGGCCATCTGCCGGATTATCTCGGCAACCATGTGCGCGTCAGCGTCACGGCGCTGGCACTGGGCCTGCTCGTCAGTCTGCCGCTGGCGCTGCTCGCACGCAACAAGCCGGTGCTCCGCGGCACGCTGCTCGGCTTCGCCAGCGTCGTGCAGACGGTGCCTGGGCTGGCGCTCCTGGCGCTGTTCTATCCGCTGCTGCTGGCATTGGCGGCGCTGTCGCTGACGTGGCTCGGCTTTGGCTTTTCCGCGTTCGGTTTTCTGCCGGCCGTATTGGCGCTGGCGCTGTATTCCATGCTGCCGGTGCTGCGCAACACCATCACCGGCCTGCAGGGCGTTGATCCCGCAATCCTTGAGGCCGCGCAAGGCGTCGGCATGACGCCGCCGCAATCGCTGTTCATGGTGGAATTGCCGTTGGCGCTGCCGGTGATGATGGCTGGCATCCGCACCGCGGCGGTGTGGGTGATCGGCACCGCGACGCTGTCGACGCCGATCGGCCAGACCAGCCTCGGCAATTACATCTTTGCAGGGTTGCAGACCCAGAACTGGGTGTTCGTGCTGTTCGGCTGTTTTGCCGCGGCGGCGCTGGCGCTGGTGGTCGATCAATTGCTGGCGCTGGTCGAAAGCGGCATTCGCAATCGCAGCCGGGCACGAACGGCGCTTGGCGGCATCGGCGTGCTGGCGCTGCTGGCGGCGACGCTGGTGCCGTCGATGGCGCGCCCGCAATCGACCACCATCGTCGGCGCAAAAACCTTCACCGAGCAATATGTGCTGGCGGCGCTGATGGCACAGCGGCTGCGAGCGGCGGGACTAAGTGCAAGCTCGCGCGAAGGCCTCGGCTCCAATGTGATTTACGACGCACTGGCGGGCAACGATATCGACGTCTACGTCGATTATTCCGGCACATTGTGGGCCAACCAGCTTCATCGCACCGACATCAAACCGCGCCAGGAATTGCTTACTGACCTGAAAGCCACCCTGGCACAGCAGAAGGTCACTTTACTAGGCGAACTCGGATTCGAAAACGCCTATGCGCTGGTAATGCCGAAAAGGCGCGCCGAGGCGCTTGGCATCCGTTCCATCGCCGACCTCGCATCGCGCGCGGGGACGATGTCGATCGCCGGGGACTACGAATTCTTCTCGCGGCCGGAATGGGCCGGATTGCAGAAGGCCTATGGCCTCGCATTCCGCGCACAGCGTCAGATGCAGCCGGACTTCATGTACGCCGCGGTCGCCTCCGGCGAAGTCGATGTGATCGCGGGCTACACCAGCGACGGGCTGATCGCGAAATACGATCTGGTGGTGCTGGACGACACCAGGCACGCGATCCCGCCCTATGACGCGATCGTCTTGATCTCGCCGAAACGCGCCGATGACCAGGTCTTGCGCGCGGCGCTCACGCCGCTGCTCGGCCAAATCGATATCGCCACCATGCGCGAGGCCAATCTCCGCGCCAGCGGCAATGACGCCACCAGTTCGCCCGACGCGGTGGCGAAATGGCTGTGGGAGAAGATCGGGAACAAGTAGGGTGGGCAAAGCGAAGCGTGCCCACCATTCAACTTTCATCCGGACCGGATTGGTGGGCACGGCGCAAGGGCGCCTTTGCCCATTCTACGAACTGCATGTTATGCCTCCATGATGGTTGTTCACCGCACCCACCCCCGCATTGGCCTCGCGATATCCCGCACCGTCCTTGCGCTATCGGCTCTCGTCGTCTCACATCATCAAGCCTGTGCGGAAGCGCCCTACCCGGACAAGGCTGTGCGCATCGTGTTGCCGTTCGCGGCCGGCGGTGTAGCCGATATCACCGCGCGGATCATCGCGGAAAAACTCGGCGACAGGCTCGGGCAACGCTTTTATATCGAGAATCAGCCGGGCGCCGGCGGCATCGCCGCGGCCCGAACGGTGATCTCGTCTCCGCCCGACGGCCACACGCTGGCGCTGCTGTCCAATGGAACCGCGGTCAGCGTTTCGCTGTTCAAAAAACTGCCGTTCGATCCGGTGAAGGATTTCGAGCCGGTTTCCAGTCTGGGTTTTTTCGACTTCGTGTTCTCAACCGGCGCCAATTCGGAATACAGGACGCTTGATGATTTCATCGCTGCCGCAAAGGCCAGGCCCGGCGTGCTGAATGTCGGCACCATCAATATCGGGAGCACCCAGAACCTGTCAGCCGAATTGTTCAAGACAGCGGCTGGGATCGATTTCACCATCATCCCGTTCCGTGGAACGCCCGAGGCCCAGATATCGTTGCTGCAAGGCGATATTGCGCTCGTAATCGACAGCTACTCGTCGATGAAGGGCAATCTGGCCGACGGCAAGTTGCGGGGGCTGGCCTCATCAGGATCGAAGCGGTCGCAAGCCACGCCGGAACTTGCGACCGTGCAGGAAGGCGGCGTCGCCGGTTACGACGTTGTGTCCTGGAATGCGCTGTTTGCTCCCGCGGGCACCTCGGCGGACATCATCAAGACGCTCAACGGCGCGTTACGGGATATTCTCGCCGATGCTGAGGTTAAGAGGCGGCTGATCGAACTTGGCATCGAGGCAAGAGCGAGTACGCCGCAAGAGATTTCGGCGCGGCTGAAGTCCGACATCGACAAGTGGCAACAGGTGATCGAGAAGGCGGGTATCCAGAAGCAATAGCTGAGCAGCTGATCCAAAACCGGAGATAGTTTCGAATGACCGGGACATCGAGCAATCAATGGAACATAGGCCTCGTCGGTTATGGCGAAGTCGGCCGCATTCTCGGCGAAGACCTACGCAAGCAGGATATCAGGGTCGCCGCGTACGATCTCAAACTCGATACCGATCAGGCCCCAGCCTTGCGCGATCACGCCTCAACGCATGGCGTCGCGCTGGCAGCTACCCATGCCGATCTCGCGGCAAAATCCGATTTTATCGTTTCCGCAGTCACAGCGAGCCAGGCCGTGGCCGTCGCGCAGGCTTGCGCGCCCGCCGTGAAACCCGGGGCCTGGTTCCTCGACTTCAATTCGGCCTCGCCCGGCGCCAAACGCCGCGCGGCCGCGCTGATCGACGGCAAGGGCGGCCGCTATGTCGAGGGCGCGGTCATGACGTCGATCCCGCCCTATCGCATCAAGGTGCCATTGTTGCTCGGCGGCAGGGATGCCGCCGAACTCGTGCCGTTGCTTGCAGAACTCGGCTTCAACGCCAGGGTTGCGAGCACGGAGCTTGGCATCGCGTCGGCGGTCAAGATGTGCCGCAGCGTGATAATCAAGGGGCTTGAGGCGATGGTGATCGAAAGTTTCACCACCGCGCGCGCCTATGGCGTCGAGGATGCGGTACTCGCGTCATTGGCGGAAACCTTTTCCGGCATCGATTGGGAGAAACAGGGCGCCTACTTCTTCCAGCGGGTGATCGAACATGGCCGGCGCCGCGCCGAGGAGGTCCGCGAGGTGGCGGGAACCGTGCGCGAGATCGGGCTTGCGCCATGGTCGGCGCAAGGCACCGCCGAACGCCAGGCGTGGGTTGCCGACCTCGCCGATGACGGCGTGTTCGGCCCGAAAGGCGGACAAGGGTTCGCCCGCAGTCCCGATTGGCGCACCGAAGCCGACCGCATCCTCGCCGGCATCAAAGACGGCAGGCCGCGAAACTGAATGGCCGCGTCAATGCAGTTCGAGAAGACGCCCGGCTGGCTGGACTGGGTCGCCGATCCCTCAAAGCCCCGATTCAAGCTGCCGGCAGATGCTGTGGACGCGCACTGCCACGTTTTTGGCCCCGGTGCCGAATTCCCATACGCGCCGGAGCGCAAATATACGCCCTGCGATGCTTCGAAGCAGCAGCTGTATCGCCTGCGGGATTACCTCGGTTTCGCACGCAACGTGATCGTGCAGGCCACCTGCCATGGCGCCGATAACCGCGCGATGATCGATGCGCTTGTGCACTCGGGCGGCACCGCGCGCGGCGTCGCCACAGTCAAACGCAACATCACCGATGGCGAACTGCGAGCAATGCATGACGCCGGCGTGCGTGGCGTGCGTTTCAACTTCGTCAAGCGTCTGGTCGAGTTCACCCCAAAGGACGAATTGATGGCGATTGCCGGCCGCATTGCCAGGCTCGGCTGGCATGTCGTGATCTATTTCGAGGCGGTCGATCTGCCGGAGCTGTGGGAGTTCTTCACCGCGCTGCCAACCTTCATCGTCATCGATCACATGGGCCGGCCCGACGTCAGCAAACCGGTCGACGGGCTCGAGTTCGAGCTGTTCGTAAATTCATGCGACAATGCCCGAACGTCTGGTCCAAGGTCAGTTGCCCGGAACGTTTATCGACAACGGGTCCACCCGCGCTCAACGGCGAGCAGAATCCCTATCGCGACGTTGTTCCGTTTGCCCGGCGTATTGTCGAGGCCTTTCCCGACCGCGTGCTCTGGGGCACCGACTGGCCGCATCCCAATCTCAGGGATCACATGCCCGACGACGGCCTCTTGGTCGACTTCATCCCGCACATCGCGGTCACGCCAGAGCTGCAGCGCAAGCTGCTGGTGGATAACCCGATGCGGCTGTATTGGCCGGAGATTTCCTGATTTCGAAGGGTGGGCAAAGCGAAGCGTGCCCACCAACAGCGGCAAGGTGGTGGGCACGGCGCAAGAGCGCCTTGCCCGCCCTACGAATTCTGCTTTGGATTCCGGGTTCGCCCGCGCAAGAGCGCGTGCGCCCCGGAATGACAAGGCCCTA
>CAVUUO010000009.1:0-68523 GCA_963744675.1 uncultured Alphaproteobacteria bacterium
TTTCAGGCAAGTACTGGCGATGGAGAGTTTTGCGATGGCGGGTTCGGTCAACAAGGTCATTCTGATCGGCAATCTGGGAGCCGATCCGGAAATCAAGCGGACCCAGGACGGGCGGCCGATCGCCAATTTGCGGATCGCGACCTCGGAAACCTGGCGCGACAAGAACAGCGGCGAGCGCAAGGAAAAGACCGAGTGGCATCGCGTGGTGATTTTCAGCGAAGGCCTGTGCAAGATCGCCGAGCAATATCTGAAGAAGGGCGCCAAGGTTTACATCGAGGGCCAGCTGCAGACCCGGAAATGGACCGACCAGAACAATGTCGAACGCTATTCCACCGAAGTCGTGCTGCAGAATTTCAACTCCACGCTGACCATGCTGGATCGCGCCGGCGGCGGTGGCGGCAGTTTCGGGTCGGACGATGCCGGCGGAGATTTCGGATCTGGCGGTCCCACCGGTGGCGCGCCGCGCCGCGCGGTGGCGGCAGGAGCCGGAGCCCGCAACAGCGACATGGACGACGATATCCCGTTTTGAGCAGGGCGCACTCCCGTAGGGTGGGCAAAGCCATCGAACGCGCGGAGCGCGTCCGATCGCGTGCCCACCAAATTTCGATTCCGCGCAAATGGAAATAGCTTGATGGGCACGGCGCAAGGGCGCCTTTGTCCACCCTACGAAGGTTGCCTAAGTATCTGGAAAAACAGCTGGAAAAAGCCCTGATCCGGGTTCGCTTGGGGTGGTTTTTTGACCCCCATGCGCTATATGATTCCACACAAAACCTGACCGGATTTTCCCTTGTCCGACCCTGAAGATAACCCCCCCGGAGAGCCGCCGGCTGCTTCCGATATTCGTCCCGTTTCGATATTGGACGAGATGAAACGCTCCTATCTCGATTACGCCATGAGCGTGATCGTGGCGCGGGCGCTGCCGGATGCCCGTGACGGCTTGAAGCCGGTGCATCGCCGCATTCTCTATGCGATGTACGAGAACGGCTTTGAGTGGAACAAGCCGTACCGCAAGTCGGCGCGCACCGTCGGCGACGTGATCGGTAAATACCATCCCCACGGCGATCAGTCGGTCTACGACGCGCTGGTGCGCATGGCGCAGGATTTCTCCATGCGCGTGCCTCTGATCGACGGGCAGGGCAATTTCGGCTCGGTGGACGGCGATATGCCGGCCGCCATGCGATACACCGAGTCGCGCCTGACCAAGGTCGCGCAGTCGCTGATCGACGATATCGACAAGGACACCGTCGATTTCCAGGGCAACTACGACAACTCCGAACAGGAACCCCGGGTCCTTCCGGCAAAATTTCCCAACCTGCTGGTCAACGGCGCCGGCGGCATCGCCGTCGGCATGGCGACCAACATCCCGCCGCACAATCTCGGCGAAGTGATCGACGCCTGCACGGCATTGATCGGCGACCCCGCTTTGGGCATCGACGATCTCATCAACATCATTCCCGGACCGGATTTTCCGACCGGCGGCATCATCCTCGGCCGTCAGGGCATCCGCTCGGCCTATCATCTCGGCCGCGGTTCGATCGTGATGCGCGGCAAGGTGTCGATCGAACCCGCGCGCAAGGATCGCGAAGCGATCATCATTTCCGAAATTCCGTATCAGGTGAACAAGGCCACCATGGTCGAACGCATCGCCGAACTGGTGCGCGACAAGAAGATCGAAGGCATTTCCGACCTGCGCGACGAATCCGACCGCGACGGTTTTCGCGTCGTCATCGAGCTGAAGCGCGACGCCGTGCCCGAGGTGGTGCTGAACCAGCTCTACCGGTTCACGCCGCTGCAGACCAATTTCAGCGCCAACGTCGTCGCGCTCGACGCCGGCCGTCCGCAGGTGATGAACCTGAAGGATCTGCTGACGCTGTTCATCGCCTTCCGCGAACAGGTGGTGTCGCGGCGTACAAAATTCCTGCTCAACAAGGCGCGCGACCGCGCCCATATCCTGGTCGGGCTTGCGATCGCGGTCGCCAATATCGACGAGATCATTCGCGTGATCCGGACCTCGCCGGATCCCAACACCGCCCGCGAAATCCTGATGTCGCGCGACTGGCCGGCCAAGGACGTCGCGGCGATGATCACGCTGATCGACGATCCGAGGCACCGGCTCGCCGAAGACGGCACCGCGCGGCTGTCGATGGAGCAGGCCAAGGCCATTCTCGATCTGCGGCTGCAGCGGCTCACAGCGCTGGGGCGCGAGGAAATTTCCGAAGAGCTCGACAAGCTCGCGGTGGAGATCGCCGACTATCTCGACATACTGCGCTCGCGCGCGCGCATCCAGGACATCATCAAGACCGAGCTGGCCGCGATCAAGTCCGAATTCGCCACACCGCGCAAGACCGTGATCATCGACCAGGAGAATGAGGTCGAGGACGAGGACCTGATCCAGCGCGAGGACATGGTGGTGACGGTGTCGCATGCCGGCTATGTCAAGCGGGTGCCGCTGTCGACCTATCGCGCGCAGAAGCGCGGCGGCAAGGGCCGCTCCGGGATGCAGACCCGCGAAGAAGATTTCGTCAGCCGGCTGTTCGTGGCTTCGACCCACACGCCGGTGCTGTTCTTCTCGTCGCGCGGCCAGGTCTACAAGGAAAAGGTCTGGCGGCTGCCGGTGGCGCCGCCGAACGGCCGCGGCAAGGCGCTGATCAACATCCTGCCGCTGGAGCAGGGCGAGCGCATCACCACCATCATGCCGCTGCCCGAGGATGAATCCTCATGGGCCAATCTCGACGTGATGTTCGCGACCACCGGCGGCAATGTCCGCCGCAACAAGCTGTCGGATTTCGTCGACGTCCGCCGCTCCGGCATCATCGCCATGAAGCTGGATGACGACGAGGCGATCGTCGACGTGCAGATCTGCACCGAGCGCGACGACGTGCTGCTGACCGCCGCCGGCGGCCAGTGCATCCGCTTCCCGGTCACCGACGTGCGGGTGTTCACCGGCCGCACCTCGATGGGCGTGCGCGGCATCGCGCTGCCGGAAGGCGACAAGCTGATCTCGCTGACCATCCTGCGTCACATGGATGCCGACGCCGAGGAGCGCGCAGCTTACTTGCGCCGCGCCAACGCGGTGCGGCGCGGCGGCGTCGAGGAGGAGGCGGGAACGGACAGCGAGGATGCGTCCGGCGCCATCGAGCTCGGCGAACAGCGTTACGTCGAAATGTCGGCGAGTGAGCAGTTCGTGCTGACCATCAGCGAGAACGGTTATGGCAAGCGCTCGTCGTCGTTCGAGTACCGCACCACCGGCCGCGGCGGCAAAGGCATCGTGGCGATGCAGGTCAACGGCCGCAACGGCAAGCTGGTGGCGTCGTTCCCGGTCGAAGACTCCGACCAGATCATGCTAGTCACCGACAAGGGACAATTGATCCGCTGCCCGGTCGAAGGCATCCGCATCGCCGGCCGGTCAACGCAAGGGGTGATCGTGTTCGACACCGCCGAGGACGAGCACGTGGTCTCGGTCGAGCACATCGGCGAGGAAGAGAACGGCAACGGCGGGTAGGCGTTCGTCATTGCGAACGCAGCGAAGCAACTCAGGGCCCCACAGGAAGACTGCAGCGCCTCTTCAGCGGGGCACTGCAGAGCTGGGATCGACCGAGCGCCGCGCTATCTCAGAGCATGCGTTGCATCAGCACAAGATCGAGCCAACGGTCAAACTTGCGCGCGACTTCGCGCAACGTGCCGGCTTCGGTAAAGCCGAGCTTGCAGTGCAAGCGAATCGAAGCCAGGTTCGTTGCGTCTATTCCGCCGATCATGACGTGCTTGCCGCGGCGCCGGGCCTCATCGATGAGACACCGAACCAGCGCGGTCCCGACGCCCCGCCTGTGCGCCGCGTCATGTACATAAACGGAATGTTCGACGGTGCGCGCATAACCGGGCCACGGCCTGAAGTCACCAAAACTCGCGAAACCCATGATGCCGGCATCGTCGGCAACCAGCACGGGGAAGTTGGCCGCACGCCGCGCGGCAAGCCAGGCGCGGCGGTCGTCGAGCGTCGCCGCCGTCTCCGTGTAGACCGCATTCGAGGTGGCGATGACGTGGTTGTAGATCGCCAGAATGCCCGGCAGATCATCCTCGGCCGCATCGCGGATTTGCATTGAACCCTCCTCTTCGCAAGCATCCTTCGAAGACGATACATTGCGTCATGCGCGGGCTCGAGCCGCGCATCCATCTTGTTGGCAACAGTCTTTCGAAGTGGATGGGTTGCCGGGTCAAGCCCGGCAATGACGCAACCGACTAAATCTCGATCTCCGTCCCGAACTCCACCACCTGTCCGGTCGGCACGCCGAAAAACGCGGCGGTGCGGGTGGCGTTGCGCTGCAGGAACGCAAACACGGTTTCCCGCCACACCCACATACCCGGGATATCTTCGCGGGGAATGATGGTCTCACGGCCGATGTAATAGGTGATATCGGCAAGATCGATGCCGGGCAGCTTGCCCTGCGCGCAGGCGAGTTTGAGGCCTTCCCAGATCGTCGGATACTGCATGAAGCCGTAATGCAGGACGACGCGGGTGATGCCTGGAATGATTTCGATCACCTCGGCACGATCCTCGTCTGATATTCGCGGCGATTCCTCGATCAGCACGGTGACCAGCACCACGCGCTGATGCAGGACGTGGTTGTGCTTGACGAATTGCGTCAGCGCCAGCGGCACCCCGTTGGGAGCCGAGGCGAGAAACACCGCAGTGCCCGGCAGCCTGGCGTGGCATTTGGTGACGGCGGTTTCGATCAGGTCCTCTTCGGGCTGGCGCAGCTTGCCGCGGGCGCGCTCCACCAGCCGGACGCCGCTGCGCCAGGTCAGCATCAGGAAGGCCACGATTCCCGCCAGCACCAGCGGAAACCAGCCGCCCTCGAAGAACTTTGTGGAATTCGCCGCGAAGAAGATGCAGTCGATCGCGAAGAAAAAGCCGTTGACCGGGATCACGACAGCCGGGTGGTAGCCCCATTGCAGTGCTACCAGCGCCGCCAGCAGCGTGGTGATCGCCATCAGCAGCGACACCGCGATGCCATAGGCGCCGGCCAGCGCATCGGAGGTGCCGAAACTGATTACCGCGCCGAGCGTCGCCGCTGCCAGCAGCCAGTTCACCAGCGGCACATAGATCTGGCCCATCGCATGGCTGGTGGTGTGGACGATCTGCATGCGCGGCAGGAAGCCGAGCTGGATTGCCTGCTGCGTCAATGAATACACCCCTGAAATGATCGCCTGCGAGGCGATCACCGTGGCCAGGGTCGCGAATGCGACCAGGGGATAGTGCAGTACGTCCGGGGCGAGCTGATAGAACGGATTTTCCAGCGCGCTGGGATCGGTGATCAGCAGCGCGGCCTGTCCAAAGTAATTCAGCACGAGGGCGGGCAGGGCGACTGCGAACCACGCCAGCCGGATCGGCACCCGGCCGAAATGGCCCATGTCGGCATACATCGCCTCGCCGCCGGTCACCGCGAGGAAGGCAGCGCCGAGGATGGCAAAACTGATGTGGAAATCCTGGTGGATCAGGAAATTAAAGGCATAAAACGGGCTTACCGCGACCAGCACGCCCGGCGATTTGACGATGCCGTGGATGCCGAGCAAAGCGATCACCAGAAACCACGCCAGCATCACCGGCCCGAATATGTTGCCGATGAACCCGGCACCCTTCTTCTGCACCAGGAAAAGTCCGATCAGGATGACGACGGTCAACGGCACCACGGCAGGCGCCAGTGACGGCGCGTCGACCTTCAAGCCTTCGATCGCCGACAGTACCGAGATGGCCGGCGTGATCGCGCCGTCGCCGTAGAGCAGCGCGGCGCCGATCAGGCCGACGATCAATAGTTGCGCGCGCCAGGTCCCGGGCTGGGCGTTACGGGCCGACAGCAGCGCCAGTAGTGCGACGATGCCGCCTTCGCCGCGATTGTCGGCGCGCAGGATCAGCAGCGCATATTTGAGCGAGATGATCAGGATCAGCGCCCACAGGATCAACGACACCACGCCGAGGATCGCCTCCGGCGTGAGCGCTCCGCCATGGTGGGTGGCGGCCTTGGCGGCTTCCTTCAGCGCGTAAAGCGGGCTGGTGCCGATGTCGCCATAGACGACGCCGAGTGCTCCGAGGGTCGCGGTCAGTGGAAGCGCCGAGGAGTGCGGAGCTGCGGCAGGAACGGCAGTCATTGGCGAGCCCCCGGACTATCGCGCCAAACCGAACCGGGCGCGAAATCCCAGTTTGCGACGCGGTGATGCAAATTGCTACGAAATTTCTACTTTAGTAGACCCCGGAATCAGAAACCGCCGGACGATGCCGGCGGCTCTGTGGGCTTGGAGGTCCGGCGGGCATGCCGGATGGAGAAAATGGTTTAGCGGCGTTCTGCGGTCACCAGGCGGGCTTCGCGGACCAGCATTCTGGAGCCGGGGACGCGGAGGCAGGCGGCTTCAATGTTGGGCCAGGATTGCTGCGCGCAGCCGCCGGAGCGGACATCCAGCCGGTCGGCCTTGGCCAACGGCGCCGGCACGCTGGCTTCCACCTGCGGGGCAAAGCCGGGAAGAATGGTAAGCGCGGCTGCGATGAACGCAGCGATAGCGATGGCGGAAAGTGCCTTGATCATGACGGTCCCCTGCATGGGCCTTGGCGGCCCCGTCGTTTCGTTAACCAACTGATACAAAGCGTCCGTTTCAGCCTGTCTTCGCGGGCGCGGAATATGGTTTCGTCGCGCCGGAGATTTGTTTCGTCGCCCATCCCGGGACGAAACAATCCGCCGGCCTGCATAGGAGACGCGCCGGCCCGTCTATGGTTCAAAAACGGTGGAAAAATAAAACGATGGCTATCGCGGAGTGGCTGCCGGAACCATCCGCTTGCGGGGTTTTGCGGGGCGGGGTAGACGGGTTTATGCCCCGTATTGCCCTGTATCCCGGCTCTTTCGACCCCGTCACCAACGGCCATCTCGACGTCGTCCGGCATGCCGTCGGCCTGTGCGACCGGCTGATCGTCGCCGTCGGACTCCATCCCGGTAAAAAGCCGCTGTTTTCGGTCCAGGAGCGGCTGGACATGGCCGCGGCGGTGTTTGCCCCGGTTGCGTTCGCGGCCGGCTGTGCCTTCGACTGCACCACCTACGACAATCTCACGATCGCGGCGGCGCAGATGCACGGCGCGTCCATCATGATCCGCGGCCTGCGCGACGGCACCGACCTCGACTACGAGATGCAGATCGCCGGCATGAACCAGACCATGGCGCCCGACGTGCACACGGTGTTCGTTCCAGCCTCGCCGGGCGTCCGCCCGATCACCGCCACACTGGTGCGTCAAATCGCGGCCATGGGCGGCGACGTATCGGCCTTCGTTCCCGAGGCGGTCGCGGCCAGCCTCAAGACCAAATTCGCCGATTAGCCAGCCGCTTTCCTCTGATCCGGAGTTTCCATGATCCGAATTCTCAGCCTGATTGCCGCGCTGGTGTGCGCGGCGCCCGCTTTTGCCCAGCCGCTTCCCGCCAATCTCGACAAGGCGAACGCCGTTGTCATCGATACTACCAAGGGACGCATCGTCATCAAGCTGCGCACCGATCTCGCGCCGCAGCACGCCGAGCGCATCAAGACCTTGGCGCGCGAGGGCTACTACAACAACGTGCCGTTCCACCGCGTGATCGATGGCTTCATGGCGCAGACCGGCGACGGCAAGAACTTCAACGGCACCGGCGGTTCGAAATATCCCAATCTCGCGGCCGAGTTCTCCAACGTACCGTTCAAGCGCGGCATCGTCGGCATGGCGCGGGGAGGCGATCCGAATTCGGCGAATTCGCAATTTTTCATCATGTTCGCCGACGGCTCGTTTCTCAACGGCAAATACACGGTGGTCGGCGAAGTCGTGTCCGGCATGGACGTCGTAGACAAGATGAAGCGCGGCGAACCGGTCCCGGAGCCCGACAAGATGGTGAAGGTGCAGGTCGCATCCGATATCAAGTGAGCGGCATGCTGCGGCCTGGCAAATTCTTGCTTTGGTTCGCGGCGTCCCTGCTGCTGTCATCGACCGTGGCGGCGCATGCCGAGCCGGGGCAGGTCGATAACATCAAGGAAGCGTTCGCGCGCTTCCGAACGTGCTGGAAACCGCCGCCGGCATCGAAAGCTGATCCGGACGTCGAAATCACCGCGATCGTTACGTTCACGCGGGACGGAAACATCTTCGGGCGTCCGAAAATCACTTATAAATCGGAAAATGCCACCGATAACGACCGCCTGCTGTACCGCATTGCTGTCATGGAGGCGTTGCAACGCTGCACGCCGATGCCATTTACCGAAGGTATGGGCGGCGCCGTTGCCGGCCGGCCCTTCGCCATCCGGTTTCAAGTCCGCAAACCTCCACCCAAACCGATAGAGAAAAGAGCATGGCTGACAACGACAACACTTTGATCCTCGAAACCACCCAGGGTCCCGTCACCATCGAGATGCGGCCAGACCTCGCGCCGGGCCATGTGGCGCGGATCAAGGAACTGGTGCGCGAGGGCTTTTACGACGGCATCGTGTTCCATCGCGTCATCGACGGCTTCATGGCGCAGACCGGATGCCCGCAGGGCACCGGCACCGGCGGCTCCGGCAAGAAGCTCAAGGCCGAGTTCAACAAGGAGCCGCATGTGCGCGGCACAACGTCGATGGCGCGCGCGGCGAGTCCGGATTCCGGCGACAGCCAGTTCTTCATCTGCTTTGATGATGCTGCCTTCCTCAACAACCAGTACACGGTATGGGGCAAGGTCACCTCGGGCATGGAAAACGTCGACAAGATCAAGCGCGGCGAGCCGGTGCAAAACCCCGACAAGATCGTCAAGGCGCGGATGGCTGCGGACGCGGCCTGATAGAAGTCGTCATGCGCGGGCTTGACCCGCGCATCCATCCATCTTCACAAGAGTCTTTCGAAGAGGATGGATTGCCGGGTCAAGCCCGGCAATGACGAATTCCGTGCATGCGCACCGACCTCTTCGACTTCGAACTTCCCGCAGGCAGCATCGCACTTCGCCCGGCGAGCCCGCGCGATTGCGCGCGGATGCTGGTGGTGCGGCCCGGTGCGGCGTTGCAGGATCAAACCGTTGCCGATCTTCCGCAGTTTCTCAAACCCGGCGACCAGTTGGTGGTCAACGACACCAAGGTGATCGCGGCGCAGCTCACCGGCCGCCGCATCGGCCGCGGCCCGGAGCCGAGGATCGAGGCGACGCTGATCAAGCGGCTCGACGGCTCACGTTGGCAGGCCTTGGTCAAGCCGGCAAAAAAACTAGCGCAGGGCGATATCGTTCGCTTCGGCAACGAGGGGAAAGTCTGCCTGCTCGGTCATCTCGACGCGCAGGTCGAGCACAAGGGCGACGAGGGCGAAATCACGCTGTCGTTTTCGTTTCACGGACCAACGCTGGACCAGGCCATTGCCGACCTCGGGGCGCCGCCGCTGCCGCCCTATATCGCTTCGAAGCGCACGCCGGATGAACGCGACGCCCTCGACTATCAGACCATGTTCGCGGCCAACGAAGGCGCGGTCGCGGCACCCACCGCCGGGTTACATTTTACGCCGGCGCTTAAATCGGCGCTGCGCGCGCGCGGCATCGGCATTCATCGGATAACGCTGCATGTCGGGGCAGGAACGTTCCTGCCGGTGAAGGCCGGGGATACCGACGCCCACAAGATGCATTCGGAATGGGGCACGATTTCGCAGGAAACTGCAGATGCGCTGAATGCCGCGCGCGCCAAAGGCGGCCGGGTCGTCGCGGTCGGCACCACCTCGCTGCGGCTTTTGGAAAGCGCCGCGGAAGATCGCACGATCAAACCATTTGCCGCCGATACCGCGATCTTCATCACGCCGGGCTATCGCTTTCGCGCGGTCGATGTGCTGATGACGAATTTCCATCTGCCGCGTTCGACCCTGTTCATGCTGGTATCGGCTTTTTCGGGCCTCGACACCATGAAGGCGGCCTATGCGCATGCGATCGCCAGCGGCTACCGGTTTTACTCCTACGGCGATGCCTGCCTGCTGTTTCGCGCCCAGGATGAGGCTGGCTAACCTATAGCCCTGATGAGCGCAGCGATACTCGGGGACAGCGCCGCAGCAAACCGGGTCTTCCCGCTGCGCTCATCCGGACTACCGCGCGCCGCTAAGGCAGCCGCTCCGCGATCTGCACCGCGTTCAGCGCCGCACCTTTGAGCAGTTGATCCGCCGCCACGAACATCGCGATGGAATGGCCGGAGGGATCGCTCAAATCCCGGCGGATGCGCCCGACCAGCACGTCGTCCTGACCGGACGCGTCTGTTGGCATCGGAAAATAGTTTCTTGCCCGGTCGTCGACAATCCTCACCCCCGGCGCATCGCTGAGGATCGCGCGCACCTCGTCCTCGCCGATCGGATTCTCGCACTCGAAGGTGATCGCCTCGCTGTGTGCGCGCAGCACCGGCACGCGCACGCAGGTCACGCCGACCGCGATTCGGTCGTCCTCGAAAATCTTCCGGGTCTCGTTGATGACCTTGGTTTCTTCCTCGTTGTAGCCGGTCGCGGGGTCGATGGCAGTGTTGTGATTGAACAGATTGAAAGCAGTGATATGCGGCAGCACTCTCTGCTCGAATGGCTTGCCGTCGAGATAGGCGCGGGTCGAATCCAGAAGTTCCTGCATCGCAGCAGCGCCTGCGCCGCTTACGGCCTGATAGGTCGACAGGATCAGGCGCCTGATACGATTGCGCTTGTAAATCGGCCACAACGGCACCAGCGCGGTGATCGCCGAACAATTCGGATTTGCGATAATGCCCTTATGCTCGCTGATGCGCCGCGCGTTGATCTCCGGGATCACCAGCGGAACGTCCGGATCCATGCGGAATGCCGATGAGTTGTCCACGACCACGGCGCCGGCATTGACCGCGGCAGGCGCAAACTTCCGCGCGATGCTGCCGCCTGCGGAGAACAGGACGATGTCGACGCCTTCGAACGAGTTCTTCCGCGAGCTGTTCGATAACGATCGTCTGTCCGCGGAAGTCGAGCGTTTTGCCCGCCGAGCGCGCGCTCGCCAGCGCCTTCAATTTCCCTATCGGAAATCGGCGCTTGTCCAGGGTGGCGACCAATTCGGCGCCGACCGCGCCGGTCACGCCGGCAATGGCAACAACGGGATTGCTCTTCACTTCGCTCTCCATCAGGCAATAAAAAAGCCCCGGTCCTTTTCAGGCGGGGCCTCGGTCCAGATGATGCGTCGTCGGTTTACGCGCGCACGTCTCCCGAAGCCCGGACGGGTTTCCAGGTTTTCGTGGTGCGTTTTGCGGTGGTCATCATCGGCGTGCACCCTATGAGCGGCCAGGACCGGCGTCAACCGCGAAAAGCATGGTTGAACTATGCGTCAAGGTTGCGCAATAAGCGGCCCATGAGTCTTCTTCCCAATCATTTCGAACTGCTCGCTGCTGACGGCGAGGCGCGAGTCGGCGCGCTGACAACGCCCCATGGCGTGGTGCGGACGCCGGCGTTCATGCCGGTCGGCACGGCAGGGGCCATGAAAGGCATGCACTGGCGCGAGGTGCGCGACGCCGGCGCCGACATCGTGCTCGGCAACACCTATCATCTGATGCTGCGGCCGGGCGCCGAGCGCATCGCGGCGCTCGGCGGCCTGCAGACCTTCACCGGCTGGAACGGCCCGATGCTGACCGATTCCGGCGGCTTCCAGGTGATGTCGCTGGCGCAGTTGCGCAAGCTGAGCGAACGCGCGGTGACTTTCCGCTCGCACATCGACGGCACCAGCTATGAGCTGTCGCCGGAGCGCTCGATCGAGGTGCAGCGGCTGCTGGGTTCCGACATCGCCATGCAGCTCGACGAATGCGTGCGGCTGCCGGCCGAGCGCGACGACATCGAACGCGCCATGCAGCTGACGCTGCGCTGGGGCGAGCGCAGCGTCCGCGCGTTCGAGAGCGCGCCCGCGGGAACCATGCTGTTCGGCATCGCGCAGGGCGGCGACGTGCCGGAGCTTCGACAGGCCAGCGCGCGCGGCATGGTCGAGACCGGCTTTCACGGCTACGCCATCGGCGGCCTCGCCGTCGGCGAGCCGCAGGCGGTGATGCTCGCCATGATCGAGGAGGTGGTACCGATCCTGCCACAGGATCGGCCGCGCTATCTGATGGGCGTCGGCACGCCGGCGGATATTCTGGAAGCGGTGGCGCGCGGGGTCGACATGTTCGATTGCGTGATGCCGACCCGGAACGGGCGGCACGGCATGGCGTTCACGCGGTTCGGTCCGGTCAACCTCAGCAATGCCCGTCATGCCGACGATCCCCGTCCGCTGGACGAGGAAAGCTCATGGCCCTCGACGCGCAGCTGCGCGCGGGCCTATCTGCATCACCTCGTGAAATCGGGCGAAACGCTGGGCGCCATGCTGCTGTCGGAAATCAATATCGCATATTATCAGAATCTGATGGGCGGCATTCGCGATGCGATTGCGCAAGGCAAATTCGCACACTTCCGTGACCGCACCCGCGCCGACTGGGCGCGCGGCGATATCGCGCCACGCTAGATTTTTTGCAACGGTCAATTACACGCAAAACGGCCAAGCGAATGCCTGGTCACAAAACCGTAGCCGCAGGTGTCACAGGTCCAGAGATAACTCACAACGTTATCGGACAGGAAAGCAGACGCTTCGGCAGCCACCATTAAATCGGCACAAACCAGACAGACCGGCAGATCGCTGCCACGCGGCGCGGGACGAGGCACTTTGGTCGACAGGACTGCAGCAACCGCGGGCATCGGTGACCTCCTCGGGTGATGACCTGTTTGCAACATACAATGATTTGTTTGACGGTGTTGCAACACAAATGCGTTCCTTTTAGGAATTATTGATTTTGCGTTGCAGCGAACGCGCAGCGGTTGCATGCGCGTGCGGTCGGGCGCAATCTGTGCGAAGGCTTTGCAGTTTCACGAACTTTTATCCGACAGGGATTCACAATGGATACGCCGTCAGCCGCCAGCGCATCGCACACGCATCGTCACGGACGGGGCCGGGTTTTCGACAGCATTGTCGACGCGGTCGGCGATACGCCGGTCGTGCGCCTGCGCAGGTTGCCGCAGCAGCACGGCGTGAACGCGACGATTCTGGCCAAGCTGGAATATTTCAGTCCGGCGGCGAGCGTGAAGGATCGCATCGGCGCCGCGATGATCATCGCAATGGAGAACGCCGGCATCATCAACACCGGCACCGTGCTGATCGAGCCGACCTCGGGTAATACCGGGATCGCGCTGGCCTTTGTCGCGGCGTCGCGCGGCTATCGCCTGAAACTGGTGATGCCGGAATCGATGTCGATCGAGCGCCGCAAGATGCTGGCGTTTCTCGGTGCGGAGATCGTGCTGACGCCGGCGGCGCAGGGCATGAAGGGCTCGATCGCAACCGCAGAAGAACTGGTGCGGACCACGCCCAACGCGGTGATGCCGCAGCAGTTCAAGAACCTCGCCAACCCCGAAATTCACCGCCGCACCACCGCGGAAGAAATCTGGAACGACACCGGCGGCAATCTCGACGTCTTCGTCGCCGGCGTCGGCACCGGCGGCACCATCACCGGCGTCGGACAGGTGCTGAAACCGCGCAAGCCGTCATTGCGGATTGTCGCGGTCGAGCCGGAGGAAAGCCCGGTACTGTCGGGCGGCACGCATTCGCCGCACAAGATTCAGGGCATCGGCGCCGGCTTCGTTCCGGACGTGCTGGACGTTTCGGTGATCGACGAGATCGTCAAGATCAACAGCGCGGCCGCCATCGACATGTCGCGCGCGCTGGCGCGCAATGAGGGCATTCCAGGCGGCATCTCATCGGGCGCCGCCATCGCCGCGGCACTGCAGATCGGCAAGCGGCCGGAGAACGCCGGCAAGACCATCCTTGCGATCGTGCCGTCATTCTCCGAGCGCTATTTGTCGACGGCGCTGTTCGAGGGGATTTGACCATGCCGGATCAACCGAGACGGCCGCGCACCTTGAACGACGCCCGCACCGAGGCCGAGGCGGCGTTCAAGAAAACCACGACAAAGGTGGCGGAGGCTCCACCGAAGAAGACCGCGCTTCCCAGCGTGAAGGAACTGGTCTCATTGCGGATCGATCAGGATGTACTCGAACACTTCCAGGAAGGCGGCCCCGGCTGGCAGGACCGCATCAACGACGCCTTGCGAAAGGCGGCGGGGAAGTAGAGCCGTAGCAACTCCGCGATTTTCGGCGATTCCAATTCTGTTGCGCGAGCAAGAAACCGCTCAGCTTGCAGCGCGTGCGGGCGCGGGATCGGCACTTCTCAGGTTGAGCAGGTTTCCGGCCAGGATCAGCGCCGCACCCAGCACGGTGAACGCGTCGAGTCGTTCGGAATAGATTAGCCAGCCTGCCGCGGCGCTCAGCGGAACGCGCAGGAAATCCATCGGGATCACCACGGTCGCATCGGCATAGAGCATCGCCCGCGCCATGCAGTAATGCGAAAACGTGCCGCAGAACGCGATCACCACGATCCAGCCCCAGCTATAGGCCGATGGCCAGTGCCAGACGTAGAGCGCGGGGAAAAATCCGGCGGCTGCCTGGATCACGATCATCCAGAACAGGATCCGTAGCGTCGGCTCGGTTCGCGTCAAGGATTTCACCATCGCGATCGAGACGCCGAAGCCGACGGCGGCCCCCAGCGCGATCAACTGGCCGGGATTGATTGCGGAGCTACCCGGGCGAACGATGATGCCGACGCCGACAAGCCCCAATACGATCGCCAAAACCTTCGCGAGGTTGATGCGTTCGCCAAGGAAACTTGCGGCCAGGATCGCGGTCCAGATCGGCATTGTGAATTCGATCGAGACCACCTGACCGAGCGGAATCAATGTCAGCGCGAAAAACCAGCCGAGCTGCGCGGCATAGTGAATGAGGTTGCGTGCGATATGCTGCAGCGGCCGCGACGTCTTCATCGCCGCCAATCCGCCGCCGATGTGAACCAATGGATACAGCATGAAGAAACCGAGGATCGAACGCAGCTCCATGATCTGAAAAACATTCAGCTCGCGGGTGGCCTCGCGGCCGGCGACCGCGACGATCAGCATCAGCAGGAGCCAGCCCGCCATCCATAGCGCGGCTCTTGGTTTGGAAGGGCTTCGGTCCGTCAACGGAAAGCTACCGGGGTTGTGTTGCAGTATCGCGCAACATGATAGGCGGGCAGGGAGAGTGGCTCGTATCGGCGACCCCGCGGCGCTTTGCAACGCGCAAAACTGCCGATGCTGCGATGCGCTGCCGGGATTTCAATGTGGGATCATTGCCCCGATCGGTGTTAAAGACCGAACGCGCCGGCGCCGCCGGAATTCAGTTTTGGAGAATCTTCGCATGCTTGTCTTGCAGCCGGCCGAATGGTCGAAACCCCGCGGCTTCTCTCACGGTGTGGTGGTCGAAGGCCCGGGCAAATGGATCGTCCTCGCCGGCCAGACCGGGGGCGACGAAAAAGGCGAATATCAGGGCGATATGGCGGGGCAGGTGGGCGCCGCGCTGAAACGCATCGTCAAACTGCTGGACGAGGCCGGCGCCGGTCCGGAGCACATCGTGCGCCTGACCTGGTATTTGACCAGCAAAAGCGAATACGAAACGGCGGGCGCCGGGATCGGTGCTGCGTGGAAAGATACTTTGGGCCGCAATTTTCCACCATCGACGCTGCTCTACATTTCCGGCCTGGTCGATCCGCGCGCCAAGGTCGAGATCGAAGTCACGGCCTTCGTGCCGGCGAAATAAGCTCACAACAGGACAATACAGATGAAGCAGCCATCACAGCGATCCACCTCGGCAGATTTCGTCACCGCCTTCGCCACCGGCTGGCCGGAAAACCAGCCCGAATTCATGATCCTTTCGCTGACCACCAAAAAAGGCATGCAGGATTTCGCTTTGAACAAGGAGCAGGCGCTGCTGATCGCCAAAACCATGAAAGAAACCGCCGCCCAACTGGCGAAACCGAAACCTCCGGGCTGATGACCGGAGCGCGGCGGATTACGAGCGCGACAATGATATGGACGCGCCGCGGAACTGCCGCTCGGCTCTGATCACAATGGATTGCCGGTTGCCCTGCGTCGTCAACGTAATGTTAGCCGCGAACCCGGCCCCACTCGCAACGACCTGGAAATTACCGTTGGCTCCGCGTCCTTCAAGGCTGCCGCTGATGCCCCGGCTGGAACTCGCTCCACGTGCCGGAAAGCGATCCGCCGCTGGAAACGACATTGCTCGACAGATTGAACCGGTAGCTGTCGCTGGCGCAGCTCAGGGTCTGGTTGAGGCCGGTGCCGCCGGCGCCAACGGCGTAGGTCGCACGGCATCGGATGCGTTCGCTCGATCCGTCATCGAGGGTAACGGTGCCGCCGCCGGACCAGACACCCGCCATCCCGGCAAACGGGCCGGATTGCGCGTAGCTTGTCGAGGTAAAGGCGAGGGCCGCACCCAGGATGACGGCCGCAACGTTCAGCCGTCGAACGGTCCGGGCAGCTTTCGAGACCAAGCTGCTGCTATTGACGTGACGCTTCCCATCGGCCGCTGCATGGAATTCCGCCGGACGCGCCATTCCACTTCCCCGATCCGCTGTTGCCGCTGAGCTGGCCGTTCGCATGCGCGCCCGAGATGGACACGCGCACATTGCCTTCCCGCCCGACGCTGCCGGAAACGTCTGCGCCGGCGGCGGAAACCTTACCATCGGCCACAGTGAGAGGATAGCGGGCGGAGGCCTCGCACGATCCGGTTTTAGTGACGATGGTCACGCTCCAGAGCCCGTCATACGGCGTCTGCGCGGAAGCAGGCGCGGCGGCAACGGAAAACGCGACGGCGAAAGCCGAGAGAACAAAGATAGTACGAATGCGGTCAATGCGCATGGAACCATATCCCCGATGTGTGTGATGGCAGCCTTATCGACGTACAATGTGTCCAAACTTTGCTGCGATGCGGCAACCGAAATGGTTCCGTTCGAATGATAAGAAATCCAGCGCCTTATGGTTCCATAAGGGAACAAACTTTGGCGCGAAACGCGGGGGTTAGCCCTACAGGGCGGGTGCCTGGGTGGCAAACTGTTCGTCCTGCGGCCTGGCTGGCAGCGCCTTGTGGGCCTTCGCATAGTCGATCACCTCCGCCAGCAGCTTTTGGCCCAGCGGCGCCAGCGCCCGCTCCCACAACTCGCGTGCGGTTTCGCCTTTCCTGACAAAACACCATTCCTGCGCGGCGATGGCGCCGGCGTCCATGCGGTCGGCGAGATGATAGACCGTGCCGCCGGCAATCGGATCGCCCTCGCGGATCGTCCATTCGATCGCTGCCATGCCGCGATGACGCGGCAGCAATGACGGATGGTAGCCAATTCCTCCTAGCTTCGCCGCCGCCAGCGCTTCGCTGCTGACGCGGGCGTGACTGTGGGCGGTGACGATCAGATCAGTACCCTCAGCGATTTCGGAAGCCACCACCAGCTTGGGATCTGCCTGCACTACGACCTCGATGCCGGCGGCCCGCGCCGCGGCGGCAAGCCGGTCCTCGGCGTCGGCAACCACCACCCTGACGATCTCGACGCCGTGGTTTTGCAGCATGTCGAACGTCGTCACGCCGAAATGGCGGGAGCCGACGAGGGTGATGCGCATGATGGTGTTCCGTCGTTTCGAGCGATACGCAACGTTCCGGCGCCGATGTTCGGCACCATGTTCGGCGTCGATAGCATGCGGTAGGTTTGCGTAAAGCGGCGCTTCGGCGCAACGGCGGGTTATCAACAGGGCCCGGCGGCAGTCCGGCCGCGGCTCGGTGGACCGCCGTGACCGGCGCAATCCGCCGCCGTCGCCGCGATGTTTGCTTGCGCTGGCGATGGCGGCAAGGCTTATCCGTGGCGGCGCTCGGAGAGGACAAGCCGCAGCGGCGTTCTCACCGCCGAAAGTTGCTGTTGGACCTCCTTGAACGCCATGGACAGCAGAAAATGCAGATGCTCTAATTCCATTTCCTTCGCCTGGTCCAAAACCTCTTCCAACTGCTGGCCCAGAACTTCTAATTCCCTTTGGCGCACCATCGCTCTAATCCCGGGTCGGAAACGATGCCAGAAAATCCGCAACTGCGTTTGAGGATGATTCTGCAATCGGATCTGCTGACGGAGCAGGGCCTTCGATTGACGAACGCGTTTCACAAGCTGCAGGACGCCGATGATCGGGAACGGGTAATTGTCCTGGCCGAGCAACTTCTGGACGCGCAGACGGCGAAGTCGAATTAGGTTGCCTGTAACCAGCTGCCTGTTCCTTGCCGACGAGATTCAAGCCGGGCAGAGAGCATCCCTTTCGCCTCGGAAGAAATGCTTGTTTCGAAAGATCGTCGGCAAGCCGAATACCCTCATTCAGCAGAGCCATCTTGAGCAGGTAGACGGTCGTCCTCGATCTACTCGACTTGGCCAACTTGATCGCGCGAATGATCGTGGTTACGAGATCATCGTCTCGTCTATCTTCCTCGGCTTTTAGATCATGCAGGGACATCTCATGCGATCCGGCGTTGCGGGAGCACGGCTTTGAAGAACGACGCATCGACATCGCCCGCCTTGCGGACGCGAGACCGATCACTTTAGTCATTTGAAAACTCCTCGCTTCTGCGGAGAACTGTCACCTCGATGCGCCACGTCAGCTATTACTCCGGTTGGGTATTGACAAACTGAGGATTGAAGGGGCATGCAATTTCCAGGTTGACCTGAATAGGTTCATCCAGTGGTCTCCGGCGGTCTGCGAACAGGCGGAAGCTAACCTCAGGCCGATGCCCGCTTTGAATAGTTGTGCTCGAATACAGAGAGCGTGGTGCCGCGGGTCCTGTTAATTCTCGTTAGGCATTCCTCGCTGACTTCAAACAACACCGACACGTGCGACTCGCCGTGAAACAACACCGGCAACCCCGTCGGAGTGATTGAAAGTCCCGCCGCCTGCATCACCGGGATTCGCAGGGTACGCACCAGGGCGGTGAAGCCGGAAAGTCCCAGTTCCAGACCGGCCTCCGGAATAGCTGCCAGCAATTCCAGATATGGCGCAGACTGACGTTTGGTCTTGCACAGATGAAAACGGGTCAGTTCCAGCACGTCGGTCCGGCGCAGCACTTCGCCATCGACCAAATGCGGAAATTGCTCGCTGAGCATGTGCGGCAGAACGGTCGGATAGAGCCGGAAACAGCCGATGGCGTTGTCAAAATCATCGAGCGCGACTACGTAACTGGCAGCTTCGTTATCGTATTGATCTTTCTCGTAAATGCCGTCCCGCTCGAACTCGATCCAGCCTTTTTCCTTGACGAAAACCGAGTGCCGGACCCGAAACAACTGGTCCATAGTGCGGGGAAAAAAGTGGAAGTTCGTCTTGTCGATCAGCCTAATCATCTCGAAATCCCAAGCAGCTTTGGCGCTTGGAAGCTCTAGCGAGGGTCGGAATGTCGCGCGACCCCCTAATTAGGGGATTGATTGAAGAGCCTATATCTCGATCTCTCGCCGCCGCAAGGCTTCCGAGACAGCTTGGGCGCGCGTGTGGACCTCAAGCCTGAGCATTGCCGACGAAATTGTCTTGTTCACGGTGTCGGAAGAAATATGCAGAATCGCGCTGATGTCCCACGTCGTCTTTCCTGCCGCGACCCATTCCATCACCTCGCGTTCGCGCGGCCTGAGCACCGGCCGGATACGAGGTTCGCAATTTTTCAGTTTGGTCAGCTGATTGAAGGCATAGATAGCGATCAATTCAACCGCAGCGTTGGCTTCGTTGGAATCGTCTAAATCCGGTCCGGCAAGAGACAAGCCGGCCTCATATCCGTTGAGGCCGAATATCGGCACCGCAAATCCCTTCTTCATCGAAAAATCGTCACCGGCGATTTGCATCACGCGCCTGGAAGCAGCGGTTTCGACCTTTAGATCGGACCAGCGGAAGGACGCCGCCCTCGTTCTAAATGACGCTGCGACAACGTCGTGCTCGACATATCTCGATTGATTGTACTGAAGATACCACTCCTTGGGCCACGATATCAGCAGTTCGCGCTGATCGAGCATCCGGCGCCGGGGCGTCTGGGCAGATGCAAAACAATGATAGCGATACCCAAAAATCCAGATCGAAGACGAAACGGCTGCGTTAAGTCCGTCGGTCGTTTCTTCGTTCTGAAACCTTTGGATAGCGTCCAGTGCTATCTGTAAATGCCTGCCTTTGGCAGAAGCCATCCTGTCCCCGCGCCCCCGGCGAATTCAGTGGTTGCATCAGAAGCTGAGTTCATCCTGAACTTATCTGAAATGACAGGAGAAATCCATGGCGAACGTCATCGTTCTCCTGCAATTTCGCCCCGCCGATAGCATGCTTAGGTTGCTTGGTTGGCTTTGCGCTCGTCGAGAAGTTGCTTGGCTGAGGTAATAACCTTCTGTCGATCGCAGGCCTCGTGGAGTTTGACGAACCCCCCGGCCAGACGTCTTCATCTAGCGACCATCGGATAAAAAAAGGCCTCGGCGCAGGGGGTGCGCCAAGGCTCAGAAGGTCATGCATCGTACAAGCGGCCCAACTCGCATGGTCGCTTCAAGTTCCTCTGCATTTGACGAAATATCCAAGAACATCCGGGTTCCATTCGAGTTGGTTCCACATGGAGTACCGTGGCAAGGACTACACAATAGTCCAAGGGATCGAACCGAATTCGTGGAAATGGAACGTCCGATTGGATGAAAAGACCGCCCTCTCCGGGGAAGCCCACACCCGCGCCGCTGCCGTGAATTCGGTCGTGTGGCAGATCGACAAAGCACTCGCCAAAAAGGTAAAGCCACCGCCCTCGCCAGCTTCTCGGTAGATTGTGGCCGCTATGTCGCCTGGCGTACTTTATTTGCATTGCGATGGAACGATTGTCTCGCTAACGGCTTCCCTGCTTGCTGGGGGGCAGCGGGGGATAAAGCGTGATCGGAAAACCGTATCTTGTGCGTCAGGCAACGACCCTTCTCAGGTTCGCCCGGTCAACCCATGATCCGAAGGTCGCTGCGGCGTTGGTCGAGAAGGCCGCCGATCTGCAATCCCAAATGGACGCGACCCCGCTTCGATCCGACGTGACTCCCTTGGCACCTGACGTCGAACCGAGCGCGACCTGAGGTCAGCGGCCGGGATGCAGTCCGGAGACTACTACAAGGACTTATGCAATCCGCTTCCTGTCCTTGCCTCGCCGAACTCCTCGAAAGCTAACGCCCTCTTTTGGATGCTATCGGCGTACCGTCCGGCCGTATCAATTGCCAAGTACATTGCCAAATCGCGGATCGGCCCTGCGAAAAATGCGTAACCTGTTGATCAATTGGTGAGCGCGGAGGGACTCGAACCCTCGACCCCATGATTAAAAGTCACGTGCTCTACCACCTGAGCTACGCGCTCACTCGCCGCGCTGTGTAGGGGGAGGGTCCCTGCGGGTCAATAGCGCGGCCGGCCCCAATTCGGCTCGGCCAGAACCACGATTTGCACGACGCCATAGGGCGTTAGCGGAAATTCTTCGTCCCTCCATGCGCGAGGAATTTGCGGCTTTAGCTGGCCTCTTGATGAATTTCCGAGGTCACCGGCTGCGAAGCGTTGATCCGGGGCGGCAGAGCCTGCATCGCCACCGGGCGCAAACCGATCAGCTCCGCGGTCCGCACACGCGCATTGGTCCAGAACGCAAAGGCGTTGATGCGCGAATTCTCCAAAATCGCGATCGCGACCGCCGACAGGAACGGCAGGCTTTCCAGCACCAGCACGGCGGCGAATACATAGATCTCGCGGACCTCCTTGAAATTATTGGTGACGACCAGGACCGCGGCGCCGACCAGCAGCAGCACGCCGATCACCGCTTCCCAGAACGCCTGGAATTCGACCGACATGATCGAGAAGCCGCCCTTGGAGGTGCGTGCGAATGCCAGGTGTTCGGTGATCAAGCCCTGCGCCACCGCGCGCGACACCGTCCACTGCACCGACATCGCGGTGATCATCGCGCCCAGCATCTGGCCGGTCTTGACGGGAACGCGCAGCCGGTACAGCGCGACGAAGTGGATCAGCGACACCAGGAACGCGGCGATGATCGGCAGCGTCAGGATCTTGTCGGGGATGGCGATGTCGGCGAACGCCACGATCGGCACCCATACCAGGTTCAGAATCGCGACCAGCACGCCGAGGCTTTCGGCGCCCAGCCAGTTCAGCCAGCCCAACGCGAATTCGCGCCTCTGGTCGGGCGATAGCCGGCTCGCGCCGGGCAGAAAACGCCGCCAGTGCTTCTTGACGATCTGGAAGCCGCCATAGGCCCAGCGGTGGCGCTGCTTCTTGAACGCCTCATAGGTGTCGGGCAGCAGGCCATAGCCGTAGCGGTCGTTGGTGTAATGCGTCAGCCAGCCGTGCTCGATGATTGCAAGGCCAAGATCGGTATCTTCGCAGATGGTGTCGCCGGCCCAGCCGCCGGCCATGTCCATCGCCGCGCGCCGGATCAGGCACATGGTGCCGTGGACGATGATCGAATTGAACTCGTTGCGCTGGACCATGCCGATGTCGAAGAAGCCGGCATATTCGCCATTCATGACATAGTGCATCAGCGAGCGATCGCCGTCGCGGTGGTCCTGCGGTGCCTGCACCAGACCGACGTGGGGATCGGCGAATGCCGGCACCAGGTCCTTCAGCCAATCCGGCTGCACGACATAGTCGGCGTCGATGATGCCGATGATCTCGGCATCGGCCGCGGTGCGTTCCATGGCGATCCGCAGCGCGCCGGCCTTAAAACCTTCGACCTTCTCGGCGTTGATGAACTTGAAACGCTCGCCGAGCGCGCGGCAATGATCCTGGATCGGCTGCCAGAATTCCGGATCGGGGGTGTTGTTGATGATCACGACGCATTCGAAATTCGGATAATCCAGCCGCGAGACCGCATCCAGCGTCTGCTTGAGCATGTCAGGCGGCTCGAAATAAGCCGGCACATGGATCGAGACCTTGGGGAATACCTCGCCGGCGTCAGCCGGAACTGCGGGCGCCATCGGCAGTCCCTTGACGATAAGCCGGCGCGGGCTCCGGCCAAAGGAGATGGCGGCAATTTCTTCAATTCGCGCCATTGCGATCAACACCAGCGGCACCAGCAGGATCAGCCCGAGGATCAAGGCGAACGCCGATCCGAATACAAAGTAGTGCCCGGTCCAGTAAGCGAACACGGTGGCAACCCATGCACCGACGCCGTTGGCGGCGGCGGATAATACGAAGGCCTGCATTACCGTCGGTTGCACCAGCCGGAGAATCGGCAAGGACATCAGCACGCCGACCAGGAGCGCGATGCCGGCAAGTTTCCAGTAGGCAGGGTCTTCAACCGGCCCGGTCCAGGCGAATTTAGGTTCGCGCGCGGCGTTCAGGATGCCCCAATAGGGACCGACGCCGCCCTCGAAGAACTTCCATGGCTGGTCGATCGCCTCGACGATGTTGTATTCCATGCCGATGGCTTCGGCGCGGCTCACGAAGGTTCGCAGCGTCACCGCCTGTTCGAACGGCCCCGGGGTTCCGTTTTTCAGATTATAGCCGGCGCTGGGCCAGCCAAACTCCGCGATCACGATGCGCTTGCCCGGAAAAGCATCGCGCAGTTTTTGGTAGATGATCAGCGCCTGATCCACGGCTTGCTTCTCGGAAAAGCCTTCCCAGTAGGGCAGGATATGCGCGGCGATGAAGTCGACCGACGACGCCAATTCCGGATGCTCGAGCCAAATGTTCCATATTTCGCCTGTCGTCACAGGGACATTGACCGATCCCTTGACGCGCTGGATGAGCTTGATCAGGTCTTCGATCTTCTGCTCGCCGCGATAGATCGTCTCGTTGCCGACCACGATCCCGTTGACGTTGCTGTTGCGCTTGGCGAGGTCGATTGCCGACAGCATCTCGCGTTCGTTGCGGTCGACATTCTTGTCGATCCAGGCGCCGACGGTGACCTTGAGCCCGACTTCATTGGCAATCGGCGGCACCATTTCCACGCCGCCGGTCGACGAATAGAGCCGGATCGCGCGGGTCAGCGGCGCCAGCGTTTTCACATCGGCGCGGATCTTGTCGGCGTTGGGAAGGTTGTCGACGTCGGGATGCCCGGTTCCGTCGAACGGCGCATAGGATACGCTGGGCAGGATGCCCCTGAAATCGGGGGCCGGCTGTTTCTCGCGGAATACACCCCAGAGCGCCGCGTGGGCGGCAGTTACAAACACCAGAACGGCGACGACGGCGCGCATCGCGACTAGACCATATGGGGCGAGCAAAGCGGCAGCGGACCCGTCCCCGAGGCCCGACCAATACACCGGCAGATCAACATAACTCTGCCAGGTGATTTAACAACTCGATTTAACAACTCATATGACGCCGTGACGTTTTCAAGGCACGAGTTTTCAAATCGGAAGAATTTCGGATCGTTCCGGGATGCCGCGGGGCTATTTGGGCGACGCCGCCGGTGCGGCAGGCGCGGCAGCTGCAGCCGGTGCCGCCGCGGCAGCGCCGGCGGTGGACGGCGCCGCGACGCCGCCGGCAGGCGAGGCCGGTTGTGCGGCAACCGCAGCCTGCGGCTGGGCGCCCGGGTTGATCCAGCAGGCATGAACACGTCCGCTCAGGCTTTCCGGTGCTTTGGGGTCGATGGCGCCAAAGCGCACGAGACACCTGAACGTCGCCTGAACGTGGCCGCCGGGGCAGCCGAAGCGGTCGTAGAGGTCGAGATGGCGGAAGGCGGTGTCGAGATCGTCGCGCCACATCAAGACCACCACGCGGCGCCCGAGCCAGACGCATTCCGGATTTCCGGCCGGGCCGTTGATGGCCTGCGACGCCTCGACGAATTCATCGGTCTTGCGCTGACTGTCTTTGGCCGCATCGGCCGGCGTAGCCGGGGTCGTCGCAGCGGGTTTGGACTGATCCTGGGTGCGGAGATCGCCGCTTTGCGCGAAAGCGCTCCCGAAACCGATCAGCAGCGCAAAACCAGACATGGCAAGGCGACGCAAAACCGCATTCTGGAACCCGAACACCCGCTGACGCATAAAATCCCCGAATTGTTGCCGCTCGCGGCACACTCTACACGGCCGTTGATGCCGTTCAAATGGGTCCCCATTGCGGCGGAGAGACACCGGATTCCCATGGCGGACAATTTGGATTTTGTCCAGCAAGCCCGCAACTTTATCGCTTCGTGGTAAAGCCGCCTTGCGAGAAGGCTGTGGTTGCACGAAAGCTGGCCTTGGCAGACGGCCGTTGACCGGCTAATCGACGGGCCTCCTTGAGAGGACGGAACCGATTTCCCTTCGCACGCCGCTGGCGCTTCTCCTCGTGTCTCTGAGCATGATCGCCGCGGCCTGGTGGTGGCTGGCCACGCCGGTCATGCTGGCGCGCGCGCCGATCGATCCCGCGGCCAAACTGCTGTGCGTCTCCTACGCGCCGTTCCGCGATGCCCAGACGCCGCTGCTGCCGACGACGCAAGTCCCCCCCGAGCAGATTGCCCAGGACCTGGAGCAACTCGCAAAAATATCCAATTGCGTCAGGACGTATTCGATCGAGAACGGTCTCGATCGGGTTCCGGAGCTCGCCGCCAAGGCCGGCCTCAAGGTCATCCAAGGCATCTGGCTCGGCAGCAACCGCCTGAAGAACCTTGCCCAGATATCGACCGCCGTCGCCTTGGCCAAGGAATATCCGGGCGTGATCACGTCGCTTGTCGTCGGCAATGAGGTGCTGCTGCGCGGCGAAATGACCACGTCCGATCTCGCCGCCATCATCCGTTCGGTCAAGGCCCAGGTCACCGTTCCGGTGACCTACGCCGACGTCTGGGAATACTGGCTGCGCAACCGGGAAATCTACGACGCGGTCGACTTCGTCACCATCCATATTCTGCCGTATTGGGAGGACTTTCCGATCCGCGCGAAATACGCGGCCGCCCATGTCGATGCCATTCGCAAACGAATGGCGGTTGCGTTTCCGGCCAAGGAAATCCTGATCGGCGAAACCGGATGGCCGAGTAACGGGCGGATGCGCGACGCCGCGCTGCCATCGCGCACCAATCAGGCGCGCGTCGTTTCAGAGATTCTCGATCTCGCCAAAAACGAGAATTTTCGCGTCAATCTGATCGAAGCCTACGACCAGCCCTGGAAGCGCCAGCTCGAGGGCACGGTGGGAGGATATTGGGGCCTGATTAATTCGGTGCAGCGGGCGCTGAAATACCCGCCCGGGGAGCCGATCAGCAACTACCCGTTCTGGAAGGTGCAGATGGCGTGCGGGATGGCGATGAGCATCCTGGTATTCGGTGCCGCCTTGCTGACCTTGAGACGCCGGCCATGGACGCCGCGGCTGCTTTCCTGGGTGGCCGTGGCGGTGGCCGCGACCGCAAGTGGAATCCTGCTCGGGGTGGCCGGCGATAAACTGTTTTACGAAGGCTACGGGTTCGGCGGCTGGCTGCAGTGGAGCCTACTGCTGGCGGCTGGAATGGCCGCGCCGCTGCTATCCGCCAACGCCTTGATGTCCGGGCGCGCGCTGCCGACGTTTCTCGAGCTTGTAGGCCCGCGCGAGGGACGAACCCGATCGATCCTGGCGATCGCGCTCGGCCTGACGTTGATGGTGACCACGGTGATCGCCGCTGAAACCGCGCTGGGCTTTGCGTTCGATCCGCGTTACCGCGATTTTCCGTTCGCCGCCCTGACCATGGCGGTGTTGCCGTTCTTGATGCTGATGCTTCTCAACCGTCCGCAAAGCGGGACCCGCCCGATTGCCGAGGCGGCGTTTGCAGGATTGCTGGTCGGAGCGGCACTTTACACGGTGTTCAACGAGGGGCCGGAGAACTGGCAATCGTTGTGGACCTGCGCACTGTATTTCCTGCTCGGAGTCACGCTGTGGCAGGCGCGGGGCGTGCAAATCCCAAAATAAGCAGCCCGATCGCGATTCCCGACAGAGCGATATTGTAGAGCACGATGCCGGAACCGGCGGCGATCAGGCCGGCGGTCAACAGCACGATGGACGGCCGGATGACATGAAGGGCCGCGATGACAAGCGCGGCGATGCCGAACACCGAATTGCGAAACAGGTAGGTGACGAGGAGGCGCATCTTGCAGAGCATGGTCTGCAGGCCGGCGTCGCACGCCAGCGCCACGGTGGAAAACTCGACGGCGAGATAGCGCAGATACAGCGCGTAACCGACGGTGAGGAAACCGACGAGCAGCAGCCATTGAACCTGGTAGGGCGTCAGCCGGAACGGATCTTTTTTCATGCGGCGAATATGGTTGGGATTGCGCGGCGGGACAAGCAGCACATTAGCGCCGGCACGGAGAAATCCTTCCACGGGTACTTGAGCTGCTCGATCTAACTTATTGAAATAACGAAGTTGCCAGGCAGCTTTATCGCGTGCCGAACAGGGCGGACAGCGTCGAGCCCTTGGACCTTGGCGGCTCTTCCTCGCCGCTCGCGCGCTTTGCGCCAGCCCGCTTGCGCGGCGCCGGGCGGGTTGATGGAATCGCCTCGTCGCTCTTGATGGCGAGGCGTTGACCGTCGAATACCGATGTCTCGCAAGATCGCGCGCTTTCGATCAAGGCCGCGCAGATTTTCGCCGCCGCTGCCGCGTCGCTCAACGGTCCCGCCACCAGCCGCACCTGCATGCCGAGCCCGTTGCCGCGTTCCTTCACCACAATGATCGGCCGCAGCGATGTCAGCGCCGTGTTCGACTTCAGCAGACCTCGCCACAGCGCGCGCAATCCATCGATCGAGTTCGCGCCGCCGAGATCGACACCGAACTCGGTGCGCTGGACGGCGATCTCGGACGTTGCTTTCGAGGCCGCAGGATCGGGCGCCGCCGCTGCCGAGGCCTCGGCCTCCGGCAAAGGCGCCGCGGTAATGATGTCAGGCGGTTGTTCAGGCACAATCAGTTTTGCCGCGGCGGGGTCGGGCGGCGCCATCATCGACCTCGACGGCATCAGCGGCGTAGCCGGCGTCGCGGCGGGGACGTTGGCTGCCTTCGTCTCCGTTGACATGGCTGGGGCGGCGGACGAAACGGACTCCGGCTGACGCGGCGCAACGTCGCGCGGTCTCTCGGTGAGCGCGGCGACCGTGGTCGCGGGAGCCGCGGAGAGCGGCGGATCCTGCGAAACCCATTGCGGTAGCGGTGCACTTGACAGCGGTGTGCCGGCTTGCGGCGAAGCCGCGGCGGGACTCTGCCGCGCGATCGAGCCGGTGACGCTGTCCAGACCTTGCTCCAGGACGGTGACGCGCGAGTACAGCCGGTCGCGGTCGCCGTTCAGCGTATCGATCGCGGAGGCCAGCCGCCGCGCCTCGGTCTGGCTTTCCTTGGCGACGAACTGGATTTGCTGCGATTGCCGCGTCAGATCGGCGGCGGCGACCTGGTCGCGCCGCGTTCCGATCGATGACTGGCTGGCCATCACCGCGACAACTACCGCGGCGACCGAACCGACACCCCATGATCCCAGCCGCCATAGCGCGCGCCGGTCCAGATCGTCCTCTTCGGCCAGAAAACCGGTCAGCCAGCCGCCGGAATTGTCGGCGTCGAAATTGTCAGCCAGATTGTCGCGATCTTTTGCCATGCGACGTCTTCGGCCCTCCCGGACCCCCCTCGCGAATCACACCGCAAACACTATCAGGAAATGGCGTTGCGGCTTAAAGCCCGGCGCTTTCTGCTGGCGAATCGGTTTCCTCTGCGGTTGAAAACGCTTTATGACGGCGGCGGCGCGGCCCGCGCCGTGAAACACCAAGGATCGGGATGACGGGCAGAACCAGCCTCACCATCGTGCTCGCAGCCGGCGAGGGCACCCGCATGCGCTCCTCGACGCCGAAAGTCCTGCACCCGGTGGCCGGTCAATCGCTGCTCTGGCATGTGCTCCGGGCTGCTCCGAAGGACACGGGCGCGTCGCTCGCGGTCGTGATCGGGCCGGATCATCAAGCGGTCGCCGATGAAGCGAGGCGTGCCCGCGCGGACGCCGCCACCTTCATCCAGCGCCGGCAACTCGGCACCGCGCATGCGGTTCTTGCAGCCAGGGATGCGATCGCACGCGGTGCGGACGACCTGCTGGTCGTGTTCGGCGACACGCCGCTGATAACAGCCGGCACGCTGGAGCGGATGCGGGCGCCGCTGAATAACGGCGCGGCTATGACCGTACTCGGCTTTCGCGCCGCCGATCCGACCGGCTATGGCCGGCTGCTGGTCGATGGCGGCCAACTGGTGGCGATCCGCGAGCAAGCCGATGCCAGTCCCAACGAAAAGGCGATTACCCTTTGCAATGCCGGCGTGATGGCTTTCGACGGCCGCCGCGCGCTGGAAATCCTGGAAAAGATCGACAACGGCAACGGCAAGGGCGAGTATTATCTCCCCGACGCGGTTGCCATCGTCCGCAGCATGGGATTGCAGGCCGCCGTGATCGAAACCAGCGAGGATGAAGTGCGCGGCATCAACACCAAGGCCCAGCTTGCCGAAGCCGAAGCGGTGATGCAGGCGCGGCTGCGTCAGGCGGCGCTCGATGCCGGCGTGACCATGATCGCGCCGGATACCGTCTACCTCGCCGCCGATACCACGTTCGGCAACGACGTGGCGATCGAGCCGTTCGTGGTGATCGGCCCCGGCGTCACCATCGCCGATGGTGCGGTGATCCACGCATTCACCCACATCGTGCAGGCCGCCATCGGCAAGAATGCCTCGGTCGGACCCTATGCTCGGCTGCGGCCGGGAACGTCGCTGGGCGAGGGTGCGCGGATCGGCAATTTCGTCGAAGCCAAGGCCGCCGTTCTCGAAGCCGGCGTCAAGGTCAATCACCTCACCTATATCGGCGACAGCTATATCGGCGCGGGCGCCAACATCGGCGCCGGCACCATCACCTGCAATTACGACGGCTTCAACAAGCACAAGACCACGATCGGCGCCGGCGCTTTCGTCGGTTCGAACTCGTCGCTGGTGGCGCCGGTGAAGATCGGCAGCGGCGCCTATATCGGTTCGGGATCCGTGATCACCAAAGATGTGCCGGACGATGCGCTGGCGGTGGAGCGCAGCGAACAATCCGTGCGCCAGGGCTGGGCGGCGCGATACCGCGAGATGAAGACGCGCGACAAGAAGCCGAAAACCTAATCGTCGGAAAATTCCGAGAACTGCGCGCGGGTCAGGCGCCAGCCGCGAGCTTTTACCAGCTTCGGGTCTTCGCCGGGGTGATGCCGGACGATTTTCGGCTGCGATTGCCCGCCGCGGAATGGCGGCGGCCAATGCGCCAGCTTGGTCGGCTCTGGGCGAGTTTGCGAGGGAGCAAAAAAGCTCCGGCTGCCGCCTTTGCCGTCCTGCGCATCCGCCATGGCTTTCGCCTCCGGGGCGATCAGCGTTGAGCAGAAACATTGACGAACGGTTAATTAATCCTGCCGCTTAACGCTGTCTCAATCCGCAATAATTATTGAGTATCTGCACATCGGCGTTTCTCGTTAAGAGGAGCATACGCCGGGATGGGCGATTTTCGTCGATTTGGAGCTATTGACCCGCATGTGCGGCATTGTCGGGATTTTGGGACGCGGCCCGGTTGCGGAGCAACTGGTGGATTCACTCAAGCGCCTTGAATATCGCGGCTACAATTCCGCCGGTGTCGCCACGCTGGAGGGCGACCATCTGGAGCGCCGCCGCGCCGAAGGCAAGCTGCGCAATCTCGAAGCGCGCCTGCAGGCCTCGCCGCTGTCCGGCCATCTCGGCATCGGACACACGCGTTGGGCCACCCATGGCAAACCGACCGAGAACAATGCCCATCCGCACGCGGCCGACAACGTCGCGGTGGTCCACAACGGCATCATCGAAAATTTTCGCGAGCTGCGGCTTGAGCTGGAAGCGCGGGGTGCGAAATTCTACAGCGAGACCGACACCGAAGTCGTCGCTCATCTGGTCGATTCTTATATCGCCAGTGGATCGTCACCGGCGGAGGCCGTGAAGGCGTCGCTGCCGCAGCTGCGCGGCGCATTCGCGCTGGCGTTCGTGTTCAAGGGCCATCAAGACCTCATGATCGGCGCCCGCAAAGGCTCGCCGCTTGCGATCGGATATGGCGACGGCGAAATGTATCTCGGATCGGACGCCATCGCGCTGGCGCCATTCACCGACACCATCAGCTATCTCGAGGATGGCGACTGGGCGGTTCTGACCCGCGATGTCGCTGCGATCCACAATGCGCAGGGCGAGGTGGTCGATCGTGACATTCTGAAATCCGGTGCGTCGTCGTTCCTGGTCGACAAGGCGAACTACCGCCACTTCATGGCCAAGGAGATTCACGAGCAGCCCGAAGTGGTCGGCCACACCTTGGCGCGCTATGTCGACATGGCGAGCGAGCGCGTGGCGCTGCCGATAAAACTGCCGTTCGATTTTCGCGACATCCAGCGCATCTCGATCACCGCCTGCGGCACCGCGAGCTATGCCGGTTACGTCGCCAAATACTGGTTCGAACGCTTGAGCCGGCTGCCGGTCGAACTCGATGTCGCCTCGGAATTCCGCTACCGCGAGGCGCCGCTGCGCAAGGGCGACCTCGCCATTTTCATTTCGCAGTCCGGCGAAACCGCCGATACGCTGGCGGCCCTTCGCTACGCCAAGGAGCAGGGGCTGCATACGCTGTCGGTGGTCAATGTGCCGACCTCGACCATCGCCCGCGAAAGCGAGACCGTGCTGCCGACCTTGGCGGGGCCGGAGATCGGCGTCGCCTCCACCAAGGCCTTTACCTGCCAGTTGATGGTGCTGGCCGCGATTGCGGTCGCCGCGGGCAAGGCGCGCGGCGAGTTGTCCGATGCGGACGAGGCCAAGCTTGTCCATGGCCTGGTGGAAATCCCGCGCCTGATGGCGGCGGCGCTATCGAGCGAACCGCAGATCGAGAAGCTGGCGCGCGACATCGCCAAATCCAAGGACGTGCTCTATCTCGGCCGCGGCACGAGCTATCCGCTGGCGCTGGAAGGCGCGCTGAAGCTCAAGGAAATTTCCTACATTCACGCCGAAGGCTACGCCGCCGGCGAGCTCAAGCACGGGCCGATCGCGCTGATCGACGAGAACATGCCGGTGGTGGTGATCGCGCCCTATGACCGTGTGTTCGAAAAAACCGTCTCCAACATGCAGGAGGTGGCGGCCCGCGGCGGCCGCATCATCCTGATGACCGACGCCAAGGGCGCCGCCGAGGCCACCGTGGAATCGCTGGTGACCATCGTGATGCCCGACATGGCCGCGACCTTCACGCCGATGGTCTACGCCATTCCGGTCCAGCTATTGGCCTATCATACCGCCGTGATCATGGGCACCGACGTTGACCAGCCGCGCAATCTGGCCAAATCCGTCACCGTCGAATAGACCAACGATCCACGCCGCTTGGTCATGCCGGGTCTTCAAAAGTCTGCTAGAACGCCTTAGCTGGCACCCTGCGGCGCCGCCTGTGACGGACCTGGAATCTCGATGAACCGCAACGACTTGCCTCCGATAATGCCTCCACCAGGTGAGCTCCCGCCGGACCTTCCGCGCGGCTTCATGGCGCGTTTCCGCAACTATTTCCTGACCGGCCTGATCGTCGCGGGTCCGATCGCGATCACCTTTTACCTGACCTGGTGGTTCGTGACCTGGGTGGATGGCCTGGTGCGGCCGTTCGTTCCCATTGCCTACCGGCCGGAAACCTATCTGCCGTTCGGCCTGCCGGGCTCGGGGCTGATCGTCGCCGTCATAGCGCTGACGCTGCTGGGCTTCCTTACCGCCAACCTGATCGGCCGCACATTGGTCGACCTCGGCGAAAAGCTGCTGGGGCGGATGCCGGTGGTGCGCGCGATCTATCGCGGCTTGAAGCAGGTGTTCGAGACCTTGTTCTCGGGCACGGGGTCGAGCTTCCGCCGCGTTGGCCTCGTCGAATTTCCCTCGCCCGGCATGTGGTCGATCGTGCTGATCTCGCAGGCGCCGAGCGTGGAGATCGCCGCCAGTCTTCCGGGCCAGGACGAGCATGTCTCGGTATTTTTGCCCTGCGCGCCGAATCCGACCACCGGCTTTTTCTTCTATGTGCCGAAGAGCAAGCTGATCGAGGTCGAGATGAGCGCCGAAGACGCCGCGACCCTGATCATGTCCTGCGGCGTGGTGCAGCCGGGCTCCGATCCACAGAAAAAGCTCGCCGCGCTGGCGGAGACGGCCAACGCCGCGCGGGCGGCGAATGCGGCGACGCTGCAGCCGGTGCCGGCGAAGGTGGATTGAAGTTCCCGCGACGGCGCCCGCGTCACGAATGATTCCGGCGTCATGCGGCTCGCCAGGGCGTCAGCCGCGGAATCCAGCGCGGGACGTTGGCCCGGAAATCCTCGTACTCCGTTCCGAAACTACCGGCCAGCACCGGCTCCTCGTACCCCACGACAAACACGTGGAAGGCGAGCCACATCAACACACCGTACGCAAGAAGGCGCTGGTCGCCGAACAAGGCCGCTTGGCCTAGAATGACGGCGACAAGGGCAACGTAAATAGGATTACGCACGTAGCGATAAAGGCCCGTCACCACCAGGTTCAGCGGCGGTGCGACCGGCGCCGGCGTGCCGAGCCCCTGCAGCGCAAAGCGCGCAAACGAGTCGATGAGCGCGGGCAGACCGGCGGCGATCAACAGCATCCCGACCACGCGCGTCGCCTGCAGGTCGAAGAACGGCGGCCGAAACTCCCAATGCGTGATCGACAACGGGATGAGTCCCGCCAGCACGCTGGGCGCAACCATAAAGAAGAGGGCAGAGCCCAATACCGCGATCGTTTTCCGCACGGCACCCTCCTTGCTGTTCTCTCGCAATGTTAATGCCGCCATGTCCGGTCAGCGCGTTCAGCGGTTGAATCGCGACGGCCTTGCGAAAGCGTTTCGACCAAGCCCGCAGTCCAGCACATCGGGCATCCGCGTAGCGCGACGAGGGCGGCAACGCCCGCGCCCAAGGACGCCCACGGGTGCGCGGTCTGGTGGACGATGGCCCAGGCGAGTAGCGCCACCGCCGCTGCGCCGCGCATCAGGTGCGCGCCGAGGAAGGCGCTCCCGAACATGCCTATCCCACGAAAGTAATTCATGAGCTCTCTCGTCCACCGTCCTTTGTGTCGATCAGGTATTCCCGCACCAATGTGCGCGCGCGGCGCAGGCGGCTTTTGGCCGCTTCGCGCGTCAAGCCGAGCCGCCCGGCGATTTCCCAAATCGTCAGATCTTCGAGATCTCGCAGCAGCAGCACTTCGCGATGGGACGGCGAAAGCGACTCGATCGCATTGACCAGGTCCATGCGTAACTCGTCCGGCGGGACCTTTGCGAGTTCGCGCAACTCTTCCAGGCTCGCGAGCTCCTCAACTCCGCGCATCAGCATCAGCGCCGGCAGCATGCAAAGGCGCGCGATGACGGTCAGCAGCCAGCCGGCGAGTGCCGCTGGACTGCGGATCGTGCCCACGCGCCGGTACACGACGATGAGCGCTTCTTGCACCACATCTTCGATGACCGAGGTGCGATGGCATTGGCGCCGGGCATAGCGTCGAATGTCCGGCTGCAGCGCCACCAATAGCTGGGTCAGCGCGTGCCGGTCACCCGACTGTGCCGCGAGTAAGAGATCGTCTGATACGCGCGCCAAGGCGGTCACTCCTTCAGTGGCTCGCGCCCGGTGAACGCGCAGGCAGGGCAATAGCCGAGCACGCCGGTGACCAGCGTCACGACACCTGCGCCGCTGAGCAGTAGCCCGAGCGGCGAGGCGTGCAGTGCAACCAAGCCGCAGAGGAGCATCAAAGCCCCGCCGGTCAGCCTGGCCGCGCGCTCCCAGCCGCCAACGTTCTTCCTATACCACATGGCTCTGTGCTCCGGTTGGTGACGCGCCGCTGTGGCGCACCTACCCAGACAAGAGGGCGCAAACCCGGCGCCGGGGTCGCGGCACAAAAAAGAAATTTGAGGGGTTTCAGCTTCAGCAGGCTGGCGTGGGCGTCGGGGCGCGGGCCTTTGCCGCTGAGGAACGCCGGCATCGGGTCGTCGGCGAGCAGCCTCATTTCACGACGCCAAAGTGGGTTGCCCAATTCCGATCGACCATTTGGCGACCGCCCAATGACAATCAGCATGGTCCAAATCCAATTGCGCGATTGCAATTCTGCGATTGCGACGCCCGGAATGGCCCATCGGGCCGTAAGTGCGGTCGTGGCGCATCCGGAATAACGAGGGTTAAGTTTATCCCGCCCCGATCAACGGAATCGCCTCGTCCCGTTCGAACAGATAGAGCAGGCAGCGCAGCGCCTCGCCGCGCGGGCCGGTCAGCTTTGGATTGCTCTTCATGATGCGCAGCGCTTCCTCGCGGGCCTGGGAGATCAGCTGCGCATGGACCTCGGGGCGCGCGATGCGGTAGCCGGGCAGGCCGCTCTGGCGCACGCCGAGCACGTCGCCTTCGCCGCGCAATTTCAGATCTTCCTCGGCGATGCGAAAACCGTCCGATGTTTCGCGGATGACTTTCAGCCGCGCGGTGGACATCTCGTTGAGCGGCTCCTTGTAGAGCAGCAGGCAGGTCGATGCCTCGGAGCCGCGGCCGATGCGGCCGCGCAGCTGATGCAGCTGCGCGAGGCCAAAACGCTCGGCATTTTCGATCACCATGATGGTGGCGGCGGGAACGTCGACGCCGACCTCGACCACGGTGGTCGCGACCAGGAGGCCGATCTCGCCCGCGGCGAACTGCGCCATGACACTGTCCTTGTCGGCGCCCTTCATCTGGCCGTGCACAAGGCCGACGCGGTCGCCGAAGCGTTTGTGCAGGCTTTCGAAGCGCTCGGTCGCGTTGGTGAGATGCTCTGTGCCCTCGGCTTCGGATTCCTCCACCAGCGGGCAGATCCAGTACACCCGCTTGCCGGCCTTCAACGCGCGGCCGACGGCATCGACCACTTCGTTGATACGGCTGTCGGGTACCGCGCGGGTGTCGATCGGCTGGCGTCCCGCCGGCTTTTCCCGCAACTCCGAGACATCCATGTCGCCGAAATAGGTCAGCACCAGGGTGCGCGGGATCGGCGTCGCGCTCAGCACCAGCACGTCGACCGCCTCGCCCTTGGCGGTGAGCGCCAGCCGCTCGCGCACCCCAAAACGGTGCTGCTCGTCGACCACCGCCAGCGCCAATGCCTTGAACACAACGTCGTCCTGGATCAGCGCGTGGGTGCCGACCAAGAGATCGATCTCGCCGGCCTCGAGCCGCGCCAGCAACTCGCGGCGCTCCCGGCCCTTTTCGCGGCCGGTGAGGATTGCGACCCGCAAGCCGGCGCGGTCGGCCAGCGGCGTGATGGTCTTGATATGCTGGCGCGCCAGAATTTCGGTCGGCGCCATCAAGGCCGCCTGCTTGCCGACTTCGGCGACGGCGGCCGCAGCCAGCAGCGCCACTACGGTCTTGCCGGAGCCGACGTCGCCCTGCAGCAGCCGCAGCATCCGCAGCGGCTGGCGCAGATCGTCGGCAATGGCGGCTGCGGCCTGTTGTTGCGACGATGTCAGCGAATAGGGCAGCGCGTCGATGATTTTCTTGCGCAGATGGCCGTCGCCGGAGTTGCGCACGCCGGCAGGGCGGCGCAATTGCGCGCGGACCAGCGCCAGCGCCAGTTGGCCCGCCAGCAATTCGTCGAATGCGAGGCGCGACCAGAACGGGCCGTCGGGCAGGATGTCCGTCAGTTCGACCGGCACATGGACGCGGTTCAGCGCCTCCGCGATCGGCGGAAATTTGCAGCGCCTGATCAGCTCCGGGCCGATCCACTCCGGCAGATCCGGCAATTTCTGCAACGCCTGCGCCATCGCGCGGCGTAAAGAGCCCAGCGCCAGTCCTTCGGTCAGCGGGTAGACCGGATCGATGCCGGAGAGTTTTGAAAAACTCTCCTCATCCAGCACCCGGTCGGGATGCACGATCTGCGGCATGCCGTCGAACAGCTGCAGCGTGCCGGAAACGTAGCGCTTGGCGCCGACCGGCAGCAGCTTTTCGACGTAGCCGGGCTGCGCGCGGAAGTAGGTCAGCACCGCCGTGCTGCTGTCGTCGCTGACATAGACCAGATGCGGCGCGCGCGAGTTGCGCCCCGGCGTCGGACGATGCCGGTCGACCCTGACTTCAAGCGTGACGATGGTGCCGGGGACCGCATCGGCGATTTTCGGCCGCGCCCGGCGGTCGATCACGCTGGCCGGCAGATGCAGCAACAGATCGACCAGCCGCGGCGTCTCATCGCGGCCGAGCAAGTAGCGGAACAGCTTGTCCTGCTTCGGCCCGACGCCGGGCAGGCTGGTGACCGGCGCAAACAGCGGATTGAGCAATGGGGGGCGCATCGGGAAATCTAAGACCGTTCCTGTTCGTCATGCCCGGCTTTGTTTCCGGCATCCACGTCTTTTTAGGGCAAACGCATGACCGACGCCTCGCGTAGCGTGACGGCGAGCCGCGAGGAATCTATTCACGATATGTTGATTAATTATGTTCTTGATATGTTCGGTCTTCGGTGTATAGTCCTAGTCATCTCATCCTAGCTTGAGGGAGCGTTACTTAAGGACGCTTTGGACGTGGGGGTGGGAGCGGCGCCTGCGGGCGTGGGGGTCGTGCCCTGCGCACTCGGGAGGCCTTGGGTAACCGTCCGTGCCCACTACGGGGCGCTGCCTTCAGTGGCTGGACGGGACAGGCGAAGGGTGGGCGAAAGCCTGCCTGGATGGCGAGCTTGCTCGCGCCTGCGCCCGGAAGAACGGTCCCAGGGACAGAAATCGCCGCGACGGAACGTCGAGAGGCGTTGCCGTGGCCTCTATTTCCCGGCGATCCGGGAAACAAGCTGCGGTCGTTACACTACCAAGGTGCGCCTTTCGGCGTTCCGCCTCCCTCTCTTATTGAAGAGAGCGAGGTTTCCTGAACCTCCCACTCACGCGAAGTAATTTGCGGGCAGCGACGACGCTTGCCCCGAGCAAGCAGCGATGTGAGATGCGCGACTGCACAACACACACTTCGTCATATGCGGGCTTGACCCGCGTATCCATCAGACTTCGAAACAACTCTTTTGCGAAGAAGATGGATTGCCGGGTCAAGCCCGGCAATGACGACACAGTTGATAATTCGCAGGAGGCAAGGGCTGACATTCGCGGTCACCAACGTTATATCAACCCCGCCCGGCACGTCCGGGCTTTTGGCGTTCGGACTGGAAAGACAGATGACGGGATCGACACGATCGAGCGACGGCCTCGATGACCGCCGCAAGCGGCTGTTGTTCCGCTGCTGGCATCGCGGCACCCGCGAGATGGACCTCATTCTCGGCCGCTTCGCCGATGCGACAATCGCCGACCTTACCGACACCGAACTGGGACAGTTGGAGCAGCTGATCGAAGTGCCCGATCCCGATCTCTACGCCGCCTTGAGCAGCGGCGTTTTGCCGGCGCCGGAATTCCAAACCCGGCTGTTCGACCGCATCAAGTCATTCCCGGCGGACCGCGACCTATGAAATCACCCGCCAAATCTCCCGCGGATCTGCTCGGTCCCGGACGCGCTCTGACCCTGGCCAATGTCGCCGAGGGCGCGGAAGGCCTGGTGGTCTCCGATCTGGCGCGCGCCGTCGCCGCGCGGCCAAAGCGGCCGGCCGTCAGCCTTGCCGTGGTCTGCCGCGACGGTCCGCGCATGCAGCAACTGGCGCGCGCGCTGGAGTTTTTCGCGCCTGACTTGTCGGTGATGCAGTTTCCGGCATGGGACTGCCAGCCTTATGACCGGGTGTCGCCGCACGGCGCCATCCTGGCGCAACGGCTGACCATGCTCGCGCGTCTTTCCCGTCTCCAAGGCGGCGACAAGCCGCTGATCGTGCTGACCACGGTCAATGCCATCGTGCAGCGGGTGCCGGCGCGCGAGGTGATCGCGGCACAAGCGCTGTCGGTGGCGCCCGGCCATGTGGTGCCGATGGATAGCATCATCGCCTGGCTGGAGCACAACGGTTACAACCGCTCCTCCACGGTGCGCGAGCCCGGCGAATACGCTGTTCGAGGTGGCATTCTCGACCTGTTCCCGGCGGGACTGGACCAGCCGGTGCGATTGGATTTCTTCGGCGACAGCCTGGAATCGATCCGCAGTTTTGATGCCGAAACCCAGCGCACGCATTTCGACATGCGCGGGCTCGATCTGGTGCCGATCTCGGAATTCCAGCTGGTTACCGAAACCATCCGGCGCTTTCGCATGGGCTATGTCGCAGCCTTCGGCGCGCCGGAGCGCGACGATCCGCTCTACGAAGCGGTCAGCGAGGGTCGCCGCCATCCCGGCATGGAGCACTGGCTGCCGCTGTTCCAGGAACGCATGGACACGCTGTTCGACTATTTGGGCGATGCGCCGATCGCGATCGAGCCGCAAGGCGAGGACGCCGCGCGCGAACGCTTCAAGCAGATCAATGACTATTACGAGGCGCGGCGCGAGGCGATGGAGCATCCCGGCGACGGTGCCGTCTACAAGCCGCTGCCGCCGGACCGGCTCTACCTTGCCGAGGATGAATGGACCAAGCGGCTGGATGAAGCCGCGTTGGCGCGACTGACGCCGTTTGCGATGCCCGGCGGCACCAGTGGCGTGGTCGACGCCGGAGCGCGGCAGGGCCGCAATTTTACGCCTGAAAGAGCCGATGGTTCGGTCAACGTGTTCGAAGCCGTGGTCGCTCACGTGCAAGCGCTGCAGGCTCAGCGCAAGAAGGTGGTGATTGCGCTGTGGAGCGAGGGCTCGCGCGACCGCATGGCGAGCATGCTGAAGGACCACAAATTGCTCAATCTCACCAGCGTCAACAGCTGGCGCACGGTGCAGGCGACACCGCGCAATGAGGCGATGCTGGCGGTGGTCGGGATGGAATCCGGCTTCGAGACCGACAACGTCGCGGTGATCAGCGAGCAGGACATTCTCGGCGACCGGCTGGTGCGGCCGCGCAAGGCCACCCGCAAGCTCGACAATTTCATTTCCGAAGTCACCAGCCTCGCCGCCGGCGATCTGGTGGTGCATGTCGAGCACGGCATCGGCCGTTTTGTCGGCCTGCAGACTCTCGAGGTCGCCGGCGCGCCGCACGACTGCCTCGAACTGCACTACGCCGCGGAGACAAAGCTGTTCCTGCCGGTCGAGAACATCGAGTTATTATCGCGTTACGGCTCCGACCATGCCAATGTCGAACTGGACCGGCTGGGAGGCAGCGGCTGGCAGGCGCGCAAGGCAAAACTCAAGAACCGCATCCGCGAGATCGCCGGCGAACTGATCAAGATCGCCGCCGAGCGGCATCTGCATGAGGCGCCGAAGTTTCCGCTGCAGCCGCATATCTATGACGAGTTCTGCGCGCGCTTTCCTTATGAGGAAACCGAGGACCAGCTCGGCGCCATCAACGCCACGCTAAAAGACCTCGAAAGCGGCCGGCCGATGGACCGCCTGATCTGCGGCGACGTCGGTTTTGGCAAGACCGAGGTCGCGTTACGGGCGACCTTTGCCGCAGCACTGGACGGCAAGCAGGTCGCAGTCGTGGTGCCGACCACGCTATTGGCACGGCAGCACGCCAAAACCTTCACCGAGCGGTTTCGCGGTTTTCCGGTCAAGGTCGCGCAGGCTTCGCGGCTGATCGCGCCGAAGCAATTGACGCAGGTCAAGAAGGACATCACCGAGGGTACTGTCGATATCGTGGTCGGCACCCACGCGCTGCTCGGCAAGTCGATCAAGTTCAGGGATCTCGGCTTGCTGATCGTCGATGAGGAGCAGCATTTCGGCGTATCGCACAAGGAGCGCCTTAAACAGCTGCGTGCCGAGGTTCACGTGCTGACGCTGAGCGCGACGCCGATCCCGCGCACGCTGCAGCTGGCGCTGACCGGCGTGCGCGATCTGTCGATCATCGCCTCGCCGCCGGTCGATCGCCTTGCGATCCGCACTTTCGTAGCGCCGCATGACCCGCTTATGATCCGTGAAGCGCTGCTGCGCGAGCGCTATCGCGGCGGCCAGGCATTCTATGTGGTGCCGCGGATCGAGGATCTGGCAGGCGTCAAGGATTTTCTCGACAAGCATGTACCGGAGATGAAGGTCGCGGTGGCGCATGGCCAGATGGCGCCGACGGTCATCGAAGATATCATGTCGGCATTCTACGACGGCAAATACGACATCCTGCTGTCGACCACCATCATCGAATCCGGCCTCGATATTCCCACCGCCAACACGCTGATCGTGCACCGCGCCGACATGTTCGGCCTCGCGCAACTCTACCAGTTGCGCGGACGGGTAGGGCGCTCCAAGCTGCGCGCTTACGCGCTGTTCACGCTGCCGGCGCAGCAGAAGATCACCGCGCAGGCGGAGCGGCGGCTGAAGGTGCTGCAGTCGCTGGAAACGCTCGGCGCCGGATTCCAGCTCGCCTCGCACGATCTGGATATCCGCGGCGCCGGCAACCTGCTCGGCGAAGAGCAGTCCGGCCACATCAAGGAGGTCGGCTTCGAACTGTACCAATCGATGCTGGAGGAGGCGATCCTCAACCTCAAGGCCGGCGTCACCGAGCCGGCGGCGGACCGCTGGTCGCCGCAGATTACGGTCGGAATGCCGGTGATGATTCCGGAGGAGTATGTGACCGATCTTTCGGTGCGGCTGTCGCTGTACCGGCGGCTCGCCGATCTCGACACCGATGATGAGATCGACAATTTCGCCGCCGAACTGCGCGACCGCTTCGGCGTACTGCCGGACGAGGTGCGCTATCTGTTCAAGATCGCGGCGATCAAGGGCTACTGCCGCAGAGCCAATGTCGAGAAGGTCGATGCCGGGCCGAAGGGCGCGGTCATCTCCTTCCGCGACAACAAGTTCGCGCAGCCGGATCGCCTGGTCTATTTCATCCGCCAGCACGGCAAGGCCGCGAAGGTGCGGCCCGACATGAAGGTGGTGTTCTTCCAGGAATGGGAAACGCCGGAAGAGCGGCTGATGGGGACGACGGAGATTTTGCGGCAGCTTGCCAATCTCGCCGAGGACAGGAAAGCGGCGTAACTCACGCAAACGCCGTAGGGTGGGCAGAGGCGCTCTTGCGCCGTGCCCACCACTCTCGGCCTACCGTGTCATGGTGGGCACGCTTCGCTTTGCCCACCCTACGAAACGCAACGCTTACTTCGGATATTTGAACTCCGGCGCCGCCTTCAGCGCTTCCTTGGTGGTGTTCATCGACGCCAGCCACTTGTTGTTCTTGTCGTCATGACGGATGTTGACCGAGGACGGCGACACCGCGACATAGTGCTCGCCCATGCCGAGGAAGCCGCCGACCGACAGGATCAGCGCGTCGACCTGGTGATTCTTGATGGCCACATCGGTGATTTCGCCGACCGATTCGTCCTTCTGATTGTAGACATTCAGGCCCTTCAGCTTCGAAGAGAACATCTCGTCCTTCGACACGGTCGAGAATTTGGCCTCGGCCGGCGCGGTGCCCGTGGTCTTGGCGTCCTCGGCGAATGCCGGGGCGGCGAGAAAGGCAAGCGACGCGGTGATCAGTGCAATTTTCTTCATGTTATCCTCTCCATGGCGGAATTGATAGCCGACAATGCGAGGCGGGAACAAAAGTTCCCGAGTTTCATTGGGGCGTTACGAAGCAGCGCGGCAGGCCTCGTCGGTCAGCCGCGCCAGAATCGACTTCGCCGAATCGGATGCCAGCAGCGTGGCTACCGTCACGTCCGGCTCGACGCGCGACTGGCGTTTGGCACGGATCGTATGCTTCATCACGCTGGACAGCCGCCGGGCGATCATATGGGCGTTGCGCAGATCGGTCTCGGCGAACGCGACGATGATCGAGCCGTCGTCCTGCAGTGCGCCGAAATCCATCTGCCGCATCAGGCGGCCGATGATGCGCGCGCCATCGAGTTGCGCGCGTTCGTGGCTCCGGCCGAACGAAAACCGTGCCACCGACAATCCGCCGCCGCGTGACTGGGTCTGGTAGACCGCCGTCGCGAACTCGCGGTTGAATGCCTCGAGCGTCAGCAGGCCGGTTCGTGGATCAAGCAGACCGCCGGCATCGATCGACCGCAGCGTTCGGCTCAAGCGGGCCTCGAACGCATGCTGGCGGATCAACGGCAATGCATTTGAAGCAATGAGCGCGGGATCGCCGCAGATCAGTTCAAGGTTGGGCAGATCATGGCTTGGCGTCACGTCGCCGATGGTCACCGCCACGGGAAGATTGCGGAACCGCGCGTCTTCGGCGAGCACGGTGAGGAAGGCGTCGACCACGCGCGGGCTGAAGCCCTGGCCGAGCACGATGCCGTCGAGATCGCGTACGTTCAGGTGTTTGGCTGCCGCCTCGATGCTGAGCGCGCCGACCACGCCCATTCGCTCGCCCAGCGCCACCGAGAGCGCGGGATAGGCGGCGCCGCGGCCGATCAGCAGCACGGCGGCCTCTTGAATAGGGTCGGTGTCGCTCAGTTTTATTTGTATGGCCGGACCATCGGCAACGCGGCGCAGCACCGTGGCATGTAGCGAGCGGACCCGCAGCGCAGCGCGAAGGCGGGAGTTCAGGCGCTCAAAACTGCCACCGGCCAGCGCGAACGGCAGCGCGTTCTGCGGCAATGGCAGCTTGGGATCGATGACGACAAGCGGGACGTAAGGCTTGATATCGGCGACTTGCCGGGCCAGCGCCGCAAATGCCGCTCCGGCGTCGCCGCATACAAGCACCGCGGCCGGCTGCAACTGCTCGACGGCGCGCGCGGCCTCGCACCGGTTGATTTCGACCACGGGAAACATTTTGGTTTCCGACAGCGCCGCCGCCAACGACATGGGTTCGGAAGACCTGGACTCGCCGGACGACACGACCAGAATCGGGCCTTGCTGGGACATCTCGGTACTCGGGCAAGCGCAATCGGATTGAACGCGCCATCCTATGTTTTCGCCGTTAATGCTAAGTCAACGCGCCCATTCGATGTCGATCAGGTGACCGTCGACCGATCGCGAAATGCTTCCGACATCAACGGGTTGAGGCCGAGTTCTGAGAGCGCTTCGCGGGCCCGGGCATTATCCTGGGCGCGGCCGGCGAGGCGGTAGCCGCTCAACCGATCCGGCAACGCGGTCAGCAGCGCGCCCTGTCCAAGCCGCTTGGCCCACTCCTGCAGGTCGTGCGCGAGAAAGCGGTAGCCGCCGACGGCCATGATGCCTGACGGCGGCGCCGTGATGCAGAGCGCGCCGGTGGTCCGGTCGAGTCGCGCGGCATAGCCGGTATCGACATGATCGAGCTGCGGCGGCGCGATCAGTGAATTGCCCGAGGGCGCTGATGGGGCGTAGGCCGCGACGGGTATCATCGGCCCGCGCAGGGCCAGCGTTCCCTTCGGCGTCAGCAAAATCTCGCCCGTGATCGAAGCGTCTTCCGCATCGCGCGGCGAAGCGTGCGGCCCGAGTGGAATTAGCCCCGGCGCACCATCGTCGGCGCGGCGATCGGCGAACAGGCCGGCTTCGCCGAACAGATAAACGTCGGTCAAGCTGGCTTGGCCCGGCCAAGCCGGCGACGACGCGACCTGTTCCGGAGCGCGCCACAGACCGATCACGTGGCGCAGTGCGGGCGTGCGCGACAGCACCCCGGCCTCGGCAAGCCGCAAGGCCAGCGGCGCTGGTGCGATCAACGCGTCGCAGGCCTGTTCGCCGATCTGTCGTTCCAGCACGTCGGCATCGAAGGGATGATGCAGGATAAGCGCCCCGCCGCTCAGCAGCCAGATCATCAACGACGCGGTAATGCCCGCGAACGAGGACGGCGCGAATGCCGACAAGACGGTTGCGCCCTGCGGCGCGCCGCTTTCCAGGAACACCGCAAGCCCTCCGGCAATCAGATTGAGATGGGTGCGCGGCACGGCGCGAAAGCCATCCGCCGTGACGTCGAATGAAATGATCGCCGCGCGGCGTCCATCCTGCGTCGCAGAGGGCGGGACCGCTGGCCCGTTCGCCATCACATCGCCGAGCGAGACCATGCCTTCCGGCAGATCGTCGCCGAAGCCGCAGACATGGCGGATCGAAAACGCTTCCACCGCGGCGTTCATGGCGAGATCCGCATGGCCAACGCCGTCGATCCGGTTCATGGTGACGACCGCGCGCGCACCGGTGCGATTGAGCGCCACCGTCAATTCCGCCTGCCGCCAGAGTTGAGGCAACAGCGCCACCACAAGTCCGGCGCGATGCGCCGCCAGCACCGTGAGCACGAATTCGACGGTGTTGGGCAGTTGAACCGCGATCACCGAATTGGCGGGCAATCCCGCCTCGACAAAATGCGCCGATAGCGTCGCAATCGCATGGTCGGCCCGGGCGAATGTCAGGCGCCGCGGCGGCTGCCCGGTGACGCGCAATTTGTCGGGAGGATCGGCCAGCGCCAGCGCCTCCGGCTGGCGCGCCAGCAGCCGGCGAAACAAGCCGTCGAGCGTTGGCGGTGCAGCGGTCTGGATCACAGGCTCATTTCCGGGACGGTTGCGGCTTGTACCACCAGGTCTCCGGCAGATATCCCGACAACGCGGTGGTTGCAGGCCGTTCTATCCAATTCCAGCGCGCGATCCATTGTTCCTGCGCGTTGTACAATGGAATTGCGTAGAAGCCGGACATCAAGGTGCGGTCGAGCGCCCGCACCGCGGACACGAATTCCGGATGCTCGCGCGCTTCCAGCATCGCCGCAATCAGGGCGTCGATGGCGGGATCCTTCACACCCATGTAATTTCGGGTACCCTGATTATCCGCAGCTTCGCTGCCCCAGTAAAATGACTGCTCATTGCCCGGCGAGAGCGACTGATCCCAGCGGTTCTGGATCATGTCGAAATCGAACGCCAAACGCCGCTGATCGAACTGCACGCCGTCCACCGCGCGCACCGAGGCCTCGATGCCGGCGCGCTTGAGGTCGCGCTGGAACGCCAGCGCGATGCGTTCCTGATCGCGCGTGGTCACCAGGATTTCGAAGGTAAGGGGGATTCCGGTCGAACGCTGGCGCAGCACGGTGCCGTCAAGCTCGTATCCGGCCTGCGCCAGTAACGTCAGAGCGCTGCGAAGCGTAGCGCGGTCGCGGCCGGAAGCGTCGCTGACGGGGAGGCGCCAGGTTCCGTCGAGAATGTCCGGCGGCACGCGTGAGGCGTAGGGTTTGAGCAATTCACGCTCGCGCTCGTCCGCGGCGCGGGCATACGCCGACAATTCGGACCCGGCGAAAAAGCCGCCGGCGCGTCCATAGAGCCCGAAAAAGTAATTGCGGTTGATCCATTCGAAATCGAACAGCAGCGTCAGCGCCTGGCGCACGCGAATATCGGCAAAGATCGGGCGCCGCGTATTGAATACCAGGAATTCCGACGGCTGCGGCATGCCGGTCATGATGACATCGCGGATCACCTCACCGTTGCGGACGGCGGAAAAATCATAACCCTCGTGCCAGCGCAGCGGCTCGGTCTCGACGCGAAAATCATAAAGACCGCGCTTGAAGGCTTCGAACGCGCCATTGGCCTCGCGGTAGAAATCGAGCCGGATCTCGCCGAAATTCCACAAGCCGCGATTGACCGGCAGATCGCGCCCCCAGTAATCGGGATTGCGCGTCAGCGTCAGACTTGCGCCGGGCCTGACCGCGGTCACCCGATACGGCCCTGAGCCGACAGGGGCCGTCATCGAGGTTTCCTCGAAAGTCGCGACATCGACGGCGTGCTTTGGCAGCACCGGCATCAAACCTAGGATCAGCGGCAATTCGCGGTCGTTGGCGCCGCCGAAATCGAATCGCACGGTGCGCGCATCCAGTGCTTCCGCCTTGGCAACCTTCGCGTAATACAGGCGATGATTGGGACGGCCTTTGTCGCGCAGCAAAGCCCAGGAAAACACCACGTCGTCGGCCAGCACCGTTTGGCCATCGGAGAAACGCGCCAGCGGGTCGAGCCGGAATGTAACGTAGGATCGCGTATCGTCGGTCTCGATGCTTTTGGCGAGCAGGCCGTAGAGAGTGAACGGCTCGTCATTGCCGCGCGCCATCAGGCTTTCGACCACGAAGCCGCGGATTTGCTGGACTGCAAGGCCCCGGACAATCAGGGGATTGAGGCTGTCGAAGCTGCCGAGCAGGCCCTGCACCAGCCGGCCGCCCTTGGGCGCGTCGGGATTGGCATAGGGCATATGGGAGAAGTCGCCCGGCAACGCCGGCGCGCCGTGCATCGCGATGGCGTAACTCGCCTGCGCGGCGGCAGGGCAGACAGTTCCCAGCAACAGGCCGACGGCGGAGATCACCAGGCAAAACGCGCGGTACCATGCCGGCCTCGAATTTAGCCGGACAAGGCGCTGGTTTGATTCGGGTTGGTTCACAACGAAATTTTACCATAGCCGCTAACGCTGAGCCCAATGCAGAGACCGTTAAGACGGTTGTCGGCATTGATCTTTCCGCCCGCCGCTGTATTGAAGGCGTGCAATTGGTCTTGACAGCGCGGCCTGTCACGCAACCGCCTCATTTGGCACAGAGACAGCCGCCCAAATGGGCAGGTTTCGGCGCCTTCGTCGCGGTTTGGAGCGGCACCGTTCAGAAAGGGTTTTCCGCAATGAATTTCCGTATCTTGGCCGCGTCGGCCTTGCCGCGTGGGCGGGTTTTGGCCTTGCTGGCGGCGACGGCATTGACCGTCACGTGCCTCGTTCCCGAGGTGGAGGCCCAGACACCCGCTCCGGCGCCCGGAGCGCCCAAGGCCGCTCCAAAGGCGGCGCCGAAAGCCGCCCCGAAAGCGGCCCCAGCCCCCGCTGCGCAGGCACCAGCCGCGCCAGCCGCAGGCGCCCCCGCTGCTGCAGGCCAGCCGGCCGCCGATCAGGTTCAACTGATCTACGCGCCCTGGACCAAGTTCTGCCTGAAGGGCCAGGATGCCGGCGCCAAGCAGGTCTGCTTTACCGGCAAGGACGGCCGCATCGAATCAGGCCAGCCGGTGATCGCCGCCGTGATCATCGAACCCGAAGGCGATCCGAAGAAAATCCTGCGCGTCACGCTGCCGCTAGGTATGCAGCTCGTTCACGGAACCCGCGTCATCGTCGACAGCAACGCGCCCCAACAGGCTCCCTATGTGATTTGCTTCCAGAACGGCTGCATGTCGGACTATGACGTGACGCCGGAACTGATCGCCAACCTCAAGAAGGGACAGAACCTGGTGGTGCAGGCGATCAACTCCAACGGCGCGCCGCTGACGCTGCCGCTGCCGCTGGCGGAATTCGCCAAGGCCTATGACGGCCCGCCGACCGATCCGAAGGTTTTTGAGGAAACCCAGAAGAAGCTGCAGGAAGAACTGCAGAAGCGCGCCGCCGAAGCGCGCGCCAAGCTCGAGGCGCAGCAGCCCGCCGGCGCCGCGGCCAATCCGGCCGCGAAGTGAGCCGTTTGTGAAAACCGAAAAGGCGCCGACCGGCCGCCTTTTTTGTAGCGCGCAAGCGAAGCGATAAGCGGGGCGGCTCATCGCGGATATCGCTGCGCTCCTCCAGACTACAAAGTGATCAATTCAGCGAGGGATTGCGCGGCCGGTAGCCGCCGGATTTGTCCTTGACGAAAATCTCCGCGACCTGCGAATGCCGAATCGGCTCGCCGGAATCGTCGGGCAGCAAATTCTGCTCCGAGACATAGGCGACGTATTCGGATTCGGAATTTTCGGCGAGCAGATGGTAGAACGGCTGGTCCTTGTGCGGCCGCACGTCTTCAGGAATGGAAAGCCACCATTCCTCGGTATTGTTGAATTCCGGATCGATGTCGAAGATCACGCCCCGGAACGAAAAAATCCGGTGGCGAACGATCTGCCCGATCTGGAATTTGGCGGTCCGCGTTTTTGTCATAAGTCGTCGAATAGACCATGATTGTGGCCGATGCTAGGGGCAAACCGACGAATTAAGCCTGCCGCTGCTGGCCCGCCGAACGCCCGGTTCGAGGCGAACAACGACGAAAAGACGTTTCGCCCATGGTCGACATCCTCAATCTGGCGCTGCCGTATTTCGGGCTGATCTTCATCGGCTTTGCCTGCGGAAAATCCAAAAAGCTGCCGGAAACCGGCCTCGCCTGGATGAACTTCTTTCTGCTCTACGTGTCGCTGCCGGCGTTGCTGTTCGGCATCATGTCGAAAACGCCGTTCGCGGAACTCAACAACCCGCCGTTTTTGATCGCGACCACGCTCGGCACCGCCAGCGCGTTCGTTCTGGCCATGATTGCCGGCCGGTTGCTCGGGCGGCTGTCGTTCCGTGAGGCGACGCTGGCGGGTCTTGCCGGCGCATTCGGCAATATCGGCTACATGGGCCCGGGGCTGGCGCTGGCGGTGCTCGGTGCGAAGGCCGCAGCGCCGACCGCATTGATCTTCTGCTGCGACGCCATCTTTCTGTTTTCGATCGTGCCGCTGTTGATTGCGTTCACCGGCGAGCGCCGGTCCGTGCTGCACACGCTTGGCATCGTGGTTCGCCAGATCGTGCTCAATCCGCTGATCATGTCGGCTTGCGCCGGAGCGCTCGCCGCAGCGCTGCATCTCGAGTTTCCGGCCGCGATCATGAACACGCTGACGTTCCTGCAAAACGCCGCGGCGCCGGTGGCGCTGTTCGTGCTCGGCGTCACCGTGGCGCTGCGGCCGTTCGGCCGAATTCCATGGGAGGTGCCCGGCATTATCGCGGTAAAACTGCTGATCCATCCGCTGATCGTGTTCGCGCTGATGTTGCTGCTGAGACCGTTTCCGCCGCAATGGGCGGTGACCGCCGTGCTGATGGCGTCGCTGCCGCCGGCGCTGAATGTTTTTGTCATCGCGCGGCAATTCGATACCTGGATCGAGCCGGCGTCGGTCGCGGTGCTGATCGGGACGTTCGCATCCGTCATCACGCTGACCAGCGTGATGTGGCTGATCACGTCCGGTCAGCTGGCGTTTCCTTGAAGCTTCTGCCCGGCCGCCACGATGGCGCCAGTCCCTCGCGCATGGCGAGACGTCGAAGCGGGCCGAGCGCGCCGATCAGATGCAGCCCGGCCGCCCGCAATGTTTGCGCGGGCAGAAAATCCGACAGCAGCGAACGGTTCGCCAGATCGATCGCGAACATCCGGCTGGCGACATCGGTGCGCCGCGCCGAATTGAAGCGCGACAGCACAAGGGGCGAACCGGGATCTTCGCCTTGCAGCATCGCCTCCCGCGCGATGTCGGCGATATCGGCGGCGTCGCGCAGCCCCATGTTGAGGCCCTGCGCGCCGATCGGCGGCAGCACATGCGCGGCTTCGCCGACCAGCGCGATACGCTGGCTGGCGAATTGCCGGGGCCGCTCGATCGCGAGCGGAAACAGGTGACGGCCGGGCTCGACACTGACACGGCCGAGAATAGAGTGTGATTGCCGTTCGACAGCATCCGACAGATCTTCATCGCTCAGCGCCATCAGCCGCTCGGCTTCACTCGGGCCCATAACCCACACCACGCTGCAGCGGTTCCCCGGCAGCGGCACGGACACGCACGGCCCCTGCGGAGTATGAAATTCGGTGGAGATATTTCGATGCGGTCGCGCGTGCGAGAAGTTGAAAGTTAGCGCGGTCTGGTCGAGATCGCGGCGCTTGACATCGATGCCGGCGGCTCCGCGGCACAGCGAATGCCGGCCATCGGCGCCGACCACCAGCCTCGCCGATAACAATTGCCGTTTTGGGGTGCGGATAGTGGCATGCGGATCGCCGGGACCGATGCTCTCCGCCTCGTCATCGAACCGGATGAGATTTGCAAGCTCGGCGGCACGCTGCTCGAGCGCATTCATCAGCACGCGGTTCTCAATATTGTATCCAAATGCATCGAGGCCGATCTCCACAGCCGAAAACCTGACTTCCGGCGCACGGATCAGGCGGCCGGTGTCGTCGACCAGCCGCATCACCTCCAATGCCGCCGCCTTGTCTTCGCAGCGGCCCCACACATCCAGCCGCTGCAGGAAATCGACGGAGCCGCCAAGCAGCGCCGTGGTCCGGTTATCGCCATACGGCGCGCGCCGCGCGATCAACGCAGTATTGGCACCAGTCTGCGCCAGTGCTACCGCCGCCGCGAGGCCGGCGGGTCCGCCGCCGATCACGGCAACGTCGTAAACATTGCGCTCCAGGGATGCATCACTCATCGACAGACAATTGAGGTTTGCGCTGATATTTTCAAGCCCGCGTTCAGCGTCGTTATTCCCGGCGATTTCGCGCGGCGGAACGCCGCAAGGCCGGATGTGCAATTCCGCAGGATTCCTGATAGCACTGCCGGCAAATGGGCGAGCCTGGCGAACCAGATTCTTTATCGACATCCCGCACAGCGCGCGCTGCCGCATTCTCCGTGCACATCTTCACGGCGATGGGGGCGGGGGTCGCCTTGATCGCGTTGCTGGAGGCGGTGCGCGAGCATTGGGCCGCGATGTTTGCCTGGCTTGGCGCAGCGCTGGTGATCGACGCGCTCGACGGACCGATTGCACGGCGGCTGGATGTGGTGCGGATGCAGCCGGACTGGTCGGGCGAGGTGCTCGACCTGGTGGTGGATTTTGTGACTTACGTGTTCGTGCCGGCCTATGCGATCACCGCCAGCGGCATGCTGCTGCCGCCGGTAGCGCCGCTTCTCGGCGCCGGCATCGTCGTGACCGGTGCGCTCTACTTCGCGGACCGCCGCATGAAGACGCCTGACAATCATTTCCGCGGCTTTCCGGCGCTGTGGAATGTGGTCGCGTTCTATTTATTTCTTCTGCACCTGCCGCCGGCGCTTTCGAGTCTCGTCGTCGCCATGCTCATTGTGCTGACATTTATGCCGTTCAAAGTCATTCACCCGGTGCGAGTCGAGCGCCTGCGCGGGCTGACGCTGTCGCTGATCGGCATCTGGGCCGTGCTCGCCATTGTCACGCTGATTTACGATTTCAACGTGGCGATGCCAGTGACCATCGCCCTTTGCGCGATTGCTGTTTATGTCGTAGCCAGCGACGCCGTGATCCGTCTGGTGAGGTCGGCCAGCGCATGATCGAACTTTTGACAAGCCCGGAAGCCTGGGCGGCGCTATTGACCCTGACGGCGCTGGAGATCGTCCTCGGCATCGACAACGTGATCTTCCTGTCGGTGATCGTCTCGCGCATTCCGGCAAGGCAAGCCAAGCGCGCGCGGCAGATCGGCCTCGCATTGGCGCTGATGTTCCGCATTTTACTGTTGGCTCTGCTGGTATGGCTGATCGGGCTGACCGCGCCGGTCATCACGGTAGAGAGCGTCGCGCTGTCGTGGCGCGACATCATCCTGATCGGCGGCGGACTGTTCCTGATCGGCAAGGCGACGCACGAAATTCACGCCGAGGTCGAAGCCCGCGACGCAGACGTAGATGCCGCGCCGCACCCGAGCGCGTTCTTCTGGGTGATCGTGCAGATCGTCGTCATCGACATGGTGTTCTCGCTGGATTCGATCATCACCGCGATCGGCATGGCGCAGGACCTCGAAATCATGATCGCCGCCGTCGTTATCGCATGCGTTATCATGTATGTGTCGTCAGGACCGGTGGCGAAATTCGTGGCGGATCATCCGACCACCAAGATGCTGGCGCTGGCATTTCTGGTACTGATCGGGGTTGCCCTGGTGGCGGATGGATTCCAATTCCACATTCCGCGGGGCTATATCTATTTTGCCATCGTGTTCGCGGCGGCGGTGGAGTTCTTCAATGTGCTGGCCAAACGCAACCGCAAAAAGCCGGTCTGATCGCCGCATCCCGGCGGCTGGAGTTGACAAGGATGCCTCAATGGCTATCGGTTGTTGCCAAGAAATAGGGAGAACAAGCAATGACCAAGGCTGTGCGCGTCCATCAGACCGGTGGGCCGGAAGTCCTCACCTATGAAGCCGTGGATGTGCCGGCGCCGGGATCCGGCGAGGTCCGCATCCGCCAACACGCGGTCGGCCTGAACTTCATCGACGTGTATTTCCGCACCGGTCTCTACAAGGCGCCGTCGCTGCCGTTCATCGCCGGCAACGAGGCCTCCGGCGAAGTTTTATCGGTCGGACCGGGTGTCACCAATTTTCATCCCGGCGACCGCGTCGCCTATTATTTCAATCTCGGCGGTTACGCCACCGAGCGGAACATCCCCGCCGACAAGCTGGTGAAACTGCCCGACCACATCACCTATGAGCAGGGCGCCGTCCTGATGCTGAAGGGCCTGACGGTGTGGTATCTGCTTCACAAGACCTTCAAGGTCGAGCCCGGACATCGGGTCTTGATCCACGCCGCCGCCGGCGGGATCGGCTTGCTGGCGTGCCAATGGGCCAAGGCGCTCGGCGCGCATGTGATCGGCACCGTCGGTTCCAAGGCCAAGGCCGATCTGGCGCTGGCCAATGGCTGCGATCACGTCATTCTGTACAATGATGAAGACTTCGTCGCGCGGGTAAAGCAGATCAGCCGCAACGAACTGTGCGACGTGGTCTATGACGGCGTCGGCAAGACCACATTCCCGGGCTCGCTATCCTGCCTGAAGCCGCGCGGATTGTTCGTGAGTTTTGGCAATGCATCGGGGCCGGTGCCGCCGTTTTCGATTGCCGAGCTGAACAATCACGGCTCGCTGTTCGCAACCCGGCCGAAGCTCAACGACTACGTCGGCAAGCGTTCGGAACTGCTTGAGGGCGCCGATACGCTGTTCGCCGCCGTGATCAACGGCAAACTGCATGTCCCGATCAATCACGCCTACGCGCTGAAGGATGCCGCCAAGGCGCATACCGATCTGGAAAGCCGGGCGACCACCGGGGCTGCGATTCTGAAGCCGTAAGACACGTCATTGCGAGGAGCACTTGCGACGAAGCAATCCAGACCCTTCTTGTGGCATCTGGATTGCTTCGCTTCGCTCGCAATGACGTGGAGGGACTAAAACCCCGCGACGCTGCCGTGCAGGTCGTACTGGTCCGCGCGCTCGATCTTCGCGCTGACGATCTCGCCGACGCGCAGCGGACGTCGGCTTGAGAGATAGACCGCGCCGTCGATCTGCGGAGCGTCGGCTTTGGAGCGGCCTTTCGACACCGTCGGGCCGACTTCGTCGATGATGACCTGCTGGCGGGTGCCGATCTTGCGCTTCAGGCGGCGTGCAGAGATTTTCTGCTGCCGCGCCATCAGCGCGTCCCACCGTTGCTGCTTGATCTCTTCATGCACGGGGTTGCCCAGCGCGTTCGACACGGCGCCCGCGACCGGTTCGTATTTGAAGCAGCCGACGCGGTCGATCTCGGCTTCGTCAAGCCAGTCGAGCAAATAAGCGAAATCGGAATCGGTCTCGCCGGGGAAGCCGACGATGAAGGTCGAGCGCAGCGTCAGGTCCGGACACTCTTCCCGCCACTTCTTGATCCGCGCCAGGGTTTTTTCCTGTGCGGCCGGCCGCTTCATTGCCTTGAGGATTTCGGGGCTCGCGTGCTGAAACGGAATGTCGAGATAAGGCAGGATCTTGCTCTGGTTCATCAGACCGATCACCTCGTCGACATGCGGGTAGGGATAGACATATTGCAGCCTTACCCAGGCGCCGAACTCGCCAAGCTCCTTTGCCAGATCGAAGAACTTGGCCCGCACTTCGCGGTCCTTCCACGAACTCGATGCATATTTCAGGTCGACGCCATAGGCCGAGGTGTCCTGCGAGATGACCAGCAATTCCTTGACACCGGCGTTGACCAGCTTCTCGGCTTCGCGCAGCACGTCATTCGCCGGCCGCGACACCAGGTCGCCGCGCAGCTTCGGAATGATGCAGAAGCTGCAGCGATTGTTGCAGCCTTCTGAAATTTTCAAGTAAGCATAGTGCCGCGGCGTCAGCTTGATGCCCTGCGGCGGCACCAGGTCGAGATGCGGATTGTGCAGCGGCGGCAGCGCGCGGTGTACGGCGTCGAGCACGCTCTCATATTGCTGCGGCCCTGTAATCGAGAGCACGCCGGGGTAGGCGGCCTCGATCTGTTCGGGCTCGGCGCCCATGCAGCCGGTGACGATAACCTTGCCGTTTTCCGCCATCGCCTCGCCGATGGCGCCCAGCGATTCCTGCTTGGCGCTGTCGAGAAAGCCGCAGGTGTTGACGATGACGAGGTCGGCGCCGTCGTGCTTGCGCGCAAGTTCATAGCCCTCCGCGCGCAGACGCGTGATGATGCGCTCGGAATCCACCAGCGCCTTGGGGCAACCCAAGGATACAAAGCTGACTTTGGGCGCGGCGGCCTGTTGCATGTTTGATCTGCCTGATTGATGGGCAGGAGCTAGTCCCAATTGCCCAACATTACAAGGCTTTAAGCCGGCTTTGTGCGTGCTATGGATATTTTGCCGAAAGCGAGTGATCGATGGCCGCCGACCAATCCCCCAAAATCGTTATCGTTGACGAAAGCCCGATCCGCGCCGCGATTCTCGAGGAAGGACTGCGGGAGGCCGGCTTTACCGGCGTCGTTCACATCAGCGAAATGCACGACCTGCTGGCCCGGATCTATGCGCTCGATCCCGACGTGATCCTGATCGATCTGGAAAATCCCAGCCGCGACGTGCTGGAACAGATGTTCCAGGTCAGCCGCGCCGTGCGGCGGCCGATCGCCATGTTCGTCGACCAAAGCGATTCCGCATCGATCCAGGCCTCGGTCGATGCCGGGGTTTCCGCTTACATCGTCGACGGATTGAAGAAGGAACGCGTCAAGCCGATCCTCGATCTCTGCATCTCGCGCTTCAACGCCTTTTCGAAGCTGCAGGACGAACTCGAGCGCACCAAGTCCGCGCTGGAAGACCGCAAGGTGATCGACCGCGCCAAGGGCATCCTGATGAAGCTGAAGGGGCTGACCGAAGACGAGGCCTATGTACTGCTGCGATCTACCGCGATGCGCGAGAAAAAGAAAATCGGCGAGATCGCGCAGTCGATTGTCACGGCCTCGGAGTTGCTGAAATGACCGGTCAACCGCTTTGCATCGGATTCATTCCGCTGGTCGACGCGGCAGCGCTCATCGTCGCGGTCGACAAGGGCTTTACCGCGGCGGAGGGGCTCGACGTCACCCTGGTGCGGGAAGTGTCGTGGTCCAATGTCCGCGACAAGCTCAACATCGGACTGTTCGATGCCGCGCATTTGCTAGCGCCGGTGGCGATCGCCTCCAGCCTCGGACTCGGCCACATCAAGGTGCCGATCGTGGCGCCGTTCAATCTCGGTCTCAACGGCAACGCCATCACGGTATCGCCGGCGCTGCATGCCGCCATCATGAGCGAGATATCAGGCGATCCCCTCGATCCGATGGCAACGGCGCTGGCGCTTTCGAGGGTGGTCGCGGCACGGCGTAAGAGCGGTGCCGAACCCCTGACCTTCGGCATGACGTTTCCGTTCTCGACCCATAATTACCAGTTGCGGTTCTGGATGGCCGCGGGCGGCGTCGATCCCGATGAAGACCTGCGTCTTGTCGTGCTGCCGCCGCCTTACATGGTGGACAGTCTAGCCAACGGGCATGTCGATGCCTTCTGCGTCGGCGCGCCGTGGAACTCCGTCGCGGTCGACCTTGGCGTCGGACATATCCTGCATTTCGTCTCGGACATTCTGGTGCGCGCGGCGGAGAAGGTCCTAGCGGTTCGGCAGGACTGGGCCGAGAAGAATCCGGACGTGCTCGCCGCGCTAACGCGTGCGCATGCGCGCGCCGCAGAATTCATCGAGGAACCGCAGAATCGCGCCGAGGCCGCAAGCGTCCTGGCACAGCCGGAGCGGATCGGCGTGGCCGCGGAAGTCATCCAGCGCACGCTGGACGGAAGGCTGAAGATCTCACCGGATGGGACGATGCGCGAAAGCAGCCGCTACCTGCTGGTGGGGCGCGAAGAGGCAGGACGGCCGGATCCCCGGCAGGCCGCCTGGCTGTACGCGCAGATGGTGCGGTGGGGACAGGCCTCGATCAGCCCCGAGGCCCTCAAGGTCGCAAAAGCGGTGTTCCGGCCGGACCTTTACGATGCGGCGTTGGGCCTAAAACGGGCTGCAGCTGATGATGCTTCCGACGCTATCGGCGCGTTCGCCGGTCCGCCATTCAGTGCGGACGATCTCGCCGGCCATTTGGCGGCATTCAAGATCGGCCGTCATAAGCTCTGACACGGCAGCGGGTGCGATCCTGTGCAGCGGCGCTTGCGGGCTAATATTTAGGCTGGGTGCTCAAAATCCGCTGGAAAACCGGACGCCGTCTATCCTGCGGTGTCATGCAACCATTTGTTTTTTAGCGGATTTTAAAAATGGTCGGGGTGGCACACAATTTGAATGTTGCAGTGCAGCCAGCCGCCATGGATGTCCGCTGGCTTTTGTCCAAGATGGATTCCCGCAGCAACGAGGCTGGTCGGACCGCTCCATAGAAATCGAATACGGCGCTGTGCCGAATCGAAGTCTGCGCGGTCAGAGTCCGTTTCCCGTTGAGCCGCCACAGCTGGCAGCAGGAGCTTCGTCGTTAGAAATGAAAATCGAGACCCTCTCCATCGACTTTAGCGACGAGCAGAAGCGTTATCTCGAGGGGTTCACGTCCGGCCTACAGATCAGCCGCGCCGGACGCGGCCTCGGTGGCGGGACCTCAGCCAAATCCAATGCCGAACCGGCCGGACCGGATGCCGCGCATATCGAGGCGCAGGACAAGGTTCTGGCCGGCGGCAAGAAACTCGCCGACCCCGAAAAATATAAACGCGAGGAGCATCCGTTCGATGCCTATCCGCGTTTGAAAAAGCAGGCGCTGACCAACGCGCCGCCATCGCCCGCGGATAATTTCCGCTGGCGTTATTTCGGCTTGTTCTATGTGGCGCCGGCGCAGGATTCCTACATGTGCCGGTTGCGGATTCCGAACGGCATCCTCAAGCATTGGCAGTTCGCAGGAATGGCCGATCTCGCCGAGCGGCTGTGCGGGCCGTTCTGCCATGTGACTACCCGCGCCAATCTGCAGGTTCGCGAGATTCCGCCGAAACATGCGGTCGAACTGATCGAGGGTGTTCAGGATCTCGGCCTGTGCTCGCGCGGCTCCGGCGCCGACAATATCCGCAACGTCACCGGCACCCCGACTGCCGGCATCGATCCGCAGGAACTGCTCGACACCCGTCCCTATGCGCGGGAATGGCACTACCACATTCTCAACGATCGCTCGCTGACCGGATTGCCGCGCAAGTTCAACGTCGCGTTCGATGGTGCCGGCAAGATCGCGGTTCTCGAAGACACCAACGACATCGCTTTTGCGGCGGTGGAGGTGAAAGACGGTTTTGACGTCGAGCCCGGCGTCTGGTTTCGCCTCGGCATCGGCGGCATCACCGGCCACAAGGATTTTGCCAAGGAAACCGGCATCGTCGTCAAGCCGTCCGATGCCACCAAAGTCGCCGACGCCATCGTCCGCGTGTTCATTGATCTCGGCGATCGTACCAACCGCCTCAAGGCGCGGCTGAAATACGTGATCGACAGCATGGGGATGGAAAAATTCCTCGTTCTTGTCGAAGAGAAGCTCGGCCATGCCTTCAACCGGGTACCGCCGGAAGCCTTGGCGCCGCGCCCGGCATTCGACCGCATGGCGCATATCGGCGTGCACCGGCAGAAGCAGGATGGCCTCAACTGGATCGGCGTGGTGCTGCCGGTGGGCAAGGTCACCTGCGAGCAGATGCGCGGGCTTGCCAAAATCGCGCAGGACCTCGGCGACGGCGAACTTCGTCTCACGGTATGGCAGAACCTGCTGATCCCAAGCGTGCGCGACGACAACGTTGCATTGGCGATTGCGGCGATCGAGGCCACCGGTCTTGCCGTCAAGGCGTCCAATGTCCGCGCCGGGCTGATCGCATGCACCGGCAATGCCGGCTGCAAGTTCGCCGCATCCGATACGAAGCGCCACGCCGCCGAGATCGGCGACTGGTGCGAACCGCGGGTCAATGTGGATACGCCGCTCAACATTCATCTCACCGGCTGCCATCATTCCTGCGCACAGCATTACATCAGCGACATCGGCCTGATCGCGGCAAAAGTGGCTGTCGGTGAGGATGACGATACCGTGGAGGGCTATCACCTGTTCGCGGGCGGTAGTTTTGGGCCGCATGCCGATTTCGGGCAGGAGGTCTATCACGACCTCAAGGCCGAGGACGCCCCGAAAACCGTCGAGAAATTGCTGAAGGCGTATCTCGCGCATCGCGCATCACCGGATGAAACCTTTCTGAGCTTTGCACGCCGCCACAACGGCGAAACCTTGCGCAACTTGGCGGATGCGGAGGCCTCGCGATGAACCAGATGACGCCACCTCCCAAAATCGAAATCATTCCATCGAGCGCGCCGTTTTCTGAGGCGCAGCGCTCATGGCTGAACGGGTTTTTCGCGGGCCTGCTATCGACGGATGTTCCGGCGCCGTTGTCGGTGCCACAAGGCGCCGGCGTGCTGGAAGGGGTTTCCGGCGCTGGCGACGATGGCGAGGCGCCCTGGCATGACCAAACCATGCCGATCGCGGACCGCATGAAACTCGCCGAAGGCCGGCCATTGCGACGGCGGATGATGGCGGCGATGGCGCAGCAGGACTGCGGCCAGTGCGGCTACAACTGCAACGACTATTCCGACGCGATCGCCAGCAAGGCTGAAGCGCGGCTCAATCTCTGCGTCCCCGGCGGTAAGGAAACCGCGCGGATGCTGAAGGCCCTCAATGAGGAGCTGGAGAAAGCGCCGGCAGCTTCACCGCGGCCAACAACCGCCGTCGCAGCGGCGTCGGCTACCTCAGTTGAACCGGGTCGTTGCCGCGACAATCCTGTTCCAGCGACGCTCGTGTCGCGCCGATTGCTCAACGCAGCCGGCTCGGAAAAAGAAACCTGGCACATCGAGTTCGATCTCAGCGGCTGCGGTCTCGATTACGTCGTCGGCGATTCCTTCGGCATCTTCGCACGCAACGATCTCGGCCATGTCGACCAGATCATCGCGCTGCTCGGCGCCTCGCACACCACCGAGGTTCGGGGCAAAACCTTGCGCGAGGTGTTGCAGGACGACGTCTCGCTGGCGCCCGCACCCGATACTCTGTTCGAGCTGCTGTCGTTCATCACCGGCGGGGCGCAGCGCGAGAAGGCCCGCGCACTGGCGCAGGGCGAGGATCCCGATGGCGACGCCGCGACATTGGACGTAATGGCGGCGCTGCAGAAATTCTCCGGTGTACGGCCGCATCCGGAAGCCTTCGTCGAAGCACTGGAGCCGCTACAGCCCCGACTCTACTCGATCTCGTCGTCGTATAACGCAACACCGGGCAAGCTGTCGCTGACGGTGGACTGCGTGCGCTACGTCATTGGCAAGCGCAAACGGCTTGGATTGGCATCCACCTTCCTTGCCGAACGCATCAATCCCGGCGATCAACTCAAGGTCTATGTCCAGAAGGCGCACGGCTTCGCGCTGCCGCCGGATCCGAAAACGCCCATCATCATGATCGGGCCCGGCACCGGCATCGCGCCGTTCCGCGCTTTCCTGCATGATCGCCGGGCGACCGGTGCACCCGGCAAGAACTGGTTGTTCTTCGGCCACCAACGCAGCGATTGCGATTTCTTTTATGCCGACGAACTCAAGGCGATGAAAATCTCCGGCCTGCTGACGCGGATGTCGCTGGCATGGTCGCGCGACGGCGACAAGAAATTCTATGTGCAGGACCGCATGCGCGAGGTCGGCCGCGAATTGTGGACCTGGCTTGCCGAAGGCGCGAACGTCTATATCTGCGGCGACGCCAAGCGGATGGCGAAGGATGTCGAGCGCACGCTGGTCGACATCGTCGCCCAATTCGGCGCGCGTTCGACCGACGAGGCGGTGCGGTTTGTCGCAGATCTCAAGAAGCGGGGCCGGTTCCAGCAGGATGTCTATTAACAGGCTCCAATTCGCGCCAAATTCGAGCGAATAAAATTCTCGTCCTGAATCTTCAAGTAGAATTTTAGTCTGCCAACCCATTCATCGGCGGAATCGGCGTCGTTATTTTTCTGCCTGGCTTGCACTTCCGCGAAATCGACATTCCTGTAGCGCACATGCTGCGTTGGAGATCGACCATGCGCGAACTGTCGGCGGAAGCCCGGATCCACTTTTATGCGCGCACGCTGTCGGGGCGGGCCGGGCGTGGATTTCACACCGCCGCGCTTTACGGTGCGTTCGCCATGATCGCCGCCGTAGTGTTCGGCACGCTGTCGATTCATCCCTTCTAATTCGGCATTTTGAACGGCGCGACTTCGATACCGGCTTCTTTCAGCGCCCGCCGCACGCCGCGCGCGATATCGACAGCACCTGGAGTATCGCCGTGAATGCACACGGTGTCGGTGCGCATCTTGATGATCTTGCCCGTCACCGACACCACGGCGCCATCCTTCACCATGCGTACCACGCGCTGCGCGATCTGCGCTGCATCGTGCAACACCGCGCCGGGCTTGCGCCGCGACACCAGCGAGCCATCGTCCTCATAGGCGCGGTCCGCGAATACCTCGTGCACCATCGGCAGATTGGCGGCTTCGCCGGCCTGCACCAACTTCGAGTTCGCCAGCACGACAAAAATCAGGTTCGGATCGACCGCCTTGATGGCGCAGGCAATGGCGCGCGCGGTCATGTCGTCCTCGCAGGCGACGTTGGACAGCGCGCCGTGCGCCTTGACGTGCGTCACCTTGTGTCCGGCCGCGGTTGCGATGGCCTGCAAGGCGCCGATCTGGTAGGCGACCAGGTTTTCGATTTCGGATGATTTCATACCGGGCACCGGCCTGCGGCCGAAGCCATGCAGGTCGCGGTAACCGGGATGAGCGCCGATGCTGACGCCGCGCGCCTTCGCCAGTTCCACGGTCTTGCGCATGATATCGGCGTCGCCGGCATGAAATCCGCAGGCGATGTTGACCGACGTTGCAAGCTCGATCATGGCGGCGTCGTTGCCCATTTCCCATGGGCCGAAACTTTCACCGAGATCGCAGTTCAGATCGATTGTCATGATGTCATGCCTGCTTGCGTGAGTGGGTTGGTGGATCAGTCATCCGCCTGCGCATCCGCAGGCAATGGAGTTTGCCATGTCCGGACATCGATTGCATTGACCGCGGCGCCGGCAACGTTCGCGCTTTGCAAAGCTTCAATATCGAGAACGAAATCCTGCGCGTCGTGAACGCGATCGGGCAGGGTGCGCAACAATTCGGCGAATTTCCTCGCTTCGGCCTGCGCCTCGGCCATGCTGATTGCCTTGAACCGAAACGCGCGGCCTGCGGGGGTCTGCGCGAATCTCCCGAGGTCGGCTGTAATCACCGTCGCGATCTTGGGATAGCCGCCGCTGGTGCCGCGATCCGGCATCAGCACAATGGGCGCGCCGTTGCCCGGGACCTGAATGCTGCCGTTTACGGTGCCGTCCGAGACGATGTTATGGCCATGCAGATGCTTGATGAAGGGGCCTTCGAGCCGGTAACCCATGCGATCGCTGGTCGCCGATATCTTCCATTCGCTGTTGAGGAACAGCGCCGTGGCGTCGCCGAACTCATCGTCCTGCGGGCCCATCACTATGCGGATCGGTCCAATAGGGATTGCCGGAAGGTCAATCTCCCGCGCCACCGTGCCGCTCGCGGCCGCCACCTGAAGCGTATCACCGGCCTGCAGCGGGCGCGGGTAGGGACTGCCGAGTCCCGCACGAGAGTTGACCGCAAGGCTGCCGAACATCGGCTCACCCTGTACGCCGCCTTCGATCGCGAGATAGCTGAATACACCGCCACGCGCAAAACCCAATGTCAGGCTTTCGCCCTGCGCCAGTGTCATCGACGTGTCGAAGGCGACCGCGCGCTTGTCGATCTCGGCGTTGCGCGCAGCACCCGCCAGCGCCACGCGAACCGCGCCATCGCGCGCGGTAAAAGTTGCCTCGAGCGGTCCCACTTCGATGGCGGCAGTGAACGGCGCGTTGCCGACCAGGCAATTCGCCGCCGCGAGCGCCAACCGATCCATCGCGCCGCTCGGCACAAGACCGTAACGCTGCGCACCGAAGCGTCCGCCGTCCTGCACTGAACTCGCGGGGCCGATAGCCGTGATGACGAGCTTACTCATGACGCCATCATCTCCGCGACGATCTCGCCGGTTTCGGCGGCGCGATCCTGCGCGGCAAAGGTTTTGGCATCGACCGTGTAGAATGTGACGGCATCGCCGGGTTCAAGCAGAAAAATTGGATCGCGATGCAACTGATAGGTTCGCACCGCGGTTCGTCCGAGCAGATGCCAGCCGCTCGGCCCCGCCAGGCATTGCACACCGGTTTGCACGCCCCCGATTGAAATCGTGCCCGCCGGCGTCAGCAGCCGCGGGTTTTGCCGCCGCGGCATCTGCAACGAATCTTCAAGGCCGCTGAGATAGGACCAGCCCGGCGTGAAGCCGATCATGGCGACGTGATAGTCACCGGCGATGTGCCGCGCCACGATATCGTCGGGCGTGGTGTTGAGCGTCCTGGCGACGTCCTCGAGATCGATGCCATGCTCGCCGCCATAAGCAACGGGGATGCGCCATCGCCGCGTGCTGATCGCCGAGGGAACCGGCAGTTGCGCCAGCGCCGTCAGTTTCTCGCCGAGTTCCTCAAAGCCGATCTGAACCGGATCGTAATGCACCAGCAGCGAGCGATAGGTCGGCACCGTCTCGGTCACGCCGGCATTCGCCTCGCGCGCCAGGGTGCGATCGAGCGCCAGCACCCGCCGGTTGGCCTCGTCGTCGATGGTGCGGCTGAACTCCACCGTGATGGCGCTGTCGCCACTGGGCAGAATGCGGGGCGGGGGGAGGGTCGCGGCCATGGTCTTGCAACTCTTCGGCGGTTCTCCATCTTTAGCGCGTTTTGACGCAAAGTGGAATCCGCTTCACGCCAATTAGCCTTGCGACTTCAATAAATTAATGAGCATAAGCGCGATAAGACGGGGTAATCGCCGGCCATCCGCTGCGATGCTTTCGGCCCGCGAGTTCACACCCCTTGACGCGATGCCCGCGCCCCGCAAGATGCGCCCCTCAATTCTCACCGGAGCAGACCTTCCAATGCCACTCAGTCCAGAAGCCATCGCAACGCTATCGCGGGTGTCGACCGCGACGATCACCACCGTTCTTCTGAAAAAGGGTCTGCGGAACGTCTGGCTGCGAGGCTCGCGTCCGCTGCGGCCGGGACAGCCGCGCTTGGTGGGAGAGGCGTTCACGCTGCGCTTCGTGCCCGCGCGCGAAGATCTCGCCACACCGGAATCGTGGTCGTCGCCGATCTCGACCCGCACTGCCATTGAAGCGATGCCGGCGGGCTGCATCGCCGTCGTCGACGCCATGGGCGTCAAGGACGCCGGCATCTTCGGCGACATCCTATGCGCACGCATGGTAAAGCGCGGCGTCGCGGCGCTGGTCACCGACGGCGTGGTGCGCGATCTCGAAGGCGTGCTCGGCACCGGCCTGCCGGTATGGTGTGACGGTTTTGCTGCGCCCCCTTCGGTCGCAGGCCTCACATTCGTCGGCTGGGGCGAGCCGATCGGCTGCGGCGGCGTCGCGATCTTCCCGGAGGACATCATCGTCGCCGATCAGGATGGCGCGGTCGTGATTCCGAAGGCGTTTCTCGATCTTATTCTGGCGGAAGGCGCGGAGCAGGAGCGGATGGAAGCCTGGATTGTAAATGAGGTCAACGGCGGCGCGGCATTGCCGGGGCTATATCCAATGAATGCCGATACCAAGGCGCGCTACGCAGCTACAAAGAAGTAACGAGCTTACAGGGAGAGAAAAACGCGATGGACATTCATCTTGCAGGTTCACGACCCACCCGGCGCGCCTCGAGCGATTGGTTCACCGGTACGGTCTGGCAGGATCCGATCAATACGCCGCCGGCCCCGGCAAGGGTCAATTCCGGACGCGTCGCATTCGAGCCGGGCGCGCGCACCGCATGGCACACCCATCCGCTCGGACAGACGCTTTTTGTCATTTCCGGCGTTGGACGGGTGCAGGCCAAGGGCGGTCCGGTTCGTGAAATCCGCCCCGGCGATACGGTGTGGATACCGCCCCATGAAAAACACTGGCACGGCGCCTCGCCGACTAACGGCATGGTTCACATCGCGATGCATGAGTCGCTGGACGGGACTCATGTGACCTGGATGGAACACGTCACCGACGAGGAATATGGCGTGGCGGTTAGCGGTTAATTCTTGATCCAGCAGCCACCGTCCTCCTGCTGAGGAGTCCCGCCTTGCGCGGCGTTTCATCGACAGGAGGGTGGTGTGGTGGCCGGATTCAGCCGGAAATGTCCCGGGCTGCCATTTCGCGTTTGATGCCTTCGAACCGCCGCCGTGCCTCGCTTTCGCGCTCGTCGACGAAGCTAATCGCGGCATCCTTCGGCATCGGTCCGCTGCTGATCGGCACGGAATTCTCGCCTATGGTTTCGTCGACGAAATAATCGCCCTTGTCATCGCGCCGCACCGTCCATTTGAAGCGGATTGCCTGTAGCGGGCCAGGCCCGGTCTTCGAATAGCCGTCCGCCTCGACCGGAACCGAAGAGTCGACCGCCGGTTTCTCGGCCGGCTTTTCTGCGGAAGCATCCGGAAAGGAAAGCAACTCCGGCTTGTCGAGGATGCTTGCGATGGCCGCGAGCGCATGATCGGTGGGGTCGCTTTCGCTCAAGACGCAGTCTCCTGAATTCCTACGATAGCTGAGCGGCTTGCGAGCGCGACCGGTTTATCCAGGATTGCTGTGGCTTTTTTAAGCGCAAAGCGGCGGGCGCTTGTTCTTCCATGGCCGCTCCTGTTCGAGCTGGGCCGCAAGGCGCAACAGCGTCGCCTCGTTGCCCAGAGGTGCTGCGAACATCATGCCGAGCGGCAGCCCGGCTGCATTCCAAGCCAAGGGTACCGACATCGCCGGCTGGCCGGAAATATTGAACATGCTGGTTCCCGGCATGTAGCGCCGCAGGATCGGGGCGATATGTGACAAGTCGTCCGACATGGTGTTGAGTTCGCCGATTTTCAACGGCGGCGCACACAGCGTCGGCGACAGAAAGACGTCGCAGCTCTCGAAGAACGTCGCAAGGCTGCGCAAAATCTGGAAGGCGCCGAGTTGCGCGGACACATAGTCGATCGCGGTTTGCTTCTGCGCGTTATGGGTACTGGCGAGGGTCAATATCTCGAAATCGTGCGAGCTCATTTCCCGGCCGAAACGCTGCTCGGCCATCCGCACCGTCAGCCCGGTGTTGGCGGCAACAATAGTGGACATCACCACGGCCGGATCGGCGGGCAGCGAAGGCGCACGTTCCTCGACATGGTGACCGAGGCCGGCAAGCATCGCGGCCACGTCACGTACCGCCGCGGCAATTTCGGCGTCGATGGCCTCGCCATAGGGTGACTTGTCGGTGAAAAAGATACGCAATTTTCCCGGGTCGCGTCCGACTTCCTGCGCGAACGGCCGCTCCGGCGCAGGGGCAACATAGGGGCTCGATGTTTCCGGGCCTTGGATCGCGTCAAGCATCGCGGCACTGTCGCGCACGCTGATGCCCAATACATGGCCACAGGAAAATCCGCCCCAGCCTTCGCCGCGATCGGGACCAAGCGGATTGCGCGCGCGGCTCGGTTTTAAGCCAAATACGCCCGACGCAGAAGCAGGAATACGGATCGAGCCGCCGCCGTCGCTGGCATGCGCGACGGGGAGAATGCGCGCGGCGACGGCCGCGCCGGCGCCGCCGGACGAGCCGCCCGACGAATGCGCGAGATTCCACGGATTTCGGGTCGGGCCGAACAGCCGTGACTCGGTAGTCGGCATCAAACCGAATTCCGGGCTCGAGCTCTTGCCGAAGATCGTCACGCCGGTATTGAGGAAGCGCTGGGTGAGGGTGCCGGTATGGTCCGCGACATTATCCCTGTACACGCTGGCGCCGAAGCTCGTTCGCGTGCCCGCCAGAAGATCGAGGTCCTTGAGCAGAAACGGCACGCCGGAGAAGGGCCCGTCCGGAAGTCCCTTATCGATCTGCCCTCGCGCGTAATCATAGTGCTTGACGACGACGGCATTGATCTGCGGATCGATTTTCTCGGTGCGCGCAGATGGCCTCGTCCAGCAACTCGCGCGCGCTGACCTGTTTGGTGCGGACGAGTTCGGCAAGGCCGAGCCCGTCGTAGCTGCCGTATTCCTTGATGGTCATGAGAGGATACCCGCGCGGATGACAATAAAACATCGAAGACCGACAAGGTCGATAGCGATCATGCTATCGTTATCCATCAGCCGAGTACGTCCTGGTTGATGACGTTTTGCCGGATCGGCTCGCCGTCGAGCGCGCTGAGGATATTGCGGGCGGTTTGCTCGCTCATCCGGTCGACGGCTTCGCGGGTGACGCCGGCCACGTGCGGCGCGATGATTACGTTGGGAAGGTCGAACAGCGAATGCCCGATCGGCGGCGGTTCCTGTTCGAAAACGTCGAGGCCGGCGCCGGCCAGCCTGCCGGATACCAGCGCGTCGTGCAGCGCCGGTTCGTCGATAATGCCGCCGCGCGCGGTGTTGACGAGGTAGGCGGTGGATTTCATGCGCTTCAGACGCGCGGCGTTGAACATGCCGACCGTCTCTGACGTCTTCGGACAATGGATGCTGACGAAATCGGCGCGAGGCAACGCCGCATCGAGGTCGGCCACCGGCTCGCAGCCAGCGGCCCTGATCTCTTCGGCGGACTTGTAGGGATCATAGACCAGAACGCTCATTTCCATCGCCAGACAGCGTTTCGCGGTTCGCGTACCGATGCGGCCAAAGCCTATGATCAGCAGGGTCTTGCCATAAAGGTCGAACGGCAGTTTGCCGAGCCTGGTGCCCCAGTTGCCCTCCTTGACCAGCGCGTGCATTTCCACCGCGCGTTTGGCCAGCGTCAACATCATGAACAGTGCCTGCTCGGCGACGGAAGGCGAATTGGCGGTACCGGCGACCATCAGCGGCACCTTGCGGCGGCTCAGCGCCGGAACGTCGACGGCGTCGTAACCGACCCCGATACGCGTCACCACGCGCATATCACCGGAAGCCTCGAGTTCGGATTCGCCGAAACGGGTCGGGCCCAGCGCCACGCCGTGAACCGGCGCCTGCCGCTTCAGCATCGCCTCGAAATCGGCTGAAGAATCATGTCGGGAAATTCGACCAGTTCGATGTCGTCGCGGTCTTTGAAAAGCTCTCGGCCCTGCTGTAAAGAACTCGGTAATAAGCACCTTCTTCTTGTCGGTCGCTATTCCTGCACCCTTGGCCCGTTTCTGGGCATTTCTCGATGCGTCCGTCATATGACGGCGCCGTGGCCTGATTAGCAGGTGCATACTGTTTAGGTCCACTGCCAATCGGAGCGGTTTTCCGGCTTGCGCATCCACATCGGGGATGATTTCCGCAAACCTGGGCGCCTTCCAGCGAGAAATGACAGCGTCTCCATACCCATCGGCTCAATGACATCGAGCACGGTGTCGAACTCTTCATGACCGGGCTCGGGATGCGCACATTCTTCGGCGATATGCTCCGGCCGCAATCCGAGCAGCAACTTTTCATCTCGTTTGATCGGCTGATATCTGGCGGCGCGGGCTGGAGGGAGCAACAAATCCGATCGCTCAGCCGGACGTTCAGCTTCCGGAAACATCCTCGAGCCGGCACGCATAAAATCCATCGCGGGCGAGACGATGAACCCGGCCACGAAGCGCGTCGCCGGCTTGTGATACAGCTCGTTGGGGGTGCCGATCTGCTCGATGCGGCCGCGGTCCATGACCACCACGCGGTGGCAAGCGACATCGCCTCGACCTGGTCGTGGGACACGTAGACGGTGGTGGTCTCGAACTTTCTGGTGCACCTTCTCGATCTCGATCCGCATCTGAACTCGCAGCTTGGCGTCGAGGTTGGACA
>CAVUUO010000010.1:0-628160 GCA_963744675.1 uncultured Alphaproteobacteria bacterium
GGCAGCGCGGCAAGTGCCTTCACGCTGTCGACGTTCAGGACGGTCTTACCCATCGAACCGCCTAATATGACGAACTTTTCGTTCGTCCTGGCGAATTCAACGGCAACCTTCGGCGCTGCTACCGGATCGTTTGAAGTCGCGATCACGGTCGGCCCCTTCAGCAGGGAGCCGATGGCAACGACGTCGGTGCCTTCAAGAGCAATTTTGGCGAGACGGTTCTTCGAGACCTTCACCGACGCGCCCGCCTGCTTCATCTGCGAACGCAGCTTCTGCATCTGGACCACGGTGAGGCCGGAATAGTGAGCCACGACCGCAACGCTGGTGGTCTTGAACAGACCGTTCAGCGCCTCGACCGCCTCTTTTTTTGCCGCTTTTTCCACAGCAAGCTCTCTCCGGTTGGCGGCCTTTGCTACGCGAGCAGGACCGCCGGGTTGCACCCATCGTCCCGCCCAAAACCTGACCTCGAGACACCATGGTCTGTCGGACACGCCGGGCAGGACAACATTTGAAAAGCCTGCCCTCCCGAACCCGTGCCGGCCAAAGCCAGCAAGATTTGGGGTGTCGAGGTTCGAACCAACTCCGCTGCCCGCCGCGGAGTGCGGCGAAAAGCAAAAATCCGGTCTTCACCCGTCTGTGCAGGCCATGCGATTAAGCCGTTGGAGAGATTTGCATCTAACCGCGGGCGCCTGCAGTCTTGGACAGGATCGAGGTCATCGGCCGAAGCCGGCGACCCCTGCTCTTATTCCCCAAGCGACAGGTTTCCTTCCTTTCGAGCAATCCATGCGGATGTCCTGAAAGGAATGGTCTCCTAGCAAAATGGGTTTGCGGAATGCGAGCACAGACGTGCCAGCAACGGCCAGCACGCCCGGAAGCCGGTGTTTAGCGAGTCTTGACTGGCTTGCCAAGCGGTTTTTTCTCGTTGGTCGTCCCCGCGCGAGCGGGGACCGATAACCACCGCTGTTGCGGTTTGGAAACCCGTGGTGCAACGACGTTTTTCAACTGAAACGGCACGGCGTATGGGTCCCCGCCGGCGCGGGGACGACCCGTGGTGAGTGCGGTCACGTCACAGGATAAGCCAGCGGTTTCCCGGCGAAAAACGCGTCCAGATTGGCCATCACGCAGTCCTGCATCGCGGTGTGCGATTCGACCGTATGGCCGCCGATATGCGGGGTCAGCACGACATTGGGGAATGCGGTGAGCGCATCCGGCGCGTGCGGTTCCTTCTCGTACACATCGAGACCCGCGCCCGCGATGGTCTTGTCCGCCAGCGCTGCAACCAGCGCGTTCTGATCGATGACCGAGCCGCGCGAAATGTTGACGAGGTAGCCGTCCGGACCGAGCTTTTGCAGCATGGCGGCATCGATCATGTGATGGGTGTCAGCGCCGGCGCGGACCGCGATAATCAGCACGCTGCACCATTCCACCAGCGCATCGAGGCTCGCAACGTATCGATACGGCACATCGTGCTTGCTGCGGCTGTGATAGGCTACGTCCATCTCGAACGCCGCCGCGCGCGCCGCGATCCGGCGGCCGATCTCGCCCATGCCGTAGACGCCGATGCGGCGGCCTGGATTGCCGGGCTGCGGTCGCATCAGCGGCGATGGCTTTGCGCCGGACCAGTTGCCGCTGCGCACATAATTGTCGGCGGGCAGCAATCGCCGCGTCACGGCCAGCATCAACGTCATCGCGATATCGGCAACCGACGCTGCGTTCGCCGCGGGACTGTTGCCGACCACGATGTTCCGGCGCGCAGCAGCATTCAGATCGACGCCGTCATAGCCGGTGCCGTAGCAGACGATCGCCTGCAGCGCGGGCAGCATGTCCATCATGTCGCCGCCGAGCGCCGTGCCACCGGCGGTGATCATCGCGCGGACGCCCGCGAGTTGATCCGGCGAAAACATTTCATTCGGCGGTTTTCCCGCGGCATCCATCAGGGCGTAGCGCTGCCCGATACGCACCATCATCGCCTTCGGAAAGCGCGAATAGATCAGGACCTCGTCGGGCATGTTCTTTCCTTACCCCGTCATGGCCGGGCTTGTCCCGGCCATCCACGTCTTCTTTCTCGCAACGTAAAGACGTGGATGCCCGCGACAAGCGCGGGCATGACGAACGATGGATAAATTAAAGGGCGAAACCGGTGTTCCGATTTCGCCCTGGTTCTTATCAAGCATACCGCAGGCGCGGCGCGCTTATGTCCCGCCTGCGTTGCCGACGAGAGTTGCCGGCTCGACCTTGACGCCAGGTCCCATGGTCGATGAAACCGCGACGCGCTGGATGTAGGTGCCCTTGGCGCCGGCCGGCTTTGCCTTCGCCACCGCGTCGGCGAGCGCCTTGATGTTCTGCACCAGCTTTTCTTCGGAGAACGACGCCTTGCCGACGCCGGCCTGCACGATGCCTGCTTTTTCGACGCGGAATTCCACCGAGCCGCCCTTGGCGCCCTTGACCGCGGTGGTGACATCCATCGTCACGGTGCCGATCTTCGGGTTCGGCATCATGCCGCGCGGGCCGAGCACCTTACCGAGCCGTCCGACCAGCGGCATCATGTCCGGGGTCGCGATACATCGATCGAAATCGATGCTGCCGCCCTGCACCTTCTCCACCAGGTCTTCCGCACCGACCACGTCGGCCCCGGCGGCCCTGGCTTCATCGGCCTTGGCGCCGCGCGCGAACACGCCGACCCGCAGGGTGCGGCCGGTGCCGTTCGGCAGCGTCACCACGCCGCGCACCATCTGGTCGGCATGGCGCGGATCGACGCCGAGATTGATGGCGATTTCGATGGTCTCGTCGAACTTCGATTTAGCGCGTTCCTTCACCATCTTGATCGCATCGGCGAGCGGATACAGCTTTTCGCGGTTCACGCCCTCGCGGGCCTTCGCCAAACGTTTTCCGATTGCCATGACCCGTTACCCCGCAACTTCAAGACCCATCGAGCGGGCAGAGCCCTCGACCATCTTCATGGCCGACTCGACGGAATCGCAATTGAGATCCTTCATCTTCTTCTCGGCGATCTCGCGCACCTGCGCTTTGGTCACCTTGCCGGCCTTGTCGCGGCCCGGAGCTTTCGAGCCGGACTGGATCTTGGCGGCCTGCTTGAGGAAATAGGACATCGGCGGCGTCTTCATCTCGAAGCTGAAGGAACGATCGGCGAAGATCGTGATCACCACCGGAATCGGGGTGTTCTTTTCTTCCTTCTGCGTTTGCGCGTTGAACGACTTGCAGAATTCCATGATGTTGAGGCCGCGCTGACCAAGCGCGGGTCCGATCGGGGGCGACGGATTCGCAGCCCCCGCCGGCACCTGCAATTTCAGGTATCCGGTCACTTTCTTTGCCATGCGTTACTCCTTTGTTGTTCCGGATTATTCCGGAGCTTTACAGGACCGTGGTGCGGTCACATGGCGACTGGCGATCGCCTGCTTCCTTCCACGGCATTCTAGGAAACAGCGCTCGCTGTTTCCACTTTCGTCATACGCGGGTCTAGCCCGGCAATGACGGAACTCTTTATACCTTCTCGACCTGAGCGAATTCCAGCTCGACCGGCGTTGCGCGGCCGAAGATCGACACCGCGACTTTTACGCGCGAGCGGCCTTCGTCGATTTCTTCCACCACGCCGGAGAACGACGCGAACGGGCCGTCGGCCACTCGCACATTCTCGCCGATCTCGAACGACACCGACGCCTTCGGCCGCTCCACGCCTTCCTGCACCTGGTGCAGGATGCGCATGGCCTCGGCTTCGGAAATCGGCATCGGCTTGTTTTCGGCGCCGAGAAAACCCGTTACTTTCGGGGTGTTCTTGATCAGATGAAACGCCTCGTCGGTGAGGTTCATCTTCACCAGCACGTAGCCCGGGAAAAACTTGCGTTCGGCATCGACCTTGCGGCCGCGGCGGATTTCCACGACCTTTTCGGTCGGCACCAGCACCTGCTCGAACAATTCCTCGAGCCCGCGCTGCTTGGCCTGCTCGCGGATCAATTCGGCGACCTTCTTCTCGAAGTTCGAATAGGCGTGGACGATATACCAGCGCATGCTCATGATTTCAGTTCCGCGCGCTTGTCATTAATGGATGCCCAGCAAGAAGGTGACGACGACGCGGATCAGCTGATCCGACAGGAAGAAGAACACCGATGCCAGCGCGACCATCACGAACACCATGATGGTGGTGATGGTGGTCTCGCGGCGCGACGGCCACGTGACCTTCGCGGTCTCGCTGCGCACTTCCTGCAGGAATTTGAACGGGCTGAAAGCCATCGTCTGTTACCGCGTCGATGTTTTAGGATTTCCAAGGAATCCGAACAGCCCTCTTGCGCCCAACCCTCATCTCGAAGGTGAGCCGCCAAGCGGGCTCGATTGTCCGGGGAATTCAAAGCCGCGCCGGAGATCCGAAAAACGGGCCGGCAGCAGGTGCCGCTATGTACTGCGCTCGCACCATAAGGTCAAGGCGCGGCAACGGGCGACGTGACCGAAATTCCGGAAACGGACGCATAAGAAAACCACTGACAGCGGAACGGCTTAGGGCCCCTGCCCGGCATAGGCGAAGTCATGCGGCAAACTTCAGGCACGTTGCGGCGAACCGAAGGCAGCTGGCAGCCTCACGACAGGCCCCCGGGACAAAACCGTGCGTTAGTTAAAGCACTTAGGCCCTGCGATGCGATGCGCGGCGCGTCAGGCGCCGAATTTGCCGGCCATGGAAGCACTTAAGCCCGATGAAATGACGCGACAGCGTCATCCACCGCGCCGCCAGCTGAGAAATTCGAAGCCGGATGAGACACTTGCGCCCCATCGCCGAATTTTTAACCGCGCGGCGCATTAACTCGATGAGCCGGCCTTGAGGCAAACTGAAGGCCGATGTGTGACCGCAATTTCTTGACGCAGGACGAGATTTTCCGCAGCGACGATCCCCCTTCGCCGGCAAATCCGCGAGCAGCCATCACGCTGTACGGAAAAAATCCCTTGGCCCATTTCTGCCAGCGAGGATCAATTCTCTTATCGCCGTTCTTCGCGCACTTACGGGTAGCGCCACCATCCCATCCGCACATCGCTTTGCTCGTGCGGGCTATGATGCTTCCCTCACTCAATCCACCCCGTCGCCAGCGCGCTGGCCCACACCGGCATCCCGTTCGTTCTCGCCAGCTCCGCCATCGCCATGTGGTCGTAGGGCACGTAGCGGAACGTGACGCTCCATCCGCGCGGGGAACGTTCGAGTATGGCGTAGCAAGCATCTGGCGTTCCGGTCTGCACCTTGTGATGAAACGGCTTTGCGCCGTCATATCCCGGGCAGCCGACGCTGCCGGCGTTGACGACAAGCCGGCCGTCTCTGAGCCGCACCGCGCGCGGAAGGTGGGTGTGCCCGCAAAGGATCAGCGACGCATCTACAGCGGGGGCTTCGGCCTCGATTTCCTGGATCGGCGTTGGCTGTATCTTTCCATCCTCCCCTACCCGATCCAGCCACCAGGCCGCGTCGCTTTGCGGCGAACCGTGACAGAGCAGGACTTCCTCACGATAGATCAATGTCGGCGGCAGGCTTGCCAGCCAGTCGAGGTGATTGCGGTCCAGCTGCTTGTGATCAAAGCGGCTGGATGTTCCGGCCGGACCCAGTTCGACCAAACGTCTGTCCTGATCGCCTCGAACCGAGATAAAACCGCGTTGCATCAGCAGATCGGCCGTTCGTCGCGGTTCAAGCGGGCCGCTGACGTGGTCGCCGAGATTTACGACATCCGCAATGCCGAAGGCGGCAATATCCGCGAGCACGGCTTCAAGCGCGAAGCAGTTGCCATGAACATCGGCGATCGCAGCAAATTTCATCGTCCAGCTTCCTGATCGCGACGGGCGATCAGCCGACGCCATTCCGCCATCGCTCCGCAAGCGAAGATGCAAGATGCAACCCGGCGGCCCTACACTGCTTCATGTATCACCAAAGCCAGCTTGTGCGAGCATCGAGAATGGCTCAACTAGGTCGCAGTGCTTCTTGTTTTCGAAAAGGCGCCCCATGCGTCACTACCTGGATTGCCCGCCCGGCTGGATGCCATCGCGGCCGGCCAAAATCTATGATGAGACCTCGTTCTGGAGCGCACGCTTTGGCGCAATGTTGTTCGAGCATCTGGAAATCCGCCGCGGGATCCGGGGTCTCGACGTCGGCTGCGGCACCGGCTTTCCCCTGATTGAACTCGCGCATGTGCACGGGCCATCGTCACACTTCACAGGCGTCGACGTCTGGGCCGATGCGCTGCAGCGCGCCCGGGTAAAACTTGAGCTGCACGGGCTGACCAATGTCGACATCCTCGAGACCGACGTCGCATCGATGCCGTTCCCGGACGCGCATTTCGATTTGGTAGTCTGCAATATAGGCATCAATAACTTCCCCGACGCACGCGCGGCGCTGCGGGAGTGCAGGCGCGTGGCAAAGAGCGGCGCGCGCCTCGTTCTCACCACCAACGTAGTGGGCCACTTCGCAGCGCTTTATGCCTTGCTGGATGCGATTCTAAGCGAGTCCGGAGTGCAGCCGGCCCGCGACGCATTGCGCCGCGAAGAACAGCACCGGCACTCCGGGCACGCGCTCATGAACCTCCTCGTCGACAGCGGATTCACCGTCTCGCGCCGCTTTGAACAGAGCTTTCGAATGCGTTTCGCCGACGGATCGGCGATGCTGCGCCAGTCGCTGGTAAAATGGTTCGTCGATGGCTGGCGGCAAGCCGTCGGCGCCGCGAATGAACGCGAGGTCTTCGATATCCTTGAAGCCCGCCTGAACGCGGCCGCGCAACGCAACGGCTGCGTGCAGATGACGGTTCCGATGCTGTACCTTGAGGGCGTTGCCGGCTAGCGCGACTCCGGCTAGTGCGCGGGCATAGCTGGCCCCCGATCGCGATCGGTTTCGTTCCCCGGCTCAGTTCAGCCGCAGCTCCGTAATGTGCCGCGGGTCGGGCTTCAGCTCGCCGCGCTCGACGCGCTTGACGAGGTCGGTCAGCACCGCGTTGGCGCTGCAGGCCAGCCCCAGCTTCTCGCCCTCGCGCACCACAAAACCGTTGAGGAATTCGATCTCGGTGCGGCGGCCCTTCTGCATGTCCTGGCCCATCGAGGGACGCTGCCCGGAGGCGGTGCGCTTGCTGTCCGCAAAACGCTGTTCGTCGCAGGCGTGCATCGCCGCCTCGTCGCCCTCGCCCGCGCGCGCAATGGTCTCGGGCGCCAGATGCAAAATCTCCTCCAGTTGATAACCCAGCGCCTGGCCGACGCGGATCGCTTCGCTACCCAGGCGCGTGGAGAAGCGGCGGATCGGCTCGCTTTGCAGCATCTCGCCGCCGGGCAGGCCGGTGCAGGCGGACAGTCCGTTGCCCATGACGTTGGCGACCAGTTTCGACCAGCGCTCGCCCCACAGATTGCCGGTTACCTTGGCGCTATCGGTGTAGCCGACCAGGCGGCAAACTTCTTCCGCCCGCTGCGTGATGCGGCCGTGCACCTCGCCGGCGCGAAATACGGTGTGCGCTGCTCCATGCTTGCCGGCGCCGCGGTGGATGTGGCCGGGCTCCGGCAGGTTGACCGTGATGCTGCTCGCGATGCAGCCGAGCGTCTTGCCCCAGCCGACGATGCCGGCGATGGTCTCCTCATTCATGCAGTTCTGCAGCGACACCACAAAACCGTCCGGCGCCAGGTACTGCCGGATCAGCATGGTGGCCCAGGCCGTGTCGTAGGACTTCATGCAGACAAAGGCGATGTCGACCGGCGCCTCCTTCGCCAGCTGCTGCGCGTCGGTGACATGTAGCGCTCGCACGGCGACCTGGAATTCCTCCACGTCCATGGCGTGGGTGACGCGCAGGCCGTGGCGTCGCATGTGCTCGACATGCTCCGGCCACGGGTCGATGAAGGTCACGTCCTCGCCGGCTTGCACCATATGGGCGCCGGCATATCCGCCGACCGCACCCGCTCCGACAATCGCTATTTTCCGGTCCATGCTTTGCTCCCGGTATTCTTTCGTAGGGCGGATTGGCGCAGCGCAGTCCGCCGTCTCGGCGCACCGGACCCGGCGGATTACGCCGGCGGCCGCGCGTTCGCGACCCGTAGGCCAATCCGCCCTACGATGCTAGGCTTGATTAGCATCACATGGGGAAGATCATGCCCGTCACCGTCGACTATTACATGACACTCACTTCGCCGTGGACCTATCTTGGCAGCGCACTGTTTGCCGAGATCGCCGCGCGAAACGAAGTGACCGTCAACATCAAGCCCTGCAAGTTCGGACCGATTTTCGAGCAGACCGGCGGGTTGCCGCTGCCGAAGCGCTCGCCGCAGCGGCGCGCCTACCGGATGATGGAGTTGAAGCGCTGGCGCGAAGTGCGGGGCATTCCCTTGACGCTTGAGCCCAGGCACTTCCCCTGCGACGACCTTGCTGCGACGCGCCTCGTGATCGCAGCCAAGCTGCAAGGCAAGGATGCCCTCAGGCTGTCGATGGAATTGGGACGCGCGCTGTGGGAACGCGAGGACACTCTCGCCGATCCGGCGGCGGTCGCATCGGCCGCCCAACGCGCCGGTCTTGACGCCGCGGAGTTACGCGCGAACAGTGCTTCGGACGCCGAACTCGACCTGCTGCATGAGCAGTTTACCAGGGAGGCGCTGAGCGCGGGCGTATTCGGCGCGCCGAGCTTCGTGCTGCCGTCCGGCGAGATTTTTTGGGGCCAGGACCGGCTGGAGCTGCTGGAGCGCGCTTTGAGGAGGCCGAAGCAGGAGTAGCCAGCATCGCGCAGCGGAGAGACGCGATTGCGGGCGTTACAGCCCCTCCGCTGTTCAATCCGTGGGACAAATAAGCAACCTGCCCGCATGAGCCAACGCGTCCCGCGAACGCGCCGCCGATGCTATTGCAGGAGAACCGGCAGATTGAGCGGACCACGGAAACCGAATCCGTGCCAGCGCACGCGCGCCGGATCAGGCAAGGTCATGTTGGGGAAGCGCTCGAACAGCATCGGCAGCAGGATGACGCCGACGGTTCGCCGCGACAGCTGCGCGCCGGCGCAATGATGCGGACCGTTACCAAAGGCCTGGTGAGGATTGGGCTCGCGCAGCGCGTTGTAACTCTCGCCGTCTTCGAAGAGCTCTTCGTCGCGGTTGGCCGAGGCCTGGATCGTCATCACGGTGTCGCCCTTCGGGATCAGGCAGCCGCGAATCTCGATGTCCTCCATCACCAGCCGTGAACTCGCCTGGATCGGCGCCACCCAGCGCACCCCTTCCTCGAAGGCGGCGCGCCATTTTTCGCCGGCGCGCACGGCTTCAAGCTGGTCCGGGTTGATCAGCAAGCCATAGAGGATGGTCAGCAGGGCGTCGCGCGGCTCGTTGATGCCGCCGCCGATCGCGATCTTTACATTGGCGATGATCTGGCTTTCCGGAATCGGATTCTTCGCGTTGACCATGAACGAGAGCGCCGAAGAGTCCGGCTCGGCGGCCACGCGTGTCGCGTTGGCGCGGATACATTCGTCCATCTCCGCATTGGCGATGTCGGTGGCTTCGAAAGGCCCCGGCGTCCAGCCGAAATTGCCGGCGCCGTCGATCAGCGTCTGCGACCATCGCTGCATGTCCGCATCGGCGGCGTTCGGAATGCCCATCGTATGCGCCAGTATCCGCGCCGCCAGCGGTCCGGCCAGCGCGGGAAACAGATCGACCACCTCGCCGCGCGGCAGCCGGTCGAGATATTCAGCGGCCAGTTTCGCATACAGCGGCGCCCAGACGGATTCGATCGTCTTCGGCATCAGCGCCGGCATCATCGCCATGCGTTCGGTGCGGTGCTCGTCGTGGTCCTTGCGCATCAGCGTACGTGCGAGAAAGGCGCGCTTCATCGGCGTGTTGGGGTCGTCGGAGGAAAACAGCGCGGCGTTGTCCTTGACGGTTTTGGTGTCCGCGGCCTTGGTGAGGAAGGTGCGGCCGACGGATTTGACCCGCAATACCGGCGCTTCGCGTCTTAGCCGCCGGTAGATCGGATAGGGATCGCGCGTCAGTTCCTCGATGGTGATGGAGTCGTCTAGGGGGGCCAGGCCCACGGTCGGCATGGGGCGATCCTGTTGGCTGCGGTCCGGGATGGGAGAGTCAAAGCTAACGGCAGGCGCGAAACCGCACAACCCGCCGTCCGCAGCGCGCATGGCCAAAGCTTCGACGTGTTGAGCGGTATTCAGGGCCATATCGTCGAGTGTCGCCGCTTGGCCGCAGATTTTCGACTCGGAAATCGCTGTTGCTCGAAATGGGTTCAGGTTCCCTGTAGGAACCCGGCTAAAGTTTTACTTGCCGGCAACGTCTTCGGGGCATTCTGTGTGCAGCCATGGAAAACTACCTCCGCCCCGAACCGATCTCGCCACGCTGCCTGAAATGCGGCGAACAACCCAAGTTCATGACGAGCATGCTGCACCCGACTGCCGAGCGGACGTTCCACATGTTCGAATGCCAATGCGGCGATAGAACCTGGACTTCTGACAAGGCCTGAAGGTCCGTTTCGCCACCTGCTTGCTGCCGGCATACCGCGGCTTGCGATCCCGCCTCTGCAGCCCTCGCGCCAAAAATTACATCACGAGATGCGATATTTCCCGGGAACGATCCGGCCGCAACGCGCCTTACCTTTTATAACGGCTCGAAACTTCCTGAGACACTCCGATGAATATTCTACCCGTCGATCGCGCGCTGAGCATATACGGCGCACTTGCGGACCGTTCCGAGACCAAGGGCGCCCGCGAACGGCTGTCCCGGCATCTGATGAAGATGTATCTCGAGGGCGAAACGGACGAACACCGCCTGACGGTGCACGGACTGTCGTACCTTCGCGAACTCGATCGGGAAATCAACTCGCGAAACTGATGTTGCGCGTTCGAAGCCGGCGCGATAGCGCTGCGGCCTGAATTACACTTATCTATCCCCCGTCATTGCGAAGAGCTGTTGCGAGAAGCAATCCAGCCGTGCTCGTGGCCTCTGGATTGCTTTGCCTCGCTCGGCAATGACAAGCCGGCGGCGTCAGCCCTTCTGGGCCTGACGTTGCTTGCGCAGCGAGTTGCGCCGCATGATCCTTGCTTTAGCGATCCGCACCGCTTCCGTCCTGGGTGATTGTTTTTTCGGAGGTCGCGGCGGCGTCTCGGCTCCGGCCGTTGGCATCATGAGCAATTGTGTCGGCGCGATCGAACCGTGCGCGACGGGCTGCATGGTCATTGGGCCGGTGGACGCCGCTGTGCTTTTAGGCATTATCGACAACGCACGGGCGCCGAGTTCGTTCGATGCCGGCAATAGACGGACGCCGCGGGTGACCACCGCCGGGTACTTTTTGCCGCCGACGGGGGTCTTGGCTAAGTCATTGAAATGCTGGCAGGAGTGGCAGGGCTCGAACCTGCAACCCCCGGTTTTGGAGACCGGTGCTCTACCAGTTGAGCTACACTCCTAGCGGGACCCGCGTCGCCGCCGATCCGCGCCGTTTCAAGCATAGGGCGGACCCTGAAAGCAAGGGCGAAGCATGGTGACTTCGCCCCCAGCCTGCGGCCTCGGCGGCTATGCCCTGCGCAACAGCCAGTCGCGATAGCTTCCGCCAAAGCTGTCGACAATGCGGTCGAGCGTGGTCTGCCCGCCGTTCGTCATCGCCGCCTCGACCGCGGTTCCGAGAACTCCCTGCCGCGCAAGCAAGACCGCCGACAGCCGGGGATGGGCGATGATGACAGCCCCGGTTCTTGCATCGACCAGGTTGGCGTCCGCGACCATGCCATGGCCGCCGCCGATCACAATTCGCTGCACCGCCGATACGGCGATAAGCCGGAAGCTTTTTTGAACCGCGAGGCCATGCCAAAGCCCATTCGCGATTTGCGCCAGGGTCAGGGCATGCGGCGTGGCCGACCGATCGGCCACGCAGCGGAAGTAGCGAAAGTCGCGAGCACCACGAGGAGTGCTCGCGAGGCCGTCACTCGATAATGCTCGCCACCACGCCCGCACCGACGGTGCGGCCGCCTTCGCGGATCGCGAAGCGGAGTTTTTCTTCCATCGCGATCGGCACGATCAGGTGCACTTCCATGGCGATGTTGTCGCCCGGCATCACCATCTCGGTACCCTCAGGCAGATGCACCACACCGGTCACGTCGGTGGTGCGGAAGTAGAACTGCGGACGGTAGTTGGTGAAGAACGGGGTGTGACGGCCGCCCTCCTCCTTGGTCAGGATGTAGGCCTCGGCCTTGAACTTGGTGTGTGGCTTTACCGAACCCGGCTTGCACAAAACCTGGCCGCGCTCGACTTCCTCGCGCTTGGTGCCGCGCAAGAGCGCGCCGATGTTGTCGCCGGCCTGGCCCTGGTCGAGCAGCTTGCGGAACATCTCCACACCCGTGACGATGGTCTTCTGCGTGTCGCGAAGGCCCACGATCTCGATTTCCTCGCCGACCTTGACCACGCCGCGCTCGACCCGGCCCGTGACAACCGTGCCGCGGCCGGAGATCGAGAACACGTCTTCCACCGGCATCAGGAACGGCTGGTCGATCGGACGCTCCGGCTGCGGAATGTAGCTATCCACCGCCGCCATCAGCTCCAGCACCGAATCATGACCGAGTTTTGGGTCCTTGTTCTCCAGCGCGGCCAGCGCCGAACCCTTGACGATCGGAATGTCGTCGCCGGGGAAGTCGTACTTCGACAGCAGTTCGCGGACTTCCATCTCGACCAGTTCGAGCAGTTCCGGATCGTCGACCATGTCGCACTTGTTCAGGTAAACCACCAGCGCCGGCACGCCGACCTGGCGCGCCAGCAGAATGTGCTCGCGGGTCTGCGGCATCGGGCCGTCGGCGGCACTCACAACAAGGATCGCGCCGTCCATCTGCGCCGCCCCGGTGATCATGTTCTTCACATAGTCGGCGTGGCCGGGGCAGTCGACATGGGCGTAGTGGCGATTCTTGGTCTCGTATTCGACATGCGCGGTCGAAATCGTGATGCCGCGCGCCTTCTCCTCCGGCGCCTTGTCGATCTGGTCATAGGCCGTGTAGGTCGCACCGCCGGTTTCCGCCAAGACCTTGGTGATCGCCGCCGTCAGCGACGTCTTGCCGTGGTCGACGTGACCGATGGTCCCGATGTTGCAATGCGGCTTGGTACGTTCAAACTTTGCTTTGGCCATTCATCCACCTCTATCGCCAGCGTCTTACGCGCGGCATTCGAAAACGCGGCTGGTTTACTCTCGAAAAACGCCCCTGTTCAAGCCAGAACTTCTGGTCAATCTTAAGCTCACCATGCCGGCTGAGCGCCTTATCTAGGCATGGAAACAAAAAGAGCAATCGGGAGACGGCATACTTCCTCATCAGCGGCCTCTTGGCCGCGTCTCGAAGGATGAGTATTCTCATGGTTCGAGACGGCGCAAGTGCGCCTGCTCACCATGAGGTACAAACGTCCATGAACGCGCAAGTCGCCGCCAAGCAAGTCGCCGCCAAGCAAGTCGCCACTCCGCAAACCCCGCCGCTTCCCGAAGCGAGGCCGGAATCGCTAGGGCTCTCGCCAACCCGGCTGGCGCGGATGTCCGACGCGTTCAAACGCGAGATCGACAAGGGCACGATTCCCGGCGTCACTGTGATGGTGGCGCGGCGCGGCCAGATCGGCTGGTTCGAGGCGCTGGGCCGGCAAAGCCCTGACCAGAGCGCGCCAATGACCCGCGACAGCATTTTCCGAATCTATTCGATGACCAAGCCGATCGTCTCCATCGGCGTCATGCAGTTGGTCGAGGACGGTTTTCTGCTGCTCAGCGAACCTCTGGCAAAATACATTCCGGAATTTTCCGCGCAGAAGGTCGGCGTCGAGAACAACGGCAAGCTCGATCTGGTGCCGCTGGCGCGGCCGATCACCATCCAGGACCTGCTGCGGCATACCTCCGGCCTCACCAACGACACTGCCGGCAATGGCCCGGTGCAGCAGATGTACCAGCAATCCAGGATTCGCGACCGCAGCATCAGCAATGCCGAACATGCGGCCATTGTCGCCGGCATGCCGCTGCTCTGCCAGCCGGGTGCGGAGTGGAATTATAGCCGCTCCACCGACATTCTCGGCCGCATCATCGAGATCGTCTCCGGCAAGTCGCTGGGCGCGTATCTGACCGAGCGGATTCTCGCGCCGCTGCAGATGACCGAGACGGCGTTCCATACGGCTGCGGAGAACGCGCACCGCCTGGCCGAGCCGTTCGCGAACGATCCCTGGAGCGGAGAGCCGGTAAAACTCATCGACATGCTGGAAAAGCCGGTGATGGAATCCGGCGGCGGCGGCCTGGTTTCGACCACGATGGACTATGCGCGGTTCTGCCAGATGCTGCTCGATGGCGGTGCGCTCGACGGCAGCAGGATCATCGGCCGCAAGACCCTGCAGCTGATGGCGTCCAACCATCTCGGCTCGCGCGTCAAGATCAACGGCACGCTGCTGGCGCCCGGCCACGGTTTCGGGCTCGGCTTTGCCGTGCGCACGCAGGAAGGCATGGCGCCGTTCGCGGGCAGCGTCGGGCAGTTCTTCTGGAGCGGCATGGCCGGAACGTTCTTCTGGATCGATCCGAAGGAAGAGCTGTTCGCGGTGTTCATGTCGCAGGGACCGGGCCAGCGCGTCTATCTGCGGACGCTGCTGCGGAGTCTGGTGTACGCCGCGGTGGAGTGATTTTGGGGCGATAGAGGTGCGGCCCCTACCCGGTCCCCGCTTTCGCGGGGACGACATCGGCGGCTTTGCGCATCGTCTTACTGCAGGAGTTGAGGCCGCCGCACCAGACAGAGGATGCAGGATGGTTGCCAGCGCCAGCTTTGCCGAGTTCCTGCGCGAGCAACTCGCGCCGCTCGGCCGCCTCACGATGCGGCGCATGTTCGGCAAGACCGGCGTGTTCTGTGACGGGCTGATGTTCGCCATGGTCACGGACGACATGCTTTACTTCCGGGTCGATGACCACAACCGCGCGGCCTTCGAGGAAGCCCGGTCCGCCCCGCCCCTCAGTTACGCGAAGAAGGGTGGCAGCATCGAGCTTTCCTTTTGGCGCGCGCCGGAGCGGCTGTTCGACGAACCCCATGAGCTTGTTACCTGGGCTCACGCAGCGCAAGCTGCGGCACGCCGGGTCGCGGCGAAACGAGAACGGACGGCGCCAAGGAAAGCGCCAAAACGAAAATGACGAGAGCCTCGCCATCCGGACCAAGGGCTTTAAGGCGTCCCGCGCCGCATTCAGTTGCAGCGTTGCGGATCGCTGTTTAATGTTTCTGTGTCGTCGGCGGGTTTCGGGAACGCGGTGACACGTGCAAAGTAATTCCCTGGGGTGATTGTCGATGAGCATCGAACTTGCAACTGCGGTTGAGGATTTCTGGACCGCCCGGGCCCGCGGCGAGTTCTTCCCGCAGGCCTATGCCGACCGCTTGACGCTGGATGAGGCGTACCGGATCCAGCTGGCACTGATCGACCGCCGGGTCGCCGCCGGCGAACCCCAGATCGGCTGGAAGGTCGGCTTGACCGCAAAACCGATCCAGCAGCAGTTCGGATTCCATGAGCCGGTATTCGCCTGTATCCTGGAAACCCGGCCGACCGGCCATGTGTTCGGCGCCGCCGAATTGATCAACCCGGGTTTCGAGACCGAGCTCTGCGTGCGGCTCGGCCGAGGGCTCGAAGGGTCAGTCAGTACCGAGCAAGTCCGCGCCGCGGTCGATGTCATCCACCCCGCATTCGAGATCATCGAAACCCGCGGCGACCTTGTGAAGCAGATCGCGCTGGCGCTGGCCGACAACGGGCAGCAACGCTCGGTCGTGCTGGGGGCGCCCGTGCCGCTCGCGCCAGCGATGGAGCTGGACCGGATCGAGGCGCGGGTTCAGCTCAACGGCAATGAAGTAGCGACCGGGCTCGGCTCGGCGGTGCTTGGCAACCCGTTGAATTCGATCAAGTGGCTCGCCGAAAAACTCGGCCAGCACGGGCGGCAGTTGCGCCCGGGCGACATCATCATGACCGGCTCGTTCGTGCGCCAGTTCCCGCTGCAGGCGGGGGATGTTGCGGTCGCGGAGTTCTCCGGCATCGGCCGCGTCGAGGTGGGGATCGCCAAAGCGTGAAAGTGCCCCGGAGGCAGCGTAGCGCGTAGCTCGTGCGGAGCGGTGCGCTGCAAAGCCGGGGTCCAGCTTGCTTGCTTGCAATTTACGGTGTTTCGCGAACACGAGGTCTTGCCCTGGCGGGTCTGGCCAGCCTGGTGCCCGCATCGGCAAGGATGTGGCGGCTACCGGACGGAACGCCTCGCATTCCGTTGTCCTATTCGTTAAGAGCAAAAAAAGTTAAGTAATGCCGTCATGGTTCATTCGTCCGACGTGCCGCATGCGTCCATCGTCGAGCTAGTCCCTGAGCTCGATCGTCTTGCCGTCGATAGTATGGCAGACTGGAAGGTGCCGGGCGCCGCACTTGCGGTGGTGCAGAACGGCAGAGTGGTGCTCGCGAAGGCTTACGGTCAACGAGACCTTGCGGCCGGGCTCCCCGTTACGACCGCAACGCAGTTCTTGACCTGCTCGATCACCAAATCCTTTACCGCGACTGCCGTGGCGCTGTTGCACGATGAGGGACGCCTCGACTGGACCAGGCCTGTACGCGATTATCTCCCCGAGTTTCGCTTGGCTGATCCGGTGGCGACCGAGCGGGTCACAATACTCGACCTGTTATGCCATCAATCCGGGCTGCCACGGCATGACTGGGTGTATTTGCCAGGCGATCGCGCGCCCGCTGAACTGCTTGGGGTCATGCGGTATCTCGAACCCTGCCACGAACTTCGCGCCGCCTATGAGTACAACAACCTTTGCTATGCCGTCCTTGGTCTGCTCATCGAGCGGGTCAGCGGACAAAGTTATGAAGCGTTCATCCGCGGGCGGCTGACCGACCGGCTTGGCATCACGATTGGCTTCAGCCTGGACGATCTTGAAGCCTCGGCCGACGCCGCCCGCCCCTACATGATGCAGGAGGACACGCCGCTGCCAGTCCCGCGTTACCCGTTCCGGGCGGTGGCCGCCGGAGCCATCACCACCTCGGTCGCCGGCCTTGCGAACTGGATGCGGCTGCATCTCGGCAAGGGCGAGTTCGATGGCGAACGCCTGGTGCCGGCCGCGCTGATCGACGCGCTGCAGGTGCCGCGCGCCTGGTACCCCCAGCCGGCACCCCCGGAGTTCGGCGAATCGCATTATGGCCTTGGGCTGCGATGTTACAGCTATCGAGGCGACCGGGTGGTGTTCCATGGCGGAGGTTTACCCGGCTGGTGCGCGCAGATGACGCTGCTGCCGGACTTCGGCATCGGGGTCGCCGTCCTGACCAATTGCAGCCCGATGAACGACGTGCCGCCAGTGCTCATCTGGCACGTCGTCGACCGGCTGCGCGGCCGCGAGCCGATCGACTGGCGCGAACGCAGCCGCACGCAGCGTGAACAGGCCTCCGCCCAAATGCAGGCCTGGAAGCATGCGCGGGAGAAGGCCGGGCATACCGATACCCAACCGGCACACAAGCTTGCGGCTTATGCCGGCGACTACGAGCATCCGGCCTACGGCGTGATGTCGATCGAGCAACAGGGCGGAGCCCTGCACTGGTCCTGGCGCGGCATGTCCGCGGCGATGATCCACCGGCACTATGAAACCTTCGAGCTGCCGGAAGGCCTGCACCCCCTGCTGCCCTACCGGCTTGCCATCACGTTCCTGACCGATCGCGAAGGCGACATCGTCAGTCTTTCGTCGCCGCTCGAGCCGATGGTGAAGGATATCGTGTTCGTGCGCGTTGCTGCCGGCGGTCAATGACGTCAGTGCTGCCCACTGTTCCGTTGAATCTGGCCTTGCACGCCCGGGCGACCCGCCGCGCTCTCCATATTTTACCGCATCAACTTGAGCGCTTCCGCGGTCAATGACGAGAGCCACCGATCGGCTGCGCAAGATCGCCGTTTGAGATTTGATGGTGACAGCACGGCGCTGAGGCGCGCAAGCCAGTTACGTCGTCCCCGCCAACCGGTCCGGCTCATCAGCTGATCGTCGCGCCGCCGTCGATCACGATGCTCTGGCCGGTCATGAAATTTCCCGCCGCGGAGCCTAAAAACACCGCCGCACCCGCGATCTCGTCGGGGGTACCGATGCGCAGCAGCGGCGAGCGCGCGGTCGATGCCTTGAGGTTTTCCGGATTATCCCACAGCGCCTTGGCGAAATCCGTCTTGATCAGGCCGGGCGCGATGCAGTTCACCCGGATGTTGTGCTTGCCGTATTCGCAGGCGAGATTGCGCGCCAGCTGCATGTCGGCGGCCTTCGAGATCGCATAGGCACCGAGATTGGTCGAGCCCTTCAGGCCGCCGATCGAGGAGACGATGATGATCGCGCCATCCCGGCGCTCGATCATCTGCGGCACCACCAGATTGGTGAGCCAGTTGTTGGCGACGATATTGTTGTCAAGAATCTTGCGGAACTGATCGTCCGAGATGCCGCCGAGCGGCCCGTAATACGGATTCGAGGCGGCGTTGCAGACCAGCACGTCGATCTTGCCGAAGGCGCGGTTGCTCTCGGTGACGAGGTTCTGCAGGTTCTCCTTGCTGGAGATGTTGGCGGCGATCGCGACCGCGGTGCCCTTGCCGAATTTTTCGTTGATTTCCCCGGTGACCTGGTCGCAGACATCCTGCTTGCGCGACGATACCACCACCTTGGCGCCGTGCTCGGCCATCCGCTCGGCAATGGCTCGGCCGATGCCGCGGGTCGAGCCGGTGATGACGGCGACTTTTCCTTTCATGTCGAACAAGGTCATGCGTTTCTCCCTGATGTTTGTTTCATTAGCAAACTACTTGCCTCATTGCGAGGCGCGGTAGGGTGGGCAAAGGCGCGCTTGCGCCGTGCCCACCATCTCCGCCGTGCCGCGTGATGGTGGGCACGCTTCGCTTTGCCCACCCTATGATCCTCACGCCAGCTTGGTCGGCGGCACCACTTCCGGTCCCGCCGGCTGATGCATCGCGGCGTGCGAGGCATCCGCGATCCAGGGCTGCTGGTTGACAAAGGGAATGCGCCAGCCGCTGTGGCCTGAGCTTGTCAGATGATCGAGCCGCGTGATCGAACAATTGTCGATGGTAAACGCAAGACCTTTTTCCGGCCGGCCGCCGAGCGCGATGCCGATCGCGGCCTTGATGGTGCCGCCATGCGCCACCGCGATGATGTCCCTGTCCGCATGCTCGGCGCCGATCCGTTCAATCGCGCGGGATACGCGGTTGTAAAGATCCATGAAACTTTCGCCGTTCGGCGATGGTTCGTCGATCGGTGCGAACCAGTAGCTGCCGACATTGATCGGCCTGGAGGCGAAGAATTCGGCGCGATTGAGGCCCTGCCAGTCACCGAGATGCTGTTCGTTGAGGTCGGCCTCGTGGGGCATCGCGTCGGGTTTCGGAAAACCGGCGGTCCAGATCGCTTCCGCGGTCTGATGGGTGCGCTGCAGCTTGCTTGCGAACCACACGGCGCCGCGCGGCAGAATCCTGGCGACCGCATCGAACACCACGCTGTCGCTGCAATCGCAGGGCATGTCCTTCTGTCCGTAGATGTTGCCGCCGTCGTCGCGCACCGGAGCATGGCGCACCCACCACCATCGCGTCGCCACCACGCCCAATGGAACGGCATGTTGCAAGACGAATGGCTTGCCGGGATTGGACATCTTAAAAACCCTTCAATAGTGTCCACGTCGCTGTACGTGAGAGTGTGCAAGGCCTCAAGCCGCTTTAATGGCCGGCGCGAGGTTGAATTCCGCATGGCGGCAAAGCGCAAACGCAACAGGGAGAGACTTATGGGCCGCCTCGAGGGCAAATCCGTCATCATCACCGGCGCCGGCAGCGGCATCGGCCGCGCCGCGTCGCTGTTGTTCGCAAAAGAAGGCGCCAGGCTGATCGCGGTCGATCGCAGCGAGAACGTGCAGGAAACCGAAAAGCTGGTCAGCGACGCCGGCGGCACCATCGAGGCCATGCGGCTCGATGCCGGTTCGGAAGACGACGTGAGGGCCTACGTCGACAAAGCGGTGTCGAAGTACGGCCGGCTTGATGCGATCTGGGCCAATGCCGGCATCAGCGGCGGGCTGGTGCCGCTGACCGAACAGACCGTGGAACACTGGATGGAAATCCTGCGCATCAACCTGATCGGGCCTTTTCTGGCGATCAAACATGCGATCCCGCACATGATCAAACAAAAGTCCGGCTCGATCGTCTGCACTGCTTCGGTGGCGGGTCTGAAATCCGGCGCGTCGGGGCATCCCTACGGCGCCAGCAAGGCCGGCGTCATCAGCCTGGTGCAGACCACCGCCTATTCGCTGTCGGGCACCGGCGTGCGCATCAATGCGGTGTGCCCCGGCCTGATCGAGACCGGCATGACCAAGCCGATTTTCGACAACGCCAAACAGCGCGGCACCGATCACAAGATCGGCCAGCTCAATCCCTTGAAGCGCGCCGGCCAGCCGCATGAGCTCGCGGCAATGGGATTGTTTCTGGCCAGCGATGACGCGTCCTATGTCAATGGCCAGGCGATCCCGGTCGACGGCGGGCTGACCGCCTCGATGCCCTATGCCGGCAAGCCGGTGTAGAAACCGTCACCGGCTATCGGGGTCACAGTTATGCTCTATCGCACGTTGGGCAGGACTGGTTTGCGCGTTTCGGAAATCGGCCTGGGCTGCGCCAGTTATTGGGGCAAGGCGGCATTCAGCGAGGCGGAAGCGATTCGCATCGTGCATGCCGCTATCGATCACGGCGTGACCTTTTTCGATACCGGCGCCAGCTATTCGGGCGGCAACGCCGAGCCGCGGCTGGGCCGCGCGATCGCGGGTCTGCGCGGCAAAGACGACCTCGTGATTGCCACCAAGGCCGGCTCATACATCGACCAGCAAGGCAGGCGGCGCGAAGATTTTTCGCCCGCGGGGGTGCGGCGGACCGTCGAGGCCAGTCTCGGCCGGCTCGGACTCGATGCGATCCCGCTCCTGCACCTGCACGGCCCGGAAATCGTGAACCTGACCGAGGAGCTGCTCGAGACACTCTCGGGCCTGTGCCGGGAGGGAAAAGCCCTTCATTTCAGCGTCAACAGCTTTGACGAAGCCGTGATCGCACATGTGGCACGGGTGCCGCTGTTCGACGCGGTGATGCTGGATTACAGCGTGCTGCGGCCGGAACGCGAGCCCATCATGGCCGAGCTCGCGGCGCGGAATGTCGGCGTGCTGGCGGGAATGGTGCTTGGCGGCGGACTCTACCGCAGCCGGCTTCGGCTTCGCGGCATCCAGGACTTCTGGTATCTGGCACGCGCCTGGAAGAATCATCGCGCCGATATCCGGCGCGGCAAGGCATTGCGGTTTCTCGACCATGAACCCGGACGCAGCGGCGGCGAGCGCGCGATCGCATGGGCGCTGCGCAATCCGCATGTCAGCTGCGCGGTGTTCGGCACGACGCGAACAGGACATCTTCTCGCCAACCTGAAAGCATCCGGCGCGCCGCTCGATGATGCCATGCTGCGGCGGATTGCCGCCGCGCAGGCATCGTTCAGGTGAAGCGGGCTCAACCTCTTCAAGGCAAATGCCGCGCGGTCTGCCAAGCTCCGCGCGGCAGCACTCCGGCATCGCCTCAGGGTACCCTTCTAAATTAGTTGCACCAGCACGTTGCAAAATTCATACTGCCTCCGAGGCCAGCTACGGAGGATACGGATGCAAGCATCTCGAGACCCGCCTTTTTTCTCCCTGTTTCCACGCCGTGCTGCATCCTTGCGGCGCGAACGACGGCCCGCCTTTGCGGGATAAATCTGCATCCAGCGCGAAACTTCGCGACAGGCTACATCTCCAACTTCCGGAAACCTTGATGCGCTCCCTGTATTTTCTGGCCGCCGTTCTTGCGGGATCCTTCTCACCGGCCTTCGGACAAGCCGCAAACTGCGGAAAACCACCTGAGTACGAAAGTCGCTTGGAACAGAGCGATAAATTGAAGGGAGACCTTGCCGGCAAAACGCAGTTTCTCAGCCGATTTCTCGGATCTGCAGACTTGTCCGGCAAGATCGAAACCGAACGGCGCGAGCTTTACAAGAATTCTGACGGCGCCGAGGCTGCCAGGCAAGACGCCATGCTCGCTTACATGTTTTGCAACGTCATCATGAATGACCGCAGCATGAGCGCGGCGGACAAGATCAACGCGATACAGGAGTTTCGAAAACCGCTGTCGAAGCCGCAATCCAGCTGGACAGGACAGGTCGAACTGGCCTCCGCCATAGACAATCTCGCGATACCCGCCAGCGCCAAATACACGAACTACGGCTGGCCCGATCTGGAACGCCGTGCGACCGGGATCGAACTACCGGGTCACACCACCATGACCGACTTTCCGGCGTGCTATTTCCGCATGATCGGCAAGGCGAAGTTCCTGATCGGCGGGCGCGCGCTCCTGCACGAATCGGGAGGCCGCCCGGTCGAATGGGACATCTACGCGTGCGGAGCGCGCTCGATGGTCATGAATATCTCCTTTGAAGCCCAGGCATTCACTCACGAGCGAGTACGTGAAATCTTCGCGTCCGTGAGGGACGGCCTGCTGGACAAGGGGTACAGGATAGAGCGCGTAGGATGCGACGGCATCATGACCGAGATGACATCCTTGTACCACATCACGCGACCTTCAAGCCGGCCGTTCAATCTGGAGGCATACAAGTTCGACGGCTCGGTCGGCCCGACCGTAAAGTTTTCGCTGAGCTTCAAGCCTGCGCGAACCTTGTCGGCCTGCGCGCGAGATTTCGATCTTCTGCAGGTCAACGGCGCTTCCGGCATCCGCTAGGATCGCCGGACCTGCGGTCTCGACGGCCGCAGATACAGCGTCGTGCTTCGGCCCCTCGAAGCCGCCCGGCCAGGCTGACGCCGACCGCCCGGCGTCCCTTGCGCGGAACAACGCCGAGCTACTAGCTAGCCCCCGCCTTCTGCGCGTATTCCCATGACGCCTGCGACAGCGGCACGGTGCGCTTGGCGGATTCCATCGCCTTGGCGCTGGCGGCGGTGCCGTCGCGGATGCGGCCGGCGATGCCCTGGGTGATGCCGGCGAGGCGGAACAGGTTGTAGGAGAAATACCAGTTGAGATCCGGCACGGTGTCGCCGGTGACGGCGCAGTAGATCGCAGCCGCTTCGTCCATGGACGGGATGTTCAGCGCGGCGAGATCGGCGTTGGCAAGGCCCGGCATGGTCCACTGCATCAACAGATAGGTGAAATCCGCCATCGGATCGCCCAATGTCGACAGCTCCCAGTCCAGCACCGCCTGCACCCGCGGTTCGGTCGGATGGAAGATCATGTTGTCGAGGCGGTAGTCGCCGTGCACGATCGAGACCCGCTTCTGCTCCGGCACGGTGCGCGGCAGCCACTCGATCAGTTTTTCGACTTCGGGAATGTGCTGGGTCTCCGAGGCGCGGTACTGCTTGGTCCAGCGGTCGACCTGGCGCGCGAAGTAATTTCCCGGTTTGCCGAAATCGGCGAGGCCGATTTTTTCCGGATCGTATTGATGCAGCTTTGCCAGGGTCTCGATCTTGCTGGTGAAGATTTTTCGCCGCGCATCCGGCGTCTGGCTGGGCAGAGACGGATCCCAGAACACCCGGCCCTCTTCCATCGACATGAGGTAGAAGGCGGCACCGATCACGGTATCGTCGGTGCACAGCGCGTAAGCCTTCGCAACCGGGAAGCCTTGCGTGCTCAGCGCCGCGATCACCTTGAATTCGCGGTCGACCGCATGCGCCGACGGCAATAATTTTCCAAACGGTTTTCGCCGCATCACATAGGAGCGGCCGGGGGTGTCGAGCCGGTAGGTCGGATTCGACTGGCCGCCCTTGAATTGCAGGACGGTCAGCGGTCCGGCATAGCCCTCGACGTGCTCGCGCATCCAGCCGTCGAGGCGCATCTCATCAATGCGATGACGCTCCTCGACCGGCTTGGTGCCGGAAAACTCCTCGTCTTTCCTGACGCCGTCGGCCACCTGGACGCTCCCTTGATCTTCTCCCCTCGCCCCGCTTGCGGGGAGAGGGTCGGGGTGAGGGGGACTCTCCGCGCACTCGGACTCGCGGAGAGTCCCCCTCACCCGGATTGCATCTGACGATGCAATCCGACCTCTCCCCGCAAGCGGGGAGAGGTGACCCGAATTCAGCTCAACCCACTGTGCGTTAGTGTGTCGTCGGAGCGTTTGCATACTTCCGAAGTTCAAGTCTGGCAATGGCGCGATTGTGCACCTCGTCCGGACCGTCGGCCAGCCGCATGGTGCGCATCGAGGCGTAATCGCGCGCAAGGCCCGCATCGTCGGAAACGCCGGCGGCGCCGTAGGCCTGGATCGCGTTGTCGATGATGCGCAGCGCCATGTTGGGGCCCGAGACCTTGATCATCGCGATCTCGAGCTGGGCGGTCTTGTTGCCGACCTTGTCCATCATGTCGGCGGCTTTCAGGCACAACAGGCGATTCATCTCGATATCGGTGCGGGCTTCCGCAATACGCTGCTCCCAGATCGAATATTCGATGATTTTCCTGCCGAAGGCGGTGCGCGACGACAGCCGGCGCACCATCTTCTCCAGCGCCTCTTCGGCCTTGCCGATGGTGCGCATGCAGTGATGGATGCGGCCGGGGCCGAGGCGGCCTTGCGCGATCTCGAATCCCCTGCCCTCGCCGAGCAGGATATTGCTGGCCGGCACGCGGACGTTCTCGAGCAGCACCTGGGCATGTCCGTGCGGCGCATCGTCAAAGCCGAACACCGGCAGCATCTTCTCCACCTTGACGCCCTTGGCGTCGGCGGGGACCACGACCTGCGATTGCGCTTGATGTTTCGGTGCCGACGGATCGGTCTTGCCCATCACGATCATCACCTTGCAGCGCGGATCGCCCATGCCCGACGACCACCACTTGCGGCCGTTGATGACGTATTCGTCGCCGTCGCGCACGATCGAGGTCTCGATGTTGGTGGCGTCTGACGACGCGACGGCTGGCTCGGTCATCAGGAAGGCGGAGCGGATCTCGCCGTCCATCAGGGGACGCAGATACTTCCGCTTCAGATCCCTGGAAGCGTAGCGCATGAAGACTTCCATGTTGCCGGTGTCCGGCGCCGAGCAATTGAACACTTCCGAGGCCCAGCCGATGTGGCCCATCGCTTCGGCCAGCGGCGCATATTCCAGATTGGTCAATCCGGCGCCGCGGAATTCATCGTCCTCATGCGAGGACGGCGGCATGAACATGTTCCAGAGCCCTTCGGCGCGCGCCTTCTTCTTCAACTCCTCGACGATCGGGATCACCTTCCAGCGCTCGCCGGCTTCGTCCTGCTGCCGGTAGATCGGCACCGCGGGCCGCACATGCTTGGTCATGAAAGATTCGACGCGGCCGAGCCATTCCTTCTGACGATCCGACATATTGAAGTCCATGGGGCGTTTTCCTTTGAGTGTTGCTGAAATCGTTTGGCGGCACTGTCTCCCCGCCGCCCCTCTCCTGCAAGAGACATTTCGCGCGACGGCGCGGCAGCAAGGGGTTCGCAGCGTGAGATCGGCGGAACTGCGATGCGTCAAACGCATTGACATTCCACCCTTCAAACTATAGTTTCATACAACTGTTTGAATTGCAACAGCTGGATTTCGCGGGCCGTTGCATGGGAGCCATGAGATGCCGTCGGACCGGACCCGAACCGCGATCCTCGAAGCGGCCGAGCGGCTATACGCCGACCGCGGCTTTGCCGACGTGACGCTGCGCGACATCGTAGCCAGTGCCGACGTCAATCTTGCCGCGGTGAATTATCATTTCGGCTCGAAGGACGAGTTGATCGCCGAGCTGTTCGTCACCCGCAGCCTCGCGCTGAACCGCGAGCGCCTGAGCGAGCTGCGCGCCGCCGAGGAACGCGGCGGCGGCCGCGCCGAGATGGGCGAGGTGCTGCGCGCGCTGGTCGGACCCAGCTTGCGCGGCTGCCTCGGCCCCGACAGACAGCGCTCCGCTGCCGCGCGTTTCATGATCCGGGCGTCGATCGAGTCGGTGCCGCCGATCCGCCGGATCAAGAACCGCGAGATCGATCATCTCAGGCGATTCGCAGCGGCAATGAAACGCTCGCTGCCCGGCCTCGACGAGGCCGATCTCTATTGGGGCCTGCACTTTGCCCTTGCCATGGCGCACCAGACCATCCGCGACAGCGAGCGGCTGACGAAGCTGTCGGAGGGGACGTGCGATCTGGATGACGTCGATGCGGTGATCGAGCGGGTGGTCAAGGTGGCGGCGCGGGCAATGATGGGGGATGGAGTGGAAGGAAAGACGACGCAGGCCGTTGGGGCGAGGCGGGCAAGGTGATCTGGAAATAGTATGGAGCTCGCTCGTCGACCGATGATTCTCACCAGTCTTCCAATCAATGACGGTTGTAGTCACCCGCATCATTCGGAAATTTAGGATACCGGATTCGTTTGGAACACAAGGTTTCCTTGGACTTTCCAATCGCCACTAGAACCGTAATTACATTTAGCTTCGTCGTCGCGGCAGTCCAATCAAGACGGAGGGTACTAGGGAAGGCGCCCTCGATTTTCGCTTCACAAACACCGCCAAATTGCGAGTTAATAACATCAGCGATTTTCGCACCGTCCGAATTTCCACTTACAAGATAGAAATTGCGAAGATGGCTATAGTGACAACCAGACAGCCGCAGCCCCTGCACGACTTTGCGTTCGGCAATTCAGTTGGCAAAGAATCCACCCCGGGGCGCTTCGACTACAGGTGCCGGGGGAGCGACTGCCTTACGGGGTTGAATTCGGTGATAGTTGTTTTCCGCACCTGAAGCAGATATATTCAAGATGCGAAATTGCCGAGCATTCCCCGGAGGATTTTTTGACGATCACCTTGCCTCCCGAAACCGAACTGCTCGCGCGCTGTGTCGCCACGCGGAGCGGCAAGACGCTTGAGGAAGTTGTAAAGGCAGGCGTCGAGATGGAAGCGCAGATTGCCGGTGTCACCGTCGCCGAGAGCACGGCGTCCCGCAAATCCGCAGATATCGATCGCGCGCGCGACATAGCCCGGCGCATTTCTTCCCGGCCGCTGCTCGATCCGCGTACGCCGCCAGACATCCTCGAACAGGCGTGGGCGGCTCCTGATGATCGTCGTCGATAGTTCGGTTTTCATCGCCGTTCTTGAACAAGAGCCCGAAGCTGAACGCTTTCTGTCTATCATCCGCGATGCCACGCGGGCGTTCGCCAGCGCCGTCACCGTCTATGAAACAGGCATTGTCATCGGTGCGCGGCGTGGACGTCAAAGCGCCGAAGAGATCATGGCCTTCCTGGCGGAACTCGGCGTCGAGATCGTGCCGTTTGCCGAACCGTATATTTCGCAGGCGATCGATGCGTATAGCCGTTTTGGAAAAGGCATTAACCCCAAGGCGCGACTCAATCTCGGCGACTGCGCGGCTTACGCATTGGCGAAGGTTCTCAACGTTCCGCTGCTGTTCAAGGGCTCGGATTTTTCGCAGACGGATGTTCAGCAGTATCTTTGACCGACACGCAACGGGGCTCGGGAAGGTCCGCACCGCGACCCATCAGCCCGTTTTGGCCGCGGTTTGAGCCGCAATTTTGGGTTGGTAATATCCGACCTTGTCGCGATCGGCGGTGGCAAAGACTTCGCCGATCGACAAGGTGCCTTTGCTCTGGGCCGAGCCGGTGCTGCCGCCCCAGCACTTCGGATATTTTTCCCGATACAAGGTTCCAGCGACGACCACCGCCACGTGCCCCTGATTCGGACACCTTTTCTGCTCATCCGATTTCAAACCGGCGACGACAAGTGTCCCCGCGATGGCTTTGGTGCGGGCCTCCGGACCTGATTTTACCGATGTCCAGTTATTCTTCATATAGGTGACAAGACCGTCCGCCGTTTGATCGGGAAGCGACGCTCCCATTTTCTTCGCCACCGCTTTGACAAAACCCGAGCAGTTGTTCTTGTTCTTCGTTCCGGAAAGCCACTCCGCCTCCCAGGCACCTTCACAAGCTTGCAGAAGCGAGGAATCGGCGGTCGTGTCTGGTGGCATGTTATTTCCTCCTGGGAACGCAGTGCCGGTCAAACCCGACGGAAAATTTGCGGACGCATGAATCCGGCGGCGCCGCGGCGGCACAATCGGTCTCGACCGAAACCGTGCTTCGATCGATGCCGACCAGGCGGCGGTCTAATTTCATTTCTCCCAGACGGGCGCAGGTGCCGGTATCGTAGACTACCAGGACCTCCCATGATCCGCTGTATTGGTCGGATAGCAAATGCGACTCGTCGGCCGTGATATAAACCTGACGACGCAGCCAGATCCCGCCTTCCTCGATGTTACAGGATTTATTGGTCGAACGGTTCACAACGGCCGGCGGGTCGGGAAACACATCCGTTTCCCTGCCGAAATCGGCTTTGAATTCGATACCGATATTGTTTCCCCGGCCGGCAAACCGCGTGAAATCGATCTGATCGGTCGGTAAAATTTCCAGTCGCCGAAACGCGCAGGTTGCGTTCGGGCTTGCGGCTTCTGCCCGGATCTGCGCGATCGGCCAGGATGCAATCACGCCGGCTGCGGTCAGCGACAGGACAATCGTCCAACGGGGCAAACGGTTCGAAACGGACAAGGCAATACCATGGTGTAAAACATCTGGATCAATAGCGGGATCGTAACAGCGGCCGGCGGCAACGCAAGGGGATGGAGCGGGTGAAGGGAATCGAACCCTCGTATTCAGCTTGGAAGGCTGCTGCTCTACCATTGAGCTACACCCGCGTTAAGGCGATCAACTAACATGCCCGCCTGCCCGCCTCAACCCGCGATGAATTTGCCTGTTGCGTTCGATCCGCGACGCGCCGCCATGGCGGGCTTTTGCCGGTGGTCATTCGCGCGGCCCCCTTAACACGCTGCGATTCCCCGCCTATATTGACATTTCCACCAACAACGAAAGGAGGTGATCCAGTGTCTTATTCCAAGCGCTGTCACCTCGCTGGGATCGCCCGCTAGGCTGTTTTAAGCCTGGCAACGGGCGTCTCAGCGCCTGGACCAGCGAGACAAAAGTCGGGGCGCGGCGGGAGCCATCCCGCCGCGCCTTTTCGTTCCGCGCCGCCGCTGGTGGAAATACCCGTGGCATTGTAGCTCGCCGCGCTGGCGTCCATCATGAATAGCGACGCAGGTATCGGCTCAACGCCGCCGGTCACTTGTTGGGGAACACCGAGCGGTCACCCAGATGCGTGCCGCCTGGGCGTGTGTGGGGGCGCAGATTGAAGAAGGCCTTGAAACTTGCGGCGGGAATTGTCGCGGCGGCCAGTTGTCTGGTCGCCTCGGCGCCGGCTTTCGCGCAAGGCGACCTCAAGGCCGCGCCGATGCGCCTTACCCTGCCGGTTGGCGGCGATGCGCCGGGCGAACGATGCCGTCGCCTCGAGGTGCCGGACGCCGCTCCGCTCGCATCGGTGTCGTTGCACCGGACCTTCCACGACGATTTCGACGCGCATCCATTGTTGAACGGAAAGTGGGTGCCTCACTACGCCGGGGGCGCCGCCTGGCCGGCAGCGCGCTACTGGGGAGGCGACGGCTCCGACTTCAAACGGAAAACCACGTACAATGGCGAACAGCAGATATACGTGGATCCACGCTATGGCGGACGGGCAATCACTCCACTCGGACTGAATCCCTTCAAGATTTAAGATGGGATTCTGTCCATCGTTGCAAGCCGCACGCCTGCTGCGCTGAAGTCGGTGCTTTTCGAGAATGAATATGTATCGGGCATCCTGACCACACAAAGTTCGTTTTCGCAAAAGTACGGGTATTTCGAGATCCGTTCCAAGATACCGGTCGGGACCGCGGTCTGGCCGGCGTTCTGGATGCTGGCAGACGACGGCGGCTGGCCTCCCGAAATCGACGTGATGGAAGGGCGCGGGCAACGCCCCGGCGACCTGGTGATGACGACGCATTGGCGGATTCCGGCTACCGGTCGGGTGGAATCCTGCGGGTTCGACTTCTCATTGCCGGGCGCTTCGTACGATTTCCACGACTATGGCGTGCTATGGCAGCCGGACCGCCTGATCTATTTCATCGACCGCAAGCCGGTGTCGGATATCAAGGTCCCTATCGGCTTTGACGATCCCATGTACATGATCGTGAACCTGGCGATGGGCTCGAAGAACTTCGAGGGCGTCGGATTCGTCGCCGCCGAATCTCCCGTTGCGGTCGCATTCGAGATCGACAGGATTTCCGCCTATCAAATCGACTGACTAGATCGTGCTGACAAAGCGGTTCCAGATAGGCCGGAGCATGGAGTGGCGAGACCGAGGCGCGCTGCTTTACTGAAGAAAATCTCGCTTCATCGGTTTGTCGACAGGATGTAGACCTTGTGACCCGGCGCCCAAGCCGGTGCAAGCAAACCCGACGGGAGAAGTCGATGCTGGGTAAGTTCTCGCGTCGCTACTTTGCGAAGCTTGCGGGGTTTTCCGCGCTCGGGATGGCGGCGCCGGAAGCGAAGCCGGAAGAGGCAAAGCAGACGCGCGACCGCCACGCCCCGGCAGGTTTCCCGAACGGCTTTATATGGGGCACCGCTACTTCGGCGTATCAGATCGAAGGCGCCGTCAGTGAAGACGGCCGCGGCCGTTCGATCTGGGATAGTTTTGCGCATACGCCGGGCAAGATCGGGGATCGCAGCAACGCTGACGGTGCCAACGATCACTATCACCGCTACAAGGAAGACGTTGGGCTGATCCGCGAATTGGGGGTAAAGGCCTATCGATTTTCGATTGCGTGGCCGCGGGTGTTTCCCAAGGGAACCGGTGCGCCAAACCCCAAAGGCCTCGATTTCTACGACCGTCTGGTGGACGAACTTCTCAAGAATGACATCGAACCGTTCGCGACGCTGTATCATTGGGATCTGCCGCAGTCGCTGCAGGACAGACTGGGCGGATGGCAGTCGACCGAGACTTCCAGGGCGTTCGCGCATTACGCGGGCGCCGTTGCGGAGCGTCTGAGCGATCGCGTGAAATCCTTCTTCACCATCAACGAAGCCGCAAGATTTGTGAACTTCGGTTACGGGTGGGGCATCGATGCGCCAGGCCTCAAACTGCCGCAGGCAAAACTCAACCAGGTCCGTCACAACGTGGCGTTGGCGCACGGTCTCGCGGTGCAGGCGATCCGCGCTCAGGGCCGCGCGGGTACCAAGGTCGGTCCGGCCGAAAACATCGCGGCCTGCCTGCCGGCCATCCCCACCCCGGAAAATATTCGCGCGGCGGAGATCGCGACGCGGGAATTGAATGCGGGTTTTCTGGGCGTGATCCTGGAGGGCAAATACACCGACGGCTTTCTCGCCTACGCCGGCAGCAACGCCCCGAAGCATACCGCCGACGAATTGAAGATAATCTCTTCTCCCAACGATTTCGTCGGCCTGAACATCTATGCCCCGCAATATTACGTTGTGGCGTCCGACCGCGCGCCGGGTTTCAAGGTGCTGCCTTTTCCCGGCTCGTTTCCGCATATGAATGTCGATTGGCTCAGGATCGGTCCGGAGACGGCCTATTGGGTACCGCGGCTCGCGGCGAAGGTCTGGAATATCGATACGATCTACATCAGCGAGAACGGCACCTCCGCCGATGACAAGGTCGCTGCCGACGGCGGCATCTACGATCTCGACCGCATCATGTACCTGCGCAACTACCTGGCGCAGCTGCAGCGCGCGACATCCGAGGGCGTCCCGGTTCGCGGATATTTCCTGTGGAGCCTCATGGATAATTTCGAATGGATATACGGGTTTGAAAAACGCTTCGGGCTGTATCGCGTCGACTTCGACACGCAACGCCGGCGGCCGAAGCTAAGCGCATCATTTTATCGCGACGTCATTGCGCGAAACGCGATAGGAGCTTGATCTGTGAGGCAGGGTGAAGGCGGTGACGATGCGAACAGGCTTCGCGCAGTGGCGAGCAGCGCCATCAGAACAGCAGATGGTCATAGCCGCTGAGGAAGTGCTCGACACCCAGCCTGACGAAGCCCAGCCACCCCGTCGCGGCGGCGCAAACACCAGGCCCGTCAGCGGCGGGGCGGAGGCAGCACCCATCGCCATTCAGGCGAAATAGGCATCACGCACCTCCGTGCGAACCGCAAGTTCCGCAGGTGTTCCACTGGTCGCCACGCGGCCTTTTGACAATACAAAACCATGATGCGAGATGGCGAGTGTCTGGTGCACGTTTTGCTCGACCAGCAGTACGGTGATGCCGCGCTCGTTGATCCGGCGTATGATATCGAAGTTCTCCTTCACCAGCCGGGGCGAGAGCCCAAGCGACGGCTCGTCGATCAACAGCAGCTTTGGCGCGCGCATCAGCCCGCGCCCGATCGACACCATCGCCTGCTCGCCGCCGGACATGGTGCCCGCCAGTTGCGTCCGTCGCTCCGCAAGACGCGGGTAAATGCGAAAGATATCGGCCATGCGCGCCTGCGTGATGTTTTCCGAAGTCTCCTGATAGGCGCCGACGCGCAGATTTTCCTCAACCGTAAGCTTGGGAAACACCTTGCGCCCCTCGGGGATGCAGGCGATGCCAGCCGCTATGATCTTGTGGGTGGCAATTCGCGTAATGTCGGTGCCGTCGAAAATGATGCGTCCGGCGCGCGCCGGCGTAAGTCCCAGAATCGAGCGGACCAGCGTGGTTTTGCCGGAACCGTTGGAGCCGAGAAGGCAGGTGATGCTACCGGATTTCACCGCCAGCGAGACGCCTTGCAGCACATCGGCCTTGTCATAGGCGGTGTAGACGCCGTCGATCTCAAGCATATCGGACATCATGCCACCCCGAGATAGGCTTCCTGCACCTGCGCATCGGCAGCAACCTCGCGGTATCGGCCTTCGGCAATCTTGCGGCCGAAATTGAGCACGACGCAACGATCGGTGATGCGTTCGATCACTCCCATTTCATGCTCGACGATGATGATCGTCAATTGCTTGTTGCGCTCGCGCACGAGAAGAATGTCATTCATCAGTTCCGCCGTCTCGTCATGCGTCATGCCGGCGGAGGGCTCATCGAGCAGCAGCAATTTTGGCTCGCTGATCAGCGCGCGGCAAATCTCGATGCGGCGGCGATCGATCATCGGCAGCCCGGCGACCGGCTCCAGCATGCGGCCGGCGAGCGCCGGTTCGAAAACCTCGACCAGCGCGCGCGCAGCCAGATAGCTTGCTTCAAATTCAAGCTTGAACTTGCCGCGCCGGAACAGATTGAACCAAAGCCCCTGATTGAGCCGCTTGTGGTTGCCGATCATGATGTTGTCGAAGATCGACAACGGCAACGACAGCCGCGAACGCTGGAAGGTCCGCGAAATTCCGGCCTGATAGACTGCGCGCGAGCTCGCATTGGTGATGTCAACGCCGTCGAAAGCTCACGCGTCCGGCATCCGCGCCGTAAATACCCGTGATCACGTTGAAGAACGTCGTCTTGCCCGAACCGTTCGGGCCGATCAGGCCGATGATTTCGTTCGGCGCGACGCTGAGGTCGAGACTGTCGAGCGCGAGCACGCCGCCGAACCGCTTCGACAGGCCGCGCGCGTCCAGCAGCCGTCATGGCCGCCATCCCGGAAAATAGCGGCGCACCGGCCGCGGCAGCAGTCCTTGCGGCCGGAACAACAACACGCCGATCACCAACAGCGCATAGAGCAAAAAGCGATATTCCTGGATGGTCTGCAATTTTTCGGGAACAATCACGACAATCAAGGTCGCGACGATGAGTCCCCAGGGATTGCCGATGCCGCCGAGCAGCAGGATCGAGACCAGGATGAGCGAGTCGGCGAAGGTGTAGTTGTTCGGCGCGACAAAACTTCCGACCATGCCGAACAGCGCACCGGCAATGCCGATGAGAAAATTGCCGATCAGAAACGCCGTGATCTTCCAGCGCACGATATCGAGGCCGAAACAGCTCGCGGCGGTCTCGTCGAGCCGCAGCGCATCGAGGTTGAGCCCTATCCAGGATCGTTCCAGCCGCCGCACCAGGATGAACGCGCCTATCAGCAGCAACAGGCTGACGATGAAGTAGTTCATGTAGAATGACAGCGCGACCTTTCCGATCGACACATTGTCGTTGAACGTCCAGCCGAGAATTTTCATGCCCGGCACCTGCAAGCCCTGCGGCCCGCCGAGAACGTCATTGACCTCGAGAAAGGTCTTGAACAGCAGCGCAAAGGCGATGGTTACGACGGCGGCGTAATGTCCACGCGTGCGCAACACCGGCAGCAGCAGCAGCGAGCCGATCAGAGCGGCAAGCAGGCCGCCGATCGCCAGAACGACAAGATGAGGCAGTGCGGTATGGGCGTTGAGAACCGCGGATGTGTAGGCGCCGATGCCGAAAAAGGACGCGCCGGCGAAATTCAGCACACCGGCATAGCCGAACTGAATGTTCAAGCCGAGCGTCGCCACCGTGGTAGAGCAGCACCGTGGTGACCAGCAGCAGAACAAAATGATCCTCGTGAAAGAACACGGCGACCGCCAAAGCCGCGAGGATCGCGAAGCCGCCAAGCGCATCCTCATGATCCTCGAAGGAACGGCTGGCGTGATCGAGCAGCCGCAACCATGCCGCGGCGATAACGGCGGCGATGCCCGCTACAAGCAGCGAAACGATGAGCGCCTGATTTTCCGCGGCGAGCAGCGCGATCAGATAGCCGGTCGCGGCCGCCAGCGCGATCAGGCCGGGCCACAACGCCGCATGCGTATTGTCCGCCTCGCCGGCCATCGGCTCACACCCGCTCACTGATCTTTTCCCGGATCAGCCCGGTCGGGCGCCAGGCCATGATGGCGATAACCACAGCAAAGGCGAAGACGTCCTTATAGGCGCTGGCGAACGGCAGAAGCACGGTGCCGATGGTCTGCAATCCGGCGAACAGAAAGCCGCCGAGAATGGCCCCATAGATGCTGCCGAGCCCGCCGATGATCGCGGCGGAAAAGCCGATCACGCCGAGATAGAGGCCCATGCCGAAATTGATCTCGTTGTAATACAGGCCGTTCATCACGCCCGCGAAGGCGGCAAGGCTTGAGCCGATCGCGAAGGTGATAAGCACGATGGCGGTGAAATTGACGCCCATCGTGCGCGCCGTCTCCTCATCCTGCGCAACGGCGCGAATCGCCAGTCCAAGCTTGGTGCGGTTGAGCAGAAATTGCAGGCCGACGATCACCGCGGCGCCCGCCGCCAGCATCAGCACATTGTCGAGCCGCAGATTAAAGCTGCCGAGGTCGATCGAGCTGCGCGGCAGCAGGGCCGGGAATGGTTTCGGATTGGCGCCTTGCGGATAGAACAGCCGCACCGATTCGCGCAGCACCGTGCCGAGCATCAAGGTGATCAACAGCGTATTGAGCGCCGGCGCCGAGCGCAGCGGCATCACCAGATACCGCGCGATCAGCATGCCGAGTACAGCCATCGCCAGCATCGCAATCGCGAGCATGACGACGAGATCGAGCCAGCGGGATTTCAAGCCAAGCGCATTCAGACCCGCGAAGGTCGCGAGCGCGGCAAACGCGCCGACCGTGACCACATCGCCGTGCGAGAACTTGATAACGTCGAGGACGCCAAAGAACAGCGTGAAGCCGACGGCGACGAGCGCATACATCATGCCGAGCATCAGCCCGTTCATGACGTATTGCGTGAACAGCCCCACATCCATGTTGTCGTCTTGGTACCGCATCGTAGACAACAAGGCGAGGCCGCGCGGGCCCCGCCTCGTCCGCAATGCTATTTTTGCCCGGGCAACTTGCGCTTGCCGCCGGCGTATTCGCTTTCGTCCCACTCGACGAACTTGCCGTCCTGTATCACGTATTTGGTGATCACGGGCACGGTATTCTGGCCGTGGTCGTCGAAGGTGATTTTTCCGACGATCGAATCGCGGTCCTTCACATTGCCGAGCTCGTCAATGACCTTCTTGCGGTCGGGACCTGTCTTCTCGATGGTGTCCAGGATCATGTCCATCGCCGCATAGGCGAAGGCGCCATAGGCTTCGGGCGGGTTGTCATACTTCTGGGCGTTGTAGTTTTCCATGAAGAATTTGCCGCCCGGCAACTTGTCGGTCGGCGCGCCTTCGCGAAACGCCAGCGTGCCTTCGGCGAGCGGCCCGAGCCCCTGGACAAAGGCGTCGGATACAATGCCGGAAGTGCCGTCGAACACCGCCTTGATTCCGAGCTTGTCCATTTGCGAGCGGATGCGGACCCCGATCGGGGTCAGTCCGCCGAAATAGATCACCTCGGGATTGAGCGACTTGATTTGCGTGAGTTCGGCGGTGAAGTCCTGCTGTTCGGCCGTCACGCCGAAGGTTCCGACGATCTTCGCCTTGCCGATCTTGGCCAGCGCCTTGCTGAAATATTCGTTATGGCCTTTGCCGTAATCGGTGGTGTCGTGAATCACGGCGACGGTCTTGTAGCCGAGATTCGAGATCAGTTCGGCATTGGCGTCGTTCTGGTTGATCATGGTGCCGTTGACGCGGTGAACTTCCGCGTATTTGTTGCGATAGGTGATGTCGGGCAGCACCGCGCCCCAGACGATCACCGGAAACCCGAACTTGTGATAAGTGTCGACGGTCGCGATCGCAGTCGCCGAACAATAATGCGTGGCGCCGGCGATGATGTCCTTGTCGGCCGCCATCTTGGTGGCGACCTGGACCGCCACGTTCGGCTTGCACTCGTCGTCGAGCACCACCAGCTCGTATTCGTATTTCGCCTTGGCATCGGCGTTGCGCAGCTTGACCGCGAGCTCGGCCGAATTGCGTCCGCCGATGCCGTTGACCGAGACGCCGCCGGTCAGCGGGCCGATGAAGCCGACTTTCACCTTGTCCTTGGCGTTCGCGGCTCCCGCCGCAAGCGCGAGCGCCGCAGTCATCAACCCAGCGCTGATTATTTTGCCGGCCCTGATCATCAGTCCCTCCCCTTTTTTGGATTTTCGGCCCTATCGCGCCGCAACCTTGTGACCTCGGCCTATGGTCGCGCAGCCAAACAGCGAGGGCAAGCTGACAAAACTGTTTAGCTTAGTCCACAGCGGCGGGAATGCATTGCCGTGGCAAGCCAGAATGGTCTACCTTGGCATCAGGCTTCTGGGGGAAAAAGCATGGCTCAAGCAACATACCTGTATCGCATCGCACTGGGCGCCGGCGCCGCGTTGATCATCGGCACGGCAGCATATGCGCAAAGCCCTGCACCCGCGCCGGCTCCGGCGGCAACCGCCCCTGCCGCGCCGCAATTCCCGCCCACCGCGACGATCGGCAACGGCTATCCGGGTATCGGGCCTGCCGACGACTCCAAGCTGCGCGTCGTGGGGGTACCGAACGGCAAGAAGGTGCATCTGCTGCCGGCCACGCTTGAGACCACGCAATGGGGCTGGTTCGACAACGCCCAGGCTCCGGTGCTGCGCGTCAATTCCGGCGACAGCATCGCGCTGGAGACGATGATGCACAGCCACAATCAGGTGGTTCCCGGGGCGACCATCGAGCAGATCAAGAAGCTTCGCACTGATTTCCCCGGCCGCGGTCCGCACACCCTGACCGGACCGATCTATATCGAGGGTGCGCAGCCCGGCGACGTGCTGAAAGTGACGCTGAACAAGATCGTGCCGCGCGCCTATGCGACGAACTTCAACGTGCCGGGAATGTTCGGCCAGTTTCCCACCGTCTATCAGGACGGCCAGGTCAAATATCTCTATCTCGACCTCGACAAGATGCAGACCGAGTTTCTGCCTGGCATTGTGCTGCCGCTAAAGCCGTTCCCCGGCACGCTCGCGGTCGCGCGCAAGGAGCCCGGCCGCTATTCGAGCGTGCCGCCCGGAGAATTCGCCGGCAATATGGATATCCGTGACTTCGTCGCCGGCACGTCGCTTTACGTACCGGTGCATGTGCCGGGAGCGTTACTGTGGACCGGCGATTCCCATGCCGGCCAGGGCAACGGCGAGGTCAACCTCACCGCGATCGAGACCGCCTACAAAGAACTCAACATCACGGTGGAAGTCATCAAAGGCAAGCCGCTCGACTTCCCGCGCATCGAGACGGCGAAATCCTGGATCACCATGGGATTCGACCAGGACCTCAACAAGGCTTGGGCGCAGGCCAAGGCGCAAACAATCAAGTTCCTCTCCGAGCAGCGCAACGTCTCGGCCGACCAAGGGGAGAAGCTGATGGCGAGCGTGTCCGATTGCCGGGTGTCTCAAGTCGTCAACGTCAAGAAAGGCATCCACTGCCTCAATCCGAAAAATGCCGGTGACAAGGAAGACATGGAGCGCCCGACCAAGGAGACCTCGAAATATTACGTCTCGCATGTCAAGGACCCCGACCTCAACAAGGCGATGAACGACGCCTCGATGGGCATGATCAAGTGGCTGGAGTCGGAGAAAAAGATCGCGCGATTGGACGCCTACGGGCTGGCCAGCGTGGCGATGGATTGCCGCGTTGGAGCGGTTTCGGACGCCGAGAAGAATGTCCATTGCCTGATGCCGAAAAGCATCTGGGTTGCCAGCGCCGGCAAGCGTTAGCGAACAACAGGGCAGTGCCGCGTCCCGCGCGGCCCTGCCCCGCTTCAAAATCCATCGCCGTGCGCTTCGCTCTGATTGCCGCTTGCTTGATGTTGGCGTCGCCCGGATTGGCGCAGGACCGCATCCAGGTCGTGACCACGACAACCGATTTGCGCAGCCTGACCGAGGCGGTGGGCGGCGACCGGGTTGCGGCGGTGAACCTGGTTCCGGCCAACATGGACGCCGAGGACTATCAGCCGAGGCCGCAGGACGTTCTGCGCCTGAAGAATGCGCGTTTGCTGGTGCGTGTCGGACTTGACTACGATCTGTGGGCCGATCGCCTGCTGGCGCAGTCCGGAAGGCCCGAGATCAGCCGCGGCGGCCCGGGTTACGTCGATGCCTCTTTCGCCATTGCAGTGCTCGAGCTGCGCGGGATGAGTGTCGGCCCGGGCGATGGTCACGCCCACGGCAGCGGCAATCCGCACTATTGGCTCGACCCTAAGAACGCCGAGATCGTCACCGGCACCATCCTTGAAGCGCTGGCGCGGATCGACCCGGAAAACGCCGTCCGTTACGAGGCCAATCGCCTGGCGTTCCTGGTTCGCTTACGCGCCAAACTGCAGGAATGGGAAAGCAGACTGGCACCGCTCAGAATCATGCCGATAGTTGCGTTTCACAACAGCTGGCCGTATTTTGCCCGCCGCTTCCGGCTGGATTTTATCGGCTTTATCGAAACCAAACCCGGTGTGCCGCCAAGTCCGGCGCACCTCGCCGGCATCGTCCGGACCATGCAGGCGCGCGGCGCCCGTATCGTGGTGCGCGAACCCCAGGAGCCGGAACGCGACGTGGCCTTTGTGGCAGGCAAGGCCGGGGCGTCGACTGTGACGCTGGCCGCGTCGGTCGGCGCGCTGCCGGACACCGGCGACTACATCGCGCTGTTCGACGCCAATGTTGCGGCGCTGACGGCGGCTGCGGGGGTGCAATGATCGAGCCCTTGATATTTCTTCTGCCGGCGTTCCTGGTCGCGGTCTGTCTGGTCGGCATCCACGTCTATTTCGGCATCCAGGTGCTGGCGCGCCAGGTCATCTTTGTCGACCTGGCGCTGGCGCAGATCGCGGCGCTCGGCGCCACGGTCGCCTTCATGCTCGGTCATGCCGCGCAAAGTCCCGCGACCTATGGCTACTCCCTCGGCTTCACTCTGCTGGCGGCCGTGCTGCTGGCCTTGACGCGGACCTGGGGCACGCGCGTGCCGCAGGAGGCTTTGATCGGGGTGATCTACGTCGTCGCGGCGGCTGCAGCCATTCTGCTGATCGACCGCGCGCCACAGGGCGCCGAGCATCTCAAGCAGATCCTGACCGGGAATATCCTGACCAGCGGATTGAACGAGGTTGCCGTCATTGTGCCGCTCTATGCCGCAATCGGGCTGTTGCACCGGCTGTTGCGCCGGCAGCTGAGCGGACCGGGCGGCCTGTTTTGGGAATTCGTCTTCTATGCGAGTTTCGGCGTGGTCGTAACAAGCTCGGTCGCGATTGCCGGCGTGCTGCTGGTGTTTTCCTTTCTTATCGTTCCGGCGGCAATCGGCGTCATGTTTGCCTCTTCGCCAGCACGACAACTCGCAATCGGCTGGATCACCGGGACCCTCACCAGCGCCGCCGGTCTGGCGGTCTCGTTTGCCTTGGACTTGCCGACCGGTGCAGCCATGGTCTGCGCTTTTGGCGTAGCGCTGATGGTTGCCGGGTTGCTCTATCCGTTTCTGCGCGGCAATCGCCACAAAGCCTTACGCGTTGCGACAATGACCGCCCGCTGGTGCGCCGCCGCGCTGTTCGCGGGCTCCGCCTTGCAACTGGCGGCGGCGCCGCGCGCCGACCAGCCGTTTCTCGACATGATCGAATACGCAGTTCCTTCGCTGCGCGCGCTGTATTTCACCCGCTCCGAGGCAGCCACCTTCGCGGAGGCCAGCGAAACCGCGGAGCGCCATCGAACCGCAGCGGAGCGGCTGAACGATCTGGAAAAACGTAACCGCACCGAAGGTGAGGCGCTCGACGACTTCAGCATCGGACGCATCTCCTCATTCTTGAAATCCTACGGCGAAATGCGCCGAGGCGAGCAATTCGTCATGGACGAAGTGCGCGCGCGGGCACGCGAGCGCGTCCGATGGGGCGCGAGCCTGGTGTTGCTTGCGCTGGCGCTATTCTTTGCCCCAATTATCTGGCCACGCCCACGCTTACGAGCACCGCATTAGGCCTGCACCGATGAACGCATCGACGCGCGAGGACTCCTTCGATACCTCCTTTTCCCTTGCCCGAACGCTACTCTTAGTTGAATATCTATGCTTTGCCGGAGATGGGAGAATTCGCATGAAATTGATTAGGTGGACAGGAATTTTGCTTGCTGCCCTTGCCGCTTTGGCCGGAAACAACCTTCGGGCGGAAGACAGCCAGCGTGACGAGGCCAGTTGGACCGCCTTGAGCGACCAGCCTTCCCGCGGCCAGCTGTTCCAGCGATACGCCGATGAAATGCTGAAGGCGGAAGGCGGCGAAGCGAAAACATTCGCGTTTCCCTACACATTTCGTTTCGCTCACGACGCCCTTCTCGACGACAAGGGCAAGCCGCGCACCGGCCAGATTTTTGGCATCGATATCAGCCACTGGGAGGGCGATAACTTTCCAATCAAGGAGCTGAAGCAGCAGAGCGTCGGCTTTGTGTACACCAAGGCGACCCAGGGCACCGACTTCGCCGACAAGACGTTCCATCGCAATTGGGACGAACTGGCTAAAGCCAGTCTTCCGCGCGGCGCCTTCCATTTTCTCGCTTCCGATCCTTCGATGAGCGGCAAAGCGCAAGCCGACAGCTTCGTCGACTACGTCAACAAGCATGGCGGGTTCAAGACCGGCGACTTGCGGCCGGCCCTGGACCTCGAATGGGACGTAACGTGCAAGACCTGTCCCGATAGATGGCAGACAAACAAGCGCACGCCGGCGGAAATCCTGAAGACGACGGTGGATTTTCTGAACCAGGTGCAAACCCGGACCAAGCGAATACCGCTTTTGTATACCAACAAGAGTTTTATGAATGACAACCACATCAATAGCGCGGATTTCGTAAAGCAGCTTCCGCCAGGCGTCAAAATCTGGATTTTCGATGTCGACGGCAAGGACAGAAAACTTGAGCTGCCAAACCCCGCCGCCAACCTCGACCACATTCTCTGGCAGTTTTCATTTGGCGCCGCCCTTACCAAAGGTTTCGACGGCAACTTCGACGTCGACGTGTTCAAGGGAACCCAGGCCGAGTTCGACAAGGCATTCGTGAACGACAACTGACGCGCATTGACCGTCAGCCGCAAAAAGAGTCGGGTTATGGCAGACTTGGCATATGAAGCGCTTGCTCAACTGGCCGCGCGTGCAGCAATTCAGTTGCGCCACACGCGTCCGGTAGTGTGGCTTTTCCTTTTATCGATAGCAGTGCAACCGTTCGGCGGGGCGGCGAATGCGGCCTCGGTCAAGTGCGATAAACCCCAGGCGCTGGGAGCTACCGTCGATGTCGCGGCGCGCTGCGCTTTCTTTGCTCGCTATGAGCCCGACGACAAGAAGTCTGATGACCGCGTGGTCAGGAATCTGAAACTGAAGCCGGGAGAGCTGGCGCGCAGTATCGCCGTCGTCGTGGGCATCGGCAAATACCAGAACCCCGCCTATGACGTCCCTGCGGCCGGGGTCGACGTCGCAAAGCTCAAATCCTTCCTGATCGACGACCAGAACTTCGACGAGGTCATTGTGCTCGAGAACGAGCACGCCACCTTCGAGAACATCCGCTATTTTTTACGAAAATACGCGATGGATCGCGCCAGCTACTTTCAGGGGAAAGTGCGTTTCCTTTTTGCGTATTCTGGCCACGGCGTTCAGATGCAGTTCTTCGGCGACGACGAGCAGCCCGCCTCGCGCAATCCGTCGGTCGGATTGGCGCTGGCCGCAACCGCGCGGGATGACGACTATCAGAACCTTTACGGGCTGAACGAGCTGCGCGCGCTGTTCAACGACCTTGCCAAGAATACCTACCATTTTCTTGCGCTGATCAACGCATGCTACGGCGGCGACGTGTTCGGTTTCCAGATGGCCGGCGGGTCGGAGTTCGAGCTCGATTCGAGAGGCGCCTATGCGATCACCGCCGGACCCCGCGACAAAGTGGTCTATTCGGCGAAAGACGGCCAGGGCAGCCTGTTCTTTCAGATGATCATCGACGGCGTGAAGAGCGGCGATGCCGATCACGAGGCGCAGAGCGCAACTCTGGGCAAGGAAGGTAGTATCGAGGCCTATAGCGGCGTAGTTCGGCTGGGCGCCCTCGATGGTTATCTGTCGGCGACGATGATAAAATATATCGACAGCGGCATTGCGTCCAAGGACTGGGAGGGAAACAAACATCATTGGGTGGGTCCCGTCGGACCGTCCGATGTCCGCGCGGAAGGCGGCTTTTTCTTCTTCCAGCACCCGCCGGCAACCGGCGCGGCGACCACGACGAGCTTTCAGGCAAACCTGTCGGTCGGCAACGAGTTCGCGCCATCGACAAATCAGTTGTCGGTGAAAGACCCGCTGCCGACAACGGACGGTTTTGAGCAGTTGCGGGTGCTTGGCGCGCCAGTGCGCGGCATCGACGTATCGCACTTCGCGGGGAAGATCGACTGGCCGACCGTGGCGGCGCAAAACATAAAGTTTGCGTACATCAAGGCGACCCAGGCGGCAAAACTTGTCGATGGAAATTTTACGGCCAACTGGCAGGGAGCCAAGGACGCCGGCATTAAACGCGGCGCCTACCACACATTCTCGTTTTGCGTCGAGATTGCCGACCAGTTCGCAAGTTTGCAGAATATAGTACCCGAGGATCCGAGCGCGTTGCCGATCGCGATCGATATCGAGCTTTATCCCGGCCAGGAGAAATCAAATTTCGGTGGTCTGGCGCCCGAGGCCAAATGCGCGCAAGCTATAGGGAACGAAGCGATACGGGCAAATGTCGGGGCATTCGCCGACCTGATCGAGAAAACCTATCATCAGAAGCCGATCATCTATGGCAACGACTATGTTCTCGACAAGGTTCTGACCCCTTCCGTGACCGGCCGGTTAGGTGTGTGGCGCGTCAAATATGGACTTGCGACCAAGGCCCCGCCTTCGCCTTGGACCATCTGGCAATACAGCGAAAACGAAAAAATGGCCGGCATACCCGGGGCGTTCGATTTAAACGTGCCAGCAGCGGCAATTGACCGCTCGATGCGCGATCCACATGACGTAAATTTCAATTCTCTTGTTCAACTCAAGCTGCCGGACACACCAGTCCGCCTTCGCTGCGCTCAAGCTACGCCGGACACGCTTTACCCTGACGGTCCCCGCGGGGCTGCGCCACGCGTAGCCCGTCAGGGCGAAGCGTGGTGGGGGAAGAAGGACTCGAACCTTCGAAGTCATAAGACGGCTGATTTACAGTCAGCTCCCTTTGCCACTCGGGACACTCCCCCGCTCAACTCCATCGCAGCCTATTCGCCGAAATGGCGGCGGTACGGCTTTGGATGACGTTAAAACCGGTTGCCGATGGCGGGCACCCGGTTGGGCGCGTTTATGGGGGAAGCCCCGGCAAAGTCAACCAAGGGGCTTGCGGAACTGCGCCGCTTCTCCACGCGGAATTTGGCTCCGAAATTGCCATTATCCGGAACCCGTGAGACAAGCGCGTCATGAGCGATCGCGATAAAAGGCCGCATTTTCAACGCCCCTCCGCCAAGGGACAGCCGAAGGGCCAGGGCGGCGGCCGCCGGCCGGCCTGGCGCGACCGCGAGGCTAGATCGGACGGTCCGGCGATCCTTTACGGCTGGCACACCGTGGCGGCGGCGCTGGCTAACCCGCAACGCAAAATTCGAAAACTGCTGCTCACCGAAAATGCCGCGCGGCGTCTTGCCGACGGGAACATCGACACCCGCGTCACCCCGGAAATCGTCCGTCCCAACGTCATCGATGCGCGGCTCGGGCCGGATGCCCTGCATCAGGGTCTGCTCGCCGAAGCCGATCCGCTGCAATCGCCCGAACTCGACACGCTGACGCAGCAAGGCATCGTGCTGGTGCTCGACCAGATCACCGATCCGCACAATGTCGGCGCCATCATGCGCTCGGCGGCGGCGTTCGCGGTCAAGGCCATCGTCAGCACGGCGCGTCACAGCCCCGAGGCGACCGGCGTGCTGGCAAAATCCGCGTCCGGCGCGCTCGAATTGGTGCCGCTGGTGAGCGTGCAAAATCTGGCGCGGGCGCTGAGCGAGTTGAACGGCTTGGGCTTCATGACCGTCGGCCTCGACAGCGCCGGCGATCAGGATCTCAGCGCGGTTGAGTTGCGGCAGCCGTTGGCGCTGGTGCTCGGCGCCGAAGGCAAAGGCTTGCGGCGGCTGACGCGCGAGACCTGCAGTGTGGTGGCGCGGCTCGACATGCCCGGCCAGATCAAGAGCCTCAACGTCTCCAACGCCGCGGTGCTGGCGCTCTATATCGGCGCCAGCCGGCTCGGCCTGATGGGCTGAGTTCGAAAGGCAACGCCCGCTCGCAACTCAATGCGAACGGGCGCTGAATTTTCAGATCAGATCCGGATCAGTAACGGCGCATCCCGGGATGACCGTAGCCGCGCGGCGCGCCATAGCGGTGAGCGCCGTAGCCCATGCCGTAGCGGGGGGCGTAACCGCGCGCCACGCCGTAATCGCCTCCAACGAAGCGGCCGCGTTCAACACCATAGCCCCGTCCGACGCCGTAGCCGTAGCGAACGCTGGGCCGCATGCCATAACCATAATGAGTGCGCGCGCGCCACGGCCGATAATACGGACGCGGTGCGTAGCTGACGTCAGCGCCGCCGTAGTAGCCGCCGCTGCCACCGCCATAGCCATATCCGCCGCCGTACCCGTAGCCATTGCCGTAGGAGCCCCAGCCATATGCCGCGTTTTCCCGATAGGTTGGATAAGGCGCGAAGTTGCCGGGGCCGGTGTAGGTCGGGCCCTGACTGACATGGTAGTATTGCGGCGAAAGCTCGGGCAGCCGCTCATAGCCGGCGTAGCCGTAACCACCGCCGCAACCGCCGCATCCGCTGGCGAAATTAAGCACCGGGGCAACCGGAGCATAGCTCTGGCCGCAGGGGCTGGCATAGGCCTGGCCGCACGGCGAGCACGAGCTGAACAGACCGAGACCGCCACACGCCGATGCCGGCGCGGCGCTCACAATCATCACGGCGGCTGCCGCCGTCAATCCTGAAATCATCTGACGCATTACTCTCTCCTGTCGACCTGTTTTCTTGGTTGGGTTAAGGGACTTAGTGGCGAAACTTGCGGTGATTTCGATGCTGGAAATCACGCGCTCCGATTTCCGGCGCGACGATCACCGCGGGCGGATTGAACGGGACGTCACTCTGCGCCGGCTGTGGCGTGGAATGTACCGACCATGACTGATGAAAACTTTGCGCGCGGGGCGGCAGCTTGCGATCGGCGGGCGGCTGGATTTCCAGCCGTCCGTAACCCGGAATGTGGCCGGCGCTCGGATAATAGTGACCGACCTGAGGTCCGGGATCGACAATGCGGCCGCCATAGACCGTCGGCTGAACGTGGATGTTTTTGGCCAGCCCCCAGTCACCTTCCACCACGGCCCAGGATGCATCGACGCCGTTGATGACGATCGGCACGCCCGCGCGTCCTGGGATAACGACAGAAAATCCGTCATTGGCCGAAGCCGGACTCAACGCCGGCAACGTCGTCCCGATCAGAAGAAGCAATGCCCGCGCCGCACGCATGGTGGAGGGTCCCGATTGATCGATCGCACCCTAATCGAACGCGTGATTTCAAGGGTTAAAGCGGCGGCCCAAACTGCCGGTAAGCCTAACGCGTAAGCATTGGCCGGCGCTCAATTGCACAAAGCGCGGAATGGAAATGTTAACGCGGCCGTTCCAGCCGCAACGCGGCGAGCGCCCGCCCGGCGAAATCCCCAATGCGACGCGCAATTGGCCGGACCACGCGGGCCGTTTGCGATTCGAACGGCCGCGGAGAGAACCCCCTGGGAATAGCGTCGCCTACCGGACAGAAGAGGTTATTTGCCTCTTTACCTTGTGAGTCGCCTAAGCGACAAAAATTCTTGTTGTATCAGTTGCTTAGTTCGAGTTTAGCTGCTTCGGATAGCCGTACCTCAGCACCGCTTTTTCGCAATTCGATTGCTCGCGAGTGTGGCATCCGGGTGACAGCGTTTTGCGGCATTTCCTGTATGGTTCAGTCATCGCGCAGCATCTGCGCTGGGAAATTCTTTAAAAGAAACTTGGGGTCTCACATGAACAAATTTCTGACAGGTACGATCGCAGCGATCGCGGTAGCGGTGACCGCGCCGGCATTCGCCGCCGACATGGCCGCCCGCTACTCCAAGGCTCCCGCACCCGCTCCCGTCATGGTCTACAACTGGACCGGTTGCTACATCGGCGGCAACGTCGGCGGTGGCTGGGCTCGCACCGATCAGTTCCAGGTTGCCAAGGTCGGCGGCCCGGTGATCGTTCCGGCCAACGACTTCGGCCGCAGCGACAGCAACGGTAACGTGATCGGCGGCGGCCAGATCGGCTGCGACTATCAGTTCGGCCAGTTCGTGGCCGGCGTGCAGGGCATGGCCGACTTCGGCGACATCCGCAGCTCGCACGTTGTGCCGACCGCGTTCCCGGGCTTCCCGGTTGGCGCGTTCATCTCGAATAACAAGGTCAACTACACCGTGACCGCCACCGGCCGCATCGGCTACCTGTTCGCTCCGCAGGTTCTTGCCTACGTCAAGGGCGGCGCCGCCTGGGCCAATCAGGACCATAACTTCATCGGCACCATCCCGGCCGCGTTCCTGTCCGAAAGCGCCAACAACGTCGATCGCTTCGGCTGGACTGTCGGCGGCGGCCTTGAATGGATGTTCGCTCCCGGCTGGTCGGTGTTCGGCGAATACAACTACATGGACTTCGGGCGCAAGGACATTGCCTTCATCGCAGGTCCCGCCACTGTCGGCGCTCCGGACATCGTCTCGACCCGTTTGACCGTCCAGCAGGCGCTGGTTGGCGTGAACTACAAGTTCAACTGGGGTGGACCGGTTGTTGCAAGGTACTGATCTCTAGCTGACTTCTCTCCCTAAACTGGGCCGGCACTTGTGCCGGCCCTTTTGCTTTTGAAGAACCGGCCGCAACCTGCTAAGCGCTGCGCCGCAGAGCGGAGCCCATTGATTCAACCCGCCAAGTCGGCCGCACGCTCCGCGGCGGTCCGCGACGCGAAGGATGGATACGCGGGCCGGACCTGCGTATGACGGTAATGAGAGCCGCCGTGCCGAAGGAATCCATGATTGTGTACCGGCCGGAAATCGACGGACTTCGTGCCGTCGCCGTGCTCGGCGTCCTGCTGTTTCACGCGGGCTTCCCGGCATTTTCAGGCGGTTACGCCGGCGTCGACGTCTTTTTCGTCATCAGCGGGTATTTGATTACCCGGAATATTCTGATCCGGATGGATCACGGCGAGTTCAGCTACGTCGGCTTTTTCGTCAATCGAGTACGACGGCTGTTTCCGGCGCTGCTCACCACCATTGCCGTGTCCTTCCTGGTCGGCGCGCTGCTGTTTTCGCCGCCTTACATGAAGAAGCTGGCGGAGGCCGCCATCGTCTCTCTGCTCGCACTATCCAACATCTATTTCTGGAGCGAGGCGAATTACTGGGACATCGAATCGGCGTTCAAGCCGCTGCTGCACGTCTGGTCATTGTCGGTGGAGGAACAGTTTTACTTCGTCTGGCCGCCGCTGTTGCTGCTGGCATCCCGCGCCGGCAACAAGCGCATCGTACGGCCTGCGCTGGTTACAATTATCGGCCTGGCAAGCCTGTTCTTCGCCGGCTATCTCGGCCTCAATCATCCCCGGGCGACATTTTACTGGATGCCCTGGCGCGCCTTCGAATTCATGATCGGGGCCGCGGTGATCTGGATCGAGCTCGCAGTGCAGCCGCGCCGTCCCTGGCCCGAGATCATGGCCGCCGCCGGACTGGCCATGATACTGGTGCCCTTCTTTGCCTATAGCGAGCATACGCCGTTTCCGTTCCCCGCCGCGCTGCCGCCTTGCATCGGCACCGCGCTCGTGATCTGGGCCGGCGGCTCTTGTCAGACCTCACGGCTGTGGACCAACCGGCCCATGATCTGGACCGGCCGTATTTCCTATTCGCTCTATCTCGTGCACTGGCCGCTGATCATTTATTACAATTACTGGCGCTTCGCTCCGCCGACTGTGTTCCAACAGATTGGCCTCGTCATCGGCTCCTTTGCGCTGGCAATTCCGCTCAACGCCTTTGTGGAAAACCGTTTCAAGCGGTCGCGGACCGCCGAACATTCCTCCGACGCCATGTTCCTGGGGATCAGCACCGCAGCCGCGATTGCCGTGGCTGCAATCGCGCTGAGCGCCAAACTTGACGATGGGTGGCCATGGCGATCACACCCCGAGGTGCTGAACCCGAGCATCGTTGCAAAGCTGACCTCCTGGTGCCGCGCAGACACCGGGCTGTGCGGCGCGCCGGCCGCGGTGGCGTTGATCGGCGACAGTCACGCCGATCAGTGGGCCGGGGCCGTCGCCGAATCCCTCAAACAGGCCGGACTGCGCGGCACCTTGTACAAAACGGTGAACGCATGTGCGCTGATGCAGGACAACTACGCGGTCGAGTCGCTCAACCAACGCTGGACCAATAGATGCCGGATCGGACAGCGCGAGTGGCGGAGCCGGATCGAGGCGGAAAATCCGCGCCTGGTGATCCTGTCGAGCTTTTGGCTGTACGGCGTTTCAAAGGCTTATCCGGCCCGCTACGTCGACGATCAGACGATAGCGATGCCGGGCCTTGCGCAGAGCCGCGCGCGTTTTGAGCGCAAGATGACTGAGACCATCGACTGGCTGACCGCAAGCGGCCGCATGGTCGTCATTATCGGAAGTACGGTTCTGGTCGACCGGTCCCCGGCGGATTGCTACGGCCGGCCACGAATTTTCAGGTCGCTGGATTGCGAAAGGCTCAACGTCATATCCGACCCTGAGGCCCAAGCCTACGTGTCCGGCTTTTTCCGAAAGCTGGTCGCGGGGCGAAGCGACGTACTCTATGTCGATGTCGAGACCGCCTTGTGCAACGGCGCGCAATGCAAGCTGGGCGAAAATGGCACCTCGCTTTACCTCGATCGTCATCATTTGACGCCATATGGGGCGATGTGGGTTCACGACCGGGCATTCAAGCCATTGACGGATTTTGCCAGGGGAGCGAGGAACTAGTGGTCTGCTTCAGCGCGCGTGTTGACGAAGCCCGGCGAGCCGCCATAAACAGGCGCAGCGAGCGCATCGCCTCCGGGTCGTCAATAGCGTCCGCAAATACTTCACGAGGTCCCTACATCGCCAGCAGAGATCTACGCCGGTTTAGCTCAGCGGTAGAGCAGCGGTTTTGTAAACCGAAGGTCGGGAGTTCAATCCTCTCAACCGGCACCAGTAAACGCCGTCATTCCCCCGCCACTGTTATCGGGTATCACGCCATCTCTAACCGCGCTGTTGTTTCCACCGGACGGTCCGCAGAAGGCCCTTGAGATCACCCATGCATAGCCAGTCGAGACTGAGGTCATGTTTCTCGGCAAGATCGAGTATCCCGCCAGTGCCGCAGTTCATCGCTCTTGAGATTTCCGCATCGGAAAGTCCGCGCTCGCGGGCGATCATAGAAATGCGGATTCGGATTGCTCGTTTGGATGTGGCGCCTTGCATCACGTCGGGACTGTAAGCTATGTTTTCCGCTCTGCTTCTCATCTCGATAAGAAACCACCAGGTTAAAGGGCGCTGCCCTTGGTGAGCGTACTTAAGTTGGAGGGGGTGGGTTGATGAGTGAACGGCTTTCTTTCGAGGCGAAGCTTAAGGCCGAACTCCTTGTTCAAAGCGTCTTGAAGACGCTTGAGAATAATCCAAGCCTCCGCGCTGTCTGCCACCGTTCTTTGAACCATTCCATCGATTATCGTGTCTAACGCAGCCATCTTGGGCGCCAGACGTTTCATTTCCTCCGGCGTGAACGTGGTCGAACCCAGCATCCCCTTCATCTCGGCTGGCATTGTGGATGTCAGGGCATTCCGATCAGTTCTGTAAAGCCGAAACACATCGAGCAGTGTGTTGTGTACGTCGTCGAAAGGCCCAAGGTCGTTGAAGAGGCTAAAATCCAACTTCATTATCTCGGTGAGTTCTTTCGGCTCGAAATGAACTTTCCCGGGAAAGTTCGCCAACGGAATGACTATCGTCCACGGCGGCCCTTTAATTCCATCCCTTTCGGCACGAGCGAACGCCTCTTCTAGCGACTGCTTCAAGAGTTCGAGCGTTGAGGCAATCCGCATCATTTTCGTCAACACATTAAGGCCGAGGGTGCGACGCTCATCCCGCTTATCAAGCTCCTTTTGTCGCCTCGCTTCAGCAAAGGAATTGCGTTGCATAAAGTAGGACACCACAGCGCTGATGGCCGCCCCGAAGAGCACTCCAGCCCCGGCCTTCCAGTCGATCGATTTTGTTAGCTCTAAAAGGTAATCCAACTTCTGATCCGTTTTCTAAGGAATGTTATCCCTCCTTCTACCGTCGTAAAAGGCAAAGGCCCCGCCCTTTCGAGCGGAGCCTCCGGATGATCCGGGATAGGACAGGTCCGGTCCTTCATTACTGTGTTCACCGAACGGCTGGGGGTATTCTTCAACCGTCGGCGCTTAGACGAGGGATAATTCCCTTATTGCTCCAATGCGCATCCTATCAAGCGCTACTTCGGAGGAGCCGTCGGCGCGTAGCTTTATGCGCCAATCCCGAAGGTCAAAATTGCGTTCATAATAGAGCCCTCCTTTGACGAGTTAGAGATAGGACTCTTATGCCCGTCGCCAAGGGGTCGCGATGCCAATTTCAAGTTGTCCCGGAGCGGATTCGAGGGCTTGACCGGATCAGTCCGCCGGCGTCAGCAGCTTGCCGGGTGGCGTCTTCAACCGCTTGGCAAGTTTGACAATCAGCTCGAGTGAGGGATTACGCTTCGCGCGCTCGATGCCCGAAATGTAGGTCCGGTCAATATCGGTCTCCAGGGCAAGGGCCTCCTGCAGAGAGCCGAAAACGGCTGCGGGAATAAGTACGGCAGAAGGTTATCGAGCTGGCGAAGCGGCTTTCACGCGCCCGGTCCCGTGGTTAAGTGACGATCACCCCTCACCGCACATAAAACACCACGCTAGCGATGACGAGCATGGCCGTCAGCGCCAGAATTTGCGCGAGCGCGCCCGAGGCTGCCTTTTTGGTGGCATCCTTCATGTCTCTCTCCCTGGACCTGGGCATCCAAGCTGTGGGCATGAGTCATCGTTGCCCGCGAAGGCTTGATGGCTCACTGGTTTTTACGCGGAACGCCCCACGACGAGTATTCGCTTTAATGAGTCCCCACTCGGCGAATATCGACGGTGCTAAAGTTGAACAGTAATGCGGCGATAATTGGGGTGGCGTGCGACCAAATTTCGAAGGGTCTAAATGATGTGCGGCAAGACATCGAGCCGCGATACAACAGGCTTTCACCCGCTGACCGGAGGCTTTTGTCCAATAATGTTCAACCCGAACACATCGCCGCAACGGGACGCTTGACGGCGAATCGCGAAGCAGATTCTATCGGCCTCCTCACCACGGAGGGCTGCCGTGTCTCACCTGCTCCATGAGTTCATGACCGGGCAAACCCCGGAGCCGCTGGCCAAATATGATCGGATGATTTGGCGACTGCTGACGACGGCCGTGCCTATCCTGCTGATCTGCGGGATTGCGAGCTGGTTTATCTAGCCAGGCCAGCTACAGCCACGCGCATACCAGCAGCAGATTGGCCGCGCACGCTGCCAACAGGGCCGCGGTGAGCGCGATGTGCACTCTCGCGCTGGTGTTTGTGAGCATCGTTCTCATGACCGCAAAAACATCGGGCGATTCTGCCCCGGGAGTCTCGCCCAATATTTTTTCGGTGATTCAGGACTCGTTTACGACTCAACGCTCGCGCCCGAAACCGCCCCTCGCCCCCGTCCCCGGCTGAAACCCAAACCAGCCTTGCGCGTTAGCGTCTTTTACCGGAGCGATCCGATGCCCTATGCGCTGTTCTGTAATGAGGCCAAGCTAAGCAAGGCCTATCCGACCGAGGCCGACGTCTGGAAACTCGCCCAGCATTCAGGGCTGGTGGTCGACGTGACGTCCGAGGATGAAAAGCCGCATCCCCGCCCGGTGCTGGATAACGATTACGAAATCCGGCCGTGCCGGGCGGATCCCCAGGAAAACCCGGAAGCGAACCGGGCTGAAGCCGAGGCCGAGCGGCAGCTGGAATTTCAGCTGGATTCGTGAATTCGGATCGTCCGCGCAGAGGCGGCGGCGCGCACACCAGCAGTATGCCAGAGATATCAGCTGCTTGCTGCAGCAACCTGCTAAACCACAATAGGTGCCGAAGTCGCGTTAGGGCGTCGCGGCCGACAAGGTGGCCTGCTCCAGCCCGATGGTCACGCACGCCTTCTTGCGGTGCAGGCCGCGGATCGCGCCGGTGACTTTCAGGACCTTGCCCGCCGGACAGGAGGCATCCTGCACGAAGGCGATTTCGTACGGGGCCAGCACCAGCGGTTCGGATTTGAGGACGGTTTGAGCAAGGCACGGCAGGGCGACCGTGCAAAATATCAGCCCCAACGCAGTTGCACGCATGTTCGTGTTCCAACAACCACCCGAGCCACAAGTGCCCATCCGAGTTTCAGTTCCAAGGCCCCCCCAAAAAAATTTTCCAAGCGCCCTTAAGAGTCCTGATCCACCCCCAGACATGCAAAAGAAAGGCCGGCGCAAGGCCGGCCTGTCGAAATCCATAGCGAAAGTCTTTGCCAGTTACGTGGGCGTTCAGTATTTCGCGACCACCGGACCGCCCCAACCGAAGCGATAGTTCAGGCCGGCCTTGACGGTATGCTCGTCGTCGCGGAAGCGGGTCCCGACGATGTCTGCGGGACCCGTCGTGAAGGTCGTGTTGCCGAAGTTGTAGTACTGATACTCCACCTTGGCCGACCAGTTCGGCGCGAACACGTATTCCAGGCCGGCGCCCACGGTATAGCCCTCGCGGCGGTTGCCGCTGGTGGTGAAGGCCGCCGGCACGCCGGCAATGGTGGCGTTGAGGTTATTGTTGTCGCGCCAGGCGAAACCGCCCTTGCCATAGAGCAGCGCCGGGCCCCATGCGTAGCCGAGCCGGCCGGTGACCGAACCAAGCTGGTCGTTGTTAGACGTCACCAGGGTGCCGCCCGGGAACAGCACGCCGTTGTTGTTATTGTTGGCAAGCCAGGAGTACTGCGCCTCGGCGCCCAAAACCCAGTTGCCGGCGAACTGATAGTCGAAGCCGCCCTGCACGCCACCGAGGAAGCGGCCGGAATTGCCCGCCAGGCTGTTGTCGCCGGCAAACGCTCCGCCGACATGGCCGCCGATATAGAAGCCGGTCCAGTTGTAGACCACCTCCGGCGCCGTATAGGCTGGCGCCTTGGTGTAGGGCCGCGCACCGAGATCGGCTGACCATGCGGGGGCCGCGAATGCGACCAAGGCTGCCGCGCCAAGCAGAAGTTTTTTCATGTTCGTTCCCCTAGTTACGTCGTTTGACCCTCGACAAACAACGTGGTCTCAGTTTGGTTGCTTCGCGGCGGAGCCGGAGCAACAGATGTCCTCATTGTGACAAAGCCGCCACAGTCGGGTTCCATCCAACCCTTCGCGGCGTCATGACTTCCGCCTCGCCCATTGGCGGCTAGCATATGTCGCCGGTCCCTGCGATCAGGTTCATGTTTCGCTTAAAAGTGATCGAATTATTTGGGGAGAAACATGGCGGCGAAGCTGATGGACGATTTTCCGCCGCCGCCGGACCGGCTCGTGACACTTGCGAACTGGCGCCGGGCGCCGTTCAGCGGTTGGGGTTTTCGCAATGTCCGGCGGCTGGTTCCTACCGCCGACATCGCCGCCTCCGGCGCCGCGATTCCGCTCGAGACCGGCCTGGAAGACATCGGCGACGTCGGTTTTACCGGCCATGACGGCAAGTCCACCACGCTCGGACACGCGCTCGGCGCCACCAACACCGATGCGTTCATCGCGCTGCGGCGCGGCCGGATCGCGGCGGAATGGTACGGCCCCGGCATGAGCGCCACCACGCCGCACATCGTGTTTTCCGTGAGCAAGTCAATCTGCGGCGCGCTCGGCGGCATCCTGGCCGGCCGCGGCCTGCTCGACCCCGACGCCGCGGTCATCGACTACGTTCCTGAACTCAAGTCGTCGGTTTATGCCGGCTGCACCATCCGGCATCTCCTGGACATGGCGGTCGGCATTGCCTTCACCGAGGATTATGACGACCCGGCCGGCGATGTCGCGCGCTACCGCCACGCCGTGGGCTGGGATCCGGTACCGCCGGGACAGGACGCGATCGACCTGCGCAGTTTTCTTAAAGTGCAGAAGCCGGACGGCCGGAAGCACGGCGAATTGTTTCATTACGTCTCCACCAACACCGACGTGCTCGGCTGGGTCTATGAACGGGCCTGCGAAAAACCCTACGCCGACATCGTCAGCGACTATCTGTGGAAGCCGCTCGGCGCGGAATGCCACGGCTATATCACCGTCGACGTCCACAACGCGATGCGCGCGGCCGGCGGCATCTGCGTCGTGCCGCGCGATCTCGCCCGTTTCGGCGAGATGATACGCCGGGGCGGCGTCGCCGGCGGCCGGCAGGTGGTGCCGGCCGCGTGGATCGACGACATCAACACCCGCGGCGATGCCGACGCATGGGCGCGCTCGGAGTTCGCGGATATTTTTCCGCAGGCAAGCTACCGCAGTCAGTGGTACCGCATCGACCGCGACCGCGGCGTGCTGGTGGCGTTCGGCATCCACGGCCAGTGGATCTATATCCATCCCGACGCCGAACTCGTGATCGTCCGGATGGCGTCGGAAGCAACCCCGCTCGATCCCGACCGCGTCCGCGGCTGGCGGCGCGGATTCGATGCGATCGCGGCGCGGTTTTTGTTAAGATGAATGAATGCGCGGCGTAATGGAACACGGTGCTGCACCGCGCCCGGGACACAAGCATCAGGAGCGTTGCTACCGCGTCATCTTCTCCAGGTCGGGAAACGGCGCGTAGGCGGCGCCGGCGCAGGTTTCGCTGGCGTCCTCGACGATGCGGTCGAGCCGGGCATCGACAAAAAGAATCGCGCGCTCGCGTGCCCCCCGATAGCCGCCGTCGGTATCCTTGGCATTGAAGCGCAGGCAGACCACATAACGCAGCCGGCCGCCGACGGTGCGCTGCACCGGCTCGGCCATCGCGGCATCCTTCACGCCCACCGGATTGTTCAGATAGGTCTTCATGAATGCCAGCAGTTCGGGGCGATAGTTGGCCGGATATGGCTGATTGGCGACGCCGCGATCGTCGGTATAGGTGATGCTGTTCTGGCCGTCGCCGGCGCAGCCCGCGAGCGCCAGTGGCAGCAGCATCGCCGCGCGCTTTGCCCAACTGCCCAAGATGATATCCGTCGTTGATATGCCCTACCCCGCCGCGAGTCTTAGAACGTTCGCGCTCGAAATGGAATTCGCATCTCGGTTATCCAGCAAGCGCCGGCCCGCGGGCGGGTCAGGCCCCACGGCCGCGGCGGGGCAATGTGAATCGAACCGCGGCCGTGGAATCCCCGTCAGTGGTGGTGACGGTGATGCCCGTAATGCCGGTGATGATAGCCATGCCGGTGATGATGGCGGCCCATATTGGCATGGGCGTTCAGCACGCCCGGCTTCAACTGCGCCGATTTGGCGGCTGGGGCGGCATGGCCGGCGTTCTTGCCGGTGCCGGCCATCGCGGGAGCGGCGAGAACGGAAACCGCTAGCAACGCTGCGGAAATGGTCTTGATCATGGTGGTCTCCTCTAAAAGTCGATCGCAAAGCGCACCGGTCGGGTGGCCGGGCTCGTCGATCAGAGCCACCACGCTAAGCGGGGTGCGCTGAACCCACCCTGAAGCCCGGGCACAGGCTTCGTTCATGTGGATGACATCTTCGTCATGTCGGCCTTAGGGAATGTTTTGGCCGGCCGGGGGTTCAAATCCCTACGCTTCGGTGTAGGATCGCCCTATTGGAACAGGAGAGACGCATGAGCAAATTTGCCATCAGGCTTTTGACGCTGGCAATGCTTTCGATGGCGGTGGTCGCGGCACCCGTGCTCGCCTATGCGGCGCCCGACAGCGATCCGCCGCCATCCGACTCCAAGAAGAAAAAGAAGACCAGCGAGAACGGCTCCGGCATCACCGGCCCGGCATTCACCCAAGCCTATCGCGCCGCCTACGCGGCCATCTACGACCGCAACGATTATGCCTCGGCCATCGAACAGCTCAAGGCGCTCGGCCATGACGACAGCGCCGCGGTCGCCAACCTGATCGGCTACTCCTACCGCAAGCTCGGCGACTACAAGGTCTCGCAAGCGTGGTATGAACGCGCGCTGAAGGCCGACCCGAACCACGTCAAGACCTGGCAGTATTACGGCCTGTGGCAGGTCGAACAGGGCAACCGCGACCAGGCGCAATATCACTTGAGCCGGATCGCCGCGCTCAGCGGCACGGCTTCCGAGGAGTACAAGTCGCTCGCCGCGGCATTGGAAAAGCCGCCGGGCACCGGCCTGGTTTACTGATATTTGCGGCACTCGTTTGAGCCGGCGCAGCCAGTAACTGCGCCGGTTTTGTTTTGCGCGGCAACCATCGCGTTGCGCCATGCTCGACATCGGGACCCAAAGCGCGGTTAAGTCATCTCGACAACGGCGGAAAAGATCGTATAGACGACCCCGCCCCTCCGCGCCGGAATGAGCCCGCGATCCCATGAGCAGCCCGCAGCGATATGACCGGATCGCCTTCGTCGCAAGCCCGGGCGCGGAAGCCCAGCAGGCGCTGGTCCAGCTGACACAGGCTTACGGCAATCACGATCCCGCAGAAGCCGATGTCGTGGTGGCGCTCGGCGGCGACGGTTTGATGCTGCAGACGCTGCACCGGCATATGCGTTCGGGAAAGCCGATCTACGGCATGCATCGCGGCACCGTCGGCTTCCTGATGAACGAGTTTTCCGCGCTCGATCTGCATGCCCGTCTGGCGGCCGCGCGCGACACCGAAATCCACCCGCTGCTGATGCGCGCCACCGACGTGCACGGCAAGGTGCACCTGCATCACGCCATCAACGAGGTGTCGCTGTTTCGCCAGACCCATCAGGCGGCCCGCTTGCGTATCCTGATCGACGAGCGCGAGCGCATGGCGGAGCTGGTCGCCGATGGCATCATGGTGGCGACGCCCGCGGGATCGACCGCCTATAATCTCTCGGCGCAGGGACCGATCCTGCCGATCAACGCCGCGCTGCTGGCGCTGACGCCGATCTCGGCGTTCCGTCCGCGGCGCTGGCACGGCGCCCTGCTCCCCAACACCGCCTTTGTCGTCATTGAGGTGCTCGAGGGCGAAAAACGCCCGGTGGCGGCGGTGGCCGACCATGACGAGGCGCGCGATGTCAGGCGAGTCGAGGTGGTCTCGGACAAGACCATTTCGATGCGGATGCTGTTCGACCCCGGCCACAGCCTGGAGGAGCGCATCCTGCGCGAGCAGTTCGGGTACTAGCTCTCGACCCCCGCCCGGAATGACGGTTTGAGAGGTCCAGGGAGCAACCATTCGTTAACGGCGGCGGCATATAGTTAACGCCGGGTAACCCGAACCAGGGGTGCGCCCGGGGCTCGCCATGTTTCGCATCGATTTCAACAAACTGCGGTTTCTGCTGTGCGACGACAACGCGCATATGCGGCGCATCCTGCGCACGCTGCTGCATTCGTTCGGCGCCCGCGAGGTCTATGAGGCCGAGGACGGCGCCACCGCGCTGGAAATGTACAGCCACTACGCGCCCGATATCGTCATCACCGACTGGTCGATGCCGATCTTCGACGGCCTCGAGCTCGCGCAAATGATCCGCCAGCCCGACTCCAAGAGCAACCCCTACGCGCCGATCATCATGCTGACCGGACACTCGGAAAAACGCCGAGTGACCATGGCGCGGGACGCCGGCGTCACCGAATTCCTGGCCAAGCCGATCTCGGCCAAGGGCCTCTATCACCGTATCCTCAACGTCGTCGCCAATCCGCGCCCGTTCATCAAGACCAAGACCTATTTCGGGCCGGACCGCCGCCGCAACATCGCCAATACCTATATCGGCCCCGAACGCCGTGGCGGCGCTGAAGCGGAAGTTCTGCAGCAGCCCTCGCTGCTGGAAAAAGCCCGCACCACCAGCTAACGCCGGTTCCCAAGGATCATCATGGCCAAAGAGAAACCCGCAGCGCTCAACGTCCAGGCCTTCGCCGACCATCACGTCATCACCCAGCCCAACCCGCTGCGCCGGGTGTTGCGCCGGGTCGACGAAAAGGATCTCGACGATCCGGTTGCCCGCGCGGAAACCGCGCTCGCCGATCTGTCCGGCGAATTCAAGGACTGGATGGCGATCGAGTGCGACCGGCTCGCCGCCGCCCACGCCGCCATTCTCCAACACGGCTTTTCGACCGACGCGCGGGAAGAACTGTTTCGCGCCGCTCACGACATCAAGGGCGACGCCGCCACCTTCGGCTTTCCCACCGCGGGCGCCGCTGCTGAAAGTCTCTGCCGGATCATCGAGCACGCGCCGGATCTCGAACGGGTGCCGGCCGAATTGATCGCGCATCACATCAACGCCATCCAGGCGATCGTGCGCGAGAACGCCGGCATCGACAACGCCGGCATGGCCGCGGCGTTGAGCAAGAAACTGCGCGGCGTCGCCGACGAATACCTCGCCGCCGTCAACCGCGACCGCCCCGAGCACCTCGAAGCGATTCTGGCGCCGAGCATCGTGCCGGCGGAGTAAACGCTTGTAGGATGGGTAGAGCGCAGCGAAACCCATCGCCCGCACCACGTCCATGATGGGTATCGCTTCCGCTCAACCCATCCTACGAAATTAGATTACGCCGCGATCAGTTCGTGCTGCATCGACCCCGCCGCCTCGTCAGCGATCAGCTCGTCGCAGAACAAACGCGCTTCCTCGCGCGCCGACTCCGTGGCGAAGCGCCGCAACAGAATCAGCAGCGGCTCGGCGGTCTCAGAATCGGTCTCGCAACGGGTCAGCACCCGCTCGACCATGCGGCGACGCAGCCGCGCCGCATCATCGGCCGTGCCGGCGAAACCGATTTCATCGCAGACTTCGAGCGCGGCGCGGAATGCGGGAAAGGTGGATTCCGGCAGACCGGCACGCCTCAACAGCGCGATCACGCCGGCGCCGCCGCGGTCATAGACCAGCGCGCAAACGCGGGCCTGCGGCAACCCTGACAATTCCACCAGCGCTGCATCGAACAATTCCACATTGTGCGACAGCAGCGCGCGCAAAATCAATCCGGCGGTGAGCTGGCCGGTAGCACGCAGATGCCGCACCAGCCCCCGCATGTCGTCGCCGCGCGAGCGCGCCGCCACATTCACGGTGCAGCGGTCGCGCGCTTCGCCGGCGATGCGCGTGGCGCGTTCGGCGCTGAGCCAGTTGCGCGCCACCACGAACTGCGCCAGGGTATCGGAGAGTTTGGCGACCAGCGCCAGCCGCGTCGCTGCGGGGAGATCTTCCAGCACCAGCATCGATTCGCGGATCGCCGCCAGATGGCCGTGACGCTCGACGATGCGGTCCCATGAAAACGGCGCGAGTTCGGCGTATGGATTTTCAATCAGCTCAAGGGCTGCCGCCGGCGTGCCGACTTCGGCGATCGCGGCACAGACCGCGGCCGCCAGGTTCATGCGGCGCGCAATGGCGCATTGCATGACGCCATTGCCGGTGGCGACGATGTCGACCAGATCGGCGTCGATCAACAGCGGCGAATGCTCCAGAACCGGAAGCGCCACCGACGCCTGGTCGACCGACAGCGCCTGCACGATCGCGGCGGGCGCTTCCGCGCTGCGCGAAAACACTTCGGCCATGGCCTGGCGAACCAGCGGAGAAGCATCGTCGAGCAGCATCAGCAGCGCGCCCTCGGCGGCGCCGCGATCCTCGTGCGACATATCGGAAAAAAGCAAGGCCCGCGCCAGCGACCGCGTTGCCTCTGCGCGCTCGCCGGCGGGAGCGGTGCGAACCCAACTGATGAACTGCCGAACGATCATGGTCCTGCCGGCTTACGCAACTTGAACGACACCGTGACGCGATGCCACTGTCATACAAAATAAACCATGGCGCTTAACAAAGGGTTCACCATAAACGCTGCGGTTGTTGAGGTTTTGTTAAGGGTGCGAGCCGAGGTAGTCCGGATAAAGGCAGCGATATCCGGGGCCGGCGCCTCGCCCTAACGCAAGAACCGGATGCCGCTTCGCTCATCCCGGGCTACGACTTGTCAGCCCCTGAACGTGCCGTTGCGGTCGCTGAACAGGTCGAGCGGCTGCGGCGCGCCGACCTTCGGGATCTGCGACGACGGCGACGGCACCGAGGTCAGCGATGAGCCGTTGCCCCATAATTCCTGCACCGCAGGTGAGACCGGCTGCGATCGTTCGCCGGCCTGGAACAGCGAGTGGAACATCGGCTGGCCCGGCTGCTGCAACGATGCCGTCATGATGGCCGGCTGCGGCGTCGCGGTCGCCGGCGTGAGGGACCGTGCATCGGGAAAGCTCGACAGGTAGGCCGCGGTGTCGACCGGCGTAACCGCGGCCGCGACCTTGCTCGCGGGCGTCACGCCCACCGCCGCCATCGCCGTGCGCGTCGCCGGCGAATTGGCGGCGCTGGCGTAACGCTGCGTCAGCACCGAATAGACTTCCGAAGCGCTGCGCGCGCGGCCGCCGCGTTCGTAGAAGATCGAGCGATTGGCGGCAGCGGCGTTGGGAAACAGCCGCGCACCGGAGGCCTGCGGATTGTCCTCGGCATTGGCGATCAGTTTTGCGGCGCCGCCGACGCCCATGAAATGCGCCATATAGAGTTCGCCGTCGGTCGGACGGCGGCCGATCTTGCCGGTGAGCCGGAAACTGTTGGACTGCGTCAGCACGCCCGCCATCGCGGAGGAGGCCGCGGGATCGTCGCGCAATTTTAGGATCGCCGCGCGCGCCGCGGGATCGCTGACCGAATAGCTGCCGGAGGAGGATTTGGTGATGGCGTCGGCATATTGGCCGTAGCCGAGCTGCGTGCCGGCTTCCTTCACAGTGCCAAGCCAGGTCTGGTCGATGAACTGATAGAGGCCGCGCGCCGATGAGGTCGAGGCGCCGGCGGTCGGATTGAAGTTGGATTCCATTTTCGCGGTGGCGAGCAGGTATTCGAAGCTGGTGCCGGTGCTGGAGGCCGCCTGCTTGATGGCGCCGGCGATGCGGGCGCGCGATGGGTCGATGCCTGCCGCTGCTGGGGCGCTGGAAGCGTCGACCGACATCTGTTGGTGCCCCGCTTTTGCGAAACGACGTCACCCTGCGGCGATTATGGTTAATGGCGGGTTAATCAGGTATTCTCGACGCGCAGCTACGCGTCTGTTGATACGCCAGTTATGAACTGACCTCATGGTGAGGAGCGTCGCGCAGCAACGCGTCTCGAACCATGGAGCCAGGGACCATCCTTCGGGACGGCGGGCAAGAGCGCGGCTCCTCAGGACGAGGGCTGTTCTGCCGCATCCACGAACGACAGCGCCGCGCCGCCCTCGCCTTTGCCGACCGCGCGGTAGAAGCACGAGCGCCTTCCGGTGTGGCAGGCAGCCCCCGTCTGTTCGACCTTGATCCACACCGCGTCCTGATCGCAATCCATCCGCATCTCGACCACGCGCTGGGTGTGGCCGGAGGTCTCGCCCTTGCGCCACAGCGCATTGCGCGAGCGGCTGAAATACCAGGCGTCGCCGCTTTCGATGGTCTTGCGCAGGGCCTCTGCGTTCATGTGCGCGACCATCAGCACGTCGCAGCTCACCACGTCGGTGGCGACGCAGGTCACGAGGCCTGCCCGATCGAATTTGGGCTGGAATTTCAGCCCTTGCTCGCGGTCGTCGATGTCGGGAGATGCAGACACAGTGAGCCCTCGCAAATTGCACGCGAGGTCAGCGCTGCGGCCCTCGCACCATGGACAGGAAACGCGCCTGCTCCGCCGGATTGTCGCGGAACATGCCGGTGAAGCGGCTGGTGAACGTCATCGCGCCGTGCTTGGCGACGCCGCGCACCGACATGCAGGTATGCTCCGCCTCGATCACCACCGCAACGCCGCGCGGTTTTAAAATCTCGTCGATCGCCGCCGCAATCTGGGCGGTGAGGTGCTCCTGGGTCTGCAGGCGGCGCGCGAAGATGTCGGTCAGCCGCGCCAGCTTCGACAGTCCGACGACACGTTCGACCGGCGTGTAGGCGATATGCGCCTTGCCGTAGAACGGCATCATGTGATGCTCGCATTGCGAAGTGAATTCGATGTCGCGTATCAAAACGAAATCGTCATAACCGGCAGTTTCGCCGAAGGTGCGATTGAGCACCTCGGCCGGGCATTGGTGATAGCCCTGATAGAGTTCGTCGAAGGCTTCGACCACCCGGCGCGGCGTGTCCAACAGGCCCTCACGCGCAGGATTCTCGCCGATATAGCCGAGCAGGGTCTGCACCGCATACTCGGCTTCGGCCCGCGACGGACGCGGCTGGTCGGCCCGCACCGCGGCAGCGAGAAATTCGGCGGGATCCAGTTCGGCGGGGCGGAATTCGGCCGGCTTCACTTCGGCGGGCTTGTTTCCGCGCAGGGGCTTGATCAATGCGTCCATGTCAACTCCGTTCGACCGGCCCTAACAGACCGGAGTGTCACCGGGCAGACGACCGGACTGTATTTCCAGCGTCCGCGACCATATATAGGGCCGTGGGGGATGGCCGCCAAGAGCGATCCGGCCAGAAGTCCAGGACCTCGATTCTATGCTGAATGACATTTACAACAAGCGCATCATCGAACTGGCCGGCAATATTCCCCGTCTGGGACGCCTCCCCGCTCCCGATGCCAGCGCCACCGCACATTCGAAACTGTGCGGCTCGACCGTCAAGGTCGACCTCGCCATGGACGGTCCCGTGGTCACGGATTTCGCCCATGACGTAAAAGCCTGCGCGCTGGGCCAGGCCTCGTCCTCGATCATGGCGTCGCATGTGATCGGTTCGACCGCCGACGAACTGCGCGAATTGCGCGAGACCGTGCGCAAGATGCTGAAGGAAAACGGCAGCCCCCCGCAGGGCAAGTGGGCCGACATCGCGCTGCTGGAGCCGGTGCGTGACTACAAGGCGCGCCATGCCTCGACCATGCTGACCTTCGACGCCGTGGTCGACGCGATCGGCCAGATCGAAGCGAAGAAAGAGCCGGCATCGGCGCAGGGATAACCCTCATCCTGAGGAGCCGCGCGAAGCGCGGCGTCTCGAAGGATGGCCGCGGGCTCTCATGGTTCGAGACGCGCGCAAGTGCGCGCTCCTCACCGTGAGGGAGAGAGTGTTACCGCTGCGGTTGAACCGGCGCCGTTGCGACGCCGCCGGTCGGCACCACGGCTTCCGCCGTCTTGGTCGCCTTCGGCGCGGGAAGCGCTTTCTCCATATTGACGGCTTCGCTGACGAAGCGATCCTGCACCGGCTTTGCGTTGAGGCCGGCGACGGCCGCACTTGCGGCGACATCGTTCGGCGGCAGCACTTCGGCGACCGCATCCGTAGTCACGAGGTTGGTCAGCCGCAATTCTTCCCGGGATAATTCGTGCAGATCTTCCCATGGCGGCACGCTGAGCGCCAGCGACAGCAGATCGCCGGCGCCGCCCATGTCGAAAGTATATTTGGCGAGACGGCCGATGTCGCGCTCGACGATCATCAGGTCCTGCGCGCTGTAGCTCGCGGCCTTGGCGTCGTCGGCGCGGTCGCCCATCCAGATCTGGTGCACCCGCACATGGGTGCCGTCAGGGACGTAACGCGCCTTGCCCGACAACAGCAGAAACACGCACATCGATTCGCAATAGGCTTGCGGCATGATTTCGGCGCGATCGCCATTGTGCGGATCGACACTGATGCCGACAGTGGTCAGCATGCCGAGATTGCGCCAGCGCCGGCCGAGCGCAATAGCATCGTTGACCGAGCCGCCGCTGGAATCCAGCACTATGGTGGCGCCGCGAAGCTGCCGCTCGCGCGCGAATTCATCGAACTCTTTCGGGGTATCGGCGGTGACGATGCCGACCGCGCCGACCCATCCCCGGCAATTCGGCTGACAGGCGACCCAGGTAAATCGCATCGGCAGCTTGCGTTCCTCGAGTGTGCCGCCGGCACGTGCCGAACTGCCCGATGTCGCGACCGGACCGGTCAGGGCGATGCACAGAGCGGCGGCGCAGAACAGCGCCGCGCCGCCGAATTTAAGCGACGACCTCAAGTTGGTTCCTTCCCCCTCGCCCCAAGCGAAAGCAGCAGCAACGGCCCCAAATCAACGCCAGATGATTCTGTCATCCAAGCGTTATCAAAAAGGTAACCTCATGGCGCAAAAGCGTCCATCGGGATTTTCTGCAGCGCCATTGAAAACGTGAGATATTGTGCCAGGTGTGACTCAATTGCATGTCTCGCCCGGTTCCCTGCATTGGAACCAGGCAAAACACGCTTGCGAATGAAGCAGAGCGGTTATGAAACATCCAGCGCCACATCCTTCGCTCTGTCCGGACTGCGCGCGCGGCGCGAAGCAACTGCCGCGGAACGCCGGGCGGGCGCTGATCTGGCTCTACCGGCATACGCTGTCGCCGCTGGTCGGATACAATTGCCGCCATCTGCCGACCTGCTCGGTCTATGGCGACGAGGCGATCTCGCGCTTCGGCCTCTGGGGCGGCGGCTGGATGACGCTGGCGCGGCTATTGCGCTGCCAGCCCTGGGGCACTTCAGGCATCGACAATGTGCCGCAGACGGCGCCGCCGGGCGCGCGCTGGTATCTGCCGTGGCGGTTCGGACGCTGGCGCGGCGTCAACGGGCCTTGAGGCGCCCGCGGGCCAATCCGCCGCGGTGCGCCTAAGCGAAATATGCATTGCTGATGCGAGCGGAACTCCGGTCCCGGGGCGGCATTGATGTGTTGCCTGCCTTGGGAGGGCCACTCAATGCGCTGGAAAACCGGCCATCATGAACACGATCCCCGGCATGTCGACCTGATCGCAGCCTTCGCATTGCTGATCCTGATCGTCGCGGCCTGCCGATTCCTCAGCGGCCGTTCTGACGCACCACCCGCCACGGCGTTCATCGTGCCCAGCCAGTCGGTGCGCTGGTAGCTAATGTCATTACACACTCGGAGCGATCCGGCGCGTGCAGAGCACGGTAATCAGAGCCAGCGTGACGAATGCCATCGCCACATACCCCGCCGCATGGAGTTGACCATGCGCGTACAACACGCCGCCGATCGCCGAACCCACGGCTTGGCCGACATAGAGCACCGAGGTATTCAGCGACACCGACGCCGAGGCGAGCGCCGGCGCCGCGGCGACCAGCCGCACCTGCTGCATGGAATTGGTCGAGGCGAAACCCAGTCCCCAGATTGCGACCGAGAGGGCCATCAGGAGATAGTGCCCGGCGCTGAACGCCCAGCCGCTAACGCCGGCGAGCAACAGACTGGTGAATAGCAGCGAGGTTTTGTAGGGCCCCCGGGAATCGACGATGCGGGTTGCGATCGCAATTCCGATGAAGCCGAACACGCCGTAGATCGCGAACACGAGGCCGACTGCGTCGGGACCGGCGCCGGTCAGTTTCGCGAGCAGCGGGCCCATGAAGGTGAATATCACGAATTGTCCGGACATCTGCAAGGTGGTGATCAGGAGCAGCAGCATGATCATCCGGTTGCCGCCGACGAGGCCCCAGGTCTTCAGGTCCACCGGCTCGCCCAGCAATCCCCCCGGCAGACGCCAGGCCAGCAGCAGAAAGCTGAGACATGCGATCGCGCCGATACCGCCATACGCCGCACGAAAACCGTAGCGGCTGGCGATGAAGGTGATCAGCGGCAGGCCGACGGCTGCGGCCAGCGACCAGCCGAGAAAGATATAGGCGATGGTGCTGCCGCGTTTTTCAAGCGGCACGATCAGGCCCGCGGTCCCCGCCGCCTGCGGCGTGTACAGCGCGCCGACCGCCAGCATCAGCACGCGGAGCACCAGCAGGCTCGTATAGTCCGGTGCGAAGGCGGACGCGGCGTTGGTGATGGCAAACACCGCAAGGGTCGAGATCAGCAGCGTGCGCCGCTCGATCCGGCTGGTCAGCCACGCCGTCAGCGGCGAACCGATGCACAGCATCACGGCGCCATAGGTGATCAGCAGGCCGGCGTCGCGGATGCTGACGCCAAGGTCCGCGGACAGTTCGCCGAGCATGCCGGCCGGCGCCAGCACCGAGCAGCCGGTAACGAAGTTTCCGAGCATCAATGCGGTGGGAGCGAGGCGGCGAGCGGTGTAAGGGGCCGAAGCATGCATGCAAACGCATGTAGGTGAAATGCGCGCCGAAAGGAAGGATGGGCCCGGCTATTTTGCTGTGACGAAGAAAAAATCCTCGCTGCCTGGGAGCGAACCGTAGCTGAAGGGCTGCTGGCGTCTTTGCCGATTGCGCGACACACGCTAGGGGCAGGCTTCGTTGGGTTCGTTCTCCTTGAGCTTCAGCACGCACATTAAGCGTTCGATCTGCGGCCTGCAGAGCTGGGCATCGAGATAGGCTTGCACGGGCTGCGACATCCACCAGCTCATCGAGACGAAATCCATCGCGCTCTTCTTGACCGGCGAGCGGCAGAACAAGGCCCTGGCGGCTTGAAACGGCTGCTGCGGTGAAGCCGGCTGGGATGGATCCGGTACATCGATCGTACTGACACCTATGCGCACCAGCGGGCCTTTGAGCGTCTCGCGCAAATATGCCAAATGGCCCTCCTCATGGCCGGAACGCGTGGCATACAGCGCCCGACCGATCGAGGTGTAGACATCGAACAGCGTGCGCTCTTCGGCTTTCGGAAGCGGCGGCCGGATCAATTCGTCTTCGCCGTCGCGGTGAACCAAACCGCTCAATTTGCGATCTTCGTATTTTTTCTCCTCCTTCGGCGCGCGGCCGAACTTGCGAATATCGTCAATTTTCTCGTCGGGTTCATTGACGATCCGGATCACCAGCGGATGCAGTTTGTTTTCCTGTAACTCGCGCACGATATCCGCGGCGGTCGCCAATCCGTCATTTTCGAAATAACCGCCATCGACGACGCTGTCGACGATGTTGCCGTTGATGTCACGGATGATGCCCTGCGTGGAAACCAGCGGAAACCGCGCGCTCATCATGGCCACGGTCGACAGCCTCATGTCGATTTCCTTGCCCTCATCGGGAATCAAATCGGAACATTTGTCGTTGCTTCTGCGCACCGATGGATCGCGCAATTCGCGATAGTCGTAGGCGAATTCGAGAAAGCGCCGGTTGTCCTCCAGAATGCAGCCGATCCTGACATCCGACACGATGATCCGGCGTCCGGTGGCCACCGACGTGCCGTTGACGAAAAGCAGCGGGATCCACTGCGCCGCCTGCGGCGGATCCGGGCGGTCGGGCAGATGACCAAGCGGCCGGCAAAGACCCGCATTGTCGCCGCTAGCGCAGGCTCCGCCCTTTACGCCGGTGATGTAGCGGTACCAGCGCTCGAACGACTGCTCGAGCAAGCCGGAGCGATCTTCGCCCAAGGCTTTTCCGCTGACCGGATTGCCCAAGGGAAAAATGTCGCGATAGGTCAACCCGACGAAGACCGGCGACAGAAAATCTCCCGCCAGCAATTTCTGGAAGCAGTCGCGCCAGGAAACGGTCGGCCGCGCGCCCGCCTTATCCGGCGTGGCAGCGCCCCGGAACCACGCCGTCGTACCGGTGTCCTTGCACGGCGGATTTTTCAGATCCTTGTTCTCGAGCGCATCCATCCACGCCGCGCGCATCATCACGGCGCCAACCGAACTGCCAGAAACGGTCGAGAGCGCAAAGATGCGGCTTCGAATATCGCCGAGCTTGTTGTCGGGGTCAGCCGCACCCGCATCGATCATGGCGCCGACCACGCTCGCGGTGTAAAAGCCGGCGCGACTAGCGCCGCCGGCCCCGGCAATGACAATAGGCCGGGGGCAGTCATCCGCGGATTTGCAGTTATCCGCCCTCCAGCGCTTGATGGCATCCTCAAGGCCGAGTTGGTGATGCGTGCCGTTCACCGATGCCGGCGTTGATGGCTGCGACGACGTCGGCGCAATCCACCGCACATCGTTGTAGTGCTCCAGCCAGAAACCAAGGAAGCCGCCGAGGATAAAGAAACCGACCAACAGCGGGATCGAATAGCGGTGCGAAAGCGAGGCGATCTCGCCGAACAGCAATACCGCGCCGCCCAGAAGCAGCGGCAGGAACATCACGCGCGGAAACCGGTCCGAGACGGCGTCCGGCCATATGATCGCAACGACGAATAGCAGGGTCACGCCAATTCCGAGCGCTATCAGTGCCCGGTTCAGGCCCAAACTGAAAATCTCGCGAAGCGCCGGGCCGTTTTTCCTTGGATTTATCGCTGCACGGCACCCCAGCAGCAGAATCGACTGCGCCCCGATCAGTAACGGCTCTTGCTTGTCTCGCCCTGCGAGGCGCGCGCGCAACCCGCGCCAATAAAACACAAAGACCAAATATATCACCGCCACTACCGCTGTGCCGATCAGCAAATTCCGGATCAGCGCGACCGCTGCCGCGGCCTGCTCCAGGCCCGTCGCCGGCAGCAGATTGTTCCGGGTCAGCCATAGCGCCCGCGCGGTGGCGATAAACACAACCAGGCCAAGCACCCGCGGAATCCAGGTGGCGAGCCAGCGATACTGCTGCTGCAATCGCTTGCGATCATGCTCGCGCAGCCCCAGCCGGTCCACCCGGTGCGCCTCCGGCACCCATTCGTCAAACTGCAACGCACGGCGCGCCATGCCGTGCACCAGCCAGGCCCAGAGGAACAGCAGGACGAAGAAAATAAGCCAGTCATACCAGGACAGCCCGGTATCGGCGAACAGATCGCGGGCTTGCTCAACCTTCGCAATCAGCAGGCCGCCGCCGATGGCGCTCAGCGCCGCGACGCGGCAGACCCAAAGGATCCGAAACAGGGACCAAAGAAAACTGCCAATCTGCCCGACGATCCCAGCGGAATATTGCATCGCGGATTCCCCCGAAAATTTTTTGCGACACCGGCCGACGCCTGGAGGCCGCTTCGCGACGGCGCTGGCTTTGCGAGATGATATAAAATCAACAGATGCTTTTAAATTGCCGGCATTTACGCCGCTTACCAAAATCCCGCGCCGGCCGGAGGCCGGCCGAGGGCTACTCTATCGGCATATCATAGATGTATTCTCGCCGAGGTTGCAAGCGTCCCGCGCAACCCTCAAATTGACGGGATTGCGCCGGAAGAATCCGCTGCTATACCGCTCGTTCCCGCTTACCTGCGCTCGTTCGCAGGAGTGAGCCACAGGAGAGACCCATGCCCGAGAAGAACGCGCCGGCGTCCGGATTCCAGTTCGGTGTCGCCAACCTGAAACCGGTCGAAGCCGAGCCCCGAAATCGCCCTCGTTTTTCCCGACGGCGCCAGGCGTGAATTCCCCAAGAGCATCACCGGCCTCGATATCGCAAGGGGCATCTCGCCGTCGCTCGCCAAGCGCACTGTGGCGATGGCGCTGGATGGCGTGGTCAGCGACCTCGCCGATCCGATCGAACAAGACGCCAAGATCGAATTCATCGCTCGCGACGATCCGCGCGCGCTGGAACTGATCCGGCACGACGCCGCGCACGTGCTGGCCGAAGCGGTGCAGTCGCTGTGGCCGGGCACGCAGGTCACCATCGGCCCGGTAATCGAGAACGGTTTTTATTACGACTTCTTCCGCGACCAGCCGTTCACGCCGGAAGACTTTGCCGCGATCGAAAAGAAGATGCGCGAGATCGTCGCGCGCGACAAACCCTTCAGCAAGGAAATCTGGACCCGCGAGCGGGCAAAACAGGTGTTCCGCGACAACGGCGAGATGTTCAAGGTCGAGCTGGTCGATGCGATCCCTGAAGACCAGACCATCAAGATCTACAAGCAGGGCGACTGGTTCGATCTCTGCCGCGGGCCGCACATGACGTCCACCGGCAAGGTCGGAGGCGCGTTCAAGCTCATGAAGGTCGCGGGCGCGTACTGGCGCGGCGACAGCAACAATCCGATGCTGACGCGCATTTACGGCACGGCGTTCGCCAGGCAGGAAGACCTCGACTTCTATCTGAAGCAGATCGAGGAGGCCGAGAAGCGCGACCATCGCAAGCTCGGCCGCGAACTCGATTTGTTTCATTTCCAGGAGGAAGGCCCCGGCGTGGTGTTCTGGCACGCCAAGGGCTGGACGATTTTCCAGGAATTGGTCGCCTACATGCGCCGGCGTCTCACCGGCGATTACGACGAGGTCAACGCGCCGCAGATGCTCGACAAGTCATTGTGGGAAACCTCCGGCCACTGGGAGTTGTTTCGCGAAAACATGTTCGTCGCGCAATCGGCCGATGATGAAACGGAAGACAAGCGCTTGTTCGCGATCAAGCCGATGAACTGTCCCGGACATGTGCAGATTTTCAAGCACGGCCTGAAGAGCTATCGCGACCTGCCGCTGCGCTTGGCCGAGTTCGGCGTGGTGCATCGCTATGAGCCCTCAGGCGCGATGCATGGCCTGATGCGGGTGCGCGGCTTCACGCAGGACGACGCACATGTGTTCTGCACCGAGGCGCAGCTCGCTGACGAGTGCCTGAAGATCAACGACCTTATCCTGTCGACCTATGCCGATTTCGGTTTTGAAGGCGAACTCACGATAAAACTCTCGACGCGTCCCGAAAAGCGCGTCGGCAGCGACGAGATGTGGGACCACGCCGAACGCGTGATGGCGACGGTGCTATCGCAGATTCAGGCGCAGGGCAGCAATCGCATCAAGACGGCAATCAATCCCGGCGAGGGCGCGTTCTACGGCCCAAAATTCGAATATGTGCTGCGCGACGCCATCGGCCGCGACTGGCAATGCGGCACCACGCAGGTGGACTTCAACCTGCCGGAACGGTTCGGCGCGTTTTACATCGATGCCGACGGCTCGAAGAAGGTGCCGGTGATGGTGCATCGCGCGATCTGCGGTTCGATGGAGCGCTTCATCGGCATTTTGATCGAGCACTATGCCGGCAACTTTCCGCTCTGGCTGGCGCCGATCCAGGCCGTGATCACCACCATCACCTCGGAAGGCGACGAGTATGCCAAGGTTGTCGCCGCCGCGGCGCGGCGCGCCGGCCTGCGCGTGGAGATCGATCTGCGCAACGAGAAGATCAACTACAAGGTCCGCGAGCACTCGCTCAAGAAAATTCCGGCGCTGCTGGTGGTCGGCAAGAAGGAAGCCGAGACGCATTCGGTTTCGATCCGGCGATTGGGCAGCGAGCGCCAGCAGGTGATGCCGACGGATGAGGCGATCGCCACGCTGGTCGACGAGGCGATGCCGCCGGATGTGAAGCGGATGCGGGCGGCGCTATGATCGTCAGGCAGCCTCGTATTGCCCAACTTTGATAAGGGATGCAGCGGGAATGCCAAGTCCTTCATGCAGTCTGCGGATCATATTCAAGGTGAGTTCGCGACGGGATTTAGCACTTCATGCACGCGGTTGCGGCTGCCGATGAAGGGGATGAGATCGCGCGGTTGAAGGCCGTTCTGTTCCATGTGATACTTGATAGCCTCTACCGGGTCGGGAAGATCGAGGGGATAATACTTCCGCTCCCACGCCTCCACCAACGTGACCAGCACATCGAGCCGATCGCCTTCCGGCGTATTGCGCCGGGCGCTCATCAGGCCCTCGATTTCCTTGAGAACGCGGCGGTAATCGCGTTGGGATTTAATCGGTGCGATATCCATGATTTCCAACCTTCAAACGTTTTGAGCGTCGATGGCATCATATTGCCGATGGGTGCCGATGAACCGGATGTATACAACTTGATAAGGATAGTTGATCCAGACCACGATTTGATACTTGTTGCCCGCAATATTGAACACCGCGCGGCCGTCCTTGAGGATGCTGGCAGGATGTCCCGCTTGACGTCGCAGATTTTGCCCAATCGGCTTGCCGCACCTGGCGAAACCAAGCCATCATCGGCTCGCGAGCACCGGCAACACCCATGCCTTGATCCAACAAGGCTTTGATCGTGCTGAGCGCTATCACCCTCACCGCCTGATCGTAGCATAGTCCCAACTTGGGACCGAGCGTATTTTTGAACTCGACTGGTACAACACCGGCCCGTACAGACGCTGAAATCTCGATCATAATCGGTCTAAACTCACTTCAACCAACGGGTAGCACGCCTATCTACATGCTAGCGCCCCCACATCGAAAGAACTCATCTTGCCCGACACCATCGACTTCCTGAAAACCCGCCGCTCGGTAAAACCGCGCGAGATGAGCGGCCCCGGCCCCTTGCCGTCGGAGCTTGAAACCATCCTCACCGTCGGCGCGCGGGTGCCCGATCACGGCAAGCTGACGCCGTGGCGCTTTATCATTTTCGAGGGCGATGCCCGCGCCCGCGCCGGCGAAATCATCGCCAAGGTGTTCACGCGGAAAAATCCGCAAAGCCCGCCGGCCGATATCGAGGTCGAAAAACAGCGCTTGATGGATGCGCCGCTGGTGATCGCGGTGGTCAGTTTTGCCCGGCCGCATCCCAAGGTGCCGGAATGGGAGCAGCAACTCTCCGCCGGAGCCAGCGCCATGAACATCGTCACGGCCGCCGCAGCACTTGGTTATGGCGCGAACTGGCTGACCGGCTGGTTCGCGTTCGACCGCGACGTGCTCGACGGATTGGGGCTGAAGGCCGACGAAAAAATCGCCGGCTTCATTCATATCGGCACCCCGTCGAAGCCGATCGAGGACCGTCCACGTCCGGCGCTGTCCGATATCGTGACGCGGTTCTAGGGCTGAACATTCGTCATTGGCAGGGGTTGACCCAACGCACCATCCACTTCGAAGGACTCTGGTGAAGGTGAATGGATGCGCGGATCAAGCCCGCCCATGACGCCGCACGGTTTTAATCGCCCAGCTCAGAAATCGTCGTCGTCGGCGAACGCCGAGACATTCCCGTATCGGGCCAATCCGGATCTTGCTTGAGACATCGGCAGCAGCCGTTGTTCGCGGCGCCCGTCGGGGAATTCGATCGTGCGCAGGATCATCATCACGGGCTTATGCGAAGACGACGCTATTCGCTCGGCGCGTTGGTTTTTCGAGGCGGCTTGTTTTTTGCCAACTGACGCGTCTGAATGAGCGGCAGTGGGCGCGGACGCCGGCCCGGCGTTAGTTTCGCGGGATTTTTTGGCAGCAACGCTGTCACGGGTCTTGCCGGCCGGCCTTTGCTGCGCTTCAGATTCGTTCTGGACGGGCTTGATTTTCTCCGGCGCGACAACCGGACTGACTTCCGCCCTTGCATCCAGCTTGGGATCGTTCGCGGCCATCGTCGCACCGGGGACTTGCGGCGTGGCCGCATCTGCCGATGCATCAGCCGCTATGTGGGCGTCGGAATGATCCGCAGTTTTTGCGGAGCGCGCTTCGCCGCTTTCGGCGACGGCCTCGGAAGCATTGGGAGCAGCCGCCGGCTTCACGGCGTCTTCCGCCAAGGATTCAGCCAATTTGCGATGAAGCGCGCGCGCGTCGCGCATCTTCTTGGCGTTGATCAACCTGGCCGATGCGGACTCGGCGCGCGAATTTTGGGCCAGCGGGGCAGGCTCATCCGGCGCACGCAACCACTGGACACCGGCGTAACCGCCGCCCAGGAAAACCGCGAGCGCCACCAGATATCCGATCAAGAGCTGCATGATGCGATCCTAAACAGAAGCGGCCCGCCAATGCGGGCCGCTTCCAGTTCAAAAGCTAGTCGATAACCTGAACGACCCGGTGCGTACCGGGGTCGACCAGCACCGTGCGGTCATTGACGACCGTATACCGGTAGTTGGTCACGCCGTATTCGCGCGGCACGTCGTAATAGGTCACGCCGGACGCCGGAAGATCGGCGCCGACCCGCACTTCGCGATCATAGCGGTAGGAGGGATGCCTCCGCTCCACCACATAGGACCGGAAACGCGGCCGGGCATCATCGGCAATACCACCGGCAACGGCGCCGACCGTCGCGCCAACCGCTGCACCGACCGGGCCGCCAACAATGGCCCCGCCGACCGCTCCGGTCGCCGCACCCGCCGCCGGTCCGCCTTGTGCATGCGCCGCAATCGGCAACGCCATCATCGCGGCAACGGCGCAGCCCGCCAGAAAGCTGGTTCTTGTCATGGGAGTCCTCCGAGGATGAAACCAATACGTCCTAGCAACCCTGCGCGCAGAAGTTAGTTCCGCGTGCGTTCAGCGGTTGAGTTCAGTTATTGTAGCTCCTGGAACTTGGACGGAACCGCGCCCGTCATTCGAAAGACGCAAGCGGCTATCGGGAATCCATGCTTCCTGTGCCCGGGGCGTGGACGCTGAACGCAGCACTGCGGCTAGGGATTCCAGCTTGGCGCCACGAGGCGCGCCCTGGAATGGCGATCGGTGATTGGCGCGCGAACAGCTAGTGCGCCACCACCTCGATTTCGCCGTCGACGCCGTTGACGACGTTGAACGGACGCTCGAACACCTTGCCCTCGTTCTTGGCGATGGCGCGGTATTCGCCTTCGGACAGCACCACGCGGGGAAACGCGCCGATCGATTCCTTGATGACGTCGCCGCCCGGCGTAATCACCGACCAGGCGGTGTTGGCCAGCGCCTCGCCGCCCTTGTCGCCGACCAGTTTCAGGGTGATCACCGCGGCGCGATGGGTAATAATGACGTCGGTCAGCTTGCCGGCCTGCACCCTGATATCCGATCGAACAACCGAATTGGCGTCGCCGTAATTGGAAATGATGTAGTAGGTGCCCTCCGGCAGCAGCACTACGTCGCCGGCGGCGACGCTCGGCACCAGCGCTGCGCGCTCGGCGCCATCGAACTGGCTGCCCTTGTAGATCGCGAACGAAATCTGGTTCTGCGGAATCTTCGAAGTGCCGACGCGGCCCTCGATGCGCAAGCCCCCGGCCGGCAGCACGAAGGACTCGCGAAAAGTATCGGCCTTCAAGGTCACCGGCCGCACCGCGCTGACCAGCCCGAGGGTGACATGGACGACATATCCGCCCGGCGGCAGCACGATGTTCGGCGTCGCGCCGCGCTCCTCGCGGATCAGCTTGAAGGTGCCGGTCTCGTCGGGCCGGTCGGAAAAAACCCGCCATACCAGGCCGCTGTTGATGACGGGAAGGTCCTTGCCGTAGCGCGCCGTCAGCGACAGCACGGCCTGCCCCGGCGCGGAAGCGATCGGCGGGGCTGCAACCGGCGGCGTCACCGCGGAAACCGGAGGCTGGGTCAATGGCGCGGGCAGATTGGGAGCGGACGCCGGGCCGGAGGGCGGCGCAAGGCTGATCGCGCCGCCGGAAGGCGCATCGGGAATGGAGGATGGCGGCACCGGCGGCGGGCGGTCGGTGAACATCTGGGCCGGGGCCGCGTTCGGGATCGCCAAAGCCATCAGGCCGGCCAGCGCAAGCGCCGGCGTCAGGCGTCTGCTCGAGCGGGTTCGATCGGTCCCGCGGTCTTTTGAATTATGGCCCCATGACATGGCGCATGCTTTTCACCGAAAACGCGGCAAATTCAAGCCTGCCGGCAAGCCCGTCGTGCTCCAGTCACAATCCCGGCCCAAGCGGATCAAGGTATAAACCATGCCGGTAACGCATTCTGGCAAGAACATGCCGCAACGAATAAGCTTGGCGCGTCACCCGTGGAGGCGTTCCGGTGCTGGATAATTTGATCGGCCGCGGCCCGAACGGCCGCGACAAGGTCGGCCTCGGCAGCATCCGGCGGCCGGTGATCGGCCTGGCGTTGGGCGGCGGCGCAGCGCGCGGATTTGCCCATATCGGCATTGTCAGGACGCTTATCGCCCATGGCATCGTCCCCGATGTCGTGGTCGGCACCTCGGTCGGAGCTGTAGTCGGGGGCTCCTATGCCGCCGGACATCTCGACAGGCTGGAAGAATGGGCGCGCAGCCTGCAGCCGCGGAATATCTTTGGCTATCTGGACATCCGGCTTAACGGATCAGGGCTGATCGGCGGCGACAAACTCGCCGCCCAGCTCGAGGCGGCGTTGGGCCAGACCCTGATCGAGGAACTGCCGCTGAAATTCGCCACCGTCGCCACCGAAGTCCGCACCGGACACGAGATCTGGCTCACCCATGGCCGCATGGTCGAGGCGATGCGCGCGTCCTACGCGCTGCCTGGAATTTTCGCGCCGGTTCTGGTCGGCGATCGCTGGCTCGTCGACGGCGCGCTGGTCAATCCGGTGCCGGTTTCGGCCGCGCGCGCGCTGGGCGCGGAAATCGTGATCGCCGCCAATCTCTCAAGCGACGTATTCACGCATTCCACCACAATCTTCTCCCACGGTCCGTCTGCTGCGCCGGAGCCGGCCATCGAAGTTGCGCCGGCTCAAAAGCGCGGGCTCGGAAAATTCTTCTCGCCCGAGCGCGCCATGAAGCGCGAATTTTTCGGCAGCCGCACGCGGCCCGGCATCTCCACGGTCATGGTCGATGCGTTCAACATCATGCAGGACCGCATCACCCGGGCGCGGCTTGCCGGCGATCCGCCGGATCTCTTGATCACGCCGCGCGTCGGCCAGATCGGATGGTTCGATTTCCACCGCGCCAACGACTTGATCGCGCATGGGGCGCGCGCCGCCGAACGCGCCATCGAATCGATTCAGGAAGCGATCGAGATGATTGCCCCGGTATCGGGCGAGCCGGGGGCGGTTGAGAAGAAGCCGTAGAACTTTGCGTCATGCGGGCCTGACCCGCGCATCCATCACATTTCGCAAGACTCTTTCGAAACGGATAGATCGGCAAGGCGACGGATTGAATCACGCGGTCTTGATATAATTCTGCAGCGCTTCCTGTTCGTTCTCGAATTCCTTGACACGCCACTTGACGACGTCGCCGATCGAAATCAGGCCGATGATCTCGCCGCCCTCGAGCACCGGCAGATGCCGGAACTTGCCCGAGGTCATCTTTTCCATGATCGCCGCGACGGTATCGATCGGCCGGCAGCACACCACCTTGCGCGTCATCACCGCGCTGACGGATTCATCGAGCACGGCGGCGCCGCGCTCGCCGATCACGCGCACGATATCGCGCTCCGACAGGATGCCTTCGATGCGCCCGTTGCTCATCACCAGCACGGCGCCGATCCGGCGTTCCGACAGCACCTTCACCGCAGCCGAAAGCTTTGCGTCCGGCTCGACGCTCAGGATGTCATGGCCCTTGGTATCGAGGATTGAACGTACGGTCATTATCGCCTCCCTGGATGCGATCAAGCGATGCATATCTGAACACATGGAGACGGCGAATGAAAGTGCGAGGCTCGGCAAATCCTCGCGCGATCAGTGCAGGTCGGATGCGTCGGAAGACGACGCAACCGCGGCATCACGCCGGGCGCGCGGAACCGGATCGAACAGCGAAAACAACAGCAAGCCTGCGAAAAACCCGCCGATATGCGCCTGCCAGGCGACACTCACGCCGTCGGCGCCGATCGCAATCGATCCGATCCCGAAGATGATATTGACGCCGAACCAGACGCCAAGGAATCCCAGCACGCGCGGATTGCGCAAGGCCTTCGACAGGGAAAGCGCCGGCACCAGCGCTGCGGCATCGGCATCGCCACGGCGAAACGACAGAAAACTGCCCTGCACGAAGGCAAAACGGATTGCGGCTGCCATCGCGCCGGACACTGACGCGGAAGCGCCGATCATCGGCGCCACCTCGTGCTCATGAGTGACCAGGTGCGCCAGCGCGCCGGCGATCGCGGTCACCGCCATGAACAGGAAGAACCGCGCAGGCCCGAAGCGGCGCGCCACCGCACTTCCGAACGGCAGCAGCCACAGCACGTTGAAACCGATATGGCTGAGATTGGCGTGCAGCAGCGAATAGGTGACGAACGACCACACCTTGGCGGGCGAGCCGCCGGGAAACGGCATCGCCAGCAGCGTGGAATCGTAGCGCTTGGGAATGAAGCCGAACACCTCGATGGTCCAGTAATCCAGGTCCGGCGGCAGCAGCACGCGCAGATGGATCACCGCCAGCAGCAGCACATAGGCGGTCAAGGCGCCGGGCAGCGTCAGGATCGGTTCGCGCGGGGCTTCCTGGGTAAGTTCTGGCGGGGAGTCCAAGGGGTTCAAAGACCTACAATCAAGCGGCTTAACCAAGCGATGCGCCCAAATAGGCGGCTTGGCCATGCTGCGCAAGCGAAGGATCGCCGCCGAGGGCAGGGAAACGAAAAAAGGGAGAGCCTGAGAAGCCCTCCCTCTGTCGATGCCGATCTTGCCGCGCGACGGGCTTGAGTGAAATCCCCACCCCTCCCCGCGCGATGACCAAACTGTTTGACGCCACCTGTACGACCCCCGCCGGCCCTTGGAGAAAACCGGCGAGGTAAGCGCGGACATTACCCGCTTCGGCCGCTGCGCCAACCGCATAGTTAATTTAACGTTAACTCCACAAACCTCCCGCCGAACCCGGCCAAAACCGCCTGCGGCATGGACGCTGCAAGACCTCTCCTGCACAACAAACAGGGGGCGCGCAGTGCGTGAAAGCGGGACAGATGTGTCCCTTCACGGCGGCGCGAAGGTCAGGGCTTTCAAGTTATGAAGCATCCGTCGAGCCGGGAGTTTTTCGCATATTGGGACGAGAAGCGTGGCGGCGCCCGCGCGCCCGACCGCAGCGAGATCGAGCCCGGCGCGGTGCGCGAACTGCTCGGCGATATTTTCGTGCTGTCCTACGATCCTGCCGCCGGCTATCCGTTTCGCGTCGCCGGGACGCGGGTCTGCGCCCTGCTCGGCTGCGACCAGAAGGGGTCAAGTTTTTCGGCGCTGTTCACGCACGATTGCCGCCGCGATATCGAGGACATCGTCGGCATCGTGGCCGAGGAAATGCTGGCTGCGGTTGCCGGCATCACGGCGACCGCCGAAGATGGCTCGCGCGTGCATCTGGAATTGCTGTTGTTGCCATTCAACAACCGCGCGCACACGCCGCTGAGCCTGACCGGCCTGCTGGCGCCGTTCACGGACGTACACAGTACGGTCAGGGATTTCGGCCTCACCTCATGGCGCTACATCGGCCACCCGCCGCAACGCTTCCGCCCCCGGATGCTGCGCAAACTCAAGGTCGCGCGCGGTTTTATGGTCTATGAGGGCCTGCGCTGAGATTAGGTCTAACCGCCGTCACTCCACCAATTCCGGCCACGGCACGATGGTTGATTTCACCGTCTTCATCGCCATCGCGTCGGCTACCGCGCGGCCAATCCCCTCCTCCGAGAACGGATAGATCGTCTGCATCTCAAGCCACGGATATTTGTCGCGGGTGCGATAGAGCATATCGACGCCAAGCGGCAGGTCGTTGCCGGTAAAACCCCAGGAGCCGAGCACGTTGAGGTCCTTGGTGCAGATGCGGTGCCACGAAGTCTCGATCGAGCCGGCGTCGGTGAACTGTCCCATCTCGACATAGGTGCCGCCGTCGCGCAGCATCTCGATGCCTTCCGGACCGGCGCTCGGGTGGCCTGAGCAATCCATCACCAGGTCGGCGCCGTAACCGCCGACGATGTCGCGCACCGCCTTGATGCGCGCCTCCGGCGTCTTGACCTCTTCGATATTCACCGTCGCTTCCGCGCCGAATTTTCGCGCCAGCGCAAGACGCGGCGTTTCCGGCGCGCCGACGCAGATCACTCTCCCCGCGCCCATCTCCTGGGCCGCTGCGACCGCCAGAATTCCGATCGGGCCGGAGCCCTGAATCACCACCGTATCGCACCATGTAAATCCGCCGGCGCGGGTTGCGCGGTTGAAGGCGCGGATGCAGGAGGTCAGCGGCTCCGACAGCGCGCCGAGCCGCAGCGACATGTCGTCGGGCAATTTGTAGATCTTGGTGCCCGGCAGCATGTCGAGATCGACATAGACATATTCCGCCCAGCCGCCCCACAGATGCGGCGCCTTGTCGAAGCCGAGGTAGCGGCCGTAATACACCGGCGTCAGGCACTTGTTGGCGCTTTGCGGATAATGGATGCAGTAATAGCACTGCCCGCATGGCATCAGCGGCGGGATCATCACCTTCGATCCCACGCCGAGCGGCTTGCTCATGAAATCCTCTTTGAATTCAGAGCCGACCTCAACCAGCACGCCGCCGATCTCATGCCCGAGCGTGAACGGCCACGGCAATTGCTTCGGCCAGTGCCCTTTGAGGATATGCAGATCGGTGCCGCACACGCCGCAGGCGCCGACTTTGATCAGCGCGGCTTTTTTGGGGATTTTCGGCCAGGGCACCGTGCGGATCACCGGCGTCGCGCCGGGGCCGTCATAGGTGCATACGCGGATGTGGGTCATGAGCTTTCTTCCCGGCCCTTCGGCGATTGTTGATTGCAGTGCGTGGGGTGAGGAAACCTATGTGAAGTGGGCGGAGATGCCAATGTTGTTCGCTACAGGCTCATTTGCGCAACGATTGACACGCCTACCGCACCGTCTCAGGTTGGGCGGATAAACCGCAGGGGAGCTACGCGTTTGCGCAATCGCTGGGCCATCCTTGCCGTTCTGTTCGCGGTTCGCCTCACCATGGGCTTTCAGTTCCAGAGTGTCGCCGCGGTCGCGCCGCTGCTTGAACGCGAATTCGGCGTCAGCCTTGCCGACATCGGGGTGTTGATCGGCCTGTACTTCACCCCGGGCGTGGCGCTGGCATTGCCCGGCGGAGCGATCGGACAGAAGTTCGGGGACAAGACCACCGTAGTCGCGGCGCTGCTGCTGATGCTGGCGGGCGGGCTGGCGATGGCGCTCTCATCATCCTGGAGCGTTCAGGTCGCAGGAAGGCTGGTCGCCGGCGCCGGCGGCGTGATGTTTAATGTGCAGATGACCAAGATGGTGACCGACTGGTTTGCGGGCCGCGAGATCGCCACCGCGATGGCGATCTTCGTCAACTCCTGGCCGGCCGGCGTTGCGATTGCGCTGCTGACGCTGCCCGCGATCGGTGCGGCCTACGGGGTGAGCGCGGTGTATCTCGCGGTCGCGGCGCCGATCGGATGCGGCATCGTGCTTCTTGCCGCGTTGTACCGGCCGCCGCCAAATTTCGTTGCCGCAAGCACGGCGCGCGCGCGGCTCGATCGCAACGCGGTCATCGCGCTGATCGCCGCGGCGCTGATCTGGGGCCTCTACAATGTCGGCTTTGCGACGATCTTCAGCTTCGGGCCGTCGATGCTGGTCGAGCACGGCTGGCCGATCACGACGGCGGGATCTGCCATCAGCATCGTGCTGTGGCTCACCGTGGTCTCCGTTGCATCGGGCGGCTTTCTTGCCGATCGCATTGGCCGTCCCGAACTTATCATCGTCGCGGGCTGCGTCGTGTTTGCGATGCTGATGATCCTGCTCCCGCGCACCAGCGCGGTAATTGCCGTCACCATTGCACTCGGATTGGTCTGCGGACTGCCGGCCGGTTCGATCATGAGCCTGCCTGCGCGTGTGTTGCAGCCTGCCACGCGGGCGATCGGCATGGGCCTGTTCTTTACCGTGTACTATGCCGGCATGATGCTGGGGCCGGCGATCGCGGGAGCCTGCGCCAAATCGGCCGGCAGCGCCGGCGCCGCGCTCGACTTCGGCGCCGCGATGATTTTGGCGTGCCCGGTCATTCTGTGGGGGTTCAACCGGATCGCCGCGTCAGCAATTCCACGAGCGGCGTGACGATTGCGCTCCCCGCAACCCGCGCTAACTCCTCGTTAACCCTGCCCGCCGTAGGGTTAACCGGCACCGGTCGGACGGTTGTCGGGTGGCATCGAATGGCGTTTGCGCAGCATAAATCAGTCCTTCCGGCCGCCGAGGAGCGGCGGCGCTTTCAGCGCGTCAAGGTGCACCTGCTCGGCCGCTACATGCTGCCGGACCGGCGCGAATTCCCGTGCCAGATCATCAATATGTCGCCCGGCGGGCTGGCGCTGCTGGCGCCCGGGATCGGCAATATCGGCGACCGCGTGATCGCCTATCTCGATCATATCGGCCGGGTCGAGGGCAAGATCACCCGCATCATCGACAACGGCTTTGCCATGAGCGTCGGCGCCACCGCGCGCAAGCGCGACAAGCTGGCGGCGCAGCTGACCTGGCTCGCCAACCGCGACATACTCAACCTGCCGGAAGACCGCCGCCACGATCGTATCGTGCCGCGCAACCCGATTTCCGTGCTCACGCTCGAGGACGGCAGCAAGATGACGTGCCGGATCATCGACATGTCGCTTTCGGGTGCCGCCATCGCCGCCGAAAACCGCCCGCCGCTGAAATCGCTGGTATCGCTCGGCAAGGTGCAGGCCCGGGTGGTGCGGAACCTCGAGGAAGGTTTTGCGCTGGAGTTCGTCCACGAGCAGCTGGCCGAGACGCTGGAAGATAGCGTCACCGCCCGGTAAACAACCGCGGGCGTCGATTCCCCATTTCTACGGGCTTTGAAGGCGGGTTCGGCTTTGCCGGATGCCGCCCGCAGCCGTTTTGGCGCGCCCACATCCCATCAGCGCGGCCGCATTTCCTGCCCCGAGATCCGCATTTTTATTGGCCTGGCGTCGCGAATGCGTCAAATTTGAATCAATTGCAGTTGTTTCAAATTTTAGTCGAACTTTATTCAAGTATAGATTTAATTAGCCGCAGATTTTCCAAGTATTCGTTTCAATTGTACTTGGCTAATTTAGCTCCGCCGCAAAACCTTTGTGCGAAGTGTGGTCCCAACAAGAAACGGGGGCCACAATGGGCATCAGGGGACAGGGGATCGGATTGGCTTTGGCGGCCGTCCTGTTGGGAATGACTGCGCCGGCGCAAGCTGGAGACGAACGAATTCTGTATGCGTCGCTTGGCGACACGACGCGTTCGCCGATCGGTTGGGTCGAATTCTGCGCGGAAAATCCGGGCGATTGCCGCGGCGGCGCGACATCGCCGCGCGACATCGTGATGACGCAGACCGCGTGGAAGGACCTGCTGCGGGTCAACCGCTGGGTCAATGAAACCATCAAGCCGATGACCGACATGGATCATTGGGGCGTGATCGAGAAATGGTCGTTGCCCTCGGACGGCTACGGCGACTGCGAGGACTACGTGCTGCTGAAGCGCAAGATGCTGATCGATGCCGGATGGCCGCGCGAGGCGCTGCTGATCACGGTGGTACGCGACAAGAAGGGCGAAGGCCACGCCGTGCTGACCGTGAAAAGCGACAAGGGCGAGTTCATCCTCGACAACCAGAACGAAAGCGTCGTGGCCTGGACCGAGACTGGCTACCGCTTCGTCAAGCGTCAGTCGCAGGGCGACCCCAATGTCTGGGTTTCGCTTGGCGATTCCAGGCCCGCGGTGGCCACCGCCAGCGCCCGCGAACACTGAATATTGGAGACCCGCGACCCGGTCACATCCCCACCCCTCCCCGTCCCGGACCGGATCGCGCGCGGCCAGCCTCCCCCAAGGCTGGCCGCAACTTTTTTAGGCCCACGGCGCCGTTTCCGAAGCGGCGGGCGTTAAGGCTTGCTAAGGGCTCTGCGGTAGAATTCCCGAATCAGCCGGGAGTTTGCGGATGTTGCGCAGGATAATGCTATCCGCTTTGGCCGTCGCTGTGACGGCAACGGCCGCGGCCGGCGCCGACCTCCCGGCGCAGAGCCGGCTGGGCGCGGTTTTTGCCGAGCCCGCTCCCACACGGCTACCTGCCTATGGCTATCGGAGCTATGGCTACAGGACGGTTTACGCCCCTGAGGTGGACATCCCACCGCTGGTGGCCGGCTATTACGGCAAGCCCAATTCCTACACTTACCGCCCCTATTACGGCGCCCCGCTCGATTACAATTTTGCCCGGCTGCCCTATGCCTGCGGTTTTTACGGCTATTGCTGAGGCGGTTACGGCCCGGCAGGCAGAGCTTTGGACGGCGCAGCCGCCGCCGGACGGCTCGCCGCAACTTTTTGGCCAAATGTGAACTACTTCACATTTGATCGGCGCGAGTCCGGGCAGGATGCAACCCACCGGACGGCGTGAGCCAATTTCAATGTCCGGGCATTGCAAGGCCGCCGGGCGTCATACTCCGCCAGCGGCCTTGTTCTTTTGCGATACCATTCGGATCCGGCCTTCCCCAGTTGCAATGGTGCCGAGCCGTCTTCCCGACGCGGGAGCACGGCGCCTGACGAACGGGAAAAGATTACATTCAGGCGTTTGCAACCAAGGCAGGGCGCAGTCACGGGATGGCGGAAGCCAAAAGGAACCCCTATACTGGGGGTTGCTTTTGGAATCTGTGCTATTGGGGCGCGATCCGATGTGCAAATTGATCGCGGCTATCGTCGCAATTGTCTTCACGTATTTGATCGCCATGGCTGCGTCGCCCGCCGATGCGCGGCAGGATCCGGACTGGCGCGGATGCAACACCGGAAACGCCGACGAGAGGATCTCGGCTTGCACGAAAATTATCGATCGTGGCCGCGAGAAGACGAACAATCGCGCCAGCGCCTACAACAGCCGGGGCATCGCCTATTTCAGCAAGGGTGAAAACGACCGCGCCATCCGCGACTTTGACGAGGCTATCCGGCTTACTCCGAAGAGCCCCGTGGTGTTGTACAATCGCGGTTTTGCCTACTACAGCAAAGGCGACTATGACCGCGCAATCCACGACTATGACGAGGCGATCGGCATTGTCCCGAAATATCTGCTCGCACTCAATGACCGCGGCAATGCGTATTACCGGAAGGGCGACTACGACCGCGCAATACGCAGCTACGACGATGTGATCCGGCTCAATCCGAAAACCGCCATCGCATATGCCAACCGGGCCAACGCCTATCGCATGAAGGCGGATTACGATCGCGCGATCCGCGATTTCGACGAGGCGATCCGGCTGGATCCCAAGGATCCCGGCGCAATCCGTTCTCGGGGCCAGCTCTACACCGATAAAGGCGACTACGGCCGCGCGATCAGCGATCTCAACGAGGCGATCAGACTAAAATCGGACGACGCCGAATCCTATAATGCGCGCGGATTCATCTACAAACAGCAGGACGACAACAACTCCGCGATCCGCGATCTGGATCAGGCCATCAAACTGCAGCCGAAGCTGGCGCTGGCCTTCAGCAATCGGGGAGACACCTGGAGGCGAAGGGGCGATGCCGATCGCGCCATCATCGATCTGGACCAGGCGATCCGGCTCGAACCGAGTATGACCCCGGCCTACGTCACTCGCGGCCTTGCCTATGAGAAGAAGGGCGATATCGAACGGGCGAAAGTCGAGTTCGGGACGGCTTTGGCCAAGGCGCCGGGAAAGTTCGCAATGACCAAAGAAGCGCTGGAAAAGGCGCGCGAACGGCTGGCGGCGTTGGGCGAAAAACCCGTGGTCGCCGTCGCCGCCGATCCCCAGCCCCAGATTTCGCCGGGCCAGGCTTCGTCAAGTCAGGCTGCGGCGAGTCACGCTGTGCCCGCCCCGGTTTCGCTGAATGAGGTCGGCACCATCGAGCGCGGACCGCGTGTGGCGCTGGTGATCGGGAACGGAACCTATGCCAACGCCACCACGCTGCCGAACCCGGCCAACGATGCGCGGGACATGGCCGGCGCATTGCGCGAACTCGGCTTCAAGGTGATCGAAGGCTACAATCTCGACAGCACCGCCATGCGCGGCAGGATCTCCGACTTCGGAGCGGCGCTTCCGGGCGCGGGAGTTTCGCTGTTCTATTACGCCGGCCACGGCATGCAGGTCGCCGGCAAGAACTACCTGATTCCGATCGACGCCAAGCTGGAGCGCCCGTCGTCGCTCGGCGTCGAGGCCATCGAGGTCGGCGCCGTCCTGTCGGACATGGAGGCCGAGAAGCGCATCAACCTTGTGTTCCTCGATGCCTGCCGGGACAATCCGCTGTCGCGCAGCCTTGCGCGGTCGTTCGGGCCATCGCGCTCGACCACCGTCGGACAAGGCCTTGCCCAACTTCCCGCCGGGATCGGCACGCTGATCACGTTCGCTACAAGTCCGGATACCGTTGCCCTTGACGGGTCAGGCAAGAACAGCCCCTTCACGTCGGCGATGCTGAAATACATCCGTACCCCGGGTCTGGAAATCCGCTCGATGCTGACCCGGGTGCGCGCCGATGTCATCAAGGCAACCAACGAGCGGCAGGTGCCTTGGGACCATTCATCGTTGACGGGCGACTTTTATTTCCGGCCGGGCAGCTGACAGGGATTTCTCCGGCCCTGGCGCCGGACGTGAGATGGATCACATTCGCATGGACGACCGACTGCATCGCCGTTTCAAGCGCCGGACAAGCGGAGCCTGGTTGCCATCGAAGCCGGGCTTGTTATTCTGCCGCTGTTTTTTGAACATCGATGCTGTGGGGCGCGATCCGATGTACAAGTCGACTGCAATTATCGTTGCAATTGTCCTCGCTCATTTTATCGCGGCGTCGCCCGCCAGTGCGCGACAGAGTTCGGATTGGCGCGAATGCAACGGAAGCGATATTGACGCAAGAATCGCGGCCTGCACCAGAATCCTGGACAGCGGCCGGCGCGAAAGCTCCAACAACCGCGCGGTCGCCTACAACAATCGGGGCCTTGGCACATTCGGCAAGGGCGACGCCGACCGCGCCATCCGCGACTTCGACGCTGCCATCCAACTCAAGCCGAACGATCCGATCATTTTTTATAACCGCGGTCTGACGTACTACGATAAAGCCGACTACGACCGCGCCATTCGCGATTACGAGGAGGCGATCAGCCTCAATCCGAAATATTCGGCCGCCTACAACGCCCGTGGCAACGTCTACTTTGCCAAGGGCGAATACGACAAGGCGATAGCCGGCTACGAAGACGCCATCCGAGTATTCCCGAAAAACGCGGTCGCCTACGCCAACCGGGGCAATGCCTATCTCAACAAACGCGATCTCGACCGCGCCATCCGAGACTATGATGAGGCGATCCGGATCAATCCGAAATATGCGGTCGCAATCCATTCACGAAGTCTGGCCTATATCGACAAGGGCGATTACGGGCGCGCCGGCAATGACGCCGACGAGGCCATAAGGCTGGTGTCCGATAACGCCGAGTTCTACGGCACGCGCGGATTTGTCTACAAACAGCAGGGCGACTATGACCGTGCGATCCGCGATCTCGATGAAGCGGCAAAACTCAAACCGAAGGTTGCCACAGTCTTTAGCAACCGCGGTGACGCCTGGAGGCGAAAAGGCGAACTCGATCGCGCGATCATCGATCTCAGCGAAGGGATTCGGCTCGATCCGGCGATGACGCCGGCCTATGTCAACCGCGGCCTGGCCTACGAGAAAAAGGGCGAGATCGATCGCGCCAAGGCGGATTTCGGCGAGGCCTTGTCGCGTCCGGCGGGGAAATATACGACAACGAAAGATGCGCTGGAAAAGGCCCGCGAACGGATGGCGGCGCTGGCCGACAAGCCGCCTGTGGCGACGGCCTCGGCCACTCCGCAGACTTCTTCGGGGGACTTGCGCGCCGCCGAAGCAGTCGAGCGCGGCCCGCGCGTAGCGCTGGTGATCGGCAACGGCGCCTATACAAATGCGGCGACGTTGCCCAATCCGGCAAGCGATGCCCGCGAGATGACCAGAGTACTGCGCGAGCTCGGTTTCAAGGTGATCGAAGGCTACGACCTCGACGGCACGGCGATGCGCCGCAAAATCGCCAGTTTCGGAGCAGAGCTCTCCGGGGCGGGCGTTACATTGTTCTACTACGCGGGCCACGGCATGCAGGTCGCCGGCAAGAATTATCTGATCCCGATCGATGCAAAACTGGAGCGCCCGTCATCGCTCGGGGTCGAAGCGATCGAGGTCAGCGCTGTGCTGTCGGATATGGAGGCCGAAAAACGCGTCAATCTGGTCTTTCTCGACGCTTGCCGGGACAATCCGTTGTCACGCAGCCTCGCGCGCTCGTTCGGCAGTTCGCGATCGACCACGGTCGGCCAGGGCCTCGCGCAGTTGAATGCGGGCATCGGTACGCTGATCACATTCGCGACCAGCCCCGACACGGTAGCCCTTGACGGTTCCGGCAAGAATAGTCCCTTTACCACGGCAATGCTGAATCACATCCGGACGCCGGGTCTGGAAATCCGCTCGATGCTGACCCGCGTGCGCGCCGACGTGATCAAGGCCACAAACCAGCAGCAAGTGCCATGGGACCACTCCTCGCTGACGGGAGACTTTTACTTCCGGCCAGGCTCCTGACATCAAATTCTGGCGCTGCCCGACAGCCGGCATACGACAGGTTCAAGGCAGTACAGCATACAATTGCGCGAGCTTAGGCTTTTCCCAAAGCAACGAGCAGCCGGTTGACCGCTGCCGATTGCCATTGAATTGAGGGTTGCTATTCTCGCGGTTGCTTTGGGCATCAATTCAATGGGGCGGATCGAATGCGCGGACTGATTGCGACGGCTGCCGCGGTGCTGCTTGGCATTCTGAATTATTCAAATGCCATCGCACCCGCCGGCGCACAACAAAACCGGGATGCCAGCGCGTGCAGCACGGCCGCCGAGATCGATGCCCGCATTTCAGCCTGCGGCAAGATCCTCGAGCACGGCAGTCGCGGCAACCAGGGGCAGGCCTATTACGTCCGCGGCGTTGCCTACATCGTCAAGGGCGACTTCGATCCGGCAATAAATGATTTCGACGAAGCAATTCGACTGAATTCGAGGAATGCTGCGGCCCTGGAAGCGCGCGGCTACGCGTATTACAAAAAAGGCGATTTTGGCCGCGCGATGGAGGACGCGATTCTTGCGAGGTTTTACAATAAAAAATCGGCCAGCTCCTATTACGTCCTTGGCCTGGCATATGCCGGAAAAGGCAATCATGCCGGCGCTATCGCCGAGTACAGCGAGGCCATTCGTCTCGAACCAAACCTGACGGTTGCATACGTCAATCGCGGCTTGGCCTACGAGCGCAAACGCGACGTCGATCATGCCAAAGCTGACTTCCAGGCAGCGCTGGCGCGAACTGCCGGCAAATCCGATATGCTCCAGGCCGAGTTAGACCCGGCACTGGAAACGGCGCGCCAGCGGCTCGCGGCACTGGAGCCGTCGACCCCCGCCGTGGCGCCGCCGCAAACACCGTCGGCGCCGGATGCGCAGATCAGCGTGCGGCCCGTAGCGCCCGGCACGCGAGTCGCGCTCGTGATCGGCAACGGGAATTATGCAAACGTTCCAGCGCTCGCCAATCCGACCAATGATGCACGGGACATCGCCGGATCGCTTCGCGACCTCGGCTTCAAGGTGATCGAAGGCTATAATCTGGACGGCACGGCGATGCGCGGCAAGATTGCCGACTTCGGAGCGGTCCTTCCAGGCGCGGCCGTCACGTTGTTCTACTATGCCGGGCACGGCGTGCAGGTCGCGGGCAAGAATTATCTGGTCCCGGTCGATGCAAAGCTCGAGCGCCCTTCCTCGCTCGGGGTCGAGGCCATCGAGGTTGGAACCGTTCTGTCGGATATGGAAACCGAAAAACGCGTCAATCTGGTGTTTCTTGACGCGTGCCGCGACAATCCGCTCTCACGCAGCCTTGCAAAATCATTCGGAGCGTCGCGCTCTACCGCCGTCGGCCAGGGACTTGCGCAGCTGAATGCCGGGGTCGGCACCCTGATCACGTTTGCAACCAGTCCGGATACCCTCGCGCTTGACGGTTCCGGCAAGAACAGTCCTTTCACCACCGCGATGTTGAGGCACATCGGCACGCCGGGTCTGGAAATCCGCTCCATGCTAACCCGAGTGCGCGCCGACGTGATCAAAGCCACAAACCAGCAGCAGGTGCCGTGGGACCACTCCTCGCTGACCGGAGACTTTTATTTCCGGCCAGGATCCTGATCCGCGCTGTTTTTCACGCCTTCAAATCTAGTTGCAGACCTGCACCGGACGTAAGGCCCAGCCGTAGCCGGTCCAGATGCGCTGGCGGACCACATAGCAGCCTCCGCCGTAACCGTATCCACCGTCGTCGTAATAGCCTGCGTAATAGGGATCGCCATAGCCGTAGCCATAGGGATAGCCGTAGGCGGCATAGGCCCCGGCGAGACCCAGCCCCAGGCCGACGCCGAGCGCGCCGAATCCGGCTCCGCGGAAGCCGCGATGAAAACCGCCGCCGCGGAAGCCGCCACCGCGGAAGCCGCCACCGCCAAAACCGCCGTGGAAACCGCCACCACCATGGAAGCCGCCTCCGCCGAAACCGCCGCGCGCCGACGCTTCCGGCGCCGTCGCCAAGCCCACCGCTGCCACCGTCACTGCCGCCAGTAACGCAAGAACTGTTTTCCGCAACATGACCATCCTCCGTAAAGGGTATAGCACCCGAACATTATGACTCCTTTCCAGGGCGTTTGTTGCGACCTCAGCGTAAATTGATGGCGCGTCGGTCAATAATTTTTCTGATATCCGTTCAACTTCGGGGGAATAATTCTCCCATGGCGACTGCGAAACGCCTGCCCGTGTTCATCTTCGCCGCCATTGACCGGACTGCGCCGGAACAAACTCCGTTCGCGGCAATTGAATGTTGCGCCTGGTAATGGACGTATTTGTCGGCTTGGCTTTTCTCCAGGAGCGCGCCGTGCGCAAGCTGATCGCCTTCGATGACGACACGTTGGACAAGCTGATCCAGCTTGGACGCGACCGGATGGCAACAGTGCAGGATCTGGCCGACGAAGCTTTTGCCGATTTGCTCAAAAAGCACGGCATTCCAGTCGATTTGAAAGATGCGCTTCGCAAGAGCGCGTCCGCATCGAAGACGCAACCAGCAGCCAAGGATGCGAAACCAGGACCTTCAAGGAAGCGAACCAATGACAACCGATCCTGATCCGTTTGAACAAGGCCAGCGCGCCGCGCGAGAAAACATTCCCGCGAAAGCCAATCCCTATCAGGATGGCAGCGAAGAACATTCGCTGTGGTGCGCGGGGCACGAACGGGTGGCCGGCGAGGCTGAGGCCAACGAGTCCGAAGGGAACTAAAAAGTCATCCGCCCTTCCGGGCCTGCGGCAAGAGGCGTATCCCGGAATAGCGACGCTTAAGCGCGCTCAGCCGATCCTGTTCAGGCCGTTCTTGAAGCGCGGACCATTGGCGACATAAAACTTCGCCGCGCTCCCCATCGCTGCGACCTGCGCAGGCTCGAGCGTCCGGATCACCCGCGCCGGCGACCCGATGATCAGCGAATGCTCGGGAAACTGTTTGCCCTCGGTAATTACCGAGCCGGCACCGACGATGCTGCCGCGGCCGATCCGGGCGCCGTTCATCACGATCGATCCCATGCCGACCAGCGCGCCTTCCTCGATGGTACAGCCGTGCAGGATGACGTTGTGCCCGACAGTGCAGTTTTTCCCGACGGTCAGCGGAAAGCCCATATCGGTGTGGCAGGTCGAGTTATCCTGGATGTTGGCGTTTTCACCGATCTCGATCCACTCATTGTCGCCACGCAGCACCGCGCCGAACCACACGCTCGCGGAGTTCAGCAAGCGGACCTTGCCGATCACCGTAGCGGTCTCGGCGATGAAATAACTTCCGTCGCCGGGAAGTTCGGGTCCCTGCCCGTCGAGTTGGTAGATCGCCATGTCTGGTGTCCTGTTCTCAAAGACACTGCATAGTTGATCGTCCTCAGGCCAGCAATCCCGCGGCGCGCAGCGTCATCACCACAAACGTCCCGGACATCAGGCTCCAGAACCCGGACAGCACGGTGGCCATCATCACGAATTCAAACCTGCGGCGCTCGATCCGCGCCCCGCGCAACGTATTGCGCATGATGATGAACGGCGCGGCGAACACCAGGAACGGCACCGCGGCAAAAGTTTTCGGCGCCACGCCTTCCTGCAACAGGCCGAAACCGGCGGGGCGCTGCACAAAGGCTTGATATCCGCTGGCCAGCGCGCCCGCCAGGGCAAAGCCGATGCAGAGCGAAAACAGCGAATTCAACGCATCCGGCGACATTCGGGATCTCACGCATTACACACGCAACCCGCCATGCTTCGCAAAATGCGGCGCCGTCCGCCACAACATCCTTAAGAAAAGGTTAACAATGCGAGCCCGAACCGCGGCGCGTGCACGGCCGCTCATCTCGTTACCCACGCAAAATCGTGCGGAAGTTTTGCGTCGCGTGGCATATTCGGGGCTGATTCGGCCGCCACCCGGAAGCCTACCGTCCCATGGTCACGTCAGCATGACCCTGCTCACAGCCCAGACCGTTGCGCGCAGCCGGCGCCGGCGGCAACGCGGGCATCTGGTCCCGATCGTGCTGGCAGGCGCGATCGCCGCCTGCAGCATCGCGCTGGTCGCCTATCTGCTATGGCCGACCTGGGAGCCGGACAAGTCCAGCGATCCGTCGCGACTGCCGGTCAGCGTTGGGGCTACGCTGTTCAATGTGCCGACCCAGGCGGTGCGCAGACAGGTGCAGCGCCATTCCGGACCGCAGGAGCGCGTCGATCTCTCCTTCGCCTACCCTTCGCTCGATGCGGCCGGCGCGCCGAAGCACGCCAGCTCCGAGACGGTCGAGGCCGCGGTGCAGCCGATCGACCGCATCTTCCTGTCGATCTCGGCGCATCATGACACGCTGGCGCCGGAACTTCGCGTCCGCACCATCTATCCGCGCTATTTCGAGAAGGCTTCCACGCAGGGGGACGATGGCCTGACCATGCGCGCGTTCCGCGAGGGCACGCCCTACGGCAATGAAGACCTGTTCCTTGCCAATACGCCAGCCATGGTCGCGCGCTGCACCCGCGATGCCGCAACCCCGGGCATGTGCCTCAGCGAGCGCCGCCTCGACGGCGCCGACCTGACGTTTCGTTTTCCGCGCAGCTGGCTTGCGCAATGGCGCGATGTCGCGGGCGCGATGGAGCGGCTGACGGCGCAGTTGCGGGGACCGCGGGGATAGGCTGGGTCTGTAGGATGGGTTGAGCGCAGCGGAGCCCATCATCGGAGCTGCGACATGATGCGTATCGCTTCGCTCAACCCATCCTACGATATTGAGCAGGACCCCTCACCCCTGATCGACCAGATCCTCTTCCAGGATCGCCATCTGGAACTGGAACGAGCGGTCGTCGTCCTCGTCGTCAACGAACAGCACGCCGATGAACTCCTCGCCGATATAGACCTCCGCCGAATCGTCCTTCTTCGGCCGCGGCACCACGCGAATCTTCTGGTTGCCGAACAGGCGCTTGAGATAGGCGTCGAGTTTCCTGACTTCCTGAACGTCCACGGGCGTCTCCAATCAATTAAAGGTTTCGCGGAAAGCTTTAATGCGAGATGAGACCCGCGGCTAGGCAGTTGTGACGAATTTACGCCCGCAAACCAAACAATCAAAAATCACAGCCCGATGGCGTTGATCATCTGGTCCATGGTGCGCGACGGTTCGGCGCAGCCGGCCTCGCCGACGATCTTCGCCGGAACGCCGGCCACCGTGACGTTATTCGGCACCGCCTTCACCACCACGGAACCGGCGGCGATCCGCGCGCAATGGCCGACCTCGATATTGCCGAGGATTTTGGCGCCGGCGCCGATCATCACGCCGCTGCGGATTTTCGGGTGACGGTCCTCGTTCTCCTTGCCGGTGCCGCCGAGCGTGACGCCGTGCAGGATCGAGACGTCGTCGTCGATCACCGCGGTCTCGCCGACCACAAGCCCGGTGGCATGATCGAGGAAAATGCCGCGGCCGATCCTGGCGTTGGGATTGATGTCGGTCTGGAATACCGCCGAGGAGCGGCTCTGCAGATAATAGGCGAAATCCTTGCGGCCCTTTTTGTGCAGCCAGTGCGCCAAGCGATGGGTTTCGATGGCGTGAAAACCCTTGAAGTAGAGCAAGGGATCGATGAAGCGCGAGGTGGCGGGATCGCGGTCATACACCGCCACGAGGTCGGCGCGGAACGCGTTGCCGAGGTCGGGCTCGTCGCGCAGCGCTTCGTCATAGGTCTGGCGAATCAAATCGCCCGACAGCGCCTGGTGATCCAGACGTTCGGCGATGCGGTGGATCACCGCGTCTTCCAGGCGGTCGTGATGCAGCACGGTGGAATAGATGAAGGACGCCAATTCCGGCTCGCGGCGGACGATGTCTTCCGCCTCGGTGCGGATGCGATCCCAGATCGGATCGAGCGCCGCCAGTTTTGCGCCCTGCGGATTGATCTGATGCACGGCCATGACGCTGCTCCCCGCGAGTTCAAGTGTCGTCCTGCATTATAGCATGACCGGCGCACGGCTGTCGCGTCGCCGATCCGGCAAAAATGATGGACCGCCATGGTAAGAGGTGGCCGGGGCAATTCCACAAATCAAGCCGCCCGGACGCTCAAATGTCCGACTATTTGCGGATAGGCAGCCGCCATGGTTTCCACGCATGTTGCTCTGGCAACAAGGAAATTCATCATTAACACGCAGATTTTACGTGCGCGGCAAACCGGTTCGGCGCTGGTCCGGGCAATCGCGATCGCCATCCCGCTTCTGCTGGTCGCGCCGGCGATCTGGAATGGTTATCCGCTGCTGCAATACGACACTGGCGGCTATCTCGCCCGGTGGTATGAAGGCTACCTCGTCCCGAGCCGCTCGACCGTGTTCGGTCTCTATTTGTATTTCGGCCAGGGCTCGTACTTCTGGATCAATCTCGGGGTTCAGGCGCTGGCGACGCTGTGGATACTGCAGCTGACGCTAAAGGTGTTCGGCATGCGAACGCCTCTCCGCGTCGCGGCCATCAGTCTCAGCTTGATCATGACCACGGCGCTGCCCTGGCTCGCCAGCATGTTGCTGACCGATATTTTTGCCGGGCTGGCGATCCTGTCGCTTTTTCTGCTCGTCCTGCATGGCGACAAGGTTTCGTCGATCGAAAAATGGATGCTGTTCGCGTTCACTTCGTTCGCCGCGGCTACGCACAGCGCGACGCTCGGCGTGCTGCTCGGCCTGTGCTGCGCCGGCTGGATGGTGCGGCCATGGCTCGGTGCACGAATTCCAGCGATCGGACTGGTTCGCGGCAGTCTGACCACCGTTGCAGGCGCGATAATGCTGCTCGCAGCCAATTTCGCGTTGTCGGGACAATTCGCCTGGACACCCGGCGGCTCCGGCGTCGCCTTCGGCCGGATGCTGCAGGACGGCATCGTGGCGCGTTATCTGAACGATCACTGCCCGGCGATAAAGCTGAAACTGTGCCCCTATCGTAACGCGCTGCCGGCCACCGCCGACGATTTTCTATGGGGCCACAGCATGTTCAACACACTCGGCCGCTTCAAGGGACTAAGCGACGAGATGGGTTTCATCGCGCTGCATTCGCTCGCCGAATATCCGGCTTGGCAGGCCGAGGCGGCGCTTGCCGCCACCGCGCAGCAACTGCTGCATGTCGCGACAGGCGAAGGCACCACCGGCTGGGTTCCGCACACGTATGCCATCATCGAGCGTTATTTGCCGGCGCAGACCCGAGCGATGCGCGCGGCACGTCAGCAGCACTGGGGCATCAATTTTGACGCGATCAACTGGATTCACGTTCCGGTAGCGCTGGGGTCGATGCTGGCGCTTGTCGCGATTGTCGGACATGCGTTGTGGCGCCGCCGGCTCGACGATGTGACGATGCTGGCGGCAACGGTCTCGACGGCGCTGCTCGGCAATGCCTTCGTTTGCGGCGTGATCTCGGGCCCGCACGACCGCTACGGCGCGCGAATGGCGTGGATCGCGACCTTGGTTGTGTTGATCGCAGTCACCAGGCAGTTCGCCGATGACGACGAGCGGCGCCGCGCATCACTTCCGGTGTGACAGAAACTCGCGCACGCCGGTCTTATAGACTTTATCCCCGACCGCCCGCATGTGATCGCGGTTCGGAATGTTGAGCACCTGCGAGCCCGGGATGATCTTGCCGAGTTCATCGGCCGAGCCCGCGATCTCATCCTTCGTTCCGACCGCGATCAGCACCGGCACCGCGATTTCAGCCGCCTCCTGCTCCGTCATCAGCTTCCGCGAGCCGCGCAGGCAGGCGGCGAGCGCGCGGCGGTCGGAGCGGGTCTGGTCGGCAAACGCGCGGAACGTGCGCCCGACCGGATCGGTGACGTCGTCGAGCGACGGCGCCTCCAGCGCTTCGGCGACGTTTTCACCGGGACCGCCGCCGCCCTTGATCAGTCCGATGCCGATGCCGCCAAGAATCGCCGAGCGCAGCCGCTGCGGCTGGCTGCGCGCCAGCACCGCCGCGATCCGCGAGCCCAGTGAATAGCCCATGATGTCCGCGCGATCGATCTTCAAATGATCCACCAAGGCGATGACGTCGCCGGCCAGGATTTCGATGCTGTATTGCGCGGGCTCATAGAGCTTGCTGGAATCGCCATGGCCGCGCAGATCGAGCGCGATGACGCGGCGGCCATTTTTCTTCAACTCCGACACCCAGCCCGGATATACCCAATTCACATTCTTGCTCGACGCAAAACCGTGCACCAGAACGATCGGATCGCCCTCGCCTTCGTCGAGATAAGCAATTTCAACAGCGCCGTTGTGAAAGCTCGGCATCGCATGGTCCATGTTGGCGAGGAGATAAGGGGCCGGAAATCGGCCGCGACTTTATCCGTGCGCGGCAGCGACGGCCAGAGCAGGCGGTGGACCCAGCGCCATCTGCTTGCGCAGCCGCCTCGCCTTCTTGCGCTGCAGCCACGACATCGTCAGCCGCTCGGTGGTCGCCTTGATCGACGACACAAATCCGAATAGCGCCAGCAGCGCCCAGAATATCCACATCGTGAGGTTGAACGCGCCGGCCGCAAGCAGCAGCGCGCCGCGGCCGAGCAGTTTCAGGATCGCGCGGGTCTGGCCGCCCTTCGACTCCGCGAGCCGAGCGGCGCGCGCGACGTCCTTGGGGCCTTCCGCGATCCGCAACGTGTCGAGCGCGCCCTTGGTGCCGGCCTTCTCGCCGAGGCGGCCGACGTCCTTGGCGAGACGGACCAGCCCGCCGGCTTTCTCGGCGCGGAAGGCGGCCTTGATGGCGCTGATGGTTTCGCCGGGTCGCATCACCGAGCCGGTCGCAACCGCGTTCTGCAGCATCGGTGCGTCGACCATTTCGCGCGCCGAGCGGCCGGCCCATTGCGTCAGCCCCTCGCCCAGCCGCCCGACCTTGCGGGCGTCCTTCACCAGCGTCAGGCCCGCGCGCAGCGGTGCCGCGCCGCCGACGGAAATGTAAGTCGCCGCTGTTACCGCCAGCCCGGCGGTGGCGAGACCCAGGATGAGGTGGTCGGTGTCCTCGCCCATGGCGAGATGCTTGCCTTCACGCACCACGTCCCTGATATCGCCGAACACGAACAGATCGCCGGCCACCGTGCCGGACAGGCTGGCGACATCGTCGGCGTCGCCGGTGATGAGCCCGGTGGCGAAGCGTTTTGCGAAATGGGGCGCCGAATTTTCGTCCGTGACGGCGCCGATGACCCGGCGGGACAGATCTTCGGGAATCGGGATGCTTTTCGCCGCGGCGAGATCGACAAAACTGTTCGCCAGGTCGGCATCGCCAGCTGCCAGCGCCGCTTCGACGTTTTGCCCGATGATTTCAGGGCTGTTCCGCAGCGCAGTCTTGAGCCGGAGATCGGACAATGCGGCGGGATCGTCCCGCGCGGCCAGGATGGCGCCGGCGTCGCGGGCATGCGGCCACAATAGCGCGCACGCCACCGCGCATCCCGCCATACCGGCAATTGCCGCGCCGATCCGCAACCGCATACCGTAACCCAGCCCTTCGCTAGCTTTAAGGTGGTGTGCCGTTTTTGAGACACAACTGCCCCGACGAAAGAAGGGCTTCTCTCGGACGACAAGATTGTGTCGAATTTGCATGGGCAGAGTGCACCCCTGAATGCTCTGGGCATCATGATCCGCGGCCAATAAATTGCGCGGCGTTCTGACGGTGCGGTGCTCGTTGATTGCCTGTCACGTCGATTTGCGACCAAAGGTGAACCAAGATGGCCGATCACGTTGTTCCGCACTTTCACAATGACGCCGGCGTCGCGGTCATCGAGATCGGCTCGCACGAGTTCATGTGCGTCGGCGCCAATCCGCCGTTCGATCATCCGCACGTCTTCCTCGATCTCGGCAACGACAACGAGATCATCTGTCCCTATTGCTCGACGCTGTACCGCTACGCCGCCGACCTCGGCGCCGGCGAGGCCCGGCCGCCGGAATGCGTGCTGAAGGACAAAGTCGCCTGATCAACCCGTGGCCGCAACACGCACCATCGTTGTTGCAGGTGCGGGAATCGGCGGACTGACGGCGGCGCTGGCGCTCGCCGGACAAGGCTTTCGCGTCGTCGTGCTCGAAAAGACCGAGCGGCTGGAGGAAGCCGGCGCCGGCCTGCAATTGTCGCCCAATGCCAGCCGCATCCTGGTCGAACTCGGACTGATGCAGCGGCTTGGTACGCGCGCGATCACGCCGGAGGCCATCAGCATCATGAGCGCGCGCAGCGGCGGCGAGATCGCCCGCCTGCCGCTGGGCGAGGCAGCGAGCTTTCGCGCCGGCGCGCCGTACTGGGTGATGCATCGCGCCGACCTGCAATCGGCGCTGCAGGCCCACGTCAACGACAATCCCGATATCGAGCTGCGGCTCGGCTGCCAGTTCGAGGACGTCGTGACCCATGCCAAGGAGCTTGCGGTGGGCCAGCGCAGCGGCATGACGCGCCGGGAGGAAGCGGCCTTGGCGCTGATCGGCGCCGACGGCGTGTGGTCGGCGGTGCGACACCGCTTGTTTCCTGAAATACAGCCGCAATTCGCAGGATTGATCGCCTGGCGCGGCACCATCGAGGCGACACATTTACCGCGCGAATATGCCTCAAGCCGCGTGCAGCTCTGGATGGGGTCGAACGCGCATCTGGTGGCCTATCCGATCTCCGGCGGACGCCGGATCAATGTCGTCGCAATTCTGCCGGGCACTTGGAACAGGCCGGGCTGGAGCGCGCCCGGCGATGCGATGGAAATCAAGCATGCGTTCACGCCGCAGCATTGGCCGGGGCCGGCGCGGATGATGATCGGCGCCGTCGATGGCTGGCGGAAATGGGCGCTGTTCACGGTCGCCGATGGAGCTTGGAGCAGCGGCGCCATGACGCTGCTGGGCGACGCGGCGCATGCCATGCTGCCGTTTGCCGCGCAGGGCGCCGGGATGGCGATCGAGGACGCCGCGGTGCTCGCAAAATGTCTGGCCGGTACCAGTGACAATGCGGCTGGGATTGCGCCGGCGTTGCAACGCTACGCCGGTTTGCGCCGCGCGCGCGTGGCGCGGGTGCAGCGCACGGCGCGGCGAAATGGAAAGCTCTATCATCTCGGCGGCGCGGCAGCGCTGGCGCGCGATGTTTTCATCAGGACGATCGGCCCGCAGCGCATGCTGGCGCGGCAGGACTGGATTTACGACTGGCAGGCGTGAAGACGGCGTCGCGATAAAACCAGCGGCCCGGCCAGTCGTTGTCGCTAATAAATGCTGCTGCCCGACCTGGCTGAATCATGACCCTTGCCGGGCGCGGATGCTGCGGGTGGCGCCGGAGCCGGTGTCCCAGCGGTCGGCGAGGTGGCAACGCACTTGTTCCGTTGCCACATCTCTTCCGCGAGTTTGGACGACCCGCGGGCCGAGATGTAATCGTTGCGATACGCCAGCTCGCCAACCACCGAGCCACCGACGCCGGTATCGGCCTTGGCGATCAGCCCTTGCAGCTCCGCGGTGCGCGTCGCGAGCGTCTTGCGTTCGGTTTCAAGTTGCTTGCAATCGAATTGATCGTATTTCGCGGGGTCGACGAACGCAGCCGATGCAAAACTGTCGCCGACATCGGCGCAGCCGCCAAGATTGACGGCCAGCACGAGCAGCATCACAGGCGCGGTCGCGCGCGACGCCGACCGGAGATTATGGGAGCGATCGATCATGGAGCCTTGTAACTCGACAATGTTGAAGTTGCGTAAAGCACCGGCCGATGTCGGGATTGAGGCCGGTCTAGCACCGCCATGGACCTCGACCACGCGGCGGTCTGCCATTCTTCCTTGAAAAGAACATGCGCAGAACCTACAATGAAAAAGGCCCGAAAACAGCTTATTAATGCGGCCGCGCCCGACGCCGCGCGGCCCTCACCCGAACGCCCTCATGAGGAATTGCAGATGTTGATGAAGGCAGGCATGCCCGGCAGCGCAGCGGATTCGTCGAACGGTTTTCCGCACGTTCGGCTGCGCCGGCTGCGCAGTTCGCCGCAAATCCGCAACCTGTTCCAGGAGACGACGGTCGGCCTGCACGACCTGATCTATCCGATTTTCGTGGAAGAGCAAGTTGATGATTTCGGTCCGATCGAGAGCATGCCGGGCGTCAGCCGGATCCCGGAAAAAATGCTGGCGCGGGAAATCGAAAAATTTTACCGGGCCGGAATCCGCGCCGTGATGCTGTTCGGAATTTCGCATCACAAGGATGAACTCGGCTCAGAAACCTGGAATGCCGATGGCCTGCTGGCGCGGATGATCCGCACCGCAAAGCAGGCGGTCCCCGAGATGGTGGTGATCTCGGATACCTGTTTTTGTGAATATACCGACCACGGCCACTGCGGCGTGCTGGTCGGCGACCATGTTGATAACGACCTGACGCTGGGAAATATCGGCAGGCAGGCTGTGAACGCGGCGCAAGCGGGCGCCGACATGATCGCGCCGTCGGCGATGATGGACGGTCAGGTCGCCGCGATCCGGCAGGCGCTCGACGACGCAAAATTCGTCGATACGCCGATCATGGCCTACTCCAGCAAATTCGCGTCCTGCTTCTACGGTCCGTTTCGCGACGCTGCGGGGTGCGAGTTGAAAGGCGATCGCAATGCTTACCAGATGAACCCGCTCAATGGACGTGAGGCGCTTCGCAAATCCCTGTTCGACGAGGCGGAAGGCGCGGATATCCTGATGGTCAAACCGGCACTGGCCTATCTTGATATCATCGCGCAGGTCAGGGCCGCCTCGCTGTTGCCGTTGGTCGCCTACCAGGTCAGCGGCGAATACGCCATGATCAAATATGCCGCGCAGGCCGGCGCCATCGACGAGAGGCGCGCGGTGCGTGAAACGCTGGGCGCGATCAAGCGCGCGGGCGCCGACCTGATCTTGTCCTATTTCGCGTTTGATATCGCCCGGGAAGGTTTTTGAGATGCTGGGCCGCCGAAGAACCCTGCTTCTCACCGGCGCCAGCCGCGGCATCGGGCACGCGGCGGTGAAGAAATTCAGCGCTGAAGGCTGGCGCGTGCTGACCGTATCGCGGCATCCGTTCGACGAGCGTTGTCCCTGGGAAGGCGGCGCGGAAAATCACGTGCAGCTCGATCTGCAGGACATCAGTTCGGTCGAGGACATCGCCACCATCCTCAAGGACAAGACCGAGGGCTATCTGGACGCGCTGATCAACAACGCCGCGGTATCGCCCAAGGCCGAAGACGGCAAGCGCATGGGAAGCCTGCAGACCACTTACAACACCTGGCTGTCGGTGTTCAACGTCAACTTCTTTTCGATCGCGCTGCTGGCGCAGGCGTTGCGCAGCGAGTTGATTGCCGCGCGCGGCACGGTGATCAACATCACCTCCATCGCCGGCAGCCGCGTCCACCCCTTCGCCGGCTCCGCCTACGCCGCCTCCAAGGCGGCGCTGGTCGCGCTGACCCGCGAACTGGCGCATGATTTCGGCAATTCCGGCGTGCGCGTCAACGCGGTGGCCCCGGGGGAAATCGAGACTTCGATTTTATCGCCCGGCACCGACGCCATCGTGCGCAACGAAATCCCGCTGAAGCGGCTGGGGCAGCCACATGAGGTGGCGGACTTGCTGTTCTTTTTGTGCTCGGATCAGGCGGCTTACATTACCGGGTCGGAGATTCATATTAATGGCGGGCAGCATGTGTAGGGCGACGTTTTGATGCATTTGCGGCCTTGTTATAGCTCAATTAATATCATATTATGAGTTATAGAGCGGGTCGCTATAGCTCATGACGTGGAACTGGCAGCAGCCGGATTGGCCGCATTTCGCATACGATACGGCGGCTTTGGAACCGTTTGAGCATCGGTTTCTCCGCCGTTCGGGCGAATTCATCGGAGCTTTCAAGCATATCGGTGCAGGTGACCGGGACCTGCTCAAAATCGAATTGATCAGCGACGAGGCCTTGAAGACATCGGAGATCGAGGGAGAAATCCTCAACCGCGATGGCGTTCAAGCCTCCCTTCGTCAGCAATTCGGTATCGGCGACGATCAGCAGCGCGTGCCGCCGGCCGAGCGCGGCATCGCTGAGATGATGGCAAATCTATACAGCGGCTTCGCCGAACCGCTAACGCACGAAACCATGTTCGCCTGGCACACCATGGTCATGAGCGGACACCGTAACATTCAAGTCGTTGGCGGCTACCGCACGCATGCCGAGCCGATGCAAATCGTCTCCGGCCATCTGCATGATCCCGAGGTTTATTTCGAGGCTCCGCCGTCCTCTCGAATGAAGCAAGAGATGGATGGGTTTGTCGCATGGTTCAACGAGACCGCCCCGGAGGGCAAACATCCGCTGCCGGCGCTGACGCGGGCCGGTATCGCGCATCTCACCTTCGTGAGCATTCACCCTTTTGAAGACGGCAACGGCCGCATCGGCCGCACGCTCGCCGAAAAATCACTGGCCCAGAATCTTGGACAGCCAAGCCTGATCGCCCTGGCCTGGACGATCGAACGCGAGCGGAAGGCGTATTACGCGGCGCTCGAACGCAGCAACAAGGAGAATGAAATTACGGACTGGCTGACCTATTTCGCCGAAACCGTTCTTGAGGCTCAAGGCAACACGATCGAGCGCCTCGATTTCTATGTCGCAAAATCAAAATTCTACGAGCGGTTTCGCGCCCTGCTCAACGAGCGGCAGACGAAGGTTACCGCGCGTATGTTCCGCGAAGGCATCGATGGCTTCAAGGGCGGGCTGAGCGCGGAAAACTATATCACCATTACAAAGATCTCGCGCGCGACGGCGACGAGGGATCTTCAAGACCTGGTTGCCTGTCACGCCTTTACAAGAACCGGAGAGCTCCGGCACACGCGCTATCATCTCAATCTTGGCGGCCGGCACGGGTGAATTCGCGCAAAGCATGGTGCGGGCGGTGGGACTCGAACCCACACGACGTTGCCATCGAGGGATTTTAAGTCCCTTGCGTCTACCAGTTCCGCCACGTCCGCGTTGGTCCGGGATGCTTAGCGTGTTTTAAGGGGTGGTGGAAACCGGTTTTGTGCCGCTGGCCGGCGCGACCGGGGTCCGTCCTGATCGGAATTGGTCCATGATCAAGCTCGAACAAATCACCATCGCCCCTCACCTCACCTTCGACACCCTCACCGCCGGCCAGCCCTCTGCGCCGCTGGTGCTGCTGCTGCACGGTTTTGCCGAATCCATGCACTGCTGGCGCGCGCAGCTGGCCGCGCTCGCCGCCGCGGGCTATCGCGCGGTGGCGCCGAGTCAGCGCGGCTATTCGCCCCGCGCGCGTCCCGACCCAACTGACACCGCGAATTATCACATCGACCGCTTGATGGACGACGCGATGGCGATCGCCGCTGCCTGCGGCCATGCCGACCGTCGCTTCCATCTCGTCGGCCACGACTGGGGCGGCAGCATCGCGTGGTCGCTGGCCGACCGTTTTCCGCAGCGGCTGGCATCGCTAACCGTGCTGTCGCGGCCGCATCCCAACGCATTCAATCGCGCCTTGCAGATGCCCGATGGCGAACAGGCGCAGCGCTCCCGGCATCACAAGGCTTTCCTCGAGCCGGACGCCGCCGATGTGGTGCTGGCCGACGACGCGAAGTGGTTGCGCGAGCGGCTGGCCGCGGCCGGCGTGCCGGCTGCCGTAATCGAGCGGCATCTCGGCGTGCTCGGCAACAGGCAAGCGATGGAAGCAGCACTCGCCTGGTATCGCGCGCGCGGCGCGATCCGCGGGCCGCTCGGCATGATCGAGGTGCCGACGCTGTATATCTGGGGCGACGCCGACGACACCGTCGGGCGGATCGCCGCCGAGGGCACAAGAGAGTTTGTGTCAGCGCCCTATCGCTTCGAGGCGCTGCCGGGCGTCGGCCATTTCGCGGCCGACCAGGCGCCGAACCTTGTCAGCGAGCTACTGTTGCAACACCTCGCCGCCCATCCCGTGTAGCGCCGCACCTCACTCCGACTTGTCGATATTCCAGAACACCGGCGTGGCCGGGCCGCCGAGCACGCCGGTGAGCGATTTCCGCCAGGCGCTGGGCGCGGTATACTGCCCGAGCGGAATATAAATCACCTGCTCATAGACGCGCGCTTGAATTTCGGCGGCGATTTTCTTTTGCTCGTCCGGCGAGGTCGACCGCGCGTAGGCGTCCCGCATCTCTTCCAGCCTTGCGTCCTCCGGCCAGCCGAACCAGCCGCCGTTCTTGCCTTTGCCGCTCACGGGAAGGCTTGCAACCGGGTTCACCACGTCGGCGGCGGCCCAATTGGTGAAGAACATGTTCCAGCCGCCCTCTTTCGGCGGTTTCTGGCTGGCTCTCCTTGTCACCACGGTCTGCCAGTCGGTGGCCTGCACGTCGACCTTGAAGCCGGCGTCGCGCAGCAACTGCGCGGCCACGATCGGCTGCGCCTTCAGCGTCACCACATCGCCGGGCGCCATGATGACAATCGGCGTCGCGTCATAGCCGGAATCGGCGAGCAGTTTTTTGGCTTCCGCCATGCCGCTTTTCTTGAGCAGCGATTCTGAGCCTACGTCGGTGGCGAGCGGCGTGTCGCACATGAAGATCGCGCCGCACAGCTTGTAATATTGCGGATTGCCGACCAGCGCATCCAGCACGTCCTTCTGGTTCATCGCCATCAAGGCCGCGCGGCGGACCTTGATGTTGTCGAACGGCGGATACAGGAAATTCATTCGGCCGACGGTCTGGAAGCCCAGCTTGTCGAGTGCCTCGACGTGGATGTCCTTGTTGGCGGCGAGCACCGGAAGAATGTCGAACGACGGATTCTCCATGAAGTCGATATCGCCGGACTGCAGTGCGTTCACGGCGGTCTGCGCATCGGCCATGGTGATCCACTCCACGCGGTCGACTTTCACGACCTTGCCGCCCGAAGTCCAGCTCGGCGGCTCCTTGCGCGGCACATAGTCCTTGTTCTTCTCATAGACGGCCTTCACGCCGGGCTGGAATTCGGCGGCCACGAACTTGAACGGGCCGGAGCCGATCTGCTCGGCGATCGCCTTGTCGGCCGGCGTCTCCGCGATGCGCTTCGGCATCATGAAAGGCACCACGGAAGAGGGCTTGCCGATCAACTCCAGCACCAGGCCGTAGGGCTCCTTCAGCTTCAGCGTAATGGTCTTGGGATCGGTGGCTTCGATGCCGGCGACAAAATTCATCAGCTTCTGGCCCATGCCGTCGCGCTTGCCCCAGCGCTGCAGCGACGCCACGCAATCCTCCGCCGTCACCGGCGCGCCGTCGTGCCATTTGAGGCCGTCGCGCAGCGTGAAGGTGTAGGTCAGCTTGTCGTCGGAAACCTTCCAGTCCGCCATCTGCGGCAGGATCTTGAAATTCGAATCCGTCGCCAGCAGCGTGTCGTAGACCATGTAGCCATGATCGCGGGTGATATAGGCGGTGGTGATGATCGGGTCGGTGACCCTCAGATCGGAATGCATCACCGCGGTGATGGTCTTGGTGCCGGCAGCCAAAGCCGGCGTTGCCAAAATCGCGGAGAGCGCGACCGCCGGCAAGGTAGACGCAAACGTTGAACGCAGCCAACGCGAGTAGTGGAACATTGATCTCTCCTGGCTTGAAACTGGTCAAAGGCCGATGATTGATTATGCAGGCCGGGGATTCTGGCCGCATAACGCCATGGTTCTTCTTGAGGATTTGAGACTTGCATCAAGCGTGCCATGCGTCAATCGCGTTCCCGCGCGGCGTAACGGCGCTGGCGCAAGGGGCGGCTTTCACCTTACAAATGACCGGTCAACCGTGAGAGCCATCCGATGAACCCCGCCAATCTTCCGTTCGATTCCGAAGCCATGCTGCAGAAGTTGCGTGTCTGGGTGGAATGCGAAAGCCCGACCTGGGACGCTGCAGCGGTCGAGCGCATGCTCGATCTCGCCGCGCGCGACATGGCGATCATGGGCGCCTCCATCGAGCGCATCGCGGGACGGCAAGGGTTTGCCGGTTGCGTCCGCGCCCGCTTTCCGCATCCGAGGCAAGGCGAGCCCGGCATCCTGATCGCGGGGCATTTCGACACCGTGCATCCGGTCGGTACGCTGGAAAAGCTGCCGTTCCGCCGCGAAGGCAACAAATGCTTCGGTCCCGGTATCTTCGACATGAAGGGCGGCAGCTACCTCACGCTGGAAGCGATCCGCCAACTGGCGCGCGCGTCGTTTACCACACCGCTGCCGATCACCGTGCTGTTCACGCCGGATGAGGAAGTAGGCACGCCGTCGGTGCGCGACCTCATCGAGGCCGAAGCTGCGCGCAACAAATATGTGCTGGTGCCCGAGCCGGGGCGGCAAAACAACGGCGTCGTCACCGGCCGCTACGCCATCGCGCGCTTCAATCTCGAAGCCATCGGCAAGCCGAGCCATGCCGGCGCCACGCTGTCCTCCGGCCGTTCCGCGATCCGGGAGATGGCGCGGCAGATCATCGCCATCGACGCCATGACCACGGAGGATTGCACTTTCAGCGTCGGCATCGTGCATGGCGGGCAATGGGTCAATTGCGTCGCCACGACCTGCACCGGCGAAGCGCTGAGCATGGCAAAACGCCAGGCCGATCTCGACCGCGGCGTCGAGCGGATGCTGGCGCTGTCGGGCACATCCAACGATGTCACCTTCAAGGTGACGCGCGGCGTGACCCGGCCGGTGTGGGAACCGGACGCCGGCACCATGGCGCTGTATGAAAAGGCGCGCGGCGTCGCACAGCAGATGGGCGTCGATCTCCCCCACGGCAGCGCCGGCGGCGGCTCCGACGGCAATTTCACCGGCGCGATGGGAACTCCGACGCTGGACGGCCTCGGCGTGCGCGGCGCCGATGCGCATACCCTGAACGAGCATATCGAAGTCGACAGCCTCGCCGAGCGCGGCCGCCTGATGGCCGGATTGCTGGCGACGCTGGAATAGACGCTGAGATAAACGGCGCGGCAGGCCGCGCCGTCATTGCGAGCCAACGGGTCCCGCTTCGCCGGCCCGATGACAGGCTCCGCGAAGCAATCCAGAAATCGCGCAAAAAGAACTGGATTGCTTCGTCGCAAGAGCTCCTCGCAATGACGCGGACCTTTGACGGATCGCCTGCAGCGGAACAAGATGGGTACGATGGCACGCCAATTGCTAAACTTGCGTCGGGGCAACGATCTGCGAAAGTATAAGTGATGATGAACAGTTGCACCACGCACTCCGTCGTCCCCGCGAAGGCGGGGATCCATACGCCGTGTCCTCTCGTTGCGGCAGCTGGGTCGAGACCTTCCTTGACAGCAAAGGTGGATTATGGGTCCCCGCCTTCGCGGGGACGACGAAAGTGCTAGGCTACCTGCTCCGCCGCGTGCTTGCCGCCATTCCCGTGATGGGCGTGGTGGCGCTGTTCGTGTTCCTGCTGCTGCGGCTGACGCCGGGCGATCCCGCCGCCATTCTCGCCGGTGACAATGCTTCACCGGAACAACTCGAGCGCATCCGCACCTCCCTTGGATTGAACGAGCCGCTCTACACGCAGTTCTTCACCTGGATCGGCAAACTGCTGCACGGCGATCTCGGCGTGTCGCTGATATCGAACGTGCCGGTGCTGAAGATGATCAGCCAGCGCGTCGAACCGTCGATCTCGATCGCGGTCTCGACCATTATCCTTGCCGTCGCGGTCGCGGTACCCCTCGGCGTGATCGCGGCGTGGAAGCACGGCAGTTGGATCGACCGCTTTGTGATGGGGCTGTCGGTGGTGGGCTTCTCGGTGCCGGTATTCGTAATCGGCTATGTGCTGATCCAGGTCTTCGCCATCGATCTGCGCTGGCTGCCGGTGCAGGGCTATCGCAGCATCTATAACGGCTTCGGCCCCTACTTCGAGCGCCTCATCCTGCCGACCTGCACGCTGTCGTTCATCTACATCGCGCTGATCGCGCGCATGACCCGCGCGGCGATGCTCGACGTGCTCGGCGAGGATTATGTGCGCACCGCACGCGCCAAGGGTATTTCCGAGAGCGGGGTGCTGCTGCGTCACGCGCTGCGCAACGCCGCGGTGCCCGTCATCACCGTGATCGGCACCGGTTTTGCGCTGCTGATATCGGGAGTGGTCGTCACCGAAAGCGTGTTCAACCTGCCCGGCGTAGGCCGCCTCACCGTCGACGCGGTGCTCGCGCGCGACTATCCGGTGATTCAGGCGATGATCCTGCTGACGTCGGGCATCTACGTCACAGTCAATCTGCTGATCGACGTCGCCTACACCCTGCTCGATCCCAGAATCCGTTATTAAGGTACGAATCTGATGGCGATCGAAACCCTTCCCGAACCCTCGATCCCGATCACCACGCCGTTCCGGCCGGGGCTGGGATTTTTGACGGCGACGCCGATCATCGCCGCCGCCACCATTTGCCTTGCACTGGTGATCCTGTCCGCCATCTTCGCGCCGTGGCTGTCGCCGCACGATCCGCAGCTGCTCGAACCCGCACTGCGGCTGAAACCCGCGAGCGCCCAGTTCCCGCTTGGCACCGACGGCTACGGCCGCGACGTGCTCTCGCGCATTCTCTACGGCGGCCGCATCTCGCTGCTGATCGGGCTCGGCGCCGCGGTCGTCAGCATCGGGGTTGGACTTGTGATCGGCCTAGTCTCCGGATTCTTCAGATGGGTCGATGCGGTGATGATGCGGGTGATGGACGGGCTGATGGCGATCCCGAGCATCCTGCTTGCCATTGCCGTGGTATCGCTGTCGGGCGCCAGCCTGACCACGGTGCTGGTCGCAATCACCATCCCCGAGATTCCGCGCGTGGCGCGGCTGGTTCGCTCGGTGGTGCTGTCCGCGCGCGAAGAACCTTACGTCGAAGCCGCGATTTCCGTCGGCTCCTCCCTGCCGAAGATCATGTGGCGGCATTTGCTGCCGAACACCATCGCGCCGCTCATCGTTCAAGGCACCTATGTCTGCGCTTCCGCGGTGCTGACCGAGGCGATCCTGTCGTTCCTCGGCGCCGGCATCAACCCGGAGACGCCGACCTGGGGCAACATCATGGCCGAAGGCCGCGCCTATTTTCAGATAAAGCCGTCGCTGATCTTCTGGCCGGGACTGCTGCTGTCGATCGCGATCCTTTCCGTCAACCTGATCGGCGACGCCGCCCGCGACGCGCTCGACCCCCGCATGAAGCAGCGCGAGGGCGGCAAGTGAGAAGCATCCGCTCTTGCGTTCTCCGGACGCAGCGCAGCGCGCCGCTCTTCGCGGCGTGGTGCGCTGCAGAGCCGGGGTCCCGGTTGCTTGAGAGGAAACCGGGGTCCCGGTTCTGCGAAGCAGCGCTACGCAAGAGCTGCGCGCTGCATCGCGCCCGGGACACGAACATATGACCTCCCTCGTCCTCGACATCGACAGCCTCGTGGTCGGCCTCGGCAAGAACCCGCGCACCGAGCGCATCATCGACGGCGTTTCGCTGCAGGTTCGCGCAGCCGAGACATTGTGCCTGGTCGGCGAAAGCGGCTCCGGCAAGTCGGTCACGGCGCTGACGGTGATGGGTCTGCTGCAGAAGGGCTCGCTGGTTCCCTCCGGTGGCAGCATAAAACTGGCCGGCGAGCAAATCCTCGCCGCAAGCGACCGCCGGCTGCGGCAGTTACGCGCCACCCGCATGGCGATGATCTTTCAGGAGCCGATGACCGCGCTCAATCCGGTGGTGCCGGTCGGCAAGCAGATCGACGAAGTGCTGCGCGTCCACACCGGTCTAGACGCCCGCGCCCGGCGCCGGCGTATCCTCGCCATGATGGAGCAGGTCCGTCTGCCCGAGGTCGAGCGTATCTTCGCCTCCTATCCGCATCGGCTGTCCGGCGGCCAGCGCCAGCGCATCATGATCGCGATGGCGCTGGTGCTGGAGCCGAAACTCTTGATCGCCGACGAGCCGACCACCGCGCTCGACGTTACCACGCAGAAGCAAATCCTTACCCTGATCCGCGACCTGCAGCGCGATCACGGCACCGCCGTGCTGTTCATCACCCATGACATGGGGGTGGTCGCCGAAATCGCCGACCGCGTCGCGGTGATGCGCCATGGCCGGCTGGTCGAAACCGGCACGCTGGATGCGATCCTGCGCACGCCGGCCATGGAATACACCCGCAACCTGCTGTCGGCGGTGCCGAGCCTGATTCCCCGCGCGCCGCGCGCGGATTCCACCGAAGCGGTGGTGCTGGAAACCAATGACCTCGGCAAGATCTATCGCGAGCGCTCGTTCTTCGGCAAAACCCGCCAGGTCGCCGCGGCGCAGGACGTGACGCTCACCTTGCGCCGGAGACGCACGCTGGGCATCGTCGGCGAAAGCGGTTCCGGCAAGTCGACAGTGGCGCGCTGCATCGTGCGGCTGATCGATCCGACCTCCGGCGGCATCCGCCTTGCGGGACGGGAAATCTCCGACCTGTCGCGCGGCCTGCTGCAGCCGCACCGCAAGCGCATCCAGATCATTTTCCAGGATCCCTATCGTTCGCTCAATCCACGCATCACCGTGGGCGAAACCATCGCCGAGGGGCCGATCAACTACGGCATGCCGCACAGGGAGGCGCTGGCGAAAGCCGCCGACCTGCTCGAACTGGTCGATCTGTCGCCCGATGCCATCTGGCGCTATCCGCACCAGTTCTCCGGCGGCCAGCGCCAGCGCATTGCCATCGCACGCGCGCTGGCGCTCGATCCCGACGTGCTGGTAGCGGACGAGGCTGTGTCCGCGCTTGACGTCTCGGTGCAGGCGCAGGTGCTGGAATTACTGGACGATATCCAGAAGCGGCTCGGCATCGCGCTGCTGTTCATCACCCACGATTTGCGCGTTGCGGCGCAAATCTGCGACGATGTCGCCGTGATGCAGCATGGCCGCATCGTCGAACAGGGGCCGGCGGCGCAAGTCCTGACAAATCCGCAAGTTGCCTATACCCGCGCGCTGCTTGACGCAGCCCCCGGACGGGAGTGGGATTTCGCCAACTTCCGGCCGGTGGTGCGCGTGCCTGCCGCGGCGCTTTGACATTAGACCGAAAGGCCGTCATTCCGGGGCGCGCGAGCCCGGAATCCATAACCACGGTTGGGGGTTATGGATTCCGGGCCTGCGTCAAGAGGCGCATCCCGGAATGACGAGCTTAAATTGAGACACCATTCATGACACGTATCGCCGTCGGCGGATTTCTGCACGAAACCAACACCTTCGCACCGACCAAGGCGACCTATGCCGACTTCGTGCATGGCGGCGGCTGGCCAGGGATGGCCGTTGGCGCAGCCGTGCTCAGAGTACGCAACGTCAATGTCGGGCTGGCAGGCTTCATCGAGGCGGCAGAGGCCAATGGATGGGAACTGGCGCCGACGATTTCCTGCGCGGCCACGCCCTGCGCGCATGTGACAGAGGACGCGTTCGAACAAATCGCCGAGGCGATGGTCGAGGGCATTGCCGCGGCCGGTCAACTGGACGCCGTCTATCTCGACCTGCACGGCGCGATGGTCGCCGAGCATATCGATGACGGCGAAGGCGAAATTCTCGCCCGCGTCCGCCAGGTGATCGGCAAGGACCTGCCATTGGTGGTCAGCCTCGACCTGCACGCCAACGTCACGCCGCGAATGGTCGAACATGCCGATGCGCTGATCGCCTATCGCACCTATCCGCATGTCGACATGGCCGATACCGGCCGCGCCGCAGCCCGGCACCTTGCATTGATGCTGCAATCCACAGAGAAATTCGCAAAAGCGTTCCGGCAATTGCCGTTCCTCATTCCGATCAGCTGGCAATGCACCAGTGACGCCCCATGCAACGGCATCTACGCCAGGCTTGCGGCGCTGCAGAGTGACGCTGTGCCGACGCTGTCGTTCGCGCCGGGATTTCCGGCGGCGGATTTTCCCGATTGCGGGCCGAGCGTATTCGCCTATGGTCGAACGCAGGCCGACGCCGACGCCGCGGCCGACAGCATCGCCGCGCTGGTCATTAGCCATGAAAACGATTTCGACGGCCGCATCTTTTCGCCCGATGAAGGCGTGCGCTATGCCATGGAGCTGGCGAAGCACGCCAGCAAGCCGGTGGTGATTGCCGACACCCAGGACAATCCCGGCGCCGGCGGCGATTCCGATACCACCGGGATGCTGCGCGCATTGGTCCGCAACAACGCCGGCAAGGCCGCCATCGGCGTAATCTATGACCCGGCGTCGGCCGAGGCTGCGCACACCGCCGGTGAAGGCGCCAAGGTGACGCTCGCACTCGGCGGCAAGTCGGGCATTCCTGAGGACGCGCCATACAAGGAAACATTTGTGGTCGAAAAACTATCCGATGGAAAGTTCATCGCGCCCGGTCCCTATTACGGCGGCCGCAAGATGAAAATGGGACCGTCGGCCTGCCTGCGGATCGGCGATGTCAGGGTTGTCGTCAGTTCGCACAAGGCGCAGCTCGCGGACCAGGCGATGTATCGCTATGTCGGCATCGAGCCGACCGAGCAATTCATCCTCGTCAACAAAAGCTCGGTGCATTTCCGCGCCGATTTCGAGCCGATCGCGGAAAGGATCATCATCTGCGCGGCGCCCGGCGCCATGCCCGCCGATACCGCCGCGCTGCCGTGGACGCGGCTGCGTCCCGGTATCCGCGTCAAGCCGAACGGCGCCGCCTTCGCTGCTCACAAACTACGCTCAACCTCTCTCGCCAACGGATAAGAACATTATGCCCAATATCGACCGCATCGAAGGCTTCGCCGACGAACTCACCGCGATCCGCCGCGATTTTCATGCGCATCCCGAGATCGGCTTCGAAGAAGTGCGAACCTCGGCCATCGTCGCCGACAAGCTGGCGCAATGGGGCATCGAAGTGCATCGCGGCCTCGGCGGCACCGGCGTGGTCGGCGTGCTCAAGGGCAAGGGCTCGGGCGGCAAACGCATCGGTCTGCGCGCCGACATGGACGCGCTGCCGATGGAGGAAAACACCAACCTGAAATGGCGCTCGACGATTCCCGGCCGCTTTCATGGCTGCGGCCATGACGGCCACACAACCATGCTGCTCGGCACCGCGCGCTATCTCGCCGAAACCAAAAACTTCGACGGCACCGTGCATTTCATCTTCCAGCCCGCCGAGGAAGGCCTTGGCGGCGCCCGCGCCATGATCAAGGACGGGTTGTTCGAGAAGTTCCCCTGCGACGAGCTGTATGGCCTGCACAACGCGCCCGATCTCAATCACGGCGAGGTGGCGATCCTGCCGGGACCGGCGATGGCCGCCGCCGACTTCTTCGACATCACCATCACCGGTTACGGCGCCCACGGCGCGATGCCGGAACGCTCCAAGGATCCCGTCGTGGTCGCGATGACCCTCGGTCAGGCCTTGCAGACCATCGTCAGCCGCAACGTCGATCCGTTGCAGGCAACGGTGCTGTCGATCACGCAAATTCACGCCGGCTCGGCTTACAACGTGATTCCCGGCGAGGCAAAACTGTGCGGCACGGTTCGCGCGTTTTCCGATGAAACCCGCGCCCTGATCCGGGAACGCATGCGCACGCTCTGCGCCGGCATCGCCAGCGCCTTCCAGGTGGAAATCAAGGTCGACCTCCGCGACATATTCAGCGTGCTGGTCAACAACGAGGAGCAATCCAAGGTCGTTGCCGACGTGGCGCGTACCGTTGTGGAGCCTTCGAAGGTTCTCACCCGATCGACGCCGAAAATGGGCAGCGAGGATTTTGCCGACATGCTGCATGCCGTGCCCGGCGCGTATTTCTGGCTCGGGCACGAAGGTTCGGTGCCGCTGCACAATCCCGGCTACATTCTCGACGACAAGATCCTGCCGATTGGCGCCAGCATGTTCGCGCGCATTATCGAAACCCGCCTGCCGGTTGGCGCCCATGCATAACCGCGCAACCGAGGACACGGTGACGTCGCTGCACGACCTCAGCGCCGTCGACCTGATTGCCGGCTTTCGCGCAAAACAGTTCTCGCCGACCGACGTGCTGGAGGATGTGCTGGCGCACATCGCGGTGTGGGAGCCGCATATCAAGGCGCTGTACGCGTTCGATCCAGACGGCGCCCGCGCGACGGCGAAGACATCGACCGAGCGCTGGCGGAAAGGCGAGCCGGCCGGCCTGCTTGATGGCGTGCCGGCGACGATCAAGGAAAACATCGCCACCAAAGGCGTGCCGGTGCCGCTCGGTGCCGCGACCACCAGACTGGTAGCCGCGCCCGCGGACGCGCCGCCGGCGGCGCGCTTGCGCGAGGCAGGTGCGGTGATTTTTTCCAAAACGACGATGCCGGATTACGGCATGCTGTCGTCGGGGCTCTCGAGCTTTCATCCCCTCACCCGCAACCCGTGGGATCTGACGAAAAATCCCGGCGGCTCCAGCGCCGGCGCCGGCGCCGCGGGCGCCGCGGGTTACGGTCCGCTGCATCTCGGCACCGACATCGGCGGCTCGGTGCGGCTGCCGGCGTGCTGGTGCGGCCTGGTGGCGCTGAAACCGAGCCTGGGGCGTGTTCCGATCGACCCGCCCTATGTCGGCCGCGTCGCGGGTCCCATGACCCGCACCGTGGATGACGCGGCGCTGATGATGAGCGTGCTGTCAAAACCCGACCGCCGCGACGGCATGAGCCTGCCGCCTGACAATATCAACTGGAAGGCGCTCGAACTGCCGCCGGTAAAAAGGCGCATCGGGCTGATGCTCGACCTTGGCGTCGGCCAGGCGCTGGAGAAAGAAGTGCGCGATGTCGCCGTGAAGGCCGCGCGCGCGTTCGAGGCTGCTGGAGCCGAGGTCAGCGAGGTGCCGGGCGTGCTGACGCGCGAGATGCTCGAAGGCCTCGATGCGTTTTGGCGCGCGCGTTCGTGGGAGGATCTTTCAAAGCTGGCGCCGGCCGAGCGCGCCAAGGCATTGCCCTATATCTACAAATGGGCGGAAGGCGGCGCGAAGCTGTCGGGCGTCGATGTCGTGAGGGGTTTTAACGCCACCATGGCGATCCGAACCGCGGCGGCAAAACTGTTCTGCGACGTCGATTACGTGATCTCGCCGGTCTCGCCGGTGGTGAACTTTGCCGCCGAACTCGCCTCCCCGATCAACGACCCCGCAAAACCGTTCGAGCATATCTGCTACACGGTGCCGTGGAACATGGCGGAAAATCCCGCGGCCTCGATCAACGGCGGCTACAGCGCCAAGGGCTTTCCGATTGGCGTTCAGATCATCGGCCGCCGTTTCGACGATATCGGCGTATTGCGGATGGCAAAGGCGTTCGAAGGACTGCGCGGACCGCAGAAGCCGTGGCCGGCGGCGCCGGGGAAATAACCACTACCGTCATTCCGGGATGCGCCCGCTTGGGCGCAGACCCGGAATCCATAAACTCCGTGCTGGCATATTGACGCTGAACACTAACACGGTGGTTATGGATCCCGGGCTCACGCCAAGAGGCGCGCCCCGGAATGACGGTCAACCTGGAGGAATCCCCCGATGGCCTACGAGACGATCAAATACGAGGTCGCCGAGCAAATCCTGACCATCACGCTGAACCGGCCCGACAAGTTGAACGCCTTCAACGGCGCCATGCAGAAAGAATTGATCGACGCCTTCGATGCGGCCGACAGGGACGACGCTATCCGCGCCATCATCGTCACCGGCGCGGGCCGTGCGTTCTGCGCCGGGGCCGATCTGTCGGAAGGGGCCAAAACCTTCGATCGCGACGCGCGGCGCGGGCCGGTGAAGCAACTCGCCAATGGCGCCGTCGATTACAGCGATCCGAATGCGCGCGATGGCGGCGGCCAGGTGACGCTGCGCATCTTCAAATGCTTGAAACCCGTGATCGGCGCCATCAATGGCGCTGCGGTCGGCATCGGCGTCACCATGCAGCTGGCGATGGATATCCGCATTGCCTCGGAGAACGCGCGATTCGGATTCGTGTTCTCGCAGCGCGGCATCGTGCCGGAGGCGGCGTCGAGCTGGTTTTTGCCGCGCATCGTCGGCATCGCGCAGGCGCTGGAGTGGTGTTACACCGGCCGGGTATTTCCGGCGCAGGAAGCGCTCGCCGGCCGCCTCGTCAGCAAAGTGGTGCCGGCGGATGAATTGCTGCCGACCGCGCGGGCACTGGCGCGTGAAATCGCACAAAAAACCGCGCCGGTGTCGGTGGCGCTGATCCGGCAGATGATGTGGCGGATGCTGGGCGCCGACGATCCGATGGAGGCGCACAAGGTCGACAGCCGCGGCATCTACGCCCGCGGCCGCTCCGAGGACGTCAAGGAGGGCGTGGTGTCGTTCCTGGAAAAGCGCCCGGCGGTGTTCAAGAACACCGTGTCGACGGATATGCCGGACTATTTCCCATGGTGGGAGGAAAGGGAGTATCAGTAAAAGGCTCGTGCCCCGGACGCAGCGCAGCGCGTAGCTCTTCGCGAAGCGGTGCGCTGCAGAGCCGGGGCCCAGGTTGCTTGCGACTCGAAGAAACCGGGGTCCCGGTTCTGCGAAGCAGCGCTGAAGAAGCGCTGCATCGCGCCCGGGACACGTCACCGCATCATCAGCGCCACGCGTCCGATCGCCTTGCGATCGATCAGCAATCGCATCGCCTTTGCGTAATCCTCCAGGGGCAGCCGATGCGAGATGTTGGGCCGTATTTTTCCCGCCTCGGCCCATTCCGACAGCGCCTTGATGCGCGCGACGCCGAGCGCCGGATTTTTCCGCGCGGCCTCGCCGGCCCGTACCCCGAGCACGCTGGCACCCTTGATCAGCAGCAGATTGGTGCGGGCCAGGCCAATGCCGCCGGTGAAGCCAACGACAAGAATGCGCGCGCCCCAGGCGATGCAGCGCAGGCTCTGCTCGAAGATCTCGCCGCCAACGGGATCGTACACCACGTCGGCGCCGCGGCCGTCAGTGATGCGCTTCACCGCGTCGCGGAACGGTTCGCGCCCATACAGCACCGGATGATCGGCGCCGCGCGCTTGCGCCACCGCCAGCTTCTCCTCCGATGACGCTGCCGCTATGACGGTCGCACCGAGCAACTTGCCGATTTCGACTGCCGCCAGGCCGACGCCACCGCCGGCCCCGTGCACCAGCAGAACTTCACCGCGCCGAAGCTGGCCGCGATCCACCAGCGCGTGATAGGCGGTGCCGTGCGCGGCGAGAAACGTCGCGCCTTCGGCGTAGCCGAAGGTGCTCGGCAGCGGCGTCAGTTGCGACGGCGTTACCACGGTCTCGTCCGCATAACCGCCGTGACGCAATTTCACGATCATCCGGTCGCCGACCTCGACGCCCCGCGCCGCGCCGTCAACCTCGACCACTTCACCCGCCGCTTCCATGCCGGGGACGAACGGCAGCTCCGGCTTGAGCTGATACTCGCCGGCCGCCATCAGTATGTCGGGAAAGTTGATGCCCGCCGCATGGATGGCGACACGAACCTGTCCTGGCGCTAGCGGCGCGGACGCAAAGCTCTCCAGACGCAATTTCTCTGGTGGACCGAGTTCGCGGCAGAATACGGCTCTCGGCATCTATGCCGCGCTCTCCGCGCCCTCGGCGCGTACCTTGCGGCGTTGCAGCGCCTCATGGACCAGCGGCAGCCGGTCATTGCCGAAATACATATCGGTCTCGTCGACAAAAATGGTCGGCGAACCAAAACCGCCGCGCGCCATCACTTCGTCGGTGTTGGCCTTGAGCTGGTCCTTGACCGCCTGATCGGCGATCCCTGCGAAAAATCCCGCAGGATCGACGCCGACACGCCGGCACACTTCCGCCAGCACCGCATCCTGCGAAATGTCCTTGTCCTCGCCCCAGTAAATCCCGAACGCCGCGCGCGCGAACGGCAGCAGCTTGCCTTGCTTATCGAGCAGAATGCAGCCGCGCATCGCCTTGACGCTGTTCACCGGAAACACCGTCGGCCGCATCTTGATGGTCAGTCCGGTCGAGCGCGCCCAGTCCGCCATGTCCTTTTTCTGGTAGGCGACCTTGGCCGGCACCGGATGCTCGCGCGAGGCATAGACGCTGGGATTGATGCTGTTGAAAATGCCGCCGACCAAAATCGGCCGCCACGAAATCTCTTCGCCGAACTCCTTTGCCAACGGCTGGATATTGTGGAAGGCGAGATAGGTCCAGGGGCTGGAGCAGTCGAAGAAGAATTCGATCATGGGGGATTCCTTGTTGGTCGGTCCTTGGCCTTGTCCCTCATCCTGAGGAGCGGCCACTTGGCCGCGTCTCGAAGGATGAGAAGCCACGGTGTGTGCGGCCATCCTTCGAGACGCCGCGCAAGAGCGCGGCTCCTCAGAATGAGGTCTTAATCACTTCCGTCCCGACAGCGCCTTCGCCGCCTGGCCGAACATGTTCTTCCGCGCCTCTTCATCGAACGGCTCCTTGACGAACTTGCCCACCGCCAGCCCCGCCTGCACCTGCGGCCGCGCCCGCACTTCGGCGTACCAGCGTTTGACGTGCGGATAATCGTCTAATGTAAAGCCCTGCGCCTTGTGGGTCATGGTCCAGGGGAAGCAGGCGATGTCGGCAATCGAGTAATCGCCGGCAACATAGCTGCCGGTGGTGCCGAGTTGCCGGTCGAGCACCCCATAGAGCCGCGCCGCCTCGTCGTGGTAGCGCTCGATGGCGTAGGGGATTTTCTCCGGCGCATACAGCGCAAAATGTCCGTGCTGGCCCAGCATCGGACCGAGCCCGCTCATCTGCCACATCACCCACTGGATCGCCCTGGAACGGCCGCGCATGTCGTTCGGAAGCAAGCGCCCGGTTTTCTCGGCGAGATAGATCAGGATAGCGCCGGTCTCGAACACCGGGAACGGCTCGCCGCCGTCGGCAGGCGCATGATCGACGATCGCCGGAATCCGGTTGTTCGGGCTGAGCTTAAGGAATTCAGGCTTGAACTGGTCGCCGGCGCGGATGTTCACCGGGATCACCGTGTACGGCAGCCCCAGCTCCTCCAGCATGATCGAGATTTTCCAGCCGTTCGGCGTCGGCGCGTAGTGCAGTTCGATCATGGGAGGTCCGCTCGGTTTCTGGCTTTATCCTAAGGCATGATCGCTTTTATTGAAATCGTCATGGCCGGGCTTGTCCCGGCCATCCACGTCTTGGCTTCGCGCGCTAAAGACGTGGATGCCCGGGACAAGCCCGGGCATGACGACTTTTGTTGTTCTGTACGCCGTCATTAGGACATGGCAGATAGACGGCTAAATCAAAAGCTTGAGGACGCGCCAAGATGCTGTTTCCAACCACGATCGCCGGCTCGCTGCCGAAACCGGAATGGCTGGCCGAGCCCAACATCCTGTGGGCGCCCTGGAAATCCCAAGGCGCCGAGCTCGCGCGCGCCAAGCGCGACGCCACCATGCTTGCGGTAAAGCTGCAGGAGGACGCCGGCGTCGATATCGTCACCGAGGGCGAACAGGCGCGGCAGCATTTCGTCCATGGCTTTCTCGCCAACATCGAAGGCATCGACTTCGCCCACAAGGTCGAGATGGGAATCCGCAAAGACCGCTACAAGGCGATGGTGCCCCAAGTGGTGGCGCCGCTGAAGCTGAAGGGCCGCGTCCATGCCGATGAGGCGCGCATCGCGCGCACCCACACCTCGCACCAGCTGAAATTCACCCTGCCCGGCCCGATGACCATCATCGACACCATCGCCGACCAATATTACGGCGACCGCGTCAAGATGGCGTTCGCGTTTGCGGAGCTGCTCAACGAGGAAGCCAAGGCGCTGCAAACCGACGGCGTCGACGTGATCCAGTTCGACGAGCCGGCCTTCAACGTCTACATGGACGAAGTCAGCGACTGGGGCATCAAGGCGCTGGAGCGCGCCGCCGAGGGCCTCACCTGCGCCACCGCGGTGCACATCTGCTATGGCTACGGCATCAAGGCCAACACCGACTGGAAGCAGACGCTGGGCAGCGAGTGGCGCCAATACGAGGATATTTTTCCGGCGATCGATGCCAGCTCGATCCAGCAGGTCGCGATCGAATGCCGCAATTCGAAGGTGCCGCTGGAATTGCTCGCCCTGCTCAAGGGCAAGATCGTGCAGGCCGGCGTCATCGACGTCGCCAGCGATACCGTGGAGACCGCCGAAGACGTCGCGAGCACGATCGAAGCCGTCATGAAGCACGTGCCGGCAAGCAACATCGTCGCCACGACGAACTGCGGCATGGCGCCGATGCATCGCGATATAGCGGAAGCAAAGCTGATGGCGCTCGGCGCGGGCGCGAAATTGGCACGGCAAAGGTTTGGGTAAAGAGTGCGCGCCGTCCACCGTCATGGCCGGGCTTGTCCCGGCCATCCACGTCTTAACTACTGCCAGAAAAGAAAGACGTGGATGCCCGGGACAAGCCCGGGCATGACGAACATAAAATTACACCACCGCGCTCGGATGCAGCACCGGCCGATATCCAGCGCTAAACGCGCGTAACGTCGAAGGCGGCGTTAATAGTGAGGCGTCGCATATCGGATTTTTCAACTCGCGATATCCATCCGACGACCACAAAAGTACCCTGCCGTGCGCGATCAGATAGCTCTCGTCCCCCGCCCGCACCATCGCGCCATCGGGCAGTTTTTCCAACGGCCGCCGCAGTGCATGCAACCGTTTCGTCTTCCCATCCAGCCGTTCCCGATGCAGCACTTCGTCGATCTCCGGCGCGCGTACGCCACTAACGCCATTTCCCCGCTCCCACGCCGTGCGAAAGGCGTTGGCGTCGTCGCGGCGGCAGTAGAAGCATGGGCGATGCCCCGCCGCGAACGCGGTCGCCTCGTCGAGGAAAAACAGCTCGGTCCAGCTCCGCGTCCCCATCACGTCGCGGCGGCGGCCGCGGAATTCGCATACGCAGGTGATCCACGCCTTGCTGCTCCAGCGCCGGTTCAGCAGCGTCTTGGTCGCGGGATCGTGGACGATGCCGCGATTGCCGGTGAACAGGCCGCGATGCGGCGTCGAGACGATCTCTCCGGAAGGCGTGACGCGATTTTGCAGGGAGATCCGCAAATCACGCCGCGCCGTCGCGGATCGGCGGCAGGAACGCCAGCGCGGTATCCCAGGGAAAAAAGATCCAGGTGTCCTGCGACACCTCGGTAATAAAAGTGTCGACCAGCGGCCGTCCTTTCGGCTTGGCGTAGACGGTGGCGAAATGCGCGTCGGGCATCATCTCGCGCACCAGCCGGCCGGTTTTTCCGGTGTCGACGAGATCGTCGACGATCAACAGCCCCTTGCCGGTGCCGCCGCCGAGCGCCGCGGTATCCGCCGAAATACCCTTGAGCACCTTGAGATCGCCCTGCTTGGTATGATCGTAGCTGGCGATACATACGGTATCGATAATGCGGACGCCGAGCTCGCGCGCCACGATCGCCGCCGGCACCAGTCCGCCGCGGGTGATGGCGATCACGGCGTGAAACGGCCCGACCTCGTTGAGCCGCCAGGTCAGCGCCCGGCAGTCGCGATGAAACTGGTCCCATGACACCGGAAAGGCCTTGCCGGCCCGCTCCTGCGCGCTCAATTCCGGAACTTCCCCCGCCATTACGCTCTCTCCTGCATTTTACGTAGATCGATCATGGTCTTTCGTCATTGCGAGGAGGTTTTGCGACGAAGCAATCCACCAGTCGTCATGCGCGGGCTTGACCCGCGCATCCATCATACTTCGGAAGAATCTTCGAAGAAGATGGATTGCCGGGTCAAGCCCGGCAATGACGGAAGCAGTTGGACCCGCTTCGCTCCTCGCAATGACGGTGTCCTTATCGTACGACGTTGAGCCCGGCCAGCATCTCCTTCACCGCGCCCATCGCCGCAGCGAGCTTTTCCGGATCGCGCGAGCGGACCACGAGATTGGTGTTCGGCTTCTTGTCCTCGTCCTGAAACGGGTAGCTGCCGATGATCGTGTCGGGATGGGCGCTGGCGATTTCGCGCAACGGCCCGCCGATGTCGCCTTCGCGCGCATTGGCGCGGACCGATTCGGACAGCATGCGGACGCCGGATTTCAGTTTTGGCGTGATGATGTCCATCATCGCCTGCATGATCGAGGGCACGCCGGCCATCACGATCACATTGCCGATCTTGAAGCCGGGCGCGAGGATGGTCGCGCTCTGGATCAGCTCGGCGCCGTCGGGAATCCGCGCCATCCTCAAGCGCGCCTCGTTCAACTCGCCGGCGCCCTGGAAACGCTCGCGAAACCGCGCCACCACTTCCGGGTGATGGTCGATGCCGACGCCGAACGCCTTGGCGACGCTGTCGGCGGTGATGTCGTCATGAGTCGGTCCGATCCCGCCGGTGGTGAACACGTAATCGTAGCGATGCCGCAGCGCATCCAGCGCCGCGACGATGTCGGCCTCATCGTCGGCAACGACGCGGACTTCCTTGAGGTCGATCCCGAGATTGGTGAGGTATTCGGCGATGAAGCCGATGTTCTTGTCCTTGGTCCGGCCGGACAGGATTTCGTCCCCGATCACCAGAATCCCTGCAGTGACGATTTCACTCATGACCTCTCCTCGCCACCCGCCGCGCTATTTTGCCGCCCAAATGGGCAGTTTCTAGCCGTTTTTTCGGGCAACGCCTGCCCGACTGTGCCAAATGCCGTCCGGCTCATGCATATCGCGCTGGCCCGGGCCTTGCTACCATCCCTTTTTGTCATGCACTGTGTTGCGCGGCCAAGGAAAACGTCGGGCAAAACGTCAGGCAAAACGTCGGTAAAAACAGCTGGGGTATATGGCAGTTGCGTTCGACGAAATGAACGGGCTCGGCGGTGACCTCCGCCCGGCCTACCAGGAACTCTCCCGCTGGCTCAAGGAGACGCCGCCTGACGCGCTGGAATATCGCCGCCAGGAAGCCGAACTGCTGTTCCGCCGGATCGGCATCACCTTTGCCGTCTATGGTGACGCCGAAGCCCAGGAACGGCTGATTCCGTTCGATGTCATTCCCCGCATCATCTCCGGCAAGGAATGGATGCTGCTGGAAAAAGGCCTGAAGCAGCGGGTGCGCGCGCTCAACATGTTCCTGCGCGACATTTATCACGGCCGTGACATCCTGCGCGCCGACATCATCCCCGACGACCTGATCTTCCAGAACCCGGTATTCCGGCCGGAGATGAACGGCCAGAACGTGCCGCACGACGTCTATGTGCACATCGCCGGTATCGACATCATCCGGACCGAGCCCGAAAATTTCTTCGTGCTCGAGGACAATGCGCGCACGCCGTCCGGGGTATCCTACATGCTGGAAAACCGCGAAATCATGATGCGGCTGTTTCCGGACCTGTTCGCCCGGCATCGCGTCGCTCCTGTGGAAAAGTATCCGGACGAACTGTTGTCCGCGCTGCGTTCGGTGGCGCCGCTCAGCGCGTCGGCGGAGCCTGTGGTGGCGCTGCTGACTCCCGGCGTCTACAATTCCGCCTATTACGAGCACTCGTTCCTGGCCGACAAACTCGGCGTCGAGCTGGTCGAGGGCCGCGACCTCATCGTCAAGAACGATGAGGTGTTCATGCGCACCACCGAAGGGCTCAAACGCGTCGACGTTATCTACCGCCGGGTCGACGACGACTTTCTCGACTCCCTCACCTTCCGCCCGGATTCCGTGCTCGGCGTGCCCGGCCTGATGTCAGCTTACGCCGCCGGCAACATCACGCTCGCCAACGCGGTCGGCACCGGAATCGCCGACGACAAGGCGGTCTACAGCTATATGCCCGAGATCGTGAAATTCTATCTCGGCGAAGAGCCGATCCTCAAAAACGTGCCGACCTGGCGCTGCCGCGAGCCGAAGGATCTGGCTTACGTTCTCGACAACCTCGGCGAATTGGTGGTGAAGGAAGTGCACGGCTCCGGCGGCTACGGCATGCTGATCGGTCCGGCCGCGACCAAGGCGACCATCGAGGCATTCCGCGACAAGTTGAAGCGCGAGCCGGAAGGTTTCATCGCGCAGCCGACGCTGGCGCTGTCGACCTGCCCGACCTGCACCGAAAAAGGCCTGGCGCCGCGCCATGTCGATCTGCGCCCGTTCGTGCTTACCGGGCGCGATCGCGTCAACATCATCCCCGGCGGGTTGACTCGCGTGGCGCTGAAGCAAGGCTCGCTGGTGGTGAATTCGAGCCAGGGCGGTGGCACGAAAGACACGTGGATTCTGGACGAATTATGAGCACCCGGCGAACGACCTCGTGTCATCATCTGGTAACACCGCATGCTGTCGCGCACCGCTGAAAACCTGTACTGGCTGGCCCGCTATGTCGAGCGCGCGGAATATCTCGCGCGCACGATGGAAGCGACGCTGCGCGTCACAGCCTTGCCGAACACCTATATCGGCAAGACCAATGAGTGGGACTCGGCGCTGCTGACCGCGGGCGTCAGCGCCAGTTTTTACGACATCTACGAGGAAGCCGACGAGCACAACGTCGTCGAATACCTGTCGTTCTCATCGGCCAATCCGTCCTCGATCCGCAATTGCATCGAGAACGCGCGGCTGAATTCGCGTTCGGTCCGCACCGCGCTCACCAGCGAGATGTGGGACACCATCAACAGCGCCTGGATCGAGCTGCAGGAGGTCTGGGGCAAGGGCACCACCACCCGCGAGGAGCTCAACAAGTTCCTGCGCTTCGTGCAGGAAATCTCGCTGCGCTTCGACGGCTCGGCGTATCGAACCATGCTGCGCAATGACGCCTACTGGTTCTCGCGGCTCGGGCTGCATCTGGAGCGCGCCGATAATACCGCGCGCATTCTCGATGTGAAGTATCACGTGCTGCTGCCGGAAGAAGAGCACGTCGGAGGTCCACTGGACTACTACCAGTGGACCTCGATCCTGCGCTCGGTGTCGGCGCTGACCGCATATCACTGGGTCTATCGCGAAACGCTGAAACCGTGGCTGATCGCCGACCTGCTGATATTGAACAAATCGCTGCCGCGTTCATTGGCGAGCTGCTACAGCAACCTGGTGCGCAATCTCGATCAGATCGGCGTCGCCTACGGCCGCCAGGGCGCGTCCCAGCGCCACGCCCGCGGCGTCCGCAACCGTCTCGAACACAGCAACATGAACGATATCTTCCAGCACGGCGTGCATGAATTCATCCAGGAATTCATTTTGGACAATGGCAGGCTCGGCGAGATCATCGCCAAACAATATTTGATTTGATTTATTCGTCATGGCCGGGCTTGTCCCGGCCATCCACGTCTTTACTTTGGCGCAAAAAGAAAGACGTGGATGCCCGGGACAAGCCCGGGCATGACGAGTTCCTTGTTCTAATGTGATCTGAACTCCAGCACCGGACGACCATGCGCCTGCGAATTGCCCATTCCACCACCTATCGATACGAGCCGCCGGCCACCGGCGTGATCCAGATCTTGAGGATGACCCCGGGCAGCCACGACGGGCAGTATGTCGCCGACTGGCAGATCGACGTCTCCACCGATTCCCGGCTCGATATGCATCAGGATGCGTTCGGCAATGTCACCCATGTGCTGACCTATGGGCCGATCGCCGACCTCACCATCAATGTCGAAGGGCTGATCGAAACCCACGACACCGGCGGGGTGCTCCGGGGCACCGACGAACGCTTTCCGCCGGGCCTGTTCCTGCGCTCGACGCCGCTGACCGAAGTCAATCCGGCAATGGCGACGTTTGCCCGCGGATTGCGATCCGAATCCGAGAACGATGTGCTGGGGTTCCTGCATGCACTGATGATGCAGATCAACGAGCACATGACTTTCGATGAAGATCCGACCAACTCAGGCACCTCGGCGGTGGAAGCTTTTGCGGGCAAGCGCGGAGTCTGCCAGGACTACGCGCATATCTTCATCGCCTGCGCGCGCTCCGGCGGGGTTCCGGCGCGCTTTATCGCCGGTCATTTTCTGCGCTCCGACGGCATGGTCAACCAGCAGGCCGGCCACGCCTGGGCAGAAGCATTCGTGCCCGATCTCGGCTGGGTCGGGTTCGATCCCGCCAACGGCATCTGCACCACCGACGCGCATGCCCGCGTCGCCATCGGCCTCGATTATCTCGGCGCGGCACCGGTGCGCGGCACACGCTACGGCGGCGGCAAGGAGACGCTGACCGTGGCAGTCAAGGTCGATCAGGCGGGACGGCAAGGCCAATCGCAGTCGCAGTCCTAGTCGTCATTCCGGGGAGCGCGTCTTCGCGCGAACCCGGAATCCAAACACTCCTTGCCGGCCTATGAGCGCTGAACGCAGGCACGGTGGTTATGGATTCCGGGCTCATGGCTTCGCGATGCCCCGGAATGACGGAGACGTGAGTTCCATGAGCGGGCAGCCATGCACGACCGCGGTCGGTTTTGGCTCGCATGAAGTTCCGAACGGCGGTACAAGAAGATGGAGGAACGCTGCGTCGTCGTTTCGGGATCTGGGAGGACGAAACATGAGCGTGACGACCATGTCGTCAGACCTTGATACCTCGAGCGTCCCCGATCGTGCTCCCCTGCTGCGCTGGATGATCTTCACCGGGCTTTGCGTATTCGCCGGCATCTTGCTGTGGCACTACGGGCTCATCCGTCTCATGGTCGCGTCCGATCGCACCTATATTTCCTCGATCATCTGTGTGCTCTATGTCGCAAGCTCGCTGCATTGCCTGTGGCGGACGCTTGCGATCGCCCGGGAAGCGGATGCAAGCCGCGGCGCCGCCCTCATGTTGGCCAGAAATACGACCTTGTCCGATGCAGCGACGTCGTCCTGGCGAGATGCGCTACCGCCTGGCCTCGTCTCCGACCATATTCGCAATCTTGTCGTAAAGGCCGAGACGCAGCGATCCGGGCGCGTCGATCAGACGCTGCTCTTGCGGTCGCTCGCCGATCGGCTGCGCGGCTCAAACGGTTTTGGCGCATTCGCGAGCGATACGCTGATGAAGCTGGGCCTGCTCGGCACCATTATCGGCTTTATCGTCATGCTGGCTCCGATCGCCGGCCTCGATGCGAGCGACCGCGCCATGATGAAATCCTCGATGGGCCTGATGAGCGACGGCATGGCGATTGCGATGTATACAACGCTTGCCGGCCTGGTCGGTTCGATCCTGGTGAAGGTCCAGTACTACATGCTCGACGCGGCGACGGCGCGGGTATTTTCGCAGGCCGTCACATTGACCGAAACCCGCGTCGTTCCCGCACTGGAACGCGTTCATGAACGATGACTTCGGCCTGTATTCCCGCGAGGAACCGTTCGACCCTTTCAGCGTGATGCTGTTCAAGGCGCTGCAGGTGGTCGCCTTCCTGTTTTTCATTGCGCTGCTGGCGATCAAACCCGAAGCCACCGATGGCAAGATCAACTCCAAGGCCGAGTTCATCATCACGATGGACTGGCCCGATAATCATCCCGACGATCTGGACATGTTCGTGCAGGATCCGGTCGGCAACATCGCTTGGTATCGCCGCCGCGAGGCCGGTTTCCTCGTGCTTGACCGCGACGATCGCGGCGGCGCTAATGATTTCATCATCGTCAACGGCAAGAAAATCCCCTCGCCGATTCGCGAGGAAATCGTCACCGTGCGCGGAATCGTCCCGGGAGAATATACCATCAACGTCAGTCATTTTCAGGCACTGACGAGCACACCCGTGGTAGCGAAGGTCAAGGTGCAGAAACTAAATCCGGCCGCGCAAGTCATCTACGACAACGTCATCACGGTCGACCATACCGGCGATGAGAAAACCGCCGTGCGCTTTACGCTGGACGAGTTAGGCAAGGTGATCGACGTCAACAGCCGTCAGAAGTCGCTGATGGAGACGTTTCGCAACGTAAACCAGAACGGCGCCAACCTCGACCCGAAAACCGGCTATGTGAAGAAGCTGTGACAGATTTCGAATCCATCGTTCTCGCTCTCGCGATCGCCTATGCGGTGATCGGCGCGCTGCTGCTTCTGCTGCTGGTTTACGCGCGCTTGCCGTGGCCCGCCAAGGCGGCCGCAATCGTGGTGACGAGTTGCTTCTATCTGGTCAGTTTTGTCGGCGCGCGCGGCCTGCTCGGCTGGTCATCGCGCGAGCCGCTGCCGCCCCGCTTCAAATTGCTGCAGGCCCGCATCGTCGAACCTCACTCCCTCGAAGGCGAGCCCGGCGCCATCTATCTTTGGGTCGAAGCCCTGGGTGATGATAACAGACCGAGCGGCATCCCGCGCGCCTACCGGCTGCCCTATAGCGCCAAGCTGGCGGGACAGACCGAAAAGGCAATCGCTGCAAGCGCCGAAGGCAAGCCGCAAGGCGGCCGCACTGCCGATTACGGCACCGGCGAGGGCGGAATCGCAGAAGAAGCAGTCCAGCTGGTCACTCCGTCCACGATCACCACCACCGGCGGGGGCGATCCGTCGACCGGGAGCCCGCTGGATCCCGCGTTCAGGCACGGCGAAAATCAAAGCATCAGCTTTGCACCACTGCCGCCGCCTCTCATGCCGAAGAAGGATCAGCCTTAGGGTGCTTGTCCCGGGCGCGATGCAGCGCGTAGCCCTTGCGAAGCGCTGCTTCGCAGAACCGGGACCCCGGTTCCTTCTGAATGAAAGCAACCGGGACCCCGGATCAGCAGCGCACCGCTTCGCAAGAGCTACGCGCTGCGCTGCGTCCGGGGAACGGCCGCTACCTGTCCAGCCAGACGTGCTCGAACCGCAAATTGTTGTACTGGCTGTTGTTGTGCGGCTTGAAATTCCTGACATAAGACTGCCAGCAATTGCCCGCGGTGCCGAACAGGACGATCGGGCGCGCGGCGTCGTCGACAAGGATGCGTTCGATATCCCAGACGATCTTCCGGCGTTTTTCCTTGTCCAGTTCGCGTGATTGCGCGGCGAGCAGTTTGTCTACCTCGGCATTGCAATACTGCGTGTAATTGCGCTCGGAGTTGCACGAATAATTCTCGACGATATTGCCGTCGGGATCATCGACACTGATGCCGGTCACGTTCAGTCCGATGGTGTAGTCCTTTTTCGCCAGCTTGGCATACCACCGCGGCGTATCGAGAATGTCCAGTTCGCCGGCGATATGGATTTTCTTCAGCTGGTCGATCAGAAGCACCGCGGGATCGCGATAGGTCGGAAGATTCCGGGTTTAAATCTTGATCTGCAGCGGTTTGGCATCGCTGTAGCCGAGTTTTTGCATGATCTGCCGGGCTTCGGCGGCGTTCTTTTCCGTATCGGGGCCGTATCCTGTCAGCGACGACACCATTTCCGGCGGCATGCCCCATTCGCCGACGGGCTGCGGCAGCATCGCCCCGCCCATCAGCGCCAATCCTTCCATCAAGACCGTATTGAACGCCCCGCGGTCGATGGCGAGCGACATTGCCTTGCGAATGTCCGGATCGTCGAACGGCGGGTTGGCGCGATTGACCATCAGGTTGATCTGCGTTCCCGTGGGTATCATTTCGCAGATCGCGTCCGGCGCCCGCGCTTTCACATCCTTCATCAAGGGGACGCTGACATCAGACGGAAAGGTGATGTCGAATTCGCCGGTTGCGAAGGCGAGCATGCGCGTCGAACGGCTGTCGATCATCTTGAAGGTGATCTCATCGAGATAGGGCCGGTCCTTTTTCCAGTAATCGGGATTGCGCACGAGGCGGATCGAGTCTCCACGCTTGAATTCGGCGAATCTAAAGGGGCCCGTGCCAATCGGCCTGGTGCGCATCGTCTGTTGCGGAACGTGGCACGGATAAACCGGCGAAAAAGCGCTCGCGAGCAATACCGGCAGGCTCGGTTGCGGCTCGCTCAAGTCGAAGGTGGCCTCATAATCGCCATTGACCGTGACGTCCTGCAATTTCGTGTACCAGACCCGGCGCGGGTTTCGCCGAAAGTCCTGAACGTCGCTCTTGCCGATCAGCATCCTCCAGGTGCACTGCACGTCCTTTGCCGTGAATGGCCTGCCATCGTGCCATTTCACACCCTGCCGCAGCTTGAAGGTCAGCCTGGTATTGGTAGAATCCCATGACCAGCTTTCAGCCAGGTCCGGGATCACGGTTTCGATGCTCTCGTGGACTTTTGAGGGATCGAAAACCACGAGGTTGTTGAAAACAGCCGCAAACGGCGTCACCGACGCTATCGTTAACTCCTCAAGCAACGAGGCGCTGGGCGGATTGTCGTTATGATAGAGTCGAAGGATGCCGCCGCTTTTTTGTGCGGCCGCGGGCGTTGCGGCCAGCAACGCGAGGCCCAGCAGTGCGATGGCGCGCAATTCAACCTCCCAAAGTGTTTTTGTTTGTTTATAGAACTGCCCTCGGCCGGGCACAATGTTTCAACGTCATTCCGGGATGCGCCTCTTGGCGCAGGCCCGGAATCCATACGCCCTGTGCTGGCGTATGGATGATGAACGCAAATACAGGGGTTATGGATTCCGGGCTCGCTCGCTCCGCTCGCGCCCCGGAATGACAAGTCTCACTACTCGCACTGCCGATAGCTCGACGCCTCGCATGCTTTCGCCATCGCTTCGGCTTGCGAAATTTCCTGCGCCGTCATCGTTCGTGACACCTCGCGCAATTCGGCCCTGGCGCCGGCATCGCCGCGCTTCGCGGCAAAGCTGAACCACATATGCGCGCGCGCCGGATTTTTCGGCACGCCCTCCCCTTTGTGGAACATGACGCCGAGCACGTTTTGCGCCTTGGCATTGCCCTGTTCGGCAAGTGCGCGAAACACCCGGATCGCCGGCACGTAGTCGCCGCGGTTATAGGCGGTCATGCCGTCCTCCCAGGGGCCGGCGAAGGCTGCAAAGACGCCCAAAAACTGCGTGGCCAGAATTGTGCCGCCAATGACCCAGCTTTTCATGTGCCGCCCCGATGACCGCATTGAAAATGTTATCTAGCCGGTCGGGGTTTTCGGCGCCACAGCGGAATCGCGCGCCGGGCCTCGCCGGGGCGCCGAAACAGGGTTGGACGCCTCGCCGAAATTGGCTACACGTTTCACGCCGGCAATGCCGATGCGTTCAGGGACCTGGAATGACCTATTGTTGCGGAATTCTGGTGAAGGAGGGTCTGGTGATGATCGCCGACACCCGCACCAATGCCGGTCTCGACAACGTCTCTACCTTTCGCAAGCTCCACGTCTTCTCCAGGCCCGGCGACCGCATCATGGCGATCGCCAGCGCCGGCAATCTGTCGATCAGCCAGTCGGTGCTGTCGACCCTGACCGAAGGCCTCGAAGACCCCACCACCGGCGAGACCGAGACGCTGATGAACGCGCCCACCATGTTCCAGGCGGCGCAGCGCATCGGCCGCGCGATCCGCAGCGTTCACGCCACCGAAGGGGTCGCGCTGCAATCCGAGGACATCAATTTCGACGTCTCGTTCCTGTTCGGCGGCCAGATCAAGGGCTCGCGGATGCGGCTGTTCATGGTCTATCCCGCCGGCAACTTCATCGAATGCACCACCGACACGCCCTACCTGCAGATCGGCGAGCATAAATACGGCAAGCCGGTGCTCGACCGCGCCATGCATTACGACGTCGATCTGTATGAGGCGCTGAAATCCGGGCTGATCTCGATGGATTCGACCATGCGCTCCAACCTCGGCGTCGGCCTGCCGATCGACGTGCTGGTGGTGCGGTCCGACGTTTGCGACGCCGATCTCAATCACCGCATCGAGGCCGGCGAGCCCTACTTTCACGACCTGCGCTCGCGCTGGTCGGCGGCGCTGCGCGCGGCGCACCAGAACATCCCGCGGCCGCCGTATAAGAAGGAAGCATAGCTTTAGCGTCATTGCCGGGCTTGACCCGGCAATCCATCTTCTTCGCAGAACTCTTCCGAAGATGGATGGATGCCCGGGTCAAGCCCGGGCATGACGAAATGAGGATACCAACCGTCTAACTCGTAAAATTAACAGGGCAGGAAAACAAAATGGCAGACGCCGCAAACAAGATCGCAATCGTCACCGGGGCCGGCACCGGCGTGGGCCGCGCTGCGTCGCTGGCGCTGATGAACGCCGGCTTTACCGTGGTGCTGGCCGGGCGCCGCCTCGAAATGCTGCAGGAAACGCAAAAGCTCGGCGACAATGTCGGCAAGAGCCTGCCGGTCGCCGCTGACATGACCGACCCCGGATCGATCGCCGCGTTGTTCGCCAAGGTGATGGAGACCTACGGCCGGCTCGACGTGCTGTTCAACAATGCCGGCATGGGCGCGCCGCCGCTGCCGTTCGAGGACCTCAGCCTCGCGCAATGGCAGGCCGTGGTGAACACCAACCTGACCGCGCCGTTCTTGTGCACCCAGCACGCCTTCCGCATCATGAAGGACCAGACCCCGCGCGGCGGCCGCATCATCAACAACGGCTCGATTTCGGCGCACGCGCCGCGGCCGTTCTCCTCGCCCTATACCTCCACAAAGCACGGCATCACCGGCCTCACCCGCGCCAGCAATCTTGATGGCCGCGCCTATGACATCGCAGTCGGCCAGATCGACATCGGCAATGCGGCAACGCCAATGACCGACCGCATGGTGAACGGCCCCGGCGTGATGCAGCCGGACGGCAGCATGAAACAGGAGCCGCGCATGGACGCCAAGGCGGTCGGCGATGCGGTCGCCTACATGGCGAGCCTGCCGCTGGACGCCAACGTGCTGTTCATGACGGTGATGGCGAGCAAGATGCCGTTCGTCGGGCGGGGGTGACTTTTTGTGTTCCCCGGACGCAGTGCAGCGCGTAGCTCTTGCGTAGCGGTGCGCTGCGGAGCCATAAGCGCGTTTACGCGCGTCTTTGACGCGCTATGGCCCAGCTTGCTAAAGAGGAAACCGGGGTCCCGGCTCTGCGGAGCAGCGTGAAGAACGCTGCACCGCGTCCGGGTCACGATGGGGCGTGATGCTACAACTGCAATCGGCGTTCGGCGTGTTCGCGTTGCTCGCGATCGCCTCGGCGATCAGTGAGCACCGCCGCGCGGTTTCGCTCAAACAAGCAGCGAGCGGCTTGGCCGTCACCCTCCTCACCGCGCTCGCACTGATAAAATTGCCCATCGTGGCGCATGCCTTCTCCGCCATCAACGACGCCGTCGGCGCCATCTCCGCGGCGTCGCGCGCGGGCACGACGTTCGTGTTCGGCTATCTCGGCGGCGGCGCGTTGCCGTTCGATCTGAAAACGCCGGGCGCCGATTTCATTCTGGCGTTTCAGGCGCTGCCGGTGGTGCTGGTGATGAGCGTGCTGACCACGCTGCTGTTCTACTGGCGCATCCTGCCGCCGATCGTGCGCGGCATGGCGTGGCTCTTGGAGCGCACGCTTGGCATCGGCGGCGCCGTCGGCCTGTCCACCGCCGCCAACATCTTTCTCGGCATGGTGGAGGCGCCATTGTTCATCCGGCCATATCTGGCGCAGCTGACGCGCAGCGAATTGTTTTTGGTGATGACCGGGGGCATGGCGGGGATCGCCGGCACCGTGCTGGTGCTTTACGCGACGCTGCTGGCGCCGCTGATCCCCGATGCCGCCGCGCATTTCGTGATCGCCTCGGTGCTGTCAGCGCCGGCGGCGATCCTGATCAGCCTGATCATGGTGCCGGAGACCGAAGGCAGGCGCACCGGCGCGCTCGGCGATCCCGACATGCAGGCGTCCAGCACCATGGACGCCATCGTCAAGGGCACCACGGCCGGCCTTGAACTGCTGCTGAATATCGTCGCGATGCTGATCGTGCTGGTGGCGCTGGTATATCTTGCCAACGCGATCCTCGGCCTCTTGCCAGGTGTCGGCGGCGCCGCGATCTCGTTGCAGCGCATGCTGGGATACGCGATGGCGCCGGTATGCTGGCTGATGGGCGTGCCATGGCCGCAGGCGGTCACCGCAGGAAGCCTGATGGGCATCAAGACCGTGCTGAATGAGCTGATCGCCTATGTCGAGCTGGCAAAACTCGGTCCCGACGCGCTCGATCCGCGCTCAAAACTGATCATGCTGTATGCGATGTGCGGTTTTGCCAATTTCGGCAGCCTCGGCATCATGATCGGCGGCCTCGGCACCATGGCGCCGCAGCGGCGCGGCGAGATCGCCTCGCTGGGGCTGAAGTCGATCGTGTCGGGCACGCTGGTGACGTGCTTGATGGGCGCCATCGTCGGGGTGTTAAATTAATTCGTCATGGCCGGCTTGTCCCGGCCATCCACGCCTTCGTCACGCGAGACAGAAAGTAAGACGTGGATGCCCGGGACAAGCCCGGGCATGACGAGCTGAGGGTTACTGCTTAAGCCCCAGCATGGCCGCGATCCGGTTCACCACATATTCCGACCCCTCCGCCGTCAGATGCGCATGATCCCAGGCCAGCGGAATGTCCTCGCCTAATGTCAGCGGGCATTGCCGCGCCGGGCAGATCGCGTTGACAACAGACACGTAGGAAAACCTCTCGCGCGATGGCAACGCCGCCCGCATCCGCGCATCCAGCGCGAAAATATCCGGCAGTACGAAATCGTCGGCGCGCAATTCGGCGCCCCTGAGTTGCGCCCGCATCAGCATCGCCGGCAGCCGACTTCTGAACTGCGCAGGAGGACCGAGCAGCGCCACGGCAATGCCTGAGGCATTGAGCCGCGCAATGGTCTGTTTGAGATCGGCGATCATGCCGTCGAAGCGGGGGGCGCGCGCATATTCCAGCCAGTCGGCGGAGATGATGACGAGATCAGGCTTGGCGTGCTGAAAGAAGGAGTCCATCCGCGCGGCAAAAGCCTTGCACGATGCGACGCCCTGCGACGCCGCGGCAAAAGTCGGCATGCAGGCGGCCTGCGTGGCCTGCAAAATGTTCACGGACTCCGCGTCGACGGATTTGCTGAGGCCGGGAAAATATTGCGCGGCATAGCTGTCGCCCCACAGCAGCACATTGGTCTTGCCCGGCGCCGGTTCGAGGCATTTTTCGTCGAACGTGCTAAAGCTCTGCGTGAAGCAGCTGCCGGAACGATACAGCGGCTGATAATTGTAGCTGTCATATGCTTCGAGCCGCGACGCGCTGCGGTCGGCCTCCGATGGATTTTGACTGGCAAGGATGCCGGCAACGCCGCCGGCCAGCAGCACCGCCGTGCTGATCCCGGCGATACGGAATGCGTCGCGCCGCGTCGGCGCCAGAGATCCGTTGCGAAAAGGCTGCTCGACAAATCGCCACGACAGATACGAGATCGCCACCGTAGCCAAGAACAGCCCCGCCTTGTCGAAGGCATCGAGCACCAGGCTGCTTTTGGAAAATCGCGCGAAGGCGAACAGCGGCCAGTGCCAGAGATACAGCGAATAGGAAATCTGGCCGAAGAATTTTGCGACGCTGAGAGGCGACAGCCGGCTCCGCGAAAACGTCGGCACACCGATGCCGCTCCAGATGAACATCGCCGCCCCGATGCAGGGCAGCAGGGCGTTGACGCCGGGAAAGCCCGGCCCCTGCCGCAGCGAGAAGATCGGAATTGCCAGCAGCACCAGCGCAATCCCGCGCACAATCTGCCGCGCCAGCGCATTGCTCAAGCTCGGAAATCCGTCGACCGCGACGATGCCGCCGATCAAGAACTCCCACGCCCGCGGCGGGCTCATGAAGAAGGCGGTGGCGGAACGGTCGGTCTTCATCAGCCAAATGCACAGTACAAAGGAAGCAATGCTGAGCGCGATCAGCGCAATCGGCAGTCGTAGCCGCCCGCCCTGCCCGTGACGCAGCAGCGCCCACAGCAGCAGCGGCAAGCCTAAATAAAACTGCTCCTCAACCGCGAGCGACCAGGTATGCAGCAGCGGCTTTTCCACCGCCGCATGGTCGAAATAACCGGTCTGCAGCCAGAAGAAGAAGTTCGAGGTAAAGGTCACGACCGCCGTGACGGAGCGAAAAAATTCCAGCCGCTCCGAGGTCAGCAAATAGTGCAGCGATGGGACCGCGGTCAGCGCCACCATGGCGTAGAGCGCGGGCAGCAGGCGGCGCACCCGGCGCTCGTAAAACCGCGCGAAGGAGAACGAGCCGCCGCGCACTTCCGACTGGATGATGCCGGTGATCAAATATCCGGAGATGACGAAGAAGATATCGACGCCGACAAAGCCGCCGAACACCGCCGGCGCCTCGAAATGAAACGCCACCACCGCCAGCACGGCGATGGCGCGCAGCCAGTCGATGTCTTCGCGATAGGCGCGCGTCACTGCCGTCACTCGTCAACAGGACGCGCTGGCCTCATGAGGCGAGTTCGACCGTCTTGAACTCCGCCGGCAGGATCACTTCCAGCAGTTCGCAACTGTCGGAATAGTCGAGAATGAGATGCTTTATGCGCGGCGGCTGGGTCCAGCAGCTGCCTTCCTTCATCAAAGTCTCGCCCTGCCCTTCCAGGTAGGTCTTCACCCAGCCTTTGAGGACGTAGACCATCTGGAATTCGATATCGTGGAAATGCAGCTTTGATACCTCAGCCGGGTTGCACGGCCCGATCAGGCGGATCACATGCGCCTGCGCCAGACCATCGGTGGCGCCGGCAATGCCGAGGTCGCGGTAATGCGCATAAGTGCGCAACCCGTTCGGCGCAAAATCCTGGTCGCGATAATGGCTGATGGCGACGCGCTGTTTCGGCCGCCGCGGCTTTGCAACCGGCATCGCGCGCGCTTTCGATTCCAGCGGCTTGCGCGAGGCGGATTTCGCGGCGGGTTTGCGCGCGGGTGATTTTTTTTGCGCGGCGCTGCGAACTGCTGCCCGCGATGTCGGCTTCTGCTTGGCCATGATGTGCCTCTCCCGTTGAGGCAAGAGATTAGCACGAATTCCTCGTCCGTCATTCCGGGATGCGCCTTCTTAGGCGCAGGCCCGGAATCCATAACCGCCGATCGTGGTTATGGATTCCGGGCTCGCCGCGGAGCCTGTCGTCGGGCCGCGCTTTGCGCGGACCCGATGGCGGCGCCCCGGAATGACGGGAGAGCAGCTCAATGCAGCCGGAACACGCCGTCGACGGCGCGCAGTTCGGCCGGCTTGATCAGCTTGGAATGCGCCACGGTGACGGCGAACAGCGGACCTTCCAGCTTGGTTTCCCAGAAGGTCAGAAAATCCTTCAGCGCCGGGAAATTCGGAAACAGGTCGTAGTTCTGCCAGACGTAGGTTTGCAGCAGCGAGGGGTGATCCGGCATCCGATAGAGAATTTGCGCCGTCGTCAGCCCGTAACCCAGCACCTGTTTCCGGAAATCCTCGGAAACCCCAACCCGCGAGACCATGCCAACCTCCATTGCTGGAGCGCATTTCCGGAAAGTGGCTGCCGACCGGGAGCCACCCCGGCTAAAGATGCGCTCACATGAAACAAATGTGACGCACGCTACCAACCCATCACAAGGCTAAAAGTTTAATAATGTGTTGATATTTCGAGCACTGGCAGCGACTTACCGCATGTGCTAACAGCGGCGCCGCAGGCGCGGGTCCCGATTAATCATACTTAACGAACTTGGCAGCCGTCATATTCGAGTGCCAATTTTTCTGCTACGAGGGCTTGTCACTTGGACAAGTCTGGCCTATGTCCAAGCCGGTTGCCCTAGCACTCGCTGGGCACGACTGCCAAAATTCCCGAAACTGCAAACAGCTTCAAAAACTTAGGAGGACTGCATGAAATTCCGTCCGCTTCACGACCGCGTCGTGGTCAAGCGTATCGACGCCGAAGAGAAGACCGCCGGCGGCATTATCATTCCGGATAGCGCCAAGGAGAAGCCTTCGCAGGGCGAAATCACCGCCGTGGGCCCGGGCGGCCGCGACGAGGCCGGCAAGCTCATTCCGATCGATCTCAAGGTTGGCGACCGCGTGCTGTTCGGCAAGTGGTCCGGCACCGAGGTCAAGCTCGATGGTCAGGAGCTGCTGATCATGAAGGAGAGCGACATCATGGGCGTTCTCACCGATTACCCCGCGGCCAAGAAGAAGGCCGCCTAAGCCACCCCGTTCCCTCATCCTGAGGAGCCGGCGCAGCCGGCGTCTCGAAGGATAAGGCCGCAAGCTTAAATCATCTCATCCTTCGAGACGCCCGCTCAAGGGCGGGCTCCTCAGGATGAGGACCCAGTTTCAAACGGAGAACCAATAAATGTCAGCCAAGGAAGTCAAATTCGGCGTCGATGCCCGCGACAGGATGCTGCGCGGCGTCGAGATTCTCAACAACGCGGTGAAGGTCACGCTCGGCCCCAAGGGCCGCAACGTCGTGCTCGACAAGTCGTTCGGCGCACCCCGCATCACCAAGGACGGCGTCACCGTCGCCAAGGAAATCGAGCTTGAAGACAAGTTCGAGAACATGGGCGCCCAGATGGTACGCGAAGTGGCCTCGAAGGCGGCCGACGCTGCCGGCGACGGCACCACCACCGCGACCGTGCTGGCCGCGGCGATCGTCAAGGAAGGCGCCAAGTCGGTTGCCGCCGGCATGAACCCGATGGATCTGAAGCGCGGTATCGATCTGGCTGTTGACGCCGTGGTCGCCGATCTCGTGAAAAACTCCAAGAAGGTGACCTCGAACGAGGAAATCGCCCAGGTCGGGACCATCTCCTCCAACGGCGACGTCGAAATCGGCAAGTTCCTCGCCGACGCCATGAAGAAGGTCGGCAACGAGGGCGTCATCACGGTTGAAGAAGCCAAGTCGCTCGAGACCGAACTCGACGTCGTCGAAGGCATGCAGTTCGACCGCGGCTACATCTCGCCCTACTTCGTCACCAATGCCGACAAGATGCGCGTCGAGATGGACGACGCCTACATCCTGATCAACGAGAAGAAGCTCTCCAGCCTGAACGAACTGCTTCCGCTGCTGGAAGCCGTGGTGCAGACCGGCAAGCCGCTGGTGATCGTCGCCGAAGACGTCGAAGGCGAAGCGCTTGCCACACTGGTGGTCAACCGCCTGCGCGGCGGCCTCAAGGTTGCCGCCGTGAAGGCTCCGGGCTTCGGCGATCGCCGCAAGGCCATGCTGCAGGACATCGCGGTGCTGACCGGCGGCCAGGCGATCTCGGAAGATCTCGGCATCAAGCTGGAGAACGTGACGCTGGCCATGCTCGGCCGCGCCAAGAAGGTGATGATCGACAAGGAGAACACCACCATCGTCAACGGCGCCGGCAAGAAGGCCGACATCGAGGCGCGGGTGGCGCAGATCAAGGCGCAGATCGAGGAAACCACCTCGGACTACGACCGCGAGAAGCTGCAGGAGCGTCTGGCCAAGCTCGCGGGCGGCGTCGCGGTGATCCGCGTCGGCGGTGCTACCGAAGTCGAGGTCAAGGAGCGCAAGGATCGCGTGGATGACGCGATGCATGCGACCCGCGCCGCGGTCGAAGAAGGCATCGTGCCCGGCGGCGGTGTCGCTCTGCTGCGCGCTTCCGAGCAGCTCAAGGGTCTGCGCACCAAGAACGACGACCAGAAGACCGGCGTCGAGATCGTGCGCAAGGCGCTGTCCTGGCCGGCCCGCCAGATCGCCATCAACGCGGGTGAGGACGGTTCCGTCATCATCGGCAAGATCCTCGAGAACAAGCAGTATTCCTACGGCTTCGACTCGCAGACCGGCGAATACGTCAACCTGATCTCCAAGGGCATCATCGACCCCACCAAGGTGGTTCGCGTGGCGATCCAGAACGCGGCTTCCGTCGCAGCGCTGCTGATCACCACCGAAGCCATGGTGGCCGAAGTGCCGAAGAAGAACCAGGGCGCCGGCGGCATGCCTCCGGGCGGCGGCGGCATGGGCGGCATGGATTTCTGATCCAGGCCTACATCACGAAACAGAAGGGCGTGGCGCAAGCCGCGCCCTTTTTGTTTGTAGGCGCAAAAAACTCGCCGTCATTCCGGGACGCGCCTCTTGGCGCGGGCCCGGAATCCATACTCACGATGGTGGTTATGGATTCCGGGCTCGCCGCTTCGCGTCGCCCCGGAATGACGGCGTCGCTTCGAATCTAACTTGAAATACCGGGATAAAGATCGACCCACCCCGGGTTCTCTTCTTCGATCAACCTAATCTTCCAGTCGCGCCGCCATTTCTTGAGCTCTTTTTCGCGAGCAATGGCGGTCGCGGCGTCATCGTAGATTTCAAACCACACCAGTTTGTCGAACCCGTACCGTGAGGTAAAACTTTCGACGGCTTTGGTTCGATGCTCGTATACGCGCCGCACGAGATCTCTGGTCACACCGAGATACAGCGTGCCGTGTTTCTTGCTGTCGAGGAGGTAGACGTAGTAGGCCATGGCGGGCACGGTGGTTATGGATTCCGGGCTCGCGCCAAGAGGCGCGCCCCGGAATGACGAGGACATGCGTGGAAGTGTGAGGCATGGTATTGGCGAGTACCAGCGCCGTATCCGCGAATGCAGAACGATACTCTACCAGCCGGGTCGAGCCCGGCATTGCACGGAAAATGCGACACCGGCAAAAATTTAATGTTTTGCCGCTTGACATAAATTCCTTTTCGGCTACATTCCTAGTCATCTCATCCTAGCTTGAGGGAGCGTTACTTAAGGACGCTTTGGAACGTGGGGGTGGGAGCGGCGCCTGCGGGCGGGAGCAAACGGAGCTCTTTGCACTCGGGAGGCCTTGGGACCCCGCCCGGCCCCACTATGGGGGCCTGCCACGAGATGGCTGGGCGAGGTGCAGGTGACGGCGGGAAATCCGTCGTGATCGGTGGGCCTTGGCTTGCCTCCTGTGCCTTCGAAGCGCGGGCCGAGGCTAAAAGATCGCCGCGACGGAACGTCGAGAGGCGTTGCCGTGTGCCTCTGTTTCCCGGCGATCCGGGAAATAAGCCGCGGCCGTTGACCTAAGGTGCGCCTTTCGGCGTTCCGCCTCCCTCTCTTCTAGAGGGCGAGGTTCACTGAACCCACCATTCACGCGAAGGGATTTGCGGGCGGCGATGACGCCTGCCTGATGAAGGGAACTGCGGCGCCCGTCCAAACTTGTTCCGGGCCGCATGCTAGAGAGGCTTATGCTCGTCCATATCCAAATCCTCCGGTTTTTCGCCGCCCTCGCGGTGGTCGCCTTTCATGTCCTGGGCAGCCCGCCAAAGGGTTTCGAGGTGCCCGACAGCGCGCTGACCTTCGCGCTGTCCTATGGCGGCCGCGGCGTCGATCTGTTTTTCGTCATTTCCGGGTTTGTCATTTTCTATGCGACCCATGCTTCGAAACTGACGCCGGCCGAATTCCTGCGCCGCCGCGTCGAGCGTATCGTGCCGCTGTATTTTTTCGTGATCTTCACCATGACGACGCTGGCCGTCACGCTGCCCGCCACCTTCGGCACGCCGGACTGGTACACGCCGCGGCATATCATCAAATCGCTGGCCTTCATTTCTTTCACCGACGGCAACATGCCGGTGGTCTATGTCGGCTGGTCGCTGGAATACGAGATGTATTTTTATCTCAGCCTTGCCCTGCTGATGGCGCTGACGCGCGAGGTCTGGCGCAACATCGTGGTGATGTTTTCTGCGCTGGCGTTTCTCGGACAAATCCCGGGCGTTGCCGCGGCACTCGGAAACACCGCGTTCTTCGCCGATCCGATGACCCTCGAATTCGTGCTTGGCGTCATCGTGGGCTGCGTGTTCGTCAACGGCCGGATCGGCTGGCAAATGCCCGTCGCCGCTGCCTGTGCGATCGCGGCGGTGCTGGTGAGCGACCCCTTGAGCCGCGTCATCGTGTCCGGCGTCCCTGCAGCCTGCCTGATCGCCGCGGCGGCCTATCTCAGCCGCAGCCGGACCGATCCATCATGGCCGGAGCGCGCGCTGGCGCGGCTCGGCGATGCCTCCTATTCGATTTATCTGGCGCAGGTGGAGACGGTATCGCTGGCGTCCGCGGCCCTCGCCGGCCTGCTTCCGGCCATTGCGCCATTGCTGCTGCTCATGGTGACAACCGGCATCGTGGTGGCGCTCGGCCTGGCGCTCAACATCCTTGTGGAACGTCCGCTGCTCAAACTGTGCCGGCACCTTGGCCGGCCGAGGGTCGGCGTCACTCCACCTTTGCGACCACGGCCAGCCGCTTGATCCCTTGATTGCGGTAGGCGTTCAGGAATGCGTAGTAATCCTTGAACGAGACGCAGCCGTTGGAATCGCCGTTGGGACCGAGCATGTAGGTATGCGCCAGCAGGCCGGTGCGTCCGAAGATCGCCTCCTCGCCGCCGACCGGCTTTAAGCGCAGCGCCGGCACGCCATGAAACAGCGCCTCGCGCGGCTCCAGGTCATAGACATGCGGCGGCGTGGCGCCGTACATCCTGACATGGACGTAGCGCGGATCGTCGAGTTTTGCGCCGAGGCCCGAATGCGCTTCCAGCTTTGTGCCGTCCGGCAGATAGACCGTGCGCGCCGAGATATCGTACACCGCGGTCGAGCGATCGTAGGGCGCGGCATTGCCCATCGCGCTGGCCTTTGCAGCACTGGGAATGCTGACGTCGCCAAAATCCGCGGACGCGAAGGCCAGCATCGGCCCCTTCGCCGGCGGCTTGCCGTACAGTTTTTCGAAGATGGAGGGTTTTTCGGAAGAGGTAACCGCCAGAATCGCCGCCTTGGCTTTGGCGATCTCGCGGCTGGCAAGCAGCCGAAGCGTCGAAGGACGCGGCGTCGGCAGCGGCACGCTATCCGCGGCGCGCTGCGGCGGCGGCGGGGAAATGTCCTGAGCGTCGGATTGATCCGGCGGCAGCATCGCCAGCCGGCGATCGGGCCCGCGCGGTACCGCGGCCGAAAACGATCCGGGCGGCGGTCCCAGCGAATAGGTCACGTCGAGCAGCGCCATATAGGTCTTGCGGATGGCGTCGGATGCCTTCGCCATAACGGGCGCCGATTTCCGCACCACGCTCACGCCTTCCGCCGCGACGCCGAGCGCATCGAAGCGGGCGCTGAAGCTTACGGCACCGCCGCCGGCGGGTTCCACGCTGGCGCTGATCGCAGCTGGGCTGGTGCCGATTCTCAGAACATTGGCCGTCAGTGTCCAGATGGAACCCAACACAACGCACGCAAGCGCAGCGCCGCCGAAAACATTCGGTAAAATGTTTTTCTTGGATGAGCTTCTGTGGTGGTAGACGGTGAAATCGTGACGCGCACCAATTCCGTAAGTCATTCGCCTCGCGTCCACAATGATTTCACTTTGTTCCTCTTGGCAGAGAGCGTTTCAGCGGAACACGAAGGCTCCGCCGCAGCATCTCGCAGAGGCGCGGGCCGTCATTAAGGCGACTTTTAGTTAAATGCGGATTAAGTGCGGGCGGATGTAAGGCGGGTGGAACCGGCGTGCGATAAATGTTCGAGAGGCCGCCATTACGAGCGTAACGAAGCAATCAGAACGACGGCGCCGCAATTACTGGATTGCTTCGCCGCTTCGCTGCTCGCAATGACGGCGAGCGTTCGTTAGGCTCAAAATAAGTATCTTTTTAAGCATAACTCAATTTTCGGATGCCAATCCTTCGTCCGTAATGACGAGGTCAAGTTCCTTCCCTTACCTCATCGGTCCACACCGTAAAACTGACCAGCGTGTTGGGCCCGAAGGTCTGCGTGATCGGCACGTCGGCGGCGTCGCGGCCTTGCGCGATCAGCACGCGGCCGATGCGCGGAATGTTGTTGCGGGCGTCGAAGGTGTACCAGCGCCCGCCGATATAGGCCTCGAACCAGCCGGCGAAATCACCGGCGGCCCATGGCGGCGGCATGCCGATGTCGCCGAGATAGCCGGTGCAGTAGCGCGCCGGAATGTTCATGCAGCGGCAGAACGCGATGGCGAGATGGGCGTAGTCGCGGCAGACGCCCTTGCCCTCGTTGAACACTTCCGCCGCCGTCATGGTCGCGCGCGCGTGCTCGTAACCGAATTTGATATGGTTGTGCACGAAATCGCAGATCGCCTGCACCCGCGGCCATCCCGGCGTGGTGTTCTCGAACAGCTTCCATGCGTCATCGGAAAGCCGGTCGGTCTCGCAATAACGGCTGCCGAGCAGATAGACCAAAGTATCCGCCGGCAGATCTTCCACCGCGTGCTGGATCGCGGAAGGCACGACCGGGTCCGGCAGCCCGCTGTCGCGCACCATTCCGTCGGCTGCAAGGCGCATGCGGCCGGCGGGCGCGACGATGCGGCTGCACCAGTTGCCAAAGCCGTCGCGATAGGGCGTGATCGGCACTGAGGGGCTGGTGGTCAGATAATCCGGCACGATGACGTCGGAGGCGCGGGTGAAATGCGCGCCCAGCACCATGATCATCGGGGTTGCCTGCGGAAAGTCGTAGATCATCTCGTACCCGACGCGAATCCTCATGCGGCTATTCCTGTTTCGGGCGTGCGATGGACGAATCAAGGCGGCGGTCCGCGCGATGTGGCGCGGCCCGGCGTCTGCTCAAATCGTTTGAAGCGTTCCCAGCAGATGGCGACGAAACCGCCGGATACAAGGAAAGAACCGCCTTATTCGACCGGACGGCGAAGCTTTGTCAGAAAGCGATGGCTAATCGCGCCGAAAGAGCGCACGGTCGATCGATGTCCGACAATGCGCGATTCCGGCGCCGGCGCGCACCATGAGCGACACCCCGGTCGATCTCGACAAGCATCGCGGCATGGCCTCGCAAAAGGCCACCGACATCAGGCGCGTGCTGGCGGAGGTCGAAGCCAACGCCAAAATACAACGCGACCGGCAGGGCATTCTCGAAGGCCAGTTGCTTTCGACACCGGCGGCGTCGTGGCCGGAAGCGGCCGCGAAGGCGCGCTATGTCTTGAACCTGTATGCCGCGGGCGTTGCTCCCTCAGACACCCACCATCGCGACCTCGTGGCGGCGGTGCTGGCGGACTTTGCCCGGCTCTCCGATGAGAGCTGAACGAAACGACTTCGCCGTGAACTTCACCCCGCGCTGGATGCAGGATTCAGCGCCCACCTTGAAAGCCTCCGCCATGCAAAATCTCTCGCCGCGTCATGTCAAAACCGAAGAATCGCTCCGCCTCGGCGTCGAATCCGGCTGGTACAGCACCAAGGTCAGCGGCACCTTCGTCACCGGCCCGCATGCCACCGAAGCCGATTGCCGCGGAAGAATCCTCGAGCTCAACCCGCCTCCGGCAAAGCGTAAATTCTGAACGTCATTCCGGGATGCGCCTTTTGGCGTCGGCCCGGAATGCATAAACTCCGATCGTGGTTATGGATTCCCGGCTCGCGCTCCGCGCGCCCCGGAATGACGGCATGGAGTTACTTCGCCAATTCCGGCGGGGCGGCGCGGTCCAACACATCACCCTTGGGCCCTTCCAGCACGTCCACCTCGATATTCTCGATCAGCAGCGGCCCGCGCTTGCGCTTCAGCTCGGCGACTTTCGCGACCCGTGCAAAATCCTTTTTAAGCAGCGGCTGCTCCTCCCTCGCCTCGTCGACATACAGCAGCTTGCCCTTGAGCAACGCCGGATCGGGCTCGGGCATGTTGACCCAGCGAAAGCGCTGGCCGCGTTGCGCGACACAGCTGCCCTTCGGCAGATAGAAGGTGAGCCAACTGGTGGTGCCGTAGTCCAGCGCCAGCACGCAAGCTGCGCCCTCGCGCGCGCGAACGGCTTCGATCTCGCCGGCCAACTCGCGCCAGCCGACGCCGACGCTGCGCACCGTGGCGTCGCGGCGATAGCCTGACAGCACGCCGGTGTTGGCCTGCACGACCAACAGCGCGAACATCAGGATGCCGGACGGTGCCGCCCAGCGCAGGCAGAAATCGATCGCGCGTTGCGCAACGCTCCCCCATCGCGCGAGATTTGCAGCGACGGCGGCGGCGATCGCAAAAGCCGGATAGACCGGGCCGAACCAGTTGGCCTCGACGCGGCTGTGCAGCGAATGCCAGACAAAATACAGCGTGATGGTCCAGAAGGTCGAATTGATCAGCACCCGCGCCGCGGACGCGCCGGCTTTGCGCTTCCACAACGCATACAATCCCATTGCGCCGAGAATGAACACCAGCGGGGTCGCGAACGCGACCTGGGTCGGGATCAGCTCGCCGATATAGCGCAGGGTAAAATCCTCGATGCGCGCGCGGCCGAATTGCTTGATGAAGGATATCCACTGATGGTCGGCGTTCCACAGGATCACCGGGGAAAAAATCGCGAACGCGACGATGCCGCCGAGATAGGGCCATGGCGAGAGCAGCCAGCGCCGCAGTTTTGGCACCGCGATCAGCCAGATCAGGATCGCCGGACCGAAGAACAGCGCGGTGTATTTCGACAGCAGCGCCGCGCCGACCGCGACGCCGACCGCGAGCCACCATGCGCCGCGCCCGGTCGCCAGCACTTTTGCCAGACAAAACAGCACGAAACTGGAGGCCACCAACAGCGGCGCGTCCGGCGTGACGATCATGGTGCCGACCGCGGCCATCAGCGTGGCGTTGAGCAGGATGGTCGCGGTTGCAGCTACCCGTTGGCCGCCGAACAAGATTTCCGCGGTGCGATACACCGCAAAACTCATCGGCAGCGCCAGCAGGATCGACACCAGCCGCACGCCAAGTTCGGTATCGCCTGATATCATCGTGCCGAGCCGGATCAGCAGCGCGACCATCGGCGGGTGGTCGTAATAGCCGCCCGCGAGATGCTTCGACCAGGTCCAGTAATAGGCCTCGTCGAAGGTCAGCGGCGTATAGGCTGCGGAAACCAGCCGCAGCGCGATCAATGCCAGAACGGTGAGAGCCGTGTTGCGGACCAGCCGCGCCTCGCTGGCGCTCATGGTGCGATCATCGCTTGCGCCAGACGAACAGGCCGGACATGGCGTAATTCCACACCACGCCCATCAGCGCGCCGGCGGCGCCCGCCAGCCACCAGATCGGCTCCTGGTCGTACACCGAGAACGCCACGCCGACATTGGCGACCAGGCCGACGCTGCACACCAGGTAGAACAGCAGCAGCCCGCGCAGAATGCCAAGACCCTTCAGCCGCTGGTCGCGGTAGGTCAGAAAATTGTTGAGCAGGAAATTGCTGGTCATCGCCATCAGCGCGCCGCAGGCCTGCGCCTCGGGAAACCGCACGTTGAACACCTCAAGTGCTACAAACAACGCAGCCAGATGCACGAACAGGCCGAGCGAGCCCACCATCGCGAACAGAAGGAAACGCAGCGACACCACGTCATGGGTCAGCTTAGCCAGCACCAGCCCCAGGAAATCCAGCGCCACCATGGAATCGAGCTTGCTCTCGCCATGCAGCCGCGAGCCGAAGCTGTAGGGAATTTCCTTGATGCGCAGGCTGCCGCGCGCGGTGGCGACGATATCGAGCAGTATCTTGAAGCCCTGGGTGGAGAGCTGCGGCGCCAGCTGTTCGAAACGGTCGCGGCGGATCATGAAGAAGCCGCTCATGGGATCGGCGATCTCGACCCGCAGCACGCGTTTTGCAACTTGCGTGGCCAGCATGCTCGCGCCGGCGCGCTGCTTGTCAAAACTCATCGCGCTGCCGCCTTCGATATAGCGGCTGCCGACCACCAGTTCGGCTTCGCCGCCCTGCAGCAGCGCCAGCATTTTCGGCAATCGGGTTTCGTCGTGCTGCAGGTCGGCGTCGATCACCGCGGCGCAGGGCGCGCTCGACGCCAGAATTCCCTCGATGCAGGCGCCGGACAGGCCGCGCCGCCCGATTCGCCTGATGCAGCGGACCCGCGAATCCTCGCGCGCCAGCGTCCGCACCACGTCCCAAGTGCCGTCGGGGGAATTGTCATCGACATAGATGACCTCCCAGGCGCGGCCAGCCAGCGCCACGTCCAGCTTGCGGAACAAGGCGATGACGTTGTCGCGCTCGTTGAAGGTGGGGACGACGACCGACAATTCCGGTGTCACCACTGCGGTCCCCTGCCCCGGTCTGATGGCTTCATTCATGCGCCAGCGTATATCGCCGGCACCTAATAATGCCAAGGCGCCGCGGGCAAAAGCCCGGCTCGGGAGGGGTAAAACGGGCCAAAACGGCCCCAAAATGCCAACGACCACGAACAACAGGCGCGCGTACATCCGGCGCAGCCTTATCATTCCGTGGTCGTCCCAGCACCGGAGCTATGAAGCATCGACGGCGCCGTTGTAGGATAGATAGGAACTTTCAGGCATTCCACAAGGGGGCGGGGATGGCGAGCAAGATGGGGACGATCATATTAGCCTGCTCGTTGCTACCGGGCGCCAATGCCCATGCCGGCACAAATTCGTTTTCGCGAACCGCCACTTCTGGTCAGCCGAAACGAGTTGCGGCTTATCACTCTTGGGACCCTTACAGTTGCACGTCTTTGAGCGCCAAAATGAATGTCGTGTCCAAGCCAACACATGGCGTTCTTGTTCCGCGCGTTGTTGCTCACATTATAACAACTTCGCGGTTTGGAAGCGTGGGTAGCTGCGCTGGCAAGCCGATTAAAGCCCTTCAGATCGAATACAAGTCCGCGCCGGCCTATCACGGTACCGACACCTTTACGATTGACGTTACCTTCGGTTGGGAAGGAAGGCGAGATATCGATACTTATACTGTTACCGTGGAGTAGCAGCGGGGAGAACCGGAAACATCACTAGGCCTATTTGTGGTGCGAGAAAAAAAGAGGCTAAGAAGTGGCTAACCCTCAAAAGATTTCTGTCAGTAACCCCGCCCACATCTACATCGGCATCGGCGGCTGGACCTTCGAGCCGTGGCGCGGGGTGTTTTATCCGGAGAAGCTGGCGCAGGCGAAGGAGCTGAGCTATGCGGCCTCAAAACTCACCTCGATCGAGATCAACGGCACCTATTACGGCTCGCAGAAGCCGGAGAGTTTTCGGAAATGGGCGCGCGAGGTGCCGGATGGCTTTGTGTTTTCGCTGAAAGGGCCACGCTTTGCTACCAACCGGCGGGTGCTGGCGGAAGCCGGCGATTCAATCAAGCGGTTTTACGATTCCGGCGTGCTGGAGCTCAAGGACCGGCTCGGTCCGGTGCTGTGGCAGTTCGCGCCGACCAAAAAATTCGACGAGGCCGATTTCGGCAAATTCCTGGAGCTGCTGCCGCGCAAGCTGGATGGCCGCGCGCTGCGCCATGTGGTCGAGGTGCGCAATGACAGTTTTTGCAACCCCGATTTCATCGCGCTGCTGCGCAAATTCGAGACGCCCGTGGTGTTCGCCGAGCACGGCAAATATCCCAATATTGCCGACGTGGTCAGCGATTTCGTCTACGCGCGGCTGCAGAAGGGCGACGACACTCTGAAGACCTGCTATCCGCCGAAGGCGCTGGATGCCTGGGCAAGACGGTTGCGGATCTGGGCCGAGGGCGGCGAGCCCGACGATCTGCCGCGCGTCGACAAGACAAAGCCGAAGAAGATGCCGCGCGACGTGTTCGCCTATGTCATCCACGAGGGCAAGGTGCGCGCGCCATCAGGCGCGATGGAGCTGATCGCGCGGGTAAAATAGTTCTCAATCCAGCTTGATGCCGGCCTCGCGGATCAGTTTGGTCCAGTTCGCATGTTCGGATGCGACGAAGCCATCGAGGCTGTCGTCCGGCATCTCCCACGCCTCGCCGCCGCTCTTCTCGAAACGCTCCTTGAGATCGGGCAACGCGGCGCGAATCTCCCGGCGCAATTTTGCGATCACCTCCGGCGGAGTTTTCGCCGGTGCAAAAATGCCGAGCCAGGAATCGACATCGAGGCCGCGCACGCCGGCCTCCGACATCGTCGGCACGTCCGGCGCCAGCGGGCTGCGCTTCGACGACAGCACGGCGATGCCCTTGGCCTGCCCCGACTGCACGTAGGGAAGCCCGGCCGCGATCGAATCGAAGAACAGATCGACGCGGCCTGCCAGCAGGTCGGTAAAGGCCGGCGGCGAGCCCTTGTAAGGTACTTCCAAGAGTTTGATGCCCGCGGCCCTCATGAACGCGGCGGCCACCAACTGCTGGCCGGTGCCGACGCCGGCGGTCGCCACCGTGATCGAGTCCGGACTGGCCTTGGCGGCTGCGACGATGTCCTGCAGTTCAGCCTGCGGCAAATCCCTGCGCGCCACCATCACATAGCCGAACTTGTAGACCAGCGCGACCGGCACGAAATCCATCAGCGGATCGTAGCCCAGCTTCGAATACAGCGCCGAATTGAACGCCATGTTGGAGAGCCCGCCGACCAAAAGCGTATAGCCGTCGGGCTCGCTTTGGGCCGCGGCTACCGTGCCCACAACAGTGCCGGCGCCGGGCTTGTTCTCGACAAAGAAAGTCTGGCCGAAGCGCTTCGACAGCGCGTCGCCGAGGTACCGCCCGACCAGGTCATAGCTGCCGCCGGGGCCGATCGGGACGATGATTTTTACCGGGCGGCTGGGATAGCCGGTCTGCGCCTCAGCCGTCGCAGCGCCGGCCACGAGCAGGACCAAAGCGCCGGCGATCCATGCCAGCCAGCGATAAAATCGAACCATGGCCTTCTCCCCGGCGAAACCGCCTATCACAACCGGTGCTTTTTTGCGGGCTCACTATGCGGTATACCGCTGCGGGCGGCAACGCGTCGCCGTCATTCCGGAGCACGCGCCTTCGCGTGAACCCGGAATCCGACGCCCGGTACTGGATTCCGGGTTCGCTCGCTTTGCTCGCGCCCCGGAATGACGGCGACATAGGATCGACGCATGGCACGCAGCAAAAAACTTTTCACCATCGGCTACGAGCAGACGCCACCAAAGGCCGTGCTCGACGAACTGGAGAACGCAGGGGTAAAACTGCTGGTGGACGTGCGCGCGGTGGTCTCGTCGCGCCGTCCGGGTTTTTCCAAGAACCAGCTCGCCGCCGGCCTCGACCAGCGCGGGATTTCCTACCTTCATCTGAAGGGACTGGGCACGCCGAAAGAAGGTCGCCTGGCCGCGCGGAGCGGCGACATCAAGAGCCTCGAACGTATCTACGCAAAACACCTGGAAACGTCGCAGGCCAAGGAAGAACTTGACGAATTGTCGTCGCTGGTGATGAAGGCGGGGCCGGTCTGCCTGCTCTGCTACGAGCGCGATCACGCGCACTGCCACCGCAAATGGATCGCGGAGATCATTGAAGACCGCGACGGCGTCAAGGTCGAAAACCTGCTGCCGCGACAACTTTGAGTATGTGCTCTGCACGCGTTGGTCGCTAGACGCTTCGCTGCTCTTAACCTCTAACTCCATTCTTGGTTGCGTTGTGGCGTTGGGGTGGGCTCCCATGCGTACAGGTGGTGCGTTGCGCGCATGTTGCCTCGTTGCGGCTGTGATGGCCTGCGGCGCAGACCGTGCATTGGCCCAGGCACTCGAGCCGGATGCCCCGCAACCCGATAGCCTGAGTGGCGGGACCAAGGTCGAGCGCGTCCTGCTCTACAGCGGCTTCGACATCTGGCGCTTTGGCCGCACCGGTTACGGCGGCTTCTATTGGGCACCGGGCGGCCTCAACAATGACGGCTTCATCACGCGGCTATTCGTATCCCGCGGTGTCGAGCGCTACGACGCCGGCTCAAAACGTTTCAATACCGACATCGTCCGCGCCGCGCCGCTCGCGGGCTGGCGGTTCAAGCAGAACGATTTCGAGATCAAGGTGTTTGCCGGCCCCGAACTGGAAAACCGGCTTCTGACGCCGGACGTTCCCGGCGCGGCCTTTGGCGGCACCCACATCGGGGCGCGCGTAGCCGCCGAGCTGTGGTGGGAACCGATGCCGGAAATGATGCTGTCATCGGCGTTCTCCGCATCGACCAATGCGACCAGCCACAGTGCACGCGCCGCCGCCGGCTGGCGTGTATTCGACCAGTTCTGGGCAGGCCCGGAAATTTCCGCATCGGGCGATGCATTCAGCCAGCAAGTTCGAATCGGCGCGCATGTAACGGGGTTCCGATTTGACGCGCTCGAATGGTCCGTCGCCGCGGGCTATGTCACCGACAGTTTTCACCGCAGCGGAGTGTATGGCCGAATCGGTGTGCTGACGCGGCAGTGAGGCTTCTCTTCGTCTCCCCGCGCCGTGACGTTAGTGTTGTGCGAGATGTTCATGTCCTTTGAACTACCGCGTCCCACAATCGGTGCCAGCAGTGCGATCACCCCCTGGCGTCGCAAGCCCAGGCGCGGATCACGCATTCCTTGCCGCCGAAGTCGTAGCATTTTTTCGTCGCGGCGTTCAGCGACGTCGAGATCTGAGGCTTGACCGCGTAGCCGTGGGCGCCGCAGGGGTTGGTCAGGTCGACGGCAAAAGCAGCACAAGCCCGCTTCATGGTCACCGTGGCGCACTGGCCCTTGCACTGCTTGCGGGCCGCCGCGAGCGCCGCACCCTCGGCCGGATAGTCGAAGGCCTGGCCATAGGCGCCGCATTTGCCGATGGCGAATGCGCCGGCAGCCTGCGACGGGCCTGAGAAGTGCGGCCCGGCGCTTACGAAAATCAAGGCGACAGCAAGAACAGCGCGGCGCGCCAACCCAAGATACGTCAAAAGCCCCTCCCCCGAGGTCGTAGGGGAGCAAGCTACCGCAGGGGCGTTTCTACTTGGTGAACGGCATTACTCCGTCATGCCCGGCCTTGTGCCGGCATCCACGTCTTACCGGTCAAGCAAAGAACTAAGACGTGGATGACCGGGACAAGCCGGCCATGACGCTTTTATGGCCTCTACGACGGCGCCAGCCGCGCCGCCTCCAGCGCCTGCGGGGTATCGATATCGAGGAAGGCGCCATGGCCCTCGACCGGGACTTCGGCCACCGCCTCGCCGTGCTTGGCGATCAGGTGCCGGGCGCCGATGTCGCCGTCCAGCGTCATCAATTCGCTGAAAAACCGCCGCGACCACAGCACCGGGTTGCCGCGCCTTCCCTCGCTGACGGGCAGGGCGATCAGCCCGCCCCGATCGGGTGCGAACGCTTCTATCAAGCGGTCGATCAACCCCGCATCGATCAGCGGCATGTCGCCGAGACAGACCACTGCGGCGTCGGTATCTTCGGGCACCGCCGATATTCCGGCTTTCACGGAACCGGCGAGGCCGTCGGCGAAATCCGCATTGCGCACGAACTTCACCTTGAGTCCGGCAAGCGACGTCTCGACCTCGGCCGCCTGATGTCCGGTCACCACGATGACATCGGACGCTTTCGACGCCAGCGCCTGCTCGGCGACGATGCGGACCAGGGTCTTGCCGCCGAGTTCGGCTAGCAATTTGTTCGGCCCGCCCATCCGGGTCGAGCGGCCTGCCGCCAGGATCACCGCCGCCACCTTGCGATTGCCATCGGCGCCGACGGGAACGCGCGGTTGCGGCCGGGTCACGATTTCCATCAGCAGGCCGCCGACGCCCATGCCGGTGAGGTCGGCGCGCGTCACTTTCAACCCGGCAAGCAGGCGCATCAGCACCCAGTCGAATCCGTTTTCCACCGGCGAGCGCGCGCAGCCCGGTGCGCCAAGCACCGGCACGCCGCCGGCCTTGCCGATCAGCAAGAGATTGCCGGGATCGACCGGCATCCCGAAATGCTCGACGGCGCCCCCGACATGCTCGATCGCCGCCGGAATCACGTCACGGCGGTCGGCGATGGCGGAGGCGCCGAACACGATCACGAGCTCGGCGCCGAGGGCAAGCAATTCGATGATCGCCCCCGCCAGCGCCTCTTCGTCATGTGGCACGCGACGCTCGGCGATGATGACGGCGCCCGCGGGCGCGAGGCGCTCGGATGTGACGCGCAGGGTTTTCTCGATCACCTTCGGCGCCAGGCCCGGCAGCAAGGTGGAGACAATACCGACGCGCTTGATGGTGTAGGGCGCCACCCGCATCGCGCCTGCACCAGCCGCTGCCACCGCCGCATCGCGCAGCTTCGCTTCGACGCCGAACGGAATCAGTTTCACGGTGGCGATCATCTCGCCTTCGACCACCGGCTTGAACGCGGCCAAGGTCGCAAAGGTGATGGCTTCATCGACGCCGTTGATGCGGTCGACCGCGGCGCGGTCCACCACCAGCACGCCGGCTCTGGCCGCGAACAGGTTGGCGCGGCCGGTGAAGGCGCGCTCGACATTGACGCCGTCGCCGGCGACGGCCTGCGCGATACCGGCCGCAGCGGCGTCTTCCGAGACATCGCCGTGTTCGAGCCGGACTACGACGACCTCCTTGACGCCGGCGCCTGTCAGCGCCTCGACTTCGGCAGGTCCGATCGTGGTGCCCTTCTTCAGCACCAGCGATCCCTGCCGCAGGGTGTGGACCGTGACGCCGCCGATGGCATCCGCCGGACTCGCGGGCCCGAATTTCATGCCGCGCGCTCTTTGGGCAATCGCAATGTCGCGGTGATCTCCGCCATGATCGCCACCGCGATCTCCGACGGCGATACCGCGCCGATGGCAAGCCCGATCGGCGCGTGGATTCGCGCGATATCGGCGTCGGAAGCGCCCTGCGCTTTCAGCCGCTCGCCGCGCCTGGCGTGGGTTTTTTTCGAGCCGAGCGCGCCGATATAAAAGCAGTCGCGTTCGAACGCATGCAGCAGCGCCGGATCATCGATCTTCGGATCGTGCGTCAACGCGGCGAAGGCGGTGTAGCGATCGACATTGAGCGGCGGCAGCGCGACGTCGGGCCAGTCGGCGAACAGCGGCACGTCGGGAAAACGCTCCGGCGAAGCGAACGCAGTGCGCGGATCGACCACATAGACGTCATAGTCCAGCGAGCGCGCCAGCGGCGCCAGCGCCTGACTGATATGAACTGCGCCGATGATGACAAGCCGCGCCGCCGGCGCGTAGACATTGAGAAACAGTTTCTTGCCGCCGGCCTCGATTATACCGCTCTTCCCCATGCGCAGCTGCCTGGCGAGATCGGCATGCAACGGGTCGGCGGCAATATCCCTGGCCTTCACGATGCGCTGCTCGCCATCGGCGACATCGGTGATCACGATCACCGGCCGCCGCGCCGCGCGCTCGGCATTGACTTCCGAGAGCGTCTCCAGCTTCACGATTGGCCGACTTTCTCGACAAACACCCGGATGGTGCCGCCGCAGGACAGACCGACATTCCACGCGGTCTCGTCGGCGACGCCGAATTCCAGCATTTTTGGCTGACCGCTCGCGATCACGTCGAGCGCTTCGGTGACCACCGCGCCTTCGACGCAGCCGCCGGACACCGAGCCCAGAAACGTACCGTCGTCGTTGATCACGAGGCTGGAGCCGGCGGGCCGCGGCGCCGAACCCCAGGTTTCCACCACGGTCGCCAAGGCGACGCCGTGACCGGCCTTCTGCCAATCCTCAGCCGCTTTGAGAATATCTTCGTCGCGATTGAGCATGGGGGTCTCTCTTTACAGTTGGAAGACGTCAGGCAGCCGGGCGTATCAAACTGCGATGGTGCAGTGGCGCCGAGGACAGCGCCGCGATCAGCTCCTCGATCGAACTCAAATTATGTACCGGACGGAATTCGTCAACATGCGGCAGCATCATTTTGATGCCTAAAGCCTTGGCTTCGAAGCCGCCGAAACGCAGCAGCGGATTGAGCCAGATCAGACGGCGGCAGGAACGATGCAGCCGATCCATCTCGAACGCCAGCCGGGCGTCGGCTTCGCGCTCAAGCCCGTCCGAGATCAGCAGCACGATGGCGCCCTGCCCAAGTACGCGGCGGCCCCACAATTTATTAAAACTGTGCAGCGAAGTGGCGATGCGGGTGCCGCCGGCCCAGTCTTCTACCGCCGACGAACAGCTCGCCAGCGCCTCGTCGGGGTCGCGCGCCCGCAACGCCCGCGTCACATTGGTGAGCCGGGTGCCGAACAGGAACACCGAGACCCGCTTGCGGGCATCGGTGATGGCGTGGAGGAAATGCAGGAACAGCCGGGTGTATTCGCTCATCGAGCCGGAAATATCGAGCAGCGCCACGATCGGCGCCGGCTTGTCGATGCGGCCGAGCCTGCGGATGTCGACAATGTCGCCGCCGGTGCGCAAGCTGCCACGCAATGTCCTGCGCAAATCCAGCCGCAGCCCACGCGAGTCGGGCTGGTAGCGGCGGGTGCGCAATTCGGCCTGCGGCAACTTCATCTGCGCGATGGCACGGGTCACCTGCGCGATTTCGGCGGCGCTCATCTGTGCGAAGTCTTTTTTCTGCAGCACTTCCTTGTCGGACACCGACAACCGCAGCTCCCGTTCCTGGGCCTGCGGCGCTTCGCTCATCGAGGGTTGCGACATCGCCTCCTGAACGCGGCGCGACGCCGGCCGCGGCTTCTTTTTGGCGTGCTCGGGGAGCGGAATCGAATCCAGGAGATGCTTCCACTCCTCGGCGGCGCGGAAGAACAGGTCGAACGCCTGCGCGAACACCAGCGCGTGTTCGTGGCGTGTGACGAAGATGGATTCGAGCGTGGTGAATACGTCGGCACGATTGCCGATATCGATCACGCGCAGCGCATTCAGCGCGTCGATCACCGCGCCGGGGCCGACGGGAATGCCGGCGGCGCGCAGCGCTCGGGCAAAGCCGACGACGTTATCCGCGATCAGGCCAGTGGGCGGATTGAGGTGATCCATGGGCATTGCGTTCGTACTCTCAGCACCGTCATTCCGGGGCGCGAGCCCTAAGCGAGCGAGCCCGGAATCCATAACCACGATTCGGGGTTATGGATTCCGGGCCTGCGCCCCAAGAGGCGCATCCCGGAATGACGGACCCTAACTCTCGCTGGTCGCTTCCTTCAGCACCTTCTGCAGATTGTCGCCCTGCATCCGCGCGATGTCGTCCTGGTATTTCAGCAGCGCGCCCAGCGTATCGCCGACCACCTGCGGGGTCAGCGAGCGGGCGTCGAGTTCGGTCAGGGCGGTGGCCCAGTCGATGGTCTCGGCGACGCCAGGGTTTTTGTAAAAATCCTGCTCGCGCAGCGCCTGCACGAAGCCGACCACCTGCTGCGACAGCTTTGCGGAGATGCCGGGCACCCGCGACTTGACGATCGCCAATTCGCGCTCGGCGGAGGGATAATCCACCCAGTGATACAGACATCGCCGCTTCAGCGCGTCGTGAATTTCGCGGGTGCGGTTGGAGGTGACGATGACGATCGGCGGGGTTGGCGCCTTCACCGTGCCGAGTTCGGGAATCGTCACCTGAAAATCGCTGAGGATTTCCAGCAAGTAAGCCTCGAACGCCTCGTCGGCGCGGTCGAGTTCGTCGATCAGGAGCACCGGCGCGCCGGCGACGTCGGGCTCCAGCGCCTGCAGCAGCGGCCGCTTGATCAGATAGCGCTCGGCGAAGATATCGCTGGAGAGCTGGCCGCGGTCGGTATCTCCAGCCGCCTCGGCCAGACGGATCGCGATCATCTGCGACGCGCTATTCCACTCGTAGACTGCGGAGGCAACGTCGAGACCCTCGTAGCACTGCAGCCGGATCAACTTGCGGCCCAGTGCCGCCGACAGTACTTTTGCGATCTCGGTCTTGCCGACGCCGGCCTCGCCTTCCAGAAACAGCGGCCGGCCCATGCGCAGCGACAGATACACCACCGTCGCCAGCGAACGCTCCGCGAGATAGCCGCGCTTGGTCAAAAGGTCGAGCGTCGCATCGACGGAGGTAGGCAGCGCCGATGCACTCATGAGCAACTCGATCTTGATACTGCAAGAATTGGCAACGTCACGCCTTGCCGTTTGCGGCATCGACGGCCCGGCGCGCCAGCACTGATATCAGATGCGCGCGATATTCGGCGCTGCCGTGTAGATCGCTGTTCAGCCCATCGGCCGGCACCGACAAGCCGTCGAGCACCTTGGAGTTGAAGCGCTTCTTCAGCGCTTCCTCGAAAGAAGCGACGCGGAACACGCCCTCGGAGCCGGCGCCGGTGACGGCGACGCGCACATCCGACGGACGTTTGGCGACGAACACGCCGACCAGCGCGTAGCGCGAAGCCTGGTTGCGGAATTTGATGTAGGCGGCCTTCTTCGGCACCGGGAACATCACTCTGGTGATGATCTCGTCGCTTTCCAGCGCGGTGGTGAACAGGCCTTGAAAAAATTCCTCCGGCTTGAGGCGGCGCTTGTTGGTGATGATGTTGGCGCCGAGCGCGAGGCATGCCGCCGGATAGTCCGCGGTCGGATCGTTGTTGGCGAGCGAGCCGCCGATGGTGCCCTTGTGGCGCACCGCGGGATCGCCGATCAGGCCGGCAAGCTCGGCCAGCGCCGGGATCGCCTCGCCGACAATGGGTGAGCTGGCGACCTCGGCATGTGTCGCGGTGGCGCCGATCACAAGCGAGCGTCCCTTCATCTCGATGCCGTCGAGGCCTTCGATATGCGACAGGTCGACCAGATGCGGCGGGCTGGCGAGCCGCTGCTTCATCACCGGCAGCAGCGTGTGGCCGCCGGCGATCAACTTGGCGTCCTCGTTCCTGGCCAGCAGGTTGGCGGCCTGCCGCACGGTCGCCGGACGGTGATATTTGAATTCGTACATGAGTGGTCCTTCGAAAAGGTCGCCGTGCGATTGCGTGGTTACGCGAGATCGGAACTCGCCATCGCCTTGGCGCCCGCCGCGATCGACAGCACGATGTTCTGGTAGCCGGTGCAGCGGCACAGATTGCCCTCGAGCTCCTCGCGAATGGTGTGGTCGCTGAGATCGTGGCCCCGGCGGTGCACCAGATCGACCGCGGTCATGATCATGCCCGGCGTGCAGAAGCCGCATTGCAGCCCGTGATGTTCGCGGAACGCCTCCTGCATCGGATGCAGCGGCGCGCCGTCGGCAGCGAGTCCCTCGATGGTCCTGACCTCATGTCCGTCAGCCATCACGGCCAGCGTGGTGCAGGCTTTCACCGCCTTGCCGTCGAGGTGCACGACGCAGGCGCCGCATTGCGAGGTGTCGCAGCCGACATGGGTACCGGTCAGCCGCAAATTCTCGCGCAGAAACTGCACCAGCAGCGTGCGCGGGTCGACGTTATCCTTGACGGGATTGCCGTTCACGATCAGCGAGATTTTGGCCATCAGCACTCTCTTTATCTGCGCTCCGTGACCCGGCACGCAGTCATTTCAGATCATTCCAACGCCATAATATGGACCATCCCGGCAATGAGCAACCTCGCGGCGGGACGCCCAGATATGACAAAGTGGCCGCCTTAGCCTTGTACGGCCTTGGCGAAATTGGCGAAAAATTCATCGGCCAGTTTCTTGGCCGAACCGTTGATCAGCCGCTGTCCAAGCTGGGCCAGCTTGCCGCCGATCTGCGCCTCGACGTCGTATTTGAGCAGGGTGCCGCCGTCTTTTTCGGTCAGTCCCACCGTGGCGCCGCCCTTCGCAAAACCGGCGACGCCGCCCTCGCCCTCGCCGGAGATCTTGTAGCCATTGGGCGGATCGAGATCGCTCAACGTCACCCGGCCCTTGAAGCGCGCCGACACCGGCCCGACCTTCATTTTGGCGACCGCGCGAAACCCGTTGTCCTCGGTTTTTTCCAGCTCCTCGCACCCCGGGATGCAAACCCTCAGCACCTCGGGATCGTTGAGCTTTTCCCACACCATCTGGCGCGGCGCCGCAAGCTGGACTTCGCCGTTCATTGTCATGGCCATTGGGGGTGTCTCCTGGGTCGCCTGCCGCCTTTCTCCAAGTAAAGCACGCCTGCACCAAATGAAAGGGGACCATTGGACGAGAAGCGATGCATATTCGCAGCGCAGCACCAACCTGCACTTGTCACGCCCGGCCTTGTGCCGGGCATCCACGTCTTTAAAGCGGCATAGTAGGTAAGACGTGGATGGCCGGGACAAGCGGTCAGGTATTGGCAGAGGGCAGCGGGAATGGTTAGGTCGCGCGCATCATGAGCACCTCGCTGTCGCCTCTCCTCGCACCACTATTCTCGAGCGCCGCCATGCGCGCGGTCTGCGACGACGCGGCATATCTGCAGCACATGCTCGATTTCGAGGCGGCGCTCGCGCGCGCCGAGACGGCGGTGGGCGTCATTCCAGCGGATGCCGCTGCATCGATCGCGAAAGGCTTGCAAAGCCGAAGCATTCGATATATCCGCGCTGGCCGAGGCCGCGACGCGTTCCGGCAATCTGGCGATTCCCTTGGTGAAAGTCCTCACCGCTGCCGTCGCCAAGGCCGACGCAGACGCCGCGCGTTACGTGCACTGGGGCGCGACCAGCCAGGACGTCATCGATACCGCGACCATGCTGACCCTGCGCGCGGCGATCGACGCGCTGCTGCCGGATCTCGACCGCGCCATCGCGGGCTTCGCCAGGCTCGCAAGAAAACACCGCGACACCGCCATGGTGGCGCGCACCTGGCTGCAGCACGCATTGCCGATGCCATTCGGGTTGAAACTCGCGGAATATGCCGCAGCATTGCATCGCTCGCAGACGCGGCTGAAGCGATTGCGCGCCGAGGCGCTGGCGCTGCAATTCGGCGGCGCCGCAGGCACGCTCGCGGCGCTCGGCGACAAGGGAGTCACTGTGGCGGAAAAACTCGCAGCCGAACTCAATTTGCCGCTGCCGGAGGCGCCGTGGCACGCCCATCGCGACCGCATTGCGGAGGCCGCGTCGGTGTTTGCGATCCTCACCGGCAGCTGTGGCAAGATCGCGCGCGACGTCTCGCTGATGATGCAGACCGACGTGGCCGAGGCCTTCGAGCCCTCCGGCGAAGGACGCGGCGGCTCGTCGACCATGCCGCACAAGCGCAATCCCGTGGCGGCGGCGACAGTACTTGCTGCCGCGACTATGGCGCCCAATCTGGCGGCGACCATCTTCGCAGCCCAGGTGCAGGATCACGAACGCAGCGCCGGGCCGTGGCATGCGGAATGGCCGACACTGCCGACATTGCTGCTGGTCACCTCAGGCGCGCTCGCGGCGATCGTCGATATCGCCGAAGGACTCGAAGTAGACGTCACACGCATGCGCCTCAATCTTGACGCGACGCACGGCCTGATCATGGCGGAAGCGGTGACGTTCGCGCTCGCGGAAACGATCGGCAAGAGCGACGCCCACCATCTGGTGGAAGCGGCAGCCAAAAAAGCCGTCGCCGGCAAGCAACATTTGCGCGACGTGCTGGCAAGCGATCCGAAAATCACCGCGCATCTGGGTACGGACAAACTCACAAAACTGTTCGATCCGATGGCCTATCAGGGCGTCTCGCAGGCGCTGATCGACCGCCTGCTCAAATCGGTAGATGAGAAACAATGAATGCCATCATTGCGAGCGAAGCGAAGCAATCCAGAAGCCGCAAGCAAGATTCTGGATTGCTTCATCGCTTCGCCCCTCGCAATGACGAATGATAAATGGAGATAAGCAATGCCCATGATCGACGCCGGTGACGGCTGCCTGCTCAACGTATCCGTCGACGGCCGCGACGGCGGTCCGACCCTGATGCTTTCGAATTCGCTGGGCTGCACGCTACAAATGTGGGAGCCGCAGATGGCGGCGCTGACAAGACAGTTTCGCGTGGTTCGTTACGACCGCCGCGGCCATGGCAAATCCGGCGTGCCGCCGGGGCCTTATTCGATGCAGCGTTTCGGCCGCGACGTGCTGGCGATTCTGGACGATCTCAATATCGCGAAGACGCATTGGTGCGGGCTGTCGATGGGCGGCATGGTCGGGCAATGGCTGGGCGCCAATGCGCCGGAGCGATTCGACCGCATCATCCTGTCCAACACCGCCTGCTACTATCCCGATCCGGCCAACTGGCTCAACCGCATCAAGGCGGTAAAGGAAGGCGGCATTGCCGCGGTGGCGGATACGGTGATCGCCGGCTGGCTCACGGCCGATTTTCGCCAGCGCGAGCCGCAGATCGCAGCATGGATGAAGGCGATGCTGACGGCATCGCCGGTCGTGGGCTATCTTGCCTGCTGCGAGGCGCTGAGCACGCTGGACCAGCGCGCGCTGCTGCCGAAGATCAAAAATCCGACGCTGGTGATCGCCGGACGTCACGACCCGGCGACGCCGGTCGCGGCCGGCGAATTCATTCGCAGCCAGATCCCCGGCGCCGGCATGACCATTCTCGACGCCGCACATATTTCCAATGTCGAGCAGCCGCAGGCCTTCACCGATGCCGTGATCGGCTTTTTGACGCAACGATAGACGAGGCAAATAGCAATGGACGATCAGCAACGCCGCGATGCCGGCATGGCGCAGCGCCGAAAAGTGCTCGGCGACGCATGGGTCGATAAATCCATCGCCAACCGGAATTCATTCAACGCCGAGTTCGTCGACCTGATCACGCGGCATGCCTGGGCCGATATCTGGACCCGGCCGCATTTCGACCATCGCACCCGCCGCATATTGGTGATCGGCACCCTGGTCGCGCTCGGCCAATGGGACGAATTCCGCCTGCATGTCCGCGCTGCGCTGACCGAGGGCGGCTTTTCGTCCGAGGACATCAAGGAAATCCTGCTGCAGCAGGCGATCTATTGCGGTGTGCCCGCCGCCAACCACGCCGTCAAGGAAGCCTTAGCGATTGTTCAGGAGCTGGGGCTGCTGAAGGGGTAGCTCGTCCGCAGGCACGCCGGCCTCGGCGGGACGTTCGACCAGCAGCACGATGCCCGTGCCGAGCAGCATCAGCAACTCGGTCGCGTGCAGCCGAAGCGCCGCGGTCTCGCCGACCCGCGACGCCATCAGCATGCTCAAGAAGCTGATGACGCTGCCGATTCCGAGTGCTATTCCCAGCGCTTCATCGCATCCCCCGATCTTGCGGATCGAGGCGCGGGTGATCAGCAGCACGAACACCGCAAAAAACGCGACAACGGTCAATTTGCCCAGCGCCAGCAGCCACGCAAAGCGCGCCATGCTTGCCGCCGCGACATGCAGATAGTCGCTGATATACAGCGCGACGGAAATATTGGGCCGCTCATAAAAGCCGTGGATCGGCGAAATCATCATCCTGCAGGCGACGATGGTCCAGGTCGGGATAAAATACGCCGCCAGCAGCGCGCCGTTGAAGGTGCTGATCCGCCAGTTCGTGGAATTGATGGGCATGCCGCTTCCCGGTCATCCGCGGCACTCCGGATAGGAGCGACGGGATCAGGGCGAGGTAAGCTCGTTAAATGGCGAGCGGCAATCTAAACGATTTATTTACCTTAATGGCCGGGAAGGCCGGACGGGGTACCCCTACGGATACCTTGCAAACAATCCCACAAAGAAAAATCCCGCCTGGCGATGGCGGGACTTTCCTTGCTTTCACACTCGAATTTGGTCCGGAACTAGCGGTCCTTCTCGCCCTGCTGGCCGCCCTGACGGTTCGGATCCTGCTGCTGCTGGCCGGGTTTCTGGCCGCCGCCCTGCTGCTGGCCGGGCTTCTGACCCGGGTTCTGATTCTGCTGGCCCGGATTCTGGTTCTGGTTAGGCATTCGGGATCTCCCTTTTGCGTTGTTTGGGAATACAACGCGGAGACAACGAACAACGCGGAAAGTGGTTTCCGCAAAAACCCGGTTCCGGCGCGATCATTGCGTGGCGACGGCCTGGCACGATTGTGGTCGCGGAACCGGCGCAAAAAACTACCGTGTACAGCCGTTTAAGCCGCACTTGCCGCTGTTGCCGCTCCGGGTTCCCACTGTTAGAAAATGTCGGCGACGCGACGTTCCGGCTGCCGGGGCCATCGCCGCGTCGGTCATTGCTCGATCACGGCAGCGCATGGATTATTTCGCCCAGCAACTGATCAACGGCATCGTACTCGGCTCGATCTATGGCCTGATCGCGATCGGCTACACGATGGTCTACGGCATCGTCGGCATGATCAATTTCGCCCATGGCGACATCTTCATGATCGGCGGCTTTATCGCCCTGATCACCTTCCTGATTCTGGTCTCGATCGGGCTGACCGCGATTCCGCTGATCCTGCTGATCGTGCTGCTGGTATCGATGGCAATCACGGCGCTGTATGGCTGGACGGTGGAGCGCATCGCCTACCGGCCGTTGCGGCACTCGTTCCGCCTCGCCCCCATGCTGTCGGCGATCGGCATGTCGTTCGTGCTGATCAACTATTCCCAAATCGCACAGGGCGCGCGGGTAAAACCGGTGCCGCCGATCATCACCGGCGGCTACACCCTGCATGAAGGCAGCGGCGGCTTCGTGGTGCGACTCTCCAACGTACAGATCATCGTCGTCATCACCACCATCGTGCTGCTGGCGATTTTCACCTGGCTGGTGGCGCGCACCCGGCTCGGCCGCGACATGCGCGCCTGCGAGCAGGACCAGACCATGGCGGCGCTGCTCGGCGTCGATGTCGACCGCACCATCTCCATGACCTTCGTGATCGGCGCGGCGCTCGCCGCCGTCGCCGGCATGATGTACCTGTTGTATTACGGCCTGGTGGATTTCTTCATGGGTTTTGTCGCCGGCATCAAGGCCTTTACCGCCGCCGTGCTCGGCGGCATCGGCTCGCTGCCCGGCGCGATGCTCGGCGGGTTGCTGATCGGGTTGATCGAGACGTTGTGGTCGGCGTATTTCTCGGTCGAATACAAGGACGTCGCAGCGTTCTCGATCCTGATCATCGTGCTGATCTTCCTTCCGACCGGCCTGTTGGGCCGGCCGGAAGTCGAAAAAGTCTGACGGCGCGCCGTGGCAACACTCGCACCCGAGCAAGTATCGCGCCTTCCCGGCATCGCAGTCATCCTGAAGAAGGCCTTGATATCGGCGCTGGTGGCGCTGGTGCTGTTCTCGCTGATGATCGGCATCCGCACCGAGGCCGGTCCCACCGGGCAGTTGATCTGGTGGACAAGGTTCGGCGATCTCGCGGCCATGGTCGCCGCGGTGTTCGGCGGCAGTATTGTGATTGAACTGTTGCGGCAGTGGTGGGGCCCTGTCGGCACCGTCAGGATCGTTCCGCCGTCGGTGCAACGCGGACTTGCGGCTGCGCGCCGCATGATCGCGCCGGTGTTGCTGATCTTCACCTTGCTGGTGCCGGTGATCTTCTACGACCAGCGCTACATTCTCGATCTCGGCATTCTGGTGCTCACTTATGTGATGCTCGGCTGGGGCCTGAACGTCGTAGTCGGGCTCGCAGGCTTGCTCGATCTCGGCTACGTCGCCTTCTACGCCGTCGGCGCCTATTCGTACGCGCTGCTGGCAACCAACTTTGGTCTGTCGTTCTGGGTCTGCCTGCCGCTGGCGGGGATCCTGGCCGCGTTCTGGGGCGTGCTGCTGGGCTTTCCGGTGCTGCGGCTGCGCGGCGATTATCTCGCCATCGTGACGCTGGCGTTCGGCGAGATCATCCGCCTCGTCATCATCAACTGGCAGAGCCTGACCGGCGGCCCCAATGGCGTCACCGGCATCCCGCGTCCTACCTTGTTCGGCATTCCGCTTGCGCCCGGCGACGACGGCCTCGCCGCAAAACTCGGCATCGAATTCTCGCCGACCCATCGCATCGTGTTTCTGTTCTATCTGATCCTGGCGCTGGCGTTGCTGACCAACTGGGTGACGATAAGGCTGCGCCGGCTGCCGATCGGCCGCGCCTGGGAAGCGCTTGCGCGAGGACGAAGTCGCCTGCCGCGCGCTCGGCATCAACACCACCACGACAAAGCTGACCGCATTCGCCACCGGCGCGATGTTCGGCGGCTTTGCCGGCGCGTTCTTCGCCACGCGGCAGGGATTCATCAGCCCGGAATCCTTCACCTTCCAGGAATCGGCGCTGGTGCTGGCGATCGTGGTGCTCGGCGGCATGGGCTCGCAACTCGGCGTCGCGCTGGCAGCACTTGCCATGATCGGCGGCTTCGAGCTGTTTCGCGGGCTCGACCAATACAGCATGCTGGTATTCGGCGTGGCGATGGTGCTGCTGATGATCTGGCGGCCGCGCGGCTTGATCGGGCATCGCGCGCCCGACCGTGTTCCTGCGGCAAGCACCACGCGATATCATCCGACCTCGTCAAAGAGGGCCACGGATGAACGCGAGCGACATTCTCAGCGTCGAAGGTCTGTCGATGCGTTTCGGCGGCATTGTCGCGGTCAACGATCTGACGTTCAGCGCAGCAACGGCAGGAGGATCACCGCGCTGATCGGGCCGAACGGCGCCGGCAAGACCACCGTGTTCAATTGCATCACCGGATTTCTACAAGCCGACCGGCGGCGCGATGCGGCTGACGCACGACGACGGCCAGAGCCATCCAGCTCGAGCGGCTGAACGATTTCCGCATTTCAAAACTGGCAAAGGTCGCGCGCACCTTCCAGAACATCCGGCTGTTTCCCGGCATGACCGCGCTGGAAAACCTGATGGTGGCGCAGCACAACGCGCTGATGCGCGCCTCGGGTTTTACCCTTCTCGGCCTGATCGGCGCCCCCGGTTTTCGCGCGGCCGAGGAGCGCGCCATCGATCTGGCGCGACTCTGGCTTGACCGCATCGGGCTCCTGGAGCGTGCCGACGACGCCGCCGGCAATTTACCCTACGGCGACCAGCGCCGTCTCGAAATCGCCCGCGCGATGTGTACCGAGCCCGCTTTGTTGTGTCTCGACGAACCGGCGGCGGGACTGAACGCGCGCGAAAGCGCCGCTTTGAGTGAGCTGTTGCTGTCGATCCGCGCCGACCACGGCACCTCGATCCTGCTGATCGAGCACGACATGTCGGTGGTGATGGAAATTTCCGACCACGTGGTGGTGCTGGACTACGGCGTGAAGATCGCCGACGGCTCGCCGCAACAAATCCGCGACAACCCGAAGGTGATCGCGGCCTATCTCGGCGCCGACGAGGAAGAAGCCTTGGCGGTGATGGAGAGCGGCACGTGACCGCGCTGTCCGCAACACCCCTGCTCGCCATCCGCGGCCTGCGCGCCGCCTACGGCAAGATCGAGGCGCTGAAAGGCGTCGATCTTAGCATCAGCAGCGGCGAGATCGTGGCGCTGATCGGCGCCAATGGTGCGGGCAAGTCGACGCTGATGATGACGGTATTCGGCAAGCCGCGCGCGCGGTCCGGCCGGATCGCATTCGACGGCCGCGATATCACCGACCTGCCGACCCACGAAATCGCGCGGATGCGGATTGCGCAGGCGCCCGAGGGCCGCCGGATTTTCCCGCGCATGAGCGTCGCGGAAAATCTGCAGATGGGCGCCGACGCCGCCAACTCCAGCGAAAGCGACCGCGCCGCTGCGCTGCAGCGCGTACTGACGCTGTTCCCGCGGCTGAGGGAACGCATGACACAGCGCGGCGGCACACTGTCCGGTGGCGAGCAGCAAATGCTGGCGATCGGCCGCGCGCTGATGAGCCGCCCGCGCCTGTTGATGCTGGATGAGCCTTCGCTGGGCTTGGCGCCGCTGATTGCGCGGCAGATTTTCGACGCCATCCGCACCCTGAACCGGCAGGACGGCCTCACCGTTTTGATCGTCGAGCAGAACGCCAACCACGCGCTGCGACTGGCCCACCGCGGCTATGTCATGGTCAACGGCCTGATCACGCTTGATGGCACCGGCGCCGAATTGTTGCAGCGCCCGGAAATTCGGGCGGCGTACCTGGAAGGCGGCCGGCGGGGCTGAGCCCTCAGGCGCACCCCCCGAATGCAGCGCAGCGTCCGGAACACCGGGAATACTGCCATGGTGCGGCAAGATGCGGCGACCTCGCGCTGAAATGGGGCAAAAATTGCCGATGACTTCGCGGTCAAATCAGCCGACAATGCGGTTCAAGTTCGTAAATCCCGGCGCGGGACCGCCGGGGCTTCCCATTCAAAGTCATCGTGAGGACTACCCATGAAACAATTAAAACTCATCGGCCTGGCATTGGGCGCATCGCTGGCGCTGTCGACCGCGGCATTTGCGCAGGACATCACCATCGCGGTGGCAGGCCCGATGACGGGCGGCGAATCCGCGTTCGGACGGCAGATGAAGAACGGCGCCGAACAGGCGGTTACCGACCTGAACGGCGCGGGCGGCGTGCTCGGCAAGAAGCTCGCGCTGGAAGTCGGCGACGACGCCTGCGACCCAAAGCAGGCCCGCTCGGTGGCGGAAAAGATCGCCAGCGCAAAAATTCCGTTCGTCGCCGGGCATTATTGTTCGTCCTCGTCGATCCCGGCCTCGGAAGCCTATGCCGACGGCAACGTGCTGCAGATCACACCGGCCTCGACCAATCCGCTGTTCACCGAACGCAAGCTGTGGAATGTGGCGCGGGTCTGCGGCCGCGACGACCAGCAGGGCCTGGTCGCGGCCGATTACATCGCCAAGAACTTCAAAGGCAAGAACGTCGCCATCCTCAACGACAAGACCACCTATGGCAAAGGCCTTGCCGACGAGACCAAGAAGGCGCTCAACAAGGCCGGCTTCACCGAAAAGATGTTCGAATCCTACAACAAGGGCGACAAGGATTTCACCGCGATCGTCTCGCGGATGAAGCGCGACAATATCGACCTGGTCTATGTCGGCGGCTATCATCAGGAATCCGGTTTGATCGTCCGCCAGATGCGCGATCAAGGCCTCAAAACCATCCTGATGGCGGGCGATGCGCTGGCCGACAAGGAATTCGCTTCGATCACCGGCCCCGCCGGCGATGGCACGCTGTTCACCTTCGGTCCGGACCCGCGCAACAAGCCGACCGCCAAGGCGATCGTCGAGCGCTTCAAGGCCAGGAACATCGATCCCGAGGGCTACACGCTCTACACCTACGCCGCGATGCAGGTGTGGTCGCAGGCAGTGGCGAAGGTCGGTTCGACCGATCCAAAGAAGGTGATGGACGCCATCAAGGCCGGCGCCTGGGACACCGTGATCGGCAAGCTGGAATTCGACGCCAAGGGCGACATCAAGCAGATCGACTACGTCGTCTACAAATGGGATGCCAAGGGCAACTACGCCGAGATCGATCCCGGCAAGGGGACCTGAGCTACGGCGCGTTTGAGAAGTGACGTCGCTTAACCTCTCCCCGTTCTTTCGTTGCCCTTTCGCGGGGAGAGGCCGGGTCGGATCGCCTCACCCGAAGGCTTCGCTGCGCTCTGGCTTCGACCTCTTGCCGCGAAGAGGGGGACGAGGTTTAGCTACCCGAAATTCTGCAGCGCCGGAAAAGTCTCCAGCAGCCAGATGCTGACATTGGACACCGCGCCGGTGAGAAACCCGATGCCGGTCAGTACCATCAGCACGCCCATCGCGCGCTCGACAGTGGCCAGATGCCGTTTCATCCGCGCGAACAGCGACGAAAACTGTTCGACCATGAACGCCGCGATCAGAAACGGAATGCCGAGCCCCGCAGAATAGACCGCGAGCAAGCCCGCGCCCTTCGCCACCGTCGCTTCCGCTGCGGCGACCGACAGTATCGCGGCCAGGATCGGCCCGATGCACGGCGTCCAGCCGAACGCGAAGGCGAGACCCATCACATAGGCGCCCCACAGGCCGACCGGTTTTGGCGCGGTCAGCCGGCCTTCCCGCATCAATACATTGATGCGCGTCAGGCCCAGAAAATGCAGGCCCATGACGATGATGACAATGCCGGCCACGATCGACAGTTCGGCCGACCAGGCGCGGATCAGCCCGCCGATAAACGAGGCGCTGGCGCCGAGCGCCACGAATACCGTGGAAAAGCCCAGCACGAACATCGCAGCCGAGATCATCACCGCGCGCTTTGACGCCGCCGCCGTCTCCTCGTTATTGACGTGCTCGATGGTGGCGCCGGTGAGATAGATCAGATAGGGCGGCACCAGCGGCAGCACGCAGGGCGATAGAAAGCTGACCAGGCCGGCGATCAACGCTGCGGGGATGGTGACGTCGTGGATCATGCTCTTTTCATGCACTGCGATCGCGTCAGGACGCAAGCCGTCTGAGCACTTTGTGATCGAGACGTTACCATTCGTCGTCCCGGCGAACGCCGGGACCCATAATCGCAGGACCTTCGTTTCGACACTGGGCCGATTGCCTTCTATAATAACTGGTGCCGGTGGTTCTGGGTCCCGGCATTCGCCGGGACGATGAATGATGAAAAACATCCTCACCGACATAGCGGGCGTTCGCGTCGGCCATGCCGACGACACGGTATTGGCCTCAGGCGTTACGGCGGTGATTTTTGATGCGCCCGCGGTGGCAGCGATCGACGTGCGCGGCGGCGGGCCCGGCATCCGCGATGGCGCGGTGCTCGATCTCGGCAATACGGTGGAACGGATCGACGCCATCGCGCTGTCGGGCGGCTCGGTATTCGGGCTGGAAACCGGAGGCGGCGTGCAGGCATGGCTCGCCGAACAGGGCCGCGGTTTCGCGGTAGGCAGCGCGCGCGTTCCGATCGTGCCCGGCGCGGTGGTGTTCGACGTGTCGAACGGCGGCGACAAGACATGGGGCCGTTTTGCGCCGTACCGCGACCTCGGTTATGCCGCGGCCGCGGCCGCGGACACAACCTTCGCGCTCGGCAGCGCCGGCGCAGGACTCGGCGCCACCACGGCGAATTTCAAGGGCGGCCTGGGCTCGGCGTCCGCGGTGACCCAAAACGGCATACGCGTCGCAGCGCTCGCGGTGGTCAACGCGGTCGGCAGCGTTACGGTCGCCGACGGACCGTGGTTCTGGGCAGCACCCTTCGAAATCGGCGGCGAGTTCGGCGGACGCGGCCTGCCGCTATCGTTCACCCCGCAGATGCTGGCAATGCGGCTGAAGGGAGCTGCCGCGGCAACGGCCGCCGAGAACACCACGCTGGCGGTGGTGGTGACCGATGCGATCCTTACCAAGCCGCAGGCCAGGCGGCTGGCGATGATCGCCCAGACCGGTTTTGCCCGCGCGATCTATCCGGTGCACGCGCCGCTCGACGGCGACGTACTGTTCGCCGCCGCTACATGCGAGAAGGCGGTCGATTCCCTGGTCGGCCTCACCGAGCTCGGCATGGTCGCGGCCAATACTGTGGCGCGGGCCATTGCGCGCGGCGTGTATGAGGCGACCGCGCTGCCCTTCCCCGGCGCGCTGCCGGCGTGGCAGGACCGGTTCGGCTAGCAACGAAACTTGCATCAGAGCGTTATTGTTAACGCAAACGAGCCCGTGCCATGCCATCGACAGTCATTCGCAGCCATTCATACGATCGGGAAACCAGCGAGTTGACCATTACGTTTGTAACCGGCCGCCGCTACATCTATGACGATGTGCCGCAGGATGTGTACCACGCCTTCAAGGCAGCGTTCTCACGCGGAACATTCTTCAATCACCACATTCGGGATCACTACGGCTATCGCGAAATCACCCGTGAAGACGCATCAGGCTGACCACCGATAGCCGGGCACTTGACGCGCATTGCCCCGCCTCGCCGCCCATGTTACGCGAAGCCATCCAGCCGCCCGGAAAGACACATGTCCCAGCCCTTCGCGCCGCGTCCCCTTGTCATTGCGCCGTCGATCCTGGCCTCGGATTTCGCCAGATTGGGCGAAGAGGTCCGCGCCGTCGATGCGGCCGGCGCCGACTGGATCCATCTCGACGTCATGGACGGGCATTTCGTGCCGAACATTTCCTACGGTCCCGACGTCATCAAGGCGATGCGACCGCATACGAAGAAGATCTTCGACGCGCATCTGATGATTTCGCCGTGCGATCCTTATCTCGAAGCTTTTGCGAAAGCCGGCTGCGACCACATCACGGTGCATGCCGAGGCGGGGCCGCACCTGCATCGCTCGCTGCAGGCGATCCGAGCGCTGGGCAAGAAGGCCGGCGTCTCGCTCAATCCGGGCACGCCGATCACGGCGATCGAATACGTCATCGACATGATCGATCTGGTGCTGGTGATGTCGGTCAATCCAGGTTTTGGCGGCCAGGCCTTTATTCCGTCCGCGCTGGGAAAGATCGGCGATTTGCGTGCGATGACCGCGGGCCGGCCGATCGATATCGAGGTCGATGGCGGCGTCGGTCCGGATGTGTCCGGACAGCTTGCGGCTGCCGGCGCCAATGCGTTCGTCGCAGGCTCCGCAATATTTAAGGGCGGCACCATGGAATCGTACAAGGCGAATGTTTCGGCGATCAGGGCTGCCGCGGCGGCCGCGCGCGGCGAAATGATCTAGCGCTTGTTCGGCGCTTGCAGGCCTTTGAGCAGCAGCGCCAGCAGCGCGTCGATCCGCGCTGGCAGCGCCGGATCGCTCCATTCCTCGGCATGGGCGGGATGGTGATAGCGGACCGTGGCGTCGAAAATCGCGCGCGCCGAGGCTTTGACGTCGGCGACCTCGAACGCGCCCTGCCCGACACCGTCAGACAGGATATGCTCGATCTGTTCGGCGAGGTGTTGTTTGTACGCCGTCACCACGGCACGCGCCTCTTGCGCGAGCGCCAGATAGGCCGCGAACATCTCGGGGTCGTCGCAGACCTTGGTGTATTTCGCCGCAAACAGCGCACGCAGCCAGCGCTCCAGCCGCGCCGGCGCGGGTCCCGGCTCCTGCGCAATCCTCTCCAGCGGCATGCTGACGCGCGCGAGCCAACGCTTCGCGACTGCGTCGCGCAGCGAAGCCTTGCTCGGAAAATGCCGGTAGACGCTGCCATGGCTGACATCGAGCGCGCGGGCGACATCGACCACCGTGGCCTTCGCCAGCCCATAACGGCGAAGTACGTCCTCGGTGACTTCGAGAATTCGCTCGGGGGTGAGAACAACTGCTTCATTCATGTGCGCACCGTCTGCTTCTTGCTGTCGGGTTAAGGCGAATGAATCCGCGGTCGGGGTTGGTCGGTTAGTGATCGAGCTTTGCCGCTTGGGCGGCGAGATGGCGGGCAATGCGCTCGTTGAGCCAGCGCTGGATTTGGGCGGTCAAATAAAGAATTTCGATGGTCATTGGGTGGTCCTGTTCTTCGAGAAGGGCTTGTGGCCACCAGGTCACCAAGCCCTCACGACGCCTTCGTTGGCATCATGCGCTATATAGCGCATCTCGATGACAGATTTCAATATCTGTCAGTCAATATTTCGTGATTAAACGAGCGTATCCATCCCGCCCGCGGGCATTGCCATTCCATGCCCGCCGCGGTTTGTCTGACCGGGACGGCTCTGCTAAAGCGCGGCGTAACCCCCAAATGTCCGAGTCTTCTATGATCCCCCGCTACACCCGCCCGGAAATGGCTTCCATTTGGGAGCCGCAGACCCGCTTCAAGATCTGGTTCGAGATCGAAGCCCATGCGGCGGATGCGCAGGCGGAACTCGGCGTGATTCCGAAAGAAGCTGCAAAGACCATCTGGGCCAAAGGCAGCAATGCGACGTTCGACATTGCGCGGATCGACGAAATCGAGCGCCAGACCCATCACGACGTGATCGCCTTCCTTACCCATCTTGCCGAAATCGTCGGTCCCGATGCGCGCTTCGTGCACCAGGGCATGACCTCGTCGGACGTGCTCGATACCTGCCTCAACGTGCAGCTTACCCGCGCCGCGGATATCCTGATCGCCGATATCGACAGGGTGCTGGCAAGCTTAAAGAAGCGTGCCTTCGAGCACAAAATGACGCCGACCATCGGCCGCTCACACGCCATTCACGCCGAGCCCGTGACGTTCGGGCTGAAGCTTGCTTACGCGTATGCGGAGTTTACCCGCGCGCGGGAACGCCTGGTCGCCGCGCGCAAGGAAATCGCGACCTGTGCGATTTCGGGCGCGGTCGGCACGTTTGCGCAGATCGACCCACGCGTGGAGGAGCACGTCGCCAAGGCCATGGGTCTGGTGCCGGAGCCGATCTCGACCCAGATAATCCCGCGCGACCGCCACGCGATGTATTTCGCGACGCTGGGCGTGATCGCGTCGTCGGTGGAGCGGCTCGCCACCGAGATCCGCCATCTGCAGCGCACCGAAGTCCTGGAAGCGGAGGAATTTTTCTCCGAAGGCCAGAAGGGCTCCTCGGCGATGCCGCACAAGCGCAATCCGGTGCTGTCGGAGAATCTCACCGGCCTCGCCCGCATGATGCGCGCCTATGTGACGCCGGCGATGGAAAACGTCGTGCTGTGGCACGAACGCGATATCTCGCACTCCGCCGCCGAACGCGTGATCGCCCCCGATGCGACCGTGATGCTCGATTTCGCGCTCAACCGGCTTGCGGGCCTGATCGAGAAGCTGCTGGTTTATCCTGCGAACATGCAGAAGAATCTCGATCGTCTCGGCGGCCTCGTGCACTCGCAGCGGCTACTGATCGCGCTGACGCAGAAAGGCGCCAGCCGCGAGGACGCCTACAAGTTCGTGCAGCGCAACGCGATGCCGGTGTGGCGCGGCGAAGGCGATTTCCAGACTCTGCTGAAAAAAGACGCCGACGTAAAAAAGTATCTGTCGGACGCCGAGATCGCCGAACAGTTCGACCTCGGCTATCACTTCAAGCACGTCGATACCATCTTCAAGCGCGTATTCGGAACTTCATCCTGAGCCCGTAGGATGGGTTGAGCCCTTGCGAAACCCATCACCTTGCTTGGGGTGACGTGATGGCTATCGCTACGCTCAACCCATCCTACGAATTACCAGCGCCTCGCAATGACGAATTCAGCTACGCGCGCTCAGGTCGTCGCCGTCAGCCTTCGTCGCGGTCATCATTTCAGCAAGACGCCCAGCTTGAGCATCCGCCTGCTGACCGGCCTCGGCGTCGCCGGTGACGCGCATATGGGCGAAATGGTCAAGCATCGCTCCCGTGTCCGCAGGAATCCGGCACAACCTAATCTGCGTCAGGTTCATCTGATGCATGCCGAACTGTTCGATGAATTGCGCGGAAAGGGGTTCAGCGTGCAGCCCGGCGATCTCGGCGAGAACATCACCACGTCGGGCATCGACCTGCTGGCGTTGCCGACCGGCACCAGGCTTCACATCGGCGCAATGGCGGTGGTCGGAGTGACCGGCCTGCGCAATCCCTGCATCCAGCTCGACGGCTTTAAAAAAGGCCTCATGGCGGCGACGCTGGACAAGGATGCCGACGGCAACCTGATCCGCAAGGCCGGCATCATGAGCATCGTGCTCGCCGGCGGCGATGTGCGGCCGGGAGATGCCGTTCGCGTCGAGTTGCCAGCCACGCCGCATTTGCCGTTGCTGCCGGTGTAAGTGCGAATCAGGTTGGCGCCGGCTGGGCCGCTTTCACCGGCGTGCCGACCAGCCGCATCAGCAGGAAAGTTATCAGCAGGATCGCCAGATAAACTGTGAGCTGCATGGCCGTCGGCTGGTCGGTGTAGCCAATCAACACATGCAGCGCGCGGCCTGCAAGACTTGAATCCGATAGCAGCCAGCCCGAGTCCCAGACCACGTTGTCAAGCGCCGTCAGCCAGTTGGCGCGCTCGAGGAAGGCCGCCGCCTGCGCCGCCATGCCGGCGGCCAATAGTGCAATCAGCACCGTGGTGGTGGTGAACAGGGCGCGCGCAGGAACCCGCAATAGCCCGAAATAGGTCAGCAGGCACACCGTGGCGCCGAGCGCGAGCCCAAGAAAGCCGCCGAGCGCCACGCTCCAGGAGGAATCCGCGTCGGTTGCAACCACGCCATACAGGAACAACACCACTTCGCTGCCCTCGCGCAACACCGCGACCCCGACCACGACCGCGAGCGCGAGCAGCGATTTTCGTCCCTCGACCACCGCTTGGCCTGCGGCGCGCAGCTCGCCGGCCAATTCGCTGCCGTGACGCGCCATCCAGACATTATGCCAGGTCAGCATCACCACGGCGAGGCAAAGGATCGCCGCGTTGAACAGCTCCTGTCCCATCCCCGCGAACAGATGCGAGATCGCGCCCGCAAACGCGGCGACGACACAGGCGGCGAGCACGCCCGCCAGCACGCCGCCGCCGATCCATCGGTTGCGGCCGGACACGGTGCGCGTGACCGCAAGCACGATGCCGATAATCAGACCGGCCTCGAAAACTTCGCGGAAAACGATGATCAGCGCAGCGAGCACGGATTTGCTTCTTATTTTACGACCAGCGCGCCGCGCGCGACCTTCTCGTTGTATTCGTCGAAGAATTCGTAACGGCCCGACTTCTGCGCGCGGACATTGAGGGTGGCATCGGTGTTTCCGGCCACCACCTTTTCGACGTGCAATGTCTTGCTTTCGAATTCCATCGCCTTGGCGTCGAGATTCTTCAGCTTGATGACAATCGGCGTGTTGGCGGGCGCACTGATCTCGGCCGGATCGAATTTCTTGTCCTTGTAGCTGAGCTGAATCTCGGTGGCCTGCTGGGCATGTGCCGCCACCGCCGTGAAGGCGCAAAAGGCAGCGGCGATACAAGCAGATTTCGAAAATATTCGCGCTGACGGCATGATGGTTCCTTCAATGTTGCGACGGCGTTTCATACGCTGTTATCAGCCGCGCAGTCGCGAGGCAAAAAGACACGCTCGGATTGGAGAGATTCTAAGCGCCGGGCTTGGAGAGATTCTAAAATGCCGGGCCGCTATCGGCTCAGCCCGCGCGGGTTTCACCCGGCGGCGGCGGCGAATCCCAGTTGCGGAAAAACAACCCGGTGGTAACCAAGTCGGACTAGCATTCGAACGATGCCAATAGCTCACACCATCCTCGTGTTCGATTCCGGCCTCGGCGGCCTCACGGTGCTGCGCGAAATCGTCGGAGCCCGCCCCGACGCGCGCTATATCTACGTCGCCGACGATGCGTTTTTTCCCTACGGCCATCACGGCGAGGAGCAGATCATCGCGCGGGTGGTGCCGCTGATCGGCGAATTGATCGGCGCCCACGCGCCCGACCTCGTGGTGATCGCCTGCAATACCGCGTCGACCCTGGTGCTGTCGCATCTCCGCGCGCAATACCAAGTGCCATTCGTCGGCACGGTGCCTGCGATCAAGCCGGCCTGCGCAAGCTCGAAATCCAGGCGGGTGTCGGTGCTGGGCACCAAGGGCACCGTCAAGCGCGAATACACCCAGGCGCTGATCCGCGATTTCGCACAGGGCTGCAAGGTGACGCTGGTGGGTTCGGGAAATCTCGCCGCACTAAGCGAAGCGGCGCTGAGCGGCGGCGGCGTGAGCGACGAAGACATCCGCGCCGAGATCGCGCCCTGTTTTGTCGAGGACACCGAGGACAGCTCGGCCCGCACCGACACCGTGGTGCTGGCCTGCACGCACTTCCCATTGCTGATGGACCGGCTGGTGGCGCTGGCGCCTTGGCCGGTCGACTGGATCGATCCCGCGCCGGCGATTGCACGGCGCATTGTAGATTTGCTCGGACCGCGCAGCGGCGATGCCGATCGTGCCGGCGCCGAAATGATTTTCACCTCCGGACGGCCGCGCGCGATGACAGAAACGCTGCTGCCGTTCTTCGGCGTGCGGGTTCGGGCTTGAACTTCAGACGCCCTTCATCTGCGTCCGGAACCGCATCATTTGAGTCGTGACGAATTGCGGTCTCGCCGGAGACGCCTGCTCGCACGCGGAACTGCTGCAATGACTTGACGCCTGCCGGCCGGCATGCCCCCAATTCATGCTAGAATTGCTGAGGAAAATCCGGGATAACCGTGTCGGCGGAATCCGCCGCCAGGACTCTTGAAACGATGCGCGGAACGGTTCGAAAACTTTCAATGCCGCGCCGCCTTGTCGCCGATCTCATGCATGCGTCGAGACGCGTGCCGTTCGTTTCGCTGCGGCGAACCCTCGATATCGGGCCGCTGATCGACGCCCGGGCCGCGTCCGCACGGCGTCCCGGCTGGGCGGCGATCTTCGCCAAGGCCTTCTGTCTGGTGGCCCGCGACGAGCCGGTGCTGCGCACGCTATATCTGAAATGGCCCTGGCCGCATTTCTATGAACTGCCGCGCAGCGTCGGCATGGTCGCCATCGCGCGGGTGGAAGACGGCCAGGATTGCGTGCTGCCGCAAAAAGTCAGCTCCGCCGACGAATTGCCGCTGGCGGAGGTCGATGCCCTGATCCGCCACGCCAAAACCGCGGCGGTCGACGACGTGCCGGCATTCCGGAAAATCCTGCGGGCGACGCGATTGCCGCTGCCGCTGCGGCGGGCGGTCTGGATGGTGGGGCTGAATTTCGGCCGCCAGCGCGCCAACTATTTCGGCAGCTTTGGGATCACCTCGGTCGCCGCCTACGGCGCCGGCGAACTTCACGCGCTCAGCCCCGGCCCGTTTATCGTCAGTTATGGCGTGGTGGGGCCTGACCAGACCATCGACGTGGTGATCCGCTGGGATCACCGGGTCACCGACGCGGCGCTGATCGCCAAGGCGCTGACCCGGCTCGAGCAGGTGCTGAATACCGCGATAACAGCTGAATTGCTTAGCCATCGGCAGGCCCTGGAACCAAAAGCGGTCCGCGCGGTCGCGACTTGACCTTGCAAGCGGCAAAACCTCCGAAAAAAGCCCGGTTTTGGCCGACAAACCTGGTCCTTTCGTTTGACATATCGTTGGTTTCTTCATAGAAACCGCCTGCTCGCGGGCCGGTTTCGGCCCGCGTTGCGTTTCGCGACCCGCGGTCCACCCCATCGAGCTTATGAGGCGGACCTGTCGGCATCGGGAGCATTCCCGTTGCACAGGAGGGCGCGTCTCCTCAAATTCTTCAATAGCAAAGAGGACGCGATGACTAAGCGCAGTGAGGCGAAATACAAGATCGATCGCCGGATGGGCCAGAATATCTGGGGCCGCCCCAAGAGCCCCGTGAACAAGCGTGAATACGGCCCCGGCCAGCACGGCCAGCGCCGCAAGGGCAAGCTTTCCGACTTCGGCGTGCAGCTTCGCGCCAAGCAGAAGCTGAAAGGTTATTACGCCAATATTTCCGAGCGCCAGTTCCACGGCATCTATGTGGAAGCCGGCCGCATGAAGGGCGACACCGGCGAGAACCTGATCGGCCTGTTGGAGCGCCGTCTCGACACCGTGGTCTATCGCGCAAAATTCGTCGCCACCATGTTCGCCGCGCGGCAGTTCATCAATCACGGCCACGTCAAGGTGAACGGCCGCCGTGTCAACATTGCAAGCTTCAAGGTGAAGGTCGGCGACGTAATTGAGGTCAAGGAATCCTCAAAACAGCTCACCGTCGTGCTGGAAGCCAACCAGCTGGCCGAGCGCGACGTGCCCGACTTCCTCGAGGTCGATCACGGCAAGATGACGGCGAAGTTCAACCGCATTCCGCACCTGTCGGACGTGCCGTTCGCCGTGCAGATGGAGCCGCATCTGATCGTCGAATTCTATTCGCGCTGATCTTGTTCGGCGCCGTACCACAAAAGGCCCCGGTTTTGCCGGGGCCTTTTTGGTTGCTTACACAACTCCTGAATTCGTCATGCCCCGGCTTGTCCCGGGCGTCCACGTCTTTATGGTCTGAACCAAGTAAGCAAGACGTGGATGCCCGGGACAAGCCAGGCCATGACGGAGAATCATTTCACCATGCCCTACACCCCTGCCTCGCGCGATCCGGACGCGCCGCCGGTGCGCATCAACCTCTTGTCGGACACGCAGACGCGCCCCACGGCGGCGATGCGCGAGGCGATGGCGCGGGCCGAGGTCGGCGACGAGCAGATCGGCGACGATCCGACCACCAATTTGTTGTGCGAACGCGTGGCCGGCCTGCTCGGCAAACAGGCCGCGGTGTTCATGCCGTCGGGCACCATGTGCAATGTCGCCGCGACGCTGTCGCATTGCCGTCCCGGCGACGAAATTCTCGCGCACGAGACCGCGCATATCATCGCACGCGAAGGCGGCGCGCATGCGGCGCTCGGCGGATTCCAGATCACCAGGCTTCCGGGGGCCGACGGAAAATTCACCCTCGAGACGTTTCGCGCCGCGCTGCACCCGCGCACGCGCTATGAGCCACCGCAGACCGTCGTCAGCGTCGAGCAGACCGCCAATATCGGCGGCGGCACGATCTGGGCCAAGGCCGATCTCGATCGTATCGCGGAAGCCGCGAAGGCCAAGGACATGGTCACGCACATGGACGGCGCGCGGCTGCTGAACGCCTGCGTAGCCACCGGCATTAGCGCGCGCGATATGTCCGCGGGATGGGATTCGGTCTGGATCGATTTTTCCAAAGGGCTGGGCGCACCGATCGGCGCGGTGATGGCAGGATCCCGTGAATTCATCGACGAGGTCTGGCGCTGGAAGCAACGCCTCGGCGGCTCGATGCGGCAGTCCGGCGTGTGCGCCGCGGCCTGCGTCCATGCGCTCGATCACAACATCGACCGGCTTGCGGACGATCACGCCAACGCCCGCACGCTGGCGCGCGGGTTATCGCAGATCGACGGCATGGAGGTGCAGCAGCCGGAAACCAATCTGGTGTTCTTCAATCCTGAAGGCGCCGGCGTTCCCGCCCAGCAGATGGTCGCAAACCTGCGTCAACGCGGCGTGCTGCTGGCCGTGATGGACGGCCGCATCCGCGCCTGCACGCATCTGGATGTCAGCGCTGAAATGATCGGCGAGGCGGTCGGCCTGGTGCGCGAGATCGTCCGCGCCGCGTAGCTATTCAATGAACGTAGCCCGGATGAGGCGAAGCGAAATCCGGGCGCTTCCATGTGGATGAGATTCCGGATGTCGCTTTGCTCATCCCGGCTACAATGCGCCGGTTTATTTCTCGAACGCATCGTAGATCAGCGTCTTCACCTCCAGTTGAATCCGCCCGCGCTGCGACGGCGCCTGCACCATCAGGATCACGAACATGTCGTCCTTCGGGTCGACAAAGAAAAAGGTGCCGCCGGCGCCGTCCCAACGGTATTCGCCTGTCGGCCATCCCGTCGGCGGTTGCGCGGTGCGCACCGCGAAGCCGAGGCCGAAGCCGCTGGTTGGGCCCGGAAAATAGTTCGCATCGCGGGCGATCCTGGTTTCCGGACCGATATGGTCCGTTGTCATCAAGGCGATGGTTTCCGGCCTGAGATAGCGCCTGCCCTCGAACGCTCCGCCGTTCAGCAGCATTTGCGCAAATCGCGCATAATCGGCGATGGTCCCGCTCATGCCGGCGCCGCCGCTTTCCCAGCGGCGTACGAGCAGCGGATCGTAGGTCCCGATCACCGGACCGGTAACACGATCGTCCGGCATCGGCTCGGCAATGCGCGGCCGCTTGGCCGCGTCGGCGACATAGAACGCCGTGTCGGTCATGCCCAGCGGGTCGAGCAGGCGCTCCTTCTCGAACTGATAAAGGGGTTTTCCGGAGATGACCTCAATGACGCGGCCGAGAACGTCGGTCGAATGGCTGTAATCCCACAAGGTCCCCGGCTGCTGCGCCAGCGGCAGTCGCGCGATGCGTTCGGCAAATGCCGCATTGTCGAAGTCGCCATCGAACAGGCCGGATTGCGCGTAGAGCATCCGCACCGGGTCAGCCCCGGTGAAGCCGTAGGTCAGCCCCGAGGTGTGCCGCAACAGATCTTCGATGGTGATCGGTCGGCTGAGCGGTTCGAGCGCGATGCCGACCTTCACGTCGGCGAAGGCGGGAATGTATTTCGCAACCGGATCGTCGAGGGCGAGCTTGCCCTCCTCGGCCAGCATCATCGCGGCCACGCTGGTGATCGGCTTCGACATCGAATAGAGCCGGAAGATCGTATCCGGCGACATCCGCAACCGGGTCGCGACATCGCGCACGCCGAAGCTTTCTAAATAGACCGGCCGGCCGTACTGCTGGATCAGCAGGATTGCCCCGGGGATTTTTGCGGAGGCGATTTCGTTGCGCAGATAGTCGCCGAGGCGCTCCAGTTTTATGCGCGAAAAAAACCTGGCGGGGGTATCGGCGGCATGAAGTCCATCGGCCGGCGCGCCGATCGCGATCGCGAGGCCGGCTGCGAGCCACAGCCTGCGAGCAAGAACCTCAGTTCTCCATGGCTTCATAGATCAGCTTTTTCAGCGCCGGCTGGATACGCTGGCGCTCGGACGGGGTCTGTTCCATCAGGATGAAGAACATGTCCTGCTTGCGGTCGATGATGAAGTAGCAGCCGCTGGCGCCGTCCCATTTCAATTCCCCAAGCGAGCCCGGCGGCGGCGGCTTGGCGTTGCCGGGATCGGTGCGCACACCGAAGCCGAGCCCGAATCCGAAACCGTCGCCCGGAAAGTAGAAATAGTCGCGCGCGACGCCGGAGCCTGGGCCGACGTGGTCGGCCGCCATTTCATTGAATGCCTGGGGGCTGAGATACTGCTTGCCGTCGAGCGAGCCGCCATTGACCAGCATCTGCGAGAAACGGGCGAAATCCCCGATGGTCGAAACCATGCCGCCGCCGCCGGATTCCCATTTCATCATCCGCTTCGCGGTGCGATCGTTGCCGACCCGAAAGTTGTTGTCGGTGGGCAGCGGTTCTGCGAGCAAGGACAGCTTGGCCGGGTCGGTTACATAAAAGGCGGTGTCGAGCATGCCGAGCGGATCAAGCAGCTTTTCCTTCTCGAACTGCAGCAGCGATTTCCCCGAGATCACTTCGATGACGCGGCCCAGCACGTCGGTGGAGTGGCCATAGTCCCACAGCGTGCCGGGTTGCTCGGCCAGCGGAAGCTGCGCGATGCGTTCGGCGAATTCGGCATTGTCGAAATCGCCGCCATAGATCAGCGCGTTGGCATAGGCCTTGCGGACCAGGCTGTCGCCATAGAAGCCGTAGGTGATGCCCGAGGTATGCCGCATCAGGTCCAGGATCGTGACCGGACGCTGCAACGGCACCAGTTCGAGCTTCTTTTCGCCATCCTCCGCCTTCAGCTCCACCCCGACCTTGGCGTCCGCATAAGAGGGGATGTATTTCGAAACCGGATCGGTCAGCTTGAGCTTGCCCTGGTCGACCAGCATCATCGCGGCGACGCTGGTAACCGGCTTCGACATCGAAAACACGGTGAAGATCGTGTCGTCGGTCATCGGCAGCTTGGTGGTGACATCGCGCAGGCCGAATTTCTCGAAATAGACCGGCTTGCCATGCTGCTGGATCAGGACGATGGCGCCCGGGATCTTGCCGTTGGCGATTTCGTTGCGGAAGAATTCGCCGATACGCGCGAGCTTTTCCATATTGAAGTGCGCACCCGCCGGAATATCGAAGCTGCCGTCCGCGAATGCGGGGCCGATGGATACGGCGCCGGTCAGCAATGCCGTGCAAACCAATCGCCACGCCTGTCTTGCATTCATCGCGTGCCCCCACGTACAAATTTGCCGCGAAGTCTAGCGGCCGGCCTCATGAGCACAAGGCCCAGGGCCCTTCGAAGTGCAATAAGTCCGCAGAAGACCCATACGCGATCTTTACGCAGGTTCGCGGCGCGTCATTTGCGCGCTGAAGCGCAACGCATAAATTAAGCGAAGCTAGTCTCGGAGTTTCGTTGCTTTTCGGTTTTTCCCCACGTTTTATTCAGCCGGCCTCACTATGCAAGCGCCGGAATAGGCGGAGGCCCGACGACAACGCCAAAGAAAGAACCGGAACAGCGGCGAACATAGATGGGCAGGCTCTCTTGGCGCTGGTGGTCGCGAAACAAGAACAAATCCTTGAGCGGCGAGATGATGCTGGAACTCGACGACGGACAGAAGGTCCATTTGCGCCAAGGCGATTGCATCGTGCAAAACGGAACCCGGCATTGCTGGCGCAACCCGTTGCCGGAGCCCTGTCTCATGGCCTTCATCTCGATTGGCGGGAAGCGTGGCTAAGGTCGCATTGAGCTCACTGGAGTTGTGTCGCGGACGCAGTGCCAGCGTGCAATCGCTGAGACAATGCAGCAAGTCAATCAGTATAGCCATTGTCCAGCGCGTAACGGTGCAGCCGCGCACTGGCATCGGAGAAACAGCAGAAGATAACATTGACGACGACGGGAGTGGCAGCCAATGCGCCGATCACGTTGCTCACAGCGATCCTCGCCGCCCGCTCGGCCGGAAAGCCGTAGACCCCGGTGGAGATCGCGGGAAAGGCAACGGACGCCAACTTGTGGGTCTGACAAAGCTCCATGGCGCGGCGATAGCACGAGGCCAACGCCTCGTCCTCGCCTTCGGCGCCGCCATGCCAGACCGGTCCGACGGCATGAATGACGTGCCGCGCCGGCAGCTTGTAGCCTCGGGTGATTTTGGCCTCGCCGGTCGCACAGCCTTTGAGCGTGCGACATTCGGCGAGCAATTGCGGCCCGGCTCCGCGATGGATCGCACCATCGACACCGCCGCCGCCCAGCAGCGAGGCGTTCGCCGCGTTGACGATGGCGTCAACGCTCAACGTCGTGATATCGGCGACGATGACTTCGAGCCGCGTCGAACCGATCTGGCGCGCGGCCGCTGTCAGGCAGAGGCCGACGCAGCGACCGTGACGCCCTTGTCGGCGAACAACTGCTGCAGTTCGCCGGCCTGGAACATCTCGCGGATGATGTCGCAGCCGCCGACGAACTCGCCCTTGACATAGAGCTGCGGAATGGTCGGCCAGTTGGAGTAGGTCTTGATGCCGTCCCGCAGGTCGGCGGATTCGAGCACGTTGAGGCCTTTGTAGCCGACACCGACGTGGTCGAGAATCTGAACCACCTGGCCGGAAAATCCGCACTGTGGAAACTGCGGCGTGCCCTTCATGAACAGCACGACGTCGTTCGACTTCACTTCGTTATCGATGAATTGTTCAATGCTCATATTCGCGTCCTTTTGCGGCACGGCCGGGGGGCCGGCGATGGCCCGTCAAATCAGGTACTTGGCATATATGTAGCCCGAAACCGTTTGTTATCCCAAGTAAAATGCCGGGGAGCTGGCATGCGTGCCCAAGCCCGGAAATCCGCCGGGTACTCGTGACCCCGATGCAGCGCAGCGCCTAGCCCTTGCGAAGTGCTGCGGAGCGTCCGGGACGCGAGCTCCAAAATCATGGCCCCGGCGAGGCTTTTTTCCCGGATCGGGCCACCTATCTAGGACAGGCTGCTCTTGGGAACCCATCAGCCGGACCGACGTTTCTCCTCCAAATCGGAGACTCCAGTGACGAACACAGCATCCGCTGCAGCCGCGCTGGCTGAGCCTTTTCCGTCATTTTTCTCCGATTCTGCGACCCTCGCCGGGAAACTGACCGCGAGGTACCTTTCGGTCCGGAACGAGACCGAGCGCCGCGCCGCTCCGCTGTCGCCCGAGGACCAACTGGTCCAGTCGATGCCGGACGCAAGTCCAACGAAATGGCATCGCGCCCATACTACCTGGTTCTTCGAGCAATTTTTGCTCGGCGAGCACTGTCCGGGCTACACGCCTTATCACCCGGACTACGCCTTCCTGTTCAACTCCTATTACGTCAGCGCCGGACCCCGGCACGCCCGGCACCAGCGCGGCCACCTGACCCGGCCCGGCGCCGAGCAAGTCGCCGCCTATCGCCGGCACGTCGACGCCGCCGTGGTGAAGTTTTTCCATGAAACGGACGAGGCCGCGCTGGAAGGCCTGATGCCGCTGCTGGAGGTCGGCTTCAACCACGAGCAGCAGCATCAGGAATTGATGCTGACCGACATCCTGCATGCCTTCGCGCAGAATCCGATCCCGCCTGCCTACGTTCCGGAATGGAGGTTTCCGCCCTCCTCCCGCAGCGGCGACGAATGGACTACCCTCAATGAAGGCATCCACGGCATCGGCCACGCCGGCGACGGCTTTCATTTCGACAACGAAAAACCGTGGCATCGCGCTTTGGTCGGACCGGTAAAGCTAGCGCGCAATCTCGTCAGCAACGGCGATTGGCTCGAATTCATCAACGACGGCGGCTACCGCACGCCGACGCTGTGGCTGATGGACGGTTTTGCGGCCGCCGGCAACGAAGAATGGCAGGCGCCCGGACATTGGCGCAACATCGACGGCGGGTGGCAGATGATGACGCTTGGCGGATTGCAGCCGATCGACCTGACCGCCCCGGTCTGCCACGTCAGTTATTATGAGGCCGACGCGTTCGCGCGCTGGCGCGGCAAGCACCTGCCGACCGAGATGGAATGGGAAGTCGCGGCGCGCGCCGGCCAGCTCAACGACGCCTTCGGCATCGTCTGGCAATGGACCCGCAGCGCCTATGCGCCCTACCCCGGCTACCGCGCCGTCGAAGGCGCGCTCGGCGAATACAATGGCAAGTTCATGGTCAACCAATTGGTACTGCGCGGCTCGTCGCTGGCGACGCCGGACCGGCACAGCCGCGTCAGCTATCGAAACTTCTTTTACCCGCACCACCGCTGGCAATTCACGGGGCTGCGCCTCGCCGATTACGGCGTTTGATTTTTTGTTCACCGCGCCGGGACGCGCGCCGAGGAGACTGTCATGAATGTGCACGCCGCCGCGTTGGCCAAGGCGCATCGGTTCGATCAGCAGACGTCGGCGTTCGCCAGCGACGTGATCGAGGGCCTCTCGGCGCAGCCGAAGCGGCTGTCGCCGAAATACTTTTACGACGCCGCGGGCTCCGAGCTGTTCGAACAGATCACCTTGCTGCCGGAATACTATCCGACCCGAACCGAACTCGGGATTCTACGCGACCGCGGTACGGAGATATCCGCGAGTGTCCCGAAGGGCGCTGCGTTGGTCGAGTTCGGCGCCGGCGCGAGCACCAAGGTCCGGCTTTTGCTGCAGCAATGCGATTTCGGCGCCTACGTGCCGGTGGACATCTCAGGCGACTTCCTCAAGGCCCAGGCCGAGGCGCTGCGCGCCGATTTTCCCGGCCTCAAGGTCTATCCGGTGACGGCGGATTTTACCGCGCCGTTCGTGCTGCCTTCGGCGGTGAAGGCGATGCCCAAGGTCGGTTTTTTTCCCGGATCGACGCTGGGAAATTTCGAGCCGCATGAGGCCTGCAGCTTCCTGCGCAGCGCGCTCTCCATCCTGGGCGAAGACGCGCAGATGCTGATCGGCGTCGATCTCGAAAAGGACGAGCGCATGCTCTACGCAGCATACAACGATGCCGCCGGCGTCACCGCGCGCTTCAACCTCAATGTGCTGGTCCGCATCAACCAGGAACTGGGCGGCAATTTCGACTTGTCGGCGTTTACCCATCGCGCCATCTACAATCGCGAGCGACACCGCATCGAGATGCACCTGATCAGCCGCAAGGCGCAGACGGTACGGATTTTGGGCCGCGGCTTTGCGTTTCGATCAGGCGAAAGCATTCACACCGAGAGCAGCTACAAATACAGCCTCGACCGCTTCACAGCTCTTGCTCGCGGCTCGGGATGGACCCCGACCGCATCATGGACCGACGCCGCCGCCATGTTCTCGGTTCACGCGCTGGTGGCCTCGCGGTAGGCGCGAACCCATAAACCGGCGGGTCTAACGCAGACAACAGCCACGAGCCTCGCGCGCTTCCGCGAATTCGGCCGGCGCTCGAGGTTGTGTAGTCGAGCGCCGCGAGCGCTGATGAAATCTCGTCACCATCAGCGCCGATCCGGTTTCTCCCCCGGCGCTGGTTTTAGCTCAACAAGATGCGCACGCGAGGGAGCAGGGTCAAAGCGATCGGCGAAATATTGCGTTTCGCGGGCCACCAGACCTTCGCGAAATTCCATCAGGCTCACCGCGTAGGATGGGTTGCCGTCATAGCTCAGCACGAATTCAGTGACCCAGAGATCGCCGCTGCCGAACATCCGCCGGACCGTGAAGCGCTTGGCGTTCGGCTGGACGAACCGGCTCTCCTGAATGTGGTCCCGGCCGCGGATCCGCTCGCCCGATTGCGGATAATCAAGCACGGCATCCTCGCGGTAGATTTCATGTTCGACGTTGTAATCGCCGGCGTCCGAAGCATCCCAATGCCGCTGCAGCGCCGCCCGCACCGTTCGATCATCCATCTCAATCTCCGACGTTATGCACACCCATCGGCAAGCACCAGTCTGCTCGTCGTCGTCTCGCGGCGCAGCTTGAACAGGCCCTGGGTTTCCGGATCGCCTAGAAATGCTTCCGCGTTTTCGCGTTCCGGAAATTCGATGATGACCAGGCGCTCAGGTTTCCAGTCACCCTCAATTGTCGTCGGCTGAACTCCTTGAACCAGGTATTTTCCTGAATGTTTTGCGATGAATGCAGGGATTTCAGCGATGTATTTTCTGAAAGCACCAAAGTCCTTCACCGACAAGTCGAGCACCAAATACGCTTTCATTCCCTGCCTCGCCAACGTGTTTTCGGATCAGGCGCTGGTGGTCTCGGACCGAGCCTCCGCCGCGCCCGATCGCAGCGAGACCGATTCCCACGCCGCGACCACGATCATGATCGCGGTGGTCAGGATCGATAGCAGCAGCGGCGACAGGCCGCCGGCAAAGCAGGCGAGGATGCCGAGCGCAACGATGCCCACGCCATGCGAGAGTTGCAGGAAGCCGCGAATGGTGTGCTTGAACAGGATTGTCCCGAGCAAAAACAGCAGCGGGCCGCCGATCGCGCTCAGCACGGTCTCCGGATTGGAATGCCCGGCCGGATGCTTCAGCACCAGTTCGTCGGCTACCGCGGAGACAATGATGCCGGCCACGATCGGCATGTGCAGATAGGTATAGGCCAGCCGCGCCAGCCGGCCCGGTTCGCTGGCGTTTGAGATCTGCTCGGAGCCGGCCTCGGCTCCCTTGTGGAAGTAAATCCACCACATCGCCAGTGCACCGACAAAGGCCGACATGAAGGCGCCGACGGTGTCGGTGGTCCAGGCAAGATCGGCAAAGGTCGCGCCGGTGACGACGATGGATTCGCCGAGCGCGATGATGATGAAACCCGCACAGCGCTCCGCCATATGGCCGCCTTCGACCACCCAGTCCGCCACTGCAGACGCGCCGTATTTCGGGATCCAGAACCGGACCGCCGGCGAGAGGTACTCGATCGCCAGCGCCACCGCCCACAGTAGCAGCCGCGAATTGCCTTGCGCAAGGCCGCCCGCGATCCAGAACACCGCCGACATCAGCAGCCAGATCAGGATGCGGACCGCATTCAAGCGCGCCAGGGTTTGGCCCGGCGGCGTCGACAGCAGCAGAAAGATGGTACGGCCCACCTGCATCGCGGCGTAGGCCAGCGCGAACCAGAGCCCGCGCAACTCGAAGGCTTGCGGAATCGAGGTCGACAGTACGAGCCCGCCGAGCATCAGCAGGAACAAGAGGACGCGAACCGGCGTGAGTTCGGGATTGAGCCAGTTAGTGGTCCAGGAGGTGTAGACCCACACCCACCACACGCCGAGAAACAACAGCGCCGTTTGCAACACCCCGAGCGAGGTTAACCGGCCCAGCAACGTGTGCGATATCTGCGTGACCGCAAAAACGAACACCAGATCGAAGAACAGTTCGGCGTAGGTGACGCGGCTATGCTGATGCGGCGCGACCTGACGATATAGCGCGCCGCGTTGACTATTCCCCATGCGCGCGGTCCTGCAGAGCTAATCCTCCGGCACCCCGGTCTGCAGCGCCAGCGCGTGCAGCACACCGCCCATCTGGCCCTGCAGCGATTGATAGACGATCTGGTGCTGCTGGACGCGGGATTTTCCGCGGAAGGATTCCGAAATCACGGTCGCCGCATAGTGGTCGCCGTCGCCGGCAAGATCGCGAATCGTCACCTCGGCGTCGGGTATCGCGGCCTTGATCATGGTTTCGATGTCGCGGGCGTCCATCGGCATTCAGAACTCTCCCAAATCGCTTCGAATCCGGCGGCAGTCTAACGTGGCCGTCTTGCTGCGTCACGCCTTCAGGTAATATATCCGCGAGCGGCCTGTTTCAAAGCCGCAATCGACCTCACATTTGATCCAAATCATCGATTGCAGAAAGGCTGACCATGAAAATTCCCGGCCCCGATCATCCCATCGCCATCACGGCGAACCCGAAGCGCGTCCGCGTCTCCGCCGCAGGCGTGCTGATTGCCGACACCACCCACGCCCTGACGCTAAAAGAGGCAAGTTACCCGGCGGTCCAGTACGTTCCGCGCCAGGACGCCAACATGGCGCTGCTGTCACGCTCCGACCGGACCACGCACTGCCCCTATAAGGGGGACGCGAGCTATTTCAGCGTTACCGCCGGCGGCAAGGCGCTGGAGAATTCAGTCTGGACCTACGAGACGCCGTTCCCGGCGATGGCGGAAATTTCCGGCCACCTCGCGTTTTATCCGGACAGGGTGACCATCGAGGAGGTGGGCTGACGTCATTGCGAGCGAAGCGAAGCAATCCAGAAGGCCACAGGCAAGGACTGGATTGCTTCGTCGCAAGAGCTCCTCGCAATGACGGCGAGGCGGGAATGCGCCGCTACACCCTGAAGATCGTCAGTCCCAGGATCAGCAGCACCAGGAAGATCACCACGAACACATAAAACAGGAAGCGCGCGACGTCGGCGGAGGCCGCCGAAATGCCGGTGAAGCCGAGTATGCCGGCGACCACGGATACCAGAAAAAAGATCAGCGCCCATTTCAGAATTGTCATCGGTCCGCTCCTTAAAGCTTGCCGATGGCCACAACGGCGTAGCGGCGGGATGGTTCCCGATTTTGAACTTTGGCCTTGCCGAAGGCCGTCCCCGGCAGCAACATCTGCCTGCAACCTCGCAGGGAAGCGTCATGACGTCGATTTCTGTTGCATCTGCCGACGTCCGGGCGACGCCCAAGGCCGCCGCGCGCAATTTCGCGATAGACCGTACGCGGACCTTCCTCACCCTTATCGTCCTCATTCACCATGCGGTGATTCCCTACACCTATTTCGGCCATACCGACCCCAAATACTGGCTCGGTTTCGACGGCGTCGTGCTCGCCACCGACAGCTTCTTCATGGCGATGTTCTTCTTCCTGTCCGGCCTGTTCGTGTGGCCGAGCCTTCGCCACAAGTCGCCCGGGTCATTCTTTCGCGACCGCTTGCTCCGGCTCGGCCTGCCGTTCGTGATCGCGGCGTTCACCATTATCCCGATCGCGTATTATGCCCTCGAGTTGCGGCAGCACCCGAACGCCGGCTTCGCGGGTTTCTGGTGGAAGATGGTGAGTGTGGGGCCGTGGCCGAGCGGCCCGCTGTGGTTTCTCTGGGTACTGCTGACGTTCGATATAACCGCGAGCCTGCTGTACCGGCTATCGCCAAATCTGCTCGATCCGATCAACCGGCTGTCTCAGCGCGGCTTCGACAGACCCGCTGAATTTTTTCTGTTTCTGATCGCGGTAACCATGATCCTCTATGTCCCGTCGCGGCTTTATTTCGGGGTCAACCACTGGTTCGAGTTCGGGCCGTTTTCGGTGCAGGCGAGCCGCGTGCTGCTGTACGCGGCCTATTTCTTCATCGGAGCGGGAATAGGTGCTGCGAATTTCGAGCGCGGATTACTCAGCGCAGATGGCCAGTTGGCGAACAGCGGATGGAATTGGGTCATTGCGACGCTCGTTCCGTATTGCCTGCTTTGGGTGCTGATCACCATCAAACGGGAGATATTGGGCAATCCCGGCGCGCTGCCGCACTGGTATGAGGCGGCTTATGGCGTCGTGTTCGTGGTTTTCAGCGCAGCCATGATGTTCACCATCCTCGCCTTCTTCCTGCGCTTCAAACGATCCGGCTGGAGCGTGCTGGATCCGATGCAGAAGGACGCCTACGGCATCTTCCTGGTGCATTACGCGTTCGCGCTGTGGATTCAGTATTGGCTGTACGACGTCGATCTGCCGGCGATCGTCAAAGTACTCATCGGTTTTGCGTTCACGCTGGCGGCGAGTTGGGCCCTGACCGCAGGCTTGCGCAGGATTCCCGGCGCGACGCGGGTGTTGTGAGCGAACCTCGTAGCCAGGATGAGCTGTCGCGAAATCCGGGAATGACCGCCGGCCTCGGATTTCGCAACAGCTCATCCTGGCTACGCTTGTTCACGACCCCTTGCCGTTCATATAAGACGGCAGCCAGCTCTCGAAGGCGCCTTCCAGCGCCTTGATCGACACCGGCTTCTCGCCGGCGATGTCGATGGCATCGCCTCCGGTGCTGCCGATGCGCATGCAGGGTACGCCGACGCCTTTCATTTTCGCCAGCACCAGGCCGGCCTGCTCCTGCGGCACGGTCACGATGTAACGCGCCTGGTCCTCGCCGAACCACCAGGCATGCGGCACGATCGACTGCGGCGCAGCCGATAGCCGCGCGCCGATACCGCTGGCAATCGCCATCTCCGCCAACGCGATCAGCAACCCGCCATCGGAAACATCGTGGACCGCGGTCGCGGTGCCCGCATGGATCATGCCGCGCACCACGTCGCCATTGCGTTTTTCGGCTGCGAGATCGACCGGCGGCGGCGCGCCGTCTTCGCGGCCGCAGAGATCACGCAAATACACCGACTGGCCGAGCCAGCCATGGGTCTCGCCGATCAGCAGAATCGCCTCGGCTTCGGCCTTGAACTTGAGCGTTGCGGACTTGGTGAAATCATCGAGCAGCCCGACGCCGCCGATCGAGGGCGTCGGCAAAATCCCGCGGCCGTTGGTCTCGTTGTAGAGCGAGACGTTGCCGGACACGACCGGGAAATCCAGCGCACGGCACGCTTCCGAGATACCCTTCAGGCAGCCGACGAACTGGCCCATGATTTCGGGCCGCTCCGGATTGCCGAAATTCAGATTGTCGGTGATCGCCAGCGGACGCCCGCCGACCGCGGTGATGTTGCGCCAGGCCTCGGCCACCGCCTGCATGCCGCCCTGATAAGGATCGGCCTCGCAGTAACGCGGCGTCACATCCACCGTCAGCGCCAGCCCTTTCGGCCCATCCTCGACGCGCACCACCGCGGCATCGCCGCCGGGGCGTTGCACGGTATTGCCGAGAATGACGTGATCGTACTGCTCCCACACCCAGCGTTTTGAGCACAGTTCTGGTGTTGCGATGAGTTTTTCCAGCGCGGGCATGATTCCAATCGGCGCTCTCACATCGCGGGCATGGATCACGGGCAACAGCGGCAAGGCGACGTGCGGCCGGTCATAGAGCGGTGCTTCGTCGCCGAGTTCCTTGATCGGCAGGTCGGCCATCACGTCGCCGCCGTGTTTTACCACAAAGCGCTTGCTCGGCGTGGTGTAGCCGACCACGGCAAAATCCAGTCCCCATTTCTTGAAGATCGCCTCGGCCTGCTTTTCCTTTTCCGGCTTCAGCACCATGAGCATGCGCTCCTGGCTTTCCGACAGCATCATCTCATAAGCGCTCATGCCGGTTTCGCGCGTCGGCACCGCATCGAGATCGAGATCGACGCCGAGATCGCCCTTGGCGCCCATCTCCACGGCCGAGCATGTCAGCCCCGCAGCACCCATGTCCTGGATCGCGACCACGCAATCCGCCGCCATGATTTCGAGGCAGGCTTCCAGCAGCAGTTTTTCGGCAAAGGGATCGCCGACCTGCACGGTCGGACGTTTCTCCGCCGAGTCGTCGTCGAATTCGGCCGAGGCCATCGAGGCGCCGTGGATGCCGTCGCGGCCGGTCTTGGAGCCGAGATAGACGATCGGCATGTTGACGCCGGACGCCGCGGCATAAAAGATCTTGTCGGTATCGGCAAGGCCGACCGCCATGGCATTGACCAGGATGTTGCCGTCATAGCGGGTGTGGAAGCGCACCTGCCCGCCGACCGTCGGCACGCCGAACGAATTGCCGTAGCCGCCGACGCCGGCCACGACGCCGGACACGAGATGCCGCGTCTTCGGATGCTCCGGCGCGCCGAAGCTCAATGCATTGAGGCAGGCGATCGGCCGGGCCCCCATCGTAAACACGTCGCGCAAGATGCCGCCGACGCCGGTGGTCGCGCCCTGATAGGGCTCGATATAGCTCGGGTGGTTGTGGCTTTCCATCTTGAACACCACCGCCTGCCCGTCGCCGATATCGATCACGCCGGCATTCTCGCCCGGCCCCTGGATCACCCACGGCGCCTTGGTCGGCAATCCCTTGAGATGGATGCGCGAGGATTTGTAGGAGCAGTGCTCGTTCCACATCGCCGAGAAGATCCCGAGTTCGGTAAAACTCGGCACCCGCCCGATCAGTTTCAGAATGCGCTCGTACTCGTCCGGCTTGAGGCCGTGGGAAGCTACGAGTTCGGGGGTGATTTGGGGCTCGTTGGGAATCATGATGCTGCTGGATGCCGATTTAAGCTTCTTCTTAGGGACATCAAGCAGACGGGAAAAGGGCTTTTTAAGCGCCTTTTCAACAATCCGCGGAATTGCCGCGGTGGCGTCCCGGTAAAGCATTTGCACCGCGCTCCGGGATCCGATTTAAGGGCCTGAACAACTGAGGGCCTTTTCCGTGGACGATCTGACCAACACGGCATTTCTCCGCCGCCCCGATTTGCATGTCGAAACCGAAGGCGAATTCGCCGGCTGGCGCACCTGGAGCCGCGACAGTTTTGAATCCAACAACGGGCCATTCTGGCACCAAATCGGCGACGATGGCCGGGTGCGCTGCGCGTTCCGCGTCGAGCAAAAACATCTCAACGGCTTACGCAACGTCCACGGCGGCGCTTTCATGACCTTCGCCGATTACTGCCTGTTCGCCTTCGCCTCGCCGGTGCTGAAGGGACCGGGCGTGACGGTGTCGTTCGCATGTGAATTCCTCGACGCCGCCCACGAAGGCGACCTGATCGAAGCCACCGGCGAAATCACCCGCGCCGGCGGCTCGCTGATCTTTCTGCGGGGTATGCTCAATTGCGGCGAGCGCAAGCTGTTTGCGTTTTCAGGAACCATCAAGCGGGTGAAGCTGCGGCCGGCGGCAGCAATCAAATCGAACGGTTAATGCAGGAAAAGCTTGAAAAGTATCCCGAAGCAGAGCGCCCAGGTAATCCCGTTCATCCACTTCAGCAGATTGATGTCCCCCCGGATCATGCCGAGATCACCCTCAATTTTGTTGAAGCGGCCGTCATAGGCAGCCATGGCCTCGGCGGCCTCTCGCGCCTTGTCCTCCGGAGCGCCCGACGCGATGAATGCGTCGTACACCTCTGATATCATCGTCGCCATGAGGGTGCCTCTGCGATGAAAATAATCATCGATGGCCAGCGCGTCCAGAGACAGCAAGTTGTAGACGGGCAAGGGCGCACTTGCGCCGCGCCCGAACACCCCCGGACGCATTTGCGTCCGGCAGCTTTGCCCACCCTGCAATGACTATGAAGTTTCGATCTAGCCGCGTCCGGGCTCAGCCATCGCCATCTTCGGTCGATCGGAAGGCGCCCGCGGCGTGTGGCGAGCAGCGCTGCCTGCTTGAACGGCGTGGCGTTTCTTTAGCGTCTTCGCCGCGCTCATATCATTCCGCATAGCCAGCCGCTTGCGCTTCGTGTTATCCGCCGCCGCGTGCCGAACCTTCATGCCTCCGTTGTGGGCGGCATATTCCTTGCCGTCGGTCGGCGCCACATGCGGCGGATCGCGGCCGAGATAAGGCCGCCCGATTCCAAACTCCTTGCCGTGCGCGTCGATCCATTTCCAGAACTTTTCGGTGGAAGCCCATCGCTGGTCGCGGGTCGCGCCGTCGACGCTCACGACATCGGCCGCAAGCCCGTGGCCATAGCCGCCGCGAAAGCTGCCGCCGTGATACGACCTGTCGGTGGCCGCCTTCAGGCCGCTGGCGATCGATTGACGGTAGTCGTCGCGGAACGCGCTGGTGATGCCGGGCGACATCCCGGCCTGCTCCGCCGCGCGTAGCGTATGGAAAAGTTTTGTCTTGAAGCCCCGGTCCATGCCTCCGATCACGTAGGCCATCATCGCCATGCCGGCTTTTTCCGCCGCCTTCGGATCCTTCCAGGTAAAGTCCTGATCGACAAGCCTGGTAAAGCTTCTGGTGACGGTCACCATCTTGCCCTTCCGCTTGATCGCCACTTTCCTTCGCTCATGCACCTTGAGGGTGTCCTGCTTGGGGGTGCGCTGATAGAGCGTCCACAAATATCGGTCGATACAGATGTCCACGACCAGGCATTCGTCGGCGATTTCGATGGCGCCCGCCGGCTCCCTGATGTCGACCGGCAGCGGATCGGAGGAGTTCGCTGACGCCATCTGCACCCGCGGCAATTCAGGCGCCGGCAGCTGCGACGAATCCGACACCGCGCGCTCGACGAACAATTTTGGCTGATCCAGCGCCGCCGCGATGCCGGTCGTCACCTCCACGGCCGGTTCGGCGGCAGTTGCTGTTTCGATTTCGACGGCCGCCGTCATCCCGGTTTGCGGTTCGACCGCCGTCGTCACATCGTCATTGACTGCAGCCATACTTGACTGCGCTGCGTCGGCGAGTTCGGTGTCGGCAGTGTGCGCCGCCGCGATCCGGCCGAACGGCACCGCGGCCGTGCTGTCGACGACGACCGAATCGGGGCCGGAAAGCCGGGCGCCGAACCAGACGGCGAGAACGACCGTTCCGCACAACGCCGCCACTTTGATAAATCGCGGGCTCATGATCCGTCGTCTCCAGGGGCTCTACCATGTTTGCGACGGGACCAGTGTTTCCAACCAACACGGACGCGCAAGAGCACAAACTGCAGGTCATGACGTTTTGCAGAAAGTGTTGCCCAAATGCCATGCGCAGGAATGCGGGGCCCTGTCGCCCTCATCCCCGATCGTAAGCGCCGCCGATAGCCGCAACGTAGCGCTCTACGGAGTTCGCCAGGTTCTGCTTCGCACCCGAATGCATCACCCGCTCGAAATGGTGGCTGTAGACCCGGTCGAACGCCAGCGGCAGCAGCGCCGCCGCGACGGCGCGAACGCCTTGCTCGGAAAGCGGAATGAAGTTCGGAATGCTGCGCATGAACGAGAAGGACTTGCGGTCCAGGTTGACGATGGCGATGTCGGCCGAGCACACCACGCCCTTGCCGTCGGCTCCCGCCGCCCAGTGCAGCATCGCTCCGCCGGGAAAGTGCCCGCCCCCGCGGACCAGCGTGACACCGTCGAGCAGTTCGAACCTCTCGCCTTGCCAGAATTTTATGCAAGGATCGGGCTGTCTTACCCACTTCGCATCGTCGGCGTGGAGATGGACGGGCACATCCCCGAACGCCCGGCTCCAGTCGGCCAGCGTCGTATAGAAGTGCGGATGCGAAATCGCGATCGCGCGCAGTCCGCCTAGCCCGTTGATCAGCGTGACCGTGGCGTCGTCGATCAGCGAGATGCAATCCCAGAGAATGTTGCCGTGCGGCGTACACACCAGCAGCGCGCGTTGCCCGATAGCGAATCTTGGCGTGGTGCCGATCCCGATCAGACCGGGCTCGTACTGGCGAAATCCGTTGTGGTGCGAAATCCGCAGGCGTTCCAGCGTCGTCCACGACTGCCCCTCGGGCGGGATGTGCTGGCGCTCGTCTTCACACACCGGGCAGTGCGCCGGCGGAGTTTTGCTTGGCGGATATTGCGTACCGCAGGTCGAGCAGATGAACGCCGGCATGATCTTTCCCGTTTGGCCGCCAACCTCGGCCCGGAACGTAGGGTGGGTTAGCGCCGAAGGCGCGTAACCCACCGCGCCATCGCCAGTTGCCAATCGCTGTGGTGGGTTACGGCGCTTCGCGCCTAACCCACCCTACGCGCCTACGCGCTATTTCTGTTCAAGCAGCTTGCGATATTTCTCCACGTCGCGGGTCACGAGCTGCTGCAGCACCTCCGGCGCATGCTCATTGGCGTCCGGCGGCACCGACGACAGATCGTGAAAACGCTTCTTCACCGCGTCGCTTTCCACCGCCGTCTTCGCCGCGGCGTTGAGCTTTGCGACGATCTCCGGCGGGGTGCCTTTTGGGGCGAACAGGCCGTTCCAGCCCTGTGCCTCGAATTCGGGCAATCCTGCTTCAGCGGAGGTCGGCAGATCCGGCAGCGTCGCCAGCCGCCCGGTTGAACCGACCACCAGGCCCTTCACCAGCCTGTCGTCGATCGCCTGCGATACCGAGGCCGCATTATCGCAGACGCCGTCGATCTGGCCGCCGATCACGTCGGTGAGCGCCGGCGCACCGCCGCGGTAGCCGACCAGCGTCACGTCGATGCCGGCGGCCTGCACGAAACTCTTGCAGATCAGAAAATTCGACGAGCCGACCCCGGCGTGGCCGAGATTGATCTTGCCGGGATTGCTCTTGGCGTAGGCGATGAATTCCTGCACCGTCTTGGCGGGAAAATCCTTGCGCAGCGCCACGATGCCGAAGGTTTTTGCCACCATCGCAACAGGTAAGAAGGCATCGGCCTTGAACGGCAGCATCGGATAGATCGTGTAGGCCGCCGCATTGGTGCCGGCGTTTCCGATGGCGATGGTGTAGCCGTCGGGCGCCGCGCGCGCGGTGCGCGTCAACGCGGTGGAGCCGCCGGCGCCCGCGACATTTTCGATCACGATGGTCTGTCCCAGCGCCGAGCCCATCTGCTCGGCGACCGTCCGCGCGATCACGTCAGACGCGCCGCCGGCCGCGAACGGCACGATCATGGTGATGGGGCGTTTCGGGTAGTCCTGCGCAGAGGCGGAGAAGCCGACCAGCGCAGCAGCTGCAGCCAGCAAGATCAGCTGCGCATATTTTCGATCCGGCTTTCCAGAAAGGCTCACGATCGGTTTGGTCCAAACAAGGCGACTGAATCGGACTTTAAGCGCCTGCCAGACGATGGCAAGCCATTCGGCCTGCCGCCGGCGGTTCCTCATGGCGTTGTCGTCTCTGCCGGACGGGACGCGCGGAACGGCCAATCGCCCCATGCGCGCAACCACCTCATTCGGCACGCGATAGACCTGCAGGAGGTGGGCGAGGTTGTTGAGACCGCAGGCTTCGCGCTGCACGGTGAGCAGCCACAACGCATATCCTGCCTGTTCAAGGAGACGATCGCGGACGCCTCGATTCGAACTCGCGGTCCGCGGGCATGCGGCAAGCGCCGTCAGCGCAGCCTCCAGCCGCCGTCCAAGCCGTCCGAGCGCCGACGCCCTTTCCTCGGCGATCTCGTATTGAAGCGTTGCGTATCCGGAACGAAGGTAATCCAACGCCATAGCGGCCTCCGAAACCTGGCCCGTCAATTGTCTCTCATCTTATTGGCCGGCGGCGGCTGTTACAACTATGCCGCGCGCTCCAGATGCGCCACCAGCCCTGCGAACAGGCCGCGGCCGTCGGTGCAGCCCATGATGTCTTCGACGTGGTTTTCCGGATGCGGCATCATGCCGAGCACATTGCCGCGGTCGTTGACGATGCCGGCGATCGATTGCGCGGCGCCGTTGATGTTGTGGGTGTCGCCGACTTCGCCTGCCGGCGAGCAGTAGCGATACAGCACCCGGCCCTCGCCTTCGAGACGGCGGATGGTATCCTCGTCGGCGGCATAATTGCCCTCGCCATGCGCAATGGGCACGCGGATCACCTGCCCGGCATTGTAGCCGCGCGTGAACGGCGTATCGGAGCGCTCCACCCGCAGATGCACGTCGTGGCAGATGAATTTCAGCCGCGCATTGCGCATCAGGATGCCGGGCAAGAGCCCGGACTCGCACAGAATCTGAAAACCGTTGCAGACGCCGAGCACCAGGCCGCCGCGGCCTGCGAATTCGCGCACCGCGTCCATCACCGGCGCGCGCGCGGCGATGGCGCCGCAACGCAGATAATCGCCATAAGAGAATCCGCCGGGCACCACCACGAGATCGGTACCTCGAGGCAGCGATGTCTCGGCATGCCAGACCATCGCAGGCTGATGGCCCGACGCGAGCTTCAGCGCGCGGGCCATGTCGCGCTCGCGATTGATGCCGGGGAAGACCAGGACTGCGGATTTCATCGAAGGCGACCTAGCTCAAAACTTCAACCCGGTAATTCTCGATGACGGTATTCGCAAGCAGCTTGTCGGCGGCATCCTTCAGTGCCGCCTCGGCTTTCGCCGCATCGGCGCCTGATAGTTCGATGTCGAACACCTTGCCCTGACGCACGCTGGCGATGCCGTCGACGCCGAGCGATTTTAAGGCGCCTTCGATGGCCTTGCCCTGGGGGTCGAGGATGCCGGATTTCAGCGTGACGGTGACGCGCGCTTTCATATGTTCAAACCTAATTTCCGTACGTCGTCCGGACTCGAAGTGTCATGTCTTGCCATCCTTCGAGACGCGGGCTTCGCCCGCTCCTCAGGATGAGGTCTGAGATTTCCCCCGCCTCGTGGTGAGGAGCATCGCGCAGCGTGCGTCTCGAACCACGCGAGGAGAACCTCAGCCCTTCACCAGCACCGGGCCCGAACCCGCGGGGCGCTCGTTCTCCATCAGGATGCCGAGCCGCTTTGCCACTTCGGTATAGGCCTCCAGCACGCCGCCGAGGTCGCGCCTAAAACGGTCCTTGTCGAGCTTTTCGTTCGACTTGATGTCCCACAGCCTGCAGGAATCCGGCGAGATCTCGTCGGCGACGATGATCCGCATCATCTCGTTCTCGAACAGCCTGCCGCATTCCATCTTGAAATCGACCAGCCGGATGCCGATGCCGAGAAACAGCCCGGTGAGGAAATCGTTGACGCGGATCGCCAGCGCCATGACGTCGTCGATCTCCTGCGGCGTAGCCCAGCCGAATGCGGTGATGTGCTCTTCGGAGACCATCGGGTCGTTGAGCTGGTCGTTCTTGTAATAAAACTCGATGATCGAGCGCGGCAATTGCGTGCCCTCCTCGATGCCGAGCCGCTGCGACAGCGAGCCGGCGGCAACGTTGCGCACCACCACCTCGAGCGGAACGATCTCGACCTCGCGAATCAGCTGCTCGCGCATGTTGAGGCGGCGGATGAAATGCGTGGGCACCCCGATGTCGTTGAGGTGCTGGAACAGGTACTCCGAAATCCGGTTGTTGAGGACGCCCTTGCCCTCGATCACCTGGTGTTTCTTGGCGTTGAACGCGGTCGCATCGTCCTTGAAGTGCTGAATCAGGGTTCCCGGCTCCGGTCCTTCATACAGGACTTTGGCCTTGCCTTCATAAATGCGGCGTCGACGGCTCATTGGGATGTACCGTGTGTTGTTGAAATCCATGAAATTGGTGTGCTCCTTATGACAAATTCGTTCCCGGCGGAGCTGCCGCGAAGGCCGGTTAAGGGAAACAGAACAGGAACCGGCCCTGACCGCAACCTATCTGATTGGCCTGTCCAGTACAATCGATCCCGACCGGTTCGGGGCGAGTTTTACCCCTCTTGGCTGCGACCTCTGCGCAGTTGTTTTAGCCAACCTGCTCAAGTTATCTAGGCTTGCGAACCCGCCACCGCAACGAGCCGGATACGCGTTCGGCAACAGAATCGGAACCCTGAGATGAGCAGTTTTGACAAGCGCGAAGAAGGTTTCGAGAAGAAGTTCGCGATGGACGAGGAGCAGAAGTTCAAGGCCATGGCGCGCCGCAACCGCCTGCTCGGGCTGTGGGCGGCCGAACAGCTCGGAATATCAGGCGATGCCGCCACCGCCTACGCCAAGGACGTCGTCGCCGCCGATTTCGAGCAGCCCGGCGACAATGACGTGGTGCACAAGGTGACGCGCGAGCTTGCCGCCAAGGGGATTGCTATCACCGAGGGCCAGCTTCGCGTGAAGATGGACGAGCTCTTGGCGCAGGCGATTATTCAGGTGAAGGCGGGGACGTAGGCGAAGCGCTATCAACGCGTCGTCCCGGCGTGCGGCAGCGCGCTGGGCATTCCCGATAGCGGGGCGTATATTTTCGCAAGATTTGGCGGCGGTTACGGATGGCGGTTTTCGGGTTTAAAACAGGTCTCGCATTGGTGCTGGCGGCGCTCGTTGTTAGCGGGCGAACGGCCTGCGCCCAGACCGCGGCCATGACCTATTCAAGCTGGCCCATAGGCTTTTACAGCAAGCTGACGATCGGCCAGGACTCGAACGTTTACGGCAGCTTTGCAGGCTTTGATGGCAGTGACGCCCGCGGCGGCTTTTCCACCATGCGCACCAATTTTCCCAACGGCTGGTTTGTCGGCGGCGGAACCAGCGGCGTGGGGTTCGGCTTGAACGGCATCAACCAGACCAGCGCGTTCGGCAGCTCGCTTCGTTATGAAGGCGTGCAGGCCGGCTACAACTTCCAGAGCCTCGGCGGGCTACCCGTCACCGTCTATGCCGGTTTCGACACGCTGAAATACAATACCGGCATCGGCAGCCCTCTTGCTCCTTTCGATTCGACGTCCGGCACCCTGCCCGGATATCGCGCGCATGCCGGCGTCGAATTCTCACCCGCGCCGAATCTCAGCCTGTCGCTCGGGGTCGGCTACACCCAAGCGCCGCGCCTCGACAGCGAACTCAATTCGTTGTCGCTGTCTCCGTTCGACCGCCGCTGACGCGCCCTCACCCCTCCTTGAAGCCATACTCCGGCACGTTGCCGCTGGCGCCGTAATATTTGTAGGGCAGGAATTTTCCGCTCATGGTGATCTTGACGCGGTCGCCCTTGGGGTTCGGCAGCCGCTCCATTGCCATGTCGAAATCGATCGCCGACATGATGCCGTCGCCATATTCCTCCTCGATCAAGGCCTTCCAGGCCGGGCCGTTGACCATCACCAGTTCATAGAAGCGGTAGATCAGGGGATCGGTCGGCGGCATCGGCGTGCCTTGTCCGCGCATCGGCACCTCGTTGAGCATCGCGATTTCGGATTTGCTCAGCTCGAACAGCTCGCCCGCGTTGGCGGCCTGCGGTTTTGTCAATTTCATCTGGCCGAGGATGGCGCCGACAATCAGTACCTCGGAGGCGCCGCCGATGGTGTCGCAGATATGTTTCCAGCTCCACTCCTTGTCGCGCTTGATGTCGAGCAGCTTTTCAGTGAGGTCAGATCGTTTCATGGTTGGTCTCCTCTGGTGTTGTTCGTCCCGCGCCATGCCTTCAAAAAATGCAATCGCTGTGCCATGACGCGCGGCATCGACAGAACGGACCAGGGATCAGCAGAGGCTGCCGCAATATTAAGCAGCCCCCGCGATTTGCTGTGCACGTTGACAGGAGATCATTTCAGCGCGTCGGCGACCTTGGCGATGCCGTTCATGACGCAGAGTTCGTCCTTTTCGCCGCCGGGCGCACCGGATGCGCCGGCAGCGCCGATCACTTCATTGCCGGCCTTGATCGGGACGCCGCCGCCGACCGCGACCACGCCGGGAATCTGTTTCAGGTAGGCGTTCGCCGGATCCGAGGTCAGCTTCATGAATTCCAGCGAGGTCTGCCCGCGGGTGCGCGAGGTGTAGGCCTTCATGCGGCTGAATTCCATGGTGTGGGGATTGGTGCCGTCGCCGCGCAGCGAAGCTGCGACATTGCCGGCCTTGTCCACCACCGTGACGGAAACCTTGTAGCCATCCCGTGTGCATTGCTCGATCGTGCCCTGGATGATGGCGAGCGCCATCGCCATCGAGACATTCTTTTCAACCTGTGGCGCCTGCGCCAGCGCGGGGCTTGCGACAAGTGCGGATGCGGCAGCAAGCACTGTTAGAGAAACGCGACGCATAGGTATCCTCCCTGTTGTTTTTGTGGTCTTGAAAGAAACCATCGGGATGGCCGTTTAGTCCAGAGGGTTGGCAATATTGTTGCCGCACTTGTCGTCCCGGCGTTCGCCGGGACGACAATGGTCAGACACATCCCTTCCACCTCAGCGCGTAGCGCGGGTTAGGTGCGCTGCGCCGTAACCCACCACAGCTACACATCTGCCGACGCTGGCAGAATCGGTCAGCCCGGCTCCAGGCCGTGCTTGCCTAGAGATAGCGTTGCGGGCGGCGTGCTGAGAAAAGCCACCAGCGCCTTTGCGGCGGCTTCCACTTTCGTGCCGTTATGAATACCGCCCGAATATACGGTGACGTTCTGAATCTCGGCCGGGAGCGGCCCGAGATAGTGGATGCCCGTGACGGGGAGGAGTTCGCTCACCTGATGAAATCCGATCTCGGCATCACCGCGCGCAACGACCGCTCCGACCGGCTCGCTGGGTTTGACGGCGACCGCTTTCGATTTGACCTGATCGTAGATGCCGAGTTTCTGCAGCATGCTCACGATGTAGACGCCGCTCGCCCCGGCGGAATAGGCAATGGTCTTTGCGTCGAGCAATGATGTCTTCAGCGCGTCGACGGAGCTGATATCGGGTTCGGACGCCCCGGCGCGCACGGCAACGCCGACGCCCGATTTTGCGAAAGCCACGTGACTGCCGGCGAGCAGCTTTCCCTGCTTCGTCAGTTCTTCAGCCAGGCTGTCGCCCAGGATGCTGGCCACGATGACAACGTCGGCATCTTCGCCTGCTGCTATACGTTTCTGGATCACACGCGAGCTTGACCACTCCGCCGCAACTTTGTGACCGGTCTGCCTCTCGAATTGCGGGAGCAACTCGAGATAGGCAGCTTTGAGCGCGGCGGAAGCCAGCAGCTTGATCTCGTCGGCGCGAGCGCCGCACGACACCAGCAGACTTGCCGCCACGGTAACGATCAATCGCGCGTTCACGGTCGTCACCTCGCAGAGACCGACAAGATTACCGATCCTTGACCTTATGCCGTCTTTGGGCCGGCCTCTATCGGATTTTGGCCTCAGCGATCGGCACATCGGCGTTGAATCCACACCGCTAATGTGTCATCATATGTGTGGAGGTCCACACATGGCAACCAATCTTTCAATCGATCCCGACCTGCTCGAACGCGCGCTGGAAGTCGGCGGCGAGCGCACCAAGAAGGCCACCGTGACCAAGGCCCTGCAGGAATTCATCGCGCGCCGGCGGCAGAAGCGTCTGCTTGAGCTGATCGGCAAGCTCGAATGGGACGATGCTTACGACTACAAGGCGGAGCGCGAACGCAAGTGAGTCTGTTCGTGGACACCAGCGTCTGGTCGCTGGCGCTTCGGCGCGACGCACCTGCTCCCAGCGCTGAGGTGGGGATGCTCGTCCAGGCGCTCGAGCGCGGTGAGACGGTTTTGACAACCGGCCTTGTGCTGCAGGAACTGCTGCAAGGATTCGCTGGTCCGAAAAGCCGCGATCAAATTGTCGAACGGTTTTCCGCGCTGCCGCTTCTCGCGCCGGATCGCGAGGATCACATCCGGGCGGCAGCGTTACGGAATCAATGTCGGCGAGCGGGCGTGCAGATCGGAACGATCGACGCGCTGCTGGCGCAACTGTGCCTGCGCCATGACTTGATCATGCTCACCGCCGACGACGACTTCAGGCGGATAGCGAAGCACTCGACACTCAAGGTCTGGAAGGCGTAGATTTCGTCATGCCCGGCCTTGGGCCGGGCATCCACGTCTTGCTTTTTCGCTCAAGACGTGGATGGCCGGGACATGCCCGGCCATGACGACGGCGTGAAATCGTCGCGCGAAGCATTCGATGACGCAACGATGCGTGATTTGACACTCACGCCCCGGCAAGCCGATCGAGCTCTCCCGCAACATCCCGCTCGACATCCGCCGCATTAAGCAGGCAAACCCGATACCCCCGCGCCTCCAGCCACGCCCGCCGTGCGGCGCGATCCTGCGCGATTGCCTCGCTCTCCCCCTCATTCACCAACTCGATCGCCACCCGCTTTGCGAACGACACGAAATCCGGAATATGCCGCCCCACCGGCGTCTGCCGTTTGAACTGCCCCGCAAAGCGTCTATCCGTGGTCAGCGCCTGCCACAGGATGCGTTCCGCGTCGGTGGGGTTTCGCCGCAGCAGGCGCGCCAGGCCGCGCAGCGTGCCGCTTTCGGCGACCGCGCCCTGCCCGTGTTCGGCTAATAGCGCGCGCAGCCGCGTCGCCTGTTCGCCGTCGAGCACGCCGCCCTTGGCCGGGCCCTTGCGGCCCTCCGCGATCGCCATCACTACGCCGTGCAGCGTGTGCATGTCCTGCTTGGTCGGCTCCATGCGGGAAAAGATGTTGCGCAAATTGACCAGCATGGTGTCGCGCTTCTCCGCCGGGCGCAAAAATTCGACGCGGTCGAGTTCGCGCACCAGATTGTCGAAGAACGCCTGCATCTGATGCTGCGAGGCGCGCATCGAGCGTTCCGGCATCGCGAACGGCAGCGCGTCGGCGGTTGCGAGCTTGAACCATTCGTAGCCCATCAGCAGTACGGCCTGGGCGAGATTGAGCGAGGCGAAGGCAGGGTTGACCGGAAAGGTGATGATGCGGTCGCTCAATGCGACCTCTTCGTTGAGCAGGCCTGCGCGTTCCCGTCCGAACAGCAGCCCGACCTGCCCTGCGCTCAAGATTTCGCGCACGATCTCCTGCGCCGCCTGCTGCGGCCCGATCACCGGTTTTGCCTGGTCGTGCGCGCGCGCGGTGGTGGCGAACAGCAGCGTGCAGTCGGCAGCCGCCGCCTCGACGGTGTCGAACAGCTCGACTTTATCGAGAATGTGATCGGCGCCAGCGGCGGCGCGTTGCGCGCTGACATTCGGCCAGCCGTCGCGGGGGTTGACGATGCGCAGCCGCGTCAGTGCAAAGTTGCCCATCGCGCGCGCGGCCATGCCGATGTTCTCGCCGAGCTGCGGCTCGACCAGGATCACGACGGGGCCGGCCAGATCGGCCGCGGGTTTGGTCTTGTCGGTGCCTGACATTTCCTCACTTTCACTACGCCGTCCCGCGCAGGCGCTACGGGGCGCACATATCTCGTCATACGCGGGCTTGACCCGCGTATCCATCACTCTTCAAGAGACTCTCGCAAAGAAGATGGATTGCCGGGTCAAGCCCGGCAATGACGACGAGATGTGTGCATCCCGTAGCGCTCGCGCCGGGACGAGTGGGTTCGCGCCGGTTTGCGCCTTTACCGCATTTTCTCAAGCGAAATGCAAAATCACCGCAGCGATGCGGCCCGGCTGGCTTTCGCAGCCGCTTTTGCGATGCTATGCAGTCCGTCAGCCCGCCCCGAAACGCCTAAATTCACGAAAAAGGCCCGATTCCCCATGGCAAAAATCAAGGTCCAAAACCCCGTCGTCGAACTCGATGGCGACGAGATGACCCGGATCATCTGGCAATACATCAAGGACAAACTGATCCTGCCGTTCCTCGATGTAAAACTTGAATATTACGACCTCGGGATGGAGTACCGCGACAAGACCGACGACCAGGTCACCATCGACGCTGCGAATGCGATCAAGAAACACGGCGTCGGCGTCAAATGCGCCACCATCACCCCGGACGAGGCGCGGGTGAAGGAATTCGGCCTGAAGCAGATGTGGCGCTCGCCGAACGGCACTATCCGCAACATCCTCGGCGGCGTGATCTTCCGCGAGCCGATCATCTGCAGGAACGTGCCGCGGCTGGTGCCGGGCTGGACCAAGCCGATCATCATCGGCCGCCACGCCTATGGCGACCAGTACCGTGCCACCGACATCCGCTTCCCCGGCAAGGGAACGCTGTCGATGAAATTCGTCGGCGAGGACGGCACGGTGATCGAGCGCGAGGTATTCCAGTCTCCGGGCTCGGGCGTCGCCATGAGCATGTACAATCTCGACAATTCGATCCGCGATTTCGCCCGGGCGTCGCTGACCTACGGGCTGAACCGCGGCTATCCGGTGTATCTGTCGACCAAGAACACCATCATGAAAATCTACGACGGCCGCTTCAAGGACATCTTCGAGGAAATCTACGAGAAGGACTTTAAAAAGGATTTCGAAGCAAAACACCTGACCTACGAACACCGGCTGATCGACGACATGGTGGCCTCGGCGCTAAAATGGTCGGGCGGATACGTCTGGGCCTGCAAGAACTACGACGGCGACGTGCAGTCCGATACCGTGGCGCAGGGCTATGGCTCGCTCGGCCTGATGACGTCGGTGCTGATGACGCCTGATGGCAAGACCGTGGAAGCCGAAGCCGCGCATGGCACGGTGACGCGGCATTACCGCGAGCATCAGAAGGGCAAGGAGACCTCGACCAACTCCATCGCCTCGATCTTCGCCTGGACGCAGGGGTTGTCGCATCGCGCAAAACTCGACAACAACGACCAGCTGGCGAAATTCGCCAAGACGCTGGAAAAAGTCTGCGTCGATACCGTCGAGTCCGGCTACATGACCAAGGATCTCGCGCTGCTGGTCGGCGCCGACCAGCGCTGGCTGTCGACCACCGGTTTCCTCGACAAAGTCGCCGAGAATCTCACGAAGGCGATGGCTTGAGCGAAGCGCGGCGATGCGGCCGCGTAGGCTTCGCGCGCTAATCGTCATTCCGGGGCGTGCGCTCTTGGCGCGAGCCCGGAATCCATGACCACGATTGGGGGTTATGGATTCCGGGCCTGCGCCCAAGAGGGGCGCATCCCGGAATGACGGGGTTTAAAGTCCTGAAATAACCGCCGTTGATAATTGCTGCATTGCGTTGACAGCCTTGCTGCCGCCGTGTTTGTTTCCGATCCTGTTCGAGTGAAGTCGCGTCGGGAGAGATCGGCTTGAAAAGCCGGCGCCGAAGGAGCAACCGCCCCGGAAACTCTCAGGCAAACGGACCCTCGCGATTTGTTAGCATCTGGAAAGAGACGACGCCGTGCTTCGGCGCGTCCGCCGACGGGATAATACTCTCAGGCACAGCGACAGATGGGGCTTTCGGCAGGTTTTCGGGGAATTCTCCCCGGGCCTGCGAGGGCCCCTGTAATGCCTGCGCGCGAACACCGGGATTCATCGCTGAAACGCACGCCCCTGCACGCGCTGCACATCGCGCGCGGCGCCAAGATGGTGCCGTTCGCCGGCTATGAGATGCCGGTGCAATATTCGACCGGCGTGATGAAGGAACATCTGCACACCCGCGCCAATGCCGGCCTGTTCGACGTCTCGCATATGGGCCAGATCGCGCTGCATGCAAAATCCGGCCATGTCGAGGACGCCGCGCGCGCGCTGGAGCGGCTGGTGCCGCAGGACATTGTCGGCGTGGCGCCGGGCCGGCAACGCTATGCTCAGTTTACCAATGACGCCGGCGGCATTCTCGACGATCTGATGGTCGCGAATTTCGGCAGCCATCTGTTCCTGGTGGTCAACGCCGCCTGCAAGGCCGGCGACGAAGCGCATCTGCGCGCGCATCTTTCCGATACCTGCGTGATCGAGCCGCTGCCGGATCGGGCGCTGCTGGCGCTGCAGGGCCCGAAGGCCGAAACGGCGCTGGCAAAATTTTGCGCAGATGCGGAGGCGATGCGCTTCATGGATGCCGGACCGCATCGCATCCAAATTGAAGGCTTGGGCATCGACTGTTTCGTGTCGCGCTCGGGCTATACCGGCGAGGACGGATTCGAGATCTCCGTGCCGGCCGATCGCGCCGAGGCGCTGGCGGCGGCGCTGCTCGACAACGGCGACGTGCTGCCGATCGGGCTTGGCGCCCGCGACAGCCTGCGGCTCGAGGCCGGGCTTTGTCTTTATGGCCACGACATCGACAGCACGACAACGCCTGTGGAAGGCGCGCTGCAATGGTCGATCCAGAAGAGCCGCCGCAATGGCGGCGCCCGCGCCGGCGGCTTTTTTGGCGCGGATGTGATTCTTGCGCAGCTGGAAAGTGGTCCGCCGCGCCGCCGGGTCGGGCTGAAGCCGGAAGGCCGCGCGCCGGTGCGCGAAGCCGCAAGGCTTTTTGCCGATGACACATCGCCGGACCCGATCGGGACGGTCACGTCGGGAAGCTTCGGGCCGAGCGTCAACGCGCCGATCGCGATGGGCTACGTGCCGGCCTCACATTCCGCCGACGGCACGCAAGTGTTCGCGGAGGTTCGCGGCCAGCGCCTTGCGGTGCGCGTCAAAGACCTTCCGTTCGTCCGCCACGCTTACAAACGCTAAAAGGACTTTCATGACGACCTTGTTCACATCAGACCATGAATGGCTGCGCATCGAGGGCGATGTCGCCACCATCGGCGTCACCGACTACGCGCAATCGCAGCTCGGCGACGTGGTGTTCGTCGAACTGCCAAAGGTCGGCCGGCAGTTGAAGAAGGCGGAGGCCGCCGCCGTGGTCGAATCGGTCAAGGCGGCGTCCGACGTCTATGCGCCGATCTCGGGCGAGGTGCTGGAGGTCAACGACGCCGTCGCCGCCGAGCCGGCGCTGGTCAATTCCGATGCCGGCGGCAGCGCGTGGTTTTTCAAGCTCAAAATCGCGGACAGAAGCGAACTCGACGGCCTGATGGACGAGGCCGCCTATAAGGCGCACACGGCGTGAATCCTGCTTCATCATGGCCGGGCCTGTCCCGGCCATCCACGCCTTCACCACCAAAAGACGTGGATGCCCGGCACGAGCCGGGCATGACGGTGAATAAAGAGAACGAACATGACGAAGCAAAAACTTGCCAACGAACCCGCGACCGATTTCGCGCGCCGCCACATCGGCCCCTCGCCGCGCGATGTCGATGCGATGCTGGAAACCGTGGGCGCAAAAAGCTTGCGCGCGCTGGTCAACGAAACGCTGCCGTCGTCGATCAGGCAGCAGAACCCGCTCGAACTCGGTGCCCCGCTCGGCGAAACCGAAGCGCTGGCGCATATGAGCGAACTCGCTGCGCGGAACCAGGTGTTCACCTCCCTGATCGGCCAGGGCTATTCCGGCACCATCCTGCCGGCGGTGATCCAGCGCAATATTCTGGAAAATCCGGCTTGGGTTACAGCTTACACGCCGTATCAGCCGGAGATCAGCCAGGGCCGGCTTGAAGCGCTGTTCAATTTCCAGACCATGATCTGCGACTTGACCGGGCTCGACGTCGCCAATGCCTCGCTGCTCGATGAGGCAACTGCCGCCGCCGAAGCGATGGCGCTGGCGGAACGCGTGGCGCAGGTAAAATCCAAAACATTCTTTGTCGACCGCGAAGTGCATCCGCAGACACTGGCGGTGCTGCGCACCCGCGCCGAACCGCTCGGCTGGAATCTTGTTGTCGGCGATCCGCTCTGCGAACTCGATGGCGCCGAGGTGGTCGGCGCGCTGTTGCAATATCCGGGCAGCTCGGGCGCGGTGCGCGATCTGCGGCCCGCGATTGCCGCGTTGCGCGCAAAAGGCGCGCTTGCCATCGTCGCCGCCGATCTGCTGGCGCTGACACTGCTGGCGTCGCCGGGCGAACTCGGCGCCGATATCGCGGTCGGTTCGGCGCAGCGTTTTGGCGTGCCGATGGGCTATGGCGGGCCGCACGCCGCCTATATGGCGGTGCGCGATGCCCTGAAACGCTCGCTGCCCGGCCGCATCGTCGGGCTGTCGCTGGATTCTCGCGGGCAACCGGCCTATCGGCTGGCGCTGCAGACCCGCGAGCAGCACATCCGGCGCGAGAAGGCGACCTCGAACATCTGCACCGCGCAGGTGCTGCTGGCGGTGATGGCGTCGATGTACGCGGTCTATCACGGACCTGAGGGGTTGACGCATATCGCGCGGACGCTGCATCGCCGCGCCACTGTTCTGGCGGCGGGTTTGAAGCAGCTTGGATTCGCGCCCAACAGCGAAACGTTTTTCGACACCATAACGGTGCAGGCCGGCGCGCGGAAGCAGGACATCATCGCGCGCGCGCTGGCCGAAAAAATCAACCTGCGGAGCGGCGACACCACGCTCGGCATCGCGCTGGACGAAACCACGACGCCGATGATCGTCGAGGCGGTGTGGCGCGCGTTCGGCGGCAAGCTTGACTACGCCGATGTCGAGGCGGGCGTGCAGGACGCGCTGCCGGCCGAGTTGAAGCGGACCGGCGCGTTCCTCACCCATCCGGTATTCCACGCCCATCGCTCGGAAACCGAACTGCTGCGCTACATGCGAAAACTCAGCGACCGCGATCTGGCGCTCGACCGCGCCATGATTCCGCTGGGCTCCTGCACCATGAAACTCAACGCCACCAGCGAGATGATCCCGCTGACCTGGCCGGAATTCGCCCACCTGCATCCGTTCGCGCCGCGCCGCCAGGCGGCGGGATATCATGCGATGTTCGAGCAGCTTGAGAAATGGCTTTGCGACATCACCGGCTATGACGCAATTTCGCTGCAGCCCAATTCCGGCGCGCAAGGCGAATATGCCGGCCTGCTGGCGATCCGCGGCTACCACGCGTCGCGGGGCGAGCCGCATCGCAAGGTGTGCCTGATCCCCTCCTCCGCGCACGGCACCAATCCGGCCTCCGCCAGCATGGCCGGGATGGATGTCGTGGTGGTCGCCTGCGACGCGCGCGGCGATGTCGATGTGAGCGATCTGCGCGCCAAGGCGGAACGGCACGGCAAAAATCTCGCGGCTGTGATGATCACCTATCCCTCGACCCACGGCGTGTTCGAGGAGCACATTCGCGACATCTGCGACATCGTGCATGGCCATGGCGGGCAGGTCTATCTCGACGGCGCCAATCTGAACGCGCAAGTCGGCCTGGCGCGGCCCGGGGACTACGGCGCCGATGTCAGCCATCTCAACCTGCACAAGACATTCTGCATTCCGCATGGCGGCGGCGGCCCGGGAATGGGCCCAATCGGCGTCAGGGCGCACCTCAAGCCATTCCTGCCGTGGCATTTCGACGGCGTGCCATCGTCGGCGGCCGGTCCGGTGTCGGCGGCGCCGTTCGGATCGGCGTCGATCCTGACCATCTCCTACATCTACATCCTGATGATGTCAGGCCAAGGCCTCACCCGCGCCACCGAGATCGCGATCCTCAACGCCAACTATATCGCAGCGCGGCTCGACCCGTATTTTCCGGTGCTGTACCGCAACGCCAAGGGCCGGGTCGCGCATGAATGCATCGTCGATCCGCGGCCGCTGAAGGCGACGAGCGGCGTCACCGTCGACGACATCGCAAAACGGCTGATCGACTACGGTTTTCACGCGCCGACCATGAGCTTCCCGGTGCCGGGCACGCTGATGATCGAGCCGACCGAATCCGAATCGAAGCTGGAAATCGACCGCTTCTGCGACGCCATGATCGCGATCCGGCGCGAGATAGCCGAGATCGAGGCCGGACGCTGGAAAATCGAAGCCTCGCCGCTGCGCCACGCGCCGCACACCGTGCACGACATCGCCGACGATAATTGGACGCGGGCCTATAGCCGCAGCGAGGGCTGCTTTCCCGCCGGCAGCTCGCGGGTCGACAAATACTGGTCGCCGGTGGGCCGGGTCGACAACGTCTATGGCGACCGCAATTTGGTGTGCTCGTGCCCGCCGGTTGCGGATTACGCGGAGGCGGCGGAGTAGCACTTCGTGTCCCGGACGCGGTGCAGCGCCTCTTAGCGGTGCACCGCAGAGCCGGGACCCCGGTTAAGCAAACAACCGGGACCCCGGCTTAGCAGCGCACCACGCCGCAAAGAGGCGGCGCGCTGCGCAGCATCCGGGGAACGCATCACCGCGCCCGGGACACCAAACTCAATCCTCCGTCGGCTCCTCGCCGTCGGCATCGCGTTCCGGAGAGCCTGCGAGAATCTGCTCGGCGATCAGCCCGGAGTTCTGCCGGATCGCAGCTTCGATCTTCGCGGTCATATCCGGATTGGCCTTCAAAAACGCCTTGGAGTTCTCGCGGCCCTGGCCGAGGCGCTGGCTGTCATAGGAGAACCAGGCGCCGGATTTCTCGACAATGCCGGCCTTGACGCCGAGGTCGAGGATTTCGCCCATCTTGGAGACGCCCTCGCCATACATGATGTCGAATTCGACCTGCTTGAACGGCGGCGCCAGCTTGTTCTTCACGACTTTTACGCGGGTCTGGTTGCCGACCACCTCGTCGCGCTCCTTGATGGCGCCGATGCGCCTGATGTCGAGCCGGACCGAGGCGTAGAATTTCAAGGCGTTGCCGCCGGTGGTGGTTTCCGGCGAGCCGTACATCACTCCGATCTTCATCCTGATCTGGTTGATGAAGATCACCATGGTGTTGGATTTGTTGATCGAGGCGGTGAGTTTTCGCAAAGCCTGGCTCATCAAACGAGCCTGCAGCCCGGGCAAGGCGTCGCCCATCTCGCCTTCCAGTTCGGCGCGCGGCACCAGAGCCGCCACCGAATCGATCACCAGCACGTCGACCGCGCCGGAGCGCACCAGCGTGTCGCAGATTTCCAGCGCCTGCTCGCCGGTGTCGGGCTGCGAGATCAGCAGTTCGTCGATATTGACCCCAAGTTTTCTGGCATAGACCGGGTCGAGCGCGTGCTCGGCATCGATGAAGGCGCAGATGCCGCCCTTTTTCTGCCCTTCCGCCACGGTGTGCAGCGCCAGCGTGGTCTTGCCGGAGGATTCCGGCCCGTAAATCTCCACCACCCGGCCGCGCGGCAGGCCGCCGACCCCGAGCGCGATGTCCAGCCCCAGCGAGCCCGACGAGATGGTCTCGACATCCATCGAGCGGTCGTTCTTGCCCAGCTTCATCACCGAGCCCTTGCCGAACTGCCGCTCGATCTGGGACAGCGCGGCGGCCAGGGCCTTGGTCTTGTCCATGGAGGATCCTTCGACGATACGCAGGGCGGAAACGGACATGGGTCGTGCTCCTTATGGCGGGGATTCGCTAGCGGGACAAACGGCGGCAGGCGGAACTCTCGTGGAACAAGCCTGATGGAACACTGTACCCTATTTGTTCTCCGTTCGCACTGTACCCTATTTGTTCTCAATCGCAATATGTTATTGGAAATGTGCTGGCCCTTTTCGACCCCTCTTATGGTTAATGGTCCCTTTTGATTTTGGGAGTGGTCCTTTTTTGAATGTCGGAAACCGGGCAGACGGCCGCAAGATTTCTGCCTTAAGATCAGGCATCACCGCCTAGCCTCGCGGTGACCGTGGAGCAGCTCAAGCTTCCGAGTGATTTGGTGATTGAGCCGTGCAGCACTACCGCGCGTACATCATGGGATGGGATGGCCACATTCTCAGCCCCGTTGATCTTGTCTGCGAAAATGACGAGGACGCCAAAGCGCAAGCCCGCCCGAAAATCGTTGACGGGCACGATGTAGAGCTATGGCAGCGTGACCGCAAAATATCCGTGTTTCTGAGGTCCCGATAGTCCTCCTTCGCCTTCCGGGGAATAACGGCGGCCTTACACGCGCGCTCCGAGTATAAGGCCGCCTCAGTTGGCGGCCCCTTTCATTGAAGAGCGTCATGCGGTTCCATTCCAGCGAATGGAGGCGCAGATGAGTGATTATCGAGTTTATGTTATTGGCAGCGACGGCCATTTCGTAAACGCAATTCAACTCGACTGCTCAAACGATGAAGCGGCGATTGAATTTGGCAAAGCAGTTCGTCAACGGTCAGACATCGAGCTTTGGCAGCGCGACCGAAAGATAGCGAAGTTCGACGCCAAGCCGGAGTAAGGCCCGGCCCTCAGTTGGCGGCACCATGCTGAATAGGTTCCTTCCTAGGCGAGCGGAAGTTAGTGGCGCGTTTGCACTTGGCGTTGACCTGATTGAAAATCAATCATGAACAAAAGCCCGGCCCAATCGTCGTAACTTGGGGCAGCTAATTCGCGCGAATGCGGTGGCTGTCATGTGTGACAAATGCGTCGAACTCGACAAGAAGCTAGAGCAGTACCGGAGACTCGCGTCTTCCATCGCGGATCAACTGACGATAGACCGGATAATAAAGCCATCGCAGATGCAGTCGCCGAAAAGGCCAAGCTTCACCCCGATCAGGAGCGGTAGGCCGCCTCAGTTGGCGGCCTCTTTCAGTACACATCCATTTCGTATTGTTGGCCGAACATGCGCCGGACATGCCCTTCATACTCTATTTGATTCCGCGATACTTGCGCGATACCTGGCCGAGGTACTGCGGAGGGCCTTCACGCCGATATCCGAATGGAACGGATGCAACCGCTTGCGGCGCTCAGCGAGCCCGTAGCCCGTAGCCTGTAGGATGGGTTGAGCGGAAGCGAAACCCATCACGCCGGATGATAAAGACGATGGGTTTCGCTTCCGCTCAACCCATCCTACGCGTGGCTACGCGCTGGCCCGTTTTAACCCTCAGTGGCATTTGAATTTCACCGTGGCCTAATTTGAGTTGGGTCCGGAACCGGACAGACAAACCTGTTTTTTGGCGATACGACTTCTTGCATCCCGCGTAGTGGGGTGCAGTACGTGAGCTATTATCGAGCCTACATCATCGGCCGGGACGGCCATTTCCGGAACGCCATAGACCTCGATTGCGCCGACGACGCTGCGGCAATTGAATCCGCAAAGCAGTTCGTGGACGGCCACGATGTCGAGCTTTGGCAGCAGGATCGAAAGATAGCGACGTTGGAAGCCAAGGAGCAGCGCCATGGGAAGCCGGCGCATCGAGAAAAAGCCAAGTTTTGAGCAGCGACTTGCGGAAGAAGCCAAACGATTTCGAGAGGCGGCAGAAAGGGAGCGCCCCGGTAGTACCGCGCGAGAGCTGCTATTGCGGCGCGCCAGGCAGGCCGAAACAGCCTGCCGCATCAACGAGTGGCTGAACTCGCCAGGACTGGCCTCACCCGAGTGAACGATTATCGAGCCATTTCACAGTGGCCTAATTTGAATTGGTCAAGGTGTGCGTTTTTGACCATGGCCGGTCCGGCGCTTGCTGCCGTTGCCTTTAAGAACGTCATTCACGAACTTGTGAATGTATACCTATCCCCGTCCCCAAAACCTCGCTTATCCTGCTCGTGTCCTGTTCAATGAAGGGCCGCTTTCTAGAAGCGGTCCTTCAGCGGACAGAGCGAAAGCTGGCCGGACCGGGGCGCCCCGGAACGGTCGACGGCCTGGTGGCTGGTGGAGCGCTGGGAGGCGCTGCGCCTAGCCTTGGGCGCGCGCGGTTGCCTTGCCGCGCGAGGTGGGCTCACCACCCGCCTCCAAGGGTGCCTCGCAAGCATCCTGGCGCCTCCCACCGCTCCATCCCCTCGCGGGGTTCGCGAGGGACTGGCAAACCTCGGACGCATCGCGCCGCGAGAAGCGAAAGCTTGGCTGTTTGACATGCGAATCACGAAGCCCGTGGCCGGGCAAGCGAAGCGGCCATTGGCGCCTTCGATAGCATTGGCTCGCAGGATGGGTTGACGTACTTGCGAAACCCGTCACGCGTGATGAGAGCAGACGATGGGTTTCGCTTGCTCACCCCAACCTTAGGAACTAGCGCGACGCTGTCCGGGTCGAGACGTTCCGAACGCGATAGCGGTAGGATCGGCTGCCGTTGGTGGGCTTGCCGGGCGGCGCGTGGCTTGCCGGCGGCGGGCTGCGCGCGTCCCCGAATTAAAAATCGCGGTGAGGAACGCCTGTCACCGTCGCTCGTTCAAACTAATTCGGGCTAAGAGGTGCGACCATGAAACGCCTCGGGTTCGGCCAAGTCATGCTGTCTGGCCGCTCTGCTTGTCATCCTGATCTTCACGGCGATTTGGGCGGTTTCCGTGTGGAGCGCGACCAGCGACGCCTGGTGATGAGCAAGCACGGGTGGATTGCCCTTGGCTTGGGGACGTTCTTCTCCCTTCTGATCGGCTGCGGGCTGATGGCGCTGATGTTCTTCAGCAGCCGCAGCGGTCACGACGAGGTTGCCGATCCCTTCAGGAGGCGCGAGCCGCCAGCCGAATAAGGTCGCCTCGGTCGGGACCCATATCAAAGGCGGTTGGTGGCCGGAACTCCACCGACTGACAAAGGTTAGTGGGACCTGAATACCACTTTTGGAGGCGTCCCATGCCAAATCCAAGATCCACTGCCCAAATTGCCGGACACCCCGTCCACCCAATGCTGATTCCGTTTCCGATCGCCTGTTTCGTCTTGACCCTGCTATCCGACCTGGCGTTCTGGAAGACGGCAAACGACTTCTGGGCCACGGCGTCGCTTTGGCTGCTGGGCATTGGCCTCATCATGGCGGCGCTGGCGGCGGTCATGGGACTGATCGACGTTTTCGGCGACCAGCAGATTCGAAATCTGAATGACGCATGGCTGCACGCGGGCGGCAACGTCCTTGCGGTCGTGATCGAGTTGTACAACTGGTATTCGCGCTACGAGCATGGCAACGCTGCGATCGTGCCGACCGGTCTCGTATTGTCGCTGATCGTCGTTCTCATCCTGCTTTTCACAGGATGGAAGGGCTGGGAGATGGTCTATCGCCATCGCGTCGGCGTAACCGATCAATAGACGCGGCGCTGCTGACGATGGTCGCGTCGGCCTTTCGGGCCCGCATAATACGGGTTGACGACGCACGATGCGGCGCGGCCCGACGCCGACATCTGGCACTGCGCCAGCGAGGTATAGGCGCACTCGAAGTAATAGTCGACGAACCCCTGATAAACCTGCAGGCAGACCGGATACTTTGGATCATAGGTCTGGGCCGGAGCCGGCGTTGCCGCCAACATCGCGGCGAACGTCAACACCGCCAAAGCCGGAATACGCATCACAACCTCCTTCGGATAAACGCGGCGCAGCAGACAGCCGATTGTTCGATGTCAGCTAACGTTCGCGCGCCGATGACGTTCCCCGAAGGCCACGCCAGCCACGCCGCTGTTGCGGCGTACTGCGCTAATTCACGGCGCCGCGAAATGCAGGACGACAGCCGCGGCGATGCAGGTCGCAATGGCAATGATTCCGCCCCTCCGCCTGTCCGGAAAAACGCCGAAGGTAAGGATCGCAAGGCCCACCAGCAAAGCGATTTTGACAAGGATCAAAGCCATCGTTTCGCCGTCGTTGCGTATCGCGTCTCGGGTTTAGGCACGGTCGCCGTTCCCGCCGCGCAGGTTCGGCAACAGCAACAGCAGGGGAAGCGCCAGCGGCCCGATCAGAAGCCCGGCAATCCACGCCCAGTTTCTGAAGCTGCGTCCGCGACGCTGCGCAATTCGACCGGCAAGATAAATCGTGCCGATCGAGGCGACGCTCAGCAAGGCAGAGAGGATGTAGGCGTCGGTAGTAATGTAGGCGTTCATTGTGCAAGCTCCAATGCTGCCTTTGCGCCAAGCATAGCATGGAGTTGGCCGCGCGGCGACTGGCCGTCAAGACCTCCCAATCCGGCATCGCCCCTGGTTTCGAGCCTGGCGACCCATTTGATTTTGGCAGTGGCTTTTTTTGCCGGCGCCTATTTATCAAACGCGATTCCGGTGATTTTATGCGCCATCAACAAAGACGTGGGAGAGGAAATTGCGCAAGCTTGTTTCGTTGGCGGCAGTTGCGGCGCTGGCGCTGTCGTTTTCATCGGGCGCCAAGGCTCAGGCTGCGCCCCGCGATGGCGTAGCCAACGCCGATGTGCTGCGGCATCACCATTGGCAGCCCAGAAAAAGCCATTACGGCAGGAGGATGCGCGCCCACTGGGGCGCGCGCTGCAAGATGTCGGGAAGCTGTTGATCGGCTCGGTTGTGGACCAGAGGCGCCAAGGTTCCTTCCAGCATGCCCGCAACAAACAGCCCCAGCACGGGGCACGGGCTGGGGCTGGTCAAGTCGGGGGAGTCTATCAAGCCCGGATTTAACCGGCCCGGCCGGGAATAGTTCCGACCTATCTAATCCGTTGAACCTTTTTCCAGTTCGCGCGGACGTATAGGTACTGGGGATTTGAGGGCCCAGTATCTATACGCAGCGCTGCCTGACGATCATATTCCGCCGGGCGGCGCTGTGCGTTTTGGGAACGTGCCGGGATGCGCCTCCCGGCGCAGGCCCGCAATCCATACTTCCTGATTGTGGATTCCGGGCTCGCGCTTTGCGCGCCGGACCGACGAGCGCGTTAATTCGCGGTGCTGCCGGTCTTGGTCTTCGGCTTGGCCTGTGTCGTCCTGGGCGTCTCGGTGCCGCGCACATTGCCCCACGGGTCGCTGGAGGTCTTGGCGTCGGGTATTTTCCTCAACGACTCCCGGTAGGCCTTTTCCTTGATCGCGTCGGCTTCCTTTTCCTGCGGCGTCTTGCTCGTGAGTTCGGGCATCAGGTTGATGTTAGGAGACTGGGCGCAGGCCGGCCCCGACAGCAGCGCGACGATCGGCAAGGCAGTGATCGCTGCGGTGCAAAAAATCTTCATGCGGATGCTCCCTGAACTCGGCGCCATTATACACCCGCGCCGATCGGGCCGCCAAGCATGCCCAGGCGCGCGGAGTGCGCCGGCCTTGCGCGGCCTAGGGATGGTCCGACTTGCAGGCTTTGGGCGCCTGCAGCCAGTCGTCCCAGATCGGCCCGCATTTGGTGCAGCCGTTGAGCATGAAGCCGATGGCGATCACGCAGAAAACAAATCTCAGACGCGTGAACATGCCCCGCCCCACTCGGTACCTGCCGATCTTACTCGCTCAATCGCGGCGTTTTCAAGCCGTCGTGGCGGTTGCCCCCGACGGGGCACGAAAACGCCCATCGGCTGGAAATGCGCATTACAATGGCCACCGACTCATGAAGAGGAAAGCAACGTGCCGGAACAACCAGCAGCGGAGTTCGGTCTCGATGAGGCCCGGCGCGTTCTCGGCGATGTGTTCGCGCCGTGGGTATTGGATCTCGGGCTGTCGATCGCCGATCTGGAGATTTCGCCGCCCGCGGGCGCGCCCGCCGGCTGGCAGCCCGGCGCGACGTTACGGATGGCGTTTTCGGAACGGCTGTGCCGGGCCGGCGGCATCGTCTGCGGCCAGGCGCTGATGGCGCTGGCCGATACCGCGATGGTGATCGCAATCCTGGCGGCCAATCGCGGCTTTCGCCCGATGACCACGGTCGATCAGACCACGCATTTCCTGAAAGCGGTGGCGTCGTCGGACGTGCTGGCGGATGCGCGCGTGGTCCGGCTCGGCCGCACCATGAGTTTCGGGCGGGTGACGCTGTTCAGCGCCGCCGACAACAAGCCGGTGGCAATGGTCTCCAGCGCCTTTGCGATGCTGTGAAGCCTCGCCGGCATTTGCGGCGCATCAAAAGTAAACCAATCCTGAAATTATCCGCGTCGATGGAACCGTTCGGATTTATCGGTCGGCAAGGTCGCCGTGCTAGGCTCCGCCAATAACACAATCGACATGCGGATCACGACAATGATCGCTCCCCTGATCGAGAAGAGATCGGCGCCGCGCTACAGGGTCCTCAAGGGCGCCACCATCGCCTTCGGCGGCAGCGGCGTCGAATGCACGGTGCGCAATTTGTCGTCGACCGGCGCCGCGCTCGACCTTGCCGGGCCCGCCGGCCTGCCGCCGTCGTTCATGCTGGTGATCGAAGCCGATCAGTTCATCCGCCGCTGCCGCCCGGTATGGCGCAGCGACAAGCGGATCGGGGTGGCGTTCGATTGATGCCCTGCCCATCCTGAAAAGACATCGCCATCGTCAAGTCAAAACAAGATCAGTTTGCAGCGCTGTTGACCGCCCTGCGCCTCGCGCGGCGACGCCTGAGCCGCACCGCGGCAAACAGCAGCAACCCGAACGCGATCGCAGCCACGATAGTCCCAGCCCAAAATCGGCCGCCGGGCCGGTCGATGCTGCGCGACCACAGCGAGGGCGCTTCGCCCGCTCGCGCCAGCCGAAACGCCACCACGCTGTCGCCGATCGTGGTCCCGGCCTCGGAATGACCGCCGGCGGCGATGACGACGTATTGCTCGCCGTTCCAGCTGTAGGTCATGGGATTGGCGACGCCGGGCACCGGCAGCCTGCCCTGCCACAGCTCGGCGCCGGATTTGGCGTCGAAGGCGCGCAGGTAGGCATCCAGCGCGCCGGTAAAGACCAGCCCGCCTGCGGTGATCAGCACGCCGTTGGCGAGCGGGGTGCCCCAGTTGAAAGCCATGCCGAGCGGAGCGCGATCCTCCGCGGTGCCGACCGACGATTGCCAGAGAATTTTACCCGCCTTCAGATCGACCGCGACCAGCGCGCCCCAGGGCGGTTTGTTGCATGGCATGCCGAGCGGCGACACCGCGACCGCGCGCGTCATCGCAAACGGCGCGCCGAGCTGCAGCCCGAAATCATGACCGGGCGGCGGCTTGAAACGTTCAGCATCGGCCCGCGAAATAAGTTTGACGATGTGCACAGCGCGGCTGGTGTTGGCGTAGAGGATCTGGTGCACGGGATCGAACGCGGCACCACCCCAGTTCACGCCGCCGCCGGTGAACGGAAAGATGATGGTGCCTTGGGTCGAGGGTGGGGTGTACAGACCTTCGTTACGCGCCGCGGCGAGTTGTTCGCGGCAGACCGCGCGATCCCGGAACGGAACCAGGCCGAACACATCGTCCGGCGAAATGTTTTGCGGCACCAGCACCGGCACGTGGCTGGGAAAAGGCTGTGTCGGCGAAAGCTGTTCGCCTGCGGCGCCGCCTTGCGGAACGCTGCGTTCCTCGACCGGCCAGACCGGTTTGCCGGTTTGCCGGTCGAGCACGAACACAAATCCCTGCTTGGTCGGCTGAATCACCACGTCGCGCAATCCGTCACCCGTATCGATGCGCGCCAGCGTCGGCTGCGCCGGCAGATCGTAGTCCCAGAGGTCGTGATGCACGGCCTGGAACGACCACAGCAGTTCACCGGTCTCGGTACGCAATGCGACGACCGAGTTGGCGTGTTCGTTATTCCCTGCCCGCTTGCCGCCCCAGAAATCCGGGCTCGGCGAGGACGTCGGCAGAAACACCAGGCCGCGTTCTTCATCCGATGACATCGGCGCCCAGACGTTGGCGTGGCCGGCAACGATGCCGTCGTGAACCAGCGGATCCCAGGTCCAGCGCCGCCGTCCGCTGCGCGCGTCGTAGGCCCGAACCGTTCCGAGCGGCGCGTCGACGCGGCGATTATCACCGATCGCCGAACCGACAATGATGACGCCGCGGCTCACCACCGGGGCGGAGGTGATCTGGAACTCGCCCGGCCATTCCAGCGGCTTGCCGATGTCGATCTCGATCTCGCCCTTGCTGCCGAAGTCCGCGCATGGCGCGCCGGTCTTCGCATCCAGCGCGATCAGACGCGCATCGTTGGTGTTGGTGACGATGCGCGAGCGGCAGGCGGCGCCATCGGCGGCCTGGTCATCCACCCAATAAGCGACGCCGCGGCAATTGTAGCGGTTCGCGACGCGGTAGCCGGTGCTGATCTTGGGATCGAACCGCCACTTCTGCGCGCCGGTGCCGGGATCGAGCGCGATGACCTCGTTGAACGGCGAACAAAAGATGACGCTGTTGTCGACGAACAGCGGCGTCGCCTGGAATTTGGTGCGCGCCATCACTTCGGGCGCGCGGGTGTCGAGGTCGCCGGTGCGGAATTGCCATGCCCTGACCAGATTGCCGATATTTTCAGGCGTGATCGCCGCGAGCGTCGAAAATCGCGTGCCGCCGCGATCTCCGCCCCAATGCTCCCATGCCGGCGCCGGCGCGGTGACCAAGATTGCAAGAGCGATCAGGACGATGAAGTTTCGCACCGCCACCCGCAGCGACGCGACAATCACTGCGGCTGGCCGCATGCCGTGCAGCCCGATCGCACCACGCTAACGCCCGCGCCCGCCACTACTTGCTCCGCCGTAATTTCCGCCGCTGCCGGTGTTCATTCCGCCTCCTCCGCCTCCGCCGCCGCCACCACGGCTATAGCCTCCTCCTCCACCGAAGCCGCCGCCTCCCAAAACTCCGCCGACGATGCCGCCGATGATCGGCGCGGCCGGCGCGTAATCCGGCGGCGGCGCGCGGCGGACCACCACGACATCGTCATCGGGCGGCGGCTCGCGCGTGCGGCGCGGCGGTTTTGACACGACGCGCTTCGGCGGGTCGGGATCCGCGCGCTTCTTGGCGGGCGGCAGATCGACCTTCTTCAGCAACGGCGCTGCCGGCGGTGCGGCGCACGGACAAGTCGGCGCCAAAGCCACATTGGTCAGCGGGATCGCGGCGTTGGCATCGATCGGCCGATTGCGCACCCGCTCCTCGAGATTGCGCGCCGTCGACGTGAGGTCGCTGTCGGGATATTGCGCAAGAAACCCGCGATAGGCTGCCGCCGTGTTGACGATCACGGCATTGTTCCAAGCCATCATGCGGCGGCTGAGGGCGAGCCATTGCTGGGCTTGCGGGACGAAGCGGGAGTTTGCGTACAGTGCGATAAAGGCCTCATAGCCCTCAAGCGAGCCGTCCGCGACGATCATCTCATGGGCCGCCTCGGGCGGCTTGCCCTGCAAGTCGCGCTTCCAGTCCTCGGCCGTGCGCTTGGCCGCGGCCGGTTGCTTGGCCACCGCGTCGCCGGAGCGGAAGAAGTGGAAGTCGTCGGTCAGCGACGAGCTTTCCCACGGCGTCTGCCGCCCGTCCGTGGCCTTGTTGACCGAGACCCGCACCCGCTTGAAGGCGTCCTCGATCGACAGATTAGGCTCGCGCGCCGCCGTAAGCAGCGCCAATGTATACGGACTGTCGTCGCCCCTGCCGTCCTCCGCTACCGCGCCCGGAGAGGTCGAATAGGACAGGAAGGTGCCGGGCGCGCCGATCTTGGCATCGACGATGGCCAGGCCATGGCCGGCGGATTTGTTGATGTCGGGAAACGGGTTGTTGCGGCAGGCGTCGAGCAGGATGATGCGCATCTTGCTCGGCACCGAGTTCAGGGTGTTGACGAGATCGTTGAGCCGCACCGCCTGCAGCGGAATGTCGGTTTCGCGTTTCGGGTCGATATCGACCGGAATCAGGTAATTCTCGCCCTCGATCTGCATGCCGTGCCCGGCATAGAACACCAGCGCCGTGGTGTCGGCGCCCTTGGCCGCTATTTTGGCGGCAAACTCGCCGACCGTCCGGCGCAAATCGTTCTGTGACAGGTCGGCGGCGGTGACGACCTCGAAGCCTGCATCCCCCAAAAGCTGCGCCATGGCCCTGGCGTCATTGGCCGGATTGGGCAGCGGGACCACAGCCCGGTAAGCCGATTGCCCGATTACCAGCGCGACGCGGTTCTGAGCCAGCGCCGCCTGCGAGCCCAGCACAATTGCCGCGGCAAAAAGCGCATTGCGAAGGACAGGGCGAAACATGGTCACCTCCCAAGGCAATATGATCGGTCGCGGCTGCCGGAGCGGAGGTTCAATGCCGCTGCAACAGTGGCTATTTCGACTTCTTCGCCGCATCCCCGGGCCGCGCCACCGCCCACGGATCGTACTTCTCCTTCGGCTCGGGAATTCGCTCCAGCGCCGCCTTGTAGGCCTTCTCGTCAACCTTGGGACGCCCCGGGCCGGCCTTATTCTGCTGGTCGCCCGCATGCCGCTTGCTGTTCAATTGAGCGGACGCAGGTGTCGCCAGCAATGCCAGCGCCACCGACGCAATCGTCAAGGCTTTCATCGCAGTTTTTCCCCTTGGGTCGTCGCCCGTTGGCATGACGCAAACCAACTGTGGCAAGCCCGCGGCCCGGACGGCACGATACCCTATTCCGCGGCGGGTTTCAGTGAATCTTGATCGTCCAAGCCGGCGGTTTCGGTCCGCGCACGGGTATTTTTAACCGGCGCGGGATAATATCGGCGGATGTGGCGGGTGGTGGTTTCAGCAATGGCGATGGCGGGCGCCGCGGCAGCGTTGGCAGGCTGCGGCGCGGCCGACAGCCGTGCAAAACTTCCCGACTTCATGCTGCAAAAGGCAGCCGAGCCGCGGCAACCGGACCCGCAACCCGATGTCAAGCAACTGCTGCGCGACAAACTCGACTCCGTATTCACCGCAGCCTCGCATCCGCGCCACGTCCGGGTCTCGCCGCCGCGCCGCCAACCCAACGGCCCCGGCTGGACCGCCTGCGTCAAGGCCGAACTGACCTCGGTCACCGGCCGCTCACTCGGCACCCAGACCTACCTCGCCACCATCAGCGGCGGGATGATCCAGGATCGGCGGCGTGTCGAGGCGGACGATAATTGCGGGTCGGAGACCTATGAAGGGATTTAGGACGCGCGCGTGGCGCCGCCGCGCTGCCGGCCACGGCCAGCGGCTCCGTCGCAGAGCCGAAGTGGATGACCATTGTGCATCGGAAAACCACCAACCGATTTAGGGCGCGGATTTATCTACGCTCCGACGGCTTCGTTTGCTGGACAAGGGCATCACGCGGCTCATAACAGAATCCAATCCGAGCTTCTCGATAGCTTCGCCGAGGTGCATCTGCACCGCTCGGCTCATCGAGCGCATCCTGATCGGATACCGCTGTAGTTGTAGCATCGCGGAACCCCTCTTGCATTCCTGAACCCGGCTTGGGAAGCTGGTGCGCCGGGGGCAATCGCCGTGTCGCGAATATTCGTCAGCCATTCGAGCGAAAACAATGCCGAAGCCGTCGCATTGTGCGACTGGCTTGGCGGCGAAGGCTGGAAAGACGAGGTCTTTCTTGACCTCGACCCGACCCGCGGCATCGCGGCAGGCGAGCACTGGGAAAAAAAGCTCAACGAGGCCGCGAACCGTTGCGAGGCGGTGCTCTTTCTGCTGTCCAGGGCCTGGTTGGGCTCGGAATGGTGCGGCAAGGAACTCAACCTGGCGCGCAGGCTCAACAAGCGGCTGTTCGGCATCCTGATCGAGGAGGTACCGGCCGCCGACATACCAAGCGATCTCACCGACGAATGGCAGATCATCAGTCTTGCCTCGGGCACCGACGGCGTCACGCTCGACGCGCTGACGCCGACCACCCACAAGGAGGTTCACGTCACCTTCTCGCAAGAGGGATTGCAGCGGCTCAAGCACGGGCTCGATCAGGCTGGTCTGGATCCCAAATATTTCGCCTGGCCGCCTGCGAACGATCCGAACCGGCCCCCCTATCGCGGCCTTCGGCCGCTCGAGTCTGATGACGCCGGCATTTTCTTTGGACGCGATGCTCCGATTATAGAAGCATTGGACCGGCTGCGTGGCTTGCGAGAGACGAGGCCACCGCGCCTGATGGTCATTCTCGGAGCGTCCGGTGCCGGCAAGTCGTCGTTCCTGCGCGCCGGGCTGCTACCACGGCTGATGCGCGATGATCGGCACTTCCTGCCGCTGCCGATCATCCGGCCGGAGCGCGCCGCGATCACCGGCAAGAGCGGACTGTTGAATGCACTCGACACGGCATTCCAGGCCGCAAAGATTCCAGTCAAGCGCGCCGATCTGCGGGCAGCGATCGAAGGGGAAGCGGCAAAGTTCCGGGCATTGCTGCAATCCCTGGCCGACAAGTCGGCACCCGTCGCTTCCGATCACGGCATCACACCAAAGCCGCCGACGCTGGTCGTTTCAATCGACCAGGGCGAGGAACTGTTCTTCGCCGAAGGGCAGGATGAGGCCGGCGCCTTCCTCACATTGTTGCGGGACCTGCTCACCCACGACGCGCCCGCGGTGATAGTGCTGTTCACTATCCGCTCCGATTCATACGAGCAGCTGCAGGAAGCAAAGCAGCTGGAGGGAATTCGCAAGGTTCCCTTCGATCTCAGTCCGATGCCCAAGGGGTCCTATGCCGAGGTGATCAAAGGACCGGTGCGGCGACTGATGGACACCGAGCGCAAGCTCGAGATCGAGGAAAGTCTGGTCAATGAACTGCTCACCGACATCGACGTGGGCGGTGCCAAGGATGCGCTGCCGCTGCTCGCCTTCACGCTGGAGCGGCTCAACGCGGAGTGTGGCGGCAGCGGCCGCCTGACGCTCGCCGACTACGAGGCGCTGGGCCGGATCAAGGGATCGATTGAAGCGGCGGTGGAGCATGCCCTCGAGGCAGCCGATAACGATCCGGCGATTCCCAAGGCCCGCAATGCGCGGCTTGCACTGCTGCGGCGCGGTCTGATTCCGTGGCTTGCGGGCATCGATCCGGATACCGGCATCCCGCGTCAGCGCACGGCGCGGCAATCGGAAATTCCCGAGGAAACACGTCCGCTCATCAATCACCTTGTCGATCAGCGGCTGCTCGCAACCGACCTTGCCAAGGAAAGCGGCGAACAGACCATTGAGCCCGTGCATGAAGCGTTGCTGCGGCAATGGGGGCTGTTGCAAGGGTGGTTGGCCGAGGATGCCGGTCTGCTTGCCGTGCTGGAAGGTGTCAAACGCGCATCGCGCGATTGGGCAGCTAACAACAACGACGCGGAGTGGCTCACCCATGCCACCAACCGCCTGCAAGCGGCCGAACGGCTGCGGGACCGGCCAGATCTGGCGGCAAGTCTGGAGGAAGCGGATCGGAACTATTTGTCAGCCTGCCGCGAACGTGAGGACGCGTTGATTGCCGAGGCGAAAGCCGCGCGGAGCCGCAAACGCCGCTTGGAACTTGCTTTCATCGGAGTGCTGATCCTCATCAGCCTCGCCGGGATCGCCCACGCGCTGTGGGCGAACTTCGATTATTTGAAGGTGCGCGGGGAAGCCATCGCCGATAGCTTTTTGCCCAAAGCGCTAACGGTTGAAACGGAGAGAGCGTTATCGCAGATGATCCTGCAGCCAGGGCATGACGTCAGCTTTCGTGAATGCAGCAGATGCCCCGAGATGCTGGTCGTGCCCAAGGGCGAATTCATCATGGGATCGCCCCCGACCGAAAAGGACCGCAGCAACGCGGAAGGTCCGCAGCACAAGGTCGCGATTGCAAGCAACTTCGCAGTCTCCAGGTTTGAAGCGACGTTCGACGAGTGGAAGGCCTGCGTCGATGCGCGCGGCTGTGAAAATGTCTCCGATCACCACTGGGGACGCGGGACCAGGCCGGTGATCAACGTCAGTTGGGAGGACGCGCAGCAATATGTGAAATGGCTTTCCGGGCGCACCGGCCGGCGGTACCGGCTGCTCTCCGAAGCCGAGTGGGAATATGCCGCGCGCGCCGGCAGCACGACGGTCTATTCCTGGGGCGACAATATCGGCGAGGGCAACGCGAATTGCGACGGTTGCGGCAGCAAGTGGGACGGCAAACAAACTGCTCCGGTGGGCTCGTTCAATACTAACGCATTCGGCCTGCACGACATGCATGGCAACGTATATGAGTGGGTACAGGATTGCGGGACCGCGAACTACGATGGCGCACCGGCTGACGGCTCGGCAAGAACCGGGCCTTGCAGATCCCGCGTTCTGCGCGGCGGCTCCTGGAGCTACGATCCGCGGGATCTCCGCTCGGCAAACCGCCGCCCCAGCTCGGCCAGCGATCAGAGCAGCTCCCGCGGCTTCCGCGTTGCGAGGACGCTTTCTGTTAGCCCTTAAGACCATTGGATACGCCTTGGGTCACGCGAAGCCCGGATCTCTGCCGCACTGACTGGAGTTTGGCATGCAAGCGTTGGTCCGTTCATGAGCCTGGATTTGAGACCGCCAGCCGTAGTGTCTGTAGGTCTGACGGGGCACCGGGAGCTGCTTTCAGATCCGAGTTCGATTGAACCAAGCATCCTTGCGGTTCTGAATACTCTCGGCGAGGCTTTGCATCGTGCCGCAAAAAAACACGCTGCATTCTTTTCACCCGCAAAGCCGAAAATTCGTTTTGTGACAATGGCTGCCGAAGGCGCCGAGTTGGGCGGCGCCTTCGCAGCCATGACGGTTGGCGCCGATGTCGCTGTCATCATGCCGTTTGCCTGGGAAGAATATCGCGCAGATTTCCAAGCGGACGGACTTGCCCAAGGTTCGTCAGCTTCTGGCGAGGGCTTCTTCTTCATTCGAACTGCCCGGCCGGCGCGATGAAGGACTGCGGGCTTATGAACGTGCGAACGACATCATTCTGAAAAATATCGACCTGCTCATAGCGGTCTGGGACGGAGAGCGAGCACCGGATCGGGCCGGTACCGGTGATGTGGTGCAGCGCGCCGCCGCCATGGGTCTGCCGACTATCGTTATCGATCCGAAAGAACCGGCCGTGCCGGCAATTCTCGAGGCCCCGGACGATCAGAACCTTGCTCCCTCCCAGGTGACGGAATTGGATCGAAAAGCGATATCGGACGATCTAACCGGCCTGGTTGAGCAAATCATCGGCCCGCCCCCCGATACGCCAGGCCGTCAGGCGTTGCGCGATCTGCTGACGGAAGAGCCGCATAGAGCCAGCTGGCGATTCGAATATCGCATCCTGATGAGCTGGCTTGCCAAGGAATCGGGCAAAAAGAAAGCGCCATCAACCGGCGATGTCATGACCGAGGCAATCGCAGACAGTTCCGATACGGGCTCTTTCGCAAATACAGCGGAGTTCAGGTTTCTCCGTCGCCGCCAGCACTTTATTGATGACCTTGCAGTCACCTATGGAGACTTGTTTCGATCAAGTTCGGTCAGCGCGTATTTGTTGGTCATTGCCGGCGCACTAGCATCAGGCATCATCTGGCTGGTCCTGCCCTGGTTGTCGACAACTGCCATCGCCATCCAGGCCATTGTCAATGGCCTGGTGCTTTTGGACACCGCATTTAGCACCAGGGGGCGTTGGCAGGAGCGCTGGCTGGAATACCGTATGGTGGCACAACGCCTGCGCTGGATCTGTCTGCTTCATCCGCTCGGCCTCAGTGTTGCAAAGCCGGTCCTCGTGCGAGCGGGCAGAACTGACAAAGATTCGTGGGTGAACTGGTATGTCAATAGATCCGCGCGGAGCCTTGGTCTTCCGACCGGCTTTACAGGTGCCGCTTATCTGAGATCCGCAACAGGCGAACTGCAAGACTATATCCGGCAGCAATCATCGTATCACCATCTATCGCTTCGGCGATTGGGACTGCTCGAGGCAAGGCTTTCCCTAATCGCTCACGGGGCCCTGATTACGTCAATCGTCGTCGCCGCCGGCTTGGGAGTCGAGATCGTCCGTGCGGGTTCAGAATCAGTGGAGTGGAAGCCCGTTGCGGTTCTGTTGTTGACGATCCTTCCAGCAACGACGACCGCAATGAACGGGCTTCGCGCGGAAATGGATCTCGATCGACTTATTGAGCGGTCTGCCCAGACCGCTGTACTTCTCGCTCGTATCAATCGCGCGCTTTCTGCTGCGCCGATTACATATGATCGTCTCGCGGTCGCAGCCAGCCAGTCGAGCGCGATAATGGACAGCGAGATCAGCGAATGGCGCTTCGTTCTCGAAAGTCGCCGGGCACGTGTCGGCAGAAATCACCGATCTATCGTATCACGGATCCGTCGATGGACGTTGAAGCGATAGAAGAACCTTCCGTCATGCTTCGTGCGGGGATGGTCGCAAGGCCGCGGCAAAACAAATCAGGCGCGGCGATCTCGAAACAATCGGCCCAAACGCCGGAGAATTCCCGGCAATTTTAATCGGCGATCGTTTGTGGCTACCCGGCTCGAGCGTGAAAGCGGTCCCTCATCCGGGTTCCACGACTTTAGCGCGAAACAACTGCATCCAGCCTTCAATATCCCGCAGCATCAGCGTGGCTACGCCGAAGATTTCCGATCCCAGGATCTGCGACGCAAGCGGTTCGCCGACTTCGATTTGCTGAATGCGATCCCTGGCAGCTTCCATTTCAATCTGCATTCTTTGCGATTGATCGGCCAGGATCGGCAATTCAGCGTAGGAACGGATGCCGATAAACCCGGCGGCCAGCGCAGGAAGAATGGCTGCGGCCAGGCCAAGCGCCAGAATAACATCGTGGTTCGCATGACCAGCGACCAGCACGAGCTTTGCCGCAACGAGCGCCAGTACCGTAATAAAGAACCATTCCCCCAGCCTGCCCAGACGGTCGCTGGCGCGCCGGCTCTGTAGTGCGCGGGTCCGGTGATAGGTTAGCTGGTCTTCGATTAGATCGCGGAGCACCTGGTCACGGCATTGACCGATGCGGCTACTATCGAACTTGCCCTGCGGCAGCGGCGCGGCTCGCTGTAATGTTCCAAACAGCCAGCCTACCCATTTGCCTTGCTCGGGAGTTCGTAGCGGCTTGAAAGGCGATCGATTTTTCGGTGACCGATGGACCCGGCAACGACCAACCGAAAAGCGCCAGCATTTGCTGCTTACGGCAGAGCTCGGCGAGCAGTCTGTACTCCAGGAACAGACGATGCCACCGATGCCTCTCGTTGGCGAACACCATCGCGGCAATCAAGGCGAGAGCGACAAACTCCAGTCCGGTTAGGGTCAGCTTGATCGAAATGGCCGAAGGCACCGCCAGCGCCAGCGACGCGAATGTGACCGCAATCGTTGCAAGCCCGAAAATCCAGACATAGGTGGATCGGTAGCGCCTCGCATGTCGGCCCGCCCAGGCATCGGCGGGTTGATAGTGGCTGAACCAATAACCTGCGACCTTGTCCGCCGGCGCCTGCGGCGGCGTTCGTGGGGCCGTGTCCATTCCGGCCATGGTTTGAATCAACCAACCATGGGCGCGCCAGATCCATAGATCCGGCTTTGTGGGTGACCCGCGGCGGAAAGGAAACGGGCGCCGGTCGGGCCGCCGCATAAGTCGGGCTGCGCGCTCGAACCAGGTGGTGGCCGGGGAATCGAGCGCAGCCGGCGGCACCAGCAGTCGCGTGAGGTAACCGCTGAGCGCCATTTGACATTCGTGGAATCGTTTCACCGGCTTTCGGAAATCCTGTTCGTCGGCCAGCCAGGCCGGATCGGCCTCACCGTCGGAGTGGATCCACCAAACAGGAGGACCGTGATTAACTGCGAATCGGACGATATCCGCCGTACCGCCCAATCCTCTGCCCGGTTTCCCATCCCAGATGGCGACGAGAATATCGCAATTGCGGACAACATAGCGTCCTACCGCTTCATATGATTTATCCCGCGCCTCGCCGTACTCGCCATCCAGTTCGAGCACGAAAGGTTCGGCGCGGGTCAACAAGGCTCGGAATTCGTTCTTGCTCTCGTCCGACTGAAAATCTTTTTCGTATTCCAGACACGCAAAAGGAAGCGGGCAAGTCAGCGCAAACCCTTGCTCGAGGGCGAGCTTCGCCAGCAACCGGTCCGAGCCTTCCGCGAGCGGAGAAAGCGAAACCAGCCGCGCCTGCGGTGCATCGCCGTAAACGGCGTGGGCTTCCGGACAGACGGCGATTCGCGTCACCTCTTCCTTAACGCTCCGCAGCAATGCTGTAATTTGCTCGGTTATCCGTAGCAATTGCTCCGGCGAGATGTGACGCGCACCCGTAATCCCGATCCGCAATGCCGGGATTAGAGGCTCTTCGGCCGGCGAGGTGTTCGTCATAATTCTCACGGAAGATGCCAGGATTGATTTCGGCCGAACTTAGCTGATCATGCCAACTATTCGCAAATTGGCCGGCCGGTCGAAAGCCGCACAGCGCCCAACGCCTCGCCGCTAATCCACCTTCGCTCCCGAAAACCTCACGACCTTACCCCATTTCTCCGTCTCATCCGCCAGCAGCTTGCCGAAGTCCGCCGCAGAGCCCGGCAGCAGGATCGCGCCGAGCTCCGCGAAACGCTTCTTGGCCGCGGCATCGGCGAGCACCGCGTTGGTCGCCTTGTTCAGCGTGTCGATCACCTCGGCAGGCGTGTTCTTCGGTGCAACGAAGCCATACCACGCGCTTGCCTCGTAGCCGGGCAGGAAATCGGCCAGCACGGGAAGGTCCGGCAACACCTCGGACCGCGTCGTTGAGGTGACCGCAAGCCCGCGCAGCTTGCCTGATTTTACGTGCTCGGCGCAGGTCGGAATATTGTCGAACATGACCTGCACCTGTCCGGAGATCATGTCGGTGAGCGCGGGCGCGCCACCGCGGTAGGGCACGTGGACCATGTCGGTGCCGGTCAGCATCTTGAACAGTTCGCCGGACATGTGGATGGTCGAGCCGTTACCGGAGGACGCCATGTTGAGCCTGCCGGGATTAGCCTTTGCATAAGCGATCAGTTCGGGAATCGTTTTCACGGGCACCTGCGGATTCACCACCACCACGTTGGGAAACCGGATGATGCCGGCCACCGGCTCGACATCGCGCAAGAAATTGAAATTCAGCTTGTCCTTGTCGTAGAGCGTGGCGTTAATGGCGTTGGCAGGCGCGGCGAGCAGCAGCGTGTAGCCGTCGGGCGGCGCGCGCACCACAGCTTCGGTGGCGATATTGGTGCCGCCTCCCGGCCGGTTCTCGATCACGAACGGCTGGCCTAGCCGCTCCGACAGCCATTGTCCCATCAGCCGTGCGGTGAGATCGGCCGAACCGCCGGGGGTATAGCCGATGATCAGGCGGATGGGCCGCGCCGGCCAGGCTTGCGCTTTCGCAATGGTCGAGACGGCCGGCAGTACGGCGGCGCCGCCGGCCAGCCGCAGAAACTGTCGGCGCGGAAATTTCATGATGCCTCCTTGAGGACGCTGGCGGCCTGCTTCAGCGTTTCAAACTCTTCCACCAGCATGTCGGCCATGTTCTGGATGTCGGGAACGGCGGCGCGGCAGGCAATCAATCCGAAGTCGAGATTGTCCAGGTAGCTCTGCACCGTGATGTTCAAGGCGCCGCCATGCGAAGGAATCGAGACCGGGAAATAGTGCTCCAATCGGGCGCCGGCGCAATACATCGGCTTGCGCGGTCCGGGCACATTGGAAATCAGCACGTTCACCATCGCCGGCAGCTGATCGGCCGCCTTGGTGCGCCCCATCCACTCGGCGAGCCCGGTCATCACCATGGGAGCGCCGAGAATGGAAATGTCTGAAGGCATCGCGCCCTTGACGTCGCCGAGACGCGCTTTGGAATCCTGGCTGGATGCCACGATGGCGGCGAGGCGCGGCAGCGGATCGGCGATATCGGTCGACAGGCTGCACAGCATCATCGTCACCTGATTGTTCATGTCGGTGTTGCCGGGCTCGCGAAGCGACACCGGCAAAGCGGCGATCAGGGATTCTTTTGGCAATGCCGAGCGTTCAAGCAGATAGCGGCGCAAAGCCCCGGCGCACATCGCCATCACGACATCATTGACCTTGGATTCCGTGGCGCTGCCGATCGCTTTTACTTCCGACAGCGAGATGGTTGTGGTGCCAAAACTTCGTTGTTTCGATACCGCGACGTTGAAGATGGTTTTCGGCGCTAGCGTAACGGCGTTCGGCCGGCCCAGATCCTCGATCAGGCGGCGCCCGACATTTGCGAGCGCCTTTCCCATGTCAGGCAACGCCTCCAGCATACGGCGCTGCTGTGCCCAGAAATCTTCATAGGTCTTGCCGACAAGCTGCAGCAGCGTGGGCTCCGCGGCGCCGGATTTTACCGGCGGCGACGCGACAGGCGCGGGCTCCGGCGAAGCGCCGAAAATAATATCCAGCGCCGCCATGCCGGCGCCACCGTCGATGCCGGAATGGTGCATCTTGACATAGACGGCAAAACCGCCGCCTTCGAGGCCTTCGATCACGTAATACTGCCAAAGCGGCCGCGAGCGATCGAGCAGGATCATGTGCAGCCGCGCAACAAGGGTGCGAAGCTGCTCCATCGTGCCGGGGCGCGGCAGCGCCATTTGCCTTATGTGATAGTCTAGATCGACGCTGGCCTCATGGATCCAGACCGGATTATCGACGGAGGCAGGAATGGCATTCAGCCTGCGTTCGAAGAACGGCAACAGATGAAGGCGCGCCGCGATGTGGTCGTGGAAATTTTTGAACACATCGCCTCCCGGAGGCGGCGGCGCAAAAACCCCGAGGCCAGCCACATGCATCGGTGTCTCGGGGGTTTCCATGTAGAGGAAACTGGCGTCGAGCGTTGAAAGCCGGTCCATGGTATCCTCCCGCCGTTTTTCCCGCGCCATCCCCGTGAAAGCACCCGAGCCTGCGGTAGACCCCGCGTGCGGTGTTCACCCATCTTGTTGTTCATGGCATCAAAAACGAATTCAGGTTGCTGCGCAATGAGATGTTGACACGACTGGTCCCCCATCCAATGATTGGCGGACGACGGCGCGCGCCAGGTGCCGCGCTGGCTTGCCGGTTGAAGTGATCCGCCCCGTCATCAGCAAGAGGGTGGACACTCGGTCAAACTCCATGACGTAAATCAAGGTGATGGAGACAGCCATGAGCATAGCCGAGACAGCCATTCCTCGAACGCAAGCTATCCCGCCAAACGTCGGTGCAAGCGAGGCTGTGTATTCGAAGGTCGGCTGGCGGATCATTCCGCTGCTGCTGATCGCCTACATGATCGCCTACCTCGACCGCATCAACATCGGCTACGCGCAACTGCAAATGAAGCAGACCCTGCCGTTCGGCGACGCGGTCTACGGAATCGGCGCCGGTATCTTCTTCCTCGGCTACTTCCTGTTCGAGGTTCCGAGCAACCTGTTGCTGGAGAAAATAGGGGCGCGCAAAACGCTGCTGCGCATCATGGTGCTGTGGGGGCTTACTGCCGCGTCGATGATGTTCGTTGCAACGCCGACGCAGTTTTATGTTGCCCGCTTCCTGCTCGGCGTGTTCGAGGCGGGGTTTTTCCCGGGCGTCATTCTCTACTTCACCTATTGGTATCCGTCGGTACGCCGCGGACAGGTGATTGCGATCTTCATGTCGGCGACCACGATCATCAGCGTGCTTGCCGGGCCGCTTTGCGGCGCAACCCTTAAATACCTGGACGGCGTCAATGGCTGGGCCGGGTGGCAATGGCTGTTTTTGGTGCAGGGCCTGCCGGCCGCGGCGCTGGGCGTGATCATCTATTTCTGCCTGCCGGACAAGCCGGCCGACGCAGACTGGCTGACGCCGGCGGAGAAGAACCTGCTGCGTCATAATCTGGAGCACGACGAGAAGGATATCGTCGGCGAATCCGACGCCAGCCTTGGACAGATGTTCCGCGACCCGAAGGTCTATCTGCTGTCGCTGGTTTACTTCCTTCTGCTGGGGGCAACCTACACCATGGTGTTCTGGCTGCCGACCCTGATCCAGAGCTGGGGCGTCAAGGACATGCTGCTGATCGGCATCTATGCCGCCATCCCGAACGCGGTCGGCATCATCGGAATGATCCTGGTCGGCCGCAGCTCCGACAAGCTCCATGAGCGCCGCTGGCACTTTGCAGCTTGCGTGGCCATCGCGGCGATCGGCCTGGGAATTACCACGCTGTTGCAGGGACACCTGGTGGGATCGATAGCGGCGTTGTCGTTTGCGGTGATCGGAATCGCCGCCGCGACCCCGATCTTCTTTACCCTCATTACCGAGTATCTGTCGGTGGCGGCGGCCGCGGGCGGCATCGCGCTGATCAGCAGCCTCGGCAATCTGGGCCCGGCCGTGAGTCCGTCGATCAACGGGTTGATCACGCAGTGGACCGGCAGCACCGCCTACAGCATGTATCTGGTTATGGCGATGTATGTGCTGGCTGGGCTCATTCTTCTGGCTACGGTCCGCGCAGCCAGGACGTCTGGTCAGCGCGTGGCCTAGATCGAGTGGATGGAAAGCAAAGCTGCTATAATCGCTTGAACTTTACCTGAACGGAGCATCGCGATGGACGCCGTGACGCCAAAAGGCCCGCAGACCGCCGACACGCATTCACACGTCGTTCGGCCTGACAGCATGGAGTGGCAGCAGACCCGCTTCCCCGGCTGCGAGGCCAAGACGCTGCTATTCGATCGCGCCACCGGCCTGATGACCGCGCTGATGCGGTTTCAGCCCGGCGCGGTGCTGCCCGACCACGAGCATGTCCACATCGAGCAAACCTACGTGCTCGAGGGCAGCCTGGTCGACAAGGAAGGAGCGGCGCAGGGCATCGAATGCAAGGCCGGCGAGTTCATCTGGCGCGAACAGGGCAGTCGCCATGTCGCATGGTCTCCGCAGGGCGGGCTGATGCTCGCGATCTTCCAGGTCCCCAACAAGTTCTTCGAAGCCGACGGCCGCGTCGTCGATGCGGCCGGCCAGGACTGGGACGAGACCTGGGGTCATACCGGCGGGGCATGAGGATCGCTTCGCCGGCGCGTCCCATGGTGAACGGTCTATTAAGAATACCGTTCAAATTACCGGTCGAAACCAACGCTATCTTCGAGATTTTCCCATAGCGTCGGCCTGTGAATGCAATGGCCGAAGCGGCTGGCGTGCCGGCTCCGCCTTTGCATCGCGCATGGGATTGGGGACGTGGCCGAGATCTTAAATCCAGCAACCGTGGCTCGCGCATCGAGGCGTGATGCGGCGTTAAAGCGTTCGCAGCCGAAAGCATCGCCCGGCGCGCTGACGCCGCTTGCCGCCATTGCCGTCGACCGATGGCGTGCGCTGGCCGACCGCGCCCTCGAGCCGAACGGTTTTTACCTGCCGGACTGGGCGCTGGCGATCGACGCCTCCGCGCATGGCCGCACCAATATGTCCACGCTCAGCGCATGGAGCGACGCCGTGGAATCCGGCGCGGCGCGCCTGATCGGCCTGATGCCGGCGATCTCGCTGTGGCGCGCCACCAAAATTCCCCTGCCCGCGCTGGTCAGCGCCGATCCCTACGGCACGTTGTGCACGCCGCTGCTCGACCGCGAGATGGCCGATGAAGCGGCTATGCGGCTGATGCGCCAAGCCCGGGACGCCGGCGCGCATGCCTTGATCCTGCGCGACGTTGCGCTCGAGGGCGCCGTCATGAAAACTTTCGCGAGCGTTCTCGAACGAGGCGGCATGCGCCCGCGCCTGCTGCAGCCTCATGCGCGCGCCTGCCTCGACGCCACGCGCGATTCCGATGAATTGCTGCGCGGCGCGCTGGGCGCGAAGAAGCTGAAAGAACTGCGCCGTCAGCAGCACCGGCTGGCCGAGCACGGCAAGCTCTCGTTCGACGTGGCGCGGACGCCTGCAGACGTCGCGCGCGCGCTCGAAATATTTCTGACATTGGAAGCCAGCGGCTGGAAGGCTGAGCGCGGCACCGCGCTCGCGCAAAACGCCGGCGACGCCGCCTTTATTCGCCGTGCCGCCGCGGGATTGGCGGAACACGGCCAGTGCGAGATCGCCATGTTGCGGGCGGGTGCGGCCCCGGTCGCCGCCGCGATCATGCTGCGGCATCGGGATCGCGCGTTCTATTTCAAGCTCGGCATCCACGAGCGTTTCTCAAAGTTCTCCCCCGGCGTACAACTGACCCTCGAGGTCACGCGGCATCTCTGTGCGGATCCTGCGATTGCGATGGTCGACTCGATGGCCGCCGCGGACCATCCGATGATCAATCCGATCTGGCGTGGTCGGCTTGCGATCGGCGACGTGCTGATTCCGCTGGCGCGCAACGATCCGATGGTGGCGCTGATCCACGCGGCGATGATGTTGCGGCAACGCGTCCGCGAGCCGGCCCGACGCGCCTTTCATTTGATCCGCAGACTCAAGGAGAAACGCACATGAATGCGGTCACGGACATAGCGCCGGCGATTTCAGCCGCCGACGAATCGCTGCGGCGCGACTTTCCCCTAAAACCGTTCGCGATCCGCCACGAGCTCGCAGGCCATCCGCTGCTGACGCTGCCGCGCATCGCGCAGCTCGCCTCCGAATTGCCGCGCGACCTTATCGAATACAATTCCGGCAAGGTGGCGATCAGCCAGGATCCGGATGCTATACCTTCCGTCCAGCTCGACCCGGTCGAAGTGGTCAAGCGCATCGAAACCGCTGGCGCCTGGATGGTGCTCAAGCGCGTCGAGAACTCGCCCGCCTACCGCAAGCTGCTGGAAGACGCGTTGTTGTCGGTCGCGCGTGCGCGCGGCTTCAACAGCTTGGCTGACGCCGGTTTCGAGCAGATCGAGGGTTTTGTGTTCGTGTCCTCGCCGAATTCGACCACGCCGTTTCATCTCGACAGTGAGGACAACTTCTTCGTCCATATCCACGGCGAAAAATTCTTCACCATTTTCGATAACAGCGACCGTGGCATCGTCTGCAACGACGAGATCGAGCGTTCGATGACCAAGCACCGCAATTTGAAATACGATGAAAGTTTCGCCTCGCGCGGCAAGGAGTTTCATCTGTTCGCCGGCGACGGCTGTTACGTGCCGTATCAGTGGCCGCATTGGGTGCGCACCGCCGGTTCCTATTCGATCTCGCTGGCGATCACCTGGAAGACCCGCGAGGTGCGCCGCCTCAACGATCTGCATTTCTTCAATTCAATGCTGCGCGGCATCGGCCTGCCGCAGCAGCCGCCGGGCCGCCAGCCCGCGCGCGACGCGATCAAGCTGGCGTTCTATCGCACCGTGACCACGGCGATCAAACCGCTGCGCGCCTCATTGGCGATACGCCGCGTCCTGCGCCGCGTCGCGCTCGGCAAGCGCGCGAATTATTATTTGAAGGGGGCGTGATTATCCTGCCTTCTTTTTGCGAGCCGCGCTCTGCCGGCTCACGTGACGCCTGAGAACATCGCCGATACGTGATTGATATCCCGCACCGGTGCGCTTGAACCAGCGCAGCACCTCGGCATCCAGCCGCAGCGACACAAGTTGCTTGGGATCATCAGATTTGGGGCGCCCGCGCTGAACGAGCTTGCCGCCGCGATAATGATCGGCACGCTCAAAAAACTCGTCAGTCAATTCGGGAATTTCGTCATATTCGAGCGGTTGAATGACGTGACGATCAATCTTTTTCAAATCGCTCCCCAAAACGCGCTTTTTCGCGGGCATTTGCTTTCCTCATCGAAATAACATGCCGGGCAGTTCCGCGCGGCGTCCAGATCACGATCATCATGCGCCCACTGAGATGGCCGACCGTGAAAACCCGCAGTTCGCCGTAGTCTCGGCGATTGTCGGGAAGTCCAGCGTATCGCCGCGGAAAAGCTCAGCCGCATCTTCAAAATCAAGCCCGCGCTCCGCAAGCGTGCTGGCACGCTTGACCGGATCGTAAGTGATCTTCATCTAATTATTGTAGCTACAAATAAGAAATTATCAAGGCGGCTAATAGTCTTTCCTCTCACTCCGCCGCCTGCGCCTTGACCTCGGCCGACACCTGCCGGATCGCGCGGGCGAGTTGCTCGGCGGGCTGGGCTCCGGAGACGGCGTATTTCTGCGCGAACAGGAAGGTAGGCACGCCGGAGATGCCCTTGTCGGACGCGTCCCTGGCTTGCGCCGAGATCAGTTCGACATCCTCGTCGGTGGCAAGGCGTTTGCGCACGCTGTCGGCATCCAGCCCCACGTCAGCGGCGGCCTTCACCAGCACATCGACATCGGTGAGGTCGCCGCCTTCCCTGAAATACAGCTCCATCAGCCGCTGCTTCATCGCGGCGGATTTGTCGGCGGCAGGATCATGCTCGGCCCAGTGGATCAGGCGATGGCAGTCGATGGTGTTGGGCTGGCGCTTGACCAGGTCGGGCCGGTACGTCAGGCCCTCTTCGTTCGCCGCCGCGACGACGCGCCCGGCGATGCCCTTGTAGGCCTCGACCGAGCCGAACTTTGCCGTGAGATATTCATCGCGGCTGATGCCCTCGCGCGGCACCCACGGATTGAGGAAGAACGGCCGCCAGTGAATTTCGACCGGCACCTCCGGCGCCAGCGCCAGCGCGTTTTCGATGCGGCGCTTGCCGATGTAACACCACGGGCACACCACGTCGGAGACGATATCGATCTGCAGCGGTTTTGGGGTGCTCATGAGGGAGTCCTCTCGAAGGGTGTCCGAGAAAATAAGCCGAACCGGCCGCAAGACAAGTGCGCCGATCGCATGGCTGAGACATAACCTCAGGGGTTATTGTGAAAACCGCTCCGGCTTCGTAGCAAAGGCGCCTGATTCGAGGAGTTCCGGCGATGACGGCCCTCTTCGTCCCCGAGAAAGACCTGTTTCGCGCCACCCAGCATGCCGGCGGGCCGTGGTCGCCGGATTTGCTGCAGGGCAGCGCCACCACGGCTCTGATGGCGCGCGAGGTGGAGCGACTCGCGATTGCGTCCGGTTTCGCGGTGCGTCGCCTCACCTTCGACCTGTGGCGACCGGCCGGACTGCGCGCATTCGGCCTACAGACCGAGATGCTGCGCGACGGCCGCAAGGCCAAGACACTTCAGGTGCGGCTGATGGAAGGCGAGAGCGAAATCGGCCGCTGCACCGCGCTGCTCACCGCGCAAGGCGGCGAGTCGCCCGCGGATCCATTCTCGAAAGCCGCCGCCGGCGATGCGGCGCCCGAAACCGGCGCGCCGCCGCCTGCCTTCGCGCAAAAATGGAGCCGCTATTTCCAGAACGTGTCGGTGCGGCTGATCGAAGGCGCGCTGGAAAACCCCGGTCCTGCAGCGGCATGGATGCGGCTCGACGTGCCGATGGTTGAGGGAGAAGCCAATACGCCGCTGCTGCAAGCGGTGCAGGCGGCGGATTTCTCCAGCGGCGTCGCGCAAATCGTCGACATGCGCCAATGGACCTTTATCAATCCCGAGATCAGCCTGTATTTCTTCCGTGCGCCCGAGGATGAGTGGATCCTGATCCGCTCGCGCACCCGGGTCGGCGCCAACGGCGCGGGGCTGACAATGGCGACGCTGAGCGACCGCCGCGGGCCGTTCGCCGAGGTGATGCAGGCGATGACGTTCGAGAAACGGCAGGCTGCGCAGGCTCACGCATCTTGATCTGCGAAGGCGCTGAGCGCCGCCTCGGACTGAGCGTCCGCCGGCATGAACATTTCCACCCGCACTTCCTGCAAGGTGACGTCCTGCGGCGTGCCCAAGGTCAGGACGGCGCCGATCAGGCCGATGCCGAGGTCGCCTCGCCGCAGCCGTACTTCGCACAGCGGTCCCGGCGCTTCGCTTTCGTTCAATTGCGGCGCCGCCACGCCGGGCAGTTTTGTCAGTTCGCGCCAGGTCGATTGCAGCGCCTGGTCGAGCGGGGCGGCCATCGCCTCGTGCCGCGCGCGAACCATCAGCGCCGCAGCCACGTTTCCCCAGTTCTCCACGAACGGCCGCAATTCATCGGGACTCAAGAACATCTTCATGTGATTGAGCGGACGCCTCATGCGCTCGGCGCCGAGCAGCAGCGTCATCAGCCGCTGCGCCGCGCGATTGGCTTCGACTACGTTCCACTGCCGGTCGGTGACGATGGCGGGAAACGGCTCGTGGCGGCGCAACAGCAGATCGATGGCGCGCTTGGCGTCGGCAATCTCCGGCGCCGACAGGCCGCGCTCGCCATATTGCCGGGCGAAGCCGCCGGCCTCAAGAAGCGCATTGCTGTCGCGCAGCGACAGCCCCAGCGCCGCGGCAAGCTGCAGCAGGATGTCGCGGCTGCCTGCGCTCTTGCCGGTTTCGACAAAGCTCAAATGCTTGATGGAAATTCCGGCCTCGAAGGCGAGATCGGCCTGGCTCATGGCGCGGCGATCGCGCCAGCCGCGCAAGAGGTTACCGACCGGATGCGGCCGCGGGCCGGCTAGGTGAGCGGAACGTGAATCCATCCGGCGATTATGCGAAGGACGCGCTTGGCTGTAAACGGCCGTCTCAGCGCGGCGCCATTGCGCGCATACGCTCGGCGGTGAGATCGTCGGCCGGGAAGAACGTCTCCAGCGCCAGCTCCGACAGCGTGATGTCCACCGGCGTGCCGAAGATCATGGTGGTCGAAATAAAACTCAAAATTTCGCCGCCGAACCGCATCTTGAACGGGATCGCGACATTGTCGGCCGCAAGCGGCGCCGACCGCACCGGGACCGGATAGGTTTTCAGCTCATGATAGAGTTTTATCAGTTCCGGATCAGCGGTCGCCTCGCACTGGCGATGCAGCCGCTCCAACAGATGTCCGCACCATTCCGCCAGATTGACGGTGCGCGGCGCCAGCCCGCGCGGATGAAAGCTGAGCCGCATCACATTGAGCGGCGGCGCCAGCAGGTCCGGCGCAATGCCGCCGAGCAGCGGCATCACCATGCGGTTGGCGGAGACCAGATTCCAGCGCCTGTCGACCGCCAGCGCCGGATTGGGCTCGTGCGCCTTCAGCACTAGATCGATCGCGGCCCGCGCCGGTTTCAGCGCGGGGTCGTCGAGCGAGCGCTGCGGAAACGCCGGCGCGAAACCTGCCGCGACCAACAGCACATTGCGCTCGCGCAAGGGCACCTCCAGCCGCTCCGCCAGCTTTAGCACCATATCGCGCGAGGGTGCCGCCCGGCCGGTTTCCACGAAACTCAAGTGCCGCGCGGAAATCTCGGCGTCGCCGGCGAGGTCGAGCTGGCTGAGATGACGGCGCTGCCGCCACTCGCGCAGGTGATCGCCGACATGACCGGGCTGGGTCCGGCCGGCGCGTGCCGTGGCTGACTGTACGTTCATGGTGAAAAACCTACCATGCGGTAACAGCACGTTCCATTACCTCCGACGTAATCGATTTCGGCACCGGGGCGGATCATCCCTGCACGGGACACCTGTCCATCGAAAGGAGAACTGCCATGATCCAACCATCCTTGTATCTTCGCCGCGCCATCTTGGCTGATACCGTCTTCAGCGGCATGTCCGCGCTGCTGCTTAGCTTCGGCGCCGCCGCGCTCGCGTCGTTCACGAATCTGCCCGAACTATTGCTGCGCGAAACCGGCCTGTTCCTGATTGCCTACACAGCGCTGGTCGGATGGCTCGGCACCCGGCAATCGATGCCGAAAGCGCTGGTATGGATCGTGATCGCGGGGAATGCGGCGTGGACCGTTGGCTCCATCGCGCTGCTGTTCAGCGGAGCGGTCGCACCCAACCTGCTCGGCGCGGCGGCGGTGGCGATGCAGGCGATTGCCGTCGGCATATTCGCGGAGCTGCAATATCTCGGCCTGCGCCGCAGCGCCGATGCGCTGGCGGCCTAGACCGAGGCGCGCCGCCGGTTTTTCCCGGATTTGGCCGTCGCGAAAATCCCCGACTTCGCGGCGGTCATTTTCTTGACTCGGCTTCTTGCACCGTGGCCGTTCAACAGCTTGCCATTGGCCGCGTGGCCGTTCAGCGCGGCTTTGGCCTTCGCCGCCCGCCTCGAAGCCCTCGCCTTGGCGCGCTGCTTCTTCTCGCGCTCCTCGGCGCGCAATTTCCTGCGCTTCTTTTCACAGGACCCGCATTTGCAGCCGATCGGCTTCAGATAGGCCTTGAAGTAATCGGTGCCGTAATCGTAGTTGATCTCCTCGCCTGGCTCGATGTTCTTGATGGCACGGATCACCACCTTGCGCCTGCGCGCGCTTACGTCGGATTCCGCGTTCGGCCTGCAGGCGTGGTTGATATAGCGGGCGATGTTCTTGCGCACCGAGCCGTCGATGGTCCAGCGGCCGTTGAGCTCGAACAGATATTTGTTCTCGATATCGTCGTGCTTCTTGTTCCGCGAATCCAGCAGGGGACCAAAATACCGGACGATTTTGGCGCCTTTCTTGATCGGCTTTGTTGCGAACAGGCCAAGCCCGGTGCGGGAACGGCCGATGCGATAAGGCTTGTTCGACGAAATGGCAGGCATGATCGATACGGAACTGGCACGCTGAGAGGACGAGGGATCACGGACGCGCTGTTCTAAAACGATTCCGAAGGAAAGTCAGGTGTTTCGCGCATTGGTGTTGAACCTTCCCCAGATTGCATAATCCCGAAAGCCAAGCCTGGTTCCGCTGCTGCTTTACTAGGCGCTTGATTACGGCGCCAGCCGTCCCACCATCGACCGCAGCATCGCATCCAGCAAGGTTTCGGCGTCGGTGCCCTTGGGCAGGCGGTGCAGGATGTCGGTCAGGCGGCCGTCCAATAGCAGCATGGTAAAACCATGCACCAGCGACCATGCGCGTGCGATGGCGGCGGCCTGCTCCAGCGACAGCGTTTCCGCGACGATATGTTCGTGACGGCTGGCGCCGATCGCGCCGGCGAGCCCGGCGAACGATGCGCTCGCGGCCTCATGCAGCGAGGGCCGGGTCATGTCGAGCCGCTCGGTGCGGAACATCAGCCCGTACATACCGGGATGGGCGTGCGCATAGGCGACATAGGCCTTTGCCCGGGCCATGGCCTTGTCAAGCGGCGACGGGCCGCTGGAATCCGCCGCCGCCATCGCGGCGTTGAACTGGCGAAAGCCGATCGCGGCGAGTTCGCTGACGAGCCCGGTGAGATCGCCGAAATGATGGGTCGGCGCGGCATGCGACACTCCGGCCTCGCGCGCCACCGCGCGCAAGGTCAATCCCTGCAATCCGTCGCGCTCCAGCACTTTCTCGGCCGCCCTGAGCAGCGCGTCATGCAGCGCGCCGTGATGATACGGCGCCTCCTCGACCGGGTCCTTTCGCGTGCCAGACCTTTTGGACGCCACGGGTTTCACAGCCTTGCGGCTTGCCGTGGCGGCGCGGCGCGTTCGGCCGATTCCGGATTTCCTGGCCATGCCCGCTTATAGGCCGCCATTTTTACACTGTAAAGATTTCGCTTGACCGGCGCTGAAGCATTCTATATGCCATCTTTACGATGTAAAGATAGGAAGCGACCGATGCAGAAGGAAACCACCAAGCCGGCCCGGACCAATCTGGCTCCTATTCCGTTCGAATGCGATGCGCCGTTCCTCAGGATCGAGGGCGAACTGCCGCGCGACCTCAACGGCACGCTCTATCGCAACGGTCCCAACCCGCAATTCGACGCCCCCGGCGCGCACTGGTTCGTCGGCGACGGCATGCTGCACGCTTTCCATCTTGAGAACGGCCGCGCCGGCTATCGCAACCGTTGGGTCCGCACGGCGAAGTGGCAGGCCGAGCACGATGCCGGCCGCGCGCTGTTCGGCGGTTTTGGCCAGAAATTGCCGGGCGCGCCGGCATCGGCGCCAGCCGATGGCGGCGTCGCCAACACCAACATCATCTTTCACGGCGGACGCCTGCTCGCATTGGAGGAAGGCCATTTGCCGACCGAGATCGAGCCCGGCACCCTCAACACCCGCGGCAGCTATAATTACGATGGCCGCATCGCCGGCCCCTTCACTGCGCATCCCAAGATCGATCCGGTGACCGGCGAGATGATGTTCTTCGGCTACAATGCAGGCAGCCCATTGAGCCCGCTGCTCTCGTTCGGATCGGTCGATGCATCGGGCATCGTGACGAAATTCGATCGCTTCGAGGCGCCCTATGCCAGCATGGTCCATGACTTCATCGTCACCGAAAACCATTTGCTGTTTCCGATTCTACCCATTACCGGGAGCATGGAGCGGGCGATGCGCGGCAAGCCGCCTTATGCCTGGGAGCCTGACAAAGGCGGCTATGTCGGCGTAATGAAGCGCAATGGCTCGGCCAGCGATATTGTCTGGTTCCGCGCCGAGAGCTGCTACGTCTTCCATGTCATGAATGCGTGGGAAGACGGCGAGCGCATCATCGCCGACGTGATGCAGTTCGAGGAAGCGCCGCTGTTCACCCATCCCGATGGCCGGCCTACGGATCCGAAGAAATCGCGGGCGCGGCACTGCCGCTGGACTTTTGACCTCGCGGGTAACACCGACCGTTTCACGCAAACCTATCTCGACGACCTAACCGGCGAATTCCCCCGTATCGACGATCGCCGCGCCGGGCTCGCCAACAAGCATGGCTGGTACGCCTGCGCCGACCCGGATTTGCCGATGTTCGGCGCGCTGTCCGGCGTGGTGCATGTCGACGGCAACGGATCGCGGCGCGGCCAGTATTTGCTCCCCGCCGGCGACACCATTTCCGAGCCGGTATTCGTCGCCCGCGGCGATGATGCCGCCGAGGGCCACGGCTGGCTGCTGGCGGTAGTGTGGCGCGCCCGGGAAAACCGCAGCGACCTTGCGGTGTTCAATGCCGGCGATGTCGAGGCGGGCCCGGCGGCGCTGGTACAACTCGGTAGCCGCGTGCCGGACGGATTTCATGGCAACTGGGTGCCGCATCAAGGTTAGAACGCGCCGGATCACCGCAACTCAATCGAATTCTGCCGTCGATTGGATTGGGACGCGGTCCGTCGCGCGTCACATTGAATTGTTTTGTTTCCCTGGCATTCGGGACATATCTTGGTGCTGCTCTTTATGTTTTTTCCCTGTTGTCGACCATTTTTCTTTCGATACCGAACTCAATCAGCTTTGTGATTTCCACCACGCGGCGTTCGCCGCCGCATAGGCGCTGGCCTGGGTTTGATTGACCGACTAAATCGTCGAGGTCACATAGTCCGAGGCGCTCTTCATGATCGCTGCTTGTTCCCCTGCCGCGGCCGCCGCGGATGTTATTATCGCCGTATAGGTTTCGGCCGCCTTGCGCGCGTCTTCCTCGTACGCCGTGAGCAGCTTCAAAACCGCGGGCTTGCCGGCGTCGTCCAGCGCCTTGGCAGACGCGTCCAGCTTAGAAAATGCTTTCGCATAGCCGTCGAGCAACGAGGCAAGTGCCGCCAGTTCCTGTGCCGGCACTTGTATGCCCGCTGCAAAATACCGCTGCTTGAGCGATTCGGCGGCTTCACCAGCCTTGGTGTTATATTCGGCAGCCAGCGCGTTCAGGCGCTGCATCACTTCGAACTCTTGCGGGGCTTCGGCCTTCTCGTCTGCCATCGCGTCCTCCAGGGTTTGTAGCTTGAGGGATATTGCGTAATTCTAAACGCTTCTATTCGGCGACCACGATATTGGAAATCAGCATGATGACGCTTCCGATGGCCGAGATGATCAGCAGCAATCGCCGGCGCGCGTCGATATCGTGGTCGACAACGTCCTTTTGCTTGATCAGCTCGAACCGGGTCTGAATCAAATCGTATCCGAGCTTGTTCGACTTATCGATCAACTGCCCTTCGAAATTATTCAGCGCCTGGTAATTGACGAAACTGAAATCCTGACGCGCGGCGTCGTTTAATTTGACGTACTCGGCATATACGTCGTTGTAGTTGATGACCTTGGCGACCGCGAGGTTGAACAGAATGAACCTGAAGGGCGTCGCCCTGTCGAGCAAGTTGCCCTTGTAGATATCGCCCAGCACGCCGCGGTTGCGCTTGGTATCGCTGGGATCCAGCGCGAAGATGATCGAACCCTGCTGCGCGGCGAAATAATATGAAAAGTAGGAGTTCTGAACCGCGGCTATCTGTTCGGTGGTCTGACGAATTCGAAGTTCAATCGCACTCGATTCTTTGACCAGGGAATCGACCAGCGCTATTTGCCCGCCATTGCCGATCACGGCGCCGATGAAACCGATTAGAAGTATGGTCCGCTGCGCCGTCCAAAAACTGCGCGAGAAAACATTTGCGAACTGAACCATCTGGTCCTGCAAGAACTTGGTTTAATAAAACCCGCAAGCGAGGCGTGATGAAAGGCGGGCAGCCCGGACAATACCCGGCAAGACAAGCATGGCACGTAGACGTTGTCCAGCATCAGAGTACCGGCCGGATTTCAACGCCCTGCCCCCGGCGGAACGCCCCAACTGCTGTCCATACGATATTTTTACACTGTAAAGATTCTGCTTGACCCGCCCGCCGGCTTGGCCTAGATACATCTTTACGATGTAAAGATAGCCCAATGAGACCGCCATGATGATCTTCCTGGTCCTCGCCCCGTTTGCCGCCTTCGCGCTGCTGATGCTGGTCACCTCCGCCGCGATCAGCCTGTTCGCCGGTGCCGCCGTCGCTGCCGCCATCATCGGATACGAAGTTTTCCGCGGCCGCTCGATCAAGATGCTGGCGGCCGGCGCCGTGATCATGTTCAGCTCTCTTGGCGGCTACATCTGTCTGATCGATGGCGACTGGAGCGCGACCGAGGTCCGCCTCGCCGTCGATATCGGCACCTTAGCCATCGCGCTTGGATCGATCGCGGCCCGCGCGCCCTTTACCCTGCAATATGCCCGCGAGGTGGTCAACGCCGAAACGATGAAAATGCCCGGCTTCATGCGCGCCAATTACATCATCACCTGGGCGTGGACCGGTGCGTTCGTGCTGATGTTGATCGCCAACCTGTTGATGATCTATTTGCCAAGCCTGCCGTTCTGGGTCGGGCTTGGCATCGGGATAGCGGCGCGCAACAGCGCGGTTTATTTCACCAAATGGTATCCGGCGTACCGGCGGGCAAAATATGGTACAGCACCCGCCAGCGCTCTGGTTTCGCCATCCTGATCCGTCGTTGCGAATGACGACTTGGCAAGGAACACGACGATGAAAGACATATTTGCGAGACTGGGCTCCGACTTCCTCTCCACCATCGTATTCCTCGTGATCTTCCTTGCGACCGACAACGTCGTTCTTGCGACCTCGGTGGCGATTGCGGGCGCGGTTGGCCAGGTGATCTATTCCCGCGTCAAAGGGCAGACGCTCGGCTACATGACCTGGGCGAGCCTAGGCCTCGTCATCGTGCTGGGTGGTGCCACGCTGTTCACCCAGGATCCCCGCTTCGTGCTGGCAAAACCCGCCATCGGGCATTTCGCGATCGGCGCGATCATGCTGAAGCGCGGCTGGATGCTGCGCTACCTGCCGCCGATCGTCACCGACACCGCTCCGGAATACGTCACCATCGCTGGCTACGCCTGGGCTGCGCTGATGTTCGCGCTTGGGCTTGGCGTGATCGCGGTGGCCTCCACCGGCGACATCAAGCTGTGGGCATTCTACATCTCGGTAGTCGCGATCGGCGCCAAATTAGCGGCGTTCGCCGTGCAATATGTCGCGCTCCGCGTCCTGGTGACGAACCGGATTCGCGCCGCCCGCGCCTGATCGCAACTGCGACGCCCTCGCCTCTTGCGCATCAGGCTCGTGCTGTGACATGCCTATGCCCGAGCAACATGGACTACTGAAGGGAGACACCGATGCCGGTCGACGGAAACTGGAAAATCACCATGAGCACGCCGATGGGAGAGCGCAACGCGGATCTGACGCTACAGAGTTCCGGCGGCACGCTAACCGGCACGCAGGGCGCCGACGGCCAGTCCGGCCCGATCTTCGACGGCACCGTCAACGGCGACGACGTCGCCTGGAAGATCTCGATCACCAACCCGATGCCGCTGACGCTGGCCTTCACCGGCAAGGTCGCGGGCGACACCATCGGCGGGGAGATGGGCATCGGCCCGATGGGCAGCTTTCCGTTCAAGGGCATAAGGGCGTAAAACGAGGCCTCACCGCGGGTCGTCCCCGCGAAGGCGACCCATGCAGAACATCGGCGACACGGCGTATGGGTCCCTGCCTTCGCGGGGACAACTCGTGGAGATGTGGTCCCGAGACCTCTTCACCCCAAATTCAACTCCTTGAAAAAGTCATTGCCCTTGTCGTCGATGATGATGAAGGCCGGAAAGTCCTCGACCTCGATGCGCCAGATCGCTTCCATGCCGAGTTCGGGGTATTCCACCACTTCGACCTTCTTGATGCAGTGCTCGGCGAGGTTGGCCGCCGCACCCCCGATCGAGCCCAGGTAAAATCCACCGTGCTTCTTGCAGGCCTCGCGCACCGCCACTGCGCGGTTGCCCTTGGCGACCATCACCATCGAGCCGCCTGCGTCCTGGAACTGGTCGACGAAAGAGTCCATGCGTCCCGCGGTGGTCGGGCCGAAGGCACCGGAGGCGTAGCCGTCCGGCGTTTTCGCCGGCCCTGCGTAGTAGATCGGATGGTTCTTGAAATAATCAGGCAGCGGCTCGCCCTTCTCCAGGCGCTCGCGCAATTTGGCGTGCGCGGAATCGCGCGCGACGATCATGGTGCCTGATAGCGACAGTCTTGTTTTGATCGGATGCTTTGACAGGGTGCTAAGTATTTCCTGCATCGGCTGGTTGAGGTCGATCTTCACCACCTCGCCGCCGAGCGCCTGCTCGACCTGCGGCAGGTATTGCGCGGGGTTATGCTCGAGTTCTTCGAGATAGACACCATCCTTGGTGATCTTGCCGAGCACCTGGCGGTCCGCCGAACAGGAAACCCCAAGCCCGATCGGCAATGACGCGCCGTGGCGCGGCAGGCGGATCACCCGCACGTCGTGGCAAAAATATTTGCCGCCGAACTGCGCGCCGACCCCGAGCGACTGCGTCATTTTCAGGATTTCCTGCTCCATTTCGAGATCGCGGAAGGCGTTGCCGTCGGCCGAGCCATGGGTCGGCAGCGCGTCGAGATAGCGCGCCGAGGCGAGTTTTACGGTCTTCATGCAGAGTTCGGCCGAGGTGCCGCCGATCACGATGGCGAGGTGATAGGGCGGACACGCTGCGGTGCCTAGCGTCAACACTTTTTCCTTCAGGAACGCCAGCAGCCGATCCTTGGTCAGCACCGACGGCGTCGCCTGAAACAAGAAGCTCTTGTTGGCGCTGCCGCCGCCCTTGGCCATGAACATGAACTTGTAGGCGTCATCGCCCTCGGCATAGATCTCGCACTGCGCCGGCATGTTGTTGGCGGTGTTTTTCTCCTCATACATCGACAGCGGCGCCACTTGCGAATAGCGCAGATTGCGCCGCAGATAGGCGTCGCGCGCGCCTTCGCTCAGCGCCGCCTCGTCATCGCCGTCGGAGAGCACGTTGCAGCCTTTCTTGCCCATGATGATGGCGGTGCCGGTGTCCTGGCACATCGGCAGCACGCCGCCGGCGGCGATATTGGCGTTCTTCAAAAAATCGAACGCCACGAACTTGTCGTTATCGGAAGCCTCCGCATCGTCGAGGATAGAGCGCAACTGCTTGAGATGGCCGGGCCTTAGGTAGTGGTTGATGTCGCCGAAGGCTGCCTCCGACAGCGCCCGCAACGCCTCGCGCGACACCACCAGCATCTCGCGGCCGAGCACTTTTTCGACGCGGACACCGTCGGTGGTGATTTTTTTGTAGGGCGTGGTGTCGGGACCGAGCGGAAACAGCGGGGTGTGGCGATAGGGCGGGACCGGGGTGGCGGCGGACGGGATGGGAGTTGGGGCGTTCATCGAGATTCCTAAGTTCGTCGCGCAATTTCTTTTGCAAAATGGAGTCCATGAGATCGTCGACCTTAGAAGCTGAATAAGCTGCAGCTTCATAAAGATCGGCAAGCAACTTCGCTCAACAAGCCGCCGATGTGGCCGCCAATTTGGCGATTAACCTTCGACTTTACAAGACGCAGATTCGCTTCGCACTTCGCGAGTTCTACTCCGAATTGCTCCTTTGCTTCAGCTTCATCGTAAGAGAGCATCAAGGTAGCGAAATTCTTACCATGTTTCTCGAGCACGGTTACATCGGCGGCAATCGCATTCTCGGTAGCAATGTAAATAGTTTTCTATCACAGGACAACTTACGAACCACCTGCTAATCATCCCTCTGATGAGGCTGGCAATATGCGAGGATCGATTTCTCACCCCTTCCCTTCCTGCTTCTCCGCATAGGCGTCTACCAGCGCGCGGATCATGCGCTGGTAGGGCACGCGGCGCTTAAGAGCGGCGCGCTTGAAAAATGTGACCGAGCGCTGCGACAGGCTCAGCGTTACCTTCACATTGGCCTCGCGCAGCACCAGCCGGTCCGGCGGCGGCAGGAAATCCTGGACGATCCTAACCCGGCCGATCTCGCCCTTACTGTATTTAACGGTTGGCTTCTTCATAGATGGCCCTTCCTTTGCGCCAATAGCCGGCACCAAAAATCCTGATCTTGCCGTTCCGCCATGTAAAGCGCACCGTCACGATCCCATTATCGATCCGGCCGAAGCAGTAGTATCGCCGTTCGCGGTCACTGTGATCGAGGTCTTCCGCGATCACGCGCCACGGATCCAGAAACGCGTGCTGAGCGAGCTCGAACCCGACGCCATGCTTGGCTTGGTTGATCCTGTCCTTTGCAGGGTCCCATTCGAAATCCGACATCGGCTTGAACCGGTATATATGGATTATCTACCATACTTTTGTATGGCTGGAAAGTCTGGCATGACCCGGATAATCCCGCGAAATCCAGCGTAGCCTCCACGGATTTTGAGCCTTTTCCTGCACTACGCTTGCTCGCCCCGGCCATCATACCGAAGTTGCAAGGAATGCTGGCCCGATATAACCTCCGGTTGCAACTTGATGTTTGCCAACAGGAGGGAGGACTTTATGAAAGCCAAATTCGTTCTTTCGCTGGTGACGCTACTGGCGCTGATCGTCATGCCCGCCGGCGCCAATGCCGTCGGCGTCGGAAAAACATGCGGCGGGTTTCCCGGGCCTCAATGCGATGCCGGGCTATTTTGTGAAAAGCCGACCGGGCGCTGCAACGTCATTGATATGACCGGAAAGTGCGTCCGGGTGCCGCAGCTATGCCCCATGAAAAAAACCAAGATCGTGCGACCGGTGTGCGGCTGCAACGGCACGACCTATGGCAATGACTGCGAACGCCAACAGGCCATGGTTTCCAAGAACCACAACGGCAAATGCAATTGAGCGCGACTAGCAGGTAACCAGCGAGATTTTCCGGCCGTGATCTTGTGCGTCACGGCCGGATCTCAAGGCTCTCGCATTCCCGGCTGTTCGCCGGCCTGCAGCCCGCGGAACGCTTCGCGGCTCGTCAACCCGCCCCCTTAAATCACGATATCGGCGAACGTCTCGATCGACACCACCCTGGTGCGGACGCCTTCCATCAGGCTTTCCTGCGCGGCCTGGCCCATGGTGTCGAACGTCTCGATGACGCCGAAATCAAGGCTGGTACGCTGTGCGAGGTCGCCGATCCTGACCTGGAACGGCTTGTAGGGGCCGACCACGAAATCCTCCGCCGGCAGGTTCTTGATCAAGCTCTCCTGGCTCAGCACGAAGGCGACGGCGCCGGGCTTGCCGTTGTCGCGGACGTAGACGATCAGCTTCCAGAATTCCTTGGGCAGCAATATGCCGCGATACAGCGTATCGCTGGCGCGGAACACCGGGCCGTTGAAGATCGACAGCTTCTTGGAGCCTTTCTTGGCCTGCGCGGTGACGTACATTTCGAGGTTGCCCCACAGCAAAACGCCGTTGTGGCTGGCCTGGCTGCTCTCGTTGAACACCGCGTGCTGCGGCGAGCAGTTGGTCAGATGGAAGGTGTCGTTGTTGGCGGAGGTCGCCGCCGCTTCGGTGTCGCCCCAGGCGGCGTCCTGCCGCCGCGTCAGATGGCCGAAATCCAGCGGATTGTCGGCGTAGAGTTCAGGTCCCGCCTGCAGGTCCCTGGACATTCGCTCGTCGTAGTACCAGTGGTCCTTTCCCTCGCGCTTGACCGAGAATTTGGCGCCGACGTCGAGGTTCACGGCGGACACGAAAGCGAGCTTGCGCGCCGAATTCATGATGACGCTGTAGTGAAAATATTTCAGCTCGATGCCCCCGGTATTGACCGGGGCCGCGAGATTCTTCACCGCCGGCGCAAGCGCGGGCAACGGCGCATCGAAGCCGAGAAACTTTGCATTGAAGCCGGGACGGCCGGCCATGTTGGGATCGGGCTTGCCCGATTCCTGCGAACTGTCCGGCGCGGATATCAGGCTCGGCGCTGCGGCCGCAACGGCCGGCCCAGGCGCGACCGAGAAAGCCGGAACGGCAGCGGCGGCCTGGGCACCAAAACCGAGTGTGATGGTCAGCGGCATCGTCATGGAAATCGACGCCCCCGCGACGCTCGCGGCATTCGATAGTGGCGGCTGCGGCTGCGGTCGCGGCGGCACCGGCGGCTCGGGGTTCACCGGCGCTCGCGGTTGGACCACGATCTCAGGCGCCTGCGGCTTCAGTTCGCCGCGGCTGATGGTGATGAATTCGTTGAGCAGGTCGCGGCCGCCGTCGACCGAGGCGGCCGAGATGAACGTCACCAGGCGCGAGGTGCGAATGCCTTCGTTCGCGATCCACATGATCTGGCTGGGATCGCCGCTGGGCGGCACCACCTTGCCGTTGGCGTCGAGGGACTCCCCGCCGCGTTGGTTCTCGGAACACCGGAATGATGCAGCGCTATCACTTCCCATTGATCGTTGAACACCGGCGAGCCGGATGAGCCCGGCTCGGTGTCGGCCTGGTAGTAGGCGTACTGGTCGATGCTGGTGCCCTTGGCCTTCTCCGGCAGATCGAGCAGCTTGTTGTCGCGAATGACGACCTGCTTGAGGTCGCCATTGGGATGCTGAATCACATTGACCGGCTGGCCGGTGAGTATCTTGCCCTCGGCGCCGATCAGCGGACAAAACCCGAAGGATTCCAGCGGCGCACCGGTGGCCGAACGCGGCTCGACCGCGACCAGGCTGAAGTCCAGGCCCTCGTCGGTGAGGAAGAAGACTTCGGGCGAAAGCTGGAAACTTTCGATCGGCAGCGTGTGGTCCGGGCTGAGCTGATAGTTGAATTCGGCGCGGCTTTGCTTGGCGGTCGCGGCGTCCTTGAACACGTGGTGGTTGGTCAGAAGAAGGTGCGGCGTGACCAGAAAGCCGGTGCCGAACGCCTGGCCGTCGGGCAACTGCGTGACAATGCGGCACACGGCCCTGCTCGCCACCGTTCCGCGGTCGAAAAACTGAATGGCGAGGAAGTCCCGCGTTTTGCCGATGACGCGTTCGACAAACCGGTTGCTGATGTCGGTCGACGTGACTTCGCCGTGCCGGGCGAGCCCCTTGAGTTCGGGAATCTCCTGCACAAGCAATTCCTGGGCAGTGTTGCCGTCCCCGGTCGGGGTTGACCCGGCGACCGCGGTCAGCAGGCGATTGACGTGCTTGGCCAGCCGCTCCTTGGACTCGGCCTTGGTGTATTGGCCGTTGTCGGCTGCGGCGACCTTGCTGTCCCGCTTCTTGGTCCGCGACTTCCAGCGCTGGGCAGCTTCCGCGGCGATCTCGGGCTTGTAATGAAGGTTGGTGAGTGGTGCAGCCATGACAATGCTCCTGACAAAACAGATGAAATCGGACGTGCGATCGTATCGCGCTGGCGCCGCCGTGGCCTGGCACCGAGTGCCCCCGCCGGTCGATCGGGCAGCTTACGGAATCGCCTCCGCCATTCGCAGAAAGCGATCGATGTTCTCGCCGTAAAAGATGCCGTCGCTCTTGTGACCCTGCTTGAAGCCGCCTCCGACATTCACCCTGCTCGCGCCGATATTGTATCCGATGGCCACGTAAGTAAGCTGCTCGTCGGTCAGCTTGGTCTTCCTGGGATAGAGCGATGCGGCAACGCTCTTCAGTTCGGCAAGGCAGAGCGACAGGCATTGATCGAAGTCGAACCATTTCTTCTGCAGGAAGAAATCGGGATTTACTCGCCGGAAGAACTGGATGTCGTACTGGAAGATGCCGTAGCCATGGCAGAACTTGTCCGGGTTGTGGGCGGCGCCGCTATAGCCGTGGTTGAAGCCGGCGAGCAGGATCAGGGCGTCGCGGGCGATACCGAACATCTGCTGGCCGTTCGGAACCGATGGCGCAACGAGCGCCGCCTTGTTCTTCGGAAACGCCGAGCGGTTGGGAGTATCCAGCGTGTCGCCGACGCAGCGCTTCAACACCTCCGCGACCGGCATGGTCTTGAAGATCAGCCCCCAGGCGTCGCTATAGGATTCCTGCATGGCGATCGCGCAGATCAAATCCATTGTGAACGGCGTGCCCTCCACGGCCGCCTGAACCGGTACGCGAAATTGGCTCTTGAACCAGATCAAACCTTCTTTTTCGGTCATAAAGGCACTCCTCCCCGGAAAAGAGGGATACTGCAGAATTTCTCGCCCGAGTTGCAAGAGGTAAAGTTTCCGGCGACACCCCCACAGACCGCGACCCGCCGGTAGCAAGGCCGTCCCTCGAACCCGACGCGCCCTCCGTCGGCACCAACGCTCGCAACCGCCGTCATCGGCGACGCCGGCGGCCGACTTAAGTGCTTCGTTCAAACTTTTTGAACGAACGACTTCGTCACAGCAGGCATTCGATGACGCAAATCAGCGAGGGCCCTTTCACCAAGGTGCCGTCGGCCTTCAAATCCCAGGTCTTTTTTCCGACGGTGTCGACCTCGACGTTGCCGCCGATGGTGGTGATTTCTTTTCGCGCCCGGTCCACGTCAATGACGATGTCGCTGTGCGACGGCAGGAAATTCCCATCGGGCACGTCTTTTCTGCCATATTTGGCAAGCACGGTTGAGAAGGTCACCGCTCTCGCTGTTCCGCGCCCCGCATTGATCAGGTCGCCGACCTTGGGCACCTGGGTTTTCGGATCGCGGCCGAGGAATTTGGCGTCGGTGCCGGCGACCTTGGCGTCCCGGATCGCCTTGACCACGTAGTGGATGTGCCCCTCGTGATAGAAGAAGGCCGTGCCGGCGCCGCTTTTTCGCATGATGAATGAAATGAACGCCGCCGACCACGCCGGACGGAACGGGTTTCCATGCGCGTCCTGAAATGTGGTTCGTCCATCGATGTTTCTCTGCTTCAAACCTACATTCCAGTATTCACCGACAAAACCGGCGAACGGATCGTTGGTCTCCCGGCCCCTTCCGTTACTGAAGCGGGCAAACTCGGTCAGGCATTGCTGGGCGACCTTGTCGGTAAATGCGGTCATAAAAATCCTCCTTAAAAACCGAAAGCTCATTCGACCACACCGTGTGACTCGATACAACCTTAAGGACCTGCGGCATCATCGCCATGCACAATCGAAACCGGCCACCGGACTAGACAAATCGCCTCGCCGGGCTTGACCCGGCAATCCATCTTCTCGAAGAGTCGTTTGATGGGTGCGCGGGTCATCCCGATCAATTCGGGGACAGTCAGCCGCGGATGACAACGGGAGCGGGGCATTTCACGATGAAATCCAACTACCACGGCAGACCGGCAATCGCGGCGGTGGCGTTGGCGCTGGCGGCGGCGGCCGCGCTCGGCTCATCGCCGGCTTACGCCGACCGCTGCGACGATCTCGCCAACCAGCTCAAGGGCCAGATCGACGGCCTCAGCGTCGGCAAGACCGCCGCCAATGTGATCTACCTCGCGCATCCGGCGGCGAAGCAGCTGCGGCTCGGCTGCGCCAGCCGCAGCGTCATCAACGAATTGCTGGCGACATCCGATGCCCGCAAGCCGAAGCCGGAATTTCTCGATCTGGTCGCGCGCGCCGCCGCGGTTATCTTCACGGTGCCGCTGGACGACACGCTGAAGGGCGCGAGGCGCTGCATCAAGCGGATGGGCATTTTCCGCGGCGACGACATCCGGATGCGCTTCCGCCGGCTCGACATGCATTGCACGCGCTCCAAGACGGAGGCGACGATCACGATTTCAAGACGAAAGGACGAGTGATCCCTGACGGCGAGGAACGCGGCGAGCTGCAGGTCTCGAACCCCGGCCGCGAAGCCGTCGTTCCAGCCGCATGCAATAGCGCGCGGTTCCCGATAAGGCAAAAAGCGCCGCAAGTTCGCCGCGAACGAGGAATCAATTGCGCCGCGTCGAACAACAGAACCGCCATGATCGCCAAGCTGCCTGGTAGCGGTTGGACGAGACTGATATCCGCCTTCAATAGCCAGATTTCCGGAGGCCTGCGATGCCCGAGTTGAAAACCTACACCGGCGGCTGCCATTGCGGCATGGTGCGGTTCGAATGCACCAGCGACCTCGCCATGGTGACGGCGTGCAACTGCTCGATCTGCACCAAAAAGGGCCTGCATTTCACCTTTCTCTCGCCGAAGAGTTTTCAGCTGCGCGCCGGCGAGGAGAATTTGAAGGAGTACCTGTTCAACAAGCACGCGATCCGGCATCAGCTCTGCGTCGACTGCGGCGTCGATGTGTTCGCGCGCGGCAGCAAGCCCGACGGCGCCGAGGTGGTGGCGCTCAACGTCAACTGCATCGACGGCATTGAGCTATCGAAATTGCAGATGACGCCGATTGATGGACGGAACATGTAGCCTCAGTTCGTCATGGCCGGGCTTGACCCGGCCATCCACGTCTTGGCAACACTCCGAAGAAAGACGTGGATGCCCGGGACAAGCCCGGGCATGACGGAGGATGGGTTGATCGCCTGCCCATCTAAATATCCAGCTCCTTGTAGTGCCGGAAAATGCCGTCCTCGTTGAAGGGGATGCGGCGGTCGCTTTCGAGATAGGCCTTGATGTTGGGCCGCGCGGCGACGCGGTCGTGCAACTCGACCAGCTTCGGGATCTCGCGCTCGAATTCTGTCATGCGGTTCGGAAACGCATAGCGCAGCCCTTCCACGATCTGGAACAGCGACAGATCGACATAGGTCGCGCGGCGGCCGGTGGTAAATGTGCCGCCGCTATCGCTCACCAGCCGTTCGAAATAGCCGAGATATTTCGGCACGCGTTCTTTCCAGAACTGCTCGCTGCGCTTTTTGGCGGGCGCCCGCTGGTCCTCGTAATACAGCGACGTGCCGAGCGGATGATGGGTGTCATGAACCTCCAGCACGAAATCCGCGATGGTGAGCTGCAACTGGTGCACCCACAGCTTTCCTGCTTCCGCCTTTGGCGCGAGGCCATGGCGCGCGCCGAGATAGAGCAGGATATTGGCGGTCTGGCCGATCACCAGCTTCCCGGCCTTGAGGAACGGCGGCGCGAATGGCGGCCTGTCGCCCTGCTCCATCATCCGCGACATCGCCGCCACGCCGCTCGCGCCGCGCGCGACATCCTCATACGCGGCGCCGGCATCTTCCAGTGCAAGCCGGACATATTCGCCGCGGCCCTGGATGCTGGGCCAGTAATACAGTTGGTAGCGCATGGAAGAGTTCACCTCCGTCCACGGGCTTTGTAGCCCGGATGGAGCGTAGCGCAATCCGAGTTCTACGCCTCAACTCCAGTTCCCGGATTTCGCTTCGCTCCATCCGGGCTACGACTACGACGCCTCAATTCGCAGCAAAACAATAAAACAGCCCGTCGCCGCCGGTGCTCTTCAGGTCATTCTGCGAGCAGCCGCCATCGGGGCCGCGCGAGGGGTGGGAGCTGTTCCAGGATTTCGAGGCATCGTCGTCGCGCAGCCCGATGCGGTCGGAATGGCCGAGCATCGCCGAGCCCTGCGTGCTGCTCGTCCAGTTCTTGCAGGTGCGGTCGTCGGCGCCCGCGAAAGCGGTGCCGTCCGGCTGCGATCCGGTCAGCACGTCATGGCGGTTCGGGGTGTCGCCGCGGCCGTTGATGACGTCGCCCTTTTCGCTGAGCGCCGTCTGCTTGGTGAGGTTATTGGCGCCGTGCAGTTCAGCGACATCCTTGGCAACCACCACGCCCTTGGCGTTCTGCCATGGTCCCTTGCCGATGCGGTCGCGGGCGTTCTCCGCGGGCTTGCTGTCGGCGGCCTGCGTCGAAAGGTAAGCGCGCCAGGTTTTGGCGCCGGCGCCGGCGGCCTGCGCCAGCGTCTGGCAATAATTGTCGGCGCCCGCAAGGCCGCCGAGATTGCCGCCATTGCCGATGCCGACACTGGTGACGAAGAACGTGGTGCTCGCACCTTGCGCATGCGCCGGTTGCGACGTGACGATCGCGACCGCAGTCATCGCAAGACAGGCGCGCCAAACGATTTTGAGGCGTGGAAGCATCGAATTCCTCCCGGTTTATTTTTCGATCGGCCGGCTCTGCCGGATCGGTGCGCAAAACATCAACACGCGGGCTCCGGCATTATTCCGTTCCGCGAGGCGCGGCCGGCCGCGCGGCGTCAACAAAAAAAGCGCCGCGGAATCAACCGCGGCGCTTCGTTTTCAATATCGCCGTGCCGACCCTCAGGCCTGCTGGATCGCCGAGAGTTCCCAATTCGCCCCGCGCGGCCGCACGAAGGTCCACACTTCGGTGGCCTCGGTGGGCTGCTCGCTGCCGGCGACCAGCCGGCCGGTGGAGCGCTCCAGGGTCTTGTCGACAAGCCCGAACCGCATCGCCACGCTGGCGTAGTCGGTATCGCCTTCGCGCCAGGCTTCCGCGAGATCGCCCTGCAGCAACTTCACGTCGGAGACCTTGTTGACATCGCCGCGGGCGTTGTTGGCCTGCAGATCCTGCGTGAAGTACGACACCATCTCCGGCGTCGCCAGCGTGTGCAGCTTGTTGACGTCCTCATTCGACCAGGCGGCCTGGATCTCGCCGAGCAGGCGCTCGAAGGCCTCATAGTCGGCAGGCCCGATTTCAAGCGGCGCGCTGCCGGAGCCGAGGCCAAAGCCCGAGCCGGTGCGGAGGCTGGCCAGCGGACCTGGACCGGCCGTGGGTCCGGTGCCGGACGGGCCGGCATAGGCCGAAGCCGTCGCGTTGCGGCGCTGCCACCAGTTCATGGCGAGCCGGACCACGATGAGGATCAGGCCTATCTGCAGGATCAGGCCGATGATCGATGACAGTCCGCCGAGGCCGCTGAACATACCACCGCCGAACAGCATGCCGAACAGGCCTGCGCCGAGGAAGCCCGCGGCGAGGCCGCCAAGCATGCCCATGCCGGGCCGGTTGAAGAAGCCACCCTTGTTGGCAGCACCTGCCGCCATCCCGGGGCTGCCGGGCTGGGTCATGGTGCGGTTGAACGGCTGAGCCGCGTTCGGTGCGGTGGAGGTGCTCGGCGGCGCCGAGAAGGTCCGCGACCCCCGCGAGCCCGAGCTGCCGCCGCCGCCAATCCGGGCGTCGGCCGCCGAAATGGCGAGCATCAATGGTAACGCCAACGATAGAACGACGGCGATCGTCTTGACGATGCCGCGTGTGCGCTGCGTAAAATTCATGGTTGTTCCCTTATTCCCCGGCAGGGGGAAGCGCCTCTAACATGGGCACCCGTGCTCAAAAGTGAAGCGCTCATGACGACGCAGGGCTGCGGCGCTGCGTCGCGGGTAGGCGGCAATACGGCTGGTTGCAAGCGATTCTTCATCTTGAGGAAGCGTCCGCTTCCGCGCATTCAGTCTTCGTAGCCCTCGTGGCCCGGATGGAGCGAAGCGAAATCCGGGAATCGGGAACACTGACGTCGCGGTCCCGGATTGCGCTGCGCTCCATCCGGGCTACGACCTCACAACGCTTCCTCACCCCGGCGCCATGGTCTGCTTCACCTTCTCCACCAGCGCGCTGAGCGCGAAGGGCTTTGGCAGGAAGGCGAATTGTTCGTCGTCGCGCAGCACGCTCTTGTCGAAGGCGTCCTCGGCGTAGCCCGAGACGAAGATGATCTTCAGGTCCGGATTGCGCGCGCGCATCGCTTTCAGCAATGCCGGCCCGTCCATTTCCGGCATCACCACGTCGGAGACCACCAGATCGACCGCGCCGTTCTTTTGCTCCAGCGCTTCCATCGCCTCGATGCCGTTGGAGGCCTCGATCACGCTGTAGCCGCGCGAGCGCAGGCCGCGCGCGTTCAAAGAGCGCAAGCCTTCCTCGTCCTCGACCAAAAGGATGGTGCCCTGCCCGGTCAGGTCGGTGGCGCGCCTGGCTTCCGCCGGCTCCCTGGCCGCGCCATTGCCCGACTCCGGCAGCTCCAGCTCCGGGTGATGCCGCGGCAGGAAGATGTGGAACGAACTGCCTTCGCCAGCCTCGGAGTCGACATAGACAAAACCGCCGGTCTGCTTGACGATGCCGTACACCGTCGACAGCCCGAGCCCGGTGCCCTTGCCGACTTCCTTGGTGGAGAAGAACGGCTCGAAAATCTTGTCGACGATGTCGGCCGGAATTCCGGTGCCGGTATCGCTGACATCGATCCGCACGTAGTCTGCCGGGGGCATGCCCTTGTAGGACAGCTTGTCGGCGTCCGAAGCGGCGACGTTCGCGGTGCGCACCGTCAGCTTGCCGCCGTCCGGCATCGCGTCGCGCGCATTGACGGCCAGATTGACGATGACCTGCTCGAACTGCGACACGTCGACCTTCACCGGCCACAGATCGCGGCCGTGCACCAGGTCGAGCTTGACCTTCTCGCCGATCAGCCGGCGCAGCAGCATGGTGAGATCGCTCAATGCGTCGCCGAGGTCGAGCACCTGCGGGCGCAACGTCTGCCTCCGCGAAAACGCCAGCAATTGCCGCACCAGCGTCGCCGCGCGGGTGGCGTTCTGCTTGATCTGCATGATGTCCTGGAACGACGGATCGGTCGGCTTATGGGCGTTGAGCAGGAAATCATTGGCCATCATGATCGCGGACAGCACGTTGTTGAAGTCATGCGCGATGCCGCCGGCGAGCTGGCCGACCATGTCCATCTTCTGCGACTGGTTGATCTGGTTCTCCAGCGTGCGCCGCGCGGTGGTCTCCAGCATGTAGACGATGGCGGCCTCGGCCTCGCGCTCGTCCTCCTCCACCGCGGTGACGAAAAATTCCCCCCATCGCTCCTTGGCGCCATCGAGCATGGCCTCGACCGGCGCGATGTCGCCCTGCCCTTCGGCGGCCAAAGCGATCGCCGCGATCAGATGGCTGCGGTCGCGATCGTTGACCACGGACAGGATCGACTTGTTGGCGGCGCCGCCGGAATTCAGGCTCTGCGCCAGCTTGGCGAACCGCGCATTGGCGCGCACTACCGCGCCTGATTTGTCGACGGTGGCGATCGCCATCGGGGTGTGATCGAAGAAGCGCATGAAACGGACTTCGGCGGCGCGCTGCGGATCGAGCCGCTCGTCGCGGGCGCGGCTGATCACCAGCGTGCGCGACGCGCCGGGCGCACCGTCAGCGCCGAACGCCAGCTTGTGATAGAGCCGCACCGGCATGGTCTTGCCGCCGCGCATCCGAAGATCGATGTCGAACACTTCGGTTTTTACCTCGCCGGGCACCGCCACGATCGAGGTCAGCAGCGAGGCGCCGTCGCCGGAGACGATATCGGTCAGCTTCAACCCGCCATTGCCGATCTCGGCCAGATCATGATCGAGCCAGTTGGCCAGCGTGGCGTTGACATAGACGAGATCCCCTGACGCATTGACCGAGAAGAAGCCGCACGGCGCGTGATCGAGATATTCGATGGCGTGCTGCAGTTCCTGGAACACGTCTTCCTGCCGCTCGCGGTCCCGCGTAATGTCGGCGATCGACCACACCGCATATTTGGCCTCGCGCTTGGATTGGCCGAGCGGGCGCACCCGCATCCGCAGCCAGCGGCCATGCGCGCCGTCGGTGCCGGCGACGCGGACCTCCTCCTGCTGGCGTTTGCCCTCGCGCGCGGCCTTGAGCAGGCGGAACACCGCCTCCGACACATCGGGGTTGCCGATGAACACCCGCTCCACCGGGCGGGCATCCTGCGGCGTCGCGGCTCCCGTCAGTGCCAGATAAGCGGCGTTGCTGTAAACCACATGGCCGCGGGAATCGGTAACCGCCAGGCCATCGAAGGCGTGATCTGCGATCGGGCGCATGATCGGATCGTCCGCAATGCGGTCGGCAAATCGGATGATGCCGGCAGCAAACGCGAACAGGTTGAACAGCCCGACCATCGCCAGCAACGCCAGCAACCCCAAGATATAAGGCTGCGCCTGCGCCCGGCCGAGCGTCATGAACGCCACTGCCGCTGCGACGATCGCGCCCGCGACCAGCAATACCAGCACGATGCTGCCGCTGCGCCGCGCCGGCTCATGCGCGGTCATCGGCGGGGGTTGCAGATCGCTGTCAGTGTCGGCAGTCATCGGATGGTTGCGGCCTCTTAAGACGGGATAAAACGCACGCGCACGCGATAACTCCTGAGTGCCTGAATCGGCCCCACCGGCGCAAGCGGATCGTTGCGGTTATTTCGGCTTATCTGCTCCCTCGCCCCGCTTGCGGGGAGAGGGTTCGGGGTGAGGGGGTCTCTCCACGCACTCGGACACGCGGAGAGTCCCCCTCACCCGGATTGCATCTGACGATGCAATCCGACCTCTCCCCGCAAGCGGGGCGAGGTAAGACCGTCACACCCTCCGCCCCGACAACCCGCGCTTCAGGCCCATCACATAGCCGATGATTTCGGCAACCGCATGATAGTGCTCGACCGGGATTTCGTCGTCGATCTCCACCGTGGCGTGCAAGGCGCGGGCCAGCGGCACATTCTCGACAATCGGAATATCGTGCGCTTTGGCGACTTCCCTGATCTTGAGCGCGATCAAGTCGACGCCCTTGGCGACGCAGACCGGCGCCGACATGCCGCGCTCGTAGGACAGCGCCACCGCGTAATGGGTCGGGTTGGTGATGATCACGGATGCTTTTGGAACCGCGGCCATCATCCGCTTTTTCATGCGCGCGTGGCGCAACTGCCGGATGCGGCCCTTGATGTGCGGGTCGCCTTCGGATTGTTTGAACTCTTCCTTCATTTCCCGCAGCGACATTTTCTGCCGCTCGAACCATTGGCGGTACTGGAAAAAATAATCCGCGATCGCGACCAGCGCCAGCATCGCCACCACCGCGCCCAGCAATTGCAGCGTCAGCGTCACGGTCGCGCCTAAGATCGCCGCCGGATCGAAGCGTATCATCGCATCGAGGCGATGCCGTTCCGGCCACAGGATCGCGGTCATCACCGCGCCAAGCGCCGCCACCTTGAAAACACCCTTGGCGAAATTCGCCGCCGCCTGCTTGCCGAACACCCGCTTGGCGCCGGCCAGCGGCGAAATCTTGCTCAGCTTCGGTTTCAGGGATTCGCCGGACCATACCATCCGGTGCTGCATCAGGTTGCCGGCTATCGCCGCGATCATCAGCAGCAGCAGCGGCACGCCGAGCGCCGCGATCAGCGCTATCCCAAGGCTTTGCGCCAGCGCCAGCAGGCCCGGGCCGTCGGCGCGGATCATCCAGGAATTGGCCACCAAATTGCGCAACGGCATCAGGATGCCGCCGCCGATCGATCCGGAAAAGGTCGACAGCACCAGGGTGGCGCCGGCGATCATGAACCAGGTGTTGACCTCCTGGCTTTTGGCGACGTCGCCGCGGTCATGCGCATCGTCCAGACGTTTTTGCGTGGGGTCTTCGGTTTTTTCCGCGGCATCGTTCTCATCTGCCATCGCTTCAGCTCCGCGGGATCAGTTCGTGCATGACGCCGACGAAGTAATCCATGTAGGTGCCCATCATCGTCGTCAGCACCGCCGCGAAGATCAAGAAACCCGCGAGGATCGCGAGCGGCACGCCGACGAAATACACCTGCATCTGCGGCATCAGGCGCGCCAGCACGCCAAGCCCCATGTTGAAGACCAGGCCGAACACCAGAAAGGGTGCGGCCAGTTGCGCGCCGATCCTGAAGGCGGCGGCAAAGGCGCGGGTGGCGAGCGAGGCGATATCGCCGCTCGGGATGAATTCGCCGGGCGAGAAGATCGCGTAGCTGTCGTTGAGTGCGGCGATGACGAGATAATGGGTGTCGGTGGCAAACAGCAGCGTCAGCCCGAGGATGGTGAGGAAGTTTCCGATCAAGAGGCCCTGCTGGCCCTGGGTCGGATCGACCGCGGTGACGAAGCCGAGGCCCAGTTGCTGGGCGATCACCGAGCCCGCGACCTGCAGCGCCGACAGCGTCACCCGCGCGGTGGCGCCGAGCACGACGCCGATCACGATCTCATGCACCAGCATCACCATCAGCGGCGCCATCGATTGCATGTCGATGGTGTAGGCGGCGCGGTGCAGCGGCAGGATGATCAGCGTCAGCGCCAGCGCGATCGCAAGCTTGATGCGGACCGGGATGTTGGTCTCGCCGAACCCCGGCAACAGCATCACCATCGCGCCGATGCGGGCGAACACCAGCATGAAGGCGGCGGCGAGCGCGGGAAGCAGCGAGATGTCGATACGCATTGGGCAGAGGTGCCTTGAAGGGATAGATGCCGCATTTCGAACCCCTCATCCTGAGGAGCGGCCGCTTGGCCGCGTCTCGAAGGATGGCCACAAGTGCCCGTGGCCATCCTTCGAGACGCGCGCAAGAGCGCGCTCCTCAGGATGAGGGCGGAGCCGTGGCGCAAAGATAGTGGCGACCATTGTGCGCTACCCGCCGATGATTCGCGACGAGATCCGCATCATGTGGCCATGCAGCGCGTCGGCCATGAACGGCAGCGCCAGCAACAGTGTCACGAAAATCGCCAGTATTTTCGGCACGAAGATCAGCGTCTGCTCCTGGATTTGCGTCAGCGCCTGAACCAATGAGACCACGACGCCGACCATCAGGCCGACGATCATCAGCGGCGACGACACCACCACGATGGTCCAGATTGCGTCGCGCGCGATATCGAGAGTTTCCGGACCGGTCATTTCAACTCCTCCACTCCTCATGGTGAGGAGCGCGCCCCTTGCGCGCGTCTCGAACCATGAGCCCCATGCACTCATCCTTCGAGACGCGGCCAAGAGGCCGCTCCTCAGGATGAGGACCGATCAGATCGGCATCTTCATGATGTCTTCGTAAGCCTGAATCACCCGGTCGCGCACCGATACCAGCGTGGAGACCGCGACGTCGGTTTCCGCCACCGCCGTTACCACGTCCATCACATTGGCTTTGCCCGACGCCATCGCGATGCTTTGCGCGTCGGACTTGCGGCCCGCGTCCAGCACGCTGCCGATCGCATCCTTGAGCACCGCGCCGAACGACTGGCCGCCGCCCAAATCGGAGGTTTTGCCGGCGCCCGCGCCGATCCCGCCGCCGGACTCCAGCATCCTGCCGAGGCTTGCATAGGCGTTGGCGGCGACTGTGGGCGAAGCCATGGCTTAAAATTCCTTCTAGGCTTTAAGGATGTCGAGCGTGCGTTGGATCATCCGCCGCGTGGCGCTGATGATGTTGAGGTTCGCCTCGTAGGACCGCTGCGCGTCGCGCATGTCGGTCATTTCGATCAGCGGATTGACGTTGGGATATTTGACATTGCCGGCGGCGTCCGCCGAGGGGTTGCTGGGCTCGTATTTGACGCGGAACGCGGAAGCGTCGGTCCTGACCTTGCCCAGCGTCACCACCTTGGCGTCCAGCGTGCGGTCGAGCGCGGAGGAGAAGGTCGGCACCTTGCGGCGATAGGGCTCGCCGCCCGCGGTCGGCGCCGTGGAATCCGCATTGGCAATGTTTTCCGAGATCACCCGCATCCGCCCGGCCTGCGCGCGCAGGCCCGAGGTCGCGATGCTCATCGAGCGCAGGAAATCTCCTCCATCGTCGGCCATGTCGTTTTCCTATTGCGTCAGCGTTTTCCGATGGCGGTCTTCAGCAGCCCGAGGCTGCGGCTGTAGAGCGAGGTCGCGGCCGCGTAGTCCATCTGGTTGGCGGAGACTTTCAACATCTCGTCTTCCAGGTTGACGGCGTTGCCCGCGGGGCGGGTCTCGTAACTGGCTTTGCTGTTCTGCGCGAAGCCGCTGCCGCCTCCTGACGGAGCGATGTGGCTCGCGCTGGTGCGCATCATCGCCAGCGACCCCATCGGCCCCGCGGCGCTGGCGCTGCCGCTGTTGAATTTCGGCTCGACCAGGTCGCGCGGCTTGAAGTTCGGCGTGTCGGAATTGGAGATGTTCTCCGCCAGCACGCGCTGGCGCTCCTGATGCCACTGCATCCGGGTGCGCAAGGCCGACAGAACCGGAAGATCGTTGATGGACATCGGCCGCTCTCCACCCTCGCTTGACGGTGCGCAAGGTGGGCAGAATTTGCCGCGCTTATGGTTAACAGCGGGTTAAGAGACTTAAGCGGTTTTACCCGAGAAAATGCCGTTCCGCGGCAGCTTCTGATCCCAGGCCCATTTTGGCCGGGAATGCCGCATTAACCAACCAAGCCATTGACGGTTCAAGGCCTCAGAAGTCGTTTTGGCCCAGCCAATTCATGGTTTATTAAGGGTTGCGGCGGCAATTCTTGCCGCGAAGAATTAAGAGTTAGGGCAAAACTTACGCTTCGTTCGCCGTTTGTTGTATCGTTCGGGTCTGCGTCCGACAATTCTTGAAACACGAAAAAGCGCTATTTGCCGGGGACAACCATGCAGACACCGCTCACATTCTTCTTCGCTTTCGTCGTCGTGCTGGCGCTGATCGGGCTTGCCGCCTGGCTGGTCCGCCGATTCGCCGGCAATCGCCTCGGCGCCAACGCCAACCGCGGACGGATGCCGCGGCTGGCCGTGATCGACGCCGCCGCCGTGGATGGCCGCCGCCGGCTGGTGCTGGTGCGGCGCGACAATGTCGAACACCTGCTGATGATCGGCGGTCCCACCGATATCGTGGTGGAACAAAATATCGTGCGCGCCATGCCCGCGCGCGACCAGGCTCCGCAGCGGCCCAATGTCGGCGGCGCCGAATTGCCGCCGCGGGTGGCGTTGCCCGATGTCGGCAGCTGGTCCGATAGCGACGCCGCGCCTGATCATGTGGAGCCGGCGATGCCGGAACCGCCGCCGCGGCCCAACCGGCCCTCTTTCGCCGACGAAGTTCGCCGTCCGGCGCCGGCACTCTCCGAGCGGCGAAGCGACCCGCTGGCCGGTTTTACGCCGGAACCCATGAGCCGCACCGACATCCGTGAAACGGCGCCCCCGCGAGCGGCCCCCGCACGCAGCGAGCCGATCATTCCCCGTCCGTCGCGGCCGATCGAACCGCCGAAGGCGCCTCCGGTCCGCGCCCCGGAACGAGCCGCGGCTCCGCCGCCTCCTCCGCCGTCGCCGGCGATTTCGGCGGCCGATCAGAATCTCGCCGAGATGGCGCAGCGGCTCGAAGCCGCCCTGCGCCGCCCGGCCGGCGATTCGGGCGAGCCCCGTGTCGGCGCGCCGCCGGTGGCGCCGGAGCCGCCGCCAGGCCGGCCCGCGCCCCGAACCGAGTCGATGGCGCCCCCGGTCGCCCCGCCGGCGCCGAAGACCGGCTTCGAGAACCTCGAAGACGAAATGGCGTCGCTGCTGGGCCGTCCGAAGAACCTTTCGTGAGATCGGCGAACGTCCCGCGTAGAGTTCTATTTTTTGTCAGCCTATTAGCCGCCGGATCGCTAGCCGATCCGGCGCTTGCGCAGGACATCAGCATCAATCTCGGCCAGGGCAATGGCGGCGTCACCGAACGCGCGATCCAGCTGATCGCGCTATTGACGGTGCTGTCGATCGCGCCCTCGATCCTGATCATGATGACGTCGTTCACCCGCATCGTGGTGGTGCTGTCGCTGCTGCGCACGGCGCTCGGCACCGCGACCGCGCCGCCGAACTCGGTAATCCTGGCGCTGGCGCTGTTTCTCACCGCCTTCGTGATGGGCCCGGTGCTGCAAAAATCCTACGACGACGGCATCAGGCCGCTGGTCGCCAACCAGATCGGCGTCGAAGAGGCGCTGCAGCGCGCGGTGGTGCCGCTGCGCGGCTTCATGCAGAAGAACGTGCGCGAAAAGGATCTGAAACTGTTCATGGACCTGTCGGGCGAGCCGCCGCCGGCGACGCCCGCCGACATGTCGCTGCGGATCCTGGTGCCGGCCTTCATGATCTCCGAATTGAAGCGCGCCTTCGAGATCGGCTTCCTGTTGTTCCTGCCGTTTTTGATCATCGACCTCGTGGTGGCCTCGGTGCTGATGTCGATGGGCATGATGATGCTGCCGCCGGTGGTGGTCTCGCTGCCGTTCAAGCTGATCTTCTTCGTACTGGTCGACGGCTGGTCGCTGGTAGCGGGGAGCCTGGTGCAGAGTTACGGGGGATGAGAGTCGTCCCCGCGAAGGCGGGGACCATAACCACCGGCGTCGATGTTTGAACCGACGATGCAACATCCCCTTTCAATACGAACCGCAGGGCGTATGGGTCCCCGCCTTCGCGGGGACGACGCTGACGTTGATGCGCCGCTACCGCGCGGCCTCGACCTGCTTCAGTCCGACGATCGCCGGCAGCGCGCCGGTCGGGAACGGGTCGGGCCGTTGCGTCTCCGGCGGCAGCGGCGCCTTCGCGGTCATGTCCGGGAAACGCGCCTTCATCTCGCGCAGGAATCCGTCGAGCGTATCGACGCTGGCCGCCATCTTCGCGATCTGGGCGAATTCGGCGCTGTTCGACGAGGCCGGCTTGCTCGCGGTGTCGAACGCGGCGCGGTCGGCCTCGCCGCTCATCAGGGCTGCATATTTTTCGCGGAACCGCGCCAGCCCCAGCGTATCCTCCGCCAGCGCGTAGCCGACCACCGCGCGGATCACGTCGCCTTTTTCCATCGGGTTGAGCGGTTTGAAATCGCGCCAGCGGTCGCCGTAATACAGCTCGATCTGCTCGGAGGATTCGCGCCAGCGCCGCGCCGCCCAGTAGATGTCGGAGCGCAGCCGGATCGCCTCGCGCCCGGTAATATTGGAGATGATGTCGAGGCCGAGATCGCGGCGGCCGATGTCGCTTTGCGCGCGCGCCTCCAGCAACAACCGCTGCTGCCGCAACTCGCCGGCAAGATCGGCGATCCGCGTGGTGCGCAGCGCGCCGATGGCGCGGTCCGGCTTGCGGTTCATCAGGTACACCATCGCCAGCCGTGCGGCTACCTGCGCGCGCGCCGCACCCTCGAGCCGGTGATCGACCTGGTATTGCAGCAGTTCGCTGGCCTGGTCGAGCAGGTCGACTGCGACCAGACGGTCGGCGAGGCGGCGGATCATTTCATCGCCGCGCCGCCCGATCGGCGTCAGTTCGCTGTATTCATAGAACAGCGCCAGCGCATCGACCGGCGGCAGGTCGTCGCCCTTCGTGCTGAGGAACAGTTGCGCGAACAGCGCCGCGGCATCGTCCTGCGCAGCCCGCGAGATATCCGAATTGGGCTGCAGTTTGGTAGCGGTGCGCGCGGCGCTGAGCGATTCGCCGTAGCGGCCGGTGTCGCAATAAATCCGCGCCATCATCGACAGCGCCTTCACCTCGAGCCCGTCGCCGCGCCAGGTCACCGACAGCGTTTCGAGATCGCGCAGCGCATCCTCCTGGGTGATTTCGTCGCGCTTCTGGCGCAAGGCGATGTCGAGCAGCCTCGCTTCCATCGCGGAGGCGCGATCGGCGGATTTTGCCGCCGCCCTGTATTCCACCAACGCATCTTTCTCGCGGCCGAGCGCCTCGGCCAGCCGCCCCCGCAACACCGCGATAGAAGGCTTCAGGTCGGCCGGAATGCCGATGACATCGAGGTCATTGCCGCGGCTCGCCGCGCCCGAATAGTCCTTGACCTCGATCGCCGCGCGCATCGCCTCGGTCAGCACGGCGCGCTGCAATTCCAGCGGCAGCGAGGTGATGGCGAATTCGACATTCTTGAATTTTTCGCGCGCGTCGGCCCATTTGCCCTGCCGCGCCAGTGCCAGTGCCTTCCAGAGCTGGGAATCGTAATTGGTCCCGATCGCGGGGGACGCCAGATCCTTCAGCCCCTGCTCGGGGCGGCCCATCAGCGTCGAGGCGACGGAATGCAAGATCAGCGCGGAAAGATCTTCCTGCCCCGGCTTTGCCTCGCCGAGCGTGAGGTCGAGCACGCCTTTGGCTTCGGGATACATCGCACGCGACATATAGAAACGCGCGAGATCGAGCCGCGCCGGCATGCGCTGCTCGGCCCCGGCACTCGCCGAAGCCGTGACCAGCACGTCCAGCCGCTTGATAAAATCTTCCGACTGGTTTTTGCGCCATTCGTTGACATCGAAAACCGGGCGCACGGCAGTCGCGGCGCGCTCGGCGCCGACATCCGCCCCCGACAGCGTCAGACCGCCGGGCCGGCTCAACGTGACCTTGTCGGAGGCGATTTCGGCGGTGACGTCGTCGGAATTGGGCTGGATCACCACGCCGTGGATCGATTCCAGCAAGGAGAATTCGACGAAATCCTGCCGCCGCACAAAACCGCGGCCGGGCGGGGCTGCGGTAATCACCAGCAGCGCGTCGCCGGCATCCGGATCGACCAGCCGGTGCATCAGCCCCGGCCTCGAAATCGGCACGGTGACATTGGCGCGCGCGGGGTCGGTGATGTTGCGGATCGCCGTCAGCGGCTGCGAGGAGGTCTGCATGGCGTCGGCGAAGGTCACCACCCAGTTTTGTCCGGCGCTCTTTTCGTCCGATGTCAACGACGCCAGTTGCGGACGGTTGAGGCGCAGCCGGATCGCCTGCCCTTGCTCCAGCGGCAGCGCGCTGATATCGCCGATTACCGATCCCGCTTCGCGGCGGATCGGCTCCAGATCGAGCGGCTTTGCCGAATCGAAAATCAGCCACACCACATCGGCGCGGCGAAACAAGGCTGCCGGCGCAACAGAGGCGAATGAAAACGTCAGGCGCAGGCCGTCGCTGTTGCGCCTGGCCTCGATCTTATCGACCGCGACCGGCTTGATTTCCACCGGCGGTTCGGCGGCGAGCGCAATCTTTGGCGGCGGCGCGACAACAGCCGGAGCCGGTGTCTCTTTAGCAGCGGACACGGCCGGCGGGCTGTGGCTGCGGCTTCATTGCAGGCTCGGGCTTGGGTTCAAGCTTCGCCTCTCGCGCAATCGTCTCCGAACTCGGCGGAACGATCTCGCCGGACTTCTGCGGGACCGGAGCCTCGTCGGCAGACTTGGCCGCGGGCGAAGCCGGCGCGACGGCGGCGGGCGAAGCCAGCGGCGACGATTTTTCCGATTGCTGGAAACCGATATCGACGATGTAGTTCTTTTCCTCGCGGAACGAATGCACCTCGACGTCGCCGATCAGCGCGACCTCGACCGAGGCGTTCTCGCCCTCGATCTTCTGGTTGATCGAGGCGATGTTGGATGGTGCCGCAAGCCTCGCATCCGCCAGATCGAAGCTCAGCGCGGTATTGAACACCAACGCCAGCTTCTGCTCGTTCAGCGCCGACGATACGCTGGCGCCATCGGGCAGTTCGAACACGAAGCGCACAAACGTCGGCTGCACCGAGGCGCGCACGCGCACCGGCGCCCGCTTCAGCGCCAATTCCGCCGCGCGCTGCTGGCGCAACGCCCGCTCCGCCACGCGCGCGCGCTCGGACAATTCGCGAATGACTTCCTGCGGCAGGCTTGGCGGCAAGCCGGTCCAGCTGTCCGGCAACAGGTCGACGAAGATGCGCTCGCCCGCGGTCATGGCATTGACGGTGACCCGGCGCGCCAGCGAGATCCGGATCGCCGCGCCGTCGGGATCGCGCCGCGCCGAGCCGACGTAAGACGGCACCGCGTCGGACAGTTTATCGACGGATATATCCACCGGCCGCTTGAACCGTATCACGACAATCGAGCCGGCCACGCTGACGTCGGAATCGACGTCCTCATCGAGCTTGAGCACGAGCCGGGCGTAGCCGCCGGCCGCGGAGAACGTCGCCTCGCCCCTGACCGGCTGCGCCTGCGCCCACCCGGTCGAAACCGTGGCCAGGATAGCGAATAACACGGCGGCAAAACAGCGCCGAACCGCCCGCGCGCATGCGCGCGCTTGCGACCCATCGTCAGCGGCAACCGTTCGGGCCATTCTGCAATGTCTTTCGACTCATACTTTGGCGGCTGGAAGCCCCGCGCACCGAGTTCTAGAATTGCCGATTTAAGGACTTGTTAACGCCAAGCCGCGTCGTGGTACCGAACGCCGAATCCAGGAAAGATGCCAAGCTCAAATTCGAGTTTGTGTGATCGGAGGTTCATTGCCGCCGGACAACCGGAGCATTTCGCCGATTTCAGCACACGCTGATATGCCCCGCTAATTGCGATTTTGCGGCAGCATCTTGCCTTCGATCTTGGGGAGTTCCGCCGCGGCGGCCGACTTGTCGCCGCCGGCGCGGCGAGCCATTTCGACGGTCAGCCGTTCGGCGGCCTCCGGCGACATCAGCCCCAAAATATCCGACATCTTGCGCGGGGCGATCTTTGACGAGATTTCGAACAGCACACCCATCTCCAGCCGGTCGAACACTTTTGCGGCGTCCTTCGGCTTCATGCCTTCATACATGGTGACGAGGCCCTTCAGGCGCGCGTCTTCGGCTTCCTTCTTCTGCTCGGTCGCCGCCCCGATGCGCGATTCGACGGCCTTTAGTTCCTCGACCTTGCCCTCGATACGCTTCTCCGCGGATTTCAGCAGGTTTTCACGGATGTCGATTTCCCGCGCGCGGGCTTCCAGCTCCTGCCGCCGCGCTTGCAGCCTCTCAAGAATGGCGCGCTCCGAGGGCGAAACGGCCTGGGTCTGTTCCGGAAATAGCACCGTGCCATCCGGCGGCTTCGCCGTTTCCGGCGCGCTGACCGCCGGTTTGGGCTCTTCCTTCTTGGCCTGAACGGATCCGGTGATATCGGTGGAGTCGGGCTTGCCACCGGGGAAATTGAACGATTCCTGCGCCCAGGAACGCTTGGCCGATTTGGGCTGATAGTCGAACACATAGCCGCCATCGATCACCAGACCGGCGACCTTCAGCACCGCGAGGCCGAAGATCGCGATCAGGACCACCGGTATGACGCGGATATCGCGGAGTACTTTCATGCGGCGAGGCCGTCGGACCTTCTGCGGTCGGAGAAAGCTTGCGCCGCCGCGGCAATCGCCTTGGCCGCCGAGAGTTTCGGCGGCTCCGGCTCGGCGGGCCGCGCCGCGACCGCGATTCGAGTGATCCGCCGCAGCACGCCGTCGCCTTCGACCAGCAGTTTTGTCAGCTGCTGCGACATGTCGGTGGCGGAAGCGAGCTGGCTGCCGAGATTCTCGTTGACGTCGCGCACGGTGTGCTTCAGTCCGCCGATGGCGCGCTCGGCGATCTCGGTCGCCGTGATCAGTTCGCCGATGGTCGCCTTCAGCGACTGCTCGTCCGCCTTCAGACGCTTGAGGCGCTTGTTGAGCAGCATGCAATAGCCGATGGTGAGCACCAGCAGAACTGCAACCAGACTCTCGATCACCATTCCGAATGAATGACTCATTGTGCCTCCATCAACTTGGTTTGCTCTTCGGCCTTCTCGAACATCGCGAAAGTCGTATTGGGCTTGCGCAGCTGCTTGGTGACGCGGATGGCGACGCGGTCGCCGACCCGGCCCATGCGGCCTTCGGTCAGGGTGACGTTGCCGCAACGCACCGCGATCAGCGCGTCGGAGCGCATTTCCAGCGGCAGCGTGTCGCCGACCTTCAGCTTCATCAGCTGCTTCAGCGGGATGTCGGCCTCATAGAGCACGGCATCGACCGAGATCTGCGCCTGCGCGATTTCGGTGGCGAGATGGCCCTCCCAGATCGGGTCGCGGCCGAATTTCTCGCCCATGAACATCTGCAACAGCACGTTGCGGATCGGCTCGATGGTGGCATAGGGCAGCAGCAGTTCGATATTGCCGCCGCGGTCCTCCATGTCGATGCGCAGCCGCACCAGGATGGCGGCATTGGCCGGGCGGCTGATGGCGGCGAAGCGCGGATTGGTCTCCAGCCGGTCGATGCTGAATGTCACCGGCGACAGCGGCCGGAACGCCTGCTCGGCATCCGACAGCACCACCTCGACCAGGCGTTTGACCAGATTGGTTTCGATGGTTGTGTAGGGGCGGCCCTCGATGCGCAGCGAGGTCTGGCCGCGCCGTCCGCCAAGCAGCACGTCGATCATCGAATAGATCAGGCTGGAATCCACCGTGGCCAAGCCAAAATTTTCCCACTCTTCGGCCTTGAACACTGAAAGCACCGCGGGGAGCGGAATCGAATTCATGTAGTCGCCGAACCGCACCGAGGTGATGCGGTCGAGCGAGACTTCGACATTGTCCGAGGTGAAGTTGCGCAAGGACGTGGTCATCAGCCGCACCAGCCGGTCGAACACGATTTCGAGCATCGGCAGGCGCTCGTAGGACACCATCGCCGAATCGATGATGGCGCGGATGCCGGAATTGTCGTCGAGATTGACCTCGCCGACGGAAAAGCCGAGCAAATTGTCGATCTCTTCCTGCGACAGGACGCGTTCGCCGCCGTTCTTGCCGCCGCCGAGATCGCGGCCGCCGTCCTCGACCATGGCGGCCCATTGCAGCGCCATCGCGCCGGAGAGTTCGTTATCGGCGGCCGATTCCGCCGCCGCCGCCGGATCCTCGGAATCCAGCGACGCCTCCCACTGAGCGGCGATTGCATCCTGGTCGACCTGGTCGTTGTCCGCCATCGTCTCAAACCCGTCTTGTCACTGAATGACGATTTCCTTGAACAGCACGGCGTTGACCTGGCCCGGCGCCACCGCGGCGTTGACCCGCCGCGTCAGTTCTTCCTTGAGGCGAAACAGCCCGGCCGATCCGTTGAGGTCGGCGGGGCGGAGCTCCCGCATGTAGGTTTGAAAGATGTCGCTGACCCGCGGCATGGTCGGCTTGATGGTCTCGAGCTGCTTCTCTTCCTTGACCTCGAGCACGACTTTCACTTTGAGATACTGGATGCGCTCGCCGGGCGCGCCGATCAGGTTGACCAGCACCTCCGGCACGTCGAGAAAGATCGGCGCCTTCGGCGCGGCCCCCTCCGCGTGCATCTCCTCGCCGTGAGCACGAAAGAAAAACAACCAGGCCGCGCCGCCGCCGCCGACCAGCAGCAACGCCGCGGCAGCGATGATGATCAGCTTCTTCCTGCTTTTTTTCGGCGCGGCAACCGCTTCGGCGCCGTCTTCCTTGTCGTCATTATCTGCCATCGCCTGCCCGCCAAATCGCATAAGGAGGTCTATGCGGCCAAGCAGGCTTATGACGCGATACAAAGGCCCCCGGCGCGCACGCGCCATCAACTGATGCGACACTAGGTTTGCAATGGTTAATGGAACCTTTCTTTTGTGCTTCAGGTGGGAAAAATCTGCCGGGTAATTATGGTCAACAAGACCTTTCTGCCGGTCTCCCGCCGGCCGCTCAAATGCACAAGCCCAATTAAAACAGGCACTTTTTGGGTTGGCACGGCTTTCGCTCTGTCGTCAAGCGAACCGCGGCTTGGGAGAGCCTTGGGTTCGCAGGACCCGCGGCCGGCTTGGGAGAGCCGATCGCGGATCATACGAAGGGGAGAACCACCGATGGAGAATATGCTTCTCGTCGGACTATCGCGGCAGATGACGTTGGAACGGCAGATGGATGTCGTCGCCAACAACGTCGCCAACGTCAACACGTCAGGCTACAAGGCCGACAAGTCGCTGTTCCAGGAATATCTGACCTCGGGCGCGCACCTGGACGATTTCAAGGGCGCCGACCGCCGCGTCAGCTACGTCACCGACCGCGCCACCTGGCATGATTTTTCGCAAGGCGCGGCGGAGCCGACCAAGAATCCGCTCGACGTCGCCATCGACGGCAAGGGTTTTCTGGTGGTGCAGACCCCCGGCGGCGAGCGCTACACCCGCGACGGCGGCTTGCAGATCAACGCGCAAGGCCAATTGGTGACGGCCGCCGGCCATCCGGTGCTGGGCAACGCCGGACCGATCGTGTTCCAGCCGACCGACAAGGAAGTCACCATCAATGCCGATGGCGGTGTCAGCGTGCTGGAAGGCGTGAGCCGCATCGACTCGATCCGCGGTAAACTGCGGCTGGTGAGTTTCGCGCAGGCGCAGAAGCTCGTGAAGGAAGGCGCCAATCTGTATTCGTCCGGCGCAAACAACGCGGCGCAGCCGGATGCCACCTCAAAAGTACGCCAAGGCTTCATCGAAAAGTCCAACGTCAATTCGGTCGCCGAAATGAGCAAGATGATCGAGGTGACGCGCGCCTACACGCAAATCTCCGCGATGCTGCAGCAGCAGGGCGACCTGCGTAAATCCGCCCTCGAAAAACTCGCCGACGTTCCGGCATAAGGAATCCAGACCATGCGCGCTCTCTATACCGCGGCGACGGGAATGGCGGCCCAGGAACTCAACGTCCAGGTCATTTCCAACAACATCGCCAACCTGCGCACCACCGGCTACAAAAAGCAGCGTGCGGCGTTCCAGGACCTGATCTACGACCATGTGCGCCGGGTCGGCGCGCAGGCTTCCGACCAGGGCACCATCTTGCCCGTCGGCATCGACATCGGCGGCGGGGTGAAAACCGTCGGGACGCCGCGGCTGATGACGCAAGGCACGCTGTCGCCCACCGGCAACGATCTCGACATCGCGATCCGCGGCGAAGGCTTTTTCAAGATCCAGATGCCGGACGGCACCTACAGCTACACGCGCGACGGCTCGTTCCAGATGGACGCGCAGGGCCGCGTGGTCACCGCGCAAGGCAATCCGGTGCAGCCGACCATCACGATTCCGCAAAACTCGTCCGGCCTCACCGTCAATGCGCAGGGCCAGGTTTCGGTGACGCTGCCGGGCTCGACCACGCCGACCATCGTCGGCCAGATCGGCCTGACGCGCTTCATCAACAAGGCCGGGCTGCAGCCGAACGGCGACAATCTGTTCACCGATACGCCCGCATCGGGCACGCCGCAGGACGGCATCGCCAATGTCGACGGCTTTGGCGACATGCAGCAGTCCAACCTCGAACAGGCCAATGTCGAAGTGGTCTCGGAAATCTCCGACCTGATCGCGGCGCAGCGCGCCTACGAGATGAACGCCAAGGTGATCAGCGCCGCCGACCAGATGCTGCAATCCACCTCCAACCTGTTCCGCTGAAGGGACCGATGATGATGGCTCGCTCGCTCGTTCTTGCAGCCGCCCTGCTCGCGGCCAGCATGGCCCCGTCGCTGGCGCAGAGCCGCGAAGAAGTCGTCGCAGCCCCGGTTCTGCGCGCCAGCGTCAATGTCAGCGGCGATGTGGTGCGGATCGGCGACGTGGTCGACAACGCCGGCAGCGCCGCGCAAATCGCGATCTACCGCGCGCCCGATCTCGGCACCACTGGGTCGCTGCCGACCGCGCAGGTGCTCAGCGCGTTGCGCGCGCATCAGGTGATCGGCGTCGATACCCGCGACCTCAAGGCGATTTCGGTGACGCGGCTGGCGCGCGCGCTGGAGGCAAAGGACATCGAACTGCAGGTCGCCCGCGCGCTGGAGCGCCGCAACGGCCCCGGCGACGCCGCCAATTTGTCGCTGACCTTCGACCGCGACGTGCAGACGCTGCAGCTCGATGCGTCCAACACCGGCAACCTGCAGCCGACAGCTGTGCGCTATGAGCCGCGCAGCGGCCGCTTCGATGTGAGTTTCGAGATTGCCAATGACGCCAGCGCGCCGACAAGACTGCGCTTCACCGGCACCGCTGCCGAGACCGTGGAAGCCGCCGTGCTGGCGCGCGGGGTTGAACGCAATGAAGTCATAAAATCCTCCGACGTGTTGATCGAGCGGCGGCCGAAGGCCGAGGTCGGCAACGACGTCGCCGGCCGCGACAATGCGGTCGGCATGCAGGCGCGGCGGCAGTTGCGCGCAGGGCAAGCGCTTCGCGTCGCGGATCTGGCGAAACCCGATCTGGTGACGCGCGACCAGAACGTCACACTGATCTACCAATCCTCCGGACTGTATTTGACCATTCGCGGCAAGGCGCTGGAGGGCGGCACCGAGGGCGACGCGGTCAACGTGCTCAACCTGCAATCCAAGCGCACGGTGTCCGGCATCGTGGTCGGCCGCGGCCAGGTGTCGGTTGCTATCTCGACGCCGCGATCGCTCGCCGCCGAAGCTCCGACAACGACAGGCGCCAACGAATCTGACGTAGCTCCCGTTTCCGTAGCCACCAACAACACCGCGCCTGGTCCTCGAAAAGCTGAGTAGTGTTCATGTTCACGTCGCATAAATTCAACCGCATCGCTGTTACAGCCGCGTTGCTGGCGGCCGCCGGCCTCGGCAGCGGCTGTTCGGCGCTCGACCGCTTCGCGGCGCTCGGCGAGAAACCGGCGCTGACGGCGATCGACAATCCGACGGCGGCGCCGGGTTACAAGCCAGTGCAGATGCCGATGCCGAAGCCGGAGCCGGCGTCTTACAACGCCAATTCGCTGTGGCGCAACGGTTCGCGGGCGTTCTTCAAGGACCAGCGCGCGCACCAGATCGGCGATCTGCTCACGGTGACGGTGAATTTCACCGACAAGGCCAACATCGCCAACGAGACCCAGCGCAGCCGGGCCGCCAAGGAAGACTCCGGCATCACCTCGTTTCTCGGCGACAAGCTGATCAAAAATCCCGCAACCGCGATTCTGCCCGGCCGGCTGCTCACCGCGGACGGAACGGCGTCCACCGACAACAAGGGTTCGGTGCAGCGCCAGGAGAATTTGCAGACCTCGATCGCCGCGGTGGTCACACAGGTGCTGCCGAACGGAAATCTGGTGGTCGAAGGCAAGCAGGAAATCCGCGTCAATTTCGAAATCCGCGAATTGATCGTCGCCGGCATCGTGCGGCCTGAGGACATCCAGAGCGACAACACCATCGACAGTGGCAAGATCGCGCAAGCCCGCATCGCCTATGGCGGCCGCGGCCAGATCACCGACGTGCAGCAGCCGCGCTACGGCCAGCAGTTCATGGACGTGATCCTGCCGTTCTGAGTTGAACAAGAGCTCCCACGCCAAATCGCGAGCCTAGGCGCGGTAAGGTGTACGACGCGGCCTTCGTCAGCTCCCCTGACGGAGGCCGTGGTCGTTTTCGAAGAACTGCAGAATCGTAGGGTGGGCAAAGCGCAGCGTGCCCACCATTGCACCGAGCGCGGCGGCGGCATGGTGGGCACGGCGCAAATGCGCCTTTGCCCACCCTACGAGGTAGTGGCTCGCGTGGGATTGTCGCAGTCCCGTAGGGTGGGCAAAGTCAGCGGACGCGAATGCGTCCGATGGCGTGCCCACCATTCAATGCAGTACATCTGTAAATGGTGATGGTGGGCACGGCGCAAATGCGCCTTTGCCCACCCTACGAAGTAGTCGCTTACCTGAAATTGTCGCAGCATACCGGCTCACAAAGCGCATTTGCGGCGCGCGGCGTGGCGGGGACGCTGGTCCTGCTTGACGCGGACTTGCGCTGGGCATCGACCAATGCGCTCAGGATCGCAATCGCTAGATCGGCGTGGTGGCTTTCGACCGACCGGTCGTCGAGCCAGTCGGGAAGTTCGCGCTGCCGCGACAGCGCGCAATGCCATTCGCCATCGTCATAGGCGAGCCGGCGCAGCTGCCATTGCGGCAATTCCAGTTCGAGCAGCGCCAGCGCCGCATCGGTCCAGGCGCCGGATCGGATCAGGCGCTCGATTCGCGACGGATAGCGTCGGCAGCTGGTGCCGATGATTTCCGGCAGCAGCTCGGCTGTCACGGCGTGCGCTTCGTGAAGGCGGTGGTCCAGTCGGCCGTGATGTTCAGAAAACAGCGCCATGGCGGTTCATCTCGCTTGAAAGCGGTCACCACGCGCGACCGCCCATGCAAGATGAGAAAGACGCCGTTTGAAAACGAGATGGAAGCAAGGGCGTAAAAATAGGGATTTCATAAGTACCGCGCCGTCTCCGCCACTATGAGATTCCTATAAGTTCGCCGCCGCCCTGCTCTCGAAAACCTATGCGCCAGGTGGCAACTCAGCACCCGGCCACAGCGAAGTCCGTCACGCGCTTCGCAATCGCAACAGGAGCATCCCATGCTGGACATTGTCATGCTGGCCCTCGGCCTCGCGTTCTTCGCATTGGCGGTGGGCTACAGCTACGCCTGCGAACGGCTTTGAGGAGATGAGGCCATGATGTTCGATTATGCGCTCGCCGGTTTCGTATCCGCAGGGCTGTTGTTTTACCTGACCTACGCGCTGCTGCGGCCCGAGCGGTTCTGACACGCGCAAATAAAAGGCACATCACGATGACCCTGATCGGCTGGATTCAAATTCTTCTGTACTGCGCCATCGTCGTCGCGCTGGCAAAACCGCTCGGCGGCTATATGACGCGCGTCTTCATCGGCGAGCGCACCCTGCTGTCGCCGCTGCTGCGGCCGGTCGAGGCCGGATTGTACCGGATCGGCGGCGTCGACGAACAACGCGAGCAGCACTGGCTGACCTATACGGTGGCGATGCTGCTGTTTCACGTCGGCGGTTTTGTCATTCTTTATGCGGTGATGCGGCTGCAGGCGGTGCTGCCGTTCAATCCGGCGGAACAATCCGCGGTCGCGCCCGATCTGTCCTTCAACACCGCGATCAGCTTCATCACCAACACCAACTGGCAGAACTACGGCGGCGAAAGCACGATGTCGTATCTGGTGCAGATGCTCGGCCTGACGCACCAGAATTTTTTGTCGGCCGCGACCGGCATCGTGCTCGCGGTGGCGCTGATCCGCGGTTTTTCGCGCTCCTCGATGCGCACCATCGGCAATTTCTGGGTCGACGTCACGCGTTGCACGCTCTATGTGCTGCTGCCGATCTGCGTGGTCTACACGCTGTTCCTGGTCTGGCAGGGAATTCCGCAAACGCTCGGCGCTTATGTCGAAGCAACGACGCTGGAAGGGGCGAAGCAGACCATCGCCGTCGGCCCCGTCGCCTCGCAGGTCGCCATCAAGATGCTCGGCACCAATGGCGGCGGCTTCTTCAATGCCAACGCCGCCCATCCGTTCGAGAACCCGACCGCACTGTCTAATTTCGTGCAGATGATCTCGATCTTCGCGCTGGGCGCCGGCCTCACCAACGTGTTCGGCCGCATGGTCGGCAATCCGCGCCAGGGCTGGGCCATCCTGGCGGTGATGGGCACACTGTTCATCGCCGGCGTCGCCGTCACCTATTGGGCCGAAGCATCCGGCACCCCAGGCCTGCGCGCGCTGGGCCTGATCGGCGGCAACATGGAAGGCAAGGAAGTCCGTTTCGGCATCGTCGCCTCCTCCTTGTTCGCCGTCATCACCACCGCGGCGTCCTGCGGCGCGGTCAATGCCATGCACGACTCTTTCACGGCACTCGGCGGCATGATTCCGCTGATCAACATGCAGCTCGGCGAGATCATCGTCGGCGGCGTCGGCGCCGGCCTGTACGGCATGCTGCTGTTCGTGGTGCTGGCGATCTTCGTCGCCGGACTGATGGTCGGCCGCACCCCGGAATATGTCGGCAAGAAGATCGAGGCGCGCGAGGTCAAGATGGCGATGCTTGCGATCCTGGTGCTGCCGCTGATGTATCTGGGCTGGACCGCGGTCGCCGTGGTGCTGCCGCCGGCGGTGGCCTCGATGGCCAATGCCGGTCCGCACGGCTTTACCGAGGTGCTCTATGCCTTCACCTCGGCGACCGGCAACAACGGCTCGGCCTTCGCCGGGCTCTCCGGCAACACGCTGTTCTACAATCTCGCGCTCGCCAGCGCGATGTTCGTCGGCCGCTTCTTCATGATCGTACCGGCGATGGCGCTGGCAGGTTCGCTGGCGGGCAAGAAATCGATCCCGCCATCGGCCGGCACGCTGCCGACCACCGGCGGGCTGTTCGTCGGCCTCGTGGTCGGCGTGATCCTGATCATCGGCGGCCTCACCTTCTTCCCCGCGCTGGCGCTCGGACCGATCGTCGAGCATCTGGCGATGAATGCCAACACCCTGTTCTGATCGAACCCTTTCGGAGTACCATCCATGGAAGCTCTAAAACTGCAAAAACAGGCCCCGGTGTCGGCGCTGCTCGATCCGAAGATCGTGATGCCGGCGATCCGTGCGGCGTTCGTAAAACTCGATCCGAGGGTGATGATCAAGAGCCCGGTGATGTTCGTGGTCGAGGTCGTAGCTGCGCTGACCACGGTCATCTTCCTGCGCGATCTCGTGACCGGCGCGGAAAATTTCGGATTCACCTTCCAGATCATCCTGTGGCTGTGGTTCACGGTGCTGTTCGCCAATTTCGCCGAAGCCGTCGCCGAAGGCCGCGGCAAGGCGCAGGCGGAGTCGCTGAAGAAGACCCGTACCGAAAGCCAGGCCAAGACTGCTGACCGGACCGGGCAAGACCTACCGCATGGTGGCCGGCGCCAGCCTCAAGGTCGGTGACGTGGTGCTGGTCGAGGCCGGCGACAACATTCCCTCCGACGGCGAGGTGGTCGAGGGCGTCGCCTCCGTCAACGAAGCCGCGATCACCGGCGAGTCGGCGCCCGTGATCCGCGAATCCGGCGGCGACCGCTCGGCGGTGACCGGCGGCACGCATAGTGCTGTCCGACTGGATCCGCGTGCGCATCACCGCGGCGCAGGGATCGACCTTTCTCGATCGCATGATCCGCCTGGTCGAAGGCGCCGAGCGGCAGAAGACCCCGAACGAGATCGCGCTCAACATCCTGCTCGCGGGGCTCACCATCATCTTCATCTTCGCCACGGTGACGATCCCGAGCTACGCGGCTTATGCCGGCGGCTCGGTGCCGGTCGTGGTGCTGGTCGCGCTGTTCGTGACGCTGATCCCCACCACCATCGGTGCGCTGCTGTCGGCCATCGGCATCGCCGGCATGGACCGGCTGGTGCGTTTTAACGTGCTGGCAATGTCAGGCCGCGCCGTCGAGGCCGCGGGCGATGTCGATACGTTGCTGCTCGACAAGACCGGCACCATCACGCTTGGCAACCGCCAGGCGACCTCGTTCCAGCCGCTGCGCGGCGTCACCGAGCAGGAACTGGCCGACGCGGCGCAACTCGCCTCGCTCGCCGACGAAACCCCGGAGGGACGCTCCATCGTCGTGCTGGCCAAGGAAAAATACGGCATCCGCGCCCGCGATCTGGCCGAACTCGGCGCGACCTTCATCCCCTTCACCGCGCAGACGCGGATGAGCGGCGTCGATGCCGGCGGCGCATCGGTGCGCAAGGGCGCGGTCGATGCCGTTCTGTATTACGTGAGCGGCGGACAGCCGCGCGCGGTTGCCTCGGGCAATACCGCGCGCGCGATGCAGCCGGTGATGCTGTCGGACACCGCCCGGGAAATCCAGGCGATCGCCGATGCGATCGCGAAATCCGGCGGCACGCCGCTGGCGGTCGCCCGCGACGGCAAGCTGCTCGGCGTGATCCACTTGAAGGACATCGTCAAGGGCGGCATCCGCGAGCGCTTTGCGGAATTGCGCCGCATGGGCATTCGCACTGTGATGATCACCGGCGACAATCCGATGACCGCGGCCGCGATCGCCGCGGAAGCCGGCGTCGACGATTTCCTGGCGCAGGCGACGCCGGAAGACAAGCTGCAGCTGATCCGCGACGAACAGGCCAAGGGAAAACTGGTCGCGATGTGCGGCGACGGCACCAATGACGCGCCGGCCCTTGCCCAGGCCGATGTCGGCGTCGCCATGAACACCGGGACGCAGGCGGCACGCGAGGCCGGCAACATGGTGGATCTGGATTCCAACCCGACCAAACTGATCGAAGTGGTCGAGATCGGCAAGCAGTTGTTGATGACACGCGGCGCGCTGACCACGTTCTCGATAGCCAATGACGTGGCGAAATATTTCGCCATCATCCCGGCGATCTTCCTCGCCTTCTATCCGCAGCTGCAGGCGCTCAACGTCATGAATCTCGCCAGTCCGCAGAGCGCGATCCTGTCGGCGATCATCTTCAATGCGCTCATCATCATCGCGCTGATCCCGCTGGCCCTGAAAGGCGTCGCCTACCGCGCCATCGGCGCCGGCGCGCTGCTGCGCCGTAACCTTCTGATCTACGGCCTCGGCGGCATCATCATCCCGTTCATCGGCATCAAGGCGATCGACCTTTTGGTCACCGCCTTGCATCTGGCGTGACGTCATGACGCGTACCCGTGCCCCGGACGCAGCGCAGCGCGTAGCTCTTCGCGGAGCGGTGCGCTGCAAAGCCGGGGCCCCGGTTACTTGCTGCACGAAGAAACCGGGGTCCCCGGTTCTGCGAAGCGGCATGAAGAATGCCGCATCGCGCCCGGGACACGAAACTTAAGGAGATCTCCATGCTAAAAGAAACTCGTCCCGCCATCCTGGTCCTGGTCGCACTCACGCTGATCACCGGCATTGTCTATCCGCTGGCCATGACTGCGCTGGCGGGCATGATCTTCCCGAAGCAGGCGCAGGGAAGCCTGATCGAGAAGGACGGCAAGGTGGTGGGCTCTGCTTTGATCGGCCAGCAATTCAGCAGCGAAAAGTATTTCCACGGCCGCCCGTCGGCGACGACCGCGCCGGATCCGGCCGATTCCAGCAAGGCCGTGCCTGCGCCCTATAATGCGGCCAATTCCGGCGGCTCCAATCTCGGCCCGACCAGCAAGGCGCTGATCGACCGGGTCAAGGACGATGTCGGGAAGTTGAAGACTGAAAATCCGTCGATGCCGGTCCCGATCGACCTCGTCACCACCACCGCCAGCGGCCTCGATCCCGATATCTCTGCCGAAGGCGCCCTCTTTCAGGTGCCGCGTGTGGCAAAAGCCCGCAATTTGCCCGAAGACGCCGTCCGCAAGCTGGTCGAACAACATACCGAAGGCCGTTTGGCCGGGCTATTCGGTGAGCCGCGGGTCAATGTGCTGGCCCTGAATTTGGCGCTGGATCGCGCCGCACCGAAGTGAGCCCACCTAGGCCCCACCCGGCGTGAGGACTATATTGCCGTGATGGCAAATCAACGCCGCGACCCCGATCAACGGCCTTCCCCGGATGCGCTGCTGGAAACCGCGCGGCGGGAGCAAAGCGAGACCGGCCGCCTCAAGATATTTCTCGGCGCCGCTCCCGGCGTCGGCAAGACCTATGAGATGCTGCAGAGCGCCCGCGCGCGCCGGAACGTCGGCGTCGACGTCGTCGTCGGTGTGGTCGAAACCCATGGTCGCGCCGAGACCGAGGCGCTGCTGGATGGCCTCGAAATCGTGCCGCGGCGACGGCTCGACTATAAAGACCGGATCCTCGAGGAGATGGATCTCGACGCGCTGATCGCGCGCCGCCCGCAAATCGCGCTGATCGATGAACTCGCCCACACCAACGCGCCGGGCAGCCGGCATCCGAAGCGCTATCTCGACGTCGAGGAGCTGTTGTCGCACGGCATCGACGTCTACACCGCGGTCAACATCCAGCACATCGAAAGCCTCAACGACGTGGTGGCGCAGATCACCCATGTGCGGGTGCGCGAAACCGTGCCGGATTCGGTGTTCGACCGCGCCGACGGCATCGAACTCATTGATCTCACGCCCGATGACCTGATCCAGCGGTTGCGCGAAGGCAAGGTCTATGTGCCAAAACAGGCCGAGCGCGCGCTGGAGCATTATTTCTCGCCGGGCAATCTGACCGCGCTGCGCGAGCTGGCGTTGCGGCGCACCGCCGAGCGCGTCGACGAGCAACTGCTCACCCACATGCAGGCCAATGCAATCGCCGGACCCTGGGCCGCCGGCGAGCGCATTCTGGTATGTATCAGCGAGGACCCGCGTGCCGCGGGCCTGGTGCGCGCCACGCGGCGGCTGGCGGACCGGCTGCATGCGCCGTGGACCGCGGTCAGCATCGAGACGCGGCGCAGCCTGCAGCTGTCCGAGGCCGAGCGCGATCGCCTCGCCGACACCTTGCGGCTGGCCGAGTCGCTGGGCGGCGAGGCGCTGACGATTCCCGGCGCCGGAAGCCGCATCGCCGACGACGTGATCGGTTTTGCCCACGCCAATAACGTCACCCAGATCGTGATCGGCAAATCGACGCGGTCGCGCTGGTTCGAAATCATGCGCGGCTCGGTGGTGCACGATCTGGTGCGGCGGTCAGGCAATATCAGCGTGCATGTGATCGCCGGCGAGGAGCTTGCCAAAGAGCCGATCGCGAAAAAGACCGTGCAGCCGACGGATCGATCCGAGCCGTTCGATCCTCGTCCTTATGCGATGGCCTTGGCGATCGTCGCGTTGGCGCTCGGCACGGCAAAATTGATCCAGCCGGTTTTCGGGATCGAAAATGTCGACCTTGTATTTCTCACCGCGGTGGTCGGCGTTGCGGTTCGCTTCGGGCTGTGGCCGTCGCTGCTCGCCAGCGTCGCGGCGTCGCTGTGCTACAATTTTTTCTTCCTGCCGCCGATCCATACCCTGACCATCGCCGATCCCACCAATGTCGCGGCGTTCTTCTTCTTCATGCTGCTCGCGATCCTGGTTTCGAACTTGGCCGCGCGCGTGCGCAGCCAGGCGGTCTCCGCGATCGGCCGGGTGCGCACCACCGAGTCGCTTTATGCCTTCAGCCGCAAGCTCGCGGGCACCGCGACGCTCGACGACGTGCTGTGGGCGACCGCCTATCAAGCCGCGTTGATGTTGAAGGTGCGGGTGGTGCTGCTGCTGCCCGAGGACGGCATCATCACCGTGAAGGCCGGCTATCCGCCCGAGGATCAACTGGACAAGGCCGACCTTGCCGCCGCGAACTGGGCATGGGGCAACGACCGCCCGGCGGGACGCGGCTCCGATACGCTACCCGGCGCAAAACGCCTGTTCCTGCCGATGCGAACCGGCCGCGGCGCCATCGGCGTGATCGGTATCGACGACGACAGGTCAGGTCCGCTGCTGACGCCTGACCAGCGCCGCCTGCTCGACGCGCTGGTGGACCAGGGCGCGCTGGCGATCGAACGGGTGCAACTGGTCGAGGACATGGACCGGGTCAAGCGCACCGTGGAATCCGACCGGTTGCGCGCGGCGCTGCTGACCTCGATCTCGCACGACCTCAAGACCCCGCTGGCCTCGGTGCTCGGCTCCGCCAGCACGATGCGGGATTTTTCGAGCAAGCTTTCCGATGCGGAAAAGGCCGACCTGCTCTCAACCATCATCGACGAATCCGAGCGGCTCAACCGCTTCATCGCCAACCTGCTCGACATGACCAAGCTGGAATCCGGCGCCATCGTGCCCAACACCGCGCGGCACGATCTCGGCGAAATCGCCGGCAGCGCGTTGCGGCGCGCGGGTAAAATTCTGCTGCATCACAAGGTCAGTCTGGAACTGGAAGCCGGCATGCCGATGCTCGAACTCGACGCCGTCTTGTTCGAGCAGGTGCTGTTCAACCTGCTCGACAATGCCGCGAAATATGCGCCCGCCGATACCACGATCTCGCTGAAGGCATCGCGCGACCGGGATGCGATCGTGCTGCAGATCATCGACGAAGGCGCCGGGATTCCGCCTTTGGAACTCGAAAGCGTGTTCGACAAATTCTATCGCGTGCAGAAAGGCGACCATGTGCGGGCCGGCACGGGGTTAGGCCTTGCGATCTCCCGCGGCTTTGTCGAGGCCATGCATGGCACGATTTCCGCCGCCAATCGCGCCGATCGCAGCGGCGCGGTGCTGACGATCCGCCTGCCGGTTCCGGCGGAAGCGCCAGCACTGGACACCGCCGCATGAATGCCGCGCCGGTCAAGGTCCTGGTCATCGACGACGAGCCGCCGATCCGCAAATTGCTGCGGATGGGATTGAGCACGCAGGGCTACGACGTGCTGGAGGCCTCCAACGGCAGAAACGCGCTGGAACTGATGTCGCAAAATCCGGCGCTGATCATTCTCGATCTGGGTCTGCCTGACATCCAGGGCCACGAGTTGCTGCGCATGATCCGCGGCCGCAACGACGGCGTGCCGATCGTGGTGCTGTCGAGCCGCGGCGACGAGGCCGGCAAGGTGCAGGCGCTCGATCTCGGGGCCGACGACTACCTGACAAAACCGTTCGGGATGGACGAACTGCTGGCGCGCATGCGCGCGGCGCTGCGGCATCAGTTGCAGGTGCATGGCGAGCGGCCGCTGTTCCACACCGGCGACCTCTGCGTCGACCTGGTGCGCCGGATCGTCAAGGTCGGCGAGCGCGACATAAAACTGTCGCCGAAGGAGTACGATCTGCTGCGCGTGCTGGTGCAGCATGCCGGCAAGGTGCTGACGCACCGGTTCCTGCTCAAGGAGCTGTGGAACGAACTGACCGACGCGCAGTATTTGCGCGTCTATGTCCGCCAGCTGCGGCAAAAGATCGAGACCGATCCCGAGCGCCCGCACTTCGTTCTGACCGAGACCGGCATCGGCTACAGGTTAAGAGCACCGGATTAAGTAAAGCGGACAAAGCGAAGCGTGCCCACCATCCCGCAACCGCACAGAGATGGTGGGCACGGCGCTTCGCGCCTTTGCCCACCCGACGATTACGCAAACTCCGCCGCCACGCTGCCCAGCCCAGACATCTCCATCACCACCTTGTCGCCGGCATTGAGCCACACCGTCTGCACCAGGCTCCCGGTCAGTACGATCTGCCCGGCGCGCAGGCTCTTGCGCTCGGCGGCCAGGTGATTGGCGAGCCACGCCAGTGCCATATGGGGATGGCCGAGCACATCGGCGCCGGTGCCCCGCCCCACTTCGACGCCGTTGATGAAGGCGATGCCCACCACATCAAGCAGATCGGGCGCCGCCGCGCGCGGCACCGGCTTGCCGAGTACGCAACCGGCAGCGAAGAAATCATCGGCCACCAGCGTCGGCGCGCCGATCGTGCGCCAGTCGGCATAGCGGTCGTCGACGATCTCGATCGCCGGATGATACGCATCGATTGCACCCGCGACACTGTCGGCGGTGAATGCGGTTCCCGTAAGATCGCGCACCAGCCGCACAGCGATCTCGCACTCGACGCCGACCCGAACATAATCGGCGTGGCGCAGGCTGACTCCGCTCGAATGCACGCCCTTTGAAAACACGCCGCCGCCGCACGGATGCGGGATGCCGAGATAGCTCTGCATCACCGCGCTGGTGCAGCCGATCTTGTAGCCGACCAGCGGCCCGGTCTGCGCCGCCAGGACGGCGTGCACCGCATGCTGGATGCGGTAACCCTCCGCCTCGTCGCGCGGCGCGACGTCCGCGCCAAGCGGGCACAAAGGCGCAAGATCGCGACGCGCGGACGCCACGGCCTTGGCGGCTTCGAGGATTTTGTCCATTGCAGACCTTCGGGCAGCAATCCGTGGGTGGGGCAAAGCCGGCGGACGCGAACCGTCCGGCGGAGTGCCCACCATCCATCCGCGCATTCGGAAACAAGATGGTGGGCACGGCGCAAGAGCGCCTTTGCCCGACCCTACAACTAGATAACCCGAAATTAAAAAGCCGGCTGCTAGACCGGCCGCCTACTCGTCCCGATACACTTTCTCGCGCTTCTCGTGGCGCTCCTGGGCTTCGACCGAGAGCGTGGCGATCGGGCGGGCTTCGAGCCGCTTCAGCGAGATCGGCTCGCCGGTTTCCTCGCAATAGCCGTAGGTGTTGTCCTCGATGCGCTGCAGCGCCGCGTCGATCTTGGAGATCAGCTTGCGCTGGCGGTCGCGGGCGCGCAGTTCGATGGCGCGATCGGTCTCTGAAGAAGCGCGGTCGGCGAGATCGGGGTGATTGACGTTCTCTTCCTGCAGCGTCTGCAGCGTGATCCGCGATTCGCGCAGGATTTCGTCCTTCCATGCCAGCAGCTTGGTGCGAAAATAATCGCGCTGGCGATCGTTCATGAAAGGCTCTTTTTCGGAGGGTCGATAATTCTTCAACTTTTCCAAGGCCGGCCCATCTGTACGTGCAAGGCGGAACGAAAACTCTCCGTCCGCGCGCGCCTTATATAGCGGCCTCCTGTGACAGACAATATCGCCCGAAGCGGCAAAAGCCGTCCATCACAGGGTTTCACTCCAGGAACTTGTCGATAAAGCAGGACCGCGGAGTTGCCGGGTCAGAACTGCCCGGCCTTGGCCAGTTCGACCTCGACCCGAAGCTCGATCTCGGACAGCACCGCATCCAGACCGGGGTCGCCGGAGGTGGATTTGAGGGAGGCTGCGGCATCGCGCAGCCGGGTCACCGTCGAAGCGTCGAAATTGCCCGACAACAGCCCGATCTTGAGGTCGTCGAGCACGTCAAGCGCGCCGCGGCCACGCTGCACCGAGCGCTTGCGGCGTTCGACGGGGTCCTCGATGCCCTGTAGCGCCAGCAGTGCGTCGATGTTTGCGGCCGCCCTGGGTGCGGTCGCGGAGCGGGTTTCCGGCGTCGCGATGGTGTCCGGCAGCGCAAAACCGCTCGAGCCGGTGCGCCGGGCGGAAGCTGCCGGAGCGCCGAGAGTAGTGCCGTTCGGTCCGTAGATTCGCATCGCAATGCCCAAAAGTGTCGGCCCGGAGCTTCGCGCCGGTATGGTTAAGTTTGCGTAAACAAGCCCGGCAAAATCTGCCGCCGGCGGCAACTTCGCCGCCTTGCCTGGCCGGGAAGCCGGTCCCTCTTTTTCAGATTGATCAATCCGATCAACCGGTTGAACACATCCGGCGCCATGGCATGGGGCTCGCATGGTTAATCGCGGATCAACTTCATGTGGGAGCGTGAAGTCCGTTTGCGCCACACCTCAGCGGGGAGCAGAGGATGCCAGTTACGCGTACGGCAAGAGGTTTCCGGACGGTCGCTGCGGCGCTCGCCGCGCTGATGCTGTGCGCGACTTCAGCGAATGCCACCTCACGGATCAAGGATCTCGCCAATATCGAGGGCGTGCGCCAGAACCAGCTGATCGGCTATGGCCTGGTGGTCGGCCTCAACGGCTCCGGCGACACCCTGAACAACATCCCATTCACCAAGCAGTCGCTGCAGGCGATGCTGGAACGCATGGGCGTCAACATCCGCGGCGCCACCATCCGCACCGGCAATGTCGCCGCCGTCATGGTCACCGGCAACCTGCCGGCGTTCGGCACGCAGGGTACAAGGATGGACGTCACGGTGTCGGCGCTGGGCGACGCCAAGAATCTGCAGGGCGGCACCCTGCTGGTCACCCCCCTGCTCGGCGCCGACGGCAACGTCTATGCGGTGGCGCAAGGCTCGGTCGCGATCGGCGGCTTCCAGGCCGAGGGTCAGGCGGCCAGCATCACCAAGGGCGTGCCGACCGTCGGCCGCATCGCCAACGGCGCCATTATCGAGCGCGAGATCGAGTTCGCGCTCAACCGGCTGCCCAATGTACGGCTGGCGCTGCGCAATCCGGATTTCACCACCGCCAAGCGCATCGCGGCTGCGGTCAATGATTTCCTCGGCACCAAGACCGCCGAGCCGATCGATCCCTCGACGGTGCAACTTGCGATCCCGGCGGAATTCAAGCGCAACGTGGTGGCGCTGCTGACCGAGATCGAGCAACTGCAGGTCGAGCCGGATCTTGCCGCAAAAATCATCATCGACGAGCGCTCCGGCATCATCGTGATGGGCAGGGACGTGCGCGTCGCCACCGTCGCGGTGGCGCAAGGCAATCTCACGGTCTCGATCTCCGAAAGCCCGCAAGTGAGCCAGCCACAGGCTTTCTCGCGCGGCCGCACCGTGACCACGCCGCGCACTTCGATCGGCGTCACTGAGGACGGCAAAAAACTGGCACTGGTGAAGGACGGCGTCTCGCTGCAACAGCTGGTCGACGGCCTCAATGGCTTGGGCATCGGCCCGCGCGACCTGATCGGCATCCTGCAGGCGATCAAGGCCGCCGGTGCGATCCAGGCCGACATCGAGGTGATGTGATGCAGAGCGGTCTGATCAACTCCAGCATGCCCGGCAAAGCCTTGATGCCGATGCTCAACGGCCGTCCCGACTATGCGCTCGCCGACGCGCTGAAAAAACTCTCGCCGCAGGCGCAGATGAAGGCGAAAGGCGCGGCGCAGGACTTCGAATCCGTGTTTTTGAATTCGATGTTCTCGCAGATGACATCGGGCATCAAGGGCGAAGGCCCGTTCGGCGATACGCCGGGCACCGGGGTGTGGCGCTCGATGCTGACGGAGGAATATTCAAAGTCCTTTGCCAAAGCCGGCGGCGTCGGCATTTCCAACGACGTCTATCGCACGCTTATTCTGCAGCAGGCGGGCCGCGCCGGCTGAACGGAGACACCGACATGAGCCCTCCTATTCGCCAGCCCGTGCCCGCCGCTATTCCCTTGGCGGCAACGCCGGCCGATGCCAGAAAACTCGCGGAAGGGCTGATGGAGGTCATGAGCGCGCTGCTCGGCGTGATCGAGCGCGAAACCGAACTGGTGCGGGCCGGCAAGGTGCGCGAGGCGATGGCGCTGGAGGGCAGGAAAACCGAACTGTCGCGCCGCTATGTCGGCACCGTCGCGCATCTCAAAAGCAGCCAGAGCTATCTGGCCCGCGCCACCCCGGAGCTGCTCACCGCGCTGCACCGCCATCACGACACCTTTCGCGCCATGCTGCAGGTCAATCTCACCGTGCTCGCCACCGCGCATGCGGTGTCCGAAGGCATCGTGCGCGGCGTCAACGCCGAACTGCAGCGCCGCAACGTGCCGAACACCTACACGGCGACGGGGCAACGCGCCGCACCGAGCCCGCGCAATATTTCGCCGCTGGCGGTGAGCCGGTCGCTGTAGAGACCAAGATCGGGCCGCTTCCAATCATGCGACAGCCGGGCTGGGATTGCCCGCCTTGCGGACGAATCGCGCAACTTTGATTTTTCCGGCACGGCGGCGCGTCTGCGCGATGTCGTAGCTGTTCTGCATGCGCATCAGCGTATCCATGGAAACACCAAATGCTTTCTCGATGCGCAAAGCCATTTCCGACGACAGCGCGGCACGCTGGTTCAGCAGCGCCGAAAGAGCCGGGCGGGTCACGCCAAGCACCTTGGCGGCGTCCGTCACCGAAAGCCCCAATGCTTCAATGATCTCGCTCTTCACGAACCCGCCGGGACGGGCGGGATTTTTCATGCGTATACCGTTTATCGCGTTCACGGTCACCTCCTAGTGGTAGTCCTCATAATCAAGATCGATAATCTCGATCTCGGTTTGGTCGAGCCGCCAGTTCTTGGTGACCGAAAGGCTCCGATTCGCTGTAAAAGTCCTATGCGGATTTTTTGGTCGGCAAGCCAGGTCCTCTTTCAGCGCCACAGCGGCCAGCGCGGCGGGGCCTATTCACGCCGTCTTCTTGTCCTGCGCCAGCCATGACGACAGCATCGCCGGCACCAAGCCGACCAGCCCGTAGAGGATGAATTGCAGCGCGCCGCTGTCGGCTCCCCTGCCGCCATAAAGCAATTCCGCGGCGGCGAAGGCGATGGCGCCGACGATCAGCATCCGCAGCATCGGGTTGATCTTCCTCACATGATAGAGAATGTCGTCGATCGCGGCGATCGCCAGCGCCGGCAGGACTCCGAACAGATAGGTGTATTGCAGCGTGGAGAACAGCACCACGAAGATCTTCCCCACCTCCGAGAGGTTGGTCTCGCTCCAGTATCCCGACATCACGGTGGTCGCGATCAGCAGCAGAAATCCACCCAAAAATGGCCCCAGCAACGCAAAAATGATGTACCGCTTCATGCCGCCCTTCCCTTCGCCGTCGCGCCATTGTTTCACAGTTTTGCCGGCTTCGAAAATAGCCGCCTCAATCGTTTTGCGCGCCGCCGTTGGTTGATGCGGAGAAAGCGCGGGTATCAGCGCCGACGGTACGCCCGTCGGAGGTGAAATGTTTCACGGATCACGGCGGGCTGCTGCAATAAACCGCGAGCCCGGAGGTCACCGTCAGCGCGCATCGTCCAGAATCATCTGCGAAGCCTTTTCGGCGATCATGATGACGGCGGCGTTGGTGTTTCCCGAAACAAGATCCGGCATGACCGAGGCGTCGATCACGCGCAGGCCGCCGATTCCGCGCAGGCGAAGTTTTTGGTCGACCACCGCGAGCGGATCGTTTCCCATTCGGCAGGTCGAGGTCGGGTGATAGACCGTGCTGCCGCGCTGCCGGCAGAAATTCAAGAGCTCCTCGTCGCTGGTAACGTTTGCGCCGGGTTCGACTTCATCGGTCACATAGGCGCTGAGCGCCGGCGCCCGCAAAATCCTGCGCAATATCTTCAGGCCTTCGACATTAGCGGCGCGATCGGTCTCGGTCGCGAGATAGTTGATGCGTATTTCGGGCGGCACCGCCGGATCCGCGCTTTTGATGCGCAGCGAGCCGCGGCTCTCCGGGCGCAGCTGGCAGACCGAGGCGGAAAATCCGGAATAGGAATGCAGCGCCTCGCCCATCTTGTCGGTCGAGAACGGCAGAAAGTGAATCTGGACATCCGGCGTCGCCAGCCGCGGATCGGTCTTGAAGAACGCGCCTGAAGTGCCGGCGGCGATGGTCAGCGGACCGGTGCGGAATGCCGCATATTGCAGTCCCGTCATCATTTTGCGGAACGGGCTGTTGACGATATCGTTGAGCGTGATGCGCTGCGTGCAACGCGTGACGATCCGGACCTGCATGTGATCCTGCAGATCGTGGCCCACGCCCGGCGCATCCAGCACCACGTCGATGCCGCGGCTCGCAAGTAAGTCGGCGGGACCGACGCCGGAGAGCTGCAGCAGTTGCGGCGAATTATAGGCGCCGCCTGAAACCAGGATTTCCTTACGGGCGCGAGCCGTCCGCAGCATCCCGCCTTGGCTGTATTCGACGGCGACCGCGCGGCGTCCATCGAACAGGATGCGCTGGGCCAGTGCGGCCGTTTCGACCCGCAGATTGCCGCGGCGGCGCGCGGAACGAAGATAACACCGCGCGGTGCTCGCTCGCCGCCCGTGCCGCGTCGTGGTCTGGAACCATCCGGCGCCCTCCTGGGTGGCGCCGTTGAAGTCTGGATTGACGGGGATGCCGCTCTCGGCGGCCGCCGCGATGAAGGCTTGCGACAGCGGATCCGGATGCCGCGAATCCGACACCGGCAGCGGGCCGCCAAGCCCATGGAAATCGTCGGCGCCGCGCTGCTGGTCCTCGGCCTTCTTGAAATACGGCAGGACGTCGTCAAAACCCCATCCGGTGTTGCCGAGCTGGCGCCAGCGATCGTAATCCTCATGCTGGCCACGGACATAGAGCAGGCCGTTGATCGAACTCGAGCCGCCGAGAACTTTTCCGCGCGGCTGGAAGATGGTTCGGCCGCCCAGTCCGGGCTCGGGTTCGGTCTGGTACATCCAGTTGACCTTGCTGTCCTTGAACAGCTTGCCGTATCCGAGCGGCACATGGATCCAGATGCTGGTATCCTTCGGGCCGGCCTCCAGCAGCAGCACGGAATCTCCGCCGGACGCGCTGAGCCGATTGGCCAGCACGCATCCGGCCGATCCGGCGCCGACGATGACGTAGTCGAATTCTGCGGTGCCGGACGCTCGATCGGATGCCGATAGACCCGATGCGGATTGACGGTTCATGGCGTTCGGCACGAGATCGTTGTCGCAAGCCTCATCGCGTGCTCCCCGCTGCTGCTCTTTTGTTGGCCGCGCCGATGTCGGCGCGACGTTTTACAATTGCACTTTTCTCCGCAAAGCGGAACGCGCGAGCCCGACAATTTTCATAAAAACACGGCAGCGGCGTCAGCGCGAAATTCAGCGTGTTTTCTAACGCGGTGGTGAGGCCGCAGCCCTAATGTTGCCAATGGGAGAGGCCGGGATTTGACTTGGGGGCGGGCGCGAAGGTTGGAGGCCGCCATGAGTTCGGATTTCAGCATCAAGCCGGCAGGCGCGCCGGTTGCCGCGCCTCTTGTGCAGCCGCTCTCGCCCGCGGCCGATGAAGCGGTTGCGACCGAGCTGCCCGCGCACCAAAGCGTCGCGGCGGCGGACGCGAGCCCGCGCGTGCGTCACGACACGCAGAGCGCAGGCGATAATCTATCGCATCAGGTGATTCTCGATCGCGACGGGGCTTCGGTCGTCTACCAGGTGGTCGATAACCGGACCAGTCTCGTAGTCCGGCAGTTTCCCGATCAGGCCGCGTTGCGCCGCCGTGCCTATTTCCGCGCGTTGGAAGAATCCAGGCAAGCCGCGCACGCGCTGCGGATCGACCGGAAGATCTAGGCCTGAAGCCTGCCGCTCACGCGATCGCTTCAGCTGTCCCGGGTTGCGTAGGCGGTGTTCAGCCGCGTGGAGCCGTCGTAAGGATTGGTCACGACCGTCTTGATGGTCGCCTTGCCGAGTTTTGCGAGCATGAATTTGGAGTCGCCGATCCGGAACGAGGCGTCGCGGATCAGGACGTCCTGGTATTTCACCGTCGAACCGCTCTGGTAGCGCACCTTTGCGCGAAAGCCGTTGACGTTGGAGACCGTGAAGGAGAAGTCCTCGCCGGTCGAGTACTTGCCTTGCCAGGTGCCCTGGTAGTCCGCCGCATTGACCGCGACATACGGCGTCTTCGACGGCACCATGCCGCCGACCGTGGTGTAATTCGCAGCGATGATGTTGAAGATATCGGCCATCAGGCGCGGCCGGAGAGGCCCGCGGCGAGATTGCAGTTGATGTCGATCAGCGACTTCAGCTTTTCGGGCGCCGGATTGCTCTGGATCTCGACGGTCTGCTTCATCACGAAGATGCCGATATTGGCGATGTTCTGGCGGATTTCGACGGCCAGCGGATTTTCATCGTTGATGGCGTCGGTCATGAAGATCGACCACAACTTGCGATTGAACATGATTGCCGAATTGAGCCGGCTGCCCGGCCCGCTCCAGTTTTCCACCACGTCCTGAAGCTGCCGTGCCGCTTTCAGAAGCGCCTGCGCCTCGATCTCCCGGGGGGATGCGGTGGTCTGCGAGTTGCGGGCGTAGGTCTGGGCGGCGCTGGACATTCATGACCTCGACGTATGCGGAAAATGCCCACGTTTTATACAGTTCTGCCTTTAAAATATGGTTAATTGCCATTTCAGATTGTGACGTAATCGGGTCAACACGATGCGCAAACCAGCACCGCCGTCATCCCGAGGTGCTGGCCGTCCTTCACGGCGAGCCTCGAAGGATGGGCCGCCGGCGCTGCGTCCTTCGAGACGCCGCGCAAGTGCGCAGCTCCTCAGGATGACGATTGAATATGCGGCGCGGGCAAAACAAAAACGGCGGGGTTTTCCCGCCGTTTCTACTTCAGATTGTTGGCTTCAGATCACTGCAGCAGCTTCAGCACGCTCTGCTGCGACTGGTTGGCGAGCGCCAGCGCCGAGACCGCGATCGACTGGCGGGTCGACAGCGCCTGGCTGTTGGCCGCTTCTTCGTTGGTGTCGGCCAGCGTCAGGTTGGCCGAGCCGGTCTGCAGCACGTTGATCAGGTTCTTGTTGAAGTCCTGGCGGATCTGCACCACCGACAGGTTGGAACCCAGCGTCGAGGCTTCGGTGCGAAGCGTGGTGCTGGCCGAAGAGATCTTGGTCAGCGTGGCGTTAGCGGAGTTGTTGTCCAGGAAGTCGGTGCCCGAGGTCAGCAGCGCAAGTCCAAGGCCGGCCGCGTTGTAGGTCACGCCCTTGATGTTGAGCGTCGACTTGCCGGTTTCGTTGAAGGTCAGCTTGAGGTCGTCGCCGTTCAGCAAATTGATGCCGTTGAAGGACGAGTCCTGCGCAGTGGTGGTGATTTGCGTGATGATGTTGTTGTACTGGCTGACCAGGTTGGCGCGAATGGTCTGCGAGGCGGCATCGGCAACGGGAGCGGTCGCAGCTCCGAACGTCGCGGAGCCGGGACCTGAGCCGACGGTCACCGCACCGATCGTGGATGAAGCGAAGTCGTTGGCCGTGGTGAAGACGAGCTTGTTGGCGCTGTCCAGGCTTGCCGTTATATTGCCGGGCGCCAACGCGGCGTTCAACTGATCGAGCGACTCGCTGGCGCCGAGGGTGACGGTGAGCGCCGGCAGATTGCCGCTCGTGGCGAATATAATGGTCTGGTTGGCTTTGAGAGCGACGCCATCAATGAGGTTTGCCGCGGTCGAACCGACAGGGAGGGCCGCCGCCGAAGTAACCGTCGACTTCGCCGAATAGCCGGTCGGAGCCTGCAGCACCTGGTTGGCGATCGATTTGGCGGTATCGACCAGCTTCTGCAGCGAGGTGATGCCGGTGTTGGCGGCCTGCAGCACCTGGACGCCGTTGCCGATCGAATCCAGCAGATTGTTGATGTCGCTGGCGCGGTTATCGAGGCCCTGCGCGGTGAAGAAGTTGGTGGGGTTGTCGAGCGCGGTGTTGACCTTCTTGCCCGTCGACAGGCGATTCTGCGTAGTGGCGAGCAGATCCGCGGTGGACTGAAGCGAGAGCAGATTCTGGCGAACTGCCGCTGTAAGAACGATACCTGACATTGTCGCGACTTTCTCGTTTGGACAATCCGAGTCAACGGAGATGGTTAATTGGAACAAGTCCCGCGCAATATCGCCCAATATAGTTACACGACCGTTAAAGGCGCCCTCAGAAAATGCAGGTTTGCGGTCATGGCGCGCTGAGGTAGAGCGACGGGGATGATTACTCGTGTCCCGGACGCGGTGCGGCATTCTTCATGCCGCTCCGCAGAGCGGGGACCCCGGTTAAGCGAGCAAGCTGGACCCCGGCTCTGCAGCGCACCGTTCCGCAAGAGCTCCACGCTGCGCTGCGTCCGGGGAACGCAAACATCCTGCGCAAAAACAAAACGGCGAGGTTTCCCCCGCCGTTTCCGATAGTCAGTTATTTGCGTCAGATCACTGCAGCAGGCGGAGCACGCTCTGCTGCGACTGGTTGGCCAGCGCCAGCGCCGAGACCGCGATCGACTGGCGGGTCGACAGCGCCTGGCTGTTGGCCGCTTCCTCGTTGGTGTCGGCCAGCGTCAGGTTGGACGAGCCGGTCTGCAGCACGCTGATCAGGTTCTTGTTGAAGTCCTGGCGGATCTGCACCACCGACAGGTTGGAACCGAGAGCCGATGCTTCGGTGCGAAGCGTGGTGCTGGCGCTGCCCAGCTTGGTGAGCACGCCGTTCGCGGAGTTGTTGTCGAGGAAGTCGGTGCCGGAGAGCAGTGAAGCAAGGCCAAGGCCCGCCGCGTTGAAGGTCACGCCGGTGACGTTCAGCGTCGACTTGCCGGTTTCGTTGAAGGTCAGCTTCAGGTTATCGCCATTCAACAGGTTGATGCCGTTGAAGGACGCGTCCTGCGACGTGGTGCTGATCTGTGTGATGATGTCGTTATACTGCTTGACCAGGCTCGCACGAATGGTCTGCGAGGCGGCATCGGCAACGGGAGCGGTCGCAGCTCCGAACGTCGCGGAGCCGGGACCTGAGCCGACGGTCACCGCACCGATCGTGGACGAAGCGTAGTCGTTGGTGGTGGTGAAGACCAGCTTGTTGGAGCTGTCGAGGCTGGCCGTAATGTTGCCGGGCGCCAACGCGGTATTCAACTGATCGAGCGACTCGCTGGCGCCGAGGGTGACGGTGAGCGCCGGCAGATTGCCGCTCGTGGCGAATATAATGGTCTGGTTGGCTTTGAGAGCGACGCCATCAATGAGGTTTGCCGCGGTCGAACCAACAGGGAGGGCCGCCGCCGAAGTAACCGTCGACTTCGCCGAATAGCCGGTCGGAGCCTGCAGCACCTGGTTGGCGATCGATTTGGCGGTATCGACCAGCTTCTGCAGCGAGGTGATGCCGGTGTTGGCGGCCTGCAGCACCTGCACGCCGTTGCCGATCGAGTCGAGCAGGTTGTTGATGTCGCTGGCGCGGTTGTTGAGGCCTTGCGCCGTGAAGAAGTTGGTGGGGTTGTCGAGCGCCGAGTTGACCTTGTTGCCAGTGGCAAGGCGGTTCTGCGTGGTGGAGAGCAGGTCGGCGGTGGACTGCAGCGAAAGCAAGTTCTGGCGGACTGACGCCGTAAGGACGATACCGGACATTGTACTACCTTTCTGGTTACGCGTAACGCCGATCTTTTCCATCGGACGACTGCCGAACACTGGAACCAAGAGTTAAAAAAAACATGAATCGGAAATCCGGCCGCCGCGCCCGTGGCTCGCGCGCCGGTTGCACAAAACGGCGCGTCAAAGGCGCTAATCGCAGCAATTTCATTGATTGCGGTTGTAAATTCATGTTGCAGCGCCCAAGGCGGGCATCGCCGCGTTAACCCGGAATTAACCACGGCGCGAAAGGATGCGCGCTTGCTGGACTGCAGTGATACAGGCGAGGCGATTCCAGGGGAGAAGGCCGGCATGGCGCTGAAAGTCGAACTCAAGCCGCATGAGCGCATCATCATCGGCGCCTGCGTCATCACCAACACCGATCAGCGCACCAAGCTCCTGATCGAGGGTGAGAAGATCCCGATCCTGCGCGAGAAGGATATCCTCACATCGGCCACCGCCGACACCCCGGCCAAGCTGATCTATCTCGCAGTGCAGCTGATGTACCTGTCGCCCGACCCGCAGGCCCACCACCCGACCTATTTCAGCCTGATGCGCGACATGCTCCATGCCGCACCGAGTTCATGGCCGTTCATCGAGGGCATCAACAATCACATCCTCAACGGCGACGTCTATCTGGCGCTGAAGGAGGCCAAGAAGCTGATCGCGCATGAAGACAGGCTGCTGGAGAGCGCCAGGAGCCTGCAAAGCGCAAGATCCGCCTGACACCGTAACCACCCGCCCCCCACACGCACGCCCGGCAAAATGGTCTCCAGAAGGAGGCCTTTTGCGTTTTACGGGAGGCAATACAACGGGCGCGGATCACCCGATCGGCAGGAACTTGGTCAGGCTGAGTTGCGACAGCATCGACGTCGTCTGGTACGACGCCTGCAGCGCGGTCTGCAGCGCGAGAATCTGGCTCGCGACCTGATCGGGTGCGACGCTCTCGGCCTGGTCGACGATGTTCTGCAGCATGGCCTGGGTCTGGGTCTGCCGGGCGCTGGCGTCTTTCATCGTGATCTGCGCGATGGAAAATTCCGCCTGGATATCCTGGATGGTCTGCTGCCCCGGCTGCGCGGTGAGATTCTGCGTGACGCGAGAGTTCAATGCCGCGACCTGCGCGGCCGCATTCGGCCCCGTCGAGGTCACGGCGGCGAGCACCGCGACCGATTGCAGCTGGGTGCGGATGGCCTGCTCGTTGGCGCGCGCGCCGTATTGCACGGTGATCGACTGGTCGATCCGCGCGATCGACGAGGCCCGCGCCGGGCCGGCGCCGGCCTCGCCGGTGTACCACGACACGGTGTTGGCGGCGGTGCCGGGCACCAATGCGGTCGCGCTGGCGAATGGCGAGGTGCCGACCCGTAGCGGCGGCGCGCCGAAGAAATTATTCGACGCGGCCACCGCCGACGCCGCGACCAGCGACGTGTTGGCGAGCGTGCCGATCGACGTATTGAGCGCAGCATTGAGATTGGCCGATGTCGCCGCCGGCGTCGCGCCGATCGCAAAGCTGCCGGCCGGTGTCGGGATTGCATTCGACGCGGTGAGCTGGATCGTCTCGGTGCTGCCATCCGGCAGATTGAAATTGAAACTGATCTGGTCGCCGCTGTTGGGATTGGCGCCGAGGGCGATCGAAACCGCCGCCGGCGTTCCCGTCGGCCCGGTCACGGTGGCCCCGGTCAGCGACGAAGAAACCGAGTTGAGTTTCAAGCCGAACGATGAAGGCGCAACATCCTCGGACACGGAAATCGGCATCGTGGCCGGCGCGGAAATCACAAGCCGTCCGAGGCCGCCGCCGAGATCGGCCTGCCGGCGTTCCGAGATCAGCTGCTTCAACCCGGCCTGCGCGCCGCTTCCATTCAGGATGGTGTCAGCGTCGGCCACCGACGGCGTGTCGATGGCGCTGCCGGAAAATACATAACGGTCGCCCGACTGGGTATTGAGAATTCCGAGCATCGACGACAATTGCGAGCCGGCGTTCTGCTGGGCGATGGTTTGACCGAAGCCGTTCAGCGCCGTGGGGCCGCTGGCGGCGGCGCCCTGCACCTGGGTGCCGATGTTGACCAGCGACTGCAGCGCGGTGTTGGCGACGCTGATGGTGGTGTTGATCTTGGTCATGGTGTCGGTGAACGCGGAAATGCTCGACAGCTGCGCGCGGGCGGCGATCGCAAAGCCTTCGTTGACGCCCATGCCGGCATAGGTGGTCGCCTTCTTGCCGGTGGTAAGCTGCGACGACAGCGTGGTGAGCTGGTCGTTGAGATTGCGCACCGACTGTCCGAGAACGGTGCTGCCATAACCGATGCTGTTGATCGCCATCGCCGCCGCCTCAGGTCTGCATCTGCATCAGGTTGGCCATCATGCTCTGCACCACGCTCATCACATGCGCATTGGCGGCGTAGGAATTCTGCAGCGCGATCAGGTTCGCCATTTCGGTGTCGATGCTGACGCCTGCGGTCGACTTGAATTTCTGCTGCAGCGTAGAGACCACCACATCCTGGCCCTGCTGCAGCTGCGTCGCGGTGGCCGACGCATTGCTTTGCAGGCTGAGGAACTGCTGCAGGAAGCCGGAGATGGTGCCCTTGAACGGCGTCGCAGCCGAGCCGAGCCCGGTCTGCGGCGAATAGGTGAACGAGCCCGAGGTAAGCTGCGAATAAATAAAATCCGCGCGCGTGGTGTCGCCCGACGGCGTCAGCGGCGAGGTATTGTAGACCGTGAGTTTCGAGGGATCGCCGAGCAACGCTGCATTGACGGTGATGCGCCCGGCGAGGCCGGTCATCTGCGAGCCGTCGGCCGTGATCTTGCCGGTGTAGAGCGAACCCGCATCGGTGAACAGCGGCAGCTGCGCGACGCCGTTCGCCAGCGACGCGGCGGTCGTGGTCGTGGAGCCGGCATTCACGGTTGCGGCGGCGGTGTTGTCGTCCACCACGCGCAGCGTCGAGCCGGTATTCGAAAATTGCAGATGCGCGCCGCCGAGCGCGGTATTCAACTGCGCCACCACCGACGCCATGCCGCCGGAAAAATTTACGCCGATCACCTGGTCGTTCGGATCGGCGGTCGCTGTGTTCGACAGCGGCAACGCCGCCGGATCGTCGACGCGCAGGATGGTGACCTGATGCCTGGTGTTGGTCGCAGTATCCGTATAGGTCAGGTTGATGCTGTTGCCGGGCTGCACGGCGGACAGATCGAGATCGAATCCCGCCGGCGGCCCGGTGACGCCGATGCCGGGTTTTGTGATATCGGACAGCGAACTCGCCAGCGCCGCGGCCAGCTGATCGACCTGCGTCTGCGCCTGCACCAGCGTCTTGTCGCGCAGTTTCAGATCGGCCGCGATCTGCCCCGACGAGATCGCGTTGTTGGCGATCAAGTCGAAATTGCCGCCGTTCGGCAATTTAACGGTAATGGTGCCGGCGCCCGATAGTGCCGGATTGCTGTTCCACTGCGAATTGGCGTTCAGCGTTCCCGGTGAATTGAACGACATGACCGACGCCTGACCGCCGCCGACCAGTTGAATACCGGAATTGGTTAGCACCGTGGTCTGGTTGGTGTTGTCGGTGACGACGCGGATGTCCATCAGTTGCGCCAATTGATCGATGGCGTTGTCGCGTTGATCCATCAGCGTCGCCGCGGCGGGATCGGCGGCGTTCATGCCCTGCAGCCGCGAATTGACTTGCGCGATCTGGCTCATCGCGACATTGGCCTGGCCCACCGAAACGCCGATATCCTGTTCGATATTGGAGCGAAGCGTCTGGATGCCGGTCGTGGTTGCATTGAGCTGTTGCGCCAGCGATTGCGCCGCCGTGAGCACCGAGGATTGCGCCGCGGTAGAGCCGGAGCTTGCCGACAGCGACTGCACCGCGCCGGTGAAATTGCTGAAGGCGTTTTCCAGCGTGCCGTCCTGGCCTGGCGCGCCGTAGACGCTTTGCAACTGGCTCAGGATATTCGCGATCTGGTCGGCATAGGCGCCGCCGGAGGTTTCGGTGCGCAGCTGCGACTGGATGTATTGATCGAGCTGGCGATTGACGCCGACGACGCGCACGCTCGCGCCATTGCCGGCGCCGCCGGCAAGCTCGATCTGATTGACGCTCTGGCTGACATAGCCCGGGGTCTGCGCGTTGGCGACGTTGGACGATACGATCCCCAGCGCGGCCTGGTTGGCACGCAAGCCGGCCATCGCGGTGGAGAGGGCTGAACTCAAACTCATGTCACGTCACCGTTGCATACCCTTACCTCTCCCCGCTTGCGGGGAGAGGTCGGATCGCATCGAGAGATGCGATCCGGGTGAGGGGGACCCTCCGCCAATCCGAATGCTTGGAGAGTCCCCCTCACCCGAAGCCTCCGCTTCGCTCCGGCTTCGACCTCTCCCCGCAAGCGGGGAGAGGTGAAGAAGCGCTGCATCGCGCGCGGGACACGAAACTTTTAACGCGATCACCCATCAGCGCAGCACGTTCAGCAGATCCTGAACCATGCTGTTGGCGGTAGTGATGACCTTGGTGTTGGCCGAATAGGCCTGCTGGGTCACGATCAGTTTGGTGAACTCGTCGGCGATGTCGGTGTTGGAGCCCTCCAGCGACGAACCGCTGATGGTGCCCGAGGCGCCGGTAATCGCCGCGCCGGACTGGTCGGTCACCGCATAGGCGCCGCCGTCGAGCGCCTTCAGGTAATTGGTGCCGTTGAAGTGCGACAGCGTCACCGCGGCAAGGTCGATGTTCTGGCCGTTGGAGAAGGTGCCGATCACAAGGCCTGAATTGCTGATCGCAACCGACTGCAATTGCCCGGCGGGAAAGCCGTTCTGCGAGATCGAATTGATGGTCGCGGTGCCGCCGGTGGTGGCATATTGCGTGAGGCCGCTGGCGCCGATGCTGACGGCGACGTTGCCGAGCGTCTGGCCGCCGACCGTCACGCCGACTAGCGTGATCGAGGGCGAGGTCGGCGAGGTAAGTTTGCCATTGCTGCCAAATTTGAAGTCGGTGCCGGCATTGACCCAGCCCACCTGCGCGCCCGTCGCATTCGGATCGCTCTGATAAAACAGATTCCAGGTATCGACGTGCGCGCCGCCGAGCGCGGCGCTGTCGGTCTTGGCCCAGCGCAGTTGCAGGTTCACTGGCGTGCCGGACGCATCGTAAGCCGTCACCGCGCCGCCGCTGATTGATTCGTTCTGGAAAACCCCAAGATCACTGCCGATGACATGGCCGACGCCCGCCACGGTCGGATTGGCTCCCGCCGTGAAGTCGGCGGGATCGAGACCGCCGACCGCGCCGATGCTGCCGACCGCCGCGGTCGGCGCCGCCGCCGTGGTCGGCGTGGCCGGCAGGTTGAGGCCGTATTGGATCGTGGTGGTGGCTTGCGCCGGGACGAAATTATTCTGGAATTGCAGCACCTGCGGCACGTTGCCGAGCGGGTTGCCGGTTTTCGAATCCACCGCGACGCCCATCAGATAATAGCCGGCGCCGTTGACGAGATTGCCGTTGGAGTTGACCTGGAAGTCGCCGCGCCGCGTATAGTCGGTGACGCCGGTGAACACCGGCACGTTGTCGACCGTACCGCTGGCCTTCTGCACCGAGAAGAAACCGTCGCCGTTGACCGCCATGAAGGTGCCGACGCTGGAGGCCGACACCGTGCCCTGGGTCGAAATCGTTTGCCGTGCATAGGCGGTGACGCCGCCTGCGACCTGGCGGTCCGGATTGGTTGCTTCCGGAACGAGATCGACGAAGCTGGTGTTAATGCCCTTGAAGCCCGTGGTCTGCGCGTTGGCGATGTTGCCGGAAATATTCTGGAGGGCGAAGGACTGCGCCTGCAAGCCGCCAACGGAAGTGTTGAGCGCATCGAAGATACCCATAACGTCGTCTCCAAATTCGTGTCCGGCGCGGAACGTGGCACGGCCGTGGTCCAAGGAGATATCGCAAGGGACGTGCCAATGAGGAAAATGCAGTCGGTTCAAGGGCATAAAACAAACACCCCGATCCTATGACCGGGGCATAGTTGCCTAGCAGGGTAATATTTGCCGGGAGAACGGGCGGCGCTGGTGCCCCGGACGCAGCGCAGCGCGCCGCTCCTTCGCGGCGTGGCGCGCGGCTGAGCCGGGCCTAGCGAAGGCAGCGCTCGCAACGGCCGCGGTTCTGCCAGGCAGCGTGAAGAACGCCGCATCGCGCCGGGGATACGGGACGGTCGGCTCGATCAAAGCTTGGTCGAGGCGCGCGACAGCAGTTTCCAGTCCGCGCCCTGTTTTTGCCAGTTCATCAGGATGTGGAGGTTGGTGGCGCTCTTCTTGCCGTCGGCTGCGGCCTCGCTTTCGCCCACCCAGTGGAATCGCACGATCGCGGCATCGCCGACCACGCGGATTTTGGGGTCCTCGTACTGCAGCGACAGCCACTTCGATTTTCCATTGGTGGCGTTGGCGATAAAGGTCGTCTTGTCCTCGACCCTCGCATCGGAGTGGCTGTAGCTGAGCTCGGCCGCGCAGAGCGCGGCGAGTATCTCCGCATTGGCTGCGAACTGCGCCGCGCGGAATGCCTCGACATTCTTTGCGACGATATCCTCTTCCGCGGCAAAGGCCGGGACCACTCCCAGAAGTCCAATGGCAAGCAGCGGCAAGGCCAGCCGGCGACGATCGATATCCATCGTTTCCTCCATTGTTTTGTTATCGGGGCAGTCTCGCAGTCGCGCTCGCCTTTGTCGAGCAAGGCAGCGGCTAGCTCGCCTGCGGCGACGCCGGTTTGAACACCAGCGCAAAGCCGTCCATGCAGTAGCGCAGGCCCGTGGGCTTCGGGCCGTCGTCGAAGACGTGGCCGAGATGGCCGCCGCAGCGGCGGCAATGGATTTCGGTGCGCAGCATACCGAAGGTGCGGTCCTTGGTCTCGCCGACGGCGTTGTCCAGCGGCTGCCAGAAACTCGGCCAGCCGGTGCCGCTCTCGAACTTGGTGTCCGAGGAAAACAGCGGCAGGTCGCAGCCGGCGCAGGCGAAGATGCCCTTGCGATGTTCTTTCAGCAGCGGGCTGGATCCCGGACGCTCGGTGCCCTGCTTGCGCAGGATGTCGTATTGCTGCGGCGTCAGCTGCGCCCGCCATTCCGCGTCGGTCTTCTCGATCTCGAATTTTTCCGCAGCCTCGGCCGGCGTCGTCCGCAGCCAGCGGAACGCGGCAAGGCCAAACAGGCTGGCGAGCGAAGCAAGCAGGATGCGGCGGTCGAGCATGAGGTGTCTCCGGGAACAATGGAAATGGGTTTCGTTACGCCCAAATACGGATGTGCAGCCCCGAAGTTACACCGAACCGGCGGAATTTGGCTCACTTTGTTGCGAGTACCCAGTCGTCCCCCCGAAGGCGAGCCTTCCGCAGAGGGGCAACTCGCGTTCGCCTTTGGCCTGTGAATAGACTAGATTACCTCAAGCCTGGTCAGACGGTTGTCTCGCTCAAAGATCGGAGAAGCGCTCCGGCATGCCGGTGCTCAATTGATGGTATCGGAACGGCAAACGTGGTCGATAGACGATGCGCTGGATGCCGTCCGCAGGCAATTCCCGGGAATTGTCATTGCTCGGGCGGAAAAACTGGGCGGCGGCATCGAATTTCAGGTTTACCGTGTTTTTCTGGACGATCAGGAGTCGTTTGTTGCGAAATTCCCGAACGAGCGATGGGTGTTCAATGACAACGACCGGGGATTGGATAGCTTTCAACTTCTCGGGCAAGAGCGGTTCCTGCTCGGATTTTCCCGCGAAAACGGCATTCCCGCGCCGTCCGTCAAGGCTATCCTGACGCCCGATGATGGACCGCACATTTTATTGCTTGAATTCGTTGCGACTGACGGAATTGCCGTGGACGATTTCGCTCTCGGGCGGATCGCGAAAAGACTGCATGGACTTCCGCCTCCCGACATCGACCTGGTCGCGCAGCGTGGCCGCGCTGCTTCGGAAGTCGTCGCCGAACTGACTGCCGAGCGGGTCGCCGTCGTTGCCGGATTGGCTGGCCCGCTCGGCCCGGTGCCGGATGCCCGGCGCCTGCAGCACTTGCTGGCGCCGATCGACCGGCAGCCGCGCCTGCTGCACATGGATTTGCGGCCGGCCAACTATCTGTGTGCAGATGGTCAGCTGCTGGGGCTAATCGACTGGTCGAATGCGCTGAAGGCCGATCCCCTGCTCGAACTCGCCCGGGTCGAAGAGTACGGCGGTTTGTCCGGCGATTTTGCCGCAGGCTATGGACTGGATCCACTGCAACGCGCCGAATTGGAGGGCCCGACAGGATTGTGTTGCCGGCTATATACAGCGGCTATGCTGGCCGTCGTATTCCTCTGCGAAGCGCCGGATCCGGCTCCGGCAGCCGTCAGGGTTGAACGGTTGAAGGCGCTGCTCGCAAAATTGGCGGCCTCTGCCGGGTAAGGCCGGCGCAGGGGTGGGGGTTGATCATGTCCGATGCGGGAAAAGATCGAGCTGCAGCCTGGAATGCCATGTGTTTTGAGGCCGGCTCGCCCTTCCACTCGGCGGAGTTTTGTTCGCTGATTCAGCACTATTGGCCCGGAGCAAGTCAGCCGCGACACGTTGCCAGATATGACCGCGGGCGCTGCCAAAGCCTTATCCCCGGATATCTCTACGGCCATTGTCCGCGGCTGGACTATTATCGCGGCAATGTGGTGCCGCGGTTGCAAGATCGGATGATCGGCGCCCATGCGCTGGTGGGCTGGTATGGCGGGCCGGTGGCGCAAGACGATGCGTCCATGAAGCAAGCGGTGGCGGATCATCTGGAGCTGTGCCGTCGCGATCAGTGTGTTTCCTTGCTGTTTGGCATCGACGGCAGGGACCGCAACACCCTGCAACAGCTGGAGGCGGCCGGCTACTATGTGGGAAGACTGCAAAGCAATGCCGTCCTGCAGATTTCGCCGGCGCACGCTGCCGATCCGCTGGCCGGAATCAAAAAAAAGACCGAGCGCTCGGAGCGGCGAAGGGTGATGCGACGGGCCGAGGAATCCGGGCTCGAACTCAGGATCATTCGGCCCGCTGACGCCGTTTCTCACGTCGAACTGATCAGGTCGGCCGTCAATCGGCTGGCACTGGACGAGGACATTCTGCCCGCAAGTTTCGTGCACGCGGCGCTGCTGTCGAAGTCTTCCCGGCCTCGAAGTGCTTCTCGCCGTCACGCCAGGAGGCAAGGTTGCCGCCATCAATCTAAACCTGGTGTGGCGCGACGCCTATTATCTCTGGCTGGCGGGAAATGATCGCCAACTTGCCAAGCCCTTCTTCCCATCGGATTTTCTGTTTCAGCATTCGATACGTAGGGCTTCGTATCTCGGGCTTTCCGAGATCCAGGCCGGGCGATCGCCCTATGCCTTCAAGATGGCATACGGGGCCCGATGCATTCCCATCATGTGCGCGCTGCATCCGCTCTCGAGCGGCGATCCAAAGCTCGCCAAAGCGTGGCTCGCGGCCCAGGAGGCGCGGCACCTAGCGCTTTACCCAGAGGTATCCGTCTAGTCCGGCGGCGCGCGCCGACAGCACGTTCGGCTCCTCGTCGTCCAACAGCGCGAACGCGCCGGGCGGGCGGGAAAACCATCCTGTCAAATGCCGCCAAATCGCCGGCTCCGGCTTTTTCATGCCCAATTCCGACGACACAAAAAGTCCATCTACCGAGTTCTCCGGCAGCTTGCTGAAAATAACCTCGCGTCCGTTGGACCAGTAGTTGCTCAAGATAAAAATCCTGGTGCGGTCCCGGTAGCGTTGAAGTTCGTCAAGAAGGGAAAAGTCGACAACATTTGCCGCGATGAAGGCGGCCCAGATTTCCTCGACGGCAGCCACGGAAAGGCCGGCCTGACCGGCGATCCGGCTTAGCACTTCGTCGGCCGACAGACGGCCGAGGATACCCTCCCACGAAACCGGATGGTCGAACAGCCATTTCGTAACGCTCGATGAGGCGGGAAGATGCGGCGCAGCCAGCGCTTCGCTCGCCGGCGTCGGTTCATAGTGACATAGCACGCCGCCGAAATCGACCAGCAGGATCTCCGCGCCGCGCTGTAAAACCTCGTCGAGTTGCGATGTTGGCGAGCACTTCATGGGATCAGCCTGGCTCGTCGACAAGGCCTGGATCACGAGCCTGCATCGGCCCGGCGGGTGCCAGGCAAGACGCCTCCCGCACACGGCTTGGAACGAAAAACCAGGTAGCTTCTGTCGAGAGTGTGTTGCAATTGGGTTTTGTCGCGGCCATATTCCCTATCGTTGAGGTTGCATACGACTTCGAATTCTTTCCCGTCCGAATTCCGCGACTGATTCTAGGTTCGGCCTAACGATGAAACCTGTGATCGTACAGCTTCCGTTTCCGTCCCAGATTGATCCTGATCCCGTTCTCAATCAATACTACCGTTCCTATTCGAGCTATTATTCGTCGATCCTGCCGAGCTTCAAGCTGCGCGACGGCGATCTCTGGGAGGCGCCATTATGGGTGGCGCATCTTGATGCCGCCATCGGGCGCGACGACACCGAGTTCAACGACCTCAGCCTTTCCGCGGCGGATTGCGAGGCATGCTGTCAGCGGCTTGTCGAAGGGCAGACCTCGCCTGCCCTGTATCTGTTTTCTCCATTGGCGCAAAATTTCGATCTGGCGATGGATGTCTCGGAGAGGCTGATCGGTCTTGGACATTGTACCGTGCTCGGCGGCAACATGGTCGGGCTCGAACGGCCGGGTTCGTTCTCGACGGTTTATTCCGGTCACGCGCGGCGAGGTTTTCTGCAGGCTCTGGCGCCGGGACAGTCCGGCGTTTCCCCGCGTCGCGGGCTGCAGCCTGCGGATTTCGGTTATCGGCCGAACTATCGCCATCTGTCGCGATTTGGCGACCGCGTTCCGCTGATTCGGATCAACGCCAGCCACGGCTGTCTGTTCGCCTGTTCGTTTTGTGGCGATGCATGGAGCCAGCAGCTCCATGTTGTCCCGGCCGATGACCTTGCGCGCGAGTTCGAGGATATCGGGAAATTCTTTCCGCATATCCGCGTGTTCTACGTCGGAGACAAGACCTTCGGGCAGTCGAAAGACGCCGTGGCGAACCTAGTTGCCGCGCGGCCCAAGGGTAATTTCGACTTCATCGTGCAGACTCACGTTCAGGCCATGTCCGACTGGCTCATCGATCGGATGGAGGAACTCGGCGTCCGGGTGGTGGAAATGGGTTTCGAAACCGCCGACAGCATGGTGCTTCGACAAGTCCAGAAGCGAAACGAAGTCGAGCGTTATCTTCAATGGATCGAGAGACTGGATTCACGCGGAATACACGTGATCCTGAATCTGCTCGGAGGCCTGCCGCACTCGACGGAAATCAGCCATCTCAAGACCATGACCTTTCTGAACCATGCCAGCAAACATACCAAGTTGTATAATCTCTACAACTTCGTGCCATATCCGAAGAGCCCGATTTTCGCCACGCTGCGGCCGCGCATCGTCGACTGGAATTTCGCCAACTGGCGCGAAGACCGGCCGATCGTCTTTGCCCCGTACCATCAGACGTCGGCCAGCCTGTGGGACCAGTTTCTGGATATGGTTTCCCGCTGCGATGTACTGGTTCGTGAACGCATCGACAGGGAGCAACCGGAGGTGCGTCGGGCGTGACGGCACCGTTCGAGAACCTCGATCGCGGCGGCTGGCGTGAGTGGCAAGCCTTTCCCTTGCCGCCATGGTGCGCCGATGGCCCGACGCTGTTCGGGATGCGGTCTTCGACTCTCGCCGATGATTTCGAGCAGCTCGACGTGGCGGTATGCTCGGTTTGCTTCGATGGCACGGCGTCGACGCACATCGGCGCGCGTGATGGCCCGGCCTCGATCCGAACCGCAAGTCGCTCTTTCAGCAGCCAGGCAAGTTCACGCGGACCTGTCGACCTGACCAACATGCGAACAGGCGCGCGGGGCCGGCCGCGATCTCGCGCAATGGCCGACTTTGGCGATTTTCATGTGTTTCCGACCAATCCCGATCTGCAGCTGCGGGCGACCGCGGCCGAACTGCTTGAAATTGCGCATCGCGGCCGGCTTGTCGTGATGCTCGGCGGCGAACACACCCTTTCATTCCCGGCATTCGCCGCAGTCGCGAAGGCGGAACAGGGCAAACACGTCGGCTATGTGCAGATCGACCATCATTTCGACTTCGGCGACACCTCGATCCTGCACGGAAAATATTATCACGGCTCGAATGCGCGGCGAATCTCGGAAATTCCGGGCATGGCGGCCAGCCGCATCGGCTTTGTCGGTCAAGGCGACATTACCGGGACCGAACAGCTGGCGGGGCTTCTAGAGGATGGGTGCACGGTGCGGCACCGGCGCGACATCCACAAGCTCGGCTACGCCACCGCGCTGCGTCAGACGCTGGACGCGGTGTGCCGGCACGCAACGGCCGGGGTCTATGTCTCGATCGACATCGACGTCTGCGACGGCTCGGTGGCGCCGGGGACCGGCCATGTGACAATGGGAGGAATATCGGTCGATGATTTTCTGATGACTGCCATGATCCTTCAGGAGTATCCGGTGCGCGCCATCGACCTGGTCGAAGTCAATCCGAGCCGGGACGGCAGCGGTCGAACCAGCACCATCGCCGCGCGGCTTCTCTACGAGTATCTGCTCATCGACTGGCAGCCCTGAACGAAATGTCACCGCATTGCCTCGAGAGGTGCAAGGAATGATCCCAAAGGCGGAAGACGCTCGCGTGCCCTTGCCCGCGGAACTGCTTTCGAAATTCAGGCGCAACGCAAGAGACCGCGAATGCTCGACATGGGCGGAAGCTGCGGCAGCCAGGGTCGACAGCCTGCCTCACGGCATCATCGTTCCGCTCGGCGGTGACGGCGCAGACCACGAAACCGTGGCAATCGCGGTCCGAGGCGTCGCGGAAGAGATCGTTGGCGCACTCAGGCGTCGCTGGTCACTGGACAAGCTGACGCCGGAATATGGATCGCCGCAAACCACCAGCGTCGGACGCGACAAGCGGGCGAGAACGCTGCTTCCTCATCACGACGGCGGCAACTCCTCCTATCTGACGCCGAGCCGGCTGGATGTTCCGGCGTGGTCTGCTGATAAGCGGCGCACATTTCCTGCCCGGGTCACGACGACGCGCTCCCACAAGCTCTATCAGGGCTTTGTTGTGCAAAGCGTCGGTGAAGAAGACAGCATCACGCCATATTATGATTTGGCGAGCCTGCTCAAGCTGGCGTTCAGGCATCAGAACGGAAGCGATTGTTGCGACGTCGTCTCGCTTCAAAAGTGGTGCCACGGCAATCTGGACTATTCCATCGGATTGATTCGCGCCTCGGGCGGTGGATACATCCAGCTTGGCGCCCTGCTCGGCTCACGAAATCCGAAACACCTTCTGGTCAATCTTCACAACCTGAACGACGGCTTTAGCGAAGCGGAGATCGCCGCGTTTCCCGAAATCGGCGATGTTGCCTGCACTCCGGCAAGATTGTTTGACGAAATGATTCTGGAAACCACCGGCCGCTGCTGGCGGGATATCTGCATGGCGGACGAGTGGCGTCTCGAAACCGGAAGATATGATTTCGTCTTCGGCCATAACATTGTGCTGATGCATGGTGGAATCAACGGCGGAGCCAGCCGCCTGCTCGATCCGGTCTGTGCGGCGGTCGAAGAAGCTTCGGGCGACGCCTATGAACACTGGCTCGCCGAGGCCTGGAGGACGGCCTACCGGCGCGCGGCAGAACCGGCCGCCACGACGCTATGCGACGGGATCAACTGTGCTGACGATCTCGAACAGCCTGACGGCCATCTCCCACGGTATTGAAAACGACCCGTCGGCGGAGGCCCGATATTCCGCCGGGCTGACCTCGCCCCATGGATTGCGCAGCCGTATCATCCGCCGGTCCCCCGTTACGAAACAGCCGAACACGGCATAGCAGTGATCCGGCATGATCCGGGTGTTGCGATAGCGCAAGCTGGAAGCAGCGCCGGCCGTGCTCATGACCACGGGCAGTTTCGAACGCAATCGCTCGCGGGTTTCATCCCAAAGCTTGTCGGCCAACTTTGGCCGCACCTCCCAGTGCCGGGGCGGCTGGCCCAGCAAAACGGAAAGCGCACGGTGCGCCGTGCCGCCGTTCTGGAAAAACCCGTAGCCGCCATGAAACTGCGCATATGCTTTCTCCAGCACCGGCCACCACAACGCCGCCGCGGGTGAGCTTGCCGATCTGCCGGGGCGGACGCCCGAACCGAACAGCAGCGAGCCGCATGGCCTGACGTAAAACCTGTTGCTGACGACCACCGAACCCGGCACCCAGCGCTTCGAGGCGATGTCAAACCTGAAAAGCGAGACCGAGTAATGCTCGCTGTCGAGGCGGCGAATGAGCCTTGCGATGCGGCCGCCGCAAATGTGCGCCGCGGCGCTGACCGCCCCGGCCAGGTGGCAGTTTGTCACCTCGCCTTGAATGATCTCGCAAGCCTTCGGACGACCGATCATCAGCGGTCCGCTGATGCGTTTGACGTCGAACTGTGTGTCGCTGTGGCCGGAAACCAATCGGGCCAGCCTTCGAGCTTCCATGATGTGGCCGTTCGCGCTTGGCACGGTAACTTTGCCAACTCGATGATTGCGGGACTGCGAAATCCCGACCAGCAGCGCGTCGCCGGGCTGCGCGGAAATCTTCTGGTGCCTCGCAAAAGAGCCGTTGGCATCGAGCACGGCACGGCAAGATACCGAGGTGCGCTGGTTCTTCACCAACAGCACCGCGCCGGGATACGAAATTGGCCGAGGTCTTCCGATGTTGACGAGCCCGTAGTACCCGTTGCCGAGCGGCCTGAAGCCGATCCGGTAAAGTGCGACCGCAGGTCTTCGGCTTGTTCCACGAACCGGAATTCTGACCGTCAGCCAAAGGTCCAACGCTTCGCCGGGACAGCGGCTGCGCAGCCGGATCAGATCGCCGCTGAAGCAGGCGATGCGTCCAGCGAAGTTTCCCTTGAGGTCGGCTTTGGCGATGACGATCGTATCGTTCAGGCAAAGACGGCTTGCCGCGATCCGCGACAGGTTTACCGCCTCGATCGCCGCGCCGGGCCGGGCACATCCCGATATCCGCCCGTCCGCGCGAATCGAACGGATCTGAAACCGGCGTCTCGAATCGGATCGTGTCATCAACACACACGGTGCGGTGCCATGCCCGCCTGCGTCGGGGCTCTTCAATGCTATTCTGTTCGTCGGCGCGATTTCAATCGAAGATTGAGCGGCCGGCGACAGCAGCTTCGACGAATTCCGGATCGGGCAAGCCAGAGCGATCGGACGCCGGGGCCGGGTCAGCGCGCATCTCCGTCGGTATCGCTGGTCCGCTGCGGCTGCGCGCGCTGCGCCCTTCGCGGCGGCGGGCGTTGGCGCGGAGGCCGCGTTCCGGCCTGGCGGTTTGCTTCCGCAAGCCGCGCTTCGCGTATCCGCTCCTTCGCCCGCGCGCGTTCGCGGTAGCGCGCCAGCGCACCGGCGGCGGCCGAGCTTCCGCGTTGCCACATTCCAACCCCATGGCCGGCAATCCGCCCGGTGCGGCCGCCGGCCCATACCAGTTCGAACGGAGAGAACAGCCGCCAGCGCTCGTCGCCCCACAAAATGCTGCGGGCGATCAATTGCCCGGCCATCGCGGTGGTATTCAAGCCCTGCCGCCCGAAGCCGCTGGCGACCCACAGGCCTTTGCGCAACTGCCCGATCTGCGGCATGCCATGCACGGTCTGTCCGATGGCGCCGCTGAAGGTTTCCGCGATCTCGACTTTTCCAAGCTTGGGAAAAATCGTCGCGATGCGGCGCTGGATGGCGGACGCAAAGCGCTGCGGCCGCGCAGCCCAGGTGGTTTCCGGGCTCGACCACATCAGCCGGTCGCCCTCGACGATGCGGAAGTGGTCGATGCCGTCGGTATCGGTCACCGAGCCCTGGAACGCGATCGCCTCGGCGAGGCGTTCGCCCAACGGAGCGGTCACCGCCGCATAACGCCACACCGGCAGCAGCGTTTCCGACAGCCGCCGCAGCGGCGCGCCCAAGTGAATATTGCCTGACAGCACGATATGCGACGCGCGCAGGCGGGCCTGCGGCGTGACGATGCGCTTGCGGATGCCGGAGGCATCGATGCTGACCACCGGCGTGTCCTCGAAGATGCGCGCGCCGGCCTTGCGCGCCAGCGCCGCGAGGCCATGGACATAGCGGCGGCCGTCGATCTGGAATGCCTTCGGATAATACACGCCGTGAAAATAGCGCCGGGTCCTCAGTTGATCGCGCACGCGCTCGACCTGCCAGCCCTCGACCTCGGTGTCGAAATCCTCGCCGAGCATCTGCAGCCGGCTGATCAACGTATCGCCGACGTCGACATTGGAGACTTCCAGCACGCCTTCGCTGAACGCGCTGAAGGGAATCAGCGTCGCCGCGGCGCGGACGTAGTCGGCGCCCTGCTTCGACAGCGCCCACAATTCACGGGTGTCCTCGAAGCCGATGCGCGCAATCAGGTCGCCGACCGGCACGCCGTAACCCGGCATCACCGTGCCGAGCAGGTTCCCGGACGCATTCCAGCCGACATGGCACCCTTCGAGCACAGCGACGCTGGCCCCGAGCTGTGCCGCCTCCCGCGCCACGGTGAGACCGGCGAGGCCGGCGCCGACAACGCAGATATCGACATCGAGGTCGAAGGTCAGCCGCGCGCGCTGCGGGCTGGTGTCGGCCGCCGCGGCGTCATGTCCACTGGCCGCGCTTGTGGAAATTTCGCTCATTGCTTTTACTTACGGACCCGCGCAACGCTTGTCACCTTGTCCCTGAAAACTTGTAGATTAATCCGCGCAAGTTGAACCGAATCGAGAAATCGCGCCATGCGCCGTTTGATACTGCTGCGTCATGCCAAGACCGAAAACGACGCACCCAGCGGCCGCGATCAGGACCGCCGTCTCGATGACCGCGGCCGGGCCGACGCGGCCGAGATCGGCGGCTGGATCGCCCGCCATCCGCCGTTTCCCGATTCCGTGCTGGTTTCGCCCGCGGTGCGGTCGCAGCAGACCTGGGACATCGTTTGGGAGGCCGCCAGGGGCACGATGCCGCCGCCGAAGGTCGAGCTTGTGCCCGAGCTTTATGGCGCCGATCCGTCGGCGCTGCTGCAAACCGTCCACGCCGCCGCGGCGTCGGATCCGCAACGGCTGATGCTGGTCGGACACAATCCCGGACTGCACGAATTCGCATTCGCCCTGGCCGGCGGCGGCAACGCAGCGGCGCGCCGCGCACTGGCCGACAACCTGCCGACCTCGGGCCTCGCCGCGATCGATTTCGACATCGATGACTGGCGTGACGTCTCGTTCCGCAGCGGCCGGATCGAGCTGTTCGTCAGCCCAAAGCTGTTGAAGGCGGCCTCCGGCGGCTGAATTGATGGGATGTCCCGGTCAAGCCCGCGCATGACGGCGGAAAATCGTGTAAGCTAGTTCCGCAACGGAGGCGTGCGATGTTCAAATCCATACTCGTCCCGCTCGATCTCACCGACGCGGATCTGGGCAAGCCCGCCATCGCCACCGCGGCGACGCTGTCGCAGACCTATTCGGGCTCGGTGCGGCTGCTGAACGTGCTGCCGATGACGCCGGTGATGCTGGCGGAATATGTGCCGGCGGATTTCGACGCACAGCAGCGGCAGTCGTCCGAGGAGGCGCTCACCATCGTCGCGCGCGAATCCGGCATCGAAGCTGCGCGGATTTCCACCGTGGTGCGCCAGGGCGGCATCTATCACGAGATCCTCGAAGAGGCAGCCTCCATCAAAGCCGACCTCATCGTCATGACCTCGCACCGCCCGGCGATGCGCACCTATTTCCTCGGCTCCAACGCCGGCCACGTGGTGCGCTACGCCAAATGCTCGGTGCTGGTAGTGCGGCACTGACGCACGCGTATCCCGGGCGCAGGCTGCGCCGCGCCTGATCTACGGCAGCAATTGCTCCGGCAGCGCATCGAATCGATATCGCCGCGGCTGGTTGCGTCTGACAAAACCGCCGATCTGCCACCAGAACAGCGCGGCGAAGCCGACCAGGAACAGCGCGCCGGCCCATTCGCCGGTGGCGAGCGCGCGCGCGAGCAATCCGGCGATCGCAATCGCCACCAGCGCCAGCAGCACGACGCCGGCGATATAGCCGACCGGCCTCAATCCGCCAACCAGTTCAGCCCTGCTCCCGGCCTGCGCCATCAGCCGATGCAGCTGCGTGAGGAAGGCGCGGTAGTCGGCATCCTGCGGCGTCAGCAGGGTGACGGTCTGCCAACTGGTAGAGAGAATGGCGATGCGCGCGCCATCGACATGGTCGATGTCGGCGCGAAAACGCCGCGGCTGCATCGACACCGGCCGGTACGACAGCCGGATCGCAGCGAACTCCCGATAGGGCCACAGCCCGGATCTGCCGCCGGCGTGCCATGACAAGCCCTCGCCGGTCAGATCGAAGCGATGCGCCGCGCCGATCAGCGACGCCTTGTAGGAGTAGCTCGATCCCGCCGCGGCTGCGTCTGTCGGTTCATCCGGCAATTGCGATCCGATCGATCCTGCCTGGCAAACGGTATGGTGTTTGCTTGCGCGGCGCGCCAACTCTATCTTACAAGTCGCCGCCCACACCATCCACAGCGAACCGCATCATGGCCGAGACCGCCTATTTCCCACGCCGCATCATCCTCGCCGCCGCGCTGATATCCGGCGTGCTGCTGGCGCTGGCCGTGCACATGCTTGGGCAGCGGCTCGGTCTCGATCTCGGCGGGCTGTGGCGATCGGATAGCCACGAATTCATGCCGGCGGGCGCCGCGGTGGCGTGGTGGCTGATCGCGACCATGGCCTTCGTCGGCGGCTATTTCACCGCTTCGCTGATGCAGAGCGCGGTGTCCGGACAAATTCCGCAGCGGATGCGGCAGTTTTTGATCGCGGTGGGCGTGCTGGTGCTGGCGGGCGCCGGCCAGGCCGCTTCCGCGCCAAGCCCGATCCCGACCGTTTCCGGCGTGCTGGCCGGCCTCGCCGCGCTGGGTCTTGGCGGCGCGATGTCATTCTGCGGCGCGCATTTCGCGCTGCGCAAGGCGTGAGCGGGCGTGAGACCGAATGCGGACTTCATCGCACGACCAACACATCAAGCGGCTCAGAAGATGCGCCGCGCGCTGGCGCAAGCCGAAGGCATGAAGCCTTCGTCGAAGGACGCCGTCTATAGCCGAAGATCATAGCGCGACGCCCGCGCGGCATCCTGTCTCAAACCTATCGCTCGTCCGGCGCCGCATCCTGCGGCCGCCCGAACAGGCCTTCAAACAGACCGGGCCGCGGTTCTTCGCGTTCGAACGCAAGCTCCGGCCGCGCGGGCTCTTCGACCACCCGCACCCTCGTCCTGACCGTCTCCGTCGCCCTCGCCTTGCGCTCGGCAACAAGCTGCCGCTCGCGCTGCATCCTGCGCTCGGCTCTGCGCTGCTCGCGGGCGGCGGCCGCCTGGCCGGTTTCCTTTTGCTCGATGTGCTTCGGCTGCTCGACTTGCTTCTCGACTTGCTTCGGCGCCTCGGCTTGGCGAACCGGTTGCTCCTGTCGCGGCGCATCCGCCTGCCTGACCGGTTCCACGGGCTTTGCCGGCTCCGGCATCGCCGCTTCCGCAACGGGTTTTACTTCTGAAACCGGTTTGGACTCCGCGACCGCTTGCACCGGGGTTTCCTGAATCTGCCGAACCGGCTCGGGTGGCTGAACCGCCGGCGCATCCGCACGCGGCACCGGGACCGCTCTGGCTTCGGTTACCTGCACCTGCGGGGCGGCAGGTTCCGCGCGCGCGGCGCGTTCGATCCGGCTCGGCCCGCTCGCGGAATCCTTGATGGCGGTTTTGGTGAGCAGCACGCCGCCGCCAAATCCCAGCGTCAGCGCGCCGACCACGGTTCCGACTCCGAGTAGATATGACAGCATGGAAAACCGCATGGTCGCCTCCTGTTGTCAATCGAACGCGCGAATCGCAAAAGATGTTCCGCGCGGCGGTGCCGCCGACGTGATTTTCGCGCGCTAAAAATTGGGCAATGCGGCGCACAGCAAAACGCCGCACGGACCAACCGCGCGGCGTTCGAACTATGGAACTCGTCGTTGCGAGCAAGCGCCGCCGCGATGACACCTTCGCGAAGCAACCCAGTGGGTCCACAAGGAGAACCAAGATTGCTTCGCCGCGGAGTTCACCATCAGGTTCCGCCGCCTGAGCCGCCGGCTCTCGTGTGAGACTAGCTCGCGGCTCTGAGGTTGACCTTGCTTTCCGCCAGCGAGGTCAGCTTCTTGTCGGTTGCCTTTTCCTCATCGAGCGTCTTCTGCAGCACGCTCGCGCAATCGTTGCGGCCGAGCTGCTTTGCCCATGCGACCAGGCTGCCGTAGCGTGCGATCTCGTAATGCTCGGCGGCTTGCGCTGCGTTGATCAAGGCGGCGTCGAGCACCTTCTTGTCCTCGACTTCGCCGGCGGTCTCGTCGGCTTCCTTGACGATGCCGTCGATCGCGGGACAGGTCACCGCCTTGATCTCGGCGCCATGCATCTGGAACACCTGCTCCAGCCGTTGCACGTGGATCTTGGTTTCGTCGAGATGGGTCAGGAAGCCCTGTTTGAGTTCCTTGTCGGTGGCCTTGCCCGCCATTTTCGGCAGCGCCTTCACCAGTTGCTGCTCGGCATAATAGATGTCCTGCAGCTGGTGCACGAACAGGTCGTTCATGGTTTTGATGTCTTTGGTAAACAGGCCCATGGCTGGGTTCCTTGCAGTTTTGCGGGAACAAGACGGCGTTCCCTGTCGCGATGAGACACGCCGAACTGTCCGGTTTCGGATGCTTCGCTAACCGGCCAGTACAGATGTTGTTCCTGACAAAATCGCGATGTCCCGTGCTGCGGATGCTGCGTAGCGCGCCGTCCTTGCGGTGTGCTGCAAGACGCGCGCGACACGAGGCTGGTTCCCGCAAAATCGGCTGCGGGGGGCGATGCAACGCGGATTTTCTCCGCCTATATGCGCGCCGTGTGACAGCCCGCCACATACCCTTGGAGGCTCGATGTCAAGGGCTGCACAGCGCGGCGTTTTTGCCTTAAGGCCCTTCACATAACAGGGGCCGGCAAGCCGCCGGCGCTTCCATTCTGTTGCCGCCCTGCCGGGAGGATGAATGTATCGGCTGCCGACCACGCTCCGGCGTGGCTTCAAGGAACGGATCGGCTGGAAACGGCTCGGGATCGCCGCGAGCCTCCTCATCATCGGCTTCGCGATCGCGACGCTGGTGCGCACCCTGAAGGGCGTCGACACCGGCGTGATCGTGGTTGCGCTGGCGGAAAAGCCGCTGCTCCAGATCGCGCTCGCCGCGCTCTGCGTGGTCGGCGCGTTCTGCACGCTGACGTTCTATGATTTCTTTGCGCTGCGGACCATCGGCAAGCGGCACGTGCCCTACCGGATCGCGGCGCTGTCGGGTTTCACCAGCTACACCATCGGCCACAATATCGGCGCCACCGTCTTCACCGGCGGCGCGATCCGGTTCCGGATCTATTCGGACTACGGGCTGAACGCCATCGACGTCGCCAAGATCTGCTTCATCTCCGGGCTGACCTTCTGGCTCGGCAATACCTTCGTGCTCGGGCTCGGCATGGCCTGGCATCCATGGGCGGCCAGCGCCATGGACCTGCTGCCGCCGTCCATCAACCGGCTGATCGCGCTCGGCTGTCTCGCCGGCATCGCGGCCTATCTGGTCTGGATCTTCACCGGCAAGGGACGCCGCCAGCTCGGCCAGCACGGCTGGAAAGTGGTGCTGCCGTCGGCGCCGCTGACGCTGCTGCAGATCGGAATCGGCGTCGTCGACCTCGGATTCTGCGCGTTGGCGTTCTATCTGTTGATGCCGGTGTACCCCGACATCGACTTCGTCTCGGTGGCGGTGGTGTTCATCCTGGCGACGCTGCTCGGCTTCGCCAGCCACGCGCCGGGAAGCCTCGGCGTGTTCGACGCCGCGATGCTGGTGGCGCTGCCGCAGTTCACCCGCGAGCACCTGGTGGCGACGCTGCTGCTGTATCGCATGCTGTATTTCGTCATCCCCTTCATGCTCGCCATCACCATTTTGGGGACGCGCGAGCTCTGGCTCAACGTGGCGAAGCCGTGGCAGGAAGGGCGCAGGGCCGAGACTGAGGTGGAAGCGGAAGCGGCGGCTTCCGCTGCGGCGATTCCGCAAGCGGTCAAGCGGCGGGCGCAGAGCTAGCGCACGCTTGCAATGCGCGAGGTTTTTTTAGTTCTTGACTGACAGTCCGACGGAAACCAGGTCAATCTTGGCTCCGGTTTGTTCGACCTTGCCTTTCTCGTAACTCACGGTCAGGCCGATATTGTCAGTGAAGTTGTAAGTGAAAGACGGATTCCAGTGTTCATATTTCTGTCCGCTGAAAAAATCATTGTACCAGCTGTAAGTAACGTTGAAACTCCATTGCGGTGCGGGCGGCGGTTTGTCGGGATCGGTATTTTCCAGCGGTTGGGGAATTAGCGTGGCGGAAATTACCGGGCCTGCCCGAAGCACGGTCGAGTTCATGTTAAAAATCGGATCGAGCTTGTAGGTCGTAGGATTGGCAGGGCCGACACGTTCGAAGTACTGAGCCCGGATCAGGGGTTGCAGGATGAGGAAACCGAACGAAGGTATGACAATGTGTTCGAATGCGGCGTTCAGCGCCTGCACCTCGGCCGTGGTCGACCACGAATGCGTGTGTCCCTCAAAATCGCCGTTAGCCAGCGCCCGGCCGCGTACATAGACCTGCCAGTCCTTCGCGACACGGTCGAACAGCGCCTCGCTTGAGAAACCGTATGCAAGGTTATCCACGTTTTTGGACGCAAGGCTCAAATTGCTGTTGGTTACACGCTGAAAGGTAACCACGGGTGCAACCGCCAGCAGGTTAAGATAGGGGTCTGTCGGTCTTGTAGTAGGCTCATTGAGCCATACCAGTCTTTCCGCCACGGCTCCCTTTGCAATCCATTGGTCGTTGAATGCAATGCCATCGCGGGCCCATGAAAACTGCGCGCCCTTTGCGGCACCTGCGGCGCAATCCTTTGTCGAAAGGAAGTTCAAATCATTGAAGCTGTCCCCGATCGTCAAATGCGTATTCAAGCGGTCGTGACAACCCTTATCCGCCACTTTCGCAAACAAGACGGCGGGGCCGGCGGTGAGCAAATCGACAGCGCCGACCGGCGCGGCGGCCATTGTAGATGGCGGGACTATCGCCTTGGTTTTCGCAACTGCTACGGCTTTTGGCTTCGGCGCCGCTCGCACCGCCGAGTATAATCGAGGTTCATATCCGGCGTCACAGGATACGCCATCGGTTGGCAGCCTTCGCTCGGAACCTCTGACGCAGATCGTCAGGCTGTTTCGATCGTCCGCCGCCGCGGGTGAAGCGAAGGCAGGCAACAATGACAGCACGGCGGCGGCGCCAGCCAAACCGGCGGAACGAACGAAGCGGCACTCGGGGATAGGCATGGTCATCGCACGTCCTCCCGCTTCAGGTATTTGAAGGCTTTTGCCGCTCCTTCGCGGCTTTCCTCTTCAGTACGCTGCGCGGCAGAAGAAAACCCGCCTTGCCCTGCCGCTCGACGCCGGATAGCGCGGCCATCTTCGCATTCGCCACGGATTTGATGAGGGCATCCGCTATCTGGCCGATTGTCGCGACACGGTCCATGGCTGTTGCGCTAAGAAAGAAGCCGCGGCTTTGGATAAAGGGTATGTCCGATATAAGAGGAGCCAGAAGCCGCCAGCCGCCGGTATCGCCGTCAAAACCGCACAAATGCTTGGCGTTGGTGCTTTCTCCTTTGATCAAGGATGGGATTGCGCAACGCGGCTTGAAAAACGTCACCAGTTCTTGAATGACACGATCTCTAACGGCCATGGCAATAGTCCCCAACGGGATATGATCTTGCACTGAAATAATGTGTGGTGTTGATCCAACCACCGGTTGAAGTAAGCGTTGCACTTTATCGATTGACCGGCAAACCCCAAATGAATGGCTCTATATACTATTCTCTAAGTGTTGCTGCGCTGGCACAGTCGGCAGGCGATGATCCCGCTCGCCCCGCCTTCGGTTGGAATCCGCTTCGCCCCATCGATGTGCCGCACGATCGGGGACGCTAGTCCCAGCCGGCAAGGGTACGGCGTCCATACCGATGCCACGTTGCAAACGGGGCAAAACCATCATAGCAGCTTCACTTGCGCCCGCCAAAGCCACATCATCGCGGGGACGGCGAAAGGCCAGATCGAATGAGCAATGGCACCCTCGCATTGCTGATCCACGGCGGCACCGACAACTGGTCGCCGGAGCGATGGAAGAAGAGGTTCGACGCTGTCTGCGCCGACCGCCCGGTGTTGCTGTTGCCCGACGCAAGCCTTGATCCGGAACGGGTTCGCTATGCTGCCGTGTGGAAGCCGCGCGCGGGCGAACTGGCTGGATTTCCGAACCTGCGCGTGATCTTCAACCTCGGCGCCGGCGTCGACGCGCTGATATCAGATGCGTCATTGCCGAAGCTGCCGATCGTCCGCGTCGCGGTCGATGACCTCACCAAGCGCATGACCGAATATGTCGTGCTGCACGTGCTGGCGCATCATCGCCAGGAGATTTACCTTCGCGCCAGCCAACGTGAAAAACGCTGGGCGCCGAAATACCAGTGGCCGGCCAGCGCAATCACCGTCGGCATCATGGGACTGGGCAATCTCGGAGCCCATGCAGCCGAGGCGCTAAGGCATCTCGGTTTTCGCGTCTCGGGCTGGAGCAGGCGTGCGAAAACCATTCCGGGCGTAGAGTGTTTTCACGGCAAGGATGAACTTGCGGCGTTCCTGCAACGGACCAACATCCTGGTCTGCCTGCTGCCGCTGACGGCGGAGACGCGGCACATCCTCGATCGCAAGCTGTTGTCGATGCTGGATCGCGACAGTCCGCTCGGCGCGCCGGTGCTGATCAATGCCGGCCGCGGCGGGCTGCAGCACGAAGCCGAACTGCTGGAGTGCCTCAACGACGGCACCCTCGGCGCCGCGACGCTGGACGTGTTTGCGGCGGAGCCGCTGCCGCTGCACAGCCCGTTCTGGACCCACCCGAAGGTTATCCTGACGCCGCACAACGCCGCGGATACCGACCCCGACGCGATATCGCGATATGTGGCGGACCAGATCCAGCGGTTCGAGGCCGGCCAACCGCTGCAAAACGTCGTCGATATGAGTCGGGGATATTAAGCAAAGCCGTGGTCCCGGCATTGTGCTGAGCGCGCCCCCGATCTGCGCATATTGAGTTTCTTGCTTCACGGTGGATTAACTTCGGCCGGCCTTTAATGGCCCGATGGATCGTCCGTCTAACAGGCTGATTTGGTTGCTCTGCGGTGCCGTCACGATTGCCGGCGGCGTCACGCTGGTATATCGCGAACAACTGAATTCGGACGCGCACTGGATCACCGAAATCTTGTGCGATGACGCGCCGGTCTTTACCGGCGGATATAAGCGCTGCCTGGAGCACTACGCGCCGGCCGGCGCAAACGATCCCTCTTAAGGGCTGCCGCTCCAAAGGCGAGGGATCACCTACGCTGTTATTGCCGGCGCAGCGCCGCCGATACTTTCGAGAGCGCCTGGCTCAATTCGTGAATCTCGTACGGCTTCTTCAGGATCTGAAAGCCCAGCGACGTCGTGCGCAGCGTGTCGCTGTAGCCTGTCGTCAGCAGGATCGGCAGCCGCGGGTGTCTTCCGCGTATGGTCTGCGCCAGCGTCAGTCCGTCCATCTTGCCCGGCATCACGATGTCGCTGAAGACCAAGTCGATCCCGTCGAGGTCTATCTCGGCCAAGGCCTGGTCGGCATTCGAAACCCACCGCACCCCGTAGCCCAGTTGCTCGAGCAGCCCGGTGCTTGCCGCGGCCACGTCCGGATTATCCTCGACCAGAAGGATGGTGCCGCTGCCGGGAGACGGAAGGCGAAGATTCTTTTCCGATACAATGCCGCCATTGTCGCGCGGCAGCGAGATCGTGACGGTCGTGCCCTTGCCCAGTTCGCTGGAGACGGCAACCAGGCCGCCGGCCTGATAGGCAAAGCCGTGCACCTGGGAAAGCCCAAGGCCGGTACCCTTGCCGACCGGCTTGGTCGTAAAGAACGGGTCGAACACTTTCTCCACAATGTCGGGAGGGATGCCCGCACCGTTATCCGAAACGCTGATCGCGACGAAATCTCCCTTGTTGGTTTCATCGTCCAGCCTGACATTCTCGGCGCTGATCGTTATCGCGCCGCCGTCGGGCATGGCGTCCCTCGCATTGATGGTGAGGTTGACCAGGGCGGTTTCAAGTTCGGAGATGTCGACCTTGATCGGCCACACCTCATCCTTCATGTCGGTGCTGAGGTGAACGCTGCCGCCCACCGCCATATTGAGCACCTCGCGCACGGCGTCGATGCGCTCGCTGAGGCGGATGGTCTGCGGGTTGACGTTCTGCCGCCGGGCAAAGGTCAGCAACTGGCTGGTCAGGGCGGCTCCGCGCTTTGCCGCCGATTCGATGGCCTGGACCGCGCGCCGGGATTTCTCGTCGCCGGCATATTTCTTCAAAACCTCGGCGCTGCCGCCGATGACCATCAGCAGGTTGTTGAAGTCATGGGCGACGCCGCCGGTCAATTGCCCCAGCGCATCGAGCTTCTGGGATTCTGCGAGCTGTTTCTGCATGCGCTCGAGTTTGAGCGCGGCCTCGCGCCGCTCGGTGATGTCGCGCGTGATCTTGGCAAAACCGATAAGCCTGCCGTCCTCCTTGATGGGATCGATCACGATGCTCGCCCAGAAGAACGTGCCGTCCTTGCGGACCCGCCAGCCTTCCTCGTCGTAACGGCCCTCTTCCCTGGCTATTCTGAGGGCGCGCGCCGGCTTGCCGTTGGCGCGGTCCGCGGGGGTGTAAAACCGCGAGAAATGCTGCCCGATGATCTCCTGCGCCAAGTAGCCTTTAATTCGCTCCCCGCCGATGTTCCAGCTGGTCACGATCCCGTTGGGGTCGAGCATATAGAGCGCGTAGTCGGCGACGCCCTCGACCAGCAACCGGAAACTGCGCTCGCTCTCGAAAAGAACCTGCTCTTGCTTGGCCCTGGCCATCTGACACCCAAACCGGAAGGAACGCTTTAACGGCGCAATGGTTCCCAAAAAAGATAACGCCCCCGGGAAAGGGGGGCGCGGGCCGGATAGTGTTTGATTTTCGAAAACTTTACAAGCGTCCGTTGCGGGCGCCGCGCCGACGCGAGAATGGAACGTCAGCGATCCAAGTACAAAATGCCGATGCCGGAAAAAAGCCCCGACCTGCGGCCGGGGCTTTTCCGTTTAATCGCGATCTTTGATGATGGTCTTGCTGCGTACGCCGTCGTCATGCTCCTTCTTGATCACCGTGGTACGCTCGGCCGGCTCGCGCTCCTTGATCACCGTGGTGCGCTCGCGATCCCGGTCCCTGTCGTGGCCTGCGCCAACGGTCACGCCGGCTCCGACCGGGCCGACACCGACGCCGACGCCGACTTCCTCCGCAAGTGCCGGCGTGGCTAGCGCGGCCACGGCGGCAATCACCAATGCGTATTTCATCGAAATCTCCTTCGCGTTGCTAGATGGAAAGGAAATCACCGGCGCTGCCGCAAGTTCCCGAAATTCGGCCAAATTGTCGCGGGAACTTTTCCGCTGAACCCCACATCCCGCGTCCGCCGGAAAAGCCAAGACCACACGCCGTGTCGGCGATGTTCTGCACAACGTCAGTATCCTTGGTGGAGACGACGTCATCCGCATCAGGGATTATGCCTCCTGCCTTCACGGGGATGGCGATGTCCCTCTTATTTCCGCCCTATCTGTACCGTCAAACGCGTCATGATCCCATTTCGTCTCACCACCTCGATAGTCACGTTGCTGCTCGCGGTGCTTGCCGGCCCGGCCGCTGCACAAACCCCGCCCGCAGCTCCGGTGCAGATTGCGCCCGCGGTCCCGCAAAGCGTCACCGACGGCTCGATGCAGATTTCGTGGGAAGTGCGCAACCGGTTTCGGCTGTTTCGCGAGGAGCGCGATTTCCTGCTGCATGCCGAGAGCATGCGCGGCGGCAGCGTGCTCGCCTCCGAGCAGAAACTCGAGCCGCAGGGCGATGGCCGCGGCTGGGCACGCAACATGGTCAACCGGCTCTGCATCGATCTTTCCGGGCGCGTCAGCGAGCCATGCAGCCGCGACAACATCAAGGAAAGCTATCTGACGCCGGCCGAGCATCCGGTCACCGTCCGCCTCACCGGACAAATCCCGGTCGGCGCCACCTGCGCCTGGAGTTTCGACGATGGCGACGGACCGCCGCGGCAACAGACCTTCGACTGCGCCGAGCCGATCAATTTCCGCGCCCGCTACGGCAAGCCGACCGCCGCCAGCGTCGACGTCGCCAGCGGTCCCGACGCGCCGCTGCGCGTCACCGCCGAAATCGCGGTGCGCGACATCTTCATTGCGGGGCTCGGCAACTCCATCGCGTCGGGCGAAGGCAATCCGGACCGCGCCATCGCGCTGTCGGACGAAGGTTTTTGCTTCCGCTCCTATCTCGGCACCGCCAGCGCCCAGTATTATCGCCCGAGCCGCGCCGGCTATCGAGGCGGCCGCGCCTGCGAGGCGCCGGATACGTTGCAGAACTGGCAGCGCCAGAGCGCGCTGTGGTTCAACAATGCCTGCCACCGCTCGCTATACAGCTACCAGACCCGCACCGCGCTGGCGCTCGCCGTGCAATATCCGCACATCGCGGTGACCTATCTGCCGCTGGCCTGCACCGGCGCCACCATCGCCGACGGCCTGTTCGGCACCCAGCGCGCCCGCGAATGCCTGCCGGTGAAAAATGCCGCCGGCTGCGCCGGCACCGTCAATGCGCAGCTCGCCGAATTGCGCGAGGCGGTCGCCGCCGCGAAAAAACGCCAGCCCGAGCGCAAGCTCGATCTGGTGCTGCTGTCTGTTGGAGCCAACGACATCGACTTCTCCGGCCTGGTCGCCGACGTGATCGTCGACAGCGCCACCGAGCGCACGCTGTTTCGCCAGAGCGGCGTGATCGGATCGGTGCAGGATTCCCGCGCGGCGCTGGCGCGCGAGCTGCCGCAGGGATTCGCGAAATTGCGCGAGGCGCTGAAACCCTTGGTCGGCGATCTCGCGCGCGTGGTCTACACCTCCTATGCCAACCCGACCCTGGCGGATGGCGCGCCCTGCCCCGGCGGCCGCGCCGGTTTTGATATTCACCCCTCTTTCAATGCCGACCCGCGGCGGCTTTCCAGCGTCTCCAATTATGTGCAAAGCGAATTCCTGCCGCAGCTGAAGGCGATCGTCACCTGCGGCGGCGGCGGCGTGCCGTGCCGCGATCCGGTGCGCGACCGCATGACCTTCGTCGATTCGCACCAGGCCGCCTTCGCCAATCATGGATTTTGCGCACGCGCCCAGACCGATCCGGAATTCGACCGCGAATGTTTTTCGGCCAAGGGCGAGAGTTTCGATCCCGACATCGTCTCGGCGGCATCGCAGCCCATGCTGTGCGGCCGCAGCGCCGGCGACTACCGCGCATATTTGCCGCGCGCGCGCTGGATCCGCGACGCCAACGACAGCTATTTCGGGGCGATGACCTATCCGCAGGCGCTGCCGGCGTCGAGCCAGCCCGCCGACATCCACGACGCCACCTGGGGCATCTTGTCCGCGGTCTATGGCGGCGCCGTGCACCCCACCGCCGAAGGCCACGCCGCGATGGCCGACGCGGCGCTGCCCGCCGCCGCGGCGGTGCTGGGGCTCGACGCGGCGGAGCCGGAAGTGACGGTCGGACCGCTGGAGCCGGCAGGCGCTGGGCCACAGTAGCGTCATTGCTTGCATCGGCGCATCGAGCCCGAGGACTCGGATTCCTCTCCCGTCTGCCCTATATCAAGCCGGTCGTTAGTTGTGTGGAGTTGCGGCATGCCCGATCGCCCGCGCGATCTTGCGGACCGGATGTCACGCCGGGCAAGGCCGGACGACGGCTTTGTGCGCGAAACCTTTACGCTGCCGCGGATAGCGGCGCGGGCTCGAGCGCGAAAATTTCTCGATTGCTATCCGGCGGCCGGCTATATGAGCGCGGTCGAGAGCTGGCGCGAACTGCCGGACGGCGAAATCGAATTCACCATGCGCCGGCTGAAAAGCGCGGACTGAAGCCGGCACGGCCCAAAGCAAAGGCCCGGCCGGGCTTTTGCCGGCGCGGGCCTCTTGCCTCTCACCTAGTGCCTTAGTGCATATGGACTAACCAATAGCCCACGCCGCCGATCACGATCACGGCAGGAACAGCCCACATTACCAGAACCGGCATGATTCTCTCCTCTCGTGTGCCCAATAGAAAACGCCGGGCATTGGCGGTTGTTCCCGCCATGTGGAACCGGGTTTCTGGCATAAATTTAATGCAACCAGCAAAATTCGTCCGCGTTGTCATGCGGTTGTTTTGAGGACCACGAGAGGAGACAAAGATGAGGAAGACAGCAATCACCTTGGCGGCGGTCGCCGCATTGGGCGCGGCGGCGGTTGCAGCACCGGCGCCGGCCGAAGCGCGCGGCCTCGGCCCCGCGCTGGGCATCGGCCTGGCGGCCGGCGTGATCGGCGCCGGCCTCGCGGCCAGCACCTATCCGGGTTACGCCTACGGCCCGGGTTACGGCTATTACGGCCCCGGCTACGGCTATTACGGCCCGCGCTACTATCGCCCGGCCTATGCATATTACGGCGGACCGCGCTTCTATCGCCACCACTGGCGCCACCGTCACTACTGGTAAGGCGTCGGCTCGAATGGTCCGGAGCAAACCGCTCCGGGCCATTTTTTTGTGTGCGCAATTGGACAATCCCTTGCTGTCGCGTCACTGTCGCGATCTTGCCGCTAGCGCGTATTGCGAACGGCCGGGGTGGACGACAGCCGATGCACCGGAAACCGCCATCGACTTGCATCGATCGAACCGCGCTGACTTCCGCCGGCGCGGGCGTCTGCCTGCTCGCGGCGATATCCGCCGGCGGGATCGGCGGCGCCGCCGGCGAGGAGTTGTTCGTCAGCAAACCGCTGACGCCGGTCAAGGAATATACCAGCCACATCGAGGGTCCGGCCGTCAACGCCGCCGGAGACCTGTTCGTGGCGAACATCAAGATGCAAGGCGCCGGCGATAAGGGCGGCGCCATCGGCCGGGTGAAAAACGGCGCAACCACATCCCAGTTGTTTGCGATACTGCCCAGTCACAAAGGCGTCGGCGGCGTCGGCAACGGCATCCGCTTCGACCTGCAGGGCCGCATGTATGTCGCCGACTTTCCAAACCATATCATCCATGTGTTCGAACCCGGCTCGACGACGCGGCGGGACTACTTCGTGGCGCGTCCCAATAGTGAGGGCAAGCCGGTGTTCGATCAGCCGAATGATCTGGCGATCGCGCGCGACGGCACGCTCTACGCCAGCGATCCCAAGGGCGGCAGCGGCCGCATCTGGAAAATCACCAAAGCGGCCGATGGCACGGTGACCGGCAAGCCGATGGTTTCGACGCGAACCATGGGCAGGACCAACGGCCTCGACCTCAGCCCGGACAACAAGACGCTCTATGTCAGCGAGTCGAAATTCCACGCCAGTCCGGCCAGCCTGTGGGCCTATCGCATCGACGGCGCGACGCTCGCCGATCCCGTTCCGCTCAAGGTGTTCACCGAAGGCGGCGACGTCGATGGCCTGCGCGTCGATACCGACGGCCGGATCTTCGTGGCGCGGCCCGAGGTCGGCCAGGTGTTCATTCTGGTGCCGCCGGGCGCAGTGGGCGAAACGCCTCCTGCAGTCCCGACCCAGGGGATAAACCCCAGCAACCTGACCTTCGGCGGCGCCGACGGCCGCGACGTGTACATCACCCAGGCCGACCCGGCGAAGCGCTTCATCGAACGCTTCCGCACCAACCGGCCGGGCCGCGAACCCTGCCTGCAGACGCCGGCGCCCGCGGACTGCCGGGCGATCGCACAGTAGCAACCGCCGCGATGGCGCGCAGCGAAATCCGCGAAACCGTCCCGGGTCTATTGCTTGGGCGCCGGCGCGGGCGCGGTCACCGGCGTCGTGCTCTTCTTCGGAGCCGCCTTCGGCGCGGCAACAGGCGGCTTGACCGCCGCCGCCTGGGCGGGGAGATACTTTGCAATCACCGCCGGATCGAGCGTGGCGATCTCGGTGTCGGGCAGCCGCTGCCAGACCTCGTCCTTGCCGAACAGCGAGAATCCCATATAGCCGCGCATGGTCAGCGTCTGACCGTCCGGGCTCAGCGTCATCTTCGCCTTGTAGATCTTGCCGTCGCGCGGATCGAGCACGTTGCCGTTCTCGTATTTCAGGCCGTCGCGCTTCATGTCGCGGATAAACGACAGCCCGAGCCAGGGCATGTTCTTGCGGTCGTCGGTGCATTTGGTGCAGAGCATGTTCGGATCTTCGCCGGGTTTTAGAAACATTTTCGCGATCGCGCCCTCGAAGATGCCGTCGTGATCGACCAGCAGAAACCAGCCGTCCGGCTTGCCGTCCACGAGCTTCTGCCACAGGCCGGCGGCGGAGGGCCCGGCGGCGGGCGCCGCCGGCGGGGCGGCGGTCTGCGCGCCGGCTCCCTGATAAAATGAAGCCATCGACAGCACGGCGACCGCCGCGGCGATCGCAGCCAATCGCATCCGGACGCGCGTTGCAAAATCATTGCGGGCAATATGCATGACTTGATCCAAAACCCTTGTTCAGCAGCCGGGCGATCCCATACCGATACCGAACCCATACTATGTCGATTTTGCGGGAGTGGGAAATGGAGGCTCACGCCATGCCCTCCGTATGCGATGCTGATTTTCAGTCGCTTCCCTCGCGAACGGTCTCCACCTCCAGCGAACCTTCCGGCAGCGGGCGCAGCAGTTCGCTTTCGGGCCTGGTCAGATAAATCCAGGCCGCCCAATCCTGCGGGCGGAGCACCACGACTTGCCGCGGATGGTAGGGCTCCACGTCGGGTCCGGGCGATGTCGTCAGCATGGTGAAGGCGGGCGGCGCGGCGCCCTTTCCTTCCCGCCAGATTCCGGCAATGGCGAGGAACGGCGCGCGATGAAGCGTGAACCGGTGCTTTGCCTTGGGATATTTCTTGCCGGTGAACTCGAAAAACGCCGACGCCGGGACGAGGCAGCGGTTGCTGTTGTCGAAGCGGCGCCCTTCCGACTTGAAATTGAACACCGGGCCGCCGCGACCGGACGGCGGAAAGCCGAAGTTCATCGGCGCCAGTTCAATGACATTGCCGGCGGCCCGCATCACCGGCGCTATTTCGTTGATCCTGATGTCATCCGCGACGGGAAGGTCGAGCTCGCTCTGCTGCGCCGGAATACCAAGCTCGGCAGCCTGCATCGCGGCGCAATATTGCGCCCAGCGGATGTGTTGTTCGTAGTCGTTGCACATTCTCTTTGGACGTCCACGGCCTTAAAGGCATCAGACTCTAACGCCGATCATCGTTCTTCCGGCTGCCGCCGATCGAGTACGGCCTGTTCCAGAAGAACTCCCGATTGCCCGTCGCCGCCTCGGCGTATTGATCGATCGCAATCAGGATGGCCTGGACGTGGTGATAGCACCAGCCTTCATGCACCGCGATGCGGCGGGCTTCGGCCAGCGCCTTGAGAAAAGGCGGATGGTCGTTGCTGTCGCTGTACCATTTGACCGGCTCGCCCATCACCACTTCCTTCCGCCCAAAACCTTGCCGTGCGCGGGCGGCGTTGCTTTTTTCAGCCGGTCGCGTTCGAGGCAGAGCCCGTCGATCTTCTCGAGCATCCGCTGCAGCAAGGCTTCCGCCGAGGCCGTGGCGATGCCGGCCCGCTGCAGCTGCAGGATTTCCTTGCGCTGCCGCCCGACCTGCGCCCGCATCCGCTCGATTTCGCTTCGGATGGTTTCAAGCTGCATGGCGCTCTCGCTGGTCCAGCGCCGCTTCGATCTGCCGCCGCACCACCGCGGTCGGCCGCCCTTCCCGCTTCAGCCGGCGCAGCAAATTCCATAGCCTGATGATTGTGCGTTCTATCGCGTCGTCCATGGTTCGCTCCATGCGAGACAAGCTAGAACAAACCACGAACGAAAATCAAGCCGCTACGGATAGGGTGTCGGGAGAGCGGAAGTCCCCACTTTGACGCCGGCTCGCCTACTGCGAGCAAAGAAAAATCCATAAACGCAGTGAGCGATTATCGCAGCACGCGAGCTGCATCAACTCGTCATTGCGGCATCGGCACGATGCTGCGCGTTCCGGCGCGTGATCGGCAGGGGGTGCGGCCATCGCACACAGCGTCTAACCGGCCGCGACACGGCAGCATTGACGCCCCGGGGAACCAAGCCCTCCGCCGCGAATTTACGTGCCGGACAATGCGGGCTGACATGGTTGAACTTGCGCCACCGGGGACTGCGACGCCGGCGAATACCTGGCCGAAGCTGGAATTCCGCAAGGGCCGCGCACGGCCGGTACCGCTGCCGCTCGCAGCCGGTCCCGACGCCGAATGCGCCGAAGGCGCGGCCAATCGTGTGACGCTGATAACCGGCGCAGCCGCCGGCATCGGCAACGCCTTGGCGCGGGTTTTCGCGGCAAAGGGCCATCGGCTGGCGCTGGTCGACCGGCACGGCGACCGCCTTGCTGCATTGGGCCGCGACATCATCGCCGCCGGCGGAGCGCCGCCGATCCTGATTGCGTGCGATCTCGAACACCGCGACGCCGGCGACAGGATTTCCGCAAGGCTCGCCGCAGCGGGGGTGGAGGTCGAGTTCGTCGTCAACAATGCGGGATTTGGTCTGTTCGGCCATGCCGTCGAACTGGACCGCGCCGAGCAACTCGGCATCATCGCCGTCAACATCCTGGCATTGACCGATCTGTCGCTGCGGTTTGCCGGCAGCCTGATCCGGCATCGCGGCGGTATCCTCAATCTCGGCTCGCTGACCGCTTTTCTGCCGGGACCCGGAATGGCGGTGTATCATGCGTCGAAGGCTTATGTGCTGGCGTTCAGCGAGGCGCTGCACCGCGAACTTGGTCCGCACGGAGTGCGCGTGACGACGCTATGCCCGGCTTCGGTGCCGTCCGAATTTCAGGCGCGCGCCGGGATCAAGCCCGGCTTCGAGCATGTCATCCTCAACGTCTCCGCGGCGGAGGTCGCGCAGGCGGGCTATCGCGCCTTGATGGCCAACAAGCGCGTCGTGCTGCCCGGGCTTGGCACCAAGATGATCCCGTTGCTGCTCCGGCTGTTTCCGCGCGGATTGATCCTGGCCGCGATCGGCCGCATCCATTTGCGCAAGCGGGGATGACGAGATGGCGATGCGCCTTGCGCACGCCGCAGCGCTGGTGCGAGGTGGAGGACCAAAATTCAACTCCTGAAATAACTCTCGTAGACCAGGTCGTGATTGCCCACGGCCACGGCGTCATATTTGCGATCTGCTTCAGTCGGTCGCAACAGAATCCGTGTCTCGTAGTCAACCCGGATTGAAAAGTATCCGGGCCTGCCAACTACCCGCTCGAAGTTCAGTTTGGGATCGCGAGGAGATTCCATGAATCTGGCAATAGCCTCGATAGAAGCGTTTTGTTTTGCCGGTTTTCAACCGCTTCAGATAACGAATAAAAGATTTTGGCGTCGAAACTTCGACGCTCATGCCTCAAGTTGCTCGCGCAAATAAGCAGCAAGGTCGTCCGGGTTGTCAAAGCTCGGGCCCCCGCGAGCATCCGGATCATGTTCCGCGCGCAGAGCCAGCAGAAAATAGTAATAGTCGACCAGCGCATTTATAAAATTGGTCTCGGCCTTCAACAGCCGCTTTTGCAGCTTGCGCGAAAACCTAGCTGCGTTTGCATCGGCCGAAGCAGTCTTTGCAATCTTGCGATCGGTCTCGATGCGGCCGGCCTCAAGCTTGTCTTTTTGATCGGCGATAGTTTGACTCACGACGTCCACAAAACCATCAATGTGAATCAGTACGGCGGCGAGCAATTCCGGCGATGAATTCAAAATATTCTTGATATCGACTGCAAGCTTTGTTCGACTCGAGATGAGGTGCGCCACCCGCTCCCGGGAAAGCTGTTCGAACCCTGGAAGCGCCTTGGCGTATTCGGCAAGGCTAACCGGCCCCGCAGGGCTGCCTGACGACGGCGGCGCCAGGGGCTGGGTCAGCGCGTCGTCCAGTACGAGGTCTTTGAGCGCAGGAAGTGCCATGCCCGTATTATAGGTGTTGTCTATCCGATCGCCAATGCGATTATCGGCTGCATCGGCCCTACGACACTCGCAATCAGACAGGCGACCTGGACCTGGGAGGATTATCACTGATGAGCAGCACGGTCGCGAAGGTCGAAATGAAGCCGCCGCATCCCGGCGCGTTCATCCGCGAAGAAATCCTGAGCCGCACGGCCTCAACGTCAGCACGGGAGCCGATGTGCTTGGCGTGCGTCGTGCGACGCTCTCCGACCTTGTGAACGAGAAGACATCCCTATCACCGGAAATGGCGCTGCGGATCGAGAAGGCCTCCGGCGTGAACATGGACACGCTTTTGCAAATGCAGACGTGGCATGACGCGCGCGCGATGCGGGAGCGCTCGAAGGAAATCCGGGTCGGGCGGTATAAGGCGATGGCGCGGTGAACCTTGAAGATACGTAAGCGCAGCCATGCCCGCATCAATAATAATACCGGCATTGCACGATCTCGAGCCGTTGCTCCCGATGCTCGCCGGCAACGCGATACACCGGCGGTGCTCACCGGAGCACGGTTTGGGGGCTAGTCTGAATACCTCCGGTCAATACGATCGTGGCGATAGACGTCAAGCAGCTCAAAGTGGCTGTCGCCGAGGTCACGAATGGCGATGCGCCAGCGGCCCTGATCGACGCGCAGGGTACGATAGGTTTTGTATTTTTCGAAGTGCAGCCCCGGATGGCGCGGGTTTGCAACAAACTGTCTCAATGCAGTATCGACCCGATGCTGAACCTCGGAAGTCAATTTTGCATAGGCCTTCAAAAAGCCCTTCGTACGCGCGCACCCATTTTTGCCAACTCATTGGATCGCCAGCCACCTCATCCAAGAGCATTCGCTCAAGCGCGGGAACAATATCGGGGTCCTTTACCTCAACGAGCTTTCTTCCCACTCGACCCAGTCTCTGGTCACGCACGAGACTTCCGGCAGCCGCCGTTTTCGTCAACTTGAGTTTGCTTCTGCGCGCTGCAATAGTCTGAACTGAAAGGCCGGTTAGGCGGGAGAGCAGCGCACAGCCGCCGTGGCCGATCGCATCAGCCTCCGCCGCAGCCCATAAACTTCGCTGAGGTCAATTTAAGTAGGGGCGAAGGAGCTGCCATCTGCAGAGTATCGGTGCGTGATTCTCCATGACTGCCCGTCCTTCCTGCCCTCTAAGTGCCGGAAATAACTCAGGCGGTGTCAGTCCGCCCGCCTTACGTTTGGAACCAACCTCGCATATCGCTTCGCCGATGCGCGCCATGATGCTAGCGCCGTCGACTGCCGTTAGATTAACAGAAGACAAATTGCGAATGGTCACACTGGTAATAAACGTAAATGGAAACGCAATGCCTGCGGACTCCGCCATAAGTAAACCAGCAGAGATATTATTTCAAAAGGTGCAGAACAAACTTGTCGTAAATAACAGATTGGTCTTTGAAAAGTGCCTCAACTAGATATAAAAAAGCTAGCTGCCGGTAGCGTGATCGCATGTTGCTTCGCTATAGAGAGAGCCCGCCTAGATCGTCGAGAAAATCAAGAAGCAGTTGAAGAAGTCGAGCCGCTAGGATTTCCATATTGGGTCTGACCGAACACGTCGTTGGCTTCAACTGGGTCTGACAGCAAGCCTTCGTGCCGCTTTCGCACCTCGAACAGATCGTCCACGGGTCGAATCAAGAAACGGCGAATTGCTGCAGCCCGCAAAAAAGCCAGCTCGAAACATTCGCCGACAAGTCTCGCCGCGTGAGCGACCGCCACGGCATCTCTTCTTTCCATCGATCGATCGTCGCGCTCCAGGGGCATGTCCACCCCTTCGTAAGTCATGTGCGTCACGTGGCTCGACACCATGTAGCGATGGAGCGAAGATCGGCCCACTGGCCCAAACGCTCCGCCAGGCTTGGAAATCGCAGTCACGAGTTCGGTGAAACCCCACCGGCCTTCCACTCGCCTTCTTTCCTCACGTGGATACTTCTGGCGAATTTCTGCTAATTCCTCAGACGATAATATCATGTCGCGATAGGGCTGCTGCCCAAGACTTCCGGCATCGCCTAGCGCCGCAAGGGCCTCCTCCGCTTTTCCATGCCAGCGTAACTTCGAGATCGCTGGGAGTACTTCGCTGAACTCGATCAAGCGCTCCTTTACGTTCGCGGGGCTTTCCAAGATATACGCGAATTTTACCGTTCCCTCGAATAGCGCGCGGCTAAGAATTTCGGCGTCCCAAAGTCGCAAACCCAACACTAGATAGAAGATCGTTTGCGAACGGCCGAGACATTCCGTTGATAGGAGCATCAGCGCACGTTTATGATTGTGCTCAGCCTGAATTTCCTTCAGCGACGCATTCAGGGGCATGAGATCGAGCAACGCTTGATTTCCCAGGACGGCAAATCGTTTTATTCGTTCGTCGCCGTTGGTGCTCATGCGCTTAGAATCCCTATGGCGTGGCTGCGCCATCTATTTTGGTGCAGCACCCGCCTCGGGGTCCAAACCGCCGTCTATAAGGATTTTTTGTCGAGACGGTAGTTATGGTCGGCCCATCGTGCATCGCCTCCTCAATAACAATACCGGCACTGCGCGATCTCGAGCCGTTGCTCCCTGCCCTTGCCGCAAACCCGATACACCAGCCGGTGCTGGCCGAAGATGCGGCGGGAGCTCCAGCCCTCTAGCGCATGTTGCAGCGGCTGCGGCCTGCCGAGGCCCTTGAACGGAATGCCGCTGATGTCGCGGATCAGTTCGTCGATCCGCGCGCGCATCCTTTTGTCCGCGTGGCGCCAGTGCAGATAGTCGTGCCAGGCAGCTTCGGTCCATGCCGTCTTCATCGCGCGCGTTCGGCGCGGCTTGGCCACGGCGATCGTGCGGTCGTCAACAGGTCGCGGTCCGCGTCTGCGATCGCGCGCAACAGGCGCTCGGCATTAGCGGGGCTGTACAAGAGGTGCACGGTTTCCATCAGCCCGCCGTAGTCCTCTTCCGACATCAGCACAACGCTGCGCGCATTCTGCCGGGTGACCACGAGCGGCGCGCGGCCGTCGCACACCTCGTCCATATGGGTTGCCAGGTTGTTGCGGAACTGGTGTACGAAACGTGGGCCATCCGATCCTCCTTCCTCGCGGCGACGACAAACCGTACATGTACGGCCAACTGTCATAAGCCGGCCCAAACGAGGGGGGATTGCTGTGCCCATCACGATTTTGCGCGCGCGATCGGCAGCGGCGTACCTTTTTCTCGCGGTAACGGCCGGTAGCCGCGAGCTCTCGGGCCGTCGTTTTCTTGCCGCGAAAAAGCCAGCTGTTGCCGCAAGAAAAACTGGCGCCCCGATTTTGCCTTGGGTTCGTCTCAACGCAATCACAAGGGGTTAATGTTCGAACGCCGGCGCGGCTCCGAGCATCGGATGTAAGTGCCTCATCCGGCCGGGAATTCCGCGTAACCCCCGCGCGGCGAGCGGCGCGCGAATGGCACTCAAGCCCTTGAGTCGACGCCGGAATCCGCGTCCCGCGACCGGTTTTCGCAGCCCATGCGCGTTAAGCGCTTCAACCGCCAGGGTTTTTCATCCTGTCCGGCTCGCCGCAAGGCCGCGAGACGGCGCCCACGGCCGCAATCCCGCCGCAGCTGCCGCAACGCTGCCGCAAGACTTGCGCGTCGCGCGTGGTCAAAGCGGCACGCGCCTTAAGTCCCTCAATTCACTCCGAGTTTCTTCTGCAAGCTCGACGACGAGGTGGTGTACTGAAACACCAATCGCTTGTCCGGATAGACGTAGCGGTGCGCCTTCTGCGCCATCAGCGCGCCCTCGTGGAAGCCGGACAGGATCAGCTTCAGCTTGCCCGGATAGGTGTTGATGTCGCCGATCGCGAAGATGCCGGGCACGCTGGTTTCGAACGCGGATGTTTCCACCGGCACCAGGTTGTTCTCCAACCTGATTCCCCAGTTCGCGACCGGACCGAGCTTCATGGTGAGGCCGAAGAACGGCAGCAGCGTATCGCATTCGATCTTCGACACCGCGTTGTCGCTGCCCTTCATCACCGCAGCCGTTAGTTGCCCGGCCTCGCCTTCCAGCGAGGTGACCTGGCCGATCTTCAAATCCATCTTGCCGCCCTGCACCAGCGCGCGCATCTGCTCGACGCTGTGGGGCGCGGCGCGAAAATCGTCGCGCCGGTGCAGCAGCGTGACGCGCTTGGCGATCGGATGCAGGTTCAGCGTCCAGTCCAGCGCGCTATCGCCGCCGCCGACGATCAACAGCTCCTTGTCGCGGAATTGATCCATCTTGCGCACCGCGTAGAATACCGAGGTGCCTTCATAGGCTTCGATGCCGGGCACGGGCGGCCGCTTCGGCTGGAACGATCCGCCGCCGGCCGAGATCACCACCACCTTGCATTCGAATATTTGCCCTGCGTCGGTGGTGACGCGGAATCCCGGATCGCCGATCTTCTCGATGCTCTCCACCATCTCGCCCAGATGGAAGGTCGGCTTGAACGGTTTGATCTGCTCCAGCAGCGCATCGGTGAGGCCTTGGCCGGTGACGTAGGGAATCCCGGGAATGTCGTAGATCGGCTTTTCCGGGTACAGCTCGGCGCACTGGCCGCCGATCTTGTCTAATATGTCGACCAGATGCGCCTTCATGTCGAGCAGGCCGAGTTCGAACACGGCGAACAGTCCGCACGGGCCCGCGCCAATAATCAGCACATCGGTTTTGATCGCTTCGCTCATCTCAATTTCTTTTCGGTTGAATCCAACAGGCCGTAAGGCCGCTTTGGCTGCGGCCTGTCTAGCCAACTGAGGCGTTGGAGGAAAGCCATAAATATGCGGTCCGGCCGTGCCGCAAAGCCCTTGCCCCCTTCCCGCAACTGCGCTGTAACAGCATGAAACCACGAAGGAATGGGCCTTGAACGCACCGACCGACCTCAACGCAAATCCGCGCCTGGAAGATTTCCCCTACCGGCTCACGGACAATGTGCGTTTCGCCGACCTCGATCCCAACCAGCATGTCAACAACGCCGTGTATGCGACCTATTTCGAAACCGGCCGCGTCACGCTGATGAAGGATCCGAGTTTCGGGCTGATGCCGGCGGGGCTCGCCTGGATCATGGTGCGGCTCGACATCCATTTCCGCGCCGAGCTGAAATGGCCGGGCACCATCGAGATGGGGCTCGGCGTCTCGAAATTCGGCCGCACCTCGGTGACGTTCGATCAGGTGGTGTTCTCGGAAGGAAAATGCGTGGCGTCGTCGCAATCGGTCTCGGTGCTGATCGATGACGTTTCGCGCCGGCCGGTGCCGCTGACCGACGAGGTCAAAAAGAATTTCGAACGCTGGTGGAGACGCGGCTGCAAGCCCGCTTGAAGATCAAGCCTGCCGCTCCGGCGTCGTCACCACCAGCCCGTCAAGCGCATCTGTGACCTTGATCTGGCACGACAGCCGCGAATTCGGCCGCACGTCGAAGCCGAAATCCAGCATGTCCTCTTCCATCGGCGACGGCGAGCCGACCTTCTCGCGCCAGGCCTCATCGACATAGACGTGGCACGTCGCACAAGCGCAGGCGCCGCCGCATTCGGCTTCGATGCCCGGAATGGCGTTGCGGATCGCCGCTTCCATCACGGTGGCGCCGTTGTCGACGTCGATGCTGCGGGTTTCGCCGGTGTGGTCGACAAAGTTTATCTTGGCCATGATCGCTCGGTTTGCCGGAATTTAAAGATGTTCGCTGTCCTATAACGGGTCAATCCGGTCAGCGCCAGCGGCCGGCGCGAAAAGCCGGGCCGAGATCAACGGGGTTCGATCGAGCGGTCAGGAACGGTTCAGCATCGCGTCGACTGCGGCGCGCGCCTGCACGACCGCATGCTGAAGCGCGGCCAGGGCTTGCGACGGCTCGCCGCCGTCCGCCATGGCCGCTTCGAGCGCCTCGGCGGCGTCCGCGACACCAAACGCGCCGATCGCCCGCGCCGACCCCTTCAGGGTATGCGCAAGCGCCGCCGCGCCGGCCGGCAGGCCGGCCAACCCGTCGATCAGGCGAGCTGCCTGCGCCGCGAACATCGCCAGCACCTCGCGTTCGAGGCCGCCATCTCCAAGCGTCATGCGCCGGAGATGTTCGACATCGATGGGACCGTCATCGGGAACGAGCGGTGGCGATGGCATCCAGTCTATCCGTCGCAGATCAAGCGGCATGGCATAGCCCGAACCTCCCGGCACCCGGCGATTCCGGCTCCGGAACTTGCCTAGCCAATCATGGAAAGGGTTAACGGAGCGTTTGGAGCAAAAGCCGCAAGTTTGCCGCCTTTTTCGCGGAAAAGTTATAGGATAGGACTGGCCTGGCGGTAATTTGCTGCAATTCGAAGGGCGTTACGGGGACCCCCGTTAAGGATGATTAAGATTGTATTAATCGCCACCATTTCATTCGCATCGCCAAGCCAATAGGATGTTTGCGGATGTAGCGGACAAGCCGGGTGGGGCCAGTGGTCCCGCACGTGGCGTTCAAAGCATGTGGGACGGTCGAGGCTTGCGATCACGATCGCGCAAGTTTCCCCGGGGATGCGTAGAAGAGGGCTCAGGCTGAACATGGCGAACAACCCAAAGAAGGTCAAAGATCCCACTGAAGTAGCGCTTTCTGCCATTCAGGAAGCCTTGAATATCAGCGATGTACCCGTCGACACCAACAGGTCTTCGGTCCGTAACGACGCGGCGCCAGCCGAGCAGCAGCCCACGACGTCCGGGTTCGACGACGCATCATTCGACTTCCGGCCCACGACCGACCGTCCGGCATTCGAGCCGCTCGAGGAGCCGCGCCCGCCGCGCCGCGCCGCCAACGACGACCGCGAAACCATCGGCCAGCTTTTGCAGGCACTCCAGAAAGGCCGCCCGGCCCGCAACGTCTACACGCTTGCCACCCTGTTTGCCGGCGTCTGGCTGCTGGGCGCCGGACTTCTGACCGTCAGCTTCCTTCCCTCGCTGCAGGCCTCGATCGGTCAGGGCAGCGCCGGCACATTGGTGCTGGCCGGGCTCGCCGCGCTGTTTTTTGCGCCGGTGCTGCTGTTTTATTTCCTGGCGAGTCTCTCCTGGCGCGGTCAGGAACTGCGGATGATCGCGCAATCGATGGCGGAGGTCGCGATCCGTTTCTCCGAGCCCGAGGGTGCGGCGAGCGACTCGATGGTGACGGTGGGTCAGGCGATCCGCCGCGAGGTCGCGGCCATGGGCGACGGCGTCGAGCGCGCCATTGCGCGCGCCGGCGAACTCGAAACCCTCGTCGCCAACGAAGTCTCCGCGCTCGAGCGCGCCTATTCCGACAACGAAGTGCGCATCCGCGCCTTGCTGCAGGACATCGCGCATCAGCGCGACAATCTGGTCGGACAGGCCGAGCAGGTTCGCAGCGCGATTTCCGGCGTGCAGATCGACCTGCGCCATGACATCGCGCTGATATCGGACGCCATCGCGTCCCGCGTCGATGAAGTCGCAAAGAGCATCACCGGCGCGCTGGAAGAGCGCGGCGCGCATATCACCGGCGCGCTCAGCAACGCCGGCGACAACATGATCCTGGCGCTCGGCGAGCGCGGCGGCGACCTGCTCGACCGCCTGGAAGAAGCCAGCGCCGAAACCACGCGCGCCGTGCTCGACGCCAGCGAGCGTCTTACCACCAGCCTCAATTTCAAGACCGGCCACGTTCACGACGAGTTCGTGGACCTCGCCGATCGCGTCCACGACATGCTGAACGAGCGGATCGACCGCATCACCAGCGAGTTCGAGCAGCGCTCGTCCACCATCGTCGATGGAATTTCCGACCGTACCGAGCAGGTTCATGATTCGCTGAAGAATTCCAGCGACTCCCTGCTGCTGGAGCTCGAACTGCGCAGCGGCGACCTCGTCAACAAGATCGACGAAGCCGGCAACCGGCTGGCCACCCGCATCATGACGAGCGGCGACAAGGCCAGCGACGCGCTCGACGTGACCGTGAACTCGCTGGTCGCGAAAGTCGTCAGCCAGACTGAAAACGCCCACGATTCGCTCAGCCTGCAGATGAGCGCCTTCGACGAACTGGTGAAGGACCAGGGCGCCGAACTGGTGGAAAAATTCGCGCGCGACAGCGGCACGCTGGGCGCGCTGATCACCCGCCATATCTCGGAATTCGATCGCACCGTTAAGACCTTTGGCGGCGAAATCGTCGATCGCATGGGTCAGCGCACGCAGGATATCACCGACAGCCTGAAAACCTATGTCGATACATTCGACAGCCGCTTTAACGCCAATGGCGGCCAGATCACCGCCGCGCTGGACCAACGTCTGGTGCAATTCGAGACCACGCTCGGATCTCGCGTGGCCAATCTCGATGCGTCGCTCGATACAAGGATCAAATCGTTGGACGAGACGGTCGACGGCCGCCTCAAAACGCTCGACACGACTTTCGATGCGCGGACGAAGTCGCTGACGGAAACCATCGATACCAGGCTCGATACGCTGGCATCTTCGCTCACCACCGGCGCTACGCAGGCCGTCGAGTCGATCGATTCGCGTCTTACCCACCTGACCTCGGCGCTGACCGATGGCGCGGTGCAGGCGATTCACTCGATCAATTCCCGCCTCTCCCACCTCACCTCGTCGCTGACGGACGGCACCGCGCAGGCGATCGAAGCGATCGACCGGCGCATTACCAATGTGACGGAAACCATCGATGGCCGTAGCGTGCATCTGGCCGACACGGTGACCGCGCGATTCCAGGAAATCCATCAGGGAATCGAAAGCCACGCCGACACAGTGGTGAGCAGCATCGAAAGCCACGCCGGCGCGGTGGCGAGCAGCATCGATATGCGCATCGCCCAGTTCGAAGACCTTCTCGGCTCCCGCGTCGAAGCCGTGGCGGGCCGTATCGAGAGCAGCGGACGTCAGGCCAGCGACGGCCTGATGGCTCGCGCGGAAGAATTGTCGTTCGGCATCAAGTCCCACGTCGAGGACGCCGAACGCTCGCTGACCAGCCTCGCGGTCAACACCAGTGAAACCATTCAGACCGGCGCCCGCGCGGCGCAGCAATCGATGCTGTCGGTCTCCACCGACGTGAGCGCGCAACTCAAGCTCGCCTCGGCGGACGTCGAGAGCGCATTGACTGCGGTTGGCACCAATGCGGCGGCTTCGGTGCTGAACAGTGCCCGCGAGGCACACACCACGCTGATCACGGCGTCCGCCGATGCGTCGAACCAGATCAAGTCGCTGTCCGACGACGTCGAACGCACTTTGTCCGCGGCTGGTTCGGCAACCGCGACCGCGCTACTCAGCGGCGCTCGCGAAGCACAGAACACGCTGGTGGCGACATCGACGGAAGTCGCAAACCAGATTCAGTCGCTGTCCTCCGACGTCGAACGGACGCTGTCCGCAGCTGGCGCAGCCACGGCAGAATCGGTGCTTACCGGCGCACGTGCCGCGCAAAGCACGCTGGTGGCGACGTCAACCGAAGTTGCGGAGCAGATTCAGTCACTGTCGTCCGACATCGAACGCACGCTGGCCGCAGCCGGTGCCGCCACGTCGGATTCGGTCGTTACCGGCGCGCGCGCGGCGCAAAGCACCCTGATGGCGACATCAACCGAAATTGCCGGTCAAATTCAATCTCTGTCGTCCGACATCGAACGCACGCTGGCCGCAGCCGGTGCGGCCACGGCGGATTCCGTCGTTACCGGGGCGCGGGCGGCGCAAAGCATGCTGGTCACCGCCTCCACGGATGCGGCCAACCAGGTCAAATCGCTCGCGAGCGACGTCGAGCGCAGTCTGTCCATTGCAGGTTCTTCGACCGCCGAATCCATCCTCAACAGCGCCCGCGAGGCGCAAAGCACCTTGTTGACGGCGTCTTCGGATGCCGCCAGCCAGGTCAAGTCACTGTCCGCCGACGTCGAACGGACCCTCGTGGCCGCGGGAACCGCGACCGCAACCTCGATTCGCGAGGGCGCCAGCGAAGTCCAGGCCAAGCTGGTTACAGCGTCAACCGATGCCGCCAACCACGTCAAATCGCTGGCGAGCGACGTCGAGCGCACATTGACGACGGCCGGCGCCGATACGGCCGCATCTATCCTTAACAGCGCGCGCGAGACCCACGCTACGCTGGTTGCAGCATCGACCGATGCAGCCGACCACGTCAAATCGCTGGCTGGCGACGTCGAGCGCACGCTGACCGCGGTCGGCGCGGACACCGCCGCATCGATCCTGAACAGCGCGCGTGAGGCTCAGGACTCGTTTGCGGCGACTTCTGCCGGAGCGGCCGCCCAGATCAAGTCGATTTCCGCGGATATCGAACGGTCGCTCGGCGCGGTCACCGCGAATACGACCGACAGCATCCAGTCCAGCGCGCTCAGCGCGCAGAACGCGCTTGTCGCCGCTTCGAACGAGGTCAGTGCGAAGATCAAGACGACATCGTCGGATGTCGAGCGGACGGTTTTTGCCGCCACCGCCAGCTTCGGCTCGACTATGACCGGCAAGACCGAGGACATCGTCACCTACGTGCAACAGCAGACCGACCGGCTCTCGCAGATCATCGACAGCAAGCGCGGATCGCTGGTCGAGGCGCTCGGCGCCAGGACCAACCAGCTCACCGTCGACATCGACCGCGTCACGGCCGATGCACTGAAGTCGATCGAGACCCGCGGCCAGGCGTTCTCGCAATCGCTGGTCACCAACGGCACCGATGTCGCGCGAACCATCACCAGCGCCGGCGATCTGGCGACGGGTGCGATCAACAAGTCGCTGAAAGACCTCGAACAGGCTTCCCGTTCGGCGATCGACCAGTCGCGTCAGGTCTCGATCGCGGCGGTCACCGAAATGCAGGAGACCAGCAAGATCCTGCGCACCGATACCGTCGCTCTGTTCGAGCGCCTGCGCGAGGGCAACATCCTGTTGCAGGAAGTGCTCACCGGCGCACACGACAACCTCAATTCGCTGGAGCGGGCCCTAGTCACGCGCGTGGCGGACTTCGTGTCGGCCATGAACGACGTCACCTCGCGCAACGGCGTCGCCACCCAGACACTGGAAGATCAGTTGTCGGTTTTCAACGCCAAGACCTCAAAGGCGCTGGAAGATCTCGGTTCACTGTCGGGTCAGTTCGAGACCCACGGCAAGGCGCTGGTCGACGCCGCGGCGGTGGTCGAGCAAAGCAACCGCAGCACCACCGCATCGGTGGCCGAACGCAAGGCCGCGCTGGAATCGCTGGTGACGACCATCGATCTGCGCACCACCGATCTCGATCAGCGGCTGACGCGGTTCACCGGCCTGCTCGATGAATCGCTGGCGGCCGCGGAGGAGCGTGCCCGCGACATCGCAAGGGTGGTCGCGGAAACCGCAGGTGCCGGTTCCGCCGCGATCGGCCGTCAGTTCGAGGCGGTGCGCGACGCGGCCGAAGAGGAACGCCGCCTGACATCCGAGGCCATGAACCAGATCTACCAGCAGGGCACCGAGGAAGCCGACGCGATGTTCAAGCAGTCCGCGGACAAGTTTGCCGCGATGGTGCAGAGCATGAAGCAAATGGCCGCCGAGATGCACAGCGAACTCGAAGCCACCCGCGGCGAACTGCGCCGCGGCGTATTCGAGATGCCGCAGGAGGCGGCCGAGAGTACCGCGCAGATGCGCAAGGTCATCGTCGACCAGATCGAAGCGCTGGCCGAACTGAACCGGATCGTCGCGCGTCACGGCCGCGGCCTCGACGTCGTCAACAGCGGGCGCGGCAGTTCGCAGCGCGAGGAAGAGCCGATGCTGGCAACCGCCGGCGGACGCAACGAGGCACGCTCTGCACCGCGCAGCGCCTCGAATTTGCCGCCGCCCGATCTCGGCATGCCTTCGTCGCGCCGCACCGAAGCGCCCCCGGTAAGCCCCGCCGGCTCGGATCAGGGGCGCGACGGATGGCTGTCCGATTTGCTGAGCCGCGCCGACACCGGCGGCAACGACCGCGATGTCCCGCGCGGACGCGGGCCACAGCAGGCGGCAGGCGGAAATCCTCTGGAATCGCTGTCGCTCGACATCGGCCGGTTGATGGACCGCAATCTCGCCGCCGAGATGTGGGATCGCTACCAGCGCGGCGAGAGCAAGGCCTTCAGCAAGCGCCTTTATACCCCCGCCGGCCAGAAGGCCTTCGACGAAGTCAGCCGCAAGTATCGCGCCGACCGTAACTTCAAGCAGACGGTCGATCGCTACATCACCGAGTTCGAGCGCCTGCTCGATGAAGTTGCCCGCGACGAGCGGGGACCCGCGGCGCTACGCGGCCATCTCACCTCGGAAACCGGACTGGTCTACACCCTGCTCGCCCATGCCGCCGGACGGCTGGGATAAGGCTCGGACCGATCGCAGAATAAAAAACGGAGGCATCGCTGCCTCCGTTTTGTTTTTGTGTTGCCCGAGCCGCAACTCAGGTCGCGGGCGTTATCAAGCAACCGATAACCCGGACCGTGCCAGGAGCGTCGTGTTCGCTATTGGGGGAAAGCGGAAAACATCTACTCGCGGTGAGTATTTGCGCTTTTGACCCGAAGACGACATTCTACGTACCGCTTCGTCAATTGCCGCTTTCGCCGGCCTCTTGCCATCAATCGGCAGCAGCATCTCCTTCTGCCCTGCCGCCGACTTCTTCGGTTTTTGTCATCTTCCCCAGTGCTTTCGTGGAAAGATGTGATCCACCTAACTTGCCAAACGCGTCAATTGGTCGGATAATAGTTGCTATTTTTGGCAACACAATCAGGAGGTCGGACCTTGCTGAAATCATTTCGGTGGCTGCCTGTCTTTATGGCTATCACGCCTGCGGCGGCTATTGAGTGCACCGTTTTGAAGCCGTTGCCTCCCAAAAACGAGAATACATCCTTCACAGGCAAATTGGATGCATCGGTAGATGGTTTGTTCGCGAAGCTTGCGTCCGTTGGGACGAAGGTCGAAGGGACTTATCATCAAGTTGCAACCAACGTCCTAGCTGAGATACCAAATGCAGATAAACTGTACATGTGGGAGCGCGTTCTATATCTCAACTGTCAGTTACTAAGCGATGCTAAGGATGTGCCGAGCGAGAAGAAATTGCAGATGGTGGGAGAGTTATATGCAAAGTTCGGAAGCCCTCCTCCGAGTCTTACCCCAGCTCCCGGGAATACGACGACCACCAGTGGGAATAACTCACCTATAGTACAAGGTAATGGAAATACTGTGAGTACAGGAAAATAACGCCTTACCAGTAGGATTGACGATCTGTTGTTCCCCTGGGTCGTTGTGCAGACACAAAGACAGCTACTCATTGTTTGTGATCATCGTCTTAGAAAATGGTGCGCTACGATGATACGGGTTGCATTATTTCTTGTTTTTTGGACCTTGATTGGAGGAGTATCTAGCCTAGCCGATAATACGATCACGACACGTGGCGCAAACAGTCCAGCGATTATCGGTGATAACAATAAGGTCGTAATTTACCTCATCGACCCGCAATTGCTGAAAACTACACCGTGGGAACCTCCCAAGCCTTCATCCGACCGCGTCCATGTTGCTATCGATGAGCAAGGAAAATGGAAGCCGCAAGACGGATACGCTTGGGTCAATCCTGCCGACCTCGCTAATCTCAGCGTGCGGTGGGTGCCCGGGAGTCATTCGACCCGCGATCCCCATGTTGTAGCGACCAACACCGAGGGCGAATTTCGTGCGCAAGACGGATACGCCTGGGTCAATCCCGCCGACAACTCTGATCGCAGGGTGCGGTGGGTGCCCGGGATGCTTTCCACCAGCAATCCTTATGTCGTAGCGGCGAACACCGAGGGCGAATTTCGTGCGCAAGACGGATACGCTTGGGTCAATCCCGCCGACAACTCTGATCGCAGGGTGCGGTGGGTGCCCGGGAGTCATTCCATCCGCGATCCCCATGTTGTAGCGACGAACACCGAAGGCGAATTTCGTGCGCAAGACGGATACGCTTGGGTCAATCCCGCCGACAACTCTGATCGCAGGGTGCGGTGGGTGCCCGGGAGTCATTCCACCCGCGATCCCCATGTTGTAGCGGCTAACACCGAGGGCGAATTTCGTGCGCAAGACGGATACGCCTGGGTCAATCCCGCCGACAACTCTGATCGCAGGGTACGGTGGGCGCCCGGGATGCTTTCCACCAGCAATCCCTATGTCGTAGCGGCGAACACCGAGGGCGAATTTCGTCCGCAAGACGGATACACCTGGGTCAATCCCGACGACCACACTGATCTCAGGGTAAAGAAGATAAGATGATCAGGGCGTGTACTCATAAAAGTAATGTCGGCTCTGAGGGCCGAACCGAGATGATCTTCTGATCAGTTAGACATTGCTGCTAGTGGGCCGCATCAAATGTCGGCTTTTGGCACGTAACGGACGCTCGAGGGCCTGCCGCCCAATCTCCGCTTCCGAGGGAATAGCGGACAAGTCCTCGCCTCATTTTATGAGTGCGCGCCCCAATGAGTCCATGTCCTGGAACCCGCCCCCGCTGACGGCGGGAAACCTTATTGCCGCTTCTGGCCCGCCGGCGGTTTTTCCGGCGCTGGCTTGGCCGCTTCCGCCGGCGCGCTGCCGCTTCCGGCGCCGAACAGCAGGCGGGTCGGGTTCTTGTCGAGGTTATTCACGGCGCGGCTGATATCGCCCAAGGTGCGGCGGCCATCGGTCATCAGCGCGCCAGAACGCTTGTCAAAATCGTCGGCCAGTTCGCGGATCGATTTCACCGCCTGGAAAAGCTCGCCGCCATCCTTGCCGCCGGCAAGCGCATTGAGGCCGAGCATCAGGTTGTCGGTCTTGCTCATGACGCCGTCGGCCTTCCCCATCACGTCATTGACCTTGAGCATGATGTTGTCGATCTTCTCGGAATTGCGCGCCAGCGACGAGGTGAATGTCTCGAGGTTTTGCAGCGAGTTCTTCACCGCCTCCTGATTGTCGGCAACCACTCTGTTGATATTCTGCAATGTGCCGCGGATCGCTTCCGTGACGTCCTGCAGTGCGTTTGGATCGGCGGTCAGCACCGGAACGCCATCCTCATCCAGGGGAACCGGGGGTGCCGCCACCTCACCGCCCTTCAGCGATATCGCCGCGACGCCGGTCAAGCCCTGAAATTCCAGGCCGACAAGGGTATCTTTCCGGATCGGGGCATTGTTCTCGACCATCGCCAGTGCGACGACCCGCCGCGGATTGTCCAGCTTCACGGAGATCACCTCTCCAACCCGAATGCCGTTGAAATTGATGCTGCCGCCGTTGCGCAGGCCGGCCGCCGGGCCTTCGAAAATGATGCGCATCGGGCTGCGCGCCTTGGTGGTGTGGAGGCTTTGAAACCACAGCACGAAGCCGAACGCCGCCGCGATCACCGCCAGCGTGAACGATCCGATCAGGACGAAATTCGCCCGCGTTTCCATCAATCCGGCTCCAGTGCTACGCGCCCACGACAGCGCGGGCGCGCTTGCCGTGGAAGTATTGCCTCAACCAGGGATGCTGCGAGGCCAGCATATCGGCCATCGACCCTGCTGCGATGATCTTGCCGTTGCCTAAAACGGCAATGCGATCGCACGCCGTGTGAAGGCTATCCAGGTCATGGGTTACCATGAAAACGGTCAGGCCCAAAGTGCGCTGCAGGGTCCGCACCAATTCGTCGAAGTCGCCGGCACCGATCGGATCGAGGCCCGAGGTCGGCTCATCGAGGAACACCAGTTCGGGATCGAGCGCCAGCGCCCGCGCCAGCGCCACCCGCTTGATCATGCCGCCGGACAGTTCCGACGGAAAGCGGTCGGCCACCTCGGGTTTCAGTCCGACCATGCCGAGCTTGGCGATGGTGATCTCGTCAAGCAGGCGCTGCGAAACATTGAGATATTCGCGCACCGGGAACTGGATGTTCTGGCGGACACTGAGCGAGGAAAACAGCGCGCCCTGCTGGAACAGGATTCCCCATCGCCGCTCGACACCCCGCCGCGCCGCGGCGTCGGCTGCGTCGAGATCGATGCCGAACACCTCGATGCGGCCGCTGACCTTGGGGATCAGCCCGATGATGGTGCGCGTCAGCACCGATTTGCCGGCGCCGGACGGGCCGACGAAGCCCAGAATCTCACCGCGCTTGACGTCGAGATTGAGCCGGTCGAGAACTTTTGTGGTGCCGAACTGCACCGAAATGTCGCGAACCCGGATGATGGCATCGGAGGCTTCGATCGGCATCGCTACATTCCGATCGATGCGAAGAAGATCGCGAATATGCCGTCCATCACGATCACCAGGAATATCCCCTTCACCACCGACGACGTGGTGTGTTGTCCGAGCGACTCGGCGCTGCCTTCGACCGCCAGCCCCTCGACACAGGCGACGATCCCGATCACCGCCGCCATCACCGGCGCCTTGATCATGCCGACGGTGAAGTGATCGATCGAGATCGCGTCGCGCAGACGAAGCAAAAATGCTTCCGGATCGACGCCGCCATAGAGCCAGGCCACCAGGCCGCCGCCATAGAGCGCCGCGACGGCACCGAGAAAGGCCAGGATCGGCAGCGCAATGATCAGCGCCAGCATTCTCGGCAGAATCAAGACCTCGATCGGGTCGAAACCCATGGTACGCAAAGCGTCGATCTCCTCGCGCATTTTCATCGAACCGAGTTCGGCGGTATAGGCGCTGCCGGACCGGCCTGCCACCATGATCGCCACCAGCAGCACGCCTATCTCGCGCAACACCAGCACGCCCAGCATATCGACGACGAAGACGTCGGCGCCGAATTTTCGGAAATGAAAGATGCCTTGCTGCGAGATGATGCAGCCGATCAGGAAGGTGATCAGCACCACGATCGGCACCGCGCGCCAGCATACCTGTTCGAGATGGTGGACGGTCGAAGTGAGGCGGAATCCGGACGGGTGCATGATCACCCGCGCGCCGGCTGCCAGCACGGCGCCCAGCATGCTGATCAAGCCGGTCAATGTTTCGCCGACGCCGTACACGCTGCGGCCGACCTGATCCAGCAGGCCGATGATCGTCACCGCAGGTGCTTCGGATTCCGGCGCGGCTTTTACCCGCCGCACCTCATCGACCAGGCTGGAATAATTCGCCGAAAGGCCGGCGATCTTCGCCTCGACGCCGCCTTGCGTGAGGCTGCGGCGCAGCCGCTCGATCAGCCAGGCCCCAAAGGTGTCGAGCTTGGAAACCTGCGACACGTCGATGAAGATATTGGGGCGGCTGCCGGTCAGTTTCTCGGCCTCGCCGACAAGCTGTTCTAGATCCGGGGCAAAGCGAGCGGTCCACGAGCCGGCGGCGCACAGCGCAAGGCCGCTGCCCTGTGCAATCCGCTCCAGTGTCGGGCCACCGTCCAATGTCAGCTCCTGCACAGTTTCCGCAGGCGCCGGAGATAAAACCCAACACCCCGCCGCTGCCTTGTGGGATACGAACCTAACCAGCCATACTTGGTAGCGGCGGGCAACCCTGCGGTTCGGAAATGGCCAGATTTTGAAATGACTTCCAGCAAATCGCCGAAGCTTGCCGCCCGAATCGAACGCTGGCCGATAGCCGGCGCCTTCACCATCAGCCGCGGCGCCAAGACCGAGGCGATCACGGTGCTGGCGGAGTTCAGCCAGGGCGACCATACCGGGCGCGGCGAATGCGTGCCCTATGCCCGCTATGGCGAAACGCCGGAAGCAACCCTGGCCGCCATGGTTTCGATGCGGGAGGCCTTGCGCGGAGGTCTCGACCGGCTAGCCCTCCTGGGCGCCCTGCCGGCGGGCGCGGCGCGTAATGCGCTGGATTGCGCGCTAATCGACCTGGAAGCCAAGCGCAGCGGCCGGCGGGCCTGGGAGCTGCTTGGCCGGCCGGCTCCGCGAGCTTGCACCACCGCCTTCACGATCTCGCTGGGAACTCCGGAGGCCATGGCAGCGGCGACCGCCAGGGCCGCCAGCCGGCCGCTACTCAAGATCAAGCTCGGCGGCGATGGCGACGGCGAGCGGATCGCGGCGGTGCGCAAGGAAGCCCCCGAATCCGAGCTCATCGTCGATGCCAACGAGGCTTGGACCCCGGCCAATCTCGAGCATAATTTCGCCGCGTGCGAGGCCGTCGGCGTCACCCTGGTCGAACAGCCGCTGCCGGCCGGGCAGGACGAACTCCTGGCGCGTATCCGCAGGCCTTTCGCGGTCTGCGCCGACGAAAGCGCGCATGACCGCCCCTCTCTGGAGGGCTTGCGCGAGCGCTACGACGCCATCAACATCAAGCTCGACAAGGCCGGCGGCTTGACCGAGGCGCTGGCAATGGCTGACGCCGCGCAGGCGCTCGGCTTCGAGATCATGGTCGGCTGCATGGTCGCGACGTCGCTGGCGATGGCGCCGGCGATGCTGCTCACGCCGCAGGCCCGCTTCGTCGATCTCGACGGGCCGTTGCTGCTGGCCGGCGATCGCGAGAACGGCCTGCGTTATGACGGCAGCACGGTCTATCCGCCGGACGCGGCACTTTGGGGCTGATGCTCGAGACGATGACGCGCCAACCACATCACGATGGCGCTCGCGAGCGCCATCGCAGCCATAAGGTAGTAGACGCCCTGCCCGTGCTGCGCATAGATCGCGCCGGACAGAACGGACGCGATGCTCGTGACGATCCCGGTGCAGGCGGTGAGATAACCCTGTCCCCTCGCCATCACATGACCCGGCACATGCTGCACCATCAGCCCCATGGTGCCGATTTGCGTGAGCCCGAAGGTCAGCCCATGCGCCAGCTGGACAGCCGCGAGCACCGGCAGCGGGGGCTCCTGCGCCATGATCAGCCAGCGCGCGACGGCGCCAAGCGCGGCGATGACCACAAGATTTGCAGGCGACAGCGTGAACCGCGGCGACAGCGCGAATACCACGATCTCGGCAATCACTCCCAGCGCCCACAATCCAGCGATCGTCAGTCCGCCGAGGCCTGAATTCTGCCAGGCGATGGACGCGAAGGTGTAATAGGCGGCATGGCTGCCCTGGATCAGCGCCGCCGCCACGATGATGGCGAGAAAGCCGGGCTCCTGCAGCAGGGCCGTCGCGCCTGATGTCGCTGCCGGAACCGCCTTTGCGACCTGCAGCGGTTGCAGCCCGAGACTGGCCAGCGCCCCCAATCCCGCTACCGCCGCAATGACCCAGATCAGATGTTTGGCCGCGATGACATCGACCAACAGCCCGCATGCGAGAGCCCCCACCACGAACGCCGCCGATCCCCACAGCCGCAACGGCCCATAATTGAGGCCGTACCGCGCCACTCCTTTCAGCGCGTAGGCGTCGGTGAGCGGTGTCATCGGCGTCCACAGGCAGGCGGTGACCGCATAAGCGAGGAATACCGCGAGCGGTTGATGCAAGGTGCCAATGATCGAGAACCCCAGCGCGCTCACGAAGGCGGTCGCGATCAGGGCGCCGCGCAACGACTGGCGCTTTTCGGCCAATCCGGTAATGAACGGCAGGACCGTAAACCGCGTCACAGACGGCACCGCCGTAATGATGCCGATCCATGACGCGTCGACGCCGATAGCCTTCAGCCACACCGGAAAGAACGGCAGATGCGTGCCCACGAGGCCGAACAGCGTACCGTAGAACAGCGCCAGCCGCGTCGCGAATCGTTTCGCGGAAGCTTGCGAAGCGATGGGGATTTGTGATTCGGAAGCCATCAATTCAATTGCGATTCGCCTGCGTTCATGATGATCGTACCAGCAAGGCGCAGCGATTTGCGCGACGAGTTGTTCATGGCCGACGAAGCTTTCGCCCTGTCACCGATCTCCGCCCGCGCTGCGATGCCCGGCGAGGCGGATTACGACGCCATCAGCGACGCCTTCATGGAGACGGCGCGGGGCCGCTGGTTCCTCAGCGAATATGCCAAGCGCAACCGCAACGCCGACACGCGCATGGTGCTCGATGCGGTGGCGCGGATCGAACAGAACCTCGCCGCGCAGAAAGATGCGGTCGCGGAACATGGCCTGGCCGAAGCGCTGGCGGCGATCAGGGAAGCGGTAAACGAAGCAAGCGCCACGGCGGCGGCTGCGCTTGGCGGCGCTGCGCTCGACGAATCGCTCGCACCGATTCGCCGGGGCGCGCAAGTCATTCGCGAGACCTTGCTGCGCCTGCGCGAAATCGGGGCGGATGGCCGGATTTACGACCTGATGGATTCCCAGGTCAGCGCCATCGAAGCGGGTTGCGGACAATTGGCTTCGGCCGATGTTCAAGCCGCATTGAGCGCCGCGTTCGACCTGATCGACCGGCGGATCAAGGCATTTGAAGGCGACGACGCAGCCCCATCGCCGGACTGTGAAATATCCCCTTCTGCATCGGCGGCAGCCGACGAAAAAGCTGCCACCGCAGAAACCACACCGCCATCGGCGGCCGCGCCCGAAGCCGCAGCACCCTCGCCGCCCGAAGACATCGCCGGAACGATGCAGATCGAAGCCACCACCGACGCCGATCTTGCGCAGGACGACGCCGTGCTGGACTTGATTGCGCTGGAGATGGCCGCTCCGGATTTCGATGAACCCGATATCGCTGCGATTCACGTCATGGAGACAAATTCGGTAGCAGCCGATGCCCTGTCCGAAGGGGCGGAGCCGGCCACCGCGGCGCAGCCAGGACCGGCACCGATCCCCCGACCGTCGCTGGGCGCTTCATTGATCGCCGATGGGATTGTGCGGCGGCCGGACCCATCCAATATCGATCCGCTGGCGCCGATCCGGCGCATGAGCCAGGCCGAGAAGATCGCATTCTTCTCGTGATCCGCCGTCAGGCAACCAGTCTCGCATACAGGTCCGGATCGACGTTGCCGCCCGAGAGCACGATGACGATGGTTTTGCCCCGCGCCTCGATGTGACCTGCCAGCAGTGCGGCGAGGCCGACGGCCCCACCTGGTTCGACCACGAGCTTGAACTCGCGGAACACGAAGGCGACCGCGGCGCCGACTTCCGCGTCGGTCGCCGTGACCCCCTGGGTGAGCAGCCGCCGGTTGATGGCGAAGGTGATTTCACCGGGCACCGTCGCCATCAGTGCATCGCAGATGGTGCGCCCCTGAGCGCGGTGCGGCTCGCGCTTGCCGGCCCGCAGCGAACGGGCGTGGTCATCAAAACCGTCGGGTTCGGCCGACATCAATATCGCTTGCGGATAACGCGCCTTCACCGCGGTGGCGACACCCGCGACCAGGCCGCCGCCCGATGCCGGCGCAACGACGATGTCCGGCGCAATACCGAGCGCGGCCATGTCTTCAGCGATCTCGCGGCCAACGGTACCTTGCCCGGCAATGACCTTGAGATCGTCGTAAGGCGGCACCAGTGTCGCGCCGTGCTTGCCGGCGATGTCGCGGGCGATGGCCTCGCGATCCTCGCGGTCGCGGTCGTACAGCACCACTTCGGCGCCATAGGCCTTGGTGCGTTCGCGCTTGGAGCGCGGCGCATCGGCCGGCATCACGATGGTCGCCCGCATGTTCAGGATTTGCGCCGCCGCGGCGACGCCCTGGGCGTGGTTTCCGGAAGAGAATGCCACCACCCCGCCACTGCGCGCCTGTCGCGGGATCGACGACAGCTTGTTGAAGGCACCGCGAAATTTGAACGATCCGGTCCGCTGCAACATTTCCGGCTTGAGGAAAACCTTGGCACCCACGCGCTCGTCGAGCGCCGGTGACGACAATAGCTGCGTTCGCACCGCGAACGGCGCTAGCACGCGCGCCGCGGCATCGATGTCGACCGACGTAACGGGCAAAGCTGGCGAGGCATTCGTCATGCGAGCCTTGTACCGCGGTGTGCAATGCATGGGCAAGGGAGGCCGGTGCGGATTAGCCACCCAAACACCGACGTGGCGCGAGCAATGTCCGCAATTACGCTAGTCGAAGGCGTGAAAATGATGGATCGGTCCGTGGCCACGGCCGACGGCGAGGCGATCGGCCGCGGCAATCGCGGAGCTGATCCAGACCTTGGCGCGGCGAACGGCGGTCTCCAGATTTTCGCCCTTGGCGAGGCCCGCGGCGATGGCCGAGGACAGCGAGCATCCGGTGCCGTGAGTGTTTTTGGTGGCGATGCGTGGGGCCGGCAGCGCGACCACGCCGTCCTTGCGGATAAGATAGTCGATGCTCTCCGCGCCCTGCCCGTGGCCGCCCTTGATCAGCACGGCGGCGCAGCCCAGCCCCAACAGACGTTTACCCTGGCTCTCGATAGCCGTTTCGCTTACGGCAACCGGTTCGTCGAGCAACGCCGCCGCTTCCGGCAGGTTCGGCATCAGCAGGCAGGCGCGCGGAATGAGTTTTGCTCTAAGCGCTTCGATGGCGTCCGGCGCCAGCAGGCGATCACCGGACGTCGCGACCATCACCGGATCCAGCACCACATGCTTTGGCGACCACCGCCCAAGCCCCGTAACGATTGCGTCGATCACCGGGTGCTGCGCGACCATGCCGATCTTGACCGCCTTGACGTCGAGATCGCCGAACACCGCGTCGATCTGCGCGGTGACGAAATCCGCGGGCACCAGATGAATGCCGCTGACGCCGTGCGTATTTTGCGCGGTGAGCGCGGTAATGACTGACGCGCCGTAGACGCCGAAGGCAGCAAACGTCTTCAGGTCTGCCTGGATGCCGGCGCCGCCGGCCGAATCCGAACCGGCGATGGTGAGTGCAATGGGAATTGTCATCGTCCTGCGTGGTAGCGCGGCCTGCCATTGGCAGCAAGTTCACTAACAAGCTATATTGAACGCAACGCGACGCCCTTCCGGAGACAGCAGCGATGGTTCCCTTCTTCGTCCAGTTCAAATGCAAGCTCGGCCAGTCCTATGTCGTCGCCAACGCGCTCGCGGAAGCCGAGATTGCCTCGGAGATTTATTCCACCGCCGGCGATTACGATCTGCTGGTGAAGTTCTACGTCGATAACGACACCGACATCGGCCATTTCGTCAACGAAAAGGTGCAGGTGATTCCGGGCATCCAGGACACCCACACCATCATCACCTTCAAGGCGTTCGGTTCGAGGTAGCGGATTGGCAGACCGTCATCCTTGCCTAACGGCTTCGCCGTTATCGCGGGGATAACCGAATAAGGCCACTTAAGTCTTCTTCTTCGCCGGCCGCGGCGGACCATCCACCGGCGGCAGCGATTTGAGATAGTCCGCCATCGCAGCGCGGTCCTCGGCGCTTAGTTGCGCGGTATTGCGGATCACGCGCGCCATCGAACCGCCGGCGGTGTCGCCATCGGGCGTCTGCCCGGTTTCGAGGAAATAGGCGATGTCCTTTTCACTCCACTCGCTAAGCCCTTTTTGCGTGATGTTGGGCACCCAGCCCTCGCCCTCCGGATTGGGGCCTCCCGCGAAGCGCTTGCCGGCGATGATGCCGCCGAGAAAATTGCGCGGGCTGTGGCATTCGGCGCAGTGGCCGAGGGCGTTGACCAGATAGGCGCCGCGATTCCATTGCCCGGATCGCTTGGTATCCAGAGCGAACGGCTTGCCGTCCTTGAACAGCAGTTTCCAGATCCCGATACTGCGCCGGATGTTGAACGGAAACGGCACATCGTGGTCGCGCGCCTTGCCGGACACCGGAGCCAGCGTTTTCAGATAGGCGAAGAGGTCGCGGACGTCTTCGATCTTCGCGTGCTGGTAGGACGTATAGGGAAAGGCCGGAAAATAATGCGTTGCGGCGGGCGAGGTGCCTTTGATCACCGCGCTGGCGAAATCAGCCTCGGTCCAGCGTCCGATGCCATCGTCCGGGTCAGGCGAGATGTTCGGCACATAAAACGTCCCGAACGGCGACGGGATGGCGAGGCCGCCGCCAAGTCTGGTGCGATCGGGCTGGCCGGGCACGGCATGGCACGAGGAACATCCACCGGCATTGAACGTTGTGAGACCGTTGGCCGGATCAGGCGCATAGGCCGGCAATGCGCTCGCGGGGATCGACGCCGGGATTGTCAGCCACCAGAAAATACCAAGGCCGGCGACGCAGGCAAATACGAGGGCAAGGAAAAACCGTCTCAGCACGCGCCGATCCATCGTTGCAGCCAATCTATATGGTCAGTATGGGGTAGAGTCCCGGCTATTGCCTCAATGAAATTTAGCCGTGTTCGCACTGTATCCGGGAATAAATCCGAAGTCGCATTGTTGTAAAATCGACGTCCACAGGGAGAGAACCATGTCAAAAACCAAAGTCACGCTCGCTACCCTAGCAATCGGCGCCGCGGTTGCGTTCGCCGGGCCCGCCTTCGCCGACAAGATGAAAGCAACCCTCGACGGCAAATCCGAAGTGCCGCCCAACACCAGCGCGGGCAAGGGCACGGCAGACATCGACTACGATGCCGCCTCCAAGAAGCTGAGCTGGAAGCTGACCTATTCGGGGCTTTCCGGTCCTGCGACCGCGGCGCATTTCCATGGGCCCGCTGAACCCGGCAAGAACGCCGGCGTCGCCGTTGCGATCCCCAATGCCACCTCGAGCCCGGCCGAAGGCAGCGCCACGCTCACGGACGCCCAGGCCGCCGACCTGATGGCCGGCAAGTACTACGTCAACGTCCACACCGCGGCCAATCCGGGCGGCGAAATCCGCGGCCAGGTGACGAAGTAAGCCGTTACGGGATATTTGAAAACCAAGGGCGGACGCATCGAGCGTCCGCCCTTTTGTTTCGTTTGTCATCCCGGGGCGCGCCAACAGGACCGCGCAAGCGCGGCCCGACAGTGCGAACCCGGAATCTAGAGCAGTGCGTGGAACTGGATTTCCGGGTTTGCGCGAAGACGCGCGCCCGGAATGACGAAACTAGCTGTGCTTCACGCGGTAGGTTTCGTGGCAGCCGCCGCACGATTTGCCGATGGCCGGGAAGGCCGCTTTCAGCGTATCCAGGTCTTTGACTGAAGCCTTGGCGTCGGTCACCGCCTTGGCGAAGGTCGCGGTAGCGGCATCGAAGCCGGTCTTGTCTTCCCAGATCTTGGGCGACGGGCTGTAGTCGCCTTCCGCCTTCATGCCCTTGAGGCTTGCCGGAAACATTGTCGGAAGCTTCTTGGCGGTGTCGTCGAGGTTGTTGAGCGCCTCGGTAACCGCAGCCTGATCGTAGGGCTTCTCGCCCTTGTTCATCGGCGCCAGAGTCCCTCCGAGGGCCTTGCCATTCGCCTTCATGATGGTCTGGGCGCTCTTCATCGCGTCCTGCTGCGCCGCCACCACGCCAATTCCCAGCAATAACGCTCCAACCACAACCACAGTCCGCAACATCAGCTCCCCCTGGTCCTAATCCGCCGGCAGTTCGAACCCGACTCCAGCCATCGTAAGGCATAACCCCGCCTTGGCTGGTTAATTCCGCCCGGGACGGGATGTCACAGGCTGTGCCGCCGCTGGTGCTCGCGGATCGCAATCCAGACCCTTTCTGCGGTCGCCGGCATGTCGATGTGGTCGATCTTGTACTCCCGCCACAGCCCGTCGATGATCGCATTGACGACGGCCGGGCAGGAGCCGATCGCGCCGGCCTCGCCTGCACCCTTGACGCCCAGCGGATTGGTCTTGCAGGGCACGTTATGGGTTTCGAACACGAAGGACGGACCATCGGCGGCACGCGGCAGCGCGTAATCCATGAAGGTTCCGGTGACCAGCTGGCCGTCCTTGTCATAGACCGCCTGCTCCATCAGCGCCTGGCCGATGCCTTGCATCGCGCCGCCATGGACCTGCCCGGCGAGCAGCAGCGGATTGAGCGTCACCCCGAAATCGTCGACGATGATGTAGTTGACGACTTCGATTTTACCGGTTGCGGGATCGATCTCGACTTCGGCAAGATGGGTGCCGTTCGGAAACGTGCCGTCGGCGGCGGTGAAGGTGGAGCTCGCGTTCAGCTTCGATGGATCGACCCCGGGCCGTTTTGCAAGATCGGCAAAGGAGATCGAGCGGTCGGTGCCGGCAATCCGCACAACACCGTCGCTGATCTCGAGGTCGGCGGCGCTGGTTTCCAGCGCATCGGCGGCGATCTCGCGCAAATTCGTACCCAGCGTGCGGGTAGCCCGCTCGACGCTGACGCCGCCGGTTGGTATCGAAGACGAACCGCCGGTGCCGAGGCCGGTGGCGATCTTATCGGTGTCGCCCTGGAAGACATGCACATGCTCGGGCGCGAGCCCAAGCTGCTCGGCGACGATTTGCGCATAGGCGGTCTGATGCCCCTGCCCGCTCGACTGGGTGCCGATCAGGATCGTCACGTCGCCGTTGGGATCGAGCGCAACGTTGGCGGTCTCCTCGCCCATGGTGCCGCAGACCTCGACGTAGGTGCCAAGTCCGATCCCGCGCACTAGGCCCTGCTTCTTCGCGGCCTTGGCGCGTTTGGGAAATTCCTTCCAGTTCCCGATCTCCATCGCCCGCTTCATATGCGCGCTGAAATCGCCGGAATCGTAGATCTTGCCGGTGGCGGTCTTGTAGGGCATCGCGCGCGGCGCAATGAAGTTCTTGCGCCGGATCGCGTCCGGCGTCATTCCGAGTTTTCGCGCCGATGCATCGACAAGCCGCTCGACCACATAGGCCGCCTCGGGTCGTCCGGCGCCGCGATAGGCATCGACCGGCACGGTATTGGTGAATACCGTGCGGACGCGGCAATGAAAGGCCTGGATGTCGTAAAGCCCGGGCAGCATGCCGGCACCGCCGTGCGGAATGTAGGGACCGAATGTCGAGAGATACGCGCCCATGTCGCTCTTCAGATCGACGTCCATCCCCAGAAACTTGCCGTCTTCCGCCAGCGCCATCCGCGCGGTTGTGACATTGTCACGGCCCTGCGCGTCGCCCATGAAGTGATCGGCGCGGTCGGCGGCCCATTTGACCGTCTTGCGCAGTTTTCTCGCGGCGACAGCAGCCAGCGCGTATTCGCGATAGGGAAATAGCTTTGTACCGAAACCGCCGCCGACATCCGGGCAGATCACCCGCATCTTTTCGACCGGGATCTTCAAAATGTTCTGGCACAGGATATCGCGCAGGCGATGGCTGCCCTGGCTGCCGATCGTCAGCGTCAGATGATCGCGTTTGGCGTCGTATTCGCAGACCACCGCGCGGGTTTCCATGAAATTGGTGACGACGCGCGGATTGACGATCGATATCTCGGCGACGGCATGGGCTTTGGCGAATGCCGCTTCGGTCGCCTTCTTGTCGCCGATCGGCACGTCGAACAGCACGTTGCCGGCATGATCGGGCCACACCCGCGGCGCGCCTTCCTTCACGGCATTGACGACACCGACCGCCGCGGGCAGCGGCGTCCAGTTGACCTCGATCGCCTCGATGGCGTCGCGGGCGCGATCGACCGTTTCCGCAACGACGAACGCCACGGCGTCGCCGACATGGCGCACCATGCCGTGGGCGAGGATCGGATAGGGCGGGCCAGTGAACGGATCAACCTCAAGATTGAACAGGCACGGAAGGTCGCCGAGATCCTTGATGTCCTCCGCGGTGAGGATGGTGGCGACGCCCGGCAGACCGCGGGCCCGCGTGGCGTCGATGGTGAATTTCGCGTGCGCGTGGGGCGAGCGCAGCACCAGCGCGTGCAGGGTCGCCGGCGCGTGGTCTTCGGTGTAGCGGCCCTTGCCGCGAATCAGCGCGTCATCTTCCTTGCGCAGCACGCTTTGACCGACGCCGAATTTGATGGGGGCCATTGGTTCTCCGATTGCGATAGCAGTTTCCGCCATATTGCAGCGGATCGAACCTCAGCGCAAACGGCTTTAGCTGCGCAACAGGGACTTCAGCCAGTTCCTGCCGAACAGCAGCAGGATCGATCCGGCATAGACGATTGCGCCGACCGTGATCAGCAGAAAGAGCGCGGCCTCGTCGCGGAACGCGCTCAATTGCGCGAATTGCACCGTCGCGAGTCGCGCGGCAAGCCAAAGCGTAAACCCGAGCAGGACGCCGGAGACAGCGAACTTCACCGATGACCGCGCCAGCGTCCGGTCCAGCTCAAGATGCCCTGCCCGCACCGCCAAGCCGATCACCAGCAGGAGATTGACCCAGGCGCCGGCTGCGGTCGCCAGCGCCAGGCCGACCTGTGCGAGCGATCCCACCAGCGCGATTTTCAGCGCGACGTTGACCACGACGCCGGTCAGCGCCGCCTTGACGGGGGTCGAGGTATCCTTGCGGGCATAGAAGGTCGCGACCGCGCTGCGGATCAGAACAAATGGAATGAGACCGATCGCATAGGCCGCCAACGTGGCGCCGGCGGCGGCGGCATCCGCCTTCGAGAACGCACCGCGCGCGAACATCGCCCGCATGATGACATCCGGCACCGCCAGAAATGCAGCCACGAACGGTACCGAAAACAGCAGCGTGAAATCGAAGGCGCGGCGCTGCGACGCCGCGGCGCCCGCGTGATCGTGGACAGTGAGTTGCCGCGACATTTCCGGCAGCAGCACGGTGCCGATGGCGATGCCGATCACGCCGATCGGCAGCTGATTGAGCCGGTCGGCATAGTACAGCGCCGACAGCGCGCCGGTGGGGAGAAAGGTGGCGATGATGGTGTCGGCGAACAACGCGACCTGCGTCCCCATCGAGCCGACCGTCGCAGGCCCAAGCGCGCGAAAAAAGCCGCGGACATCGTCGTCGAGCTTGAGAGGTGCAAATCGCGGCAGGATGCCGCGGCGCGCGGCGTCGCCCGCCAGCAGGGAAAATTCGAGAAACCCCGCGATCAAGACGCCCCACGCCGCCGCGTAACCGGCACCCGGAAAGAACGCCGCCAGCGCCAGCGTCGTCATCATCGACAGGTTGAGAAATATCGGCGCCGCCGCGGCGCTGGCAAAACGATGCATGACATTGAGCATGCCGCCATAGAGCGTGACCAGCGTGATCAGCAGCAGATAGGGAAAGGTGATCCGGGTCAGCGAAATCGCAAGTTCGCCGCGTACCGGATCGTCGGAAAAACCCGGCGCCAGAATGGCGATCACCTGCGGCATGAACAGCCATGCGACCACCAGCAGCACGACCTGCGCGCTAAACAGCAGCGTGAAGATGCGGTCGGCGAACAGTTTGGCCGATCGCTCGCTCATGCTGTGGAGATGCGCGTAGGCGGGCACGAAGGCGGCATTAAACGCGCCCTCCGCAAAAATCGCGCGGAAGTGATTGGGCAACCGCAGCGCCACGAAGAACGCGTCGGCCACCGGTCCCGCGCCAAGGATTGCCGCGAGCATGATGTCGCGCGCAAAGCCGGTCAGCCGCGAGAGCAGGGTATAGCCGCCGACGGTGAAAATGCGTCCGAGCATCCGCCGCTTCTACAGCATGCTGCGGCGCTTCAAAACGGCCAAATCAAGTTGAAAGCGCGCCGCGCACAGCCTTGATGATCTGCTGCTGCGCCGGTTCGTCGAGATAGGCGTGCATCGGCAGACTGATGACATCGTCGGAAAGCTTTTCGCTGATCGGCAGGCCGCCCTCGGCGACCGGAAAACCCCGATAGGCGGTCTGCTGATGCATCGATCTCGGATAATAGATCGCGGTGGGAATACCCTGCGCCTTCAGCGCCGCCGCAAAACCGTCGCGGTCGACGCCATGCGGCAGCCGGATGGTATATTGCGCCCACACCGATGTGCAGCCGCCGGCCACATGCGGCACGGTGACCACATTGCCGAGCCCGCGCGCGTAACGCTGCGCGACCTGATTGCGCGCCGTGATCTCATCCTCGAAAATCTTGAGTTTCTCGATCAGGATCGCCGCCTGCATGGTGTCGAGCCGACCGGTCAGCCCGAGCCGGACATTGTCGTACTTGTCCGAACCCTGGCCGTGGACGCGGATGCTGCGCAGCGTTGCCGCCAATTCGGCATCGTCGGTGAAGATCGCGCCGCCATCGCCGAAGCAGCCAAGCGGTTTGGCGGGAAAGAAACTGGTTGCGGTGACGAGGCCGAAGGTGCCGAGGCGGCGGCCCTTGTAGCTGGCGCCGAACGACTGTGCGGCGTCGTCGAGCACGAACAGGCCCTCGGCTTCCGCCACCGCGCCGATGGCGTCATGGTCGGCGCTTTGTCCGAACAGATCGACGGCAATTGCCGCCTTCGGCTTCAGCCCCAGCTTCTTCGCGGTCGCGATGCCGCGCTTCAGCGCATTCGCGTCCATGTTGAACGTGGCTTCATCGACATCGACGAACACCGGCGTCGCACCGCTCAGCGCCACGGCTTCGCCGGTCGCGCAGAAGGTGAACGACGGACAAAGCACCGCATCGCCGCGGCCGACGCCCTTTGCCATCAGCACCATCAGCAGCGCGTCGGTACCGCTGGCGCAGGTCACCACATGCCTTGCGCCGCTGAAGGCCGCAAGCTCGGCTTCGAGCTGCGCCACTTCCGGGCCGTTGATGAACTGGCAATGGGCGAGCACGCGCCCGACCGCGTCATCGATCGATTTGCCGAGCCGCCGGCGCTGCGCGCCGATATCGATGAACGGCACGGGGTCTGGACGAAGATGCTGGTTCATGGCGCCTTGCGACAATTGAGGGTTGGACATTTACAGCGGATCGCTCAGCCGACCACGCGGCGCGGCCCCTTGCGGGCGGAAGCGGCTGCGGGCTTGGCGGGACTTTCCAGGCATCGGATCGCAATTTCGAGGCTGGCCACACCCTCGTCGCCGGTCACCGCCGGCACCCCGCCGGTGCGCACCGCATCGAGAAACGCGATCAATTCGGCACGCAGCGGCTCGTCATGACCGACCGGCAGATGACGCATGGAATAGCTGCCGTCCGGTTTGAAGCCGAAGCACTCGGTGACCTGACGGGTCAGCAGATCGCCCATTACATATTTGCCGCGGGTCGCGACGGTGACGTTGCGCGCCTTGAACGGAGTCAGCCAGTTGGTGTTGATGTGCGCGAGCACGCCGGACGCGGTGCGGAACTGCAGCAGCGCGATGTCTTCGCGCTCGGCAACCGCGCTGGAGAGTTGCGGCTGCACCTCGACGATATCGGACTCGGTGAACCAGCGAATGAGGTCGATGTCATGCACCGCAAGGTCGATCACCACGCCGACATTAGACATGCGCGGCGGAAACGGTCCGACCCGGGTGATGGCGATCGAAAGAATATCTTCGCCCGAGATTGCCGCCTTGATGGCGGCGACGGCCGGGTTGAAGCGCTCGACATGACCGACCATCAAGGTGACGCCGGCGCGGCGGGCGGCGGCAACGATGTCGCGCCCCTCCTCGACCGTCGATGCAATCGGCTTTTCGACAAGGATGTGAAGATCGCGGGCAATGCACGTGAGCGCGATTTCATGATGAAGATGCGTCGGCGCGGCAATGGTGACCGCATCGACGCCCTCCGCGATCAGCTCATCGAGACCGGCGAATGTCCGGCAGCCAATCATCTCGGTCGCGCGGGCTCGATGCGCCGGCAAGGGATCGACAATTCCGACCAGTTCGATTCCGGGCAAGCCAGCCAGCACGCGGGCATGATTGCTGCCCATGATGCCGGCGCCGATGACGCCGACGCGAAGCGCACGCCCTGCGCCTGCTCCGAACGCGGACCCGTTTGAATTCATCTCATCGAACCCCGATAAACCCTGACGAAGGCCCCCCAGCCCGCGACCAGCGCCACGTGTCCTAGCACGTCGTCACAAATGTGGCGAATGCCCGCGACGCGATCCCAAACACGTTTTGATTCAAAGAATTACACCGTTTGCCACGTTTCGGCCCGGCCCAGCCGATCCAACCGCCGTTACGAACGCCGATAGTCGTCCTCGATGCGGATGATGTCGTCCTCGCCGAAATAGCTCCCGGTCTGCACCTCGATCAGCTCCAGCAGAATCTTGCCCGGATTTTCCAGCCGGTGCGTGGCGCCGATCGGGATGTAGACCGATTCGTTCTCGTGCACGGTCTTGATCAGCTCGTTGACCGTCACGCGCGCCGCACCTCGCACCACGATCCAATGCTCGGAACGATGATGATGTTTCTGCAGCGAGAGCCGGCCGCCCGGCTTCACAACGATGCGCTTGACCTGGTGACGATCGCCGGTGTCGATCGATTGATAATTTCCCCACGGACGATGCACCTTGAGATGACCCTCGGTGACCTGAGGTGCCACCGCTTTCAATTTCGCAACCAGCCGCTTCAGGCCGTTGGCATCCTTCTGGCGCGACACCAGAATGGCATCCTGCGTCGCCACAACGACCAGATCGTCGACGCCTTCCAGCGCGACCAGCGCCTTGTCGGTCGACACATTGCAGTTGCGGGAATCCTCGAACACGGCGGCGCCCTGCGCGGCATTGCCCTGTTCGTCCTTGCCCGACAACTCCCACACCGCATGCCAGGAGCCGACATCGGACCAGCCGCACGCTACCGGTACGACGGCGGCGTGCGCGGTCTTTTCCATCACCGCGTAGTCGATCGAAATCGCCCTGGCTTTTGCAAACGACTCCGGATCCAGCGTCACGAAGCCGAGATCGCGCCCGGCCTTGGTCACCGCATCGCTGACCGCCTGCACGCTTTCCGCATCGACGTCGCGATATTCATCGAGCAGCACGCTTGCACGAAACATGAAGTTGCCGCTGTTCCAGAGATAGCCGGCCTTGATGTATTCCGCGGCCGTTGCCGGATCCGGTTTCTCGACGAACTTCGCGACCGAGCGGACATCACCGGCAACCAACTCCCCGGGGCTGATATAGCCATATTCGGTGGCTGCGCGTTCAGGATGCACACCAAACGTCACGATGCGGCCGGCGCCGGCCGAGACCAGACCTTGGCGGCAGGCGGCGACAAAAGCCGCGGTATCGCGGACGACGTGATCGGCTGCGAGCGCCAGCACCACGGCGTCGCCGTCGCGGATTTGCGCAAACGCCGCGCCCGCCGCAATCGCCGGGCCGGAATCGCGCCGCGTCGGCTCCAGCAGAACATCGGCCTCGATCCCGATCTCGGCCAACTGCTCCAGCACCATGAAGCGGTAAGCCGCATTGGTGATGACTATCGGACGCTCGAACAACGCCGCGTCGGAAACCCGAAACAGCGTGTCCTGAAACGTCGAGCGCGGCCCGAACAGCGGCAGGAACTGCTTCGGATGCTCCGCGCGCGACGCCGGCCACAGCCGCGTACCGGCGCCGCCGCACATGATCAATGGAATAATTCGCCTGTCCATCGCGCCTCGAGTTTCCCTGTCAAGCCTTGTAGTGGCTGCGATACCACTTAACGAATTCGCGAATACCATCTTCGATCGACGTCCGCGGCGCAAAGCCGGTGTCCCGCATCAGATCGCCGATATCGGCGAAGGTTTCCACGACATCTCCAGGCTGCATCGGCAACATTTCCTTCGCCGCTTCGCGTCCCAACTCTTTCTCCAGAACCGCAACGACGTGCATTAGTTCTTCCGGGCGATGGTTGCCGACATTGTAGATTCGCGCCGGCGCGCCGCCGGCTTTTCCCTCATTGCCTTCAGGAACACGATCGATCAGGCGCAATATGACACGAATGACATCGTCGATATAGGTGAAGTCGCGGCGCATCTTGCCATGGTTAAACAGCTTGATCGGCGTGCCGTCCATGATCGCCTTCGCGAACAGAAAGATCGCCATGTCCGGCCGTCCCCACGGTCCGTAAATGGTAAAAAACCGCAAGCCGGTGACCGGCAAACGGTAGAGATGGCTGTAGGAATATGCCATCAACTCGTTTGCCCTCTTGGTCGCGGCATACAGGCTGACGGGATGATCGGCGCTGTCATCGACCGAAAACGGCAGCTTCACATTGGCGCCATAAACCGAGGAAGACGACGCATACACCAGATGCTGGCATTGATGGTGTCGGCAGCCCTCCAATACATTGACAAAGCCCGCCAGATTCGCATCCACATAAGCATGGGGATGATCAATCGAATGGCGCACCCCGGCTTGCGCCGCAAGATGGACCACCGCCGGAAACCGATGCTTTGCGAACAGCTCGCGCGTAGCCTGCCGGTCCGCGAGATCGGCATGTGCGAAACTGAAGTGTGAATCCTCGCGCAGGATGTTTAATCGCGCCCGTTTCAGGGCGGGCTCGTAATAATCGTTGAGGCTGTCCAGACCGACGACGCTGCGGCCGTCGGCCAATAGCTGGCGGGCGACATGAAAGCCGATAAATCCCGCCGCGCCGGTAACCAGTATCGCGTGATCCGACATTTTTTCCTCGAGGAAACTCAGGCGTCGGTTGCGCCTGGCCGCACCCAGCCCGGGCTTCTTTAGCCGCCGTCACAAGGCGGCCGCAATACCCGTTTGCGCCGCTATTGCCAGATCGGCGCCGAAACCATACCAAGGTGAGCAAGTCCGGCGCGACCGCCGGATTTGAGTCTCATATAGCCCCTTCTGGCAATCCACTAGCGCGGACGACATGCGCCGAATCCTGCTTTCAGCCGTAAAGATACTGGTCTCCGCGGCACTGCTTTATTTCGCGCTGCGCAAGATCAATTTTTACGATCTGGCATCGCGCTTCGACGTCGCGAGCCTGGGCTGGATCGGCCTCGCGATTGTCGTGACATTCCTGCAGATTTTTCTCGGCGCGCTGCGGTGGCGCGAGATCAGTTCGGATTGCGGCGCCCCGCTGGCGACAACGCAAGCCTTTCGCTTCAACCTGATCGGAACGTTCTTCAATCAGACCTTGCCATCCTCGATCGGCGGCGACGCCGTGCGGTTATGGCTGGTCGCGCGCGCCGGCGCCGGATGGCGCGCGGCGACCTATTCCATTTTCGTCGATCGCACGATCGGCCTGATCGCGCTGGCGATCGTCATCGTCGCGAGCCTGCCGTGGAGCTACCGGCTGATCGACGACCCTCACGGCAGGTCGGCGCTGCTGCTGGTCGATTTCACGGCGCTGGCGGCAGGCGCCGGATTTCTCATTCTGGGCAGGCTGCGATGGCCGTGGTTGAAGCGATGGCGGGTGACGCATCATCTTCACGCCTGCTCGGTTATCGCCAACCGCCTGATTTTCAGCCGCCAACATGGGCCGAAGCTGGCGGCCATCTCGCTTCTCGTTCATGTTCTTACCGCCGTCATCGCCTGGTGCGTGGTGCGCTCGATCGCTGCGCCCGTGCTGTTCGGCCAGGTTTTTCAACTGGTCCCGCCGATCATGCTGATTACGATGCTGCCGATCTCGATCGCCGGATGGGGCGTGCGCGAGGCCACCATGGGGCTGGCGTTCGGCTATGCGGGCCTCGCAACCAACGAAGGCGTGAACGTGTCTCTTTTGTTCGGCTGCGTGTCCTTTATCGTCGGCGCATTCGGCGGCCTGGTATGGATCTTCAGCGCCGAAAAGCGGGCGCAAGGCTCCGCCCCGATCGAGGTCCCCGAGTAACCAGCGCTTCCCCACGGGCCGTCGATTGCGCTCTTGTAACTTGACGGGATTGAAGCGCCGCCATGTGATGGGCTTGGCAAAGGCGGTTTTTTTGACAGGCACACTCCGCCTCGGTAACGTAATCGCCGCCCCGAGATATCTATGAAGATCAGCGTCGTAACAGCCAGCTACAATTCCGAGGCAACGATCGGCTTCACCATCGAATCTTTTCTAGAGCAGGCGCATCCGGAAAAAGAAATGCTGGTAATTGACGGGGCATCGAGCGATGCGACCGTCAAAATCGTCGAGTTGTTCGGTTCCGACGCGATCTGGGTCCTCTCGGAGCAAGACAAAGGCGTCTACGATGCCATGAACAAGGGCTTTCGTCTGTTTCAAGGCGATGCCATCGGGTTTCTGAATTCCGACGATACTTTTCACAATTCCCACACGCTTGCAGATATCGCGGCAGCGATGCGGGATTGCGATATCGTGTACGGCGATCTGAACATGGTGACCGATCACCGTACCAAAACCCTGGTCCGATCATGGCGGGGTGGTGCATTCAAACGCTACGCGTTCCAGCTCGGTTGGGTGCCGCCTCACCCGACGTTCTACATGCGCAGGGAGGTCGTCCAAAAGGTCGGCGAATACGATCTGAGATACGTTACTACCGGAGACTATGACTACATGCTGCGCGCGCTGGCGTTAAACGATTTCCGCGTGCGCTATCTTCCTCAGGTCATCGCCGACTTTAAGGTCGGCGGCATCAGCACCCGCGGCTGGCGCGTGACGCTCCGTGGAAATCTGGAATGCTTACAGTCGCGGCGCGAGCATCTGAATGCGCCGCCCATCGACCCGGCGTTTTTCCTGCGCTTCGCGCGGCGGATTTTTCAGCTCCGCAAACTAAGCCTGTAGGACCGGGCCTGCGGACGCCGCCACCTCGACCGGCGCGACCGAGCCGAATTCGGGCACCGCGTCCTTGAGCACCGCCCTGATGGTGGCGCGATCGTCCTTCGCGATCGCCTGCTGCAGCGCCTCGATCCACTTTCGCAGCGCCTGCATCGGCGGCTCGTTCGGCTTTGCCGCCATGACGCCGGCGACGCCGATCTCGATGGTGGGCTCTTCGCTGGCGAACAGGATCTCGTTCAGCCGCTCTCCCGGCCGCATGCCGGTGAAAACGATCTCGATATCATGACCGGGCTGCAGGCCGGACAGCCTGATCATGCGTTCGGCAAGATCGACGATCTTGACGGGTTGCCCCATGTTTAGCACATAAACCGAGACGTCCGGACGCACCGGCGCCAGCGCGTGGGTTGCGGCGGTCAACACCAGATCGCACGCCTCGCGAATCGTCATGAAATACCGGACCATGTCGGGGTGCGTGACGGTGACCGGCCCGCCCGCCTCGATCTGGGCCTTGAATTTCGGCACCACCGAACCGTTCGACGCGAGCACATTGCCGAACCGCACTGAAATCAGTCGCATCCGCGGCTTGCCATCCGACTGCTGCGCCAGATCGTGATCGAGCGCCTGGCAATACATCTCGGCAAACCGCTTGGTCAGGCCGAGCATGGAAACCGGCTCGATCGCCTTGTCGGTCGAGATCATCACCATCGCTTCGGCGCCGGCCGCCAACGCCGCATCGGCGACATTCACCGACCCGAAGATGTTGGTCTTGACGCCTTCGCTCCAGTCACGTTCCAGAATCGGCACGTGCTTGAGGGCTGCGGCGTGAAAGACGATGTCCGGCTTGAATTCGCTCATCAGGCGATGGATCCGATCGCGGTCGCGGATATCGGCGATGCGGCCCTCGATCGCGGCCTTGGTGTTGCGCGCGGCCAGAGATTCCACGACCGCATAGAGCGCCGGCTCTGAATTCTCGATCACCAGCAATCGCGCCGCGCCGAAGATCGCCACGCGCTCGCAAATTTCCGAGCCGATCGATCCGCCGCCGCCAGTGACGATAACGGATTTGCTCTTCACCAGGGATTCGAGGCGCGCATAATCGATCTTTTCGCTCGGACGCAGCAGCAGATCCTCGACGGCAACCGCCGTCAGCCGCGGGACGTCGCCGCTCTCCAGCGACGGCAGGCGGCTGACGATCAGCCCGTGCCGGCGCGCCCGCATCAGCACCGATTCCGGCCGCGCGTCCGGCTCGAACGCGGAGGGCGCCATCACCACGCGCGCGATCGGCTTGTCGCGCTTTGCGAAATCCTCGATGATCTCGTCGAGATCGTCGACCCCGCCCAGCACCGGAATATTCCGGATCATCTGCCCGCGGTCGGCCGGCGACGGCGATAGCACGCCCACCGGCCACAAGCGTTTGACCGCGCCGCTTTCGATGGCGCGCAGCAGAACCTCGGCATCCGCCGCGCGGCCGATCAGAAGCGCCGGTGCAGCATCCTCGTCGGTCCGGGCGTGATAGCGCGCACGGCTATAACGAAAATAACGATAGATGAAACGCGTTCCGCTCAGGAAGAATATCTCCAGAAACCAGTACAGGATGATGGTGACCTTGCCGGCGAAGAACGCGCCGACGATGTTCGGCGCGACCGGCGAGCCTTGAATGTGGGGAGCGACGAAAACGTAATCCAGCACCAGCAGCGCCAGCGTCAGCACCGTCGCCGCGCGCAAGATATTCAACACATCCGGCAACGAAAAGAAGCGCCATTTCGTGGTGGTCAGGTTGAAGACATAGCAGACTACAATACTGAGCAGGATGAAGTAGGGCAGGAAGCGAAGCAGCAGCGGCAGCCGGACGAAGAAAGCGTCGCCTTCGAAACGCAGGTAAAAGCTGGCGAACAGCGCCAGCGCGGTTGCCAGCGCGTCATGCGTCGCAATCAGGAAATTGCGCAATGTCAGATTGGAAAAACGCGTCATTCGCCGACCAATAGCCGCTATTATTTGAGCTTCCGCCCCATTTCCGGGGTTGCTGATAGCCCATCTGTCGAGCGCATGCCAGCCGCCAGGACCGGACGGAACCTGCCCGCGCTGAGGGGCTTTTTCCGATTGCGTCCTCAGGGTCATTCCTCCGGCAATTCCCACGCCCAGCACGTACATCCACCCCTCGTGGAAATCGAACAGGTGCGAGTTGAACAGCGAGGTGAAGATATTTTGCACGACGACAAGCAGCCCGATCCAGGCCACCAGGCCCTCGCCGCGAAACAGCAGCAGGTGAAAGCACCACATCGCGTACAATACGATGATCCCGACGACGCCCCACTGCACCGCGACGTTGAGCGTCTGGTTGTGCGGATTTCCGATCACCTGGGCGGGGGCAAGGGCCTCGGGACCCGTCGCGGCCTGCTCAAACAGGGTGCGCGTCGATCCCGTGCCGTGTCCGATGGTCGGCGCCTCGGCGAAGAACCGCAGCGACTTTTGCCAGAATTCCAGCCGCGTTCCAATCGATGTTGGCTGACCCAGCTCCTTGTAGACCTGATAGTCGCGCACGAATGTCGTGGCCGTCCAGCGCAATTGGAGCGATGCCGTCCATGCCAGAGCTGCCAGCACGATCGTCATACAGAATATGATGAGGTTGCTGCGCCGCTTCAGGTGCAGAGCCGCAAAGACCGCCAGCATGATCGGCATGGTGACCAGCGCCGTCCGCGATACAATGACCAGCGCCATATTGGCGACGAAGCTTAAGGAGACCGCGACCAGCAATACCGCCAGCCAGATGCGTTTCTCCCGCAGAGCCATGACGATCGGATAGGCCAGCGCCACGGCGCACAACGCGAATTCCTGGCTCTGGTCGATATAATTCTTGACGAAAATGCCCCGTGTAGCGTCTCCCTCGGGCTTGAGCGTAAGACCCGGATCGAAAGCCACGATCCAGGACATCGCCATCAGCAGCGTGCAGGACGCCAGAAAGGCGATGAAGCTCCACATGCCGCGCGTCGAGCGCTCGAAATGATAGAACAGCAGCGGCAGCATCAGCAGTTTCGCGGTCGGGCCGACCGCGTAGAGCCGCGCGCCCCATGACGCATCCGACCACAGGGTTCCGACAACGGCCAATGCAAACAGCGCAATCGGCAGCGCGGAAATCGGGCGCCTTAGCGAGCGCGCAAATGCCCGAACATCCAGGGTCGGAATCAGCGCCGCCAGCCACATCAGCGCGACAATGGCAACGCCGGAGGTCGACCAGGGCAACAACGCCGCGAGCAGAACCGCAAACAGGTCAACATTCAGGATCCGCGCCGCCGGATCGTGCCGGGCTGAAAGAACGATCGCAAGTACCGAGGCGTTCGACGACCTTTTCCCGCATCGCGCGGCCGCCATCACGATTGGACCGGTTTGTTATCGGCCGCGCCAGCGCTTCGCTTCAGAATCATTCCGCCGGCTACTCCGACGCCCAGCACATACATCCAACCTTCATGAAAGTCGAAGAGGTGCGAATTGAAAAATGAGGTGAAAATGTTTTGCACCACGACCAGCAGCCCGATCCAGGCCACGAGGCCCTCGCCGCGAAACAGCATCAGGTGAAACCACCACATCGCGTACAGTACGATGACTCCGGCAATACCCCACTGCACCGCGACGTTGAGCGTCTGGTTATGCGGATTTCCGACTACCTGGCCGCCGACGAGGAAGCTGGGCCCGGTCGCGGCCTGCTCGAAAAGCCCACGCGTCGATCCGGTGCCGTGTCCAATCAGCGGCGCCTCGGCGAAAAATCGCAGCGATTTTTGCCAGAATTCCAGCCGCATCCCGATCGAGGTCGGCTGATGGCGTTGTTTATAAATCTGATAGTCCCGCACGAACGTCGTCGCGGTCCAGCGCAGCTGCGGCGACATTGCAAATGCCAATCCCGCAAGCAAAGCCAGCGCGCAAAATATGATGATGGTGCCGCGCCATTTCAGATGCAGAGCCGCGAATACCGCCAGCATGATCGGCATTGTGACCAGCGCCGTTCGTGACACCGCGATCAGCATCATGTTGACGACGAAGCTCAAGGAGACTGCGGTAAGCACCGTCGCCAGCACAGAGTCTGTTCGCTCGCAGCAGGGTGACGACCGGATAGGCCAGCGCCACCGCGCACAATGCGAATGACTGGCTCTGGTCGATATAGTTTTTTACCGGAACGCCGTATTCGGCCTCCGATTTGAGGGCCAGGCCGGGATCGAAGGCCACGATCCAGGACATCGCCATCAACAGCGTGCAGGACGCCAAGAAGGCTATGAATACCCACATGCCACGCGCCGAGCGCTCGAAATGATAGAACAGTCCCGGCAGCACCAGCAGTTTCGCGGCAGGGCCGACTGCGTAGAGACACGCCGCCCACGATGCGTCCGACCATAACGTGCCAACGGCTGCCAGTACAAAAAGTGTAATCGGCAGAAAACATATCGGTCGCTTCAGCGACCGGAAGTAGACTCTGTAATCGAGAATCCATGCCGCCGCCCCGAGCCAGCAGAGCACGAAAATAGCAACCAGCGACGTCGACCAGGGCAGCGCCAGCGCCGTCAATACCGCAAAAATGTCCGCCGCTGTTGCCCATGCCGCCGGATCGCGCCACAGCCGCAGCACGATATTTGCCGGCGAAGCGATCGCGCCGGCGTTCACGCGTTGCCCTCGCGCGCCCGTTGCACCAGCGAAGTGGTGCTGAAGCCTTCAAGGATGTCGACCAGCAGGATTTCGCCGCCGCCTGCCTCCACCACTTCGTGTCCGACAACCTGCTCGCGGGTGTAATCGCCGCCCTTCACCAATACGTTCGGCTCGACCTGCCGGATCAGATCCGAGCGGCGTGTCTTGTTCAAAGATGACGACCAGATCGACCGCCTCCAGCGCCGCCAGCACTTCGGCGCGCGCGCGTTCGTCCTGCACCGGGCGCCCCTCGCCCTTGAGCCGCTGCACCGAAGCATCGCTGTTGAGGGCGACGATCAGCCGGTCGCAGGCGCCACGCGCCGCCGTCAGTATCTTGACATGGCCGGGATGCAGAATGTCGAAACAGCCGTTGGTGAATCCAATCCGCAATCCCTGCCTGCGCCAATCCGCAAGCTGCGTATCGAGATCGCCTGGGATCGAAACGATCTTTTCCTCCGCCGCGAGGAAGGCGTGCGGCAGAATTTTCCGCCGCAATTCCGCCGGCGTAACGACGGCGGTGCCCTTCTTGCCGACCGCGACCGCCGCCGCCGCGTTGGCGACGCGCAATGTCGTCTCCCAATCGGCGCCCGCCGCGAGCGCCACCGCAAGCACCGCGGCGACGGTGTCGCCGGCACCGGAGACGTCGCGCACCTTGACCGGATGCGCAGGGACGTGGATGGCCTCGCCGTTGCGCGGCACCAGGGTCATGCCATGCTCGCTTTGGGTCACCAGCAGTGCCTCGCAGTCCGCAAGCAACATCGCTTCCTGCGCCGCGGTGGCGATTTCCGTTTCAGTATCGGCGCGGCTGCGCGTCGCTTCCGCGAATTCCCGGCGATTGGGCGTCAACAACGTCGCGCCGCGATAAATCGCAAAGTTGGCGCTCTTGGGATCGACGATCACCCGCTTGCCGAGTTTTCGCGCGGCGTCGATCACGTTGCGAATCACCCGAGCAGTCAAGACGCCCTTGGCATAATCGGACAGCAGCACGATATCCGCGCGGGAAAGCAGCGGCAGGATCGCATCGATCAGCTTTTGCTCGATATCGGCGGACGCCGGCGACGCCATTTCCCAATCGGCGCGCAGCATATGGGTGGAGAAATGCTCGGAGACGAACCGCACTTTTCGCGTGGTCGGCCGCGCCGGATCGGAAACCAGCACGCCTTCGATCAGACTTTGCCGCGCCAGCGCGGCTTTCAGGATCTTGCCTGCGTCGTCCTCGCCGATCATGCCGACAAAGATGCAGCGCGCGCCGAGCGAGGCGATGTTGCGCGCGACATTGCCGGCACCGCCGATATTGGTCTCGGAGCGCTGCACGGCGATGACCGGCGCCGGCGCTTCCGGCGAAATGCGCGAGACCTCGCCATAGACGAATTCGTCGAGCATCAGGTCGCCGACGCAGAGCACCGTCTGGCGGACAATTGCATTCGACAGGGCATCAAAATCGAACATCACAACCCGTTCAAATGTTGCGCAATCAGCGGAAACGATCGGGCCGATCGAGGAAGCCCTTGACGTAAATGCGAACCGCATCTTCCAGCGCCGTGAAGCCGCCGTTATAGCCGGCTCGCTGCAGCCGATCGGCATCGCTTTGGGTGAAGTACTGGTAGCTGCCGCGAATAGCTTCCGGCATGTCGACATATTCGATGTTGGGTCTCGTGCCGAGCGCGGCATAGCTCGCCAGCATTAAGTCCTTGAAGCTGCGCGCGATGCCGGTTCCGACGTTGAAGAGGCCGCTGACCGATGGCGTGGCGAGCAGCCACATCACGACCCGCACGGCATCGTCGACGTAGATGAAATCGCGGCGCTGATCGCCATCGGCGACGCCTTCGCGGTGCGACTTGAACAATTGCACGGCGCGACCAGCCTTGACGTCATCGAAGCGTTGCGCCAGCACGCTCATCATCGCGCCCTTGTGGTATTCATTGGGCCCGAACACGTTGAAAAATTTCAAGCCGGCCCATTGCGGCGGCAGTTTCTCGCCTTTCGCCGCACGCTCCGCAACGGCCATGTCGAACAAATGCTTGCTCCAGCCGTACAGGTTCATCGGCCGCAGCTTCTTCAGCGCATCGATGCGGGGGTCGTCGCGAAATCCCTGCGCGCCGTCGCCATAGGTCGATGCCGAGGACGCGTAGATGAAAGGCGTTGCGTTAGCGGTGCACCAGCCGAGCAGCCGCATCGACAGGCGAAAATTGGTTTCGATCGCCAGATCGCCGTCGGTCGCCGTTGTCTCCGAGATCGCGCCGAGATGGATGACCGCGTCGAGACGACTGCCTTGCAGCCAGTTCGGCAATTCAGCCGGCGGCACGATGTCGGCGAGTTGATGCTTTGCGAGATTGCGCCATTTGCCGTCATGGCCGAGAAAGTCGCAGACCGCCACGTCGGTGCGGCCCGCGTCATTCAACGCGGCCACGACATTCGATCCGATAAAACCGGCGCCCCCGGTCACCAGCAGCATGACATTCCTGTCCCGATTGTGCGCCGCCAGCTTTGCCCCAGTCCTGCCCGGCAGGCAACTTGGACGACCCGGCTTGGTGAAGACCCGGCGCATTTTTTCAGAGCGGATGGGGTGACTTTACCTGCCCGCAGGGAGCAGATACCGACAAGGCCAATTCAGTGCCGGCAAGCTCGCTCAAAAGTATGAATTTAAATTCATTATATCAGGCAACAGCAGAGGACGCAGGCGACACCCGCCCGATCCTGATCGTGCCCTATATGTGGATCGGCGACTTCGTCCGCGGCCACACGGTCGTCAGGGTCCTCAAGCAGCGCTGGCCGAACCGTCCCGTCGATCTGCTGGCCAGCTCGCTGTGCGCCCCGCTGGTCGATTACATGCCCGGCGTCCGTTCCGGCATCGTCTGTGACCTGCCGCGCAGCCGGCTCGCCCTAGCCAAACAGCGGGCCTTGGCGGCGCAGCTGCGCGAGCGGAACTACGGCACCGCGCTGGTCCTGCCAGGCACCTGGAAATCGGCGATTGCGCCTGCCTGGGCCGGCATTCCGGAGCGGGTGGGTTTTTTCGGTGAGGCCCGGTTGGGCCTGCTCAATCGATTGCGCTGGGGCGAAAGAGCCTTGCCCCGCTTTATCGACAAAAATGCCTCGCTGGCATTGCCCGACGGCGCTCCGTTGCCGGCCGAATGGCCGGTGCCGCAGTTGCAGGTATCCGCTGAGGACATCAGTCGTTGGCGGCAGGCCAACGGGCTCGGGACCAATCCCGCCGTGGCGCTGGCGCCGGGATCGGTCGGGGCCTCAAAACGCTGGAGCTATTATACCGAGGCGGCGCGCCTCTTCGCCGATCGCGGACTGGATGTCTGGGTGGTCGGCGGGCCCGGTGAATCGGCGCAGGCGGCGGAAATCAAAGCGGCGGGCGGACCCGGCGTCCGCGACCTCACCGGCACCGACCTGCGCAACGGCATCCTGGCAATGGCGGCGGCCAGCGTCGCGATTTCAAACGATTCCGGCCTGATGCATATCGCGGCCGCCATCGGCACGCCGACCATGGGCATTTTCGGACCCACCAGCCCCTATCTCTGGGCGCCCCTTAACGGCCTCGCGGCGACGGTTCAAACCAAAACGCCGCCGCCCTGCGAACCCTGCCAGCGGACGATTTGCACCATGAACGATCATGCCTGCATGCGCACCATTCCCGCGTCCGACGTGGTCGCGATCGCGGAGCAGGTGCTGGCGAAAGCAGAAGCGCGTGCTGGCCGTTAACATCGCTGCGGCGATCTGCTTGCGCAGGGGAGGCGTGGTCATTACCACAGACGCAATTCTCATCCGGACGGTGCCTTGTGAGCCACGATCCCATCGCCACGCATCTTGATAGTTCGCTCGCAGCGTTGCAGCGCGCGGCGCGCGATGCCGCGTTGCTCGACGTTGCGCGTAAAATCGCGGCCGCGATCATCGCGGCACTTCGCTCCGGCAACAAGCTGCTGATCATCGGCAATGGCGGCAGCGCCGCCGATGCCCAGCACATCGCCGCCGAAATCGTCGGCCGCTACAAGCACGAGCGCCCGGGATATGCGGCGCTTGCGCTGACCACCGACACCTCGGCGCTGACCTCAATCGCCAATGACTACGGCTTCGAGCAGGTATTCGCGCGGCAGGTCGAGGGCCTGGGTAAGCGCGGCGACGTGCTGCTGGCGTTGTCCACATCAGGCAAATCGCCGAACATTCTGGCGGCGCTCCGCCTTGCGCGCGAGCGCGGACTTGTCACCGTCGGCTTCACCGGCACCAGGGGTGAGAATTTGCGCGCGCTGTGCGATCATCTGCTGGTTGCGCCCAGCGACGACACGCCGGTGGTCCAGCAAATCCACCTCGCCGTCGCTCACGGCATCTGCGACGAGGTGGAGCAGACCATGATGCGCGAGGCTGCCGGCAAATGAGCGGCGCGCCGAAACCCGCCGCCTTCCTGGACCGCGACGGTGTCGTCAACTACGACGACGGTTTCATGGGCACGCAGGACCGCATCCGCTGGATGCCGAATGCGGCGAAGGCGATCCGCCGTCTCAACGATGCCGGATATTTTGTGTTCCTGTTCACCAACCAGTCCGGCGTCGCGCGCGGCTTCTTCACCGAAGAAGAATTGGGCGTGCTGCACGACTGGATGCGCGCCGAACTCGCCGCCCAGGGCGCTCACATCGACGACGTGAGATATTGCCCGCATCATCCCGAAGGTTCGGTCGCGGGCTATCTGGAAGACCACCATTGGCGCAAGCCGGCGCCCGGCATGATCCTCGATTTGATGAAGCACTGGCCGGTGCGGCACGAGGGCAGCTTTGTGATCGGCGACCGCGACACCGATATCGAAGCCGCTGAAGCTGCGGATTTGCCGGGTTTTCTGTTTGCCGGCGGCGATCTCGATGCGTTTGTCGCGGATGTGATGGCTCAGACCATTGTGCGATAGACCTCGGCAATCTTGCTGGCTTCCGCGTCCAGACTGAATTTTTCGACGACGCGCTTCCGCGCCCGCTCACCCATCGCCGCCGCGGAGTCGGGATCGCGCAGCAACGGTTCCAGCGCCGCAACCAGCGCATCGACGTCGCCGGGCGGCGTCAGCACGCCGGTCACGCCGTCCTCGACCACGAGTTCGGCCGCCCCTGCACGCGAGGCCACCAGCGCGGCGCCTGATGACATCGCCTCGAGCAGCGTCAGCCCAAAACCCTCATTGCGCGAGGTGAAGGCGTAGATCGTCAACCGCTCGTACCAGCGCGGTAGTTCTTCGATCGGCAATTCGCCGGTCATGACGATGCGCGATTGCAGGCCCGCGGCCTCGATCCGCTTTTTCAGACTCGTTGGCAAACCCGGTCTGATCGATGGTGATGGCGCCGACGATCACTGCCGCAAAATCCGGATAGCGTGGCAGCAGCCGGCACATCGCGTTCACAAAGACATCGGTGCCCTTTTGCGCGCGCACGCGGCCGAAGCAGCCGATCGCGTAGCGTCCCGGCATCCCGGATTCGGCGAACTCCGCCGCGCGATCCGCCGGCGGCGCATAGCGGTCGGTATCGACGCCGTGCGGAATGACGGTGGCTTCGCGCTCCAGATACGACGCCGAGATGTCGCTGGTGGCGATGACGGCGTCCATCCGGCGGATCAGCCATCGCGTGAACCGGCTATGGTGGCGTTGCGCCGCCGAGGTGAACACCAGTTTCAGCGGCCAGCCCAACGCTTTCAGCAGCACGCCAAAAATCATCTCGTCGTTGCGCCGGGCGTGCCAGATCAACGGCTCGCTGCGGCGCCAACATTTCAAGAGGTCTGTGGCATCCATGCGCGCGATGCCGTCCGGCGCGTCGGAACCCAGCCAGGCCGCGCGAAAGCGCTTTGCCAGTTTCGGCGCCACCATGCGGTTGGTGGCGGTGACGCCGGAATAGCGCCAGTGCACATTTGGCACGATCAGTTGCAATTGGCGCACGGCTTGAGCGTCGATGGCCACGTAAAACTCCGTTTCGCGCATTCCCTATACGCAACATTAAGCATAGTGGCCAGTTGGCGCGCGCCGAAACCCCCTCTTCACCCTGAGCCGGATAGCCTTGCCCCCCGTAACTCAAGGGATGGGTGATCTCATGACCGTGCTTGTCACCGGCGGCGCAGGCTATATCGGCAGTCACATGGTGCTGGCGCTGGCGGAAGCCGGCGAAAGCGTGGTCGTGATCGACAATCTGTCGACCGGCTTTTCGACTTCGCTGCCCGAAGGCGTACCGCTGTTCATCGGCGACGCCGCCGACGAGAATCTGGTCGAGGGCGTGATCGCGGCGCACAGGCGTCGAAAGCATCGTGCATTTCGCGGGTTCCGTGGTGGTGCCGGATTCGGTCCGCGACCCGCTGGCCTATTACCGCAACAACACCATGACCACGCGCAGCCTGCTCAACGCCGCGGTGAAGTGTGGCGTCAACCGTTTCATCTTTTCCTCCACCGCCGCGGTGTACGGCAATCCGGAGCGGATGCCGGTGACCGAGGATGCGCCGACGCGGCCGTTGTCGCCCTATGGTTCGTCCAAGCTGATGACCGAAATCATGCTGCACGATGTCGCCGCCGCGCATGGCATGAACTACGTCGTGCTGCGCTACTTCAATGTCGCCGGCGCCGACCCGCTGGCGCGCATCGGGCTTGCCACCGTCGGCGCCACGCATCTGCTGAAGATCGCGGTCGAGGCCGCAACCGGCCAGCGCGCCAAGATCGACGTTTACGGCACCGACTATCCGACGCCGGATGGAAGCTGCGTGCGGGATTTCATCCACGTCAGCGATCTGGCGCAGGCGCATCGCGCGGCGCTGTCCTATCTGCGCAGCGGCGGCCAATCGACCACGCTGAATTGCGGCTATGGCCGCGGCTATTCGGTGCTGGAAACGATCGAGGCGGTGCGGCGCGTATCGGGGCGCAATTTCGCGGTCCAGTATGCGGCACGCCGGCCGGGCGACATCATGAACATGATCGCGGACACCGGCCGCATCGCCACCACGCTGGACTGGACGCCGCAATACGCCGATCTCGATACCATCGCGGCCCATGCGCTGGCCTGGGAAGAGAAGCTGTTCCACGAGCGCCACGGCGCCGCCCGACATGCCGCTTCAGCCTAAATCTCATTCGGCGCAAGCCTCTAATTTGGCTTGAAAATCCCCTTCATTGCGGGCAACCCTGACGCGCGGGCATGTGCGCCCGGCGCCGTCATGGAACGCGGATGACCGAACTTCCACGCAAGATTACCGACGACCCCTACGGCGCCGCGATCCTGATTCGCCGCCTGGTGATGGAACAGGGCGCGGCCTATTGGCGGCGCTATCTGCTGGCGTTTTGTCTGATGGCGGTTTCGGCCGCGGCGACCGCAGGCTCGGCCTATTTGCTCGGCGAAGTCATCAACCAGGCCTATGTCGACAAGAACGTGCGCGGCATCGCCATCCTGTCGCTGGTCACCATCGCGGTCTTCACGCTCAAGGGCGCGGCGACTTACGGCCACTCCGTGATCCTGTCGCAGATCAGCAACGCCATCCTCGCCAACAACCAGCGCCGGCTGTTCTCCAAGCTGATGAACGAAAGCGTCGCTTTCTTTTCGGAACGGCATTCGTCGGAATTTCTGGCGCGGCTCACCGCCGGCGCCAATTCCGTCACCCAGGTGCTCAACCTGTTGATCAACGCGGTCGGACGCGACGTGCTGTCGCTGATCGCGCTGGTCTGCGTGATGCTGATGCAGGATCCGTACATGGCGTTGCTCGGATTCCTGGTGGCGCCCCCGGCGATGCTGGTGCTGCGCAAGCTGGTGAAGCGCATCAAGGGGCTGGCGCATAACCAGTTCACCGGCACCGCCGACATCATGGAGACCATGCAGGAATCGCTGCAGGGCATCCGCACCGTCAAGGCGTTCACGCTGGAAGCGACCATGCGCGAGCGCATCGGCGCCAGCATCGATGCGGTCGAGCGCAACGCCAACAAGATGGCGCGGGTCTCCAACCGCGCCAGCCCGCTGATGGAAACGCTGGGCGGCTTTGCCATCGCGGCGGGACTGATGTATGGCGGCTACCGCGTGGTGGCGATGGGCGCGACGCCGGGCCAGTTCTTCTCCTTCCTGACCGCGTTCCTGCTGGCCTATGAGCCGGCCAAGCGTCTGGCGCGGCTCAACATCGAACTCAACTCCAGCCTGATCGGCGCGCGAAAACTGCTGGAGATCGTCGACAGTCCCGCCAGCGAGCCCGACGATGACGACAAGCCGGCGCTTGACCTGACCGATGCGCGGGTCGAATTCCGCGACGTGACCTTCGCCTACCGGCCCAGCGAGTCGGTCCTCAACCGCATGAGTTTTATGGCCGAGCCCGGCAAGGTCACCGCACTTGTCGGTCCCTCCGGCGGCGGCAAGTCGACGGTGCTGGCGCTGCTGCTGCGGCTCTATGAGGTCACCGAAGGCGACGTCGTGATCGACGGACAGGTGATCTCTGGTGTATCGCGGCGCTCGCTGCGGCAGCAGACCGCCTATGTCGGACAGGACGTCTATCTGTTCCGCGACACTATTCGCGAGAACATCGCATTCGGCAAGGTCGGCGCCTCGCAGGCGGAGATCGTTGCCGCAGCGAAGGCCGCCTGTGCCCACGATTTCATCAAGGGCTTTCCGCTCGGCTATGACACGCCGGTCGGCGAGCACGGCACGCAATTGTCCGGCGGCCAGCGCCAGCGCGTCGCCATTGCCCGTGCGCTGGTGAAGAACGCCCCGGTGATCCTGCTCGACGAGGCCACCGCGGCGCTGGATTCGGAATCCGAAAAGCAGGTGCAGGAGGCGATCGAACACCTGTGCCAGAACCGCACCACCATTGTCATCGCCCACCGCCTGCACACCATCATGCATGCCGACGCCATTCTGGTGGTCGAGGGCGGCGAGATCGTCGAGCGCGGCCGCCATGACGATCTGCTGCGGCGCGGCGGGCGCTACGCCTCGTTCTTCCGTCTGCAGCATCGCGACGCAACCCCGCCGACGCTGGCACCGATCAGCGCGACAGCTTAAGACTTCGACCGGACAACCATCCTTCCTCAACCCGAGAGTAATCATGAGCGCTTCGTTCGTCATTCCGCCTCCGCCGCAAGCCGCGATCGCCGTTGCCGGCGACTCAAAATCCTTTCCGGTCCGCCGCATCTGGTGCGTCGGGCGAAACTATCTCGAACACATCCGCGAGATGGGAAATGACGAACGGGCGCCGCCGTTCTTCTTCGCCAAGCATGCCGACATGGTCGAGCCGGACGGCGCCGTCATTCCCTACCCGCCGCTGACCAAGGATCTGCATCACGAGGTCGAACTGATCGTGGCGATGAAAAGCGGCGGCCTCAACATTCCGGCCGACAAGGCGCTGGATCACGTCTGGGGCTACGGCGTCGGCATCGACCTCACCCGCCGCGACCTGCAGCAGGCCTCGCGCAAGAAGGAACGGCCCTGGGAGATCGGCAAATCGTTCGACCATTCCGCGCCCTGCGGCGCGCTGCAGCCGGCCTCCAGGATCGGCCATCCGGCCAAGGGCAGGATCTGGCTCTCGGTCAACGGCGCCGAACGCCAGAAGGGCGACCTCACCGAACTGATCTGGAGCGTGCCGGAAATCATCTGGCAGCTCTCACAGCAGGTGTCGCTAGCCGCCGGCGATATCATCATGACCGGCACGCCCGCCGGCGTCGCGGCGCTCTCGCCCGGCGACAGAATCGAATGCGGCGTTGACGGCGTCGGCACGCTGAAGGTGAGCATCGGCAAGGCGGAATAGCGGCTCCTTAACCTCTCCCCGCCCTTTGCGGGGAGAGGTCGAAGCCGAAGCGAAGCGAAGGCTTCGGGTGAGGGGCGAGGCACCGTATTGGAGGCGATCGAGGACTTTCGGGTCGGGACCCTTCCGACCCGACAGACCATTATTACGGAAGCTCAGTGCCTCGCCCCTCACCCGCTCGCTACGCTCGCGACCTCTCGCCGCAAAGGGCGGGGAGAGGTTAAGAAATTCGCGATCCGTTAACCATAGCTCCATTAAATGAGCGGACCTTGCCTCGCCCCTGCGCCGGAGCCGCCGCCGATGACCCCCGACTGGAACGCCGTCCGCCTCGATCTGCTTCCGATCGACGAACCGATGCGGGCGGCTTTACGCGAGATGCGGCCGTTTTTCGCCAAAACCCTGCCCGGCATCCTGGCGCGGTTTTATGACAAGGTGCGGCACTACGATCCGGCTTCCGGCGTGTTCAAGGACGGCGTGATGCAGGAATCCATCCGCCTGCAGCTGCAGCACTGGGACCTGATCGCATCGGGCAATTTCGGCGCCGATTACCAGGCTTCAGCGGCGCGGTTTTGCGACCTCAGTCAAGGCGCCGGCGTGGCGCCGCAATGGTATGTCGGCTGCCGGCTGATGTTCATCGCCGAACAGCTGATGAAGGCGGCCGAAGGCGAAGTCGAGATGCCGCGCTTCGGGCGTGCCGCGCAGGCCGCGCGCGACAAGAAGGCTGCGATGCTGAGCGCCATCGCCAAGGCCAACATGATGGACACCGAGACCATCGTCGCCACCTATTTCGGCTCCAACCGCCAGCTTCGCAAAGACGCCATCGCCGAGGCCAGCAATCGCTTCCGCACCATCATCACCTCGCTGTCGCAGGCCTCGAGCGAGTTGGAAAACACCGCGCGCGCGCTCAGCGACAATGCCGGCAATACCACGCGGCTTGCCACCGTGGTCGCCAACGCGTCCGAAGACGCCTCCAACAACGTGCAATCGGTGGCCTCCGCCACCGAGGAGCTGGCGATTTCGGTGCGCGAGATTTCCCAGCAGGTTCAGGAATCCAACTCGATCGCCGCCAGCGCGGTGCAGCAGGCCGATGAAACCGATTCGCGCATCAACGCGCTGTCGCAGGCCGCCAACCGGATCGGCGACGTCATCAAGCTGATCACCTCGGTGGCCGAGCAGACCAATTTGCTCGCGCTCAACGCCACCATCGAGGCCGCGCGCGCCGGCGAAGCGGGCCGCGGTTTTGCGGTGGTCGCGCAAGAGGTCAAGGCGCTGGCCGCGCAAACCGCGAAGGCCACCGACGAAATCGGCATCCAGATCGCGGGCATGCAGACCGCGACGCAAGAGGCAGTCGGCTCGATCAAGATGATCTCCTCGACCATCGGCAAGATTTCCGAGATCACCACCGCGATTTCGGCGGCGATCGAGGAACAGGGCGCGGCCACCCAGGAAATTTCCGGGAACATCCAGCGTACCGCGGCCGGCACCTCGCAGGTCGCCGGCACCATCGCCGAAGTCAGCCATGGCGCCAACCAGACCGGTGCTGCGTCGAGCCAGTTGCTGTCGTCGGCCAAGCAATTATCGGAATCGACCACCAGCCTGCAGGCCGAAATCGACGGATTCCTGAAATCGATCGCGGCTGCGGCGTAGGTCGTTCCCCGGACGCAGCGCAGCGTGTAGCACTTGCGGAACGGTGCGCTGCAGAGCCGGGGGCCCGGTGCCTGCGACTTGAAAAACCCGGGGTCCCGGTTCTGCGAAGCGGCATGAAGAATGCCGCATCGCGCCCGGGACACGAGGCACTCGTCATTGCCGGGCTTGACCCGGCAATCCATCCTGTTCGAAAGACTCTTGCGAAGATTGATGGATATGCGGGTCAAGCCCGCGTATGACGCGGAGTGTGTTGCGATGTCCCGCTTCAATTTCCGATTCGAATTTCAAACAGCCACACTTCCGTATTCTCGCGGCGCAATGCGCCCGAGGTTTGCCAGTCCCTCGCGATACCCAAGCGAGGGGATGGAGCGGTGGGAGGCGCCAGGGTGCTTGCGTCAAGGCACCCTTGGAGGCGGGATTAACGTACCCACCTCGCACGGCAAGGCACCGTGCGCGCCCAAGGCTAGGCGCAGCGCCTCCCAGCGCTCCACCGGCCACCAGGCCATCGACCGTTCCGGGGCGCCCCGGTCCGGCCAGCTTTCGCTCTGTCCGCTCAAGGATCGCCTCTAGAAGCGCCCCTCATTGGACAGCACTAGCAATATATACCGCACTATAGGAATGGGATCAATAGGAATTTTTAGGTTTCACGGAGATATTTTGTCATGATCCGGAGGCCTTGTAGCCCGGATGGAGCGCAGCGCAATCCGGGGCGTTCGCCCCGGGAACAGAATCCCGGATTTCGCTTCGCTCCATCCGGGCTACGGGCGAATGCGCAAGCACCTGCTTCCATCCTTCGAGACGCCGCGCAAGATGCGCGGCTCCTCAGGATGAGGCGGTGATGTCGGATGCGATGACTTAAAGATTTGCAGGCGTGCCTTAAAGACAGCGCCCTCACGAATACTGCATCACGCCGTCGTCGACCTTGCCGAAACGCAGCGTGACGATGTCGAGCGCGTAGTTCTGGTACAGCCGCCACGGCCGCTTCGAGCCCTGCTTCGGCATCTTGGCGACCGAGCGCTGCACATAGCCGGACGAGAAATCCAGCGACGGCAGTTCGGTGATCGATGGATCGACATTGCGCGGCACGCATTGCTTGTAGCCGCGCCGGTCCATGTAGTTGACGAGACGGCAGACATATTCGCAGGTGAGATCGCATTTCAGCGTCCACGACGCGTTGGTATAACCGAAAGAGGAGGCCATGTTCGGCACGTCGGAATACATCATGCCCTTGTAGTTCAGGGTTCGCGCGAAATCGACGGTGCGGCCATCGACGTTGACCTCCAGGCCGCCGAGCACCTGCAGATTGAGCCCGGTGGCGGTGACGATGATATCGGCGGGAAGTTCGCTGCCGTCCTTTAGCCGGATGCCTTTTTCCGTGAAAGTGTCGATCGTGCTGGTTACGATCGAGGCCCTGCCCTCCTTGAGCGATTCGAACAAATCGCCGTCCGGGACAAGGCACAGCCGCTGCTCCCATGGATTGTAACGCGGCGTAAAATGCGTCGCGATGTCGTAATCGGGACCCATCGCGTTTCTGACGCCGTCGAGGATCAACTCCCTGGCGCGCGCGGGCTTGCGCCGGCACAGCTGGAAGAAATACATGCCGAACAGGACGTTGCGCCAGCGGATCAGGTGATAGGCAAGCTTCGGCGATAGTTTTGCGCGCAACCTGTTTGCCAGCGGGTCCTCCGCGGGACGCGCTACCACGTAGGTCGGCGAGCGTTGCAGCATCGTGACATGCTCGGCCGTTTTCGCCATCTCCGGCACCAGCGTCACCGCGGTGGCGCCCGAGCCGATCACCACCACGCGTTTTCCCGCGTATTCGACGTCGTCGCTCCATTTCTGCGGATGCACGATGCTGCCGGCGAAATCCTTCACGCCGGGAAATTCCGGCGAATAGCCGTTCTCGTAATTGTAGTAGCCCGAGCACATGAACAGGAAATTGCAGGTGAACCGCACGATCTCGGGCGGCGTTTCGCCCTGCCCGCCGCGTTCGGCTTCCACCGTCCAGCGCGACTCCGGCGACGACCAAGACGCCCGCTTGACGCGATGATGGTAGCGAATCTTTTTGTCGATGCCGTTGTCGGCAGCGGTCTCGCGGACGTAATTCAAGATCCGCGGCCCGTCCGCAATCGCCTTCGGCTCGGTCCATGGCCGGAACGAATAGCCCAGCGTGAACATGTCGCTATCGGAGCGGACGCCGGGATAGCGAAACAAGTCCCAGGTGCCGCCGATGCAATCGCGGCCCTCGAGGATCGCATAGGTTTTGCCGGGGCATTTCTGCTGCAAATGATAGCCCGCGCCGATGCCGGAGAGGCCTGCGCCGACGATCAGGACGTCGAAATGTTCAGTGGTATCGGTCATCGCGCTCTCCCTGCCCGCTGTAATGGGCAGGCTGGAGCGAAAATGCAACTCTGCCGTCACCCGCCCGCAAGGTAACGCGCGACCGCGGCGGCGATCGGCTGGCCGCTGTTGGCCTCGAAATAGCTATAGCCCGGCGACGGATTGACCTCGAAGCAGAACACGCGGCCGTCCGGCGCGAACTTCAGATCGATTCCGGCGAAGGCCAGTCCGAGGCCTGCGGCCAGCCGGATGCATTTGTCGGCGACGTCATCGGAAAGTTCGGTGGCGGTGAGACCGGCCGCCTTGCCCACCTGTGCGCTGGCGTATCGGTAGTCGGTCGCCGAGGATTCGATGCGGGTGGCAAAAACCTGCGAGCCGACCACATGGACGCGAACGTCGACGCCTCCGATATATTGCTGAAACTGGGTCGGACACCATTTCAGTTCGGAAAGCCGCGCCACATCCTGGTCGCCGAACATCTGCACGATCGACCTTATCCCGCTGGCCGATTTGTAGATGATCCGTTTGTGGCGCGCGCGGAATTCCAGCACCTGCCCCGGATCGTTGGTGATCAAGGTTTCCGGCGCTTCGAAACCGTAAGTCTGGATCAATTGCGCCTGGTACGGCTTGGACGAATTCGATCCCATCGGCGCCATCCGGTTGACGATTTGCGCCGGGCTGATTTCGCACCAGCGGCTCAGCGTGTCGTGCAGCGCCGCGCAGTGACGGAAAGCTTCGGAGCTTTCGGGCTCCCCGTTCAATTCCGGCAGCACACGGAAATCCATCAGGCGGGTATAGACGCCGGTTATCCCCGCCAACCGGTGGCGTTTGCCTTGCAGTTCGATAAAGCCCGACACGCCTTTGGAGCCGATCTCGAACGCTACGTCGGCGGCGGCGAAGTGACGCTGATTGAACACCACAACGCGCGCCTTCATCCGACCCAGCGCGTCGATCACGCGCGTCAGCGGCGGCTCCGATGGTATGCCGCAGAGCAGGATCATGCGGCGACCCGCGGCATCGCCAGCCGCTCGCACAACAGCTCGATCAGCGGCTGGCCGCCCGGTGTCAAAAACGGCATGGGACTTGCGCCGGCAAAGGTCCAGGGACCGGCCGCGCCGGCGATGAAGTCCACGCCGAGCAATTCCGTGCCGGCGATTTCGGCGAGCCGCTTGCATGCCGCGATCACCGGCAGCGGCGCCGCGGCACCTGCCGCGGCGCCGCCTGCGACAATGATTGTTTGCACCAAAGCACCGGCGGGAATGAGCCGCCGCTCCCCCTTCATCTCGTCGATGCGATCCTGCGAGGACTGACGATACGGCGCCACTGCAAGGCCGGCCTGCCGCGCAAGCCACACCCATTCGGATTCGCAGCGCCATTGTCCCGACAGGCCCTGCGGCGTCGGCCGGTTGACGACCGGGCAAGGCAGCGCGTGCAGCCAGCTCAGGAACATCGCGACCAGCTCCTGCTGCACATAGTCCCGATCGGATTTTTCCCTCGACTGCCAATGCGGGACCGGGACGGTATAGAGCCGGTTGAAAACCCCGTGCAGCCGTTCGCCGTCGATATCCATGGCGCCGGCGCGAAACCGGATGCTGGCGCCATCCTTGCCGATCCGGTGCTCCCAGTAATCAGCCAGCGCCAGGTCGTCGGCGGTGAGCAGTCCAAGCGGAGCAACGCCGCGGCTTCGCATTTCCTGATAGACCCAGAGCGCCGACGCGTCGCTGGCGTCGCACAAGACAAGCCACATTCAAGCGTATCCAGATGATGGGGAAACGACGGAGCGGCGGAGCCTGTCGGCTCGCCGCTCCATGCATCGCAAAGACCGAACCCGGTGCTCGCTTGCTACTTCTTCTTGCGCGGCTGATCTTCCTCGTTCTTGAGCGCGCCGGTGCTCAGATCGGGCCGGTTGGCATTGGAGATGAAGGTCGCAAGCTGGCCTTCGAGATTGGCGATGCGCTGCGCGAGGCCGGCGTTGATGGCTGGATCGCCGGTGTCGATCTGCGGTCCGCTGCCCTCGACCAGATCCTTCGGATTCTCCGGCGTGAGCTTGTCGATGACGTCCTTGAGGTGCTCCTTGAACTGCTCCTTGGTCTCGATCTTGACGTTTTCCTTGCCGCCATCCTTGGTCTCGATCTTGCCGCCTTCCTTGCCGTGCTCCTTCTCGAGCTTCTCGATCTTGTGTTCCTTGATTTCGGGCTTGTCCTTGTGGTCCTTGGTGTGGTCCTTGAAGTCCTTGTCCTTGTCCTTGTCTTTATCCTTGTGGTCCTTGGTCTGGTCCTTGAAGTCCTTATCCTTGATATCCTTGCTGACGTCCTTCAGATCCTTTTCCTTGATCTCCTTGTCCTTGTCCTTTTCCTTCGGCTCCTTGTGATCCTTGATCTCGATTTTCTTCTCGGCCTGCTTGGCGGCCGAAGACGCGGTCTTCTTTGCCGCGCGTTTCTTTGGGGTTTTCGGGGTCGATGCCATGACGTTCCTCCTTGGTTGGAGATAAATTTCTAGATCTTAAAGAGAACAGGGCAAAAGCCGGCAGCGTGAACGGCAAACCGGCGCTAATAGCGCATGGGTTCAATCGTGGTTGCCCTGGTCCGCCAAGAATTACGCGCACAACTTGTGCGTTTAGTCAATTATGTAACTTTTATGCAGATTGTCGGGGTCGCCACCCCCGCGCGCGACGATGGCGTTGCACGATCGAGCCAAAAAAACGGCCTCCGATGAGGGAGGCCGTGGCTATATGCCGCTGTCGAAGCAGCCGATGTCCTAATACCGGTAATGATCCGGCTTGAACGGCCCCTGCTCGCTGACCCCGATATATTCCGCCTGGTCCTTGCGCAGCGTAGTCAGCTTGACGCCGATCTTTGCCAGATGCAGCCGCGCTACCTTCTCGTCCAGCGACTTCGGCAGCACGTAGACCTTCTTTTCGTATTTGCCGTTTTTGTTGTTGGCGAACAATTCGATCTGCGCCAGCGTCTGGTTGGTGAACGAGGCCGACATCACGAACGACGGATGGCCCATGGCGTTGCCGAGGTTCACCAGGCGGCCTTCCGACAAAAGGATGATGCGGTGCTTGTCGGGGAATTCGATCTCGTCGACCTGCGGCTTGATGTTGTTCCACTTCAGGTTCTTCAGATGCGCGATCTGGATCTCGTTGTCGAAGTGGCCGATGTTGCAGACGATGGCGCGGTCCTTCATCGCGCGCATGTGCTCGATGGTGATGATGTCCTTGTTGCCGGTGGCGGTGACGAAGATGTCGGCGCGGGGCGCGGCGTCCTCCATGGTGGTGACTTCATAGCCTTCCATCGCCGCCTGCCACGCGCAGATCGGATCGACCTCCGACACCATGACCCGGCAGCCGGCCTGGCGCAGCGAGGCCGCCGAGCCCTTGCCGACGTCGCCGTAGCCCGCGACCATCGCCAGCTTGCCGGACATCATCACGTCGGTGCCGCGCCTGATACCGTCGACCAGCGATTCGCGGCAGCCATAGAGGTTGTCGAATTTCGATTTTGTCACGCTGTCGTTGACGTTGATCGCCGGGAATAGCAGCCTGCCCGCCTTCTCCATGTCGTAGAGCCGGTGTACGCCCGTCGTGGTCTCTTCCGAGACTCCCTTGATGTTCTTGGCGATCTCGGCGAACCAGCCTTTGGGTTTGTCTTTCAGCAGCTTCTTGATCAGCGCGAAAAAGACTTCCTCCTCCTCGCTGTTGTGTTGATCGAGGAACACCGTGTCGCCCTGCTCGGCGCGCAAACCGTGATGCACCAGCATGGTGGCGTCGCCGCCGTCATCGAGGATCATGTTGGGGGTGCCGCCGCCGTGCCAGTCGAACAGCTTTGCGGTGTAGTCCCAGTATTCGGCCAGACTCTCGCCCTTGACGGCGAACACCGGAATGCCGGCCGCCGCGATCGCCGCCGCGGCGTGGTCCTGCGTCGAATAGATGTTGCAGGACACCCAGCGGATGTCGGCGCCGAGTGCTGCCAGCGTCTCGATCAGCACCGCGGTCTGGATCGTCATGTGCAGCGAGCCTGCGATCCGCGCGCCCTTCAAAGGCTGCGCCGGGCCGTATTCCTCGCGCGTCGCCATCAGGCCCGGCATCTCGGTCTCGGCGATCGAGATCTCCTTGCGGCCGAATTCGGCGAGCGAGATGTCCTTGACGATGTAATCGGTGAAGGCGGGCTTTTTGGCGGTGGCGGTCATGTGTTGGTTCCTAATTCCTCGTCATGCCCGGCCCTGTGCCGGCCATCCACGTCTTGGCCACGAAACGAAGACGTGGATGGCCGGGACATATAGTGCGAAGACGCGCTTCGCGCTTTAGCCCGGCCATGACGGCTTAAATGTGTCGTAGCTTACTCAAAGCACTTAAACCGCGCGCTTCAGCGCCTCGGCGAGATCGGTCTTTTCCCACGAAAAACCGCCTTCATTGTCCGGGGTGCGGCCGAAATGGCCGTAGGACGAGGTGCGCGCGTAGATCGGCCTGTTGAGATCGAGATGGGTGCGGATACCGCGCGGCGTCAGATCCATTGCTTCCGCCACCGCCTTCTCCAGCTTGTCCTCGCTGACCTTTCCGGTGCCGTGGGTGTCGATATAGATCGACAGCGGCCGCGCCACGCCGATGGCGTAAGCGAGCTGCAGCGTGCAGCGGTCGGCAAGCCCGGCGGCGACGATGTTCTTGGCGAGATAGCGCGCGGCATAGGCCGCGGAGCGATCCACCTTGGTCGGATCCTTGCCGGAGAATGCGCCGCCGCCATGCGGGGCCGCGCCGCCATAGGTGTCGACGATGATCTTGCGCCCGGTCAAACCAGAGTCGCCGTCGGGGCCGCCGATGAAGAATTTGCCGGTGGGATTGATGTGCCAGATGGTCTTGCCGTTGATCCAGCCCTCGGGCAACGCCTGGCGCACATAGGGTTCGACCCGCTCGCGGACTTGATCAGAGGTCATGTCCTCGACCAGATGCTGGTGCGAGACCACGATCTCGCGCACGCCCACCGGTTTGCCGTTCTCGTATTGCACGGTGACCTGGCTCTTGGAGTCCGGTCCCAGCACCTTCTCGACGCCGGCATGCCGCGCTTCCGAAATCAGCCGCAGGATCTTGTGGGCGTAGTGGATCGGCGCCGGCATCAGTTCCGGCGTCTCATTGGTGGCGTAGCCGAACATGATGCCCTGGTCGCCGGCGCCCTCTTCCTTGTTGGCGCCGGGCTGCAGCGCGTCGACGCCCTGCGCGATGTCGGCGGATTGCGGATGCAGCAGGATGTCGATGTCGGCGGTCTTCCAGTGGAATCCATCCTGCTCGTAGCCGATGTCCTTGATGGCGTCGCGGACCACGCTCTCGATATGATCGTTGGTGACTGATTTCGGCCCGCGGGTTTCGCCGGCGATCACCACCTTGTTGGTGGTGGCGAGCGTCTCGCAGGCGGCGCGGATCGCCCAGGGATCGATTCCCGCTTTCGGTCCTTCGCGAAAAAACAGATCGACGATCTCGTCGGAAATCCGGTCGCACACCTTGTCCGGATGACCCTCGGAAACCGATTCACTGGTGAAGAGATAAGACCCGCGCATCAAGCAACCCCTTATCCGCCTCAATCAGGCGGTCCTTTCGTAATGTTGTCCTTAAAATGTCAGTCGCGACGCCGCGCGATGACGTAGGATTCGTCGTAAAACCACAGCCCGTTGTGCTTGCGCAGAACTTCGCGTGTCGCATCGAGATACCGGCCGTCTTGCGTCATTTCCGTCAACCGGTCGTCTTCGATCTGGGCGACATACACCGCCGCGTTCCATGCCGCAAAGGCCGTCGAGGTTCCGATCGACCCGGTGACCTCATTTGGCAGCGCTTCCATATCATAGCGAAAGATCGAGCGGTTATCGGCATAGGCATTAAAGTTAAGATGGCGCCCGGCCGAACCAAGCTCATATTTCACTGCGCGCAATAGCTCATGACGGCTCACGGCGAAAGGGTTTTCTCCGGGCCAGACCGCCTGAATAATCTCGAGCCCGGGGTCGCCGCCGTGGGAGTGAATGCCTATCAAGCGGCCCCCGGCCCGCAACGCCCGCGCCAATGGCGCGATGATGCGTTTGGCGCGGAAATTCACCGAAGATTTGGACCGGTAGGGCTGCGAGGCGACGATCAGGTCGAAATTGGCCTCGGTGCGGCCGGCGCGCGGAATGATCTGGTCGAGCAGGAACCGGTGGTCCTCGCGGTACAGCACCAGCGCCACCGGCCGCTCGTAGATCGGCATGCCCGAGCGCGGGCCGACGCTGGCCCGCCAGTTTTCCGCCAGAAACGGTCCCAATTCGGCGATCTGGCCCTCGAATTCACCGGCCGAGGCGCCACGCAGCGGCACCTCGCGCCAGATCATGCCGGCTGCGGCAGCCGGCGAGACCGGCGTCAGCCACGGCGCCTCGGCGTAATACATGTTGGTGAGGACGAAAACGGTCGCCGGATGCTCGAACAGGCGGTCCGGCACCTTGTCCAGGGTGAGGCGAACGTCCTCCAGGCTGAGTTCCTTGCCGGCGATATAGAACGGCATATGCGGGAACCGGCCGTGCATCAGGCGCACCAGCCGCGCCAGCACGGTACCGTCGCCAACGCCCGCGTCGAATACGCGCAAGCTAGGAGGCCGCGGATGGATGCTGGACAATTCCAGCGCCACCCGCTCGGCGATCACCCGCTTTTCGCTGCAGGTATGGACGAACAGCAGGTATTTCTGGCGGTTCTCGAAAAACCGGAAATTGCCGCGGGGGTCGCGCTTTTCCGGGGGTACCTGGAGTCCGCGCGGCGGCGGCACGCCGCCCGGCATGGCGGCTGCGATAAAAGCCTGAATCCGGTCAAGGGTGTCGATGGTGATGCGCTTGCCTTCGCGCAGGCGCGCGACCAGCTTGCCGTCGTTCACCGCGCGGCGGCCGAAGGTCGATTCCGCCATGTCGACCTGGCGGCAGAACTCGGAGATGTGGGCCAGAATCTGGTCGTTTTTCATGAGGTGCGAAGGTTGGGATGATGGTGGGCAGCGGCGAAGCGCGCGGCTGTCCTAACACCATCTGCCCACCGGGGGAATGCGGTCGACCTACACCGGGTCCGCGCCCAAGAGCGCGCATCCCTAAATGACGACTACCTCACTTCCCCCACATCTCCTGTGCCACGTCCACCGCGAGCTTCAGCTTGGCCCATTGCTCGTCCTCGGACAGGATGTTGCCCTCCTCGGTCGAGGCAAAACCGCATTGCGGGGACACCGCGAGCTGCTCCAGCGGCGCGAATTTCGCCGCCTCGTTCAGCCGCCGCTTGATGTCCTCTTTGTTTTCCAACTCGCCGAATTTCGAGGTGATGACGCCGACCACCACCATCTTGTTGCCTTTCGGCAAAAACCGCAGCGGCTCGAAACCGCCGGCGCGGTCGGAATCGTATTCGAGGAAATAGCCGTCATAATTGGTGCCGGCCAGCATGGTCTCCGCTACCGGCTCGTAGCCGCCGGATGAAATCCAGGTGGAGCGGAAATTGCCGCGGCAAACATGCGTGGTGATCACCATGTCGGACGGCCGTTCCGCAATCGCGTAGTTGATGACGCGCGCATAGATTTCCTGCAGGCCGTCCGGATCGTCGCCGCGCTCGCGCGCCTTCTTCAATTCGTCTGGCGAACAGAGATAGGCCCATACGGTGTCGTCGAACTGCAGATAGCGGCAGCCGGCGTCGTAAAACGCCTTAACCGCCTTGCGATAGGTCTTGCCGAGATCCTCGAAGAACGGCTCGAGGTCGGGATAGACCGCCTTCGAGATCGCCTTGCGGCCGCCGCGAAAATGCAGCACCGCCGGCGAGGGAATCGTCATCTTCGGCATGACATGGGCGATGTCGGCGTGCTTTTTCAGGAAGCGGAAATGATCCAGCATCGGATGATGGTCCGGGAAGTCCAGTTTGCCGATCACGCGGATGGCGTCGTGGCGGGTCTGCACGCCGGCGAATTGAATGCCCTCGTCGGGATGAAACAATTCGCAGCCGGTGAGATGGCTGAGAAAATCAAAATGCCACCACGAGCGGCGAAATTCGCCGTCGGTGGCGAGCTTCAGGCCGATCTGCGCCTGCTTGTGCACCACCTTTTCGATCTCGCTGTCCTCGACCTTGCGCAAATCGTCGGCGGAGATTTCGCCCTTTTCGAGTTGGGCGCGGGCTTGCTTGATGCGCGGCGGGCGCAGCAAGCTGCCGACCTCGTCGGCGCGGAAAGGGGCTTTTGTCCGTTGCATGGTCTCACTCCCGAAAAATTAGCGTGCCGCGGCACCCGAGACGCCGAGAAAGCGTTCCAACACCGCGGGGTCGGCTTTCAAGGCGGTACTCGCCGCGTCGTGCACGATCGCGCCGCGCTCCAATATCACAACGCGGTCGGCAAGCCCGAGAATCTTTTGCGCATTTTGCTCGACGATGATGGAACAGATGCCGCCGGCGCGGGTGATGGCGCCGAGCGCCTTCAGCAGTTCCTCGACGATGATCGGGGCCAGACCCTCGGTCGGCTCGTCCAGCAGCAGCACCTTTGGATTGAGCGTCAGCGCGCGGCCGATCGCCAGCATCTGCTGTTCGCCGCCGGACAATTGGTTGCCGAAATTGTTCTTGCGCTCGGCCAGCCGGGGGAACATCTCGTAGACTTTTGCGACGGTCCACGGTCCCGGCTGCGCCACCGCGGTCATGTTCTCTTCCACCGTCAGCGATCTGAAGATGTTGCGCTCCTGCGGCACCCAGCCGATGCCGGCCCGCGCCCGCTGGTCCGGCCGCATCGCCGTGATGTCCTGCCCGTCGAGCGCGATAGTGCCGCCGAAGCACCTGTTGACGCCGACAATGGAATTGATCAGCGTGGTCTTGCCGGTGCCGTTGCGGCCAAGCAGCGCCAGCACCTGGCTTTCGGGCAGGCGCAGCGACATGTTCGGCAGCACCACCGCCTCGCCGTAGCCGGCGCGCAGAGCCTCGATGCGCAACAGGTCAGGCATCGGCGGCCTCGCCGAGATACACCGCCTTCACCCTGGGATCGCGCGCCACCTGATCCGGCGGGCCTTCGACCAACAGCGCGCCGTTGACCATCACCGAAATGCGGTCGGCGAAGGAGAACACCAGATCCATGTCGTGCTCGATCAGCAGCACCGTGACATCGCGCGGCAGCGCCGCCACCGCCGCCAGAATATCGTGGCGCTCGCTTTCGGGAACGCCGGCGGCAGGCTCGTCAAGCAGCAGCACGCGGGGCCTGGTGGCGATCGCCACCGCGATCTCCAGCAGGCGCTGCTTGCCGTAAGGCAGTATCGCGGTCGGCTCGTTCATGACGTCGAGCAGGTGGAAGCGCGCCAGATTTTCCGCGATCTCGGCATTGACGTCGTCGCGGGTGCCCATCCGGCGCCACCAGTCGCCGCCGCGGCCGAGCCGTTCGGAGACCGCAAGCCCGATGGTCTCCAGCGGCGTCAAATCGGCATAGAGCTGGTTGATCTGGAAGGTGCGCGACAGGCCGCGCGTCACGCGGGTGTGCACGGCTAAGTCGGTGATGTCGTTGCCTTCCAGCAGGATGCGCCCGGCGTTGGGCTTGAGCACGCCGGTCAGCAGATTGATCACGGTGGTCTTGCCGGCACCGTTGGGGCCGATCAGCGCGTGACGTGCGCCGGCCGCGATCTTCAGCGACAGGTCGCGGGTGACTTTCAAGCCGCCGAACTGCTTTTCAAGCCCGGCCGTTTCCAGCGCGATCGTCATGACGCATCACTCTCGGGAACGGCGACAACGGCCTTCCGTCCAGCAAATTGCCTGATGATCAGGTTCGGCAGCCACAGCGCCCAGCGATGCATGCGCGCGCGGCCGAGCAGCACGATCACCACCAGCACGAGGCCGATCCAGAACAGCCAGTATTGCGGCGTAATCGTCTGGAACACTTCCTGCAGCATCTTGAACACCACCGCGCCGATCAGTCCGCCATAGAGATAGCCGGTGCCGCCGATCACCAGCACCAGCATCAGATCGGCCGAGCGCTCGAACGAGAACACGTCGAGCGAGGCCAGCGCCGTGGTCTGGGTAAACAGCGCGCCGGCTACGCCTGCATAGAAAGCGGACAGCGTATAGACCGCGATCAGGCGCCGGTTGACCGGGACGCCTATCGCGGCGGCGCGCAACGGATTATTTCGGATCGCGCGCAACGACAGGCCGAACGGCGAGTGCACGATGCGCCTGGCAAGCAGGAACAGCGCGAACGTTACGCCGAGGCAGTAGAAGAAGCCGACCTTGCCGAACATGTCGAACGCGAACAGGCCGAGCAGCGGCTGCATCTCGATGCCCTGCAGTCCGTCGGTGCCGCCGGTGATATTGGAAAAACGCTCGGCCAGCGCTTCCAGCAAAAGTGCGATGCCGAGCGTCACCATCAAACGGGTGAGGTCGGCGCCCCTGATTACCAGAAAGCTGGTGAGAAAACCGACCATTGTGGCAACGAGGCCGGCAACCAGCAGTGCCAGCAGCGGTTCATTGACGATGCCGTGCAACGCCAGCAACCCGGCGCCGTAGGCGCCGACGCCGAAGAACGCGGCATGGCCGAGCGAGACGATGCCGGCGTATCCGAGGATCAGATCGAGCGACAGCGCGAACAATGCCAGCCGCACGATGTCGGTCATGATCAGATAGCGCGAGGGGAAGAGGAACGCGCAGGCCAGCGCGAGAATCCAGAACGCAATCTCGCTCGCACGCCATCGCGCGCGGCTGATGGCAAGACTGGATACGTCCGAGGGCTCCGTCATCGCCGGCTCAACGCGCTGCGGTGCGGCCGAACAGGCCGTTCGGACGCCAGATCAGGATCACGATCATGATGGTGTAGATCACGAACGGTCCCATTTTCGGCACGTAATACTTGCCGGCGACGTCGCCGATGCCGAGCAGCAGCGAGGCCAGGAACGGTCCGGTGATGCTGGAGGAGCCGCCGACGGTGACGACGATCAAAAAGTAGATCATGAATTTGAGCGGGAAATACGGATCGAGCCCGAGAATCTCCGCGCTCAACGCGCCGCCGAGACCGGCGAGCCCGCAGCCGAACGCAAAGGTGAAGGCGAATACCTGCGGCACGTTGATGCCGAGCCCGCTGGCCGCTCTGGGATCGTCGACCGCCGCGCGCAGGCGGCTGCCGAACCGCGTGCGCGCCAATATCAGTTGCAGTCCGGCGGTGAGCAATCCGCAGATCACGATGATCATCAGCCGGTAGCGGCCAATGCCGACGCCGAAGAAATCGATCTGCCCCTCGAGCACCGCCGGAAGTTTTATGAAGATCCGCGACGATCCCATGATGTAGTCGACCGCCGCCACCGACATGAAGACGAGGCCGACGCTGAACAGCACCTGGTCGAGATGGCTTCTTGTGTAGAGATGACGATAGAGCAAGCGCTCCAGCACCACGCCGATCGCGGCGCTTGCAGCGAAGGCCAGCGGCAGCGCGGCGAAGAACGGCCAGCCCTGCTGATTGACCAGCACAGCACAGACATAGCCGCCTGCCATCGCAAACGCGCCGTGCGCGAGATTGACGAAGTTCATCAGTCCCAGCGTCACCGCGAGCCCGCACGCCAGCACGAACAACAGCATGCCGTAGGCAATGCCGTCGAACAGGATGGTGAAGAGGGTGGTCATCAGGCGGATTTATCCAGGACTACGGAACCTGAGATTTTCTCCGTCATCGCCGGGCTCGTCCCGGCCATCCACGTCTTCCTTTCGGTGAAGCGTCTCGAAGAAGACGTGGATGCCCGGGACAAGCCCGGACATGACGATTTGAGAGAAACAAGCCGAACATACACCCAGTTCAGATGCCAATCCTCACTTCTTCGTCTTGCCGGAATCCTTGACCGCCTCGAAGGTCGGCGAATTCGACGTTGTAGAGCTCGCCGTCGATCTTCTCGACCTTGCGGATGTAGATGTTCTGCACGATGTCGCGGGTTTCCGGATCGATCGAGATCGGACCTCGCGGGCTTTCCCACTTCATGCCCTTCATGGCCTCGATCAGCCCGTCGCCATCGGTCTTGCCGCCGGTCTTCTTCAGCGCCTCGTAGATGAGGTGAATGCCATCATAGCCGCTGACGGCCATGAAGCCGGGGCGGGTGCCGAACGCCTTCTTGTAAGCGGCGACAAACTCCTTGTTCATCGCGGAGGGATGGGCGGCGGAGTAGAGATGCGCAGTCACCGTGCCAAGTGCGGCGTCACCCATGCCGTTGAGCAGGTCATCGTCCATCACGTCGCCGGGGCCGATCACCTTGATGCCGGATTTGTCGAGGCCGCGTTCGGCATACTGCTTCATGAAGTTGCCGCCCTGCCCCGCAGGTACGAACACGAACACCGCGTCGGGCTTGGCGTCCTTCATGCGCTGCAGGAACGGCGCGAAGTCGGGATTGGCCAAAGGCACCTTGACCTCTTCGACGATCTCGCCGCCGCCGGCGGTGAAATTCTGCTTGAAGAAGGTCAGCGCGTCATTGCCCGGCGCGTAGTCCGAGGTCAGCGTCGCGACCTTCTTGATGCCGTTCTTCGCCGCCCAGTCGCCGATGATGGTGGACGACTGCGCCAGCGTGAACGAGGTACGGACGATATAGGGCGAGCGCTCGGTGATGATCGAGGTACCGGCGGCCATCACGATCTCAGGCACCTTGGCCTGCGTTGCCAGCGGCGCTGCCGCCAGCGCCGCGGGCGTGACGCCAAAGCCGGCGATGAAACTGACCTTGTCGTTGACGATCAATTCCTGCGCGAGGCGCTTGGTGTTGTCGGGCACCGCCGCGTCATCCTTCAGGATGACCTCGATCTTCTTGCCGGCGACGCTATCGCCATGCTGCTGCATGTACAGCTTGACCGCGTTGTCGATCTGCTTGCCGGTCGAGGCTTGGCCGCCGGTCATCGGCAGGATCAGTCCGATCTTCACGGCGTCCTGCGCCTGGGCCGTCGCGCCCATGACGGTGACGGCGACCGCGGCCTGCAACAACATTTTACTGCGAATGAACATGAACGCTCCCCTAATCGGCTTCATCCCTTGAGCCGAGTCCCCGGCCCTTGCCGCTACCATAGCCGAAATTTTGCAGCGGTATATCGGCGCGGCATGGCGTCTCAGCGCCGTGCTTTTGTCAATCGCGACTCTGGACTAGCGCCATCCGCCGCTTCCTCGCGCTGACAGGTCGGACACAGATTCGGAGCCCACAGGAAATGAGGTATCACAATACCGCTTATGCGCTATGGCGGACGACCTGATCGATGCCGACACCCCGGCCGCGCAGGGTGGCCCAGATCAGCCTCAGATCCTGCGCAAAACTCTGGGTCCGTACATACCGCGCGTCGACCTCGGCAAGGCGCTTGGCATCCGACATATCGATGCCGCTGACCTGCGCGAGGCCAGTGATGCCTGGCCGCACGGCGAGAACGCCGAACTGCCGCCGCGCCTCGACAAGCTCGGTCTGGGACGGCAAGCAGGGCCGCGGACCGACCAAACTCATGTCGCCTGACAGCACGTTGCAGAGCTGCGGCAGTTCGTCGATCTTGAAGCGGCGAAGATGCTCGCCGAGAGCGGTGACCGACGACGCCTGCACCTCATGCGTCGGCAGGTTCGCAGTTCCCGAATACATGGTCCGCAATTTGTAACAGGTGAAGGGACGTCCGTCCTTTCCGACCCGGACCTGCTTGAAGATCGCCGGACCCGTGCTCTGCAGCCGGATGGCGATGATGACGATCAGAAGTATCGGCCAGAAAAACAACAGGAACAGGGCGCAGGCCGTAACGTCGAACGCTCGCTTCATCTTCAACCGCCCTGGGTGGCCCGGGCATTGGCCCGCACCATCGCTTGGAGCCCGGCCTTGGTTTTAATTTGAGGCGACCATCCTGCTCGCTGGAGTTTCGCCGAACTCACCACGAGCGGCCGGCCGATGCGGTCCCACAGCGACCCGCGGCCTGTCGCCATAACCATCGCTCTGATGGCAACAGGCGGAACCGAAAAGAGTCTCGGCGGGCGCCCGGCCGCCTCGCGCAGCGTCCTAAGCAGGTCAGCCAGCGTAATCGGTTCAGGATCGCTGACGATAAAAACCTGATTCAGCGTTTCCGGGCTGGAAAGGCAAAGCTTAACGACCTGCAGCAGATTCTCGATCGAAAGCAGCGAGCGCTCATTCTTGAAGGCTGCGAAGGGCAACGGCACGGGCAACGTCGCCAGGCGCGCCAGCAACGCAAAATTGGCCTGCACGCCGGGTCCGTAGACGATCACCGGCCGCAGAATCGTATACGGCACGCCGGAGCGCTGAATTTCAATCTCCGCCGCGAGTTTGGCTCGACCATATTCATTGACGGGGTTCGGCTCGTCAAACTCGGTGGCAACGTGATCGCAGGCCGAGCCCGTTTGCGCGCCGATAGATGACATGAAGATCAAGCGTTTGACGCCGTGACGGCGACAAGCCTGCACCAACCCGCCGATCACGGCGCGATTGATCTGGTCATAATCGCCACGATACGATTCGCTGCGGTGTGCGATACCGGCGAGATGTATGACGACGTCCATACCTTCGACAAACGGCTCCCAGTCCACGTCGGTTTCGAGATTGGGCAGTTTCATCCATTCGATGCGTTCCTGGCCCGCGATCTTTCCCGGTCTGCGCGATGCTGCCCGGACGCTGTGACCGTCCGCTGCCAGCGCGGTACTGACGGCCGAGCCGATGAAGCCCGAAGAGCCGGTGACCAGTATCCGAAATGACATCCTGTGACCTGACCAGATTGAAATTGCTGCTCAAAACTCGCCCCAGCGGCAAGATTCGACCCATGATAAAGTTCCGGCGCGATGCGGACAACGGCAACCCATGCTGGAACCCGGAATAACGTGCTCCGAATCCGATCATCCTCCAAGTCGGTTAACGGGGACATCCGGCAAGGCGACAATCTGCCTCGCGGCCGTCTCCGGCGAAAACATGCGGCGGCCGAGCACCCTGCCCCGTTCGGACATTGATTGGCGCAGGGCGTCGCTATCGGCAAGTTGTTCCGCCAGACGCTTCAGTTCCTCCACCGAATTGCCGGCATAGACCTTCCCTACTCCCTCATCCTCGATCAGCCGTTCAAGGTCTGTCCCATTGTTAACGCGGGCCAGCACCGGGAGTCCATATTGAACATAGGACACAAACTTTCCGGGAATATTATGCGTCTTGTGATCCGGATGAAGCGCCACCAGCCCGACCTGACATTGCCCGAGCAGGCCCGGAATCTCCGAGGAGTCGATTTCACCGAAAAACAGCACGTTGTTCAGTTCACGCGAGGCCTTTTCCGCCTCGAGCTTGGCGAATTCGGAGCCGCGGCCCACGAACAGAAATCCGATATCCCGCCGATGCTGCAGGCTCTGGATCAATTCCATGAAAATGTCCATGCCCTGGGCGACGCCCATATTGCCGATGTAGACGAAGATTTTGCGGCCGGCCAGCGCGGTCTTCTCGACCGCGATACTGCATCCGACATCGGGCGTGACGGCCAGCCAGTTGTGCAAAACCTCGACGCGCCGGTGCCCTGACCGCGCCCACCTCGACAGATAAGCGAGATTGGACGGCGTCTGCACCCCGATGACTTCGGCGACGGAGTATTGAAGGGCGGCGATCGCCTTGAACACAAGGTAAACCGGACCCCTCCGCATCAGGCCGAGGTCGACGGCCCATTCCGGAAAGATGTCGCGCAGGATCAGATAGGTCCGCGCGCCTGAATTGCGGCGCAGTTTCCAGATCAGCGGCCCAAAGAAAATCGGCGGCGAATACCACGCGACGATATCCCAGTCGGCCCGCCGAAACGGGCTTTTGCGGATGTTGCGATACATCGCGAACGGCAGCCACATCTCGGCGAATGCCCGCCGGACGAACGATGCCGCCCGAGTCGGCGGCGCCGCGACGCGCAGCACTTCGATGCCGTCGAGACGCTGGACCATCCAGGGCTTCTCCGGCATCGGCGAGGGTACAATCACCACCGGCCGATGACCGAGTGCCGCGAACTGCAGCGCCAGATCCCGCAGTTGAACCGCCGCGGAAGTCCGCAGCGGCGGATAATCCGTCGAGATCAGGGCAATCAGCAAGCTCCGGCTCATATCGGTCCGTTCGCGGGCAAATATCGAACCCGCCACTCGCAGGATGACGCGAGAGGCGAGGCTTAGAAGAAATTGGTGATTTTGGTCCGGATCGCATTCACGACGACCGCGGACGGCGAATAATCTTCCTCGAATTCGTAGCGGGCGCTCCAGGGCAGGCTGATCGCCAGCGTCACCGCCTCCACGATGTTTTCCGCTTCCATGCCCGATACGATGGTCGCCCCGCTCTCGATGGTTTCCATGCGTTCGGTCGCCATGCGCAGGCTTACATTGGGGACCTTGTAGAACAGGCCCTCTTCAGCCGCGGTACCGGAATCGGACAGCACGCAGAATGCCTGCTTGAGCAGCTGGTTGAAATCGTAAAAGCCCAATGGCGCCATGATGCGGATGTTGGGCGGAACGTCGATGCCTTTCAGCTTGCTCGTGGTGCGCGGATGCATCGGAAAGATGATCTCGCGCTTGAGCCGCCGGTTGAGCACGCCGAGCGCCCTGAAAATATTCGCGAGGTTTTCCGGATTATCGACGTTCTCGCTGCGATGCGCGGTCACCAGGATGTAGTTCTTCGGCTCCAGTTGGAGGCGCTTGAGGATGTCGCTGGCCTCGATCTCCGGCGCGAACGCCCGCATCGCCTCGAAGGTGGTGTTGCCGGTGACGATGATTTTCGACGGATGGATGCCTTCGCGCAGCAGGTTTTCGCGGTGATAGCGGTTGTACGGCAGCAGGATGCTGCTGATGTGATCGATCAGGATGCGATTGCGCTGCTCCGGCATGCGGCGGTCCCACGCCCGCAGTCCGGCTTCCATGTGGAAAATCTTGATGCCGCGATGCGCTGCCGGCAACACGCTGAGCCCGCTATAGGTGTCGCCCAGGATCAGCAGCGCGTCGGGCTTTTCCTTTTCCATCAACGCGTCCGACTTGAGGATGACGTCGGCGACCTCCGGCCCGTAGCCGGAGGTGTCGATATCCAGCTCGTAGTCGGGCTTGCGCAGCTTCAGATCCTTGAAGAAAAAATCGCGAAGCTCGGGCGTGAAATTCTGTCCGGTGTGAACCATGACGTGGTCGAAGTTCAGTTCGTCGAGCTTCTTCAGCGTCGCCCACATCTTGATCATTTCCGGGCGGGTCCCGAAAATCGACATCACCTTCATTTGCGTGTTCCGTGCTGGCTTTGTTGAACCGTCATTCCGTGACTGGCTATCACGTCGCGCGCGGCGGGAAAATCGAGACCTCCGGCAAGGGAAGGATCATGCGGCCGCCTTTGGCCAGATAGTTGCCGTTCTTTTTCCGGATCTCGTCGAAGAAACTCCAGGCGAAAATCAGCAGGTAGTCCGGCGGATCGCCGCGCTCGAGGACAGAACTGGGAAAAATCTCGAAATGCGACTTCGGCGTATAAAACCCCGCCTTGGCCGGGGCGTCGTCGATCATATAGTCCAGGTGATCGTGGTTGATACCACAATATTGGATCATGGTATTGGCCCGCCCCGACGCGCCATAGCCGGCGATCCGCTTGCCCCGGCCGCGCAGGTCGCCGAGCAGTTCGATCAGCCTGTCGCGGTGCGCGGCGACCGTATCGGAGAATTTGAGGAACGTCTCGTAGCGGTCGAAACCGCGCGCCCGCTCCTCGGCCTGCAGCGCGGTGACCGCCGGCGATACCGAGGCACCGTGTCTTGAGCCCTTCTTGCAGGCATAGAACCGGATCGAGCCGGCGTGAATCGGAATCGGCTTGATGTCGAACACCATCATGTCGTAGCGGGCGAGATGATTCATCGCCGACAGCAGCGAGTAGTAATAAAGGTGCTCGTGATAGACCATGTCGTATTGCAGCTCGTCGATCACCTTGCCCAGATAGTGCACCTCGAACGCGAACACGCCATCCGGATGCAGCGCTTCGGCAACCGCGCGCGTGGTGCCCTGGATGTCGGGGATGTGGGCATAGACGTTGTTGGCCATGATCAGGTCGACCTTGCCATATTCGGCAACGACCTTGCGGGCCACATCCTCGGTGAAATAGTTGTTGACCACCTTGACGCGGGAATCGTCGATGGTGGCGACAACGTTCGTCGCCGGGTCGACGCCGATCACGGTGCGGATGCCTTGGTCGGCTAGCGGACGCAGCAGTACCCCGTCGTTGCAGCCGAACTCCAGCACCGTGGCATTTGCCGGATCGAGAAACCGTTTCGTCACCTCGGAGGCGTATTCCCTGAAATGGTCGCGCAGGGTACCGATCGAAGAGGAGAAATAGAAATAACCTTCCTTGAAAATGACATCGGCGGGGACCTTGTCGGTCACCTGCACGGCGTAGCAATCCTTGCAGAAGTGCAGCCGCATCGGAAACGTCCGTTCGGTCGCGAACTGTTCGGGCTTGAGGAACGCGCCGGCGAGGCCAACCTCGCCGAAATCCATCACCAGTCCCAGCCGCTTGCTGTCGCAGAATGCGCAGACAGGCTCGTTTGGGCTGCTCGTTTGCATCGACCGTCCTTCATCCCATCTTCCGGATCGACAGGTCCGATCCGATCCATCCCATGCGGATCGCCCGGCCGCCGGCGATGTCCCTTTACAGTAACTTGGTCCGGAAATCACCCGCCGGCGAATTGCGGCAAACGCTAGATTTCAGCTATCGCGGCGCCCTCGCCGCGCAGGTGGCGCTGGATGAAATCGAGCTTGAGCAGCAGTTGCTTCACCCCGTCCACGCTCAGACGCTCGGTATTGTGCGAGGTATAGTCGTCGAGGGTCGATATCTCCTTCTCGCCCTCGGTGAAATACATGGCGTAGTTGAGGTCTCTGTTGTCGGCCGGAATGCGGTAATACTGCTTCATGTCCTCGACCCGCGCCATCTCCTCGCGCGAAACCAGGGATTCGTAGAGTTTCTCGCCGTGCCGCGTGCCGACGATCTGGACCGGGTTGCCGGCGTTGAAAAGCTCCTTGAGCGCCTGCACCAGATCGCCGATCGTGGCGGCGGGGGCTTTCTGCACGAAGATGTCGCCCTGCTGACCATGGCCGTAGGCATGCAGCACCAGATCGACGGAATCGTCCAGCGACATCAGGAACCGGGTCATGTTGGGATCGGTAATCGTCAGCGGCTTGCCGGCCTTGATCTGCGATACGAACAGCGGGATCACCGAGCCGCGCGACACCATGACGTTGCCGTAGCGGGTCGCGCACAGCAGCGTCTCGGTCGAAGACAGGCTGCGCGATTTGGCCACCATCACCTTTTCCATCAGCGCCTTGGTCTGGCCCATGGCATTGATCGGATAGACCGCCTTGTCGGTGCTCAGCACCACCACCTTCTCGACGCCGTTGGCCACCGCGGCGCTCATGACGTTCTCGGTGCCGAGGATATTGGTCCGCACCGCCTCCAGCGGATAGAATTCGCAGGACGGCACCTGCTTCAGCGCGGCGGCGTGAAATACAAAATGCGCGCCCTTCAGCGCCTGGTGGATGCTGTCATAGGCGCGGACGTCGCCGATATAGAATTTGAGCTTGGTGTTGTTGAACGCCGAGCGCATCTCTTCCTGCTTCTTCTCGTCGCGGCTGAAGATGCGTATCTCGGCCACGTCGGTCGCAAGAAAGCCTTTCAGGATATGCTGCCCGAACGATCCCGTGCCGCCGGTGATAACGACAACCTTGTCCCTGAACATCATGTCCTCGCCGAACCAAATCTGTCGCAATACATCACATCGACAAGTGTCGGCCAATTCGGCGCAACATAGCCGGTCGCCCGCTCGAACCGATCCGCGAGCAGCGAGCGATTTGGGCTCGCCCGGTCGTCCGGTATCAACTCGATTTTCTTGCCGTAGCGCTCGGCCACCAGCCGCAGCAGGTCGAACTTTGAAATCGGCCGGGTCGCCACGTGATATATGCCATGCAAGTCCGGCCGCGGGATCACCACATCCCTGATGAGATCAGCGAGCACGATTGTCGGAAATCCTGAGAAAATCGCCCGTGTGTAAGCGCTGCACCGCCCCTGCTGCGACAGAAACCACTCTAGCAGCCCGCTGCCGGATTGCAATTCATGGCCGATGATCGAGGTCCTCAAGGTGATGGCATGCGGTTCGGCGAGTTCGCCCAGCAGTTTGGATATTCCATAGACATCTTCGGCATCGGGCGGATCGTCTTCGGTATAGCCGCCCCGAGCGCCTGAGAAAACGCCGTCGGAGCCGATCTGCACGAGACGGGCTCCCGAACGCCGGCAGAGCTGGGACAGACGTTGCGGCAGCACCGAGTAGACAAAGATCGACCGCATCGGATCGGCGGGCGCAGGCCGCCCCACCGCGATGCAGTTGACCACCACGTCCGGATCCGCGGCCTCGAGTAGCCGCGCGAGTTGCTCCGGATTTTCGATATCCTCGACCACCACCAGGCGAGCCGCGTGTTCGGGCGCGAACAGCCCGCGGGCTGCTTCGCGCCGTATCGTCCCCTCGACCCGCGCATCCGATGCTTTCGACATCGAGCGAAATACCGCGTTGCCCAGAAGGCCTGTTGCACCGAGAACCAGGATTTTCACGGCACTACCCGTTCGACAAGGTCTGGCATCAGGCGACCTGCTTGCTGACGTGGTCAAGCAATTGGTCCCGGTCCTTGATGCTGGGATAATTGACCAGCACCGCGCGGTAGACGCCCTTGAAAACGAACAGGCTGCCGGCGGCGGCGCCGATCACGCCGAAATTGCGAATCAGTTCCTCGATGTGCGCAAGCGAGCCCGCGCCGCCGAGGATGGTGACCGGAACTCGCGCGGCCGCATTGATCTGCCGCGCGATCTCCAGGTCATATCCCTTCATCTGGCCATCCTTCTCGATCGCGTTGACCACGATCTCGCCGGCGCCCAGCTTCTCTACTTCCGCCGCCACCTCCAGCATCATCCGGCCGGTATTGACCGTGCCGTTATGGGTCCAGACCTCGTAGGTGGTGCTGCGCGGACGCGGCTTGACGTCGAGCACGACGACAACGCTCTGATTGCCGACCGCCTCCGCGGCCTCCGAGACGAGGCGCGGATTGGCCACCGCCGCCGAACTGATCGCCACCTTCTCAACCCCGAGCCCGATGATGGTCTTGACCTGGTCCACGGTCTTGACGCCGCCGCCGTAGCACAACGGCATCCGCAACTCGAAGGCGAGGTTTTCGAGCATTTTATAATCGGGGCCATGTCCCTTCACCGTGGCGTCGATGTCGTAGACGGCGAGTTCGTCGACCGCCTTCTCGTTGAAGATCTTGACCACGTTGATGGGGTCGCCGACGTATTTCGGACTGGAGAATCCGACCGTCTTGACGAGGCCTTTGTCCTGAACCAGCAGGCAGGGGATGATCCGGGGGCGCAGCACGATCAGAGCTCGGCGAAATTCTTCAACAACCGGACGCCATAGTCGTGGCTCTTCTCCGGATGGAACTGCACGCCGTAAATGTTGTTCGACCGGACCGCGCAGCCGAACGCGATTCCATATTCGGACGTCGCCAGCACATTGTCGTTCGAGGCGCAGTCGAAATAATAAGAGTGCAGGAAGTAAAAGCGGGAGTCCTCCTCGAGCCCGGTGAACAGTCTGGCGCCGTTTTTCGGGACCACGTCGTTCCATCCCATGTGCGGCAACCGCGGCGGCTGACGCAGCGTCGTTTCATCGAAGCGCCGCACCCTGCCATCGATCCAGCCCAGTCCGGAAAGCTTTCCCTCCTCGCTGGAGCGCGCGAGGATCTGCATGCCGACGCAGACGCCGAGCACCGGCATGCCCCGATTGAGAACCAGATCGTCGACCGTCTCACGCATCCCCGAGGCATCCAGCAATTCCATGGCGTGATCGAAGGCTCCCACGCCGGGCAGGATGAGCTTGGTGGCATCCCTGAAGTCGGGAGCACTCGTCGCGATCGCTGCCGGGATGTTCAGCCTCTTGTAGAGGTTAGCGAACGCCTGAACATTGCCGAGCCCGTAGTTGATGATCGTGATCATCGAAAGATCCGGTTATCGAGCCCGAGCAGATTGAAGATCCTCGTGCCGAGCGTGATCAAGGACAGGTTATTCTTGTAGTCACGAAACGTCTTGTTCTCGCCCCGGAAAATCTCCTCGAACTCGGCAACCGTCCAGCCGAGCTTGGTCGCGACATAATCGAACTCATGCGCCATGGTTTCTTCATCGAGCTCCGGTGTGGACAGATGTTGCAGGGCCTGATCGCGGGTCAGTTGGCCGGTGAGGATTTCGCTCGACAAATAGGCGCGGCGTTTGTCGTAGCCGAATTTCTTCGGCGTCCAGTAGGATTCGTAAAAGCGCGTGAAGCGGGATTCATAATGCTTTTGCGGATACGGCTGCCAGCCGAATTTCTCGTTGAGGATGCGAATGGCGTCCTTTTTGATGTAGGGCACGCTATCGAGCAGCTTGATGACGCGCATGCCCTTTATCCAGCGGTAGTAGATCCGGTATTTCAGTATATCGCAGGTTGGGAACGTCTTCAGGGGCCGCTCGCCGAACTTGCTGTGAATGTCGCGGACGTGGACCATGTCGGTCGAGTAGTAGGTCCACTCCAGCGACTCGCGCACGCATTCGGTGGAATTGTTGCCGCCGGTGATGACGTATTTGAAACCGTTCTTGGCGGCGAAGTTGTACATCGCGGAGAACAGCGCGAGATCCTGAGGCTGGTCCTGGAACGAAACCTGGGACCGGAAAAACGCCCGCTGCAGATCTTTCATCTCCTCCCAGTTGACGACCTCCGTCACCAGATCGAGGCCGAGACCATGGATGATCTTCTCGATATTGCTGACGCCCAGATCGGAATTCCAGCCGGTGTCGCAATGGAACATCAGCGGCCGCAGGCCGAATTTCTCCTTTGCGACATAGGTGACGTAGGAACTGTCAAGCCCACCGCTGATGCCGATGATGCAGTCGTGGTCGCGGCCCTTGCCCTCGGCCTTGATCTTCTCGATGACGGGCATGATCTCCTTGAGGCCGCGCTCGTCGGGATGCCAGTTCGGCTGAATGCTTTCATAATAGTTGCAGCAATACTGGCACCAGCCGCGCTCGTCGAACTGGAGTGTGGTGTCGCTGGTGTCCATCACGCAATTGGCGCAGATTTGATAGGTTCGCTTGGTCATCTCGTCTCAATTGTTTGAGCGGCTCGCAAGGCCGCCTGATCTTTTGGTTCCAGACCAATCTTTCGGTCAAACCGGCTCTGCGCCAGTGACCCCCTTTAGCCCGTCCCGCACTGCAAATAAATATGATTTAAGGTAAGAAAACCGGCCTTTAACAAAAAATAGGAGAACGGTCCTGCTAAAAAGCACGGATATCAATTCTTTCACTGCAAAAACACGGGGAACATGAGGTTTTCGCAAAAGAACGAAAGAGTTCCGTATCTGGTAATAGCATCGCGTGGAACTGTGGATGAGGATCGTCAGCGAACCGACCCGGACCTGCCTAGTGCCGATGCTATGTCGCATAACCGCGGTGGGGACGACGTATATCGGAATTTGACGGCTGCGGCATCGAAGGCACCATTCGATATCGACGAAATCGATGAACAAGCTTTCGTCGAAAGTACCGGCGAGGTCGAAGACTTCCCGGGTCGCAACGGTGCCGGAGGAGATCACGATATCGACCGGATAGCGGCTTGATGAATTGGCCTGATGAATCGGAATCGGCAGTCCATACCGGTTCAGACGTATCGAGGGCAACACGCTGCCGGTAACGTCGTCAACGCAAAGTGGCGAGACGATTTCCGGGGTTCCGGGTATGACGGCTGAAACCAGCCGGTCGAGAAATCCCGGCTCGATCTTGGAATCCTGATCGAAAAATACCAGAACGCTTGCGCCCGCGGCGAGCGCGGCGGCCACGCCGATGTTCTGGGCATGGGCGATGCCGGAATTGTAGCCGAGGGTGATCAGCGTGCAGCCGTCGGGCAGTTTATCAGCATCAAGATAGGAAACTTCGGTGTTGTCGACGAGAACGACCGTCGCGCCTTCTGCCACAATGTGACGGCACAGGCCGTACAGCCGCGCGATGTCCGGCCGATAGCACACGATGGTGCAATAAACGATCACGACGGATCAGACCGCGTTGACATGGTGGCGCGGTCCCGGAGCGGCGAGGCCGTCGCGGCACTTCCATGGCAAGGTGCGGAGTTTCCTCAAGTCGTCGCTCGCGCCGTGAAACGGGGCCTGCTTTCCGGATCGATAAAGATATTGGCCAGCAGCATCGACAGTATCAGCATGCCCATTGACGAGAACAGTATCGGGTTTGAGGCGCTCATCGCGAGATAAAGAAGGTAGGCGACCGTAAGCGAACGCAACTGCCGGCTGACGCCTGGGCGAAAGACGTAGGCCACCGGAAACAGCAGCAGCAGCAGCATCACCACGCTGCCGACCAGCCCGAAATTCCGCATCATTTCCAAGTAGGTCAGTTCAACGACGGCAGAATAGGGCCTCGCGCTCCAGGAATAATACGCCCCCAGTCCCTGACCGAAGGCCAGCGTGGAGGGATCGCTGAACATCTGCCAATAGTCATTGAGCGTAATAATCTTGATGCTGTTGCCTCCTTCTTGCGGATCCAGGAAAGCTTCGAGATAGTCGGCAAACGGAACCGACAGGATGACGGCGACACCGAGGCTGACCAAGGCGTACAGAGCCGGCCTTCTGGTATAGAGCGGCCACAGGAAAAACGGAAGCAGCAGCGAAACGAAGATATTGTTGCGCGTGCCGGCGAGAAACATTCCCGCGCTGTTGAGCGCGGTCAGAGAAAGGAAAAACAACTTCGTCTTCCATTTCGGTTCCGACATCGTTCGGTCGAAGAAGTATGCGATCGAAATCGCGAGCAACGGCGATGTCACGAAATAGACCTGAAGCAAATTGAACTCGCCATATGGGCGCCGATCCAACATCAAGGTGCCGGAAGCCGCTCCCACCGGATGCAGTTCCTCGAACAGGCCGGGCTGCAGCATGATCGCGATGAACAATGCAATGATACAGCAAGCCAGCACCGACAGCATCGGGCTCAGCGTCGAAGCCAGATTGATCCGGTTGATCACGAGCACTATCGTCAGCGAGACGAAGAAATAGGCCTTCACCAGCCCGAACCCGTCGAAAGGCTCGCTGCCGTTGATGACATAGTATCGCAGGATCGAGAGCAGCGGGATTGCGATGAAAGCCATCACGTAGAAGATCAGGCCGCGCGGCAGGGGCGCGTCATCTGGTCCATTCAGCGCTCGTGCGATCGACACCAACCACAGCAGCACGAATAGCGGCACCTTGGCACGCAGAATCTGGTCTGCCGGATCGAAAACGCAGGCCGCCGCGAAAAGAACCAGGAGAAACCTCGTCACCGTCGTCGGCTCATCGGAAGCAATTTTCTGCGGCTGCGGCTGCGGTCGATGGAGAATAAGCACGTCCGCGGATTGAATTGCAAGAATCCTGACGCCCGACGCCAACTTTCTGCGGTGCAGTCCGCTCGGATGATCGATCGGGCTTCCGGCGGTGAGCCTCACTCGTCCCGCGTTTCTTACAGATGAGGATTGGTCAAGATCATCTTCAACGTCCTGCGTTTCGCATTGAAGTCGAGGCTGCGATACTCATGATCCAGAATATGAGCGTAGTAGACCTGCTTGAGCCAGACCGAACTCTTGAAAATTCGCCAATAAGGCAAGCAGTTCATGATGGTGATTTTTCTGCGGTCGTTGGCGGCGTTGAACTCCTTGACCGCCAGAAGTTCGCCGCAATACTCGTTGTCATCCGGATCTTGGATATCATCCAGATAGACCGGAACCGACGGCAGATAGCGCGCCGGCTCCCAACTGAGGACTTCCAGGCACTGCTTCGTGCTCCAGTAATAATCTACGTCGATCGAGACAAAAGCGATAATGGAACTGATCTCTTTCCTCGCCTTCTCTAGCGAAGTATCGATCGGACCGAAGTAGATTTTCGCGTTGGAAGGAAGCGCGTCGAGCAGCGCCTGCCGGTCGACCGGCGGAAAATCACCGGTGAAATACTTCTCCGGATGGTCGCGATAGTCTACCGGCGGCGGCATGCCTTCACCGGAGTCGAAGCCCAGAATGTCGAACTTGACGCCGGTTTCCCGCGTTACCTGATCGGCAATCCAGCACATATTCATGAGCCCCGCACCGGCGGCAACCCCGAACTCGATGATCGTTACCCTGTCGATCCCGTATGATTTTGCGTGGTCAGCCGCGGTCAGGATACTGAACGCATAGGGCTGTCTCGGAATGCAATCGTATTTGATCCTCGTGCGGACCGACCCGCCAACCAGCGCGACTAGCGAAGCAATGTTATAGACAAGCGGTTCACCCATTCGCTCGACGTAGATCCGTTGCCAGATTTTGCGTTCGAATAACTTGTTCCACATCTTGTTTTGCATCGCAGCGGTACCTTCCTGATAAGCAGGGCTGCAAAATGTCATCGCCCTTCGCGGTGCCACTCCGGAGCAAAACACGATCATGCCCGACGATGAGACAGGCCGAAATCACCGGCCGGCCGGCATTTCCGTCTTTCCAGGAGTCGCGAAGAGCGGGAAAGCGGTCAGCCTTTCGGATTTATCTCGTCTTTTCCCCGGCCGACTCCAAGAGTCCTGGAGACGACGTTGCGAAGCGCGTTGTCGAGAATTCCGACCACGTGCTTGACAGGCTCATCCGGACGACCGTCGAAGGAGGTCACATGAAAATACTCGGTATGGTCCGGAGATTCCTTGGAAAAATAATAATTGGACACGCAGCACCGCGGCCGGTCGACGGTCACGTGGCTCACGGAATGCCACGACGTCTTGTTGGTTTCCATCACGACAAGCCGATTTTGATGCGCGACGAGCGTCTTGGGTACGGTCCGCTCCTCGTTCCACAGTTCAAAATTCCCGCCATTCTCGAGCGCCCAGTCGGGGCTGCAATAGTAGAGCAGATTAAGACGCCGGTAACGGTCGCGTTTGCCGTCATGGCTGTTGTCAATGTGAGGATTAAGGTAGTCGTCCTTGAACATCATCGACAGACCGCCGGCATAAAGCTGGGGATCCGGTTCGAGGGTCTTGAATCCGCAAAGTTCGCCAACCTTGGCGACCACTGCGCCATCCTGCAACGCGTAGGTGATTGCGCCCAGTATTTCGGGATAGTCACTCAGATTGGCGGAGGTCTTCTTCTTTTCGCGGAAGGTCGCCTTGGAAAAAAAGCCGTTGCCGTCCCTGGGAAAGGCCTGATAGATCGCCTCCGCGATTTCCGCAGGCAACAGATTGTCGACGACGAAATGGTGCGTGGGCGTTCCAACCGGATTGTTCCACTGGTGGACGATCGCGTCCTGTTCCTGATCGAGCCGATCCACAATAAGCCGAACGAGCTGTTCCTGTTTCATTTTGAAGCTCCGCGAACTGACAGACCCCGTTACAAGATTAAAATACAGCAATCAAGCATCAATCAGGCAGCTTGAACAGTCCGGCAGAGTGTATTAACGCCCGGCATGATCGGGAACTCGGAAATCGGGTCGCCCCGGCGGAGCCACATTGGATATTGATGAGTCCCGATAGGATGGTCGCGGCGGAGGAAACTATGGGGGCGAGTGTATGCATGGCGACTTACAACGGCGAGAAGTACGTTGTCCGCCAGCTGGAATCCATTCTCGATCAATTGTCGGCCGACGATGAAGTGATCCTGGTGGACGACTGCTCCACGGATGGGACCATAGAAGCTGTCAAGGGCTTGAACGACGCGCGCATCGCGATCCACATCAACGACCGCAACCGGCGCGAGGTGTATTCTTTCGGCCGCGCCATTTCCCTTGCCCGGCATCAATACATCTTCCTGTCCGACCAGGACGATATATGGCTGCCCGGACGCGTGGCATTGATAACGGAAGCGCTGCAGAGCGCATTGCTGGCGACCACCAATTTCGACTGGATTGATCAGGACGAACAGCCGCTGCAGTTATCGCACGATGGCGTGCTCCCAGAGCACTCCAGCCGGCATTTCAAGAATATCGCCGATATTTTTGTCGGCAAGACCACCTATTTCGGCTGCGCAATGGGGTTCCGTCGCGAGTTGCTGTCCTTGATCGCGCCGATCCCGAGCTACGTCGAGTTGCACGACTGGTGGATTGCACTGGCTGGTAACCTCGCCGGATCAAACGTCCATTTAAGCGACAAGACGTTTTGGAAACGCCGCCACGACAGTAACGCCACCAGCACGACCTCTTCGCGAAGCCTGGCGCGGAAGCTCAGATCGCGCGCGATCTTTGCGCGGAGCCTGCTGCATCTGTGGTGGCGCAGCCGATCGAAGCGTCCTCGCTAGACGAGCATCCGCCGCAAGACAACGCGGTCAACTGCCGCCGAGCCGCAATGTCACCTGCGACGACACCGCGGAGAACCTTTTCTTCAACCGATGAAACAAAGCGAGCGTCGGCCTGTCGATCAGAAACCAGCGCAGATAGGTACGCTTGCGGTTTTTGTCAGTACCGAAGACGATACTTTGAATTTCGGCCTCCAATTCGACGAACGCGTCGAAATCCTTGTGGTTCAGCCTCACGCCGAGCGCAGCCGCGACACGTTCGATGAGGAGGTGGCCACTCCTTGCGTTGAGTGCTTTTCCCGTGCCCGATGACGTGCGCGCGTCGGCGAAGAAATAGTAAATGCCGCGAATGATAATAACGTTGAGCGGGATGTCTTCGTGCCAGATCCATTCGCGATCGGTCAGCCGGAGCTGGCCCGCATCGAGGTAGACATTTTGCCAGATGCTATCGACGTGCGCGCCGTCGAGCACGTTCACTCCGTTTCGGACGCTTGCTTCTCTGGTCAGGAAGTCGACCCAGCCCCGGCAGGGTGCGAAAATCTCCTCAAGGGTGAGATCGTCGGACACGGATCGGAGCCGAATCTGCGTCTGCAGCGACAACGCGCTCAGCCAGGGCAAGTCGGTGTCAACCAGCTTGATGGCGCCCCCGTTGACCACGCCCGAGCCCTGACGCGCGCGCTTTGAAACCAGCCAGCTTCGATCGGGTTGCTCGACGATCCTGGTCTGGGTGGCAAATGCCGGCTTCCGGCCGGACGAATACAGGATCGCCAACTGATCGAACGCGACGCCTTTGAGTTCGCTGCGACCGGCAACGACGAGAAACGAGTTGGAGAAAATTTCCAGCATCCTATTTCGCGCCAGTTCAAGCGCCGTCGCCGGTTCCGACCACAACGGCTCGGTCGACCCCTCGTAGTCGCGTGACGCCATCTGCGACACCAACTCGCCGGCCCGCTCCGATTGCAGGAACTCGGACGACAACACGCAGTCCGGTATCTTGTAGTCTGGATAGGGGTAGAAAAAACGCACATCGGAAAAGTACCGTTTGATGTGGCTCTCCAGTTCCACCTTTCCGAAGGTGCGGACCGCCGCATTGCGGCGATGATACCCTTCGATGCCCTCAAAGGGGACGCCGAGATGGTCTTCGCGGAAAGCGTTGAAGTATTTGAGGCCGAACTGGTTCTCGATGGCCATCACCACGATGCCGTTGGGAGCCAGAATTTCCGCAAAATATTCAAGCACCGCATTATAGGGATCGTCGCCTTCCACGAAGGCCGCGGAGTACTCGTAAACCCCTATGACGAAGATGACATCGAATTTTCCGGAGAACCGGATTTTCTGGAATGGCGCGCAGATCACGGATACCGAGGTCAGGTCGCGCGTTCGCAGCCGCGCCAGACGCGCCCGCGGCAGGCTTCCTTCGACGGATATCACGCTGTCGAACGACTCGCCGAGGTGCCGCGTGATGGCGCCGCACCCGCAGCCGACCTCAAGCACCTTGAAGGACCGGTCGAACCTGAAACCGGACAGCAACTGCGCCCGCTTTGTCGTCAGATGATACTCGCTGGACCAGTCCCTGATATGGCTTTCAAGCTCGCTGGAGCGCGAACTGAGATCGCTGGCCGCGTTGAATACGTTCTCCAGATATTTTTCTGCGGCGGCGCCCTCGGAATAGCCGAACTCGGCATGGTCCTTGAGAAGCCAGACCGAGGATTTATCCTCGATCAGTTCATTCCGGATGACAGACCTGATATTCATGCTTCCATTCTCATTTCCGGAGCGAGCTCTATCGGAGCTGCACGCTTGATGGAACCCGAGAGACATCGGCTCGCAATGATCCACAGCAGGACAGTGCTTATGGTCGCGCGCACCACCCATGCGACTGCGGCACCGGTGATCCCATAATTCTCGATTAGCCACCACAGATACGGAACGTAGTTAATGAGTTCGAACACATGAAGTTTCGCGGTCAGATCGGGGCGGCCAAACGCTTGGATCAGCGCCTGTGAAAAATGCGCAAAGCTGTTGATCAGGACTCCGGCCGCGATGAGCTGCGCGACCCGGAAGCTGTGCTCGGCAAAATCCGGGTTAATCCACCAGGCCAGCGCCGGCCTCGCGAAGGCGATCGTCACCAGCGTCAGCGGCAGGATCAGAACCAGATTATAGCCGAGGGCCTGATGGTAAGTTTGCGGACCGTTTCGGCGCCGGCGGCCCACTGCTGGGCGAACACCGGAAAAAAAACGTTGAGCAGAGCCGCCGGAATGATCAGCAGATTGGTGACCACGTCATAGGGCGTTGAAAAATACGCTACCGCTTCCACCGACACCAGGACCGCCAGCAAAAATCGGCCAAGGTAGAGCAGCACCGGTCCGACGATATTGCTAACCGTCATCCACCCGCCGAAAGAAAGCATGTCCCGAACATATCGGGCATCGAAGCTCGGCGGAATGCGAAGCTCGGGATAGAGACGCAGGCAGGCAATCAAATACGCCGCGAAGGTGACGATGCGTGTCAACACCAGCGACGCCACCAACGCAGGAAGCGCATTCGAATAGGGCAGGACGGCGAGCGGCGCGACATAGGTCAGGATCCCAAGCGGAATTTGACGACGTTGACCACATCGAAGCGCTGCCGCGCTTCCAGGATGCCGCGCAGCCCCGTCGTGCCGATCACCACGGGAATCGATACTGCGAGAAGATAGAATGCCGTCAGCGTTTCCTGCCGCAAATCATTTGAGATCTCGAGCTTCGTTCCCACCAGCCAAGGTGAAATCAGCGCGACGGCGATGGCGCCGGCCACGCCGAGCAACGTCATCAGCATCATTCCGATCCAGACGATCGACGGAATATCGGATTCTTCGCCCTTGCCGATTTTCTGGGCCACCAGCTGCGTCATCGCCCGGCCAAGGCCGAGGTCGAACAGACTGAAATAGCCGACCACGATCCAGGCGAGCGAAAGCACGCCGAAGCGGGCCATGCCCATCGCGTGCAGCAGCCGTGGAATGGTGACGATGGCAACCAGCAACGGCAATCCGGTGCCGAGGAAGCTCCAAAGCAAATTGACGAACAATTTTGTATCGGATCGGCGGAACGCAATCGCTTGATATATTCGTTGCAGCAAGTGATGATTTCCCGCTCCGACGCGCAGGAGCCCAACCGGTTTCAGATCGCGGTCGCTGTCATACGCAGGCCGTTCGACCATAAACTTCGACGTCGCGGCCACATAACCCGGATTGCGGCCGTCTTCGACGCGAGCACACGGAGAATGGTTCAGCCAAAGTCCAATAAATGATGGCATTACTATGCAATTTGTATAATGTAAACAAGCTAGGCACGGCGCGCCGCCGTTCCCGAACGGACGAAAAATTTAAGCGTTGATAGCGTTGCTCGTCATGTTCCCAATCGATGGGAGGTCAAATTTTAATATTATCGCAATAGGCGACCGGGCGGCGCGGCCTTGCTTTACGAGACGGGCAGCGAGCGCGGAACCGGAGAAACCAGCGCAATGAACCTGCTCCCCAATTGGGCCCCGGGCCACCCCGTCCTCCAGAATTGCAAAAAATCCTGAGATGCCGATGCGACGATTGCTCTTGAATGTTCTCGGCGCGATCGCCGTAGTGGCGATTTCGTTTTTCGGAACGCTTTTCGTCCTCAGTTATTGGGACGGCGACGCCAAGGCGCGCGACGCATTGCGTGCCGAGCACGCGAAACAGCTTAAAGCCGGGCTGGAAAAATACCGGAGCGCGCGCGGAAAATATCCGTCGCCGTTGGCCAACAATCCAGCCACCGACCTGAAGCCGATTTTAGTCGATGCCGGATTCCTTTCTGGCATTCCCAAAGACCCGCTATGGGCGCTGACGGAAAATCAATATCGCTACGTATCGGTCGACGGAACGAAGTACGGCCTCTTGTTTCATCTCGAATTGCCGACCGGAAAAATAACGGCCGGAGGGAAATGTTTGACCGGCGCTGGAACGGCGGCCACCGACTGGTGGGGACAACCGCCGGATTGTCCATTCTAATTTGCAGCTAGGATCCGGCGGCCTTCTCCTCGGCGATCGCGAGCAGATAGCGCCCATATTCCGATTTTCCGAGCTCTCGCCCGCGCCGCTCCAGGTCGTCGCGGCCGATGAATCCCATCCGGTAGGCGATTTCCTCGGGGCAGCTCACCCGGAACCCCTGGCGCTTTTCCAGCGTCCGCATGAATTCCGAGGCGTCGAGCATCGAATCCGGCGTCCCGGTGTCGAGCCATGCGAATCCGCGTCCCAGCCGCTCGACGTGCAACTCGCCCAGGCGCAGATACGCGGAAACCGCGTCGGTGATTTCCAGTTCGCCGCGCGCCGAAGGTTTGAGGGACGCCGCGATTTCGACAATGCGCCGGTCGAAGAAATACAGTCCGGTGACCGCCCATTTGGATTTCGGCGCCGTGGGTTTTTCGACGATCGAAAGCGGTCGCGCCTCGCCGTCGAGTTCGACCACGCCATAACGCTCGGGATCCGAGACTTGGTAGGCGAACACGGTAGCACCGGTCGGTCTGGCTCGCGCCGCCGCCAACGCCTCCGGCATGCCATGGCCGAAGAAGATATTGTCGCCGAGGATCAATGCCGAGTTGCCGCCGGCCACGAAATCGGCGCCGATAATGTAGGCTTGCGCCAGCCCTTCCGGTTTCGGTTGTTCAAGGTAGGTGATCTTGATACCGAGACGATCGCCGTCGCCGAGCAGGTGCCTGAAGTCCGGCAAATCCTCCGGCGTGGAAATCAGCAGGATATCGCGGATGCCCGCCAGCATCAACGTCGAGAGCGGGTAGTAGACCATCGGCTTGTCGTAAACCGGCAGCAGTTGCTTCGACACCGCGCGCGTCATCGGATAGAGGCGCGTACCGCTGCCGCCCGCCAGAATGATCCCCTTCATACGACAACTCCGACCGCAACGTTTCTATGGATCGCATCGCATACGTCGCGAATATTGGCAATTGCGCGGACTAAACCAAAATGCGCATCAGGATTGTTCGCATCGGGCCGATTCGGCCAGACGGGCCACGCAGTTCTCAACCCCGACCCGCCAATCCGGCAATTCGAGTCCCAGCAACAGCCGCAACCGGTCGCAATTCAGACGCGAATTGGCGGGCCGGCGCGCCGGGGTCGGATAGGCTGAGGCCGCAATCGCAGCGACCTTGGCCGCAGGCAACCCCTGCTCCGCCGCGCGTCGAAAGACCTCCCGGGCAAAGCCGAACCAAGTGGTCTCGCCGCCGCCAACGGCGTGATAGACGCCCCAGCGCATGCCGGCGGGATCGGCGGCAATGCGGGCGGCGATGGCCAGGACGATCCCGGCCAGATGCGGCGCATAGGTTGGCGAACCCTTCTGATCGCCGACAACGTTGATGCTCGGCCGCGTCGCTGCCAATCGCAGCATGGTTTTCACGAAATTGGCGCCCCAGGGGCTGTGCACCCACGCGGTGCGCAGGATCAAATGCCGCTCGCAGGCTTCGGCGACACGCTGCTCGCCCTCGAGCTTGGTTCGCCCATAGACATTGACGGGACCGGTGGAATCGCCCTCGAGGTAAGCAGCATCTTTGGTTCCATCGAACACATAGTCCGTCGAAATGTGGATGATCGGAATCGCATGCGCAGCGCACGCTCTGGCGACGTATCCCGCCCCTAGCGCGTTGACGGCATGGGCAACGGCCGGCTCGGTTTCCGCCTTGTCGACCGCGGTATAGGCCGCGGCGTTGACGACCACGTCGGGACGCTCCCGCGCAACCGCTGCGGCGACCGACGTCTCCTCGGCAAGATCGAATTCCGGGCGGCCAATCGCTACCACCTGAACACCGGCGCCGTCAGCCGCCTCCAGAAGGCCGCGCGCCAACTGGCCGTCACGGCCGGTGACGAGAACCTTCACCTGGCGTCCTGTTTTACCGCGCCGGGCGGCCGCTGCCGTTTACCGGCGAGGCCAAGCCGCTCCCCGGCATAGACGCCACGCCTTACCGATTCCCACCATTCCCTGTTGTCGAGATACCAGCGCACGGTCTTTTCGATGCCGGTGTCGAACGTCTCCTTCGGGCTCCATCCCAGCTCGGCTTCGAGCCGGCTCGCATCGATGGCGTAGCGCTGGTCATGTCCCGGCCGATCGGTGACAAAGGAAATATGGCGGCGATGGCCGGCGCCGGCGGGGTTGAAACGATCCATCAATTGGCAAATGCGCTCGACCACGCCGAGGTTGGTCTGCTCGTTGCGTCCCCCGACATTGTACTTCTCACCGATCCGTCCGCGGCACAAAATCAGGAACAGCGCGCGGACGTGATCGTCGACATAGAGCCAGTCGCGCACGTTGGAGCCGTTGCCGTAAACCGGCAGCGGCTTGCCCTCCAACGCATTCAGGATCATCAGCGGAATGAGCTTTTCGGGAAACTGATACGGCCCGTAATTGTTGGAGCAGTTGGAGATGATGGTCGGCAGTCCGTAAGTCCGGTGCCACGCCAGCACCAGATGATCGGACGCGGCCTTGCTCGCCGAGTATGGCGAACTTGGATCGTAGGCCGTGGTTTCCGCGAACAGGCCTTCGGGCCCAAGCGAGCCGTACACTTCGTCGGTAGAAACGTGAAGAAATCGAAATTTTTCGCGCCGTTCACCCGACAAAGCTTCGAAATAGCAGCGCGCCGCTTCGAGCAATATGTAAGTGCCGGTGATATTGGTTTCGATGAACGCGGCGGAGCCCGTGATCGAACGATCGACGTGGGTTTCGGCGGCCAGATGGATCACGCCGTCGGGCTGGAAATCGGCAAACGCCGCCGCCATCCGGGTGGAATCGCAGATGTCGGCCTTCAGCAGCCCGTAGCGGGAATCATGCGAAACCGGCGCGACCGACGTCAGATTCGAGGCATAGGTAAGCTTGTCGACATTGAGGACTTCGACGCGCTCCTCGTTAACGAGATACCGCACGATAGCCGATCCGATAAAACCGGCGCCGCCGGTCACCAACACCCGCATTACGATCCCCTTGTCGACATCCGTTAAGGCGCTACGTCCCGAAAACGAACGCAGGCGCCATTTCCTTCAGAGCCGGTTGGCTCCGGTCCTTGTCGGAAAGCCTGACGTTGGCGGGATCGACCGGCCACCTGATGCCGAGGGCATCGTCGTCCCATTTCAGGCCCCGATCGCAATCCGGGGCATAGTAATCGGTCACCTTGTAGATCACCTCGGTATCGGGCTCAAGCGTACAATATCCGTGCGCAAAGCCTGCCGGAATCCATATTTGCGTCCAGTTTTCGGCGCTTAAAATCGCGCTCGCATGTTTTCCGTAAGTCGGCGAGCCGACCCGGATATCGACAGCCACATCGAAGACGGACCCTCGGGCTACCCGCAACAGCTTGCCTTGGGCATGCGGCGCCACCTGGAAATGCAACCCGCGCAGGGTACCCGCCTCGGCCGACAGCGAATGATTGTCCTGAACGAACTCGGTCGCGATACCGGCCGCTTCCAGCCCCCGGCGGCTGTAGGTTTCGGAAAAGAAGCCTCGCGCATCGCGGTGAATTTGCGGAATCACCAGTTTGAGATCGGCGATGCTCAGGGGTCGAATTTCCACAATTGGATCCTCACGCGGAGTCGTGCACACCGCATTGCTGGCCTAGTTGCAATTTGGCATCCGCCATAGTCGTAAGCAAGTCGGGCCCTATGTTTGCCTTGCCGCAACGAGCACCGCAGGCAAACCGGATCAACCATTTTACGCCGCAGCCGCCGTGTGGCATCAAGCGTGCCGAAACCATTGAGCCGGGGCATGATGCGCCGTTTTGCAAATCTGAAGACATCGGAAATTTCATCGCGAATGCTGCTTGCGTTGCTGGTTTCAGCCGCGCTGGTGGCCAGCTCTTTTGTTTGGCAGGGTAATTACGGTTTCAACATCGGTGACGAAGGGTTCCTCTGGTACGGCGTGCAGCGCGTGCTGGCCGGCGAGGTGCCGATGCTCGATTTCATGTCATACGATCCGGGCCGCTACTATTGGTCGGCCGCTTTGATGACGGTGTTTCGTGGCGACGGGATTTTGGCGTTACGAGGCGCGGTAGCAGTGTTTCAGCTGCTCGGTCTTTTTGTCGGCCTGCTGTTGCTTTTGCGAGGCAAATCACGACCGGACCTGATGCTTTTCGCCTTGGCGGCGATCACGCTCCTGACATGGATGTACCCGCGGCACAAACTTTTCGATATATCGCTGTCGATTATATTGATCGGCGTCCTGACCTTTCTGGTGGAGCAGCCGTCACGCCGGCGTTTCTTCCTTGCGGGTGTAGCCGTCGGTTTGGCCGCGGTTTTCGGCCGAAACCATGGTATCTACGCCGTCGCTGGCGTGCTGGGGGTCGTCATCTATCTCGCATGCCGACAACGCGGCGTCGGAACCCTGATGGCAGAGCTTGCCTGCTGTGGAGGCGGTATTGCTGTCGGCTATCTTCCGATACTTGTTCTGATCGCTGGCGTTCCCGGTTTCGCGGGAGCTTTTTGGGAGAGCATCCGCGCCCTGATCGCGCGCGGCACGACCAATCTTCCGCTGCCGGTGCCATGGCCGTGGCTGGTGCCTGTCACGAAGTTGCCGCCGGCGACCGCCGTTGCCGACATTCTGACGGGCGTGTTCTTTGTCACACTAGTCGGGTTCGGGATTTTGAGCATGCTGTGGGTGGTTCGACAGGCCCTGCGGCAGAGGCCGGTAGCGCCGGAATTGGTTGCAGCGTCGGTGCTGGCGCTGCCGTATGCCCACTATGCTTTCTCTCGCGCGGACGTCGGCCATCTGGCGCACGCCATTTTTCCACTTCTGATCGGCATTTTCGTAGCCCTGAAGGATTGGCCGCGTCAGCCGCGAAGGATCGCCGCGTTTACCATGGCAGGCGCAAGCCTGATGATCATGCTGCCGCTGCATCCGGGATGGGATTGCCGGGTGAACCAGCCCTGCGTGGCCGCCGACGTCGCAGGCGACGTGCTGACGGTCGATCCCGAATTGGTCAATATTCTGACAATGTTGAGAAGCACGACCGAGCAGTATGCTGCGAACGGTCGAAGCATCCTCGTGACACCTCTATGGCCGGGCGCCTATGCCGTGCTCAAACGCAGGTCGCCGATGTGGGAGAGCTATGCGCTGTTTCCGCGCGGTGACGAATTTCAACGATCGGAGATCGAACGGATAAAGGCCGCCAAACCCGGATTTGTGCTGGTGCTGGATATAGCTTTGGATGGTCGCGACGATCTGCGCTTTCGCAACACGCATCCTCTCATCGACCAGTTTTTCCGCGATAACTTCGACAGTATGACCATCGGGAACTGGACGCCTCAGGTTTTTCAATTTTACAAGAGCCGATAGCCGGCATGCCGGGATAACAGCCGCTTCTTCACAAGACCCGCTTTTCCAGGCTATTGTTCGAACTCGCTCGGGAACAACGATTATGAAGGCAAAATCGACAGTAACATCCGCCGATCCGGAAGAGCGCAAGGGAATCCGCGCCGAAACCGGCTTGCATCGAGCTGGGGCCGACGGATATCGGGCGAAAAGCGCGTTGAGCCTTGGCTCATTTGTCCGATTGCTCCTGGACAACCTCAAACTGTTGCTGTTGGGACCTCTGATTGCAGCGCTGGTCGCATTTGGAGCCGCCAGTTTCTGGCCCAAATCATACACAAGCGTGGCATATTTGGCGCTCGACGAGACGGGAGCACGGGTGGCCGATGCTCGCATGCGCTCGGTCCCGATACTGGACAAGGTGCTCGCCGGATTCGATGCGCCGAGAGGGACACTCGAAGCGCGCCGCCGATTTATTGAGGACAATCGGCGAATCGTGGTGGCGGCCGGTGAGACACAAAAGACGTCCAACTTGTTCCGCCTGGAATATGTCGACCGCGACCCCGCCACCGCGCAAAAGGTCAATTCGCTGTTCATCGAGGCCTGGCTGGAATCCACCCGACCTCCGCCGGACAGGCGTGCAGTAATCGTATCCGAGATCGAGCGTACGGATACGCAGACCAAATCGATCTCGCAGCTGATAGAGCGGCTGGAGAAAGATGCGCCGTCCCTGGTGGCACAGAGCCTGCAGGGCGAACTCGCGACGCCCATTTTGGGCTTGATCGGAAAGCGCGATCAGAACTTGGCGATCCTCATCTCATTGAAAAGTTCGCTGAACGGCCTCTCTCGGGACGTGATTTTCGGCGCTCCCGATTTGCCCGAGGAGCCGAGCTGGCCGAGGCGGGGAATTATCACCATTCTGGCGGCTTTTGTTACGGGGCTGCTCTTGCTTATGTTTGTGATCGTGCGTCGCTTTCCACTCAAGCCGCGCTAATCCATAAACACCACGGTCTTGCGGCCGTTTAGGATCACCCGGTCCTCGAGATGATGCCGCATGGCGCGCGCCAGCACGCGGCGTTCGATGTCGCGGCCCTTGCGAACCAGATCGTCGGGCATATCGCGATGGCTGATGCGCTCGACATCCTGATCGATGATCGGGCCTTCGTCGAGCGCGCTGGTGACATAATGCGCGGTGGCGCCGATCAGCTTGACGCCGCGCTCATGGGCCTGATGGTAGGGCCGCGCGCCCTTGAAGCCCGGCAGGAACGAGTGATGGATATTGATGCAGCGGCCGGAAAGCTTCGCCGACATCTCGTCCGACAGAATCTGCATGTAGCGCGCCAGCACCACCAGATCAGTCCCGGTCTGCCCGACCAGATCCCAGACCGCGCTTTCCTGCTCGCGTTTGGTTTCCCTGGTCACCGGCAAATGGTGAAACGGAATATCGCCGAAATCGAGGTTGCTGTAAGTCTCGCGCGGATGATTGGAGACGATGGCGGTTGGAATCATCTCCAGCTCGCCGGTCCGCCAGCGATAGAGAATATCGGCGAGGCAATGGTCGGATTTGGAAACCAGCAGCATGACCCGCTGACGGGTGGCGCGGTCGCGCATCCGCCAGTCCATCTTGAAACGGTCGGCGATGGCGCCGAAACCCGTTTGCAACGCCGCCAGCGCCACCGCAAGATCGGCGGCGGTGAACACGACCCGCATGAAGAAATGGCCGGTTTCGACGTCGTTGAATTGCTGCGCGTCGAGAATGTTCTGTCCGTTATGAGCGAGAAATGTCGAAACGGCGGAAACGATGCCGGGCCGGTCGCGGCAGGACAGAGTCAGCACGAATTGATGATCGGACATGGCGCGGGCTTGTTGAACTTTGAGTACGGCGTGCGGCGCGATTTGCGGTCCTGCTCTATCACCCACGATGCCCTTGCGCCAATCCCGTCCGAAGCGCCAGAATGAACAAACAAGAGGCGAACCGTGCGAACACCGTCACCGCGAGCAAGATCATGGCTGACCGATTGAACGGCTACCGCATTCTCATTCTGGAAGCCCGCGAGGAAGCGCAGTTTTCCCGGCTGCTGGGTGAACAGGGCGCAGACGTGCTGCAGTGTCCGATGTTCGCCATCCACGACCTCCCAGATCCCGCGCCGGTCGAAGCCTGGATCGGGCGTCTCATCGACACACCATGCGACGATCTGGTGCTGATGACCGGCGAAGGGCTGCGGCGAATGATGCAGGTCGCACGCCGGATGGATGTCGCGCAGGCGTTCATCGCGGCGCTCGGCAGGGCGCGAAAATTCGCGCGCGGACCAAAACCCGGGCGGGCGCTGCGCGAGATCGGACTCGAGCCGCAGGCCACCACGGAGAAACCGACCTCCGAAGGCATTGCCGAGATGCTGTCGCGCCTCGACCTTAAGGGGCGCCGCGTCGGGCTGCAGCTCTATCCTGACAAGGATCACAGCATGCTGATCGGCGCAATCGAAGCGCAGGGCGCCGAGGTCGACACTGTGCTTCCCTACGTTTACGACGCGCAGGCCGCCGACGCCAACATCGTTACCGCGATCGAGGAGATGGCGCAGGGCCGCGTCGACGCGATTGCGTTGACCAGCTCAGGACAAGTCCGCCGCCTGTTCGAGGTGGCACAGGCACATCGATGTGAAGCGCGGCTGCGCGAGGGGCTGACGCGCACGCGGATCGCCTCGGTGGGACCGGTGGTTTCCGGGGAGCTGCAATCCCACGGCCTGCGCCCCGACATCACGCCCGCCAACGACGCCTTCTTCATGAAGCCTCTGATCTCGGCTATGGCGGCAGCACTCGGCAAGGCGGCGCCCCGCACCGCTGCGAAATCCGGATGACTTGACGCGCCCGCTTGCGCGGACATGATGCGGCCAAGCACGAACAAGGTCGGGTGGAAATGCCTGTTTTGCCGCTGTCGGAATTGCGCGTCGTGGAAATCGGCGCCGGCAATGCGCTGGGTTATTGCGGAAAACTGTTCGCGGATTTCGGGGCCGACGTCGTCAAGATCGAGCAACCGGGCGGCGACCCCGCGCGAGCGGCCCTTGATGGGGCAGCACCTGCTGCAGTCGGTGGCCCTATCGCGAGGGCGAGGCGAAGTTGCCCTATGCCATCGAGCGGCTGGCGCCAACGCTCGGCCAGCATAACGGGGAAGTGCTGCGCGAACTGTTCGGTCTCAGCGACCGCAAGATGGCAAAACTGCGCGATGCCGAGATCATCGCAACCCATCGCCACGTCGAAGAAGAGCAAGGCCAGCTCGCGGCCGAGTGACTACTCAGCCGCCTGTTTCGATTCGCTGAGGAACGCCTGATACGCCAGCCTGATTCCGTCTTGCAGCGACGTCCGCGCCCGCCAGCCCAGCTGGGCGAGGCGGCTGACATCGAGCAATTTGCGCGGCGTGCCGTCCGGGCGCGAGGTGTCGAAGCTGATGCCGCCGCTGTAGCCGACGGCCGCGGCAACCACGCGCGCGAATTGGGCGATGGTGATGTCCTCGCCGGTGCCGATGTTGACCAGTTCCCGGTCCGAGTAGGTCCTCATCAGATGAATGCAGGCGTCGGCCATGTCGTCGACATAAAGGAATTCGCGTCGCGGCGTACCGGTACCCCAGACCACGACATTGGATACGCCCGAAACTTTAGCTTCATGGAAGCGACGGATCAGGGCCGCGGCCACGTGACTGTACTCGGGATGATAATTGTCGCCGGGTCCGTATAGGTTGGTCGGCATCACATTGATGAAGTCGGCGCCATACTGGCTGCGATAGGCCTCGACCATCTTTATTCCGGCGATCTTGGCGATCGCATAGGGCTCGTTGGTGGATTCGAGCGGCCCCGTCAGCATGGAATCTTCGCGCAGCGGCTGGGTTGCAAGTTTCGGATAGATGCAGGATGAGCCGAGAAACATCAGCTTCTCGGCACCGTTGCTATGCGCCGCATGAATGATGTTGGCCGCGATGATCAGGTTCTCGTAAATGAATTCGCCGCGCAGGGTGTTGTTGGCGGCGATGCCGCCGACCTTCGCCGCCGCCAGAAACACGACCTGCGGCCGCTTGGTGGCGAACCACTTGTTCACCGCGGCCTGATCGCGCAGATCGACCTCGCTGCGCCCGGCGGTCAGCAGCTTCACCTGTTCCGACGCCAGCCGCCGCGACAGCGCGCCGCCGACCATTCCGCCATGCCCGGCAACGAAGACGGTCTTGCCCTGCAGCTCAAACGGGGTCTTTGCCATTGGCGGCCTCCCGCCGGGCAATCGCAAGGTCGCCCGCCACCATTTCCTTGACCAGTTCCGCAAAACTCGTCTTCGGCTTCCAGCCGAGCTTCGCATGGGCCTTGCTGGCATCCCCGATCAACTCGTCGACCTCGGTGGGGCGGAAGTACTGCGGATCGATGCGAACCACGGTCTTGCCGGACTTCTTGTCGACGCCGGTTTCCTCGATGCCGTTGCCGCGCCACTCGATGCTGCGGCCGACTTCCGCGAAGGCGAGTTCGACGAATTGGCGCACCGAGCGCGTTTCGCCGGTCGCCAGCACGAAATCGTCCGGCTCGTCGGCCTGCAGGATCTTATGCATGCCCTCGACGTAATCCTTGGCGTGGCCCCAATCCCGCCTGGCGTCCATGTTTCCGAGATAAAGACACTCTTCCAGCCCGGTTTCGATGCGGGCCACGCTGCGGGTGACTTTTCGCGTGACAAACGTTTCGCCGCGGATCGGACTCTCATGGTTGAACAGGATGCCGTTGGAGGCATACATGCCGTAGGCTTCGCGGTAGTTGACCGTGATCCAGTAGCCGTAAAGTTTTGCTACGCCATAGGGCGAGCGCGGATAAAACGGCGTCGTTTCCCTCTGCGGGGATTCCTGCACCAGGCCGTAAAGCTCCGACGTCGACGCCTGGTAAAACCGCGTTTCCTTCTCCATCTCGAGAATACGGATCGCCTCCAAGAGCCTGAGCACGCCGAGCGCGTCGGCATTCGCGGTATATTCGGGGCTTTCGAAGCTGACGGCGACGTGGCTTTGGGCGGCGAGGTTATAGATTTCCGTGGGACGGATCTGCTGCATCAGCCGGATCAGGTTGGTCGAATCCGTCATGTCGCCGTAGTGCAGCAGGAACGGCACATTGCCGGCATGCGGGTCTTCATAGAGATGATCGACCCGCGCGGTGTTGAACGAGGATGACCGGCGCTTGATGCCGTGCACGGTATAGCCGAGGCCGAGCAGATATTCGGCGAGGTAGGCGCCATCCTGACCGGTAACGCCGGTGATCAGCGCCACGCGCCGTTTTGAATCCTGGGCAACCATATTCGCTCCAACAACGCGCCGGGGAAGGCCTGAAAGCCGCCGGACGGCGACAAACCGCAACCAAAAGCGCTGGGGCGGCCCGCGACACTCGGTCCCATGGGCGCCAGGCCGGACGGCCAAACCCCTATCATGGCATCCTTAATACAAGCAAATTGAGGCTAGGCACCCCCAGACTTGCGGGATATGGAGCCATGGACCACAATCGGGCAACGGCAGGGCCGGCTGAATTTCAGCCATCCAACGCCCGAGCCTTCAAAACCTAAGAAACGCCAATCCAGGGAGGAATAACATGCGTAAACTCATGATAGCTGCGGCCTTCGCGCTGCCGATGTTCGGGGGCGCGGCAATAGCGCAGGAAACGGTGAAGATCGGTTACATCGATCCGCTGTCCGGCGGCGGTGCCAGCGTCGGCGAAGTCGGCCTGAAAACATTTCAGTTCCTCGCCGATGAGGTCAACGCCAAGGGTGGCATCCAGGGCAAGAAGGTCGAGATCGTCCCGCTCGACAACAAGACCAATCCGCAGGAAAGCCTGATCCAGGCGCAGAAGGCGATCGACGCCGGCGTGCGCTATATCACGCAAGGCAACGGATCGTCAGTCGCGGGCGCGCTGGCGGACTTCGTCACCAAATACAACGAGCGCAATCCCGGCAAGGAAGTGCTGTACTTCAACTATGCCGCCGTCGACCCGATCCTAACCAACGAGAAGTGCAGCTTTTGGCATTTCCGCTGGGACGCGAACTCCGACATCAAGATGGAAGCGCTCACCAATTACATGAAAGGCGTTCCTGCCATCAAGAACGTCTACCTGATCAACCAGGATTATTCGTTCGGCGAATCGGTCCGCTCGACGGCGAAGAAGATGCTCGCCGCCAAGCGTCCGGATATCAAGATCGTCGGCGACGAACTGCATCCGCTGCTCAAGATCACCGATTTTGCGCCCTACATCGCCAAGATCAAGGCATCCGGCGCTGACACCGTCGTGACCGGCAACTGGGGCCAGGATTTTGCCCTGCTGCTGAAGGCCGCGGCCGACGCCGGCCTGAAGGTGAACTGGTACACCTATTATGCCGGCGGCACCGGGGGCCCGACCGCCGTCAAGCAGGCCAATTTGAATCATCAGGTGTTCGCGGTCGGCGAAGGCATCCCGAACCTCGGTAATCCCGCGGCCGATGCCTTCGAAAAGGCGATCCGCGCGAAATACGATTTCAGCCTGTTCTATCCGCGCGCGGTCAATGAAATGCGGATGTTCGCGGCTGCCGCCGACAAGGCCAAGTCGCTCGACCCGGTCAAGGTGGCGATGGCACTCGAAGGTATGGAGTTCGACGTCTATGACGGCGGCAAGGGCACCATGCGCAAGGACGACCACCAGTTTTTCCAGCCGATGTATATCGCCTCGCTCGGCGAGCGGACCGAAAAGGAACCGTTCGACGAGGAAAAGACCGGCTGGGGCTGGAAACTCGTTGCCAAGATCGATACCCCGCAGACCGTGCTGCCGACAACGTGCAAGATGGACCGGCCGTAGCTGCAACAAGTGAGCGTCATGCCCGGGCTTGTCCCGGGCATCCACGACTTCCCGCGTTGGAGTCACAAAAGACGTGGATGGCCGGGACAAGCCCGGCCATGACGAACTCTAAGGTCGTGAAGCAGACCCGGGACCGCGATGCTTGAACTGATCGTCATCTCAACCCTCAACGGCGTGCTGTTCGGCATGCTGCTGTTCTTGATGGCGAGCGGGCTCACCGTGATCTTCAGCATGCTCGGCGTGCTGAATTTCGCGCATGCGAGTTTTTACATGCTCGGCGCGTTCTTTGGATTTCAGATCGCCCGATGGTTCGGCTTTTGGCCGGCGCTGCTGATCGCGCCGTTGCTGGCGGGCGCGATCGGCGCCGGCGTCGAGCGCTTCGGACTGCGCCGCGTGCACAAGAACGGCCACGTCGCCGAACTGCTGTTCACGTTCGGGCTTGCCTTCGCGATCGAGGAAATCGTGCAGATCATCTGGGGCAAGAGCCCGGTGGATTTCCGCGTGCCGCCGCTGCTGGATTTTCCGGCCTTCACGATTTTTTCCACCAACTACCCCGCCTACAAGATGTTCATGCTGCTGGTGTCGGTCGCGATTTTCGCGGCCTTGCTGATCACGTTGAAAAAGACCCGGATCGGCCTGATCGTGCAGGCGGCGCTGACCCATCCGCACATGGTCGGCCATCTCGGCCATAACGTGGGGCGCATCTTCATGCTGGTGTTCGGCGTCGGCACGGCGCTAGCGGCCGTCGCCGGCGTAATTGCCGGCCCCGCGCTGGTGACGCAGGCCAACATGGCCGGATTGCTCGGGCCGATCCTGTTCGTGGTCGTCGTGGTCGGCGGGCTCGGCTCGCTGCCCGGCGCCTTTGTCGCCTCGCTGCTCATCGGCCTGGTCCAGACCTTCGCGGTCTCGATGAACGGCTCGTTGGCCGGCGCGTTCGGGCCGCTCAGCCCCGCCTATGCGGCGACGTGGCTGTCCGACATCTGGGGTGTCACCATCGCACAGATCGCGCCGATCATGCCCTATGTGCTGCTGGTGCTGATCCTGATCTTCCGCCCGATGGGCCTGCTCGGAACCCGCGACACATGAGCGAGATCACCTCCAGCGTGGCGCCTCCTCTGCCGGCGGCAGCCGAAAAACTGAAATTCTATGGGATGTGGATCGGCGCCGCGATCGTGCTGCTGCTGCTGCCGAAGATTTTCTCCTCCGGTGGATCGCTGACCACCTTCAGCCTGATCGGCATCTCCATCATCTTCTCGCTGTCCTACAATATCCTGCTCGGCCAGACCGGCATGCTGTCGTTCGGCCACGCGGTATATTACGGCCTCGGCGGCTTCCTCGTCATTCACGCCATCAACATCATCGGCGCCAACAAATTCCCGATCCCGCTGCCGGTAGTGCCGTTGGTCGGCGGGCTGACCGGGCTCGCCTTTGCGATGCTGCTCGGCTGGGTCTCGACCCAGCGCAGCGGCACGGCGTTCGCGATGATCTCGCTTGGCGTCGCTGAGCTGGTCGCCTCCTCGGCGCTGATCCTGCGCACCTTTTTCGGCGGCGAGGCCGGCATCTCCGCCAACCGCACAAAACTGTTGCGCGTGTTCGACTGGAGCTTTGGACCGCAGATCCAGATTTATTATCTGGTCGCGGCGTGGACCCTGATTGCCGTCATCGCGATGTACGCCCTGACCCGCACGCCGCTGGGACGGATGTGCAACGCCGTGCGCGACAATCCCGAACGCGTGCAGTTCGTCGGCTACGACCCGCACGTGGTGCGCTATCTCGCCTTCTGCTTCTCCGGATTTTTCGCCGGCATCGCCGGCGCGCTCGCCGCCATCAACTTCGAAATTGCCAATTCAGCCTATCTCGGCGCGGTGCAATCGGGGACGGTGTTGTTCGCCACCTATATCGGCGGCGTCGGCTTCTTCATCGGCCCAATCGTCGGCGCGATCTTCGTCACCATCCTGTCGTTGGGCTTGAGCGACCTCACTCCGGTATGGCAGCTTTATTTCGGGCTGATCTTTATCGCGGTGGTAGTGTTCGCGCCGGGCGGCATCACCGGCCTGTTGATGATGCACCGCCCGCTGCTGAGGGCCGGTACGCTAGCAGGAGTGCTCCCGAGTTACGCAATCGCCTTCGTGCCGACGCTGGCGATGATCGCGGGCCTGATCCTCTCGATCGAAACCATCGTGCACTTCACCGTCAACCCCGGCGACAATTCGCACATCAAGGCGTTTGGGGTCTCGTTCGACGCGGCGAGCCCGTATATCTGGGCGATGGCGGCGATCCTGCTGATCGGCGGATTTTTGGTGGCGCGCAAGACCTGGACCCGGGTCGGGTACGCCTGGGATGACGCCACCAGTGGCGCGCGCGCAAAGGAGATCGCCGCATGAGCCCCGCGATCGAACTGCGCGCCGTCGAAAAAAGCTTCGGCATCACCTCGGTGATCCGCAACGTCAATCTGACGGTGGCGCAGGGCGAACGCCACGCGCTGATCGGGCCGAACGGCGCCGGCAAATCCACGCTGTTCAACCTGATCAGCGGTTACATGATGCCGACCGTGGGCAGCATCCTGCTCCGCGACGAAGTGATCTCCAACCTGCCGTCCTACCAGATCAACCGCCGCGGGCTGTCGCGCAGCTTTCAGGTCACCAACGTCTTTGCCAATATGAGCGTATGGGAAAACCTGCGCTGTGCCGTGCTGTGGGCGGCTGGGCATCGCTATGCGTTCTGGAAGAACATCGACAATCTCCCGGAAGTGCGCGAGCGCACCGCGCGGATTTTGCAGGACATCAATCTTACCCGGCGGCGCGACGTACCGGCGGGCCTGCTGACCTATGCCGAACAGCGCGCGCTGGAGATCGGCATCACCATTGCCGGCGGCGCCGATGTGATTCTGCTGGATGAGCCGACCGCGGGCATGAGCCACGCCGAAACCGAGCGCGCAGTGGCATTGATCCGCAGACTCACCGAAGGCCGCACGCTGCTGATCGTCGAGCATGACATGAGCGTGGTGTTCGGGCTGGCCGACCGCATTTCGGTGCTGGTCTACGGCCAGATCATCGCGTCGGGCACGCCGGAAGAAATCCGCGGCAATCCCAAGGTCAAGGAAGCCTATCTCGGCGAGGAGGCGGCCTGATGCTCGAGGTGAAGGATCTGCACGCCTATTACGGCAAGAGCCACATCCTGCAGGGCGTCGACATGCATATCGACGCCGGCGAGGTGGTCAGCCTGCTCGGGCGCAACGGCGTCGGCCGCTCCACCACGGTCAAGGCCATCATGGGCGAAGTGCCGCCGCAGGGGACCATCCTGTTCAAGGGCGGCAACATCGCCGGCCTGCCGAGCTACCGCATCGCCCATCTGGGCCTCGGCTATGTGCCGGAGCACCGCGACATTTTCCCGGGCCTCACGGTGCGCCAGAACCTGATGCTCGGCATCAAGGACCCGAAGAAACCGGGCAAATGGCGGCTGGAGGACATGCTGCAGATGTTCCCCAACCTCGCCGCGCGCGCGGACACCGCGGCCGGCGTGATGTCCGGCGGCGAGAAGCAGATGCTGACAATTTGCCGCACCCTGATGGGCGACCCCGAACTGGTCATGATCGACGAGCCGACCGAGGGACTGGCGCCGATCATCGTGCAGCAGGTCGGCGATTTGATCGCGGAGATTGCACGGCGCGGCGTGGCGATCCTGCTGGTGGAGCAAAAACTATCGATCGCGATGCGCATCTCGCACCGGCTCTACGTGATGGGCCACGGCCGCATCGTGTTCGAAGGCACCCCCGCCGACCTCAAGGCCAACGCCGCCGTCCGCAAGGAATGGCTTGAGGTGTGACAGTTGTGGCCACGGTCTTACCGCGCTGACGGTGTGCCCCCTCGCCCCGCTTGCGGGGAGAGGGTCGGGGTGAGGGGAACTCTCCACGCACTCGGACTCGCGGAGAGTCCCCCTCGCCCGGATGTCATCTTCGATGCCATCCGATCTCTCCCCGCAAGCGGGGCGAGGTAAGAGGCAACGCCGCGGCCCTCTAGTCCACCTGCCGTTAGTCGAATAGGGTGAGCTTAAGGGCCAAGATAAGTTAAGACGCGAAAATCGCGCTGACGGAGGGATCGCGTGGAACACGCTTTGGAAGTGCGCGGGGTGTCACTGCGCTTCGGTGGCGTGCGCGCGCTGACCGAGGTTTCTTTCGGCGTGAACGACGGCGAACTGTTTTCCATCATCGGCCCGAACGGCGCCGGCAAGACCTCGATCGTCAACTGCATCTCCGGCCGCTACAAGCCGACCGAGGGCCAGCTGTTTTATCAGGGCCGCGATATCACCGGCCTCAATCCAAACGCCCGTCCGTCTCTCGGCATCGGCCGTACGTTCCAGAATCTCGCGCTGTTTCACCATATGAGCGTGCTCGACAACATCATGGTCGGGCGGCATCATTTGCTGAAGAATAATTTCATCACCGGCTCGCTGTACTGGCTGACCGGAGCGCGAAAGGAAGAACTCGAACACCGCCGCAAGGTCGAGGAGATCATCGACTTCCTAGACCTGCAATCAGTGCGCAAGGCGACCGCCGGCACCCTGCCCTACGGGCTGCGCAAGCGCGTCGAACTGGCGCGCGCAATGGCGCTGGAGCCGCAGCTGATCCTGCTCGACGAGCCGATGGCCGGCATGAATTTCGAGGAAAAGGAGGACATGGCCCGTTATGTCGTCGATCTCAACGAAGAATTCGGCATGACCGTGGTCATGATCGAGCACGACATGGGCGTGGTGATGGATATCTCGCATCGGGTAATGGTGCTGGATTTCGGCCGCAAGATCGCCGAGGGCGATCCCGCCTCCGTGCTCGCCGACCCTCATGTCAAGCGCGCGTATCTCGGCGAGGAAGACGAAGTGCTGGTCGATCCCGACGACGTGGCGGCGCCGGCGGAGACCGCGGCATGATGGATTACACCGGCCGCGTCGCCCAGGCTGACACCTATCCGAAACTGCTGCGCCTCAACGCCAGGGAACATGGCGGCGAGATCGCGCTGCGCGAAAAGGATTTTGGACTGTGGCGCGTGTTTACCTGGAACGATTATCAAACGCGCGTACATGATTTTGCGCTCGGCATGGTCGAGCTTGGCCTGGGCAAAGGCGACGTTATCGGCATCATCGGCGACAACCGGCCGGACTGGGTGTCGGCGGAGATCGCCACCCACGCCATCGGCGCGATGAGCCTTGGCCTCTATCGCGATGTGCTCGACGAGGAAGCCGCCTATTTGCTCAGCTACGGCGAGGCCAGACTGGTGTTCGCCGAGGATGAAGAGCAGGTCGATAAGCTGCTGGCGCTCGCCGATCGTGTGCCGAATTTAAAACACATCGTTTACTCCGATCCGCGCGGGATGCGGAAATACGACGATCCACGGCTGATGGAAGCCGACAAGCTTGCAGCGATGGGCCGCGACCGCGCCGCGCGCGAGCCTGAACTGTACGACAAACTAGTCGATGCCACCAAGGGCGAGGACGTTGCCATCCTCTGCACCACCTCCGGCACGACCGCAAATCCCAAACTGGCGATGCTAGCCGCAGGACGCGTGCTACGGCATTGCGCGACCTATCTGACATTCGACCCGAAGGGGCCGGAGGACGAGTACGTGTCGGTGCTGCCGCTGCCCTGGATCATGGAACAGGTCTACGCGCTCGGCAAAGGCCTACTGTGCCGGATGAAAATCAACTTCGTCGAACAGCCGGACACCATGATGAACGATTTCCGCGAGATAGCGCCGACCTTCGTGCTGTTCGCGCCGCGAGTGTGGGAAGGCATCGCCGCCGACGTGCGGGCGCGGGTGATGGAACTCATCGCCGCTCAAGCAAAGCCTCTATGAACTCGGCATGAAGACCGGATTGTCGGCGCTGGCGCAGGGTAAGCATTCGCTGATCGCGGACAAACTGCTGTTCCGCGCGCTGCGCGACCGGCTCGGCTTTACGCGGCTGCGCTCGGCGGCGACCGGCGGTGCTGCGCTGGGACCGGACACCTTCAAGTTCTTCCAGGCCATGGGCGTGCCGCTGCGCACGCTGTACGGCCAGACCGAGCTGCTCGGCGCCTACACGCTGCATCCGACCGGCGAGGTCGATCCCGACACCACCGGCGTGGCGATGGCCGACGACATCGAAATCCGCATCGACAATCCGGATATCCACGGCGTCGGCGAGATCGTGGTGCGCCATCCCAACATGTTCCTCGGCTACTACAAGAACCCGGAAGCCTCCGCCGCGGACATCAAGGACGGCTGGATGCAGTCCGGCGACGCCGGTTATTTCAATGACAACAAGCAGCTCGTCGTGATCGACCGCATCAAGGATCTGGCGGAAACCGCTCGCGGCGAGCGGTTCTCGCCGCAATATATCGAGAACAAGCTGAAATTCTCGCCCTACATCGCCGAAACCGTGGTGCTGGGTGCCGGCCGCGAGGCGCTGGCGGCGATGATCTGCATCCGGTTTTCCATCGTCTCGAAATGGGCGGAGAAAAAGCGGATCTCGTTTACGACCTATACCGATCTCTCGTCGCGTCCCGAAGTTTATGCCCTGCTCCGCAAGGAGGTCGAGGCCGTCAACGCCACCCTGCCGCCGGCGCAACGCATCGCAAAATTCCTGCTGCTCTACAAGGAGCTCGATGCCGACGACGGCGAGTTGACGCGCACACGGAAAGTCCGCCGCAGCGTCATCAACGAGAAATACGCCGGTATCATCGACGCTATCTATGGCGGCGAGCGCAACATTCCGATCGACACCGTGATCCGCTTCCAGGATGGCACCACCCAGCGCATCCGCACCACGCTGGCGGTCGTCGATCTCGCCCGCGATGCGGCGACAGCGGAGGCGGCGGAATGAGGGCAGACCCGGCAACCCAAGCGCCGTCATGGCCGGGCTTGTCCCGGCCATCCACGTCTTTTTCTATCGGAGGGGAATGCAAGACGTGGATGCCCGGGACAAGCCCGGGCATGACGAATGTGGGACGACCGCGGCTTGCCGCAAATCCGACTAAGGCAGCATGAACACCGCCTTCCTGATCCAGCTGCTGGTCAACGGCCTCGTGGTCGGCACGCTCTACGGCGTGGTCGCGATGTCGTTCGTGCTGATCTACAAGGCGACGCAGGTGGTGAATTTCGCGCAAGGCGAGTTGCTGCTGATCGGCGCCTGGGTGTGCTGGGCTCTCCTGACCAAATACCAGGTGCCGTTCTGGATCGGCATGCCGATGACGCTGGTCTTCATGTTCATCTTCGGCATCGCGATCCAGATCATCGTGCTGCGGCCGATGATCGGTGAGCCGATCATTTCGGTGATCATGGTCACCATCGCGCTGTCGGAGGTGTTCCAGGCGTCGCTGAAATGGATATTTGGCGTCAACCCGCAGCCGTTTCCACGGGTGTTTACCAGCCAGTCGGTCAATCTTCTCGGCCTGCAGATCCAGACGGTCTATGTCATGAGCCTCGTGGTCTCTGTCGCCATGATGTTCGGCATGGCTTGGTTCTTTCGGGTTTCGAAATACGGCCTCGCGATGCGCGCCACCGCCTTTAACCAGCAGGTGGCGCAGTCGCTCGGCATTTCCGTGAAAAGCGTGTTCGCCATCGCCTGGGCGATCTCGGCCACGGTCTCGGCGGTCGCCGGCGTCGTGGTCGCCGTCGTCAACGGGGTGTCGTCGGGCCTGTCGGCCTACGGCATCAAGGTGTTTCCGGCGGCGATACTCGGCGGACTGGACTCGATCGGAGGCGCAGTGCTCGGCGGCATCATCATCGGGCTTTTGGAAAACATCGCGCAATATGTCGACAGCGAATATCTGCACTGGGGCAATCTCTACGAGATCGCGCCGTTCTATGTGATGATCATCATCCTGATGATCAAGCCGTACGGCCTGTTCGGCACCAAAGACATCGAACGCGTGTAGCTGAATATGGCTGGTCAGAACCTCATTCCATCAGGCGACTTCCGCACCTCCTACGCGGTCGACACCACGATTTTTCCGACCCGCGCCAGCCGCAACGCGGCAATCGCGGGCATCATCCTGATCTGCTTTGCGCCGCAGGTGTTCAGCGAGTACTGGCTGAGCATCCTGATCCAGATCGGCATTTATGGCATCGCGGCGCTCGGCCTCAACATCCTCGTCGGATTCACCGGGCAGATCTCGATCGGCCACGCCGCGTTCTTTCTGCTCGGCGCCTTCACCTCGGCCTATCTCTCCAACAAGCTGCCGATCCCGGTATTCTTCGCCATTCCGCTGGCTGGCGTGATCACCGCGCTGGTCGGCCTGATTTTTGGATTGCCGGCGGCGCGCCTCAAGGGACTGTATCTCGTGATTGCGACGCTGGCCGCGCAATACATCCTGATCGATTTCTTCTCCCGCGCCGAATGGTTCTCAGGCGGCACGGTGCCGGCATCGGCCAATCCGTTCTCGATCTTCGGTTATACCTTTCGCGGCGACCGGCAATATTTCTACGTGGTGCTGGCCTATCTTCTGGTCAGCTACCTGCTGGTCACCAATTTGATGCGGACCCGCGACGGCCGTGCCCTGGTCGCGGTGCGCGACCATTATCTCTCCGCGGAGATCATGGGCATCAACCTGACGAAATACCGCACGCTGTCGTTCGGCCTCGCCGCGTTCTTCGCCGGCATTGCCGGCGCGCTCTATGCGCATTATCAGCTGGTGGTCTCGAATGAGGGTTTTGGGATCGAGCGCTCGATCATTTTCCTGGCGATGATCATCATCGGCGGTACTGGCTCGATCATGGGCACGCTGATGGGTACCGCCTTCGTGGTGCTGCTGCCGGAATCGATGGAATGGCTCAGCGCCGGCCTGAAGGGCAGCCCGATCGACAAGGCGCTGTCGCTGAACAACAACATCACCTTCCTGCGCGAGATCGCGATCGGGCTGATCATCATCGCATTTTTGATGTTCGAGCCGGATGGCCTCGCGCATCGCTGGCGGCAGATCAAGACTTACTGGAAACTCTACCCGTTTTCGCATTGAGCTTGGAATGGGATGAACTACAATCGACACCAACAAACAACCGGAGGAAGCGCAATATGACGATAAAATCCCTTTTGAGCACCGTTTCGCTCGCATTGCTGTTCGCCAGCGCTGCGGCAATGGCGCAGGCCCAGATCGCAGTCGGCCATCTCGCCGATTATTCCGGCGGCACGTCGGACGTCGGAACCCCCTATGGCCAGGGTGTCGCGGATACCTTCGCCTGGATCAACAAGAACGGCGGCATCGGCGGCAAGCAGGTCGCCCTCGACACCAATGATTATGGCTACCAGGTGCCGCGCGCGATCGCGCTGTACAAGAAATGGTCGGGTGGCGACAAGGTCGCCGCGATCATGGGCTGGGGCACCGCGGATACGGAAGCGCTCACCGGCTTCCTCGCCCAAGACAAGATTCCGGATATCTCGGGCTCCTATGCCGCGGCGCTGACCGATCCGGAAGGCGTCAGCGGCAAGGCAAAACCCGCGCCCTACAACTTCTTCTACGGCCCGAGCTATTCAGACGCCATGCGGGCGATGTTGACCTGGGCGGCGGAGGACTGGAAGGCCAAGGGCAAGCCGGGCAAGCCGAAATTCGTGCATATGGGCGCCAACCATCCCTATCCCAACGCGCCGAAGGCCGCCGGTGAAGCGATGGCGACCGAACTCGGCTTCGAGGTGCTGCCGCCGCTGGTGTTCGCGCTGGCGCCCGGCGATTACAGCGCGCAATGCCTGAGTCTTAAAAGCTCCGGCGCCAATTATGCCTATCTCGGCAATACCGCCGCCTCCAACATCTCGGTGCTGAAGGCGTGCAAGACCGCCGGCGCCGACGTGCAATTCATGGGCAATGTCTGGGGCATGGACGAGAACGCCGCCAAGACCGCCGGCGATGCCGCCGACGGCGTGATCTTCCCGCTGCGGACCTCGGTGGCCTGGGGCGGCAACGCACCGGGCATGAAGACGGTGATGGAAATTTCCAAAATGTCCGACCCAAGCGGAAAGGTGTATCGGCCGGTGCACTACATCGCCGCCGTCTGTACCTCGCTGTACATGAAGGAAGCGCTCGACTGGGCCGCCAAAAACGGCGGCGCCACCGGCGAGAACGTCGCCAAGGGCTTTTACCAGAAGAAGGATTGGGTGCCGGCCGGAATGGAGGGCGTCTGCTCGCCCTCGACCTGGACCGAAAAGGACCACCGCGGCACGCTCAAGGTCGATCTGTACCGCTCAAAGGTTTCGGGACCGACCGACGGCGACGTCAACGATCTGATGGCGAAGGGCACCATCAAGCTCGAAAAGGTCAAGACCGTCGACCTGCCGCGCAAGCCGGAATGGCTTGGATGGTAAGTTAAACACCGCCGTCATGGCCGGGCTCGTCCCGGCCATCCACGTCTTCCTTGCGGCGAATTCCTAAAGACGTGGACGCCCGGGGCAGGCCCGGGCATGACATTTACTCTGGCGTCACGACTCTCGAACGACGCGCGGAAATATTGATGCCTGAAGCAACCGAAATTGTTCGCACACCGGCAGCAGCGGCCCCAGCGCCGTTGCTCGCCGTGCGCAACATCGAGGTGGTGTATGACGACGTCATCCTGGTGCTGCGGGGTCTCAGCCTCGAGGTGCCGCAGGGCTCGATCGTGGCGCTGCTCGGCGCCAACGGCGCCGGCAAGTCGACCACGCTGAAGGCGATTTCCGGGCTGCTCAAGACCGAGGACGGCGAAGTTACGCGGGGCGAAATCGTCTTCAACGGCGAGCGCATCAATGGCATCGATCCCGACAGGATCGTGCGCCGCGGCATCTTCCAGGTGATGGAAGGCCGCCGCATCATCGCCGACATGACGTCGCTGGAAAATTTGCGGCTCGGCGCCTTTACCCGCAGCGACAACGACGTCGACAGCGACATCGACATGGTATTCAATTATTTCCCGCGCCTGAAGGAGCGCATCGGCCTTGCCGGCTATCTCTCCGGCGGCGAGCAGCAGATGCTGGCGATCGGCCGCGCGCTGATGGCCCGCCCGAAGATGATCCTGATGGACGAGCCTTCGATGGGGCTGTCGCCGCTGCTGGTCAAGGAGGTGTTTTCGATCATCAAGGCGATCAACCGCGACCTCGGCGTTACCATCCTGCTGGTCGAGCAGAACGCGCGCGCGGCGCTTTCGGTCGCCAGCCACGGCTATATCATGGAGCAAGGCAAGGTGGTGCTCGACGGCAGCGCGGATGAACTGCGCGACAACGAGGACGTGAAGGAGTTTTATCTCGGCGGCGCCGGCGACCAGCGCAAGAGTTTCAAAAATCTGAAAAGCTTCAAGCGAAGGAAGCGGTGGCTTTGAGTTACGTCCTCCCGTCCGTCATGGCCGGGCTTGTCCCGGCCATCCACGTCTTGTTTGCCACGCCTCAGAAAGACGTGGATGCCCGGGACACGCTTCGGGCATGACGAGATAAAATTCAGAGACCACCGATGACCGACCATTACGACACCCTCGAAACCCGCGATTCCGCCGAGCGCGAACGCGACTTGTTTTCGCGGCTGCCGGGTATCCTGCGCAAGGCGATGGCGGCGCCGGCCTATGCCGCGCATCTCAATGGCATCGACCCGACCGCGATCACCAGCCGTGCCGCGCTGGCACGCCTGCCGGTTTTGCGCAAATCCGAGCTCCCAGCACTCCATAAAGCCGCACCGCCGTTCGGCGGATTTGTCACCGGCTCCACAGGCGCCTTCGGCCGCCTTTTCACCTCGCCCGGCCCGATCTTCGAGCCCGAAACGACCCACCGCGATCCATGGCGCGGCGCGCGGGCGCTGTTCGCGGCCGGGTTCCGCGCGGGCGACGTGGTGCTGAATACCTTCAGCTATCATCTGACGCCGGGTGGTTTTATTTTCGATTCTTCCGCGCGCGCGCTCGGCTGCGCGGTGATCCCCGCCGGGCCCGGTAACACCGAGCAGCAATTCGAACTGATCGAGGCCTACCGCCCGGTCGCCTACAGCGGCACGCCGGATTTCCTCAAGATCCTGCTCGATGCGGCTAGTAGCGCCGGGCGCGACATCTCCTCGATCAAGCGCGCACTGGTGTCGGGCGCGGCATTTCCGAAATCGCTGCAGGATGAAATAAGATCGCGCGGCATCGACGCCCGTCAGGCGTTCGGCACCGCCGATCTCGGCCTGATCGCGTTCGAAACATCGGCGCACAACGGCATGGTCGTCAACGAAGATCTGATTTTCGAGATCGTGCGGCCCGGCACCGGCGACCCGGTGCCCGCAGGCGATGTCGGCGAGATCGTCGTCACCTCGCTCGACTCCGAGCATCCCTGCATTCGCCTCGCGCTCGGCGATTTGACGGCCGTGCTGCCGGGCTCAAGCCCCTGCGGGCGCACAAACATGCGCATCAAGGGCTGGATGGGCCGCGCCGACCAGACCACCAAGGTCAAGGGCATGTTCGTGCGGCCGGAACAGGTCGCGGAGATCGGTAAGCGGCATCCGGAACTGGGACGGCTGCGTCTCGTGGTCACACGCGATGGCGAGACCGACGCGATGACGCTGAAGGCGGAGTGCGCGTCACCCTCAGATGCATTGCGCGAGCAGATCGCCGCATCGCTCCGCGCGGTCGCCAAACTTGGGGGCGCCGTCGAACTGGTCGCGCCCGCTTCGCTGCCGAACGACGGCAAGGCGATTGCGGACGAACGGCCGGTCAGTTGATGGACGCTAGCGTCAAAACACGCGAATGAGGTCGATCACGGTGCGCTGCTGTTCAACCGTGATTTCCGCGAACATCGGCAACGACAGAATCCTGCCCTGCTGACGATGCGCATTCGGGAACTGCTCGGGACGATGCTTGAGGCGGCTGTATGCCGGAACAAATGGCAGCGCAGTCGGATAGTTGATCGCGGTCTGCACGCCGTTGGCGTTCAGATGCGCCGCCAGCGCGTCGCGGCGCGGATGCTGGATCGTGTAGAGGTGATAAACGTGCTCACGCTCCGCCGTGACCAACGGCACAACGACGTCTTCGATCTGATTGAGGCCTGCGTCGTAAACTTTTGCGGCATCCTGGCGGGCTTTGGTCCATTGCGGCAGATGCGGCAATTTCGCCGACAGGATCGCGGCCTGCAGGCCGTCCAGGCGGCTATTGATGCCCTCAATATGGTGCTGATGCTTGGTAAGGCCGCCGTGGCGTGCCAGCATGGTCATGTGCTCGGCCAGAGCGCCGTCGTTGGTGACGACCGCGCCGGCATCGCCCATCGCGCCGAGATTCTTGCCCGGATAGAACGAATAGGTGGCGGCGGCGCCGAACGTGCCGACCTGCCGGCCCTTGTAACGCGCAAGATGCGCCTGGGCGCAGTCCTCAATCACCCACACTCCGTGCTTGCGCGCGATCGCCATGATGGCGTCCATGTCCGCCGGCTGGCCATAGAGATGCACGGGAATGATGCCGACCGTGCGCGGCGTAATCGCTGCTTCGATCGCCGCGGGATCGATGGTGAAGGTGCCGTCATCGGTATCCGCGAAGATGACGTTGGCCCCGGCATGGGTGATCATCGCCGACGTGCTGATCCACGAATGCGCAGTGGTGATGACTTCATCGCCCGGCTGAACTTTTAGCGCGGCCAAGGCAAGAAAGAGCGCGTCGGTGCCGTTGGCGCACGAGACGCAGTGCCTGATATCGACGGCGCTGGCAAATTCCCGCTCGAATGCATCCACATACGATCCGCGAATGAAAGCGTTGTCGCGGATCACAGCCGCGACCGCGGCGTCGATCTCGCTTTTGATGGTCTGGTACTGAAGCTGCAAATCGGCGTAAGGCACCGGCATCGGTCATCCGCTCCGCAGTTCGAGCAGCCGCGCCGGATTGCCCGCATAGGTACCGGCTGCGGTGATATCCTTGGTCACCACCGAGCCCGCCCCGATCACGACATCGTCGACGATCCGCACCGGCATGATGGTGGCATTGGAGCCGATCGAAACCCGGTTGCCAACCTCGGTCGCCCGCCACAACTCCTTGCGGCCGCGAGCCGGTCCGCCGCTGGAGAACGGATCGTTGACGAACATCACGCCGTGGCTGACAAAACAGTCTTCCCCGATCGTCACCAACTCGCAGATGAAGGCGTGGGATTGCACCCGGGTGCGGGCGCCGACCACCGCGCCTTTCTGGATTTCCGTGAACGGTCCGACGAAGCAATCATCGCCGATCTTGCAGCGGTAGAGATTGCAGGGCTCCACGATCCTCACGCGTACGCCGAATTCGACGTCGCGCACGCCGGCCTGGTGAACCTCCGGCTTCGTCACGACGCCACACCGAGCCGGCTCAGCCGGGGCGCAAAACGCAACGCGACTTCCTGACCGGTTTCGATCGATTCATAAAGCGCGGAAATCAATTCCAGACTCTTGCGTCCCTCGAGCCCATCCACCAGCGCGGCATGCTGATGGATCAGGCAATCGACCACGTGCTGATAATAGGCCTGATGACCGAAGCCATAGACATTCGGCGGGTTGACCGAAAATTTTTCCATCACATCCTTGTCAGATGGCAGTTCATCGATAAAAGCCCAGTGCCTGATCTGATTGACGGCAAAGCCCGCGATTTCCACGCTGCCCTTTTCCCCTAGGATCGACAGCGAACCTTCGAGATCCCTTGGGCGCGCGGCGGTGGTCGCCTCGATGATGCCGAGCGCGCCATTGCGGAATTTCAGCGTCGCGACCGCGGTGTCCTCGGTTTCGATTTTTGCGAGCGCGGTGATGGCGCGCGCATGGACGCTGACGACGTCGCCGAAAAACCACTCCAGCATGTCGACGTGGTGGCTGGCCTGATTGGTCAGCACGCCGCCGTCATAGGCCCACGTGCCACGCCAGTCGTCCTGGTCGTAATAGCTTTGGTCGCGGCACCAGCGCACGCGCACCGTGCCGAGGATAAGCTGGCCGAAGCGGCCCGCCTCCAGCGCCTCGCGCGCCTTGACCACCGGAACGTTAAAGCGATTCTGCTTGACCACGAACAGCTTGACGCCGGCCTCGTCGCAGGCGCGCATCATCTCGTCGGCGTCCTGCAGCCGCAGCGCCATCGGCTTTTCGACCACGACATGCTTTCCGGCCCTGGCGCAGGCGATGACGTGCTCGGGATGCATTCCGCTCGGTGTCAGCACCGCCACCGCGTCGATTTCCTTGCGCGCCAAAAACCCGTCGATATCGTAATCAGCGGGAACGCCGAACTTCGACGCGATGGCATCCGCGCGCGCGCGAACCGGATCGCAGACGGCAACAAGCCCGGCGCGATCGATATGCTTGCCGCCCAGCAGGTCGGCGTGACGCTTGGCAATGCGTCCGCAGCCGAGCAGGCCAAATCTGATCATGGAAGCCTTCCCTGTTAACCACTACGATCGGCCGGCGAACAAGTTGAGAAGGCTCGCGCAGGCATTCGATGCAGCAGGCCCAATATGGACCAAGGTGTCCTATATTAATAAAAGCGACCGTAAATCAAGGCACTTGGGGACTTTTTCCGGCTTGCAAGTTGTGCCGTCCCGGCTATTCGGCTAACCGGTGGTGGACCATACACTGCATTGATCGATGCGAAGCAAAAGATGACTGAAGGCCAGCCGCAACCCTCGAAGCGCTTCAGGTTGGCGCTCCTGCTTTGCTTTCATATCGTGATCTGCTGCGTGTCGCTCGTCCATGTCGCGCAATACAGGTTTCCGGTCGCTTTCGATCCCACGACGTTTCATGTATTTTTTGACCCGGCCCGCGTGCATGTTGCCATTTTCGTGGTAGCGGCGTTTGCGCTGGTCGCATCACTGTTCGTATTTGCGAGGTTCAGCTTCGGCTACTTCGTGGGGTTCTATTTCTACACGATGATCCTGGGCTATTTGTGGCTAAGTTGTTTCTCCGACTTGAATTATGATCGCCGATTAGCCGGTATTTCCGCGATGGCATCAGCGATCGCATTTCTGCTTCCGGCGCTGTTAATCTCATCTCCGATCCGGCAAATTGTCACGCTTTCGCCGAGATCCTTTGACCGGCTGCTGATGTTCATTTTGGCGCTGGGCATGGCGGCCGCGGCACTTGGGGCGCTGTACAATTTCCGAATAGTCGGGATAGACGGCATCTACGAATACCGCGATAAATTGGACACACCGGCGCCCGTCAATTATCTAGTCACAATCGTTTCAAGCGCATTGTTGCCGTTCGCATTTGCCGGCTTTGTAGCGAACGGGGCGAACTGGCGTGCCGCCGCCGTCGTCGTCCTCCTGCTGTTGTTCTACCCGATTACCCTGACCAAGATCACTCTTTTCGCGCCCTTCTGGCTGGTCGCCCTCCTGCTGCTTTCGAAGTTCTTTTCGTCGAGAATTGCCGCAATCCTCAGCCTGCTGGGACCGATGCTGGCCGGGCTGGTTGCGCTGGTGCTGTTCGGGCTGCACGGAGCGCCGTATTTCGTCCTGCTCAATTTCCGCATGGTCGCAGTTCCCTCGGTCGCCATGGATGTCTACAACGACTTTTTCTCCAGGCACGAACTGACGCATTTTTGCCAGATATCCGTTCTGAAGCCGATCATGGCTTGTCCATATCAGGAACAATTGTCGCTGGTCATGGAGAAGGCCTACAAGCTCGGCAATTTCAACGGGTCGCTGTTTGTCACGGAGGGTATTGCCTCGGTGGGATCGCTGTTCGCCCCGCTTACGGTGTTCGCCTGCGGCCTCGTCATAGCCCTCGGAAATCGGCTTTCGGCCGGCCTTCCGGCCAGCTTCATCCTGGTATCCGGCGCCGTGCTTCCACAAGCCCTCCTCAACGTGCCGCTGTCCGTCGCTTTGCTTACGCACGGTGCGGGATTGCTGTTTTTACTTTGGTACATCACCCCGCGAGCGATATTCGCGCGCAACGATCGAACCGATGATTGACCGGCAACTCACCGCGGAGCGAATCAGGATCGCCTGCCTGATGTGCCTGCATACCGTCATCTGCTGCGTGTCGCTGGTTTATCTCGCCGACAGCAAGTTTCAGGTTTCGTTCGATCCCGCGCCGTTTCATATATTTTACGATGCCGCCCGGCTGCATAACGCGATCATCGCGGTGGCGGCGTTTGCTCTGGTTTCGATGGCGCTCTGCTTCGCCAGGTTCAGTTTCGGCTACGTCGTCGGCTTCTATTTTTACACGATGATATCCGGATATCTGTGGTTGAACTGCTTCACCGACCTGAACTACGACCACCGAATGTCGGGATTTTCAGCCGCGGTATCGGCAGCGACGTTTCTTTTGCCCGCCTTGTTTATCGTCTCGCCGATCAAACAGGCATACACGATGTCGGCCAAGGCGTTCGACCGCTTCCTGACAGTCATTCTGCTACTGGCGGCAGCGGCGGTAATCACGGGCGCGCTTTACAATTTCCGGCTTGTCGGCATCGGCAACATCTACGATTTCCGCGACAAGATGGACGCTCCTGCAATCGTCAACTACGCGATCGGAATTTCCTCAGGCGCGCTGTTGCCCTTTGCATTCGCCGGCTTCATTGCCCGCAGGGCGCATTGGCGAGCGGCCGCCGCCTTGCTGCTGTTGCTGCTCATTTATCCGGTTACGCTGAGCAAGCTCGCGCTATTTGCGCCGTTCTGGCTGGTCGCCGTGCTGCTTCTGTCGAAGCTTTTCGACGCAAAAACCGCAGTGATCGCGTCGCTGCTCGCACCAGTGCTGACCGGGCTGGTCCTGCACGTACTGTTCAATGCGCAGACCGCACTGTATTTTTCGATCGTCAATTTTCGGATGGTCGGGATACCTTCAAATTCGCTGGATATTTACAACGATTTTTTCTCTCGACATGACCCGACCTATTTTTGCCAGATCTCGATCTTGAGACGGTTCATGTCTTGCCCGTATCAGGAGCCGTTATGGACTGTGATGGAAAAGGCTTACAATCTGGGCAATCTGAACGCATCGCTGTTTGCGACCGAGGGCGTCGCTTCGGTGGGACTTCTGCTGGCGCCGGTTGCGACGTTCGGATGCGGACTGGTGATCGCGCTCGGCAACCGTCTGTCCGCCGGCCTGCCGCCGCGCTTTATCCTGCTGTCATGCGCCGTTCTTCTTCCGGTGCTGCTCAACGTGCCGCTGTCGATCGTCCTGCGCACGCACGGCTTGGCGATTCTGTTTCTGCTCTGGTACATCACGCCGCGCATGATATTCGAGCAAAATGATCGAGCAAATGTCCCCGCGGGTTGATTCTTCAGGAACGCACCGTATCCTCGTTCTCAACGCGGATTATCCGCGCTTTCTGATCTGGTTCTATCGCGGTCAGCCCGGCCTCGAGAACGCCCCTTACGAAACCCAAATGGCGGCGCGCAATGCGAGCCTGTTCGGCGTCGCCGATTTCTACTCGCGAAATTTTATCGCATTGGGACATCGGGCGGCCGAGATCCATGTCAACAATCCATGGCTTCAGTCGGCATGGGCACGCGAGCACGGCATGGCGTTCGAAGCCCCTGAGCCGCCCGGCGCCGCCGGGCGCCGGGAACTTCCCCGCTGGCTGCAGCGCGCAGCGAAGCCGTTGAAGCCGATGCTGCGGCCGCTGGCGCGCAGGGTCGGCCTGAGCCCCAAACTTGATCTACAAGCCGAGAAGATATTGTTGGCGCAGATCGAGGAGTTTCGGCCCGATCTCGTCATCAACCAGGACGTCTTTCATGTCCATACCGGGCTAATGCGGCGGATCAAGACCATCGGTAGGCCCGCTCTGGTTGGCCAGGTGGGCATCGAACCTTCGCGCGGCGAGGATTGGAGTGTCTACGATCTGATGATCTCGCAATTGCCGACAACGGTGCGATCCTTTCGGGCGCTGGGGGTGCGGGCGGAAGTTAATCATCTGGCGTTCGAACCGGCCATCCTCGACGCCCTGCCCGCGACGCCTGCGGCGGACATCGAGGTATCCTTTGTCGGCACCGTGTCGGTTGACCACCAGCAGCGGATCGCATTGCTGGAAGCGGTCGCTGGGCGATATGATCTCAAGCTGTGGGGAAACCGGCCGCAGGCCCTTCCCGCCTCGTCGCCCTTGCACCGCTGCTTTCAGGGTGAAGTTTGGGGGGCCGACATGTATCAAGTGCTGCGGCGCTCGCGCATCACGCTGAACTCGCATATCGATCTCGCCGGCCGCGAAGCCGGAAACATGCGGCTGTTCGAGGCAACCGGCGTCGGCACTTTCCTGCTGACCGACTTCAAGGACAATCTGGCCACGCTGTTCGCTCCGGACAGGGAAGTCGCGGTGTGGCGCTCCGTCGACGATTGTCTTGACGTTATCGGCCGCATGATCGGCGACGACAATAGCCGCGCCGCAATCGCACGTGCCGGCCATGCGCGGACCATGGCGCAACACACCTATCGCCATCGCGCCGCGGAGATACTCGGGCTAGTCGAAGACGCGCGGGCACGGCGATGAGACTTCCCCATCTCATCAGGCAGATCGGCAAACGCGTCGTCAAGGCGGCGCCGATCCTGCGGCGTCATATTCTGACCTCAACCGATTATCGCGTGCTCAGCGGACCGGAAGAAGCGCGCGACCTGGCCGCCTCGTCCGGCGGATGGCTCGCCGCGCGCACCGTGGCCCGTCAGGAGCGCGCCTATCGGGGCTTGATCGGCGCCATGAAGCGTGGCGAAACCCGGCTCGATTTCAAGGTCGCGGCGGAGGCCATCGCCGCGACCGGCATCGCCAATCCGAAGCTGCTCGATGTCGGCTGCGGCAGCGGCTATTATTCGGATGTGTTTTCCGCCCTGCTGGCCGATGGCGTCCGCTACACCGGGGTCGATTACTCCGGCGCCATGATCGCGCGCGCCCGCGCGCGTTCGCCGTCAACCGCCTTCGAGGTCGCCGACGCGACCAGGCTGCCTTATGCCGGCGGCGCGTTCGATATCGTCTTCAATGGCGTGTCGCTGATGCACATCATCGACTATCGGGCCGCGATAGGCGAGGCTGCGCGCGTCGCGGCCGGCTACTGTGTTTTTCACACCGTGCCGGTGTTCCAGGATCATCGAACCACGTTCCTGAGAAAATACGCTTACGGCGCCCCGGTGGTGGAAGTGATCTTCAGCAGGCAGGAACTAATGACATCATGCCGGGATGCCGGATTGCGGCTCGAACGCCAATGGAAAAGCATTCCCTACGACGTGTCCGAGGCGACCGGGCATCGTTCGACCACAGAAACTTACCTGTTCTCGGTCTGATGCGAGCCTAATACGCCTTGCCGCGAAAGACAAAAAATGCCCGCTTGGTGACGACGTCCAGTAACTGGAACGCGCGGACGCCGGCGTTCCGCACCATGCTTTTGAGATATTGCCCGAGATCGACGGCCGCCGACCGGCGATGCGGCTGCGCTGCGGAGACCTGCAAAATCGGCTCGACGGTTTGCTCGATCGCGAGCAATTCCTCGACATAGGGCTTGTAGATATGCTTTCGCACCGTGCCGGAAAACGGCGCGCCATAAATGCGGTGGCTGTTGAAGATAAACCAGCGCAGTCCTTTTCTCAGGCCCTGAAAGTGGAAAAAAACGAGCGGGTAAATCGCGTCGATCAGCACCCGGTCGCCGCGAAATTCGATCCGGTAATTGCCGATATTCCACGGCGCAAGGTTTGCTCCGACGTTCTCGATGATTCCTGCACGCGAAAACAAACGCGGGAACGAGTCGAGATAGCCTTGGTCGGCGAAGCGATCCCCGTCGACGACGTCATGACACCATTCGATGCACTTCTCTCGCCACCACCTGATGACCGCGATCCCGTCCGAATCGTTACGGGCTCCCACCCATCCGACATTGTAGGTTCCAAACTTTCGCAGCCTTGCAAGCTTGGGCGGATAGCGGTGGGGAATGATGGCGACCGCTGCGTCCTCCAATTCGTCATAGATTATCTCGGGCGACTGGAAGAAAAACAGATCGCCGTCGAGATACGTCACCCACTCGGCGTCCGCTTCGCGCGCCAGCACAAAAAGCATCCAGGCCGGCGTGCAGGTGAAATAATATTCGATGGTGCTGCGGTCTGCCCGGGTCGCGGCGACTTCGGGATCGGCCGCTTCAAAATCCGCCAGCCGCACCGGGATGATGCCGGGCAGATCTAGCGCGAGGAGGGCCTGGTGACATGCTTCGCTCAGGCAAAGCACCCAGAGACGCGACCCCGTCGCGTGGCGTTGCAGCGACCGCCCCAGAGCCAGTCCGCGCGACAGGTAATTATGGTCGAAGTAGGTGCAATAGACGCGACTGGCCATAGTCACCCGGCAGCACGAACGGCGGTCAAAAACGCACTGTACTCGCGAATATAATCATTTGGATCGTAAACTTCCGAAGCGAATACCAGCAACGCGGCATCGTCGCTGTATTGCCATTGCCTGCCCCAAATCATCGGAGGAACGTAGACACCCGTGCTCGGGTGATCCAGGACGATTTCACGGCGCTCTGTCCCGTCGTCGACCGTGACGCTGCATTGCCCGTATGCGCAAATCAGAAATTGGTGACACTGCTTGTGCGCGTGCTCCCCGCGAATCTCGCCGGACGGAACGCCGGAAACGATGAAATATCGCTTCGGCCGAAACGGAAATCCGTTTTCGAACTCTCCCACCGTCAGATCGCCACGAAGGTCCTTGAGCCAGGGAAACCGGTAGATATCGACTCCCCGCACGCCGGTGGCCATGGCGTGAACTTTCGTTTCACCAGGCCTGGACTCTATTTTGATCGGATCTTGCTCTGACATGCTCACCTTGCACATCCCGATGTTCGAAACTTGACCGGCAATTCAAAACAGCGGGACGGCATGACGATATAAACCAGATGGACTACCGAGTACATTCGTTACCAGGCGTTGACCGCATCGATGACTTGCCTGATTTCCTGCTCCTCCATCTCGGGAAAACATGGAATCGTGATGATTTCCTTGGCCAGCCGCTCGGTTTCTGGCAGCTCGCCGACATGGGAAGCAGAAAAGGCCGGCTGCCGATGATCGGGTATCGGATAATGAATGTCCGAGCCAATCCCGCGAGCCTCCAAATGCCGCTGAAACCCGTCGCGGTCTTCGCAACGAAGCACAAAGAGATGAGCTACGTTATCGGTGCCGAAATCTTTCGGGCATTGGATCCGCGAATGCCTGATCTCGTTGGAATACGTGCGAGCGATGGCGCGCCGATCTTCATTCCAGCGGTCGAGGTGCGGAAGCTTCGCCAGCAGCAGCGCGGCCTGAAGCTCGTCAAGCCGGCTGTTACGCCCCCCGGCGCGGCTTACCTGGTATTTTTTGTCCCATCCATATTGCCGTAATTCCCGAAGACGCTCGGCCATCGCGGCGTCGCTTGTCGTCACCGCTCCGCCATCGCCGAGCGCGCCGAGATTCTTGGTCGGATAAAAGCTGAAGCAGCCTGCGGTGCCGAAGCTGCCGGCCGCCTTGCCGTTGCGGCTCGCACCGTGCGCCTGGGCGCAGTCCTCGATTACGGGAATTCCGAGCGGCTGGCAGATGGCGGTAATCGCCTCGACCTCGGCGAGCCGCCCGTACAGATGCGTCGCAATGACCGCCCGCACGGCGTTCCGCGCAAGTCCACGCTTCAGGGAATCGACACTCATCAAATGCGTCCCTGCAGCGACGTCCACATACAGCGGTCGCGCGCCTATGGCATGGATCGACGTGCTGGCATAAAACCCGGCATTGGCCACGGTGGCCACGCAATGGCCCTCGTCAACCCCTACCGCACGCAACGCCAATTCGATTCCATCGGTGCCGTTCGCCACACCGACGGCGTGTGGCACGCCGCAATAGGCCGCGAATGCCTGTTCGAATTCCGCGCCTTCGGATCCCAGCACAAACCAGCCGCGCTCGATCACCCGGCGCGCCGCGCTGACAAGCGCGTCATGAATGAGCCGGTTCTGCCGGACGAGATCGTTCAGCGGAATACGCCGTGTCATTTGCCGTCAGCGTCTTTCGTGGGCCTGAAGTTAAACTCTCGCGTGATCAAGGAGAGGAAATGCCACCCATTTTGACGAGAGGCAAGGCCCGCCGCGCGCTTGCTAGCGCGGGATTGCCGCAATCAGCCTGTCGCGCAAATGCCTGTTCAGCAGCGGGCTCGTCACCAGAGCAACAACAACGAGCCACAGCGTGCATTCCAGCGCAAACCGTATCAGTCCCGCCCCAGGCACCATTGAGCGGATGACAGTCCCCAAACCCCACCCACCGAACATCACAACGGCCATCACGGCGGCGAGAAAAGCGACGTGCCGTAGCGGGTGTTGAAGTGTCTGCCTGACAACGATAGCGCCCAGCAATCCGAACTGAATCAGCAGATCGCTTGCGACGATGGCGATGGCGGCGCCCAGCGGTCCCATCGGGCGGATCAGCATGACGGACAGTATCAGGAACACCGCAAGCTGCAGTCCCTTGGTTCGCGCTACCAGGTTTCCGCGATTGCTGTAATTGGCATAACCGAGAGCGAGAATTGAAGGCGCAATGGCGCCGGTGCCGATTAGCAGCGTCACGGTAAGCAACGGGTCGTAGGGAATGGCGTCGTGGGTCCACAGCGCAAAGAAATCTGGCCAGAACGGCAACAGCCCCGACACCACGAGGCTCGCCAGCAACGCCACGAACGCCGACCCGCGGGCATACAGGTTTCGCAATTGCTCCTTCAGCCCGACCGCATAATCGTGGCCAAGTTCGGCAGCCAAAGGAAGCGTGGTCTGCACGCATACCGACCGCAGCAGCCCCGCGACGACGCGAGTAAGACCCCACTGGGCCACGGCCACGCGATCGGATACAAAAGCGCTGACCAGCAGCACCGGCAGATTGAGCAGCGCCAGTTCGGTAACGCTGCCGACGGCGAACGGAGCGGCGACGCGAAACTGGCCGACCACCCAGGACCAGGATTGCCTGGCCCGCGCGCCACGCAAAAACGGAAATAGCCGCCGCGTATCGATCACGAGAAAATAGGCCGAAACGGCCATTAGAGGTGCCACATAGGCTATCGCCACGGCTAACAGGCTTCCCGTCGCAACGATCGCAACCAGTTGGCCGAGCTGCGACGCCAGCATGGCCGCGCTCTGAATCTTCACCGCGCGCCCATACAAGCCGCGCGCCCGATAAAGCGCCGACGCCAGATTGTTCGGCAGAGTCAAGAGTATGCCTACCGTGATGACGATGAAGGCCGCATCGAAATGCGATGTCGCCTGAAATCCGAATGCGACGGACGGCGGCACAAACCACACGGCGGTCAGCAGCGCCATCACCAGCAGGCCGGCCAGCCCGCAATAGATTCGCAGCATCGCGGCATAAAAGCGGACGGTCCGGCCGTCGCAATCGACGCTCGATCTGAATGCGAGGAACCGGTTGATCGCGCGAAACTGCAAACCCGCGTCGGCGATGAGGACGAGATTTCCCGCCGAGTAAATGGCGAGCCAGGCGGCCAGCACGTCGCTGGTCCAGAAATGCAGAAAAACAGGAACCAGCGCGACCTGCTGCGTAATCCCCAAAATCATCTGCAAAAGATTTGCGGACCATCCCGCAAAGAGCCTTCGCGCCCGGCTCGGACCGGAAACCATCATCGGGACCTCTGCGGCGGCGCGCGCATCGGCTGGACACAGGTCAAGGTCGAAATCCCTCGTGCATCACAAGCGGCTACCAGCCCAACGGATGGATGTCGATAGTTGACGAAGGCACGGGATCGGCTTTGTTGGCGGCGCCGTTGGGATCGGTCGTTGATTCCCGCGGCGGAAACCGCCAGTTTGGCGGAGACGGGGTCCGCGGTCCGGATCGCTCCTTGCAGCCCGGTGAAGTTGAAACAGTGACCTCAGATTATATTCCGTTCAACCGGCCTTTCGCGACGGGCAACGAGCTCGTCTACGCGGCCGAGGCGCAACGCAATCACCATCTGTCCGGCGACGGCTTTTTTACGAAGCGCTGCCATCAATGGATCGAGCAGCGTACCGGTTGCGCCAGGGCGCTGTTGACGCACTCCTGCACGTCGGCGCTGGATTTGGCCGCGCTGCTGTTGGACATCGAAAGCGGCGATGAGGTCATTTTGCCGTCCTACACCTTCGTGTCGACGGCAAACGCTTTCGTGTTGCGCGGCGCCGTTCCGGTGTTCGTCGACATCCGGGAAGACACGCTCAATCTGGACGAGCGGCTGATCGAGGCCGCCATCACGCCGCGCACGCGAGCGATCGCGCCGGTACACTACGCCGGCGTTGCCTGCGAGATGGATAGCATTGTTGCGATCGCCCGTCGTCACGACCTTTGGATCGTCGAGGATGCGGCGCAGGGCATCATGGCGGGCTATAAAGGCCGGGCGCTGGGCGCGATCGGCGATCTTGGTACGTTCAGTTTTCACGAAACCAAAAACATCATTTCAGGTGAAGGCGGCAGCCTTCTTGTGAGCGATCCCGATCTCGTCCCCCGCGCCGAAATCATCCGCGAGAAGGGAACCGACCGCGGCCGATTCTTTCGCGGCGAGGTCGACAAATACACTTGGCAGGACGTCGGCTCGTCATTCCTGCCCGGTGAATCAACCGCGGCATTTCTCTGGGCTCAACTGCAACAGGCCGAGCAAATCACGGCGGCGCGGATTGCGAACTGGCAGCGCTACCATGAGATGCTTGCGCCGCTCGAGCAGCAAGGCTTGCTTCGACGCCCAACCGTGCCGGCGGACTGCCAGCATAACGGGCATCTGTATTACATCGTGCTCGCAGCTGAAATCGATCGTCAAAACGTGCTCGATGCACTCAGGCAGAACAACATCGGCGCGGTGTTTCACTATGTGCCGCTGCACTCATCCCCGGCTGGCCTGCGCTTCGGACGCGCGCATGGAGATCTTTCGCTGACCACCTCATTGTCGCAGCGGCTGATCAGGTTGCCGATGTGGATGGGCCTGAGCGAAGCCCAGCAGCAGAGGGTATGCGAGGTATTGGGCGCCGCCGTCAGACGCTAGAGCCCATCTGACTCGCCGTTCTTCGGCGTGGAGCGGGGAGCGAACGGAGCATAAGAGCCGCTGACGCCGCCGACAGTCGCCGGCATCGGCGGCGGCACACCGGGAATTCCGGGAGAACCCGCACCATCCTGACGCTGAAGCACGAGAACTTCGGTCTGATCGGCTTTCTTGAGGGTCACTTCGCGTTGCATCACCGAACTCAGCAGCCAGCCCGCATGGGTGTCTCCCGCACGTAAGCGAACGATGCCCTGATTGGTCCGGTCCAGAAAAACGGCAATGGCGTCGCTGTCGCCGACAACGGCGCCGATCAGCACGAGGGAGGGTCGCTCCGGCTCAGCCGGCTTGGCCGCCGGCACAATCACCGGCTCGATGCGCGGCCCGGCCACGGCGCGTGGCGGCGGACGCCGGGAAGCCGAAAAAATCGGGCGCTCCTGCGTGGCTGTCAGCACCGAGAGCGGCACCGACCAAAGCGGGTTTCCGCTCGGCGGCAGCTTGGCGGGATTCCGCGTCTGCGCGGCAAGCGGCTTCAGGTTGCCGACCTCTACCCGGTCGGGAGCCCCGGTGCCGTCGTTAGGCAAAATGTCCAGCGTCGCCGAGGTCGCCGCAAGGGTTACGGGTATCCGGCCGGCCGTCAGGACCAGCCCGGAAAGCAGCGCCAAACCGATAATCTTGAACCGCGCGTCCATTTTCTTCCCAAGCCGGCCGAACCGGCGGTCCGAACCTAGCCGCAACGGCCGGCTTCATCAACGAGCGAATCAGTCGGCGGCGGCTTGCGGCAGCGGCGACCCGCGCGCAGGTGAAACCGTCTGTCGGGTTCGCATGCGTCAATTCAGTTTGGTCCGCTCAAGACGCCATGGTCGACCGGACAATTCCAACATCGGATGCCGGCCGCCAACGCAGAGGCGGCGCTGCATTCATTTCCATCGGGCCGCACGCGCTGATCACGCCGCTGACGATCGTCATATCTGGCTTAGCCTAAATGGCTTGCGGCTGGCTTGAGGCAAACCCGAGGCGGTTTCGCGGCAATCTACTTATTGCCCTGCCACTGGCCGGAAACCCCTAGAACTACTCGGATTTTTCCGCCCGCCCCTTCATTGGCGGCGGTGGTCTGGGGCACCTGGACATCGAGCTGGTCGACGAACAAAAACGGCATGCCGACCTCCAGATCGTAGAGCAGTTTTTGCAACGCCGGCTGTTCCATCTCGCAACTGACCAGCAGGCCGACAAAACCGTCCTTGGCCTGGGTGCCCAACACATCGACCTGGGACGACTGGATGGTGCCGCCGACATTGCCGATCGCGGCTGCGACCCGCTGCAGCAGCGTGGCGCCCGCCACCGTCACCGTCGGTCCTTCCAGGAACGGCGTGCCAGGGTGCTCGGCCGCCAGCGGCGACGCACCGGCGCCGCGCGCCCGCCGGCCCTGCAGCTGATCCAGCAAATCGGAGGTTTGCGCCAGCGCGCGCTGGTGATCGAGGATATTGGTGACCGCAATGCCGGCGGTCGCGAGCAGGCCGCCGATCGCGACGATATAAAGCACCACCGCGATCAGCGGCGAGCGCGTCATCGTGCGGGTGAAGGCGTGGGCGGTGCTCATGGGGCGGCCGTGTTCTTCGGTTCGATCCGCGCCTCGATATGGAAACGCTCGCCGGGATCGGAAGACGAGCGCGTCGTCGGCGCGTAGAACGTCGCGCGGGTAAAATGCTGGGACTGTTCGATCAGCGGAATCAGCGACGGCGCATCGCGGGTGATACCGACGATCTGCAGCTTGTTGCCGGCCAGATGCAGCTCGGTGACATAGGTATGATCCGGAAGCACCTGCGTGAGCGCATCGAGCACGATGACGCTTGCCGGGGTTTCATATTTGCGCCGCTCAAGTGCGGCGATCGGGGAGCGGTCGCCGCCGTCGCTGCCGGCGCGGATGGCGGCGCGGCGCTGCGAGATCTGCCGCGCCAATTCGTCCTCCTGCGCGCCGAGATGATCGGCCATATAAACCGCTGCGATCGCCGACAGCAGCGCGCAGGCCGCCATGGCGCCAAGACCGGTCAGCAGCGCGCGGCTGAGCCTGATGGCGTCGAGGTGGCCGCGGGCTTTCTGCTCGAATACCTTGACCCGTCCCGCACTGCGCTCGGCGACATCGGTGCAAACCGCGACCGCGGCGGGATGAAACATCGACACCGCCTGAACATAGCTCATCGCCACCTTGCGGGTGGTGGCGGCGATCACCGTGGTGATGCTCTCGGGGCCGCTCTCGACCGGAGGGCTGCAGCCGAATACCGCTTCGCCGGCGCTCCACGGTGTCAGCCGGTCGATCTGCGCGCGCACGATGCCGTCGAGGAAATCCGCCGCCCGCGCCGGCAATTCGAGCGGTCGGAACAGGAAACGTTTCGGCTGCAGATCAATCTCGACCCGGCTTCCCTTGAACATCGGCGCCAGATTGGGCGCGGAGAAACTTCCATCGGCAAACGCAAGGTGCTGCGGCATATTCTCGGATTTGCCGGCAGATTCTACCGCGAAACCGCCATTGTCCTGTTCGATCAGCCGGATCACCCGCGGCGACGACAGGCGGTCGAACGCCGCGATCACAGCGGCGGCGACGCTGTCGGTCCAGCCGCGCAGGATCGCGCCGATTGGTTGCAGGAACTTCATCGCGACTTCATCGTAAAGCGGCCCTTTGCGGCGCCGTGCTGCCGTCGGCGGCATTGCGCCACGACAATACACGATACGGCTCATCGCCCTCGCCGAGAAGCAGGATTACGACCTCCGCGGCGGTTCGCCGTCCGCTGTCGAATTCGATGACGACCGACATCCGATAGGCTTTGGACGCGTCCAGCGTGGCCCCTTCGCCGCCAGCCAGACCCGGCAAGGCACGGGGATCGGACCGCGGATCGCCACGCTGCGCCAGCACCGCCTGCAGACGCCCCGGCGTCATGCCCGGCAGCGCCGCCACTACCTGGGGTGCCGCATCCTGAATATTGATCGAAGCCATGTTGCTGAATGCGGTCACGAAGGGAAGCATGCGCTCGACGACAACAGGCGGAATCCCCCGCACCAGCCACAATTCCTCGGCCGCCGGAAACGGCGCATGGCGCGGCGCATAGGAAATCCCCGCCGTGCGATACGATGCGGTCTCCGGATCGTCCTCGCCCGCTTCCGTCGGTGCGCGCCACGCCACAATGCGGTCGGCATAGTCGGCCGCATTGGCCGGCGACCGGCCGAGCCCAATGATGAGCCCGGCCAGCAGCCCTTTCGGAGCGGCATTGAGATCAATGCGCGCGGCCTCGGACCGGAAGGTCACGGCAACCCGCGCCGCGCCCATCCTGGCATTGAACGTTCCGCTGCTCGGACGCGCCTCTTCGCTGACCGCGGTCAATTGATAGGCCGCAAGCTCGACGCCTGCGGTCACCAGCGCGTCGGATTGAACGCGCTCGGTGCTTGCGGCCACGACCACCGCGGTGTTGGTGACGAAGGTCAGATAGATCAGCACCAGCGCCGACAGCGCCGCGAGAATCCAGAGCACGGCGACGACGATAAAGCCGCGCGCATGGCGATGGCCGTGTCTTGAATGGAGCATCACAGCTGCTGCTCCTCTTTTTTATCCTTCTCGCTGCCCGGCTTCAGCCGTTCCGTCAGGCATTGCACAGGATTTTTTACTCGCGCGCACTCAGCCGGCGCGTTGACGTGGACGATGGCGGCGCTTGAAACAGAAAGCACCTGCCCGGTCGCGATGTCGCGGACCGAGATGCGGATCATGTCCGGAAGCTGCTTTTGTGTCCGCCACTCCCTTTGCCAGACCTGGTCGGGCCCGGCGTAGGAAAAAGATACACGGAACGGACTGCGGATCAGCACGACCTGATCGGCGAACTTTATTTGAGCGTCGCCCGGCATCGGGGCGAACGGCGCGCGCTCGCGCACCAGCGCCAGACCCTGGTCGTCGGCCTTTTCGATCAGCCGGATGATTTCAAGCCCGGGCCGCGTGTTGGGGCCGACCGCGGTGCGCACGAAGGTCACCGACAATTCGGCGCCTTCGAACAACGGCTCCTTTGTGTCGCCGTTGATCGGCATCATCTCCGCGACCGACAAGTCTGCGGCGATCCGTTCAAGGCCGATCGCCAGCCGCTCGGCGCGCTGCACCCGCGCCATGCCCCTGTTCCAGTTCGGCAGCCACTGCGCCGTCACGGTCGCCAGCGCGCCCAAGATCACGGTCATCAGCAGCGTCGCCATCAGCACTTCGATCAGTGTGAAGCCGGCCTCGCCGGCAATCCAGCGTCGCGCCCGCGCGTTCATTCGGCAACCTTCGGGACCAGGCGCACCGTGGTGACCTGCATCGCGGGTCCGCCGGGGGACTGCAATCGCAGCGTAACGGCGAGTGGCACGAAGCGCTGGGTCGGCGGCGCATCGCTCGCCACTGCGACATTCATCGGCGAGACATCGATGCGCCAGCGATGGCCGGCCAGGTTGCCGGACTGCCGGCCGGGTTTCAGCAGCGAGCGCGCGGGTAGCGCGGCCAGCAGCGTCTCGGCGGTGCCGCCCAAGGCCAGGCGCTGGTCGATTCCGCGCGTGCCCTTCACCGTGGTTGCGATCACCGCACCGATCGAGCCCAGCACCGTCGCGACGATCGCCAGTGCGACGAGGGTCTCGATCAGGGTGAACCCTGCGGTACCGTTAGAGCAGCTTTTTCGGGACAATCTCGACGCCTCCGGTCAGCCAGTTGACGCGAACCTCATAGCCCATGCCCGGACGCGCCAGCGCGATAGTGCCGCCGCACGACATCCCGGACGGAAAGAAATCGATCGAGCGGCCGGCGTTGCGGTCGGCGCATCGCGCCGCCAGATACGCGTCGATCGCAACGTCGGCGGGAAAGCGGATCACCCGTCCGGTCACGCCCGACCGGATCGACCGCGTCTCGGCATCGACCTGCGTCGTGACCTGGATTTGCCGGCGCAACGCCGCGGTGCGATCCGCCTTCAGCAACGCCGCGGTTTCCATCGCGTAGCTTTCAAGCTTCGCGCGCGAGGTGGCGCGCGGGATCGCCGGCAAGATGATGGCCGCGAGCAAGCCGATGATGGCTAGCACGCACAACATTTCGATCAGCGCGAAACCTGTCGTCCCCGCCAACGCGGAGGCCCATACATGCCGACGCTGATTGTAGTCAAAGGTGTCTGCCACGCTGCCCAAACGAGAGCGCACGGGGTATGGATCCCCGCCTTGGCGGGGACGACAGATGCTAGCGCGTGCCGCTGGCAATATCGGTTGCCGTTCCACTGCCGCCTTCCTGTCCGTCGGAGCCAAGCGAGATGATTTCGTAAGGGGCGCGTTGGCCCGGCGAGCGGTAAACGTAGCCATGGCCCCACGGATCGTTGGGAACCACCCCGCCCCGCAAGTAAGGCCCATTCCAGCCGGGCGCGTTATTGGAACGCGTCAGGGCGGCGAGACCCTCGCTGGAATTCGGGTATCGTCCGAGGTCGAGATAATACAGATCGAGCGCGCTGGAGAAACTTTCGATCTGGATCTTGGCGGCCTTGGCCTTGGACTCGCCGAGATAGCCGAGCACCCGCGGTCCGACCAGCGCCATGATCAATCCGATGATGGTGATAACCACCAGAATTTCGACCAATGTGAAGCCGGCCTGCGATTTTCGCCGCCGCCGTGCCGAACCCAGAACACTTCGACTCACGTCGCGCATCTCCTCAAACTTCAGCCGATGATCTGGCTGACCGACATCAGCGCCGTCATCACGGATACGATCAAGCCGCCGACCACGATGCTGATCACGATGATCGCCGCGGGTCCCGCGATGCCGACCACGCGATCCAGCGTGCGCTGCAGCTTGGCCTCGTAGAATTCGGCAACGCGGCCCGCCAGCATCGGCAACTGCCCGGTTTCGTCGCCGAGCCGCAGCATCCGCACCGCCATCGCCGGAAGCGCGGACGTATCGGATAGCGCATCCGACAGCTTGGCGCCATGACGGACACGCTCGGCGGCATCGATCCATACCGCCGAGGGTCCCGCGGTCGACATCATGTCGACGAGAATCCGCAAGGTGGTGGTAAGATTGACGCCGCTTCCGAGCAGAACCCCAAGATTGCGGCAGAACAGCGAGGTCCGGTAAAACATCATGACCTGCCGGATCGCCGGCAAGCGGGTGACCGCGTTTGCGATGCCGCGGCGGATACCCGGCTGACGCAGCAACAGCCAACTTCCCGCGATAACCGCTACGACCATCGCCAGCACCGCGTCGGAGTTGGTGCGCAGAAAAGTCGAAAAATTCAGGAAGCCGAGGATGAACGGATCGACCTTGGCACCGAAGTCCGTCAGCACGCTGGCGAATTGCGGCAGCACGAAGGTGAGAAAGAACAGCAGCACGCATCCGGCGGCGCCCAGCACGAACAGCGGATAACGGATGGCGTCGCCGAGCCGGCGCTTCAGCGCCTCGGTGCGGCTTCTTTCATCGGCCAGCACTTCGAGCACCTGATCCAGAGAGCCGGACGCTTCGCCGACGCGGATCAGCGCCACATACATCGCGGGAAACAGCGCTTCATGCCGCGCCAGTGCCTCGGCGAAACTCTCGCCGGCGACCACGCGCGACCTGATATCGGCGACCACCGGCCGCAGCCGGCCGAAATCGCGGTCGGCGGCGAGCAGTTCAAGACCGTCATTGATCCGCGCGCCCGCGCGCAGCAGCAGCGCGAGGTCGCGGGTGAAGATGGTGACGTCTTCCGCCTTGGGCTTGTTGAACAGGCTGAAGACGCTGCTGCCGGAGCCGCCTTCCTCCAGCGTGACACTGTCGACTAGCACCAGACCGAGCCGCTCGATCCGCGCCGCGACATCGCCGGGCGCCGGCGCGGCGATGGCGCCGGAGACCAATTCGCCGCTGCTGTTCATGGCGCGATAGCGATAGTTCGGCATCAGTGCCTCTGTCGTCCCCGCGAAGGCGGCGCAGCGTGTTCTCGTTTCGGCAATGTGGCCGAGGCCTTCCGCAACAAGCAATGCCAGGGGTTATGAGTCCCTGTCTTCGCGGGGACGACAGAAACGGATATGTGCCGCGTTGATTCAAAACGCATGCGACAGCCTCCGCTCATCGAATAGTCGTGACGCGGAAAACCTCGGGCACGGTGGTCATCCCCGCGCGGCATTTGCGGACGGCGTCCGCCAGCATCGTGGTCATGCCACCGCGCATCGCCGCGGTATCGATGGTATGCGAATCCGTCTGCGGCCCGATCAACTTGCGGACTTCGTCGGACATCTCGAGGATCTCGAACACGCCGTTGCGGCCGCGATAGCCGGTGCCGCCGCAGCGCTCGCAGCCGCCGGCCTCATGAATCGTCTCGCCGGCATTGAAGCCGATCACGGCGAAGCGCGGGTCGTTTTCGATGTCGGCCGCCGTCAGCTGATGCGGCACCTTGCAGCGGTCGCACAGCATGCGGACCAGCCGCTGCGCCACCACGGCGCGCAGCGTCGACTTCAGCAAAAAACCCTCGATGCCGAGATCGATCAGGCGCGGCACTGCGGCGGCGGCGGTTTCGGTGTGCAGCGTCGTCAGCACAAGATGGCCGGTCAATGCCGCGTGGATCGCGATATGCGCGGTCTCGGCGTCGCGGATTTCGCCGACCATGATCACATCGGGATCTTGCCGGACGAACGAACGCATCGCGGTGGCGAAGGTCAGCCCGATCGACGGCTTGACCTGCGACTGGTTGATGCCGGGAATTTCATATTCGACCGGGTCTTCGATGGTCAGTATCTTGCGGGTGGGTTCGTTTAATATCGACAGCATGGTAGCCAGCGTCGTGGTCTTGCCGCTGCCGGTCGGGCCGGTCACCACGATCATTCCGTGCGGCAGCGCCAGCAGTCGGGTCATGATGGACTCGTCGCGTGAGCCGAGGCCGAGCTTGCTCATTTCCAGCAGGCCGCGGTCGCGCGGCAGCAGCCGGATCACGGCGCTTTCCGAATGCTGCGTCGGCATGGTGGCGACGCGAACATCGAGTTCGGAACGGCTGACGCGCACCCGCGCCGCGCCATCCTGCGGCAGCCGCCGCTCGGCGATATTGAGGCCTGCGAGAATCTTTACACGCGAGATCAGCGCTTGCGGCGGGATGCCCGATGGCGCATTCATCGCGCGCAACAAGCCGTCGATGCGCATGCGCACCACGAGGCCGGTGCGGAACGGCTCGATGTGGATATCGGAGGCGCGCAGTTCGACCGCGCGCTCCAACAGATCGTTGAGCGCGCGCACCACCGGCGCGCCGCTGGCGAGATCGCGCAGGCTCTCGATGTCGTCGTCGGATTGCTGCGTCGATCCTTTGGAGCCGTCGTCGGTGCTGGCCTCACCGGCATCGACGCGCTGGTCCAGCACCGTGGTGATGTCCTCGAACGAGGCCACCGCGACCTCGACGGGTGCGCCGAACACGATTTCCGCGGCGCGGATGGCCGCGGTGTCGGACGGATCGGCCACCGCCAGCCGATAGCCGCCATTGGAAGCGCGGACCGGGAAGATGGTGGATTCGCGAAGGAAACGCCGCGAAAACCCGTCAAGGCACGGCGTGCTGTTGAGCAATTGCGGCAGGCTGAGCCGCGCCACGCCCCAGTAGTCCGAAACCTCGTCGGCGAATTCGGCGGCCGACAGGTCGGTCGCCTCCCACAAATCGCGCAAAGGCCGGGCCAGCGTGGAATTAGCCGGATTTTCGACGCGGGCGCGCGCCTTCGGCGGCAATGAATATTTTTCGAGGAGATGCTGCCGAAAGGTCTCTGCAGAAAGGTCTCGCATCGAATTCACAACGCTAACCTTGTTACCGGAAAGCAACAGCTCGCGGCATCGCCGCAGCCTTTACTCTTGACTTATTACCTAGCAAAAACATAATTGTGCTGTCAATTTTGAGCGTCGTTAACAGTTCGGCCGGACAACCGTTTTTCGTTTCACTGTCAGCCTTGGTAGGCGTATTTTGTTGAAAGTGGTCCACCCGCTTTGGCGCCTGCGTTCAGGGGTGACTGGAACGCTCGTTCTATTTTTGTGCTCGATCCTGCTCACCGCCTGCATCGTGACGGCCGACCAGTCGGTCGAAAGCAATCCCAAAGACCCCCGCGCCCAGGACATCGCCGACAGAATCCGCTCGATTGACCTACTGCCCCGCCAGACCGCCGATACCGGGGCCAGCGCGCTGAAACGCGGCGGCGACAAGCAGGCCGCGATCTACCTGAGCGACGGCACGCCGCCGCCGGGTGCCGCCCTGACCGAACGAGATGGCGCCGGTTCCGGCTCAGGCTACGACCTCAATTTCGAAAACGCGCCGGTCGCCACGGTAGCAAAGGTCATCCTCGGTGACGTATTGGGCATCGGCTACACCATCGATCCCCGCGTGCAGGGAACCGTGACGCTGGCGTCGGTGCGCCCGGTCGCGAAGGCCGACGCGCTGTATGTGCTCGAAAACGCGCTGCGCATGTCCAACGTGGCGCTGCTGCGCGACCGCAGCGGCGGTTATCGCCTGCTCCCGGCGAACGAAGCCGGCCCCGGCGGCGTCGACCGGACGGGCTCCGCCGAAGCAGGGCAAGGCATCAGCGTGGTTCCGCTGCGCTACGTGTCGGCGCAGACGGTTTTCAAGCTGCTGGATGCGTTCGGTGTCAAGGCCACCACGGTTCGGCCGGATGCGGGGCGCAACACCCTGATCATCACCGGCAGCGGTTCCGACCGCGGGGCGGCGATCGACACCATCCTCTCCTTCGACGCCGACTGGATGCGCGGACAATCGGTGGGGATTTTCCCGGTGCGCAACTCCTCGCCGGAACCGGTGATCTCCGAAATCGAGAAGATCATGGATTCCGGCGAAGGCGGCCTCAGCCAGAACGTGATCAAGTTCCAGTCGATCGCCCGGCTCAATTCCATTCTCGTGGTCAGTCAGAAACCGGAATACCTCAAGCGCGCGGGTGTCTGGATCGCCAGGCTCGACAAGTCGGACACCGAAGGCGTCAACCTGAAAGCCTATCCGCTGCGCTACGGCAATTCGAAGCAGATCGTGGTGCTGCTCAACGACATGCTGACCGGCCGCGGCCCCGGTGGCAGCCTCGACAGCGCGTCCAGCCAGGTTTCGCCGGGCGGCGGCCTCTCGATTTCCGCATCCGGCGCGCCGCCGGCAGTCGCTGCATTGAGTGCCCTGCCGCCGTCCAGTGGCGTCTCCGGTGCCGGGCCGGGCGCGTCCGGCAACGTGTCGCTGAGCGCGCGTCCCGCATCAGCCGCGGGTCCTCTCGCGAGCGGGCAGGATTATCCGGGCACAGGCCTGCTTGGCGGCGGCGGCAAACCAACGGGCGGCTCGGGCATTCTGCCCAACGTCCGGATCACCGCCGACGTCACCAACAACGCGGTCTTGGTTTATGCCGACCAGGAATCGCAGCGCATCGTCGAGCAAACCATCCGCCAGATCGACCGGCCGCAGCGCCAGATCGCGATCGAAGCCACCATCGCCGAGGTGACGCTGAACGATCAGTTGAACTACGGCGTGCAGTTCTTCCTGGCGAGCCGCAAAGGCTCGATTTCCAACACGATACCCGGGGTCGCCTCGGGCGGCAACACGGGGGACTTCGACCTCCCCGCCACGGCCGTCGACGTCGCCGCCGGCGCGCTGCTGGGACGCGTGCTTCCCGGCTTCAATTTCCTGGTCGGATCCGAGAATTCACCGCGCGTCATCCTGGATGCGCTGCACGGCGTCACCAACGTCAAGGTGCTGTCCAACCCGTCGCTGGTGGTGCTGGACAATCAGGCAGCGACCCTGCAGGTCGGCGACCAGGTACCGTTCTCGACCGGCACCGCGACGGTGCTGACCGCGAACAACACGGTGGTGAACACCATCGACTATAAAAACACCGGCATCATCCTTCGCGTGCTGCCGCGCGCCAACGCCAACGGCAATATCGTGCTCGATATCGAGCAGGAGATCAGCAACGTCGCGGCGGGCAGCGCGGCATCGCTGACGCCGACGATCTCGCAGCGGCGCGTCAAGAGTTCGATCGCGGTCACCAGCGGCCAGACCGTGCTGCTCGCCGGCCTGATCAGCGAGACCGAGAACAAGATGCGGCAGGGCATTCCGCTGCTGGATTCGATCCCCGGCGTCGGCGACGCCTTCGCGCATCAGAATACGGCGCGGGCACGGACCGAGCTGATCCTGTTCATCCGGCCGACGGTGATCAAGGATGCCGTCGATGCGCATGTCATCGCCGAGGAAATGCGCAGCAAGATGAACAGCCAGTTGGTCGGCACCAGCAACCCGGTCGTCGTGCTGCCCGCCCCCAAGGTTCCGCGCTGATCGCGTGATCGGCGCATCGGGCATGCACGCCTCCCGCCTGCAGCCGTTCCTCAGCTTCGCGGCGATCGCCGGGGCCGGCGCCAGCCTTGCCGCGTCGCCCGGGCTGGACGGAGTGTTCGGCGCCTTCCTCGCGCTGTTGATGCTCGCCATCGCGGTCACCGACAACAAGCGCTACATCATTCCCAACGAACTAACGGCGGCAGCGTTCGGGCTGGGATTGCTGCGCGCCGGCAGCGCCGGACCAGACGCCGATTGGAGCGGCGTGCTCTGGGCGGCGTTGCGCGCCGCCGCGATTGCCCTGCCATTCCTGGCGCTGATGCTCGGCTATCGGCGCTGGCGCGGCCGTGACGGGCTCGGCCTCGGCGATATCAAGCTTGCCGCCGTTGCCGGCGCCTGGCTCGGCTTCGCGACGATTTTTGCCGTGATCGAACTCGCCACGCTGTCGGCGCTCGGCGCTTACCTCGCGAGCGGATATCTCAACAAGCGCCCGCTGAAAGCAACGGCGTTCCTGCCCTTCGGCCTGTTCCTCGCGCCGGCGATCTGGATCGGCTGGCTGGCCGAGGCGCTGCTGGGATAGAGCGACGCGTGAAAACTTCGCACCGGCAATCGTTGCGCCACCCTGAGGTGCTCGCCGTTCTTCAGGGCGAGCCCGCAAGGATGAGCGGCGACCGCAAAGCGCACATCCTTCGACGGTTAGCGAGCGGCGTGCGAACGCCCGGCGGCTGCGGGTCACCGCTCGCGCGTCGGCACCCACTCCAGCGCACGCAGCCGCGCGCGGGCGATCTCGCCGCGCGTCATCTTCGTGGTGACGGCGTCGCGCAGGCGTGCGCGCGCTTCACGGGCGCGCCGGGGCGCGGCCGCGGTCGACAGGTTCAGCCATTTGTTGGCCTCGACAATGTCCCGCGGCACGCCCTGCCCCTTGTCGTAGAGCAGGCCGAGCGAATATTGCGCGAGGCTGTCGCCCTGCTCCGCGGAGCGGCGGTACCACATCGCGGCTTCCGTGTAATTTCGTGGAACGCCGCGGCCGGTTTCGAACATGAATCCTAGATAGGATTGAGCGGCGGGATCGCCCTGCTCCGCCAGCGGAAAGAAAATCTGCGACGCCAGCAGGTAATCTTCGCGGTTGAAGGCGGACACGCCCTGGCGGAACGAGGCGGCGTCGGCAAAATCGGCGGCCGAACCCGCCAGCATGGCCGCGGCCGCCATCACGAAAAAGCTACGCCGCAGGCGATCGGCTATCGAACGGCCACGGCGGACCTCACGGTCCGGATCGGAGTGATCGTTGCAGCACGTCCTCATGGCCAGTCCCTGTCTCGCCGATTGCGAAGCACACTAGGCGCGCAGGCGAAAAAAATCCATACCGCGCCGCACGGCCCGCGCCGTCAATGATAATAAAAGCGGTCCGGTGCCCGACGCGCCGTTGCGACGGTTCCGCATCTAGACCGCGCGTCCTACCACGATACGGCTGCCGCCGGCTGGCCACTTCATTCCGGCCAACGTCATGCGAACCTCCGCGCGCAGGATCGCGGTGAAAAGATTGTTGACGTGCCGGTTCAACCTGAACTCGTGGAAGACATCCTCGTCTTGTTCGACGCCTGCGCTCGTCAAGCGGCTCGCCACCATGAGGGGCAACAGCAATGCTGTAAACGAAGATGAAAACAATAACTCGAAACCATTGCGGCGAAGTTTCGCTTCCAGCTCTCCGCGCCGGTATCGCCGTTGATGATGCGCGCTGTCGTCGGCGTGGCTCCACAGCCATGGATGCTGCGGCACCGCGATGATCGTCCCGCCTCCGGTTCGGGTCGCCGCGCGCAGTCCGCGTAATACCTTTTCGTCTTCGGCAATGTGTTCAATCACGTCGAACGCACCGGTGAGATCGAAAACTCCGGCGGCCGGAATGTCGCGTGCATCCATCTGCACAAACTCCGCTTCGGATGGCAGGCGGCGGCGCGCATGGACCAATCCGGCCGGATGCAATTCCGAACCGACCAGCCGCTCCCACCGCCGCGACGCCGCCAGTTCGCGCAACACGGTGCCGGTGCCGCAGCCGATCTCAAGGCACCGGCGGGCCTCCGGAAAGAATTTGTCGACCAGGCCGACGATCAGCCGGCTGCGCGCGACGAACCAGAAGTATCCGGCTTCCAGTTCTGCAAGCGTATCGAAGTTTTTCGGATCCATGCCGCTGACAGTATCGGCGAGTTGCGGCGCGAACATCGGAATCCCGCCGCCCTGCTCGACGACATGCCCGCATGCGGGACAGCACCATCCCGGCGGCCAGACCGGTTCGTTCGCGGCGACCGGCTCGACTGCATTGCAGATCGGGCAGCGACGTCCGGCTATGCACATCGCGCTCATGTTTCCTGTAGGTCTGAAGCCAGCCCGGTGCTGCGACGGGACCTGACGGCGCCTGGCACCGCTTCTATCCCGAGGAACTTCACAATGTTCTTCCAGCCGATGTTCTCGCGCTTGTCCAGCGCCAGCCCGTTTGCCAACGCTTCGAACCGGACCCGCAGCTGGGCCGGCTGGTAGTCGGGGTAGTCCGTGCCAATGCAGAGGCGTCGATCAAACGTCCGGAACAGATAGGAGATATCCTGATCCAGCGAACTGCCTTCATATCGTTGCAGTGTGTTCGAAAGATCAAGCAACACGTTCGGGTTCATGCGAACGCTCTCGGCATAGCGCAATATCTCCACGGTGCCCCCGTGAAGCAGCACCATGCGGAGGGTCGGCGCTCCGGCGACGGCTTCCAGAAGCCAGGGAAGCGGGTCGACCGGGTGGAGCGAGTGGTCGGCGGCGAACTGGTAGCTGCAGTGGAATACGATCAGTTCGGCGGCCGCTGCCGCCCGCAGCGTCTGCGCGAAACGAGGATCGCGCACCGATAAGCCGCTGAGGCGCGGATGGATCTTGATGGCGCGGTATCCCATCGCCGACAGCGCGGCCAACTGTCCTTCGATATCTTCCGGGGGGACGTTTGGCCAGGCGGCCACCGGGAACAGATTCCTGTAAGCGAGACACGCCCGCAGGAACTCGCGATTATCAAAACCGTCTTTCTGCGGCAGCCCGACGGCGCAAGCGCCGAAAAAACCGGCGTCCGCCAGGCTTTCGACCAAAACCGCGAAGCTTTCCGTCCTGCCAGGGGCGGACCGGACGGGATGCGCATTGGCATCGAACAGGGGTGTCATGCCGGTGCACCTTGCCAGGTTACGATCGCCTACCCGCGTGATCCCCCGCCACATCGACCGCTTCGGCGACGCGCGTATTGGTCGCCAGTTTGTTGACCGCAAAAATCGACATCCAGCGTCCCTCGAAAGCTGTCCAGTTCAGTGCCACCTCCGGATCGATGGGAGCCACCCCGTGCACCAATTGCGGGCTGAAAAGCACAACGTCGCCGGGCCGCGCGTATTTCTCGATCCAGATCACCTGGCCCTTGCTGTTATTCATGAAAGCACCGCCTTCGTGAAAATCGACTCCCAGTTCGGACATCATTAGCGTCGGTACAACAGCCTGATGCGGTCCTGCCGGATCGACATGCGCATTCATGGCGCCGGCGCCCTTGGGATAAAACTGGAACGACAGCCGGGCGGTGCAATCGTCGTCGGGCTCCAGACCGAGATAGGCTTCCGGCTCGGCGCCGGCCAGAAGATTGCGGAGTACGAAGACATCGCGGAATCGTCGGAACAGATTGAAAACGTCGTGGTTCCACGGAAAAAACGAGAACTGGTGGAAGCAAGCTTTCACATGAGAGCGTTCATCCCACTGGTTCACTCGATGATGATTGGGGCATCTTGGAAGAATAGCCTGCCAATTCGGAATCGAGCCGCGGCCGACTTCGCTCAGATTCCTTATGTACTGACGGACCTCGGACGGTGTTGCCACGTCGCGGACGATGCAGACGTCTTCGCGCACAAGGTGATCCAATATATCCTGCCTGGCCGCGGGACTCTTCAGCAGTTCCGCCAGCGGCGCCGTATCGATGATGTCCGTCATGTTCGTCTTGCACCCGCTGCAGAGATGAAACCGAGATATTCCGGAAACACGGTATAAGTCTTGTCGAAGGAATCTCGCATATCAACGAAGACGGTGAACTCGAACGGCATGTAATCCTGGCGGAGCACAACGCGGCGCGAGTATTTGTAGCACAGATCGAGTACGGTACAGGGGTCCGCATAATACAGGTCGGCGTCCTCGAAGTCGGCACGGTTTGTGAGGAAGTTGGCGCTAAATCCCTGCCGGCAACCTGCAGCAAACATCCGGAATGTTTCGGTGATGAACCCCAAATTGTCTTTCAGACGGAAGTTATAGAGGCCGGAAGCGACGATAACGTCGTAGCTGGCCGGCAGCCCCTTCGCCGCGGCATCGCATACGACCAGATCCGCGCCCGGATATCGCTTCGAGCCTTCCGCGATCAATCGCGGATTGAGGTCGATCCCATGATAGCGAACCTCGCTTCGGCCCGTGGCCTGACAATAGGCATACATGTCGCCGAAGCCGCAGCCGAAATCCAGGAGATCGGCGCCGGACAACTTCCAATACGACAGCAGAATTTCATAGCGAAGGGTATGCTGCAATTTGCTCCAGCCCAATGTGCGCGGGTCATGGCCGAACTTGTCCAGCCGCGCATCGTACCGGGCCAGCGTCTCGTGTTTTTCCTGCTCGTCCACGCCGTTCTCCTCAGGGTCCGACCCATTCCGCGTAGCCGATGCCGGCACGACCGTAACCATTACCTGAATAGAGCAAATAGGTCCTGCCCTGAAAGGTCAGCGTCCTGGGATAGCACTGCATGTCGCTGTCGAAATCGCGACGCGGGATTTCCAGGTGGCCGGGCAGGCGCGTCCAGTTGCCATCCGCGCCTTCGACCGCAGCGAACAACTGGTAGCGACGACCTCGTGCGGTGAAATGGATCACGCGATGACCACTGCGTACGTCCAGATCCGGAGCACCCAACGCGTATTCATGGGGCGGAACAAGATCGACAACGATCCTGCCCGGTCGTTCCCAATGAATGCCGTCTTTCGAATAGGCTTCACGGATATGGTAATAATGGCGCGGACCTTCGAGCCGCGGCTCCCAGCGAAGGAAGTTGGTGTAGTAAAGCCGCCAGCCACCCGCGACGCGTTCGACGCAGCACGAGCCGCTGCCAATGAATTCGGCATCGGTGAGGGGAAGCAGTGGCGCCTTGGTCACGCGCTTGAAGGTTTTGCCGCCATCTTCGCTGATCGCAAGGCCGAGCTGATTGCGGAATGGGATTTCACCGGCGAGCCGGTTCCAGCCCACGTAATACATCAACACAGCGCCGTCGGCTTCCACGAGCCAGGGATAGCTGACGCCGTCCATGTCGAAACTTCCGGGTTCACCCAAATCGAAGACGGGTTCGCGCGTGACATCGATAAGCTCTGGCCGTTCCGACCAGCGCAAGTTCACAATGCCAATACGCGAGCGGATAGCCTTGTCCCGGCCGGTCAGGAACAGGCGCACCGTGTTGTTGCCGTGTGGCATCGCAAAGAACGCGCCGGCGCCACCCTCGATCCAGGAAATAGTCTCATCGGGCCGATAGAGTGCGCCTCGTGGTTGCCAGTTGGTCAGCTGCGCCCGGATGAAGTCCGGATCGAGCGATTGGTAAGCGTCTGTTGCAGGTCGCGGCATGACAATTCGCTCTAGCCTTTCGGTTCAGTCATAAGCGGCTGGAGGAATTCGCCGTTTTCGGTCTCGACTCGCACAGTAGCAGCAAGTTCCAGCGCGCGGGCCAGCGCGGTGGGACCGTCATCGGCCACGACACCAAGGTACCCGAGACGCTGCGAGGTCCACTGCACCGGCCTTATGACGCCATCATCGGGAAGGCGCGCATCCGCATCGAGGATCGCCGGATCGCTTGCGAGGGTTTCCGGGAGATGAAGAGTTCGCGCGCGGCAGGGAGGAAACGCGAGGAACATCAACACGGCGCCCCGTTGTTTCACGTCGGACCAGTCATCGGTGGGCATGCCGCAAGCCAGACGTGCCGCTTCCACCATGGGATGGTAGCCGCTGACGTGGAAGGCAAGATCCGCGGTGAGGCTGCCGCCGCACCGCGCACCCAACTCGATCGGCTTTGGGCCGTCCTCGGTCAGCGCAAATTCGATATGTCCGGGGCCCCGCGTGATGCCCAGCAGAGATGTCGCTCTGGCGCACATGTCTTCGATCGCCACGATGGCTGCTTCGTCGGTGACGCCGGGATAGACGATGGCGAGATCGACGCAATAAGGTGCGTCGGATTTGATCTTGCGCCCAATCGCGAGCACCCGCGTCTTGCCGTCACGGACCACGAGCTCTGCACTGCACTGCGGACCGGACAGCGCGCTTTCCACGACGATGGCAGAGCCGGGCAGGCTGTGCGCGCGCGCAAATGCGAAAGCCGCCGCACTGTCCGCCGCGTCGGCCACCAGGCTGACACCGCGTGCTCCACCCAGGCTTAGGTCGGGTTTGACGATCACCGGAAATCCGCCGACGGCATCGATCGCCGGACCGATGTCTTCCGGCGCGCCGGCCGTCGTGAAGGGAACGAACAGCGCCTGATCGGGCGCCCAGGCGCGGCGCTGAGCAAGCTTGCTTGCGGTTTTCGCGATCACGCTCGGTGACAAACCGATGAGACCAAGGCGTTGCTGCAATTCGGCGGCGCTGGCCATGGCGGTCTCGTTGATCCCGATGATGCCATCGACGCCGCCGAGCAAGCCAACAGCGTCTTGCAAGCCCGAAATATCGGAAGGCGCGATCTCAAGGCCGATATCGGCTGCAGCAAGCGCATATTGCCGCGGCAGCTTTTCGGCGACGACGACGCGAAATCCTGCCGCGCGCAAAGCCTCGATCGACCCGATCGTTGATCGATTTCCGCCGATCAAAAGAATCGTGGGCACGGCTTTCTCTTGCACGCAAACGTTAGCGACCGCATTCGACATTCATTGAGCGGCTTGCAATTTCGGGCTTTTCACACTGCTCAAACGGCGCGCAATTTCGATGAGGATTTCGATGCGATCGGTTGCTTGTCCTCGCTCGCCGACGGCAAGCAGAAGATCGATCGGCCGGATGTCATGTTCTTCAGCAATCCGATTGACGTCATCGACGAACCTTGAATGCAGGCCGGCGAAGCCACTAGCGAGATCGATTCCCGCATTTCCGCAGCCGGGAAAGCGAGTTCCGATGGCTTCGTCTGCCGCCTGGATCGCCGCCGAAATATCGATTCCGGTGCGGTAGCCCAAACGACGCAACACAAGCGCCACAGCCTCTGTTTGGGGATTTCCCGAACTGCGCCCGAGCCCGCGCAACGTGCAGTCAACCGAGTCCGCGCCCGCGACAATTGCGGCAACGACATTTGCCATGGCCATATGAAGGTTGTTGTGACCGTGAAAGCCGACTGCGATATTCGCGCTAGCGCGAATTGCAGACACATAGTTGGACACATCGTGGGGCATCATGAAGCCTGCGGAATCGACCACATAGACCCGTGAGCAGCCCCACTTAGCTGCGGTCGCCGCGTTGTCGGCGAGCACGTCCGCCGATACCAGGCTGGATTGCATGAAGAAGAGGTAGGGAACAACGCCATTGTCCTGGCAGAGCTTCACCAGGGCCTCGCCGTGGTCGATCTTGCCGGCAACCACCCCGACCTTCAGAATATCGATGCCGCGCCTTGCCGCATCGACGACGCTTTCGGGCGTCGCAATGCCGGGAATGGCGAAAATGCCGAGCTTGGCACGCTTAACCGCGCCCCGCGCTGCATCGATGTATTCCGCGTCGCTCGCGGCGGCGGCGGAGCCTACCCGGAGGGCGCCCATAAGGCCTAGTCCGTGCCCCGCCTCGATTTCCGGAAAGCCAGCCTTGTCCAATCTTGCGGAAAGCATCGCCGTGTCTTCCGCCGTGAAGCCGAAATTATTCTGATAGCTGCCATCTCGAAGGGTGCAGTCCGTCAGGCGAATAGTTCGCTGGTTTTCCCGTCGTCCCTGCACAACTCACCCATTTGCGCGAAAATGTCCCTGGTTCAGCTTAGCACGGACGTTTCCCGCGAACAATGAACGGCATTAGGACCCAATGCGGGCGACCCGACATGCAAATTGGGCAATGGTCTTGCAGCCCTCAATCGACAAGTTTCTTCAACGCGAATCCCATAAAGCGGCCTGCCCTCCAGCTTGGCGAATGCGAGTTCAAGCGGTTTTCACGCTTTCGCAGCATTGGCGCCTGTGGCGGCGAATGAAAAAAACCCCGGGCATTGCTGCCCGAGGTTTTGTTTTTTCGCTGTGCTTCCCTTTGCCGCCGGCCGATGCGGGCGGCGCGAGAGCGCACAGTGGCCCGTTCTACTGCTGACCGAAGGCAGGAGCGGTGGCGCCGGCATTGGTGAAAGTACCACCAACCGTACCCACCACCCGGTTGTTTCCAAAGGTCAGGACTGTTCCGCCGACTGCGTTGCTGTTGAAGGCGATATCCGAATTGGAAACCCGGACGTTCCCGCCGGCATTGGCATTCAAGCCGGTTCCGTTGTTGCTGATGGCGCTGTTATCCACGCTGACCGCACCACCCGCGTCGGCCTGGACGCCCGTGGTGCTATTGCCTGAAATAACCGAACGCCGCACCAGCACGTTATTGCCCGTTTGAGCGGCCACACCGAACAGATTGTTGATCAAACTTACATTGTCCATTTCAACGTTGTTCGGCGCGGCTCCGCCAGACGAGACACCGGTGCTGGAGTTGTTGCTGATCACCGTATTGCGGATGAACAGCTTGGTGTTGCCGGCCGTGCGCTGATCGGAGATGCCCTGCTGCGAGAAGCCGGTGATCACGCTGTCCTCGATCGAAACGGCGTTCGCGGCGATGATGCGGACGCCGATGGTGCCGGGCGTGGGGGTCTGGTTGATGCCCTGAAGTTGGAGGCCCCGCAAGGTGACGCGGTCGGTGGCGCCGGTGGTGTTGATGATGACGGCCGGAACGCCGGAAGCGAGGATCGATCCAAGCGTGTAGAAACAGTTGAGCGTCATCGGCTTGGTAATGGTGACAGTGCCAAAGCCGCCGGGATCGAGGCAATTGATTTCGCCGCCCGAGGCGGTCTTGGAAATTGCGCCGGGAAAGGTCTTGCACGGGGCGGTGCGGCTGCAGGGATTGACGTCGTCGCCGACGCCGGAGACCCACGTGCGGGTCGCTTGGGCGCTGGCTGGCGCCGGCGCCAGTAATGGAGTTAAAAATCCAGTGGCAATAGCAAGCAAAGCAATGCGACGCATGATCTACCTCCTTGTGTTCGCTGAGATTTCTCAGCCGTTCCAAAATCACGAGAGTAGGATTGTCCAAACCTGGGATAGCCGCCCGAGGCGCCACCGTGTCAAATGAATTCCCTGAAAAGTCTGGCCAACGCTATCCCAATTTTTTCGATTGCAGTTTGTTATTTTACGCGTTTTACGTCAGAACCCTCCAAACAGCAAAAATTCTGCAGCAAATCAAGTCCCGACCGCAGATTTTGCACGCGAGTGGCGAGTTCCTCTAAAGTTCCACTCACAATAAGTCTCGCAGATTTCGCAAAGGTTCAACAAATCGCAGTTTTTTCCGAGCGCTGAAATAACGCCGACGAGCAAATCGCGCAACTTGCACGCGCAGCAGAAAATATAACAATCACTGATTCAGAGTTTTGAACGCCGGGACTGTTTTGCGCTGTCGGCGTGATTATCGAGCGAGACTTAGTCGAGTGCAGACGTGTTGCGAGAAATCTCGCCCCTGCGATGGTCTCTTTCGACTTCGGCGTATGGGTCAAGCAGCCATCTTTTGTCGCACAAGGCGTCGAACGCCGAAACAAACTTCACACGCGCCGCAGCGGACGCCGCAGCGAGGCGTGATCTATCTTGCGATACAGACAAAAGATCCCGCGACGATGATGGACAAAGCCGCGGTCAACCATTTCCGCCCGCTTGCTCAGCAGCACCAGCAGCAACGGCCAGACCAGGTAAAATTGCTCTTCGACGCCCAAGGACCACAAGTGCAGCACCGGCTTTGCTTCCGCGGCGGCATCGAAATATCCGACCTCGCTCCACGACAACAGGTTCGAAAAAAAGCAGCGTGCCAGCGAACGCATGAAGCCACGGAACGCGACCACCAGCACGACTGCGACGGCACGAAGGCCATCAATATCGGCCCGATAGCTAGAGGTCATGTCCCCCGCTCAGCGCGATGAAGCAAATGCCGGCGAAATACAGGAGAACCCGTCATGCCTTGCATCAAAATCCGCCAGCACATTGGTCAGGTCCTCGCCTTCGATGTTGCAAGCGTTACAACAGGGCTTTAAGGCTGGCAAAGGCCGGTTGACAGCCAGCGCTTGAGCGCCAGTTGATAGCGAGATAGGCCGGTCGAGTCCATCGATCCAGCTTGAGAAGTCCGCCTTGCTTGGCTACCCTGCGCTCCCGCAAGGCTTGCAGCCGGTTCGCGCGAGGAATTGTCCTTGAAACTCTCCATCGTGACCACCCTCTATCGATCGGCCGCGACCGTCGATGAATTCTACCGCCGGGCGATGAAGGCCGCGGAGAACATCACCAATGATGTCGAGCTGGTGATGGTGAATGACGGCTCGCCTGACGACAGCCTCGATCTTGCGCTTGCGCTGCACCGCGCGGACTCCCGGGTGGTCGTGGTCGACCTCGCGCGCAATTTCGGCCACCACAAGGCGATGATGACGGGCCTTGCTCACGTTACGGGAGATTTGGTATTTCTGATCGACAGCGATCTGGAGGAGCAGCCCGAGGACCTCGCGCTTTTCCATCAGCGCCTGGCGCAGGGCGACTGCGACGTGGTCTATGGCGTGCTGAAATCGCGGCGTGGCGGGTTTTTCGGAAAAATACCAGGTGCGCTGTACTTCAGCCTGACCGATGCGCTGAGCGATCATCCGATTCCGCGCAATGTCTTCACCGCGCGGCTGATGACGCGGGAATATGTGCGGGCGCTGATCCGGCACCGCGATCGCGAATTTACCATCGCCCATCTGGGGCTGGTGACCGGCTTCCGCCAGCAACCCATTACGCTGAAGAAATTATCGCTGTCGCCGACCAGCTACACCTTCAGGCACCGGGTTGAAATGGCGGTGAGGCATATCACGACGACCTCGTCCAGGTTGCTTTATCTGGTTTTTTATGCCGGCGTCCTGATCTTCGGCCTCTCCGTCTGCATGATCCTTTATTATCTCGGCCGCTATTTCACGTCCGGAATCGGTGTCGACGGTTTCACCTCGGAGATCGTCTCGATCTGGTTTCTGGGCGGCCTGATCACGCTCATTCTCGGGATACTCGGAATTTATATCGCAAACATCCTGGCTGAGACGAAGCGGCGGCCCTATACGATCGTGCGTCGCGTGCATCGCGCGGATAGTTCCGCGGTGTCGGCGACGAACGTGGTCCGGGTGCAAGGGCATGCCGCGCGGCAGGATACGGGCGCCCAGCGATGAACTAATGCCGCGCGCATCCGCAAGGCGTCGAAGTAGCGGGGATGCGGTCAGGTTGACATCAATCGCGCGTGGAAATAGGCAACCGACCTGAGATCGCCCGCTCCTGCTCAAATCGCGACATTAACACGGCTGCTTGCGGTCGAATGGGGTTTGAAGATGAACATCGCTGAAATCGATCCGGCTGGAATCGACAGGGAGCTCAATTCGAGCGGTTATTCGATCATTCATGATTCGGAGATCGAACGGACCAGCGTGCAAGCCCGCGCCGAATATGATCGCTGCCTGCGGATGTCGAAGTTGCATGCGACGCGCGAGAAATTTCATTACAGCGCTCTTGCGAAAGAGCCTTGGAGGAAACTGGCGATCGGCTCAAGCAACGGTCTTGGCGATCCCTACGCCCAAAACCTGCAATCGATCTACTTTGACGCCGGCGACACGAACTATCCGGCGCTGGGCGCGCTGTTCTCCCAGATGATCCTGATTAGAAACAAGCTGATGGGGGTCGACCCTTCGTTCGGCTCCGACCCAGAGCGCCACCGTTTCTGGAATGCGTGCCGGGTTCACCATTATCCGCGCGGCGGCGGGTTCATGGCGACGCATCGCGACACCCATTTTCCGCAAATCATCAGTACCCAGATCGGCAAGCCCTTTTATCAGGTCTGTGTTCTGCTCAGCCGCAAGAACACCGACTTTTTCTCAGGCGGCGGGGTCATATACAACGGAAACAAAGAGCGGATCGATCTTGAGGCCCAAGGCGGGTTCGGGTCCCTGGTCCTGTTCGACGGACGCGCCTATCACGGCGTGGAAGACGTCGACCTCGACCAGGTCATCGATTTTTCCAGGTCCGATGGACGGCTGGCCGCCTTCGTCAACCTTTATTCAGCCACCTGAAGCGCAACCATCGGTCGGATCATGGGCGACGGCGCGAAGAGGCGCGTTGCGCCGGTCTGATCAAGGACCGATTCCGGCGCATCCGACCCATGACAAGACGCTGGCTTTCAGCAATGGTCGCCCCGCGATATGGTCCGCCTCTGTTCACACCGGAGTCCTGACGAAATGGCTTTCCCGCGCGCTTCAAAAGCCCTGTCCCGTTTTACCGTACTGGATCTCACCCGCGTTCGCGCAGGGCCGACCTGCGTGCGGCAGCTGGCGGATTGGGGCGCCAATGTCATCAAGATCGACGCCTTGATGGAGGATGCCGGGGGCGAGCAGCCCGGCGGCCCGCGTCGCGGCTCGGACTTCCAGAACTTGCACCGCAACAAGCGGGCGATGACGCTCAACCTGAAAGACCCGAAAGGCCTCGAGGTGTTTCAACGGCTTGCAAAGCAGGCCGACGTGATCGTCGAGAATTTCCGGCCCGACGTGAAGAGCAAGCTCGGCATCGATTACGAGAGCGTGCGCAGGATCAATCCCAAGATCGTCTATGGCTAGCATCTCCGGCTTCGGCCAGGACGGCCCCTATCACAAGCGGCCGGGCTTCGATCAGATCGCGCAGGGCATGGGTGGGCTGATGTCGATTACCGGCGCACCCGGCGAAGGACCGATGCGGGTCGGCATCCCCGTCGCCGACCTCACCGCCGGATTGTTCTGCGCCATGGGCATCCTCACCGCGCTATTGGAGCGCGAGGTGTCCGGCGAAGGCCAGTGGGTGCAGACCTCGCTATTGCAGGCGCAGATTTTCATGCTGGATTTCCAGGCCGCGCGCTGGCTGATGGAAGAGGACGTGCCGAAGCAGGCCGGCAACAACCATCCCACCAGCATTCCCACCGGCGTGTTCAGGACTTCCGACGGTTACATCAATATCGCGACCACCGGCGGCCGAATCTGGGAACGCTGCGCGCAGGCGATCGGCGCGCCTGAGCTAGTGACCGATCCCGACTACGCCACGGCTCCTGCGCGCTCGAAGAACCGCGATGCGCTCAATGCGGCGATCGGCAAATTCACCGCGACAAAATCCACCGACACTTGGGTGAAGGAGCTCAACGCGGCCGGTGTGCCGTGCGGGCCGATCTACTCGGTCGACCAGATGTTCGCCGACGAGCAGGTAAAACATCTCGGCATCGCCCAAGACGTGCCCAATACGGAGAACCGCCATATCCGCCTGGTCGGCCAGCCGGTGACGCTATCGCGCACGCCAAGCAAGATGGCGGCGCGGCCGCCGGAATTCGGCGAGCAGACCGAGGAGGTGCTGGCGGAGTTCGGCTTCGGCGCCGACGAGATCAAGGCGTTGCGGCAAGGCAAGGTGGTGTGAGCAACGCCGTCATTGCGAGGAGCACTTGCGCCGAAGCAATCCAGACTGATTGAACCAAACTGGATTGCTTCGCTGTCGCTCGCAGTGACGGACTAGACCTTGGCCGGCCTCCACAGCCGTCCAATGCTGCCAAAAGCCTTATCGAGCACCGGCCAGAACAGCAGCACGATGGCCAGCGTGGTGATCGAGCCGACCAGGCCATTGGACCAGAATACCTTCATGGTGCCGCCGGAGCCGATCATCGACAGCCGGAACGCGTCCTCGGCGCGGCTGCCGAGCACCAGCGCCAGCGTGAACGGCGCCAGCGGGATGCCGATCTTCTTGAAGACGTAGCCGACCACGCCGAAACCCAGCATCAGCCAGATGTCGAACATCGCGTTCTGGATGGCGTAGGCGCCGATGGCGCAGGACACCACGATCATCGGCGCAACGGCTGCGAACGGCACCCGCAGGATCGATGCGAAAATCGGCACGGTGGTCAGCACCAGCACCAGACCGACCACGTTGCCGAGATACATCGAGGCGATCAGGCCCCAGACAAAGTCCTTGTGCTCGACGAACAGCAGCGGACCCGGATTGAGGCCCCATACCATCAAGCCGCCGAGCAGGATCGCCGCGGTGCCGGAACCGGGAATGCCGAGCGCCAGCATCGGCAGCAGCGCCGCGGTGCCGGAGGCGTGCGCCGCAGTCTCCGGCGCGAACACGCCCTCGATGCGTCCCTTGCCAAAACTTTCCGGATCCTTGGAGAAACGCTTGGCCAGATTGTAGCCCATGAACGAGGCGGCGATGGCGCCGCCCGGCGTGATGCCGAGCCAGCAGCCGATGAATGACGAGCGCAGCAGCGTCACCCAGTATTTCGGCAGGTCCTTCCACACTTTCAGCACCACGCGCAGGCTGATGCCGGCGGCGTGGCCGCGCAGCGCGAGCCGCTCTTCCATGGTGAGCAGGATTTCGCTGATGCCGAACAGGCCGATCACCGCCACCAGGAAATTGATGCCGCGTAACAGTTCGCTGGAGCCGAAGGTCATGCGCAACTGCCCCGACACGGTATCCATGCCGACGCCGGCCAGCAGTAGCCCCAGCGACATCGAGATGATGGTCTTGTGCTTGGCTTCGCGGCCGAGGCCGACGAAGGAGCAGAATGTCAAGAGATACACCGCGAAGAATTCCGGCGGACCGAATTTCAGCGCGAAGGACGAGATCATCGGCGCCAGGAACGTGATCAGCAGCACTGCGACCAGCGAGCCGATGAACGACGAGGTGAATGCGGCCGTGAGCGCTTCCGCCGCCCTGCCCTGCTGCGCCATCGGATAGCCGTCGAAGGTGGTCGCGACCGACCACGCCTCGCCCGGGATGTTGAACAGGATCGAGGTAATGGCGCCGCCGAACAGCGCGCCCCAGTAGATGCAGGACAGCATCACGATCGCCGAGGTCGGATCCATGGTGAAGGTCAGCGGCAGCAGGATCGCAACCCCGTTGGGGCCGCCGAGCCCCGGCAGCACGCCGACGAAAATGCCGAGCACCAGCCCGACCATCATCAGCGCGATCGTCTTCCACGTCAGCAGCACGGCAAAGCCGTGCATCAACAGGCCGAAGGCTTCCATTATGCGGTCCTAGGCGTTCCGTCATTGCGAGCAGCGAAGCGACGAAGCAATCCAGCCCGGCGTCGAGGATTTCTGGATTGCTTTGCTTCGCTCGCAATGACGGTCATATAGATCTCAATGCCCGAACGCCGCTTCCAGCGGGCCTTTCGGCATGATGACGTCGAACGCGATGTCGAAGGTCACGAACATGATGGCCGTGAACACGAAAGCGGTGAGCAGCGATTTCCACAGTGCGATCTTGCCGACCATCCGCATGAAGGCGGCGATCAACAGGAAGCTCGCGACATAGAGCCCGAGGAATTGCGTGGCGAGGCAGAACAGCAGCGTCGGGACGAACACCGCCATGACGCGGCGAAGCTGCGCGCGGGTGACGAAGGTCTCCGACGGCTCGCGGCGCGCCAGGTATGTGGTGACGAGCCCGTACAGGCTGGCGCCGCTGAGAATCACCGACAAATAAAACGGAAAATAACCGGCCTGCGGCCCGGTGGAGTCCCAGGCGATGCCGGTGCGCCAGTTGTCGTAACCAAGCGTCAGCGCCAGCGCCAGCAGCAGCAGCGAGACCGCGACATCGGCGGTCCTGGTATCGGTGACGGCCGGCGAGTCGGGCTCCGGTGCGGTCGGATCGTCGACGACAATTTCAATTTCGGTGTTGGACATCGATATGTTTCTTTGGGTGAAGAGCGTGTCCCGGACGCGGTGCGGCATTCCGCTGCGCAGAGCCGGGGCACGCTTGCATCTCCTACTTCGCCACAAACCCCGCTTCGTTCATCAGCGAGGCGTTGAGCTTATCGTCCTCCTCAAGGAATTTCAGCATGTCTTTGCCGGTGAGGAAGATCGGCTTCAGCGCCTGCTTTTCCATGTAGTCCTTGTATTCCGGAGTCTGCGTCACCTTCTGGAACAGATCGACGTAGAACGCAGTCTGTTCCGGCGTCACCTTGCCGGGCAGGAACATGGCGCGCAACATCAGATATTGCACGTCGAGGCCTTCTTCCTTGCAGGTCGGAATGTCGTTCCAGGACTGGGTGTCGGTCACCTTGGTCTTGTAGGAGATGCGCTCCTTGTCGAACACGCAGAGCGCGCGCACTTGCCCGGCGCGCCAGACCTCGAGATTTTCCGATGGGTTGTTGACGTTGGATTCGGTGTGGTTGCCGACCAGTTGCGTCGCGGCCTCGCCACCCGACTTGTAAGGCAGATAGGAGAATTTCGCGCCGGTCTTCTGCTCCATGAAAACGGTGAGCACGTGATCCTCGCGCTTGGAGCCGGTGCCGCCCATCTTGAACGGCGAACTCGCAGCCTTGGCGGCGGCGATGAATTCCTTCACCGTCTTGGGCCCCGCCGCGTTGTCCCACAGCACGAACTGGTCGAGCGCGACCACCGACACCGGCGTCAGCTCGCGCCAGTTGAACGGAATTTTGGCCGACAGCGGCAGCATGTAGATCAGCGAATAGGCGATCAGCACCTTGTTCGGATCGCCGTCAGAGGATTTCATGTACATCAGCGCTTCGGCGCCGGACGCTCCGCCCTTCAGCGACACCACCATCGGCTGCTTCATCAGATTGTTTTTCTGGATCGCGGCCTGCATCATCCGCGCCATCTGGTCGGAGGCACCGCCGGCGCCCGCCGCGACCACGATCTCGACCGGTTTTGTCGGCTCCCAGGCGGCAAAGGCCGGCGCACTCATGGTCAGAGCAGCGAACGCGACCATCGTCTTCATCCAATTTCGCATCTGTTTCGTCCCTGTGACATTTCGGAGGCGCGGCCAACGGCCGATTTGACTATCACTTTGCGGTTAATCCCTTGGCAATTCAAGCAAATCGCCGCGATTCCGCTTATGACTTTCGCATGGGGTCACTAGCGGGATTAACCCCGCGCGGCCATCGATCTACCGGCGCGCCTATGAAGCGCAAGGTCACAGCTCCGGTTCCCTTCCCGCCGTTGCCGGGCTTGACCCGGCAATCCATTTCCTTCGAAAGATCCTTGCGAAGATGGATGCGATGCGCGGGTCAAGCCCGCGCATGACGAGTGTGATGGCCGCACTACTTCCCCTTGAAGTTCGGCGTGCGCTTATTGAGGAAGGCATCCATGCCTTCGCGAAAATCTTCGCTCATATAGGCGCGCAGGATCAGATCCTCGCCCTCGTCGCTGGTCAGGGTCTTGCGAATGCGGCGCACCGCTTCCTTGGTGACTTCGAGCGTGATCGGCGCGTGGCCGGCGACCAGTTTTGCCGTCTCGTCGGCGCGGCGCTGCAAGGTTTCCACGTCCGGCACCACTTCATTGAGCAGCCCAAGCGCCAGCGCCTCCGGCGCCTCAACCAGTCGCGCCTTGAAAATCAGATCTTTGGTCCGCGCCGGTCCGATCAGCGACACCAGCCTGGAGATGTTGGACATCGACAGGCAGTTGCCGAGCGTGCGCGCAATGGGAAAGCCGATCCTTGTAGCCTGTGTGCCGATGCGGATGTCGCAGCACGCCGCGATGCCCGCGCCGCCGCCCGTGCAGGCGCCGGCGATCGCCGCGATGGTCGGCACCCGGCATTGCTCCAGTGCGCCTAGGACCCGATCGATCCGCGCTTCGTAGTCGAGCGCATCCTGCGGGGTCTTGAAGGCGCGGAATTGCGAGATGTCGGTGCCCGACGCGAAGGCCTTCTCGCCGGTGCCGGTCAGGATCATGGCCTTGATCGAACGGTCGGCGTTGACGGTTTCGCAGATCACAGCCATCTGCTCATACATCGCAAAGGTCAGCGCGTTGCGCGCCTGCGGCCGATTAAAAGTCATGCGGGCGATGCCGTCCTCGACGCTGTAGAGAAGGTCTTCGGTGGCGGTTACCGGGAGGTTCATGTCATGCTCTTCTTTCTCTTTTCGTCATTGCCAGGAGCGAAACGACGAAGCAATCCAGTCTTCGCCTGATGCGCTGGATTGCTTCGCTTCGCTCGCAATGACGGTAACCAAAACTCAGGCGACCGCGGCTTTCGGCATCGACGCCACATCACGTCCTTTCAGGACTTCCATTGCGGCCAGCACCCCGCCGCTGCGATGCGGCACGTGAGCGAGATCGAGACCCATCTCAATGCCCGACAGCGTCCCCATCAGCATCAGATCGTTGAAATGGCCGATGTGGCCGATCCGGAATGCCTTGCCTTTGATCTTGTTGAGGCCGGTGCCGAGCGACATATCGAAGTTGTCCAGCACTACCTTACGGAAATTATCGGCGTCATGGCCTTCCGGCATTCGTACCCCGGTCAGCGCCGGCGAATGCGCATGCGGATCCTGGCATTGAGTTTCCAGGCCCCAGGCTTTCACGGCCGCGCGGGTCGCCGCCGAGTGGCGCCGGTGGCGGGCAAAAACACTATCGAGCCCCTCTTGCTCAAGCATCGTGATGGCTTCTTTCAGGCCATAGAGCAGATTGACGGCCGGAGTGTAGGGCCAGGTGCCGACCTTGTTGAAGGCAATGACTTCCTGCCAATCCCAATACGACCGCATTGACGGATTGGCTTTGGCCACCGCCAGCGCCTTTTCCGACACCGCGTTGAAGCTGAGGCCCGGCGGCAGCATGAGCGCTTTTTGCGAACCGCCGACCGACACGTCGATACCCCAGGCGTCATGCTCATATTCCTGCGAACCGATGCCGGAAATGGTGTCGACCATCAGCAGAGCCGGATGTTTTGTCCGGTCCATGGCCTTGCGAACCTCGAGCGGATGGGTGACGCAGCCCGTGGAGGTCTCGTTGTGCACAACCATGACAGCCTTGATCCGGTGCTGCCGATCGGCCGCAAGCCGCGCCTCGATCTGTTCGAGATCAGCGCCGCGCCGCCAGTCGCCCGGCACAAACTCGACGTCCAGCTTGAATTTTTCGGCGATGCCGAGCCACAGCACGGCGAACTGGCCGGTTTCGGCCATCAGCACCTTGTCGCCGGGGATAAGCGTATTGACGATGGCGGCTTCCCACGCCCCGGTCCCCGAGGATGGATAGATCAGTACCGGCTGCTTGGTGCGGAACATGCGCTGCGAGGCCGCCATCACCGCAAAGCCAAGCTCGGCGAATTCGGCGCTGCGATGATCCATGCCGGGCATGTCCATGGCCCGCAACACCCGGTCTGGGATATTGGTCGGTCCTGGAATCTGTAGAAAATGCCTTCCGGTATGCAAGGTCATCTAGCGTCCTTCCCGCGAACTTCGTTTTGGTAGGGCCCGAATATCACCATTCGGCGGGCTTGTCCCCTGCCGGGCCGCCGCCGTCAATGCCCAACCAGGCGGGCCCTATTATCCGTTTTTGCCGCACTCGTTGCAGCACTCTAAGTCTTGACCACCTTCAGATGGGCCGGGGAATTTGCCTCGGTGCGCCCTTCCAGGAATTTCATCGCCGCATCGACGCCGCCGGCGCGGTGCGGCACGCCCGCAGCCGCAAGACCCATCTCGACGCCGGACAGCGCTCCCATCAGGGTCAGCTCATTGCACTCGCCGAGGTGGCCGATGCGAAACACCTTGCCCGCGACCTTGCTGAGGCCGGAGCCGAGCGACATGTTGTAATTTTCCAGCACGGTCTTGCGCAACTTGTCGGCGTCGTGACCCGGCGGCATCAGCACCGCGGTCAGCACCGGTGAAAAATCGGCCGGTTCAAGACACAGCACCTCGAGGCCCCAATGCGCGACGGCGGCGCGCGTCGCGGCGGCGAGGCGGATATGCCGGGCGAATACCGCATCCAGCCCTTCCTCGAGCAGCATCGAGATGGCCTCGCGCAGGCCGTAGAGCAAATTGGTGGCCGGCGTATAGGGAAAGAAGCCGGCCGCGTTCGGCTTCAACATTTCTTCCCAGTCCCAATACGACCGCGGCATCTTGTTGGTCTTCGCCGCCGCGCGGGCCTTCTCCGAGATGGCGTTGAAGCCCAGCCCCGGCGGCAGCATGAATCCCTTCTGCGAACAGCTGACGGTGACGTCGACCTTCCACTCGTCGTGCCGGAAATCCACCGAGCCGAGCGATGAGATCGTATCCACCAGCAGCAGCGCGGGATGCCCGACCTTGTCTATCGCGGCGCGGATATTGCCGATGCGGCTGGTGGCGCCGGTCGAGGTTTCGTTGTGCACCACCATCACCGCCTTGATGGCATGCGCTGAATCCTGGGCGAGTTTTGCTTCGATGGCCGCGGGATCGGCGCCGCGGCGCCAGTCGCCGGGGATCAGATCGACATCGATGCCCCAGCGCGCCGCCATCTGCCGCCACATCATGGCGAAATGGCCGGTCTCCACCATCAGCACCCTGTCGCCCGGCGACAGCGTATTGACGATTGCAGCTTCCCAGGCGCCGGTGCCCGACGAAGGAAAGATGATGACCTGGCCTGCGGTCTGGAAAATCTTCTGGCAGCCGTCGAACACGGTTTTGGCGAGTTCGGCGAACTGGGAGCTGCGATGGTCGATGACTGGCATGTCCATGGCGCGGAGCACGCGATCGGGCACCGGGCTTGGCCCTGGAATTTGCAAAAAATGACGTCCCTGATGCTGTGTCATGGCTTCCTCGTCCGGTCCGGAAGCCCGCATATTGCATCCAATTTTTCAACCTACAACCAGCAAATTGTCTGCATTTTTTGATCGACGGCTTCCCCGCCAAAGGCCTATGTTCCGCGCCATGAAAGCTCTCATTCGAACCCTCAATGACGCTTGAAGAGCGGCTGACGCGGGAATTCATCGGCGAGGTGTTGTTCGACCGTTTCAACCGCGGCCGCTACGCCACCGACGCGTCATTCTACCAGATTATGCCTGCAGGCGTCGTGGTTCCCCGCACCATGGACGAGGCGCTGCGGGCGCTGGCGATTGCCCGCGACGACGGCCGCACCGTCACCCCGCGCGGCGGCGGAACCTCGCAATGCGGCCAGACCGTCAATGACGGCATTGTCATCGACTTTTCGAAGCACCTGAACCGCATGCTTTCGCTCGATGTCGAGAACCGCAGCTGCGTGGTCGAGCCCGGAATCATACTGGACGACCTCAACCGCCAGCTCAAAAAACACGGCCTGTGGTTTCCGGTCGATGTCTCCACGGCATCTCGCGCCACCATCGGCGGTATGGCGGGGAATAACTCCTGCGGCGGGCGTTCGCTGCGTTACGGCACGATGCGCGACAATACGCTGTCGATGCAGGCCGCATTGGCCGACGGCAGCCTGTTGCGCTTCGGCGAAGTCGCGCGTGACGATACTGGGTCCGGCCTGTTTCGCGACATGCTGGCCCTCGGCGAGCGCGAGGCAACCGAGATCGCCGAAAGGTTTCCGAAGGTGCAGCGCCGGGTCGGCGGCTACAATCTCGATGCGCTGGTGCCGCGCAACGCGCCCAACAACATGGCGCATCTGCTGGTGGGTTCGGAAGGCACGCTGGCATTTACCACCCAGGTCGAATTGAAACTGTGGCCGGTGATCCGCAACAAGGTACTCGGCATCTGCCATTTCGGTAGTTTTTATGAGGCGATGGGTGCCGCGCAGCATCTGGTGAAACTGCGCCCCATTGCGGTGGAGTTGGTCGACCGCACCATGCTGTCGCTCGGCCGCGAGATCGCGATGTTTCAGTCCATCATCGGCACGGTCGTGCGCGGCGATCCCGATGCGGTGCTGATCGTCGAATTCGCCGAGGAGGATCAGGCCGATAATGTCAGGCGATTGAAGCAGCTCGGCGAGCTGATGGCCGATCTCGGCTTCGGCTGGGACCAGCCCAAACGCAAATGGGGCGGCGTGGTTGAGATCATCGAGCCGGCGCTCCAGACCAGCATCGCCGAATTCCGCGCCGCCGGCCTCAATGTCATGATGTCGATGAAGCAGGAGGGCAAGCCGGTCTCCTTTGTCGAGGACTGCGCGGTTCCACTGCCGCACCTCGCCGACTATACGCAGCGCCTGAATGATATTTTCGCGAAACACGGCACTCGCGGCACCATGTATGCGCACGCCTCGGAAGGCTGCCTGCATGTGCGGCCGGTCCTCAATCTGAAACTGGAAAAGGACGTCAGGGCGATGCGCGCCATCGCCGAGGAAACCTTTGCGATGGTGCGCGAGTACAAGGGCTCACATTCCGGCGAGCATGGCGACGGCATCGTGCGCTCGGAATTTCACCAGGCGATGTTCGGAGAACGCATCATCGCCGATTTCAGGGAGGTCAAGCAGCGCTTCGATCCGGACAATGTGCTCAATCCCGGCAAGATCGTCGATCCACCGAGGATGGATGACCGCGCGCTGTTTCGTTATCCGCCGGATTATCGCATCAGCGATTTGAAAACCGTGCTGGACTGGTCGGCCTATCCCGGCGCCGGCGGCGGATTCCAGGGCGCGGTCGAGATGTGCAACAACAATGGCGCCTGCCGAAAACTCGAAGGCGGCGTGATGTGCCCGTCCTATCGCGCCACGCGCGACGAAAAGGACGTCACGCGCGGGCGGGCTAACACGTTGCGGCTGGCGATATCCGGACAACTCGGGCCGGATGCGCTGGCATCGGACGAGATGATGGAGACACTAAAGCTTTGCGTGTCCTGCAAGGCCTGCCGGCACGAATGCCCGACTGGCGTCGACATGGCGAAGATGAAGATCGAGGTGCTGGCCGCGCGCGTGGCGAAACACGGGCTGTCCCTGCGCGACCGGCTGGTGGGATATCTGCCGCATTACGCTGACCTGGCGTCGCGCCTCGCGCCGTTGGTCAATCTGCGCAACGGAAGTCCGCTGCTGCGGAAACTGATCGAGCAATTTACTGGCATCAGCGCGCAACGCAAGCTGCCGCAGTGGCGGCGCGACGTGTTTGCGCCTGAATGCGGGGCTTTCGGCCCTGAAGACGGCCGCGATGTGGTGCTATTCGCCGATACCTTCAACCGCACCTATGAACGTGAAAACCTCGACGCCGCGCTGCGAGTACTGATGGAAGGCGGCTATCGCGTCCATCTGCCGAAACCTGCCGATGCCAAGCGCCCGCTGTGTTGCGGACGCACCTTCCTCTCCGCCGGCTTGGTTGATCACGCCCGCGCCGAACTCGACCGGGTGGTGACAACCTACGCGCCGTTCGCCGCACGCGGCGTGCCCATCGTCGGCCTGGAGCCGAGTTGCCTGCTAACCTTGCGCGATGAGCTGCTGTCGCTGCGCTCCGATGATGCCGCCAAGTGCGTCAGCGCCCATGCGTTACTGTTCGAGGAGTTCCTGGTCCGCGAGGCCGAGGCCGGCCGCTTGCGTTTGCCGCTCCGTGCCATCGCGGACAAGACGCTGGTGCACGGTCATTGCCATCAGAAGTCGTTCGGTGCGCTCAAGCCGGTCGAGCAGGTGCTGCGGCTAATTCCCGATCTCCACGTCGAGATCATCAACTCAAGCTGCTGCGGCATGGCCGGCGCGTTCGGCTATGGCGCGGATACCTACGAAGCATCGATGCAGATGGCGGAACTGTCATTGCTGCCGGCCGTGCGTCGTGCCGAGCAGACGACGCTCATCGTCGCCGACGGCACCTCGTGCCGGCATCAGATATCAGACGGCACGGAGCGTACGGCGCTCCATGTCGCGCGCGTACTGGCGATGAGCCTCGATGGCGCGCAATCGGATTCTTCTCACACCGCAAAGGAACGACTCCATGGCTGATCTGACTCTCGACCTCGCGCGCAAAATTCTCGATACGGCTCTGGCCAAGGGCGTGGAGAAGAAACTGAAACCGCTGGTCGTGACGGTGCTCGATGCCCGCGGCTGCGTGAAAATTTCCGCGGCGCAGGACGGCACCAGCCTGCTGCGCAGCGAGATCGCCCACGGCAAGGCCTACGGCGCGCTCGCGATGGGGATGGGATCTCGCGCGCTGTTCCAGCGCGCGCAGGAGCAAGCCTATTTCGTGGGCGCCGTGAACACGCTGGCGCAGGGCCGCATGGTGCCGGTGCCCGGCGGCGTGCTGATCCTGGACGACAACGGCACGCTGCTCGGCGCCGTCGGCGTCAGCGGCGATACTTCGGACAATGACGAAATCTGCGCACTGGCCGGTATCGAGGCGGCCGGGCTGAAGGCGAACGCGGGGTAATCCGTAGCCCGGATGGAGCGCAGCGAAATCCGGGACCGCGATATCCAACTGCGCGACTGTCCCGCATTTCGCTTCGCTCCATGAAAGGCTACAAGGTCGCCGCTACTTCCCCTTCCACACCGGCTTGCGCTTTTCGCCGAACGCCCTGAGGCCTTCCTTGGCGTCTTCGGTCAGCGCGGTCAGCGCGATCTGGCTTTCGGTGTAGGCGATGCTCTGGTCAAACGACATCGACGCGATGGCGCGCATGGCGTATTTGCCGCGGCGGAGCGCGGTCGGCGACTTGTCGACGATGCGGCCGACCAGCCATTCGATTTTTGAATCGAGTTCGTCTGATGGCACGATGTGATTCAACAATCCCGCTGCCTGCGCAACGCGGGCGTCGAACGGTTCGCCGGTGAGCGCCCACTCGTTGATCAGCCGCCGCGGCGCGATATCCTGCAACAGGCTCATCACCTGCATCGGAAATACGCCGACCTTGACCTCCGGTAGGCCGAATATCGCGTGTTCGGCCGCCACCGCCATGTCGGTCATGCACATTAGCCCCATGCCGCCGGCCATGCAGACGCCATTGACCCGCGCGATCGAGGGTTTTGTCGCATTCTGCGCCAGCCGCAGCAGATCGGCGTAATCGACATTCGGCTTGGCGAAATCGAAGGCGAAGGCAGCACCGGTGTTGACAAGATCGGCGCCGGCGCAGAACGCCTTGTCGCCGGCGCCGGTCAGCACGATGACGCGCACTTCCGGATCGTCATGCGCCGTGCGATAGCCTTTGGCGATGCCGGCGACGACGTCGCCATTGATGGCGTTGCGCTTCTCCGGCCGGTCTATGGTGATCCAGAACGCCTGGCCGCGCTTCTCAAGCACTACGCTGTTGTTGTCGGTCATTGGCCTGCTCGCTCTACGCTTTAAGGTTGGGTTCGATCTCGACGACGATTTTTCCGGTCGTCACCTGTTCGCCTTCGGCGACGTCGATCGCGGAGATCGTGCCCGAAACCGGCGCGGTATGCACATGTTCCATTTTCATTGCTTCCAACGTCATCACCGCCTGCCCGGCCTCGACGTACTCGCCCTGCTTGACCAGAACCGCGACGACGCGGCCGCTCATCGCCGCGCGCACCCGGCCATCGCTGCCGCCCGCTGCGGCGCTGGCTGGAGCCGCCAGCGTCAGGTCGCGGACCGATAGCGTTACACCATGGCGCAGGAAATACAGGCGATCGCCGTCGCGGAAGAACCGCGCCGATTCCATCAGGCCATCAACACGGAAGCGAATGCTCTCGCGTGCGATTTCGCCGATCTCGAACCGCACGTCTTTGCCGAAACAGCTTGCGACGTAGCCGCCGGCGCGTTCGCGCGCGATCCGCAGTTCATGGACTTTCCCATCGAGTTCAATGCGCGCGGGAACAGGAAACGTCGCCGCAAGTGTCCGGCCCTTGCGCCACGGCGGCGCGTTGATGTCGGTGACATGGAGCAGCAAGGCCGCAAGCGCCACATCCGACGGCTCGCCGGCGCGCGGCGCGAGCAGATCGTCGCGGTGCCGCCCGATGAAAGCGGTGGTCGCCTCGCCTGCCGCGAACGCCGGATGCCGCAGGCAGTTGGCGAGGAACGCCTGATTGGTGGTGACGCCGAATGCAATGGTGTGCTCAAGCCCGTGAACAAGCCTGCGCCGTGCATTATCGCGCGTGGTGCCATGAGCAATGATCTTGGCGATCATCGAATCATAGAACGGGGGAATCTCGGAGCCGGATTGCAGCGCGTGCTCGACCCGGAGTTCGCCGGGCATCTGCCACAGCGCCATCCGGCCGGACTGCGGCATGAAATCGTGCGCAGCGTCTTCCGAACACAATCGCACTTCGATGGCGTGGCCGGAAAATTTGATGTCGTTTTGCTTTAGCCCCAGCGGCCCGCCGGCGGCGACCCGCAGCTGTAATTCAACGAGATCGAGCCCGGTGATCGCCTCGGTGACGGGATGTTCGACCTGCAGCCTTGTATTCATCTCCATGAAATAGAAATTTCCGGCGCCATCGAGCAGGAATTCCAGCGTGCCGGCACCCTCGTAGCCGATCGACTGGATCGCTTTCACCGCGATGGCGCCCATCCGCGTCCGCAGCTCTGGCGACACAGCCGGCGACGGCGCCTCCTCGATCAGTTTCTGGTGCCGCCGCTGCACCGAGCAATCGCGTTCACCGAGATGGACGGCACCGCCGTGGCGGTCGCCGAACACCTGGATTTCGATGTGGCGGGGATTCAGGACGGCGCGCTCAAGGATAATCGTTGGGTCGCCGAAGGCGCCTTGCGCTTCCGAGCGCGCGCTTCGCAGCAGATCCGGAAACGCCGCTGCGTCAGGCGCGAATCGCATCCCGCGCCCGCCGCCGCCAGCCACCGCCTTGATCATGACCGGAAAGCCGATCTTACGCGCTTCGGCGAGCATCACGGCGTCACTCTGGTCGATGCCCTGATAGCCGGGGACGCAGGGCACGCCGGCCGCCTGCATGATTTCTTTCGCGCCAGCCTTGTTTCCAATCGCCTTGATGGATTCGGGCGACGGGCCGATGAACACCAGCCCCGCGTTGCGGCAGGCTGAAGCAAAATCCTCATTTTCGGCGAGAAAGCCATAACCCGGATGCACGGCATCGGCACCGGCCGATTTCGCCGCGTCGATGATCGCCTCGATGTTGAGGTAGGACTGCGACGGCAACGCCTCGCCGATACACACCGCCTCATCGGCTTCGCGCACATGCATCGCATCCCGATCTGCGTCCGAATACACCGCGACCACCCCGTAGCCGAGACGGCGCGCGGTGCGCATGATGCGCAATGCGATCTCGCCGCGATTGGCAATCAGGATTTTCTTGAACAGCGTGCGCCTGACTTCACCGCTCATGGCCGGGCGACCGAAAACTGCATGGCTTGCGGGTTGCGCGCCTCCGCCTCGCGGCAGATCGCCAGCACTTCGGCAAGAACGCTGCGGGTGTCGCGCGGATCGATCACGCCGTCGTCGAGCAGCCGGGCGCTGGTGGAAAACACGTCCATCTGGCCGTCGAACACGCCGACGATCTCGGCCTTCATCGCATCGAGCTTCTCGCGCTCGACCGGCTTGCCGCGCCGGATCGCGGCGGCTTCGGTGACGATGGCCATGGTCTCGGCGGCCTGCTCGCCGCCCATCACCGCGGTCTTGGCATTGGGCCAGGAGAAACAGAAGCGCGGATGGAATCCGCGCCCGCACATGCCGTAATTGCCGGCGCCGAACGAGGCGCCGCAATAGATGGTGATCTGCGGCACCGTCGCAGAGGTCACCGCCTGGATCATTTTCGAGCCGTGCTTGATCATGCCGGCTTCTTCATATTCGCGGCCGACCATGTAGCCGGTGGTGTTGTTGAGATACAGCAGCGGCGTGCGCGACTGGCAGCATGCCTGAATGAAGTGCGTCGCCTTGTTGGCTCCAGCGACGTCGAGCGGACCGTTGTTGGTGATGATCCCGAGCGCGTAGCCCTCGATGCGGGCATGGCCGCATACCGTGGCGGGGCCGTAGCCCGGCGACAACTCGAGGAAATCGGAATTGTCAGTTATGCGCGCGATCACCTGCCGCATGTCCACCGGGCGCCGGTAGTCCATCGGGACGATACCCCGTAATTCCTCCGGATCGTGGCGCGGCGGTCGAAACGATAACGGCTCAGTCGCGCCCGGCCGGTCCCACTCCAGCTTGGCCATGATGTCGCGCGCGATCCGCAGCGCATCGCGGTCGTCTTCGGCCAGATAATCGCCTAGCCCGGAAATGCTGGTGTGCATCTCCGCGCCGCCGAGTTCTTCTTCGGTGGCGATCTCCCCGGTCGCGGCCTTCAGCAGCGGCGGGCCAGCGAGAAACGCGCGGGTGCGGCCGCGCACCATCACAATGTAATCCGATAGTCCGGTCTGATAGGCGCCGCCGGCGGTCGACGACCCATGGGTCACCGTCACCACCGGCAGACCCGCCGCCGATAGCCGCGCCAGGTTGCGGAAAATGTTGCCGCCACGCACAAAATCCTCGACGCGGTAGCGCAACAGATTGGCACCGGCGCTCTCGACCAGTTGCACGTAAGGCAGCTTGTTCTCCAGCGCCAGATCCTGCACCCGCAGCGTCTTGTCGAGGCCGTAGGGCTGCAGCGCGCCGGCATCGATGCCGGAATCGCTGGCGCTGACCATGCAGCGAACACCGGAGACGAAGCCGATGCCGGCGACCACGCCGCCGCCGGGCACGCTTTTATCCGGATCGGAAACGTCGAACCTGTAGCCCGCCAGTGTCGAGAGTTCGATGAAGGACGCGCCGGGATCCAGCACGAGCGCTACCCGCTCGCGCGGCAGCAATTGCCCGCGCTTGTGAAAGCGATCCTTGGCGGCGGCGGAAGCGGTGCGAGTGCGCTCTTCCAGTGCGCGCATCCGCGCGATCAGCGCCAGCATGCCGTCGCGGTTGGCCTTGTAGGCGTCGCTGGAGAGCGCGATGGTGGAGTCGAGGATAGTCATCTATTGGAGAATTCCAAAAATCTGCCGCGCCTCCGCCGGACTCGCGACCTCGCGTCCCGCCCGGCGTGCGCACGCCGCCAGTCCCTCGATCAACTGGCCGTTCGACGTCACCTTGGTGCCATCCTCCAGATAAAACGTATCCTCCAGCCCGGTGCGCAGGTGGCCACCCAACTCGGCGCAACGTTGATGCAGCGGCCAGATTTCGGCGCGGCCGATCGCGGTGACCTGCCAATTGGCATCCGGCAATTTCAATTTCAGCAGGATCGGCAGCAAGTCCGGATCGGCCGGCATGCCCGACGCAACGCCCATCACGAAATTGTATTCCAGCGGTCCCGCATACATCCCGGTTTGCCGGTACATGCCGACGCAGCGCACGATGCCGACGTCGAAACATTCGAATTCGGGAATCGTGTTCGCCTCTTTCATCACGTCGAGATAGTCCTGCACCTTCTCCACCGAATTATCGAACATCATCGGCGGCCACGCCCAGGTGTTGTCGGCCTTTACTTTAAGATAATTCAGCGAGCCGGCGTTGCAGGCCGCCATTTCCGGCCTGGTCTCGCGCACGCAATCCAGCGCGCCCTTGTAATTCGGGCCCGAGGTACCGGTGGTGTGATTGATGATGACCCCGGGACAGGCCTCGCGGATCGCGTGCTGGATCTCGCGCGAGACGCTGACCTCCCATGACGGCAGATGGCCCTTGTCCGGCGCCTGCTGGCGCAGATGGATGTGCATCACGCTGGCGCCGGCGTTGAAGGCGGCCTTGGCCTCGCGCGCCATTTGCTCCGGCGTCACCGGCACATGATGCTGCCGGGGATCGGTCAACACGCCGTTCAACGCGCAGGTGATGACGGCCTTGTCGCTCATGAATGGGCAGCCTCGCGGTTGCTCTCTTTGCGGAGCGATGAGCAGAATACAGAAATGGAGGGCGATGTCACCAACACGGTCATTGCGAGCGAAGCGGAGCAATCCAGCGGTCGCGCAGGACGGCTGGATTGCTGCGCTCCTCGCAATGACGATCACATCCGCTTCGGCACGTTCTGCTGTTCACCGGCGAGATTTTCGGCCGCCACCGCGCGCTTGAACCCATCGCGCGCCTGCAGGCGCTGCCAGTAGGCCGCGACGTTTGGGCCGAAATCCTTCGCCAGGCCGATATTCTCGGCAAGCCGCAAGGCATAGCCCACGGAAATGTCGGCGGCGGTGAAGCGGTCGGCACACAGCGTGTCGGCCTTGCCGGTCGCAACCTCCACCGCACGCAGCCGGCCCAAAAACCATTTCGCGTAGTCAGTCGCGACCTGCGGATTGCGCCGCTCTTCGGGTTCGAGCTGTGTGTAGCGCAGCACCAACGTCTGCGGGAATGTCAGCGTCGCGTCGCTGAAATACATCCAGTTCAGGAACGCACCATAGCCGGGTTCCTCGATATTGACGACCAAGGGCGTCGGTCCGTATCGCGTGCCGAGGTAATGGCAGATCCCTGAGGATTCCGACATCCTCGTGTCGCCGTCGATCATGTAGGGAATGGTGCCGAGCGGATTGACCGCGAGATAGTCCTTGGCAAACACCCGCGGCGGGAACGGCAGCATTTTGAGTTCGTAGGCAAGGCCGAGTTCTTCCAGCATCCAGAGCGGACGAAACGAGCGCGCGGCGTTGCAATGATAAAGCGTGATCATGTTTCGGTCCCCTTCGTTCCCCTCATGGTGAGGAGCGCGCGCTCTTCGCGCGTGCGTCTCGAACCATGCGCAGCACACATAACCCATCCTTCGAGACGCCGCGCAAGAGCGCGGCTCCTCAGGATGAGGGCATCACAACCCCATCTGCCTGGAGGCGAGGTCCTTCATGATCTCCTCGCTGCCGCCGCCGATCGCGTTCACTTTCACTTCGCGGTAGATGCGCTCGACCTTGATGCCGCGCATGAAACCGGCGCCGCCGAAAATCTGCACCGCTTCGGAGGCGCAGAATGCCATGGTTTGGGTGGCCTGGTTCTTCAGCATGCAGATTTCCGCCACCGGACTTTCCCCTTGGTCGAGCCGCCACGCCAGCATTTCCAGCATCGCCTGCGACGCCGCCACCTTTTGCGCCATATCGACCAGCTTGTGCCTGATGACCTGGTGCTGCGCCAAGGGCTTTCCGAAGGTGTGACGCTGCTTGGCGTATTCGGTGGCGTCGTCGAGGCAGACCCGCGCTGCAGCGATGCAGCCGGCTGCCATGGTCAGCCGCTCGCCGTTGAAATTATGCGTGATCAGCCGAAAACCTTCGCCTTCCTCGCCGAGCAGGTTTCCGGCCGGCACGCGGCATTCGTCGAAATGCAGCGTCGCGGTATCCGACGCCCACCAGCCCATCTTCTTCAACGGCGTGCGCGACAGTCCCGGCGTATCGCCTTCGATCACCAACAGGCTGACGCCGCCGCGTCCCGGCCCGCCAGTGCGCACCGCGGTCGTGATGTAATCGGCGCGGATGCCGGAGGTGATGAAGGTTTTTTCGCCATTCACCACATAAACATGCCCGTCGCGCCGCGCCGAGGTGCGCAAATTCGCGACGTCCGATCCGCCCGATGGTTCGGTGATGGCGAGCGCCGAAATCTTCTTGCCCGACAGGATTTCCGGCAGCGCCCGCGCCTTGAACTCGGGCAGACCCGCGCGCGCAATCGGCGGCGCGCCGATCGAATTGCTTTTCAGGCTGGCGCTGACCCCGCCGCAGCCTGCCCGCGCCAGTTCCTGCACCGCCACGATCCACATGAAATTGTCGACTTCGGTGCCGCCATATTCTTCCGGAAAGCCTAAGCCCAGCAGCCCGATCTCGGCGGCCTTTTCATAGAGCACGCGCGGAAAGCTGCCCGCTTCGTCCCATTCATGGGCATAGGGCGCGATTTCTTTCTCGACGAAGCGGCGGACCACGTCGCGATAAGCGATGTGCTCGGCGGTGTAGAAGGGGCTATTGGTCAAAGGTTCACCCGGAAGCTGCTGCGGCCGCGAGCATTAGCGGCGGGATAGCGGAATACTGCAAGACCGATTTACGTCGGATTGGTTTGGCGCCCGGTCGAGCGATCGCATTGCCGGGAAAATTGATCCGGGGCAGATTGCGGTGAGGTCCGCGACTTTTGGAATCCGACAGCGATGACGCTACAAATCTTCACCCTGCGGGAGCGGCCGGATCTCCGTGCCCAGGTTTTCGGTTCTGAATTGCAGTCAGTCTGGCCGGAATTCATGCAACACGACGCCGCGGCGGAGCTTTATTTCGCGCCAAAGCTGTTCGATCACTATCTCGACTATGCGTTCGCCGGGGTCACGGAAGGAAAGGTGGTTGCCCGTGCCTTCAGCGTTCCCTTTGCTTTCGGCACGGATGGCCGCGGCGAACTGCCGGATGATGGATGGGATGGAGTGATTCGCTGGGCCCACGACGACCAGATCAGCAACCGCGCAGCCAGCGCCGTGAGCGCATTGGAGATTTCGCTACTGCCGGAAATGAGAGGCAAAAACAATTCCTTGCAGATGCTGGATGCGATGAAAGCGAATGCCAGGGCGAAGGGATTTTCCGATCTTTACGCGCCGGTGCGTCCAAACCAGAAACATCTGCAGCCGCAGACGCCGATGCGCGACTATGTCCGGGCGTTGGACGATAACGGTTTGCCGGTCGATGCGTGGTTGCGCGCGCATGTGCGGGTTGGCGGCATGATCGTGAAAATCGCACCGTATTCGATGACGGTCGTCGGCAGCATCGCGGAATGGTCGCGCTGGACCGGCCTGACCTTTGACAGCTCCGGAGAGATCGCGATCGCCGGCGCACTGGCGCCGGTGCTGGTTTCGCTTGAACAGGATTACGCCGTTTACGTCGAACCCAATGTCTGGGTGCATCACCGACTGTGACGTTGTGTCGGCGCGTCAAACCGCCTTCTTCACCCACACCTTGTTGTCGTGGAACGCGGCGCCGCCGACCGGCGCCACGGCGTCGGCGCCGGTCAGCGTGTTGATGCCGTGGCCGCTGATGTGGGCGTGGTTGGGATGCACCGATTCCGCGATCAGCACGCCGCGGCGCAGGCCGTCGAACAGTTTTGCGGTCAGCGTGGTCTGTCCGCGCGTGTTACCAAGCGTGACGGCATCGCCATCGGCAATGCCGAGCCGCGCGGCGTCGGCTGGATGCATCATCACCGACGGCGGACCCTCGCGGGCAATCGATGACGGCGTCTCATTAAAACTTGTATTGAGGAAGCTGCGGGACGGGCTGGTCGCCAGCCGGAACGGATGCGCCTCGTCGGCTTCCTCGATAATGGTCCAGTGATCCGGCAGCGACGGCATCTGCTTCCAGGGACCCATACCGGCGATGCCCCAGGGAGGGTGCGCCCAATCCGCCTTGAAGTGAAACTTCCTATCCGCATGCGCGAAACCATCGAGGTAATGCGCGGTGCGGAAATCCGGCTGGATGTCGCGCCACAAGTCGGCCTGCAGCGTGTCGATGTCGCCGTGCCCGCTCAACTTCAGCGTCTCATCGATCAGTTCGCGTGACGTCAGATCGAAGCCGCGATGCGAGACGTTGAGGCGGCGGCCGAGGCCCTGCAACACCTCATGATTCGAGCGGCATTCGCCGGGGGGCTCGATCAGCTTGGCGCCCACCGAAATGTGCTGGTGCCCGCCGCCATAATAGAGGTCGTCATGCTCCATGAACATGGTCGCGGGCAGAACGATATCGGCCATCTGCGCGGTCTCGGTCATGAACTGCTCATGCACCGCCATGAACAGGTCCTCGCGCGCAAATCCAGCGCGCACCAGATCCTGCTCCGGCGCCACCGTCATCGGATTGGTGTTCTGGATCAGCATCGCCTTGACCGGGCCGCCGCCTCTCAGCGCCTCCGCATCGCCGGTGAGAATACGTCCGATCTGCGATTGATCGAGTATCCGAATGGTGTGATCGATCGCGTCATGGCCCTCGATGATGGATTCATTGAACTTCCAGATCGCATAATTATTGAAGAACGCGCCGCCGCCTTCGTACTGCCAGGCGCCGGTCACGGCCGGAATGCACAGCGCCGCGTGCATCTGCGTCGCCCCATTGCGGCTGCGGGTAAAACCGTAGCCAAGGCGGAAGAACGCGCGCTTGGTCTGGCCCACCAGACGCGCAAAGGCCTCGATTTCGTCGACCGGCACGCCGCAAATCGATGACGCCCATTCCGGCGTCCGGGTTTTGAGATGCGCCTCGAGCTCCGCGGGGCAATCGGTGTAGCGCTCCATATAGGACCGATCCGCAAAACCCTCGCGGAACAGCACATGCATAACGCCGCAGGCGAAGGCGCCGTCGGTGCCGGGCCGCAGGATGATCTTGATATCGGCCTGCTTCATGGTGTCGTTGTTGTAGACATCCACCGCGGCGATCTTCGCGCCGCGTTCCTTGCGCGCGCGCATCGCGTGCGTCATCACATTGACCTGGGTGTTCACCGGATTGGTGCCCCAGATCACGACCAGGTCGGAAACGGCCATCTCGCGCGGATCGACGCCGGCGATCCTGCCCGTGCCGATGGCAAATCCGATGCGGGCGACGTTGGCGCAGATCGTAGAGTAGTAGCGGGAATATTTCTTCACATGGGCGAGGCGGTTGATGCCGTCGCGCATCACCAGCCCCATAGTGCCGGCATAGTAATAAGGCCACACCGATTCGGCGCCGAAATCCCGCTCGGCGGCGTCGAAACGATTGGCGATTTCGTCCAGCGCCTCGTCCCATGAGATGCGCGCGAACCGGCCGGAGCCCTTCGGGCCGATGCGGCGCTGCGGATACAGCAGACGATCCGGATGATGGATGCGCTCGGCATAGCGCGCGACCTTGGCGCAGACCACGCCTGCGGTGTAGCTTTGCAGCTTCGAGCCGCGCACCCGGCCGATGGCCTGGCCGTCGATCACCTCGACATCGAGCGCGCAGGCCGACGGGCAGTCATGTGGACAGGTGGAATGCCGGATCTCGATGTTGGTGTGCTGGTTCATGGTTCAGAGATATCACGGAATGCCGGAATTGATGATAGGATGATTTGAACGGAATCGAACTTAAAGCGGCCGATTTCCGGTGGAACCTGCTTTCCGCTCACCGTTGTATTATCGTATGTCCAGGAGCGACAGATGACCCGACTGAAATTCTTTGCTGCCGCCGCACTGGTTGTGGCCGTGATCGCCGCGCCGATCGTGGGACAGGCGGATGAGTATTACCGCCGCCACACTCATCGCCATCACCACCACACCCATCGCCACCACATCGCATGGTTCAGCTACATCCACAATTATGGACCGGGGCCCTTCGCCGGCACCTACGCCTATTACGACGGTCCGACCTCGGCCCGCTGCAAACAGAGCGCCGCCGCCTATCGCGGTCAGGACGGAAGAAGACATCCGTGCTTTTGAAACCCCTGGTGTCCCCGGCGCGATGCAGCGCGCAGCGCTGCTTCGCAAAACCGCGACCCAGCCATGAGCGATGCTTCATGGGCCCCCTCCCTGCAGCGCACCGCAAGGGCGCTGCGCCGCGCCCCGGGGCACGCAATCACTCGTTGGCGATGCCCATTTCCTTGATCACCCGCGCGTATTTGGCGAGTTGATCGCGGGTCATCACTCCCAATTCTTCCGGCGAACTGCCGCGCACCGTGAAGCCGAGGTTTTCGAGTTTTGCGCGAATCTCCGGATCGGCAAGCGCCTTGAGCACTTCCGCGTTAAGTTTCGCCACGATCTCCTTCGGCGTGCCGGCCGGCGCCAGGATGGCGAACCAGGAATTGAAGAAAAAGCCCGGCAGCCCGGACTCCGACACGGTCGGCACCTCGGGGAATTGCGGCAACCGGCTTGGCGTGGTCACGCCGATCAGTTTCAGCGAATTCCCGCGCACCAGGGCCGCGACGGTGCCGAGGCCCTGGAAGCCGACCGGAATTTGTCCCGCAGCGACGTCGGTCGCGGCCTGCGTGGCGCCCTTGTAGGGCACATGGGTCAGCGATATGCCCGCGGCGGAAGCGAACATCGCCATCGCCAGATGCTGCGGGCTGCCGGGGCCGCCGGAGCTGTAATCGATCTTTCCCGGCGCCGCCTTCGCCGCGGCGATCAGGTCCGCCGCCGACTTGTAGGTGGTCTGGTTGTTGGCGATCAGTCCCCACTCGACGGTGGCGACCAGCGACACCGGCTCGAAATCCTTCAGGATATCCCAGCGCATCTTCGATTGCAGGTTGGGCACCATGGTCATGATGCTGTCGTTGAACCCGCCGATGGTGTAGCCATCCGGCTCGGCGCGCGCTACCGCCTCCGCGCCGATCAGCCCGGACGCGCCGGGCTGGTTCATGATCACGAACTGCTGGCCCATATTGTCGGCCATCTTTTGCGTGACGATTCGCGCCGCGACATCGACCGCGCTCGCCGCCGCCAACGGCACGATCATCCTGATCGGCCGGTCCGGATAGGTCTGCGCTATCGCGCCGGAACCGGCGAGGAGCGCGAGGGCGAAGGCAAACGAGCAAAGCAGGCGCATGCCGGATTTCTCCTGAAAGAATTTGGTAACGCTACGCCGCGCATGCCGGCTTGAGCGCCGGGATGAGCGTGCCGGTATAAACACGTATTTCAAGAGCGGCTGCAAGGGGCCAACTGCCCGTTGTCGATTCCGAAAGTCAGGTTCGGTTGATGCGCGCCGTCGTCACCTTGAGGGGCTGGGCTTCGAGGGCAAATTGCAGGTTGCGCTCGGCGGCGCCGGAGTGGCTCGAAAGCACCTTGGTGATGACCTTGAAATCGGTGGTGAATCTGATCTTGTCCTTGAATTTTTCAGCGTCCTTCACCTTCCTCGAACGCAGCCCATATTCCAGGATGTTCGAAACGAAAGACTTGGCGTTGATACCGCGAGTCTTCACGCCGCCGGCGTTGTAGACCGCATCCTGTTCCCAGAAATGGCCGCGGTCGAAGAAGATCATGGGCGTGACGTCTTGCACACGCTTGACATAGAAGTTCCGTTCGACGTCTTGGAATATCTCCCGCATGGTGCCGCCGCCGCCCTGCCCGTAGATGATGCCGGCGCGGGAATTGTTCACCAGCGCTTCTTCGCGGATGCTGTTCTGGTAGTACTTGGCATAGTGGGTGGCGAACGGCATCGTCGGTTCGGCGCCGTAAAGCCACGTCGGAACCGCGAGGCTGAGCGGCAGCGTGCTCGGCGCCATCGCTCTTACTTCCAGCGCGACCTTCAGCCAGTCGCGGGCGTGCACCATGTCCGGCATTTTCTTGTCGTAAATCGAGCCGTCGGAATCGAACAGGTCTTCCAGCGTGGGAAAATCCGGCACGGTCGATAGCAGCTTGATCGCAGCTTCGAGAGCCTTGTCCGGCGACGAAGAGAATGCGACGCCCACATGCGCTGCTTCCATGACTCCCGGCCCACCGCCGGTGACCAGCAAATATCCCTTTTCGACCAGGTGACGGGCCAGCCGCGCGATATCGGCATAACCATCGGAATTGCGAGCCACACCATGCCCGCCCATGAATCCGACCAGCGGCCGGCGCACATCCTTGAGAAACTGACGCAGTCCGTCTGCGATCATCGCGTCATGGTCGGCCTGCGCCTTGCGAACCGCAAGCGACGGCGGCACCGGACCTCCGTCAAGCACGAACCTTCGGAAGATCGAGAAGTCCCGCGTCAGCGTGTAGCCCACCTCGTCCCAGGGATTAAAACCGCCGATCAGATCGTCGGCGGTGTAGAGTTGGCCGGGAGCAAGTTCGGTCATGGTGGGGGACCTCGTATCGGGGGGTGGCTGGACTGTCGGGGTCGGGGCCGCGGTGTTAAGAAAGCTGCGGGCCGAAGTCCGCCCGAGCGACGGTTAAATGTCCGAAGCGCAATAAACTTTCAGTTCTCCAATCTACAGTCGCACAATGAGCCATTGCAACTCTGTTCTTTTTGTACGCCATAGAGGCCTGTTGGAATCTAGGTCGCGGCGTTGAGGACGGTTGCTCTCCGCTCGCTGACTTGGCAATGTGGGCGTTGGCGACAACATTCGGCCGGGCGATCAACGCTCCGGTTCACGCCGGAAACGCCCGGCCTTTGTCGTCACGGGAGGAATATCAATGACCACGCGCAGAAATTTTCTCACCGGTGCCGCGGCGACCGGGGTCGTCTTTTGCAGTTGTGGCATGCTGGATGCGGCCCGCGCCCAGCCGAAGGCGCAACGCGTCCCGGTGAAGATCGGCGGCAAGCGCGTCAAGACCATCGACGTGCACTCGCATTGCCTGTTCCACGAAGCCCTCGACCTGCTCGGTCCTGACAAGGACAAGCCGCTGCCGCCGACCAAAGGCCAGCAGGAGCACTTCATCGGCATCGAGCAGCGGCTCAAGGCGATGGATGCGATGGGCATCGACATGGAGATATTGTCGATCAATCCGTTCTGGTACGGCCGGGATCGCGACCTCGCGGGGCAGATCGTCAAGGTTCAGAACGAGAAACTGGCCGAGCTGTGCGCATCGCAGCCGGAACGCTTTGGTGCGTTCGCGTCGCTGTCCCTGCAGTTTCCGGACCTCGCGGTACAGCAACTGGAAACCGCGATCAAGAAACAGGGCCTGCGCGGGGCCGCGATCGGTGGCAGCGTTTTAGGCGAGGATTTCTCCGATCCCAAATTCCACCCGGTCTGGGCCAAGGCCGAAGAACTCGGCGCTGTGCTGTTCGTCCACCCGCAGAGCACGCCGGAACTCGCCAAACGCTTCAAGGGCAATGGCTGGCTGTCCAACACGATCGGCAATCCGCTGGACACCACCATCGCGCTGCAACACCTGATTTTCGAGGGCACGCTCGACCGCTTTCCGGGGCTGAAGATCATCGCGGCGCATGGTGGCGGCTATCTCGGTTCCTACGCACCGCGCTCCGATCATGCCTGCTTTGTGTCGCCGCAGAACTGCAACGCGGCCATCACCCTGAAGAAGAAACCGACCGAATATCTGAACCAACTCTATTTCGACGCCCTGGTGTTCACGCCGGAAGCGCTCCGGCATCTGGTGGCGCAGGTCGGCGCCAGCCAGGTCGTGCTCGGCACCGATCATCCGATCCCGTGGGAAGAGCACCCGGTCGACCACGTCTTCGCCACTACGGCGCTCAGCGACAAACAGAAGGCGGCCATTCTCGGCGGCAATGCGGCGCGGCTGTTCGGAATGAAGGAGGCTTGATCGCCGGATCGAGCCAAATCACGTTTTCGGAGGCGCCCGGCGTGCAATCTTGATTTGAACTATTCCGGTTTTCGGTCCAGCATCTCCTCAAGGTTCACCGATGGGCTGAACTAGCAGGGGAAACGCGATGGCAAACCTCACGATCAATGGCAAAGCATTTGAACTGGACGTCGAAGCGGATACGCCGCTGCTGTGGGCGATCCGGGAAAACGCCGGCCTGACCGGCACCAAATACGGTTGCGGCATTGCACAATGTGGCGCCTGCACCGTCCATATCGATGGCGTTGCAATGCGCTCTTGCGGCGTGCTGGTCTCGGAAGCCGTCGGCAAGCAGATCACCACCATCGAAGGACTGGCGTCGAATGGTGGCCTGCACAAAGTGCAGCAGGCATGGATTGCCAAGGACGTTCCGCAATGCGGCTATTGCCAGAGCGGGATGATCATGGCGGTCGCGGCCCTGCTCAAGGAGAAGCCGAAGCCATCAGACAAGGACATCGACGAAGCCATCACCAATATCTGCCGTTGCGGCACCTTCCAGCAGGCGCGTGAAGCAATTCACGCCGCCGCCAACGCGTAAGGGGCAGATCATGAATAAGCACATCATGCACCAGATGCCGAAAATAAATCGCCGCGCCTTTGTAATCGGCACCGCCGCCGCCGGCGCGGGTCTCGCCCTCGGTCTCGATCTTCCTTTCGGCGGACCGACCGTGGTGCGCGCCGCCGACGGCTCGCCCGAAGTCAACGCTTGGGTAGTGATCCGCCCCGACGATACCGTGGTCATCCGCATTGCGCGTTCCGAGATGGGACAGGGCACGCTCACCGGCCTCGCCCAGCTCGTCGCTGAAGAACTGGAATGCGACTGGTCCAAAGTCACCACCGAATATCCGACACCGGGCCAGAGCGTGGCGCGCAAGCGCGCATGGGGCGATTTCTCCACCGGCGGCAGCCGCGGTATCCGCACCTCGCAGGAATATGTCCGCAAGGGCGGCGCTACCGCGCGCATGATGCTGGTTCAAGCCGCCGCAAATGAGTGGAAAGTGCCGGTTGCGGAATGCATCGCGGCCAACAGCGTCATCACCCACACACCGTCGGGGAAAAACACGACCTACGGCAAGGTGGTGGAAGCCGCAGCAAAGCTCGAGCCTCCCGCCGACGCCGACGTCAAGCTGAAGGATCCGAAGGACTGGAAAATCGCCGGCAAGGGAATCCTGCGGCTCGACACGTCGGACAAGACCACCGGCAAGATGACCTATGGCATCGATGTCAAGCTGCCGGGCATGCTCAACGCAGCGCTCAAGGATTGCCCGGTATTCGGCGGCAAGCTCAAGAGCTACGACGAAGCCAAAGTCATGGGCATGAAAGGCGTCAAGAAAGTGGTGCGCGTCAACGACACTACCGTCGCCGTCGTCGCCGATACCTGGTGGCACGCCAAGACCGCGCTCGACGCGCTGCCGATCGTCTGGGACGAAGGCGACAACGCAAAAGTCTCCAGCGAGTTGATCGCCAAGTGGCTGGCCGAAGGCCTCGACAACGCGCAGCCGGCCTTCGTCGGCAACCAGAATGGCGACGCCAAAGCCGCCATCGCCGGCGCCGCCAAGAAAGTCGAGGCGGTCTACAATTATCCCTACCAGAACCACGCCGCGATGGAGCCGCTGAACGCCACAGCGCTCTACACACCGGATAAATGCGAGGTATGGACCGGCACCCAGAACGGCGAAGCCGCTTTCGCTGCGGTGCTTGAAACCTCAGGTCTGCCGGCCGACAAGTGCGAGGTTCACAAGGTGATGCTCGGCGGCGGTTTTGGCCGCCGCGGCCAGACCGACTATGTCCGGCAGGCGGTTGCCATCGCCAAACAGATGCCGGGCACGCCGATCAAACTGCTGTGGTCGCGCGAAGACGACATGCTGCATGGCACCTATCATCCGGTCACGCAATGCAAACTGACCGGCGCCTTCGATGCCGACAACAATCTGACCGGCTTGCATGTCCGGCTGTCCGGACAATCCATCCTGTTCACGCTGCGCCCGGCGGCGTTGGTCAACGGCATGGACCCTGCGGCATTCCAGGGCCTGGCTGCGACCGGCGAGGCCGCGATTGGATACACCTTCCCCAATCTGCTGGTCGAGCATTCGATGCGCAATCCGCACGTCCCGCCGGGCTTCTGGCGCGGCGTCAACGTGAACCACAACGCCATCTATCTCGAATGCTTCATGGACGAGCTTGCGCATTCGGTCGGTCAGGACCCGGTCGAATTCCGCCGCAAACTGATGTCGAAGCATCCCAAACATCTCGGCGTCCTCAACGCCGTCGCGGAAAAGATCGGCTGGGGCAAGCCGCCGCCGCAAGGCGTCTTTCGCGGCATCGCCCAACACATGGGCTACGGCAGCTACGTCGCGGGCGCGGCCGAAATCTCGGTCACCGACGGCAACAAGATCAAGGTGCATCGCATCGTCGCCGCCACCGATCCCGGCTACGCCGTCAACCCGGCGCAGATCGAAAGACAGATTGCGGGCTCCTTCGTCTACGGCCTGTCTGGACTGTTTTACGGCGGCTGCACGGTGAAGGACGGCCGCATCGAGCAGACCAACTTCGACACCTACAATTCGATGCGCATCAGCGAGATGCCGAAGGTGGAGTCGATCATCATGCCCAGCGGCGGCTTCTGGGGCGGCGTCGGCGAGCCGACCATCTGCGTCGCGGCGCCGGCCGTGCTCAACGCCTACTTCGCGGCGACGGGGAAACGGATTCGTTCGGTCCCGCTGCGCGATCAGAACATCACCTTCGCCTGACAACAAGCGGCGGCCTTCAGGGCCGCCGCTCACCCACCGGATATGGCTCATGGACGCCACGCGCCTTCAGACGCGGAGAGACGTCTTTCGCGGCGTCGCGGCCGCCGCGGCTTCGCTGGCTTTGCCATGTCCTTCGGTCGCGCAATCCCTCGGCCGCGTGATCGTGATCGGCGGCGGTTTCGGCGGCGCTGGCTGCGCCCGCGCGCTGCGGCAGAGCGATCCAAAGCTGCAAGTGACGTTGATCGAGCCGAAGACCTTCTATTTCGCCTGCCCGTTCAGCAACGAAGCGATTGCGGGCTTGCGCGAATTCGAAGCGCAACAGTTCACCTACGACAGAATTGCCACGGAAGGCGTGACCGTCGTCGCGCAGACGGCGGTGAAAGTGGATGCGCACGCCCGCACGGTCGGCCTCGCCGACGGCACCTCGCTTGGCTATGACCGCCTGGTGCTATCGCCCGGCATCGGCCTGCGTTTCGACGCGCTGCCCGGCTACGACGAGGCCGCCGCTGCAAAGATGCCGCACGCCTGGGTCGCCGGCGAACAGACCCTGCTGCTGCGCCGCCAGCTGGAGAACATGGACGATGGCGGCCTCGTCGTGCTCGCGGTGCCGGCGGCACCGCTGCGGTGTCCGCCCGCTCCTTACGAGCGCGCCAGCCTGATCGCGCATTATCTGAAAACCAAAAAGCCACGCTCGAAGATCCTCATTCTCGACGCCAAGGACGGCTTTTCGCAGCAGCGGCTGTTCGAGCAGGCGTGGAGGGAACTATATCCGGACATGATCGAGCGCATCGCACTGTCGCAGGGCGGACGGGTTACTTCGGTCGATCCCGCCACCAACACCATCGTCACCGATTTTGGCAACTACACCGCCGACGTCGCCAATGTGATCCCGCCGCAGAAGGCCGGCCGCATCGCGGAGACCGCGGGGGCCGCCGACAACACGGGCTGGTGCCCGATCGATCCGGTTACATTTGAATCGAAGCTGGTGCCGAACGTCCATGTGATCGGCGACGCCTGCATCGCAGGCGCCATCCCCAAATCCGCCTCCGCTGCAAATGCGCAGGCCAAGGCGTGCGCGGCGGCCGTGGTGAGTCTTCTTGCGGGCAAGCCGCCGGAACCGCCGCGGTTGACCGGCGCCTGCTTCAACACGGTGGCGCCGGGCTATGCCTTTTCGCTGTCCGGCGTCTACGCGCCGAAAGACGGATTGTTCAACGAGGTCGAAGGCGGCGGCACCAGCCCGCTCGATGCGCCACGCGAGGTTCGCGCACAAGAAGCGGAGACCGCGCTGACGTGGTTCACAAAGATCACGGCGGATACCTTTGGTTAGTTCTATAATTCAGCGATGTGGCGCGTGGCTCGCGCTTGCAGCGCTCGCCTTGCCCGGCCCGGGCGCGGCCCAGGCATTGCAGCCCTATGTCGTTGCCGCCGACGCCATTACCAGTTCGCTGACCGGCGCGGCGGGTGACGCCACGCGAGGCCGCGCGTTGGTGCTCAATCGCACCAGCACCTGCATCCTCTGCCACTCAGGGCCGTTTCCGGAGGAGAAATTCCAGGGCGATCTCGCCCCCAGCCTGACCGGCGCCGGCAGTCGCTGGTCCGCTGGCCAGCTTCGGCTTCGTCTTGTCGACGGATCCCGCCTCAATCCCGCAACGATCATGCCGTCTTATTACCGCATCGAGGGACTCGAGCGCGTCAGCACAACATGGCGCGGCAAGCCGATCCTGTCGGCGGAGCAGATCGAGGATATCGTGGCGTATCTCGCGACGTTGCGCGAATAGATAGTGAAACGAGAAATGATGGATAAGCCTGATCATTCCACACGTCGTCAATTCCTCGCGCTCACGGGTGGCGCGGCCGTACTGGGCACCGTGCCGATCGCGACGCTACGGCCGGCGGAAGCCACGCCGGCGATGATGGCTGGCGCGATCCGGGACGTCACAGGCGCAGCCGTCGTACGCACCGGCAAGGTAAAGCTCGACGTGCCGCCATTGGTCGAGAACGGCAACACGGTGCCGATGACTGTGAGCGTGACCAGTCCGATGACGGCGGAGGATCACGTCAAGAGCATCCATGTGTTCGTCGAGAAGAACCCGCAGCCGAATGTCGGCAATTTTGTGCTCGGTCCGCGCGCCGGCCGCGCCCAGATTTCAACCCGGATCCGGCTGGCCGACACCCAGAAGGTCGTCGCCATTGCAAAACTGTCCGACGGCTCATTTTGGTCCGCCACCGTCGATGTCGTCGTGACGCTCGCGGCCTGCACCGAAGAGGTGATCTGATGGGCTCGGTGCTGGTCAACGTTCCGAAGAAGGCAAAACGCGGTGAGGTCATCGAGATCAAGACGCTGATGTCGCATATCATGGAGACCGGCTTTCGCCATCTTGCGTCAGGCGAACTGGTGCCGCGCGACATCATCACCAATTTCAGCTGCCGCTACAATGGCGAGGAGATTTTCCGCGCCGACCTGTTTCCGGCGATTTCGGCAAACCCCTTCATCGCGTTCTCCACCACCGCGATAGAAAGCGGCACCCTTGAATTCAGCTGGATCGGCGACCGCGGCTTTTCGGAAACCGCGTCGGCTTCCATCACCGTCGAATGAAGGCGATCGGCACGATAGCCGGGACGATGCTGCTGCTTGCAAGCTGCGTCCCCCTGCTCGTCGCCGCCGAAATCCCGCCGGATCAGCGCCGCTCCGGCTTCAGCTTCATGGCGCCGGACACCCAGGCGATCCAGAACGACGATACCGCCAATCCCGGCATGCTGTGGGTGCTCGACGGCGAAGCGTTGTGGAAAAGCAAGGCCGGCGCCGCCGGAAAATCCTGCGCCGACTGCCATGATGACGCGCCCGCCAGCATGCGCGGCGTGGCCGCCCGCTATCCTGCTTTCGACAAGACCCTCGGACGTCCGGTCAATCTGGAGCAGCGCATCAATCTGTGCCGCGCCGGGCATCAGCAGGCGGTGCCGTTTCCGTACGAAAGCCGCGGGCTGCTGGCGCTCACCGCCTTCGTCGCGCGGCAGTCGCTGGGCATGCCGATCGAGACCGGCGCCGATCCGAAGCTTGAGTCCTTCATCGCAAAAGGCCGCGACTTGTTCACGCAGCGGCAGGGCCAGCTCAATCTTGGTTGCGCCAATTGTCACGATGACAATTGGGACAGGCGCCTCGCCGGCTCCGCGATCACGCAAGCACATCCGACCGGCTATCCGCTATACCGGCTGGAGTGGCAGTCGCTCGGTTCGCTGCAGCGCCGGCTGCGCGCCTGCATCTTCGGCGTTCGCGCACAGCCTTACGACGCCGGCGCGCCGGAACTGGTCGAACTGGAGCTTTATCTGATGTCGCGCGCGCGGGGCATGCCGATCGAGACCCCGGCGGTGCGGCCTTGAACTAGCGGAGCTGTAGGCCGGATGAGCGCAGCAACATCCGGAAATGCCGCGACCGTGGCCCCGGGTGTCGATGCGCCCACCCGGGCTAAGGATGTTGTGGTAGTGGTAGTACGGCCATTCAAAGGACAGTCGATTGCCATCCAACGTCACCCTCTACGACCTCTCGGTCTGGGTAGTCCCTCTCATCATCGCGATCACGTTTCATGAGGCGGCCCATGGCTTTGTCGCTCATCGCCTCGGCGATGATACCGCCTGGAAACTCGGCCGCGTCAGTTTCAATCCGCTCAAGCATATCGAGCCGTTCGGCACCATTCTGTTGCCGGGGCTGCTGCTGCTGTCGCACGCTCCGTTCCTGTTCGGCTACGCCAAGCCGGTGCCGGTCAACTTTCGCGCGCTCAACCATCCCAGGATCGACATGGTGTGGGTCGCGCTGGCCGGACCCGCGATCAACATCCTGCTGGCGGCGCTGGCGGCGGCCGCGTTTCATCTGATCGGCCTGGTACCCGTGGGTTCGGCGCAATGGGTTGCCGACAATCTCAAGAACACTTTGGTCATCAACGTCGTGCTCGCGGTGTTCAACATGCTGCCGCTGCCGCCACTGGATGGCGGACGGGTCGCGGTCGGACTACTGCCGGACGCGCTGGCGCGGCCGCTGTCCCGGCTGGAGCCGTACGGGATGCTGATCCTGATCGCGATTTTGATCGTGCTGCCGATGCTGGGCGCGCAACTCGGCCAAAACCTCGATGTCATCTCACAATACGTCCGCGCATCGACCGGATTCGTGATCCGGTTGTTACTGGCGCTGACAGGAAACACCTAGAGCCGCGATCCTTCGGGACGCCGTGCAAGAGCGTGGCTGCTCCGGCGACAACTGCGAAGCCGTTGCGCGGGGATGACGGCGGTACTCTCGGAAACAACGATGGACGGGCGGCAGGATCGCGCGATCAATATTTCGCGACCGCCGGGCTACCGAATTTGTAGTTGATCCCGACCTTGGCGATGTTCATCTTTTCGCTGACGTCGATGCTGGTGGCGAACGATCCGTTGGCGTTGTGGCGCGTCACGGTTTTGGTTCCGAAATCCAGGTAATTGTATTCAGCCTTCACCGTCCAGCAGGGCGCGTAGGCATATTCAAGGCCAACGCCGCCGAGCCATCCGGCGCGCGTCTCAGTTCCGGCGATGGTGTTGGCGGTGGCCAGCGACTCATAGCGGTTGAACGCCCAGGCCTCGCCGCCCTTTGCATAGAGCAGCACCCGGTCCCAGGCGTAGCCAATGCGGCCGGCAATGTCGGCAGTTCCCCGCACCTTGGAGTGACAGATGAAAAACGGATTGAGGCAAAGGCTGGTGCCGTTGAGGTTAGTGAAGTCGTAATCGCCTTCGACGCCCAGCACGAACGACGCGATCTGAAAATTGTAACCGGCCTGAAAGCCGCCGAATCCGCCGCTGACCTGATGCGATATACTGACGGGAGGAACCACATCGTATTGCCAGTGCGTCGGGCCCCATGCGCCGCCGACATTTACGCCACCATAGAAGCCGCTCCAGTCGTAAAGCGGTGCCGCAACCGGCACCGGCGCGGGCCGCGCCGGCATGTCGGCCGCGAAAGCGGGCGCGGAAAATGCGACCATTGCGGCGGCGCCGAGCAGAAGCCTGTTCATTTGAATGTCCCTATTGTGAGACATCCTTAAGCAAAAATGTTGAAGACTTGTTAAGGCTGTGGAGCAGCGGTTGCTTTAAATGAGGTTGGTTCGCGCGGTGGTCGGACTGACAAAATGTCTGGTGGCGCAAAGCTGATCGCTCAAGTCGACGTCGCCAGCGAGCAAGCCCCGCACCAGCTCACGCAGGGTCGATGCCTTGACGTTGTTCGATTGACGATCAACGCATTCGACACCTGGGCTATCACAATAATCGGCTCAAACTCGGCCGATCAAATGCCAGCTTGATTTTTACGGCGTGGTCAGGATAGCCGTCGGCCCGTGTCGAGTTCTCGAAGCAGTTCCAGGCAGCGAGACAAAAGCGCCAGCCCGATTGTCGTTCGGGCGACGAAAACCCGGGCCCGCTTGAATACCTCGCGCGTGTACGTTCCTCTCCGACGCCTCTGCCGCGCTTGATCCGCGCCTTTGTGATGGCAACCCTGCTTCCGTCTGTGTGAAGATACAACACGGTATCCAGTCGCATGCAGCCATTGGTATTGTGGAGTTGATGATGATGGAGCAGCGACCGAGCGTGGTGGTCATCGGCGGCGGCATCGGCGGCTTGTTCGCTGCGAACGCGCTGATCGCTCACGGCCTTCGGGTGTCGGTTTATGAGCAGGCCCCCAACCTCGGCGAGGTCGGCGCCGGCGTGTTCCTCACTCCAAACAGCGTGCGCCAGTTGCAGAGGGTTGGCCTCGGACCGGCGGTCGAAAAGTGGGGCGCCCGAGTCGGGCCCAATTCGCGATACTTCCGCCACGACGGCACGCCGATCGCTCCGGTCCAGGTAACTGACTCCTCCGGCTGGAACGCCACATTCGGGATGCACCGCGCCGACCTCGTCGAGATGTTAGCCGCTGCGCTGCCGCCGGAGGCGATGCATACCGGGCACCGATGCTGCGGTTTTGAGCAGATCGGCGATGCGGCCCGGGTGTCGTTCGCCAATGGCGCCATCGTCGCAGCCGACGTCATCATCGCTGCGGACGGCATCCACTCCGAGCTTCGCCAGCACGTCACGCCTCCCTCCCGTCCGGACTTCCACGGCTCGGTCGCCTACCGCGGTGTGATTGCGCACCAGCGCATTCCACACTGGCCGACCGACTGCTGGCTGATGTGGCTCGGCAAAGGCAAGCACTTCCTGAGCTTTCCATTGCGCGCTGGCGAGCTCATCAACTACGTCGGGTTTGTGCCGGCGGACCAAGAGATGAAAGAATCGTGGTCAGCCCCCGGCGATCCCGAAGTCCCGCGCCGGGAATTCGCAGGCTGGGACCGGCGCATCGGATCGCTGCTGAGCCAGGTCCAATCGACGTTCCGATGGGCTCTGTATGACCGCGAACCGCTGCCGACCTGGAGCCGGGGAAGGTTGACACTGCTTGGCGATGCGGCGCACCCGATGCTGCCTCACCTCGGACAGGGCGCCAACCAGTCGATAGAGGATGGAATGGCTTTGGCGACAATTCTCGCTCGCGCGAACCGCAAGACAGCTCCCGCAGCGCTGCTCGCCTATGAGCGCCTCCGCCGCGAGCGAGTTGCGCTGGTCCAGCGTGGCGCGCGCGAGAACGGCCTCCGATACAACTCTGCCAATGCCGATCTGGGCGTCCGTGACGCGGAGATCACGGCTCACGCCGCGTTTCGGAGGCGGCTCTACGACCACGATGTGGTTCCGGAAGCAGAAGCGTCAGTGACGAACCTAGAATAAATCGTCTCGCGCTTGGCCATGCGTATCGTAACGGTTTCGGGCGCCGGTTGGCGCTCGAACAGATCGGCGGAGCCATTATGTTGCACCTGCGCTTATGCTATGCTATCGAGACCGCGATTTAAGCATTGGCGCCTCCCGTGGCGTCGATCGAGAATCGAAAATCCTGCTGGAATTTCAGAGCCTTGGATAGCCAGGCGCCCGCATGATGGCTGCCGGTTTTCCTTGCCTGCTCCAGAGGGATGGTCGTCGAAGTTCTGATATCAAGGAGAGAGTTTTTCATGGCTACCCCTGCCAACCAGACCGGACGCATCACGCAGGTCATCGGCGCCGTCGTCGACGTGCAGTTCGAAGGACATCTCCCCGCCATTTTGAACGCGCTCGAGACGCAAAACGGCGGCAATCGCCTGGTGCTTGAGGTCGCACAGCATCTCGGCAAATCCACGGTGCGCACTATCGCCATGGATACGGCAGAAGGTCTGGTCCGCGGTCAGGAAGTCGGCGACACCGGCAATCCGATCATGGTCCCTGTCGGCGTCGGCACGCTCGGCCGCATCATGAATGTGATCGGCGAGCCGGTCGATGAAGCCGGGCCGATCAAATCGGAAGGCAACCGCGCCATCCATCAGCCGGCGCCGGCCTACACCGAGCAGTCGACCGAATCGGAAATTCTTGTCACCGGCATCAAGGTGGTGGACCTTCTTGCGCCCTATGCGAGAGGCGGCAAGATCGGCCTGTTCGGCGGCGCCGGCGTCGGCAAGACCGTGCTGATTCAGGAATTGATCAACAATGTCGCCAAGGCGCACGGCGGTTATTCGGTATTCGCTGGCGTCGGCGAGCGCACCCGCGAAGGCAATGATCTTTATCACGAGTTCATCGAATCCGGCGTCAACAAAAAGGGCGGCGGCGAAGGCTCGAAATGCGCGCTGGTGTACGGCCAGATGAATGAACCGCCGGGCGCCCGTGCGCGCGTCGGCTTGACCGGTCTCACGGTCGCCGAGCATTTCCGCGATCAGGGCCAGGACGTGCTGTTCTTTGTCGACAATATCTTCCGCTTCACGCAGGCCGGCTCGGAAGTGTCGGCGCTGTTAGGCCGTATTCCTTCGGCCGTGGGCTATCAACCGACGCTCGCCACCGACATGGGTGCAATGCAGGAGCGCATCACCACCACCAACAAGGGCTCGATCACGTCAATTCAAGCGATTTATGTCCCCGCGGACGACTACACCGATCCGGCGCCGGCGACGACGTTTGCCCATCTCGACGCAACGACCAACCTTGATCGCGCCATCTCAGAGAAGGGAATCTATCCGGCGGTCAACCCGCTGGATTCGACCTCGCGCATGCTGTCGCCGCTGATCGTGGGCGAGGAGCATTACCAGACCGCGCGTACGGTTCAGCAGATACTGCAGAAATACAAGTCGCTGCAGGACATCATCGCCATTCTCGGCATGGATGAACTGAATGAAGAGGACAAGATCACGGTCGCCCGCGCGCGCAAGATCGAGCGCTTTTTGTCGCAACCGTTCTTCGTCGCCGAAGTCTTCACCGGATCGCCCGGCAAATTCGTCGACCTCGCCGACACCATCAAGGGTTTCCGCGGACTTTGCGAAGGCAAGTACGACCACCTGCCCGAGCAGGCCTTCTATATGGTCGGCACCATCGAAGAGGCGGTCGAAAAAGGCAAGAAGCTCGCAGCCGAGGCGGCGTAGCGCTATATTTTTCCCTTTGATGACGAGCGGATGTCAACGCCGGGACGGAGCCTGAGGCGAAGTCCTGATTTTGAGGGCCTGTCCGGCGCGCTACGCGCCCTATATTTGGCTCCGCGGACGCGCCCCGACGACCGGCGCGTCCGAGGCACTATCTGCCAACAGACAGCATTTCGCGGGCGCGGAATCGGACGGCCCGTTGAGGCGCAGCGTTGCGCATTGCCGACGCTGTACGCGTGGCATTCCGGGTCGATCGTGATCCGGAAGCCGATGGTCAGCGGCGTCGTGTCTTTTCCGATCTAGCGCTGGCATCGATCCGCATTCCGAACCGGCCGCCCGCCGGTTACGCGGAGCGCTGGCTCTTGCTTTTGCGTCTCATCCTGCGTCCGGTCCTGCAGAAGCCGCATTGCTGCGGTAAATGCATCGGCGTGGTTAACGCGGCCGGCACGATCAGCGCTCCTGGTTGGCGCAGCGCCGCTGCGTTTGATCGTCGGCTCAAGCGATCCATCGTTGTGTGTCGAATTTTGCTGCACTGCGCCGAAGTAGGGCAACCCCATAGGGGGCTATTGGTCAGGCGTCCAGCCTGAGATACGGTTGTAGGCAAGGACCTTTAGACAGGCACAACAGCATGTCGGCTTGCGATTGCACTGGTCGGGAGGATGCTCTTGAAATTTAGAGTTGCAACCTTGCTGGCCGGCGGAGCGGCGGTTCTCCTGGCCGTCGCTGCAACGCAATATTGGCGCACCGATCCGGGCTGGCTCGTGCTGCCGCCAATGCCATTCGCCGCGACCTCAGCCGGCCCACCAGCCGTTTCCCGACCTACTACGCCAGTCCCGGTCAAGGTCGCTTCCGCCCTGATGGAGGATGTACCGATCTATTTGAGCGGAATTGGCACCGTACAAGCCAACAACACCGTCAACGTCCAGAGCCGGGTCGATGGTGAAATCACGCAAATCCTTTTTCAGGAAGGCCAGGACGTAAAGCAGGGCGATGTCCTTGCGATCATCGACCAGCGGCCGTTACAGGCTCAGTTGGAGCAACAGATTGCCATCCGACAAAAGGATCAAGCTCTGCTCGACGGCGCGACCGTGGATATGGAGCGTTATGATGCGCTTATCCAAAAGGGCAACGCCATCTCCCGTCAACTGGTGGATCAGCAACATGCTCTGGTGAACCAGTACAGAGCTCAGGTCAAAAACGATGACGCTCAAATCGACTATGCGCGCACGCTGCTCGGTTACACCACCGTCCGCGCGCCGATCGGAGGCCGCCTCGGCATACGGCAGGTTGACCAGGGCAACTTCATGCGGGCCATCAGTCCGACGACGATCGTAACCATCACGCAATTGCAGCCGATTTCTGTCGTATTCACGCTGGCGGCCGGCGCCGTAGGACAGACCCGCCTTAGCCTCGGCCAGGTCAATGCCCCGGTTGCCGCGCTGGGTGCCGATAATACCACCGAGCTCGACCAGGGGGTCATCGCCCTGGTCGACAATCAGGTCGATCAAACCACGGGCACCATCAAACTGAAGGCGAGCTTTCCCAACCTTGCATTCAAGTTATGGCCGGGCAATTTCGTCAACGGGCGCATTACCGTCGATACAAGGCGAAACGCGGTCACAGTGCCATCGATCTCGGTCAGGCACGGACCGAGGGGCGATTTCGTTTGGGTTGCGAAGTCCGACCAGACTGCAGCCTACCGCACCGTCGTCGTCGGTCAGGTTTTCGGCGGGCGCACTCTGATCGACCGCGGCCTGGCCAAGGGCGAACGGGTGGTAGTCGAGGGCTACTATCGGCTGGAGAACGGCAGTCCGATCGAAATCGAAGGAGCGCCCAAAAAACCCGTGCCGACCGTTCAATCCCTTTCAACCGAATCTGATTAGGGCAATCGATGTCGGCGCCCTTCATCCTGCGGCCGATTGCGACGACGCTGATGATCGTCGCAATTATTCTGCTCGGCCTGCTGGGGTACCGCGCATTGCCGATCGCGCCCCTGCCGAGCGTCGACTTTCCGACCATCCAGGTTGTAACGCCCTACCCCGGCGCATCGGCATCGGTGGTCGAGACCTCGATCACCGCGCCACTGGAACATTATTTCGGGACAATATCCGGACTTGTATCGATGAGTTCGACCAGTTCCTACGGCAACAGCCAGATCACCTTGCAATTCGATCTTTCCCGAAAAATCGATTCCGCGGCACAGGACGTGCAAGCCAAAATCAATGCCGCCGCCGGCTGGATTCCCGTCGGTCTGTTGCCTAGTCCGCCGATCTATCACCTCGTCAACCCCGCCGACACGCCGGTGTTGATCCTGGCATTGACGTCGGACAGCCTGCCTCTTCACGATGTAAACGACTACGCCGTCACCGTGATCGTCCCGAAACTGTCGCAGATATCGGGAGTCGGCGCGGTCGCCGTGGAGGGCGGCCAAACAAGGGCGGTTCGTCTGCAGGTCAATCCCGCCCGCCTGGCTGGCCTCGGCATGTCGCTCGATGACGTTCGTCGCGGCGTTGCCGCCACCACCGCGGACAATCCCAAAGGATCTCTGGACGGACCGCGACAGGCTTTTCATGTGGATGCGAACGACCAGCTGTTCACTGCCGCAGCCTATCAGGATGCGGTGATTGCGTATCGCAACGGCGCGCCGGTGCTGCTGCGGGATGTCGGAAACGCCATCGACAGCGTCGAGGATTCGGAACAGGCTGCCTGGTTCCAGGGAACGCCTGCGGTGCTTCTCGATATCCAGCGCCAGCCTGGGGCCAATACGATCAACGTGGTTGAAGCCGTCAAGGCGGCCCTTCCCAAGCTGCAATCGTCGCTGCCCGCTTCGCTCAAGATTCAGGTCGTCACCGACCGTACGGTAACAATCCGCGCCGCCATCCACGACGTTCAGTTTACGCTGGTGCTGACGGTTGTTTTGGTCGTGATGGTGATCTTCGTTTTCCTGCGCAAATTCTGGGCGACGGTGATCCCCAGCGTTACTCTCCCTGTTTCGCTCGTTGCCACGTTTGGCGGTATGGCGTTGTGCGGGTTCAGTCTGGACAACCTCTCTCTAATGGCGCTGACCATCGCTTCCGGTTTCGTCGTTGACGATGCAATCGTCATGATCGAAAACATCGTGCGCTATATCGAGGCCGGCGAAACCCCGCTCGCGGCGGCGTTGAAGGGCGCAAAGCAAATCGGCTTCACCATTGTCTCGCTGACGGTCTCGCTGATTGCGGTTTTTATCCCGCTACTGCTGATGGGCGGAGTAGTCGGCCGGCTGTTTCGCGAATTTGCCATCACGCTATCGCTCGCGGTCGTGATATCCGGCATCGTCTCGCTGACATTGACGCCGATGATGTGCGCGGCCCTGCTACGCCAGGATGCGCCGGACCAGCAGCACGGGAAACTGTTCCGTTGGAGCGAACGCGGCTTCGATGCGTTCCTCAATTCATATGTTGTCGGGCTTGATTGGGTATTGCGGCATCGAAACCTGACTCTGGTGTTTACGTTGCTGACGGTGCTCGCTACCGGCATCCTCTATGCCACGATTCAGAAGGGCTTCTTGCCGCAACAGGATACCGGGCTTTTGATAGGAACGACGGACGCGGCACAGGACATTTCCTTCGCCGCAATGTCGGAACGGCAGCAAGCGGTGGCGGCGCTGATTTTGCAGGACCCCGACGTCGTCACAGTAGACAGCTTCGTCGGCGTCGGAACGGTAAACACCACGCTGAACAGCGGACGCCTTTACATCGACATCGGCGCGCCGGACCAGCGCAAGGCCTCGGCGGCAACCGTGATGGAACGGCTGCGCCGCGCGACGGCGGGCGTCCATGGGATCACCTTGCATCTGCAGCCGGCGCAGGACCTGCAGATCGAAACCCGCGTCGCGCGCACGCAGTATCAATATGTCCTGCAGGACCTCGACGAGGATGAGCTTCGCATCTGGAGCGTCCGGCTGGTGGAGGCGCTGCACCAGCAGCCCGAATTCGCTGACGTAGCCGATGACCGCCAGGACGCCGGATTGCAGATGTTCATCAACATCGACCGTCAAACGGCCGCCGCCTATGGCGTCACCATGAACACGATCGATCAGACGCTTTACGACGCGTTTGGCCAACGGCAGATCGCCACGGTGTTCGGACCTCTTACTCAGTACCATGTGATCCTCGAGGTGGACCCGGCGCTGCGTAGCGATCCCGATATTCTAGGCAAAATCTACGTCACCGCGGCTGCTTCCCAGGCCAGCAGCATCGATCAGCAGGTCAGCGGCATCGGAAGCGCCTTCAGCAAAGCATCCTCGGCGGTTCCACTTTCGGCATTCGCCAAAATCGAGCGCCGACCCACGCCGCTGCTCATTTCCCATCAAGGGCTTTTCCCTGCGACCACCGTTTCGTTCAATCTGGCCGATGGGGTGTCGCTTGGGCAGGCGGTCGAAGCGCTGCGGCGCACGGAACAGAGCATCGGTGTGCCGGATTCGGTGACGACCAAACTGGTCGGCGCGGCCGCCGAGTTCGCCAGTTCGCTCGCGGACGAAAAGTGGTTGCTGCTGGCGGCGATCGTCACCGTCTATCTCGTCCTGGGCATGCTCTATGAGAGCTATATTCACCCGATCACGATCCTGTCGACGTTGCCTTCGGCAGGGGTCGGGGCTCTGCTGGCGCTCATGCTGTGCCGCCAGGATCTAAATCTGATTTCCCTGATCGGCATCGTGCTCCTCATCGGCATCGTCAAGAAAAATGCCATCATGATGGTGGACTTTGCGCTCGCGGCCGAGCGCGAGGATGGCCTGTCGTCCTTTGCTGCGATCCGACAGGCCTGCATCCTGCGGTTCCGTCCGATCATGATGACCACCATGGCAGCGTTGTTTGGCGCGCTGCCCCTTGCGGTCAGCGCCGGCACCGGCTCCGAATTGCGCCAGCCGCTGGGGATTGCCATTGTCGGCGGCCTGATCGTCTCGCAGTTCCTGACGCTCTACACAACGCCGGTCATTTACCTGGCGTTTGCCGCGCTGCGCTCGGACCTGAACCGTTGGTTCGACCTCGGTGGCGCCGCCGGCCCTGTTGCTCAATCCGAGGTGCGCCTGCCGTGAACATCGTCGCGCAATTCATCCTGCGGCCGGTGGCGACCTCGCTTTTGATGGTCGGGGTCCTGTTGCTTGGTCTCGTCGCCTATGCCCGTCTGCCGATCGCCTCGCTGCCTGCGGTCGAACGGCCGACCATTGAAGTCGCCGCACCGCTGCCGGGCGCCAGTCCGACCACAGTGGCAAGCGCCCTCGCCCAGCCGCTGGAGCGCAGCATCGGCATCATTCCCGGTGTGGTGGAGATGTCCTCCTTCAGCGGCATGGGCGGCACCAGCATCGTGACCCAGTTCGATCTCTCGATGGAGCTTGATGCCGCGGCGGGCGCCGTGCAGGCCGCGATCAATGCGGCGGGGTCCGATCTGCCGAAGGGTTTCTTTCCACCGGTCTATTGGAAATCCAACCCCGCCGGTTTCGCCGTCATAGCCTTGGCGCTCACCTCCGACGTCTTGCCTCCCGGCGAGGTTTATGAATTTGCCGACAGTGTGATCTCGCCAAAACTATCGCAGTTACCGGGCGTGGCACGCGTATATATCACCGGCGGCGAGAAGAGTGCGGTGCGGATCCAGGTGTCGCCCGGCCGGCTTGCCGGCATGAACCTGTCGCTGGAAAAAGCCCGCGTCGCAATCGTCGCCGCGTCGCAAAATCTGCCGAAGGGTGCCATCTCCGCTGACGGTCAAAGATATACCATCGAGGCCAATGATCAGCTGCTCAAGGCGGCGGACTATCGCGACGTGGTCCTGGCCTGGCGCAACGGCGCGCCGGTGCGGCTCGGCGATGTCGCCACCGTGACCGACAGCGTCATCAACAACAAGCTCGCCGGGTGGTTCGGCACCGAACGCGGCGCCGTTCTCTTTGTCTACAAGCAGCCCAACGCCAATGTCGTCGAGACCGTCGATACGGTGAAAGCTCTTCTGCCGGAGATCGCGCATTGGCTGCCACCCGCGGTCAAGCTGCAGATCGTCTACGACCGGACCAGCCTGATCCGCGCCGCGGTGGCAGACGTCCAGCTCACGCTGCTGATCGCCTCAATTCTCGTCGTCATGGTGATCGCGCTGTTCCTCAAGCGTTTCTGGGCCACGGTGATCCCGAGCATCACCATTCCTGTATCGCTGGCCGCGACGCTGTTCGTCATGAACCTTTGCGGATACAGTCTGGATAATCTGTCGTTGATGGCGCTGACGATCGCTGCCGGCTTCGTCGTCGACGATGCGATCATCATGATCGAGAATATCATTCGCCGCATGGACGGCGGCGAAACCGCATTGCAGGCGGCCATCGCCGGCGTCCGCCAGATGGCGTTTACGGTGATCTCCATCACCGCCGCGCTCGTCGCCGCGCTGATCCCGATCCTGTTCATGCCCGATATTGTCGGCCGCTACTTCCGCGAATTCGGTGTCACCCTGGTGGTAGCGATCGTGTCTTCCGCCGTGGTATCGCTGACGCTGACACCGATGCTGTGCGCTCATCTGCTGAACCGGCGCAAACCGGCAGTGGCGCCGCGAAAACGGCGCCTTCAGGGTGTGGTCGCGAAAGGCTACGCCCGCAGCCTCGACTGGACATTGCGGCACCGGACGTCGACGCTCGCGCTCACCCTGGCGGTGACCGGGGCCTGCGTCTGGCTCTATCTCATGCTGCCCAAGGGATTCATGCCGACCCAGGATACCGGCGTCATGCTCGCACGAACGATCGCCCCGGTCAGCGTGTCTTTTGCCGCGATGGAGGATCTGCAGCGCACGGTCGGCGAAGCGATCCTGCAGGACCCGGCGGTTTCGGGGCTCACGTCCTATATCGGGGAAGGCAATGGAGGCGCGCTCAGCACCGGGCAGATGCTGGTCGCCCTGAAGCCGCCGGAGCAGCGCAATATGACGATTCAGCAGGTGATCGCGCGACTGCGCGAGCGCATGACGAAGGTCGACGGCGTCCGCGTGTTCTTCGTTCCGCTACAAGACCTCAATCTCGGGGCGCAAGCCGCTACGTCGCGATACCAATACACGCTCTGGGGCGTGGACGGGGAGCAGGTCACGCGCTCCGCCGAGGCATTGATCCGCCGTGTTCGCGCGTTGCCGGAGGTGACCGACGTCATCGCCAGTTGGGAAACCGGAGGCCTGCAGGCCGGGCTCGCGATCGACCGGCTTCGCGCGGCCGCCTTGGGGGTCACATCGGTCGCCGTCGACAACACGCTCTACGACGCGTTCGGACAGCGCCAGATCAATCTGCTGTTCCTTCCGAGCAATTTCTCGCGGGTGATTTTCGAGGCGGACCCGCAATCCGCAACCGATCCTTCCGTGATGAGTCAGCTTTACGTGTCCAATGCCAACGGCGGTGCGGTTCCGATGTCGGGCTTGACCCGTCCATTGCGCGCGCACGCCGCGATGTGGATCCGCCACAGCGCGCAGTTTCCGTCCGCAACCATTTCGTTCGACACCAGGCCTGGTGTATCGATCGGCGACGCCATCAATGCGGTCCGGTCGGCCGCGAACGCCGCCCGTCTGCCGGATGAGGTCAAGGCCGAGTTTCGCGGAGAGGCCAAGGAGGCGGATAATTCCGGCTGGAAGCAGATCGCTCTGTTCGTGGCGGCGATTGTCGCGATCTATATCGCGCTGGGCGTGCTCTATGAAAGCTACGTGCACCCGCTCACCATTCTCTCGACTCTGCCGCCGACCGTATTCGGTGCGCTGCTGGCGCTTTCGGCCGCAAAGTTTCAATTCACGCTGGTGACGTCGATCGCATGCATTCTTCTGGTCGGAATGGTCATGAAGAATGCGATCATGATGGTCGACTTCGCGCTGGAGGCCGAGCGCAATCAACAGCTCGACGCGCAGCAAGCGATCCGGGAGGCCGCCCGGCTCCGGGTGCGGCCGATCACCATGACAATGCTGGCGGCGATTCTCAGCGCGGTGCCGATCGCCATCGGAACCGGACCCGGGTATGAACTGCGCCAGCCGCTCGGAATCGCCATCGTCGGCGGTCTCATCGTGGCCCAGCTGTTTACCCTTTACACCACGCCGGTGATCTACGTGATGATGGACCGCCTGCGGCGCAAGCGAAGCAGCTCGCGTTTGCAAAATATCGCGGCAGGCCACGCAATAGCCCGATAAGCCGACGTCGTCAGAACATGGTGCGTAAGCGCTTGAAAGGCTTGGTGGGCGCACCAGGGCTCGAACCTGGGACCCGATGATTAAGAGTCATCTGCTCTACCAACTGAGCTATGCGCCCGGACCCGATCCGGGAAAAGCCCTTACAAGAGGGCGTCGTTTAGCAAAGCGAACCTCCCGTGTCCAGCAAGGCGCGAGCGCTTTTCCCCTGCCCCGAAGCATGAAAAAGCCGCCGGAATCCGGCGGCCTTCGCATGTGCGGAGATTATCTGCGGTTGCGCGGCTACAGCCGCTCGGGACCGCTCCGTCCTTCGCGGTCACGGCCCGGGCCGCGATCCCGATCGTGACCGCGATCCCGATCGCCGCCGCGATCGCCACTATCGTCGCGCTCATAGCCGCGATGACGCCAGCCTTCGCGGCCGAAATGGCCTTCCATGTGGGTGAGGATCGCAAGCCGGCGCTTCTGGCCGTCGTCGAGGGTTTTGTAGAGCGGGTCGGCCGCATCGGCGATCTTCTTCAGCGCCGCCGCCGTGGTCCCCATGGCCTCGGCACGGTCGCGCAGGCGCGCCACCGGATCATCGGGCTTCTGCCGCTCGCGGTCGTCGTCGCGCATCGCATTCATGCGCGCATTGGCGCGGTCGATTCTAAGCTTGGCGAACTCCTTCACTGCCGTTTCAACCGGCGGCCAAAGCTTCTCCTGATCGGCATTGAGCTTCAGCCCGGCATGGACCGCGGCGATCCGCGCATCCGCAAACGCCGCCCGGTCTTCCGGATTCATGCGCATATGACCGTGAAACCACGGGCGATGCTGGGCATAGACGGCGGTGGAACCGGCAAGGACAAGCGCTGCGGTGCCGGCCAGAAGGATTTTCTTCATGCGAACCTCCATTGGAAACGTTGCGCGAGGATGAGCGCGCGGCGGGGCGCAATCAAATTACATCTTGGACAGAGAACCCCTGTTAACAAGATTTAATGTGGCGCCGTTCAGCGACCGTTCAGATCATGCCGAGCAGCCGAGGTAGCCATAGCGAGATTTCCGGAACGTAGGTAATCAGCCCGAGGAAGACCAGCATCGCGCACAGCCATGGCAGCACCGCGATAGTGATTTCGCTGATACCCATCTTGGCGATACTGGAGGCGATGTAGAGATTGAGTCCGACCGGCGGATGACACAGCCCCACTTCGGTGTTGACAATCATCAGCACGCCGAGATGAACCGGATGCACGCCGAGCTTGGTCGCCAGCGGAAACAGGATCGGCGCCATGATCAACAGGATCGAAGACGGATCCATCACGTTGCCCGCCAGCAGCAGGATGATATTGACGACCAGCAAAAACACCACGATCGAGAAATTCTTGTCGATGATCCAGGCCGCCATCTCCTGCGGAATCTGCTCGCTGGTCATCAGGAACGAGAACAGCACCGCGTTGGTGATGATGTAGAGCAGCATCGAACTCATGCTGGCGGCCTGCAGCAGCACCTTCTTCGGTACTTCGGGCAGCTTCAATTCCTTGTAGACGAACACCGTGATGACAAAGGCGTAGGTGGCAGCGACGGCAGCAGCCTCGGTCGGCGTGAAGATTCCGCCGTAGATGCCTCCGAGCACGATGACGATCAGCAGCAGGCCCCAGATGCTCTCCCAATAGGCATCCCAGACCTTGCGCGCCTCGAATCTGAGCGGTGGCGTATACCTTCGTGGAAACAGCATCGAGCAAACCACCAGCCATGCCGCGGTCGCCAAAACCATCACAAAATATCCACTCGAACGGTCCGCCGCCGGGGTCACAAACAGCACCAGGTTTGCGAAAATGATCGGTGGGATCCCGGTTACCGCCAGGCTAACGAACAATCCGAACGATGACGACAGCGTGGCGTGGAAGGCGCTGCGGCTACCTTCGATCGGCATGCGCGGATAGTCCCTGCGCCATGCGATGAACCAGGTGACCGCCGCCAGCATCGAAGCCAGCATGATCCCCGGCACGACGCCCGCCATGAACAGCGCACCGATCGAGGTGTTGGTGGAAACGCCATACAGCACCAGAATGATCGAGGGCGGCACCAGGATGCCGAGCGCGCCGGAAGTCGAAATCACGCCGACGCCGAACCGCTTGGGATAGCCGTGTTCGACCATGGCCGGCATCATGATCGAGCCGATCGCCACCACGGTGGCGACGCTGGAGCCCGAGATCGCCGCGAACATCGCGCAAGCCGCGACGCCGGCCAGCCCAAGACCGCCGGGAAAATGACCGACCAGCGAGGTGGTAAACGCAATCATGCGGCGCGCGACGCCGCCCCGGGTCAGGAAGGTGCCGGCAAGGATGAAAAACGGAATCGCCATGATGCCGAAATTGTCGAGACCGGAAAACAGTTTCAGGCCGACGCTTTCGATCGGCACCTGCGTCATCGTGAACAGGAAGGTCAGAACGGTGAGGCCGAGCGAAATCGAGATCGGCATGCCGGTCAGCATCAGCGCAAACAGCAGGACGAAAATGAGAGTAGCGTTCATCACGCTTCTCCCATCGCGATTGGCGCTTTCGCGCTGGTGACCTCGATACCTTCGACATGCGCCGCGTCATGATGCGGCAGGTCGCCAGTTCGCCAATAGGTCCACATCACCTGCAGGAAGCGGAAGCTCATCAGATACGAACCGAGCGGGATGCAGGCATAAACCAGCCAGCTCGGCAATTCGAGATCCGGAGAGACCTGATCGGTGTACATCAGCTCATAGACGAATTTCGCGCCCATGGTGCCGACGATGGCCGTGAACAACGCGCCGCCGGCAAGGCCGAACAGGATGGTTACCTTGCGCCAGCGGTCGTTGAGCCGGTTGATCAGCACATCGACGCCGACATGGATGCCGGTCCGCACGCCATAAGCGGCGCCGAACTTCGCCATCCAGATGAACATGTAGATGCAAAGTTCCTGGGTCCAGGCGATGTGGACCTGGATCAGATAAGGATAGAGAAACGGAATGCCGGTGCCGAAGCGGTGCAGGACGGAAATGAAGACCAGCACCGTCGCCAAACCCATTAGCGTACTGATCAGGATTTCCTCGAGACGATCAAGGATACGAAGCATCTCTTCCCCCGTGCATCCGGCCAAATTCCGGGCGCATCGCCTTTGTTTTTTAAGTCGAAGCGATGGCCCCCCTGCTCCCTCTCCCCGCTTGCGGGGGGAGGATCGGGGTGAGGAGGACTCTCCACGCAGTCGAACTCGCGGAGACTCCCCCTCACCCGGATCGCATCTGGCGATGCGATCCGACCTCTCCCCGCAAGCGGGGAGAGGTGACCATCCTATTCAATTTGAATTCATTCGCGCTAGTGGCCGGCTTGACCGGTCTCTTTGAGGAATTCGTCGATCAGCGGCTGGCCGACGCGGGTCGCGACATCCTTGTAGACCGGCTCCATGGCCTTGCGCATCGCGCTGTCCTGCTCCGGCGTCAAGGTGATTATCTCGGTCTTGCCGCTCTTCTTGATCTCGGCCAGCGCATCCTCGTTTTCCTTCGCCGACTGGCCGTTGCCGAACGCGGTGGCTTCCTTCATCGCCTTGTCGAGGTTGGTTCGAATATCGGCGGGTAGCCCGTCCCAGAATTTCTTGTTCACGACCACGACATAGCCGATGTAGCCGTGATTGGTGACGGTGGCGTATTTCTGCACTTCATGCATTTTCTGGGTGTAGATGTTCGACCAGGTGTTCTCCTGACCGTCGACCACGCCGGTCTGCAGCGCCTGGTAGACCTCGCCGAACGCCATCACCTGCGGAATTGAACCAAGCGCGCGGAATTGCGCTTCGAGAACCTTGGACGACTGGATGCGGAATTTTACCCCCTTGTAGTCCGCGGGCGCGATCAGCTTCTTGTTGGCGGACATTTGCTTGAAGCCGTTGTCCCAATAAGCCAGGCCCGTCATGCCTTTGGAATCGAGCAGCTTGAGCAAGCGGGCGCCCAGCGGGCCGTCGGTGACTTTGCGCAAGGTGACGAGATCGGGAAGGATGTAGGGGAGATCGAATACCTCGAATTCCTTCACCCCGATCGGGCCGAACTTGGAGTTCGACGGCGCGAGCATCTGCACCGCGCCGAGCTGCAGCGCCTCAAGTTCTTCCTTGTCCTTGTACAGCGTCGAGTTCGGATAGATCTCGACCTTGACCTTGCCGGCGGTATATTTCTCCGCCAACTCCTTGAATTTCTCGGCGGCGGCGCCCTTCGGCGTGTTCGAAGCCACCACATGGCTGAACTTGATGACGATCGGCGCCTGCGCGGACGCCGGTCCGGCCAGAGCCAGCGCTGCGACCGATGCCGCAGCCAAAATCAGTTTGCGCATGTTTCCTCCTGAATGATTTTTTAAGGAGCGCTGAGATCGCGGCTCCCGTCCTTGTATGCCAGCGGCACCAATACAGACGATTGCCGGTAAAGGCCATTGCCCGTTAGCAGGGGTCGCGGCGACCTTTGCTGCAATGCAAAACTGTCCCGACCGTCATGCCCGGGCTTGTCCCGGGCATCCACGTTTTTCTCGCTGGAACGTAAGACGTGGATGGCCGGGACAAGCCCCGGCCATGACGGTAAAGGTGACGCGACGTTTTTGAGCAATCAGCTCGCCACCGCCTCCGGCAGGTCGCGTTGCCGCTTCATGACGATCTTGTTGAGCGCCCCGAGATACGCCTTGGCCGAGGCCACCAGCGTATCCGGGTCGGCGGCCTTGGCCGTCATCGAGCGGCCCTCGTGGGCCAACCGCACCGACACCTCGGCCTGGGCGTCGGTGCCCTCGGTCACGGCATGGACCTGATAGAGTTCCAGCTTGGCTTCGTGCGGAACCAGCAATTTGATGCAGTTGAACACCGCATCGACCGGACCGTTGCCTTCGGCTTCCTCGATTTTGGTTTGGCCACCGATATTGAGCTTCATGGTGGCGCGCTGCGGACCATGGGTGCCGGCGATCACCGTGAGCGACGCCAGCTTGATGTGGTCATGCGCGTTGGCGATCTCCTGATCGACCAGCGCCTCGATGTCCTCGTCGTAGATGTCCTTCTTGCGGTCGGCGAGCGCCTTCATCCGCACGAACGCGTCTTCCAGCTGGTTGGCGCCGAGCTTGTAGCCCATCTCCTCCAGCTTGTGCACGAAGGCATGACGTCCCGAGTGCTTGCCCAGTACCAGCGACGACTGTTTCAGGCCGACCGTTTCCGGCCGCATGATTTCATAGGTCGAGGCATCCTTCAGCACGCCGTCCTGGTGAATGCCGCTCTCATGGGCAAACGCGTTGCGGCCGACGATGGCCTTGTTGTACTGCACCGGAAACGAGGTCGCCGCGGAGACCAGCTTCGACGCCCGCGTCAGCATGGTGGTGTCGATCTTGTTCCACCAAGGAAACTTGTCGTTGCGGACGTTGATCGCCATCACGACTTCCTCGAGCGCCGCATTGCCGGCCCGCTCGCCGATGCCGTTGACGGTGCATTCGATCTGCCGCGCGCCGCCGGCGATGCCGGCCAGCGAATTCGCCACCGCCATGCCGAGATCGTTGTGGCAGTGCACTGAGAACACCGCCTTGTCGGAATTCGGCACCCGCTCGATCAAGGTGCGCATGAAGTGGGTGTATTCTTCCGGCACGGTGTAACCGACCGTGTCCGGAATGTTGACGGTAGTGGCGCCGGCCTTGATCACCGCCTCAACGATGCGGCAGAGATAATCCATCTCGCTCCGGGTACCGTCTTCGGCCGACCATTCGACATCCTCGATGTGGTTGCGCGCGCGGGTGACATTGGCGATCGACAATTCGAGAACCTGCTCGGGCGTCATGTTGAGTTTTACGCGCATGTGCAGCGGCGAGGTGGCGATCACGGTATGGACGCGGCCGCGCTTGGCAAATTTCACGGCTTCCGCGCAACGGTCGATGTCTTTCGGATTCGCCCGCGACAGACCGGCGATTACCGAATTTTTGGAGCGCCGGGCGATCTCGCTGACCGCCTGAAAGTCACCTTCCGAGGTGATCGGAAAACCCGCCTCGATCACGTCGACACCCATGTCGTCAAGCATCTCGGCGATGTCGAGCTTCTCCTCGAAGGTCATGGTGGCGCCAGGGCATTGCTCGCCGTCACGCAAGGTCGTGTCGAATATGATGACGCGGTCCTTGTCGGACTTGTTCACGGTGGTCATGGAAGGATTCCTTTGGATGCTGCGCCATCTCTGAAGCGCTGAAGGGGTCTGGTGAATCTCGCGCAACCCCTGAGTGCCCAGGCGCAAACCGCCCAGACGGCCCTCAGGGGCCGATAAGAAGCAGCAGCCCGCCAATGAGCAGGGTGGGCAGCGACGCAGCCGGAATCGCGCAGGGGCGAACGGCGCGAGCCGCTCCCCCGGGAATTCCGTAATTTTCGCTGCGAATCAGCATTGCCAGACCCTTCGGAGCCGGATTCTCGGCCAAAACCATTGACGGTTTGTTGCCGAACCCCGCGCTCCCGGCACGGTTCTAAACGAGAACGGGGGGAAACCGCAATGCCAAAAGATAGTCAGGAGGGGTGACCTAATCGGATCGCCGTCACCGCACGCGAAAGGGGGTGATCGAGTATTCCAGAGCGCCAATGACATGATCGAGGCGCCGCGGCGTAAGTAGCACAGTCACAATGAGGCAGTGCGCCCCCAAACTTACTTCGCAGCCTGAGCCGCCTTCCCCGCCACCTTCTTCACCACCGCCCCACCCTTCCCTTCATCCTCCAGCGCCGCCCGCACCGCCTTGAATTCCTGCAACGAGGCGGGGTCGGTTTTCGGAAAACCAAGGTCAAGCTTCTCCAGCGCGCTGACGATGGTCGAGCTGATCACCAGGCGCGCGAACCATTTATGATCCGCCGGCACCACATGCCACGGCGCCCTGGCGGTCGAGGTGTGGCGAACTATCTCCTGATAGGCAGCCATGTATTTGCCCCACAACGCCCGCTCGACGATGTCGGCCATCGAAAATTTCCAGTTCTTCGACGGGATGTTGAGCCGATCGAGAAATCGCTCGCGCTGTTCCTCCTTCGATATGTTCAGGAAGAACTTCAGAATGACGGTGCCATTGCGTGCGAGGTAGCGCTCGAAAGCGGAGATATCTTCGAACCGCTCGCGCCAGATGTTCTTCGTCATCAGCAGCGGCGGAATTTTCTCCTTGGCGAGGATTTCCGGGTGTACCCGTGTCACAAGACACTCCTCGTAGTAGGAGCGGTTGAAGATGCCGATCTGGCCGCGTCGCGGCAGCGCCACCATGGCGCGCCATAGAAAATCGTGATCGAGCTCAAGGGTGGACGGTTGCTTGAACGAATGGACCTCGCAGCCCTGCGGATTGACGCCGTCGAACACGCTTTCGATGGCGCTGTCCTTACCCGCCGCGTCCATGCCCTGAAAGATCAGCAGCAGCGACCAGCGGTCCTGGGCATAGAGCTTTTCCTGAAAATCGCTGAGCCACTTGCGGTTCGCGGCAACGATCTTCTCACCCTTATGCTTGTCGAGACCGGCCTTTTCATTGGTCTTGTGGGATTTGAGGTGAAACTCCGCCGAGCCGTCGAAGCGGAACGGCGCTACATAGGGCTTCAGTTGAACCGCGAGAGGTTGCGAGGATTTTTGGCTCATGCTGTGACGGCTCCGGTTGCACTCCAAAGGTACATGGCGATGGTCCGCCGCGCCAGAGCGCGTCCATGGTTGTTGACGCCGCCAGCGTTCCATCCATCATGGCGAAGCGCCAGCATGGAGCGCCGCCCGAGGGAGGCAAGCGTGATCGATCAGCTAAAAGAAAGAGTGAACGGCGACGCGGCGCTGACGCGGCGCGGGCGATTTCTCAGCACCACGTTCCTGATCGAGGTCGGGCCGGCGCAGTGGCTGGTGAGTATCGTCGAGGGGAAAATCACCTCGGTCACGCAAGGGCCGTTCGTGACGCCGTCATGGTCGTTCGCCCTGCGGGCTTCGCAGGAAGAGTGGCAGAACTTCTGGAACGCCGATCCGCGTCCCGGCTCGAACGACCTGATGGCCCTGATCAAACGCCGGGTGTTGAAGGCCGAAGGCAACCTTCAGGTCTTCATGGCCAATCTGCGTTACTTCAAGGAGAGCCTGGAAAAGCTGCGCCCCGCCGGAGCAGCAACATGAGCGCGACGTTCGAGCCTGTCACCGGGCGCTACATGCATCTCGACCTGTTCGGCCGCGCACATCGCATCTATGTCGAGGAAGCCGGACAAGGCACGCCGCTGTTATGCCTGCATACCGCGGGATCAGACGGACGACAGTATCGCGGCCTGATGAATCATTCCTGCATTACCGCGAACCATCGCGTCATCGCTTTCGACATGCCGTGGCACGGCAAGTCCTCGCCGCCGGCCGACTGGCACGACGAGGAGTATCAACTGACCTCGGCGCACTACACCGCGATGATCCTCGACATTATGACCGGGCTGCAACTCGACAAGCCGATCGTGATGGGCTGCTCGATCGGCGGGCGGATCGCGCTGCATCTGGCGCTGGAGCATCCCGAGCGCTTCAGGGCGATCATCGGACTGCAGGCCGGCGCGCATGTCGATCCCTATTACGATCTGAATTTTTTGCACCGGCCGGACGTTCACGGCGGCGAGGTGTCCGCGGCCATCGTCTCGGGTCTGGTCGGACCGACTGCGCCGGTGAGGGAACGCTGGGAGACGCTGTGGCACTACATGCAAGGCGGGCCCGGTGTCTTCAAAGGCGATCTGTATTTCTACAAGATCGACGGCGACATCCGCGACCGGGTCGGCCGGATCGACACCAGGCGTTGCCCGCTGTTCCTGCTGTCCGGCGAATACGACTATTCCTGCACGCCGGAAGAGACGCTCGCCGTCGCCGCCAGCATTCCCGGCGCCGAGGTGACCATCATGAAGGGATTAGGGCATTTTCCGATGAGCGAGAATCCGGAAGCTTTCATCGGTCATCTGTTGCCCGTGCTGGACAAGATCAGGGCGCACCCTGCGCTTCGATGAACGCTGTGACAAAAAGCGGCATCGCCGGTGTGAAATCCGCAGGCCCGCGCACCAGATGGATGGCGGCAAGTTCCGGCAAGCGGTGCGTGGCGAGATTGGTTTCGATCTTCGTGCGCAACGCCCCGCCCGGCATGTCCACATCGAGAATGCGGATGAAGGCGATCACGGCGCCCGAGACCACGCAATCCCAGTGTTCATCCGCCCGATACTCCGCAATCGTCAGGCCGGTTTCCTCCTCGACCTCGCGCGCGACGCTACCGGCGATATCCACGATTCCCTCTCGGAGATCATCGAGATCGGGCGTGCCTGAGGGAAAATAAATCCGCCCGCCATTCGCAGTGTGAGCGGCCATCTCGCCGAGCACGAACACGCCGTCATTGCCGCGCAGCGCGCCCATTCCGAAACCGTTGAATACGCTGTTGTCAGGAAAACCCCAGTCGCGCCATGCCAGAAAGCTGGCGAAATCCGCCTCGAAATAGTCGGCGCTGAAGCGACCCCCGCTGAAGGCCGGATTGCGGCCCAGCAAAACCCGGCCGTTCCAGAGTTTCGGCTTCTCGGCCTGCTGAAGCGCAAAATGCGCGTCGATGTCGGCGCGGCGCTCCAGCGCGAACGGCCACGTCCACTTATGGCATTTCAGATCGAGCTGCATGACGCGATGAATGGCGAGCGGCACCGCTACTATTTCGCGTTCATCCCCGTGGTCTTGTTGGCCTGCTCCACAAATTTGTTGGTGTAGGTCTTGCTGACGTCGATATTGGCCTTGGCGACTTCCGGCGAGCTCTCGCTGAACACCGCCAGCACCGCGGCGGCGCCCTTCGGATCCATCAGTCCGGTTTCCGAATACATCGGAATCGTGTTCTTCAGCGCCGCGAGATACAGCGCCTTGTCCTTGCCGACTATTTCCGGCGGCATTTTCGCCATGATATCCTCGGGCGAATGCGAATGAATCCATTTCAAGGTATTCACGATCGCATTGGTCAGGGCCTGCGCTTCCTTCTCGTGTGAAGCGACCCACGCCGTGGTCGCATAGAGAGATCCGCCCGGATAATCGCCGCCGAACACCGCCTGATTGTCCTTCTGCGTGCGGGTGTCGCTCAGTATCCTCAGGTCGGGATGGCCGCCTTGCAGTACGGTGACTGCCGGATCCAGCATCACGGCCGCATCGATCTGGCCCTGCTGCATCGCCGCGACCGCGGTCGCGCCGAGGCCGACGCCGATCACGGCGACGTTCGTCGAATCGACGCCGTTTTTCTTCAGCAGGAATTTGAGAAAGAAATCGGTCGAGGAACCCGGCGCGCTGACGCCGACTTTCTTGCCGGCCAGATCCTTGATCGATTTGATTTCCGCGTTGTGGCTCGGCGACACCACCAGCACCAGCCCGGGATACCGGTCGTAGACCACGAAGGCCTGGAGGTCCTGCTTCTTGGCGGCGAGATTGACGCAGTGGTCGAAATAACCGGAAACCACGTCGGCGCTGCCGCCGAGTACGGCCTTCAGCGCATCCGAGCCGCCCTTGAGGTCGACCAGTTCGACGGCAAGGCCGGCCTTGTCATATTCACCAAGCTGTTTTGCCAGCACCGTCGGCAGATAACACAGACAGGCCCCGCCCCCGACGGCGATCGTGATTTTGGTTTGCGCTGCGGCAAGACCGGACATCAGCAGCGACGCCAGCAGCGCCGCAACAAGCTTGATCGTCCTCATGGTTTCCTCCATTTATCCGCGGTTGACCATACGATAAGTCAGCCCACTCTGCTTGAGAAGCCGACTTAAGCAGCCTAGCCAGCTGTAATTTGCCGACGTAGCATCAGGCTACAAAAAATTCAAAGGGAGGACTATCAATGAACCGCACCGCTACCGCCATTGCCATTGCGGCCGCGTTTGCCGCCGGCTGCGGCGTAACGCATCTGCTACGGCCTGCGCTGGCCGCCGAAAACGTCATGGCACAGGTCATTCACACCGGAGAGTTGAGCGACGACGTGCTTGGCCAGCCCAATGCCGGCGGCACGCGTTCCAAGGTGTTCGTTTCCGCCGACGGCGCCACAGTCTCGGTGCAGAACGGCATGGTGCCCAAGCACCTGCACCCCAACACCAACGAGATGCAGTACATTCTCGAAGGCACCGGAACGATCTGGCTTGGTGACAAGCAAGTGACGGTGAAGCCCGGCGATCTCGTGGTCATCCCCAAGGGCACCGCGCATGGCGGCACCAGCGCTCCGCTGAAGGCAATCGCGATCAAGACCCCGCCGCAGGCGCCGGATGACGTCAAGCTGCTGAACTGACGGCGTCACCGCGCCGTCATTGCGAGGAGCACTTGCGACGAAGCAATCCAGTTGCTGCAAAGCGCTGGTTTGCTTCGCTTCGGTCGCAATGACGGAGGCTAGCCGTGGCCCTCGGCGGCCTCCGGCCGCCACACCAGCAGCCGCCGCTCGATCAGTGTCACGCCAAAATCGATCAGGATGACGAACGCGGACAGCACGAACATGCCGGCGAATACGCCGGCGACGTCGAATATGCCTTCGGCCTGCTGGATCAGATAGCCCAGTCCAGCGGCGGAGCCGAGGTATTCGCCGACCACCGCACCGACCACGGCGAACCCCACCGAAGTGTGCAGCGAGGAAAACATCCAGGATAGCGCCGAGGGCCAGAACACGTGGCGCATCAGCTGCCTTTCGCTCATGCCGAGCATGCGGCCGTTAGCCAGCACGGTGGGGCTGACCTCCTTGACTCCCTGATAGACGTTGAAGAACACGATGAAGAACACCAGCGTGACGCCGAGTGCGACCTTCGACCAGATGCCGAGCCCAAGCCACAGCGTAAAGATCGGGGCGAGAACCACGCGCGGCAGCGCGTTGGCCATCTTCACATAGGGATCGAAGATCGCGGCGATCCGGGGCTGGCGCGCGAACCAGAACCCGATTAGCACACCACTGAGCGAGCCGATCGCAAACGCGAGAATCGACTCCCACAATGTGACCAGCAGATGTTTCCAGATCACGCCGCTCACGAACCAGGCGACGATCTGGCTGCCGACATCGACCGGATTGGAAAAGAAGAAAGGCGGCAGCAGCATGCGGCCGAAGATCGGCACGGTGGTGAACAATTGCCACAGTCCGAGGAAGACCACCGCGACCAGCAGCTGGCAGACGAGGAGCGTCAGGCGCGACATGGCACACCCCTGTCGCCCCCGCGAAGGCGGCCACCCATAACCACCGCTGTTATTAGTTGCAGAAGGCTTTTATCACCGTGCCGAAACGAGACGGCACGGCGTATGGGTCCCCGCCTGCGCGGGGACGACATATGGAAGCACCATCGCGTCACGGCTTCGAGAATGTCCCGATCAGACCGGTGGCGCCCTTGGCGTGGCCATCGAGCGCCTTGATCAGTTCGTCGCGCGTCATGCCGGCCGCGAGTGCTGTCGGTTCTAGGTCGGTCGCGATCAGCGTGAACGTATAGTGATGCGGCGCGCCAGGCGGCGTGCAAGGCCCGAAATAATGCGGGAGGTTGATGGTGCTTTTGCCGCCGACATATTTATCGGTCTGCTTGGAGACTTCGCCCTCGGCGAAGCCGGTCACCGAAACCGGAATACCATAGGCCACCCAGTGCGCGACGCCCCCGGGAGGACGTCCCTCCGGATCGAACATCAACAGTGCATAGCTTTTGGTGCCTTCCGGCGGGTTGGCCCAGGCCAGCGGCGGCGATACATTTTCGCCGACGCAATTCGGATTGGCCTTGTTGTTGCCGGCGTTTTTTACCGCTAGCCGCTCGCCGTCCTTGAAACTCGACGAGGAGATCGTGAACGGTTCCGCGGCATAGGCGGCGGTTTGCGCAAGGCAAAAGGCCACGAGGGCGGCCGCGGTTGAGGTCACCGATTTCATTGAACCCATTGGCTTTACTCCTTGGTTGTTGCTGTTGTTTCGACTTGTCGGCGCGGTCAGGCAGCGCCTGCCGATTGTGCATATCCCTTTAACACCTCAGCCTTGAGAACACTCCATATCTCCCGATGCAGCGCATGGAACTCACTCGAAAGCCGGACCTCGAAGATATCGCGCGGCCGCGGCAGCGGCACCGGCCAGTTGCCGATGATGCGCGAATTCGGCCCTGCCGACATGATCACCACGCGGTCCGCCAGCGCGATCGCCTCTTCGAGGTCGTGGGTGACGAACAGCACCGCCTTGCGGTCCGCAGTCCATAGCTGAAGCAGCAGATTGCCCATGATCTGCCGGGTCTGGGCATCGAGCGGCCCGAACGGCTCGTCCATCAGCAGGATTTTCGGATCGCGGATCAGCACCTGGGCGAGCCCGACGCGCTTGCGCTGTCCGCCCGACAGCATGTGCGGATAGCGGTTGGCGAACGCGCCCAATCCTACCGATGTCAGCCACTCCTGGGCGCGCCCAAGCGCCTCCGCGCGCGGCACGTCCTGGACCTCCAGCCCGATCGCGACGTTGTCGAGCGCGGTCTTCCACGGGAACAGCGCGTCGGCCTGAAACAGATATCCGGCCTGGCGGTTCAGTCCCGTCAGCGCCTGGTCGAAAATCCGCACCGACCCCGACGCCGGCCGGAGCAGCCCGGCGACAATATTCAGCAGCGTCGATTTTCCGCATCCGGTGGGGCCGACAATGGCGACGAACTCGCCATGCTCGACTGCGAGCTGCGCCTTCTCCACCGCGGTGTAGACCCGCGCATCGGGCAGCCGGAACGCTACGGTCGCGTCGTCAAGCACGACCGCTGTCGATGCCGCGGCCTGATTTGCCTGCACGCGTTTCCCCGAATTGTTATTTGTTTCGGCGCATGGAATACCGCCGCTGCCCAAACAATTCAACCGATCGCGGCAACATGCAAGCGCGCCGGCTTGGTGGGTTGAGGACCCTGTGATAGTCCCACAATATGAGCGACGTCCCCCTGATCGCCTTCGCGCATGTCGGCAAGAGTTTTGACGGCGGCCGGGTCAGGGCCGTAGATGACGTGACGCTCGACGTCGCCGAGGGTGAATTCCTCGCCATTGTCGGCGGCTCCGGTTCGGGCAAGACCACGCTGCTCCGGCTGGCGAACCGGCTGATCGAGGCCGACGGCGGCTCGATCCGGGTGGAAGGCGAGGACGTGCGGTCGGTCGACCCAATCGGGCTGCGCCGGCGCATCGGCTATGTGTTCCAGAGCGGCGGGCTGTTTCCGCATATCAGCGTCGCCGACAATATCGGCATCACGCCGAAGCTGCTGGGCACGCCGGCGAACGAAATTTCCGCGCGGGTGGAGGAATTGCTCGATCTGGTGCGGCTCGACCGCACCCAGCATCGCGACCGCTTTCCACATGAATTGTCCGGCGGCCAGCGGCAGCGTGTCGGCGTTGCCCGTGCGTTGGCGGCAAAGCCGCGCATCGTGCTGATGGACGAGCCGTTCGGCGCGCTCGACCCCTTAACGCGAGACGCGCTCGGCGATGATTTTCGCGCGCTGCATAAGAAGCTCGGCCTGACCACGATCATGATCACCCATGACATGACCGAGGCGGTGCTGCTCGCGGATCGCGTCGCCGTGATGCGCGCGGGACGGTTGCTGGCCGAGGGCACGCCGGCAGAGCTTGCCAAAAGCGAAGATCCATATGTCGGCGAACTGCTGGGCACGCCGCGGCGTCAGGCGGAACGGCTGGCGGAACTGCTGCCGAAGGATGGCGCGGCATGAGTTTGTTGTCCGATCCACGCTGGGGCGAGGCGCTCGGCCATCTGCCGGATTATCTCGGCAACCACGTTCGCGTCAGCGTCACCGCGCTGGCGCTGGGCCTGCTGGTCAGCCTGCCGCTGGCACTGGTGGCGCGCAACAGACCGTTGCTGCGCGGCGCGCTGCTGGGGTTCGCCAGCGTGGTGCAGACGGTGCCGGGACTGGCGCTGCTGGCTTTGTTTTATCCGCTGCTGCTGGCGTTGGCGGCGCTGTCGCTGACCTGGCTCGGCTTCGGCTTTTCCGCGTTCGGATTCCTGCCTGCGGTGCTGGCGCTGGCCCTGTATTCGATGCTCCCGGTGCTGCGCAACACCATCACCGGCCTGCAGGGCGTCGATCCCGCAATCCTTGAGGCCGCGCAAGGCGTCGGCATGACGCCGCGGCAATCGCTGTTCATGGTGGAACTGCCGCTGGCGCTGCCGGTGATGATGGCCGGCATCCGCACCGCGGCGGTGTGGGTGATCGGCACCGCGACGCTGTCGACCCCGATCGGCCAGACCAGCCTCGGCAATTACATCTTCGCCGGCCTGCAGACTCAGAACTGGGTGTTCGTGCTGTTCGGCTGTTTTGCCGCTGCGGCGCTGGCGCTGGCGGTCGATCAACTGCTGGCACTGGTCGAGACTGGAATCCGCAATCGCAGCCGTCTGCGCGTCACGCTCGGCGCCGCGGGCGTGCTGGCGCTGGTGGCGGCGACGCTGGTCCCGTCGATGGCGCGCTCGCAATCGGCATATATTGTCGGCGCAAAAACCTTTACCGAACAATATGTGCTGGCGGCACTGATGGCGCAGCGGTTGCGGGCGGCGGGATTATCGGCCTCGTCGCGCGAGGGCCTCGGCTCCAATGTGATCTTCGATGCGCTGTCATCTGGCGATATCGACGTTTACGCGGATTATTCCGGCACGCTGTGGGCCAACCAGTTTCATCGCACCGACATCAAGCCGCGCATGGAATTGCTGGCCGATTTGAAAGCGACGCTGGCGCAGCAGAACATCACCCTGCTCGGCCAACTCGGATTCGAGAACGCCTATGCGCTGGTGATGCCGCGCAAACGCGCCGAGGCGCTGGGCATTCATTCCATCGCCGATCTCGCATCGCGCGCGGCGACGATGTCGATCGCGGGGGACTACGAATTCTTCTCGCGGCCGGAATGGGCCGGCTTGCAGAACGCCTACCGGCTTTCATTCCGCGCGCAGCGGCAGATGCAGCCTGACTTCATGTATGCCGCGGTCGCCTCCGGCGAGGTCGACGTGATCGCCGGCTATACCAGCGACGGGCTGATCGCAAAATATGACTTGGTGGTGCTCGACGACTCCAAACATGCGATCCCGCCCTATGACGCGATCGTCTTGATCTCGCCGAAACGTGCCGAGGACCAGGTTTTATACACGGCTCTGACCCCGCTGCTCAATCGCATCGACATCGCCGCCATGCGCGAGGCCAATCTCCGCGCGAGCGGTAACGATGCCAACAGTTCGCCGGACGCGGTGGCAAAATGGTTGTGGGAGAAAATCGGGAACAAGTAGGGCGGGCAAAGCCACCGGACGCGAACGCGTCCGGTGGCGTGCCCACCATTCAGCGCCGTTGATCAAGATGATGGGCACGGCGCAAGGGCGCCTTTGCCCGCCCTACGAACTGGCTGTTATAAGTGTCCATGATGTTTGTTGATCGCACTCTGTTCCGCATTTGCGTCGCGTTATCGGCCCTCTTCGTCGCGCACCATCAAGCCTGTGCGGAGGCCCGCTATCCCGACAAAGCCGTACGCATTGTGCTGCCGTTTGCGGCCGGCGGCGTCGCCGATATCACGGCGCGGATTGTCGCGGAAAAACTCGGCGACAGGCTCGGGCAACGCTTTTATGTCGAGAATCAGCCGGGCGCCGGCGGCATCGCCGCGGCTCGAACGGTCATCTCATCTTCGCCCGACGGACATACGCTGGCGCTGCTGTCAAATGGAACAGCGGTCAGCGTTTCGTTGTTCAGGAAACTGCCGTTCGATCCGCTGAAGGATTTCGAGCCGGTTTCCAGTCTGGGCTTTTTTGATTTCGTGTTCTGCACCGGCGCCAACTCGGAATATAGGACGCTCCAAGACTTTATCGCCGCCGCAAAAGCAAGACCCGGTGCGCTGAATGTCGGGACCATCAATATCGGAAGCACCCAGAACCTGTCGGCCGAGTTGTTCAAGATGGCGGCTGGAATCGATTTCACTATCATCCCCTTTCGCGGAACGCCGGAGGCGCAAATATCGCTGCTGCAAGGCGATATTGCGCTTGCGATCGACAGCTACTCTTCCATGAAGGGCAATCTCGCCGACGGCAAGTTGCGGGCGCTGGCGTCATCTGGACCAGTGCGGTCGGGAGCCACGCCTGAACTGGCCACCTTGCAGGAAAGCGGCGTTGCCGGCTACGACGTCGTTTCCTGGAATGCGCTGTTTGCTCCCGCTGGCACCCCGCCGGAGATCGTAAAGACGCTCAACGCCGCGCTACGGGATATACTCGCCGACGCCGATGTGAAGCGCCGGCTGATCGAACTTGGCATCGAGGCGCGAGCGAGTACGCCGCAGGAAATTGCAGCCCGGCTCAAATCCGACATCGACAAGTGGCGACAGGTGATCGAGAAGGCCGGTATCCAGAAGCAGTAGCGCGTTGCTTCGCTGGTAACACCGCAGAAACGAACGGCCGGACTTATGCAATTTCACAAAACACCCGGGTGGCTGGACTGGTATTCCGGCCCCTCAAAACCCCGCTTCAGGCCGCCGTCGGGTACTGTCGACTCGCACTGCCACGTTTTCGGCCCCGGCGCTGAATTCCCATATGCGGCGGAGCGCAAATACACGCCTTGCGATGCTTCGAAGCAGCAGCTGTATGCGTTGCGCGATCATCTCGGCTTCGCGCGCAACGTCGTCGTGCAGGCTACCTGCCACGGCGCGGACAACCGCGCGATGGTCGATGCGCTCAAGCATTCGGGTGGTAAGGCGCGCGGCATCGCCACGGTCAGACGCGGCGTCAGCGATGGCGAACTGCAGGCGATGCATGATGCCGGCGTGCGCGGCGTGCGCTTCAATTTCGTCAGGCGCCTGGTCGATTTCACCCCCAGAGATGAGTTGATGGAGATTGCCGGCCGCATCGCAAAACTCGGCTGGCATATCGTGGTCTATTTCGAGGCGGTCGATCTGCCGGAGCTGTGGGAGTTCTTCACCGCGCTGCCGGCCATCATCGTCGTCGATCACATGGGCCGGCCCGATGTCAGCAAGCCGGTCGACGGGCCCGAGTTCGATCTGTTCGTAAAGTTAATGCGGCAATGCCCAAACGTCTGGTCCAAGGTCGGTTGCCCCGAACGGCTGTCGGTTACGGGCCCGCCCGCGGTGAACGGCGAGCAGAATCCCTATCGCGACGTCGTTCCGTTTGCCCGGCGCATCGTCGAGAGCTTTCCCGATCGCGTGCTGTGGGGCACCGACTGGCCGCATCCGAATCTCAAGGATCACATGCCTGACGACGGCCTGCTGGTCGACTTCATCCCGCACATCGCGGTCACGCCCGAACTGCAGCGCAAGCTGCTGGTCGATAATCCGATGCGGCTGTATTGGCCGGAGATCTTGTAGGATGGGGTTGAGCGAAAGCGATACCCATCATTCTTCGCCGACGTTTGATGGGTTTCGCTTCGCTGCGCTCAACCCATCCTCTACAAACCCTTGATCATGCCGGCATCGATCAGGAGCCGATTGAACCGCCGGGCTTCGGCGCCGTCCTTGCAGGCGTAGAACAGCCCCTTGCAGCGGAGCATGATCTTCTTCTGCTCCTCGAACGACGGATCGAGCGGAATCCCGGCGGCTTCCTGGACCACCAGCGGCAGGTAGGCGGCGTCGACTGTATCCATCACGGCCGGACTCTTCACCGGCTCGAAATTGATCGCATCGATCGCGTAGTAGGTGCCGTAATAACGCGGGTCGTAATTCATCAGCTTCTTGCCGACGCCGGCCTCGTCGAGCTCCGGATCGAGCACGTGCGGCGAGAATTCCGGCTGATGATCGCCATAACGCACGATCAGGAACGGCTCCGCGGGAAACTGCTTCTTCAGCCGCGCGACGAACGAGGCATAGTCCTCGGCGCTCATTGCCTGCCGGCGCAGATATTCGTCCACCACCGGCTCGTTGCCGGGATTGCGCCACGACGGCGTCAGGTCGGCACGAAATTTCGTCTCCCACGGAAAATGATTGGCGGCGAGATAGACGAACATGAACAGCGGCGTGGCCGGCGGCTGCTGCGACATCAGCGCCGCCGCCTTGTCGTAGAAGAAGCTGTCGGGCTCGACATCCCTGGCGCCGAGATCGCGCGCGTCGAGGAAACGCTGGATGCCGGTGGTGGTCTGGAAGCTGCGCGCGCTCATGAAGGCGCCGAACGCTGGATACAGCGAGATGGTGCTGTAGCCGCAACGACGCAACGCCAGCGGCAGCCCGCGCTCGACCCGCCCGGTGGCGATCCGCGTCACGAAATAGGAGAACCGGCCGAACGAGCGCGACGACAGCCCGGCCAGCACGTTGTATTCGGTGAACCAGCTCGGGCCGCCATTGCTCTCGGCGAGGAAAGTGCGCGCCTTGCCGTCGAACGAATTGAAATGGCCGCCATAGCCCTGCGGCACCTTGACGCCGGCGGCCTGACGAATGTCGAAACTCAACTCGTCGTGGATCATGATGATGTGCGGCCGCCTTCCCGCCGGATGGCAGGAGTCCAGCAGCGGCACTTCGAGGCGCCCGGCGACGACGGTGTCGGACTCCATGAATCCGTAATTGATGAAATCCGACACCGCGGTGACGCCGGAGCGCGCGAATTTCGACAAATAGCCGTCGTCGTAATAGCCGCGCCAGGCTTCGTCGGGCCAGCTGAAGGCATATCCGACCAGCGCCGCCAGGAACGCCAACGCCGCCGCGGCGGCAGGAAGGCGGCGGATGCGGAACGGATCCAGCCACCACAGCGCGTACATCAAGGGCAAGATGACGAAAGCCGCTGCGATCACCGACCAGCGCAGATTGGGGAAGATCGTAAACAGGAACGCGGCAGTGTCGCGGTCGATCACCATCAGGTCGACGAAGTTCGCGGTCATCTGCACGATGTCGTGCTTCAGCCGCGACAGCAGCACCAGAATGACGACCAGCGTAAGCGACAACGCGCCAGACAGCGCCGGCCGCCGCAGCAATGCGATCCAGAGGAAATTCAGGATCCCCCATGCCAGTAGAAATCCGACCCGCGAGCCGAAATCGGTTTCGGTCTGCAGCATCACGACGACGGCGCCGACGTGAGGCGCCGCAACGGCGAGCAGGCGCCAGATTCCGATCGAAGCAATGCCGCTCGCAATCGCGGCAGCGGAGGACGATGAATTCGGCGGCAGCGCCATGACCTGTAACACAACACAACCCGGCACTGCTGGCCCTGAACTGGCGGCGGCCAGAAGGCGGACATCGCAACCGGTTACTGCGAGGTGCCATGAAAACGTAGTGGAACCGTCATGAACGCGCAATGAATTTCATGTCGCCGACGCTTTCCGGGCAAGCGTCATCGCCGCCCGCAAATCCCTTCGCGTGAGTTGGGGTTTTGGAAAACCTCCCTCGAAGCGAAAGAGGGAGGCGGAACGCCGAAAGGCGCGCCTTGGTGACAGAGCCGCAGCTTATTTCCCGGATCGCCGAGAAACAGAGGCCACGGAAACGCCTTCCGACGTTCCGTCACGGCGTAGTAGCCCTGGTCCGCGCTTCCGGGGACTTGGCTCACGGCGATTTCGCGCCGCTGCCTGTCCCCGTCCAGCCAGCTAAGTGGCAGACCCCGATAGTGGGGCCGGACGGATACCCAAGTACTCCCGCGAACGTGAGCTACGTTAGCTCCCGCCCTCAGGCGCCGCTCCCACCCCCACGTTCCAAAGCGTCCCAGGTAACGCTCCCTTAAGCTAGGATGAGATGACTAGGAATGTAGCTATAAAGGAATATATGTCAAGCGGCAAAACATTAAATTCTTGCGCCCCCCGCGCCCGGCCCTCAGCCCTTGGGCATAAGCCCCAGCCGCTTGGCGATAATGCGGTCGACCGTCCGTTTGGGCAGGATCGCCGCGAGCAAATGCCGCATCGGATCCGGCGAGATCTGATAGCGCACGCGCGGCTTCGGAGCGGTCAACGCGTGGTGAATCAGTTCGCCGATTTTCTCCGCGGGCAGTCCGCCTTCGCCGAGCTGCAACATGAATTTGCCGATCCGCTGCAGCGCCGGAAGGAAGGGCGAGTTGCTGTAGCCGGAAATATCGACATCCTCGGCCTTGCCCCAGATCGGCGTCTTCACCGGGCCTGGAGCGACAATAATGACATCGATGCCGAACAGCATCATTTCGCGGCGCAGGCTTTCCGAAAGGCCTTCGACCGCGAACTTGGAGGCCGAATAGGCCGCCATCAGCGGATTGCCGTTTTTGCCCGCCACCGAGCTGATCATCACGATCCGTCCCTTCGGTCCGTGCAGCGACGGGTCGGTGCCGAGCAGCGGACCGAACGCCTGCGTGGCGATGACCGGTCCGATGACGTTGACGTCCATCTGGCGGCGGAATTCGTCGGCCGACAGTTCCAGTACCGGCCCCGCCACCGCGATGCCGGCATTATTGACCAGGCCGGCCAGAGTTTCGCCCTCCAGTTCGGCCCGGACGTGGCGCGCGGCCGCCACAACCTGCGCCTCGTCGGTGACGTCAAACAATAGCGGCGTGAAGTTGGCGCCGAACTCGCCCTTCAGCCGATCGGCATCGGCCTGTTTGCGCACGCTGCCGAACACGCGAAACCCGCGCTCGAGCAGCACCTTCGCCGTGCCCCAGCCGATGCCGGTCGAGGTCCCGGTAATGACGACGGATTGCATAGGTTATTCCCTCGTCATTGCGAGCGAAGCGAAGCAATCCAGAAACTCAGTGCAGACTGGATTGCTTCGTCGCTTCGCTCCTCGCCAGGACGAAGATAGCAGATCGGAGGATGAGGCGCACCTCCCGCCTCGCCCCTACTCCGCGTGGCCGTCGATGATCGGGCCGAACAGCTGCCATTTCTCGCCGGTGAACGTCATCATCTGCACCTGTTCGATCGGATAGAAATCGGTCGGCGACGTCTTGATGCGGATGCCGGGGATGTAGGTGTTGATCTCGAAATCCATGTTGGCGACCACCTTCATGACGTTCTCGCGCGTGAGATTGTCGCCGCACCGCTTCAATACCTCGACCAGTGCGGTCGACGTATTGTAGCCTGTGAGCGGTCCGCTCTCCGACTTGTCGGCCTCCGGATAATACTTCGCCATGAAGGCACGGTATTTCTGCATCCCCGGATAGCTGTCCCACTGCGGATCGGTGACGTCCATTTGATAGTGGGCGCTCAAGATGCCCTTGGAATTGTCGAGACCTGCGGGCTTCAGCACGGCACCGACCGACGCCGACACGTTGGTCATGATGTGGATCGGATGCCAGTCGAGCTCGGCCACCTTCTTGATCGCTTGGGCTGCGAATTTCGGCGTGCCGATATTGATGAAGATGTCCGGGTTGGCGGTCTTGATGGCGACGATCTGGGAGTCCACCGTCGGCATGCTGGTCTCATAGGGAATGCTGGCGACGACCATCCTGTCGTATTTGTCGCGCAGCACGTCCTTGAGGCCGAGCACGTAGTCCTTTCCGAAATCGTCATTCTGGTAAATGATGCCTAGCTTCGCATTCGGATAGTGCTGCAGGATGTAGGTCGCATAGATGCGCGCCTCGGCGCGGTAGTTCGGCTGCCAGCCGATGGTCCACGGAAAATGCTCGGGATCGCCCCAGCGCGACGCGCCGGTGGCGACGAACAGCTGCGGCACCTTCATGGTGTTCATGTATTTCTGGATCGCCGCGTTCGGCGCGGTACCTAGCGATGCAAAGATCAAGAACACCTCGTCGCTCTCGACCAGCTTGCGCGCCTGCTCCACGGTCTTCGGCGGCGAGTAGGCGTCGTCATAGGAGATGAAATTGATCTTGCGCCCGTTGATCCCGCCCTGATCGTTGATCATGCGGAAATAGGCGCTCATGGTCTTGCCGATGATGCCGTAGGCCGACGCCGGCCCGCTATACGGCATGATGTTGCCGATCTTGATCTCGGAGTCGGTGACGCCCTTGTCGTATTTCTTCTGCGCGACCGCCGGCATCGAGATCGCGGCCAGAACGGTTAGGGAAATTCCAAGCGTCTTGATCAAATCGGTAGCGGCGCGCTTCATAGAGTCTCCTCCTGCAGGGCTGGGCCAGGCGTGACGGCTTTTGGCGGCGATTTCCTCGCGTGCTTTTTTCTGAATTTGGCGGGACGATAGCAGCCGGTGGGGATTCCCGGAAGGCGCGGGCTAGACCGGCAACTCGGGTTTGGCAGGGGCGATTTGTCGCGCGAGGCGCGTGCAGTGCGGCGCAGCAAATCCTTTTGACGTGAAATACGCTGGCGGCAGCGCGATCCCTCGTTTCACATTGCGGAGGAGACTAAGGAGTATCGTCATCCTGAAGTGCGAGAGAGGATTCCAATGGACCAGCTCACCGCTGCACGCATTCAGACCGTGCGCGATCACATGCGGCTCGAATGCGAGGGCGACTGGGACCGCGTCATCGCCACCTTCGAACACCCGCGCTACGAATTGTACGGCGCAGGCAGCGTATACGACGGCGAGGAAGCGGTGCGCGGCTATTTCGCGGCCTCTCGCACGCCGTTTCCCGATCAAGCCAACGAGATCATCGCCATCGGCGCTGGCGGCGACACGGTGCTGGTGGAATTCTGGCTGACGGGCACGCATCTCGGCCCGCTGCGAACGCCGAAAGGCGAGATCGCGCCAACGGGAAAAGCGTTTCGGGTGCGCATGATGGCGAGCTTCGAATTCGCGCCATGCTCAGCGAAGATCGTCTGCGAGCGCCCCTATTTCGACCAGCGCGCGGTAATCAGGGCGCTGGGGCTGGCTGCAAGCTAGGCCGTGAACCGATAAATCTGCAGGGCCGACGCCACGCTAGAGTCCGCTATGCCTCGATAGCCGAAGCATTGCTACACAGCAGCGTACGACGCTAGGTGCCAACAAGAGACGCGTGCGCTCGGGACGATCTGTCCGCTTCAACCGAAAGCCGACGTTTAGGTGGCACTCGGTTTACGGGCACGCCTGATCTGCGTGGGCGGTCGCCGATAAACCTCGGCGAACACCGTATTAAATCGCCGCAAGCTACCGAAGCCTGCGCGCACGGCGATCTCGGACATCGTGAGATCGGTCTCATCCAGAAACCGCTTCGCCCGCTGCACGCGTGTCGTCTGGGCGACCTGAACCGGGCTTGCACCGAGGTGCATTTGGAAGAGCCGGGACAAATGTCTCGAACCGATCCCGAGACGACCGGCCAAGGTCTCGACACTGCCGTGATCAAGTGCACCGTCCGCGATGAGCCGGAGCGCACGTTCGACAGTAGTGCGTGTTCCCTTCCATGCAGGCGAGAAAGGAGCAGTCTCCGGCCTGCACCTCAGACACGGTCGGAAACCCGCAAGTTCGGCCGCCGCTGCCGACGGATAGAACATTACGTTGGCCGCCTTGGCAGGGCGCACCGGACAGACAGGGCGGCAGTAGATACGTGTCGTGCGAACGCCGGAAAAGAATAGGCCGTCGAAGCGACGATCCCGCCTAACGCGTGCCCGTTCGCATTCTTCGATATCGAGCATTGAATTCCTCTAGGACAGCCGGCGACGGAGTCCGATTCCGGCGAGCGCACAGAGTGCCCCTTCTGGTATGTAGATGTCCAGGAACACGGGAGCCGCGGATGAGCAACGTTCCGGACAGTCCGGTATGGCATGCGTTGGTTGGAGCAGGATCGTTACCTATCCAACAAAATCATTACCTATCCAGCAACAAGAGGAATTGAGAGATGCGCGTTCTCATCGTTGGCGCGGGCGCCATCGGCGGATATTTCGGCGGCAGGATGCTGCAGGCCGGCCGCGACATCACCTTTCTGGTGCGGCCGCGCCGTGCCTCGGAGCTTGCCGCCGCAGGCCTCGTGATCAAAAGTCCGAACGGCGACGTAACGCTGAAGAATCCGCCTGTCATCCAGGCCGACACCATCAAGGACAAGTTTGACGCGGTGCTGTTGAGCTGCAAGGCTTACGACCTCGACGATGCGGCCAAGTCGTTCGCACCGGCGGTAGGCGAGAAGACCGCGATCATTCCGCTGCTCAATGGTATGCGTCATCTGGACGTTCTCGACAAAAAATTTGGCGCGAGCCACGTGCTCGGAGGGCTCTGCCTGACTGCGGTGACACTGAACGAGAAGCGCGAAGTGGTCCAGCTGGGCCCGGTGCAGTCGCTTGGTTTCGGCGAGCGCGACGGCAAAATGTCAGACCGGGTTCGCGCTATCGCGGACGTCGTCGGAAGCTGCAACTTCGGCGGTGCAGCGAGCGAGACCGTCCTGCAGGACATGTGGGAGAAATGGGTGTTCCTCGCGTCGATCGCGGCCTCGACCAGCCTGATGCGCGCTCCGATCGGTATGATCCTGGCGGCGCCCGGCGGCAAGGACTTCCTGCTTGGCATTCTCGACGAATCCAGGGCGGTCGCGACCGCGGAGGGCTATCCGCCCCGAGCGCCCGCGCAGGAACGCGCGACAGCGATGTTCACCACGGAAGGCTCGCCGCTCACCGCATCGATGTTCCGCGACATCAAGGCGGGCCAACCGGTCGAAGCCGATCATGTGATTGGCGACCTTATTGCGCGCGCTGACACCGCAAAAGTCCCGGTGCCCCGGCTGCGCACGGCCTACACGCATCTGAAGGCCTACGAGCAAACGCGCGGCTGATCGCGCATACGGCGCGTACTTGGCAAGTCGTCCTTGGCAAGTCGTCGTCCTGCCCTCAGATCAGAACGCCCAACTATGCAGATCCGCAAGCTTCGACAATCGCGATTTCAGGGCTGGTCCGTCGTTTGGGTCGCATTTGTAATCGCGGTTTTCGGATGGGGTGTCGGATTTTATAGTCCGGGAGTGCTCTTGCTGACGTTGCACGCCTCCAAGAGCTGGCCGGTCGCAATGATCTCCAGCGCGATCACTGCGCACTTCCTGATCGGGGCCGCACTGATTGTGTACTTACCCGAAGCTCACAGATCAATTGGGTTGGCGCAGACAACGATCATCGGCGCGGTTCTCGCAGGTGCAGGGATCGTGGCCTGGTCAGTCGCGTCAGCTCCGTGGCAATTGTTCGTGGCGGCAGCAATCTCGGGGAGTGGTTGGGCAGCGACGAGCGGTGCCGCGATCAACGCGATGGTCGCTCCATGGTTCGATCGAGATCGACCAAAGGCCATCGGCTTGGCATTCAACGGCGCAAGCATCGGCGGCCTCGTGTTTCCGCCCTTGCTTATTTTTCTGATCGCCAGGACTGGGGTTGAGGCGGCGGCGGTCGCGGTAGGTATCGCCATGCCGCTGGTCATAACACCTCTTTCGATTTTTTACCTCCGCCGCGATCCGAAAGGACTGGGTTTGGCGCCCGACGGACTGCTTATCGACAGCAAGCCCCACGTCGCTACCGCGTTAACGCGTAGTCCTCGAAAAGACCTCATCAAGACCAAGGGTTTCATGACACTTTCAGTGGCCTTCGCGTTGGCCCTATTCGCTCAAGTCGGACTGCTAACGCACTTGCTGACCCGAATATCCCCACTGCTCGGCGAGAACGGGGCCGCCGCCGCGGTCAGTATGGTGACGACATCTGCTGTTTTGGGCCGCACTCTGCTAGGCTGGACGATCGGAGGCCGCGATCGCCGCCTGGCTGCATCCGTGAACTTTCTCCTCCAAAGCGTCGGCGTTGCATTGATGATCATCTCAGATGCGCCCACGGTTGTACTGGTGGGTTGCGTGCTGTTTGGTCTCGGCGTCGGTAACGTTGTTTCCCTTCCCCCGCTTATCGCGCAACATGAGTTTCGTGCGGCCGACGTCGGTACGGTCGTCGCGCTCGTGGTGGCGTTCAATCAAGCTGTCTTCGCGTTGGCTCCTGCTGTCCTCGGGGTGCTTCGGGACATTTCGACGAGCTACGTGGTGCCGTTCGCCTTGGCCGGGGCAATGCAAATCGTAGCCGCGTTGATTGTGCTCATAAGGAATCCAAGAAGGTCGGCTAGTGAGTAGATCTTCGGACGAACCTAGCGGTGGATAGCTCCGTCCGAGACGTGATTCAGGCTCCGAAATCGGAGGCTCGAATCATGCGCTATGAACTTAGCGACTACGAATGGACCACCATCAAACCATGCTACCCAACAAGCCGCGCCGCGTTCGGCGGGTAAATGACCGTCGTGTGCTCAATGGCATCTTTTGGGTCCTTCGTTCAGGTGCGCCATGGCGCGGCCTGCCCGAAGTCTGCGGATGGCGTCGATTCAGCCTCAATTCTTCGTCTTGTCCACCAGCGCGCCCTTCTTGATCCAGGGCATCATGTCGCGGAGTTTTTCGCCGACTTCCTCGATCGGGTGCGCGGCTAGTTTGGCGCGGGTGGCCTTGAACGAGGTCTGGTTGACCTTGTTCTCCAGCATCCAGTCGCGGGCGAATTTGCCGGACTGGATGTCGTTCAGTATGCGCTTCATTTCCGCCTTGGTCTCCGAAGTGACGATGCGCGGGCCGGTGACGTATTCGCCGTATTCGGCGGTGTTGGAGATCGAATAATTCATGTTGGCGATGCCGCCTTCATAGATCAAATCGACGATCAGCTTCACCTCGTGCAGGCATTCGAAGTAAGCCATTTCAGGCGCATAGCCGGCTTCCACCAGCGTCTCGAAACCGCCCTTGATCAGTTCGACCAGGCCGCCGCACAGCACCACCTGCTCGCCGAACAAATCGGTCTCGCACTCTTCCTTGAACGAGGTCTCGATGATGCCGGCGCGGCCGCCGCCGATCGCCGAGGCGTAGCTAAGGCCGAGGTCATGGGCGTTGCCCGACGGATCCTTGTGGATCGCGATCAGGCAGGGTACGCCGCCGCCGCGCTGGTACTCCGAGCGCACGGTGTGGCCCGGACCCTTCGGCGCGATCATCAGCACATCGAGATCGGGCCGCGGATCGAGCAGGTTGAAATGCACGTTGAGGCCGTGGGCGAACACCAGCGCCGCGCCTTTCTTCATGTTGTCGTGCAGGTGCTCGCGGTAGATGTCGCCCTGCAGTTCATCCGGGGTGAGCATCATCACGAGGTCGGCCCACTTGGCGGCCTCGGCGACTTCCATCACCTTAAAACCCGCGGTTTCCGCCTTCTTGGCCGACGCCGAGCCCTTGCGCAGCGCAATCGCGACGTCCTTGACCCCGGAATCCTTCAGGTTCAGCGCATGCGCGTGGCCCTGGCTGCCATAGCCGACGATGCAGACCTTCTTGCCCTTGATCAGGTTGATGTCGGCGTCGCGATCGTAATAAACCCGCATTGGTCGTTCCTCTCCTGTGGCGGCCGCTTCCCGGCCCGCCTGATCTCGAATTGCCGCCGGTTTCTAGGGCGGCAGGTGCCGCGAGACAAGCCCGCGGCGGCGATTTCTGGGTCAAGCCTGCCTCATGGCTCGCTCAGAACCGGGTACAGCGAAGCCAGCAGCAGCGCAGCCATGACGATGTTGAAAGCCCGCACCGCCTTCGGCGAGGTCAGGAGCGGCCGCAACGCACTGCCGAACAGCGCCCAGACCGAGCACGACACCGCTCCCAGCAGCAGGCTCAGCGTGACTTGTATGACGATGTTCCAGGGAAAGCCGGCGATGGCGGCATAGGCGGTGATGGCGCCGATCACCATCACCCAGCCCTTGACGTTGATCCACTGGAACATCGCCGCGCCCCAGAAGGTCATCGGACCTCGCCGGTTGTCCTGCGCGGACATCACCGGCCCGGACGTCGCTATCGCCGCCGCGAGATAGATCAGATAGGCAATGCCGGCATATTTGAGAATCGTCTGCAGCACCGGATAGGTGATGAAGATCGTCCCAAGGCCGAGGCCCACCGCCCCGATCATGAAAGCGAACCCGATCGTGATACCCGCGATATGCGGCAAGGTGCGGCGGAAGCCGTAGGTCAGACCCGACGACATGAGCATGATGTTGTTGGGGCCTGGCGTGAAAAACATCACGGTGGCGAATACGACAAAGGCGATGAAAAGCTGGGACACGTTTTCGCTCACGCGATCTTCGGCACGGACCGCGCCTGGCCGGACAGCAGCATGATCGCGATGCCGCAGACCACGATGATCATGCCGGCCAGCCGCAGCGGCCCGAACCGCTCGCCGAACACGATGCTCGAAGCGGCGGCGCCGACGAACGGCACCAGCAGCGCGAACGGCACCACCTGCGCCGCGGTATAATCGCGCAGCAGCCGGCCCCACAGCCAGTAGGCGATGCTGGTCGAGATCGCGCCGATGGCCAGGATGCTGACGAGGCCGGCCGGCGACATGTTGACGAGCGCATGCCACGCCGGCTGCGGACCGTCAGCGATCAGCGTCAGGCCCAGCAGCGGCACCGCCGACGCCAGGCAAAGCCATGCGAACAGATCGAACATCGGCACATCCCGCGCGCGCCGCAACAACAGATTGCCGACTGCGAAACTGACCGGGCAGATCATCAGCACGGCAAAAGCGCCGACGCTGAAATCGTAGCCGACGGTGCCGCAGATCATCAGCAAGCCGACTACTGCGACGCCAATTCCGATGGTCTGCATTCGTGTCGGCACCTCGCCAAATACGATGACGGCGAGCGCGATCGTGAACAAAGCCTGGCTCTGCACGATCACGCTGGCAAGCCCCACCGGTACGCCATGGGCGATGCCAAAAGCCTGCGCCAGAAACTGGCCGAGGAACAAGGTGAAGCTGATCGCGATCAACAGCGGCCATGATACGTCCGGCTTGCGCACGAACAGGCACGGCACCGCCGCGATGGCAAAGCGCAGCGCCGTCATCAGCGTCGGCGGCAATTCGTCGAGCGCCAGCCGGCTCGCGACGAACGCAAGCCCCCAGATCACGGCGACCAAGGTCGCGAGAAATATGTCGCGGAAGGTCATATCGACTTTCGACCCGACCCGACAGCTACCAAGTCTACGATTTCTATTCCCAACAACGATGCGAGCTTACGATGAACTTCAATCAACGTGACCTGAGGAATGCGTTCGACAACATCAAACATGCGATGTCTACGATCGACGGCACGCAACTGATCAAGAAGGACGACGCCTTTCGTTTTCAAACCAGCCGGAAGGCGAACATTGCTCGCCCATGGCTTGTCCGTCGAGGTGATCGGACAGATCAGCGCGCGAGTGGAGACCTCATGATAGATGAGCGAGGTCAAGATCAAGGCTGGCCGGCGCCCATACTGCTCCGTGCCGAGCGTCTCACCGAACTCAACCCAGGCAATATCACCCGCATCGGGCAGCATCTGAATCCTCGAAGAAGGGCGTCAGCGGCGTTTGCGCGGCATGGGAATTTTGCCCCGCGAATAGTCGTCGTCGATAATCTCTGAGCCACGGTCCGGTCCCCAATCGACGGTTTCCGGCTCATTGCCCGGCCCAACCCGCCTCATTTCCTCGACCATTTCTTCAAGCAACTGACGCGAGGTCTTGCGTGTCGCATGCGGCTTCAGACGAAATTCGCCACCCTCGACCGACAGGTCCAAATCCGACCCCGCCACGACACCTGCGGCCTCAACGGCTGCCTTCGGCAACCTGACGCCCAAGCTATTTCCCCATTTGGCTACTTTTACCTTCATGCGAGCGATCTCCACTCTGGATATACATTGTATATCCCGTACGCTGTTTTGTCCACCCTCACATCCCCTCGGCGCCGCGGCCGATGGCGGCGACGCCGGTGCGGGACACCTCCACGAGCCCTAGCGGGCGCATCAGGTCGACGAACTGGTTGATCTTGGCGGAGTTGCCGGTGATCTCGAACACCAAGCTCTCCGTCGAGGCATCGATCACCCTCGCGCGGAATGCGTCCGCCAGCCGCATCGCCTCGATGCGGGGCTCACCCATGCCGCGCACTTTCACCATTGCCAGTTCGCGCTCTATCGAGCGCGTGCCGGTCAGCGTCATGTCGACCACCTTGTAGATCGGGATCATGCGGTCGAGCTGATGCTTGATCTGCTGGATCACCATGGGCGTGCCGGTGGTGACGATGGTGATGCGCGAGAGGTGCTTCTGGTTCTCGGTTTCCGACACTGTGAGGCTCTCGATATTGTAGCCGCGCCCGGAGAATAACCCGATTACCCGCGCGAGCACGCCCGGCTCGTTCTGCACCAGCACCGAGAGCGTGTGCGTCTCGTTGGGATCGTGGCGGTCTTCCATGAAATAGGCGGATGCGGGCTGGTTCATTGTCTTGTCCTTGCTTCCTTACACCAACGCTTTGCGGGCAACGGCTTCGGGCACGACCCATCGGTTGAACAGATCGAGATCGATATTGCCGCCGCTCAGGATGAGGCCGACCCGCTTGCTGCAAATCTGCTGTTTGTCCTGTATGGCTGCGGCCAGCGCCGCGGCGCCGGCACCTTCCGCCAGATTGTGAGTGTCGGTCCAATAGGCCCGCATCGCGACGGCGACCTCGTCGTCGGTAACCTGCACGATTCGCGAAGCGCCCTTGCGGATGATCGCCAACGCGTCGGAATCGGGGATGCGCGTCGCCATGCCGTCGGCCATCGTACTGCTGGTCGCGGTCGTGACTACCGTTCCCGCTGCAAACGACAACGCGTAGGAAGGAGCCTCAGTGGACTGCACGCCGACAATATCTGTGCGTAACCCCAGCAGATCGCGCGCCAGGATGCAGCCGCAAATTCCGGACCCTTGCCCGATCGGGACGTAGAGAACATCAAGGTCCGGCGCTTTCCTCAACAATTCCAGTGCATAGGTCGCGACGCCCAGAACCAGATCGGGATGGAATGCCGGCACGAATTCCAGACCGCTGGCCGAGGCACGACGATAGGCTTCCTCGCGCGCAGCCTGAAAGTCCTCGCCATGCTCGACAAGGTTGGCTCCCAGCCCCTTCATGGCGCGATTTTGCTCGACCGAGTTGCCACGCGGCACCAGGATCGTCACCGGCACACCATGACGGCGCGCGGCAAAAGCAAGGCTCTGGCCGTGATTGCCGCGCGTCGCCGAGATCAGCCCGGGAGTGTTGGGCCGCTCGCGCTTCAATCGGTCGAGATAGACCAGCCCGCCGCGCACCTTGAAGGCGGCGGTCGGGGTGTGGTTCTCATGCTTGACGATGACGCTGGCGCCGAGCCGTTGCGACAGCAATGGCCACGCATGCGCCGGCGTCGGCGGCATGGCCGCTCCAACGATCGCTTGCGCTCGCTCCAATTGCTGCAGGTCAAACATCGGCTCGTCTCATCCGTTCTGCCTCACCCTGAGGAGCGCGCCCTTGCGCGCGTCTCGAAGGGCGACGGCATCCTCACCATCTCGTCTCATCCTTCGAGACGCCGCTTCGCGGCTGCTCAGGATGAGGAGTTGTGTCACACCAGCGCCTTGCCGCCCGAGAAAGCCGCGGCGGTATTTTCTTCATTGGCTTCCGCCGGCAGCAGCATTTCGTTATGCGCCTTGCCCGAGGGGATCATCGGGAAACAATTCTCCAGCGCCGCCACCCGGCAATCGAACAGCACCGGCCGCTTGACGCTGATCATCTCCTTGATCGCGCCGTCGAGATCGCCGGGTTTGATGGCCTGGATGCCGACGCAGCCGAAGGCGTCCGCCAGCTTGACGAAATCCGGCAGCGCTTCGGAATAGGAATGCGACAGCCGGTTGCCATGCAAGAGCTGCTGCCACTGCCGCACCATCCCCATGTACTGGTTGTTGAGGATGAAGATCTTGATCGGCAGCTCATATTGAACCGCGGTCGACATCTCCTGCATGGTCATCTGCACCGAGGCGTCGCCGGCAATATCGATGACCAGGCTGCCCGGATGCGCGACCTGCACCCCGAGCGCCGCTGGCAGGCCGTAGCCCATGGTGCCGAGGCCGCCGGAGGTCATCCAGCGGTGCGGCTCCTCGAAGCCGAAGAACTGCGCCGCCCACATCTGATGCTGGCCGACTTCGGTAGTGATGTAGGTGTCGCGGCCGCGCACCGCCTCGAACAGGCTCTGGATCGCGAATTGCGGCAGGATCACGTCGTTGTTTTTCCTGTATGCAAGCGAATTGCGCGCGCGCCAGCGCCCGATCTCAAACCACCACGGATCGATTCTCGGTTTCTTTGCCTCGGCCTTGAATACCTGCAGCATGTCGCCGAGCACATTGCCGCAATCGCCGATGATCGGCACGTCGACGCGGATGTTCTTGTTGATCGACGACGGATCGATGTCGATGTGGATTTTCTTGGAGTTCGGCGAGAACGCATCGGTGCGCCCGGTGATGCGGTCGTCGAAGCGCGCGCCGACGCACAGCATGACGTCGCAATCATGCATCGCCATGTTGGCCTCGTAGGTGCCGTGCATGCCGAGCATGCCGAGCCAGTTTTTGCCCGACGCCGGATAGGCGCCCAGTCCCATCAGGGTCGAGGTGATCGGAAAACCGGTGGCCTCGACCAGTTCGCGCAGCAGTTTCGAGGCCTCGAGGCCGGAATTGATCACGCCGCCGCCGGAGTAGATCACCGGCCGTTTCGCAGACGCCAATAGCGCCACGGCTTTGCGGATCTGCGCCGCGTCGCCCTTCACCCGCGGCGAATAGGAGATGTGGACGTCGGACTTGCGCGGCGGGTGATAGGTGCCGACGGCAAACTGCACGTCCTTCGGCACGTCGACAACCACCGGCCCGGGACGGCCGGTGGTGGCGACGTAGAATGCTTCATGCAGCACCTTCGGCAGGTCCTCGATCCGCCGCACCAGCCAGTTGTGCTTGGTGCAGGGCCGGGTGATGCCGACGGTGTCGCACTCCTGGAACGCGTCATTGCCGATCAGATGCGTCGGCACCTGGCCGGTGATGCAGACCAGCGGAATCGAATCCATCAGCGCGTCGGTGAGCGGCGTCACCATGTTGGTGGCGCCCGGACCCGAGGTTACCAGCACCACGCCCGGCAATCCGGTGGAACGCGCATAGCCCTCGGCGGCGTGACCGGCGCCCTGCTCGTGCCGCACCAGGATGTGCTCGACCTCGCTCTGCTGGAAAATCTCGTCATAGATCGGAAGCACCGCGCCGCCGGGATAGCCGAAGATGTGCTTGACGCCGTGATCGGCCAGCGCGCGCACGATCATCGCGGCGCCCGTCATCTGGTTGGGATCGTGGCTGTTGTGGTCGCTCATAGCTGGCTCCGGATGCGCCCTTTTTTGGCGCGACGCTGTCAGGTTGGATTGGAAAATAAAAAAGGGCCCAAGAGGCCCCATGCACACCGCCCGTTTTCGGGATGGCCTCAGCCAGCCCGGGCGGTGCGCCTGGGTACGACGAGAATAAGGAGCTTGGTAATTTTATTGCTCATTTCGGCGCTCGGACTTCCCAAAGGTTGCGCGGTTATATACCGGCAAAGTCTAAGGTCAAACGAAATAATTAGCTAGCGTCTGGCCGCTGCTTCGCGCTCGGCAAGGGTCCAGATCGGTTCTTGGGTGATTGAGGCTGATCGACCATCCTCGTGATCGTCTCGTATGCGTATCGTACCGAGGCCGTTGAGAAAGACGGTTCGCCTGACGGCCTTGAGCGTGAAAACGAACCTGTTGCCCTGCACTTTGGTCGCGAAATCGGCATACCCGGCCGGGATCTGATAAAATGAGCTCTTTGTCGATGGCCCCCAAATATAGTAGCCGCTGACTTGTCCTTCGGCATCGACGGAATTGACGATCAGCGCGGCTTACCGTCCTACACCACCGTACCCTACCTTGCTCGCCCAAACGCCGACAAAGCGACGAAACTCAGCGGGCACCCGGGCATCCACCGCGTCGATCGCAAAAGCCGGTATCACCAGCCGGTTGCGGGAAGCGATTTCCCGGACACGATTCATGTAAAATTCGGTAAAATATGGATTTTCTGTTGAGCGGGACGGCTGTGATGGCGTGCCGCCAAGCGAGGCCAGTCTGAGTTTTTCGAGCCTGCTTCTTGCGTCGGAAACCCGCTCGCTTGCCGGAAACCGCCGAAGAAAATCTTCAAACACGGTTGGAGCGACCGAGTCGTTGATCGTCTTCCAAACCATTTCATCGGGCGCCGACACCCCCGTAACGGTCGTCGCGGACGGTTCTACAGCCTTTAAATAAATAGCCTCTTTCGACAAAGACCCGTAGACGAACGGCTGCTGCTCCCGCTTGGTCGCAGCCATTACCTCGTCCCGCACATTGCGAAACAAAAACGAGATTTCCAGACCCGGCGTTTCGATATTGCGTAACAGAGCCGTCGTAAAAGGGCTGTTTGGTCCGTCGCCATCGTTGGCAAGGGTGCCGTCCTTCGCCGCAAAAGCCACCAGCACATTGTCGGTGGGCTCGGTCGGCGCCAGGCCATGGGTCACGGCCCGCGTGCGAAGCGAACGCTGCATGGCTCGGGCAAATGGATTATTGCGGCAAGCATCGAGAATGACGAGACCTAGCTGCGTGGCTTTGGCGACCTGAAGGCTGACCGTACGCAAGCTGATCGCCTCGTTCTCCACATCCGTATCACTGCGTAATTCGGCATCCACAGGAATTAGCCAGTTTTCCCCGCCGACTTCCATGCCGTGACCCGCATAGAACACAACCGCCATTTCCGAACCTTGGGCGGTACGGCCAAAGTCAATGAGACCCTTTCGAATATCTGCCGCGCTTGCGTCGGTAAGCCGCTTGACGGAAAATCCCAATCGATCAAGGGCTGCGGCAATATCTGCCGCATCGCGCGGGGGATTCGTCAGGGCTGGAGCTTTTTGGTAGATACCGTTGCCAATAACCAGTGCGACACGACCCGCTGCAAGCGCCGGAGCGCCGACCGACGTCGCCGACCAGACCGCAAGTACAGCGCCCGCGACGACAGAAATTCGGCTCATGTCATCTCCACCGGTAAAAGTATAGTGACGTCGCAACCGTCCGTGCAACCGTAAACTCGTTCGCGATGCGCGCGCGGACCGATGCTCAGACTTCCTTTTGATAGATTTTCCTCGCCTCATCCGGCACCATCCACTGGAATTCCGGCAATTGATGCCTGAACCAGGTGAACTGCCGCTTGGCGTAGTGCCGGGTGTCGGCGCGGCCGATCGCCGCCGCCTGCTCCAGCGTGATCTCGCCGTTGAGATGCCGGATCAGCGCCGGTACGCCATGCGCCTTCATCGCCGGCAGCAACGGATCGAGCTTTCGGGATGCCAATGAAGCGACCTCATCGAGCGCGCCGGCTTTCAGCATTGCATCGAACCGCGCATCGATCCGTGCATACAGCTCGTCGCGTTCAGGGGCGAGAAACACCGCGGTAAACGCACCCGGCTGCAACAGCGGCGGCAAGCCGTGACGATGCCAGTCGGCCAGCGAACGCCCGGTGGCCTCAATGACCTCAAGCGCCCGCGCGATGCGAATACGGTCGCGCGGCTTCAAGCGCTCGGCTGAAGCCGGATCGCGCCGCATCAGTTCGGCGTGCAGCGCCTCGGCGCCGTCGCGTTGCAGCCGCGCGCGGACGCTCTCACGCGCCTCGGACGGAATCGGCGGCACCGCCGACAATCCGCGCGTCAGCGCCTTGAAGTAAAGCCCGGACCCGCCGGCGAAGATCGGCAAGCGCTTTTGCGAGCGTAACTCCGCAAGCACCTTCGCAGCATCGGCAAGCCACGCGCCGGCGGAAAAATTCACGGCCGCATCGACGTGGCCATAGAGCCGATGTGGCGCCCTCGCCTCCTCGTCCGGCGTCGGCCGCGCCGTCAGCACGCGCAGGTCGCGATACACCTGCATCGAGTCGGTGTTGACGATCACTCCATTGTGCGTTTCTGCCAATGCGGCCGCCAGCGCCGACTTGCCGCTGGCGGTTGGCCCTGCGATAAGCAGCGCGGTGTTGCTCTCCTGCTCCGAATTCACGTCATGTCTCTCGTCGCTACCCTGATATGCAATCCGGCAAATCCCGCGCTCGACTCGACGATTGTCGACGGCGCGCGCGCGATTCTTACCACTTCCGCTCCGGCAAAATGGCTGTTTAACGAAGTGGCGGTCGACATTCCCTTCGCCTCGGCCGACGACATCGGCGCCATCGCCGACCGCCTGCGCGGGGCGCGCGGCGACCTGCCGATCGATATTGTGGTGCAGCCGGACATCGACCGGCGCAAGAGGCTACTTTTGGCCGACATGGATTCCACCATGATCGAGCAGGAATGCATCGACGAACTGGCGGACTTTGCCGGCCTGAAGGCGCATGTCGCCGGCATTACCGAGCGCGCCATGCGCGGCGAGATCGAATTCGAGTCGGCGTTGCGCGAGCGGGTCGCGCTGCTCAAGGGCTTAGCCGCGGCCGTGGTCGACGAAGTGCTGGACAAGCGCATCACACTGACACCGGGCGGCCGCGAATTGGTCGCGACCATGCGCGCGCATGGCGCCTATACCTGCCTGATCTCGGGCGGTTTTACCCTGTTCACCAACCGCGTCGCCGCGATGATCGGGTTTGAAGAAAATCGCGGCAATGAGCTGCTGGTCGAGGACGGCAAATTGACCGGCAGGGTCGCCGAGCCGATTTTAGGGCGCGCCGCGAAACTGGCGACGCTGAATGAGCTGCGCGAAGCCTTCGATCTCGACGATCTCGACACCCTGGTGGTCGGCGACGGCGCCAACGATCTCGGCATGATCCAGAGCGCGGGACTCGGGATCGCCTATCACGCCAAACCCGCGGTCGCCGCCAGCGCCCATGCGAGGATCGACCACGGCGACCTCACCGCGCTGCTCTATGCGCAGGGGTATCGGCGGGAGGAGTTTGTTACTTCGTAGGGCGCAACAGCGAAGCGCATTGCGCCGGGTCTCCAGCAGAACGGCGGATGACGCTTCGCTATTCCGCCCTACTGCACGCTCAGCGCAACGAAGCGCAGTTCGCCCTCGGCGTTGGAGACCAGCAGCAGGATGGATTTCTTGCCGTCCTTCTTCAGTTGATCGACGCGCTTCTTGACGTCGGCGGCGTTGGACACGGCTTCCTGCGCCACCTCGACGATCACGTCGCCGGCGCTGAGCCGCTTCTCGGCGGCGTCGGATGAGGAATCTACACTGGTGATGACGACGCCCTTGACGCTGTCCTTGATCTTGTAGCGGCTGCGCAGATCCTTGCTCAGGCCGGCCAGATCAAGGCCGAGCGCCTTCTGGGTTGCGGGCTTTTCGGCTTCCGGCTGGGTCTTGCTGGACGCCTGCACCGCCTTGTCGCCGCCGTCATCCAGACGCCCGAGCGTAACCTGCCTGGTTTCCTCCTGGCCCTTGCGGATGATGACGACATCGACCGCCTTGCCGACCGCGGTGTCGGCGACGACGCGCGACAGGTCCTTCGGCTCCTTGATGTCCTTGCCGTCGAATTTTATCACGACATCGCCCGGTTCGATGCCGGCGGGTTTTGCGGGGCCTTTCTCCTCGACGCCGGCGATCAACGCGCCGCGCGCGGGCTTGATGTTGAGGCTCTCGGCGATCTCGTCGGTGACCTGCTGGATGCGGACGCCGAGCCAGCCGCGGCGAAGCTCGCCGAACTGGCGCAGCGAATCCACCACGCCGACCACGGTTTTGGAGGGCACCGCAAAGCCGATGCCGATCGAGCCGCCCGAGGGCGAGATGATCAGTGTGTTGACGCCGATGACCTCGCCGTCGAGATTGAACAGCGGGCCGCCGGAATTGCCGCGGTTGATCGCGGCGTCGGTCTGGATGTAGCTGTCATAGGGTCCGGAATTGATGTCGCGGTTGCGCGCCGAGACGATGCCCGCGGTGACGGTGCCGCCGAGGCTGAACGGATTGCCGATGGCGATCACCCATTCGCCGAGCCGCAGCTTGTCGGAATCGCCGAATTTGACCGCGACCAGCGGCTTGACCGGCGTGAACTTCAGCACCGCGAGATCCGTCTTCTTGTCGACGCCGACCAGCGTGGCCTTGATCTTGGTGCCGTCATTCATGATGACGTTGATCTCGTCGGCATCCGCGATGACGTGATTGTTGGTCACCACGATGCCCGAGGTGTCGACGATAAAGCCGGAGCCGAGCGAATTGGTCTTGCGCGGCTGCATGCCGCCGCCCTTGTCGCCCCCCGGCCCGCCGCGCCGGTTCTTGAAGAAATCGTCGAAGAATTCCTCGAACGGCGAGCCCGGCGGCAATTGCGGCATCGCACCGCGTCCGCTATCGCCGCCAGCCTTGGCTTCGACCATCTGGGTCGTGGAAATGTTGACGACCGCATCGATCACCTTCTCGGCAACGTCGGCAATGCCGTCAGGGCCTCGCGCCGACGCCGGCACGGAAATCAGGGTGGTCGCGGCAACGAGGCAAACGGCTGCCAGCCAGGGGCACAGGCGATGGCTCAAGGCGGGAATCGCAGCGGTCATGTCTGGTCTCTCTCCTCGAAAGGGGCCGAAAATTCGGGTCTACAGTGCGCCCGAACCGGGCAAAGGCGCAAGCATGCGCGCCGTGCAATTTTGCCGATGGCGCTCCCGGATTACGGCAAAAAACGGACGCCCGCCACTCACGATGGCGTTGATCCCTATGGTATTTTTTAAGGGCGGTTGTTTGCCCGAATCGATCAGCGCCGCACAAACCATATCAGGATCAGGCCCGCGACCGCCGATCCAAGTCCTATGGCGCGCAGGATGTTGTCCGGCGTCGCCAGCGCGCTTTTCATCGCCCGCCGCATCCAGGCCGGACTAGCCGCGAACAATAAGCCTTCAAGCACAAACAGAATACCCACACCGATGAGGAAGTCGGCGAACGCTATGGACCTCATCCGACTGAAACCTCCCGCATGGTATTTTTCGGCCAAAGAAGCGGAAATCGGAGCCGCCTCGAACGGTCGCTTCTTCATAGAGGAGAGCGGGCGCTAACGCAAAACGCGCGTCCGGGGGACGCCGTCATTGCGAGCGAAGCGAAGCAATCCAGAATGGTGCCATGAACTGGATTGCTTCGTCGCAAGAGCTCCTCGCAATGACGGGGAGGTATTAAGGCTTCGGCGCGGCGCTCGCCGCTGGCTGCGCGGGCGCGGCCGGCGGATGGCCGGACGAATTGCTGAAAAACTTGAAGAAGTCGGAGTCCGGACGCAGCAGGAACCGGGTGTCGTTGCTCTTCAAGCCGTTCTCATACGCCGTCATCGAGCGATAAAACGCGAAGAAGTCCGGATCCTTGCCATAGGCTTCGGCGAACAGCCGGTTGCGTTCGCCGTCGCCCGCGCCGCGCACCTGCTCGGCAGTGGAATTGGCCTCCGCGACGATCACGGTGGCTTCGCGGTCGGCCTTGGAGCGGATTTCCTGCGCCTTCTGGCCGCCCTGCGCGCGGAATTCGGCGGCCTCGCGCTGCCGCTCGGTCTGCATGCGCTGATAGACCGCTTGGCTGTTCTGCTCCGGCAGATCGGCGCGGCGAATCCGCACGTCGACCACCGAGATGCCGTAACCGTCGGCCTCCTTGTCGAGCTGGTCGCGAATCCGCGCCATCAGGGCTTCGCGCTCGTCACGCACCACGGTGATAAAGGTTACCTCGCCGAGCACCCGGCGCAGCGACGCGTTGAGCAGCGTGGTCAGCTGGATGTTGGCGGCCTGGATCGAGCCGACGCTCTGATAGAACCGCAGCGCGTTCTTGATGCGATAGCGCGCGAAGGCGTCGACCACCAGCCGCTTCTGGTCCGAAGCGATGACTTCCTGCGACGGATTTTCGAGGTCGAGAATCCGTTTGTCGATGCTGATCACGGTGTCGATGAACGGCGCCTTGAAATTCAGCCCGGGCTCGGTCACCACCTTGACCGGCTCGCCGAGCCGGACCACCAGCGCCTGCTCGGTCTGGGATACGGTGAACACCGAGCTGTAGCCGACCACAAGAATAACGATCAGCACGAATAGCGCGACAATTCCTGAAATTCCTGATCTCATCGGGAGCCTCCGGTCGGCGCTTGCGGCTGGCCTGTCGCCGCCGGAGCTGGACGGCGCGGCGTCAACTCGCTCAAGGGCAGATAAGGCACGATACTCTGCGAAGACGATGATCCGCCGCCGTCATACACCAGCTTCTCCGCGCCGCCCAGAATGCGCTCCATGGTTTCCAAATAGATGCGCTGCCGCGTGACGTCAGGGGCTTTCTTGTATTCTTCGAAGACCTTGAGGAAGCGCGCGCTCTGGCCGGTAGCTTCGGCGACCGCCTGCCCCTTGTAGCCTTCGGCGACCTGTATGATCTGCGCGGCGCGTCCGCGCGCGTCCGGGACGACGCGGTTGGCGTAGGTCTGGGCCTCGTTCTGCAACCGCTCGAGATCCGCGCGCGCCGCCTGCACATCGCGGAACGCATCAATGACTTGCGCCGGCGGATCGACCTTCTGCATCTGCACCTGCTGTATGAGGATGCCGGATCCATAGCTGTCCAGCGTCCTCTGCATCAATTCCTGCACGCCGGCCTCGTTGGTGGTGCGGGCACCGGTCAGGATCGGCTGGATGTTGGAACGGCCGACGATTTCGCGCATCGCGCTTTCGGCGACCGCCTTCACGGTACCTTCGGGATTCTGGATATTGAAAAGGTAATTGCCGACGCCGTCCGGCTTGATCCGCCAAAGCACGGTAAAATCGACGTCGACGATATTCTCGTCGCCAGTCAGCATCAGGCTTTCTTCCGGCACGTCGCGCATGGTCCTGCCGCGCCGCGCCGGGTCGTCGATCAGCGTCATGCCGATCGAGATGGTCGAGACGCGCAGCGCCTTCGGCAGCAGCACGGTCTCGATGGGATATGGCAGGTGATAATTCAAGCCCGGCTGCACGGTGCGCACATGCTTGCCGAACCGCAGCACGACGCCGAGTTCCTCGGACTGGACGCGGAAAAATCCGGACAGTCCCCAGATCGCCAATGCGCCGATCAGCAGCAGCGCGATGCCCATGCCGCTGAAATAGCCGCCCGGCAAGATCTGCTGAAGCTTGTCCTGGCCGCGGCGCAGCAGGTCTTCGAGATCGGGCGGCCTCGGTCCGACCGGTTGCGGGCCGGAGCCCCATGGTCCCTTGGGACCCGAGCCCCACGGGCCTCCACCCTGATTCTTCCACGGCATCGACAGTCTCCTCCGCGGGCGGGGATTAAACGCCCGGCCTCGCAATGTCTGCATGGCCTTATAGGGGACGGCCCGGGCCCTTACAACGCGGCTTCTTGCTCGCAGCAGCTAAGCCTGAAGCCACAATTGTCAATGCAAACATCGCCCGACGCGGTCAATGCGGCGTTCGCCGGCGATATGTCACATAGGAAAAGTCGGCGCTGTCCTCGGAAGTGGCGGAATTCCGCACCCGCGACACCTCCTGCCAGTCCGCGAGATTGATTGCGGGAAGGATGGTGTCGCCCTCCGGTCGTGCGTGAACCTCGGTAACTTCCAGCCGGTCGGCAAACTCCATCCATTGCGCATAGATTTCCGCGCCGCCGATCACCGCGATCTCGGTGGCTTGGCGCCGCAGCGCATCGCCGAGGGCTATCGCCCGAGCGTCTTCGAACGACGTCGTCACGACCGCCCCCGCCGGCCGAAAACTCGCGTCACGGGTGACGACGATATTGGTCCGTCCGGGAAGCGGCCGGGGCAGGGAAATAAAAGTCTTGCGGCCCATCACGACCGGTTTGCCCATCGTCATCGCCTTTAAACGTTGCTGGTCGGCCTTGAGCCGCCACGGAATGGCGCCGTTCGAGCCGATCACGCCGTTCTCGGCGACGGCGACGATGAGAACGATTTCGATCATGCCGCCGGACGAAAGACGTAAGCTTCGTCTACGTAGGTGCCGTTGCTATATGCCCCGCGAATACGCCCGTCGGGCGAGCGAACCGAGGTCGCCGCCTGAACAACCGGATTGTCCGACTTGACAACAGAATACAGAAGATCGTGCCGCTCCGGGAGTTGTTCTCTGTGCCGGGCAATGGTCTCTGCAACGCGAATTGTTTGCTTCAATTCACCCTCAGATCTTTCGCAGGGCACAAGGTAGAGCCGACCGCGACCCTCTTCATCTAAAACCCATACCGCCGCTTCGATATCAAAACCATCTTGCTCGAGAAGGTCGACAAGCCGGCGCGCGGTGTCGAACACCCCGCTCACAGTCTGCTGCGTAACCATGGCAAAACTCCATGTTCCGGGTTTTCGACGGCGTCAATAAACGCTCGCGCTTCGTGGGCACCAAAACTGCTATAGCGACTTTCCTCGGTCCACCGTAGCACGATTTGCAAGTGAGCGCGAAAGCCGGAATCGCTCTCCTCACGCTCCTTCAGCGCAACATCCAGAAGCGCGAGACTGATCAGCCTCCGAAGATCGTGGATGAAAATCTGGGTGGAGACGGTTCGATCAGGCAAGGTGTCGGTTCTAAACCGCGCTGACACGATGGCTTTGAGCATCAATTCAACCGCATATCCCGCCAGATAATAAGCATTGGCGGCGCGTCCTGCGCTGAGAAGCAGCTTGGCATCCTCCAGCTTCGCTTCAGCCAATTCGATCAGGCGAGTCTTATCGATGTCGGCCATGGCTCATACCGCGACCTCGGCCTTGATGTGCGGATGCGGGTCGTAGCCTTCCAGCACGAAGTCTTCGTAGCGAAAGGCGAAGATGTCCGTCACGGCGGGATTGATCTTCATCACCGGCAGCGCGCGGGTCGGCCGCGTCAGCTGCAGCCGCGCCTGCTCCAGATGGTTGGAATAGAGATGCGCGTCGCCGAGGCTGTGCACGAAATCGCCGGGCTTCAATCCGGTGACCTGCGCCACCATCATGGTCAGTAGCGCGTAGGATGCGATGTTGAAGGGCACGCCGAGAAACACGTCCGCCGAGCGCTGGTAGAGCTGGCAAGACAGCTTGCCGTTGGCGACGTAGAACTGGAACAGGCAATGGCACGGCGGCAACGCCATCTTGTCGACATCGGCCGGATTCCACGCGCTGACGATCAGGCGGCGGGAATCCGGATTCCGCCTGATCATGTCGATCACGTTGGAAATCTGGTCGATGCTGCGGCCGTCCGGCGCCGGCCATGATCGCCACTGCGATCCATAGACCGGGCCGAGATCGCCGTTGGCGTCGGCCCATTCGTCCCAGATCGAAACCCCGTGGTCCTTGAGGTATTTGATGTTGGTGTCGCCTTTGAGAAACCACAGCAACTCATGCACGATCGATTTGAGCGGCAGCTTCTTCGTCGTCAGCATCGGAAAGCCCGAGGCGAGATCGAACCGCATCTGATGCCCGAACACCGACAGCGTGCCGGTGCCGGTGCGATCATGCTTCTCCGCGCCGTCGGCGAGGATGCGTTCGAGCAGGTCGTGATACTGGTTCATGGCGGTGGCTTTTGAGTTCCGGGCCGGCGAACGTAGCGTCCATGCCGACGATCCGACAGCGCCGATTCGGCGATGTAAGCTGATTATACCCGGAAAAATGGCACCTAATGCCGAAACGACAAGGCCGGAACCTGGGCCCGCCTCTGCCTTCAGCCGGATCGCATCCCGATCAGTTGGTCGCAGGCTTCAGCACCGCGGACCATTTTTCGATTTCGCTCTTCACCAGCGCCGCCAGCGCAGCCTGGGTGCGGGCTTCCGCTTTGGGAATATCGGAACCAAGGTCGAGCAGGCGCTTGCGAACGTTCTCATCGTCCAGCGCCCTGACCGCTGCCGCGTTCAACTTGGCGAGGATCGGCGCAGGCGTGCCCTTCGGCGCGAAAATCGCATTCCAGGCCGATGCCTGGTACTTCGCCAAGCCGGCTTCCGCCGTCGTCGGCAGGTTCGGCAGCGATGGGTTGCGCTCCGCCGTGGCGATCGCATAGGCCTTGATGGTGCCGCCGTTGATCTGCGGCACCGCGTTGACGATCTGGTCGCACATGTAGTCGACCTGTCCGCCGACCAGTGCATTCATGGCCGGTCCGGTGCCGTTGAACGGCACGCCAACCGGCTTGATGTCAAGCACCGAACTCAGGAGTTCGCAGGACGAATAGGAAACCGAGCCGACGCCGGCATGCGCCATATTCATCTTGTCGGTATTGGCCTTTACGTAGGTGATGAATTCCTTGAGGTCCTTGGCCGGAAAATCCTTCCTGGCCAGGATCAGGATCGGCGTCCCGGCCAGCAGCGCGACCGGCTCGAAATCCTTTTCCGGATGGTAGGCAAGCTTGGGATATAGCGGCACCGACGCGGCATGGGTGCCCATGTGGCCGATGATCAGCGTATAGCCGTCATTGGCGGCGCGCGCCGCCCGCGCGGTCGCGGTGGTGCCGCCGGCGCCGACCACGTTCTCGATAATGATGCTCTGGCCGAGTGTCTGCGCCATATGCCCGGTGACGATGCGCGCGACAACGTCGGTCGGACCGCCGGCCGCGAACGGCACGATCATGGTGATGGCGCGGGTCGGATAGTCCTGCGCCTGGGCGGGAGCGGCACCGGCAACCATAGCCAAACCGCCGGCCGCCAGCATGCGGCTGAACAAATTCATTATATTTCTCCGAGAGCGCCTGTTGCGTGAATGCCGGGACGCAGGATCCGCATCACGTCAACACGGCGGCGCTCCCGAAGTCCATTTGACTTCGGGACGCGCGGCGCAAGGTCGCAGTCAGGTCTCGGATTCCACGAACACCTCGTCGCGTTTCTTGCGCAGCGAGGGCAGCACTGCCAACACCAGCAGAAAGGTCGCCACCGCCAAGAGAGCAGCGGACAGCGGACGTGTAACAAATACCGTGACGTCGCCACGCGAGATCAGTAGCGCCCGCCGAAGGTTCTCTTCCATCAATGGTCCGAGCACCATACCCAGCAACAGCGGGGCCGGCTCGAAATCGTGCTTGATCAGCCAGTAACCGACCAGGCCGAACGCGCCCGCGAGGATGACATCGACCGGAGCATTGTTGAGCGAGTAGATGCCGATCGCGCAAAAGATCACGATTGACGGATACAGCAGGCGATACGGCACCCGCAGCAGCCGGACCCAGATGCCTACCAGCGGCAGATTGATGATGATCAGCATCAGGTTGCCGACCCACATCGAGGCGATCATGCCCCACACCAGTTCGGGCTGCTTCTGCATCACCTGCGGACCGGGCACGATGCCGTGAATGGTCATCGCGCCGACCATCAGGGCCATCACGGCGTTGGGCGGAATGCCAAGCGTCAATAACGGGATGAACGAGGTCTGTGCCGCCGCGTTGTTGGCGCTTTCCGGCGCCGCGACGCCTTCGATGGCGCCACGGCCGAAGCGCGATGGATTCTTGGCGATCTTCTTCTCGAATGTATAGGCGGCAAATGACGCGATCACCGCGCCGCCGCCCGGCAGAATGCCGAGAATGGATCCCAGAATCGTCCCGCGGACGATCGCCGGTGCGGAATCGATCAAGTCTTTCCTTGTCGGCATCAATCCGGTGACTTTTTCCTGTACGAGTTCGCGGTCCATTTCCGCGCCGGCATCGAGGTTACGGATGATTTCGGCGAATCCGAACACGCCCATTGCCACCGTGGCGAAGCCGAGCCCATCGGCGAGTTCGGGGATATTGAACGCCATTCGCGATGCGCCGGTTTCGATGTCGGATCCCACCATCGACAGCAGCAAGCCGAACACGATCATCGCGATCGCCTTCAATATCGATCCTTTCGCGAGCACGACGGCGAAGATCAAACCGAGCACCATCAGCGAAAAATACTCGGCCGGCCCGAATGCCAGCGCTAGCCTGGTCAATGGCGCACCCAGCACTGCAATCAGCACCGTCGCGACGCAACCGGCAAAAAACGATCCGATCGCCGCAATGGCCAATGCAGGGCCGGCACGGCCCTGCTTCGCCATCTGGAAGCCGTCGAGCGTGGTGACGACCGAACTTGCTTCGCCGGGAATATTGACCAGGATCGAGGTGGTCGAACCGCCATATTGCGCGCCGTAATAGATGCCGGCGAGCATGATCAACGCGCCGACCGGCGGCAGGCCAAATGTGATCGGCAGCAGCATGGCGACGGTGGCGATGGTGCCGATGCCGGGCAGCACGCCGACCAGCGTTCCCACCAGCGCGCCGATCAGACACAGCAGGATGTTGATCGGGATCGGGATCGAGAAGCCGCCGCCGAGCCAGTGCGGCGACCATGGTGTGAACTGGAAAACAACATGGAAGCCGAGCGCGAGATTGGAAAACAGATCGCCCATCACGCCCTCACTGAATTAGAAAACGCGGCCAGAGCTGCATCGGCAGTCCGAGACCATAAGGGAAAAGAAAACTGCAGAACGCGGTCAGGCATATGCCGACGATGATGGTTTCCCTCCACCGGGTTTCCGGCGTTCCAAGCGCGGAAACCAGGAAAGTGAGAAACGCCGAAACCACCAGACCCAGCGGCCGGATCGTGACGGCAAAGGAAAGGATCGACAGCGAGACGAATAACGGCCCGCGCCAATGATACGTCGCCAAATGCTGGCCCTCGGCCAGAAGACCCACCAGCGCGATCGCGGCCCCGAGCCCAAGCAGCAGGACCGCGAACATGCGCGGCGCGGTTCCTGCGCCGAATGAAAACCCGTGCATGCCCTGCAGGTCGCTGGAGGCCCACAGCGCGAATGCAGCGATCGCCATCAGCGCTATTCCGCCGACAAAATCCTGCGGTCCGCGCACCCATGTCGGCATGATGGATTTGACCGGCCCCTGGCTCGGCGCATCACTCATCGAACTCCCTCCCCGTATCGGACTTTTCGTCCATTTTGTCTGGATGGCTGCTGACGCTGCCCGCCCCAGCATTGCCTAGCGATTTTCGTCAGACAACGCCAGCAAAACCAAGACATCCCCCGGCGAGCAATAACCACAAAGGATTAAGGCGCGTGGTAAGCGTCAAAATTGCCGCAGTCGCGGTCAGGACGACCGCGAGCCAGGTCCGGTCCGCGGCCTGCGCCAGCACCAGCGCGCTCGCAGACATCAGCCCGATCGACAGTGGAACCAGCGCTGCCTGAATGATGGCAGGCCATTTCGATTGACTGGAGCGATGCAAGACGCGGCTGACATTATAGGCCACCAGCGCCGTCGGCCCGCACATCGCCAGCGTCGCCACCAATCCGCCGGCGACCCCGGCAACCTGATAGCCAATCAGGGTGACAATCAAGATGTTGGGGCCGGGCGAGAGTTGCGAAATCGCGAAGGCGTCCGCAAACTGCGCGTCCGTCATCCAGTGGTGGAGATCAACGGCGATGCGGTGCATTTCGGGAATTGCCGAAGCAGCGCCCCCTATCGCGAACAGCGACAGCAACCCGAAGGTCCATGCCAGGGTCCAGATATCGCCGGGACCGCCATTCATGATGCCACATTCCTCCGCATCGCATAGGTGACCGCGATGCTCAAAGGAATAGCGACGAGCAGAACCGGCGGCAGCGGCAACCGCAGCAACCCGATCGCCGCAAATACCGCGAGCAAGAAGCCGATGGCGACGGGATCGCGGCGCATCACGAGCGGGCCCATCATTCGGGCCGCGACGCCGATGACCAGCCCGACCGCCGCGCAGGAAACCCCCGCCAGCGTTCTCTGCAATGCCGGAATTTCACCGTATCGCGCGTAAATCATCGCTAAAGTCGAGACAATAATGACCGGCGGACCGACCAGACCGGTAAATGCCGCAACGCTTCCGGGAATGCCTCTTATACGCGCACCGAAAACCACCGACAGGTTGCAGATATTCGGGCCCGGCAGGAAGTGGCAGAGGGCGTAGGTCTCGTTGAACTCGTCAGCCGTCATCCAGCGGTATTTTTCGACGATGGCGCGCCGGGCGAACACCAGAACCCCGCCGAAGCCGGAAAGCGATATTTTGGCGAAGGCCAGGAACAGCTGCAGAAGGCCAGGCGGCGGGGCTGGTGTCGGATATCAGGTGCTGGAATGACGGCGGGACGCGAATCCGGGGGCATCACCGAGATTTAGAACGAAGGGTGCGGCGGGCCAACCGATTTTCCTTGTGTTTCAGCCGCGCACCAGCCCGTTGCACCCTAAATGCCGCAATCATCGCCCTTTTTTCTTCAACACTTGCCCCCTATATTGAGGCTGCCGGTTCGCCGGCTATGGAAATAAATGGCCGTCGTAATAAACCATTCGGACCCGGGGGCGGTACCCGGCGCCTCCACCCAAGCCCGTCAGGGCATGATCCCGACAGATAAGGGCGGGCTTCGGCGGGGGCGAAATAGCATCGACGAGGGCGTAAAGGGCTCGCTTTTTCTCGGTATGGTTCCGCCGTTATCGGGCTATGCAATAGTTGCAAACGACAACTATGCTCCGGTTGCTCAGGCCGCGTAAGCGGTTTGAAAAACCAAGTCTAAAGTCCTGACGGGTTAAGCTCCGTTTGGCGGGGTTCGGAGGCACCTGGCAACAGAAGCCTCCACTTCTTTTTTCCCTGCTTTCAATGGTGGCCCTACTTCCGGGTAGAATTTCCACGATTGGCGGGAACCCTGCTGACCTCGGCCGATTGCCGGGGTAGCATTGGCCAACGGCGCAAGTCGGCCACGGACGAGCGCCGAACATGCGCGTGGCACCGAAACGCGACGGGACTTAACCGATGGCGACCGATCATATCCGATACGACGTCCTGGCGCGCGACGCGTTGCGCGGCGTATTGCGCCGCGTGTTGAGCGACGCCGCCGAGCACGGGTTGCCGGGGGAACATCATTTTTTCATCACGTTTGTCTCCACCGCCGAGGGCGTCAAGCTGTCGCCACGGCTGCTGGCGCAATATCCGGAGGAGATGACGGTGATCCTCCAGCACCAGTTCTGGGATCTCGGTGGTCACCGAAGATCGCTTCGAGGTCGGGCTGTCGTTCGGCGGCATTCCCGAGCGTCTGGTCGTTCCCTTCAACTCCATCAAGAGCTTCTTCGATCCGTCAGTGCAATTTGGCCTGCAGTTCGATCCATCGGAATCCGTCAACGAGGCGCCCGCGGCCAACCTGCCTGCCGCGACGGCGCCATCGGCCCTGACCGTTGCCTCGCCGCCCTCTGTCCCTGTTCCCGAAAATAAGGACGAGCCGGTCAAGCCGAACGAAGGCGCCGAGGTGGTGCGGCTGGATCGCTTCCGCAAGAAATAATCCGCGCTCCATATAAAATGCGTCCTTATTGCCGCTCACGCATGGCTGGACGCAGGGACCGCTCCCATATCGAGCATGGTCATCACAATGGACAGGATCATGGCTGCATCATCTAAGCCTCCGCGCTTCACGGCTCAGTCCAGCCGCACCGAAACCGACAGTTTCGGCCCGATCGAGGTCGCCGCCGACCGCTACTGGGGCGCGCAGACCGAACGCTCACGGCAGAATTTCCGCATCGGCCAGGACCGGATGCCGACGCCGATCATCCGCGCCCTCGCCATCGTCAAGCTCGCAGCGGCGCAGACCAATTGCGAACTCGGCCTGCTCGATCGCCGCCGCGCCGGCGCCATTGCGCGTGCCGCGCGCGAGGTGATCGACGGCAAGCTCGACGATCACTTTCCTTTGGTGGTCTGGCAAACCGGCTCCGGCACGCAAACCAACATGAACCTCAACGAGGTGATCGCCAATCGTGCCAACGAGCTGCTCGGCGGCGAACGTGGAGCCAAGAAGCCGGTTCATCCCAACGATCACGTCAATATGAGCCAGTCGTCCAATGACTCGTTCCCGACCGCGATGCATATCGCCGCCGCCGAGCGGATCATCGCCGATCTCATTCCGGCGCTGAGCGAGCTTCACGCCGCCTTACGCAAAAAAGAGAAGGAATTTGCCAAGATCGTCAAGATCGGGCGGACCCACACTCAGGATGCAACGCCGCTCACGCTCGGCCAGGAATTTTCCGGGTACGCCGCGCAGGTCGAGAGCGGCATCGCACGGCTGCGCACGGCGATGAAAGACCTGTATCCGCTCGCCCAGGGCGGAACCGCAGTCGGCACCGGCCTCAATTCGAAGCCGAGATTCGCAAAACTATTCGGGAAACACGTGGCTGCGATCACAAAACTTCCGTTCACCAGCGCACCCAACAAGTTCGAGGCGCTCGCCTCCAACGACGCTTACGTTTTCGTGCATGGTGCGATCAATTCGGCGGCCGTCGGCCTGTTCAAGATCGCCAACGACATCCGCCTGCTGGGCTCCGGACCGCGCTCCGGCCTCGGCGAACTGATCCTGCCCGAGAACGAGCCCGGCTCGTCGATCATGCCGGGCAAGGTCAACCCGACCCAGTGCGAGGCCGTGACCATGGTCTGCTGCCAGGTGTTCGGCAACCACACCGCGGTCACGGTGGCCGGCAGCCAGGGCCATTTCGAACTGAACGTGTACAAGCCGGTGCTGGCATATTGTATGATGCATTCCATACAACTGCTGGCGGATGTCGCACGCTCGTTTAACGAGCATTGCGTCAGTGGCATCCGCGCCGATGAAAAACGCATAAGGGAATTGATGGAGCGCTCGTTGATGCTGGTCACCGCGCTGGCGCCGAAGATCGGCTACGACAACGCCGCCAAGGTCGCAAAAACCGCCCATGCACGAGGCACGACATTGAAAGAAGAGGCTGTGGGACAGGGCTTTGTCACCGCCGCCGAGTTCGACCGGCTGGTGCGGCCGGACAAAATGACACACCCGGGATGACGGCTTGCGCACTGAAATTTTTGTCGAGATAGCGCTGCGGCAAAATAGTTATGATTTATACCGGCCTAAATAGTTAGGTTGATCATCTACCCTCGTTGCCTTGTGTCTGGTAGAGCACAAAAATATGCCGCTTTCGTATACGAAAATGCGATTCTTGGCTTTTGAGGCGACGGGGATTTTTTTATAATGCACACTGAATTGATGAGAGCCGCGCGCGAAAATGTGTGCGGGGCGGGAATCCTCCTGCCGTACCTGCCGTTCGGTTGATGGAGATGGTCATGGGGGAAACCATCAATCTGAAACAATTCAAGAAGCGCGCGGAACGGGATCGGTCGGCGATGCAGGCCAAGACCAATCGTGCGCGCTTTGGCCGCAGCAAATCCGAGCGCGCTCGCGACGAGCAGCGCGAGCAACGCGCCGCCGAATTGTTGAATCAACATCGCATCCACGGCGAGGACGCGTCATGAAATCGCCGGTCGTGAAACGCTCCATCGTGGTCGCGGGCCACAAGACCAGCGTCAGCCTTGAAGAAGCCTTCTGGAACGGCATGAAGGAAATCTCGGGCCTGCGCGACATGACCTTGTCCGAGCTGGTGGGCGAAATCGACAGCAACCGCCAGCAGGGCAACCTGTCCTCCGCGATCCGGCTTTTCGTGCTGGATTATTTCCGGAGCCGCGCAATGCCGCCCGCAACGGATAAGGCGCAGCCGTGAGCCGATTTTTAGTCTAGTTAGTCTATCCTAGAATGCCGATCGCGGCGCGGTCTGGACCGGAGGCGTCAGCACCAGAGGCGGCCGCGGTTTCGGCTTTGCGGCTGGACCGGGTGCGGGCCGAATTTCAATCGGCGGGGGCAACGGCGCAACTTGCTGACTGACAATGGGCGCGTTGGACGGCGGTGTCACGATCGCCGGCGGAGCGCTCACTTTGGGTCTCGGCGCCACCCGGCGCGGATCGCGTCCGGGAATCGGAACTTCGGAAATCGGCGGGTCCGGAAGTTTCGCCGACGGCGCTTCTTCAGAAGGCAGCGCCATCGCGGGCGGTGGAATCGATGCAGGCAATGCCGGCGGCGGCACCTCGCCGCGTTCGATCGAATCCAGCCGGCGGGTTTCGCGATCGATCGCCCGTACCGCCAGCCATGACGACAACGCCGCGACATCGACCGTTCGATCGAGAGCATCGGGCGATCCGACGGCAAATATCTGAATTTCCGGACGGCTGGTCGCTGAACCGGCAGTGTTCGAGCTCAAGGCAGCGCGAATATCGGTTTGATCGGCTGACATATCGTAGCCGCCGGACACCACAAGTCTTGCGCCTTCGGCATCGAGCGTTGTCACGCCGACGCGCAGCCGGCCGTCCTTGATGGTGAACCGGATTTGCGCCGAGGCGACTGACAAAGCCCCGATTGACAGCGCCGATTCGACGATCTGCCGTAGCTTGATGTCGTCGGTGGCCTGCCCGCTATCGCTGGCGCGGATGGCGACGTCGAATGCCCGTGGATCGAGGCGGCCGATACGCGCCGAATCAAGCGTCAACGAACCATTTCCCGACAAGGCGCCTGCAAGCGCGGACGCGCTGCGGCCTTGGCTCGCCAGCGTCATCTGCATTGAGACGCGTCCCGTGGGCATCGCCAAGGCGCGGTAACGCAAGGCCGAGCCATCGACGCCCGAGAATTGCAGGCGCGCGTTCAGTGCGACACCGTTGAGCGTCTGTTTTGCGTCGATATCCGCCGTTGCCTCGCCCCCGCCGATCGCCCCCTTAAGGCTATCGAATGTCAGCGACTGGCCGTCGCCCTTGATGACGCCGCCGACCGGCCGCAATTCGCCGCCGCCCGGCAGCACGCCACGCAGCGCCTGAAATGCGAGGCGACCGCGCCAGCCTTGCAACAGCCCGCCGCCGAGCGGCGCGCTGGCATCGTGGCCCGCTGCGCCGATAGCAAGACTGAACGCCGGCGCCAGATCGAGCGCGTCCATTCCGACCTCGCCGTCCACGGATTTCTCGTCCCCGAGGTTAAGCGCAAGACGCCCGCGTATCCGCGAGCCGCCGGCAACGCCGTCCATGTCATCGAAAGTCAGCTTGCTGCCGGCAAAACCGACGCGCGACGACAGGCTGATGTTTTGCCCAAGCGGATCGGCCGGATTGCGATCCAGCAGCGGAGCGAGATTGGCGCGGCGAACCGAGAGATTGACGGCAGCCTTCGGCTCCGGCGCCCATGGCTCCGCAGTACCCTCGGCCTCGGCATCGAGTTCAGCACCCGACAGTCTGGCTTTGAGCCGCAGCGCCGCGCGCCACACGCCGATCGCCGATCCCTCGAACCGCGCCGGGCCGTTTCCCGCCGATATCACGCGGTCGAGCCCCAGCAATGCCAGCAGCGAACGCCCCTGCTCCGACGATAATTTCGATTCGATGCCGATCTCGCTCTGCGCCAGTGTGTCGAAATCGATCCCGCGCATCGCCGCGATGACGGGCGCCGCCGTGATCGTGGTGACGCCCTTGAAGTCGGGTGCGTCGATATCCAGCACGGCACGGGCATTGGCGCGGTCGGCATGATCGGGATTCTTGTCGAGGTCGAGCGATAGCTTCAGTCGCGCCGCGCCGGGTCTTGCCGCCATTGCGTTAAGCCGTGCAGCGACGACGACAGGCGCGACCGGCGCGATCAGGGACGTGAACTGCGCGAAAGACGGCGTCGATGCATTCAGGGTCAGCCTGCCGGTCGCATTGGCGCGATCGAAGCTGCCTGCGCCTTCCATCGTCACGCCGCCGGCCTCGCCGATTTTCAACCGGTCCAGCAAGATCGTATTCGGTCCATAGCCGAGCTTCGCCACCAACGGACGCAACTCCTGACCCGCGGATACGGCGCGGCCGATATCCAGCGATAGCTGCGCCTCGTCAGGCCATTCGGCTTGCGGTCCCGCAAGCGAACGGGTGAAAGCCGTTGCCGCATCGAGATCGAGGCGGTCCGCTTTCAGCACCGCCTCGATGCGCGAGCCCTCGCCGGCGGTGCGATTTAAAACTGCAACGCGCCCCTCCAGCGCGCCGCCGTCGATCTCGGCTTTCAACCCGTCGATGGCGACGCGATCCGACGCCACGTTCAGAACGCCGCTCAGCCGCAGCGGCTTTTGACTGCGATAGGCGATCTCGCTGCGGCCCTGCAGCCATCCGGCAAGGGTATTCGGATCGGACGCCTCGATGCTGAGCGCGCCCTTGAAACTTGCGGACGGACCGGGCTGCGCGATCTCGCCGCTGAGAGCCAGGCGGGTCGCCCCCGGCGCGCGAAATTCCAGCCGGTCGACGCTCCAGGACGTGGTGTCGCCGCGCAAATCGGCGGCAAAATTCTGCACCGGACGGCCGCCGAGCATGATCTGCTCGGCGCTGACCTCGATTTGCGTCGCAAGCGATGCCGGCGGAATCGCCGCGACAAGACTGCGCAGCCCCGGCAGCAATCGCGTCGGCTCGGCCGCGTTGTTGTCCCTGGCAAGCAATTTGTCGGCATCGAACTGCCGTGCCGACAGCACCGCATGCAGCAGCGGCGATGCACCGAACCGGATGTCCGCGAGGCCTACGAGTTTCAAGCCGGTTTCATCGAGCCCGTAGCTCGCTTCAACCTGTTCGAGCCGCGCGGCGGCGGGATCGGCCTTGAGCTTGGCCGACAGGCGCCAGGGCGTATCGCCCGTTGCGGCGCTGGTCTTGTTCCCGGCAAGACCGGCCAATGTTACCGCGCCCTCGAAGCGCGGCGTGCGCGCGTCGAACGTGAGCACGCCATCGAGATCGATAGATCGTGCGCGAACGCCGGGATCGACGGAGAGATGCACGCGCGTGCCGTTGCCGTCGGGGGTTTGGCCCGACGAGACGCGAAACGGAGTGCGGATACCGGACAGCATGAAGTTGCCGTCGCCGCGGACCGAACCCGCCAGCGAGCGCACATCGCCGCTGAAGGCGATGTCGTTCAGCTCGAGGGTGCCGCGGCTGGCGGCGTCATGCAGCGCAATGCGGCCGGTCAGGTTCAGCCGGTCGATTGCCAGCGAACCAAGATTGAAGGCGCCGGTCGCTGCCGGCCAGTCGATACGGCCTTGCCCGTCGAGACCGAGATCGACTGCCATGCCATTGATGGTCAATTCGGTGGCGCGCCATTCGCCGCGCATCAGCGCGCCGAGGCTGAATTCCACGTCGAGCTTGTCGGCGCGCACCTTGCCGAGATCGTTGGCGCCGCCGACCACCACCGAGCGCAGCCGCAGCGACGGCGTCGGCAACAGCCGGGCGTCCAGCGCGCCGGCGACGCGAACCTGGGCCCCGATGACGCGCGATGCTTCCGCCTCGAATTGCGGCCGAAACTGGCTCCAGTCGATGAAATACGGGCCGACCAGCGCGGCTATCAACGCAATGATAAAGGCGATCGCCAATCCGAGCAGCGTTGTCTGCACGGTCTCTCCCCTTGAGAACTTTCCGGCGAGTCACCAACCGCACCCACAACCGCGCATGGCCTGCGGCCGCGCTGAATCAACGCCGGAGCAGGGACATATATAGAGACAACTGTGGCGAAGTCACAGCAGCGCCCAGGTGACGGCGCGGCGCGGGGCGCGTTCACCAACTGGCGGGCAGCGTTTTCAAGCCGCGCAGGACAAAGGTCGGCCGCCATTCCGGGTTGTCGGGATTGTCGAGCTTCAAATCTGGAAGGCGTCGCAACAGGGTCGCAATGGCGATCTCTGCCTCGATGCGGGCAAGCTGGGCGCCGATGCAAAAGTGGATGCCGCCGCCGAACGACAACGGACGCACATTGGGACGCGTGATGTCGAGGCGGTCCGGCCGATCCGGATAGGCCGCCGGATCGCGGTTGGCGGAGCCCAGCAGGCACAGCACGCTGTCGCCCTTCGGAATCCTCTTGCCGCCCAGGTCTTCGATGTCTTCCAGCGCCACCCGCCCGGTCATCTGGACCGAGGAATCGTAGCGCAGGAACTCCTCGACGGCGTTGGTGATGAGGGCGGGATTGGCCTTCAGCAGCGCGAGCTGATCGGGATTGCGATGCAGCGCCAGAAGTCCGTTTCCGATCAGATTGACCGTGGTCTCGTGTCCCGCGCCGAACAGCAGGATGATGTTGGCGGTCAGTTCCTCGTTGGAAAGCTTGCTGCCATCCTCCTCGGCCTGCACCAGTTGCGTCGTCAGGTCGTCTGCCGGGCTGCGCCGCCGCAGTTCGAACAGCTGCTGGAAATAAGCTTGAGCCATCAGGTTGCCGGCATTGCCGGTGTCGATTTCGGCGCGCGACAACGGCACCGGATCGAGCAAGCGTCCGCCATCCCTCGAACTGGCGTAAAATACCTCGCGATGATCTTCGGGAATCCCGAGCATGTCGCAGATGATCGTCACCGGCAGCCGGAACGCGAAATCCTCGATCAGGTCCATGCGGCCGCGCGGAATAATCCGGTCCAGAGTGTCATCGACGACCTGCTGGATGCGGGGACGCATATCCTCGATCCGGCGGGCGTTGAACGCCTTGACCACCAGTCCGCGCAATCGCGTGTGGTCGGGCGGATCCGACTGCAGCATCCAGTGCCGCATGCTGCGGAAGACCGGCTCCTCCAGAATCTGCGGGCCATAACGCCGCGACGATCGTTCGACAAAATCCTTGCCGAAGCGCTTGTCGCGGATCACGTGACTGACATGCAGGTGCCGGCTCGCAACGAAGGAGCCGAATGGCGTCAGGTGCATCGGGTCCGTGGTTCGCAATCGCTCAAAGGATGGATAGGGATCGCGGATGTAGTCCGGCGACAGCGGGTTGAACAGCGGCTTCGCGGTCTGAGCAAGCTGGTTCATGTTAGCCTCGCAACGCGGATCATGACCCTCAACGCCGATCTAACTCACAATCGGCGAGCTCCGGCAAGGGTTCGCCGATAATACCGGATGTCGTTGTCGCGGCCAATGCACTTTGCGGATTACGAGACATTTCCGCTGCGGGCCGTGCCGGCATAGGAACGATGCAGCTGGCCCGCGACCGCCCTCACCTTGCCCGGGGCAGCCAGCCAGACCGTGACCGCGGACAGTCCGCTCACCCCGATGCCGATCGCGAAGGCAATGGTGTAGTTGCCGTAGATGTCATGCAGAACGCCGGTCACCCAGGGACCGGCTGCCCCGCCGGCAAGCGCAGCCAGCATCAAGGTGCCAAAGATACTGCCGTAGTGCTTGCCCTCGAATATTTCCACCACCACCGCGCCCATGATCGAGGTCACGCCATAGCCGAGCGCGCCCTGCGCCGCGACCATCACGTAAAGCAGCGTAAGGCTTGGCGCGTGCGCCAGCGCGATCAGCGCCGCGAAGCAAATCGCAAAACCCAGGCAACTGGCGGTCCATATCCATTCGCGGCCGACCCGGTCGGAGAGATGGCCGAGCAGGATTTGGCCGGGGATGCCGAGCAGGCTGACCATGCCCAGCGCCCAGGCGGCCACGCCGGGATTGAAACCGATGTCGAGCAGATATTTGGTCTGGTGAACCTGCACCGCGTACCAGCCATACAGGCCGCAGAAATAGCCGAGCGCCAGCCACCAGAACCGCGCGGTCCGGAGCGCCCGCGCCAGGGTCCAGTCGATAGCCGCCCATGCGGGGTCGACGACGTTGGAAACAGGCCGCTTCGACAAGCTGGCCGACGCATCTCCGTCCGGCTCGAGTCCCATCTCCTCCGGCCGCTTCCGCAACAACAGATTGATCGGCGCCAGCACCACCAGAACCAGAATGCCCATCGCCGAACAGGCTGTCCGCCATCCGGTTTGCTCGATCACGGTCTGCACCAGCGGCAGCATGATGATGGAGCCTATGCCGACGCCCGCGAATGCAATGCCCATGGCGAGCCCGCGCCGGCGTACGAACCAGTTGGGCAGATATAAGGATTGACCGGAATAGCCCAGGCAAACGCTTCCGCCGCCGACCAGCACGCCAATCGTGAGGTAGAGGTGCCACGGCTGCGTCGTCAGCGGCGCCAGCAGCAAACCGCTTCCCATCAGGACGACGCCAAGCTCCATGACGGCGCGCGGACCAAATCGATCCATCATGCGGCCGATCAGCGGACTGAGCGCCCCCGATACCAGAAAGCCAAACGAAAAGGCTCCCGCGGTGACACCGCGCTCCCAGCCGAACTCCCCGATGATCGGCGGGAACAGCAGCGAAAAGGACGTGCGGGCCGTTACCCCGATCGCCATGGTGACGAACGTCACCGCAACGATGATCCAGCCGTAGAAGAAGGGAAGCCGCATCAAGGACGCCTGTTTCTTATCGGGCGCGTTGAGGACGCGGCCAGGCCTGCTAATATTCGATTTGTGCCTTTGTCAGATTGCGGCGTCGCAATCATTGACCGCCTTTGACTGTCAATACAATCTCAAACTGTTAATTGAGCGATAATGTCGGCAATGAACCACCAGTAATTTTTGGTCGCGCACGCCGCGCGCGAACATCGCCGTACACTATCGCTTCGAAGGACACCACGAGCCGCGGAGACGCGGGCTTGGTCAAACCGCAGGCAGAATCTTTCCCGGATTAAGGATATTGTGCGGATCGAGCGCCTGCTTGACCGCTCGCATGGCGTCGATCGCCTCGGATCCAAGTTCGGCCTTGAGATATTTCTGTTTGCCCTGCCCGATCCCGTGTTCGCCGGTGCAGGTTCCACCCATCGCCTGCGCTCGCTCGACAAGGCGGTGCATGAAGTCCTCGCCCCGCGCCATCTCGCCGGGATCGTCGACATCGCACAACAGCGAACAATGGAAATTGCCGTCGCCGACATGACCTACGATGGGTGACAAGAGATTGAGGCGCTTCAGATCCTCTTCGGTTTCCGCGACGCAATCGGCGAGGCGGGAAATCGGCACGCAAACATCGGTGGCCACCACGCCGGAGCCGGGGCGCATGTTCTTCACTGCCCAGTAGGCGTCGTGCCGCGCCTGCCAAAGCTTGGTCCGATCCTCGGGTTTCGTGGTCCAGCTGAAATCACCGCCGCCGCACTCCCTGGCGATTTCGCCGAAGTTTTTCGATTGCTCGGCGACATCGTTTTCGCTGCCGTGAAATTCCAGCAGCAGCAGCGGCGTCTCCGGCAACGACAGTTTCGAATAGGCATTGCAGGCGCGGACCTGCGCGGCGTTCAACAGCTCGATGCGCGCGACCGGAATACCGGTCTGTATCGCCAGGATGGTGGCCTGGCAGGCCCCCTGCACGGTTTCGAACGAGCAGGCCGCCGCTGCGATGGTTTCGGGAATGCCGCGCAGCTTGATGGTCAGTTCGGAGATGATGCCGAGCGTGCCTTCAGCGCCAACGAACAGATGCGTCAGGTCGTAGCCGGCGGAAGATTTTTTCGCCCGCGTGCCGGTGGTGATGATTTCGCCATCGGCGCGGACCACTTTCAGCGCCAGCACGTTGTCGCGCATCGTCCCGTACCGCACCGCGTTGGTGCCGGATGCGCGGGTCGATGCCATGCCGCCGATCGAGGCATCGGCGCCCGGATCGATCGGGAAGAACAATCCCTGATCGCGCAGATGCTCGTTCAGCGCCTTGCGGGTCACGCCGGGCTGGATCACGCAATCCAGATCCTGGGCGTGCACTTCAAGCACACGGTCCATGTCGCGCAGGTCGACGCAGATGCCGCCGGCGGGCGCATTGACTTGTCCTTCCAGCGAGGTGCCGGTGCCGAACGCGATCACCGGCACGCGATGTCGCGCGCAAATCCGCACCACATCCTGAATGTCGGCGGTTTCCTGCGCCATCACCACGGCGTCGGGCGGCTGCGGTGCCAGCCAAGTGGTGGTATGGGCGTGCTGGTCGCGCACCGCCTGCGACGTTACCAGCCGGTTGCCGAACCGCGCCGCCAGCGCTTCAATGGCGCTTGCCAGCGCCCGCGGCTCCGGCGGTGTCAAATTGTTGGTAACGGTCATGGCCACGCGAAATTCCTCCCGGCCAAGAACCGTGGCAAAGGATATATAACGGGTCAAGAGATCAGATAGACTTGGGGTATTACGGCGCAAACGCCACAAGCGAGTTAGCCGGCCGTCGCCTGGCTTGGCGAATGAAAAAGCTCAAACATACGTGAGCCCCAAGCGCTTGCGGCGCCTGAAGCCGTCCCGCAACGGGAAATTGAACCGGCTCATTGCTAACGTCCGAGCCGTTTACTGGCACTCATCGCTCAGAAAGGCTCGCACGTCGTTTTGGTGATGACGGGCCGATCACAGTATGCAAGGCCGAGCTGGGTAGCAAAAGTATACTGCCTCCGGCCCGGCTTCAGCCGGCTTTCGACCTTGAGGGTGCAGGCCCTTCCGACAACTCTGAGCTCAATGATCATTATATTATTAGGATAGTCTCTTACAACGCGTAAGCTGTGGCGGCTGCGTACATTGAGCGAGGCGGAGCCGCCGGGCGTTTCGATCCGTCCACCGAGTTTGGCGTCATATCTTTGACGGCCCTCGACGTTGCTGTCGACATCCAACGTCGCAGTCCCGTCCCTTGATAACGTGCCGGTGCCCTCACCATGAATCGGAAAGTTCCGCATCGCGGGTTGGTGACAGTTCGCGATTCCGTCAAAGCTGAATCTTCCTTGCACCTGCGCAAAACTCAATTCCGGAACCAATACCAGGATTGCTGCGGCGGCCAGCGCGGTCGTAAACCGGTATCATCGAACCCTCCCTTAAATGCATATTGTCTATAATCCGCACAAGCTAGAAGGGGGTCAACGCTCGGTCAAGGAGCGTGCGCCATCGGTGCCGAAGGCTATCACGGCCCGCCCGGACTTAGCATATCGTCCGGCCTGACTTATGGCGTTTTGCGCCATAATACCGGATAAAGCTGGATAGATGAGGATGGCGAATGCCTGCCGCTCCAGCCGCCGCCGACGACCCGTTGCACCAGCCGATGCCGTTCCTGTCATCGGTCATGCAGATCGAGCCGCAATGGATCGACTACAACGGCCATCTCAACATGGCCTATTACAATGTGATGTTCGACCGCGCCATCGACGAGCTATGGCTGAAGCTCGGAATCGGCCCCGGCTACATGAAGGAGCGCAATGGCTCGACCTTCACCGCCGAGTGCCATGTCCGTTATCTCCGCGAGGTTCATCTCGGCGACCCCGTCCGGGTTTCGATCCTGCTGGTGGCCGCCGACGAAAAACGGCTGCATACATTCGAGGAATTGCGCCATGCCACTGAAGGCTGGTTATCCGCAACTTCGGAGAACATGACCATTCATATCGACATGAAGACCCGGAAAACCGCGCCGTTTCCGGCCGATATTCGCGCCCGCATCGATGCGCTGGCGAATGCCCACCGCGCCATCGCGCGTCCCGAAGGCATCGGCCGCAAGGTCGCGATGCCCTCGAAATAACATGATCCGGAAAAGTGGATACCGCTTTCCCAACAGATCATGCGCGAGAAAGAGGCTCGTTATACCTGGGAGCGGCCGCGGGCCAGACCGATCACGGCGGAAATCAGGAACAACACGACCGCGATGAAAAAGATCGTCTTGGCGATCTCGATGGACGCGCCGGCGACGCCGCCAAAGCCCAGAATGCCCGCAATCAGCGCAACGATCAGAAACGTAACAACCCAGCCAAACATGACACGATCCTCTGTCCACTTTCTGTTTCGACATCAGCGCGAATGAGAACATCGCGCGGACTGCAGAAATAATCCGGGTTCGGAACAAAAGTTCCAGGCAGTTCCCCCGCCTGAAACCGATCAAAATCCCGCGATAAAAGGAACGAAATCCGGTCGGCTCAAGCCGGCAGAACCGCTCGACGCGGCGTCGATAATTCCTGTCAATTGCCGGCCAACGCCCTATATACCCTTCAATCCTGCTATGAAGGCTCCCCTTCACGGCCCCGCGGTGCCATCGTGGGGGCAAGACGATTCGCATGACCGAGCCGAACAGACTGAACCATCCCGGCGTCCCCGAGCACCAGCCCGCGGCTGGCGGCATTGCCGCGCGTGCGCGCGCCGGAGCTACACCGCAATATCTCGCAGGCCTCAATCCCGAGCAGCGCGAGGCGGTGGAAGCGCTGGATGGACCGGTGCTGGTGCTGGCCGGCGCGGGCACCGGCAAAACACGCGTGCTGACCTGCCGCATCGCCCACATTCTAAGCCAGGGCCGCGCGCGGCCCGGCGAAATCCTCTCGGTGACCTTCACCAACAAGGCCGCGCGCGAGATGAAGCTGCGGCTCGGCCAGATGCTGGGACAGGCCGTGGAAGGCATGCCGTGGCTCGGCACCTTTCACTCCATCGGCGGACGCATCCTGCGCAGCCATGCCGAACTGGTGCAGTTGAAGTCGAACTTCACCGTGCTGGATGTGGACGACCAGATCCGGCTGCTGAAGCAATTGCTGCAGGCCGAGAATATCGACGACAAGCGCTGGCCGGCGCGGATGCTGGCCGGCCTGATCGACGGCTGGAAGAATCGCGGGCTGACGCCCTCGCAGGTGCCATCGGGCGAAGCTGCGGTGTTCGGCAACGGCAAGGGCGGCAAGCTCTATGCCGCCTATCAGGAACGGCTGAAGATTCTCAACGCGGCGGATTTCGGCGATCTGCTGCTGGAGAATATCCGGCTGTTCCGCGAGCATCCCGACGTGCTGCGGCAATACCAGAACCGTTTCAAGTTCATTCTGGTCGACGAATATCAGGACACCAATGTGGCGCAGTATCTCTGGCTGCGGCTGCTGGCGCAGGCGCCTTCCCTCGTCATTCCGGAAGCCGCGCAGCGGCTGTCCGGAATCCATAACCCCAGTGCCGATAATGAAAGCACGACGGGGGTTATGGATTCTCGGCTCGCGCCAAGCGGCGCGCCCCGGAATGACGAGAAGCCTCCAACGCCGCAACCGCACGCCAAAAACATCTGCTGCGTCGGCGACGACGATCAGTCGATCTATGGCTGGCGCGGCGCGGAGGTCGACAACATCCTGCGCTTCGAGCACGATTTCCCGGGGCGAAAGTAATCCGGCTGGAGCGCAACTACCGCTCCACCGGTCATATCCTTGCCGCCGCCTCGCATCTGATCGCGCATAATGAAGGCCGGCTCGGCAAGACCTTGCGCACTGAGGACGTCGACGGCGAAAAAGTCACCGTCACCGGCTCCTGGGATTCGGAAGAAGAAGCCCGCGCCATCGGCGAGGAGATCGAGCAGCTGCAGCGCGCCGGCCACAAGCTCAACGACGTCGCCATCCTGGTGCGCGCCTCGTTCCAGATGCGCGAATTCGAAGACCGTTTTGTCACGCTCGGCCTGCCCTATCGCGTGATCGGCGGCCCGCGATTCTATGAGCGCGCCGAAATCCGCGACGCGCTGGCGTATCTGCGCGTGATCAATTCGCCCGCCGACGACCTCGCCTTCGAGCGCATCGTCAATGTGCCGAAGCGCGGGCTCGGCGACGCCACCGTGCAGATGCTGCACGACATCGCCCGCAAGCGCCGCATGCCGCTTTCAGATGCAGCCGCCGCGGTGGTGGAGACCGACGAACTAAAACCGAAGGCGCGCAGTTCGCTGCGCGCGCTGCTGGACAGTTTTGTACGCTGGCGCGCGCAAAGCGAGGTGATGCCGCACACCGAACTGGCGGAGATCGTGCTCGACGAGAGCGGCTACACCGAGATGTGGCAGAAGGACCGTTCCGCCGACGCCGCGGGCCGGCTGGAAAACCTTAAAGAACTGGTGCGCTCGATGGAGGAATTCGAGAACCTGCAGGGTTTTCTCGAACACATCTCGCTGGTGATGGACCGCGACAGCGGCGCGGATGCCGACGCGGTGTCGCTGATGACGCTGCATTCGGCGAAGGGGCTGGAATTCGACAATGTCTTCCTGCCCGGCTGGGAAGAAGGCCTGTTTCCGCATCAGCGCGCGCTCGACGAACAGGGCCGCGCCGGACTTGAAGAAGAACGCCGCCTCGCCCATGTCGGCCTGACGCGTGCCCGCCGCCGCGCCAAGCTTTACTTCGCCACCAACCGGCGGATTCGCGGCTCGTGGTCGACCACGATTCCCTCGCGCTTCCTCGATGAATTGCCGGCGCCGAATGTCGAGATCACCGAATCCAAGGGCGGCTCGGGCTGGGGCGGGGCAAGCGGCTACGGCCCCTCGCGCTTCGACAATGTCGAATCCTTCGGCTCCAGCTACACGACGCCAGGCTGGCAACGCGCACAGGCGAGACGCGCGCGCGATCCGGGCGGCCGCAACGGCGGCGGCCAGGCCGGCGGCGGCTTTAACGAAAGCCAGTCGCCGTTCTCGTCGCCGCGCGACGACAGCTGGTCGCGCACCAAGCGCGCGCCGATGACCATCGAGGGCGAGTTGGTCGCGAAATCCACCGGCACCATTTCGGAGTTTTCCCTTCACGACCGGGTTTTCCACCAAAAGTTCGGCTACGGCGAGGTAGTGAAGGTCGACGGCAACAAGCTCACCATCGCGTTCGAGAAGGCGGGCGAGAAGAAGGTGGTCGATAGTTTCGTGGAGCGAGTGTAGGACCTCCTGCGTTCAACCGGCGCTAAGTGGGCGGCGTCAAGCTTCCGTCATATAATTCGACTGGGGGCCAGATATGTTGACAAAATTGACGCGCAAGAATAGCCGGCTCGCCGACGACATTCGCGAAAGCTTGCGCGAAGCCGGCGATTACTTTTCGGAAAAAAAGACGAAGGCAATCGTGCATCGTGTCAGTCCAAAGGAGACCGATGCACGCGAAGCGCGGCTGACGCTTGGCCTGTCGCCAGACGAGTGCAGGAAGCGATGAACCACAAGCGCAAACGCCCAAAATCCGCGCGTGCGGGATGCCTTCTGTGCAAGCCGCACAAGGCCAACGGATGTTGTCCGGCGCACAAGAAAATGCGCTTTGGCGATCGCCGGCGTTTCGAAGCCGGGCGCGATCAGATGCGTTGCGAAGGGTTGGACAGAGCCGCGGCAAACTAGTGTACCCATAAATGCGCGATGGCGGACAGCTGAACGTCGGACGTGATTTGTCTCCGGACAGCCCGATCGAGCTGTAGTCGCTGCAAGCATTGCGCCGTGCTCTTGGCTATGTCCGTGACAACGAATACTGTGGCAGCGCAAATCCTAAGATCATCCGCGTCAAAGTCATCGTGCTGTCAACTCGAAAAGTCGAGGCGCGCTTCCAATCCGCCGCCGTCGCGATTGGCGAGCGTGAGCGTCCCGCGAAGCGCGCTGGCAAGTTGCTGGGCGATGGCAAGGCCAAGCCCGGTGCCACCGGTTTCGCGATTGCGCGACGCCTCGATACGATAAAACGGCAAGAATACCGACTTCAGATGCTCGTCCGGGATACCGGGGCCCCGGTCCGATACGGTGATCGTGATGCCGTTCGATCGTTGCGCATCGATGGCGACTTCGACGTCCTCGCCGAATTTCAGCCCGTTATCGATCAAGTTGATCATGATGCGGCGCAAGGCCTGCGGGTGCGTGAGAATCGTCACCCCGCGTTCTCCGGCAAAGCGAAGAAGTTTTCCGGCGTCGGAATAGTCGCAGACGAGGCTATCGACCAGGGCATGCAGGTCGGTCTGGCACCGCTGCTCGCCGACCTCGTCGCGCCAGCGGGCCAGCGCAAGACCCTGCTTGACGAGCGTCTGCATTTCCTGCAGGTCGCCCTGCAGTTTTTCCCCGGCGTCGCTGTCACCCAGGAAATCAGCGCGCAGCCGCATGCGCGTAATCGGAGTCTGAAGACGGCGCGATATCCCCGCCAGAATCTGGATCCGTTCCGCAGCCTGCCCGGCAATGCGTCGCTGCATGGCGTTGAAGGCGGTAGCGGCGCGCGCCACTTCCTGCGGACCATCCTCCGGGAGCAACTCGCCGCGCAGATCCGAACCCAGGCTGTTGGCGGCGCGCTCAAGGCGCGCCAGGGGTTGTGTCGCGAGCTTCACGGCAACCCAGGTGAAGAATGCGAGAAGGCAGAGTTGAACGGCGAGTGCCCCGGGCAACCAGGGCGAAATGACCGTCCTCCGCGCGAGGTATTCGATCGTCAACGGACTGCCATCCTTGAGGTGAATGAGCATGCCTCTTTTCGATCGCTTCGGTGGATCGAAGTAGGCAAAGTTCGCGTCGTGGCCAGCCCCAAGCTCGGACCTGAGGCCCGCCATAAACACTTCCCATCGACGTTCAAGCGGTTCAAATACCTCCCCGCCACCTTTGAGAACGTATCGATATGTAGGTCGAGCGAGGCGGTCGAGCCATGCGGGTCTTTCTTCGGGCTTGACCCGGTCGAGGATAGCGACCGCGGTCACGACATACCTCATGAAATACTCATCCGATTGCTCTTTACTGGGGCCGAAGACATTGATGGCGACCAAGCCAAAGGACAGCACATGTGTAGCCAGGAGGCCGGCGAACAGGATGATCCCCAGCCGGCGGAACAGTGAGTCCGGCCAAAGACGCGCCGCCAACCGTCGAAAACGGGCGCTCATGACGGCCCCCGCGATGCTTCGCCGCCGACATGCGCGGTGAGCCCCAGGCCAACGTCGTCGTACTCCCGCGCCAGGGCAAGACCCTGTTTGACGAGCGTCTGCATTTCCTGCAAGTCGCCCTGCAGCTTTTCCTTGACGTTGCCGTCGCCCAGGAAATCAGCGCGCAGCCGCATGCGCGTGATCGGGGTCTGAAGATCGTGCGAGATCGCCGCCAGAATCTGGATCCGTTCCGCGACCTGCTCGGCAATGCGTCGCTGCATGGCGTTGAATGCGGTAGCGACGCGCGCCACTTCCTGCGGACCATCCTCCGGGAGCGGCTCACCGCGCAAATCCGAGCCCAGGCTGTTGGCCGCGTGCTCGAGGCGCGCCAGCGGTTGCGTCGCGAGTTTCACGGCAACCCAGACGAAGAATGCGATAATACAGAGTTGAATGGCGAGCGCCGCCGGCAACCAGGATGAAATGGCTGTCCCCTGCCAAAAGATCTCGAGCGTCAACGGGCTACCGTCCTTCAGGTGCATGAGTATGCCCCGTCGCAATCGCTCCGGTGGATCGAAATAGACAAAGTTCGCGTCGTGGGCGGGGCCCAGCACGGCCCGCAAACGTGCGATGTTCGCTTGTCGTCGTTTGGCTGGCTCCGCTTCCAGCTCTCCCCCATCTCTGAGAACGTATCGATAATGGCGTCGAGAGAGGCGGTCGAGCCAGGCGGGTCTCTCTTCAGGCTTGACGTAGTCGAGGATAGCGACCGCGTCCGCGATGTCCACAGCAGCCCATTTACTCCCCCACTCGTCTTCGATAGCGATGCGGTCGAGGGCAATCAAAACGAAGGCCAGCACATGTGCAGCTACAAGGCCGGAAAACAGGATCATCGCCAGCCGGCCAAACAGGGAGGCCGGCCAAAGACGCGCCGCGATACGCCGAAACCGGGTGCTCATGACGGCTCCTGCAACGCTCCGACAGAGGCTGCAAACACATAGCCTTCGCTGCGCACCGTCTTGATGTAGGAAGGCTCCCTGGCGTCGTCGCGCAATCGCTGGCGAAGACGGCTGACAAGAAGGTCGATCGAGCGATCGAAGATTTCCGCCTCGCGGCCTTGCGTGAGGTCGAGCAGTTGATCACGATTGAGGACACGTTGGGGGTGATCGAGAAACACGCGCAACAAGCGGTATTCGGCACCGCTCAACGAGACCATGGTGTCGTCGGAATCGACCAGGAAACGTCCGGCGGTATCGAGCTTCCATTCGCCGAACCGGAACAGCCGGGCTTTCTCCGATGCCGCAAGGTTGCGCGGCAGCATCTCGGCCCTGCGCAAAACCGAGCGGATTCGTGCGAGCAGCTCACGCGGCGCAAACGGCTTGGTGAGATAGTCGTCGGCTCCCATCTCGAGGCCGACGATTCGGTCTGCTTCATCCCCGCGCGCCGTCAGCATCAGGATCGGAATGTCGTAGGGTTGATTTGCGCGCAAGTTGCGGCAGAGCGTGAGGCCGTCGTCCCCCGGCAGCATGAGATCAAGCACGATCAGATCGACGCGGTGATTTGCGAGAACCTCGCGCATCTGCCGGCCGTTGGCGACCGTCGTGACCCGATAGCCGTGCCCGGCAAAGTATCGGTCCAGCAGCTCGCGCAGACCCAGATCATCGTCGACGACAAGAATATGGTGCGAATTCCCCATGCACGCCAGAGTATCCAACCGGCGAGGCAAGCGATATCCCGTTTTGTAACATAATGTATCTTGCCGCCGGTCCGACATGAAAAATTTCAAAACTGCCGGGCGCAGAAATTCGCTGGACACATCGGACACTTCCAGTGATGGCTCTCTTCCTTTTGGAAGCGACGTCGATGGACCCGGCCCAGGACATGCTCCGGATTTGGGAGAACGAGTTATGAGGATGTCACCAAGCGTTGTCGCGCCCTCAGCTGTCGCTATCTTGGCAATTGCGTTGCTGTGCGGCCTCGGCGGTCCGGCAATGTCGCAAACCACACCAAACTCCACGCTTCCCGGCATCACGGTCGTGGCGCCAAAGGAAGTGACGAGGCCACACAGGCCGGTGCAGGAAGCAACCACAGGCGCTGGCCGCCGGAGAGCGCCGGCTGCCGAGAAGCACGCTCAAACGGCCACTCGGACGCCGCCACCTGCGCCGGGTTCGGTCCTGGCGAAGCTCAAAGAGCTTGAGCGAACCAGCAGCAATTGTACAGACGGTTGCCAATCGAGCTTCAAGTACGGCAACCAACCGTGGAATGGATGCTCTATCACCGGCGACATTTTCTCGGCCACGTGCAGAAACGTGCGCAACTTCAAGACCTACGCTGAGTGCACGGAACACGGACTGTTAACCGGCTGGCACCGCAACGGCATCTGGTGGTATTGCAGCAGCCTGGTCGCTGGGGGAAAGTTGGCCGGGGAGAAGCTTCAGGTCGCCGAACTCAAGCGATCAGGACGTCGGTAATAGCCCATATCCTTCTTTTCTTGGAAGCGGTGTCGATGGATCTGGATCAGGACATGGTCGCCTTGCCCGCCGAGGCGCCACCCTGGGACGACATCAATGTCCGGATTTGGGAAAACGTCTCATGAGAATGTCATCACGCCTTGTCACGCCCTCAGCTGTCGCGATCCTGTCAATTGCATTGTTGTGCGGACTGAGCGGCGCAGCAAGGTCGCAAACACCCTCGGGCGGCACCTCGCTTCCGAGCATCACGGTGCAGGCGCCGAAGCAGCGAATTGCCAAGCCAGCGAAGCCGCAGCGCGAGGTTGTCCGCGAGACCGTACGCACCGCCGTGTATCCCGGGAGATCGCCATCGCCAACCACCGCAACCGGTTCGGGGCCGCTGGCGGGAGAATCACCGTTAGCGCGGCTTCGCAGGCTGGAGAGGATGTCGAGCAGTAGCGCTGGTGGTGTCCAGACAAGTTTTCGGGTAGGCAACCGCCCTTGGGTCGGATGCTCCGCGTCCGGCTGGCCCGCGCTTGCCTATCCCGGAACCTGCAGAAACATCTACGGCTACAAAAGCTACACGGAGTGCGCGGAGACCAGTCATTTCCTGGCCTGGCGACCGATGGAATACCATTGGTATTGCACGAGCCTGGCGTTCAACAAGTAAAAAAACGCGTCTGGAATTAGTGAGACCCACCTCAGTTGGCGGCCTCTTTCGCTTTTGGCCGATGTTGCTTCGGAGAAGGTGCGCTAGTGAGCGGAGGAAGTGCGGTTGGAACCATTCTTCACGTGCTGACCGCGCTTGCGCTTTGCGCGTCCGCCGGCCTCGCGCAACAGAATGCGGCATCCCAGCCGATGCCTTATCTGAACGCACAGGCCGCGCCGCCCGCAGCTGGGACTCCGTCGGCGCCGGCCGGCCCACAAGCTGTGGCGCCGGCAGCAGCTCAGCCTGCACCCGCAACGGCGACCGCCGTGCCAGCCGCGTCCGCGCCTGAGGCCGGCGGTGACAACGCCAGATCGCTGAAGTCGGCCGTCCCGGTGCCGCGAGATCTGTCGCCATGGTCGATGTTCCTGTCCGCCGACATCATCGTGAAAGCGGTGATGATCGGGCTTGCATTCGCTTCGCTCGTGACATGGACCATCTTCATCGCAAAGACAATCGAACTGGCTGTGGCGCGGGGCAAGCTCCGCAGATCGCTCAAGACAATCGGGGAGTCACGTTCGCTTGCCGAGGCGCAGTTCGCGCTGGGGCCGAAGACCGGCGCGCTATCGGCGTTCCTTGCTGCAGCGATGCGAGAGGCGCGGCTGTCGGGCGGCATGTCCTCCGATAGCGGCATCAAGGAGCGCGCGGTCTCGCGCTTTGCCGAAATCTCCCGGGCCGAGGCCCGACGCATCCGGTTCGGCATGGGTCTGCTTGCGACCATTGGCGCGACCTCGCCCTTCGTCGGGCTGTTCGGCACAGTCTGGGGCATCATGAACAGCTTCATCGGCATCTCGAAGGCGCAGACCACCAACCTCGCGGTGGTGGCGCCCGGCATCGCCGAAGCGCTGCTGGCGACCGCGATCGGCCTCGTCGCCGCGATCCCGGCCGTCATCATCTACAATCACTTCGCACGCGTCACCAAAACCTATCTCGAGCAGGTGAGCCGCGCCTCGGGCGTCGCCGCCCGTCTGCTGTCGCGCGATCTCGATCGCAGCCATGGCGGTGCGCACCTGCGCGTGGCGGAGTAGGCCGGGACCGGAGCATGATCCTGGACCGAACGAAACGCTGGTTGGATACGTGGTGCGGTGTCCGCACCGGGACGGGCATTTATGTCCGGTATGGGAGAACGAGCTATGAGAATGTCATCAAGCCTTGTCGCGCCCTCAGCTGTTGCTATCCTTTCAACTGCGCTGCTGTGTAGCCTAAGCGATACCGCAGCGTCGCAAACCGCAACAGGCTCCGCCACCCCGCTTCCTACCGTCACGGTCATAGCGCCGAAGCAGGTGGCAAGGCCACTGAGGCCGGTAGCAACGCCGCTAAGGCCCGCTCGGGGGGTAAACACAGTTGCATCTCGCCCGACATCGCCACCCGCCCAAGCCCCATCGGCACCGCCAACCGCTCAAAAACCGGCGGCTGCGAAAGGTTCAGTAATGGCGAAATTTGCCGCGATTGAGAGAACCTCCAGCAGTTGCAACGATGGTTGCGAATCGAGCTTCAAACGCGGCAACCAACCCTGGATTGGTTGCTCCACGACGGGGGCAGAATTCGGTTTCTCGCCAACGTGCAGAAACGGACGCAACTACAAAACCTATTTTGAGTGCAAGGACGGCAGCCTGTTTTTGGGCGCGAGAAACAATGAGGCCTGGTGGTATTGCAGCAGCCTGCTCGCGGGGAAGAAGTTGGCCGGGGAGAAGTTCGTCGAAATGCGGACGTTGCGCTATTGACCCGAAAGCGATTCGGCACGGTCTGGGGCATCATGAACAGCTTCATCGGCATCTCGAAGGCGCAGACCACCAACCTCGCTGTCGTAGCGCCCGGCATCGCCGAAGCCCTGCTGGCGACCGCGATCGGCCTCGTCGCCGCGATCCCGGCCGTCATCATCTACAATCACTTTGCGCGCGTCACCAAAACCTATCTCGAGCAGGTGAGCGCGCCTCGGGCGTCGTCGCCCGTCTGCTGTCGCGCGATCTCGATCGCAGCCATGGCGCTGCGCACCTGCGCGTGGCGGAGTACGCCGGGACCGGAGCATGATGCCGGCCCGAACGGAACGGCGGATTGGATACGTGGTGCAGTTGCGCACCGGGACGGCATTTATGTCCGGTATGGGAGAACGAGCTATGAGAATGTCATCAAGCCTTGTCGCGCCCTCAGCTGTTGCTATCCTTTCAACTGCGCTGCTGTGTAGCCTCACCGGCGCGGCAATGTCGCAAACCACACCAAACTCCGCGCTTCCCAGCATCACGGTCGACGCGCCGAAACAAACGGCAAGGCCGCAACGGCCGGAGGTAACGCCGTCACAAGGGTCCGGCCGGGTGGCACGCCGCGCGGGCCGCACATCGCGAGCCACTGGGACGGCGACTGGGACGCCGTCGGCTGCGCCGGCTGCGCGGGGTCCCATCATGGCGAAGCTTGCCCGGCTCGAGAGAGAGGCCAGCAGTTGCAACGATGGTTGCGAATCAAGCTTCAGACACGGCAAGGACCCTTGGGTCGGATGCAGTGAATCGGCGGGATATTACTCGGTCTTCTCGGCAACCTGTAAAGACACGCTCACCCACAGGGACTACGCGCAATGCGTGGAAACCAAAATGTTCCTGGGCTGGGACCGGCAACGATCCTGGTGGTATTGCACCGGCATGCTGGCCGGAGGGAAATTCCGGGTCACCGCACAGAATCGAAACAGGTAGCGCACGCGCATCCAGGCTCGATAGCGGACAGTTGAACCCCGGGTGTCATTGTCTCCCGACAGCCCGATCGAGATGTAGTCGCTGCAAGCATCGGATCGGCTCAAACGAGTGCGCGATAGGGCGAAAACCCAGCACTTAGCTCAGGGCGGCCAAATGGCCGCTTTGGGTCAAAGGCCGAAATACTCACCGTCAGTAAGATGTTTTGCGCTTTGTCCGCGATAGCGGACATGGCCAGTCACATTTATGAGTCCACGCCCTAAGCCTGGCGCCGATTGCGGACCGGTCCGAACGTTCCTATCTGTCAATCCCGCCCGCTTCCCACCTCATCGATTTTGGCGCTCATGCCTCCCATCATTTCCGTCAAAAACCTGTCCAAGACCTATGGCTCCGGCTTCAAGGCGCTGAGCAATGTCAATCTCGACATCAACCGCGGCGAAATCTTCGCCCTGCTGGGGCCGAACGGCGCCGGCAAGACCACGCTGATCTCGATCATCTGCGGCATCGCCAATTTGAGCGAGGGCACTGTCACGGTGGATGGCCGCGACATCAACAAGGATTATCGCGCGGCGCGGTCGCTGATCGGGCTGGTGCCGCAGGAACTGCACACCGATGCGTTCGAATCGGTGTGGGCGACGGTCAGCTTCAGCCGCGGGCTGTTCGGCAAGCCGAAGAACCCCGCGCATATCGAGAAGGTGTTGAGGGAGCTGTCGCTGTGGGACAAGAAGGACGCCAAGATCGTCACGTTGTCCGGCGGCATGAAGCGCCGGGTGATGATCGCGAAAGCGCTGTCGCACGAGCCGCAAATCCTGTTTCTCGATGAACCCACCGCCGGCGTCGACGTCGAATTGCGCAAGGGCATGTGGGAGGTGGTGCGGACGCTGCAATCCTCCGGCGTCACCATCATCCTCACTACGCATTACATCGAGGAAGCCGAGGAGATGGCCGACCGCATCGGCGTCATCAACAAGGGCGAGATCATCCTGGTCGAGGACAAGGCGGGGCTGATGCAGAAGCTCGGCAAGAAGCGCCTGAAGCTGCACCTGCAAGGCAGGATCGACGCGGTACCCGCGGCGCTCGCGCCCTACAATCTCGAACTGTCGGAGGATGGCCGGGACGTAACCTACAACTATGATACCAAGGGCGAACGCACCGGCATCACCAGCCTGCTCAGCGACCTGCGCAACGCCGGCATCCGCATCTCCGATCTCGACACCACGCAGTCCTCGCTGGAGGATATTTTCGTCAGCCTGGTGAGGGCGCCATGAATTTCCGGGCGGTCCGCGCGATCTATTTGTTCGAAATGGCGCGCACCTGGCGCACGCTGCTGCAGAGCATCGTGTCGCCGGTGGTGTCGACCTCGCTGTATTTCGTGGTGTTCGGGGCGGCAATCGGCTCGCGCATTACCCAGATCGAGGGCGTCAGCTACGGCACCTTCATCGTGCCGGGACTGGTGATGCTGTCGGTGCTGACGCAGAGCATCGCCAACGCCTCGTTCGGAATCTACTTCCCGAAATTCGTCGGTACCATTTACGAGATATTGTCGGCGCCGGTATCCTATTTCGAGATCGTGCTCGGCTATGTCGGCGCCGCCGCGACCAAGTCGATCGTGCTCGGCCTGATCATTCTTGCCACCGCCGGGCTGTTTGTGCCGCTGCATATCCATCATCCGTGGTGGATGCTGGCCTTCCTGGTGCTGACCGCGGTGACCTTCAGCCTGTTCGGCTTCATCATCGGCATCTGGGCCGACGGCTTTGAGAAGCTGCAGATGATCCCGATGCTGGTGGTGACGCCGCTGACCTTTCTCGGCGGCAGCTTTTACTCGGTCAACATGCTGCCCTCGGGGTGGCGCACCATCACGTTACTCAACCCGGTGGTCTATCTGATCTCGGGCTTCCGCTGGAGCTTTTATGAAATCGCCGACGTCAGTGTGGCCTTAAGCGTCGGCGTGACGCTGGCATTCCTCGCCATCTGCATGGTCGCGGTGTGGTGGATCTTCAAGACCGGCTACCGGCTGAAGAACTGACGCCAAGCGTCATTCCGCGATGCGCGAAGCAGTTGCGTAGGGTGGGCAAGGCCGACGGACGCGAAGCGACCGGCGGCGTGCCCACCATTCCATTCCACGCGCGGGACCAAGATGGTGGGCACGGCGCAAGCGCGCCTTTGCCCACCCTACGAAGTCTTACCGATAGCAGCGGAAATAGCCGCGGCGCGTGTAGTAGCCGCGGCAGCGCCGGCCTCTATCGACACCGAGCACGCCGCGGACGCCGCCGACAGCCGCTCCGACGCCGGTGCCGATCGCGCCGCCGACAACCGCACCGACGGGACCCGCCGCGCGTCCGCCCTCGCGTACGCCTTCCCTGCTACCCTGCTCCGCGCCCCGGAAAACGCCTTGGGCGTGGCCGGCGTGCGGGATGGCCAGCAGCGCCAGCGCCGTGGCCGCCACCGCGAGATAGACCTTAAGGGAAGCGCCGGCTGGCAGCGTCGATGTCTTCGTCTTCATTTGAATTCCTTTTTGAGCCGAAACGGCGCGCGGTTAACGCGGCGGCTGCCAAAAGGTTGCGCGAGCGCCGGATTTGGCCGCGCGCCCGCCTTGTTTGCGCCGTTTGGCGCGTTAACGCTGGGTTTATGAAGCCACTGGAAACAAAGCGGTCTGTTGTGCATTATGGCTGCGGGGGACGGATCGGTGGCGTTGTTGTCAGGCCCGGAGGCCAAAAGTAAAATGCGCTCGCTTGTTGTTGCCCTTGCGGGGCTTGCCTTCGCCGCTTGCACCTCCGCACAAGCCAAAGTCGCCATCACCGTGGACAAGGATGCCCAGCAGATGACCGTCGCGGTCGACGGCGTCGAGCGCTATCACTGGCCGGTTTCCAGCGGGCTTCCCTCCTATGAAACGCCGAACGGCAGCTTTCGCACGTTCCGCATGGAAGAAGACCATTATTCGAAGGAATTCGACGACGCGCCGATGCCGCACTCGATCTTCTTCACCAAGATCGGCCACGCCATTCACGGCACCGACTTTGAAAGCCGCCTCGGCACCCCCGCTTCGCATGGCTGCGTGCGCCTCTCCAAGGCCAACGCCTCGACGCTGTACGCGCTGGTGCAACGCGAAGGCGTGCTCAACACCACCGTCACCCTCACCGGCTCCTCGCGGGTCGCCTTGGCGCGCAATCCCAAGCCGCGGACCAACACCGCAGTCGCGCGCCGCGATCCGGCGCAGCAATATCGCGCGCCGCAATATGATGCCGCCGGCGACCCCGTAGTGATTACGCCGCAGCCGCGCCAGGCGATGCCCCAGCAGCAGGCCAATGACGGCTATATCTACCCGGCCGACGGCTCGCCCAACGAGGCGCGCTATCCCGCGCCGCGCGGTTACCGGCGCCTGTACGAAGCGCAGGGCCAGCAGTATTACGACAACCGGGGCTATGCGCCGCAGGTCTACGCCCCGCAGGTCTATGCGCCGCGGCCCTATCAGCCGCGCGGGCTGTTCACGCAGGACTGATTTTCACTGCTCGCCGTCGCGCAGCCGGCGCCATACCGCGCCGAGCACGTTGGAATAATCGTCGGTCCAGACCCGCTGGTTGTCTTCAGCTTCGGTCAGCGCCCATTTGTCGGACGAGGCAAGCGCGCCGACATCGGCCTCCTCGCGCGCGGACACCACCACCGATGTCGAGAAGATGTATTCATTGTCGCGGCCGGAATCCTCGCTGTAGACCCAGCTCTTGAGATCGTTGGCATCCGCAATGCCGACCACGACGCTGGCCAGTTCCAGATGCCGGTTGGAGACGTGCATCAGCACAGCGCCCTGCGGCGCCAGCTTCTGTTTGTAGATCTCCATCGCCTCCTCGGTCGCCAGGTGAATCGGGATCGCGTCCGACGAATAGGCATCGACGATGATGAGGTCGTAGATTCCGTCCGGCTCCCTGGCGAAGGTCAGCCGCGCGTCGCCGATCACCGGCTTCAGGTCGGGCTCGCAGTTCTGGATGAAGGTGAAATATTTCGGGTCGCGCGCGGTATCGACCATGGATTGATCGATCTCGAAGAATTTCCACTCCTCGCCTGGCTCGGAGGCGCAGGTCAGCGTGCCGGCCCCGAGGCCGATCACGGCGACGCGGATCGAGCCGCCCTTGCGGTCGCGAATGGCGGAGATGGCCTGCCCGATGCCGCCGTCCTGATGATAATATGTAATCGCCTCCGGCCTGCCGGTGACCGGCGTGCCGTCGTCGTTCTGGAATTTCTCCGCGCCGTGGATGGTGGTGCCATGCATCAGCACGTGATATTGCCCGTTCGGCGTGACCACGATTTTGTGAACGCCGAAGAAGCTGCGCACGGTCACCACCCGCCCGTCATCCGCCGGATAGGCGCGGATCAGCACCAGGGCTAGGGCGACGGTCGCGAAGATCTTCCAGCGATTCGCATTCAATCCGAACGTCAGCAAAGCCGAAACAACGCCGACGGCGCCGATCACCCAGACCCGGTGATCGTCGAGCCACGCGAACACCTTGCCGCCGGAATAAGATGGCGCGATCAACGCCAGCGCGAGCACCGCGAGAAACGGCCAATACCAGCGGCTCCAGCGCGGCAATCGTTCGTCGGCGGGCGGGCGGCAGAGCGCCGCCAGCGCCAGCAGGATCGGATATTCCGCGATCCATGAAAATGTGAACGGCGCGATCAGCCCTGCGAATAATCCGCCGAGCATGCCGCCGAACGACAGCGCCACGTAGAAGCCGGTGAGATATTTCGCCGCCGGACGCGTGCGTGCCAACTCGCCATGGCACGCCATCGCGATCACGAAAAAACAAAGCTGGTGGCCGCCCAGTGTCAGCAGCAGATTTTGCTCGCCACCCACCGCAAGCAGCACAATCACGCCGGATATCGCCAGCGGCTGCAGCATCAACACCCATTTGTGCGGCAGCAGCGGGCGCGACTGGAATACCAGCACCCAGGTCAACAGATACAACGACAGCGGCAGCACCCACAGCAGCGGCGCGGCGGCGACGTCGGTTGAAATATGCGCGGTCACCGCGATCAGCAGGCCCGACGGCACCGCGGCGAGGCATATCCAGCGCAGCCGCAGCGCCCAGGATGGCGCGGGGGCGCCGGCGTCGTCGCTCTGCTCGACCGCGACGTTCGCCGGCGAGCGCAGCAGCAACAAGCCGCAGCCGGCGATCAGCAAAATCAACAGGCCATAGAGACTGCTCCAGATCAGGTTCTGCGTGCGCAGCGTGAACATCGGCTCCAGCAGCACCGGATATGACAGCAGCGCCAGAAAACTGCCGATATTCGAGGATGCATACAGGAAATACGGGTCGGGTCCGTTCGGATGCCCGGTGCGGACGAACCACGCCTGCAGCAGCGGATTGTTGGCCGCCAGCGCGAAGAACGGCAGGCCGATCGACACCGCGAACAGCCCGAGCAGCCAGAACGCGTAGCCGCTGGCCGGCGGCTCGCCCCAGCCATCCGCGATTCCCAGCGGCAGCGTCAGCAGCGCGACGGCCAGCAGCGCCAGATGCACCGCGACGGGAACGATGCGGTTGCGGAGCTGCATCAAATAATGCGCATAGGCATAGCCGCCTAATAGCAGCGACTGGAAGAACACCATCGCCACCGACCATACCGCCGGCGAGCCGCCGAGCCGCGGCAGCACCATTTTGGTGAACAGCGGCTGCACCGAAAACAGCAGCAGCGCGCTGGTGAAGATGGCGGCGGTGTAGACGATCAGGATCAGCCTGTTGCGGGAAACGGACGTCTGATCCGCGGCGGACGGCATCGGCAACGACATGAAAGCTCCGGCCTGGATCCGGCTGGTGCCGGCGGCAAATAGAAGTTGGAACGAGACTTGAAGCGCATGGTCTCGCCGCGCGCAAGGTCGTCATACCCGCGCTTGACCCGCGTATCCATCAATCTTCACGTGAAGACCTCATCCTGAGGAGCCGCGCTCTTGCGCGGCGTCTCGAAGGATGGCCCAGGGCGCTTGTGGCCGATCCTTCGAGACGCGGCCAAGAGGCCGCTCCTCAGGATGAGGACAGTGTTGTCGGCGCGACATTCGTCGCGAACAGCGATATGAAGTCGGCATGACAGATACCGACGTGGTCATCATCGGCGCGGGACACAATGGCCTCACCTGCGCGGCCTATCTGGCGATGGCCGGCCTGCGCGTCCGGGTCGTGGAGCGCCGCAAGGTGGTCGGCGGCGCCGCGGTGACGGAAGAGTTTTGTCCCGGCTTCCGCAACTCGGTTGCGGCCTACACGGTGAGCCTGCTCAATCCGAACATCATCGCCGATTTGAAGCTGCACGAGCATGGCCTGCGCATCGTCGAGCGCCGCGCGCAGAATTTTCTGCCCGCACCCGATGGCAGTTACCTGCTCACCGGCGAGGGCCGTACCCGTCAATCCATCGCAAAACTGAGCCAACGCGATGCCGGCCGGATCGACGCTTTCAGCGACGAAATGCAAGCGATCGCCGACGTGCTGCGCCGGTTTGTGCTGCGCGCCCCGCCGAACATCACGCAAGGGTTCGGCCTCAACGCCATCCGCGAGGCGGTCAACGCGCTAGGCACCGCAAACATTCTGCGCGGCCTTACCCTGGAGCAGCAGCGCAGCTTGCTCGACCTGTTCACGCGCTCGGCCGGCGAGATGCTGGACGACTGGTTCGAAAGCGACCTCGTCAAGGCGCTGTTCGGCTTCGACGCCATCGTCGGCAACTATGCCAGCCCCTACGCCGCGGGTTCGGCCTATGTGATGCTGCATCATGCGTTCGGCGAGGTGAACGGCAAAAAAGGCGTGTGGGGCCACGCCATCGGCGGCATGGGCGCAATCACGCAGGCGATGGCGCACGCCGCCCGCGCCCGCGGCGCGGAGATCGAAACCGACGCCGGCGTGCGCGAGGTGATCGTCGAACGCGACCGCGCCGTGGGCGTGATTCTCGATAATGGCGAAATCATCCGCGCCAAATACGTCGTGTCCAACGTCAATCCAAAACTGCTGTACACGCGGCTGCTGCCGGCGGGCGCTCTGCCCACGCCGTTTCTCGACCGCATCAAAAGCTGGCGCAACGGCTCCGGCACCTTCCGGATGAATGTAGCCCTGACCGCCCTGCCCTCGTTCACCGCGCTGCCCGGCGAAGGCGATCATCTCAGCGCTGGCATCATCCTCGGCCCAAGCCTCGGCTACATGGACCGCGCCTGGCTGGACGCGCGGCTGCATGGCTGGAGCCGCGAGCCGGTCGTGGAAGTCCTGATCCCGTCGACGCTCGACGACTCGCTGAGCCCACTGGGCCAGCACGTCGCCAGCCTGTTCTGCCAGCACGTCGCCCCGCAATTGCCCAATGGCGCCTCCTGGGATGACCACCGCGATGAAGTCGCCGACCTGATGATCGCGACGGTGGATAAATATGCCCCGGGCTTTGCCGCCAGCGTGATCGGCCGCCAGATCCTGTCGCCGCTCGACCTGGAACGCCAGTTCGGCCTGCTCGGCGGCGACATCTTTCACGGCGCGCTGACGCTGAACCAGCTATTCTCCGCGCGCCCAATGCTGGGCCATGCCGATTATCGCGGACCCCTAAAGGGCCTCTATCACTGCGGCTCCGGCGCCCACCCCGGCGGCGGCGTCACCGGCGCGCCGGGACATAACGCGGCGGGGGTGATCCTTGGGGATCATCGGGCGATGTTTGGGTGAATGTGTGGCGCCGGCGCTCCTCATGGCGAGCCCCAAACGAGTCGGCGCTAAACGCCGCCCGTCATTGCGAGCGAAGCGAAGCAATCCAGACCGCGTGCGCACCAAGCAAGACTGGATTGCTTCGTCGCAAGGGCTCCTCCAATGACGTATGAGCGGTTGACAAGCCCGGGGATAATTTGTGCGAAACCGGTTGATATCCTTCCGCACAAGCCTTCGCGCTTGTCGCAGAAACTTCAAGGTTCATCGGTTCAAAAGCAGCGTATATGCCGGTGTGCAACGGCTGAATAACCCTTGTATGGAGTGCCGGAAAGCTGTGAACACGCGGTAGTGCCTCACGCGGTAGTGCGTCAGTTGAAAATTCGGCAACGGTCGGATCTTGATCGGCCCCTCGCGCGGCCTTACGTCCCGTGATAGGCTTACCGCAAAGCAGGAGGCCGGGATGCAATCATATGTTCTGGTTTTTGTGACGTTTCTGGCGTCGGCGTTTATTGTTGGCTACCTTGCACATGAGCGGGGATGGCACCAATCGCGTTGGGTAGCGGCTGCGACGGTGATCGGGCCACTCGCCATTCCACTGCTTTATCTGGTTCAAGCGGCTTCGGCGCTCAGGAAAATGATGAACGCCCCGAGGCGCTAAGTGCGAAAACACGCTCCGGCAATGCCGTCATTCCCGGACCGCCGATGACCTTCACAATCACGCCGATTACCAGCCGCGCGAGTTTCGCGATCGGCGATGAGCGAACCGCGCGGCGCGTGGTCGATCTGCTCACCGAAAGCTTCGAGGAAGGCCAGGCTGCGATCGCCGCGTTCGAGCGGGCGGATGGCCAGTGGAGCATCAGTGCCCATTTCGGCGAGACGCCCGATCAAGCCTCGATCCGCGCGCTGGTCGCCCTCGCCGCCGGCGATGACATCGCACGACACATCACCTTCGACACCGTCGAAGCAAAAGACTGGGTGGCAGCCAGCCTCGAAGAACTCGTTCCCGTCCCGGCCGGCCGCTTCATCGTGCATGGGCGGCACGACCGCGCACGCATTCCCGCGAACAGGCTCGGCATCGAGATCGAGGCGGCGCTGGCGTTCGGCACCGGGCATCACGGCACCACGCGCGGCTGCCTGCTGCTGCTCGGCCAGGTGCTGCGGGCGCGCCAAACGGAACGCGTGCTCGATCTTGGAACCGGCACCGGCGTGCTTGCGATTGCCGCGGCCAAGGCGCTGCGGCGGCGTGTGCTGGCGAGCGACATCGATCCGGTCAGCGTGCGCGTTGCGCGCGGCAACGCGCGGCTCAATGGCGTCGGCAATCTGGTGGAAGCAATTTGCGCGACCGGATTTTCCGCGCCGCAATTCGCCGCGCGCGGGCCGTTCGATCTGGTGCTGGCGAATATCCTCGCCAATCCGTTGCGGCAAATAGCGACGCCGATGGCCGCGCATCTGGCGCCATCGGCGTTTGTGATTCTATCGGGGCTGCTGCCGCATCAAACGCAGGGCGTGATCGCATCATATCGCGCGCGCGGACTGATCTTGCGGCGGCATCTGAAAATCGATGGATGGAGCAGCCTGCTGTTGCAGCGCGCTGCGTAAGGATCAGCCGGAGCGCTTGTTGTCGGTGCGGGCGATGACGCCCTTTTCTTCGCGGCGCTTGACGCGCGCTTCCACAAAACTGTCGAGAATCTGCACGATCAGTCCGCGTTGCTTTTTCACGATCGGCGGAATCGGTCCGCGGCGGACCGGCGGCGATATCTTCTCAAACGTAAATGCAGGCATTGTGATTCCCCTCGTCGTTGAGTTGAAACACTCCTGGAATTCCCCCAGAGTTCGTTGGCCCAACTGCCGGTGCCAGCAAATCGTTCCATCCCGTCTAAGGCAGGCCAGCAATTCAAGCATGTTTTGTGCCAAATTTGCGACAACGCGCTTCACATTGCGGACCTCTCCCCGCAATCCTAAGGTAACGATGCAATGTTCGAAGCCCATTTCCAGACATTCGAAGAACCCGAGAGCGGCGTTCCGCTGACCGCGCGGCTGGCCGCTTTTCGCGAGGAATTGGCGGTCCGGAAGCTGACCGGATTCGTGATTCCCCGCGCCGATCAGCAACAAAACGAATATGTAGCGCCCTCCGAAGAGCGGCTGGCGTGGCTGACCGGTTTTACCGGATCGGCCGGAATGGCGGTGGTGTTACCTAAGGACGCCGCGGTTTTCGTCGATGGCCGCTACACGCTGCAGGCGGCCAAACAAGTCGACGGCAAGGCCTGGAGCGTCGAGCCGCTGGTCGATCCGCCGCCGGAAACCTGGCTGGAAAAGCACCTCAGCGCCGGCGACCGCCTCGGATTTGATCCCTGGCTGCACACTTCGGCGGCAGCCGAGCGGCTGGCGGCGGCCTGCGCCAAAGCGGGCGCCGAACTGGTCGCGGTCGAGAGCAATCCGCTGGATTCGGTGTGGACCGAGCGCCCCGCCCCGCCGCTCGGCCCGGTCGCCATTCACGGCACGCAGTTCTCCGGCGAAGCAGAAGCGGAAAAACTCGGACGCATCCGCGGCGAGATCGCAAAACTCGGCGCGGATGCGCTGGTGCTGTCGGATTCGCATGCGGTGGCCTGGACTTTCAATATCCGCGGCGCGGACGTCTCGCATACGCCGCTGCCGCTGTGCTATGCGCTGGTGCCCAGGGACGGCCGGCCGACCGTATTCATCGATCACCGCAAACTCTCCAACAGCGCACGCGACCATCTGGAGCGGAACGCCGAGGTTCGGGAGCCGGATGCGCTGACGCCACGCCTCACCGAGCTTGCGCAGCATGGCGGCGCGATCGCGCTGGACAACGCCACCGCCCCCGATGCGCTGAGCCGGCTGATCGCGGGCGCTGGCGGCAAGACGGTTCGCGGCAGCGATCCGGTGGCGTTGCTGAAAGCCGTCAAGAATGCCACCGAGATCGAAGGCGCCCGCGCCGCCCATCGGCGCGACGCGGTGGCGCTGGCGCGCTTTCTCGCATGGATCGACCGCGAGGCGCCTTCCGGCGCGCTCACCGAGATCGATGCCGTCGAGGCGCTGGAAACCTTCCGCCGCGACACCGGCGCGCTGAAGGATGTCTCGTTTCCGACCATCGCCGGCACCGGCCCGAACGGCGCCATCGTGCACTACCGCGTCACCCGCAAGACCAACCGCCGTATCGTGCCCGGCGATCTCTTGCTGATCGATTCCGGCGCGCAATATGAAGACGGCACCACCGACGTCACCCGCACCATCGCCATCGGCGAGCCGACGGCAGAGATGCGCGACCGTTTTACCCGCGTGCTGCGCGGTCACATCGCGATTGCCCGTGCAAATTTTCCCGACGGCACCACCGGCGCGCAGATCGACACGCTGGCGCGGCAGTTTTTGTGGCAGGCCGGGATCGACTTCGAGCACGGCACCGGGCATGGCGTGGGCAGCTATCTGTCGGTGCATGAAGGTCCGGCGCGGATCTCAAAGCTCGGCACCACGCCGCTGAAGCGCGGCATGATCCTGTCCAACGAGCCCGGCTACTACAAGACCGACGCTTTCGGGATTCGCATCGAGAATCTCGAACTGGTGGTTGTCGCCGAGATCGCCGGCGCCGAAAAGCCGATCAACGGTTTTGAGACGCTGACGCTGGCGCCGATCGACCGCAGGCTGATCGATCTCGGTCAGCTCAGCCGCTCGGAACTCGACTGGCTCAACGACTACCACGCGCGGGTGCGGCGCGAGGTACGTCCGCATGTCGATGAGGCGACCAAGCTTTGGCTCGACGCCGCGACGGCGCCGCTGATACGCGCATAGTCACCTCAGTTCGTCATGGCCGGGCTTGTCCCGGCCATCCACGCCTTCTTGCACGATATGCCATTTAAGACGTGGATGCCCGGGACAAGCCTGGGCATGACGGCATGCTTACCCAGCGCAAAAACGGAATAGCGGCATTCCGAAAAGCCCGTATTCCCATGCACGGATAACGTTACAGTCGATTCAACACAGTTGGATCCTCGAACCGGCACGAACAATCATGCACGGAGTGACCGGCAAGCCCGACGCGATGTTCGGCAGCCCAGCCCCGACCTCGAAAGTCATGTTGCTGCTGCTGGTGACCATGACCGGGGTGGCGCCGATCTCGCTGTATATGCTGGTGCCGGCGCTGCCGGTGCTCGCCGTCGATTTCGGCCGCGATATCTCGATCGCGCAGATGACGGTGTCGCTCTACATGGTGGGCTTAGCCTGCTCGCAGATCGTCATGGGACCGCTGTCGGACCGTTTCGGACGCCGCCCGGTGCTGCTCGCCGGCCTAAGCCTGATGATCGCGGCCAGCGCCGGCTGCATGTCAGCCGAAACGCTGCCGCAACTGATCGCGGCGCGGTTTTTTCAGGCGCTGGGCGGCGCCACCGGCATGGTGGTCAGCCGCGCCATCATCCGCGATCTCTATCCCCGCGAACGCGTCGGTGCCACGATCAGCCTGGTCATCGCTGTGATGATGATCGCGCAGATGGTGAGCGCGCTGTTCGGCGGCCTGCTGGAAACCGCGTTCGGCTGGCGCTCGATTTTCTACGTCATCACCGCGGCGGCGCTGCTCGTCGCCATCGGCATTGCCGTCGCGTTGCCGGAGACGCGGCGCGCCCGCGATCCCGGCACGGCTACCGGATTTCGCGGCGACATCTTTGGCCTGATCGGCAGCCGTGCCTTCGTCGGCTACATGCTGTGCCAGGTACTGGCCTCGCAGATCATCTTCACCTTCGCCGGCGCCGGACCCTATATCGTGGTGACGCAGATGGGCCGCTCCAGCGCCGAATACGGCGCATGGTTCGCGACCACCGGTTTTGCCTATCTGATCGGCAACCTGTTCTGCGTGCGCTTCGCGCCGCGCCATTCGATCGAGAAGCTGATCTGGTTCGGCCTCGCGCTGCAGTTTTGCGGCGCGATGCTCAACCTGGTCTGGGGGATAGCCGGATTGAATCAAAATCCGTCATGGCTGTTCGGCACGCAGATGCTGGTGATGCTCGCCAATGCTTTTGTGATGTCGAACTCGGCGGCCGGCGCCATCAGCGTGCGCCCGGAAGCCGCCGGCACGGCATCCGGCGCGATGGGATTTTTGCAGATGGGCCTCGGCTCGCTGTCCTCGCAGTTCGGTGCCTGGCTTGGCGGCCATTTCGCGAGCGCCGTACCGCTCAACATCGCCATCGTGGTGCTATCGGCCGCCTGCGCGGCGACCATGGTGTTCCTGATACCGCGGCGGAGCGCGTTGGCGACGGAAGAGTTGATCGAGCAAGCGGAAGAGGAAGAGACGGGGTTGTTGTGAATGGGAGCAATGCGCCACTCCAACCTACCACGTCGTCCCCGCGCAGGCGGGGACCCCTAACCCCTGGCGGCCGCGATTGCAGTGACGCAGTTCAACAGGGCCACTAACGCTCTTCCAGAACATCAGCGACACGGCGTATGGGTCCCCGCCTGCGCGGGGATGACGCAAGTTACCCCACCAGCTTCAGCCACTCGTCTTCGGAAATCACCTTGACGCCGAGTTTTTCCGCCTCCTTCAGCTTCGAGCCGGCGCCCGGACCCGCCACCACCAGATCGGTCTTCTTCGAAACCGACCCCGACACCTTGGCGCCAAAGCGTTCCGCCGTCGCCTTGGCCTCGTCGCGGGTCATGCGCTCGAGCGCGCCTGTGAACACCACCGTCATGCCGGCAACGGCGCTGTTGGCCTTCGGCTTTTCGGCGTCCTCGATCTTCACATATTTCGTCAGCCGCTCGACGATGCCGCGATTGTGGCTTTCGCCGAAATAGGCTTTTACCGCTTCGATCACGGTGTCGCCGATCTGGTCCAGCGCATCCATATCCGCCATGGCTTCTTCATCGCCTTCGGCGACCTTGAGGGCCGCATCGTGAAATGCCTGCCATGATCCGTAGCCGCGCGCGAGCGCCAAGGCGGTGGTCTCGCCGACATGGCGGATGCCGAGCGCATAGATGAAACGGTCGAGCGATATCTGGCGGCGCCGGCGGATCGAATTGAACAGATTGCCGACAGAGGTTGCGCCATAACCTTCTTCGTCTTCGAGCTTGATGCTGTCGTTGCGCGCTTCGAGGGTGAAGATGTCGGCTGGCTCGCGCACCCATCCCTTTTCGAAGAACATTTCGATCTGCTTTTCGCCGAGGCCGTCGATATCGAAGGCACGGCGCGACGCGAACAGCATCAAATGCTGGATTTTCTGGAACGGACAGGCGAACTCGCCGGTGCAGCGGGCGCGCGAACCTTCTTCGCCGGCCGCGGTTTCCTCGCGAACGATGTCGGTATGCAGCGGACACGGACATTTTGTCGGAAAGCGGTAGGGTTTTGCGGATTTGGGACGCTTGTCGAGGACGACGTCGACCACTTGCGGAATGACGTCGCCGGCGCGCTGCACGATCACGGTATCGCCGATGCGGATGTCGCGGCCCTCACGCAGGATTTCGCTTTTTCCCCCGACGCCCTTGATGTAACCCTCGTTATGCAGCGTCACGTTCTGCACGATCACCCCGCCGACGCCGACCGGCTCGAGCTTGCCGACCGGCGTCAGCGAGCCGGTGCGGCCGACCTGGATTTCGATGTCCTTCAGGACCGTCATCGCCTGCTCGGCGGCGAATTTATGCGCGATCGCCCAGCGCGGATTGCGCGACACGAAGCCGAGCCGCGCCTGCCAGTCCAGCCGGTCGACCTTGTAGACCACGCCGTCGATGTCGTAGCCGAGCGACGCCCGCTGCTCGCCGATGCTGCGATAGAACGCCAGCACCTCATCGATATTCTTGCAGAGTGTTGTAAGCGGATTGACGGCGAAACCGGCCTTGTCCATCCAGGCCAGCATGCCATGCTGGGTGTCGGAGGGCAGTTCGCTCATCTCGCCCCAGGCATAGGCGAAGAATTTTAGTGGCCGCGAGGCGGTGATCGAGACGTCTTTCTGGCGCAGCGAGCCTGCGGCGGAATTGCGTGGATTGGCGAACACCGTGTCATCGGCCTCCGCCTGCTTCCTGTTGAGCGCCAGGAAATCCTGCTTCAGCATGTAGATCTCGCCACGTATTTCGCAAGACGCGGGAATCTTGCGGCCCTTCAGCGTGTTCGGGATGTCCTTGACGGTGCGGGCGTTGGCGGTGACGTCCTCGCCGGTGGTGCCGTCGCCGCGCGTCGCCGCGCGCACCAGTTCGCCATTCTCGTAACGCAGCGACAGCGACAGCCCGTCGATCTTCGGCTCAGCGACGATCGCCGGAATTTCGTCGGCATCGAGCCTGAGAAAGCGCCTGACGCGTTCGACGAAATCGGCCACGTCCTCGTCGCTGAACGCGTTGCCGAGCGACAGCATCGGCACCGCGTGCTGCACTTTTGCGAAGCGCCCGGAGGGGGCGACGCCGACTTTTTGCGTCGGCAATTCGCTGGTGACCAGTTCGGGAAATTTCGCCTCGATGGCGTTGACGCGCTGGCGCAACGCGTCATAGGCCGCGTCGGAAATCTTCGGCGCGTCGTCCTGATAATAGTGCCGGTCGTGGCCCTCGATCTCCAGCGCTAGCCGCTTGTGTTCCACCTTGGCCTGCGCCTTGGTGAGGGTAGCGACTTCGAGGGGGGTTTTGCTGGTCTTGACTTTGGGCATACTTCTTCCGTCATGGCCGGGCTTGTCCCGGCCATCCACGTCCTCTTGCCGGGCAATTTAGAGACGTGGATGCCCGGGACAAGCCCGGGCATGACGATGATGGTGGACGGCCGCGCTGGAAATCACGCCGCCGCGCCCTTCAGTAGCCGCTCCGCCGCCGCCCGCGCCTCGGCGGTGATCTCCGCGCCGGCCAGCATGCGGGCGATTTCCTCGCGGCGATGGTCGGCGGCGAGCGAATTGACACGGGTGGCGACGCGCTTGCCCTTGTCGAGCGCGTCCTTGGAGATCAGCAGATGCTGGTCGGCTCTGGCCGCCACCTGCGGCGCATGGGTCACCGCCATCACCTGCACCTTGGCGGCCAGCCGCGCCAGCCGTGCGCCGATGGCATCGGCCACGGCACCGCCGACGCCGGTGTCGATTTCATCGAACACCAGCGTGGGCGCCGAGCCGCGGTCGGACAGCACCACCTTCAGCGCCAGCAGAAACCGCGCCAGTTCGCCGCCGGAGGCGACCTTCATCAGCGGTCCCGGCCGCGTGCCCGGGTTGGTCTGCACCCAGAATTCGACGCGGTCGAAACCCTGCGGTCCGGCCGCTGCGGCATCGGAATCGATCTGCGTCGAGAATTTCGCGCGTTCGAGCTTCAACGGGACAAGCTCGGCGTTGACGGCCCTGTTGAGTTTTTCCGCGGATTTTGTGCGCGATGCCGAGAGCTTTGCCGCCGCGGCGTTGTAGCGCTTGTCGGCTTCCGCCGCCGAACTCTCCAGTTGCTTCAACTGCTCGGCGCCGGCGTCGATCAGGGCGACGTCGGCAGCGTATTTTGACGCCAGCGCTGCCAGCCCATCGACCGGCGTCGAATATTTTCGCGACGCCGCGCGCAGCGCAAACAGCCGTTCCTCGATGCGCTCCAGCTCGGAAGGATCGAAATCCGCCGCGACCAGCGCCGCGGCGAGATGCTGGCCCGCCTCTTCCAGCGCATTGATCGCCGCGTCGATCGCCTTCACCGCGGGCTCCACCAGCATCGGCGAGTTGCCGGCACGGCGCTCCAGCCGGCGCACCGCAGCCGACAAGGCCGCCACCGGCGAATGATTGCCGCTCACCGCGTCCTGCGCCTCGCGCAGATCGCCGGCGATCTTTTCGCCCTGCATCATCGAGCTGCGCCGCTCCGCCAGCGCGGTCTCTTCGCCGTCCTTGGGCTTGAGCTTTTTCAGTTCGTCGGCGGCGTGGCGCAGATAATCCGCCTCGCGGGCGGCGCGCTCCATGCTCTCGCGATGCCCGTGCAGCGTCGCATGCGCGGCGCGGCGCGCCTCCCACTGCGTCTGCAGTGCGGCGACGTCTTTCTCGAGGCCGGCGAAGGCGTCGAGCAGCCGCCGGTGGGTCGAGGCATCGACCAGCGCCCGTTCGTCGTGCTGGCCGTGAATTTCGACCAGCGCGGTGCCGACGGCTTTCAGGGTTTGCACGCTGATCGCCTGGTCGTTGATGAAGGCGCGGGTGCGGCCATCGGCCAGTTGCACCCGCCGCAAAATCATTTCACCGGTATCGTCGAGGCCGTTGTCGCTGAGGATAGCCGCGGCCGGATGTCCCCTGGGAATATCGAACACCGCGGTGACCTGGCCCTGCTCCACGCCATGGCGAACCAGGCCCGCGTCGCCGCGGCCGCCCAGCGCCAGCGCGAAAGCATCGAGCAGGATGGATTTGCCTGCGCCGGTTTCGCCGGTCAGCACCGCGAGCCCACGGGAAAACTCGATATCGAGCCGTTCGATCAGGACGATGTCACGGATCGACAGACGCGCCAGCATGCGAGGTGAATTCCTGACCGAGACTAGCCGAGGCCCAGTTTCTTGAAGGCTTTGGAGATGTACGAGCCCTTGTTCTCGCTCGGCTCGACCCCGCCGGACTTTACAAGATTATAGGCGTCTTTGTACCACTTGCTGTCGGGAAAATTATGCCCGAGCACGGCGGCGGCGGTCTGCGCCTCGCCGACGATTCCGATCGCCATATAGGCCTCGGTCAGCCGCGCCAGCGCTTCCTCGACATGCCGGGTGGTCTGGTACCGCGTGACCACGGTCTTGAAGCGATTGATGGCGGCGGTGTAGTCGCGCTTTTCCATGTAGTAGCGGCCGACATTCATCTCCTTGCCGGCGAGCTGGTCGCGCGCGCCTTCCAGCTTGGCCTTGGCGCTGGTGGCATATTCCGAAGTCGGATATTTGCGGACCACTTCCTCCAGCGCGGCAATCGCCTTTTCGGTGCGGCCCTGATCGCGCGAAATGTCCGGGATCTGGTCGTAATGCGAGGCCGCGATGAGATATTGCGCGTAGGCGGCGTCGGAACTGCCGGGATGCAAGGTGACGTAGCGCGTCGCGGCGCCGATGCAGGCATCGAAGTCGCCGGCGTTGTAGAACGCATAGGCCGACATCAGCAGCGATTTGCGCGCCCAGTCCGAATAAGGATGCTGGCGATCGACTTCCTCGAACTTCTTGGAAGCCGCCTTAGGGTCCTTGTTCTGGTTCATCAGATACAAGCCCTCATTGTAGAGCTTGTCGGCGGGCTCTTCCTTGAAGGTATCGTCCTTGGCCATGAATTTGTCCAAGATCGCACCGCTGCCGCATCCGCCCAAGGATATCGCGAGCACGACGAGGCCCGAAGCCAGGCGCAGGTGCCGGCCGAGTCGATCGAGACCGGACCATTTGCGCAATTCGAGCGTCATACGCTGTGCCGACATTCGTTCAAAACCTGACGCCTGTGATGCGGTGCCCGCTGCACGCGCCATGAGCGCGGTCATGGACGCAATTATCAACATGCCCGTGGTGCCTCATCGTGCGACCGCGAGCCTGTGTAACCGAAAAAAGCCCCTTAACCAACCGAATACGCAGGCATTTCGCCCGGATTAAGGCGGCCCGAACCGATTGCGGTCAGTTGTGGTTACTGCTGAAAAAGCGACCGCAAAACACCGAGGCGGCGGTCAGGACACGTCCGGGCCATAGGCCGGGGCGACCATGCCGCCGACCATTCCGCTCCTGACTTCGACGCGGCCGCGTGGACGCTGCGCCGGTTCCGACTCTACCACCCGCCAGGCGCTGCGATCCGCCATCAGCGCCGTCAGTACGGCGTGATTGAGCTTGTGCCCGCCGCGCACCGAACGATAGGCGCCGAGCAGCGGCAGACCCGCCAGAGCGAGATCGCCGACCACGTCGAGGACCTTGTGGCGCGCGCATTCGTCGGCGTAACGCAGGCCCTCGGTATTGAGCAGGCGCTCTTCATCGAACACCACGGAGTTTTCGAATGACGCGCCGAGCGCGTAACCCGCGCTCCAGAGCCGCGCCACGTCGTTCATGCATCCAAAAGTCCGGGCCCGGCAGATCTCGCGGCGGAAGTTTTCCGGATTGAGATCGAGGGTATAATTCTGCTTGCCGATCACCGGATTGGCGAAATCGATTTCGACCTCGGCGCGGAAGCCGTTGGCGTGCGGCCGAAGTTCGCCGAAGGCGTCGCCCAATGCGACCTGCACGCGTTTCAGGACCTGAATGAAGCGGCGCGGCGCGGACTGCGTCAGGATGCCGGCCTGATCGATCGCGGCGACGAAAGCAGCCGAGCTGCCGTCCATGATCGGTACTTCCGGCCCATCGACATCGATGGTGGCATTGTCGATGCCCATTCCCCGCAATGCAGCAAGAACGTGTTCCGCGGTGGAAACCAGCGGACCTTCACGGTCCCCCAGCACGGTCGCGAATTCCGTCGATATCACGGATTTGGCAACCGCCTGCACTTCACGGTCGGAACCGTCCGCAGAGCTGCGGACAAAAATAAAACCTGCATCGATGGGTGCAGGTCCGAGCGTCAGGCTAACAGGTAAACCGGAATGAACGCCGACGCCCGTCACGGTGGCTTGCGACCGAAGCGTTGTTTGACGGCTGAATTTCATTCGCAAAGTGCCCACAACCGACTCACTGAAAGATCGGACCGATCCGATTGCCCGGCGATTCGTCTTTAGTTTCCCCAAGTCACGGCGAACCATAGTCACTGCCACAAAGAGCGCCACTCACGCTTGTTTACCGATTGTTACCCCAAGTCCGCCGCAATCGCGCCAAGCGTTAACCAAATTCGGCTGCGGATCGGCGCCTTTTCCGTCCTGCCATCACGCCATCAATTTGATAATTTATCGTTTCTTATCAGGTACTTGAAAATCACAAAACAATGCAGATCGTTGCAAAAAACAAAGGCCCCGGCTGCGTGAGCCGGGGCCCTTTTCTCGGCCCGAATTGTAACAGGATCAGTTGGCCTGGCGGCGCAGGAACGCCGGTATATCGAGATGGTCGTCGCCCTGTGGCGCCGGCGCAACAGGCGCGGGCCGTCCGTGGGAATCCAGTCCTTGAGGGGGAGGCCGGCGGGCATATTCCGATACCGGCTCATTGACAGCCATTTGCTCAGCCACGCTGCGTTGCGGTTTGCGCTCCGGCAGCGGCGGCAGCGGCGCCATCGCCGGACCGGAGGCGCGGGCCGCGATCGGCGGCTCGGTGGCCTCGTCGCGGCGGCCGAGGCCGACATTGGCGAGGCGCTGCAGCAGCGACATCCTGACCTTTTGCGGATGCTGTTCTTCCTCGGTTTCACCGCGGGCCTGACGAATCTCGGCTTGCGCGGGCATCGGCAGGTCTTCGAACCTCGGCATCCTGGGCGCGCGAACGGCGGTGCGTTCTGCTGCTTGCGGAATGAACGTCTCGGGTGTCGCCGGCTCCTGGGCTTCGAGCTTTTTGACGTCGAGATCCGGGAATAGCGACGGCTTCTGCGCGATCGGCCGCACCGTGACGTCGCCATAGGATGCCGGTTGCATCGACACCGGAGCGAGCGGCTGCATCGATTCCGGCGCCACGGCGGCGGCGATGGCGGCCAGCGCCGCGCGTTCGATGCTGTTGGCCGGAGCACGAGCCGCGGCAGGTGCAGCCTGCCCCGGGCGCGGCGCGTCCGACTTCTGCGCGGTCGCGGTGACGGCGCGCTGATTGTCGGCACGCAATTTTGCCGTGACGTCGGCAAGCCGGTTGTCCGGGGTGGCGACAGCGGATGTCGCCACGGCTGCCGCGGGCGCGGACGCCTTGGCGATGGCCGCCTGTTCGATGCCGGTGGCGACCACCGAGACGCGGATAATGCCGTCGAGGGTTTCGTCGAAAGTGGCGCCGACGATGATGTTGGCGTCCTGATCGACCTCCTCGCGAATCCGCGTGGCGGCTTCGTCGACTTCGAACAGCGTGAGATCCTTGCCGCCGGTGATCGAGATCAACAGGCCGCGCGCGCCCTTCATGGAAGAATCGTCGATCAGCGGATTGGCGATCGCGGCTTCCGCGGCGGTCAATGCCCGCTTCTCGCCGGAGGCTTCGCCGGTGCCCATCATCGCCTTGCCCATTTCGCGCATCACGGCGCGGACGTCGGCGAAGTCGAGATTGATCAGGCCTTCCTTGACCATCAGGTCGGTGATGCACGCGACCCCGGAGTAAAGCACCTGATCCGCCATCGCAAAGGCGTCGGCGAAGGTGGTCTTTTCGTTGGCGACCCGGAACAGATTCTGGTTCGGGATGATCAACAGCGTATCGACCACCTTGTGCAGTTCGGCGATCCCCGCCTCCGCGGTGCGCATGCGGCGCTGGCCTTCGAAGTGGAACGGTTTTGTCACCACGCCGACGGTGAGGATGCCCATGTCGCGCGCGGTCTTGGCGATCACCGGTGCCGCACCGGTGCCGGTGCCGCCGCCCATGCCGGCGGTGACGAACACCATGTTGGCGCCGCTGAAGATGATCGCGGATCTCGTCGATGACTTCCTGGGCTGCAGCGGCGCCGACGTCCGGCTGCGAGCCGGCGCCGAGGCCCTGCGTCACCTGCGTGCCCATCTGCACGATGCGCTGCGCCTTGGACATTGTGAGCGCCTGCGCGTCGGTATTGGCGACGACGAAATCGACACCCTGCAGTCCGGCGCTGATCATGTTGTTGACGGCATTGCCGCCGGCGCCGCCGACGCCGAATACGGTGATCCGCGGCTTCAGTTCGCTGATGTCTGGGGGGGTGAGATTGAGTGCCATGGTTGCCTCTCGATTACGCGCGCGTGAATTTGCAAAGTCCTTGGCCGACGGCCGAAGGCGTTAGTGGAATTCCAGGTTCAGGGTTTTGGGAAAAGATCATCAGAAGCCCTCGCGAAGCCATCGTCCGACCTTTCCGAAATAGCCGTCAGTCCCTGTCCGAAGCTGCCGCGTATGCCGCGGTTCGACATGTTCAAGATGAGCGTATTGCGGATAGACCAGGAGGCCCGAAGGCACCGCGAACGACGCGCTCTTGGCCTCGCTGGGCAGCCGTCCGAAACCCAGGGGGCGGCCGATGCGCACCGGCCGGGCCAGGATCTGGCTTGCAAGTTCGGGAATGCCGGTGAGCTGCGAGGCGCCGCCGCTCAGGACAACCCGCGCCCGCGGCTCTGCCGCAAACGGGGAATCCGCGAGCCGGTCCCGGACCATCTCAAAAATCTCCTCGGCGCGCTGCCGGACGATGTTCGCGATCGTGGCGCGGGATACGATCTGCGGAGCATCGCGATCGTTGTCGCCGGCCGACGGCACGGACATCAATTCGCGCGCGTCGGACCCGCCGGTCAGCACGGTGCCATATAACGTCTTGATTCGCTCGGCATCCGCAATGCACGCGCCAAGCCCGCGGGCAAGATCCATGGTGATGTGCTGCCCGCCGACCGCAAATCCGGATGCATGCACGAAACGGCCGCCGGAATAGATCGCCATCGTCGTGGTGCCGGCGCCCATCTCGATCACGGCGGCGCCGAGATCGGCTTCGTCGTCGGTCAGCACCGCTAGACCGGCCACATAGGGGCTGGATGCCATGGCTTCGACGTTGAGATGGCAGCGTTCCACCACCAGCATCAGGTTCTTGGCGACGGTCGCGTCCGATGTGACGACGTTCATGTCGACGCCGAACTGCCGCGCCACCATGCCTCTGGGATCGCGGATGCCCTTGACGCCATCGAGCGCATAGCCGACCGGCAGCGCGTGCAGCACGGTGCGGCCCTCGCCGGTGGCGTGGCGCATCCCGGTCGAAGTGACGCGGGTGACATCTGAAGGCGTCACCGCGCCGCCCTTGATATCGGCCGCGGCTTCGATCAGGCATCCCTGCAGCCGTCCGCCGGACACCGACAGCAGCACGGATTCGACGCGAACCTTGGCCATGCGTTCGGCCAGCGCCACCGCGTGACGCACCGCCTGCTCGCATTCGGCGAGATCGACCACGGAGCCTGCCTTGACGCCGCGCGACTGGATCTGGCTGTAGCCGATCAATTCGACGGCATGGCTGCGGCCGCGCAACGCGTCGTTCGGCGGGCACGGTTTCAGCCGCGCGATCATGCAGGCGATCTTGCTGGTGCCGATGTCGAGCGACGCCACCAGCGCGGTGCGCTTCTGCGGCATCGGACGCGTCTTCGGCGTCTGTTTGCGCTCAAGGCCGCTCATGCGCTGCCGGCCTTCTTCTTCGGCTTGTCCTTGAGCAGGTCTTCGCGGGCCTTGGCGGCATCCTCGGACAGCCGAATCGTCAGCCGGTCCGGCAGCCGCATGTCGATCGCGGTGATGTCGCGCGAAAACAGCCGGTCTTCCTTGTCCAGTTTGGTCAGGGCGGCCAGCGCATTGCCGACGTCGTTCTCGGGAAGCCGCACGTCGAGACCGTCCTTGAGCCGCAGGTTCCAGCGCCGCTCGCCGACGAACACCGCCGCCTTCATGACCGAGCGCACCTGCGGATAGCGATCCACCAGCGCGAGGAAATCCTTCGCGCCGGTTTCGGCGCCCTTGCCCACCACCAGCGGCAGGCCTTTGAAGCGGCGCGATACGTAGGGCTCCAGCACGGCGCCGTCATCGGCGATCACCGAGAGCCGGCCGTCCTGCTGCCACAACGCGAACGCGGAACGCTCGGTGACGTCGATCTGAAGCTGGCCCGGATAGAATTTCTGCACGGTGGCTTCGCCGATCCACGGATTGGCTTTCAGCTTGTCGCGCACCACGGCGGCGTCGAGGAACAGCAGCGACGAACGGCCGTTGACGCCTCCGATCGCCAGCACCTCGTCCTGGGTCAGTTGCTTGCGGCCGTTGATGGCGACGGCGGTGATGCGGAAGCCTGCGGAATTCGCCAGCGCGTTGCGGGTGTCGCTGAGCGCGGTGGTCACTTCCTCGACATGGCCGCCCTTGACGATGCCGAGCCCGGCGCTGCCGAGCAGGATCACGACAGTCGCGGTCACGCCGACGCGTTGCGGAATGTGGCGCTCGAACCGCGCGATCAGGCGGTGCGGATTTTCTTCGCGCTTCAGAAGCCGCGCGGCCCGCGCGCGCTTGATCTCGGCCAGCCGCGCGCGAGCGGCGCCAGCCGCTCCGCAACAGGATCAGCGCGCCCTTGGCGGCGGCCTTGATCAGGTCAGCTTGGGGCCTCAGCGATCGCAGCGACCGATTGAGGCGTCCTGCACCATCCATTGCGCAAAACTCGTCAAATGTTATGCCCGCAACCGCTTCGCGGGCTCTGGCACAAGTGACGTCCTGGTGATGCCGGGTGTCGACCTCAAGATAGATGAGGGTCCCCTCGATGCGGTCGTCGAAGCGGAAATCCGCACCAGCTCACGCCCCGGCAGCCAGGCGCCACACGCGCCGCCAGCGTTAACCTTCGGACTTCCTGGTAAACAAAGGGTAAAATAGCCGCCGACAGGGCGCGATTTGATGCGGTATGGGAAGGGTTTGCGGCGGGGTTGT
>CAVUUO010000011.1:0-231799 GCA_963744675.1 uncultured Alphaproteobacteria bacterium
TCTGTTTTTCCCGCACTAAAATCGATTAAGACAGCAACGTATTTCAATACCGCCGATGCAGCCACGGGATCCTCCGGGAATTGTGCTGCGACCTGCAAGGCCCGCTGATTTCCGCGTGCCAGCTCAATCAACTTCTCGACGCACTTGAACACCTCTCGGGCGGAATCGGGGTCCGCGGGAAACAGCGGCGCGATCTGAAGGGCCAGCCGGCGCTGCCATCGTGTGGCTTTGACCATTTTGGCGACAACCCAACTCGGAACCAAACCAAAGCTGATAATGGCGCGCAATCTCAAAAGGTTGCCGATAGTTTTCTCCACCTGCTAGCTATGGTTGAGACGTATCCTGAAAAACAGGATGTTGGCGCTTGTATATCCTGATTTTCAGGATTAGGGTTTTATTGCGCGGCGATAAGTCGCGCGCCCGGCAAGGTGATCAGCCGGTCTTCCGTAACCTTATCCGTCGGCTGAATTCGTACGCGTTCCGGCGGCCACGCGGGCCGGCGTTTGAAACCGACCTTCGGCTTTCGAACCAGCACGCCGGCCCGCGTGTCTTTTGGAGACAGTAAAAATGACCAAGTGGGTGCTGATGCTGCTGCTGGCGAACGGCGGCTTCTCGCCGCCGATCAAATATAAGTCGCGGGACAAATGTACCGCCGCGCTGCAGTCCGCGCGTTTTTCCGACGATCTCGGCGCCACCTGGCATGACGCCGGTTATTTCGCCAAGGTCCGCGCGCCTTCCGCGATCTGCCTGGAACGCCCGAAATGAGCGCGTTCGCCGGAGTAGAAGCGCTGCTGCGTCAGCGCCGCCAAAATCGAAGTCTTGATCGAGGCGGCGACAGGTCCCGCTCCAGCGCCTTCAGCCGTTTTGTCTCCTGCACGGCGCGAAGCTGCGCTTCCCGTTCGCGCTGCTTGCGGCGGCGCCGCCGGCCCGAGGCGATGCTGCTGATCAGCATCACCACGGCAACCACCATCAGCAAGGTGCCGAGCCCGATCGTAACCACTACGTGCACGCGCGATCTCTCCCTTTTCCGAACTCTAGCACCTCAGGTTGAGGGGTAAACCCATGCGCGCAACCGAGCTCGACAAACTGCCGGGCATCAAGCAGCGCGAGCTCGCACCTTGCGGGATCTGCGGCAAGGGCGTGGCGCACGGCAACTATCCGCTGTTCTGGCGCGTCAGGGTCGAGCGCTTCGGCCTCGATCAGAGTGCTGTCATGCGCCAGCACGGCCTCGAACTTATGCTGGGCTCGCCTGTGCTGGCGCAGGTGATGGGGCCTGATCCGGACATCGGTAAGCAGCTCGGTCAAGGCAGCGCACTACTGTGCGAGGAATGCGTGCTGTCCAGAATGCCGGAGCTGCTGATGCTGCTCGCAGAAGAAAAGGCGGAGGCCTCATGAGCGCGGATGTCATCAACTTTCCGCCGCGCTCGATCGCGTCTCCTCGGCGCGATGCCACGGCCATGGTCCTGATCATGCCGGTGGTGCAGGTCGAGCGCGATCATGAAACGGATTTCTCGATCCCGGTCACCGCCGGGATCGCGCCGGCGCACCCGGCACGCCTGACGCTGGCGCAAAAGCTAATCGAGGCCGAACGGCGCTTTCCCGCGGCCAAGGAGGCCGGCCTTGCGGACGGTGTCGCCGGCGCCTGGCGCGTGATCGAACGCGCCGCGGCCATGCCGCAGTTCGACGTGCTGGCTTATGCCGCCGGATATGCCGAAGGCCAGCTGTCGATCGTGCTGGTGCCGTCATGACCGGTTATCGCGAAATCTCCCGTGCCGAGATCCAGTCATTTCTGGTGAGCGCCATTCGGCTCGCTATGGCGAAACCAGAATACATCAATGTCGGCGTTCGCGTTCGCAACGCTGACGTGGATGGCAACGGCAACCTGCGCCTCGACATCGACAATGGTGACATTCTTTTCGTCCACTTCGAGCACCTGGTGCGGCGGGATCATCGCTGATGAAACATTTTGCGGGGATAGCTCAACGAGAGCGCCGGCCTTCCAGGCCGGAGATGCCGGTATCGAGCCCGGATCCCCGCTCCAGCGTTCTGCAGGCCATAGCCGCAGGCCTGCAGGTGAACCGCGTAGCCTACGCGGCCGGCCGGAAGGACGGCGAGGAAGGCGCCGCCTTCCGGCCGCTTGATCTCGACCACTTCTCCTATGTCTGCGGTTTTGCCCATGGCCGGCAATTCCCAAAACGAGGAGGCAATCATGCCGCGTAACACAAGTGACGGGTGGTCTTGCCTCGGTTGCGGCTGCAGCAACGAACAGGCGTGCCAGGGCGGCTGCTATTGGGTGTCGAAGAACAAATGCTCGGCCTGCTTCGACGACAGCGGTCAGCGGCTCGCCGTCGGCGCCCCGGAGGGCGGCGGGTTTGGCATTGAGTATTGCCCGGCCTCGGAGACGCCGGCGCCGCACACGGCGCTCTTTGTCGACGATGTGACCTGCTACTGCGCCCGCTGCAAGATGCGGCTCGCGGCATGAGCGAGGAACGCACCATCCTCAATGGCTGCGTCAGGTCGGCAACCAACCTGACGCCGCTGATCGTGCGCGGCTGCGTCAATGCCGCGCATACCTCCAAGCCGCATGCGGATCGTGAGCGCTACCTCAATGCCGCGATCAACAGCGCCACGCTGCTGCTGGAGGAATTGAAGCTGCAGCGGACCAGGCTCGGCTGGCGCGATAGCGGAGGAAACGGGGCATGACCATCATGCTCGGCAACGCGCTTGCCGCGCGCATCCGGATGCGGCGCCGCTCGGACGCCTGGCGGCATCCGGCCGTTCTTGAAAACCACGCGATCACCGTGACCCGCGACCACGCCGGCGGAGATGTTTTCAGCGTCGCTGTCTGCCAATGCCGTTGGCGCAGCCGCGTTGAAGTCGGGGAGATCGCCGATCAGGACGCCGCGATCGAGGCGCACCGGCGCGACGTGATCGCGGCTGCGACCGGAGTTGCCGCATGATCACGCGCGACGACCTGAAAAACTCGAAGATGGTTTTCCTGGCGCACATGGATGCCCGCGACCATTTTCAAAACCACTATGCCAATAACCGCTGGCCGCGGCTGACCTGCATCGTCACCAACCCGCGCCGGCGCAATTCCAAGGTGGAATTTTCCAGACGCTTCTATGTCGACGGCGTCGAGGTCACCGGCTGCCGCGAGCTGCTCGCGCGGCTGAATGAGCCGCAGCTGAAGGCGATCGAGGGAGGCAGGGCCGCATGAGCCGCTTTGACTTCGACCAACTCAGCAAGCCGATGCAGCGCGCGGTGATCGACCTCGTTCAGAACGGTCCGTTCATCGGCAACGAAGCTGGATGGCATGGTCGGTATTCGCACCGGCGAGCAACCGTCAATGCGATGGCGGCACGCGGTCTCTGTGTTCACCCCTCGATGGCCGACTGCGTGCCTACAGCGAAAGCGCAGCAAGCCGTTCGGGAAGAGTGCGACCGAACCAATGCCATCATTCGCCGGTCCGAGGCGAGCCGATGATGGCCCCCGCGCAGCGCGCCGACCAAGTGGACGAATCGGTCTCGCTCTACATCAGCGACACCGAGCTGCACCGCCGCGTCAGCGCAAAAATGGGGCGCGACCGGTTCCGAGCGGCTGTTAAGGAAGCCGAGGGCAGAGGTTTCCCCAGGATTCACTCGGTTTGGGGCGGCCGGTACTGGCCTGACGTGCAGGAGTGGCTGGCAAACGAGAAGAAGGTCATCAAAGATGCGCTCGCAGAAACCGCCCAAGATGGGCAGGAAAACTTTGATGCCGCCCCGGGGAAAAAAGCCAGGTCTCAAAATCGGGCGCCACAATCTCCCGTATTGGTACGCGAGGCAGGTCTGCCGCGACCCCATGGGGTTTCCCGACACTTGCATAGCGTTGTCTCCGGAGGCGACCGATGACGAACTCGCCGAGCTTTGTCTCGGACACACCGCGCGGCTTCGCGCGCATATCGCCAAAGTGCAGGCTGAGGCCGGCGAGCCGTCGCTCACGCGAACAAGGTACGACGGCACCATGTTAGCCGCCTGCAGGATCTACCAGGAGCACCCGTTCTCGCGGTTCAACAAGGTCAGCCACACGACCCGGACCGGCTATCTCAAAGACCTGAAGCTGATCGAGGCCACGGTCGGCGCCAGGCTGATCCGCAACGCCACCGTTCTGACCGTCCAGTACTGGTACGATAAATGGCGCGAACCGGCCGAGCCCGGCGGCGACGAACGTATCGAGCGCGCTCACAAGGCGGCTGCGATGGTGCGCACCGTAATCTATTTCCTGGCCGCGTTGCGCCATGCCGATTGCAAGGTGCTCGCCGAGGAGCTCTCCAAGGTTAAATTCGAACGCGGCGGCGCGCGCGAGCAGGAACTCACCTATCAGCACGTCACCGCGTTTGTCCGCACCGCCCGAGATCTCGGCGATCGCGGCGTCATCCCGCGCGATCGCGCGCTCTACATGTCGATCGCCGTTGTCGCCGCGTTCGAGCTGATCTTGCGCAACAAGGATATCATCGGCGGCTGGGAACCAACGCGCGCCGAACGGCGCTTCCCGAAGGGCATCGCGGTCGTTCACCTTGCCGAAGAGAAGGAAACCTGGTCCGGCTTTTTCACCTGGGAGAATATCCCGGGCTGGCTCTGGCGCATGAAGACATCGAAGTCGAAATATCGTGCCGCGGCCGAGTTCGACCTGACGATTTACGGCCTGCTTTTTCCGCTGCTCGAGCAAGTACCTCACGACCAGCGCCAGGGCGCGATCGTCAAGGGCGAATACGGATTGCCGATTCGCTATCGCTCATGTGCGAAGTGGTTCCGGCAAATCGCCGATGTGGCCGGCATTCCCGCCGACGTTCAGAACATGGATGCGCGCGCCGGCGGCATGACCGAGGCGGAAGAGGCTGGCGCGGCGCTGGACGATATCTCCGGGGCGGCGACCCACACCAACAAAACGACGACGGTGCGTTACGTGCGCCGGCGCAACAGGAAGATCGTCACCGTCGCCAACGTGCGCCAGCAATCGCGCGCCGACGACGGTGGAACAGCGTAAGAACCGCGTGTCAGAATCGCGTCAGAATCGCAGGGGAAAAGCATAAGGGATTCAATGGTGTTTTTGGTCGGGGCAGCTGGATTCGAACCAACGACCTGCAGTACCCAAAACTGCCGCGCTACCAGGCTGCGCTATACCCCGATATCGTCAAAGAAACGATGTGGTTACACGCTTGATGCGGCGCCAGCAAGGCTCGCCGGTTCAGCGCGCGTTGAACAGCGGGTGCGCCACCCGGTCGCCGGGTTGAATGCCGTATTTCTTCGCCGTCCCGGCGATCACCTCCAGCACGCCTTTTGCCAGCCCGCCCGATGAGATGATTTTGGTCGATTGCGGCTCGGTATTCTCGGCGATCCGCAGGATGCGGCCGTCGGCCCGGATGAAGATCATGTCGAGCGAGATAAAGGTGTTCTTCATCCACATCGAAACCTGCTGCTCCGGCGTGAAGTCGAACAGCATGCCTTTGCCGTCCGCGAGTTCCTTGCGGTACATCAGGCCGGTTTCTTTTTCCTGCTCGGTGGTTGCCATCTCGACCGAGAACACCTGCACCCCAGTCCTTGTCACGATCTCGAGCGGCTGAACGCTGGCCGCCTGCGCGCCGACGCCGATCAAGCCGAATATCGCGGCGACCGCAGCACGCGCGATCCACGACCGCGCGTTCCGGCCGACAAAACTCTGGAAACCCATGGACGGCAAATCCGCTGTACGGCCAAACCTCCGGCCGATGATGCTGGCAGATATCAGACGGCGGTAATGCCGCGCAATGCGATTTCCGCATCCTGGCGACGGCTGCGGTTTAAAACGCGGGATTGTGATCAGCCGGTCAGTGCGACGAAAGCCCGGGCGAGCCGGTTTCGGGCTGGATTTCGGCAGCCATCATGCCCTTCGAACCGGGTCCGAACCGGACCAGAACGAACTGGCCGGGGCGCAGCTCGGTCATGCCGAAGCGGCGCAGGGTCTCCATGTGTACGAAGATGTCGGGCGTGCCTTCACCGCAGGTGAGGAAACCGAAGCCGCGCAGCCGGTTGAACCACTTGACCTGCGCCCGCTCCAGGCCGCTGGTCGGGGTGACGCTGACATGGGTGCGCGGCGGCAGCATCTGCGCCGGATGGATCGCAGTGGATTCGTCCATCGAGACGATGCGGAAGGCCTGATAGCCCTTGGCGCGCTGCACGCATTCGACGACGAGACGGGCGCCTTCATAAGCGGTCTGGTAGCCGTCGCGCCGTAGCACCGTGACATGCAGCAGCACGTCCGGCCAGCCATTGTCGGGTACGATGAAGCCGTAGCCCTTTGAGGCGTCGAACCATTTGATGACGCCGCTGATCTCGACGAGGTTGGCGGCGGCGTCGCCCAAGCCCGCGAAAGCATCGACCGCAGCGTCGCGGTCGGCGCCCGAAAATTCGTTCGGCCCAAGCCTCGAAGGTCCAGTCCCGCTCGGCGCGGCGCCCCCCGGCTTTTTGGACTCAAATCCGTCCGACCCCATGACCCCGGACCCCACACGTCATCTGCGGCCTGCCATCTCTGCGACAGCGCCGGAACACGCGCCCATCCATGACAATTCATGATGACGCAACGCGAATCTTGCGAAATCGAAGATAACACTCCCGCCTGCGCCGCATAGACAAAAAACATTTTTGTCCGGACCTATGAACAGCCTTGCGCGGCTGCGAATCATTTTCGCATCAGTTGCCCACGAACGGCCCGAGGGTTTCCCCGATGTCGTGCCGGATCACCAGATCGGCGAGGTCGTCCTGCTCGGTCGGCTCGTTGTTGATGATCACGAGCCTGGCGCCGCAGTTTCTGGCCAGCATCGGAAAACCTGCGGCCGGCCAGACCACCAGCGACGACCCGATGGCGAGAAACAGGTCGCAATGCTGGGCGAGCTCGGTGGCGCGCCGCATCGCGTCTTCCGGCATCGCCTGCCCGAACGAGATGGTCGCCGTCTTCACCGGCTCGCCGCAGGCCGGACAATCCGGCGCATAGCTGGTGGCGTCCATGCGCTCCTTGACCCATGCCAGGCCGTAGGATTCGCCGCACCCGATGCAGCGCGCGTAGGTGGTATTGCCGTGGAGTTCGACCACATGCTCGGCGGCGAAGCCGGAAGTCTGATGCAGATTGTCGATGTTCTGGGTGACGATGGCGGGAATCTTGCCGGCTCTATAGAGCGAAGCCAGCGCACGATGACCGCGGCCCGGCTTGGCTGCGGCAAAGGTCGGCTCCATGGCAAAGCGGCGGCGCCATGCTTCGTCGCGGGCGTCCTGGCTGGCGACGAATTCGTCGTAGGGGATCGGGCGGTTGCGCGTCCACAATCCTCCGGGCGAGCGGAAATCCGGAATGCCGCATTCGGTGGAGATGCCGGCGCCGGTAAAGGGAACAATGACTTTCGCCTCGGCGATCATGTCGCCGAGTTGCTCCACGCCGCTGCGAAGATCCGATGCGATCATCTGCAAATTTGTCCGGGCTTCAGCCAACGATCCCAGGTAGCCGCTTTAGTTTGCAAGGCGCGCAGCGCATTTGCAAATGCCGCAACGGCAAACGGCCCGGCGCGGGCCGGGCGGTTGCTAAAATCGTCCGATAGGGAAAACGCGGACCTACCTGGCTTTGGCGCGTTTCTTTGTTGGCTTTGCGATCAGAAAATCTTCCCGCTTCCTGCCGGCCTTGATTTCCCGGGCCAACCATCCTGCGGTTCCGCCCCTGCCGCTCCAGGTCTCGCCGGTCTTGGGGTGCCGGTATTTCGGCGCGACCTTGGTACCTTTTATCGAGCCGGCTTTCCTGACCGCACGGCCGTCGCCGCCGATCTGCGCGAGCTGCGCCTGCAGCTCGGCCCTTTTGGATTGAAGAAGCTTATCGATATCGGCCCGCAACGCGAGCAATTGGGTTACGGAAAGGTTTTTGATATTGGTCGATGGCATTACGCACTCCAGATGAAAATTGGCATTAGCTTTATAAAGGCCTTTGGAACCCAATTACAGCACGCCGGAGTTGAATAAATCCGATGGTTGAAATTGTCGCAACGCCGCAACGCAACTTCCGAGAAAGCGACCCATTCCTCGTTAACGACGCCCGCTCCGATGGATCGTCGAGAGCCGCACGCTGTGGCTAACCGGTCACGTGCGGCAGCGATCTGATCCGCGCCAGCGCAATTTCATTGATCTTGGCGCCAACCTCCGGTGAAATGAGCCCGGGCCCTGGGGTATGCGTGATGAAGTGGTGGATGCGTGAGCGCGATCAGTTGATTGAACAGACCCTGGCGTTTGTGGAAGGCGTCGCCGCGGCCAGGCCCAAACGGGCGGCCGGACCCGGACCGAGCGAACCATCGAAATCGGCTGCGCCGCCCCGGCCGGCTCAATCGCCGGCGCCGGCAGCGATCAATTTCATGGCGTCCGAGCGCGCCGAAATCCAGCAGCGGGTGGCCAACTTCAAGGCACAGCAGCAGAAATTCCAGCGCGCGCGAGAAGCAAACTACGACGCGATTTTTTTAAAAGCCCGCGCAACCCCCCGGAACCCGGCCCGCCCCTAGGCGTTATACCGGCGGAGCAATCCCCCCTTGCTCTAGTTCTAAAGAGAGCCCCGCCCCATCCCCCGGCGGGGCTTTCGCTTGCCGGGCATAGCCTCTGGAGATCGCCCCTCTCAACCGGGAGGAGACCGCATGTTGACGCCGTGTTTTCTGAACCATTCCAATATCCAGCACGTCGGCGATTGGTGGCCATTCACTCCCCTGCCCCTGACGGCATTTTGCTGCTATTGAAGCACCGAACCACAATAACAATCCCGCAATATCCTCAGGGAGACAACACCCATGCGCTACCTCCACACCATGCTGCGCGTCAGGAATCTCGACGCCGCGCTGAAATTCTATTCTGACGCGCTGGGATTGAAGGAGGTCCGGCGCGTCGACAACGACAAGGCGAAATTCACGCTGGTGTTCTTGTGCGCCGCCGAGGATGAGGGTCTGCTGAAGCAATCCAAAGGGCGCGGCGCGCCGCTGGTCGAACTCACCTACAATTGGGACGAGGAAAAATACGGCGAGGACCGTTATTTCGGCCACCTCGCCTACGAGGTCGACGACATCTACGCCACTTGCGACAGGCTGATGAAGCTCGGCATCACCATCAACCGTCCGCCGCGCGACGGCCAGATGGCGTTCGTGCGCTCGCCGGATCTGCATTCGATCGAGCTTTTGCAAAAAGGCGACGCAAAACCGCCGGCGGAGCCGTGGACCTCGATGCCGAACACCGGACACTGGTGAGGGCTGCGCGCGTTCTTGGTGAAGGTCACTATCCCGACCTATCGCTGCACAACTTCCGTTCGATTTCCCCTTCCTGGCTGTGGAACCCGGCGCATCGCTTCGCGTTCTCTGATGCGACACTGGTTTTGAGGAGGCGAAAATGGGACGCGGACTGTTGCTGTGGCTGCTGGGTGTGCCTATCCCGATCATCATCCTGCTGTGGCTGTTCTTCGGCCGTTGATTGGCCGGGACTGAGCACTCAGGCTGAGTTGTTTTGTTAAATCAGGCTCCGTCTCCGGCCGGGGCCTGATTTTTTGCCGGCACGCACATTGCCCTGAAAAAATCCGCTATGACGGAACGGCAAATCATAAACCGCCGGGGGAGCATCGTGCCGAACAGGGATCAAGAACAGCTGACGATTTGGGGCCGGGCCAATTCGGTCAATGTCCAGAAAGTGCTGTGGTGCGCCGAGGAACTGGGCCTCAGCTACCGGCGCATCGACGCCGGCATGCAGTTCGGCCGCAATACCGATGCGGAATATCTGGCGATGAATCCCAACGGACGGGTGCCGACCCTGGTGGACGGCGATTTCGTGCTGTGGGAGTCCAATTCGATCATGCGCTATTTTGCGCTTGCCCACGGACGGGGTTCGGCGATCTATCCCGCCTCGCCGAAACAACGCGCCGCTGTCGATCGCTGGCTGGACTGGACGCTCTCCACCCTGCAGCCGGTGGACCGGCCGGTATTCTGGGCGCTGGTGCGAACGCCGGTCGAAAAGCGCGACATGATCGCCATCCAGAAGGATGCCGACGCCGAGGCCGTGGCCTGGCGGATTCCCGACGCCCAATTGGCAACCCGGCAGTTCATCGAAGGCGATCAGTTCACGCTCGCCGATATTGCGCTCGGCGCTTATGCGCGCCGCTGGTTCGGGGTTGAAGGAATCAGCAAGCCGAAACTGCCGAATCTCGAACGCTGGTTCGCGCAATTCTCCAGCCGCGCCGGATTTGAAAAATTCATCGCGCCCCCGATGTCATGACCGCAGCCGATGTCAGTGGCGCGACCGTTCGAACAGCAAAATACAAAAGATCAGCACCAGGGTGACGACAGCCACCGTCAATCGCGTGGTCCAGGTCATCCCGCGGCTGATCCACCACAGCAGCGCGCAGCTCATCAACACGGGAACAATGATATCGAGTTGCAATCGACCCTCGCCTTCGTTCGCTCAGCGCGACCCGCCAACTCCTATGCCAAAACTGCCGCCGATCTTCATGCAGGTGGACGAGCCCTCGATCCTGACAAAGCCGGGACCGTATTCTGAACAAGGATTTGCGGCGGCCTTTGCCGGACGCAGCGGGACTGACGCGGCAGGCTTGTCCGGCTTGCGATCTCGGGATTGCTGCGCGGGCGCCGACGATGCCGACAGGATCGCAAGAGCGACGACAAGGAGGATATTTCGCATTCGCCGGTTTTATCGCGGACGACGCGCTTTTGCTACCGGACGAATTTGACGCCGAGGGTTTTGCCGCGGCGCCAGACTATCTGGCAGGTGCGTCCGGTCCGGGCGTCGCGCGAAAATGCCAGCCGCACCTTCGCCGTCACCGCCTGCGGATCGTCGATGGTGATCTTTGCGCCGGCCGAGGACAGGTCGAGCACCGTGCACGGCCGCGCGGCAAAGCCGCCGTCCAACGTAATCCATCCGGACTGCCGGACCGATTTGCGGGCTTCCCGCTTTGTGGTGATTGCCATCTGCCGCGACTCCCCGGTGACCCCTATTCTAGCTAGCCGCGCAGCCTTTAGAAAACGTTGCAACCTTCTGCAAAATCGAAGATTTGGCCGATCGTCAGCCTGATCCCGCCGGTGGCCAAAGCGATGCGTGAGACGGCTTGCCCGGCCGGACAAACGCCACTATACGTTCGCGCGCCGCGGCCGAACCGGATCGTTTGGGGCTGCCCGGCACGTCATCAGCGCAAGCTTAAAGCGTTGATATGGCGTCACTATCGTTGTGCTCCTGCGAAATAACGGTTTTCGCGACCAGGTCGGTCGCGGCGAAACCGGCCTTTTCGCTCCCTTCGTCTATCGGTTAGGACGCCACCCTTTCACGGTGGAGAGAGCGGTTCGATTCCGCTAGGGAGCGCCAATTGCCCGATCAAGTTGCGGCTCATGCCTGACAATCGCTTGCAGTTTGATGGCGCTCGCGTCCTTGCGGATCTCAATACGCTGCGTAGCATCGGCGCATACAAGACCGGAGTTCATAAGCCGACATTCTCGGAGCCGCATATGTGCTCGCTGGAGTGGCTGGCGCAGCGGCTTGCAGAGGCAGGCCTCGCCGCCGCCATCGACGGCATCGGCAATGTGCTGGGCATAACTACAAAATCCGGACCCAAATTGCTGGCCGGGTCGCATCTGGAAAGCCAGAATTTCGCGGGCTGGCTCGATGGGCCGCTTGGTGTCGTGTATGCGCTGGAGGCTGCCCGGGTCATCAATCCCAATCCCAACATAAACGGCGCCGTTGAAGTCGCGGCATGGTGCGATGAGGAAGGACATTTCGGCCACTTCCTCGGCAGCAGGTCCTACGTCGGCGGCCTAACCGAGGCGGACATCGACGCCGCACGCGACCGCAATAGCGCTCGAACCATGCGGGAGGCCCTGCGCGACGCTGGTCTTGCCGGCCGGCCGCGCGCAAAGGCCGAACACGGGCGGCATATCGGATATATCGAAGCGCATATCGAACAAGGCCGGACCCTCGAAAGCGGCGATCTCCGTATCGGTGTCGTCACCTCGATCGTCGGTATCTGGCAATACCGCATCACCTTTAGCGGCGAGCAAAATCACGCGGGGACCACCCGCATGGACGTCCGCAAGGATGCAGGCTTGGCGCTGGCCAGATTTTGCGTCGATATCGACGATCGGTTTCCTTTGGCCTGCGGACCACGCACGGTATGGACCACCGGCCGCATCACCCTCGATCCCGGCGCGCCCAGCATCATCCCCGGCTCTGCGGAGATGCTGTTCCAGATGCGCGACGATGATGCGCGCGTGATCGACCGCCTGGAGCATCTGCTGGGGAGCATAGCTGCGGACGTCACCGCGCAAGGCCGCTGCGCTGTCGCGGTGGAGCGATCTCGTACCGGCACCCCCGCCACGATGGACGCCACGTTCCAGCATGCAATCGAAGCCGCCAGCGCAGACTTTGCCGGCGGCAGATCGGTCCGCATGCCCAGCGGCGCCGGTCATGACGCCCAGGTTCTCGCCACGATCATGCCTGCCGGCATGATGTTTGTGCCCTCGATCGGCGGCATCAGCCATCATTGGAGCGAAAACACTGATGACGCCGCCATCGTCACAGGTGCGCAGGTGTTCGTTGAGGCCTGCCGGCGGCTGCTGTCAGAATGAGCCGGTTCCGGAATTAACCCGCAGCGCGGACATCAAGCTTAATGCGCGAGTCTCGTTGCGCGACCGCACCTCAAGACGCTAGCGTCATTTCGGTAAGACTTTGCTAACCGTAATGAGTGGCGGCCATGAAAACGATTTATGCATTCGCAGTCCTCGCCCTCATGTCGGGTTCAGCACAAGCGTGGGACGTCAACACCACCTGCACCTATAGCCGGTTTTATGGCTCGACCTGCCGGACTTCGGTCATTGCCGACCAGCCGCGCGACTATGCACGGGAAGCGGAGGACGAGGCGGCGAAGCAGGAACGCATCAAGAAATGGGAAGAATTCTGCAAGCCGACCCGCACCTATGACAACGAAGGCGTAGTGCGGCTGGTCTACGCCCGGAAGGGCTGCGAGTTCGGCCGGAGCGAGTAACCCCGCGGTTACCCGCATGGAAAATCACGCGCGCGCCGTCATCGCATCTCCGCCACCGGTCGGCCCTCGCCATTGCGGCCGAGATCGCATCCTGCGTGAGCATAGCGCAAACGCGTGATGCCCATATCGTCGACAAAACCGGTCGGCTTGCAGAACTCTTCCCACTTGCGAATCCGCGCGTCCTTCTCTTCCTGGTACAGCCGCTCTTCCGCCGCGCTGATCTGTTTCTGGTTCGACGGCTCCGCCCCGTTCGAAGTGGTCGTGGTCGTCGTGCAGGACGATGGCCCGTAGGCGCTGCTCTTGCAGCTCCTGGACGTCGTCTCAACCCTGGTTTCCGCAACCGCGCTCCAGGATGTCAGAACGGCAGCCGAGATCGCGAGGGCATAAAGAGGCTTCATTGTCTTTCTCCGGACCGGACCGAATGCTTGCGAATGACGATACGTCGAAGCATACCGCTCTCCCTTGAATCTTCGGTTCGGAGAACGCTTAAAAATTTAAATGGATTGCATCTGATCGACTAAAAGCCCAACGTGATTCCGGCCCGCCGGCGATATTTTGTCCATTGTTGATGAGAAATGGAATGAAGGTCATTGCACTGTCGATTGCAATTTGCATGCTGTCGGCCCCGGCAATCTCGGAAACCGCGGAATGCAGATCGATTACGGCGCCGAACGACCGGCTGGCCTGTTATGACAATGTAGCACCGCCGGCAAAATCGAGGATACGGCCCGTCGCCAACACGCCGATCCCGGACCCGGCCAAATATGTCGACACAATCAGCGCGGAAGATGCTCGCATGAACGCCCAGCTGAAAAACATCTGCCGCGGCTGCTGAATGGGCGGCGCCCGCATTGTCTAGATCCTGAGATCGCCGGGATCATCGACCCGTTGCAGATCGGCCATTGCCTGCACCAGAGCGTCGGGATCCGCGGGCGCGGCGTCACTTTCGATGGCGCGGTTGAGCGCCGCCGCCGCGATTTCTTTTGCAAGCCGGGTGTAGTCGGTCCAGACCAGATACAGCATCAGCGGCGGCTTCTCTGCGTTCGCCAGCATCTGGCGGCAGCGCGCCCCGGATCCCTCCGTTGCCCACCATTGCTGCGCGAGCACAACGAGCTTCCTGAAATGTTGCATGGTGCCGGAGAATTTTTCGCGCTCGACGCCGGCCAGAACCGCGCAGTGACTGAGCCAGTTGAATCCGGCGAAGACCGCAATCGCAATGTCGCCCATCGCGGAGCCGGTGAAATCGATCACGGTGTCCTCGTGCGGCTGCTGCCGAAGGAAGGCCTCGAGCATTTCGGATTGCCTGGCCGGCTCGGCCAGCAATTCGAATTCGCGCGCCGGGACCATCATCAAATAGCGCATGGCTTCCAGCCGGGTGTGATCCCAGACGGTGCGGACGTCGCCGGCGGTGCAAATATTCTGTTTGCAGGCCGGATAGGGCAGCCTGCCCTGGTCGGCATCATCGACATATTGCGGAATGCGTTTGGCAAGGTCCTCAAGGATGACCTGAGGTCCGGACAGCGCAGCTTTGTCCGCCGCCGGAGCTTTCGCGGACCGCCAACCGAACCAGCTCATTCCCACCTCCGGGTCAATGCCGGGCGCGATCGGAAACCAATAACCGGATAAATCCGCCAGGCAAGAAGTCACGTCAGCGCATGGAAGACCAAAACCGGCGACAATCCCAGGAACAGCGCCCAAACCCCGAACGCCGAAACCATCAGAAAATCCTGTATCGCCAATGCGCGACGGCTGACCGGGTAGATCGCTGCATGCGTGATTTGAATGTTCATTGTCGCGCCCCATCCCCCTGTTACGGAGACAATAAGCATCAAATTTTTTAAAAGCCCGGCCGCGATTTTGCGTGCATTTGAATGTCCGGAATCACCTGGAATTAACCAATCGCCTCCGGCAAGGCAGCTCGATTTTTCCCAAACGGCACCGACAACCTTCTCGTGCCGGTTCCGAACAACTCAACGGGAAATTAGCTTCTTTGCCGGTAACCTGCAGCGCAGCCGGCGTCGCTTGCGGGGAACGAATATGTTCAAGGGACTCTACAAGGTTGAATTCAAGACTCCCCGGCGCAAGGCCGTCGGCATTGTGTATGCCGCCGACGGACAGCTCCACGGCGGTAGTTCGGCATTCGCCTATGTCGGCTCCTATAAGGAGAACGGCAACACCATCACCGCCGTCGTCTCCAGCATGCGGCATACCAACGATCCCAACCATCCTCCGGTGTTCGGTCTCGACCGCGTGACGATCGAATGTCAGGGCTCGGCGAAGGGTGAGTTCGCGACATTTGAAGGAACGGCCGCTGAAACCCCTTCGCTCGCCTTCAAGGCCGTGCTGACGCGGCTGGCCGACTGACAGTTGAAACCGGCTTGCTTCTCTGCGCCCACGCAAACCGTGCAGTCACGTCGTTTGCGCCGGTCCAAACGCGATAGAATGATTGCCTGGAGCGTTGTCATCAGCAATAAACGTGGCGTTGCCGGGTTTCGGACGCGGTTTCCTGCTGGTGGGGTGCATGTCAACCAAGATCACGATCGACGCCCATCCCCGTTGCCCCGACGTCAAAGACGATTATGTCGTTCAGTTCGAGGGGCATTCGATCGGGCGGGTCCGTCTCGACGGCACCAATTGGGTCTGGAGCATCACCATCCCGATGGCATTGCCGCAATGGGCCGAAGGGACCGCCGCCAGCCGGGACGAAAGCTTCAAGACGCTGGCAGCGGCTTGGGGCAAGTTGTTGACCGAGACCAGTCCGCAACGCCTGCAACGGGCGTGGGAGATGGACAAGGCCTTCGAGGCGCGCCAGCAAAAGCTGGCAACAGTCAAATCGGACGATGCAAGGCCATAACTGGCGGCGCGATTGCGTCGGCGTCGGTCATTCAAACCAATACCCGTAATACTATATTCATCAGCAATGCACCTGCTCGAATCCCTCCCCACCGTCATCGGTACCGCCGCCATCGCGCCGGCCCTGCTGGTGCTGTGGCTGGTGATCGCAGCCGACGAGCGGCCGGGTCCGCCCGTCAAGGTCTGGGCTGCATTCCTGCTCGGTGCAGCGAGTATTTCGCTGCTGGGCGCCGCGCGCGCGCCGTTCATGTCGCTGCTGGCCGTCACCGACAATCCCGGGCTCGCGCTGGCCTTGCGCTCGATCTTCGGCATCGCTGCGCCCGAGGAAATCGTCAAAATTCTGGTCATTGTCGCGGTGTCATGGCGGCGGCAGCCATCCGCCGACCCGATGGACACCCTGGTCTATGGCGCCGCCGCCGGTCTCGGCTTTGCGGCCTACGAGAACCTCGCTTATCTCGTGCAACACCCCGACATGTGGCGGTCGCTGGCGGTGTTGCGCAGCGTGTTGACGGTGCCGTTCCACGGCGCGCTCGGCGTCATCGCCGGGGCCTATCTGGCGATTGCGCGCTCCGGCACGGCGCTCGGCGCTCACCGCCATCACCGCGACTGGGCCCGTGTCACCACCCGGATTTCGATCCTGCTAGTGCCGCTGGTGCTGCATTCGGGTTTCGATTTTCCGCTGCTGACGCTGCAGCGAAATCCCGAGATCGACGGGACCGCGAGGCTGATGCTGGAATGCACCAGCATGCTGATCGGTTTCGGCACCATTGCCTTTGCCGTGCGGCTGGTGCGGCGGGTCGGCCGCCACCACGCGCCGCGCACCGAATTATCGCGCGAACGGCTCAGCGATCTGCGCCGGATGTGGGCGCTGCTGGTTGCCGGCGGCGGCGCCGGATTTGCGGGGCTCGCGTTTGTGCTGTCATCCGTGCACCATTGGCTGGTGAACCCCGAGCGGGACGTGACGCTCGCGCTTGTTCCATTGGGCTTCGTCTCGATCATGATCGGCATTGCCCTGCTGGTGATCACGACCGCGGTCTATTTGCTCGGCCGCAATCGCCTGCGCGCAACCGCCTCGGGCCTGTCCGCGTCGGGCCAGAGCTGAGACAAGCGAACAATTTTGACCCGGCCGCGTTGGCGCGGGCTATAATTGCGGGTTCTCCCTCCGCTGCCGGCATCAGGAGATTTCCAAATGACCCTTCCCCAGGATATGTCAGCCCTTCAAGGCAAAATGAGCGCCGCCGTCCGCCAGCACTGGAAGGCTTTTCTGATCGAAGGCATTTTGCTGGTGATCCTCGGACTCGCGGCCATGATCGTGCCGCCGCTGGCAAGCCTCGCTGTCACCATTTTCCTGGGCTGGATGTTCCTGATCAGCGGCGTCGCGGGCCTGGTGCTGACGTTCTGGGCACGGCGGATGCCGGGCTTCTGGTGGTCGCTGATCTCAGCCGTACTCGCGATCGGGGCGGGCGTCATCCTGCTAGCACAGCCGGTACAGGGCACGCTTACATTGACCATCGTGGTCGGCGCCTATTTTCTCGCCGAGGGCGTCGCCACCATCATGTACGCGCTGGAGCACAAGAAGGAGCTGTCGGAACGATGGGGCTGGCTGCTCACGGCCGGAATCATGGATATCCTGATCGCCGGCTTCATCATCGCGGGGTTGCCGGGATCGGCGCTGTGGGCGCTCGGCCTTCTGGTCGGCATCAACATGCTGTTCGGCGGCGCTACCTTGATCGGGATGGCGCTCGCCGCGCGCAAAGCGGGATCCTAACAGCCGCGGCAGATGCTCTTGATCTTTTTATCGAGCAAGGCGTTCTCCTTGCTGAGGGGATCGTTCGGATCGCTCAGGTTTTTCTCGCTGGAAATGTCGCCCGCGCGCGGCTGACGGTGACCGATCGGGGCTTCGCGCGACGGAGCAGCATTTGCGGCGCCCGTCGATCCGGTATTGTTTCCGGTCTGTGCCATCGCTGCCGGACTGCCTATCAGGGCCAGCAACGCCATCGTCATGATCAGGTTTCGCATCTCGCTCCTCCTCAATCGGGAAATCACTCTAGCGCGGACGATCGGGAATTTCGATGGTATTGCAGTTGCGGCGACCCTGTGCCGCGCAGTCCTGCGCGTTGCGCACGTCGGCCATGGTGCCGAGCAGCCAGATTCCCGCCGCCACCAGCACCAGGAAGAAACCGAGCATCACCGCGTTCTCGATGCCGCGGTTGCCTTGCTCCGGCGGCTCCAGCTCTGCCATTTTCTAGCCTCGCATCCGATCATGGCTTCGGAGGATAAAGGTGAACGTCGCCGCAATAATCGATAATACGATAGCGCAATTCCGGAGGCGGTTCATGCCCTTGGGATGAAGAATTTGCATGCGACAGATAGGTCGGACCCACCGGCGCCTTGCCATGCCCGCCGGGGATATCGAGCACGTAATCCGGCTGGCACAGCCCGGAGACGCTTCCGCGCAATGCCCGGATCAGTTCCTGCCCCTTTTCCAGCGTGGTGCGCAGATGCGCCGTGCCCGGCGCCAGGTCGCCGTGATGCAGGTAATAAGGCTTGATGCGGCATTCGACGAACGCCCGCATCAGCGCTTCCAGCGTCGCCGCGTCATCGTTGACGCCCCGCAAAAGCACCGACTGGCTGACCATGGGGATGCCGGCATCGACCAAGCGCGCGCAGGCCGTGCGGGCGGTGGCGGTCAATTCACGGGGATGATTGGCGTGCAGCGCAACCCAGGTCGTCGCGCCCGCGGTCTTGAGTGCTGCGACCATCGCACCGTCGATGCGCTCAGGGTCCGCCACCGGAATGCGGGTATGAAGCCTTACGATCCTGACGTGATCGATGGCGGCGAGATCGGCCATGACCTCGGCAAGCCGCCGCGGCGACAGGATCAAGGGATCGCCGCCGGTCAGGATGACCTCCCAGATTTCGTCGTGCGCACGAATATAGTCGAGCGCGTTTCGATAGATGTGCTGCGACAGCGCGGTCTGGCGGCCCGGCCCGACCATTTCGCGGCGGAAGCAGAAGCGGCAATACACCGCGCAGACATGCACCAGCTTGAACAGCACCCGGTCGGGGTAGCGATGCACGATGCCTTCGACCGGCGAATGGATGTGATCGCCGATCGGATCGGCGCTCTCGCCGGGCTGTATTGCAAGTTCTTCAATGCTCGGAATGTACTGCCGCGCAATAGGATCATTTGGATCGTCGGGGTCGATCAGCGCCGCAATGTCCGGGGTCACCGCCACCGCATAGCGCGCCGCGATTTTTTCCAGATCGGACAATGCGGCGGCGGGCGCGAGACCATGCGCGATCAGTTCGGCGGGCTGCCGCAAGGTCGCTTCGATGTGGCGATCGATCCTGCTCATGGCTCGCCCGCCGGCGGCGTCCACACCACCTGATCGATTTTTGCAGCACCGCTGGCCAGCATCACCAGCCGATCAAAACCGAGCGCGACGCCGCTGGCTTGCGGCATCTGCGCCACCGCGGCGAGAAAATCCTCATCGAGCGGATAGCGCTCGCCATAGCGCCGTTGCTTCTCCTCCATGGCGTGTGTGAAACGGCGGCGCTGTTCGGCCGCGTCGGTCAACTCGCCAAATCCGTTGGCGAGTTCGACGCCGCAGGCATAGATCTCGAAACGCTCGGCGAGGCGCGGATCGGACGGAGTTGTCCGCGCCAGTGCTGCTTCCGGCGCGGGATATTCGAACAACACCGTCAATTGCCCCTGCCCCAGATGCGGCTCGATGTGTTCGACCAGCACCTTGCTGAAAATATCCGACCAGGTGTCATCGTCGCTGACCCGCACTTTGCCGCAAGCCGCTTCGGCCAGCGCCGCGCGATCACCATTGCCATCGACGACGGTCGCGAGCAGATCGATTGCGGCAAACCTGTCGAACGCCGCCGCCACGGTGAGCAACTCAGGCTCCGCGAACGGATCGGCGGTTTTGCCACGAAACAAAAATCGGCCGATCCCGGTCGCCTGCGCGGCGTGGGCGATGACCACGATGCTGTCCGCCATCACCGCGTCGTAAGGCTGGTTGGCGCGATACCATTCCAGCATGCAAAATTCCGGCAAATGCAGGTCGCCGCGCTCGCGGTCGCGAAACACCCGCGCGAATTCGAATATTTTCTCTTCGCCCGCCGCCAGCAGTTTCTTGGCTGCGAATTCAGGAGAGGTGCGGAGATAGCGCGTAAGACGCTGCCCGGCGCTGTCTCTCAGTTCGGTCCGCGGCGCGTGCAGATGGGTCTCATTGCCCGGCGATACCTGCAAGATTCCGGTTTCGACCTCGACAAAACCCTGTTCGTCGAACCAGGCCCGAACTGCCTTCGTAATGGCATTCCGCGCGGCCAAAAACGGCCGCCGGTCGATGTGCCGCGCCGCCGACCACCACGGCGAAAGCTGGTCGATTTCGGTCATCAACGAGCCGCCTCATGGACCGGTAAAACACTGGCATCGACCGGCAAAATCAGTATGTTGCAGCCCGAAACCGGCTCAAAGGCCTCGGGACGTCCCTGTCCGGATCGGTCCCGAACCCAAACTTCAGGAAAAACAGCTTTGAAAGTCATCGCCAGTTCTATTCGCAAGGGCAACGTCATCGAGCAAGACGGCAAGCTTTACGTGGTTCTGACCGCCGAGAACATCCATCCCGGCAAGGGAACCCCGGTCAGCCAGATCGAAATGCGCCGAATCAGCGATGGGGTGAAGGTCTCCGAGCGCTACAAGACCACCGACCAGGTCGAGAAGGCGACCATCGAGGACCAGAATTTCAACTTTCTCTATAAGGACGCCGACGGCTTTCACTTCATGAATAACGATAACTACGATCAGGTTCAGGTGCCCGAGGACATCATCGGCAGCGCCGCGCCTTATCTGCAGGAAAACATGACGGTAAAACTGTCGCTGCACGGCGTCATCCCGGTGGCGATCCAGATGCCGCAGCGCGCAACGCTGGAAGTGGTCGATACCGAGCCGGTCACCAAGGGCCAGACCGCGTCGTCATCCTACAAGCCGGCCAAACTGTCGAATGGCGTGCGCACCAACGTGCCGCCCCATGTCGGAGTGGGAACGCGGATCGTGGTCATGACCGAGGACGGGTCCTACGTCGAACGCGCCAAGGACTAGGCGAGAGCAAGATTCGGGCGCGACGCAGTTGGGTATCGAGGCTCTCCACCCCGTATTCCGGTTCGGGCGCGCGTTTACTGGCTTCGCTGCTTCTGCTTGACGCCGGCGCTGGTGCAACTGAATGCGGTGAAGCGCAGATTTTCGACGGCATCGGCCGCAGCCTGGTTCCGGTCCTGCTGCCGTTCGATACCGCAAGCCTTCTTGCCGCGCGTCTCGAGGGCGCGCCTGCCGGTCTGGCCGTCTCGCGCTATCAGGCCGACTTTCGCTTCCTGAACGCATTGCGTATTGTCGGCGGCCAGCCGTCGCGGCCACCCCGTACAACCCAAAGCAGGTGACGGCCCGACACTGCGTCCAATCTTGCCACAGAGCTGCCGCAGGATGGCTGGTTCCAACGATGAATGGCCTCTGCCACCCCGCTCGCCATGCCGTTAGAATGGACCGATGAACCAGACCGATTCTCGAAAACTGCTGACCCGACGCGCCTTGCTGCAATCCAGCCTCAGCGCTGGTGCCCTGCTCGCCTATCCCGCGCTGGCACGCGCGGCCCCGCCCGGCTTCGACCAATGGCGCGACACTTTTCGCGCCCGCGCCTTGGCCAAGGGCATCTCGGATGCAACCTACACCCGCGTGATGGGCCGCATCGAGCCGGACATGTCCGTGTTCAAGCAGATGCAGCGCCAGCCCGAGTTCTACGAGCAGATCTGGCAATACATCAACCGCCGCGTCTCCGACTGGCGGGTGATTAATGGCAGGGAGGCGCTGCGCAAGAACGAAGCGCTGTTCGCGCGCATCGAACATGATTTTGGCGTCGAGCGCGGCACGCTGCTGGCCCTGTGGGGCGTCGAGTCCGCGTTCGGCGATCCCTTGGTGCAGCAGAACCATATGCGCCCGGTATTTCCTTCGCTCGCGGCCTTGGCGTGGAACGAGCCGCGCCGCCGCGCCTATTGGGAAACCGAATTGATCAACGCGCTTAAGGTCGTCGACCGCGGCTGGAGCACGCCGGATGAGATGCGGGGATCATGGGCCGGCGCGATGGGGCACACCCAGTGGATGCCCGAAGTCTGGCTCAATGTCGGCATGGACTACGACAAGGACGGCCGGGTGTCGCCGTTCGGCAAGCCCGACGATGCGCTGGGCTCTACCGCGCGTTATCTGGTCAACCGCGGAAAATATCATCGGGGCGAGCATTGGGGTTTCGAGGTGCGCGCGCCCGGCGGAGCCGCTAGCGGCAGCCGGACTTATGCGGCTTGGGCCGGCGCCGGCATCACGCGCGCCGACGGCCAGCCTTTTCCGCAGCCGAATGCGTCCGCGCAGATGTGGGTGCCGGTAGCCGGCGGTCCGGCGTTCCTGCTCGGGCCGAATTTCTACGCGGTGCGCAGCTACAACCCTTCGATGAATTATGCGCTGGCGATCTGCCATCTCGGCGACCGCATCCTGGGCAGCCCGCCGTTCCTCCAGCCCTTTCCCGGCTCGGAACGCGCGCTGACGTTGGCGGAAGTGCAGGAAGTGCAGACCCGACTGACAAGAGCCGGCTTCGACACCGGCGGCACCGACGGCCGCGTCGGCAACGACACCATGAAGGCCGTGAAAGATTATCAGACCAAAATGGGCCTGCTGCCGGCCGACGGTTATGGCGGGCTGAAGGTGCTGGCGCGGCTGCGGCAGGGGTCGTAGCCGCCTCCGTCTTTGCGAGCCGACGGGTCGGCGTAAAGCGCCGCCGGATGACAGGCTGCGCGAAGCAATCCGGAAACTCCACAAAGAACCGGATAGCTTCGTGCGCTTCGCTCCTGGCAATGACAGGCTTTCGCGGGCTATGCGCCGACTTCGCCGCCGGGGACAGATGAACTGGTGGCATCGTATTTGTTGGCTTCCCCCGCCACATACAGCGCGCAGATGAACGTCCACAGCGCCGACAATATGCCCAGGATCGGCCATTTCACGCCGGGCAACAATCCGTCCGCCGCAAGCCCAAGGACCCAGGCGACGGCCCAGCCGAATCCGAACAGGATCAGCCGCGTCAGCGCATAGGCCGCCATCTGCATGGTTTCCTCCCGGACAACATCGCCCGGCGAACATAGCCGCGGCGGCGGCGCCCACAAAACGTTAACGGAAAACTTACTTAATTTAACGAATGACCGCCGGCCCGGAATCCGGCACCGCGACGTCGAGCACGCGCAGTTGCACGCGCTCGCTGCCCTGCCAGCGGTCGACGGCGAGCGACCCCGCCACATGCAGTGGCTGGCCGCGATGCTCGGCCAATGCGTTGCCGAGCTTCTGGCCGATCGAGCGAAATGCGATGCCGTTGACGATGGAGCCGTCGCCGGATTTGAACCGCACCCGAAAGTGGGCTTGCCCTACTTCATCGGCGTAAACCAGCTGGTGCGCCGGCAGCGCCACCACCGGCTCGGGATTGCCGCTGCCGAACGGGCCGGCGCGATTGAGCGTCGCCACCAATTCCGGCGTCACCGCGCGCGCGCTGACCGCGCCGTCGACGAACAGCTCGTTGGCGTGGCGGGACTGCGCGACATCATGCGCCAGCGCGCTTTCCATATAGGCGCGGAATTCCGCCAGCCGCTCCTTGCGCAGCGTCACCCCGGCCGCCATGGCGTGGCCGCCGCCCTTCATCAGCAAGCCGTCGCTCACCGCATGGCGCACCGCCTTGCCGAGGTCGACGCCGGATATGGAGCGGCCCGAGCCGGTGCCGATGCCGCCCGGCTCCAGCGCGATCGCAAACGCCGGCCGCGAGAATTTTTCCTTCAGACGCGAGGCGACAAGCCCGACCACGCCGGGATGCCAGCCCTCCGAAGCGGTGACGACCACAGCACCCTTGTCCTCGAGCCCGAGCGAGGCCAGTGCCTCGGCTTCCGCCTGCGCCTCCGCCATCTGTTCGATGACCCGGCGTTCGGTGTTGAGTTCGATCCAATTCGGCGGCGATTCTTGCGGCTTCCGAGATATCGCCCTCCAGCAACAGCCGCACACCGAGATCGGCGCGGCCGATCCGGCCCCCGGCGTTGATGCGCGGTCCCAGCATGAAGCCGAGATGCCAGGCTTCCGGCGGCCCGCTGAGCCGCGACACGTCCATCAAGGCGGTGTGACCGACATGATCGCGGCGGCGCATCGCGATCAAACCCTTGGCGACGAAGGCGCGGTTGAGGCCGATCAAGGGGGCTACATCGGCGACGGTGCCTAGCGCCACATGATGCAGCATGCCCAACAGATCAGGCTCGGGCATCTCGCTGGTCCAGAAGTCCCGCGCGCGCAACTCCCTGTTGACCGCGACCAGCGTCACCAGCACGAGGCCGACCGCGGCGAGATGGCCCAGTCCGGAAAGATCATCCGACCGGTTCGGGTTCACCAGCGCGTCGACCACCGGCAGTTCATCGCCGGTTTGATGATGATCAATCACGACCACCGACATGCCCAGCCGTCTGGCTTCGGCCAATGGCTCGAGACTGGTCGTGCCGCAATCCACCGTCACCAGCAACGTGGCGCCCTTTTCCGCGAGCATCCGCACCGCTTCGACGTTGGGGCCATAGCCTTCGAAGATGCGGTCGGGAATGTGAATCAAAGGATCGAGCCCGCAATGGCGCAGGTGCCATGCCAGCAGTGCCGACGAGGTAGCACCATCGACATCGTAATCGCCGAAGATCGCAACCTTTTCGCCGCGCACCGCCGCTTCCGCGATGCGCTTCGCCGCGGTTTCCATTTGCGTCACGGTATAGGGATCGGGCATCAGCTTGCGGATGGTCGGATCGAGAAAATCGTGCACCGCGTCGATCTCGACATCGCGCCCGGCCAGCACCCGCGCCAGCATTTCAGGCAAATGGTAGCGCTGCGCAATCGCCAGCGCTCGCGCCGCCCCGCGCGGATCGAGCCGGTCGCGCCACAGCTTTCCCGTCGCGGACTGCGACACGCCGAGAAAGGCTGGCGGTGCTTCGACCGGCAATGCGGATGCAAGGAGCGTCATGATGCCTTCAGCAGATAGGCAAGACAGCCCGCCGTTCAATGATTCGCGCGGCTTTGCCGCGACTTATACCCGTCATCCCGCGTAACGGCTTCGCCGTTATTCTCAGGTGCGCGCCTGGCGAGCCTCGAAGGATGGAGACAGCCGCTGGCCATTTTTGAGACGCCGCTTCGCGGCTCCCAAGGATGACGTCGGAGTATGCGGAAGCGACCTCAGCACCCCATCCGGTCTGCGATCTCGTTGAAATCCTTGGCGACGATATCCCAGTCGCCTTTGGCCTCGAAGTCATACTTCTGCAGCGGACCGTATTCGGTGGGCCGCGGGCACGAAGGCGGTCTTCAACCCCAGTTTCTGCGCGGCCTTGAGGTCGTGATTGTGCGCGGCCACCATCATCACCTGCTGCGGCGGCAGCCCGAGCAGCTTTGCCGCGCCGAGATAGGTCTCGGGGTCGGGCTTGTAGTGCTCGAACAGTTCCGCTGACAGCACCAGATCCCACGGTAGCCCGGCGAACTTCGCCATGTTGGTGAGCAGCGCCACGTTGCCGTTCGACAGCGGGCCGATGATGTATTTTGCCTTCAGCCGGGTCAGGCCGGAGACACTGTCCGGCCAGGGATGCAGCCGGTGCCATCCCATGGTCAGATGATGCAGGTCCGCCTCGTTCAATCCTTGAATGGACAACTGTGCGACCAGTTTTTCCAGCGACTGCCGATGCAGGCTGTCCAGTATCACATAGCCGCGCTCCGGATGCTTTCGCACTTCATCCATCGAGGCCGCATAGACGGCGCGCCAGCCGTCGACCAGCGCGGTCCAGTCCGCCTTGACGCCGCGCGTGTCGGCCCACTTGGTGAAGTCGGCGATCAGACTGGTGCGCCAGTCGACCACGGTGCCGAACACGTCGAACACGAGGGCTTTTACCGCGGACACATCTGACATGTTTCAATCCCATTTTTGTTTTTCGTCATTCCGGGCTTGCGCTGCGCGCGCTCGGAATGACGGCCATTTAAAGCACCTTGCGGTATTGGATGAATCCGAGATTATCCGCGAGCTTGTCGTAGAGCGCTCGCGCCTGCGCATTGCTCGATTGCGTCAGCCAGTAGACCCGGCTCGCGCCGGCCGATTCGGCCTTTCGATAAACCTCCTCGATCAATGCGCGCCCCAATCCGCGGCGGCGCACGTCTTCCGACACGTACAAATCCTCAAGATAGCAGTAACGGTTGCGCGCCCATGTGGAGCGATGAAACAGGTAATGCGCAAACCCCAGTAACCGGCCGTCGACATAGCCGCCCAATGCAAACACCGGTTCACTTGGATCATGAAACCGCGCCCAGGCGGTATCGCTGATCTCCTGCGCCAGCGTCGACTTGTAGAAGGTGAGATAGCCCGCCCATAGCGGATTCCAGGCTTCGCGCTCGTCTTCGCCAATTGCACGTATCAGAACATTGACGTCCATGGCCTGCTCAATCGAGGTGGAATTTTTCGAGTTGCCGGTGCTCGGCCTTGATGTAGCGCACCGTGCCGGTGACCGAGCGCATTACCACGGTTTCGGTCTCGATCACGTCCTTGCGGAATTTGACGCCCGACAGCAGCGAGCCGGTGGTAACGCCGGTCGCGGCGAACAGGCAGTCGCCCTTCACCATGTCTTCGATGCCATAGATGAAGCGCGGATCTTTGACCCCCATCTTGCGGGCGCGCTCGCGCTTTTCCTCGGTGTCGAGAATGAGACGGCATTGCATCTGCCCGCCGATGCAGCGCAGCGCCGCCGCCGCCAGCACGCCCTCGGGAGCGCCGCCGGTGCCGATATACATATCGACCCCGGTATTATCCGGATCGGCGCAGTGGATGACGCCGGCCACGTCGCCGTCGGTGATCAGGCGCACCGCGGCACCGGTGCCGCGCACGCCGGCGATGATGTCGGCGTGGCGCGGACGATCGAGCACCAGCACAGTGATGGCCGAGGCATCGACGCCCTTGGCCTTGGCGAGCCGGCGAACATTGTCGGCCGGCGATGCATCGAGTTCGACCACGGCTTTGGCGTAGCCGGGACCGACGGCAATCTTCTGCATGTAAACGTCGGGGGCATGGAGCAGCGTGCCGCCATCGGCCATCGCCATGGTCGCGATCGCGCCGGGCATGTTCTTGGCGCACAGCGTGGTGCCTTCCAAGGGATCGACCGCGATATCGACCTGCGGGCCGGCATTCATGCCGACTTTCTCGCCGATGAAAAGCATCGGCGCCTCGTCGCGCTCGCCCTCGCCGATCACCACGGTGCCTTCGATCGGCAGCTTGTTTAGCTCGCGCCGCATCGCGTCGACCGCCGCCTGATCGGCCGCCTTTTCGTTGCCGTGGCCGCGCAGCCGCGCCGCCGACACCGCGGCGCGTTCCGTGACCCGCACGATTTCGAGCGTCAGGATGCGCTCCAGCAATAGCTGCGGCGGAACGGAAATATGGGTCGACATCGGCTTAAACTCCCTCAACGTCCTGGCGGGCAATTAACCCGCAACCAATCGCCGGGCGAATGATCCGCCCGGATCGTGCGCTAGTTCTTTTCAATCCGTATCACCTGCGGCCGGCCGCTGATCACCTTGTCGTGTTGCACCGCCTGCAGCGCCCGGCGCACTGCATCCTCGCTGGTCGCATAGGTAATCAGAATGACCGGCACCGGCGAAGCCTTTCCGTTGGCGCGGGTATCGACATAACCGTCGGGGTGACGCTGCACGATCGATTCGATGGAAATCTTCTGCTCCGCGAGCCGCGTCGCGATCGTTGCGGCGGTGCCGGTGAGATCGCGGGCCATCAGGCGGATGTAGTAGCCGCCCTCATGACGCTCCATGGGCGCCTTCCTGGTGGCGCGCAGCTTCGCCACCGGACGCCCAAACGGTTTTGCACGGATGCCGCGCGCGACATCCGCGATATCCGCGACCACTGCGGACGCCGTCGCAGCACCTCCGGCGCCGGGCCCGACCAGCGTAATCGGCGGAATGCCCTGGCCATCGATGGTCACGGCATTGGTGACGCCCATCACCTGCGCGATCGAGGATGACTTGGGCACCATGGTCGGATGCACGCGCTGCTCGATGCCCTTCGCGGTGCGCACCGCGACGCCGAGCAGCTTTACGCGGTAGCCAAGCTGTTCCGCCGCGCGAAGGTCTTCCGGGGCGATGGAGGAAATGCCTTCGACATAAACCGCGCTTTGCGCGACCTTGGTGCCGAAGGCGAGACTGGCGAGGATCGCAAGTTTTTGCGCGGTGTCGTGTCCGTCGACATCGAACGACGGATTGGCTTCGGCGTAACCGAGACGCTGCGCGTCCTTGAGACATTCGGCGAACGACAATCCCTCCTGCTCCATCCGGGTCAGGATGTAGTTGCAGGTGCCGTTGAGAATGCCGTAGACGCGGTTGACTTCGGTGCCCGCGAGGCCTTCGCGCAAGGTCTTGATGACCGGGATCGCCGCACCTACCGCGGCCTCGAAATTCAACGCGCCGCCGTGCTTTTCAGCCACCTTCGCCAGCCGCAATCCATGTTTGGCGATCAGCGCCTTGTTGGCAGTCACCACCGACTTGCCCGACTTCAGCGCGGCCTCGATGGCCGAGAGCGCGGGCTCGCCGGAGCCGCCCATCAATTCGACGAAGCAGTCGATGCCGGGATCGTTGGCCAGCGCCAAAGCGCTTTTGGCCCATGCGATGCCGCGCAGATCGACGTTGCGCTTCTTCGCCTTGGAACGTGCGGTGACGGCGACGACGCGCACGCCACGGCCGCTGCGCGCCGACAGCGTCCGGCTTTGCGCCTCGATGAGCCGGACCACCTCGGCGCCAACAGTGCCGAGCCCCGCAATACCCACTTTCAGGGGTGCGACCATAACGCGAAAACCTGCCGGAATGAGCCTTGTTTGGGCATGACCTGGTCCGAAAACCGGATTCCACTTTTCGGGATCATGCCTATCGCCGGTTGGCGAGAGGAACCACGTTGTGCAACGTTTCGATGCCGCTTTCAAGGAAGCGGCGCACGCCGCGCGCGGCCTGGCGGATGCGTTGCTCGTTTTCCACCATTGCGATGCGGACATAGCCCTCGCCATGCTCGCCGAAAGCGACGCCCGGCGAGACCACGACGCCGGATTTCTCCACCATCAGTGTGGCGAACTGCATGCTGCCGACGCCGCGGAACGCCGCCGGAAGCGGCGCCCAGGCGAACATCGAGGCGGCCGGCGGCGGAATATCCCACCCTGCCCGGCCGAACAATTCCACCAGCGCGTCGCGGCGCTTGCGGTAGGTGTCGCGCATCTCGCGGATGCAATCTTCCGGACCGTTCAGCGCCGCGGTCGCGGCCACCTGGACCGGCGTGAAGGCGCCGTAATCGAGATAGGACTTCACCCGCGTCAATGCGGCGATGATGCGCTCGTTGCCGACCGCGAATCCCATGCGCCAGCCGGCCATCGAAAACGTCTTCGACATCGAAGTGAATTCGACGGTGACATCGATGGCGCCGGGAACCTGCAGCACCGAGGGCGGGGGATTGTTGTCGAAATAGACCTCGGCATAAGCCAGATCCGACAGAATGAAGATCTCGTGCTTTTTCGCGAACGCCACCAGATCCCGGTAGAAATCGAGGTTGGCGACATAGGCGGTCGGATTGGACGGATAGCACACGACAATGGCCAGCGGTTTCGGGATCGAGTGAATGATTGCGCGCTCCACCGCCTCGAAAAACTGCGGCGTCGGTTCCGAGGGAACCGAGCGGATCACGCCGCCGGCCATCAGGAATCCGAAGGCATGGATCGGATAGCTCGGGTTCGGACATAGCACCACGTCGCCGGGCGCCGTGATCGCCTGGGCGACGTTGGCAAAGCCTTCCTTGGAGCCGAGCGTCGCCACGACCTGGGTTTCGGGGTTGAGCTTGACCCCGAAACGGCGGTCGTAGTACGCGGCTTGCGCCTTGCGCAGGCCGGTGATCCCGCGCGATGAGGAGTAGCGGTCGGTCCGCGGCTTGCCGAGCGTGTCCTTGAGCTTGTCGATGACATGGGCTGGCGTCGGCAGGTCCGGATTGCCCATGCCGAGGTCGATGATGTCGGCGCCGGCGTTCCGCGCGGCCGCCTTTGCCAGGTTGACTTGCTCGAACACATAAGGCGGCAGACGGCGGATGCGGTAGAACTCTTCCATGGGTCCAAAACTCCGGGAACCGGGTACGGCGGGAATCGCGGGCGCGGATTTGCAGAAAACCCGCCCGGTCAGTGATTTAGAGCGAATTCGGAAGGTTTTGTCGGGCCCGGTTCGCTGTAAGCCTGCCGTTGAATTCGGGTTCGTTTTACCACGGACAAAATGCGGCGCCACCCGTTACGGCAGATTCCCGGTCATTTCGCGGCAGGGTTTTTCGCGGCTGCCGCGGCGGCCTCAGCCGCGGCGGCGGAGGCCTGACGGTCGCGGGCGGCAATCAACTCGCTGGAGACCTTGTTGCGTTCCGCTGCATCCATTGCGGCTTCCGGTCGGTCCTGGGGCATGTCGTGCACGGCCGGATACGCGCCGGTCTCCTTGGGCCGCGGCGGCGCATCGGCCGGCGTGCCGATCAGCGGCAGATCCGCAATCGACGTCGAACAGCCGCCGACCGGGAGCGCCAGCAGCAGCAACGCTCCGATACCAATTGCCAATCTCACTCGACCCGCCGGCATAAGTCCAAAAAATCTCCACGTCGCAGACCCAGGCGCTTAATTTATCAATCGTTCAAACCATTGTGGCCCGAAACGATTAAAGCCCGAACAACAGATTACACTCGTTAGGCTCCAATGTGACCGAACAGAGACGCTTTGTCGCAGTGCAGCACGTCCGGGCCGCGCCGATTAACCGCGAGCCGCGCCATCGTCGATCAGCGCCGTGACGAACCTGAAATGACTCTGTAGTGTCTGATCATGAGCGACCTCACAACCGAGACCAATGTTGCAAAGAAGTTCGACCCTGAAGCTTTCGCGATGAATCTCGCCAAGGCCATGGAGAGCAGCGGCCAGGCGCTCGCGGCCTATCTCAAGCCGCGCGACGACGGCGAGCCCAAGGACAAGCCGCCGAGCGAACTCGGCGAGGTGATCAAGACCTTCAGCACGGTGGCGGACTATTGGTTGTCCGATCAAACCCGCGCCGCCGAATTGCAGATGAAGCTGGGCAAGGCCTATCTCGACCTCTGGGGCTCGTCGATGCGGCGGCTGGTCGGCGAAGCGGCGCCGCCCGCGATTGCGCCCGCGCCGCGCGACAAGCGATTCGCCGATCCCGAATGGAAATCGAACCAGTTCTTCGATTTCGTGATGCAGGCCTATCTGCTGTCGACCCGGTGGGCGAATGATCTGGTGCGCGAGGCCGAAGGCCTCGACCCGCACACCCGCAAGAAAGCCGAATTCTACGTCCAGCAGATCACCAACGCGCTGGCGCCGTCGAATTTCGTTCTCACCAATCCGGAAGTGCTGCGCGAGACGCTGGCATCGAGCGGCGACAACCTTGTCCGCGGCATGAAGATGCTGGCGGAAGATATCGAAGCCGGAGGCGGCACCTTGCGCATCCGCCAGTCCGACCCGTCCAATCTCGAAGTCGGCGTCAACATGGCGACGACGCCGGGCAAGGTGATCTATCAGAACGATCTGATGCAACTGATCCAGTATCAGCCGACCACCGAGAACGTGCTGCGTACGCCGTTATTGATCGTGCCGCCGTGGATCAACAAGTTCTATATCCTCGATCTGAAGCCGGAAAAATCCTACGTCAAATGGTGCGTCGATCAGGGCATCACCGTGTTCCTGATCTCGTGGGTCAATCCGGACAAGGCGCTCGGCAAAAAGACCTTCGACGATTACATGAAGGAAGGCCCGCTGGCGGCGATGGACGCCATCGAAAAGGCGACCGGCGAATTGAAGGTTCACACCGCCGGCTATTGCGTCGGCGGCACCCTGCTCGCCACCACGCTGGCGTGGCTCGCGGAAAAGCGCCGCCAGCGCGTGATGTCGGCGACGTTCTTTGCAGCGCAAGTGGATTTCACCCACGCCGGCGATCTGCTGGTATTCGTCGACGAAGATCAGATCTCGGCGCTGGAGCGCGACATGCAGGCCTCCGGCGTGCTCGAAGGCTCGAAGATGGCGATGGCCTTCAACATGCTGCGCTCCAACGACCTGATCTGGTCCTATGTCGTCAGCAACTATCTGAAGGGCAAGGTGCCCTCGTCATTCGATCTGCTGCACTGGAATTCGGATGCCACCCGGATGCCCGCGGCCAACCATTCCTTCTACCTGCGCAATTGTTATCTGGAAAACCGGCTGTCCACCGGCAGCATGGTGCTGGACAACACCCTGCTCGACCTGTCGAAGGTCAAGGTGCCGGTCTACAATCTGGCTACAAAGGAGGATCACATCGCGCCCGCCGAACTCGGTGCTGTACGGCTCGCAGTTTTTCGGCGGCCCGGTGAAGTTCGTGCTGTCAGGATCGGGACATATCGCCGGGGTGGTCAATCCGCCGGCATCGAACAAGTACCAGTTCTGGACCAACGACAACATCAAGGACACCACGCTTAAGGACTGGCTCAAGGGCGCGCAGGAGCACAAGGGATCGTGGTGGCCGGATTGGCGAGCGTGGCTGGCGAGCATCGACGCCGAAGAAGTTCCGGCGCGCGCGGCCGGCACCGCGGCGCTGCCCGCGATCGAGGACGCTCCCGGCAGCTATGTCCGGGTTCGTGCGTAGCGCAACGATGCGCGTTTGAATATAACAGGCCGTCCCGCCGGGACGGAACTCGATTGAAATTGAGGGGGAGCCTATGACGCGCGAACTGTTCTGGCTGACATGGACGGTAATACTGACCGGACTGATGTGGGTCCCCTACATCCTCAACCGTTGCCAGGTGCGCGGCCTCGGCGGAGCGATGGCCAATCCTTCGCGCGGCGACAAGCCGCATGCGGAATGGGCCAACCGTCTGATGTTCGCGCACGACAATGCGGTGGAAAATCTCGTGGTGTTCGCACCATTGGTGCTGATCCTCAACGCCATCGATTATTCCAGCAAATGGACCGTGCTGGCCTGCGCGGTGTATTTCTGGGCACGCGTTGCGCATCTGATCGTCTACACCATGGGCCTGCCGGTGTTCCGCACGCTGGCCTTCACCGTCGGCTTCCTCGCCCAGGCCGTGCTGGCGCTGGCGATCTTCAAGATATTCTGAGTTGAACCTCTTCCCGCTCTTCTTCGCGGGAAGAGGTTCAAGAGGCGCATTTGTTGCATAAGGCATGCGATGAGTCGTACCGCCTCCGACCTTAAAACCATCGTCAGGGAAATCGCCGACGAGATCGCTCTGCGGCCGGACCGCGGCGAGGTCGCAAGTTACATCCCGGAACTGGCCGGCGTTCACAACAAGCGCTTCGGCCTCGTGGTGATCGACGCCGCCGGCAAGGTCGCGGCCGCCGGCGACAGCGAGATGCCATTTTCGATTCAAAGCATCTCGAAGGTCTTTACCCTGACGCTGGCGCTCGGCTTGGTCGGCGACAAGCTGTGGCAGCGCGTCGGCCGCGAGCCGTCGGGCAGTCCGTTCAACTCCATCGTCCAGCTCGAATATGAGCGCGGCAAGCCGCGCAACCCCTTCATCAATGCCGGCGCCATCGCCGTCACCGACGTGATCCTGGCAGGGCATCAGCCGCGCGAGGCGCTCGGCGAAATCCTCCGCTTCATGCGCTTTGTCGCCGACGATCCGTCGATCGCCATCGACGAGGCGGTCGCGGCATCGGAGCAGCGCACCGGGTTTCGCAACATCGCGCTCGCCAACTACATGAAATCGTTCGGCGTGCTCGACAATCCCGTGAACCATATCCTCGGCGTCTATTTCCATCACTGTGCGATCGCGATGTCGTGCCGGCAGCTTGCGATGGCGGGTCGTTACCTCGCCTGGTCCGGTCGCAATCCCTCCACCGGCCATTCCGTGGTTTCGGCCGAGCGTGCTCGCCGCATCAACGCCGTGATGCTGACCTGCGGCCACTATGACGGCTCCGGGGAATTCGCGTTTCGGGTCGGTCTGCCGGGAAAAAGCGGCGTGGGCGGCGGCGTTCTTGCGGTCGCGCCCGGCAAGGCTTCCATCGCGGTATGGTCACCGGGTCTCGATGCCCACGGCAACTCGCATCTCGGCCGCGTAGCGCTCGAAGCGTTGAGCAAAAGGATGGGCTGGTCGATCTTCGGCGTGTGACGCGCGGCGTGACATTGGCGGCGCAGTCAGCGGCCGCGCCGACGCTCGTCCTCAATAGCCTGTTCGTGATACCAGCCGCTGCCATAGACGACCTTGGGCAGCGCCTGCACTTCGAGGTCGATCCGCACGCGAGGGTCCTCGCCGGCATTCAGGGCGAAGCGGCCCCGCGGCGGAAATTGGTAGACCTGGGCGGATTCACCGGAAGTGCTCGTCGTCATCGATCGTCTCCGTCTATGCACGCGTCGATCAACGCGCGAGTCGTTCGGTCGATCCAATATAGGCCTGCTGCACTCATTTTGCTCAGTTTGCCTGTCAAAAAACCAGCAAATGCATACAATATCAGCAGCAACCATTTTGCATGTTGTGCTGGCATCGCCGATGCTGCGCCGCAGTGGCACTGCCCAATGTCTGTCCATCGCGGTCGATTGCTGCATGGAGTGGCACAGTTAGTGCTTCGGGAAGCACTAAGCGTTGGCGGCCGGGTGCCGTTAGCGGCAGAACACGAACAAGATCTTCGTCATCAGCTCAAGAGAGATAGGCAATGACCAAATACAAACTCGAGTACATCTGGCTCGACGGATATACGCCGACACCGAATCTGCGCGGCAAGACGCAGATCAAGGAATTCAATTCGTTCCCGACGCTCGAACAGCTTCCGCTGTGGGGATTCGACGGAAGCTCGACCATGCAGGCGGAAGGCCACAGTTCGGACTGCGTGCTCAAACCGGTCCGCGTCTTCCCGGACGGCGCGCGCAGCAACGGCGTGCTGGTGATGTGCGAGGTCATGATGCCCGACGGCAAGACCCCGCACCCCTCCAACAAGCGCGCCACCATCCTCGATGACGAGGGCGCGTGGTTTGGTTTCGAGCAGGAATATTTCTTCTACAAGGACGGCCGCCCGCTCGGCTTCCCCGAGAGCGGCTATCCGGCGCCGCAGGGCCCCTACTACACCGGCGTCGGCTACAAGAATGTCGGCGCGGTCGCCCGCGAGATCGTCGAGCAGCATCTCGACCTTTGTCTTGCCGCCGGCATTAACCACGAAGGCATCAACGCCGAGGTGGCGAAGGGCCAGTGGGAATTCCAGATTTTCGGCAAGGGCTCCAGGCGCGCCGCCGACGAGATGTGGATGGCCCGCTATCTGATGCAGCGGCTCACCGAAAAATACGGCATCGACATCGAGTATCACTGCAAGCCGCTCGGCGACACCGACTGGAACGGCTCCGGAATGCACGCCAACTTCTCCACCGCCTATCTGCGCGAGATCGGCGGCAAGGAGTATTTCGAGGCGCTGATGAAGGCGTTCGAGGAAAACCGCCGGGACCACATCGCGGTCTACGGCCCGGACAACCACATGCGGCTGACCGGCAAGCACGAGACCGCCTCGATCGACAGCTTCAGCTACGGCATCGCCGACCGCGGCGCCTCGATCCGCGTGCCGCACAGCTTTGCGAACAACGGTTACAAGGGCTATCTGGAAGACCGCCGCCCGAACTCGATGGGCGACCCCTACCAGATCGCTTCGCAAATCCTGAAGACGATCGCGTCGGTGCCGACGACTGCGAAAGCGGTTGCGGCGTAAGCGCTCTTACCTCTCCCCGCTCTTTGCGGGGAGAGGTTAGGATCTTCTGCCCTCCGGAAATCCCAGCATCAACCGCATATTCTGCACGGCCGCGCCGGAAGCGCCCTTGCCGAGATTGTCAAGCCGCGCCACGAGAAGCGCCTGGCGGTGCCGTTCACTGGCAAAGACATAGAGCTCGAGCATATTGGTTTCATTGAGCGCCTCCGGCTCCAGCCGTCCGCTCTTTGTCGCTTCGTTGTCGGGCGGCATCACCGAGACATAGCTGCTGCCGGCATAACGCTTCGCCAGCGCAGCGTGCAAGTCGGCGGAATCCGGCTTGCCTGGCAGCGTATCGAGATGCAGCGGCACCGAGACCAGCATCCCCTGCCGATAGTTGCCGACCGACGGCACGAAGATCGGCCGGCGCTCAAGATTGGCGTAAAGCTGCGTCTCCGGCACATGCTTGTGCTCGAAGCCGAGGCCATACAGCTCGAAAGCGGGCGCGGTGCCGTCTTCGAAACGTGCGATCATCGACTTGCCGCCGCCGGAATAGCCGCTCACCGCGTTGATGGCGACGGGATAATCGGCCGGCACCAGACCGGCATCGACCAGCGGCCGCAGCAGCGCTATTGCGCCAGTCGGATAGCAGCCCGGGTTTGATACTTTCCGCGCGGCGCGGATCTTGTCGGCTTGATCCGGCGCGAGCTCGGGAAAGCCGTAGACCCAATCGGGCGCGACCCGAAACGCCGTGGAAGCATCCAGCACCTTGGGCGCCTTGGCTCCCATGCTGTCGATCAACGCCACGGTTTGCTTGGCGGCATCGTCGGGCAGGCAGAGGATGACGAGATCAACTTCCTCCATCAGCGCGCACTTGGCGGCCGCATCCTTCCGATTTTCCTCGGCGATGCTTTTCACTGCCACGTCGCTTTGCCGGTCGAGGCGCTCGCGAATTTCCAGTCCCGTCGTTCCGGAGGCGCCATCAACGAACACTGCTGGTTTCGCGACAGCTTTTGCGGTCGGCGCGTGGCTTTTCGGCAGGCTGGTTTCGGAGAGGGTCATGCTGTGTTCCTTCCATCGGCGGGTCCGCTGACGGGCACGAGGGCTTTGTAGTCCAACTGCGGCCGCAGCGCGACCATCAGTTCGGCGATCGCCTGCGCGTCGGCATTGCCTTGCCCCAGCAGCTCGATCGCAATCGCCGCGTGGTCGACGTCCGATTTGTGCTGGTTCAGCTTGAAGCTGCCCTCGATGTCCTCGACCGTCATTACCAGTCCCACGATCGCCTTCATCATTGCCTCGCGCCGCCCCGCGGTCATCTCGCCCGTCGACCAGGACGGTTTTGGCGCTAGCCAGCTTTCGAATTTCGAGCTGAGTGCATCAAGATGCGCGCTTAGGTCCTGACCGGACATGGTTCGAACCGAACCTGACAGATGCACCGCCTGATAAAGCCAGGTCGGAACCTGGTCCGGCGAGGCGTACCAGTGCGGCGACACATAGGTGTCGGCGCCGTTAACCGCAATCAGCCAATGCGATTTGCCATCCGCCAGCGCCGCCAGCGCGTTGCCGCGCGCGACATGAAACGCCACGACAGGCGTGCCGTCGCTCAAATATTCAAGGCAGAATGGCAGCGCCGACGCGACCGGCCTGGCCCCATCGTAGGCGCAGACCGTGCCGAAGCCGCGCGCGGCCGCGAATGCAAGGCTCGCGGCGCGGTCGGGCTGAAAGAACGGACGGGTAAACATGACGGTCTCCTGCTGGTGAAGGAAGCCGCCGGATCAGATCGCGCTGGTTTTCAAGGAAAGTGCCGCGGACCGGATCCGGCGGCAGGGGCGACGATCTCAGACGCGTAAATCTTGAACGCGCAGCGCCGCCCATACCGCGAAGCTGCGGCCGCGGCGGGCGATGACAATGGTCGCGGCGTTGATCATGGGCGGGGCTATAAGGCCGGGCGTGCGTGGCGTCAAGACAGAAACGCTGTCATTCCGGGATGCGCCATTTGGCGCAGACCCGCAATCCATACTCCCGGCGGTGGTTATGGATTTCGGACTCGCTCGCTCAGCGACAAAATTGACCAGGTCAATTTTGTCGCTGAGCTCGCGCGCCCCGGAAAGACGAAACGACTAAATCACCGGGCTCCACTGTGCCGGCACCACACGGTAGCCGCTTCCTTCTTTCACGATGTTGCCGAGCCCCGGAAATGGGTAGTGGAAACCTTGGACGCGCATTTTTTCGGCGACCAGCATGTCATACACTTTGCGGCGCGTGGTCTCGGCCTGAGCGGGGTCCTGATCGAAGAACGCGCGCCAGCCGGGGTTGATCGCGAATAGCGCCGGATGGTTGGTGACATCCGACTGGATAAACACCTTGTCGGAGCCCGACGATAGCACGTAGGAGGTATGTCCGGGCGTATGGCCGATGGATTCGACCGCCAGCAGTCCGGGGACGACTTCCTTGCCCCACTCGTAAGGTGTCGCCTTCTTCTTCAGCCCCGCCTCAAGCACGCGACGTGCATTTTTGAATACCGTCTGCATCCGGCCCTCGGGAGCGCGGCTCATTTCGCCGTCGTCCATGAAGTATTTCCATTCCACGGCTGGCACCAGCACTTCCGCGTTTGGGAATGTCAGCTGGTTGTCCGCGGTCAGCAGGCCGTTGATGTGGTCGCCGTGAAAATGCGAAATCACCACCATGTCGACCGATTTCGGATCGATGCCCGCCGCCGTCAGATTTGTGGCGAATTGGCCATTCACGCCCTTGCTCGATGCATATGAAGCGCCGCCCATGCCGGTGTCGATGACAATGGTCTTTCCGCCGGTATTGATTGCCAGCGGCGTGAACAACAGCGTCATCTTGTCCTTCGGCAGGAAGGCCTTGTCGAGCGCCGCGTTCACTTCGTCTTTCTTGGCATTGAGCACGAAATTGTCGGTCAGATCGAACGTGGTCGTACCGTCGAAGATCGCATTCACCTGCGCGTCACCGACTTTGTAGCGATAAAAACTCGGGGCCTGTTTGTCGGCTACCGGAGCAGCCGCCCTGGCGGAGATTGTCGGCAGCAACGGCGCGGCGGCAAGCGCGCCGGCGCCGGCCAATGCGTGACGTCGAGTTAGTTCCATGGTGATGTCCTCCCTGTGAGATGGATTTGGTGCGGATTTTCCGCTTCCCGGCTTTTTATCGCGGCAACTCTTACCAGTCTTTCGCCCCCGGCGCGATCACGACGGTGCGAATATACGCCTGGCATATGAGGGGATTAACCCCTGCTCCCGGCGCTTATTCCGGGATGTCGGTCGCGTCAGACCGCGCGCCACAGCCATTCCACCATCATCGAGATGACGTCGCCGAACAGCAGCAGCGCCGCAGCCCACACCAGCGCGGAGACGAAGTTGGCAACCTGAAAACGCCAGTATGGCATCTCAAAAATGCCGGCGGCCAAAGGCACCGACGCCCGCAACGGCCCGAAGAAGCGGCCGATGAAAATGCTGGGTACGCCCCAGTTTTTCACAAACGCCTCGCCGCGTGGCAACAGATCGGGATAGCGCGACAGCGGCCACATCTGCGCGACGTGCTCCTTGTACTTGAAGCCGAACCAGTAGGACAGCCAATCGCCCAGCGCAGCCCCGATGGCGCCGGCGATCCAGACCGGCCAGAATGAAAGGTCGGCAGCGCCGATCAGGGCGCCGATCGCGACCAGCGCGCCCCAGGCCGGGATCAGCAGCGAGATGAACGCAAGGGATTCGCCGAACGCCAGCAGAAGAACGACCGGCGCGGCCCAGGCCTGATGATCGCGGACAAAATCGGCGATGCCGCGAAACGCTTCTTCCATGCCTTGAACGCCTCTTGCCTCTGGCTGCCCGGCCGGGCGCGGCGGCTGGAACCTGTTTACAGGCTCGATGGCAGAACTGGTAGGCCAGCCCGGTACATCACATCAAGTCACAATGACGGGGACAAAGCGTGAGCCTGGCTCCGCCGCACGACACGGAAATCCAAACTGCCTCGCTGATCTGGATACCATGTGCACCGGTATGAGGCCGCTGCCCGCCGCGCCCGACTTGGCGATCAACTCCGCGGCTGCGGTTTTGCCGGCGCGGCGATGAGACCGGCCTGCTGGCTGCAACTTTTTGCTGCGCCTTACAGAACACTCTCAAGATCGGTCTTCCGGAAGTCTTCCCCCACAAATAGCAACGGGCAACCGTGGATTTTGGCCGTGTCATAGGCAAAGCAATCACCAAAATTCAGCGCGGCGGGATGTCTGCCCCTACCCCAGCTCGCATAGATGGCACTGATACGCAGCGCGGTCGCAGCGGTCACCGGGACGATCTCAAAGCCGAACAGATCAATCAAGGCGGCCATTTCGTGCCCGACGTTCCGGCCCGATGCCACAACAAGCGCCTCTGCCAGCGTGGCGGCCGAGAGAAAAAGATTGGAATTGTCGCTCAGAATCGAGGAGCAGCGCGGTCCCTCAGGCTCACGAAGCAAGACCGCGATCAACGCCGAGGTGTCGACCGCGATCACTTCGGCAATCCGGTCTCATCGTCATAGAGGAAATCATGGCTTCGGGCTGCATTGGCGCCCGGCGTCGCCTTGGCGGCAGCGGCATGAGATATCTTTTCCAGAATCGACCGCTTTTCTTGCTGCGTCGGCCGTTTGCTCAAAGGCACGATCCGCGCAACCGCCTTGCCATGGCGCGTCAGCACGACATCGTCGCCCGCCTCCGCGCGGCGCACCAGCTCTGTAAGCTGTCCTTTGGCGTCGCTGACAGAGACCTGCATTGTTACCTCCCACAAACCTTGAATTTTTGGACCATCGATAGTCCAATGTCAACTCGTAAGCTCCATCGTCACTATTTAAGCTCATCCGTGGCATAGTCAGAGCAGCCAATTCGCTGCGCCCAGAGCGCGCGCAACACATGAAAAGACATGTCCAAACAATTGAAAATCAAAGCCGATCTGTTTGACGCGGCGGAGCGAGGCCGGGCATCGTCCAAGCCGGCACCGCGCGGCTCCGGCGCCGAGGACCGTTACACCGCCGCCGACATCGAGGTGCTCGAAGGCCTGGAGCCGGTGCGCCGCCGGCCCGGCATGTATATCGGCGGCACCGATGAAAAGGCGCTGCATCACCTGTTCGCCGAAGTTATCGACAACGCCATGGACGAAGCGCTGGCAGGGCACGCTTCCTTCATCGAAGTGGAATTGAACGCCGACGGATTTTTGACGGTCACTGATAACGGCCGCGGCATCCCCGTTGATCCGCATCCGAAGTTTCCAAAAAAATCCGCCCTCGAAGTCATCATGTGCACGTTGCATTCCGGCGGCAAATTCAACTCCAAGGTCTATGAAACCTCGGGCGGCCTGCACGGCGTCGGCGTCTCGGTGGTCAACGCCCTGTCCGCACGGCTGGAGGTCGAGGTTGCGCGGGGCCAGAAACTTTACCGCATGGCGTTCGAGCGCGGGACGCCGAAGGGCAAGCTCGAGGACCTCGGCAAGATCAACAACCGCCGCGGCACCAAAATCCGTTTCAAGCCGGACGCCGAGATTTTCGGGGCTAAGGCCGCGTTCAAGCCGCAGCGCCTATTCAAGATGACGAGGTCGAAGGCCTATCTGTTCGGCGGCGTCGAAATCCGCTGGCGCTGCGATCCCGAACTGCTCAAGGGTATCGATGATGTTCCGTCCGAGGAACTCCTTCCATTTTCCCGGCGGACTGAAGGATTACCTCGGCGCGGCGATACACGCCGACACCCTGGTGCATCCGGATATCTTCTCCGGCAAATCCGGCCGCAACGGCGCCCATGGCGCCTGCGAATGGGCGGTGGCCTGGACCGCCGACGCCGACGGATTTCTCTCGTCCTATTGCAATACCGTACCGACGCCCGATGGCGGCACCCATGAATCCGGCATGCGCAGCGCGCTGCTGCGCGGGTTGAAGGATCACGCCGAACGCGCCGGCCAGGGCAAGCGCGCAGCCTCTATCGTTTCCGAAGACGTGATGGTGGGTGCTGCGGTGATGCTGTCGGTATTCGTGCGCGAGCCGGAATTCCAGGGCCAGACCAAGGACCGCCTCGCCACCGCCGAGGCGCAGCGCATCGTCGAACAGGCGATCAAAGACCCGTTCGACCACTGGCTGTCCGGCAACCCGATGCAGGCCAACAAGCTGCTGGATTTCGTCATCGAGCGCGCCGACGAGCGCTTGCGCCGCCGCGCCGAAAAGGAGATCTCCCGTAAAACCGCGGTGAAGAAGCTGCGGCTGCCCGGCAAGCTCGCCGACTGCACCAATACCGCTTCCGAAGGCTCCGAGCTGTTCATCGTCGAAGGCGACTCGGCCGGCGGCAGCGCCAAGCAGGCGCGCGACCGCAGGACGCAGGCGATCCTGCCGCTACGCGGAAAAATCCTCAACGTGGCGTCGGCGACCAAGGACAAGCTGACGGCCAATGCGCAGCTTGCCGACCTGATGCAGGCGATCGGCGCCGGCACGCTGGCGCAGTACCGCGAGGAAGATCTGCGCTACTCCCGCATCATCATCATGACCGACGCCGACGTCGACGGCGCGCATATCGCTTCGCTGTTGATTACGTTCTTCTACCGGCAGATGCCGCGGCTGATTGACGAGGGCCATCTCTATCTCGCGGTCCCCCCGCTCTACCGCCTCACCCACGGCGCCAAGACCGTCTACGCCCGCGACGAGGTCCACAAGGATCAATTACTGAAGAGCGAATTCAACGCCAACGCCAAGGTCGACGTCGGCCGCTTCAAAGGTCTCGGCGAAATGATGCCGGCGCAGCTCAAGGAAACCACCATGGACCCGGCCAAGCGTACGCTCTTGCGCGTAGTACTGCTGGCCGACGATCGCGAAGGCACCGCGGATTCCGTCGAGCGCCTGATGGGCACCAAGGCCGAAGCGCGGTTTGCGTTCATTTCGGACAAGGCCGAGTTTGCAAACGAGGAATTGCTCGACGTGTGAGATTTAGCGATGCGGACCGCGTTCCTCATTTTTGGCGTTCTCGCCGTTCTTGTCGGCCTGCTCTGGATCGGCCAGGGCACCGGCCTCGTAGCGTGGCCGCGATCGAGTTTCATGATAAGCCAGATTCAATGGGCGTACTACGGCGCGGCACTGGCGTTCGTGGGGCTGATCCTGATCTGGCGCGGCAGGCGCTAGACAGAACTCGTTCTGGCCGGGCTTGTCCCGGCCATCCACGTCTTTAAGACTACCGACAAAGAAAGACGTGGATACCCGGGACGAGCCCGGGCATGACGGAGAAAAGGACCGCCCATGACGCCCCCCTTCAACCTCACCGGCCGCGTCGCCATCGTCACCGGCGGCAATGGCGGCATTGGGCTCGGCATGGCGCGTGGGCTGGCCGAGGCCGGCGCGGCGGTTGCGATCGTCGGACGCAATGCCGCGAAGTCGGACGCGACGGTCACTGAGCTCAAACAGCGCGGCGCCAAGGCGATCTCGGTCATTGCCGACGTCACCGACAAGGCCGCAGTCGCCGCCATGGTCGAACGCACGAAAAACGAATTTGGCCGCATCGATATCCTGGTCAACAACGCCGGCATCAATGTGCGAAAGCCACCGCATGCGCTGGCACCTGAGGAATGGGACAAAGTAATTGCGACCAACCTCACCAGCGCGTTCCTGTGCTCGCAGGCGGTATACCCTGCGATGAAATCCGCGGGCGGCGGCAAGATCATCAATATCGGCTCGATGATGTCGATCTTCGGCGCCAGCTTTGCGCCGGCCTATGCCGCGAGCAAGGGCGGCATCGTGCAGTTCACCCGCTCCTGCGCGGTGGCATGGGCCGCCGACAACATCCAGGCCAACGCCATCCTGCCGGGCTGGATCGATACCGATCTGACCCGGCGCGCGCGGCAGGAGATCGACGGGTTGCATGACAAGGTGCTGGCGCGCACCCCGGCAGCGCGCTGGGGCGCGATCGGGGATTTTGCGGGGATCGCGGTGTTTCTGGCGTCAAGCGCGTCGGGTTTCGTCACCGGCACTGCGATCCCGGTAGACGGCGGTTTTTCGGTGATGGGATAATCGTAGGGTGGGCAAAGCGAAGCGTGCCCACCATCACCGCGCATTGCGTGTGGAGATATGGTGGGCACGGCGCAAGAGCGCCTTTGCCCACCCTACGCTTTATCGTTATTTCGCCTCCGGCGACCGCACATGCTCGGGCCGCACGCCGAGCCCGATGAATCTTGCCGTGATACCCTGCAGCCACGGCACCGCATTGATCACCCGCGCAAACAGCGGCGCCTTGAGCGGCCGGGCGCCCGGCTTCAGCGCGAGGCTGATGATGTTGTTCTGCACCACCACCTGCATCGCTTGCGTCATCCGCACCGGGAATTCGCGCCGCCGTCGCACCGCGTCCAGTTCGGCTTCGGGCGGGCAACCGCTCACAAGCTTCGCGGCCAACAGGTTCGCGGTCGCGACCGCGTCCTGCACCGCCAGATTGACGCCGACGCCGCCGACCGGCGACATGGCATGCGCTGCGTCGCCGATGCACAACAGCCCCGGCCGCGTCCAGCGCTTCAGCCGGTTGATCGCCACCGTCAGCAATTTCACGTCGTCCCAGGTCTTCACGTCCGATATCCCCGAACTCAGGATCGGCGCCAGGCGCACGATCTCGTCGCGCAGTGCGTCGAGCCCGCGCGCCTTGATCGCGTCATATTGCCCCTTGGCGATCACATAGGCGCATTGCCAGTAATCGCCGCGGTCGAACGTCACCATCATCTTGCCGGTCTCGACCCGGGCAAACACGCTTTCGCTTTGGTCTATCCCTTTGCCGGCGCGAAACCACAGCACGTCCATCGGCGCGCCGATCTCCTCGACCTCGAGCCCGGCGCGCTCGCGCACGATCGAGTGCCGGCCGTCGCAGCCGACCGTCAGCTCGGCGTGTATTTCGACCGGACCCTCCGGTGTATTCACCTTGACCCCGGCAACGGTATCGCCGGACCAGATCAGATCGCTGGCGTTGGCGTTCATCATGACCTTGAAAGAGGGAAAGCGCTTGCCGCTCTCGCGCAAAAAGTTGAGAAAATCCCACTGCGGCATGAAGGCGATGAAGGGGTATTTGACCTTGAGGCGGCTGAGGTCGGCGATGCGGATCGAGCTGCCGCCGAACTGGCCGTCCATCTTCTGCAGTTGCTGGTGCGGAAGTTTTAGAAAGCCGCCGATCAGGCCGAGTTCATCCATCACCTGCAGCGTCGAGGGATGCACGGTGTCGCCGCGAAAATCCCGGAAGAAATCGGCGTGCTTTTCCAGCACCACAGTGTCGATGCCGGCACGGCCCAGCAAATAACCGAGCATCATGCCGGCGGGGCCGCCGCCGACGATGCAGCAGCGGGTGGTTATGGTGCGACGTGCGGGTTGTTCTGGAAAATTGCCGGCGTCCATTGTCTGGCTCTCGTTACAGCTTGGAAATGTTCATACGTCGCCAAACCCTGCGTGACGGTTCAGTGATTCGACCGGGCAAGGTTAGACGGGACCGGCACCGCCACTATCGCGTTCCATCCATTTATGCGCAAACATTAAGCTTTTTCAGCCCTTCCCGCCCCTGGTCCATTGACTTTGGCCGCTCAGACCCTATGTTCCGCCTCGACGCGGCCCGGAATCGAAACGCGATATCCTGAGTAAGCCGCCTGTCTGCGTATCCTTACAAAATCCCGTGCATGTTTGCGTGCCGTTCCGGGGTTGAACGCGACAGTATTTTTCCGAGATTCCAAGCGGCGGATTCTTGTAGAGGCTCAATGTCTTTTTCCCATCTCGGCTTGTCCGACAAGGTGCTCGCCGCCGTCGCGGCCACCGGCTACACCACCCCCACCCCCATCCAGGAACAGGCGATTCCCCACGTTCTGGCCCGCCGGGACGTACTCGGCATCGCCCAGACCGGCACCGGCAAGACCGCCGCCTTCGTGCTTCCGATGCTCACCATGCTGGAAAAAGGCCGGGCGCGAGCGCGAATGCCGCGCACGCTGATCCTGGAACCGACCCGCGAACTCGCCGCTCAGGTCAAGGAACAGTTCGACAAATACGGCGCCGGCCAGAAGCTCAATGTTGCGCTGGTGATCGGCGGCGTTTCCTTCGGCGATCAGGATACCAAGCTCGCCCGCGGCGTCGATGTGCTGATCGCGACACCGGGCCGGCTGCTCGATCACACCGAGCGCGGCGGCTTGCTGCTCACCGGCGTGGAATTGCTGGTCATCGACGAAGCCGACCGCATGCTGGACATGGGTTTCATTCCGGACATCGAGCGCATCTGCAAGATGATCCCGTTTACCAGGCAGACGCTGTTCTTCACCGCGACCATGCCCCCCGAAATCCGCCGCATTACCGAAACCTTCCTGCATAATCCCGAGAAGATCGAAGTTTCCAAACCAGCAACCACCGCCGCGGGCGTTTCCCAGTTCCAGGTCAGCGTCGGCCGCGAGCCGCATGAGAAGCGTGATACGCTGCGCCGCCTGCTCCGCGACGCTACCGACCTTCAAAACGCGATCATCTTCTGCAACCGCAAGCGCGAAGTAGCGCTGCTCTACAAATCGCTGCAGAAGCACGGCTTCAGTGTCGGAGCACTGCACGGCGACATGGACCAGTCGGCGCGCACCGCGGCTCTCGATCAGTTCCGCAAGGGTGACATTCCCCTGCTTGTCGCCTCCGACGTCGCCGCTCGCGGTCTCGATATCCCTATAACCAGCCACGTCTTCAATTTCGACGTACCACATCACGCCGACGACTATGTCCACCGCATCGGCCGCACCGGCCGCGCCGGCCGCCCCGGCACCGCAATCACCATCGTCAGCCCACTGGACTTCAAGTCGATGGCGGCGATCGAAAAGCTGATCGGCCAGACCATTCCACGCGCCGAAGCCGGCGCGGAAGCCAGTGAGCCAAGCGAGAGTGTACCGGCTGGCCGCGATGAGGAGCGGCCGCGCCAGTCCAGATCGCGTGAAGGATCACGCGAAGGCAGCCGTGAAGGCCGCAAGCCGCGCCGTGAGCGCGGACCCCGGCGCTCCGGTGGCGGCGATCGCAACAGCTCCCAGCCGCAGGCCCAGCCTCCCGCCGCGTTCACCCCGCCGGTCGCGCCCCCGCCGTCGCGGACGCCTTCCATCGGCCGCGCCGAGGCGCCCCGAGCACCCCGCGAGGCGGCCTCGGAACCCGCCGATCACTCGCATCTGCCGGCATTTCTGCTGCGCCCGGTGCGTGCGCGGGTCTGAAGGCAAAACGTCTGGTCGCAAGAAGTTTCGCTGCAAGCTCAGCGTGTTAGCGCAAAAGTTCTCCCGGAACCATTTACCGGTCGTTCATTCTCATCCGTTAACTTGACCGCGATAATTTTAACTATTGCCGGTTAAGCGACGGGCAGGATGCTCGCGATTGGGGACGTAATAAGTGGTCAAGGTTCTGGATGAACATGAACGCTCGATGGCGTTCGCGGAAGTTGCGCTTGGCCAAATCAGATCGCTGCGGCAGACCGCGGTGCCGCGCAATTACGAAATCTGGTACGTCTACGCCACCGGCTATAACGCCCCGCTCAACAAGATCATCAACGAGACGCTGGCGCGCAACGGCAAGCTGAGCGAGGCCGATCTCGAGCAGATCTACGACACCTATCTGTCCCAGATCAAAACCACCGACCGCATCGACAAGGTAGGCTCCCGCGTCATCAACGAAATCGACGACGTGATGAGCCTCATCACCGACGCGCTCGGCATGTCGGCGAGCTATGACGACAGCCTGTACGGCGCCACCCAAAAACTGTCGGTGGCGCAGAACCGCGAGCAGGTCAAAGCCGTAGTCGAGCAGCTTGTGCTCTCCACGCGCGAGATGCGCGATACCAACAAGGCGCTGGAAGACCGGCTGTCGCTGTCGAAGCAGGAGATCAGCAACCTGCAGCAGAGCCTCGAGGCAATCCGTGCCGAAAGCCTGACCGATCCCCTGACCAGTCTCGGCAACCGCAAATATTTCGACCGCGCCATCGCGGCCGCGGTGCAGGGTGCCGCGGCGTGTGGCGAGCCGCTGTCGCTGCTGATGCTCGACATCGATCACTTCAAATCGTTCAACGACAACTACGGCCACCTCACCGGGGATCAGGTGCTGCGGCTGGTCGCGATGTCGCTGAAACAGACCATCAAGGGCCAGGACATCACCGCGCGCTATGGCGGCGAGGAATTCGCGGTGGTGCTGCCCGCCACCGCGCTTCGCCAGGCGCTGACGGTGGCCGATCACATCCGCCGCGCCGTGATGTCCAAGGAACTGAAGAAGAAATCCACCGGCGAGATTCTCGGCCGCGTCACCATCTCCATTGGCGTGTCGGTGCTGCAGCCCGGCGACGACACCGATTCCCTGATCGAGCGCGCCGACGCCTGCCTCTACGCCGCCAAGCGCAACGGCCGCAACCGCGTCATCTGCGAAGCCGATCCGGAATATACCGCCGAGATTCACAGCCAGGTGGCGTGAAGTTTTTGGCCCTCATCGTCACCGTCATTTGCGGGGCGCGAGCTTTGCGCAAAACCGACCAAGTCAATTTTGTCCCTAAGCACGCGAGCCCGGAAGCCATAACCACGATTGTGGGGTTATGGATTCCGGGCCTGCGCCCAAGAGGCGCATCCCGGAATGACGAGTGTTAGATTTTGGCCCTCCGCTTCGACGTTTTCTTCTTAGCGGCCTTCTTCTTCGCGGCCTTCCGTCCCTTTGGCCGCTTCGCCAACGTCGCGCGCTCGGCGGCGGCCAGTGCCGCCCTCGCCCATTCGGTCAACTCCTCCGGATCATCGAACAACCGCGCCGGCAACTCCCAATAGGAGGCGACGGTGACGGTCTTGGTTCGGGTCTGGTATTGAAACGGTTTTGAGCCCTCGGCCTCAAAGCGAGGAATGGTTTCGCTGTCAGCGCGCAAATACAGCCCACTGCGCAGCGCCAGCGCGAAGTTGGTACCATCAGCGGAAATGCCGAAGCCTGAGAACATCCGGCGGATCGTCACCGGGCCGAAATCCGCAAACAGGTCGATCAGGAAATCGCGGTTCATACCTTCGTCATACCGGCGAACGCCGGAATCCATAACCACGGGCGTTCGTGTTGCGCGAGGGCCCTCGAACAGCTGGTATCGAAACGAGACGACACGGCGTATGGGTCCCGGCGTTCGCCGGGACGACGTTGAAAAATCAGCCCTCAACCTTCGCAGCCGTCAGCTGCACCGACTTGCCGCAACCGCAGGCGCCGGTCTGGTTCGGGTTGTTGAAGATGAACTGGGACTGCATCTTGTCGGCCTTGTAGTCCATCTCGGTGCCGAGCAGGAACAGCACCGCCTTGGGATCGACCAGGATCTTGACGCCCTTGTCCTCGACGATTTCATCGGAAGGTCTGACGTCGTGGGCATATTCGACGGTGTAGGATTGCCCGGCGCAACCGCCGTTCTTGATGCCGACGCGCAGGCCGACAATCTCGGAGTTGGCGCGCTTGGTCAGCTCGGTGATCCGGGCCGCGGCGGCTTCGGTAAGCTTCATCACCTGCGGACGGGGCCGCTTCGGTTTAGCGGGTGCAGCGGTTGTCATGTTCGTCATCTATTCAGTCCTTGCAGCACATCAATCCCTGTAAGAGACGTCATTGCCGGGCTTGACCCGGCAATCCATCATCCTTCGCAAGAGTCTTTCGAGGAAGGATGGATGCGCGGGTCAAGCCCGCGCATGACGACGTTTCACCACATGTTGAGCACGAGGCGCGCCTCGTCGGTCATACGGTCCGGGGTCCAGGCCGGCTCCCACACGATATTGACGTTGACCTGTCCTACGCCGGGCACGCTGGCGACCGCATTCTCGACCATCTGCGGCATTTCCGCCGCCGCCGGACAATTCGGCGTCGTCAGCGTCATCTCAACGTCGACGGTGCGGTCGTCCTTGATGTCGACCTTGTAGATCAGGCCGAGCTCGTAGATGTCGGCCGGAATTTCCGGATCGAACACCGTCTTCAAGGCGGCGACGATTTCTCCGCCGAGGCGCTCGGTTTCGTCAGGCGCCAGCGCGGAGACGGTCTCCATGTTGGGTTTTGCGATCTCGACGGTGTCGGTCATGAAAATAATTCCCGCGCCTTGATCAGCGCCTGTGCCAGGTGGTCGACTTCCTCACGGGTATTATACATGCCAAATGAGGCCCGGCACGTCGCCGTGACATTGAATCGCTCCAGAAGCGGCATCACGCAATGGGTGCCGGCGCGCACCGCGATGCCGGCCCGGTCGATCACGGTCGCGACATCGTGAGGGTGTGCGCCCTTCATCTCGAAGGAAATCACCGGACCCTTGCCAACGGCCGTGCCGATCAGCCGCAGCGAGTTGATCTCGCGCAGGCGGTCCTGGGCGTAGGTCAGAAGATCATGCTCGTGCGCTGCGATACGCTGCTTGCCGATGGAATTGACGTAGTCGATGGCGGCGCCGAGGCCGACCGCCTCGACGATGGCCGGCGTCCCCGCCTCGAATTTATGCGGCGGGTCGCCATAGGTGACCCAGTCCCTCGCGACCTCGCGGATCATCTCGCCGCCGCCATTGTAGGGCCGCATCGCAACAAGATGCTCGTGCTTGGCGTAGAGCACGCCGATGCCGGTCGGACCGTACAGCTTGTGGCCGGTGAAGGTGTAGAAATCGCAGTCGATGTCCTGCACGTCGATGGCCAGATGCACCGCGGCCTGGCTGCCGTCGATCAGCACCGGAATGCCGCGCGCATGCGCGAGTTTTACGACATCCTTTACCGGCACGATGGTGCCCAGCGCATTCGACATCTGGGTGATCGCCACCAGCTTGGTGCGATCGGTCAGCAGCTTCTCGAATTCGTCGATCAGGAAATTGCCTTCGTCGTCCACCGGCGCCCACTTGATCACGGCGCCATGGCGCTCGCGCAGAAAATGCCAGGGCACGATGTTGGAATGGTGCTCCATGATCGAGAGCACGATCTCGTCGCCGGCCTTGATGTTGGGCTCGCCCCATGACGACGCCACCAGGTTGATGGCCTCGGTGGCATTGCGGGTGAAGACGATTTCCTCAGGTCTCGCGGCATTGAGGAACGCCGCGACCTTGGCGCGGCCGCCCTCATAGGCTTCCGTCGCCGCATTGGCGAGATAGTGCAGGCCGCGATGCACGTTGGCGTATTCGGTCTTGTAAGCCTCGGTCATGCGGTCGAGCACGGCGGTCGGCTTCTGCGCGGAGGCCGCGTTATCGAGATAGACCAGGGGCTTGCCATAGATCCGCAGCGCCAGCGCCGGGAAGTCTTCCCGGACGCGGGCTACATCGATATGATCCGTTCGAGACCGCGGATGCATGGTCAATCAACCTCGTGCCGCCAGCCAGCGTTCCGCTGCGCCGACCGCCAGTTCGCGCAAGTCGTTGTTGACGATGGATTCGATTGCCTCGCCGACGAACGCCTGGATCAGCAGCGCCTGCGCCTCTTTCTCGGACAGGCCGCGCGCGCGCAGATAGAACAGCAGGCTCTCGTCCAGCGCGCCGGTGGTGGCGCCATGGCCGCAGGTGACGTCGTCGGCAAAAATCTCAAGCTCGGGCTTGTTGTCGGCCTCCGCCTCGTCGGACAGCAGCAGCGCCCGCGTCATCATCTTGGCGTCGGTCTTCTGCGCCAGGGGCTGCACGATGATGCGGCCCTGAAACACCGAATGCCCGCGGTCGTCGACCACGGCGCGGAATATCTCGCGGCTCGAGCAATTCGGCACCGCATGATCCATGAACAGCGTGGTGTCGGCATGCTGGCGGCCGTTCAGCAGGTTGACGCCGTTGGTCTCGACCTGCGAGCCCTCGCCGGCGAATGCGATCGTTGCCTGATAGCGGCTGACGCTGGCGCCTGAGGTCATGCCGAACGTATTGAAATGGGCATGTGCGCCGAGCGTCACCACGGAGGACGAAATATTGACGGCCTCGCGGCTGTCCTCGATCAGACGGACATGGTCGAGCCGCGCGTCATCGCCGATTGAAACGATCAGCGAATCGTGGGCCTGATAAATTTTGGCGCCGTTGGCGGCGATGTAGCTTTCCACCAGAGTTACGGCGGCGGATTTTCCAACACTAAGCATCGAGCGCGTGAACATCGCCGACGGTGCTGCGCCGCTGGCGATGTGGACGACATGCAGCGGCTGCGTCAGCACCGCGCCGTCGGCGACCTCGATCACCACGCCGTCGGTCATCATCGCCGAATTCAGCGCAACCATCGGATTGGAATTGTCGGGCGAGAGCAGCTTTGCCTGCAGCGCTCGGTCGCCGGCCTCCAGCGCCTCACGCAAGCTGCGGATGCCGAGGCCTTTTTCCAGACTGGAAAGGTCGGAAAGTTTTGGCGCGAATACGCCGTCCACCAATACAAGCTTACGCACGCCATCGATGGCATGAAGCTTCAACGCGGCGGCAGCGCGGGTCAGCGCGGCCTGATCCGGCGCGGCCGCCAGCGGCAGCACCTCGCGCATCAGCACGCGCAGGTCGGTATATTTCCAGTCCTCGATGCGCCGGTGCGGCAGGCCCGCGCGCTCATAGGCCTCGAAAGCCTTCTGGCGCGTGTCGGCGACCTTGCCGGCTCCAGGCAGCCGCGCGCGCGCGACGGCGAACAGTTCGCCAAGCGCCCGGCCGGTTTCGGTTTTTGCCAAAGCTAAATTCATACCAAAATCCGCATCACGCCGCGTCTTCAAACTGCGCGTAGCCGTTCGCTTCCAGCTCCAGCGCCAGTTCCTTAGCCCCGCTCTTCACGACGCGGCCCTTCGACATCACGTGCACGAAGTCCGGCACGATGTAGTTCAGCAGCCGCTGATAATGCGTGATCACCACCATCGCGCGGTCGGCCGAGCGCAGCGCGTTGACGCCATCGGCGGCGACCCTGAGCGCGTCGATGTCGAGGCCGGAATCCATTTCATCCAGGATGCACAGGCTCGGCTCGAACAGCGCCATCTGCAGAATCTCGTTGCGCTTCTTCTCGCCGCCGGAGAAGCCGACATTGACGCCGCGACGGAGCATGTCCTGCGGAATGTTGAGGGAGGCAGCGACCTGGCGCACCTTCTTCAAAAAGTCCGGCGTCGAAAATTCGCTCTCGCCGCGCGCCTTGCGCTGCGCGTTTAGTGCCGTGCGCAGGAACGTCATGGTGGCGACGCCGGGGATTTCCACCGGATACTGGAACGCGAGGAAGACGCCCTTGGCGGCGCGCTCGTCCGGCGACATCGCCAGCAGGTCTTCGCCCTCGAACAGGATTTCGCCCGACGTGACTTCATAGCCCGGCTTGCCGGCAATCACATGCGACAGCGTCGACTTGCCGGAGCCATTCGGCCCCATGATGGCGTGCACCTCGCCCTTGTTCACGGTGAGCGACAGCCCATGGAGAATCTCGCGCTCCTCGACACGGACCTGCAGGTTTTTGACTTCCAGTAATGGCATTCGTTGATCCTTGAAACTCATTTAGAAGTTTCCGTCATTGCCAGGAGCCCTTGCGACGAAGCAATCCGGCCTTCTTACTTTCTGGATTGCTTCGCTGCGCTCGCAATGACGGCGTTTTGCCGTTATCCAACCGATCCCTCCAGCGAGATCGAGATCAGCTTCTGCGCCTCAACCGCGAACTCCATCGGCAGTTGCTGCAGCACATCCTTGACAAAACCGTTGACCACGAGGCCGACCGCCTCCTCCTGCGCTCAGCCCGCGCTGCACGCAGTAGAACAGCACATCCTCGGAAATCTTCGAGGTAGTGGCTTCATGCTCGAACAGGGCGGAGGAGTTCTTCGCTTCGATATAGGGCACGGTATGCGCGCCGCATTTGTCGCCGATCAGCAGCGAATCGCAGGCGGTGAAATTGCGCGCATTGGTGGCCTTGCGGTGCGCGGTGACAAGGCCGCGATAGGTGTTTTGCGAGACGCCCGCCGCAATGCCCTTGGAGATGATCCGGCTGGTGGTGTTCTTGCCGAGATGGATCATCTTGGTGCCGGAATCGACCTGCTGATGGCCGTTGGAAATCGCGATCGAATAGAATTCGCCGCGCGAATTGTCGCCGCGCAGGATGCAACTCGGATATTTCCAGGTAATCGCGGAGCCGGTCTCGACCTGGGTCCAGGAAATCTTCGAATTGTTGCCGCGGCAGTCGCCGCGCTTGGTGACGAAATTGTAGATGCCACCTTTGCCTTCGGAATTGCCGGGGTACCAGTTCTGCACCGTCGAATATTTGATCTCGGCATCGTCATGCGTGACCAGCTCGACCACCGCGGCGTGCAACTGATTCTCGTCGCGCTGCGGCGCGGTGCAGCCTTCGAGGTAGCTGACATAGGCGCCCTTGTCGGCGATGATCAGCGTGCGTTCGAACTGGCCGGTGTTGCGCTCGTTGATGCGGAAATAGGTCGACAGCTCCATCGGGCAGCGCACGCCCGGGGGCACATAGACGAACGAGCCGTCCGAAAACACCGCCGAATTCAGCGTTGCAAAATAGTTGTCGGAAGTCGGTACCACTGTGCCGAGATACTTCTTCACCAGCTCCGGATGCTCGCGGATCGCCTCCGAGATCGGCATGAAGATCACGCCGGCCTGCTTCAGTTCCTTCTGGAAGGTGGTGGCCACTGAGACCGAATCGAAGACGGCATCGACCGCGATGCGCCGCTCGCCCTCGGGACGCACCACGCCGGCCAGCATTTCCTGCTCGCGCAGCGGAATGCCGAGTTTTTCGTAGGTCCTGAGGATCTCCGGATCGACCTCGTCGAGCGAGGCCAGTTCCTTCTTCTTCGGCGCCGAGTAGTAATACAGGTCCTGATAGTCGATCTTCGGGTAGTGGACGCGCGCCCACTCCGGTTCCTTCATAGTCAGCCAGCGGCGATAGGCCTCCAGCCGCCATTCCAGCATCCACGCCGGCTCGTTCTTTTTCGCGGAAATGAAGCGGACCGTATCTTCCGACAACCCGCGCGGGGCCTTGTCGGACTCGATAAGCGTCTCAAACCCGTATCGATATTGATCGACGTCGATCCGGCGAACCCGATCGACGGTTTCTTGTACGGCCGCCATTATTATCCTCCGCTCGCGGTTTCAAGGACCGCGGTGGATCAACTCGAAAGCTCTACGTCATTCGCGACGACACACGCTTAGAACCGTTCAAGCTGTGTTTCGTCGTATCCTTTAAGTAATGCACTTGCGAGCTTTCGCCAAGCCTCCAGGCAGCAATCAATGTCGGCTTCCGTTGTCGACCAGCCCAGACTGAGGCGCACTGCCCCCTTAGCCAGTTCCGGGGGGTACCCCATGGCCTCCAGCACATGAGAAGGTTGCACCTTGCCGGACGAGCAGGCCGAACCTGACGATACCGCAATACCTTCGAGGTCGAAGCCGATCACCGCGGTTTCCGCTTTCAGGCCGGGAACCGTAAACAAGTTGGTGTTTGGCAAGCGTGGCACATTTTCAGAGAACACAATGGCGCCGCGGGTTTGCCGCAAGCCGGTCTCAAGACGATCACGCAGCTTTTCGACGCGGTTCATGTCGTCGGCCAGCGTTGGCATCGCGGCCTTCACCGCCGCTCCGAAGCCCGCGATACCCGCGACGTTCTCGGTCCCGGCGCGACGGCCCTGCTCTTGCCCGCCGCCGCGTATCAAGGCTTCCAGACCCGACAAGCCATCACCCAGCACAAGCGCGCCGACAGCCTTGGGACCACCAATCTTGTGCGCAGAAATAGATATAAGATCGGCCTTCAGCAGATTGATATCGAAAGGTATTTTACCGAGCGCCTGGATCGCATCGACATGCAGCAGGCCACCTGCCGCATGGACGATATCGGCAACTTCCGCCACCGGCTGCAGCGCCCCGGTTTCGTTGTTGGCGGACATGACCGACACCAGCGCCGGAGCGCCGTGCGTCAACATTTGACGTAGATGATCCAGATCGGCCACGCCCGATTTGGTGACGCGGAGAATTTCGATCGCCTCGCGCGGAAATCGACCACCCGAAAGTACCGAAGCGTGTTCAATGGCGGAGACGACTAACCTGTTGATTGGTAAGCCGGAATTTCGCCGAAGTCCCGGCGTCAATGCGAGCGAATTTGCCTCGGTGCCGCCGGATGTGAAAACAACATTGCGTGCATTGGCGCCGATAGCAGCCGCCACGGTCGCTCGCGCATCCTCGACCAGCCGGCGTGATGCCCGCCCTTCGGCGTGAACCGAAGAGGGGTTGCCGCCGATATCCCAGGCAGCCGCCATCGCCGCTCGGGCTTCGGGTCGAAGCGGCGCCGTTGCATTCCAGTCGAGATAGACGCGAGCGCGTGCCAAGTATTATTCACCTTGCATTTTAGCCTCTGGGACAGCGGCAAGTTCCGCGCTTTTGGCGCCCGGCCACCTGCTCAAGAAGCTTGCTTTTGGCCCCTCGCCTCATGCTAGAACGCGGCCTCCAGTTCACCAAGTGTCGTTCGCGTTAAGCCCAACGACGCCCTGTCGGCCCGCTTAAGCGCGGCGTTTCATCTGCCGAGGCCGGATCAATCCGGCGCAAGCCGGCCGACTTGCCAAGGATCACTGATGCCTGAAGTCATTTTCACCGGTCCCGCAGGCCGCCTCGAAGGCCGCTACCATCCGGCGAAGCAGAAGAATGCGCCGATCGCCATGGTATTGCACTCGCATCCGCAATTTCGCGGGAGCATGAATCATCCGATCGTCTATCAGGTCTACTACGCCTTCGTGGCGCGCGGTTTCTCGGTCCTGCGCTTCAACTTCCGAGGCGTCGGCCGCAGCCAGGGGGCGTTCGACCATGGCACTGGAGAACTTTCCGATGCGGCGTCGGCGCTCGATTGGGCGCAAACGATCAACCCGGAAGCGCGGGCATGTTGGGTAGCGGGCTTTTCGTTCGGTGCCTGGATTGGCATGCAGCTGCTGATGCGGCGGCCGGAGGTGGAAGGTTTCATTTCAATCGCGCCGGAACCCAACCGCTACGATTTTTCCTTCCTGGCGCCCTGCCCATCATCGGGACTGATCGTTCACGGCGACAAGGATATCGTCGCGCCGGCCAAGGACGTCACAACGCTCGTTGAAAAACTGAAGACTCAGAAGGGCATCGTGATCGACCAGCAGACCATTCCCGGCGCAAACCATTTTTTTGACGATAGGATGGAGCCGCTGATGGAATCGGTGACCGGTTATCTGGATATGCGGCTCGCCAACGTCCGATAACGTCCGAGGCAGCGTCGCGGCACTGCAGCTGCGCGAGCCACGAATTCCGCCGCTTCAGGAAGTGGCGCAGCAAGGCGGGATAGTCGGCGCTGACCGCCGAAGCACACCGACGGGCGCACTGCCAGTGCTTTACGCCAGCGCGCGAGCTTCGGCTTGCCGGACAAGATCCGAACTCGGCGATGGTGTCGAACACATCGAAATAACGAAATACCGGGCCGAACACCGCATCGACCAGCGAGAAGCGTTGCCATCGAACCAGGGCGACGCCGCACGCGCGTCTCGAGCTGGGCAAACCGCCGTTGGAGCTGCAACCTCTTGGCTGCGAAGGTCGCCTCGTCGGGCGCCGCGTAAAAGCCGGCGATATCGCTGAGCACCGCCGAGCCGAACTCGATCCAGCCGCGATGCTCGGCGCGCGACAGGGGGTCGGCCGGATGCAGCGGTTTCGGCTGGGTTTCTTCGAGATATTCCAGGATGACGGCCGATTCGAAGATCGCCGTATCGTCGACCTGCAGCACCGGGGTCTTGCCGAGCGGAGAAAGCGCGAGAAACCAGTCCGGCTTGTCGGCGAGGTCGATATCGATCCGCTCGAACGGCACGCCTTTCTCGGTCAGCGCGATCACCGCACGCTGCACGTAGGGGCAAAGCTTGTGGCTGATCAATTTCAATTTTGCGGCCATAGCGACATCCGCAGTTTGATGCAGTCATCAAAATAGATGCATCTGCATGAACCGCCAGGATCGATGCATCTGCATCAACTTCTGTTGATCAGGGCCGGGCGATAATGCCGCCGGTCATCGGGATGGGCACCCCGGTAGTCGCGGGGTAGCTGAGCGGCAGGCCTTTCAGGCCTCGGGCGGCGAGGAAGCCGAACGCCTGCGCCTCGATGGCGTCCGCCGACCAGCCCAGCGCATCGGCGGCCTCGACGGTAGCCGGCGCGACGCGCTCGCGCAGCATCCTCAGCATCGTGTGGTTACGGGCGCCGCCGCCGGCGACGATCCAGCTCCGTGGCGGATTTGGCAGCAGCGGAACGATCCCGGCGATCGCCGCCGCGGTGAACGCCGTCAGTGTCGCGGCGCCGTCGGCGGGCGAAACGCCGTGCAGCTCCAGCGACGCAAAATCGTTGCGGTCCAGCGATTTGGGCGGTGGCAGCGCGAAGAACGGATGCTGCAAAGCCCGCGCTACCCACCCCTCGTCGGCCGTGCCCTGCGCCGCCATGCGGCCCTCGCAGTCGAATGGCTGGCCCGTCACGCGGAACATGAAGTCGTCCAGCAGCGCGTTGCCCGGCCCGGTATCGCAGGCGATCAGCGTGTCGGCGCCATCGATATAGGTGATGTTGGAAACGCCGCCGATATTGACCACGACCAGCGGCCCCTCACGCTCCAGCGACTGCGCCAGCGCGCGATGATAGACCGGGACGAACGGCGCGCCCTGTCCGCCCGCTGCAACATCGGCGGCGCGGAAATCATGCATCACCGGAATATGGATCGACCTTGCCAGGGCCGCGGCATCGCCGATCTGGACGGTCATTTTTTGCGCCGGCCGGTGCAGCACCGTCTGGCCGTGGAAGCCGACGATGTCGATGTTTTCGCGGGTGATGCGGTGCTGCGCGGTAAAGGCTGCGACGGCTTCGGCGTGCGCGATCGTCACGGCGCGCTCCGCCTCGCGCAAGATCCCCGGGCGGGCTTCGCGCTCGAGAGGTTCACCGCCTCGGCCAGCGCCTGGCGCAGCAGGCCGCGCTCGCCTTCGGTATAGGCCCGATAGCCTGACGGACCGAACAAACTCACCCGCTTGCCGTCGGTTTCGATCAAAGCGACATCGACCCCGTCGAGCGAGGTACCGCTCATCAGACCGATCGTTGTCATCATCATGGCATTGGCACTTTCGGGACCCGGTCTGCGCTGGACGTCCAACTTGTGTCAAACATGCACATCTTATAATGCCACAGGGCGCCGCGGCGCGGCAGCCCCTAACCGCGGCCCTCGCCGAATTGAGTAGAAATAGCGTGAAATAAGAATGATCAGAGTTGCATAGAGATGACTGCTTTTAAATCTAATTTGCGCTATTGACGTCGTAATGACCGCGCTTACCGACGGTCTGGCTGCTGCCGGTTCCGATTCTATAGCGATCGTCTGAGAAGACCTCAATAATTGTAGACGACTGCGTGGCGGCCGTCTCGCTGCTCCACCGTAATCAAGGCTTCGCCCGAGAGCGCCGTAGGGGAAGGTCTGTCTTGAATGATCCATCAGCGCCGACCCCAACTCCGTCTGCAGCCTGCTATCGTCGAAAGAATTCGCACTCCCTGATCGGGTTGAGAAGAGGGAAGGAAATTCGTTCCAATTACGCGCACCGTTTCACCCGACCGGGCGGTCGAGCCTCCGGTTTCGGAGTTGAATGCGTAAACCATCGGCTCTCGGGACGGTGTGAAAGGCAACTCTGTCATTGCGGTGATCAGGGAACGCAAGCGAGGACCTTCAACGATTAGACCCCGAACACGTACACCTTCACCAAAACCCCGCAGAGAAAAGCGACGTGAGTCGGGGGTCGCCCGATATGCTCGGAATAGCTAACGGTATCTCTCGACAGAGCGTCGATCTGCGAAATCGTTCCGCCGAGATCGCGATTCTGAATCGTCTCGTCGGACTGTCGAAGCGGACGCAAAACGAGCAGGCCAAGCGCCACGCGAAGCGCGCACGAAGAGAACCGCGCCGCAGAAGACCCCCGCGACAACACACGCTAAGAGAGAGAAGAGGGGATGCTTAAGCTGCTAAAAATATAGGTAGAAAGGAAAATCGCTGGGTTGCGCGCGCCGGGGCCGGCGCGGCGGGCCGGGGCGCGGCGCGCGCGGGCGCGGAGAGGCGGGGGGAGCGGGACGCGGGGGCGAGACCCACAGCGGGCGAGCACCGGGGCCGAAGGGCGGCGGCAGACGAGAGCGGAAGACCCGAGCGAGCGCGCGACCGGGCGAAGGCCGAGCCCGCGGCAGGACGCCGCACGGCGAGCAACAGCGCCTCCGCCGAGTCAAAGCGAGGATGATCGGGGACGAGCGAGCCGGCCACGGACCCGGGCGCGCGGGAAGGGACCGCCCAGAGAACGACACCCGCCCGACCTGGCCCGCGACGGGCCTCTCTGCTTCGTGGCCGACAACCCGGCGCCCCGGCGCGCACGAGAACCGAACGGTCGTCATAAAGTAAATGTTGGAACCGGCCACCAGGGTGTGGAGAAACAGTGAGTGGGCGCCGTTTGGCCTCCGTTTGGGTCGATGGACGATCGTCCACACTCGCCGGTGAAGAAACAGACCGCTATCGCCGACGGCTACGCCCGATGTCCGAGATACCAGAACCGAGTGGATCCGGTGATACAGAGGATCCGGCAGCATGGGCCGAGGATCTGTCGTCCAGGTGACGCCGTCGTCGTGCTACCGCCAGACCGCAGCGGTACCGACATAAAACGTGCGCGTCAGCGGCAGTGAGAAACCGTACGCACGGGACGAGGTGCAAAAGCCGGGGGCCGGGCCCGGACGGAAACAGCGCGCCATCGGCAGGCCCGCCAACCGCGTCGTTAACGGTAGCGAGAGCGGTGGCGAGAGGACGTCAGGCGCCAACGAAGCTGACGCGACGTCGATGGGGAGCGGAAAGCACAGATGGAGCCAGAACGACCCGCCAGAACGTGAAGAGGCGCGGTCCGGAAGCGACACACGGGACAGGACGCACCGCGATAGAGAGGCGCGACCGCCCGGGCACGACGGGGACAAGGCGACGGGCGGGCGCGCATGCGCAAGGAAACCGGGCAGAACGACCGCAGCCAGACCTGTAAGCGCATAACGAACCCCGGTGAGTGGGACTACAGCAGCTCGCCGGAAGAACTCTCCACACGGATGACCGCCGGAGGCTTCGCGGACGCTCGGCTGCTGGCACAGCGCGGACAAAAACTCTCACAAGTTCCGCCAATCCTCGCATAACGGGAATTAAACCCTGTTTAGGAATGGACGACGGAACACTTTGAAATCATTGTCCGCAGTCCCGTAAAATGCGCGAAGAATATCGTGCGCCTCGCTTCATGAACAGCGGGATTCGGCCGGGACCGCAGGTCAAAACGACCCACCGACACGACAAAACTACCTTGCTTGCGTTAAAAAGCCCGAAGGTCGGCAGCAGACACTAGATGCGCTCGGCTCCTGAACGGCAAGGCGCAGGCCGCGGTTTGGGAGCCGCTTTATGCCGTATAGCCCCGGCAGAAAATGTCTTATGCAGTCTAACGCGGCCGAAGATGACATATTCTGCCCCTTGGGAACTAAACGCCCAGGAATTTTGACGCTGGCTTGTGTCAAACATGCACATCTTATAATGCCACAGGCGCCGCGGCGCGGGTCAGCGCCTAACCGCGGCCGTGGTTCCGCAATTGAGTAGAAATAGCGTGAAATAAGAATGATCAGAGTCGCACACAAATGACTGCATTTAAATCCGATTTTCTGAATGTTTTGCAGGAACGCGGCTTCATCCACCAATGTTCGGATTTCGCAGGTCTCGACGCGCTCGCCGCGCGAGGCGAGGCAACCGCCTATGTCGGCTACGACTGCACGGCGCCGTCGCTGCACATCGGCAACTACCTGACAATGATGATGCTGTACTGGCTGCAGCAGAGCGGTAACAAGCCGATCACGCTGATGGGCGGCGGCACCACCATGGTCGGCGATCCCTCCGGCAAGGACGAATCGCGCGCGCTGCGCAGCCTCGAGGAAATCGAAGCCAACAAAGCGAGCATCCGGGGCGTGTTCGCTAAGGTGCTGCGCTATGGCTCCGGCGAAAGCGATGCGGTGATGCTCGACAATGCCGAATGGCTGACCAAACTGAACTGGATCGAGATGCTGCGCGACATCGGGCGGCATTTCTCGGTCAACCGCATGTTGACCATGGACTCCGTGCGCCTGCGCCTCGAACGCCAGCAGGAGATGAGTTTTATCGAGTTCAACTACATGGTCTGCCAGGCCTATGACTTCGTCGAACTGTCGCGGCGGGTCGGCTGCCGGCTGCAGATGGGCGGCTCGGATCAGTGGGGTAACATCGTCAACGGCGTCGACCTCGGCCGCCGCATGGGAACGCCGCAGCTGTTCGCGCTGACGACGCCTTTGCTGACCACGGCGTCGGGCGCCAAGATGGGCAAGACCGCCCAAGGCGCGATCTGGCTCAACGCGGACCAATGCAGTCCCTATGATTTCTGGCAATACTGGCGAAACGTCGAAGACGCCGATGTCGTGAAGTTTCTCAAACTGTTCACGATCCTGCCGATGGACGAGATCGCGCGGCTGGCGGCCTTGAAAGGGGCTGACATCAACGAAGCCAAGAAAGCCCTCGCGGACGCGGCGACCACTCTGCTGCATGGCGAGGAAGCGGCGAAGCAGGCGTCCGAGACGTCGCGGCAAACTTTTGAGGAAGGTGCGATCTCCGAAAACCTTCCGACGGTAGAAATTTCCCGCACTGAACTCGAGGCAGGCATCGGGGTGCTGGCAGCGTTCGTCAAGGCCGGCCTTGTGGCCTCCAACGGCGAGGCGCGGCGGCAGATCAAGGGCGGCGGCCTTCGCGTCAACGACGTCGCCGTTACCGACGAAAAGATGACACTGACACCGTCACACCTCACGCCGGAAGGTGTGATCAAGCTTTCGCTAGGCAAGAAGCGCCACGTCCTGCTCCGGCCTGCATAGGCGTATTCGCGCAAACCCACTGTTCTTTGCTGCGGAAAGGCGCTCCATGATCGTCATGGATCAGGATTCCGCCGCCGCAAACGCCACTCCCAAACCGCCCAAGCCGGTTCGCACCGCGCTCAACGTGCTCGCGCTTTGCTTCGCGCTCTCGGTGCTCGGCCGCGGTCTCGGCGAAAGCTTTACGGTTTTTCTGCTGCCGATCTCCGAGAGCTTCGGCTGGGACCGCGCGCAAGTGGTTTCGATCTATTCATTGGCGGCACTTGCGGGCGGGCTGGCGTCGCCCCTGGTAGGCCGGCTGTTCGATCGTTCGGGGCCCCGCCTCGTCTATTCGCAGGGACTGCTTCTGCTCGGCGGCGCTTTCCTGACCGCCGCTTACGCACAAAAACTCTGGCAGTTTCAGCTTAGCCTTGGACTGTGCGTCGGCCTCGGCGTCGCCTTCATCGGCAACGTTCCGAACTCGATTCTGCTCGGCCGCTGGTTTGGCTCGCGGCTGCCGACCGCCATGGCCGTGGTGTATTCCGCGACCGGCGCCGGCGTGCTGATCTTGTTGCCGCTATCGCAGGTGCTGATCGACCATTTCGGCTGGCGCGGCGCCTATCAGATGTTCGGCTGCACTGCGCTGGTCGTAACGATACCTCTGCTGTTGCTGCCGTGGAGGCTGTTCTCGACCGGATCGCCAAATCTTGCAAAAAGCGCCGCCGCCGATTTCGTCGACGAAGGCTGGACGCTGTTGAGCGCCATGCGCCATCATGCGTTCTGGGCGCTGTTTTCGACATTCTTTTTTACGGCGATCGGCATGTATGCCATCGCCGCGCAGGTGGTCGCCTATCTGATCGACGCCGGCTTCCCGCCACTGCAGGCGGCGACCGCGTGGGGATTCAGCGGCGTCGTGCTGCTGTTCGGCATGCTCGGCATCAGCTGGCTGGATGGCATTATCGGAAGGCGGCCATCCGTGTTGTTCAGCTATGCGCTGTCGATCGCCGGCATTATCATGCTGTGGTTGCTGCAATGGTATCCGAACTTCTGGCTGCTGACCGGCTTTGTGATGTGCTTCGGCAGCATGATCGGCTCGCGCGGTCCGCTGCTCACGGCCACCGCGATGAAGATCTTTCGCGGCGAGCATCTCGGAACCATCTATGGCGCGATTGCCATCGGCAGCGGCCTGGGCTCGGCATTCGGTTCGTGGAGCGGAGGCCTGATCCACGATCTCACCCACAGCTACAATCCGCTGATTGCGTTTGCGTTGGTCAGCGTGCTGCTGGGGATGATTCCGTTTCTGGTAGTGCCGGCGCTGCGGCGCTAAGCAAAGCTCGAAGCGTCAGTTCTGCCCTGGCAGCTCGACCGGATTGTATTGCTTGCCGGTATTGAATTCGAAAATCTTCCGGAGCACGCCGGGCGCCATTGCCGAAATCGGATTGACGCGAAGCACCGGCGCGCCGGGCGTTCCGACGACTTCATAGGTGACGCCGATCAGGCCTTCATTGCTGCCGCCGCCGAGGAACAGGCCGACGATCGGAAGCTGGCCGAATATGTTGTTCAGCCCGTACATCGGAACGAAGGTGCCGCTCATGCGCACCTGATTGCCGGGATAATCGATGCTGCCTTCGATGGTGGCGCCGATGGTCGGCCCCTTCACCACGCCATCCTTCACCGAGAGTTGCCCGTTCTGCCGGGTGAACTCCGCGCGCAACCGCGAAAACGCAATGCCGTTCTGAGCGCCGCCCGGCCCGCCTGCGGCGACCCGGTCCAGCGAACCCTCGCCCTTGATGGTGAAATCGCGGACGTTGATCAGTCCCTCTTTCGGGTGCGGTTCGACGGTCGGCGGATCCATCGCCAGCGCCAGCTGCCCGCCGACCATCTTGGCGTAGGTGTCGGTGAAGCGGAAAAATGCGCCGGCGTCACTGGTCTCGAGATAGACAACCTCGCGTCCCTGGGCGCGGCCGCGCAGATCGCCGGTCAGCGGCGTATCGCGTCCGAGCTTGCCGCTGAGCGCAAAGCTCCGGATCGTCCCGTTGCGCCGGGACATCTTGACGTCGACGCTGCGCAACGCCTCGCCATTGGAGCCGGCCACCGCACCGAGTTTCAGGTCGACATCATAATCGTAATTCCTGGTCTTGCTCTTGGCGTCGGCTTCCTTGCCCGAAATGGCGGATTTGAGATAACCGCGGCCGTCGAACACATCGCCGCGCATGGTGATCTTCAGCGTGCCGTCGGAGGCCCGCTCGGCCTTCAGCGAGGTCTTGTCGCCTTCGGACGGAGAATAGGTCGGGAAATTCGCATTGATCACGTCGCCGTTCTGATCGACCTCGAGCGATCCCTTGATGAGCACGCCGCCGCCGTCGACGACGATGTCCTCCAGCCGCGTCGATTGCTGCTTCTGCACCACATTGAAAACCGCGCGGCTGGATTTGCCCGGTGTCTTGACCCATCCGGGCAGGATGTTGTCGAGCTTCAGTTGGGTGAGATCGGCGTCGATACCCAGACGGGTGTCGCGGTCGGGACTGCCGATCTTGCCGCTCAACTTGATCGGAATTGCGCCTGACACCGCGGCGCCGAGATCTAGGCCGAGCCGGGCCCGGCTCGCATCATCGAGCGTCGCCTGCAATTTGACGTCGGCGTCGCCCTCGCTCGGCTTGCGATAATCGAGCGTAGCCGCCTGCCCATTGATCTTGACATCGCCTTTGACCTGATAGCCCTGATTATTGGCGATGACTTTCAGCGTATTGGCCTCAAGCTTCTGGTTCATCACCAGCCGATCGGCGGCAAACCCGGCAAGATCGGCGGTAATGGCATAGGTCGTATCCGCCTTGGTCAATTCGCCCTTGATCGGCAAGCCCAGCGAGACCTGGGCCGCTACTTTTCCTTGACTGGTAGCTGGATCGATCGGGGTACCGGAGAATTCGCTCCAGCGGTCGGAGGCGAGAATTTCGGCAACCGCCGGCACTGGACCGTCGACACGGAACTTGACACGCGCCGGCGCTGGCTTCGGCGCCATGTCCGGCACCTCGAAAACAAAATCGGCGATGTTGAGTTTGCGTCCCCCGGGTGTGTCCATGGTGCCCTGTCCGACCGTCACCGTCGCGGTACGGCCGGTGACGCGAGCCTTCAAATCGGCATCCCGCACCAGCGGCAACTCGTCCACCGGCCGCAACGTCACATTGGTGGCCAGAATGTTGACCGCCAGACCGTCATCCGGAATCGGAGGGCCGCGGCGCGAAAGGTTTCGTACCGGGGAATTCACGCCCACCTCGATCCGCTGCAACGAGCCGCGCTCGACCCGCTCAATGACCCATTCGCGCACCTCCGGGACGATCAGGATCGGCCAAATGCGCTTGAGCGCGGACGCCGACATCGGCGTTCCGGCGAACCCAAGCGTCAGGCGCGGCTCCGAGGCGTAATCGACGCTGCCGGTTCCAGCGATACCGACTTCGCCGTTGCTGATGTCGGCCTGGGTCAGCAGCACGCGCCGGTTATCGGTATCAAAACGCAGGCCGATGGCGATCCGGTTGAAAATAAGCGGCGGCTCCCCATCGATCCCCGCAAGCACGATGGTGCCGCCGCTGAAGCCCATCTGCCAATCGCGAATGGTGTCGTTTGGAGGCTCGAGATGCGCCAGCAGCGTGATGCGGTTCGGACCGGAAATGATCTTGAATGGCGCGACCAGCACGCGCCGCGCCGAATCCCATTCGACGTTGATTTCCGCCGCATCGATGGCCATCGGATAATCCGGCGTATCGCTGTCGATGATGTGACCGGAACCTGCGGTTAGCTTGCCGCGGAAATAGGTCGGCAGGCCGTCACGCCCGAGTTCGCCTTTCAGTTCGCCGCTGAGCGGCAAATCCGCGCTGTAGGTGAAGTCCTTCATGCGCAGTGCCAGCAGAATGTTCGTGGTCGAGACCTTGTCGGCGCGAATGTCGACCGATCGCACGCCGTTTGCAGGAGGGCCGACCGCAACGCGGAGCGACCAGGCGTGGCCGCCATCTTCGCCGACGCTCAGAGCTACCCCGCCGTTGCTCGGCCGGCGCAGGCTGAGCGTGATATTGTCGAAATTCCACTTGTTGCCGCGCTGCTGATCGTCAACGGTAAGGTTGCCGTTCTTCAGCCCGATTTCGTTGAGGTTCTGGCCATCCAGCCCGGTCAGGCTGAGGCTGTCGAGCCAATCAAGCCCCGCAAGCAATCCGCTGACCGAATCGCGCTTGTCTGCTGACACCGCCGCTCCCGGCTGGGACCCCGCCGGCGGCGCCTGCCCGAGGGCCAGAGGCGGCATGCCGGGCCGCCGCGTGGAGGCAACGCCGGTGGCAAGCGGACGCGCGGTATCGCCCGTCGATACGGTAACCTGGCCGTCCGGCGTGATGCGAACCGCAAGTTCAGCATCGACCAGGTTAAGGCTTTCAGCGCGAAGCTGGCCCATCAGCAACGCGGTGCCGGAGAGTTTCACCTCGGCTTTCGGCGCGGTCGCGACAATGACATGGTCGCGGTCGCGGACAACGATATCGCGGATGCGTACCGCGATGCGGATTCGTCCGGCGCGCTCGATCTGGGTGCCGCCCACTTCGACAGTGTTGCCGTGGCCGATATTTTCCTCGATCGCCGCGGCCAGCCACGGGGTGGCCATCTCAAGATTGATAGGACCCGCCCCGAGCCGCCACCACAGCCCGCCGAAACATCCCGCGCAGACCAGAAACAAGACGGCAATGACGATGGCGAGCCGCTTCACCCAGCGTTCGCGCGCCAACCATCGGCGCGCTGCACCGATAGTGTCGCCGATGCGATGTAAACCGGAGTTCGAACTCGACAACAGCCGGCGCGCACGATGACCCGCAGCCTCGTCCTGGTCTTGATCCCAAGCGGGATCATCCCATTGCGAAAGCGGGTCGTCGGTGTGCGATTTCAATGCTTCGGGCGGCTGGTTCCTTGCCATTGCCTCTCGGTGCTGGCGCTGATTGTAAGATTGATCGCCGTCGGGATCATGCGCGTCGATGCTTAGCGAGCGCTCCTGTGCCGGCATCGCTGCCAATCCCCGGTTAAAACTGTTACTCGTCATTCGGCCCATGGAGCAATTCAACGGGAATTGGCACGGGTGGTCGCGTGGAATCCGTTGTAACCATACTCCGAGGCCGGCAGATTTGCCCAGCGCGGGCAGCTCCGGCGCGGGACCCGCAATATGGCTATGATTGACCCGCTGAAAGCGACGAAAGGAAGGCGTATGTCCAAGAAAACGCGCAAGAAATCCCCCAAGACGTCCGTTAAAAAGCCGTCGCCCAGAAAGACCGTGCGCGCCGCTTCGAAGACACCAGCCAACAAGCCCGGGGCTACAACCGGCCGAACGCCCGCGACGGCATCAGCCCAAAAATCGGTTAAGGCGAATGCATCCAAGACAGCATCGCACAAGGCCCCGTCGAAAAAGTTAAAAGCTGGCTTGCCGCCGGGAGCCGCCCCGCTTGCGGCGCCTGGATTGAAGGGCGCGAAGCCGACACCCGAAATTTCATCCGCAAAAAAGCAGCCGGACACCAAAGTCGCCGGGACTGCGCGCCAAGGCGCCGCGTTGAGCGAGGGTGCCCAGGCGCCCGCCTTCCAGTTGCCGCGCGACGGCGGAGATAGCGTTTCGTTGGCCGACTATCTGGGAAGAAAACTGGTGATTTTCTTCTACCCGCGAGCCGACACGCCCGGGTGCACCAAGGAAGCCATCGACTTCACGCGATTGTCGGACGCTTTCGCCGACAGCCAGACGGCTGTGCTGGGCGTGTCGGCCGATCCACTGAAGGCGCAGGAGACATTCCGGGACAAGCATCAGCTCTCGATTCCCCTTGCCTCGGATGAAAAGCACGAGATGCTGCAAGCCTACGGTGTTTGGGGCGAAAAATTGATGTACGGCAAGACGTTCCTGGGAATTGTTCGTACAACGGTTCTGATCGACGGTCGCGGCAAGATCGCCAGGATCTGGCGCAATGTGAAGGTCGATGGCCATGCCGACGAGGTGCTGGCGGCCGCCCGCGCGCTGCAATTGCCCGGTTCCGTTCTCCAAAAATTAACCATGACAGGGTCAAATCAGCCCGCAGGTTGAGCCGAACGGATGATTGTTTCCGAACCGGCGCGGGAGTGCCGATGTCGTATCGTTCGGGTCAATATTCCGAGGTTCCGCAACATCATGCGCATGATCACGGAAGGTCGCAGCCCCGGCAGACGGCGGCCACGCATGCCGTAGACCCGCGATCCGCGCAACGCGGCTACACCATCGTCCATGCCGGCAAGCAGGTGCGGTTCGGACCGGTGGTGTTCTGGATTGTGATCGGCACGGTCACCGTGCTCGGCGCATGGTCGGCCGCGACCGCGACCTATTTCGCGTTCCGCGACGACGTGCTGACGCGGTTGATCGCACGACAGGCGGACATGCAATATGCCTACGAGGACCGGATCGCCGAACTGCGCGCCAAGGTCGATCGCACCACCAGCCGCCAGTTGCTTGATCAGGAGCAGTTCGACCAGAAGCTCGATCAGATCATGCGGCGTCAAACTACCCTGGAATCCCGCGCCACGGCGTTAAGCGCGATTCCCGATGCGTCGGTCACCGGATCGATCAAGCAGCCGCGCGGGAGCGCGGCCACCGATGCAAATTCGGGCGCGCCAAAGCCCTCGCCGATCAACGACACCGTGATTTTTGTGGCACCGCCCGATCGCGAGGCCCGGCTGGAATCACGCACGCCCGCCATCGTCAATCCGCAACCGAACCAGTTCGCGAAAATCCATGGCGTCGATAACGTGCTGGTCCGGCTGCAGACCTCGCTCGATCAGGTCGAGCGCGGGCAGATCGCAGCGCTCGGCTCGGTCGAAGACAGCATGGAATCGCGCGTCCGCCGGATGCGCGGCGTGTTCACCGATCTCGGCCTCGACATCGCACAACTGGAAGCCGCGACGCCGCGCTCGGGCATGGGCGGCCCGTATGTTCCGGTCAAGCTTCCCCTCGACGCCGGGCCGTTCGAGCGCCAGCTTTATCGCATCAACGTCACCCGCGCCCAGGTGGAACGCCTGAACCGAACGCTGACGCTGGTGCCCTATCGCAAACCGGTGATCGGCGAAGTCGAATTCACCTCGGGATTCGGGGTCCGCAGCGATCCCTTCCTGGGCCGCCCCGCCATGCATACCGGTTTGGATTTCCGGGCCTCGACCGGCGATCCGGTGCGGGCGACCGCCAACGGAAAAGTGGTCTCATCGGGATGGGCCGGCGGTTACGGCCGCATGGTCGAGATCGACCACGGCAATGGACTGGCGACCCGCTACGGCCATATGTCGGAAATCAACGTTCGGGTCGGCGATCAGATCAGAATCGGACAGGTGATCGGCGCCGTCGGCTCGACCGGCCGGTCCACCGGCCCGCATCTGCATTACGAAACCCGGATCGACGGCGAAGCGGTCGATCCGCAGAAATTTTTGCGCGCCGGGGTGCGGCTCAGCGCGGGCTAAGGCCCGTTATTCCGGGCGCGCTCTTCGCGCGAACCGGAATCCGGGTTCGTCCGCCCAACGCAAAATCGATGCGAGCATCAACTTTGTCGCCCGGCTCGCGACCAGGAATGACGGGACAATTAACGTCAATGACCGACCTCGCCATCGATGACGTCGCCGAACAATCGCCATGCCTCGCCGTCGAACTTCATCAATTGCATCTGTTCGACCGGGAAGAAGTCATCCGGGCCGGTGTTCACCTTGATCCCCGGCAGCATCATCTCGGTTGAAAAGTTCTTGATATTGGCCGCCTGCCGCATGACGTTTTCGCGGGTCAGGTCGTCGCCGCACTGCTTGAGCACCTGAACCATGTTCTGCGCGAGCACATAGCCGTAGACATTGTTGGCGTTGGACTTGTCGCCATCGGGATAATACTTGTCCATGAAGGCCTGCCACGTCTTCACGCCGGGATCGTCCTTCCAGGCCGGATCGGTCGGGTCCTTCAGGTACGACGTCGAGATAATGTCCTTGGCATATTCAAGGCCCGCCGGTTTCAGCACGGCGGCCACCGAGGTTGCGGTGTTGGCCAGAAAGAATTTCGGTTTCCAGCCGAGTTCGCCGACTTTGCGGATCGCCTGCGCCGAGCCTTTTGGGGCGGCCCATGAGAAGAAGATGTCGGCGCCCGAATCGTGCAAGGCGACGATCTGGGAATCGATCGTGGGATCGCTGACCTCATAGGATTTGTCGGCGATAATCATGCCGGCCTTGGCGCCGAGGCCGTCGCGCAGGCCCTTGACCTGATCCTTGCCGGCATCGTCGTTCTGCCAGAACACCGCGATCTTGCCGTTAGGATAGTGGTCCAGAATATATTTGGCGTAGATGCGGCCCTCGCTCTGGTAGTTGGGCTGCCAGCCCATGGTCCACGGAAAGTTCTTCGGATCGCCCCATTTGGTCGCGCCGGACGCCACGAACAGTTGCGGCACCTTCTTGGCATTCATGTATTTCTGGATCGCGGAGTTGGAGGGCGTCCCCAGCGGCTGAAAGATCAGCAAGACCTCGTCGGCCTCCACCAGCTTGCGCGCCTGCTCGATCGCCTTGGGCGGACTATAGGCGTCGTCATAGGAGATGAAATTGATCTTGCGGCCGTTGATGCCGCCCTCGGCATTGATCTTGTTGAAATACGCCGCTTCCGACCTGCCGATCACGCCGTAGGACGATGCCGGGCCGCTGTAGGGCATGATGTTGCCGATTTTGATCTCGGTATCGCTGGCGCCCGGATCGTATTTCTTTTGCGCGTCGGCCGCCGATGCCGAAAAGAAAATCGCCGTGGCAACGATGGTCAGGCCAACATAACGTGTCGCACGCTCCGGCATCGCTCTCTCCCGAGGATGGTTTTTGATTGCCGCGATTGTCGCAGTCCGCAGGCACCTGCGCAAGCGGCCGAATATTCTGCGGCGCGGAACAGGCGTTGTTGCCCGCCGCCAAGTATGATTGATGCTTCGCACGCGCACCTTTTTGGCCAACGTTGAAGATGTCTGACAAGCGAATTGGTCCCAAGTATCCTCGCCTCGGCGCCGCCGGCTTTCACGCCGCGCGATGGCTTGCCGCGCGGCTGCTGGCGGCCGCGGGCTTTCACCAGCTTGACTCTAACTTTGCCCGCGAGCGGATCGCATTGGTTCGCGCGCGGTTGGCGCGCGGCGAAACGGTGTATCTGGCCGGGCTCGGACCACCCGGCACGCATAATTCCGGCGTCGCGCTGGTCGAGGTGACGCCGGCCGATGGACCTCGCCTGATCGTCAACAACGAGGAAGAGCGGTTTTCCGGCAACAAGCACACCACCGAATATCCGCAGGCGTCGATCGAGGCGATGGTCGCGACGCTGCGGAGCATGGGGCGCGATATCGGCGACATCGCCGCGTGGATGACGACCTGGGATTACCCGACCCTGTTCGGGACACTGGCTCGCTCGGTGCTGGAAGAAGCGCCGCAAGGCGTAAAACTGCTGCGCAACACCGAAGCGGCCGGCTTCGACGGCCGCCGCCTCGAACAGATGACCCGCACGCCGAAGATTCTCGGCAAGCAGCTTGGACTTTCCGCGCGCGTGCCGCTGATCTGCATGCCGCATCACGACAATCATGCATGGTTTTCGTTCGCGGCATCGCCGTTCGCCGATACGGACGAGCCCGTCGCCATCGCGGTGCTCGACGGCACCGGCGACCGGGGTTCGATCTCGCTGTATGCAGCCGAGAACGGCGCGATGCGCCGCCTCTCCTGCAATGACAGCGTGTTCGATTCGCTCGGCGCCTTCTACAGCGTGATCTCGTCGACGCAAGGAGGCTGGACCTGGCTGTCCAGCGAGGGGCGCTATATGGGCGCTGCGGCATGGGGCGACATGAGCCGCGCCGACCAATCCGTACTACGGGCGCCTGAAAGACGTGCTGGATTTCGGCGCCGACGGCGCGATAAAACTCAATCGCGCCATGGCCAACTGGCAGTGCGACCCGTTCGAACAGCCTTACAAGCCCGCGCTCGTCGATATCCTCGGCGAGCCGTTGAGACCGGATCAACTGTGGAATCCGGACGCAATGCTGCGCGTCGAGGATATCCATCATCGGCCGGACACTCAGGATCGTCTCGACAAGGCGGCGGCGACGCAGCTGGTGTTCGAGGATGCGATGATCCATGTCGTCGATCATCTGCTGCGTGCCACCGGCGCCAACCGGCTGGTACTCACCGGCGGGGTCGCGCTGAACGCGATCGGCAACATGCGCCTGCTCGAGCATTTTGATGAAGCATGGTTCGCCAACGCACAGCAGCGAAAAGCTTGTCTGCATCTATGGGTGCCGCCGACGCCTGGCGATGCCGGCGTCACCATCGGCGCGGCATGGCTGTTCGCGCATCTTGCGGGTGCGACCGCGAGGTGCGCCGATGACGCACGCGTTCTATTGCGGCATGCCGCCATCCCATGACGACATCGCCGCAGCGCTTGACGCCGACGACATCGCTTCGCAACGCATCGGCGATATCTCGAACCCGGCCGGCCGCGACGCCCTCGCCGACCTTGATGGCGTTCATCGTGGCGCAAGGCGGCGTCATCGCGCTGGTCCAGGGAGCGGCGGAAACCGGTCCGCGCGCGCTCGGCCATCGCTCGATCCTGGCCAATCCCTGCGATCCCGCAAACGCGCGAGCGCCTCAACGAACGCGTAAAATACCGCGAAGCCATCCGCCCGCTGGCGCCGATGGCGACATTGGAGGCGGCACGGGAATATTTCGAACTGCTCGAAGGCGCGTCGGATGGCGACTACAACGCCTATAATTACATGGTGCTGACGGCGCAATCGAAGCCGCATGCGCGCGAAAAAATCCCCGCGGTGATCCACGCCGACGGCACCGGCCGCGTGCAGATCGTGCGCGCGCAAGGACGATCCCCTCACCTACGCCTATCTGAAGGCGCTCGGCCGCCGGATCGGCGTCGAGATATCGGTCAATACCTCGTTCAATGTCGCTGGCCCCATCGCACAGACCCCGCGGCAGGCGATCGATACGCTGCGCCGCTCGAAAGGGCTCGACGTGGTGTTGCTGGTTGCCCGCGATGGCAAGGTCACGGCGGCATGGCACGGCGGCGAACGCGACAGCGGGCGGTTCACCAAGTGGCTTTCAGAATGGCGCGCAGAACGCGGTATCTAGCCAGAAATTATCGAATTGCGGCCGGGCGTCGAACGAACTGAAGCACTCGCCCGTCGATGATCAGCAAAGCGCTGCCGATCACAACGGCGCCAACGATCTCGCGGAGCGAAATCGCCTCTCCCAGCACCAGATACCCGAGCAAAATTGCCGTCACCGGAATAAGAAGCGTAACCAGCATGACGTTGGTCGAACCGGCGCGCCGCAAAATCCGGAAGAATATGATGTAGGCAAGCGCGGTCGACAATGCCGCGCTGCCGATGATGGCGAGCCATGTTGCTACGCCCGGCAGCGGCAATTGCCACGGTCGCTCGACGGCCGCCGCGACGACGGCCATCACCAGACTGGAAGCCATCAACTGAAACGCCGCGGTCGCAAGCGGCGGCGAATCCAGAAGCTTGCGCCGCGCGTAGAGCGCCGCCAATCCATATGAAAAAGCCGCCGTCAGGCAGAGCAGAATACCGACACTTTGACCGGCCTCGAAATCAAGGCTTTGTCCGTGGAGAATGATTACCCCGATCAGCCCGACGATGACTCCCGCCACCCGGCGGGCGTAGAGTTTTTCATCGCCTGCCGCGGCCATCACAAGAACGGTGAAAAGCGGCGTCGTCGCATTCAGCACCGAGGCCAGTCCGCTTGGAATATAGGTTTGTCCCATGACGATGAGGGAGAATGGCAAGACGTTGTTGAGAAGCGCGAGGGCAAAAAACGGCTGCCAGCCCGCCAAGCCCGTCGGAACGCGTATTCGATAAATCCATAACACCGGCAACAAAATGATTGCGGCGAGCGCAACGCGCAGGAACACGATCGTCAGCGGCGGCAGCTCTTGCAGCGATACCGCGGCGAAAAAGAAGGATCCGCCCCACAGCACCGAAAGCACTAAGAGCAGCGACCAATCCCGCGCGTCGATCCGGTGGTCACTGGAGGTCATTGCGTTCGGCACCGCTATTTCGGCCGCGAGACGATCTCGATCATCCTGGCCTCATCGTCGTCCGGCGCATAGGCCTTTGCCTTGTCATAGGCCTGCACCGTAGCCCGTCCGATGGGAACATCACGCAGCAGGCTCTCGGCCAGCGCCACCGCATAGGCGGCGTCCTTGTGCCGGAGCGCGGCCGTAAAGGTCGCACCGGAGAAATTCCGCGCCACCATGCGCTTCGAATGACGGAGCACTTGCGGACTGGCGGCGACGCCATGCTCGATCGCTTCCAGCACCAGGTTCATGTCGAGCCCGGCCTGCTCGGCGATCGCAAGCCCTTCCGCAAGGCCGGCGATCTGGATCGCGCCCAGCAGATTGTTGATCAGCTTGTAGACAGTGCCGCTGCCCACGGGGCCGAAATGCCGGATCGTCGCGCTGAGCGGCGTGAGGAACGGCCGCGCCCGCTCGAGATCGGCTGGGTCCGCGCCGACCAGCAATGTCAGTTTCCCGGCTGCCGCGGCGTCCGGCAGGCCGGTGACCGGACTGTCGATATAGACCAGGCCGCGCGTGCGCAGATCGCGGCCGAGATCGAGCGCATGCTGGTGCGATACGGTGGAGCATTCGATCGCCAGCGCGCCCGCTTTGGCGGTTTCGGCCGCGCCGTCCTTGCCGAGCCACACCGCGCGGGAGGCCTCGTCATCGGCGACCATGCTGACGATGGCGTCCGCGCCCTCCGCGGCCTCCGCCGGCGAATTGGCCCACCGCGCGCCGCGCGCGACCAGATCGTCCGCCTTGGCCTTGCTGCGATTCCAGACCGCGACGGTGAACCCGCTGTCCAGATAGCGCCCGGCCATGCCATGGCCCATGCGTCCGAGACCGATGAACGCGACATGTGCCATCAATTAATCCACGTCCTCTATTGAAGACGGAGCAGCCCCGAACGCCCGCTGCGCCAGCGTCGCCGCCATGAACTCATCGAGATCGCCGTCGAGCACGCCCGAGGTGTCCGAGGTCTGCACGCCGGTGCGCAGGTCCTTCACCATCTGATAGGGCTGCAGCACGTAGGAGCGGATCTGATGGCCCCAGCCGATGTCGGTCTTGGCGGCCTGATCGGCGGCGGCCTGCTCTTCGCGCTTCTTCAATTCGATTTCGTAAAGCCGCGCGCGCAGCATGTCCCAGGCCTGCGCCTTGTTCTTGTGCTGCGAGCGCCCGGCTTGGCAGACCACCGCGACGCCAGTGGGAATATGCGTCAGCCGTACCGCGGATTCGGTCTTGTTGACGTGCTGGCCGCCGGCGCCGCCCGAGCGCATGGTGTCGACGCGCACGTCGGATTCGGCGATATCGATCTTGATCGAGTTGTCGACCACCGGGAAAATCGCGACGCTGGAAAACGAGGTGTGCCGGCGCGCGTTGGAATCGAACGGCGAGATCCGCACCAGCCGGTGCACGCCGGCCTCCGTCTTCAGCCAGCCATAGGCGTTGTGACCGCTGATCTGGATGGTGGCCGACTTGATGCCGGCCTCTTCGCCCTGGGTCTCTTCGAGATATTCGATCTTGAAGCCGTGCTTCTCGGCCCAGCGCGTGTACATCCGCAGCAGCATCGAGGCCCAGTCCTGGCTCTCGGTGCCGCCGGCTCCGGCATGGACTTCGAGATAGGAGTCGAACCGGTCGGCTTCGCCCGACAGCAACGCTTCGAGCTCGCGGCGGGCGACTTCCTTTTTCAGGTTTTTCAGCGCGGTTTCGGCTTCCGCGACCACGCCCTCGTCGTTCTCGGCCTCGCCGAGTTCGATCATGCCGATGTTGTCCTCTAGCTCGCGCTCGACCTTGCCGATGCCGGAAAGCGAATCCTCCAGCGAGGTCCGCTCCTGCATCAGCTTCTGCGCTTTCTGCGGGTCGTTCCAGAGATTGGGGTCTTCGGCGAGCTTGTTCAGCTCCGCAAGGCGCGCGGTGGATTGTTCGACGTCAAAGATGCCTCCTCAGCAGCCCGACCGACTGCTTGATCTCTTCGACGAGTCTTTCGATTTCAGCGCGCATGGGATCTCTGATCTGCGGCGCAGGCCGCCATTGCAACGATGCGAGGGATGTAGCGGCGGGCTCGGCAAAGCGCAATGCTAGTAGAGCCCGCCTGTGCCGGGGCGCATGATATTGCCGGCGTCCGGCGAAACCGTCAGCGAGCGACCGTCGGCATCGGCCACGCCGATCACCGAGTAATTATCCGGCGGCGCGGTGCCAGGCTTGAAAGCTTCCAAGATGGTCTTGCCGCCGTCGCCGGGGCCGGCACGCATGCCGCTCTTGGCATCGACCCGGATCAGCTTGATGCCCGCCGGCACGCGGAACGGAATCGCCGGCTTGTCCGCGAGCGCGAGTTTTAGAAATTCCCGGGCGATCGGTGCGGCCAGATGTCCGCCGGTGGCGCCCTTGCCGAGGTTGCGGGGCTTGTCATAGCCGACATAGATGCCGACCACGATATCGGGCGAGAAGCCGATGAACCAAGCGTCCTTCTCATCGTTGGTGGTGCCGGTCTTGCCGGCGATCGGCTTTCCAAATCCTGAAAATGCTGGAGCCGCGGTGCCGGCCTGCACCACACCTTCCATCATCGAGGTGATCTGGTAGGCCGTCATGGCATCCAGCACCTGCTCGCGGCGGTCGACCAGCTGCGGCTCGGGTTGGTTTTTCCAGCCGTCAGGAGCATCGCAGCCACGGCACTCGCGCGCATCGTGCTTGAAGATGGTGCGTCCATAACGGTCCTGAATACGATCGATCAGCGTCGACTTCACGCGGCGGCCGCCATTGGCGAACATCGAATAGGCCGTGACCATGCGCATCACGGTGGTCTCGCCGGCGCCGAGCGCGTAGGACAGATAGTTCGGCAGTTCGTCATAGACGCCAAAACGCTTGGCATATTCGCCGATCAGCGGCATGCCGACGTCCTGCGCCAGCCGCACCGTGACGGTGTTGAGCGAACGCTGCAGCGCATTGCGCAGCGTCTGCGGCCCGTAATATTTTCCGGTCGAATAGTTTTCCGGTCGCCAGACACCCGCGCCCTGCCCCTGATCGATTTCAATGGGCGCATCGACCACCACCGTCGATGGCGTATATCCGTTGTCCATCGCGGCAGAGTAGACCAGCGGCTTGAACGACGAGCCCGGCTGCCGATAGGCCTGTGTCGCGCGATTGAACTGGCTCTGGTCGAACGAGAATCCGCCGACCATCGCCAGCACCCGGCCGGTCCACGGATCCATCACCACCATCGCTCCCGAAACCTCGGGATATTGCCGCAGCCGGAACTGGCCCTCGACCGGATTGCCATCCTTGTCGATCAAGGGGTCGGCGTAGATCACATCGCCCGGCTGCAGAACTTGTGAAACCGCGGTCGGCGTCTTGAAGCGGGTCGGGCCGGATGCGGCTTTCGCCCATTTCACGCCCGCCAGCGTGATGTTTCCGGTCTGCCGGTCCTTGAGCACGGCGCCGCCGAGTTCGCGCCCGGGCTGAAAACCGATCCGTGCCGACTGCTCGCTGGTTTCCAGCACCACCGCCATCCGCCACGGCGAAATATCCGACAGGGATTTGACATCGGCGAGCTTCACGCCCCAGTCGCCCGATATGTCCAGCTTGCTGGACGCGCCGCGCCAGCCCTGCGCCTCGTCGAAATTGATGAGGCCGTTGGTCATGGTCTTGCGCGCCACCACCTGCAGCTTCGGATCGAGCGTGGTTCGAACCGACAGGCCGCCTTCATAGAGCTTCTTTTCGCCGTAGCGCTCGAACACATCGCGGCGGACTTCCTCGGCGAAATATTCGCCCGCGAAAATGTGCGCGGCATTGGCCCGGTTGGTGACGTTGAGCGGGTCCTTGCGGGCGGAATCGGCGTCGGCCTGCTTGATCCAGCCATTTTCCAGCAGGCGATCGATCACGTAATTGCGGCGTTCGATCGCCCGGTCCCGGTTGCGGATTGGATGCAGCGACGACGGCGCCTTCGGCAGCGCGGCCAGATAGGCCGCTTCCGAGATGGTGAGTTCGTTCACCGATTTGTCGAAATACACCAGCGATGCCGCGGCGACACCATAGGCGCTCAGGCCGAGATAGATTTCGTTGAGATACAATTCGAGAATCTTGTCCTTCGAATAGGCGCGCTCGATCCGCATCGCTAGCAAAGCTTCCTTGATCTTGCGGGTGAAGGATACCTCGTTGGTCAGCAGAAAGTTCTTGGCGACTTGCTGGGTGATGGTGGATGCGCCCTGCGGGCGCTTGTTGGAGCCGTAATTTTGCGCGAACAGCACCGCCGCGCGCGCCATGCCGGAAAAATCGATGCCGCCGTGTTCGTAGAAGTTCTTGTCCTCGGCCGCCAGAAACGCGTTGATCACGATCTTCGGCACCGCCTGGATCGGCAGATACAGCCGGCGTTCCTTGGAATATTCGGCGAGCAGCGCGCCGTCGGAGGCGTGCACGCGGGTCATGACCGGCGGTTCGTAGTCCTGAAGCTGCGAATAATCCGGCAGGTCCTTGGAGTAGTGCCAGATCATGCCGGCGGTGGCGGCGACGCCGACCAGGAACACGACGGTTCCGGCGGCGAACAAGAAGCCCATGAACCGCACGAGAAAGCGCATCAGCGAATATCCGTTTCAACCCTAGTGCCGTAACAGGCGTTTTCCGGCTCGGCGCCCCCTGCCGGAAGGCGATTTTACCGATTCTGCAGGCCTTGCAGTGACTTTTTTATAGAACCGCCGCTGTGGCCAAACTAGGGCTTCGGCAGTTGCCGGCCACGCCTTTTTATTTTGCCGAACCGGCCGATACCATCCGTTTGGCGAAGAAAGCATCGATCGCCTGCGCTACCGAACCGACCGTTTTGGATCGCCAATTGTCGGAAACCAGATGCTCGAGGTCGCTTTTGTTGGAAACATAGCCCAATTCGATCAGCACCGACGGCACGTCGGGCGCCTTGAGGACTTTGAACCCGGCGGACTTGAGCGGATGTTTATGCATCCGCGCGGTGGTCCTCATTTCGCCCTTCAGCAGGCGAGCAAAGCGATTTGAGAAGGTGCGGGTTTCCCGTTGCGCCAGATCGATCAGGATATCGGCGACATCGGTCGGCTCCTCCGTCAGATTGACCCCGCCGATGGCATCTGCCTTGTTTTCCAGCTCAGCCAGCCGTTCCGCCTCGGCGTCGGAGGCCTTGTCCGACAGGGTATAGATGGTGGCGCCCTGGGCATCGCCCTCGCCGCGCGGCAACGCATCGGCATGGATGGATACGAACAAGGCCGCCGACTGATTGCGCGCAATCCGCACCCGATCGGCGAGCGGGATAAAGGTATCGTCGGTTCGGGTCATGACGACCCGGTATTTGCCGGCTTTCTCAACGCGGTCGCGCAACGCCAGTGCAAAGCCCAGCACCAGGTTTTTCTCGCTTTCGCCGCCGGCCTGGGTTCCGTTGTCGATGCCGCCATGGCCGGGATCGATGACCACCACCGGACGGAGATCGGGCTCGACCGCCTTGGCGGTAGCGGTCGCGTCGGCCACCGCGGCGGTAGTTGCGACAACGGCGGTCGCTGCGACGGGCTCCGTGGTCCCGATCGCCGGACGCAAATCCGGCCGGCTTTCCACCGCGAGCGACTGCACGAAGACCGTGCGATCCACCGCTTCGAGTTCGAGTACGAGCCGCGGCGGCTGGCCGTTGGCGGCGTCCAGCAGATAGGATTTGTCGATTTTAGCGGGACCTGCGAGATCGAACACGATGCGCGAGCCGCCGGGCATCACCATCCCATAACGGAATGCCTTGATCAGCCCGCGTCCTGCCGTGCCGGCCCCTGAAGCAAGCTGGAACGTAACCTGCGGCAGATCGACGACCACGCGATACGGGTCGGCAAGCGCGAATGCGCGAAACTGGATATTTTTGTCGAGGTCGAGAATGAAGCGCGTTCGCTTGCCATCGCCGGCCAACCGCACCTCCGAGGCGATGGGAAAATCCATCGCAACTACAGGGCGTGGCACCTCGCCTTCGGCCGCTTCGGCCGCGAGCGGCCTAAAGCAACAAATTGCTGCAGCGCACACAACCGCCGCACCAAACAAAACAAGCTGATTTGCGCGGCCCGCCAACGAATCCGTGCCTCCGAGCAGCCCCTCTTACCGCAATAGAACCGCAGGGTTAATCGAACCTTAATGCTTGCCGGCCGAATGCAGTAGAGTGTTGCCGCGCGGCGACGCTTCCCTTGCATGAAGCCGTCAATCCACGTATGTAAAAGGGGCTGACGGTTTAACTCCCGGTTGTGTCGCGTTCAGCCTCCCGGTGCAGCGCCGGTTCCTCCCAACAATCGTTAGAGGTTCCAGCGTCTTTCCGATCCCGCCACGGCCAGCGCAGCGCGCGGCCGATCCGGCGGGACGGTTTCGAGCCCGAGCGGCGTTCCGCCCCCAGGTCACTTTAGTTGCAGGTCACTTTCTTGCTCCAGGGCGGCTTTAGACACTTCATAACCGATTATTTCGGCCCAAAGGCCGCGATATGCGACAGCCGGCGAGCGCTCAAGGCGCCGCGCCGGGCCAGCAGCGACAGACCAGGCGGCGCCATTGCCGCCAACGTGTTCAGACGGGCCGACGCTTGATGCGCCAGACTGAGATGCCGACCAAGACCTCCGCAAGGATTGCGCCGCTGCGAAGTGAAAGCTTCGCACGTCGCCCTGCTACGGGATCAGGTTCGGCTGGGCGCCCCGGGTTGTATTTCGGCCTTCCCCTCACCCCCGAATCAGGTGGACCGTCGCGTCAGCCGGCTGCGCGACATGCGCTCGCCGTTATGCACGCCCTCCGCCGTCAAGAGTTTCAAAATGCCCAACAAAATGTTGATCGATGCCACCCACCCGGAAGAGACCCGGGTTGTCGTGGTTCGCGGCAATCGCGTCGAAGAGTTTGATTTCGAGACCGCCCAGCGCAAGCAACTGCGCGGCAATATCTATCTCGCCAAGGTCACCCGCGTAGAGCCGTCGCTGCAGGCCGCCTTCATCGAATATGGCGGCAACCGCCACGGCTTTCTGGCCTTCAGCGAAATCCACCCGGATTATTACCAAATTCCGGTCGCCGACCGTCAGGCCCTGATCGAGGCCGACGAGCGCGCCCATCGCGAGGCCGAGGAAGAAACCGAAAATCGCTCCAACCGCCGCCGTCCGCGGCATCGCAACTCGCGCCGCCGCGGCAATGGCGAACGGGTACAGAGCGAGGTGGTGAACGCGGAAAGCTCCGATACGGCGCAGGCCGTCCAGCCGCACGATCATGATCGCGATCACGGCGAAACCGGGCATACCCACGGCGCCGAACATCACCAGGCGGATGCCGATCATCATGATCACGAAGGCCATGAGCATTCGCATCAGCACGTTCACGATCCTGCCGACCCTGGGCATGAACACGCCCATGATGAACACGACCACGGTCATACCTTCGAGACCGCAGCGCCGGAGCCACAAACCGATATGCCGCTTGCGGCGGCCGTCGAGGCGTCCCCGCCGGATGCGGGCGCCGATGCGGAAGCCCGCGAGGAACACGCGCACGACGACCATGCGTTTGAAAATCAGGCCCATGCCGACGATGCGCCGCCTGCAGAACATGATGGCGATCACGCGGCTTCGCAGCACGACGACCATGCCGTCGCTGTGCAGAGCGACGAACATCGCGATGACGAAGAGGACGAAGGCGAGGAAGCCGAGGAAGAGATCGTCGAATCCGTCGGCGGCGACGACGTGTTGGAGGAAGTGCCGGAGCGCGCCTTCCGTCCGCGGCGCCAGTACAAGATCCAGGAAGTCATCAAGCGGCGGCAGGTGATGCTGGTCCAGGTGGTCAAGGAAGAGCGCGGCAACAAGGGCGCGGCGCTGACCACCTATCTTTCGCTGGCCGGCCGCTACGCCGTGCTGATGCCCAACACCGCACGCGGCGGCGGCATCAGCCGCAAGATCACCTCGGCGCAGGACCGTTCGCGGCTCAAGGAAGTGGTGCAGGATCTCGACGTTCCCGAGGGCATGGGCATCATCCTGCGTACCGCGGGCGCCTCGCGCACCAAGCCGGAGATCAAGCGCGATTTCGAATACCTGATCCGCATGTGGGAAACCGTGCGCGACATGACCCTGAAGTCGCAGGCGCCGACCCTGGTCTATGAGGAAGGCTCGCTGATCAAGCGATCGCTGCGCGATCTCTACAACAAGGAAATCGACGAAATCCAGGTTGCCGGCGAGGCCGGCTATCAGGAAGCCCGCGATTTTATGAAGATGCTGATGCCGTCCAACGTGCGCGCGGTCCGGCAATACCGCGACGGCCAGCCGCTGTTCTCGCGGATGGGCGTCGAGAGCCAGCTCGATGCGATGTTCTCGCCGACCGTGCAATTGCGCTCCGGCGGCTACATCGTTATCAACCAGACCGAAGCGCTGGTCTCGATCGACGTCAATTCCGGTCGCTCGACCCGCGAGCACCACATCGAGGATACCGCGCTCAAGACCAATATGGAGGCCGCCGAGGAAGTCGCGCGGCAGCTGCGGTTGCGCGACCTCGCGGGCCTGATCGTCATCGACTTCATCGACATGGACGAAAAGCGCAACAACCGCTCGGTCGAGCGCAAGCTCAGCGACTGCCTCAGGCAGGACCGCGCGCGCATCCAGGTCGGGCGCATCTCGCATTTCGGTCTGCTGGAAATGTCGCGCCAGCGCATCCGCGCCAGCGTGCTGGAAAGTTCGACCGAGCCCTGCCCGCAATGCGGCGGCAGCGGCCATGTCCGCTCGGTGTCTTCGGTGGCGCTGCAATTGCTGCGCGGTCTCGAAGAAATTCTGATGAAGGGCGCCACCCATAACCTCGTGGTGCGGACGCGGACCGACGTCGCGCTATACGTGCTCAATCACAAGCGCGGCCATCTGCGCGACCTCGAAAACAGTTTCAAGGTGACCCTCGCTGTCGTCGCCGACACCACCGTCAGCGCCCAGCAGTCGTTCGTCATCGACCGTGGCGAGCAGGTGCATACGCTGGAAGCCGCCAAGGCGCTGCTGGCCGCCCAGGTCGCGGCATTCCCGGCCCATGTCGAGGAATCCTTCGACGAGGACGAGGTGCTCGACATCGAAACCGAATCGGAAGTGGAAACCGAGGAAACCGAAGGCCTTGTGGATGATCAGCCGGCCGGCGAGAGCAGCGCCGACGGCAATGAGACCGAGGCCGACGGGCGCAAGCGCAAGCGGCGGCGGCGGCGGCGCGGCCGCGCCGGCGAGGCGCGCGAAGGCGGGCCTGCCCGCGACGAGACTGACGTTCCGCGCGTTGCCGCCGAGGCCGAAGCCGGCATCGCCGTCGGCGATGACAGCGGAACGGATGAGGATGAGACCGAGGAGCAGCCTGGCGAGGTTCGCACCGATCAGGGCCGGCGGAGAGCGGCGGCCGCGCCGTCGCGGGCGTCGCGGCGGACGTCGCCGTCGCGGCGGCCCCGAGGACGGTCTGGCTGGATCGATTGCGGACGAGTTTGAGCCGGTGTCGGCCTCTGAATCGACCGCCGCGGTTGCCGACCTCGATGGATATACGCCGGAGCCGTACCGCCCGGCGGCCCAACCCGAACCCGTTGCGCTGCAACCCGAGCAGCAGCAGCACGTGGATCATCGTCCCGAAGAGGCGCCTCGCGCCCCTGCTCAGGATGAGACTGCTCAAGAGGCGGAAAAAGCCGCCCGCCGGCGTTCAACCGTGCGCGAGAAGGTGAGCTTCCTCGTCGATGCGCCGCCTTCGGAGACGCCCGCGGCCGCTCCTGTCAACAGCCAGCCCGAGCCTTCGGCCACTCCGCCTGCTGAAGCCGAGACCGACAGCCAGCCGCGCCGGGCCGGATGGTGGTCGCGCCGCTTCGGCAATGGCGAATAACTTCCGCTGAACAAAAAACCGCCCGGCAAAACCGGGCGGTTTTTATTTGCCGGGATGATGTCAGCCCGTCGTGACGGCGGTCTCCATATCCGACGGATCGATGTTCTGGTTGAGATTGGCACCAAGCTTTTCGCGATCGAGCTCACCTTCCCACCAGGCGATGACCACGCAGGCGACGCCGTTGCCGCAAAGGTTGGTAAGGGCGCGGCATTCGCTCATGAACTTGTCGATGCCGAGAACGATGGCCATGCCGGGCACCAGACGCGGATCGACCACCGCCAGCGTCGCCGCCAGCGTAATGAAGCCCGCGCCGGTGATGCCGGACGCCCCCTTCGAGGTCAGCATCGCGACAAGCAGGATGGTGATCTGCTGGCCGAGGGTCAGGTCGAAACCGAGCGCCTGCGCGATGAACAGGGTCGCCAGCGTCATATAGATATTGGTGCCGTCGAGATTGAACGAATATCCGGTCGGCACCACCAGGCCCACCACCGACTTGGAGCAGCCGAGCCGTTCGAGTTTTTCCATCAATGAGGGAAGCGCGCTTTCCGACGACGACGTGCCGAGCACGATCAGCAACTCGTCCTTGATGTAGATGAGGAACCTGAAGATCGAGAAGCCGACGATCCGCGCGATGATGCCGAGCACGACGAACACGAACAGCGCCGCCGTGACATAGAACGTCGCGATCAGGCCGATCAGGTTCAGGATCGCGCCGGTACCGAACTTGCCGATGGTATACGCCATGGCGCCGAACGCGCCGATCGGTGCGGCCTTCATGACGATGGCGATGACGCCGAACACCCCGTGCGCCGTGTCGTCGATGAAGGAACGCAGGGTGTGGCCGCGCTCGCCGAGGCCCATCAAGGCAAAGCCGAAAAGAATCGAAAACAGCAGAACCTGCAGTATCTCGCCAGTCGCGAACGCGCCGACCACAGTATCGGGAATGATGTGCAGGAAGAAATCGACGCTTTTCTGGGCCTCGGCCTGCTTGGCGTAGGTGGCCACCGCCTGTGCGTTCGCCATGGCGCCGCCGAAGCCCGCGCCCGGACGCACCACGTTTCCGACGATCAGCCCGATCACGAGCGCGAATGTCGAGACGATCTCGAAATAGATCAGCGCCTTGACGCCGATGCGGCCGACCTTCTTGGCATCCTGGATATGGGCGATGCCGGAGACGACGGTGCAGAAGATGATCGGCGCGATCAGCATCTTGATCAGCTTGATGAAGCCGTCGCCGAGCGCCTTGACCCAGTCATTGGTGGCATAGGCCGGCTCGAGCCAGCCGAACAGCGCGCCGAGCACGATCGCAATCAGGACCTGAACATACAAAACCTTGTACCAGGGTTTTGCGGCGCGGGCCGGCGCGGGCGATGCGGTCACTGCCGTCATGACATTCACTCCCTCAAACGTATCCAGGGATATGTCTGTCGTTCGCGCAGACAACCGCCCCTACCGCTGACAGCCAAAAGCAAGTAGGCCTATAAAGTCAATGGTGTCGGCGGGTTTTTCAGCAGCGGGTAGTCATCCGCGGCGATCGACGACGCGCCGGATCGCAGGGACCAGTACCGCGCCGAGCGCGTTCTTGATCACCGATGCCGCAATGAAAGGCACGACACCGACCAGCCAGGCTTTCTCGATGCCGAGCCCGATGCCGAACGCGAGCCACGCAAATCCTGCAATCAGAATGACGAGATGGCCAATTCCCATCGCGATGAACAGCCGCGGCACCGAACGATCCCAGCCGCGCTGACCCAGCCAGCCGGTAATGAAGGCCGCAGCAACGAAACCCGCGAGGTACCCGGCCGTCGGACCGACCAAAGGCGCGAGGCCGCCGACGGGGCCTGCAAATACCGGCAGTCCCGCGGCACCTGCTCCGAGATAGGCAATGACGGTTGTGACGCCCAGCCGCCAGCCGTAGGCGGTGCCGATCAGCAGGACGGCCAATGTCTGCAGCGTCATCGGTACATAGGGTAGCGGCAATTTGATCTTCGCCGACAATGTCAACAACGCTGTGCCCGCAACGACGAGAACAATGGCGCGCAGCATGCCCGCAAGGCCATCGTAACGATTGGGCCACAGCGCCGTCGCAAGCGGGGGACTAGCCATGCGACGGAGAGCCTTGCGTGAGCCAGCGGGTGATGCGCGCGACGGCTTCGCGCATGTCGTCGGCCGAGCGTGCGTAGGAAAAGCGGATAAAGCGATGTCCGTGAACCGGATCGAAGTCGATACCGGGCGTCGCGGCGACGTGGGCCTGCTCCAGCATCTGTTTGGCGAAATCCAGGCTGTCGGAGGTGAATTGCGAAACATCCGCATAGAGATAGAAGGCGCCGTCGGCGGGCAGAAACGTCTTGAGCCCGGCTTGCGGCAGACCCGCGATCAAAATGCGGCGGTTCTCCTCATAGCCGCGCTTCACTTTTTCCATCTCGTCGCGGCCCTCGAACGCCGCCTCGGCGGCAAGCTGCGACAGCGTCGGCACCGAGATCGCCAGATTTTGCTGCAGCCGCTCGATCGGACGCACCAGCGGCGCGGGGACCACCATCCAGCCGACCCGCCAGCCGGTCATGCAGAAATATTTCGAGAACGAATTGATCACCAGCGCGTGCGGCGACAGTTCGGCCGCGGTCACGGCCGGCAAGGCATAATCGAGACCATGATAAATCTCGTCCGAGATGAAGCGGATGCCCTCGCCTTCGGCGGCCGCTATCAGGCCGCTCAGCGCCTCGCGCGACATCATGGTGCCCGTCGGATTGGCCGGGCTTCCGACCAGCACGCCCTTCAGCGGCGTCTTGCGGTGGACGGCAAGCAGCGCCTCGCCGGTCAATGCATGGCGGGTGTCGCCTGACGTCTCGATCAGAACCGGCTCGCAACCCAGCGCGGTCAGGATGTGTCGATACGGCGGATAGCCGGGTACCGTCACCGCGACGCGATCGCCGGGCTCGAACATCGCCAGAAAGGCGAGAATGAAAGCGCCTGACGAGCCCGTGGTGACGACGATGCGTTCGGGATCGACGGCACAGCCATAGGCGTCGCGATAATGCCGGGCGATGCGGCGGCGCAGCGATGGAATCCCGAGCGCCGAGGTGTAGTCGATACGCCCCTGCTGCAGCGCTGCGCGCGCGGCCTCGATCGCCGTTCTCGGCGCGGGCGCCGCCGGCTGCCCGACCTCCATGTGAATCACATGGCCGCCGGCCGCCTCGATCCGATCGGCCGCCGCCATCACGTCCATCACCATGAAGGGCGGCACGTCGCTGCGCCCGGACGCGCTCAGCAGGCTTTTGGTTCGGTCTGTAAGTGTCGCATCCAACATCGAAATCTGCTATTTGACCCGCCGCCCCACACTGGCCGCATTCCACGGTTTGGTAGGGCATATATCGTATCCGAACCATGGCCAATGATTAAAGATCGCTTGCAACGGATTCGCGCGGCGTCTCGCAGCAGGATGTCGAAACTGACCGCGGCCGTCACCGCGACCGCGCTGGCGGTCGCGCCGGTCTCGGCGCTTGCGCAGGAGAACAAGGGTCCGGCGCTGCTGCGCGACACCGAAATCGAGCAATTGCTGCGCGACTACACAAGGCCGATCCTGCGCACCGCGGGACTGGAGAAGCAGAACATCCAGGTCGTCATCATCAACGACGGCGGTTTCAACGCCTTCGTCGCCGACGGCCGCCGCATCTTCGTGAACTATGGCGCGCTGATGAAATCGGAGACCCCGAACCAGATCATCGGCGTGCTCGCGCACGAGACCGGCCATCTGGCCGGCGGCCATCTCGCCAAGATGCGCGAACAACTGGCGCAGGCGCAGACCCAGATGATCATCGCCATGCTGCTCGGCGCCGGCGCGGTGGTGGCCGGCGCCAGGAGCGGCAACAGCAACAGCGGCCTCGGCAATGTCGGCGCCGCCGCGATCAGCGCGCCGCAGGAGGTCATCAAGCGCACGCTGCTTTCCTATGTGCGCCAGCAGGAAGAAAACGCCGACCGCGCCGGGGTCAAGTTTTTGACCGCCACCGGGCAGTCGGCCAGGGGCATGTACGAGACTTTCAAGCGGTTTACCGACGACAGCCTGTTCTCCGCGCGCGGCGCCGACCCTTATCTGCAGTCGCACCCGATGCCGGCGGAGCGTGTCGCGGCGCTGGGGGAACTGGCGCGGTCGAGCCCGTACTGGGACAAGAAGGACGATCCGGCCCTTCAGTTGCGTCACGACATGATGCGCGCCAAGACCTCGGCATTTATGGAGCGGCAGGATACCGTCTATCGGCGCTATCCGCTCTCGGACACCGGCCTTCCGGCGCGCTATGCGCATGCCATCACGACCTATCTGCACGGCGATTTGCGCTCGGCCTTGGCCCAGATTGACGCTTTGATCCAGTTGCAGCCCAACAACGCCTATTTCTACGAATTGCGCGGCCAGGCGCTGCTGGAGCGCGGCAAGCCCGCCGACGCCATCGTTCCGCTGCGCAAAGCCGTGCAGCTTTCGAATAATGCCCCGCTCATCGAGATGTTACTTGGGCAGGCGCTCGTGGCATCCGATAATAAGGCCTATACCGAGGAGGCAATTGCGATTCTGCGCGCGGCGGTGGCACGGGAAACGGAAGCGCCGATCGGCTATACCCAGCTCGCGATGGCTTATGGCCGCAAGGGCGACTATGCGCAGGCCGATCTGGCGTCGGCGCAGGCCGCTTTTTTGCGCGGCGACAACAAGACGGCACGCGATCTCGCCTCGCGCGCCAAAACGCGCTTCGCCGTCGGTACGCCCGGATGGGTCAAAGCCGACGATATCGTCACGGCCAGGCCGATGCCCGGCCAGAAGAACTAAAACGCTTTAAAAAGTTGCGCGTACCTTGATCGGCGCGCTCGCTTCAGAACCCAACTGCCCAAGAATTGCCCGAGAGGATTTGCCAATGCCTTCGTTTCGTTTTCTCAAACCAGCAGTTTTCGCGCTCGCGCTGTGCGGCGCGCCCGCCATCGCTTCGGCGCAAAGTTTTTCCGAGCCGCAGCGCGGCGAGATCGAGAAGATCGTCAGGGATTACCTGCTTTCGCACCCGGAAGTGCTGGAGGAAGTCTCCGCCGAACTAAGCAAGCGCCAGACCGCGGCCGAGACCCTGAAACACGAAGCCGCCGTCACCAAGAATGCGCAGGCGATTTTCTCCTCGCCCCGCGCCGTCACGGTTGGCAACAAGGACGGCGACGTCACCTTCGTCGAGTTCTTCGATTACAATTGCGGCTACTGCAAGCGCGCAATGACCGACATGCTGGATCTGATGAAGTCGGATCCAAAGCTGAAAGTCGTGCTCAAGGAATTCCCGGTGCTCGGGCCGGGCTCGGTGGAGGCGGCGCAGGTCGCGGTCGCGGTCCGTATGCAGGATCCGAGCGGCAAGAAGTATCTCGACTTCCATCAAAAACTGCTCGGCGGCCGCGGCCAGGCCGACAAGGCCCGCGCGCTCGCGGCCGCAAAGGAGGCCGGCCTTGACATGGCAAAGCTGGACAAGGACCTGACCAGCCCGGAAGTGCGCGCCACGCTGGAAGAGAACTTCAAGCTCGCCGAGGAAATGGGCATGAACGGCACGCCGAGCTATGTGATCGGTAATCAGGTGGTGATCGGCGCGGTCGGCGCCGACAGCCTAAGGGAAAAAATCGGCGTCGCCCGCTGCGGCAAGGCGACGTGCTGAGAGCAAGCGCGAACCGCTACGCCGCGTTTATCGTCGGAATCTTCGCTGGCGCCGTCGAAAGTTGCTTTTTCGGCGATGCGGAGGTCGTAGGCCCGCTGCCGGCGTAACCGGCGGCCTTTCACGCACCAGCGTAGCCCAGGCGGAGCAAAGCACCACCGGGCTCGCTGGGACCAATTGCATAACTGAGATGCACCCCCGGATTTCGGCTGCGCGCACAGCCATTCATCGTCCATTCACAAAACAAACCCGATGGAACCCGAAATCATCCGGAACATCGCATCCCGGGTTTCGTTGTCGGCGCGGGCAGTGCAAATCCCCCGAGGAGAGATAATCCATGACCAATCGTTATTTGATATCAGTGGCAGCCGCCGCGCTATTAGCCGGAACCGGCTTCGCCAGCGCGCAAGGAACCAGCCGCGAAGCGCCGTCGGGCGCCGCTACCACGCAACAGAGCCCGCCTGCATCCGAACGCGGTTCCGCGGCAACGCAGAACCGAGACTCTTCACAGAGCGGCGCCCCCGCGGAAGCTCCGAAGTCGGCCCAGTCCAAGGACATGGACCGCAACGGCGCCAAGAACCAGCGCGCTCAGGATGACATGAAGGCCGGCGCGAAGGGCGAAAAATCAGCCCAGGACAATAACATGAAGGGCGAACGTTCGAAGAGCATGAGCTCCGACAACGAGAAGGCCGGCGCGTCGAAGGACATGAAGGCCGAAGATCGCAACAGCAACACCAACCGTGCTGAAGATCGCAACGGTGCCGCCAAGTCGGCTACCACCACCGGTCAGGCCGGCGCGGGCGCAAAGCTTTCGACCGAGCAGCGCAGCAAGATCACCACCGTGATCAAGAGCCAGCATGTTCAGCCCGTGACCAACGTCAACTTCTCGATTTCGGTCGGCACCCGCGTTCCGCGCAACGTTGGCTTCCATCCGCTTCCCGCGGAAATCGTCACCATCTATCCGGAGTGGCGGGGATACGAGTTCTTCCTCGTCAACAACCAGATCATCGTGGTGAACCCGCGCACGCTTGAGATCGTGGACGTCATCGACGCCTGATCGTTCTCAGTCCGATCAAGGGCGGGCCCAGTGCCCGCCCTTTTTTTGCGCGCGTTCGTCTCCGGCCCCGTCAGGGCGGCTCGGGGGACCGGCACAGTCACCTTCTTCGTTAACGTTGGTTAATGAGCGGTTTCCGCGGCTTCCCTGCGGCTTTTTGCGAATGTGGATGAGGCATTTGGAAGGGGCCGGCGGCCGTTGAGGCTTCCCCTTCGGCCCGTTGTTACCTATAACCCCGGCATATCAGCAGCATTGCCGGGATTTTGATGGCCAAAACGATTTACGTGCTCAACGGGCCGAACCTCAATCTGCTCGGGACCCGCGAGCCCGAAACCTACGGCCATGCCGGGCTTGCCGACGTCGAAAAACTCTGCAAGGCGACCGCGGCGGCGTTCGGCCTCGTGGCCGATTGCCGCCAGTCCAACCGCGAGGGCGAGTTAATCGACTTCGTGCACGATGCGCATGCCAACAAGGCGGCCGGCATTGTCATCAACGCCGGCGGCTATTCGCACACCTCGATTGCGCTGCACGACGCGCTGGCGGCGGTGAAAATTCCGACGGTCGAAGTTCACATCAGCAACATTCACGCCCGCGAAAGTTTTCGCCACCATTCCTTCACCGCCAAGGCCGCATTCGCAAGCCTGTGCGGCTTCGGCATCGACGGATACCGGCTCGCGATCAACGGCCTCGCCGCCAAAATCGGCGCCAAAGCAATCGGGATGAAGGCGAAAGCCTGACCAACCGCAACGGCCAACAGAAAGTTTCGGATCACGATCATGGCGCGCCAGCCTGAAGACACGATGAAATCCAAACCGGGCGAGCAGCCTGGAGACAGCGCGCTGATCCGCGAATTGGCGCTGCTGCTCGACGAAACCAATCTCACCGAGATCGAGATCGAACGCGCCGGCTTGCGGGTGCGGGTGGCGCGCAACATCAGCATCGCGGCCTCCATGCCGGCCAGCTATGGGCCCGCCGCACCGGCGGCCGCCGCGGGCCCGGCGCCGGTTGCCGATATCTCCAAACATCCGGGCGTGGTGCCCTCGCCCATGGTCGGCACTGCCTATTGGGCGTCCGAGCCCGGCGCCAAGCCGTTCATCGAAGTCGGAGCCAAGGTCACGGCCGGCCAAACGCTGCTGATCATCGAAGCGATGAAGACGATGAACCAGATTCCGTCGCCGCGCGCGGGCACCGTGACGCGGATCCTCATCGAAGACGGCCAGCCAGTCGAGTTCGGCGAGCCGCTGGTGATCATTGAGTAGCCAATAGCGGGTAGCGATAGCGAATGGTTTTTCTTTTATCTATTCGTCCCCCGCTACTCGCCATTCGCCGCTTCGCAAGGACGATATGTTCGATAAGATCCTCATAGCCAATCGCGGCGAGATCGCACTGCGCATCCTGCGCGCGTGCAAGGAACTCGGCATCGCCACCGTCGCGGTGCATTCCACCGCCGACGCCGACGCCATGCATGTGCGCCTCGCCGACGAGAGCGTCTGCATCGGGCCGCCGCCGTCGAAGGACAGTTACCTCAACATCCCCGCGCTGCTCGCCGCCTGCGAAATCACCGGCGCCGACGCGGTGCATCCGGGTTACGGCTTTCTGTCGGAGAATGCCCGCTTCGCCGAAATCCTCGCCGACCACAATCTGCACTTCATCGGACCCAAGGCCGAGCACATCCGCCTGATGGGCGACAAGATCGAGGCCAAGAAGACCGCGAAGAAGCTTGGCATTCCGGTGGTGCCCGGCTCCGACGGCGGCGTCGGCCCCGAAGACGACGCCATGGCGATCGCGCAAGGCATCGGCTTTCCGGTATTGGTGAAGGCGGCCTCCGGCGGCGGCGGCCGCGGCATGAAGGTGGCGGAAACCGCCGACGACCTGATGATGGCGCTGTCCACTGCGGGCAACGAAGCCAAGGCGGCATTCGGCGACGCTTCGGTGTATCTGGAAAAATACCTGCAGAAGCCCCGCCACATCGAAATCCAGGTGCTTGGCGACGGACGTGGCGGCGCCATCCATCTCGGCGAACGCGATTGCTCGCTGCAGCGGCGCCACCAGAAGATCTGGGAGGAAGGTCCCTCGCCGGTTCTTGCTGCGGCTGCGCGCAACAAGATCGGCGAGACGGTGGCCAAGGCGATGCGCGAGATGAAGTATCTCGGCGTCGGCACCGTGGAATTCCTCTATGAGGACGGCGAGTTTTATTTCATCGAAATGAACACCCGCATCCAGGTCGAGCACCCCGTCACCGAGATGATCACCGACATCGACCTCGTGCTGGAGCAGATCCGGATCGCCGCCGGCGGCGACCTGCCGGCGACGCAAGGCGAGATCGCCATCATCGGTCACGCCATCGAATGCCGCATCAATGCGGAAAATCCCGAAACCTTCCGCCCGTCGCCGGGAAAGATCACGCAATACCATCCGCCCGGGGGCTTAGGCGTGCGGATCGATTCCGCCGTGTATCAGGGCTATGTGATTCCGCCCTATTACGACTCGCTGGTCGGCAAGCTGATCGTCCACGGCAAGACCCGCGGCGAGTGCCTGATGCGGCTTCGGCGCGCGCTGGACGAGATGGTGGTGGAAGGCATCGAAACCACGCTGCCGCTGTTCCGCACCCTGGTCCGGGAGCCCGCGATTATCGACGGCGACTACCACATCCACTGGCTCGAACAATATCTCGCCGCCAAGGCGGCCAGCTGAGCAGCTGCAAGAATTTTCTGGTAACCCACGGAACCAATTATTGATCCAGCAGTTATGGGGTCTGCCGGGGACCGCCCGCGCGGGGGATAGCTGATTTCACTCGTTAACAGCCTGCTGAGCGCTGATGCCACGCGCCGCCGCGCGATTGGCCAGATCCTGCTGCTTGCGGCGGGATTTTTTGTGCTGGTCGCGATCAGCGTGGCCTCTGTCGTTCTCGTCAACCAGGCCCGCGAGGACAATGGCAGGGTCGTGCATACGGTTGAGGTGGAGAACCAGATCAATACGGTCCTGCTGGAAATCCGCCGCGCCGAAAGTGCCGCGCGCGGCTACCTGCTCACATTCGGGCCGCAGTTTCTGGCCGACCATGAGGCCGCCGTCGCCAGCGTCATTCCCGCGATCGACCGGCTAGCGCAGCTCACATCCGACGATACGGTGCAGACAGCAAATATCCGAATGCTGCGTCCGGCGGTGGAGCGGCGACTCTCGCAGTTCGCCCAGGAAATGGATTTCCTCAAACGAGCCGATCAAGCCCATGCGGCCGAACTGGTGCGCGAAGCCGCTGCCGGCGACACCAGCGGCTCGATTCGCGATGTAGCCGCGGCAATGCTCGCAGAGGAAAATCGCCTGTTTGCGCTGCGCACCACGACAGCCGACCGCACCCAGGTTCTCGCTTCTTCCGTGACCATTGCCGGGTCGAGTTGCGTGATAGCTCTCGCCGCGCTCTCGATCTTCCTGGTGCGGCGCTCGGCGCGGGCGCGCGACGAGGCTGAGGCGCAGTTGCGCGACAGCAATCTCAACCTGGAGTCGATCGTGCAGGAACGCACCTCGGACCTGCGCGAAGCCAACGAGGAAATCCAGCGTTTCGCCTATATCGTCAGCCACGATCTGCGCTCGCCGCTGGTCAACATCATGGGTTTTACCAGCGAGCTGGAAGAATTGCGCGGCGATATCTTCAAGCGGATCGCGACGCTCGGCCGCTCAGCATCGTCAGCGCCGCTGATTCCTGACGATGCGACCGACCTCGAACCGGTTCTGGGCGGTGCGGACAAGCAGCTCTCGCAGGACTTCACCGAAGCGCTGGACTTCATCAAATCCTCGATCGGCAAGATGGACCGGCTGATCACCGCGATCCTCAACCTCACCCGCGAAGGCCGACGCGAATTCCAGCCGGTGCCGGTCGACACCCGCGAACTGATCGAAGGCATCGTCTCCACGGTTGCGCACCAGGCCGCGGAGGCGAACGCGCAAATAAGGATCGAGCCGCTGCCGGATATCGTCAGCGACCGCCTCGCGCTGGAACAGATTTTTTCCAATCTGATCGACAATGCGCTGAAATACCTGAAACCCGGCGTGCCCGGCGACGTCTCCGTCCGGGGCCGTACCACACTGGGTTTTGCGATCTTCGAGATCAGCGACAACGGCAGGGGAATCGACCCCAAGGATCACCAACGGATTTTTGACCTTTTCCGCCGCGCCGGTACACAGGACCGGCCAGGCCAGGGAATCGGGCTCGCACATGTCCGCGCGTTGGTGCGGCGGCTCGGCGGAACCATATCGGTGGCGTCGGAACTTCACAACGGCAGCACATTCACGATAACCCTGCCGCTCAAATGGGCGGCCACCAACCGGAACAGAGAGTCATGAGTAAACCGGTCAAAATCGTCATGATCGAGGATGACGAGGGCCACGCCCGGCTGATTGAGCGCAACATCAGGCGCTCCGGTGTCAACAATGAGATCGTCCCGTTCACCAACGGTACAGAAGCGGTCAACTATCTGTTCGGCGAGGACGGAAGCGGCGCCGCTCAAAAGGGACAGGCGCTGCTGATTTTGCTCGACCTCAATCTGCCGGACATGACCGGGATCGAGATCCTGCGCCGGGTCAAGGATTGCAAGTATTTGAAATGCGCGCCGGTGGTGGTTCTCACCACAACCGACGATGCCGAGGAAATCAAGCGCTGCTATCAACTCGGCTGCAACGTCTACATCACCAAGCCGGTGAATTACGAAAGTTTCGCCAACGCCATTCGCCAGCTCGGATTGTTCTTCTCCGTCATTCAGGTCCCGTAAGCCGCCCATGACCGCCACCGCCGCAACGCTATTGTATATCGACGACGAGGAGGCGCTCGCCCGGCTGGTCACGCGGGGCCTGTCGCGGCTGGGATTCAACGTCGTTCACGCCGGCAGCGGCGAAGCTGGACTGGCGCGCCTGCAAGAAGGCGGCATCGACGTCATCGCGCTTGACCAATACATGCCCGGCCTCGACGGGCTGGAAACACTGGCGCGGATTCTGAAAATGCCGGATGCGCCGCCGGTGGTGTTCGTCACCGCGTCGCAGGATTCCAGCATCGCGGTGACCGCGTTGAAGGCGGGCGCCGCCGACTATCTGGTCAAGGACACGCTCGGCGATTTCATCCCCCTGCTCCACGTCGCCGTCGAGGGCGCGCTGAAGCAGGCGCTGATCCGCAAGGCCCGCGACGACGCCGAGGCCGAGGTTCATGCCTCGCGCGACCGCTACGCCGCGCTCGCCGCCGAACGCGAGGTGCTGCTGCGCGAGGTCAACCATCGCGTCGGCAACAGTCTGCAGATCATTGCCTCCTTGCTGCATTTGCAGGCCAATTCGTCAACGCAGGACGGCGTCAAGGCGGCGCTCACCAACGCCATGGGCCGCGTCGCCGCGGTGGCGCAGGTGCATCGGCGGCTCTACACCTCGCATGATCTGAAAAGCGTGCTGCTCAATCAATATCTCGAAGCTCTGCTGGAGGATCTCCGGCGCTCCGCCGAAGGCAACAAGATGTCGCGGCTGACGCTGAAGGCCGAGCCGATCGAGATCGACCCCGACCGCGCGGTGGCGATCGGCATTATCGTCAATGAGCTGGTGATGAATGCGGTGAAGTACGCCTATCCCGACGGCGCGGGCCCGATCCATATCGTTCTGAGCGCAAACGGCGACGATCTCGAACTGTCGATTGCCGACGACGGCGTCGGCCTCAACGTCAAGACCGATCCGCGCTCCACCGGCATGGGACAGCGCATCGTCACCGCGATGGCGCAGAAACTCGATGCCAGCGTCGAGCGCGATCCGAAACACGCCGGCACCCGCATCGTGCTGCGCTTCCGCCGCATCAATGCGGCGCCGGCACCCGCGCCGGCGACTGCCGCGGAGTAAACCGCGGTGTGCAGGATGGGTTGAGCGCGGCTGACCCGCCCCACCCTTCTACCCGGCGTGCTGGAAACCGAGAGCCTCCATCACGGCACTGTGCCGATCACCGATCCGCTGCCGAGCGCGCTTGCCATACTGCAGATCAGGCGGCTAAACTAAGTTTAATGTTGTTCCACGCTCCTTCGTTTCTCTTCGTCTTCCTGCCCGCTGTTCTGGCGGGCTTCTTTATGCTCGGATGGCTTCGGCAACCCAAGGCCGCCGGACTATGGCTCGCGCTGGCGTCCCTTGCCTTCTATGCTTGGGATGATCCGCGATACCTGCTTCCGCTGATCTTGGGCTCGATCGTATTCAACTACATCGTCGGCCTGAGCCTTGTGGCAATCCATCGAAGGTGGTTGCTGGTCCTGGGAGTTGTCGGCAATCTGGCGCTACTTGGAACCTTCAAATATCTCGGGCTCCTGACCGAAACATTGGCCGAGATCGGCTTGCCGGTTGAAGTGATAAAATTCGCGCTTCCGATCGGCATTTCCTTCTACACCTTTACGCAGATCGCATTTCTGGTCGACGCTTATCGAGGCGAAGCAAAAGAGTACAATCCGGTCCACTACCTGCTTTTTGTTACATTCTTCCCGCACCTGATAGCGGGCCCGATCCTGCATCATAAGGAGATGATGCCGCAGTTCGCGAGGCGAGAGACTTACAATCTCAACTGGCCCTCGATCGCTCTAGGATTATCGTGGTTCGCGGCAGGTCTTTTCAAAAAGGTAGTCCTCGCGGACGGCATCGCCGCCTTTTCCGACCCGATTTTCGCGGCAGCCAATGCCGGCAAGATTCTCGCGACAGGCGCCGCGTGGATCGGCACCGCGGCGTACTCGTTGCAAATTTATTTTGATTTCTCCGGTTATTCGGACATGGCGATCGGGCTCGCCTTGATGTTCGGCATCACCTTTCCTCTTAATTTTTTCTCGCCCTACAAGGCCGATTCACTGATTGAGTTCTGGCGCCGCTGGCACATGACGCTATCGCGCTTTCTTCGCGACTACGTCTACTATCCGCTTGGCGGAAATCGAAAAGGGACGGCGCGTCGATCGATCAACCTTATGATCACCATGCTGCTCGGCGGTCTTTGGCATGGTGCGTCATGGAATTTCGTAGTGTGGGGTGGCATCCACGGTCTCGGCCTCCTTATCAATCATGCCTGGCGCTCGGTCGGCATCGCGGTTCCATGGCCGGTCGCGCGGTTGTTAACGCTGCTTATTGTGTTGCTCGCCTGGGTGCCCTTCAAGGCCGCGACATTTTCGTCGACGTGGTCCATCTGGCAGAGCATGTTTGCCGCGACCGCAGGCGAGCGGATCGCTGACGTGGCTTCCGCCGGATGGTGGCTGGCCGCACTGACATTCATCGCTCTGGTTCTGCCGAATACCGCCGAGGTTTTTGGTCGTTCCCCGCAGGAATGGCGCCTTCCATCGTGGCGCCAGAACTTAGCCTGGTCCGTGAGCGTCGGTATCGGACTTGGCGTGGCGATCGCGATGTCATTCAGCGCGCCTGTCAGTTTCCTTTATTTCAGGTTCTGACATGCGCGCAGCGTGGTTCATATTCGTGAGCTTGATTGTTGCCGCCTTAAGCGGCGCTGTTACGCTTATCGGGCCAACCACGATTGCGGCTATGAAGTGCAACCAAAACTTCGCTGAGGACGTTTTCCTTGCTTATTGCACCAGTCTAAAATTTGCCGATTATGAGCATGGTGCCTATTATTTGCACCTGGAACCAAAGACCATCGAAAGCCTCAGCAACGCCCAGGTGTTGGTGCTCGGAAGTAGTCTGGCTCAGGTGTCGTTTTCGACCAAGGCGACCGAGTTTTACTTTAAGGACCGTAATTTACGCTACCATCTTGCAGGCTTCGGCTACGACGAGGGCGGGCGGTTTCCAATAGCTGTTCTATCCGGAATCTCCGGCCGCCCCGATCTTTATATCGTTCATGCCCATCAATTCTTTACGGCGTATCTTTCACCGGTGGCGCGCTTTGCAATGAGCAATGACGCCACGCTGAACTATTTAAGCAAGAAATTCGGGGCGGCTTCAGCGGCATGGATTTGTCGACGACAGCCGCACTGGTGCGGCGGCGTCTATCCCTCGATCTATAGATCCTACGAGACCGGCTTTTGGGATATGTCTACGTATGGGTGGGGGATAGGACGGCCTATTCCGCCCATACGACATCACATAGCCGACCCGCCGTCACCAGATATGCTCGCAAGAGCTGAGAGCTTCGCTGCATCGCGTAAGGTTCCACCTGAGTGCATCGTCGTTACGATGACGCCTATGGAAGAATATGAGTACTCGGAATATACCAGACAGATTGCGGCGCATATTCACGCAAGCGTCCTAATCCCGGATTTAAGCGGCCTAACGACCGTCGACGGGGTGCATCTCGACTGGCAGAGTGCGGAGAGATGGTCCGAAGTTTTTTTCAAGCAACTGGACGGCATAGCAAGTCGGTGTCTGTCTCGGTAGTCCGGAGACCGATCCGCGTTCCACCGGCATGGGACAGCGCATCGTCTCGGCGATGGCGACCAAGCTCGAGGCCACCGTCGAGCGCGATCCCGCCCATGCCGGCACCCGGATCGTATTGCGCTTCAGCCGTGTCAATCAGCCGGTAACAAAGCCCGCGAATGCGGCTGCGAGCTGACGGCAGCCGCCCTAGTCTAGCGCTTGATCGGATCAAACGGGGCCGCCTCCGGAACGATCGCAATATTCGCGCCGTGTGCGATCGCCAAGCCATCGCCGCGCGGTATCATCACCAGCGACATGCGATCCTTGCCGGGCGGCCTCATAACCCCGTCGGGCTGCTTGAACCCGCCCATCGACCAGCGCACGACGGTGACGAATGCGCCGCCGGGCAGCGGCTCGATACTTTCGATCTCGTCGAGGGCGCTCGATCTTTCCTTGAACATCAGTTCGAAGTACGAACTGAGGGCTCTCATGATCTCCCCCTTGCCGCGCCAATGCATGCCGACCACGTTGACCCAGTGCGCATCGTCGACGAAAAGGTTGGACATTGCGGTCATGTCAGACGCGTTCCAGGAGTCGTTCCAGCCGTCGAGCACGGCTTTCACTTTCGCCTGTACGCTGTCGCTTACCACCGCCATTGCCATTCTCCCCCCACCGGTCGTGCCAATTGCGACACTCATCGAGACTATCCCCAAATCGCGCCTCGTTATGTTCATCGCGATATGACCTCCATCCGATGCGATGAAGATGCCAGCCGGCTTTGGCCGGCGCTTGTATATTTCGGTCATATCTCCTGCGAGCGGGCACTTTCCCAATCGACGCTGAAGCCGCTCGGCGGTGCGCCCGCCAGGGCGCGGCATTCGCGAATGAAATGCGCCTGGTCGAAATAGCCGGCGTCGTGGATGATGGCGGTCCAGTGCTTCCCAGGTTCTACGCGGCGTGCGGTCAACGCAGCTTCGAGCCGGACGGTGCGGGCATAGAGTTTCGGCGACAGTCCAACCTGCGTCCTGAAACGACGCTGGAACTGGCTCGCTCCGAAACCCGATCGCTCGACCAGTGCATCGATTCGCACCCGGCCCCTCGTCGCCACTATCAGGCGCGATGCGTGATCTATTCCATCGGTAGCCGCGCAGTCCTCCCGCATCATGCCGATCCAGCGTTCGGCGGCGGCCACGCGCGACGGGAAGTCGCTTGCCGACAATACGGCGTCACGCAACAGCGAAGCCCGGTTGCCGACGACATCCGAGGCCATGATGCCCTGATTGACCAGCGAACTCATGTCTACCCCGGTTAACCGGCTGAACCCCGCCGGATGAAACCGGATGGTAAAGACATGAATCTGGCCGGACATGTAGAGTTGGATGCAGCGGTGGCTTTGCGGCCCGACGATAACGATTTCCGGCGCGGCATTCAGCTGTCCATCGTCGGTACGGATCCTGTAAGGTTCGGCGAGATAGATTTCGATAATCTGATCGGGCCGCGCGGCTAGCGGCTTGATCAGCACAGTCGTTCCAAGCGTCGTTCGGCGCTCGCCGAACGAGCGCACGATATCGCGAAGACCGGCCCGGGGTATGGCGCGCTTAAGGTCCATCGGCAACTTCCCAGATCACGGCGACAACCGGGCATCCGGCGGCAATCTAGCCGATCACCCGCAGCCACGGCAGCACGATCGCCAGCAGCCCCACAAAATAGATCAGCCCGAAGATCAGCCCAAATTTCCAGAAATCCCGCTTGCCGATGTAACCGCTGCCGAAATACATCGGCGCCGGTCCGGTGGCATAGGGCGAGATCACCCCCATCAGTCCCAGCGAATAGACGCACAGCAGCGTCAGGGTCGCCATCGGCATTCCGGGAATGCTGCTGCCGACCGCGAGCACTACCGGCAGCACGGCGGCGGCATGCGAGGTGATGCTGGAAAAGAAATAATGGATCCAGAAAAACAGCGCCACCAGCAGGATCATTCCTGTGGTCGGCGACATGCCCCTCAGCGGCTCGGCGAATTCGTCCGCGATCCATTTGATGAATCCGATTTCGTTGAGGCCCGATGACAGCGTCAGCAGCGAGGTGAAGTAGAAAAACACTTCCCACGCGGCCTTTTCGGCGACGATGTCGGAAAAATCGATCACCCCGGTGAGCAGCATCAGCGAGATCACCACGAAAACCACCATGGTCGCATTGATGAAGTTCGAACCGAGGCCGGGAAGGCTGATGTTCGGATTCGACCCGGTGATCCACAGAAACATCGCCAGCAGCACCAGCGCGGCCATGATCCATTCGTTGCGCGACAGCGGGCCCATCGCCTTCAATTCATCCGAACTCCACACCACGATTTCCGGACTTTGCTTCACCTGCGGCCGGCAGATCAGGTAGCTCAGCAGCGGCACCAGCACGAGCAGCGGCACCCCGAGCGGAGCAAAACCGATGAACCATTGCGACCAGCCGACATCGACGCCGACGATCTTCTTGGCGATGCCGAGTGCTGCGGCATTGGGCGCCAGCGCGGTCAGGAAGAGCGATGAGGTGACCGCGGTGGTCGCGAACGCGGTCCACATCACATAGGTGCCGATCCTGCCCGCGGTGGGCCCGGGCTCGGAGCCGTAGATTCGCGGGATATTGCTGACGATCGGATACACCGTGCCGCCGCTGCGCGCGGTATTCGAAGGCGTGGCCGGGGCCAGAACAAGGTCGGAGAGCGCCACCGCATAACCGAGGCCGATGGTGTGGCGGCCGAGGCCGCGCACCAGCAGCAGCGCGATCCGTCGGCCGAGGCCGCTCTTGCGATAACCGATCGCGAACACGAAGGCGCCGACGATCAGCCACACCGTACTTTCGGAAAACCCGCTCAGCATCCAACGCAGCGACTTGTTGGGATCATGCTCGACGTAACCCATCACGCCGGCGAATGTGAGGCCGATCAGGCCGACCGCGCCCACCGGCATGGATTCCAGGATCAGCCCGGTGATCACCGCCGCGAATACCGCGAAATAATGCCACTGGTTGGCGTTAAGGCCCGCCGGAACCGGGATGAGATAGATCGCAAGCCAGATGCCCAGCGGGGCAATCGTCTTCCATTTGATATTCACATCAGCCCCAATGTTTCATCCCAACGCTTTTTAGGCACAATAGCATGCTTATCGGAAGGCGAAACCTTCGGCCGCATGCTCGCCCGCCCCATCGCGCGCGTCCCGCCCTCCTGCTATCCTGTGCGCCATGAGCTCCCGCAACTCCGCTGCGTCCGATATCACCCCCGACGTGCTGCTGCGCGCTTATGCCTGCGGCATTTTCCCGATGGCGGAAAGCGTCGACGACCCGACGCTGTTCTGGGTCGAGCCGGAAATTCGCGGGCTTATCCCGCTGAACGGCTTTCGCATCAGTTCGCGGCTGGCCCGCACGGTGCGGTCGGATGCTTTTCGTATCAACGTCAACACCGCCTTCAAGGCCGTGATCGACGGCTGCGCGGCGCCCTCATCCGGCCGCGACGACACCTGGATCAACCGCCGCATCCGCGACCTATATATCGGGTTGCACGAGATCGGCCATTGCCACAGCGTCGAGGCCTGGGACGGCGACCATCTGGCCGGCGGGCTCTACGGCGTCAGTCTCGGCCGCGCCTTCTTCGGCGAGAGCATGTTTCATCATGCCCGCGACGCCTCCAAGGTGGCGCTGGTGCATCTGGTCGCACGATTGATCGCGGGTGGTTTTGTGCTGCTCGACACGCAATTCGTCACCGCGCATCTGCGCAGTTTCGGCGCCATCGAAGTGCCGCGGCGGCGTTACCGCGCGATGCTCGATCAGGCGATCACGGGTGAAGCGGATTTCTCGCGGCTGCCAGTGGCTACCAGCGGCGCCGAGGCGCTGCGGATCATCGCCGAATTGTAGGGTGGGCAAAATAGGCGGGCGCGCGAACGCGCGTCCGTGTGCCCACCATTCACCGCGATCCGGAAGCGAAGATGGTGGGCACGGCGCAAGCGCGCCTTTGCCCACCCTACGGCCTCCCCGCGAAAGAGCGGGGAGAAGTAACGATCACCTGAACAGATTGAAGAACGGATTGGTCTGCTGCTGCGGCTGCGGTTGCGGCCGCGGCTGCTCCTGGACCTGTTGCTGCGGCGGGAATTGCTGCGGCGGCGGACGCGGGGCGGCCTGCTTCGGCGGCGCGCGCTTTTGCACCGGCGGAGGCGGCGGCGGTTTCGGCGGATCGGGCTGCGCGCTGACGATGGTTTGCAAGGGTCCTTTGCAGTCGGTCAGCCAAATATCGTAGATCGGGTGTTCGACGCCGTGCAGGCCGGGGCTCGCCGCGAACATCCAGCCGGAGAAAATCCGCTTCACCTCGCCCTGCAGCGTGATCTCGTCAACCTCGACAAAGGCGTCGGTGTTGGTGGTTTCCGTCGCCGGCCGGGTATAGCAGGCGTCGGTCTTCACCCGCAGCGCGCCGAACTGCACGGTCTCGCCGATGTCGGCGTCGAAATTGATGATGCGGCCGGTGATCTTGTCGAGGCCGGAAAAGCTCGCCTTCTTGTTGACGATCTTGCTGGCGGGCGGTTCGGTGACCACCTCGTCGCCGGGCTGCAAGGTGGCCGCCGCCCCCGGCACGCTTTTGGGCTGGCGCTGGCCCGGCGCCAATCCCGGCAACGGGCTCGGCGACGGCGGCGCGACCGCAACGCCCTGGCCCGGCTGAGGCGGCGTCACCGCCATCCCCGGGGGCGCATTCTGCGGAACGATGCTGGTTCCCGGCGGCGGCGCCAGTGGCTGCGACTGCACCGAGCCCGGCGGCGGCACGCCCTGCCCCGGCAGCGGACGGTTGGGCGCCGGCAGGATGCGGCCCTGCGGCAGTTCCGGCACTTCCTCGTCGTCCTCCTGCTGCTGCTGGACCTGGCCGCGCGGAACATTGCCGGGCGGACGCGGCGCCGGATCGGAAAACAGATTGCCGAGCTGCGCGCGCGCCGGAGGCGCGGCTGCAAGCGTGATGGCGGCGATCAGGGCCGCAAACCCGGTCAGGGCAATGGTTCGAAACATCCGGTACCCTAAAGCAAATCAGGCTCACGACATTGTATCGGAGATCGGAAGGCGCTGGTCGGCCGCTCGCAATGCCCGGTTAACACGGCGAATACGGCGGGGAAAGGGCGGGATGCCGCCCTCCTTGTTGGCTGGTCATGCCACGCGACTGATGAAATAGTGGCCCGCGAAATCCGGCATAACCGGAGCAAACGGGAAAGCGCACTCGATGCCCGATCGTATTCGTCTGGACGGCCGGGTTGCCGTCGTCACCGGCGCGGCCGGGGTGATCGGCAGCGCGACCATAAAGCTGCTCGCCGAGCGCGGCGCGCGCATCGTCGCGGTGGATCGTGACGAAAAGCAGTTACAGGCCGCGATCAAGGATTTGCCGGCGCAGGCCGAGGCGCTGGCGGTGACCGCCGACGTGACGCAGGAGGACGAGGTCGCCGGCTACGTCCGCGCGGCGATGGACAAGTTCGGCGCCATCGAGGTGTTCTACAACAATGCCGGCATCGAAGGCGATATCGCGCCGATCGTGCGCTATTCGCTGCAGACGTTCCGCCGCGTGCTCGACGTCAATGTGGCCGGCGTATTCCTTGGGCTGAAGCACGTGATGCCGGTGATGCTGGCGCAGAACCGCGGCAGCATCATCAACACCGCATCGATCGCCGGGCTGATCGGCTCGCCCGAAATCCCCGCCTATACGGCCAGCAAGCACGCCGTGATCGGTCTGACCAAGAGCGCGGCGATCGATTGCACCGGCACTGCGGTGCGTGTGAACTGCGTCTGTCCGGGCCTGATCGACAGCCGGATGCTGAGCGCGATCATCGAAGGCCGCAATCCCGGCAACGCGCCGGTGCCCAATGACAAGATCGTCGAGCGCATTCCGGCGCGGCGGCTCGGCCTTGCCAGCGAGGTCGCCTCCGTGGTGGCGTTTCTTGCCTCGGATGAAGCCAGCTATGTCACAGGCTCGGCCTATACCGTCGACGGCGGCCGAACTACCGCGTAGTGTCGTCATTCCGGGGCGCGCGAAGCGCGAGCCCGGAATCCATAACCACCGCCGGGAGTACGGATTCCGGGCCTGCGCCAAGGGGCGCATCCCGGAATGACAAAATTGAGTTCAAAAACCAACAGGTCTCCCACATGCCAGTTCAACTCGATCCCGACGCCGCCGCCGTCTACAAGGCCTTTCAGGAAGCCGGCCGTCCTCCTTACGAAAGCGTCTCGCCAGCCGAAGCGCGCGAACTCTATCTGAAGGGCCGCTTGGTCACCAATCCCGAACCGCCGGAACTGGCGTCGGTCAGGGAGATCGCGATCGCAGGCCCCGGCGGCGCGCTGCCGGCCCGGCTCTACACGCCGAAGACGCTGCGGCAGGCCGACGGCATGGCGCCGTGCCTGGTATTTTTCCATGGCGGCGGCTGGGTGATCGGCAATCTGGATTCCCACGACGTGGTCTGCCGCATGCTGGCGCATGAAGGCCAATTGCTGGTGATCGCGGTGGATTACCGCCTTTCACCCGAAGCAAAATTTCCCGCCGCGGTCGAGGACTGCATCGCCGCAACGAAATGGGTGTCGGACAACGCGATGACGCTGGGCATCGACGCGGCGCGGCTGACGGTCGGCGGCGACAGCGCCGGCGGCAATCTAGCCGCGGTCGTTGCGATTCACGCGCGCGACCACGGCGGACCGAAACTCGCCGGACAGGTGCTGATCTACCCCGGCACCGACTTCCGGATGACGCATGCCTCGCACCGCGAGCCGGAGACCAGCGTCCTGCTCACGCATTCGGTCGTCCAATATTTCAAGAACCAATATTTGAACGGCCCCGACGACATCCATGACTGGCGCGCATCGCCGGCGCTGGTCGAGAATCTGGCGGGCTTGCCGCCGGCCTATCTGCTCACCGCCGGCGCCGATCCGCTGCGCGACGAGGGCGATGAGTTTGCGAAGCGGCTGAAAGAGGCCGGCGTGCCGGTGACCTATCGGTCCTTCCCCGGACAGTTCCACGGCTTCTTCACCATGGGCAAACTGCTGCCGCAGGCCAATGTCGCCGCGCGCGAGATTGGCGGCTGGTTGAAGGGGTTGGACTAGCCTGCGAAATCGAAATATCCGCCGCAGATACGCGACGCATGATCGCACCGCGAGGCCTTGCCCTTTTCAAGAACGTCGGGCAGCGTCGCATGTTCAGCGCAACATTCTCTGGCATTGACTGAGGCCGTCGTGATCGAACCTGTAATGGTGCTTGGAATACCCGTCGACTTTATTCTGTTCGCGCTGACCTTGCTCGGCATTGCCTTGTTCCACCATTATACGCTTCCGATTGCGCTGTCGGGGCTCGCAGCCGTCATCATCTACAAGATCGCCTTCAGCGGTTTCAAATACGGCGTGGGACTCGTGGGCTTTGCTCGCCACATTGAGCATGAATGGGTCATCCTCGCTAATTTATTCCTGCTGCTAACGGGCTTTGCGCTGTTATCGCGGCATTTCGAGGAGAGCAGAATTCCAGACGAAATGCCGGCGCTGCTTCCTGATGACTGGAAAGGCGGCGTCGTATTGCTGATGCTGGTGTTCGGGCTGTCGAGCTTCCTCGACAACATCGCGGCCGCCCTGATCGGCGGCACGGTGGCCCGGCATGTGTTTCGAGGCAAAGTCCATATCGGCTATCTCGCCGGCATCGTGGCGGCTTCGAACGCAGGGGGCTCCGGCAGCGTGGTCGGCGATACCACGACAACCATGATGTGGATCGCGGGCGTCAGTCCCCTTAGCGTGCTCGAAGCCTATGTAGCGGCCTTCGTCGGATTTCTGATCTTCGCGGTGCCGGCATCGATGCAGCAGCATCGCTTTTCCCCAATCGTCAAGAAACCTCCGACCGGACTGAAGATCGACAGCGCACGGGTATTCATTGTCGCCGCCATTCTGATTGCTGCGCTGGTTGCAAACGTCACCGTAAACCTCAAATTTCCCTCGTTGGTTGGCAACGTCCCCGCCCTCGGGCTAGCCGTCTGGGCCGTTATTCTGGCGACGGCTCCGTTACGGCGGCCGGATTGGGCTATCATGCCCGAAACGATCAAGGGCACGGTCTTTCTGCTGGCGCTGGTGACAGCGGCTTCGATGATGCCGGTCGAGAAGCTTCCAGTCGCCTCATGGCAGACCGCGCTCGGTCTCGGCTTTGTGTCCGCCGTTTTCGACAACATCCCGCTCACCGCGCTTGCGCTGAAGCAAGGCGGTTACGACTGGGGATATCTCGCCTATGCCGTGGGCTTTGGCGGATCGATGATCTGGTTCGGATCCTCGGCTGGCGTGGCGCTGGCCAACATGTATCCCGAAGCGAAATCGGTCGGGCGCTGGGTGACGCAGGGCTGGCCGGTTGCGGTTGCCTATGTCATCGGATTTTTCGTCATGCTCGCGGTGGTCGGCTGGCATCCCGATGCGCCGCTGAAATGAGCGCTGGATTGACGCGCCTCCTACCCCGCCCTCGCGCCGCGGCGCAGCGATTGCGGCGGCTGGCCGAAGGCGCGGATGAAGGCGCGGCGCATCCGTTCCGGATCGCGAAAGCCGGTCGATTGCGCCACCCGTTCGATCGCCTCGCTGGAAGACTGCACGCGCTGCCGCGCCACCTCGACGCGCAGCCGCTCCACCGCCTTGGACGGCGTGGCGCCGGTCTCGGCAATGAAGGCGCGGGTAAAATGCCGCGAGCTCATGCCGGCCTGCTCCGCCATGTCTTCCACCGTCAGCGGCGCGTCGAGATGCTCGCGCGCCCAAGTCAGTAGCGGCGCGAAGCGGCCTGCCGGCGCTTTCAATTCCAAGAGCGAGGAGAATTGCGACTGCCCGCCGGCGCGGCGTTCATTCAGCACGAGTTGCTGTGCGGTCTTGCGGGCGACCTCATCGCCGAAATCCTCCGCCGCCATCGCCAGCGCCAGATCGATGCCGGCGCTGATCCCCGCCGAACTCCAGATATTGCCGTCGCGCACGAAAATCCGGTCGGGCTCCAGCTTCACCTTTGGATAGGTCTTGAGAAAGTGCTGCGTGCGCTGCCAATGCGTGGTGGCGCGGCGGCCGTCGAGAATGCCGGCTTCGGCCAGGATATAGGCGCCGGAGCAGACGCTGGCGACACGGACGCCGCGCTTTTCCATTGCGCGCACGAAGTTGAGGGTCTTGTTACATCTGGCCGCGGTGCGGACGCCCCAGCCGCCGGCCACGATCAAGGTCGTGATCGCACCCGCCGGCCTGATGCCGCGCGCGAGCATTTCGGCGCCCGACGAGCTGCGCACCGCGCCGGGCGTCAACGCGATCACCTTGATCGACGGGGGCTTGCCGGCGACCCGCGCCGCGACCTCGAACACCGAAATCGGGCCGGCTGCGTCGAGCAACTGGAAGTCCGGGAAAATCAGCACGCCGATCATGTGGACGCCTATGTCCTGAAATGAGGGAAATACGGCATTTCAGACATCAAGCCATCATGGCAGGATGCGTTCGTCAAGATATTCCTCATCCTGAGGAGCGGCCTCTCGGCCGCGTCTCGAAGGAGGGGCCACGAGACTCTTGGTTCGAGACGCGCGCAAGAGCGCGCTCCTCACCATGAGGAGAAACGCCGGGAGCTTTCACGATGTCCACGCCGCTGCAAATCGGTCTCCTCGTCTTTCCAAAGGTGACTCAGCTCGATTTCACCGGGCCGCTGCAGGTGTTCGCCGGCCTGCCCGGCGCAAAAATCCATCTGATCTGGAAGCGCATCGAGCCGGTGCCGAGCGACTCGGTGCTGGTGCTGACGCCGACCATGACCTTCGCGGATTGCCCGCAGCTCGATGTGATCTGCGTGCCCGGCGGCGCCGGCGCCGATGATCTCGTCAACGACGAGGAGACGCTGGATTTTCTGCGCGCGCAGGCCAAGGCCGCAAAATACGTCACGTCGGTGTGCACGGGGTCGCTGGTGCTGGGCGCCGCCGGATTGCTGGAGGGCTACAACGCGGCGACGCATTGGTCGGCGATGCAATATCTGTCGGCGTTCGGCGCGACCCCGACCAGGACCCGGGTCTGCGTCGACCGCAACCGTGTCACCGGCGGCGGCGTCACCGCCGGCATCGATTTCGCACTGACGCTGGTATCGATCCTGACCGACCGGAAAACCGCGGAAGCAATTCAGCTCGGGCTTGAATACAATCCGGCGCCGCCATTCAACGCCGGCTCGCCGGACGCCGCGCCGGCAGAAGTTCTCGCGTTTCTGAAAGAGCGAATGGCCGCAAGAGGTGCGTACCGCGGCGATGCGATCAACCGGGCCGCGGCGCGGTTAAGTCAGCCGGCGTAGAGGGCATAATTTAACGTCGTCGTTCCGGGGCGCGCGTCTTCGCGCGAACCCGGAAATGACGCCACAAGAAAAAGGCCGCCCGGTTTGCACCGAACGGCCTTTCCTGTCCTACGGCAGCTCCACATTAACGGGCGATTTCAGGACCTCTGCACCGGGGGCCTATCTCCCGGCCGTATCCTTCCTCGGGTGCCGCTGCAAATCGGGGCAGTCGCGAACTGTGACCCGAACCGTCGCGGTGGTCTCCCACCTCCGTAAGATGCGCGATTGAAACCTGATCATGGCGCGAGCACAAGAATGCGACGATAACTATCCCCGCTGTTAACAGGGGGGCCGCGAAATTCTCAAGATTCGTAGGGTGGGTTAGGCGCGAAGCGCCGTAACCCACCATGGGCTCACAGCTCGCGGAAGGCTCGGTGGGTTACGCGCCTTCGGCGCTAACCCACCCTACGATGCTACGTTACTTCAGTTCGGAATTGCCGCCTTCGGAGACCGCGGCACGTTCGCATTGACGGTGACGCCGCGCAGAAGATTGTAGGCCGCGCCGAGCGCCTTGTCGTCCTTCTCGTTCGGCGGCACGTAGGACTGCGAGCCGGTCTGCTCGGCGCCCTCCGCCGAGAGGTGGCCGCGCATCGACGCCTCGCCCTTGGTGTCGGCGGCGGCCTTCAGTTCGTCCGGCACGTCCTGCAGCACTTCGATGTCGGGCGTGATGCCCCTGGCCTGGATCGAGCGGCCCGACGGCGTAAAATAGCGCGCGGTGGTGAGCGCCATGGCGCCCTTGCCGGAGCCGAGCGGAATGATGGTCTGCACCGAGCCCTTGCCGAACGAGCGGGTCCCGATCAGCGTCGCCCGCTTGTGGTCGTGCAGCGCGCCGGCCACGATCTCCGAAGCCGACGCGGATCCGCCGTTGATCAGGACGACCAGCGGCTTGCCCTTGATGAGGTCGCCGGCCCGCGCCGTGAAACGCTGCGTCTCCTCGGGAGTGCGGCCCCGCGTCGACACCACCTCGCCGCGCGCCATGAACGCGCTGGACACCGAAACCGCCTGATCGAGCAAGCCGCCGGGATTGTTGCGAAGGTCGACGACGTAGCCGGCCAGCTTCTCCGGCGGGATCTGTTTCGATATCTCGCGGATGGCCTTTTTCAGGCCCTCGGTAGTCTGTTCGTTGAAGGCGGTGATCCGTACATATCCGATATCGCCGCCTTCCGTGCGGTAGCGCACCGGCCGCACCCGAATGACTTCGCGCACGATCGCAATCTCGATCGGCTGCTCCGCGCCCTTGCGCATGATTTTCAGCCGGGTCTTGGTATTGATCGGTCCCTTCATCTTAACTACGGCCTGCTCCAGCGTGAGCCCCTGGACCGCGGCGTCATCGATGAAGGTGATCAGGTCGCCCGACATGATGCCGGCCTTCGCTGCGGGCGTGTCGTCCATCGGCGCGACCACCTTGACGAAGCCATCCTCCATGGTGACCTCGATGCCGAGTCCGCCGAACTCGCCGCTGGTGGTCTCCTGCATGTCGCGCCAGGCCTTCTCATTCATGTAGCGCGAATGAGGATCGAGCGAGGCGATCATGCCGTTGATCGCGCCCTCAACCAGTTTGGAGTCGTCGGGCTTTTCGACATAGCCGCTCCGGATCCGCTCGAACACGTCGCCGAACAGATTGAGCTGAGAATAGGTATCGGTGCTGGCGGCGGCTTTGGCCGCCGCGACCAATGAACTGGGAGGTTGGATGGCGAGGACGGTCATGCCCGCGCCGATCACGGCACCAAGGAGAGTATGGGAAATCCTGCGCATGATCGGCCGCCCCTTCCGCTGTGCTGTCAGGTGTCCCACCATGGACGGCGCATGCAGGCTTTTTTGCGGCAGACAGCCTCCCGACCGGACGGCACCAACCGCTATTGGGGTGTCCAGGGCTGGTAATCGCCGGTGGCGGGCGGCCGGCGGCCCTTGGCCAGGGTCGATCCGGAGGGCCGGTAGGCCGCGGGTGTCCCCGTCATATTCGGGATATGCGGCTTTTCCCATTCATGGGGTTTGTAGGTCTCTTCCGTCGGCGCAACATCGACGGTGTGATGCACCCAGCCATGCCATGACGGCGGTATTCGCGAGGCCTCGGCATAGCCGTTGTAAACCACCCAGCGGCGCTCAAAACCGAGCGATGGATCGATCTTGCGGCCCCTGGTGCGGTAATAGCGGTTGCCCTGTTCGTCGGCGCCGACCAGCTCGCCGAACCGCCACGTCCACAATTGCGTGCCAAAGGTCTGGCCGTTCCACCACGTGAAAATTTTGAGCAGAAACAGTTTCATCAGGCCGTGCCGTTTGGTGCGGAGCTTGAAGACTGATGCCATTGCCGGTGTTGATTGTCCAGTTGGTCGCGTGACCGTATGCCGCCGAAGCAGCGCAATCCGTTCATTCGCCATACACATGGGTTCCGCAATCTTGCATACCGCACAATCAGCGCGCGGCGCGGGAACGTCTTTGCCTCATCCGGGTTGGGCTCGCACACGAATTCAAGGAGCGTATGATGATCAATCTCAAGGTTTTAGGTACTGTTGCCGCCGTGGCGCTGATGTTGCCGCTGGTTACGCCGGAATCGAGCTTCGCGCAGGCCCCGCCCGGAGCCGGCGGTGCAATCGGAGCAAGAGCCGGCGGCGCGCCTGCTGGCGGCGGCGGTGGCGGTGGGTTCAGGGCTGGCGGCAGCGGCGGCGGCTTCACAGCTAGCGGCGCTGGTTTTAGAGCCGGCGGCGGGGGCGGCGGATTTAGGGCCGGCGGCGCGCCCCCAAGCGTTGCCGGTAGCGGCGGCGGATTCCGCGCGGGCGGAAGTGGATTCCGTGGCGGCGGAGCCTACGCGTATCGCGGCGGCGGCGGCTACTCCCGCGGCGGTCACTATCGCCATGGCGGTGGGTTTGTCCCCGGGGTCGTTGCGGGCGCCGCGATCGGAGGCGCGTTCGCTTCAAGCTATCCGTACGGATACGGCTACGACTACTACGACGATCCGGCCTATTATGACGACGGCGCGGTTGCGGTTGCTCCCGCTCCCGGCGGCGACGATGTGGCCTATTGCGTGCAGCGCTTCCGTTCCTACGATCCGGGATCGGGAACCTATCTCGGCAATGACGGCCTGCGGCATCCCTGCCCGTAAGCGTCGAGCGAGCGAACGGGAATTTCGGGACGGCGCACGCGATGCGCCGTCCTTTTTTCTGCGCGGGGTCGTTCGACGTCGCGTGAAAAGGCGATAATTTTGCCAAACAAAAACGGCGGTGCGGGTCAGGTCGGTGGGCATTTCGGACAAGCATAAGACGGCGAAATTGCATCCCAACGAGGTGGAGCGGTTGCAGGCGCTGCGCTCCTACGGGATTCTCGACACTGCGATCGAGCCGGCCTTCGACGACATCACCCGGATCGCAAGCTACGTCTGCCAGACCCCGATTTCCATCGTCAGCCTGGTCGACGAAGGCCGGCAATGGTTCAAGTCGGAAGTCGGCCTCGGCGTGCGCGAAACCCCGATCGACCAGTCGATGTGCGCGCATGCGCTGCTCGAACACTCCTTTCTCGAAATTCCCGACACCACCAAAGACCCTCGGGTCGCCAACAATCCGCTGGTCACCGGCCACCCTCATCTGCGGTTTTACGCCGGCGCCTTGCTGCGCACCCCGGATGGATTGCCGATCGGCACCATCTGCGTGCTGGATCACAAGCCGCGACAGTTGACGCCGGAGCAGCGCGAGATTCTCGCCGCGTTGGCCCGCCAGGTGATGTCGCAGATGGAATTCCGCCGCTCGCTGCTGCTGTCGGATCGCCTGCAACGCAATGTCAGCCGGCTGATGGCGGTTGCGGGGCATGACCTCAAGCAGCCGCTGCAAGTCATGGTGATGGCGATCGACCGCGTGCGCAACAAGCTCACCGACCCAAGGGACAAGGAACGGCTCGGCTATGCCGTCGATGCGGGCCTGCGCATGGCCGACGAACTCGATCAACTGGCGGAGACCTCGGCGCTGCAGGCCGGCTTCGGCGCGCCGCAGCTCAAGACATTCGCGATCTCCGAGGTGTTCAACTCCATCGTCAATACCTGGCGCCTGCATGCGGAGCAGAAGGGCCTGCAGCTGATCGTGATGCCGTGCGGCGCGCGCGTGGTCAGCGATCCCGCGATGCTGCGCGCTATCGTCGGCAATCTCGTCGGCAACGCCATCAAATATACCGGCAGCGGCCGCGTGCTGGTCGGCTGCCGCCGGCGCGGCAGCTTTGTATCGATCGAGGTGCTGGATTCGGGTTCGGGAATTCCGGCCGAGCACTTAAGCGCGGTATTCGACGCATTTCACCAGATCGATCCGGCCAGCGAAGGTCTTGGGCTCGGGCTGTCGATCGTGCGGCGAACCTCGGAAGCGCTCGGCCATGCGGTCAAGGTCAAATCGGATCTGGCGCGCGGCTCGCATTTTTCCGTCCGCGTGCCGCTGGCGGCGGTGCCGGGGAAATTATGAGCGCATCGCCAGCGCGATGCCGCCCAGCGTCGCCACAAGTGCGAAAATTTCGCCAACGCCGAACGGCTCGTGCAGCATCGCGACCGACGCCAGCACGCCGATCGCCGGCACCATCAGCGTGCCGATCGATGCGGTCGCGGCCGGCAACCGCTCGAGGGCGGCGAACCAGCATACATAGCTGACGCAAAACAGGACCAGCGTCATGTAGAGCATCGAGGCCCAGCCGACGCCCGACAACGCGGCGAGCTGCGGCTGTTCCACGGCGAGCCCGACAACCGCGATCGGCAGGCAACCGAGGCCGACCTGCCACGCAGCCAGCGAAATCGGCGGCATCGCCAGCGGGAAATGCTTGGTCAGCACGGTGCCGAGCGCGACGCAGATCGCGCCGGCCAGCGCCAACAGCAGACCCGGCAGTTTCTCGATACTGCCATCAATCCCATTGCCGCCGATCAGGAAGCTGATGCCGACAAGCGCAATCGCAAGACCAACGGCTCGGGGCAGCGACACGCGCTCGCCCAGGATCGGCCATGCCAATAGCGCGACCCAGATCGGAACCGAGGTCCCGATCACCGCCGCCTCGCTGGCGTTAAGCCATAACAGCGCCAGTCCCAAGAACGCGATCCAGCCCCCGAGGCTGAGCAGCGACACCAGCAGCAGGCGTCCCCGCATCTGCCGCGGCACCGTCAGTCTTTGCCCCTTTGCGAGAGCGACCAGTGCAAGCAACCCCGCGCCCACGACGCCGCACAATCCGCGCGACGACAGCGGCGGCCACTCCGCCAGCAGGTTCTTCATGATCGGAAAGTTGAGGCCCCAGCCCAACGAGGTGATGGTGAGCAACAGCAGGCCAAGCGGCGAGATGCGGGCACGGGCGTCAGCGATGGATTGCACGATTCACAAGGCCCTCGTCGTCCCCGCGAAGGCGGGGCCCATACTCGGTGTCGTACTGCAGCAACTGCCTTCTATCACTAGCAGCGCCAGGGGTTATGAGTCCGGGCCGCAAGATCATGACCGCGTCGCCAGCACGACGCCGGCCAGCGTGAAGATCAGCGCCGCGATCTGGCCCGGACCAAGCGGCTCGTGCAACGCAATCGCCGAGGCGACGACGCCGATCACCGGCACCGCCATGGTGCCGATCGCAGCCACCGAGGCCGGCAGCCGCGCCAGCGCTGCGAACCATGCGACATAGGCGACGCAGAACTGGATCACCGTGGAATAGGCCAGCAGGAGCCAGCCGGTATTTGATACCGCGTCCCAATTGGAATGCTCGACGAAGAGCCCGACAACTGCCACCGGAAAACAACCCAGCCCGATCTGCCACGCCGCGGCCGTGATCGGCGGCAATGACAGCGGCAGCTTCTTGGCCAGCACGGTGCCGAGCGCAAACCCGATCGAGCCCGCCAGCGCCATGATGATGCCCGGCAGCTTCGCGGCGCTGGCACTGATGCCGTTGCCGCCCATGATCGATGCGAGGCCGGCGAACGCCATCACCAGCGCAATCGCGCGCAACAGGTTCGGCCGCTCGCCGAGAATCGGCCACGCCATCAGCGAAGCCCAGACCGGCATGGTGTAGGCGATCAGCGCCGCCTCGCTGGCGGGAAGCCAGAGCAGCGCAAGCCCCATCAGCACCATCCAGCCCATCACGTTCAGCACCGCGGCCAGAGCCAGGCGCGGCCACAACTCGCGAGTTACCTTCAGGCTCTGCCCGCGCATCACCGCGAGCGCGGCCAGCAGGCCGGCGCCAATCACGCCGGTGCCGCCGCGCATGGTCAGCGGCGGCAGTTCGCTGAGCAGGTATTTCGTGACCGGCCAGTTGAAACCCCAGCCAAGCGAGGTGATGGCGAGGAACATGAGGCCTGCCGGCCCGATTCGGGCGCACGCGGCCGGCTGGTTTTGGGTTTTCATGCGTGGATGACCGCCGGGAATCGGCCGCACCATGCCGGTTATCGGGACTGGAAGCCATCTGCGGCGGGGCATGTCAGCCCGGACATCCAATGCCGCCCCCTGAGTCTTGTCGATGCAAGCCCCCGCCGACAATAAATACTTGTCCTGTGAACAGCGGGCGAAGCCGAAAACCGGGCGCCGAAAACAAAATTTTTCGCTTTGCGAATCCGTGAGGACTCACTGATACTTGGTGGCAATCAGGGCGCGGCCAGACCCCTTGGTTTTCCCAACTTTCCACCATATTTAGTATTTGATTCAGGAACTCGTACTAGTGCTTGACGGGTGCCGCGAAGTTGCTCTAGCTTTAAAACTGTTCGGCGCGAGTAGTGTTGGAGTCCCGCCGGTCGTCCCAAACGGGTTCCAGAATAACGCATTCCGTCCGCCGGTTGAGGCTGCCGGGTGACGGGTTTTTATGCCCTGAATTCCGGGACGTTCCGGGCGCTAAAAATGGGCTGAAACCGGCTCGGGCGGCGAGTTGAGGCGTTAAAGTATGGCCTGGAGATCGGAGCCGGCGCTCCGTCAGGACATATTCGACAGAAAGACAGGGCCGGGTCCACCGGCTGAACCGCGAATGCCTAGGATTGCGATAGCAATCTTCAGGTTCGCTCAAGGAAAACCACCCGGCGCCCGCATCCAATTGCGGTCCGGTAAAAATAGGACGGGGCACGACCATGCGAATCGAACGGCGCTACACCACCGACGGCCAGTCAGCCTACGCAGGCATTGATTTCAGAATGACGACATCGGAGATCCGCAATCCCGATGGTTCGGTGGTGTTTCGCCTCGAGAATGTGGAGGTGCCGGAGTTCTGGTCGCAGGTCGCCTCCGACGTACTGGCGCAGAAGTATTTTCGCAAGGCCGGCGTCGCCGCCCGCCTGAAGAAGGTCGAGGAAGAGACCGTGCCGTCCTGGCTGTGGCGCTCGGTGCCGGACACCGAGGCGCTGGCCAACCTGCCGGAATCCGAGCGCTATGTCAGCGAGCTCTCTTCAAAACAGGTGTTCGATCGCCTTGCCGGCTGCTGGACCTATTGGGGCTGGAAGGGCGGCTATTTCGGCGGCTCCGAGAATGATGCCCGCGCCTTCTTCGACGAGCTGCGCTACATGCTTGCAAAACAGATGGTGGCGCCGAATTCGCCGCAATGGTTCAACACCGGCCTGCACTGGGCCTATGGCGTCGACGGCCCCGGCCAGGGCCATTATTACGTCGATCCGTTCACCCACAAGCTGACCAAATCGAAATCGTCGTACGAGCATCCGCAGCCGCACGCCTGCTTCATCCAGGGCATCCAGGACGACCTCGTCAACGAGGGCGGCATCATGGACCTGTGGGTGCGCGAAGCCCGGCTGTTCAAATACGGCTCCGGCACCGGCTCGAATTTTTCGCGGCTGCGCGGCGAAGGCGAACGGCTGTCCGGCGGCGGACGCTCAAGCGGGCCTGATGAGTTTCCTCAAGATCGGCGACCGCGCCGCCGGCGCCATCAAGAGCGGCGGCACCACGCGGCGCGCGGCCAAGATGGTGGTGGTCGATGCCGACCATCCAGATATCGAGACCTATATCGACTGGAAGGTGAAGGAGGAGCAGAAGGTCGCAGCCTTGGTGACCGGCTCCAGGATCAACCAGAAGCACCTGAAGGCGATCCTGAAGGCCTGCGTCAACTGCGAAGGAAGCGGCGACGACTGCTTCGATCCGGAGAAGAACCCTGCCCTGCGCCGCGAGATAAAACTGGCGCGCCGCTCGCTGGTCACCGACGGCATGATCAAGCGCGTCATCCAGTTCGCCAGGCAAGGCTACAAGGAGATCGATTTCCCGATTTACGACACGGATTGGGATTCGGAGGCCTATCTCACCGTTTCGGGCCAGAACTCCAACAACTCCGTCTCGCTGAAGGACGACTTTTTGCGCGCGGTGGAGACCGATGGCGACTGGAATCTGATCGGCCGCACCAACCGGAAGATCACCAAGACTCTCAAAGCAAGAGACCTCTGGGAAAAGATCGGCCACGCCGCCTGGGCCTCGGCCGACCCGGGGCTGCATTTCAACACCACCATGAACGACTGGCACACCTGCAAGGCGTCCGGCGATATCCGCGCGTCCAATCCGTGCTCGGAATACATGTTCCTGGACGACACCGCCTGCAATCTCGCCTCCGCCAACCTGATCACCTTCTACGACACCAACACAAAACAGTTCGACGTCGGGGCCTATGAACACCTCTGCCGGCTCTGGACCGTGGTGCTCGAAATCTCGGTGATGATGGCGCAGTTTCCGTCCAAGGCGATCGCGGAACTATCCTACGAATTCCGCACGCTGGGTCTCGGCTTCGCCAATATCGGCGGGCTGCTGATGACCATGGGGCTGTCCTACAACTCCAAGGAAGGCCGCGCGCTGTGCGGCGCACTGACCGCGATCATGACCGGCGTGTCGCTATGCGACATCCGCCGAGATGGCGAAAGAGCTCGGCCCCTTCCCCGGCTACAAGAAAAACGCCGCCCATATGCTGCGCGTGATCCGCAACCATCGCCGCGCCGCGCACGGCGAATCGCGGGGCTATGAGGCGCTGGCCGTCAACCCCGTGCCGCTGGATGCGGCCAGCGTTCCGCAAGCCGACATCGTCACCCACGCCAAAGCCGCCTGGGACAGGGCGCTCGAACTCGGCGAACTCCACGGCTATCGCAACGCGCAGACCACCGTGGTGGCGCCGACCGGCACCATTGGCCTGGTGATGGATTGCGACACCACCGGCATCGAGCCGGACTTCGCGCTGGTGAAATTCAAGAAGCTGGCCGGCGGCGGCTACTGGAAGATCATCAACCGCGCCGTGCCCGAAGCGCTGCGCGCGCTCGGCTATCGCGAAGCCGATATCGCGGAGATCGAGGCCTACGCCGTCGGCCACGGCTCGCTCTCCAACGCGCCGGCGATCAATGTCTCCACGCTGAAGGCGAAAGGTTTCACCGACGAAGCGCTGGCGAAGGTGGAAGCGGCACTGCCGACCGCGTTCGACATCAAATTCGCGTTCAACAAATGGACCTTTGGCGAGGACTTTTTGCGCGATACGCTGAACATCGCGCCCGAAACCATTGCGCAGCCGAATTTCGACCTGCTCGCCGCGGTCGGATTCACAAAGCGCGAGATCGAGGCCGCCAATGTGCACATCTGCGGCGCGATGACGGTGGAAGGCGCGCCGCATCTGAAGGCCGAGCACTACAGCGTGTTCGACTGCGCCAATCCCTGCGGCAAGGTCGGCAAGCGCTATCTCTCGGTGGAAAGCCACATCCGCATGATGGCGGCGTCGCAGCCGTTCATCTCCGGCGCGATCTCAAAGACCATCAACATGCCGAACGACGCCACGGTGGAGGATTGCAAGTCCGCCTATCTCCTGTCGTGGAAGCTGGCGCTGAAAGCCAACGCGCTCTACCGCGACGGCTCAAAGCTGTCGCAGCCCTTGAACTCGCAGCTGATCAGCGACGACGACGAGGAAGACGACGCCATCGAGGCCTTCATGGACAAGCCGATGGCCGCTCGAACAGCGCAGCTTTCGGAGAAGGTGGTGGAGCGCCTGGTCGAGCGCATCGTGGTGATGCGCGAACGCGAAAAGATGCCGGACCGCCGCAAGGGCTACACGCAAAAGGCCGTGGTCGGCGGCCATAAGGTTTATCTTCGCACCGGCGAATATGACGACGGCCGCATCGGCGAGATCTTCATCGACATGCACAAGGAAGGCGCGGCGCTGCGCTCCTTCATCAATAACTTCGCCATCGCCGTCTCGCTCGGCCTGCAATACGGCGTGCCGCTGGAGGAATATGTCGACGCCTTCACCTTCACCCGCTTCGAGCCCGCCGGCCCCGTGCAGGGCAACAACTCGATCAAATACGCGACCTCGATCCTGGACTACGTGTTCCGCGAACTCGCGGTCAGCTACATGGGCCGCTTCGACCTCGCCCATGTCGACCCCAACGAGTCGAACTTCGACGCGCTCGGCAAGGGAGTGGAGGAAGGCAAGCAGCCCGACCCCTCGCACTCGACCAAGTACGTGTCGAAGGGCCTGACGCGTTCGCGCACGGATAATCTCGTGGTGGTGCGCGGCGGCGACTCCGTTTCGTCATCGTCTCATGGCGGCGGCAACGTGATGTCGCTAACCACCTCCCGCGCCGCCGACGCGACCGAAGGCGCGGTCGCGCTGAAGCAGGAAACCCAGCACGACCTCTCGCCGACGGAGAAGCTGGAGGCGCTGCAATGGAGCCGCGCGGGCGCCGCGGCGCAGACCGCGCCGTCCAAGGCCGAACGCCGCGCCGAGGCCAAGGCAAAGGGCTATGAGGGCGAAATGTGCGGGGAGTGCGGGCACTTCTCGCTGGTGCGGAACGGGACGTGCATGAAGTGCGATACGTGCGGGAGCACGACGGGGTGTTCTTGAAGGCTTAGCTGGGTCGTCACTTAAGAATAAGGGGCGGCCGTTTGGCCGCCCTTTATCTTGAGTGAAGCACATGCAAAAGCTGATCTATCTTGATAGCAATGATTTTTCCGATCTTTCGGCCCCCGCAAGCTCGCTTCGGACTGATGACGCAATAATTCTCGCCGCGCTTCGAAAGACTCAGGCAGCTAACTCAGCACAAATCCTGTTGTCGCCACCCTTATTGTCCGAGGCAGTGCATGCGACAATGGCAAATAAGCAAGACTCCATGCGTCGCGCGTCACTGATGAGAGAGCTCTGCGGAAGCAACATCCTAAGATATCCAACGGACATTTGTGCGATGGAGATCGATCGCGCGTTAAGCGACGAGCACACCAACCTAGCTCTGGACGATATCCTATCATCAGATGACGAATGGTTCGGATGCAAATTCGACATGAACTCGTTGAAAAGACGAGATACCCAAAAAGAAATAGATGAACGGCTAGAACAGTTTCCGCGTGCGCAACGCAGGAAGCTGAGATCACAATTAGATTTATCAAAAGCTAGTTCGAAACTTATCTTTAGACAATTGATGAAGGAGGGGCGGTCAAACACCGCCAGTTCCGACGACCCCCTGATGGGCCTAATCGATCAGGATCTGCTCGTCGAATGGCTTTTAAAAGAAAAGAGTGACGAAGACATATGGCAGCATCTTCGCCAACTCTTTTCTGACCCATACGTCATTTTCGGACATGTTGTTGATCGCACCGGTCATCGCGAACAATTGTACGCTATCACTCGGTCGGGTGGTGAAAAAATGTCCTCGAATCTCGAAGCCGTCGGACAAAATCTAGTTCGACTATTTGAGTTATCAGTTCAGGCCGGCATTACAATGAACGCTCGCGAATTGGCGAAAACAATCGTTTCAGACACATTCCTGCAACGGTTAGTGGCCGGGCTTTCGAAGCAACCTGTGGATCACCTAAGCGACATAGAAATCGAATGTTTAGTAAGTCGTTGTCCTGCGGTGGCCACACTGGTCCACGTCATACGTGAGTACTTTTATACTGTTGTGCAGTCGAACCTGATGCGGTTTGAAGCTGGCAATCGACAGCCAACGATCCCGAAAAAGAGTGATTTTGGCGATCTAATGCACCTGTTCTACGCGCCTTACGTGGACATCTTCCGCTGCGACGCTCGCTTTGGAGCGCACTTGAAGAGCCACAAACCTATTCGAACTAAAATTGCCGCACGACGCGGTGAAATTCTCGGTATGCTATAGGACGCGTAGACCGGATGTGCGATGCGATTTCCAGAACCTCAATGAACCTACGATGTTCATTCCTCAACCATGGAGTAAATCGGCAGCGAGCGTACTTCGGAATGAGCGAATCGGGCTCTCGATCAACAGAGGCAATAATCCTGTGCTGCGCGACGTTCCATCCGAATGTGAAAGCACCTTTGCGATTCAGGAGCCTATCTGCGATATAGGTCCTGACAGAATTTAGGGCCGCAAATGAGCCGTTTTCTTTCCAGCCTGGCCGCTAGTTTTGCAGGCAGAGATTCTTGCGGTCTTATTCGTGGCAATCGCCGTTGCAATCGGATTCGGGCCGGAACGATGGGCCGAATTAATCTTAGGCCTCGAAAGGCCTTGGGTTATTCCTGTCAGAGCAGCTCTGTTGATACTAGCTGCGGTGGTTTTTTTACTGCTTGTTATCTCGATCAGACGCGGTGCTGGTAAGGTCGCAGAGGCGCCTTCCGAGAATGGTCGATTTATTCGAGCAATTTGGCGAAGTTTGCGTTCTTCGTACCATAGAGCGATCAGCTTCGTTCGCAGAAATTGGCAGTTTTACGGTCCTTACGACTACGAAGTTGCGTTCCCTCAAGCGGCTGTTGAGCATTGGTACTATTCCGCTTACCGTGAAAGTCGCATTGAATTCGGACGTCGCTTCGCCGCCGCTTTCCCAGGACTTCGAGGAAATCTAATTCTCGATCAACCCGGCGAAATTTTACCACGCCTTGAAGTCCTTCTTAAATGGCCCTTAACAGCCTCGTCTCCAGACCGTCAAAATACTGCGACGCCTTTTTATTGGACTACCGGTTCGGGAAATATGCACATAGAGCGCTTTCACCTTTATAAAAGAGGAATTATCTTATTGAACGAAATGGAGATCAGGCCAACTTACCTTGCCGCGATCGGCGGAAATGTCTATTGGCAAAATTACGTTTATCTTGAGGGCGCAGCATTACCTGCGCGGAGGATTCCGGGCGAAAAGGGCGTACCTACTCCCACATACCAAGAATACGCCGTGTACAACGGAAAGATATTCAATCGGGGTGAATACGACGATGGAAACTACCTACGCAGAGGTAAACCTGTTCCATTTTCTCACAAACCAGACCTGCGCTCGCGACAGATGAAGCCGCTCGGATTTCTAATTGTCGCAACGACTTCTCCGGCCAATCGTCCAAGAGTAGACGCCGCTTTGCGGCAGCATATTCAACAAGTTATCGAGGACAAAGATAACATACGCAGCTTTGCGCGTTACCTCCGATCACTTCCGAAGGGCGAATGAACGAGCAAGGCCTAACCTGGATGCCGTTACATTGCGCCGCTTTTCGTGCACGTCACCGCGCCGGCTTCCACGTCCCGTCCCTGATCGCCAGCATCAATTGAGCCAGCGGCAGGACGGTGCGATCCGCTTTCGACGCCGCGACCGTTTCGACGGCGGGCCAGTCGATCCGCACCGTGCCGTCTTCATCGATGACGTAGAGGTTGGGCGAGCCGGGCGCCGGCTCGTGGATTCTTATCGTCTTGAGGGGTTTTGGCTGATCCTGGGCGAGCGCGGGTCCGGCCAGGGCCGCGATCAGGATGAACACGAGGAGTTGATGCATCCGCTATTTCCGTCCAGCTACAGCGTCATTGCCGGGCTTGACCCGGCAATCCATCCTGCTCGAAAGACTCTTTCGAAGATGGATGGATACGCGGGTCAAGCCCGCGTATGACGCGGTGGCTAGCCCGGGCGCATTCATGTTTTTCTGTTCGCGTCGTCGAGCGCAAGTTGCCTTGCCAGAGCGAGAACCGTCTTCCTGTCTCGTGCGGTTTCAATCCTCAAGAAGACCTGCATCAACTTCAGACCCTCGAGAATGGCAGCCGTGCTGGGCGGACGAGGCCGGGACGCGCGCAGTGTTATTACGTTCGGCGGAAGGCCCCTCCCCTTGCCTTTCACGTTTTGCTCCGGACACGTGGCGGCGCACCGCCCTCCCCCGCGCGCGGCGCCGTGAAAAATTCCTCGATGTTCGAAGACAGCGCGCGAGCCAGTTTTTCGAGAACCGCGACGCTCGGATTCTCAAGTCCCCGTTCAAGACGGCTGACATAGGTGCGGTCGATTCCGGCATCGACGGCAAGCATCTCCTGCGAGAGCTCGCGCGCGACCCGAAGCCTCCGTATGTTTCGAGCGACCAACGCGCCTGCTTTCATCTAGCAAGATCATCAGCCTGCGGCCGATTAAACCACGCACAATAGGCCTAGTACTTCGGTCAAGGCCGTCATTCCGGGGCGCGCGTCTTCGCGCGAACACGCGAATCCAGGAACGTGGCGCTTCGGTTCTGGATTCCGGGTCTGCGCCCAAGAGGGCGCATCCCGGAATGACGAGGGTTAAGGATCGGCATCGATACACTTTTGCCGCGAGCGAACTGAGCGGCTCCCGTTTGCTGCCGCAGACAACGGCTCGGGACTATGATAAACTCACATCCATGAAGACCAAAAAACTGACCGACGTTCTGGAACGCATCGAGGCTTGGCCGCCCGAGACGCAGAACCAGCTTGCCGACTTCGCGCTCGAACTCGATGCCGGATTAAGCGACGACATTTATGAGCCGACGCCCGAGGAACTGGCCGGGATCGAGCGCGGGTTGCGTGCCGCGGCGGAAGGCCGTTTTGCCACGGACCAGCAGGTCGAGGCAGTGTTCGCAAAATTCCGCGGATGAAGGATCATGCCGGCATGACAATCGAAGACATCGAAAGAGCCGTCGAACAACTGCCCCCGCGCGACCTGGCGCGGTTTCGCGCGTGGTTCGAAGTGTTTGACGCCAAGGCGTTTGACGCGGCGATCGAGCGCGACGCCAAAGCGGGCAAGCTCGATACCCTCGCCGAGGAAGCCTTGGCTGCCCACCGCGCCGGCCGTTCTCGTGAATTGTGAAACATCTCGCTTCGCCGGAATTCTGGGCCAGCTACGAGGCTTTGCCTGCGGCAGTTCGAAAACTCGCTGACGCGAACTACGCGCTTCTCAAGCGCGATCCCCGTCATCCGTCCCTGCATTTCAAGAGAAGTCAGCCGCTATTGGTCAGTTCGCGTTGGGCTGCACTATCGGGCGCTTGCCTTCGAAACAGGCGGCGACATGCTCTGGTTCTGGATCGGTTCGCATGCCGACTACGGCCGGAAGATTCGATGAGCTTCGGTCATGCCGAAGAGATGGCCTTCCAGCCGCTCGCCCCATGAAATGATGTCATCCAGCCATTCGGCGACGGACCGTTTGCTCATGGGATCGGCAAAAGGTCGGCCTTGGCCCGCTCCGCGATGTCCGATGCCAGGAAGCCCTTGGTCAATACCTCGACCTTGCACGCGAGGATGCTCTCGAGTTCGACCTCGACGGCGGCGAGATCGTAGAGAGATGTACCGGGCGGCGCATCGACCAGGATGTCGAGGTCGCTGTTATCGGTGTCTTCTCCGCGGGCCGCCGATCCGAAGACGCGTGGGTTGGTCATGCCGAAACGCTGCAGGACCTCGCGTACCCGGCTGCGGTTGTTTTCCAGGGCTATGGACGGTCTCATGATCGAACCCGTATCTTCTTCCTTCGACCAGCCGCTCGTCACGGCGCTTCTTCAATATGAGGGAGATCGCGGCAATCCTCAACAGCAAGAGTGGCCGGGATGAGCGTGCTTACATGCGGGATCTGTGTTTGACGGGATACCGGTCCCGGGTTTCGCTTCGCTCAACCGGGCTATGAAAAGCACGAAAACCATCGTTCACGACATTGTGAATGTATGCCTATCCCCGTCTCCAGAACCTCGCTTATCCTGCTCGGGTCCTGTTCAACGAGGGGGCGCTTCTAGAGGCGTTACTGAAGTGGGACAGAGCGAAAGCTGGCCGGAGGGGCAACCCGAAGGTCGATGCGGCGCCCGCGGACGTGCCTCGCAAGCACGGACTCGGGAGGCCTTGGGTAGCCGTCCGTGCCCACTACGGGGCGCTGCCTTCAGTGGCTGGACGGGGCAGGTAAAGGGTGGGCGAAAGCCTGCCCGGCGCTTGTGCCGGAAGCACGGCCCCAAGGACAGAAAAGCTGCGACGGGACGCTGAGAGGCGTTCCGCGGCCTCTGGTTTCCTAAGGCGGGATTCATGCTGCGGGTAACTGTTACCAAGGCGCGCCTTTCGGCGTTCCGTCTCCCCTCAAAAAAGGGGAGAAAAACTAAAAGCCCAACTCGCGCGGCGGCGCGGGGATGCAGGCGCTTGGCTGTTTGAATCTTCGAATCAGAAATTTTGGAACTACGCCGCAACATACTCCGCGTCATACGCGGGCTTGACCCGCGTATCCATCACGCTTCGAAAGAACTCTTGCGAAGGCGATGGATTGCCGGGTCAAGCCCGGCAATGACGACTGAGATAGTGTCCCGGGCGCGATGCAGCGCTCTTCGCGCTGCTTCGCAAGAACCGGGATCGTACCAAACACCAGCGTGCGTTACGACCCCGGCTCTGCAGCGCAGCGCTCCGCGAAGAGCTACGCGCTGCGCTGCGTCCGGGGAACGGCAGCCCGCTCAATACGGCGGCGCCCGCTTTTCCCGCTGCGCCTTTGCCGCCTCGATCCACCATTCAAGATCGTCCGCAAACCTTGGAAACGCCCGCGCCAGCGCCTTGCCCGCCTCGCCGATCGGCTCGCCGCTCTCCGACAGCGTCTGCGCGATCGGGCCGACGCTAAGCGTGCTGGAAACCACCACCATGCCCATTTCGCACAGCGTGCCGTGCCAGGCGGTCGCGGCGTGGGCGCCGGACAGGCGGCCGGCGGAATAGCTGGCAATCGCGGCGGGGCGCCAGAACCATTCCTCGAGGAAATGATCGGTGAGGTTTTTCAGCCCCGGCTGCATGCCCCAATTGTATTCGCCGGTAATGAAGACAAAACCGTCGGCGCCGCGGATTTTTCCCGCAAGCGTCTCGAGCGCGGTCGGCGCCTCGCCTTTGGGATATTCCTTGTACATCCGGTCCAGCATCGGCAGGCCGATCGCCTTGGCGTCGATCAGCTCAACATCGCCGCCGCGGGCGCGAAACCCTTGCATGATGAAATCGGCAAGCCGGATCCCCAGCCGGTCGGAACGGTAGGAGCCGTAGAACACCAGAATGGTCATGCGATGCCTGGAATGCTTGAGCGCAAGTCCAGACTATAGCACCACGTCTCAGTGCCGCTTGAAATACTGCACGGCGCGCTCGTGTTTTTCCGCGGCCGCGCGCGACTTGAAGGTGCCGAGATTGCGGCGCTTGCCGGTTTTGGGATTGAGCTTGCGGGAGTAGAGCCGGTACTCGCCGCTCTGCAGTTTGCGTATCATGGGTTCGCCTTTATCGGTGCAAGCCCCATGGCGTTAACCGCGATGCCCGCTTTTGCGTTCCCCGACGGCGTCTGCCATTGGTCGCGGCGGATGGTTTCATCATGACTGCACGCTGCACGCCGATGCCGGCCGCTTGCCGTGCTTGATAATGGTGCCGGTCCTCGCGATCTTCAGCGTAACGCCGCCGCCGCTATAGCGCGCGCCGGACAGCGTAACGCGCTTGGTCAGCGCCACGGCCTTGCCGTCGATCTGCAGATGCGCGCGCTTGTCGTACTGGAAAAAGCCGACAATGAATTGCGTGCCGTCGGCGCAGGCGAAGTTCTGGAACGTCTGCGCAGCCGCGGGCGATGCGCCCGCTACCGGCATCACAAATATTGCGGCACCGAAAATGACAATGGCCGTTCGTTTCATCGCTCTGCCCCCGCTTGCGGGCAGTATAGCGCCGCAGGCCAAGCAAAGAACAGAAAACAGACGGAACGCTGCTGCTACGCCGCGGCTTCCATTTCGGCATCGAGGTCGGCGATGACGTCCTCGAATGCCGAGATCGCCTGCTGGACCGCGGCGATCTGCATCAATTCCCAGCCGTTGATCGGACCGTTGCGCTTTTGCAGGGCGACCACCAGATCGCGCCGCTGTTCCTTGAGCTGGACCAGCGGCAGACCGTGATCCGCGAGAGATTTCATCATGACGTTGCCAGCCTTAATTCGACGCCGTGACGTATAACGGGCTGCCGCTGAAATCCGCTTACAAAACTCCGGCAAATTTTAACGATTCCGGCGCGGCTGCATCCGGGCTACAAAACCGACAACATGATCGGAGATAACCATGCATGGAAAAGTCATACTCGTAACCGGTGCGTTCGGCGCCCTCGGTGTCGCGGTCGTCGACATGGCGATTGCACGGGGAGCGCAGGTTGGCGCGGTGGATTTTGCGCCGCAGTCGCAAGGCATGGACGGGCCGGGCCGGTTTCGCCAGGGCGGCGTCGATCTGTCTGACGCAGCGCAAGCCGGCAAGGCGGTCGGCGCAGTCGTGGCACATTTCGGCAGGCTCGACGTCCTCATCAATATCGCCGGCGCGTTCTCGTTCGAAACCATCGCCGAGGGCGATCCGAAAACCTGGCAGCGGCTGTACGCGATCAACGTGCTGACCGCGCTCAATGCCTCGCGCGCGGCGATCCCGCATCTGGTGGCCTCGGCGGCGGGGCGGATCGTCAATATCGGCGCGATGGGCGCGGTTCAGGCCGGCAGCGGCATGGGTCCCTATGCCGCATCCAAATCCGGCGTGCATCGCCTGACCGAGGCGCTGGCCGCCGAACTCAAGGGCAAGGTCACCGTCAACGCGGTGCTGCCCTCGACCATCGATACGCCGGCCAATCGGGCCGGCATGCCGAAAGCGGACTTCACCAAATGGGTGACCACGGAAGAACTGGCGAACGTGATCCTGTTTCTCGCCGGCGACGAAGCGAGCGCGGTAACCGGCGCGCTGCTGCCGGTCAGCGGACGGGTGTAACCTCACCAATCCGCGAACCGCTTCAACACTGCGTTGAAACGGATGCTCCGCTTGCCGGCCAGCGCTGTGGCCTCGGCGTCGGCGCTTGCACCGCTATAGGTGCCGGAAAATCCGATGCCGACTTCGTAGCCGCCGAACACCGGCCGTTCGCCTTTGCTCGGCGTATGCTCGTGGTTGACGATCTCGCCCTTCCACTTGCCATTGGTGGACGTGTAGGAGCCGATATAATCGAAAAAACCGTCGCCGCCGCGTATCCGGCCATCATGCAGCACCATCACTCCGGTATTGCCGCCGTCGACGCCGTCGAGCATTCGGATGTGAATGGAGTAAAGCCCGTTGGCGATGCCGCCCGGTCCGGTCGAAACGGCGGGAGGCGCGGCCTCATCGCTGATCGGGGTCATCACGGACTTGAAGGGCATGCCGGGCATTTGCGCCGAGCCCCCTTCAAAGTAAAAATGATCGTCCTCCTGCCAGCCCCGCAGCTTCAGGGTGATTTTGTCGGTCTTGAACAGCGGCTGGTGGGCCGGATCGTCATGGTGACGCACGGTCGAGACCTCAGCCCTGATTTCCTCGCCGGATTCATCGTAGCGTCCGATGAATGCAAACGCGGAATTGCCGCCGAGCATCCTGCCGTCATAGGCATAGATCACGCCGTAGCGCGAACCGTGCACCGTGTGAAACTCGACCTTGTACAGCCCCTGCAGCACCGCAGCGCTCCGGCATCGATGAAATGCATCGCAACCCGCGAATTCCCCGATTCGCCGGTTTATTCAAATGCCACCATTCATCTTGTCCCGGGCCTATCGTAACCGCTCCCGGCCGGTTTGATCAAATCCTTTACGAAGTTTCGGGCTAGACTTGAGGCATTGAGTCGCGGCCGCCGCGACGCCGGAGCCGCCGTCTTTGGAAACCGCGCTTTATCTGCCCGTCAAACGCTTCCTGGAAAAGCTCGGCTTCACGGTCAAGGGCGAGGTCGGCGGCTGCGATCTGGTGGCGTTGAGCGGCGACGACCCGCCCGTAGTGGTGATCGGGGAGCTGAAACTCACCTTCAACCTCGAACTGGTGCTGCAGGCGGTCGACCGGGCCGACGCCTGCGACGAGGTGTGGCTGGCGGCCAAGATGTCGGCACGCGGCAAGGGCCGCGAGAGCGACGCGCGCTACCGCAATCTGTGCCGGCGGCTGGGTTTTGGCATGCTCGCAGTCACCGACAGCGACGAGGTCCGGGTGATCGTGAGGCCGGTCACCACCGCCCCGCGCCGTGACCCGAAGAAGCGCTCGCGGCTGGTCGCCGAACACACCAAGCGCAAGGGCGATCCAACCTTGGGCGGCAGCACGCGATCGCCGATCATGACCGCCTATCGCCAGCAGGCATTGGCCTGCGCGTCGGCAATGGCATTGGGTCCGCGCAGGATACGCGAGCTAAAACCCGATTTTCCGAACGCGGCGAACATCCTGCGGGACAATTTCTACGGCTGGTTCGACCGCGTCGAACGCGGCGTCTACGCTCTGACCGATGCTGGACGTGCCGCGCTGAAGCGGTGGCCGCAGCAACCGTTGCAGATCGCCGACGCCGGCGAACTGGCGCCGGCTTGAGGTTCGAGCATCGCCGACGGTTGGGAGGCAACATGATTGTGGTGACCGGTAGTGTGGTGGCGCGCCAGGATAGCTTCGATGAAGTACGCCGGCTCAGCCTCGAACATGTGCATCGCTCGCGGAAGGAGCCGGGCTGCATCTCCCATGCCGTGCATGTCGATTGCGAGAACGCGCTGCGGCTGGTGTTCATCGAGCAATGGGCCGATCGCGCAAGCTTGCTGGCGCATTTCGCCGTGCCGGCCTCGCGCGATTTTGTCCGGTCGCTGCAGCCGCTCGCCTCAGCCGCCAGCACCATCGAGCTTTACGACGCCACGCGCTTGGAAACGCTGTGATTTTTCTGCTGCATGGCTGCCCTACTAATTCCCATATTGCATTGCAGCATTGGAGTGGCTAGCTATCGGAAATGACTTGAGAGGCGGAAATGAGCGAAGACTGGAACACCAAATATGGCACGCGGCGTGTCCGGCGTGATCCGCCGACGCTCGACGAAGCCATCTTCGCCGCAGTCGGGATCACCGACGATCAGGAGGCGCAGGCCGAGATCGCGGCTTCGCTGATGGGATTGCCGATCGAGCAGGTGCAGGCTGAAGTGAAAAAGGCCAGCCGCGTGACGGCGGGCCGTTCCACGACGCGCGTAATCGCCGGCGAACAGGGCGCGCAGCGCTCGGTCGTGGTCGAGCGCCGCATCGTTCGGAAATTCGGCAACGACAAGCGCACGGGCACGTAGGGACGCCCGTACATCGTACGCAATGCTTCGTGCGCGCTGTTATTCGGCGAAGCGCCGCTTACGCGGGCCGGCTCCAGCCATAGATTCCCAGCAATATCTTCCACCAGGTGCGGTTGAACTTCACGATCGCGCGCGCGGCATCGATCGCCGTTGCTCCCGGCGATTTTGCGGCTTCAGACCGTTTCCGCTGGGTCAGATCGATACTTCCGGTCGATTCGCCTTGGCGAAACGTCAGGTGCGCGCCAAACTTGTGGGCGAGCGCCCGCATCGCTTCGTTACTGTAGCCGGTGGTGATGCGCAGGCTTTGATAGCCTCGTCCCTCGGCTTCGGTAATCAGCCGCTTGAACAGAACGCTGCCGACGCCCTTGCGCCGCACCGGGCGCTCGACGCTGAACGCGATTTCAGGCATGCCGTCTTCAGCCGAATCCGGTTGATGCAATTCAGCGGCGCCGAGCACCTTGCCGTCCTCCACATAAGCGATCACCACCGTGCCGTCGGCAAGGCAGCGCTCTGCATAGGATTCGACAAAACTCTCGTCGGCCGCGCCGTTGAACCGGTCGCGGCGGCTCTCCGGATCGAGCCTCAACAGATGTTCGCGCAGCAGAGGCATCTCGCGCGCCGTAAGAGTCCTGATGCTGCCGTTGGCAGGAAGTCCGTTCATGATGTCTTTCTCCTCGTGAAGCCCTCGAGGAGGCGTCGAATCCCTAGACCGCTAATATTGTGCGCTGCACCATTGCTTTCAAGCCCCGTAACCGCCTGAATTTACGGCAGAAGCCACGATTTCGCACAAGGGACCGTTAACGAACCTTGCCAACAAAAGTTCCGCTCAAAGCACCATCTGGGTCTGCGTCACAATGGCGACCAGCTTGCCCTCCTCGGTTTGCAGCCGCGTTTGCCAGACCTGCGTACGCCGGCCGCGATGCACCGGGGTTGCAATCGCAATCACCGTCGTTCCCTCCTTCGCGCCGCCGATGAAATTGGTCTTGCTTTCGATGGTGGTGGTGCCCTTGGCATCCTCGGGCAGGTTGATGACCGTGGCCGCCGCGCCAACCGAATCTGCGAACGCCATCAGCGCGCCGCCATGAATGGTGTGGTTCAACGTGCACAAATCCGGCCGGACAAGCATGGCCGCCACCACGCGATCCTTTTCCGCCTCGGTGAAATCAACGCCTTTCAACTCTGCGAATGGCATCTTCATTGAACGTATTTTTTCAAGCGGCGTCATCGCACTCTCCCCTCGTAACGTGCATCAGTTCGATCTCTGACATATCATTCGCCATGCGCCAATTCCCTCCCCGCCGAATCGTCTGTCTCACCGAAGAAACCGTCGAGACGCTGTACCTGCTCGGCGAACACGACCGCATCGTCGGCGTCTCCGGCTATGCGGTGCGGCCGCCGCGGGTGCGCCGCGAGAAGCCGCGGGTCTCCGCCTTCATCTCCGCCGACATTCCGAAAATTCTCGCGCTCGAGCCGGACTTGGTGCTGGCATTCTCCGACCTTCAGGCAGACATCTCAGCCGATCTGGTCCGCGCCGGCGTCGCCATCCACGTATTCAACCAGCGCGACATTGCCGGCATTCTGGCGATGATCAGAACGGTCGGCGCGCTGGTCGGTGCGACTGATCGAGCCGACCGGCTTGCGAAGCAATACGAGCAGCGGCTGGCGGAGATCGCCGCGTCCTCACGGCCATCCCCGAAACCAAGAGTCTATTTCGAGGAATGGGACGATCCATTGATATCAGGCATCGGCTGGGTCTCCGAACTGATCGGGATCGCCGGCGGCGAGGACATCCTGCCGAAGTTGCGGTTTCAGCAGGCCGCAAAGGATCGCATCATCTCGTCTGACACGGTGCGCGACGCGGCACCCGATGTAATCCTGGCATCATGGTGCGGCAAGAAGGTGGTGGCGGACAGGATCAAGCAGCGCCCGGGCTGGAACGAGATCCCGGCGGTGCGCAACAACCGCATCGTCGAGATCAAGTCGCCGCTGATTTTGCAGCCCGGCCCGGCCGCGCTGACCGATGGGCTCGATGCGATTGTGAACGCGCTGTGGCCGGATTCATAGCCTTGTGTCCCGGATTTCGCTTCGCTTCATCCGGGCTACGAAGAGAATCTACTTCGCTTCCACCCCGCACCACTCGGCGATGAACAATGCCGTGGCCTTGGTGGATCTGCGCAGAGAATCCAGATCGACATATTCGTTGAAGCCGTGCATGGCCGCCCCGCTGGCGCCGAAACACAGGCTCGGAATGTTGTAGTTCAGCCCGTAGAAGCGGGTGTCGGTCAGTGCCGTGAACACCAGATCGGGCGCAGCGCCGCCATAGACCGCATCATAGGCCTTGCCGAATGCGGCTTCGGGTGCCGCCGAATCCTTCAGCTCGTATCCTTCCGAAAGAAATCCGGACCACTCCACGTCAGGCGGATTGTTGGAGAGGAAGCGATGGTCGCGCGCCGCGGCCGACACACAGGCCAGTATCTCGGCCTGACAATCCCCGACCGACCAGCCCGGCAAAATCGCGATCCGGCAATCGACGTCGCACCAGGCCGGTACGCTGGAGGCCCAGTCGCCGCCCTTGATGATGCCGGGATTGAAATTGATCGGATGGGTCACCGCCTTGAAGTGACGATCGCTCTTGGCGCGCTCGTTCCATTCGGTCTCCAGTTTCTCCAGCGACTGAATCAGATGGTAGGCCGCGGTGATGGCGTTGGAGCCGGAGCCGGCCTCGAACACATGCACCGGATGGCCGCGCACCTTCAGGCGAAACCAGATCACGCCGACCTGCGAGCGCACCATGCGGCCCGAGGTTGGCTCGGGAATGAAACAGCAATCGGCGCGGTAGCCGCGCTGCAAGGTCGAGAGCGCGCCGACGCCGGTGCTCTCCTCCTCGATCACCGACTGAAAATGAATCCGCCCGGTCGGCTTCAGCCCCGCCAATTCGATGGCGTCGAGCGCGTAGAGCGCTGCAATGGTCCCGGACTTCATGTCGCAGGCGCCGCGCCCGTACATCTTCCCGTCCTTCACGACCGGCGCGAATGGCGGGGTCTCCCACATCTCCAGCGGGCCGGCCGGCACCACGTCGCAATGGCCCTGCAGGATCAGCGATTTGCCGGCATTTCGCGAGGGCCGGTAAGTCCCGACCACACTGCGCGCCTTGGAGAAATCATGCTCGATCGGGCCGAAGCCGCGCAGGTCCTTGAGATCGTTTACCTCGATATGCCAGTCGTCGACCTCGTAGCCGCGCCGGCGCAGCAGATCGCCGATCATGTCCTGGCACGGGCCTTCCGCGCCGCGGGTGGAGGGAATCGCGACAAAGTCCCGGGTGGTGGCGAGTTGCGAGTCGAAGCCGGCATCGACGGCATCGAGGATTTTGCGGGTGGTATCGTCGGAACTCATCGTCTCGCTGCTCCCTTTGGCATTCGATCAAACCACATTCGGACGGACTTGCCGATGTTTTTGATCGCTATGAGAATCGCGGGCGCCTCCATACAATGCACCCGTCATTGCCAACGAGCGAAGCAATCCAGAGCCGCAAGCAAGACTGGATTGCTTGGTCGCAAACGCTCCTCGCAATGACCGAACGCCGCAAGGAGAACCCGGATGCCCGGCAATCGCAACGTCATGTTCCTTGTCATCGGCGCGCTGATCGTCGTGGTCGGCGTACTCGGCTACAATCTCTATGAGGCCAAGAAGGAACCGAAAGGCGTCCAGATCAACGTCGGTCCTGACGGCTTGAAGATTCAGAACAAGTGACTCGCCGCATAATAGGGAACTTCAAAATTGCGCAGGCCATGCGTTCGATGCGGCTGTTTCTCGGCGCCGTTGCCCTGCTCGTGCCGGTGGTGCCCGCGAGGGCGGAGCAGGTCGCGCGCGAACAGGACATCATCGATCTGCGTTTGGGCCAGCGCATGATGGTCGATGACGGGTCGTGCCCGGCGGGGCAAATCAAGGAAGTCACCGGCGTCAAACTCACCACATCGGGCGTGGCGCGCACGCGAAAATGCGTGCCGCGGATGGGGACAAAAAAGTAGGCGCATCAACAACGAAACCGTCAACCTCAAGAGCCGCGCATCTCGCGCGTCGCGTCGAAGGATCGCCGCGCGTCCTCGTGGCCATCCTTTGAGGCTCGCCGAAGACGGCGCGAGCACTTCAGGCTGACGGCGAGCTATTTGGCGATGTCGACAATTACTCATCCCCTCTCCGGTTCGCTCGGCGGCACCGGCGAGGCCGTGCTGCCCGCCGTCGCGCCGCCGTCGATCGGCAGCGTGATGCCGGTGACCCAGCGCGATTCGTCGCTGGCCAGATACAACGCGCCATAGGCGATATCCCAGCCGGTGCCTTCGGTGCCGAGCAGCGTGCGCTCGCGGCGGGCCTTGCGCAGTTCCGGCGTCATGCCGCGCGATGCGACCATCGGCGTATACACCGTGCCCGGCACGATACAGTTGACGCGGATGCCGTCGCGGCCGTGATGCGCCGCCATCGCGCGCGTGAGCGCGACGGCGGCACCCTTCGACGTCGGATACAGCAGGCTCGGATGTCCGCCCTGCAGCCCCGCGACCGAACTGAGATTGATGATGGAGCCGCCGCCGCTCTTGATCATTTCGGGAATCGCGAATTTCGCCATCAGCATCATCGAGGCGACATTGACACGCATCGCCAAGTCCCACGCATCGACATCGACTTCGACGGCGTTGCCGCGCGGTCCGGTGATGCCGACATTGTTGACCAGAACGTCGAGCCTGCCCCAGGCCTGCATCGTGCGCGCGACGATGGAGCGACATGAGGCGGGGTCGCTGACGTCGCCTTCGACAATTTGGCAAACGCCGCCTTCGGCTTCGATCAAACGTCCGGTTTCTTCCGCCCACTGCGCGACGGTATCGACCAGCGCCACTTTTGCGCCGTGCCTGGCCAGCACGACCGCCGTGGCGCGGCCGTTCCCGATTCCTTCGGCGCGCGATCCGGCGCCGGTGACAATAGCCACCTTGCCCTTGAGGCGATCGTCTCTGCGAATGTCGATCATATTTCTCCCGTCCTCGCGGGCCAAAGCGCGAAGTGCGTCTTCGCCCAGACGTCCCGGCCATCCACCTCTTCGCGCTTCGATGCTATTAAGACGTCGATGCCCGGCGCAAGGCCGGGCATGACGAACTGACTACAAAAAGCGAAATTGGCTAGTTAGGTCCGCGGCTCGCGCGGCTCGAACATGCACTGCAAGCGTCGGCTTGGCGATCTTGGTGAAGGTCGCCGCGATCTGGGGCTGCTTCGAGGCCGGCACCCAATCGTTCTCGATGGTCGGCACGCCGGTCTCGCTGATGCCGCGCAGCAGCGCCTCGCGAAGATCGGGGTCGTCGACCGCCGCGACCGCGTGGTCGTGCAAACAGCCGCAGACCGATTCCGGATGGGCCCAGCGGTCGACCATATGGGGCGCGCACAGCCGCACGAACTCGCCGCGCGGGTCCGGCAATTTCTTCCAGGACCAGATCTGCGCCTGCGCAGAACTTGCGAAAACCACGGTGAGGAGGATAGCGGCGAGCGAACCGGTGCGGATCATTGTCACTTACTTTTCTGGAATTCGTTGAGGCAGCCGCGATCAAATGGCGGCGACGACCGCGGGCGCGGCAATGAAGGCAGGCGAGCTATCGTAGGAGAAGGTGCCGGCGCCCGGCAGGCTGCCGTCGGAAGAACCAGCTATCGAAGGACCGACCAGAAGGAAGGCGAAACCCAGGATAAAGCTGATGGTCCGCATTGGCTGTCTCCGTTCACGCCGAGGCGCTGTGCGCCGTTTCGTTGGTAACTGATAACCAATAGCTGTTTCCGGATGTCTGCTCGAAAACGGAAAATGGTTTCGTCGCTCAGAAGAATTGTTTCGTCGGAACATGACGACGAAATAATTGGACCAAAAAACTCAATGATTTCAGCAAGGTGAATTTTGACGTCGCCGTGACATCACGATTCAGCGGGCTCGCCGCAACCGTGATTCGGGACGCGGAGCCGCGACCATTCGGCTGGCTTCGTTCGTCAGCATTTTCTTCAGCATTTCTCATTAGCGAGGCGGTTGGCGACCCAAAACCTTGAACCCGGACGCCGGCGCCGCCGACTTAACCAGCGCGTGCAACTTTTCTGAGCAGTCGTGCGTTACCCGATCTCCAGAAGAAGGATTGCAGTCGTGGGCAATGGCAACATCGATGTTGGCAGCAGGACCCCGACCCGCGAATCCGGACAGCCGGTTGTCGAGCGTTTGGCTGACCGCGGCAGCTTTCCCGAACTGCGGATCGATCGTCAGAATCTTTTGAACCCGGAGCGGGTCAGAAAATGCGGCGCGATGTCGGAGCAAAGCGCCGACAGTGGACGCGGCAACGAACAGGTTCCGCAGAAACTGGTGCATCTGGTCGGCTACCGCGATCCCAATGCGCGGCCGGTGCCGTGGGTTCGGCCGCCCCGCGTCTGATCCGGTCACGTGCCGATCACTGGATGAAATCGCCGCATTTCTGAATCGCGGAATCGCCGGCACCCCATGGCATGATCGGCACCGAGGAAGTCGAATTTTTTGGCGAGCCTTCGATGATCCTGTCCGAATAGACCATATACACCAGCACATTGCGCTTGGCGTCGCAGCCGCGGACGATCTGCATTTTCTTGAAGAACAGCGAGCGCCGCCGGCGGAACATGTCGTCGCCCTGCTCCAGCTTGCCCTTGAAATGGATCGGGCCGATCTGGCGGCAGGCCAGCGAGATATCCGAAACTTCCTCGGCGAGTCCAAGCCATCCCTTGTATCCGCCCTTCTCCGGCACGGTGAAATGGCAGGCCACACCCTCAACCTCGGGGTCGTCCAGCCCATAGGTGGCAAGCTTGTCGTTCGGACTGAGCAGCTTGAATACCGTGGAACGCCGGAAGATCAGATCCGGCTCATCGGCCGCAAGCGCGGACGAGCCTCCAAGCACCGCCAGCGCAAGCGCCGCAAAAATCCGGTTTCGGAGCCGCGTGGCGCAAGGGTCGCTGCTGTGGCGTGTCATGAAGCTCTCCGTAGGCGGGAGCCCCTCATGTAGTGCGGCAATCCGGCACCGGAAGATAGCCCAGCCCAGCCTCGCCTGGTTAATGAATTGTGAGGCTTTTTTGCTACGCTGGAGGCGAAAATTGCTGAGATAACAGCTTACCTACCAAGCGCCTTTGTCGCCCGCGACACTAAACAGTGTGGATGGATTCGGAGTCATATAGTGGACGGGCATCGGAATATCTTGTCCGGTCGGCAGCAGCTGTCGACCGGCAAGAGCTGTTTTCTCGGCGGCACGGCATACTTCATTGCATTTTGGCGAGTTGCAGGCTTAACCGCGGGCGTTTTCGGCGCCGCGTCTTCCGCCGCGGCGGCGACCTACTTCTGGCCGGACTATTATGAATCCGCTCCGTCATACCGGGCCGCCCCGCCGCGCATTTACAAGTCAAAAAAGCCCCGGCTTTCCAACACCGACGACGTGGCAAAAGATGCCCGGAAGCCGCAAGGCCCGCTGATCATCGCCATCTCGATAGAGAGGCAGATCCTGAAAGTTTACGACGCCAACGGCACTTTCGCGCAGACGCCGATCTCGACCGGCATGCGCGGGCATTCGACGCCGATGGGCGTCTTCAGCGTCATCCAGAAGCGCAAATACCACCAATCCAACATCTATAGCGGCGCGCCGATGCCGTATATGCAGCGCATCACATGGTCCGGCGTCGCGATCCATGCCGGCGTGCTTCCAGGTTATCCGGCGTCCCACGGCTGCATCCGCATGCCGATGAACTTCGCCGTGAAGATGTGGGGCTGGACCAGACTGGGCGCCCGCGTCGTCATCGCACCCGGGGAACTGACGCCGGAGCGTTTTTCTCACCCGCTGCTCGCAACCCAAAAGAGGCCGCCTGCGGTTGCCGCCGCGGAGCCCGGCACCGTTGTCGCCGCAAAATCCGACAAGGCGGCCGTCGCAGATGCCGCCATCAAACCCGCGTTTCCGGAGGCGAGCCTTGAGCTGAAGTCGACCGTCGGCCACGACCTTGCAAAGCCGGCCACCGGCATGGCCGCTAATTCCTCGACATTGCGCGCGCAGACTCACACCGCCGACGCCAGCAGCGCGTCGTCCCGGCCTCCCTCGCCGGTGACCATCATCGACGCGCCGGTTGCGACCAATCCAGCGATCAAAGCCGGCGATGCCGCCGCGGCCAGCGGCAAGCCAGGCGATGCGCGAGATCGAAACGAAATCCAGGGCCGCGGAAGCGAAATCGGCGGCGGTTGAAGTTCAAGCTCCGGCGCAGGCCGCCGATGAAGCCGCAAGCGCTGAAAACGCAAACACCGAACCCGGGAACGCCGGCACCGCCGTTCCGGATTCGAACAAGGATCAAACGCGCCCGTCAGATCCGGCGAAAGCGGCCGCTCCCAGAGGTCGCGGAGGGGCCGAGGCGCGGCGGGCAGATCTCCGTGTTCGTCAGCAGGAAAGACGGCAAGCTCTATGTGCGGCAGAATTTTGCGCCGCTGTTCGACGTGCCGGTGACGATCGCGCCCAGCGACCGTCCGCTTGGCACCCATGTTTTCACGGCGCAGACCGACAAGGACGACGCCAATCTGCTGCACTGGACGGTGCTCTCCATGCCCGTAGTGGCGCGCAATGCGGCGTCACAGGAGGAGGACGAACGCGCATCGCGGCGCAGAAAGACGACCGGCGCAATCGAAGTCAAGCCCACGCCTGTGCCCGACAGCGCCACTGAGGCGCTGGATCGCCTGACCATCCCTGCGGAAACGATGGCCCGAATTGCCGAATCGCTGTCGACCGGCGGCTCGATCATCGTTTCCGATCACGGCATCGCCGCTGGTGAAACCGGCGAAGGCACCGATTTCATCGTTCCGCTGCGCTAAAGCGGTTCGCCAAAACTCTCATACCCGGCATCTAGCGGCCTTGCAGCAAGAACGACGTGGATGGCCGGAACAAGCCCGGCCATGACGAGAAAGCAGCTGGTTTGCGAGCGTGACTGGCGGTCGCTTTGGATCGGGTGCTGGGCTAAAACGCGGTTCTCATGGACCAACCCATCGACTCTGTTTCAGCGCGTGAGCCAATGACGGCGAAGGACAGCTTCGACCGGCTCACTTTTCTTGGCTGGCGCAAGGGCCTGGCGGCAATCGTCGCAGGGCTGGCGGCATCGTTTTTCTTGGTTGGCTACGCGCTGGTCTACTGGCGCAACGCCGACATGGATTTCATGATGGTCTACAACGCGCTTGTGCTCAATGACGGCAAGCCGCAGCAGTTTTTCGATCACACCGCTTACATCACCATCCTGTCGGTGCAGCTCTGGTTCAAGCTGCTGCACGGGCTCGGCCTGCTCGACGCCTGGACGCTGTCGAGCATGCCGCCGGCGTCCAACGCGCCCGCGTTCGACGCCGCGATGACATCGGCCGTCCGCGCCGGACGCCTGCTCGCCTGGCTGACGGCGACCGGTTGCGTGCTGGTTTTCGCCGGTCTCATGCGTCTTGCGGTACGCGACTGGCGCATCGCGCTGATCGCGACCTTTGCCTTCGCGTTTTCGGGCGGCATAGCTATTCACGCGCGCATCCTGCGCAGCGAACTCGTCGCGGCATTCCCGGTACTATCGGCGCTGCTGATCCTGATCGTGGTCGGACGTCGCGCCAGCGCCGCGCGCCCGCTTGGAATGGCGCTGGCGGCTTTGCTCTGCATGCTCGGACTGGAGAACAAGGTGCAGGCGGTCTTGCTGATCGCTGCGTTGCCGCTTGTTATCCTGCCGTTCGGTGGTGCAGGCAGCGCCAGCGCCGCATTCTGGCGCAATCCCATATCGGCATGGCCTGCCGCGGCCGCCGCGGCGCTGGCCGCTTCTGGGGCAGCATGGGCCGCTTACCCGCTGATCGGCATCGGTTTCGACCGCGCGCTGCTGGATGTGGCGCAATTTCACCCGTTATTTCTCGGCTGGTTCGGCGTGTATCAGACCGCGCTGCTGATGCTGATCGGCGCCTGCATGATTGCCTATGCCGCGATCTGGCGGGTGGCCGCGACCGAGACGCTCGCCTCGATGTTTGCCGTGGCGGCGGGCGCGCTGATCGCGCTGCTGGCGCTGAAGATCGAATTCAACGCCAACGATGTCATCGCCGTCGTCAATCCGCTGGAAAAAATGCTGAGTTTTACGGATGCCGGCACGGCCGATCTCGCCAATGGCGTCAGCCTGTCCGGGGTGCTGGCGCCACTGCTCGAAGGCATCGCGTCCGTGCTCGCGCGTTACAGCTTCGTGCTGCATTCCTCGCCGCGGCCGACGGTGTTCCTGGTCTGGCTGATCGTTCCCGGCATCGTCGTCGCCTGGCGCCGCGGCGAACGGCAGGCCGCGATACAGGCGCTCGTGCTGTTGCTCGCCGCCATTGCAATCGACGCCCTCGGCGTGCGCCGCGGCCTGAAATCGGAATATTTTGTTTTCACCGATCCGCTGATCATCCTTGCCGGCGCGATGCTGCTCGACCGCATGCGCGACCTGCGGTTTCACAAATGGGTCTGGCCGATCGCCGCCACGCTGGTCGGCCTGCATCTCGTCATCGGCCAGGCCGAGCCCGTGAAATACGCGCTCAAACGCGCCGGGCCAGAGCCGGTCTGCGAATGGGCCCGCTATCACCTTCCGCTGCTGCCGCTGCCGTGGTGCAAGCGGACGACATAACGGCTTGTTGAGCGGCGCTCTTGCGCGGAAAAGGTTATCGTCGGTGCGAGCGCAGCCAAGCTCGCACTGACGGAAGCTGACCATGATCGACCGCCGTACCCTTATGACAGCATTGCTGGCCGCACTCGCTGCTCCCGCGCCGGTGAGAGACGCGCTGGCACAAACAACCATGAGCCGGATCACCGCCTACGGCTTTTCGTTTCCGGCGCTTGAGGGCGGCGATATCAGGCTTGCCGATTTTTCCGGACGTCCTTTCATCGTCGTGAATACCGCGTCGCTGTGCGGCTACACGCCGCAATATGCCGGATTGCAGGAGTTGTGGACGCAGTTCCACGACCGCGGGCTGACCATCATCGGCGTGCCCTCGAACGATTTCGGCGGACAGGAACCCGGCGGTTCAAAAGAGATCGCGGAGACGGCGCAGCGCCAATATGGCGTTACCTTTCCGATCGCGGCGAAAACGGTGGTGAAAGGCGCGAATGCGCACCCGTTCTACAAATGGGCAGCCGAGGCGCGGCCGAAGCAGTTGCCGCGCTGGAATTTCCACAAATACCTGATTGGCCGCGACGGCTACATCGCCGACGTCTTCCCGGAATCCGTCGAACCATCGGACACGCGACTGAAGACCGCGATTGCGCGTGCGTTGTCGGACAGCTGAGGGTCTCGCGAAAGCGGTCGCCACAGGCGAATCGGTCTTTGGGGATAAAAGACGCCACAATGGCGGCGCAACCTCGATTCAGTTAAGGTGAAGCAGGGCGACGCGGCATCTGTGCGCGGCCGCAAGGCGGCGTTCAGGCACGACAAAATCCGAGGGGAATACGATGCGCATTGCGGCAGGCTTGATCTTTGCGGGCGCGATTTCGTTTGTTGCGGCGGGCTCAGCCCTGGCGCAAGCGCCGGCTGCCAAGGGTGCCGCTCCAGCGGCGCCGGCTGCCAAAGGCGGCGTACCGACACAGCAGGCAGCCCCTGCTGCGCCGGCGGCGCCCGCGCCACCGCCCGGCCCCAAGGTCGCTTGCAACAATACGCCCGACGCGCTCGGTGTTTCCCGCGTGGTGCAGATCGATACCACCGGCGGCCCCGGATTCGGTTTCGAGCATTTCAAGCAACTCGACTTCCTCAGGGACAAGGAAGTGGTGCTGACCTTCGACGACGGACCTTGGCTGGTCAACACCCCCTCGGTCCTGAAGACGCTGGCGGACCAGTGCACGACCGGCGTCTTTTTCCCGATCGGCAAGCACGCAACCTATTACCCTGAAATCCTGAAACAGGTGGCGGCCGCGGGTCATACCATCGGCGCCCATACCTGGTCGCACGCCAATCTGAACAACAAAAAGCTGACCGAGCAGCAGCGCAAGGACGAGATCGAGAAGGGTTTTAGCGCCGTGAAATGGGCGCTGGGCGCAGCACCCTCGCCGTTCTTCCGCTTCCCGGCGCTGCAGCACCCGCCGGAAATGGTGACCTATCTCGGCGAGCGCAACATCGGGATATTCTCGTGCGACCTCGATTCGTTCGATTTCAAGTCGAGCAAGCCGCAGCAGGTCGTCGATAACATTTTCAAGAAGCTCGACAAGCTCGGCAAGGGCATCATCCTGATGCACGATTTCCAGAAACATACCGCCGAAGCGCTGCCGGAGATTCTTCGCAGGCTGAAGGCGGGCGGCTACAAGGTGGTGCAGATGAAGGCAAAAGCGCCCGTGCAGACTCTTCCGCAATATGACGAGGAGCTGTTGAAGGACGCCAAACTGCCGACCGTCAGCAGCCGTCCCGTCAACAGCGTCGTGCAGACGATTTCGGAATAGCGATCGACAAGCGCACTCATGTCAGCGCTGCGCATCGAGGGCTACGTCATCGTCTCCGCCGACGGCATGCTCGCGAACGCCGATCGCGTGATGCCGGACGAGTTGAAGTTCAAGGGCGACCAGGAGTTCTTCAATGCCGCGCTGGACCGCGCCGACCTGATCGTTCATGGCCGCCATTCCCACGAGGGCCAGCCGAATTCGCCGAAGCGAAGGCGCGTCGTTCTCACGTCGAAGACGGCGGCGCTGGCGCCCGATCCCTCGGACCCCAACGCCACGCTGTGGAATCCGGCCGGCGCCACGTTCGAACAGGCTTGCGAGCGCGCCGGCGTCCGTTCCGGCACCGTCGCGGTCATCGGCGGTCCCGAAGTGTTCGGGATGTTTCTCGATCGCTACGATACGTTCTGGCTGTCGCAAGCGCCGCATGTGCGACTGCCCGGCGGCCATCCCTGCTTTCCCGGCGTGCCCGAACGCTCGCCGCAGGCCACTCTGGCCGCGCACGGCCTCAACGCGGGCGAGCCACAGAGCCTCGACGCCGCGCATGACGTCAGCGTGACGCCGTGGCGTCGGGTTACCTAAACGTCGGTATAGGTCGGCTCGTTGGCCCTCGGTCCGCGCCCGATGCCCGCGATGATGAACAGCGCCCCGACGAGCGACAGGTTTTTCAGCGCATGGATCATGTTGTTCTTCTGGTCGGCGCCGGTCTGGTTCCAGAAATCGTGGTAGTAGAAGGTCGCGGCGATCACAAAAATAATCAGCACGATCGCGAAAAATCGTGCGCCGAAATTCAGCGCGATCATCAGCCCGCAGATCAATTCGAGCGCGCCCGTCGCAATCGCCAGCATTTGCGGCATCGGCATTCCGCTCATGCCCTCGAGCTGCGTGGTGTAGGGCGTGAGCAGTCCGGGGATGACGACCTTGTCGGCGATCATCTGGGTGGTGCCGGCGATATCGAGAAGCTTGAACGCTCCGGAGACGATGAACAACACGGCGAAAAGCACGCGCCCGAAGGTGATAAACGCTGGCATGGTCGGCCTCACTGAAACTGCTGCAATTGAAGATCACTCAAACGATGCATCGATTATGGGCGCTCAGCGCCAGCTTTTCAAACGATCAATGAATCTCCTGCAGGCGGCCGGACTGGAATCTGATCTTTTTTTATCTATCTCAGCCGAACAGGGTCGGCTGCTGGCGTCCCGCCCGCTCCTGCGCTTCCACCGCTGCCACCGCGGTCATGTTGAGAATACCGCGCGCGGTCACCGACGGGGTGAGAATGTGTGCCGGGCGCGCCGGGCCGAGCAGGATCGGACCCACCGGCAACGCATCGGCCAGTATCTTGATCATCTGATAGGCCGCGTTGCCGGCATCGAGATTAGGCATGATCAGGACGTTTGCTACGCCCTTCAAGCGCGAATGCGGCAGGATCAGTTCACGGGCCGCCTCGGACAACGCGGTGTCGCCCTGCATCTCGCCGTCGGCCTCGATTTCCGGATGGCGCTCGGCAAACAGATTTGCCGCCTTGCGCATCTTGCGCGAGGATTCGGTGTCATAGCTGCCGAAGTCGGAATGCGAGATGAAGGCGATCCTCGGGGTGATGCCAAAGCGGTGGACGTGAACCGCTGCCCTGCCCGCGATATCCACGAGTTCTTCGGCGGACGGGTTTGGCCGCACCTGGGTATCGGCGATGAAAAACGCGCCCTTGCTGGAGATCATCAGCGACAGTGCCGCGAAATCGCTGACGCCGGATTGGTATCCGATGATTTCGCGGACATGGCGGAGATGCCGCATATAGCTGCCCTCGATACCGCAAATCATCGCGTCGGCCTCGCCGCGAACAACCGCCAACGCCGCGATAACGGTCGCGTTGGTTCGAATCGTGGTGCGTGCGACATCCGGCGTTGCCCCGTAGCGTCCCGCGGCCTTGATGTAGGACTGCACGTAGGACCGATAGCGGGGATCGTCCTCCGGATTGATAAGGTCAAAATCCCGGCCCGCCTTGATGGCTAGTCCGAACCGCTTGATCCGCGCCTCGACCACCGAGGGGCGCCCGACCAGGATCGGCCGCGCCAGCTTTTCCTCGAGCACCACCTGTGTGGCGCGCAGCACCCGCTCGTCCTCACCCTCGGCATAGATCACGCGCACCGGCTGGGTTTTCGCCTTGGCGAATACCGGCTTCATCACGAGGCCGGAGCGGAACGCGAAGCGCTCCAGCGCCGCAGCATATTCGTCGAAATTCTTAATCTGCCGTGTCGCGACACCTGACGCCGTCGCGGCCCTGGCAACCGCCGGCGCGATGCGCAGGATCAGCCGCGGATCGAACGGGCTCGGGATCAGCGAGCCCGGGCCAAAACCCTGGGCCTCGCCGCTGTCGAAGCCGGCGGCCACCGCATCCGAGGGCGGGTCGCGCGCCAGCTGCGCGATCGCGTCCACCGCGGCGTGCTTCATGTCCTCGTTGATGGCGGTGGCGCCGACATCGAGTGCGCCGCGGAAGATGAAGGGAAAGCACAGGACGTTGTTGACCTGGTTGGGGAAGTCGGAGCGTCCGGTGCAGATCATCGCATCCGGGCGCGCTTTACGCGCTTCATCCGGCATGATTTCCGGATCCGGATTGGCCAGCGCCATCACCAGCGGCTTGTCGGCCATCTGCATCACCATCTCGGGCTTCAGCACGTTCGGAGCGGACAGGCCGAGGAAAATGTCGGCCCCGGCAATCACATCACCCAGCACGCGCTTGTCGGTCTTCTGCGCATAGACCGCCTTCCAACGGTCCATCAGCGTATTGCGGCCCTCATGCACCACGCCGTCGATATCGACGACCCAGATATTCTTGCGTTGCGCCCCCAGCGACACCAGCAAATTCAGGCACGCAATGGCCGCCGCGCCCGCGCCGGAGGCGACAATCTTGACGTCTTCCAGCTTCTTGCCGTTGAGCAGCAGCGCATTCTTGATCGCGGCGGCGACGATGATGGCGGTGCCATGCTGGTCGTCGTGGAATACCGGGATCTTCATCCGCTCCTTGAGCCGGGCTTCGATCTCGAAGCATTCCGGCCCCTTGATGTCCTCCAGATTGATGCCGCCGAAAGTCGGCTCCAGCGCCGCCACCGCTTCGACGACCTTGTCGATGGTGTCGGCGGCTATCTCGATATCGAACACGTCGATGCCCGCAAACTTCTTGAACAGCACCGCCTTGCCTTCCATCACCGGCTTGGAGGCAAGCGGGCCGATATTCCCGAGGCCGAGCACCGCGGTGCCGTTGGAGACCACCGCGACGAGGTTGCCGCGGATCGTCAGTTCGGCCGCCTGCGACGGATCGGCCGATATCGCCATGCAGGCCGCGGCGACCCCCGGCGAATAGGCCAGCGCCAGGTCGCGCTGGTTGGCGAGCGGCTTGATCGCCTGGATTTCCAGCTTACCCGGCCGCGGAAACTGGTGATAGGCAATTGCCGCGGAATGAAGATCTTCAGAATAGGTCGACATGCATTTCCCCCGCGGCTTCCTTGTCCCCGGCTTGATGCGCCGGCGGCTGGACCAAGGCAGATCAATTGTCAGGCAGATTGAGCCGGATATGAAGCTCGCGCAACTGCTTGGGGCTGACCTCCGAGGGCGCGCCCATCAAAAGGTCTTCGGCGCGCTGGTTCATCGGGAACAGCGAAATTTCCCGCAGATTGGTGGTGCCGCACAACAGCATGACAATGCGATCGACACCGGCCGCCATGCCGCCATGCGGCGGGGCGCCGTACTGGAACGCTCGGTACATGCCACCGAAGCGCTCGACCACCTCTTTCTCGCCATAGCCCGCGATCTCGAACGCCTTCACCATGGCTTCCGGGCTGTGGTTACGAACACCGCCCGAAGCGATTTCATAACCGTTGCAGACGATGTCGTACTGGAACGCCTTGATGGTCAACGGGTCGCCGGTTGTCAGCAACGCCTCAAGGCCACCCTGCGGCATCGAGAACGGGTTATGCGAAAAGTCGATCTTCTTTTCGTTTTCGTCGTATTCGTACATCGGAAAATCGACGATCCAGGCAAGCTCGAACCGCTCCTTGTCGACCAGATTCAGCTCCTCGCCGAGTTTGGCGCGCGCGAGGCCTGCGAATTTCCAGAATTTTGCGGGATCGCCGGCGACGAAGAACGCGGCATCGCCCTCCTTCAATCCAAGTGCCGAGCGGATCGCAGCCGTCCGCTCGGGGCCGATATTGTTGGCGAGCGGGCCAGCGCCCTCGCCGCCTTCGCGCCACATGATGTAGCCGAGCCCGGGCTGGCCCTCGCCCTGCGCCCAGGAGTTCATCCGGTCGCAGAATGCGCGGCTGCCGCCGCCGGGCGCGGGAATCGCCCAGACCTGGTGCTTGGGGTCTTCCAGCATCCGTGCGAACACCTTGAAGCCGGAGCCGCGGAAATGCTCTGAAACATCCTGCATCACGATCGGGTTGCGCAGGTCAGGCTTGTCGCTGCCGTATTTGCGCAAGGCTTCAGCGAACGGAATCCGCGGCCAGCCGTTGGTGACGGGCTTGCCCTTGGCGAAATCCTCGAACACGCCGGTGATGACCGGCTCCATCGCCGCGAAGACGTCGTCCTGGGTAACAAAACTCATCTCGACATCGAGCTGGTAAAATTCGCCGGGCAGGCGATCGGCGCGCGGATCCTCGTCGCGAAAGCACGGCGCGATCTGGAAGTAGCGGTCGAAGCCCGACATCATCAGCAGTTGCTTGTACTGCTGCGGCGCCTGCGGCAGTGCGTAGAATTTTCCCGGATGAATCCTGGAGGGCACCAGGAAGTCGCGCGCGCCCTCGGGCGACGACGCCGTCAGGATCGGGGTCTGGAACTCGAAGAACCCCCGATCCTTCATGCGTTTTCGCATTGAATCAATGATCTTGCCGCGAGTCATGATATTTTGGTGGAGCTTCTCACGACGGAGGTCGAGAAAGCGGTACTTAAGCCTTATATCTTCAGGGTATTCCTGCTCACCGAATACTGGCAGCGGTAGTTCGGCGGCTGGACCCAGCACCTCGATCCCGGTGATGAAAAGCTCGACCGCGCCGGTCGGCAATTCGGCGTTCTCGGTGCCCGCTGGCCGCCGGCGGACCTTGCCGTCGATCCGCACCACCCACTCCGCGCGCAGCCCTTCGGCGTCCTTGAAGGCGGGCGAATCCGGATCGGCGACGCACTGGGTCAGGCCGTAATGGTCACGCAGGTCGATGAACAGCAGCCCGCCATGATCGCGAATGCGATGGCACCAGCCCGACAGACGAACGTCCTGGCCGATGTCGCTGTCGCGGAGCGCGCCGCAGGTATGGGACCGGTATCGATGCATGGAAATCCTGGAAAGCGTCGGAGAGTTGGGTTGCTCCGTTTGCATTCATGCAAATGCAAATGCAAACGCAAATGCAAACGGCCGCAAGATTTACCCGGGGCGATCCGGCCCGGCAACCGATCCCAGCCTCCAAATCGGGCCATAAGCCGCAGGAAACGACCAAAACAGCGTGACGAGCGCCGCATGATTGCCAATTCCGAAGGCATCCCTATCTTGACCGTCATGACGCTGCACTTCCCCTTCGAGAACAGCTATGCGACGCTGCCGGACGGCTTTTTTGCCCGCGTGGCGCCGACGCCCGTTGCCGCGCCGAAGCTGGTCAAGCTGAACCGGCCGCTGGCGCTGCATCTCGGCATCGACCCGGATTGGCTGACTGGGCCCGACGGCGTCGAAATTCTCGCCGGCAAGCGCGTTCCGGACGGCGCCGATCCGATCGCCATGGCCTATGCCGGGCACCAGTTCGGCCACTTCGTGCCGCAGCTCGGCGATGGCCGCGCCATCCTGCTTGGCGAGGTCATCGACGCCGACGGCGTGCGCCGCGACATCCAGCTCAAGGGTTCGGGACCTACGCCGTTCTCGCGCCGGGGCGATGGCCGCGCCGCGCTCGGCCCGGTGCTGCGCGAATATATCGTCAGCGAAGCCATGGCCGCGCTGGGCATCCCGACCACGCGCTCGCTTGCCGCCGTGGTGACCGGCGAAAACGTGGTGCGCGAGACGTTGCTGCCCGGCGCGGTGCTCACCCGCGTCGCCTCCAGCCATATCCGCGTCGGCACCTTCCAATATTTTGCGGCGCGCAGCGACGTAGCCGGCGTACGCCGCCTCGCCGATCATGTGATTGCCCGCCACTATCCGGACATGGCGAATGCCGAACGCCCCTACCATGCGTTGCTGGACGCGGTGATCGGCCGCCAGGCCGATCTGGTGGCGCGCTGGCTGCTGGTCGGCTTCATTCACGGCGTCATGAACACCGACAATACCTCGATCTCGGGCGAGACCATCGATTACGGTCCCTGCGCCTTCATGGACAGTTACGATCCGGCAACGGTGTTTAGTTCGATCGACGAGATGGGCCGCTACGCCTATGGCAACCAGCCGCGCATCGCGCTGTGGAACCTGACGCGCTTCGCCGAATGCCTGTTGCCGCTATTGTCGGACGATCAGGAAAAGGCCATTGCCGAGGCGCAGTCGGCGCTCGGCAATTTCGCGCAACAATTCGATGCCGCCTATTATGCAGGCCTGCGTCGAAAGCTCGGCCTGTTCAGCGCTCGCGACGACGATCCGGAACTGGCCAACGATCTGCTCAAGGCCATGGCCGACAATCAGGCCGACTTCACGCTCACCTTTCGGCGCTTGAGCGATGCGGCGGGCGACGCGGCGCTCGATATTGAAGTGCGCAAGTTGTTTGCCGATCCTGCGGCATACGACGCGTGGGCCGAGCGTTGGCGGCAGCGGAGTTCGGACGAGCCGCAGGATGCCGCCGCGCGGCAGGCCGCTATGCGCGCGGTCAATCCCGCTTTCATTCCACGGAATCACCGGGTCGAGGCCGTCATCCAGGCGGCGGTGAACCGCACTGATTTCGCTCCCTTTGAGGAACTGCTGACGGTCCTCGCAAAACCATATGAGGACCAGCCGGCTTTCGCGGACTATGCGGAGCCGCCCCAACAGCACGAGCGCGTGCTGCAGACGTTTTGCGGAACGTGAATCATTAATCGTTTGGTAACTTCACCGACGGCCACGCCACAAGCTTTAAGAAATGGTCAATCCCTTGCGAACAAATCTGCCGGTTTGCTGGGGGAATTGCCATGTTCGACGCGCTGGTATTTGAATTTATGGGGCTCGCGATGCTCGGGCTCTGCATCGTCGTGATCGCTACCCCCTCGCGGCGGGCGCCAGCCGGGCGCGCGCGCAGGGTTTGATCGTCTCGTGTCCGGACGCGGTGCGGCGTTCTTCATGCCGCTACGCAGAGCCGGACCGTACAGAAACGGCGGCGTTCGCTATGGCCCCGGCTCGGCAGGCATACCCACGCCGTGAAGAACGTGCGCTGAGCTGCGTCCGGGGTACGATGCAGAATCGTCCGCACAACTCTGGTTGCAAGCGTCAAATTTTACCGCAAGACCCTTGACAGTTCAGCGCTTTCGGCAGAACGCCCTCCCTAAGAAGCGTTATGGACCGTTCATGGACCTGATTACCACCACCGCCGAACTCGCGGCCGTCTGCGGCCGCCTTTCCAGGCACCCCATCATCACCGTCGACACCGAATTTCTGCGTGAGACGACCTATTACCCCCTGCTCTGCGTGGTCCAGATGGCCAGCGCGGAGGAAGCTGTCGTAATCGACACGCTGGCCCCCGGCATCGACTTGAAACCGTTCTTCGACCTGATGACGAATGAGGCGGTGCTGAAGGTGTTCCACGCCGCGCGCCAGGACATTGAAATCATCGTGCATCGCGCCGGCGTCATCCCGCATCCAATCTTCGATACGCAAGTAGCCGCCATGGTGCTCGGCTATGGCGACTCAATCGCTTACGACCAGCTGGTCGAGCGCATCGCCGGGCACCGGCCCGACAAGACCCATCGCTTCACCGACTGGTCGCGCCGGCCGCTGACCGCCGAGCAGATGCACTACGCCGTTTCCGATGTCACCCATTTGCGCGACGTATTCGCAGCGCTCGATGCCGACCTCAAGAAGCGCGGCCGCAGCGACTGGGTCAGCGAGGAAATGGAAGTCCTGACCTCGCCGAAAACCTACGACTTTCACCCCGAGCGCGCCTGGGAGCGGCTGAAGACCCGGGTGCGCAAGCCGAAGGAACTCGCCGTGCTGATGGAAGTCGCGGCCTGGCGCGAGCAGGAAGCGCAAAGCCGCGACGTTCCGCGCAGCCGCGTGCTGAAAGACGACGCGGTCGGCGACATCGCCACCCATGCGCCGACCAGCCTGGAGCGGCTCGCGAGCCTGCGCTCCCTTCCCAGGGGCTTCGACCGCTCGAAATGGGGCGCCGACATCATCGCCGCCGTACAGCGCGGCATCGCGCGCGACCCGCGCACGCTGCCCAAGATCGAAAAGCAGCGCAACAATTCCAACGGCGCGGCCATTGTCGAGCTTCTAAAGGTGCTGCTGCGAATGACGTCGGAACGGCACGCGGTGGCCAGCAAGGTGATCGCCACCGTCGACGATCTCGAACAGATCGCCGCCGACGACAATGCCGATGTCGGCGCGCTGCACGGCTGGCGGCGCGAGCTGTTCGGCGAGGCGGCGCTGGCGCTGAAGCACGGCCGGCTGGCGCTGGCGATCGAAAAAGGCCGGGTGGTCCGGGTGGATCGGGAGCAGGCGTGATCTCGCCAGCCTGAGGGCTCGCCTTCTTCGGCGAGCCTTGAACCAGCTTTTAGGCTGCCATGCCGACCCGGGCGACCGACCTCGTGCGGGCCGGTTTTCCACCGGGCGGGTTCTTCGGTCCCCCATCCAGTGCGGATAACGCTTCGAGCACCTCATCGATGGTCACGAAGCGGTGCGACCCGGGCAGCTCTCTCAAAGCCGGGTTCGATGCCACGGCGGCCGCATCCGATGCCCAGGACGCGAGAATGGCGCGCTTTTCGTGGATCGATATCGTCGTGTCGGCCACGACGTCGCGGGGGTGGTCATACACCGAGGCGGGATGCAGTATCGCATTCAGGTCAATGACATTGTCAGAATGGTCGATCATCAGATAATCCTCCTTTCGCTCTGTTGTTGCGCTGCCGATAGCTTCCGGCCGCGCCACTCCCCGCCCGGGGGCAACCCAGGCGGGATCATTGTCTGAGATGGATTACGCGGCCTTGCCTTCGAGCTGATGCACGTTGCCCGCCGGGCCGCCGTTGATGGCGATTCGCCGGGGCTTCATCGCTTCGGGAACTTCCCGGACCAGCTCGATTTTCAGCAGCCCGTTCTCGAACGCGGCGTTTTTCACCTGAACGTAGTCGGCAAGGTTGAACTGCCGTTTGAAGGGCCGCGCGGAAATACCGCGATAGAGATATTCGCGCTCGGTTTTGGCGGCCTTGTTGCCCTCGATGGTGACCACGTTTTGCTCGGCCGTGATGGAGATTTCCTCGGGCGAAAAACCGGCGACCGCGAGCGAAATCTGGTAGCGGTCGTCGCCCAGCCGTTCAATGTTGTAAGGGGGATAGTTGTCCTCGCCGGCGCGGTGAGCGGTTTCCGCGAGGTCGAAAAGGCGATCGAAGCCGATGGTCGAACGCCAGAGCGGAGAGAAGTCGTATGTGCGCATAGCCAGATCCTCCAAAGAGCAAAATGGTACGAGCGGCACCGGACACGACCGGTGCCCGTCTCAAAACCCCTGACCCGTTACGGCGTCAGGGACACCGCCTCGCGGCGGCGCTGCAATAATTAGAAAAACGGCTTTTTGGTTTCAAGAGGCGGCGAAAAAATTTTATCCGCAAATGCCGCTTCAGCGCCGCACGATACTCCCGGTGCGCCCCACCAGCCGCGCCAGCTGCTTGAAGCGGCTGCCGACCCGGTCGGCCACCAGATCGACCATCCGGTGCTCGAACACCAGCATCAGCTTGCGGCCCTGGCTGCGAAAATGGATCGCCGGCAAAACGCCCGGCCGCGCCGCCGAGATCAGATGCGCGACGCGGAACGCCGCACCGAGCACGCGCGCGCGCTCGGCCATCTGGGGCGGCACGAGATCGTGGATTTCCGGCGGCGGTTCGTTCTGCTCGCTCAAGCCCGCATAGCGATAGAAAACCGCCAACGCCACAAACGCCCTGCCCTGATGACTGACCGCGCCGAAATTGCCGTTGGTGATCAGGCTCATGGTCTGTTCGCCGCGGTGGTCGGGATGAACCCGCCAGCCGATATCAGACAATAGGCAGGCGGCATGGCGCAGGCGGCGATCTTCCTCCGTCTCGCGGAGCCTCGCGACCCTGACCAGGCGGTCGGTCCATCCGATCAGTTCCTCGGCATGACGCGCGGAACGCGACAGCAGTTCGTTCAATTTCTGCGCCGCGCAGATCAATCCGTCTTTTGCACGCTCCCTCTTCGGCAGCATCGAATACAGCAGGCCTTCACGCACGCCATAGGTGGAAAATACCACCGTCTTTGGTTTCGCTACGCGAATGATGTATTCGAGAACCAGCGCCGCATAGGCAAGCAGCGGCCGCCGGGCTTCCGATACGGCTTCTATGTTGGCCAGCATGCCGGCGGCCACCAGGCGTCGCAGACGGCGCGCGAAATCGAGCGCCTCCGCCGCCGGAATCGAGTAGCCGTGCATCACCTGCAGGGGATATTCACTCTGGATGATGTGAATGCGCGCCAGGGCCCGCCAGGTTCCCCCAACCGCGTAGAACGCCCGGCTGCGGCCGGCCTTGAGCTGCGCAATTCCCGAAATCTCGTTTTTGACGATGCGCTCGGCGCGCTTCAGCGATTTGTGCGACGTATCTTGCAGCGCGAGGCTTCCCAGCGGAAGCGTCACCCCCTGACGAACGCGGTTGCCGCGCACGTCGATCAGTTCCAGCGAGCCGCCGCCGAGATCGCCGACAATGCCGTCCGGTCTGTGCACGCCGGAGACAACGCCGAGCGCGGAGAGTTTTGCCTCGCGCGGCCCCGACAAGATCTCGATTGGCACGCCGCAGATGCGCTCCGCCTTGGCGATGAAATCAGGACCGTTGGTGGCGTCACGGCATGCCGCGGTGGCGATGGCGTGGACACTGCCGACCCTCATCACCCGGCACAACGCCCGGAAACGCCGCAGCGAGGTCAGCGCCTTGATGACGGCGTCGGGCGCCAGCAGGCCGGTGCTCTGCACCTCCCGTCCGAGCCCGCACAGGGTCTTTTCGTTGAAGATCGATACGAGGCTGCGCTCCATCGCTTCATAGACGACGAGACGCACCGAATTGGAGCCGATGTCGATGACCGCGACGCTGGATGCGCGTTTGCGCGGCCGCTTCACCGTACCCGCTCCCTATGACGACTGCTGACGCTCGGTGCGGCGCGTGAGGCGGCGTGGCGAAGATTCCTTGAGCGACTTTCCACGGCCAGACAGACTCGGATTCGTCATGAAGTAATTATGCAGGTTGAAGGGTTCCTCGCCCTTCGCGGCCTTCATACGCGTTGACGATCCATCGGGCAATAACTGCCAGCTTTGCTCGGTATCCTTCAGGTTGGCGACCATGATCTGTTCCAGAACCTGCTGATGCACCGTGGGATTTTGCAACGGGCAGAGGATTTCGACGCGGCGGTCGAGGTTGCGCGGCATCATGTCGGCCGAGGAGATATACACAGCTGCTTTGGCGCCCGGCAGGCCATGTCCCATCCCGAAACAATAGATTCGGCCGTGCTCCAGGAAGCGGCCGATGATCGACTTGACACGGATATGGTCGGAAAGGCCGGGGACGCCGGGACGCAGGCAGCAGATGCCGCGCACGATCAATTCGATCGAAACGCCCGCCTGCGACGCTTCATACAATGCATCGATGATGTCGGGGTCGACCAGCGAGTTCATCTTCAGCCAGATAGCCGCCGGCTTTCCGTGGCGCGCGTAGTTGGTTTCGCCGCGAATATGTTCCAGCATTCGCTTGCGCAAAGTGAGCGGCGAGACCGCCATTTTCTCGATGTCGCTCGGCTCGGCATAGCCGGTGATGTAGTTGAAGACCCGGGCGGCGTCGCGGCCAATGATCGGATCGGACGTGAAATAGGACAGGTCGGTATAGATGCGCGCCGTCACCGGATGATAGTTGCCGGTGCCGGTGTGAACATAGGTGGTGAGCATGGTGCCTTCACGGCGCACCACCAGCGACAGCTTTGCATGGGTCTTCAATTCGAGGAAACCGTAGACAACCTGTACGCCGGCACGCTCCAGATCGCGCGCCCAGCGGATGTTGGCCTCCTCGTCGAACCGCGCCTTGAGCTCGACCAGCGCGGTGACGGATTTTCCGGCTTCGGCGGCCTCCACCAGCGTGCGCACGATCGGAGAGTCGCGCGAGGTGCGATACAGCGTCTGCTTGATCGCCACCACATCCGGATCGCGCGCCGCCTGCTGCAGGAATTGCACGACGACGTCGAAGGATTCATAAGGGTGATGGACGATCAGGTCCTTCTGCCGGATCGCGGCGAAAATGTCGCCGCCGTGGTCGCGCACCCGTTCGGGGTGACGCGGGACATAAGGCACGAATTCGAGATCGGGCCGGTCGAGCCGCGTCAGTTGCGACAGCTCGTTCATGGCGAGCACGCCGTCGACCAGCAGAACTTCGTCATCGGCGGTGGACAGCGCGCGCTGCACGAAGGCGCGCAGTTCTTCCGGCATCGTCGCCTCGATTTCGAGCCGGATCACCGATCCCCGGCGCCGCCGCTTCAATGCGGTTTCGAACAGGCGGACCAGATCTTCCGCCTCTTCCTCGATTTCGAGTTCGGAGTCCCTGATGATGCGGAACGCGCCCTGCCCCTTGACGGTGTAGCCCGGAAACAGCCGGCCGATGAACAGGCCGGTCGCCTGTTCCAGCGTAATCAGCCGCACCGCGCCGTCCTTGCCGGCGGGCAGGCGGATGAAGCGGTCGATCTTGCCGGGCATGCGGATCAGCGCATTCATCGGCTTGCCGTCGGAAACGCGCGCCAGATGCAGCGCGACGGTAAAGCCGAGACTCGGAATGAACGGGAACGGATGCGCCGGATCGATCGCCAGCGGGGTGAGCAGCGGGAAAATGTTGTGCAGGAAATGATCCTCGATCCACGCCCTGTCGGTCTTGGGCACGTCGCGGCCATCGACCAGGATGATTCCGACCTCGGCGAGAATGCCGCGCAGGTCGCGCCAGATCGCCTGCTGATCGATGGCGAGTTTCGAGACCGTTTCATTGATGAGGACGAGTTGCTCCGAAGGGGTCAGGCCATCCGGACTGCGCTCGGTGATTCCCTCGCGCACTTGCGCCTTGATGCCGGCCACCCGGACCATGAAGAACTCGTCAAGGTTATTGGCGGAAATCGACAGGAATCGCACCCGCTCCAGCGCCGGGTGGCCGGGATTGACGGATTCCTCCAGCACCCGGCGGTTAAAGTGCAGCCAGGACAGCTCGCGGTTGATGAAACGTTCCGGACTTGTTCCGACGGTGGAACCCGGATGAGATTCAACTTCTTTATCTTTTAAAGCAACAGCTTGTGCGGAATCCATGAAGTGTCGGTCCAACCCAGATCAGGTAACGGCGTCATCAAGACAATGCGGCCCGCAGCATGTGTTATCGCAATGACGTTTCAATGACATTGATGTTCCTGCGGGCTGCGCCGTCAAGCCGGATCGGAACTCGCCGATCAGGCATCCCGTAACAGTTCGGCGGCGAGCGCGCGCGTCACCGGCCTGCCCAGCCGCAGCGCCTCGATGTCCAGCAACTCGACCGCCCGGCGCGCGGCGGCAAAGGACCGTTCGATCCGGGTCGCGAGATAGCTCACCACGGTTTCATCGACGCTCATTTGCCGGTCGGCGCAGAACTTCACGATCAGCGCGCGAAACAGCTGATCGTCGGGCGGCAGCAGCGTCACCACCGGCACGGCGCGCAGCCGCGAGCGCAGGTCGCGCAGTTCGACCTGAAAGGCCGCCGGCGGCACCCGCGCCGTGATCAGAACGAAGGCCTGGTCTTCGCGCGCAAGATTCATCAAATGGAACAGCGCGCGCTCGTCGAAGCTCGATGGGTTCAGGTCCTCGACGACAAGCGCGCCGGTCGCGAGCGCGCCGGGCACCGCGGCTGCGGCTAATGTATGCGCGGTGGTCGATCGCGCACCAGCCTCGTCGGCCCATATTGCCGCGAGATGACTTTTGCCGGAGCCTTCCGGACCCGCCAGCAGCATGATCCGGTTCGGCCAGTCCGGCCAGCTGTCGACAAGCGAAAGCGCCGCCGCATTGGCCGGGCCTTCGAGAAAATTGTCGCGGGACAGGCTTTCCGCATGCGGCAGCGCAAATGCAAGCTGACGAGGTTGAACGCTCCCTGCCACGCAGTCACTCCATGCCGGCGGTCCGGCCTTGCGTTACGCCAAGCGCACTCGGTGCGCTGTGCGCGCTAGCTGGTTTCGATCGTGCCCATGTGCCGCACCCACTCCACGAGATAGAGCGACACGGAAACCAAAGTAAAGACCGTCACGAAACCCATCAGGATCAGGTCGTATGGCGTGGACTTGAAGCCGAAACCGAGCGCCGCCAGCACCAACGCCGCGAAAGCGACCTGCGCCACCGTGTTGAGCTTCGACACCATCAGCGGCTTCATCGGAATCGGCTTGCCGAACAACCACGATACGATCACGGCACTGACGATCATGAGGTCGCGCGACACCACCAGAATCACGATCCAGCGCGGAACCGCGCCCCATATGCCCAGCGCCACATAGATCGAGACAAGCAGCGCCTTGTCGGCCAGGGGATCGAGCAGCGCGCCGAGTTCACTGGCCATGTTGAAGCGTTTGGCAAGAAAGCCATCCACCGCGTCGCTGACGCCGGCGACGATGAAAATCGCGAAGGCGATTTCCATCTGGTTGGACGCGATCGCCCAGACGATGAACGGCACCAGAATGATGCGGCCCAACGTTATTATGTTTGGAATGCTCAACGCAGCGTTTCCCGGCTTCCGGCCCGGTTTAGGCAAGATCAGAGCTTTCACGGCCCGGACCGGCTTGTTGTCTACATAGTATATGCCGGGGGCGCTTGCGAGCCATTGCACGCCGGTGGAATCCGACGTAACCACCCCGCGATCATCTGGAATCGGGCATGACCGACCGAAAAAACCGGCTCACTTATGCGGACTCGGGCGTCGATATCGACGCCGGCAACCGTCTGGTCGATCTCATCAAGCCGATGGTTCGCGCCACCGCCCGGGCCGGGGCAGATGCCGAAATCGGCGGGTTTGGCGGATTGTTCGACCTCAAGGCCGCGGGCTTCAAGGATCCGGTTCTGGTCGCCGCCACCGACGGGGTCGGCACCAAGGTCAAGATATCAATCGAAACCGGCCTGCACGCCGGCATCGGCATCGACCTGGTGGCGATGTCGGTCAACGATCTCGTGGTCCAAGGCGCCGAGCCGCTGTTCTTTCTGGACTATTTTGCCTGCGGCAAGCTCGATCCCGAGGCCGCCGCCACCATCATCGCCGGTATCGCGGAGGGTTGCCGGGAATCCGGCTGCGCGCTGATCGGCGGCGAGACCGCGGAAATGCCCGGGCTCTACAAGGACGGTGACTACGATCTTGCCGGTTTCGCGGTGGGCGCCGCCGAACGCGGCACGCTGTTGCCGCGCGGCGACATCGTGGCCGGCGACATGGTGATTGGGCTGGCCTCGTCGGGCGTTCATTCCAACGGATTTTCCCTGGTCCGCAAGATCGTCGAAAGGTCCGGCCTCGGTTTCGACGCCCAGGCGCCGTTCTCGCCGGTCATGACGCTGGGCGGCGCGCTGCTGACGCCGACCCGCCTGTACGTAAAATCCTGCCTGCGCGCGATCCGCGAGACCGGCGCGGTCAAGGGGCTGGCTCACATCACGGGCGGCGGCTTCACCGACAACATCCCGCGCGTCCTGCCGAAACATCTCGGCGTCGGCATTGACCTTGCGCGGCTGCCGGTGCTGCCGGTGTTCAAATGGCTGGCCGAGCAAGGCGGCATCGCCGAACTCGAACTGCTGCGCACCTTCAACTGCGGCATCGGCATGATCGCCATCGTCGAACCCGACGCGATCGATCGGGTGATGGATGTCTTCATCGAGGCCGGCGAAAGCGTGACGCTGCTGGGCGAGGTCATTGCGGCCGAAGGCGAGCACCGCGTCGTCTATAACGGCCATCTCGATCTGACATGGTGAAGCCATGAAGCGCCGGGTCGCCATCCTGATCTCCGGACGCGGATCGAACATGACGGCGCTGATCGAGGCCGCCAAGGCGGACGGTTTTCCGGCCGAGATCGTGATCGTCGTCTCCAACAAGGCGGATGCCGCTGGGCTCGCAAAAGCGCGCAGCGGCGGCATTCCTGCGGTTACCATCGAAAGCGCGCCTTTTGGCAAGGACCGCGCAGGCTTCGAAGCAAAACTGCAATCGGCGCTGGATGAACATCGCGTCGACCTGGTCTGTCTCGGCGGCTTCATGCGGCTGTTCACCGCCGCCTTCGTGCAGCGCTGGCACGGCCGCATGCTCAACATTCATCCCTCCTTGCTGCCTTCGTTTCCCGGCCTCGACCCCCACGGCCAGGCGCTGCGCGCCGGCGTAAAGATTTCCGGGGCGACCGTGCATTTCGTCATTCCGGAAACCGATGCCGGCCCGATTGTCATGCAGGGCGCGGTCGCGGTGCGCGATGACGACACGCCGGGAACGCTGGCTGCGCGTGTGCTCGAAATCGAGCATCGCATCTATCCGGATGCGTTGCGGCTGGTCGCCGGGGGCGGGGTGAAACTCGAAGGCGACGTTTGCAAGATCACGGCGAATGCGAGCTTCGACGACAGCCTGATTTCACCCGCAGTCACTTGATCCGAAAAGGTGCAAAAAAACAAAATCCCCCGGCTTTCGCCGGGGGTCATCGCCGATCATGCCGCTTTAAGCGGATCGCGGCGAAGTTAAGAGATCTTGAGGTTTTCCGCGGATGTCTTGCCGCGATTTTCCACGAGCTCGTATTCGATCACCTGATTTTCATTGAGGGTGGAGAGTCCGGCGCGCTCGACCGCGGAGATATGGACGAACACGTCCTTATCGCCGGCCATCGGCTTGATGAACCCATAACCCTTGGTCGGGTTGAACCACTTGACGGTGCCTTTTTGCATCGCCTGTCTCCTGGTCTAGACATAAAAAAGACGCGGCCACGCTTTTTGCGTGCCACGCCACAAGCGGGCTTCCGGAGGTCTGCTCAATTTCCAAGTCGCGAAACGCACAGTCGAACGGCCTAAATCCGATTGTGCAGGAATTTCAACACGAAAATTGCGCCTTAGCAAGTCTCGGCGAAACCTCAGGCCGCCGGAAAATCCCGGTAGCCGTCGTTCGGCCAGCGGAAATTGGTGTAGCTGATGGTGACGCTGAAATCGATCGACCTGGCCTGATGCCACCACGCCAGCGGCATGAAGATCATCTCGCCGGGCATCAGGGTCACCTCAGTGAAGCGCGCGTGCTCCAGCCGCGGAAACTGCGCCAATGTCAGCGCGGGATCCTCGAGGTCGGAAATCTCGCTGAAAACATCAAGACGGTTGTAGAGCTTGCCGACTTCGGAAGCCGGCAGCACCAGCAGCCGCTTGCGGCCCACTATCTGGGCGATCAGCTTGTTGGTGAGGTCGTGATGCAGCGACGTCAGCGTGCCGGCGGGCTCGATCGACATCATGCCATTGGGCTGCTCGACGTCATGGTTCAGAAATTTGTCCGGAAATCCCAAGTCAGGATCCAGCATCGATATCGCTTCGGCGTTGCGCGCCGAATTATGGGCGGTGAGATAGGCGTCGTTGCCGGCGCCGGGCCGCGACACCAGATCGATGAACTGATCGAACGGCATCTCGCGGCGATGCGCGTCCTTGGGAATTTCGAAGCGGTCGCTGTTGCTGCGGTCCTGGAATTCGATGGTGCCGGGACCGATCGCCTGCTTGAGATATTCCGGCGTCCATTTCGCCAGCGCCGGCCAGCCGGACATTTCGCCGGTGAGGATCACCGGGCGATTGGCGGCGTAATAGCGGTCGAGAAATTCATCGCTACTGAGCCCTGCCCGCCGCTCGATAGCTGCGCCCTGCGCCGACAAAGCGCGCTGCCGCTCGAGCGTTTCCAGCAGCCATTCGCGCTTGCGCAGGTCGAGCAGCATTTGCGGAAGCGGCGCGTCCTGCCTGGAAGCCCGATCAGGCGCGACTGGACCGGCCGTCTTTGTTGGGGGACCGGCTTTGGGATCAAGCACCGGCGCCAGCGGCCAGGAAATCGCCGACGCATCGAACGGCTTGAGCCGAAGCCGGGTGCGGTGATCCGCGCTCTGCTCCTGTTCGCTCATGTCGACGCCGCGATAATAATGCTTTTGCCACTTGTCGGCGGGCGCGGGCGGCGGCTCGTTGGCCATCCGCAGCATGAAGGCGTCGCGTCCCCTGCTCCAGTCCTGAAAGCGGTCGAGCAGGCCGGGCTCGGCGTCGATCGGCGCCATGGCCGGCTTGATGTCGTCGAGCAGCGCGCGCTGCACCGGAAAGAAAAAGCAGATCGGCTCGGACGCGGCGAAATGAATCCAGTGGTTCGGCCGGGTGAAGCGCCAGTTCATGGTGAAGGTAAACGGCGACCAGTCGGTTTCGACCACGCCGGTCAGCGGATAAATCCCGTCCTTCGGTTGGTTCGGCGAGCCGCCGACCCACAAATTCCATCCCGGCGGCGTACGAAAGATGCCGGGGATATGGAAGGTGAGTATGCCCTGCCCAAACAGCGACGTTGCAGCGTTCGCGACGGGTCCTTCCGCGTGAGGCTTGATCGTCACCGCGCCGGTGTCCGTCGCCCCGTTCCAGCAGGCATCGAACGCGCAGGGGTTGAGCAATTCCCAACCATGCGCATTGGCGATGTTGAGCGGCAGACAGCGATAGGCGAAGGATTCCGGCGTGCCGTCCATCCAGTCGCGCTTGGCCGGCGCCGGCCGGATCAGCGGCTGCCAGCCGGGATGAAGAAAGCAGGTCAGGTCCATCGGGCTTAAGGGCTCGGCATATGATCGTCGGCTCGAACCATCTGCGAGGGAGCCAAAGATGGATCGTGACTGACAGTAGATTCAGTCCGCCAGCGGAGCAATGGCGGGGCTACAACAGTGGATGGATGCTGGACCTGTGGCCGCGGAACAACAACGCGCAGCATTGCGGCCAGTCGGAGGCACGGCCGATTGACGCTCCCGCCGAACTCGGCGCAAATCGTTGCTCGATAAAATCGGTATCTTTGTAAAGCTCGCGTTTTCCCGGGAATAGGTTTTATGCGTGATGCATCGCGGCCTTCGCAAGCAGACGGCGCAAGGCTGGGGCAGAAGCTTGGCCATGCGCTCGCGATCGTGTTTGCCGTAACCGTTGCGACGGCGCCGACCACCGTTCAAGCGCAACTGGCTCCCGTTCCGACACCAACTCCGACGCCGACACCTACTCCAACTCCAACTCCAACTCCAACGCCAACACCTACGCCAACGCCAACCCCTACCCCAACGCCGACACCTACTCCAACGCCAACCCCTACCCCAACGCCCGTACCAACACCTACTCCAACTCCAACGCCTGCTCCGACTCCTACGCCAACACCCGTTCCGACGCCTGTCCCGCCGGCCCCGTCGCGGACCGACATCAACTCCAGCTTGTCGGCGAACACGGCGATGCTGGATCTCGGCAGCAGCTTTCTGCGCCGCCTCGGCAACCAGGCGACTTTCGGCTTCAACAAGGCGATGCGGAGCAATCCGGGCGGCGGCGGCGCTTCCGAGGATACCGAGGCGCCGCGCTTTCGCACCTGGGGCGAAACCTACGGCATCTCGGCCAGAACCAGCGCGGTTGGCGACTTCGTCGGCGACCGCCGCCAGACCGCCGGCGGCGTTGCCGGCTTCGGCATGCGCATCGCGCCCGGAGTCAACATGGGGGTGTCGGTCGATCAGAGCCACACCGCGATCGACGTGCCGCTGGCGCTGCAGACCGCAACGCTCGATCTCACCCAGCTCGGCTTCAATGCGTCGGTCGACAAGGGGCCGTGGACATGGGCGCTCGCCGCCATGCACGGCTTCGGCAACGTCAATTCGCGCCGCGACACCGGGTTCGGCATTGCCAGCGCCGGCTATGCCGCCCGCCTCGACGGCGTGCTGACCGAACTCAGCTACTACTGGAGCTTTGACCAGAGCCGCATCGTGCCGAAGGCGGGATTCGAATATGTCCGTTCATCGACTGCGGGGTTGCAGGAGTTCGGTGGCCTCGATCCGGTAATGGCGACTGGCGCCTCGGCGGAGCGTGCGAAAATCCTCGTTGGCGCCGAAATCGGGCGCTACTGGATTTTCGACCAGAGAATTCTCGATCTATCCGCGTATGGAAAGTTGATCGACAACGTCGCGCAGAACTTCAGCGACGTCACCGTCAGCCTCGGGCCGCAAAGCATCACCGTGCAGGGCATCGGCGAAAGCCGCTACGGCGCCGACGCCGGCGCCTCGGCGTCGCTCAGTCTCAGCAATACCGCGCGGCTTTACATCAATTACGACGGAAAATTCCGCGCCGCGGCGCAGTCGCATCAGGGGACGTTCGGGGTGGAGTTCAAGTGGTAGCAATCAGCTAGGCACTTCCTCGACATGCCGAAGCCGGCGCTTTCGCCAGATCGAGCCGGCGACAAGCACGACAATTATGCCCAGTATCCCGCAGACAATTTCGGCGCCGTGTCCGCCGCCGGCGAAGCGCGGCGCCATGCCTACCGTCGTCAACATTGCGTCAAGACCTGTACCAAGCGGGCCATCGAAGATGCGCTGCAGCACCGGCGCTACCGCGGGATCGGTCGCGATGACGTCGCCGGCGATCCAGCCCAGCAAGGCAGCGCCCGCCCATACCAGGATCGGCAGGCGATTGAGCAGCGCCATGATCAGCGCGGCACCGGCAACGATCAGGGGAATGCTGATGGCAAGTCCGAGCACCAGCAGCGGCACGCTGCCATTGGCGGCGGCGGCGACCGCAATGACGTTGTCGAGGCTCATGACGATGTCCGCGACCACGACGATCTGCACCGCGGCCCACAGATGCGACGCCGACTTGACGCCGTCCTCGTCCTCGTCCTCGGGCACCAGCAGTTTCGCGGCGATCACGAGCAGTGCCAATCCGCCGACCAGCTTCAGGTAGGGCAGCGCCATCAAGGTCGCGACGATGCCGGTGAAGATGATGCGCAATACCACGGCCGCGGCCGCGCCGAAGATCATTCCCCACAGCCGCTGCTGCGGCGCCAGCCCGCGGCAGGCCAGCGCAATCACGAGTGCGTTGTCGCCGGACAGCAGCACATTGATCCAGATGATCTTGCCGACCGCGACCCAGAACGCCGGCTGCTGCATCTCGGTCTGAAACTGGGTGAAGAACGACCCGATGGTGGCCGGATCGAAGATTTGCAGCAGCCAGTCCACGGCTTAAACCCCTCTCAAGCCAGCAAGCGCCGGCGCGCCCGTCGATCAGCCGACGATTTCGTTGCCCGAGAAAAACTGCGCGATTTCGATCGCCGCGGTCTCGGCCGCATCCGAGCCGTGCACGGAGTTTTCACCGATCGATTTTGCGTGCAGCTTGCGGATGGTGCCATCGGCCGCCTTGGATGGATCGGTCGCACCCATGACGTCGCGATATTTCGCGATGGCGCCCTCGCCTTGCAGAACCTGCACGACCACCGGCGCCGAAATCATGAAATCCACCAGCTCGCCGAAAAACGGCCGCGCCTTGTGCACGGCATAGAAGGTTTCAGCCTGCTCGCGGGTCATGCGAATGCGCTTCTGCGCCACGATCCGAAGACCGGCCTTTTCGATCAGGGCGTTGATCGCGCCGGTCAAATTGCGCGTCGTCGCGTCGGGCTTGATGATCGAAAAGGTGCGCTCAATCGCCATGATTTTTCCTTGAAGACGGGGATGGGAGATTGCGGCGCTTATATCGGCGCCATCCCGGATCGGCAAGCTATCAGGCCGGCCGCGCAAGCGACATCAAGCCGCCCCCAGGCATGGCCGCTCAGACTTACCGCGATTTCATGAAGGTGAACCTTTTCTGAAACGAACGTCCCGGCGCCATTCACGTTCTGAAGGCTATCCTTGGTCCGCGAATCCCGGAGGCGATTGACCCAGCAATCGAGGATCGGGGCGAAAACTTCACCGATGGCGTTGTTCGCGCCAAACTTGAGGAGACGACCATGTTACGCAAATTCGGGCTTGTTGTAGTTGCCGCGGCTTCGCTCGGCGCGGCTGCATTGGCGCCGACTTCTGCTTCCGCCTGGAGCGGAGGCTGGCACGGCGGTGGTTGGCATGGTGGCTGGCATCGGGGCTGGGGCGGACCCCGGCTCTTCGTCGGCGGTCCCGCTTATGTCGGCGGTTATGGCTACGGCGGATGCTACGTGCGGCGATTGGTCCCGACTCCCTGGGGCCCGCGCTGGCGCCTGATCAATCGCTGTTATTGATCGCAGCAGCCGTTTCCGCCCTCAAAAGCCCCGGTCGCTGACGCGGCCGGGGCTTTTGCTTGATTCGACGCCATGTGGAACCCGCATCCGCCCTTTATTCAATTTTTACTCCAGGGGTATGCAATTCGTTAGCGAGCGAAACAATTCCGGCGCGGATGACTTGGTCCCATGCCGATCGACAGCAACCAAAGCAAAGCGGAACCCAATGTCCGACCGAATCAACGAGAGCAGCGAACAGCTCGATCGCGCTACCAGCCGATCGATCTGCCGTGCCGTCGGCGAACGGTTGCAGCAAAACCTTCGACCGGAAAGTTCCGAACTGCCCAACCATCTGCAGCACCTGATGAATGCGTTGCAGCGGCAGGACCGCCGGGACTGACTGCCGCCGCCGATTGGCTTAGACAGTTTCCCGGCATGGCCCGGGTTGCCGGAGCGACTTTCGCACATAACGGGGTTGCGTTTGGCGGCCGCTCCGGTGACAACCCCGCATGCTTTCAATCACCGACATTTCTGTCCGGATCGCCGGACGGCTTCTTATCGATCATGGCACCGCCCAGATCGTGCCCGGCGCGCGCGTCGGGCTTATCGGTCGCAATGGCGCCGGGAAATCCACGCTGTTTCATGCCATTCGCGGCGAACTGCCGCTTGAGGCCGGCACCATCGCCATCCCACCGCGCTGGCGGGTCGGCAGCCTCGCGCAGGAGGCGCCGAACGGACCCGAGAGCCTGATCGACGTCGTTCTCAAGGCCGATCTGGAACGCGACGCTTTGCTCAAGGAAGCCGATACCGCGCACGACCCGCATCGAATCGCCGAAATCCAGACGCGCCTCGTCGATATCGACGCGCATTCGGCCCCCGCGCGGGCGGCAGCTATCCTGAGCGGGCTGGGCTTCTCCACCGCCGACCAGGCCCGGCCGTGCTCGGAATTTTCCGGCGGCTGGCGGATGCGCGTGGCGCTGGCGGCGACGCTGTTTGCCGCGCCGGATCTTCTGCTGCTGGACGAGCCCACCAACTATCTGGACCTCGAAGGCACGCTGTGGCTGGAAGACCATCTGGCGAATTACCCGCGCACCGTCATCGTCATCAGCCATGACCGCGACCTGCTGGATACATCGGTCGATCAGATCCTGCACCTCGACCGCGGCAAGCTGACGCTCTATCGCGGCAGCTATACATCCTACGAGGAACAGCGCGCGATCCGCGAAATGCTCGATGCCAAGCACGCCAAGCGCCAGGATGCCGAGCGCAAACGGCTGCAGGCCTTCGTCGATCGCTTCAAGGCCAAGGCCTCCAAGGCGCGCCAGGCGCAGTCGCGCGTAAAAATGCTGGAGAAGATGAAGCCGATTGCCGCGCTGGTGCGGCAGGATGTGCGCGAGATCACCTTCCCGGCGCCGGAAAAGATGCTGTCGCCGCCGATCATTGCAGTCGATGGCGTCTCCGTCGGCTACGATCCCAAGAGCCCGGTGCTCAAGCACGTCACACTTCGCATCGACAATGACGATCGCATCGCGCTGCTCGGCTCCAACGGCAACGGCAAATCCACGCTGGTAAAACTGCTCGCCAACCGGCTGGCGCCGTTCTCCGGCAAGATCACGCGCGCGGACAAGATTTCCATCGCCTATTTTGCGCAGCATCAGCTCGACGAGTTGAACGAGGACCGCTCGCCCTACGATCACGTACGCAAGCTGATGCCGGACGCCCCCGAGACCAAGGTGCGCGGACGCACCGGCGCGATCGGTTTTTCGGGCAAGGCCGGCGACACCCTCGTCAAGAGCCTTTCGGGCGGCGAAAAAGCCCGGCTGCTGCTGGGGCTTGCCACCTTCTACGGCCCCAACATGATCATTCTCGATGAGCCCACCAACCATCTGGATATTGACAGCCGCGCGGCGCTCGCGGAAGCCATCAACGAGTTTCCGGGCGCGGTGATCATGGTTTCCCATGACCGCTATCTGATCGAATCCTGCGCCGATCGATTATGGGTCGTGGCCGATCGCACCGTGACGCCCTATGACGGCGATCTCGACGATTACCGCCGGTTGGTGCTCTCGGCCCGCGGCATGCGCGCCGGTACGCGCGACCGCGCGGCCAATGAACGCGGCAATGGCCGCGACAAGCCTCAACGCAACAAGGTTGAGAAGCGCGTGCCGTTGAAGCAAAAAATTTCCGATGCCGAGGCGGAGATCGAACGCATCAACGGCATCATTTCGAAGATCGACGTCGCGCTCGCGCTGCCGGATATCTTCCAGCGCGATCCGAAGCAGGCGGCGCAGCTCAGCAAGGCCCGCGCCAGCGCGGCATTGGCGCTGCAACGCGCCGAAGAAGAATGGCTGACGGCGAGTTCGTCGTATGACGAAGCGACAGGATGAGTCCCTCATCCTTGAGGAGCGGCCTCTTGGGCCGCGTCTCGAAGGATGCGCCACAAGCGCATGCGGCCATCCTCGAGACGCCGCGCAAGCGCGCGGCTCTCAGGATGAGGCCATACTCGTAGAAGCTTTTACGTCGCCGCCGGTTTCTTCTTCGCCGGCTTGGGCTTTGCCGTCTTCGGCTGCGCGACCGGTTCGGGTCCACGCTCGACCGACGTCAGGCGTCCCGACGTAAACGTGTAGATTCCGGCGCGCGAACCACGGGAATAGGTCAGGACCGCAAGACGGTCGCCGCGCCCATTGTTCGAAAGGCTGACATTATCGGGCGCGGCGCCAATGCCACGCGCCACGTCGCATTCGGTATGTAGCAACGCCACGGCGCCTGGCCTCGCGGTCGGCGCGGCAGCCGCCCCATCGGTCAGCGCGTTGGCATCGGCGGGCGCGCCGGGCGGCGCCATGCCCGGGCATTGACCGTCCGCGGTGATGAGGTCGTCGGGAGTAACCGGCTTGTCCGGCGTCAATGGCGGCGTCTCAATTGAAACATTCTTGATGAAGACTCTGCCGGAGCGCGCAAACCAGTCCGCATCCTTCGACAGCAGGTCCGAGGACATCATGTTGGAGATGGTGCCCGAACAGCCAGCCATCAGCGGGGCCGCCAAAAACAGCAGCAGCAGGCTATTTCGATAAGAATTATCTCGTCGCACGATGAACTAAATTCCCCACCCGGCCTTAAGCGCTTGTCCCAACATCACTTTGCGGCACGACCATGGCTATATGAACGCACGTGGACCGAAACTTCAGATTATCCTTAATTGCCCGCTATCGCTATTCCCGCCGTTGCCACCTGCCCCGCTCGTCCGCCTGCCAGTAAGTGACCTCAAAGCCCTGCGACTTGCAATCGGTCCATGCGGCGCGCGCCGCGGCAAGCGCATCGCCGTCATCGCCGTTGAAAACCACGACGAGGCGCTCATAGGCGCTGCAATCCTTGGGCAAGGCAGCGTTGTCGATTAGGAACCGGACATTGGCCTTGTTGGGATTGCCTTCCTCGATGGCGAGCAGAACCGGCTGGTCCGGCGCATCGCCGGCACGCCAGGTAGCATGCGGCAGAAACGAATCGTCGCGATAGGTCCACAGATGCGCATCGAGCGCGTCGGCGCGTTCTTCCGAGGTGGCCTGCACGACAACGCGCCAGCCGCGCTCCAGCGATTTCTCGAGCAGCGGCGGCAACACGTTTTCGAGCGCCATGTTCTGCAGATGATAGAACAGCACTTCCGTCATCGCTTGCCTTCGTAATACTCCGCGACAAGCCGCTCCAGCAGCCGCACGCCATAGCCCGATCCCCAGCTTTGGTTGATCTCGTTTTTCGGCGCGCCCATCGCGGTGCCCGCGATATCGAGATGCGCCCACGGCGTATCGTCGACAAAGCGCTGCAGGAATTGCGCGGCGGTGATGGAGCCGCCGTTACGGCTGCCGGTGTTCTTCATGTCGGCGAACTGGGAATCGATCTGCTTGTCGTATTCCGGGCCGAGCGGCATCCGCCAAACGCGCTCGCCGGTCGCTTGCCCCACCCTCATAAGCCGCTCCGCGAGTTGATCGTTATTCGAGAACAATCCGGCATATTCGGTGCCGAGCGCGACCATGATCGCGCCGGTCAGCGTGGCAAGATCCACCATGAATTTCGGCTTGAATTTCTTCGCCACGTACCAAAGCACGTCGGCCAGCACCAGGCGGCCTTCGGCGTCGGTGTTGATGATCTCGATGGTCTGGCCCGACATCGAGGTCACGATATCGCCGGGCCGCTGCGCGTTGCCGTCCGGCATGTTCTCGACGAGGCCGATGGCGCCGATCGCGTTGACCTCGGCCTTGCGCGCGGCCAGCGCATGCATCAATCCGACCACACAGGCCGCCCCGCCCATGTCGCCCTTCATGTCCTCCATTCCTGCGGCGGGCTTGATCGAAATGCCGCCGGTGTCGAAGCAGACGCCCTTGCCGATAAACGCAACCGGCTGATCGCCTTTCTTGCCGCCGTTCCAGCGCATGATCACGGTGCGGCTAGGCTGCGTGGAGCCCTGCCCGACGCCGAGCAGCGCGCCCATCCCGAGTTTGGTCATGGCCTTGACGTCGAGCACGTCGATGTCTACGCCGAGCTTTCGTAACTGGCTGGCGCGGCGCGCGAATTCGATTGGAAACAAGACGTTCGGCGGCTCGTTGACAAGATCGCGCGCGATAAGGACGCCATCAACGATATGGTCGTCCGGGGCGAAGGCTTTTTTCGCCGCGGTCACGTCGCCGACCGCGAGCGAAATCTCAGCGCTGAGGGCCGCGTCTTCGCCATCCTTCTTTTTGGTCTTGTAGCGATCGAATTTGTAAGCGCGCAGTCGCACACCCGCAGCCACGGCGGCGGCCTGGCCGGGCTTCATGGCCCTGGTCGGCAGTTCGGCGATGATCGTCACCGCTTCGTTGCCCGGACGAAGCTTGCCGGCCAGCGCGCCGCCGAGCTTGAAGAAGTCGTTGTCCTTGATATCGGATAACTTGCCGGTTCCGACCACGATCAGCCGGCTGGCCTTGATCCCCTCCGGCGCCAGAAAATCCAGCGTCGACCCGCTTTTGCCCTTGAACTGATTGGCCGCCGCGACTCGCTTGACCATGCCGGCGGCCGCCCCCAACGCCTTGCCGGTGACCGAACCGAACTTCAGCGTGTCGTCGCAGAACACCACCAGGACTCCGCGGGAGGCGCTGGAAAACGGGACGAAGCCGACCTTGACGGCATCGGGCATAGATAAATCCTCCAAATTGGGGCTGTCACAGCGGCCGGAACACATCCGGGGATGTGGTGTCTTGAGCGTTCGCCTCGTCCCCGCAGCGGTTCCATCGGAGCGTAGGTCTCGAACGCGGGGGCACTATGGCCTGTCCACCGCGCCGCTGCCAAGCGCTGACGTGGCGGGCGAGCCACATCCGGTGAATTATTAACCATATCCCAAGGGCGCCACGGCGCAGCCATTTTGTTGACCGATCAAAGGGATGGTAGTGTGAAACTATGCCGGCTGGAGACGGCGGCGCGGCCTTGGGGGATCTCTGGTTCGGGATCGCGGCGCGGCGGCTGGTTCCAGTTCGGGCGGTGGGGATCGTACGGGTACGATGGGGTCGATCGACAAGTACATTTTTCGCACGACGCTCGCGTCGTTTGCGCTGGTTCTGGTCAGCCTGACGGGCGTGATCTGGATTACGCAGGCGTTGCGCGGCATCGATTTGATGACCAGTCAGGGCCAGACCATCCGGACCTTTCTCGGCATCACCAGCCTGGTCATCCCGGCGCTGGTGCTGATCATCGCGCCGATCGCGCTGATGATCGCGATTTCGCACACCCTTAACAAGCTCGCGACCAACTCCGAGATCATCGTGATGAACGCCGCCGGCTTTTCGCCGTTCCGGCTGTTCCGCCCGTTCTTCTACGCCACCGTCGTGGTGGCGATCCTGGTCGCTTTTATCGCCACCTATCTGGCTCCCGACGGCATGCGCCGCATCAAGCAATGGGATGCCGAGATCACCGCTGACGTGCTCACCAATATCCTGCAGCCCGGCCGCTTTGCCCAGCTCGATCAGAATCTCACGATCCGCATCCGCGAGCGGCAACCCGGCGGCGTGCTGGTCGGCATCTTCGTCGACGACCGCCGCAATCCCGACGAGCGCGTCAGCATCATCGCCGATCACGGCACGGTGCTCCGAAACGGCAACGGATCGTTCCTGGTCCTTGAAGATGGAAACCTCGAGCGCTTCGAGGTCGGCAAGCGCGATCCGGCGCTGGTGGCCTTCGGCCGCTATGCCTTCGACATGTCCAAGTTCTCGAACATGGGCCGGGACGTTGCCTTGGGAATCCGTGAACGTTATCTCTGGGAACTGGTTTCGCCGTCGCCCGACGATCCGATCTATCAACAAACTCCGGGGCAGTTCCGCGCCGAGATGCATGACCGCTTCATGGCGCCGATCTATCCCTTCGCATTCGCAGCTTTGACCTTTGCGTTTTTGGGCGCGCCGCGCACCACGCGCCAGAGCCGTAACTTTTCGATCGGCGGCTCGATCCTGGCAGTGTTCGGATTGCGTATCGCGGGATTCGCCTGCTCGGTGATGGCCGTGAAGTCTTCATTGGCTCCGATCGTCCAGTATCTGATGCTGGCGACGGCAATCGGCGCGAGCCTGTGGATCATTGTCGGCGGCGTCGTTATCGAGCCGCCGGCGGCGCTGACGGAAGCCATCGGCAAATCGAACGCGCGCCTTCTGCGCCTGTTGGGACGGCCGGCAACAGCATGAGCATGTTGAACAACACGCTTGGACGATATTTTGCGGGACGCTTCGTGGTGTCCGCGGTCGGCGTGTTCGCCAGCATCTTCGTTCTTCTGGTGCTGGTCGACTACATCGAGATGGTCAGGCGAACCTCGGGACTGGTCTCGGCGTCGGCCGTCACGGTCGCCGAAACGTCGCTGTTCCGCGTGCCGCAACTGCTCGAAAAGATGACGCCGTTCTGCATCCTGATCGGAGCGATGACGTGCTATCTGGCGCTGTCGCGACGCCTGGAACTGGTGGTGGCGCGGGCCGCCGGCGTCTCGGCGTGGCAGTTCATTGCACCCGCGCTGGCGAGCGCGCTTGTTCTCGGCGCGGTTGCGACCGTCGCCTACAATCCAATGTCCGCAAATTTGCGCGAACTCTCCAAGCGAATGGAGGCAGAGCTGTTCGGCTCCGCTCCCGGCGGCGGACTGCAGGATGCCTCGGGCTTCTGGATCAACCAGGTGACGAGCGAGGGGCAGGCCATCATCAACGCCGCGCGCAGCGAGCAGCAGGGCGTTCGGCTGACCGGCCTGACAGTGTTCCGGTTCGATCCGGATTTCACATTCAAGGAGCAAATCGAGGCGCGCGAGGCGACACTCGAAGACGGCTACTGGCAGTTCAAATCGGCGCGGCGTTTCTCCCTCGACGCGCCCCCCGTCAACCAAGAGAGTTTCCGCCTCAAGACGAGCCTCACACCGGCGCAGGTTCGCAACAGTTTCTCGACGCCCGAAACTGTGTCATTTTGGCAACTACCGGGTTATATCCAGTCGTCTGAGAGTTCCGGATTCGCCACGGCCGGCTATCGGCTGCAATACCACAAACTCATTGCACAGCCGTTTTTGCTGGCTGCGATGGTGATGCTGGCGGCCTCGGTGAGCCTGCGGTTCTTCCGCTTCGGCGGCGTGCAAAAGATGGTTTTGAGTGGCGTGGGTGCAGGCTTTCTGCTCTATGTTTTGTCGAAAGTGACTGAGGATTTGAGCAAGGCTGAGTTGATGAATCCCATCGCTGCGGCGTGGCTGCCTGTCTGCGTGGGCGGCCTCACCGGCTTTTTGGCCTTGCTGTACCAGGAGGACGGGTAGTGGCCGTAGTCGCCGCCCTCCAACGAAGCTCGCCCGCGCTGGGGCGGCGCACCATGATGCGCCGCTATCGCATCCGCTTGTTTGCCGTTCCGGCGCTGCTCGCGGCGCTGGCTTTCGCAGCCCTGCTGGGTATCGCGGCGATGACGCCGGCCGCGGCCCAGAGCTTCACCTTCAACCCGATCCACAGCAGGCCAAAGCCGCCGCCCCCGGTCAATAACGGCCAGATGCTGGTCCAGGCCGTCGAGGTCGATTACGACTACAACAATCAGCGGGTGTCGGCGGTCGGCAATGTGCAGATGTTCTTTAACGGGACCTCGATCGAGGCCGACAAGGTCATCTACGACCAGAAGACCAAGCGCCTGCACGCCGAAGGCAACATCCGCCTGACCGATGCGGACGGCAAGATCACCTACGCCAACATCATGGATCTCAGCGACGACTATCGCGACGGCTTCGTCAACTCGCTGCGCGTCGACACCGCGGAGCAGACGCGAATGGCCGCGACGCGCTCCGACCGCTCCAACGGCAACTACACCGTCTTCGAAAACGGCGTCTATACCGCCTGCGCGCCCTGCAGGGACGATCCGAAAAAGCCGCCGCTGTGGCAGGTCAAGGGCGCGCGCATCATCCACGACCAGACCGACAAGATGCTGTACTTCGAGAACGCGCAGCTGGAGTTCTTCGGCGTTCCGATGGCGTATCTGCCGTATTTCTCGACACCCGATCCGACCGTAAAGCGCAAGACCGGCTTCCTGATGCCCTCCATCACGTCCTCCACGACATTCGGGTATGGCATGGACACGCCGTTCTACTGGGCTATTGCTCCGGACTATGATGCGACCTTCAGTCCGCAAATCACCAGCCGGCAGGGCGTGTTGTTTCAGGGCGAATTCCGCCAGCGCCTGATCAACGGCTCGTACCAGATCCGCGCCTATGGAATCGATCAGCTGGATCCGGGCGCCTTCGCGGGCCAACCCGGCGATCGCCAGTTCCGCGGCGGCGTCGAGACCAAGGGTCAGTTCGCCCTCAACGACAAATGGGTCTGGGGCTGGGACGGCGTTCTGCTTTCGGATTATTACTTCTTCTCGGATTACAGGCTGGCGCAATACAAGGACACATTGGGCTCGTTCCTGAGCCTGCCGACGGAAGCGATTTCCCAGCTTTATCTGACCGGCGTCGGCAACCGCAGCTACTTCGACGCCCGCACGATTTATTATCTGAGCTATTCAGGCAATCAGGCCCAGGTGCCGATCGTGCATCCGGTGATCGACTATTCGAATGTCCTCAACAGAAACCTGCTGGGCGGCGAGTTTAGCTACAAGACGAATTTCACCAGCCTGAGCCGCGATACCGCGGCGTTCGATCCGATCACGATTCTGGCCGCCAACAATGGCTGGTGCTCGCCGACGTCAGCCGACCCGACGGTCAAGATACCCGCCAATTGCCTGCTGCGCGGCATTCCCGGCACCTACACCCGGGCGTCAGCCGAAGGACAGTGGCGCCGGTCCTTCACCGACGACTGGGGCCAGATCTGGACGCCGTTTGCGAAGCTGCGTGTCGACGCGATCGATGCATCGATCTCGAACCAGCCCGGCGTTTCGAATTTCCTGCCGGTCGGTGATATGCAGGCGCTTCGCGTGATGCCGACCGTCGGCCTCGAATATCGTTACCCCTTCATCAATGTTCAGCCCTGGGGCACCACCACCATCGAGCCGATCGCCCAGATCATCATTCGTCCGAATGAAACTTACGCCGGCAAGCTTCCCAACGAAGACGCCCAAAGCATGGTGTTCGACGCCAGCAACCTGTTCAGCGTCGACAAGTTCTCCGGCTATGATCGCGTCGAAGGCGGCAGCCGCGCCAATGTCGGCGTGCAGGCGACGACGCAATTCGACCGCGGCGGTTCGGTCAATATGCTGTTCGGACAATCCTATCAGCTGTTCGGCCTGAATTCCTACGCGGTCGCCAACCTGACCAACACCGGACTGGATTCCGGCCTCGACAAACCGCGATCGGATTATGTCGCCCGCATCAATTATTCGCCGAACCGGACCTATACTTTCAGCACCCGCGCGCGCTTCGACGAGCAGACGTGGGACGTGCAGCGGTTCGAGGCTGAAGCCCGCGCCGGCTTCGATCGCTGGGCGGTCAGCCTGATGTACGGCAACTACGCGGCCCAGCCCGAACTCGGATACCTGACCCGCCGCGAAGGCTTGTTGGGCAGCGGTTCCATCAAGGTCGCCGCCAACTGGGTGGTATCGGGCGCAGCCCGCTGGGACCTCGTGACCAATCAGATCAACCAATACACGATCGGCGCAGGCTACGTGGACGATTGCTTCGTTCTGGCGGCCAACTACGTCACTTCCTATTCGTACTCTGCGGGATCGACGCCGCCGGTGCTGAATCACGCGATCATGCTCCAGATCGGTCTGCGAACGCTGGGCAGCACGGCTTCCACTGCCGCCGGCGGCACCATCCAGTAGCGCAGGCTCCAGCGTGCGCCACGCGCAGCGAACCAGGATTCAATTGCTTGATACGGACCAGACTATGACGACCTCGTTCATTTCGCGCCTGATCATGAGCGCTGCCGCGATCCTGTTGCTTGTGGGCGGCGGATCGCCGTTGCACGCGCAAAGCGTTGCCGTGATGGTCAATGGCGAGCCCATCACCAATTACGACATCGAGCAGCGCAGCAAGCTCACTCACCTCACCACGCACAAGGTCCCTACCCGCCAGGAAGTGATCGAGGATCTGATCAACGAAAAGGTGAAGATCAAGGAAGCCAAGAGGTTCGGCGTCGATCCCACCGCGTCCGATATCGATGCGGCATTCGCGCAGATGAGTTCGCGCATGCGCATCACGCCGGATCAACTGACCAAGTCGCTCGAAGTCCAGGGCATACGCGCGGATACGCTGAAGGCCCGCATCAAGGGCGAGATGGTCTGGGGCAGCCTGGTGCGCGGCCGGTTCAAGGAGAGCCTGCAGGTCGGCGAAAAGGAGGTTGCCGCGGCCGCCGAGGTCAATACCGAGGACAAGGACAAACCGCAGGGCGAAAGCTTCGAATATCAGTTGCGGCCGATCGTGCTGATCGTCCCGCGAGGTGCAGCGCCCGCGGCCACGGAAGTCCGCCGCAAGGAGGCCGAAGCGCTGCGCGCCCGGGTGCAGAGCTGCGATGAGGCGAACGCTCTTTTCAAGTCCATGCAAAATGCCGCGATACGCGAAACCGTGACCAAGACCTCCGCCGATATTCCGGCGGTTCTCCGCGACGTGCTCGACAAGACGCCGATCGGCCATCTCACCGCCCCGGAAGTGACCAAACAGGGCGTCGAACTGGTCGCGCTGTGCGGCCGCAAGCCGACTACCATCGACACGCCGAAGAAGCGCGAAGTACGCGAAAAAATGTTCGCCGAAAAGTTTGAAAAAAAATCCAAGGCCTATCTGGATGAAGTGCGCAAAGCCGCGATGATCGAATACCGTTAAGCGCATGGTGAAGCCTCTGGCGCTGACATTGGGCGAACCGGCGGGGATCGGGCCGGATATCGCGATCGCAGCCTGGCTGCGGCGAAACGAATTAAAACTTCCGGCCTTCTATCTGGCCGGCGACAGCGATTTTCTCGGCAAGCGCGCCAAAATTCTCGGTCTCGACGTCCAGTTGAAAGACATCCGCGCCGAGGATGCGGTCGCGACATTCCCCGAAGCTTTGCCGGTGGTGGCCACGGGCAACATCGCGACGGCGCGGCCGGGGCAGCCGGACCACAGCAGCGCCAATGCGGCGATCGGCTCCATTCGTCATGCCGTCGGCGACGTGATCGCCGGACGAGCGGCGGCCGTCGTCACCAACCCGATTGCAAAAAGCGTGCTGTACCGCGCCGGCTTCCGGCATCCCGGCCACACTGAATTTCTCGCCGAGCTTGCGGCGCGCGACGGCAGGACGCCGCAGCCGGTGATGCTGCTGTGGTCGCCGGCGCTTGCGGTCGTGCCGGTGACGATCCACCTGTCGCTGCGGGATGCCATTGCGCAATTGTCGAGCCAGCTGATCGTGAGCACCGCCCGAATCGTCGTCGCGGATCTGGGGGCCCGCTTCGGAATTGCGCAGCCGCGGCTTGCGATATCCGGCCTCAATCCGCATGCCGGCGAAGACGGCTCGCTCGGCAGCGAGGAACAGAGCATCGTCGCACCCGCCATCGAGACCCTGCGCGGCGAAGGCTTCGACGTCAAAGGCCCGCTGCCCGCCGACACCATGTTTCACGAAGCCGCGCGCAAAACCTACGACTGCGCCATCTGCATGGTTCACGATCAGGCGCTGATCCCGGTCAAGACCCTGGCGTTCGACGAAGCCGTCAACGTCACGCTGGGCTTGCCGTTCATCCGAACATCGCCCGACCATGGCACCGCGTTCGACATCGCCGGCAGCGGCCGCGCCAATCCGTCGAGCCTGATCGCGGCATTGCGCCTGGCCGCCCGGATGGCTGCGACGGCGCCGGCATGAGCGCGATCGACGACCTGCCGCCGCTGCGCGATGTGATCAAGCAACACGCGCTGTCGGCGCGAAAATCACTCGGACAGAATTTTCTGCTGGACCTCAATCTCACCGCGCGCATCGCGCGCGCCGCCGGGCCGCTCGAAGACGCCACCATCATCGAGATCGGGCCGGGACCGGGCGGCCTGACGCGCGCGTTGCTTGCGCTGGGCGCCAAACGCGTCATCGCGGTCGAGCGCGACGAACGCGCGCTGGCGGCGCTGCGGGATATTTCAAGGCGATACGAGGGGCGCCTCGAGATCATATCCGGCGACGCGACGACGTTCGATCCGCGTCCGCTGCTCGGCAATGCGCGCGCCAAGATCGTCGCCAACCTGCCCTACAACATCGCCACCGCCCTGCTGATCGACTGGCTTTCCATCGAGCCGTGGCCGCCATGGTATGACATGATGGTGCTGATGTTTCAGCGCGAGGTGGCTGAGCGCATCGTCGCGCGCGAGAACGACGAAGCCTATGGACGCCTCGCGGTGCTGTCGAACTGGCGCGCAGAAACAAAAATCCTGTTCGACATCTCGCCTGCGGCGTTCGTGCCGCAGCCCAAAGTCACGTCGTCGGTGGTGCGGCTGCTGCCTCGCGCAGCCCCCGAACCGTGCGATCGCAAGATGCTGGAGCAGGTCGCCGCGGCGGCGTTCGGCCAGCGCCGGAAAATGCTGCGGCAAAGCCTCAAATCGCTTGGCGCCGATCCGGCGCGTCTGGCGGCCGCGGCGCATGTCGATCCGACGCGGCGCGCCGAAACCGTTGCGGTCAGCGGCTTTGTTGCCATGGCCCGTGAATTGACCGATATACGCAGCGCAAAATCGAAGATTTCCTGAAGGAGCGAAACGCCATGGCGCTGATGCGACGCCAGTCATTAGTCAAGTTCGACGCGCCATTGTGCGAGACCATCGTCGAAACCCCGAAGCCGCAGGGCAAAGAGGTTCTGGTCCGCATCGAGCGCTGCGGGCTGTGCCATTCCGATCTGCACATCCAGGACGGCTACGCCGATCTCGGCGGCGGCAGGAAACTCGACACCACGCGCGGCATGACGCTGCCGTTCACGCTGGGGCACGAGATCGCTGGCATCGTCGAGGAAGCCGGCTCCGATGTTCCGAAGGACCTGATCGGCACCAAGAAAGCCGTTTTCCCCTGGATCGGGTGCGGGCAATGCCGCGATTGCCTGGCCGGCGATGAAAACCTGTGCGCCAAACAGCGCTTTCTCGGCGTCGCCATCGACGGCGGTTTTGCAAGTCACGTGCTGGTACCGGATGCAAAATACCTGCTGGATTACGATCCCCTGCCGGTCAATCAGGCCGCGACCCTGATGTGCTCCGGCGTTACCGCCTACGGCGCGCTGAAGCGCCTCGTCGACCGCCCGCGCCAGCGCAACCTGCTGCTGATCGGCCTTGGCGGCGTCGGCATGATGGGGCTGGCGTTCGCGCAGGCCATGTTCGAGCAGAAAATATCGGTGGCCGACCTCAGTCCCTCGGCGCGCGAGAGCGCGCTGAACAATGGCGCGTCGGTGGCCTACGATCCATCCGAGCCGGATGTCGCCAAGCGCATCCTCAAGGAAACCGAGGGCGGTTTCGACGAGATCGTGGACTTCGCCGGCAACGAAAGGTCCATGGGATTTGCGGTCTCGGTGCTCGCGCGCGGCGGCAAGATCGTGGTGTCCGGCCTGATGGGCGGCAATTTCAGCCTGCCGATGGTGCAGTGGATCTACAAGCGCATGACCATCGAAGGTTTCATGACCGGCACATTGAGCGAGGCGCACGAACTGATGGCGCTGGCGCGCGCCGGCAAGATCAAGCCGACGCCGATGAAGGAGGAGCCGATGGGCGAGGTGCAGAAGTGGATCGACGAACTGCGCGCCGGCAAGGTAGTCGGGCGGATCGTGCTGAAGAACTGAGACCTGTAGCCCGGATGGAGCGCAGCGCAATCCGGGACGGTGGCCGTAGGGATTCGCTGTCCCGGGTTGCGCTTCGCTCCACCCGGGCTACGAAACCGTCGCCGACACCAGCCGCAATTAAGCCCCATCCGCTTCGAAATTGCGGCTCATTGTGACCCAGATTTCCCCCGAACAATTTGAGGTGGACGTATCTCATCTCGTCATTTGTGGGGATGCACATGACAAATCGATTGGGGAATACCGCGACGGCAATTCTGGTCGGCGCTCTCGCAAGCGTCACGCTTGTCATCGCGACGAACGGCGTAGCTCACGCCGTTGAGACTTGCCTGTCCGGCCCGAAGGGCGCGGCGCCCAAAGGCAGCCACTGGTACTATCGCATCGATCACGCCACCAAACGCAATTGCTGGTATGTCCGCGCGGAAGGCGAAAAGCCGGCCGCGTCGCAGAATTCGCCCGTGAGCCAGACCTCGCTGCAAACGGAAACGCCGCTCCAGCCGGCGGTCGCCAACGCGCGCGCGGAAGCCGGTGCAGCGGATCTAGGGCAATCCAACGACAGTGCCACGGAGGCCGCGCCGCCCGGCGCGGATTCAAATACGCCGACGGCGGATAGCGGCCAGGCCACGGTGGCGTCGCGCTGGCTCGATCAATCCGGCGCAAATGCTGTCGATACTTCTACGCCCAAGCCGGCCGATTCCAGCGCAAAGCTGAATTCATCCACGCCGTCGGTCGCTGCGGCACCGCTTGCCACGGCAGATGTGCGGTCTGCATCGCCTTCCGGTTCCGTTCCAACCTTGTTGCTGGTGATCCTCGGCGCGCTCGCGATTGCAACGCTTTTGGCGGGCGTCATCTTCAGATTTGGCGGCGCAAGGCGAGACGACCGGGACGATTTCGGCCGCGACCAGCGTGCGCCGTGGGATTCGATCGATGCCGGTGCAACAATGCGATCGCCGCCGCTGGCGACCGAAGCTCCCGCAGCACAGACCGCTCCCTCGCGCGAACGGCATGAGGCGGCCATTCCGGACGAGATCGTGCTGTTGCTCGCAAAATTGTCGAAGGAGGCGGCGGCCTGACGGCTTGCTACTGCCCGAGCTGCCGCTGCAATTTGCGCACGAACGTGGTCAGGCCGGTGCGGCGCTCGCGCTTCAGCCGCTCGGCCTTGAGGATCGATTGCACCTCGGCGAAGGCATTTTCGATATCGTGATTGATGACGATGTAATCGTACTCCGCCCAATGGCTGAGTTCGTGGGTGGCGCGGCTCATCCGTCCGCGGATCACCGCATCGGAATCCTGCGCCCTTGTGTGCAGCCGCTTTTCGAGATCGGCCGCCGATGGCGGCAGGATGAACACGCTGACCACGTCGGCGCGCGCCTTTTCGCGCAGCTGCTGGGTGCCCTGCCAGTCGATATCGAACAGCACGTCGGTCCCCGCCGACAACGCACGCTCCACCGGAGCCCGCGGCGTGCCGTAGCGATTGTCGAATACGGTGGCCCACTCCAGCAACTCGTCACGCGTGACCATCGCTTCAAATCGTTTCTTGTCGACGAACAAATAATCGCTGCCTTCGATCTCGCCCGGGCGCATCGGCCGCGTGGTGGCGGACACCGACAGCGTCAGGCCGGGCATCCGTTCGATCAGGAGCCGCGACAACGTGGTCTTGCCGGCGCCCGAGGGCGACGACAGCACGAACATCAGTCCGCGCCGCTCGACGCCGTCAGATCCCTGGCCATCAGCCGCCGTCATCGATCACTCCAGATTCTGCACCTGTTCGCGGAATTGCTCGACCACGTTCTTCATCGCAAGACCGGTGTTGGTCAATTCAAGATCGTTCGACTTGGAGCAGCAGGTATTGACCTCGCGGTTGAATTCCTGCGCCAGAAAATCCAGCCGCCTGCCGACCGCGCCGCCCTTGCCGATCATCTCGCGGGCCTGCGAAATATGCGAGGCGATGCGGTCGAGTTCCTCGCGGATATCGGCCTTCGCCGCGATCATGATCGCTTCCTGATTGAGGCGATCGGGATCGAAACGGTCGGACGATTCCAGCAATGCCGCGATCTGTTCGGCGAGCCGCGTTTTGATCGCCTCGGGCTTGCGTCCGGGCGCGGCCTCGGCCTTGCCGGCGAGAGTCTCGATTTCATCCATCCGCTGCGACAGGATCTGGCCCAGCGTCACGCCCTCGCGCTTGCGCATCTCGACCAGCGCAGTCAGCGCCTCGTCGAACGCCATCGCGACCGCCAATTTTGCCGCCTTGTCCTCCTCTTCGTTGCTCTCGGGTTCGACGACCTCGATCACGCCCTTGATCGCCAGCAATCCGTCGATGCTCGGCGCCACCGCGTCGATCCTGCCCGCAAGCACACTCGCGATCTTGACGATTCCCGCCAGCACCTCCTCATTGACGCGCACGGTCGAGAGCGCGCCCGCGCGCTTCACGCTCAGGTTTGCATAGACCGTGCCGCGCGACAGTACTTCGGCGGCGCGCTTGCGCGCCACTGACTCGATCTCGTCCCATCCGGGCGGCAGCCGCATGCGCAGGTCAAAACCCTTGGCGTTGACCGATTTCAATTCCCATTCGAACGCATAGGGTCCGCTGGTGCCGTGGCTTCGCGCAAAGCCGGTCATGCTCGACAGCGCCATCGCGTTGGTGTCTCCGATATCGTCGGGGGTGAGATTCGCCGCCTTAAGATCGCGGCGACCTTAGAGCGTTTTGCTGCGGAGTGGAATTCGGTTCGCGCGCGGCAGGTTGCCGTTATTGCTGGACCACAGCGGGCGATGCCGCCTGTGTCGCGCCCTGCCGGCCCGGCGTTGTCGTAGAGCGGGTACGCTTTGCCGGCGCCGCGGGTTTGGCGGCAGAGGCGGTCGGGTTGGTATCGGCCGGGGCGGCCGGAGCGGCGGAGGCTGCGGGCGCCGGATCGTCCGGCGGTTCGACGGTATCGTTCTGAATCGCCTTTTCCATGGTCCGCAGTTTTGCGACGTTCTTCTGATGCTGATCGTAGGTTTCGGTAAAACTATGCCCGCCGCTGCCGTCGGCGACGAAGAACAGGTCGCGGGTCCGCGCCGGATTGGCGGTAGCCTCCAGCGAGGCGCGGCCAGGATTGGCGATCGGCCCGGGCGGCAGGCCGTCGACCACATAGGTGTTGTAGGGCGACGGCTGCATGATCTCGCTGCGCTTGATCGGACGCCCCAGCGTTCCCTTGCCGCCGGCCAGCCCGTAGATGATCGTGGGATCCGACTGCAGCTTCATCTTCTGCCGCAGGCGGTTGACGAACACCGCCGCGACACGGCTGCGCTCATCCGCCTTGCCGGTTTCCTTCTCGACAATCGAGGCCAGCGTCACCAGCTGCTCCGGCGTCTTGACCGGAATGTCGGTATTGCGCCGCTCCCAGATCTCCGCGAGCACGCGCTTCTGCGACTGCTGCATGCGCTGGATCACCTGATCGCGGGTGGTGCCGCGCGGAAATTTATAGGTCTCCGGCAGCAGCGTGCCTTCGCGCGGCACCTCCTTGACCGAGCCGGCAAATATCTCGTTCTCCGAAAGCCGCGCCACGATCTGTTCGGAGGTCAGTCCTTCCGGAATGGTCACGGCGTGCTGCACCACCTTGCCCTCGACGATGGTGCCGATGACGTCGCGCAGGCTGGCGTTCTTTCTGAATTCGTATTCGCCGGGCTTCAGTTCGGTGCTCGCTTTCAGAGCGAACACGCCGCCGATGAAGAGCCAGCGATTCACATCGATGACGCCCTCCCGCTGCAGCGTCTCCGCGATATCGCCTTTTCCCGCGCGCGCGGGAATGTTGACGATCTTGTCTTCCTTCAATGGTCCGGGGGCCTCAAGCATCTGCTTGCCGTAAACGTAGGCGCCGCCGGCGCCGATCATGGAGATCAGGACGATGGTAATGATGGCATTGCCGACAATGACGAACGGGTTGCGGGCGCGTTCCGACCGCTTCGGCGGCGGCGGAACCTGTTCGGGCTCCAGCGCGGCACGCGGGCTTCTCGGCGAAATCGGCGGCCTTTCACTCATCGATGCAACCTGAGTCCTGCCGGTTCAATCGTACGCCCGCCCTAGGAGTTATCGCCGAATACGGCGAAACGGTGGAGTCACATCCCGATTACGCGTTAATTGGCCACACGCTGCATGACAACGGACGCGTTGGTGCCCCCGAAACCGAACGAATTCGACAGCGCCACCTTGATCTCGCGCTGGCGCGGCTTCTGGGGAACGAGGTCGATCGCCGTATCTACCGACGGATTGTCCAGATTGATAGTGGGCGGCGCGATGTTGTCTCGAATGGCGAGGATGCAGAAGATCGCCTCCACGGCACCGGCGGCGCCGAGCAAATGCCCGATGGATGATTTGGTCGACGACATCGACACCGTCGAGGCGGCATTGCCGAGCAGGCGCTGGGCGGCTCCCAGTTCGATCTCATCGCCCAATGGCGTCGATGTCCCGTGCGCGTTGATGTAATCCAGATCGGACGCGGTGATCCCGGCACGCTTCATGGCCATGCTCATGCAGCGGAACGCCCCGTCGCCATCCGGGGTCGGCGCGGTGATGTGATACGCATCGCCGGACATGCCGTAGCCGATGATCTCGGCGTAGATCCTGGCGCCGCGCTGCTTCGCATGCTCGTATTCCTCGAGCACGACGATGCCGGCCCCCTCGCCCATCACGAAGCCGTCGCGATCCCGGTCGTATGGCCGCGATGCCTTTTGCGGCGCATCGTTGAAATTGGTCGAGAGCGCGCGCATCGCGCAGAAACCGGCCATCGCCAGGCGATTGATCGGCGATTCGGTGCCGCCGGCAACCATCACATCGGCATCGCCCAGCGCAATCAGCCGGCTGGCGTCGCCGATGGCATGCGCGCCGGTCGAGCAGGCGGTCACCACCGCATGGTTCGGGCCCTTGAGGCCGTGCGCGATCGACACATAGCCCGAGGCGAGATTGATCAGGCGGCCCGGAATGAAGAATGGCGACAGCTTTCGCGGGCCGCGCTCCTTCAGCAGCACAGCGCCATCGGCGATGCCGGACAGGCCTCCGATTCCGGAGCCGATCATCACGCCGGTGGCGCAACGTTCTTCTTCGCTGGCCGGATGCCAGCCGGCATCGTCCAGCGCCTGCTTGGCCGCGCACATCGCGAAGATGATGAAATCATCGACCTTGCGCTGGTCCTTCGGCTCCATCCAATGATCGGGATTGAAGGTGCCATTGTCGCCGTCGCCGCGCGGAACCACGCAGGCGATCCGGCTGGTCAGATCGGACACGTCGAACGTATCGATCTTTTTGGCGCCGCTCTCGCTGTTGAGGATGCGCTTCCAGGTCGGCTCGACGCCACAGCCGAGTGGCGACACCATGCCGAGGCCCGTGACGACAACCCGCCTCATGTCCAAGAACTCCAGCCCAGTCGGTTCGCGGTCCACAACAAGAAGCCGGTGGACCGCGGTCGCGGCCCGTCCGGCTTCATCTGCACCGCGCGGGGTCGTCAGCTTTTCGCGTTCTTTTCGAGGAATTTTGTGGCATCGCCGACGGTCAGAATTGTCTCCGCCGCATCGTCAGGAATTTCGCAGCCGAATTCTTCTTCGAACGCCATCACCAGTTCGACCGTATCGAGACTGTCGGCGCCGAGGTCGTCAATGAAGCTCGCATTATCGACCACCTTCTCGGGCTCGACACCGAGGTGTTCGACCACGATCTTTTTAACCCGCTCGCCAATCTCGCTCATCGTTCAACCTCGTGCTTGTGCTAATAGACCCGACGCCCATCCGAGCCATCCAGGTCGCGTTAACTCGCTAAGTCCCTGTCGCGGTCGCGCATTATCTTGATTTGGCCCCGCCATTGCGGACGGAGGCCCGACGAACGACGGCAGGCTCCGCACCGCCAATATACAGGGTTTCAAAATCCTGCAATGGCGTTCTTTGCCGTGCCGTTCGTGGCCCGGTTATCACACGCCCGCCACCTTGACCACAAGCCCAAACCGGCGCGCCGGAAAGGCTTCGCATTTCATCCCGGGGGCGCCCAAATGCCTCAAAACATGGCCATTCCGCCGTTGACATGAATCGTTTGCCCGGTGACGTAGGCGGCCTCGTTCGAACTGAGATAGACCGCAGCCGCCGCGATATCGTCGGGCGTTCCCAGCCTCGCTGCAGGAACCTTCGACAGGATCATTTCGCGCTGCTTGTCGTTGAGCGCGTCGGTCATCGGCGTTTTGATAAAGCCTGGTGCAATGCAATTGGCGGTAACGTTGCGCTTGGCGTATTCGGCGCCCAGCGTCTTGATCAAGCCGATCAGTCCGGCCTTCGAAGCGGTATAGTTGGCTTGGCCGGGATTGCCGGTGACGCCGACGATCGACGTGATCGCGATGATGCGACCGAAGCGCTTGCGCATCATCAGCTTGGTCGCGGCGCGAGCAAGGCGGAAGGTCGCAGTCAGGTTGATCTGGATCACGTCGTCCCAGTCCTCGTCGCGCAATTGCACGAAAAGATTGTCCCGGGTGATGCCGGCGTTGGCGACCAGAATATCGACCTGTCCCATCGCCGCCTCGGCAGCGGGAACAAGCGCCTCGACCTCAGCCGAATCCGAGAGGTTGCAGGGCAGCACGTGGGTTCGCTCGCCGAGTTTGCCGGCCAGCGTGTCCAGCACGTCGCGCCGCGTCCCCGAAATCGCCACCGTCGCGCCCTGGGCGTGCAGCTTCTCCGCGATCGCGCTGCCGATGCCGCCGGTCGCGCCAGTGACCAGCGCGGTCCTGCCAGTCAGATCGAACATTTTTGTTTCCTCCTTGCCCGCTTATGCCGGATGCGCTGCGGCGAGTGCGTCCTTGGCTCCAGCAATATCATTGGGACCGCCGACGGAAATTCCGACGGCGCCGTCGGCGATGCGCTTGACCAGCCCGCTCAGCACACGGCCGGCGCCGATCTCGAAAAACCGCGTCACGCCGTGGGCGGCCATGTAAGCCACCGACTCGCGCCAGCGCACGGTGCCGGTGACCTGCTCGACCAGCCGGCGGCGGATCTCGTCCGGGTCGGTGATCGCCGCGGCCAGCACATTGGACACCAGCGGCGATGCCGGCTTGTGGATCGCGACCTCAGCCAATGCCTTGGCCATCGCGTCGGCCGCGGGCTGCATCAGCCGGCAATGGAACGGCGCCGACACCGGCAGCAGCATGGCCCGTTTTGCCCCCTTCGATTTCGCGATCTCGAGCGCGCGCTCGACCGCGGCCTTGTCGCCGGAGACCACGACCTGGCCGCCGCCATTGTCGTTGGCGGCCTGGCAGACCTGATTTTGGGCTGCTTCGTCGGCGACGGCGACCGCGGTGTCATAATCCAGCCCGAGCAACGCCGCCATGGCGCCGGCGCCGACCGGGACCGCCTTCTGCATGGCGAGGCCGCGAATGCGCAGCAATCGCGCGGTGTCGCTGATGGAGAGGCTGCCGGCGGCGGCCAGCGCGGAATATTCGCCGAGCGAATGCCCGGCGACATAGGCCGCGTCACGCGCCACCGAAAAGCCGGCCTCGGCTTCCAGCACGCGGAGCGTCGCCAGCGATACCGCCATCAGCGCCGGCTGGGCGTTCTCGGTAAGCTGCAGGGTTTCGGCCGGACCGTCCCAGATGATGGCGGTCAGTTTTTCGCCCAAAGCGTCGTCGACTTCGTCGAAAACGGCTTTGGCCGCCGGAAACGCCTCGGCCAGCGCCTTGCCCATGCCGACCGCCTGGGAACCCTGCCCGGGAAAGGTGAATGCTGCGGTCATGCCAGCCCCTGAAATGCCCTGAAGTCGCTGAAGTTGCGCCGAAAGACACTGGCCGGGGCTAATATGTCAAGCTAGGGGTGCGAAAAGCCGGTTCCATCGAGCTCCGCCGAAACGCCGTATTTGCATCCCCGTTTCCCTTGCCATTGCGGTCAAAATCCGTATAAACCGCGCCATCCGTGGATCCCGGCCGGGAGCTGAACGGACGGTCTCAGCAATTTCACCTTATGGCGATCTTGATGCGGCAGGGCCAGTCGGTCCGTCGTCCCGTGCTTCCGCCTTCTGAGCACTACCCCGAGTCCTTTCCGAAGGTCTCGAAGGGCTTGCCGCCGGGAAACGCGCCAACTTTAGGAAAGGACACCCATGCCTCTTTATGAGCATGTTTTTCTCGCGCGTCAGGATGCGAGCACCCAGCAGGTCGAAGAACTGACCACCCAGATGACCGGCATCGTCGAACAAGGCGGCGGCAAGGTCGTGAAGACTGAAAGCTGGGGCGTACGCTCGCTGACCTATCGCATGAACAAGAATCGCAAGGCGCACTTCGTGCTCTTGAACATCGACGCCCCCTCCGCGGTGGTCGCCGAGATCGAGCGGCAGGAGCGCATCAGCGAAGACGTCATCCGCTATCTCACCGTTCGGGTCGAAGAGCACGAGGAAGGTCCCTCGGCGATGCTGCGCAAGGTCGATCGCGACCGCGATCGCGACGACCGCGGCGGCGGCTTCCGTGGCGACCGCGATGGCGGTTTCCGCGGTGATCGTGACGGCGGCGGTTTCCGTGGCGGCGACCGCGATGGCGGCGGCTTCCGCGGCGATCGTGGTCCGCGCCGTCCGCGCGATGACGATGCCCCTGCAGCAGCGATCGAGGAGTAAGCATCATGGCCGAAGCTGGTGCACGCCGTCCGTTTTTCCGCCGCCGCAAGACCTGCCCGTTCACGGGCCCCAATGCGCCGAAGATCGACTACAAGGATTCCAAGCTGCTGATGCGTTACGTTTCCGAGCGCGGCAAGATCGTGCCGAGCCGCATCACCGCCGTTTCCGCCAAGAAGCAGCGTGAACTCGCCCGCGCCATCAAGCGCTCGCGTTTCCTCGGCCTGCTTCCCTACGTGATCCGCTAAGTCGACGCGGTGGTCATTGCGAGCGCAGCGAAGCAATCCAGAATAGCAAACAAGAACTGGATTGCTTCGTCGCTTGGCTCCTCGCAAGGACAATGCTGAATGTTCATAAGGCTTCCGGATCGTCCGGTCGCCGATGGTTGGGGTTTTTGAGCCTCTAACCGCTCGAAAGGAGCGGGACAGCTGATGATGACCACCATTCTCATTGCGCTGGCAGCCGGCTCTGCGTCGGCCTTGATGTTCGCCTCGATCATCTCGGGCGCGCTATTCTCGCTCGTGCTGTTCTATCTGGCGCCGCTGCCGCTGATGGTCGCCGGCCTCGGATGGGGCCCGCTCAGCGCCACCATCGGCGGCATCAGTGCGGCCCTGGGCCTCGGCGCGATCTTCGGCGTGCCCTATTGCATCGCCTTTGTCCTCACCGTGGCGTTGCCGGCGTGGTGGCTGGGACATCTCGCGCTGCTGGGGCGCCCGCTCACCACCGGCGCCAGAGCGGGCAACGGGGCGGCGCCGGCAGTCCCCGTCATGGAATGGTACCCGGTCGGCCGCATCCTGCTGTGGACCGCCGGCTTTGCCGCGCTGACCACGATGGCGGCGCTGTTCACGCTCGGCAGCGATGCCGCGACCATATCGGGCGCGCTGCGCCGCGGCCTGCTGCGCATCGTCGGCGTACGCGACCCGGCACCGGCCGCAGGCGACACCGAACAATTCATCGATGCGCTGGTGGCGGTCGCACCGGCCGCCGCGGCCATCGTTGCGATGATGACGCTGACGCTGAACCTCTGGCTGGCGGCGAAAATCACCGCGACCTCGGGCCGGCTGCACCGCCCGTGGCCCGACATGAAAAGCGCGGCGCTGCCTCCGATGACGCTGGCCGCATTGGCGCTGGCGCTGGCATGCTGCTTCACCGGCGGACTGCTTGCGATGCTGGGCCAGATCGCCAGCGCGGCGCTGATGATGGCTTATGCGCTCACCGGCTTTGCCGTACTCCATACGCTTACCCTTGCAATGAAAGGCCGCGCGCTGTGGCTGAGCGGCACATATGCCGTGGTGCTGGTGTTCGGCTGGCCGGTTCTTGCGATGGCCGGGCTCGGCCTCGCCGACGCCATTTTCGGATTTCGCCAACGCTATCTGCAACGGAGCACACCGCCCGCGCCGGTATCCTGACCATCAACCCGAACAATCCTGCTCAACACATAAGGAGACAACACATGGAAGTCATTTTGCTCGAACGCGTCGCCAAGCTCGGCCAGATGGGCGAAGTCGTCCGCGTCAAGGACGGGTTTGCCCGCAACTTTCTGCTCAAGCGCGGCAAGGCGCTACGCGCCACCACGGATAACCGGGCAAAATTCGAAGGCATGAAGGCCGACCTCGAAGCCCGCAACCTGCAGGCCAAGGGCGAGGCGACCAAGGTCGCGGAAAAGATCGACGGCCGCAATGTCGTGGTGCTGCGCCAGGCCTCGGAATCCGGACAGCTGTTCGGATCGGTGTCGATCCGCGACATCATCGCGTCGTTCGAGCACGATAAGGTCACCATCAGCCGCAGCCAGGTGATGCTGGATGCCCCAATCAAGACCATCGGCAAGCACAAGATCGCCATCGCCGTGCACCCGGAAGTCGAAGTCGGCGTCAGTGTGACGGTTGCGCGCAGCGCGGACGAGGCCGAACGCATCAACCGCGGCGAGGACATTTCGACCCGCCAGGAAGACCAGGATGCCGCCGCCGAAGCGCTGGCCGCGGCCGGCGAATTCTTCGATCCGGAAGCCCGCCACGACGACGTCGAGCCGGCCGAGGGCGATGCGGCCGCCGAGAAGTAAGGCCCGCTCGCAATCGAGACCGATCAAGCCCGGCCGGTCTGGCCGGGCTTGATGCGTTCAGCCATTACTGGGAGATCGGTGGCGCGGGAGGTCCTGCCGGGGCCACCGGCGGTGGCGGCGGCGGGGATGCGGCCACGGGTGCCGGCGACGCGCCTGGCATTGACCCGCCGCCTTGGGGCTCCAAGGCGGTATTGGATGCAGATGTGGACGCAGGAGAGCCGCCTGGAGTTCCGGCCGGTGCGGCCGGTGGCTCAGCAGGTTTGGCTTCGCCCTCCGGCGATGCCGGCGCCGGGGTGACGGCCGGAACCGGATCCGCCCGCAGCGGCACGTCGGACTTCGAGCCCTCGCCTCTGGGCAAGTCGAGCTTGGCCGATTCCGATTTTCCGTCATCAGGCTTTGCTTCAGGTTTGCTAGCTTCGTCCTTGGCTGTGCTTGGCTTTTCGTCCTTTGGTATCTCACCCTTTGCAGCCTCCCCGATCGGCGCCGGGCCGGGTCTGGTAGGATCTGCCTTGGGCAACTCCTCGCCGGGCTTGCCGCGCTTGCTGAGGCGCTGCTTGGCGGACAGCCTGCGTCCGTCCGGTCCGCGCTCTTCAGTGGTTGCGGCAGGCGTCTGTCCCTCACCGGGCTTGGCGGCGTCGGGATTGGCGAGCCGGCTGCGGCCCTGCCGCCCGTCGGGCTCGGCCTGCGGCAGACGACCATCGCCATCCGGTCGGGAGGCTTCCTGCGATGGAGCTCGGCGAATCGGCCGGCCATAGCGGTCAAGCTGGGCCGGCTGGCCGGACGGCTCCTGTTTGGCATCCCTGGCCTGCTTGGGCTGGCCGCTGTTATATCGGGTATCGGCGGCCCCATTGGAGACCAGATAGGCGCTGAGTACCGACGCCATCTCGCTGCTGGTGGTATAATGCTGGCGCAGGAAGCCCGGCAGCGATCCCGGCGCCACCGTCTTGAGCAGGCCGCGGGCGCCCTTGTGGCAGGCCGTGCAAGTACCTTGAAAAATCTGCGAAGGGCTCTTGCCGGCCTCAAGATTTTGCGCCCGCACCGGGGCCGCCGCGAAACCGCCGATCAGAAGCATCACCGTCGCTAAAGTGAGCGCTCGGCTCAACATTCTTTCATTCTCCAGATGCCGACTCGCCGCTGCGGTCTCGTTTGCACAGCGGTCATGGCGGTGACCTTTTAGCCGATTATCCCGTGAATGGAAGCGCACAGATGACGCAATGCCGTGAACCGGACATTCGGATATCCGCGTTGTGACCATCCCATACTAGCGCCGGGGTTCCGGCATTATTATGATCTCTCTGCCGGGAGCCCGGAACAATTCGGTCCTTGCGGGTCGAAGGTGTCGGCCCCGTTTGACGCGCGCAGGATCGCTCATTGGGTGGTTTCGATGGACCGCTTGTTGCGTTATTTTCTTGGGCAATTCATTCGCCGCGGGACGATGAGTTTCACCACCGCGAGCGGAGCAAAATTCAGCTGCGGCGACGGAACCGGGGAGCCGGTCGCGGTGCGGTTCCTGACCTCAGACGCCGAGCGGCGGGTGCTGCTTAATCCGGAGCTTGCACTCGGCGAAGTCTTCATGGAAGGCACGTTCGTGGTCGAGAACGCCTCGATTGCCGACGCGCTGGCCATCCTGCTCGATCAGCCCGACATCCTGCCGCGCTGGGCCAAGCTGCAATGGTGGCTGCGCTACCTCGTCCGGCACGCCCAGCAGTTCAATCCGCCCTCGCGGTCCAAGGACAATGTGGCGCGCCATTACGATCTCGACGGCCGGCTCTATTCGCTCTTCCTCGACGCCGACAAGCAATACAGTTGCGCCTATTTCGAGACGCCGGATACCACGCTCGACGACGCGCAGCTTGCCAAGAAGCGCCACCTGGCGGCGAAGCTCCTGATCGAACGCGGCCACCGCGTGCTCGACATCGGCTCCGGTTGGGGCGGGCTTGGTCTGTATCTTGCGGAAATGGCTGACGCCAACGTTACCGGCGTCACGCTGTCAAACGAACAATTGCAGGCGTCGAACGCCCGCGCCGCCGAGAAGAACCTGACGCAGTCGGCGAAATTCCTGCTGGAAGACTATCGGGACATTCCCGGCCCGTTCGACCGCATCGTGTCGGTAGGCATGTTCGAGCACGTCGGCGTCGACTTCTATGAGACCTATTTCCGGCGTTGCGCCGAACTGCTCACCGATGACGGCGTGATGATGCTGCATTCGATCGGCCGCTCCGAGGGCCCCGACGCCACCAATCCCTGGTTCGCCAAATACATTTTCCCCGGCGGCTACATTCCCGCGCTGTCCGAGGTGATGCCGGCGATCGAGCGCGCCGGGCTTTTGGTGTGCGACATCGAAATCCTGCGCCTGCATTACGCGGAGACGCTGAAAGCCTGGCGCGAGCGTTTCCTGGCGCGGCGCGAGGAGGCGGTGCGGCTCTATGACGAACGGTTCGCGCGGATGTGGGAATTTTACCTGGCGGCGTCGGAAATGACGTTCCGCAAACAGAACATGATGAACTTCCAGATCCAGCTCACCAAGCGCCAGGGTGTCGTGCCGATGACGCGGGACTACATCCCGCGCGAGGAAGCGCGGCTGCGCGGCGTCGAACGCGACCGGCGCCCGAGGCTGCAGATCGCGGGCGAATAAATTTCCGACCCGGGATTCGGAACCTCAGTTTCGAAGGCTGAAATTCGAGCCATACAGTCCGTGCGGTATCGCCGGACCGGCCAGATGAGCCTCAACCGCCGCCAGCAGGGCTGGGTCGCACGGCATGGCGCGCAGTTCCGGACGGGAAACCGTCTTCATGGTCTCGACCAGTGCCGACAGCCACGCCATCTCGCCGTTTCCGGAGCGCCATTGCTGGATTTGCTGGACCATCGCCTGTTTCCGTCTTGAGCCGCCGCCGGATTTAGTCCGCTACCAACCCGCCCGCTCCATACCCGTTCCCGGACCGGCCGGAAAAAAAGCGCCGACAACGGCAAATCTGCCGCCTTGTTGTAAGTCAGTGGGCGCGCCGAAAAGTTCAGCCTCGGCTGGGCAACGCGGGAATTTTTGTTGAGAAATCAGTTGGCCCGCCTGCGCGAAGCTGAAAACCCGTCAAGCAATACCGAAGCCGGATGCCGGAATCGTCCACATTTTAAGTGAATGGTGCATAAGCGACGAGCTTTGCTTTCGCTTTCCGTGGGAGTGGCGCTTGATCGCGCCCCGCATCCGACAAAATCCGAAGAACAATTTTACCCCATGGCTCTGACTGATTCGAACGTTCTCAAGCTCGCGCCGGACGCAGCGGCGCCGGCCTATCGCACCGCGCCGCACAATATCGAGGCGGAACAGAGCGTCCTCGGCGCCATTCTGGTCAACAATGATGCGTTTTACCGGGTGTCGGATTTTCTGGAGCCGAAGCACTTCTTCGAGCCGATCCATCAGACCATTTTCGAGACCGCCGGCAGCATCATACGCGCCGGCAAGATCGCCACTCCCGTCACGCTGAAGACGTTTTTGCCCGCCGACACCGATCTCGGCGGCATGACGGTCGGCCAATACCTCGCGCGCCTTGCCGCCGAAGCCACCACCATCATCAACGCTCATGACTACGGCCGCACCATCTATGAACTCGCGCTGCGCCGCGACTTGATCGGCATCGGCACCGACATGGTCAATGTGGCCTTCGATGCGCCGGTGGATTTTGCGCCGCGGGCGCAGATCGAAGACGCCGAGCGCCGGCTGTATGAGCTCGCCGAATCCGGCCGTTACGACGGCGGGTTCCAGAAGTTTTCCCATGCAATGACCATCGCGCTGGATATGGCGGCGAACGCTTTTCAGCGTGACGGAGGGCTATCGGGTGTAGCGACAGGACTGCGTAGGCTCGACGAAAAAATGGGTGGTCTACAGTCGTCTGACTTAATCATCATCGCCGGGCGCCCGGGCATGGGCAAAACTGCCCTCGCAACCAACATCGCCTATAACATCGCCAGAGCTCATCGCGTCCGACCTTCAGGCCGATGGCACAATGAAAACCGTCAATGGCGGCATTGTCGGCTTTTTCTCCTGCGAAATGTCCGCTGAACAACTCGCAACGCGTATTCTCGCAGAGCAAACTGGGATCGCGTCAAGCACAATTCGTCGCGGCGGCATCACTGCGGCCGAATTCGAAAAGCTCAGGGATTACACTATCGAACTCCAACATCTGCCTCTGTACATCGATGAGACGGGCGGCCTGTCGATCTCGCAACTCACGGCGCGCGCGCGGCGTCTAAAAAGGCAGAAAGGTCTTGACGTTCTGATGGTGGACTACATCCAGCTATTGCAAGGCTCTGGCAAGCGCGGCAACGACAATCGCGTGCAGGAAGTGACAGAAATCACCACCAGCCTGAAGGCGCTCGCTAAGGAACTGAACATTCCGGTTATCGCACTTTCGCAATTATCTCGGCAGGTCGAAAGCCGTGACGACAAGCGACCGCAGCTTTCGGACCTGCGTGAATCAGGTTCGATCGAGCAGGACGCCGACGTGGTGATGTTTGTCTATCGAGAAGAATACTATTTGGAGAATAAGAAGCCAAAAGAGGGTTCAGATGAATTCCAAAAATGGGAGCAGGAAATAACGCGTGCTCACGGAAAAGCAGAGGTAATCATCGGGAAGCAACGCCATGGCCCTACAGGCCCCGTGGAACTCCAATTCGAGGCTGGTCTGACGCGCTTCAGCGACATCGTCGACGATAACCATATACCGGTACGAACGTATTGACGCCTGCCCACGCGGTTGAACCGCCGCCGCGCGGCGCGTAAAGTGCGGCATGAACCCCGTTTCCGATCTGAAATCGATCCCGGCCGGCGGCCTGTTGTCGCCGGAGGCGAATGCCGCCGCGGCGTTGGCGGCCGCGACCGCGACGTCACCCGGAATCCTCACCGTCGACCTCGACGCCATCGTCGCGAACTGGCGCAAGCTCGAAAAGACCGCGGTGCCGGCCGAATGTTCCGCCGTGATCAAGGCCGATGCCTATGGCTGCGGCCTGGAACCGGTGGCGCGGGCGCTGGCTGGCGCCGGCTGCAAGACATTTTTCGTCGCAACGCTGGATGAAGCGCGCGCCGCGCGCGACGCATTGCCCTCGGCAGACATCTACGTGCTCGACGGCTTTTTTCAGAACTGCGGCGACACATTCGCCAAGATCAACTGCCGGCCGGTGATCGGCGATCTCAACGAGCTTGCCGAGTGGGATGTGTTTTGCCGGCGCTCCGGTTGGTCAGGCGGTGCCGCCATCCACATCGACACCGGCATCAACCGGCTCGGCCTCACGCTGGTGGAAGCGCAGGGCATCGTGCCGCGCATCAACGCCGGCGATCACGGCATCACGCTGGTCATGAGCCACCTCGCCTGCGCCGAGAGCCTCAATCATCCGCTCAATGCCAGGCAGGTCGCGACCTTCCGCGAGATCGCCAGCCTGTATTCCGGCGTGCCGGCCTCGCTGTCCAATTCCTCCGGCATCTATCTCGGTCCGCAATTTCAGTTCGACCTGGTGCGGCCGGGGGCAGCGCTCTACGGCGTCAATCCGACGCCGGAAGCCGACAATCCGATGCAGGGCGTGGTCGAACTGAAGGCCCGCATCGTGCAGCTCCGCAACGTCGAGCGCGGCGACAGCGTCGGCTATGGCGGGACCTGGACCGCGCGGCGGCCGACCAAGCTCGCCATCGTCGCGGCCGGTTATGCCGACGGATATTTCCGCGCCGCCGGCGCCAATGACGGTACGCGCGGCGCCGAGGTGGTCGTGGCGGGCAAACGCTGTCCGGTTGCCGGCCGCATCTCGATGGACCTGATGGCGATCGATATCACCGACCTGCCGGACAAGACTGCGCGGCGCGGCCACATGGCGACTTTGATCGGCGAAGGCATCACCGTCGATGAACTGGCGCATCACTTCGGCACCATCGGCTACGAGGTGCTGACCAGCCTCGGCTCACGCTACGCGCGGATCTACAAGGGCGGAGAAGTGAAGCGCGAGAACGACGCTGAAAAAAACGCGCCGCCCGCTGCTGCCGCGCCGGCGCCGCCGGCCTGACACTCTTGAAGGTCGCAACGTTCAACGTCAACAATGTCAACCGGCGCCTGCCGAACCTGTTGCGATGGCTGCGGTCCTCGAGGCCTGATGTCGTATGCCTGCAGGAACTGAAATCGACCGACGGCGATTTCCCCATCGATGCAATCCGCAAGGCCGGCTACGGCGCGGTCTGGCGCGGACAAAAGACCTGGAACGGTGTCGCCATCCTGGCACGTAACAGCGATCCCGTTCTGATCAGGAAAGAACTGCCGGGCAACCGCGACGATGCGCAGGCGCGCTACATCGAAGCCGCGGTCAACGGCATCATTGTCGCCTGCATCTATCTGCCCAACGGCAATCCGCAGCCGGGGCCGAAGTTCGACTACAAGCTCGACTGGTTCAAGCGGCTGCGCCGGCACGCAGCGACATTCCTCAAGCACGACATACCGGTGGTGCTGGCCGGCGACTACAATGTGGCGCAGACCGGCCTCGACATTTATCCGACGCGTTCGTGGGACAAGGATGCGCTGATCCAGCCGAAAAGCCGCGCCGCCTTCAAGGCATTGCTGGCGCAAGGCTGGACCGATGCGGTCCGCACGCTGCATCCGACAAAACCGATGTTCACGTTCTGGCACTACAAGCGCAACCGCTGGCCGCGCGACGCCGGGCTGCGGCTGGATCATCTCCTGCTCAGCCCCGCACTTGGGCTGCGCCTCGCCAAGGCCGGCGTCGATCGCGACATGCGCGGCGAGGAAGGCGCCAGCGACCACGCGCCGGCGTGGATCGTGCTGCGGTAGGTTGTGCATCGTTTTCCAGCCCGATGCAGCGCTACGCGCTGCGCTGCGTCCGGAACATGAAAACCGCCGTTCACGACATTGTGAATGTATGCCTATCCCCGTCCCCAAAGCCTCGCTTATCCTGCTCGCGTCCTGTCGGGTGAGGGAACGCTTTCTAGAGGCGATCCTTCAACGGACAGAGCGAAAGCTGGCCGAACCGGGGCCCCGGAACGGTCGACGGCCTGGTGGTTGGTGGAGCGCCGGGAGGCGCTGCGCCTAGCCTTGGGCGCGCGCGGTGGCCTTGCCGCGCGAGGTGGGCTCACCACCCGCCTCCAGGGGTGCCTCGCAAGCATCCTGGCGCCTCCCGCCGCTCCATCCCCTCGCGTGGGTATCGCGAGGGAAATAGCAAACCTCGGACGCATCGCGCCGCGAGAATGCGGAAGTGTGGCTGTTTGAAATTTGAATCCAAATTGAAGCGAGGCACCTCTTAAACCTCGCCCCGCTCTTTCGCGGGGAGAGGTCGACGCGCATCGTCAGATGCGCGGCGGGTGAGGGGCCAGGCACTGCGCTCGCCAAATGAAAAAACTATCGGGTCGAAAGGTCTGCGATTCAACAAGCACGACCCGAGAGTTTGTCGCGCGCATTTACCGCGCTGCCTCGCCCCTCACCCGAAGCCTTCGCTGCGCTTCGGCTTCGACCTCTCCCCGCAAGGGGGCGAGGTTAAGAAGCATCGCTTACGGCGCGCGTTTCCTCAGCACCATGTCTCCCTTGAACAGGAATTTCTGCGCGCGTTTTCCGGTATCGACCTCGGTGGTGAAGATGTTGCCCTTGGAGTCGAGCGCCAGATTGTGAACCCAGTGAAAGTCGCCGGCCATCCGGCCGTTGCGGCCGAAGTGGCCGACGGTCTCGCCGGTCTCCCGCAACAGCGTGCGGACTTCGTTATTGGCGCCGTCGGCGTTGATCAGAAAAGTCTCGCCCGCGTCGGGCCAGATTTCAAGGTCCCAGACCGAACCGTTCGCCAATGTGTTTTTCTCGACGAACATTTCCTTCACGAACGTCCCGTCCTTGCGGAACACCTGGATGCGATCGTTCATCCGGTCGCAGACATAGACCAGGCCATCGCTGGCGATCCTGACGCAATGCACGGGATTGCCGAATTGCGGCGAAGGCGGCGCAGAGGGATCGTAGGCCGGCATCTTTACATCGGTCGGCGGCTTGCCATAGGCGCCCCACTGCCGTTTGAACGCGCCGGTTTCGCTGTCGAATACGATGATGCGGTGATTATAGTAGCCGTCGGCGACATAGACCTCGTTGGCGGCGGCATCGACCGTCATGTTCGCAGGCTTGCCGAGCCGCGTGGTGTCCAGACTGTCGGTCTGGTTGCCCTGCTTGCCGATCTGCATGACGAATTTTCCGTCACGCGTGAATTTCAAAATGTGGCCGTCGCGCTCGCCATTGGCGGCGAGCCAAACAAACCCTTTCTGGTCGATATAGATGCCGTGCTCGTTGTCCGGCCAGTCAAACCCCTCGCCCTTGCCGCCCCACGCCTTGACCAGATTTCCCTCCTGGTCGAACTCCATCACCGGCGGCGCCGCCACACAACATTTGGTTCGCGGCGGAGACAGGCTTGCCGCCTTTTCGTCGTCGGTCAGCGTCTTTGGGCGCTGTACCACCCAGACGTGATCCTGCGCATCGACGGCTACGCCGGCGGCCGCGCCCATGATCCAGTTGTTGGGCAGCAGCTTCGGCCACGCCGGATCGACCTGGAATTTTGGCGAGTCGGCGGCCTGCGCCGCGCCCAAAGCAATGTTGAGAAAAACAACCGCACAGCCAGCCAGCCACTTCGTCATTGGCGTTTCCTCCGGTTTTTCGTTTTTGCGCCCGCGTTGCTACCGAATGCGGGTGATGGATAGAGACTATGAGACACGCGAGCCCAAGGCTAGGTTGGTTGCGGCACGACATCTCAGATTCGAACATTTCGGGCGCGTTGCTGCAAAACACTCTGAACCGACCTCGGAGCACGGCCTTTTGGGTTTTCTTTTCGTCCTCGCGGTCGGGCTCGTCGCCGGCACCATCAGCGGCATCGTCGGCACCGGCTCGTCGATCATGCTGATGCCGGTGCTGGTCTATCAATACGGGCCGAAGCAAGCCGTGCCGATCATGGCGATCGCCGCGGTGATGGCCAACCTGTCGCGGATTCTGGCGTGGTGGCGCGAGGTCGACTGGCGCGCTTGTACGGCTTACTCCATCACCGGCATTCCGGCGGCGGCGTTGGGCGCACGGACGCTGTTGGTGCTGCCGTCACACGCGGTCGATATTTCGATCGGTTTGTTTCTGATCGCGATGGTGCCGGTGCGGCATTGGCTTGCCCGGCACGATCTCAAGATAAGGCTCTGGCATCTCGCGCTCGGCGGCGCGGTGATCGGCTATCTAACCGGCATCGTGGTTTCCACCGGACCGTTGAGCGTGCCGCTGTTCTTGTTCTATGGCCTCGCCAAAGGCGCGTTCCTCGCCACGGAAGCCGCCTCATCGCTCGGGCTGTATTTGAGCAAATCGGTCACGTTCCAGCGTTTTGGGGCGCTCACCCCCGACATCGCGCTGAAAGGCCTGATCGCAGGATCATCGCTGATGTTCGGCGCCTTCATTGCCAAGCGCTTCGTGTTGAAGCTCGACGCCGAGATGTTCCGGCTGGTGATGGACGGGATCATGCTGGCGGCGGGGCTTTCCATGCTATGGAACGCTGCCTATTCCACTTGAACAGCGACTCACCTCTCCATGGCCAAATCCACCCTCTCTTTTGTCTGCCAGAACTGCGGCGCGGCTTATAACCGCTGGGCCGGCAAGTGCGAGGCCTGCGGCGAGTGGAACACGCTGGCCGAGGAAGACACACGGGGGCCACGACCATGCCGGTCAGCATCCGCTCCCGGCGCAAGGGCCGGTTGTTCGCGCTGGAAACGTTGACCGGCAAAAGCTTTGAGGCGCCCCGCTTGTCCTCGGGAATGGCGGAGCTCGATCGCGTCATCGGCGGCGGTTTTGTGCGCGGTTCGGTGCTGCTGGTCGGCGGCGACCCCGGCATCGGCAAATCGACCTTGCTGACGCAGGCAACCTCCCTGCTGGCCCGGTCAGGGCATCGCGCGGTCTATATCTCCGGCGAAGAAGCGGTGGCGCAGGTGCGGCTGCGCGCCGAGCGCCTTGGCCTTGCCGACGCGCCGGTGCAGCTGGCCGCCGAAACTTCGGTCGAGGACATCGTCTCCACACTGTCGGAAGGCGCGGTGCCGCGCCTGATCGTGATCAATTCGATCCAGACCATGTGGACCGACACCGTGGAATCGGCGCCCGGCACGGTGACGCAGGTGCGCGCCTCGGCGCAGGCGCTGATCCGTTTTGCGAAAAAATCCGGTGCTGCGATCATCCTGGTCGGCCACGTCACCAAGGACGGCCAGATCGCCGGACCCCGCGTGGTCGAGCACATGGTCGACGCGGTGCTGTCGTTCGAGGGCGAAGGCTCGCAGCAGTTTCGGATTTTGCGCGCGGTGAAAAACCGCTTCGGGCCAACCGACGAGATCGGCGTATTCGAGATGACGGGCCTCGGCCTGCGCGAGGTCTCCAACCCTTCCGAGCTGTTCCTGTCCGAGCGCGATCTCGGCAGTCCGGGCACGGCAGTATTCGCAGGGATCGAGGGCACCCGCCCGGTGCTGGTGGAACTGCAGGCGCTGGTCGCGCCGACCTCGCTCGGCACGCCGCGCCGCGCGGTGGTGGGCTGGGACCCGAGCCGGCTGTCGATGGTGCTGGCGGTGCTGGAGGCTCATTGCGGGGTGAAACTGTCCGGCCACGACGTCTATCTCAACGTCGCCGGCGGCCTGCGCATTCAGGAACCGGCGGCCGATCTTGCCGCCGCCGCTGCGCTGGTGTCATCCTTGGCCAACGCGCCGCTGCCGGTCGATGCGGTGTATTTCGGCGAGATTTCGCTGTCAGGCGCGGTGCGGCCGGTGGCGCAGGCCTCGGCCCGGCTCAAGGAAGCGGCAAAATTGGGGTTCGGACGGGCGGTGCTGCCGGAATCGGCCCGCGGCGAGCCCGGCGGCGATGCCGGGCTGTCCCTCAATTCCGTCGCAAGCCTGACCAGCCTGGTCGCGGACATCGCCGCGCGAGGCAGCGCCGGAAATCCGAACCTTGAGAAAAATGCCACACCGGCGCGATTCCGCCGCGAGAATGGCTAAAGCGGCGTGACCTTGCCCGCCGCCGCCGCTATACAACCCGCGCGGCCGGGGGCGGCACGATTTCCGGCCTTGCGGGACGTGCCGGTTGACCGTCATTTAGGCGGCACCGACACGCCGATTCGCGGTTCCTGGGACTTACGAGCGGACCTGACCAGCCGATGCCGATAACGATACTCGATCTTGTCCTGCTCGGGGTGATGCTGATCTCCGGCCTGCTCGCGATGGTCCGCGGCTTCATGCGGGAAATCCTGTCGATCGCAGCCTGGGGCGCTGCGGCGCTGGTTACGCTTTATGCGTTTTCAAAGCTGCTGCCCACCGCCAAGACCTATTTCAACAACGACACCGTCGCCAGCGTCGTGGTGGTGGCCGGCGTATTCATCGGCACGCTGATCGTGGTTTCGATCATCACGGTGCGGATCTCCGACATGATCCTGGATTCCCGGATCGGCGCGCTCGACCGCACCCTGGGGTTCCTGTTCGGGCTGGCGCGTGGACTTCTGATCGTGGTGGTGGCGTTCCTGTTTTTCAGCTGGCTGGTTCCGGACAAGCAGCGGCCGGATTGGGTTAACGGCGCCAAGTCGCGGGTGGTGCTGCAGGGAACCGGGGATTGGCTGATGGCGCTCTTGCCGGACGACCCCGAGAACACCATTTTAAAGAGATTCAAGAAGAATAAGCCGGATGAAGAAAGCACTGACACCGAGCCGGCCACCCCAGGCGCCGGTGATGGTTACACTAAACCTGCCCGCGATCAGCTCAAGAAGCTGATCGATGGCAAGCCGGCGGGACGCTAATCCCGGCCAAAAGAGAGGCGCGATGGACGAGATACAGAGCCCTTGCGATGACGCCGGACAATTGCATCTGGATCTCAACCTCGCCGATCCGCACTTGACGGATTCCGATCTGGACGGCGATACGCTACGCGAGGAATGCGGGGTATTCGGTATCTTCGGCCATCCCGACGCCGCCGCCATCACAGCCCTTGGGCTGCACGCTTTGCAGCATCGCGGCCAGGAAGCCGCCGGCATCGTCTCTTTCGACGGCGCGCGGTTTCATTCCGAACGCCGGCTCGGCCTCGTCGGCGACACCTTCTCCCGCCGCGAAGTGATCGAGCGTCTCCCCGGCAACGCCGCGGTCGGCCACACCCGCTACTCCACTACCGGCGGCACCATCCTGCGCAACGTGCAGCCGCTGTTCGCCGAACTCAACGCCGGCGGTTTTGCAGTCGGCCACAACGGCAATCTCACCAATGGGCTGACGCTGCGCCGCGAACTGGTGCGCAACGGCGCCATGATGCAATCCACCACCGACACCGAGGTGATCCTGCATTTGGTCGCGCAATCCAAGCGCAACCGCTTCATCGACCGCTTCATCGAGGCGCTGCGCGCCATCGAAGGCGCCTGGGCGCTGGTGTCGCTGACCAACAAGAAGCTGATCGGCGCGCGCGATCCGCTCGGCATTCGTCCGCTGGTGCTGGGCGACCTCGACGGCGCTCCGATTCTCGCGTCGGAAACCTGCGCGCTCGACATCATCGGCGCGAAATACGTCCGGGACATTGAACCCGGCGAAGTCATCGTGTTCGACGAGGGCGGCGCGCAGAGCCATAAGCCGTTTCCGCCAAAGGCGCCGCGGCCCTGCATCTTCGAATATATTTATTTCTCGCGGCCGGATTCCATCGTCGGCGGGCGCTCGGTCTATGAGGTCCGCAAGGCTTTCGGCGCGCAGCTCGCGCGTGAAAGCCATGTCGAGGTCGACGTCGTGGTGCCGGTGCCGGATTCCGGCGTACCGGCCGCGGTCGGCTACAGCCAGCATTCCGGCGTGCCGTTCGAACTCGGCATCATCCGCAACCATTATGTCGGCCGCACCTTCATTCAGCCGACCCAAAGCGTGCGCGAACTCGGCGTGCGCATGAAGCACTCGGCCAACCGCGCCGCGATCGAAGGCAAGCGCATCATCCTGATCGACGATTCGCTGGTGCGCGGCACCACCTCCAAGAAGATCGTCCGGATGATGCGCGATGCCGGCGCGCGCGAAGTCCACTTCCGCCTCGCCTCGCCGCCGATCATCCATCCCGATTACTATGGCATCGACCTGCCGGACCATGGCGGGCTGCTGGCTGCGACCCACAGCATTGAGCAGATGCGCGAAATCATCGGTGCGGATTCGCTGGCATTCCTGTCTATCGACGGCATGTACCGCGCCATGGGCGAGCCCGGCCGTGATGCCGCCAATCCGAAATTTTCGGATCACTGCTTTACCGGCGTATATCCGACGCACCTCACCGACCAGACCCAGGTCGAACCGCAGCCGCGGCAATTGTCGTTGCTGGCGGAGGCGAGCTAGCTGCAATCGTCATCACCGGGCTTGACCCGGTGATCCATCCCTTGGAAAGATTCTTCTGAAGATCGATGGATACGCGGGTCAAGCCCGCGTATGACGACAGCGTATGTTGATCCGGAATCGTTCATGACCGTTCCCCTCGCCTCCCGCATCGCTCTCGTTACCGGTGCGTCGCGCGGCATCGGCTACGCCACCGCGCGCGCGCTTGCGAAAGCCGGCGCGCATGTCGTTGCGGTGGCGCGCACGCAAGCAGGCCTCGAAGAACTCGACGACGACGTCCGCAACGCCGGCGGCAGCGCCACGCTGGTGCCGCTCGACCTCACCGACTTCGACGGCATCGCGCGGCTCGGCGCGGCCTTGAACGAACGCCATGGCAAGCTCGATATCCTCATCGGCAACGCCGGCGTCGCGGGACCGTCGTCGCCGCTGGGCCATATCGAACTGAAGCCGTGGAACGAGGTGATGGCGGTCAACGTCACCGCGAACTTTCAATTGATCCGCTGCATGGAGCCGCTGCTAAAACAATCCGATGCGGGGCGCGCGGTGTTCATCACCTCGGCCGCCGCCGGCAAGGCTTCGGCCTATCTCGGTCCCTACGCGGCCTCGAAGGCCGCACTCGAGACGCTGGTGCGGGTATGGGCCAATGAGACGGCATCAACACCGATCCGAGTAAACCTATTCAATCCTGGCCCGATCCGCACCCGGATGCGCGCCACTGTTTTCCCCGGCGAAGACCCGCTGACGCTGGACACCCCCGAACAAGCCGCGCAATCGATCGTGCCGATGTGCGCGCCCGACTGGACCGAGACGGGCAAGCTTTACGAATACAAGACCCGCAGCCTGCTCAGTTTTCGCGCGCCGGCATAACGTCTCGCCGATTGACTCGCACAGCTCTCCGCTATTCACTCCGGCCAAGCGGAAAAATCCGCATTAAAGATTTTCGGGAGGATGCCATGACGCCGATGCCGGATCGCGCTCGTTCGAACCATGCCGTAATACGTCTTTGCACAACCGCATTGGTCGCCGCTGCCGCGCTGATCGGCGCTGCGGTGGTTTCGCAACCCGCGCGCGCGGGCGATGTTCCCACCTTCGCAGTCGATGCCTCCTGGCCAAAGCCGCTGCCCAACAACTGGATCATCGGCCAGGTCGGCGGCATCACCGCGGATTCGAAGGGGCATATCTGGGTCATCCACCGGCCGCGCTCGCTGACCGACGATGAGAAAGGCGCCGCGCTGACACCACCGCGCTCAAAATGCTGCGTCTCGGCGCCGCCGGTGCTGGAATTCGATGCTGACGGCAATCTGCTGCGCTCGTGGGGCGGTCCCGGCGAAGGCTATGAATGGGTCGGCCGTGAACACGGCATCGAAGTCGACGACAAGGGAAATGTCTGGCTCACTGGCAATGCCGACAACGACAATGTCGTGATGAAATTTAGCGGCGACGGCAAGTTCGTGATGCAGATCGGCAAGATTGCGCCGACCAAGGGCAGCAACGACACTACGCAACTCGGCAAGCCCGCGGAAACTACCGTCGATAACGCCGCCAATGAGATCTATGTCGCCGACGGCTACGGCAACCGCCGCGTCATCGTGTTCGATGCCACCACCGGCGCCTACAAGCGGCACTGGGGCGCTTACGGCAAGCCGCCGAACGACGACAAGCAGGCGGCCTACGATCCGAAAGCGCCGGTGTCGCAGCAGTTCGGCAATCCCGTGCATTGCGTCAAGATCACCAATGACGGGCTCGTCTATGTCTGCGACCGCATCAACAACCGCATCCAGGTGTTCAAGAAGGACGGCACCTTCGTCAAGGAGTTTTTCTATGAGAAGAACACGCTCGGCAATGGTGCGGTATGGGACGTCGCGGTCTGGCCCGACCCGAAGCAGACCTATCTGCTCAGCGCCGACGGCGAGAACAACGAAATCCGCGTCCTGAAGCGGGACGACGGCAGCGTGGTCGGCTCGTTCGGCCACAACGGCCGCAACGCCGGCCAGTTTCACTGGATTCACGCCATGGCGATCGATGCGAAGGGCAACGTCTATACCGCCGAGGTCGATACCGGAAAGCGCATTCAGAAATTCAAGCTGACATCGGACGCACTGAAATAGGCGAACACACGGAGGAATTTCAATGAAGGCTAGCATCGCGCGGCGCGGCGCAATTCTTGCGCTCGCCAGTCTCGGACTTGCCGGCCCGGCGCTGGCTCAGGACAAGACCGCCAAGATCGGCGTGCTCAACGACATGTCGAGCCTCTATGCCGACATCGGCGGACCGAACTCGGTGGTGGCGGTCAAGATGGCCGTGCAGGACTCCGGCCTGCTCGCCAAGGGCTGGAAGATCGACGTGTTAAGCGGCGATCATCAGAACAAGCCCGATGTCGGTACCAACATTGCGCGGCAGTGGATCGATGCTGACAAGGTTGACGCCATTGCCGACACGCCGAACTCCGGTGTTGCGCTCGCGGTCAGCAATCTGGTCAAGGAAAAGAACGCGGTCCTGCTGAACTCCGGCGCGGCGACCGCCGACCTCACCGGCAAGGCCTGCACGCCCAACACCGTGTCGTTCACCTACGATACCTACATGCTCGCCAACGGCACCGGCAAGGCGCTTACCAAGGCCGGCGGCGATACCTGGTTCTTCCTCACCTCGGACTATGCCTTCGGTCACGCGCTGGAACGCGACACCGCCGCAGTCGTCACCGCCAATGGCGGCAAGGTGCTGGGCGGCGTGAAGCATCCGATCAATACGTCGGATTTCTCGTCCTTCCTGTTGCAGGCGCAGGCCTCGAAAGCCAAGGTCGTCGGCCTTGCCAACGCCGGCGGCGACACAACAAATGCGATCAAGCAGGCTTCCGAATTCGGTATTGTGACCGGCGGGCAGAAACTCGCGGCGCTGCTACTGTTCATCACGGACGTGCATTCGCTGGGCCTGAAGACCGCGCAGGGCCTGTCTTTCACCGAGTCCTTTTATTGGGACATGAATGATCAGACGCGAGCCTGGTCGAAACGTTTCGCAAAGGAATCGCCCAAGGGCATGATGCCGTCGATGACGGTGGCCGGCAACTACGCCATGGTGCTGCACTATCTCAAGGCGATGGAAGCGCTTGGCGGCAATCCGCATGACGGCGCAAAAGTGGTTGCGAAGATGAAGGAACTTCCGACCGACGACCCGTTATTCGGCAAGGGTCCACTCCGCGCCGACGGCCGCCGGCTCATTCCAGCCTATCTGTTCGAGGTCAAGAAGCCCGAAGAGTCCAAATATCCGTGGGACTATTACAAGAAGATCGCCGACATCTCAGCCGAAGACGCCGCCAAGCCGCTTGAGATGAGCGAGTGTCCGCTGCTCAAGAAATAGCTTGAGCCGATTGTTCCTGCCGTTCGACCAACGGCGGGAACTTTCCGCGCCGGAGAGAGTTCCAGTTAAAAGCTGGGGCTTTCGATGCAAGCCGTTGTCGATCGCGTGAAGCGCGCCTTTACCCTGAACCATCCCATATCAGATCGGGAAGCCGACGCAATTCGTCGGGACGCGACGGAATTCGCCATCGATCTGCTGGCGAAGTACAAGAGCCAGCTGGCGCAGCGGACGCTCACCGGCGCGACCGAGCGTTGATGGGTCCTTTCCGCCATTTCAGAACGATGACGCGTGTTGGTCCGGTTTCATCCCGGCCAATACGCGCATCGCAATCAGCAACGCCAGCACCAGCAGGCCTGACGCCAGCAGGAACGGCGCGCCGGGCAATTCTAGTGGCGCATTGCCGCCGATGAAATACGCAAACGTCAGCGTAAACAGGAACGGGCCGACCAGTTGGGACAGGCTCTGCACGCCGGTGATCGCACCCTGCAGCGCGCCTTGCTGATCCGGCGCGACGCGCTGGGTCATCAGCCCCTGGGTGGCGGCGCCGGCGATGCCCCATAACGCCATCACCGGAACGCCGATCCAGAACAGCGGCCCGGTCGGTGCTGCGCCAAAAATAAAAAAGCCGACGGCGCCGCAGCCAAGCCCGAGCAACAGCGCCTTGCGTTCGCCGAAACGGCTGACGATCGGTGCGATCGCAGCACCCTGCACCGCCATCGCGCAAATGCCGACCATCGCCAGCGTCAAACCGACGGTCTTCTCATCCCAGCCATAACGGTAGGTCGCGTAAAGCACGAACGTCGAGGGCAAAACCACATGCGCCACCTGCCCGATGAAGTTCACCACCGACAGGCCCGCGAGCACCTTGTTTGACCGCAGCAGCTTTAGTGCCCCCAAGGGGTTGGCGCTACGCCAGCGAAACGGCGAGCGCCGGTGCTTCGGCAGCGATTCCGGCAGGATCAGCAGGCCATACAGCGTGTTGGCAAAGCTCAAAGCCGCGGCAACCCAGAACGGCAGCCGCGGATCCATGCCGCCAAGCAGGCCGCCGAGCGCGGGCCCGAGAATAAATCCCGCGCCGAACGCGACACCGACCTTGCCGAACACCGCCGCGCGCCGTTCCGGAGGCGTAACGTCGGCCATATAAGCGAACGCCGTCGAGACGCTCGCCGAGGTAATGCCGGAGATCACCCTGCCCACGAACAGCCAGATCAGCGAGGGAGCCAGCGCCATCAGCATATAATCCAGCGCGAGGCCGAAATTCGACAGCAGCACCACCGGCCGCCGGCCGAACCGGTCCGATAACCCGCCGAGAACAGGCGAAAAGAAAAACTGCATCAGCGCCCATGCGGTGCCGAACAGGCCGAAGATTCGCGCCGCGCTCGCGGTGTCGTTGCCGACGAAACTTTCCACCAGTTTTGGCAGCACCGGCATGATCAGGCCGAGCGCGAACATGTCGAGCAGGATGGTTATGAAAATGAAAACCACCGCGCCGCCGCGCGGCTTCATCACCGGCGCTTCGATCGCGCTCGCCGGCTGGTCGCTCACGATGGCCGCTTGCGCTTGTGCGCGAATGGATTGGCCTTCTCGCGCAAGGTGATCCGGACCGGCGTGCCCGGCAGATCGAAGAAGGAGCGCAGACTGTTGACGAGATAACGCAGATAGGATTCCGGCACCGCATCGGCGCGCGAACAGAACACCACGAAACTCGGCGGCCGCGCCTTGGTCTGCGTGACATAGTTCAACTTCAGCCGGCGGCCCGAAACCGCCGGCGGCGGATTGGCGTCCACGGCCTGTTCGAACCAACGATTGAGCGCCGCGGTCGGCACGCGCCTGTTCCACACCGCATAGGCTTCCTCGATCGCGGTCATCAGGCGGTCGATGCCCTCGCCCATCAGGCCGGACACCGCGACAATCGGCATGCCCTTGACCTGCGGCAGTAGATGATCGGCGTCAGTGCGCAGCGCCGCGATCAGGCTGGATTGTCGCCCCATCAAATCCCATTTGTTGACCGCGATCACCAGCGCACGGCCCTCGCGCTCGATCAGGTCGGCGATGCGCAGGTCCTGCTCCTCGAACCTGTTCTGTGCGTCCATCATCAGCACCACGACTTCGGCAAAGCGCACCGCACGCAGCGCGTCCGCCACCGAAAGCTTTTCCAGCTTCTGCTCGATCCGCGAGCGCCGCCGCAAACCCGCGGTGTCGAACACCCGGAAGTCGCGGCCTTGCCAGGTGATCTCGACGGAAATGGAGTCGCGGGTGGTGCCGGCCTCCGCCGATGTCAGCAACCGCTCCTCGCCGAGCAGATGATTGATCAGCGTCGATTTGCCGGCATTGGGGCGGCCGACGATGGCCACTCGAATCGGCCGCTTCGACAAGTCCTCGTCCGATGCGATGATGTCGTCGTCGTCGAATTCTTGCCGCTCCTCGGCCGGCTCCGGCATCAGCACCCGCAGCGCGTCGTAGAGATCGCTGAGGCCCTCGCCGTGCTCGGCGGAAATCTGGATCGGCTCGCCGAGGCCCAGCGCGTAGGATTCCATGGCGCCGGCTTCACCGTGCTTGCCTTCGCTTTTATTCGCCACCAGCACCACCGGCTTGTTGGCGCGGCGCGCGAAATCGGCAAACGAGCGATCGTTGGGCGTGAGGCCCGCGCGCGCGTCGATCACGAACATCAGCGCATCGGCCAGCGTGATCGCAGCTTCGGTCTGCTCCTGCATCCGCGCGGTCAGCGAACCCTTGGCGCCCTCGTCGAGGCCCGCGGTATCGATGATGGTGAATTCGAGATCGCCCAGCCGCGCCTGCCCTTCGCGCCGGTCGCGCGTGACGCCGGGTTCGTCATCGACCAGCGCGAGCTTTTGCCCGACCAGCCGATTGAACAGCGTCGACTTGCCGACGTTGGGCCGGCCGATGATGGCGATGGTGAAGGACATGAGCGATCCCTGCGCCCTTTACGAAGCGCATGTCAATGCGAGGGTCATTCAAATCAGCGCTGGAATGTGCCGCCGGGTAACGGCGCCGGGAATGGCGAAGCGGCCTGTTGCGGCTGGGCTGCGGGTTGCGCGGCTTGCGGCGGCGGGGCATCGGGTGGCGGTGCCGTGGTTCGACGGCGCGCGATCTTCTTCGGCTTTGGAGCCGGCGGCGCCGCGGCGGTCGAACCCTCTTCCTCAGGTGCTGCTTCGCCGTCGGGCGCAGCAGCCGGCGCGGGCGTGGTGCTCGCGGTCTGCCTGGCTTTGCCCTTGGGTTTCGCGGCGCTTTTCTGCTTCGGCTCTTCGACGGGTTGGGTAGCGGCGACAGCGGGAGCGTCCTGTTGCTGCGCGGCGCCCTTGTAAAGATCCTTCGGCACGCCCTGCTCGAGGCCCGGCACACCCTGCGGGAAAACCGGCTTGCGTTCGCCCGGCAGCTTCTTCTTTGTATCGAGCCAATCAAGCAGGTCCGATGGATCGAAGTTGCTAAAGCCGCTGCTGCAGCCGGCCAGCGCGCCAGACAGCGCGATCACAATGGCGGCGGCAATGAGACGTTGCGAGCGCATGGACGATTTCTCACTCAGCTCTTGGCAACCGGCGGCAGCAACGCCTGCAGCGCTTCGGCGCGCGAACGCAGGCTCGCCGGCGTTTCGCCGTCATTGGCGATCATGTCCAGCCACTGCCGGGTCGCCGCGGCATCGTTGGCGCGCCAGGCCGACAATGCAAGCAATTCGCGCGCGCTATGGCGATAGGTCGCGCCCGGCGCCGTGGCGGGCTCCAGGCGCTGCAGCATGTTGTTGTAGCTCGTGGTGTCGAGCAGCAGGCCGGCCGCGCGGATTCTGGCGAGATCCTGTTCAGGTGCCGCGACGCTGCGATCGGCGGCAATATCGTCATATAGTTTCGCAGCCGCCTGCGGATCGCGGTTCGCCACCTCTGCCGCGGCACGCAGCCGCGACAATATGCGGTAGCCGTACGGCGCGGTGGCGGCGAGCTTGGTGAAAGCCGCCTCGGCCTCGGCGTGCTTGTTCTGTTCGGCAAGGTCGGCTGCGGCTTCGAACGCAGCTCCGGCCTCGGCGGACTTTTTGGCCTCCAGATACTGATAGCCGCGCCAGCCGCCCACTGCAGCGATGATCAGAATCGCGCCGGCGATGATAAAGATCGAATACCGCTCCCACAGCTTCTTGAGCTGCTCGCGACGCACCTCCTCGTCGACTTCATCAAATAATTCAGACACTTAAAGTTATCCTGTCCCCGACTGGCCGGAGTGGACTCCGCCCGGGCCGTGTGCGCAATCGATTTATCGCGGCGGCGATATCCTAGCGATATGGCGGCGGCAAGGCAAAGCCAGCCGGATCAAAGCGTTACCGGGCCGCGATTGATGCCACCAAAGTGCCCCGATCGAGCGATTTTCCATGTATCGTCGGCTGTTTCCATGGGAGAATGACGTCATGCGAAGCCTTTGGATGATAGCAGCTGCGGCCGCCGGGTTTGCCGGGATCGCGGCACCGGCTGCCGCCCAGGCTCCTGTCGCCGTCGTTGAGGACGTGAAAGGCAACGTCCCCGGTGTGGAGTTCATGGATTATGTCGGACGCGGGAGAAGTCATCGAACTCGGTCCAAAGGCTTCCATCGTACTCAGCTACATGAAGTCGTGCTGGCAAGAAACCATTGTCGGCGGCCGTGTGACCGTCGGCTTCGAACAAAGCGCCGTCCACTTCGGCAACGTCGAACGCACCAAGGTTGCCTGCGATGCCGGCAAAATTCAACTCACCGACAAGGAAGCGACCCAAAGCGCCGCGACCAGCTTCCGTAGCGTAGAAGTCATCCACCGCACCTCCAACGCCGCGCCGCCGATCACGATTTACGGACTTTCGCCCATGATCGAAACCGACGGTATCGGCAAGCTGGTGATCCGGCGCCTCGATGGGAACGGCGAATCCCGGGAAGTGGCGGTTAGCGCCGGTTCGCTCATGCGGGGCAAGTTCTACGATCTTGCCAAGACGGACATTATCCTGGCGCGCGGCGGCAGCTACGCAGCAAGTCTTGGGCAGAGCAAGGCTGTCTTCAAGGTCGATCCCCGCGCGAAGCCCGGTTCAACGCCGATCATCGGCCGCCTGGTGCGGCTGGAATAGGCTCCACCGTCGAATATCGCAGGCGCTGTTTATGGGCCGCATTCCGGGACGCGACCTGCTCGCGTTTGTTGTCATCGCGCTGACATCCGGCGTCATCTTCACATGGCCGGCGCTTGACAGAGAGCGCGGCCTGTCGATCGACGTGCTGACGGCGCTGCGATGGCAGATGTTCGGCAATCGCCACGACCCTCCGTCAAAACCGACGGTGGTGATCGCGATCGATGAGCAAAGCTATCAAACTCCTCCCTTTCGCGGATCGCCGACGCTGACGTGGACACGCGAGATGGGCCGAGTTCCTGTCGGCGGTGGTCGAGGGCGGAGCGAAGGTCGTCGGATTCGACATCGTGTTTCCGAACTCGATCGAGCAATCCGAGATCCCGTTTGGCGGCGAGGAATTGGGCGCGCGCGTGCGCGGCTTCGACAGGGATTTTCTCCGCGCCCTCGCCACGGCCTCGTCGGCGGGCAAGGTGGTACTCGGCGAAATCCAGAATCGCGACCACCCGATCCGGCCTTCGCCGGCACAACGAATCGCAGTTCGGCAGCAGCAGAATATCCGTGCCCTCAATGTGTATGTGGATTACGACGACGTGGTGCGGCGGCTGCCGTTGACATTCACCGTCGATGGCAAACCGGTGCCCTCGATGGCCGTCGAGTTGGCGGCGCGCGCGCTCGACGCCCAACCCGGAGCGGCATCAGACGGATCCATGACGCTCGCGGGCTACCGTATTCCCGGCGCGGTGCCGAACACGCTTACGCTCAACTTCGCTGGCGGGACCCACGATATTCCAACCTACTCGTTCGCGGATCTGCGCGCATGCGTCGAAAAGGACGACAAGGATTTTTTCCGCCGTCAGTTCGACGGCAAGACCGTGATCATCGGCACGCTGCTCGATTTCGAGGATCGCAAGCTTACGTCGAAGCGTTTTGCGACCGGGCTGGAAAGCGCCCGGGCGCCGCAATGCGCGCTGGCGGCGCGGCCAGCCGAGGGAGAGTTCAAGCGCAGATCGATCGCCGGCGTCTACATTCATGCAACCGCGGTCAATAATCTCATCAATCGCAACGCGGTGACAGAACCGGCGCTTCCCACCGCAATCCTGATCGCAATCGCCTTTGCGGCGCTCTCGGCGTTCGCCGCGCGCATGTTTGCTCCGGCCGTCGCGGTGCTCGCCTATCTCGGCATGGTCGCGGCCTGCGCGGCGGGCGCTGCCGTGGCCTTTACGCAATCGCTGGCGCTGCCCCTGATCGAGCCGTTTCTCGCGGGCCTGGCTGCGATGGTCGCAATGATCGGATATCGCTTTGCCGTCGCGGACAGCAGCCATCGGTTCCTTCGCAAAAGCTTTGCGCTTTATCTTGCCCCCCAGGTCATCGATAAAATGATGCTATCCAACAAGCTGCCAGCGCTGGGCGGCGAAATGCGCAATGTCACGGTATTTTTTTCCGACCTCGCCGGCTTTTCCTCGATCGCCGAGAAAATGACACCGGACGCGCTCGTGGCATTGATGAACGAATACCTGTCGGCAATGACCGATATCGTCGAGGATGCCGGCGGTTACGTCGAGAAATACATCGGCGATTCGATCGTGGCGGTGTTCGGTGCTCCGGTCGACGACCCCGATCACGCCCGCAATGCCGTTCGCGCCGCGCTGCGTTGTCGCGCCCGGCTCGATGAACTCAACCAAAGCTTCGCGGCATTCCAGGGCCATCACTTGCGCCATCGCATCGGGCTCAACTCGGGCGAAGCGCTGGTCGGCAACATCGGTTCGCGGCGACGCTTCAACTATACCGTGATGAGCGACGCGGTGAACCTCGCCTCACGGCTTGAAGGCGCCAACAAGTACTTCGGCACTTCGATCATGGCATCGGAAACGACGGTCTTGTTGACGGGAAAAACCTTTGCGTGGCGCGAGCTCGACTCGGTGCGCGTCAAGGGGCGCTCACATCCGGTCGGAATTTTCGAGCCGCTGGCGGAAGCCGGACAGGAGACTGCGGAACAGGCAGCGTGCGCGGCAAGGTATGCCGAAGCGCTTGCCGGTTGGCGCGCACGGGACTTCGCCGCCACCGTGACATGCCTGGCCGGCATTGCCGATACCGATCCGCCATCCGCGGCACTTCTGCTGCGAGCAAAGCGGTTCACCGCTGCTCCGCCCGGTCCGGATTGGGAATCCGTCAGCCAACTTGAGGAGAAATAATAAGCGTGCGCATCGCGCGCGGTTGTTGCCAGCCGGTCAAGGTTTCGTTTCATCCGTTGAGATTGAAAACGCACCGCAGCGGATCGATGGCCGGTTACAAAACTAGCACTCCGGAGGGTCGCCCCACGCTCCGGATCCATTAATTTTGACGCCTACAACGCATAAACCCCCGGCTTTTTTCCCGGTCAGAAATGGTTCTGGTTCCCGCGAGATCAGTAGGCCGTACGCCTTGGTGCCGTCCGACACATAGAGATATTGCATCCCCTTGGAAGACCGCGCCGGATCGCTTGGAATGGCCTTGAGATATCCACCGTCAACCAAATCCTTTTTCAGATCGTCGACCGAGTTACCGGCCGGATATGTCCCACGCGCTTTATGATACTTTTCTAGCGCGTCCATTAACAAGCGCGCATGTTCCATGCGAAGCCGATTATTGACCCGTGCCGGGTCGCTGTAGTCGAAAACGAACAGTGTCCCAAAAAAGAAGGCGAACACGATCGCCAACCCTCCCAACGCCATCAAAACCGGTCGCATCAGTGGCCACCCATCGAAACCGACATCATCGAAACCCAAACGCCGCAGTCCGAACCATCTAAGGCAATCGCATTTATGGCGCAACACGCACGGGACACCGGCAGCCAGGGAACGGTAGCATCAGCCGAGACCCGGATTCGCGTCCATAAGCTTCCCGAACCGGCATCTATGATTATACGCCAACGACTGGCACTCCGATCACGACGGGATGAAAGGCGAAGGCGAGCGCGAGATATGCCACGATGCCAACCGCGATGGCGATCAGGTCGTTGGCCAGACCGCCGACCGGGATCGGCGGCGCGCCGGCGTCGGCGCGATGCTTCAGCGAAATGCGATCGAACACCGCCCATCCCAGAAACGAACCGAACAGGATAATCGAGCCGAGATCGCCATTGGCGATAAGATGCGCGGCAGCCCACAGTTTGACGCCGGCCAGCATCGGATGCTTGAGCGTGCTATAGATGCGGCCGCGGATGTACGACGCGACCACCATGATCACCGCGGGCAGCATCAGCGCCACCGCGATGTGCTTGAAAGCAACGGGCGGATACCACACGTCGACCCATCCGGTCGCGCGATAATGCGCGAATCCCCAGACGATCAGCGCGAGGCCCACTGCCGAGACCAGCGAATAGCCGATCTTGTAGCCCCCCTCGCCCGCGGACGCGACGATCTGCGCGCGTACCTCGCGCTGCGTGGTCAGCGTGTGGACGCCGAGAAACAGCGCAAGGCCGAGGATCATTACCAGAAGTCCCATAATGCTTCCTCGTAAATTACCGCCTACTTCTCTCCGACCTTGAAGGGCGGCTCCTTGCCGGGCGGCACAGTTTCTTCCGCCATCGCCAGCATCATCGCTACCATCACGTAGTTACCCGCCACCGCCGTCAAATCAACGATCTGCTGATCGTTAAAAGCCTTCTTGACGCGCGCATAAGTCTCATCCGAAACTTTTTGCGTGGTCGTCAGCTCGGTGACGAAATCGTACACCGCAGCCTCGTCTTCGGCCATACCGGACGGCCGTTTGCTGGCTTTCAATTCAGCGATGATCTCCGGCGAGAGACCTGCCTTCTGCGCCAGCGGCGCATGCGCGTACCACTCGACCTGCGACCGCCATTGACGCCCGATAATGAGAATGGCGAACTCGTTGAGCTTTGTGGGCACCGAGGTTTCCCAGCGCAGATAATGAAACAGATCGAACAGCCGCTGGCCCAGCACCGGGCTGCGCATCATCGGATTGTACGGACCGGCGAGACCGACGCTGGATACCTTCATCACCTGCTCGCCCAGCGGCTTCTGCGCCTCGTTGAGCTGATCCATGGTGAGTTGCGGAAAGCGCGGCTCCTTACCGGTCGCAGGCGCTGCGAACATCGTGGCCGCGAACCATCCGCCGACCGCGGCTACTGCGAGCGATGACATCCAGAGCGTTGATTTCATGGGAATTCCTCCGTGTGTTGCACATAATGCTAATCCAGCCGCGCTGCAGGCGCTAGCGTCGATTGCCGCGCGTCAGCAGTGCCGGATCAAATCGCGCCGATATCGGTGAGGCACTGCTGAGCCACCTTCATCCGATCGGCGACATGGCGTGGCTCGCGGATGTCCATGTTGAACGCAAACACCGTCTGCATGCTGCCTTTCTCGGCCCAGCCCACCAGCCAGCCGAGCGACGGGCGGCCGAGTTCGGCGCCAAGCAGGCCGCTCTTTGCCCGAATGGTGGCATCGCCGGCCTTGGTCACCGGGAGGATGTCACGTACCAGCTCCTGGCTGCGCTTCGAGACCGGGAGCACGCCGCGGCGTAACCGGTCGACGAAATCGATCTGCTGGATCGGGTCGATGCGCAGATCGCCCGTCAGCCAGAATTGATCGATGCCGCCGCCGATATTGCGATTGCCGTATTCGAATAGATCGACGTATTTCTGCATTCGCTCCACGCCAATGCGGCGCGCGACTTCCTGATAGACCGGCACCGCGGAAGCAGCGATTGCCGAACGCAAAGTGTGGTCCCGATTCCACCCCTCGATGCCGCGCTTTACGCCGTCCCACCTGAACACATCCTTATCGGGATCTTCGACAACGCCGGTTTCGAGCGCGATCAGCGAATTCGGAATTTTGAACGTCGACGCCGGCAGGAACGCCTGGCCTGAGCGGTTGTTATCGCTGGCGACGATCAGATAATCCTCGGTCTTGTAGCCGACAAAGGTACCGGCCGTACCCTCGTCGGAAAACCGTTTCGCCAAGCCGTCGAGGACTTCGCTGCGTTGGGGCGCGACGTTGGCAAATAAACGCGCCGGCGCGATTCCGGCAGCGGCAAGAACACCCAGAGCGTGGCGGCGATTGATCAAGGCGGCACCGATGCGATTGATAATTAGCTGCCAACGATGCGCGGGCCATCGTGGTAAAACAATGACGACGATAAAAGTAATTCTAGCGGATTCGGCCGGTCAGTCGCAGCACGAAAATCAAGACCTCGGCGACGGCCTTGTAAAGCTCGGCCGGAATTTCATCGCCGAGTTCGACATTGGAGAGTGCGCCCGCCAGCACCTCGTTCTCCTCGATCGGAATGTCATGAGCCCTGGCGACTTCGATGATCTGCTCGCCGATGGTTCCCCGGCCCTTGGCGACAACACGGGGCGCACCGGTTTTATCGTAATGCAGCGCGACCGCGAGCTGGCGTTTTGTCTCTGCGCTCATAGCGCACGATCCAGGAAATGGCCGGCGGGCGCCGGCCTTGATTGCAGCGGCGCGCCATCACGGATCACGATATCGCCGGGCTGAAGATCGGCGCGGCTCAAGGCCTGGCTGAGTTGCGACACGCCGGCGCGCAGTCGCGAGGCGGTCGTGGGCCGTTCCGCCCACAGCCGTACCGAGGTCTTGTCGCCCGTCAGCGATATCAGGGCATGAACCGGGCCGGCGGGCTCGACGTCGAGCGAAAATCGCGCCCGCCATACCCGTTTTGCAGCATCGATCGTGCTTCCGCTTCCGTCACGCGAGATTTCGAATTGCGCAATGGCCGTTCCAGCCGAAGTCGCGAACGGTATCTCGAAATTCCATCGCGGCGCGGCCGGATCGGTTCGCGGACCGGCAATCTCGGCACGATCCGGCAAGGATGCCACCTGCAGCAATGTCTGGCGCGCAATCGCGGCATCGGTATCGTCCAGCAGATGGTGCACGGCTGATGCCAGCGGCACATCGGGTGCAAGGGCCGGCGGTACAACAGGCTGCGCCGATGGCAGAGCGCCACGAAACGGCGGCGGCGGCACGGTAGTGCGTGCCACTGCCACGTCATCGCCACGCGGCGCGCGCGGCGGTGCATCTGCCGACGGTAGCGGCTCGAGCGGAACGTCTTCATTGGGCGGCTTTGCCGCGTGGCCGGCCTTTTGCGGGATGGCCTGAAGCGCCTCCTGCAAATGGCTCAATATCGCGCCTGTCGTCGCGCCGCGGGTTCCGGCCTCGGAATTCAATGGCGGAGCCGACACGGTAAAAATATCATTGGTTCCGCTCGATTCGGTAAGATTATCGGCGACCGGCAATCGTGCCTGCGGCAGAAAAACTTCCTCCACATCGATTTCGGACTCCGGTGACGGGGCAAGGTTTGGCGACGCTACAGTCTGCGGCTCCGGCGCAGGACCGGTTGCAGCGATACCGGGAATTGCTTGTGCAGGCCGCGCCGGCTCGGCTTGCGCAGCCGCCACCGGCATGGATGCCTGTTCGGAGAGCGCCGCGGCGCCGAGCGACAGCAGCGTTTGTCGAAGCACGATCAGCGCCGCCTTGAGATCGGGCACGCCGGCCGGTGATGTCGGCTTTGCATATCCCGAAGCAAGAGATGATTCGAGAAAGAGCCCGGAATTCTGAAAGGCAGCTTTCACATCGTCGCCGGTCAGGCTTTGATCCAGGCTCGGACGCAGCGCCAGCAACTGGGCGGCAGCTTGCTGCAGTTTTGGCGGAAGCAGGCCCCACTCCGTAATCGCGGCGAGATTTGCAAACAACGGCGCCAGGCTTCCCTGACGCGCGGCCGCGGTTTGCGCCGCCGCGGACACCACAAGGGACTGCAGCGGTGTCACCGGAATTTCTTGCGGCGTAACTGATTTCGCCGCGGCGCCGGCGGGCGCGTCGGGAGACAGTGCAACCGCCTCCGGGGTTGCGAGGTTCACGGATGCCGCATTGGTACTCGCCGGTGCCGGGACGCCTTCACTGCCGGCGGCGCGGCCTTGCCCGACCACGGCGAGCTTGATGCCATCGGGTGTCTGCGACACCGCAAGCTGCAAGATCTGGCCAGCCTGCAGCGGAATTTCAGAAACCGCTTCGATCGACAGATTGGCGACCGCGATCCGGACCAGATCGTTGGCAAGTAGCTTGAGTACCTGCGCGTCGACCACGGTGCCCGGTTGCAGCACAATGTCGGGAGCCGCACCCTGCGCGGCGATCACCGGAAAGATCGGGTTGATGGAAATCGGCATGCGGCGGCCTCGTTCAGCCGCAAGCTAGCGAAGCGTCGTAAACCCTTTGTTAACTGCGCCGGGAATCCAGCGCCTTCAGCACAGCGGCCGCCGCCCTGAAATCCAGCAACCGCGCCATCCGGCGCGCCGCAACTTCCTCGTCGATGCCCCACTGTTCGATATTCCAGTCTTCGTCGACATGGGCGGCCGCCCAGACCTGGTCCTCGTCGAGCACGCCGCGCATCAGCGCCAAGGCCAGCAGCGCCGAGCCCGTCAGCGTCGTCACCATGTGAAGTGCGGCGATCGACCATGGATCGGCCGGCAACTCCGCGCGCGCCGCGGCGACCGCCTGATCGGGCTGGCGCACATGCACGATTCCTTCGGCAAGAATGAAATGGGCGCCGAGCGTATCGGCGGCCCAGAACAGCACGGGATCCCAATGTGCGGCTTCCCGCGCGGCCAATGCTTCGGGGTGGCCCGCGCGATAGAACAGCATGTCGGATTGAAAATATTTTGAGATGTCGTCGGCGACGGCCGCGGCCCGATCCGTGACGGCATCGATCACGCTGTTCGCCAGCCGGGTCAGCGGCATTGTGGTGGGATCGATGATCTCTTTCTGTGCATCCCATTCCGCGGCGATGGCTTCGGCAATTTCACGGGTTGGAGCGAGCAGCGGTTGCCGCGAGGGGGTACGGACCGATTTGTCATCGAGGGTGACCGCAAAACCACTGGGTGCTTCGGCAACGCCGGCGCGCGCATAAAAGCGCCGGCGCGGCGGTCGGCGGGTGCTGCGGCGGACCGCCTCCTGCGGATCAAGCGGCGAGTGGCCGGCAACTTCATCGAACACTTCGCGCATGCTGCTTTCGGTTTGTTCCATCTGGATGTAGACAGCGCCGGGAACTACGCCGTCCTGAACGTTGTTAATTGATGGCAGGGATTATGCCACCAATTTTGCAGATGGCCAAACCACGCCGAGGCCGCGCGCTCGTGACGTCGGGCGGAAACCGCAAGCTAAAATTATTCTTCAGGCGCGTTCTCGATCGGATCGAACCGGTCCGCTTCCAGGCCCAGCAGGTTCCAGGATTGCAGCATGTGCCGCGGCAGCGGCGCGGTGGCGTCGATAAAGCCGCCGCGCGGATGCGGAATCACGATGCGGCGCGCCAGCAGATGCAGCCGGTTCTGCAGACCGCCCGGCAACTGCCAGTTCTCCTTGTTGAAATATTTGGGATCGCCGACGATGGCGTGATCGATATGCGCCATGTGCGCGCGTAGCTGATGAGTGCGTCCGGTCACCGGTTTTAACGACACCCAGGCAAGCTTTGCCGCGGATGTTTCCACCACGGCATAATAGGTCACGGCATGGCTCGCGCCTTCGTCGCCATGAGCGGCCACACGCATGATCGAATCGTCTTCGCTCTCTTCCTTGGCGAGATAAGTCGAGATGCGGCCCTGCTTCGGCTTCGGCACGCCCGCCACCAGCGCCCAGTAGATTTTTCGCGCGGAGCGATGGCGGAACGAGCCCGTTAGCGCCGTCGCGGCAAAACGGGTCTTGGCGATCAGCAGGCATCCCGAGGTCTCGCGATCGAGCCGATGCACCAGCCGCGGACGCTGCCCCCTGGCATCGCGCATGGTCTCCAGCATCTGGTCGACGTGGCGGGTGATGCCCGACCCGCCCTGCACGGCAAGACCCGCCGGCTTGTTCAGCACCATTACGTCGTCGTCCTCGAACAGCACCATGTCCTTCAGCGCGTCGTGCGTCTTCTTGGCGGCCTCTGAAAAACTTGCCGCTGCTTTCGGCGCGTCGAGTTTGAGCGGCGGGATCCGCACGCTTTGGCCTACCTCCAGCCGATCCTTGCTGTCGGCGCGCTTGCCGTTGACGCGCAGCTCGCCTTTGCGGACGATACGCTGGATGTGGGAAAACGACAGGCCGGGAAACCGCGCCTCGAGAAAGCGATCGACGCGCATGTTGGCCTCATCAGCCGTCACCGCGACGGTTTGGACTTTTGTGGGCAATGGCGGTGGCTCAACCTGCTCCCGAGCTGACTTGACGGCGTCGCTGTTGCGACCGTCATCCTGAACTGCGCGGCGAAGCCGGGCCTCCTCGAAGGCTGGCCGCACCGCGTCACCCTTCGAGGCCCGCTGCATCTCAGGGTGACGCCGAGCTTGTTGCGAACCATCCCGATACGGTTTTGCGCCCTTCGGGCGATCGCCGGCGGCACGGGATTTTGCGAGGGGTCTTTTGACGCGACGGCTCATGATGTCTTTCCGCTTCTCAGCTTGGCCCAATAGTCCAGCCGCTTGCGAATCTCGCGTTCGAAGCCGCGATCGGGCGGGTCATAGAAGGTCTGGCGCCCCAGGGCTTCCGGGAAGTAGTCCTGTCCGGAGAAAGCATCCGGCGCGTCATGATCGTATTCATAGCCGCTGCCGTAACCCTCCGACTTCATCAATTTGGTCGGCGAATTCAGGATGTGTTTTGGCGGCAGCAGCGAGCCGCCCTCCTTTGCCGCGCGCATCGCGGCGCCGAATGCCTTGTAGGCCGCGTTGGATTTTGGCGCGGTGGCGAGATAAATTACCGCCTGCGCGATGGCGAGTTCGCCCTCCGGGCTTCCCAGAAAATCATAGGCGTCCTTGGCGGCGTTGCAGACCACCAGCGCCTGCGGATCGGCAAGGCCGATGTCCTCCACCGCCATGCGCACCACGCGCCGCGCCAGAAACAGGGGGTCCTCGCCGGCATCCATCATCCGGGCCAGATAATACAGCGCCGCGTCGGGATCCGAGCCGCGCACCGATTTATGCAGCGCCGAGATCAGATTGTAGTGACCGTCGGCCGATTTGTCGTAGATCGGCGCGCGGCGCTGCAGAATGTCCTGCAGCTGCGCGGCGTCAAAAATTTCGTTCTCTCGCGCGGCACGCCAGACCTCTTCGGCCAGTGTCAGCGCGGCGCGGCCATCGCCATCGGCCATTCGCACCAGCACGGCGCGCGCTTCATCATCGAGCGGCAGCTTCTTGCCTTCGATCTTCTCGGCGTGCGCAAACAGTTTTTCGATCGCGTCCGCATCGAGCGAATGAAACACCAGCACCCGTGCCCGCGACAGCAACGCGGCGTTGAGCTCGAAGGAGGGATTTTCGGTGGTGGCGCCGACCAGCACCACGGTGCCGTCTTCCATGACCGGCAGAAAGGAATCCTGCTGTGCGCGATTGAAGCGATGCACCTCATCGACGAACAGCAAGGTGCCCTTGCCCATCTGGCGGCGCGCGCGGGCGGCATCGAACACTTTCTTCAGATCGGCAACGCCCGAAAACACCGCGGAAATCTGTTCGAAATGCAATTCGGTCGCGTCCGCCAGCAGCCGCGCCACAGTGGTCTTGCCGGTGCCCGGCGGTCCCCAGAAGATCAGCGATCCCAGCGTGCGCGTTGCCAGCATGCGCGTCAGCGCGCCGTCGGGTCCGAGGATGTGATCCTGGCCGACAACATCGGACAGCGCGCGCGGTCGGAGCCTGTCCGGCAGCGGATGCGGCGCGTCGTTCTCCAGTCCGGCGGCCGCGAACAGGTTTTCGGCTTGGCGTGGGCGTTTCGGACTCATCCGCCTAATGTGACGTTGATCTGCTGGCCGCCGCGCACCACGACGATGCGCCAGAGCCGAGCGGATTCCCGCGTGGCCTTCTCGAGATCGCTGGTTTTTGCGATTTTCTGATTGTTGACGGCCAGAATGATATCGCCCTTCTGGAATCCGACGCTCGCCGCCGTGGCGTCGTCAGCCAGATCGGTCACCACGACTCCCTCCGTATTCGAATCGAGGCGCAATTCCTCGGCGACCGCCGGCGAAATATTTGCGACCTTCGCTCCCTGGAACGGCGAGCGCGTCTTGATCACGATCTCGTCGCGGCCGGTATCCGGCGCGGTCTCCAGCGGGACCGTCAGTTTGACGGGCTTGCCGTTGCGCTGGACGTCGAGTTGCGCGGTGCCGCCCAGCTGCCGCGTCGCGAAGCGATAGTCGAAGGCGTTGAGATCGTCGATCGACTGGCCATCGATGGCGACGATCAGGTCGGACAGTTTTAGGCCTGCCCGTGCCGCCGGGCTGCCCGGCGTGACGTTGGCGACCAGCGCACCGTTCGGCAGCTTGAGCCCGAGCGTCTCGGCAATCTCCGGCGTCACGGTTTGCAGGCGCGCGCCGAGCCAGGGCCGCTTTACCGCCTTGCCGCCGCTCTTGGCAGAGGCGACGACGACGCGCACCATGTTGGCGGGAATAGCAAACCCGATGCCCTGCGACCCACCCGAGCGCGAGAAAATCGCGGTGTTGATCCCGACCAGCCTACCCGTCATGTCCACCAGCGCGCCGCCGGAGTTACCGGGATTGATCGCGGCATCGGTCTGGATGAAGAACTGGTAGTCGGTGATCCCAACCTGGGTTCGCGCCAACGCCGAAATGATGCCGTGGGTCACCGTCTGTCCGACCCCGAACGGATTGCCGATCGCGAGCACGACGTCGCCGACCAGCAGTTCGTCGGAATTGCCAAAATCCAGCGTCGGGAATTTCTCTTTTGTATCCTTCAGACGCAGCACCGCAAGATCGGTACGGCTGTCCTTCAGCACGATCTCGGCCTCGAATTCGCGCTTGTCCGACAGCGACACCTTGACCTGGTCGGCGCCCTCGATGACATGGTTGTTGGTCACGACCAGACCCGACGGGTCCACCATCACCCCGGAGCCGAGCGAACGCTGCATCTGCTCCGGCTGCTGGCCGGGTACGCCGAAGAAGCGGCGGAAGATCGGATCGTCGAGCAGCGGATTGCGGTTTTGCACCGTTTTTGCGGCATAGACATTGACCACCGCCGGCTGTACGCGCTGCACGATCGGCGCGTAGGACAGTTTCACCTCGGCTGCTGAGGCCGGCACCCGGCGGTCCTGCGCCACGGCTTGGGCCGTCGCGGTCATCGTGATGAAGAATGCCGTGAAAATGCGAAGCAAGGTCATGTAGGGAATCCCGGAATTTGACCGGATCAATATAGGCTTTTCGCCGCTGCAATAGAAGTGACGGGGTCCTCAAAACCTTGCAATTCCGCCGTAAGATGGCACGTAGTGGTGCTTGAGCGGCGGCGGGCCGCCGCATACGGGAGAAACGCCAAATGAAGGCCGTCGGTTACAAGAAATCCTTAGCCATTGAAGACGCGGAATCGCTGCTCGATTTTGAGGCCGCGAAGCCGGAACCGCAGGGTCGCGACATCTGCGTCGCGGTCAAAGCGGTCTCCGTGAATCCCGTCGATGGCAAGGTGCGCAAGCGCGCCGCACCGCCGCAAGGCGAAACCAAGATTCTGGGCTACGATGCCGCCGGCGTGGTCGACGCCGTTGGGTCCGAGGTGACCTTGTTCAAACCAGGCGACGAAGTGTTTTATGCCGGCTCCATCCTGCGCCAGGGCACCAATTCGGAATTTCATCTGGTCGACGAGCGCATCGTCGGCGCCAAGCCGAAGACCCTGTCGTTCACGCAGGCCGCGGCACTTCCGCTGACCTCGATCACCGCATGGGAACTGCTGTTCGATCGCCTCTGCGTGATACCCGGCAAGAGCGTCGATCCGCGTACGCTGCTGATCGTCGGCGGCGCCGGCGGCGTCGGATCGATCATGATTCAACTGGCGCGGCGGCTGACGGGGGTGACCGTCATTGCCACGGCGTCGCGGCCGGAGTCGCAAAAATGGTGCCTCGATCTCGGCGCACACGCGGTCATCGACCATGCCAAGCCGATGAAAGAGCAGATCGAGAAACTGAAATTTCCGCCGGTCGCGCTGATCGCCAGCCTCACCTGTACCGACCAGCACTACAAGGCGCTGGCGGACATTGTCACGCCGCAAGGAAAATTCGGACTGATCGACGATCCCCCGGAGTTCAATGTGGCCGTCTTCAAGGGCAAGGCCGTCTCCATCCATTGGGAGTCGATGTTCACCCGCAGTTCGTTTCAGACCGCCGACATGATCGGACAGCATCATCTGCTGAACGATGTCGCCGACCTGATCGACAAGGGCGTGCTGCGCACCACCCTCGATCAAACATTCGGGGTGATCAACGCTGCCAACCTCAAGCGCGCGCAGGCACTAATCGAATCCGGCAAGTCGCGAGGCAAGATCGTGCTGGAGGGGTGGTGAGGCCGTACGGTGGGCAAAGGCGCCCTTCGCGCCGTGTCCGCCATCTAACCAAAGCAAATCCTGAATGGTGGGCACGCCACCGGTCGCGCGTTGGCGCGGCCGGCAGTTTTGCTCGCCCTACGAAATCTCTCTACGCGATGGTCTGAACGATGCCGCCCTCGGCGCGCAGCGCCGCGCCGTTGGTCGCTGACGCCTGCTTCGAACTGACATAGACCACCATGTTGGCGATCTCTTCGACGCTGGCAAAGCGCTGCAGCAACGAAGTCGGCCGGAATTGCTTGACGAATTGCGAGGCGGCTTCCTCGACCGACTGGCCGTTCTGCTTCGCCAGATCCTTGACGAAAGTCTCGACGCCCTCGGACATGGTCGGTCCCGGCAGCACCGAATTGACGGTCACGGCGGTGCCGCGAGTCATCTCGGCCAGCCCCCGGGACAACGCAAGCTGCGCGGTCTTGGTGACGCCGTAATGGATCATTTCCTTCGGGATGTTGAGCGCGGATTCCGACGAGATGAAGACGATGCGGCCCCAGTTGCGCTTCAGCATGCCCTTCAGATAAGCGCGCGACAGCCGCACACCGGACATCAAGTTGACCTCGAGGAAGCGTGTCCAGTCCGCGTCGGGGATGTCGAAGAATCCCTTGGGCTGGAAGATGCCGGCATTGTTGATCAGGATGTCGACATCCGGCAATGCTGTGACCAGCGCGTCGCATCCCGCCGCCGTCGAGACATCGGCGGCGATCCCGCGCGGCTTGCCGCCAGGGATAGCCTTGGCAAGCGCCGCGACCGCGGCGTCGACCTTGGCTTGGGTACGGCCGTTGACGACCACGCTTGCGCCGGCCGCTGCCAAGCCCCTGGCAATCGCATGCCCGATACCGGACGTCGACCCCGTGACCAGCGCCGTCTTTCCCGAAAGATCGATTTTCATGTGATATCTCCAGCGTTACCCGCCAGATATCGGGAGCGGATGGTCGAAGCACAATCGCAGACTGCTCCTTTACCTCGCCCCGCTTGCGGGGAGAGGTCGAAGCCGGAGCGCAGCGGAGGCTTCGGGTGAGGGGGACTCTCCACGCGCTCGGACTCGAGGAGAGTCCCCTCACCCGGATGTCATCTTCGATGCCATCCGGCCTCTCCCCGCAAGCGGGGAGAGACGAAAAAAGCGGCGCACCGGGCGCCGCTTTCCAAAACCAAATTCAGGTCAACTTACGCCGCTTCCGCGGGCTTCGACTGATCCGGGCCGGAATCCAGCCCCTTGGCATCGACGTCGCGGTCGACGAATTCGATCACCGCCATCGGCGCGTTGTCGCCATAGCGGAAGCCGGCCTTGATGATGCGGGTATAACCGCCCTGGCGGTCCTTGTAGCGGGTCGCCAGCGTGTCGAATAGCTTTCGCACCTGATCGAGATCGCGCATTTCGCTGATGGCTTGGCGGCGCATCGCAAGGCCGCCTTTCTTGCCGAGCGTCACCAGCTTTTCCACGATCGGGCGCAATTCCTTCGCCTTCGGCAGCGTGGTGACGATCTGCTCGTGCTTGATCAGCGCCGCGCACATATTGGCGAACATCGCTTTGCGGTGCTCGGCGGTGCGGTTGAGCTTCCGGTGAACCTTGCCGTGACGCATTTCTTGCTCCTCAAACCTTGTTCTGTCGCGACGGCTCGTCGGACACGTTGCTCAGGTGGGCTTCCTGCGTTCGCCCCTACAGTGATCCTTCGAGACGCGGCCTGCGGGCGCTCCTCAGGATGAGGCCTCATGGTGAGGAGCGGACAAAGTCCGCGTCTCGAACCATGAAGTCGTTTCGCTCAGTAGTGATCCTCGAACCGCTTGGCCAGTTCGTCGATATTTTCCGGCGGCCAACCCGGCACTTCCATGCCGAGGTGCAGACCCATCTGGGCCAGCACTTCCTTGATCTCGTTCAGCGACTTGCGGCCGAAGTTCGGGGTGCGCAGCATTTCCGCTTCCGACTTCTGCACGAGGTCGCCGATATAGACGATGTTGTCGTTCTTCAGACAGTTTGCAGAGCGCACCGACAATTCCAGCTCGTCGACCTTCTTGAGGAACGCCGGGTTGAACGCGAGATCGGGAATGATTTCCTGCGCGACTTCCTTGCGCGGCTCTTCGAAGTTCACGAACACATTGAGCTGGTCCTGCAGGATGCGCGCTGCATAGGCCACCGCGTCGTCGGGGCTGATCGCGCCGTTGGTCTCGATGGTCATGGTAAGTTTGTCGTAGTCGAGGATCTGGCCCTCGCGGGTGTTCTCGACCTTGTAGGACACTTTACGTACCGGCGAGAACAGACTATCCACCGGGATCAGGCCGATCGGCGCATCCTCAGGCCGGTTGCGCTCGGCGGCGACGTAGCCCTTGCCGGCAGCGACCGTGAATTCCATGCGGATCTCGGCGCCCTCGTCGAGCGTGCAGATCTGCAGTTCCGGATTGAGCACCACGACGTCGCCGACGGTCTGGATGTCGCCGGCGGTGACGGCGCCCGGTCCCTGCTTCTTCACGACCATGCGTTTCGGGCCTTCGCCCTGCATCTTGATCGAGATGTCCTTGATGTTGAGCACGATGTCGGTGACGTCCTCGCGCACGCCCGCGATCGAGGAGAATTCGTGCAGCACGCCGTCGATATGCACCGACTGCACCGCGGCACCCTGCAGCGACGACAACAGGATGCGGCGCAGCGCATTGCCCAGGGTCTGGCCGAAGCCGCGCTCAAGCGGCTCCGCGACCAGCGTCGCGAAACGGTTGGGGTCGGTGCCCGGGGTCACCTGGAGCTTGTTCGGCCGGATAAGTTCTTGCCAATTTTTCTGGATCGTCACTGTGTCACCCATACCTGCCAGTTGAATTGCCATCAAAGCCACTGGCGTTGGAAATCGCGGATCAGCCCGCGTCATAAACATCTAAAGCCATCGCAGGCAGACATCCGCCCGCGGTCGAAAAAACTCAAACCCGGCGGCGCTTGCGCGGCCGGCAGCCATTGTGCGGGATCGTGGTCACGTCGCGGATCGAGGTGACGGTGAAGCCCGCGGCCTGCAGCGCCCGAAGCGCCAATTCGCGGCCCGAACCGGGACCCGCGACTTCAACTTCCAGAGTGCGCATACCGTGTTCCTGCGCCTTCTTGGAGACGTCTTCGGCCGCGACCTGCGCGGCATAGGGGGTCGACTTGCGCGAGCCCTTGAAGCCCATCGTGCCCGCCGACGACCAGGCAATGGTGTTGCCCTGCGCGTCGGTGATGGTGATGGTCGTGTTGTTAAACGACGAATTCACATGCGCTACGCCGGACGCGATGTTCTTGCGCTCGCGGCGGCGTATGCGGGTGGCATCCTTGCCCATTTCAAAACCTTTCTTGCGATCTCAACGCCGCCGTAATGCCAGCGGCTACACCTGAATGGCGAATAGCAAATGGTAAGGATCGATCCCTACTCGCTACTCGCTATTCGCCAATTTACTTTTTCTTGCCGGCGATCGACTTGGCCGGACCCTTGCGCGTGCGCGCATTGGTATGAGTGCGCTGACCACGCACCGGCAGTCCGCGGCGATGGCGCAGGCCGCGATAGCAGCCGAGATCCATCAGACGCTTGATGTTCATGCCGGTTTCACGACGCAGGTCGCCTTCCACCATATAGTCGCGATCGATCACTTCGCAAATCTGCAGCACTTCCTGATCGCTCAGTTGCGACACCCGGCGGTCGTCAGGAATCTTGACCTTCTCCATGATCTCGGCGGCATTCTTCTGGCCGATGCCATGGATGTACTGAAGCGCGATCAGGACGCGCTTGTTGGTCGGGATATTCACGCCGGCAATACGGGCCACAGACTTCTCTCCTGTCGCTGGCCTGCTTCAAGGCCGGCATTCTTTCGTTATGTCGGGCTGTATCCGCAAGCGCGAATACGACGCCGGTCCCTTGGCTTGTCTCGGGACCCCGGCATCGTTGGAAAACTATCCGACTGGATACGGGGCTTATTAAAGGATTCCAGTTGGTTTCGTCAACCGTCTCTAGGCCTTAGCTCGCTTTTTCGTGACCTTTTTAGCGGATTTTTTGGGCATCTTGGCTGCCCTGGCCTTGGAGCCTGATCCAGCCTTGCGAGCCGGCTTTTTTGCATGCTTCGAGGCCGGTTTCCCGGCCTTTCCAGAGCCCTTGGCAGCCCTCTTGGCATTCGCGGCTGCCCTGTACGGGGACTTCGCAGCGGCCTTCCTGGCAGTCCGTGGTTTGCCCTTGGCGGCGCCGGTCTTGCCGGCTGCCTTCCTGGCCTGTTTCGCCTCCACTGCCCCAATCGCGGTCAGGATGCGGTTAATCTCCTTGGTGACGTGCTCGATGGTCATCATGCCATCGACGGTCAGCAATTTGCGCCGCTCCGAATAATAGTGAATCAGCGGCTCGGTCAGCGCACGGTAGCTGGCCAGCCGCTTCGCCAGAACTTCCGGGGTGTCGTCGATACGGACATCTTCGCCGCGCGCGATCATCTCCGCGACCCGGGTCTCCACGCGCTGCAGCAGGGCGCTCTCATTGACGCGCAGCTCGACCACGGCATCGAGCTTGATGTGCTTTTTCTTCAACAGATCGTCGAGCGCCTGCGCTTGCGGAACGGTGCGCGGAAAGCCGTCAAGAATGAAGCCCTTGCGCGCATCCGGCTGATCGAGACGATCGGAAATGATGCCGATGACGATGTCATCGGGCACCAGCGCGCCGCTCGCCATGATGTCCTTGGCCTTGAGGCCAACCGGAGTTCCCGCTGCCACCGCGGCGCGCAGCATTTCGCCGGTTGAAAGCTGAACGAGGCCGTAGCGCTGAACCAGCCGCTGCGCCTGCGTCCCCTTGCCCGCCCCCGGTGGGCCGAGAAGAATCAATCTCATGCGTATTCGTCCCCAGCCCAACGTTATCGACGGCGGCCCCTCAGCTTCGACTTTCGGATCAGCCCTTCGTACTGATGGGCGAGCAGATAGCCCTGCACCTGCGCCACGGTATCCATGGTGACGCTGACGACGATCAGCAGCGAGGTGCCGCCGAAGTAGAACGGCACCGAGGCGTAGGAAATCAGAATTTCCGGAATGAGGCAGACGATGGCCAGATAGCAGGCGCCGAGCACCGTGATGCGCGACAGCACATAGTCGATGTACTCGGCCGTCCGCTCGCCGGGGCGAATGCCGGGAATGAAGCCGCCATGCTTCTTGAGATTGTCGGCGGTCTCGGTCGGGTTGAACACGATCGCGGTATAGAAGAATGCGAAGAACACGATCAGCGCGAGATAGAGAAACAGGAACAGCGGCCGGCCATGACTGAGCTGGGTATTGAGCCACTGAAACCATTCCGGCCCCTTGCCGGCGTTGAAATTCGCAACCGTGGTCGGCAGCAACAATAGCGACGAGGCGAAGATCGGCGGGATCACGCCGGAGGTGTTCAGCTTGAGCGGCAGATGCGAGGACTGGCCCTCGAACATCTTGTTGCCGACCTGGCGTTTCGGATATTGAATCAGAAGCCGCCGCTGCGCCCGTTCCATGAACACGATGAAGGCAATCACCGCGACGGCCATCACGATCACGACCAGAATGAGGCCGGTGGACAGCGCGCCCTGGCGGCCGAGCTCGAGCATGTTGGCGAGTGCCGACGGCAGCTCGGCGACGATGCCGGACAAAATGATCAGCGAAATGCCGTTGCCGATACCGCGCGAGGTGATCTGCTCGCCGAGCCACATCAGGAACATGGTGCCGCCGGTCAGCGTGATCGCGGTCGACAGACGGAAGAACAGGCCGGGGTCGCTGACCACGTTGCCCGCGCCTTCGAGGCCGACGGCGATGCCGTAGGACTGGAACGCGGCCAGGATCACCGTGAGATAGCGGGTATACTGATTGAGGGTCTTGCGGCCAGCCTCGCCTTCCTTCTTCAGGGCTTCGAGCTGCGGCGATACCGTGGTCAAGAGCTGAATGATGATCGAAGCCGAGATGTACGGCATGATATTC
>CAVUUO010000012.1:0-49319 GCA_963744675.1 uncultured Alphaproteobacteria bacterium
GGGCACGGCGCCCTTGGCGGCGAGATCGGAGAGATTCACCCGCAGCGCCTTGCGTGCGATGCTGTCCGGGGGATCGTCTGAGAGAAAATGCACGCCCTTGACGATGGCATCGGTGGTGACGACGATTTCGTCGGCGGACGTTTTAATGTCGCCGCATCGTCGGTCAGATCGAACGCGCCGGGATCGGTGGCCAGCGGGCTGAAATAGCGGGCGATCAGGGAGTCTCCCCCCCCCCCCCCCTTCTCCCTCCCCGCGCGCCGGTCATCGCGGCTGAAGCGGGCAAAGCGAGAAGCGTCGGCATACATCCCACTCGCTCTCAGCGGAGCCGGATGCCCTGCGCGCAATGCAAAAACTCGTCGCCGCGGAACTGGCGGGCGATCTGGTCGAGCACGGCGTTGACCATGCCGGTCTCGTCGCCGTCGACAAAGGCATGCGCGACGTCGACATATTCGGAGACCACGACGCGCGCGGGCACGTCCTTGCGATGCTCCAGCTCGTACGAACCCGCCCGCAGCACCGCGCGCAAAATCGCGTCGATCCGCTTCAGCGGCCAGCCTTTCGACAGCGCATCGTCGATCAAGGGATCGAGCTTTGCCTGATCGCGCACCACGCCGGCGACCACGTCCCTGAAAAACGCGGCCTCGGCGGGAAGATATTTGTCGCCCTCGACCTCGCCGCCGAGCCAGTGGCTTTCGAACTCGGCAAAGATGTCGTTGATGCCGGCGCCGCGATATCCATCTGGTACAGCGCCTGCACCGCCGCCAGCCGCGCCGCGCCGCGCCGGTTGGCTTTCTTGTCGGGGGTCTTCTTATGGGGATCACTCGTCATCTTCGAGACCCCGCATAAGATCGTTCAGCCCGACGCTGGGATAGCGGCGCTTGATCCGCAGCATCGCAAGTGCGGCGCGTGCGGCATCGCCGCCCTTGTCGAGTTCGCTTTTTCGCGCGCGGGCCCAGGCCTGCTCTTCGGTATTGACGGTGATGATGCCGTTGCCCAGCGGAAACGCGCGATCGACGGCAATCTGCATCAGCGCGCGGGACGATTCCATTGACACGATCTCGAAATGAATGGTGTCGCCGCGGATCACGCAGCCCAGCGCAATGACCGCATCGAAGTGGTCGCCGCTGTCCTCGGCGGAATCGAGCGCCATCACGACCGCCGCCGGAATCTCCAGCGCGCCGGGCACGGTGATGATTTCATGGGGAGGCTTTGGCTTTCCTTATCTCGGCCAATGCGCCTTCCAGCAGCGCGTCCTGGATATCGTCATAGAAGCGCGCTTCGACAATCAGAATGCGCGCGCCGGAGATATCGGTCTGGTCTTTCAGTGCTGCGCGGCGGGCGTCTGCCATTTTAGTTGCCAATCGGAAGTTGCGTTGTGCAGCTTTTAGGCGCAGCGGCGTGTGAAGCCAAGCGCGGAGTAGCAATAAAATGCCGTCATTCCGGGATGCGCCTCTTGGCGCAGGCCCGGAATCCATACTCACGATGGTGGTTATGGATTCCGGGTTCGCGCAAAGATGCGCGCCCCGGAATGACGGATCTATTTCATTTCGCTCAAGCCGCGCCGCGTAGCGCGCCATCAGGTCGACTTCGAGGTTGACTTCGCTGCCCGCGCGCCAGTCGCCGAGCGTGGTCACATGCAAGTGTATGCGGAATGATCGGCACCGAAAACTACATCCTCGACCGTATTCACCGTCAGCGACACGCCGTCCAGCGTCACCGAGCCCTTGGCGGCGATGAAGCGCGCCAGCTCGCGCGTTGTCCGCAATTCAAAGCGCGCCATGTCGGGCAGATCGTCGCGCGTGACGATGCTGGCGATGCCGTCGGCGTGGCCTGCGACGATGTGGCCGCCGAGCTCATCGCCGATTTTCACGCGCGCTCCAGATTGAGTTTGGTACCGACGCGCCAATGCTTCGCCGTGGTCATGGCGAGCGTCTCGGCGGCGGTATCGACCTCGAACCGGTCCCGTCTCGCGTACGCCTGACTCAACCACCGTAAGGCAGACGCCGCTGCAGGCGATCGACGCGCCATCCGCGATGGTTGCCTGGTCGTAGCGGCAGGCGATGCGCAGGCGATGCAACTGCCCTTGCGCCACAGGCGTCAGGGCGACGATCTCGCCGATATCGGTGACAATGCCGGTGAACATTTAGGCGCGCTCGTAGATCGTCAGGGTATCGTTCTGCAGTTTTTCGCTAGCACGGACCTTGAACCTCGGCGACTGCGTGATCGCGCTCAGCGGCAATGCGTCCAGCGCCGCGACACCGTCGGCGCCGATCGCGTCGGGCCGCGCAGCAGCCAGACTTCATCGACAAGGCCCGCCGCGACAAACGACGACGCCACGCGCGAGCCGCCCTCCACCAGCAGCCGTGTAATGCCTTTTTCCGCCAGCGCGTGCAGCACGGAGTGAGATCAAGCCCCGGCGGCGGCGTCGTGGCGGCGACGCGGATCACCTGCGCGCCGGCTGCGCCGAGCTTCATGGCGGCGGGCGCCTCCGAAAGGTTCGACGTCATCACCCACAGCGGCGTCTCCCGCGCCGAATGCACCAGCCTGCTGGTTCCGGGCATGCGCAGCGCGCGGTCCAGCACCACCCGCACCGGCGATTGCGCCTCCATGCCCGGCAGCCGGCAGGTCAGCATCGGATCGTCCGACAATACGGTGCCGATGCCGACCAGGATGGCATCGCATTGCGCGCGCAGCAGATGCACGCGCGAGCGTGCGGCGTCGCCTGATGATCGCGACCGGCTTGCGGCCCGCCGCGGCGATCTTGTCGTCGGACGAGACCGCGAGCTTGAGGATCACATGCGGGCGCTTGTCGCGGATGCGCCGAAAATGCCCGGCGTGGTCGCGCGCCGCATCGGCGCGCCCAAGCCGACATCGACCACGATCCCGGCGGCCCGCAGCCGCGCATGGCCCTGGCCCGCGACTTCCGGATTGGGATCCTCGATCGCCGACACCACGCGCGCGATGCCGGCCGCATATCACCGCATCGGCGCAGGGCGGCGATTTGCCGTGATGCGAGCACGGCTCCAGCGTCACATAGAGCGTGGCGCCGCGTGCGGCCTCGCCCGCCCGCCTGAGCGCCTCGACCTCCGCATGCGGCCGCCCGCCGGGCTGGGTCCAGCCGCGGCCGACAATGACGCCATCCTTGACGATCACGGCGCCGACGGCGGGATTGGGCCAGGTGCGGCCCTGGCCGCGCCGGCCCAGCGCCAGCGCCAGCGCCATGAAGCGCTGGTCGGCAGCTTTCGATGCTTTGGATTTTTCCGCGTATTGATCTTCCAGAATGCGGAAGATCATTTGCGTATCAGCGCCGGGCGGTCGTCGTCGCCGGAGAGCTCGCCGAGCACGGCCTCAAAGTCCTTGGCCTCGCGAAAATTGCGATACACCGAGGCGAAGCGCACATAGGCAACGTCGTCGAGCTGGCGCAGATGCTCCATCACGATCTCGCCGATGGTTTCCGACGAAATCTCCGCCTCGCCGCCGCTCTCGAGCTCGCGCACGATCGCCGACACCATCTTCTCGACGCGCTCCGGGTCGACCGGGCGCTTGCGCAAGGAGATCTGCAGCGAGCGCACCAGCTTGTCGCGGTCGAACGGCACCCGGCGGCCGTTGCGCTTGATCACCGTGAGTTCGCGCAGCTGCACCCGCTCAAAGGTGGTGAAGCGGAAATTGCAGGCCATGCAGACCCGCCGCCGCCGGATCACAGCGGAATCCTCGGTCGGGCGGGAGTCCTTCACCTGCGTATCGAGACTGTTGCAGCTTGGGCAGCGCATCCGGCCTAAACCTTTAGTAAATCGGGAAGCGGTCGGTGAGCGCTTTCACCCGTTCCTTGACCGCGGCTTCCACCGGCGGCGCCTTGCCGTCCTGCGATTGCGCAATCGCATTGAGCACTTCGGCGATCAGCCCGCCGACCTGCTGGAATTCGGCGACGCCAAAACCGCGGGTGGTCGTTGCCGGCGTGCCGAGCCGCAGGCCCGAGGTGACGAAGGGCGTTTCCGGATCGAAGGGAATGCCGTTCTTGTTGCAGGTCAGCGCCGCGCGCACCAGTGCCTTTTCCGAGACGTTGCCCTTCAGTCCCTTGGGCCTGAGGTCCACCAGCATCAGATGGTTGTCGGTGCCGCCGGAGACGATGTCGAGGCCATGCGCGCGCAGGCTCTCCGCCAGCGCCTTGGCATTCTCCACCACGTTCCTCGCATAGATCCGGAAGTCCGGGCGCAGCGCTTCCGCGAACGCCACCGCCTTCGCCGCGATCACATGCATCAGCGGGCCGCCCTGCAGTCCCGGGAACACCGCCGAGTTGAACTTCCTGGTCAGTGTCTCGTCATTCCACAGCATCAACCCGCCGCGCGGGCCGCGCAGCGACTTGTGCGTGGTGGTGGTGGTGACATGCGCATGCGGAATCGGCGAGGCATGCACGCCACCGGCGACGAGGCCCGCAAAATGCGCCATGTCGACCATGAAATACGCCCCGACGCTGTCCGCGATCTCGCGAAAGCGCTTGAAATCCCACGGCCGCGAATAGGCCGAGCCGCCGGCGATGATCAGCTTCGGTTTCACCTCCTCGGCGCGGCGCGCGACCTCGTCCATGTCGATCAGCTGGTCGTCGCGGCGCACGGTGTAATGCTGCGCGTTGAACCACTTGCCGGAAACGTTCACCGGCGAGCCATGGGTGAGATGGCCGCCGGCGGCGAGATCGAGTCCCATGAAAGTGTCGCCGGGGGCGAGCAGCGCCAGAAATACCGCCTGGTTCATCTGGCTGCCGGAATTCGGCTGTACATTGGCGAACTGCGCGCCGAACAGCTTTTTGGCGCGCTCGATCGCCAGTGTCTCGGCGACGTCGACGAATTCGCAGCCGCCGTAGTAGCGGTTGCCCGGATAGCCTTCGGCGTATTTGTTGGTCATCACCGAGCCCTGCGCTTCCAGCACCGCGCGGCTGACGATGTTTTCCGACGCGATCAGCTCGATCTCATGGCGCTGGCGGCCGAGTTCGCCGCGGATCGCGGCGGCGATTTCCGGGTCGGCGTCGCTGAGCGTGGCGGTAAAGAACGAGTCGGGCGCGGATGCGGTCCTGGCGGAACTGGCGGGAGGGTTCATGGGCGAAATATCTCCACCGCCGCAGGCTCCTAAGAGGCTCACGGGCGGTCATGTGTGGCGGTCGAAAGCGGCGTCCGCCGATTAGCATATCGGGGCGAACAGGCCAAGCGCTTGCGGCTCCTGCCCGCTATTTATGCAAGATATGGTGGGATGCCAGTTCCGGAAGGGCAATCTCGTGCCCCGGACGCAGCGCAGTGCGCCGCCCTTCGCGGCGTAGTGCGCTGCAGAGCCGGGGCCGTCGCGAACTCCGCGTTTGGTATGGTCCCGGCTCTGCGGAGCGGCATGAAGAATGCCGCACCGCGTCCGGGACACGGCGTCACTTCGCAAACCGATACGCCCCGCCCTTCTCCACCGAGCGCCGGAACGCCAGCCGCGCATGCATGCGCGCGAGCCACGCGGCGAGATTCGGATACGGCGCGATCCTGTCGAACACCTTCGCCATGTCGCCGACAAAACTCATCTGGATATCCGCCCCCGACAACGCGTCGCCGACAAAGAACTCGCGTCCCTGCAGCGCCCGGTCGACATAACCAAGATGCCGCGCCAACTCGCTGTCGATCCTCGGATGCAGCGGCTTGCCGGCGTCGCCCAGCCGCGAGACATAAAGGTGCATCATCAGCGGCAGCATCGCCGAGCCTTCCGAATAATGCAGCCACTCGCAATATGCCTCATGCTCGGCGCTGCCGGGGGCCGGCATCATCGTGCCCCTGCCGTAGCGGCGGATGATGTAATCGACGATCGCCCCGGACTCCGCGATCCTCACCTCGCCATCGACAATCACCGGCGACTTCCCCAGCGGATGCACCGCCTCCAGCTCCGGCGGCGCCAGCCGCGTCTTGGCATCGCGCTGATAGCGTTTTAGCTCATAGGGCGTGCCGAGCTCCTCCAGCAGCCAGAGAATCCGCTGCGAGCGGGAGTCGTTAAGGTGGTGGAGGGTGAGCATGGTTCCTAGCTATCGATTAGAGCGAGTCTTCTATTTTCATCTATCGGCATCGGGTTAATCTCTATGCCTCCCTTAAAATTTCCATTGGAATCTACAATTGGATCGACAACAATGCCAAGTTCCAGCTGAAAACAAGCGCCTACAAGCGCGTCAAACTCGAAGTCGCTTTCTATGATATCGAGCCATACACCCTCTAGCTTCGACTTCATGCCAGCTAGACGAAATTGACTTGCTAACTTTCCGAAGTCGAAAGGGTCACGAACTAAGATGACTGCGTCATGATGAAGAAAGAGCTTGCCGGACGCACCACGCAGCACGCAAATTGGAGCATACCATTGAAGCTTTTCAGCACGCTCTTCTAATTTTTTGCGGTTAAATTTCTCTACGATAATTTCCTTCACTTCGAAGATGGGACCGACCTCTCTATTCAATTTTGAAAATTGAGATTTCAGGGTGAAAACACCGCCAAGTTCGAACATCCAAGGATCACCCAATTCCCTTGCCTTGTCTATTGCGCTACGCATTTCTTCCACAGCCGCAAGTTCATCCCTTTCATTACGTAATACGATCTGACCTCGCTCGGTGACATACTGCTGTTCAAATTGGCCACCCTCGTCTTCACCAATCATTTTAGCGCAATAGTCCCCCTTGGCCTTGACTACGTTCGTCCAGTTCCAAAACATCGTAGCCACCACGACATCTACCTCGTCGAACGGCTGATAACCCGCTGGGCCAAACTTAAGAGATCGAATCCATTTGTTTATATCAAAATTCTGAAGCCACTTAAATTTAGCCGCTGCTGGCACTTGAATGTCGCCCACCACTCTATGAGAAGGTGCCAAACAGTTTATGTGGACAGGCCCGCACTGATAGTCTCTTCCCGCCTCGTCAATTTCCACAATTTGAATCCGATCAGAAAACAACGGTTTTCTGCATTCTATACATAAATCGGGGGATTTTCGGGATTCAAATGCTAGTCTCGCCCTGCTAGCGTGAATTTTCGCATGTTGTGCTTGCTTTAACTCAGACCAATCCACGCTCGCAGACATTACCACTAGTTCGCCGTCGGCAATATTTATAAATCCTAATTTTACAAGACGTTCTAAAGTAGAATATGCAGCCATTCTCGCAAGAAGTTTTAGTTTCATTCCGTTGAGAAGCGTCACAATTCCATTCTCAAATTTCAAGCGGCGGTCACCTTTGTCGTCAAATCTGTAAATCTCGAGAAGTGCGTATTTATTAGAAGCCTGGTCAAGAACTGTTGCTTTCCCTGTATCTTCATCCAGACCTTTATTCCATTCTACGAGCAGCAGCTCTTTGACCCAATCGATATCATCTTCTTCGATTCTGATGTCGGAAAACATTTCTGATTCCGTCTCCGACGTATCGCTAGATTTAAACTTCGAATATCGATTCTTTAGATATTGCGCATCGATCAATTGCCGAGCTTTTGCGAATGTGAAACAATCCAAAGCGAGCTTGTCCCAAAGAAGATCCGCACTCAAAAAACCCTTTGAAACAGCGAGCATCTTGAGCGCATCGACCAACGATAGATTGAAATCGAAGCTTAGACGAACGACTGACACTCTTTTTAGAAACGCGAATGCGTCTTTCGCCGCCTCAATAGACAGCTCTTTCATCAGACCAACCAGTTGCTCGTAGATGCGTCGATCATCCGCGTCCAACAAACACGACGGTAAACTTTCGTAATTCGCTAACTTTATTCGATCCAAAATTTCACCGAGCGCACGAATTTGATTCGACGATCTATCATCACAAATAATCAAGAAGGAGCCCGATCCTAAACGGCTTTGTCGCACAAATTGATCAAATATTGACCTAAGAGCGCTTCCATCAAGTATCGAAAAACGTAGATTCGATTTTATGTTGGCGTAAATGTCGCCGCCGTCAAATTTGATCTGAAGATCATCAATTTCAGCATTGCCTTCGAACAAAAACGTGGTTGCACGAAAGTTGAATTCCTCTCCAAGCAGAAGGCTTAGCGGGCTTTCGAGTAACTCAACAAGCAGAAAAGCCGCGCTAACACGCTGCTGAAAAAGATAGCCTCTATTGCCTGCGGCTCCGCCAACACTCATTTTTCGGGTCCCACGACTGACTTGTTCGCCATCGCCTCGCACATCAGGCGATCGGCCGCATCGCCTTCTTGCCTACATCGGTGCCATGCTCAGGAATCTGCGGGGCTTTTAGCCCCGAAATGCCGTTTGATGTCGAAAAATCGCAACGAAGCACCATCTTTCGGGAAGCCTACGTCAACTACCCAGGAGGACGTCGAATTTTGGCATCCCGTTCATCAACATTAAATTTTTCATCCCTTATCCCCGCCCCCAGAACCGCGCTTATCCTGCTCTCGTCCTGTCCAATGAGGGGCGCTTCATGAGGCGTTCGGAAGCGGGACAGAGCGAGAGCTGGCCTTCAGGGGCAACCCGAAGGTCGATGCGGCGCCTGGGGACGTGCCTCGCAAGCACCAACCGGGAGGCCCTGGGTTTCCGTCCGGCCCGAAAGGGTCTGCCACTGTGAGCTGGCTGGACGGGGACAGGCGAGCGGCGCGAAAACGCCGTGCTCAAGGACCCTTTCGGGGGTCTGCCAAGTCCCCGGAAGAACGGACCAGGGTTTTAAGACGCTGCGGATGGAGCGTCGGAAGGCGTTCCGCGGCCTCTGGTTTCCTAAGTCGGGAAACATGCCGCGGCCGTTACCAAGAAGGTGCGCCTTTCGGCGCTCCGTCTCCCCTCAAAAGGGGAGATCAACTAAAAGCCCAACTCGCGCGGCGGCGCGAGGACGCGAAGCCGTGGCTGTTTGAAATTCGAATCCGGAAGTCGTGAAGCGCGTTCGCGCAACACCACAGCTGTCATCGCCCGGCTTGACCGGGCGACCCAGTACTCCGGGTCGTCTGAGAATCACACGAACGGCAGCGATTACTGGGTCCCCGCGTTCGCGGGGATGACAATTTGAGTTCGGGACAACGGTCGGAGCTACAGCCCCGTAAACCCCGCCTTCACCGGATCGCTGCTGCCGTCGAGTTCGCGCAAGTAAGTCAGCCCGCACACGGTGAGGCGGTGGGTGTCCGTCTCGCCCGCTTCGAACAGTTTTGCGACATACTCCGTCACCTTGGCGCGGGCCTCGGCGCTGGCGGCGGCGGTCTGGTTCGCCAGCAGCTCATAGGTCTGCATGATGCGGTCGATGGCGGAGTCCATGGAATCCTCGGTATTCATGTCAATGCTGGGGGTGGGAATTCAAAAGCCCGGGACGCGCTGCGTGGCTTCGAATTGCGAGATCGCCTTGTTGGCGAGGCGGATCCGGTTGGTTTCGCCGCGGTGAAACATCTGCACGATGATTTCGAGCAGCACGTCGTTGGTGACGAACGTATCGGGAATGGCGCCGGTCTTGCGCAGGTAGTTCGACGCAATCGCATAGGCGTCGCCGACCGCCTCGACATTCATGACCCGCAGGCCGCGCTCGACCAACATCACCTCAATCCTCCGATACGGACGGATAAAGCGCTGGCCCGGTGCAAAGTTCCCTCTCACGAAACTTTTATGTTGCGGCGAACAAAAAACGCACCGGTCCGGGACATGGACCGATGCGTTGAGTGTGAAAGCAACTTGGAGGCAGGCTGCCGGTTTTTTTAGACGCCGGCTTGGCCGAATTACGTGGTGCTCAGAGCCGATACAGGATCTGGTCGGTCCAGAACCGCTCGAGGCGATGCAGCGACTTGTTCAGGGTCGCGAATTCCTCATTGGAGATGCCGCCGACCTGCTCCACGGTCTTGACGTGCTTCTGATAGAGCGCATCCACGATGCGGCGGATTTCCTGGCCCTGCGCGGTGAGGCGGATGCGGACCGAGCGGCGATCGACTCTGCTGCGCTGATGATCGAGGAAGCCGAGTTCGACCAGCTTCTTCAGGTTATAGGAGACGTTGGAGCCAAGGTAATAGCCGCGCGTGCGCAATTCGCCCGCGGTCAGTTCCTTGTCGCCGATGTTGTAGAGCAGCAGCGCCTGCACCGAATTGATGTCGGCGCGGCCGCGGCGGTCGAATTCGTCCTTGATGACGTCGAGCAGGCGGCGATGCAGCCGCTCCACCAAAGTCAGTGCTTCGAGATAGAGCGGCTGCACCGGCGCCTGGCCGGCGTTACGTTCAGCGGTATCCACCGCCGTTGCAACGGCTTTCATCATGACACGTCCCCTGTTGTCGTTTTTATCGACTTATTCGACGAAACTTGTGTCCCGCCTGATAGCCATAACGTAGGGGAGGCGTTTGAAGATCAGCTTAAATAAGACAATAAAGAGATCATGAATTTAAGACAGTGAATCGCGGATTAAGCCCGCCGCACAAGGGCTTTTCTCAATCTTTCATTGAGGACGCAGCCCCCTGTTCACGCTTCGTCTTGAGCTTGTGTCGCATTCGGGAACACAACGGTTCGAATTCGAAACATTCGCGTAACACAGATGACCGCAGCGTTAGGGTGACTGAAATCTTACCGCAAAAAAATCCGGAAAATTTTATGCGAGCCCGTCATTCCGGGGCGCGCGAAGCGCGAGCCCGGAATCCATAACCACGATTCGGGGTTATGGATTCCGGGCCTGCGCCCAAGAGGGCGCATCCCGGAATGACGGCAGAGGTCTATGGCGGCCGTTCGCGCGCGGCCATCCAGGCCAGCGCCAGATACGCCGCCAGCATCAGGGCCTCGATGCCGACGACGACGATGCTGCCGCCATAGATCGCCGGAAACATCAGTTCGATCACCGCCATCGATACTACTGTGGTGAGCCACACCACCGCACCCCACGGCGTCGCCAGCCACAGGCCGACCGCGGCGACCAGTTCGATCACCGCGAAATACACCGTCGCACTTTGCCAGGCCATGGTCTGGTTTTCGAAGGCCTCGTCCTCACCGCCGACGAAGCCCGTCACCTGGGCCCAGTGATAGAGACCCTTGGCGACCGACAGTACCGCCATGATGCGCAGGAACAGCACCAGCCGCGCGGTCCAGGCATTGTCGCCGGACTCCACCCGCCCCGACGAAATCGCCGCCACCGACATGGCGTTGTCCCGCGGCGTCTGATCGCGCGATGGTGTTTCAGACATGCGGATCGGGGCTCATGGTCGAAAAACTGCTGATGATGTGAGTCATAGCGCCAAGTCTTGAACCGTTGCGACGGCAAAATCAATCGCATAGACCTGATGGCGGGAACGCGGTGACGGCGCATCGCCGAGGTGCTAGGGTTGCCGCAGGTCAAATGCCTGCAGGGAGTGAGGTGACATGGCGATCAAATTCGGGCGTCCGATCGAGATGCGCGACGCCCCCCGGCGCGAAACCGCGGTGGCCGCCCCTGCCCTCGATCTGATCATGCGTCCGCGCCGCAACCGCAAGGCCGAATGGGCGCGGCGGCTGGTGCGGGAAAACGTGCTGACTGCCGATGACCTGATCTGGCCGCTGTTCGTCGTCGACGGCCACAACAAGCGCTTGGCCGTTGCCTCGATGCCCGGCGTCGACCGCCTCAGCGTCGATCAGGCGGTGCGCGACGCCGAGCGCGCGGTGAAGCTGAACATTCCATGCATCGCGCTGTTTCCCTATACCGAGCCAAACTTGCGCGACGAGCACGGCTCCGAGGCGCTGAACGCGGACAATTTGGTCTGCACATCGGTTCGCGCCATCAAGAAGGAATTTCCGGGCCTCGGCGTGCTCTGTGACGTTGCGCTCGATCCCTTCACCAGCCACGGCCATGACGGCCTGATCCAGGACGGCAAGATCCTCAACGACGAAACCGTCGCGGTGCTGGTCAGGCAGGCGCTGGTGCAGGCGGAGGCCGGTTGCGACATCATCGCGCCCTCCGACATGATGGACGGCCGGGTCGGCGCCATCCGCGAAGCGCTCGATGAGGCCGGATTTCTGGACGTGCAGATCATGGCGTATGCCGCCAAATATGCTTCGGCTTTCTACGGCCCGTTCCGCGACGCCATCGGCTCGGCCAAGACGCTGACCGGCGACAAGCGCACCTACCAGATGGACTCCGCCAATTCCGACGAGGCGCTGCGCGAGGTCGAACTCGACATCGCCGAGGGCGCCGACATGGTGATGGTCAAGCCCGGCATGCCGTATCTGGACATAGTCCGCCGCGTCAAGGACACCTTTGCGATGCCGACCTTCGTCTATCAGGTGTCCGGCGAATACGCGATGATCGCGGCTGCGGCGCAAAACGGCTGGATCGACGGCGAGCGCGCGATGATGGAAAGCCTGCTCGCCTTCAAGCGCGCCGGCGCCGACGGCGTGCTGACCTATTTTGCCGCACAGGCCGCGGAGAAGCTGAAAGCGGAGGGCTGAAACGCTCTCCGTCATGGCCGGGCTTGCCCCGGACATCCACGTCTTTTTTGCCGGCAGCGGAAAAGAAAGACGTGGAGCCCGGCACAAGGCCGGGCATGACGAGCGTTAATGTTTGCGAGGGCTTGCAACCGGTTTCGGCAACACCATGTCCTGCACGGCAACGCAGTCGAAAGGACTGACCATGTCTGACAGCGGTTCGTATGGCAGCGGCACCCGGCCGGGTAGCCCTCCCCCGGGCGCCTCCGATATCTGGCTGCAGCCGGAATTGTTTCGCGGCGTGCTGACGCGGCGGGTGCTCGCGTTCCTGATCGACCTCGTGGTTCTGTCGATTCCCGTGGTTCTGGTCTGCATGTTCATCGCCGTATTCGGCGTGGTCACGCTGGGGCTCGGCTGGGCGCTGTTCTGGCTGGTCTCGCCGGCCTCGGTGATCTGGGCGCTGATCTATTACGGGGCGTCGCTCGGCGGACCGCATTCGGCGACGCTGGGCATGCGCGTGATGGATCTGCAGATGCGCACCTGGACCGGCGCGCCCAGCTATTTCGTGCTGGGAGCCGCCCATGCGGTGCTGTTCTGGGTGTCGGTGTCGTTCTTCACGCCGCTGATTCTGCTGGTCGGCCTGTTCAACCGCCGCGGGCGGCTGTTGCACGACATCATCCTGGGAACCGTGGTTATCAACAGTTCGGTTCGGGTCGAGGCCGCCCAGCCGGCGCGAACGTATTGACGGGCCGCAAACCGATTGACCGTCAGCCTCCGCGGCGCGATGCTCCCACGTAACTGCTTCGGAGATTGACCGCACCCCCGTGACCCAGCATTCGCGCGACACCCCGCAATTCTATCTGACGGCGCCTTCGCCCTGCCCGTATCTGCCGGGCCGGCACGAACGCAAGGTGTTCACGCATCTGGTCGGGGAAAAGGCCGGCGACCTCAACGACCTGCTCACCCATGGCGGTTTTAGGCGCAGCCAGTCGATCGCCTACCGCCCCGCCTGCGACCAGTGCCGCGCCTGCGTCTCGGTGCGGGTGATCGCCAACGAATTCCGCCCCTCGCGCAATTTCAGAAAAATCCTGGCACGCAACGCCGATATCGTCGGCGAGCAGCGCAGCGCGGTGCCGACATCGGAGCAATATTCGGTGTTCCGCGCCTATCTCGATCATCGCCATCGCCATGGCGGCATGGCCGACATGACCGTGCTCGATTACGCGATGATGGTCGAGGACAGCCATGTCGAGACCCGCATCATCGAATATCGCACCCGCGGCGTCGACAGCGGCATCACCGGCCGCGGCGAAGGCCTGGTCGCGGTCGCGCTCTCCGACGTGCTCAGCGACGGACTGTCGATGGTGTATTCGTTCTTCGAGCCGTCCGAGCAAGGCCGTTCGCTCGGCACCTTCATGATCCTCGATCACATCACCCGGGCGCGGCGGCTCGGACTGCCTTACGTCTATCTCGGTTACTGGATCGAGGGCTCGAAGAAGATGGATTACAAGGGGCGTTTCCTGCCGCAACAGCGGCTCGCACCCTCGGGCTGGCTGCGCATCGACGCAACCGGCGAGACGCCGACCGAGCCGCAGGATTAGCTTGCTATCAGCTTTGATGAATCAGGATTTGACGCCGGACGGTGTCGCCACGTATCAATTCATCCGCAATTCTTGTTGGTATTCATTTTTTTAAGGGGGCAGGTATAATGGAACTCAAACCCGACTTTTCATTCAGGCCGCTTCCGGACATCGACGCCCCGCTTCGCTTTACCCTCACCGCGGCGTCACGGAGTCCGCTCGGACCTCTCCAGGATTTGCTGGGGACCTGGACCGGGAAAGGCTTCAACACCATCTGGCGGCCGAATCATACGCCGGGACAAGAACCGCTTTCTCGAGCTCAACCTGACCGACGAGACTTTGCAGTTCGAAAACATTCCCGGCAAGATACCGAACCGCGGTCTGCTTCAAGCCGACATCAACATGTTCGGCATGACCTATCTGCAGCAGATCCAGGATTCCAACGCCCACGACGCCGGACTTCACATCGAACCCGGCATCTGGGCGACGGTGCCGCAGACCAATAATCCGGCCGAGGTGCCCACCATCGTTCGCATGGCGTCCGTACCCCATGGAACGACCTTCCTTGCGCAGGGTGTAGCGCACGAAATTCAAGGACCGCCGGTTATCCCGCATACGGATATCATCCCCTTCGCAATCGGCCATCCCACGCAAAAGATCCACTTTCCCGAATCCAACCTTTCCACTCCGACCAATTTCCGGTCGCCTCCGCCCAACATCGTCGGCATCACGCAGGCCATGGTGGACGATCCGAATACGGTCCTTACCGCCGCGTTGTCAGGACAGACAGTCAAGAAGACGGTCGTGCTCACGGTTTCGTCGGATCCGACCGCGCCGGTTCTCGGCGGAGGCGTCGCCAACACCGCGTTCCTGCAGGGAAGTCCCGCCGGGGGACCGAACGCGCAGTCCGCGCTGGTGACGTCGACGTTCTGGATCGAAACGCTGGCGGGTCCGGCCGGTCATCCCGACATCCAGCAACTGCAATATACCCAGACCGTGTTGCTGAACTTCAACCGGCTGAGCTGGCCGCACGTCACCGTCGCCACGCTGCGCAAGCAATGATCAGCCGCTGACGAAATCGAACACCAGCTTTGCGTTGAGCGCGATGATGACCGCCGCGATCAACGCCGCGACCGCCGTGAGCCAGCGCGGCGCCGTGAACGGCCCCATCTTGGCGCGGCTGGCGGTGAACATCACCAGCGGCACCACCGCGAACGGCAGTTGCAGGCTGAGCACCACCTGACTGAAAATCAGGAGCTGGCCGGTCGCCTTCTCGCCGGCCCAGATGGTCACAATCACGGCCGGCACGATCGCGATCATCCGCGTCACCAGACGCCGCAGCCACGGCGCAATGCGCAGGTTGAGAAACCCTTCCATCACGATCTGGCCCGCCAGCGTCGCGGTGATGGTGGAGTTCAGGCCGCAGCACAACAACGCGATGGCAAACAGCGTCGGCGCCAGGGTAGAGCCGAGCAGCGGCGCCAGAAACGCATGGGCCTGATCGAGCTCGGCAACGTCGGTCTTGCCGATCTTGTGGAAGGTCGCCGCCGCCAGAATCAGGATCGAGGCGTTGATGATAAGCGCGAGGCACAGCGCGATGGTGGAATCGATGGTCGCGAGCTTGATCGCCTCGCGCTTTTCCGCGATGCCGTCGCCATAGCCGCGGGTCTGCACCAGCCCGGAATGCAGATAGAGGTTATGCGGCATCACCGTTGCGCCGAGGATGCCGAGCGCCAGGTAAAGCATCTCGCGATTCCTGAGGATGTCCGGGGTCGGCGCAAAACCTCTGACAACCGCGCCCCAGTCGGGATCGGCCATCGCGATCTGCACCGCAAAGCACGCCGCGATCACTCCCAGCATCGCCACCACGAAAGCTTCGATCCAACGAAAGCCGAACGCCTGCAGCGCGAGAATCAGAAACACGTCGGCGGCGGTGATGATGACGCCGATCTCGAGCGGAATGTGAAACAGCAGATTGAGGCCGATCGCGGTGCCGATCACTTCCGCGAGGTCGGTGGCGGTGATGGCGACTTCCGCCGACAGCCACAGCGGCCACGACACCCAGCGCGGATAGGAATCGCGGCAGGCCTGGGCCAAGTCGCGCCCGGCGCCGACGCCGAGCCGCGTGCACAGCGATTGCAGTACGATCGCCATCACGTTGGAGAGCAGCGCCACCGTCAGCAGCGCATAACCGAATTTGGAGCCGCCGGCGAGCGAGGTCGCCCAGTTGCCGGGGTCCATATAGCCGACCGCGACCAGGTAGCCGGGCCCGAGGAACGCCGCCAGCTTGCGCCAGAACGAGCCGGTGTTGGCGACCCGAACCGAGCCGAACATGCCCGCCAGCGAGGGCTCGCCCCGTGCGCCGCGCCAGCCCGGGCCGTCCGGCGGAGGGCCCTGGATGGCCTCCGGCAGCGGGTCAGCGGGCAAAATGGGGGATCGCGCATCCATTTCGGCAGGATGGCGGAGTTTCGACCTTATTGCAACTCATTTGCAACTGCATCTAGGCAGTTTGGTTAGCAAGCCGGCTACAACTGCCCGGCCCGGCCCGACAATTCCAGCATCGGCCGCCCCAGTGCGCGGGCCGCCTCGGTGACGGATTTGCGCGCGTTGACGAGGACAATCCCGCTTGCGTGCGCCCATACTGAGAGATCGGCCGCACTGTCGCCGGCATAGATGAAGCCGGCTGGAAACAGTCGGCTTAGCAACTCGGCCTTTGCAAAACCCTTGAGATTTCGCTGGCCGTCCGACGCGAATACCCGGTCGATGAAGCCAAGGCGCGACGCCAACTGTCCTGCGAGAACCGCGTCGGCGGCGGTCGCCAGCACGATCGTCCGGCCGGCGGCCTTTTCGCGGATCGCCAGCGCCATGACGTCCTGATGCAGTTGCAGCCGGTCCCAGTCGATCCGGCTCTGCAGCGCAAGCTGGCGCTTCAGCGCGGCACGGCCGCCCAGCAGCCATATCGGGCAGCGAAACATCACAAAAGGATTTCGGCGCAGGATCGAGACAAAGCTCTTGTAGAGCAGATCGCCCGCGATCAGCGTGCGGTCGAGATCTAGTACCAAGGGAATCGACACCGGCAAACCGAACAGCGCGTCGGCATTGCCGCCAATGCCGTCGCGAGGCGGACAGGATTGCGAAGTCCGGGGAAAGGTCCTTGCGATCTTATTCATGCGCGAGCCGCATCGCTGTTTTGCAGACGGCGATCTGGCGCGCGCCGCCATGATCGGCTTTGCAATCGCCATATCCAAGCTTGCTTGCCAGCGCGGGGCCGGATTGATCGGAGGACGACACGATCAGGACATGCGGCGCGCCGCGGTTGGCCTTGCGGAAATTGGCCATCGAAACCGCATCCGGCTCGGATTCCCAATCGGGCGTCGCGCGCATGAGGTCGCGCGCCTCGACATATTGCAGCGGGAAATAACCGAAATACCGGGTCGATGGCAGCGGCGACGATAGTCCGGCGCCGTGTGCGGCAAGCGCCGCGGTTTGAGCCGCATGCAGTGTCGGGCGAACGCGCCACGCAAACAGCGCGCTGCTCCGCTGCGCGATCAGGTCGGCACTGGCGAAGGTCTCGCCGGGGTTGTCCCGGCCGGCGGCGAGTTCGTTTTCCAGCGTGGCCGACCAGCTCTTGTAGGCTATCGTGCGAATGGCGGTCTGGCCGATCAGGCCGGCGAGCGCCGCCAGGCACAGCGTGCGCACCAGCGCAGGACCCGGTTGCCGGCTGGCGATCGCCATCACCACGGCAATCCATGTGAACGGCGCCAGTCGCTCGGAGAGCGAGGCTGCGCCGGTCTTGAGATTGAGCAGCGACAGCACGACGACGAGCCCGAGAAAGACCGGCCACATCAGATCGCCGGATCGGATCCGGCGCAGCGCCGCGACGGCTGCGATGACAAGCGCGGCCAGCAACGGTGCAAGGGCTACGACTTCCCACCAGGTGAAGCTGAACAGATACGTCGCCGCCACGATCCGGCGCAGGATCTGCGGCAGCCCGCCCTCGTTGCCGGCTGCTTCGCCGGCGATGTTTTGATAGGCCATTAAAAAACTGACGGTGATCAGCAGCACCGGCAGCGCCGCTCCAACTGCCCAGACGCCGTCGATTATCAACTGCCTGACGGCGACGCGAATGCCGGAACGGTCCAGCGTGCGGAGTGCGCGGGCGAGGCCATCGGCTGCGAGCAGCAGGCAGGCCGCGACCACCGCGGTGAGATGGGTCAGGCAGAGCGCGCTCAGGAACAACGTGGTGGTCAGGAAGGCTGCGGCGTCGTGGCGTTGCCTCGCCTTGCGCCAGAAGCTTGCGAACAGCAGAAACAACGGCACGCCCAGCGCGTAGTTGTAGAATCCCCAGTGGATGAACACGCCGAAAGCCAGCGGCAGCAACAACAGCAGCGGCAGCAACGGCCGCTCGGTCTCGCTGCGGCAAGCGGCGAACGCGGCTGCGATCCAGAGCAGTCCGTACAGGCTGAGGAAGAGCGTGTTGGCGATCAGCGCGTCGCCGGTCAGCCTGATCAGGCCTGCCAGCACGAGGTAGATGGCGGAATTAGGCTCGATGCGCGGATTCCATTGGTAGAACGACGCAGCCGGCTCGGCCAGCGCGCCGCCCCAGCCAAAGCGCGCGATCAGATCGGCTTGGGCCAGATGCACCGGGCCGTCCTGGGTCGGCACCAGCTTTACCAGCCAGACCGGGCCGTCGAGCAGCACGATCAACGCGGCCAGCAGCAGCGTTACCGCCGCGATCCCCGCGATGTTTCCGGGCGCTTGGTAGGGTGCCGCGATCGACATATCAGCGGCCGAGACCGAGATGGATCAGGTCGGAACTGGTGAGGCCGTTCAGCCAGGGCAGATCGACGAAGGTCAGCACGCCGAATAGTGCCATGGTGACGGCGGCGGCGATCATCATCGCCGGCTGCCGCATCAGTTCCTCGGGCCGCGCGGCAGCGGAGTCGGGCGTCAGCGCCAGCCGCATATAGGCCGCGAACAACGCGATCAGCAGCGGAATCACCACGAGATATTCGATCCGGTATTTCAACAGGAAGATCGCCATCATGAACGCAAAACCCTGGGCATAGACGAGACAGCTCGTCACCAGAACTCGACTGGGTGTAGACGGCGAAGGACGGGCGGTAGGCGGCAAGGCTCGCGGTGCCGCCGGCCTCGACAATGGCGCGATGCTCGGAGACGCGCTTGGCCGCCATCAGGAACGCGCCGCCGAACCAGTAGGCGAGCAGGATCGATACCGGCGGCGCGACATGCGGGGTGACCGCGAACCAGCCAAACAGGAAACGCAGGGGGTTGTTGAGCAACTCGACGATAACGTCGAGAAAGGCGCGGTCCTTGGCGCGGACCGGCCGCACATTGTAGATCACGCCGAAAATCGCGAACACTACCGCGACCAGGCTGAAACTGCCGCCGAGCGTGTTGGCCGCGAGCACGCCGACGGAAGTGAGCAGAATATATTGAGCGAACACGATGGCCGGAGACATCGCGGTCTGCACCGCCGGGCGCGCGCGCTTGGTCGGATGCATGGCGTCGAATGGCGCGTCGAGCCATTCATTGATGGTGTAGTTCGCCGACGACAGCGCCATCGCCACCAACAGGCAGGTCAGCAATCGTCCGGCCAGTGCCGCGACGTCGATCGGCCCGGCCGCGGACATGATCATCGCAAACGCGACGCCGGGAACGATCAGCACGTGCTTGATCCAGTGATCCGGCCGCGCGATGGCGATGTAATCCGCGAGCCTGGCCGCCGGCTGGGCGGCGTGATTTGAAACGAGCATGAAATCCTCCAAGCTTCCGTGTGCCGCATCGGGTCGGATGACGGCGAAAGATGAGCTTGAAGGGCATCGATCGTGCCGCTCCGGGCCGGTCGGTTGCGTGGCGGAGAAAACCAATACAACGCGGTTAATGCCGGCCGCGCGCAGCGGTTCTGGCGGGATTTCCGGCGCGACCGGCATGGCCGCCCATTAACGCCTGATAGCTGGTCGTAACTGCGGTTAACGGCAGCCCGGTAAACCTGCGCCGGAATGAGACAAGCTGTTTCAATCTGGAGGGGACGATTTTCCGGAACTCGCTTGTCGGAAAGCGGGTGGTTTGGCCCTCCTCCGGGGCAGACAGTGCCGGCAGAAAATGACAATTCAGGGAATTCGACCATGTCCGCTTCGCCACGCCTGCCGCCGACCTTCAACCGTCTGGCCTGGTCCAACCTTGCAGCCCAATCCGCCGAACAGATCGCACTGGCCGCAGCTCCCATCGTTGCGGTGCTGATGCTCGGCGTCGGCGAAGGCCAGACCGGGTTGTTGCAGACCGCGCTGACGCTGCCGTTCATCCTGTTCGCAATTCCGGCAGGCCTGCTCGCCGACCGCATCTCGCGGCGCTGGCTGATGGCGGGCTCGGAAGCGCTGCGCGCCTTAGCGCTGCTCGGCATCCTCGCGCTGATCTGGTTCAACGTGCTGACACTGCCGCTGCTCGCACTGCTCGGCTTCGTCGCGGTGTGCGGAACGGTCGCCTACAGCGTCGCCGCACCAGCGCTGGTGCCGTCACTGGTGCCGCCGCAGTCGCTGCCGTCGGCCAATGCGCGGATCGAACTTGCACGCACGGTCGCGTTCGCCAGCGGTCCGGCATTGGGCGGCGTACTGGTCGGATGGGTCGGTGCCGCACCGGCGTTTGGGACAGCGGCGGCGCTGTCCATCATCGCCGTGGTGCTGCTCGCCGGCATTTACGAGCCCGCGCGCGAGCCGGCGCCGAAACGGCATCCGCTGCAGGAGATCAGGGAAGGCGCCGTGTTCGTATTCCAGCATCCGCTGCTGCGGCCGGTATTTGCCACGCAGTTCATCTTCAACATCGCGTCGTTCCTCGTGCTTGCGGTGTTCGTGCCCTACGCGATCAGGCATCTCGGACTGTCGGCGTCGGGCGTCGGAACCACGCTGGCGATGTACGGCGTCGGCATGGTGGTCGGCGCGCTGGCGGCGACGCGGGTGATGCAGCGCCTGCAATTCGGCACCGTGATCGCGCTCGGGCCGGTCACCGGCTTTGTCGCGGCGGTCGTGCTGGCGCTGACGACTGTTGTTGCAAGCCCGCTGCTCGCGGACCTCGGCTTCTTCCTGCTCGGCGTCGGCCCGATCCTGTGGGTAATCTCGACCACCACGCTGCGGCAAGCGGTGACGCCGCCGAACCTGCTGGGACGGGTGTCCGCGATCAACATCATGAGCTACGGCGCGCGCCCGGTCGGCGCCGCACTAGGCGCCATCGTCGGCGGCCTCTACGGCGCGGAGGTGTGTCTCTATCTGGCGGTGGCGATCTTCGGCGCGCAGGCGCTGGTGATCCTGCTGTCGCCGGCGGTCTCGCTGGCGCGGCAGCCAGACATGGTCGGCGACGGCGTAAACGCCTTGCGAGCCTGCTGAGGCCAAGTGCGTCTCAATTTCGTCATGGCCGGGCTTGTCCCGGCCATCCATGTCTTTGTTGGCTCAAGAAAGAAGGACGTGTATGCCCGGCACAAGGCCGGGCATGACGGCTATGAATTTCCGCAAAGTCCCCCATTGGCCCTGTCCCATCCCGTTTTATATGATATCTATCATGTCATCTTGACCGGGAGCTCCCATGGCCGACCAGACCGTTTCCGCGATCGACGTCCCCGTGCCCCCGGAGGCCGCCTCGACTTTCGCGCAAATAGCCGTGCTCGCGGCACTTGCCGCGACCGGCACGCTCGCCACCAACATCCTGCTGCCCTCGCTGCCGCAGATGGCGGTATCGCTCCATGTTTCGACCGCGGCGGTCACATCCGCGATTACGGTTTTCCTTGGCGTATTCGCGGTGGGCCAGCTCATTGCCGGGCCGGTGTCGGACCGTTACGGGCGGCGCCTGCCGGTGCTGGCCGGCTTTGCGGTGTTCTTCGCCGGCAGCATCTGGTGCGGCCTCGCAAGCGATTTGCCGAACCTCCTGATCGGCCGCGTGATTCAGGCAGCCGGCGCGTGCGCGACCTCGGTGCTGTCGCGCGCCATCGCCCGCGATCTCTTCAGCGGTGAGCGGCTTGCGCGCGCGATGGCGCTGATCATGATCGCGATGGCGGCGGCACCGGGCTTCTCGCCGCTGCTCGGCGGCGCGCTCGATCACGTCTTCGGCTGGCGTTCGGAATTCGCATTTGTCGGCGCCTTCGCGGCGGTCGGGGCCGTCGCTTATGGCATGGTGCTCGGCGAAACCCATCATTCGGCGCGGACCCCGCTCAATCCGCTTGCGATCGCCAAAACCTATTTCGGCCTGACCGCCGACCGCCGCTTCCTGGTTCCGGCGGCGACCGTGAGCCTGATCATGGGCGGGCTGTTCTCGATGTTCTCGGCGGCGCCGCGCATCTTGATCGAGGGGCTGGGCTTCACGCCGATCCAGCTCGGCCTGTTCTTCGCCGGCACGGTGATGATCGTGTTCGCCGCGGGCATGCTCGCCACCAAACTGGCGCCGCGCTTCGGGCTCGAGCGTTCGATCCAGGCCGGGCTGTTGCTTGCGGCAACCGGCAGCATCGCGATCCTGCTGGTGTCGGTGTTCAATCCCGCCTTCCTGCCGTTCCTTCTGGGCATGTGCGTGTTCCTGCTCGGCATGGGCATTGTCAATCCGCTCGGCACGGCGCAAGCGCTCTCGCCGTTCGGTGAGAAGGCGGGCGCCGCCTCGGCGCTGGTCGGCTTCTGGCAGATGATGGGTGCTGCCATCGGCGTCTGGCTCGCGGCGACGATTTCGCACGAGGCGATGTTCGCGCTCGGCATCGTGCTGACGGTGGCCTCGCTGCTGGCGCTTGTGCTCTACACCATGCGCAAGAAGGCGGGTTAGAGCCTTGACCTGTTCCAGCCGAAGCTCCAGCATCCTCGAATGGAAAACCAAACCGGCATAGCGGCGGCGATCAGAGGTTTTGTGCGCTGGGCGATCACGCCGCCGCAATCCTATGCGGTGTATCTGGTCTGCCTTTTCCTGGTCGCCGGATTGTCGTTCTATGTGGGAACACTGAAGCCGAAGAAAGCGATCGGCCCGGGGCCTCCGCCGATGTCCGCACCGCGTAATTGAACAACTCGTAGGATGGGTTGAGCGAAGCGATACCCATCAAAACATTACGCGGCGATGATGGGTTTCGCTTCGCTCAACCCATCCTACAAGGCTTCGTAAGAGTCCGTCATGGCCGGGCATGACACGGAGAGGCTGCGATCTCAAAGCGAAACCGCGATCAACTCCTCGACCAGCGGCCCGCCGCCGACCGGAAACGCGATAAATTGCTTGCCGCCCGCCATGTAGGTGATCGGCGCGCCGATCGCGTTTGATGGCAGCGGAATCTCCGCCAGCATTTCGCCGCTGGCCTTGTCGTAGACCCACAGATGCGGATCGAAATCGTTGAGATCGGCAATCCGGCGCGTGCCGCCGGGCGGCAGCCGCGGCGCGCTGAAATATCCGGACTGCACCACGATCATGACGGTCTTGGTCACCAGCGCCCAGCTGCGCGTCGGAAATCCCAGCCGTTCGCGGATGCGGAGTTGCTGGATGGTCGGAATAAGCTCGCCGCGTCCGATGGGAATGCGCCAGCGGTGTTCGCCGCTGTTCATGTCGATGGCGAGGATGCTGCCGAACGGCGGCTTCAGCAGCGGCAATCCGCGCGGCCCTGACAGATAACGGAATTCGCCGACAAAATCGTACGACGACTCGCCGATTCCGGGCTTGCGAACGGTGACGACGAACGGCAGCCGGTAGGTGCCGACATAAAACATGCCGGTTTCCGGATCGATCGCAGCCCCGGCCCAGTTGCCGCCGCCGGCAACGCCGGGGACCTGAATGACGCCGCGTTCCGACGGCGGCGTGAACAGCGGTCCGTGGTCGTATTTAGCGACGATATCGATCGCCTCCTTGTGGATCTCGGGCGTAAGATCGATCAGGTCCTCATCGCGCACGCCCTGAATGTCGATTGGTGCCGGCCTGGTTGGGAATGGCTGGGTTTTCGAAGCCTGCTCGCCGGGAACACTCGAGGCCGGCACCGGCTGCTCCTCGATCGGCCACACCGGCTCGCCGGTGACGCGGTCGAACACGTAGACGAAGGCCTGCTTGGTCACCTGCGCCACCGCCTTGATGCGCTTTCCGCCGACGGTGATGTCGATCAGATTGGGCGCAGCCGGCGGGTCGTAATCCCAGAGACCGTGATGGACAAGCTGATAGTGCCACACCTTCCTGCCGGTCGCCGCATCGAGACAGACGAGGCTTTCGCCATAGAGGCCATCGCCGGGACGATGGCCGCCGTAATAGTCGTTGGTCGGCGTCGAGACCGGCAAATAGACCGTGCCCAACTCTTCGTCGGCGCTCATCGGCGCCCAGACATTGGCGTTGCCGGCTTCCTTCCAGGAATCCTTCTCCCAGGTCTCGACGCCGGGCTCGCCCTGCTGCGCCACGGTGTGGAAGGTCCAGAGCAGACGGCCGGTGACGACGTCGAAGCCGCGCACGTCGCCCGGCGGCGACGGCCGATGCCCCCACCAGTCCATCACCGACGAGCCGACCACGATGACGCCGCGCACGATCACCGGCGGCGAACTCATGGTGTAGTAGTCGCGGTCGACCGGACGCCGCAGTCCCTCCGTGAGATCGATCCGGCCAGCGGCGCCGAACGTCGGCACCGGCTTTCCGGTCTTGGCGTCCAGCGCAATCATTTGCGCGAACGCGGTGAGGATCACCACCCGCTCATCGTCGCCATTGCGCCAATAGGCGACGCCACGATGCAGCCAGCCGTCATTGGCGGGAAGGCCGAGCCCGTTTTCGTAGACCTTCGGATCGAACACCCATTTGGTCTCGCCGGTCGCGGCATCGATGGCGGCCACCTGCGACAGCGAGGTCGAGGTATACAACACCCCGCCAACCATCAGCGGCGTCGATTCGTTGGCGCGGCTGGGGCCGATCTTCGGGTTTGCGTTCTTGATGGCCATGTCCGGCGACTTCCAGCGCCAGGCGACGTGCAGGTTTTTGGCGTTGCCGCGGTCGATCTGGGCCAGCGGCGAATAACGGGCCGATGCGTAGGTGCCGGCATAGGCCGGCCATTCGCCGCGCGACAGGGCAGAGGTGGATTCAGGAAGCGCGCCGGGAATGGTCTGGGCATTCGCGGCCAGAGTGAACAGCAGCGTCAGAATAACGCCGACCATCAATTTCGCTTCGCGCAATGCCGCCTCCCTGATTTTCGGGAAGCATCTATCAGAAGGAGATTGCAGTCAAAGGAGATTGGGAAACGGCATTACGCCTCAATTCGTCATGACCGGGCTTGTCCCGGCCATCCACGTCTTTCTTTTAATAATCGCCAAGGAAGACGTGGATGCCCGGCACAACACCGGGCATGACGAACATATGAGCCTCCTACTCCACGCCGCGCCCGAACTTGTTCGACTTCGGCAATCCATGCGCGAGGCGGCCGGCGTCGGCGCGGTTGCCGCGCCAGTCCGACAGTTCCTTCCAGCTCATGCTCTGGTCGCGGCCCGCCGAATCCTTCCAGGTCAACCCGGCCTTGGAATCGAACGTCGCGACATCGGACAGCCCGCCACCCTTGTATTTCTGCAGCCGTACCCCGCGGCCGCGCGCCATCTCCGGCACCTGATCTACGGGGAAGACCACCATCTTGTGGTTGGTGCCGATCACCGCGACGGTGTCGCCCACGACCGTCGCAAGCGCCTTCGCTTCGTTCGGCATTTCGACATTGAGCACCTGCTTGCCCTTGCGGGTGTTGCCGACGCAATCGTCCTCGCCCACGACAAAGCCCTGCCCCTCGTGGCTCGCCACCAGGAATTTGCGGCCGCCGGAATTGACGAACAGCGACACGATCGCGGCGTCCTGCTCCATGTCGATGAACATCCGGATCGGCTCGCCATGGCCGCGGCCGCCCGGCAGTTTTGCCACGTCGAGCGAATAGAACTTTCCGTTGGTGGCGAACAGCAGCAGCTTCGACGTCGTTTCCGCGAAGAACGCCTTGTCGAGCCTGTCGTCGGTCTTGAAGGTCAACGCCGAAAGATCCGCGACGTGGCCCTTGAGCGTGCGTACCCAGCCCTTGTCGGAAACGACGACGGTGACCGGCTCGCGCTCGACAAAGGCTTCCTCGATCGCGGCGAGATCGTGCTCCGGCGCGTCGGCAAACATGGTGCGGCGCTTGCCGAGCGGCGTCTTCGGCCCAAACAGGTCGCGCACTTTCCGGACCTGATCACCGACTTTTGCCCATTGTTCGGCTTCGGAGCCGAGGATGCCCTTGATGCCCTTCAACTCGCTGCGGAGGTTTTTGTCCTCGGTGCGGATCTCGAATTCCTCGAGCTTACGCAAGCTGCGCAGCCGCATGTTGAGGATGGCGTCGGCCTGGATATCGGTGAGCTTGAACGCCTTGACCAGCGCCGGCTTCGGCTCGTCCTCAGCGCGGATGATTTTTATCACTCTGTCGATGTTCAGATACGCGATCAAATAGCCGCCAAGCACTTCAAGCCGGTGCTCGATCTGCTGCTTGCGGTAGTTGGAGCGGCGCAGCAGCACGTCGCGCAGATGGTCGAGCCATTCGCGCAAACATTCGGCAAGCCCGAGCACCCTGGGAATGCGGCCCTTCACCAGCACGTTGAGATTCAGCGGAATCCGGCTTTCCAGCTCGGTCAGCCGGAACAGCAATTCCATCAGCAATTCCGGATCGACCGCGCGCGACTTCGGCTCGATGACGACGCGGATATCTTCCGCCGATTCATCCCTGACATCGCCGACCAGCGGCAGTTTTTTTTCATTGAGAAGCTCGGCGATCTTTTCGATCAGCCGCGATTTTTGGACCAGCCACGGAATTTCGGTGATGACGACGACCCAGGTGCCGCGCGCGCCCTCTTCCTGTTGCCATCTGGCGCGGGTGCGGAACGAGCCGCGCCCGGTCATGTAGGCCTCCGCGATGCTCTCCTTGGAATCGACGATGATGCCGCCGGTCGGGAAATCCGGACCCCTGACGAAACGCAGCAGTGTTTTCGATTTTGCTTCCGGCTTGTCGATCAGATGCAGCGCCGCCTCGCAGAGCTCAGCCGCGTTATGCGGGGGTATCGCGGTCGCCATGCCCACAGCGATGCCCTGCGCGCCGTTTGCGAGCAGGTTGGGAAAGCCACCGGGCAGCACGATCGGCTCTTTCGACTGGCCGTCGTAATTGGCGCGGAATTCGACGCCGTCCTCGTCGATGCCATCAAGCAAGAGCCGCGCGACCTCGGTCATACGCGCTTCGGTGTAGCGATAGGCGGCCGGATTATCGCCGTCGATGTTGCCGAAATTGCCCTGCCCGTCCACCAGCGGATAGCGCGAGGAGAAATCCTGCGCGAGGCGCACCAGCGCGTCATAGATCGATTGATCCCCGTGCGGATGGAACGAGCCCATGACGTCGCCGACGATTTTGGCGGATTTCTTGAACGGCGTGCCGGGGTCGAGCCGCAGCAGCCGCATGCCGTAAAGGATACGGCGGTGCACCGGCTTCAGGCCATCGCGGGCATCGGGCAGCGCGCGGTGCATGATGGTCGAGAGCGCGTAGGCGAGATAGCGCTCTTCCAGCGCTTCGCGCAGCTGCACCTCGTGAATCTCCGCCGGCTCCGGCGGAATCAGTCGTTTTCCCATGGGGACGGGTTAGACTTTTGAGGTGAATCGGGCAAGCCGCGAATCAACAGCAATCAAGGCAGCGCAACCCTCGCACTCCGCCTCATCACCGCATTGATAAAGCCCTCGCGGGCGTCGGAATGGCCCTGCCCGCGCGGCTCCAGTACGTGACGCAGCAGGAAACGCCCGGTGAGATCGAAACCGTCCCTTAGGTCCTGATCCGACCAGCCGTTGCGGCCATCGTCGCTCTCGCGCAGAAACGGCGGCAACCGCAGCAGCTTGTCGCGCCAGGGCTCGCCGGCCTGCCGCGACACCGCGCCGCCGGATTTCGGCGAGACGTAGATCAGTTCAGTGGTGGCGCCGGTCGCGGCACAGGTTTCGAGATCGAGCCCGAAGCCGAGTTCGGCCAGCATCGCCAGTTCGAACTTCACCAGATGCACCGCGGCCTCGCCGATGTCGTCGAAATCGTTGAGGGTGCGGTCGAGCATGTCGTAGATGTCTTCATGCGGGTCGCGCTCCGGCAGCAGCCGCGCCAGCGAGGCCAGATGCGTCACGCCGTAGACCGCGTGACTTGAGGCCAGCACGGTGGCGGCGCGCAGCCGCGTGGCCTCGATGACATAATAGCCGAGATGCTCGTCGAGCCGCGCCCGCCACACCGCGCGCACGGAATTGCCGGGCTGCAGCAGCGGCCGCATCCGCGTGCCGGAACCGCCGCGCGCCAGGCCGAGGTGGCGGCCATGGCCGCGGGTCAAGAGCTCGACAATGGCCGAGGATTCGCCATGCCGCCGCACCCCCAGCACAATGCCTTCGTCGGTCCATTCCATGGGTCGGAGCCTACAGGATTCCGACGAAGGGCGCAGCATTTACGGTTGCCGTTCCCCGGATGCTGCGCAGCGCGAAGCGGTGCGCTGCTAAGCCGCGGCCGTAATGGAACGCGGTGTTTGTGACGGTTCCGGTCTGCGGAGCAGCGTGAAGAACGCTGCACCGCGTCCGGGACACGAGATGCGTTACGCATTGAACCAGCCCTTGGCGTCGCCGGTGAAGGAAAAATACAGCCCGGCGGCCGTTAGCACGCAGGAAACGACCTCGATGGCGCTGTCGAACTGCAAACCGCTGTCGCCGATCACCTGCGAGAGCGAGATCACCGAAAACACCAGCGCCGCGGTCAGCACCCAGCGCGGCCAGTTCTTGCGATGCTGCGCCGCAAGCCGCACCAGATACGCGAACAGCAGGATCATGCAGGCCGCGATCACATTCGCCGCCAGGATCGTGGTCTCGGTGATCGAGGCGCTGGGCGTGCGGTCCTGGAACGCGACCGACAGCGCATCGAGCACCAGCGACAGGTACAGCAGGACTTGAAACCACATCACGTGTCTGGGAACGGTCATCGGGACGCCGGTTATTCCTTCGGGAACTCAAGACCCATTTCGCGATAGCGATTGGGATCGTCGCCCCAGTTTTCACGCACTTTCACGAACAGGAACAGATGCACGGGCACACCCAGTATCTCGGCGATCTCTTTTCGCGAATCCGCGCCGATCGACTTGATGCTGGCGCCGCCCTTGCCCAGCACGATCTTGCGCTGGCTTTCGCGCTCGACAAAAATCGTCTGCTCGATCCGCACCGACTTGTCCTTGCGCTCGGTCCAGCTATCGGTCTCGACCGTGGACTGATACGGCAGCTCCTGATGCAGTTGGCGAAAGATTTTCTCGCGGGTGATCTCGGCGGCGAGATGGCGCAGCGGCGCATCCGACATCTGGTCCTCGGGATAGTGAAACGGCCCCGCCGGCACCATTTGCGCCAGCGTGCGCCTGAGATCGTCGACGCCGTCGCCCGACAGCGCCGACACCATGAAGGTGTTTTCGAATCGCAGCCGCTCGTTGGCGGCCTTGGTCAGCGCCAGCAGCTTTTCACGCGGTACCAGATCGATCTTGTTCAGCACCAGGATTTTCTCGTGCCGCACGGTCGCGAGTTTGGTGAGGATGGCATCGGCCTCCTCGTCGATCCCCGCGCGCGCATCGAGCAGCACGCAGACCAGATCGGCGTCATGCGCCCCGCTCCACGCCGTCGACACCATGGCGCGGTCCAACCTTCGTTTGGGCAGGAAAATCCCGGGCGTATCCACCAGGATGATCTGCGCGTTGTTCTCGATGACGATACCGCGGATCAGCGCGCGGGTGGTCTGCACCTTGCGCGAGACGATGGTGACCTTGGAGCCGACCAGCGCATTGACCAGCGTCGACTTGCCGACATTCGGCGCGCCGATCAGCGCGACGAAACCGCAGCGCGTGGCGGCGGGCGCCGCGTCGGCTGGCACGTCATCGGTCATTACTTGACGCCTTCGCGCGCAATCATCGCGGATGCCGCGACCTTCTCGGCGGCGCGCTTGCTGCCGCCGATGCCTTCCGCAGGCGCCAGCCCCGGCAAATCCACCGCGATGCGAAACTGCGGATCGTGATGCGGCCCGGTGCGCTCGACCTCGCGATAGACCGGGGTCGGCAGGCCCTTGCCCTGCGCCCATTCCTGCAGCACGGTTTTGGGATCGCGCAAGGGACGCTTCAAGGTGCGCATCCGCTCTTCCCAGTTGCGCTCCACGAACTGCGCAGCAGCCGGATAGCCGCCGTCGAGATATACCGCGCCAATCACGGCTTCGCAGATGTCGCCGATCACCGATTTGCGCAACCGCGCGCCGGCGCCGGCGCCGACCGCGCCGAGCTTGATGCCTTCGAGCAGCCCAAGCGACTTCGCCACGTCGGCACAGGTTTCCTTGCGCACGAGATCGGCCAAGCGTTTCGACAGCTCGCCCTCATTGGCTTTCGGGAAGGTGCGATACAGCATGTCGGACACGATCAGCCCGAGCACGTGATCGCCCAGAAATTCGAGGCGCTGATAGCTATCGCCGCGGCTACGCGCCGATTTCAGCGCGGAAACGTGGGTGAAGGCGGTCGCCAGCAGCGAGGGATCGGCGAATTTGTGGCCGATGCGCGCCTCGATGGCGGCCGCCTCGGCCTTGGCGGCGGCCTTGCTGCGCCTTTTTTTGGCCGCCGGAAGCTCGCCGGCGGCGTGGGCTTCAGGGCTCGCGCCGGTTTTCGATGAGGTCTGGAGATCAGGTGATTCGTCGTTCATCGCACGATGGAGAATATGCGATTCCAGCGCACCGCGGTGGGCCAGCGCCAGATCTCCCAGGCGTGCTCGCCCTCGGCGATCGAGAAAAAGATCATCTGGGCGCGGCCGACGATGTTCTCGAACGGGACATAGCCGACCGCCGACTGCACCCGGCTGTCGGTCGAATTGTCGCGGTTGTCGCCCATCATGAAGAAGTGCCCGGCTGGCACGGTGTAGACGTTGGTATTGTCGTAAAAGCCGTTGTCGACGCAATCCAGCGACTCATAGGTGACGCCGTTCGGCAGCGTTTCCTTCCAGCGTTTGACCCTTGCGGTGGCGTCGGAACCGCAGGGGTCTTCGCCGATGAAATCGCTCAAGCGCTCGCGCACAACGGGCTTTTCGTTGATGTAGAGCAGGCCATCCTTCATCTGGATGCGGTCGCCGGGCAAACCGATCACGCGCTTGATGTAGTCGGTCGAATCGTCCTTCGGCAGCCGGAACACCACGACATCGCCGCGCGACGGCTCGGAACCGAAGATGCGGCCGGAAAACAGCGGCGGCGACAGCGGAATCGAATAATGGGTGTAACCATAGGAATATTTCGAGACGAACAGATAATCGCCGACCAAAAGCGTGGCCTTCATCGATCCCGACGGAATGTTGAAGGGCTGGAACAGGAAGGTGCGGATCGCCAGCGCGATCAGGAGTGCGTGGATGATGACGCGGACCGTTTCGCCGATGCCGCTTTCAGACTTTGTCCCTGTGGTCACGCTCATCGCTTTCCCAATTCCCGTCGCGATCGCGCGCGGTGGCAGAGCATTTTCTTCACGCGAATTGCCAGCGTCTCGCGTCAGGAAAGTGGTCTCTGATCTGATGTTTTGAGCGAACTCCGGCGCAAACCCGAATTCAGCCCGATTGGACGTTTTGTCGCGGCCGTTTTAGACCGTTGTTAGCGAGGGCGCAATCAACGCCCCCGCGAAAACTTGCTAATCCCATGACAAGTCAGTGATTTTTAGTTTTCCGCGCGCTGCCGGGCGGCATCGCCCCGAGCCGTCAGGGTTTGCCGGGAATGACCGCCGAAATTATGACAAAGGCCTGCGCCATCGGCCAGTCGTCGGTGATGGTGAGGTCAATCCGCGCCTCATAACCCGGCGGGGTCAGGGCTTCGAGCCTCGCCTGCGCGCCGCCGGTCAGTTTCATGGTGGGACGGCCGCCCGGAAGGTTGACCACCCCCATATCCCGCCACCAGACCCCCCGCCGGATGCCAGTGCCCAGCGCCTTGGAACAGGCTTCCTTGGCGGCGAATCGCTTGGCATAGGTCGCCACCACCATCTTCTCGTTCCTGGCGCGGCGCTCGGCCCTGGCGCGCTCGGCCTCGGTAAAGATGCGGTCGAGAAAACGCTCGCCATGCCGCTCCATCACCTTGGCGACGCGGCGGATATCGATCAGGTCGGAGCCGATGCCGATAATCATGCGCCGCTTTCAAGGGTCTTGCGCCCGCGATCCATCGCGGCGCGCATTGCGCGGACGGTCTCGCTCAGGCCCACGAACAGCGCTTCGCCGATCATGTAATAGCCGATGTTGAGTTCGACGATCTCAGGCAGCGCCGCGATGGTTTCCGCGGTCGCATAATCAAGGCCGTGGCCGGCATGAACCTCAAGCCCGGCGGATTGTGCGAGCTTTGCACCGGAGACGATGCGCTGCCATTCCGCTTCGGCTTTTGCCATATCGCCGTCGACGAGCGCGTCGCACCAGGCGCCGGTATGGATTTCGATGACCGGCGCGCGCAACCTCGCCGCCATTTCGATTTGTCCGGGATCGGCGGCGATAAACAGCGACACCCGTATGCCGGCGTCGTTCAGCCGTGAAATGAACGGCGCCAGCGCGTTGTGCTGGCCGGCCACGTCGAGGCCGCCTTCCGTGGTCAGTTCTTCGCGCCGCTCAGGCACGAGGCAAACGGCATGAGGTTTTGTCTTAAGCGCGATCCGCAGCATCTCCTCGGTCGCCGCCATCTCGAAATTCAGCGGCTTTGAGATCTGCGCCTTGAGCCGCGCCATGTCGTCGTCCCGGATATGGCGGCGGTCCTCGCGCAGATGCGCGGTGATGCCGTCGGCGCCGGCCTCGATCGCGGTAAGCGCCGCGCGCACGGGATCGGGACGTTCGCCCGCCCGCGCATTGCGCAAGGTGGCGACGTGATCGACATTGACTCCGAGACGCAGCGGAGGAGCTTTGGGCATGAACCTGGCTCGCTGTCATGCGCGGGCTTGACCCGCGCATCCATCCATCTTCAAGAATCTTTCTTGAAGTGGATGGATTGCCGGGTCAAGCCCGGCAAATGACGGGCTTCATCCATTGACGCGTTCGACCCTTGCGACGACCGCCTTGGCGCGCAACTGGGCAATGATGGCGCTGAGATGCTTGAGGTCGTAGACCTCGAGGTCGATGGTGAGTTCGGTGAAGTCAGGCGAGCGCCTGGACATGCTGATATTATCGATGTTGCCGTCATGCTCGGCGATCACGGTAGCCACCTGCGCGAGACTTCCGGGCTCGTTGACGTTGTCGACGAGAATCCGCGCCGGAAAACGCTGCGGCGTCGATTTCATCGACGTCCCAGCGCACGTCGAGCCAGCGCTCCGGCTCTTCCTCGAAATCCTTCAGCGCCGGCGACTGGATCGGATAGATCGTAATGCCCTGCCCCGGCGACACGATGCCGACAATGCGGTCGCCCGGCACAGCGCCGCCATTCGGCGCGAACTTCACCGGCAGATCGGAATTGATGCCACGGATCGGTATCGCCGACGGGTTGCGCGGCGGTTCCGGCGGCGATTTCAGCCGCAGCTTGACCGCGAGGCTTCTCTTCGCACCGAATCGGCCAACGCGTTCTTCCTTGTAATCCGGATACATCGCGCGGGCGACGTCGGAGGCCCGCATCTCGCCGCGCCCGACCGAGGCCATCACGTCGTCGATCGAAGCCCGCGCCAGCCGCGGCAGCGCGCCTTTCAGCTTGTCGTCGGCGTATTCCATCTTGGCGCGCGTGAACAACCGCTCGACGATACGACGGCCGAGCCCGGCATATTGATCGCGAACCGCGGTGCGGGTGGCGCGCCGGATCGCCGCTCTGGCCTTGCCGGTTACGGCGAGGGATTCCCATGCCGACGGCGGCGCTTCCTGGGCGGCCGAGGTCAGGACCTCGACTTCGTCGCCGTTCTGCAATTCCGACGACAGCGGCGCGAACTTGCCGTTGATCTTGCAGCCGACCGCAGAGTTGCCGACGTTGGTATGCACCGCATAGGCGAAATCGATCACATTGGCCTGCCGCGGCAGCGCGATCAGTTTCCCCTTCGGGGTGAAGCAGAACACCTGATCGTGAAACAGCTCCAGCTTGGTGTGTTCGAGGAACTCCTCGGGGTTGGAGCTCTCAGCTAACACCTCGACGGTATGGCGCAGCCACGCGAAGGCGTTGGATTCGCGGTTGAGCAGTTCGGTCGGCGAGCCGACGCCATCCTTGTAGAAAGCGTGGGCGGCGATCCCGTATTCGGCGATCTGATCCATCTCTTCGGTGCGGATCTGCAGCTCGACGCGCTGTTTGCCGGGACCGATCACGGTGGTGTGAATCGAGCGGTAGTCGTTCTGCTTGGGCGTCGAGATGTAGTCCTTGAACCGGCCGGGCACCACCGGCCAGGTGGTGTGCACGACGCCGAGCGCCCGATAGCAGGCTTCGACGTTGTCCAGCACCACCCGGAATCCGAAAATGTCGGACAATTGCTCGAAGCCGACCGACTTGCGCTCCATCTTGGTCCAGATCGAGAACGGACGCTTGCGCCGGCCGTATACGTGCGCGGCCATGCCGTTGTTTTCGAGATTCTTGGAGAGCTGGCTTTCGATCTCGCCGATCAGGTTGCGGTTGCGTTCCTCCAGTGTGTCGAGGCGCTTCATCACCACCGCATAGGCTTCCGGGTCGATGGTGCGGAACGACAGCTCTTCGAGTTCTTCGCGCATCTCCTGCATGCCCATGCGGCCGGCGAGCGGCGCGTAGATATCGAGGGTCTCCTCGGCAATGCGGCGGCGGGCCGCGGGCGCGACGAACTCCAGCGTGCGCATATTGTGCAGGCGGTCGGCGAGCTTGATCAGCAGCACGCGAACGTCGTCCGATATCGCAAGCAGCAGCTTGCGCAGGTTTTCCGCCTGCTTGGCCTCGCGCGAGACGAGCTCAAGCCGCTTCAGTTTGGTGAGGCCCTCCACCAGCGCGCCGATCTCGTGTCCGAACACGTGATCGATTTCGGCGCGGGTGGCCTCGGTATCCTCGATGGTGTCGTGCAGCAGCGCCGCGACGATGGTGGCATCGTCGAGCTTGAGGTCGGTCAGGATCGCCGCGACCTCCAGCGGGTGTGAAAAATAGGGATCGCCGGAGGCGCGGGTCTGCGCGCCATGCGCCTTCATGGCGTAGACATAGGCGCGGTTCAGCAGGTCCTCGTTGGTGTCGGGGTTGTACGCGCGAACCCGGTCGACCAGATCGTATTGCCGCATCATGCGGGAGCGTGGCGCTTTTGCCGGCTTGGCCGCCGGCGCGGCAGCGGGAAGCGCCACGGCGACCGAATCGGTCGCGGCCTGCATCTGCCGGGAGCTGCGGCGCCAATACGCCATCGGTTAGCTGCCTTCATGCGCGGGATCAGAGCCCGCACGCTTAATGATCGCCAATCTATCCCAGAGTGCGCGTGCGGGAAGCGAATTCGATCTGTATTTGCTCAAGATTTCGAGCTTCCAGACCCGCAGGCGGCGTTCAGCCGATCTTCGGCGCCGGCTGCCAACAATACATTAAATTTTGGCCATAAATGCGAAGAGCCCGGACCTCAAGTCCGGGCTCCCGACATATGGTAAACGGCGTTGCGCTTGATATTATTCGTCTTCTTCCGGCTGCTCTTCCGGGGGCGCCAGACCCTCGAGGCCCTTGAGCAGCTCCTCTTCGGTCATGCGCTCGACCGCCACTTCGGTGTCGTCGGCATCCACGCTGGCGCCGGCAGAGCCGATCAGGGGCACGGTATCGGGCTCGGGCTCGTCGACTTCGACGAATTTCTGCAGGGAATGGACCAGCTCTTCTCGCAAATCTTCGGGAGAAATCGTTGAATCGGCGATTTCCCGTAGCGAAACAACGGGATTTTTGTCATTATCACGATCAACCGTGAGTTGCGATCCGGAGGAAATCATACGGGCGCGATGCGCCGCCAACAGGACCAGATCGAATCGGTTATCGACCTTATCAATGCAATCTTCTACGGTGACGCGCGCCATCGACTGTCGCTCCGTTAAATGGGACCGAAACTGTTGATTATGCGCGGTAGGTATAGCGGCCGGGAGTATTTCGCAAGCCAAATTTGTCATTTGGCCTCGTCAAAACGCTCTGCTAACCCCATTTGGAACCGGCAGACCGAGTGCCCCGAGGCTCTTCCAACAGCCTCCCGGACAAGAATTCGCTTCATTGCTTGACCTAAGTATCGACTGAAGCTCTTGCCTCACTCTATCCACGGTTGGTGTCTGGTCCAATTGACCCGCTCACCCAAGGCAGCAAAGTTCTTTGGAATGCGTGGCCGCTGCCGCCGCGCCAAAAAAACGTTTTAGCAACAACAACTCGCGAGAAACTTATGTCACCTGTTTCCAACAAGATCGCGCTCTTTATCGACGGCGCCAATCTTTATGCAACCGCCAAGACGCTCGGCTTCGATATCGATTACAAGCGCCTTCTCAAGGAATTCCAGAGCCGCGGCACCCTGGTGCGCGCGTTCTACTACACCGCGATCATCGAGGATCAGGAATATTCGTCGATCCGGCCTCTGATCGACTGGCTCGACTACAACGGCTACACCGTCGTCACCAAGGCCACCAAGGAATTCATCGACGCCTCTGGCCGCCGCAAGGTCAAGGGCAACATGGATATCGAACTTGCGGTCGATGCGATGGAGCTCGCCGAGCACGTCGACCAGATCGTGCTGTTCTCCGGCGACGGCGATTTCCGTTCGCTGGTCGAGGCGGTGCAGCGCCGCGGCGTCCGCGTCACCGTGGTCTCGACGATTTCGAGCCAGCCGCCGATGATCGCCGACGAATTGCGCCGCCAGGCCGACGTGTTCACCGATCTGGTGGAGTTGCAGCCCAAGCTCGGCCGCGATCCGTCGGAGCGCCCGGCGCCGCGCGAGCCGCGTCATCATGCGCCGCAATTCCTGCAGCGCGCCACCACCATGGCGCCAAGGGGCGATGACGACGATTTCGACGACTGAGGACGAAGCGACGCCGGCATCCCTCGCCGGTGTTCGCACCGAACCCGATCGCAATTGTCCGCTCTGTCCGCGGCTTGCCGACTTTCGGCAAGCCCTCCGCGCACGCGAACCCGGCTGGTTCAATTCCCCGGTGCCGCCATTCGGCGACGCGAACGGGCGGCTGTTGATCGTCGGACTCGCGCCGGGCATGCAGGGCGCCAACCGCACCGGACGTCCCTTCACCGGCGACTACGCCGGCGACCTGCTTTACGCGACGTTGCTCGAATACGGTTTTGCCAAAGGCGTCTATCAGGCGCGGCCGGATGACGGGCTGACGCTGGTCGATTGCCGGATCGGCAATGCGGTGCACTGCGTGCCGCCGCAGAACAAGCCGCTGCCGGCCGAGATCAACACCTGCCGGCAGTTTTTGATCGCCACGCTGGAGACGATGCCGCGGCTGCGCGCGATTGTGGCGCTCGGCCGCATCGCGCATGAATCGACGGTGAAGGCCTTGGGTATTCGCGCGGCCGCGGCGCCGTTTTCACACGGCGCGGTGCATCGGGCCGGCGAACTCAAACTTTACGACAGCTATCATTGCTCGCGCTACAACACCAACACGCGGGTGTTGACGCCGGTCATGTTCCGCAGCGTGTTCGCGACGGTGCGCGCGGAGCTAGATCAGGTTTAACCGTGTCCCGGACGCGGTGCAGCGTTCTTCACGCTACCAAACACCGGCGTTCGTTACGGCCCCGGCTCTGCAGCGCACCAAGGGCGCTGCGCCGCGTCCGGGGCACGAGCACCCTTCAAACCGGATTGTCCTTCAGCCACGCCAGCACGTCGCCGGCGTTCCGATCCGGCGGGAACACCGGATAGAATACGTGCGTGATACGGGCGTCGTCGATGACAAGCGCGAGCCGCTTGATCATGGTCAACCCGGCCACTTGCATGGTCGGCAGATCGAGCGCGCGCGTCAGCGCCAGCTTTTCATCCGACAGCACCGGAAACGGCAGATGCAGCCGCGAGGCCATCTCGGTCTGGTATTCGTTGCTCTGCGTCGACAGTCCGAATACATGCCCCGCGCCCGCGGCTTTCAACTCCGCATGGAGATCGCGGAACGCGCAGGTCTGCGGGGTGCAGCCGCGCGCACCCGGGATCATGTCCCAGTCGTCGACCAGGCTGATCTTGCCGGGCTCGCCGGTGCGCGGATAGGCGAATACCACCGTGCGACCCGGCAGGGCCGACAGCGTCACCGAGGTGTCGTCGGTGGCGACCAGGCTGATCGCGGGAACGGTCTTGCCCTTAAGATGCGCCGCGGCACCATCGTCCGCCGGCGCCGGGATCTTGCTCCAGTCCACTTCAAGCAGATTTTTTTGATTCATGGTGGCATCCCTATTATTCGCAGGATGGGTGGAGCGCAGCGATACCCATCATAGACTGTCGAGTGGTTGATGGGTTTTGCTGCGCTTAACCCATCCTACAATTCGATTTTTCATCCCCTCGCCCGCAGCAGCCGGCCCTTCTCGCGTGACCAGTCGCGCTTTTTCTCGCTTTCGCGCTTGTCGTGCAGCTTCTTGCCCTTGGCTATCGCCAGCAACAGCTTGGCGCGGCCGCGTTCGTTGAAATACAGTTTGAGCGGGATCAGCGTCATGCCGTCGCGCTCGACCGCGCCCATCAATTTGTTGATCTGTTTTTTGTGCAGCAGCAGTTTGCGCGGCCGTTTCGGCTCGTGGTTGAAACGGTTGGCCTGCAGATATTCCGGAATATTGGCATTGATCAGCCAGATCTCGCCGGCCTTGGAATCGGCGTAGGATTCCGCGATCGTGGTTTTGCCGTTGCGGATCGACTTGACCTCGGTGCCGGTCAGCGCGATGCCGGCCTCGATGGTGTCCTCGATCGCGTAGTTGAACCGCGCTTTTCGGTTTTCAGCGACGACCTTGATGGCGCGCTCGTTCTTTTCGGCCACGTCAGGCCTTCTTGAGGAGATCGCGGATCTCGGTCAGCAACTCCTCTTCGCGGGTCGGCTTCGGTGGCGCTGCGGGTGCTGCTTCATCCTTCCGCTTCAACTTGTTCATGGCCCGGATCACGACGAACAGCACGAAGGCGATGATGATGAAGTTCAGCGTCAGGGTCAGGAAATTGCCCCAGGCCAGCACCGCGCCCTGCTTTTTTGCATCGGCCAGATTCGCAGCCGTCACGCTTTTCGAAAGCGGCGTGAAATAGTTCGAAAAGTCGAGGCCGCCGGTGATGGCGCCGACGATGGGCATGATGATGTCGGCGACCAGCGAGGTCACGATGCCGCCGAAGGCGGCGCCGATGATGACGCCGACCGCAAGATCGACCACATTGCCCTTCATCGCAAATTCGCGAAATTCCTTCAGCATCTGCAGTCCCTTTCTTCGGCTTTGCGCACCGGAAGATTCATGGCAGCGGCGTCAGCAGGGTTAGTTGAGCAGGCCCGCATGCACCATGGCATCGCGGATCACCCTGCCGGTGGGCGGGGTCACCGGCATCAGCGGCAGGCGCACATTCTCCTCCAGCCGGCCGAGTAGTTTTAGGCCATGCTTGGCGCCGGCGAGGCCCGGCTCCATGAAAATCGCGTCGTGCAGCGGCGTCAGCCGGTCCTGAATCTTCAGCCCCGTAGCGTAATCGCCCTTCAGGACCGCGGACATCAGATCGGCGCACAGTTTCGGCGCCACGTTGGCGACCACCGAGATGCAGCCATGTCCGCCCGCCGCCATATAGGCCAGCGCCGTCATGTCCTCGCCGGATAGCTGGACGAAGTCGGGACCCATCGCGTGGCGCTGCTGCGACACGCGCGCAAGATTGGCCGTGGCGTCCTTGACGCCGATGATGTTCTTCAGTTCGAACAACCGGGTCATGGTCTCGACCGACAGATCGACAACCGAGCGCGGCGGAATATTGTAGATGATGATCGGGATGCCGATCGCATCGTTCACGGCCTTGAAGTGATGATACATCCCTTCCTGGGTCGGCTTGTTGTAATAGGGCGTCACCACCAACACGGCGTCCGCGCCGGCCTTCTCGGCGTGAACAGCCAGATCGACGGCCTCGCGGGTCGAATTCGAGCCGGCTCCGGCGATCACGGGGACACGTCCCTTCGCCTCGTCGAGACACAACTCCACCACCCTGTGATGCTCATCATGGCTGAGGGTTGGGCTTTCCCCGGTCGTACCAACGGGAACGAGGCCGTGGGAACCTTGCTCAATCTGCCAGCTCACAAGGCCGCGAAGCGCCGCCTCGTCGAGACCGCCATTTTTGAACGGCGTGACCAAGGCGGTGAAAGATCCCCGGAAATTCGTCCTGGCTGCCATCGTTTTTCTCCGAACGCACGGCAAAAAGCCGCCGGCTCACTGCTTGAGCAGGGCAATTCATACCGGGTCTGACGCCGCCGCGAAAGGCCGCTCCACCGGCATTAGCCGCGATTTCGCCGTTGTGCTGGTGCAGACATCGGCGATCCCCGGCGTAATTAGTATTTTGTCCACAACTTCAATGAAATAGACCTTAAGGAAGCACGCTTGCTTGATTCGCTTCGAAAGAGAGCCGTGACCCCGTTTGCCCGCGCAGCCGCAATGCGGTGGACCGCCCTGCGCATGAGCCTCGCGCTGGCCGTGGCATTGTCGGCGGTCGCGATGGAGGCCTCGGCCAAATCGACCAAGCCGAAGGTTCCGCTGCCAAAGCCGCGGCCGATTGCCCGCAACGTCGTGCCCAAGACGGCTGTCGCGGCCAGGCCGCAGGCCCACCCTGTTTCACCCGATGCGGCCACTCCGGCGCCAGCGATTCAGCCCGCCACCCGCCAGCATGCAGCACTACCGCCCGTGCGAAAACCGCCCCCGCCGGCGGCGATGGCTGCGACGTCGTCGACATCTCAGGCCGATACCGACGCGCTGGAAAACGTCATCGAGCTCGTGCGCGCGCACAAGCCGGCGGATGCCACCCAGGCGGAAGCTTCGATATCCGATCCGGTAGCGCGAAAGCTCGTCGAGTGGATCATCCTGCGCAGCGACAATAACGGCGCGTCGGTCGAACGCTACCGCGCCTTCATCGACGCCAACCCGAGCTGGCCCTCGCAAACGTTTTTGCGCCAACGTCTCGAAGCAGCCCTGTGGGACGATCATCGCGACGACGCCACGGTGATGGCGTGGTTCGAAAACGAAAAGCCGCTATCGGCCAAAGGCAAATTCTCGCTGGCGAAAGCGTTGCTTGCGCGCGGCGATCGGGCCGGTGCGGAACGCCTCATCCGCGACGCCTGGCGATTCGACTCGATGTCATCGGACACCGAAGAGATCGCGCTCGACCTGTTCGGCGCGCTGCTGACGCCGGGCGATCAGAAAGCGCGGATGGACTCGATGCTGTACGGCAGCGAGCAGGAAGCCGGCATGCGCGCGGCGAAGCGGATCGGCCAGGTCGCGCTGGCCAAGGCTCGGAATGCGGCGTACCGCAAAGCCTCCAACAGCAGAGCCCTGCTGGACGCCGTGCCGCGCGAGCTGCACGGCGATCCCGGCTACATGTTCTCGCGCATTCAATTGCTTCGCCGCGAAGAGAAATTCCAGGAAGCCGCGCAACTGATGCTGGCGGCGCCGCGCGATCCGAACCGGCTCTACAATCTCGACGAATGGTGGATCGAACGGCGGTTGCTGTCGCGCAAGATGCTGGACGTCGGCGAGCACCGTAACGCCTATCTGATCGCGCGCGACGCCGCCCTGCCCTCCCGCGACATCTACAAGACCGAGCAGGAATTCACCGCGGGCTGGATCGCGCTGCGCTTCCTGCACGATCCCGCGGCCGCCGCGCAGCATTTTGCCCGTATCGGCGTCGGCAGCGTCAATCCTACGACGCTGGCGCGCGCCGGTTACTGGCAGGGCCGCGCCGCGGAGGCCGGCGGCCGCGCCCAGGATGCGCGCAGGGCCTATGCTTCCGCCGCCGAGCAGTCGACCAGTTACTACGGCCAGTTGGCGCGGGCGAAACTCGGGCTGCCGCAGATCGAACTCAATGGCGTGCCCTCGACCCGGTCGCGCGGCATCGAACGGCTCGAGGTGGTCCGCGCGGTGCAGCTGCTATACGCGCTGGACGAGCGCGAGATCGCGATTCCGATTCTTGGCGACATGGGCGAAAACGGCGACCCCGACGTGCTGCAGGGGCTCGGCGAGTCGGCCTCGCGCAATGGCGACGCGCGCGGCATGCTGCTGATGGGAAAGGCGGCGCTCAACCGCGGCCTGCCGTTCGACTTCTACGCCTACCCGGTCGTTGGAATTCCGTCCTACAAGCCGATCGGGCCCGAGGTCGAGCAGAGCATCGTATTCGCCATCGCGCGGCAGGAGAGCGCGTTCAATCCGTCGGTGGTATCGCCGGCGCAAGCCTATGGGCTGATGCAGGTGACGCCGGATGCCGGACGCTACGTCTGCAAGCGGCATGGCGCGACCTTCGACCTCACCCGCATGAAGACCGATCCGGTCTATAACACCGCGCTTGGCGCTGCCGAGCTCGGCGGACTGATCGAGGACTATCGCGGCTCCTACATCATGACCTTCGCGGCCTACAACGCCGGGCGCGGCAGCGTCAAAAAATGGGTCGAGCGTTACGGCGATCCGCGCGATCCCAAGGTCGACGCCATCGACTGGGTCGAGCAGATCCCGTTCTCCGAGACCCGCAACTATGTACAGCGGATCATGGAGAACCTGCAGGTCTATCGCGCGCGCTTCGGCGGCGGATCGCGGCTGCAGATCGAGGCCGACCTGCATCGCGGCGCGGTGGTGGAGTAACGCGTCAGGGCGAATTCGCCGCGGCCGCGCCGAGATAGCGGCGGACTCTCGTCTCGGTCCCGCTCGTCGCCTTGCAGCGCATCCAGTATCGCTACCGACACTTGCTGGCGGCAAAAGCCGAACCGTTCAGATCGGCCGGCATCATCCAGTCGCAAAGAAAAACCCCCGGCAGTTTCCTGCCGAGGGTTCTCTTAGACAGTCGCTAGACGATGCGATCAGAAGTTACGCTGAGCGCGGACGTTAAGCGAGACGGCATCCTGGTCCCTGAACTCGTAGCGAGCGCCTTGAGCCGCACCGGGCTTCGGAGCTGCGGGAGTAAGGGCAGCGGTACCAGTGAAGTTCTGGTCGAGGTGGAACCAGAGGACTTCGGCCGAGAACGTCAGGTTCTTGACAGGAGTCCAGCGGGTGACCAAGCCCAGCATCGAGACGTTGAAGTCCGGGTTGCAGGTGAAGTCAGCGCTCACGGCCTTGCCGGGAACGTAAACGGCGCAGATGTTCGCCTTGGCAGTGCCGTCATAACGAACCGACGAGTAGCTGCCGAACAGGCTGGACGACCAGTACGGATCCCAGTTGTGGTTGAACGCACCACGGACACCGTACGCTTCGGTCAGATGCAGAGCACCATCGCCACCGGCGAAAGCCGGGAGGTAGACGGCGTCCGAGGTCGAACCGAAACCAACGCTCTGGTAAGCATCGGCGCGGCCGGAGTTGCCGAAGATCGCGAAGCTCGGCGAAGCAGCGCTCGTGGAGATCACGTTCTTCGTGTCACCCTTTGCCCAGCTCGCGTCGATCTTGATGTCGTCGCCCGGTCCAGTCGGGATGTTCTTGATCTGCAACGCAGCCATCACCGAACCACCCACCTTGCTATCCGGGTGACCGTTGATTTCCGAGAAGCCGGTCGAGAGACCGCCTGCGGGACCGATCGCACCAGCGGGAACCGCCGTGGTGTTCAGCACGTTGTAGGAAGCGTCGACTTCGTGCAATGCGCCCGAAATCTGGAACAGACCCCAAGCCTGATCGACGCGGATGTTGCCGACTGCGTCGGGATAGTGCACGCCGCCGTAGGTGTTCACGAAGCCGCCGGTTGCACCCATACCGAGGGTGAGGTTAGCGACCGAAGTGCGGTTAAACACGGTCGGATCATCGAGGCCGATGGTGCCCGACACGCCGTTACCGAACTGCGCGGTGTACTGGATGTTGTTCACGCCGGTGACGGTGTCATGACCGCCGAGCAGGAACGAGGTGTTGTTGCCCGGATACCCATGCCACGGCGTCGCGTAAGCCGAAGCCGACTTACCGAAGGTGAAGCCCGCGAACTGGATGAACACGAACTCAACCGCAGTGTAACCGTCGCCCGGCTGGTTCAACAGGTTGGAAACGGTGCCTGTCGTCGGAGAGCCGGTGAAGGAGGCCGGGTTGGTGGTGTTGTTGGCCTGGGTCGTGAACTGGAAGTCGGCCTGGCCGAAGGTGCGGACGACGCCGTATTCAGTGGCGGTACGCGTATCGACGGTGATCGCCATACGGGAACGGGCGGCGAAGTAGTCGGCGTAGCGGTTGCCGATTTGGTTCTGGCCGAGGTCGCCAGACCAGGCCGGCTGATCGTAAATGCTGCCGTTGAACGTGGTATCTACGCGGACGTAGCCACCGATCTTCATGCAGGTGTCGGTGCCCGGGATGTACCAGAAACCCGCACCATAAAGGGAGCAGATCCTCACGTATTCGACCGCTTTGGCCTTAACGGGAAGATCAGCTGCCTGGGCTCCGCTCATGGCGAGAAGACCCGCCGCTGAGCCGAGGATAAGGCTCTTAACCATCTTCATTGTAACCTCCAAGTTGCTCTGTTGGGAAGGTTCCGGATCCGCTGGGTGCGATACACCCTAAGGTTGGTTCCCTTAATCCCCTGAAAAAACCGCTTCAGTCGTTTCGCGTCTTCGGACACACCCGCATCAACGCGAGGGACTTAAGCGAACCACTTAACGGGACGACCTCGGGATGCCCCCCTCCGTCGCACGGTCAACATCCCTGAACACTTCTGCACACGCAACAACAGAACGATGCGGAAAGGCCCAACTCGGTTTGTTTTCAGAAGGGTGTTGCACAAATAACACGCAACCGTGATCGAACCTTCCTCATAACTAATTGAATAATATATTCTTTTTTCAAAAGTTCCATTTCGGTCGCCGACCGCAGCGTGAGCAGCCGGGGCCCCATTGTCCCCCGCGGCACGTTGAATTCGCGCCGAATCGAGCACGCAAAACGATCGATTTTCCTGCAAGAATATCCGAAGCAATCGTCGGCTGCGGGAATGCGCACGACGCACGCGTTTCATCACGCCGGACCGATGTTGCGCGCTAGAATTCGAGCAAATGTGGATTCCTTTTCATGCGCGCCGGTGATTCACAAACGCTCACGGCAACTGGAATGAGATCAAGCGCGATGCTGCAGCGGTGTCAGAAAACGCTGATTACGCGCGCCTAAATGTCATCGCGAAGTTCCATTGGAACAAGCGGCGCCACGATCCCTCACGCTATATTACGAGATCGCAATGAAACGGCTGGGTCACGGTAGATATTTTTTTTCGGCCGCGCCAAAATCCCGAGGCTCGAACGCTGCGCAACGTCATTAAGTATTTATTAAGTCGTCGCGCGCGGAACGGCCGGCCCAAACCGCGGCCAACGTCGGGCGCAGTTGAACCCGATCCCGATACTGGAGTCCGCAGGAGAGCCGCCGCGGTCCTCGCTGAAATCATTTTTTTCGCTCCACTCGATGTGCTTCGAAGCGACGATCACCACTCCTTGAATGTCGGCTCGGCACACCCTCCGCAGACCCAGGGGAAGGTCCAGTCGGCGGTCAGTCTGGCGCTCTCGGGAATATATCTGCTCCAGACCGAAGCCTTGATCGGGATGATCGATCGCCAAACCACATCGAAGCTCCCGCCGAATTGAGCTTGCCGATCATGGCCGGTTTGGAGAGATAATGGTTGGTGTTCATCACCACCTCGAAGCCGCTTGGCGCCTTGACCCTCTGGCCGTACATCGCCTGCCGAACCGCATTCGCATCGACCGTGCCGGCCTGAGTGACGGCCTGCGCCCACATTCGAAAGCCGATGAAGGTAGCCTCCATCGGATCGCTTGTGGTCTTGTCTTGCTACTGGTTGAAGTCGGTCCACATTTTGACGAACGCGTCGTTCTCCGGCGAGACAACTGACTGGAAATAATTGCGGTTGTATACGTCCTCGCTCACGAGGACGGCGGTGCCGGATTGCTTATTAAGCCCTTCGAGCGGGGCTGCGAGGTTCACCGTGTTGCCGAGAGCCGTATAGTTCATGCGCTCGGTCGATCCGAGATTGCCGACGACGGCTTCGCCTACATAAATCCCGAACCGCGTGAAGAAGGGCCTCAGGCCTTCGGCCTCGAATGCGGCGTTCAGCCTCTCGCCGGCTGCCTTGGCTGCAAGAACCGCCCGGCAAGCGCGCGCGACATGGTCCGGCTGTGGATCGGGGGGCATTCCAGAACACCATGACGGCGTCGCCGATGAACTTGTCGACGGTGCCGCCCTCGGCGAGGAATGCTTCCGTCAGCGTGGAGAAATAGCGCGACGTCTGCCGCATCAGCACGTCGGAATCGGCCGACTCCGCGATCGTGGTAAATCCCTGGACGTCGGTAAAGACCAGCGTGATCTCCTGTTTGACGCCGCCGAGCGTGGTCGAGATGGAATTGTCGACCACCCTGCGGACGATTTCCTTGGGCACGAAACGTGCGAACGACGATATCGCTCGCTGCGCAAGGTGGACCGTGCTGCCGAGTTCGTGAATCTCCTTGATATGCGAGGCGACCTGAACGGGATCGGGCTCGGCGAGGGTCTGGAGTTTGCGCGCCTGCGCCGTAATCGCGTTCAGGGAATAGGACATCCCGGCTGCCGAACATCCAGACCAGCGGGACGAAGGCCGCGCCTGATATGACGGCGAGGATCAATCCGGTAAACGCGCTGATCGTCGGTCAAGTCGCTGGTGCGCCGTACCTGCAGCCAGGCGCCGTTGTCGAAACCGGCATAGATGCTGTCCATCTGCGGCAGTTCTTGCAGCGCGGCCTTGAACAGCGGAACGGCACGGCCGGTCTCGGTTCTCTCATTTGAATCAGCCACGCTTGAGCTGGTGGCCAGCACATTCACCAGAGACGAGATGGTGGACAGTTCGGCCTGGAGGCGCCCCAGCACCTTTGCGCTGGTCGCGTCCATATAGGCGGATGCCGCTTCTTGCGTTGCGAGGCGCATCGACCGGGCCTGAATGGCAATCAGCAGCGCGGCGAGCGTAACGATAAACGCCATGACCGCGAAGGTGATCGAGGTCCGGAACGTAAACATCTGGGCCCGCTAACTGGCTAACTGGAACAGCGCCTCAGTTTCAGTGCCCGCTCAACACCAGCGTCTTGATGGGAAGCAGCGCGGCCTGGATTCGCAACAGCAGCGCGTGCACGAGACCAGTGGCGTCGACGACATGCAGCCAGAAGCTCTTGAGCGAACCGATCTTGCCTGACGATATCAGTTCGTGATTGCTGGTGTAGGCGTTGGCGATACAACTGCTGCCGGGCGTCACGCCTTCCAACCCGCCTTTGTACAGTGGCTCCATGAAAACGAGAATGGAACCAGGACTTACTTTGTTCTGCGCCTCGATCAGTTGTTCGCCGCCTCTGAACTGTCCAGCCGCGATGTAGTCCTGCACTTGGGTAACCACCAACGGAATGATCGCCCACGGCCTGGAAATGCAGGTGGCCTCGGCCACCATTCCGACCTTCATGACCTGAGCCTCGATCTGGCCAAATCCTGCCATGAGAGCACGCCGTCCCGCACCCTCCGGAATCAGCACGCCGGCCGTTCGCATATTTGGATTGACGATATCCCCCGGCCTCAGTCCGAACTGCTCGACCCGCCCGTCGACACCGGCGCGAATAAAGGTCTTGTCCAGATCGACCTGCGCTTCGGCCAGCGCTGCCTCTGCGCTTGCCTTCTCGGCGGGGAGAGCGGCGGTGACGCGAACCGCCGCGGATTGCTTGGTGGCGTTGGCGGCATCAAGCGCCCCCTGGCGACCCGCCTGTAGCACCTGGAGTTTTTCAATGTCACGCTGCGGGACGATGCCGGGATTGCGTTGCTGGAGGTCCCGCTTGGTGTTCAGCTCATCGGTTGCCTGCTGATAATCGCTCTGCGCCTGCTGGATCTGTGCTTCCGCCTTGAGAACATCCGCCTGCGCGGCCAGCATCGCGGCATCGATTTCGGCGATCTTGCTTTTGGCCGTCAACAGCGCGGCCTCCTGCTTGGAGTTGTCGAGTCTGAAAATCACCTCACCTTGCTTGACGGGCGCACTGAGGTCGATGTGGACCTCCGCCACCCGGCCGGTCACTTCGGTCATGATCGGGACGGTCCGAAAGTACAACGTCGCCGACGAGGTCGACGGATGAAAGTAGAAGATCATCGTGATCAGCGAGACCGTGAGCATCAGGCAGGCGATGATGCCAAACCGCAGTTCGAACCAGACGGAAAACAGCGTAATCTCGTGACCGAAGCGCTTTCCCTGCCGATAACGGCGGTAGAGATAGTCCGGCAATATCGTCACGAGCGAGCAGAGGATGATCTCAAGCATGACGCTCTGCCTCACTCTTGGCGGCGCCGCCGTTCGTGCCGGCCGCGTGGCCTGCGGTTTCAATCGGGGGCTCGGTCGGGTCGGGTTCAGGCAGAACGCCGGCCATCTTTTCGACCGCTCCCGCGATCCTGCGCAGCGGCGTGCCGAAATCCGGCAAGTCGATCATGCCAAGGAACAGCGCGATCACCCAAAACAGATGGTTGTGGGTAAACAGCGCCAGCAAGCACAGCACCGCCACGATTTCGAATTGCAGCTTTTGCGACTTGTGCGCCCTTCGCTCCGGCAAGGTATGGAGATGCAGGTAAAGATTGCCAACTCCGACAATGGAGACGATCAGGATAATGCCAACCACGATCATCAAGACGTCGGTTTCACCCGGCGCGGTGATAAAGCTTGGCAAATGATGGGGGGCGGCTGGATGAAGTGTCTCGCTCACGCAATCCTCCATTCCTCGACTGGCTACAAGCCTGTCGGCCTCCAGCAAGGATGGTGCAACAGGCGCTCCACAGTCAACGATAAATGTCAGCACCTCAATTTCGATTGTTATCAAACGCCTGGCCCAGCCGCTCCACTTCAAGAGTGGTGCAAAACAACGCGAACAGGCATCCCGCGAATATCAGTCCGCGCTGGGCCAACAGAAGGAAGTCGGTATCGCGGCCCAGTTCGGGAAGATGCCTGAAGACGACGACGGAAAACAACGCGCTACCGAAAATGAAACTGAGGCGGCCGAGAAAGAGAAACACGTGATTCAGGACCAGGTTCGGACGACGGAACGGTATCGGGATGTAAAGCAGGCGGCTCCAGAACGAGACCCGCATGACGACAAAGACGCCGAGCATCATGGCATCGGAGCGGGCATCCTTTGGAAGCTGCTCGCCCGGATTAACCAGCACCTGGTTGAATTCGGGCAATTCCTGCCAAACAAAAAATCGCTCCGAATATCTGGATCGCGAGCAGGAGCAGATAGATTACCACTTTCGGGTACTCGATGTCCGTCTTCATCGCGCCAATGATATCAGTTCAATCGGCG
>CAVUUO010000013.1:0-277500 GCA_963744675.1 uncultured Alphaproteobacteria bacterium
TGTGCGCTGATATCCAGTCGTCGATGGCGGCGATTTCGTCCGCCGACATGCGCAATCCCAGCTTGGATCGCCGCCACACAATATCCGCGGCGGTGCAGGCCCACTCGTTGGCCATCAGGTACCTGACTTCGCGCTCTGTCAGCGTGGCGCCGAAGGGCTGGCCGAGATCGGCGAGCGATTTCGCATTACCGAGAATCTTGCCGGCGCGGGTGCCATAGGCATGCGCGAGGCGACCCGCATGGGCCGGGATAAGGAACGGGTAGCCGCGCAGCAACTCCGCGGTCAGCGCCGCGATCGCCGAGACGTCGAGATCGCCGCCGGGCAATGGCGATTTCGCGGTCCAGCCTTCGCGGGCTTTGGCGCTGCGCAAGTAAGGCGACAGCCGCTCCAGCGCCTCCTCGGCGAGGCGGCGATAGGTGGTGATCTTGCCGCCGTAGATCGACAGCAGCGGCGCCCCGCCCGGCGTATCCAGTTCGAACACATAGTCGCGGGTGGCGGCCTTGGCTTCGCTGGCGCCGTCGTCATAGAGCGGGCGCACGCCTGCATAGGTCCACACCACATCAGCCGGCCTGACCGGTTTGGCAAGATATTCGCTGACGGAGTTGCAGAGGTATTTTATCTCCTCGGGCGAGGCCTTTACCTGCGCCGGATCGCCGTCATAGTCGCGATCGGTGGTGCCGATCAGCGTAAAATCGTCCTGATAAGGAATGACGAAGACGATACGGCCGTCGCCGTTCTGGAACATGTAGGCGCGGTCGTGGGCATACAGTTTTCGCACCACGATGTGCGAACCCTGAACCAGCCGCACTTTTGCCTTGGCGTTGACGCCGGCGCCGGACGCCAGCACCTCCTCGACCCAGGGGCCCGCAGCGTTGACCAGCGCACGAGCGCTGATGGTCGAGCGTACACCGCTTGATTTTTTCTCGACGGTGACGTGCCAGATTCCGTCGGCTTGCTGGATATGAACCGCGCGGGTGCGGGTACGGATGTCGGCGCCGCGATTGGCGGCATCGCGCGCGGTGAGCACGACGAGGCGGGCGTCGTCCACGAAACAGTCGGAGTATTCGAAGCCCTTGGTGTAACGGCCGGAGACCAGCGGCTTGCCGACCTCGTCCTGCGCCAGATCGACCGAGCGCGTCGGCGGCAGCAGCTTTCGGCCGCCGATGTGATCGTAGAGGAACAGGCCCAGCCGCAGCAGCCAAGCCGGCCTTAAGCCCGCATGATGCGGCAGCACGAATTGCAGCGGCCGGATGATGTGGGGCGCGATCTGCCAAAGGATCTCGCGCTCGATCAGCGCCTCGCGAACCAGCCGGAACTCGTAATATTCGAGGTAGCGCAAGCCGCCATGCACCAGCTTGGTCGACCACGACGAAGTGCCGCTGGCCAAGTCGTTCATTTCGCAAAGGAAAACAGAATTGCCCCGACCCGCCGCATCGCGGGCGATGCCGCAGCCATTGACGCCGCCGCCAATGATCGCGAGGTCGAACACCTGACCCAAGGACGCTCCCCATGCTTCTTGTCGCGCACGATCCCGGCGAGGGGAATTCGCGGCTGCTCGCTGGTTTCAGATTCAGCGATTTAGCTTTCGTTTTCGGATTAAAGCACAACCAAAACCGAAAGCAACATGATTAATGGAACAGGGCGGACTTCCTCTCCTTGCATGCGCGGAGAGGCAAAGATTTCTCGCTGCCGGGATTGGCGAGGAGATCCGGCTCTATCTGGCGCGGATCGGGGTGACCGTCGAATTCGGCATCCGCCTCATCGGCATCGGCGGCCCTGGGCATGGCTTCGATCACCGCGATGCCGCGACTGTGGCAGATATTCGCCAGCCCTGCCGGCAGGGGAGCGTCGGTGACGAAGGTCTGGATCTGGCTCATATGGGCGATGCGGACCGGGGCGCTGCGCCGCAGTTTCGTGCTGTCCGCGACCAGCATGACGCTGCGGGCATTGGCAATGATGGCCTGCGCCGCCTGCACCTCGCGATAGTCGAAATCGAGCAGCGCGCCCTCCTCGTCGATCGCCGAAGCGCCGATGATGGCGTAGTCGACCTTGAACTGGCCGATCAGGCTGATCGCGGTGGACCCGATCACGGCACCGTCGGCGCGGCGCACGGTGCCGCCGGCGACGATCACCTCGATGCGCGGATGCCGGTACAGCAGCATCGCGACATTGAGATTGTTGGTGATGACCAGCAGGTCCTCATGCGAGGTCAGCGCGCTGGCGACCTCCTCGGTGGTGGTGCCGATGTTGATGAACAGCGAGCAGCCATTGGGGATTTGCGACGCCGCCGCAAAGCCGATCGCCTTCTTCTCGTCGGCGGCGACGAAACGGCGCGCCTCGTAGGCGAGGTTCTCGACCCCCGATGCAATGATGGCGCCGCCATGGATCCGCGTCAGCGTGCGTTGGTCGACGAGATCGTTGAGATCCTTGCGGATGGTCTGCGCCGACACCTCGAAACGGCGGGCGAGGTCCTCCACCATCACCCGGCCGAAGGCGCGGGCTAGGTTCAGGATCTCGGATTGGCGATGGCTCAGGCCGGGCATGACGACACCTTGGACACGATAAGGCGATATCGTGCTGCGGTTTGGCGACGTGGTCAACCTGGCACCGTCATTCCGGGATGCGCCTTCTTGGGCGCAGGCCCGGAATCCATACTCACGATGGTGGTTATGGATTCCGGGCTCGCGCTGCGCGCGCCCCGGAATGACGGCTACCTCGCAATCGGCGGCTCATCGCGCTTGATCGGCTGCGGGTGGCCCTGTTCGTCGATCGAGACGTAGGTAAAATTGCCGTCGGTCACCAGGATCGACTGCATTTCCTTGCGCCGCAGCGCCCAGGCTTCGAGGTGGACGGTGACTGAGGTGCGGCCGATCCGGACCAGGTTGGCGTACACCGAAACCAGGTCGCCGACGTAGACCGCCTTGCGAAAGTTCATCGCTTCGATCGCGACCGTGACGGTCCGCGATTTTGCGATCTTGGACGCGAAGATGCCACCGCCGAGATCCATCTGGCCGAGCAGCCAGCCGCCGAAAATGTCGCCGTTGGCATTGGTGTCGGCCGGCATCGCCAGCGTGCGGATGCAGAGATCGCCTGATGGATCGGCTTCCGTAGTCGGCGGCGCATGAACGGCTGGCGTATCGCTCATCTGAAGTCATTCCATCCGGCATCCGGATCGAACCGATGGCCGAACTTTTGCGCCAGCGCGCGCAGAGCCTCCACGACATTCGCCACGCCGCGCGTGCGGGCGTAGTTCAGGGGTCCGCCGCGGAATGGCGCGTAGCCGGTGCCGAAGATCATAGCGCCATCGACGATGTCGGCATTGTCGACGATGCCCTCGCGCAACGACGCGACGCAGACATTCGACATCGGCAGCACCAGGCGGTCGATCATCTCGGGCGTCGGCTGCTCCGTAGACGGCGAGCCTGACATTTTGTCAGCCTTGCCATCCTTCCAGACATAGAATCCCCTGCCGGTCTTGCGGCCGAGTTCGCCCTTGGAAACTTTTTCGCGCAGCCAGGCCGGCGTCGGCGGCAGCAGGTCGCCGAATTTCGAGCGCAGCATGTCGCCGACATCGAGACAAATATCGAGCCCGACCTGATCGGCGAGCTCGATCGGCCCCATCGGCATGCCGAATTTTTCCGCCGCCGCGTCGATCACCGATTTGTCGATCTTCTCGTCCAGCATCACCATCGCTTCCAGCATGTACGGCGTCAGCGCGCGGTTGACGAGGAAGCCCGGCGAACTTTTCACCGGCAGCGGCAGCCGGTCGATGGCGCCGACAAAAGCCAGCGCTTGCTTCAGCATTTGCGGATCGGTGCCGTCGTGGTCGACGACCTCGACAAGCTGCAATCGCGACACCGGATTGAAGAAATGCAACCCGAGCAGCCGCTCCGGCCTCTGCAGCGTGCTTCGCAGATCCTGCAGCGGAATGCTGGATGTGTTGGTCGCGAGAATCGCGCCCGGCTTCATCTTCGGCTCCAGCGATGCATAAACCTTCCGCTTCAACTCGAGCTTTTCCGGCACCGCCTCGATGATCAAATCGGCATTGCGGACGCCTTCGCCGTCGAGATCGGGAATCAGGCGGTCCAGCGCGTCGCGCTGCCCGGTGCGCTTGTGGATGATCTTGCCGTAGAGGTCGGCGGCGCGCTTGACCGCGCCGGCAATCGGCTCGGGCTTCATGTCGGCCAGCGTCACCCGCATATCCTGGTGCGCGCACCACGCCGCGATATCGCCGCCCATCGCGCCGGCGCCGATCCCATGGACGTGTTTGACGGTGTTTCCGGAACCCGCGGTCTTCTTCATCTGCTCGCGCAGAAAAAACACCCGGATCAGGTTCTGCGCCGTCGGCGTCACCATCAGATCGGCGAAAGACCGCTTCTCCGCCTTAAGCATCGCGGGTTTGTCACCGCCGTGCTTCTCCCACAGATCGATCAACGCGTAAGGCGCGGGATAGTGCTGATGCGGCGCGGCCTTTTCGGCCTCGTTGCGCATTCGCGAGGCGAGCAGGCCGCGCACCGGCGTAAAATTCAGGATTGCGTTCAGCGGACCGGGTTTGGCGGGCTTCAGCCGGCCGAACACCGCGTCCTTGACCGCGCTCCGCACGTGGCGCTCCTGCGTCACCGCGTCGACCAGGCCAAGCGATTTGGCCTTGCGCGCATCGATGGTTTTGCCGGTCAGCATCAAGGTCATTGCCTGCATCGGGTTGACCAGCTGGGTGAAGCGCGCGGTACCGCCGAGGCCGGGATGCAGACCCAGCATCACCTCGGGAAAGCCGAAGCGCGCGCCGTCGATGGCGATGCGCGATGCGCAGGCCAATGCGACTTCCAGCCCGCCGCCGAGACAGAAACCGTAAATCACCGCGACGGTCGGAATTTTCAAGCTTTCGAGCCGGTCGATCACCGCATGCGCCCGGCCGATCTGCGTCTCCACGGCGCGGGCGTCGGTGGCGCCGCGGAATTCGTTGACGTCGGCGCCGGCAATGAAGCCGGAGTTTTTCGCCGAGCGAATGACGATGCCGGCCGGGCGCTGGCTTTCCAGCACCGCCAATACGGTATTGAATTCTTCCATAACGTCGGCTGACAGCGTATTGGCACTGGCGCCGTCGCGATCGAACAGCAGCCAGGCGATGCCGTCGGCGTCGCGGGTGAGCTTGAAATTGCGGTACGGCCCGCTTGCATCGGGTACGGGGCCGAGTTCGAGCACGCGGTCGGCGAGAACGTCCATGATCCTGCTTTCCATGATCACACCGTCTCGATCAACATGGCGCCGCCCTGCCCGCCCCCGATGCATTCGGTGGCGATGCCGCGTTTGGTGCCGAGCCGCTTCATCGCATTGACCAGATGCAGCACGATGCGGTTGCCGCTGCAGCCGACGGGATGGCCGAGGCTGATGGCGCCGCCATTGACATTGAGTTTTGTCGGGTCGATCTGCCCGGCGGCGCCGTCGAGCTTAAGAATCTCGCGGCAGAACTTGTCGTCGTTCCATGCCGCTAGGCAGCCCAGCACCTGGGTGGCGAAGGCTTCGTTCAGCTCCCAGGTTTCGATGTCCTGCAGCGACAGCTTGTTGCGCTTGAGCAATTCGGTCGCCGACAGCACCGGGCCCAGCCCCATGATTCCGGGGTCGAGCGCCGACCATTGGCTGTCGACGATCACGGCTTTCGGCGTCAGGCCATGTTTCGCCACCGCGTCTTCCGAGGCAAGGATCACCCATGATGCGCCGTCGGTGATTTGAGATGAGTTGCCGGCGGTGACCTGGCCCCAAGGCCGCTCGAAGACCGGCTTCAGTTTTGCCAGCGTCTCCGTCGTGGAGTCCGGCCGCACGCCGTCATCATGATCGTAGAATTTCCCCTCGCGCGAAAACGACGTCTCGACCTCGCCCTTGAGCCAGCCCTGTGCCTGCGCATTGGCAAGCCGCCTGTGGCTCTCGGCGGCGTAGGCGTCGGATTGCGTTCGCGTGATGCCGAACAGATGGCCGACCACCTCCGCGGTTTGTCCCATGTTGAGTTCGGTGATGGGATCGGTCAGCCCGCGTTCGAGCCCGATGATCGGCTTGAAATAGCCCGGCCGGGCTTTCAGTGCCGCTACGGCCTTGGCGAAGGCGCCCTTCGCGCCCGCCACGCCGGCGAACCAGCGCACGCCCTGTTGCGGCCACACCAGCGGCGCGTGGCTGAGCGCTTCCGAGCCGCCGGCAAGGATCAGGTTTGCGCTGCCTTCGCGGATATAGCGATAACCGGTGTCGATCGATTGCATGCCGCTGCCGCAGTTGATCTGTACCGTGAACGCCACCATCGCCTCGCCCATGCCGAGCCGCAGCGCGGCGACGCGCGCCGGATTCATCTCATCCGCAATGACGTTGACGCAGCCGAGGATCACCTGGTCGAAGGCGTCCGGCGCGAACGGTTGCCGCGCCAGCAGCGGCCGCCCGCATTGCACGGCGAGGTCGACCGGCGTGAACGGCCCAGGACCGCTGCGCGCCTTCAGGAACGGCGTGCGGCTGCCGTCGATGATGTAAACCGGACGCGCCATCAACTCGCCGCCCTCGTTTCACCAAGCTTCTGGAAGAACTGATGCACGTCGGCGGGTTTTTTGTAGATCGGCGACAGCGCTTCCGGCGCGAAATCATCGACCTCGATCACCTTGGCCACCGCTTCATGCGCCGCCGCAAGCCGGTCGCCCTCGGCTTCGGTGATAACGCCTTTGGTCACCGCTTCGCGCCAATCGCGGATATGCGCGGCGTGCATGCGTTTTGTGATGTCCTCAGCGGCAGTAACGAGCAGAAATGCCTTCTCCAGCCGCGCCACGCCGCGGTCGTCATCGACCAACGACAGGTTCGGCGTCAGCCGATCGCGCGCCGCCGACGGCTCCAGCACCAGCTGCGCGCATCGATGAATCACCAGATCCGACGGACCCAGCACCCGTGCGCCGAACGGCTGGATCAGGAATTTCAGCACCACGGCGACGGCGCGGTTCGGCAAATTCGCCAGGATTTCCGCGAAACGATTTTCAATGGTCTTGAAGCCGCTGGCCATGCACCATTCAAGCGCTGCGAAATCCGCTTGCTGACGGCCCTCGTCGTGCCAGCGCTTTAGCGCGGCCGATAGCAGATAAAGCTCGGATAGGATATCGCCGAACCGGGCCGACAGCATTTCCCTGCGCTTGAGCGCGCCGCCCAATGTCAGCAGCGCCATGTCGGCGCACAAAGCGAAGGCCGACGAATAGCGCGAGAGATGGCGATAGAATCCGGTGGCTGCTCCGGCGTCGGGAGCAGGCGCGAACACGCCGCCGCTCCAGCTGCGGCCCCAGGCCCGCAACAGCGTGGTCACGCTGTGGCCGATGTGCTTCCAGAACGCCTTGTCGAAGGCATCGAGGCCCTTGGCGTGATCGGCATCGCCGAGCGCATTCATCTCTTCCAGCAGATAGGGATGCGCGCGGATCGCGCCTTGTCCGAAGATGATCAGGTTGCGGGTGAGGATGTTGGCGCCTTCCACGGTGATGCCGACCGGCACCGAGCGGTAGAGATTGCCGATGTAGTTCTGCGGGCCGTCAATCACCGCCTTGCCGCCGTGGATGTCCATCGCGTCGTCGATTACGTCACGCATCCGTTCGGTGGCGTGCAGCTTCATGATGCCGGAGATCACAGCCGGATGATGGCCCTGGTTCAGGGCCGTGCAGGTCAGCCGCCGCGCGGCATCGAGCAGATACGCGGTGCCGGCAATGCGCGCCAGCGGCTCCTCGATGCCTTCGAAGCGGCCGATCGGCACGTTGAACTGTTCGCGGATCCGCGCATAGGCGCCGGTGGTGCGCGCCGCATAGGCAGCACCCGCCGCCGACAGTGACGGCAGCGAAATGCCGCGCCCGGCGGCGAGCGCCGTCATCAGCATTTTCCAGCCCTGGCCCAGCCGCTCTTGTCCGCCGATGATGTAATCCATCGGGATAAAGACATCGCGGCCCCAGTTCGGGCCGTTCTGGAACACCTGCATCGACGGCAGGTGGCGGCGGCCGATCTCGACGCCCGCCAGATGAGTCGGAATCAACGCCACGGTGATGCCGATGTCTTCCGTTGGCCCGACCAGATGGTCGGGATCATAGGCCTTGAAGGCAAGACCGAGCAGCGTCGCCACCGGCCCCAGCGTGATGTAGCGCTTGTGCCAGTTCAGCCGCAGGCCGAGCACTTCGCGGCCTTCGAAATTGCCCTTACAGATGATACCGCTGTCGATCATCGAGGCGGCATCGGAGCCAGCTTCCGGGCTGGTCAGCCCAAAGCACGGAATCTCACGCCCGTCGGCGAGGCGCGGCAGCCACTGTTGCTGCTGCTCCTTGGTGCCGAAGCGCATCAGCAGTTCGCCGGGGCCGAGCGAATTCGGCACCATCACGGTGACCGCGGCATCGAGCGAGCGCGACGAGAGCTTGCGCACCACTTCGGAATGCGCATAGGGCGTAAATCCAAGCCCGCCATATTGCTTCGGAATGATCATGCCGAAGAATTTTTCGCGCTTGATGAAGTCCCAGACCTCCGGCGGCAGGTCGCGCCATTCCCAGTTGATCTTCCAGTCGTCGAGCATCGCGCAGAGCCGATCGACCGGACCGTTGAGGAAGGCCTTCTCTTCGGCGGTCAAAGTGGCGGGCGCGGTGGCGAGCAGTTTTGACCAGTCGGGATTGCCGGTGAACAGGTCGGCATCCCACCACACGTCACCCGCCTCCAGCGCCTCGCGCTCGGTATCGGACATCACCGGCAACACGCCGCGCGCCCAGGAAAAGATCGGCTTGGTGATGAAATCGCGACGGAAGCTCATGGCGATGGCCTCGTTTGTCGAAGCGGATGCGGGAGTTCTAGCACAATCGGGCCGGTATTGCTCCGTCATGCCCGGCAGTTCAATCCGGCCGGATCATCTCGAACATGGCTTCCGGTCTGACCTCGAAATAGTCGCCGCGGCGGCCGGCGCGCGCGATCGGGCGCGCCAATGCAGTCTGGTAGACGCCGTCCTTGATCATCGCCTTGTCGATGTGGACGGCGACCACTTCGCCGAGCGTCAGCCAGGCCTGCGCTTTTTTTCCGTCGGCGCCCTGCAACTGGATGATCTGGGTCAGCTTGCATTCGAACGACACCGGGCTTTCGGCGACGCGGGGCACCTTGACGAGTTTGCCCGGCACCGCGGTGAGGCCGGCGATCTTGAACTCGCTGACCTCGTGCTGGACATGGGCGGCGGTAGCGTTCATCTGCTGCGCCAGATCCATGGTCGCGAGATTCCAGACGAATTCCCCAGTCTCCTGGACATTGACGACGCTGTCCTTCCAGGAGGTCGAGGAAAAACCGATGATCGGGGGGTGATAGCAGAAGCCGTTGAAAAAGCTGTAGGGCGCGAGGTTGATGTTGCCTTTTGCATCGCGCGAGGAGATCCAGCCGATCGGGCGCGGGGCGATGATGGCGTTGAACGGATCGTGCCGAAGGCCGTGGCCGTTCTTCGGCTCGTAAAAATGCAGATCTTTCGGGCTTGAGGCGTCCACGCGGCTGATCCTTCTCTAACTCCCGTCATTGCGAGGAGCGAAGCGACGAAGCAATCCAGTTCTTGGCTTCTGGATTGCTTCGCTATGCTCGCAATGACGGAGAACCCTTCGGCGCCAGCCCCGCCAGAACGAAATCGATCATCTGGTCGATCGACGGGCCGGGCTTGTCGACGCATTGCGCGATCATCTGCGGATGAAAGAACCGCATCATCGCGGTGCAGCTGCACATTGCTGCCAGCGGCACATCGGCCGCTTCGAATTCACCGCTCGCGACGCCTTCAGCGATCACCCCGGCGATGGTGCCGGTGATCTGCTCCATATGGGCCACGCAAACTTGCCAGCTCTCCTGCATCGCGATTTCGACCATCTCATGCAGCTTGGAATTGCCGACATAGCGCTCCGAGTTCATGCGATTGATGGTCTTCATGATTTCGCGCAGCTGGACGGCCGCCGGACCCGGACGCGACGCAATCGCCTGCGCCGCCTCCTCGACTTCGCCCATCAACCCCCGCGCCACGCCCTCGTGGATCGCCTTCTTGGAATCGAAGAACCGATAGACATTGGCCGGGCTCATTCGCAGCACTTTTGCGATGTCGGCGACGGTTGTCTTCTGGTAGCCGATTTCGCGAAACAGACGCTCCGCCACCACGAGAATGCGCTCCCGCGTGCCGGCTTCGATATTGTCCGCAACCATCGTCATGTCAGGTCTTACTTTTCAATTATTCCGCTGCTTCGGCAAGCGGAAATGCAGGCTGTTGTGATTCACCGTGATGCTGCGGCGCAAGGTCAAGATGCTCACTGGAGCCGCTTTCTTCAAGGCTTTTGCGGAACCAGAGCGCATAGAGGCCCGGCAGGTACAGGAGGGTCAGAAAGGTCGCGACGAACAAGCCGCCCATGATAGTGATCGCCATCGGGCCCCAGAACGCCGAACGCGACAGCGGAATCATGGCGAGGATTGCCGCCAGCGCCGTTAGCACCACCGGGCGGGCGCGGCGGACCGTGGCTTCCACGATCGCCTCCTTGCGGGTCAGGCCATGCGCCACGTCGGTTTCGATCTGGTCCACCAAAATGACGGCATTGCGCATGATCATGCCGGCCAGCGCGATCAGGCCCAGCAGCGCCACGAAGCCGAACGGCTGGTTGGCGATGTTCAGGCCCAGCGAGGCGCCGATGATGCCGAGCGGCGCGGTAAGGAACACCAGCAGCAGCCGCGAAAAACTCTGCAGCTGCATCATCAGCAGCGTCAGCATGACGATGACCATCAGCGGAAACAGCACGAAGATCGAGGCATTGCCCTTGGCGGATTCCTCGAACGCGCCGCCGGCCTCGATGCGATAGGCCGGCTGCAGGCTGTCGCGGATGTCCTGCAGTTTCGGCCAGATCTGGTTGGTGACATCGGGCGGCTGTACGCCATCGACCACGTCGGCGCGTACCGTGATCGCCATGTCGCGGTTGCGCCGCCACAGGATCGGCTCTTCATGGGCGTATTCGATTTTCGCGATCTGCGTCAGCGGCACGGCGATTCCGTTGCGCGAGGTGACGGTGAGGTCGCCGACATGGCCGAGATCGAGCCGCTCGGAGGGCACCGCACGGGCGACCACGCCGACCTTCTCGATGCCGTCGCGCACGGTGGTCACCGGCGCACCCGAGATCAGCATGCTCAGCGCTTGCGAAATGTCCTGCGGCGTCAGGCCAAGCGCACGGGCGCGATCCTGGTCGACCACCAGCTTCAGATATGGCGATTGCTCGTTCCAGTCGAGCTGCGGGTCCTTGACGTTGGGATTCTGCCGGACCACGTCGCGGACGCTGTAGGCGATGTCGCGCACGGTGTTGGGGTCCGGTCCGATTACGCGGAACTGGACCGGGAAGCCGACGGGCGGGCCGAAATTGAAGCGATCGACGCGGACGCGGGCTTCGCTGAGCGTGCCGCCATCGACCGCGCTTTCGATCCGCGCCTTGATGCGCTCGCGCGCCTCGACGTTTTTCGCCACGATGACGATTTCGGCAAAGGCTTCGTTCGGCAGCTGCGGATTGAGGCCGAGCCAGAATCGCGGCGAACCCTGGCCAACGTAAGCGGTGTAGGTCGAGATATCATTATCGTCCTTGAGCAGCGCTTCCGCCTTCTTCACCGACTTCTCGGTGACGTTGAACGCGGTGCCCTCCGGCAGGCGCAACTGCAGGAATAGTTCGGGCCGCTCGGAGAGCGGGAAAAACTGCTGCTGCACATGGCCGAAGCCGACGATGGAAAGCGCGAAGATACCCACCGTCGCCGCAACCACCTTGATGCGGTGCTCGACGCACCACTGGATCATGCCGCGCAGGATGCGATAGACCCGGGTCTCGTAGACCGCGTGCGGATCGTGGTTGTGATGGACGGTGATGTTCGGCAGCAGCTTGACGCCGATATAGGGCGTGAAGATCACCGCGACAAACCAGGAAGCGACCAGCGCGATCGCCACGATCCAGAAAATGCCGCCGGCATATTCGCCCACCGCCGAATTGGCGAAGCCGATCGGCAGAAAGCCCGCCGCGGCGACCAGCGTGCCGGTCAGCATCGGAAACGCGGTGGATTCCCAGGCAAAGGACGCCGCGCGCATGCGATCCCAACCCTGCTCCATCTTCACCACCATCATCTCGACCGCGATGATGGCGTCGTCGACCAGCAGCCCGAGTGCGATGATCAGCGCGCCCAGCGTGATGCGGTGCAGGTCCAGCGACATCGCATTCATGACGATGAAGACGATCGCCAGCACCAGCGGCACCGACAGCGCCACTACGATTCCGGTGCGCCAGCCCAGTGCGACGAACGAGACGAACAGCACGATCGCAAGCGCTTCGATGAAGGAATGCACGAATTCGCCGACGGCGTGCTCGACCACCTTGGGCTGGTCGGCGATCTGCTCGACGGCGATGCCCTGCGGCACCGCGGTCATGAATTCGGTTTTGGCTTTCTCGACATCCTTGCCGAGTTCGAGAATGTTGGCGCCCTTGGCCGTGACCACGCCGATGCCGAGCGCGGGCTTGCCTTCCTGACGCACGGTAAAGGTCGGCGGGTCGACATAGCCGTGGGTGACATTGGCGATATCGCCCAAGCGAAACACCCGGCCGTTGCTTTCGACCGGGGTCTCCGCGACCGCCTTGGCGCCGTCGAGCGCGCCGGTGACGCGCAGCGGCACGCGCTGCGACGAGGTTTCAACGGTGCCGGCCGGCGTGATGTTGTTCTGCTTGGCAAGCGAATCGAACAGCGTCTGCGGAGTGATGCCTAAGGTCGCCAGCTTGGCATGCGAGAATTCGACGTAGATTTTTTCGTCCTGAGTGCCGTAGAGATCGACCTTGGTGACGCCCGGCACCTTCAGCAGTTTCTGGCGCAGGCCTTCGGCGGTCTTCTTCAATTGCGCGTAGCCGGCGCCGTCTCCGGTCATCATGTAGAGAATGGAATCGACGTCGGAGAATTCGTCGTTGACCACCGGCCCGAGCAAGCCTGCCGGCAACTGGCCCTGCACGTCGGCGAGCTTCTTGCGCAGCAGATAGAACAGATACGGCACGTCCTTCGGCGAGGTGGAGTCTTTGAAGGTGACCTGCATCGCCGTGAAGGCCGGCTTGGAATAGGTCTGCACCTTCTCGAAGTTCGGCAGCTCCTGCAGCTTCTTCTCGATGGGATCGGCGACCTGGGTCTGCATTTCGGCGGCCGTCGCGCCGGGCCAGATCGCCGAGACGTTGACGACCTTGACGGTGAAGAACGGATCCTCGGCACGGCCCAGCCGCTGATACGAGAAGAAGCCCGCGGCACTCAGTGCCAACACCAGAAACAGGATCAGCGCGGGATGGCTGACCGCCCAGGCCGAGAGATTGAACCGCTTCATCGCAACTCTCCTGCTAAAGGTTGGCCGCGTTCGTCATTGCGAGGAGCTCTTGCGACGAAGCAATCCAGTTCTTTCTTTGTTGCCTCTGGATTGCTTCGCTCCGCTCGCAATGACGCAGTGAATCAGAACGAAAGAGATGATACGACCCGCACCTTCTGAGCCGGATCGAGTTTCTGCACGCCTAGCACGACAACCTTGGCGCCCTCGTCGACGCCGCTGGTGATGACGACATCGTTGCTCTCGTAGGATTTTACGGCGACCGGCTTCAGCGCCACGTCGCCCGATGCATCGACGATGTAGAGCGAGGGATCGCCGCCCTGGCTGAACAGCGCGGACAGCGGCACCCGCGCGACGCGCTCGGTGGCCGGATCGGCCAATGTCAGCGTCGCGGTCATGCCGAGCGAAACCTTGTCGCCGGCATCGGGCAGCGAGAATTTCGCCAGATAGGTGCGGGTCGCGGGATCGGCAGCGGGCGCGATCTCGCGCAGGTTGGCGGCGTATTTCTTGTTCGGCTCGGACCACAGCGTCACCGAGGCCGTTCCGTCTTTCGCGCGGCCCACCAGGGTCTCGGGAATCGCGACCACGGCTTCCTTCTCGGCGAAACGCGCGACGCGAATCGCGGTTTGCCCGGACGCCACCACCTGTCCGGCATCGATCAAGGTCGCGGTGACGACGCCGCGGGTATCGGCGACCAATGTCGCGTAGGACAGGCTGTTTTTGGTCAGTTCGACCGAGCGCTCGGCGCGGTTCAGTCGCGCGCGGGCTTCGTCGGCGGCGGCCTTGGCCTGATCCATCTGCGCGTCGGTGGTCCAGCCTTTTGCGCGCAAATCCTTGGCGCGCTGCTCCGAGGCGGCGGCCTGCGCCAGCACGCCGGTCGCGGCGGAAAATTCGGCCTGGGCCTGCTCGGCCTGCAGCTTCAGGTCGACCTCATCCAATGTGGCTAGCGGCTGGCCGACATCGACGGTCTGGCCGACCTCGACCAGGCGTTTTGCGACCTTGCCGGGCACCCGAAAACCCATATCGGTTTCGATGCGGGGACGGATGGTGCCGACAAAACTGCGCTCCGGCGACTCGGCCTCGTAATGTACGGTGGCGACCAAAACCGGGCGACCGGGCTCGGCCTTTTTGGCGGCTATCTCATTGCAGCCCACCAGCGCGAACGCCAATAGCGCGATGCTCGCGCCGGTTAGAAGCTTGTAATAATTCGCGAAAATCGAACGGACGAACATGATTGGCTTCCCTCGATCGAATATGAGGGAAATGTGAATTATCTATTGACGATTGTCAACATTCGTCAGTGATCATGATTTCGTGAACGTTTTGTCATTCCGGGGCGCGAAACGCGAGCCCGGAATGACGGGCCTTAGAGTAATGGTGCTTCGCGGCCTACTTCCCCCGACTTTGCCCCGCGAATTCCGCCTTGGTCTCGTGTCCGCCCAAAAACACCAACAGGCCGCCGATCAGCGGCAACACGGCCAATACCAGCAACCCCGTCGAGGTGCTCCCCGTCGCTTCCTTGACCCAGCCGATCAGATACGGCCCCCCGAAGCCGGCGAGGTTGCCGACCGAATTGATCAGCGCGATGGCCCCGGCGGCCGCGGTGCCGCTGAGCCAGGCGGTCGGCAAGGTCCAGAACACACCGAAGGTGCAGAAGATGCCGATCGCGGCAACGATCAATGCGCCCATGGTGACGGCCGGATCGGTGACCAGACCCGAAATGCCGAGTCCAATCGCCGTGACGAACAGGCCGAGCGCGACATGCCACACCCGCTCACGGGTCTTGTCGGAATGCCGCGCCCACAGCACCATCGCGACCGAGCCGAACAGATATGGAATCGCGGTGACGAAGCCGGTCTGCACATTGGAGAACCCGAACGCTTTGACGATCTGCGGCAGCCAGAACTGCATGCCATAGAGCGCGCCGACGAAGCCGAAATAGATCAGGCTCAGCGTGATCACCTTCGGCGAGGTCAGCGCCTGCGTCAGAGTGAGATGCGTCGCCGCCTGTTTTGCCGCGTTCTCGGCCGCAAGCCGCGATGACAGCCAGGCCTTCTGCTCAGGTGTCAGCCAGTCCGCCTTCTCCGGCCGGTCGGTGAGATAAAACCAGGTGACGACGCCGAGCAGGACGGAGGGAATGCCCTCGATGATGAACAGCCATTGCCAGCCTTTCAGCCCCATCGCGCCGTCGAGGCCCAGCAGGAAGCCGGAGATCGGCGCGCCGATCACGGTGGAGACGGGCACCGCGATGGCAAACGCCGCAAGAAAGCGCGCGCGATATTCAGCCGGGTACCAGTAGGTCAGATACAGAATGATGCCGGGGAAGAAACCGGCCTCCGCGACGCCAAGCAGGAAGCGCAGGATGTAAAAACTCCACTCGCCCGACACCGTCGCCATGAGAGCCGAGATGATGCCCCAGGTCACCATGATGCGCGCGATCCAGCGGCTGGCGCCGAATTTCTCCAGCGCGAGGTTGCTCGGCACTTCGAAGATGAAATAGCCGATGAAGAAGATGCCGGCGCCCCAGGCAAAAACGATCGGCGAGAACTTCAGTTCAGCGTTCATGGTCAGCGCCGCAAAGCCGAGATTGACGCGATCGAGATAGGCCAGGAAATACGCCAGCACGAGAAACGGAATGAGGCGCCACGAGATCGCGCGGATGGCGGAGGTTTCGAGCGCGGATTTCGCGGGCGTCATGGTGGTCGTGGTGGCGGTGGACATCGGTGCTCCTTGCCGAATTGACTTTTGGATCTTGCTATTGGCATGTGCTGTAGCATCTTCGCCGCGACGCCGTCATGGCGATTGCGCAGAGCCGCATTCCGCAAACGAAAGACATCCGATGGCTGAACCGCAAATCCGCTTCGACGATGGCGCCGGGTATGAGCGGATGATGGGCAAATGGAGCAGGCTCGCAGGCGAGGTCTTTCTCGACTGGCTGAAGCCTGCTTCCGGGCTGCGCTGGATCGACGTCGGTTGCGGCAATGGCGCCTTCACCGAACTGCTCGCCGAGCGTTGCGCGCCGGCGGAAATCCACGGCGTCGACCCCTCCGAGCCGCAGCTTGCCTATGCGCGCTCGCGTCATAGCGCGGGCATCGCGCGCTTTCGCCAGGGCGACGCGATGGCGCTTCCGTTTCCGGACAACAGCTTCGACGCGGCCGTGATGGCGCTGGTAATTTTCTTCGTTCCGGAGCCGCCGGCCGGCGTCGCCGAGATGGCGCGCGTGGTCCGCCCGGGCGGGTGGGTGACGAGCTATGCCTGGGACATCGAAGGCGGCGGATTTCCGCACGAGCCGCTGCTGGCCGAGATGCGCGCCATGGGGCTTGCACCGATCCGGCCGCCGAGTTTTGCCGCCTCGCGCATGGAAAACCTGCGCACCCTGTGGGCCGGCGCGGGCCTCGAGCGCATCGAGACGCGCGAGATTACCGTGCAACGAAGCTTTTCCGATTTCGACGACTTCTGGAGCGCGGCGCTGCTCGGGGCAAGCATCAAGGCAACCGTTGCAACGATGACGCCGGCGCAGCTCGAACATCTGAAAGAAAAGGTTGGCACCGGGCTCGGCGCCGATCAGCGCAAGCCGGTCACCATCAGCGCCCGCGCCAATGCCATCAAGGGCCGCGTCGGCGCTTGAGCGTCGACCCCGAAGCGGCCCTAAATCGGGTTACATGATGTTTTGATGACCTGCGGCTTGGTGCAATAGGCCATACCCAACGAGGTGGGGAACGTATACTGCCTCTGGCCCGGCTTCAGCCGGTTCACGATCGTCATGCTACACGACGCGCCGCTGACCCTGAGGTCCACGATGACAAGATTGTTGGGAAACTCCCGGATCGCGCGAAGACTTCTCCTTCCCAGCACGCGCAATGAAGCCGATCCGCCATCGGCGGCGGTGGCGCGCGCGCCGAGTTTGATATTGTAACTGTCCCGGCCGCCGACGTTGCTTTGATGCTCGAGGGTCGCGCTGCGGTCGGTCGAAAGCTTGCCGGTACCCTCGCCGTGGATCGGATAGTTGCGAACGCTCGGCTTGTCGCAATTCACGAGGGCATCGTAGGTAAAGTGCGCCTGAATTTGTGCGCGGACCGGTGCTGGTAAAAAAACAGCGCAAACGGCAAGCAGCGCGATCGGAGACGTGAATTTTCTCATCCTTAAATCCTTTCCTTATTATCAAAACATCGCGAACAAAAGCCGTATTTCACCTTCCCGATCCTGCCAGCGGTCACTCGCAGTACGACGTGCCGTTGTATGAAAAGCACTTGCCGCCCGACGATCGTGGCCGGCGCTCGTAGCGCCGCTCCCGCACCACCGTGCGCTTTTTCGGGGCGATCCTCTCACAGCTGTTGTCATCGCCGAGCTCGAAACCCGCCTTGCAGGTGATCTTGATGCAGGCGTCGCCATCGGCCTTGTAACCATGACCGCAGACCAGGGGACATACCCGCGAGGTCTTGCCGCGCACGGCATCAAGCGCGTCGAGGCTCGCGACTTTCACGTCGAAATTCGTTTGGGCGTTCTTGTTGAACAGGCCCAGCGACCTTTGTGCTGACGGGGTCCAGTTCTTCTCGACCGCGCCGGTGTTGCAGCCGACCCGGCGCAGTTCGGTCTGCAGCAGCAGAGGTATTTCCGCGGCCACGGCGCTGCCGGGATGCGGTATCGTCGCTCCGGACTGTTCCGCCGGGGTCACGGCCGCAAGCTTCTCATCCTGGGCTTTCTTGGCTCCGGCCGCCTTTACCTTTTCCGCGGCGACCTTGGCCTCCTCGATCGCGTTTTTGTTTTCAGCCGCGATGCGCATTTCTTCGGCGGCGAGGGCCTGCGCCGCCGCCTTGGCTTGCTCGGTAGCTTTGGCGCCTTCGTTGGCGAGGCGTTTCTGCTGCTCCAGGGCAGCCTTGGCCTGTTCGGTCGCAGCGACCCTGGCAGCTTCCGCGGCCAGTTTGTCGCGCTGCGCTTTCGCAAGATCGGTGTAGAAGCCCGACGGGTAATTGCTGATGAAGGAATCCCAGGCCGGCTTGGTCCCGACCCGTTCGGCAAGTTCATAGTCGCGCCTGATCGCAGCGCCGGGATCGGCAGGCGTCGTCGCCGGGGGCGACGAGGCGGCAGGCGAGGCCGGCACCAGCGCGAGATCGTTGCCGCCAAGCGAGCCGTAGATGAACGGCTCCTGCCGGTTGTTGGTGGCTTTCAGAACCTCATCGCGGGCAAAGCCCAGCGCCTTGCGCAGATCAAGGCCCGGCCGCGGCAGATATTTGACCAGTGCCGCGGTGAACGGGCTGTTGTTGCCGTCGCCGTCGGATGCGGTCGATCCGGCCTTCGCCGCGAAGGCAATCAGCGTGTTCGGGCTGGCAGGTTCGACCCTGGCCAACCCCCGGCTGACGGCGCGGGATCCACCGGTGCGCTTCATGGTCTTGTTGAACGGATTGTCGCGGCACGCGTCCAGAATGACGAGCCGCAACTGCTTGGCGGATTCGATGACCGCCAAAAGCCGATCGAGCGGAATGGCCTCGTCGAATGCATCGATGTCGCGTTCCAGCAGGGCATCGACCGGGATCACATAGTTGGTGCCGTCGATCTCGATGCCGTGTCCGGCGAAGTAAATGATGGCGACATCGGCATTGAGAACGCTATCGGAGAAATCACGCAAGGCGCGGCGCATCTCGGTGACCTTGAGGTCGTGCCTGAGCTCGACGACATCGAAACCCGCGCTCCTGAACGTCGCCGATATCGCGTCGGAATCGCTGACCGGATTGGCGAGCCAGCTCACGTTTTTGTAAGCGGAATTGCCGATCACCAGCGCTACGCGCTTGTCGGCGGAAGCCGGCTGACCGAACAGGCAGGCCGCGCAAATCGCTAAAACAAGAGTCCCAATGCCCCGCATCAGAAAACCCCAAACCGGCAATTGGGCTACCCTATCACCCCCGCCCGGCGATCTCCAGCGTCCCAGCCCTGTCAAAAGCGTCGCCGGACAGAGCCGGCCGAAGATCGATTCCAGATTGCACAGGCTGCGCGCGATCGGATGGACCGGGAAAATATCGCCGTAGTCCCGTGGCCGCCGCTGGCGCGCGCATCATGCCGCCGGCTTGCCCTCATAGGCCTGCTTCAGGCCGGCGATATCGAGCTTGACCATTGCCATCATCGCCTGCATCGCGCGCTGCCGGCCAGCGGCATCGGGACCGCCGAGATATTGCACAAGCGCAGTCGGCACGATCTGCCATGACACGCCGTAGCGATCCTTCAGCCAGCCGCAGCGTTCGACCGCGCCGCCCTCGGACAACGCATCCCAATAGCGGTCCACCTCGGCCTGGTCGGCGCAGTCGACCTTGAACGAGATGGCGTGGGTGAAATCGAACGCCTTGCCGCCGTTGAGGGCCATGAAGCGCTGGCCGGCCAGGGTAAACTCCACCACCAGCACTGAGCCGGCCTTGCCGCCGGGGCTGTCGACGGTGTTCTTCTGGACGTGCTCGATTTTCGAATCCGGCAGCAGCGAGACGTAAAATTTCGCCGCCTCCTCGGCCTCGCCGTCAAACCACAGGCAGGGGGAGATTTTCGACATCGGAGAATTCCTTTATTGTTGTGATCAAGCGTCCGGAGGACGAACGGGATGGCACCATCCCGACATTTGATTTCGGATTTTTACCTCGTCATGGCCGAGTTTGTCCCGGCCATCCCGTCTTTCATGCGCGAGGCGCCAAAGCTGCCCGGCACAACACCGGGCATGACGGAGTTGCGGGTCGGTCTCTCACGTCGCGATCGGCGTCGGCATCGTGAGGAACGCGCGGGTGACGTGCCAGAACAGGTGCCGGTTGGTCGCCAGCGCCAGCGAATGCGCGGTGCCGGGCAGGATGATGAACTGGCGATCGCCGTTCGGCAGTAGATTATAAAACTCCTCGAGGTCTGCGACGGTGGCGATGCCGTCATATTCGCCGCGCACCAGCAGCACCGGGGACAGCACTTTTTCCGGATGCACCACCGGCAGGTTGGCGGTCATGTCCAGATACGTCCCGGTCGGAATCTGGTCGCCGAACTGCATCTCCGCATCCGCCAGCGCCTCGACCGCGGCGGCATCGCTGGTCCCCGGCTTGTCGCGGGTGGCGATGGACCGGATCATGTCGCGATCGCGCTTGCGCATGTTGTGCGAGCGGAAATAGGCAAGCTGCTCGGCGCGCTTGATTAGTGTCGGCGAACCCTCGCCCTTGTAGGTGAAGGCGGCGAATACCAGCCGGTCGGCGCGCTCCGGACACGCCATGGCATAGGCGCCGGCGCGCAATGCGCCGGAGGATTCGCCGAGGAAATGCAACTTCTGCCGGCCGGTCTCGCGCGTGATGATGTCGGCCGCGGCCTTCAGATCCTCGACGCCGCTGGCGATGTCGGAATTGCCCGATGTGCGTCCCGACTTGCCGTAATTCTCGTGGTCCATGGTCCAGCAATCGAAGCCGTGGCGGGCAAATTCGTTCATCACCGAGTATTCGCCATGCCCGGGCACATTCAAATCGAACACCCGCGACGTCACTGACGAGCCGTGAACGAAGAACAATACAGGCCGCGCAGGCTCGCCGGGCTTCGGTGCGCCCAGCCGTTTGCGGAACATCCACAGCGGCACGTCGCCCTTCCTGGCCCAGTATTCGCTGCTCCAGATATCGCCACCCTCGGAACGCTCCGCGCTCGCGGCTTGCGCGCGAGCGGCGCCGACGCCGCCGGCAACGCCGGCCGCCAGACCCAGGCCGGCGCCCTTGATGACCGCGCGCCGCGCCAGCGGCTGATCGAGATGTGGCATGGTTCTCCCCTGTCGGCGCGAGATTTTTGTTTCTTGTCCGATGACGATGTCAAACCTAACAGACGGGCGCATACTCCGAAAGCGGCGGTCAGGGCTGCCTGCGCTCAATCTTCCATTTTGAATTATTGCGGACCGCCGCTGCGGATACCGTGCGCTCCCCGTCATCCGCATTTTGCACAAATGTAAACTTGATCGTGGTGCTGGACGTCCAGCCTTTGAGTTCCCCACTGCGGCCGGACGCACCTTGATCATCCGAATCGCCGTTAAATTCCACCTGCGGCTTGCCCGTCGCCAAATTCACGATCTCCATATCGAAGGTGGCAAGCTCACCTGCGCTCATGAACGAAACCAGCCGGTTGCCATCCGGCGAAAACGCCGCCTCTCCCATTCGAGAATAGACCTCCTCTCCCGACCGTGCCGAAATCACATGGTGGGTTGCCGAATCGGAGATCTCCTTGATCAGGAAATAGGGCATCTTGCCCCGGACATAAGCGACAAGCCGATAGGACGGGCATGCCACCGGGGGATCCGCTTCCTCGTTCGGGCTGCAATCCGGCGAGCTGTTCTTGAAGGTGACGGCCTTGCCGTTCAATGCCTTGATACGGAGCGTTGCGCCGCTCCGCTGTGCCAACCCGCCACTCGATCTGATGCACGCCGCCTCACTTGCACATGCCCAGGGATTTTTTGAGGCCGCAGGCTCGAGCGAGGCGCCAAAGGCCGCAGCAGCAGCGACGGTCACGCCAATTACGGCAGTGGCAAAAACAATGCTGTGAAAACGATCGGGTCTCATGACCATTCCTTTCGCAAGGCATCGCCGGCCACTGACCGAGGCAAAGCATCGGGATGCATCCAATTGATATCACAACTTTTTCTGTTTGAAATTTGCAATGCCGATGACGCGCCGGCATCGCAGGCCGGTGGATTCCGACCGGCGCGGCTCCACCGACGATTTTGTTGGCGCAGTTGCACGGGGAACCGTGCGTTTCCGGTCAACAAGGTCTAGTCTTCCGGCAAATTGTTCCGACCGGAAAATCCGGCTGATACCGTCAGGGAGGAATCATGAGCAATCAGCTGACCGAAGCCGAACTCGCCGCACTGATGCCGTCCGAATTGTGCCGGTACCAGACGCCGATCCCGACCCAGATCGTGGCCTCGGACGAGTTCTATCCCGATCCGCAGAATGAAAGTCAGCGAGAAGTCGAAAACCGGCTGCTGGCGATGGCCGACGATCTCGGGGCCAAGCAGGGCATGGACCGCCGCCGGTTTTTCCAGACCGCGGCCGGCATGGCGGCATCCTTCGTGGCGATGAACGAAGTCTACGGGCCGCTGTTCGATGTGAGCAGAGCGGAAGCCGCCACGCCTGCGATGGCCCAGGAGCGCGCCAGCGCGCTCAAGGACCAGTTCATCATGGACATGCACACGCATTTTTTGCGCGACGACACCCGGATCATGACCTTCCTCGACATGCGCAAGGCGGTGGGCAAGGCCGGATGGAACAAGGAGCTCGGTGGGCGCGAGCAGACCATCGAGGACCTGAAATTCAACAATTACAAAAAAGAGATGTTTCTGGACAGCGACACCAAGATCTCGCTGATCTCGTCGGCGCCGTCGGACATCGAGCAGGACTGGTTTTTGACCAACGAACAGATGGCGAAGGCGCGCAAGGACATCAATGACGAGGCCGGATCGCGCCGCGTCTTCTGTCACGCGATCTTCACGCCCGGGCAACCGGGGTGGCTGGAGAAGCTCGACGCCGCGCTGGCGCTGAAACCGGAATCCTGCAAAGGCTACACCGTCGGCGACAACACCCACAAGGAGATCAGCCGCTATCCCTGGCGGATGGACGACGAGAAGGTGGCCTACAAGGGCTACGAGAAAATGGTGAAGGCGGGCATCAAGAATGTCTGCGTCCACAAGGGACTGTTCGCGCCGGGAATCGAGAAGCAATATCCCAGTCTGCGCGGTTTTGCTGACGTCGCCGATGTCGGACAGGCGGCGAAAGACTGGCCGCAGCTGAATTTTGTCGTCTATCACTCGGCCTATCGTCACGTCGGCGGCGATCCGAAGCAGGCGCTGGCGGAGTTCGAGCGTACCGGTCGGATTTCCTGGACCAGCGATCTCGCCGATATCCCGGCGCAATACGGCGTCAGCAATGTCTACGGCGACGTTGGGCAATTGTTCGCGACCACGCTGGTGGCCGAGCCGAATGTCTGCGCTGCGCTGATGGGCACGCTGATCAAGGGATTGGGCGCCGATCACGTCTGCTGGGGCACCGATGCGCTGTGGACCGGCGCGCCGCAATGGCAGATCGAAGGCCTGCGCCGGCTCGAAATCCCCGAAGCGATGCAGAAGAAATTCGGCTACGCCCCGCTCGGCGCCGCCGACGGCCCGGTGAAAACCGCGATCTTCGGCGACAACAATGCGCGGCTCTACAATATCCAGCCCAAGCGCGCGATGCTGGAGCTGAAGGGGGACCGCTTCGCGATGATGAAGGCGGAATACGAGAAGGCGGGGCCTGAGCCGTCCAACACGCGCTATGGCTATGTAGTGCCGAACGGCGCGGTGGATCACAGCGTGTTTGCGTAGGCCGCCGTCGTCATTGCGAGGAGCACTTGCGGCGAAGCAATCCAGAATGTTGAGGCGGAAAGACTGGATTGCTTCGTTCGCAATGACGAGCGCGTCGCGCTCGTCTCCCGGCGACTATTTGAGCGGCGCCGGATGTACCGGATCGACCCACAGCACCGTCTCGGGCTTTTCAACCGGTTCGATGTCGAGATTGATGGCGACCGCCTGGCCGTCGCTGCGCACCAGCACGCATTCCAGCACTTGGTCCGGGCTGGCGTTGATTTCCTGGTGCGGCACGTAGGGCGGAATGAAAATGAAATCGCCGGGATTGGCTTCGGCGGTGAACTGCAGGTGTTCGCCCCAGCGCATCCGCGCCTTGCCCTTCACCACATAGATGATGCTTTCAAGATGGCCGTGATGATGCGCGCCGGTCTTGGCGTCGGGCTTGATAGTTACGGTGCCGGCCCACAATTTCTGCGCGCCGGCGCGGGCGAAATTGATCGCGGCCTTGCGGTCCATCCCCGGGGTTGACGGCACGTTGGGATCGAGCTGGTCACCGGGAATGACGCGCACGCCGTCATGCTTCCAGCGGTCCTGGGAATGGTGATGCGGGTCGGTCATGCAAGGGCTTTCAATTCGTTCCATCGGAGACAAAAAAATAGCAGAACCTGGATCACAAACCAGCCGCCCCCAGGAACATTTGCTTCGTCCCGGACTTGTCCCGCGATATTTCCCCTTCCAAAAGGAGAGTTCCATGGGAAGCACGGCTGACAAGGTTAAAGGCGCGGCTAACGAAGCCGTCGGCAAGGCGAAACAAGGCATTGGCGAAGCCACCGGTTCCGACCGGCTGCAGGGCGAAGGCGCGATCCAGGAGGTCAAGGGCAAAGGCCAGCAGGCGCTCGGCGACGCCAAGGACGCCGTCAAGGATGTCGCGAACAAGGCCGCGGGCGCCGCGAACAAGAACCTCTGATCGATACGAATTGAGTTTGACGTCGAGAGACCGGTGCTTCGGCGCCGGTCTTTTGCGTTTGCCTGCGACTATCTTGTATGCGCCAGCACATCCGGATTTACCACGTTGCTCGGCCTGCCCGCGGCGTAGTCGACGATCTGGTCGAAAATATCGGTGAACTGCAACTCGTATTCGTCGCGCGTGACGTAACCGATGTGCGGGGTGCAGACCACGTTGTCCGTGGTCAGCAGCGGATCGTTGACGTCGCGCAACGGCTCCTTCTCGAAGACATCGACAGCCGCCATGCCCGGCCGTCCCTTCCGCAACGCTTCGACCAGCGCACCCGGCGCGATCAGCGGCGCGCGGCTGGTGTTGACCAGAAGCGCCGTCGGCTTCATCCGCGCCAGATCCTCCGGTGTGACGATGCCGCGGGTCGCATCGACCAGGCGCATGTGCAGCGACAGCACGTCGCATTGTTCGAAGAATTCCTGCTTGCTGGCGGCGGCGGCGTAGCCGTCGGCGTGCGCCTGCGCCAAGGCCGCCTCGCGCGCCCACACCAGCACCTTCATGCCGAACGCCCGGCCGTAGCCCGCCACCACGCTGCCGATGCGGCCATAGCCGTAGATGCCGAGCGTCTTGCCGCGCAGCGTATGGCCGACGCCGATCTGCCAGTTGCCGGATTTGAGCGCCGCCATCTGCTGCGGAATCTGCCGCATCGCCGCCAGCACCAGCCCCCAGGTCAGTTCGGCCGCGGCATAGGATGGCGTATCGGCGTGTTGGCTCGACGATACGATGATGCCGAGCCGCGTGCAGGCGCCGATGTCGATATGCGGATAGACGCTGCGCTGGCTGATCAGTTTCAGCTTCGGCAGGCGCTCCAGCAGCGGCGCCCTGATCTGCGTGCGCTCGCGGATCAGCACCAGCACCTCGGTGTCCTTCAATCGCTCCGCCAGCGCATCGACCTCCTGGACGTGGTTGTTATGGATGGTGACGTCGTGGCCTGCGAGTTTCGCAAAACAGTCGAGCGTGCGCAATGTGTCGAAATAATCGTCGAGGATGGAGATTTTCATTCGGCGTTCCTCCACACATTCTGCCTCATCCTGAGGAGCCGCGCAGCGGCGTCTCGACGGATGGCGGCACACACTGCGCTCGTTGCCATCCTTCGAGACGCGCGCAAGTGCGCGCTCCTCAGGATGAGGTCAACAATCAATACCCCAGCGCGCAGCCGTCCTTGCGCGGTTCGGAGCCGCCGGTCAGCGTGCCCTTGTCCCAGTCGATCCAGATCGCCTGGCCGCCGCCGAGCGGTGCCACGATGCTGGTGGTCTTGTGGCCGATCCTCTCGAGGCCTTTGACGATCTCTTTCGGCACCCCGTCCTCGAGCTGATAGACGCCTTCGTAGTGCAGCCCACGCGGCTGGTCGATCGCTTGCTGCACGTCGAGGCCGTAATCGAGCATGTTGGTCAGCACCCGGGTCTGCCCGACCGGCTGGTACTGTCCGCCCATCACGCCGAACGACATTTGCGCGCGGCCGTTCCTGGTGGTCAGGCTCGGAATGATGGTGTGCAGCGGCCGCTTGCCAGGCTGAATGCAGTTGGGATGGCCCGGCTGCACCCGGAAGCCGGCGCCGCGGTTCTGCAGCAGCACCCCGGTATTGTTGGAGACCACCGCCGAGCCGAACGAATGCGCGACCGAATTGATGAACGAGCAGACGTTGCGGTCCTTGTCGATCACGGTGATGTACACCGTCGACGGGTTGATCGGAGGCGACACCTTTGGCAATTCCAGCAGCCGATCCATCCGGATTTTCTTCGCATATCCTTCCGCGAATTCCTTCGACAGGATGCGCTTGATATCGACATCGACGTAAGCCGGATCGCCGACGTCCTGCTCGCGCATCAGATAGGCGATGCGCGCGGCTTCGGCCTCGAGATGAAACCGCTCGACGCTGATGGCGGGATATTTGGTGAGGTCGAAATGCGACAGGATGTTCAGCATCAGCAGCATGGTGATGCCCGGCCCGTTCGGCGGGCATTGCCAGACGTCGAGGCCTTTGTAGATGGTGCCGATCGGCGTGGTGGTTTCAGTGCCGTGCGCGGCAAAGTCTTCCAGCGTATGCAGGCCGCCGTTGCCGCGCAGGGTTTCGACGATGTCTTCGGCCACAGCACCCTTGTAGAAGCCGTCGCGGCCTTCTCTGGCAATGATGCGCAAGGTCCTGCCCAGTTCGGGCTGTTTGATCACGTCGCCGGCGGCCGGGGCGTTGCCGTGCGGCAGCAAATAGCGTGGCGTGTTGATGCCGGCGCGCAATTTCTCCTGGCCGTTCTTCCAGTCGAACGCAATGCGGGGTGCGACGATGTAACCTTCCTCGGCGGCCTTGATCGCGGGCTGCAGCAGGGTGTCGAGCCCAAGCTTGCCGTGGTCGCGCAGGATGGTTTCCCAGGCGTCGATCGCGCCGGGGATCGTAACCGAATGCGCGCCGGTGGTCGGGATCGCGGCCATCTTGTGCTCGAGGTACCACTCCGCCGTGGCAGCCTTCGGTGCACGGCCCGAGCCGTTATAGGAGACGATCTTGCCCTCGCCCTTGGGCTGGATCAGCGCAAAGCAATCGCCGCCGATGCCGGTGGATTGCGGTTCGATCACGCCGAGCAGCGCGCAGGCCGCCACCGCCGCGTCCGCCGCGGTGCCGCCGGATTTCAGCACCTCGACCGCGGTGAGCGCAGCCAGCGGGTGCGACGTCGCCACCATCGCGTTCTGGGCGTGGACGGTGGACCGGCCGGCGAGATGGAAATTCCTCATGTAGCGTTGCTCACTTCTGCCGTTTGTTGTTGGCGCCTGGCGGCCGCCGCGCGACGCGCGTCTACATGGCATTTCAGGCGCTTGAGAGCAATGCTCGGCGGCGGATAACGGCAATGCGCCAACCCGTAGCCCGGACGGAGCGAAGCGAAATCCGAGAAACACGATCACAAACCAGAAGCCTCGGATTGCGCTTCGCTCCGTCCGGGCTACGGGCTTTTCCCCTGCCCGCCCTTGGGATAAACCACCGCCATGCCGATCAAAGTCGCCGCCTTCTATCAATTCGCCGCGCTGCCGGATTTTCGGGAGCTGCGCGAGCCGCTGCGCGCAATCTGTGCCGGTCTCGAACTGAAAGGCAGCGTGCTGCTGGCGCATGAGGGCATCAATGGCACGCTGGCCGGCGGCCATGGTGCGATCGTCACACTGGTTGCGGAATTGCGCGAAGGCGCGCTGTTCGCCGGCCGGCTCGATAACCTCGAACTTAAATTCTCGTCGGCTTCTACGATGCCGTTTGCGCGGCTGAAGGTCCGGCTGAAGAAGGAGATCGTCACCCTCGGCGACGGCGAGACCGATCCGACCAAAGCGGTCGGCGTCTATGTCGACGCCGCCGACTGGAACGAACTGATCGCCGCTCCGGACACACTGGTGATCGACACCCGCAACGCGTTCGAAGTGGCGATGGGCAGCTTTGCAGGCGCCGTCGATCCCGGCATCAAAAGTTTTGGCCAGTTCAAGGAGTTCGCGGAGCGCACCCTCGATCCGCGACAGCACACGAAGATCGCGATGTTCTGCACCGGGGGCATCCGCTGCGAGAAAGCCAGCGCATATCTGTTGTCGCGCGGCTTTGCCGAGGTCTATCACCTCAAGGGCGGTATTCTGAAGTATCTCGAACGCGTGCCCAAGAGCGAAAGCCGCTGGCGCGGTGAATGCTTTGTGTTTGACGAGCGTGTCGCGCTCGGCCACGGCTTGCGCGAGCACGAAGCGGAAGGCGCTTTCCGATGAGTGACGCAAGAGCCTTAAGCGAACGCATCGACGTGCTGGAAACCCGGCTGACGTTTCAGGACGAGACCATCGAGACGCTGAACAAGACCATCACCGCGCAGTGGCTCAAGATCGACGCGCTGACCCGCCAGCTCGCAGCCTTGAGCGAACGGCTGCAGGAGGCGGAAGCGAACGCCCCCGGTGCTGCGAACGAGCCGCCGCCGCATTACTGAGTGACGGCCAGTGTGCCGCACACCTTCATCCTGAGCAAGCATGGGTCATTCGCGGCCATCCTTCGAGACGCCGCGTAAGTGGGCGGCAAAAACAAACGGCCTCCGCGAGGAGGCCGTTCGAGATGACAGCTGTGGCGAACCCTTAGCGGTCGATAATGACCCTGCGCCCGTCACCGTCCCAGTCGCGATTACGCTTCTTGATGATCACGGTTTCATCGCGGCGGGGCTCGCGCTCGCGAATAATCGTGCGCTCATGAATCCGATCGCGATCATAGTCGCTCCGTCCCGATCCAACGGTCACACCCGCCCCGACCGGGCCGACACCGACGCCAACGCGCACGTCTTCCGCGCTCGCCGGTACGGCGCTGTAAATTCCGATAACCGCGATAGCGGCCACTGCAAGACGCTTGATCATCGCATGCTCCTCAGTTGTGAATATCGATGAGGCAATGCTGCAGTCAAAGAATTGTTCCGGGAATGCGATGGCTATTGCAACGGTGGTGGTTCGAGGGAACTCACGCCCTCGTCGCCAGCCAGATCGCGAGTGCCACGATCACTACAATGATCACGCCCCAGACCAAGGGCGTGACTTTCTTCGAACTACCACTGCGCGGCGAATCGTTCGGCGCATGATTGTAACGCTCATCCATCGCGGCATGCCTTGGCGTTGAATTGGCGTAAAACGACGCGCGCAAAGAAACTGCTAGCGGAAGATCGCCATCACCTTGTCCCACAGCGTGTCGTTGGACTGATCGGAATCATGCTTGGACGGCGCCGGCTGCGCGGCGCTGACGGGATCGGACGCCGGGAACGTGTCCATCAGGCCGGCCTCGAGCCGCGCATGGGTTTCCATATCAGCCCGTGCCGCTTGCTTGGGATCGTCGGCGTGCTTGTCGTGCGCCGCGGGATTGAATTTCTCGGCCATTGGGGATTCTCCTTCAATGATAACGTTCCCGCGAGCCAGACGTTCCCAGGGAACGCCGGTGCAAACACAGACTAGAGGCTGAAAGGAAAGGAGAAGTGGTAGCGGGAGAGGGACTCGAACCCCCGACCCCAGGATTATGATTCCCGTGCTCTAACCAGCTGAGCTACCCCGCCACGGCGTTCGTCGTCAGAGGCTTACATACGCTGGCCCACGAACGCGCGGCATATAAGAAGCCGGTCACCGGCCTGTCAAGCAAACCCCTGTCCCACGCCAAGTGCCTGCAAAGCAGGGTTATTTCGGCCGGACCGAGGGGTCGCCGCCGGGGCTGCCGGGCGGCGGGATTACCGGCGTGTTGCCGGTGTCCGGCGTGGGCGCGCGCATCGCCGGATCGACACCTGCGGGCGGGCACAGCACGCCGTCGGATCTGGCCAGTTTGTCGCCGAGCGGCTCGGCGCGCTGGCCGGTCGTGCCCTGCGGCGCGATATTGCCTTGCGGGGTAGATTCCGTCGGCGCGCAGTTATTGGCGCGAGCCGGCGTCGCGGTCCGGGCCGGGGGCGTCGTGGGCGTCGGCGGCGCCTGCGCGAATGCGGCGGCGGATACCGCGGTCATGACACAGCAAAGGTAGACGGATTTCTTGACCATTGAAAGAAACGGCTCGCGCCGACCGAAGTTCCCCACCAAATCGACGCGGTGTCACGATTTGCGGTAGCGGATCAGCGAGAAATGCCCCATCGGCGCCATCGGGCGGCGCTCGGTAAGGCTGACGCCGCCATGTCTCGCGGCCCAATCAACCAGTCGCGCCCATGGAAATTCCGGCCGCCAGCCGAGCCGGCGCGCCAGCGGCGCGAATGCCAGTTCGAAGGCGCGGCGCGGGCCGCTCTCGGCGCCGATGTGGTTGACCAGGATGAGTTCGCCGCCGGGTTTCAGCACGCGAATGAAATCGTCGAGGGTACTTTCCGGATCGGGCACCGCCGTGATGACATATTGCGCCACCACCGCATCGAAGAATGAGTCCGCAAACGCCAGGTTTTTCGCGTCCATCACCGCAAGCGTCTCGACATTGGAAAGACCCATCGCGCGCACGCGCTGCTGGGCCTTGCGCAGCATCGGTTCGGAAATATCGACGCCGCACAACTTCGTGCTGCGCGAATAATCCGACAGCGACAGCCCGGTGCCGACACCGACGTCGAGAATGCGGCCGCCGATCTTGTCGGCTTCCGCGATGGTGGATTGGCGGCCTTGTTCGAACACCTTGCCGAATACGAGATCGTAGATCGGCGCCCAGCGGCCATAAGCCTTTGCGACCCCCGCGCGGTCGATGTCGTTGCCCATGCCCCCGCCTGAATTTTCTCGGCCGATTTTCTTGTTCGTTCAGTCCTGCAGCAACGGCTGTGGCTCGTTGGCTTCACATACCTCGCTCTTCGCAGCCGCGCTCTTGATGAAGCCGCCACCGAGCACGCGCGCCTGTCCCGACGGCGCATCGTAGAATACGCAGGCCTGGCCCGGCGACACGCCTTCCTCGCCCGCGACCAGTTCGACTTCATAGCCGCCGTCGACCGCACGCAGCCAGGCCGGCTGCGGCGCGCGGGTCGAGCGCACCCGCACGAAAATCTCCAAGCCATCGCCGACTGCGCCATCGAGCGCGCCGTCGCCAATCCAGTTCATGTCGCGCAGTATAATGCGATGCATCCGCAGCGCTTCGCGCGGACCAACCACGACGCGCCGGCGGGCGGCGTCTAGCCTGATCACATAGAGCGGCGCGCTGGCGGCAATGCCGAGCCCGCGCCGCTGCCCGACGGTGAAGTGCGCGATGCCCTGGTGCTTGCCGATGCTGCGGCCGTCGAGATCAACCACCTCACCGGGCTCCATTGCATTCGGCTTCAGGCGCCCGACGATGTCGGTGTAACGCCCGGTCGGCACAAAGCAGATGTCCTGGCTGTCCTGCTTGTCGGCGACCGACAATCCAAAGCGCCGCGCCAGTTCGCGGGTTTGCGGCTTGGTCATGTCGCCGAGCGGAAAGCGCAGGTAGCTGAGCTGCTCGCGCGTGGTCGCAAACAGGAAATAGCTCTGGTCGCGACCGGCATCCGCAGCGCAGACCAGCGTGCGCGATCCGTCGGCCATGCGGCGCGACGCAACGTAATGGCCCGTGGCGAGCGCGGAAGCGCCGAGTTGGCGCGCGGTCGCCAGCAGGTCGCGGAATTTTACCGACCGGTTGCATTCGATACACGGCACCGGCGTTTCGCCGGCAGCGTAAGAGTCGGCAAAGCTGTCGATCACCGACTCGCGGAAACGGCTCTCGTAGTCCAGCACGTAATGCGGGATGCCGAGGCGTGCGGCGACGTCGCGGGCATCGTGGACGTCCTGGCCTGCGCAGCAGGCGCCCTTGCGATGGGTGGAGGCGCCGTGATCGTAGAGCTGCAGCGTGATACCGACCACGTCGTAGCCTTCGGACTTCAATAGCGCAGCCGTGGCCGAGGAGTCGACGCCGCCCGACATGGCGACGACGATCCGTGTGTCCTGAGGACGGCCTTCGAGATCCAGACTGTTGAGCATGGTTCCGATCATGAGCCGGTCCGGAAAAGCGAACTCGCGTCACCGGAGCGGCTGAAAAGTCAGCCTTTCATATAGTCCGCTTTCCTGTGAGGCAATCGCGGGACGTGCTTTTGCGCGGGGCGAACGGCAATTCTTGCCGCCGGGCAGAAAGGAAGCGGCGGCAGCGGCCGCACCGCACCGGCCTCTGCCGGCTAACCATCTGATTTTCCATGCGTTTATTTCGGCTTCCGGATGGCCCGGTCCTTGCTGACTTGGATGGTGGAATCATCGCGAAAGGCCGCCCGTGTTCAGCGTGACGTCAGAAATCGCCGCCAACCTGTCCGTTCCAGCCGCACCGGCACGATCCCCGCGTGCCGACCAATCGACGGCGCCGGACAGTTTTTCGGCGCTGATCGACAGCAACGCGGCCGACAGCGCCGGCAACGATCGCCCGACCGCACCGGATCGGCCATCGCCGCAGCCGCGCCCCGACGAACCATCCCCTGCATCGGACAGCCGCCCGCCATGCGACAGCGCAGCTTCTTCGAGTGCGGCCGCGAAAAGCGCGTCGCACGATGTGCAGCCGGCCGCGCAGGCGATTGCCGATGCCGGCGCAGCCTGCAAAGCCGTGAAACCGGCAGCCGCAAAGTCGGGCATTGTGAAACCAGCGGTCGAGGATGCCGCAACGGATTCAACCGCGTCAGCCGATCCCGCAGCATCGGCACCGCCCGCCGCATCGACGGCTGTAACGCCGGCTCCGGTCGCCGTTGCGATTGCGGTGCCCGCTGCAGTGCCGGGCGTTATCGTCGCGGCGGTATCTCCGAGCAACACGAGCGAACCGCTGGCAATTGCCGCTGCGGCGATCGCCACGAGCATATCGACCTTCGAGGCCTCGAAGCCCGTCGCAGCGGCAGCGCAGGGCTCCGAGTCGGCAAAGCCCGGTCCGGCACCGGCGACAATGGCAACCACACCGGCAGAAGCGACGCCGGCCGTCGCGGCACCAGCCTCGGCGGCCACGGATGCCATCGTTCCGGCCGCAGCCCCAGCCGTCAACGCACAAGCACCCGCGGCTGACCCGGTCACAACGCCCGTTAGCCAGCCCGTAGCGACCGCCGATGCTGCAACGCAGGTTGATCCGGAATTGGCTGCAGTCGTTGCCGCGGCCACGCCGGTTGCGGCTGTCGTGCCGAAGGCAACACGCAAGACAACCACCGCCGCACCGTCGAGCGACGCCGCCACACCGGTCAAGACCGGCATTCCGTCCGGCGCGGCCGATCCGTCCGCGGCGTCGCCATCCTCGGACGCCGTTGACATCAGCGTTGCCCCGCGAGCCCCGGCCGCGGACGGCAAACAGAAAACCGACGGCATCGGCCCTGACACCGCGAAAGCCGATGCGGCGAAGCCGGACGCGCCGGCGGCCACAGCCGCGACACTGTCGCCGCGCGAACATCGCGCTTCGGCGGCGGTCCAGGTTCAAGCCGATCCCTCCGACGCGGGCCGGCAGGCCGCAATCCAACAACCGCAGGCGCAATCCACTGCAACCTCCCCAGCCACGCCATTGACCGTCACCGTGGCAACCACCGCCGCGGTGCCGCTCAACGGCCTTGCGCTGCAGATCGCAGTCACCGCGCAGAGCGGCAAGAGCCGCTTCGAGATCAGGCTCGATCCGGCCGAGTTGGGCCGCATCGATGTCCGCATCGACGTCGACCGCCACGGCCAGGTCACTTCGCATCTGACGGTGGAGAAACCGGAGACGCTGGCGATGTTGCGCCAGGACGCGCCGCAGCTTCAACGCGCGCTCGACAATGCCGGATTCAAGACCGGCGACGGCGGCCTGCAATTCAGCCTGCGCGACCACTCCTCATCCGGCCGGAACACCGGCGAGGAGGCGGCGCGTAGTGCGCAGCGGCTGATCATCAGCGAAGACGACGGCATTCCCGCCGCGGTCGCGGGACGAACTTACGGCCGCATGCCCGGGTCGGGCAGCGGAGTGGACATCAGGGTCTAGGAGACGGACATGACGACAGCATCAGGCGTGGCGCCATCGGTGGTATCAGGCACGACACCGCTTCCTCCCACAACCTCGGATTCCGGATCGACCCTGAATTCAACCACCAACGCCACGCTGGCGGGGAATTTTCAGACCTTCCTGACGCTGCTGACGACGCAGCTGCAGAACCAGAACCCGCTCGACCCGCTCGACACCAATCAGTTCACCCAGCAGCTGGTGCAATTCGCCGGCGTCGAGCAGCAGCTCAAGACCAACGATCAACTGACTTCGCTGGTGTCGCTGCAGCAGACCGCGCAATCGACACAGGCCTTGGGGTTTGTCGGCAAGACCGCCATTGTCGACGGCGCCACCACGAAATTGACTAACGGCGCGGCCACCTGGACCCTCGGCGTTGCCTCGAACTCGAATGTGGCGATCACCATCGCCAACTCGACCGGCCAGAACGTCTTCAGCGGCACCTATCCCGTCACCGCCGGCGACAACCAGGCCTTTACCTGGGACGGCAAGGGCAATGACGGCACGCAATGGCCGGACGGCAAATACACCATCACCGCCACCGCGGCCGACGCCTCGGGCAACGCGGTCGGGGTCTCGACCCAGATCCAGGGCGTGGTCAATTCGGTGGATCTGACGCAGTCGCCGCCGCTATTGTCGATCAACGGCCAGACCTACACCGTCAGCCAGATCAAGAGCATCACCAACTGACCGACGAAGTCCGCCATTCCGAGGCGCGCTTTTTAGAGGCAGCCCGGAATCCAGGAATGGCGACTAAAATAAATTAGCCTTTCATTCACACCCTGCTTCACCCCGGCACACATGAGCGCGCGGGGGCGCGGTTTTATGTCGATTTGAAGGAGAATCGTATTTGGGCCCAGTGCTTAGGCAAATTTTAAGTCGCGGGGGTTACGTTGTTCCAGTGAGTTCAGTGGTTGAGAGTTTGTGAGTACGCCATGACAGAACCCCATCGCCCGAGGGTAAAATACGTCATCGGGCCTGACGGCAGTCCGTTAACAATTGCGGATTTGCCTGCACCCGGGACCAAACGGTGGGTGATCCGCCGCAAGGCCGAAGTCGTGGCCGCGGTGCGCGGCGGCCTGCTCTTCTCGAGGAAGCCTGCAGCCGCTACACCCTGACCGTCGACGAATTCCTGTCCTGGCAGTTTTCCATCGACCAGCATGGCCTGGCCGGACTGCGTACCACCCGCATCCAGCAGTATCGGCAGTAAGCCGCACGCAATCATCGGCATTTTTAAGAAAATCGGCCTTCCCTCGGAAGGCCGATTTTTGCGTGAGCGACAATTCCTCGGCGCCTTTAACCTTCATTAACTATATCGAAACCATCCCGTAGGCAATAATTGCCCAGTCGGCTCTCGCGGCCGAATCTCGAGGGGCGGTTCGTTGCAGGGTCTTGCAGGTTTCCTGAAAAGTCTGGGTGCGTCCCGGGTAATGGCGATGGTGGCGGTCACCGCCGCGCTGATCGGATTCTTCGGATTCGTCATCATGCGCGTCACCACGCCGCAAATGACGACGCTGTTCACCGACCTCAGCCCCGAGGATTCCGCGGGGATCGTCAAGGATCTGGAACGCCAGGCCATCGCCTTCGAGTTGCGCAACGATGGCGCGGTGATCATGGTCCCCAAGGATAAAGTGACGCGCCTGCGTATGAAACTGGCCGAAGGCGGGCTGCCCAAGGGCGGCGGCGTCGGCTACGAGATTTTCGACAAATCCGATGCGCTCGGCACCACCAGCTTCGTGCAGAACATCAACCATCTCCGCGCGCTGGAAGGCGAACTGGCGCGCACCATCAGGGCGATCGACCGCATCCAGGCCGCGCGCGTGCATCTGGTGCTGCCGGAGCGGCCATTGTTCTCGCGCGAAACGCCGGAGCCTTCGGCTTCGATCGTGGTGCGGGTGCGCGGCGCGCTGGAGCCGCAGCAGGTCCGCGCCATCCGCCATGTCGTCGCCTCCGCCGTCAACGGATTGAAGCCGCAGCGGGTCTCCATCGTCGACGAAGCCGGGCAGCTGCTGGCCGATGGCGCTACCGGCGATGCCGATGGCGCCACCGGCGATGAGCGCCGCGCCGGTTTCGAGAAACGGATGCGCAACCAGGTCGAGGCGATCGTGTCGTCGGTGGTCGGAACCGGGCGCGCGCGGGTGCAACTGTCCGCCGACTTCGACTACAACAAGATCACGCAAACTTCCGACAAGTTCGATCCCGAAGGCCGCGTGCTGCGCTCCAGCCAGACCCGCGAGGAATCCTCCGCCACCGCCGAAAGCAACGGCCAGGTCACGGTCAACAACGAATTGCCCGGTGCTCAGCGCCAGGACAATGCGCCGGCCGGGCGCGACCAGAGCAAGAAAAGCGAGGAAACCAACAATTACGAGATTTCCCGCACCACCAAGACCGAAGTGACCGAGGCCGGCCGGGTCAACCGCATCTCCGTCGCCGTGCTGGTGGATGGCAGCTATTCCCGGAACGATAAGGGCGAGATGGTCTATGCCGAACGCTCCAAGGAGCAGCTCGACCGCATCGCGGCGCTGGTGCGCTCGGCCATCGGCTTCGACCAGAAGCGCGGCGACCAGGTCGAGGTGATCAATCTGCGCTTTGCCGACGCGCCTTCGGTCGTGCCGGTCGGCGAGCCCACCGGCTGGATGAGCATGCTGACGTTCACCAAGGACGACATCATGTACGGCATCGAGCTTGCAGTCATGCTGCTGCTCGGTTTCGTGGTGCTTTTCATGGTGGTGCGGCCGCTGGTCAAGCGCATCCTCGCCTCCGAACCGGTCGCGGCGATCACCAATGCCGCCATGCCCGCGCTGGCCGATGCCAGCGCTCAGGGGACAACCGGACCGAGTTCGTCCCCGGCACCAACGCCACCGCGCAGATGATCGACGTGGCGCAGGTTCAAGGCCAGGTGCATGCGCAATCGGTGCATCGCGTCGGCGAACTGGCGCAGCAAAATCCATCCGAAACCGCTTCCATCGTTCGTCAATGGCTCTCGGAGTCCGCGTGATCTGACATGGCCGTACCGCAAACCACAACCAGCATCAATAACGACATCGCCAGCGTGGTCGCGACGCTGGCGAGCCGTCAGAGCAATCGTCCCAAGAGCAAGCCGATGAGCGGACCGAAGCGCGCCGCGGTCCTGATGCTGGCGCTCGGCGAACAATATGGCGGCAAGGTCTGGGCGCTGCTGCAGGACGACGAGGTGCGCGAGTTGTCGATGGCAATGTCGACGCTCGGCACCGTGGAGGCCGATGTGGTCGAGGATCTGCTGCTCGAATTCGTCTCGCGGATGTCGGCGTCGGGCGCACTGATGGGAAATTTCGACGCCACCGAACGGCTGCTGCAGCAATATCTGCCCAAGGAGCGCGCCACCGGAATCATGGACGAGATTCGGGGACCCGCGGGCCGCAACATGTGGGAAAAGCTCTCCAACGTACAGGAAGAGGTGCTCGCCAACTACCTCAAGAACGAATATCCGCAGACCATCGCCGTAGTGCTGTCGAAGCTGAAGCCGGAGCACGCCGCGCGGGTGCTGGCGATTCTCCCTGAGGACATGGCGCTCGACGTGGTCGGCCGCATGCTGAAGATGGAGGCGGTGCAGAAAGAGGTGATCGAGCGCGTCGAGCAGACGCTGCGCACCGAATTCATGTCCAACCTGTCGCAGACCCGCCGCCGCGACGCCCACGAGGTGATGGCGGAAATCTTCAACAATTTCGACCGCCAGACCGAAACCCGATTCATCACTTCGCTGGAAGAAGACAACCGCGAATCCGCCGAGCGCATCAAGGCGCTGATGTTCACCTTCGACGACCTGGTAAAGCTGGATTCCGGCTCGGCGCAGACCCTGATGCGCCATGTCGACAAGAACAAGCTCGGCATCGCGCTGAAAAGCGCCAACGAGGAGGTCCGCGGCTTCTTCCTCGGCAACATGTCGTCGCGCGCCGGCAAGATGCTGCTCGACGACATGGCCGCGCTCGGGCCGGTACGCTTGCGCGACGTCGACGAGGCGCAGGCACTGCTGGTCAACCTCGCCAAGGATCTGGCTGCCAAGGGCGAGATCATGCTGACGAAAAACCGCGCCGACGACGAGCTGGTGTATTGATGGGAGCTCCGGCAAAATTCCTGTTCGACATGGACTTCTCCGCCCCGGAGAAGGGGCGCGAGCGCGCCGCCACGCCGTCGGAAATCGCGCAGCAGATCGCCGCCGCCGAAGCGCGCGCCTACCGCGACGGTTTCGATGCCGCGATGCGCGAGGCCAAGGCGGAAAGCGACCGCCGCGCCGCACTGGCGCTGGAGGAAATCGGCATCGCCATTCGCACCATTGCCACGCGCTTTTCCGGCATCGAAACCCGGATGGAAACCGAGGCGGTCGACGTTGCGGTGGCGGTAGCGCGTAAACTGTGCAGCGAACTGATGGCCGGCGAGCCGCTGGCCGAAATCATGGCGCTGGTCAGCGATTGCTTCTCGCATCTGGTGTCGACGCCGCATCTGGTGGTGCGGATCAACGATTTCCTCTATGACGCCGCGCGCGAGCGGATCGAGCGGCTGGCGAAGCAAAGCGGTTTCGAGGGCCGTCTGGTGATGCTGGCGGAGCCGGAGATCGACGGCGGCGACTGCAGAATCGAGTGGGCCGACGGCGGCGTGATGCTGGAGCGCGCGGCGATCGAAGCCAAGATCAACGAACTCGTCGGGCGTTATATGGCGTCCCGCGATCAGGCCGGACAGGCCATGAGGAGTGAACCATGAGTGACACCGATACCCACGTGCCGCTTCCCGATCTCAACGCCGCCGATGCCCCGGTGAGCGACGACATCGGATATCATGACGACGAACAGATCTCGCGCGTCGCCGCCGATCTCGAAGCGGTGTTCGACGTGCCAGTGCAGGTTTCCGCCGTGCTCGGCCGCTCCAAGATGGATGTCGGCGAGCTCTTGAAGCTGGGACCCGGCACCGTGCTCGAACTCGATCGCCGCGTCGGCGAAGCCATCGACATCTATGTCAACAACCGGCTGGTGGCGCGCGGCGAGGTGGTACTGGTGGAAGACAAGCTCGGCGTCACGATGACGGAAATTATCAAGGCGGAACGTGCCTGAGGCTCTTAACCAACGTCGCGCGGAAATCGCGCGAAAAGACTGACAGGAGAACACCATGCGGCTTCTCATCGTTGGCACCCTGAAGGGCCAGCTTACGACCGCCACCAAGATCGCCATGGATAACGGCGCCTCCGTGACCCACGCGGAGGACAACGAGCAAGCGATGCGCGTGCTGCGCGGCGGCAAGGGCGCCGATCTGTTGCTGGTCGATGTCGCACTCGACATCCGCGACCTGGTGATCCGGCTCGAGGCCGAGCATATCCACGTCCCCATCGTCGCCTGCGGCATCGCCAGCGACGCCCGCGCCGCGGTCGCCGCCATTCACGCCGGCGCCAAGGAGTACATCCCGCTGCCGCCCGATCCGGAGCTGATCGCAGCCGTGCTCGCCGCCGTCGCCAACGATTCCCGCGATCTGGTCTATCGCGACGAGGCGATGGCGAAGGTGATCCGGCTGGCCCAGCAGATCGCCGGCTCCGACGCCTCGGTGATGATCACCGGCGAATCCGGCACCGGCAAGGAAGTACTGGCGCGCTACGTCCACACCCGCTCCAACCGCGCCAAAAAACCGTTCATCTCCATCAACTGCGCGGCGATTCCCGAGCACCTGCTGGAGTCCGAATTGTTCGGCCATGAGAAAGGCGCCTTCACCGGCGCCATCGCACGCCGCATCGGCAAGTTCGAGGAAGCCACCGGCGGCACGCTGCTGCTGGATGAAATCTCGGAAATGGACGTGCGGCTGCAATCGAAACTGCTGCGCGCGATCCAGGAGCGCGTGATCGATCGCGTCGGCGGCACCCGGCCGGTGCCGATCGACATCCGCATCGTCGCCACCTCGAACCGCAATCTCGCCGACGCGGTGCGCGAGGGCTCGTTCCGCGAGGATCTGCTGTTCCGGCTCAACGTGGTGAACCTGAAAATTCCGCCGCTGCGCGAGCGGCCGGCCGACATCCTCGAACTGGCGCAGCATTTCGCGCGCAAATATGCCGACGCCAACGGCGTGCCGGTGCGCCCGATTTCACCAGACGCGCGGCGGGTGCTCACCACCAATCGCTGGCAGGGCAACGTCCGCGAACTGGAGAACACCATCCACCGTTCGGTGCTGATGGCCAATGGCGACGAGATCGGCGTCGATGCCATCCTGACGCCGGACGGTGACCGCCTCGACCTAGCGAAGACCGCACCTGCGGTGGCGCACGCCACCTTCGCCGCCGAACAGGTGACGCGCGCGCTGGTGGGCCGCACCGTCGCCGATGTCGAGCGCGATCTAATCCTGGAAACGCTGAAGCATTGCCTCGGCAACCGCACCCACGCCGCCAACATCCTCGGCATCTCGATCCGCACCCTGCGCAACAAGCTCAACGAATACGCCGATGGCGGCCTGCCCATCACCCCCGCCGGCGCCGGCGATTATCACCGGGTGGCGGCGACGGCGTGACGAAGGCGCCACATAACGCGCCGTCACCCTGAGGTGCTCGCCCGGCGATGCGAAAGCTTCGCGTGCTCGGCGGGCCTCGAAGGATGGAAGTTGGAACACCGTCGCTGCGGAGATCCTTTGGAGACGCGCGCTAGTGCGCACTCCTCACGATGACGGCCGTATGTGCGCCGCTCACGAGTAACTCGGCGCATCGGGCTTACGAAAAATGTGAATCGGATCGCCTGGCTGCAGATCTCGGCCGGTAAAAACCGCATAGGCGTGCAGCGCGAGGTAGCCGATCGCCAGCGCGCCGACACAGTAGAAAATCCACACGCCCACCCGTTTCATTCAGGTGAACGCGCTGCGTTGCGCGGCCTCGGCGACGTGGCGCTGCCACAGCCATAGCAGCGGCACCAGGATCAAGCCCGCGATCAGGCTGACGAGAATGCCGACGGTCGCCACGCCATGGCCGATCACGGCCATCAGCCGCGACGCCGCCCCAAGCACCAGGATGAAGGTCACCAGCGACATCCGCTCGCCGCGCCGCTCGATGCCGGGAATGCACGACCAGTAGATCAACCCGATCGCCAGCAGCATGCCCTTGAAAAAGCGCACCGAAGAGTCGATCGCGCCATCGTCGAAGATGTCGACGAACGCTGTGCCGAACACCACGCCGGCAAGGCCGAAGCCGACGCCGAATAGCCCGGCAAAGGCAACCGCTATCTGCAGGAGTTTACGTTGCATCGCCCTACTCCGCTCGATTCCGGGGTGGCTGGCGCGACACCTGCGCAAGCGTCCGGTACTGCGTCACGCGTCTTGGCAAGTGAACGGCCAACTGGCTGCGTTTGCAAGCTCGTCCCGCAACAGCCCGGCCGGCGTCGCCGCGAATTCGATTGCCCCCCTCGCCGCTCCGTTGCTAGAGTTGCAATTGTCCTTTTTACCATTTTAGGAGGTGTACATGGCTTTATATGCGCAGACGACCGGCACGCACCAAACCAATTCCGGCACTTGGGTGCCCCTTCCCGGCCTCACCATCACGCTGCCCGAAGGCGTCGGAACCATGGCGATCGTGATCCTGAACGTGCCAAATCCTTATGCGACGGGGAACGATTTTCCGGGCGGCGGGTTCGGCATTTCGGTGAACGGAACGCTGTCGCCGGTGCAGGCGATCTTCACCTACAACGAAAAAACACCTCAGGCTACCGGCCGGGTACCAACAACCCTCGTGGTCGGTGTGCCGCTCACGCAGGTGAAGGGCGGCCAGCACGTGCAAGCCATGTGGTTCGGGGTGCGCGGCAGCACCGTCATTATCGACTCGCCCTCGACGCTGAGCGCGATCCTCAGCTAGCGGTCGCGTCATCGCGCACGCAAGCGAAGCAATCCAGGCGTTGCAAGCAAGAACCGGATTGCTTCGTTTGCTGCTCGCAATGAGGCATCACCCTACTCCGCCGCGGCGACGCTCGGCTTCGACGGCGCGACATTCATCATCGCCTTGGCGCCGTAGCGGTCGGTGAAGGCCTGGGTGTCGATCTCTTCGAGCTGGATTGCGCCGCTCATTACCCCAGCCTTCCATTCCTCGTGTTCAGGATCGGACTTGAATTCCGGCATCACTTCCTTTGCGAACAATTCCAGCGAATTGCAGATGTGCTCGTGGCTGTTCTTGCCGGCCTGGTTGAGCAGGATCACCTGGTCGATATGCGAGGTCCTAAAGCGCCGCAGCTTTTTGCGAATGGTTTCCGGCGAGCCTATCAACCCGCCGCGCAGCGCCGCCTCCTGCGCCTCGGGGTTTTCCCGCTTCCACCTGTTGTATTCGTCCCACATGTTGACGGTACCCGGCGCCGGACGCTGGCGGTTTTGCGACGCGCCGTAGTAACGCAGCGCGAACTGGAAGAAAGTGGCCCCGTCAGCCCGCGCGCGGGCCTCCTCGTCGGTCTTCGCGCACATGAAGAACGACACCAGCGCCATGTTCGGGTTGATCTCATAGTCCGCCAGCTTGTTCAGCCGCTTGGTGATGGCATTGTAATAAGCATGCACCCAAGCGTGCGCCGCATCGGCGCTGACGAACTGGAAGCCCAGCGCGCCAAATCCGCATCGGCCGGCGCGTTCGATGGTCGGCAGCTGGGAGCATGCCATCCACAGCGGCGGATGCGGTTTCTGCAGCGGCTTCGGGACCACATTGCGCAGGGGAATGTCGAAATATTTTCCGTGATGCTCGCAGCCGCCATCCTGGAACATCGGGAAAATGGCGCGGACGGCTTCTTCGAACACCTCTTTCTTGGTTTCCATGTCGCGGCCGAACGGCGTCAGTTCGGTGATCGAGGCGCTCTCGCCCATGCCGAATTCGACGCGGCCGTTGCTAAGCAGATCCAGCACCGCGACGCGCTCGGCGACGCGCGCGGGATGATTGGTGGTGAGCTGGAAAATGCCGTGGCCGAGCCGGATGTTTTGGGTACGCTGGCTGGCTGCGGCGAGAAACGATTCCGGCGACGGCGAATGCGAATATTCTTCGAGGAAATGATGCTCCACCACCCAGGCATGGTCGTAGCCGCAGCGGTCGGCGAGTTCGAGCTGGGTCAGCGCATCCTGATAGAGTTTCAGTTCGCCGCCGGGTTGCCACGGGCGCGGCAGTTGCAGCTCATAAAAGATCCCGAATTTCATAACGTGCCTCCGAGGCCGGCTTATTGTTGTGCGCAGTGTAAACTCCGGAAGGCCTAAGTCCACCGTCAAGCAATTCCGCGTGGCGGAAGGTGGTTGCGTGGCCTGCCTGAATGGTTAGCTTGACGCTGTGAGTCGCTTCCGTGACCCCTTCATCGAGACCCATGCCCGCCTTCACCCCGCATCAGGATTCCGCGCTGAAGGCCGTCGCCGGCTGGCTCAAAGCCAAACCGGGCCGAGGCGGCACGCCGCCGGTGTTCCGGCTGTTCGGCTATGCCGGCACCGGCAAGACCACGCTGGCGCGGCACATCGCCAACGGCGTCAGCGGCGAGGTCAAATTCGCGGCCTTCACCGGCAAGGCCGCCTTGGTGATGCGCAGCAAGGGCTGCGACAACGCTTCCACCATCCATTCGCTGATCTACCGCGCGCGCGAATCCGGCGTCGAGCAGCCGAGCTTCGAGCTATGGGATGACGCCCCGGCGTCGAAAGCAAAACTGATCGTGATTGACGAATGCTCGATGGTCGACGCCGAAATGGGCCGCGACCTGATGTCGTTCGAATGCCCGTTGCTGGTGCTCGGCGACCCTGCGCAATTGCCGCCGATCCAGGGCGGCGGGTTTTTTACCAATGTCGAACCGGACGCCATGCTCACCGAGGTACATCGCCAGGCCCAGGACGATCCGATCGTGCGGATGTCGATGGACGTGCGCGAGGGGCGCAAACTCGGCATCGGCCGCTACGGCGAAAGCGAGGTGGTGTCGCGCGCCGAGCTCGATCCGGATCGCGTCATGTCGGCCGATCAGGTGCTGGTCGGACGCAACGCTACGCGGCGCGCCTACAACATGCGGGTGCGGCAAAAGCAGAACATCGAGGATCCGTTGCCGGTGGCCGGCGACAAGCTGGTGTGCCTGCGCAACAACCGCAAAAAGGGACTGTTCAACGGCGGGCTGTGGCGCGTCAAGTCGCGCACCGCGTCGAGATCGAAATTGCGCATCCTCGGCATGCGGCTGTCGCCGGATGAGGATACAGGCATCAAGGTGACGAAGGTCTCGGTTCGAACCGATTGCTTCGAGGGTGGCATCGAGGCAATTCCATGGGAACAACGCAAGCCCTATGACGAGTTCGACTATGGCTACGTGCTCACCGTGCATAAATCGCAGGGTTCGCAATGGGACGACGTGGTGCTGTTCGACGAGAGTTTTGCGTTCCAGGACAGCCGCGCACGATGGCTCTACACCGGCATCACGCGCGCGGCGAAGCGGCTCAGCGTGGTGGTGTGAGCAACTGCCCCCTCATCCTGAGAAGCGGCCTCCTGGGCGCGTCTGGAAGGATGCGGATCCTCATGGTTTGAAACGGCCAGAGCGGCTCCTCGCCATGAGGGACCGTCACTTCGGATTCGGATCGACCAATCCTCTGCCCGGTTCATGGTATTTTCCGGCGCGATGCAGCAGCACGGCCTTGCCGAGCGCGCGGGCGACGTTACGTACATTCTGCTGGAACGCCTCGTCGTCATCCAGCGCCTGATGCGATGTCGCATACGGCTCCATGTAGCCGATATAGCCGTCGGTCTCGCTCATGCCGCCGGCCGAGATCAGCGACATGTCGATGAGCCAGTCCACCAGCGAGCGCCGCAGCGTTTCCGCGCCGACGCTGTCGCCATGAACGACGACGCCGAAATGGCGTCCTGCGAGATGCCGCGGATAGGGCCAGCCTTTCAATTCGAGCGCCTTGGCTTCTTCCGGCTTCTTGCCGTGGGTCGATGTCGGATCTGGATTGCCACCATCGGCGCAGACCAGCCGGTCGATCATTGCCTTCAACCCGGTCGGCGCGTGATACCAGTTCACCGGGGCTACGATCATGATGCCGTGGGCCGCGACCCACAGCGGATAAATCTCGTTCATCCAGTCGTCGGTCTGGCCAAGCGAATAGTTCGGATAGCAGCTGCACGGCCAATGGCACAGCGCCATCGAGGTCGAGACGCAGGACTTGCAGGGATGGATCTGCTTGCCGAATTCGGAGGTGAGCCTGGAGAGATCGAGAACGTCGACCGCAAATCCCATTTCGCCGAATATTGGCTCGGCAAGCTCGACCAGCCGCCAGGTCTTCGACATTTCGCCGGGGCAGGTATGGTCGCTTCGCGAGGAGCCGTTGATCAACAAGATGCGCGGCGTCTCGCCGGCATCGTCGTGCCGCCGCTGCGCGGCAAGGATGGCGTCGCGCGCGGCCAGCCAGTCGACGGATATTTCATAGTCCGGATCGGCGAAACCCGCTCCGGCCTTGCGCGTCACCGGCGCCTTGCGTGAATTGATGTAGCCGTCCCACGCCGCGCCGACGACGGCGCTGATTTCACGTTCGAGCGGCTTGAATGCAGGATCGGCGAAACGGCTGCGATAGCGTTTCTCGAACTCCTCGCGCGACAACTCGACGGACGGCATTCCCTTGCGGACATCGGTTTGCGCCATCGCAACATTCCTGAACAAAAACAACTGAAGCAGAAGGCCGCAGTCGGTTTCCAACGCCGCGCTCCGGGGCCGTGTTCCCTGAACGCCAAGGCCTTGGAAGGACGCAGGTTTTATTCACGAACTCGTGTGTTCAGGGCCGTAACAACAGGAGCGTTGCCGCGTATCTTGCTTCACGAAGGGACCTGCGACGATTGCGGACCGCGCGTCCGGCGCCCTAAACTGCAGCCAAATCGGCCGCCCATCAGCCACGAGGACATCCCATGCGCCGTCACCCGTTCAGCCGCCTGTCGCTCTGCGCCGCCATCGGCGCGCTAGCGATTACCGCTTTCGCCGCCGCACCGTCGCGCGCGGCGGAAGAAGCCGTGATTATTCCTGCTCCGGCCGTTGATGCGCAGGCGTCCGACGGCATCCAGACCGCGGTGATTGCAGGCGGATGTTTCTGGGGCGTGCAGGGCGTGTTCCAGCACACTGCGGGCGTGGTCAACGCGGTGTCCGGTTATGCCGGCGGCAGCAAGGCCACCGCCGAGTTATACGATGGTCAGCACCGGTGCGACCGGCCATGCCGAAGCCGTCGAGATCAAATACGACCCGAAGAAGATCAGCTACGGAAAAATTCTGCAGATATTCTTCTCGGTGGCGCACGATCCGACGCAATTGAACCGTCAGGGCCCGGATTCCGGCACGCAATATCGCTCGGCGATCTTCACCGCCAATGACGAGCAGAAGATGGTGGCGGATGCCTATATCGCACAGCTCAACGCTGCAAAAGTCTACAAGAAGCCGATCGTGACCAAGCTCGGCCCGCTGGAAGGGTTTTATCCGGCCGAGGCCTATCATCAGGACTACCTGACGCTGCACCCAACCCAGCCCTATATTGCCTATAATGACCTTCCGAAGATCGAAAACCTGAAGAAGATTTTCGCGCAGGATTACATCGAGAAGCCGACGCTGGTGAGCAGCGCGAAAGTCACCAACTGACGGCAAAATAAAGAGGGATCAATGACCGACACCAAAACCGCAAAGGTTGAAAAGACCGACGCCGAATGGCGCCGCGAACTGACGCCGATGCAGTACGCGGTGCTGCGCGAAAAGGCGACCGAGCGGCCGTTCTCGGGCGAATACGAGCATGAGCACCGCGACGGCATTTACACCTGCGCCGGCTGCGGCCAGACGCTGTTCGAATCCGACGCCAAGTTCAATTCCGGCTGTGGCTGGCCCAGCTTCACAGCGCCCGCGGTCGAGAGCCATGTCGACGAAGATCGCGATATCAGCCACGGCATGATCCGGACCGAGGTGCTATGTTCGAAGTGCAATGGCCATCTCGGCCATGTATTCGAGGACGGTCCGGGACCGACCGGATTGCGTTACTGCATCAATTCGGCGGCGCTGAAGCTGCAGCCGAAGTAACGCCGAAGGCGTCATGCGCGGGCCTGACCGCCTGCCGGGCCGAAGCCCCCTCGGCGCAGCGAAGGCCCGCGCATTCCGTCTCTCTTCGCAAGAATTCAAAGGATGATGAATTGCCGGATCACGCCCGACAATGGCGGGTATCTGCGGGTTCCTCGATGGAACCCGATCTCACGATGTGCTTTGCTGCATTCGGGTCTGTGCGGTCGCCATGCGTCGACTGCCTCGCCCAAGGGGAAATCACATGTCGCTCGGCCTGATCCTCGTCATCATCCTGATCATCTTCTTGCTGGGCGGCTTCAGCGGCCGTTTCGGCGGCTACGGCTATGGGATGGGCCATTCGGGAATGGGGCTCGGCGGATTGATTTTAGTCGTATTGCTGGTCCTGGTGCTGCTCGGCAAGCTCTGAGCCAAGTCCATACTACTGAAATCGCAGGCTTAATTCTGGCTGGCGGTTCCGCGCGCGCAGATTCATCATCTGCTCCGCCAAGAGTCGCATTTCCGTCAAACGAGCCTATATTAGCTGTGTCCTTGAAATGACGTTCACCGGCCGGCCGCCGATCGGCCTGGCTCACGCGGTGGGTCGTCATTCCGTTTGCGTTCTATTGAGAGGGTCACTGACCATGGCTTCATTCAGCTATAAGACCAGCGCCGAACTGTTTCCCGCCGCGATCCGCAAGAAGAAACGTGCGGGTTTTGCCTATCGCCGCTTCGACACTGCTGCCGAGGCGGTGCGTTTCGCGATCGAGGAGCTGCCGGCGGATTCGCTGAATGGCGCGTATCTGCAGGTCGAGGAAGCCCGCTTCGACCAGAACGGCATTCGCACGCTGTATGACAGCGCGGAATTTCCGCTGGCGCGGCGCGCTCCCGAGCCGCCCGCCGAAGCCGCCACCAGCGACGCCAACGCGGACGCCGCTTGATCGCTTGTCGATCCAGATAGGTGTCGATCTAGAGTCTCGGCTGCTTCTCCATCCAGCGCTGCAGCATTTTGACGTTGCGAACGTTGGCGCGGAACATCACGTCGAAGGCGTCGCCGACCAGCGGCACAATGCCGACCACGCCATCCAGCGCGACATTGCCGAGCATCCGCATCGTCAGGTGCCAGGGCGCGCCGAGCGCGCGCGCCTCGCGCACCAGCCACAGCGAGATCGCCGTGGTGATGATGTCGCCGACCACCGGGATCAATCCGATCAAGCCGTCGATGCCGTAGCGCACATTGGTGCCGGGCACGATGAAGGCGACGTCAAGCAGTTTTGCCAGCGCCTCGAGCCGCGCCAGCCGCTGCTCGCGGGTGAGGTTGCCGAACGGATTGGCGGATGAGCTGCGAAATTCGAACGAGCCTTGACCGAGTGAGCCCTCGAACGAGCCTTGTCTGAACGAGCCTTGCCTGAACGAGCCTTGCTCGAGCGTGGCCCCAAGCGTTTCCGCCGGGATCTCCCGCCCCTCCTGGTCGATGATCGGCGCCGCGCGGCGTGTCGGTTGTTTCATGTTCTGTGACATGGTGCTGTCATCCCGGCCTTCAAGTGTCGGCTTCACGGCTTCGCCGAAAACGCGGCGCTGCGCGCCTGCATCGCGAGGTCGCAGCCTTCGCAATAGTCCGCATCCTTGTAGTCGATCCAGTTGTGCGCACAGACCCGCTCATTGGGGATGCCATCGCGCCTGCAGCACCCGGACCAGAATGCGCCAGGCCGCGATCTGTTCCGCGCTCGCCGGCTTTGCGAGGTCGGGAAAATTGCCGGCAAATTCCACGCCGATCGAATTGCCCTTCAGCACCGATGAAAAGTCGGGCCGTTGTCTTCCGGCACGAGGGAGAGGCCGCCACTCAGCGAAAATATTTTTTCAGATCGTCATGTGCGTTGACCGCGGACATGTAGTCCTTGTTGAAGACAGTGACGGTACACTCGTAAAGCGGATACCCAGCGTCCAGAACCACGAAGCGGGACAGATGAGTCGTGGCGAAGTCGAACACTTCGCGCGGGTCGAAATAATACAGCAGCGGATCGGAATAGGTGCGGTAGCTGGTGAGGAAATTGAAGGCGATTGCCTTGTCCGCATGCAGGTACATTTTCTTGATCAGCGCGAGGCACATTGCTTTCCATTCGTCGCGATCGAGGCCCGCGAGCAGGTTGAAGGCGCCGCTGAGCACAACGAAATCGTAGCGTTCGTCGATGCCGCAATCGAGGAAATTGCGGTTGCGCAGCGTCAGTTTGGGATATTTTTGCGCGGCGTGGTCGATCATTTCCTGCACGATTTCGGTGCCGGAATAGGCGATGCGCCGGTCGAGGCCGCTCGATCTCAGAAAGCGATGGAGATCGCACAATCCCGCGCCGACATCGTGAAGCGTGGCGCCGGCGCCAAGATGAGGCAGCACGTTCCTCATCAACGCCTCGAAACGCAGCTCGAGGCTACTGCGGCTGCCCCAATGGGCGCCGAGCGGCGTATCGCCGTGCTTCACGAATTCGGCGCGATAGGCATCGCGCTGCGCGGCAATGATGGAAAGCTCATCCATGCGAGCCGGTCTCTTCCGCAATCAGGAAAAGCGGCCGGCGGCGGACTTCCACATAAATATTGGCAAGATAGACGCCGACGATCCCGAGCATCAGCGTCAGCAAGCTTCCGAACAGGCACACCGCCAGAATAACGACGGTGACGCCGGACACAACGCTATCAAACAGCGCCGCCGCCAGGAAATAAATTGAAGCGATCAGCGTCATGATGAAACCGGCAAGACCGGCATAAATCAGAATTTTGAGCGGCGCCACCGCGATCGAAATGATCATGTCGACCATGAGGTCGAACCGTTTGAAAAATCCGTAGTTGCTCTTTCCCTCCGCGCGTTTTGCATTCTCAACTTCCAAAATCGCAAATTTATAACCCATATCACCGACGATGCCGGTAACCGTTCGAATGGTTTCGGGATAGCTGTCAAAGATACGGGCCATTCGCGACGTCATGCCCTTCATCATCAGCTGATGCTTGACAACAGGAGCTTTGAAAATCCTGGTCAGCACGAACCAGAACAGTTGCGACGTGGCGGCATCGCGTGCGTTGTTGCGAACCTTGGAGACGGTATAGACCAGTTCATTGCCGGCCCTGAGCGCGCCGAGAATCTCGGGGATCGCCGAAGCCGGATTTTGCAGGTCGCAATCCATCACGATGACATATTGGCCCCGCGCCTTTGCAATTCCGGCGCTCACCGCGATTTGCTGGCCAAAATTCCGGCTGAGCCGGAAGCCTTTGACCTCCGGGTGGCGGGAGGCGGCGGCCACCACCGCGTCCCAGCTGGAATCCCGGCTGCCGTCCTCGATCAGCAGCAGTTCATAGGGCTCGCCGGCACCATCGAGAGAAGCGGCAACCTCGCGAACCAGCCGCTCGACCAAGGGCGCGGCGTTGTAGACGGGGACCACGACCGAGACACCGGACAACACATCGGCTTGCATTTAGTCGCTCTCCGGTACGCGGCGGCGGAGATCGCTCTCCCTCAAATCGAAAACGCCGGAACCTCTGCGAAGGCCGCCGCCGGCTGCAAGGTCCGTCCGAGATCGCGATCTCGGGCGCGCGCCGGGGCCGCATCACTGCGCCAACCGAGCGGCGGGCGAATGCGGGATTTGAGATAGCTCCGGGCGCCCGGTCCTTCGTTCAGGATCAGATCCAGAATGGTCACGCGATGCGCGAATGGCCCATGCATCTGCCTGTAATGCGGATAGTTGGAGTAGTCCATCCATTCCACCGCGATGCCGGATTTGGCGAATTTCTCTTCATCGAGATAGGCGTTGGCGGAGGGGCCGGACAAATAGATATTGGCGCCGACCTCGCGGCAGATATTCGCCAGCCGCTCGGAGGGCATGCCGCGCGCCGTGAGATCGCGCGATGATATGATCTCGGTGTCGATGCCAAGCTCCCGGCAAATGAATTTGAGCAAATGGACGTTGATGGCGCTAAGATTGTCGAGACGGCCCGCGATCCTGAAACAACGCTCCAGCTCTCTGGAATATGTCCTGAAATATGGCGCCCGCGCATAAGACTGCGCGATGCTGCGCCAGTGCTTTTTCACAAACGGATGCGCGATACGCGTGCTGTCGATCGAACCGGTCCTGTCGGTGTTGTGGTCCCGAGAGACCGGCACCGTCAGCCATTTCAGGCCGTGCTGGGTCTTGATCAAATTCCGATTGTGCCAGTGGTTCTTGCTGTACTTCACGTCATCATAGACGACGAAGACGTCGACCATCGCGATGATGTCGAAATAGCCCTTCCATGGAATATAGCACGACTGCAGAATTGCAGCGCGCCGGTCGTTCCGCGGAGACAACTCACTCATTAATACGATTTCGTCATGAAAATACGCACGCCACGCCCACCTTGGCGGGCCCCCCCGCGCTGATCGCACCACGATCTGTGGCGTATTACCAGCAATTTTCGGTTAACGCCACGGGTGATGCGACAGAATAGCTCAAAGGGGCCTAGGTGCGGGACGGGCCTGCGGGGGCCAACTGGGCAGGCCGGGGCAAGACCTGCTCGACGCCGACAGCGCCGATCTTGGTAATAAGTTCTTGATTGACGGACATGGGGGTCAGGCGAAGATCACTCCCCCCAGGCCGCGAACGCGTCCTGGAACGCCCGCTCCCCCGGGGCTCCCTTCTCGATGGCGATGATGGCGCGGCGCTGGTTGGTGTAGACCAGCGGCACATCAAACCAGGAGCGCTCCTTCAGGAGCTGCAGGTTGCGAGAGCGATCGCTGTCGACGTTGGACAGCCCGACCAGGAAGAAGCCGTCGGTGACTTTCACCGCCAGCCCCGCAAGCGGCGTACCGCGCGCCTGCTCGTTGGATTTCATCAGGATGCCCGGCACGTTGCCGACGCCGCCGCCATCGAAATTCTGCGGCAGGATGAAGGTCAGTTCCGCGGTATGGCTTGCGGGGAGCGAGGTGTCGGTGTTGCGGCGGAACGACATCGTCATCTTGAACTTGCGCTCGGGAATGTCGATGTCGGCGCGCACCGCGAGATCGCCGGGCGCGTTGCCGGTGCCCTTGATCGCTTCCGTGCGCCACACCACCGTGCCGACATATTGCTTGCCCTTGGGATCGGCGGGATCCTCGTCATACAGCACCACACGCTGCGCCACCGGCGCCACTGTCTCCGACGAACTCGGCTGGCCGACGCGGTCGGCGATTTTCGGGCGCGGCGCAGGCGTGGTGGAATCCTTCGGCGCCTCGACCACAGCCGAGGGTTTCAGCATGTTGCGCACGAACGAGACCATCGACGGTCCCCACAGAATCGCGGCACCGGCGAGGATCAGCACAATGCCGATGGCTATGGCGCTCTTGAATGGAAAGCCGCCGCCGGCGCGCGGGGCGCGCGCGGCCTTCTTCTTGCGGTCCCTCTCCGGCGCGCGCGGACGCGGACCCGGCTGATCCGGCGGCGGCGTCCAGCGCGCGGCTTCCTCGGCGGATTCGTCGTAGGAATATGGCAGATCGGGATCGGCGCCGCGGTTCTCCATGCTTGGCTCGAGCCGGTCGAACTCCGGCGAGGGCGAGGGCACATTGGCGTAGGTTTTTCGCGCCGAGCGATTGGCTTGCGCCGCGGCGCGGCCGAGGTCGTCGGCGTCCGCGGCGATATCGCGAAAACCGCGCACGCCGGACGACTGGACCTGGTTCGGCGGCTGCGCGCCGGCATCGGGGCGGCGCGACGGGCCGGGCCGGTCGCGGGCCGGCGGCAGCGTTGGATCCTGCATGCCGACCGACGGCTGCGGCGACCGCTGAGGCGATGGCGGCAGCGGCTGCGGATTCAAATCCGACGACGAAGCCGGCGCCTCGGGCCGCAGGCTGCGCTGCTGCGGCGGCGCAGGCGGGCGGGTGCGGGCCGGCGCATCGCCGGGCTTGCTGGGATTGGCGCGGGGGGTGCCGGCGCGGAACGCATCGCCGGCGCGGGATCCTGCGCGGGAGGCCTCGCGGGCGCGCGCGGCGGCCTCGGATTCGACCTTGCGCACCGCCTCTTCCAGTGACAGCCGTTCCCGCGTGATTTCGGATTCGCTCAAAGGCGGCTGCACGCTGCGCAGCTGCGCGATCAGCGCCGCTCGCGCCCGCTCATAGAGCGCGCGGCGGGCCTCGCCGGGGGCACTGGGGTCCAGTCCGGCAATGGCGCGGGCGATCAGCGGGTAGTAGTCAGCCATATCTCTCTATCTGGACGATTTCCGGTAATATGGTGTTAAGCCTCGAACGGGTTCTGTACCAGAATAGTATCCTCGCGTTCAGGGCTGGTGGAAAGCAATGCGATGGGACAACCGACCAATTCCTCGACCCGCCGGACATATTTAATGGCCTGCGCCGGCAAATCCGCCCAGGAGCGGGCATTGGCAGTCGGCTCCTTCCAGCCCTCGATGGTCTCATAGATCGGCTCGACCCGCGACTGCGCGCCCTCGCCCGCGGGGAGATGGTCGATTTCACCGCCGTCCAATTTGTAGCCGGTGCAGACCTGGATAGACTCGAAACCGTCCAGAATATCGAGTTTTGTCAGCGCCAGCCCGTTGATTCCGCAGGTGCGCACGGTCTGCCGCACCAGCACCGCGTCGAACCAGCCGCAGCGGCGCTTGCGCCCGGTATTGACGCCGAACTCCTTGCCGCGGCGGCCGATCTCCTCGCCGATCTCGTCATGCAGTTCGGTCGGGAACGGCCCCTGCCCCACCCGCGTCGTATAGGCCTTGCAGATGCCCAGCACATAGCCGACCGCGCCCGGGCCCATGCCGGTGCCGGTCGCGGCCTGCGCCGCCACGGTGTTGGATGAGGTGACGTAGGGATAGGTGCCGTGATCGACGTCGAGCAGCGCGCCCTGCGCGCCCTCGAACAAGATGCGCTTGCCCTCGCGACGTTTTTGGTCGAGCAGCCGCCACACCGTCTCGGCATAGGGCAAAAGTCTCGGCGCCAGCGCGATTAGCTCCTTCAGGATTGCCGCGCCGTCGATCTCCCTGAGGTTATGGCCGCGGCGCAGCGCGTTGTGATGCGCCAGCAGGCGATCGATCTTGTAAGGCAGCGTGTCGGGATCGGCGAGGTCCATCAGCCTGATAGCGCGGCGGCCAACCTTGTCCTCATAGGCCGGGCCGATGCCGCGCTGGGTGGTGCCGATCGCCCTCACCGCGTTGGAGGATTCCCGCAGCGCGTCGAGCTCGCGATGCAGCGGCAGGATCAGCGTGACGTTTTCGGCGACGCGCAGATTTTCCGGGCTGATGGCGACGCCTTGCGCTTTCAGTTTCGTAATTTCGTCGAGAAACGCCTGCGGATCGAACACCACGCCGTTGCCGATCACCGCCAGTTTCGAAGGCCGCAGCACGCCCGACGGCAGCAGCGCCAGCTTGTAGGTTACGCCGTTGATGACCAGCGTATGGCCGGCATTGTGGCCGCCCTGGAAGCGCACGACGATGTCGGCCTGCTCCGACAACCAGTCGACGATCTTGCCCTTCCCCTCGTCGCCCCACTGGGCGCCGACGACGACAACATTGGCCATACCGCGGGACTTCCTTGCAGATCGTGATTAAAACGCCCAGCGAAAAACGCGGCCCGGGGGCCGATGCGAGGCAGCCTAACCGGATAAAGGATGCGGACGGGCGAAGCAAGCGTGAAGGGGCCAATGGCGCATTACGGGATGCTCATCAAGTCGTTGATATCCACGCGAAATTTAGGGCTTGGACCGCAGCGAATTGGTCAAAAGCGTAGTCCGCGGGTGATTTCCGCGGGCGGCGGAATACGCTCCGCTATTCGCCCTACAGCCGCGGTCCCGGGCCGCTCGCTATTTCACCCGCCTGTAAAAATTGCTCGCGCTGCCGCGGTCTCCGGCCACGCTCCGGTTGGTGTTGACGAATTCGTCCGATGTGAGCTTGTCGATGGCGCGGGTCTGCACCTCGCCCTGCCAGTTCGGGAACGAAGAGGACACGATGTTATAGGTGACCGTCTTGTTGGCCTCGTCGACCGTGTAGGTGCCGAAGACCGACAGGCTGCGCCGCATGATTTCGGCGTATTCCTCGGGCGTGCCGGTCAAGCGGTTGTTGGAGGCGATCTTCGGGACGTCGCCGGCGACATGGATCTGGGCGAAGCGGCCGTCGGCGGCGAAGATCAAAATGCCTTTGGGCGTCTCGCCGAACGGAAACGACTTCTTGCCGTCGGGCGCCGTTACCTCGGCGACCACGAAATTCCAGCTGCCAACGATTGCGTCCTTCAAACTCGTCGCGGGTTGCCCGTGCGCAGCGCAGGCCGACAGCGCAAGCACGAGCAAGGCGGCAATGGCTCTGAACATCATGATATCCCCCCATGTGCTGGCGCGCAGGCTAACCCGGAACGGAACGCTGCGCGATATCAAAGCGGCGTAAGCACCGGCTCGACCCCGCCCGCGAAAAAAGGCCGCAGATTGCTCCGCGGCCTTGCTTTCAATCGTTAGCCTCTGCGCTTACCAGCGCGGACCCACGCCGACCCCAACGCCTACACCGGCGGGCCCGACGCCGATGCCGATGCCAGGGCCGCGGTCGTAACCGTCATAGTAGCCGCGGCGTTCGATATAGCGTTCGCGCGGCGCGTAACCCTCCTCGATCACCACGCGGCGTGCGCCACGCTCACGCCAGCACCGCCCATTTTCATTGCAGACCATGCGGACGTTTTCGATGCCGTTGTCAGGGATGACCGCGAGACCGTTGGTAAGCGGAGCGGCGGACGCGGCGGTGGCGAACAATGCGCCGGCACTGAGCGCAAGACAGACGATGACTTTATTCATACTGAACTCCTCTGGGAATGCCCTCGCCAAGCAACCGGCCGAATTGCCAAATGTTCCGCACATATCCCTGAAGGAACGGACTTATCGCCTCCCTGTTAATTGTGTGCATCAGTGCTCTGGGAAGGAGTTCCAAGATGAACAAACAGCTACTGGCCAGTACCGCCGTTTGCCTCGTGCTGGGGACAGCGGCTTTCGCGCAATCGCCGAACAGTTCGACAAATTCATCGACTGCGGCCCAGCCTCAGACCAGCAATTCGAGCTCCGGCTCGCCGTCCACAACGACGCAGCCATCGACGTCGACGCCATCGACCGCGACGTCGACACAGCATACGCCGTCTAGCGGCACCGCAGCGCAAGCCGAACCATCAAACTCGACCGCTAACCAGCCGGCGTCTAACTCGACTGCAAACCCGTCTGGTCCTGCTGCGTCTCAGAGCCCCTCGCAGGCCCAAAGCAATCCTCCGGCGGCGCAACCAAGCGGATCATCGACGCCCGCTCAGGCCCAGACCAGTAGTTCGCCTGCCGCGAACAGCCAGGCACAGCAGACACCGAGCGGAAACGCCGGCGCCAACACGGCGCAACAGCCCGCTCAGTCAAACACCAGCACGGCGCAGCAGCCCGCTCGGTCAAACCAGACGGACCGGGCGCAGTCCTCGTCCACCAACGTCAATGCCTCGGTGAACATCAATGACCAGCAACGAACCCGGCTTTCGCAATCGTTCGCCCGTCTGAACGTAAAGCCCTTGAATAACGTGAATTTCTCGGTGTCGGTCGGCGCCGCGGTGCCTCGCGATGTTCATCTGCAGACGCTGCCGTCCGATATCGTCGAAATCGTTCCGCAGTATCGCGGCTACAGCTATGTCGCCGTACGCGACGAGATTGTGATCGTCGACCCGGCGACCTCCAAGATCGTGATGGTATTGCCGCATTCGGGAGGCTCGACCGCCGCCGCCCCGGCAAGTTCGCGCAGCAAGGTCACGTTCAGCGACCGCGATCGCGACGTGGTTCGCAGGCACAGCCGGGCCTCGACCGAGCGACGCACTACCGGCAGCAGCGCCTCGTCGCGGGTCGAAATCCGCCGCGGCGAGCGCGTGCCGGATACCGTGGAGATCGAGGAGTTCCCGGAAACGGTCTATCGCGAAGCGCCCGCGCTCCGCGAGTATCGCTATATTCAGCGTGACAACCGAACTTACGTCGTCGAGCCAAGCGAGCGTCGGGTGATCGAAGAGATCGACTAGGCGCTCCCGGCAACAAGCAAAGGCGGCCTTCGCGGGCCGCCTTTTTCTTTGCGCGATGGCCAGTCGAGCTCCGGCGTGCTAACTATCATTTCATCCTAAGCCGTAGAAGAAGGCACAATGCATCCGCGCCTCCTCCCGCTTGTCGCGATCCTCGCTTGCATTCTCACCGGCTCCGCCTTCGCGCAGCAGCCTTCGATTGTCGTTGCGTCGACCACCTCGACGGAGCAGTCCGGGCTGTTCGGCTTCCTGCTGCCGCGGTTTACCGAGAAGACCGGCATTGCGGTGAAGGTGGTGGCGGTCGGCACCGGACAGGCGCTCGACATGGGCCGGCGCGGCGACGCCGACGTGGTGTTCGTCCACGACAAGGCGGCGGAACAGAAATACCTGGCCGAAGGGTTTGGCGTTAAGCGGTTCGATGTGATGTACAATGACTTCGTCGTCGTCGGCCCGAAAGCCGATCCGGCGCATATCGGCGGCAAGGACGTGCTGTCGGCGTTGCGCGATATCGCCACCGCCAAGGCGCCGTTCATCTCGCGTGGCGATCGCTCCGGTACCCACGCGGCCGAATTGCGGTACTGGAAAGATGCCGGCATCGATCTCGATGCGGCCAAGGGCGCGTGGTATCGCGAGATCGGCCAGGGCATGGGCGCAGCGCTCAACATGGCGGCGTCGGAAAATGCCTATCTGCTGACAGATCGCGGCACCTGGCTGTCGTTCAAAAACCGCGGCGATCTGAATATTCTGGTCGAGGGCGACACGCGGCTGTTCAACCAGTACGGCGTGATGCTGGTCAATCCGGCCAAGCATCCGGCCGTCAAGGTCAAGCAAGGCCAGGCCTTCATCGACTGGCTGATCTCATCCGACGGGCAGAATACCATTGCCGGCTACAAAGTCGGCGGCGAGCAGCTGTTCTTCCCCGATGCCGACCCAAAGGCGATGTGAACTTATTGCCGGTCGGCCCAGGCATTGATCAGGAAGGCTCCGGCGCTGACCATCAGGCTTAGCAGCACCAATACGATCCCGAGACCAAGCGCCAGGGTCAGCTCGCCCTTGCCGGTTTCCAGCGCGATCGACGTGGTCATGGTGCGGGTAAATCCGCGGATGTTGCCACCGACGATGATGATGGCGCCGACCTCGGCGATGGCGCGGCCGAACGCGGCGAGGAACGCGGTCAGCAGCGAGCCCCTCCCGATCAGGAACAGCAGCTGGATGCTGCGGGCCTTCGACAGGCCATCGACGCGCATCAGGTCGCCATATTCCGACCACAGCAGCGCGGTGGGACGATGCACCAGCGCGACCACGATCGGCGTGGTGAGCACCACCTGCGCCATGATCATCGCAGTCGGCGTGAACAGCAGTCCGGCAAAGCCGAGCGGGCCCGAGCGCGACAGCAACAGATAGATCGCCAGCCCGACCACCACCGGCGGCAGTCCGAGCAGGGCATTGGCAAGCACCACGACGGTTTGCCGGCCGCGGAAGCGGCCGACGGCGAGCGCGCCGCCGAGCGGAGCTCCGATCACCATGGCGATCGCGGCGGCAGACAGGCTGACGCTCAGCGACAGCGCGACGATCCCCATGACCTCCGGATCGAAGCTGCCGATTAACGTGAACGCCGTGCGCGCGGCCTGGGCAAAATCATGCATCGGCCGCTGTTTAGCGGTTCGGATCGCAAAGAGCCACTGCGGCGCGGCATCGCGGCCTGCCAAACGTCGATGCCCGGGACCAGCCCGGGCATGATGAGTTTTTGATACGGCGCTCTATCTACAGGCTGCTCACACGATGAGCAGATCGTGGGCATTGAGCAGTACGCCGGCCTGCACCTGCACCAGCGTGATCGCGGACGCCGTCGTTCCGTCGGAGCTGAAGTAGAGCGTTTCGTTCGCGGTGTCGAAGTGGAAGACCGCGCCGCTCCCCGAAAACTGATCGTCGCCCGACGTTTCGAAGGTCGACGATACGTCCATGCCCGCCGTCAGCCCGCCGCCGAAACTGTTGGCGGAGACCGCGATGTGGTCATGCTCGGCGGTATTGTTGAAGTCGGTAATCACGTTCGTGCCGGTCGGCTGGCTCTGGAACGCAAAGGTGTCGTTGCCGGTGCCGCCGGTCAGCAGGTGATTGCCGTCGAAGCCGAACAGGATGTCGTTGCCACCGCCGCCGTCCAGCGCTTCATTGCCCTGGGTGGCGACGAGGATTTCGTTGGCGCCGGTACCGGTCAGCGTCGTAGTCGTGGTGGCGTTATTGACGACGGTCACGGTAGCGAAATTGCTGCTGGTCGCGTGGCCATCGGTGGCATCGTAGGTGAACGAACCGCCGAGCGTGGCGTCGTCGGTGAAGAATGCAAAGCCAAAAGCGCCGCCCGCGCTGCCGCCGGTGCTGGTGCCGATGCTGTTAGCGGAGACATGGTCGATCGTATCCGGATCGGTGTCGTTCGCCCCCAGCGCCCACGGCGCGATGATGACGGTCCCGTTCGGACCGGCGTCGGTAATGACGGTATCGTTGACCGCGGTCGGCGCGTCGTTGGTGCCATCGATCGCGATGGTAACGGTCTGCAGCGTGGAGGCGCCGTGGTCGTCGGCGACCGTCACGGTGTAGGTCTGGACCAGGGTCTGGCCCTGCGCCAGGAACTGGATGTCGGCATTGTCAACGCTGTAATGCCAGGCCAGCGAGCCGCTGCCGCCGGACTCCGAGACCGGATCGAGCGAGAACGTGCCGACATAGCCGCCGCCGTCGGGCGTGAAGCTCGCGGTGTGGGTATCGGCGGTCTCGACGTCGGTGAAGGTGATGCTTCCGCTGGTGGTCTCGGTCGCCGGACCCGGCGTCGGCGTGATCGAAATCTGGTCGACCAGAAGTCCGCTCCCGTCGGTGGCGAAATCGAAGAACAGTTGCGTGGTCGGGTCCGAAGAGTCGCCCACCAAATCGAAGGTATATTTGTGGAATCCCGGCACTACATCGGTCTGGTTCAGAATCTGGGCGCCGTCCCAATAGACCTTGAGCGAGTCGCTGCTGGCGTCGATATCGCCGGCCACATAGAAGCTCACAATGTAGTGCTGTCCGGCCGTCGTCGCGGGATCCTGCTCCAGGAAGCCGGAGCCCGAAAGCCTCGCCGAATAGTTGCCGAACTCGCCGCCGATAAACAACGGATCGACCGAAACCCCAGCGGAGGAATAGCCGGTGAGATCGCCGGATTCAAAACCGCCATTGACTGCGACCGTCGACCCGGCATCTTCCGTCAACGAGCCCAGCGCATTGGTCGATGTGATGACGGGCGCGTCATCGGTGCCCACCAGGTTCAGCGTCAGCGTGGTCACCTGGCTGTGGCCGAGGCCATCGCCCACCGTGACATTGAATGTCTCGGTCGGATTGTCGCCGACCTGCAACTGATCGAATGCCGCATTGGCCGTGTAGAGGTAGGTGCCGTCCGAGCCGACGAACAATGAGCCGTAGGTACCGGCGACTGTCGTATCGGCGCCCTGACCATTGACGTCGGTAACGCTGAGCGAGGAGGTGCTGTCGCCGGCCTGGTCGAAGGCATCAAAGATGACATTACCGCCCGCGACGATGTTGCCGGCGTCCGGACTGACGGAATCGTTCACCGTCACCGCAAGCGGGTTCACAACGATCGGATCTTCCGCGCCGGTCGCGGTGATCGTCACCTGCTGGGTTGAGGTGGTAATGCCGTCCGAAACCGTCACGTCGTAGGTCGCGGTCAGGGTTTCGCCGGGGCTGAGGAAATCCAGATCCTTGTCTTGGATAGCGAAGGTCCAGTCGATGCCGCCGGCGCCGGAGCCGGTGGAATCGTGCAGCGCGGTGGTCAGTGCCGTTTGCAGGTCGGCAAGGGTCTCCGCGGGCACGAAGAATTCATTGGCCGACCAGACTGCGGAATCCAGCGTTACGCTGACCGAGTGGGTATCGGACAGGTCGACGTCGGCGAAGGCGAGCGTGCCGGTGGAGGAGGTGTCGAGCGCGGTCGAGCCGACCGTATTCGGTTGCTCCGCCACGGTTGCCGATCCCGGTCCGCTGGTAATCTTGACGGCGTCGTTGGCGCCGGTGACGACGACCGAAACCGCCTGGCTGGCGTTGGTCGAGGCGTCGCTGACCTTGACGTTGTAATTGACGGTCAGGGTCTGGCCTTCGCCAAGGAAGTCAAGATCGTGGTCGGCAATGTTGAAATTCCAGTCAACGCTGCCGGTGCCGGTCCCGGTGGAATCGTGCAGCGTGGTGGTCAGCGCCGCCGCCAGATCCGCCTGCGTCGCCGCCGGAACGGCGGGACCCGACGTTGACGTAAGCGTCGTCGTCACGGTGTGGGTGTCCCCGGTGTCGGCGTCGGTGAATGCAAGGGTGCCGGCCGGCACGGTAGTCGTGGTGTCAATGGCCGCCGAGCCGGTGGTGTCGGCGAGCTCCGTCACCGAGGCGGATTCCGCGCCGCTGGTGATGACGACCGGATGGTTGGTGCCGAGGATCGTGATCGTCACGTCCTGCGAGTCCGAAGCCAGCGAGGGATCCGTGATGGCGAGGTGATAGGTGAGCGTCAGCGTCTCGCCGCCGGCCAGGAAGCTTGCCGCATTGTTGTTGAGCGCAAAATGCCAGTCGACATCGCCGATCAGATGACCGGTGGAGTCCGGGGTCAGCGCAGTGCTGAACGCCGCCAGCAACTGGGCGTCGGTGAGCGGGATCGCGCCGCCGCCCGAGCGTGCCGAGCTGACGGTGGTTACGACGGTGTGGGTGTCGGACAGGTCGATGTCGGTGAACAGCAGATCGCCGGTGGCGTGAAGGTTGCCCGACGAGTCGACGTTCTGGCCTTCGATGAGGTGCGCCGTTTCCGGCCCGCAGATATAGAATGGCGCGTCGTTGGTGCCGACCACCGTCACCTGGACGTTCTGGGTCGAGACGCCGCCCGCATGATCGTCGAGCTGCACCACATAGGTGATGTTGAGGTGTTCGCCGGCCGCGAGGTAATCGAAGGCGAGATCGGGGCCCGAGAATGTGGTGTTGATGACGCCGGCGCTGGAGCCGGAGTTCTTGATGACGTTGTCGACGCCGAAGAACGACATCAGCTCGGCGTTGCCGAGGATGATTCCCGAGGTGTTGCCCGTCGCCGAGGCCGAGAGCACGGTGGCGGTGTGGCCGGTGTTGGTGAGATCGTCGTCGGTGAAGTTCAGCGCGATGTGAACCGTATCGGGCGTGAGCGACAGCGTATGGTTCGGCTGCTCGGTGACGGTTGCGACCGTGGTCATGTTGAAAACCGGCTTGTCGTCGGTGCCGGTAACGGTGACCTTCACGGTCTGGATCGCAGTACCGCCGTGGTTGTCGGAAACCTTGATGTCGTAGGTCAGCGTCAGCGTCTGGTTCTTGGAGAGAAAATCGAAATCGTCATCGGCATCGCTGAACGACCAGCTGATTTTTCCCGACCCGTTGCTGTCGCTAACCAGATGGGAGGTCATCGCGGCGTTGAAATGCGCCAATGAGGCCCCCGGAATGACCGTGCCGCTCGACAGTACCGCGGAATGCAGCGTCGCCGTCGTCGTATGCGTGTCGGTGTGATCGGCATCGGTGAAATTCATCGTGCCCGTCAACGTGTGCAGCGTGGTCGAATCCGTGGTGTTGGCGATTTCGGTAAAGCTGCCGCTTGCGGACGAAGACGTGAAAACCGGTGTGTGATTTGTCATGAAAAACCCCTGCCTGTGACACACGAACGCCGGCGCGGTAATGCACCTCGGCGCAACGATTGAGTTTCACCAATTCACGGGCCGCCGCTCGGCTTAGTATCGGGTGGATGGCAATGTGTGTGGGGCGGTCGCGCTGTCGAGAGTATCTTGGTTATTTTTCGTTTTGATGACTTAGCGAGATGACTTGCGGTCGCGAATGATCATCTCACACAAAAAAAGCGATGCCCCTCCCTGCCGCATCGGATAAGTTGTAAGACCGCAACTTATCCGATCATATTCTCAAGCTCGTCGCCGCGTCAACATTCGGTTGATCGAAATCACGCGCGAAACGAAAGACCGGTGTTTTCGAATTTGCCGCGGCTGCGGCCGCGCCAACCGGAGAAAATAATCTCGCGGAATTAGTGTGTTCCCTGTCCGGAACACGACATGGTGAAGCTCGTGAATGGCCGGCATCACAGGCGCAGCGTTTTTGCTCCGCAACCTGACGTGGTGGCTTCCGAGATTTTTTCGTCATTGCGAGGCAACGGATCGGCGCGACTCGCCGCCCCCTGACGGACTCCGCGAAACAATCAAGAAGCAAGAAGACCGAAATTGCTTCGGTCGCTTCGCTCCCCGCAATGATGGCGGCACGGACTCATGTCTTTTCTTTGCGTCCCCCGGATGCTGCGAGCCGCGCCGCAGGCCGCGGTGTGGTGCGCCGCTGATCCGGGGCCGTACAGGCGCTGCCTTGTGACGATCCCTGTGCCGCGGGGCAGCGAAGAGCGCCGCACCGCGTCGGGACCACCGCTGCATGGTCGCAATGCATCAACGCCATTGATGCCTTACGGGAATTCGTGTCTGTCAGGCGCAACATGACGACCACCCCATCGCACGCCAACCCCGCGCCATCGACCCGCTGGCTCGCCAACCAGCCCTATCTGCTGCTCAGCCTCACCGCGCTGTTCTGGGCCGGCAACGCCATCGTCGGCCGCTTCGCGGCGGGGCACATTGCGCCGGTGACGCTGTCGTTCCTGCGCTGGAGCGGCGCGTTCCTGATCGTGCTGCCGTTCGCCTGGAGCCATCTGGTGCGCGACTGGGGCGCGATCCGCCGGCGGTTCGGCATGATGGTGCTGCTCTCGGTCACCGGCATCGGGGGCTTCAACACCCTGCAATACTGGGCGCTGGAACACACCCAGGCGCTCAACACATTGTTGTTGCAGTCGGCGGGACCGTTGTTCGTCGCGATCTGGTCGCTGGCCCTGCTCGGCGTGCGGCTGACGCTGGCGCAGGCCTGCGGGATCGCGGTCTCGCTATCCGGCGTGCTGGTGATCCTGCTGCATGGCGACTTCACTACGCTCAAGAACATCGAATTCAACAAGGGCGACGTCATCTTCACCGTGGCGCTGGCGATCTTCGGGCTATATTCGGTGTTGACGCTGAAGCGCCCCAACATCCACGGCCTGTCCTTCGTCGGCTTCACCTTCGGGGTAGGTGCGGCGTGCCTGATCCCGCTACTGATCTGGGAACTGGCGTCGCGCCCGCTGATGCAGCTCAACGCCACCAATGTTTTGTCGCTGCTGTATGTCGCGGTGTTTCCCTCGACGCTGGCGTATCTGTGCTTCAATCGCGGCGTGCAGCTGATCGGCGCCAACCGCGCGGCACCGTTCTTTCACCTGATCCCGGTGTTCGGCTCGGCGATGGCGATTTTCTTTCTCGGCGAGCAGCCGCATTGGTTTCATCTGTTCGGCTACGCGCTGGTGCTGATCGGCGTCTACGTCGCCTCACGGAAGCCGGCGGCGGCCATCATAAAACCGCCTGGCCGGCCTTGAGTTTGCTGTAGGCCTCATGCGTGCAGATGATGACATGTTGCGCGCACCCATTGCGTCGGTGCGGATCGCTCAAGTTTTCGTAATCCGGTGACGTCATCATGTCCGCGAACGCGGATAACGTCGGATAGTAGACCAGTGCCACATAGTCCCAGTGGTTGCCGTGCTCGGCGCCGAGCGCCACCGCCTTGGCGTTGCCGGTCCACAATAGCGTGCCGCCGCGCGCCTTGATCATCGGCACGGTCAGTGCGCTGTAGCGCAAATAGGCATCCCAACCGCTGCCGTCGCCATCGAGCGAGCGCTCATGGAAGCGCATCAGGTTCAGCATCACCACGGGTGCGGCCTGGTCAAGTTCGCTCAGTCCTTTGATATTCAGCAATTCGACGGCCATTCCGTTTCCTTTTCGTTCGCATAACACCGCATTGTTCACCATCGCGGAACAAATTAACCTTGACCATCTTTGTTCAATTGTTCCGGAATGATAGTATCTTCGGCAGTATCTTAGTTGTGTCTGGAGTAGACCATGGCCCCGCGCGCCAACTGGAAGGGCTTTTTGCGCCTTTCCCTCGTCACCTGTCCGGTTGCGTTGTTTCCGGCGACTTCCGATTCCGAAAAGATCAGTTTCAACCAGATCAACCGCAACACCGGTCACCGCATCAAATACATGAAGGTCGATGCCGACACCGGCGAGGAAGTCTCCTCCGACGACATCATGAAGGGCTACAAGGTCGACACCGACACCTATATCGAAATCTCCAGGGACGAACTCGACAACATCGCGCTGGAATCCACCCGCACCATCGAAATCGATCAGTTCGTTCCGAAATCCGAGATTGACGAGCTCTATCTGGTGCGGCCGTATTACATCGTGCCCGACGGCAAGGTCGGCCATGACGCCTATGCGGTGATCCGCGAAACCATCCGCTCGCTCGACAAGGTGGCGCTGGCTCGTGTGGTGCTGACCAACCGCGAGCATGTCATCGCACTGGAAGCGCGCGACAACGGATTGATGGGCATGCTGCTGCGCTATCCCTACGAGGTGCGCAACTCGGCGGACTATTTCGACGACATCCAGGACGTCAAGATCACCAAGGACATGCTCGATCTTGCCAAGCACATCGTGCAGCAGAAATCCGGTCACTTCGAGCCTGCGAAATTCGAGGATCATTACGAAGCGGCGCTGACCGAACTGATCAACAAGAAGCGCAACGGCGAGCGCATCACGCAGGTGTCGAAGCCGGTGTCGAGCGACAATGTCATCAGCCTGATGGACGCCCTGAAGCGCAGTATTTCCGGCAAGCCCGCGGCGGCTGCGAAGCCGGAGCCTGCCGCCAAGCCCGTCAAGGGCAAGAAGCTGCGCAAGGCGGCCGCCGGCCAGCGCGAGATGCTGCTGCCGATCTCCGGCAAGCGCACCGCGAAAGCGGAAGAGAAGCGCGCGCCGAAAGAAGTGAAGGCGAAGGCTCGCACAAGGAAGGCGGGTTAGCCCCCTTCGTCCCCGCGAAAGATCGGAGGGCGGGCAAAGCCGCCGGGCGCGAACGCGTCCGGTGGCGTGCCCACCATTCCAAATCGCACTCGGATAAGAACGGTGGGCACGGCGCTTCGCGCCTTTGCCGCCCTCGGGACTACGGACTTTCGCTTTGCCTCTTGGCAGGCTAGCCTTCCCCACAACCACTGCAAAACGAAAATTGGGAGAAGGAAACAGAATGGTCTCGCTAATCTCGCGCGTCGCTGCACTCGCCGTTGCATTCGCCGGCCTCACATCGGCAGCCCTCGCGCAATCACCGGCCTATCCCACCCGCACCATCACCCTGGTGCTGCCCTTCGCCGCCGGCAGCGGCACCGACACCACCACGCGGATCATCTCCAAGGAGCTCGGGGTCGCGCTCGGCGTCGGAATGGTGATCGACAACAAGCCGGGCGCCAACGGCATGATCGCCGCGACCTACGTCGCGCGGGCGCAACCCGACGGCTATACGCTGTTCGTGACGACCAACACTTCGCATTCGGCGAACCCCTATCTGCTGAAGAACCTGACTTACGATCCGATCAAGGATTTCACGCCGATCGCGCGCACCGGCGACCTGCCGTTCATGCTGGTGATCAATCCGGAAATTCCGGCGAACTCGGTGCAGGAGCTGATCGCGCTGGCGAAGAAGGAGCCGGGCAAGTACTCCTACGCCAGCGGTTCCTCCTCGGCCATCGTGTCCGGTGCCACCTTCGCCCGCCTTGCCGGTCTCGACCTATTGCACGTTCCCTACAAGAGTTCGCCGCCGGCCTTGACCGACGTGATCGCCGGCCGTGTCAGCATGATGTTCGTCGACGTGCTGACCGGCCTGCCCCATGTCAACGGCAAGGCGCTGAAGGCGCTCGCGGTGACCACGAAGGACCGTTCGGCGCTGCTGCCGCAGCTTCCCTCGATGGACGAAGCCGGCGTCAAGGGTTTCGATATCACCTCATGGCAGGGCTATCTCGGCCCCGCGAACCTGCCGAAGGACGTCGTGCTGAAGCTCAATGGCGAGATCCAGAAGATCATCAACCGGCCCGAGATCAAGAAGGAGCTCGGTGAGCGCGGCATGGAAGCCTTCTCAGGGCCGCCCGAGGAATTCGAGAAATTCCTCAAGGAGCAACTGGTGGTCTGGGAGAAGCTGATCACCGACGCCGGGATCGAGAAGCAGTAATCGTCGAACCGTAGGGTGGGCAAAGCTAGCGGACGCGAACGCGTCCGGTGACGTGCCCACCGTCCAATCTCGAAATCGGAAACAAGACTGGTGGGCACGGCGCAAGCGCGCCTTTGCCCGCCCTACGCAGATCATTCCTTCTTCGTCCGGTAATCTCCGAACGCGGTGTCGCGCCGGTCGAGCTGCTGCTTCACGCTGCCGCCGTCGCGGCGGAAGGTCGACATGTAGGCACGGCTGGCCTCGGTGGTGAAGGCCAGCGCCTGGATTTCGGTGCCGGCGCGCATCGCGGCGCGGGCGCCCATGATCTCCATCGCGCGATGCACCGAACGCTTGTTGAGCTGCTGCAATTCGACCGGGACTTTTGCCGCGCGCTCGGCGAAATCCAGCGTGCGCTGGTCGAGCTCGGCAAGCGGAAACGAACGCGTGGCAAAACCCCATTCCGCGGCCTCGCGTCCGGACATCGCGTCGCCGCTCAGCATCAATTCCATGGCCCGGCGCATGCCGACCAGCCAGGGATGATACTGCATGTCCGGCGGGCTCATCAGCCGCACCGGCGGGTAGCCGATCTGGGCATCTTCGGCGACGTAGACCACGTCGCAGGCGGTAGCCAGTTCAGTGCCGCCGGCGAGACAATAGCCGTGCACCTGCGCGATCACCGGTTTTGCGAGATCCCATATCCCGAACCAGCCTTCAACGACATGCCGCGACCACTGCCCCGGCCCTGCCGCCGAGTGATAGGGCTGGTCGACCGAATTGTCCGATGACAGATCGTAGCCGGCGGAGAAACACGTGCCGGCGCCGCGCAGGATCGAAATCGAAATGTTCTGGTCGCGATCGGCCGCCTCCAGCGCATCGAATATTTCGGCGCGCAAAGGATTGTTCAGCGCGTTGCGCTTTTCCGGCCGGTTCAGCGTGATGCGCTTAACGCGCGGTTTGGGCTCGTCGATGAGAATGTGTTGATACGGCATCAGTGGTGCTCCCGCTTCTCGCGTGAGCTTAAACCGTAGGGTGGGCAAAGCGAAGCGTGCCCACCATCGCCATCAGCAACGCATCAAAATAAAAATGGTGGGCACGGCGCAAGCGCGCCTTTGCCCACCCTACGGTCTAAAACCGCAGCGCCTTGGCCTGCTTGACCTGCGGCAGCGTCTGCACCTGGGCCAGCACGTCGGCCGGCACGGCGCCGTCGATCTCGACCAGCGCGATGGCGTCGCCGCCCTGCTTGTTGCGGCCGAGGTGGAAAGTCGCGATGTTGATTTTGGCATCGCCGAGCAGACCCGCGAAGCTGCCGATGAAGCCCGGCTTGTCCTCGTTGGTGACGTAGATCATCGACTTGCCGAATTCAGCATCGACGCGGATGCCCTTGATGTCGACCAGCCGCGGCTTGCCGTCGGCATAGACCGTGCCGGACACCGAGCGCTCCTGCCGCTCGGTGGCGACGGTCACCGTGATCAGGCTTTCGTAGTCGCTCTGCGCGGCGCGCACGATCTCGTCGACCACCATGCCGCGCTCTTTGGCGACCACCGGCGCGGAGACGACATTGACGTCGCCCAGCATCGGCCGCAGCAGTCCGGTCAGCGCCGCCGAGGTCAGCGCCTTGATCTTCATTTCGGCGACATGGCCTTCATAGGTGATGGTCACCTTGGCGATGCCGGTCTCGGTGAGCTGGCCCGCGAACGAGCCGAGCTTTTCGGCGAGATCGATGAAGGGTTTAAGCTTCGGCGCCTCCTCCGCAGTGATCGAAGGAAAGTTCACCGCATTGGAAATCGCCCCGGTCAGCAGGTAATCCGACATCTGTTCGGCAACCTGCAACGCGACATTCTCCTGCGCCTCGGTGGTGGAAGCGCCGAGATGCGGCGTGCAGATCACGTTGGGATGGCCGAACAGCACGTTCTTGGTCGCGGGCTCCTCGACAAACACGTCAAACGCGGCGCCGGCGACCTGCTTGGAATCCAGCGCATCGACCAGGGCCTGTTCGTCGACCAGGCCGCCGCGCGCGCAATTGATGATCCGCACGCCCTTCTTCATCTTCGCCAGCGCGGATGCGTCGATGATGTTCCTGGTCTTCTCGGTCAGCGGCGTGTGCAGCGTGATGAAGTCGGCGCGCTTGAACAAATCATCGAGCTCGACCTTTTCGACGCCGATATCCTTGGCGCGCTCCGGCGACAGGAACGGATCGTAGGCGACCACTTTCATGCGCAAGCCCAGCGCGCGGTCGGCGACAATGGCGCCGATGTTGCCGCAGCCAATCACGCCCAGCGTCTTGGCGGTGATCTCGACGCCCATGAAGCGGTTCTTCTCCCACTTGCCAGCCTGCGTCGAGGCGTCGGCCTGCGGAATTTCGCGCGCCAGAGCCAGCATCAGCGTGATGGCGTGTTCGGCGGTGGTGATCGAATTGCCGAACGGAGTGTTCATCACGATGATGCCCTTCGCCGTGGCGGCGGGAATCTCCACATTATCGACGCCGATGCCGGCGCGGCCGATCACTTTCAGCCGTGTGGCCTTCTCGAGGATTTTCGCGGTGGCCTTGGTGGCGGAGCGGATCGCCAGCCCGTCGTAATTGCCGATGATCTCGGCGAGCTTCTCCTTGTCCTTGCCGAGATTGGGCTGGAAATCGACCTCGATGCCGCGATCCTTGAAGATCTGCACCGCGGCCGGGGACAGCGCGTCGGAAATGAGAACTTTGGGTTTGGACATTGTTTTTTCCTTCACCCTCCCCCTGTAGGGGGAGGGTTTGGCGCGAAGCGCCGAGGTGGATAAGGGCTACGCCGCCTTCGCCAGCGTCGACTTCATTTCGGCGAACGCCCAGTCGATCCACTGCGTCAGCAATGCAACGTCTTTTGCCTCCACGGTGGCGCCGCACCAGATGCGCAGGCCCGCCGGCGCATCGCGATAATGCGCGAAATCGTAGCCGGCGCCTTCCTTCTCCACCAGCGCGACCAGCTTCTTGGCGAAGTCCGCCTGCGCGTCTGGTGTGAGCGACGTGATCGCGGGATCGATCACCTTCATGCACACCGACGTGTTGGAGCGGATCGCGGGATCCTTTGCGAGGAAATCGATCCACGGCGTCTTCGCCTTCCAGTCGGCCAGCACCTTGGTGTTGGCGTCGGCGCGCGCGATCAGCGCTTTCAGACCGCCGACCGACTTCGCCCAGTTCAGCGCGTCGAGATAATCCTCGACGCACAGCATCGAGGGCGTATTGATGGTCTCGCCTTCGAAAATGCCCTGGTTGAGCTTGCCGCCCTTGGTCATGCGGAAGATTTTCGGCAGCGGCCACGCCGGCTTGTAGGTCTCCAACCGCGCCACCGCGCGCGGGGAGAGCACCAGCATGCCGTGACCGGCCTCACCGCCCAGCGCCTTCTGCCAGGAGAAGGTCACCACATCGAGCTTGGCCCAGTCGAGTGGCTGCGCGAACGCGGCCGAGGTCGCGTCGCAGATGGTGAGGCCTTCGCGGGTCGCACTGATCCAGTCCGCATTGGGCACGCGCACGCCCGAGGTGGTGCCGTTCCAGGTGAACACGATGTCGGATGCCGGATCGGCCTTGACGAGATCGGGAATCTCGCCATAGGGCGCGTGCAGCCTGGTGACGTCCTTGAGCTTCAATTCCTTGACGATGTCGCCGACCCAGCCCTCGCCAAAGGATTCCCAGGCGATGGTGGTGACCGGCCGCGCGCCGAGCAGCGACCACAGCGCCATCTCGACCGCGCCGGTATCGGAGGCCGGCACGATGCCGATCCTGTAATCGGCGGGCACCACAAGCACTTCGCGCGTCAACTCGATCGCGAGCTTGAGACGCGCTTTACCAATTTTCGCCCGATGCGACCGGCCGAGCGCTGCGTCTTTTAGATTTTGCGGATTCCAGCCGGGGCGCTTGGCACAGGGGCCGGAGGAGAAATGCGGCACATTCGGCCGCAAAGCGGGCTTCGCTGCAGTCATGATCTATCCTTCCAGATAGCAAGCCTCCCGTTGGGGGGAGGTGTCCCGCCGGCGGAGATATGGCAATTGCTGCGGCGCGTCAAGATGCTTTGCGGCCATCATGGCCGATTGAAGGAAGGAGATGCATCTGCGCAGGCCGTCATTGCGAGCCAACGGGTTCGGCTTCGCCAGACCGATGACAAACTCCGCGAAGCAATCCAGCACTCGGGGTCGGGGAATTGGATTGCTTCGTCGCAAGCGCTCCTCGCAATGACGCACAACCCTCAAAACCTGATCGTCATCCCGACATGACTCGCCTGAAAGCCCAACCGCTTGTAGAAGCGCTGCGCATCGGTGCGCGTGTTGTGGGTCAGTAGTTCGACCAGCTTGCAGCCTTTCGACTGCGCCTCCATGATCGCCCACTGCACCAGATGCTCGCCGATGCCGCGGCTACGGCAATGGGCGGCGACGCGGACGTCCTCGATCAAGCCGCGTGAGGCGCCTTGCGAGCTCAATCCGGGCAGGATGCAAAGCTGCAGGCAGCCGACCACCTCGCCGCGCTCGCCTTCGGCGACCACCAGCCGGATGTTCGGATCGCGCTCGACCCGGTCGAACGCCTGAACATACGACGGCGGCAGCGGATCTTCAATTCGCTCGCGGCCGCGGCCCAGTTCATCGTCAGCCAGCATCGCCACGATGGCGGCCACATCGCTGCTGCGGGCGGGCCTGATCTTGATCTGGGAAACGCCGCTCATGATGTCCAGCGCAACTTTTAGCGGGCCGGGGGCAAATTCAGCGCGTGCTCGGCCTCGCCGATCCAGCGCTTGATCGAGGCGTAGCCGTCGAGGTGAAAGCCGCCCTCATGCGCCACGCGCGTATAGGCCAGCAGCGACACGTCGGCGAGAGTAAGGCTGTCACCGACCAGATACCGTGTCGCGGCGAGTTGCTGCTCCATCCGCGCCAGCGCGGCATAGCCCCCCCTGATCTTGTCGGTGTCGAGATCGGAGGCCGGCTTGCCCAGATAGACCATCTGCATCCGGCAGACCGCGATATATGGCTCGTGGCTGTACTGTTCCCAGAACAGCCATTCGTCCATCTTCGCCGCCGCGAAGGCGTCGGCGGGGATCAGGTCGCTGCCGCGCGCGAGATAGCGGATGATGGCATTGGATTGCGCTAGCGTGCGGCCGTCATCAAATTCGACCGTCGGCACCTGGCCCGCGGGGTTGAGCTTGAGAAACGGCGTGGTGCGTGTCTCGCGCTTCATGGTATCGATATCGATCCAGTGATAGGGCAATGCGAGCCGGTCGCAGACCCACTTCACCTTCAGACAGTTGCCGGATTTGGTATCGCCGTAGATTTTCATCGCTCGCCGCCGTCCTCACGGGACGACAGAGCAGCAGCCGCAATCCGTTCTGTCAACAGGATGCAGCGGGATCAGAACTTGTAGCCGATGCCGGCGCGCACGGTGTTGATGGTGGTATCGACCGGGGCGGTAAAGCGCATGTATTCCCACTCGGCGCGCACGAACAGGTTCGCAAACAACATCATGTCGACGCCGAGCCCGCCGGAATAGCCGTAGATGAAATGCGCGTTGGCGTTATCGCTCAGGCTCATCGGCGGAGGACCTCCGAGATCGGGAAGCCTCGGAATCTCCGTACCGACATATCTGTAGGTTATCTCGGCTTGCGCAAAGCGATTGATATCAGCCTGACCGAGCGCGACCCCGCCGAACAGATACGGCAGGAAGCAACCCCAGGCATAGCCGCCGCGAACGCGTAGCGATCCATAGTCCCTAATATTCATCGACGAACTCGAGAAGACGTCGGCGGTTGTCTGGTAGTCGGCGGGAAAGAAGAACGTGCGGCTCTGCGAGCCTTGGGAGCTGTTGAAAAACTTGCCGTGGACATAATTCAGTTCGACGCCGACGACGACGTCGGTCCACTGCGCGTTATAACCGAAGAAACCGCCGAAACCGCTGTTTTGCGTATTGGTCTTTTGCTGCAGCGGCCAACTCGAGATGTTGAACTGCTGTTCGACATCGACGTTGTTGAGCAGTTTCTTCAGCAGGTCCTGACCGGAATTCGAAAAATCCATGTCGGCCGCGCCGTAGGTGGCCTGGCCGCCGATGTAGGCGCCTTGCCAGTTGGTGCGTGCTAGCGGCGCGGTCGGGATGAGACTGCCACGAAGAAAATCCGGCATATCGGCGGCTTGCGTGGCCGTAGCCGTTGCCACCATCACCGCCGCCGATAAAAATCCACGCATCGCAACGCTCCAATCACACTCTGACTTGGCATCGATCATCGCTCGTTAACCTTAACCAATCGTTGTCGCGGGCGGTTCGATCGGCATGAAACTTTTTAAATCATGCCGGCACAAAACAAAACGGCGCGGGAAACCCCCGCGCCGTTAAGACCGGTTAAAAGTGTCGGTCGATCAGCCCTTGCAAATCAGCGGCGCCGGAGCCGGTGCCGGCACGTCGCAACAGGTCCAGCGCACGCCGAGTTTAATGTCCTGCGAGGTCAGGTCGTTGAACTGGAACGGCCGGCCGCGGCCGGCCAGAATGCCGTCGAAGGTGTCGCCCTTGCCGGTGACGGCGGTGCCGAGATCGAGATAGCGATAGGCCAATTCGATGGTGAAGTTCTGGTTGACCTTGTAGGCAAGACCGGCGTGGGCCGCCCAGGCAAAGCTGGTCTTGTTCGCCGCGTTGGCGAAGTAGGACGCGGAGTTGACGGATCCGACGCCCGGGCTTGGAATCGAGCCCAGATCCTGGAGCCCGTCGATCTGGTTGAAAGCGCCGCCAACGCCGACGCCGACGAACGGCGTAATGCACCACCAGGTACCGAGGTCGGCATAGATGTTTGCCATTGCGACCCAGCTTGAGAACCGGGCGCTGTAGACATCCGATATCGACCCGAGACCCGCAATGTTCGCAAAATCCGTGCCGCTGAACATTACCTTGGAGCGGTATTCACCGGTAATGTCGGCGCGGAACCAGCTGTTGAACTGATAGCCGACGCCAAGCCCATACGATGTTCCGCCGCTGAATCCGTGACCGAGCTGATTCACCGAAAGCGTCGATGCGTCGTCATAGGCGGGCGCGAACAACTTGCCCCTTGTGTTGGTCATGCCAATATCGCCGCGGAGATACCAGCCGCCGAAATCCTCGACGGGCGGTGCGGCATAATACTGCGGCGGGGGCGACGCGATGGCCATGTCGGCGGCAAACGCTGCCGACGACAACAAAGACGCCGCTGCTGCGGCAATCAGAAACTTAACGCTACGCATTGGCTTCGTCCTCTTGTCCGGTGAGGCAAACGAAGCCTCACACCAAAAACTCACAAGCGGACGATGCCATCAAATTCTTAAGCGCCACTTAACCCTAATTTTTAAGGTTGATAATCTCCGAAGATTTTTTGCGCGCGCGGATTTTTCGGGCGAAATATGGCGGTCGCGCCATAATCGCTAACAATGTGTTGATGCTGGGATCTGACTATCGGGCCTTCGACCTGTTCAGGGCTATGGCGGCGCGTATCAGCGCCTTGAAGGCATCCTCATCTATTTCATCACCCTCATGGATATCGATCGCGCGCCTGGCATTGCCTTCAAGGCTGGAGTTGAACAGGCCTGAAGGGTCCTTGAGCGAAGCACCTTTGGCGAAAGTCAATTTTACGACAGCCTTGTAGGACTCGCCGGTGCAGATGATTCCGTCGTGCTCCCACACCGGAACCCCCCTCCACTTCCACTCCTCGACCACATCGGGGTCAGCCTGCTTGATGAGCGCGCGGACATCAGAGAGCGTCTTGCCCCTCCAGTCACCCAGCTCCTTGATTCTCAAATCTATCAGCTGAGACGCAGCGCCGCGCTTGACGGCGGTCTTCTTTGCGACCTTCGCCGGCTTCTTTGACGTCTTACCGGCCATTGTGTTCACTCCACTCCATTACGCCGGCGGCGCGCGCGCTGCGCCACTTCGCGGCATACGGCCGCACGAACAAGTACAGACCGGTGAGCATGAGCAAGGCGAGCGGGAGCAGCGCCAGGAGGCCCACCCAGACGGCCTGTACCTGCCATACCAAGGCGACGATATTGACGATGACGGCCACCGTAAAAGCGATGGACAGCCAGCGGTGGATCTGCCGAAGCCACTTGTTCCAATTCAATGAGACCTCCTTTGAAGACGCGCCGATGCGTAACGCGGCAGACTTCAGTCTGCCCGCGCCAACACCTGATCCAGGTTTGCGAAGAACTGTTGCCATCCCGTCTTGGCGCCCCCGAAGGCCTGCCTTTGATCCGGCCGGAAGCCCGATTGCTCCATGCGCAGGTGAGTCCCCGTGCTTGTTGGCGTGAGCGTAAAGGTCACCACACTCTTCAGGTTATAGGCCGCATCCTCGTGCGCAAAATTCCAGGTGTAGGCCAGCGTTCTGTTCGGCTCGACGGCGAGGACTTCGCAATCCAGCACGCCGCCCCATTCTCCGCGAAGATTGAAGCGGTGGCCTAGAGCAGGCTTGAAGTCGTTCTTCATCAGCCACTCCTCGATCAGGTGCGGTTGCGTGAGCGCGCGCCAGAGCTTTTCCGGCGAATGGAGAAACTCGCGTTCGACGACCACGGAGCGCGTTTCAATCGCAGTTTCGTTCATTGGTCCATCCTTTTCAGCAAATCTTCGAGGTGGTCGAACCGGCTTTGCCAGAACCCGGCCATTTGGGTTGTCCAGTCGACCAGCGGGGCCAAGGCGCCGAGTTGCGCACTAAAGTGCGTCTGGCGACCTTCGTGGCGGCCGCGCACCAGCCCGGCCTGCCTCAGGATCCCAAGATGTTTTGAGACGGCCGGTTGCGAGACTCCGGCCTGAGCTGTCAGCGCTCCAACCGTCTTCTCCCCTTCGCGGCACAGTCGTTCGAAGATAGCCCGCCGGGTCGGATCGGCGAGCGTTCTGAAGATTACATCGTGAGCATTCGGCATTGCGATCGATAATCTGATGGTTATTGATTTATGTATAACTACCAAGTTATGTATAAGTCAAGCAGGAATGTGGAGCGGCGGCCACGACGCGGTCGCACGCTTAGTATTGCTGCTATTCCAGATGGTTCAGCGCGCCACCGCCGGCATTTTCGGCAGGAACACCGCGAGCAGGCCGATCGCGGGTAGGAACGCGCAGACCTGATAGACGAAGGCGATACCCATGTGGTCGGCGACGTTGCCGAGCACCGCAGCGCCGAGGCCGCCGATGCCGAATGCTACTCCGAAGAACACGCCCGAAATCATACCGAAGCGGTGCGGCATCAGTTCCTGCGCGAACACGATGATCGACGACGTTGCGGAGGAGATGATCAGCCCGATACAGATCGTCAGCACCGCGCTCGCATACAAGCCGGCATAAGGCAGCGCCAGCGTGAACGGTAGCGCGCCCAGGATCGACAGCCAGATGATGTATTTGCGGCCGAAGCGGTCGCCGAGCGGGCCGCCGAAGAAGGCGCCCACCGCGTTCGCGGCAAGAAAAATGAACAGATAGAGTTGCGCCGCCTGGGTCGAGACGCCGAACTTGTCGATCAGATAGAAGATGTAATAGCTCGACAGGCTCGACGTGTAGAGCTGCTTGGAGAACAGCAGCGCTACCAGCACGAGCAGCGCCATCCTGACGCGGCCGGAGCCCGGCGCATCAGGATGGGCCTGCGGCGCCGGAAATTTCCGCGACGCGATCTGCGGTTTGTACCAAGCGCCAATTCGCCACAGGATGACGATCGCAAGAAACGCAATTGACGAGAACCAAGCGATGCTGGGTTGCCCGAACGGCACCACGATCAGCGCCGCCAGCACCGGCCCCATCGAGGTGCCGAAGCTGCCGCCGACCTGGAATACCGATTGCGCGAAACCGTAGCGCCCGCCGGAGGCCAGCCGCGCGATGCGCGCCAACTCGGGGTGGAACACCGCCGAGCCGAGCCCGACCAGCGCCGCGGCGATCAGAATGACGGGGTATCGCTGCGCGACGCTGAGCAGCAAAAGCCCGAAAAACGTAAAGCCCATGCCGATGGCGAGCGAGAACGGCTGCGCCTTCCTGTCGGTGAAATGCCCGATCACGGGCTGCAGCAGCGATGCCGTGAACTGGAACGCCAGCGTGATCATTCCGATCTGGGCGAAGTCGAGCGCGTAAGCATCCTTGAGGATCGGATACACCGAAGGAATCAGCGACTGCATGGTGTCGTTGAGGAAATGCGAGAAGCTGATGCCGCCGAGCACGACATAGGCCGGTCCGGTCATCGCTGCGGTCTTCACCGCGGCGCCGGTCGCCATGTCCTCCACCACCACCGGTGCTACCAGGGTTTCGTCTTCGATGATGATGGATTTGTTCAAAGGCAGCTTTCAAGGATTCGCGTGGGCAATATGGTTGTCCTACGTGACCGGCGCCGCGCCGACCATCGTCATTAGATAATGGCAGGGATGCAATCACGAGTCGTCCCCGAAGGTGGGGACCCATACGCCCCGTGATCGATGTTCCAACTCGGATCACGCCGCCGCGGCGTGGCCCAGCGCGGAAACAATATGATCGACCACTTCCTCGACCAGAATGCGGTCGTCGCCCTCGCCCATCACGCGGATCACCGGTTCGGTGCCGGAGGAGCGGACCAGCAGCCGGCCATGGCCGTTCAGCCGTTTTTCGCCGTCGCTGATCGCCGACTTGACCTCGGCGTCGTCGAGCGGCTTGCCGCTGCGGTAACGCACGTTCTTCAGGATCTGCGGCAGCGGATCGAAGCGGTGACAGACCTCCGACACCGGACGGCGAAGTTTTTGCACCACCGCCAGCACCTGCAGCGCCGACACGAAGCCGTCGCCCGTGGTCGCGTAATCGGACAGGATGATATGGCCGGACGGCTCGCCGCCGAGATTGTAGCCGCGGCTCAGCATCTGTTCGAGCACGTAGCGGTCGCCGACCGGCGTGCGCACCAGCTCGATGCCCAGGCCTTCGAGGAAACGCTCAAGCCCGAGATTCGACATCACCGTCGAGACCACTCCCGGCTTCGAAAGCCGGCCGTCTTCCTGCCAGCTCTGCGCGATCACCGCGAGCAATTGATCGCCGTCGACGACGTGGCCGCGCTCGTCGACCAGGATGACGCGGTCGGCGTCGCCGTCGAGCGCGATGCCGATGTCGGCGCGCATTTCGCGCACCTTGCGGCTCAGCGCTTCCGGCGCGGTCGAGCCGCAATCCTTGTTGATGTTGAATCCATCCGGTTCGACGCCGATAGCGATGACGTCGGCACCGAGTTCCCACAGCGCTTCCGGCACCACCTTGTAGGCGGCGCCGTGGGCGCAATCCACCACCACGCGCAAGCCATCGAGGCTGAGATCGCGCGGCAGCGTGCGCTTGGCGAATTCGATGTAGCGGTCGTGCACGCCGTCGATGCGGCGCGCCCGCCCGAGGCTGGCGCTCTGCGCCAATTTCTTGTCGAGGTTCTCGTCTAGCAATTGTTCGATCTGCTTTTCGACGTCGTCGGACAGCTTGAAGCCGAGCGGCCCGAACAGCTTGATGCCGTTGTCCTCGAACAAATTATGCGACGCCGAAATCATCACGCCGAGATCGGCGCGCATCGATTTGGTGAGCATCGCCACCGCCGGCGTCGGCATCGGGCCGAGCAGCAGCACGTCCATGCCGACCGAGGTGAAGCCGGCGACCATCGCATACTCGATCATGTAGCCGGATAGCCTGGTGTCCTTGCCGATGACGACGCGGTGGCGATGGTCGCCGCGCTGGAACACCAGCCCGGCCGCCTGCCCCACCTTCATCGCCAGTTCCGGCGTGATCAGCCCGTTGGCGCGTCCCCGAATCCCGTCGGTCCCAAAATATTTGCGGCTCATTGGTCCCCCCGATCGTCCAGGCTTCTCGAACCGTATCCCGCGGCAAGAAGCTTTGAACGCCAGCCCATACTAATGTGACGCGGTTATAAAGCCTCCGGTCCTAAAATGGCTTCAAAAAATATGATGAATCATTACCGGCGGCCGGAGCGGAATCCTCAACTTAACCGCTTGAAATAGTTCGCTTAATTTTACCGGCGTGTCCGCAACCGGACCCTCTTGGAACAGAGCCCGGTTTTCATGCGGGCCGTTTACGCATCCCGCAGGTCCGGCTCTAGCCTTTGCGCTTGATGTGATGGTCCTCTTTTGACGGCGGCGGTTGGGTCACGTTGACCGGGTCCGAGGCCGGAAAGGTTTCTTCAAGACCCTCTTCCAGCGCCTTATCGAGCTTGCGCTTTTCGGCGTCCCTGGAGTTTTTCGCTGCGGTCATCACGTCCTCCGGTCTGGCCGGCCGCGCCGGACGATTTGGCGGACGGCTCAACCATGCTAGATGACGGTGAAAGCGACAATTGCAAGAAGGTCCGGAAACGCTCATGAAGCACATCACCTGCATCGAAGATTTGCGCCAGCTCCATATGCGCCGGGTGCCCAAGGCGTTTTTCGATTACGCCGACCGCGGCTCCTATACCGAGCAGACGCTGCGCGCCAACCGCGACGACCTCGAAGCCATCAGGTTTCGCCAGCGCATCCTGGTCGATGTGTCGAAGCGCGATCTGTCCACCACCATTCTCGGCGAGCCGGCATCGCTGCCGCTGATCCTGGCGCCGATCGGCCTGTGCGGCATGCAGCATGGCGACGGCGAAATTCTCGCCTGCCGCGCCGCCCAGGCCGCCGGCATCCCGTTCACGCTGAGCACGATGTCGATCTGCTCGATCGAGGACGTCGCCGCCAGCGTCGACAAGCCGTTCTGGTTTCAGCTCTACGTCATGAAGGACCGCGGCTTCATCAAGGCGCTAATCGAGCGCGCCATTGCCGCCAGATGCAGCGCGCTGGTGCTGACGGTCGATCTGCAGGTGATCGGGCAGCGCCATCAGGACATCAAGAACGGCATGACGGTGCCGCCGGAATGGACGCTGTCGAAATTTCTCGATTTCGCCACCAAGCCGGCTTGGGTGTCCGGTGTGCTGCGCGGCAAACGCCGCACCTTCGGCAATCTCGTCGGTCATATCAAAGGCACCGATGGCATCACCGCGCTATCGCAATGGACCGCGTCGCAGTTCGACACCTCGCTGAACTGGAAAGACGTCGACTGGATCCGCAGCATCTGGCCCGGCAAGCTCGTCATCAAGGGCATCCTCGACGTCGAGGACGCCGAGGAAGCGGCCAAAACCGGCGCGCAGGCGCTGGTGGTGTCCAACCACGGCGGTCGGCAGCTCGACGGCGCGCCGTCGTCGATCGAGGTATTGCCGGAGATCGCCGACGCCGTCGGCTCGCAAATGGAAATCCTGTTCGACGGCGGCATCCGATCCGGCCAGGACGTGGTGCGCGCGCTGGCGCTCGGCGCCAAATCCTGCATGATCGGCCGCGCCTATGTCCACGGCCTCGGCGCCGGCGGCGAAGCCGGCGTCGCCAAGGCGATCGACATCATCCGCAACGAACTCAGCGTCACCATGGGACTGACCGGCGTCAACACCATCGCCGAGATCGACGACCACGTGCTGGCGGATTAGTTAGGGCGCCAAAACAAATCTCGGCGTCGTCCCCGCGAAGGCGGGGACCTATACCCCCTGGCATTCTTGTTTCTCCGCAAGCCTGCAACGCCGTTCTTAAACGAGAGCACACGGCGTATGGGTCCCGCCTGCGGAGACGACCCGTTGAAGCGTCCTCACGAAATCTCACATCGGCGGCATGATGCCGTCGCGGCCGACATTGACGCGGTTGGCTTCCAGCATGCCGTCATCTTTCTTGACCGCGCCGAAGATGATGATCTTCGCTCCCGGTTTCAATTCTGACTTGTCGCCGGCAACGAAAGTGACGATCGGCGTGTTCGGCGGCACCACCACTTTCTTCTCGCCGTCCTTGTATTTGACCAGGATGTTCTGGCCGTCGATGCCCTTCACCGTCTCGGCGACGGTGGCGTTGGTCATGGTGCTGTTGGGCCTGAGGTCCCACGGGCGGAATCCTTCGGCGGCTCCGCGCTGGGATTCCGGGAAGATATGCACCGCGAGCGCCTTCTGGGTGCCGTCGGGCTCGGGCATCGCTGAAACGCCGATATAGGATCCCGCCTTGATCTCGGACAACTCGGTCTTGGCGACGCCGAACACCGCGACATTGTCGGTCATGCGCACCTTCATGTCGGCGCCTTCGCGCGACTTGATCGTCAGCACAGCGCCATCGACGCCTTCGATGGTGCCGCGGATGCGAACCGTCGGCGCGGGCTGCGCCCATACGATGGAGGCAAAGGATACGAGGGCCAGCGACGTTGCGAGCACGCGCGGCACCAGCGAAGCGATGTGTGGCATGGCGAATTCCTCCCGAGGTCGCTTGTCGGACCAATCAAAGGGGAACACCGGATAGGGGCGGCTATTCCAACATCAACCGCCATCCCCGCGCAGGCGGAGGCCATAACCCCTGCCGTTCAGTTCCGCACGAAGGTTCAACGGCACCGTCAAAAAGCGACGACACGGCGTACGGGTACCCCGCCTCGAAGTTCACATCGGCGGCGTCAGGCCGTCGCGGCCGACGCTGACGCGGTTGGTTTCGAACGTGCCGTCCGGCAGCTTCTTCATGAAGGCGATCACCTTGGCGCCGGGCTTGAGGTCGGACTTGCCGGCGGGGACATAGGTCACCACCGGCGTATCCGGCCCGACGGTTACTTTCTTCTCGCCGTCCTTGTACTTGATCAGAAGGGTGTGGCCGTCATTGCCGACAACGGATTCGGCCACCGTCGCGTTGGTCATGCTGCTGCCGGGCTTGAGATCGTAGGGCCGTGAGCCTTCGCCGGTGCCGCGCATGTCTTCCGGAAACACATGCACTTCCACCGCGTTGTTGCCGCCGTCCGGCCTCGGCACCGTGGTGGTGCCGATGAAGGAGCCAACCTTGATATCCGACAATGCGATCTTGACGATGCCCACCACCCGGATATCGCCGGCCATGGTCAGCTTGACGTCCTCGCCGCTGCGAGACTTCACCATCAGCGTCTCGCCATCGACGCTCTCGATGGTGCCGCGAACCCGCGACGGCGAGGTCTGCTGCGAAAACGCGTGAGACGACATCGCGATCAGCGCAAGGGCTGCGAGCGAAGGCGACAAGGCGGAATGGTGGAATGGCATGGGCAGTTCTCCGGCGACGCCTCGGGTTGAAAAACCTCTTTCTTTCTTCAGGTCCAAACCCCGGCCGGCGCGCGTTATGCCGCGAGCAGGTTGTCCACCCGCTGCTGGAATTGCGCCTTCACCAGGGGCCATTCGTGATCGAGGATCGAGACACCACGGTATCGCGGATATAACCGGTCCAGGTCAGGCGGTCCCGGCGTAACATGCCTTCCCTGACGGCGCCCAACTTGGCCATGGCCGCCTGGCTATGCTGGTTAGGCGTATCGACCTTGAACTGAACCGGCACCGCGCTGCAGGATCGCGCAGGCCATTCGCGGGCCGGGCGGCGCGCCGCAAGCCGCGGACCAATAGTCATCGAAGCCGTCGCCCATGGGATTGACTGGCATGATCGCCCAAGTCTCCGGATCGCAGTCTACCGCGGCGCGGACCTCCGCCTTGAGCTCGGGCGCCAACGGCTGCTGACGCAGGAATCTTCCTGCGAGCGGGATATATTCAAGCTTCACGTGGCCATCTCCATTCGAAGCTCGACGAGTTTCCGGCTCAAGTCTTTGTGAGATCATCCTCGAGCAGCGCCCGCAGTTCCGGCGTCACCTCCGGGCGCTGCCCGAACCACAGTTCGAACCCCCGCACCGCCTGATGCAGCAGCATGCCAAGACCATCGGCGGTCTTCAGTCCATGCGCCCGCGCCGCCGCCAGCAGCGGCGTCTGCAGCGGCACATAGACCAGGTCGGCTACCACGGCCTGCGGCGGCAATTTGCCGACCTCGATCTCGAGCGGCGGCTGTCCCTTCATGCCAAGCGACGTGGTGTTCACCAATAATCCGGCGCGGGGCAGTATCTCGCCGATCGCCTCCCACGCGACCGGAATTACGTTCGGCCCGAACTGATCGGCCAGCGCCTGCGCGCGCTCCGTGGTGCGATTGGCGAGATGAACGCGCGCGATGCCGCGCTCGATCAGCCCGAAGATAACCGCGCGCGACGATCCGCCGGCGCCGAGCACCAGCGCATCGGTGGCGGCGTCCCATCCCGGCGCTGATGCCTCGAGGTTATTGATAAAGCCTTCGATGTCGGTGTTGGTCGAGCGCAGCGTGTCGCCGTCGTACCACAGCGTGTTGGCGGCGCCGACCGCCTTGGCGCGCTCGTCCGGCACCGACAGCAGCAGCGCGCGCTCCTTGTGCGGGATGGTGACATTGGCGCCGACGAAGCCGTGGTGCGAAAGATGGGTGATGAATTCGGCGACATCTTCCGGCGGCACCGACTCGATGATGTAGCCGCCTTCGATGCCGAGCGTGCGCAGCCAGGTATGATGGATCAGCGGCGAACGCGAATGCGCCGCCGGCCATCCGATCAGGCACGCGGCGCGGGGTTTTGTCAGCAAAACGTCCTCCTTCGTCATGCCTGGGCTTGTCCTCGGCATCCACGTCTGCGCTTGTTGACCTTATCAAAGACGTGGATGGCCGGATAAATCCCGCCATGACGATCAATTCTCTTCTGCTCTATGGAGTCAAGAACGACACCGGATCTTCGCCCGAATTGCGCGCCGTGGAACTGCTCGCGAACCAGGCTGGCCGGCCGGCATCGATCATCCAGCCATGGGATGAGCCGCTTCAGCTTCAATGACAGGCTGATCGTGTCTAGGGTGTTCATCAGCTTGCGACCAAATTACGAGCCCGATAGGCGTGTTATCCTGCGCCCGGGCCATCCTCCGTAACAGGCGGCTCGTCGCGCCTGCCCTTGATGTCGGCGACGGCGCGGGCGATAGTTTCGCGAAACTTCGCACGCGGCGGCCTGACCCCGTGAGTTAGCAGCGCGCGCCGCACCGGCGACGAGGCCCCGGTGATGAACAGCCGGATGCCCTGGCGCTGCGCCTTGGCCGCCACCCGGCTCATCGCATTGGCGGCGGTGGAGTCCAGAAACGGCACCGCCGCGAAATCCACCACGAACGCCTTGTGTGTGTCGGCGATCGAGTCCAGCGCGGTGCCCACGGTCGAAGCCGCGCCGAAGAAGAACGCGCCGGATATGCGGTACACCACGACGTCGGGATCGGTGGCAAGGCCTGCATCGTAAGGCTGGCGATCGCCGTTGCCGTGGTCGGCCCTGTCGTCTGCCACCAGCGGTGCGGCCGCCTCGACGCCGGTCATCTCGGCCATGCGGTTGATGAACAGCACTGCGCCGAGCGCAAAGCCGACCAGAATCCCTTCGGTGAGGTCGCGGAAGATCGTCAGCAGGAAGGTGGCGAGCAGCACGGTGGCATCGCCCCATGACGAGCGGATCAGCGTCCAGAACTCCTGCTTCTCCGCCATGTTCCAGGCCACGACCGCCAGCACCGCCGCCAGTACTGCGAGCGGAATGTAGCTCGCCAAGGGAGCTGCGATCAGCATGAACAGCAGCAGGAACAGCGCATGTAGCATCCCTGAAATCGGACCTCGCGCGCCGGCGCGGACATTGGTGGCGGTGCGCGCGATGGTGCCGGTGACGCAGATGCCGCCGAACAGCGCCGAGCCGATATTGGCGAAACCCTGCGCCACCAGTTCGCAATTCGAGCGATGCCGGCGGCCGGTCATGCCGTCCGCCACCACGGCCGACAGCAGCGACTCGATGGCGCCGAGCAGAGCGAAGGCAATAGCGTCTGGAAGCACGGCCAGCGCCTTCTCGATCGAAAACACCGGCCAGGCCGGCCACGGCAACAGCTGCGGAATGCCGCCGAAGCGAGTGCCGATGGTTTCCACCGGCAGTGCCAGCATCCAGGTGGCAAGCGCTGCGATCGTTACCGCGATGAGAATGCTCGGCCATGCCGGCCGCAGTTTTCTTAGAACCACGATGATGCCGATGCTGACCGCGGCCACTGCGATCGCGTAAAAATTGATCGTATGCGCCGCCCCGGCGAGCGCCTGCAGTTTCGGAACCAGTTCGCCCGGCTCTTTCGGCAGCGCGATGCCGAGCAGATCCTTGATCTGGCTGGCGAAGATGATGACGGCGATGCCGGCGGTGAATCCAACGGTCACCGGATAGGGGATGAATTTGATGTAGGTGCCGAGCCGGAGATAGCCGGCCGCGATCAGGATCACGCCGGCCATCAGGGTGGCAAGGATCACGCCGTCGACGCCGTGGCGTTCGGCGGTCAGCGCCACCAGCACGATGAACGCCCCGGCGGGCCCGCCGATCTGAAACCGGCTGCCGCCCAGCAAGGAAACGATAAAGCCGCCGATCACCGCGGCAATGAGCCCGCGATCCGGCGTCACGCCCGATGCGATGGCAATCGCCATCGACAGCGGCAGCGCCACGATCGCCACCGTCAAGCCTGCGATCACATCGGCGCGAAAGCCCGCAAAACCATAACCCTCGCGCAGCACCGTGACGAGTTTTGGCGTGAACAGTTCGGCAAAGGTCGGCCGATGGCCTTCTAGCGCGCGCCGTGTCGTGATCGCCATGCTCCCCGACTCCCCGAGTTGCGGGAGATTATCACGAGCGCAATTGCGTAGGTGGGCAAAGGCGCTCTTCGCGCCGTGCCCACCGCAGCGGATTGGTGGGCACGCTACGCTTTGCCCACCCCTACGACTGAGAACGCTTACGCCGCATCCCGGTGCGCGGCGATGATCTGTTCTGCGGCGCGGCCCGTCACCTCGGCCATGCGGTCGAACTGCCGGGTAAAGCTGCCGGCCCCGGCGGTGGCGGAGCGCAGTTCGACGATCAACTCGCCGATCTCCGCTTCCGGCATCATGGCGCGGACGCGATCCCAGCCCGGCCAGCCCTCGCGGGTATCGAAGCCGAGAATCTGTCCGCGCCGTCCGGACAGGATGGCGTTGATCTTGGCGGTGGCATCGGTGGGACAGACGATCTCCACCACATGGATCGGCTCCAGCAGCACCGGCTGGCACTGCGGCAGTCCTTCGCTCATGCCGATGCGGGCCGCGGTGCGGAATGCCTGATCCGACGAATCGACGCTGTGATAGGAGCCGTCGGTCAGCGTCACATGGACGTCGATGACCGGGAAGCCGAGCGGACCGCGCACCAGCGCGTCGACCACGCCCTCCTCCACCGCGCCGATGTAATTGCGCGGCACTGCACCGCCCACGATCTTGTCAACGAACTCGAAGCCGCCGCCACGCGGCATCGGCTTGATGTCCAGCACCACATCGCCGAACTGGCCGTGGCCGCCGGATTGTTTCTTGTGCCGTCCGCGCTGCGCGGTGATCGATTTGCGGATCGTTTCCTGATAGCCGATTCCCGGCGGCTGTGACTTGACGCTGACGCCGAAGCGCTCTTTCAGCCGCTCCAGCGCGACGCGCAGATGCATCTCGCCCTGCCCCCACAGTACGGTGTCGTGGGTCTGCGGGTTGTGAACGATGGTGAAGGAGGGATCCTCCTCGTTCAGGCGCGCCAGTGCCTGGCCGAGCTTGACGTCATCCTTGCGGTCGGTCGCCGAGAGCGCGATCGCCAGCACGGGCGGGCTCGGCGCGATCTCCACCAGCGCCGGTGGCGCGGTCTTGGCCGTCGAGAACGTGTCGCCCGTCTTGATGCTGTCGAGCTTGCCCAGCGCCACCATCTCGCCGGCCTCGGCCGAGGCGCGCTTGGTATCGTGGGCGCCGCTTACCGCCAGGATACCGGACACCCGCCCGGTGGCGCCGCTGGACGACTGCACCGTCGCACCGTCGTCGAGGCGGCCGCTCAGCACCCGCGCCAGCGACAGCTTGCCGCCATGCTGCAGATGCACGGTCTTGAACACATAGGCCAGCGCATCCTTTCCGGCATCGGGAGTGCCGAGCCGTTTTGCAGTCTCGGCGACACCGGGCGCTTCATGGCGCAACGCCTTCATCAATCGCAGCACGCCGTTCTCGCGCGCCGCGGAGCCGAGCAGCACGGGGCAGATCAGGCCTTCGCGCAATTCGCGGGCGAGATCGTCGAACACCGCATCACGCGGCGGCTGGATGTCATCGAGCAGCTGCTCCATAAGCGTGTCATCGTGATCGGCCAATTTCTCCAGCATCGAGAAGCGGGCTTCCTTCTCGCGGTCGAGGTCGCCGCCTTCCAGCGCGATGACTTCGGAAGCCTTGTGCTCGCGGTAGACGAAGGCGCGCTCCAGCGCCAGGTCGACGAAGCCGGCGATCAAATCGCCGTTCCAGATCGGAATTTGCCGCAACACCAGCGGAATCCGCGACGCCGGCTGCAGGGTCGCCAAGGTCTCGCGGATGCGCTTGTTCGCCCTGTCGATCTTGTTGAGAAACAACAGGCGCGGAATGCCGAGATCTTCGAGTTCGCGCAGGATTATCTGAAGCTGCGGCAGCTTGCGCTCGTCGGCCTCGCACACCACCACCGCAAGATCGATCGCCGGGATCGCGGCGCGCATGTCATGTGCGAATTCCACCGATCCCGGGCAATCGATAAAGGTATAATTGTCGCCCATGAAAGTCGTGGCGGCGGCGGTCAGCCCGACGCCCATCTTGTGCCGGCGGGCCTCGGCGCTGGAATCGCCCACGGTAGTTCCGGTTTCCACGCTGCCGGCTTTGGGGATGGCGCCGGTACGCGCCAATATCGCTTCGAGAAGTGTGGTTTTTCCGCTTTGAAAGGGGCCCACCAGTGCAATGCACCGGGGACCGCGGGGACTTCTGGCGTCATGTCCCATTGCCGCCTCCTGATCTGGAGCTCGGCCCGTGATTGGGTCGGCATCCCAATCGTCTCAGGGGTCTTGCGACTTGGCAAGCGAGAAAACGTCGCTGCGGACAACGCCTCGTGTCCCGGACGCAGCGCACCACAAGAGCGCTGCGCCGCCGCCGGGTATGGGCCTTACCTTCCCGGCCGCAGTTCCAGCGCTTCGACGCCCAACGCGAGATTGAGCCCGACCTGGCCCTGCACGCTGAGCGGCTGCAGCGCGATCGAATTCGCCGAGCCGCCGATCAGAACGTTACCGCCAAGGCCGACGCCGATCGACGCGCTGCCCTGCGCGCCCGCATAATTTCCGGACAAGTTGCCCGGTCCGAGACGCGCAACCGGCGCATAGACCGCCCAGGCCAGCGCCGACTCCTGGGTGATGCCGACATCGAGGCCGACCTTGCGGATGGTTGCAACGTAGCTGTCATCCGGCACGCCGTTGACGCGCAGCACGCAGCCAAGATTGGTCACCGAGCCGACGATAAAGCCGATGCTCGATCCGCCGCGGCATTCAAGCACGCCGATCTGCACCCGCTGCATCGGCTGTTGGGCTTGGGTGCCGGTGAAGGAGACGAGCAGCACAGCAGCGGCGCTGGCGAGGATCGAAAAGCGGTGCACAGTAAGTTCTCCCGCTGAAAGGGTGTGATACGGCAACCCAATTTCACAATAGATCGTAGGGGCGCCGAACCAAAGACTGATCGCCACTTATTCACAGCAATGGCCTTACCGCACGGCGTCGTTGCGAGCGAAGCGAAGCAATCCAGGCCGCAAGCGAGAACTGGATTGCTTCGTCGCGAGAGCTCTTCGCAATGACGAATGAGAGCCGACAAAAAAGGCCCGCTTGCGCGGGCCTCGATGATCGGATGGCAAAAGACCGCTCAATGATGGCGGCGGTGATGGGGATGGCGGATGTGATGGCCGCCGCGCCCAAGGACGACCGGCGTCAGCTCGAGATCGGCGATCCCGGCCGCGACGTTGAGCCCGGTCTGGCCTTGCACGCTGATCGGCTGCAGCGCGTAGGAATTGGCCGGACCGCCGACCAGGAAATTGCCGCCGCCACCCACCCCGACCGACGCGTTGGCGCCGACGCCGCCGTAATTGCCGCTTAGATCGCCGCGGCCAACGCGGTTGGTCGGCGCGTTCACCGCCCAGGCCAGACGAGTCTGCTGGGTAACACCGAGATCCAGACCGAGACGATGAACGGTCGCGACATAAGGCTCGGGACGGCGGCCTTCGCTCTGGAACACACATTGGAAGTTGGCGACTGAGCCGACGACGAAGCCGACATTCTGGCCGCCCTGGCATTGCAGAATGCCGGCGCGAACCGGCACCGCGCTGGCGCTGCCGAGGGACGCCGCCAGTGCCGTGATGGCCAAGCCGGAAAGGATAGAAAGTCGCATGAATGTGATCTCCGCATTACAAATTGAATGTGCGGAAAGACAGGAAGCAAGCGCCGTGTTCAAAACAAGGCGCTTGTCTTTGATATTGTCAAAAGATCGTCATTGCGAGCGAAGCGAAGCAATCCATAGGCCACGAAAACAACTGGATTGCTTCGCCGCTATCGATCCCCGCAATGGCGCTGAAGGGCCTATCTCAAATTGCCGCAAAAGCGCTGGATGCGCTTGCAGGCGTCTTCGAGATCGGCGGTCCTGGTGGCATAGGAAATCCGGAACGCCGGGCCCAATCCGAACGCCGAGCCCTGCACCACCGCGACGCCTTCGTTCTCCAGCAGTTCGGTGACGAAATCCTCGTCGTTTTCGATCACCTTGCCGGTCGGCGTCGTCTTGCCGATGGTGCCCGCGCAGGACGGATATACATAGAACGCGCCCTGCGGGCGATGGCAGTCGATGCCCTTGGCCTGGTTGAGCATCGACACCACCAGATCGCGGCGCTCCTTGAACACCTCGTTGTTGACCGGGATGAAATCCTGCGGGCCGTTCAACGCCTCGACCGCCGCCCATTGCGCGATCGACGACGGGTTCGAGGTCGACTGCGACTGGATCGTCGCCATCGCCTTGATCAGCTCACTGGGACCGCCGGCATAGCCGATGCGCCAGCCGGTCATGCAATAGGCCTTCGAGACGCCGTTCACCGTCAGGGTGCGGCCGAACAGCTTGGGTTCGATCTGCGCCGGGGTGGAGAAGGCGAAATCGTCATAGACCAGGTGCTCGTACATGTCGTCGGTCATGATCCAGACCTGCGGATGCTTCACCAGCACGTCGGTCAGCGCCTTCAGCTCAGTGCGCGAATAGGCGGCGCCGGTCGGGTTCGACGGCGAGTTCAGGATGATCCATTTTGTCCTTGGCGTGATCGCAGCCTCCAACGCCGCCGGCTGCAGCTTGAAGCCGAACTCCGCCGTGCACACCACCGGCACCGATTCGCCGCCCGCAAGCGCCACCATTTCCGGATAGCTCACCCAATACGGCGCGGGGATGATGACCTCGTCGCCGGGATTGATGGTCGCCATCAGCGCGTTGTAGAGCACCTGCTTGCCGCCGGTGCCGACGATGATCTGGTTCGGCGTATAGCTCAGGCCGTTTTCGCGCTGGAATTTGGCTGCGATTGCCTCCTTCAATTCGGGAATTCCGTCCACCGCGGTGTACTTGGTCTTGCCGGCCTCGATGGCGTGAATCGCTGCGAGCTTGATGTTGGCGGGGGTGTCGAAATCCGGTTCGCCGGCGCCGAGGCCGATGACGTTGCGGCCGGCCGCTTTCAGCGCGCGCGCTTTATCCGTCACCGCGATGGTCGCGGACGGCTTCACGCGGTCGAGCGCAGCGGACAGGAACGGCATCATCATCTCCTTGCAGGCGTCGTGATCCAGCGGCGCCTCGATTCTTCATGATGGGATCGCCGCACCCTAAAGCGCGCCGCGCTGCATCGCAAGAAGGTTCGCTCGAATGCCTTCCAACTTTGGGAAAACTTCGAGGGCGCCGGTACAGCCGGCGCAACATTCATAAAATTTGGCTGCGAAATGGCTTATTTCCGGCAACGCCGAGCGTGCGCTGGCATGATGTGCTCCGCGGTTGCGGTGCGGCGGTTGATTTCGACTTTTTCCAGGTGCCGGGGCTTGCGACGCATCTGCATCGGCATCATTGTTTGGCCGCGTTGCGGATGGACAAGCCGGGCGCGGACACCATGCGGTTCACCGAAGCGAAATCCGGATGTACAAACTCTATTCGATGCAGCGCTCCGGCAACAGCTACAAGGTTCGCCTTGCGCTGGCCTTCCTCGAGGCGCCCTACCATGCCATCGAGATCGACATTCTGCGCGGCGAAAGCCGCACGCCGGAATTTCTCGCCAAGAACCCGAGCGGACAGGTGCCGCTGCTGGAGGTCGCGGAGGGACGCTACCTCGCCGAGTTGAATGCCATTCTGTGGTACGTCGCCGGGGGAACCGCGCTGGCGCCGGAATTGCGGATCGAACGCGCGGAGGCGCTGCAGTGGATGTTCTTCGAACAGCACGCGCTGGAGCCGAACATCGGCGCGGCCTATTTCTGGCTGTCGCTGGTCAAAGGCGGCCGCGACCTGCAGACCCACGCGCTGGAAGACTGGATGGAGCGCGGCTACGCCGCGTTGCAGGTGATGGAAAATCACCTCAAGATCCATGAGTTCTTTGCCGCCGGCCAGCTCACGGTCGCCGACATCGCGCTGTACGGCTACACCCATGTCGCCGACCAGTGCGATTTCGATCTCGCCACATTCCCGGCGATCGGCGGGTGGCTGCGGCGTGTCCAGCAGACCCCGGGCTTCGTCGCCATGGATTGGCGTCCCGATCTCGAAGTCACCGATTCGGCCAGCATTGCCGCCGAGGCCTGAGGCCGAGGAAATAGCGGGCATAACCATCATCTCTGCCGTTGTTTTGCCACTTTCAGGTCGCTGCCGCCCAAATGTTGCCTGCGATTCCTGCGAGAAACAGGCTCCGCGGGTGATTCGTCCGCGAGTTGAGGATTTTCCGGCCATGATACGGTCGTCCCGCGCGGCAGGCTTCGAGGCCCACGGCGCGCCTGTTGCTTCGTCCCGATTGACCAACGCCGTCGCGGCCTCGCTCGCGATCGGCTCGCTCTCGCTGTGCCTGATCGTCGCGCTCACGGTGCTGTCGATCAAGGTCAGCATGGCGATGCCGCTTCCGGTCTGACCCACTTTTTTCCAAAACAGCTTTTTCCAAACAGCGGTCGTCTCCGCGGCGGAGACTTGCAGATGAAGACACCTGTCGTATGGGTTACAGCGTCGCTGGCGGCGGCAATCCTGCTAACGGCATTGTTCCTGATCGCCACCGGCACGCGCGGCGACGACGCGCCGCCGGCTTCATTGGTCACCACTTATGGAAAATGAAAAACGCACCGGCCGCGATCAGCGCGAAACCGAGGCCGTGATTCCAGCCCAGCGGCTCCTTCAGCACCAGCACCGAGAAGCCGGCGAACACCACCAGCGTGATCACCTCCTGCATGGTCTTGAGCTGCGCCGCGGAGTAGACCGCGTTGCCCCAGCGATTGGCCGGTACCGCCAGCCAGTATTCGAACAACGCGATGCCCCAGCTCACCATGATGGCCAGCGCCAGCGGGCTTTCCTTGAATTTCAGGTGGCCATACCACGCGAACGTCATGAAGACGTTGGAGGCGAACAGCATCAGAACCGGCAGCAGTTGCGGCGAAACGGTCGGCATATCAGTCCTTTCAGGATTTGCGGGCGCTAACAGACGGCGCTAGGCCCGGTTCCGTGTCATTTGATTACAAGGATCGGAAAATCGCGTCCATGCCAGTGACCGTGCGCTAATGATCGCAGCAGAAAACCCGGTGGAAACCGAAACAATCCTCATAGTCAGGGCTCATATTTTCGTTACGCACGAGAACAGTTCATGCAGGTCGACTGGCGCGCCATATGCGGCCCAGCTCTGGCGGCAGCGACGGGGCTGATCGCCATCGCTGTTGATCGAACGCTGCACACCGTCCCCAATCCAGCGCCGCTGTTCGTCTGCATCGTAGCCCTTGCAGCGTCGCTGAGCGGCCTTGCGTCGGGCATGGTCAGCGCGGCAATCGCGGTCACCTCCTCGGCGCTGTTTTTCCTCAATCATCGCGCGAGCCCCGGTTACGATGTTTCCGACCTCATACGTCTTTTGATGCTCGCGCTTACCGCGGCCGGCACCGCTGTCATCACCGGCTTGCTGCGGCAGAAGATGGTGGACGCGGTCGGCTGGGAGCGCGCGCGGCACGCCACGGCGGCGCGGCTGGCGGCGGCGCTGGACCAGATCGACATCGGCGTGGTGCTGCTCGACAAGGACACCCGCGCGGAATTCATCAACCGCGCCTTCCGGGATTATTTTTCATTGCCCGACGAGAAGGCCGACTCCAGGCCGCCGTTTATCGCGCTGATGTATCACGGCCGCGACACCGGCGCCTATGAGCTGCCCGAGGACGAATTGAGCGCCTTCATCGCGCGGCGCACGGAGCTGATGCGAGTCGGCGATTCAACTCCGATCAATATCAGCCTCGCCGACGGCCAGGTGATGCGTTTCAGCTGCACGGCGCTGCCCGATGGCGGGCGAATGCTGAGCTATACCCCGGTGACCGACCTGGTGCGGCACACCGACGATTCCGCCAACACTGATTACTATCTGGCGCTGCGCGGCGGCGGCCACCGCGCGCTTACGCGGCATCTCCGCGCCGCGGAATAGGCCTCACTCGTCCTCATCCTGAGGCAGAGACCTTTGGATAATCCGGTGTCATCTCCGTGTAACAAAGCGTGCTTAGCTTCCCCTTGCGTCTGATCAGGCCCCCCGTCGCAGATCACGCGCCCCAGCGGTCCCCGTCAGTCGCCGCGCCTGACCGGGACCGCATTTTTTTTGGCAGCGTTTCGTCGCGCCAGCCGCTGCGCCTTGCAGCCGTCACCCACGCGAGTCACAATGCAATCCCTCTCGCGGCCTTCGCCTCTCAGGATCGATCCATGCAAATTCGCAATCTCGGCGGCTCCGGCCTCCGCGTCTCCGCGGTCGGTCTCGGCTGCAACAATTTCGGCCAGCGCACCGATCTCGAAACCTCGCGCAAGGTAATTCACAAGGCGATCGACCTCGGCGTCACGCTGTTCGACACCGCCGACATCTATGCCGGGATGGGCGGCTCCGAAACCGTGCTCGGCGAGGTGCTCGGTGACCGGCGCAAGGACATCGTGCTGGCGACGAAATTCTCCAAGCCGATGAGCCAGGACGGCACCAAGCAGGGCGCGTCGCGGCGCTACATCATGTCCGCGGTGGAGGCGAGCCTGACCCGGCTGAAGACCGACTACATCGATCTTTACCAGCAGCATGATTACGATGACTTGACGCCGATCGAGGAGACCTTGCGCGCACTGGATGACCTCGTGCGGCAGGGCAAGGTCCGCTACATCGGCAATTCGAATTTTCCGGCGTGGCGCATCGCCGAGGCGGAATTTTGCGCGCGCGCAATCAACGTCAACCGCTTCGTCTCGTGCCAGGACGAATACAGCCTGGTGGTGCGCGACATCGAAAAGGACCTGCTCCCCGCTGCGCAGCAATACAATCTCGGCCTGCTGCCGTTCTTTCCGCTCGCCAGCGGCCTGCTCACCGGAAAATACAAGCGCGGCAGTGCTGCACCGGACGACACCCGCTTCGGCAAGAGTCCCGCGCTGCGCGATCGCTATGTCACACCGCGCAACGAGGACATTGTCGAAAAACTGCAGGCATTTGCGCAAGCGCGCGGGCATACGATGCTTGAGCTGGCGTTCTCATGGCTGGCATCGCGGCCGCAAGTGTCGAGCGTGATCGCCGGTGCGACGCGGGTCGAGCAGATCGAACAGAACGTCAAGGCGATCGAATGGACCTTGAGCGCGGAAGACCGCGCGGAGATCGACAGGATTACGAAATAGACACTGCCGTCATTGCGAGGAGCTCTTGCGACGAAGCAATCCAGTCTTGCTTCGCGGCGCTCTGATTGCTTCGCTCGCAATGACGCCTCAAAAAATCCCATTTCGTCGGAACGCGGATTCAGTGTTCGTTGAAGGACTTAAGCTGCATGGTCCGGCGGATTGACTTTGCATGTGCTAAGTCTTGCGGCCAACTTGGGGCGCCTTGCGGCAAACCGATGGCAGAGCGCGTCCTGAAGCGCGCCGGTGCTTGCGAAAAAGCGCGCCGCTGCAATGGTTTAGCCCGCATGGCGCGGCGAGAGAGCCTGCTCGCGCCGAAAATCCGGTGCTGATTGAACCACTTATGCCGTATCCGGGAGCGCCGCGGCGAACGAGGTCCGCGCGGTGCGATGTGAAATCCCACACCGCGTGAACCACTTAAAGCCGGTTCGCCAAGACCAGCCGCGCCGAACATTAACGCGATGTGGAGCTCTTGCGGCAAACTGAAGGCAACCGGAATCCGCGCAATTTTTCTTGCGGCAAGGCGAGGTTTTTTCACGGCGGATTCGTGGCGGCGAGCCGGTCCGTGAAAAACCCGCCCGCCATGATTTCGCGGAAAATATTCCGCAGATTTGCCATCGCGCGGTAAGGTGTGGGACACCGCGAAGCGCGCCGACCATCCGCTCGCGATCGCATAGCGATGCAGCTCGGGAAGTCCGCGTATGATGCGGTAGAGCCTTTTAGCGCGGCGGCTACAAAACTGGCTTCTCCTTCTGTTTTACTCGTGGTCCTCGCTTCAAGGGTCGCGGTGCTCGCGCGGCACCCTGAACAGCTCTTCGATATTTGAAGAGAAGGCGCGTGCGAGCTTTTCAAGCACTGTCACGGTGGGATTGTCCAGCCCGCGTTCGAGGCGGCTGACATAAGTCCGATCGATGCCCGCATCGACGGCACTGCGAGAGCCCCTGGGCGACCCGCAACCTCCGTATGTTTCGTGCAACCAATGCGCCTGCTTTCAAGGGCGTCCACCTGCTCGGTTCTCAGTCTGTAGATTATCGTCCAATCGTCCACGAACTCATCGTCACATTTACGCTTCGTAAATCGGCCCGGCCCTTGCCCTGGAGACGGATATTGACCGGACCTACATTTCCGGCATCGAGCGCGCGAAGCAACGCCAGCCCTTCCGATCGACAGTTCGCCGGGCTCGCTGTTTTCGCCATGATGCTTCATACCGAATTTATCGGTATCTGGAAATTCGTTTTATGTATCTGGCCCCGCGTGAAGGCCAGATGCCCAAAACAGTCACATCGCCGCTGCAAAACAAACTCGCGACCATGCTAGCCGAGCAGCGCAAAAAAGCGGGGCTGCGGCAGGTCGATCTGGCGAAGAAGATGGGCGTCTATCAGTCCTGGGTCACGCACATGGAATCCGGCCAGCGCCGAATCGACGTGATCGAACTGATAGAACTCGGCAAGGCCATCGGATTTGACGCCGCGGACATGGTGCGGAAGTTGTCGCGGCGCTGATTGCGCGGCCTTCCTGCGGCTGCGTAGGGCGAGCAAAGGCGCACGCCTGTGCCGCGCCCACTATTTTCAGTCTCGGCCCTTACATCTTCGCCTTGCGAAGATGGCTCGCGAGGTTGTCGAGCGTCCGGCTGGTGCCTGCCGCAACTCCCATCGCGACGAACTGCGCCAGATGATCGGGTGAGCGGCAGGCGATCTCCACCGTCATGTGCGTCCCCCCGGCATGTTCGGCGAGCATGACCTTCCCGCTGGCGCCGTTAGCTTCAAATGCCAGCAGTGATGGAAACAAGATTTCGGAATAGACACCGGTGAACGGCTTGTCGGGATGATGGCTGGTCACGAACCGGAACGCGCCGCCCGGCCGCAGATCGATCTCGCATGCGGCGAGCTTCTCGCCGGTCGCATCCCACCAAAGGGCGAGTTGTTCGGGCTCCGTCCAGGCGGCGAACACGCGCGCCGGCGGAGCATCAAGCTCACGCACAAAACGAATCGTGTGCGTTGCCTCATCGACGGTGAAGCCGGCCGATGCCGTATCGGTTGAAAGCATGTTACTTGTCCTCTGTCTTGGTGCTGGCGAGATGTCGCTCGAGATTGTCGAGCCGTCGTTCCCACAGGGCGCGGAACGACTCGGCCCATTCGGCCACGGCTTTTATGGCCTCGGGCCGCAGCCGGCGCGGGCGGCGCTGCGCATCGCGAGCTTGTTCGATAAGCCCGGCGCGCTCGAGTACAGTCAGATGTTTGGAAATGGTCGGCTGCGAGAGCCGGAACGGCGCCCCCAGTTCGCTTACGGTCGCCTCCCCCTGCGCCAGGCGCGCGACGATGGCTCGTCGCGTAGGGTCGCTGAGGGCGCGGAATGCTCGATCCAGGTTTATAGCCATGAAGCTATATAGCCACATGGCGATGTTCGAGTCAACCGGTATGAAGAGACTTGCGTGATCCTGCAGGAACGTAGGTCAACCTGATCGCGTCCTCGCCGATTAACTCGCTGGCGGCAAGGCTGAGCGGCGGCGGGGGGCCGGCGAAGAACGGCTTGCCGCGACCAAGCACGACGGGGCGGAAGTAGAGTCGATACTCATCGATCAAACCGAGGTCGGTTAGGCTTCGCGCCAGGTCCGGTCCGCCAACTTCAATCTCCCCGGTGAGTTGAGATTTCAGCCCACGCACCACCTCCTCGACGTCATTTGCGACAAGGGTGGCGTTGGGGCCGACTGCCTTCAGCGAGCGCGACACGACCCACTTCGGCTGGCTCCGCCACGCCGCCGCGAACTCGCGCTCCATCGCGTCCCACTCGGCGTGCTCTTCGTCCCAATATCTCATCACCTCGTACATGCGGCAACCGTACACGCTGCCGGCCGAGTTGCGCACTTGCTCGGTGAAGTGACGAAACAGCGAGGGACCAGGCGCAAATTCCTGGTGATCGACATAGCCGTCCAGTGACAGGTTCAATCCAAAGATGAGCTTCGCCATGAGAAGTCTCCATTTCAGCTTCGTCCGGCATGTTCGAACGGGGTGCCATATCGCTCCGAAGCGCCCGAGCGCTCGATGGCGGCCTTGACACGCAACCCGCCAAACGGATATACCATTTGGTATATATAGCAACTGGTTTAGATATGCACGATCCTTTAAGCGCGAAGTTTGCGGCTCTCGCTGACCCCACACGGCGCGCAATGTTGGCGCGCCTGACGCTCGGTGAGTTGACCTTGGCCGATCTTGCGAGGCCGCTGGAGATGACGGTCCCGGCAGTCGCAAAGCACTTGGCCGTGCTGGAGCGCGCCGGCTTCGTTACCCGGAGCAGGCCTGGCAAATCGGTGGCGCGGCCGGCGAAGCTTCAGGTCTCTGCGTTTTCGGAAATCGCGGATTGGATTGAAAAATGCCGCGTGCACTGGGAAGGGAGTTTCGATCGCCTGGCCGCGTATTTAGAAACGCAAGAGGCCAAGGGTTCAAAGGATGGCTGACAGCAACGCGGAACAGTGTGACGCTCGTCCCGGTAACGGTAATGACGACGCCGCGCGATCCTTGATCATAACCCGAGTTTTTCACGCTCCACGCGAGCGCTTATGGCGCGCCTGGACAGAGCCTGACGCAATCATCCGATGGCACGGCCCACAGTTCTATCGAGCTGCCGAGGTGGATGCGGATGTCCGGGTGGGTGGAGTTTGGCGCGCCTGCCTCAAGTCGGACAATGTTGAAGACGTCGTTCTCTGGCAATCAGGACGATATCTCGTCGTAACGCCGCCTGAACGCCTGGAGTTCACGTTCGCTTGGGAAACGCCGAACCACGAAGCTGGTCCTGGCGTCCAGACTCACGTCATCGTTCGTCTCGAGGAGCTGGCGAACGGAGATACCCGGATGCATTTCAGCCAGACCGGGTTTCTGTCAGAGAAGAGCTCGATCAGTCATTCCGTCGGCTGGAATGGCACGTTCGACAGATTGGAAGAATTTCTTCTCGACAAGCATAGCCGAGCTGTCGCCGGCTGAAAGTCTTACTCAAATCAGTTCACATCAGACGGAGGTCCCGCGTGGGCAAGGTGCGCGTAAGAGGTTTTGCAGTGTCCACCGACGGTTTTGGGGCCGGCCCTGACCAGAGCCTGGAGCATCCGCTTGGAAAGGGAGGCCGCGAGTTGCACAACTGGTTCTACCCGACCCGGGCGTTCCGATCGATGTTGGGTAAAGACGACGGTATTGACGATCGCTTCGCCAGCGCCGCAATGGAAGGCTTCGGCGCCTTCATCCTCGGCCGCAATATGTTCGCCCCGGCCAGCGACGATTGGGGTGGGCCTGACTGGAAGGGCTGGTGGGGCGACAATCCCCCATATCACGCGCCGACCTTCATCCTCACCCAGCACGCGCGGGCGCCGATCGAGATGGAGGGCGGCACGACTTTCTATTTCGTCACCGACGGAATTGAGTCGGCGCTCGCCCAGGCCAAGGCCGCCGCGGGCGACCTGGACGTGAAGATCGGCGGCGGCGTTTCGACGGTCCGCCAGTACCTTCTCGCCGGCGCGATCGACGAGATGCACCTGGCGATGTCGCCCACCTTGCTGGGCCGCGGCGAATCCCTGTTCGAAGGCATAGACCTGCCCGGCCTCGGCTATCGCGTGACGGAGGTGGTTCCGACGAAGCTGGCGACCCACCTCGTGCTCACGCGCTGAGCCTTGGTTGGCGAGGTGAACCTCGCGCCATGTGGATCGGCCAGCGAAAATTGATCAGGGCCATGCCGGGACAAACCTCATTTGCAAATTGGACGAGCGGCAGGTGCCAATCTAATGGCCTCGACATCCACTTTTTGCGAACAGGCGGAAACAAGCCGCCGCTGGTCGCCTTGCACGGCCTGATTGGCAGTGGCGCTTGCCTGTCGCGGCTGGCCGCCGAACTCGAAGGCGACTTTGACGTGATCCTTCCCGATGCGCGCGGTCATGGTCAGTCCAGCGCTCCGGCCGGCGGCACCTCCTATTCCTCGCTCGCGGCAGATGTCATCGGCCTGATCGAAAAGCTGGAGCTGGATGCGCCAATCTTGCTCGGCCATTCGATGGGAGGCTTGACCGCCGCCCTGATCGCCAGCCTGCCGGAAACGATGCTTTCCGGACTCGCCCTGGTCGACCCCACCTTCATCAGTCCGGAATTGCAGCGCGAGGCGTTCGCAAGCGGTGTGGCAGATGAGCATCGACAATTGCTCACGCTCGCAAGATCCGACTTGGCTATCCGGGCACGCGAAAGGAGCCCGCACCGTTCTGCCGAAATGATCGGCCATCTGGTCGACGCGAGGCTCCAGACGCGCCTCGGCGCATTCGAGATTCTCACCCCGCCAAATCCCGACTTTCGCGAGCTTGTTCTACGCTTCCGCGTCCCGACCCTGCTTGTTCTCGGCGATAGAGGAGTTGTCTCCATTGCAACGGCCAGAGAATTGCAACGGCTGAATCCGCTGGTGTACCTGGAATTGATCACCGATGCCGGTCATGGCCTCCCCTATGACGAACCAGGCCGGGTCGGTGAGGCCGTTCTCTCTTTCCTGCATAGGCTCGACTAGTTTTCGTAGCCCGAATGAGCGAAGCGAAATCCGGGGGTTGGCTTTCGCAGACCAATAGCCAACGAGCTGCGGGGCGCCAGTCCGCGGATGTCGCTTCGCTCATCCGGGCTACGGACTATCGTCATCCTGAGGAGCCGCGCACTTGCGCGGCGTCTCGAAGGACAGCGCAAGCTGCGCAGGGTGGGCAAAGGCGGTGGACGCGAATGCGTCCGCCGGCGTGCCCACCATTTTCAATCTCCGCACGAGATGGTGGGCACGCTCACCGGGCGCGCATTCGCGCGGCCCGCTGGCTTTGCCCATCCTACACCTTAAACAGCTCTTCGATATTTGAAGAGAAGGCGCGTGCAAGCTTTTCAAGTATTGCCACGGTGGATTCTCCAGCCCGCGTTCGAGGCGGCTGACATAAGTCCGATCGATGCCCGCATCAACGGCAAGCATCTCCTGCGAGAGCGCCCGTGCCACCCGCAACCGCCGTATGTTTCGTGCAACCAACACGCCAGCGGGGCGAGGCCTGAGCCGGTGGCGCCTCTGCAAGCCGCTCCGCTGGCTTGTTGGCCTTCCAGTCAGTGGCATCTTTATCCTTCTGAAGGTGCGAACCGGCACCAGCCCCCTTCGCTCGACGGTTCGCCAGTTGGTTCGCTGTTTTCGCCATGATGCTTCATATCTAATTTATCGGTATCTGAAAAGTCGTTTTATGTATCTGGCCCGCGTGGAGGCCAGATGCCCAAAACAGTCACATCGCCGCTGCAAAAGAAACTCGCGACCATGCTGGCCGAGCAGCGCAAGAAAGCGGGGCTGCGGCAGGTCGATTTGGCGAAGAAGATGGGCGTCTATCAGTCCTGGGTCACGCACATGGAATCCGGCCAGCGCCGGATCGACGTGATCGAACTGATAGAACTCGGCAAGGCCATCGGATTTGACGCCGCGGACATGGTGCGGAAATTGTCGCGGCGCTGATTGCACGGCCTTCAGCTGCGCAGGGCGGGCAAGGGCGCACGCTTGTGCCGTGCCCACCGATTTTTAATTCGGCACTTCGAGACGGGGCCAAAAGCCCGCTCCTCAGATGAGGGCGGTATGGCGGCTACCCCACCAACCCCGTCATCGCCTTCACGCCGGCGCTGTCCGGAAACACCGTTTCCGCCAGCACGCGCTCGCTTAACCCGAGATGGCCGTGCAGCACGCCCTTGATTATCGCGCGCAAATCCATAGTCGGCGCGAGGTCGCGGCCTTCGTAGAGCGAAGCCGGCTTCAGGCCCGGCCAGTCGGCGATGACGCGGCCGCCCTTGACCGCGCCGCCTGCGAGCAGCGCGACTGTGCCGGTGCCGTGGTCGGTGCCGTCGGTGCCGTTGATCCGCGCGGTGCGGCCGAACTCGGTCGCGACCACGATCACGGTGTCGCGCCAGCGCTCGCCCAGTCCGGTTTCGAATTCCGCCAGCGCGCCGTCGAGGCCGGACAGCAATATCGCAAGTCGTCCCACCGGGCCGCCTTCATTGGCGTGGGTATCCCAGCCGTCGAACGCCAGCGCCGCGATGCGCGGCCCGTCATCGGCGCTCATCAGCTTGGCGGCGCCGCGCGCCACCAGTTTCATCGCGCCCGCATTGCTGGTGCCGGGCTTCGGCTTCATGTCGTCGCCTTGCGCTGATTTGTCGAGCTGCAGGCCCTGCGACAATGCCGCGGCCAGCGCGGGATCGCGATGCCGGTAGAGGTCGACCAGCCGCGCCGCGGTATCCTCGGCGGCCTGCGGCAATGCCGCCGGCGCCCAGGCTAGTGTCGGCGCGGCGCCGCGCAGCACCAGCGGCGTGGTCGGCCCGATAGCGAGGGCGCTCATTACCCGCTCGCCTCTGGGCAAGACTTCCAGCGCGCGGTTGAGCCAGCCGGATTGCACCCGGCCCGGACCCGCGTAACCGCTTTCCAGCACGTCCTGGCCGTCGAAATGCGAGCGGTCGCGATACGGCGTCGCCGCCGCGTGAACCACCGCGGCATGCTTCTGCCGAAACATCCGCGAAAATTCCGGCATCGAGGGATGCAGCGCGAACAAGGAATCCAGCATGACGGCGGCATGCGGCCCACCCGAGGCAAGCGCGATCGGGCCGTGCAGACCGGCGTAATCGGGGTCACCGACCGGCGCCACCGTAGCAAGACCGTCCAGCGCGCCGCGCAGGATCACGACGATCAGGCGCGGATCGCGTCCGTCGGCGCGGGCGAATTTCGGCAAATAGGCCCAGGCGGCGAGGGCGGCGCCGCCGAGCAGCAGCGAACGGCGCGACAGCGCCGATGATGTCAGGCTTTCGCAGCACTCCATCGTCACCTCCTCTGGAATTCCGGCGACATCAAAAGTAGCGCCAGCGCCTGCTGCCGCGATTCGGCGCGTTCGATGGTGTGGCGTGTTTCCATCGACGCCGCATCGGCCGCCACCAGTTCCAGCAGATCGCGCGGGTCGACACTCTCGGCGATGCGCGATGCCATTTGCGCGGAGATGTCGAGCCGCAGCTTCATGCCTTCGGGCGCGGCCCAGGCGGCGTTGCTGTCCGGAAATCCGTTCGGCCCGGCCGGAGACCACAGCGGCTGGCCCAATAGATTGAGGCCGCCGAGATAGCGGCCGGGATCGTCCGGAATGCGCGCCAGCAGGCGTCCGGTCGCCACCATGAATTCATAAGGGCTGCGCAGCTTGGTGAGCGGCGCCTGCCAGGCTTCGTCGGAATCCAAAAGCGCCGTCGCCAGCGCCTTGAGGTCGCCGCCGGATTTGCCGAACACGTCACTTAGCCGCGCCACCAAAGCCGGCGGCGGTTCGTCGGCGACAAAGTGGCGCGCGAATTTGGTGGCGATGAATTTCGCGGTCGAGGGATGCTGCGCGATGTCCGCCAGCGCCGCCTCGCCCTGGGCCACGCCGGTGTTCTCATAGATCTTGCCGAGCAACCGCTGCGCGCCGGGCTGGTGGGCATTGGCGTTGAACACGAAGGTGCCGGGAGCGCCCAACTGGCCCCGCCGCCCGGCATAGGTCCAGCCGGTGATGATCCGCGCCAGCGACGTCACGTCGTCCTGGGAGTAACCGCCGCCGACGCCGAGCGTATGCAGCTCCATGATTTCGCGCGCGAGATTTTCGTTCAGGCCCCGCTTGCGGTTTTCCCCGGCGCGCGATTCGGGGCCCAATGACTGCTGGTTGTCGAGGAAGAACAGCATCGCCGGATGCTGTTCCACCGCCTTGAGCATGTCGCCGAATCGTCCCAGTACGTGGGGCCGGATCGCCTCGCGCTCGAACGAGCCCGCCCACATCCGCGCCAGCCCGCCTTTGTTGGCGGAAATGCAGAAATGATTGGACCAGAACACCACCAGCCGCTCGGTGAAGCCGCAATCGGCGATCATCGCGCGCTGCAGCCGCGCCAGTGCCTCGGTGCGGTAGGTTTTCTGGATGATGTTGAGCGGCTTCGGCGCATTGGGCGTCGCCACGGCCGCAGCCGTCGCCGCGTTGGCTTCCGTTGTTTCCATCGCCGCCGCCTTTCCGGCGATGTCGGTCGCGATGCCGTTGGGCGAAAGGTTTCGTCTTTGTGCCCTGGCGTCCGGCGCTGGATTGGCGTCTGCGGCCGGGGCCCTCGCCACGGCATCGCGGGCTTGCCGGATTTCGAATTGATAAGCGAACACCGTCTGCGCCAATGCTGGCGTCGATTGCAGGCCCGGCATCTCGAGCAGCACGCCGTTGGAGCGGCTCAGTTCGGCTTTGACAAAGCCGCGCGGATCGGAGGCCGCGTTGACGAAATCGCCGGACGCGCCGCCGCGCGCGCCAAACCCGAAGCGATTGAGCGCGACAAGGGCGGCTTGCGAATCGCGGGCCATGCGTTTGCCTTTAGCTTTCCCCGGCGTATGCTTTGCGGCCAATTATAACGCTGTTCGGGATGAAACTCGAATTAAAACCCTGACGAAGTGCGGTCCGATTCATGACAAATCGGTTAGAAATTCCAGCCTCGCGCCGGCTCGCCTGTTCGGGTTGCGGAACGGAATTCATCTGCGCTCTCTCGGGGCCCTGCTGGTGCGCCGAGGAAACCGCGCGGCTACCGATGCCGACGGATGGCGGGGATTGCCTATGCCGGGAGTGCTTGAGGAAGATGGCGGAGACGTTGCCGCGCGCAGAACCCTCATCCTGAGGAGCCGCGCCTCTTCGCGCGGCGTCTCGAAGGATGGCACCGCGCACCGCTCCATCCTTCGAGACACGCGCAAGAGCGCGCTCCTCAGGATGAGGGGAGCGCCCTACTCCACCTTGCCGATCTTCTTCACCGCCGCGATCAGCCGCGCGCTGTCGGCCGCGACGAATTTTGCGAACTCCGGCGCGTCGAGGTAGGCGACAGGGCTGCCCGCGGTCTCGAACGTCTTGGTCACTTCCGGCGCCTTCACGGCCTGCGCCATCGCCTCGCGCAGCCGCGTCATCAGCGGCGCCGGCAGCGCGTTCTGCGCGAATAATCCGGCCCAGATGTAGAACTCGACATCCTTGTAGCCGAGTTCCCTGAAGGTCGGCAGGTCGGGAAAGCTCGCGATGCGCTCCGCTCCCCAATTGGCAAGCACGCGCATCTTGCCGTCGTCGACCTGCTGTTTCAGCGTGCCCGGCGCCGAGGCCATCGCCTGCACGGTGCCGGTCAGGAGCCCGGTCAGCGCCGGGCCGGCGCCGCGGAACGGCACGTGCAGCAGCTTGATGCCGGCGCTGGCCGCAAACATTTCCATCGCCACATGCAGCGTGCCGTAGGGACCCGACGAGCCGTAGGGAATTTCACCGGGACGTTTTTTCGCGTCGTCGACGAAATCCTGCAGCGTCTTCCACGGCGCCGAGGCCGGCACCGCGAGCAGGGTCGGATCGGCCAGCACGCGCGCGATCGGCGCAAATTGCGAGACTTCGTAAGCCACCGGGCGATCGAACAGCCGGTCGGCCTCGGGCAGCACCGCCAGCGAGGACAGCGTCATCAGCAGCGTATAGCCGTCAGCTTCCGCGCGCGCCGCCGCCGCATTGCCGACCGAACCGCCGCCGCCTCCGGCGCGGTTGTCGACGATCACTGGCTTGCCGAGAATTCTCTCCAGCACCAGCGCCACCGGGCGCGCCGCCAGATCCGCCTGGCCGCCGGCCGGAAACGGCACGATCATGGTGATGTTGCGCGTGGGGTAAGCAGCTTGCGCGCCGGCTGCGTTGATGAGAGCGGCTTGCGATAGCGGCAGTACAGCAGCAGCTTTAAGAAGTTCACGGCGGTTCATATGGTTGTTTTCTCCCGGAGATTTGTTTTGTTATTGGTTGCAGCCTAGCCGAAACCGCGGATACGACGATACGCTTCTAACGTCGCACCTTCCTTCTCGCAAATTGCTTCGCCAGAAATTCCGCCAGCACCTCGACCCGCGCCGGGCGCGGGCCGCCGGGGGGCGTCACCAGGTGCACCGCGCCTTCGGTCTGCTTCCAGTCTTTCAGGATCACCTCGACCTCGCCTGATGCAATCGCGTCGCCGACGATGAAATCCGGCAGGTCGGCGATGCCGAGCCCCGCCAGCAGCGCCGGCATCAGCGCTTCGCCATTGTTGACGCGCAGCGGCCCCGCCGGCCGCACGCTGGCCTGCTCGCCGGAAGAATTGGTGTAGTGCCAGATGCCCGGCGTCGAGAGATAGGTGTAGCCGAGGCATCGATGCTGCGCGAGCTGCATCGGATGCGTCGGGCGGCCGTGCTGCTTCAGGTAGGCCTTCGACGCCACGGTGTAGCGCGGCATCGCGCACAGCCGCCGCGCGATCAGCGAGGAGTCCGGCAGGCTGGCGATGCGCAGGCCGGCGTCGAAACCTTCGCCGATCAGGTCGACCATCGCGTCGCTCAAATGCAGCTCGATCGACACTTCGGGATATTGGCCGAGAAACTCCGGCAGCAGCGGCGCCACGGCTTTCACTCCGAACGTCATCGGCACTGCAAGGCGCACCAGCCCGCGCGGCGCCACCGACTGCGCCAGCGCCTCGTTCTCCGCCGCTTCGCCGTCAAGCAGCAGCCGCGCCGCGCGCTCCGACAGCTTTTGTCCGGCATCGGTCAGAGCGAGACGGCGCGAGGTGCGGTTGAACAGCCGGGCGCCCAGCCGTTGCTCGAGGCGGGTCACCGCCTTGGAAACGGTGGCCCTGGACAGCGCGAGTTCGGCGGCGGCCGCTGCAAACGAGCGTAATTCCACGACCTTTGCGAAAATCGCCAGCGCCTCGAAGTCCGGCAGTTTTCCCATCGGCAGCATCCATTAGGGCAATATTGGAAACAATATGTTTCAATAGTTTCTATTTATATCCCATATGGAAGGGCTTATCCAGAGTGCAACAACTTCACTCACGGAGGCATCCCATGATCGAACTCAGACCTTTCGCAAGCCTCGGCGGCGCCGATCACGGCTGGCTGAAAGCCAAGCACCACTTCTCGTTCGGCAGCCATTATGACCCGAACAATTTGGGCCACGGCTCCTTGCGGGTCTGGAATGACGACGAGATCGCGCCCAACACCGGCTTCCCGGCGCATCCGCATGCCAACATGGAGATCATCACCTATGTCCGCGAAGGCGCGATCACGCATCAGGACAGTCTCGGCAACACCGGCCGCACCGAAGCCGGGGATGTCCAGGTGATGAGCGCGGGATCCGGCGTGCGTCACTCCGAATACAATCTGGAGCCTTCGACAACGCGGATCTTCCAGATCTGGATCGAGCCGACCACGCAGGGCGGGCAGCCGGCCTGGGGCGCGAAACCGTTTCCGAAATCGGATCGAAGCGGAAAATTCGTCACCATCGCCAGCGGCTTTGCGGCCGACAACGATGCGCTGCCGATCCGCGCCGACGCGCGGGTGCTCGCCACCACGCTGAAGGCCGGCGAGAGCGCCGAATATGCGCCCGACAAAACGCGCAACCTCTATCTGGTGCCGGCGGCGGGCAGCGTCGAAGTCAACGGCGTGTTCGTCAATGCCCGCGACGGCGTCGCGATCCGCGGTGAGGCCAAGCTCAAGATCACCGCGCTGCAGGATTCGGAGTTGGTGCTGGTGGACGCGGCGTAGGCCCGTGTCCCGGGCGCGATGCAGCACGCAGCTCTTGCGGAGTGCTGCTTCGCAGATCTACCGTGTTGCCTGTCAAGAGGGTCGATCGGCTGCGAGCATGCGGCATCGCGCTCGGCAGTCAAGGCGGCTTCGCCCCGCCTTCGGCGGTGGCCTGCGGCCAGCCTTGACCGCCTGCGCTCGCTGCCGCAAGGGGCTTGCCGCGATCGACGCCTCACTCTGCCGCAGCTGCGGCTGGAGCCTGGAGCATTGCATCGCGCAGCAGCGCGTTCAGCCTGACCAGCATTTTACGCATCACCGCGACCATGATCACCTTGCCCGGCTTGCCGCGCGCCCGCAGCCGGCTGCAGAATTCCTTGATCTGCGGATCGCAGCGCATCGCGGTACGCGCCGGGTTGAACATGATGACCTTGATGGCCGCGCGGCCGGGCGCCAGGCCGCGGCGCTTGCGGATGCTGCCGCTCTCGTGAACGCGCGGAGCCATGCCGCCAAGCGCGGTAATCTCCTTGCGATCGAGCCGGCCGAGCTCGGGCAACTCCGCGAGCAGAGAGCGCGCGGTGGCTTTCGCCACGCCGATTTGCCTGCACAGCACCTCCTCCTTGAAAGCCGGCTCCGCATGTCCCTGTTCATACCGCACAAGTTCGGCTTCGATCACAGCGAGCTCTTCCTCAAGACGAGCAACCATGCGCCCGATCGAGGCGCGAACCGCTTGCAGCGCCGCGGTTGCCAGGCGGCAGTTCTCCGCATGCAGCATCGCCTTGAGCTGCCGCTGTCGCGCAATCAGTCCATCGAGCGTGACGTCTTCCCGGCGGCCAAGCCGCAGCTTCCCGGCATTCAACCGGTCGCGCCCATAGTCCCGCAACAGCCGCGCGTCGATCGGGTCTGTCTTGGCGTTGATCCCTTGCGCCTCGCGGAAGGCCTTGACCCGCCGGGAGTGAACGATGGCCCAGCAGATTGTCTTGTGCGCCAGCGCCTCCTCCAGGTTCCGTTCCCAGCCTCCGCAGCGCTCGAACACCACGATATCCTGAGCCGGATCGAGCTTCTCTATCAAAGCCGCGATGCCGGCCGCATCGTTGCTATATCGCTGCACCCTCCGGGCCTGTTCCCATGCCGCATCGAGCCATGACTTGCCGATATCGACTCCAATTACCCGCTTGTCGTTCATGCTGACCTCCCTCATCTTGGGTAAGGGTCCGGAACGAGCACTGGATTGCATACGGGCGAACAGCCCTCTCTACCGTTCGTGCCCGGACCCAACAAACGCCGGCGGGCCTCCAGATCTGCACGATCGTCAAGATCTACCGGGACCGCGAGGTCCCGCCGGCGTCCCATCTTCCTTCAGGAAGACGCCAACAACATGCAACCCGGGACCCCGGTTCTTCGAGTCGCAAGTAACCGGGACCCCGGTTCTGCAGTGCACCGCTCCGCAAGCGCTGCGCGCTGCACTGCGTCCGGGGAACGCAGGCCATTCATCAAAAATTCAAACCCAACGGAGACCACCGATGACAAAAGTTCTCGTCCTCTACTACTCCGCCTACGGCCACATCGAGACCATGGCAAACGCGGTCGCCGAAGGCGCCCGCGAAGCCGGCGCTGCCGTCGACGTCAAGCGCGTGCCCGAGCTGGTGCCGCCGGATGTCGCGAAAGCGTCGTATTACAAGCTCGACCAGAAAGCGCCGGTCGCCAGCATCGATGAGCTCGCAAATTACGACGCCATCATCATCGGCACCGGCACGCGGTTCGGCCGGATGTCGTCGTAGATGGCCAACTTCCTCGACCAGGCCGGCGGACTGTGGATGAAGGGCGCGCTGCACGGCAAGGTCGGCGGCGCGTTCACCTCGACCGCGACCCAGCATGGCGGCCAGGAAACCACGCTGTTCTCGATCATCACCAACCTCTTGCATTTCGGCATGACTGTGGTCGGCCTGAATTACGGCTTTGCCGGCCAGATGAAGCTCGACCAGGTGACCGGCGGCTCGCCCTATGGCGCCACCACCATCACCGGCGGCGACGGCAGCCGGCAGCCATCTGAAAACGAGTTGGCCGGCGCGCGCTACCAAGGGCGCGTGATCGCGGAGACCGCGAAGAAGCTGCATGGCTGAGGCCGACTTCGCAGTCTTGTAGGGTGGGTTAGGCGCAAAGCGCCGTAACCCACCGCCATGACCGGCGGCAGCGCGGTGGGTTACGCGCCTACGGCGCTAACCCACCCTACGGGTAATTTACTTCTCTTCGCGCGACGGCGGCCTGCCCATGACGCGCTTGATGCGTTCGGCAATCGCAGGATGCCCGCGCAGCCAGCGCGCCGCGCGGTCGCGTAGCGCGTAGCGAATCCCGCGCCAGCTCAGCGCCGCGGTGATATCGAGCAACGGAATCCGGACAACGCCAAAACGGCGCTTGTAGGCATAGTTGCCGATGCTGAAATCGAAGCGGCGGATGCCCTCCTTATGAAGCGCGGCGATGGTGCGTTCGATGATCAGCCGTCCCGGCGAACAGTTCGACCATTTGTCGCCGGCATTGCTGATGCGCACCATCACATAATGCGCGTCCTGCCGGATGCCGAGCAAGGCCGCAACCACTTCGTCGCCGACTGTCAGCGCCGACAGCACGGCGTAGCCGTTTGCAACATTGTCGCGGACCAGATTGCGGTAGAACGCGGCATAGATCTCGTCATTGAGAACAAAATTCAGCCTGAGATGCTGCATGCGGCCGGCCTGCTGCATCTCCATGGTGGAGAGCAGGCGCAGCGCTTCATCCTTGTCGGTGATGATCTTGAACGTCGCCGCGGCATCGCGGGTGAACACGCGCCAGCTGCGCTCCAGTTCCTTGCGCACGGTGCGCTCCAGCGTGAAGCGCCAGGCGTCGAAGTCGTCGCCGGTAGCGACGATGTTGCCGTTCAGCGCGCACGGCCCCGCGTCGCCGAGCAGCGCCAGCGGATTGGGACGGCCATCCAGATCAACCGGCATCTTGCGCAGGCGAATGAGATCGGCGCCGCCGGGCAAGGCGCGCAGCGCGCGGCGCAAATCCCTCCACATCGCGCGCGCAGCTCTGGCGTCACGCGGCGCGGCGGGGCCGAGCAGCGGCGCGTTGTAATCGGTGAGGTCGAGATCGGCGGGCTCAACGATGCAGATGCCCTTGTGCAGCCGGCGAACCAGCGGCAACAGCACGGCCTGCTCGCCGGTCGCGGCGTCCGAGACGATCGCGATCAGCGGCTCGACCTGATCGACGTCGGCGAAGGCGCCGTACCACGCGTCAAGCCACTGCCGGTTCTGGAACGGCGTCGCGTCGGCACCGCCCCAGCGGGCTCTGGCCCGTTGCCAGTCCGGCGTGAATTCGACATGGAAACCGGCCTTGCCGTCATTGCGAGCGAAGCGAAGCAATCCAGAGCCACGGAGCGCGGGCTGGATTGCTTCGTCGCAGGAGCTCCTCGCAATGACCAAAGGCACTTTTCGCGTTTCCGTTACGCCGCCTTCGGCAGATCGACGATCTTGCCGGGGTATTCGGCGTCGAGCCGGAAATCGATCGGGCGGCGCGCGCTGCGCTCGCGCCTGACCCATTTGCCGTCGCGCAGCAGCTTCTGCATCACCGCCTTGGCGAAATATGACGGGCCGCGCAGGTTGCGGCTTTTCGGCGTGTAGCCGAAGCGATGCCGCAGCATGCCGTTGGCGAGATGGACGATCTCGGAGCGCCGGATTTCGTCATTGGTGTAGGAGATGGTCATCGAGACGCTGAAAGTGTCGAGATTCTCCACCCGATGCGGCGCATTCATCTGCCAGCCCAGCATCTGGCCGGGGCCGATGTCGAGCACTTTTGCATGGTCGTCGTACCATTCCTTGTAGGGAAGATCGACTTCGACATTGAACAGCGCGATGTCTTCGAGATGCTCCGCGGTGATGAACGGGGCGCTGTTCGGATACACATAGACGCGCTTGCGCCCGGCGATCTGCACCAGGCTCTGCCCGGGCATGTCGGCATGGTAGTAGACCTGGGCGTCGGGCGCGGAGATCAGAATGCTTTCCTGATGGCCTTTGGGAAACGTGAAGTCCGGAACCTTGGCGACGATCTCCTCGAACATGCGATCGACCAGCTTTCCGTAACGGGAATCGACCGCGGCTACGTTGCGCATATTGAGCCACAGCCCGCCGCGGGAGATTGCGTCGATCACCTCGCGGCCACTGAGATTGCCGATATCGCCCTCGCGCCACAGTTTCTTGCTGCCGCGGGCGCCGGTCTGCACCAGGCTGTAATGCTCGCGCGGATAGCCTTCGATCAGCTTGGCGAGGTCGTCCATGGAAAACGCCGGCGACTTGTGCATTTCATGTTCGAGCCGGATCGGCTGGCGGGCCCACAATTCGGAATGCGTCTCGTCCCATTTGGTGAAGATCTTGCTCGTCGTCATCGTCGCGCTCCTGCTGGCTTGCCTTGCTGGTCCGAAATCCCAAAATGGCCGTGACGCCACCGACCGCCGATGTCCCGTTATGAGACGCGCCGGCGATCCTCACGCTCTATCTGGCAAGAAGAGTGCCGCGCCTTACCGGCTGCCGCTTACCGGAAGCTAATGTCTGCGGGTTATGGCTAACGCGATGACGTCAGAACCCGAATATCAGGCGCTGTTTCTTGGCGCGGGGCCGCAGATGCAGTGCGGCGTCGGGCAATTCACCCGCCTGCTGCAGGAGACGATCGAAAAACTCGATCCCGGCAGTTGCACTTCGTTAACCCTGACGCGGGAGCAGGGATCGATCGGCGACATCTGGCGCACCACAGGATGCGCGCGAAGCGTGGTCTGCAACTTTCCGCTGGTGGCATGGAAGCGCGTGATGATCCGGCCGCTGCTGGCGCTGGCGCTGGCGCGGCTGCGCGGCAGGCGCGTCGTTTTGGTCCAGCATGAATGGGGCGGCTTGCACTGGATGCGGCGCGTCACCTATATGCCGGCGCTGTTGCTGGCCGACACCATCGTGATGTTCTCGCCGCTGGTGCGGCACGAACTCGCCGGCGACGCCGTCGTGGGCCGGACCGCGCAAAAATCCGTGCTGGCGCCGCTGCCGCCGAATATCGAGGCGCCTGCGGGAATTACCGATTCCAAGCTGCGGCAACGGCTCGTCACCGCGCGCGAGGACGGCCGTCTCGTGCTCGGTCATTTCGGCTCGATCTATCCGGGCAAGCGGCCCAATGCGCTGCTCAATATTGGAGCCATATTGAAGGAACGAGGGCTTAAACCATTGATCGTTTACATCGGTTCGTTCATCCGCGGCGTCGACAAGGTGGAACAAGACTTTCACGCCCGCGCCGCCGAACTCGGCTTGACCGACGATGTCATCGTCAGCGGCTTCGTCGCCTCCGAGCACGAAGTATTCGGCCTGTTCAGCGAGATCGACGCCTTCTGTTATCCGCTCGACGAAGGATTGACGGCGCGGCGCTCCAGCGTGCTGACTTGCGTGCAGTCCAGCCGGCCGGTCATCGTCACCGGCCCGGCCGAGCCGGACGAATTCGACCACCATCCGCGCTTCAAGGAACTGATCGACCGCGGCGCCATCGTGCTGGTGCCGCGCGGTGCCGGCGATGACGCCTATGCCGACCGCATCGCGGCGGCGCTGCAATGGCCGTCGGTGCATGCGCCGTTCGATTTCGACGGATGGTGGCGGGATGTCGCGGAGGCGGTGCGGGAGCAATTCAACGTCGTCCCCGCGAAGGCGGGGACCCATAACCCCTGACGCTCATGTTTCGGTCAATTGCTCCAACAAGATCACTAACTCCCTGCATATCATTGGCGACACGGCGTATGGGTCCCCGCCTTCGCGGGGACGACGAACTCACTCGCTGACGCGGAACCGCGCCAGGTAATGCAGGCCGAACACGCCCAGCAAAAACGTGAACCACAAGGGATCGGCGCGGTCGAGGAAGAAACTTTCCATCGACGACAGATAAAGCCCGAACAGCCAGATCTGCAGCAGCATGGTCGCCAGCGCGCCGTTGTTGCCGCCGCGATCCGCGGCGTGGAAATTCTTCAAAGGCCCGATCACCAGCACCGCGACCAGCAATGCCAGTCCGGGCAGGCCCATCGCCAGCGCGGTGTCGAGATAGCCGTTGTGGCTGTGCGAGGCGAACTCCGCCCACTCCTTGCCTTCGGGCAGGTCGCGGATCGAGCTGGAGCCCCAGAACGCGGAGAAGCCGTAGCCGATCGACAGCCGTTGCTGCAGCGCCTGGAATGCGAAGGTCCAGATGTCGGTACGGCCGGTGAAGGTGGTGTCGAACGGCAGCATCTTTGCCGCGTTCTCCAGCCCGTCGCTCATCACCGTGCCGACACTCAGCAAATTCAACGTCAGCAACGGCGTGAAGATAACGACGGCGCGAAGCCAGAACGCTTTGATGAACGGGATCAAGCCCGTCAGCAACAGGACAAATACGCAAAGCGCCAGCGCGCTCTTGCCGCCCGAGAACAGCAGAAACAATCCGGCAAATCCGACGATCGCCGCACCCGACAATAGCGCGCCCAGCCGGGAGACATAGATTCCGATCAACAGCAAAAACACCATCACCGGCGCGGCGCCGTTCTTGTGGCCGAACGAACCGCGCCAGTCGCCGGCGAGCGCAGGTTCCTGCGCGTCGGTCGCCAGATGGATCGACAGGTTCGGCGCCAGCAGGAGGCCGAGATAGCAGATCGCCAGCAACGCCAGTGCCGCGATGCTGAGCCATCGCACCAGCTCGGCCTGCGATTTCGGCAGCAGCATCAGCGTCGATGCCACCGCGATGACGCAGGCGGTCAGCGCAAAGCGGCGAATCGAGGTGCTGGGATCAAGCGACAGCACCACCGTAATCAACACCCAGCCGCCGAACAGGATAAAACTCGGCGACAGCAGGGTCAGCAGCCCGCGCATGTTGTCGCGCATCGCCAGCGCCACCGTCAGCGGCGCCAGGCATCCGAATGCCGCATAGGTCAGCGTTTCATTGCCGGTGGTGAGGTCCTTCAACTGCGCGCCGCTTAGATCGACGAACGGCCGCAGCGAAACCCAGACCAGCAGCAGGGTCCCGACGAAGGTGGCGGCGCGCAGCACGTCGATCACCTGCTGACGCCGCAGCTGATTAACGACGGTCCGGATCTCGTTTGCGGCGATGACCCTCAAGGCGCGATCTTCGAGGCTTTGTAGGGTTGCGGTTCGATGCCGATCGCCGCCAGCGCGCTGCCGACGGCGACCGTCACCGGATGCAAGGCGATGACCGCCCTGGGTTCGGTCAGGATCAGACGGCCGGCGCGCAATAGCGACAGCGGCAGCATCGCGAGCATCTTGGCCAGCAGTCTGGCCCGCGCGAAATGCGTGTGCGCGGCCTTGACCTCGATGTGATAGTTGATCGCGCCGATGCGCAGGCCCCGCACGACCAGCCAGCCTGGATTGGTGCGGCTGTGCGGCACGGTTTCGGTAATGACGGCGTCCGCCGCCCAATGGAATTTCATTCCGGCCTGCCGGCAGCGCACGAAGAAATCGGTATCGCCGCCGCCGAGAAAATTGAATTTCAGATCGAAGGCGGGATCGGCGAGCCGCTCGAACACCGGGCGCGTAATCAGGCAGTTGCCGCAGCCATAGATGACCGGCACCGGACCGCTCTCATCATAGGCGGGACGGAACGCCGGATGACGGCGAAGCCCGCGCTTCATCTCGTCGTCGAAGTCCGGCAGCACCGGGCCGCCGACCAGATCGGCGCCGGTGGATTCGGCCGCATCGACCATCCGCTGCAGCCAGTCGGGCGAGGCGATCTCGTCGTCATCCATCATCAGCAGTTTTGTGGCCGCCGGAAATGCCGCAAGCGCGGTCTCGAACGCGGCATTGATGGCGTGGCAATTGCCCTGCCGCGGCTCGATCACGCAAAGCCCGGGAATATTCCCCGCCCACAGGAACTCGATCGCGACCGGCGCGCTCTCGCGCCGCAAGGCGTCGTTCTCGACCACCACCACAGCGAAGCGGCGATCGGTTCGCTGATTGGCAAGCAACTCCATGGTCATCCGCAGATGCCGGGGGCGGCGAAAACTGGGGATGCAGACCACGATTTCGATCGAGGGATCGAGCGGGCCGGAGGTCGCCACCAGTTCGCGGGAAGTGTTCGGTATCTGTTTCATGGCGCGGCTTAATCTAGCGGTGAAGTGGTTGATGAAGGCCTATGCGGGTTCGATTTAAGCGACCTTGCGCCGGAATTGCTCGATGACGTCGAACAGCGGCTTGCGCTTGAGGTCGGCATCCAAAGGCAGCGGACGATTGGGCATGCCGTCCGGCCGCTTGAAATAAATCGGCACCCAGGTGTAGCGGTCGCTGAGGCCCCAGGTCAGAATCGCTTTCGGCCGAACCACGTCGCAGACCGCTTCGAGAAACTCGCCGGCCTTCTTGGCGACCAGCGCGTCGCGCTCGCTCACCTTGCCGGGCAGTTCATAATCGACCACGTCGAGTTCGGTGATCAATATGTCGAGCTTGAGCGCCGTGATCTCGCCCAGAAAAGCCTGCAACGCGTCGCGATCGATGGCGCGGTCGGCGAACAGATGCGCCTGCAGTCCGACGCCGTGCAGCGGCACGCCCTTGTCACGCAGCGAACGCAGCAATTGCAGCAGCGCCTTGCGCCGGGCGGCAAAGCGCGGGCCCTTGAATTCGACATCGTATTCGTTCAGCACCAGGCGGGCACCGGGATCGACCGCGGCTGTCGTGCGCAGCGCGATGGGCATGTAATCCGCGCCGAGATATTTCGTCCAAACGCAGGGACGCAGCGACGTTGCGTCTTCCGGAAAGTCCAGCAGCGGTTCGTTCACCACGTCCCAGGACGGGATGGCGCCGCGATATCGGGACACAACCGTCTTGATATGGTCGACCAGTTCGTGCTCGGCCTCGGCACGGCTGCCGATCTCCTCGGTCCACGCCGGCAAGCCGCCATACCACGCCAGGGTGTGGCCGCGGACCTCGAGCTTGTTCTGGCGCGCAAAATCGACGATCGCGTCGGCCTTTTCAAACCGGTACTCGCCGCGTGTGGGGCGAATGTCGGCCCACTTCATTTCCCCCTCGGCAACAACCAACTGGCAATTGGCAATGATTGCTTCGCGATAGGTCGGGTCGGATTGCAGCGCGCCGGCCCGCACCGCCGAGCCATAGGGAATTAACCCTGCCGCGGACGTGCCGGCGAGCGATTGGGTTTTCGCTGTCGCAAAAGCGGACACTCCGGACAATTCAGCTGTGCCGAAAACACCGAGAGCCGCGGCGGTCGCGGTGCGCCTTAGAAAATCACGTCGGGAGTGCGTCTGTTTTGGCATGCGTTGGCGGTCTCGCTTCAAAATTCCAAGTAGCGCGACCGTCGTTGCAAATTCCGGTCCAGCGCAGCGATGCGCGTCCGTCAATGACGGGAATGGTTACCGCGGCCGCGAATTAACCAACTTTGCAACGCTGCGAGAGCCTGCGGACCGGTTCGGCACCGATCTTGCTCACTCGAACCTCATGAGGCACGAACCCGCAAGATCGATCGCCCCGAATACCGCAGCCGGAGACGGCCGCGAGATGAATCCTGTTGCGTTGTTAACCCCGACTTACGGGCGCGACCTGGAACTCTGCAGGCTGCTCTGCGAGAGCGTGGACCGTCACGTCACTTCGTTCTCGAAGCATTACCTGCTGGTCCCGGATGCCGACCTGTCATTGTTCTCGCATTTCGAAAACCAGCGTCGCGAGGTCATCCCGGCGTCGAGATTTTTGCCGCATTGGCTGCGGCCGTTGCCGCGCGTTATTCAGCGCAAGCGGCGCCAGTACTGGTGGTCGTTCCGGACCAAGCCGGTCAGCGGATGGCACGTTCAGCAATATCTCAAGATCGCCGCGACCATGTCGCTGCCGTACGAGCGCTACTGCATCCTCGATTCCGACATCGTATTCTTCCGCGATTTCGACCTGTCGCAATTCCAGTATCCCAATCCGATTCCCTTGTTCGGCTTGCCGGACGAGGTGGTTGCCACCCAACCGCGGCATTCGCGCTGGGTCGAAACCAGTCATGAACTGTTGGGGCTACCGGTGCCGCCGCTGCCCGCGCCCGATTTCATCGGCCACATCATTTTCTGGGACCGGCAGACCACGGCCGCGCTGGTTGCGCAAATCGAGAAAGTCACCAACCTGCACTGGATCGAGGCGCTGTGCCGGACCCGTGAGTTCTCCGAATACATGCTGTACGGCTATTTCGTGCAGAACAACCCGCGGTTTTCGGGGGTGCACAGGCCCACCTCGAGCACCCAATGCGTCAGCTACTGGGAGCAGTTGAAGCTCAACAAGGACGAACTGAACGAGTTGCTCCGCGGCGCCGACAAGGACGACGTCGCCTTTTCGATTGCGTCCTTCTCGGGCACGCCGGTGCAGACCATTCGCGCGGCGATAAAAGAGCATGAAGCGGCCAGAGCGCCTCACCCGCCGTCGAAGCAAACCGCGAGGCTCGGCGCGCTATGCTGATCCGGCAAGCCACCATCAATCTGTCGGCGAATGTGCTCTCCGCGCTGCTCGGGCTATTGAGCGTTTTCGTCTTCACGCGGCTGTTTTCCGCGCACGACTACGGCATCTACCTGCTCGGGGTTGGCTTTGCGTCCGTCATCAGCGTGGCCTTCATCGGATGGTTTCGAAACCTGATCCTGAGCGAGCACGCCAAGAACGATGGCGCCGACATCCGCGGTTTGGTGATCTCCGGATATCTTGTTGCCTGCCTGAGCGCGCCGATTGCCTATGGGTTGGGACGCCTGGTCGGACTCGATAGCTGGGCTGCAGCCGCGGCGGTCGGGCTTGCGATCGCAGTCGGGCTGTTCGAACTGACCCAGGATCTGGTTCGCGCCCGGCTTCTGGCGATGACCGCGATGAAGGCAACGCTGGTTCGCGCCATCTCGGTGCTCGGCCTGGGCGTGGTCTTTTCCCTAATCGACCGTACGGGATTCCTGCTGCTGGCCTCCTCGGCGCTGGCCTATCTGCTCGCGACATCGGCCCAGGCACGCGCATGGCGGGGAACCGCCGTTAAATTCGACGGCCCGGCTCTGCTCGCCGCCGCAAAACACGGCCTGCCGCTGACGATATCGCTCACCTTGCTCGCGGTTTCCAGCGTTACCGACCGCTTCATGATCGCCAACCTGGTTGGCGCGGCGGATGCCGGAAAATATATCGCGGGCCTCGATCTGGTCCGGCAGGCGCTGATGATGCCGGCGATCAGCGCCGCCGCCGCGTTTTTTCCGCTTGCCGTCCTGATCCATGCCAATCAGGGGCAGACCGCGGTGCGGTCGCACCTCGGTGAATGCGCCGAATTGCTGTTCAGCATTACGCTCCCGGCATGTCTCGGATTTGCGGTCATTGCGCCGCATATCGCCAATGTCGTTCTCGGCGTCGATTTTCGCGAAACCGCCGCGGAGATCATGCCCATCATCGCGGTCGCGGTGGTTTTCCAAATCCTGACGCAGCAATATCTGCATGTCAGCTTTCTGCTGTCGGGGCGCAATTCATTCTACCTGATCAACACGGCCTCGATCATCGCGGTCAACGTGATCCTGTCATACGTTTTGATCGACAAATACAGCGTCGTTGGCGCGGCATGGGCGCGGCTCGGCGCCGATGTCTTCGGTTTCGTCTGCGCCCTGATCCTCAGCCGCCGGTCATTTCCGATCCCGATTCCACTCGGCCGGCTGGCACTGACGTTGATTGCCGGACTGATCATGGCGCTGCTGGTCGGGGCGCTCGACCGAGCTCTGCATGTGCCGGATCTGGCCGCATCGGTCATTTTGGTTTTTGCAGGCCTCGCGAGCTACGCGGCGCTGTGCTGGGCGTTCGACATCTCCCGGCTTCGCGCGCGCTCGAAAAACGGCCTGACGGTTTTCAGGTCCAAGCTCGCCGGCATGGGCATCGGATAAGACGGATAGCAATGGCAATGAACAAGAACGTTACCACCGATTTTAGCTACGCGGTTCCCGTCGAGGGCATCGACGCATGCGCGCTGCTGCAGCCAGCGACGGTGCATCCGAAGTCGCTGCTCGACCTGCCGTCCGGCGAGGCGCGCGAAAGCCTGCTTGCCGTCCACGGCATTCTTCGCGCGGTGCTGCCGGCGGGCAAACTTGCGATCTACGAAGCCGGCGGCGGATCGACGAGTTTCCTGCCGCTCAGCGTGCTCGAGCGCGCTCACGTCACTGTGGTCGACATCGACCGGGACCAGATCCGCAACAACAGCTACGCGCAGGAAGCCATCGTCGGCGACATCCAAAGCTGGCGCTTCCAGCCGAACAGCTTCGATCTCGTGATCTGCTACAACGTCATCGAGCATCTTGCCGACGTCGAAGCCGCATTGCTCGGCTTCTGCGAGGCGCTGCGCCCCGGCGGCCTGATCCTGATCGGCGCGCCGAACCCGAAATCGCTGTCCGGCGTGGCGACAAGGTATTCGCCGCACTGGTTTCACGTCTGGTTCTACCGCCATGTGCGCGGCGACGAACGCGCCGGCCTGCCCGGCCAGGCGCCGTTCCCGACTTTCTTCCATGCGCTGGTTTCGCTTCCGAAGCTCGAGGCGTTCGCGCGGGAGCGCGGGCTTCAAATGATCTACCGACGGGAATACGAGAGCCCGCGCTTTCCCGAGATGCGGGCGCGCAAGCCGGTTCTGGCCGCCCTGCTCGACGCAGTCGCTGCCCTCGCCAACCTTTTCTTGTCCGGAAAGGCCGACGTCCGGCGCGGCGACTATCACGTGATTTTGCGAAAGCGCTGAACCATGAACGCGATGTGGTCCGAGGTCCGAGCGAGATTAAGCCACCGGATGGCGATGCATCTGCGCGTCGAACCGTTCCGGCTGCGCACTGAAGCCCCGATGGTCAGTTTTACCTTTGATGACATTCCAAAAAGTGCCGCGACGGCTGGCGCAGCGATCCTTGAGCAGCACGGCGCGCTCGGGACGTTCTATGTCATCGGCAGCCAGGTCGGCACCTCATCGGCCTTGTGGGACATGGTCGATGGCGCGGACATCCTCGCCCTTCACCGCAAGGGCCACGAAATCGCCTGTCACACCTTCTCTCACAAGCGGGCCTGCGATCTCGACGCCGGGACGCTGAGCGCGGAGATCGAGCACAACCAGCAATACCTCGGCGCCATCGATCCATCGATCCGGATCGAGAACTTTGCGTATCCCTTCGGTTATGGATCGTTCGTTCGCAAACGGCAGCTCAAGACCATCTTCAGGTCCTGCCGCAGCATCGTTCCCGGCGTCAACAGCGGCACTGTGGACCTGCAGTTCCTGCGCGCGATGCCGCTGATCGACCGCCGGATCGACCGCGACGGCATCGAACGCGCCTTCGACGAAGCGCAAGACACTAACGGATGGTTAATTTTCTATACCCACGACGTCGCCGATCAGCCCAGCCCCTACGGTTGCTCGCCGGCGCTGCTGAACCACGCGCTGGACGCGGCATCGCGCCGGAAAATCGCGGTTTTAAACATGGCGGAGGCCTTGCGATGCGCGGGCGTTTAAACGCTTTTTTTGCCTTTGCGGTGAATACTCCCTCAATGAGTATGGTTAATTTTCCCTGTCCGGCCGGTTCCGCATGGCAACCGGCCGCCAAGGGCATGACGCGAAGACTAACCCCTCACCCGGCGCATGCGCCGGCAAGAACGAAAGCAGGGGCCCATGCTCGCCTATGACCAGCCGATAAAGCCGCCGATACCGGACGCCGCGCAGCCGCGTAGCGCCGCGAGTTTCAGCGTAATCGATCTGACCCGCCTGTTGTGGCGGCGAAAGGTTGCGATCGCGATGGCGGCGCTGATCTGCGCCTGCGCAGCGGTCATGATCGGCAAGAGTCTGGCGCCGCGTTACGCCGCGACCGCCCAGCTCTACGTCGATCCGCGCGAATTGCAGCTGGTGGACCGCGAACTGACGCCGCGCTCGCAGGACATTGCCGGCCTGTCGATGGTGGTCGAAAGCCAGGCGCGTCTGATCACCTCCAACAACGTGCTGCTGCGCGTGATCGAGGAGACCAAACTCGAAAGGGATCCGGAATTCGGCGGCGAAGCCAACAGCCTGATGCGATCGCTGCTGGGCCTTGCCGGCTTGAGCGGCGGGCCGACCGCCGATGCCAACAGCAGCCGGATGTCGGCACTGGACGCCTTGAACCGTCACATCAACGTCAAGCGAACCGACCGCACCTACGTGGTCGACATCGAAGTCTGGTCGCACGAGCCCGGCAAAGCCGCGATGCTCGCCAACGCCGTTTCCGCAGCTTACCTTGCCGAATCCAAGCAATCGCAGGCTGACGCGGCGCGGCGCGCGACCATCGACCTGTCGAGCCGCCTCAAGGAATTGCAGGACCGGCTTCGCACCTCCGAGAATGCGCTTGCCGTCTACAAGGCGCAGAATAACTTCGTCGGTACCCAGGATACGCTGGTCAGCGACCAGCAATTGTCCGCGATCACGCAGCGGCTCGCCAACGCCCACGCGCTGACATTGGACGCCCAGGCCAAATACGACCAGATCGAAGCTGGCAGGCGCGGGGCCACCGATGCGGGTGCGATCCCGGAGGCGCTGCAGTCTCCGACCATCGCCAATCTGCGTGCGCAATACGCCGAGGCGCGTCGGAAATATGCCGAGCTCGGCAGCGAACTCGGCCCGCTGCATCCTTCGTTGAAAAACATGGAGAAGCAGGTCGAGGACCTGCGCAAAAATATCACCGAGGAACTCAATCGCTTCTCGCAGTCGGCCAGGAACGATCTTACCCGCGCGCGCGACTATGAGGCGTCGCTGACCAAGGCGCTCAACTCGCAAAAGCACCAGAGCGTCGACCTCAGCCAGGCCTCGGTGCGGCTGCGCGAACTCGAGCGCGACGTCGAAGCCAACCGCAATGTCTATCAGTCGTTCCTCAAGCGGTCGCGCGAAACCGAGGAGCAGGAAACCCTGAACACTTCGGCGGCGCGCATCATCGGCGAGGCCACGACACCGCAGCGGCGCGTCTTCCCGCCGGCGATGAGCCTGATCGCGATGATCGGCTTTGCGATCGGCGCACTGGCGGCGGCGGCGTGGATCGTCGCAGTGGATCGCCTGTCGATCCCGGTTACCGCGGCGACGGCCGCGGCGCCCCGGAAGCAGCCGCGGGCCGCGCTGTCGTCCGACATGAAGATTTCAATCGAACCGCCGCGGCAACCGCTGCCGCAAGGCGAGCAGCCGCCCAAACCCGCGGTCGCGCCGATCGAAAAACCGCTGATCGCAAGGCTGCAGGAAACCGATGTGCTGCGCACCCTGACCGGTATCCTCGCGGTGTCCGGCGTTTCCGATGTCACGCGCATGGGCTGGCCGACGCTGCGCACAAATGTTCCAGCGAGCCCGTTCGTCGCCGCCATCCACCAGCTATGCGAAACCACGGCCAAGCGGTCGCCCGGCGGCGTCACGCCGATCATGGCCGTGATCGGCGCCGGCGACGGCACGGACCGCACCGTCGTTGCGCTGAATGCCGCGCTGGCGGCGGCCCGCGACGGCGTCAGGGTGCTGATGATCGATGCCGATCACATCCACCACGCGCTCTCGACCAAGGTGAAGGGCCGCGGCAAGACCGAGGCCAGCCGCTTCGGCTGGCTCAGCATCGGCAGCAAGGCCGCTCGCGCCATCAAGACCGAGAATGGAATCTCGATCCTGCCGGCGGTCGAGGGTTCCGATCTCAAGGCCGGCGAGGCCATCCGCACATCCATCGCGCAGGCGCGTTCCAGCGGCGGCTACGATCTCGTGATCCTGGACGGACCGGCGATGCCATGGAGCGCGTCCGACCGCAAACTGCTCGAACTTGCCGACGGTCTCGTCGCCGTGCTGCCGGTCAATCTCGACATCAACGACGCCATGGAAGACATCATCACGGCGCTCGGCGGCGCGGAGCGCAAGCTGCTCGGCGTCGTCCTCAACGAACTGACTGTTCCGGGAATCAACCAGCAGCGGGACCAGCAATATGCTTGAACGCCGCAAAAATGCCGTAGGGAGAGCCGTCACGGCCGGTGTGCCTCGAGTCTCGCTGGGCGGACTGCGCCTCGCCGTGCTCGACATCGAACAGACCGCCAGCTTCATGATCGCGATGGTGTTTCCGGAGCGCCGCGTCGGGCGGCCGCTGTACCTGACCTCCGCCAACGGCGAAGTGGTCGCGCGCTGCTCGAGCGAGCCCAACATCCGGCGTCTGTTTCGTGCGGCCGATCTGATCAACGCAGACGGGCAACCGCTGGTCACCGTGTCGCGGCTGAAATTGTCAACGCCGCTTCCCGAGCGCGTCGCCACCACCGACCTGTTTCATGTCGTCGCCCGCAAGGCGGCGGCGGCGCGCCTGACCTTCTACATGTTCGGCGCGGACGAGCAGGAAAACGCCCTGGCTGTGGCCAATGTTCGCGAGCTCTATCCGGATCTGCACGTCGTCGGACGTTGCCACGGCTACCTGAAAGGCGACGCGCTGCGCGCCAAGATCGACGAAATCAATGCGCTGGCGCCGGACTACCTCTGGGTCGCGCTCGGCGTGCCCTACGAACAGGCCTTTGTCGAGGAATACACCCCGCGCCTGTACAATGTCGGCGTCATCAAGACGTCGGGCGGCTTGTTCAATTTCCTGTCCGGCAGCCGCGCCCGCGCGCCGCGATGGATGCAGGCGGCCGGGCTGGAATGGGCGTGGCGAGTCTGGCTGGAGCCGCGTCGGCTGTTCTGGCGCTATTTGACCACCAACCCGCGCGCGCTCTATCTGCTGTTCAACAAGGGCCGGCCGTCGGATCGGACACCGCGAGGCTGATATGCACGATCGACCGGCAGTGCTGGTGACCGGTGGCGCGGGCTATATCGGCTCGCATTGTTGCAGGGCGCTGCTGGCGGCCGGCTATCATCCGGTGGTTTACGACAATTTTTCCACCGGCCATCGCAGCTTCGTCAGCGGTTCGCTGGTCACCGGCGACCTGCGGGACGGCGCCGGACTCGCGCGTGCCTTCGCGCAGCATGACATCGTCGCGGTGATGCATCTTGCGGCATCGAGCCTGGTCGGCGAGTCCGTCGGCGATCCGCGTAAATATTACACCAACAATGTTGCCGGCACGCTGTCGCTGCTCGATGCGATGCGCGAGGCCGGTTGCAATCGGCTGGTGTTTTCATCCACCGGCGCGGTTTACGGTAACGCCGACAGCAAAGCCTTGCCCGAGAGTTATCGCTGCGAACCGATCAATCCCTACGGCGCCTCGAAATGGATGATCGAGCGGATGCTCGCCGACTATCGCAGCGGCCATGGGCTGGGGTCATTTGCGCTGCGCTATTTCAACGCCAGCGGCGCGGATGCGTCCGGCGGCATCGGCGAGAAGCGCGACGGCGAGACCCATCTCATTCCGCGCGCGATGATGGCGCTGCAGGGCCACGTCTCCGACTTCGCGGTGTATGGCGACGACTATGATACGCCGGACGGAACCGCGATCCGCGACTACATTCACGTCACCGATCTCGCGGCCGCGCACATCCTGGCCCTGAAGCTGTTGATGCAGGAACATCCCGGCGGAGTCTACAATCTCGGCACCGGCGCGGGCTTTTCAGTGCACGAAATCCTGGCCGCCATCGCGGCCGAGACCGGGCGCGATGTGCCCTATGTCGTCAAGCCACGGCGATCAGGCGATCCGGCCTATCTCGTCGCCGATGCAACGGCGGCGCGCGCGGCCTTGCAATTCCGCCCGGCCTATTCCGATCTCGCAACCATCGTCAGAACTGCCTGGGCGTGGCACCAAAAGGCTCACCCGCTGCAAACGGATGAGCCTCTTGAAACTCGATCGAGTTTGGTTCCCGCAGCGTAACTTAGAGCGGCTTGATCTGCACCTTGCGCCACTTGAGCACGCCCGAGCCGTATTGCAGCGCGAACGGCCCTTCGGAAAGCCGTGAGTCCTGCACGTCGGCTGTTTTCTGACCATTCAGCACCACGACGAGATGGGTGCCCTGCGCGGTGACCTCGTAGGTATTCCATTTGCCGCCGGCCTTCGGCATCGGATCGACCTTGGCGACATCGACGATCGCGCCGGTGCCATAGGTCGGGTCCGGCCGCTTGTCGAAAATATTCACTTCATAGCAAAGCTTGGCGTCGATTTTTGTCGGGTCTTTGCAGCGGATGAAGATGCCGCTGTTGACGTCGTCGTCCGCCCAAAACTCGGCCTTGATCTGGAAATCCTTGTAGGAGTTCTTGCTGACGAGATAGGAGAGATCCTTGCCTTCGAGCTTGTCGACGGTGAGCGCGCCGTCCTTCATCGCCCAGTTGGCTTTGCCGACCTCGCTCCAGTCGCCCATCTTGCTTGAGTCAAGCAGCGTGATCCAGCCATCGCTCTGGCCGGACGCCGTGTTGGAAAATTGAAAGGCGGCGGCGCCGATCAGCAGTCCGGCCGCGAGTATCGATAAACGCTTCATCCCGTAGTTCTCCCTTTGGGTTTTGATTGCCCGGAAGATAGAGGCGGCCATGCGCGACGTAAACGCGTTTTTCATGCTGCACTTGCGTTGTGTCCGTGGTCGCGAGCCGGCGCGCCTTGCACCATGCGAACGAGACCGGCTAGCATGGTGGCGACTGCAGATGAGCGTGAAGCTCACCAACCGCGAACGGGGAGAAAAACGATGAAAGCCGCAAACCGGTTCTGGCGAACGCTCGTTATCCCGGCAACCCTGCTCGGCGGCATGGGCATTGGCCTTGCCGCCGAACTCAACTCCGCGGCGGTAGTTTACAAGCTGCCGGACCAGATCAAATGGAGCGAACCCGATGCGCGGGGCGTGCAGAACGCCGTGCTGGTCGGCGATCCAGCCAAGCCGGGATTCTATGCGGTCATGACAAAGTGGCTGAAGGGCAACCATTTCAGCCGCCCGCATTTCCATCCGAATGACCGTTACATTACGGTGCTGCAGGGCACCTGGTGGGTGGGCTCGGGCCCGAAATTCGATCCGGCCAATACGGTGCCGATGCCCGCCGGCAGCTTCGTCACGCATTTCGGCAAGCAGGTGCATTGGGATGGCGCCAAGGATGAAGACGCCGTGTTGCTGATCATGGGCGAAGGACCCGGAACCTCGACCGGAGCGGAAGAGAAGTAGGCCCGCTCAGCGCATCGTGCCCTGCTCCATCGCCAGTTCTGCCTTCAGGCTTTCGAGATCGCGGTAGATCGAGGCGACCGCGAGCACGCGGCCGCGGCTTTTGTATTTCAGCAGGCAATCCCTGCCCGCGATGTCGCCGTCGATTACGATCTCGTCCCACTTCTCGGCATGGCCGACATAGTTAATCGGCACGTCGTAGTGCTGGCTCCAGAAAAACGGCACGGCGTCGAACGCCTCGTTCGCGCCGAGCATGTTGCGCGCCGCGGTCTGGCCCTGGCGCTCCGCCACCACCCAGTGCTCGACCCGGATGCTCTCGCCGGAATGCGCGTCGGGCCAGCGCGCGATATCGCCGGCGGCATAGATTCCGGGGGTGCTGGATTGGAGGTGGGCATTTACGGCGACGCCGCGATCGAGCGCGAGGCCGGCCTGTTCGGCCAGCGCGAGGCGCGGCCGCACCCCGACGCCGACTACCACGAGATCGGCCTCCAGCACCTCGCCGCTCTTCAGCGTGGCGCGCTTGCCGTCGATCGCGATCACGGTATCGCCGAGATGGAAGATGACGCCGTGTTCTTCATGCAGCGCGCGCACGAAATCGCCCATCTCGGGCCCGAGCACGCGCTCCATCGGCCGCTGCTCGGGTGCTACAACGTGAACCTCGAGTTCGCGGGCACGCAACGCGGCCGCGGCCTCAAGCCCGATAAAACTCGCGCCGATCACGATCGCGCGGCGCGCGCCTTGCACCAGGTCGATGATGGCGCGGCAATCGCTGAGCGAGCGCAGCGTGTGAACATGCGGCTGATCCGCGCCCGGTATCGGCAAGCGTACCGGCTCGGCGCCGGTCGCCAGCAGCAGGCGGTCATAGGGGACAGTGCCGCCGCCGGCTAACACGACCTCGCGCGCCTTGGTGTCGATCGAGCTGACATCGGTCTTGAGCCGCAGGTCGATATCAGCTTCCGCGTAAAAACTGTCCGGCCGCAGCGGCAGCCAGTCCTCCGGCGCACTGCCGGCGAGATAATCCTTCGACAGGTTCGGGCGGTCGACCGGGGGCGCCGTATCGTTGCTGAGCATGACGATGCTGCCGCGAAATTCCCGCCGCCGCAGCATTTCGGCGGCGGCGAACCCCGCGGCACCTCCACCGACGATCAGGATCCTGTCGGACGCGTCGGCGGGCATGATGTGGCGCGGCTTCGGCTGTTCGCGCTTTTGCCGGACGACGATGCGATCGCCCTGATGCTCGACCTGCCACACCGCGAGCGGGTTAAGCGCCGGCGCGCGCGTGGCTTCGCCGCTGCGCAGATCGAAACAGGCGTGATGCCAGGGACAGCGGATACTGTCGCCGACCACGAGCCCTTCGGCGAGCGGCCCATGATAATGACTGCAATGCGCGTCGATGGCGAAAATGTCGGGGCCGGAGCGCACCAGCAGAACGTCCTGATCGCCGACATGTCCGAGCAAGGTCTCGCCGGCGAAGTCGTTTGGGCTTATTCCCTGTGCGAGATCGGGGCCGCTCGGGCCGGCTTGTTGTTCCGCCATGTTCTCACTCCCCTGGATACTACTCCGCCATGATTGGATGCTGCGTTGCCATCCTGGTTCCCTCAAGCCCAATGGATAATCGGGTTTTACATCAGATAGACTTCGCCCGCGATTCATATAATCTGCCGCGAAGCATGCGGATGATTTGCTAATGCTGACGGCGCAACGGGATTCGATCCGGTTATTGCACGGCATTCTCGTGGCATCGGTCGCGCTGCCGGCTGCGCTTTTCGTCTACGCCTCCTGGCTCGGCTATCAGAACAATCAGGCCGTCGCCGACCGGCAGATCGACCGGACGCGGGACGTCGTCACCGAGCATGCGCTCAAGGTGTTCGAGAGCGTCGAGCGCAGCATCGCAGAGATCAACGAAGTCGTGCGCGACATGCCGGACGAGCGGATCGCGGCCAATGAGGAAAATCTCCATACCCGGTTCAAGCGACTGGCGGAGAGTTCGGATCAGATCAAGTCGGTCTGGATCTTCGACAGGAACGGCCACGCGCTGGTCAACAGCCTGGCCTATCCCGCGCCCAGCATCGATTTTTCCGATCGCGACTATTTCAACGCGCATATCAACCGGGACATCGGGATCTATGTCGGCGAGGTACTGCGGCCGCGGCCGCCCTACGGCGGCGCGCCGTTTTTCGGGATCAGCCGGCGGCGGTCCTCTCCGGATGGAAGTTTCAATGGCGTGATCCAGGCGTCGATATTGCCGGAATATTTTTCCGGCTTCTACGCAAAGATCAGCCGCGAGGCCGGAAGCTATGCGTCGGTGATCCGCGACGACGGGCTGATCCTGGCGCGATATCCGCCGAGCGATATTATCGCGCTGTTTCCGAATGGCGAATTGCTGAAAGCGATGCGCGCCAATTCGGAAGGTTCACTGCTGCTGACCTCAAAACTCGATAACGTCGAACGCAAGGTCGCCTATCGCAAGGTGTCGGGATTCCCGGTCTTCGTCGTCGCCGGGCTGGAAACCCAGGCAATCCGCGCGCAGTGGTTTTCGCAAATAGCCAGCCACCTGATCTTCGGATTGCCGGCCACGGCCGCGCTGGTCGCGATCGTGCTGCTGGCGCTGAAACGGACGCGGCGTTTCTACGAAGAGGCGACGCGGCGCCAGGTGGCCGAGAACGCGCTGAAGCAATCGCAACGCCTGGAAGCGCTGGGACAACTGACCGGCGGCGTGGCGCATGACTTCAACAATCTGCTGATGGTGGTCGGAGGCTCCGCGCAAAGGCTGAAACGCCGGCATCATGACCCGGCGGACATCCGATCCCTCGAGATGATCGAATTGGCGGTGCGGAAAGGATCGAACCTGACGCGCCAGCTGTTGTCCTTTGCGCGGCGGCAAAGCCTGTCGCCGAAGGTGATAGACCTCGTCGATTGCATCGAGAAATTTCGCGAGGTGTTGCGGCAGTCGATCCCGGGCGATATCGAGATCGAACTCGAGGCCCCGCCCCGGAAGGTGCCGGTCAAGATCGATCCCGACGAGTTCGAGATCGCGCTGCTCAACCTCACCCTCAATGCCCGCGACGCCATGCCCGACGGCGGACGGATTACGATCGCCGTTACAACGGTGATGCTTGACGAGCATTCCGGTCCGAACGGATTGACGGGCGAGTTCGCGGTGGTTGGGTTTTCGGATACCGGCTCCGGCATCGCCGACGAGATCCGCGACCGCGTCTTCGAGCCGTTCTTTACCACCAAGAAGGTCGACCGCGGCACCGGGCTCGGACTGAGCCAGGTTTACGGATTCGCGCAACAATCCCAGGGGGCGATCGTCGTCACCAGCCGTCCCGGCGACGGTGCGACGTTCGAGTTGTTCCTGCCGTGTTGCGATGAAGCCTTGCAGGCGGAGAGCAAGCCCATCGACCATACGCTCCCGCTTGCCAGGCCGGCGACCGTTCTGCTGGTGGAAGATCACCCCGACGTATCTGCGGTCGGCTCAGACTATGTCGAGCAATGCGGCTTCAAGGTGGTTTGCGCGGCGTCGGCGGAAGTCGCGGTCGAAATCCTCAACCAGCGTAGCGACATCGATCTGGTTTTTTCCGACATCGTGATGCCGGGCATGAGCGGACTTGAACTCGGTCGCCTGATCCGGGAACATCATCCGGAGACGCCGGTAGTGCTAGTCTCAGGCTACAGCGACCGCGCCGCCGCCGCCCGCGAGGAAGGATTTACCCTGCTGCAAAAGCCCTACTCGCTCGAAGCCTTGCGGAAATCGCTGGCCGATGCGATGCAGGGCCCGAAAGCGGCGAGCCGCAAATTCGATTCGCCCGCTTCGCGTCAGACCGCCTAGGTCGGCGATGAACAGCATGCGTATTCGAGAAGCGTGGCCGGAATTGCCTTGGGCGGCGTGGCGCGACAGCTGCGAGACGTTGCATCTGTGGACCCAGATCGTCGGCAAGATCCGGCTGGCGCGAACGCCCTGGCTCAATCATTCCTGGCATGTGGCGCTGTACGTCACCGCGCGCGGCCTGACAACGTCGCCGATTCCGGACGGCTCGCGGTCGTTCCAGATCGATTTCGATTTCATCGATCAGGTGCTGCGCATTTCGACCAGCGACGGCGGGCAGCGGCAACTGCCTTTGACGCCGCAATCGGTTGCCGCGTTTTATGCCGCGGTAATGGCGGCGCTGGCCGAGCTCGGCATCGACGTTGAGATCGACGACAAGCCGAACGAACTGCCGAATCCGATCCGCTTCGGCGAAGACCATGTGCACGCCGCCTACGATTCCGATGCCGCCCACCGCTTCTGGCAAGTGCTGCGGCAGGCCGACCGCGTCCTGGCTCATTTTCGCACCGGCTTCCTCGGCAAATCGAGCCCGGTGCATTTTTTCTGGGGCAGTTTCGACCTGGCGCTGACGCGCTTCTCCGGACGTCGCGCGCCGCGCCATCCCGGCGGCGTGCCCAACCTTCCGGATGCCGTCGCGCAAGAAGCGTATTCCCACGAAGTCTGCAGCGCGGGCTTCTGGCCGGGCGGCGGCGCCATCGATTATCCGGCGTTCTATTGCTACGCCTATCCCGAGCCGAAAGGCTTTCGTGCGGCGCGCGTGCGGCCGGATGCGGCGTTCTTCAGCGAGGCGCTGGGCGAATTCATCCTGCCTTACGACGCGGTGCGCACCGCCGCCGATCCCGACAGCGCGCTGCTGGATTTTCTGCACAGCACCTATCAAGCGGCGGCCGATGCCGCCGAATGGGACCGCAACGCGCTGGAATGTGCGTTGGGACAACCGCGGTTGCCGCGCAAGATCTAGTGCTTCGGCCCCGGTCCATTTGGTTCCCGGAAAAATTTTCAGGCTGGCTAGCGGCGAGCGCAGCTCGGCGGAACCACCGCAACCCATCGGAGTTGTTTGTGCAGTACAAACCTTAAGGAGGCTGACATGGGTTTCGGTCGAGGTGCACTGCTCTGGTTAATCGGAATTCCGCTTCCGATCATTCTCATTCTTGCGCTGTTCATGCACCACTAAGCTGACAGCGAAAGACATTTTTCGCCAAGCCGCGAATTGCGGTGAGGCAGCGAAAGGCCTCGCCTCATCAGAGGCGAGGTCCTTCTCGTCCCGAGGGTTGCAGCATGACCGACGATCTGCTCGACAAGGGCCAGCGCGACCGAAGCCATATTTCCATGGGGCAACGGCACGAAGTGCAATACTGGACAAGGCATCTCGGCGTCAGCAAAGATGAACTGCAGCGCACGGTCGACAAGGTCGGAAATTCCGCTGCGGCGGTGCGCAAGGAGCTGGGGTTGCTGGGCGAGAAGCATAAATGACCGGCGCGATGCATCGCGGTTCTATTCCTCCTATGTTTTTAGTTGAATGATGCAAAGCAGCATTCCGTGGATCGGCGCCTGCGCCGCCATTCTTACCTCGCTCTCCTATATTCCACAGGTTCGCAAAGCCTGGCCGCGCGGATCGACCAAGGACCTGTCACTTCACATGCTCGCGGTCCTGACGGCCGGGCTGTTGCTCTGGGTCGCGTACGGCCTGCTGAAAAGCGATTGGGTCATTGTCGCCGCCAACAGCGTCGGCGCGACACTGTCGGCCAGCGTCCTGATTTTCAAAATTCGCGACCTGCGGTCAGGTCAGTAACGCGTCCGGGAACCGCCCTCTCGCTGGGAAGTTGACCGCTGAGCCCATTTCGGGCGCGCAATTCATTTTGAGGAGGACGATATGGGTTTCTTTACGAAAGACATCAAGACAATGGACGACCTGCTGCTACACGGCCTGCAGGACATCTATTACGCCGAGCAGCAGATCACCAAGGCGCTGCCCAAGATGATCGATCTGGCTACCAACCGCGACCTCGCGCTAGGCCTGAAAACTCATCTCGAGGAAACCAACAAGCAGATCGAGCGGCTGGACCAGGTATTCAAGAAGTTGGGCAAGAGGCCATCGGGCACCGACTGCCCGGCCATTGACGGCCTGATCAAGGAATCCGACGCAACCGCGGGCGAGGTCGACGACAAGTCGGTGCTAGACGCCGCCATCGTCGCCAACGCGCAAGCGGTCGAACATTACGAAATCGCCCGCTATGGCACGCTGATCGCATGGGCCGAGGAGCTCGGCCATGACGACATCGTGCGGTTCCTGACCACCAATCTCAACGAGGAAAAAGCCGCCAACACCAAGCTCAACACCGTCGCGCTCCGCAAGGGCGTCAACCGCAAAGCCGCGAGCTGAAGGATATCCGTCATGAAACGTTCACTCATCGCGCTTGGATGCCTGCTGCTGGCGGGTCCTGCGCTTGCTCAATCCGTCGGCGAGAAAACCGGCGTCAATTCAACGCTCGGCATCAGCCCGACCACCGCCGATTTCGTCAAGGAAGTCGCGGTCAGCGACATGTTCGAAATCCAGTCGAGTACCCTTGCGAAGGATAAAGGCAACGCCGCGGAAAAGACCTTTGCATCGCAGATGGTCACCGACCACACCAAGACCAGCACCGAACTCAAGGGGCTGGTGACGAGCGGCAAGGTCAAGGCCGAACTCCCGACCGCGCTCGACAGTTCGCACCAGAGCAAACTCGACAAGCTCAAGGGCGAGAGCGGCAAGGACTTCAGTTCGGATTTCGATTCGATGCAGGTCAGCGCCCACAAGGATGCGGTGTCGCTGTTCGAGCGTTACGCCAAGGGCGGCGACAATGCCGACCTGAAGGATTGGGCCGGCAAGACGCTACCCGCACTGAAGCATCATCTGGAGATGGCGCAGAATCTCGACAAATCGAAATAGCAAAGCGGCGGCTCGGTGCGCTGGTTTCGCACCGGGCCGCTTGCGGTTGGCGGCCGCGGCCGTATTTCTTGAAAACTTTGAAGGGCGACAAGCGCGCTGGCTGATGCCAGACGGGCATTGACCGAAGGCCCACTAGCCGACAGCAGTACGCCGTGCGCATGATATCGTGCGGCGTTCCGCGGTTGACGAAAGTGAGGTCCAGATGGGCAAGATCCACAAGCTGATGCCCTCGAAAAAGCAGGCCGAAGAAGCGGTCCGAACCATGTTGTCCTGGGCGGGGGACGATCCGGATCGCCAAGGTCTGAAGGATACCCCCGCCAGGGTCGCGCGAGCCTACAAGGAATGGTTCAAAGGCTATGGGGAGGATCCCGAACAGCTGCTTCGGCGGACCTTCGATGAAACCGGCGGGTATGATGAAATCGTTACACTACGCGACATCCCGTTCGAGTCGTTTTGCGAACACCATCTGGCGCCCATCACGGGATTTGCCCATGTAGGATACCTGCCAAAGGGCCGTGTCGTGGGAATTTCCAAGCTGGCTCGCGTCGTCGACGCCTATGCCAGACGCCTTCAAATTCAGGAGCGCCTGACCACGCAAATCGCCGACGTGATCGACAAGGTGCTGCAGCCGCAGGGCGTCGCCGTCGTCATCAAGGCCACACACGGTTGCATGACCACCCGCGGGGTGCACAAGCACGGCGTCACTCTTGTAACCAGCCGGATGTTGGGTGTGTTTCGGGACAACGCTTCGACGCGCCACGAGTTCATGACGAGCCTCGACATATGAAGCTGCATCGGTGCAGGCGGAAAACCGCCAGCCTGCCTTCCGCGCCTTATCGCCGCGCCCGCGCGATCCCGTGAAAATGAGATGAGGCCAGCGAAGTCGGCCGTCGTCACACCGCCGTGGCGCGCGCAAACTCCACATAGATTTCGCGCAACCTCTTGGTGATCGGGCCGGGCTCGCCGTTCGCCACGCGCTTGCCGTCGATGCTCACCACCCCCTGCACGAAAAGGCTCGCGCTGGTGATGAAGGCTTCCTTCGCCGCCAGCGCCTCCTTGACCGAAAACGCCCGCTCCTCGACGCGAAGCTGGCGCTCTTCGGCAAGTTTCAGCACCGCCTTGCGGGTGCAGCCCGGCAGGATCGCGCTGGAATTTTGCCGCGTCACCAGCACGTCGTCCTGGGTCAGGATGAACGCCGACGAAGATCCGCCTTCGGTAACCTTGCCGTCCTCGATCATCCAGGCTTCCGCGCAGCCCGCTTCCGCCGCGGCCTGCTTGGCCAGCACCTGCGCCAGCAGCGCCACGCTCTTGATGTCACGGCGCGCCCAGCGGATATCCGGGACGGTGATGACGCCGATGCCGGTCTTCGCGGACGGCGCGTTGACGATGTCCTTTGCCGACGTGAACATCACCAGCGTCGGCTTGGCAGCTTTCGGAAAGGCAAAATCGCGCGGGATTGCCGCGCCGCGCGTCACCTGCAGATACAGCATGCCGTCGACCAGGCTGTTGCGCGCGATCAGTTCCTTCTGGATCTCCACGATGCGTTCGAGCGTTTCCGGCAGATTTAGCGCGATCTCTCCGACCGAGCGTTGCAGCCGCGCCAAGTGCGAATCGTTGTCGATCAACCTGCCGTCGAGCACCGCCGAGACCTCGTAGATGCCGTCGGCAAACAGGAAGCCGCGGTCGAACACCGACACTTTCGCCTCGGCAACCGGCACGAACGAGCCATCGACATAAACAATCTGTTCCAAGCGAATCTCCATGGCAGGGCGATGCGGCGCGCCGGTTCTTATACGTGGTTTTTCAATGCGACAGAAATCTTGGACAGGAATTTCTGCGCCCGGTCGCTGCGCGGACGGCCGAAAAACTCCTGCTTCAGCGCGTCCTCGACGATCTCGCCCTGGTCCATGAAGATGACACGATGCGCGACCTTGCTGGCAAAACCCATCTCATGGGTGACCACCATCATGGTCATGCCTTCGCGCGCGAGGTCAACCATGACGTCGAGCACCTCGCTGATCATTTCCGGGTCGAGCGCCGAGGTCGGCTCGTCGAACAGCATGGCGATGGGGTCCATCGCCAGCGCCCGCGCAATCGCGACGCGCTGCTGCTGGCCGCCCGACAGTTCGGCCGGATATTTGCGCGCGTGGTCCTTGAGGCCGACGCGGTCCAGCAGGCTCGCGGCCTTTGCCCTCGCTTGCTCGTGGCTGCGGCCCAGCACCTTCTGCTGCGCCAGGCAGAGATTCTCGACGATCTTGAGATGCGGAAACAGCTCGAAATGCTGAAACACCATGCCGACCCGCGCCCGCAGTTTTGGAAGATCGGTCCTGGGGTCATTGACCTTGATGCCGTCGAGGATGATCTCGCCGCTCTGGAACGGCTCCAGCGCGTTGACGCACTTTATGAGTGTCGACTTTCCCGATCCGGAAGGTCCGCAAACCACCACCACTTCGCCCTTGTCGACATGGGTGCTGCAGTCCTTCAGCGCCTGGAAGCTCGGCCCGTACCATTTATCGACGTGGCTGATCTGGATCATAAGCGTCTCGCTAGCGGAGGACGGCAATGCGCGCCTGCAGGCGGCGGACGCCGAAGGACGCGGCGAAGGAAATCGTGAAATAGACCGCCGCTGCGAACAGATACATTTCCACCAGCCTGCCGTCGCGCTGTGCAACCTTGCTCGCAGCACCGAGGAAATCCGGGATCGACAGCACATAGACCAGCGAGGTGTCCTGGAACAGCACGATGGTCTGGGTCAGCAGCACCGGCAGCATGTTGCGGAACGCCTGCGGCAGCACGATGTATCGCATGGTCTGGCCGTAGGTGAGGCCGAGCGCCTGGGCGGCGGCGGGCTGGCCCTTGGAGATCGACTGGATGCCGGCGCGCATGATCTCGGAGAAATACGCGGCTTCGAACATGATGAAGGTGACCAGCGAGGAGGTGAACGGCCCGACCCGAACCGGGCGGGACGCGCCGGTCAGCCATTGCCCGATATAGGGCACCAGGAAATAGAACCAGAAGATCACCAGCACCAGCGGCAGCGAGCGGATCAGATCGACGTAGAGGCCGGCGATGTGGCTCAGCACCGGCAACCGCGACAATCGCAACAGCGCGATCAAGGTACCGAACACCAGCCCGCCGACGGCTGCCAGCGCCGTCAGCGTCAGGGTGAAGGTCATGCCGTCGATGAACAGATAGCCCAGCGAGCGCCTGATCACATCGAAGTCGAAGCTGGCGAACATCGGCGCGCTACTTGATGTAGCCGGGCACGGCCACCACGCGCTCCAGCACGCGCATCGCCGTCACCACGATGATATTGACCAGGAGGTACAGCAGCGTCGCGGCGGTGAAGGCTTCGAATACCTGGAACGAGAACTCCTGCATGGCGCGCGCCTCGCCGGTCAGCTCGATCAGCCCGATGGTGATGGCGACCGAGGTATTCTTGATGGTGTTGAGAAACTCCGAGGTCAGCGGCGGCAGGATGATGCGGAACGCCATCGGCAGCAGCACGTAGCGATATTTCTGCAAGGTGGTAAGCCCGAGCGCGGTCGCCGCCAGCCCCTGCCCGCGCGGCAGCGAATTGATGCCGGCCCGCAATTGCTCGGCGACACGCGCCGACATGAACAGTCCGACGCCGATCGCCGCCGTATAGAACGGCGCGTGGGGCATCTGCTTCAGCCAGAGCCCCCAGGCCTGCGGCAGGATTTCCGGCAGCACGAAGAACCACAGGAACAGCTGCACCAAGAGCGGCATGTTGCGGAAGAACTCGACATAGGCAAAACCTATCCGTCCGGCGGCCCTCGACGGCAGCGTACGCAGCACGCCGACGATCGAGCCGAACACCAGCGCCAGAATCCAGGCGCAGATCGCCGTCTCGATGGTCAGCAACAGTCCCGACAGCAGCATGTCGAGATAGGTGCCGGTGCCATTGGGCGCCGGCTCGAAGAAGATGCCCCAGTTCCAGTGATAGTTCACGATGCCGCCTCAAGCCTCACTTCGTCATGCCCGGACTTGATCCGGGCATCCATCCATCTTCGGAAGATTCTTGCGAAGAAAGATGGATTGCCGGGTCAAGCCCGGCAATGACGCTGTACATATGTTCCCTTCGCTGGCGGCCGCGGGATGTTGCGCCGCCCGGTCTTTACATCGCCTTGTAGGAATCCGGATCCGGCGAGTCCGACGGTTTGGCGAATTCGTGCTTCAGCTCGGGGCCCATCGGCACGTTGAGGTTCAGTCCCTTCGGCGGAATTTTCGCCATGAACCACTTCTCATAAATCTTGCCGCCCTCGCCGCTGGTGTACAGCGCCGCGGTAGCGCCATCGACCACTTTCTTGAAAGCGGGGTCGTCCTTGCGCAGCATGATGCCGTAGGGCTCGGGTTTCGAGAACGCGTCGGTGGAAATCACATAGGCGCTGGGCTCCTTCGATCCGGCGACCAGGCTCGCAAGCAGGATATCGTCCATCACGAAGGCGACCGCGCGGTCGGTCTCGACCATCAGAAACGCCTCGGCGTGATCCTTGGCCGGGATGATGTTGACGTTGAGGTTGCGCGCGGCGTTGGCTTCGGTGAGCTGCTTGATGTTGGTGGTGCCGGAGGTAGACACCACCGGCTTGCCCTTCAGATCGTCGATGGAATTGATCTTGCTGGACTTCTTGGAGACGAAGCGGCTCGCGGTCAGAAAGTGGGTGTTGGTGAAGGAAATCTGCTTCTGGCGGTCGGCGTTGTTGGTGGTCGAGCCGCATTCGAGGTCGATGGTGCCGTTGGCCAGCAATGGAATGCGGGTCGACGACGTCACCGGATTGAGCTTGACCTCGAGCTTGTCAAGCTTGAGTTCCTTCTTCACGGCGTCGACGATCTTGTAGCAAATGTCCATCGCAAACCCGATCGGCTTCTGGCTGTCGTCTAGATAAGAAAACGGGATCGACGAGTTGCGAAAGCCGAGGGTGATCGCGCCGGTCTCCTTGATGTTTTTCAGCGTGCCGGTGAGCTCCTGCGAGCTCGCCTGTCCCGCGCCCAGCGCCGCCGCCAGCGCAATACCGATCATATAGCTGCGTTTCATTCGTGTTCTCCTGGCTGAATTCCGTTCGATCGCGCCGGTCCTTGACGATGCTATTCCAGCAACATCCGGACCAAACGGTCGGTCCGTCATTCGACCCTTAAATGCATCCGATGACAAGGAAAACCGCGCGGCTTGACCGGCGGCCGCATACGCCTTTGGTGGGGCAGCGGGGCGGATTGTGCAACCTATTCCGGGCTGCGGCGTTTAGTCCTGCAACGATCCCCAAGGAGAGGCGCTATGGCCGATACGTCTAAGATCAAAGAGCATATGGACGTCATTTCCTCCGACCGGAAGACCGTCGGACAGGTCGATCATCTGGAAGGATCCGACAAGATCAAGCTGACCAAGCAGAGTTCGCCGGACGGGCAGCATCATCATTTCATCCCGGTGTCCTGGGTGGATCACGTCGATCAGCACGTCCATCTCAATAAGTCCGGCGCCGATGTGACCTCGCACTGGCAGCACGGCCAAAGTTGAGCGCGCATCAGGCGGCAAAGCTGCAATTCGAACGGATCGCGAGCGAATTCGGTTCGTGGCGGGCGATCCCTGATGAAGAGCGATCGCCGGCGCCGGCGTGGTGGTGGGGACCGGCGATGGAGGCGCTCTATGAAGCTGAGGCGATGTCCCCGGAGCTGTGCGTCAGCTTCGAATTGCCGCCTGGCTCGTCTTATGGCGACGGCGCCGAAGCGCTGATGAAGGCACTGGCGGAGCAGACCTCGCTGTCATGGCCGGATGAATTTCCAAGAAAGTTTCGTCAGCCGGACCCGGCATAGCTAGTCTATCGGTGTTTTCCCGCCGCGGCCGATCGAAACTATTTCGGCTTCGCCGCTGCCGGCCGGCACGACGTCGCCGACCTTTTTTCCGAACAGCGCGCGGGCCAGCGGCGAGGCATGCGACAGCGTTCCGTGCGAGGGATCGGCTTCATCCTCGCCGACGATGCGGAAGGTCTGTTCGCGGCCGTCATCGCGGAGGATAGTCACCCTGCTGCCAAACCGGATCTCCGCGCTGCCATCCGTATTCGGCACGATGCGGGCTGTCGCGCGCCGCGCGCTCCAGTAGCGCAGGTCGCGGGATGCCTGCGCCATCGCGGCGCGATCGCCCGCCGCCTGCGCGGCGCTAAAGGCAGCTTGCGACGCAGCGACCGCCGCCTCGATCTGCAAGAGGCCTTCGGCGGTAACGTCATTGGGATGCTCGGAGACCGGCCGATCCGGCAAGTCCTCGACGGCGTCCGCGTCGGTATCCTTTACGAAGGCTCTGCTCATCGCACCAATATGGGATCGAACGTTCAGCCGCGAAAGAGCAGCGACGGTCTCCTCCTTATGGCATTATCAAGCTTCCCGACTATATGACCGATATCCTTCCAGCGCAGTTCCCCCACCGTGAGAAGATTCGTGATCGTTTTATTATTGGCACTGGCCGTTCCGATCGGCCTATCGGCGGCCAAATACTGGTTCGGCGACCGTTCCGTCAATTGGCAGAGCGCGGATCGCTCCAGCGCCGGCCTGCTGCCGCCCGCTTCCGAACATCCCGATGCGCTGGTCCGCGTGTTCGCCGCACGGACCGTGCGCTGGAAAGGGATTTTCGCGGTCCATAGCTGGATCGTTTTCAAGGAGCGCAACGCAAAGGCCTATACGCGATACGACTACACCGCGTGGGGCGAACCGATCTGGGTCAACGGCTTTGCGGCGGATGGCCGCTGGTTCGGCGATGTCCCGGAGGTCGTCGCTGCCGCCGACGGCGAAGCGGCGGCGCGCATGATTCCGAAAATCCGAACCGCAATCGCAAACTACAAGCTTCGGTCGCAAGGCGATTACCGTGCCTGGCCTGGACCGAATTCCAACACCTTCGTCACGGCGGTACTCGCCGTCGTCCCGGAATTGCGTGCAACGCTGCCGCCCACCGCGATCGGCAAGGATTTTCCCTATGACGAGCGATGGATCGGGCTGACCCCGTCGCGCACCGGCCTTCGCCTGTCGCTCGACGGCTATCTCGGCATCACCGCCGGCTGGGTCGAAGGTCTTGAGATCAATTTTCTCGGCGCAGTGTTCGGCATCGACCTGCGCCGCCCCGCCATCAAGCTGCCCGGCCTCGGACGCATCGGGCTGGCGCAGACGTCGGTGGCATGATCCGTAGGGTGGGCAAAGCCGCCGGGCGCGTAGCGTCCGGTGACGTGCCCACCATTTTTTGCGCGCGGGGTAAAGATGGTGGGCACGGCGCGAAGACGCGCCTTTGCCCACCCTACGGCCTCCGCTTTGACCTACCATCGGCAAGGTTCCGCACAATCACATAAAAGATCGGCGTGAATATCAGGCCGAACAGCGTCACGCCCAGCATGCCGAAAAACACCGCGACGCCGACGGCCTGACGCATTTCCGAGCCGGAGCCGGTCGAGATCACCAGCGGCAGCACGCCGAGAATGAACGCAAACGACGTCATCAGGATCGGCCGAATTCGCAACCGGCAGGCCTCGATCACGGCCTCCAGGCGGGGTTTGCCCTCGAGCTCGATGTCGCGGGCGAACTCGACGATCAGGATCGCATTCTTTGCGGCGAGCCCGACCAGCACCACGAACCCGATCTGCGTTAATATGTTGACGTCCTGTCCCATGATGCGCACGCCGAGAGTCGCGGCGAGCAGGCACATCGGCACGATCAGGATGACCGCGAACGGCAGGCTCCAGCTGCCATATTGTGCCGCCAGCACCAGGAACACGAACAGCACGCAGATCGGAAACACATAAAGGCCGGTATTGCCGCCGGTGACCTGCTGGTAGGACAGATCGGTCCACTCATAGGAGAACCCGCTCGGCAAGGTCTGGTCCGCGAGCTTCTTCATGGTGTCGATGGCAGTCGCCGAACTTGTTCCCGGCAACCCTTCGCCCTGCAGCTCCGCCGCCGGATAGAGATTGTAGCGCGCGACGCGGTCGGGGCCGGATACGTCGCGGAAATCCACCACACTGCCGAGCAGCACCATGTCGCCTGCGGCATTGCGGGTGCGCAGCCGCGCCAGATCGGAGCTCTCCTTGCGGAACGGCAGGTCGGCTTGGGCTGTGACGTGATAGGTGCGGCCAAACAGGTTGAAGTCGTTGACGTAAGTCGAGCCGAAATAGGTCTGGATGGTTTCGTTGACGTTCGCAATCGGCACGCCGAGTTTCTGCGCCTTGACGCGGTCGATATCGACGAACAGCTGCGGTGTATTGGCGGTAAACGGCGAGAACACCTGCGTCAGTCCGGGCGCCTTCCGCGCGGCGGCAACAAGCTCGTCGTTGGCGGCTGCCAGCAGTGCGGGTCCGCGGCCCTGGCGGTCCTGGATGCGCATCGTGAAACCGCCGCCGGTGCCGATGCCCGGCACCGGCGGGGGCGGAATGACGATGATGAAGGCCCCCTCGATCGCCGACAGGCGCTTGCGCAGATCGGCGGTGATTGCCGCCGCGGTCAGGCCTTTCTTGTGGCGCAGTTCCGGCTCCTCGAACACCGGAAACAGCGCTGCCGCGTTGCCCGCCTGCGTTCGGGTCGCGCCCGAAAAGCCGGCGAATGCCGCGACGCGAATGATGCCCGGGGTATCCAGCGCCGTTTTCTCGATTCGGCGGACGATATCGGTGGTGCGCGCCAGCGACGCCGCGCCCGGCAACTGCGCCGATATGATGACATAGCCGCGGTCCTGCGCGGGGATAAAACCTTGCGGCGTGGTGGCAAGCAGCCATCCGGCGCCGCCGATCAACACCACATACAGCAGCAGCATCACGGCCGAATGCCGAATCACGAAGGCCGCCACACCCGCATAGCCCTGCGACAGCCGCTCAAAACCGCGGTTGAACCAGCGGGTGAACCCGCCCCAGCCGCGCGCAATGAAATTCCAGCTTGCCGGCGGCCGCCTGTCCTGATGCGGCCGCAGGATCTGCGAGGCCAGCGCCGGCGACAGCGTCAGCGAACAGAAACAGGAAATCGCGGTCGCCACCGCGATGGTGATGGCGAATTGCTGGAAAAACTGCCCCGAGATGCCGCCGAGAAACGCGGTCGGCACGAACACCGCGCACAGCACCAGCGCAATCGACACCAGCGCGCTGCCGACCTCCTCCATGGTCTTGAGCGCGGCATCGCGCCGGCTCATGCCGTGCTCGAGGTGACGTTCGACGTTTTCCACCACGACGATGGCGTCATCGACCACGATGCCGACCGCGAGCACCAGCCCGAACAGCGTGAGATTGTTGATCGAGAACCCCAGCGCCGCCATCACCGCGAATGTGCCGACCAGCGATACCGGGATGGCGATGATCGGAATGATCGCCGGCCGCCAGCCCTGCAAAAACACCAGCACGACGATGACGACGAGCAGCATCGCTTCATAGATGGTCTTGATCAGTTCGTTGACCGACTGCGCGATGAATTCGGTGGGATTGTAGCCGATGTTGTAGTCGAGACCCTTTGGAAAACCCGCCTTGAGCTTCACCATCGCGTCGGAGATGTTCTTCGCGGTGGCGAGCGCATTGGAGCCGGGCCGCTGCGTCACCAGCAGCGCGACGGCGGATTTGCGCAGCAGAAAGCTGTTGGTGGAATATGACAACGCCCCGAGTTCGACCCGCGCGATATCGCGTAAGCGCACGGTGCGGCCGTCGGCGCCGGCCCTGACCACGATGTCCTCGAATTGCTTCGGGTCCTTCAGGCGCCCTGTGAAGGTGAGATTGGGCTGGAACGCGCGGTCGGCGATCGGCGGCTCCCCGATCTGCCCGCCGGTGATTTGCAGGTTTTGCGCCCGGATCGCCGCCACCACCTCCGCCGAGGTCAGCCCGAGGGTTGCGATGCGGTCCGGATCCAGCCACAGCCGCATCGAGTAGTCGCGGGCGCCGAACATCTGGATGTCGCCGATGCCGTCGAGGCGAAGCAGCTGGTCGCGCACCTGCAGCAGCGCGTAATTGCTGATGTAGAGCTGGTCAAAACTGTCGTCCGGCGACAGCATGAACACCACCATCAGGATGTCGGGGCTGTTCTTGCGGGTGACGACGCCGTTGCGCTGCACCTCTTCGGGCAATCTCGGCTGCGCGATCGCGACACGGTTCTGCACCAGCACCTGCGCCTTGTCGAGATCGGTGCCGAGCTTGAAGGTGACGGTGACGGTCAGATTGCCGCTCGAGGTGGCCTGGCTGTAGAGATACAGCATGTCCTCGACGCCGTTGATCTCCTGCTCGATGGGCGCCGCGACCGTGTCCGAAACCGTCTGCGCGGTGGCACCCGGGTACTGCGTGGTGACCACTACCGTCGGCGGCACAACTTGCGGATATTCCGAGACCGGCAGCGTGGTGTAGGCGATCGCGCCGACGATCAAAAGCACGATCGACAGCACCATCGCGAGAATGGGCTGGTTGATGGAAAGCCTTCCGAAATTCATGGCTTGTTACCGGCCGGTGCGGCGTGCGGCGCCACCTTTGCGCCGACGCGGGCGCGCTGAAGGCCGTCGACGATGACGCGGTCTTCCGCCCGCACTCCCTCGCGAATGACGCGCAAGCCTTCGTCGAGGGGTCCGAGCGTGACCGGCCTTGCTTCGACGGTATCGTCGTCTTTTACGACAAATACGATCTTGCGCGACTGGTCGGTGGCTACAGCGGCGTCGGGCAGCAGCAGCGCCTCATAGGGCGCGCTGCCGATCAACCGCACGCGGCCGAATTGCCCCGGCAGAATCGAAAGGTCCTTGTTGGGAATGACCGCGCGGCTGCGCAACGTGCCGGTGGAGACATCGAGCCGGTTGTCGAGGAAATCCATCTTGCCGTCATGTGACGGTTTTGTTTCGCCGCTCAGCGTCACCTGCACCGGGTTCGGCGTATCGCGCGAGCTCGGCCGGCGGCCTTCGAACCACAGCCTGTTGTTCTTCAGATAGGTCGCCTCATCGACGTCGAAATAGATGTAGATCGGATCCAGCGTGACGATCGAGGTGAGCAGCGTGGCATTGCCCTCGCTGCCCTGGACCAGATTGCCGGCACTGACCAAATGGCGGCCGACGCGGCCGGTCATCGGCGCCATCACATGGGTGAATTCGATATTGAGCTTGGCCGATTTCAGCGCGCCTTCGGCCTGCATCTCGGCGGCATGCGCGGCCTGCAGGGTCTGGCGGCGCTGGTCGACGACAAATTCGGAGACGGCACTGGTCTGCACCAGGGTCAGCGCACGATCGAGCTCGCGCTTGGCCAGTTCGGCCTTGGCTCGCGCGTCGGAAAGCTGACCATCGGCCTGCAGCGCGACCGCCTCGAATGGACGGGAGTCGATCACGTAAAGCAGGTCGCCGGCATGAACGATGGCGCCGTCGCGGAATTCCACGCTGGTGACGAAGCCGCCGACGCGGGCACGAACCTGCACTTCCTCGACCGCCTCGAAGCGCCCGGTGAACTCATCCCAATCGGTGACGGTGCGTTTGGTCGGCTGCGCGATTGTGACAGGAGGCGGCGCGGCCGCGGCCGGCGGGATCGGCTTGTCGCCGCAGCCGGCGAGCAACAACAATGCGAGAACGGGCGCAAGGTGAGACCGATTGTGTCGCAGCCTCTTCAACAGGTCTAAATTGCTATGAGACATTGCCAGATCGCCCAAGATGACCTCCGCAAAAGCCGTCGCAAGACGCAGGCCTAGCCTCATTTCTCAATGGCGGCATGTCAACCGGTTTCGGCGCCCGGGCCTACCGGCGCGCCTCACAAAATCGATTAGCTCAAATAGAAGGCAGTGGGGGCAGCTCAAATCATCCGCGCCACGAACGGAATTTTCCGCAAAGCGATGGTGAGTGCCCAGCTGATCGAAAGCGTGCCGATGAAAACGATCGCGAATTTCGCCCCGGCGTGAAGCGGCAGGTCGTAGACGGCGTATTGCAGCCAGACGATGAAGATATAGTGCAACAGATAGATGCCGTAAGCCGACCGCCGCATCGCGTCGAGCAACCGCCATCGAGCCTTGGCGAAACCGAGATGGATCGCCGGGATCGCAAAGCACATCGCGCCGCTGAAGATCGCGAACACCAGGCTGTAGCTCCGGCTCCACCACAGCGGCGGCGAGTTGAAATCGACCCAGTTGTGGTGAACATAAACCAGGACAAGAATTCCGCCGTAGAACAGCGCGGCAATGGCAGTCCATAGCGGCCAGCGCTTTGACAGTTCGCCGTTCTCCGCCAGCAAGCCGGCTTTGAGACCGGTGACGCCGACCGTGACGCCGGCAAAGAAGTACGCAGCATAGAGAAAGATGCGGCTGGTCTGGATCGGCAGTGGAAGCGAGCCGATTTCGAGCCAGCTTGCGTCGCCGAAATACACGCGCATCGGCTCGTAAGCCGCAATGGTGATCGCCAGAAATGCCGCGAACAGCATGACCGGCCGATTGCGCGCGCCGTCTAGCATCCGGCTGAGCGTCTCGATGGAGCCAGGCGCGACGAACCAGATCGCGGCGGCGACTGCGTCGAGCGCGAGCAGGACCCACAGAAACCAGGCCGGACCGGAGGGCCATGGGCCGACGATAAAGATGTTTTTCCAAAAATGCAGGAAATTGAAGTCGGTCGTTCCGGGCAGATGATAGCGCAGGAAGGTCGGATAATACGCGATCGGCATCAGCACGAACACCGAGACCAGGAATGGGATGCCGAGCCTCCATGCCCGATCGCGCAGAAATTTCGCGGATCCCTTACGCGTCAGGCTATTCCAGACGAACAGTCCGGAAATGAAAAACATGAAGGCCATGAAAAAACTGTCGTTGAACAGAACGACCAGATCGAAACCGAGCCAGCGCTGCGAATCGCCGTTGCCGAACCAGGTGAAGTTGAGGACGGAGTGATGAATCACCACCAGCAGCGTGACCAAAGTGCGCGCGCGGTCGAACGCCGCGATGCGCCCTTGCACCATGGTGGCCGAGCCGCTTCCGTCCGGTATCCGCAGCATCGGCTGGTTTTCAATCACTTCTCGAACGCGTCGTAAATGATCCGCTTCAGCGCCGGCTGGATGCGGGTCCGTTCGGACGGCGAATTCTCCAGCAGGATGAAGAACATGTCGTTGACGCGATCGACCACGAAATAGGTGCCGCTGGCGCCGTCCCATTTGATCTCGCCGATCGACCCGGGCGGCGGCGGCACCGCGTTGCCTGGGTCGGTGCGAATGCCAAAGCCGTAGCCGAAGCCAAAGCCATCGCCCGGGAAATAGAAATAGTCGCGTTTGACGCCGGAGCCCGGGCCGATGTGGTCGGTGGTCATCGCGGCAAAGGTCTGCGGCTTGAGATAACGCGTGCCGCCGAGTTCGCCGCCGTTGAGCAGCATCTGCGCGAAGCGGGCGAAATCGTCCATGGTGGTCACCATGCCGCCGCCGCCGGATTCCCAGCGCGTCACCTCGAGCGAATTACGCTCCACCGCGCGATCCCGCGGCAGCGGTTTGGCGAACCGCGCGCGCTCCGCTGGATCGGTGAGGAAAAATTTGGTGGTGATCATGCCGAGGGAATCCAGCAGTTGCGTCTTCTCGAACTGATACAATGATTGGCCGGAAACGACCTCGATCACCCGGCCGAGAACGTCGGTGGAATGTCCGTAATTCCATAACGTGCGCGGCTGTTCGGCCAATGGCAGCATCGCAATCCGTTCGGCGAATTGCGCATTATCGAAATCGCCGAAATAGATATCCACGTACGCGGCCTTCACCATTCCTTCGCCGTAAAAGCCGTAAGTGATGCCGGAGGTGTGCAGCAACAGATCCTCGATGGTGATCGACCGCCATGGCGGCGCCAGTTCAAGCACAGGCCTGCCCTTATCGCCCTTCTTCTGGACTCCGACCTTCATTTTGGCAAAGGACGGAATGTATTTCGAAACCGGATCGTCGAGTTTGAGCTTGTCCTGATCGACCAGCGTCATCGCCGCGAAGCTGGTAATGGTTTTGGTCATCGAATGGATCGGAAAGATGGTGTCCGCAGTCATCGGCGTGCCGGTGTCGGTGTCGCTGACGCCGAACTGTTTGAAATATACCTGCCGGCCGTGCTGTTTGATCAGCACCATCGCCCCCGGAATTTTTGCGGTGGCGACTTCGTTATTGAGAAAATCGTCGATGCGTCCAAGTTTTTCCGGCGACAAGAGCGCCGGCTTCGGCATCGCGCGCCCGGCGTCGTCGGCCCGCGATGGAGCGGCGCTGGAAACCATCAGCCAGACCGCGGCGAGCAGCACGACGTGACAGCGGCTGGATATGAAGTCGCGGACCATGCGGAAAAACCCCGGCACCGGCAGAGTAGTGCATGGCCGCCTTCCAATCCAGATCGATTGGCCCCGTTTCAAGCGGCGCTTCGCCGCGTTTCCGGCATTACCAGCCAGATCATGGCAAGGCCCGTCGCCGCGACCACCGCCAACCCCAGGAAAGCGGCGCTGCTGCCGAACTTGTCGCTGGCATAGCCCGCGAGCACCGTGCTGAGCGAAGCGCCGATGCCGGTCGCGGTGCCGACGATGCCCTGCGCCAGGCTGAAATGGCCGCTTCCGAACGCGATATCGGCGATAACAAGCGGGATCATTACACTGAACACCGCCGCGGTGACGCCATCGAACACCTGCACCGCCACCAGCAGATAGGGGTCGCTGACGGTGGAGAACAGCACGCCGCGGATCGCCAGCGCGGCAAAGCCCAGCAGCAGCAGCGGCCGGCGCCCCCATTGCTGCGCCTTGCGCCCCACCGCCGGCGACGCCAGCGCGACAATGGCTTGCGGCACGATGATGCAGGCGGCGATCAGCACCGGCGCCCACTGGCTGGAGCGGGTCGTCACGACGCCGGCCATCAATGGCAGCATCGCCGCGTTGGCGAGCTGCAGCAGCAGCACGCTGCCGGCGAAGATCAGCAAAGGACGCTGCCGTATCAGTTTCAGCACGCTGGTGGCGTTGGGGTCGGGCGCCGCGCGCGCAACCGCGCCATGCGCCTGCGCGGCATCGATCTCCCACTCGCGAATCCGCGACAGCGCAAGCAGGGTCGGAATCGCCAGAATGAAGGTGACGAGAAACACCGAACGGCTCGACAGCAGATAGCCGCAGGTGCCCATCACCGCGGCGGCGACGCCGTTGCCCAGCGACGCGTAGCGGGCGTTGCGACCCAATCGTTCGCCGATCGCGAACGGCCCAACCAGACCGAGGCTGATCGCGGCAATGGCCGGGCCCAGCACGCAGCTTGCCATCGCATGCAGGGTTGCCGCGACCACCACCACCGGAAAGATCGGCCATGCCGCATAGCCGAGCGCGCTGACGCCGATGGTCGCGATCGCAAGGCCGGCCACCAGCCGCTCCGAGCGCGCCGCGTCGACAATGGCACCGCCGGGCATTTGTCCAATCAGCGCGACCACCCCGCCGATGGACAGCACCAGACCGATCTCGACCTGGGTCCATTTCTGCGTCGTCAGGTAGACCGCGACGAATGGACCGAACCCGGTCTGCACGTCGGCGAGAAAGAAGATGAACCAGTCGAGGCCGCGCAGGCTTTCGCGCGAGGGCGATGACGGCGGCTGCGGACCGGCCGGCGCGGGCGCCGGCGGGGGAGTTCTGGCGCACGCTTGCGTCCGGCTCGTCCCGGCTTTGCCGGCCAGCCTGTGTCATCCGCGTTGGTGCCAGCCGGGTCAGTGCGCCTTCTCCGTGGCCATGGGAGGAAATCGCAGCGGCTCCAGGCTGCCGGATGCGCCGAGCACCACGATCGGCGTGTCTTCCTTGTATTCGGGCGCCGCCGTCACCTGATCCTTGGTCAGTTCCAGCGTGATGCTGTCGCTCTTGCTGGCGACGCGGCCGAAATGCAGCGCATTCCAGTCGACCACGATCTTGCGGCTGCCGACGCCCAGAAAGCCGCCGAAATCGATGACGGCGGCGCGCACCTGCCCGCCGCGATCGACGATCACGTCGACGATCCGTCCCATGGCCTCATTGGCGGGGCTGCGGACGTCGCGGCCGAGCACGCCGTGCGCATCCCTTGCCCCGATGATGGTGACCGAGGGCGGCGGCGATGGTTCTTTCGGCGCGGCCGATGGGGCCGTCTGCGGCGTGCGATCCGCTTGCGGCGGATCGGTGTCGTTCTGCGCCAAGGATGCGGCGGCCGCGAGCATACCAAGAGCGACCGCAATCAACGTGAGCAGAGGTTTTGCGCGCATACGTCCTCCTCAAATCCAGGGTCGAAGGGCATGAGTTGGGCAGCGGGTACTCGGCGAGCAGCATGGAGCTGGCGGGAACCCGAGGGTCGCAACGATACCAACGGGTATCGGCGGTCAAAGTTCGAATTTTCAGACGCGCCGCCGCCTCAGGGATGCCGATAAAAAGCGCCGCCGATCAATGCGCCAGCACGATCGACACCTGAATCCGGCCGCGCGTGCGCAAGACTTCCAGCGATACGTCGTCGCCGTGGCGGCGGACCCTGAGATCGACGCTGGAAGGACCGAGTTGCAGTTCGCGCAGGATCACCTCGTTGAGGAACGGCGGCAGCCGCGGATTGCGCAGCCGGATTTCGCCGCGAGCTGCGTCGAAATCCAGACCGAGCGATGCTTCCAGCAGCGTGAACGGCGTCGCACTCGCCCATGCCTGCGGCGCGCAGGCCACCGGGTACAGCGTCGGCCCGCGCCGCCGCTCGCGCTGGAAGCCGCAGAACAATTCGGGCAGCCGCCGCAGATCCATGTAGGTGGCGGCGTCGAACAGGCCCTTGAACACATGCTCCACCGAATGCTTCAACCCGTAACGCGCGAGCCCCAGCGCGATCAGCGCGTTGTCATGCGGCCAGATCGAGCCGTCGTGATAGGACATCGGATTGTAGCGCGCCTCGCCGCGCGCCACGGTGCGAATGCCCCATCCGGTAAAGAAATGCGGCCGCATCAGATCGGCGGCGACCCTGCGGGCGCGGTCCTCGCGCACGATGCCGGTGAACAGCAACTGTCCGGCGTTGGAGGTGCGCACTTTGCACGGCCGCTTGGCGCCGTCGAGCGCCAGCGCATAGGTGCCGAGTTCGTCGCACCAGAACGCCGCTTCAAAACGCTCGGCGAGCTGGCGCGCTTCAACCTCCAGCCTGCGCGCGGTGTCGGTCTTTCCGAGGCGCAGCGCGCAACGCGCCGCCAGCTGCTTGGCGGCGAACACATAACCCTGCACTTCCGCCAGCGCGATAAAACCTTCGGCCAGCTGCCCATCGGCATGGAAGATGGCGTCATAGGAGTCCTTCCAGCCCTGGTTGGCGAGACCCTGTTCGGAGCGGCGCTGGTACTCGACAAAGCCGTCCCGGTCGGGATCGCCTGATTCATCGATCCAGCGCAGAGCCGCCTCGATCGCGGGCCACAACTCGGCTAGCGTTTCGTCGTCGCCGGTGCGTTCGATATAGAGACCCGCCAGCAGCACGAACAGCGGCGTCGAATCCACGCTGCCGTAATATTGCGCGAACGGCACCTCGCGCAGCGCCGCCATCTCGCCGCCGCGCATTTCATGCAGGATCTTTCCGGGCTCGGCGTCGGCGAGCGGATCGACCGATCTCGCCTGATAGAAGGCGAGCCGCTTCAGCACGCCGCGCGCCACGCGCGGATCGATCCACAGCATCTGCAGCGCGGTGATAATGCCGTCGCGGCCGAATGTGGTGGAATACCAGGGAATCCCGGCATAGGGATAGCGGCCCTGCGGGGTTTCGGTCATCAGCATGTTGAGGTCGGCCATCGACTGGCACAAGACCTCGTTGAAAATATTGTTGGAGGTTTCGATGCTGGTGGTGCCTGCGGTGGAGTTGCGCATCTCGCGGCGGTGCGCCAGCAATCCACGAAAGAACGGCGCCGGCTTCTGCATCGCCGGCTTGTTGCACGACACCGTGACGAACAGCGAAGCGGTCGCCTGCGGCCCCAGTTCGAGATGATACGTCGCGGCGTTCACGGCCAGCCGCGTCGGCCTCGGTTCGAAATGCAACGCAGTGCTGCGTGCCTTGCCGTCCAGCCCGTTATACTCAAGCGCGACATCGGCGGGGCCAAGCAGCCGGCTTGCGCCGATGCCCCGGCGCGGGCGCTTTTCGCCGCGCACCTCGAACAAATCGGCAAAGTCGTTGTCGAACAATAGCGTCAGGTCGAAGCTGGCCGGGCTCTCGCCGTGGTTCTGCACGCCGATGCGCTGATAGGCGGTGCCGCGCCACAGAAAAATCGTGCGCACGATATGCAGCATGTCCTTCTGCAGCACGATGCGGCCGCTTCGAACTACATCGGGATTGGTGAGATCGACGGTGAGCGCCGAATTGTCGTCGCGCAGGCTGGATCCGAGCAGCAGCGGCTGCACTTCGTCCAGCACCAGTTCGAGCCGGGCGAGATAACGGGTGTCCGCATTGAACAGGCCGTCGGGCCCGCCGGCAGATGCGCCGATATCGCCATGGCTGTCGAGCACGACGAAGGTGTCGTCATGCTTCAGCGACCGGCGCGGCCTTGCCGCGGGCCCGGTCATCGGAATGTAGAACGGCGATTCCGAGACCGGCTCGACGATCTGGTGCTTCAATTGGGTCGCAACTTCAGCTGACATTTGACCTCGGTCGGTTCGCCGATCCGGCGAAAGACATTTGGTGATTCGCCACGGCAACAGCATAGCTCAAGGATCAGGCCGCGTGGGTGGCGAGCCGGTTCATTTCCTGCGTCACCAGCTGGCGATACGGGCCCTGGCGCTGCATCAGGCGATCCGGCGGGCCGTCCTCGATAATCCTGCCCGCCTTCAGCACGATCACCCGGTCGAAATTGCGCAAGGTGGCGAGGCGGTGCGCGATCGCGATCACGGTGCGGCGGCGCATCAGCCGGCCGAGCGCTTCGCGAATCGCCTCCTCGGATTCGGAATCCAGCGCGGCGGTGGCTTCATCGAGCAGCAGGATCGGCGCGTCCTTCAGGAACGCGCGGGCGATCGCGATGCGCTGGCGCTGGCCGCCGGAGAGCTTGACGCCGCGGTCGCCGACCATGGTCTCAAGGCCTTCCGGCAAGGTTTCGACGAAATCGCAGCGCGCCGCGATCGCCGCCCGCAACACTTCGTCGTCGGTGGCCGTCGGCCTGCCGTAGCGGATGTTTTCCATGATCGAGCGGTGGAACAGCGAGATGTCCTGCGGCACCACCGAGATCGCTTCGCGCAGGCTCTGCTGCGTGACCTGGGCGATATTCTGGCCATCGATGGCGATATGGCCCTGGTTCACGTCGTAGAACCGCTGCAACAGCACAAACAGGCTGGACTTGCCGCCGCCGGACTGACCCACCAGCCCGACTCTCTGGCCTGCGTCGATGCGCAGGCTGAAATTATCAAACAGTTGCACGGCGCCGGGATAGCGGAACGATACCTTGTTAAAGACGATCGCGGCGCCGGCCCTCACCAACGGTTCGGCCTTCGGATGGTCGCGCAATTCGTGGGGAACCAGAAGGGTTGCGGTGGCCTCCGACAGCCTCGCGACATGCTGGGTGACATCGACCAGCGCCACCGCGAGGTCGCGCGTGGCATTCAGGATCGAAAGCCCGAGGGTGCAGACCAGCACGACATCGCCGGTGGTAGCGGCGCCGCGCTGCCACAACACGATGGCCCAGGCCAGCAGCGAGACGGTCAGCACGACGGTGATTGCGGCATGGGTGAGCCGCAGCTTTTCGAGGTAGCGCAGACTTCGGCTCCGCGCCCTCAGTTCCCGGTTGACCGTGGCGTCGAACCGGTCGTGCTCATAGCCGAGCCCGCAAAACGCCCGCACCAGCGGCATGTTGTTGATGACATCGACCATTTCCCCGTCGACCGCGGCGGCCTTGTCGGCGAAGTCGTCATGCAGCGGCTTGCCGACCGCGGCCAGATGGAACATCGCAACCACCATCACGCCGGCGACGACGATCAATCCCGCCGCCATCTGTAAACTAACGGTTCCGATCAGCGCGATCGCGGCGACAGTCGCGATGCACGGCGGCATCACGTTCCAGACGAACATGTTTTCGACGGTGAACACGGCATTCGAGGTTGCGGTAATGCGGCTGGTCAGCATCCCCGGCAGCCGGTTCGAGAAATAGCTCGGCGCATGTCCGGTCAGATGGCGAAAGATGTCGCGGCGCAGATCACCTGTCACTCCCACAAATGTGAAGCTCGCGGTCCAGCTCGCGATCCGCCACAGAAAATTGTCGGCTGTTATCAGCGACACCAGCATAATGAACGCCAGCCATACCCCACCATCATGGTTCGGTCCTGCCGCAAGGCGGTCGACGAGGAATTTAACGCCATATTGCGTGCCTACCGAACAAGCGACCGCTGCAACAACGGCAGTCACGATGAGCACATGCGATGCAAGTCGCTGGCGCAGATAGCGCAGCACGAATGAAAACGGACGGCGTGCGTAGCCGGAGAGACTATCCATGTAAATTACAAACCCGTTGAAGGAGAACGACAATCCCTGCCCGGACAGATTTCGCGCAATCCAATCGCCATCGCCGTTCGAATTTCCCGCAGCGATGCCATCACTGCGCTACAATTTTGCAGCATTAGCGTCGTTGAAACACTGGCCGGTTGAGATGGCATTAGAGGCACCACGGTGTGGAAGAAGTGCGCTTGTTCACAGGAACTTCGCACATGCGAGAACGTTCCCATCTCGGCATGCCCGGTGCCAACCCAACCCAGGGGCGTTTTGTTCCAGACGACGGCATAGGGAGACGCATCGATGCGCATCGCGCAGGTTGCTCCGTTAACGGAGGCTGTTCCACCGAGGCTCTATGGCGGCACCGAACGAGTAGTGCACTGGCTGACCGAGGAACTGGTCGCACTGGGCAATGACGTCACATTGTTTGCCAGCGGCGATTCGCAGACATCGGCGAAACTCGATGCAACCTGGCCGAAGGCGCTGCGCCTCGACGGATCGGTACGCGATCCCAATGCGCTGCACATGGTGATGCTGGAGCGGGTGCGGCAAAAATGTGACGATGAACAATTCGATTTTCTGCATTTTCATCTGGACTACTATCCGTTCTCACTGTTCTTGCGGCAACCGACGCCGTTTCTCACCACCCTGCATGGCCGGCTCGACCTGCCCGAGCACCAGCCGGTATTCACTACGTTCTCCGACATTCCGGTGATTTCGATTTCCAACGCCCAGCGGCGGCCGGTGCCGCAGGCTAATTTTATCCGCACCATCCATCATGGCTTGCCGGAAAAACTGCTGACGCCGCGGCCGGTCACGCCCGCATATCTTGCGGTGCTCGGCCGCATCGCGCCGGAAAAAGGCGTCGACCGCGCCATCAGGATCGCGATCCGATGCGGCATTCCCGTGAAAATCGCCGCCAAGATCGATCGCGGCGACGAGGACTATTACAATGAAGCCATCCGCCCGCTGATCGAGCACCCGCTGGTCGAATATATCGGCGAGATCGGCGACCACGAAAAATCGGATTTTCTCTCCGGCGCGATCGGGCTGCTGGTTCCGATCGACTGGCCGGAACCGTTCGGGCTGGTGATGATCGAGGCGATGGCGTGCGGCACCCCGGTGATTGCGTATAACCGCGGTTCAGTGCCTGAGATCATCGATGAGGCGCTGACCGGATTCATCGTCGAGGACGAGATCAGCGCCGTGGCCGCGGTCGGCCGGCTGGCGCAATTGGATCGCGGCGCGGTCCGCAAGCAATTCGAGGCGCGCTTCACCGCGCGCCGCATGGCGCTGGATTACGTCGCGGTGTATCGCAGCCTGATGCAAGCCGCCGAGCCGTGCATCAAGCTGGTCAGCGGTGCCAAATAGGCATCGGGACACAGCAATCGATGCGCCATCGCTCCTGGGCGGCGGCGCGCGGGCTGGCGCGCGTCACGAACGCCGCGTACGCCGCAAGCTGAAGAACGTCTCCAGAAACCGCCCGGATGCGACGAATCTGAACCACCAAAATGCCAAGCGCCGGATTTTCATGTCGTTTTCTTTCCAAAACTGGTTCTGCCCATCGCTGCGATAGCCGAAAACGCGGCGGCCGGATGTGAACTGCTTCACATCGAGGCGATTCCACCCAGAATTTTGCGCCCGCAGGAGGCGTCGGTTTGGCGTCGTGCAAGCAAAATATGCGACAATGCCTATGCCTCATGCAGATCGACGCCTGCAGGCCGTCCGTTCGATCTCCCGCGGGCCTGGGAGGCGATCCCCCGGCCGGCTGGGGTGACCGCTGAGCTGCGGCCAGCGAGCGTTCGCTCTCACTCCTTGGTGTCGTAGCGATAGGATTTCGACACGATTTGCCAGCCGCCGGCCAATTTCATCGCCACCAGATAGTCGGTGAAGTAACGCGGCGGCAGCTGACAGCGCACCTTGACGAAGGCGGTGGTCTGATCCGACCGGTCGATCGTCACGATGAAATCCTCCCTGGCCTGCCCTTGCGCCTTGGCCGATGGGCGCTTGCGCACACGCTCCAGCCAGTCCGGCACGTTCAAGACTTGCAGCTCACCTTTTTCATGCCAGCGCAGATCCGCCGACGGATGAAACGCTTCGCCGAGCTTATCGGCGCTACCCTCATAGAGGCCGTCGAAATAAAGCTGAATCACCAATTCCACGGTAGAACGGTCGTGAGCCAAGGCTTGTCTCCTGCGTCCGAGAGCGATCATTCCACTATGTCATGAACGCTGCTCGCGTTGAATTTGATTCGTCTTTTTTAGCCGGCGATCACCCGCCATCTGAAGCGCCGTTCGGGAAATTGGGCTTGAAACATCGCGGATTTCGCTTACGCTACCGCGTTTTAAAGCCTTGGATTTGATTTCGGATGATATTCGATCAGCCACAGCAGCCGATGGAGCAGCAGGACCGCTCCGCCCGACGACTTTCCTCCTTGAGCAAACTTATTTCGATCTTCGAATCGAGCTTTTCGTCGGTGCAGTACCGCGTGCTGGAATCGATCAGCGCGGTGAACGCCCAGGCCTCGTTCTCGAACGGCAGGCGCCTGGTGGATATTTTCGGCGGGCTCGCCTTTCATCCGACGATCCGGCACGACGGGCTCGTCTTCACGCTGTTGCATGAGACCGGGCATCATTTGAGCACGGGCTGCAAATTGCCTTGGGCACCATTGGCCTGCGAATGTTCGGCGGACAAATGGGCGACGACGGACGGATGCAGGGCACTTGCCGCCAATGGCGGCAGTTTGCGGCTCGAGGCGGCCCTGCAGCAGATCGAAGGTGCGGTGCAGCCTGAGATCCGAAAAACCCCGGCGCGGACGCGTTGCTGGTCGATGAACTGGCAGAAGCGAAGGCAGGCGCTGCTGGACGGCCGGGCCATGATTTTGAAGAGGTGTGAAATTTCCAGTGCGATTCCGCACTGACAATCGGGAGGGCAACATGGGCGCATTGATACCCAATGGCAACGATACTGAAGTCATCAAGCAACTCAACGAAGTGTTTACCGGGGCGAAGCTTGCCAAGCTGCGCAAGCATATCCGCAACACCGGCGACGACGTGTTCGGGCCCGCAAGGCACCTGCCGCGCATTTCCTATCGTCTCAAGGTTGCGCCGATCTCGGGCAACCGGGCCAAGGGCCGATGGTACGTGTTCTTGCGCGACCTCATCGGACCCGGCAATCAACAGAAGATTTTGACGGCGCTGCGGGACGCGGTGGCCGATCCGACCTGTGTGGGCATCCGGTTCTGGGCCCGTCTCGATCCCGGGATCGCGAATGGCTACGATGTAGAGGTCGTCACCGAGCCGGCCGATCAAGACGGTCAGCATTGGGTTACCATCACCATGCTGTGCGACCACGAAATCAATCCGGCATTGCCGGGCGATCCCGCCACGCCGCCCGCCAACCCCGGAGAACAACCGCCGACGCAGCCGGCTGTTGCCACCGCGAGGAAGAAGAAGCCGGCAAAGAAAGCCGCCAAAAAAACCGTCAAGAAGTCCTATAAAAAGGCCGCCAAAAAGAAAAAATAACAACGCAGTCTGAACGGCGGGCGATGGGAGTTCTGGCGCAAGCCAACGTCAGAACAGCCCGTCGCCGTCGATCCGCTTGCTCTTTTTGGATCGTTGCCACACCACGCCCGGAAAGCCCTTGAGCGGCACCAGCGGCTCGCCGCTATAGGTCCATTCCTGCAATTCCTCGATGCCGATATGGTAGAGCGGTTGCCGGCCGGTGCGGCTGAGGAAAAGCGCGCGCGGGATGTTCACCATATGCGGCGAGCGAGCGCGCTCGTAAAGCAGCGGCGTGCCGCAGCGCGTGCAAAAGCTGCGCGCGGTTTTCGCCGCTTTGTCCTCGAAGCGGGTGATCCCCGCTGCCCCCTTGGTGAAACGAAACCGCTTGCGCCAGCTGCCGACATAGGTGGCGTAGGCGGCGCCATGGGCGCGCCTGCTGGCGCCGGAATGATCGTGCCAGGCCCAGCGGGCGGGATAGTCGATCTCGAACTGGACCGCGCCGCAGAGGCAGCGGCCCGCCACGGGTTTGGCGGTTGCAACCGGCTTTCGCTTCAGGGGCGCCGACGGCTCTGAATCTCGTGCCAAGGACATCTCCGTGGTAGTCAGGGCATGACAATCGCATTGGTCGGCGTTGGCCGGTCGGTAATCTGCTGGCCGAACAGGCTGCCGACCAGTTCGGTCGCGACGCGGGCGGTGCGGCCGCGCTCGTCGAGAAACGGATTGAGCTCGACGATGTCGACCGACCGCACCAGTCCGGAATCGTGCAGCAACTCCATCACCAGATGCGCCTCGCGATAGGTAGCGCCCCCCGGCACCAGCGTGCCGACGCCGGGCGCGAGATCGGGATCGAGGAAATCCACGTCGAAACTGACATGCAGAACGCCGTTGCTTTGTTTCACCCGGTCGATCACGCGCCGGATCAGGACGCCGACGCCGAATTCATCGATCTGGCGCATGTCGGCGACTGCGATGTCGCGTTCGCGGACCAGCGCCTTTTCCAGGGGGTCGATGGAGCGGGTGCCGAACAGAGCGAGCTGGGAAGGTTTTATCGACGCGCGCGGCTCCTCGCCCAGCAGCCGGTCGAGGCCGGGCTCGCCGCACAAAAATCCCGCCACCATGCCATGCATGTGTCCGGATATCGTGGTGGCCGGGGTGTTGTAATCGGCATGGGCATCGAGCCACAGCACGAACACCTCGCGGCCCTTCTCGTGCCAGTGGCGGGCAACGCCGTTGACCGAGCCCATCGACAGGCTGTGGTCGCCGCCGAGGAACACCGGAATGGCGCCGGATCCGGCCAGCGCGTAGGCATGCGCGCTCACGGAGCGGATCCAAGCCCCGATCTCGCGATAATGTTTGGTATTCTGCGGCGGAGCTTCGTCGGCGCGCACCGGATCGGGCGCCGCGATGTCGCCATGGTCCTCGACCGCGAAGCCGAGACCCTCGAGCAGCGGCCCAAGACCCGCCGTGCGCAAGGCGGCCGGCCCCATCAGCGTGCCGCGCTGCGACGCGCCGACTTCGACCGGCACGCCAAGCAGCGCGATCCGGTTCCCGGCAACCGGGCTGGTCAGGTCAGTCAAGCGCAGGCCTCCTTCGCGGCATTCCTCGATATGAATCGCTCCACAAGACTATGGTTCAATCTGTTCTCTTTGAGCTATCTCGCATAGCATCGGCCAATGAAAAAGTTAGCCCGGGGAATGGCCTGATGAAACGGCTTTGGCGACCGCATGCGCTTCGACCGCTATTGCTCGCTGTCTTCCTTGCGGCGCCTTCGCTGGCCCCGGCGGAGACGATGAGCTTCGAGGACGCCGGCGCAATCCTGGGGACCAGCTGCGGCAAGGACATCGACGACAATTGCCGCGGCGTCAATCTCGACCCGACCCGCCTGAAGGACTGTCTCATGCGCAACCAGGATGTGGTTTCGGCGCAGTGCAAGGCGGACTACCCGCGAGTGTTCAGCGCGGTCCAGCAACGCGCGGCGGCTCGCGCGGGCGTCTTCAAGACCTGCGAGCGCGACGCCGCAAAGCTGTGCGGCGGCGCGCAGAACGCCGAGCTGCTGCAATGCCTGGCGTCGGCCAAGCGCGGCGTCAGCATTCAATGCACCAAGACCATCAGCGACGCGGGGTACCGCTGATGTACCCCGGCAACCTCTTAGGGAACGCAGGCTTGCTGGCCGCGCTGCTGATCATGCTCGCGGCACCCCCATGCCCGGCGCTTGCGCAAGCCACGGCGCCGGCGGAAAACCTGGTCGATGCGCTCGCCGGGCTGGAAACCGCGCCGGAACTCGATATCGCCGCGCTGCGCCAGCAGGCGCTCGAGCGCGGCAAATCGAAGGCGACGGCGCAGCCTGTGAACCGCCCGCCGCTCGTCCCCGAACTGCTCAAGCTGCCGCAAGTCAGCATCGACGTGCTGTTCGATCCGGACTCCTCCGTCATCCGGCCGGGCTCGTATCAAATGCTGGGACGCATCGCCGACGCGCTCACGCATCCGGCGCTGCTGCCCTACAGGTTCCTGATCGTCGGCCACACCGAATCGGGCGGCAGGCGCGACCACAATTTGATTGTCAGCCAGCGGCGGGCCGACGCCATCCGGGATACGCTGGTGACGATGTTCAAGATATCGTCCAAGCGGCTTCAGCCGCTCGGTCTTGGCGAAGAACAACTGAAAGACGCCGGCCGTCCTGCGGCGGCGACCAACCGGCGTATTCAGGTCGTTACGGTTGAAAAAATGCCGGTGCCGTCTGACAGTCCCGTTCCTCCCCCGGCAAAAAAGCCGCCGGCGCGGAAGCAGCGGTAAGTTAGGCAACCGCACAAGAATCACGATTCCGCTCCCAAAGGGATCCACCATGTCCAAACAAATCCGGCTCAACGCCTTCGCGATGAACTGCGTCGCGCATCAGTCGCCGGGGCTGTGGACCCATCCGCGCGACCGCACGGCGGACTATAACCGGCTGCCGTACTGGACCGATCTGGCGCGAACGCTGGAGCGCGGACGTTTCGACGGCCTGTTTCTGGCCGATGTGCTCGGGGTCTATGACGTATTCGGCGGCAGTCCGGATGCCGCCTTGCGCAACGCCACGCAAACCCCGGTGAACGACCCGCTGCTGCTGATCTCGGCGATGGCAGCGGTCACCGAAAATCTCGGTTTTGGGGTGACCTGCACGCTGTCCTATGAGCCGCCCTATCCGTTCGCGCGGCGGATGTCGACGCTCGATCATCTCACCGAAGGCCGGATCGGCTGGAACATCGTCACCGGCTATCTCGACAGCGCCGCGCGCGGCGCCGGCAAGGAGAAACAGACCGCGCATGACGACCGTTACGACGTCGCCGACGAATATATGGAAGTAGTCTACAAGCTGTGGGAAGGCAGTTGGGAAGACGACGCGGCGCTGCGCGACCGCGCCCGCGGCATCTTTGTCGATCCCTCAAAAGTGCATCGCGTAAGGCATGAGGGCGAAAATTACCGGCTCGATGCCATCCACCTGAGTGAGCCGTCGCCGCAGCGCACCCCCGTGCTGTATCAGGCCGGCACCTCGCCGCGCGGCCGGCAGTTCGCAGCCCAGCACGCCGAATGCGTGTTCATGTCGGGTCCCTCCGCCAAGGTGATCGCGCCGCGGGTGGCTGCAATTCGCAAGCTCGCCGCCGAGGCCGGCCGCAACCCGGCGGAAATACTGATGTTCAGCATGATGACGGTGATCCTGGGGCGCACCGAGGCGGAAGCCGCCGCGAAACATGCCGACTATGTCAGCCACATCAATCATGAGGGCGCGCTGACCCTGATGTCGGGCTGGACCGGCGTCGATTTCTCGACCTACGATCTCGATCAGCAGGTCCGCCACGTCCACAACGACGCCGGCCGCACCGCGATGGACAACATCACCCGCGCCGATCCGGACCGGGTCTGGACGGTGCGCGAGGTCGCCGAGCATGTCGGCATCGGCGGCATCGGCCCGGTGCTGGTCGGCACGCCGGAAAAGGTCGCCGACGAGATCGAAGCATGGTTCGAACAGACCGATGTCGATGGCTTGAACGTTCCCTTTGCGATTTCGCCGGGGGATTTCGAGGACATCACCGACCTGCTGGTGCCGGAACTGGTCCGCCGCGGGCGCTACAAGGATGCCTACCAGCCCGGCACCTTGCGCGAAAAACTGTTCGGCGCCGGCCGCGCCCGGCTCACAGCGCCGCATCCGGCGGTGCTGTATCGGACCAAAACCAGAGCCGCGGCGGCGGAATGATATGATCGATCCTCGGAGAATAGAGCCATGCAAATATCCAGACGCACATTGCTTAGCGGCGCGGGAGCATACGCAGCGATGAGCACTCTCACCTCTCCCTTTCAGGCCTTGGCGCAAACGGCTTCAAGGCCGCTGGTGGTGGACTGTCACGGCCATTACACCACCGAACCCGAGGCGCTGAACGTTTTCCGGGCCGCGCAGATCGCGGCGTTGAAGGATCCGTCGAAAAAGCCTTCTGCCGCCGACCTCAAGATCAGCGACGATCAATTGCGCGAAAGCGTGCAACCGCAATTAAAGTTCCAGCGCGAGCGCGGCACCGATGTTACGTTGTTTTCGCCGCGCGCCGGCGGCATGGGCCATCACATCGGCACCGCCGAGACCAGTGCCGAATGGTCGCAGGTTTCCAACGAGCTGATCCATCGCATCAGTACGCTGTATCCCGACAATTTCATCGGCATCGGACAGTTGCCGCAGTCGCCGGGCGTGCGGCCGGACAACTGCATCGGAGAGCTCGAGCGCTGCGTGAAGACTTACGGCTTTGTCGCCGTCAATCTCAATCCCGATCCGTCCGGCGGCTACTGGCGCGACCCGCCGCTGTTCGACCGCTGGTGGTATCCGCTCTATGAGAAGCTGGTCGAACTCGACGTTCCCGCGATGGTCCATGTCAGCGCCTCCGCCAATCCGAATTTTCACGGCACCGGCGCGCATTACATCAACGGCGACACCACCGCGTTCATGCAGTTCATCACCTCGGACCTGTTCAAGGATTTTCCGAGCTTAAGGATGATCATTCCGCATGGCGGCGGTGCTGCGCCCTATCACTGGGGACGCTATCGCGGCCTCGCGCAGGACATGAAGAAGCCGCCGCTGGAGGAACTGCTGCTCAAGAACGTGTTCTTCGATACCTGCGTCTATCACAAGCCGGGCATCGAACTGCTGTTCAAGGTGGTCCCGATCGACAACATCCTGTTCGCCTCCGAAATGGTCGGCGCGGTGCGTGGCGTCGACCCCTTCACCGGCCGCTACTATGACGACACCAAGTTCTATATCGACGCGATGCCGCTCTCCGACGACGACCGCCGCAAGGTGTTCGAGGCAAATGCCCGCCGGGTCTATCGGCTGGACCGCACCGAGCTGTACAAGCGGCAGGGGTGAAGTCATCGTGTCCCGGGCGCGATGCGGCGCGCAGCTCTTGCGGAGCGCTGCTTCGTAGAACCGGACCCCAGTTTTGTCTTAAGCAACCGGGACCCCGGCTCTGCAGCGCACCGCTTCGCAAGAGCTACGCGCTACGCTGCGTCCGGAGCACGAGGCGGGGTGACGCTGCCTATTAAACCGGCTTGAAAAAGCGCTGACCTGCGCTGCAACATTTCGTCCTCAGCCAAGTTGTGTCTGGCGCGCCGCTGCCGCGCAACGAAATGGGGGGCACCATGACCGGTCCGATCGAAGAAGGCCTTCCCTACCCGCTCGGCGCGCATTGGAGCGGCGGGGGTACAAATTTTGCGCTGTTCTCGGCCAACGCCACCAAGGTCGAGCTCTGCCTGTTCGAGGGCGAGCGCGAGACCCGCGTTGAGCTTCCCGAATACACCGACCAGGTATTTCACGGCTACATTCCCGGCGTCGGCCCCGGCGCCTTCTATGGCTATCGCGTTTACGGGCCTTACGATCCGGCCAACGGGCACCGCTTCAATCCGAACAAGCTGCTGCTCGATCCCTATGCGCGGGCGCATGCGGGCTCGCTGACATGGAATCCGGCCGTGTATGGCTACCACATGGAAAGCGGCGACGACCTCACCTTCGACGAGCGCGACAGCGCGCCGTTCATGCCGAAATGCGTGGTGGTCGATCCGGATTTCGACTGGACCGCCGAGGCGGCGCGGCAAAACGTGCATTGGGACGAGACCATCGTCTACGAAACCCATGTCAAGGGTTTTACCAAGAAGCACCCGGACATCGCTGAAAACCTGCGCGGCACCTATGCCGGCTTCGGTTCCGGCCCCGCAATCGGCTACCTGAAATCGTTAGGGATCACGTCGGTCGAACTGCTGCCGGTCCACACCTTCATCAACGACAGCAATCTGCTGGAAAAACACCTGGCCAATTACTGGGGCTACAACACGATCGGCTTCTTCGCGCCCGATCCGCGCTACGCCTCCGACGTACCGAACTCCTTGCGCGAATTCAAGGAGATGGTGTCGCGCCTGCATGGCGCAGGGCTCGAGGTCATTCTCGACGTGGTCTACAACCACACTGCCGAAGGCAACGAGCGTGGCGCGACGCTGTCGTTCAAGGGCATCGACAATGCGAGCTACTACCGCCTCGCACCGGACAAGCGTTATTACATCAACGACACCGGCACCGGAAACACCGTCAACCTGTCGCATCCGCGCGTCATCCAGATGGTGATGGACAGCCTGCGCTATTGGGCCGGACACATGCATATCGACGGTTTCCGCTTCGATCTCGGCACCATTCTCGCGCGCGAGGTGTACGGATTCGACGAGCAGAGCGGCTTTCTGAAATCGGTCGACCAGGACCCGCTGCTGACCACCGTCAAGCTGATTGCCGAGCCATGGGACTGCGGCCCCGGCGGTTACCAGGTCGGCGCATTTCCGCCGGGCTGGGCGGAATGGAACGACAAATTCCGCGACACCGTGCGCGACTACTGGCGCGGCGAGGCGCCGCCTGCAGCCCTCGCGCGGCGGCTGCTGGCCTCCGACGATCTTTTCAACGAAAAAGGCCGCCGCACCTGGGCCAGCGTCAATTTCATCACCGCCCATGACGGTTTTACCCTGAACGACTGGGCCAGCTACAACGATAAGCACAACGACGCCAATGGCGAGAACAACAGCGACGGCAGCTCCAACAACCATTCCTGGAATTGCGGCGTTGAAGGACCGACCGGCGACAGGACGATCCTCGCGTTGAGGAATCGGCAGAAACGCAACATGCTGGCGACGCTGCTGTTCTCGCAGGGAACGCCGATGATCCTCGGCGGCGACGAATTTGGCCGCACCCAGAAAGGCAATAACAACGCCTATTGCCAGGACAACGATATCACCTGGTTCGACTGGAATCTGGACGACGACGGCAAGGAGCTGCTGGCGTTCACGAAGCGCCTGATCCGGCTGCTGCGCGATTATCCGATCCTGCGCCGCAGCCGGTTTCTGACCGGCGCGCACGACGGCGAACTCAACGTCCGCGACGTGACCTGGATCAACGCCGGCGGCGGCGAGATGCAGCAGTCGGACTGGAACACCTCCTGGATCAAATGTTTCGGCATGGTGCTCGACGGCCGCACCCGCAAGACCGCGATACCCCGGCATGGCGAAGACGAGACCGTGCTGATGATCCTGAACAGCTTTGACGGCGCCGTCGATTTCAAGCTGCCGGAGGCCGTCGCCGGATCGCACTGGTCGCTGCTGGTGGACACCAACGTTCCGGATGCTCCGGCGGGCGCGACTTTCGCCTTCGGTAGCCATTATACGGTGACGGGACGCTCGCTGCTGCTGTTGTCGCTGGTTTCACAGGCCGATTAGCCAGACTTCGTCTGCCGCCTCGACCCATCGATCCGGTCCGCAAGATCGGGCTTGGCTCATGCGCTCTCCCAGCGGTTGTATTTTCGTATTCCAGCTAGATCCCGCCCCGCCTCGAGGGAACCGTAAGCCCGTTACCGTACAGGGTTTTTTGCCCCAATTCTCGACCGCTGTTGCAAAGTGGAGACAGTAGTGTGCGGTGGCTGATGCTACTTCTAGCCCGCCTATTATCCTGGATGGGAGTTTGGAAAATGAAAAAGTTCTTGCTTGGCGCTTCGGCGCTCGCGTCTCTGGCAATGATGGTTCCTGCGGAAGCGGCCGATCTTGCTGCGAGACCTTATACCAAGGCCCCGGCGCCGGTCGCCGCGGTCTATGACTGGACCGGTTTCTATGTCGGCGCCAATGGCGGCGGTGGTTGGGCGCGCAAGTGCTTCGATGTCGTGCCGCCGGCTGGCGCGGTTCTGGCGCCCGAAGGGTGTCAGGATGCGACCGGAGCCGTCGCGGGCGGCCAGATCGGTTATCGCTGGCAGACATCCTCCTGGGTGTTCGGTCTCGAAGCGCAGGGCGATTGGGCAGACCTCAGCGCTTCAACGGGCAGCGCGCAGTTCATCGCGGTCCCGGGCGACGCGAGCTTTAACTCGCGCGTGCGCAGCTTCGGCCTGTTCACCGGTCAGGTCGGTTATGCCTGGAATAATGCCCTGCTCTATGTGAAGGGCGGCGCCGCGGTAACCGACGATCGCTACGAGCATCGCTTCCTGGCGACCGGCGTCGTGTTCGACCGCGCCACCGAAACGCGTTGGGGCGGCACGGTCGGCGCCGGCATAGAATACGGATTCGCCCCGAACTGGTCGGTCGGCGTCGAATACGATCACCTGTTCATGGGCACGCGGAATCTGAATTTCACCACGCCGGCCGGCGGCCTGCTCGCAACCGTTGATCGCGTTCGGCAGGACGTCGATGTGGTCACCGCCCGCGTCAACTACCGCTTCGGCGGCCCGGTGGTCCCCCGCTACTGAGTCCTCGCGACTTACGAAAACGCAAAACCCCGGCCTCGCCGGGGTTTTTTGCTACGGAGACCGGAAGCGATGGCAACGCAAGCGCGGCCGTCGCACCCCTGCGCTCAATGCATCTGCGGGCCCTTCAGGAATCGCGCGCGGTCGGATGATTTCAGCGTCACGTCGAAGGTGTCGCCCTCGCGGTAGAGCGTGAGCGGCACATCGACGCCGGCGGGGCCGAGCGCCCAGAGTTTTCGGTAGAATTTGCCCTGGTTCGAAACCTTCTCGCCGTTGACAGCCAGGATCACGTCGCCGGTCCTGAATTCGGCGCGCGCGGCCGGACCCTTGTCGGCGACGCCGACCACCACGACCTTGTTTTCGATCTCGGTCGAATACATCCCGAGCCACGGCCGCGCCGGCTTGTTGACACGGCCGAATTTACGCAGGTCGTCGAGTACCGGCTTGAGCAGGTCGATCGGCACGACCATGTTGAGATGCTCTGCCCTGCCGCCGCGTTCGCGCTCCAGTTGCAGCGAGCCGATGCCGATCAGTTCGCCGCCGGTCGAGATCAGCCCGGTGCCGCCCCAATTGGGATGTGCGGGATAGGTGAAGATCGCCGCGTCCAGCAGGTATTCCCAATAGCCGGCAAATTCCTGCCGGGCGGCGATGCGGCCGGCGAGCGAGCGGGTGCGGCCGCCGACGCCGCCGAGCACGACGCGGTCGCCCGGCTCCGCGGCACTTGAAGCGCCGATCGGCAACGGCTCGAGATCGATCCGGCCCAGCGCCTGCACCAGGCCAAAACCGGATTCGGAATCGAAGCCGAGCGCGTGGCCTTCCACCACCCGTCCGTCGCCCAGATGCAGCCAGACGGTTTCGGCCTCGGTGATCAAATAGCCGATGGTCAGCACCAGCCCGTCGCCGATCACGACGCCGTTGCCGGCGCGTTCGGTGCCGAGCGTGTCGGCGGTAAAGGCATCGGATGGAACGATGGAATGCAGGCCGACCACCGCGGACAGCGCACGCCCGAGGTCGAAGCCGTAATCTTCCGCGCGCGGCTGAATCGCCGGCGGCACTTTCCATTCGGTCAACGAAGGCATGCGGGCTCTCCGATTCCCCCGGGCGGGATTTTATCACAAGAGCGAACTATCGTGAATGACGTCTGCCAACTGCAGCGCGATATCGAGGCAGCCAGCCGGGCCGGCGCCCAAGGTCAACCTTTATTCGTTTAGAGCGCGCAGCCTTCGTGACGGGAGCAAGTAAAGCTCTGCCTCCTATCGAGGGAAAATCCTCCGGCGCCTTAACGGTCGATTACCACCATCCGCTCCCGGTCCTCGCGATTGCTCTCGATAATCGCAATCATCTCCGGCGATTCGGATTCTCCCTCTTTGATAAGGGCGGTGTTGCGGTCGACATCCCGACGATCGTTTACGACCGAACCTACCGTGACGCGGTCATTTAGCGAGGCGAGGCTTACGCCAAACTCAATTTCGTCCGAACTGGCCGGGATACTCCCGAACGCACTCACAGCCACTATCAAGCTTAAAGCGTATTTCATGATCCGCTCCGACTTTGGCCTCTGAAGTCAACAGCAGGCGGGGGCAGCGGTTCCCCAATCGTCATGCTATTTTGCTGCTCCGGTCTTATTCATGTTGCGCCGACGGCGCGGCGCCCCGGTAGCGCCGTGCAACGTTCAAAAGCGATTTATTGCCGGTTGCCTATTACGGCCAGCTAAACCTCGACAATCACATAGCTGTCCTCGACATGCACCGGAAACGTCTCCGCCACATAGGGTCCTTTGGCCAGCGTCTCGCCGTCCTCGATCACCACCGGATAGGTCCGAATTTTGACGCGCTTCGGGTCGAACCAGGACTGGCCGGTGCGCATGTCGAATTCCCAGCCGTGCCAGGCGCAGCGCAGTAACTCGCCGACCCGCGAGCGCTCATAGACGCCGGGCTCATTCGACGTCAGCCGCGCCACGCAGGCCGCCTTGTCGAGCGGCGCGCCTTCATGCGGACAGCGGTTGAGCAGCGCGAAGAATTCGCCGTTGACATGGAATACGACTACCTCGCGGCCGTCGACGGCGACCACCTTGTTGCCGCCGAGCGGGATGTCGGCGGTGCGGGCGACGATGTGACGGGCCATGTCTCAGAGCTTGTAGAGCGCACGCGCATTGGCGTTGAAGATCTTTGCGCGTTCCGCCTCGCTCAGCGGCGTCTTGAATGCAAACCGCGGATCGTCGAAGTCCCAGTGCGGATAGTCCGACGAGAACAACAGCCGGTCCGCGCCGATCCAGTCGATCACCGAGCGCAGATGCTTTGCGTTGTCAGGCTCGTCGATCGGCTGCGTCGTGAACCAGAAATGCTCGCGGACATATTCCGACGGTTTTCGCTTGAGGTGCGGGACCTCGTCGCGAAAACGATCGAAATGCCGGTCCATCCGCCATGTGGTCGACGGAATCCAGCCGAAGCCGCCTTCGATGAACACGATCTTCAGCCGCGGGAATCGCTCGGGCACGCCCTCGATCACCAGGCTGGAGAGTGTCGCCGCCACCGAATGCGCGTTGGACTGGTGCTCCTCCGTATAGAATGACGGCCAGCCGCCGCCGGTCGGCGCATGTCCGCCATAGCCGCCGACATGGATGCCGAGCGGCAAGTCGAGCTCCTGCGCCTTTTCATAGATCGGCCAGTAGCGATGGCGGCCGAGCGGCTCGTTGGCGCGCGGCGACACATTGATCTGCACATAGCGGCCGGTCTTCGCACAACGCTCGATCTCGGCGATGGCGGCTACGGTATCGTCTTGCCCGACCAGGATCGACGCTTTCAGCCGCGGATCGCGGTCGCTCCAGAATGCGAGTTGCCAATCATTGACGGCGCGCTGGATAGCGGCGCCAAAGTCGAGGTTCTGCTGCGAGAAGATGAACAAGTCGAGAACCTGTAGGATGCCGAACTCGACGTCGAGCGGATCAAGATGCTGCTTTTGCATGAAATCGAGATCGGATCCCGGCGGGCCGCCGGTCGGCGGCCAGGCGTCGCGGCGCGAGATCAGCGGCGAGGAGCGCGGGTACGGCGTGGTGCCGATATAGGGCGTGCGCAAATGATCGCCGTAGGTCTTCAGATGCTGCTGCCAGCGTTTTGGCAGGAACGGATTGAGGTCGGCGCGCGAATGCAGGCTGGGATGGATGTCGCAGTCGATGATCCGCAGCCGGCTCTTAGGCTGCGTTTCCTGTTCGAGCAGCGGGCGGTCGATGACGTTCATGCGATCCTCCTTGGGACGCGATCATGCGGCGAGGCTGAGCCGCGGAAAGGTTTCGAGCGGATTGTCGGCGCACATGCGTGACACGATACTGTCCGGCAAGTGCGGCGGTATCGCGTCGTCGCCGTCGAATTGCCAGTGCGGATAGTCGGACGCAAACAAAAACATCTTGTCGGAGCCGATCTGGTCGATGATGTCGGCGACGCCGTCGGCGTCGGGCGGAGCGTCGAACGGCTGCGTGGTCAGGCGGATGTGGTCGCGCATGATCGCCGCCGGCTCGCGGTCGATCCACGGCACCTCGACGCGCACGCCGCGCCAGGTCTTGTTGGCGCGCCACATGAAGGCCGGAAGCCAGCTGATGCCGGATTCCATCAGCACGACTTTCAGGCCCGGGAATTTCAGGAACACACCCTCATAGATCAGACTGAGTATCTGGGCCTGAAACGCCTGCGCCTCGGCGAGGTAGTATTCGTAGCGGTAGGACGGCCAGCCGACCGAGCTCGGCGCCTGGCGATACTGACTGCCGGCATGAACGGCGATCGGCAGCTTGTGTTTCTCGGCAGCCTGATACACCGGCCAGAAATGCCGGCGTCCGAGCAGGCTCTCGCCCTGCGCCAGCACCAGAATCGAAACGAACCTTGCATCCCCGGCGCGGCGTTCGATTTCCTCGATCGCAAGATCGGGCGCCTGCATCGGTACCACGATGGAGGCGCGCAGCCGCGGATCGCGCGACAGCCATTCCGCGGCGATCCAGTCGTTGATCGCCTTGCAGAAGGCGGCCGCCATATAGGGATCGTACACCGCCTGCGCGCCATAGAGCACGTTGCAGATCGCATGCGAGGAGCCGAGCTGGTCGAACGCCCCGCGCTGCACCATCTTGAGATCGCTGCCGGGCTTGCCGTCCCTGGGCCGCCAGTCCGGCCGGCCCGACAGCGGCATGTTGGGCGGATAGGAGGTGAGATCGAGCCCGTCGATGGCGCGGCTTACCACCTGCTCCTTCCAGTGATCGTCCAGATAGGGCAGCAGCGTGGTGCGCGTTCCGCCCACTGCGGGATGGATATCGCAGTCGATCCGCGTCGCCGCCATCAGGGTTTCCTCGAACTGGTTCTTGGCGGCCGGACACGCCGCACTGCGAATGTGCAGCCGGCGGGCGGTGAGCGCAAGGGATTATCGGGGGTGCGAATGACTATCGAGTCTCCGCCACTCGGCGCGTACATCGCTTCGCTTCATTGTGCCATCGGTGCGAGGTCAAGGAACGAAACTCGACCGTGTGGGTTATGGCTCAAAAGCCGGATGCGGATGTACCATCGGCTCGCGCCGCGTGTCAGGTCACCTGAGCGCGGCGCTTTTCGTTGGAACATTTCCAAAACCTAGCGGTTTGAATTTGGACAACAACTATTGGAGACCGCAATGAGAGACGATCTTGATAACCGCCCCCTGAGAGACGATTTTGACAACCGCACCACGCCTGTGACGCGGGATGACGGAATGGGCATGGGAACGATGGCTGCCATCGCAGCGGCCGTGCTGATCGTCGGCGCATTGTTCCTGTGGCCGCGCGCCGATCAGTCGGCAAGCAACACGGCACCGGGAACCACCGTAGGCCAGACCCGCACCGCACCGGCGCCCACCATGCCGTCACCGGCGCCCTCGCCCGCCGCTCCATCGACAACGAAGTAAACAAGGTGGCGACGTAAAAAATGCCCGGCTCTTGGGTCGGGCATTTTGCTTAAGTCAGCTTGCCTTCATAACAAGCGACACCTGTCTACAGGACGGATAGAGACCCGCAGCGCGATCGATCGATTATCCTCGCGAACGGCTTTTCTTGTGCTTCCGCATAGTCGCATATTTCGACTTCGCATGCCTTTGCGAGGCATGATAGGAGCGGTGCCGCGTTGCCGTCTTATGATATTTTCCCTTGCGGTGTTTTGCGAGGCCGGCCTGCCGCTTGGCGTAGGAACTGCGCCAGCTCTTTTCGGAACTGCTCGCTTGGAAAGCCGCAGCATCGGCAACCTTGGTCGTGATCGCGATCGGCGTGACCGGCTTGGCGGCGTCATCTTCCTCGGCGACGTCCAGACGATCTCCTTTAGCCAACGTGCCGGAGATCGGCGAAGCGTCTGATAGCAGGCCCGACCGGGCGGTCTGTTCGGAAGGAAGTGACACTTCAAACGAGGTCGTGCCGACCTTGACGACGGTCAGCGCAACGAGAGCGATCAAACACGCGATGGCCAGCCAAACCGTCCTGATCATTGCCGGTCCCAAGCCTGAAACGACGCACCGTAATGGAGTTTTACGGCCCGGTAAACACGGCAAGGCGCCCAGTTATGGTTAACCGGCTGGCCGGATGCCGCCTGGATGCGCGCCGGGTGGTGGCGTCATTCCCACGCTGTGCTCACTGCGCGAGCTGGAAGCGTTCGAAGCGGTGCAATTCTTCCTCGATGCGGCGCTTCAGGTCCTTGCGCGGGCGCTTGCCGATCCAGCTCCATTTCTGCAGCAGCAATTCGCGGTTCTTGCGGTCGGTCTTGAGATCGATGGCGGCGACGATCTCGTCGCCGACCAGAACCGGCAATGCGAAATAACCGAACAGCCGCTTGTGCTTGGGCACGTAGGCCTCGAAGCGATGGCCGTAGCCGAAAAACAGTTCGGTCCGCTTGCGCTGGATGATGAGCGGATCGAACGGCGACAGGATGTGGACCAGTTCCGAAGCGCCAGCGCCCGCCGTATCGAGCACATCGGGACGCGCCCAATGCTCCTGCTTGCCGGCGCCGTCCAGCGCGACCGGCACCAGATCCTTGCGGCGAACCCTGGCCTCGATCAATCGCCGGATCGCCGGCTTGCTCGGCGCGTCGAGATGGCAGATCGAATCGAGACTCACCAGCCCCTGCGCGCGCAAAGCCCGGTCGAGCAGATAGTTCGACACTTCCTTCCCCGATGCGGATTTCGGCGGCTTGTCCCAGCCGAAATGCCGCTGCGTCAGTTCGTAGGTCTTGAGCATGCCGTTGCGCTCGCTGATGGTAAGCACGCCGGTATAGAAAGCCAGCTGCAGCGCCCGCTTCGATGGCTTGCGGCTGGACCATAGATGCTCCTTGTCCACCAGCACGTCGTCGTCGATGTCGCGGATGGTCAGCGCGCCGTCCTTCCTGACCAGCCGCAGCACCTTGCGCAGGTCGGCGGGTTTTACGCTGGCGAACCATTTGTGTCCCTCGCGCCGGTGAACTTTCATATCGGGAATGAAGAAGCGAAAATCGCGCGAAGGGACGTAAGACAAAGCGTGGGTCCAGTACTCGAAGATGCTCTTGTCGACGCTCTGGGCCTGACGCAGATCCGCGCGCCGATAGGCCGGGATGCGGCTCCACAGGATATGGTGGTGACAGCGTTCGATGACGTTGATGGTATCGATCTGCACATAGCCCAGATGCTCCACCGCCGCCCGCGTCGCTTCCGGCCCGTCGCCGAACGGCGCCGAAGCGTCGAGCCGCTGGGCGCGCAGCCAGATCCGCCGGGCCTGCGCCTTGGTCAACGAAAAGGATTTGCTTGCGGTCATGAAACGGGAATGTAGCCGGATTCGCGCCCGGGGCACCTTACCGCGCCGACCTCTCCCCTGCCGGGAGAGGCGAGTTGAGCATCGTGGCGATTGGACTTAAAACCTTCATGCATCAGCGCATGCCCGGCCGGTCGCGGTCGAGGCCCCTGGCTGCGAGATCGTCGAGGTAATCCCTGAAACGCCGCTCGCGCGTTCGATCCCAGATCGTGCAGAAAGGCCCAGGAGTAGATGCCGGTATTGTGCATGTCGTCGAAGCCGATCCGCACCGCGTAATTGCCGACCGGGTCGACGGACAGGATTGTCACGTTGCGCTTGCCGCCGACGGCCTTGCGTTGCGCCTCGGAATGTCCCTGCAGCTCGGCCGACGGGCTGGTCACGCGCAGCAATTCCGCGGGCAAGTTGAACGTGATGCCGTCATCGAAGGTGACCGTCAGCGCGCGGCGATCCTTCACCAGCCGGATTTCAACCGGCCATGGCCGCGCGGCGTTCGGCGCGCTCACGAGGCGCACCCGTTCACACGCACTGCAGGGCGGCTCAGACCGGGCCTGTCAGATTGTGGCCGGGATCGCCGACCCGGGCTCCGCCGGTGGTGAATGCGACGGAGCTCGGCTTCTGCACGGTGTTTAGCAGCATCGACACTGCGATCGCGGCGACCGCCGCAAACAGCAACGCCCCAATAAAGCTTTTCATGGCGCTTCCCCTCTATTCGGCCGGCACCGCGCGCGGCGGTGTCGAGGGCGCGTGCTCCTTGCCCTGCTGTTCGTTCGCCCAGAGCGCGTGATGCTCCTTGGCCCAATTCAAATCCACCTCGCCGGTGCCCATCGCGTCGAACGCGCCTTCCATTCCGATGGTCCCGATATAGATGTGGCCCAGGATCGCGGCAATGAAGAGCATGGCGATCACCGCATGGATGATGGTCCAGAACTGCAGCGTAGTGACGTTGGCGGGAAGATAGGGGAACAGCAGGAACCAGCCGGACACCGACATCAGGGCGCCGAAAATAACCACGATCCAGAACATCCCCTTCTGGCCGGTATTGAACCGCGTCGCCGGCGGATGCTTGCCGTTGCGCAGCAGTCCGCCGCCCTCCTTGATCCAGGTCCAATCAAGCCTGTTCGGGAAGTTATCCTTGATCCAGACCAAAAACATCACCGCCACGCCGAACATGAACGGGAAGGCGAGATAGTTATGCGCGACCTTGCCCCACGCCGTCATCGTGGAGAAGGCATCGGCGCCGAACAGCGGCAGGATCAATGTGCGTCCGAAACTGATGTTGAGACCGGAGAGCGCGAGAATGATGAAGCACGTCGCAGTCAGCCAATGGATGAAGCGCTCGTAGCTTGCAAAGCGCAGCAGTTTTATTCCGGAAAATCCGTGCTCGACCCGGATGCGGCCCCGTACCGCGAGGAAGATTGCGAGCAGCACCAGCGTCCCGAGGATGACCACGCCGCCGATGATGGGCAGCTTGTTGCGCTGGAAATCGCGCCAGTCGCGGCCCGCGGGCTGAATCAGGCTGGCGGCCATCGGGTCGGGAATGGTGATCCGCCCGGTGATCTTGTCGCCCTCTTTCAGAGCATTCAGCAGTTGATCCTCATGCACGGCTTCGGCGGTGGGCTTGAAGTTCAGCTGCCCCGCCGCGGGTTGGGCGAGCGCGAACAGCAGCGCGATGGCGGCGCACACCGCCCTGAGAGTTGAAATCGAGATCGACATCGGCACGACCTTCCCGTTTCCATTCAAGAATGATTTGACGCGTTCTAGCCGGTCGGCGAATCGCTGTAGGCCGTTTTCCAGCCCCACATGCCCGAACCGTAACCGCGCTTCATCACCCGCTCCTTGTAGATTTCGGCGATGATCGCGCCGTCGCCGGCCAGCAACGACTTGGTCGAGCACATCTCGGCGCAGATCGGCAGCTTGCCTTCGGCGAGGCGGTTGGCGCCATATTTGGCGTATTCGGCCGGCGTGGAATCCGCCTCCGGCCCGCCCGCGCAATAGGTGCACTTGTCCATCTTGCCGCGCGAACCGAAATTTCCCACCTTCGGATATTGCGGCGCGCCGAACGGACAGGCGTAGAAGCAGTAGCCGCAGCCGATGCAGAGGTCCTTGGAGTGCAGCACGACGCCGTCGTAGGTGGTGTAGAAGCACGATACCGGGCAGACCGCGGCGCAGGGCGCGTCGGTGCAGTGCATGCAGGCCATCGATACCGAGCGCTCGCCGGGTTTGCCGTCATTGATGGTGACGACGCGGCGGCGATTGATGCCCCACGGCACTTCATGTTCGTTCTTGCACGCCGTCACGCAGGCGTTGCACTCGATGCAACGGTCGGCATCACAAAGAAATTTGACGCGAGCCATGATCTATTCTCCCCTCACGCCGATTGAATCTGGCACAGGGTCGCCTTGCCCTCGTGCATGCCGGTAACCGGGTCGTAGCCGTAGGACGTCAGCGTGTTGACGCTTTCGCCAAGCACGATCGGATCGCACCCCTTCGGATATTTGTCGCGCTGGTCGACGCCCTGGAACCAGCCCGAGAAGTGGAACGGCATGAATGCCACGCCCTTGCCGACGCGGTCGGTGACCAGCGCCTTGACCCGCGCCTTCGAGCCGTTTTCCGGGCCGAACACCCAAACCCAGCCGCCGTCCTTGATGCCGCGCTCGGCGGCATCCGAGGTGTTGACCTCGACGAACATGTCCTGCTGCAGTTCGGCGAGCCAGCGGTTGGAACGGGTTTCCTCGCCGCCGCCTTCGTATTCCACCAGCCGTCCGGAGGTGAGGATGATCGGGAATTGTTTGGCAAGACCCTTGTCAACCGCCGCCTTCTGAATCGAGAAGCCAAGATTGGCCATCCGGAACTGGCGTCCGTCCGGACGCGTGGGATATTTGGCGACCAGATCGGGACGTGGGGTGTAGATCGGCTCGCGATGAACCGGCACGGGGTCGGGCAGATTCCACGCCACCGCGCGCGCCTTGCCGTTACCGTAAGCCATCACGCCATGTTCGAGCGTGACGCGGATGATGCCGCCCGACAGATCGACGGCCCAGCCGACGCCGTCCGGATTGTTGCCGCCGATCTTGTTGATGGTGGCAAGTTCGGCTTCGGTGAGATCCTTGTCCCAGCCGAGTTTTTTCAGCACGCCGTAAGTGAATTCGGGGTAGCCGTCGGTCAGCTCCGAACCCTTGCTGTAGGAACCTTCCGCTAGCAGATTGACGTTCTTCACCGAACCGTCCGGCTGCTTCTCCTCATAGACCACGCCGAAGCGTGCGCGGAAGGTGCCGCCGCCGTCCTTGGCATGCAGGTTGGTATTATAAAGCGTGTGGGTGCCCGGATGCCTGATCTGCGGCGTGCCCCAGCACGGCCAGGGGAGCCCGTAATAATCGCCGCCGATCTCCGGTTCGTCGGCCTTGGCGCGCAGCGTCACCAGGTCGAATTTGCCCTGATTTCTCATGTGCGCCTGCAGGCGCTCCGGCGACTGGCCGGAATAGCCGGTCGAGAAGCCGCCGCGGTTGATTTCGCGCAGCAGGTCTTCGGACGACGGATGCTTGTTCTCCACCTTGATGTTCTTGAACATCTGGTCGGCGAAACCGAGCTTCTCCGAAAGCCGGTAGATGATCTCGTAATCATCCTTGGATTCGAAGATCGGCTTCACCACCTGTTCGCCCCACTGCAGCGAGCGGTTGGACGCCGTGCGCGAGCCCGAGGTCTCGAATTGGGTGCAGGCAGGCAGCAGATAGGTGCCGTTCTTGCGCTCCGAGATCGCCGCGAATGTAGTGGGATGCGGATCCGCGACCACCAGCAATTCGAGCTTCTCCAGCCCCTTCACCATATCGGTCATGCGCGGGATGGTGTTGCCGCCGTGGCCCATGATGACCACGCCCTTCACGACGTCACGCTGATCGACGTCATCGGGATTGGCAAGCGTCGCATCGAACCAGCGGGTCCACGGGATGCCGGGCAATTCCATGTTCTGCTTGCGGGTACGGGCGGGACGGCCGGCCTTGGCCGGCACTTCATCGAAGCGCGACTGGAAGTAGTCGTAATCGACCTCCCAGACCCGGGCCCAGTGCTTCCAGGCGCCTTCGACCAGGCCGTAATAGAGCGGCAGCGAGGTGATATCGAGACCGATGTCGGTGGCGCCCTGCACGTTGCAATGGCCGCGGAAAATATTGGCGCCGCCGCCGAACACGCCGACATTGCCGGTCGCCAGCAGAAGGTTGCAATAGGCGCGGACGTTGGCGGTGCCGACCGTGTGCTGGGTGCCGCCCATGCACCAGATGAAGGTGGAGGGACGCTGCTTGGCGAAGGTCTCGGCGACCTTCTTGACCTGATCACCGGGAATGCCGGTGACGCGCTCGACTTCTTCAGGCGTCCACTTCGCAACTTCGGCGCGGATCTGATCCATGCCGTAGACGCGCTGTGCGATGTACTGCTTGTCTTCCCAGCCATTGTTGAAGATATGGTGCAGCATGCCCCAGATCACGGCGATGTCGGTGCCGGAGCGGAAGCGGACATATTCGGTGGCGTGAGCTGCGGTGCGGGTAAAGCGCGGGTCGAGCACGAACACGTTGGCGCGGTTGATCTCCTTGCCGGTCAGAATGTGTTGCAGCGATACCGGGTGCGCTTCGGCGGCATTCGAACCCATGAAGACGATGGTCTTCGAGTTGCGGATGTCGTTGTAGGAGTTGGTCATGGCGCCGTAGCCCCAGGTGTTCGCAACGCCCGCGACCGTGGTGGAGTGACAGATGCGCGCCTGGTGGTCGATCGAGTTGGTACCCCAGAACGCCGCGAATTTGCGGAACAAATAGCCGCCTTCATTGGAGAATTTCGCGGAGCCGAGCAGATAGACCGAATCGGCGCCGGACTTGGCGCGGATCTCGAGCATCTTGTCGCCGATTTCGTTGATGGCCTGGTCCCAGCCGATTTTTTGCCATTCGCCGTTAACAAGCTTCATCGGATATTTCAGGCGGCGGTCGCCATGCACGAGTTCGCGGACTGACGCGCCCTTGGCGCAATGCGAGCCGCGGTTGAGCGGACTGTCCCAAGCCGGCTCCTGACCGACCCAGACGCCGTTCTGAACTTCGGCGATCACGGTGCAGCCGACCGAGCAATGCGTGCAGATGTTCTTCCTGATTTCCGTCGGGGCGCCGATGATTTTCGGGCCGGCCTGCGCCTTGCGCACCGATCCCAGCGGCATCAAACCAAGTGCCGCGCCCGCGCCCGCCGCCAGACCCGAGCGGCGCAAGAAGGTGCGGCGGTCGAGAACTCCCGAGGCGAGACCTGCGGCGACACCCTGCAAACGCGCCCTGCTCGCGGATCCATCTCTTCGCTTCATCAACATGTACGTGGTCCCATCAATAGCGGTTGACGCGATAGTAATTATTGACGTGGTCGGTTTGCCTGTAGCGGGACTTGAGCCGCTCGGCCCGCGACTCGTCGTCCGCTACGGCCTCCCCGCCCGCGAGCGGCACGACCGCGGCGGCAGCGACCGCCGATCCGCCCATCATGAAGAAGCGGCGCCGATCCACGCCTGCCGTCTATCTTGCTTTCTCGGGGCGCCTTGCTGTCGGATGGCTTGCTCATTGCGATCTCCTTCAAGTCGATCATTCGGTTGCCTTCCGCGTCACTCGGACAGTGTAAAGGCCTCGGATTCCAGTTCCATAAACACACGGCCGACGCGGCCGACGGCACGGTAGAAGTTGGCGGAGGCCGACATTTCCAGATCGGCGAACATGCGCGACGCCCACGGCTTGAGATGCCGCTCGAAGAATCGCGCCTGTTCGGCGAAGTCATCATCGAAGTCGCCGCGCGCCAGCCCGGCCATGACCTCGAGCAGGATGGCGATGTGATCCTCCGGCTCGCGCGACGGGCCGGCGCGCTCGATCCCAAGCCGATCCAGGTCTTCGCGAACCCGCGCCAGCGGGCGCTCGTGCAGAAAGCCGGTCAGGTAGTAGGAGGCATAGGGAAGCAAATCGCCGCGGCCGACACCGACGAACAACGCGAAGAACTCCTTGCTGACGGCGCGATCGTCGAACGCCGCCGCGGCCGCCGCAAGTTCGATGTGCGCCATGCCGAGATCGGATGCATCGCCTTTCAGCGCGGCAACCTTTGTAAGCGTATCGGCGTTGGGCGCCTTGCCGAGCAGCAAGGACAACAAGCCGTATTCCGCGGCGCGCAGATGATCGATCTCGTCGACTTCGGATTTCAATGGCACCTGACTCTCAGCTGGTCCGTAGAGATCGGGGCGCAGGACAAAGCGGTGCACACGCGTCAGCGCCTCGACAGCGAGCACCCTCTCCGCGGGAATGCGCGACCACGCGGAGACCGAAGGCTGCGCAATGCCGATCGCTCGCGCCAGCGACGCGACACCACCCGCTATCTTGATTGCCTGCTCCAGACCGGCGTCACGCATGGTGCGACCGATTTCTCCCCCCGCCGTGCCTCTTAATCGGGCATACACTTTAGAACTGGAATTATTCCACTGATAAATCTGTAACATAGGCCCCGCCTATGTCTCTCGAAAACTTTTGTTAAACCACCGGTTTTGCGGTGCCATGGCGTCGCACCGCTTGTTGCGGTGCAGCGACGCTGTTCTCCTCGTCGGCGCTCGCCGGTCCGGCATCAACGGGCCCTCCTTTCCGAGTATTTGAAGGCTCTTGAGAGCTCGTTTGGTTGCCCGATCGCACGGGTTGAACCGGCAAATCCAGCTCTGGTTCTTGCGTTTCACCAGCTGTCGCGAGTTGCGCCGAAACCTTGGCCGGCTCGTTGCCCGGTTCAGCGGCCGGGACGGCGCGTTCAACCACCGATTCGCCGCTGCCCATGATCTGCGCAACCATCCGCGCGATATCGACGCCGGTTCCGATTTCGCTGCTGCCCGGTACGCCTCCCGGCGTGTTCCAGTCATAAGCATAGTCGAGCGCGGGATTGACGTAATTGCGGATCGCCGGATCCAGCGCCCAGGATTTTCTCAAGGCCGCGTTGCGCAGATGTTCGGGCACGCCCTTGCGCAGGAACGCGGTGATGTCGGTGGTTTCCGTCAAGTCCTCAAGCTTCGGCAGGCTGGAGAGATCGAACTCCGGTCCGGCAGCGCTTTCGGCAACGGGCCCGGAGGCTGCACCGGGTTCGGCGGCCGGCGCATCGCGCTGCGGCTGCTTTGCCTCCTGCTTACGCTGCGACCAGCGCGACAGGAAACTTTTGTCGTCGTCGTTGTTCTGATCGCTCATGCGCCGCCCTTCCGTCCCGGCGGACCGTCGCTGGCCTCCCGCTTGCGATCCTCACTGGTGCGATCACGCTTGCGCTTGTGGAACGCGCGCTCGACATGGAATTCATCGACGAACGCCGCGATCCATGACGCGATGCCTGGCGGCATTGGAACGGTGCCGATCACGTCGCAGCCGCTCTCGAAAATAGCTTCGCCTTCGGTCGGATCGGCGGTAACTTTTGTCAGTTCGAGTTCAGCGCCGCCATCCGGACGCCGCAGCGCAATCCAGATGCGCGGCTCGCCGTCGGCGAGATTGTCGCGGTAGTTCGCGGTGTCCGAACTGAACAGGTCGATGCTGGCCGAACCCGCGTAATAGATCGTCGCATCGGCCTGCGTGGAGAGCACGGTCCACGGCGCGGTCGCAGGCACTTCATCGAGCACCGTGAGCGGCGACCACATGTGGTCGATCCATGCATTGTCGATCGAACGGCGGCGCACCACCACACCGACTTCGCGGGACGACTCGGTCATGGCCATGGTCGATACTCCGTCCGGCCGATCATGCGACATTCGCGGCGGACGCCAGCGGCAGTCCCACCACGAGGTTCTGCGGCTTCAGGCGCACCACCTTGTCCCCGCCCATCGCCAGGATGAGATAAATCGGCTTGCTGCCGACGCGTTCGTCCACCAGCCGCGCGTCTTCGATACTCAGGCGCATCAGCGCTACGATGCGCTCGGCGGCGTTGTCATCCAGCACGGCGCCGTTCCACAACGCGTTGCCGATCCTGGTACCCTCGCTGTCGAGACCGATGTACCAGCGCCAGTCACGGTCTTCGATCGAAGCAACCACCTCCACCGTGACGGCGACGCCGAGCAGATGACCGACCCATCGCTCGATCACCCGGCACAGCCCGGCGCGCGCCTTCGGATTGCCGCCGATGTTCATGACCATGGCGTGCGCGTCCGACCGCGACCAGTAAGTCCAGGCGTTTTCATCGTCCATGACATCCATTTCGCCGAACGGCTGCGGCTGCAGCATCGCGGTGAGTGGGGAGGAATGAATGTCGTGTCGCGCGTGTTGCTGCGCCTCGATCACTTCCGCATCGGCCAGCAGCAAAGCCCCGTCGTGGACGGCCGCAAGCTGGCCGCGATAGAACAGCTCGGCAGCCCGCAGCATGTAAGGATCGTCGCACCCTTCAAGCGCGTTGCGCAGGATCAGGTGGCAGAGCTGGGACAGGAAGATCGGCGGCAGATCGCCGGCGCCCTTGCGCGCCAGCGTCACATACACCGCCTCGAGCGAGGGTGCAGCGACCAGCCGGTCGCGGAAGGCCATCATAAAGGTCCAGTTCTCGCGCGCATCGACGTCGGCGAGAGCTGCAATGTCGGCTTTTGAAACCGGGCGCAGCGGATCCGCCAGCAGGCTTGCATGCAGATTGCGCTCGGCCGCGCAGGCATCAGGCGGCGGCATCAGTTCGGGCCGCGCCAGATAGGCCATGATCAGTTCGGGCGTCGCCACCAGCCCGCCATGATCGGCGCGGCGCGTGAGGTGGTGGCCCGAAGCGACCCAGAATTCTCTCATCTGCGATCCGTAGTTTGTCTTGATCAATCCCGGTAGATCGACCTCCTCCGCGGGCTCGTCGCCTTCGACCTCGTGAAAGGTAAAGGCGCGGGCATGCGCGTGCAACCGATCGGCATCCACTGCCGCTTCGCGCGGCTTCAGCGTGCGAAAGCGCTCGCGGATTTCGCCGTTCTCGACGCTGCGCTGCACGGCAAGCAGGGTCTGGGCAGCGTGATCGCATAACGAGGCCGCAAACGCGACCTCTTGTTCGGCAGCGATACGCGCCGCCGCAACATCGGGCGCGCCGAATTTCTCCAGCAACCGGCCGGCGAGACGCTCGACCATGGTCTGCCTGTCTGCCTCCGTCGCCTCGATAACGACTGCCAGCGTCGACCAGCCGAGGCTGTCGATGCCGAGAAAGCCCGACCGCAGCGCCACGCGCTGCTTCTGGCTGAGGTCGGCCGTATCGCGGTTCCAGAACACGAAAGCGCCGGAAACTGCCCATTCACCGGCTTCGGCCGCCCGCTCGAAAACGAACCTATCCGAAGGGTCGAGCCTGATGGTTCGCGGCAATTTCAACATCTCCGCCTCATCCGAATTTCGGACCGCGTTCGTGCGGATCATACCAAGCCGCCTCGGTCAGCGCATCCACCAGACTGCTCCGGTCAGCCGGCTCGCCACCGGCTGGCCTGATCAAGAGATCGCCGTTGTGGTCGATCGCTCGGCGCTCGCCTTCCGCCCGCTTCGGAAGCCGTTCCAGGTAATCCCGCGCGATCGCCTCAAAACCCCGCTCGTTCCAGCGGTCGAATGCGGTCATGAGATGACGGGCGAAGCTGCCGATGATCGCCTCGGTGTCGATCATCTCAAAACCCTCGCCCAGCAGGGAAACCCCGGCGGCCGCCTGCACCTCATCGAGTTGGGCCATGTCGGCCGCGCGCAGGATGACGCCGAACACCAGCCACGCCGGCAGTTCATCCTCGGCGCAGTGCTTCGGCCAGCCAAGCCGCGCCCCGCCCAGCAACCCGCCATCGAAGCGGACCGCGTCGGGCCAGCCGAAACTCACCTCTCGTTCCGGCGGGCAGTGGGCGGCAATCGCGTCCGCCACGGCGTTCATGCCGGCAAAGAACGCGCGGCGCGCCGAACCCAGCGGCTCGTCGGGTTCCAGCACCACGGCGAATTCGACCAGGTCGTAGCGTCGCACCCAAATCAGTGTCCCGGCACCCGCCTCCGCCGCGATATCGCAGCCATGCGCGAATGCATCGCCAACTTCGCGCAACCCGACCAGATTGTAGCCGGGCGGCAGATCGAGGGTCTGCTCGAGGTCCGAAACACGCGACATCATCGAACGCTTATCCTTGCTTGCTTTGCAATTCGGCGGTGTATGCTATCCCGGTCAAGGTTGACGAGGCGAGCGGGCCTTGACCTTGCGGATTTCCACCTTAGCAGGTACCGCGGAACGATAGAACGGAGCAACCGCGCGCCCGGCGTGCCGGTTCAGGATTAAATTGTAATGGGTGCGGCAAAGTCTCATCTTCTGATCTGCAGCTGCGAGAAGACCATGCCGCTCGATTCGCAGGCAATCGGACGCGGCTGCGCGGCCGAGATCACGCAGGCAAACCAGCTCTGCGGCCTGGAGATCGAGCGATTCAAGGAAACCCTTGCCGACGGCACGCCGGTCACGGTGGCCTGCACCCAGGAAGCCCCGCTATTTAAGGAAGTCGCGGAGGGTTTTCCGCTAGCCGAACTCACCTTTGTCAACATTCGCGAAACCGGCGGCTGGTCGAACGACGCGGCCAAGGCCGGACCGAAAGCCGCAGCGCTGATTGCCGCGGCTGAAGAAGAGATGCCGCCGATTTCGCTGGTGACGCTGGAGAGCACCGGCGTCGCGCTGGTCTATGGCCGCGACGAGATCGCCGTCGAGGCAGCTCAGCGCCTCGCCGACCGTCTCGACATCACCGTGCTTCTGACCAGACCCGGCGACGTGACGCCACGGCGCAGCAACGAGTTTCCGGTTCTCAAGGGTACCGTCCGCAACGCCCGCGGATATCTCGGCGCGTTCGAACTTGCGATCGACGACTATGCGCTGCCGCAGCCCTCCTCGCGCGCCAAGCTGGTGTTCGGGCCTTCGCGCGACGGCGCGACCTCGACCTGCGACCTGATCCTCGATCTCAGCGGCGGCGTGCCGCTCTTCCCCGCGCATGAATTGCGTCCGGGATATCTGCGCGCCGATCCGCGCGACCGCGCCGCGGTCGAGCGCGCGATCGCGGATGCGGGCAATCTGGTCGGCACCTTCGACAAGCCGCGCTTTATCCACTTCGAAGAGTCGCTGTGCGCCCATTCGCGCTCCGGCATCACCGGATGCACGCGCTGCCTCGATCTGTGCCCAACCGGCGCGATTGCACCGAACGGGAACGCGGTCGTGATCGACGCCAATATATGCGCGGGCTGCGGCGCCTGCGCTTCGGTCTGTCCGACCGGAGCCGCATCCTATTCGCTGCCAGCTGCGGACGCGCTGATGCGGCGGTTGCGCACGCTGCTGCAGACTTATCGCAAGGCCGGCGGCAGCGACGCCGTCGTGCTGTTTCACGACGGCGAGCACGGCGATGCAATCATCGATGCACTGGCCCGGTTCGGCGCGGGCCTTCCGGCCAACGTGTTGCCGCTTCGCGTCAACGAAGTGACGCAGCTCGGGCCGGAGGCCATCGCGGCAGTCTTTGCCTATGGCGGCGCCGGCGTCGCGGTGCTGACGCGCGCAAAACCCCGGCATGACATTACCGGGCTTCGCCGCGCGGTCGAACTATCCGGCACCGTTGTTTCCGCGCTCGGCTTCGGCGACGGGGTCGTGCGCATCGTCGAGATCGACGATCCGGACCAGCTGCGCGTCATGCTCGAGGCGGCGCCGGTCGGCGTCGCGACGCAAAGACCGGCCGGCCTTGTTGCACGCGGCGCGAAACGCGGCGTGCTGGAAACCATTTTTCGCGAACTCCACCTCGCAGCACCCGCCCCCGTCGATGTCGTGGCGCTGGCGCCGGGGGCGCCGTTCGGCGGCGTCAACCTCGACGTCGAAGGCTGCACGCTGTGCCACGCCTGCGTCACCGCCTGCCCGACCGCTGCGCTTTCGGACAATCCCGACCGCGCAATGCTGCGCTTTACCGAGAGCCTGTGCGTGCAATGCGGGCTTTGCGAAGCGACCTGCCCCGAGCATGTCATCACGCTGCAGCCGCGTCTCGATTTCCAGGCGTGGAACGCGCCGCTGCGCGTGCTGAAGGAGGAAGAGCCGTTCCTTTGCATTGCCTGCGGCAAGCCGTTCGGCACCAAAAGCTCGATCGACCGCGTGCTGGCGAAACTAGGCGACAAGCACTGGATGTTCCAGGGCGCCAATGCCAAGCGCATCGACGTCATCAAGATGTGCGCGGATTGCCGCGTCGAGGCCGTGGTGAACGAGGGGTTTGATCCGCATGGGGCGCCACAGCGTCCGCCGGTCATGACCACCGAGGATTATCTGCGCGCCCGCGAGGCTAAGAAGGGCGATCCGCTGGGATCGTAGGGAGTCCGCCGTGTCCACCCATCCAGCCCCTCCAGCCCGCGCGACCTCGAAGGCGGCCGGCATTCCCGGAATAAAACACGTCATCGCCGTCGCGTCCGGCAAGGGCGGCGTCGGCAAGTCCACCACCTCCTGCAATCTGGCGCTCGGCTTCGCCGCGATCGGACTTAAAACCGGCATCCTCGACGCCGACATTTACGGACCATCACAGCCGAAATTGCTCGGATTGCGCGGAAAACCGCGGCTGGTGGGCGGGCGCACGCTGGAGCCGATGGAGCGCTTCGGCGTCAAGGTGATGTCGATCGGCTTCCTGGTCGAGGAAGACCTTGCCATGATCTGGCGCGGACCGATGGTGATCTCCGCCATCACCCAGATGCTGCGCGAAGTGGCATGGGGCGATCTCGATATTCTTGTGGTCGACCTGCCGCCCGGCACCGGCGACGCGCAGCTCACCATGGCGCAGCAGGCGCCGCTCGCCGGCGCCGTCATCGTCTCGACGCCGCAGGACATCGCGCTGATCGATGCGCGACGCGGCATCGCGATGTTTCAGAAGGTGAATGTGCCGCTGCTGGGATTGATCGAAAACATGTCGAGCTTTTGTTGCCCGGCCTGCAATCGGTTGACGCCGATCTTCGGTCACGGCGGCGCGCGGCTCGAAGCCGAGACGCGCGGCATTCCATTTCTGGGCGAAATCCCGCTCGATCTGCAAATTCGCCAGTCGTCGGACGACGGACGCCCGATTGTCGCCCTCGACCCCGACAGCGTGCATGCGCGGCACTATATCGATATCGCCCGCGAAGTCTGGAGCGCGGTCACCACCGGCGCGGCGAGCCGGCCGGCGCCGCGTATCGTCATCGAGTGATGGGTAATCAGCCCTTGGGCTTGGAATCCGGCGGGCATTCGGAGTGGACCTCGAGCGGCTTGCCGCCGCTCTGCACCGTGGGCGCGGCCGAATTCGCACCACCGGCGTCAGGCAACACCGCGCTTTTTTCCATCGCCATCGAATTAGAGGTTTTCTCTTGGCCGCTTCCCGAGGTCGCGGCGCCAGTCGTCGTACAACTCGTCTCCGGTTTGACAGCCGACGGCGCCGCCGTTTGGGCGGCGGCGGCGCCCGCGACCAACAAGCCTGCAAAAACTGCTGCCGCGGTGCGATAAATCATTGTCGTCTCCCATTAACGGAAAATTGTTTTGGCAAATCCGGAAGGCAACGTTTCGCCCCGGCGATGGTTCCACCCCCGGTCATGCTGAAACGGGAACGGCCTCAGTGGTTTCCCCAAAAATTTCCGCGGCAATGCGGGTGGTTTCGATCGCGGCCGGTACGCCGCAATACATCGCCACCAGCAGCAGCACGTCCTGCACCTGTGCCCTGGTGCAACCGTTCGCCAAGGCGCCCTTGACATGAACGCGAAATTCGGCGGGTTTGTTGCTAGCAGCCGTGATCCCCAGCATGACCAGGCTGCGGAGTTCGTTGGAGAGGCCCGGCCGCTCCCAGATATCCCCGTAGACATAGGCGTTGATGATGTTCTGCAGCGGCGCGCCGAATTCGCCGGACGCGGTCATTCGCTGCTCGACATCGGCCTCGCCGAACAGCTTTTTGCGGCGGCGCAGACCGCGCGCGTATAATTCGCTGGTGTCCACGGTTTTGCTCCCTCGCATGATCTTTGTCGCTGGCTATAAGGGCACAATATCTTGCGCTCGGGATGATTTGTCCGTATCAATCTTCGGCCAAGGAATCCAAAAGAGATTCCTGGAAACGTCGGGAGGATGCGAATGAAGCCGCGCTGGGGCCTTCTCGCCGGTCTGCTGCTGTGGGGACTTGCGGCGCCGCATGCCGTCGCGGCAGACGACGACTACCCGAAACGGCAGATCAAGATCATCGTGCCGTTTCCCGCCGGCGCCGGCCCGGACCAGGTCGCGCGCATGCTGGGCCAGCATCTGCAAGACGCCTTTGGGCAGACGGTGGTGATCGAAAACCGCACCGGCGCGCTTGGCAGCATCGGCGCGCAGGAGGTGGCACGCAGCGCGCCGGACGGCTACACGCTGCTGATGGGAACCAACACTACGCAAGCCGCCAATGTCGCGATGCTGAAAAACCTGCCCTACGACCCGGCCAAAGATTTCGCGCCGATCATCCGGACGACGACGACAGCGATGGTGCTGCTCGTAAAACCGGATTTTCCGGCCAGGGATCTTGCCCAGTTCATGGACTATGCGCGCGGCCACCCCAATATGACCGCCGGCTACGGCTCCGGGGCTTCGCAGATCTCCATCGGGCAGTTGCAAAGCCGCGGCGGCCTGTCGGTGATAGCGGCATCCTACCGCGGGGTGCCACAGGCCGTCACCGATGTGCTGGCCGGCGTGATCGACCTTGCCTTTGCGGATTTCTCGCTGGCGATCCCGCAAATGCAGGGCGGCACGCTGCGCGGCATCGGCGTCACGTCGCCGAAGCGAAATGAGCTGACGCCCGGGCTGCCTTCGCTCGCCGAAGCGATGCCGGGTTTCGAGGCCACCATCTGGTACGGCCTGCTGGCGCCGGCGAACACGCCCGAAGCGGTCGTCAACAAGCTCTATACAAGTTGCGAAAAATTCCTGTCGATGCCGTCGACGCGGGACAAGCTGGCAAGCGTCGGCGTGATCGTCTCGACCATGCCTCCGGCCGAATTCGGGGCCTTCATCGCGGCCGAAATCATCCGCTGGACCGCGGACGCCAAGGCGGCCGGGATCGAGGCGAAATAGGCGGATCGAACGGAAAGGTTTTGCGATGATCCAGGCGGCGATCGTAGGCCTTGGGCGCTGGGGCCGGCGTCTGGTCGAGGCGTCGATCGGTCATGGCCGGCTCAAAATCGTTCGCGCCGTCGAACCCGAACTCGAGAGGGCGCGAAGTTTTTGCGCCGAACATCGTCTGGAGCTGACCGGCAGTCTGGATGCCGTGCTTGCGGACCCCGCGGTCGGCGCAGTGCTGCTGGCGACACCGCATTCGCTGCATCCGGCGCAGGTGATCGCCTGCGCTGCCGCTGATAAGCAGGTGTTCTGCGAAAAACCTCTCGCGCTCCGCCGCGCCGATGCGGCGCGGATGTTCGACGCGTGCCGGGAAGCGGGTGTTGCACTCGCCGTCGGGCACAATCGGCGCTTCTGGCCGTCGATGCGAGCGCTGCGCGACACCGTCGCGAGTGGTGAACTCGGCACCATCCTTCACATCGAAGGCCACAACAGCAACGAGAATTCGCAAGACGTCACCGCGGGCTGGCGGCTGTCTCCGCTGGAATCGCCGGGCGGCGGGCTGACCGGCGCCGGATTGCACGTGCTCGACGCCTTCGTCAGCATCATGGGGCCGGTGCGCAGCGTCTATGCCCACCTCAATTCGCGTCAACAAGGGCCTCCTCCGCTCGACACCGCCATGCTTGCAATCGATTTCGTCAATGGCGCCACCGGCGCGCTGGCGACCGTGCGAGCAACACCGCTCTATTGGCGGGTCCACGTGTTCGGCACGAAAGGCTCCGCCGAGGTACTGGACGAAGTGTCGATGATTTTGCGCAAGACCGAAGCAAAGCCAATGCAGCTAACGTATCCGGCGATCGACGTGCTGCGCGCCGAACTGGACGCCTTTGCCGATACGATCGAGAGTAAACTCGCGTTTCCGGTGCCAGAGGCAGATGTGCTGGCGACGCTGGCGGCATTCGAGGCCGCGCTGCACTCGATGCAATCCGGAAAACCGGTCGGGTGCGATGACGCCGGCGCCGGCACCTGCTGAGCCGGCTCAAATCGGCGGTCGGTTCGGCTGGTCAAAATAGAGTTTTATGATGTAATCCGGCAAGCACCGCGGCCGTTTCACTTAAGCCTGGCTCAGAAGCGGACAGGGCTCTTTGGTCTGCAGCTTCTTGGCTGCGATGATGGCCGCCGACGAACGTTCCAGGTAATAGGCGACGGTCTCAACCCTGATCTTGACGGACCCCGCCGGCTTGGTGGCGTCGAGGTCCTGAAACGAAAAGAACAGCGTTCCCGAACCCTCCACGATCTTCTGCACCGGCGTATAGGTCGGCTGATCCATGCCGCATTCGTAACTCGCCAGCCTGATCACGCAGCTCACCCATGGCAGGCGGGCGGCGACCTTGGCGCCCCACAGGATTTCGTTGGTGTTGCCGCTGTAGGAGGACGGCCACACGTCGCGCACATCGAAGGGCGACGAGATCGTGCCGTTCCGAATGTCGTCGCCGAACAGCCACTGCATGAGATCGGCATCGATGGGCAGATACTGCGCCCACAGGATCGGATAGCCATAGGCCTGCAGGTCGGCTTCGATCTCATGGCCGATGCCGGGATCCATGTGATAGGGCCGCGCCAGCACCAGGATGCAGGGCCGGTCGTTTTCGGCGCACCATCGCAGGATCTCGCGGCCCTTGTCCTGCATCTGCTTGTTGAATGCCGCGAGCGCCTGGTAACCGGCGCTGACCGCGTTTCCAACCTCCGGCAAAGTGAGGCCGGGAATCGCCTCCTCCAGCGCGCGGAAGAGTTGCTTCGGCACGATCAGCGGTTCGGCCAGCGAAACGAACGGCGAGATGTATTTTATGCCGCGTTCGGCGAACACGTCGCGCTCCTTCAGAAACCCCGCCTTGATGTTTTCCGGCGCCGCCATCACGCGCGGGCATGCGAGCAAATCCACCACATGCCCGTTGAGGAAGGACGGCAGCGAACGGATCATCGGCGACAGCAGGATATCGATGCCGTGTTTCTGGCCGAATACCAGTTCGCCGTAGTGGCCGGACATGCATTTCACCGGATAGCAGCAATCGACGGTGCCGCGGCCGCGGCCGTATTCGCGCCCCTGTTCGTCGCTGGTGGCTTCGGAGAACACGATGCGGCGCGAGTCGAAGCCGAGCGCGACCAGGAAGCCGAGCCAGAACTGATGGGTCGACCAGATATTGAGAACGCGGGGAATGCCGACGCGTAAGCTAGACCGTGACTTTGGCGGCGCGGAAAGCTTCGTTCCGAACCATTTCTCCCACGTTGGGATAAGCATGTCTTCGTTCCTCAATTCCAGCCTTCACCACCCGCAATTCGCCGGCGTCCTCGACGAGGCCCTTGGGACAGGAGTTGCCGCTGATGACACGTTCGAACCCCTCCCCCACCGGCACCTTGCTCCACGGCCTGCCCTTGGCGTCGGGCAATGCGACGTCGATGAAGGTGCGCTTGCAGTTGACGCTGCACCAGCGGCAAGTCGTGTGCTCGTTGGTGGTGGTCGAATAGGACAAGGTTTCGATTGTCTCGAAACCGCGGAAGCGGCTGGGCTTTCCGCTTTGCCAGGCGTCATAGGCGCATAGCGCAGCGCCGATCGCGCCAGCTTCTCCGGAATAAGGATGGATCTCGATCTCGGCGTCCGGGAACCTTGCTGGTGATGAAATCGACTTGCGCCTTGACCACCGCGAGGTTGCGATGGGTGCCACCCTGCAGCACGAACTTGCGGCCGACCGCGCGCAGGTTGGTCAATTGACAGGCGTAGACCCACACATTGAGCGGCAGCACGGCGGCAAGCGACGCCATGATTTCTTCCGCCGACCAGCCCTTGCGCTGCTGGTTGACGATGTCGGACTGCAAGAACACGCCGCAGCCCATGGCGAGGGCCGGGAGCGATTTTGCGGCGAAGGCGCGCTCCGCATAGTCCTGCAGCGGCACGTCGTAGCGCTCGGCCACGCCTTGCAGGAAGGCGCCGTTGCCGGATGAGCATTGCGAGTTCAGGCGGAAGTCGGCGACCGCGCCGCCGCGCAGGATCATCACCTTCACGTCGGTGCCGCCGACATCGCAGATCACATCGGCGTCGGGAAAGAAGTGCAGCGCCGCACGCGCATGCGCCACCGTCTCGACGATGCCGACGTCGGCGCCGACGATGTCGTTGAGCAGATCCTTGCCGTAACCGGTCAGCGCCAGGCCGCCGATATGACGGAAGCCGGCCGCGCCGATCTGCCGCATCAGGTCCTTGGCGTCCTCAATCGGGTTGCCCATCGACAGCGCGTAGCAGGTGAACAACAGCTCCTGCTGCGTCGAAAGCACCACCGCTTTGGCCGTGGTGCTGCCGAAGTCGCATCCGACCAGGACCGGTTGGCCGGCCGGCCGGACCGCATCCTCATCCTGCGTGGCAAGCTTTCGCTTTGGAGTCCCGTAGGCTTGCAGAAACCGCGCGAGATCCTGTGCTCCGGACGTCAGGCCGCCGCGACCTTCGCGCGCTTTCTGCTCGTGCTGGCCCTGATCGATCCACCAGCGCAGCCGTTCCGTGCCGCCGTAGCATGACTTCGCATCGACCTCGGCCTTGCCGATTTCGATGCAGCCGAGGCTTGCGTAATAGACCGCCTCCGCCGGAATTTCGATGAGCCCCGCCGGATCTCCATCGGGCAACGCAACCTTGCGCTCGGCCCAGATGTTGGCGAGGTGGTGACGCCAAGCCTGCTGCAAACCCGTGAAGAACAGGTTGGGCCCGCCGAGCAGCAGCACCTTCGGCGCCGGCGTGTTGCCCTTGGTCAAGGTAGCAAGGTTTTGGTAGACCACCGCCTCGAACAGGCTGGCGATGATCTCCTCGACCGGCACGCCGCCCTTGACCAGCGTGTTGGCGTCGGTCTCCGCGAAGATCCCGCATTTGGAGCTGATCTTGTGCAGCGATTGTCCGCTGTAGGTCATTTTCGCCAGCGCCTCCGGCGAAATCTGCAGTTTTCGCGCCGTCTTTTCGATGAAGGTGCCGGTGCCGCCGCTGCACGCCGATTGCATATAGACTTGCTTGTTCCGACCCGTGCCTGCGGGCGTGAAAAAGATCGTCTTCATGTCCTCGCCGCCGATCTCGGAGACGAATTGAACGTCCGGGTGCAGTTTTTCCACCGCCGTCGCAACCGCAACGACCTCCTGGACAACCTTGCCGCCGACCAGCGGCGCGATCAGCCCGCTGCCGGAGCCGGTGAACAGGATGACATCGCGGCCGCGGTCGAGCCCGCATTCGCTCTCCATGCGCAACAGGAATTCCAGCACCTTTTCCGCCTGCCGCGTATGGTGCCGCTGATAGTCCTGCCAAATGATCCGGTCGTTCTCCGACGACAACCGCCTTGACGGTGGTTGAGCCGACATCCATTCCGACGATCTTCACGCCCGGGCTCCCTGCGCCAGTTCTCCGACAAGGTTGGCTGCGGTGCCGACCACATCGCGGTGCGGAACGCGCCAGGTCGCCTTCTTCATCTCGGGATTGCGGTCAAGCCGGATACGCGCTGCTTCGTGAGTAAGGCCGGTCTTCGACAACGCGCTTTCGAACTCGGATCGGGCGCGCTTCTTGGCCTCGGTCAGGATCATCTGGCAGCGCGAGAGCGCATGCACCTCGGCATCGCCCTTGATCTCCAGCGGCGCGTAGAGCAGATCGGGGTGTTTGGCGATGACGCCCGCCATGGCGCCGACGCTCATGGTGTTCGGCATGCAGGCATAGGGCGACAACTCGCAGATCATGTGCGCCTTCTTGTGAAGATGGCTCCACAGCGCCTTGCCGACCAGCATGTCGCCCTCACCCCCCGACAGTTGATGATGGAAGTAGGGTGCGGCGAGACGGCGCAGCTCGTATTGGTCCGGAATCTCATGCGGGATATCGCCGAGGGCCGCGCGCATGCGATTGTAGGTCCAGCCGAATATTTTCTGCAAGGTTCGGACCTTCGCGAGCTTTATCCGCGCGGTGCGCTCGATTCCGACATAGTCCTCGGTCTGCTGAACATAAAAGCGAAACCAGTAATCCAGCCAGACCACGATCGGGGCCGGATAGACCTCCGCACCCTCGGCTTCGAGCCAACGGTGGATGTTGTAGTTGGGGTCGCCCTCGACGGTCTGCAGATAGAACTCGCCGGTGATTTTCACGATCGGCTTCGGTTGCAGTCTGTCGACTTCGATCGCCCTGAATTTGCGGAAGACCTCGCGTAACGCATCGAGGAAATAGTCCGTGGTCAGGTGCCAGACCAGCGCTCCCCATTTTTTGCCTTTGCGGGGCCGATTGCGAAACACCTCGCAGAGATGGTCGACGCTCTCGCGCACAACGGCGTCAGTCTGCCCTGCGACGACCTCGTAGGGCCTTGTCCTGTATTCCAGGCCCTGCAGCGCATCGGTGCAAAGGATAGCCCACACCACCCCAAGCGATAGCGGCATGTCGATATCAAGGCCGCCGCCGGCAAATCCTTCCTGCTCGAGCTTATCCTGTTCCATCAGGAACAGACGGAAGTTATCAAGCCCGATGTTGCGCAGCGCCAACTCGTAGCTCTGGTGATACTGGCCGAAGCGGCAGGCGCCGCAGGCGCCGGCGCTCAGATAGACGTAGTTGTCCGCCGTCTTTGCAGCACCCGCGTTCGACACCTCGCTTTTCAGGAAGTTTGCGAGGTTGCCGGTGACAAAACTGGTCGGGCAACATTGTCCGATGTCGGCGAGCTCGCGGCCGAGCAGAAGGTCGTCCTTGGTAGCCGCCGGCAGTGGCCGCGCGCGGTATCCGAGGTTTGCCATCGCGGCCTGGATCACCTTCTCCGCCCGCCAGTGCAAGCCACCGAACAGGATTTCGACTTGTCCGCGTTCTTCGCGCCTGAACGGCCGCGGCGAATAGGCGCGGTAGGCTTGACTGGTTGACGGCACGTCAGCCTCCATTGGCTTGCAGCGTTCTATCCGATGGCGGATGAGCAAGGCGGATCATGGCATCACCCCAAGATTGCTGGCCAAATCCGCCGGCGTCATATCGGTTGGCCGGCGCGCGAAGGTCATGCCGGCGCGCTGCAACGCCCGCGCGATCAGGGTGACACAACCTTGCTGACCGCGGTCGGGGACCTCGAACCAGTCTCCCGTAAACACCGCGAGGGTCAAAAGAACAAAACTCAACCGGCCGTATTTCTGTTTCAGGCAGGAATAGGCGTAACCCGCTGCCCTCGCTCGCTCGGCAGCGGACAGATCTAGATAAACATAGTGATATTCCTGGTTCCGATAATTTTCGAGGCGGTTGAGAACCACGCCGGCAGGGATGACCTCGATGAGATGACCGTGCGCACTGACAATGATCGCCGCGTGGCTCCAATACGCGAGCGCGCGATCTCCGTAGCTGCGGCAACCCATCCGCATACCGAAGCGGATCAACTTGCCGAGCCAACCGGTGCCGCGCACCAGAATAACGTCGCCGGGGCGCGGGTCGGATATGCTTTCTCCCGGCCCGCAGCGTCTATAGGCGATCGGCTTGCCGTTCGCGGCCAGCGCAATGCCGGCCGACGTGGAGGCATGCATCTGTTTTAGCTCCGATTCGCTCATTGCAACTTTCGCGGTCGACGTTGTTGTTACGTGTGTCCGCTCCCGTGGCTGAAATGCGTGCCGATTTCAGCGTCCGTGAGGGCCACGCTGTATATGGCGACATCCTGGATCGCGCCGACAAATGGAAACAACGGGCTGGAAGGGACGCCGTCAGGCTGCGGCCGCGGTGCCACGAAGGGGGCTCCCGCGCCGATCCAAAGCGGCTGGGTGCTGTTCGGCACGTACATTGGAGCGTCGACCTGGCCTTGCTGCTCGCCGTTCACGAACAGAGTGAGCTTCAGCGTTGTAGTATCGAAGGTCATTGCAAGATAGACAGGGTCGACGGGCGTCCCGGTTGTCAGCGTGATGGTGGATTCGCTGGTTGTGGCAGTCGTCAGGCCGGCGGTGCTCAGGCCACCGTTTCCGATCGTGGCCGCCCAACGATACACGCCGGGTTGACCGTCTTCCGCCTTGGCGAATAAGGCGAAGCCCGTGCCCGGGTTCAAAGAGCGTGTATCCAGCACATACCTGTGCGCGTGCGTCGTGTTCATGGTCCCGTCCCAATCGGGCCGCACCCAGGCCTCGACCGTAAAAGATGCCGTCGGCGTGAATTTCGAGTTGAAAGGAATATGAACGAAGCAGCCGTTCACCACCATGCAAGCCGGCAGCGCCGGATCGTCATTCGGCTTGTCGACGTCGCCCTTCACGATCGAGGGCGCCCCGAGAGTGATTGTTCCGGGTGCAGCAGCCGATTTAATGTCGGGTCCGGGCGGGTCGTGGAGCGTAAATTCCGGCCATAGATAAGGCGTAGGCAAAGGCGCTATCGCCGTGTTCTGATCGATATAGGTTCCGCCGAGTTCCGTGCACGAGTTCGGCCGCTTGAACGGTGTCCGATGTTTCGCTGAGCGGCCAATAGCCAATGCAATCCTTATTCAACAGTACCGTCCCGTCGCTGTAGTTGGTGACGGGCGTCGCAGGCAGCCCGGACGTATCAAGGATGCAGCCGACGAAGCAGAACATCCCGACGATCCCGAGCAATATGATCGGAATTAAAGTGATCAATGACGTGCTCATGATACCCCCCGCATTGCCAATACCGATGAGTTGTTGCGGTTGGATCAGCCAGATCCATCATCGGTAATATTTGTTTCCGGCATTTTCGAAAGTCGGAGAAAGCGAGAAAGTCGAAGCAATTTCAGTTTTTTGAAGTGTATATCGGAGTATGGCTAAATCTCTTTCCGATCCGAATGTACAAACGATCCCCCGACAAAAGCAAGCCCGATCAGCGCGGCACTGAGGTCCGCCCCAGACCGCATGGCGGGCTTCGCCGCGTTGGCCGACTGTCGCGTAATCGACGTCCCTTTTCGTTAGGTATCGCTTGCGCTTCCGTTGTGAGAGGTGTCCATCATCAGTGTTTGAATCTCAGGCACTTTTGAAAATGAGGAGAAAGCGAGAAGCAATTTCGATTTTCGACTTTCGCGCAGTCGACGCTGTTTCGCTACGGATCGATTCCGGTTCCGTTGTGGAAATGCACCAGGATGACGTCGGGCGTGAGGGCTGCGCTGTATATGGCGACATTCTGGATCGCGCCGACGAACGGAAACAGCGGGCTGGAAACGACGTCGGCAGGAGGCCGCCGGGGCACGAAGGGTGCCGCCGCGCCAATCCAAAGCGGCTGGGTGCTGTTCGGCACGTACATGGCGGAGGTGACCTGGCCTTGCTTTTCGCCGTTGACAAAGAGAGTCAGCGTCTGGCTCTGAGCATCGAACGTCATTGCGAGATAGACAGGGTCCGCCGGCGTCCCGGCGCTGCCCAGCGTGATCGTGAGTTCGTCACTGGCGACGGTCGTCAAGCCCGCGGTGCTCGGGCCACCGTTTCCGATCATGCCCGCCCAACGATATACGCCGGGCTGGCCATCTTCCGCCTTCGCAAACAGCCCGAGGCCCGTGCCCGGATTCAAATCGCGCATATCCAGCACAAACCGCCACGCATCGGGGTCATCGGCGGTCCAGCCAACCCGCACCCAGGCCTCGACGGTAAACGATGTCTGCGGGACAAATTTCGTGTTGAAAGGAACTTGAACGAAGCAGCCATCCACCACCACGCAAGGCGTGATGAATGCGGGATCGCTCGCAGGCTGGACGGTATCGCCCGGGACGATTCCGTGCTGCGCAAACGCGATGGTGCCGGGTGCGGCAGCCGACTGGACGTCGGGTCCGGGGGGATTCTGGGACGGTATAGGCCGGCCATGGATAGGGCAAAAGCGGCGCCATCGCCGTGTTCTGATCGATATAGTCTCCGACGTTTCCGGATATGAGTTCGGCGGCCTTGACGGTATCCGCAGATTCGCCGAGCGGCCAATAGGCAATGATCGAGGGATTCAGCAGGATCGTCGTGCCGGTATAGGTGAAGAATGGCTCCGAAGTCCCGTGTGTATTGAGTCCGCAGCCGACGAAACAAAGCATACCGACGATTCCGAGCAATATCAGGGGAAGTAGAACGACTAACGACATGCTCATCGCAATTGACTCCGCTTTGCAGGCATCATTGATCGCCTGCGGTCGGATCGGAGAGATCCAGCTTCAGTATTGTTTGTGTCTCTCAGGCTTTTCGGGTTCAAAGATTTTTGATAGTCGAAGAGAGTTGTTCTTCGGTAGATTGGGCATCGCAATGCCCAGAGTTGTTATTCATTAGACAAAAACGATCGCTTGGCGCAATCGCAATACGTCTCCCGATCCGGATGCACAAACTTATCCCAGGATAAAAACAAGCCCGATCAGCGCGGCAATCACCAGCAGGATCGAGGTCGCCTGCATGGTCGTCTTGTCGCGGCCCCCGGTCTCGTCCTCGCGCAGACTTTCCAGATACCAGCGCCCCACTCCGTAGCCGGCAACTACAAAACAAAATATCGCCCCGGGGAATGGCGCGACGTTGCGCAGCGCGAGCGCCGCGCCGAACAGCACAATCGCAAACGCCATCTCCATGAGTTGCGTAGGGATGCGCCGCTGCCAGATTCCATGGTGGTCCGGCAGCGACAGCGCGAACCAGGCGTCGCTCGGCCGGCCCCCGCAACATCCGTTGAGGAAACATCCGATCCGGGTAAAGGCCATCCCGAGCAGGATCGTAAGTGCCGCCGCGTCCCAGAAACTGCCGAACGGCAGGCCCAATGAACGCAGCAGCGGAATTGACAGCGGCACCGCCAGGATGAAGCCGCCATACATCGACATCCCGCCTTCGTTGCGCCGCCAGATCCGGGCCGGATCGTGACGGTAAAGGTCCCATCGGGTCAGCACGAAATAAAGCCGCGAGCCGGCCAGCGCCGGTATCAGCAGGATTGTGACGGCGATGGCAAACCGGTCGGCACTCATGCCTGCGCTTTGCGCGACATGGGCCCCGACGAAGACGCCGGCAAGCAGGCCGACATAGAGCATGGCCGGGTAGCTGTAGATATTGTGGCCGCGCCAACTAAACAGAATTCTACGCATGGCCGCTCAGCGCAGTCAGCAGGATCAAGCCGGTGCCGGCTACCAGCGCCGCGTCGGCCAGATTGAATACCGGCCACGGCCCGATTGCGACGAAGTCCACGACCGCCCCGCGAACCAGCCGATCGAGAACGTTTCCGGTCGCTCCGCCGAGGGCCGCGCCGATGCCTATGGGCACAAGTGCATCGTGGCCGAGCAAGCCGGTGTGCAGTATCAGCGCGGCCAGCACGATCATCGCGGCCCACAGCGCAGCAAGCGCCGGCGCGCCCGCGAGCGCCGCCAATGTCCCTTGCCGGTTGAGCATGCATCGGATCGAAACGAACGAACGCGGCGTGGTGAAGCCGGCCAGCGGCCATCGCGCCAGCACAAACGCCTTGCTGGCCTGATCGGCCGCCACCACCAGCGCCGCCGTGAGCATCGATTCAAGCCAGATCATCAGCCCGGGCCTCTTATCGCTCTTGGTGTCGCCGACGAGATGCGCGGTTCAAAGGACTGGCTGGTGGGCGCGACAGGGATCGAACCTGTGACCCCCTCGATGTCAACGAGGTGCTCTCCCGCTGAGCTACGCGCCCTAGAAATCCAGCGATACCGGGATGCGTCCCTATATCGGCTCCAAAGCAGGCAGGCAAGGACGCCTGGCAGGCGAATTATCGCCGAATCAGGCCGCCAGCATCTTGTTCACTTCGCTGACCAATTCGCGCAGATGCACCGGTTTCGACAGCACCTTGGCGTTCTTCGGCGCATCCGAATCCGAATTCAGCGCCACCGCGGCAAAGCCGGTGATGAACATGATCTTGATGTCGGGATCGAGTTCGGTGGCGCGGCGGGCGAGCTCGATGCCGTCCATCTCCGGCATCACGATGTCGGTGAGCAGCATCTCGAACGGTTCTTCGCGCAGCCGTTGGTACGCCGACAGCCCGTTGTCATGGGGCGAAACCTGAAAACCGGCGTTTTCCAGCGCCTTGACCAGGAACCGGCGCATGTCGTTGTCGTCTTCGGCGAGCAGGATCTTGTGCATGGCGGGTGGTCGTCGAATCCGATTGAGAGGATCAATCCGCCCACTTAGCCCGATGGGTGGTAAATTTCGGGTGAAGGCGGCAGGCGGCGGTCAATTGGAACCCCGCAGGTTTTGCGCCGGAACCGGCGCTCGAATCAATGAACAGACGCATTTTCACGGTGCCCGGGAAGCATTCCAGATCGCGCAAAACTTTTTTCGCTTGGCAGATCGGTTGTGATTACCGACAATGAGCCCTCATAAAACCCGCGTTTTTCTGGCAGAATCGGCGAGACCGCGCGGCTTCAGAGGGAACGGCGCCCGACGATGACCCAGTTTGACGGCGAACTGTCGCCTCCGTTCGAGGTGATCGAGCCGCCCGCATGGCGGGCGCCGATCATCTTCAATTCTCCGCATTCGGGCTCGGCGTATCCGCACGAATTTCTCGATGCGTCGCGGATCGATCTTGCAGGCCTGCGCCGCTCGGAAGATTTGTTCATGGACGAGTTGATCGGGGGCTTGAGCGAGCGCGGCTTTCCGGTGGTGCGGGTCAATTTTCCGCGCTCCTATGTCGACGTCAATCGCGAGCCCTACGAACTCGATCCGCGGATGTTCACCGGACGGCTGCCGAGCTTCGCCAACACCAGATCGATGCGCGTCGCCGGCGGCCTCGGCACCATTCCCCGCGTGGTCGGCGACGGCCAGGAAATCTATCGCGAGCGCCTCGGCGTCGATGACGCGCTCGGCCGCATCGAGGCGCTGTACAAGCCGTATCACCGCACGCTGCGCCGGCTGATCAACAAGGCACACCAGGCGTTCGGCACCGTGATTCTGGTCGACTGCCATTCGATGCCGTCGATCGGTATCTCGCGCGATGAGCCGCGGCGGCCGGACGTGGTGATCGGCGACCGCTACGGCACCAGTTGCGCGCCGCTGTTGCCCGACGCGGTCGAGCAAACCATGGCGGCGCTGGGCTATTCGATCGGCCGCAACAAGCCCTATGCCGGCGGCTTCATCACCGAGCATTACGGCAATCCGGCCAGCGGCCTGCACACCATCCAGCTCGAACTCAACCGCGCGATCTACATGGACGAGCGGCGGCGCGAGCGCGGCGCGCGGTTCAATCAGGTGATCGCCGATTTCGCGGTGCTGGCCGACGCGCTGGCCGCGATTCCGCTTGGCGATCTCGGGCCGTTCCAGGCCGCGGCGGAGTAACCGCGATTGCCATCAGGCGCGGCTGATTCAAGCGAGCGCATAGCCGACAAGTCGCGGATGCATTGCGCAATTGAATACAATTTTCTGATTCACGAACCCGACCAATGGCCTGCCCGCTCGCGCGGCAAAGCCCGCTGTTGCCCGCAACTTTAGAAATCCCGTTCATGCGGCCTTAGATTTTGCAGAACAGGTTGCATGCGCGGAACGCTAAACCGCGCATCAAAAAAGCTGGAGGCAAAGTTGAAGCAACATGTTCTGAGATTCTTGTCCGATGAGTCGGCGGCGACCGCGATCGAATACGGCCTGATCGCAGCGGGTATCGCGCTTGCGATTATCGCGATAGTGAATGGCTTGGGCACGAACCTCAGCACCCAATTCACCTCGATCAACACCTCGCTGAAGTAGTCCCGAACCCCGCGCGGTCGGCACAAATCCTCGAACGGCTGCTCTGGAAAAGAAAAAAGGGCCGCTTGCGAATCCACAAGCGGCCCAAGTCTAGGGAGGAAACGCCCAAGGAGGGCAGCGATAGCGCAAGGCGCTACCGCACCGCAACAATATGAGACCGCGCTGCACAAAGCGCAAGGGTTTTCGAATCATTTCCCATGCAAAATCTGCATGCCGTCCCAAACCCGATTCCGATTTTTATCTTATTATATCAATTGGATAAGCGCCACGGCGGATCGCTATGCGTTTTCCGCCTGTGCATAATCGTTGTGCTCTCGACTTCGTGATCGGCGACATTTAGGAAAAATGCACCATTTCGCAAGTCGATTCGAAAGCCGCCATCGCTCGCTCCGTTCGCGGGTGCGAACTTCGAACCGCCGCTGTATACCAAGCGCGCGGCAGCCGATCGAACTCCGCGCCCGTCCGCAAACCGCTCTGATCAGGAAACAGCCGTGACGGTCATCGATTTCACAGCCTTCATCGGCCGGCTTGCGACCACGTCAGGCGAAACCATCCTGCCCTTCTTCCGAACCTCGCTCAGCATCGACAACAAGGCACCAGCCACGACTTCGATCCGGTGACCGAGGCCGACCGCGCCGCGGAAGCGGTGATGCGCCGCCTGATCAAGGCCAACTTCCCCCAGCACGGCATCGTCGGCGAGGAATTCGGCAACGAGCGCGAGGACGCCGAATATGTCTGGGTGCTGGATCCGATCGACGGCACCAAATCCTTCATCTCCGGCTTTCCGATCTGGGGCACGCTGATCGCGCTGTTGCACCGGGGTACGCCGGTGTTCGGGATGATGCACCAGCCCTACATCGGCGAGCGGTTTTCCGGCGACAGCGGCTCGGCGCGATATCACGGGCCGTCCGGCGAACGAAAACTCGCGGTGCGGCGCTGCGCCTCGCTGAAGGAAGCGACCTCCTTCACCACCAGTCCGCTGCTGATGAATTCCGCCGACCGCGCCGCGTTCAGCCGCGTCGAGGCCGAGGTGCGGCTGACGCGCTACGGCGGCGATTGCTATTCCTATTGCATGCTCGCCGCCGGCCATCTCGATCTCGTCATCGAGACCGAGCTGAAACCCTACGATATCGCGGCATTGATTCCGATCATCACCGGCGCCGGCGGCGTCGTCACCACCTGGGAAGGCAAGCCCGCGCAGAACGGCGGCCGCATCATCGCGGCCGGCGATCGCCGCGTGCATGAAGCGGCGATGAAGCTGCTCGCGAGTGAGCGTGAGGTAAGAGCGATCGTCAGTCGCCGCGGCTGCAAATCGTCAGCCATGCTGCGGACCGCACGTGCGCCCGACGTCCGAAATGCGCTGACCGGCCGCAATGACAGCATCGCCCAGACCTGTTAGGCTCGCGTTGCCATCCCTACAAATCATGCGGTCTGGAGCCATTACCTTTAAGCCGCATGGCGCAGGTATCTGCAGTGGATCAGGGGATAAACCTATGCTGCGATTGAGCCGCCCGACCCTGATAGCCATTGCCGGCCTTTGTGCCTTCGGCGTTATTTCACTTTTGTTGAGTTATTTAATTCCTTCGCCGCCCTCCAAAGTGACGATCGCCACGGCGTTCAAGGGGGAAAGCTTCGATTACTATGGGCAGCTCTATCGCAACCAATTCGCCAAGGCCGATGTTACGCTGGAGCTGCGGGCAACCGAAGGCGCGCTGGACAATCTAAAACTGCTGCTCGGATCCGGATTTCGGGGTTCAGATTGCTTTTGTCACCGGTGGCGTCTCGGACGCCGCTGATTCGCCGGGGCTGCTGTCGCTTGGCACGATCGACTATATTACAATTTGGCTGTTTCATGCCTCCGATCAACCTATCGAGCGTCTTGTCCAGTTGAGGGGTAAACGCATCGCGGTCGGACCTGTTGGGAGCGGCACGCGTTACACGGCGGAAAAGGTCCTGGCGAAAGGTGGCGTGTCATATGAGACAGCGACACTGGTGCCCTTGGGCGGCAATAACGCGGCTCAGGCGTTGATGGATGGGAAAGTAGACGCCGCGTGGATCCAGGGCGCCCCGGACACCCCGGCCGTGCAGTCGTTGCTGAGAGAATCCAAAGGTTCGGCTAATGAGTTTTCCGACCGCCGAAGCCTTCACCCGTGTTTTCCCAAATTTAAGACGGCTCGAATTGCCCCAAGGCGTGGTGGATGTCGAAGCCAATATTCCGCCGACCGACGTTCCACTTATTGCTACCACCATCAGCGTTCTGGTTCGCAACGATCTTCATCCGGCGATCGTCAATCTGCTGCTGCAAACCATGATGGAAGTCCACAAAAAGCCGACAATTTTTCAACGGGCCGGTGAATTTCCTCAGCCAACCGATCCGGATTATCCCGTCGCGGCAAGCGCGGTCGATTTCTACAAAAATGGCCCTTCCTATTTGCAGAAATATTTGCCGCTGTGGATGACGGTCCATGCACAAAGGGCGATTGCCGTGATGGTGGCAGCCGTGGCGATCGGACTCCCGGTGTTTCACTATATGCCGATGCTGTACCAATGGATCATGCGCCGGCGACTATTCTATTGGTACGGCCAGCTCAAGGCGCTGGAAACGCCGATCGACGCCAAGACCAGCGAAAGCAACAGGAATGAGCAGCAGGTCGAGCTCGAACGCATCGAGCATGCCGTCAGCCATATTCATTTTCCTCTGGCATTTACCAATCAGGTTTACCGACCTGCGCGACCACATCCACATCGTTCGTCGCCGATTTGCGCCGCAGCCCGGCACGGCCGAACGGATGCCCGCAGAGTAGCAGAGTCCTAGCCCGGATGAGCCAACGGCGCGCGAACCGCGCGCCCGATGGCTCATGCGGGCTTACGATAGCGTTATTTCACCCACAGCTTGAGCGGCACGGCTTCCCGGTCGGGGCAGGCCATCATCCCGCTATAGGGGTCCGACGAGCGTGCGCTGTAGGTGCACGCGACGCCGTCGACCAGCAAGGTCGCATCCAGCCGCGACGACAGGGCCGATATCTGAAAACGTATTTCTCCGGTCTTCTCCTCCGGCCCGTCCTGGGTGCAGATGCCGACGTGTTTCATCGTCAACGGCCCGGAGAATTCCTTGCTCACAGCCGGGCCTTTTCCGTGACCGTGGCCGTCAGCTCCCACTCGCCGAGCACGCCGGCATAGCCGAGGACCTGCAGCGACTGGCGCCTGCGCCGGAGCCGCGAGAGCGCCAGCACGAACAACAGCAACAGTGCTCTCACGGCCTTCTCACATCGCTGCCGCGCGTCTCACGACTTCTTGGCCAGGAACGCGCGCGCGTCGTTGACGTCGGTCCGGGACTCGTCGGCATCGCTGGCGATGGCGACGACCTTCTTGTAGTATTCCCGCGCCTTGGCGGTCGCCGGCTTTCTCGGCGGCCTTGGCCGCGCCGACATAGGCGCCGAGCCGGTTGGGCTCCTTCTTCAGCGTCGCTTCGAAGGCGGCGAGCGCCTCCTTGGGCATGCCGCTCTCGAGCAGCATGTCGCCATAGAGCTCGCGCGCCGGCTTGGGCACGCCCGGCGTCACCGGATGCTTTTCGGTCTTGTCCTCGGCATCGGCGGCGGCGCTCATGGCGTTCAGCGCGTCGTCGCGCTTGCCCTCGGCATAGAGCACCCAGGCGGCCGCGACCTGCCGCTGAATGTCGACCTGCTCCGCCCAGTAGGCGTCCTTGGCCTCGCGCAGTTTGTCCCGCAGCTCGGCGAGCTTGGCGATGTCGGCCTTGGCGGCGTCCGGATTGCCGGAGCGGGCGGCGCCGAGGGCGCGGGCGAAATAGCGTGATCGCCTGCACCTGAGGCAGCGGGCTGGGCGGACCTGAAGCGCCGCCGCTGCCTTCCAGTCGCCGCGTTCCACCGCATAGCGCGCCGGCGAAGCGGCCAGCGCGTAGGGACCCGGCAGGAATGTCTCGGTGAAGCCGGTGACCGTCGTCATCTCGTCGATGACGGCCTTGGCCTTCTTGTCCTGCCCGAGCTGCAGATAGGCATAGACCTGATAGTCCATGGCGTGCAGCTGGTCGTTGAAATCCTTGGCTTCCTTTGCGACGCGCGCGGCTTCGACATTCGATGCGATCGATTCCTCCAATAGCCGACGCGGGTGAAGATGTGCGACGGCATGTGCTGGGCATGGGGCGCGGCCGGCGCGATCTTGGCATAGCGCCGCGCCGCATCGATGCCTTTGTCGGCGATCGGCGGATAGTCGTAGAGGTGGATCAGGTAATGCGCCACGCCGGGATGCTGCGGCTGGCGCTTGAGATCGCCTCCAGGATGGCCGCGCCCTTGAGCTGGCTGGCGTAGGTCTTGTCGGCGGGCGACGCGGAGGTGTTGAGCGCGAGCGCGTAGTGGATCTGCGCCTCGTCGTCGTCCGGATAGCGCTGCGCCAGCTGCTCCATGGCCTTGGCATAGGCCAGGATGCGCGTGCGGTGATCGACCTTGTCGTAGTCGGCGTACATGGCGCCCAGCGCCTCGAGGTAGTCGCGCTCGCGCTGGCGTCTTGGCGCCGACGCTCTTTGCCCTTGGCGATCGCGGCGGCGCCCTCGGCGAGATTTTTCGCCGGCGGCGCGACGTGGGGATTCCACAGCAGGCTGAGCGCGATGCCCCAATAGGCGATGCCGCATTCCGGATCGGCCTTCAGCGCATCCTCGAAGGTTCTGCGACGCGCGGTACCAGAACGAATGCTGATACAGCATGCCGCGGTCGAAGAGCTTCTGCGCTTCCGGCTTGCAGGAGGTTTCGAAATGGACCTTGCCAAGCTTCGTGTCGTCGGCATGCGCCGGCTGGCGCCAGCGCAAGGCCGGTCGAAAATGCAATGCTGATTGCAAGGGCTGTCCTCATCGCGCTTCTCCATTGTTTTGGCCGCTTCGGCTGCGAAGCCAGGGGCCAATTGGCGGGAAGTCATAAGCGAGAAACGGGATTTTATAGCAGGATTGTGCTAGCCTGAAAACGGAAGAAATAAATGAACTGGGCGAGGCGTGAGTTGATGCGAATTCTCAAAACGCTGCTCGCCTCCCTGTGTCTGCTGCTGCCGGCTTTCGCCGCGGCGCAGGATTTTCCCGCAAAACCGATCAGGCTGATCGTGCCGTTCCCGGCCGGCGGGCCCAACGACATCATCGCGCGCGTGGTCGGCCAGCGCATGTCGGAACTGACCAGGCAGCCGGTCGTGATCGACAATCGCGGCGGACAGGCCGGGGTGCTGGGCACCGACGCGGTCGCGAAAGCTGCGCCCGACGGCTACACCATCGGAATCGTGAGCGCGAGCGCGCTCGTCATCAACCCCTCGATGGAAAAAGTCCCTTACGATGTCGCCAAGGACTTTGCACCGGTCACGCTGGTCGTCACGGTTCCGGAAATGCTGGTGGTCGCAAGCAACGTTCCCGCAAACAACATGGCTGAACTGGTCGCGCTCGCCAAGGCGCAGCCCGGCAAGCTCAATTTCGCCTCCGCCGGCGTCGGCGGCCTGCCGCATCTGGCCGGCGAACTGTTCAAATTGACCGCGAAGATCGACGTCGTGCATGTGCCCTATCGCGGCGCCGCGCCCGCCATCAACGACCTGCTCGGCCAGCAGGTGCAGATGACGTTCCTCGACCTGCCGGTGATCCTGCCGCACATCAAGGCCGGGTCGCTGCGGCCGATTGCGCTTGGCGCGCCCGCGCGTGCGCCGACCGCACCGGACGTGCCGACCACGGCCGAAGCCGGCATGCCCGATCTTTTGATCGAGAACTGGTACGGCATGATCGCGCCGGCTGGAACGCCGCCTGCCATCGTCGCAAGCCTGAACAGGATCGCGACCGCGGCGATGGCGCGATCCGGCCGTAAAGGAAAAACTCGCCGATCAGGGCCTGACGGTGGTCGGCGATACGCCGGAGCATTTTCGCGCATTCATCGGCAGCGAAATCGTCAAATGGGCGAAGGTGATCAACGACGCCGGGCTCGCGACGGCGAAGTGAGCGCGTCGGCTGTAGGGTGGGCAAAGGCGCTCTTGCGCGGTGCCCACCACTATCGCAATACGCAGGCCGCGGATCTTCGATCCGGCGAATGGGGGGCAAGGCGTTCCGCGCTTTTGCCCGCCCTACGGGTCTTGCATTTTTCTGTCGGAATGTCGGCGACCGGACAGACGCTGTCGAAAATTCGGCCCTGAGAATTTGCTCTGTGGCATAGGCGAATACGATGCGTAACGACAGTAAAGGACAATCATCGGATAGGCACGACTGGTTCGCGCGGGCCGCCGAGGCGTTGGAAAAAGCACGATTGATGAAGCCCGGCGTCGGAGCGCAACGAGGCCCTGAAAAACGCCGGCCAGTTGCAAAATGCGGCCGACGTCATGGGCTATCTGAAGTCGAAAGAGCTGCGGCCTCCGAAGTAATCGAAGAGCGGAGCAGGACCCACGCGGGTTTCGTGCATGGAACCAGCGCCATGTCATGCGTGATCGCGCATAATAGAGTCGCCTACCGGACATAAAAGGACTAGCATCGAGCCATCGCCGGCAAACATCCTCAGGCGCCGGCGGCTGAGAGCCCAAACTGGACTCCCGCCTTGTTGCGTGAGTGTCCGATGGCGCAGTCCTTTTTCTTCGAGAACAAGCCGACCGATGCCGCCGCCTCGCGCGCGCGACCAATGATTCCGTGACCCAGGAACGCCTTGTCAAACTGGCCGGCGAATACGAGGCGCAGGCCGATGCCCAGGACACCGCGGACGGGAAGCGCCGGCGCTGCGCCGCCCGCGCATGATGACGATGACGACTAGATTCCGCCGCATCTGACGCAATAAGCGGCTTTGCGTCCGCTATCCGACAAAATAAAATTTTCGTGACCACCCGCCGCCTAAGCTTAGGGCATTGCAGCCCAATCGGGCGCGCGTTGTCCACATCCTTGCGCCCAAAGCCCGCTAAGACGGCTACCGGACCGACAAAGCCCCTTTGTCGTACCTATATGAGTTATCCGTGGAACGCTCTCGGAGCGCCATTCCCATCCCTGCGGTGATGCGGCCCGACCGATCGGGCAGGATATCGCGGTGCATTCGCCTACCAGCAGCCATCTGGACAATAAACTGCTCGCAGCCCTGCCGCGCAGCCAGTTCGACCTGCTTGTCCCGCATTTGACGGCCGCCACGCTGACGCAGGGCACGGTGGTGTTCGAGACCGGCGACGAGGTCGATCAGGTCTACTTCCCGCACAACGGCATGTTCTCGCTGCTCGCGGTGATGCGCGACGGCAAGGCGATCGAGACCGCCACCGTCGGCCGCGAAGGCGTGGTCGGCGCGATGGCGGGACTTGGACTCTACAACTCCCTGGTGCGCGTCGTGGTGCAGCTTCCGCTCACCGCCAGCAAGATCGCGTCGCCCCAATTCAGGAAAGCCGTCGCCGCCAGCGAGCCGATCCGCGACCTCTGCATCCATTATAACGAGGTGCTGCTGACCCAGGCGCGCATCACCGCCGCCTGCAACGCGCTGCATCCGGTCGAGGCGCGGTTCTGCCGCTGGCTGTTGCAGTCGGCCGATCGCGCCGCCAGCGACACCGTGACCCTGACCCAGGAACTGCTCGCCGAAATGCTCGGCGTGCGGCGCACCTCGGTGACCGAAGTCGCCGGCAAGATGCAGAACGAAGGCGTCATCACCTATTCGCGCGGCGTCATCAGGATCCTCGACCGCTCCGGCCTCGAACGGCTGTCCTGCGAATGTTACCGGACGCTGATCGATCATTCGGCGACGCTGACGTAACAACGCGTGCTGAATTGTAGGGTGGGCAAAGGCGCCCTTGCGCCGTGCCCGCCTCTCGCCGCAACACCCAGGCTGGAGCGTTGGATCCGGCGAACGATGGGCACGGCGCTCCGCGCCTTTGCCCACCCTACGATTATTCCATTCCGCAACGCTGACCTAGCATCCGATCCTGCGGATTGTGCGCCGCCGGCCAATCGGTCAATGTGCGCGCATGGTCGACCTCTCCTCATAGCCATCGCCGCGGTGTTTTTCCTCGCCGGTTTCGTCAAGGGCGTGATCGGCCTCGGGCTGCCCACGGTGGCGATGGGGCTGCTGGCGGTGTCGATGCCGCCGGCGCGCGCGCTGGCGATCGTCATCGTGCCCGCCATCATCACCAATATCTGGCAGACCTTCGTCGGCCCTTATCTGCGCGACATCGTCCGGCGGCTATGGCCGCTGATGGCCGGCACCGCCATCGGCATCTGGTGCAGCGCCGGGCTGATGACCGGACCCTATGCGCGCTACGGCACCATCGTGCTCGGCGTGCTGCTGGTGATCTACGCCATCGTCGGCTTGAGCAGATTCAGTTTCCATATCGCGCCGGCAAATGAAAAATGGGTCGGCGGCATCGTCGGCCTGATCACCGGCGTGGTCTCGGCGGCGACCGGCGTGCAGGTGATCCCGTCGATGCCGTTCATGCAGGCGATCGGCATGGAAAAGGACGAACTGGTGCAGGCGCTCGGCGTGTTCTTCACCACCGCCACCGTCGCGCTTGCCTTCAACCTCACCAGCGCCGGACTGCTGACGGCGGCGACCGCGCTGCCCGGCGCGGTGGCCATGGCCGGCGCCTTCGCCGGCATGTTCATCGGCCAGGCGGTGCGCTCGCGACTGCAGCCGGAGGCGTTCCGGCGCTGGTTCTTGATCGCGATGATCCTGCTCGGGATCTATCTGGCGGGAAGCGCGGGTTATAATGTGCTGGTATCGCACTGACCGTCATCAGCCGCGAAAGCGGGTGACCCAGCAAACGCCGGCGTCAGAGATTACTGCGTCGCCGGCGCAGCCGCGCTGATGCATCACCCGAACAGCGGCGTGCCCGGCACGAAGGCGTCGAACGCCGCCCAGAACTGCGCGCGATAGCGGTCCTGCTCCTGCAGGATTTCGTGCTTCGACCCGGCGATGACGAGATGCGAGCCGGCGCGCAAATGATAGGCGAACTCCTCGATCGCGGCGGTGGAGACGATGGTGTCGCTGCTGGCCGCCAGCATCAGGATCGGCTGCCGGATCTGCGAGGGATAATTCGAGGCGCGAAAGCCGTGCATGGTCTTGAGCGCAGTGTCGGCCCACGCCACCGTCGGCGAGGCGAGGCCGAGCGTCGGGTCTTCCTCCAATATCGCGGCATTGCGGGCGAAGCGCACGGGGTCGCTGGTGAAGGGATTGTTGATGAAGGACGACGTCCCGGTCAACTCGTCGCCGCCGCCGGGAACGTAGCGGCCGCCCTGGCCCGCGAGCCGCAGCACGCGCAGCAGCGCGCGCGCCGGAAACGAAGTGGCGCGGCCCGGAAGGTCGATCATCGGCGTCGACAGCACCATGCGGTCGAACCAGCGTTTTCCCGCATATGCGATGCGCAGCATCACCGCACCGCCCATCGAATGCGCCAGCGCGAAATACGGCGGCGGGCAGTCCGGCAGCACTACCTGCTGCACGAAGGCTTCGACGTCGATTTCGAAATCGGCGAAGTTGCGGACATAGCCCTTGCGCGGATTGCGCAAGGCGCCGCGACGAATGGCCCTGTCCGCGCCAGTCGATCATCGCCACTGCGAAACCGCGGTCGCGCAGGTCGCGCACGGTCTCGAAATATTTTTCGATCTGCTCGCTGCGCTCCGGTGAAGACGCAGACCGTACCCTTGCGGCCCGCCGGCGGCGCCCAGCGCGCGAAGCGCAGTTCCGCGCCATCGGGGGTCTTGATGGTGCCGCTGACGACGTCGTCCGGAACCGGATTGGCGGGGATTGAGACGAGCGTCATGGGCCGGACCGGATAGGTGAAATGGGCTGAAAATCAAGGGCGGAAGGGTCTAAAATGGCGGGGATTCCGCCCTCTTGAACACCGTTTGCACCCTCCCATATCACCTTCGTGCAGGCCGCTAAAGGCTGCACGCTTGACCAAAGCCCGGCCCGATGGCGGGCGGGTAATTCAACCAGTCGCTCAATGGAGGACTTTTCTATGCGTAGCTACGATCTCACCCCGTTTTATCGTTCCACCGTCGGCTTCGACCGTTTCTTCTCGCTGCTCGACCAGGCAGCCTCCGACGGCAGCCCCGGCTATCCGCCCTACAATATCGAGCGCACCGGCGAGAACGCGTACCGCATCTCGGTTGCGGTTTCCGGCTTCGCGCAGGGCGAACTCTCCATCGTCGCCAAGGAAAATACCCTGACGATCAAGGGCGAGAAATCCGCCAATGAGAACGGCAAGGACAAGTCCGAAGTGCTGTACCGCGGCATCGCCGCGCGCGCCTTCGAGCGTGCGTTCCAGCTCGCCGATTTCGTGCAGGTGAAGACCGCCTCGCTCGAGAACGGCCTGCTCCACGTCGATCTCGTGCGCGAAATCCCCGAGGCCAAGAAGCCCCGCAGCATTCCGATCGCCGTCAGCAACGCGGTTGCTCCGCAGGTAGTCGACGGCTCGGCCGAGAAGGCCGCCGCGTAAACGCGGTTATCTTCCGGCAGGTTGTCTCTGAACGTGAAAGCGCCCCGGTGCCCCGGGGCGCTTTTTTTCGCTGCAACAAACTCGCCCTCAACCTGAAGAGCGGTCTGCAGGACCGCGTCTCGAAGGATGGAATGTGCCGCCATCCCTGAAGCCGCGCAAAATGTGCAGCTCCTCAGAGGATGAGGCGGAGGCGACGCAAAGGCGCGGCGATGTGTCCGTAAGACAACCTTGCGTCGAACTCCGGGAACGTTCAAGCTGTGGTGTGCCAGAAGCAAATCTGAAGGAGGAGGCGATGTCTGGGAACGCGATTATTTCCGCTGCAATTGCGGCGCTTGCGGTACCGTGCGCCGCGCAGGCCCAGTTGCTCAAGGTCGTCGAGGTCAATGCGCCGAAGGTGAACTGCGTCTTTCAAACCGACTGCAATCTTCCCGTCACCGACACCTCCAGCAATATTTCGCTGCCATTCCTGGCTGCTCCGGGCACCGCATGGGTGCAGTCGCGCACCTTCGCAGGCGAGGCCGGCGCGCCGGGTGCCGGGACCACCGGGTACGAGTATCGCCTCAGCATGACGGAGGCGTCGGGCGCCGGATGTATCCTTGGATTCAATCTCAATTTCGGACCGCACAAGCAGTTGCCCTATGCGAACAATGCGCTTGCCGATGTGTACATCATCACCACCGGGGGCCTCGGGACGATCGGCCTGAAATCCGCCGAGCGAATCGGCGACATGATCGCGTTCACGCTCGCGAGCCCGCTTTGCGCGGACGGGCCGCCGGACGTCAAGAAAACCACGTTCTTTTTCGGCCTTGCCGCCCCCGCCGCCCCGATGCATGTGAATGGGAGCGTGTACGGCATCGGCGAGCCCGGATTCTTCGGGGTCGATGTGCGCGTACCGGCGCATAGCGTCCCGGCAGACCCTCCCGGGGGCCTGTAGCCTTGCCGTTCAATACCGTCGTTGCGAGGAGCGCTTGCGACTAAGCATTCCAGCTTCCGCTCCTAACATCGGATTACTCGGTGGAGCTTAATCCAGCCCCTGCGCCTTCGGCATTTCCTGCGTCGGCTGAATCTGCACTGTGGGTTTTGCTAGGCCGACCGTCGGTGATGGCGATGGCTGCGGCTCGGCTGGTTTCGCCGTCGCAGCCGATTGCCGCGCCGGAGCGTCGGGCCTGGCGGCATGCGGCGGCGCTTTCGGCAGCTGAGTTGCCGAGCGGCTGGCAACATGCGGTATCGGCAACGGTGGGCGTGGCGCGCGCCGGTTGCTGCTGGCCGGAGGCGGCAGCGGCCCGACCGGGCCATAGGCGACATTCAAATCCTCGTTGAAATTGTCGCCCATCCGGTACGCCGGCATGAAGCGGATGATCCGCCCGCTGCGGGCGTCGATCACCAGCCGGCCATCGTCGCCGCCGCGATCGATCACGGAAATCGTGTAGACGAGGCCGCGCTGCTGCGGGATCCCCAACGGCGAAAATCCGCTCTCGCGGATGATGGTGTAGACCTCCAGCGGCGGCAGCAGCCTCGGCCCGTAGCCCGGCGGCGGTGCCTCCGGCGGCATCGCTGCATAGGGCCCGCCAACATCCGAAACCATGGTGGCCGGCCCTGCAACCCCGGCCGGCGTCAAGACCTGCGCATTTGCGGCTGCGGCCGCAAAAACCAGCCCGGCCGAGACGGCCCATCCTGTGAACAGCTTCATCGCGTATTGCTCCCCGTAGCGCCCCCGCGCCCAAAGCATCGTCAGGTGACCGATTCCGCGTCCGTCCCGGCGACAGCCTCACGGCTGAATCCGGCAGCCCTTGGGCCGGATCGCGGCGGGCTTGCCGCAAATCCGAGACGGCCCCGGCGCGGTTACCCGCCATGCAGTCGGGGACTCCAGCGCGCTTGTATGATAGAAAAAAATTTGGCAATGTCAGGGTTAGGACAGCATAGCTGTCTCAGTTTGAGAGCAATTCGGCATACGGATTGCAACGTAAGTTGGCGCTCAGGCGCCAAAAAGTTGGCAGGCAAGGCCGTTCCTCGGGGACGTTGAACGCCCGGGCCTGAATTCTGAAATTGCGGCTCGCGGAGGACGAGCGGTGGCCCCCAAGCTTGAATCGGGGGTACCGCGAACGCCCAAGGTGCGCCGACGACGGAGATAGCGCCCTTGCCGGGGTGAGAGGATCCTAGATGAGCGGGTCGAAATTCGAACGCGAGAACATCGTAACGGATGCGCTGCCGGCGGATCCGCTTGCGAAACCGTTCGAGCCCGCGCGCGAGGATGCTTATGAGCATACTTGGCGGCCGCCTGCCGAAGGCCTCTACGACCTCGGCCAGGAGAAGGATGCCTGCGGCGTCGGCTTCATTGCCAATATCAAGGGCAGGAAGTCGCATCAGATCGTCCTCGATGCGCTCGACATTCTCTGCAATCTCGAACACCGCGGCGCGGTCGGAGCCGATCCGCGCGCCGGCGACGGCGCCGGCATCCTGGTGCAGCTCCCCCACCGCTTCTTCGAACGCAAGGCCGCCGAGATCGGCTTCCAGCTGCCCGAGCCCGGCGATTACGCGATCGGCGCGCTGTTTATGCCGCGCGAGACCGCGTGGCGCAATGTCATCAAGAGCATCATCGCCGACCAGATCAGGGATGAAGGGCTGATGCTGCTCGGCTGGCGCGAGGTGCCGACCGACAATTCCTCGCTCGGCGAAACCGTGAAGCCGACCGAGCCCGCCAACATGCAGGTGTTCATCGGCCGCAACGGTGCGGCCAAGGACGAGGAAGAATTCGAGCGCCGGCTCTACATCCTGCGCAAGTCGATCTCGCAGGCGATCTATCAGCGCCGCGACCGCGGTATGGCCGGCTATTACCCGGTATCGATGTCGTGCCGCACCGTGATCTACAAGGGCATGTTTCTCGCCGACCAGCTCGGCAAGTATTATCCCGATTTGCACGAGGGCGATTTCGAGAGCGCGCTGGCGCTGGTGCACCAGCGCTTCTCCACCAACACCTTCCCGACTTGGTCGCTGGCGCATCCCTACCGGATGATCGCGCACAATGGCGAGATCAACACGCTGCGCGGCAACGTCAACTGGATGGCGGCGCGGCAGGCCTCGGTGCATTCCAAGCTCTATGGCAAGGATATCTCGCGGCTGTGGCCGATTTCCTATGAAGGCCAGTCCGACACCGCCTGCTTCGACAACGGCCTCGAATTCCTGGTGCAGGGCGGCTACTCGCTGCCGCACGCGGTGATGATGATGATTCCGGAAGCCTGGGCCGGCAACCCCTTGATGGATGAGCAGCGCCGCGCGTTCTACGAATATCACGCCGCGATCATGGAGCCGTGGGACGGCCCCGCGGCAATTGCATTCACCGACGGCCGCCAGATCGGCGCCACGCTGGACCGCAACGGCCTGCGCCCGGCGCGCTATCTCGTCACCAAAGACGACCGCATCGTGATGGCGTCCGAGATGGGCGTGCTGAAGATCCCGGAACAAGATATCATCACCAAGTGGCGGCTGCAGCCCGGCAAGATGCTGCTGGTCGATCTCGAACAAGGCCGGCTCATTCCCGACGACGAGATCAAGGCATCGCTGGCCTCCAGCCATCCCTATCGCAAGTGGCTCGACCGCACCCAGATCGTGCTGGAGGAACTGCCGCACGCCCCGGTGAAGGGCATGCGCTCCAACCTGCCGCTGCTCGATCGGCAGCAGGCATTCGGCTATACGCAGGAAGACATCACCATCCTGATGACGCCGATGGCGTCGACCGGCGAGGAAGCCAACGGCTCGATGGGCAACGACACGCCAATCTCGGCGCTGTCGGACAAGCCGAAGCCGCTGTTCACCTACTTCAAGCAGAATTTCGCTCAAGTGACCAACCCGCCGATCGATCCGATCCGCGAAGAGCTGGTGATGAGTCTCGTCTCGATCATCGGGCCGCGGCCGAACCTGTTCGACCTGCAGGGCGTGGCCGGCACCAAGCGGCTCGAAGTGCGCCAGCCGATCCTTACCGATGCCGATCTGGAAAAAATCCGCTCGATCTCGGAAATCGCCGATACCCATTTCAAGTCGCGCACCCTGGACACCACCTTCCATGCCGGCTTCGGCGCGGCGGGCCTGGAACAGGTGCTCGACGAACTCTGCGCGCGGGCCGAAGCGTTTGTCCGCGAGGGCATTAACATCCTCATCCTCTCCGACCGCATGGCCGGCTCGGACCGGATACCGATTCCGTCGCTGTTGGCCTGCGCGGCCGTGCATCATCATCTGATCCGCACCGGCCTGCGCACCTCGGTCGGGCTGGTGGTCGAATCCGGCGAGCCGCGCGAGGTGCATCACTTCGCGTGCCTGGCCGGCTACGGCGCCGAAGCGATAAATCCCTACCTCGCCTTCGAGACCATCATCGCGATGAAGGACCGGCTGCCGGCCGCGCTCGACGACTACGAAATCGTCAAGCGCTACATCAAGTCGATCGGCAAGGGCCTGCTCAAGGTGATGTCGAAGATGGGGATCTCGACCTATCAATCCTATTGCGGCGCGCAGATTTTCGACGCGGTCGGGCTGAAGGCGGATTTCGTCGCGAAATATTTCGTCGGCACCCATACCAAGATCGAAGGCGTGGGCCTCGCCGAAATCGCCGAGGAAACCGCGCGGCGTCATGCCGACGCGTTCGGCGAGGCGCCGGTCTACAAGACCGCGCTCGACGTCGGCGGCGAATATGCCTACCGCACCCGCGGCGAGGACCACGCCTGGACCGCGGAGTCGGTCTCGACCCTGCAGCACGCGGTGCGCGGCAACTCGCTGGAGCGCTACAAGGCGTTTGCAAAGATTCTCAACGAGCAGTCGGAGCGGCTGCTGACGCTGCGCGGCCTGTTCAAGATCAAGAGCGCCGAGGACGAAAAGCGCAAACCGGTGCCGCTGGAGGAAGTCGAGCCGGCCAAGGAAATCGTCAAGCGCTTCGCCACCGGCGCGATGAGTTTCGGTTCGATCTCGCGCGAGGCGCATACCACGCTTGCGATCGCGATGAACCGGATCGGCGGCAAGTCCAACACCGGCGAAGGCGGCGAGGAGAGCGACCGCTTCAAGCCGATGCCGAACGGCAATTCGATGCGCTCGGCGATCAAGCAGGTGGCGTCGGGACGCTTCGGCGTCACCACGGAATATCTCGTCAACGCCGACATGATGCAGATCAAGATGGCGCAGGGCGCAAAGCCCGGCGAAGGCGGACAATTGCCCGGCCACAAGGTCGATGCGGTCATTGCACGGGTGCGGCACTCGACGCCGGGCGTCGGCCTGATCTCGCCGCCGCCGCATCACGACATCTATTCGATCGAGGATCTGGCGCAGCTGATCTACGACCTCAAGAACGTCAATCCGGACGGGCTTGTCTCGGTCAAGCTGGTCTCCGAGATCGGTGTCGGCACCGTCGCCGCGGGCGTTGCGAAGGCGCGCTCCGACCACGTCACCATCGCCGGTTTCGAAGGCGGCACCGGCGCCTCACCGCTGACCTCGATCAAGCATGCCGGCTCGCCCTGGGAAATCGGCCTCGCCGAAACCCATCAGACGCTGGTGCGCGAGCGGCTGCGCAGCCGCATCGTGGTGCAGGTCGATGGCGGCTTCCGCACCGGGCGCGACGTGGTGATCGGCGCGCTGCTGGGCGCCGACGAATTCGGCTTCGCCACCGCGCCCCTGATCGCGGCGGGCTGCATCATGATGCGCAAGTGCCATCTCAACACCTGCCCGGTCGGCGTCGCGACGCAAGACCCGGTGCTGCGCAAGCGTTTTACCGGCCAGCCCGAGCACGTCATCAATTATTTCTTCTTTGTCGCCGAGGAAGTGCGCGAGATCATGGCGGCGCTGGGCTATCGCAGCTTCGACGAGATGATCGGCCAGGTTCAGATGCTCGACCAAAGCACGCTGGTGGCGCATTGGAAGGCCAAGGGGCTCGACTTCTCAAAGCTGTTCGTCAAGCAGCAGGCGTTGCCCGGCCAGAAGATTTATCACGCCGAGCCGCAAAACCATCATCTCGAAGCCGTGCTCGACCGCAGGCTGATCGCGCAGTCGCAAGTCTCACTCGACCGCGGCGCGCCGGTCCGGATCGAGATGGAGATCAACAACACCGACCGCAGCGCCGGCGCCATGCTGTCCGGCGCGGTGGCGAAAATCTACGGCCATGCCGGCCTGCCGCATGACACCATCCAGGTCTCCTTCAAGGGCACCGCGGGCCAGGCGTTCGGCGCCTGGCTGGTGCGCGGCGTCACCTTCGATCTCGAAGGCGAAGCCAACGACTATGTCGGCAAGGGCCTGTCCGGCGGCCGCATCATCGTCAAGCCGCCGCGCAATTCCGGCATTGTACCGGAGGAATCCATCATCGTCGGCAACACCGTGATGTATGGCGCGATCGAGGGCGAATGCTATTTCCGCGGCATCGCCGGCGAACGCTTCGCGGTGCGTAACTCAGGTGCGGTGGCGGTGGTCGAAGGCGCCGGCGATCATTGCTGCGAATACATGACCGGCGGCATCGTGGTGGTGCTGGGCAAGACCGGGCGTAACTTCGCGGCCGGCATGTCCGGCGGCGTCGCCTATGTTCTCGACGAAACCGGCGACTTCCCGAAGCTTTGCAACATGGCGATGGTCGAGCTTGAGCCGGTGTTGTCGGAAGAGATGATCAACGAGAACGCCTATCACAGCACGGGCGATCTCGAAGCGCACGGAAGGGTCGATGTGTTCGCCAATTTGCTGGCCTCCGATGTCGAGCGGTTGCATGTGTTGATCACGCGGCATGCGAAGCTGACAGGCTCGCGGCGCGCCGCGGAAATACTGGCGAACTGGAAGACATGGCTGCCGAAATTCCGGAAAGTTATGCCGGTGGAATACCGCCGCGCGCTGAAGGAAATGAAGGCCAACGCCGACGCCGAGCCGAAAATCGCGATCGGGGCGTAGACACATCCTGATGTCGAGGAGGCGCCCTTGCGCCGTCTCGAACCATGAGAGCACAATAACTCATCCTTCGAGACGCGGCGAAGACGCCGCTCCTCAGGATGAGGCAGAGACGGAATCGCAGACCTCATCCGGAGGAGCCGCGCAGCGGCGTCTCGAAGGATGGACACCGACGAGAACAGAAGTTTCGGGGCACTGGCGTCAATGGGCAAGATTACAGGCTTTCTCGAGATCGACCGGCATGACCGCAAATACGCGCCAGTCGCCGAGCGCATCAGGAGCTATCGCGAATTCGTCGTTCCCTTGAGCGAGAAGGACACCCGCGACCAGGCCGCGCGCTGCATGAATTGCGGCATTCCCTATTGCCACGGCACCGGCTCGGTGGCGCCGGGCACGCCGGGCTGCCCGGTCAACAACCAGATTCCGGACTGGAACGACCTCGTCTATCAGGGCAACTGGGAAGAAGCCTCGCGCAACCTGCACTCGACCAATAATTTTCCGGAATTCACCGGCCGCATCTGCCCGGCGCCGTGCGAAGCCTCGTGCACGCTCAACATCGACGACAATCCGGTCACCATCAAGACCATCGAATGCGCCATCGTCGACCGCGCCTGGGATAATGGCTGGGTCAAGCCTGAGCTGCCGTCGCAAAAAACCGGCAAGAAAGTCGCGGTGATCGGCTCCGGCCCCGCAGGCTTGGCCTGCGCGCAGCAGCTCGCGCGCGCCGGCCACGACGTGCATCTCTATGAGCGCTGGGCCAAGGCCGGCGGCTTGTTGCGTTACGGTATTCCCGACTTCAAGATGGAAAAGCACATCATCGACCGCCGCGTCGCGCAGATGGAGGCCGAGGGCGTCACCTTCCATTATGGCGCGCCGGTCGGCGGCAACGCTGAAGGCGCGATCGATCCGCAGCTGCTGCTGAAGAACCATGACGCGGTCGCGCTGACCGGCGGCGCCGAAGCCGCGCGCGACCTGCCGATCCCGGGGCGCGAACTTGCGGGCATTCACTTTGCGATGGATTTTTTGCCGCAGCAGAACCGCCGCGTTAGCAGCGAGCCGCTCGGCAGCGCGCCGGACATCCTCGCCGGCGGCAAGCATGTGGTGGTGATCGGCGGCGGCGATACCGGCTCGGACTGCATCGGCACCTCGTTCCGGCAGGGCGCGCTATCGGTGACCCAGCTCGAAATCATGCCGGCGCCGCCGGAGCACGAGAACAAGGGACTGACCTGGCCGAACTGGCCACTGAAGATGCGGACTTCCTCGAGTCAGGCCGAAGGCGCGCGGCGGGAATACGCGGTGCTGACGCAGAAATTTACCGGCATCGACGGCAAGGTCGCAAAACTGCATTGCGTGCAGGTCGACGACAAGTTCAAGCCGATTCCGGGAAGCGAATTCGATCTCGACGCTGGGCTGGTGCTGTTGGCGATGGGATTTGTGCATCCGGTGCATGAGGGTCTGCTCAAGACATTAGGCGTCGACCTCGACCAGCGCGGCAACGTCCGCGCCAACATGAGCGACTATCAGACCTCGCTGCCAAAAGTATTTTCCGCCGGCGACATGCGCCGCGGCCAGTCGCTGGTGGTCTGGGCGATCCGCGAAGGACGGCTCTGCGCGCGGGCGATCGATACGTTTTTGATGGGATCGACGACGCTGCCGCGGTGACGGTCCGTAGGGTGGGCAAAGGCGCTTTTGCGCCGTGCCCACCATCTTGATCAGAGCACGAGGCCAATGGTGGGCACGTCGCCGGACTTCGTCCGGCGCCTTTGCCCACCCTACGAAGCGGCTCTTACTCCGCCGCCTGCTGCGCCACCGTGGGCTGCGTGCCCGCCACCGTCGCGCGGCGCATGTCGCGGGGCTGCGACTGGTCGTAGCGGCGCACGCGGTGCATGGTCTGGCGGTTGTCCCACATCACAAGGTCATGCAGCGTCCATTTGTGGACGTAGACGAATTCCGGCTGCGTGGCGTGCTCGTTGAGATCGCGCAGCAGCACGCGGGCTTCCGGCACCGTCATGCCCAGAATCGCGCCGGCATGCGACGACAGATACAACGACTTGCGGCCGTGCGCGGGATGCGTCCGCACCAGCCGCTGCCGCACCGGCTTGAATAGCTGCTTCTCTTCCTCGGTGTAGTCGAGGAAGCCCAGCGATCCCCGCGAATACATCAGCGAGTGTTCGCAGATCATGTCCTCGATTTCGGCCTTGGTTTCGTCGTCGAGTGCGTCATAGGCCGCGCGCATGTCGGCGAATTCGGTGTTGCCGCCCTTCGGGTTGACCACGCGCGCGGACAGCAGCGAAAACTTTGCAGGGATCGGCCGGAACGACGAGTCGGAATGCCACAGGCAGTTACCGAGGTTGAAAAGGTGGACGCGGCTGTCGGGGGGCAGCGGCTTGCCGTCCTTGCCGAGGTTGGAGACGTCGTTGAGCCCGGTGGAGAGCCGCGAATCCTGCGGCTTGACGATATTGCCGCCGCGCGGATTCTCGCGCTCGCCGAAATTCAGCGCAAACGCCATCTGCTGCTCGTCGGTGATATCCTGGCCGTGGAACACCAGCACGGCGTAGCGGTCCATGCCGGCTTCGATATCGGCGGCCTCCTCGAGCGTCAGCGGTTTTCTCAAGTCTACGCCGGACACCTCGCCGACAAAATGACGATGCAGCTGCTTGATCTGAACGGGCATGGCGTCTTCCCTGGTCGATGCGCGGTTACCCCCGCGCCTGATTTGGGAAAAGGCTACTCTTGACGATTGCGTTGTCAATATAACCGCAACGCATGCCCTCGTGTCCCGGACGCGGTACAGTTCGTGTCCCGGGAGCGATGCAGCGTTCTTCACGCTGCTTCGCAGAACCGGGACCGCACCAAGCGCGAGTCTGGTACGGTCCCGGCTCTGCGGTGCACCGCCAAGAGGCGCTGCACCGCGTCCGGGACACGATGACGGGGAGCGAACACAGATGAATGAACTCGATTTTTCCGGGAAGCAGATCCTCGTGATCGGCGGCTCCAGCGGTATCGGCAATGGCATCGCGCAGGCGTTCCGGGCCAGGGACGCGCGCGTGCAGGTCTGCGGCACTCGCGCCGCCGCAGCCGAGTATTCGAGCGCGGAAGGCTGCGATCTCGAAGGCCTGGACTACGCGCAACTTGATGTTGGCGATGCGCGGGCCATCGAGGCGTTCGCGCCGCCGTTCGACCGGCTGGACGTGCTGGTGCTGGCGCAAGGTGCGGTGATTTACCGGCGCGGCGAATTCGAGATGGATGGATTTCGCAAAGTGCTGGAGGTCAACCTGATCAGTCTGATGGCCTGCGCCACCAAATTCCACGCCGTGTTGAAGGCGGCGATGGGCTCACTGATCATCGTCTCATCGACCGCCGCTTATCACGCGACAAAAGGCAATCCCGCCTACAACGCCTCCAAGACCGGCGCGGTGGGCCTGACCCGCACGCTGGCGCAGGCCTGGGCCGAGGACGGCATCCGCGTCAACGGCATCGCGCCAGGCCTGGTCGATACCAAGATGACGAAGGTGACCACCGCCAATCCGAAGCGGCTGCAAGGTGCGATCGACCGGATTCCGCTGAAACGGCTGGGAACGCCCGCCGACATGGCCGGCGCGGCGCTGTTTCTGGCCTCGCCACTGGCATCTTACATCGCCGGCCACACGCTGGTGGTCGATGGCGGGCTGATTTTGTGAGCCCCGTCATTCCGGGGCGCGCCTCTCCGGCGCGAACCCGGAATCCATACTCCCTGTGCGAGCGTGTGGATGCTGAACCCGAATACCGGGTTATGGATCCGGGCGAAGAGAGCGCCCCGGAATGACGGGTCACCGCGTGAAGAAATTCGGCGCCGAGGCCGCGCGACCGACGCTGCCGGGCGGACGCGGCGGCTGTTGCGGCGCCGGGCGTGGCTGTTGCTGCTGCGCGCCGAAGAAGTTGCCGAACGCCGAGGGCGCCGCGGCGGGCTGGATCGGGCGCAGCTTTTTCGGCCTCGGCGGTGGCGGCGCGGCCATTACCGGCGTCACGCTCTCCGGTGAGGCCGAGGCGACCGGCGTTTCGGGCTTGGCCTGTTCGCGTCCGACTTCGCGGCGCGGCCAGGCGAAATCATCGGCGCGACCGGCGGGCGCCGACAGCGGCTCGCCTTTCACCAGCGTACGCGCGGCCAGCGCATCGACCGCCGCCGGCCGCGAGCCGGGGCCGCCGAGCAATTGATCGGTGCCGACCGAGGACGCCACCAGCGGCAGGATCGGTCCCGCCAAGGGACGAGGCGCCGGCTTGCCGGGTTCGGCATTGGCGTCGGGAGTGGCCGGTTCGCTCGGCAGCGTGAACGGCGCCGAACGTCCCGCCATCAGCCGCGTCACCTCGCGCTCGACATAATGCGCGAGCTTGCGCGCGCCGGCCCTGGTGAAGAACACGCCGTCGTCGGAACGCAACTTGCGGGGCTGGCCTTCGAAGTCGGGACCCTTCTGCAGGAAGCGGCCGGACTCGTCGACAAAGCCGTCCCAGACATCAACATAGGTGATGCCGGCCTTGCCCGCGGCATCGCGATACAGCGAATCCAGGAACAGCATGTCGGCGGTGGCCTTGGCGCCGCGCACCGCGGGCAGGCCGACCCACAGCACCGGCACGCCCCTGGACTTCAGCACGCCGATCATTTCCTCGATCTTTTTGCTGTAGAGCTCGACCCAGCGGTCCTCGCGAAACTCGTAAAGCCCGTTCGGCGAGCGCGCGCTTTTCTCCGGCGTGATGCTCGGCGCATCGGCGTCGGCGGCATCGTCGGGCGACAATTCGGTGTCGACCGGTTTGTCATCCGGCTTTGCGGCAGCGTCGGCTGCGCCATCCGGCTTCGCGGCAGGCTTGCCCTCGGAAGATTTGGCATCCGGCTTGGCCTTGGCGTCTTTCTTGTCGGCCTTTTTGTCCGTGCCGGTATCGCGGATCGAGGTGCGGTCGTTGAGCCCGAGCATCACCACGATGGCGTCCGGCTTCTCGGCGGCGAGGATGCCCTTGGCCGCCGCGGCCCAGTCGGCGGGATCGCCCTTGGGCTGATACTTGATCAGCCCGGAGACGGTCTTGTGCTTGCGGATGATGCCCATGTCGGGCTGCTCGGAATAGGCCTCCTCGAGGCCGTAGGCGAGCCAGTCCGCCATGGCGTCGCCGAGCACCAGGATATTGCGCTCGGGCGGCGGCGTCCCGGCATCGCGCTTCTCCGCCGGCGGGGCCTTGGAAAAATCCTCGCGCACCTGACGCCGCGGCGCCTCCTGCCGGAACGGCGCGAACAGGTCGTTGCCGAACCAGCCACCGCCGCGCTGCTGCGGCACCGCCTGCGGCGGTCGCGGCGGCGCGCCGAAATTACCGAAATTGAAAAACTGCGCCGAGGCCGGACCCGCGATGCCGACCAGCAGCGCGATCGCAACCGTCAGCGCGGCCAGCGGGCCGGTCTCGGTGAACACACGCAAAAAGCATCTTCGGTTCGGCATGCGCCTTAAGTCGCCAAAAAATGAAGTCCGGACATCAGCTATAATAGCCGATTTGGGCCGCAAGCGGGCGGCCGTCAACCCATAAACCGGGCATCGGGCCGCCACGTCAAGCGTGCTGCGACTTCAAGGTTAGCATACCGGCTCCGCCGCCCCTCGGCTCACATAAGGTGTGGGTTTTACAAGAGAAATCCGCCGGTCGAGCTGGCCCGCGAGTTCACCGCTGATCGGCGTCATCGGCAGCCGCACCTCCGGGCTGTCGATCAGGCCGGACCGCCACAGCCAGTACTTCAGCGGCGACGGCGACGGCTCGCTGAACAACAGCCGTGGAATGTCGGCAAGCTGCCGCCACTGCGCCGACGCGCGCAGCTGGTCGCCGTCCAGCATGTGCTGCCGAACCTTGGCGAAGGCCTCGGTGTGGACATGCGCCGAAGCAAGGATGCCGCCGTCGCTGCCGCGCACCAGCGCGCCGTAGAACAGCGCGTCCTCGCCGGTCAGCACCGCAAAACCGCGCGGCCGCTTGCGCAACAGCTCCACCGACTGCAGCGTATCGCCGCAGCAATCCTTGACGCCGACGATATTGCTGCGTTCGGCGAGGCGAAGCATGGCTTCGTTGCCGAGGTTGACCGCGGTCCGGTACGGGATGTTGTAGATCATGATCGGCCGCGCCGTAGAATCGGCCAGCGCTGCGAAATGCAGCATCAGGCCAGCTTGCGACGGACGCGTATAATACGGACACGCGATCAGATAGCCGTCGAGCGGCCAGTCCGCCGTATGCTGTAAGCACTTTACCAGTTTGCGCGTGTCGCTGCCGCACACGCCGAGAAACAGCGGCACGGAGAGACCAAAGTCGCGTTGTGCTGTGGCCGTGAGCGTCACCAGCTGTTCGATCTCGGCATCGTCGAGCGTCAGCCCCTCGCCGGTGGTCGCACCGACAATCAGGCCATCGACGGGTTTTCCCGCAAAATGCCCGATCAGGCGGCGCAGCGACGCTGCGTCGATCGCATCATCCCGCAACGGAGTGATAAGCGGCAGCCACACGCCGCTTGGCGGCGTAAATTCGGGCGGCATCGAGGTGTCTCCTGTTCAAGGCCGGAGACGGAGACGCAACAAACAAAAGCCCCGTCGAAACCGGCGGGGCCATGATGTAAGCAGGTGCGGATCGATTTATCGCGCGCGAACATCCCCGGCCCCGAAGCAGGCGCGGTTTTTCATGTTGACGTGAGCGGCGCAAAAAATCATGGGCGCTAAATGCGCCCGTAGTGCCTTGGTTGTCAAGCGCTGCGTGCCCCGGACGCAGCGCAGCGCGGAGCTCTTGCGGAGCGGTGCGCTGCAGAGCCGGGGCCCCGGTTGCTTAGGAGATAACCGGGGTCCCGGTTCTGCGAAGCAGCGCTTCGCAAGGGCTCCGCGCTGCATCGCGCCCGGGACATGAGTCTATCTTCCGCGCAGCTTTTCCAGCATGTCGGACGATGCGAAGCCGTCCGCCGGCGCGCCGATCGAGGCCTGAAAACCGCGCAGCGCCTCGCGGGTCTGGCCGCCGAGCTGGCCGTCGGGGGTGCCGCGATAGAAGCCGCGTTGCGCCAACAATTGCTGCAATTCGAGCCGCTCGGCGCGCGACAGCACGCGTTCCTGCCGGGGCCACGGCTGCACGAAGGGCGCGCCCCCGCGCAACCGGTCGGCGAAGTGCCCGATCGCCATCGCGTAGGCTTCCGCCGGATTGTATTTCATGATGACGCGGAAATTCTGCAGCATCAGGAAGCCCGGTCCCTCGGCGCCGGCCGGCGCCAGCAGATAGGCTTTTTCAGCGCGATGCGGGAATGGCTGGCCGGTGGCGCGCTTGACGCCGAGATGCTCCCACTGCGCAATCGTCATCGCCTTGGCGCGATCCGCCAGCATGTAGTTGAAACCTTGCGGCACCACGACCTCGAAGCCCCAGGTCTGGCCGCTCTGCCAGCCGTCCTTCTTCAGGTTATTGGCGGTGGAGGCGATCAGGTCGGCGGCATCGTCGACCACGTCGCGCCGTCCGTCACCGTCGGCATCGACAGCGTAGCGCTTGAACGCGGTCGGCATGAACTGGGTCGGCCCGAAAGCGCCGGCCCATGAGCCGCGCATCTGCTCGGGCCGCAAATCGCCGCGGTTGACGATTTCCAGCGCGGACAGAAATTCATCCCTGAAATATTTCTGGCGGCGGCCGATACAGGCCAAGGTCGCGGTGGACTGCAACACGCTGCGGTCGCCCATCATGGTCGAGTAATTGGATTCGACGCCCCAGATCGAGGCGATGATATAGCGGTCGACGCCGTAGAGCTTTTCCACCGCGTCGAACTGCGGCTTGTATTTGGCGAGCACCTCGCGCCCCACGGCCATCCTGTTATCGTTGACCAGGATGTCGAGATAATCCCAGATCGACTTGGTGAATTCCGGCTGCGAATCCATCAGGTCCATGATGCGCAGATCGGGTTGAAGCCCCGCGGTGAACCGCTCGAAATTGGCGCGGGTGATGTTGCGCCGCGCGGCATCCGGCCACATCGCGGCCACGCAAGATTCGAAATTCGCCGCCCCCTCGCGGATTGCGCTTGCGGTCATCAAGGGATGGCCGGAGGCGCCGTCCTCGCCGCTCCATGGCGGCGCGGGGATAGCGGGCGCCGGTGGCGGCGCCTGCACCATCGCGCGCGGCACCAGGCCGGGATGCGCGGTTTGGTTGGCCGGCGCGATCGACCCCGAAGGGGCGTTCTGCGGTTTCAGCGGGGCGCCGCCGACCGAAATCTGTGCCGTGGCAGTTCCTGCCAGCACCAGCGCGCCCAGCGCCGCCGCCACTGTTCCGCCCAGCCGATTGCCGATCCTCAGACCCATCGATTCCATTCCTGCGTCCTTAAAAACATCCGGCCTTCAGCAGGGCCTTGCCACGGTTTCCATCAGCTTAACAAAGCGGTTTTTTGTGGATTTTTCGATTTCGCTGAAACCTGTTACGAACGGCCAGCGTGTCCCCTCCTTCCCGCAAGAAGCTCCCCATGAAAATCCGCAAAGCCGTGTTCCCCGTTGCCGGCCTCGGCACCCGCGTCCTGCCCGCCACCAAGGCAATGCCAAAGGAAATGCTTACTATCGTCGACAAGCCGCTGATCCAGTATGTGGTGGATGAGGCCAAGGAAGCCGGTATCGAGCATTTTGTCTTTGTCACCGGCCGCAACAAAAGCGTGATTGAGGATCATTTCGACAGGATGTACGAACTCGACGCAACGCTGGCTGCGCGCGGCAAGACCGCCGAGCAGGACGTCCTGGCGCGCGACCAGCCCGCGGCCGGCGCCACCAGTTTTACCCGGCAGCAGGCGCCGCTCGGCCTCGGCCACGCGGTGTGGTGCGCGCGCGATATCGTCGGCGATGAGCCGTTCGCCGTCATCTTGCCGGACGAGCTGGTGCTGAACACGCCGGGCTGCTTAAAGCAGATGATCGAGGCAGCGGAAAAGCTTGGAGAGAAATCCAATTTGATCGCGGTGGAGGAAGTGCCGGCGCATTTGACGCACAATTACGGCATCTGCGGTGTCGGCCCGCGCCATGCCCACGGCAGCCTATTCGAGATCGACGGCATGGTCGAGAAACCGAAACAGGGCACCGCGCCCTCCAACTTCTCCATCACCGGGCGCTACATCCTGCAGCCGGAGATTTTCAAGATCCTGGAGACGCAAGAGCGCGGCGCCGGCGGCGAGATCCAGCTCACCGACGCCATGATCGGGCTTGCCAAGATGCAAAAGTTCTACGGCGTGGAATTCGAGGGCGAACGCCACGACTGCGGCTCCAAGGCGGGTTTTTTGCGCGCCAACATCGCCTTCGGCATGGCGCGTCCGGATTTGCGCGACGGGCTGCGCGCGGAGATGAAGCGGTATTTGGAGAAGTGATGCGCATATGCGCACGACCGCCATTGCGAGGAGTTCTTGCGACGAAGCAATCCAGTTCTTTCTTTGTGGCTTCTGGATTGCTTCGCTTCGCTCGCAATGACGATTATACGCGCGGCAAGCCCGCTTATGATCTCGAACATCAACACGCTTGAGTCCGCCCGTGAACGACTATTCCGCCCTGCGCGGTTACCTGAAACGCCAGAAGCTGCCTGAATTCACACTCAGCTTCGATCAGATCGAAGAGATCATCGACGCCGCGTTGCCGCGCGCGGCGCATCGCGCCTCATGGTGGGAGACGCTGCGCAGCCCGCAGGAGAAGATGCCGCAGCGCGAGGCGTGCCTCGAAGGCGGCTACATCGCGACAAGGCTGGCGGATGGCAAGAGCGTGCGATTCAAGAGGATAAAGTAGGATACGCAAGCGCAGCAACACACGCCGCGTCATACGCGGGCTTGACCCGCCTGCGGGGCCGAAGTTCCCTCGGCGCGGCGAAGGCCCGCGTATCCATCACTCTTCGCAAGAAATTTTTCGAAGTGGATTGATTGCGGGGTCAAGCCCGGCAAGCACGGTACGCTACCTTTGCAGCCTAACCCCCAGCATCACTACCGTCGACGCCGAGCTCGAGCCGGGCACGTTGGAATTCAAACTGTCCCGCCGCACCGTGCCCTTGATCCAGACGTCGCGGTTGAGCTTGTAGATCAGGTCGCCGGAGATCGAATAGATGTGGTCGAACCGCGCGTCGCCCTGATAGGCCGACGTGCCGAAGGTGAACTTGCCGACCGCGGTGAGCCAGCGGCGGAAATCGTGATCGACCTCCAAGGTGTAGAGATGCGTCAGCACGCCGGAGACGCCGGGCAGCGTGGTCTCGCCGATGCTGGTGTCCGAGTAGAATTTTGCCGTTGTCAACGGCGTCGCCGACCACACCAGCGAGGCCGAGGTCAGCAGCCCCTGCAGGCGGTTCAGCCGCGGATCGGAATAGCTGCGTTCGGACCAGCCGAGGGATGCTTCACCGGTGAGCAGCCGGGTGAATTCGAAACTGGTGCCGGCCTTCACATAACCGCCATTGGAATCGCGCGCGTAGCCGGCGCGATCGACCTGCAGTTCATGCACCCGGGTGTCGCCCTGGATCTCGCCGAACGGCTTTAAGCCCGGCATAAGGTCATAGCTGACGCGGCCGATGCCGCCAACTGCATTGAAGTTGCGGTCGTCATTGCTGGCGATGGAGCCGTCGGTGAGCACCGAGTTCTGATAGGTGGTGTGATCGATCGTCCCACCCGCGGAAAGCTGCAGCCGGTTAAAATTCTGGTCGACGCCGAAGGTGCCGCCGAGGGTGGTGTAGATCGGATATTTTGCGAGGCCCGCCTGGATGTTGGGACTGCCGGGATTGTCGGTGGCGACGCGCAGCCGGACCTGCCCGAGCAGCCTGGTATCCCTCGAAACATCGAGCCGGCCGTCGACGTGGCCGGTGAAATCCGGGCGGTCAACATTGGTCGGCGCCGACGACACCACGCCGTTCACCGGCGGAAACGTTTCGCTGTAGCCGGTAAATGAGCCGCGCAGATCGGCGACCAGCGCGTGGCGTTCCCAGTCCGAGACCACCAGCAATTCCGGCGCGACCACATAGAACGGCGAACCCCGTGGCACAAAGGTGCGGCCCGGATTGGTGTCATAACCGCCCATGAATTCCACCGCGGTCTTGACCAGGAAGCTGCCGGCGTAGTCGCCGACCGCGCCGAACGGATCGTCGTCGATTTTAAGCTGCCTGCGATACGGCTGGCCGGGGACGGTGCCGGCCGCGCCCGGCGCAATCGGCGTCCGGTGCGCGGTCGCCGACGGCGGCTGCGGCAATTTCGGCGGCGGCAGTCTTGGATCGGGGCCTTGCCCGATCGCCGCGCGATTGCCGGGCCCGACCACTTTCGGCTTCGGCTGCCCCGGATAAAATTTTGCCTTCTGACGTTTGCGGTTGAGCGAATCGTAACCGGATGTCGACGCGCCGCTGGCGGCGGGCAGGCCGTAGGTCGGGATATTGCCGATGCGCGAAGGCGCCGGCGCGTCGGGATTGCGCAAGCGATTGTCGCTCAGGCTGCTGCGGTCGTCGGGGGTGGATTGCGCGGTATTATAACCGGTCTTGCGAGTGGGCAAATCCTGCGGCGACACAAAGCCGTCGCGCACCGGGCGCAGCAGGTCGGTGGTCAGGGTTTGGGCCTGCGCCGGAGCATGCTGAAAGGCGATCAGCGCAAGGCATGGCAAAAACGCGCATAAAACTCCTGCGCGCTTGCGAGGGCCGGTTGCTGGACCCGACATCACGTCTGGAAATACTCCAACAAAATCATCACCTTGACAGACGAGCCCGCGCCCCACCGAGGCGGTTGCGCAAATCGTCGTTAATGGAGTTAAAACAATTATGGTTAATGAGCCGTTGCGAGCTAAGGCCTCGCGTCGCTTCGCTGTCGCGGCCATGCTAGAGAGGGCCGAATCTGGAGGCGGACATTGCCGGGCTTGACCCGGCAATCCAGCTCCATCGCAAGAAGCTTTTCACGTAGCATATGGATGCGCGGGCCTTCGCCTTGCCGAAGGGACCCGAGGCCGCAGGCGGGTCGACCCGCCCATGACGCGACGAAAATTTGGAATTACACATGACCACACTGAAATCGCAGGCCGCGACGTCATCGGCGACGGAAGCGGACGCCGCCGTGCAGTCGGCGCTGCGCACGCTGGACGCCGAAGGCAGCGGCATCGGCGCGCTCGCGGCGGCGCTGAAATCCGATCTTGGCGCGGCCTTTGCCGCCGCCGCCGGGTTGATCCGCAATGCCAAGGGGCGGCTGATCATCACCGGGCTCGGCAAGTCCGGCCATATCGGCCGCAAGATGGCCGCAACGTTTGCTTCCACCGGCACGCCGGCGTTTTTCGTGCACGCCGCCGAGGCCGGCCATGGCGACCTCGGCATGATCACTCCCGACGATGTCATCCTGGCGCTGTCATGGTCCGGCGAGCAGCCGGAGATGAAGAACCTCATCACCTACGCGAAACGATTCCGGATCGGGCTGATCGCGATGACGGCGGACGGCGCCTCCACCCTCTGCAAGGCCGCCGACGTGGCGCTGACGCTGCCGAAGGCGCGCGAGGCCTGCCCGCACAACCTCGCCCCCACCACCTCGTCGGTGATGATGCTGGCGCTGGGCGATGCGCTGGCGATCGCACTGCTGGAAGGCCGCGGCTTCACCTCGATGGATTTCGGCATGCTGCATCCCGGCGGCAAGCTGGGGGCGATGCTGAAATTCGTCCGCGATTTGATGCACACCGGCGACGCGGTGCCGCTGAAACGGCTGGGCACCAAAATGTCCGACGCGCTGGTGGAGATGTCGTCGAAAGGCTTCGGTTGCGTCGGCATCGTTGACCGCGCCGGCGACCTGGTCGGCATCATCACCGACGGCGATCTGCGCCGCCACATGCGCCCGGACCTGATGACCGCCGCAGTCGACGAGGTGATGACGAAAAATCCGAAGACCACCTCGCCAGATACGCTGGCGGTGCAGCTGCTCGATACCTTGAACTCGTCAACGCCGCGGATCACGGTGCTGATCGTGGCCGAGGGCAAAAAGCCGGTGGGCATCGTGCACGTGCATGACGTGCTTCGCGCGGGGGTGGCGTGACTCCGTGTCCGCGGCGCGATGCAGCGCGCAGCTGCTTCCCAGAACCGCGACCGCAACGGAGTCCGTTGACGCAGCTTCGTAGGCTGGGCAAAGCGAAGCGTGCCCACCATAACGAATCCCGGCATTGGTGGTGGGCACGGCGCAAGCGCGCCTTTGCCCGCCCTGCGGCTGCGCTCCTCGCAATGGCGGCTAGCCCGGAAACCGCGCCGCATTGTGCTCCAGCGGCAGATCGAGCCCATTCGCCAGATATGACACGGTGCGATAGAAGCCGCAGAGCAGGATGATCTCGAAAATCTTGGCGTCGTCGTAATGCGCCGACAGCGCCGCGAATTCCTCGCCGCTCAATGTCGCGCGATGATGCAGCGCATCGACCCCCGCAAGCAGCGCCTGTTCGCTTGCCGGCCAGCACGGCGCGTCGGCGCCTTCCAGCACCGTCGCCCTGATTTGCGCGTCGGCAAGTTCGGCCGCTTTTGCGAAAACCGCGACATGCACGCCCCATTCATACTCGCAGCCGGTAAGCGCGCAGGTCCGGTCGATGACGATTTCGCGCTCGCGCAAGCCCAGCGGCCCGGCATCGATCAGGCTGCCGGCGCGGAATTTGTCCCAGGCGCGCGCATTGCCGGCGAGCACGCGGAACAGCGTCAGCGGCGGCGCGCCGCGCATGATGCGGTCGAATTGCGCCTGAATCTCCGGCGCATAAGGCGGCTCGAGCGGCGCGATGCGTGACATGGTCCGCTCCTGTGCTACTACAAACGTAGCGTGACGCTACATTATCCGTAGCGGAATACAAGAGGGGCCGATGATGAAAAAAACATTGAAAAAACCCGCAGTGCGCGGTTCGCGCTCCGGCCGCCCGATCATGGCGCTGCTCGACCTGCTGGGCCGGCGCTGGACCTTGCGGTTATTGTGGGAACTCCGCGAGCAGACGCTGACCTCGCGCGCGCTGCGCGAAGCCTGCGACGATGCCTCTCCCACCGTGCTGCAGGCGAGGCTGACCGATCTGCGGCAGGCCGGCTTTGTCGAACTGGCGGCCGCAAGCGGCTATCGCCTCACCGAAATGGGCCGCGAATTGCTCGGCACCTTGCTGCCGCTGCACAGATTTGCCGAGCGCTGGAGAGGGCGTTAGCTCCGGCACATCCCGTCACTGCCAGCCAACGGGTCCGGCTTCACCGGCCCGATGACAGGCCCCGCGAAGCAATCCAGTCGCTCCGCAGCAAGACTGGATTGTTTCCCCGCAAGCGCTCCTCGCAATGAAGGTATCTCAAGCCGCAGCCACCGTCAGGCTGGCGCCATCGGCGCGCACGATCCTGACGCGGCTGCCGGCGGGCGCATCCGGCCCCGCCACGCGCCAGATGGTGTCGTCGATGCGCACCGTGCCCGCGCCGTCGATGATCGGCTTCTCCAGCGTGAAGACGCGGCCGACCAGCGCGTCCGCGCGCTTGTTGAGGAACGGATTGCTGTTGCTGACCGCGCTGTGCTTGCGTGCGACGCGGCGCCATAGCGGCACGGCGGCCGCCGCGAACACGGCGAACATCAGGATCTGCAACTGCCACGACGGATTGATCGCGAACGACAACAGCCCGACCAGCAAGGCGGCCAAGCCCAGCCAGAACAGGAACACACCGGGCGCCAGCAGTTCCAGCCCCATCAGCAACAGGCCGAAGATCAGCCAATTCCAGGTGCCAAGGGTCGAAAACATCTCGGCCATGATCGCGTCCTCAACGTTGCGGCGGCGCCGGGGGCGAGGCCTGGCCCGCACTCGGCACCGAACCGCGGCGGGCAGCGGCCTGGGCCGACGCCGCGCTTTCCCCAAAAGTCGCCTTGGCGATCTCGCCGATACCGGCGAGCGAACCCAATATGCTCATCGCCTCGATCGGCAGCATGATGATCTTCTGGTTCGGCGAATCCGCCAATTGGCCGAACGCCTTGATGTATTTGTCGGCGATGAAGTAGTTCAGCGCGGCGACGTCGCCTTTGGCAATCGCCTCGGACACCATTTGCGTTGCCTTGGCTTCGGCTTCCGCGGAGCGTTCGCGCGCCTCGGCGTCGCGGAACGCGGCTTCGCGGCGGCCTTCCGCTTGCAATATCTGGCCCTGTTTGGCGCCTTCGGCGCGCAAAATTTCCGACTGCCGCTGGCCTTCGGCCTGCAGAATGTCGGCGCGCTTGACGCGTTCGGCCTTCATCTGGCGCCCCATGGCTTCCACCAGGTCGGCCGGCGGCACGATGTCCTTGATTTCGATGCGATTGACCTTCAACCCCCATGGCGACACCGCCGCATCGACCACGCGCAACAGCCGCTCGTTGATCTCGTCGCGATGCGACAGCACCTGGTCGAGGTCCATCGCGCCCATCACCGAGCGGATGTTGGTCATGGTCAGCACGATGATGGCTTGGTTGAGATCGGACACTTCGTAGCTGGCTTTCGCCGCATCGAACACCTGATAGAACGCGACGCCGTCGACGGTCACGGTGGCATTGTCCTTGGTGATCACCTCCTGTTCGGGAATGCTGATCACCTGCTCCATCATGTTCATCTTGCGCCCGACCCGGTCGAAATACGGGATGATGATGTTCAACCCCGGCGACAGCGTGCGGGTGAACTTGCCGAACCGCTCGATGGTCCAGTCAAACCCCTGCGGCACGGTTTTGACGCCGGCGAACAGCGTGAAGATGATCAGCAGCACAAAGGCGATGGCGAAAATATCGAAACCGGTCATTCAGATTTCTCCCTCAACGCTGCCGACGCCGTCGCGGCTTTAACATAAGTCGCCGATTCGGGATGCAAGGTTCGAGGCTGTAGGGTAGGCAAAGGCGCCCTCTTCACGCCATGCCGGCCATTCAGGACCGCGCTGCGATCGTGGTGGGCACGGCGCAAGAGCGCCTTTTGCTCACCCGACGCGGTCGCGTTATATCCAGCCCTGCAGTTCGCGCAGCACCAATTGACGGATCACATCCATGCCGCCGTCGCTGTCGTTCAGACAGGGGATGGCGGCAAACTGCTCGCCGCCGGCATGCCTGAAAATCTCGGCGTTTTCCTGGGCGATTTCTTCCAGCGTCTCCAGGCAATCGGCCGAAAAACCCGGCGTCACCACGGCGATGCGGCGCACGCCGTCTTTGGCCAGCTGCTCGATGGTCTTGTCGGTGTAGGGCTGCAGCCATTGGTCGAAGCCGAACCGCGACTGGAAAGTCAGCAGCAGCTTTTTCTGGTCGAGCCCCATCCGCTTGCGCAACGCATCGGCGGTGGCCGCGCATTGCGCGTAATACGGATCGCCCTGGTCGATATATTTTTGCGGCATGCCGTGAAACGACGCCACGATGATTTCGGGCTGGAAGCTGAGGGTTTTGAGATGCGTGTCGATCGAGACCGCCAGCGCCTCGATATAATCCGGATCGTCGTAATAGGGCGGCGTCACCCGCAACGTCGGCTGCGCGCGCATCTTGGCGAACACGCGGAACACCTCGTCGCACACCGTGGCCGAGGTCGCCGCGGAATATTGCGGATACAGCGGCACCACCAGCAGCCGGTCGCAGCCCTGCGCCATCAGCGCCTCGATCCGGGAGCGGATCGACGGATTGCCGTAGCGCATCGCCCAGTCGACCACGACGCGGCCGTGGTCGGCGATCGCCTCGCCAAGCTTTTCCGCCTGCGCGCGCGTAATGGTCTTCAGTGGCGATTCGTTTTTCCCGGCGTTCCAGATTTTCTGGTAGTCGCGCGCCTTGCGCGCCGGGCGGGTGCGCAGGATGATGCCGTTCAGCGCCAGCTTCCAGAACAGTCCCTGGTTTTCGATCACCCGCGGGTCGGACAGGAATTCCTTGAGATAAACCCGCACGCCCCTGGCGTCGGCGCTATCGGGCGTGCCGAGATTGACCAGCAGCACGCCGATGCGTTCCGGCCTCGCCTCGCCGCGGCTAAAGTTTTTCCGATCGGAACGACCACGCTCATGATGCGAGTGGCTTCGCGCGTTGGCGTATCCTTGTCAAGATAACGCTGCTGCCGCTAAGGTCGCGGAACCGGGGGGAATCATGACGATCGCCGAATGGTGCGTTTTCGCATGCGTGATGCTCTATCTGCTGACCATCGCGCCGATCAAGTGGATCGGATTTCGAAAATTCGACAACGCCAATCCGCGCGATCCGGCTTTCTACGGCGATCCCGTTCGTGCCCGCGCGCTCGGCGCGCATCTCAACGGCATCGAGGCGTTTCCGTTTTTCGCGGTCGCCGTCTTGCTGGCGGAATTCCGCAACACGCCGCAAAATCTCATCAATGAACTGGCGGTGCTGTTCCTGATCGTGCGGATCGCCTATGTCTTCACCTATCTCGGCGACCGCCCGACGCTGCGATCGATCCTGTGGACCATCGGGTTTGCGATCAATGTGGCGATTTTCTTTCTGCCGATGATCCGGGGCTGGCTGCCGGTGTGACACTCGCCGTCATTGCGAGCGAAGCTTCGTCGCAAGGGCGCCTCGCAATGACGGCCTAAAAACACGTTACACGTTCCGCCGCCACATAGCCCGCAAGCAAGCCCGCGCCCAGCAGCAGCACCAGTCCCGCCGCGCCGAACTCGACGCCGCGCATGAGCAGCGCGCCGCCGCCTTCGCGGCCGGCGCTGAGGCGCCGCGCCAGATCCTTGGCGGAGACGGCGATCACGGCGATGGTCGCCACCGTAATCGCGGTGCCGAGCCCCATCACCAAGGTCGCGGCGACGCCGGCCCAGAACAGCCCCTGCGCCAGCGCGAACACCAGCACCAGGATGGCGCCCGAGCACGGCCGGATGCCGACCGCCAGGATGGCGCCAAAGCCGCGCCGCCATCCGCCGGGACCGGCGAGTTCGGCAGGTGTCGGGCCATGGGAATGACCGCAATGCTCGTCATGCACATGGCCGCGCGGATGGTGGTGGTGATGGCCGTGATCATGGACCATGATGATGCGGCGCCGCCATCGCGGGCGCCGGCTGCTGCGCCTGCAGCGCGCGAAAAAATCCGCCGCCCTTGGTCCAGACCAGCCTCGCGCCGAACACCGCGATCAGCGCGTAGCTTGCGATCTCGATCGCGCGCTCCGCGCCGCACATGGTTTTCGCGGTGGCGTTGAGCAGCCAGGCGCATATGCCGACGATCGCAACCGCAACCAGCGCCTGCATCAGCGCCGAAGCGAACGACAGCGCAATGCCGCGCCGCGCGGTTTCCCCGTTGGCGACCAGGTACGAGGAGATCACCGCCTTGCCGTGGCCGGGGCCGGCGGCGTGGAAGATCCCGTAGGCGAACGAGATCGCGAGCAAGCTCCACACCGCGCTGCCATCGGACTTGGCGGCGCGGATGGTCGAGGACATCTCGCGATAGAATTCGGATTGCTTTGCCAAGAGCCAGCCGACGATGCCGCCGACCTGCGCGTCGGGCGCGGCGCGCGGGGCGCCGAACGGGGATTGGGCGAGTAACGGATGCAGGGCGGCGTCGGCGATCGTGCCGAGCACCAGCAGCGCGACCCAAGTCAGAACAAAGGCCTTTCCCCTCGTCATGGCCGGGCTTGTCCCGGCCATCCACGTCTTTGTTGCCGCAGCGCCGTCAAGACGTGGATGCCCGGGACAAGCCCGGGCATGACGAACTTGGCCGTCGACTGCTGCGTTCCCCTCATGGACAATCCACCGTGATCTTGTTGGCGAACATCATGCCGTAGTTCGAATTCTCGCCGTTCATGAAAGTCTGCTCGTTGAGCTTCTGCGCGGCGGCACTTCCGTCGTTCGGGCGCTGGATCGCAAAGGTGCAGGAGGCCGGCGCGCCGACCAGCCGGATCGGATCCTGCTTCTGTAGCGAAAAATCGACGAAGAAGGTCGGGTCGAAGATTTCAAGGGCAAGCGCCTTGGTCTTGAACGGCGTCCTGAACGGCAAGGTGAAGTGCAGCACCAGCGCGCCGTCCTTTTGTTCAAGGTAGTAGTCGACCGGCTCGAGAAACTTCTCCTTTTTGCCGTCGGCCCTGGCGAAGGTGAAGAAGCCGAACTCCTTCAGCGACTCGACATTGGTCTGCGCCAGCGGCGCCAGTTCCTCGCGGGTGTAGACACCCTTGGTCTTGCTCTCGATGCCCTGCAGCGCGTAGGTCGAGAACATGTCATCGAAAGTCCAGGCGTGGCGCACGCCGGATATCGAGCCGTCCGACGCGTATATCAATTCGCTGGCCGCAGTGACCCAGACGTGGGGGTGGGCGTGGGCGGAGCCGGGACCAAACGCGAGCGCCATCGTGATTGCGAGGAGAACCGTAGGGTGGGCAAAGCCGCCGGGCGCGCGAATGCGCGGCGGGCGGGGTGCCCACCATTCATCCCGGTATCGAAAACAACAGTGGTGGGCGCGGCGCAACCGCGCCTTTGCCCACCCTACGGCTGCGACCCTGATCACGCCGCCTCCGGCACTTCGAGCAACCCGCGCCGCCGCAGCAGTGCTTCGGGCTCCGGTTCGCGGCCGCGAAAGGCGATGTAGGCACCCTCGGGATCGCGCGATCCGCCGGAGGAATAGATCTCGTCGTGCAGACGCTTGGCGACGGCGGGATCGAAAATATTGCCGGCTTCCTCGAACGCGCCGAAAGCGTCGGCGTCCATCACCTCGGACCACATGTAGCTATAGTAAGCCGACGAATACTGGCCGCCGGAAAAAATGTGGGCGAACTGGGTCGGCCGGTGCCGCAGCGAGATTTCCGCCGGCATGCCGATTTTTTCCAGCTCATTGCGCTCGAACGCCCGCACATCGCGGCTCGCCGCCGCCGGCTGGGTATGGAATTCGAGATCGATCAGCGCCGACGACACGAACTCGACGGTGGCAAAGCCCTGGTTGAATTTGCGCGCCGCCATGAAGCGCTTCAGCAGATCGTCGGGCAGCGGCTCGCCGGTCCGAAAATGCCGCGCGAACCGGCGCAGCACCTGCGGCTGCTCCTGCCAGTGCTCGTAGAGCTGCGAGGGCAGTTCGACGAAATCGGTGAACACGCTGGTGCCGGACAGCGACGGATAGGTCACATTGGACAGCATGCCGTGCAAGCCGTGGCCGAACTCATGGAAAATCGTTCGGGCTTCGTCGGGTGACAGCAGGGCCGGCTCGCCTTCGGCACCCTTGGAGAAATTCGTCACATTGACAATCAGCGGAGCGACGGCGCCGTCGAGCTTCTGCTGGCTGCGCAGCGCGCTCATCCACGCCCCCGAACGCTTCGAAGGCCGGGCGAAGTAGTCGCCATAGAACAGCGCCTTGTGCCGGCCCGCCGCGTCCTTGACTTCCCAGACCCGAACGTCGGGATGCCAGACCGGGATATCCCGGCGCTCGACAAAACTGAGGCCGAACAGGCGGGACGCGCAGTCGAACGCCGCCTCGATCATGTGGTCCAGCGCTAGATACGGCTTGATCGCGGCGTCGTCGAAATTGGCGCGGCGCTGCCGCAGCTTTTCGGCGTAGTAGCGCCAGTCCCAGGGCGCCAGCGCGAAGTTGCCGCCCTCCTCGGCGACCAGCGCCTGCAGCGCGTCGCGATCGGCGAGCGCGCGGGCACGGGCCGGTTTCCAGACCCGCTCCAGCAGGCCGCGTACGGCTTCCGGCGTCCTGGCCATGGAATCCTCCAGCCGGTAGGCCGCGAAGCTCGGGAAGCCGAGCAGTTTTGCGCTCTCCTCGCGCAATGCCAGGATTTCCACGATGATGTCGTTGTTGTCGTTGGCATTGCCGTTATCGCCGCGCGCGCAAAACGCCTTGAACACCTTTTCGCGCAGGTCGCGCCGGGTCGAACTCTTCAGGAACGGTTCGACGAAGGAGCGTGACAACGTCATCACCGCCTTGCCGGGCATGCCGCGCTCTTCGGCGGCAGCCTTGGCGGCGGCGACAAAGGAGTCCGGGAGGCCGTCGCGATCGGCCTCGCCGAGTTCCATGAACCAGTCCTGCTCGTCGCCGAGCAGATGGTGGCTGAACGCGGTGCCAAGATGCGCCAGACGCTCGTTAATGTCGGCCATCCGCTTTTTCGCCTGTTCGTCCAGTCCGGCGCCGGACCGATGGAAGCCGGTATAGCTGCGTTCCAGCAGGCGCGCCTGCTCCGGGGTCAGGCCCAGCGCGGCGCTTTTGTCGCGGAGAGCCGCGATCCGGCCGAACAGCACGGCGTTCATCATGATCGGGTTCCAGTGCCGCGCCATCCGCAAGCTTACTTCCTTGTCGATGTCGAGCAGCGCCGGGTTGGAATGCGCCGACACCAGGTCGTAAAACACCGCCGCCACCTTGGAGAGCAGCTTTCCGGAGCGCTCCAGCGCGGTGATGGTGTTGTCAAAATCCGGCGCAGCCGGATCGTGGGTGATCGCGGCGATCTCGGCGGAGTGGTCAGCGAAGGCCTGCTCGAATGCAGGCAGGAAGTGTTCGGGCGCAATCTCGGTGAATGGCGGCGTCTCGAACGGCGTCTGCCAGGGCTTCAGCAGCGGGTTTTCGGCAATGGTAGCAGCGGCGTCGGACATGAAGAATCCTGTTTTGATCGGCACATCGTTTCGGGAACCTATAGCACGGGATCGGGCTTTTTTACGCTCGATCGCCGTGCCCCGGAACCGTAGCAAACGGCGGCGTTGGTTGCGGCCCCGGCCTGCGGCGCGCCGCTTCGCGAAGAGCTGCGCCATAGCGCGCCGAAGACGCGCGTAAACGCGCTTGCAGCGCTGCGTCGGGCACGAGAGCCTTGATCGGGCCACGCTTTTCATAGAGATTGCGGCCGCAACAGGACCCAGGACATGCCTTCGCAGCCCACCTCGTCAGCCGCCCGCCAGATCTACTGGCCCAGCGTCATTACCGTGATCTCGGCGGCGATCCTGATCGGCGCCGAAGTGTTCGGCGCGGCGTTCGCCGGCGGCTGGGCGCTGGCGATCCTGTTCGGCCTCGACGAATTGGGCGCGCACATCCTGCAGGCGGTGCTGTTCGCGCTCGGCGTCGTCATCATGGTGGCCTTCATCCGCGCCGCCCAGCGCGTCGAGCCGTTTACGCGGCGCGGCTGAGTCGTCCTTCGTCTCTCTTCACCCGCCGCCACACCACATCGCCCTCATTCTGAGGAGCGGCCTCTTGGCCGGGTCTCGAAGGATGGCAGCGGTCGCGGCCTATCCTTCGTGACGCCGCGCAAGCTGCGTGGCTCCTCAGGTTGAGGAGAAGTGCGTGGCGCGATAAAACCGCTGCGGCACAGGCCTCAAATAAATCACCGCCGCCGCAAAGCGCTTAACGTGAGTTAAACAAGCTTAACATCCGTTCACCTTCGGCGCGTCCGCTTGTGTCGCCTGAACGACGTTGTGAAGAAAACTGTCTGCTCTTTAAAAAAAACGTTGCGAAGCAAACTCAAAACACCTATGTGCACTCTTGCCCAATTTCGCACGTGCCTGTGGTCGTGTGTCAGTCGGTAGGTATCCGGACAAGAGGCCGGACAGCCGCCAAGGGATGAAGAAGCCGAGGGTCGCTCAAGTCGGTCGGGTCGATCGAGACTAAGAGGCCAGCATCTCTCTCCAGAGATGCCGTTGAAGGCGACTTGATATCCTTGCAACCGTGACTGGCAGCCGGAGGCGAACCGGCGCACCTCGTTCTCAACGGGGGACGCGACTTAAAGCAACGACGGATCGGGCTTTTTTGGTCTCTGCCGGCTTTCCACCAGCCGGCGCGAATACCGAAGAGGCTTGTCCTTCATTGCCAGGTGTGCGGGCGGGATCACTCCCAACCAATCCACGGCAGCACAGTTCGGTCTGAGCTTTAGGCTTTGTCGCGTCTCCATCGTGCGACTTGGCCACGCGCTCATACCCAACATCGATTTTGAACGCGTCCTTGTCGCAAAGGCCGTTTGGGAGGTGCTATCTATGACCGACCGTATCCAGGAATTCCTGCGCAACCGCCGCATGGAAGGCAACGACACCGAGCCGTGCCTCGTGGTCGACCTCGAAGTGGTGCGCGACAATTTTCAGACTTTTGCGAAGGCCTTGCCGGACTCACGCGTGTTCTACGCGGTGAAGGCAAACCCGGCGCCGGAGGTGCTGTCGCTGCTGGCCTCGATGGGCTCGTGCTTCGACTGCGCGAGCGTGGTCGAGATCGAGATGGCGCTGGCCGCCGGTGCTTCGCCGGACCGCGTCTCCTATGGCAACACGATCAAGAAAGAGCGGGACATCGCGCGCGCGTTCGCGCGCGGCATCCGGCTGTTCGCGGTCGATTGCTCCGCGGAAGTGGAAAAGATCGCCCGCGCCGCCCCCGGCGCAAAAGTGTTCTGCCGCATCCTGTATGACTGCGCCGGCGCCGAGTGGCCGCTGTCGCGAAAATTCGGCTGCGATCCGGAGATGGCGGTCGACGTGCTCGACCTCGCCAAGCGTCTGGGCCTCGAGCCGTGCGGCATCTCGTTTCATGTCGGTTCCCAGCAACGCAAGGTGAAGGCGTGGGACCGCGCGCTGGCGATGGCCTCGACGGTGTTCCGCGACTGCGCAGAGCGCGGCATCAACCTCACCATGGTCAACATGGGCGGCGGGTTCCCGACCAAGTACCTGAAGGACGTTCCTCCGGTCGTGCAATACGGCCGGTCGATCTTCCGCGCGCTGCGCAAGCATTTCGGCAACCAGATCCCGGAGACCATCATCGAGCCGGGCCGCGGCATGGTGGGCAACGCCGGGATCATCGAGACCGAAGTGGTGCTGATCTCGAAGAAGAGCGACGAGGACGACGCGCGCTGGGTGTACCTCGACATCGGCAAGTTCGGCGGCCTCGCCGAGACCATGGACGAGTCGATCCGTTATGCGATCAAAACTCCGCATGACGGCGCGGAGATGGCGCCGTGCATCCTCGCCGGCCCGACCTGCAATTCGGCCGACGTGTTGTACGAGAAGGCGCCGTATCCGCTGCCGGTGACCCTCGAGATCGGCGACAAGCTGCTGATCGAAGGCGCCGGCGCCTATACCTCGACCTACGCGTCGGTTGCCTTCAACGGCATCCCGCCGCTGAAGACGTATCATATCTGATCAATCCGGGAGCCGGTTCGCCGGCTCCCATCCAATCCCAAGAGCAAGAACCAACCGTCATCCTGAAGGTGGCCGCGCACTCGCGCGGCCCTCGAGGATGGAAACGGCGCCATACGCGGGCTTGACCCGCGTATCCATCCATCTTCGAGAAGAGTCTTTCGAAGAGGATGGATTGCCGGGTCAAGCCCGGCAATGACGATTGAGAATGTGTAGAGAGACTGACGTGCCATGACTGCTTTGCGGAACACCGCCCCTGCCCTCACCTCCGATGCCGCTCCGTTCGCGATCCGCGCCGAGCGTGCCTCGGACGTCGTTGCGCGCGAGAGGCTGCTGGATGTCTGCTTCGGCGCGAACCGGCAGCTGCGCACCTGCCAGCGCCTGCGCGACGGACGCGCGCCCGCCGAAGGCCTTGCCTTCGCGGCGATGCGCCAGGGCAAGCTCGTGGGGACCGTGCGGTTGTGGCACGTCAGCGTTGGCGGAAGGCCGGCGCTGGTGCTTGGCCCATTGGCGGTCGATCCGGCCTGCCGCACGCTCGGTCTTGGCGCCGCGTTGATGCGCCATGCGTTGGCCGCCGCGGCCGCGCGCGGCCATGGCGCGGTGATCCTGCTCGGCGATGCGGCTTATTACGAGCGCTTCGGCTTCAGCGCGGCGAAGACCGCAGAACTGTCGCTCCCGGGCCCGCTCGAGCGCGAGCGGCTGCTGGCCCTTGAACTACGCGACGGCGCGCTTGAGGGCGCCCGCGGGCTGATCGTGCCCACCGGCGCGGCAATCGCACGCCGGACCGCGAAAGCGCGCCCCTTGGCGTCACACGCGGCTTGATTTAGCCCTGTAAGTATTGTCATGAAGCCACGCGGCCCGCGCGGCCGTTTGCTTGTCGCCCCGGAGATTTCCCCGATGCCCACCCCCGCCTCGCAAATCCATGCGAAAATTTCCGGCCCCATTGTGATGATCGGCTTCGGCTCGATCGGCAAAGGCACGCTGCCGCTGATCGAACGGCATTTTGAATACGACAAGTCGCGCTTCGTCATCATTGACCCGCATGAGGACGGCGAACTCGCCCGGCAGCATGGCGTCCGCTTCATCAAGCAGGCCATCACAAAGGACAATTATCGCGAAACGCTGGTGCCGCTGCTGACCGCGGGCGGCGGCCAAGGCTTTTGCGTCAACCTCTCGGTCGACACCTCCTCGGTCGACATCATCGAATCTGTGCCGGGAGATCGGCGCGCTCTATATCGACACCGTGGTCGAGCCGTGGCTCGGCTTCTACTTCGACAAGAATATCGGTCCGGAAGCGCGCTCGAATTACGCCTTGCGCGAAACCCTGCTTGCCGCAAAACACAAAAGCCCGGGCGGACCGACCGCGGTTTCGACCTGCGGCGCCAATCCGGGCATGGTGTCCTGGTTCGTCAAGCAGGCGCTGCTCGACATCGCGCGCGACACCAACACCAATTTCAACGAGCCGAAGAGCCGCGAAGGCTGGGGCCAGCTCGCCCACTTGCTCGGCGTCAAGGGCATCCACATCGCCGAGCGCGACACCCAGCGCTCGAAGAAGCCGAAGCCGATCAACGTGTTCGTCAACACCTGGTCGGTGGAAGGCTTTGTGTCCGAGGGCATGCAGCCGGCCGAACTCGGCTGGGGCACCCATGAAAAGTGGATGCCGGACAATGGCCGCAAACATGAACACGGCTGCGGTGCGGCGATCTATCTGCTGCAGCCCGGCGCCAACACAAGGGTGCGCTCGTGGTGCCCGACGCCGGGCGCGCAGTATGGCTTCCTGGTCACCCACAACGAGTCGATCTCGATCGCGGATTACTTCACCGTGCGCGACGGCCAGAAACTGATCTATCGCCCGACCTGCCACTACGCCTATCACCCGGCCAACGACGCCGTGCTGTCGCTGCACGAGATGTTCGGCGCCACCGGCAAGATGCAGCCGAAGTGGCACATCCTCGACGAGAACGAGATCGAGGACGGCATCGACGAGCTCGGCGTGCTGATCTACGGCCATGCCAAAAACGCCTACTGGTACGGCTCGCAGCTCTCAATCGAGGAAACCCGCGACATCGCGCCCTACCAGAACGCCACCGGCATGCAGGTCTCCTCCGCGGTGCTGGCCGGCATGGTGTGGGCGCTGGAAAATCCCAACGAAGGCATCGTCGAAGCCGACGAGATGGATTTCAGGCGCTGCCTCGAGATCCAGCGGCCATATCTGGGGCCGGTAACGGGATTCTACACCGACTGGACGCCGCTGACGGATCGCCCGGGATTGTTTCCGGAGGATATCGACAGCAGCGATCCCTGGCAGTTCAGGAACGTGCTGGTGCGGTGAGTCCTTCGTACAATGCGATCGGTACGGCGGTAGCGGCTTGACGGCCGCCGGTCGGGCTGAAACCCTGCAGTTGCCGGGGTGCCCGCGATACGCAGGCTGAGATCATACCCGTTGAACCTGTCTGGATCATGCCAGCGAAGGGAGCGGTCGATGGGCGTTCTGCACGATCCGGAACTGGAGCGTCTGCTCGCCGCCTTGCACGCTAGAAGCGACCGGCAGGCCGCGGCGACAACAAGCTTCGACGCGCTGCGAACCGAAAGCGGGCGCCCGCCTGCAGCAGAGGAGATCGCGGCGTTTCGGCGCGACAAGCTTGTCGCGCTCGACCGCGACAAAGCGGAATTCTGCTATCAGCTTTGCCGCGCAAATGATGCGCGGCGGATCATCGAGGTCGGTACGTCCCATGGAGTGTCGACGCTCTATCTCGCCGCTGCCCTGCGCGACAATGTCCGGCTCCGCGGCGGCGCTGGCATCGTGATCGGCACCGAATACGAGCCGGTCAAGGCGCGCGCCGCCCGGGCAAATTTCGAGGATGCCGGTTTGAGCCGCTTCATCGACCTTCGCGAGGGCGACCTGCGCGAAACGCTCAAGCAGATCGACGGACCTGTGGATTTCGTCCTGGTGGATATCTGGATCGCGATGGCGCGGCCCGCGCTGGAGATGATCGCTCCGCACCTCAGGCCGGGCGCCATTGTGGTCTGCGACAACACCGCGCGGGACCGCACCGACTACGCGGATTATTTCGCGTTCCTCGAACACCCGGCAAATCGGTTTCGCACCATGACCTTGCCCTTCGATGGCGGCCTGGAGATGTCGGTGCATTGCGCCTAGCCACCACGCAGCGGTCACACCGATGCTGATCTACCCGCTGATGGCTTGGCCGCTCACTCCACTATTTAGACTATTTAGCGTTCCTTGATCGGCGGGGCGGTCTTCTCGGCCGGCGCCGGCGGCAAGGCCGGCGAAGCGCCGGCCTTCTGTGCCTCCGCATCCGGACGCGCAGGCTCCGGCGGAATATTTTGAGGCCGCGTGCCGGTCGTTGCCGGCTCGGCGGGCGCGGACGGTTTGGTCTCCGCTCCCGGCGTCGACTGCAGCGGGTGGGTGGCCTGTGCCATCTGCTGGTGGCGGGCCGTCAAAAGCTGCGCGGCGGAAACGCCGGACAAAGCAATACCCGCGGCCACCATCACGCCCGCGAGCAGCATGTCGCTTCGGTAAGCGCGTTTCCTGATCTCGGGAGCCATGGCTTCACCCTGATTTTGTCCAGGGATTCAACGGGTTTGGGAACGCGAAGTTCCCTATGGACCTGCGACAAGTCCGGCTCAAAGCTCCAGCAGCCCCGCTTCGCCATCCTCGGCGGCAAACGCCAGCACGGTCCCCTTGGCGTTCCACGCCAGCGCCGAGACCGGCGCGCCGCCGTTCCTGCGCACCAGGATTTCGGCGCCGTCGTTCAGCCGCACCATCAGCACGGTGCCGTTGCTGTAGCCGGCGGCAAAAATATCCTGCTTCGGGTGGCAGGCGACCTGGCTGACGCGCGCCTGCAAGGGCGCCAGCATCGCGGGCTCCTTGCCGATCGGGCCGTCCTTGCTGGCGAACGGCCACAGGATCACGGTGTCGGCGCCTGATGTCGCCAGCGATTTTCCGCCGGCGCTCCAGGATAATGAGCGCACCCGGCCGGGATAGCCGGTCATGCGCATGTGCCTGACATCGGCGAGCCGCCAGCCATGCAACGCCGGCTCGTGCATCGCGGTAACCAGGAACTTGTTGTCCGGGCTGAACATGACGGCGAGATGCGAGCCCGCCCATTCCAGGAATTGCACGCTTCCCGCCATGTTGGGAAACCACAGCGTGACGCCGTTGTAATGCGCGATCGCAAGCCGCATGCCCTTCGGGGCGAACGCAAGCCCGCCGACGGTGGACGGCACCTCGAACGATTTCTCCTCGCGCTTCACGCCGCGGACAAATGCAGTCTTGCCGGCCGACCACGCCACCGCACCGTCGGGATGCAGCGCGACATTATCGATCCAGCGTCGTTTTGGGTCGGTGGCGAGCGTCGTGACCTCGCCCTTTGCATCGAGCGCGGCCAGCTTGCCGTCGTCGCCGCCCATCACGACCCGCTCGCCGTCGGAGGCCACGCAGAGGATGCCGCCGCTGTGCACCGCGACGCGCGAGATGTCGCCCGCGCTATTTACCAGCGCGACGTTTTCCTCGGCGCCGACAAAGGCGGCCTTGTCGCCGAGAAAGTGCACGGCGATCACCGGCGCGCCGATTGCAACCGGGCGCACCTTGGCGGTGACCGAGACGATGGAGGCGGAATCGCCGGAGGGATCGAACTCTTTCATCACGCGACGATGCAGTTCTCAAAACCCTCGCGGATCATCTGCTCGGGCAGTTCGCGGCCGATGAAGACGAGCCGGCTCTCGCGCGGCTCGCCGTCTTTCCAGGCGCGCTGATGATCGCCCTCCAGCATCATGTGAACGCCTTGAAACACATAGCGGTCGTCATCGCCGCTGAAGGCAAGAATGCCCTTGGAGCGCAGAATCTTCTGGCCTTCGCTGGCGACCAGGTTCTGCAGCCACGGCATGAATTTGCTGGGGTCGAGCGGCTTGCTGGATCGCAGCGACAACGATTGCATGTCTTGGTCGTGATAGTGCTTCAAGCCGCCATGGCTGTGGGCATGATCGTGATGATGATGATCGTGGTCGTGGTCGTGATGATGGTCATGATCGTGTGCCGTCGCCGGCGTCCAGAAATTCCGGCTCGATTTCGAGGATGCGGTCGAGATCGAAGGCGCCGCGCTCCAGCACGTCGGAAAGTGCGACCTGGCAGCGCTCGGTGCGATGCAATTTTGCATAAGGATTGATGCCGCGGATGCGCGCCTCGACTTCTGCGAGTTCGGCCTTTGAAACAAGATCGGTCTTGTTGAGCACGATGACGTCGGCGAACGCGATCTGGTTCTTGGCCTCCGGCGCGTCCTTCAGCCGGTCGCTCAGCCATTTGGCGTCGGCCACCGTCACCACCGCATCGAGCCGCGCGTTCTTCTGCACGTCCTCGTCGACGAAAAATGTCTGCGCCACCGGCGCCGGATCGGCCAGCCCGGTGGTCTCGACGATGATGGCGTCGAACTTGCCCTTGCGCTTCATCAGGCCGTCGAGAATCCGCACCAGGTCGCCGCGCACGGTGCAGCAGACGCAGCCATTGTTCATCTCGAACACTTCTTCGTCGGCGCCGATGATCAAGTCGTTGTCGATGCCGATCTCGCCGAATTCATTGACGATCACGGCGTATTTCTTGCCGTGGTTCTCCGACAGGATGCGGTTGAGCAGCGTGGTCTTGCCGGCGCCGAGATAGCCGGTCAGCACGGTCACGGGGATTTTCTGGGACGTCAATTCAGGCATCATCACTCCAGGGCAATATCAAGCGCGCCCTCTGGCAGGGAGGCCCCTGCCCTAATCCGAAAGCGCGCTCGTCAGGGCCTTTATATTGTGCCTGACCAGTTCAATGTAAGTGGGGGCATCGGCGTTTTCGGCCGTCAGGCTGTCGGAATAGAGCGTTCCGCCGATCCTCGCGCCGGTCTCAGACGATATCCGGCGCATCAGCCGCGGGTCGCTGATGTTTTCCAGGAAGACCGCCGGAATTTTGCCCGTCCTGATCTGGGTGATGATCGCAGCAATGTCGCGCGCGCTGGCCTCGGATTCGGTGGACACGCCCTGTGGCGCGATGAAGGCGATGCCATAGGCGGCCGCGAAATAGCCGAAGGCGTTGTGGGTGGAAATCACCTTGCGCCGCGCCTCCGGGATATGAGCTATCGCCTCACGCACCTCGCGATCCAGCGCATCGAGCTTCGCCAGATAGGCGTCCGCATTGGCGCGATATGTCGTCTCGCCCGCCGGGTCGGCGACCATCAGGGCATCGCGGATGTTGCTGACGTATATCTTCGCGTTGACGACCGATTGCCAGGCATGCGGATCAGCGCCGGAGCCGAGCTTGCGCGCCGCGATGCCGTTGGTCGCCGTGACCATCGCCGCCTTGCCGCCGGACGATTGCACCAGCCGCGGCAGCCAGCCTTCGAGGCCGAGGCCGTTGATGATGACCAACTTTGCGTCGGCGATCTTCTTGGCGTCCGCCGGCGCCGGCGTGTAGACGTGCACGTCGCTGTCGGGTCCGACCAGCGTCGTGACGTTGACGCGATCTCCGCCGACATTCTTCGCGAAATCGCCGAGAATCGAGAAACTCGCGACAATATCGATTTTCTCCTGCGCGCACAGCGGGGTAACCGCCATGAACGTCGCGGCGGCCGCGCAGAGGGCCGCAACACAAAAACGCCGCTGGTTCGTCGCAGTCATGCCTCAAGGTGTTTACCTGGAAACATCATGCGCACCAGGCCGCTGACGTTGCCGAACAAGACCGAAAAAACATAGAGCACAGCGGCAACCAGGATAATCGCCGGTCCCGACGGCACCTTGGTCTGAAACGACAGCACCAGTCCCGCATATCCCGAAACGATCGCGCTTGCGACCGCGATGCAGATCATGCCGGTGATGTCGCGCGACCAGAACCGCGCGATGCCCGCGGGCAATATCATCAGCCCCACCGCGAGCAACGTGCCGAGTGCGTGAAAGCCGTTGACCAGGTTGATGACGACGAGCGCCAGAAACGCCAGATGCGCCGGTGCGCCGGCGCGACTCACCGTGCGCAGGAAAACCGGATCGACGCATTCGATCACCAGCGGGCGATAGATCACCGCCAGCACGATCAGCGTGACGGTGGCGTTGAACGCGATCACCAGCAGGGTCTGGTCGTCCATTGCCAGGATGTTGCCGAACAGCACATGCAGCAGATCGATGTTGGTGCCCTTGATCGAGACAATGGTGACGCCGAGCGCCAGCGACACCAGATAGAACGCCGCCAGTGAGGCATCCTCTTTCAGCTCGGTGGTACGCGCGACCACGCCCGCAAGAATCGCAACGGTAAATCCCGCGATCAATCCGCCGAATGTCATCGCGAACAGATTGAGGCCCGAAATCAGAAAACCGATGGCGGCGCCGGGCAGGATCGCATGCGCCATGGCATCGCCGACCAGGCTCATCCGCCGCAGCATCAAAAACACGCCGATCGGCGCGCCGCCCAGCGCCAGCGCGATCACGCCGGCCAGCGCGCGGCGCATGAATTCGAATTCGGTGAAGGGCGCGATCAGCGCGTCGTAGATCCCCAGCATTTACGCGGCCTGCGAGGGTATCGTATCCACGGCGCAGGCGGCGGCGCTGTCGTCGAACGCTTCGCACATGCGCCGCGCTTCCAGTAGATTCTCCGCGGTCAGCACCTGCGCGGTCGCGCCCCACGCCACCGGCGTGCGCGCCAGCAGCAGGGTGTCGGGAAAATTGGCGCGCACCAGATCCATGTCGTGCAGCGCCGCCAGCACCGTGCGCTGTTCGCCGTGCCAGCGCCGCACCAGCGCCAGCAGGTCGGCCGACGTCTTGGCGTCGATGGCGTTGAACGGCTCGTCCAGTACAATCACGCGCGCGTCCTGCAGCAGCACCCGCGCGAACAGCATGCGCTGCATCTGCCCGCCGGACAGCGTGCCGATGACGCGGTTCTCAAAGCCGTTGAGGCCGACCGCCGCGAGCGCCTGCGCGATTTTGTCCCGCGCGGCGTTGCCCATGCCGCCGAACAGTCCGGTGCTGCGCCAAAGGCCGGTGCCGACGAAATCGAACACCGAGATCGGAAAGCTGCGGTCGATATCGACCGTCTGCGGCAGATAGGCGATATCGCGCACGTCGAGATCGCCAAGCCCGATCGAGCCCGCGAGCGGCTTCAGAATGCCGACGATGCCGCGAAACAGCGTCGACTTGCCGGCGCCGTTGGGGCCGACGACGGCCATCAACGCGCCCGGAGCGATCTCGCCGTCGAGATGATGCACGGCCGGATGCCGGTCGTAGCCCAGCGTGACATCGCGGAATTGCAGCTGCGCGGCCATGCTCACCTCATCGCCATCAGCACCACGGCCCACAGACCGGCGCTGACCACCAGCGCCGCGCCAAGCCGGGAAAGCGAGGGTCATGCGCAGGATCGACCAAGGCGCTGCCTGCGCCGGATGCGGCGTCGCCGGCCCGTGGCTATGCGCATGGGCGTGTCCATGGTCATGTCCGTGGCTATGGGGATGCGAATGGTCCATCGAAAAATGTTATATTATAACATAACGCCTGTCCACCGGACGCGGTGTCTTCACGGCCGCCCGATCGCCATGGCGATGGCCGCCGCCAGGAACGGAAACGGCAGCGACACCGCCGCCCGAAACCAGACAAACCGCGCCGGCATAAAGGGGATTTCCCACAATATCAGCCGCTGGAACGCAAACAGCGCCCAGGCGACCACATAGGCGATCACCTGCGGCGCGCCGCCGCCGCTCTTCAGGGCAACCGCGCCGATGGAAAATCCGACCACCGGTCCGCCCGGCGTCGCCGCACCCGCAATCACGGCGGCCAGCACGCCCGACCAGCCGCTGTTCGGGCCCGAGCCAGCCGGTGATGACCTGGGGCGGGATGATCGCGGCGATGTATCCCGAGCCGATCACGCCAAGCGCGATACGCGGCACGATGTTGATGAAGTCCAACGTGCCTTCGCGTGCCGACGACACCAGCACTGTCCGGCCGCGCTGCCATGCCATGAAGCCGAGCGCCGCGACCGAGGCCCACAAGATGATGTCGATGATCAGCGCGCTCACGGCGCGCCCTTCGGATAGATCCGGACATAGACAAAACGTCCGAGCGCGCCGGCCAGGATCGGCAGCGGCAGCGAGATCACGATACGCCATAGCGTGAAATCGGTCGCCCATGATCGGCAATTCCCAGGCGACCGCGCGGCCGTACCCGATCAGGGTCCAGCTCACCACCATGGCGATGGTCGCGCCGAAATCGGCGCCGGTGGCGAGCAACGCGCTGGCTACCGGATAGGCGGTGAAAGGACCGCCCGGCAGGATCGCGCCGAATGCGGCGCCGATCAGCAGTCCCTTCAATCCGGATGTCGGCCCGAGCGACCTCGATACTTTCTCGTGCGGCAGTATCTCCGCGATGAACGCGCCGAGCAGACAACCGGCCAGCACGCGCGGCAGGATGCCGCCGAACAGCGCGAGGTCATGCTTCAGAATTTCCCATACGCCATCGGCGCCGTCGCGCCGGTAAACCAGCGCCGCGCTGATCGACGACCAGCACCGCGATCGAGATCATCGACCAGCCGATCGGCTTCCGTTTATGTGCCCGGACGCGGCCCGGAATCCGCGGCGTCGTCGGCATCCGGCGCCGGGTTTTTGGAAGGAAGTTCTGACAAGTTCAAGCCAGATGCCGCACCAGCGCGAGGCCAGCGAACAGACCCGCGATCGAAAACACCACCGATCCCAGCACGTAAAACAATGCAAGCCCGATCTCGCCACGCTCATAGAGCAACGCCGCATCCAGCGAAAACGCCGAGAAGGTGGTGTAGCCGCCGAGAATACCGGTCATCAAAAACAGCCGCCATGGCTGCGACGCCTCGCCCTTAAAGGCCAGATAGCCGGCGATCAGGCCCATCACGATCGAGCCGGTAATGTTGATAATGAAGGTGTGGTACGGAAAGGCCGTTCCGAGAACGCGCGCGCTGACGACGTTGACGATGTGGCGCAGCGTCGAGCCGAGACCGCCGCCGATAAAGACCAGGAGATAGTTCATCGCGCTTCCCGCATCACGAGGCTCGGATCCGATATCGCGAGCTCGAGGTTGCCGCATAGCCATCCGATCTCTCGCAAGGGTCTCCAACCGCAGCGCAAACGAAATGGCCGGAGTCAAGCTGCCGCCCGCAATGACGGCGAACATCAGGCCTTTGCGAGCAGCTGATCGACGTATTCCCAGTTCACCAGATGATCGACGAACGCCTTCAGGTAATCCGGGCGGCGGTTGCGATAATCGATGTAGTAGGAATGCTCCCAGACATCGACGCCGAGGATCGGGGTAGCGCCGTGCACCAGCGGATTTTCGCCGTTCGGGGTCTTGGAGATTTCGAGCTTGCCGTTCTTCACCGACAGCCAGGCCCAGCCGGAGCCGAACTGGCCGACGCCGGCTGCGGCGAAATCGGTCTTGAATTTCTCCAGGCCGCCGAGATCGTCGTCGATCTTCTTGGCGAGATTGCCCGGCAGCTTGTTGCCGCCGCCATTGGGCTTCATCCAGTTCCAGAAATGCAGATGGTTGTAGTGCTGGCCGGCATTGTTGAAGACCGCCGGGTTCTTGCCGAACGAACCTTTCACGATCTCCTCGAGAGACTTGCCCTCGAATTCGGTCCCCTTGATCGCATTGTTGCCGTTGGTGACGTAGGCCTGATGATGCTTATCGTGATGATATTCCAAGGTTTCCTTGGACATATGGGGCGCAAGCGCGTCGTGGGCATAAGGCAGATCGGGAAGCGTGAAGGTCATGGGGGATGTCCGGGAATTGATGGGAGACGATGGCTTAACGGGAACCCTTATAGAAGGTTCCATTCGCATTACATACAGCAATGTGAGCCCGGTCAGGCAGCGCTGGGCAAGGCGCTGTCGATCGCTTCGCGGCGCTCCGGCGGGCGGACGTTCATCAGCATCTGGAAGGCGCCTGCGATCAATCCGATCAGCACCGCCGACTTCCAGGCGGCGTCATAACTGCCGAGCCGGTCATAGATCAGGCCGCCGCCCCATGCACCCATGAACGATCCGGCCTGATGGCTGAGGAAGGCGATCCCGGTCAGGGTCGCCATGAATCGCAACCCGAACAACTGCGCCACCAGCCCATTGACCAGCGGCACCACGCCAAGCCACAGCGATCCCATCACCGCGGCGAAAACCATGGTCGAGGCGGGCGTCGCGGGAAACGTGAAATACGCGGCGATCGCCAGCGAGCGCACGATGTAGATGCCGCCGAGCAGCAACTGCTTCGGGTAGCGTCCGCCGAGCCAGCCGAAGCTGTAGGAGCCGATCACGTTGAACAGCCCGATGATGGCCAGCGCCGTGGCGCCCAGCGACGCGTCGAGACCGCAGATCGACAGATAGTTCGGCAGATGCGTGGTGATGAACACCAGTTGCAGTCCGCAGACGAAAAACGCGATCGCCATCACCACGAAACCGGAATGCCCGAGCGCGGATTGCACCACCGTGCCGATCGATTGCTCGATATCGTCGGATTTCTCGATCTCGATCTTGTCGGCGCGGCCGGCGAAAATCGCCGCCGGCAGCATCACCGCGACCAGGCCGAGAAAACCGATCAGCGCGACCTGCCAGCCCGCCGTCGAAATCAGCGTTTGCGCCAGCGGCGACGCGATCACGAGGCCGAGCGATCCCGCCGCCGACACCGCGCCCATGGCGACGCTGCGCTTGGCGGCCGAGACGGTGCGCGACGTCACCGTCATGGTCATGCTGGAGGCGGTGCAGGACAATGCGAGGCCGATGCAGAGGCCGGCGCCGATGCGTAAAGACCAGCGCCGATGTCGAGATCATCATGATCAGCAGCCCGGCGGCATACACCAGAACACCAGTGATCATCACGTAACGCGCGCCAAAACGGTCGGCGAGCAATCCGACCATGGGCTGCGAAACGCCCCACACCACGTTCTGCAACGCGGTCGCCAGCGAGAAGTCGGCGGTGGTAATCGCGGTGTCGTGAATGATCGAAGGCTGAAACAGTCCAAAGCTCTGCCGCATGCCCATGGCAAGGCTCAGCAGAATGGCCGCGCCGGCCAAAATCGACCAGCGCTGGAACGTAGAGAGTTGCGCCGCCGTCATGGCCGATTCCTCAAAGCCGCTGAATTTTTTCTATTTTGGCATCGGAATCGATGACTTACCATCCATCCGCCGCGTATTAAGGCGATGCGTTGCGCGCAGAGGTAAGGACAGATGAGCATCGAGATCGATGTTTTAAACGGAAACACATCATGGCCGGTGGCGGAGCCGCTGTTCAAGATCGTCTGGTCGCCCGAGATCATGGCCGAGAAGCCGTGGCGCGATGTCAAATGGGCCAACGCCGACCTGCGCGTGCTGATCGAGACGCCCGCCGACGGACTGGTGTGTCATGTCGGCATCTATTTTCGCACCATGACCTGGAACGGGCGCAAGCTGCACATTGGCGGCATCGGCGGCGTGATAACCCACCCGGACCACCGCCGCCACGGCTATGCCAGCGTCGCGCTCAATGCGGCCGTCCAGACCATGCGCGACAACGAAGCGGTCGAATTCGGCTTGTTGTTCTGCGAACCGCACAATTTCGCGTTTTATCAGTCGCGCGGCTGGCATCCCTTCGAAGGCGAAGTCTACGCAGAACAGCCGCAGGGCCGTGTCCGCTTCGAGGCCATGGCGCCCTTCATATTCCACATCAAGCGCTCGCCGCGGACGGGCGTCATCGACCTATGCGGATTGCCGTGGTGACGAATGCGCTGGGCGGGATAGCGGATCGCCGGCACTGCTCATAATATGTCAGTCATAATTCATTGCTTTGCCCGCAGCGCAGCGGCTTGTCGGGCGACGTTCATATGACCATCGATGCCCTGCTCGACCCTCCCCCGAAAGCCGTCGTGCCGGCCGAACAGCCTGCTGACGTCGCCGATTCTGCCGACGTTGTTGAAGCTTGCGATCCCCAACACCATCGCGATGTTCGGCAGCGCTCTGGTCGCGGTGGCCGAGACCTCCTATATCGGCCGGCTCGGGATCGTGCCGCTGGCGGCGATCGCGCTGGTTTTTCCCTTCACCATGCTGACGCAGATGATGTCGGCGGGCGCGATGGGCGGCGGCGTTTCGTCCGCCATCAGCCGGGCGCTCGGCGCCGGCAACCGCGACCGCGCGGCGATCCTGGCGCTGCATGCCGCCATGATCGGCGTCTGCGGCGGCATTTTCTTCACCGTCGATGATGCTGCTGTTCGGCCGATGGTTCTTTTCGGCGCTGGGCGGGCGCGGCAGCGTGCTCGACGAAGCGGGCAGCTATTCGAATGTACTGTTTTCCGGCGCGATCGCGATCTGGCTGGTCAATACGCTGGCCTCGGTGGTGCGCGGCACCGGCGACATGAAAATCCCGTCGCTGACGCTGATCGGGGTCGCAGCCTGCCAGATCCTGGTGGGCGGAACGCTCGGTCTCGGCCTGTTCGGCGCGCCTCAACTCGGAATGCCCGGCGTTGCAGCGGGCCAACTCATCGCCTTTACGCTCGGCGCGGCTTTCCTGATCTGGTATCTCGTCAGCGGCCGCAGCCGGCTCATTTTGAATTTTTCGGCCTTCACGTTTCAGCGCGGCATGTTCTTCGACATTCTGAAAGTCGGCGCGGTGTCATGCCTGTCGCCGCTGCAGACCGTCGTCACCATCCTGATCTTCACGAAAATCATCGCCGGCTTCGGCACCGAGACGCTGGCCGGCTATGGCATGGGGTCGCGGCTTGAATTTTTGCTGATCCCGATCGCATTCGCGTTCGGCGTCGCCTCGGTGCCGATGGTCGGCATGGCGATCGGCGCCGGGCTCGTCGCGCGTGCCCGCCAAGTAGCCTGGACCGCCGGCGCGGCATCCGCGGTGAGCGTCGGGCTGGTCGGACTGGTCGTGGCTCTAAAACCATCGCTGTGGGTCTCGCTGTTCACCAGCGATCCCGCCGTGAGCGCCGCGGCCTATTCCTATTTCGCCTGGGCCGGACCGGCGTTCGGGTTTTTCGGGCTCGGGGTTTGTCTGTACTTTTCTTCGCAGGGCGCGGCGAAGGTCGGCGGACCGGTGCTGGCTTCTACCGGGAGACTGCTGATCGTGGCGATCGGCGGCTGGTGGCTGGCGTCGATCGGCGCTCCGGCCTGGACCCTGTTCGCGCTGGTCGGCGCTGCGATGGCGGTGTTCGGCCTCTCGACCGCGGCGTCGATTCGGCTGACGCGCTGGGGCAAATAATCCCTCAGGTTGCACGAATCTGAATTTTTGTTATGCAGCCCGCCTAGTCGAGGAAAACTCCATGATGCCAGGTTTGCTTTGATAGCCTCTATTTTTGTGACGCTGTTCGCCGTATCCGCGGCCAGCGCGCAGATGAGTGATCCGTCCGGCATCTGGCTGACGCAGGCCGGCGACGCCAAGGTGCGCGTGAGCAAATGCGGCGCGCAGATTTGCGGAGTCGTGGTCTGGCTGAGAGACCCCATCAATCCGGCCGACGGCAAACCGATGGTCGACGACAAGAACCCCAATCCGGCCCTGGCAAGACGCCCGATGATCGGGCTTCCGCTATTCACGGACATGCGGATATCAGGCTCGAACAAGTGGTCGGGGCACATCTACAATGCCGACGACGGCGGCACCTATGTCAGCAACATCTCTGTATCGGGGCCGGACACGCTGAGGGTCGAAGGCTGCGTCGGCGCCTTGTGTGGCGGCGAGAACTGGACCCGATCCGGCCGTTGAATGAATCAGGCAAGTGTGGCCTTCAGCGCGGTCGCCGCCGAGGCATAGCCACCGCGGGCGCCATCGATGAAATGCACATGATCGCTGCGCAGCGCCGACGGCGTAAAGCAGGTCATCATCGCGGCATCCTGCCGATGCAGGCCATATTTGATGATTCCCGCTGACGCTGCCGACGCGAGGCGTTGCGCAAGCGCACGCTCCAGTTCCGGCGTGCAATCCAGAATCATGCGCAGGCCGTCGTCATATTTGCGGAAGTCGGAATTCTCGACCACCTGCTGTACATAGGTTTTCGGCACGAAGCCGCCGACGCTGATGCCGAAGCGCATGACCAGATAGGCGAACAGCCCGTTTGCAAGCACGAAGGCGCGCCGCCTGAGCAGCGACCCTCCGCGCATGGCGCGCGCCTCAAGCTCGGCTCCGCTGGGCGGCCACCGAATGGCAGGACCGCCCGGCGGCACCGGCCGTCCGGCGTCGGGGCTGCGCTCGACCAGCGCAATCACGTCTTCGATCAGCTTGCGAAAGGCGACAGGATTGGCGCCTTTCGCCGGCACGACCAATACCGACAGGATCAGCCCGCGCACCGAGGGAATTTCCTCGAATCGGCACGACAGACCGGTGAGATCAGGCTGGGTGCCGGACGGCGCCATGACCACGGAAAACTCGCCGCGCTTCATCGCAGCTTCGGCCCAGCCCAGCCCGCCGCCGGAGAACATCGCATAGGACAGGTTCGGCGACGGCGCGAACCGGGCGACGCGAACGTCAAAACCCTGCGCCCGCACACTGGCCACAGGCACCAGGGCAACCCGCATCGCGAGATTGAGATCGTCCTTCACCCAGGCTGCGGTGGCGGCCAGCGCTTCGCGCGCGCGATCGAGATCATCGGGCGACACCGCAAAGCTTGCGCCATCGCCGCCGAACACGAACGGAAACTCGCGGCCTTCGAGCGCATTGGTGACCGCCGCGATCACCGCGGCACCCGCCATGTTGACCGCCTTGTAGCGCGCCTCCGCGATCGCCTTGGTCAATTCCACGATGTCGGCGATGCCGATCGCCCAGTCGTCCGGCAATGGCGAGTACAGCGCCGGATCCATCAGGCTGCCGAAGCCGTGAAACACCGGAATGCTGGCGTAGAAGGTGTCGCTGCTGCCGGGCGTGGTCATCTCTGCGCCTCATCGATATGGAATTTTCCAGCTACTGAAGTCGTCTCGACAGATACGGCTGCCGCCTGAAATCCGGTTCGAATTCTAGCCGTTTTCCTTCGGCATACCCATGCAGCACCAGCTGATTGAGCCGGCTTGCGAATGCGGCGGGGTCTTCCGGCAGTTCGCCGTCGAGGATCTGCGCCTGCTCCAGCAGCAGAAACGACAGATCGGCCGCGGCGTCCTTGGCCTCGGCAATGGCGGCGACCAGCGGATGACGCATGTTGATCTCGAGAATCGGCTTGGCGCCCATGCCTTTATTCTGCTGTGCCAACAATCGTTCCAGTTGGCGATCCCGGCCAAAGCCGCCCGCGACCAGGCATGACGCGCTGGTGGTAAGCCGCTGCGACGCCCGCACCTCGGACACCCGGTCGCCGAGCGTATCCTTGATCACCGCGATGGTTGCGGCTTCGTCAGCGCCGGACTTCTCCTCACCGGCGCTCTCATCGGTGAGCGGGATCAGCCCGAAATCGACATCGCCCTGGCTCAGCGACTTCAGCGGCTTGCCGCCGAAATCGAGCTGCGCCGATGTCCAGAACGCGTCGACCGGGTCGGTCAGCAGCAATACCTCGATGCCGCGGGCGTTCGCGGATTCCAGCTTGGGATTCGACTTCAGGCGGTCGATGCTGTCGCCGGCCAGATAATAAACCTCGGTCTGGTTCGGCTTGAGATTTTCAACATATTGCTTCAGCGACCGCTTCTCGCCCGCGGTCGTGGTGAAGCGCGACAGCGCCAGCAATTTCTCGCGCCGCTCGTAATCCTCATAAATTCCTTCCTTGAGCACCGGACCGAATGCGTCCCAGATCTTTGCGAATGCCTCAGGCTCTTTCTCGCTCAGGCTTTCCAGTTCGCCGACCACGCGCCCCGTGACGGCCTTGCGGATTTGCGCCAGTTGCGGATTGTTCTGCAGCATTTCGCGGGAGAGATTGAGCGGAAGGTCCTCGCTGTCGACCACGCCGCGGATGAATCGCAGATAGGTAGGCAGCAGTTCGGCATCGTCGGCGATGAATACCCGACGGACATAGAGCTTTACCCGCCCCTTGCGGGTAGGCTCGAACAGATCGAACGGTTTTGTCGACGGCGCGAACAGCAGCACGGCATACGACTGACGGCCTTCCGCGCTTGATAATGCAGCGTCATCGCCGGCTCATCGAAGGCGCCGGCGATCGCCTTGTAGGCCTGCGTGTAGTCTTCCGGCTTCACTTCCGATTTCGAGCGCTGCCACAGCGCGCTCGCCGAATTGATCTGGCGCGGCTCGCCCTCCTCCGGCACCAGCAAAATCGGGAACTGGATATTGTCGGAATAGGCGCCGACGATCCGCTCGATCTCATAGGTTTCCAGATACTTGGCCGCGTCCGGTTTTAGATGCAGAACGATCTCCGTGCCGCGCGCGACGCGCCGGGCGTCATCTTCGCCGGCGGGCGCGATTTCGAATCCGCTTCCACCGGACGACGACCAGGTCCAGACCTGGTCGGTCCCGGCGCGGCGGCTGGTGACGGCGATGCGATCGGCGACCATGAACGCCGCATAGAAGCCGACGCCGAACTGGCCGATCAGGCCGGCGCCGTCCTTGGCCTCGGTGAGGCGGGACAGAAAGGATCTGGTGCCGGAGCGCGCGATGGTGCCTAGGTTGTCGATCAACTCCTGCCGATCCATCCCGATGCCGCTGTCGATCACCGACAGCGTATTGGCCTTCTTGTCGGGCGCGATCCGGATGTTTGGCGGCGCGCCGTCGGCGATCAGGTCGGGATTGGCGATCGCCTCATAGCGCAGCTTGTCGCAGGCGTCCGACCCGTTCGAAATCAGTTCTCGAGGAAAATGTCGGTTTCCGAATAAACCGAATGCACCATCAGGTGCAGCAGTTCGGCAACCTCGGCCTGGAATGGCTGGGATTCGGCGGCGGTTTCGGCAGTGGTGGTCATTATCGATCTCACTCCATCGGGGGCTGAAAGTCCGATATAGCGATGCCACCTGCGGTGGCAAGCCTTCAATAGCGCCGCCCGTCACTTCCTGAGATGTTGAAGGGCATGAATTGAAGTTTCGAATATATGCGGCGCGACGTCTCGCCGCGACAGGGCGTCTCCCAATTTGAGGCGCATGAACGCGCTGGTGGTGTAGCGCGAAACGTGGTCGTAACATGTGCGCTCGACATCGGCCGCCATCGAAAACCAGGCGTCTGCCATATCGGGGGCGATGTCCGATGAGTCATAATTGATGATCGCGGAAAAGCGATGTCCAACCCGGGCGAAGATCGCAAACACAGCTTCACGTATCGCTTCGACATCCGCGAGCTTGTGTACCCGGTAGCCGTCCAGGCCCAGAAACAGCGTGTTGCGCTTCTCGTCGAACATCAACCGTTCGGACAATGGACGGTTGAGAAGCCGGTCATCGAGCTGCATCAACGCTTCGGCGAAAAGCGGCGCCTCCATCGCCTTCGGCGAGCGGATGACCGGCCGGAAGCCCATATGCGCGACAATGTCGCGCTCGATGTCGATGCCGGGTGCTATCTCGATCAGTTCGAGACCCTCCGGCGATAGCTCGAAAACGCATCTTTCCGTCACGTAGAGCACGGGCTGTCCGTTGCTCGCCGCGACGCGCCCCGAAAATGTAATTTGATCGATCTTGTCGATGAATTTCGGCGATCTTCCTTCGCTAAGTATTTTGAGTTGTCCGTCCACAATCGCCGTCTCGAGACCTCCGGTCGTAAACGTTCCTGCAAAAATCAGCGCACGCGCGTTCTGGGATATGTTGATAAATCCGCCTGCCCCGGCAAGGCGGCCGTTGAACAGGCTGACATTGACATCGCCGTTTGCATTGACCTGCGCCATGCCGAGACACGCGAGATCCAGGCCGCCGCCATCGTAGAAATCGAACATCTGATTCTGATCGATGATCAATTCGGCATTGATCGCCGCGCCGAAGTCGAGGCCTCCTTGCGGAATACCGCCGATGATGCCCGGCTCGGCCGTCAACGTGACGAAGTCGAACAGCTTTTCTTCGGCGGCAACCGAGGCAACCCCTTCGGGCATGCCGATGCCGAGATTGACGACGCCGCCCATCGGTAACTCCAGAGCGCATCGGCGCGCGATGATCTTGCGGTTGTCCAGCGGCAGCGGAACATTGCGGTCCGCGGGCGCGCGCAACTCGCCTGAGAAGGCACCGTTATAACCCGTGGCATAGGTCTGGAGGTGATTCTCCGGTTGCGAGACGACCACGCAATCGATCAAGATGCTGGGGATCTTCACATGCCGTGGATTGAGCGAGCTTGACGCCGCGATGCGTTCGACCTGGGCGATAACAAAACCCTTGCAGTTCTTGGCGGCGGTGGCGAGTGCCAGGCTGTCGAGCGTGAGCGCTTCCTTTTCCATCGAGATGTTGCCGTTGTGATCGGCGGTCGTGCCGCGGATGATCGCGACATTGATCGGAAACGCCTTGTAAAATAGCCAAGGCTCGCCATCGATCTCCAGCAAGCGAACGAGTTCCTCGGTGGTCCGTTCATTGAGCTTGCCGCCTCCGTTGGCCGGATCGACAAACGTCCCTAGTCCTACCTTTGAAAGCAGACCCGCCTTGCGCCCGGCGATCTCGCGAAACAGATGCGAGACGCAGCCGAGCGGCAGGTTGTAAGCTTCGACGTGATTGTCGACCGCCATCCTGGCCAGCTTCGGTACCAGTCCGAAATGCCCGCCGATCAAACGCTTGATCAGGCCGGGATGCGCCAGGCGATTGAGGCCGCGATCGAGGCCGTCGCCGGGCGCGGCGGCAAACACCAAAGTGAGGTCGCGGGGTTCTCCGGTCTGGACAAAACGCCGCTCCAACGCCTTGATGATCTCGTCGGGCGTTCCAACGCCGACGAAACCAGACGAGGCGACGGTGTCGCCTGACCGGATGATGGCCACCGCCTCGGCGGCATCGACGATCTTGTTGCGCATCAGGCTTCACTCGCGGGCGCGCCGTCGCGCGCCACCAGCCAGTCAGCAATGCTCCGGCTGGCTGTTGCCTTCATCAGGCTGCCGCCCTGTTTCCGAACGCTTCGGTGTAAATCGCCAGCGCGTCGTCGAACGTGACTTCCCGCGGATTGTTGACCAGAAGCCGCGTCTGTTTCATCGCATCCTCGGCGAGCTTTTTCAGATCGCCGGAGGTAATGCCGACATCGGCAAGCGATGCCGGTACCTTGCAATCGCTGCAGATCGCCGCGATGGCATCGACGAAAAGCCGGGCTTTTTGGGCGACCGACAGGCCTTCGGTTTTGGGATCGACGATCGGCGCCAGTTCGGCATAGAGCATCTCGGCCTGCGGCAGATTGAACCGCAGCACCTGCGTCAGCACCAGCGCGTTCGACAATCCATGCGGGACGTGAAAGATCGCGCCGATCGGATAAGCCAGTGCATGGACGGCAGCCACCGGTGCATTGGCGAACGCCATGCCGGCCAGCATCGAGCCGAGCAGCATCTGCGAACGCGCTTCGAGGTTCGAGCCATCCGCACAGACGGTGCGAACATTGGCCGAAAGCAAGGCGAGCGCCTGACGCGCCAACTGATCCGACATCGGATTCTTCTTGTGCCGGCTGGTATAGGCCTCGATCGCGTGCACCATGGCGTCGATGCCGGTGGCCGCAGTGACGTGAGCGGGCAAGCCCAAGGTCAGTTCCGGATCGAGGATCGCCCAGTCCGGCAGCAACCGCGGCGACACTACTCCCTTCTTTTCAGTCGTCGGCGTCGTGACGATGGCGATCGGCGTCACTTCCGAACCCGTCCCGGCAGTGGTCGGCACCAGAAGCAACGGCAACCGCTCGCCCTTGGCCAGGCCGACGCCATAGATGTCATCTAAACGATCAGCGGTCCTGGCGAGATAAGCCACCAGCTTCGCGGTGTCGAGCGCGCTGCCTCCTCCAATCGAGGCAACAAGTCCGATTCCCTGGTCGCGACAAATCGCAACGGCCCGCTCGATCACATGAGACGGCGGGTCCGCCTCCACGTCTTCGAACACCGTAAGCTCGCAGCCGCCGTCGATCAGATCTTTTTCGGCGTATTTGGTCAGGCCTGCATTTCGCACGCCCTTGTCGGTCACCAGCAGAACACGTGTGATGCCGTATCCCGCGACCAGTTCCGCCAATTTCCGCGAAGCACCCGCTTCGAAAAGGATGTTCGGCGGCGCCTGGAACGTAAAAGCTTTCATGTTTGGCTCCTGATCTGATCGGACTCCAGCGTCGCAACGGCAGCCGCAAGCTTGCCGGTCAAGCCTCGCGGGGCCAGCCCGGCATGAAAGCCCGGTCTTGGCGCCGTCGATGCAGACGGCAGGAACCATCGCCGGGCTATCAGTTATTACTTGTTCAAATCCACCGGCGCCGGTTTGCTGATCAGGCTTCCGAGTTCTCGAAACTGCGCATTCATCTTTTCCATCTGCTCTTTCAGGTGGTTTTGATAGATGGTGCCCACTTCCTGCGGGTCTTTCGCTTGCAACAGCCGTTGTGCGAGTTCGAAGCCCGCAGCGACATTTGCCTCCGCATATGCCACCGCCTTCTCGTTCATCTCCTTGACGCTCGAATAAGTCGCCCGAACGCCGGAGTCCGCTTTCTCGCGCAGCTTTTGGGACTCCGCCATATATTTCGAAACCGCGTCTTTCGCCTTATCAAGCGTGGTCTGAGCCATTTCACGCATCTTTTCGGTCGGCTCGTTGATCTTTTCACTCATCGTACTCTCCTGTATTGGATCCACGGATCGCAGTTCGAGACGTTCGGTAGCTCAGGCTGCGGGATCATCAACCTGTTTCAATTTTTCGCGAAGCTCATCGATCAGAACGCGGGTATTCTCGCTGTAATCGATCGGAACGGAAACCAGGTGAACCCCGCCGCTTTTGAAGGCGCGCTCGAGCGTCGGAAGCAGGTCGCCCGTGCTTTCGACCCGTGAGCCCTTGGCGCCGTAGCTCTCCGCATATTTGACGAAATCCGGGTTTCCGAAGGTCAGGCCGAAATCCGGGAAATGATCCACCGCCTGCTTCCATCGGATCATGCCATAAGCCCAGTCCTCCAGGATCAGCACGACGAGGTTCAGCTTGAGGCGAACCGCAGTTTCCATTTCCTGCGAATTCATCATGAAGCCGCCGTCGCCGCAGACCGCGAGCACCCGGCGTTCGGGATACAGCATCGCGGCCATCATCGCGGACGGCAACCCGGCGCCCATCGTCGCCAGCGCGTTGTCGAGCAGCAGCGTGTTCGCCACATAGGTACGGTAGTTCCGCGCGAACCATATCTTGTACATTCCGTTGTCCAGGGCGACGATGCCGTCCTCGGGAATGACCTTTCGCACGTCGTGCACGATGCGTTGCGGGGTTGGCGGCCAACGATCCTCCGTGGCGCGATCGATAAGACAATTCAAAATGCCTTCGCGAAGGCCGAGCAACGCCCCGGCGTTGTGCAGCCGCCCCTCGACGCGGTCCGCCAGCAGTTCAAGGCTCGGCCCGACGTCGCCCACCACCTCGCATTGCGGAAAATAAACCCGCTCAACATTGGCAGGCGTGTAGCTGACGTGGATCACTTGCGGGCCTTTCGGGCCCATGATGAAGGGCGGCTTCTCGATCGTGTCGTGACCGATGGCGATGATCAAATCGGCGCGATCGACGGCTTCGTGAACGTAGTCACGCTCGCTGAGCGCGGCCGTTCCCATATAAAGATTGCCTCCCCCCGGTACCGTCCCTTTGCCCATCTGGGTGGTGAAGAACGGAATTTTGGTGCGGCGGACGAACCCCCCGATCCCCGCCGTGCTGCGCGGACGGGACGCCGCAGCGCCGAGCATGATCAAGGGCCTCTTGGCCTTGAGGATCATCTCGGCAGCGCGATCCAGCGAGGCGCGATGGGCGACTGGAATCTCGATCGGGTGCTGCAGCACCATGGCGATGGGCTCAGCTTCCTCGCCGGCGACATCTTCGGGCAACTCCAGCAAGACGGGACCCGGCCGTTCCTCCATGGCGATCCGGAATGCATCGCGAACCAATGTAGGGATACTGCTGGTGCTGACGATCTGGAGCGAGAGCTTTGTAAGCGGCTTGAACGCGCTGACCACATCCACGATCTGAAACTTTGCCTGGCGGCTGCTCATGATGCCTTTCTGACCCGTGAGCATGATCATGGGCATGGCACCGAGCAGCGCGTAAGCTGCTCCCGTCGTCAGGTTCAGGGCGCCTGGCCCCAGCGTTGTGATGCAAACGCCGGGCTTTCCGGTCAGACGGCCATAGGTCGCGGCCATGAAGGCCGCGCCCTGTTCATGTCGGGTCAGAATCAGTTTGATAGAGGAGTTTCTTAAACTCTCGACGACATCCAGGTTTTCCTCGCCAGGAACGCCGAAGATGCGGTCGACGCCTTCGTTCTCGAGGGCGGCAACCAGCAGGTCTGACCCCTTGGGCATTTCTATTCTCCTGACTTTTCTAACATTAACTGACTTGATGGCGCTTTACGATAAGCCGTCGCGTTTAGGGGGTCGCTACTGTCCAGTCGATTGATAATGCTCTGCTAGAAACCAGCGTTCAGCTGGCCGGTTCTTGCAGGGCAGCAGTGCTTCGTTGCTGGCTTCTGCTCAGCGCCAACACCATGATGCAGCTGGTTTCGAGTGTCGGAGATTGCATCGAAGCTGACGTCATAGCGTCCTCATTGCAGGTTTCAGGGCGCCGAGTTTCGCAAACGCTCGCCGACAGCTTTCGTCGCCAGAAACCCCGCGCATCATGACAAGCGAATGCCTGTCATTCAAGCGTGCTCACCAACCGTCATATTCCGAGCGAGCCGCTTTCGCGATGGTACGACCATCGGCGTGATGAAGACAAAGCGCGCAGCAGAACCCGCAAGAACTATAATGCCGCGCTGGAGCCGCCGCTTGAATCCCTTATCCCACCGACCGTGCAGGCGCCAACAAAAGCCGCCCAGGTCCGGCTGGAATACGATATTCCAGTGATCAGGGTAGTGCTCAACGGCACCGTGCGCTCAGTTCGGCATAACAGGGCCAAGCAAGCAGGACGAAAACGCCTTAGCTCGCAGTCTCCTCAACCGCCGCTTGAAATCTGGGATCGCGTCACGGTTCTTGCCGAGCCAAATTGTCGGGACTACAGTTCTTAAAAAAAGAAGAAGTTTTCACAGGGAGAATTGCGCAATGACCATTTCTGTTGGGCATCACCTCGATAGTGCCGACCGTCGCCGCCGAATTTGGGCAATCTTCGGAAGCTCATCCGGCAACCTCGTCGAATGGTACGATTTTTACGCTTACGCCTTTACGGCAATCTATTTCGCGCCTGCGTTTTTTCCGAGCGGCAATCAAACCACGCAACTTCTGCAGACCGCCGCCGTGTTCGCGATCGGCTTCTTAATGCGGCCGATTGGCGGTTACGTTTTCGGCTTCATCGCCGACAAATACGGCCGCAAGAATTCAATGATGATTTCGGTGCTGATGATGTGCGCAGGCTCGCTCGCCATCGCGGTGCTGCCTGGGTACCAGACCATTGGGACGGCGGCGCCGGCCCTGCTGTTGCTCGCGCGAATGCTGCAGGGTCTGTCGGTCGGCGGCGAATACGGCACCAGCGCGACCTATATGAGCGAGGTAGCATTGCCGGGCAAGCGAGGTTTCTACGCCTCGTTCCAATACGTCACGCTGATCGGCGGCCAGTTGCTTGCATCGTTGGTCGTCCTCATCATTCAGCAGACTCTTTCCGACGCCGAGTTGCGGGCGTGGGGCTGGCGCATTCCGTTTTTCATCGGTGCTGCTTTCGCAGTCGTCGCACTGTTCCTGAGAGCGTCACTGACCGAGACGTCCTCGGCTGAAAGCCGATCGCGCAAGGAAGCGGGGTCGCTTCGCGAGATTTTCAGGCATCACGCCAGGCCGTTCCTGATCGTTCTCGGTTTTACCGCCGGCGGGTCGCTGGTTTTCTACACGTTTACGACCTACATGCAGAAGTATCTGATCAATACCGCACATATGAACGACCGCATCGCCAACGTGGTGATGACCGCGGTGCTGTTTACCTACATGATCATGCAGCCGTTGTTCGGAATGTTCTCCGATCGCTTCGGCCGCAAGACCTCGATGCTGCTGTTCGGCATCCTTTCGACGGTGTGCACCGTGCCGCTGATGTATGCGATCGCCGACGTCAAGAGCCCGATCACGGCCTACGTTTTGATCGTCGCAGCGCTCGCCATCGTGTCGTTCTACACGTCCATCAGCGGGCTGGTGAAGGCGGAGATGTTTCCGCCGGAAGTCCGCGCAATGAGCGTCGGGCTCGCTTATGCGATCGCCAATGCCATCTTCGGCGGCTCGGCGGAGTACGTTGCGCTCTGGTTCAAGAACAACGGCGCGGAGACAACTTTTTACTGGTACGTGACCTTGATGTGCGCGATCGCGCTTGTCGCCTCGATCCTGATGCCGAACCCGAAGGTTAAGGGGTATCTGCAAGGCGAGGGAACCGAACTGTAGCTTGGCTACGATTCCTGCAAAAGAAAAAAGCCGCCCCGCGAAAGGGACGGCTTTTCAATTTACGCCGTAATATCAGTATCATATTTGGTTGCGGGGATAGGATTTGAACCTATGACCTTCAGGTTATGAGCCTGACGAGCTACCGGGCTGCTCCACCCCGCGATGAACCGTTGCACGCCTTCGAAAACCCGAAACGAATCTGGCCAACGCCCAAGGGCGCCGTCGATCCCATCCGGAGGCTTCCTGAGAAGGCAACCCGGGCAAAGCCCTTGGGTGCAAGCGGTATGTACCAACGCCAACCCGGTTTGGAAAGGGCCGCAGGCCATCTTTTCAGGATTTATGTCGCTCCGGACGGCCATTATCGCGCCAAACTTGCCCGCACGGCCTCTCTTGTCAGACAGTCCGCAAAAGCCCAGCGTTGGGCGACCAAACCCGACGTATCCGGGATCTGCCGCCAACGAACTCCGGGTGGAGCGGCTTGGCCGATGCGCCGAAGCGATAATGGGGGGACCAGCCGTGGCGGATAGGTTCGATTTTGTGGTGGTTGGCGGCGGCTCCGGAGGCTGCGCGGTTGCGAGCCGTCTCTCCGAGGACCCCCAGACCTCCGTGGCACTGCTGGAAGCCGGCGGCAAGAACGACAATTGGGTCGTCACCACGCCCGGTGCGCTGGTGCTGATGGTCGCGGGCAAGGTCAACAACTGGGCGCTGGAGACCGTGCCGCAGCCGGGCCTCAACGGCCGGATCGGCTATCAGCCGCGCGGCAAGGGGCTAGGCGGCTCAAGCGCCATCAACGCCATGGTCTATATCCGCGGCCACCGCAGCGACTACGACCAATGGGCCGATCTCGGCAACAGCGGCTGGTCCTATGCCGATGTGCTGCCCTACTTCAAGCGCTCGGAAGACAACGCCGATTTCGACGGCGCCTATCACGGCAAGGGCGGCCCGCTCGCCGTCAACAAATTGCGTTCCGACAATCCGGTGCAGCAGACCTTTCTGCAGGCGGCGCGCGAGGCCCAGTTCCGAATTCGCGATGATTTCAACGCCGAGGAGCAAGAAGGCCTGGGAATTTACCAGGTCACGCAGAAGAACGGCGAACGCTGGAGCGCTGCGCGTGCCTACATCCACCCATTCATGACGACGCGCGCCAATCTGCGGGTAGAAACCAGGGCACATGCCACCCGCATCCTGTTCGAGGGCAGGCGCGCGGTCGGCGTCGAATACCGCCAGGGCAAGGAACTGCGCCAGTTGCACGCGCGGCGCGAAGTGATCCTTTCTTCCGGCGCGTTTCAGACGCCGCATCTGCTGATGTTGTCCGGCATCGGCGACGCCGCGACCCTGGCGAAACACGGCATCGCAACCACGCATGATCTGCCCGGCGTCGGGCAAAACCTGCAGGACCATCCGGATTTCATTTTCGGTTATACGTCGGACAATCCAAACTTCACGGGAATATCGTTTAAAGGCCTGCCGCGGATCTTTCGCGCCATCGGACAATACCGGCGCGAGCGGCGCGGGCCGATGACGTCGAACTTTGCCGAATGCGGCGGCTTCCTCAAGACCAGACCCGACCTCGAGGTGCCCGATATCCAGTTGCATTTCGGCATGGCGATGGTCGACGATCACGGCCGCAAGCGTCATCTGGGCGCCGGTTTTTCCTGCCACGTCTGCCTGCTGCGGCCGAACAGCCGCGGCAGCGTCTCGCTGGCCGGCGCCGACCCGATGCTGCCGCCGGCGATCGATCCGAACTTCTTCGGCGATCCGCGTGATCTGGAATCGATGGTCGCGGGGTTCAAGACCACGCAGCGGCTGATGCAAACGCCGGCGATGAGAGAGCTGCAGAAGAAAGACATGTTCACCGAAAACGTTCGCACCGACGACGATATCCGCGCCGTGCTGCGTGCGCGCGTCGACACCGTCTATCATCCGGTCGGCACCTGCAAGATGGGCGTCGGCGATCGGTTGGCGGTGGTCGATCCGAAACTGAAAGTCTACGGGCTTGAGGGCCTGCGCGTGGTCGATGCCTCGGTGATGCCGACCCTGATCGGCGGCAACACCAACGCGCCGACCATCATGATCGGCGAAAAGGCCGCCGACATGATCAAGGCGGAGCTGCGGGCGAACTAGTAGCCGGGATCGAGCGCAGCGCAAACTGGGCAAACGCGAACAACTGCAATCGCCGTCCCGGATTGCGCTACGCTCGATCCGGGCTACAGTGAGGGATCGAACCTTCAAAAATCGTCCGACAAAACGGGAGTAAAACAGTGGATCTGGGAATCAAAGGCCGCCGCGCACTGGTGTGCGCCTCCAGCAAGGGATTGGGACGCGCCTGTGCGGCGGCTCTGGCCGCGGAAGGCGTGCATGTCACCATGACCGCGCGCGGCGCCGACGTGCTGGCCAAGGCCGCCGCCGAGATACGCGCAGCCAATCCGGCCGTCACGGTGACCGAAGTCGCCGGCGACATCACCACATCAGCGGGCCGCGAGGCCGCGCTGAAGGCCTGTCCCGATCCGGATATTCTGGTCAACAACGCCGGCGGACCGCCGCCCGGGGATTTCCGCAACTGGACCCGCGACGACTGGATCAAGGCGATCGACGCCAACATGCTGACGCCGATCGAGCTGATCAAGGCAACGGTGGACGGCATGATGTCGCGAAAATTCGGACGCATCGTCAACATCACCTCCGCCGCGGTGAAGGCGCCGATCGAGGTGCTCGGATTGTCCAACGGCGCGCGCGCCGGCCTCACCGGTTTTGTCGCGGGCATCGCGCGCAAGACCGTGATCGCCAACGTCACCATCAACGGTCTGCTTCCCGGACCATTCAACACTGACCGGCTGCGCGGGCCCGTTGCGAAACTGGATGCCGACAAGCGCGGCATTACGGTCGACCAGTTGCTGGCCGAACGCGCCAAGCTCAATCCCGCGGGGCGTTTCGGCGATCCGGAAGAATTCGGCTTGGCTTGCGCGTTTCTCTGCGGGGCCAAGTCGGGATTCATCACAGGGCAGAACATCCTGCTCGACGGCGGCGCGTTTCCCGGCACGCTGTAGATGAAGGCGGTCTGGTACGAGCGAACAGGCGCGGCGCCTGATGTGCTGACCTATGGCGAGATGCCGACGCCTGTCGCAGCACCCGGTGAAGTGCGAGTGAAGCTGGAAGCATCCGGCGTCAATCCGGCCGATGTCGGCCGCCGCGCCGGCAGCTATCGCGCGATGGAATTTTCGCGCGTGATTCCCAACAGCGATGGCGCCGGAATTATCGATCAGGTCGGCGACGGCGTGACGCGGCTCAGCGTCGGGCGGCGCGTCTGGCTCTATAACGGCCAGCGCAACGGCCGCGCGTTCGGCACTGCGGCGGAATATATTTCGCTGGCTGAGCATCTGGTGACGCCGCTACCCGCCGATATTTCCTTCGCTGCCGGTGCGACGCTCGGCATTCCCTGCATGACCGCGTGGTGCTGCCTGTTCGGCGACGGGCCGATCGCGGGCCAGACGGTTCTGGTTACCGGCGGGGCCGGCGCGGTCGGGCATTATGCCGTGCAGCTTGCGAAATGGGGCGGCGCGCGAGTGATCGCCACGGTCAGTTCGTCGTTGAAGGGCGAACAAGCGCGCCTCGCCGGCGCCGATCTCGTGATCGACTACAAGACCGAGGACGTCCTCGCCAAGGTAATGGCCTTCACGGATAGTCGCGGCGTCGGCCGCCTGGTCGATGTCGATTTCGGCGGCAATATCGCGACCACGCTTAAATCGATGGCGATGAATTCGACCATCGCAGTCTACGCCACCAACGGCAACCGCAACCCCGTCGTTCCGGTGCGCGACCTGATGGAGCGATGCATCGCGCTGCGTTCGCTGGTGTTGTTCGCATTGCCGCCGCCGCAGCTCGCGGCGGCGCAAGCCGACATTTCGAAATGGCTCGCGGCCGGACCGCGCATTCACAATATCGCGGCGCAGTTTGCCTTGTCTGACACCGCACAGGCGCACCTGGCGGTAGAAAAAGGCGACAAGCTCGGCACGGTCATCGTCGATTGCGCGCGGTAAGAGCCGTCATTGGAGGCGCGCGTCTTCGCGCGAACCCGGAATCCAGAAAAGGGAATGCCAAGTGTCTGGATTCCGGGTCTGCGCAAGCGCGCATCCCGGAATGATGAGGACATTTACCGCACCGGCGTGGTCCGCTCGTCGGCCCAGGTCAGGCCGAACTCGCCGAGGCCCTCGGCCAGGAGATCGCCCAGCATCGGCTCACCGAGCAGATAACGTGCGGTCCGTCCGTTGCGGGCTTCCGCCGCCTCGCGGCGGAGGTCTTTCCATTCCTCGATGCTGGCGTCGCCGCGGCCAAGCCGCATCAGCGCGACCAAATCGATCCGCTCGTCCTCGGTCAGCGCATTGATGAAGCCGGTGATCTCCCGGACCACGGGGTCACCGCCGTTGTCTTCCAGCACATCGATCATGCCATCGTCGGCGCCGTTGGAGCCGGAATCCGAATCGGACGCGACGTCCTTGACGTCGAATTCCCGCGCTTTCTCGATCAAAAATCCGACTTTTTCGACCGAAATCGCAAGTTCTGGCATCGCACGCTCCTCGCGTTGGGGTTCTCCGGATAACGCGCGGCGCCGCGAGATGATCCATTGCGCGGATGTGCGGAAACCAGCATGTATGGGCACAAGGGAGCAACGCCGGATGCAGTGGAATGTGGGCAAGGTCAAAATCACCAAAATCGTCGAATTGGAAACCATCGGCAGCACCCGCTTTATCCTGCCACTGGCCGGCAACGAGGAAATCCGCAAGCTCCCGTGGCTGATCCCGTCTTTCGCCACCGAGGAGGGCCGCCTTAAAATGTCGATCCATTCGTTGGTGCTGGAAACGCCGTCGCACCGGATCGTAGTCGACACCGGCCTCGGCAACGACAAGGAAGGCCGCACTGTGCCGACCTGGAATAACCGGAACGGGCTTTTCCTCGAAACCATGACCGCCGCCGGCTTTCCGCCCGACAGCATCGACACCGTGCTCTGCACGCATCTGCACGTCGACCATGTCGGGTGGAATACCAGATTGGCCGACGGCCGATGGGTGCCGACCTTTGTCAATGCGCGCTATGTGTTCGGCAAGACCGAATACGAGCATTGGCGGGATCACAGCGATGAGGCCGACAAGGTCGCGGTGTTCAATGACTCCGTAAAGCCCATCGTCGAAGCCGGCAAGGCCGACCTCGTCGCCAGCGATCATCGTCTAACCGAGGAAATCACGCTGATCCCGACGCCAGGTCACAGCCCCGGCCATATGAGCCTTCACATAAAATCCGCCGGCGAGGAAGGGCTGCTGACCGGCGATGTCGCGCATCATCCCTGCCAAATGGCGCATCTGGACTGGTCGTCAACGGCCGATTTCGATCCGGTACAATCCGCGGCGACGCGACGCGAATTATTCTCGCGCTTTGCCGACACGCCGACCCTGACAATCGGCGGGCATTTCAACGCCGGCCACATCAAGCGCGACGCCGACGCCTTCAAGTTCATCGCTGCCTAGCAGCCCTGCAAAGCCGGCGGCATTCAGCCATTGAATTTCGCCGCGCACTGTTCCATGAAGCATCCAAGCAAACAAAACGGTCAAGGGAGTGATTCAAGATGAAGCTTGTTCGATATGGCGCGATTGGCCAGGAAAAGCCCGGCCTGATCGATAAATCGGGTCAGCTGCGCGATCTGTCCGGGCAGCTGAAGGACTTCAATGGCGAGGCCTATTCGCCGGCCGGCTTGACCAAGCTCGCCGGCCTCGATGCCTCAAAACTTCCTGCCGTCGATGGCAAGCCGCGGCTTGGCCCGCCGGTGACCGGCATCTCGAAATTCGTCGCCATCGGCCTCAACTATGTCGATCATGCCAAGGAGACCGGCTCGCCAATTCCGACCGAGCCGATCTTCTTCCTGAAGGCCAACACCGCGTTGAGCGGCCCGAACGATAACATTGAGAAGCCGCGCGGATCGACCAAGCTCGACTGGGAAGTCGAGATCGCCGCCATCATCGGTACCCGCGCAAAATATGTCTCGGAGGCCGACGCGCTCAATCACGTCGCCGGCTATTGCGTCTGCAACGACGTCTCCGAGCGCAATTTCCAGATCGAACGGCTGGGGCAATGGACCAAGGGCAAGTCGCACGACACGTTTGGGCCGGTCGGCCCGTGGCTGGTGACGAAGGACGAGATACCGGACGTGCAGAAACTGTCGATGTGGCTCGACGTCAACGGCCAGCGCCGCCAGACCGGATCGACCTCGACCATGATCTTCACCATGGCGAAATGCATCTCCTACGTCTCGCAATTCCTCACGCTGTTGCCCGGCGATATCGTCACCACGGGCACGCCGCCCGGCGTCGGCACCGGCATGAAGCCGCCGACCTTCCTCAATGTCGGCGACGTGGTCACGCTCGGCATCGAGGGACTGGGCGAGCAGCGTCAGGAGATCGTTGCGGCATAGAGCGCGCCGCACGCACCAATGTCATTGCGAGCAGCGAAGCGACGAAGCAATCCAGTCTTCCTGCCGCTTCTGGATTGCTTCGCAGCGCTTGCAATGACGGGAAAGCTTTTAAAGGAACATTCAAATGAAACTCATCTTTTCCCAATCTTCGCCGTTTGTCCGCAAGGTGCGCATTGCCGCCATCGAGCTCGGGTTGATCGACAAGATCGAGTTCATGCCGGTCACGGTCGCGCCGGGCCAGCCCAACGATCAATACATGCACGATGTCAACCCGCTGAAGAAAATACCGGCGCTGATCCTCGACGATGGCGACGTCATCCTGGATTCCTATGTGATCGCCGAATATCTCGATGAACTCGCCGGCGGCGGAAAACTGATACCCGCCTCCGGCCCGGCGCGATGGAAAGTAAAGAGCGATCATCACCTGCTGCAGGGCATGCTGGATTCGATGCTGCTGTGCCGCTACGAAAAAGCGGTGCGGCCGCAGGGACTGCAGTGGCAGGCATGGAGCGACGATCACTGGAATCGCGTCTGGCAAGGCATGGCGCGCTTCGACAAGCAGGCCGACGTGCTGGGCCGGCCGCTCGACATCGTACAGATCGCCCTGGTCTGCGTGCTCGGTTATGCCGATTTCCGCTTTGCCGATTGCGGCTGGCGCAAGGCCTATCCAAATCTGGATGCCTTTCATGAAAAAATGCTGACGCGTCCCTCGGTCAAGATTTCGCTGCCGCCGGCGGCGTGAGCCTCAATCGAACAAATTCGGCGTGTGATTCACCACCGCGCCCTCGATCGCCAGCATTTTGAGCTTGGTCACGACGCCGCCATTGGCGGAAAATCCGCCGGGCTTGCCGCCGGCGGCGAGCACCCGGTGACAGGGCACGACGATCGGACACGGATTGCGCCCAAGCGCCTGGCCGACATCGCGCGACAGTTCGACGCCGCCAAGCCGCTTGGCGATGTCGCCATAGGTCATGGTCTTGCCCGGCGGAATAGTGCGCGCGATGTCATAGACGCCGCGATTGAACTCGGGAACGCCATCGAGATCGAGCACGACCTCGGACAGGTCGTTCGGCTTGCCCGCGAGCAGTTCGACGATCCCATCGATCGCGCGTTGCACTTCGGTTGTCGGAGGCGCTTCGACGATGTCGCCATAGCGTTGGCGAATCCGCGCGCGGGTCTTGTCCTCGCTGGACATCGGCAGCTGCACCGCATTGATGCCGTGCTCGCCCCAGGCGATGCCGCAGCGGCCGATCGCGGTATCGAATATTGCAAAATTGTGCTCGGTCATGGCTGGCTCCAAATCTTGTGCTCCATGTCGCTAATTTTGGAACTCTGATGCATCGGCCAAATCTAGGCTTGGAAATTCTTGCTATCCACCCGCTTTCCGGGGGAACTTGCCTTCATACACATCCCCGTGAAATGATCATTGTTCAGCCAATCCTTACGAGCCGGCCATGCAAAGCCTTCACGTCAACGGCACCGACATGGCCTATCTCGAGGTCGGGCAAGGCCCGCCGCTGGTCTGCGTGCATGGTTCGCTGGGCGACTTCCGTACCTGGTCGCCGGTGCTGGGTCCGCTGTCGAAAAAGCATCGCGTAATCGCGGTCAGCCTGCGGCACTTTTTTCCCGAGCAGTGGGACGGCGTCGGCGACAGCTATTCGATTGCGCAGCATGTCGCCGACGTGATCGGTTTCATCGAGAAACTCGACAGAGGGCCGGTGGACCTGATGGGGCATTCGCGCGGCGGCCACATCGCGTTTCGCGCCGCGCAGCAACGTCCCGATCTGTTGCGCAGGTTGATCCTGGTCGAGCCCGGCGGCGAACTCGATGCCTCGCTCGACCCAGACGCGAAGCCGGGCCCGTCGCAACTCAAAGGACGGTTCACCGTGTCGGCGGAACGGATCATGGCCGGCGACATCGATGGCGGAATGAAATTCTTCTTCGACACGATCGAAGGCGATGGTGCATGGGCGCGGCTGCCCGAGACATCGCGGCAGCAATTGCGCGACAATGCCTTTACCCTGGTCGGCCAGATCCGCGATAACCGGCCGCCCTATTCCAGGGGTGATGCGGAACAGATCCGGATGCCGACGCTGTTTATCGGCGGCACCGACACCAAAGGGCTGCTACCGACGGTGCTGCACGCGCTTGCGGCGCATGTGCAGGATTCGAGAAAGGCGATGATTCCCGACACAAGTCATTGGATGTTCGAGCAGGCGCCGCAACGATTCTGCGAGATCGTGCTGCAATTTCTGGCGGCGTGAAGTGAGCAGCCGTAGCCCGTAGGGAGCGCAGCGAAATACGGGCAATCGCGGGAAAAATGCAGTTCCCGGATTTCGCTGGCGCTCCATCCGGGCTACGATTGCCGGAATAGACCAAGGAGGAAACACCATGAAACTTACCCAGCAGCAGATCGACGATTTCCACCGCGAAGGCTGGCTGTTTCTCTCCGAGCTGTTCAGCCCCGAGGAGGTGGCGCTGCTGGCGCGCGAGGCGGTCGGCATCTACGATACCGAACGCCCCGAGGTGTGGCGCGAGAAGAGCGGCGCGCCGCGCACCGCCTTTGCTGCGCATCTCTACAATGAGGCGTTCGGCCTGCTCGGCGCGCATCCGCGCATGATCGACCCGGTCGAACAGATATTTGGCGAAAAAGTCTACATGCACCAGTACAAGATCAACGCCAAACACGCCTTTACCGGCGACGTCTGGCAATGGCACCAGGATTACGGCACCTGGAAGCGCGACGACGGCATGCCGCAGCCGAAAGCCATGAACATCGCGGTGTTTCTCGACGAGGTGATGCATATCAACGGTCCCCTGATGCTGGTGCCGAAGAGCCAGCACGCCGGCGACCTGAAAGCCTCGCACGACCTCGAGACCACGTCGTATCCGCTGTGGACGCTGGACGAAGCCACCGTGACCCGGCTGGTAAAGGAAGGCGGCATTGTCGCGCCGACCGGCAAGGCCGGCGGCATGCTGATGTTCCACGGCAACCTGGTGCACGGCTCGGCCGGCAACATCACGCCGTATCCGCGCAAGATCGTCTATCTCACGCTGAACGCGGTCTCGAATTACATTCGAACACCGACCCGGCCGGAATACATCGCGCATCGCGATTTCCGTCCGATCCAGACGGTGGACGACGACGCGCTGCTACGGCTTGCGCGGGCGCAGCGGCAGGCGGCGGAGTAGCACTGACGTCAAGTGTCGCGGCTCGGGCGCGCCCGTCATTGCGAGCGAAGCGAAGCAACCCAGAGCCCCGGGCGCCGACTGGATTGCGTCGTCGCAAGCGCTCCTCGCAATGACGACTGCTAGTTGCGTGTCGCTGAATTCAAACGGGTTAATCGATGAACCTCCACCACCTGCTCGCCAAGCGCCGCGCCGCCGGAAAACCCGTCCGCGTCGCGCTGATCGGCGCCGGCAAGTTCGGCTCGATGTTTTTGTCGCAAGTGCCGCACACGCCGGGGCTGGAGGTGCCCACGATCGTCGATCTCGATCCCGAACGCGCACGCGAGGCCTGCCGCGCCGTCGGCTGGGATGAGGCGCGGATCGCGGCGACGAAATTCACCGACGATGGCTCGGCGGCAACATCCGGAAATATCGAAGTGATCGTGGAAGCCACCGGCAATCCGGCGGTCGGCATCCGCCATGCCCGCGCCGCGATTGCCGACGGCAAGCACATCGTCATGGTCAATGTCGAGGCCGACGTGCTGGCGGGACCGCTGCTCGCTGAAGAAGCACGTCAGGCCGGCGTGGTGTATTCGCTGGCCTATGGCGACCAGCCGGCGCTGACCGCGGAGATGGTGGACTGGGCCCGCGCCACCGGATTCCGCGTCGTCGCCGCCGGCAAGGGCACCAAATACCTGCCAGCCTATCACGACGTGACGCCGGCCGGGGTCTGGAGCCATTACGGCCTCACGGCCGGCGAGGCGCAGTCCGCGGGCATGAACCCGCAGATGTTCAATTCGTTTCTGGACGGCACCAAATCCGCCATCGAGATGGCGGCGATCGCCAATGCCACCGGGCTCGAGGTGCCCTCGGGCGGGCTCAAGTTTCCGCCTTGCGGCGTCGACGACCTGCCGCATGTGATGCGCCCGC
>CAVUUO010000013.1:282500-316702 GCA_963744675.1 uncultured Alphaproteobacteria bacterium
TGATGTTTTTCGCGGACGACGATTTTGATGAGACAATCTGTCGATCTTCAATTCCATCTGGTGGAGCCAGACGGGATCGAACCGACGACCTCATGCTTGCAAAGCACGCGCTCTCCCAGCTGAGCTATGGCCCCGTACCAGAAGACGAATGCTGCACGCTGGCGCCCGTCTTCGCCCAAGAGGGCTACGCCGGGCACGCTTCGCTTTCGTCTAGCGTGGCTGCGCCACGCGTAGCCGCAGGCGAAGCGTGGTGGGCCTGGGAAGACTTGAACTTCCGACCTCACGCTTATCAAGCGCGCGCTCTAACCAACTGAGCTACAAGCCCCTAACACGAGGAACTCTCAATGCTCGCACGCGCCGGCCTTGCAGCCGGATGCATCGCACAAGCGCAGCCCCTGGCGCGTGTTCGTCCGCGAAGAAAGAGAAACGAAGACGGCGAAATCCCGCCTATGCAGCTCAACAATCCTGACGATCGTTGGCCACTGATGTTTCAAAAGAGGTTCGATAAAAGCAAGCTACAAGTAGCGAGCTCCTGAAGAACCATCCTTAGAAAGGAGGTGATCCAGCCGCAGGTTCCCCTACGGCTACCTTGTTACGACTTCACCCCAGTCGCTGACCCTACCGTGGTCGGCTGCCTCCCTTGCGGGTTAGCGCACCGCCTTCAGGTAAAACCAACTCCCATGGTGTGACGGGCGGTGTGTACAAGGCCCGGGAACGTATTCACCGTGGCATGCTGATCCACGATTACTAGCGATTCCAACTTCATGGGCTCGAGTTGCAGAGCCCAATCCGAACTGAGACGGCTTTTTGAGATTTGCGAAGGGTTGCCCCTTAGCGTCCCATTGTCACCGCCATTGTAGCACGTGTGTAGCCCAGCCCGTAAGGGCCATGAGGACTTGACGTCATCCCCACCTTCCTCGCGGCTTATCACCGGCAGTCTCCTTAGAGTGCTCAACTAAATGGTAGCAACTAAGGACGGGGGTTGCGCTCGTTGCGGGACTTAACCCAACATCTCACGACACGAGCTGACGACAGCCATGCAGCACCTGTGTTCCAGGCTCCGAAGAGAAGGTCACATCTCTGCGACCGGTCCTGGACATGTCAAGGGCTGGTAAGGTTCTGCGCGTTGCGTCGAATTAAACCACATGCTCCACCGCTTGTGCGGGCCCCCGTCAATTCCTTTGAGTTTTAATCTTGCGACCGTACTCCCCAGGCGGAATGCTTAAAGCGTTAGCTGCGCCACTAGTGAGTAAACCCACTAACGGCTGGCATTCATCGTTTACGGCGTGGACTACCAGGGTATCTAATCCTGTTTGCTCCCCACGCTTTCGTGCCTCAGCGTCAGTATCGGGCCAGTGAGCCGCCTTCGCCACTGGTGTTCTTGCGAATATCTACGAATTTCACCTCTACACTCGCAGTTCCACTCACCTCTCCCGAACTCAAGATCCTCAGTATCAAAGGCAGTTCTGGAGTTGAGCTCCAGGATTTCACCCCTGACTTAAAGACCCGCCTACGCACCCTTTACGCCCAGTGATTCCGAGCAACGCTAGCCCCCTTCGTATTACCGCGGCTGCTGGCACGAAGTTAGCCGGGGCTTATTCTTGCGGTACCGTCATTATCTTCCCGCACAAAAGAGCTTTACAACCCTAGGGCCTTCATCACTCACGCGGCATGGCTGGATCAGGCTTGCGCCCATTGTCCAATATTCCCCACTGCTGCCTCCCGTAGGAGTTTGGGCCGTGTCTCAGTCCCAATGTGGCTGATCATCCTCTCAGACCAGCTACTGATCGTCGCCTTGGTGCGCCGTTACCACACCAACTAGCTAATCAGACGCGGGCCGATCTTTCGGCGATAAATCTTTCCCCGTAAGGGCTTATCCGGTATTAGCACAAGTTTCCCTGTGTTGTTCCGAACCAAAAGGTACGTTCCCACGCGTTACTCACCCGTCTGCCGCTGACGTATTGCTACGCCCGCTCGACTTGCATGTGTTAAGCCTGCCGCCAGCGTTCGCTCTGAGCCAGGATCAAACTCTCAAGTTGGACTTGAAACTTTAAACCGGCTGATCACAACGTTTGACGAGGTCCCACCATATTTATCGCCTGCGATTCACATCGAAGGACGACGATGGTGTAACCTTTAAAACGTGTACCGCCGAAGTCTTTCGTCCAGCCTCAACGCCTGAAAACCGAAGTTTTCAAGTCATCGAGACTCGCAAGGACTCCGCCGTCCACGTTTCTCTTTCTTCATCTTCACTTGTCAAACAGCCCGGGTCCGAAGACCCACCTTCCATCTCTGGAAGGGTCGCGAAGCACTCATTCGACGACAAATAACAACCGATGACTATCGGCTGTTGATTCACTCATCTTAGTGAGGAGCATCACGGGCACGAAAACATGCCTTGGCCAAGGGCCAAGACAGCGCCGCGCTCAGTGGTCGGGTTATAAGCCCGCGCTCGGAGGATTGTCAACGGTCATCGTCAACAAATTGTCGCATCGATGCGGATGAATCTTGCAGTGCGAAGAAGTCCTGATTTTTCAGGGCCTCGCGCCGTACAAGAGCCACAATCCTGCGACGTTCTGACTAGTCAGATAAGCGTTGAATTGCCGGATGCCAGGGGGGCTGCCGGCGGTAAAATATCGGGAACAGGCGATCTTCCATGAAGCCCACGGCTTTTCCCGATCGCCGAGCACCTTCGAGAGATCTGCGCGCCATTGACGTTCGAGATTCCGGCCAGCATTTTGGCCCATGATTCCCGGACGTTCTTAAGGCACGCCAGGCTCCGGTATCGCCCCTCAAGAGGGCGGAACGCGGAGTCCGGGCAAGCGCCGGTCTTATCGAATGTCGATGGAATTTGGGGGGACGGCGGCTTGAACCACAGGACGTCACGCGGGGGAAATTACGGACGCGAGACCGGGATGATCGATCTCGGTCACGAGCCGCCACTTTCCGTCGATGGCTCCGAGGCCGCGGTGATCGATCGCCGCCGCGTCTCCGTGCAATGGTTTAGCGGCACAATTCTCACCGGTCTGTGCGGCGCAGCTCTCATCGGCGGCGCCGTTTTTGCGTCGCTCGACGGCGAGATGACCTTCGCCAAGGTGCCGGAGCGCGTCGAGGGCGCGCTGCGCGGCGCATTCGGCGCCAACGACCGCACAGCCAGCCTGCACAAGAGCGACCGCCTGCCGCCGCCGGGCGATTCCGCCGCGGCGCGCCAGGTGGTGCGGGTTTCCACCGTCACCCGCGTCGGCAACCGCGACATCATGCGGGTGCGGCCCTTCATTCGCATTTCCGGCAATCTGGCGCTGGCCACCAGCGATCTCAGCGCGAAAATTCCGCCTTACAACGCGCAGCGCATGCTGACCGATGTCGGCGCCGCAGCACCGGCGGCCGCCGACGATCCGAATGCCGCCGATGCCGCCGAGCCCGATGCCGAGGTTTCGTTCGTCACCAAGGATCTGGCCACCGTCCTGCCCAAGGCCAAGATCGCCGCCGTGGTCGCGCTCGACGAGATCCTGATGCGGGTCCGCGACGCCTCGAACTGGAAGGGCAACAGCGGCGTCCGTTACACCCTCGCCAATGCCACCGCCGACGCCAGCGGCGCGCTGCCCGACACCAAGATGGCCTACGCCACCGAGGGCAATGCCGCCGATCCCTATGCCGGGTTTGAGACCCGGGTGGTGCCGGAAAACGTCACCTTGCTGGCGAAGACCAAGGATCAGGCCACCGGCGGCAACCCCACCAACGAACGCATTCACGTCGTCAAGAAAGGCGACAGCATCCCCTCCATCCTGCGCGAACAGGGCGCCACGCCGGAAGAAGCCAAGGCCATCGCCGCCACGCTCGGCGCCCGCGGCCGCGATGGCGGCCTCAAGGAAGGCCAGAAGATACGCATCCTGATGGCGCCCGCCGGACCCGGCCAGCGCCTGCAGCCCTACCGCGTGGTGGTGGCCAACGAATCCACCGTCGAAGCGGTCGCAGCGCTTTCCGATCTCGGCAAATACGTCGCCGTCGACGTGCAGAGCATGAACACCGTCACCGAGACCGCGAGCAACGACGACGATGACGATGACGACGGCACCGGCGTGCGGCTCTATCAAAGCATCTACGAGACCGCGCTGCGCAACAAGGTGCCGGCCAGCGTGATCGAGGACATGGTCCGCATCTACTCCTACGACGTCGACTTCCAGCGCAAGGTGCAGCCGGGCGACTCGTTCGACGTGTTCTTCGCCGGCGAAGACGAAGGCGCCACCATCACCGAAAAGACCGAGGTGCTGTTCGCCTCGCTCACGGTCGGCGGCGAGACCAAGAAATACTACCGCTTCCAGACCCCCGACGATTCCGTGGTCGACTATTATGACGAGACCGGCAAGAGCGCGAAGAAGTTCCTGGTGCGCAAGCCGGTCAACAACGCGATCATGCGCTCGGGCTTCGGCGGCCGCCGCCATCCCATCCTCGGCTATGTCAAGATGCACACCGGCGTCGACTGGGCCACGCCTTACGGCACGCCGATTTTCGCATCCGGCAACGGCGTGGTCGAGAAAGTCGGCTGGGAAGGCGGCTACGGCAAATACGTCCGCCTCAAGCATAACAACGGTTACGAGACCGCCTACGGCCACATGTCGGCCTTCGCCAAGGGCATGGAGCCCGGCAAGCGGGTGCGGCAGGGCCAGGTGATCGGCTTCGTCGGATCGACCGGCATGTCGACCGGCGCGCACGTCCATTACGAAATCCTGGTCAACGGCCGCTTCGTCGATCCGATGCGCATCAAGCTGCCGCGCGGCCGCTCGCTCGAGGGTCCGCTGATGGCCGGCTTCGAGAAGGAGCGCGACCGGCTCGACGCCATGATGAGCAATCGCGGCGGCGGCGGCGCGGGTTTCCGACGCCGCGGGCACGGCGGCCTCGCCGCAAGCGCGGCAAGTCAGCAACCGCTGAGCCCGCGACATGGATTCGTCATGGCCGGGCTTGACCCGGCCATCCATCTCTTTTGAAAGATTCTTTTGAAGAATGATGGATGCGCGGGTCAAGCCCGCGCATGACGCTGAATGTGATACGTTTCTGTTTGCCAAACGCTCGCCGTAGGCGAATACTTTCGAGATAACAGAAATCCGGGAGGCGATGTCATGACGAGCAGGCTTGCATTGAGCACGGCTGTCGCGGCGACAGTCCTTTTCGGCGCCGCCGGCGGCGCATCCGCGCAGGGTTATGAAGTCACCCTACTCGTTCCCGGCTCGGCGTTTCACGGCGTGCACGGGCTCGGGATCGACAAGACCGGCCGGCTGTTCGCCGGCAGCGTCGCGGGTGCGGCGCTGTACGAAGTCGACCGCGGCAACGGCACCGCGAAAATCGCAATCCCGGCGCCGGAAGGCATGGCGGACGACATCGCGTTCGCGCCCGACGGCACCATGGCGTGGACCGGCTTTCTGACCGGCGATCTTTATGCCCGCAAGGGCGACGGCCCGATCAAGAAGCTCGCCTCGGGCCTGCCCGGCATCAACTCGCTGGCCTATCGCAAGGACGGACGGCTTTACGCCACGCAGGTATTCCTCGGCGACGCGCTGTATGAAATCGATGTCGACGGCGCAAAACCGCCGCGCAAGATCATGGAGAAGATGGGCGGCCTCAACGGTTTTGAGTTCGGCCCCGACGACATGCTGTACGGCCCGTTGTGGTTCAAGGGCCAGGTCGCAAAAGTCGATGTCGACAAGGGCGAACTCACGGTGGTGGCCGACGGCTTCAAGGTCCCCGCCGCGGTCAATTTCGATTCCAAGGGCAATCTGTGGGTGGTCGATACCGCGCTCGGCCAATTGGTGCGGGTCGATCCGAAAACCGGCGCCAAGAAAATGGTCGCGCAGCTGAAACCATCGCTCGACAACCTCGCGATCGACGACAAGGACCGCATCTTTGTCTCCAACATGGCGGACAACGGCATCCAGGAGGTCGATGCCGAAACCGGCGCGGCGAAACAGGTGATCATCGGCAAGCTGGCGTTGCCCGGCGGCATCGGCGTCGTCTCCGACGGGGCTAAGGACACCATCTATGTCGCCGACGTATTCGCCTACCGCACGGTGGATGGCGCGACCGGCGAGGTCAGCGAGCCCGCGCGCATGCATGCCGACGGCGGCACGCTGGAATATCCGATGAGCGCCACCGCCGCGGGCGACGAGGTGATCCTGTCGAGCTGGTTTACCGGCACGGTGCAGGTGATCGACCGTAAAACCGGAAAGACCAAGGAGATGATGCACGGCTTCAAGGCCCCGCATGATGCGGTCCGGCTCGGCGACGGCAGCCTTCTGGTGAACGAACTCGGCAGCGGCTCGCTGCTCCGTGTCAGCGGCGAGCATGGGCAGGATCGCACGCCGATCCTGGGTGGCCTGGCGGGTCCGGTAGGGCTTGTCGCGGCATCGAAGGATGCGGTCTATCTCACCGAAGCCTTTTCAGGACAGGTGTTGAGGGTCGAGAGCAACGGCGAAAAGACAGTGATCGCCACCGACCTGAAAATGCCGGAGGGCATCGCGCTGGCGCCTGATGGCAGACTGATCGTCGCCGAAGTCGGCGCCAAGCGAATTGTCGAGATCGATCCGGCGACGGGCATCGTCACCGAAATTGCCGGCAACCTGCCGATCGGCCTGGCGGGCGCGCCGGGCGGCCTGCCAAGCAACATTCCGACCGGCGTCGGCGTCGGCGCGTCGGGCACGATCTACGTGTCGTCGGATATCGAGAACGCGATTTACAAGGTGACCAAGAAATAGCCGCCGGGCGCGTTCTTGAAACTTGCAGCTATCGCGGAGCCGGCGGTGGCCCCAGCGCTTGACAAGTCGACACTAACGCTCCTGTCGCATTCGGTGCCGTACCCGCCGGTTGGCATACCGATGTCGTGTTTGCCAAAGACGAGTCGACGATCGCCCTCAAATTGGCGATGGAGCAGATATTAGCGTATTGCTGCGCCCGTCCTCTTACAACAACGAGGCGTTCCAATTCGTTGGAGCAGCCATCGATCGCGGTGCATGCTGCGGTTTGCAGCCGGCCCATCTTCCAGTCGCTGGTAATTCCCCTCAGATACTCGGCCATCTGGTCCTTGACATGGCGCTTCAACTGCGAGGCATAGGGAGCAAACGCGTATATTTCCGAAGTAAATTTATTTATGTTTTGCGCGTAGGCGACGGTCGCCGCCGTTACGGCTACCGCGTTAACGCCCACTCCATAAGCAGCCATCAAAGGCGTTGCCGCCGCGATCGAAGAGGCAAGAACCTTATCAACAAAAGAAGAATCCTGTTGAAAGCGGGCCAGCTTGTCGAAGAACTCGTCACATCTTTGATTGGTGTAATTGATGCTCGCGAGCAAGTATTCCGACGAATACATCCGCCGGGTATGGTTCGCGTCGGCGACTTCCAGTGCTCCTGTTTCGCTGGCAAAGACCGCGACTTGCGTAGGCGTCGGCGTTGCAATGATGGCGTCAATCTGACTGGCGCAACCGCCTACCGCGATTAAGCAAAGCGGAAAAAATTGGCGCAATATCGCCCTTGATTTCAAAATGCTACTCAACATCGACCCTTCCCCCAACTCTTAACTCCCCGTTAAGGATTGTGGCGACGGTGCGGCGGGTTGTTCAAGGGGATTCTACAATCGACGCGACGATAACGTCATGCGTGTCTCTATCGCGCAACACTCGCGTGAGTTCGGTGCAACAGGCCGCCACGATCGAGACGTCGGTGGAAGGATGCCGAAGCGACTTCCGGCTCGGGGAAAGCGGCTACGTCTTAATGCAGCTTCCGCTTCGGCACCGGCGCCTCGAACTGCGCGATCTCCGCAGTCTTCGGCGCCTTGCCGTTGAAGGTGAGCACGTTGCCCTCGGCCGAGATGGCGACGCGGTCGCCGTCCTTGACGTCGCCGGCGAGGATCATCTCGGCCAGCGGGTCCTGCACGTGGCGCTGGATCACCCGCTTCAGCGGACGCGCGCCGTAGGATGGATCCCAGCCCTTCTCGGCCAGCCAGTCGCGCGCGCTGGCATCCAGCGTAAGCGTGATCTTGCGGTCCTCCAGCAGCTTTTGCAGCCGGGCGAACTGGATTTCGACGATCCTGCCCATCTCGCTCTTCTGCAGGCGGTGGAACAGGATGATCTCGTCGACGCGGTTGAGGAATTCCGGGCGGAAATGCGCGCGCACCATGCCCATCACCTGCTCGCGCACCGCATTTGTGTCTTCGCCTTCCGGCTGGTTGACCAGGAATTCGGAGCCGAGATTCGACGTCATGATGATCAGCGTGTTGCGGAAGTCGACGGTGCGGCCCTGACCGTCGGTCAGCCGGCCGTCGTCGAGTACCTGCAGCAGCACGTTGAACACGTCCGGATGCGCCTTTTCGATCTCGTCGAACAGCACCACCTGGTAGGGCCGCCGCCGCACCGCTTCGGTGAGCGCGCCGCCCTCGTCATAGCCGACATAGCCCGGAGGCGCGCCGATCAGCCGCGATACCGAATGCTTCTCCATGTATTCGGACATGTCGAGGCGCACCATCGCGGTCTCGTCGTCGAACAGGTATTCGGCCAGCGCCTTGGTCAGTTCGGTCTTGCCGACGCCGGTGGGCCCTAGGAACATGAACGAGCCCATCGGCCGGTTCGGATCCTGCAGGCCCGCGCGCGAACGGCGCACCGCGGTCGCCACCGCATGCACGGCTTCGGCCTGGCCGATCACGCGCTTGCCGAGGCTGTCCTCCATCTTCAGCAGCTTGTCCTTTTCGCCCTCCAGCATCTTGTCGACCGGCACGCCGGTCCAGCGCGACACCACCTGCGCGATGTGGTTGGCGGTGACCGCCTCCTCCATCATCTCGCCGGCGTTTTCGTGCGCCTCGATCTCGGCCAGCTTCTTCTCAAGCTCCGGAATCCGGCCATAGGCGAGTTCTCCCGCGCGCTGATATTCGCCGCGGCGCTGCGCGTTGGCGAGTTCGATGCGCAGCTGATCGAGTTCGCTCTTCAGCTTCTGCGCGTTCGACAGCTTGTTCTTCTCCGCGCTCCAGCGCGAGGTCAGCGCCGCCGACTTCTCCTCGAGATCGGCTAGCTCCTTTTCCAGCGTCTGCAGGCGGCTTTTCGAACCGGGGTCGCTCTCCTTCTTGAGCGCTTCCTGCTCGATCTTGAGCCGGATGATTTCCCGGTCCATCGAATCGAGTTCTTCCGGCTTGGAATCGACCTGCATCTTCAGCCGCGCCGCCGCCTCGTCCATCAGGTCGATGGCTTTGTCCGGGAGGAAGCGGTTGGTGATGTAGCGGTTGGACAGCGTGGTTGCCGCCACCAGCGCACTGTCGGTGATGCGCACGCCGTGGTGCTGTTCGTATTTGTCCTTCAAGCCGCGCAGGATCGAAATGGTGTCCTCGACCGAGGGCTCGTTGACATAGATCGGCTGGAACCGCCGCGCCAGCGCCGCATCCTTCTCGACATGCTTCTGATATTCGTCCAGCGTGGTGGCGCCGATGCAGTGCAATTCGCCGCGCGCCAGCGCAGGTTTCAAGAGATTGGACGCGTCCATCGCGCCGTCTGCCTTGCCGGCGCCGATCAGCGTGTGCATCTCGTCGATGAACAGGATGATGCCGCCTTCGGCCGAGGTCACTTCCTGCAGCACGGCTTTCAGGCGTTCCTCGAACTCGCCGCGGTATTTCGCGCCCGCGATCAGCGCGCCGAGATCGAGCGACAGCAGCTTCTTGTCCTTCAGGCTTTCCGGCACGTCGCCATTGAGGATGCGCAACGCGAGGCCTTCGACGATCGCGGTCTTGCCGACGCCGGGTTCGCCGATCAGCACCGGATTGTTCTTGGTGCGGCGCGACAGCACCTGGATGGTGCGGCGGATTTCCTCGTCGCGGCCGATCACCGGGTCGAGCTTGCCGTCGCGCGCCGCCTGGGTGAGGTCGCGGGTATATTTCTTCAGCGCGTCATAGGCGTTTTCGGCGGTGGCGCTGTCGGCGGTGCGGCCCTTGCGCAGGCTTTCGATCGCGGCGTTGAGGTTCTGCGGCGTGACGCCGCCCTTGTTCAGGATCGCTCCGGCTTCGCTGTTCCGGTCCAGCGTCAGCCCCAGCAGCAACCGTTCGACCGTGACAAAACTGTCGCCGGCCTTTTCGGCCGCCTGTTCCGAGGCTTCGAACGCGCGCGCAAGGTCCGGGGCCAGATAGACCTGACCGGCGCCGCTTCCGGAAACCTTGGGCAGCTTGCCCAGGGCGTCTTCGGTGGCTTTAAGGATTGCGCGCGAATTGCCGCCGGCGCGGTCGATCAGTCCGCCGGCCAGGCCCTCGGCATCGTCCAGCAGCACTTTGAGCAGGTGCAGCGTCGAGAACTGCTGGTGTCCGTCGCGCACCGCGAGCGACTGCGCCGACTGGATAAATCCCCGCGCGCGCTCGGTGTATTTTTCAATATTCATGTCGTGTTTCCCTCGGCATGCCGCTCCGCCCCGAAGGCACGGACGCGGCATCTTCATTGGGTTTGCGCCCGCCGCGTTGACATTCCTCAACCAGCGGGCGGTCTTCTGCCGGCCAGCGCCGGCTTGACCCAAATGTGGGAACAGGCACCCAAAATTGAAGAGGTAGCCTGACAAATTCGTCATCGGTGGCGTGCCGGCCGGGAATCTCCTAAACAGCCGGATGCCCGAAAGCCTTCCCGCCGAAATCACCGGCATCTACCGCTATCCCATCAAGGGCCTGTCCCCGGAACGGCTATCGCGGGTCACGCTGGCCGCCGGCCGGACGCTGCCCGCCGACCGCCGCTACGCCATCGAAAATGGCCCCAGCGGCTTCAATCCCGCGCACCCCAAATGGATGTCGAAAGCCTATTTTCTGATGCTGATGCGGGACGAATGGCTGGCGGGACTGCATACGCATTTCGACGATGCGAGCCATACCCTGTCCATCCGCGACAATGGCCGGGAGGCCGTTCGCGGCGACCTGGAAACCGTCGAGGGCCGCGCCGCCATCGAGCGGTTTTTTGCGGTACATTTTGCCGGAGAGATCAAGGGACCGCCGAGGATTTGTTCAGGCGGCGACCACAGCTTTTCAGACGTGAATAAAAAGGTGGTGTCTCTCGTCAATCTCGGCAGCCTCCAAGCCATCGAGGGCGTCGTCGGCCAGCCGGTGCATCCGTTGCGGTTCCGCGCCAATCTCTACCTGCGGGGCTGGCCGGCCTGGCACGAATTCGATCTGCTCGGCCGGACCGTGGCCATCGGCGGAGCGCGCCTCAAGGTCGTGAAGCGGATCCAGCGCTGTGCCGCCATCAACGTCGATCCCGACAGCGCCGCGCGCGACCTCAACATTCTGCATACAATGATGCGCCACTTCGGCCACATCGATTGCGGGGTCTATGCTGAGGTCGTCACCGGCGGCGAGATTGCCGACGGCAATGAGATCAGGATCGCGGAGCCGACGCTGCTATAGGGTCGGCTCCGCTCGCAATGACGTGCTCAGCCCGTCGGCATCACATAGGCGTAAATCCGGCCGCGCGGATAAACCAATTCGGCGACGCGATGGCCGTGATTGCCCGACACCACGATCGGATTGCCTGACGCGTCGATGCCGCTGACCACGCCGACATGTCCGCCGCCGCGCCGGCCCATCACCGCGATGGCGCCGATCTGCGGGCCGGACACGCGCTGGCCATAGCTTGCGAACGAGCGCGCCATGTCCGAGCCGGTGCCGTGGAGGCCGGAGCGTTGCAGCACCATGTTCATGAAGCGTGCGCACCACAGGCGTCCGCGGCCGGTGGGATTGCCGCCAAGGTAGCGGCGCGCTTCGGCCACCACGTTCGACGATCCAAAACCCGCGGCCGGCGACACGCCAGCTTGCGGGAAGGCTGCAGCGCGCGAGCGCTCCGGACCGCCCATGCGCCGTCCTTGCGCTAAGCGGCGATGATGGTAGTGCCTGATGTGGTGATGGTGATGATGCGCATGGGCGTGCCGCCCTGCGCCGTGATGATGAGACCTTGCCGAAGCCGGAGTTGCTGACGCAACGAAGACCAACGAACATGCCGCCAGCGCAAGGAAACCAAGCGACCGGCGGAACGCAACCAACTGAACCATACTCAATCCTCTTTGACACCCTCTTTGCCCATCGGCTCGCGAGAACCGACATTCAGGGGGCGTAGAACGAATTGGGTGTGGCGAGAACAAGACGCGATGCGGCAGCGCAAGATTGATTTCGGGGTGATACTGGGATCATTTCATGACGAAGCGGAATCGCGCGCGCCGCATTGCCGCCGCGAGCATTACTGCGAGTTTTCATGGCTGCCATGCGCAAAGGAATGCCAAAATGCCCTACGCCGACACCAGCGACGATGTGCGTCTTTATTTCGAGGAAGCGGGCCACGGCACGCCGATCCTGTTCATTCACGAATTCGCCGCGGACTATGCGAGCTGGGAGCCGCAGATGCGCTACTTCTCGCGCAGCCATCGCTGCATCACCTATTCGGCGCGCGGCTACATCCCGTCGCACGTCCCGGAGCAGGCCGACGCCTACAGCTACAAGCATTTCCGCGACGACGCGATCGCGATGCTCGATCACCTGAAAATTCCCGCCGCACACCTGGTCGGACTGTCGATGGGAGCCTACTCGGCGCTGCAGGTCGGCATTCACGCGCCGAAGCGTGCGCTGTCGCTGACGCTGGCCGGAGTTGGTTCGGGTTTCGAGAAGGAACGCCTGCAAGGTTTTCGCGATCAGTGCATGACGCATGCCGAAGAGTTCGAGAAAGGCGATCCCGATGTGGTGGCAAAAGTCTCCGGCATGGCCCCCGGACGGATTGCCTTCATGATTAAGGACCCGCGCGGTTTCAGGGAGTTTTACGACGCGCTGGCCAAGCACGATGCGCAAGGCTCGGCACATACCCAGCGCGGTTTCCAAGCCGGCCGCCCGCCGCTCTATGAATTCGAGGACGACATCGGGCGCGTCAGCCTGCCGGCGCTGATTATTGTCGGCGACGAGGACGATTCCTGCATCGAGGCGAGCCTCTATCTGAAGAAGCACATCGCCGCCTCGGGGCTGGCGATGTTTCCGAAAACCGGCCACGTGTTGAACCTGGAAGAGCCTGATCTGTTCAACGCGACGCTGGAACGGTTTCTGGTGCAGGCGGAAGCCGGGCGCTGGGGAGCGCGCGATCCGAGGTCGGTGCGGCCATAAATTCTCGTCATGGCCGGGCTTGTCCGGCCATCCACGTCTTTCCTTTCGTCGAAGCAAGAAAGAAGTGGATGCCCGGCACAAGCCGGGCATGACTGAATTAGCGATTCTTCCCCGCCCGGCTCAGCAGAAACACGCCCTGCTCGCCGAACATGTTCCAGAACCACCACGGCGCGTTGAGCCGCAGCGGCCGGCCATAGAGATCGAGCGCAACCGCGCGCTCCATCTTGACGTTGATTTCGTCGCAAAGCTGCACGAAATCCTTGATGGTGCAGAAATGGATGTTCGGCGTGTCGTACCAGGTGGCGGGAAGATTCTCGGTGCGGGGCATGTGACCGCCGACCAGCAATTGCAGCCGCATCTTCCAGAAACCGAAATTCGGGAACGACACGATGGCGCGCCGCCCGATCCGCAACAGGTTTTCCAGCACCACTTTCGGCTGCCGGGTCGCCTGCAAGGTCTGCGACAGGATCACATAGTCGAAGGCGTCGTCGGGATAGTTGACGAGATCCGTATCGGCGTCGCCCTGCACCACCGCGAGGCCCTTGGCGACGCAGCGGTTGACACCCTCGCGCGACAGCTCGATGCCGCGGCCGTCGATGCCGCGGGTCTCCAGCAGCTGCAGCAGGTCACCCTCTTCGCAACCGACGTCGAGGACTTTCGAGCCGCTCTCGACCATCTGCGCCACCAGCAGGTGATCGCCGCGGTAATTTTCACTGCCGCGCGCCGCAAGGCCGGGCAGCGGCAAGACCTGTTGCTGGACAGACATGCTACCCACCTGCCGTGGTCAAGCCGCGCGCGACGCCCGCGGAATGCAAAAAGGCTTTCGAGATCTCGAAAAACTCCGGCACGTCGAGCAGGAACGCGTCGTGGCCGCGGTCGGTCTCGATCTCGGCGAACGACACCCGCGCGCTGGAAGCATTGAGCGCATGCACGATGGCGCGCGCCTCCGAGGTCGGAAACAGCCAGTCCGACGTGAACGACACCACGCAGAACCGCGTCTTGCTATCGCGAAACGCTTCCGCCAGCACGCCCTTGTGATCGGCGGCAATGTCGAAATAATCCATCGCCCGCGTCAGGTACAGGTAGCTGTTGGCGTCGAAGCGCTCGACGAACGACGAGCCCTGGTAGCGCAGATAGCTCTCGACCTGAAAATCCGCGTCGAACGAAAACGTCGGCAGTTCGCGATCCTGCATCCGCCGTCCGAATTTGCGATGCAGCGCGGCGTCCGACAGATATGTGATATGCGCGGCCATCCGCGCGACGCCGAGGCCGCGATGCGGATCGGTGCCTTCCTCGAAATAGCGCCCGCCGCGCCAATCCGGATCGGCCATCACGGCCTGGCGGCCGAGCTCGTGGAACGCGATGTTCTGTGCCGAGTGCCGCGTGCTGCACGCCACCGCCAGCGCCGAGAATACGCGGTTCGGATAGGCGGCGGTCCATTGCAGCGCCTGCATGCCGCCCATCGAGCCGCCGACCACGCAGAACAGCGTGTCGATGGCCAAGCGATCGAGCAGCATCGCCTGTGCGCGCACCATGTCTGGAATGGTGATGACCGGAAAATCCAGCCCCCATACCTTGCCGGTAGCCGGATTGGTCGAGGCCGGGCCGGAGGAGCCCATGCAGCCGCCGATCACATTGGAGCAGATGATGAAGTAACGATCGGTGTCGAGCGCTCTGCCGGGGCCGACCATGGTTTCCCACCAGCCGGGCTTGGCGGTCACCGGATGCACATTGGCGACATGCTGATCGCCGGTCAGCGCATGGAAGATCAAAATGGCGTTGGAACGGTCCGCATTGAGCTCGCCATAGGTCTGGTAGGCGATCTGGAACGGCGCGAGGTCGACGCCGCAGTCGAGATGCAGCGGCTGCTCGGCGCCAAACAACGCCAGCCGCGAAGACGGATGGTCCGCCTCGTGCGCGCGCTCCTCATTATGGATCGCGGGGCTTGGGATCGACTGCACGCTTGCCATTTTAAACCCGACCTCCCCGGGAGGTTTCACAGACCAGAAATCAGGCCAAAAAAAACCGGCCTGAACAAAGCGTTCGGCCGGGATCACTTCTGTCCCCGGCCTGTTTAGCGAGTTTTTTAACGTGGCTGCAAGCCGGCCGGCTCAAATGACCACGGAACGCCCAAATACTAGTCCCGAGGGCGCTTTCCGTCAAGACGGGCTTAGGAAGAAGCCCTCTTGTCGTTGCGAGGAGCTCTTGCGACGAAGCAATCCAGCCCTCACCCGCGGCTTTCTGGATTGCTTCGCTTCGCTCGCAATGCCGGGTTGGCGCTTCGCACCGACCCGTTGGCTCTGCGTGCCATGACGAGCTTGGCAGCTAGCCCCTTGCGGCGAGCCACGAAGGATGGTTCTAGGTCATTCACCATGTCCAAATCGCCCCCGGCGCCGCCCTCGCTCGAGGTGCTGCGCAAAGAGATCGACACCATCGACGACCAGGTCCACGGCCTGCTGATGGCGCGTGGCGACATTATCGATCGCCTGATCCAGGTGAAGCAAACCCAGGAGGTCGGCTCCGCGTTCCGCCCCGCGCGCGAGGCCGACATGATGCGCCGGCTGGCGGAACGCCACCGCGGCATCCTGCCATTGGACACCGTCGAGAGCATCTGGCGGGTCATCATCGCGACGTTCACCTATGTGCAGGCGCCGTTCTCGGTGCACGCGGATCTGTCGCTCGGCAAATCCGCGATGCGGGATTCGGCGCGGTTTCATTTCGGCTTCACCGTTCCCTATGTGGCGCATTTCAGCGCGCCGGCCGCGGTCGAGGCTGTGGCCAAATCGAAAGGCGATCTCGCGCTGGTGTCGGCGACTTCCAGCCGCACGCCATGGTGGATCGCGCTCGAAGCGGACGGCGCGCCGAAAATCATCGCGCGGCTGCCGTTCATCGAGCGCGCCGATCATCCGGCCGCGCTGCCGGTGTTCGTGGTGTCGCGCGTTGCCGACAGCGCGATGGTCACCGAAGTCGAGATGTGGAGCGTGCGGGTGTCGGGATGGAACGCGGACGTCGCGCGCGCGCTGTCGCCGCTGGCGGAAATCGTCGCGGTACCCGATACCGCGTTCGACGGCGCGGCGCTGCTGGTCTCCGTCGCGGGCGTCCAAACCCTGGAGAAGATCAAATCAGCGCTGATCGAGGCCGGCGCGTCGATGCGCTCTTCGGCTCTCGTCGGCAGCCACGCAAGGCGCTATACGGTGACCCCCAACGGGGCGGCGAAATAGCCGACCCGACATTTTTCCGGAGTTGATGATGTCCCGACCCGTGCCGAATCCCGGCATTCTCGATATTGCGCCCTACACGCCCGGCAAGAGCCCGGTGCCGGAAAAGGGTCGCAAGGTGTTCAAGCTGTCGGCCAACGAGACGCCGTTCGGCCCCTCGCCGAAGGCAATCGAGGTCTACAAGCAAGCCGCGGCGCATCTGGAGGATTATCCGGAAGGCACCTCGCGGGTGCTGCGCGAGGCGATCGGCCGCGCCTTCGGACTCGATCCCGACCGCATCATCTGCGGCGCCGGCTCCGACGAGATCCTCAATCTGCTGGCGCACACCTATCTCAGCCGCGGCGACGAAGCGATCAGCACCGCCCATGGTTTTCTGGTCTATCCGATCGCGACCCAGGCGAACGGTGCCACCAATGTCGTGGCGCCCGAAACCGATCTTACGGCCGACGTCGATGCGATCCTGCAGCGGGTCACGCCTCGGACAAAACTGGTGTGGCTCGCCAATCCGAACAACCCGACCGGCACGTATCTGCCGTTCGACGAGGTCAAGCGGCTGCGCGCCGGATTGCCGCCGCATGTGCTGCTGGTGCTGGACGCCGCCTATTCGGATTACGTGTCGCGCAACGACTATGAACTCGGCATCGAACTGGTGGCGACCACGGACAATACCGTGATGACCCACACCTTCTCGAAGATTCACGGCCTCGCGGCGCTGCGGATCGGCTGGATGTTCGGCCCGGCGCATATCGTCGATGCGGTCAACCGGATCAGAGGACCGTTCAACGTCTCGACGCCGGCGATGCTGGCGGCGGTGGCGGCGATCGAAGACACCGCGCACATCCAGATGTCGAAGGCATATAACGAACACTGGCGCAACTGGCTGATGGAAGAGATCGGCAAGCTTGGGCTGAAGGTGACGCCCGGCGTTGCGAATTTCGTGCTGATCCATTTTCCGCTGGAGAAGGGCAAGACCGCCGCCGATGCCGATGCGTTCCTGACCCAGCGCGGGCTGGTGCTGCGCGCGCTTGGCAATTACGGCCTGCCGCACGCGCTGCGCATGACCATCGGCACCGAGGAGGCCAACCGCCTGGTGGTCGACGGCTTGCGCGATTTCGTAGGCCGGAAATGAACGCCACGCCGCTATTCAAGCGCATGGCGCTGATCGGCTTCGGGCTGATCGGCGGCTCGATTGCACGGGCGGCACGCGCGCACGGGCTGGTTGGGGAAATCGTCGCCACCGATCATTCGGCAAAAAACCGCTCCCGGGTGTTGCAGCTTGGCGTCGTCGATCGTGTGGCCGCGACCAATGTGGAGGCGGTGAAGGACGCCGATCTCGTCATCCTGTGCATCCCGGTCGGCGCTTGCGGCGCGGTCGCACAGGAGATCGCGCCGCATCTTGCGCCGGGCGCGATCGTCTCCGATGTCGGCTCGGTCAAGGGCGCCGTAGTGCGGGACATGGCTCCGTACCTGCCCGCCGCCGTGCATTTCGTGCCGGCACATCCGGTTGCCGGCACCGAACATTCGGGACCGGATTCCGGTTTCCCCGAGTTGTTCATCGACCGCTGGTGCATCCTGACCCCGCCGGAAGGCGCCGACCCGAACGCGGTCGAGAGATTGCGCGCATTCTGGGCCGCGTTGGGGGCCAAGGTCGAGATCATGACCGCCGACCATCACGACATGGTGCTCGCTATCACCAGCCACCTGCCGCATCTGATCGCTTATACAATCGTAGGCACGGCGGATGAGCTTGAAGGTGTCACGCAATCCGAGGTGCTGAAGTTTTCCGCCGGCGGCTTTCGCGACTTCACGCGCATCGCCGCATCCGACCCGACCATGTGGCGCGACGTGTTCCTGACCAACAAGGACGCGGTGCTGGAAATGCTCGGCACCTTCAACGAGGACCTCTCAAAACTCACCCGCGCGATCCGCCGCGGCGACGGCGAGGCGCTGTTCGAGCATTTTTCCCGCACCCGCGCGATCCGCCGCGGCATCGTCGAGATCGGCCAGGATTCCGCGGCGCCGGATTTCGGCAGGCTCCATGCGCAGTTGGGCAAGAAGCCCGAGTAAATCCGTAGGGTGGGCAAAGGCGCGCTTGCGCCGTGCCCACCCTTCGAAATTGTGAACGCGTGCGTTGTTGTGGTGGGCACGCTTCGCTTTGCCCACCTGCAACTCAGCGTCTCGCGTGAGCCGGATGTGATCTTGTTTTCATCTTCATCATCATGCCGCTGCCACGGAGCGGCGCCATGGCAAGAGCGTCGGCGGGTGCCGATCCGATGCCCAGATCACCATCGGGATGAACGAACGCATAAGCACCGGGCTCCTCGATCATCCGCTGCGCGAGCGTCGGTGTTGCGATCAGCGCCGACAGGAATGCAGCCGCACCAAAAAATTTGAATTTCGTCATTTGTCTTCTCCGTGTCATCGGCCCAATGCGCGGGCCGTCAGAGAGCAAGACCGGCTTTTGCGCCTCGGCATTCCCGAAACGCCGATCACTGTTCGGCGATCGTTGCGTAAGCGTGCACATCCTCGTCATTGCGAGGAGCACTTGCGACGAAGCAATCCAGACCTTCTCCGCCGCACTGGATTGCTTCGCTTCGCTGGCAATTACGCAGCGTCAAAACAGCGCCGGTACCTGCCCCACCTTGAGCGGCCCCAGAAACACCGCGCCATCGACAAATCGTAACGGAAACGCCCGCGCCTTGCGGCCTTCCAGCGTTGCATCCTTGCCGAGCGAATTGATCCCGGCGGCGACGCCGACATTGGCGTTTTGGCGCAGCGCCTTGCCGAAGCCGGGAATCGCCTTGTCCAGCGCGCCCAGCAGATTGCTGACGTCCTGGCTTTTCACGCCGGGCGCGACACGATCCAGCGTCGCCTGCGGCACGCCATCTTCCAGCATCTTGTCGATGCCGAGCGCCGGAATCACCTTTTCGATCCCGGCAACCGTCATCTGCAACTCGCCGTCGATGCGGCCGCCGGCGCTGAGCCCGAGCGTGCCCGCGGCGACCGCGACCAAATCGCCCTGCGCAATCCGCGACTGCACGATCTGGGCATGGCCGCCCGCCGCCTGGATTTCGCGAAACCGCTCCGGCCAGGGTTTTGGCGAAAAGTCCTTCAAGCCGCTCAGCAGCGTCCGCACATCGGCATCGAAGGGTTCTGCGAGCAGCGGGTGCAACTCCTGCAGACTGCCGCCAACGATCTGCAGCACCGTTTCGATCACCGGATTTTCCTGCGCCGAGCCATCCGCAAGGCGCGCGTGCAGCTCGACATGTTTGGCGCGCGCCAGCGGCGCCTGCACCGACGCATCGACGCGATCGATGGCGGGATCGTCGAACGCGATGGAGGCGCGTTGCGGGATTGCGGGCAGCCCGACGATGCTGCTGCGGGCCTTGCTCCAGTTCACCATCAACGAAAGCCGATCGGGGCCGGAAATCGTCGCAGGCGCCGTGAATTCCGCGATCAGCCGTTTGGGGTCATAGACCTGCGCCACCATCAGAATTTCGGAAAGCCGCGCCGTGACCGGCGCCTGCGAGGCGCCCGCGGTCTGCGACACCAGCGCGACGCTGGCACCGCTGCAACCGACCTCGAAGCGGAACGGGAAGCCGGCCACCGAGCGTTTGGCGCAATCATAGATACGGCCGGATTTCGCCTCGAGGGCGCGCCAGGCATCCACGCTGTCATCGAGCTTCGACGCCGCATAGAACCAGAACGCGGTCCACGCGATCGCCGCGACAAGCAGCAGGACCGGCATGAGGAAAAGGCGCCACAGCTTCTGCTTGCGCGGCGCGTGGGTGAATTCGGACATGCGGCGACCTTGATCCGAGGAATTTGTCAATTGCGCGGTGCATGCGCGCCATCAAGTTAACGCATTTTCATCGGACGCGGAATTCTGCTAGCCGTGCGCGCCATGTCAGCCAAAATCCTGCCAGATGCGGAATTGTCCAAAGGCGAGCTGTGGGTGTTCGGCTACGGCTCGCTGATGTGGCGGCCGGGCTTCGAATTCACCGAGAAGGTTCCGGCCCGGCTGATCGGCGAGCACCGCGCGCTCTGCGTCTACTCGTTCGTGCATCGCGGCACGCCGGAAAAGCCCGGCCTCGTGCTCGGCCTCGACCGCGGCGGCGCCTGCCGGGGCATCGCATACCGGGTCGCGGAGAAACACCGTATCGCCACCGTCGCCTATTTGCGCGAGCGCGAGCAGGTCACCAGCGTCTACCGCGAGGTGATGCGCTCGGTGTGGCTGGAGAACGAGGCGCGGCAGCGCGTCAGCGCGCTGGCCTATGTGGTCGACCGCGGCCACGTGCAATATGCCGGGCGGCTGTCTTTGGCGGAGCAGCTGCGCCATGTGCAGCAGGGCCACGGCCAGTCCGGACCGAACCGCGACTACGTTTGGTCCACCGTGAAGTCGATCGAGGCGCAGGGGCTTCGCGATCCGCAACTGCATCAGCTGGCGGCGATGCTGCACGAGTGATGCGCATGATCTGCCTCCACGTCGTCCCGCGTTCGCCGGCACGTCCCATGGTCATGATCTGCGCCTCTCTCACCGCTCCGCCTTCACCGAACTCGGCACCCGGCCGAACAATTGCGCCTGCTCCTGCCGGCCCGCCTCGACCAGCCGGTTGGTCGCCTCCTCGATCACGGTGGAGACCTGCGCGATGAATTCATTGCGCGACAGGCCCGGCGGCAGCGGATCGAGAAATTCCGCCACCAGCGTGCCGGGATAGCGCATGAAGTTGCGGCGCGGCCAGAACAGCCCGGAATTGAGCGCGACCGGCAGACAGGTCACACCGCAATCGACATAGACCTGGGCCACGCCGGTCTTGTAGCGCGGCGGCGCATCGACCGCGGTTCGCGTGCCTTCCGGAAAGATGATCAACTGGCGGCCGCGCCGCACCTCGGCGCCGGCACGGCGCGCCATTTCGATCAGCGATCTGCCGCCGGCGCCGCGAATGACCCCGATCATATTGGTCTTGATCAGGTACCAGCCGAAAAACGGGATCCATTTCAATTCGCGCTTGAGGATATAGAGCGGCTCCGGGAAGAATTGCAGCAGCGCAAAGGTTTCCCACATCGACTGGTGTTTCGACGCAACGATCAGCGGGCCCTTCGGAATTTTCTCGACGCCGCGATATTCCACTGTGGTGTTGCAGACCACACGCATCAGCCAGATGCTGCTGCGCGCCCAGTTCTGGGCGATGGTCACCGCGGCCCGTCGCCGCATCAGAAGGGTCGGCAAGCCGACCAGCACCCAGAACGCCAGCAACAGATAGAACAGCACGTTGTAGACCAGCGAACGCAAGAAAATCGAAACCATCGAAAACCCGTTTCAGTTGGCCGCCGCCGTCCTGGGAGACCTGAGCGACCCGGTCGGCTGGTCGGCAATCTCGGGGGATAGTTCGAGACCGAGATCGGCCAGCCGCACCCGTACCTCGGCGGCGACATATTTCGCATACTCCGATAGCAGCAGCCGCAACGTCGCGCCACTCGTCCACCACGGCTCGTCGCGCCATTTGTCGCCGATCACCGAGAACGGAATGAGCTCCACGTCCGGCATCGCGTGCGACAGCTCGACGATGGCCCGCGGCATGTGGTAATTCGATGTCACCACGATCAGCGACTTGAAGCCGCGCTCGCGGGCCCAGCGCCGGGTTTCCGCCGCATTGCTGCGGGTGTTGACGGCGGAACGGTCGAGATCGACGCAGCAGTTCAGCAATGACTGGTTGTCCGGCAGCGAGCGCGAAATGTCGCTGGCGGCATTGGTGGGATGCACCCCGGAAATCAGCAGCCGCTTGCCGTAGCCGCCGGCCAGCAATTCCATCGCGTCGGAGACGCGCGACGACCCGCCGGTCAGCACCACGATGCCGTCGGCCTTGCTGGCCGGATTGACTTCGATGGCGCGCAATTGCGACAGGAAACCGACAAAGCCCAGTCCCGCGCCGACGAACAGAACCGCGAGCGCAGCCACAATGCTGGCGCGCAGCCATCCCCTTGGCGGCGCGGCGAATGCGTCGGGCGGACTCTGGTCGGGCTGCAAATTCATCTCGCTCCAAGTCTGGTGCGCAAGTCTGGTGCGTTTAAGTCTAGTGCGTTTTCAGGCGATGTGGAGTCCGCAGCTGGCCGGGAAATTCACGCACGTGCAGCAAACCGCGTCAGTCGATGTCGTCCAGCGTCGCGAACAGCGTTCGCCGCGACGCCCATGCCGTGATCGCCGCGATCAATACCGCCTGCGCCGCCAGCGCAATATAACCGGACGGGCGCAGCGAAAACGTCCCCAATAGCGCCCCGAACTGATCCCCCACCGGGGTGCCGGAAAACCACCCCGCGATGGATTCGGAGAATCCGAACAGCAGCATTGCCGCCACGCCGCCGATCAGGCCGCCCTGCAGGCCGAGCCGCAGGAAATGCCGCAGGAAACGGTTGGCGATGTAGCGGTCGCCGGCGCCGACGAAGTGCAGGACTTCGACGATCGGCCGGTTCGCCGCCATCGCGCCCCTGGTGGCAAACGACACCGAAATGATGGTGGCGATGATGACCAGCGCCAGGATGCCGACGCCGGCGAATACGATGGCGCCGGTCATCGACCGCATCCGCTCGATCCAGGCGCGGTGATCGTCGACGCTGGCGGAAGGTGCGGCCTGCGATACCCGGCCGCGCAATCCGGCGAGATCGAGCACGGCGCCAGGCGCGATCCGCGCGACGATGACGCGCGGCACCGGCAGGTCGTCGAGCGACAGGCCGCTGCCGAGCCACGGCTCCAGCAGCTTTGCCAATTCGTCCTTGCTAAACGGCCTGACCTCGACAATGCCGGGCTGCGTCCGCAGCACCTCGGCCACGGCGGCGGCGTCGCGCCCGATATCGCGCCCGGCAACGGGGCGAACCTGGATGGTGATTTCGCTGGCGACGTCGGACTGCCATTCCGCCGCGGACGCTGCGACAAGCAAGACCGCGCCCGTCGTGATCGAAGCCAGGAATGTCATGATGGCGACCACGGCGATCAGCGCCCGGCCGGCGATCGAGGCGCGCGGCACGATCGGCGACAGATTGCGCGCCTTCACCGGCACCTGCGGACGCTCATGTCCGAGATCCATCAACGGCTCGCGCTCGTTTCCGGTTTTACTCATAGAAATGGATCCGGCCCTGATGCAGCACCATCCGCCGCGCGTCGTATTGGTCCATCAGGGTGATGTCGTGGGTGGCGATGATCACCGCGGTGCCGGACTTGTTCAACTCGATGAACAGCCGCAGCAGCCGCCGCCCCAATGTCGGATCGACGTTGCCGGTCGGCTCGTCCGCCAGCAATAATTGCGGCCGCGAGATCACCGCGCGCGCGATCGCGGCGCGCTGCTTCTCGCCGCCGGAGAGGATCGGCGGCAGCGCATCCATCCGCTCGCCGAGGCCGACCCATTTCAACAGGTCGATGACCTCGCGGCGATAGCTGGATTCCTCGCGGCCCATGACGCGGAACGGCAGCGCCACGTTCTCGTAAGTGGTCATGTGGTCGAGCAGCCGAAAATCCTGCAGCACGATGCCGATGCGCTTGCGCAAGGCTGCGATCTCGTCCTTGGCCAGCAGCGAGATGTCCTGCCCGAACAGGTTGACCAGGCCGCGGGTCGGCCGCAGCGACAGGAATAGCAGGCGCAACAGCGAGGTCTTGCCGGCGCCGGAGGGGCCGGTGAGGAACTGGAAGGAATGCGCGGGGATTTCGAAACTGAGGTCGCGCAGAATCTCCGGACCCAATCCGTAGCGCAGACCGACGTTTTCGAACCGGACCAAGCTCTAGCTCCGTTCGAGGCCGCGCGCGTGCAGCGGGAACCCTGTTGCTCGGCCGCGGACCCCACGCCCCGGTTGTGCGGCTGTTATGGTTTCCGATTCGTTAACGGTCGGCTTGTAGCCTGCCGCCAACGTCATTTTCGGCGATTCGCTCATGCACATCATTTGCCCCCATTGTACGACAACCTACGCCATCGACCTCTCCACCCTGGGAGCGGCCGGGCGCACCGTGCGCTGCTCGCGCTGCAAGAAGGTCTGGCTGGCGCGGCCCGAGGACGCGGTGATGACCCATGCCATGGTTCCCTCGATGGCGGACGGCGGCGACCGGGCGCCGGCTTCGGCTGCTGCGGCTGGGAAGGATGCCGTCGGCGGCCATATTGAACACCGCCAGACCCCGGTGGTCGAAAGCCCGTCGATATCCGCCGAATGGCCCGCCCAAGGCGAAGCCGGCCGCGAGCCGAATTGGCCGCCGGCGATCGGGCACGTCGAGGCGAAAGCCGCACGGCCGCGGCGGTCCTTGCTGCGGCGCCTGAAACCATCGTTTTCGTTCGGCCTTCCCGCGGTCAGCGTTACGACCGTCTGCGCCGCGATGGGCGCGCTGGTGCTGGCGCTGCTGATCTGGCGCAACGACGTGGTGCGGCTGCTGCCGCAGACCGCGGCGTTCTACAGACTGGCCGGGCTCGAGGTCAATCTGCGCGGGCTGATGTTCAAGGACGTCAAGGTCTCCAGCGAAAACGTCGAAGGCAAACCGGTGCTGGTGATCGAAGGCGTCATCATCGGCGAAGCCAAGAAGCCGGTGGAGTTGCCGCGCTTGCGGTTTTCGGTGCGCGACGCCCAGGGCGCCGAGATCTACGCCTGGAATGCGGTGCTGGAGCAGGCGATCCTGAAACCCGGCGAAAAGGCCTGGTTCAAGTCGCGCCTGGCTTCGCCGCCGCCCGAAGGCCGCAACATCGACGTGCGCTTTTTCAACAAGCGGGACATCGCCGCCGGCGGGGCGTGAGCATGACCCGGAAAAGCGGGTACCGGTTTTCCGACAAGGTCATGCTCCAGAAGGAGAGTCTTGCTTGGCGCGGGTGCTGATCGCGGACGATGAAGATTCCATGCGGTCGCTGGTGGCGCGCGCGGTCGCGATCGACGGCCACGAAACCGTCACCGCCGAGGACGGCGCCGAGGCGCTGGAAATTCTCACCCGCGACGACGGCGCGTTCGATCTGCTGCTCACCGACATCAAGATGCCCGTGATGGACGGCATCGCGCTGGCGCTGGCCGCGGCGCGCGACTTTCCCCGCCTGACCATCCTCTTGATGACCGGCTTCGCCGACCAGCGCGAACGCGCCTCCGGGCTCAACGCGATCGTGCACGACGTGGTGACAAAGCCGTTCTCGGTGGCCGATATCCGCACCGCCGTGGCCGATGCGCTGGCGGCGAGGAAGGCGGAGTAGTTCTTTCCCGCGAGCGCTAATCTCTCGTGCCCCGGACGCAGCGCAGCGCGTAGCACTTCGCCATAAGCGCGTTTACGCGCGTCTTCGACGCCCTATGGCGGTGCGCTGCAGAGCCGAGGCCGTAACGCACGCTGGTGTTTGGTACGATCCCGGTTCTTGCGAAGCAGCGCGAAGAGCGCTGCATCGCGCCCGGGACACTATCTCAGTCGTCATTGCCGGGCTTGACCCGGCAATCCATCCTCGTCGAAAGACTCTTGTGAAGAGGGATGGATACGCGGGTCAAGCCCGCGTATGACGCGGAGTATGTTGCGGCGTAGTTCCAAAATTCTGATTTGAAGATTTCAAACAGCCAAGCGCCTGCATCCCCGCGCCGCCGCGCGAGTTGAGCTTTTGGTTTTCTTCCCCTCCTGAGGGGAGACGGAACGCCGAAAGGCGCGCCTTGGTAACAGTTACCCGCAGCATGATTCCCGCCTTAGGAAACCAGAGGCCGCGGAACGCCTCTCAGCGTCCCGTCGCAGCGATTTCTGTCCCTGGGGCCTAACTTCCGGGCGCAGGCGCGAGCAAGCTCGCCATCCAGGCAGGTTTCCCCACCCTTCACCTGTCCCGTCCAGCCAATTAAGGCAGCGCCCCGTAATGGGCACGGACGGCTCCCCAAGGCCTCCCGAGTCCGTGCTTGCGAGGCACGTCCGCGGGCGCCGCATCCGACCGGTTCGGGTTACCCCTCGCCAGCCAAGCTTTCGCTCTGTCCCACTTCAGGATCGCCTCTAGAAGCGCCCCTCATTGGACAGGACGCGGAATATATACAGCAATGTAGGAATACCATCAATAGGAATTTTTAGGTTCCACAAAAATATTTTTCGTGATCCTGAAGTCGCGTAATCCCGGACAACCGTAGGGCGCAATAAGCGCAGCGCATTGCGCCATTCAGTGGCGTTACGCCCTTAGCGGCGCAATGCGCTTCGCTTATTGCGCCCTACGCTCCGCTCATTCGATAATCGGCACATGCTTCGCAGCACCGCGCGGCGCCGTTCCGTCAAGACGCGGATCGTCGGCAATCTCGATCTGCCGCCGGAACGGGCGGAAGCCGGAGCGCTGATAGAACGCCAGCGCGGAGGGATGATCGAGCGTGCAGGTGTGCACCCAGACGCGCGAGACCGGCCGCGACCACGCCAGATCCAGCGCGCGGTTCATCAGCCAGCGCCCGGCGCCGCAGCCGATCAGATCGGCGGTCACGCCGAAGAAGGCGAGTTCGCATTGACCGGCCTCGCGAAAATCCAGTTCGAGCAGGCCCTCGTCGCGCCCGTCACGCACCAGCGCGTAAACGTCGACCATCGGCGAGCGAATGATCGCGGCCAATTCCGCGTCCGCCATCTGCAGCCGCGAGAACCACAACCACTCCTCGCCGACGCGGCGATAGAGATCGCGAAACCAGTCCAGATCGGGAGATGCCACCTTGCGCAACGTCCATGGGCCCTCGGGATCGGGACGAAGCGCAGGACGTTCGGTCATCTCCAGATGCGTGACCACGGTTGCGATCTTGCCGGCGGGGACGTCGGAATAGCCGTCGGGGAGGATCATGGCATTGCCGGCCACTTATACACTTGCGTCATTGCCGGACTTGATCCGGCAATCCATCTTCTTAGAAAGACTCTTATGAAGATCGATGGATACGCGGGTCAAGCCCGCGTATGACGCAGAGTATGTTACAGCGTCTTGCTCAATTCCCGATCCATCGTCACCCCTCCCCCTCATCGCTCGCCAGCAGCCCCTTCACCGCCCGCTTCCACCCCGCCAGCTTCCGCTCCCTTGTCGCCGCGCTCATCGCCGGCTTGAACCTCCGCTCCAGCCGCCAGTTGTCGGCGAATTTTGCCGGCTCCGGATAGACCCCCGCGCTGAGCCCCGCGAGATACGCCGCGCCGAGCGCCGTGGTCTCCGCAATCATCGGCCGATCCACCGGCGCATCGAGCAGGTCGGCCAAGCGCTGCATGGTCCAGTCCGAGGCGGTCATGCCGCCGTCGACGCGGAGCACGGTGTTGGCGGTCTTGGCCTCCGGCCAGTCGGCGCGCATCGCGGCCCACAGATCAAAGGTCTGGTAGCAGACGCTTTCCAGCGCGGCATGCGCGAGTTCGGCTGATGTGGTGTTGCGGGTCAGGCCGAACAGCGCGCCGCGCACGCGGGGATTCCAGTAGGGCGCGCCGAGGCCGACGAAGGCCGGCACCAGGTAGACGCTTTGCGCGCTGTCCGACTTGTCGGCGAGCGGGCCGGTGTCGGAGGCTTTCTCGATGACGCCGAGGCCGTCGCGCAGCCACTGCACCGACGAGCCGGCAACGAAGATCGAGCCCTCCAGCGCGTAGGTGCGTTTGCCCTCAAGCTGATAGGCGATGGTGGTGAGCAGCTTGTTGGAGGAAGCGACCGGCGTCGCGCCGGTGTTGAGCAGGGCAAAACAGCCGGTGCCGTAGGTGGATTTCATCATGCCCGGCGAAAAGCAGGCCTGGCCGATGGTGGCGGCCTGCTGGTCGCCGGCGATGCCGCGGATCGCGATTGAGCCGCCGAACAATTCGGGAATGCTGTCGCCGAAATGGTGCGAGCAATCCTTCACCTCGGGCAGCATCGAGCGCGGCACGCGCAGGATTTTCAACAGCTCGCCGTCCCATTCGCCGCTGTGGATGTTGAACAGCAGCGTGCGCGAGGCGTTGGTGGCGTCTGACGCGTGCGCCTTGCCTCCGGTCAGCCGCCACAGCAGGTAGGCGTCGACGGTGCCGAACATCAGTTCGCCGCGATCCGCGCGCTCGCGCGCCCCGGGGACCTGGTCGAGGATCCACGCGACTTTCGTTCCGGAAAAATACGGATCGATGATCAGCCCGGTTTTTGCCGAGATCGCCGGCTCGTAGCCGTCGGCCTTCAACTTCGCGCAGATGTCGGCGGTGCGGCGGTCCTGCCAGACGATGGCGCGGTGGATCGCCTTCCCGGTGGCGCGGTCCCACACCACGGTGGTCTCGCGCTGGTTGGTGATGCCTATCGCGGCGATATCTTTTGCGGTGAGGCCGGCTTTCTTCAGCGCCTCGCGGCAGGTGGCGATGGTCGAGGTCCAGATGTCCTCCGGCTCATGCTCGACCCAGCCGGAGGCGGGAAAATGCTGCGGGAATTCCTGCTGGGCTTGCGCGGCAATGGAAATGTCCTGCCGGAACACAATCGCGCGCGAGGAGGTGGTGCCCTGATCGATGGCGAGGACGTAGGACATGGCGGCATTTTCCCGGGCGTGCGTTTCTCGGCAAGGCAAGCGAATTGGAAATGGTTCGTCAATATCGCGGCGACCCGCAAGGCCGAGTTTACGCGAACGCAGTGCCCTGCCCCTCACCCGAAGCCTTCGCTGCGCTACGGCTTCGACCTCTCCCCGCGCAGAGCGGGGAGAGGTTAAGAAGGCAGCGCCGCGGTATTCACCTCTCCCCGCTCTGCGCGGGGAGAGGTCGAAATTCGCGTAAGCGAATTTCGGGTGAGGGGCGGGCACTGTGTTCAAACAACGATCCGTCGTGCGGGTTCGCGCTGTCTTTACACCGCCGCCGTGGTCACGCCGCCGTCGACCACGATGGTCTGGCCGGTCATGAAGCTCGAGGCGTCGGAGGCGAGATACGCCACCGCGCCGGCGATCTCGCCGGGCTCGCCGATGCGGCGCAGCGGCGTGGTGGCGCAGCGGCGTTTTAACCGCTCTTCGTCCTCCCACAATGCGCGGGCGAAATCGGTCTTCACCAGGCCCGGCGCCACGCAATTGACGCGCACGCCTTTCGGGCCCCATTCGCCGGCGAGGCTGCGGCACAGCCCGAAATCGGCCGCCTTGGAAATCCCGTAGGCGCCGATCACGGTGGAGCCGCGCAAGCCGCCGATCGATGAGACGATGATGACCGAACCATTGCCGCGCGCCGCCATCGGCGGGATCGCCAACGAACACAGCCAGATGTTGCTCTTGACGTTGGAGCCCATGATCTTGTCGAAGGCTTCATCCGGTATGTCGAGCAGCGGGCCGTAATAGGGGTTCACCGCGGCGTTGCAGACCAGGATGTCGATCTTGCCGTAATGCTTGATGCTGCCTGCGATCAGCGCCTCGACTTCGGGTTTGCGCGAGATGTTGCAAGGGATCACATGGGCGTCGCCGCCGGCTTTGCGGATGCCGTCGGCGGCGGCCTCGCAGGCGTCCGCCTTGCGGCTGGAGATCACCACCTTGGCGCCGAGTTTTGCCAGCAGCTCGGCCGAGGAACGGCCGATGCCGCGGCTGGAGCCGGTGACGACGGCTACGCGGCCTGTGAGATCGAACGGGGTGGATTGCATGATTGCCTCTCGCAGTTTTTCTCGTTCCACCTCCGCGTCATGCGCGGGCTTGACCCGCGCATCCATCTTCTTCGAAGACTCTTGTGAAGAGGGATGGATTGCCGGGTCAAGCCCGGCAATGACGGTTGAGGGGGATCAGACCAACCCGCCCTGCTCGCTGACGCGGCGGAGGTGGTAGTCGGTGTCGCCGAAAGTGTTCTCGATCATGGTAAGGCGCTTGAAGTAGTGGCCGATCTTGGCTTCAATGGTCATGCCGATGCCGCCATGCAGCTGGATCGCCTGCTGGCCGACGAATTTTGCCGACTTGCCGATCTGCACCTTGGCCGCCGCCACCGCGTTGGCGCGCTCCTTCGGGTCGTCGAAGTCGGCGGCCATGGTGGCGAACATCGACATGCTGCGGGCCTGCTCCACGGCGACGAACATGTCGGCGGCGCGATGCTGCAGCACCTGGAATGAGCCGATCGGCACGCCGAACTGGGTGCGGGTCTTCAGATACTCCACGGTGGATTTCGAGCGATTCATCCATCGCGCCGACCGCTTCGGCGCACATCGCGATGCGGGCGTCGTCGACCACCTGTTCGATCAGCTGCAGGGTCTCCCTTTCCGCTGCGCCGATAAAGACACTGTCCGCGGCAACTTCGACGCCTGTAAAGGTGATGTCGGCGGCGTGCAGGCCGTCCTGGGTCGGATAGCCTTTTTTGGAAACGCCCTTGGCATTGCCGGGCACCAGGAACAAGCCGATGCCGGTCAAGTCGCGCTGGCCGCCCTTGATGCGTGCGGTGACTATCAACGTGTCGGCGCTTTCGCCGTTGAGCACGACGAATTTCTCGCCGTCGATGAGCCAGCCGTCGCCCTTTTTCTTGGCCGAGGTCGAAACGTCATGGAGATCGTAGCGCGAGTTTTTTTCCAGCTGCGCAAACGCCATGGTTTTGCTGCCGTCGATAATGCCGGGAATGTAGGCAGCTTTCTGTTCCGGCGAACCGCCGCGGCGCAAAAACCCGCCGCCGATCACCACGGTCGCCAGATACGGCTCCAGCAGCAGCGCCTTGCCCAGCGCCTCCATCACGATCATGGTTTCCACCGCGCCGGCGCCGAAGCCGCCATCGTCTTCCGAGAACGGCAGCCCGAGCAGGCCTTGCTCGGCGAGCTTGTTCCAGACGCTCCTGCTCCAGCCACCTTTTTCCTTGCCGTATTTCTTGCGGCTCTCGAAATCATAGGAGCTGGTCAAGAGCCCGTCGACACTTTCCTTGAGAAGCCGCTGCTCCTCGGATAGATCAAAATCCATTTTACTTACTCTCTCCAAACATACCAGTTTTCGTCATGCCCGGGCTTGTCCCGGGCATCCACGTCTTCCTTTTGCGGGGCAAGACGTGGATAGCCGGGACAAGCCCGGCCATGACGGTGTGTGTTGCAAGAGCGTCGCCGTTTCGGCGGCGCCAGAATTTGTAGGATGGGTAGAGCGCAGCGAAACCCATCATGCTGCCGATGTTGATGGCGGGTTTCGCTTCGCTCTACCCACCCTACGAATTCTACAGCCCCAGCACCGCCTTGGTGATGATGTTGCGCTGGATCTCGTTGGAGCCGCCGTAGATCGAGACCTTGCGGTTGTTGAAATAGCTCGGCGCGATCTGTGCGGTCCAGTCCATCGCTTCGTTACTGTTGCTGTCGTGCTCGTCGTAAGGCGCGGCGAACGGGCCGATCACTTCCATCAAAAGCTCGGTGGTGGCCTGCTGGATTTCCGAGCCCTTGATCTTGAGCACCGAGGACGCCGGATTGGGCTTGCCCTTGCCGTGCTTGCCCTCGTCTGCGACCACGCGCAGCTGCGTCAATTCCAGCGCCTTCAGCTCGATCTCGACCTCGGCCAGCTTTTCGCGGAATTTTGCGTCTTCCATCACCGGCCTGCCGCCGGACTCGACCTTCGAGGCCAGCTCCTTGATGCGGCGGATGCGTTCCTTGGAAACGCCGACCCGGGCGATGCCGGTGCGCTCATTGCCTAAAAGGAATTTGGCGTAGTCCCAGCCCTTGTTCTCCTCGCCGACCAGGTTCTCCACCGGCACCTCGACGTCGTCGAAGAACACTTCGTTGACCTCGAGGCCGCCGTCGATGGTCTGGATCGGACGCACGGTGATGCCCTTGGTCTTCATGTCGATCAGGATGAAGGAGATGCCGGACTGTTTTTTGGCGCCGGGATCGGTGCGGCACAGGCAGAAGATCCAGTCGGCGTATTGCGCCAGCGTAGTCCAGGTCTTCTGGCCGTTGACGATGTATTTGTCGCCCTTGCGCTCGGCCTTGGTCTTGAGCGAGGCGAGGTCGGAACCGGAGCCCGGCTCGGAAAAGCCCTGGCACCACCAGTCGTCGACATTGGCGATCCGCGGCAGGAAATGCTTCTTCTGCGCTTCATTGCCGAAGGTGTAGATCACCGGGCCGACCATGCTGACGCCGAACGCGAGCGGCGCCGGCGCCGGCGCCATCTGCAGTTCCTCGTTGAAGATGTAATGCTGCACCGAGCTCCAGCCGGTGCCGCCATATTCCTTGGGCCAGTGCGAGACGTGCCAGCCCTTCTTGTTCAGGATGCGCCACCACTGCACCATCTCGTCCTTGGAGACGTGACGGCCCTCCTGCAGTTTCTGCCGCGCCGCCGGCGGCACGTTCTCCTTGAAGAAGGTCCGCACCTCGTCGCGAAACGCCTGTTCTTCCTTGCTGAAGCTGAGATCCATCGGACCCTCCTGTGAGCATCGTCATCCGGGTCCGCTCGAGTCGATTTACTACGTACGATCCCGATCCCCGCCTTCGCGGGGACGACAGTAACTACTGCACGATCTCGAACAGGCCGGCCGAGCCCATGCCGCCGCCGACGCACATCGTCACCACCGCGTATTTGGCCTTGCGGCGGCGGCCCTCGATCAGCGCGTGGCCGGCGAGCCGCGCGCCGGACATGCCATAGGGATGGCCGACCGAGATGGCGCCGCCATTGACGTTGAGCTTTTCCGGATCGATTCCGAGCTTGTCGCGGCAATACAGCACCTGCACCGCGAACGCTTCGTTCAATTCCCACAGATCGATATCGTCGACGGTGAGCCCGTGACGCTTCAACAGGCGCGGCACCGCAAACACCGGACCGATGCCCATCTCGTCCGGCTCGCAGCCGGCGGACACAAAACCGCGGAAGATGCCGAGCGGTTTCAAGCCCTTCTGTGCCGCGAGCTTGTCGCTCATGATCACGGTGGCGCTGGCGCCGTCGGAGAGCTGGCTGGCATTGCCGGCGGTGATGGTAAAGCCTTCGCCGCGCACGGGCTTGAGGCCGGCGAGACCTTCGGCGGTGGTCTCGGGACGCGGGCCTTCATCCTTGGACAGCGTCACGTCCTTGAAGGAGACCTCGCCGCTGGCCTTGTCGGCGACGCCCATTTTGGTGGTGATCGGCGCCAGCTCGTCGTTGAACTTGCCGCCCTGCTGCGCCGAGGCGGTGCGGCGCTGGCTTTCCAGCGAATATTCGTCCTGGCGCTCGCGCGAGATGCCGTAGCGCTTGGCCACCGTCTCGGCGGTGTCGAGCATCGGCATGTAGACGTCCTTCTTGATCGCGACCAGTTCGGGATCGACCGCGTGGAATTTGTTGGCGTGGTCGTTCTGCACCAGGCTGATCGATTCGCCGCCGCCGCCGATCGCGACCTCGACGCCGTCGAACAGCACCGAGCGCGCCGCCAGCGCGATCGCCTGCAGGCCGGAGGCGCATTGGCGGTCGATGGTGGTGCCGGCGGTGGTCACCGGAATGCCGGCGCGCAGCAGCGCCTTGCGCGCGATATTGCCGCCGGTGGCGCCCTGCTGCATGGCGCAGCCCATCACCACATCCTCGATCTCCTTGGGATCGAGCTTTGCGCGCGACACCGCGGCGCCGATCGCGTGGCCGAACAGGGTCGCACCCTCGGTGGCGTTGAGGGCGCCGCGATAGGCCTTGCCGATCGGGGTGCGGGCGGTGGAGACGATAACTGCGTCGGTCATGAACGACCTCCTGTTGCGAGTTGCTGTTGTTTGGGTTGCGATTGTTGCGCGGGCTGCAGAGTGCGCAATTCGTGGCGCGAGAGTTTTCCGACCGAGGTGCGCGGCAGTTCATCGACGAAATCGAGCGCCGCCGGCAATTCATGCTTGCCGAGCTTGCCGGTCAGGAACGCGCGCAGCTCTTCGAGGCTGAACGGCGGCGAACCGGCGCGCAGCTTGACAAAGGCCTTCGCCGCCTCGCCGCGATAATCGTCGACGATGCCGATCACGATCACTTCCTGCACCGCGGGGTGAGTGTAGATCGCCTGCTCGATCATCTGCGGATAGA
>CAVUUO010000014.1:0-362017 GCA_963744675.1 uncultured Alphaproteobacteria bacterium
GGGACGAGATGGTTGCAAGCCGCGATGCCGGCGATCTCGCGATCCTGGTCTACACCTCGGGCACCACCGGGCCGCCCAAGGGCGCGATGCATTCCAACCGCGGCGTCACCCACCAGATGCGTCACGCCAACGATCTGTTTCCTTCCACCGACGATGAAGAGCGGTTGGTATTCCTGCCGCTCTGCCACGTCGCCGAGCGGATCGGCGGCTACTACATTTCGCTGGCGCTGGGCTCGGTGATGAATTTCGCCGAGAGCCCGGAGACCGTGCCCGACAATCTGCGCGAGGTGCAGCCGACCGCGTTCCTGGCGGTGCCGCGGATCTGGGAGAAATTCTATTCCGGCGTCACCATCGCGCTGAAGGACGCCACCCCATTCCAGAACTGGATGTATCGCCACGCGCTCGCGGTGGGCTATCGGTTGACCGACTGCAGGCTCGAGGGCAAGACGCCGTCATTGTCGCTGCGTCTTGCCAACCAGGCGGCGTACTGGCTGGTGTTCCGCAATATCAGGCGCATGCTTGGGCTTGACCGCTGCCGCCTGGCGTTTACCGGCGCTGCGCCGATCGCGCCGGATTTGATCCGCTGGTATCTCGCTCTAGGCATCGACATGCGCGAGGTGTACGGGCAGACCGAGAACTGCGGCGTCGCCACCGTGATGCCGGCCGATCACGTCAAGCTCGGCTCGGTCGGCAAGGCCGCACCCTGGGGCGAGGTCAAGATTTCACCGCAGGGCGAGATCCTGATCAGAGGCGACTTCCTGTTCATGGGTTATCTCAACCAGCCTGAAAGGACCGCGGAGACCATCGACGAGCGGGGATGGCTGCATACCGGCGATGTCGGCTCAATCGACAATGAAGGCTTTGTCAAGATCACCGACCGGATGAAAGACATCATTATCACCTCGGGCGGCAAGAACATCACGCCGTCGGAGATCGAGAACCAATTGAAATTCTCGCCCTATATTTCGGATACCGTGGTGATCGGCGACAAGCGCGCCTACCTGACCTGCCTCGTCATGATCGATCAGGAAAATGTCGAGAAGTTCGCGCAGGACCATGACATCCCCTTCACCAATTATGCCAGCCTGTGCCGTGCGGCGGAAATCCAGGACCTGATCCAGCGCGAGATCGAAACGGTCAACGCCAACTTCGCGCGGGTCGAGACCATCAAGAAATTCTTCCTGATCGAGCGTCAGCTGACGCCCGAGGATGAAGAGTTGACGCCGACCATGAAACTGAAACGAAGCTTCGTGAACAAACGCTACGCCAGCGAGATCGACGCCATGTACGGCGACAGGGCGGTGGCATAGCGCGCGCAAAACTTGAAAAAACGGCGAAGGCCTTATGGCCACGACCTTCGCTTCATAAGGGCCAACGGAGAGGAGCAAGACATGTCGAACTCGTTCAAGGTGCTCGGCCTTGCGGTGGGCGCGCTGGCGCTGACCCAACTGCCGGCTTCCGCGCAAACCAAGGTAACCGATCAGGGCATCTCGCCGACCGAGATCGTGATCGGCACCCATCAGGATCTGTCGGGCCCGATCAAGGTGTGGGGCGTGCCGGTGTCCAACGGCATGAAAATGGCGGTGGAGGAAATCAACGCCGCCGGCGGCATCAATGGCCGCAAGCTCAAGCTGATCCTAGAGGACAACGGCTACGATCCGAAGAAGGCGGTGCTGGCGTCGCAAAAAATGGTCGAGCGCGACAAGGTGTTCGCCATGATCGGCGGCATGGGCTCGGCGCCGACGCTTGCCGCGCAGGACATCCTGTTCGATGCCGGCGTGCTGCAGCTGTTCCCGCTGACTGCGGCCGAATTTACCTTCAAGTTCGATCCGGCCAAGCCGCAGGAGCGGCTGAAGTTCAACAACCTGCTACCGTATGTGGAGAGTACACGCGCGGCGTTCAAATACATGATGGAATGGAAGGGTTTCAAAAAACCCTGCCTGATGCATCAGGATGACGAGTACGGCAAGAACGTGCTCGATGGCTTCACCCAGCAGCTCGAGGCGCTGAAGGTGCAGCCGGCCTCGGTCACGAGCTACAAGCGCGGCGTGTCCGACTTCTCGGCGCAGATCGCCAAGATGAAGTCCGACGGCTGCGACCTTGTCGTGCTCGGCACCATCATCCGCGAGACCATCGGCGCGATGAGCGAAGCCAAGAAGCTCGGCTGGGACGTGACCTTCCTCGGCGCCACCCCGACCAACGTGCTGGAAGTGCCGGCGCTCGGCAAGGAAGCCGTGGAAGGCCTTTATGCAGCCGCCGCGTTCGAAATTCCGTACGAGGATACGGCCAAGGGCAAGGTCAAGGACTGGCTCGCCAACTACAAGAAGATGTTCAACACCGACGCCAACACCCAGGCCATCATCGGCTACAATGCGATCGAGACGTTCGCGTTCTATGCAGAGAAGGCGGGCAAGGAGCTGACGGGACAGAAGATGCTGGCCTCGCTGGAATCCAGCGTTCCGTTCCAGGACATCTTCTCCTCGCCGCCGTCGGTCTTCTCCAAGACCAACCATCTTGCGAGCACGGTGACCCAGGTGCAGCAGATCAAGAACGGCCGCTGGGTGCTGGTAAAGGAAAGCCTGTCGTTCTGAGGCCTCGTGTCCCGGACGCGGTGCGGCATTCTTCATGCCGCTCCGCAGAGCCGGGACCCCGGTTCAGTAAGCAAGCTGGACCCCGACTCTGCAGCGCACCGCTCCGCAAGAGCTACGCGCTGCACTGCGTCCGGGGAACGCAGAATTGCAGATGCGCCGTGGTCACTCCTTCACCGCTCCCGTCAGCGACGACACGTAGTAATCCACGAACAGCGAATAGAAAATCGCGACCGGCAGCGAGCCGAGCAGCGATCCGGCCATCAGCGCGCCCCATTGATAGACGTCGCCGGAAACCAACTCCGTCAGGATCGCGACCGGCACGGTCTTGTTGGCGCTGCTCTGGATGAAGGCCAGCGCGTAGATGAACTCGTTCCACGACAGCGTGAAGCTGAAGATACCGGCCGAGATCAGCCCCGGCACCGCCAGCGGCAGCGTGATCCGCCACAGGATCTGCAGCCGCGTTGCGCCGTCGACCAGCGCGCATTCTTCCAGTTCGTATGGGATCGACTTGAAATAGCCGATCAACAGCCAGGTCGAGAACGGCACCAGGAAGGTCGGATACACCAGGATCAGCGCCAGCGGACTGTCGAACAGCCCGAACTGAACCACTACCGTCGCCAGCGGAATGAACAGGATCGACGGCGGCACCAGATAGGCGAGGTAGATGCCGAGCCCGACATAGGGGCTGCCGCGGAAGCGCAGCCGTTCGATCGCGTAGGCCGCAAGCGTGCTGGAAAAAATCGAAATGAAGGTGGCGCCGGCCGCAACCGACATCGTCGTCGTCAGCCATTTCGGATAGGCAGTGTCGAACAGCAGGTGCTTGATGTGCCCCAGCGTCGGCGACGAGATCCAGAACGGGTTGTGCTCCTTGTAGTTCAAGAGTTCCGCGTTCGGTTTGAACGACGTGATGGTCATCCAGTAAAACGGGAACAGCAGGATCAGAACGAAGCAAGACAGCGGCAGGTAGATCATAACCATGCGCCGGGCGCGCGAATCCCACGCCATGGTTTCGGGCGTGGAGGAGGCGAGGTTGCTGGTGGGCTGCGCCACGGCCTCAGTCATTGCTTTCTCCCTGCTGCCATTTGCGGCGCGCGAGGCCGAAGTAGCTGAACAATGTCGCGACCACCAGGAACGGAATCATCGAGACCGCGATCGCCGCGCCCTCGCCGAGCTCGCCGCCGGCGATGCCGCGCTGGAACGCCAATGTCGCGAGCAGATGCGTGGAATTGACCGGGCCGCCGCGGGTGATGGCGTAGACCAATTGGAAATCGGTGAAGGTGAAGATGATCGAGAACGTCATCACGATGGCGAGAATAGGCAGCATCATCGGAAAGGTGATGTAACGAAAACGCTGCCAGGCGGTGGCGCCGTCCAGCATCGCCGCCTCATAGAGCGCCGGCGAGATGGTCTGCAGGCCCGCCAGCAGCGAGATCGCGACAAAGGGAATGCCGCGCCAGATGTTGGCTGCGATCAGCGAGAATCGCGCCGGCCACGGACTGCCGAGGAAGTCGATGTTGCTGGAACGCAGGTGCAGCACGTCCACCAGTAGATAGGAGATGATGGAAAACTGCGGATCGTAGATCCACCAGAACGCCAGCGCGGAGAGTACCGTCGGCACGATCCAGGGCAGCAGCACAATGGCGCGCAGCAGGCTCTTGAACGGAAAATGGTTGTTCAAGAGCAGTGCCAGCCAGAAGCCGAGCGCGAATTTACCGACCGTGGCGACGCCGGTATAGAACACGCTGTAGAACACCGCGCTCCACCACAAGGGGTCGGTCAGCAAATACTGGAAATTCTCAAGGCCCACGTAAACGCCGCGGCGGCCGATGGTGGTGTCGGTGAACGCCAGCCAGATGCCCAGTCCCAGCGGATAGGTGAGGAACACCAGCAGCAGGCCGATCGCAGGCGTCAGGCAGATGACAATCAGGAACGGCTTGTAGTCGAACAACCGCACCAGCCAGTTTGGCTGCGCGGGTTCCGAGCGTCGAGGTAGCGTTGTCGCGAGCGTCATGGTGACTATGTCCGCCGGGTGGGCAAAGGCGCCCCTGCGCCGTGCCCACCATTTCATTCATCAGGTCTGATGGTGGGCACGTCGCTGCGCGCCTTTGCCCACCCTGCGAAACTACGTTTCTATGACCGCCGGAAATACCGTTTGACGCGTCGCTCCGCTTCCGCGGCGGCGGCTTCCGGCGTCGCCGCGTCGGTGGCGACCGAGGCGCACATCTGCACCAGCACGTAATCGGCGTTGACTGCGCCGGTCGCGGTCGAAATCGGGCCCTTGTAACCGTCATAATAGGGACTCTTCATCGTGTCCTTGAAGATACCGACCTTCGGATCGCCGGACCACACGGCGGCATTCGCGTAAGCCGCGAGCGGCTGGGACCAGTATCCGCTGTTGGCGTTCAGCCAAGGTTCGTATTGTTCGCGTTCCAGCATGAACTGCAGGAACGCCTTGGCGGCATTGGGATAGGGGCTGTGCTTGAACACCATCGCGTTCAAGGTCAGGCCCGCCATCGGCGAAACCTTCGCTAGGCCCTTCGGCAGCAGCTGGTGCTCGCTGTCTTCCGCGATCGCCGCCGTGGCGGAATCGTTTTTCAGCGAGAAATACAGCGAGACGCCGTTCGCGGTGAGCGCAATTTCCCCGGACGCGTAGGCGCGGTTGTTGCTGACGTCGTTCCAGGACGGCGTGCCGGCGATGAAGGTTGGATACAGTTCCTTCAGCCATTTGAGCGCAGCGACGGTTTCCTTGCTGTTGATGATGACATTGCCTTCCTCATCCAGCAGGGACGCGTTGTGCGACCACAGCACCCAGTTGGCGAAGCCATTGCCGTCACCGCGGGCATTGCCCAGTGCGAAGCCGGCGGGTTTGCCGGCTTTATGCAGCTTGCGGCAAAGATCGAGGATGCCGGCATGATCTTCCGGCACCTTGTCGAAGCCGACCGACTGCAGCACCGATTTACGATAGATCAGCGGTCCGCCGCTGGCGCCGAACGGCAGGCCGATCCAGCTATCGCTCTTGTGGCGCTTGCCGTACTTTTGGGCCAGCGGCTGCCAGCCACCGTAGCGCTTGCCGAGATAGTCGGCGACGTCGGTGAGTTCGATCAGCTTGTCGACGTAAATATGCGGCGCGTCGGAGAAGCCGATGATGATATCGGGGCCGGCGCCGGAGTTCGAGGTCACCGCCGTCTGCTGGTTGATGTCCTCCCAGCCGACGAAGTCGACCTTGACCTCGACGCCGCTCTTTTCGGTGAATTTTGCCGCGTTGGCGCGGAACACGTCCTCATCGGCTTTCACAAAGCGCACCGGGCGCAGCATCTTCAGGCTGGCGCCTTTTTCGATGGCAAGGTTCGGCGCCGGTACGTCGGCAGCCTTGATGGCCGAGGCGGTCTGCGCCGAGGCGCCGGTCGCGGCCAGCGCCGCGGCGGAAACGCCGAGCGCGAGCACGTCACGGCGGGTAATGTCCTTCATGGTTTCCTCCGGTGGTTCTGTTGTTAATCGTCATTGCGAGCGAAGCGAAGCAATCCAGAGGCCGCAAAGAAAGACTGGATTGCTGCGTCGCTTCGCTCCTCGCAATGACGCATTTTGACCTGATATCGTCGCTCAACTGTTCGGACCGCGATCCATGCCGACCGGCTGCCAGCGGCGCAATGTGGTATTCTGCAGCACCGAGGGGTTGACGCAGCTCACCGGCCACATTCCGGACAGCACCAGCGACAGTTCGTAGCCGACCCGCCGCTTTCGCGCCTCGTCGAACCTCGCCGATGCGGAGGCGACATGCGCCGTCAGCGTGACGTTCTCCATGCCTAGCATCGGATTGTTGTGCGACGGCGGCTCTTTCTCCAGCACGTCGAGCGCAGCATGCGCGATCCAGCCTTCCTGCAAGGCCTTTATCAGCGCTTCCTCGTCCACCGTCGGACCGCGCCCGGTGTTGATGAAGGTGGCGGTCGGCTTCATCTGCCTGAAATGTTTTTCGCCGAGCATGTGGTGCACCTCGGGGCGCGCCGGCGCATGCATCGAAACGAAATCGGATTGCGACAGCACTTCGGACAGCGTCGCCGGTAGCACGCCGTGCTCGGAAATCAGCGTCTCCTGGATGAACGGATCGTACGCCATCATCCGAAGCCCGAAAGGAGCGGCGCGTTTTGCCACCGCGCGCGCCACACGTCCGAACGAGATGAATCCCAGCGTCTGTCCCATCAGCCGCGGAATTTTCAGCAGCTGCGGCCGGCCCTCGCTCCAGCGTCCCTCGCGCACCATCCGGTCCTGCACTACCAGGCGGCGAAAGCCCGCCAGCAGCAGCATCATGGCGTGGTCGGCGACTTCCTCGATAAAGGTGTCGGGGATGTTGGTGACCGGAATTCCGCGCGCGGTGGCGGCCTTCACGTCAACGCTGTCGACGCCGACGCTGCCGAGCGTAATGACCTTGCAGTTTTCGAGACTGTCGATGATTTCCTTCGTAATCCGCATGCTCTTGCCATAGATGGCGTCGGCATGTTTGGCGGCGGCGATGAACTCCGCCTCATTGGCCGGCGCCTCGACGATCTCCGCGCCGATTCCTTCCAGCGCCTCCATCTCATAGCCATAGCCGCCCCCGGCCACGGAAAAACTCGCGCCCTTCGGCGTCAGAATCGTGAATTTCGGCATGTCGTCTCCCGCTCGTCGGTCCGCTTGCTCGCGGCCTGTTTGTTGCGGACGCATCAAAGCATGGCGGAACGCCGCAAGGCTAGGGCCGGGATGCATGGCGGGGGCACCAAATTGACGCGCCGGGGGACAAAGAGAGACGTTTTTTTGAAGACGGCTCAGCCTCGCTCAGCAGAAGCGTGCGCATCGCGACGCAAGCGCTCGATTGTCTTGCGTACCCGCCACCTGCCTTGCTCGAAACTATCGGAGTAACGCCATGCGCGGTCCTCTTTGGTAAACGCCATTCCGAGGCGGCCAGACGAATAGGTCTGGATGAGCGGCGTTACGCGCATTACGTCTCCGGTCGCAGCGAGCCGAACTTAATGATCTTGAAGCGTATTTCCGAGGGCCTGGACACAACTCCAAACTGGCTGCTCGGCATCACCAGCAAGTTTGAGAAAGCGCCTGAGACGGCGGCGTTGATTGAGCGGTTCGTCAATGCAGCAAGAGGCATGACGCGCGAGCACCTGAAGTTGTGTGTCATTCAAGCTGAGGCAGTGACGGCGTCGAACCATTGACGTTCGCCGTCAGCGTCGTCCATGCGGCTAAGCCGCCGTCCCAAATCGAAAAAGCCGTCACCAAGATGGATCTACAGCTGCTCATCTGATGAGGGTGACCCTCAGGCCAGAGCCATAAGCAAGTGAAACTGGGCACGGCGTTGCGCTCCTTTGCCCACCCCACGAAGCTCAAACCACAAAAAACCCATGCGTCGCGTCGCGCCGCAGCTGCTCGACCAGCCCGTATTCCCAATCGAGATAGGCCTGCATCGCTTTGGTGTCGACGTCGGTGCCCTCGTAGGGACGCCGGTAGCGATGCGCCGGATCGGGCTTTGGCAAAACGTGCGGCGGCCCCGCCTCCAGTGCGCGGTCATAGCCGCCTTCGAGCACATAGGTCTCCCATCCCATCTGTGCGAGCCAGGAGGCGGTCATGTCCGCGCGCACGCCCCTGTCGTCGGTGAGCAGGATGCGCGCGCCGCGCACCGGCGCGGCCATGTCGATCTCCTGGACCAGCTGGCCTCCGGGATAATGGCGGAAGCCGGGGATGTGGCCGGCCGTATAATCCTCCGCCGCACGGACATCGAAGCGATACAGCGTGCGGCGCGTGTCGGCATGCAGCGCCATCGCGTCTTCCGGACCGATATGCCGAACGCCGGCGCGATAGGCAACCTCGCGGGCATTGGCTTGCGCTCCCTCGAACGGGCCGATCCCGCCGCGCCTGTCAGCACCATGCTCGAGCTGCTGTTTGGCGAGTGTCCAGCCGATCGTCCCGTTGCGCAGCGCCACCACCTTGTTGGCGACGCCGGCATTGATCAGCGACTGCGTGCCGATGATCGACCGGGTACGGCCGGCGCAATTGACGATGATGGTCGTCGCAGGATCCGGCGCGACGCCGCCCGCGCGCAGCACCAGCTCGGCGCCGGGCACGCTGACCGAGCCGGGAATATTCATGGTCGCGTATTCGTCCGGCCTGCGCACATCGAGGATCGCGATGTTAGCCTCAGCCGCGATCAGCGCGGCGACCTCATTCGCGGGCAGCGAGGGCGTGTGCTTGCGGTGCTCCACCAGTTCGCCAAACGCCTTGGCGTAGGAATTCACGTCCTGAAACAGTTCGTAGCCCGCATCCTTCCAGGCCTGCAGTCCCCCGGCGAGTTGGCGAACGTCGGCGTACCCTAACGCCGTCAGGCGATCCGCAGCCTGCGCGACAAGACCTTCGCCGTTATCATAGACGACGATAGGCACATCCTTCCGCGGCAGCCTGATCTCGGCCTCAAGCTCGATCCTGCCCGCGGCCATGTTGGCGGCAAACAGCGGGTGGCCGGCAGCAAAGGCGGCCTCGTGCCGCACATCGAGCAGCGCGATCTCCTCACGCAGCAGCAGCGCGCGGCGGATGTGGGAAGGGATGACGGGAGGTAGGGTCATGGGTGGTCGACCTCGTAGGGCGCAATAGCGCAGCGTATTGCGCCGACGCGTCCATGTGGACCGGCGGAATCGATTCGCTGTTTCGCCCTCCACGATTAAGTAACGGCACCAATGCGACTGGCGCACCCGACACGATTCGAACGTGTGACCTTTGCCTTCGGAGGGCAACGCTCTATCCAGCTGAGCTACGGGTGCGTTGGCCGTGATGTAGCCGATTGGGCGGGCGTCGGCAACGGGCTCGATGGAGCGTCATGCGCCAATACGGCGCTGCGGCAGTCTTCCACGCAGCGTCGAAATGCCCTAATCTTACGTCTTCGCGCTCCGTGGGTTACGTCGATGCGATCCGGCGTTAGAAAATCCGCCCATGTGCTGGAACGCGTTGGGCTGGCGATGGTCGGCGCGGCGAGCGGATTGTTTGTGGCCGCCTATGTGGGGTCCAGCATCGCGGCGCTCACTTCCCAGGCTTTCCTGCTCATCATGATGATTGGCGGCGCAGTTGGATTCTATCTCGGAATTGACACGCCCCCTCTTCGGGAACCGAAGGGTGAGCGGACAGGCGGTGGTAGTACAAAGATCGATTCTGCGGATTTGCTCAGCGCCATAGGCACGTTTCTGGCGGCATTGACCGCCTTCGCATCGGTCAGCCTCATTGTGCTGCGTCAAGACCTCCACGCCTATGGTACAATGCTCATCATGCTGGGATGGGTCATCGGCGTAATGATGCAGATCGTTGCCGGTGCGATCGCGCGCACCCGCTCTTGATATCCGATCGCCTTGTTTTCACGAGCTTGTTTGGCGCTGTCCCTGCAGCAACCGCCTGGGATGAACGCCGTCGACATGCCCCATGAACGGCGGATGGATCGAATAGCCGATCAGCTCGCGGGCGCGCTCCGGCAATTTTTCCGCCAGTTCGGCAGGAACGGCGAGGCTCATGTTCTCGAGTTGCCGCACCCAGCCGACGCAATATTGCGGCGTAATGATCAAGCGCGGCCGGTCCGACCGATTGGCGCCGCCGCGGTGCCAAAGCGTGCCCTTCGCGATCGCCAGCGATCCTGACGGCATGATCATCTTCACCGCGTCCGGCCGATCGCCGAAATCGCGATCGGCATCTGGCTTGGTCTTGTTGGTAAAGTCGGCCGGCTTCGTCGCTCCCTCGACGATCTGCGCGTCCCATAGATGGCTGCCCGGAATGACTTCAGTGCTTCCGTTCAATTCAGTCGTATCATCAATCGCCCAGAATGCGCTGATCCCAAGCGCCGGGCGCGGCCGGGGCATCTTGGCGCCGCCATCGTCAAAGTGCCAAGGCTGCACCGTTTCGCCGGGATGGAGGTTGATCGCGAGCAGGGCCGACAACAGGCAGCTTTGTCCGAGCTCCGCTTCGGCAAAAGCCAGCGCCAGCGGATGAATCGCAAGCTCCGCGAATACCGGCGACTTCGCCAGCAGCGCATACACCCGGTTTGTCTTCAGACCCTCGAAATCGTTGCGGCCCGTGAGATCGCGCGCGAGGAACGGCGCCAGCGCCGCCCGAAGTTCGGCGACACGGCTCGTCGAAAGCACACGTTCGAAGATAAGGTAGCCGCGGGAGTCGAATTCTTCCCGCCACGACGCGAATGATCGTCCCTTGAGCCAGGGTGCGGCCGGCTCGATTGTTGTCGAATTGCCCGCGTCGTAAGGCATGCTTGTCATGGCTGGCCTCCTGTAGATCGTCATGAACAGGATAATCGGTATATCCGGCTTCCTCGCCGCCATAGAAGGTAGCGCGATTATACGGCGTCAGCGCAACACCAGCCCTGATGCGCGCCGGCAGATCCGGATTGGAAATGAAGGTGCGGCCGAAGGCGATGGCGTCGGCATAGCCTGCCGCGACCGCGGCTTGCGCCGATGCGCCGTCAAAACCGCCGGCGGAAATCAGCACGCCGCGCCACAGCGGCCGGAACAGTTGCATCGCCGAGGGCACGTTCTGATGGTTGACCTCGGCGCGCCCGGCACCGCTGCTGCGGGGTTCGATGAAATGCAAATAGGCGAGACCGAGCCTGTCCAGCGCGCCGATCGCATGGTTGTAGAGCGGCATCGGATCCGGCTCGCCGCTACCGTTGGCGACCCCGTAGGGCGACAGCCTCACCGCGACGCGGTCGGCGCCCCAGATGCCGATGGCGGCATCCACGATCTCAAGCAGCAGCCGGGCACGGTTGGCGATCGATCCGCCATATCGGTCGGTGCGCAGATTGCTGTGGGACTGCAGGAATTGTTCGAGCAGATAGCCGTTGGCGCCGTGGATCTCGACGCCGTCGAAGCCGGCTTGCATCGCATTGCGCGCGCCCTGCCGGAACGATTCGATCACATCGGCGATTTCTTCCGTCTCCAGTGCACGCGGCGTCTCGTAACGCTCCGGCTTTCCGGCGGCGGTCGTCGCCAGCATGCCGGTTCCAGTGATCGGCACTGCCGACGGCGCAACCGGCAGCACGCCGCCCGGCTGCAACGAGGAATGCGACACCCGGCCGACATGCCACAGCTGCAGAAAAATGAATCCGCCCTTGGCATGAACGGCGTCGGTGATCTTTCGCCAGCCTTCGACCTGCTCATCCGAATAGATGCCGGGGGTGGCCGGATTTCCGCGCCCGGTCGGCGCCACCGGCGAGGCTTCGGCGATGATCAGGCCGCCCGCCGTGGCGCGTTGCCCGTAATATTCCGCGTTCAGGGTCCGCGGCGCAAAACTGGTTCGCTCCGCCCGCATCCGCGTCAACGGCGCCATCACGACGCGGTGTTGCAAAAGACAGGGCCCGACCTGCAGCGGCGAAAACAGGGAACTGCTCATGACATTCCGAGTGTTTTGCTTGACGAATGATTTGGTGACCGGAGCATAGTCGGTTTGCGCTAGATCGTCATGCCCGGACAAGCCCGGCCATGACCGGCTTGCGGTTGGCTTTGCGCCATCTGTATTGTCGACGCGCAGTGTGGTTCACTCTCCTTTGCGGCGCGCAGCCGCCAAAAAGCTCGAATAACCGTGCGGAGGATTTGATGCGGATAACGCGGCGTTCAATGATTGCCGGGGCGGCGCTGGCGCCGTTGTTGACGCGCAGCCGGGAGGCGCGCGCCCAGAACTGGCCGTCGGGCATCATCAAGATCATCGTGCCGTTTCCGCCGGGCGGCACCGTGGATCCGATCGCGCGGCTGGTGCAAACCGGTCTGCAGCAGCGCCTCGGCGCCACCATCGTCATCGAAAACCGGCCCGGCGCTTCCGGTAGCGCCGGCACCGCGGCGGCGGCGAAGTCGGCACCCGACGGCAATACTTGGCTGTTCGTGTTCGACACCCACGCGGTCAATCCGTTTCTGCAGAATCTTCCATTCGACACCCAAAAGGATCTCGATCCGGTGGTGTTGATCGGCACCGCGCCGAACGTGCTGGCGACGCACCCGTCGCGCCCGTACACGACCTTCGCCGATGTCATCGATGCGGCTAACGCAAAACCCGACACGCTGACCTACGCCTCGGTAGGATCGGGCAGCGTCGGTCACCTGACCATGGCTCAGCTCACCAAACGCGCCGGCATCAAGATGGTGCACGTGCCCTATCGCGGCGGCGGCCCCGCCATGAACGACGCCATCGCCGGCCATGTCGACTTCATCATCGGCAGCGCCGCGCTGGTGATGCCGCAAGTGAGCGCCGCGACCATCCGTCCGATCCTGCAAACCGGCAAGACGCGCATGCCCACCCTGCCGGCAGTGCCGAGCGCCATCGAAAGCGGCTTTGCGGGGTTCGAGTCCTACGCGTGGTGGGGCGTTTTCGCGCCGGCCGGCACGCCGAAGCCGATCAACGAGCGTTTTGGCAACGCGCTGATCGAAACCTTGCGCGAGCCCGGCATCTCGAAACAGATTTCGGAAAACCTTCAGGTCACCATGCTGCTGGGCGGCCCCGAGGACGAGAGCAGGTTCCTCAAGGCGCAAATGGATCTTTGGGGTCCCGTGGTGCAGGAGAACAACATCAAGGGCGAATAGAGCGGCCGTTGCCGCGACCACGACTCGCCAGTCGCCGCTCGGCCGGGATGACTCGGTGTCGGAATTACCTCCCGTAGTAATCCTGCACGGTCTCCCACGCCACGTTCTGCAGGAAATGCGCGGTCGGCTCGTCGATGCCGGCAAGATAGCGATTGCCGACAGGCGAACGGCCGGTCAAGGCGGCAAACACGGCGCAAGACGCAAGATAGGTCCCGGCGAGACTGGGATGGCGCTTGTCGGCGGCATACAGATTGAGCTCGGGCTGCTTTGCGATCGCGCGCGCAAACGCCAACCCTGCGGGAATCACCAGCGCGCCGTTGGCATTGCCGGCAATGGTGTAGGCCTCCGCCAGCTGCGCGGTCATTTCCGGCCTGTCGGCATAGGCCCAGGACATGAAGAACACCGGTTTGGCGCCGTGCGCCCGAACGGTATCGCTGCCTTTCTTGGCGAATTCGGTGAATATCGTTTTGAGTTCCGGATGGATCGGGCATTGGCTGCAGTCCATCAGGATCGCCGCGTCGAACAGCTTGTCGAGCTTGTTGAAAACGACGTTGTTTTGTTCGTCGAACGAATAACTGCCGATGGCGTTGGGGCGGAAATAGCTTTCGACGTCATGCCAGTCGAAGCCCGAACCGCTGATCGTCACCGAGGTGGCGCGAAAACCAGCCTTGCGATTTGGCTCCGCGGCTTTTTCCAGTGCGACCACGTGGCTGTGCATGCTGTTGTTGTAGTAGAAAAAACTGTTGCCGATGAAAATCTCGGTGTTCGGAAAATCCGGACCGAGGGTGGTGACGTTGGGTTTGGTCTGGGCCTTCAGCTCCGTCGATCCGCCGCTGGCCGCGATGGTGGCGGCCAGCACAATGAACAATGCTCGCAAAGTGTTCGACATGTCCGTCTTCCTCCCGATTTTGTTTTGCGGCAGCCTATCGTCACAGGCGGTTGTGTCCAGCCGGCGAATCGCGTTTTTTTGCCCGCGCCGGCCTTGCCAATGCGCTGCCGGCACGACAACCTCTGCTTTCAGCCCGCCGGGAAACCCTGCGGATTCGCCAGGGCATAATACAGGCATCAACCGGAGCTTTTCGCGATGTCGATGCAAAGTGTGGCTTCTCCCGCGGCAGCCTTCGTCACCCCGCCGAAACGCGCAGCGCTTGCCCACATTCCCGGCGACGAGGGCTGGCCGGTGATTGGCCGCACCCTGGCGGTGCTCGCCGACCCCAAGGGCGAGGTTGAACGGATGGCGGCAAAATACGGCCACGTCTATCGCAGCCGGGTGCTCGGCGAAACCAGCATCTCGGTGCTCGGGCCAGAGGCCAACGAGCTGGTGCTGTTCGACCAGACCAAATTGTTTTCCTCCACCCATGGCTGGGAGATCGTGCTCGGCCGGCTGTTTCCGCGCGGGTTGATGCTGCTGGATTTCGACGAACACCGGCTGCATCGGCGGGCGCTGTCGGTGGCGTTCAAGTCCGGGCCGATGAAATCCTATCTTGCGGAGCTTGATGCCGGAATCTCGAAGCGGGTGGCGCAATGGCGCGCGCAGCCGGGGCCGATCCTGTTCTATCCGGCGATGAAGCAGCTCACGCTCGATCTCGCCGCCACCTCGTTTCTCGGCGCCGGCATCGGCCCCGAGGTCGACGAGATCACTCGCGCTTTTGTCGACATGGTCGCTGCCGCCGTCACCCCGATTCGCACGCCATGGCCCGGCACCCAGATGGCGCGCGGCGTCAAGGGCCGCCAACGCATCGTCAAATATTTCTCGCAGCAGATCCCGATCCGGCGCTCGCATGGCGGCGACGATCTGTTCTCACAATTGTGCCGCGCCACCCATGACGACGGCGCGCTGCTATCGACTGAGGATATCGTCGATCACATGAGCTTCCTGATGATGGCGGCGCACGACACCCTAACCTCGTCGCTGACGTCGTTCATCGGCGCGCTTGCCGCCAATCCACAATGGCAGACACGGCTGCGCGATGAGGTCAACGCGCTTGACCTGCGCGCCGACGAGGCGACGACGTTCGACAAGCTGGAGGCAATGCCGCTTTCGGAAATGGCGTTCAAGGAGGCGATGCGGATGAAGCCGCCGGTGCCGTCGATCCCGCGCCGCGCCACCCGCGACTTCACCTTCAAGGGTTATGCGATCCCGGCCGGCACCATGACCTCGGTCAATCCGCTGTTCACCCACCACATGCGCGACGTCTGGCCCGACCCCGAAACGTTCGATCCGCTGCGGTTCACCGACGCGGCGCAGCGCGCCCGCCACCGTTTCGCCTGGGTGCCGTTCGGCGGCGGCGCGCATATGTGCCTGGGTCTGCATTTCGCCTACATGCAGGCCAAATGTTTTGCGCGGCATTTCCTGCAAAACCTCAGCGTTTCGCTCGCGCCCGGCTACACCCCGCAATGGCAGATGTGGCCGATTCCGAAACCGAAGGACGGACTGCGGGTGACGCTGCAGGCGGAGTGAAGGCGGTCACGCCAAAGCCGGCGCATCGAGGCCGACCACGTCGATGCCATCGGCGCGGCCGCGAATCGGCAATTGCCCGAGATCGCGAACCGCGAATGGCGGCGCGGAGTTGAACCGCGCCATCGCCGCGCGCGATGCAATAAAGCCTCCCTCGACGTTGCGGCTGAGTTCTTCCAGCCGCGCCGCGGTGTTCATGACGTCGCCGTTGAAAACGATGGCGCGCTTGATGTCGCCGATTTCGCCGACGATCACCGGGCCGAAATGCAGGCTGCCGCGGATCCGCGGGCTGGCGCCGAATTCGCGTTCGAACTCGTTGGAGGCACACGACAACGCATCGCGCATCGCGATGAAACAGCGCAGCGGACGGCCATCGACCGCGCCGGAGCGTTCCCGCCAGGTTACGATGACCTCGTCGCCGACATAATTGAGCACCTCGCCGCGAGTGTCGACGACCGCGACCGTGAGCAGGCGAAAAGTGCGATCGAGGAAACGGTGGATGCCGACGCCGCCGAGCCGCTCGGCCAGTCCCGTTGATCCCGCGATGTCGACGAACAGCACGAAGCGGTTTTCCTCGACCGGCGCATGATAACGCCCGGTGATGAAGTTCAGCAGCGCGCGCGGGCCGATAAGGTTGGCGATCACGAATACCAGATTGATCAGAACCGAGAGCACGGCGGAATAGATAAAGCCGAACCAGAAATTACCGGTGGAGGTTTGGCGTGGCACCCCGGCGATAACCTCGCCCAGCTGAAAAAGCTGGATGATCACGATGATCGAGACGTAGATGACGCTCCGTACAAGCAGATTGACCGTGAACGAAAGGCCGCCAAGCCAGGCCCGTATCGTGCCGTCCAGCACGAACACCTCGACGCCTCCGATGGTGACGGACATCAGTAGGCCGTACGCTACTCCCACGGCCATGGAGATAGGTGAAGTGCGGCCCTGCGCGAAGTTGACCCCGAGTCCCGCGATGGTGCCGACCACAATGATGACGGCGAACATTCGCAGCTTTCTTTCGAGCCTAGCGTTCATGATGCACCCCCGCGTTACGCCCCGGCCGACTATACACGGGAGCGGGCCGACCGCCGCACGATCGCGAAATCACCGCGTCCAGTAAAAAAACGGATTGGCTTTGCCCGGGTGCAGGTCCAAAATACCGATTAGCTTCAAGGAATCGAAGACCCGGAGCCTGTCATGATCCGCAACGATCTCGATCCGCTCATCCTCGACCTGCTGGAATGGATCGGCCGCGAGCCGCGCTCCTATGCCGACGTGATCGACGCCTGGCGCACCTCATGCCCGCGACTGACGGTGTGGGAGGACGCCATGGACCGCGGATTTGCGGCGCGCGAACACCACAAGGGGCGCGCGGTGATGATCCGGTTGACCGTGGCGGGGCGCAGTTTCTTGTGCGAGCATGGAAGGATCGGCGCACGGTCCGTAGCCCGGCTAAGCGTAGTGGCACCCGGGGCCGCACGTCGCGCAAGCTAAAATCCCGGATTTCGCTTCGCTCATGCGGGCTACGGGTCTCTACGCCTTTCACCCCTTCACGTCGTCGAACGCCTTGCGAACGGCGGCAAGGCCCGCCTGTTGCGGGGTCCAGTTGCGGCCGCAGGTGATAGCGCCATCGACCACCAGATCGTGGCCGTTGATGAACGTGGATTCGTCGCTGGCGAGGAATACCGCGGCGTGGGCGATGTCTTCCGGCAACCCGGCGCGCTGGATCGGCTGCGCGGTCTTGTAGATCTCGCGCATCATGTCCGGCGTCTTCTCCGCTGCCTCGACCGAGAGGCCGAGTGCCTTGCCGAAAATGCCGGTGGCGATGGCGCCCGGCGAAATGCTGTTGACGCGGATGCCGGATTCGCCGAGTTCCATCGCCACGCATTTGGTCAGGTGAATGACGGCGGCCTTAGCCGCGCCATACACCACCGACGACGAGAATCCCGCGAGGCGTCCGGCGATGCTGCCGTTGTTGATGATGCTGCCGGAACCCTGTTTGCGCATATGGGGGGCCGCGTGTTTCATGCCGAGCATCACGCTGCGCACCAAGGTGGCCATGGCGGCGTCGAACCGGGCCACGTCGAGGCCCTCGATGCCGCCGGTCTGCGCCGGGCCCCCGGCGTTGTTGAACAGGCAGTCGATGCGGCCGAATTTGTCGACCGCGGTACCGATCAGCGCGCGCATCTGGTCTTCCTGCGTGACATCGGTCTGGCGGAAAATGCAGTTGGCGCCGAGCCGTGTGGCGAGCGCCTCGCCCTCCGGCGCACGGCGTCCGGCAATCACGATTTTGGCGCCCTCTTCGACGAAGATCTCCGCCGTCCGCAATCCGATGCCGCTGGTAGCGCCGGTGATGACCGCGATCTTGCCGTTCAGCCGCGCCATGTCGCTCTCCTTTTTATAAAAGTTTGGGTTCCGCATCATCCCGGCTTGCGGTAGGCAAAGCAAGCCATGCCCTCAGTTGCCTGCCATTTGCCTTTGCCGGTCGGATTTTTCCTTTATGGTCGGCCTTATTGTCGCTGTTCCGGTCGGCTGAATGTGACAGATGGCGAGATGGACTGACGAATTTCGGCGCGGCTGGCTGGGGATATCGCAACCGTCGCTGCCGTTTGGCCTGGGCTTCGCGGTTTTCTGCCTTGTGCTGGCGACGACGGCGCGATGGGGTCTGTCGCTGATCAGGCCCGAACTGGCGTTCGCGCTGTATTTTCCGGCCGTGCTGTTCGCAACCGCTTTCGGCGGCTTCCGCATTGGTCTGGCCACCGCCTCCGTCGGAGGCCTGCTCGGCATCGTCATGACATTTGGGGATGCCCCGGCCAACTCCACAAAGGCCGCCCTGCTGCTGATCTATGTGGTGGTGTCGGGACTCATTATATGGGGCGCCGGGCATTATCGATCGATCGCGTCGCATCATCGGGAGATTTCAAAGCGCCTGATCGAGGAAGAGACCTATCGAAAGCTGGTGGTCGACGAGCTTCAGCATCGGCTCAAAAACAAGCTGTCGACCATCCACGCCGTTCTGCATCAGGTGCTGCACAATCAGCCGCAAATCTGGGCCAGCATCGATGGCCGCATCCGCGCGCTGTCCGCCACCGACGACCTGATTGCGCGCGCCGACGGCAGCGGCTGCGATATCAGAGAGCTGCTGCTCTCGGAATTGGGACCCTACGGCCACGTGCGGTTCACCTTGAACGGCGAATCGCTGTTTCTTCCCGCAAAACTCGCCGTCAGCCTTGCCTTGATTTTTCACGAACTCGCTACCAACGCCGGCAAATACGGCGCGTTTTCGTCTCCGCGCGGATTGCTGCACGTGGCCTGGTCCGTCGGCGACGACCGCCTTACCATCGTCTGGGACGAAACCGAAGGCCCCCCGATCGGCACCGTCGGTGAACCCGGCTTCGGCACCAAGCTGCTGAATTCGGCGCTCAGGCCGTTCGACGGCGCCACTGAGATCGCATTCCTGCGCAGCGGCGTTCATTGCACGCTGAAATGCCGGATACCGCGCGACGTGGCCTGACGCCCGCATCGCCGTTGACACTCTGTTAATGACAACTCGCGGCGGTTCCTTTCAAATCGCCCGCGCCGCGCCGTGACCCCGTCTTTCTGGCAATGACTTAACGAAAACTACAAGAGAGATTGCGAAGGTCGGCGACCATGCAAAATGCCGGCAAACATCTCTTTTCAGCCCTCGCGGCCGACGGCGGACATGATGTCGTTGGTCCGAGTGCTTCTTCCGCAGGAGAAAGCGCGGGGAACGAGCGCGATGTCCACGCCGAATTGAAGCTTCTGAACGAGATCGTCAGGATGCTTCCCACGGGCGTTACCGTGCAGGACGAGCACGGCCGCTTTCTGCTGGTGAACGATGCCGCAGCGGCGCGCTTGAAAGTTTCCGCTGCAGATTTGCTCGCTGCCTCGTCACATAACGCCCTCGCCAGCAAAGAACTGGCCAATCGCCGCGAAACCTGCATCGAATTGCTGCGCGCCGATCGCGCCGTCGCCACCGAGGAATGCGTTGCCGACGGACACATCAGGCGGACGTACCTGACGACACACCGTCCGGTTCGCATTGCCGACAGCAAACTGCTGCTGACCAGCTCGGCCGATCTCAGCGAGCAGAAGGCCGTCCAGGACGAACTGTTCCGCCGCGCCTATTATGACGAACTGACCGGGCTACCGATGCGGCGGGTGATCGAACGTCACGTCAACGACCTGCTGCATGAGGACGAGTGTGAAAAATTTGCGCTCGCCTTTCTCGACGTGGACAATTTCAAGCACATCAACGACTATTACGGCCACGCCATCGGCGATGCCTTGCTGGTCGAAGTCGCGCGCCGGCTCGGGCTCGATTTGCGCGAATCCGACATGCTGTCGCGGATCAGCGGCGACGAATTCCTGCTGCTGCTGAACCCGGTTCACAGCCAGCAGGAAGTTGCCGAATACGTCCAGTTCCTGCTGCAGCGGCTGAGGGCGCCGTTCTTCGTCGACGGTTCCGAACTGTTTGCGTCGGCCTCGATCGGCGTCAGCCTCTATCCCGAGCACGGCCGCAGCTACGACGTGCTGCGCCAGAACGCCGATATTGCGATGTACCGCGTCAAGAACGAGGGCAAGGGCGCCGCCGTGTTCTTCGACGTCAGCATGGAGCGCGAGGCGCTGGCGCGCATGGAGCTGGAGCAGTCGCTGCGGCTGGCGATCCTCGACAAGCGCTTCTGCTGCGCGTTCCAGCCCAAGGTCGACATCCGGTCCCGCGAGATCAAGGGCATCGAGGCGCTGGTGCGCCTGCGCAACGACGAAGGCGTGCTGCAAGCGCCGGGCACCTTCATCAATCTCGCGGTGGAGCTCGGCCTGATCGACGAACTCACCCATCTGGTGCTGGCCGAGATCATGAAGTCGATCGACCTCATCAACGACACCTTCGGCGCCAACACCAGCATCAGCATCAATGTCGCTGCAAAACAGGCCGGCAATCCGGAGTTCATGCAGTCGTTCGCCCGCGCGCTGGAGGCGACCGGCTGTCCGCGGCGCTTCATTATCGAAGTCACCGAAGATGCGTTCGTTGCGAAAACTCATTTCCAGGACGAGATTCTTCCGATTTTCCGGCACCTCGGGGTAGGGATTTCCATCGACGACTTCGGCATCGGCTATTCGTCATTGTCGGCGCTGGCCGACATCACTGCCGACGAGATCAAGATCGACCGTTCCTTCATCACCGACATCCACAAACGCCCGCGCAGCCAGGGCATTTTGAAGGCCATCGAATCCCTGAGCGAAGCGCTGGGCATGACGGTGATCGCAGAAGGCATCGAGACCTTCGAGGAACTGGCCTACCTGCAGGCGGCCACCAAAATCCGCTACGCTCAGGGTTTTTACTTCTCCAAGCCGATCTTCCTGGAAGAACTCGGCGCGCTCGGCCGCACCTCAAGCGCCGTCCGCGCCGTCTCGGAAAACCGCCCCGCGCCGGAGACGCGTCCGGCCTATTCCCGCGCCAACGGCTACGGCCGCTGAGCTTGCGGCATCGGCGCCGCTTACGCCTTCCGCTTCGCGGCTTCCTTCTGCAGATCCGGCGCATTGATGGTCGGGATCGCCACGCGCCCCGGTCCCGTGAGCGGCAATGCCGCGGCGGCCTTGTCGTTCTCCATGATCTTCGCCATCACCGCCTGTCCCGCGCGCTCGAATATCGCGCGGTTCTCGATCACGAATTTTTGCGACTCGCGCAGCTTTGCGGTGTAGCCGTTGATCTCCGGGATCACGTAGCGCGCTACCATGTCCCAGCTTCGTCTTGTATTTTCCGGATTGGCCCAGTCGTGCACAAAGCCGACGATGGTGCCGACGCCGCCGCTGACTTCCATCAGGTTCTTGATGGTCTTGACCAGATCGTCGGGCGTGCCGATGGTGGAAGCCGCGGCCTCGCCGCCGGCGGTCTTCTCCACCGCATCCTCGGGCGAGGTGAACGGCTGCAGGCCGGGCCGCTGCAAGGTGCCGACATTATATTCGTTGTGCCAGCGCATCAGTCCGGCGCCGGCCTCGCGCCGCGCCTGTTCGCGGGTTTCGGCGATATGCCAGCTCAATAGCACGCGCCAGTTGGCGCGGCTCACGGTGGTTCCGGCCTTCTTCGCGGCGTCCTCGGCAAAACCCCATTGCGTCGGCAACGCCATCAAGCCCTGGGTCGACATCGAGCCGAGCGAGATGATGCCGATGCCGTATTTGCCGGCCAGCGTCATGCCCGAAGGCGAAATCTGCGACGCCACTACGAACGGCATCTCTTCCTGCAGCGGCAGTATCTGCAGTGCGGCGTCGTTCATGGTGAACCAGTCGCTTTTGGCGGTGACGCGCTCGCCGTTGAACAACCGTCTTATAATAGCGATCGCCTCGTCCTGGCGGTCGCGCTGGGTCATCGGGTCGATGCCGAGTGTATGCGCGTCGGACGCCAGCGCACCCGGGCCGGACCCAAAAATGGCGCGACCGCCGGTCATGTGGTCGAGCTGCACCATGCGCTGCGCCACGTTGAACGGATGATGATAGGGCAGCGACACCACACCGGTGCCGAGTTTTATCCGTTTGGTGCGTTCGCCGGCGGCCGCGAGAAACATCTCCGGCGAGGCGATCATTTCCCAGCCCGATGAATGATGCTCGCCGCACCAGAATTCGTCGAAGCCAAGCGCGTCGATCTGCTCGACAAAATCCAGGTCGCGGCGGAACTGCAGCATCGGATGCTCGCCGATCGGATGATGCGGGGCAAGGAAGGCTCCGAATTTCAGGCGTGCCATGGGCTCTCTCTCCGGGACTTTATTGTTGTTAGTCGGCTGCCGCGCAAACTACGTGGCCGGAGACGCCAAGGCAATCGCACAAAGCTCAATTCGTCGCCCCCGCGAAGGCGAGGACCCATGGCCACCGTGCTCGGGGCTTCGCAAGGTCGTTGCAACATCGAGTTCAGATTGCGGCTGCCGGGCGTATCGGTCCCGCCTTCGCGGGGACGACGTGTTGAGATATTTTCGCGGACCCAAGCACGAGAGACTCACTCCACATTCAGTGTCCTGACCACGCGAAAGCTGTTGCCGGCGGCGATGATGTTTTCGTTGCGATAGCCGGTGCGCTGGGTCAGCGCCATGCCGTTCCAGCCGCCGCCGCGCATCATGCGCCTGGCGCAGTCGCCTTCGAGCCACGGCGAGCCGTCGGTCGGCGTGTCCTCGGTGTAGCGCTTGTTGTAGCAATCCTCGGTCCACTCCTCGGCGTTGCCATTGACCTGATACAGGCCGAACTTGTTGGGCAAATAGGAGTCGACCGGTTTTGGACCCTTGCTGGCTGTGCCATAAGGTCCGCCGGGATAATTGTTCGAGGCGTCGTAATTCGCATTCTGGGCGGAAATGGTTTTGCCAAACCAGAACGGCGTGGTGGTGCCGGCGCGGGCGAAATATTCGCGTTCGGATTCGCTCGGCAGCCGGTAGGTACGTCCCACCTTGCGCGACAGCCAGGCGATGTAGGATTTGGCCTGCTCGAAATCGATGCCGTCGGCGGGCATGCGGCCGCGGCCGTAACCGCCGCTGCCCTTGTAACCGTTGCAGCCGCGATCGGCGAGGCAGGCGTCCCATTCGTCGAAGCTGATGGTGAAGCGGCCGACCGCGAACGGTTTTGCGATCTTCACCCTGTGAACCGGGTCTTCGCCCTTCAGCCGATATGGCTCGTCCGCGGGCGTGCCCATCATGAAAGAGCCTTTCGGCACCACCACCATCTCCGGGCAGATGTCACATTCTTTGAAACTGTCTTTCGGCTTCAGCGTCTGCTCACGCTCCGGCGTCAGCGGCTCGACGCCCTTGGTGGCGAAGAATTGCTGCGGAGGGGAGGGCGTTTGCGCCGTCTGCTCCGGTGCCGCAGCTTCGGGCTTTGCCGGCCTGGCTTTGGCCGACGCATCGCCGGCCAGGATGACAACAAGCGCTCCCGCAGCGAAGGCGGCGACGAGCTTCGAAAAGGCAGTCATGCGGAATCCTTCGAGAGAGGCAATCTGGGCATTGGTCGCGCGCAAGCGGAAATGCGTTCATGCGCCGACGGTCGCATGGGCTGACATTGCCGGCATGCGCCACGCCGGGCTAGGGTCGGCATCGATGGAAAAGATCAAGGAAATCGACGGCTTGCGTGCGCTCGCCATTCTGATGGTGATCGCGTGGCACTATCTCGGTGCTTCGGATGGGCCGCAATCGCTGCCATGGCGGATATTCATTTTCGGCCGCAGCGGCGTCGATCTGTTCTTTGTGCTGTCCGGCTATCTGATCACGTCGATCCTGCTGAACAACAGAGCGTCGCCGAGCTATTTTTCGGCATTTTATGGCCGACGTGCGTTTCGCATTTTACCGGTCTATGGCGTGATGTTGCTGATGTTCTTCGCCGGCAGAATATCCGGCACCGGCCACGTATTGTTCGACGGCGCGCTGCCGTGGTGGTCGTATGCCTTTGGTGTTCAAAACGTCTGGATGGCGATCGAACAGACCTACGGGGCAATCTGGCTTGCCGGAACGTGGTCGCTGGCCATCGAAGAGCAATTTTATCTGCTGTTTCCGCTGATGGTACTTTGGCTGCCGCCGGCCACACTTCCGCGCGTCCTGATTGCGACGATGGTGCTGTGCCCGGCCGGCCGAATCATCTCGTATCTCGCAGGAGACGAGTTCGGTTACTACGTGCTGACGCCGCTTCGCGCAGATATCCTGGCGGTCGGCGCGTTGATCGCGTGGCTGCGATTTTCCGGTCCGGTTTCGGATCGGATTCGGGGATCCGTCAAGGCAACGCTGGCGGCGACCGCCTGCGGATTTCCGGTGTTCGCGTTCCTGATCGGCAAGAATACCGATTTTCACATGGCGCTGTGGGGGCACAGCTATCTGGTGGGTTTTTACGGCTCCGCCGTATTCATGGCGCTTGAAAGCAGGGGCGCGCCTTCGCTGGCCTTGTTAAGGAGTGAGCTTGCCGAGTTTTTCGCGCGCATCTCCTACGCGCTCTATGTGGTGCACATCAATGTGCTGATTGTTGTTTTCCTGCTGTTCAGGGCCGATCGCAGCATCGAGAGTTTGCAGGGAGCGGTATTGACGGCGTTGGCGCTGGCGATATCGGTTTTGATCTGCTTTGCAAGCTATCGATGCTTTGAAGGGCCGCTGCTCAGGGTGGCCCATCAAAGGTTCCGGTTCGAGGAGTCGTCAGGGAAAGATGCCGCCAAATCCAGCACAGCCGTTGCAATGTAGCCGCTGTTTGACCGCCATTCGCCCGCGACCATGTGTTGGCTCGGCACCGGCAAGGCTGTAGAAGGCGGCGGCTGCCCGTGTTATCCGGAACCGCGATGAATTCCTGTGAAACCTCCCGATCCAGTCCGCATGTGCTCAATCAGCGCAAGCGCGAATTGCTCGAGCACGTCGAAACCAGCCTCGATGAGCAGGATAGCTGGCGCGAATTCAACGCCGCCTATCACGAGGACGACTGCAAGTTCATGCGGTTTCTGATTCCGCCGGGCAAGCGGGTTTTGGAGTTGGGCTGCGGCAGCGGGCGGTTGCTCGCGGCGCTGGAGCCGTCTTACGGCGTCGGCGTCGATTTCAGCGCCAAGGTCCTGGCCAAGGCTCATGCGCTGCATCCCGATCTGGATTTTGTTCTGGGCGACGTCGAGGACCCGGCGACGTTGGCCGGCATCGAGGGGCCGTTCGACTACATCGTGATCGCCGACACCATCGGCACGTTCGAAGACATCGACGGCACCTTGAGGCTGGTGCATCACTTGTGCGAGCCCTCGACCCGGATCATCATCTCCTATTACTCGCATCTGTGGGAGCCGGTGCTGAGGCTCGCCGAGGCGTTGAAACTGCGCAGCAAGCAGCCGATCATCAACTACATCGCCACCGTCGATTTTTTTAATTTGCTGGATCTCGCGAATTTCGAGAGTATCCGCGAAGAGCGGCGGCAGTTGCTGCCGCGGCGCTGGCTCGGCCTTGGGCCGCTGATCAACAAATATATCGCGCCGCTGCCTGGCATCCGGCGGCTTTGCCTGCGGACCTACATCGTCGGCCGCCCGGTACGGCAGTTTCCGGACCGGGAGTTTTCGGCAAGCATCCTGATCCCGTGCCGCAATGAAAAGGGCAATATCGAGAACGCGGTGTTGCGGATGCCGAAATTCGGCTCGGCACAGGAGATTTTGTTTGTCGAGGGAAATTCCAGCGACGGCACGTTCGAGGAATGCGAACGCGTCCGCGACGCCTACCGGGATAGCTGGGATATCAAGGTCCTGAAACAGGATGGCAAGGGCAAGGGCGACGCGGTCCGCAAGGGTTTTGCCGCGGCAACCGGTGACGTGCTGATGATACTGGACGCGGATCTCACCATGCCGCCAGAGGCGCTGCCGAAATATCACGCGGTGATCGAAACCGGAAAAGCCGAGTTCGTGAACGGCACCCGCCTGATCTACCCGATGGAGAATGAGGCGATGCGTCCGCTCAACCTCATCGCCAACCGGTTTTTCGCCTATCTGTTCAGCTATCTCGTCAACACCCGTCTCACCGATACGCTGTGCGGCACCAAGGCGCTGTTGCGCCGCGACTACGAGGTGCTGGCGCGGGAGCGCGGCTATTTCGGCAATTTCGATCCGTTCGGCGATTTCGACCTGATCTTCGGCGCCGCCAAGCAGAATCTGAAAATCATCGAGACGCCGATCCATTACAAGGCGCGCACTTTTGGGGAAACCCAGATATCGAGATTCCGCGACGGCTGGTTATTGTTGAAGATGGTGTGGTTCGCTTACAGGAAGTTGAAGGCGATCTAACAGAGCAGTCCGCCGGGTGGGCAAAGGCGCTGTTGCGCCGTGCCCGCAGTCTTTATTCCGGAATTCAATGGTGGGCACGTCCGCCGGACGCCCTTCGCGCCCGGACCCTTTGCTCATCCTACGCCGCCGGTGACGCGGCCCGTGCAGCAAGACGGCCGGTTGATGTTCACCGCCACAATCCTGTGAACTGACAGTACACAACCCTTTTATTTTGCAGTGCAGCAACTATTAGTTCTCGGTGAGGTTATAGGTTTCTCACAAAGGAGCCGCCGTGTCCCTCGCCGACAATATCGAATTCCTGCGCCGCCTGCCGAAGCTGAATGAACTCAAGGGGTTGGGCGGTCTACCGGAAGCATTCAGCCGGGGTAACAAGAGCAGCCGCCTGACCGAAACAGTCGGGTTCGGTACCAATCCCGGCGATCTGAAGATGTTTTCCTATCTGCCCGGCGATCAGCGGGCGCGGCAGAAACTGCCGCTGGTCGTGGTGCTGCACGGCTGCACCCAGACTGCCGCCGGCTATGACGCCGGCGCCGGCTGGTCGAGGCTGGCGGATCGCTATGGCTTTGCGCTGCTGATGCCGGAGCAGAAGTCATCGAACAACGGCAATGGCTGCTTCAATTGGTTCAATCCGGAAGATATCGCGCGCGGCAGCGGCGAAGCGCTGTCGATCCGGCAGATGATCGCGCAGATGGCGCGGGATCACAGCATCGACGGCAAACGCATTTTCGTCACCGGCCTTTCCGCCGGCGGCGCCATGACCTCGGTGATGCTCGCAACCTATCCCGAAATATTCGCCGGCGGCGCCATTATCGCAGGCCTGCCCTATGGCATCGCCACCAATTTGCAGCAGGCGTTGAGCGGCATGTATCAGTCGCCGCCGCGCCCGGCGCGCGAACTCGGCGATCTCGTCCGCAACGTCTCGTCGTACAAGGGCCCGTGGCCGAAAGTCTCGGTGTGGCATGGCAGCGCCGACAAGACGGTCAATCCTTCCAATGCCGACGAGATCGTCAAGCAGTGGCTCGACCTGCATCATCTGCCGCCGATGCCGATGGCCCGATCCACAGTCGATGGCTATCCCCGTGCGCTCTGGTGGAACGCGGATGGCCAGACGCTGCTCGAATCCTACACCATCACCGACATGGCCCACGGCACCCCGCTCGGCATCGCTGACAATGACGAACGCTACGGCGCCGGGGGCGCATTCATGATCGAGGCCGGTATATCCTCGTCGTATCATATCGCCAGTTTTTTCGGCCTCACCGATAGGGTTCACCAACCCAAGGAAGCGTCAAAGCCGGTTGCGGCGGAGGCAGCGCTAACGATTACGGTGGCGCCGCCCGCATTTCCGCCGCCGCCCTATCCGGAGATCAATCCGATACCCTGGCCGCTGGCCGTATCGCCCGCCAAGTCACGCCAGCCGCCGCGGCGTCCGGCGATCGATGTCGGCGCCGTCATTACGCGGGCTCTCACCGCTGCGGGTCTCATGAAATAGGCGGCCGCGCAAACCTTTCGCATTTTGTTCCAGTATTGCGAAAATAAAACTGGAACGCGCACGAGGTGAAACGTTTGCAGCCAGTGTGATAGGCGGTAAAGTCCGGCCGCTATTTAGCGCGCGTATTATGCAAAAGCCCGCCATTGGACTTGATCCAACGGCGGGTACCGCTTTTGCGACAAGAATACGCGCACGTAACAGGGCTGGACCGGCCACCGATCGTGCTGGATTTCAACAGATCGAGTTCTGCGGATTTTCTCGCCTGCGGCGGGGAGATGGGCGCGTTGACGCGGGGCTACGACTGGTCGGCAACCCCGATCGGACCGCCGGACACCTGGCCGCAGAGCCTGCGCACCGCGGTTCGCATTCTGCTCAATACCAACCATCCGATGTTCATCTGGTGGGGTCCGGAGCTGATTCAGTTTTATAACGACGCCTATCGCCGCACCATGGGTCCGGAGCGGCATCCGAGCGCGCTCGGCCAACGCGGCCGCGAATGCTGGGCCGAAATCTGGCACATCATCGGTCCCCAGATCGAACAGGTGATGAGCGGCGGCGGCGCCACCTGGCACGAAAATCAACTGGTGCCGGTGACGCGTCACGGCAAGCTCGAACAGGTCTGGTGGACCTACGGCTACAGCCCTATCGACGAAGCCGACGGCGTTGGCGGCGTCCTCGTCGTTTGCCGCGACGTGACCAAAGAGCACCTTGCGGCCGAGGCGTTGCGCGAGCGCGAAGCCGAGCTTGCACGGGTGCAGCAGATCGGCCGGATCGGCGGGCTGGAGGTCGATCTGCGCACCGGCTTCGGCAACCGCCGTTCGCCGGAATATCTGCTGATCCACGGGCTGCCGCCGGACGCCGGCAACGAGACTCACGAAGACTGGGTGCAGCGTATTCATCCGGACGATCGCGAAGCGACCGAAAAGAAATTCCGCGACGCCGTTGCGGGCGCCGTCCGCGACTACACCGCTCAATACCGGATCGTCCGTCCAAGCGATGGCGAGCTGCGCTGGATTTCCGTCAAATCCACCATCGAGCGCGATGCGACCGGCAAGGCCGTGCGGCTGGTCGGCGCGCATAGCGATATCACCGAGCAGGTGGAAGCCGAACGCGCGCTGCGCCAAAGCGAGGAGGAATTCCGCACGCTGGCCGAGGCGCTGCCGCATCACGTCTGGACCGCGCGGCCGGATGGATTCCTCAACTGGTTCAACCCGCGTGTCTATGAATATGCCGGCGCCCGGCCCGGCGAGCTCGACGGCGAGAACTGGGGCAGCATCGTCCACCCCGGCGATATTCCACGCGCAATCGGCGCCTGGACAAAGGCGGTCGGCAGCGAGCAAGCCTACGAGATCGAATTTCGCCTGCGCGGCGCCGATGGCGAGTATCGCTGGTTTCTCGCGCGCGCGGTGCCGGCACGCGACGAGCAGGGCAACATTGTCAGATGGATCGGCACCAATACCGACGTGCACGACCAGAAGCTGATCGCCGGCGAACTGGCGCGGTTGAACGCGACGCTGGCCGAACGGGTCGAGGAAAAAACCCGCGAGCGCGACCGCATCTGGAACGTGTCGCAGGATTTGCTGCTGGTCGCCGACCGCAGCGGCATCTGGCAAACGGTCAATCCGGCCTGGACCAGGACGCTCGGATGGAGCGAGGGCGAGCTGTTGAACCGCACCTCGCAATGGCTGGAACATCCCGACGACGGTGGATTGACCCGGGCGCAGGTCAGCAAACTGAGTGCCAACGATACCACCGTCAGATTCGAAAGCCGGTTTCGCCACAAGGACGGATCGTATCGCTGGCTGTCGTGGACCGGCGTATCGGACAAGGATCGCATCTACGCGGTCGCCCGCGACGTCACCGCTGAAAAGGCGGCGGCGGACCGCTTGAGGGCCACCGAAGAAGCGCTGCGCCAGTCGCAGAAGATGGAGGCGGTCGGACAACTGACCGGAGGCATCGCCCACGACTTCAACAATCTGCTGACCGGAATCGTCGGATCGCTGGATTTGCTGCAGACCCGGCTCGATCAGGGGCGGACTGAAAATGTCAGCCGCTACATCAACGCCGCGATGACATCGGCGAACCGCGCCGCGGCGCTGACCCATCGACTGCTGGCGTTCGCGCGGCGTCAGCCGCTGATTCCGAAATCCGTCGATGCCAACGCGCTGGTGGTGTCGCTGGAGGATTTGCTGCGGCGGACCATCGGCGAAACCATCGATCTGGATATCGTCGCGGCCTCAGGGCTGTGGTGCACGTTGTGCGATCCGAACCAGCTCGAGAGCGCGCTGCTCAATCTCGCCATCAACGCGCGCGATGCCATGCCTGACGGCGGCAAGCTGACCATCGCATGCACGAACGCGCGGATCGACGGCATCGACGCCGATACGCCGGCGCTGCTGCCCGGCGATTACATCCGCATCGACGTCTCGGACACCGGCACCGGCATGAGCGCGGAGGTGGCGGCGCGCGCCTTCGATCCGTTCTTCACCACCAAGCCGATCGGGCAGGGCACCGGGCTCGGGCTGTCGATGATCTATGGATTCGCGCGGCAGTCCAACGGCCATGTGCTGATCGACAGCAAGCAGGGCGCCGGCACGTCGGTCAAATTGTATCTGCCGCGTCATCACGGCGACGCTGCCCAGGAGCGCATCGCTTCGGTTGCCACCGAGGATTACGCCGCCACCGGCGAGACCGTGCTGGTGGTCGAGGACGAGGCGGTGGTGCGCGGCGTCATCGCCGAAATGCTGCAGGAGCAGGGTTACCGAACTCTGCAGGCCGTCGATGGGCCGTCGGGACTTCACATGCTGCGGCTCAACGAGCGGATCGATCTGCTGGTCACCGACGTCGGCCTGCCCGGCATGAATGGCCGCCAGCTCGCCGATCAGGCGCGCGAAACCAGGCCGGATTTGAAGATTCTTTTCATCACCGGCTATGCCGAGAACGTGGCGATCGCGAAGGGCTTTCTGCAGCCGGGCATGGAGATGATCACGAAACCGTTCGACCTCGACAACCTGTCGCAGCGGATAAGGGAGATGGTGTCGGGATAGACACCGCCCGGACGCAGAGCAGCGCGTCAAGCTAATCCGGATATTCGTCCGAACCCTGCACCCACAGGAACGACTGCATGTCGATCATGTCGCGCGGGCGCATGTCACCGATATCGGTCCGGACTCGCCGTACGAACGCCAGTAAGTCCTTGTATAATGGCCAGGACGGACGCGACGCATAGGGCAATTCCACGCCGTAGCGGCGCGCGGCTTCCCGCGTCACCGTGGGTTTAAGAAAAAAATGCGTGTCCGGTTGCGCGATGAAGCCGAATACGGTGACGAGCGGCCAGGTCAGAACCCGGGTCTTGCGGCGAGGCAACCCAGCGATGGCTTCCACCCAATGGGCAAATCGCAGTTCCATCGGCTCCGTGCCGTGAAGAAAATCGAACAGCGCCAACGCGAAGGCTTTCGCACCAGCAGGCGAACGCACCGCGTCGCGTAACGCCATTTTCTCGAACGAGAAAAGCAAATTGGTTCGGGATTCGATCCGGATCGCGGCCGCCGCAATCTCTTCGAATCGTTTCTGCTTGATCAAGCCTTGCAGAATTGATTCGCTGAGCGCCTCTTGCCATTGGCGGTGCGCGTTCCATTTATAGCCGCGCTCCCAATCGAGATAGGTCTCGTCGCGAAAGCCGCCGGGAAAGGCTCTTAAGAACTTGCGGCGCGCCTTCAACGCGCCGCGGGCAAGAACGCGGCGTTTGCCCGAGGCCGCGGGTTTCGAGCGCCTTCGCCGGCTGACCGAATGCGGATCGGGCGGGGGCGAAACTCTTGAACGTGGTTGGACTTTGGCCATGCCGGTCAACGCACGACGGAATATCCCGTTCCCTCTCATTGCGAGCAACGGGTCGGCGCAAAGCACCGCGCGATGACAGGCTCGGCGAAGCAATCCAGCAGCCCACAAAGCTAGGCTGGATCGTTTCGTCGCTTCGCTCCTCGCAATGACGAGAGCCGCTACATCGTCCCATTGATGAACGGATTGCTTATCCGCTCATGCCCGATGCTTGAGCCGGGGCCATGGCCGCAGATGAAACTGACGTCGTCGCCGAGCGGCAGCAGTTTTTCGGTGATCGACCTGATCAGCGTCTCGTGGCTGCCGCCGGGCAGGTCGGTGCGGCCGACCGAGCCGTTGAACAGCACGTCGCCGACATGGGCGAAACGCATTTCCTTGTTGAAGAACACCACGCTGCCCGGCGAATGGCCGGGGCAGTGGAAAATATCGAAGGCCAATTCGCCGATCTTGACCTGCTCGCCTTCGTCGAGCCAGCGGTCGGGGACGAAATTGCGCACGCCGGTGATGCCGAAACTGCGTCCGCTCATCTCGACATTGTCGAGCAGGTATTTGTCGGCCTTGTGCGGCCCCTCGATCGGCACCTTCAGCGCGTCGCGCAATTCCGCGGCGCCGCCGACATGGTCGATATGGCCGTGCGTCAGCCAGATTTGCTCGACCGTGACGCCGGCCTGCTCGATCGCCGCAAGAATCTGCGGCACGTCGCCGCCGGGATCGATCACGACCGCTTTCCTGGTGGCCTCGCACCACAGCAGCGTGCAGTTCTGCTGAAACGGCGTGACCGGAATGATCGCCGCACCGGCTGTTGCCTTGGTTTCGGTTTGGTCTGTCATCGGCGCACAATGCCGATTTTTGGCGCTGCGCCAAGTGAAAAGTCGGTGGAACGTTTGACCGCGCCGGGGTTTTGGTCCTGTCATCCCGGCTCAATAGATTGCCGGGGCGGCACAAGGGATTGTTGCTTGAGATGACGAGCAAGTCGCAGCTTTGGTGGCGGGATGGCGTTTTCTATCAGATCTATCCGCGCTCCTTCCAGGACTCCGATGGCGACGGCGTCGGAGATATCAAGGGCATCATCGCGCGGCTGCCCTATGTAAGCGCGCTCGCCGTCGATGCGATCTGGCTGTCGCCGATCTTTCCCTCGCCGATGGCCGATTTCGGTTACGACATTTCGGACTATGTCGGGATCGATCCGCTGTTCGGCACAAAAGCGGATTTTGACGCGCTGGTGCGCGCGGTGCACGCGGCGGGCCTGAAGATCATTCTCGACCTCGTTCCCAATCACACCTCGGACCAGCATCCCTGGTTCATCCAGAGCCGGAGTTCGCGCGAAAATCCGAAACGCGCCTGGTATCTCTGGCGTGACCCGCAGCCTGACGGCGGCGCGCCGAACAACTGGATCTCCGAGTTTGGCGGCAGCGCGTGGCAGTACGACGCCGCCACCGGGCAATATTACTATCATGCCTTTCTCGCCCAGCAGCCCGATCTCAACTGGCGCAATCCAGCCGTGCGCGCGGCGATCTACGAGGTGATGCGGTTCTGGCTGCGCCGGGGCGTCGACGGCTTTCGTGTCGACGTGATCTGGCATCTGATCAAGGACGAGCAGTTTCGCGACAATCCCCCCAATCCGGGTTTTCGCCCCGATCGGCCTCCGCATGAAGCGCTGCTGCCGCGCTACACCGCGGATCAGGCGGAGGTGCAGGACGTGATCGCGGAAATGCGTGGCGTGATCGATGAATTCGACGATCGCGTCCTGATCGGTGAAATCTATCTGCCATTCGAGCGGCTGGTCGCCTACTACGGCAAGAATCTCGCAGGCGCGCATCTGCCGTTCAATTTTGCCCTGTTGTCGGCGCCCTGGAACGCCCGCGCGATCGAAAGGATCATCGCGGAGTATGAAGCCGTGCTGCCATCGGGCGCGTGGCCGAACTGGGTGCTGGGCAATCATGATCGGCCGCGGGTCGCAAGCCGGGTCGGCCAGGCGCAGGCGCGGGTCGCGGCAATGCTGCTGCTGACCTTGCGGGGCACGCCGACGCTGTATTACGGCGACGAGATCGGCATGCATCAGGTGGCAATCGCGCCGGATCAGGTGCGCGACCCGTTCGAGAAGAACGTTCCGGGCATCGGCGTCGGCCGCGACGGCTGCCGCACGCCGATGCAGTGGGATGCGACGCCGCAGGCGGGCTTCTCCACCGCGCAGCCGTGGCTGCCGCTACCGGACGATTACGTGCATGAGAACGCGGCCAATCTTACCGCCGACAAGCAATCCATCCTCAGCCTGTATCGCGCGCTGATCAATTTAAGGAAGCAAACGCCCGCGCTGGTGTCCGGCGCCTATGTTCCGCTCGCCGCCGAAGGCGATCTGTTGCTGTACAAGCGGCAGGACGAGGAAGGATCGCTTCTGATCGCGCTCAATCTCGACGACGAACCCGTATCAGTTGGTTCCGAGAGCATCGGCCTCAGCGGCGAAATCCTGCTCTCGACCTCGATGGACCGCCAAGGCGAGGCGATCGGTGAGACGCTGGAGTTGCGCGGCAATGAAGGTGTCATTCTGGGGCCGGCCAAGGTGCCGGTGGTTTGAAGCCGTAGGGTGGGCAAAGGGCGCCCTTCGCGCCGTGCCCACTCTATGCCGGTCACGCCGGATGATTGTCGCCCGCGCCGTCGATATCGCTGCGCTTCAGCAGATAGTCGAGCCCGCCGCAGCGGTACCAGCGATAGCCGTAGGCCTCCAGCAGCAGCGTGTGCTTGCCGTTCTTGCCGGCGCGGCTGTGATCTTCCGACAAAAGATTGATCAGCAATTCGCCGTCCTCGCCGTCGAGACCTACCGCGAACGAGATCTCGCGGGGCTTTTCATCGAGATTGTGCACGAACAACACCGAATTGTTACGCCAGTCATATCGGATAACAAAGACCGCGGGGTCGCGCGCGCTGATCACCTTGAAATCGCCCCAGCCGACTTCCGGCACTTCCTTCCGCATCCGGACGATGCGCTCGGTCCAGTTCAGCAATGAATTCGGATCGCGCCGCTGCTTGGCGACGTTGACGTGCTGGTAGCCGTAAGGTCCCTCATTGATCACCGGAGAGACTGGCTTGTCGCTTTTGGTGAAGCCGCCGTGCGGCTCGGTGGACCATTGCATGGGAGTGCGCGCGCCATTGCGCTCGGGCAGATCGAGATTGTCGCCCATGCCGATCTCGTCGCCATAGCGGATCACCGGCGTGCCGGGGAGCGTGCACATCAGGCTGTAGGCGACTTCGAGACGGCGGCGATCGCCTTCCAGCATCGGCGCCAGCCGGCGCCGGATGCCGCGATCGTAGAGCTGCATGTCCTTGTCGGGACCGAAGGCTTTGAACACTGCATTGCGCTGGGCTTTTGTGAGACGCCCGAGGTCGAGTTCGTCGTGATTACGCAGGAACAATCCCCATTGCGCGGTCGCGGGCCGTGGTTTTGTTGCGGCGAGCGCCTTGACGAGCGGGCGCGAGTCGGACGACGCCAGCGCGTAGAACAGGTGCTGGTTGACCTGAAAATTGAACATCATGTGCATGCGGTCGCCGGCCGTGCCGAAATATTCCATATCGGTTTTCGGCAGCACATTGGCTTCCGCCAGGATGATGGCGTCGCCCTTGCGCCATTGCAGGAATTCCCGCAATGACCTCAGCATGTCGTATTGTTCGACGGGCTTTCGCACTTTTGCGCCCTTGGTCGAAATTACGAAGGGCACCGCGTCCATCCGGAAGCCGGAGACGCCGAGCTGAATCCAGAACCCCATGATTTTCAGAATTTCCGCCTGCACCTCCGGGTGCGAGGTGTTGAGGTCGGGCTGGAAGTCGTAGAAACGGTGGAAGTACCAGGCCCTGGCCTCCTTGTCGTGAGTCCAGGTCGACTTCTGCACGCCGGGAAACACCATGCCTTCATGGGCATTGGCCGGCTTTCTGGCGGCCCAGACATACCAGTCGCGATACTTCGATTCCGGGTCGCTGCGGGCATCCTGAAACCAGGCGTGCCGGTCGGAGGTATGATTGACGACCAGATCGATGATGACGCGCATGCCGCGCTGGTGCGCGCCGTGGGTGAATTCGACGAAATCGCCGAGCGTGCCGTACTTCGGATCGACGCCGTAATAGTCGGAAATGTCGTAGCCGTCGTCCCTGCCGGGCGAGGGCTGGAACGGCATCAGCCAGATCGCGGTGACGCCGAGACCATTCAGATAATCCAGCCGACGCAACAATCCCTTGAAGTCGCCGATGCCGTCGCCATTGGCGTCCATATAGGTACCGACGGACAGGCAATAGAAAACCGCGTTCTTGTACCAGAGATCGTCGATCATGCCGGGAATGCCCTCGGGTGTGTCCGCCACCGGACTATCAAGCGGCTGAGCGCGTCGCGGTTCCCACCCTTTCAGCAGTCATGGCCCGGCTTGTCCCGGCGATCCACCGTGTGCTTTTTTTGTTCGCTGCAAAGACGTGGATGCCCGGCACAAGGCCGGGCATGACGAATGCGGGGCACAGTCCTACGCGTTCTACCTTTCGATCTGCACCCTTAGCGTCTCCTCGACCACGCGGCCGGATGAATACAAGGCGGAGCCCGTACAAATTCGCAGCCTTCGCGGGCGCGATCCGATAGACTGGCCGCTACGCCACCCGAAATTGCCGGAGCATGTGCATCATGCGTCACCGCATCTTCTGGATGATAGTCGGGGTGCCGCTCGCATTGATCACCGTCGCCGCGGGCACGGTCGCTGCATTGCCGGCGGCGCGCCACATCGTGTCGGCCTGGTGGAACGTGCCGGACCGCTTGCCGCCGCTCGCCGGGAACAGCCAGGTTCATTTTGAGCCTGGCGCCGAAGGCTATGCGCATGACGTCTCGGCCCTGCTGCCGGCGGCCATCGCCCGGATCGAGGCCGCGCAGGGTCGACCCTTCGCCCGTCCGGTGATCGTGGGCGTGTATGCGACACCGGAAGCCTATGCGGCTGCAAACGCTTCCGGCTCCGCGGGGTCGGTCGGCGTCACTGCCTTCGGTCGCGTGATCCTGTCGCCTGCACTCAACCGGCCGCAACGTCGGCGCCTTCCCGCCATCCTGACGCATGAGTTGTCCCACGCCCACATCTCGGGGTGGATAGCGACGGCCGACTTCCGGCTTCCGAACTGGTTCAAGGAAGGTTTGGCCGTCATGGTGTCGGGAGGCGGGGGTGCGGAGTTTGTGAGCGAAGAGGAAGCACGCGCCGCAATTGAACGCGGTGAAACCATTGCCATCGATGACACCCAGAGCCTGAGCACGCTGCTGCTCGGAGTGAGGTTCGAGCGCGCGCCGCCAGGGGCAACCCCGTCGCATCGCACCGTAATGGCCTACCGGCAGGCCGGAATGTTCGTATCCTGGCTGCGTAATTCCGACGCGCCAGGCTTTGGCCGCATGATGGACGCGATCCTGGACGGACGTCCGTTCGGGGCGGCGGTGGATGCCGGTTACCACCAGGACGTGCAGTCGCTTTGGCAAAAATTCGCGGGGGCCAGCGCCCGGCAAAAATGATCGCCTCGGCGTGTTGTTGCCGCTTTGTTCCCGGCCGCGAAATCGGCTAGGTTTGCCGCAATGGAATCGCAACCCGTTTATCTTGCTCTGCTGCCGCCGCCGGACCGCCGCCAGTCCGAGACGGCACTTGCGATCGCGCGCGGCACCGCGCGGCTGTTGCGATCGCTGGGATTTTCCTGCATCAGCGAGTTGCCGCTGCCGTCGGGACGGCGCGCCGATCTGGTGGCGCTGAACGAGCGCGGCGAGATCTGGATCGTCGAGATCAAATCCTCGATCGAGGATTTACGCGCCGATCAGAAATGGCAGGAGTATCGCGCGCATTGCGACCGGCTGTTCTTTGCGTTCACGCAGGATCTGCCGTGCGAGATTTTCCCGACTGAGACCGGCCTGATCGTCGCCGATGCCTATGGCGCGCACATGCATTGCGAGGCGCCGGAGCACCGCCTGCCGGCGCCGACCCGCAAATTGATGATGGTGCGGTTCGGGTTAGCGGCGGCGCAGCGGATCAACCGGCTGATCGATCCGCAGGGGCATGGCGAATTTTAGCGGTAGGCCAACTCTCCCCGCTTGCGGGGAGAGGTAAGAAATTCAGCGCGGCGCGCGTTTCGCCAGGATGCGCTGCAGGGTGCGGCGATGCATATTCAGCCGCCGCGCGGTTTCCGAGACGTTGCGGTTGCACATCTCGTAGATGCGCTGGATGTGCTCCCAGCGCACCCGGTCCGCCGACATCGGATTGTTCGGCAATTCGGACTTCTCGGTGCCGCTGGCCAGCAGCGCCGCCATCACGTCGTCGGCGTCGGCGGGTTTTGAGAGATAATCCACCGCGCCCATCTTCACCGCGGTCACGGCGGTGGCGATGTTGCCGTAGCCGGTCAGCACGATGGCGCGCGCATCGGGCCGCTGCCGCTTCAGCGCCGACACCACATCGAGGCCATTGCCGTCGCCGAGCCGCAAATCCACCACGGCAAAAGCCGGCGCCGCCTTTCCGATATGCGCGAGGCCGTCGGACACGCTCTCGCACGAGGTGACGCTAAATCCCCGGGTTTCCATGGCGCGCGAGAGGCGCTCAAGAAACGGCTTGTCGTCCTCGACGATCAGCAGCGAGCGGTCGGTGTGGCCTGCCAGTTCGGCGATTGCATTCACGGTCTAAAACCCTCTGTGTCGGACACCCCATCATATGGCGTGCCAGCACGGCGCTGCCAAGGCCGCATAAAGTCGGTCAAGCCGCCGCGGCAACCGCCGAACCGTTCTAACGCACTGTTTCGGTGGCGGTTTCAGCGGTTTCGAAACTGCTGCGCGGCCACACGATCTGGACCACCGCGCCGTGGTCCGGAAACGTCCGGTTGGTAAACGACACCTTCGCGCCGGTGCGTTCCAGCAGCGTGCGCGCGATGAACACGCCGAGCCCGAGCCCGCTGCGCTCGCCCGGTGCGTCCTCCGCGCCGCGCCGCCGCGACAAATACGGCTCGCCGATCCGCTTCAGCACGTCCGGGGCGATGCCGGGCCCGTCGTCGGAAATGACGATTTCGACAGTGTCGGCGTTCCACCAGGCATTTACCTCCACGGTCGAGCGGGCGAAATCGACGGCGTTTTCCAGGATATTGCCGACGCCGTAGAGAATCGCCGGGTTGCGCATGCCGACCGGCTCGCTGGCGCCGGCGACCGCGATCCGCACCTTGATGGCGATGCCGAAATCGCGGTGTGGCGCCACCGCCTCCTCGATCAAGGTCGATAGCGGCATGCGATCGAACGGTGCACCGATCGAGGATAGCTGGGTGATCTTGGCAAGAATGTCGCGACAGCGCTGCGCCTGTTCGCGCAGGGTTTTGAGATCGCCGGCCAGCGCGCTGTTGTCCTGCACCGCGTTTTCCAGTTCGCGCGAAATCAGGAAGATGGTCGAAAGCGGCGTGCCGAGTTCATGGGCGGCGGCCGCGGCAAGACCGTCGAGCTGCGTAAGATGTTGTTCGCGGGTCAGCACCAGTTCGGTGGCCGCGAGCGCGTCGGACAATTTGCGGGCTTCTTCGGTGACCTGGAACGCATAGAGGCTGGTGACGCCGATCGCCAGCAGGATCGAAAGCCAGACGCCGAACAGATAGATCGGCGGCAGCTCCAGCGGCTCATCGCCCTCCCATGGCAGCGGCAAATGGAAAAAGCCAAGCACCGAGGCGCAGGCGACGGCGAGAACGCCGAGTGCGATGGTCAGCCGGATCGGCAGCGCCGTCGCCGATATCAGCACCGGCGCCAGAAATAGAAACGAAAACGGATTTTGCAGACCGCCGGTAAAATACAGCAGTCCCGCCAGTTCGGCGATGTTCAGCGCCAGCAGTGCCGCGGCATAAACCGGCTCCAGCCGCTGCATCGGATCGAAGGCGATCTGCAGCACCAGATTGAGCAGTGCCGACAAGCCGACGATGGTGACGCAAGGGATGATCGGAAGATCGAAGTTGAGGCCCTGCACCACCACAAAAATAGCCGCGAGCTGGCCGAGCACGGCAAGCCAGCGCAGCCGCAAAATCGTGTCCAGACGGACATAGCGGCGCGGGTGGCGGAAATCGGAGGCTGCGACGTCGGTCATTGCGGCGAGTTTAGACGGGCGAGGTCTCGATCACAAATGCGCGCCCGGACGGCGTTACTTTCTCCGTCATGGCGGGGTTGTCCGGCCATCCAGGTCTTTTTCTTGTCGTGATACAGGTAAGACGTGGATGCCCGGCCCAAGGCCGGGCATGACGAGGTCTTGCGCTCGCCGTCATGATGGCCCAATGAACGGCCCGCATGACGATTGAGGAAGCATCGCGGGCCCCCGCGCTCGATCCAACCGGATCGGCGGCGATCGAGGTCGCGCATCTGGTCAAGGTCTACAAGACCGCCCGCGCCGTGGACGATGTGTCGTTTCGCATCGCGCGCGGCAGCATCACCGGATTGCTCGGCGGCAATGGCGCCGGCAAGACCACGACCATTGCGATGATCATGGGATTGGTACTGCCGACCTCGGGACGCGTGCAGGTGCTGGGCCGTTCGATGCCCGAGCAAAGCGCCGAGGTGCTGGGCCGGATGAATTTCGAAAGCCCCTATGTCGACATGCCGATGCGGCTCACGGTGCGGCAGAATCTCACAATATTCGGCCGGCTCTACGCGGTCGGGAATTTGCGCGAGCGCATCGAGGCGCTCGCCGCCGATCTCGACCTCAGCGAATTCATCGATCGTCCCAACGGCAAACTGTCGTCCGGGCAGAAGACCCGGGTGGCGCTGGCCAAGGCGCTGATCAACCAGCCCGAATTGCTGCTGCTGGATGAGCCGACGGCGTCGCTCGATCCCGATACCGCCGACTGGATCAGGCAGCATATCGAATCCTACCGCAAGGCGCATGGCGCGACCGTACTGCTGGCGTCGCACAATATGCTGGAGGTCGAGCGGCTGTGCGACCGCGTCATCATCATGAAACGCGGCCGTATCGAGGACGACGACACTCCGGACAGCATCATGCTGCGCTACAACCGCGCTTCTCTGGAGGAAGTGTTCCTCGATGTCGCGCGCGGGCGTGCCCAGCCATGAGCGTCGTCGGCAATTTCGATGTCCACCGCGGCATTGCCCCGCACCGCATCGGCGCGATGATCCTGCGCTACTGGTATCTCTTGATCTCGTCCTGGCCGCGATTGCTTGAACTGGTGTATTGGCCGGCGCTGCAGATCGTGACCTGGGGTTTTCTGCAGAGTTACATCGCGCAGAATGCGGGATTCTTTGCGCGCGCCGGCGGCACCTTCATCGGGGCGATCATCCTGTGGGACATCCTGTTTCGCGGGCAGCTCGGCTTTTCAATCTCGTTCCTCGAGGAAATGTGGGCGCGCAATCTCGGCAACCTGATGATGAGCCCGCTGAAGCCGATCGAGTTTCTGATTTCGCTGATGATCATGAGCCTGATCAGGCTCGCCATCGGCGTCATCCCGATGACGCTGCTGGCGATGTTTTTCTTCCATTTCAACTTCTATAGTCTCGGCCTGCCGCTGATCGCGTTCTTCTGCAATCTCATTTTCACCAGCTGGTCGCTTGGTATCTTCGTGTCCGGGCTGGTGCTGCGAAATGGCCTCGGCGCGGAGAGCATCGTCTGGACGCTGATGTTCGGAATATTGCCGCTGGCCTGCGTCTATTATCCGGTGACCGTGCTGCCGCACTGGCTGCAATACGTCGCATGGGCGCTGCCGCCGACCTATGTATTCGAGGGCATGCGCGCGCTGCTGATCGATCATGTGTTTCGCCCCGACCTGATGCTGGAGGCGCTGCTGATCAACGCGGTGCTGTTTATTGTGTCCTTTGCGATATTTCTTGGGCTTTTGAACAGCGCGCGCCGGGCCGGCTCGCTGCTACAGAGCGGCGAATAGCGGCTTTTGAGCCACAATCATGGGCTTATGCGCCGACAACCGAACGAAAAGCCGTCCGGCGCATTGACGCATTGCCACGCAAACACCACTATATTGCGACGCAAAACGGGTTCGAGGAACACATGCCGATTGGTGAATTTGGCCGCCCGCCGGCCCTGCCGGGGGAGGGCAGTGCGGCGCTGACGACGCCGATGTACTGGATGTACGAGATGGGGCAGGCCTCGCTCAATCCGGCGCGGGCGGTGACCGACGCGACCAAGATCCTGTTCCAGAACCCGCTCAATCCCTGGTCGCATACCGAATTCGGCAAATCGATCGCCGCGGGCTGCGAGTTGTTCGAGCGCACCACGCGCCGCTACGGCAAGCCCGAATGGGGCCTGCACGATACCGAGGTCAACGGTGTCCGCACGCCGGTCGAAATCCGCGTGGTGTGGGAAAAGCCGTTCTGCCGTCTGCTGTATTTCGACCGCAAGCTGACACGGCCGTTGCGCAGCCCGCATCCGCGCGTGCTGATCGTGGCGCCGATGTCCGGCCACTATGCGACCCTGCTGCGCGGCACCGTCGAGGCGTTTCTGCCGACCCATGAAGTCTACATCACCGACTGGTCCGATGCCCGCATGGTGCCGTTGGCCGAGGGCCGTTTCGATCTCGACGACTATGTCGATTACGTCATCGAGATGCTGCACGTGCTCGGCGGCAACATGCATGTTGTCGCGGTGTGCCAGCCTTCGGTGCCGGTGGTGGCCGCGGTATCCATCATGGAAGCCGAGCTCGATCCCTTCGTGCCCTTATCGATGACGCTGATGGGCGGCCCGATCGATACCAGGCGCAATCCGACCGCGGTCAACAATCTCGCCGCGGAAAAAGGCATCGACTGGTTTCGCAGCAACGTCATCAGCAAGGTGCCGTTTCCGCACCCGGGTTTTATGCGCGATGTTTATCCGGGTTTCCTGCAGCTCAACGGCTTCATCACCATGAATCTCGACCGCCACATGGACGCGCACAAGAACCTGTTCAAGGATCTGGTGAAGGGCGATGGCGATCTGGTCGACAAGCACCGCGATTTCTACGACGAATATCTGGCGGTGATGGATCTCACGGCCGAATATTATCTGCAGACCGTCGATGTGGTGTTCGTCAAGCATGCGCTGCCCAAGGGCGAGATGACCCATCGCGGCAAGCCGGTCGATCCGTCGAAAATCACCCGCGTCGCGCTGATGACGGTCGAAGGCGAGAAAGACGATATCTCCGGCCTCGGCCAGACCGAAGCGACGCATACGCTGTGCAGTTCGATTCCGGACCATCGCCGGGTGCACTATGTGCAAAAGGGCGTCGGCCATTACGGCGTCTTCAACGGTTCCCGTTTCAAGTCGGAAATCGTGCCGCGCATCTCCGATTTCATGCTGTCGGCCGCCCGACCGAAGCTGTCGCTGGCGGCGGCCGCGGAGTGACGCGGCAAAACTATCGCTGAATCAAGGATCGACCGGATTTCCGGGACCCCCTGGATCGATTCGCGTGTCATGGCCTATGCTGCTGAAATTGCTGCAGGAAATAGAGATTTCAAGCGTCGCGAAAGAATGAGTACCCGCTCACTTGTTAGGTGACCTAAATCGAAAGCATTTTAAACTAAAGTTTTTGTTCCACGCCCCATTCTGTAGCGGCGTTGCCGCCGTTCACCCCTGTATATTGGGCAAATGATTTGTTTTTGCGCCGAGCGATTTCAGTGGCAGCGGATATGGCAGAATCCGGGCGATTTCCCGCTGTCCGGACTCGTAGACATGGCCACTCGCGCCCTCCTTTATCAACGGCCCGCCGAACCTCACACCCTCTCGGTCAAACACGGCTCGCAAATCTATTCGATACGGCTGCGGCGGCACCGCCGCGCGCGGCGCTACACTCTGCGCATTCACCCAAGCGACCGCGAGGCGATCCTGACTATGCCGCCGCGCGGCACTCTTACGGATGCAAAAGATTTTGCGCAGCGCCACGGCGCATGGATCGCGGCGCGTCTTGGCCGGCTTCCGAAAGCGGCGCCGTTTTTTCCGGGCACCGTGGTTCCGTTGCGCGGCAGTCCGCACCGGATCGTGCATCGCTCCGGCGAGCGCGGATCGGTCTGGACCGAGATAAAAGAGAGCGGCGAGCGCATTCTCTGCGTGGCCGGAGGTTTTGAACATCTCGAGCGCCGCATCGGCGATTACCTCAAGCGCGAAGCGCGCCGCGACCTGCAAAAGGCCGCGCAGTCCTACGCCGCAGCGCTTGGCGTCAAGGTCAAGCGGCTGTCGATCCGCGATCAGTCGAGCCGATGGGGTTCGTGCACCTCGGCGGGCTCGTTGTCGTTTTCGTGGCGGCTGATTCTGGCGCCGCCCTATGTGCTGGATTATCTCGCCGCCCACGAAGTCGCGCATCTGGTCGAGATGAATCACTCGCCGCGGTTCTGGAGGGTGGTCGCGCGGGTGTGCGGTCACGTCGAGCGCGCCAAAGCCTGGCTCGACACCTCGGGCAACGATTTGCATCGCTACGGCATTCAGGATTGAGTCACGTGTCCCGGGCGCGATGCGGCATCCTTCATGCCGCTTCGCAGAACCGGGACCCCGGTTAAGCCAAGCAAGCTGGACTGCGCTTAAGAAAACAACCGGGGCCCCGGCTCTGCAGCGCACCGCTCCGCAAGTGCTACGCGCTGCGCTGCGTCCGGGGCACGTACTCGGACTTACCGTCCGAACAACCGTTCCATCAGCCATCCATCCAGCCCGCTTGCCGCTTCCGGACGTACTGCGGTGCGCGTCGGCGCGGGCCGGTTCGCCCCGCTCGCCGGCACCGGCGTGCCGGGCACGATCTGCGAGCTTATCTGCGCGAGGTTCGAAAGCATGCCGCCCGACTGCGCCCCCGGCAATGCCGCAACCGGGATGCCCTGATGCGCCGTGCGCATGAATCTCGTCCAGACTTCAACCGGCAGGCCGCCGCCGGTGGCCTTTTTGGTCGGCGAATTGTCGTCATTGCCGAGCCAGACGCCGGTCACGAGACTGGCCGTGTAGCCGATGAACCAGGCGTCGCGAAAGTCCTGGCTGGTGCCGGTCTTGCCGGCGGCGGACCATCCGGGAATCTCGGCTTTGCGCGCGGTGCCGCTGAGTAGCGTCTCCTGCATCATGGTATTCATCATCGCGACATTGCGCGGATCGATCACCTGGCCAAGCTGATCGATGGGCCGCGCGTAAAGCACCTTGTTGCCTTCGACGGTGCGGATCCTGTTGACGACATGCGGGGTGATGCCCTGGCCGCCATTGGCGAACGGCGCGTAGGCGCCGACCAGTTCGGTCAGCGAGACTTCCGAGGTGCCGAGCGCGATCGAAGCGTTGGCGTCGAGCTTCGATGCAATGCCAAGCCGGTGTGCGGTGCGCGCGACATTCCTGGGCCCGACTTCCAGCCCGAGCCGCACCGCCACGGTGTTGAGCGACATCGCCAGCGCCTGTGTCAGTGTCACCGCGCCGAAATATTCGTGGCTGTAATTCTCGGGCTTCCAGCCCTTGACGTCGAGCGGGGCATCCTGCCGGATCGTCTCCGGGGTCAGCCCCGCTTCGATCGCGGTGAGATAGACGAACGGCTTGAACGCCGAGCCCGGCTGCCGCTTTGCGGTGACCGCGCGATTATACTGGCTCTCCGCATAATTGCGACCGCCGACCATGGCGCGCACCGCTCCATCCGGCGTCATCGCCACCAGCGCGCCCTGGCTGACGTTGAACTTCACGCTTTTCGCCGCGAGTTCGTCGATGATGGAATCTTCCGCGATGCTCTGCAGTTTCGGATCGATCGAGGTTTCCACCACGATATTCTGGTCGATCTGGCCGACCAGGTCGTCGAGCACTTCGCCGATCCAGTCCGCTACATAATTGACGGTGCCGGCGCCGGCGGCCTTCACATTGTAGGACGGATGGCCGATCGCGACCTGGGCCTGCGGCTCGGTGATGAATTTTGCGTCCGCCATCGCGGTGAGAACAGTTTGAGCGCGCTTCTCGGCGCCCTCGGGATTGCGGTTCGGCGCCAGCCGCGACGGCGACTTGACCAGCCCTGCGAGCATCGCGGCTTCGGGAAGCGTGACGTTCTTCGCGGACTTGCCGAAATATCTTTGCGCCGCCGCCTCGACGCCATAGGCGCCGGAGCCGAAATACACCCGGTTGAGATAGAGTTCGAGAATCTCGGCCTTGGAATGCTTGCGTTCCAGCCACAGCGCCAGTTCGACTTCCTGCAGCTTGCGCTGCATGGTGCGTTCCTGAGTCAGAAACAGGTTCTTGGCGAGTTGCTGCGTCAGCGTCGAGCCGCCTTGGCTGACGCCGCGATGCAGGACGTTCGCCACCGCCGCGCGCGCGATGCCCAGCGGGTCGACGCCGTAATGCGAATAGAACCGGCGATCCTCGATGGCGATAAAGGCCTTCGGCAGATACGGCGGCAGATCTTTCAGCGAAACGTTACTGCCGGCCATTTCGCCTCTGGTCGCCAGCACGCTGCCGTCGAGGCCGACGATCTGGATGGTCGGCGGCCGCTTTGGAATTTCCAGCGACTGGATCGCGGGCAGATGCGCGCCGACCCAGACCACGACGCCGACCACCGCGATCCCGGCCCACAGGCCGAGCACTGCGCCCCAATAGAGCAGGCGATAGACGCCGCTGCGCGCGCGGCCTTTGGATTTGCGCCCGCTGCCAGCACGCGGCTTTCGCTCACGCGGACCTTTGTCATCCGGCGCGCGCGCCTTTGGCTTGGCGGCCTGTTTCTTCGGCTTGTCGTCGGCGACCGTCACGCGATCCTGCGGGCCGAGACGCAATTCGGCCAACGATGCGGCGAGCCCGAACATCGGCTCGCGGCGTCCGCTGCTCTTTTTCGATCCCCACGCCATACGCAACGCCACCGCCAGCCGATGCGGCAGCTTAAGCGGACGGGGTTTAAAGCCGCGTTAAGCGAGAATTAATGCTGATGCGGCCTCTACTTACCTCGCCTCAGCAGGGAGAGGCAAAGCGAGCCTTATGCGAGCCAGAGCAGGATCAGCGCAAGCGCCGCCGGGGCAGCCTGAACGAACAGGATCCTGCGGCTGACGGTCGCTGCGCCGTAGACGCCGGCGACGATGACGCAGAGTAGAAAGAACACCTTGATCTGGAAGGCGAAGCCGGGCACGGCCTGCACCAGGCCCCAGATCAGGCCGGCTGCGAGAAAGCCGTTATACAGTCCCTGATTGGCGGCGAGTACGGCGGAGTCCTGCGCCTTTTCCAGCGAGTTACGAAACGTCTTCAGCCCCAGCGGCTTGGTCCAGAGAAACATCTCCAGAACAAGAAAATAGACATGCAGCGCTGCGACCAGCGCGACCAGAACGTTCGCAATCCAGTTCATGGTGTGGCTCCCCCGAACCTCGCAAAGAACTTGCGGTTTGACGCTAGCACGCGGGGGCAGGCGGCGACAGTTGATCGCAATAGGCACCATTCTACCGGCATGCTAAGCTGTGCCGTTTCTTGAACGATTAAGGGGAGGGGGAATCATGAGACTCAATAACTTCCTGATGCTCGCCACGGTGGTGGCGGCAGTGTTCGGTCTGGCGTTTTTGATCGCGCCTTCGGCGTTGGTTGCGCTCTACGGCGTGAAGCTGACGCCCGCCACCGAGGTGATCGGCCGTATCGCCGGGTCGGTGATCCTCGGCTTCGCCATCGTGTTCTGGGGCGCCCGCAACGGTAACGGCGCCGAAGCGCTGAAGGCGGCGATGCTGGCCGGCCTTGTCGGCAACGGTCTCGACTTCCTGATCCTGCTGCACGCGACCGCCACCGGGCTTCTCAACGGGCTCGGCTGGCTTCAGGTCCTGATCAACGGCGCACTGGCGATCGGGTTTTGGTATTTTGCCTATGGCAAGGGCAAGAGCGCGTAGTTCGCTCATGGCGGGCTACGAAGCCGCGCCTCCGTTACGCCGCCGGCTTCTCCTCGGCGGAGTCGTTGGCGAGCAGGTAGATCAGCGCGCGCTTGATCGCGGCCTGCCGCGTCGGCGCATTGATCTGGGCGCCGAGCAGGTCGGTGACATAAAACACGTCGCGGGCGCGCTCGCCGAAGGTCGCGACGTGGGCCGAGGCGATGTTGAGGTTGAGTTTCGAGATCGCGGTGGTCAGCTGGTACAGCAGGCCGGGGCGGTCGAGACCGGAGACCTCGATCACGGTGTAGCGGTCCGACCACTGGTTGTTGATGATCACCTCCGGCTCGACCACGAACGGGCGAGCCTTGGCCCGTCCGGCCGCACGTCTCGCAACGACCTCCGGCAACCGCAATTTGCCTTCCAGCACACCCTCGATCATCTCGCCGATCCGTGTCGCGCGCCGGCCCTCGTCCTCGTCGCGGTCGTATTCCCTGGAGATCGCGATGGTATCGAGCGCTAGCCCGTCTGTAGTGGTATAGATCTGCGCGTCGACGATATTGGCGCCGGCCGAGGCGCAGGCGCCTGCGATGATCGACAGCAGCCATGGATGGTCCTGGGCGAGGATGGTCAGCTCGGTGACGCCGCGCAATTCATCAAAGCCGACATTGATATTGAGCTTGGCACCGCCCTGCTCGCTGGCGCGCATGAACCGCGCGTGGCGAATCTTGTGCGGCAGATCGACCTTGAGCCAGTAGGCCGGATAGTGCCGCGCAATATAGGCGTCGAGCTCCTGATCCGGCCATTCGGTAAAGGCCGCGCGAAACTCCGACTGCGCCACCGCGATGCGCTGCGCGCGGTTGACTTCCGAGAAGCCGCCGGTGAGCACCGGCTCGGTCTCGTAATACAGCGTGCGGATCAGCTGCGCTTTCCAGCCGTTCCAGACGCCCGGACCGACGCCGCGGATATCGGCGGTGGTCAGGATCGTCAGCAGTTTCATCTGCTCGACCGATTGCACCACGGCGGCAAAATTCTCGATCGTCTTGCGATCCGAAAGGTCGCGCGACTGCGCCACCACCGACATGGTCAGATGCTGCTCGATCAGCCACGCGATCAGTTCGGTGTCGGCGGCGTTGAATCCGAGCCGCGGGCACAGCCGCCGCGCCACTTTGGCGCCGGCGATCGAATGGTCTTCCGGGCGACCCTTCGCGATGTCGTGTAGCAGCGTGGTGATGTAGAGCACCCTGCGATGCTCCGGGCGAATCTTGCGCATCAGGTCGGAGGCTACGATGAACTCGTCGTTGCCGCCGCGTTCGATCTCCTGAAGGATGCCGATGCAGCGCAACAGATGCTCGTCGACCGTGTAGTGATGGTACATGTTGAACTGCATCATCGCCACGATCTTGCCGAAGGTGCGGATGAAGCGGCCGAGCACGCCGGTTTCGTTCATGCGCCGCAGCACGATCTCGGCGTCGTCCGAGGTCAGGATTTCCATGAAAATCCGGTTGGCTTCCGGATTTTCGCGCAGCTGGGCGTTGATCAGCTTCAGCGAGCGGGTGGCCGCGCGCATGGCGTCCGGATGGAATGCGAGATTGTTCTTCTGCGCGAGGCGGAAAATCCGGATCAGGTTGACGGGGTCGTGCTTGAACACGTCCGCCGCGGCGAGATTGATGCGGTTGTTGTCGACGATGAAATCGTCGCTGTCGGGCACGCGCCGCTGCTTGGTGCCGGGGCGAAACCGCGCCATCATCCGGCTCAGCACCGGCGCCGGCTTGGCCTGCTGGTCTTCCAGCTTGGCGCACAGGATCGCGGTGAGATCGCCGACATCCTTGGCGATCAGGAAATAGTGCTTCATGAAGCGCTCGACGTCCTGCATGCCGGGATGCGAGGTGTAGCCAAGCCGCACCGCGATCTCGCGCTGCATGTCGAACGACAGCCGCTCCTCGGCGCGGCCGCTGACAAAATGCAGATTGCAGCGCACCGACCACAGAAAATCCGCACAGCGGCGGAAGGTGCGGTACTCCTGCGCGTCGAACACGCCGTGCTGCAGCAACTCGTCGGTATCGCGCACCCGGTAGACATATTTCGCGATCCAGAACAGCGTGTGCAGGTCGCGCAAGCCGCCCTTGCCGTCTTTGACATTGGGTTCGACCAGATAGCGCGATTGCCCGGCGCGCCGATGGCGCTCCTCGCGCTCGGCGAGTTTCGCAGTTACGAACTCCGCGGCGCTACCCTGCACCACCGCCTTGTCGAAGCGTTCGACCAGCTCGTCGTAGAGCGGCTGGTCGCCGGTCAGGAAGCGCGTCTCCAGGATCGCGGTGCGGATGGTCATGTCGCCGCGCGCCTGACGGATCGATTCGTCGACCGAGCGCGTGGCGTGGCCGACCTTCAACCCCATGTCCCATAGGCAATACAGGATGGCTTCCGCGACCTGCTCGCCCCACGCGGTCTGCTTGTAGGGCAGGATGAACAACAGATCGATATCGGATTCCGGCGCCATCAGCCCGCGGCCGTAGCCGCCGGTGGCGGCCACCGCCATGCGTTCGGCGCCGGTCGGAACCGGCGAGCGATACAGATGCACGGTTGCCGCGGCGAACAGGATGCGGATGATTTCGTCCTGGATAAAGCACAGCCGTTCGGCGCAGCGCCGGCCGTGACGGTCCTTCAGCAGAACCTCCTGCGCGATAGCCCGCGCCTTGATGAACTCGGCTTTCAGCAACTGCGCGAGGTGGGTCCGGAAAACATCCTCGTGCCCGGCATGTTTTGCGGCCAGCGCGTCCACTGCGGCGGTGATCCCCGCCGTGTCGAAACGCTCGTCAGCCTCGGGGCCGGCCTGTGTCACAACGCTGTCCATCAAGTATCCGGATATCGGACGGCGCGGGCGCTGTCACGGATGATTGTGGGTGTGCAGCGGGTCCATGCTGCATTTGACGTGATTTAAGCAATCATGTTCTCATCACCAAGCTTTAAGAGCATGTATTTTCTCGTTGACGCGGCAATTTAACTCATTGAGATGAAAAAGCATTTCTTGGCCCGCCGGGGCGTGCTGCGCGCATGAAACGGCCTGACGGCGCTGACCATTCCCGGCTATCTGCTTTCACCGTTCACTTCAGGGAGACAAACAATGCTGAAATTCTTAACGCGCGCCTTCGCGGCCGCCATCGCCGTCTCGGCGCTGCTACCCGGCGCCGCGTCTGCCGCCGACGCGCTCAAGGAAATTCATATCGATTGGGCGACCTATAATCCGGTATCGATGATCCTCAAGCAGAAGGGACTATTGGAAAAGGAATTCGCCAAGGACGGTATCAGCATCGTCTGGGTGCAGTCGGCGGGCTCCAACAAGGCGCTGGAGTTCCTCAACGCCGGCTCGATCGATTTCGGCTCGACCGCGGGCTCCGCCGCGCTGGTCGCCAAGATCAACGGCAATCCGATCAAGTCGATCTATGTGTATTCGCGTCCCGAATGGACGGCGCTGGTGACCGGCAAGGATTCCAAGATCACAAGCGTCGCCGATCTCAAGGGCAAGCGCGTCGCGGTGACGCGCGGCACTGATCCGCACATCTTCCTGGTGCGCGCGCTGCTCGATGCGGGTCTTTCCGAAAAGGACATCACGCCGGTGCTGCTGCAGCACGCCGACGGCAAGACCGCGCTGATCCGCGGCGACGTCGACGCCTGGGCCGGCCTCGATCCGATGATGGCGCAGGCCGAAATCGAGGACGGCGCCAAACTGTTCTTCCGCAAGCCCGAGGCCAACACCTGGGGCATTCTCAATGTCCGCGAGCAATTTTTGAAGGACTATCCGGACGCGGTCCGCCGCGTGCTGGCTACTTACGAGGAAGCGCGAAAATATTCGCTGGCGAATTACGACGACCTGAAGAAGACGTTTATCGGCGTCACCAAACTGCCCGGCGAGGTCGTCGACAAGCAGCTCAAGGAACGCACCGAACTCACCCACAGCCGCATCGGCGCGCAGCAGCGCGACTCCATCCTCGCGGCGGGTCTCGCTTTGCAGCAGGCCGGCGTCGTCGACGCCAAGGTCGACGTCAAGGCGACGCTGGATGCGCTGATCGACGACCAGGTGCCGCTGCCGACGAATTGAGGGCTTTCGTATCCCGGACGCAGCGCAGCGCGTAGCCCTTGCGAAGCGGTGCGCTGCAGAGCCGGGGTCCAGCTTGCTTCTACTTAACCGGGGTCCCGGTTCTGCGGAGCGGCATGAAGAATACCGCACCGCGCCCGGGACACGTGCCCTCCGTCTTTGTGAGGCGGGAGGTGTCAGCCACTTGCGGAACGAACGAGCCCGATCATAACCACGGTGGCTATGGTTCCCGGCTTTCGCCGGAACGACAGTGGAGGGCGCCTTCGTCCATTCCGCCAGCTTGCATTCCCCGGTCAGACGCGGTTTTGCTATGGCCATGACGCTCGATACTCACCTCGTTCAACAGGCCGAACCGATCGCAGCACCCGCGCCGTCGGGGCGGCTGCGGCGTTTTGCACGGCCCGCGCTCGGATTGCTGTTGCCTGTAGGATTGGCGCTGGCGTGGGAAATCGTCGTCTGGCTGGGATGGTCGAACGGACGGCTGGTGCCGCCGCCTACAAAAGTGTTCGCCACCATCATGGAACTGGCGCGCAGCGGGGAGCTGACACGCCACATCATGGCGACGCTGACGCGCGTCGCCGCAGGTTTTGGGCTCGGCGTGCTCGCGGGCACGCTGCTCGGCGCGATCTCGGGCTATTGGGGCCTGGCGCGGCAGTTGCTGGACCCGACCGTGCAGGCGCTGCGCGCGATTCCGTCGATCGCATGGGTGCCGCTGTTCATCCTGTGGCTCGGCATTTTCGAGACCTCGAAAATCGCGCTGATCGCGGTCGGTGTGTTCTTCCCGGTCTATCTCGGCGTAATGGGCGCGATCCTCTCGGTCGACCGCAAGATCGTCGAGGTCGGCCGCACTTTTCGCCTCAGCGGACCTGCGATGATCCGCCGCATTCTGTTGCCGGCGGTGCTGCCGGCCTATGTGGTGTCGCTTCGGGTCGGCCTTGGCCTGGGCTGGATGTTCGTGGTCGCCGCCGAATTCATGGGCGCCTCGGAAGGGCTCGGCTATCTGTTGATCGACGGCCAGCAACTCGGCAAGCCGGCGCAGATTCTCGCCGCCATCGTCATCTTCGCCATCCTCGGCAAGACCACCGACTGGCTGATCGAGATCGGCTCGGCGCCGCTGCTGCGCTGGCAGGACGCCTTCGGACGTCACGGCGGAGGCGCCTGATGCTGCTGCTCGACCGGGTTGGAAAGATCTATCCCAACGGCGTGAATGCGCTGGAGCGTTTCTCCGCGGAAATCCGGCAAGGCGAAATCGTCGCCATCATCGGCGGCTCCGGCTGCGGAAAATCGACGCTGCTGCGCGCTGTCGCCGGGCTCGACCGCGCCACCTCGGGCGCCGTTGTGCTCGACGGCATCGCGATCACGGCGCCGCACGAAAAGATCGGCATCATCTTTCAGGAGCCGCGGCTGCTGCCCTGGCTCAGCGTCGCCGACAATATCGGCTTTGGACTGTCCGATGCGCCGGCGAATATCCGCCGCGAAAAGGTGGCGCGGGCGCTGCAGCGCGTCGGCCTCACCGACAAGGCCGACGCATGGCCGCGCGAATTGTCCGGCGGACAGGCGCAGCGCGTCGCGATCGCGCGGGCGCTGGTGCCGCAGCCGGAAGTGCTGCTGCTGGACGAGCCGTTCTCAGCGCTGGATGCCTTCACGCGCCGCGACCTGCAGGATCATCTGCTCGATTTGTGGGCCGACACGCGGCCGACGCTGGTGCTGGTGACGCATGATGTCGACGAGGCCGTGGCGCTGGCCGACCGCGTCATCGTGATGCGGCCGCGCCCGGGTCGCAAGTTCGAGGAGATCATCATCAACCTGGCGCGGCCGCGCGACCGCAATTCGCCGCTGTTCGACAATTTCAAGCGCCGGGTTTTGACGGCGCTGGACCGTTCGCTCGACCGCAACGTGCCCGATGCGGATGCGAAATCGACCGCGGGCGAGGCGATGTGGTGGTGACATTGCACCCATGACTCGTCATGCCCGGGCTTGTCCCGGGCATCCACGTCTTATAGATGCTTCAACAAGACGTGGATGGCCGGGACGTCTGGCGTGAAGACGCGCTTCGCGCTTTAGCCCGGCCATGACAAAGAAGGAATTTTGTTATGGACGCCGCAACCCTCCGCGCCACGCAGGCCCCGATCAAGGACCGTTATAAGACCGATCCCAAGGCCGCGCTGATCACGCTAAAGGCAAAAGGCTCGATCGAGAACGAAGGCATCGCTTGCAAGGTCGAGACCGGCCGCGCGCTGGCGGTCGCCGGCCTGCACCCCGCCACCGGCGGCTCCGGGCTGGAGCTCTGCTCCGGCGACATGCTGCTGGAAGCGCTGGTGGCCTGCGCCGGCGTCACGCTGAAATCGGTGGCAACCGCGATCGAGGTGCCGCTGAAGACCGGCATCGTCAGCGCCGAAGGCGATCTGGATTTTCGCGGTACGCTCGGCGTCGACAAGGAGACGCCGGTCGGCTTCGCCGAGATCCGCCTGCGCTTCGACGTCGATACATCAGCGCCGCAGGACAAGCTCGATCTGCTGCTGAAACTAACCGAGCGTTATTGCGTGGTGTATCAAACCATCAAGAACGGGCCGAAGGTTTCGGTGCAGATGCAAAGGGTGTGATCCGTCGGGACGACGGATCAAAATGTCTCCCGAACTTGCCTTCCTGCTCACGCTCGCGCTGCGCATGGCCATTACGGCCGCGTTCGTCGTCACGGCATCGATCATCACCGAACGTTCGGGACCCGTGATCGGCGCGCTGATTGCGACGCTGCCGATTTCCGCGGGGCCGTCATATGTTTTTCTCGCGCTCGATCACGATGCGGCGTTCATCGCCGAAGGTGCGGTCGCGAGCCTGTCGATCAACGCCGCGACAGTCTTTCTCGTGCTGACCTACGTCTTGCTGGCGCAACGCAACAACATGATCGTCAGCTTCTGCGTTGCGATTGTAGTATGGGTCGTGATCGCAACTTCGATGCGGATAGCGCATTTGCCGCTGCTCGGCGGCATCGTCGCCAACGCCATTGCCTTCGCAATCGCGCTGCCGCTGGTCCGGCGCTTCCGCAACGTCAGGATGCCGCTGATCACGCGGCGCTGGTACGATATCCCGCTGCGCGCGGCGCTGGTGTCGACGCTGGTGGTCACCGTCGTCACGCTTTCAGGCTGGGTCGGCCCGACAGTCAGCGGCATCCTCGCGCTGATTCCCCTGGTGTTCATCAGCATGATATTGATCCTGCATCCGCGCATCGGCGGCCGGCCGACCGCGGCGCTGCTTGCCAACAGCCTGTGGGGCCTGATCGGCTTTGGCGGCGGCATCGCGGTCATGCATCTGGCCGCGTTGCGGTTCGGCTCGGCGATCGCGCTCAGCCTCGCGCTTGCGACCTGCGTCGGCTGGAATCTCGGGCTGTGGTGGCTGAGCCGGAGAAAGCGCGTGCGCGAAAAGCTCGGTCCTCATGGTGAGGAGGCGCACTTGCGCCGTCTCGAACCATGAGCGCAACGAAACCATCCTTCGAGACCCGCGCAAGAGCGCGCTCCTCAGGATGAGGACGTTTATCGCTTCGGCAATTTCGCCTTCAGCGCATACAGCGCCTCCAGCGCATCGCGCGGCGACATTTCGTCGGGGTGCAGCGCTCGCAAGGCTTCGATCAGTTTCTCAGCTTCGCTCGGCGGCGCCGGTTCAGCCGCGGCGCGCGAGGGCACCGCGAACAGCGGCAGATCGTCGACCAGCGCGCGTGCGGTTTGTCCGCGATCCTGCGCCTCGAGTTTCGCCAGCACCGATTTTGCCCGCGCGATCACCGGCGCGGGGAGGCCGGCGAGTTTTGCGACCTGAATGCCGTAGGAGCGGTCGGCCGAGCCCGGCAGCACTTCGTGCAGGAATACCACATCGCCCTGCCACTCCTTGACGCGCACGGTGGCATTGAACATCCGCGTCAGTTTTGCGGAGAGCGCGGTCAGCTCATGATAGTGCGTGGCGAACAGCGTGCGGCAACGGTTGTTCTCATGCAGATGCTCAATCGCGGCCCATGCGATCGAGAGGCCGTCGAACGTCGCCGTGCCGCGGCCGATCTCGTCCAAAATCACCAGCGAGCGTTCGCTGGCCTGATTGAGAATCACGGCGGTTTCCACCATCTCCACCATGAAGGTGGAACGCCCGCGCGCGAGGTCATCGGCGGCGCCGACGCGAGAAAACAGCCGGTCGACGATACCGATCCGCGCCCGCGTCGCGGGGACAAAACTGCCGATCTGCGCCAGGAGCGCGATCAGCGCGTTCTGCCGCAGGAAGGTCGACTTGCCCGCCATGTTGGGGCCGGTGATCAGCCAGATCTGGCCAGACGTTTGGCCCGGTCCGGGTGAAAGGTCGCAGGCGTTGGCGATAAACGGCTGGCCGTCGCGTTTCAGCGCCTGTTCGACCACCGGATGCCGTCCGCCTTCGATGGCGAAGCCGAGCGAGCCGTCGACCTCCGGCCGTACATAATTGTCATCAACCGCGAGCTTTGCCAGCGCGGTTGCGACGTCGAGCAGCGCAAAGGCGTGGGCTGCGGCGCGCAGGTCGTCGCTGGCGGCGGTCACCATCGCGGAGAGCCGCTCGAAGGTTTCGAGCTCCAGGCCGAGCGCGCGGTCGCCGGCGTTGGCGATTTTCGCCTCGATCTCGCCGAGTTCTGCGGTGGTGAAGCGAGTCTGGCCCGCCAGCGTCTGGCGGTGAATGAAGGTCGCATTGAGCGGCGGCGCCATCAATCTGTCGCCGTGCTGCGCCGTCACCTCGACGAAATAGCCGAGCACGTTGTTGTGGCGGATTTTCAGGCCCTTGACGCCGGTTTCGTCGGCGTAGCGCGCCTGCATCGCGGCGACCACAAGCCGCGATGCATCGCGCAGATTGCGGGTCTCGTCGAGTGCGGCTTCATAGCCTTCGCGGACAAAGCCGCCGTCGCGCTTGATCAGCGGAAGTTGCTCGGCAAGCGCGCGCTGGAATTCGCGGGCGAGATCGCGGGAGGGACGGCGCAGCGCCTCAATTGCGCTGAGAATATCCTGCGGCAAATTTTCGATTTGCGCGAGCCGCGCGAGCGCCCGGTCGGCGGCCAGAATGCCGTCGCGCAAGCCGGCAAGATCGCGCGGCCCGCCGCGTCCGACCGATAGTCTTGCCAAGGCCCGCGACATGTCGGGCGCCGCGCGCAAGATGGTACGGATATCGTCGCGCGCCGCGGTATCCGTCACAAACGCCGCAATCGCTTCGAGACGCCGCGCGATCGCCGCAGCATCGGTAAGCGGCGCCGCCAGACGCTGTGCCAGCAGCCGCGATCCTGCGGCGGTGACGGTGCAGTCGATCGCGCCGAGCAAGGAGCCGCGCCGCTCGCCCGACAGCGTGCGCGTCAATTCGAGATTGGCGCGGGTCGCCGGATCGATCGCCATGGTGGCGCCGGCGGCCTCGCGCGCCGGCGGCGACAGCGGCGGGCGTTTGCCGAGCTGGGTGCGGTCGATATAGGTGACAGCCGCCGCTGCGGCGGTCGCTTCCAGCCGCGACATCGCGCTGAGGCCGTCCATGGTGGCGACCGCAAAATAGTCGCACAGCCGCCGCTCCGCCGTGGCGCTGTCGAACACGTCGCGGGTCAGCGGCGTCACCGCCGGCAGTTCGCGCAGCACCGGCCCGAGATCGGGATCGCCATAGAGCGCGTCGGTGACGATCACCTCGTTGGGATTGATCCGCGACAGCGTCGCCGCGAGTTCGCCGATTGAACACTCGGTGACGATGAATTCCGCGGTGGAGATGTCGATCCAGGCAAGTCCAATGCGGTCGCCGCCTGCAGAGGCGCGAGTTCGCGCCAGCGCCAGCAAATAATTATTGGTCCTGGCGTCGAGCAACGTATCTTCGGTCAGCGTGCCCGGCGTGATCAGCCGAACCACGTCGCGGCGCACCACGCTTTTGTTGCCGCGCGCCCGGGCCTGAGCCGGATCCTCCATCTGCTCGCACACCGCGACGCGGTGGCCGAGCGCGATCAGGCGATGCAGGTAGTCGTCGGAGCGTTCCACCGGCACGCCGCACATCGGGATGTCCAGCCCCTGATGTTTGCCGCGCTTGGTCAGCACGATACCGAGCGCGCGCGAGGCGATTTCGGCGTCCTCGAAAAACATCTCGTAGAAGTCGCCCATCCGGTAGAACAGCAGCAGGCCCGGATTGGCGGCCTTGATCTCCAGATATTGTTCCATCATCGGCGTCAGGCGGCCGCCCGCTTCGGTGGAGGCGGCAGGGTCGCTGGATGCGGGAATGGCTTGCTGGAGCGTCATCGCGGCGGAAACTACAAAGTTTTGCCGGGCGTTCCTATCGGATTGCGGTTGCAATGCACGGTTTTCACCTCCCGCTGCACGTCATACCAGACATCCAGACATAACCGCCCCGGCGCGAAAGCACCGCTTCGGCGCAAGCCTCAATTGACCTGCCGCACACCCGCTCTTAAAACTCGCCCTCAAATCCGGCGATCCGGACGGAAACGCGGCATTCAGGGAGAACAACATGGGCGATGTATTTATGTGCGATGCCGTGCGGACTCCGATCGGCCGCTTCGGTGGCTCATTGGCCAAGGTGCGCGCCGACGATCTGGCGGCGGCGCCGATCAAGGCGCTGATCGCGCGCCATCCCGATCTCGACTGGTCGGAAGTCGATGAGGTCTATTTCGGCTGCGCCAACCAGGCCGGCGAGGACAACCGCAACGTCGCGCGCATGGCGCTATTGCTGGCCGGCCTGCCGGAGTCGATCCCAGGCCTGACGCTCAACCGGCTCTGCGCCTCCGGCCTCGATGCGGTCGGCGCCGCCGGCCGCGCAATCCGCGCCGGAGAGATCGATTTCGCCATTGCCGGGGGCGTCGAATCCATGACCCGGGCGCCGTTCGTGATGGGCAAGGCGCCGGAAGCGTTTTCGCGCTCGGCGGATATTTTCGATACCACTATCGGCTGGCGTTTCATCAATCCGCTGATGAAGGCGCAATACGGCGTCGACGCGATGCCGGAGACCGGCGAGAACGTCGCCGAAGAATTCCAGGTGTCGCGCGCCGATCAGGACGCCTTCGCGATCCGTTCGCAGCAGCGCGCCGGTGCTGCGATTGCGTCGGGCTATTTCGCCGAGGAAATCACGCCGGTATCCGTACCCGGCGGCAAGGCCGGACCGGTCACGGTGGACAAGGACGAGCATCCGCGCCCTGAAACCACGCTCGAAGGCCTCGCCAAGCTGAAGCCGATCGTGCGCAATCCCGGCACGGTGACGGCGGGCAACGCCTCCGGCGTCAACGATGGCGCCGCGGCGATGATCCTCGCTTCCGAAGCCGCGGTGAAAAAGCATGGACTGACGCCGCGCGCGCGCATCCTGGGACTGGCCTCGGCCGCGGTGCCGCCGCGCATCATGGGCATCGGCCCGGTGCCGGCGACACGCAAGCTGATGGAGCGGCTCGGTTTCAAGATCAGCGACTTCGACCTGATCGAGCTCAACGAGGCCTTTGCATCGCAGGGCATTGCCTGCCTGCGCCAGCTCGGCGTCAAGGACGATGCCGACTTCGTCAATCCGCATGGCGGCGCCATCGCGCTCGGCCATCCGCTTGGCATGAGCGGCGCGCGGCTGGCGATGACCGCGGTGCACGGCATGGAAAAGCGCGGCGGCAAACGCGCGCTGGCCACCATGTGCGTCGGCGTCGGCCAGGGCGTCGCGATGGCGATCGAGAAGATGAACTAGGAATGGTCCTCATCCTGAGGAGCGGCCTCTTGGCCGCGTCCCGAAGGATGATTGTGTGGACTCATGGTTCGAGACGGCGCAAGAGCGCCTCCTCACCATGAGGCAGGAGGTGTGCATGACATTCGCCTATCCCATCGCCAGCAACGCGGCGCATCCGGCGCATCTTTCGCCCGGCTATCGCAGCTCGATCAAGCGCGCGCCGCAAAAACCCTTGATCATCATGCGGCAGACGCTGTCCGAACTGACCGGGCCGGTTTACGGCCATGAGGCGGTGCGCCAGAACGATCACGATCTCACCACGCAGCATGCGGGCGAGCCGATCGGGGAGCGCATCATCGTGCACGGCCACGTGCTCGACGAAGACGGCCGTGGCGTGCCCAACGCGCTGGTCGAGTTGTGGCAGGCCAATGCCTGCGGCCGCTACGTGCATGTGTCTGACCAGCATCCCGCGCCGCTGGATCCGAATTTTACCGGCGCCGGCCGCGCACAAGCGGATAGCGAAGGCTATTACAGGTTCATCACCGTAAAGCCCGGCGCCTATCCGTGGGGCAATCACCACAATGCCTGGCGGCCGGCGCACATCCACTTCTCGGTGTTCGGCAACGCCTTCATCTCGCGCCTGGTCACGCAGATGTACTTTCCCGGCGATCCCCTGTTCGAATTCGATCCGATCTTCAATTCGGTGCCGGACGAAAAAGCGCGGATGCGGATGGTCTCGAGTTTCGATCTGGAAAACACCCAGCCGGAATGGGCGCTGTGCTACCGCTTCAACATCGTGCTGCGCGGGCGCAACGCCACGCCCATGGAGACCAAATAGTGCCTGAAACGACAATGGGGATTACGCCATCTCAGACTGTTGGCCCGTTCTTCAAATATGGTCTGACGCCGGACGGCAAATATGCCTGGAATGATGCCTTCACCAGCAATCTGGTGACTCCGGATGCCTCGGGTGAACGGGTTCGCATTGTGGGCCGGGTATTCGACGGCGATGGCGCGCCGGTTCCAGACGCCATGCTGGAAATCTGGCAGGCCGATGCGCAAGGCCGCTTTGCCGATCCACAGGACAAGCGCGCGCTGCCCAATGCCGCATTCCGTGGTTTCGGCCGCTGCGGCACCGATGCCAATGGCGAATATTTCTTCGACACCATCATTCCAGGACAGGTGCCCGACCCCGATGGCAAGCCGCAGGCGCCGCATATTCTGATGGCGATCTTTGCGCGCGGCATGCTGTTGCATCTCTACACGCGGATCTATTTCGGCGGCGAGGCGGCGAATGCGGCCGATCCGGTGCTGGCGCTGGTGCCGGCCGATCGCCGCGGCACCTTGATCGCGGCGCGCGAGCCTGGCAACGGCGCCGCGGTTTATCGTTTCGACATTCGGTTGCAAGGCGACGGCGAGACGGTGTTTTTCGACATTTAGCGGAGGCGACGTGGCGATGACGGACAATGTTCTGCCGCCCGCTGCCCGCGCCGACCATTTGACCGCTGTCCTGCGCAAATCCGGCGCGCTCGGCGATGGCCGCGTCCGCGACGTCACGGTAGAGCGGTCCTTCGACACGGTGCTGTCGCATATTATCCGGCTCCGGCTGCACTATGAGGGCGCCGCCGCGGCCGCGCCGAAGTCGCTGATCTTCAAATCAGTCATCGCCGAACGCGCAGATACATTTTGGTTTGCCGGCCGCAAGGAAGTCGCCTTCTACAACCAGGTTGCGGCTGCCACGAAAGACCATCTCGTTCCGCGTTGTTACGAAGCCGAATATGATGACCAGACCAAGCTGTGGCATCTGCTGCTGGAAGATTTGACAGACAGCTATTTCATTGCCACGCCCTGGCCGTTGCCGCCGACGCACCAGCAATGCGAGCAGATCATGCGGGGGCGGGCGCGCTTTCATGCGGCGTGGTGGGACGATCCTCGGCTCGGAGTGACGGTCGGAACATGGCCCGGTCCAGCCGAGCTGAATGAGCAACTGCAAGGACTTGCCAACAGGGTGGCGCAATTCACTGAACGCCACGGCCACTATCTGTCACCGGAACGGCGCGATCTCTACGCCCGATTGCTCGACGCGGCGCCCCGCCTGCAGGCGCGCCAGCGCTCCCGCCGCAACTTGACGGTTGTGCACGGCGATTCACACGTATGGAACATTTTCTTGCCCAAAGACGAGAGCGGCGGCAGTGCGCTGCAGTTCGACTGGGATTGCTGGAACATCGATGTAGCTTCCGATGACCTCGCCTACATGATGGCGTTGCACTGGTATCCGGAGCTGCGCCGCCGCTTCGAGCGGCCGCTGCTGGACTGTTACCATGCAGAACTTCTCGCGCGTGGCGTCCGCGGTTACGACCGCCAAGCGCTCGATGACGACTACCGGTTGTCGGTGCTGTGGCTTACCACGACGCCGCTCTGGCAGGAGGGCAACAATATCCCGCCTCTGATCTGGTGGAACAATCTTGAGCGTATATTTCTCGCGGTCGACGATCTCGGCAGTAGGGAATTGCTGGATTGATGCTCTGCGTTCCCCGGACGCAGCGCAGCGCGTAGCTCTTGCGAAGCGGTGCGCTGCAGAGCCGGGGTCCAGCTTACTTTTGCCTAACCGGTGTCCCGGCTCTGCGGAGCGGCATGAAGAATGCCGCACCGCGTCCGGGACGAGCTACTCCATCACCGCGGCATGCTCCGGCCCCTGCGTCTGCTTGCGCAGCGCGGCCTTGGTCGAGCCGATCATGATCGCCAGCGGAATCGCGCACAAAGTGACGATCATCACCAGCTGGTAATCCAGCGAGAAGGCGATGATCTGGGATTGCATGCCGACCATGGCGTCGGCCATGGCGCGGCCGGCATCGGTGCCGAGGTCGATCATGCTGCGCACGTCCGGCATCTGCAGCGCGTGATTGAACGGGTTGATGTGCTCGGACAGGATCGCATAGGTTCGCCGCGATCCTTCGGTCAGTTGCGCGATCACCACCGAAATGCCGATCGAGCTCGCGACATTGCGCAGCAGGGTCAGCATCGAGGTGCCGTCGGTGCGCAGATGGTTGGGCAGCGTCAGGAATGCCACCGTAGAGAGCGGCACGAATACCAGGCCAAGGCCGAAGCCCTGGACAATGCTGAGCACGATGATTTCCGGTACGCCGGTCTGGTCGGTCCATCCGGTCATGAAGAACAGCGAGCCGGCCATCAGCGAAAGCCCGCTGATGATCAGCGTGCGCGCCTCGATGTATTTCATCACCCGCCCGACCAGCATCATGGCGACGAAGGTGCCGCAGCCGCGGGTCGCCAGCAGCAGGCCCGCGGTGATGATCGGATAGCCGATGACGTTCTGTAAATAGGGCGACGACAGCGCCATGGTCGAGAACAGCACCAGCCCCATCACCGCCATGAACACGCAGCCGCCGACGAAATTGCGGTCCTTGAAGATCGCGAACTGGATGAAGGGTTTGGCGGTCGTGAAGGAGTGCGCGAAGAAATAATAGAAGCCCGCTATCGAGACGATCATCTCGGCGATGATCTCATTGGATTCCAGCCAGCCCAGCTGCTCGCCGCGATCCAGCGCCACCTGCATCGCGCCGATGCCGACCGCGAGCGCTGCGAAGCCGAACCAGTCGAAGCGCAGTTCAGAGTCCTTCCTGGTCTCGTCCATGAAAATCAGCAGGCCGAGCACCGTAAAAATGCCGAACGGCAGGTTGACGAAGAACACCCAGTGCCAGGAATAGGTTTCGGTCAGCCAGGCGCCCAGCGACGGTCCCATGATCGGACCCATCATCACGCCCATGCCCCAGATCGACATCGCCTTGGCGCGTTCCTGCAGCGAATAGGAGTCCAGCATCACCGCCTGCGACAGCGGAACTAGCGCCGCGCCGAACATGCCCTGCAGCAGCCGGAACAGCACCATCTGGTTGATGTCCTGCGCGAGGCCGCACAGCACGGAGGCGAAGGTGAAGCCCGCGGAGCAGACGATGAAGATGCGTTTGCGGCCGAAGCGGTTGGCGATCCACCCCACCGGCGCGGTCATGATGGCGGCGGCGACGATATAGGACGTCAGCACCCAGTTGATCTGGTCCTGCGACGCCGACAGCGAGCCCTGCATGTAGGGAAGGGCCACATTGGCGATAGTGGTGTCGAGCGCTTGCATGATGGTCGCGGTCATGGCGCAGATCGTCACCATGTTCCGGCGCAGGCCGGGGACCGCAACCGGGGATGCAGCAGCGCTGGACATCATCGGTCAGTCCTGCTGCGCCAGCGCCGGCGAGAACCCGAACAGCTTTGCCAGCGAGCGGCGATGATTGGTGTCGATCGACACATACGAACTCATGCCGGCCTTCAGCTTCTGCACCATCTTGTCGTCCGGATCGAAATAGATCCGCACCGGCACCCGCTGCACCACCTTGACGAAGTTTCCCGTGGCGTTCTGCGGCGGCAGGATCGCGAATTGCGCGCCGGTGCCCGGGCTGAGCGAGCCGACGGTGCCCTTGAACACGTGGTCGGGGAATGCGTCGACATCGACCGTGACCGGCTGGCCGACCGCAACATAGGTGAAATCCGATTCCTTCGGATTGGCGTCCACCCAGGGTTTCGAGGTGTCGATAATCGAAAACACCGGCGTGCCGGCGGCGACGAAGCGGCCGAGCTGGATGCTGTCGACCTGGGTAGCTGTGCCGTTCATCGGCGCACGCAGCACGGTGTGGTCGAGATTGCGCTGCGCCTGGTCGAACGCCGCCTTGGCCAGCGCGTAAGGCGGGAATTGCTCCAGCGGCAGGTCGGGATTGCCAAGCAGCTGGTTCTTCGCGGTGGAAACCTTCTGCTTCAGAAGTTCGAGTTGCGCGCTGGCGGTGACAAGGCCAGTCGACGAATTGTCGAGGTCGAGCTGCGAGCCGACATTGCTCTTCACCAGCGAGGATTTGCGGTCGACGTCGCGGCGCTTCAACTCGACGCCTTGTTGCGCGAGATCGCCGAGTTGGCCATAGATCTTCAGGTCGCTGACCAAATTATCATAGGTGGTGCGGGCCTGATCGAGATTGGCTTGCGCCTGCTGCACGGCAAGCCGGAACGGCACCGGATCGATCTCGAACAGCACGTCGCCTTCATTGACGCGCTGGCCCTCGCGGACCACCACCTTCTCGATCTTGCCGGAAATGTCGGGCGTGATCAGGACCTTCTGCGCGCCGACATAGGCGTCGTCGGTGGTCACGTAACGGCCGCCGCTGAGATAGAATACCAACCCGCCGATCACCGCAGCGGCCGGCAGTACGACCAGCAGCAAAAATCGGCGATATTTTCGAAGCCCCGCCAGCAGACGCCGGCGCGGCTCCGCCGCGATCTTCTTCGGCGCTGTTTGCGGCGGAACGCCTTTTTGCTCGGCGGGAAATTTCAGGATCGGATCAGCCATAACGCTGTTCCTTCTTTTGAGTTTCTTCGTTCGCGTACTGAATGGCGTTGCGAACGTTTTCCTTGATGGTATCGAGTTGGCTGAGCAGGCGGTGGGCGTCGGCCGGGCCGATGCCGGCAAGGGCGGTCGCCGTCAGTTCGGAACGCAGCCCGCTCAATTTGCCAAGCAGCGGACGCGCCGCCTTGCGCAAATAAAGCCGGTTGACGCGGCGGTCGGAGTCGTCGCTGCGGCGCTCGATCCAGCCGTTGTCGCAGAGCCGGTCGATCAGCCGCGTCAGCGTAATCGGCTGCATCTCCATTTGTTCCGCGAGTTCCGTCTGCTTCAGGCCCTCGGTGCGTTCCACCTTGGCCAGTACGGCCCATTGCGCGCGGGTGATGCCATAGCGCGCGGCCTGGCGGTCGGCATAGGCGCGCACCAGCCGTTGCACCTCGCCGAGGGTAAAAAGCAAATTCATATCCACCGAACCGCGGGGCATGGGCGTCCTCCATGAGCTTGCGATATAATAAGCTTGCTTATGAATTTTTCGAGGCGGCATTACGGCATGCTTGGGCTGTGCGCGGTGCATGCCCCTGTTCGTGCGGCGGGGGTGGCGATTTCGCAAAAAACAAGGGCGGAACGACCGTAAACGCGCTACATCCAGCAATATGACTGTAACAAAGCCGACTTTCCCAGCGCCCGACCATGATCACGACCGCTGCGCCGCGGACGCGATTCGCCATGCCGAACAGGTATGCCAAGGCCGCGCGCAGAAATTCACCCCGATCCGCCGCCAGGTGCTGCAGGCGCTGCTGTCGAGCCATCGCCCGCTCGGCGCCTATGAGGTGATCGACGAACTGGCGAAATCGATGCCGCGGCCGGCGCCGATCACGGTGTATCGCGCGCTGGAATTTTTGATGGAGAACGGCCTCGTGCACCGCATCGAAAGCCGCAACGCGTTTCTTGCCTGCGCGCATGACCACGATGCGGCGGCGATGGTTGCTTTTCTGATCTGCGAGCGCTGTGGTTCGGTCGGCGAGATTCCTGCGTCCCCGGTGGGGCAAAGCCTGAACGACGCCGCGCGGGCTACCGGCTTTGCGCCGAAACTGTCGGTGGTCGAGATCACCGGCATCTGCGCGCATTGCCTTAAGGCCGCATAACAACACGGCGTCAAGCCGGTCAACGAGGTTTCATGTCTTCAGATCAATTGAATGCCGCGCGGCCGCTGGCCCCCGGCGCCATCGCCTTGATGCTGCTGTTATGCCTGAGCTGGGGCTTCAATCAGGTCGCGGTGAAGCTGGCGCTGCCGGATATTCCGCCGATGCTGCAGGCTACGATTCGCTCCGCCGGCGCGATCGTAGTGCTGCTGCTGATCGCGCGGCTTCGTGGCGTGAAAATGTTCGAGCGCGACGGCACGTTGCGCGCAGGGCTGTGCGCGGGTGTGATATTCGGCTTCGAATTCGTACTGATCTATCGCGGCCTGTTCCTGACCAGCGCGTCGCGCGCGGTGGTGTTTCTCTACACCGCGCCGTTCTTCGTGGCGCTCGGCTCCTATGTGTTTCTCGGCGAACGGCTGCGGGCGTCGCAATGGGGCGGACTTGGCTTGTGCTTCGCCGGCGTGGCACTGGCGATCGGCGTTCCCCAGGCCGACGTGGATGCCATCGTGCTGCTGGGCGACCTGATGATTGTCGGCGGCGGCGCGCTGTGGGCGGCGACCACGCTGCTGGTCAAGACCACCGCGCTGCTCAAGGCCCCGGCGGAAAAGGGCCTCGGCTACCAGGTGGCGCTCTCGATCCCGATTCTCGGGCTTGCGGCGTGGATTTCCGGCGAAACCATCGCCAAGGTTCCGGGCCCGCTGGCGCTGTCGCTGATGGTCTATCAGGCGGTCTGGGTGGTCGGATTGACGTTTTTGCTGTGGTTTTCGCTGGTCAAAACCTATTCCGCCAGCAAATTGTCGGCTTTTACCTTCATCACCCCTTTGTTTGGCGTCATCGCTAGCTATTTCATCATGCATGACACCCTGACGCCGGTATTCGGCGCCGCAGCGCTGTTGGTAATTGCCGGGCTGTTTCTGGTGAACCGGCCCAGCCCGGCTGCCCCAGTCGCCATTGATCCATTGCTGAATGTCACAAAAACCTGATATTCGAGACCCCATGAACAAGCTCGAAAAACCGCTGCAGAACGACGTCGCCGGCCCCAAAGGCCGGCACAGAACCACGCAAGTCATGGTCGGCAATGTCGCCGTCGGCGGCGGCGCGCCGATCGTGGTGCAGTCGATGACCAATACCGACACCGCCGATGTCGCCGGCACGGTGGAACAGATCGCGGCGTTATCGCGCGCGGGCTCGGAACTGGTACGCATTACGGTGGATCGTGACGAGGCCGCAGCCGCCGTGCCGCATATCCGCGACGGGCTTCGCAAGCGCGGCATCACTACGCCGCTGATCGGCGATTTCCACTACATAGGCCACAAGCTGCTGGCGGAGCATCCGGCCTGCGCCGAGGCGCTCGACAAATACCGCATCAATCCCGGCAATGTCGGCTTCAAGAACAAGCGCGACAGCCAGTTCACCGACATCGTCGAGATCGCGATCAAAAACAACAAGACCGTGCGCATCGGCGCTAACTGGGGTTCGCTCGACCAGGAATTGCTGACCCGGCTGATGGACGAAAATGCGCTGCTCCCCGAGCCGAAAGATGTCCGCGCGGTGACCCGCGAGGCGATGGTGCAGTCGGCGCTGCTGTCGGCGGCGCGCGCCGAGGAGATCGGCCTGCCGAAGAACCGCATGATCCTGTCGGCGAAAGTATCCGCGGTGCAGGATCTGATCGCGGTCTACAAGGAACTCGCGGCGCGTTCGGACTATGCGATCCATCTGGGCCTCACGGAGGCCGGCATGGGATCGAAGGGCATCGTGGCCTCGGCCGCTGCGCTCGGCATCCTGCTGCAGGACGGCATCGGCGACACCATCCGGATTTCGCTCACGCCCGAGCCCGGCGGAGACCGCACGCTGGAAGTGCAGGTAGCCCAGGAACTGCTGCAGACCATGGGTTTTCGCACCTTCGTGCCGCTGGTGGCGGCATGCCCCGGCTGCGGCCGCACCACCTCGACCACGTTCCAGGAACTGGCGCGCTCGATTCAGGATTTCATCCGCGTCGAGATGCCGGCCTGGAAGAGCCGCTATCCCGGCGTGGAATCATTGAACGTCGCGATCATGGGCTGCATCGTCAACGGCCCCGGCGAGTCAAAACACGCCGACATCGGCATCTCGTTGCCGGGCACCGGCGAAACTCCGGCGGCGCCGGTGTTCGTCGACGGCAAGAAGTTTCGCACGTTGCGCGGCCCGAATATCGCCACCGAGTTCAAGGCGATGGTGATCGATTATATCGATCAGCGTTATGGGGCGGGCGATAAGGTGCCGGCAAGTGCGGTGACGGCGGCGGAGTAGACCTAGCACGCCAGCGTGCTGACCTGACCACTTTCCCCATAAGCCAAAATCGCGCGGTCGCGGGTGACCAGCGTCGCTCCGAGATCGCGCGCGGTCGCCAGCAGAATACGGTCGGCGGGATCGCTCGGCGGTGCGCCCGGCAGGAAAGATGACGCGATCAGAATTTCGGACGACAATGCGGCAAGATGAACGTTCGGCATTGCGAGGATGCGGGCGAACCAGCGCTGCGGCGTCGCGCCGAGGCTCAAGCGATTGCGCGAGACGAGCTGCCCGACTTCCCACGCCGTAATTGGCGAGAGCCAGGTCGTAACGCCCGCGCGGGCGGCTTGATGGAGTTTTTCAGACGCCGATGCCTTTAGTTCGTCGCGCGAAAGCCAGATCGCCGCATTGGTATCAAGCAGGAGCGGTAACATCTCAGGTCACCGCACTTCCGGCCCGTACTTCTTGTCCAGCAGATCAGCCCACTCGGGATCGGCAGGCTCGGTGAGGTCGACGCCCGGAGGCACGAACGTGATGTCCTTCAGCGCTCCGCAAAGCGGATGGCGACCGTCCTTGGTGGCGTATGGCTTTGGGGCGGCCTCGGCGAAGCCGCCGCCTGCTTCGCTGGCCTTGACGACCCGGCGAAACACCAGCTTGCGCGCTTCCATGTCCACCTGAGCGCTCTCGAAGCCGGCATTGAGCCAGACCTTGGTCATGACGTTGTTGGCGGCGTTATTACTCCACCACGCGCGATGATGTTGCGCTTTTGGCGGCAGCTTCACGCCGGTAATTTTCTCTATTTCGCGGAAGGTCAGCGGTACTTCCCGCGCGCGCTGCTTTTGCAGGAATGCGCCAAGAGTTTCGTACTTTCCCACCTTGAGGCCCTCTATCTGAATACACTGTAACACACTGTATAACATGTGTACACAGCGGCGGTTTGTAGGGCTGCCCGGGCAACCCAGCCCCGATCTTGCGTTGACGCAGGCCAGGGACCCAAGCCAAGCTTGGCCAAAATCAATAATCACCCGGAGGAGACCCATGCTCCGTGCAGAGGACAACCGGTTCCTGACCGAAAGCGGCGCCGGTACAGCAATGGGCCAGTTGCTGCGCCGGTTTTGGCTGCCGGTTCTGCTGTCCGAGGAATTACCCGAAGCCGATGGTCCCCCGAAGAAGATCACCGTCATGGGCGAGGAACTGCTCGCCTTCCGAGACACGCGCGGCGTGGTCGGCGTGATCGATCAGCATTGTCCGCATCGCGGCGCCAATCTCTGGCTCGGGCGTAATGAGGAATGCGGCATCCGCTGCGTCTATCACGGCTGGAAATTCGACACCGACGGCGCTTGCGTCGACATGCCGACCTCGTATCCCGATCTCGACGCGAAAAACCTGGTCCGCATCAAGTCATATCCGGTGCGCGAATGGGGCGAGATGATCTGGGCCTATATGGGACCGGCCGGCGCCATGCCCGAATTGCCGGCGCTGGAAATGGCGCTGGTGCCGGCCTCGCACCGGTTCGTCACCAAGAAGTGGCAGGACTGCAACTGGGTGCAGGCGCTGGAGGGCTCGATCGATACCGCGCATTTCACTTTCGCGCATCTCAGCTTCGACAAGGAAGACAACGAAATCCTCGACATCAAGAAGCATTTTGTTAATCCGCTGACGCGGGTCGCGACCGACCACATGCGCTGGATCGCAGAGGACCCGCGGCCCGTGATCAAGATCACTCCGCATGATGCCGGCCTCACGATCGCAGGCGGGCGCCTCACCGGAACCGACAACATCTACTGGCGCATCGCGCAATTCCTGATGCCGGTGCATGCCTACGCGCCGAGTTCGATGCCGGGCGAAAATATCTTCGGCCAGTCCTTTGTCCCGGTGACGGATACTAATTGCTGGATCTACACCTATGCCTGGAATCCGGAACGGCCGCTGACGCAGGCGGAACGTGATGGCTATGCCAACGGCAACGGCGTGATGGCCGTCGTCGATGAGAACTATATGCCGCTGCGCAACAGGGCCAATGATTATCTGATCGACCGCAAATTGCAGAAGACCAAGAGCTACACCGGCATCAAGGGCGTCTCGGAGCAGGACGCCGCGGTGCAGGACAGCCAAGGCCCGATCGCAGACCGCACAGCTGAGCACCTTGGGCCCACCGACCTCGGCATCATGCATTTCCGCAAACTGGTAATGGATGCGGCGCGCGCGCTGCAGGGCGGCACCGCGCCCGCGCACCTCGCGCACCAGGATCGCTACACCGTCCGCTCCGGCGCCTGCGTGACGCATAAAGCTAAGGACCTGCCCGCGGTGATGGTCGAACGCTTCGGCGACGAGGCGGGGTTTGTCGGGCGGCCGCACAACGCGGCGGCGGAGTAAAGTGTACGCGTCGTTCCTGCGAAGGCGTGCAGCGGCGAGCATCTCAGCGTGACATTTTTTCCTGTTGACAGGGAAACTAACCTAGGATTATATATAGCTACTGGTGCCGGGCGTCTGCAGCGTCCGGCCGACAGGCTGGTGGCAAAGGTGGAGCGCCGGGAGGTGCCGCGCCCTACGTCACTGGGCGCGCGCGGTCGCCTTGCCGCGCGAGGTGGGTACGTTAATCCTGCCTCAGGGGTGCTACGTCATTGCACCCTGGCGCCTCCCGCCGCTCCATCGCCTCGCGCAGTTCGCGCGGGACCGGCAAACCTCGGACGCATCGCGCCGCGAGAACGAGAGCGCTTGGCTGTTTGAAATTCGAATGAGGAACGCAATCACGTGTCCCGGGCGCGATGCGGCATTCTTCATGCCGCTTCGCAGAACCGGGACCCCGGTTTCGGTCTTAGCAAGCTGGACCCCGGCTCTGCAGCGCACCGCTTCGCAAGAGCTACGCGCTGCGCTGCGTCCGGGGAACGAACGTTGCGCCTGCGCACGGACGCCTCGGGGAGAGAGACTGGCGTAATGCCTACAACGGAATCTTACGATACTCCCGGTTGCTGAGGCTCGCTTCTTCCAGATCCAGATCACGCTCGATCCGCCGCCTCGTCTCGTCGGTGATTTTGCCGTCGCGCAACAGCGCGTGAACGAATTTGCGCTCCGAGGCGATCAATTCCCGCGTCAGCGAAGCGCCGGTCACCGATACGTCATGGGCATCCGGACCCAGCGAGTTCGGGCAACTGGTTGGCGCGGGTCTCATGTCGCGCCCGCAACAGCTTCACCACCTCGTCGGAGAGTTCGCGGTCGTCGGTCATGGCATCGAGCGAGGCCAATGCAGCGGCCAGCGCTTCGCGCCGCGCCGATATTTCCTGTTCGTGCTCGGCGACGTGCTCGTCGCGGGCGGCCGCGGCGACCCCAAGCCATCGGACCACCAAAGGCAGGCTCGATCCAAGTCCGACCAGGGTGATGAAAATCACCCCGAAGCTGACGAACAGGATCAGGTCGCGGTATGGGAAACTCTCGCCGCTGGGGATCGTAAACGGCAGCGCCAGGGCTGCCGCGAGCGACACCGCGCCGCGCACCCCGGTGAACGCGATGACGAACACGTTTTGCCAGGGGGGATAGGGGTCGCGCGCGCGCAACTGCTTGTTGAAAAACCGAGGCAGATAGGTCGCGGGATAGACCCAGGCGAAGCGCGCGACGATGATGATGACCGCGACCAGCACGGTGGCGAACAGGATGTCGTCGAGCGGAAACGCCTTCGATTTCTCGAACAAGAGCCTGATCTGGAATCCGGTCAGCAGGAACAGCAATCCCTCGATCAGATAGATCACCAGATCCCAGAAGAAGATTCCCTGCAGCCGCGTAGCGGATGAAATCAGCAGCGGTCCGTTCCAGCTGATGTAGAGGCCGCAGGCGACGGTGGCGAGCACCCCGGAGCCACCGAAATGCTCGGGAATCCAGTAGGCGATGTAGGGCGTCAGCAACGACAGCGTGATCTCCACCTGGGGATCGCGGGCCCGATGGCGCATTCGCAAGCTGATCCAGCCTACCGCCGCGCCGAACAGCATTTCACAGACCACGATCGCGACAAATGTGCCCGTCGCTTTCGGCAACGAAAACGCCCCGGTGGCGATCGCCACCACTGCGAAGCGATAGAGGATCAGCGCGGTGGCGTCGTTGGCGAGGCCCTCGCCCTCAAGCACCACCAGGACACGGCGCGGCAGCCCGAGCTTGCGCGCAATCGCCAGCGGCGCCACCACGTCAGGCGGAGCCACGATGGCACCGAGTAGAAACCCGACATTCCACGGCAATCCGATCAAGTAGTGGGTCGCTGCGGCGACGGCACAGGCGGTGAAGATCACGCAGCCGACCGACAGCAGCGTGATGAGCCGCAGGTTGTGGCGAAATTCGCGCCAACTCATGGCGACGCTGGCCGAATAGATCAGCGGCGGCAGCGACCAGCAGCAGCACCAGCTCGGGCGGCAGCTCCAGCGACGGCATGCCCGGCACGAAGGCCAGCACGATTCCGCTCAGAAGCAGCAGAATCGCCGGCGCGACATTGATGCGCCGCGCCAACAGCGCGACGCCCGCCAGCACGGCAAGCAGGATCAGGAAAATCTGGAATTTGGCTTCCACGCTTTAAAATTCGCCCGGAAGCGACGCGAGGTCAATGTGTTAAGGCCGCGGCGGCGCGCGCTAAGCCTCGATGTCGGCTCAACATCGCAACTGACGACTTTGTGATTGCCCCAGATGCGATTCTGAAAGTGCGCTTCATCAACTGGTACATCGGCAAGCTGCACATGGCGGCCCGCCAGGATGCGGTGCTGGCGAATGCGTTCCTGAAAGTGGCCAACCGACGATGCCGCCGGCAGGACTGCTGCATCCGGCAGTGGTCATGCGGGTCATCTACGGAAACATCCGGTGGCGCCCGCCTGCGAGCGCCGCGGGGTTCCCTGGAGGGTGCGGGCTAGAACGGCAAGAAAGCCGGTGCGGTCGATTCGTGACGTGGTTCACAAATCGCGGCGGTGACTTCTGGAACGCTCCCAGGTGTGCTATGAAGCGAGCTGACGGTGGAACTGTCGTTATGAATTCGCGCCGAATTCCAAGCTTACGCGGATTTTTCCTCGCCGCAGCCCTGCTGCTGGTGTGCCAGCCGGCCTGGGCCACGAAGCGCGTGGCGCTGGTGCTTGGCAATTCGTCCTATCAAAACGCGGCGCCGCTTCCAAATCCGGCCAATGACGCCGCTGCGGTCGCGTCGACGCTGAAGAACGCGGGTTTCGATGTCGTCGATTCACGGCAGGATCTCAAAATAACGGACATGCGGCGCGCGCTGCGGGATTTCGCCGACCAAGCCCGCGATGCCGACGTTGCGCTGATCTATTATGCGGGCCACGGCATCGAGATCGAAGGCACAAACTATCTGATCCCGACCGACGCCACGCTTGAGCGCGACACCGACGTTTATGACGAGGCCTTTTCGCTGGACCGTGTGCTGTTGGCGATCGAGCCCGCAAAGCAGTTGCGGCTTGTGATCGTCGATGCCTGCCGCGACAACCCGTTCAACAAGACGATGAAGCGAACGATGGGCACGCGCGCCGTGAGCCGCGGCCTCGCCAAAATCGAACCGACAAGTTCCAATACGCTGATCGCCTTCGCCGCCAAAGCGGGCTTGGTGGCGCTCGACGGCAATGGCCAGAACAGCCCCTACACCGCGTCGCTGATCCGGCATATTGCAACTCCGGGCCTGGATTTGCGAAGGGCATTTGGATTCGTCCGCGACGAGGTCTTGAAAGCCACCGGCAACCGGCAGGAACCGTATGTCTACGGCTCGCTGGGCGGCGAAGATGTGGCGCTGGTCCCGGCCAAGGCGGTGGCGGCGCCATCGAACGCGCAAGCCGATGCACGACGGGACTACGAACTGGCGCTGCAACTCGGCAGCAAGGACGCCTTCGATGCGTTCCTCGCCCAGTATCCGGAGGGATTTTACGCAAGCCTCGCCAAGGTACAGATCGCCGCCATTGCCGCCGAGCAAACCCGCATAGCTGCGACCGAGAAGGCACGGCTGGCCGAACAGGAACGGACGCGGCTTGTCGCCGAAGGCGCACAAAACTCGCAGCAGGCCAGGGCCACCGCCGACGCCAAGGTTGCCGAGGAGGCCCGCGTCGCTGCCGAAAAGACCAAGCAGGCGTTGCAGGAACAGTTCGCCGAGGCCGAGCGGAATCGTGAAGCGGCCGACAAGGCGGCCATATCCAATAGTGCCGCGGAAAAGCTTGCCGCCGAGAACTCCACTGCGGACAAGGCCGCGGCCGCCAAGACGCCCGCCGGGGCGAAGCAGCAGCTTGCCGCGCTGCCCGATCCATCGGCGCCGGCGTCATCGCCGCCATCGCCGGCCGAACTTGCAAGATCGGTGCAAGCCGAACTGCGCCGGGTTGGCTGCCTCACCGCATCGGCCGACGGCGAATGGAACGCGGCGTCGCGGCGTTCGCTCGAGCTGTTCAACAAGAACGCCGGCACCAGGCTGGATGTGAAGCTCGCAAGCCTCGATGCGCTCGACGCGATCAAGGCCAAGCCCGCGCGCATCTGTCCGCTGATCTGCGAACGCGGCTTCAAGGCCGCTGGCGAACGCTGCGTCAAGATTACCTGCGCCGCCGGCATGTTCATCAACGAGGACAATGAATGCGAAAAGCGCAAGCCGCGCGAACCGCCCTCGGCACGACGCGACCGCGACGAGCGCCCGGCGCGGGCGGCGGTCCGGCAACGGCCCCCGGCGGAAGCCAGCGCGGGCAAGCCGTCAGGCCAGATGGTGTGCGACCGCGGCGGCTGCCGCCCGGTCGCGCGCGGATGTCGCCTTGAGTTTAGAACGACCGCGCAAGGTGGTCCGTACGAAGGCGGCGGCGGCAACGTGCAGATATGCAATTGACGTGAAACGGCGCTGCAGCCGCGTCATTACGAGTTAACGGGTCGGCGCAAAGGTCGGGCCCATTGGCTCTTCGCTGTGACGTTCGATCTGAAACTCCGCATGTTCGCCATGGCGGATCATCTTGCAAAAAGCTTCGTATCGCGGCCAAGCGCTAGATCGCGCTCGCCGCAATGTTGACCATCAGCGCCAGCAGCGCCGTATTGAAGACGAACGAGATGATGCCGTGCGCGGTCGCGGTGCGGCGAATGGTCCTGTCGGTGATGCCGACGTCGGAGACCTGCGCGGTCATCCCGATCACGAAGGAGAAATACACAAAATCCCAGTAGTCGGCATCCTCGTGCTGGTCGCCGCTCGGAAACTGCAATCCGCCGGGCTTGGCGCCGCGATAGAACTCATGGGCGTAATGCAGCGCAAAGGTTGTGTGCACCGCCGCCCATGACAGTGCGATCGTCACCGTCGCCAGCGCCAGTTCCGGCGTGCCGCGATGCGCGCCGTCGAGCTCGAAAATGATCGCGGCGATGCTGGCGAAAGCCCCAACCGCCGTCACCATCAGGATCAGGAAACGGCCATCATCCTGCAGGATGGCGTTGCGCCGGATGTGGGCGAGGCCGCTGCGGAAAACCAGCGCGTAGACCAGGGCAAGATAGAGCGCGACGAATATGTCCCAGCCTATCAAAAGCCGCGTCACGAGGCGCAGTGAGTCCGGCAGCAGGAAGAACGCGACGATGCCGACCGCGATCGCGATGAAGGTGCGCGGCCGCGCATACACGACACGGACCGGCCGCGACATCTTTCTGAAGCGAGCAAGAAACGGGTCTTCGGGTTCTTTGCGGGCCATGGGGCCTTCAGTTCTTGCGGTCGGCGACGAAGCGGGCGGCGGCGCGCAGCACATCGCCTTTGCCGCCGAAGATCGACAGCGCGTCATCCGCTTTTGCCACCAGGTCGCGCACGCGTTGCTTGGCGCCGTCGACGCCGAGCTGGGTGACGAAGGTGGTCTTGCCGAGCGCTGCGTCCTGGCCGGTCTGCTTGCCGAGCGCGGTGGCGTCGCCTTCCACGTCGAGCAGGTCGTCGGCGATCTGGAACGCTTCGCCCAGCGCGCGGCCGTAATCGTCGAGCGCCTGATATTGCTGTTGCGACGACTGGCCGAGAATGGCGCCGGCGATGCAGCCGTAGCGCAACAGCGCCCCGGTCTTCATCTGCTGCAGCCGCGCGACATCGACCGGCTCGCGGTCGCCGAAGCGTCCTTCGCCGGCGAGGTCGAGCATCTGTCCGCCCACCATGCCGCCAATGCCGGATGCGCGCGCCAGCGCCCGCGTCAGCAACAGACGAACCGTCGGGTCTTTGTGTATCTCATCGCGGGTGACGATATCGAAGGCCAGCGTCAGCAATCCGTCGCCGGCGAGAATTGCGGTAGCTTCGTCGGTTTTCTTGTGCAGCGTCGGGCGGCGGCGGCGCAGGTCGGCGTTGTCCATCGCGGGCAGATCGTCATGGATCAGCGAATAGCAGTGGATGCATTCCAGCGCGGCACCGGCCAGCAGCGCCGCCTCGCGGGGAACGTCGAACAGGGCCGAGCTTTCGACCACCAGAAGCGGTCGCAGCCGTTTGCCGCCGCCGAGCGACGAATAACGCATCGCGTCCATCAGCCGCTTCGGCCGCGCGATTTCATCCGGCAATAGCGCATCGGACAAAAGCCGGCCGAGCAGCGCTTCGGTATCCTCCGCGGTGCGGTCCAGTCGTTTGCCAAATTCGGCGGATGCAGTACTGGTCGTCATCAAAAGCAGGCTCCCGCTCAACGTCGGCCGGACAATCGTCCATGGCACCGGCTTCGTCAATTCCACGTACCTGGGGTGGAGCACGCCCGCAGCGGAACGCCAGACCGAGTCCCCGAGACGGATGAGCTGCCGACAATCCTGATCGCCTTGAAAAGCACAATGATATGCCGGACACACCAAGGGATAGCGTATCGCTCCGGAACTGGAATCCCGCCCTTGCGCATCGTCCGCAACCTGTTCCTGATCGTATTGCTGGTTGTGCTGCTGCCGTATCTGCTGACGCCGCTGTATCGCGCCGGCCATCCGGTTTCGACGCTGATGGCGTGGCGCTGGCTCACAGGCGCGCCGGTGTCGCGGCAATGGGTCGATCTTGCGGCGATGTCACCGGCTTTGCCGCGCTCGGTGGTGGCCTCCGAGGACGCGAAATTCTGCAGCCATCGCGGTATCGACTGGGATGCACTGCGCGACGTGATCGACGACGCGGAGGATGGCGAAGTGGCGCGCGGCGGCTCCACCATTACCCAGCAGGTCGCGAAAAACCTGTTTCTGTGGCAGGGCCGGAGCCTGCTGCGCAAGGCGCTGGAGTTCCCGCTGGCGCTGTGGATCGATCTGGTGCTGCCAAAGCAGCGGATCGTGGAAATTTACCTGAATATCGCCGAACTCGGGCCGTCGGGGCAGTTCGGCGCGCAGGCGGGCTCCGCCTACGCCTTCGGCCGCCCGGCCTCCACTCTCACGCCGCGCGAGGCGGCCTTGCTGGCGGCGATCCTGCCCAATCCGGTGGCCCGCAGCGCGCGTAATCCCGGTCCCGGCGTGCGCCGTCTGGCCGCGATCTATATGGCGCGGGCGCAGGCCGCTGGACTGCGGCGCTGCTGGGCCGAAAATCGCGGTTTTTGAGCGGATTTCGCTTATTTTGAACCTAGCCTTGGGCCACTCCATCCTCTATAAGCGCGGCCTTATCGGCATATCAGCCCGGGCGACAAGCGCCGGGCCGTCCACTGCGGACGATGCCTTACGACAACACTCCTCATAAGGACTTTTCGATATGGCCGTTCCGAGAAGAAAAACATCGCCCTCGCGGCGAGGCATGCGCCGCTCGGCGGATGCGATCAAGAAGCCGACCTACGCGGAGGACAAGGATTCCGGCGAATTGCGCCGTCCGCATCACCTCGATTTGAAGACCGGCATGTACAAGGGCCGGCAGGTTCTGAAGCAAAAGGAATCGTGAGCTGGATGGAAGCCGCGCCCGCCGTGCGGCGCGGATAGACGGGATACGACCGGCGGGGGCGAATTGCGCAAAAATATTTGTGCGCCCGAATTCGCTCCAACTAGTGGGATAGGATGGTTTTCGGCGCGAGCTTCGGGCCGAGGATGTTTTGGTTCTCCTGCTTGACGAAAAGGCCCTGGCCGATGTCGATGATCGGTTTCCCGCTACTTCTGATCCCGCTGGCGATCTGCAACATCATCGTCTTCCTGATGCCCGGCGTTTCCTTTGTGACGCCGCTCTTCACGCTGACGCTGATGTCCGGCGTCGCATGGCCGGTGACGCTCAGCGACGTTCTGATCGCGCTCGGCATCCTGCTGCTGCTGTTCGAGGTCATCAAGGGCGCGCGCCCCGGCTCGAAATATTTCATGGACCACCTGCTGTCGCTGGTGGTGTTCGCAGGCGCTGCCGCGGAATTCGTGATGCTGCCGCAGTTCGGCACCTCGACCTATTTTCTGCTGACCATGCTGGCGCTGGTGGATTTCCTGTCGGGCATCGCGCTGCGGGCGCGGCGAAATGCCCGCCTCGCACCGGCCGCCGCGCCGCTGTCCAAGGGCAAGCGACAAGGCGATATCGAGGCGCCGGAGCCACGGCTCGATCCGGCGCCGCCGCCGCCGGCCGCCACCGTAGCGGAATCGGTGCTGCTCGATCGCCCGGAACCGGCCGTGCCGCATCCGGTCGATGTGGTTAGAGCGTCGCCAGAGATCAGGTCGCCGGGATTGCAGCCCAACGACAGCGCGCATCCCTCGCCGGATATCCCGCCGCGCTGATTGCCGGTTCAAGCGATCTGCCGCATCCGAACGCCGGGCGTTAGGGTCTGATTTTGATTGGCCACCGACCGGTACGCCGCCTGCACGTCCTCGGGCGCCGCCCGCCGCAACAACCGCGTCTGCGGGCTCTGCTCGGCCATCGCAATCAGATGCGCCACAAAGGACGGATCGGGCCGGGGCACAGGCTCGCCGGCCACCGATGACCGGCGCAGCGACGGCACAAGCGGCACCAGCGCGCCGGTGGTTGCTCGGTCAATAATTGCCATTGAGAACCCGCTTCCGTGTCTCGTTTCGGGACATTGCGCCCCTCGCAATCCCATCATCGCAAGGCTCATGCCGCGCCCGATGCGGTTGGCCGGATCGGGCTTTCCGAGGGCCTGAGACGAATTTTCGAATTGTTTAGGGAGTTTTGCCTAGGGTCGGGGGCCCATCACGCATTATCATTCTCCTTGAGAATCACTGGGCGCGTCCCGAAACGAGGCGACTTTGACATCCGCCCCCCCGCAAGCCTCGGCCATCCTCGCCTGTCTCGGACAGGCCGCCTTTGTCTGGGATGTTGCGAGCGACCAAATCGCCTGGACCGATCATCTCACCTCGGTTTTCCCCGACATCCCGGCGGCGTCGCTGGCCACGGCGAGCGAATTCGCAAAATTGATCGAGCCTATACGGTCGATTCGAACGGACGCGCTTGCGAGCTCGTCGGCGGTGGATCGCGGTGACGGGGTGGCTTACCGGATCGAATATGGCGTGCGCGCCAGCACCTCCCGCCCGGTGCTGTGGATCGAGGAATCCGGCTGCTGGTTTGCCGGCGCCGATGGCAAGCCGGCGCGCGTCCAGGGCATCGTCCGCATCGACAACGAACGCCACGCCCGCGAGGAGCAGCTTTTAAAACTGTCGCGGCACGATCCGTTGACCGGCGAACTCAACCGCACCCACCTGATCGCTTCACTGGCCGAATCGATCGAGGAAGCCCTGCGGTTTCGCTCGTCCTTTGCCTTCATGCTGATCGGCATCGATCATCTGGCGCGGATCAACGATGCGTTCGGCTTCGATGTCGCCGACCAGGTGATCTCGGATGTCGCCAAACGCATTCGCGCACGCTTGCGCGGCGGCGATCTACTCGGGCGGTTCTCGGGCAACAAGTTCGGGCTGGTCTTGAAGAACTGCACCGTCGACGACATGAATGTCGCCGCCGAACGGTTTCTGGCGGGCATCCGCGACGACGTGGTGCCGACCAAATCCGGCCCGGTGTCGGTCACCGCCTCGATCGGCGCGGTCAGCGTGCCGCGCTACGCGCGCAACGCCGACGAGGCGATCAACCGCGCCCAGGAAAGCCTCGACATGGCGAAGCGCCGCCGCGCCGGCTCGTTCCTGGTGTGGCGGCCGAATGTCGAGCGCGATGCGCAGCGCCGCGTCAATATCCGCGTCACCGACGAGATCGTCACCGCGCTCAACGAGCGCCGGATCGTGATGGCGTTCGAGCCGGTGGTCGACGCGCGCACCCGGGGCGCGGCTTTTCATGAATGCCTGGTGCGGATGCAGCAGGACGACGGGCAGTTCCTGCTGGCGCCGGATATCGTGCCGGTCGCCGAGAAGCTCGGCCTGATCCGCCTCGTCGACCATCGCGTGCTCGAACTGGTGGTCGCAGAGCTTGCCGCAGCGCCTGGCGTGCAGCTCAGCCTCAACATTTCGCCGGACACCACGATGGATCCGGATTGGTGGGCGTCCATCGAATCGCTGATGCGCGCGCATCCCGGCGTCGCCGAGCGGCTGATCGTCGAAATCACCGAAACCGTTGCGATCCAGGATATCGACGACGTCCGCGGCTTCGTCACCCGGCTGAAGAATTTCGGCAGCAGAATCGCGATCGACGATTTCGGCGCCGGTTACACCTCGTTCCGGAATTTGCGCAAGCTCGGCGTCGACATCGTGAAGATCGACGGCGCCTTCGTGCAGAACATCGCGCGCTCGGCCGACGACCGCGCCTTCGTGCAGACGCTGATCGATCTGGCGCGCCGGCTCGGCATCAAGACCGTCGCCGAATGGGTGCAGGACGAAGAATCGGCTGCGATGCTGCGCGACTGGGGTTGCGATTACATTCAGGGCCGGCTCATCGGCCTTGCCTCATCGGACCGGCCATGGCAGTCGCAAGCTGCGACGGCGGTGTTGCCGGCGGTGGGGTAGGATTCGATAGCTCGATATCTCCAGGTGTCGTTCCGGCGTTCGCCGGAATGACGCGGAGCTCACTCGCTCTTCGGCTCTTTGGACATCCGCTCGAGACGGTCCTGCATATCTTTCATCTGGCGGCGCAGATCGTCGATGTTGTCTTCGGCCGCCGGCTCCGCAGCGGCCTTCTCCGGCTCGGGCAATGCGGAGTTGCCGCCGCGCGGCGGCACGAACGGCTTGAACATCGAGAATGTCTGCTGAAACAATTCCATGTTGCGGCGGACATGTTCTTCCAGCGGCGCGAACGGCGTCATGCTGAAGGTGTTGGTCATCTGCTTGCGGAATTTTTCCTGCTCGCGGGTCAGCATGTCGATCGACTGTTCGAGATATTTCGGCACCACCATCTGCATGCTGTCGCCGTAAAACCGGATCAGCTGGCGCAGGAAAGTAGTGGGCAGCAGATTCTGCCCGGCCTTGTTTTCCTGTTCGAAGATGATCTGCGCCAGCACCGAGCGGGTAATGTCATCGCCGGTCTTGGCGTCATAGACGAGGAAGTCCTCGCCTTCTTTCACCATCGCCGCGAGGTCTTCGAGCGTCACATAGGTGCTGGTACCGGTATTATAGAGCCGCCGGTTCGCATATTTCTTGATTGTCGTGGGTGTATCTGATTTCGCCATGGCTCACACAACATACCGGGGACAAGGGAACCCCGACGGCGTGGCCGAGGGGCGGATGGGCAGCGCATTGCAGCAAAGTAAGCATTTTCAAAGGGGTTCCGCTACCGTTTTGTGCGCCACGGTTAATTACAAAGCATAAGTATCGCTCAGGAAATTGCCAGGACCGCCATTTTGGGTGCGCCACGGTAGACTTTCGTGCTTTGCTAGATTGACAGGCCCGCACTAGGTTAACAGGATAGGCGAGAGACAGGCCTGCCAATCCGGCGCCCCGCCCCTCCAAGGGCCTCCAGCCCAAGAACCTCAAACTCAGGAGATGTCCATGTCAGACGATGTCGTCATCGTCAGCGCCGCCCGCACCCCGGTCGGAAGTTTCAATGGTGCGTTCGCCACCATGCCCGCCCACGATCTCGGCGCGATCGCCATCAGGGCCGCGCTGGAGCGCGGCGGTATCGAGCCGGCGCGGGTCTCCGAAGTCATCATGGGTCAGATCCTGACCGCGGCGCAGGGCCAGAACCCGGCCCGCCAAGCCTCGATCGCCGCCGGCATTCCCGTGGAAAGCCCGGCCTGGGGCGTCAACCAGTTGTGCGGCTCGGGCCTGCGCACGGTGGCGCTGGGCTATCAGGCGCTGCTCAACGGCGATTCCGAAATCGTGGTCGCAGGCGGCCAGGAATCCATGAGCATGGCTCCGCACGCGCAATACCTGCGCGGCGGCACCAAGATGGGTCCGATCGAATTCGTCGATACCATGATCAAGGACGGGTTGTGGGATGCTTTCAACGGCTATCACATGGGCAACACTGCCGAGAACGTGGCCAAGCAGTACCAGATCACCCGCCAGCAGCAGGACGAGTTCGCGGTCGCCTCGCAGAACAAGGCCGAGGCCGCGCAGAAGGCCGGCAAGTTCAAGGATGAGATCGTTCCGGTCACCATCAAGTCGCGCAAGGGCGACATCATCGTCAGCGACGACGAGTATCCGCGCCACGGCGCCACCGTCGAGGCGATGGGCAAGCTCCGCCCCGCGTTCGAGAAGGACGGCACCGTCACCGCGGGCTCGGCCTCCGGCATCAATGACGGCGCAGCCGCCGTGGTGCTGATGACCGCCAAGCAGGCCGCCAAGGAAGGCAAGACCGTGCTGGCCCGCATCGTGTCGTGGGGCCAGGCCGGCGTCGACCCGAAGATCATGGGCACCGGGCCGATCCCGGCTTCGCGCGCAGCACTCAAGAAGGCCGGCTGGAGCATTGGCGATCTCGATCTGATCGAGGCCAACGAAGCGTTCGCGGCGCAGGCCTGCGCGGTCAACAAGGACCTCGGCTGGGATACCGGCAAGGTCAATGTCAATGGCGGCGCGATTGCGATCGGTCATCCCGTCGGTGCATCCGGCGCGCGCGTGCTGGTGACCTTACTGCACGAGATGCAGAAGCGCGACGCCAAGAAGGGCCTCGCCACTTTGTGCATCGGCGGCGGCATGGGCATCGCCATGTGCATTGCGCGCGATTGACCAACGAAAGCAGGATGCGTTGAGCATGATGAAAAACTCATCAGGTAATCGCGCTTCGCTTCGTTAAACCGAATGCCCGGCCTTGCGCCGGGCATTTTGTTCTTGAAGTTCGCTTCATTGCCGGAATGATTCCGGTCCAACTAAAAAAAGTCCACGGAGGAATTCGATATGGCACGTGTTGCATTGGTGACTGGGGGAACGCGGGGCATCGGAGCTGCGATCAGCAAGGCGCTGAAGGCGGCCGGTTACAAGGTGGCGGCAAGTTATGCCGGCAATGACGCCGCTGCGGAGAAGTTCAAGGCCGAGACCGGCATTCCGGTTTACAAATGGGACGTCAGCTCGTTCGATGCCTGCGCCGCCGGCGTCAAGAAGGTCGAGGCCGAGCTCGGTCCGGTCGATGTGCTCATCAACAACGCCGGCATCACCAAGGACGGCGCGTTCCATAAGATGACGCTGGATCAATGGAATGCCGTGATCAACACCAATCTCGGCTCGCTGTTCAACATGACGCGCCAGGTCATCGAAGGCATGCGGTCGCGAAAATTCGGCCGCGTCATCAATATTTCCTCGATCAACGGCCAGAAAGGCCAGTTCGGCCAGGTCAATTACTCCGCCGCCAAGGCCGGCGACATCGGCTTTACCAAGGCGCTGGCGCTGGAGAACGCCAAGGGCGGCATCACCGTGAACGCGATCTGCCCGGGCTATATCAACACCGAGATGGTGCAGGCGGTGCCGAAGGAGGTGCTCGAGAAAAGCATCCTGCCGCTGATCCCGGTCAACCGTCTCGGCGAGCCGGAAGAAATCGCCCGCGCCGTGGTTTTCCTCGCCGCCGACGATGCCGGCGCCATCACCGGCTCGACGCTGTCGATCAATGGCGGGCAGTATATGGTGTGATGCGCGCGTTACTGCGTAGGGGGGGCAAAGGCGCTCGTCGCGCCGTGCCCACCATCCGGGTCTGAACGCGTGGTGGTGGGCACGCTTCGCTTTGCCCACCCTACGAACGTCGCTCGCAATGACAAACTTTATGACGCCCCGCACCGCCACGCTGATCGGCCTCACCGCGATCCTGATGTGGTCGCTGCTGGCGGTGCTGACGGTAGCGACCGGCCGCATTCCCGCGTTTCAACTGGCGGCGATGACGTTTGCGGTCGGCGCGCTCGCCGCCTCGGCGAGCTGGATTGCGCGCCCCGGCGCACTCGGTGCGTTGCACCAGCCGCCGCTTGTATGGAGCGTCGGCGTCGGCGGGTTGTTCGGCTATCATGCGCTGTACTTCCTGGCGCTGCGGCTGGCGCCTCCCGCGGAAGCGGGGCTGTTGAATTATCTTTGGCCGCTGCTGATCGTGCTGTTCTCGTCGCTATTGCCCGGCGAGCGGCTTCAAGCCCATCACATCGTCGGCGCGCTGCTGGGGCTCGCCGGCACCGTATTATTGTTTGCCGGCAATACGTCGGCGAACTTCGAGACGGGGCAAATCGCCGGCCTGATCGCGGCGTTCGTTGCTGCGTTTGTGTGGGCGGCCTATTCGGTATTGTCGCGCAAGCTGAAGGCGGTGCCGACCGATGCGGTCGCGGGCTTCTGCTTTGCGACCGCACTGCTCGCCGCCGCGATTCACCTGGCGGTCGAAGTTACGGTCTGGCCCGAAACCCCGGCGCAATGGCTGGCCATCATCGCGCTCGGCGTCGGTCCGGTGGGCGCCGCGTTCTATGCCTGGGACATCGGGATGAAGCGTGGCGATATCCGCGTGCTCGGTGCGGCGTCCTACGCGACGCCGCTGCTCTCCACTGCATTTCTGATCATGGCTGGCTATGCAAGGCCGAGCGCAGCGATCGCCATCGCCGCCGTGCTGATCGCCGGTGGCGGTCTGATCGCGGCGAAAGATATGATCGGGAGACGAAACAGCGCGGCTTCGTAGGGTGGGCAAAGGCGCTCTTGCGCCGTGCCCACCATTCATTAAAGGCAGATATTACCGAACCGATTCGGATCTCGGCGGCGGCCGGCGCCTGATCCATCAGGATTTGTTTTTGCGTTCGCGCAATTCGCCGAACACTTCCGCCGCGCTCGCGCCCTTCAGATGCACGCTGGCCGCGACCGAAGGCTCATCCGCGCGCAGGAACACGTTGGCTTTCTTCTCGTCGCCGAGCAGCGTGGGAATCGTCGGCTTGCCCGCGGCGCGCAGCTGCGTCACTTCCGCGGCCCGCGCTTTCAGCGCGGCATTGTCCGGCTCGACGGTCAGCGCAAATTTGACGTTAGCCGCGGTATATTCGTGGCCGCAATAGAGCCTGAAGTCGTCCGGCAAGGCGCGCAGCTTGAGCAGCGAGTCCCACATCATCGGATAGGTGCCCTCGAACACCCGCCCGCAGCCGATCGAGAACAGCGTGTCGGCGGCGAACAGCGCCTTGTCGTCGTCGAAAACATAACTGATGTGGTCGAGGGTGTGGCCCGGCGTTTCCAGCACCCGCGCCAGCAGCGTGCCGACCTTGACGATGTCGCCCTGCTTGACCCGCACATCGACCAGCGGAATTTTCGCGGTGTTGTCGTGCGGCGCCGCCACGCGGCAATCATATTTTTGCTTCAGCTCACCGATGCCGCCGACATGATCGCCGTGATGATGGGTGACCAGAATGTCCGTCAGCGTCCATCCCTCGCGCTCCAGCGCCCTGATGATCGGCGCCGCCTCCGGCGCGTCGATCGAGGCCGTCGCCTTGGTCGCGGGGTCGTGGATCAGATAGCCGAAATTGTCGGTGAGGCAGGGGAACAGGCGGATTTCAGCAGCCATGGTGTCTCCGTAATCCCAAACGGGCCGCAAGGCCACGGCATGACATATGGCGTTAACGTTCAATCGGCAATGCGATAATCGGGACTGCTGGCAGCCCGCTGGCGTGTTAGAAATGCACCCATGACCATCGACGTGATCGATCTCAGGGATTTCTATTCGCGGCGGCTCGGCATCGTGGCGCGGCGGCTGATCAATCGCGGCATCCACGCCTGCTGGCCGAACGCGCAGGGCCAAAGGGTGCTGGGGATCGGCTATCCGACCCCCTATCTCGGCCTGTTCCGCGAGGATTGCGAACGCTGCATCGCGTTCATGCCGGCGGCGCAGGGCGTGCTGAAATGGCCTACCGCGCGCCCGACGCTGGCGACGCTGGTCGATGAGTTTTCGCTGCCGCTGCCGGACGCCTCGGTGGACCGCATCCTGCTGGTGCACGCGCTGGAAATGTCCGACGATCCCGAAGGACTACTGCGCGAGGTGTGGCGTGTGCTGGCGCCATCCGGGCGCGTGATGGCGATCATTCCCAACCGGCGCGGGGTGTGGACCCGCACCGACAACACGCCGTTCGGCCACGGCCGGCCCTATTCGCGCTCGCAGATCACGCAATTGCTGCGGCAGACCTGGTTCACGCCGACGGCGTGGGGCGAGGCGCTGTTCGTGCCGCCGGTCGGAGGCGGCTGGTTCCTGCGCTCGGCGATGGCGTGGGAGCGCGTCGGCGCCGCGCTGTCGCTGCCGTTCGCGGGCGTGCATATCGTGGAGGCCACCAAGCAGGTCTATCGCGCCATCCCGGCGCACCGCGAACGGACGCGGCTTATCCCGGCGCTGGAGCCGGTGCTGGTGCCGTCTTCATTGCAAAGGGATGCGATGCCTCAATCCGTCATTGCCGGACTTGATCCGGCAATCCATCTTTCTCAAAAATGATGGATGCGCGGGCCTTCGCCGCGCCGAAGGAGCTTCGGCTCCGCCGGCGGGTCAAGCCCGCGCACGACGATAAACCGCCTACTCATTCCCCGGATTGAAATCGTCGCCCGGCGTTGCCGGTGCGGCCATGCCCTCGGGGCGCGGGCCGTGCGGGCGGCGGCGGCGGCGCGGCTGGAAGCGCTCGCCACCCGGATGGCCGTTGGGCTCGAAGCCGCCATTGACCTGCGGCTGCGGTCCGGTGATGAAGGACGGCAACCGATCGACGCTGCCGCTGTCCGCAATCGGGACAGGCTGCGGCTGGGGCTGCGGCTGATACTGCGGCGGCGGCCGATGGTCGCGATTATGGTTGTATTCGCGGGATTGATGCTGCTGCTCGCGGGGCTGGTAGGGTTGGCCCTCGCGCTGATGGTCACGCTGGTTGTCGCGCGGCACGAACGGTTGCGGCTGCGCCGGAACGAACCCGGGCTCCTGGCCGAAATTCGAAAAACTCTCGGTCTCGTCGTCGCCGTCCTCCGGCGCCATCTCGTTTTCGGTGCGCGGCTGCGGCTGGTTCTGGCGAAACTGCTCCTGCGCCGCCGCGATCAGGCGGAAATAGTGCTCGGCATGCTGGTAGTAATTCTCCGCCGCCACCGGGTCGCCGGAGCTGCGGGCGTCGCGCGCCAGCTGCACGTATTTTTCGGCGACATGCGAGGCGGTGCCGCGAATCTTGATATCGGGGCCGTTGGATTCGAAAACCCGGGTCATCGGGTTCTGGCCGCGCCGGTTATTATTATTATTGTTGCTGTTGTTGTTATTATTCCGGTTACGCATCCGCTTGTTGTTGTTCTGACCGTTTCTCATGTCTTGCCTTTGTTACCAGCCTTGAAGTTATCAGCCTTGAGAATGTTTGCCGTTGTCACAGTCATCAGAGGCGGCGCGCGTGACGCGCACCGGATCGCCGCGCAGTTCAAGTCAGCATCGAATTTTGCCGTATGTCGCGTTCAACAAAGACGCGTTCCCCAACTGCCGGCAGTTCGCCAGCCGGACCGAATCATCAGCCTGCCAACACAAGCCCAGGTTTTTTTGCGTGAGTCTTCAAGCGCAATATCAGGCTTTCGTTCGCTTTGCGGTCACGAGCAGCGCAGCTCTCTCAGCCATCGCGCTCAATAGGACCTGCCTTTTGGAACCTTTCACTCGGGGCGGGCTCTCTCATTTTAAGAGAACTCTGGCATCCACCCGTAGCATGTACGGGGCCAGCAACCCTGGACCGACGTTATGGAGCGGAAGGTAGTCGCTCCGGGGGAATATTCCAAGAGGTTTTTGCGTTCCAATGGGACTTTATCGGGGCAGAAGACGGCCCGCAACCGCCCGGCGGATGCCCGCCAGAGTCGGCTTTCGATGGCCCGGCGGGCGCAAACCCTGCCGCCGTCATCAATTCCCGGACATCGCCGCTTTGGCCGTGCCCGACCTCCACGACCAGGGTGCCGCCCGGCGCCAGCAGCCGCGCCGCTTCGGGGGCGATCAGCCGGTAGGCATCAAGGCCGTCGGCGCCGCCATCCAGCGCATGATGTGGGTCGTGATCGCGGACTTCGATGCCGAGCGAGGCGATATCGGCGGAGCGAATGTAGGGCGGATTCGATACGATCAGGTCGAATGGTCCGGACAGCGCCGCCGCATAGTCGCAGGCTACGAATGCCGTGCGCGCCGCAAATCCCAATTGCCGGGCATTGTCGCGGGCGGTCTGCAGCGCCGCCAGGCTGATGTCGGTGCCGACACCGAATCCGTTCGGCAATTCCGACGACAGCGCCAGCAAGATCGCGCCGGAACCGGTGCCGAGATCGGCGATGCGAAGCGGGCAATCGCAGCTGGATGCGGCTCGCAAAATTTCCAGCGCCGCCTCGACCACGGTTTCGGTGTCGGGCCGCGGTACCAGGGTCGCCGGCGAGAGCCGCAGCGGCAAGCCCCAGAATTCCTTGAGGCCTAGAATCCGCGCCACAGGCGCCCCCGCGATGCGTCGCCGCGCACAGTCTTCGAGGCGCTCCGCCTCATCCTCGGTGAGGATTCGCGCGGCTGCGGCGATCAAGCCGGTAAGGTCAAGGCCGAGCACGGAGCCAACCAGAATCCGCGCGTCAAGATCGGCTGAATCGACGCTGGCGCGTTTGAACTGCGCCGCCAGCGCGCGGCGCGCGGTCTCGATGGTTTGTCGGGCGAAGGCATCGCCGGCGCTCACGCCGCGGCACCTTGCGCGGCGAGCTGCGCCGCCTGATGCTCGGTGGTGAGCGCGTCGATCAGCTCGCCCAAAGCTTCGCCCGCGATCACCTGCGGCAGTTTGTAGAGCGTCAGGTTGATGCGGTGATCGGTGACCCTTCCTTGGGGAAAATTATAGGTGCGGATGCGCTCGGAGCGGTCCCCGGAGCCGACCTTTTCGCGGCGATCGGCGGAACGCGCGGAATCGATGCGCTGGCGTTCGGCATCGTAGAGCCGCGAGCGCAGGATGTTCATCGCCGAGGCGCGGTTTTTATGCTGCGAGCGGCTGTCCTGCATCATGACGGCGATGCCGGTCGGAATATGGGTGATGCGGATCGCCGACTCGGTCTTGTTGACGTGCTGTCCGCCGGCGCCGCCTGCGCGCATGGTCTCGATCCGAAGATCGTCACTCTTGATCTCGACGTCGACCTCCTCGACTTCGGGCAAAACAGCCACGGTCGCAGCCGAGGTATGAATGCGGCCCTGGGTTTCGGTGTCGGGTACCCGCTGCACCCGATGCACGCCGGACTCGAATTTCAGCTTGGCGAAGGCGCCGCGGCCCTTCACCTCGGCGATGATTTCCTTGAAGCCGCCCATGGTGCCTTCGCTGGCGGAGATCACCTCGACCTTCCAGCCCTGCAAGCCGGCGAAGCGATCATACATCCGGAACAGATCTCCGGCGAACAATGAGGCCTCGTCGCCGCCGGTGCCGGCGCGGATTTCCAGCACGACATTGCGCTCGTCCATGGCGTCCTTGGGCAGCAGCGCAACGCGGATTTGCTGCGCCAGCTCAACGCTGCGCGCCTCAAGTGTCGCGCGCTCGGCTTCCGCCATACCGCGCATGTCGGCATCCGTGGAGGGATCGGCGATCATGGAATCGATGCCGGCGATCTCGGCGTTGGCGGCGCGATACGCCTTCACCGCGTCGATCAGCGGATTGAGCTCCGCGAGTTCGCGGGTCATCCGCACATAGTTCTCGGCATTCACCTGCCCCAGCAACTGGGCTTCGAGGGAGGCGTGGTGCGCCAGCAGAATATCGAGTTTGGCTTCAGGCAGCATGGGATCGTCTCAATTTGCGGGAATGCGAAGGAATGTTGTGCGAACAGGGCGTCGCTACAGCGAAAGTCCCTCAGTCTCGGCAAATTCCTTCAGCTTCTCGCGGATCGAGACGCTGCCGGACGGCGCGTCGAGCAGCGGCGCCATGACGGAAGCGGCTTTCCTGGCGTCGAGGTCGAGGATCATGGCCTTGACCGGCCCGTGGGCGGTGGCCGACAACGACAGCGAGCGGTAGCCGAGCGCAATCAGCGCCAGCGCACCCATCGGCTGCGACGCCATCTCGCCGCACAGCGAGGCGGATTTTTTGGCGGCGTCCGCTTTTTGCACGATCTGGCGCAACGCCCGCAGGATCGGCGCCGACATGGTGTCGAAGCGTTCGGAAACCTTTACGTTGCCGCGGTCGACTGCGAACAGGAACTGGAACAGATCGTTGGATCCTACCGACACGAAATCGACCTTCTTCAGCAACTCGTCGAGCTGATAAAGCAACGCCGGAACCTCGACCATGGTGCCGACGTCGATGCGCTCCGGCAGCGCATGGCCGTGCTGACGCAGATAAGTCAGCTCGCGCTCGATGATCGCCTTGGCGGCATCGAATTCGGCGACCTCCGAAATCATCGGAAACATGATGCGCAAGGCGCGTCCGCCGCCGGCGCGCAGCAGTGCGCGTATCTGGCCGCGCAGCAGGCCCGGACGGTCGAGGCCGAGCCGGATCGCACGCCAGCCCAGCGCCGGATTTTCTTCCGTGACGGTCTCCATATAGGGCAGCGCCTTGTCGCCGCCGATGTCGAGGGTGCGGAAGGTCACGGGCTTTGGGCCGGCGGCGTCGAGCACCGCGCGGTACAGCTGCAGCTGATCGGTCGATCGCGGCAGGCTGGTGCCCACCATGAACTGCAGTTCGGTGCGGAACAGGCCGATGCCTGCGCTGCCGGTGTCGTCGATATGCGGCAGGTCGATGATCAGTCCGGCGTTGATCATCAGCTCGACGGGCTGGCCGTCCTTGGTGACGCAGGGCTTGTCGCGCAGCGCCGAATATTGCGCCTGGCGCCGGGCGCGAAACCGCACCCGCTCGGCATAGGCCGATTCGATCTCCGCCGACGGGCGGATGTAGATCGAGCCCGAGGTGCCGTCGACGATGATGGCGTCGCCGGGGTCGGCAATTCCAGGCGCGTTCGGAATTTCGCCGACCGCGGGAATGCCCAGCGCCCGCGCCACTATCGAGACGTGGGAATTGGCGGTGCCTTCCTCCAGCACCAGCCCGCGCAGCCTTTTCCTGTCGTAATCGAGCAGCGCCGCCGGGCCCATCGCGCGCGCGATCAGGATGGCGTTGTCGGGCAGCTGTTCGCGCGACGGCGCATGATCCTGGCCGACCAGTTGCCGCATCAGTCGATGACCGAGATCCTCGAGATCGTGCAGCCGGTCGCGCAAATAAGGATCGGTCGAGCGCAGCATGCGCGCGCGGGTGTCGGACTGCACGCGCTCGACCGCGGCCTCGGCGGTGAGGCCGGTGGCGACGGCCTCGTGCAGGCGATGCGACCAGCCATGGTCGTTGGCGAACATCCGGTAGGCTTCCAGCACGTCGCGATGCTCGCCGCCTTCGGCGACGTCGCCGCGCTCCAGCATGCGGTCGAGGTCGGCGCGCAGTTTCGCCAGCGCCGTATCCAGCCGCTTGATTTCCTTCGGCAGGTCTTCGGCGATGTAGTTGGTGATGACGACGCGCGGCTCGTGCAGCACGACATGGCCGAGCGCGATGCCGTCGGACAGGATCGCGCCGGTCTTGTGCACCGAGTGCCGCGCGGCCGGTTCGGCGCCGGGCTTTGCCAGCGCCGACAATTCGCCGGAGGCGATCATCTCGGCCAGCACCATGGCGGTGGTCTGCAGCGCCTCGACCTCTTCCTCCACGTAAGTGCGCTTGGCGCGGTTCTGCACCACCAGCACGCCGAGCGTATTGCCGGCGCGCAGGATGGGAACGCCGAGGAAGGAATGATAGATTTCTTCGCCGGTCTCGGGACGGAACGAGAATGCCGGATGGCTCTGCGCGTCGTTGAGATTGAGCGGCGTCGCCTCGCTCGAGACCAGGCCGACCAGGCCTTCATGCGCGCTCAGCACGGTCTGGTGGACTGCGTCGCGGTTGAGGCCTTCGGTGGCGTAGAGTTCCAGCGTGTTATCGACGCGCAGCACATAGGTCGAGCACACCTCCGCCACCATGTTGGCGGCGATCAGCACCACGATCTTGTCGAGGCGTTCCTGAGCGCTGACCTGCTCCGCCATGACTTCGCGGAGCCGTCTCAACAAGACGCGGGGGCCTCCCGACGCGCTCCGCATGTGCCGACATCCTCCCCTGACCGAACGGCGCGTCCATTACCCGGACGGTGCCAGTGCTAACCTTCAGAAAAACCACGATTTTATTACTTCCGCGGCGTCGCCGGCGCGGCCATCGGCCGAATCAGCCCGTGCAAAACTGTGGCACAGTTTGCGGCGGCCGGTTCATCAGGCCGTATAGCCAATCAAGGCTTGTTTTGCCAAGCAAAACGCCTGCCGGCAGGGCGTGATCACCGCTATGTGCCCCGAACGCTGCGTAGCGCGTAGCACTTCGCGAAGCGGTGGGCTGCAGAGCCGGGACCGTTACGCACGCCGGTGCTTGGTATGGTCCCGCCCTGCGCTGCACCGTCAAGAGACGCTGCACCGCGTCCGGGACACGAATTCTCAAACCTGATCCAGCCCGTACAGCGTATGCAGCGTGCGCACCGCGAGTTCGGTGTAGGCGGCGTCGATCAGCACCGAGAACTTGATCTCGGAGGTGGTGATGGCGCGGATGTTGATGTTGCGCGCGGCGAGTGCTGCGAACGCCCTTGCGGCGACGCCGGCGTGGCTGCGCATGCCGCTGCCGATCACCGAAACCTTGGCGACGTCGGTAGCGCTGTCGAGCCGGGCATAGCCAATTCTGTCCTTGGCGTCGGTGATGGTGTCGCGCGCGCGAACGTAATCCGAAGCGGGCACCGTAAAGGTGAGGTCGGTGGTGGCGCCGTCTTCCGAAACGTTCTGCACGATCATGTCGACATTGATGTTGGCCTGCGCCAGCGGCCCGAAGATCGCCGCGGCGACGCCGGGCTTGTCCTGGATCTGGCGGACGGAAATCTGGGCTTCGTCCTTCGAAAAGGCGATTCCGGTGACGACGTGGCTTTCCATGATTTCCTCCTCGCTGCAGATCAGCGTGCCCGGCGGGGTGCCGAACGGATCGACCTCTTGCGGTTTGTCGAAGCTTGAACGGACGAACACCGGCATGTTCTTCACCATGCCGAGTTCCACCGAGCGGACCTGCAGCACCTTGGCGCCCTGCGAGGCCAGCTCCAGCATGTCCTCGAAGGCGATCTTGTCGAGCCGGCGCGCCTTGGGCACCACGCGCGGATCGGTGGTGTAGACGCCATCAACGTCGGTGTAGATATCGCAGCGGTCGGCCTGAATAGCGGCGGCAATGGCCACTGCGGAGGTGTCGGAGCCGCCGCGCCCCAGCGTGGTGATACGGCTGCTCTGCGGGTTGATACCCTGGAAGCCGGCGATCACCGCCACTTCGTTGCGGTCCTTGAAGCGGCGGATCAGCTCGGCGCCGTCGATGTCCAGAATCCGCGCCGAGGCGTGGGCGTCGCTGGTCAGAATCGGTATCTGCCAGCCCAGCCAGGAGCGCGCCTGGATGCCGAGCCCCTGCAGCACGATCGCCAGCAGCCCCGCGGTGACTTGCTCCCCGGACGCCACCACGGCGTCGTATTCGCGCGCGTCGTGCATCGGCGAGGCCTCGCCGCACCACTCCACGAGCTCATTGGTCTTGCCGGCCATGGCGGAGACCACCACGGCCACCTCATGGCCGGCATCGACCTCGCGCTTGACGTGGCGCGCGACGTTGCGGATGCGGTCGATAGTGGCGACGGAGGTGCCGCCGAATTTCATAACAAGGCGGCCCATGACGCGTGGTACATTCCCTGACGAGGACGGTGTTGTATCCGCGCAAAAGGTGGGGACGCGCGGGCGAAAAGGCGCGTATACATAACGGCGCGGTTGGGGGCAAGCAACCGGGTTCCGCCATTCCGCAAAGGCGGGGGAATGGTGCGGCCCCAGGGCATTTGAGGCGAAGAAATGGGCCGTTATATCGACGATATCCTGCAGCCCGGCGAGAAGGTGCTGTATTCGACCAATGCGCACTGGATATTCTATCTGCCGGCGATCGCGGCGTGGATCGTGGCGCTGGCGCTCTATATTATCGCGCGCAACACCGTCAGTCCGGGCCTGGAGACGATGTGGCTGGTTCTGGCGGCGGCTGCGGCGTTGGTCGCGGTGCTTGCGACGGCGAAGGGCTGGTTCCATGTCTGGACCACCGAGACCGACGTCACCAACCTGCGGGTGGTACACAAGACCGGCTTCATCAAGCGCCGCACCTTCGAGATGAGCCTCGACAAGGTGGAAAGCGTCGACGTCAATCAAAGCATCCTTGGTCGCATCTTGAATTACGGTGATGTAACCGTCCGAGGCGTCGGCGAAGGGCAGGAGAAGATCAAGACCATCGCTTCGCCGCTCGACTTCCGCAACCACATCACGGCGCGATAGGAGCGGCGCGCAAACATGGTCATTCAGTCCAACGTGCGCAGCGAGCCGGCATCAACGGTCGATCCCGCCGAGATCGCGAAGTTTTCAAAACTGTCCGACGAGTGGTGGGATCCCGGCGGCAAGATGGCGCCGCTGCACAAGATCAACCCGCTGCGGCTGACCTACATTCGCGACGCCGCCTGCCGCAAGTTCGAGCGCAACGTCAAAAGCCTGAATTGCCTCGGCGGCCTGCGCATCCTCGATATCGGCTGCGGCGCCGGGCTGCTGTGCGAGCCGTTCACGCGGCTCGGCGCGCAGGTGATCGGCGTCGATCCGTCCGCGACCAACATCGCCGCGGCAAGACTGCACGCCGACAAATCGCATCTGTCGATCGATTACCGCTGCACCACGGTAGAGCAGATGGACGTGCGCGAGCGCTTCGACATCGTGCTGGCGATGGAAGTGGTCGAGCATGTCACGGATGTCGGCGTGTTTCTGGGCCGCTGCGCCGCGATGCTGAAGCCGGGCGGGCTGATGGTGATCTCGACCCTGAACCGCAACTGGAAAAGCTTTGCGCTCGCCATCGTCGGCGCGGAGTACATCCTGCGCTGGCTGCCGCGCGGTACCCATCAATGGAACAAGTTCGTCACCCCCGACGAACTCGCGCATCATCTGCGGAACAACAAGCTTTCCATCACCGAACAGGCCGGCGTGGTCTACAGCCCGTTCGCCGACCGCTGGAGCCTCTCCTCCGACATGGACGTGAACTACATGGTCGTGGCGGAGGGGGTCGGTTAGTTATGTGCAAATCGTCATCCTGAGGCTCGCTTCGCTTGCACCTCAGGATGACGGCACGCCTCTCGCGACACCGAGTTTAAACCTTCCCCATGTTCACCATCGCAGCGCTCTGGATTCCCTTCACAATCACCGCCGCCCTGGGGCAGGTCGCGCGCAATGCGATGCAGCGGCAATTGACCGGTCCGCTTGGGACTTGGGGCGCCACCAATATCCGCTTTTTGTTCGGCTTTCCGTTCTCGCTGATCTTCTTCGCCGTCGTGATCGCCGCGACCGGAGATCATGTGCCGTGGCCGCCCGCGGCGTTCTGGCCGTGGCTGCTGCTTGGCGCGCTCAGCCAGATCGTCGCCACGGGCCTGATGCTGCTCGCCATGAACGACCGCTCCTTCGTGGTGACGACGGCTTATCTGAAGACCGAGGCGATCCAGACCGCGATCTTCGGCTTCGTGTTTCTCGGCGACCATTTGACGGTGCTGAAGGTGGTCGCGATCCTGATCGCGACTATCGGCGTGGTCATCACGGCCCTTCGGCCCGGGGGTGAAAAAGGCTTTGCCGAATTGAAGCCGACCATCATCGGCCTGGTCGCCGCTGCGGCATTCGCGCTGTCTGCGATCGGCTTTCGCGGCGCGATCATCACGGTGCCCGGTGTATCGTTCGTGACGGCGGCGTCCTACACCCTGGTGTTCGGGCTGTTCGTGCAGACCCTGGTGCTGACGATCTATCTGCTGGCGCGCGCGCCCGACGTGCTCACAAAAATTCTGCGGCTATGGAAGCCGTCGATGTTCGCGGGCTTCATGGGCGCGTTCGCGTCGCAATTCTGGTTTCTCGCCTTCGCGCTCACCGCCGCCGCCAATGTGCGCACGCTGGCGCTGGTCGAGGTGCTGTTCGCGCAAGCCGTGGCATATTATTCGTTCAAGCAGCCGCTGTCGGCGCGCGAACTTTCCGGCATCGCGCTGATCGTGGTCGGCGTCGCGCTATTGGTGGCGGTGTGATGTCCTCATCCTGAGGAGCGGCCCACTGGGCCGCGTCTCGAAGGATGGCCGCGCGCGCTTCTCATGGTTCGAGACGGCGCAAGAGCGCCTCCTCACCGTGAGGACGGTAGCTAATTCCTGTCGTCCGGCAGCACCGGCAGCGGCGACACTTCGACGCCTTCGTCGATCAGCGAGCGCGCTTCTTCCGGCGAGGCCTCGCCGTAAATCGGGCGATGCTCGATGTCGCCGTAATGCATCTTGCGGGCTTCGTTGGGGAAGCGCTCGCCGACATTGTCGGCGTTCTTGACGATATGATCGCGCAGTTCCTTGAGCTTGACGCGCAGCTCACGCTCCTGCGCCATTATCAATGGCGTCGACGTCGGCGCTGTGACTTCGGTGGACGCGGCGGGCGACGCGGCCGCGCTGTCCCTGATCTTCTTGTTGACGATCTGCGGGGCCATGATGGCCCGCTCGACCTTGGCCGAGCCGCAGGCGGGACAACTCACCAGGTTGCGTTTTTCCTGGGACTCGTAGGCGCTGGAGCTTTGAAACCAGCTCTCGAATGCGTGGCCGCGATCGCAGCGCAATTTGTACCGTATCATGCCGAGCCCCGCAGCAGGTGCAGATGCTCCGGGCTCGCTTTGGGATCGGCGAGGCTGAAGCGGCGGCCGTGCTGCAATGACGGGATCGATTTGCGGGCGCTCTCGACCTTGGCGGGATCGATTTTCGCCATGACGATTCCGGGCTCGACGCCGCCTTCGGCGAGCACGACGCCCCACGGATCGACGATCAGCGAGTGGCCGTAGGTCTCGCGTCCGCTCTCATGCTTTCCGGCCTGCGCCGCAGCGAACACGAAGCAGCCGTTCTCGACGGCGCGAGCGCGCAGCAGCGTGTGCCAATGCGCTTCGCCGGTCCGCACGGTGAAGGCGGAAGGCACCGTGATGAACGCCGCGCCGCTTTCGGCAAGCGCGCGGTACAGCGCTGGAAAACGCACGTCGTAGCAAATGGTCAGGCCGATGCGTCCCCACGGCAAATCGGAAATGACGGCGGTCTCGCCGGGCTGGTAGTTCGCCGATTCGCGATAGCTCTCGCCGCCGTCCAGTTCGATGTCGAACATGTGGATCTTGTCGTAGCTCGCGAGAATACTGCCATCCGGCGCGATCAGGAACGAACGGTTGACCGCGCGTTCCGGCGTCGCCCTGAGCGCGAGCGATCCGATGTGGACATGGATTTTCAATTCACGCGCCAACTCTCGGTAGGCCTTCAGCGACAGGTCTTCGTCTTCCGGCGCCAACAATTCGAACAGCGCCTTGCGGTTTTTTTGGATGAGGTTGCTGACCTCGGGGGTCTGCACGTAGTCGGCGCCCTGGGAGGCTGCCTCGCGAATAAGGCTCTCGGCCTGCTTGAAACTTGCGTCGGGCGACAGCGAGGTGCGCATTTGCACCATGGCCGCGGTGAACGTGTGATCAGCGCTCATGTCGAGGCCTTTTCACCCGCCAGCAGCGAGTCGAGCTTGCCCGCGCGGTCCAGCGCATAGAGTTCGTCGCAGCCGCCGACATGGGTGTCGCCGATGAAAATCTGCGGGAAGGTCGAGCCGACGCCGGCGCGGTCCCACATCTGCTGGCGCAGCGTCGGATCCTTCGCGACATCGAACTCGGTATACGCGGCATTCTTGCGCGTCAGCAGCGACTTGGCGGCGCTGCAATAGCCGCAGCCCGGGCGGGTGTAGATATGAATCGCGATCATGTGGGCCCTGTTTTGCGAACACTTGCGATTATATGGGAGCTTTGGGGGTGTCCACAACCCGGGCGAATACCAGCACATCGACCTGCGCGGCCTTGGCGCGCAGCAGCGCCCGCGCACAGGCGTCGGTCGTGGCGCCGGAAGTCAGGACGTCGTCGATCAGCACCACGCGGCGGCCCTGCACCGTATGGGTCATATCCCGCGAAACCTTGAATGCCCCCTGCACATTGGTTGCGCGTTGGGACCGGGACAGCCCGATCTGCTGCTGGGTCGGCCGGATTCGCCGCAGCGCGTCCGATACTACCGGGACGCCGCTTTGCCTTTCGATGCTGCGGGCGAGCGCGCCGGACTGATTGTAGCGGCGGGTCCAGCCGCGCCGCCAGTGCAGCGGCACCGGAACCAGCATGTCCGCCTCGCCGAGCAGTTCCACCCCGGCCCGCGCCATCCAACGGCCCATCGCGGGGGCCAGATCGGTGCGGTCCTGGTATTTCAACGCATGCACCAGCGTGCGTGCCACGTCGTCATAGCGCACCGCGGCGCGGGCGCGTTGATAAGCCGGCGGATCGGCGATGGCTTCCATCGACAGCAGCCCGGGGCCGGGATCGTAGACAAAGGGAATGCCGAGCCGCGGGCAGAACGGCGGCGCAATGAATGACAGTTTCGCCCAGCATCCGGCGCAAACGCCGACGCCCGCAACCGGTTCGCGGCAGGCCACGCACAGCGTCGGCAGCGCAATGTCGAGCGCCAGCCGCGCGGCATGCGCCCAGGCGCTGCGCAAAGTTTGGCCGAACCAACGTGACGATGGGACCTCAGCTTCCATGAGCCAAGGCTAGCAGTCCGGCCGCTTGTTGCTCAAGCGCCGGATTGCCAGAGCCGGTTGTAACGGCGTACCAAACCGGCATGACTGCGAAACCGACCGCCACACCCATCCTGTTCGACCGGGCGCTGCTGCGTGCGCGGTGGAAACGTGCCGCGCAGCAGGAGGCTGCAACGTTCCTGCTCGACCGCGCGGCGGAGGACATGGCGGAGCGGCTGCATGCGGTGCTGCGGGAATTCGAAAACGCCGCCGACATCGGCACGACAGGCGATCAGGTACGAAACGCCTTGACCAAGCGCGTCGGCGAACTCGCGCACATCGACCTGCCGGATAGCGAATCCGAGCCGCTGCCGCTCGCGCCGGAGTCCATCGACCTCGCGGTATCGGCGCTCGCCCTGCAGTTCGTCAACGATCTGCCCGGCGTGCTGGCGCAGATCCGCCGCGCGCTGAAACCCGACGGGTTGCTACTGGCGGCGATGATCGGCGGCGATACGCTGACCGAGTTGCGGCAGGCGTTTGCGGCGGCGGAGGCCGAATGCGAAGGCGGGGTGTCGCCGCGGGTGGCGCCATTCGCCGATCTGCGCGATGTCGGCGCGCTGCTGCAGCGCGCCGGATTTGCACTGCCGGTCACCGATGTCGACCGTATCGTGGTGCGCTACGACAGCGCATTCGCGCTGATGCTTGATTTGAGAAGGATGGGCGCCACCAATGTGCTGATGGAGCGCCGCCGCATACCGGCGCGCCGCGCCACGATGCTGCGAATGGCTGAAATCTACAGCGAGCGCTTCTCCGATCCCGACGGCCGCATCCGCGCCACCTTCGACGTGATCTGGCTGTCGGGCTGGGCTCCGCATGCGAGCCAGCAGCAGCCGTTGCAGCCGGGCTCGGCGAAGGCGAGTCTGGCTGAGGCGGTGAAGGGGCGCATACCGCCATCCTCCTGAGAAGCGCGCTCTTGCGCGCGTCTCGAAGGGATCACGGCGGTGTATTTGGCTCACATCAGCAAATCCATCAAATGCGAGAGCAGCGGAATATCCGCCGGCGGCATCGGGTAGTCGCGCAATTTGTTGGCGCGGACCCATTTGAGGTTCTGGCCCTCGCGCGCAACGACGTCGCCGTCCCAGCGCCGGCAGATGTAGAGCGGCATCAAGAGATGAAAATCATCGTAGGCGTGGCTGGCGAAGGTCAGCGGTGCGAGGCAGTCTTCCTTCACCGTGATGCCGATTTCCTCATGCAATTCGCGGATCAGCGTCTGCTCCGGCCGCTCGCCATGCTCGATCTTGCCGCCGGGAAATTCCCACAGGCCCGCCAGCGTCTTGCCTTGCGGCCGCTGCGCGATCAGCACGCGCTTGTCGGCATCGACCAGCGCGCAGGCGACGACGAGGGTGAGTTTCACTTCACGCTCTCCCGCAAGGGAGGGTCAACCGCGGAGCGGCTGGGTGCCGTCATGCCCGGGCTTGTCCCGGGCATCCACGTCTTTCTTCGTTGTGGCAAGCAACACGTGGATGGCCGGGACAAGCCCGGCCATGACGGACTTATTGGCTTAGCAACCGTCACGACCTGTAATCGCCATTGATGGCGACGTATTCCTTGGTGAGATCGCATGTCAGCACACGGTCGCGGCCTTTACCGAGGCCAAGCCCGATCCTGATCTGAATCTCCGGATTCTTCATCGCGGCCGAGACTTCAGCTTCGTCATAAGCCGGGTCGCGCGCTCCGCGCCAGGCGACGCGGATGCCGTTGAACGAGATCGACAGCTTGTCGCGATTGGCGGGCTCGCCGGCCTTGCCGACCGCCATCACCACGCGGCCCCAATTGGCGTCCTCGCCGGCGATCGCGGTTTTCACCAGCGGTGAATTCGCCACCGACATCGCAATTTTTCGGGCGGACTTTTTCGACGCCGCGCCTTCGACGATGATCTCCACCAGCTTGCGCGCGCCTTCGCCATCGCGCGCCACCTGCTCGGCGAGATCGGCCAGCACGGCGTTGAAGGCCCTGGTGAAGGCCTTTAGGCGCGGATCGCTCGCGCGCGTTATGTTCGGCGCATCTTTCGCGGCGCCGGTCGCGAACGCCAGCAGCGTGTCCGAGGTCGAGGTATCGCCGTCGATGGTCACGGCATTGAAAGTGTCTTCGACGCCGGCCTTCAGCAGCGACTGCAATGGGCCGGCCGTAATCGGCGCGTCGGTGAACACGAACGCCAGCATGGTCGCCATGTCCGGCGCGATCATGCCGGCGCCCTTGGCGATGCCGTTGATGGCGACGCGAGCCTTGCCGAGCTTCACTGTCGCGGTCGCGACCTTCGGGAAGGTGTCGGTGGTCATGATCGCTTTTGCCGCATCCATCCAGCCATCGGGTGTTGCGCTCTGCGCCAGCGTGCCGAGCACGCCGTCGAATTTGCTGGCATCGAGCGGCTCGCCGATCACGCCGGTGGAGGCGAGAAAGATGTCATCCGGTTTGCAGCCGACGGCCTTGGCGGCAATCGACGCCGTCAGCGTGGTGGCCTGCTTGCCAGTCTTGCCCGTGAAGGCATTGGCGTTGCCGGAATTCACCACCAGCGCGCGCGCTTGACCGCGTTTCAGCTTGGCACGGCACCATTCCACCGGCGCGGAGGGGCATTTTGATTGGGTGAAAACGCCGGCCACCGCGGTGCCCTTGTCCAGCACCGCCAGCAGCACGTCGGTGCGCCCCTTGTAGCGGATGCCGGCCGCGGCGGTCGCAAGGCGGACGCCGGCGATGGCGGGCATTTCAGGAACGCTGGTGGGGGCGAGGGGGGAGACTGCGGTTGACATCGGCGCTTCAACTTTCGGAAAAAGATGAAGCGCTCTGTATCACCTCTTCACGCGGGTGGGGAGGGCGTGTCGCGCAAACACACTCAGTGTCGTCCCCGCGAAAACGGGACGCATAACTACCGTATTAGTAGGTAAAACGCGGACGGTTGCCGCAGCTGCGAAACCGATGCATCGGCGGCTATGGGTCCCCGCGTTCGCGGGGACGACAGCGGCGCGGTTAACCAGCTTTACGCATATCGCCCGTGGCAGTGCTTGTATTTCTTGCCGGAGCCGCAGGGGCAATCCTCATTGCGGCCGATCTTGCCCCAGCTCGAGGGGTTGTTGGGATCGCGGCTGGCGGCGTTGGCATTTGGCGCCGGCGCCAGCGACACGTTGGCGAACGCCATCGCGTCCTCGCCGGTGTTCGGATCGAACTTGTGCGCTTCCATTTGCGGCAGCACCGGCCGCTCCTCCTCCGGAGGCACGATCTCGACGCGCATCAACTGCGCCGTCACCGCCTCGCGCAGATGGGCGATCATCGCCTCGAACAGGCTGAAGGCTTCCGACTTGTATTCCTGCAAGGGATCGCGCTGGCCGTAACCGCGCAGGCCGATCACCTGACGCAGATGGTCGAGCATCACCAGATGCTCGCGCCACAGATGGTCCAGGGTCTGCAGCAGGATGGTCTTTTCGACGTAACGCATCACGTCGGGGCCCCATTGCCCCACCTTGGCCGCCATGTGCTCGTCGACGCGCTGTTCGATCCGCGACAGCAATTCCTCGTCGGCGATGCCCTCTTCCTTGGCCCACTCATCGACCGGCAGCTCGATGTCGAGCACGCGCTTGAGCTCTTCCTTCAATTCGGCGACGTGCCATTGCTCGGCATAGGCATGTTCCGGCACGTGCTTGGTGACGACATCCTCGACAAAGGCGCGGCGCATGTCGGCGACGGTCTCGGCGACGCTTTCGTCCTTCATCAGGTCGACGCGCTGGTCGAAGATCACCTTACGCTGGTCGTTCTGGACGTTGTCGAATTTCAGCAGGTTCTTGCGGATGTCGAAGTTGCGCGCCTCGACCTTCTGCTGCGCCTTCTCCAGCGCCTTGTTGATCCACGGATGGATGATCGCCTCGCCCTCTTTCAGGCCAAGCCGGGTCAGCATGGTGTCGAGCCGGTCGGAGCCGAAGATCCGCATCAGATCGTCTTCCAGCGACAGGAAGAACTTTGAACGGCCGGGATCGCCCTGGCGGCCGGAACGGCCGCGCAACTGGTTGTCGATGCGGCGCGATTCGTGGCGTTCGGAGCCGATGATGTAGAGGCCGCCCGGACGCTTCAGCGTTTTCGCAGGCTTGCTGCCCTTTGCCGGCTCGATCTCGATCTCGTCTTCGGCCCGAAGCACGATCTCGCGAAAACGCTCGACGTCGGCGGTGATGCGCTCGATCTTGGCGGCCTTCTCGGACTCATCGGTAATATCGGCGGTTTCGTGCAGGATCCGCATCTCCAGCGAACCGCCGAGCTTGATGTCGGTGCCGCGGCCGGCCATGTTGGTGGCGATCGTGATCGCGCCGGGCACGCCGGCCTCGGCTACGATATAGGCTTCCTGTTCATGGAAGCGCGCGTTCAGCACCGCGAACAGCTTTGCCGGCTTGCCCGCGCGCGCTGCGGCGTACAGCTTTTCCATCGCGTTCTCGTTGCCGAAATCGATCTGCTTGTAGCCGTGCTTCTTCAGATATTCGGCGAGGACTTCCGACTTCTCGATCGAGGCGGTGCCGACCAGCACCGGCTGCAGACGCTTGTTGGCGCGCTCGACCTCGGTCAGGATTGCGGCGTATTTCTCGTTCTGGGTCCGATAGACTTCGTCGTCCTCATCGAGGCGCGCCACCGCCACGTTGGTCGGGATTTCCACGACTTCGAGCTTGTATATGTCGAACAGTTCGTCGGCCTCGGTGGCGGCGGTGCCGGTCATGCCCGCCAGCTTCTCGTACATCCGGAAGTAGTTCTGGAAGGTGATCGAGGCCAGCGTCTGGTTTTCCGGCTGTACCGGCTGATGCTCCTTGGCCTCCAGCGCCTGATGCAGGCCTTCCGAATAGCGCCGGCCCGGCATCATGCGACCGGTGAATTCGTCGATGATGACGACCTCGCCATCCCTGACGATGTAATCCTTGTCGCGGGTGAACAGCGTATGCGCGCGCAGCGCCTGATTGATGTGGTGCACGACCGAGACGTTCTCGACGTCATAAAGCGAATCGCCCTTGAGCTGGCCGGCGTCGCGCAGCAGCGTTTCGATCTTTTCCATGCCGGCTTCGGTCAGCGTCACCGTGCGCTGCTTCTCGTCGACGTCGTAGTCCGATTTCTCGAGCTTCGGAAAGAACGTGTCGATGGTGTTGTAGAATTCCGAGCGGTCGTCGAGCGGGCCGGAAATGATCAGCGGCGTGCGGGCTTCGTCGATCAGGATCGAGTCGACTTCGTCGACGATGGCGTAGAAGTGGCCGCGCTGGACCATGTCCTCCAGCCGGTACTTCATGTTGTCGCGCAGATAGTCGAAGCCATATTCGTTGTTGGTGCCATAGGTGATGTCGCAGGCGTAAGCGGTCTTGCGCTCCGCATCGTCGAGGCCGTGCACGATCACGCCGGTGGTCAAGCCGAGGAAGCTGTAGATTTCACCCATCCAGGCCGAGTCGCGCCGCGCGAGATAATCGTTGACGGTGACGACGTGGACACCTTTGCCGGCCAGCGCGTTGAGATAGACCGCGAGCGTCGCCACCAGCGTCTTGCCTTCACCGGTCTTCATCTCGGCGATATCGCCTTCATGCAGCACCATGCCGCCGATCAGCTGCACGTCGAAATGCCGCTGCTTCAGGGTGCGCTTGGCCGCCTCGCGCACCGTGGCGAAGGCGGCAACCAGGATGTCGTCCAGCGTCTTGCCGTCCGCGAGCTGCTGGCGGAACTCGGCGGTACGGGCTTTGAGCGCTTCGTCGGACAGGGCGGCGATTTCCGGCTCAAGCGCATTGATGGCATCGACACGGGGCTGATAGGCCTTGATTCGCCGGTCGTTGGCGGAGCCGAAAAACTTGCGGGCGAGCGCGCCGAGCATGCCAGATTCCTGTCTTTTCAGTTCGGCGTTTCAGCCATGAGTGTAGCCCCGATTGCCTATCAACTCATCGTGACGCGTCAAAACGAGGTCCCAATTCCGGGAGCTTTCGCATCATGGGTGGGAGTTCAGCAATTCGAGGTTCAACGGCCAAAAGCGCAGGCAAAATCACGCGATAGCCGTCGGGACCGTCGCGGAGAGATATGGCTGGGCCAGAGGGATGTCAACGGCGCGAAGCTGTCGAGAAATTCATCATTTTGACAGGTTTTTCGCGTTGCCAAGGCGGCATGATTGGGCGAGTGTCCCGCCGCCCAAAACAGCCCACACCAAGCCTATGAAGATCTGGGCTTTGAAGATAAGGATTTTCCATGACCTCGTTGTCGTCCCGCATGAAATTCGGCCTTGCCGCCAGCGCCGTGACGGGCTGTCTTGCGGTTGCGCTGCTCGCCGGGCTTCCAGTCCGCGCCGAGGAGGCCAACCCGGTGCTTGCCAAGGTCAACGGCGCCGAAATCCGCGCCAGCGATGTGGCGCTGGCGGAAGAGGAACTGGGACCGAGTCTGGCGCAGATGGACCCCGCGACCAAGAAGGAGAACGTGCTCTCGTTCTTGATCGATATGAAGATCGTTTCCAAGGAGGCCGAGGACAAGAAGATCGCCGACCGCGACGACTTCAAGACCCGCCTCGCCTTCGCGCGCAACCGGCTGTTGATGGACAATCTGCTGGCGGTCGAGGGCAAGGCCGCGACCACCGACGAGAACATGAAGAAGGTCTATGAGGACGCCGCCAAGCAGATCACTGGCGAGCAGGAAGTTCACGCCCGCCACATCCTCGTGGAAACCGAGGACCAGGCCAAGAAGATCGCGGAAGATCTGAAGAAGGGCGCCGATTTCGCGGAACTGGCCAAGAAGGAATCCAAGGACCCTGGCGCCTCCGATGGCGGCGACCTCGGCTTCTTCACCAAGGACCAGATGGTGCCGGAATTTTCAGCCGTCGCCTTCGCACTGGAGCCGGGCAAGATCTCCGATCCGGTGAAATCGCAGTTCGGCTGGCACGTCATCAAGGTCGAGGAGAAGCGCACCCGCAAGGCGCCGGACTTCGAGCAGGTCAAGCCGCAGATCGAAACCTATGTGGTGCGCAAGGCGCAGGCCGATTACGTCGCCAAGCTGCGCACGGCCGCCAAGGTCGAGCGCATGGACAAGCCGGACGACGCGGCCAAGCCGGCCGACAGCAAGATGGCGCCTGCGAAGTAGTAAGGCGACGCCGCGCGCACGCATCCGGTGGCGTGCCCACCACCCAATCCCGCATTCGGAATAATTGCGCTGGGCACGGCGCAAGAGCGCCTTTGCCCCACCCTGCGGTCTCGCGCGTTACTTCATCGCCGAGAAGCGGCTCTCGAACGAACTCGCCGGCACGATCGGCTGCGCGCCGGCGACCAGCGTGTCCTTCCCGGCAGGCGCGGCCGAGGGATCGGAAACCGTCGGCTTGAACGGCGGTCGCACCGCGGCGGCGACCCTGGTGTCCGCCGGTTTTGGCGCGGCGGTCTTGGGCACGGAAGCCGAGGGCCGCGGCGCCTCGATGACTTTCGGCTTGGCGGGGACAGCGGTGGCAGTGGTGTCGGCGCCGGTCAACCCGACCTTGCGGGCGAGGTTGCGGAAGAAGCCGCTGTCGGACTTGCCGTCGGGCGCGGTGGACGCCACGCGCGTCGCGGGCGCGCCGGGCGTCACCGCAACCACGGGCTCTTCCTGCGATGCCAGCAGCGGATTGCGCGGCGGATTGACATGGGACGGGATGGTGCCGGGGGCGCGCGACAGTGCCAGCAACGACAGGCTCTGGCCTTCGCCGCCTTCCGACAGGCCGGTTTCGGCGCCGGGCAGCTTGGCGGCGAATATCTTGTTCATGCCGCCGTCGATGCCGGTGTTGAGCCGCGCCACCGGCGTTCCCTTTGAAACGAGCTTGGCGGTGTCGGCGGCGTCCTGTTGCTGCTTCTCGCGCACCGCGTCAGCGATCTCGTCGGGAATCACATAAACAGGACATTTCGCGGAGGCGTTGAACGTCAGCGGCTTCGACGAGTTCGGCGGCTGCGCCGGATCGAACACGTATTTGTTCTCGCAGAACTCGACCTTGGGCTCCTGCTTCGTCACCTCGAAATGATCGTAGCCTTCCTTGATCATTTTCCAGAACGGCATGTTCGGGTTGTTGCGATGCTTGGCCATGTTCACGGGCGTCATCTTGAACGGATAGGCCTGCACCTGGAACGCGCGCTGGCCGCCGAAGAAGGATTCCCGCCCCAGCGAGTAGATTTCCGCGATCTGCTCGTCGGTCATGGCGTAACAGCCGCGCGACGAGCAGTCGCCATGCACCATCAGCTGCGAGCCGGTGCGGCCCAGCGCCTTGTCGAAGGCATTGGGGTAGCCGATGTTGAAGGACAGATAATACGCCGATTGCGGGTTCATCTGGCCCGGCGTGATCGCGTAAAAACCTTCCGGCGCCTGGCGGTCGCCTTCGCGGACCTTGGGTCCGAGGTCGCCCGACCAACGGCAAATCGGATAGGTTTTCAGGAGCGCGAACTGGCCCGAGCGCGTCTGCTTCCAGACCTCAAGCTCGGCTTCGGTCTTGAACAGCCGGACCAGGATCGGCGAATTGATATCCATGTCCTTCGCCACCATGTCGGCGACGAGTTTCGGCGGGACCGGCTGATTGGCCTTGGCGTTGTTGGCGAGCGAGATTTCGTCGCTGTTGCAGCCGGCCAGCAACACGCCGGCTGTAAGCGCAACCGAGGTGACAAGCGCGCGAAGCTGCGCGCGTCCGGTCACTGCAAAGCTCCGCGGATGACGGGCAATCCCAAACCCCAAAATCGTCGCGTCCACGCCCCAAGCCATTGAATAAAATATTATCCTTAAAGGCCCCTGTGCCGCAAGCCGAACTCGCCCCTGAGCCGGGTTCCGTGACAGCCATGGTGAACAGAGGTTAAATATGGGCGTCAGGGCACAATTGGGGCCGAAACGCCAGATTTTGGAAATAGTTGAGACAAAAGCGCCGTAGGCCGGATGAAATCCCGGTTTTGACCCGTCTCGTCGTCCCGGATTGCGTTTTGCTGCATCCCGGCTCTGCTCACCCCAGTTTCCGTCCGATATCCAGAAACTTCTGCCGCCGCGCCTGGCGAATCATATCACGGAGCGAGGTTGCGCAGGTCGTTCAGGGATTGCGCAATGGCGTCGCCGGTGGTGGCGATCATGGCCGCGGGATCGCGGTGCGCCCCGCCGGGCGGCTCCCGCAGGATCTGGTCGATGACGCCGAAGCGCAACATGTCCTGGGCGGTGATTTTCATGCTGGTGGCGGCTTCCTGGGCCTTGGTGCCGTCGCGCCACAGGATCGAGGAGGCAGCCTCCGGCGAGATCACGCTGTAGATGGCGTGCTCGAACATCAGCACGCGGTTGGCCGTTGTAATCGCGATGGCGCCGCCAGACATCCCTTCGCCGGTGATGATGGCGACGTTGGCCACTCCGAGCGACAGGCACGCGTCGGTGGAGCGTGCGATCGCCTCGGCCTGTCCGCGCTCCTCGGCGCCGATGCCGGGATAGGCGCCGGCGGAATCGACGATCGACAGCACCGGGATGCCGAACCGGTCGGCCATCTCCATCAGCCGCACGGCCTTGCGATAACCTTCCGGCCGCGCCATGCCGAAATTGTGCTTGATACGGGATTCGGTTGTGGCGCCCTTTTCCTGCCCGATCACGCAAATGCTCTCGCCACGGAAGCGGCCGAAGCCGCCCATCAGCGCCTCGTCCTCGCCGAACTTGCGGTCGCCGGCCAGCGGCGTGAATTCGGTGATCAGCGCGTCGATAAAGTCGCTCAAATGCGGCCGCTGCGGATGCCGCGCCACCAGAGTTTTCTGCCACGGCGTCAGATTGGCATAGAGGTCTTTCAGCGCCTGCACCGACTTTTCTTCGATGCTCGAAATCTCTTCGCCGATGTCGCTCCCCCCGGCCGCGAGCGCGCGCAACTCTTCGACCTTGGCATCGAGCTCGGCGACGGGCTTTTCAAAATCGAGGTAACTACGCATCTGATCCGGCATTCACACCATATGGGGGCGGCAAAACTGGCCTTGCCGGCTTTTCAAGTCAAATGACTCGCCAAGTCAAGCGCTTGAAGCGGGATAATACTTGCAAATCAAGGGGTTGTTTGGTGATGATTGCGCCATCAGTTTTCCGCCAGCGGGTGCAGATCGCGCACCAGGCTCTTCAAGCGTTCCTCGACCACATGGGTATAAATTTGCGTGGTCGAGATATCGGTGTGGCCTAGCAATGTCTGCACGATGCGCAGATCGGCGCCGTTGTGCAGCAGGTGGCTCGCAAAGGCGTGGCGCAGCACGTGCGGGCTGACCAGCCGCGGCGCGAGCCCGGCTGCCGCCGCAAGCTCCTTCAAATCGCGGGCGAAATGCTGTCGCGTCAGGTGGCCGCTCTCCCCGAAGGACGGGAACAGCCATTTCGAGGTGGCGGCATTTTTCGCCCTTTCGATTTTCGCAGCTTCCATCGCGGCGAGGTAATCGGCCATCGCCTGTTTGGCAGGATTCGTTGAGCGGCACCAGCCGCTCCTTGTTGCCCTTGCCGCGCACCACGATCATGCGCGCATCGCGCCGCGCCGCGGACAGCGGCAATGCGACAAGCTCGGAAACCCGCAAGCCCGTCGCATAGAGCACTTCGAGCAGGCAATATAGCCGTATCGCGCGAAGCCGTCGCGATGCAGAGCTTTTCGGCGCATCGATCAGCGTTTTCGCACGTGTCAGCAGGCGATCCACATCGGCAATCGAAAGCACTTTTGGCAGACCGCGGCCGCGTTTGGGGCCGGACAGGATCGCGGCGGGATCATCGCTGCGGATGCGTTCGTTCAGCAAAAAGCGGAACAGATGCCGCATCGCCGACAGCCGCCGCGCCACGCTCGACGACTTGAAACCGCGGGCGTCGAGATCGGCGAGATAATTGCGCAACGCCTCGGTCGGCGCATCGGCAATGCCCAGTCCTGTGCGGGTCAGGAAATTTGAAAAATCCTCGAGGTCGCGGCGATAGGCCTCCAGCGTGTTGTCGCCCGCGCCCTGTTCCGCCGCGAGCATGTCGAGGAAAAGGTTGGTCAGCCGGGCATCAGAGGTTTTGCTCATGCCCTGACCCTAACCCCTATTTCTTGAGAAATTTGTCCGCCGGGATGGTGACGGTCATTTCCCGCGGTTTCGGGTTGACGAAATTGGCCAGTGCGAAAATCGCGCCATAGACGATGCCGCCGAGCACCGCGACGACCGTCAGGAAGCGGAACAGGCTGGGCATGTCGAGCCTCAGGCGGCGGTATTAACCATTGGAACTGCGGCATTTGCGGTCAAGACTACCAACATGTTCGCCACCCCCTTGCAAAAGTCTCTGGCAAGGGGTTCGGCGGGGGTAGTATAGGTGACGCGGAAGGCCGCATCGGCGGCTAACAGGTTCGATCGATGTCCGAAACCGCCTCAAATACCGGCACCGCCACGTCCCAGGAGGCCGAAATAGCCCCGGCACTGGGACGGCGTTCGGTCGTGCTGGTCGGCATGATGGGTGCGGGCAAGTCGACGATCGGGCGGCGGCTCGCTGCCCGGCTGCATCTGCCGTTTCAGGATGCTGACGCCGAAATCGAGCTGGCGCATGCCGGCATGACGATCCCGGAAATTTTCGCCGCCCATGGCGAGCCGTATTTTCGCGATGGCGAGGCCCGCGTGATCGCGCGATTGCTCGAGGGCGGCCCGGGCGTACTCGCAACCGGCGGCGGCGCCTTCATGCGCGAGGAAACCCGATGCCGTATTCGCGACAAGGCGGTCTCGGTGTGGCTCAAGGCCGATGCCGACACCATCATGAAACGCGTCAAGCGCCGCGCCGACCGGCCGCTGCTGCAGACCGCGGATCCCGCCGCGACCATCGGCCATCTTATCGCGGAGCGCCATCCCGTCTATGAACTGGCCGACATCACCATCGCCTCGCGCGACGTGCTGCACGAAAAGATCGTCGATGAGTGCATCGCGGCGCTGCATGCGTATCTCTGCCGCGCCAACGAAACGACGGGTGAAATAGTGGGCGCACCACGATGACCGCGCCGCTGAAAAACTCAGACCCGATCACGGTCGATGTCGCGCTCGGCGACCGCGCATATGACATCGTGATCGGCCGCGGGGTGCTGCAGTCGCTCGGCTCCCGCGTCGCAGCACTTCGGCCCGGTGCGCGGGCGGCCATCGTCACCGACGAATATGTGGCCACGCACTGGCTCCGCCAAACCGAGGCGTCGCTGCTCGGCGCCGGCATCGCCACCTCGCGAATCATCATCGACGAGGGCGAGGTCTCGAAAAGCTACGAAGGAATGGAATATGTCTGCGAGGAGCTGATTGCCGCGAAGATCGAGCGCAACGACCTCGTCATCGCGCTCGGCGGCGGCGTGGTCGGCGATCTCGCCGGCTTTGCCGCCGCGATCCTGCGCCGCGGCGTCGATTTCGTGCAGGTGCCGACCTCGCTGCTGGCGCAGGTCGATTCCTCCGTCGGCGGCAAAACCGGTATCAATTCGCCGCACGGAAAAAACCTGGTCGGGGCGTTCCATCAACCTGTCCTGGTGGTTGCGGATACCGCGGTGCTCGACACCTTGTCGCCGCGCCAGTTCCGCGCCGGCTACGCCGAAGTGGCCAAATACGGCGTTCTTGGCGACGAAGCATTTTTCGCCTGGCTGGAAGCCAATCACGCCGATATTTTTGCGGGCGGTGCCGCGCGCGAACACGCCATCGCCACCTCCTGCCGCGCCAAGGCCGCAATCGTGATGCGCGACGAGCGCGAGAACGGCGAACGCGCATTGCTCAATCTCGGCCACACTTTCGGCCACGCGCTGGAAGCGGCGACCGGATTTTCCGACCGGCTGTTTCACGGCGAAGGCGTCGCCATCGGCATGGTGCTGGCAGCTGAATTTTCCGCGCAGCTTGGCATGATCGCGGAGGCCGACGCGTTGCGCGTCAAACATCATCTTGCCGCGGCCGGCCTGCCGACCCATCTGCAGGATATCGCCGGCTTCACCCAGGAAAAAGTCAGTGCGGAGGCGCTGATGGGGTTGATGGCGCAGGACAAGAAGGTCAAGCGCGGGCGGCTCACTTTTATCCTGCTCGAAGCCGTTGGCCGCGCCGTGATCGCACCCAATGTCGAGCCTTCGCTGGTCCGCGAATTCCTTGAGCGCAAGCTCGCACGCAAATCTTGAGTTAAATCGTCATGCCCGTGCTTGTCCCGGGCATCCACGTCTTACTTCTTTCAGAGAGCAGACGTGGATGGCCGGGACAGACCGGCCAGGACGAAACAATACTTCAACCTGAAAAGTGATGGTCACGCCATGGACTGGCTTACATTCTCCATCGTCATCGCCTGCCTGCTGATCTCGGCATTCTTCTCGGCCAGCGAGACGGCGCTGACCGGGGCGTCGCGCGCCTCCATGCTGCGGCTGTCGAAGCACGGCAACCGCGAGGCCGGCGTAGTTACCAGCCTGTTCGCGATGCGCGAGCGGATGATCGGTGCGCTGCTGCTCGGCAACAACATCGCCAATATCGGCGCCTCGGCGCTGGCGACCGGCGTGTTCACCGCATGGTTCGGCGAGGTCGGCGTGCTCTATGCCACCGGCGTGATGACGGTGATGGTGGTGATCTTCGCCGAGGTGCTGCCCAAGACCATCGCCATCAATGCGCCGGACCGCGTCTCGCTGCTGGTGGCGCGGCCGATGAAGCTGATGGTCTACGTGCTGGCGCCGCTGCTCACTTTGATCGAGGCGATCGTCCGCGTGCTGATGAAACTGCTGGGCATCAAGATCGGCCACAACCAGCCGATCCTGTCGCCGAACGAGCGGCTGCGCGGCGCGGTCGATCTTTTGCATCACGAAGGCAAGGTCGAGAAGCAGGACCGCGACATGTTCGGCGGCCTGCTGGACTTGAGCGAACTGCAGGTTTCCGACGTGATGGTGCACCGCACCGAGATGGTGATGATCAACGCCGACCTGCCGCCGGAGGAACTGGTGCGCGAGGTGCTGGCTACCGAATACACCCGGATTCCGTTGTGGCGCGACAAGCCCGAGAACATCGTCGGCGTGCTGCATGCAAAAGATCTGCTGCGCGCGATCCGCGCCTCGGATGGCGACATGGCGAAGATCGACGTCTCCACGATCGCGCTGCCGCCGTGGTTCGTGCCGGAAATGCGCCCGGTGTCGGAGCAGCTCAAGGCGTTCCGCCGCCGCAAGACCCACTTCGCGCTGGTGGTCGACGAATACGGCGAAGTCGAAGGCATGGTGACGCTGGAGGATATCCTGGAAGAAATCGTCGGCGATATTTCCGACGAGCACGACGTGGTGGTGGCGGGCGTGCGCGCGCAGCCCGACGGCTCGGTGGTGGTCGACGGCTCGGTGCCGATCCGCGATCTCAACCGCGCCATGGACTGGCATTTGCCCGACGAGGAGGCGACCACGGTGGCCGGTCTGGTGATTCACGAGGCGCGCTCGATCCCGGAGCGCGGCCAGAGTTTTACCTTCCACGGTTTCCGCTTCCGGGTTTTGCGCCGCGAGCGCAACCGCATCACCGCGCTGCGCATCGTGCCGCTGCCGCGCGAGGCCGAGGCCTCAGGCGGAGCCGAGAAGAAGCCAAAGGCGGGGACGGCGTTTTAGATTACCCTCCCCTGAAGCTTCGTAGGGTGGGCAAAGCGCAGCGTGCCCACCACTTTTTCCACGCGGGATGAATCGTCGGGAAGAATGGTGGGCACGGCGCAAGGGCGCCTTTGCCCACCCTACGCTTCCCCCGGCGCCTGCGCCTTCAGCGCCAGCGCATGGACGGGGCCTGCGAGTTCCGCCGCCAGCGTTGCGTTAATCATGCGGTGGCGTTCGATCCGGGTCTTCCCTTCGAACGCTTTCGACACGATATAGACCCTGAAATGCGTCTCGCCGCCGGGCCTGTGGCCGGAATGGCCTTCATGAAGATGTGATTCATCTGACACGTCGAGGCTTTCCGGCGCGAAAGCTTCGAGCAACCTGTTTGTGATAGCGTCTTTGACGGTCATGGCGGCGGCAATACGTCCGCAGCCGCGGTTCGTCAATGGCGCATCAGGGATGAGAGTTTCGCAATGTCAAGACTTGAAGCTTTTTGCGTTGCGTTGTCATAGTCAGCCATGCCGATTGATTCATCGAAATTCTTCGACTCTATTCGCATCAAGCCCAACAAGCTGAGCGCGAAGCAGCAGGCGCGCGCGCGCGAAGACGCGGTGATGTGCGAATGGCCGGACTGCAAGAACAAGGGCCCGCACCGCGCGCCCAAGGGCCGCGCCAATGACAAGGAATACTGGCACTTCTGCCTCAACCACGTGCGCGAATACAACCAGTCCTACAATTTCTTTTCCGGCATGAATGCCGACGCGGTGGCGCGCTACCAGAAGGACGCGCTGACCGGCCATCGTCCGACCTGGAAGATGGGCGCCAACGGCACCAAGGGCAAAGGCAAGACCGCCGAGGCCGACCTGGAAGGCGCCGCCGATCCGTTCAGCATGTTCAGCGAGCTCAACGGCCGCGGCCGCTGGCGGCCGGGTCCGGGCTCCGGCGCCGAGGCCAAGGTGGAAACGCGAAAAGTCTTCAACGCCGAGCGCAAGGCGCTGCAGGTGATGGGGCTCGGTCCGGAGGCGACGCTCGACGTCGTGAAAGCAAAATACAAGGCGCTGGTGAAGCAGCATCACCCCGATGCCAATGGCGGCGACCGCTCCACCGAGGATCGCCTGATCGAGATCATCAAGGCGTATAATTATCTGAAGACCGTTGTTCGCGGCGCCTGAGCCCGGTTTTGTGCCCAGCTAACACGGGTGGCGCCAAGGCACTGACGAGTTTAGGGCAGCAGCGATGCCGTCGCCACGCGTCACGGTAGTCATTTCCACCTACAACCGCTGCGAGGCGCTTCGCTATGCCATCGACAGCGTGTTGGCGCAGACCATGGCCGATTTCGAGCTTCTCGTGGTCGGTGACGGCTGCACCGATGGTTCGGAGCGGCTGGTTCTTGGTATCGAAGACCCGCGGGTGAGATGGATCAATTTGCCCGGCAATACCGGCCATCAATCGGGACCGAACAACCGCGGATTGCAGGAAGCCAGGGGCGAGTTCATCGCTTACCTGGGGCATGATGACTTGTGGCTGCAGCATCATCTGCAATGCGTGACCGATGCGCTCGACGTCAGCGGCGCGGCAATCGCCCACTCGCTTTTGATGAGCGTGGCGCCTGACGCGGAAGCGGGATCGCCGGTGCTGCCGCTTCCCGGGATAGGCAGCGCACCGTCATGCACGATGTACCGGCGCGAGGTGACCGAGAAGATCGGCGGTTGGCGGGACTATCGCAAACTGAACGTGCCGCCGGAGATCGATTTGTTTCGCCGCGCGCAGGCGGCCGGGTTCGAAGCGGTGTTCGTGCCGCGATTGACGGTTGTCAAGTTTCCCGCATTGTATCGCAAGAATGTATATCGCGACCGGCCGTTCCATGAGCAGGCGATCTGGCTGGAACGAATACGGTCCGATCCGAACCTCGAATCGATCTCTCTTGCGCGCATGATTATGACCGACGAGGCGACGCGCGCGTTGCCGGTGCGGAAAATCGTTTGGATATTGGTACAACTGCTAAAAGAGCGTATCGTCTGGCGCCTGAAGCGAAAGTCGGGACACCGCGCCATTCTATGGACGGCGAAGGGCGCCGGCATCGACCTTCAGAAGAAATACAAGGGGATCGATTGACCCGGGAAGGAGACGTTCTTGCTCCAGGGCGCGCATAAGGACGACCAGCAGATAACCGAGGACTGGCAGAAACTGGGGGCGGTCATCGAGGGCGTCTGCGTGCGTGAAGTTCGCCACGTGCCACGCGACCACGGTGTAATCACCGAGATTTTTCGTCCCGAATGGGATCCCACCGGTCTGCCCGTGGTGCATATCTATCAGTCCCGGCTGTTTCCGGGCGCTCTCGGTGCATGGAGTTGCCATCAGCGGACCACCGACCGGTTGTTTGTTTGCCAGGGTCATCTAAAAATTGTGCTGTACGATGCTCGGGACGGCAGCAATAGCGAGCGCCAGATCATGGAACTACACGCCGGAGACGTCAGGCCTTGTCTGATCGTGGTTCCTCCCGGCGTGTGGCACGGATTGCAAAATCTTGGCAACATCGACGCGCTGGTTTTGAACTGTCCGACCGAGGCCTACAATTACGCCGACCCGGATCACTATCGTTTGCCCTATGACTCCTCGGAAATTCCCTATGCTTGGCACGTCAGCGAACAGGCCAGGCCGAGGCGGGATGCCTAGCGCGCCATCGAAGGGTCGCCGCACATGAATCCAACGGGCGATTTTCAAGGCTTGCAGGCCTGATCAGGTGGCCGAACTCGATGAGATGCGTTTGCGTCGTTTGGGCGCCGGTTCGATGGCGTTGCCTCCCTGCCTGCGCCGGATAAACCAGACAATCAACGCGACGATCAGCGCCCCGCCGAGCACCAGCGGCATCCAGTAATGTTTCGCCGTGCCTTCGAGCCCTGCCAGTCCGCCGGCCCGGTCGAGTGCGGACACCGCCAGCACGCCGGGCAGGATATGCGCCGGCGCCCACAGCAGGATCGCCGCGATATTGATCGCGTAGAAGCGCAGCGGAGACATCGCCAGCGCGCCCGCGGTGATGGGTACGAAGGCGCGGATCGGCGGCACGAAGCGCGCGAAGAATACCGCCAGCGACCCCCAGCGGTGAAAGAACGCCTCGCTTTGCGCGACGACGCCCGGATAGCGCGACATCGGCCATGCGCTGAGAATCTCGCGCTGCGAGCGATGCCCGATCCAGAACGCCGTGCCGTCGCCCAGCGCCGCGCCCGCGACTGCCGCGGCGAACACGCCCAGCAGATCCAGTTCGCCGCCCGGAATCAGCGCGCTGAGCGTCAGGATAATGGTCGAGCCTGGGATCACCGAGCCGACGATCGGCACGGCTTCGAGCAGGGCCGCAAGGAAGATCGTCAGATAGGCCAGCCACGCATGCGCCGAGACGAAGGCAATCAATGGATCGATGAAGGAGGTCACGAAGGTCCTTTGGGTTTCCACCGTCATGCCCGGCCATGACGATAAACACGGTTCATCCGCATTAGCACGGCAAAGGCGGTTAGCCGCCTTCCGCGGCTTTGCGCCCCGATGCGGCAAAACCAAGGTCAGCACCCGTTGATTCGCAGGGCAGCCTTCCAAAAACCGCCGCAAGACCCTATCTTGATGATAATGCAGCGGAACTTTGCAAGGGACTTTGCTCGCCGCGGGCTTCTGCCTGCCGCTTCTCTCTGATAGGTTCCTGACAGCACCCATCCGCAGCCACACCGCAAAATCTGGTTTCGGTAGCGTCCGGGACCTCGGAGGATTGATGACGACCGCCGCCATGACCAAAACAGCCGAGCCCGCCGGTTTGCCCGACATGAAGGTGTCGGTCCGGCAGGTGTTCGGTATCGATAGCGATCTTGAAGTGCCGGCCTATTCCGAAGTCGACCCGCACGTGCCGGATGTCGATTCGGACTACCGGTTCGATCGCGCCACCACGCTCGCCATTCTCGCGGGCTTTTCGAAAAACCGCCGCGTCATGGTCACCGGCTATCACGGCACCGGCAAGTCGACCCATATCGAACAGGTCGCGGCGCGGCTGAACTGGCCCTGCGTGCGCGTCAATCTCGACAGCCACATCAGCCGCATCGATCTGGTCGGCAAGGATTCCATCGTCATCAAGGATGGCAAGCAGGTCACGGAATTCCGCGACGGCATCTTGCCGTGGGCCTTGCAGCACAATATCGCGCTGGTGTTCGACGAATACGATGCCGGCCGGCCCGACGTGATGTTCGTGATCCAGCGCGTGCTGGAAGTTTCCGGCCGCCTGACGCTGCTCGACCAGAACAAGGTGATCAAGCCGCACCCGGCGTTCCGGCTGTTCTCGACCGCCAACACCGTCGGCCTCGGCGATACCTCGGGGCTCTATCACGGCACCCAGCAGATCAACCAGGGCCAGATGGACCGCTGGTCGATCGTAACCACGCTGAATTATCTGGCGCATGACGAGGAAGTCGAAATCGTGCTTGCCAAGGTGCATCACTACCGCACTTCGGAGGGACGCGACATCGTCAACAAGATGGTGCGGCTCGCCGATCTCACCCGCAACGCCTTCGCCAATGGCGACCTGTCGACGGTGATGAGCCCGCGCACCGTGATCATGTGGGCGGAGAACGCGGAAATTTTCGGCGACATCGGCTTTGCGTTCCGCGTCACCTTCCTTAACAAGTGCGATGAACTGGAACGGCCGCTGGTAGCGGAGTTCTATCAGCGCTGCTTCAACCAGGAATTGGCTGAGAGTTCGGTGAACGTGGCGCTGAGCTGAGCGACAACCACTGCGTCGTCCCCGCCTTCGCGGGGACAACTCGCGATAGGCCTCATGACAACTCCGTCGAATTCCAAATTCCGCACCGGCTCCAAGGAGGCGCCGACCGAGCCGTTCAAGCGCGCGGTGACGTCGTGCCTGCGCGCGATTGCGAAAGCGCCGGAGCTTGAAGTGACCTTCGCCGCCGAGCGCCCAGGGCTTGCACCGGGCAAGGCGCGGTTGCCGGAGCCGGCGCGCAAGATGACGCGGCGGGATGCGGCGATCGTGCGCGGACATGCGGATTCCATCGCGCTGAAACTCGCCTGCCACGATCCGAAAGTGCATCGCAAGCTGATGCCGGGCAATCCGCAGGCGCGCGGCGTTTTCGAAGCGGTCGAACAGGCCCGCGTCGAGGCGCTGGGTTCGCGGCGCATGGCCGGGGTCGCAAAAAATCTCACCGCCATGCTCGACGATCATTTTCACCGCGGCAAATTCGACGAGATCACCGACCGCGCCGACGCGCCGTTGTCCGATGCATTGGCGATGCTGGTGCGCGAGCGCCTCACCGGCCTCGCGCCTCCCGCCGCTGCGCGAAAAATGGTCGACCTGTGGCGGCCGGTGCTGGAAGACAAGATCGGCGCGCGGCTCGACCGGCTCGATCGCCTTGCCGAGGATCAGGCGAGGTTCGGCGACGCGGTGCATGACCTGCTTTCCGCGCTCGAGCTTGGCGACGACCGTAACGCTGATGCCGACGATGACGAAAATCAGGACGACAACCGCGACGGCGAGAACGACCAGTCCGGCGCCGAAGGCTCGCCCGATAGCGATGCCGCGCAGGAGATGAGCGCCGACCAGGCCCAGGCCTCCACCGACGAGATGTCGGAGAGCGCGATGGAAAGCGCGCAGGCCTCCACCAGCGATACCCTCGACGACGGCGATCTCGGCGACGACGAAACGCCGGGGGAGGCAACGCGGCCGAATTCCCGTGGGCTGAACGAGCCGCGCGGGCCGGAATATCACGCCTTCGCGCCGAAATTCGACGAAGTGGTCGCTGCCGAAGACCTTTGCGATCACGACGAGCTGGAGCGGCTGCGCAGCTATCTCGACAAGCAGCTTGCGCATCTGCAGGGCATCGTGGCGCGGCTGGCCAACCGGCTGCAGCGCCGGTTGATGGCGCAGCAGAACCGCGCCTGGGAGTTCGATCTCGAAGAGGGCATTCTCGATCCGGCGCGGCTGTCGCGTGTGGTGACCGATCCCTATCATCCGCTGTCGTTCATGCATGAGAAGGAAGCCACCTTCCGCGATACCGTGGTGACGCTGCTGCTGGACAATTCCGGCTCGATGCGCGGACGCCCCATTACGGTGGCGGCGACCTGCGCCGATATCCTGGCGCGGACGCTGGAGCGCTGCGGCGTCAAGGTCGAGATTCTCGGCTTCACCACGCGGGCGTGGAAGGGCGGACAATCGCGCGAAGCGTGGCTCGCCGCCGGCAAGCCGCCCAATCCGGGCCGGCTCAACGATCTCCGTCACATCGTCTACAAATCCGCCGACGCGCCGTGGCGCCGCGCGCGGAAAAATCTCGGGCTGATGATGCGCGAGGGCCTGCTCAAGGAAAACATCGACGGCGAGGCTTTGGACTGGGCGCACAAGCGGCTGCTCGGGCGCGCCGAACAGCGCAAGATCCTGATGATGATCTCCGACGGCGCGCCGGTGGATGACTCGACGCTGTCGGTCAATCCCGGCAATTATCTGGAACGCCATTTGCGCTACATCATCGAGGAAATCGAGACCCGTTCGCCGGTGGAATTGATCGCCATCGGCATCGGCCATGACGTGACGCGCTACTATCGCCGCGCCGTGACCATCGTGGACGCCGAAGAACTCGGCGGCGCCATCACCGAAAAGCTCGCCGAACTGTTCAGCGAAACCCATGGCGTCCCGGCCGCGCCGACCCGGCGGCGAAGATTGCATTCGTAAAGGACCGTCATTGCGAGCAAAGCGAAGCAATCCAGACAGCAACAAGTGAAGACTGGATTGCTTCGCTTCGCTCGGCAATGACGACTAACGAACCCGTGTGCGATGTCTGCGCATCTCACCCGCCGCCGCTTCCTTGCCTCCGCGGCAGCGGGACTTGTCCCGGCCATCGCGCAGGCGCAAACGCGGCCGAAACAGCCTGCGCCGGATGAGTTCTCGGTCGCAGTACCGGTGGCGATCGAGGTCAATGCCCGTCCGATTCCCTCGTTCGATACCCGCGAGCGCGCGCGCACTCGCTTCGGCGCCTTGGAGTATCGCAGCGGGTTGATCCTGACCTCTTCCTTCCGCGGTTTTGGCGGCCTGTCGGGATGGCGGCTCGATGCCCAGGGCGAGCAGTTCATTTCGATGAGCGACAAGGGCACCTGGTTTACCGGCCGCATCGTCTACACCGGCCGCGAGATGACCGGGCTCGTCGATGTCGAGGCGGCACCGATGCTGGGCGCCGACGGCAGACCGATCACGGCGCGCGGCTGGTTCGACAGCGAGGCGATCGCGCTCGATGGCTCGCTGGTCTATATCGGGCTGGAACGCGTCAACCAGATTCTTAAATTCGATTTTGCGAACGGTGGAACGCGCTCGCGCGGCGAAGTCATCGCCGTGCCGCCGGCATTGCGCAAGCTTCCCAACAACAAGGGGCTGGAATCGCTGGTGATGGTGCCAAAGGGCCTGCCGCTGGCGGGCACGCTGATCGCTATTTCGGAGCGCGGCCTCGACAGCGACGGCAATATCATCGGCTTTCTCATCGGCGGTCCGCAGCCCGGCGATTTCGCGGTTCGCCGCACCGATAATTTCGACGTCAGCGACGCGGTGGTGCTGCGGTCGGGCGAACTGTTGATCCTGGAGCGGAAGTTCTCGCTGTTGACCGGCGTCGGCATCCGCATCCGGCGCATCGCGCTGAAATCCGTTTTTCGCGGCGCCACCGTCGACGGCCCGTCGATTTTCGAAGCGGATTTGGGTCACGAGGTCGACAACATGGAGGGGATCGATGCCCACGTCACGCCCGAGGGCGACACCGTGCTGACCATGGTCTCCGACGACAATTTCTCGATGATCCAGCGCACGCTGCTGCTGCAGTTCACGCTGATGGAGTGAGCGCCGGTCGTCGGTGGTTGCGAGCGAGGCGAAGCATGCAGTCCTTGCGCCTGTTGGCGCACGCCTGGAATGACGGCTATGTTTTGGCTGAGCTTCGCAACTGACGATCTTTGCTCTAATAGCTTCATCCAGGCATCTCCTCCCAACCGGAAACCCCTTCATGAACGCCTTGTTTTCCCCGATCACGCTGCGTGGCCTTGAGCTTGCCAACCGCATCATGGTGGCCCCGATGTGCCAGTATTCGGCGGCCGACGGCGCGGCCAACGACTGGCATTTTACCCATATCAACAGTCTGGCGCTGTCGGGCGCCGCGATGTTCTGCATCGAGGCCACCGCCGTTGAGGCCATCGGCCGCATCACGCCGGGCTGCCTCGGACTGTGGAACGACGCTACCGAAGCGGCGCTGAAGCCGATTCTGGCCTCGGTGCGCAAGCATTCGAAGACCGCGGTGGCAATGCAGCTTGCGCATGCCGGCCGCAAGGCGTCGAGCCATACGCCGTGGGATGGCGGCCAGCAGATACCGGTTTCGCAAGGCGGCTGGCAGGCCGAAGGACCCTCCGCGCTGCCGCACAAGGAGGGCGAAGCGCCGCCGCTGGCGCTCGATGCCACGGGGCTCAAGCGCATTCGCGACGCCTTCGTCGCGACCGCGCAGCGTGCCGAGCGGCTCGGCATCGACGCGCTGGAAGTGCATTGCGCGCATGGTTACCTGCTGCATCAGTTTTTGTCGCCGATCTCCAACAAGCGCACCGACCAATATGGCGGCAGCTTGCAAAATCGCCTGCGGTTTCCGCTGGAAGTGTTCGACGCGGTGCGCGCCGCGTTTCCGCACCACAAGCCGGTGGGCATCAAGGTGTCGTCGACCGACTGGGTCGATGGCGGCTGGGACATCGCGCAGACCATCGAGCTTGCCAAGGAATTGAAACGGCGCGGCATCGATTGGATCGATGCATCGTCGGGCGGCGTGTCGCCGCTGCAGAAGATTCCGCTCGGGCCCGGCTATCAGGTGCAATTTTCGGAAGCCATCAAGCAAGCCACCGGCGTCAACACCATCGCGGTCGGCTTGATCACCGAAGCCAAGCAGGCCGAAGACATCGTCGCCTCCGGCAAGGCCGACATGGTCGCGCTGGCGCGCGGCATGCTGTACGACCCGCGCTGGGGCTGGCACGCCGCGGCACAACTTGGCGGCCACGTCGCCGCACCGCCGGCCTACTGGCGCGCCCCGCCGCACCAGCACAAGGATCTGTTCGGCGCGACCACGTTCGGGACGAGGTGACGAATCACATCGCTGCACCCGCCACTCTTCCCGGCATCCCCGCGCGCGCCAGCCCGCCGTACAGCGTCTCCTCCGGCATGACCTCGCGCAGGATCGCGCGTACCCCGACAAGTTTCTCGACGTCGATGCCGGTGGCAAAGCCTTTGCTCTCGCACAGGAACACCAGGTCCTCGAACACCACGTTGCCGGTGGCGCCGGGCGCGAACGGGCAGCCGCCGAGGCCGCCCAGCGAACCGTCGAGAATCCGCGCGCCGGCATCGAGCGCCGCGGACGCATTCGCGATGCCCATGCCGCGGGTATCGTGCAGGTGCACGCACACCGGCTGCGCGCCGGCGATCCGGACCACCGCGGCGGTCAGTTCGCCGACCTGCTTCGGGCCGGCGTATCCCACCGTGTCGGCGACCGCGACGACGTCGGCGCCGGCCGCGTAGCATTTCTCTGCCAGCCGGATCACTTCCTTCGGATCGACCGGCCCCACGATCGAACATCCCAGCGCCATCGAAATCGCCACCGAAACGATCGGCTTGTGCGGGCTCGCGTCGCGCAATTCGCAAAGCCGGCGGACGTTGTCGATGGCCTGCTCGCGGGAACGGTTGGCGTTGGCGCGGCTGTGTTCCTCGGTGGCCGAAACCACCGAGCCGATTTCGGCAACGCCCGACGCCAGCGCCCCGTTGACGCCGCGCTCGTTCAGTGCCAGCGCGATGCCATGCGCGCCCGGCAGCGCCGCGATGGTGCCGACGATCTCAAGCACATCGGCGAATTGCGGAAAGGTCTTCGCCGACAGGAACGAACCGACCTCGAAATGCCGCACGCCGGCGTCGTATTCGCGCCCGATCCAGCGCCGCTTCGCCGCCGTCGAGGGAAACGTCTTTACCAGTTGCAGGCCGTCGCGCAGGCCCACCTCGCGCAGGATGATCCGGTCGTCGGGATAGATGTCATGGACGTCGCTCATGGTGTCCTCGCTATGCGCTACCGGCGGCGCGCTTTGCCGCGGGCTCGAGTTCGGAGAGTACGGAAGCGGTGTCGGCGCCGAGCACCGGGACTTTAAGGCCGTCGCCGATGCCGGCGCCATTCCATTCCACCGGCAGCGCCGGCACGCGGAACGCCGTGCCATTGGCGTTGGTAGCATTGACCAGTCCGCCCTCGCGCAACACATGCGGATCGTCGAACAGGTCCTCGGGGCGGTTGATCGGCGAGAAACAGATATTGAGCCGGTCCAGCGTCGCGGACAATTTTGCGATGTCCCAGCGCTTGATCACTTCGGCGACGCGCGGAATGATTCGATCGCGCGCCAGAATGCGGTCGGTGGTCGTCGCGAGCGCCGGATCATCCAGCAATTCGGCAAGGCCGAACTCCTTACCAAAACTTTGCCAGTGGCCTTCGGTGACGACGCCGATGAAAATCCGCTCGCCGCCCGCGGTGCCGAAAATATCGTAGATCGGCCACGCATGTTCGCGCTCCGGCATCGAGCGCGGCCTGTTGCCGGTCATCTCGTATTCGACCATGTGCTGCGCCACGAGGAAAAGGCAGTTCTCGAACAGTCCGATGCGGATGTCGGCGCCCTGCTTGCCGCCGCCGCGCTTCTGGTAGAGGGCTGCGAGAATGGCGATGGCGCCAAACATGCCGCCCATGATGTCGTTGGCGGAAGAGCCGACGCGTTGCGGCTTCGCCTTGGTTCCGGTCATCACCGCGAGCCCTGACATCATCTGCACCACCTCGTCGAGCGCCGGGCGGTGCTCGTAGGGGCCGGACAAAAATCCCTTGTGGCCGGCGACGATCAGATGCGGATGCCTGCGTTTCAACTCATCTGCGCCAAGCCCCTGCTTGTCCAGCAGCCCGTCGCGAAAGTTTTCCAGAAACACGTCGGCGGTGGCGAGCAGCCGGTGCATGGTTTCCTGATCCGCAGGGCTGGTGAGATCGAGCACGACGCTGCGCTTGCCGCGATTGAACAGCGGGAAGAACGACGTGCCCATGCCGCCGAGGCTGCGGGTCTTGTCGCCGCCGGACGGTTCGACCTTGATCACCTCGGCGCCGAGTTGCGCCAGGATCATGCCGCAGGTCGGCCCCATCACCATGTGGGTCATCTCGACCACCCGCACCCCCGTCAGCGGCAAATCCTGCGTGGTCATGGGCGTCTCCCTTGCCGTCGGGCGGCGGAAATAGGCTTCCGAGCGCTAGCGGTTAAATATAAGCATGGCAAGCGATGAGAAAAGCGCGCGCGGCAATGCAGCAATGCGTGGCGCGGCTTCGAACAAGGAAACAGCGGGAGGACATCATGAGCGCAGCCGGGATTGATGCGGGGCTTGCCGCCGCGCGCGGCGGTCCGAACGAGATATCGCGCCGGCTCGAAAGCCTGCCCGCCTCGTCGTATCTGTGGCGGCTGGTGGTCCTGCTGTCGCTCGGCGGCTGGTTCGAGGTCTACGACCTGTTCTTCACCGGTTATATCGCGCCGGGCCTCAACCGCAGCGGATTGCTGACTACCACGACGCAGGCGTTCTTCGGCTTTTCCGGCATCGGCGCCTTCGTGGCGGCGACCTTTGCCGGACTGTTCGTCGGCACTTTCTTCCTCGGCTTTCTGGCGGACCGGTTCGGACGGCGCTTCATTTTCACCTGGGCGCTGCTGTTCTATACCGCGGCGTCGGCGATCATGGCGTGCCAGACCACATCAGAAGGCGTGCTGCTGTGGCGCTTCATCGCCGGCATCGGCATCGGCGTCGAGATCATCACCATCGACGCCTACATCACCGAACTGGTGCCGAGCTGGATGCGCGGCCGCGCCTTTGCGGTCAATCAGGCGGTGATGTTTACCGCAGTCCCCGTAGTCGCGGCATTGGCGTGGTGGCTGGTGCCGCTCGCGCCTTACGGCGTCGACGGCTGGCGCTGGGTGGTGCTGGCCGGCGCCGCCGGCAGCATGGCGATCTGGATCCTGCGGCTGTTCGTGCCGGAGAGCCCGCTCTGGCTGGCGCGCAACGGCCGAATGGAGGAGGCCGCCAGGATTCTCGACGTCATCGAAGCTTGCGCGGGTGCTGCGCCGACGCGCCCGCTGTCGCGCGGCGTCGCGCGCGCCCACGCGCGCGGTTGCCAAAGTCGGTTATGCCGAACTGTTCAGGCCGCCCTATCTGTCGCTGGTGGTGCTGTTCATGCTGTTCAATCTCTGCCAGGCGTTCGGCGTCTACGGGTTTGCCAACTGGGTGCCGGCGCTGCTCGTGGAGAAGGGCATCAATGTCACCAAGAGCCTGCAATATTCCTTCATCATCGCCTTTGCCTATCCGATCGCACCCTTGCTGGCCGCGAGCTTTGCCGACCGTTTCGAGCGCAAATGGATCATCTGCGGCGCGGCGGTCGCGATCGGCGTATTCGGCATGGCGTTTTCGCAATTCACCGAGCCGGCGCTGTTGATTGCCTGCGGCGTGCTGATCACCGCGGCCAACATGACCATGTCCTACGCCTATCATGCCTATCAGACCGAGGTGTTTCCCACCGCGGTGCGAGCGCGGGCGGCGGGGCTGGTGTATTCGATGAGCCGGGTGAGCGCGACCTTCTCGGGCTTCATCGTCGCTTTCGTGCTGCGCGAGGCGGGAGTCGGCGGCGTGTTCGGCCTGATCACCACGGCGATGGTCATCGTCATCATTGCGATCGCAAGCTTCGGCCCCAATGTGCGCGGCAAGCCGCTGGACGCCGGGTAGGGACGCGCGGCCCGAAACCGCACGCGATGGTTGTTTTGTTCCGCCAACGAGTGTTTGATACGCCCGGCGTCCAGCAAGGGCGCAGTTAGGGGGAAACATGATATTTCGACCCGCTACAATTCTGACACTGATTGCCGGCGCGACTTTGGCCTTCTCCGCTTCCGCCTCGGCGGCTCCGCCCGCACGAACGGTGATGCTCGCCGGTTGCGCATACGTCGGCATGCCCGCGGTGTGCACCGAGATGAACGGGCCGCACGGCAGCGTTTTCAACGTAAGTCTGGCGGTCCCGCCGGTGCCGACGGACAAGTACATCATTCTGAGGGGAAAGAGTCGCAAGCGCACAGTTTCTGCCGCGGCACCGTGCTGCAGGACATCCGCTGGAGGCCGACCAAGAGAGCCTGCCCGCCCCCCAAGTAATCAACCGCGGGTAACCGCATCTCCGATCGGCGCGCCGCCGGATGGCGTGCCGATCGTCCGCGCGCGGACGATGCAATAACCTGGTTGCGAGGAGGGCACGTCGCATGGATCAAGCACTCGACCATTTCAGCCGCATCTCGGGCTTCGGGCGCTCCGCGCCGCTGCTCGTTCTGCTTGTGGCGGCCAATTTCGCGATCACGGCCTGGCACTCCTGGCAGGAGTGGAAGGGCGCCGGCGCGCCGCTGTGGCGAAATTTCGGCGCGATCGTCGGCGTCGCCATTCCAGACGGAATAGGCTTTGTGTTCTTTATCGTGGTGCTGACCCTGACCCTGTGGGCGCTCGGCCTGATCGGCATTGCAGGATGGTTTCCGCTGGCGACAGCGGTGAGCCCCGGCTGCGCCGCCTTCGCGCTGGGAGCGTTGATCGGCGCGCGGCTGTCCGACACGCTGGTCTCGCACGCATTGCCGCACCTCGTCGGCTACCGCCCCAATCCCGGACTGTCGTCGACGCCGCTCTATGTCATCGAGGCCGTCTTCATCATCATGGCTTTCCACGCCGGTCTCGCAGCCGACCCGGCAGCGGCATGGGGCGGGATATTGGTGGGAGCCGCCGTCTTCGTCGCGGTGTTGCCGTTGCTGTGGCTGCTGCGAGGGCTGAAGCCTGATTGGCGGCGGCAGCGCTGGCAGCGCGGCCAGCCGATGCCGGCATGGGCGGAGGCAGAACCGGCAGGGCATTGATCGATCTTGTCGTCGCCGCGAAGCCGGGGATCCGTACGCCGTGCCTCTCATGAGAGAGGCAGCGCCCGTGGCCTTGCTTGGCACGCCCGCGGCAGACCACCCGCGCCAGGGGCTATGGGTCGCCGGCTTTGCGGGGACGATGTGGAGATGGTTGCTGCGCATAGCACCCACTCAACTTCTCCGCCGCTTGTAGGCCGTAACCGGCCACAGCACGCGCGGCGCCCGGCCTTCACGCGCGGCGGCGGCGCGTTCCTGCTGGATCAGCGCATAGGCCTTCTCGATCGAGTCCTGCAGCTTTGCAGGCAGGCGCGGCAACTCGTTGAGCTCCCGGGTCGAGCACAGCGGCGGGTTGCCGATGCAGTGCCGCGCCCGCCGGCAGCGCGACAGCTCGCAGAAATGATGGCGGTCGTACAGATCGGCGATCACCCGCTCGACGTAAATCTGCGCGGTCTGCCAGTCCCGCTGGGACTGCGCATATTTCGCGTGCGCGATCGCCGCCTGCATGCGTTGCTTCGGAAATTCGGCGTCCCAGAGCGCCGGCGTGGAATTGTTTCGTTGCATGATTCGCTAAGCTCCTGCTTCGGGCCGAGCGACATCGCTGCCCGCAAATCGCTTCACGTGAGTGGGAGGTTTGGGGGACCTCGCCCTCGATGAGATGAGGGGGAGGCGGAACGCCGAAAGGCGCGCCTTAGGTAACAGTTGGCCGCAGCATGTTTCCCGCCTGAGGAAAACAGAGGCCGCGGAACGCCTTCCGACGTTCCACCGCGGCGTCTTAAGACCCCGGTCCGTTCTTCCGGGGACTAGGCAGACCCCCTAAGAGGTCCTTGAGCACGGCGTTTTCGCGCCGCTCGCCTGTCCCCGTCCAGCCAGCTCACAGTGGCAGACCCCGTTAAGGGCCGGACGGAAACCCTGGGCCTCCCGGGTCCGTGCTTGCGAGCACATCCCCAGGCGCCGCATCGACCATTGGGTTGCCCCTCCGGTCAGCTCTCGCTCTGCCCCACCTCAGGATCGCCTCTAGAAGCGCCCCCTCGTGAACAGGACGGGAGCAGGATAAGCGAGGTTTGGAGGACGGGGATAGGCATACATTCACATCTTTGGTGAACGATCGGTTGCCCGGACGGAGCGAAGCGCGTGCCGGGTGCCCCGGCACGCGGGTGTTCACAAACCTACGGACGGAAGGGCTTAATCATCATGGTCCCGCCTTCTTCCACGGGCTCCATCCGGATTTGCATGGTTTAGAATCGTAGGCCTTTTCGTATTGCCGAAGCGCGTCAGGAGTCAGATTCCGGAATTCCATGAGATCAATCTTGATGTTATTGGGTTGAGGATCTTCAACCGGCTTTTTGTCGAAGTGCACCACTGCTTCATAGAGGTCCGGAGTTTTTCCAAACAATATTCCAACAACGTTTGGATCGGCTTCGTTGTCCGAATAAATTGACCGTTCGAAACATCCCGCTTGATCGAACTTTTTCTTAAGCAGTTGATCCACCATATCAGTTGGAAATATCTGCCTTGGTCCACCTGCGATAAAAACGCTCGCTTGGTCGTTCACCCTAAAGGGTCTCTCCTCATCTCCATCCTTGGCTTGATTCTTGAACTGGGTAATAGAGGAACCAATGGCATCGCGCTGGTCCTCTGCATACTTGATGAGAATACCAAGTGCCTCAAGATATTGATTAAAGTATTTTTCCATAGGCCTGAGTTTTACAAGTTTGGTGCCGGACCCGCCAGTGTTCTCGAATCCGGAAGGAAGTTTGAGGCCATAGTCGGCCAAATGGATTTTTTCCTCCGTTCGAAAGCAGTCGGCGTCTTTTTTTGTTCCGAACCGGTCTAAGCTGTCGAGCACATATGCTAGTTTTGCCAGAGCCATGTCGTGGGGTTGAAATATTTCCGCGGCGGCTTGTGTAAGCTTGCCACAGGCCGTTACTCCTGATCCGCTCGCCGAGGCCAGAATTGCCTGCACGTCCGAAGAGTATGGGTTGGAACTGAAATAGTTGCGTAGCGTTTGAACGCCCGCGTCTTTGTCTTTAGGTTTTACGGGCAGGGTCAAAACGGCTGCGCTTTCAAGCGCTACCGGTGCATTTTTCCGGCGAATTATTCGACCATCGAGAAGTGAATTCTTGTAGGTAAGGACTACGTTGAGTTTGAACGGTGTATAGTTAGTGGTTGGCGCCAGGAAATGATATTGAAAGCCAAAGTAACGGTCGTTTTCGTATTTAAGCACCATCTTTCGCGAGAGTGTTTTTGATTGCTGAAATTTAGAAAGCTTGGTTTTCAAGCTGTCGATCGCGCTTCGATAAGCTCCAACCGACATGATGTCCACGACGGAAAATACCGGGCCCCCGAGTGCCGCCGATAGCGCACCGGCGCCGTCAAAGATTTGTCCGATAAGCGTGGTGTCTATATCCGTGGTTTTCGCGTGAAGAATATCCAGACTGACTTCAATTTCTTCATCGAATTTCCGATAGAAGGTCGAACTGCCATTGAACCGAAATGAATCGCTGATTTTCTTGATGTTGAAGCCGTTCTCATATTCGAACGAGATGATTGGCTCGGTCCAAAAAACCCCGTCGCTGGATTTTGCGGTCAGGGTTACAAGATAAGTCCGCTTCTCCGTCACAAACAGGCTTTTCGCCCAATCGAGGATCGACTGCTTGAAAAGATCAACTGATTCCGCGCCGGCATCATCGTAAGTTGTTTCATTCGGACGCCCCTCAACCTTTCGTCCAACGAAGTCGTATTCGACGCGGACGTACCCGGTTTCTACGTTCTGGTCAGCTAATTTGAAAAATTGAAATTTGGTGTTCGCACTTTGCTCTGCGCGTGCCTTATCTCCGATCGCGGGATCGGCCGCTGCGTCTTGAGAGGTCCTGAGTTCGGATCCGCTCGGCGCCTCGGCTTTGCACCAAGGATTTATGTCGCAAAGAAAACCGGCGTTGGCGGTTGCTGGAAGTGCTGCGAAAATCAAAAAAAATACGAATGTCGCCAGATTCCGAACCAGATCATTCATGGAAATTCCCCGCTATACAAATGTCGCTAAATTCCGCGTCAGATTATTCATGGGATTCCCCGCTATATCCCGTAGGGACCCGATTTCAGGTTATTAAATCCGCGTTCGCCCCACAAGGGTAATAAGTCGTCGCACACTTTTCAGGCGACATGTTTTGCTTGCGACCGTTTTTTCGCTGATGAATTACGATCCAAGACAGCAAAAAGCCGGGTCTTTCGACCCGGCCATCAAAACTTCGTCGCTAAACCGGCTTCGACGAAAATCTCAACCCGCCTTCGCAGCGGTCTCCGCCCCCGCCTGCTTCTTCTCAATCGCCCGCTTCAGCTCCAGCGCGCGCGGCGACAGCTCGCTCCCCTTGGCCTTCAGCAAAAACGCATCGAACCCGCCGCGGTGATCGACGCTCTTGATCGCGTTGGTCGAGACGCGCAGGCGGACGTTGCGGCCGAGCGTGTCGGAGATGAAGGTGACGTTGCACAAATTCGGCAGGAACCTGCGCTTGGTCTTGATGTTGGAGTGGCTCACCTTGTGGCCCACCTGGGGGCCCTTGGCGGTCAATTCGCAGCGCCGCGACATCTTGGAATATCCTCTTACTCGCCCGCATCTCGCGGCCTGTGCAAGGCGCGGCGGAGGTTGAAAATCTCGGGTCCTTTCAGGAACGGCGGACGTATAGGCAATGCGCCTTCATGCGTCAAGAACTTGGCCGCGCCAGCCGGCCGGCCCGCAGCCGGCCAAAAAGCCGATTTTGCAGGCTTACCAACCATATAAACGGCGTATTCGCTGCCGACATCATGCGGTTCCAGCGGCTTTGGCGGCGCTGCTCGGGCGTCTCTGCGGATTCGGCCGAAAAATCCGCCAACGCGTTGTTTGCCGGATGTTTTTGCTTAAATGACAGATCGATTGCCTGAATTGGCAAATAGCGAACCGCGGGACCGCCTTTTCGTGAAAAACGTCGGCATGATCGTAGGGTGGGCAAAGCGAAGCGTGCCCACCATCTTGCTTCGTGCCCGGCGCATTGGTGGGCACGGCGCAAGAGCGCCTTTGCCCACTCTACGAAGTTCGGTGCTGCTCGCCGGCCTGGCGCTGCTGGCGGCTGCGTCGCCTGCCTCGGCGCAAGGAAAACTAGATGCGCGCTATGAGGTGACGCTGGCCGGCATTCCCGTCGGCAAGGGCTCCTGGGTGGTCGATATCGCGGACGATCAGTATACGGCCTCGGCCAGCGGGGGCACCGCCGGCCTGCTCAATGCGGTTGCCTCCGGCTCCGGCACCGGCGCCTCGCAGGGCCGCATTGTCAACGGCGCGCTGGTCCCGCAGGCCTATTCCGCCACCGTGCATTCGAAGAAATCCGAAACCATCCGGATGTCGCTGGCCGCCGGCAATGTCAAGGAATTCGCGATCGAGCCGGAGCCGCCGGTGGATCCCGACCGCATCCTCGTCACCGATGCGCATCGCCGCGGCGTCTCCGATCCGATGACCGGTTCGCTGCTGCGCGTGCCGGGCTCGGCCGATCCGGTCAGCCCGGAAGCCTGCCGCAGCGGCACCGCGGTTTTCGACGGCCGCATGCGCTACGAAATCAAGCTCGACTACAAGCGCATGGAGCATGTGAAGTCCGAGAAGGGCTATTCCGGTCCCGCGGTGGTGTGCGCGGTGTATTTCACGCCGGTCGCGGGCTACATTCCCGATCGCCCGGTGATCAAATATCTCGCTGCGCAGCGCAACATCGAAGCCTGGTTCGCGCCGATCGCCGGCACCCGCGTCCTGGTGCCGTTCAGGTTGCTGATTCCGACCCCGTTCGGCACCGGTATGCTGCAGGCAACGCAGTTCGTCACGCAAGCGTCGCCGCCGCGCGTCGCCAAAACGCAATGAGGGACACCAGCATCGTCATTCCGGGCTCGCGCTTCGCGCGCCATGGAATGACGGATTCTTCGCTTGACTCTTCGCCGCTTCTGATTCGACTCCGGCCATTAACAAATAGGCGCCCATTCACACCCACAGGCAGTGGAGTCCAACTTGATCTAGTGCCGGTCCCTCACTATCAACGCTGCATGTTGCGGTCTTGGGGCGCGCAAGAATCGAGAGTCAGCGATTCGGGCGCGTTTCGTTCCTCACCCGTTCCAAGGCTTAAATCCCGCCCTTCAAGGCGTCGCATTGTGAAACATCCGCAAAACCCGCGCGACGCAGAAACCCAGTAAACATGAGCTTTTCGTCTTCACCGCCGACGCTTTCCAACGGCCGGGCTCCCAGCGCCGGCGTAACGGCCGTGCTCGGGCCCACCAATACCGGCAAGACTCATCTCGCCATCGAGCGGATGCTTGCGCATTCCTCCGGCGTCATCGGCCTGCCGCTGCGGCTCTTGGCGCGCGAGGTCTACAACAAGATCGCCGATCGCGCCGGCGTCGATGCCGTGGCGCTGATCACCGGCGAAGAAAAGATAAAACCGCCGAAGGCGCGGTTCTGGGTTTCCACCGTGGAGGCGATGCCGAGGGATCTCGACGTGTCGTTTCTCGCCGTCGATGAAATCCAGATCGCGGCCGATCTCGAGCGCGGCCACGTCTTCACCGACCGCATCCTGCATCGCCGCGGCCGCGACGAAACGCTGCTGCTGGGCGCCGCCACCATGCGCCCGATCATCGAGCGCCTGCTGCCCGGCGCCAGCATCGTCACCCGGCCGCGGCTGTCGCAGCTTGAATTTGCCGGCGACCGCAAGATCACGCGGCAGCCGCGGCGCACCGCGATCGTCGCATTCTCCGCGGATGAAGTTTACGCCATCGCCGAACTGATCCGCCGCCAGCATGGCGGCGCCGCGGTGGTGCTGGGATCGCTCTCGCCGCGCACCCGCAACGCGCAAGTGGCGATGTTCCAGTCCGGCGACGTCGATTACCTGGTGGCCACCGACGCGGTCGGCATGGGGCTCAATCTCGACGTCGATCACGTCGCCTTCGCATCGGACCGCAAATATGACGGCTATCAATTTCGCCGCCTCAATCCGTCCGAGTTCGCGCAGATCGCCGGCCGCGCCGGCCGCGCCACCCGCGACGGCACGTTCGGGACCACCGGACGCTGCGCGCCGTTCGAGCCGGAACTCGTCAATGCGCTGCAGAACCACAGCTTCGACAGCGTGAAGGTGCTGCAATGGCGCAATTCGAAGCTGGATTTCTCCTCGCTCGGCGCGCTGCAGGTGTCATTGGCGCAAACGCCAACGCATGAAGCGCTGACCCGCGCGCCGATCGCCGAAGATCTGCGCGTGCTCGATCATGCCGCCCGCGATGGCGAGGTGCGCGACATGGCGCATGGCGCCGCCGCCGTGGAACGGCTGTGGGATGCCTGCCAGATTCCGGACTATCGCAAGATCGCGCCGGCCGCCCATGCCGAACTGGTGACCACGCTGTTCGGCTTTTTGATGCGATCCGGCAAGATCCCGGACGCCTGGTTTGCCGCCCAGGTCGATCAGGCCGACCGCACCGACGGCGATATCGACACTCTGTCGGGGCGGATCGCGCAAATCCGCACCTGGACCTTCGTGGCGAACCGGCCGGACTGGCTTTCCGACCCCGAACATTGGCAGGGCATCTCGCGCGAGGTCGAAAATAAATTGTCCGATGCGCTGCATGAAAGGCTTACGGAGCGTTTCGTTGATCGCCGGACCAGTGTATTGATGCGCCGCCTGCGGGAAAACACGATGTTGAATACGGAAATCGGCAAGACCGGCGAAGTGATCGTTGAGGGCCATGTGATCGGCCGTCTCGACGGATTTACCTTTGCGCCGGATGCTGCCGAGGCCGGCTCCGATGCCAAGGCGTTGCAGGCCACCGCGCTGAAAGCATTGGCCGGCGAGATCGACGCCCGCGCCGAGAAATTGTCCGCTGCGAAAGACGATCAGTTCGTGCTGACATCGGACGGCACTGTCCGCTGGACCGGCGACGCCGTCGCCAAGCTGGTTGCTTCAGACGATGTATTGCATCCGCGCATCCGCATCATTTCCGACGATCGTCTGGCCGGCGCGCCGCGCGAAGCGGTGCAGACGCGGCTCGATCTGTGGCTGAAGACCCATATCGAAAAACTGCTGGGCCCGCTGTTCGATCTTGCCAAGGCCGAGGACGTCACCGGCATCGCGCGCGGTATTGCATTCCAGTTGATCGAAGCCTTGGGCGTGCTGGAGCGCGCCAAGATCGCGGCCGAGATGAAGGATCTCGACCAGCCGTCGCGCGCGTCGTTGCGCAAATACGGCGTCCGCTTCGGCGCCTATCACATCTATGTTCCGGCGCTGCTGAAGCCCGCGGCGCGCGCGCTGGCATCGCTGCTGTGGGCCGAGAAGCAGGACAATGTCGAGCTGTCGGCGCTGTCGGGCGCGCAGCATCTTGCGGGCAGCGGCCGCACCTCGTTTCCGGTCGACAAGCAGCTCGATCGCGATGCCTACCGCGTGCTGGGCTACAAGCAATGCGGCGAACGCGCGGTGCGCGTCGACATCCTGGAGCGTCTCGCCGATCTCATCCGTCCGGCACTGTCATGGCGCGCCGGCTCTCCGCTCGAAAAGCCCGCGGGCGCCTTCGATGGCCGCGGTTTTGTGGTCACGCAGGCGATGACGTCATTGACCGGGTCGGCCGGCGAAGACTTCGCGTCGATCCTGCGCGCGCTCGGCTACCGGATGGAGAAGCGGCTGCCATTGCCGCCTGCACCGGCGCCGGTTGCGGTTGAAGCTGCTGCCGCGGAAGCTGCGGCAGTGGAAGCTGTTGCGGCAGAAGCCGGCGCGGAAACCCCGCTAGCTGAAACCGCCGCGGAGGCGAGCTCGGCGCCGCAAGTCCTGGATCAGACCGCACCGGCGATGGATGCCGCGACTGCGGACTCGGTTGATGCCGCGACAACAGACGCAGCGGCTGCGGCTGAAAGCGCTGATAGCGTCGAGGCCACCTGCGAGACACCGCAAGTTTTGGATGAATCCGGAGCGATCGTGCCCGATGCTGCCCTGGCCACGGCAGCCGATGAAGCGGCACCCGATGAAAGCGAGCCGTCGCCTGTGGTGGCCGGCGAAGCCGAGTCGGATAGCGCTGTTGTCCCGCCTGCTGCTGACGCCCCGCCCGAGGTTGCCGCAGCGCCGGAAATGGTTGAGGTCTGGCGGCCCGGCGGACGTTCGGAAGAACGCCGGCCGCGTCACGATCGCAATCGTCCCCGCCATCAGGATCGCCCCGCCGTCCGCCCGCAGGAAGGCGCACAGCCGGTGGCGGCCGAAGGCGAAACAGCCGAGGGCGTCAAACGCGAACGTCACGGACGCGGACGCCGCGAGCGCAACAAGGATTTCCGCAAGCCCCGCAGCGATGCGCCGGCCGAGACCGCGAGCGCGGTTGTTACAGCCGACGGCGCGCGGCCGGTCCCGCGCGAGGACAAGGGCCGCCCGCCGCGCGAACGCTTCCAGGGCAAGGGCAAGGATAGCAGGGACAAGGATAGCAGGGACAAGGGCAAATTCGCCGGCAAGCCGAAGGGCGATCGCGACGGCGGCCGGTCCGGCGGCCCGTCGCACCGGCAGTATGCGAGCAGCGCGCCGCCGCGCGAACGCGAGCGCCCGATCGATCCCAATTCGCCCTTCGCGAAACTTGCGGCGCTCAAGGAGCAGCTCACCGCCGGCCGCAAGGAGTAGTTTTCTTACCTCCCCGCAAGCGGGGAGAGGTGAGGCGAGCCGCTTCAGGCTAAACTCATCACGCTCCAGGTCGTAAAAATGGGGTTACCGGCGGCCCGGCGGCTCCGGCTGCGGGTTCAGTTGCACGGCGCCCTTGCCGCCGCCACCGCCGCCCATCCGGTCGCTGCTGTTCGATTTGCTGCTTTTAACGGTCGTCACTCCGGCAGCGCCTTTGCCGCCGCCCCCGCCGCCCATCCGGTCGCTGGTGGTCGACAGGCCGCTGGGGGGAGTCGTCTGCGCATAGCATTGCGTTGCGTACGCGACACTTGCGGCCATGAGGGCCACGGTCACGTAACGGATTGACATCGCCTCCTCCTGCTCCGGTGAAACGCGCAACGCTATCTGTTCCCGCCGCCAGCGTCCATGATACGGTGCAATACAGCTTTGCGGAATGGTGTTGCTTGGAGCGCCAGCGTCTCGACAAATGGTTGTGGCATGCGCGGGTGGTCAGGGCCCGCTCCAGCGCCGCTGCGCTGGTCGAGGCCGGCCATGTCCGCGTCAACGGGGTGCGGGAGAAGGCGCCCGGTCATTCCGTCAAGGCCGGCGACGTCATCACCATCGGCCTCGATCGCACCGTGCGGATTCTGAAGGTGGTCGGATTTGCCGAGCGGCGCGGCGACGCGTCCGCCGCGCGCGTGCTTTATGCCGATTTGCAAGACCGGCCGGAATAACTATCTGTGTTGCGGCAGCGGGGTTCCTGCGCTACGCAACACTGAAATTCGACCCGTTCCGGAGCCCTGGATGACTTACGTCGTCACTGAAGCCTGCATCAAGTGCAAATATACCGATTGCGTCGAAGTCTGCCCCGTGGACTGCTTCTACGAGGGCGAGAACATGCTGGTGATCCATCCGGACGAATGCATCGATTGCGGCGTGTGCGAACCGGAATGCCCGGCCGACGCGATCAAGCCGGATACCGAGCCCGGACTTGAGAAGTGGCTCGAGGTCAATACCGAATACGCCAAGAGCTGGCCGAACATCACCCAGAAAAAGGAATCCCCGCCCGACGCCAAGGATTTCGAAGGCATGGAAGGCAAGTTCGAAAAATATTTTTCTCCCAAACCGGGGGACGGCGACTGATCCGCTGCGGCGTTGCCCGTCAGCGGCGCGTCCTGTTTCAGCCCCGCGCTTAACCCTAACGGTAGTTTGACGCGCGAATGCCCGAAAGCGCGGCGGAATCGGGCATAAACCATTGATTTTTGCGGGAAATGTGCTATTATAGGCACATTCAATAGGCTGGATCCTGTCGTGCCTGCTTGATGGCCCCAAGGGTTCCCGTGAAACTCGAACAGGGGCGCGGCGGTTCCGCGCGCAGGCTGTGTCTCAGAAAACCCGTAAAAAGAGTGCTTCCAGGAGTGCGAAAAAGCCATCCGCGGCCAGCCGCGGTGCAACCAAGAGCCGTGCCCGGACTTCTCTTAAAGACCCCCGGAAAGCCGCCAGGGCTTCGGCCGGCAAATCCTCAAAAAACAAAAGAAGCGCAATGCCCAGCAAGACTGCAAAAACTTCCGCGAAAGCGGCCGGTTCGAAGGCCACTGCTTCGAAGGCCGCTCCCAAGGCTCCCCCCAAGACCGCTGCACCCAAGACCGCTGCACCGAAAGCCGCCGCCAGGCCTGTGACCAGGCCAGCGGCGAAGCCGGTTGCCAGCAAAGCCCCCAAGCCGGCCGTGAAGCCGGTGGCGATCCAGCCCAAGGTCGAGGAGCCGAAGAAGGTCCTGACCCAGCGCCAGGGCTTCAAGACCAACGAATTCGTGGTCTATCCCGCCCATGGCGTCGGCCAGATCCTCGCCATCGAGGAGCAGGAGATCGCGGGCGCCAAGCTCGAGCTGTTCGTGATCAATTTCATGAAGGACAAGATGACGCTGCGGGTGCCGACCGCGAAAGTCGCCAATGTCGGCATGCGCAAGCTGTCGGAGCCGGCGCTGGTCAAGCGCGCGCTGGAAACGCTCAAAGGCCGCGCGCGCATAAAACGCACCATGTGGTCGCGCCGGGCGCAGGAATACGAAGCCAAGATCAATTCCGGCGACATCGTCGCCATCGCCGAAGTGGTGCGCGATTTGTACCGCAGCGAATCGCAGCCCGAACAGTCCTACAGCGAACGCCAGCTTTATGAAGCCGCGCTCGACCGCCTGTCGCGCGAGATCGCGGTGGTGCAGCACGTCACCGAGACCGAGGCGGTCAAGGAGATCGAAGGCCAGCTCGCCAAGAGCCCGCGGCGCGGGGCGAAGACGGAAGGTGAAGCCGTGGCGGAAGGCGAGGGCGATGCCGACGCGGACGCTGAAGCCGAGGGGGATGATGCGGCGGTGGCGGACGAGGCGGCGTAGGGCTTCACAGAACGTCAGATATTCAAGGCCCGGCCGGAAAAGCCGGGCTTTTTGCTGTCCGTCATTGCGAGGCGCGAGCAAGGCTAGCGCTGATTACCTCAGCCTCCCGATCGCCAGCGCATGCGCCACGCAGCCGTTGATGTGCTCCGTCAGAATCCCCTTCGCCCCGTCCGCATCCCGCTTCAGCGCGCAGTCCAGCAGCGCACGATGCTGCTCGCACCGTGGCGCTGCCGCGATACTGCAATGCGTAGCGGAAATATTTGTCGAACACGACCGCATGGGTCTGCATCAGTTCGTGCGAGCCGCAATTCGAGATCAACGCTTGATGGAATTCGCCGTCGTAGCGTTTGCGCAGCTCGGGGTCGTCGCCGTCGGTGAGGATGGCGCGCTCGGTGGCGGCCAGCTTGTGGTGGGCTGAAACCACGCGGCCTTCCCATTCCATGTCGCCGGCGCGGAACGACTCGGTCATGGCGTGATGTTCGAGCAGGATTCGCAGCTGCGCGAGTTCGCGCAGGTTCTGGATCGATACCGGGGCGACCTCGAAGCCGCGCTGGCCTTCGGCGACGACAAAGCCTTCCGACGCCAGGCGGTTCAGGATCTCGCGCAGCGTAGAGACGCTGACGCCGTAGTCTTCCTTCATCGACTCGAGTTTCAGGCGTCCGGAGGGCGTCAGCACGCCGAAGATGATGTCGGAGCGGATGCGTTGATAGCCGCTGTCGCCGGCGGACAAGGGCGATTGGGAATGTTCTAGGATCGTCAAGGTCTTAGTCCCGTCTTGAGGGTGCGTCACGGCGACTCGATAGCGACAGCATAACCTGCGAACGCCGCCTTTGCAGCCAGCTGACCAACATCATGCGATTTATAATATATCATATATTTCTATGATTCTCATTTGACAATGATTTCGTATTATGGTTTTCAGCCCGCAACAGGAGCTGGCGACAACAAGCCGCCGATAGGTATCGGCTGATTTCAGGGAGGAAGTGATGAGGCTGTCGAGAATTATGTCCGCTGCTGTGTTCGGCGGGGCGCTTTTTGTCAGCGCCGCCTCCGCGCAGGAGGAGCGCACGATCCGTTGGGGACACCTCAACAACACCGACCACCCGGTCTCCTTCGGCGTGCAGAAATTCGCGGAAATCTTGTCCGCCAAGAGCGGCGGCAAGCTGAAGGTTCGCGAGTTCGCCTCCTCGCAGCTCGGCAACGAGTTGCAGCAGCAATCGGCGCTGCGCGGCGGCACCCAGGAGATGCTGTCGGCGTCCACCACCTCGCTCGCAACGCGTGGTGCCGGAATTCGGCCTGCTGGATTTTCCGTTCATCGTCGGCACCACCGATCAGGCCCAGGCTCTGGCGCGCGGCGCCTTCGGCAAGGCGATGATCGACGACTCTCCCGCAGCGCGGACTGATCGGGCTCGGATACTGGGGCCTCGGCTTTCGCAACGTCACCAACAGCAAGCATCCGATTGCGAAGCTCGAGGATTTCGGCGGGCTGAAGCTGCGCGTGATTCCCAATCCGGTGTATCTGGAATCCTTCAGCGCCTTCAAGGCCAATCCGGTTCCGATGGCGTTCGGCGAACTGTATTCGGCGCTGGAAACGCGCACCGTCGACGGCCAGGAAAATCCCTACACGGTGATCCTGTCCAACAAGTTCTATGAGGTGCAGAAATACGTCTCGGCCACCAACCACACCTACACGCAGAACATCATCCTGGTCAGCAAGATATTCTGGGACAAGCTCACGCCGGCCGAGCAGAAGATGATGCAGGAAGCCTACGACGAGAGCCGCGACTATCAGGCGGAGCAGACCCGGCTGCAGACCGAAAAGGCGCTGTCCGAACTGCAGGCCAAGGGCATGCAATACAACGCGGTCCCGCCGGAAGAACTGGAACGCATGCGCAAGGCGGCGCAGCCTGTGGTCGACAAGATTTCCGCGAGCCTGCGCCCCGAGACGGTGAAGATCTTCAACGACGAACTCGACCGCATCCGCAAGGAAGTGAAGTGACGCGTCACCTCTCAGCCCTCATCCTGAGGAGCGGCGCTTGCCGGGTCCGAAGGATGGTCAGGAGCTGTCATCCCGAGACCCCGAGCCGCCCTCGATGACTGCACCTGAAGAACGAACCCCGCCATCATGGAACGATCTCGACCTGTATTGCGCCTTTCTCAAGGGGGTCATCGCCCTGTGCCTTGCGGTCATGGTGGTGCTGGTGTTCGGCAATGTCGTGCTGCGTTACGGTTTCAATTCCGGAATCACGATCTCGGAGGAACTGTCGCGCTGGTTGCTGGTGTGGCTGACCTTTCTCGGCGCCATCGTCGCCGTGCGCGAGCACACCCATCTCGGCGTCGACACGCTGGTGCGGATGCTGTCGCCGATGGGCAAACGCATCTGCTTCATCGTCAATTATTGCCTGATGCTGTTTGCCGATTGGCTGCTGCTGTCGGGAAGCTGGCGCCAGACCCTTATCAACATCGATGACCGCGCGCCGGCGACGGGCTTGTCGATCGGCATCTTCTATTTCGCAGGCGTAGTGTTCGGCGTATCGGCCGGCATCCTGCTGCTCTACGACCTGTTCCGGGTGGTCTCGGGCCAGGCCAGCGAAGCCGACTTGGTCGCGGTGCGGGAAACCGAGGACCACACATGACGATCGCGGTCTTCACCTTCTCCCTGCTCGGCGCGATGGCGCTCGGCATGCCGATCGCGTTTGCGCTGATCATATGCGGCGTCGCGCTGATGAGCACCATCGGGATGTTCGATTCGCAGATCGTGGCCCAGAACATCATCAACGGCGCCGACAGTTTCCCGCTAATGGCGATCCCGTTCTTCATGCTGGCGGGCGAGCTCATGAACAAAGGCGGCCTTGCCAAGCGCATCGTCAACGTCGCGCTTGTCGCCGTCGGTCATTTTCGCGGCGGGCTCGGCTACGTCACCATTCTGGCTTCCTGCATTCTTGCGTCGCTGTCGGGCTCCGCGGCGGCGGACGCTGCGGCGCTGGCGGCCCTGCTGGTGCCGATGATGGTGGCTGCCGGTCACAAGAAAGCCTATGCAGCGGGCCTTGTAGCCGCCGGTGGAATTATCGCCCCGGTGATCCCGCCCAGTATCGGCTTTGTCATTTTCGGTGTGGCGGCAGGCGTCTCGATTACAAAGCTTTTCCTGGCCGGTATCGTGCCCGGCCTTCTGCTTGGAGCTGGATTGTGTTTTTCCTGGTGGTGGGTTGTCCGCAGGGAAAACCTGACGCCGCCGCCCAGAGCGCCGATCTCCGAAGTCGTCAAGGCGGTCGTCGACGGCTTCTGGGCCTTGATGCTGCCGGTGATCATCGTGGTCGGCCTGCGCTTTGGAATTTTTACGCCAACCGAAGCCGCGGTGGTGGTCGCGGTCTATTCGCTGTTCGTGGCAACCTGCATCTATCGCGAACTGAAGTTCTCGCAGCTGTACGAAATCTTGGTATCCGCGGCGCTGACCACGAGCATCGTGATGTTCCTGGTGGCGGCGGCGCTGGTGTCGTCATGGCTGATCACGGTGTCGGAAATCTCCGCGCAGATCGTGAATTTGCTGGAACCCTTTATGGGCAACAAAACCCTTCTGATGTTCGCCATCATGATCATCGTCGTCATCGTCGGCACCGCGCTCGACATGACGCCGACAATTCTCATCCTGACGCCGATCCTGATGCCCATCATCAAGACAGCTGGCATCGATCCCGTCTATTTCGGCGTCCTGTTCATTATCAACAACGCCATCGGCCTGATCACGCCGCCCGTGGGGGTGGTACTGAACGTCGTCTGCGGGGTTTCCAACATCAGCATGGAAGAAATCATCAAGGGCGTCTGGCCGTTCATGATCGCGCAACTCGTCGTGCTGTTCCTGATGGTGATTTTCCCGGAACTGGTTACGGTCCCGGCGAGATGGTTCGGCGGCTAGAGCATGACCATGTTGAAAAGCGTCATTGCGAGGAGCGAAGCGACGAAGCAATCCAGTGAAGCCGCGGCTCTGGATGTCTTCGCTTCGCTCGCAATGACGATCTAGCAAAAAAGGGGAGGCACGATGGCCACCAAGATCATGATCCTGAACGGACCCAACCTGAATTTTCTGGGAATCAGGGAGCCCCATATCTATGGCTCGACCACCCTCAAGGAGATCGAAGCCAGCTGCCAGGCGCTGGCGAAGCAGCTCGGCATCTCGATTTCATTTCATCAGTCCAATCTCGAAGGCGAACTGGTCAATCTGATCCAGTCGGCGCACGGCAAGGTTGACGCCATCATCATGAACCCCGCCGCCTATTCTTTCACGTCGATTGCGCTGATCGATGCGCTGAAGATATTCGAAGGCCCGAAGATCGAGGTTCATATTTCCAACATCCACGCCCGCGACGAACTGCATCGCCATTCGATCACGTCGAGCGCTTCCACGGCCGTGATCTGCGGCCTCGGTCCTTACGGATATATCGCCGCAATTCTGGCTGCTGTGCAAAGGCTGGGGAAGCTGCCGGATACGGTCCCGGCATCGCTGCACGGGCTGCGGCCGACAAGCAAGGTCTAGAAGTCCAAGAGGAGGTCGAGATGCGCGGCGCAGGCTTTCTGGCGATCTGGAGCGACATCGAGCCAAAGGCGCTGACCGACTATCGGCACTGGCTGACGCGCGAGCACACCACCGAACGCGTGACGACGAAGGGATTCCTCGCCGTTCGCGTGTTTCGCGCCGATCGTGCCGACATCGACCGTTTCTTCATTCTCTACGAACTGCAAACGCCTGAGGTGCTCGATGGACCCGCCTACCTGGCGCGTCTCAATGCGCCGACGCCATGGTCGCAACGCATCATGCCGCAGCTCGGCAACTTCATTCGCGGCGGCGGCGTCATGGCAGCCCGGGCCGGCCGCGGCGAGGGGTCCACAATTGCAGCATTGCGTCTCGAGCAACTCCCCGATCAGCCGCAAAAGCTGGCCGATGCACTTGTTGGGTTGGACGGAGTCGTAGCGGCGCAGATCGGTGCGACCGACGAGGCGCGGACCTCGGTGCCGACGGTCGAAAAGGGAATGCGGCAGCAGGAAGGGTTCTTTGCGGGCCTGCTGATCATCGAGGCGCTGGACGAGGTCTCGCTTGGCAGCGCCTTGCGCGCGGCGGCTGAACTAGCACCTCAATCCATTCCCGCAGGCAAGCCGGATGTCTATCGCGGCATCTTTCGGCTCGATGCCCGCATCGCAGATTTCGAATAGCGTTGGCGGAGGATCAATCCACCACGATCTTCACCGGGTTCCTCACCCATCCCTACGTCAGCGTCCATTCCTCGGCGCTTGCGCCGGCCAGCGCCCGGACGCGCGCTTCGTCTGCTGCGAGGTCGCGCGCCGATCCGGAATAGACCACGATGCCGTCATCCAGCACATAGGCGTCATCGGCGATTTCCAGGCTCATTCGCGCGTTCTGTTCGACCAGCAGCACGGAAATGCCCTCGGCCTTCATTTGCTGGACGATGCGGAACACTTCGCGCACAATCAGCGGCGCCAATCCTTGCGACGGCTCATCCAGAATCAACAGCCTCGGGTTCAGCAGCAACGCCCGGCCGATCGACAACATCTCCTGTTCGCCGCCGGAAAGTTGACGGCCGCGATTGAACTTGCGCTCCGCCAGGCGGGGAAACAGGGCGTAGATTCGCTCGACGGTCCAGGGGCCTCCACGTTCCAGCGGAACCTTGAGATTTTCCTCGACGCTGAGATTGGCGAAGATGCGGCGGCCTTCCGGCACATAACCCACGCCCTGTGCGGCGATGCGGAAAGTAGGCCAGTGCGTGGTATCTTTGCCGAAGATCATGACGCGGCCGTCGCGCGCGGGTGTAAGTCCCATCAGGCTGCGCAGCGTCGTGGTTTTTCCCGCGCCGTTGCGCCCGAGCAGCGCGGTGATCTTGCCCTCGGCGACCTCGATGCTGACGCCGTGCAGGATATGGCTCTTGCCATAATAGGTGTGCAGGCCTTCGGCGGTGAGTGCTGCGGTCATGCGGCATTTCCCAGATACGCCGCCTGCACGGTCTCGTTGGCGGCTATCTGCTGGGGCGTGCCTTCGGCCAGCATTCTGCCCTGATCGAGAACGCTGATGCGGTCGGCGAGATGAAATACCACGCGCATATCGTGCTCGATCAGCACGATCGTATAGTTGCTGTCGCGGTGCAGCCGGCGGATCAGCTGGGTGATCTGATAGGTTTCCTGATCGCCCATGCCGGCGGTCGGCTCATCGAGCAGCAGCAGATGCGGTTTTAACGCCAGCGCCATGGCGATCTCGGCGGCGCGTTGATCGCCGTGAGCAAGCTCGCCGACCAGCCTGTCGGTTTTGGTCTCCAGCGACACCAGCTTGAGCGTCTCTTCGACCTGCCGATGGATTTGCGCTTTTTCGGAAGCGCTGATCCATGGCCGCAGCCGGTAGCCGCCGGCGACCTCGGCGGCGATGCGGACATTTTCGAACACGGTAAGTTCCGGAAAAATTTCGGTGATCTGAAAGGTTCGGGCCATGCCTAGCGTGACGCGCTGATGCGTCGCCAGCCTGGTGATGTCGCGGCCATCGAAGGTTATGGCGCCCGACGTCGGCGGAAAGAATCCGCTGATCAGGTTGAAGAAGGTGGTCTTGCCGGCGCCGTTCGGCCCGATAATGGCGCGCAGTTCTCCCTTCGCAACGTCAAGCGACACTTCCCGCACCGCGACCAGGTTGCCAAACCGCTTGGTGACGTTGTTGATTTCCAGAACCTTCATGCCTTGCTCCGCTGAATGAAGCCAAGCAGTCCACGTGGAAAAAACAGCACCACCAGGACGAAAAGCAGCCCGACGAACGACATCCAGTTGACGGTGATGCTCGACAGATAATCCTGCAGAACCACGAACACCGCGGCGCCGAGCAGCGGACCCCAAAAGCTTCGCATGCCGCCCATCACCGCCATCATGACGAAATCCCCGGACTGGCTGTAATGCAGACCCCGCGGATCGGCGAAGTTGTTGACGAGCGCATAAAGCGCGCCGGCAAATCCCATGAAGAAGCAGGACAATGTGAATGCGATCCAGATGTGGCGTTCCACCGGGATGCCGAGGAAGCGGGAGCGCCGTTCATTCTCGCGGATCGCAATCATGGTGCGGCCGAACGGCGAGCGCAGAATAAATCCCATCGCGGCGACAGCCAAAGCAAAGCAGAACAACACGAAGAAATAGAAGTTGTTGGCGTTGGAGAGAATGTCGAGCTTGAACAGGCCGAAGTCGATCGGCTGGCGCGAGAAACCGCGCAGACCGTCGTCGCCGCCGGTCAGCGAACTCCACTGAAATGCGATGTAGTAAAACACCTGGCCGAAAGCGATCGTCACCATGGCGAAATAGACGCCGCGCCTGCGCACGATCAGCGTGCCGAGGATAGCGCCGCAAAGGCCGCCCAGCAGCATTCCCGCGACCAGCGCGAGCGGCGTGCTCGGCGCCAGGAATTTCAACGTCAGCCCGGCGCCGTAGGCGCCAAGGCCGAAATAGGCGGCATGGCCGAACGACAGCACGCCGGTAAATCCGAGCAGGAAATTCACCGACATTGCCGCGAGGCCAAGCACGAGGACGCGTGTGGCGAGCGCAGTGTAGCCGCCGAGCGGCACCATCCAGTAAGGGGCCAGGATCAGAGTTGCCCAGATCGCCACAAGGACAATGAGCTTGCGTGTCTGCTCGGCGCTCAACTCATCATTCCTTCTTCGCCCAGCAATCCGCGCGGGCGGATCAGAAGCACCACCGCCATCATCACATAGATGACCGCCTCGCTGGCGGCGGGCAGAAAGACCGCGGTCATTCCCGATGCCACGCCGATCAACAGGCCGCCCAGCAACGTCCCGGGCAGGCTGCCGATGCCGCCGACGATGATGGCGATGAAGCTCGGCATCAGCAGCCCGGTTCCCATGGTCGGCTCAAGACCCAATTGTCCGGCGGCAAGCACGCCGCTGAGACCGGCGAGAAAAATGCCCACGGCAAAATTGAGCGAGCGCAGCATTTGCACGTTGATGCCGAGCGCTGCCACGGTCTCCAGGTCGAGCGTGCCGGCGCGGATGCGAATGCCCAGCCGGGTGTAGCGCAGCAGCACGAACAGCAGCGCCACGGCGATCATCACCACCGCCACCATGAACAGGCGATAGCCCGTGATGAAGAAGAAATCGTTGCTCAAGGGCTGCGCCAGAAACGGCGGAATGGTGACCGGCTTGCCCTGCGGCCCGAAGATGAAGCGGGTGCCGTCCTCGATGATGAAGGCGAGGCCGAAAGTCAGCAACAGGCTGTAAAGCGGATCGCGTCCGTACAGCGGCCGGATCAGCACCCGCTCGACCACAAGTCCGATCACCGCCGTTAACGGCGGTGCGATCAGCAACGCGCCCCAGAAGCCGATATAGGGCGTGATCGCATAGGCGATGTAACCGCCGATCACGAGAAATCCGCCATGGGCGAAGTTGATGGTGTTGCTCAGGTTGAGAATGAGCGAAAGGCCGAGCGCCATCAGCACGTAGAACGCACCGATGATGAGCCCGTTGGTGATATTGAACAGGAGAAGTTGCGTCATAATTCACCGGCAGGAAGACACCGACGTGATCCGGGGAAGCGTCGCCCCCCGGATCGAGCAAATCGCGGACTTTATATTACGCCGGCCACTGAATTTTGCAGCCTGTGTCTTCAACCGCAGGAGCGGTCTTGTCACCCGGCACGACCTCGTCGACGCGATACAGATCTTCCGGATCGTCCTTGCCTTTTGACTGCGCTTCGCCCACGAAAGCCGACGTCATCAACTGATGATCGCCCTTGCGGTAGTAGCATTTGTTGGGCTGCAGCTTGACATCGTCCGGCAACTCGAAATTCTCCAACGCGCCCGCAAGCTTGACCGCGTCGAGGGTTTTCTCCCGGTTTGCAACCAGCGCAAAGGACATCGCCGACGCATAGCCGAACCAGTGACGCGCGGTCGGCACGTTGCCGCCGTTGACTTTTCGAATATCGGCGACGAACTTCTCGACGCCGGGAACGCCTGGCTGTTTCCAGTACCATTCGAACATCCAGACACCGATGCGCGCTTCCGGCGGCAAAGCGGCGAGCGATTCCAGCTCCTGCTGCGTGCCCGCCACGTGGATCTGTTTGTTGAGGCCGAACTGCACGACCTGCTTGAGGCAGTTGATCATGTCGGAGCCCTGCACCAGCAATATCATCACATCGGGATTTGCCGCCCGCGCCTTGATCAAATAGGCGGAGAAATCCGTGGTGCCGAGCGGCGTGAGTTCATTGCCGGTGACCGTGCCGCCGAGCTTTTTCAGGTCGTCGGTGCACGCGGTGTAGAGCGTATGACCGAACGCATAATCGGGGGTGATGAAGTGCCATTTCTTGCCGTACTTGCTGTACAAAACGCTTGATACCGAGTTTGCCTCCATCCGCGTGGTGTTGCAGACCCGGAACACATTCCACTTGCAGTCCTTGCCGGTGATCGAGTCGGTGTGGCCGCCGGAGACGATGTGCAGGATCTTCTTTTCGCTGGTGACCTGGGCGATCGCCGCGGCAATACCGGAATTGACGTCGCCGATCATGAAATTGACCTGGTCGCGCTCGATCAGCTTGCGGGCTTTCTGTACGCCGGTGCCGACGTCGTTGGCGGAATCCTCCACCAGCAGTTCGACCTGGCGTCCGAGAATGCCGCCCTTGGCGTTCATCTGCTCGATCGCAAGCTTGGCTCCCATCACCTCATTGCCGGCCGGCGCGGCGTAGACGCCGGTCAAGGGATCGACCATGCCGATCCGGACCGCCGTCTCGCCCCGCGCCTGGATGATGAAGGGTGACGCCACCTGGAACGCGCCCAGCGCGGCTGCGCCCTTGATAAGCGTGCGGCGATTGAATTTCGCGCTGAAAGTCGGCGATGTCATGAATTCTCCTCCCGGGGATTTTTGTTTTCTTGCCTGGCGTTTCAATTCGGCCGGCGCCGTCAGGCGCCAGGCTTCATATCGTCTTGTGATCAGGCCGGCCACTGTATCTTGCAGCCGGTGGCTTCCGCCGGACCGGCGGCTTTTTCGCCCGGTACGGGGTTGCGTACCGTGAACATCTTGTCCGGGTCGCCTTGCGGAGGATGCGCTTCGCCGACGAATACGGTGCTCATCAGCTCATGGTCGCCCGCGCGATATTCCGGTGCGCCCGGTTGCAGCGCGATCTCCGGCGGCAGCTTGAATCCGGAAAGCGCGCGCGCCAGCTTCGGGGCGTCGAGCGTCTTCTCCTGATTGGCGATCACCGCCAGCGTCTGTACCGAAGCATAGCCGAACCAGTTGCGCGCCGTGGCGGCGACGCCGGTAATTTTCTTTATCGCGGCATTGAATTCTGCGACATGCGGTACGCCCGGCTGATCCCACCACCATTCCATGGTCCACCATCCGACGCGCGCCCCGTCGGGCACGGCGCGTATGCTTTCAAGCTCGAACAGGGTGCCTCCAACCGCCATTTGCTTGTCCAGACCGAATTGAACAAATTGTTTCAGGCTCGAGACCTGGTCGCCACCGCCCATGACATTGATCAGCACCTGCGGACCGAAAGCCTTGGCCTGGATCAGGTAAGCCGAATAGTCCGGCGTGCCCAACGGGACCAGGGATCCGGAGGAGCTGCCGCCCGCGGCTTTCAAAAGTTTCTCGAAGCCTGCCTGGACCGAATGCCCGTACGCGTAGTCCGGCGTCAGAAAATACCACTTCTTGCCGAACTTCTCCATCAGCGTCTGGGCGATGGCATTGGCATCCATTGTGGTTGAGTTGCAGACCCGGAACACGTTCCAGGAACAGTTCGCGCCGGTGATCGGATCGGTATGGCCGCCTGAGACGATATGGAGCACTTTCTTTTCGCTGGTAACCTGAGCCATCGCGATCGCGATGCCGGAATTCACGTCGCCGATAATGAAGCTCACTTGATCGCGTTCGATCAGCTTGCGCGTCTTCTGCACACCGGTGCCGACATCGTTTGCCGAGTCTTCAATCAAGAGCTCGACCGGCCGACCCAGAATGCCGCCTTTCTTGTTGATCTCCTCGGCGGCAAATTTCGCTCCTACCACTTCGCCCTGCGCGATCGCGGCATAAACGCCGGTGAGGGGATCGACCATTCCGATCCGCACCGGAGTTTCGCCCCGTGCCTGAATGATGAAAGGTGATGTGAGTTGCACCGCAGCAATAGCAGCGCTGGTTTTTAGAATAGTCCTTCGATCGATCGGCCAGGATCGTTGCAAGTCGGCCATGCTGTCCTCCCAGACAATGTGACGTATCTATATCGGCATTCTTCGATGCCTTGACCGCAGGCCATCAGCGTAACCCTTCCGAATTCTTTTTGCCAATGATAAGCCGGTGAAGTCCTGCAACCTTCGGCCTAGTCGATGGCCGGAGGTGGTTTGCTATCAGCAGCGGCAACAGAGCGAAAAACATGCGCATCTTCCTCACAGGCGCGAACGGTTTTATAGGCGGCGCCGTCGCGTCGGCTTTGATCGCGGACGGGCACGCGGTTCGTGGTCTCGTTCGCGACAACGCCAAGGCCGAGCTGGTTGCGGTCCAGGGCGTCGATCCGGTGATCGGTTCGCTCGACGACGTGGCGTTGCTGCAGGCTGAAGCCCGGGCGTCGGATGGCGTCGTCAACGCGGCCAGCAGCGACCACCGCGCCGCCGTCGAAGCATTGATCGCCGGCCTCGCCGGCTCGGGCAAGCCTTTCATCCACAGCAGCGGCAGCAGTATCGTGGCGGACAGGGCGATGGGCGAGCCCTCGGACCAGATATTCCATGAAGACACGCCGATTGAGCCCGCGGCCGAAAGAGCTGGCCGCGTTGCGATCGACCGGCTTGTCGTTGGTACGCGCGGCATTCGCCCGGTCGTGCTTTGCAATAGCATGATCTACGGCAGTGCCGTGGGAGTTCCGGCGCAGAGCGTCCAGATTCCGGCGCTGGTGCGCCAAGCCAAGGCGTCCGGGGTCGCGCGTTACATCGGCCGCGGCCTGAACCGCTGGTCGAACGTGCATATCGCCGATGTCGCGGCGCTTTATGCGCTGGCGGTGGCGAAGGCGTCGGCCAGCAGCTTCATGTATGTCGAGAGCGGCGAGGAAGCATTGGGCGAGGTGGTACGTGCCATCGCGACCCGGCTTGATCTCGGCGCCGCGCAATCCTGGCCTGCCGACCAGGCGATCGCTGCATGGGGCCGGGAGAAGGCGATGTTTTCGCTAGGCTCGAACAGTCGGGTGCGCGGCAAAGCCGCAAGCGAACTTCTCGGCTGGGCGCCCAAGCGTCGTTCGATCACCGATTGGATTGTCAACGAACTGGCATGACGGCGCGGAATCGGTCCGCCTCAATCCACCACGATCTTGACCCGATCCCGCACCTTCACCTGCGCATGCGCCTCCAGCCCGTTCAGCACCCGAAAGCGCTCCGCCGGGCGGTCGACGCCGGCCATGCGGTGCGACAGCAATTCCACGGTGTCGCCGGGCTGCACGGTGATGACTTTTATGCGCAACGGCCGCGCGGCCTGGATTTCTTCCAGCGTCAGGCGGCGGAACGAGCCGACGGTTTCGCGGGCGTTGCGTTCGCTCTCGGTGGTCTTTTGTTTTGCCGCGAAAATGAAGCGATAGACGTCGCTGCCGAACCGCAGCGCGTAAACCCGGAATTGCCACTGGTCGCCGTGCGCGACCGCGGTCGCGGCGGGAAAGCCGTTGATGGTCAGGTCCTCGGTGGAGGCCTTGTCGACGTTGTCCATCCAGCCTGAATTGAGATAGTCGCCGAGCGTCTGCTCGGCCGGCACCCGGACCACGTCGAAGCGCATCGCCTGGCTGCCGCCGTCGCGCACGCCGATCACCGCCTGCGCGGTGTTGTCCAGCGTGAAGGCTTCCGGGGCCTGGAAGGTGAAGCCGAGTTTTGGATGTAGGAAGCGGCGGCCGCGAACGAATCCCTCGCTGGGGTCTTCGCCGTAGACGATATTGTCGATGGTGGCGAGATAGGTCTCGCGATCGCGGTCGCCTCCCTCCGGCGAGGTGTATTGCCGGGCATTGGCCTGCGCATTCTGCACCCGCTCAGGCGTCGCCGGATGCGACGACAGAAAATCCTGCGAGCGCGGATCGAGCGAGGTCTTGCCGGCTTTCATCGCGGCGTTGCGTTCCATCGCGGTCAAAAAGCGCGAGGCGCCGTAGGGATCGAAATGCGCCCGCGCGGAAATGCCGACGCCGATGCCGTCGGCCTCGAATTCCTGCGCGCGCGAAAAGCTCGCCATCGTCAGCTTGGATTTTGCCAGCGCAAGTGCGGTGAGATCGGGATCGTTGCCCATATCCGTCACGACACGGGTGACGATGGCGGCCTGCCGCGCCTGATCCTCGCGGATCGAGGCGTGTTTTGCGAGCACATGGGCCATCTCATGCGACAGCACGGACGACAATTCCGAGGTATCGCTGGCCAGCGCGATCAGGCCGCGCGTCACATAGAGCTGTCCGGTCGGAAGCGCGAAGGCGTTCACCGCGCCGGAATTGAGGATGGTCACCTTGTAGGCGAGATCGGGACGATCGGAGGCCGCCACCAGCCGGTCGACGGTCTTGGTGATCAGGGCTTCCAGCCGCGGGTCGTCATAGGCGCCGCCATAGGAGGACAGGATGCGCTCATGCTCGCGCTCGGCCGCGGGCGTCTGCGCCACCGTCCGGGCCGGCTTTGCAGCGGGAGCCCCGCCGGGGGATGCGGTCTGGAAACGGCTGATATCGCCGCAGCCGGCAAGCATAAGCGCCGCGCACAACAGGATGGAGGCCGCCAAAACGCGGCGGCTCATCCGGATGCCGCGTCGTTCCCCACGCTGTGTCACGGTCTTCATGCCTCTGCCAAGCCAGGCCTAATTCTCGCCAGCCATTTCAATCTGCCCCACCCGGAGCGCCTCGATCCGCGGTCCGCCGCGCGCTTCGATATAGCCGCGGACGCGAATTCGCTTGTTTTCGAGGGACTTAAGACTGATTCCCGCCGCCTCGAAGGCCGGCACCATGCGCCTTGAAATAGTCACAGCGAAGTCGCGTGTCCAGCGCCGGCCGAAATTGATGTAGGACGTAGCCCCGGCCTGGCGCACCGACAGCACCTTGCCCTCGACCACGGTAAACTGCCCGATCCTGGCCAGAATATCGCCCGGACTTTCCGCGTTTTTTATGACCGCCGAACCGGCCCAAATTCCCCGCTTGGCCTGCCGGGCCGCCGTCTCGGCAGCGGTGAGTTCGGCGGCGCAGCCCTTGTCGGCGACGGTGCCGGAGACCAGCGCGTCGCCTTGTGCGAGCAATTGGCTCTGCACCGGCGTGGCCGCCTGCTCGACAAACACGAATGCCGGCTGCCGGCCGTAGCGGTCCGGGGTGTCGGTCTCTCCGCGCAAAGTGACGTTGCGCCCGGCGACAAGGGCAGCGAGCGCAGCGTTGCCGGGCGTCGCCGTTTCGATCCCCGCAAGGCGCGCCTCGCGGCCGTCATCCATGCGAAAGGTGCGCGCGTCGAGGATGGCGCTGACGCGGCCTTCGCCTTGCGGCTCGAAACTGCAAGGCGAAGCCAATGCGGGGCTCGCAATGGCCGCCGCGATTGCGAGCGCACAAAGCAATGCGGCCATAAGAAATCGGTCACGAAGCCCTATCGTTGTGGTGATCGTTTTCATGGCAGTATTCGCCTTGCCGAAGCGGCTTCGGCCGCGCAGGCGGGTCAAGCCCGCGCATCACGCAGGATACGCCGAAAGGGGAAGTCGATGGAAGTCAACGGCATCGCCCATGTTTTTCTGACCGCATCGAATTTCGAGCGCTCGCGCGAGTTCTACCGCAAGCTGCTGCCGTTTCTCGGGATGAGACCGATGATCGACAGCGACCAGATCTATTACTGCGTCGGCGGCCGAACCGGGCTCGCGATCACCGCCCCGGCGCCCGAACATGCGGGGGCTGCGTTCCTGCAAAATCGTATCGGGCTGCATCATCTATGCTTTCGTGCACGCGAGCGCGCCGACGTCGATGAACTGCACGGTTTTTTGTGTTCGATCGGCACGACCATCATTCGCCCGCCGCGCGAAGACCAATGGGCGCCGGGGTATTACTCGGTGCTGTTCGAGGATCCCGACGGCATCAGGCTCGAGCTCAACCACGTCCCGGGAAAGGGCTTGCTGGCTTCAGCGGACGCGAAAATTCAGTGGTGACGCACCGTAATCATTCCGTTTTGCGGAAATAGTCTGCGGCTTGCCGCTGCATGCGCCTTGCGGCATGATCGGTTCAACAATGAAAATGTCGCGCGACATGACGCGGCAGTTTATGGGAGGTTGCGATGAAAAGAATTGCGCTTGGTTTACTGGCGTCGGTGCTGGTCATTGCCGCCCCCGCGGCGTCGGCACAGTCAAAACCCCCGCTAAAACTCGGCGGCATCCTCGACATGTCGGGCCTCTACGCCGATATTACCGGCACCGGCAGCGAGACCGCCGCCAAGATGGCGGTAGAGGATTTCGGCGGCGAGGTGCTCGGCCGCAAGATCGAAATCATCGCCGCGGATCATCTCAACAAGGCCGACCTTGCCGCCAACATCGCCCGCGACATGCTCGACAATCAGGGCGTCGAAATGATCTGGGATGTCGCGGCGTCTGCGACCGCGCTTGCGGCGCTGGAGATCGCCAAGGCGCGCAACAAGATCATGATTTTCAACGGCCCGGGATCGATCCGCCTCACCAACGAGGCCTGCGGTCCCTATAGCGTGCACTATGTGTTCGACACCTTTGCGCAGGCAAACACCACCGGTTACGCCGCGGTCAAGCAGGGCCTCGACACCTGGTTCTTCCTCACCGCCGACTACGCGTTCGGTCAGGATCTGGAGAAAGACACCACCAACGTGGTGCTGAAATCCGGCGGCAAGATACTGGGCAGCGTCCGGCATCCGCTCAACACCTCGGACTTCTCGTCGTATCTCTTGCAGGCGCAAAGCTCCAAGGCAAAAGTCGTAGGCCTCGCCAATGCCGGCGGCGACACCATCAACGCCATCAAGCAGGCTTCCGAATTCGGCCTGACCAAGAGCGGCCAGAAACTGTCGCCGCTATTGGCGTTCGTGACCGATATCGACAGCGTCGGCCTTGAAACCGCGCAGGGACTGTTGCTGGCGGAAGCGTTCTACTGGGATCTCAACGACGACACCCGCGCCTTCTCCAAACGTTTCATGGAGCGCGTCAAGCGCGTGCCGACGTCGGCGCAGGCCGGCGTCTATTCGTCAGTCACGCATTATTTGAAGGCGGTGAAGGCGGCGGGCACCACCGACGCCGCCGCGGTGATGAAGATCATGAAGGATACCCCGATCAACGACTTCTTCGCCAAGAACGCCCGGATTCGCGAGGACGGCCGGATGGTTCACGACATGTATCTGTTCGAGGTCAAGAAGCCGTCGGAATCCAAAGGCCGCTGGGATGATTACAAGCTGCTGGCGACGGTGCCCGGCAACGAAGCATTCCAGTCGCTGGAATTGTCGCGCTGCCCGCTGGTGAAAAAATAATAATAATATTGTCATTCCGGGGCGCGCCCTCTTCGGCGCGAGCCCGGAATCCATAACCCCGAGCCGTGGTTATGGATTCCGGGCCTGCGCCCCCAGAAGGGCGCATCCCGGAATGACGGCTTAAAAAAGGATACTCCTCATGAACGACATGGTCCTGCAATCGCTCGACAACGGACTGCTCACCATCACCATGAACCGGCCGGACCGGCGCAACGCGCTCAATCCGGACATGACGCGCGGGCTGGTCGAGGCGGCGCGGCGCGCGGCGGAGGATCACGAGGTGCGTGCGGTTCTCCTGAAGGGCGCGGGCGGCAGCTTCTGCGTCGGCGGCGACGTCAAGTCGATGGCGGAGGGGCGCGCGCCGCTGCCGTTCGAGGCCAAGAAATCCAACCTGCGGCGCGGCATGGAAGTATCGCGCATCCTGCACGAGATGCCGAAACCGGTGGTGGCGCAGATCGACGGCGCCGCGGCCGGCGCCGGGCTTTCGATTGCGCTGGCCTGCGACCTCCGCGTCGCCGGCGCATCCGCCAAGATCACCACCGCATTCGCCAAGGTCGGACTATCCGGCGACTTCGGCGGCACGTATTTTCTGACGCAAATGCTCGGCAGCGCCAAGGCGCGCGAATTATACCTGGTGTCGCCGGTGTTGACCGCACAGGAAGCATTGGCGCTGGGCATGGTCACGAAGGTCGTTCCCGACGCGGAAGTCGAAGCTGCGGCGCATGATCTGGCGATGTCGCTGGCGCAGGGGCCGACGGTGACGCTGGGTTACATCAAGACCAATATCAACAATGCCGAACATTTGTCGCTGGAAGCCTGTTTCGACGCCGAAGCGATGCATCACTCGCGATCCGGCGACACCGCCGACCACAAGGAGGCCGCAAAGGCCTTTGTCGAAAAGCGCAAGCCCGCCTTCGTCGGTCATTGAGATGACCCCCCATATCCGCCTGCGGCAAATCTGTCTGGTCGCGCCGCAGCTCAAGCCGGTGATCTCCGACATCGCCGACATCATGGGACTGAGCGTCTGCTATCGCGACGGCAATGTCGCCAAATACGGGCTGGAGAACGCGTTGCTGCCGGTCGATACCATTCTGCTGGAGGTGGTGGCGCCGTTCCAGCCCGGCACCGCTGCGGGCCGTTTCATCGACAAGACCCTGGGCCGCGGCGGCTACATGGCGATTTTCTGCTGTGACGATCCGGATGCACGTGGACGCGCCGCCAATGCGATGGGCGTACGCACCGCCAATGTGATCGACCATCCGCCTTATCATGGCGTGCAACTGCATCCGCGCGACTGCCGCGCGGCGTTCATCGAATTCAATCACACCGAAGGCGGCGATGATACTCTCGGACCTTATCCCCCGGCGGGACCGGACTGGCAAAAATCCATCCGCAAGGATGTGACGCAAGCGCTGGTCGGCGTGGAGATGGAAAGCCCGGAGCCGGAGGAGCTTGCCGGACACTGGGGGCAAATCATCGGAATTCCAGTCGGCAAAAATGCGAACGGCGAGCCGACGCTGACATTGCCCAATTGCACCTTCAACTTTGTCAAAGGTTTCCGCGATATCATGAGCGGCCTGACGTTTCGCGTCGGCGATGTCGCCAAGGTGGGCGATGCCGCGAGGGCCAAAGGCCACACTGTCGCCGGCGACACCTTCTTCCTCGGTGGTGTGACTTTCGCGCTTGTGGCGTGAATGTTGACACCGCGCCGCGCGGGCGTTCAAACAATAACAATAAACCAGGACAGCTCTGAATGCCCGCCGCGACCAAGCCTGCCCCGCATCCGCTCGATAGGTTCTTCTCGCCCGACAGCATCGCCCTGATCGGCGCCTCGCGCGATCTCGACAAGATTCCGGGCCGGCTGCTGTCGATGCTGCGCAAGAATCATTATCCGGGCAGGATCTATCCGATCAATCCGAACTACGGCGATATCGACGGGCTGAAATGCTATCCGTCGATATCGGATGTCGGAGCGCCGATCGACCTCGCCATCGTCATCATCCCGGCCCGCGCGGTGCTCGGCGCGCTCGAGCAATGCGCCGCCGCAGGGGTCAGGAACGCGGTGATCATCTCGTCGGGATTCGCCGAGGAGGGCGGCGACAGCACGGCCATGCAGGACGCCATCGCAGCGCTGGCCCAAAACACCGGGATGCGGATTTCCGGCCCCAATGCGGAAGGGTTTTACAGTGAAGCCCAGCACGTCGCGGCGACCTTCAGTCCCACGGTCGACGTCAAGCCGGGCCAGCTGGACCTCGTTGCAACCAAGCGCCGCGCCGCCATCGTCGCGCAGAGCGGTGGCATCGGCTTTGCCATCAAACATCGCGCCAAGGCGCTGGGGGTCGCGATCAGCTACTGCGTCAGCGCAGGCAACGAAGCTGACCTCGGCGCCGGCGAATTTCTCGATTACATGGTGCAGGATTGCTCGACCGATGTGATCCTGCTGTTCATCGAGGGTATCCGCGACGTCGACAAATTCCTCGCGGCGGCACGGCGCGCCGCCGAGATCGGCAAGCCGATCATCGTGACGAAAGTCGGCCGCTCCGGCGCCGGCGAGCGCGCGGCGGCGTCGCACACCGCGAGCATGGCCGGCTGGTCCGCAGCCTATGATGCGGTGTTCGCCAAATACGGTTTTATCGTTTCCAACGATCTCGACGAAGCCGTGACCATCGCGGCGGTGCTGACCACGTCGCCGTTGCCGAAGGGCGACCGGGTGGGCGTGGTCACCGTATCCGGCGGCGCCGGCATCTGGGGCGCGGACACGGTGTCGATGCAAGGCCTGCAGGTGCCGGAATTGCCGGCGCCGATGCAGGCGGAAATCAAAAAACTGCTGCCGTCCTATGGCGCGGCGCGCAATCCGATCGACGTCACCGCGCAAGGCGTCAACAGCGGCGGCCTGCAGAAGAGCATCGAGCTGCTCGATCAATCCGGCGACATCGACGCCATCCTGGTGGTGCTGTCGCTATCGAGCGAGACGCGGATGCAGTTCAAGCGCGACGAGCTGAAGCCGGTGATCGATGCGCAGCACAAGCCGATCGTGTTTTATTCATACACGCTGCCTTCGAATTTCGCCCGCGCCGCGCTGGCGGAGTCCGGTGTCATCGTGCTGTCCGGCCTGACCCATGTCGGCGTCGCGATGCGCAAGATCACCGACTATGCGAGGTTCAGGCCGGCGCCGCCGGCGAACGGGGCGGCATCGAGCCCGTTAGACCTCACGGCATACCTGAAGTCAAAAACCCTGTCGGAGCACGACAGCAAGGCGCTGCTGCGCGCAGCAGGCATAGCGCTGCCGGAGGAAACGCTGGTGACGGAGAAAGCCGCGCTGGACGCGGCGATCGCGCGCGCGGACTTTCCGCTGGTGATGAAAATCCAGTCCCGCGACATTCCGCACAAGAGCGAAGTCGGCGGCGTCCGCGTCAACATCGCCAGCAAGGGCGAGGCGTGGGCCGGCTATGCCGCCTTGCTGGACAGCGCGCGGCAGCATCGGCCGGATGCGGTCATTGAGGGCGTGCTGGTCAGCCCGATGGCGAACAAGGGCATCGAGATCATCGTCGGCACCATGCTGGACGCCACCTTCGGGCCGATCATCATGGTCGGCCTCGGCGGCATCACCACGGAGCTGTTCAAGGACGTGATCTATCGTCCGGCGCCGGTCAGTGCTGAGGAAGCCAGGGGCATGCTCGGTGAACTGAAGGCCGCGCCGCTGCTCAATGGATTCCGGGGCGCGGCGAAGACGGATGTTCCAGCACTATCGCTGTTGGTCTCGCAAATCTCGTTGCTTGCCGCGCGCTTTAAGGGTGAGATCTCCGAGATAGAGCTCAATCCCGTGTTGGTGCATCCGGAAGGCAAGGGCGTCACCATCGTCGATGCGCTGGTGGTGCCGAGGAGCTAATTAAAGCCGTCATTCCGGGGCGCGGCAACGAGTTCGCGCGCCCGATGCCGCGAACCCGGAATCCAGAGGTTCAATTCGGCGGTTCAACATCTCTGGATTTCGGGTCTGCGCCTCCGTCGGCTACCGCCGATGAAGGCGCATCCCGGAATGACGGTATTTGACTTTATCGCCCCCTGAAATTCGCCACCCGCCGTTCCTCCGTGGCCTTGACGCCCTCCTTGAAATCTTCCGTCGCACGCAACCGCGTCTGTTCGGCAAGCTCGTGGTTGGTCGCGGCCATCACGCGGTCGGCGAGGCCGGCGCGCATGGTGGCGCGGGTCGATAGCAGGCCGAGCGGCGAGCATTCGGCGATTTCAGATGCGAGTTTTAGCGCCTCTGCACGCACCTGGTCCTGCGGGACGCAGAGGTTGGCGAGGCCCATTCGGGTGGCCTCTTCACCGCCGACGCGGCGGCTGGTGTAGAAAATCAGTTCGGCGTTGTTCTTCCCCACCAGTTCGGGAAGTGTCGAAGTCAGCCCAAAGCCGGGATGAAATCCGAGTTTGGTGAAATTCGCGGCAAAGCGCGCCTCGGGGCAGGTGACGCGGAAATCCGCCGAGACCGCAAGTCCGAGCCCGCCGCCGATCGCGGCGCCATGCACGGCGGCGACGATCGGCTTCTTGTTGCGGAAGATGCGCACCGCCTGGACATAGAGATGATTGATCTGGCCGAGGCTCGAGGCCGGATCGGATTTTTCGCGCGCCTCCGCCTCCTGCCGTGCCGGGTCGCTGAAATTGGCGCCGGCGCAGAACGCCTTGCCTTGGGCGGCGAGCACCGAGGCGCGGATTTCGATGTCGCGGTCGAACTCTTCCAGCGCATCGGCGATCTGGTTGATCAGCGAGATGTCGAAGAAGTTCAGCGGCGGCCGCTGGATCTCGATCAATCCGACGTGCCCATGCGTCTCGACGCCGATGTCCTTGTACTTGCTCATGATGTCCTCCGACTATGTCCGAACTCTCTACCCCGTCATGCCCGGGCTTGTCCCGGGCATCCACGTCTTTCGGCGCCCAAGACGTGGATGGCCGGGACAGGCCCCGCCATGACAGAGCGTGGGGTGGCCTCCCGCCGTCAAAATCAGCGCAGTCCGAGCCCGCGCGCGATGATGCCGCGCAGCACTTCGGTGGTGCCGCCCTGGATCGTCAGCTTGGGCGCGGTCTTGATCGCGAACGACAATTGATCCTCCAGCGTCGCATGATTGGAGGCGTCGGCATCGATGAAGGCCGCGAGTTCGCGCACCCGGTGCGGCAATTGCTGCTCCCAGACCGTGCCGATGTCCTTGACGATGGAAGCTTCCACCACCGGTTCTTTTCCTGCCTGCAGCATGCCGGCGACCGAAACCGACATCCGCCGCATGGTGTGGAGCTGCGCCACCAGCTTGCCGATGCCTTCCGCGCCGCGCGCATCCGGTTTTGGACCGACCGCGCGCACCAGTTCGGTCAGCACGTAATAGGTTTCCAGGAATCGTTCCGGCCCGCTGCGCTCATAGGCGAGCTCCGAGGTGGCCTGCTTCCAGGCGCCGTCGATTTCGCCGAGCACGTGATCGTCGGGCATGAAGGCGTCGGTGAATACCACTTCGTTGAATTCGAACTGGCCGGTGATCTGGCCGATCGGGTTGACCTTGATACCCGGGGTTTTCATGTCGACCAGGAACTGGGTCAGGCCGTGGCGGCGGTTTTCCTTGGTCGATGGCGAGGTGCGGAAAATCGCGATCATGTAGTCGGCGATGTGAGCCGACGAGGTCCAGATCTTGGTGCCGTTGATCAGCCAGCCGCCATCGGTCTTGGTGGCTTTGGTCTTGGCGGCGAACAGGTCGGAACCGGAATTCGGCTCGCTCATGCCAATCGAGAAGCAAACCTCGCCGCGGCAGATGCGCGGCAGGATGTCCATCTTGATGTGCTCGGGCGCGTATTTCAGCAGTACCGGCCCGCTCTGCCGGTCGGCGACGAAGAAGCGGCGGGTCGGCGCATTGGCGACGCGCATTTCCTCGGTGACCACATAGCGTTCCAGAAAGCTGCGCTCGTGGCCGCCGTATTTCTTGGGCCAGGTCATGCCGAGCCAGCCGCGTTCCCCGACACGGCGGGAAAATTCCCGCGCGTCGGCGTCTTCGCGGTTGGGCTTGTGGGGATCGAAAGTGCCGGCGGCGATTTCGTCGGCGAGGAAAGCGCGGACTTGCCCGCGCAGCACCTCGCATTCGGGCGGCAGGCGGATCGGATCGAAACGAAGGGCTGCGGTCATTTTGAATCTCGAGTTTTATGCAAGCTAATTTCGTTGATGTCAGCGCGACGCCACCAGCGGCCACAACTCATCGGCGCCGCGCGCGGCGACCATCTTGCCGAGTTCCACCGCCCAGTAGCTCTCATGGCCGAAATCGTCGCGCCATGCCAGAGCGCGCAAGGTGTAGCGATGCAGAATATGCTCGATGGTGAAACCGATCGCGCCGTGAACCTGATGCGCGATGGCGGCGCCCTTTTCGGCGGCTTCCGAGCAGCGGATTTTTGCCGACGCCGCTTCCAGAAACACCGCATCATCGAAGGATGTGCTGTTGGCGATCGTGTCGGCGGCGGAGCTTGCGGCGGCAAGGGCGGCGGCGGCTTCACCGGCGAGCTTTGCCAGATTGTGCTGCACCGCCTGGAACTTCGAAATCTTCTTCTCGAATGCGACGCGCTCGTTGGAATAGCGCACGCTGATGTCGAGCATCGATTCCAGCGCGCCTGCGATTTGCAGGCTACGCGTTGCCGCGCCCATCAGCATCAGCGAAGTCTGGTCAAAACCCTTCGGCGCGGGCTTGATGGTGATGGGCCGCACATTATTGAACGTCACGATATCGCTGGCGTCGCTGGCCAGATTGAGCCCTTGCTCGATCCGGCAGGACGCCGCATCGACTAGCGCGATCGAAAGACCGCTTCCGCCCGACGCGAGCACGGCGAAATGCCCGGCGGCCTTGGCGAAGGGAATACCGCGCGCGCGTCCGGACAGCGTGCCGTCCGCATTCAGCGCGATGCGATCCTTCGGACCTGCGGGTGCTACCGTCATCGCGCCTTCGGGCGACGCAATTTTCGCCTGCGCCAGCAGCCATCCCGCCAGCATGGTTTCGGCAAGCGGCACCGCCACCGCGAAACGGCCGGCAGAACTCAGCACGCTAAAACCCTCGGCGAGGCTTGCGCCGGAGCCGCCGAACTCTTCCCTTACCCATGACAGCGGCAGGCCGGCTTCGGTCAGCGCCTGCCACAGCGGCGCTTTCCAGCGGCTATCCTTGTCATTGTTGATGGTCTGGGCATCGGCGAGATCGGTGAAAATCCGCTCCGCGGTCTCGGCGACAATGTTCTCACTCTCCACAGCGTTCCCCGTTTTGCGTTAAGCACACATCTCATTCGGCTGACGCGCCGGGCATGGGGTGCTGCCTTTTCTCAATCTCCATGATGGGGAAAAGCCAAGTCGATGACAAGCACCGATGTCCGCAGGCTGGCCTGCGGAGGCGTCCGATCGGGCTTCCGGAGCAATTATTCCGCGCAACGGACTTAACCCAACTTGTTCCCAATTCACCAGCCGATATGGTAGATCGCCGTCACGGCACGGCAGACGCATAATCAAGAAAAGGAAGGCAGATGTCCAAAGACGGGTTGTGTGTTGTGATCACGGGGTCTGCGTCCGGCCTGGGTGCGGCGACGGCCGCGAATCTTGCCAAGGATGGCGCGCGCATCGTCATCAATTATGCGTCGAGCCAGAAGGAAGCCGAGCAGACCGCCGATATCTGCCGCACCGCCGGCGCCGAGGTCGTCGTGGTCCAGGGCGACGTATCGCGCGACGAGGACTGCAGGAAGATCGTCGCGGCCGCTGAGCCGTGGGGACGGCTCGATGCCTTGATCAACAATGCCGGAACCACAAAACACATGGCGCATGGCAATCTGGTCGGATTGTCGGCGGAAGACTTTCAGCGGATGTTCGGGGTCAATACCATCGGCCCGTTCCAGATGGTCCGCGCGGCGCGGTCGCTGCTGGAAGCCGGCGCCAAGGCCTCGGGCCATCCATCGGCGGTGGTCAACGTCTCCTCGGTTGCGGGCATCAGCGGCGTTGGCTCGTCGGTCGCCTATGCCGCAAGCAAGGGCGCGCTGAACACCATCACCTACTCGCTGGCGCGGGCATTGGCGCCGCTGATCCGCGTCAACACCGTGTGTCCCGGCTATATCGATACGCCATGGTTCACCAAGGGCCGCGGCGAGGCCGGCGCCAAGCAGGTGCGCGACATGGTGGTCGGAAAAGTGCCGCTCAAGGTTGCCTCGACCGCGCAAGACGTCGCGGCAGTCGTATGCTTTCTCGCCACACCCGCCTCGAGCAACATGACCGGCGAGCTGGTCCGCATCGATGCCGGCTTGCATCTGGTGAATTGATATTTTCTCCGTCATGGCCGGGCTTGACCCGGCCACGGCTTGCCGGAGGCGCGGATGCAAAGACGTGGATGCCCGGGTCAAGCCCGGGCATGACGACTCCTAAAGGAAGCTGCGCTTCTACCTGTTGCCCGGATCCGAAATCACGCCGTGGTGCACCAGCCTGTTCCAGATGAACAGCACGATCAGCGCGCCGATGGTGGCCATGATGAATCCTGCGCCCTGATCGGGGCCGTAATGGCCGATGGCCTGGCCGATCCATGTTGCGAGAAAAGCGCCGGCGATGCCGAGCACGGTCGTCAGGATGAATCCGCTCGGATTGTTCGGACCCGGCGAAAGCATCCGCGCGAGAATGCCGGCGACGAAGCCGACGACAATGATCCAGATAATTCCGCCCATGGCTTTCGTCCTTTTTGCGAACACAGGAGATCAGATCGACACTTCGTTCGGATTCGGCAACCGTCCGTGCGGCGTCAGGTGATTGACCACGTCGGGCAAATGCTGGCTGAGGCCCGCCAGCAGTTCGTCGCGTGACAGCCCGGTCTGCGACGCCAGCGAGTCGATCTGATCGGCTCCCAACGCGCTGGCCAGATCGCCTGGAGAAATCTGCTTGTTCGGTCCGGAGCTGACCCACGAATTCGCGGCGTCGCCCTGACCGGCCTGTTGAAACTGCCTGAGCAGGTCGCCGAGCCCGCCGCTGATGACGCTTCCGGCAGCGCCCCCTGCAAGTAAACCGCCGAGGCCGCCCTTGAGCAGATCCCCCAGTCCGCCGCCGGGCAGACCGGCATTCACGGTGTTGGGCGATGGCGCCGGCGCCGCCGGGCTGCTGCCCGGTTGGCTGCCGCCGTAATGCTTGACCGCCTTGTATGCAAGCAAGGCAAGGATCGCCATGGTCATCGGCGACATGCCGCCCTTGGCGGCGGGGTCGCTTGGGGCGCTGGGACCGCGTGGGCCGTTCTGCATGCCGTTCAGGATGTCGAGCAAACCCATGGTTTTCTCCCGTCGCGTGCCAGCCCTGGTCCAAAGCATAACGTCGCGACATGACGGTTACAAGGAGAGTGGGCCTGGGAGTCGCGAGACGGCGATAGGCACGGGAGCCGCGCTCTGCTATCGGATTTGAAAGACAGCTTGTCCGGGATGCCAGCATGATCGCGACAAAGCCCATCGGCGTGGCCGGCGCCGGCAGCATCGGTTGTTTCGTCGGAGGTGTTCTTAGCGATGCCGGCCGTCGCGTGTCGCTGCTCGCGCGCCCCCGCGTGATCGCAGAAATCAACAGCAACGGTTTGAGGGTGACGAGCTTCGAGGGGTTTGATCGGCTGGTCGCATCGAACCGGCTCTCACTCTCGGATGATCCCTCGATTTTCAACGACGCGGGGGTTGTGCTGGTGACGGTGAAAAGCACCGACACCGCCGACATCGCCGATCTGCTCGCGCGCCACGCTCCATCAGATGCCGTCATTGTCAGTCTGCAAAATGGCGTCGGCAATGTTTCCGTGCTGCGCCAGCGGTTGCCGGGACGGCGCGTGCTGGCCGGCATGGTCCCCTTCAATGTGATCGCGTTAGGCCAGGGGCGGTTTCATCGCGCAACCTCCGGCGATATCGTCGTCGAGCAGGACGAGGCCGGCACTGCGGCGCAGCTCTCGGTGCCGAATTTGACGGTGCGGCCGACCGGCAACATCATCGGCGTGCAATGGGGCAAGCTGCTGCTCAATCTCAACAATGCGCTGAATGCGTTGTCCAATTTGCCGCTGCGGGAGCAGCTTGCGCAGCGGTCGTGGCGCCTGCTGTTCGCGGACCAGATGGCGGAAGGGCTTGCAGCCATGAAAGCCGAGGCCATCAAGCCGGTCGCGTCGACACTGGTGCCGCCGGCCTTGACGCCGCATCTGCTGCGGTTGCCGGACGCGGTGTTTCGATTGCTGCTGCAAGGCGCGATGAAGATCGACCCTGAGGCGCGGTCATCGATGTGGGAGGACCTGCAGCGCGGCCGGCGCACCGAGATCGATTATCTGCAGGGCGTGATCACGCGCATTGCCGAACGCCACGGGCTCAAAGTCCCGCTGTCGAGGCGCATCGTTGCATTGATCAAGCATGCCGAGGCGGATGGCAAAGGCTCGCCCGGGCTGACGCCGGAGCAAATCCGGGCAGAGCCGCCCGCTTAGTCGTCATCCTGAAGAGCCGCGCGCTTGCGCGGCGTCTCGAAGGATGGGCGGTTCGGTAGGCGCGCAAGGCCGGCTAATAAGACTTGAACCGATCGCTGGATTCGCGGCTTGCCTTGAAATGGCAATGATCGCGAATGAATCTGGGTAAATGCGCGGTACAGGCGTACATGCAAAGGCGGCTACACGCTGCCTGAGAGGATTCGACATGAAGCGATTTTGCGGAGCAGTTGCTCTCGGTGCCGCCCTCATCGGCGGCGCCCTGGCCGGGCCGGCGATGGCGGCGCCGCCAACCGTCGTCCCTTCGCCCGGCTATGACGCGAGACTGCAGGAGCAGCGAGCGGCCTCGCAGCGTGCTGAATCGCCGAAGCCGGCTTACCGCCCGGCGCTTCGCCGGAAGCCGAGACCGCATCACAGCGTACCGCGTTGACCGCAGTGGCATCGCTCGGCCGCATGAAACTATGGTTTGCGGCGATGCTGCTTGTTTCGGTCATTACGGCACCCGCTATCGCCAGCGATTACGCGAGCCAGATCAGCGCCTATCGCCGCGCGCACGGATTGCCGGCGGTCCGGCTCGACAGCCGGCTCAACGCGGTGGCACTGCAGCAGGCGCAAGCGATGGCTTCCAGCGGCACCATCAGTCATTCCGCCGCGGGCAGCTTCTCGTCGCGCGTGGCTGGCTTGCGTAAATCCCGAGCTGCCGAAAACATCGCGGCCGGGTTCTTGAGCTTTGCGGAAACGCTCAAACAATGGGAAGATTCAGCCGGGCATCGCGCAAACCTGCTGATGCCGGGCGCCAAAAAGGTCGGCGTGGCTTCGGTCGCCAACGCGAAATCGCCCTATCGGATGTTCTGGGCGATGGTGATCACCGATTAGACGTCGCAAGCTCGGTCGAAGGCCGGCTGCGTCCGGCTTTGTCGGGCGACGCGCCGAAAAACTTCTTGATGTCCTTGATGCCTTCGGCGAGCCGCGGCCAGTTGCACGAAAAGGAGTCCCTTGCGCAGGGCGGGGTCTTCGGCCGGGAACCGGCATTGCCGACCGTGGCGGCACGCGGCTTGTTCGCCGCGTCCGCGCTTATCGGTTTCTTCTCGCTCTCCGGCGGAGCGCGCTGCAACTGCCGTTGCTTCTGGGTGAATGCCGCCGTGATCGCGCTTTGCCGTTCGCGGGCGAGATATTCGGCATATTGCTGGTCGATGTGCCGTTGTTCTTCCGGCGTAGGGTTCGGACCCGCGATGTCGAAATGCCGGTTCTGCATGAAGTCGAAATAGCTGTAGCCGCCGCCGGCCTTGCGCCGCGCGGCAAACTTCACGCCGCATTCGGCAAGCTGCGTGGCCTTGGTTTCCTTCGTCGCGGCCTTCTCCGCACTCTCGGCGCATTCCTCGTAATCGGCCGGCGCGCGGGCGCCCCACCACTGCGCGTGCGAACGCGCCGGGCCCAGCACGGCGCAGCAGACGATCGCTGCGCAGAACAGCGCGGCTTGGCGGGGTTCGTTCACAGGCGATCTTTCCCAGGGCACAGGGCCGGCAAACTACCGCCATCAAGGCGCCGTTGTCAGCCCGGAACTATCGGCTTCGGCCGTTTCGCAAGCGGGTTCCAGGGGTGGCGATTCCGCGATTGCTCTGATATGCAGCTTGACAAGACCCGCTTTTGTCTGAGGTCTTCGGTCCCGTAGCTCAGCCGGATAGAGCGGCGGTTTCCTAAACCGTAGGTCGGATGTTCGAGTCATCCCGGGATCGCCAGATTTCCAGCCCGTGCTCTTAGCCCTTGGAGAACCATGTGCGCGTCGCCGTGATCGGCGGAGGCCCCGGCGGTCTCTATTTTGCCTATCTGTGGAAGAAGCGTCACCCGGACGCTGCTGTCGATTTGTTCGAGCAGAACGCCGCCGGCGCCACATGGGGGTTTGGCGTGGTGTTCTCCGAACAGGCGCTGGAATTTTTGCGCGCCGACGACCCCGAAACGGTCGACGCCATCGCACCGCGGATGCAGAGCTGGAACAACATCACGCTCAATTTGCGCGGCGAAAGCGTCGAGATCGACGGCGTCGGATTTTCCTCGATCGGCCGGCTTGAGCTGCTCGCCATTCTGCAGCAGCGCGCCGGTGCCGCCGGCATCGAGCCGCGATACGGCACGCTGGTCCAGTCGGTGGATGAGCTTGAGGGCTATGACCTGATCGTCGCCGCGGATGGCCTCAACTCGCTGGTGCGCCGCTCCTTCGAGGGCGATTTCGGCAGCTCGGTGTCGTATTCCCCCAACAAGTTCGCCTGGTACGGCACGAGCAAACGGTTCGAGACGCTGTCGCAGACTTTTGTCGAGACTGATCTCGGCGCGTTCAACGCGCATCACTACCGGTATGCGCCCGGCATGAGCACGTTCCTGGTCGAATGCGATCCGGCTACATGGCAATGCTATGGTTTTGCGGACAAGACGGTGGAGGAATCAAAGACGATCTGCGAACAGGTGTTTGCGGACACGCTCGACGGGCATCCGCTGGTGTCCAACAAGTCGGTGTGGCGCAATTTTCCGTGGATATGGAACGAGCGCTGGTCGTTCAAAAATATGGTGCTGATCGGCGACGCGCTGCATTCGGCGCATTTCTCGATCGGATCCGGCACCCGGCTGGCGATCGAGGACGTCATCGCGCTGGTCAAGGCGCTCGAAACAGAGCCCGACCTTGCCGGAGCGCTGGCGCGCTATGAAGCCGAGCGCAAGCCGGTGGTAAAGAAGCTGGTGACGGCGGCGCGCACCAGCGCCGGCTGGTACGACAAATTCCCCGAACACATGAAGCTTAGCCTGATGGATTTTGCCTATAGTTACATCACCCGTTCGGGACGGATCGACGAAAAGCGCCTGCGCGCGATGTCGCCGCTGTTCATGGCGCAGTATGAAGCCTCGCGTGAGGAAAAGGCATGAGCACGCCGGAACCGGACCAGACCCGCGAGATTGCCGACAAGGTGCCTTGCGACAGTCCCGGCGCCCTGGAGATCGGATTTACGATCCCGGAGCGCTACAACGCCAGCCGTATCCTGTTCGATAATCTTTCCCGCGAACATGGTGGGCGGCTTGCACTGACGGGGTCGGCCGGCACGCGCAGCTACGCCGAACTATGCGCCGACGCGTCGCGATGGGGACATGGCTTTCAATCGCTTGGATTGCAGCGCGGCGATCGCGTCCTGATGTTTTGTGACGATACGCCGGCCTATCCGGCCGCGTTCTTCGGCGCGGTCCGCGCCGGCTTCGTGCCGCTGCTCATCAACACCCTGACGCCGCCCGACCTGTTGCAGTTTTATCTCGCGGATTCCGGCGCTTCGGTTGCAGTGGCCGACGCCGAATTCAGCTCCCGCTTCGACGCAACGGCTTGCAAGGATACGCAGTTGCGCACGCTGATTGTCGTCAACGGCGTTGCGGGAAATCATGCGGTTCCGGATGCCATGACGGCGGAGCAATGGCTGCAGCGCTTTCCCGGCGAGCTTCCGGAAGCCGATACTCATCGCAACGAGATGGCTTTCTGGATGTATTCGTCGGGCTCGACCGGCCGGCCCAAGGGCATTGTCCATCTGCAGCACGACATGGCCTACAGCGAGACCGCGTTCGCGCGCAATGTGCTAAAACTCGAGCCGGACGATATTGTTTTTTCGGTGCCGAAGATCTTCTTCGCCTACGGTTTCGGCAACTCCATCACCTTCCCGTTTTCAGCAGGTGCCGCGGCGCTGCTGCTGCCGGGCCAGCCAAAACCGGCGGCGATCTTCGAGGCGATCGAACGCTTTCGGCCGACGGTGTTCTTCGGATTGCCGACGCTCTACACCTCGCTCACCAAAGCGGAAGGCGCTGATGCGACCGATTTTTCGTCGCTGCGGATGGCGCTCTCCGCCGCCGAAGTGCTTTCCGCCGACGTGTTCAACGGCTGGAAAGAATTGACAGGCGTGGAGATTGTCGAGGGGCTGGGTTCGACCGAGGTGCTGCACATCTATCTTTCCAACCGCCCGGACAACAAAAAGCTCGGCGCCGCGGGCCTGCGCGTTCCCGGCTACGAGGTGGCGTTGAAGGACAAGGACGGCCGCGACGTCGGTGACAACGAGGAGGGCATCCTGTGGGTGCGCGGCGATTCCAGCACGCCGCTGTATTGGAACAGGCCGGACAAAACCGCCGAGACCATTCGTGAGCAGGGGTGGATTTATACCGGCGACCGCTTCGTCCGCGACAGCGAGGGCTTTCATTTCTTCCGCGGCCGCGCCGACGACCTTATAAAAATCTCCGGCCAATGGGTGTATCCGCTCGAGGTCGAGCTTTGCCTCGCCGGGCATCCCGACGTGCGGGAATGCGCGGTGTTCGCGGTCGAATTGCCGGACCGCCGCATGACCCTGAAGGCGGTGGTGGTGATGAACGGGGCATTCGATGCGCCCGCAACGACGAAGCTATTGCAGGACTACGTCAAGGCTACGCTGCTGCCTTACAAATATCCGCGCGAGATCAGATTTCTCGACGAACTGCCGAAAACCGGCACCGGCAAGATCGACCGCCAGGCGCTGATGAAGGCATAAGTAACGGAGATAATCGTAGGGTGGGCAAAGGCGCTCTTGCGCCGTGCCCACCATTGCAAACAACGAATGCGGAATGATGGGCACGCCACCGGACGCGTTCGCGTCCGGTGACTTTGCCCATTCTACGGATTTATCCGCGAGAAGCTAACTCGCCAGCCCCGTCCCGCCATAAAGCCACGCCAGATCATCGTAATAGTCCTCCGACGTCTTCGCGCTCATGATGGCGTTGCGGATGCGGGCGTGTTCGCCGGCGGGATGGTAGATGTGCTCGCCGATGGCGCGGGACAGCAGTTGCACGCGCGCGGTGCGCGCAAAGCGCTGGGTGCGATAACGCTCCAGCGCTGCGGCATGGTCGCGGGGCTGCGCATCCAGCATATGCGACAGGCACACCGCGTCTTCCAGCGCCATGCAGGCGCCTTGCGCGAAATATTGCATCATCGGATGCGCGGCATCGCCGAGCAGCGCGACGCGGCCGTCGATCCATCGCTCGTTAGGGTCGCGGTCGCACAGCACCCACAGCTTCCAGTTCTTGCCATGCCGGATGATGCTTTGTGCCCGCGCGTGGATATGCCGGAATCCCTGCATGACCTCCTCGTCCGATACCGGCTGACCGGCAACCGGCTCCGGCGCGTCGTTGTGATAGGTGACGACGAGGTTGAACACTTTCCAGCCCGACAGCGGGTAGTGCACGATGTGGCATTTCGGGCCGGCCCACAGCGTGGCGGCGTTCCAGCGCAAATCTTCCGGCATCTCGTCGGTCGGAATCACCGAGCGGTAGGTGGTGTGGCCGGAGACGCGCGGCGCGCCATCGCCGACCAGCCGCTTGCGGATGTTCGACCATAAGCCGTCGGCGCCGATCAGCAGCGATCCCGTGACGCTTTCGCCGGAGGCAAGGCGCGCCGTTACGGAGGAGCCGTCCTGATCGTAGCCGGCAACTTCGCTGCTGACGCGCAGTTCGATCAGATCATGGTCCCGGCAGGCCTTGAGCAACACACCGTGCAAATCGCCGCGATGAACCACCGCATAGGGATTGCCGAAGCGGGAACGGAAGGCATCGCGCAGATCGACGTGGGTAATTTCCTCGGCGCTCAGCGCATCCATCAGCCGCAGCTGGTCGATATAGACCGCCATGCCGCGCGCGGCCTCGCCGACGCCGAGATAATCGAAGGCATGGAATGCGTTGGGCCCGAGCTGGATGCCCGCGCCGATCTCGCCGAGTGCGGCGGCCTTTTCGAGCAGGATCGAGCGGATCCCTTTTTGCGCGAGGCCAAGCGCTGCGGCAAGGCCGCCGATGCCTCCACCCGCGATCAGGACAGGCCGTGCGCTCACTGAATTCATCAATTCGATTTCTTGAAATGTTCGAGCGCGTCCTCGGCCCGCAGCGGCACCCGTGACGCTTCGTTGTTGAGATCGACCAGTTGCGTCATCAGCGCGAGCAACGTCTTGCGGTCCGCCGGCTTCAGCGGCTGCAGCATGCGCGCCTGCGCGCGATCGACCGACGGCATGATGTCGCGCAGCAGCGTCTCACCGGCTTTGGTCAGATAGAGCAGTTTTATGCGCCTGTCCTCGCGCGACGGCTTTCGCTCGACCCAGGCCTTGCTCTGCAGCCGCTCGATCACGTTGCCCAGGGTCGAGCGGTCGAACGCGATCACGGCGGAAAGCCGCGTCGCGTCGATGCCTGGATGGGTGCGGATAGCGACCAGGGCGGCATATTGCACCGGCGTCAGATCATATGGTTTGCACTCTTCGACGAAAATCGCCACTGCGATCTGCTGCATCCGGCGAAACAGATAGCCCGGCTTGGCGTAGACGGCGTCCATCGTGACATCAGCGGATTTATTCGGCATCGGGCTGCCGGTCCGGTGCGGCGTCCGCGAACGCCTTGATGGCTTTTGCCGCGGTCTCCGCTTGCAACAATCGCGGAAACGCTTCGAGGTCGACGCCGAAGCGCCGCGCATTGGCAAGCTGCGGCACCAGGCAGAGATCGGCGATGGTCGGCGCCGCGCCAAAGCAGAACGGACCGGCTTCATTCGCGATCAGCGTTTCGCAGGCGGCAAGGCCCTCGCGGTTGGCCCACGCCGCCCAGTCCGTCACCTGTTCCTCGGGCAGTCCGAGTTGCCTCAAGCGCGCCAGAACCTTGAGATTCTGCACCGGGTGGGTGTCGCAGGCGAGCGCCATCGCAAACGCCCGCACTTTTGCGCGGCGCAGCGGATCTTGCGGCAGCAGCGGCGGCTCGGGATGGATTTCGTCGAGCCATTCGATGATGGCCAGCGATTGGGTGAGAATGATGCCGCCGTCGTCCTGCAGCGTCGGGACCAGGCCCTGCGGGTTTATCGCGAGATAATCCGGATCGCGCTGTTCGCCCTTGCGAAGGTGGTGCGGCAGGTGCTCGGCGGTCAAACCCTTCAGGTTCAGCGCGATCCTGACCCGATACGACGCGCTGCTGCGGAAATAACCGTGCAGTTTCATCGAAAACCTCCCGGATTTTTATTGTCGGCGCAACCGTGTCCGCATTGACGCTACCCAATTTGTAAGTATGCTGTCAATAAATCGGAACAACAAGAACCACGGGAGGTTTTGCATGGAAGCCGTACAGAAGACCCCGGAGCGCGAAGCGTTCTACCGCAAGATCGACGGCGAAAGTCTCTCCGCATTGTGGAACGTGATGGGCGATCTGATCACGCCGGAGCCGAAAAGCGCGTGCCGGCCGCATCTGTGGAAATTCGACGCCATCCGCGACTACATGACCGAAGCGGGGCAGCTGATCACCGCCAAGGAAGCCGAGCGGCGGGTGCTGGTGCTGGAAAATCCGGGGCTTCGCGGCCAGTCGAAGATCACGACCTCGCTGTTTGCCGGCGTCCAAATGGTGATACCGGGCGACGTCGCGCCCGCGCACCGGCACAGCCAGTCGGCGTTGCGCTTCATTCTCGAGGGCAAGGGCGCGCATACCGCCGTCGACGGCGAGCGCACCGCAATGGAGCCCGGCGATTTCGTGATCACGCCGTCGATGACCTGGCACGACCATTCCAACGAGACCTCGGAGCCGATGTTCTGGCTCGACGGGCTCGACATTCCTCTGGTGCAGTTTCTCGATGCGTCGTTCGCCGAAGGATCGGATGAGAATCAGCAACAGATCACCCGTCCCGCCGGCGACAGTTTTGCGCGCTATGGCCGCAACCTGCTGCCGGTCGATCTCAAGCGGGCCTCAAAGACCTCGCCGATTTTCAACTATCCGTACAGCTACACCCGCGAGGCACTGGAGCAGGCGAAAAAGCGCGACGAGTGGGACGCCTGCCACGGCCTGAAACTGAAGTTTTCCAATCCCGCCACCGGCGATTTCGCGATGCCGACCATCGGCACCTTCATCCAGTTGCTGCCGAAGGGGTTCAAGACCGCGCGCTATCGCTCGACCGACGCCACGGTATTCGCCGCGATCGAGGGCCGCGGCCGCTCGCGGATCGGCGACCAGACCTTCGAATGGGGCCCGCGCGACCTGTTCGTGGCGCCGAGCTGGCAATGGGTGACCCACGAGGCCGACGAGGATTCGGTGCTGTTCAGCTTCTCGGATCGCCCGGTACAGCAGAAGCTGGACCTGTTCCGCGAGGATCGCGGTAACGCGTGATCTTCTGCCTCGCCCCCGCAAGCGGGGAGAAGTGACTTCACGTCCCGACGCGAAGCGGTCCGCGCAGCTTGCGCAGGCTGGCAATGACGGAGAGCGCGGTGATCAGGCCGGTCTTCGGGTTTTCCGATGGGATATTTTCGATTGCCATGGAAAAGCGCGCGGAATCGGAATCCACCTCGATCCGATGCACATTGCGCGTCAATGCAGGGTCGGCCCAGATCTCGATTTTCGTGCGATCGGGACCGATCCCGGCAAGCGACAGCGCGGCGGCGACATTCACATTGGCCGGAAATCCTTTTGCCGCCTCGCGTGCGCTGCCATCGAATATCTTGAGCGGTTCGGTGATGTGCTCGATGGCGATGTTGTTTTCGACGATATAGGGAGCGCCTGCGAGCCCGCGAACCGGCTTGCGGGTCACCATCCTCACCGAATGGATTTTTCCGACCGCTGCGGCGGTCACGGCGTCGAGGCCGATCAGCGCGCCGGTGGGCACCACGATCTGACCGCCATGTCGCTTCGCAAGTTCGATGAGGTCATCGTGGTCTAGAAGCGCGCCTGCGCTAAGCACGATTGCGGTCTTTCCACATCCCACAAACGGCGCAACGATGGACCTGACGAGCGTGCCCGGGGCGCATTCAACGACAATATCGGCAAGGTCGACCAGCGCCTCGATCGGCAACATGGCAGGCATTCTTGTTAGATTAGCCAGCCGGCTTCGGTGCTTTTCGGGATTCCGCACCGACACCGCGGTCAGCACCAATCCGTCTATTCCCCGGTCCAGCGCTTCTACCACCCTGGTTCCAATTGCTCCCAGCCCAACAACGGCAATCCGCAATTCAGGTCGAGTGCTTTTATCCGGATTTGCCATTGGGTATCACACCGCCCCGCGCAGAACTTCCGCGCGCTGCTTGGCCCCCGCCAGCAGATAGGTGTGGTCGGAGCCCGACAGCACCATGCGGGCGCCTGCCTTGATGTAGCGGCTCGCGGTCTCTTTGTCGTAGACGCCGCCCATTCCCAGCGCCTTGCCGCCGGCAGCGCAGGCGGCGGCCACTTTCTCATAAGCTTCAATGACGCGCGGATGATCGATCTGGCCCGAGATGCCCATCTCGGCGGTGAGGTCGGAGGTGCCGATCAGCAGGCAATCGATCCCCTCGACGGCGGCGATGGCCGCTGCGTTGCCGACCGCTTGCGGGCTTTCGATCATCGCCACCACCAGCACCGCCTCGTTGAGCGCGGCCTGCGCCTCGGCGCTGCCGGGCGCGCGGAAACCATAAGCCGCCGGCGGGCCGCCCCGTGATCGTGTGCCGAGCGGCGGATAGCGGAATGCGCGTGCGATTTCTTCTGCCCTCTCGGCGGTGTCGACATGCGGCACGATCACGCCGAGCGCGCCATTGTCTAGACAGCGCGTGCCTTCGTCGAGCGCCCCGGCGCAGATGCGCACGATCGGCGTAACTCCGGTCGGCAGCGCCGCGATACAGAGCTGCGCCGCCTCATGCACCGAATGCGCGCCATGCTCCATGTCGATGAATAGCCAGTCGTGGTCGGCGGCCGCGGCGAGCATCGCGGTCGCGCCGGTGCGCAAATGATGCACGCCAAAGCCGAGCGCCAGTTCGTTGTTCTTCAGCTTGAGTTTGGTTTTGTTCTCGACAAGCGGCATGGTGTTCTCCCTGGCAATCTACATGATTGACGGACAGGCTGGGCGGGTCAAGCGTAGGGTCGGTTAGCGCCGAAGGCGCGTAACCCACCGGCCGAGTTTTTGCGAATCCAGATGGTGGGTTACGGCGCTTCGCGCCTAACCCACCCTACGAGCTACGGTCTCAGCGCCAGTGCAGCAGGCGGGTTTCCAAAAGGTTGATCAGCCGTCCGACGGCGAGGCCGAACAGCGAGAGAATGACGACGCCCGCCAGCAGCTGATCGGTCTGCATTAGATTGCCGGCCTGCAGCACGAAGGCGCCGATGCCGAATTCGGCGCCGATCATCTCGGCGCTGACCACCAGCAGCAACGCGACGGAGGCGGTGATGCGGAAGCCGGCGAGGATCGAGGGCAGCGCGCCCGGCCAGATCACCCGGCGCACGATAGTGCGAAACGGCACATTAAAGCTTTGCGCCATGCGGATCAGGTTGCGCGGCACAGAATCGACGCCGCTATAGACCGCGATCGCGGTGGAAAAGAAAACGCCGAGCGCGATGGTGGCGATCTTCGGCTCCTCGCCGATGCCGAGCCACAGGATCAAGAGCGGCAGCAGCGCGATTTTCGGAATCGGAAACAGCGCCGAGATGAAGGTGATGCCGACCCCGCGCGCAAGAACTCGAGAGCCCGATGGCGAAGCCGACGCTGACGCCGGCGATCGTGCCGAGAGTCCATCCCGCTATGATTCGCATCATCGAAACCGAGACATGGAGCCAGAGCGCGCCTGACATCGCGAGTTTGTAGATCGCCATCGCAATTGCGGAAGGCGCGGGCAGGAACAATGGATTGACCCAACCGGCGCTGCCGGCCAGTTGCCAAAGTCCGATCGCCAGGATGATAGCTATCCAGCCTGAATAGCGGCCGGCTTTCGGGGAAAAGCCGGCGCCGCGAAACGCCACAGGGCGCATTACAGCCTTGCGATCCTGTTGCGGCGAACCCAGGGCGTTTTTGGGGCGCTCAAGCATGCGCAACCTCGCGCTCGGCGTCGATCGCTTGCTCGCGGATCAACGACCACAGGTCATTCTGCAGCGCCAGCAGCCTGCCCCGGGCATTGCTGTCCCCGCGCTCGGCGCGGGTGAGGGGGATGCTGACGACCTCGCGGACCCGTCCGGGGCGCCGCGACAGCACCACGATGCGGTCGGCGAGCCGAACCGCTTCTTCGAGATTGTGCGTCACATAGGCCGCGCCCATGGCGCCGTCGGCGAGCAGGCCGATAAAATCCTCCATCAGCAGTTCGCGGGTTTGCGAATCCAGCGCCGACAGCGGTTCGTCCATCAAAAGAATTGCCGGCCGCACCGCCAGCGCGCGTGCGATACCGACGCGCTGGCGCATGCCGCCGGAAAGCTGTTTCGGCCAGGCGCCGCGAAAATCGGTGAGGCCGGTGCGGCGCAGGGCATCGTCGACGATCGCGCCGCGCTCGGCGGCGGACAATCCGGTATGCAGCAAAACGAATTCGACGTTCTGCTCGACCGTGCACCACGGCAACAGCGCAAAATCCTGAAACACAAACGTCAGCGGGTTGAGGCTGTCGGGTGGCGGCGCGCCGCGCAGTTCGGCTTGCCCCGCGCTCGGTTGCAGCAGCCCGCCGAGAATCGACAGTAATGTGCTCTTGCCGCAGCCGGAGGGGCCGACGATGGCGACCACCTCGCCGGAGCCGACCGTGAACGACACATCGTCAAGCACCTCGAGCGCGCCGAAGCGGTGACTGATTTGGTCAGCAATCAGATCCATGGATGCATCAATCGGCCTTCACATACTCGTTGGCAATGATCGCGCCGGCATCAAATCCCTTGTCGACAAAACCCTGTTCCTGCAGCCAGGCGATCTGGTTGCCGACATTCTTGACGTCGAGTTTGCCGTCGGGATCGATATAGGCGCAGTTGCCGACCACCTGCTCGACCGGCAGGTTGGTGTATTTCGCGATGATCTCCAGCAGCGGTCTTGTCCTGTCGTTGATCTCCGCCTTGCCGCCGGCGACCGCGGCCAGGATCACATCGTGATATTCGCGGTCGGCGCGCGCCAGCACGCTCAAGAACTTTGTCACCAGCGGCCTGTCGGCCAGCGTCTTCGGCGATGCGAACACCGCTCCGAGCTGCCACGGCGTCTCGTCGCCGACCCAGCCCAGCAGCTTTGCGCCACCGGCGTCCATCAGCGCGCGCGCGGTGGAGGCCGGCAGCAGCGCGGCATCGACGGTCTCGCCTTTCAGCGCGGCGGCGGCATTCGACAGCGACTGCAGCGGCAGCACTTTGATGTCGCTCAGCTTGAAACCATACTTGTCGGCGAGCAGGCCTAGCGAATAGTGAAAACTCGATCCGACCTGGGTTACCGCGATGCGTTTTCCCGCAAGATCCTTCGGCGTCTTCAGCCCGGCCGCATAAGCGTTATTGCTGGCAAAATATCCGATCAGCGGATAACCGGCCTTTTCGCGGCTCATGCCGCCGATCACCTTCAAGGTGCCTTTGCCGGCGAGATTATAGAGGCCGGCGGTGAACGCGGTGACGCCGAAATCGACATCACCCGATGTGACCGCGACCGCGATCGGCTGCGCGGCGTCGAAGAATTTCAGCTCGATGTCGAGGCCGGCTTCCTTGAAGTAGCTCTTGTCCTGCGCGATGAACACCGGCGCGGAGGACGACAGCCTGAGCACGCCGACTTTTGCCTTCAGTGCGGTTTGGGCGCTGGCCTCGGATGACGCCAGACCAGCGGCGATCACCAGCAGGCTCGCGAACGCGAACCCTGCGAAGTTCGGCCACGAGCTGGAAGCGCGATGTTGCTGCGTCATCCAGTTTCCTCCGTCTTTGGTCACAGGCCTTCCGGAACTTTCTGATCCTGCCCGATAAAGGCGCCTTGTTGTTTCAACTGCGTTTGCAGTCTGTCAACGGCGATGTCGCGCGGAATGGTATTGCCCGATAGCGCCAGCGCCGCGGCGGCGCCGGCGGCTTCGCCCATGGCAAAACAGGCGCCGGACACCCGGGCGGCGGACTGGCCGTCATGGGTCATCGAGGCGCAGCGCCCCGCCACCAGCAGATTGTCGATACCCTCCGGCACCAGCATGCGATAGGGCAGTTCATTGAAGCCGCGCGATTGCGGGATCGGCGGGAATTTGAAGATCACGTCGCCCGCCACATGCTGCTCCATCGGCCAGCCATTGACCCCGATCGAATCGCCGAACGAGGCGCAACCGATCACGTCCTCGCCGCTTAGCATAATGCCGCCGATCACGCGTCTTGTCTCGCGGATGCCGAGCTGCGGCGGCAGGTCGACGATATAGGATTGCTCGAAGCCCGGCACCCTGCGCAGGAACTCGAATGCATTGACGGCCTGACGGCGGCCCTCGATTTCGCCGCGGGTGAGATCGTCCGGCTCCAGCCCATTGATCGCGGTGCCGTCCTGGCGCGCCAACTGGGTGAAATTCACCCGCCACTCGATCTGCGAACGCTGCGGCCGCACGATCGCCGCCTTGCGCGGAAAACGATGGGTGCCGGCGGCCTCGGCCGCTTCCATCAGCGCGGGGATGGTCCGCCACGCATCGCCGGCCTGTTCCGGATCGATGCCGTTGAGGCGGAACATCATCGACGGGTACAGCATGCTTCCCTTATTGTCGCCGACTTCAAAGCGCGCGCCGGCCCATGCCGCGAGGTCGCCATCGCCGGAGCAATCGATGAAAATCTCCGAGCGCACCGCCTGCCGCCCGGCCTTGGTCTCCACCATCAGCGCGTTGATGCGGCTTGCGTCATGCATCACCGCGCCGGCCCCGAGCGCGTGGAACAGGATGTCCACCTTGTGGTGGCCGAGCAGGTCGTCGGCGGCGATCTTGTAGGCCGCGGTGTCATAGGCCTGCGCCAGGATTTTGCCGAGGATGAGATGCGGTGCATTGAGCCCGCCGAGACGGTCGATGCGATCAAGCAGTTCGGTGGCAACGCCCTGCACCACGCGATGCATCTCGCCATAGACATTGGCATGCAGCCCGCAGAAGTTTGTGACGCCTGCCGCGGTGCCCATGCCGCCGAGAAAGCCATAACGCTCGATCAACAGCGTGCGCCGCCCGGCGCGCGCGGCCGCAACGGCCGCGGCGATGCCGGCGGGTCCGCCGCCGAGCACGGCGACTTCGTATTCGCCATAGAGCGGGACTTGGCGTGCGGGTTCGGTGATGGTCCGAGTGGACAATTGGAGGGTTCCTGATGGTCGGCGGCCATCATGCCTCGCGCAGAGGGTTTTAGCTATCGTGTCATCCGTCATTGCCGGACTTGATCCGGCAATCCATCTTCTTGAAAGTGGATGGATACGCGGGTCAAGCCCGCGTATGACGTCGTGACTCTCTATCGTCGTGCCCTCCATCAGGAACCCCACCCTCATGCGTATCTGCATCTTCGGCGCGGGCGCGGTCGGCAGCCATTTTGCGGTGCGGCTTGCGCTGGCCGGGCACGATGTGTCCTGCGTGATGCGCGGGCCGCATCTTGAGGCGGTGAAGGCGAATGGGTTGACGCTGCGCGTCGGCGCTGCCGAGTTTTCGGCGCGGGTGAACGCCTCCGACGATCCGGCGGCGCTCGGTCCGCAGGATTTTGTCATCAGCACGCTGAAAGCAAATGGCCTCGGCAGTCTTGCCGCGGGCCTGCCGCCGCTGCTGCGCGAAGATACCGGCGTCGTGTTTGCCCAGAACGGCATTCCGTGGTGGTACGATATCGGGCTTGCCTCCGATCATCCGCCGGCTCCCGACCTCGCATTTCTGGATCCCGGTGGCCGGTTGCGGTCCGCGATCTCGAAGGAGCGGATCATCGGCGGCGTGATTTTTTCGGCTAATGAGATTGTCGGGCCCGGAATCGTCGCCAATAACTCCGCCGATCGAAACATGCTGCTACTAGGCGAATGCGACGACCGCGCCAGCGAGCGGATCGAGCGGCTCCGCACCGCGCTTGGCGAGGCCTCGATACAGTCGCCGCCGGAATCGCGGATTCGGGAAGCGATCTGGACCAAGCTGATCAGCAACATGTCGATCTCGGTGCTGTGCCTGCTCACCGGGCAAACGGTCAAAGCGGCCGTGCAAGACCCCGCGCTGCGCGATATTGTGCCGCGCCTGCTCGAAGAGGCACAGGCGATCGGCCGCAGCTGCTATCCCGACACCAAACGCAACACCCGAGGCGGCGCGCCGGCTGCCCACAAGCCCTCGCTGCTGCAGGACTACGAACGCGGTCGCGCGATGGAAATCGATGCGCTGGCGCGGGCGCCGGCGGCGTTCGCCAGGATCGCGGGACTGTCGACGCCGATGCTCGATCTGCTGACCGCGATGGCCATCCAAAAGGCGCGGGACAAAGGGCTTTACGCCGGCGGGGTTTGATCGAAAGCCGGTTCGGTGGCAGAACGGTGATCCGGTCGCGCTGCCGCGATGTGAATCCACCAAAGGATTTTTTTCATGAAAAAGCTATTGCTGGCCCTTGCCATGTTGTTCGGTTGTCAAACGCTTGCCTTTGCGCAATTCGGCCCATCGACATGGACCAACCAGCACGGATCGACGCTCAAAGTGTCCTCGCTCAGCCGCAACAATTTCCGTGGAATATTCATCAACAAGAATCCGGATATCGGATGCCTGGGGATTCCCTATCCGGTGACGGGAACCAATTTCGGGGTGCAGATCACCTTCACGGTGAATTTCGTCAAGTGCGGGGCGGTGGTGAAATGGCAGGGCGACGTTTCGGGATTCGGCATGTCGACGCCCTGGGTGATGCGGCGCAACGGTGCGACGACGTCGGGTTTCGATGCCTTCGGGCGCAGCTAAACACCTCAACTCTTGTTCCGCTTGAACAGCGAGTGGATATTCTGGCCCAGCCGGACCACGGCGCTGGCGCGCATATCCTGGTCGGTTTCGCCATTCAGATATTTTTCCAGTCCGCGCACGATCTCCATGGTCAGCCCGGTCCGGGCGGATGGCTGGAATAGCGGGAAATCATCGAGCCCATCATCCTCGTCGTCGAGCACCGCGTAGCGCGTGACTTTCGGATGATCGGCCAGCCAGGCCAGCATCTCCTTGCGGCGCGGGCTTCTCGGCTTGTCCGGACATATATCGATAAACCTTATGCCATAATGCTTTGCCGCGAACCGTCCGACCGGGTCGCAGCGCCACGACGACGACAGCACGACCTTTGCGCCGGTCCGGTCGAGCAGCTTTTCGAACCGCGCCAGCAGCTTCTTGTCGACAATGTAGGGAAAGTCGCGCGGGTTCGGCGTGTTGTCGCAGTTCAAGACGCCGTCGATGTCCAGAAATATGATTTTCATGACAGGGAAAACCGAACGCGGGAAGTCTGGTTCCAGGTCGTCATCGCTTTCGGCGGCTAGCGGTCCCGGCGTCCGCCGGGACCCCTTGTGAAAACGTCGCGCTACACCTTCACCATCCGCTTGCCGCGGTTTTCGCCGGCGAGCAATCCGATCAGCGCCTGCGGGGTGTTCTCCAGCCCGGCGATGACGTCTTCCTGCACTTTCAACTTGCCGGAGGCGACCCATGACTGCAGGTCGGACAACGCCTTGTCGCGCTGGTCCATGTAATCCATCACAATAAAGCCCTGCATGACCAGCCGCTTCACCACGATCAGGCCGGGCACGCCGCGCGGGCCGTGCGCCGACGGCGCTCCGTCATATTGCGAGATGGCGCCGCAGCAGGAGATGCGGCCGCGATTGTTCATCTGGGCGAGACAGGCTTCGAGAATATCGCCGCCGACATTGTCGAAATAGACGTCGATGCCTTTCGGCGCCGCGGCCTTCAAGGCCTTGAACACCGCGCCGTCCTTGTAATCCACCGCGGCATCGAAGCCGAGTTCGCCGGTCAGCCAATCGCACTTGTCCTTGCCGCCGGCGATGCCGACCACATGGCAGCCCTTGATCCTAGCGATCTGGCCGACGATCGAGCCGACCGAACCCGCCGCCGCCGAAACCACCACGGTCTCGCCGGCTTTCGGCTTGCCGACATCGAGCAGCCCGAAATAGGCGGTGAGGCCGGCGATGCCGTAGACGCTGAGCAGATGCGTCATCGGCTCCATGCGCGGCATCTTGCTCAGGTGTTTTGCGGGCAGCGCGGCATAGTCCTGCCAGCCGGTGTCGCCGAACACGATATCGCCCGGGCCAAGGCCGGGGGCCTTCGACGACACCACTTCGGCGATGCCGCCGCCGGCCATCACGGTGTTGGCCTCGACCGCGGCGCGGTAGGTGGCGCCATGCATCCAGGCGCGGTTGGCGGCGTCGAGCGAAATATAGCGCACGCGCAGCAGCGCCTCGCCGTCCTTCGGCTCGGGGATGGCCGCCTTCGAGAGCTTGAAATGTTCGGGGCCGAGCTTTCCGGTCGGCTTCTCGACCAGCAGGATCTGGCGGTTGACGCTGTCGTTCATGGTGTTGCCTCCCCGGCGGTCGTCGTCATTGCGAGCAGCCCTTGCGACGAGGCAATCCAGTTCTTCGGCGAAAGACTGGATTGCTTCGTCGCGGAGTTTATCATCGGGCCGGCCAAAGGCCGGACCGGTTGGCTTCTCGCAATGACCAGGGCGGATTTCCGCCCTCTCGTCAGACGCTAGTCCGCTGACATTCATTGCACAACGGGAACATTGCTGGATTCGCCGGCACTTCTCGCCGCCCTCATCGTGAGGAGCCGCGCACTTGCGCGGCGTCTCGAAGGATGGCGGCGGGCGCTTGTGGTCCATCCTTCGAGACGCGGCCAATAGGCCGCTCTCAGGATGAGGGTTTGTGAACTGGCATGCCAGCGAAACGCGAATGCGCTTGACGCTTTCATCAAGCTGGTTGCGCCTGCGTCAAAATGTGCCACACTCGCACCCGCAGGAAAACGCGGGGGGTCGCAAATGTCCAACAGGTTTACGCAATATATTCTGATCGCAATGGCGCTCGGCATTGTGATGGGGACGCTGGTTTTCAATTATCTTCCCGATCAGCGGGTGGAAATCGCGGCCGACGTAAACCTGATCGCCATGCTGTTCCTGCGCCTGATCAAGATGATCATCGCGCCGCTGGTGTTCGCGACCCTGGTTGGCGGCATCGCCCATATGGGCAGCGGCTCCAAGCTGGGGCGGATTTTCGCCAAAACCATGGGCTGGTTCGTCAGCGCGTCGTTCATTTCGCTGCTGCTCGGCCTGATCATGGTCAATCTGCTGCAGCCCGGCGCCAACTTCCCCGGCACGCTGCCCGCCGCCGGCCAGTCGACCGGCCTGCCGGTGTCGGCGTTCTCGATCGAGAAATTCCTCACCCACCTCATTCCGACCTCGATCGCGGATGCGATGGCGCAGAACGAGATCCTGCAGATCGTGATCTTTGCGGTGTTCTTCTCGGTGGCGATGGGTGCGATGCCCGAGCGCTCCAAGCCGATGCTGGCGCTGATCGACGATCTCGGCCACATCATGCTCAAGGTCACCGGCTACGTCATGCTGTTCGCGCCGCTGGCGGTATGGGCCGCGATCATGGCCACGGTGTCGAAGAACGGCCTCGGCGTGCTGTGGAAGCTGATCCAGTTCATGGGCGGCTTCTATCTGTCGCTGATGATCCTGTGGGCCATCCTGGTCGTGGTCGGCTTCATCGTCATCGGACCCAGATACAGCCATCTGCTGCGGCTGATCCGCGAGCCACTGATGATCGCGTTCTCGACCGCGAGTTCCGAAGCCGCCTATCCGAAGACGCTGGAGGGCCTCAATCGGTTCGGCGCGTCGTCGCGGATATCGAGCTTCGTGCTGCCGCTCGGCTATTCCTTCAATCTCGACGGCACCATGATGTACTGTACGTTTGCGAGCATCTTCATCGCGCAGACCTACCAGATCCCGATGTCGCTCGGCACCCAGCTGGCGATGCTGGCGACGCTGATGATCACCTCCAAGGGCGTCGCCGGCGTGCCGCGCGCCTCGCTGGTGGTGATCGCCTCGACCTTGAGCCAGTTCGGTATCCCCGAGGCGGGGCTCCTGATGATCATGGGCATCGACACCTTCCTCGACATGGGACGCAGCGCCACCAATGTGATCGGCAACTCGCTCGCCACCGCGGTGGTGGCGAAGTGGGAGGGCGAGCTCGCGCCCGAACACGCGCTCGGACCCGACGACGTGGTTCCGCCGGACCTGATCCCCGGCGAGGTGCCGGGACTGCAGACCGGCCACGCATAGGAGGTGAGCCATGCGCCACCCCCTGAAGAGATGCATGCAGGCGGCAAGCCTGCTGCTTGCCGGATTGTTGCTGACGACGGCAGCGGCGGCGCAGAGCAGCGCCGAAGGGCTGAGCCCGACGCTCGCCAGCATCAAGAACGCCCATGTGGTGAGGCTGGGCTACCGCGAAAGCTCGCCGCCGTTCTCGTTCATGGATCCGTCCAACCGGCCGATCGGCTATAGCCTCGAATTGTGCGAAGCCATTGTCGAGGAGATCGGCGTCGAGGTCGACGACGCCAATCTCGGAATCCAATACGTCAAGGTCACCTCGGACGACCGCATCCAGGCGGTGCTGCAGAACAAGATCGACCTCGAATGCGGATCGACCACGGCGAACGCCGAGCGCGGCAAGCAGGTGGCGTTCTCGCCGCTGATGTTCGTGGCCGGCACCAAGCTGATGGTGCCGAAGGCCTCGGCCATCGCCGCGCCGAAAGACCTGCAGGGCAGGACCGTGGTGGTCACCAAGGGCACCACCAACGAGCAGGCCATGCACAATATCGACAAGAAGTTTTCGTTGTCACTCAACATCGTGGCCTCCCCCGATCACGAGCAATCCTACCAGATGCTGGTGGACGGCAAGGCCGACGCGTTCGCGACCGACGATATACTGCTCTATGGCCTGATCGCGCGGCACAAGGCGCAGGACAGGTTCAAGGTCGTCGGCGACTATCTGTCCTACGATCCCTACGGCATCATGTTCCGCAAGGGCGAGCCGCAACTAAACGCGGTGGTGGAACGCGCGTTCCGCAAGCTCGGCTCCAATCGCGACCTCATTCCGCTCTACAACAAGTGGTTCGTCGCGCGCCTGCCGACCGGCGAGAAGCTCAATGTCGCGATCTCGCCCCAGCTCGAGGAAGCGTTCAAGACGCTGGACGACTCGCCGGGCGGGAGCAACTGACGAAGCAGCGCAGCCCGCTTGAGCGCAGCGAGATGCGGGTGCCGCCGCCCCGCATCTCGCTGCGCATGCGGGCTATGGCCGAATGTTTGGCTCGGAGAAGACCTTGTCCAGCGCCGCGGCGTAGGCCGCATAAACCAGATCCGGATGCACTTTGCCCAATGCTTCCATCATGACACCGGAATTGATTTCGAGAACTTGCCAGCAATTATCGACCCGAACAACGTCGATCGATCCGAACCGCATGTCGATGGATTTCGCCGCCTGTATCGCGATCTCAACGCAGAGAATCCCGCGCCGTCCCCTGCTGCAGCAGGACCGGGTCCGCTCCGGAGTCCAGATTGTGCCGCCAGCTCAAGGCGTGATGCTGGCCTGAAGGCAGAACCGTTTCGAGGCTCGCGGAATCGGGATCGCCGGCCATGCGGGGCAAAAGTGCCGACAGGCGTTCTGCCGGCATCGTTGCAAGGGCCAGTTCCAGCACGGAATGCACGCCGTCTCCCACGATCGAGGGACGGCTCTTGCCGTAGACGATGACCGGAAGGGTGTCGACGAGGATGACGCGTACTTCGTTTTCGATTTCCAGATAAGGCGAAATAGCCAGATTGAGATTCATGGAAAAGATTTCGCTCACGGCGAGTTCGAGGGCTGGCTTGGTGAGCACCTTGAACACCAGGTTGCCGCTGGTGCCCTCGTTGGGCTTGACCACAATCCCTTTAGGGCTTTGCTCGAGCAGATCCAGCATCGCTTGCCACGATCCGGTTGCAGGAATGTACTCGCTCAGCCTCGGACTCAGAAAAAGGCTGTGAGGAACGCAGGGAATGCCGTTCATCTGCAAAACTTCCGCGGTCGCGGCCTTGTCATTGGCGATGCGGTGGGCGACTGCGCTGTTCAATCCGAGGTGGTATCCATAGGCGAAGTGTCGCTTGGTGCCCTTCCGCATGACAATGAGCCACCCTTGAGATCTGATTTCGATGGCGATCCCGTGGTCCGCGCAGTATTTTCTTAACGCATCGACGAACCTTCGTTGGCTATTGAGCATTTCTAACCCGGTCGGTTTTGGTGCAGCGGCGGACATTGCGTTAGCGGCAGCTTCCGGCATTCTTGATATGAGTTCCCGAGCTCGCCGGCAGTCAGCGTTTGAACTGAAAAATCGATCCTATCGAAACCGCAACCGACAGCGTAGCCGATGCGCGCGGGCCAATCCAGATTGCCTGCAGCCGCATCTTTATTCCCCTCCGCTGCAGATTATTTTGATGGAGGCGCCGCCGGTGACGTTGCGTTTACTTTCGTGTTAGCTTTATCGGCAGTTGCGAATCAGGACAGGCAGTTTTCCGTGGCCGTCCTGCCCACCGGCCTTCGTTGTCTTTCCGTTTGCGGCGCCCAGGATTGATCGGCTCGATGCAATTTCAAAGAGCTCATGTCAGTATCGTCAGGTCGATCCGGCATGTCAGCCTGGTGCGGGATTGGCACCGCGCGCGGGGGACGCGTGAATTGCCCGAGTTTGCGGATTTCGTCCCCAACGAACGCGCCGGGGATCTGGCCGACCTCTCGATCAGCGAGGTGAGGCGCGAGGGCGGCAAACTCGTTTATCTTTGCCGGCAGGCCGGCCCACGCCTCGAGCAGGTTCATGACGCCAAGATGTCATCGCGGCTCTTGAGCGAATGCCTGGATCCTTGCATGGCGGCCGCGGCCAAGCCGATCTGGGACGCCTGCTATTGGACCAAATTGCCGGTCTATTGCATTATTCCGGTGTCCGATCGCGACGGCTGCCCGGTCACGATCGAGCAAATCTTTCTGCCCTACGCCCGCCGCGGAAATAGCGTCGAGGTGATGGTGGCGGCGCTCCATGCCTGCAGTACCGAAGGCCGCTTCGTACATCAGGGACTGCTGCGCAATCATGCGAAGGCGCCGCTGCACTGGGCCGTGATTGTCGATCCCGCAATCGCCGCCGTGCCGCGAGCGGCCAGTGACGCGACCGTCGAACTCGACGACGAGGTTTCCTCCGCGACACGTTGATTGCGGTGGAGTGGCGGCAATGAATCGCCGTAACATTGCAGCTTTCGGCAAGTTAATTTCGCCGCTGCAGCAGCGCGCCTGAACCATCCTGCGAAATAAATCGACTGCCATGCGAGGCGCGCAATTGCGTGCCAAGGCCGCTTGACTATGTGTGATGCCGGCGTGCATGGAAGGCCGGAATCTTCAACCGCACCAAGGGTTTTTCACTGCTCCGAACATCGACAGGCGATTTGTTGCACAGAACCAGCCAACGGAAAAACGAAACCATATGAGCGCATTCCATCGAGAGAAAGTTCTTTCCGTCCGGCACTGGACCGATACGCTTTTCAGCTTCACCGCCACCCGCAATTCCGGCTTTCGTTTCCTGAACGGGCAATTCGCGATGATCGGCCTCGAAGTCGATGGCCGCCCCTTGCTGCGCGCCTACAGCATGGCCAGCGCCAATCATGAAGAAGAGCTGGAATTCTTCTCGATCAAGGTCGCCGACGGGCCGCTGACCTCGCGGCTGCAGAAGATCCGGGAAGGCGACACCATTCTGGTCGGCCGCAAAGCGACCGGCACGCTGATTTCGGATAATCTGATTGCCGGCCGGCGGCTGCTGCTGCTGTCGACCGGCACGGGTCTGGCGCCGTTCGCGAGCCTGATCAAGGATCCGGACGTCTACGAGCGATTTGAAAGCATCGTTCTGGTTCACGGCTGCCGGCAGGTGTCCGAACTGGCCTATGGCGAGCAGCTGGTGGCAAAGCTGCGCGACGATGAAATTTTTGGGCCGCTGCTGACGGAGAAACTCAAATATTATCCGACGGTGACGCGCGAGCCGTTCCGCAATCGCGGCCGCATCACCGACCTCATCACCTCGGAGCAATTGTTCAACGACATCGGCCTGCCGCCGCTGGATATCGAGACCGACCGCATCATGATGTGCGGCAGCCCGGCCATGCTGGAAGAACTGCGCGGAATGTTCGAAGCACGCGGCTTCCTCGAAGGCAGCCACGGCGAGCCCGGCCACTTCGTCATCGAAAAGGCCTTCGTCGAGCGCTGAGGATTGGTCATTCCGGGGCGCGAGCAACGCGAGCGAGCCCGGATGACGCCAATTGCACCGGTCTCGGCGCCCGGTCCACATCCAACGTCCCTCTTCGCTGCACTGCGAAAGAAATTGCGTCGCGTAATGATTGTCGTCATTTCGGCGTAGGATTAGAACCAGTGGTGTAAGCTGCGGCCGGCATAACAACGCGGCAACCGATTGCCCGAGGGGTCCCATGGAAACGCTGATGATTCCGTTTTCGCCGCGCTTCATCATCCTCACGATCTGCTGCGTCGTGACGGTGCTGCTGATCGGCATCGGGATCGTTGACCACAAGGTCGTCGATATCGTGATCATCCCGATCCTGATCTTCGGCGGCCTGTCGCTGCTCGGTTTTCGCGACCTGCTGCAGCAAAATCACGCGGTTCTGCGAAATTATCCGATCTCGGCGCACATCCGCTTCCTGCTCGAGGAAATCAGGCCGGAGATGCGGCAGTATTTCTTCGAGAGCGAGAAGGACGGCATGCCGTTCAGCCGCGACACCCGTTCGCTGATCTATCAGCGCGCGAAGATGGTGCTCGACAAGCGCCCGTTCGGCACCCAGGAGAGCATCTATGCCGAGGGCTACGAATGGATGCATCATTCGATGGCGCCGCGGCCGCACGCCACCCAGCAATTCCGCATCACCATCGGCGGCCCCGATTGCGCAAAACCTTATTCGGCATCGGTGTTCAATATCTCGGCGATGAGCTTTGGGGCGCTGAGTCCGAACGCGGTACGGGCGTTGAATGCCGGCGCCAAGAAAGGCGGCTTCGCGCACGATACCGGCGAGGGCGGTGTCAGCCCGTATCACCAAGAGAACGGTGGCGACATCATCTGGGAAATTGGCTCCGGATATTTCGGCTGCCGCAACCGCGCCGACGGCACCTTCAATCCGGAGGAATTCGCGCGCGTCGCATCCAGCGACCAGATCAAGATGGTCGAGCTCAAGATCAGCCAGGGCGCCAAGCCCGGACATGGCGGCGTGCTTCCGGCGGCCAAGGTGTCGGAAGAGATTTCAAGGATCCGCGGCGTCGGCATGGGCGAGGACTGCATCTCGCCGCCGTATCACAAGGCGTTCTCGACGCCGCTGGAAATGATGGCCTTTATCGGCGAGATGCGGCGGCTGTCCGGCGGCAAGCCCGCCGGCTTCAAGCTCTGCGTTGGCCACAAATGGGAATTCCTGGCGATCTGCAAGGCGATGCTGCAAACCGGAATCTATCCCGACTTCATCGTGGTCGACGGCAATGAAGGCGGCACCGGTGCGGCGCCGCTGGAATTCATGGACCATCTCGGAATGCCGATGCGGGAGGGCGTCAATTTCGTGCATAACGCGCTGATAGGCATCAACGCCCGCGATCGCATTCGCGTCGGCGCATCGGGAAAAATCGCCACCGCGTTCGACATCTCGCGCGCCATGGCGCTCGGCGCCGACTGGTGCAATTCGGCGCGCGGTTTCATGTTCGCGCTCGGCTGCATCCAGTCGCTGAGCTGCCACACCGACCGCTGCCCGACCGGCGTGACCACGCAGGATCCAACCCGCAATCGCGCGTTGTCCGTCCCGCTCAAGACCGACCGGGTCTACAATTATCATCACGCCACGCTGCACGCGCTGGCCGAACTGATCGCGGCCGCGGGGCTCGATCATCCGCAGGACATAAGGCCGATCCATTTCTCGCAGCGGGTCTCCTCGACCGAAGTGAAGTCGCTGGCGCAACTGTATCCGTCGCTGCGGCCGGGCGAACTGATCGACGGCACCGAAGACGTCCGATTCAAGGATGCATGGGTGATGGCGCGCGCGGAATCGTTCTCGCCGGCATAGTTGTCGTCCCCGCCTTCGAGGGGACGACAATAACCCTAAAACTCGCCGTGGAATCGTCCCGAAAACACCGACACCGGGCCGCGGTCGGCATTGTAGGCGGGGTTGGCGATGAACTGATAGTCGGCGGTCAGCGTGATCTGCTTGTTGAGCGCGTAGGCGTAGTAGGTCTCGAAGATGCGCTCGCGCCGGTAGTTGAGCGCGCCGTCGCCGATCAGTACGCCGAGGCCGCCGGCCGCTATGAAGTCGCGGTGATCCTTCGAGAGCGCGTTGATCGCGCCACCGATCCCGATCACATCGTCCGGGCGTCCCCATCGGGCGCCCTTGATCGACAGGCCGGTGGCAAGGCTGGCGTCGATGTCGGTGAACGCCATGATCTCGGTCTTGCCATCGTTCCAGCTCCAGCGGCCGAACAGCCCGATGTCGTCGGTCAGTGCCTGCTCGAGGTTGAAGACGTAGCCGTATTTGATGCGGCCTTCGCGGGTCTGTGAGATGTCCAGGTTGAAGGCGGGGTTGTTCAGCGTCTCCCGATAGCTTCCCGAGAAAGCGCTGTTCAGCCACGCGATGGTGCGCAGCTTGCCGGGCTGCGAGAACAGCGAATAGCGGGTTTCAAGTTCGAGCACATAGCTGCCGCGCTGAAAAACCCGCATATCAAAATTATTCGAATTCGAGGTGCCGTCGATCAGGAAATAACCGGCGCGCAGTGCCCATTGCTTCTGGTTGAATTCCGCCGTGGCTCCGTAGGTGAGCCCGACCTTGTCGGCGGAATAGTCGAAGGCGCCGGGCGCCCACATCGACCAGTTCATGAAATCCTTGCGGGTATCCTTGGCATAGGCGTTGCCGTCGAAAATATCGGTGACCGCGAACTTGCCGGCCTGCACCGTCAGGCGCGAGACGTCGGCCTTGTTCGCCAGTTGATTCGGCGCGCTGGCGAGCTCTTCCTGCTCGCCGCCGAACCCGAAGGTTTGGCGCAGGAGCAGACGCGAGGTGTTGTAATGCGGGTAGGGGAAATTCGACTTCTGCGCTTCGCCGTTGGGAAAACCCGCGACGCCGACGGTGTCATTCAGCCCAAAGCCTTGCAGCAGTTCGGGGTTGTAGTAGACCTCGCCGCCTTCCCACAGCCGCACATTGAGGAACAGGCTGCTGCTCCAGGTCGCCTTCGTTTGCGGCGCCGGCGTCAGGCTGTTGGGGCCGGTGTAAAGCGCGCGGAATCCGGGATAGCCCTGCGGCAGATAGGTGGTCTGGCCGCGAATTTCCCAGCGATCGGATTCGGGATCGACCAGCGATGCCAGCCGCGCAGCATCGCCGCTCGACGGCCAATCGATCTTGCGGTTGAGCCCGACCCGCAGCGCCTGGAAATTCAGCGTCGATGCATGCGTGGCGCCGGAGTCGAACTGGACGCCGGCGTTCTGAAACTGGCTGTAGAGATATTCCAGCCGCAGGCTCCAATGCGGCGCGAACGCGTATTCGACGCCAGCACCCGCGGCCCAACCGAGCCGCATGCCCAGTTTCTTTTCGTCGTTGCCGATCGCGGGCGTGTTGAGAAAACGTTCGCCGGTAAACGCCAGACCGCCGGTGGCGTAGAACATCCAGGGCCCCGCGGCATAGCCGAGACGGCCCCGCGCGCTGCCGGTAAAATCCATCTGCTCGATAACGTAGGATTTGGCTGTCGCCAAAGTCGAAATGACGGAATTGCCGTCGATGTAGTTCATGAATGAGACGTCGGCTTCGAAACCGAGCACGATCCGCGAGGGCAGTTGAACATTGTAGCCGATCTGCAGTCCGCCGATCGGGCCACCGAACGAGTTGCTTGTCGCTGCAATGGATGGATCGCTGAGCACGGCGTTGGAGTGACCGCGGCCGAAACCGGCATGGGCGCCGAAATACAGGCCGGTCCAGTCATAGACGGGCTGCAGGCGCGGAGCCTTTAGCGGGATGTCGGCCGCAACCGCGCTATCCAGCGACAGTATGCCAAGCGCCAGGCCCGCGAGGACGCGCTTCATGGCTCTGCTCGCGATCGGCGGTCGCGTCCCATCAGGTGAGGCCCCCCGCCTCGATCCGCTGCGTCCGGCTTTGATCGGCCTTGCGGCTCCCGAACTAACCCTCGGACATCCCCGGAAACAACCAATTCGGCCGGCTCGTTCGCATAACCAGACCGAAGGCGTCCGATTTGCAACTATAATTGCAACTAATTCGCAATTGCAAGACCATGAGAGGGGGTGCGACATTATTGAATGGCATTGGCCGATGACGGGCGTTTAATGGCGCCGACCTCATCCTGAGAAGCGGCCTCTTGGCCGCGTCTCAAAGGATGGCGCGCGGGGCCATGGTTCGAGATGCGCGCAAGAGCGCGCTCCTCACCATGAGGGGCCATAAAAAAAAGTTGACCCGCCCGGGGGGACGACCGGGCGGGCGCTAGTGCGACACGGGGTGGATGAGGCGCCCGTGCCGGACGCAGGATCCACTTCAGTCGATCGAACCAGGCATCAGTAGTTGCAGCTGCGGACGCGGCCCATGTAGTTGCCGTAAGCGTCGAACTGGCGGACCCAGCCGCAGCGGCGATAGCCGTATCCGTAATAACCGTCGTTGCTGGCGGCGATCGCGCTGCCGACGATGGCGGCGCCGACAAGGCCGGCTCCGACGCCCCAGCCGAGGCCGAATGGTTTTGCGTCGGCCTGCTGCGTCGAGCAAGCGATGGTGCCGGTGGCAACGAGAGCGGTAAGGGCGAAGGCGGCAATTTTGGTCTTGATCGACATGGCAAACTCCATCCTGTTGAAGGCGGTCCGTTGTGGTCCGCATGCCCAGTTGGACGGAGGCTGTCTGATTCCGGTTCGAATCCAATATGCGGAATGTCGGGCTAGCCCAATTCCGCATTGATTTCAGTTATTTGGCCGCCCTGGCGGGAGCGTTTGCCAGCTTCATCACCTCGAACCTATCGACATCGGCAAGCAATTCGCAGAACGCGCGTGCGCCATGATGGAGCAGTTGCTCGCCTTTCTCGGCGGACGCCAAAGTGGCATCCCCGGCGGCGCCGCTCGGATGCAGATCCTGCGCCTGCCACGCGAACGGCGCGGGGCGATGGGTCGAGAGCCAGCGAAAATCCTTTTCCATCGCGATGCTTGACGGCACAAAATTCGCGATGGCGTCCTTGCGCACTTGCTTTGGACAGTGCGCCAGCATGATCGAGGTTTCCACCGCGCCGCCATGAATGCCGTGGCGCAATTCTTCCACCGTGAACAATCCGTTCGGCGCTCCGAAGCGCGACCATGCCGTCGTCACCGCGAGCAGGCCGTAATGCGCGCGCAAATCCTGCGCGACGATGGTCATAGCCGCGCTATTGCCGCCGTGGCTGGTGATCATGACGAGCTTCTTGATGCCGGCGCGCGCCACGCTTTCGCCAATCCCCATCCAGGTTTTGAGCGCGACATCGGCCGGCAGCGTCAGCGTGCCCGGATAATCGGTGTGCTCGGTTGAAATGCCGGTCTCTTCCACCGGCAGAAACGTCGCCGGAATATGCTGCGGCAACATCTCGCGCACCCGTGCGAGGTACGCTTCGGCGATCAGCACGTCAGTGCGCAGGGGCAGATGCGGGCCGTGCTGCTCGGTCGCCGCCAGCGGCAATACCGCGATCCATCGCGCCGCATCCGCTTTGGCGATATCCGGCCAGTGGATCGCGGTCCAGTCGCGGGGAGGGGTCATCAAGCGCAGCATTTCTTTGCGTGGATTTGCAGGGTACAAGGCCCGCGTCGCCTTATCATGGGCCAGAACGATCGACGGAGTCCAATCATGAGCCCGGCCTTTTTGCTGCGAGCATTAATCGCCGGCCTGGTATTGGCCGCCGCGCCGCCCGCCGCCGCCCAGGCGCTGGACCGAGTGTCATTCGGAACCAACTGGGTCGCCGAGGCCGAGCATGGCGGGTTTTTCCAGGCGGTGGCCGACGGCACCTACAAGGCTTACGGCCTCGATGTCACCATCGTGCCGGGCGGTCCCAATGTTAACAACCGCGCGCTGCTGATCGCCGGCAAGCTGGATTTCTTCATGAGCGCGAACACCCTGCAATCGTTCGACGCGGTGGCGAACGGGGTGCCGGTGGTGGCGATCGCCGCCATGTTCCAGAAGGACCCGCAGGTTTTCCTGGCGCATCCGGAATCAAAAGTGACAAAACTGGAGGACCTGAAGCCGCTGACGCTGTTCGTCTCCAAGGAGGGCGTCGCCGGCTATTTCCAGTGGCTGAAATCCGAATACGGTTTCAGTGAGGAAAAAATCCGGCCCTATACCTTCAACGCGCAGCCGTTTCTTGCCGACAAGAAAAGCGCGATGCAGGGCTATGTCACCTCCGAGCCCTACGCGGTGGAGAAGCAGGCCGGGTTCAAACCGACCGTCATCCTGCTCGCCGATTATGGTTTTAACACCTACTCGACCTTGATCGAAACAAGGCGCGATTTCACCGAAAAAAAGCCGGATCTGGTGCAACGCTTCGTCGATGCCTCGGTGATCGGCTGGTACAACTATCTCTACGGCGACAACAAGCCGGCCAATGCGATGATCAAAAAGCTCAATCCGGAAATGACCGACGACCTGCTCGGCTATTCGGTCGCCAAGATGAAGGAAAACGGCATCGTCGATTCCGGCGATTCGCTGCAGAACGGCATCGGCGCCATGACCGACCCGCGGATGGCGAGTTTCTTCGACAAGATGGTGCGTGCGGGTGTCGTCAAGCGCGATATCGATTTCAAAAAAGCCTATACGCTGCGCTTTATCAACAAGGGCGTCGGCCTCAATTTGCGGCCGAAGAACTAGATGGCCGGGCCCGCGCCAGAGTTCTCCGGCATCGAAGCCAGTCCCGGGGCGGACGTTGCCGTCAGCCTGCGCGGTGTCACCAAGACATACGACAGCGGCGTTGCTGCGCTGGGCCCGGTCGATCTCGAGGTGCGCAAAAGCGAGTTCGTGTCGCTGCTGGGGCCGTCCGGCTGCGGCAAATCGACGGCGCTGCGGCTGATCGCAGGCTTGGGCGCGCCGACGTCCGGTGCGGTGCGGGTCGCGCATCACGGCGCACAGGCGGGGCGCTCGATCGGCTTCGTGTTTCAGGAACCGACGCTGATGCCGTGGACCAGCGTCCGCGAGAATGTGCGGCTGCCGCTGAAGCTTGCGCATATGGCGCGCGACCAAGCTGACGCTCGCGTCGGCGAGGCGCTGGCGCAGGTGGGGCTGACGGAATTCGCCGACGCCTATCCGCGCGAATTGTCCGGCGGGATGAAGATGCGGGTATCGCTGGCGCGCGCGCTGGTCACCGATCCGGACATTCTGCTGATGGATGAGCCGTTCGCGGCGCTCGACGAGATCACCCGGTTCAAGCTCAACAACGACCTGCTCGCGCTGTGGCGCAACTTGCGCAAGACCGTGGTGTTCGTCACCCATTCGGTGTTCGAGTCGGTATATTTGTCGCAGCGGGTGATCGTGATGACGCCGCGCCCCGGGCGCATCGCCGCGGAATTCCGCATCGATGCAGTCGAGCCGCGCGGAGAGGAGTTTCGCACCTCGGTCGAATATGCCGCGCATTGCCGCGAAGTTTCGGTCGCGCTGGCCGGCGCCAGCGGCGAGAAGCTCGCGTCATGAGCTCGTTGCAAACGCCGCCATTGTCCGCGGAGTCGGCCAAGCCGGGCAACGGCAATGCCCGGCTGGTACGGTTGCTGCTGCCCGTCCTCGTGCTTGCGGCCGGCGTCGCGGCGTGGGATCTGGTGGTGCGCGTCAATGACATCCCGCCCTATGTGCTGCCGGGGCCGGGCGCGGTATTCACCACCCTGATCGTGGACTGGCCCATCCTGTCGCAATCGCTTCTGACCACGTTGTGGACCACCCTTGAAGGCTTCATCGCGGCGGCCGTCGGCGGCATCGCGCTGGCGCTGTTGTTCAACCAATCGAAATGGCTGGAATATTCGCTGCTGCCTTACGCAATCATCCTGCAGGTGACCCCGGTAATCGCGATCGCGCCGCTGCTGTTGATCTATCTGCCCCAGCAGACCGCGGTGATCGTCTGCGCCTGGATCGTGGCGTTCTTTCCGGTGCTGTCGAACACCACGCTCGGGCTGAATTCGGTGGACCGCAATCTGGCCGGACTGTTTCAGCTCTACGGCGCCTCGCGGGCGCAGACGCTGCGCTATCTCAAGCTGCCCGCGGCGCTGCCCTATATCCTCGGCGGATTGCGCATTGCCGGCGGCCTGTCGCTGATCGGCGCGGTGGTCGCAGAAATCGCGGCGGGTTCGGCCGGCGCCGGATCCGGGCTGGCCTATCGAATCGCGGAATCCAGCTATCGCCTCAACATTCCGCGAATGTTCGCGGCGCTGCTGTTGCTCTCCGCCGCGGGGATTGTCATTTATATGGTGCTGGCGCTGGCCTCGCATCTTATGTTGCGGCGCTGGCACGAAAGTGCGCTTGGAAAGGAAAACTGATGGCTGCCGCGATTTCTTCGGAGAAGATCGATTTGCTGGTGTACGGGCCGCACAAGCCCATTGTCGATAACGGCTTTTCCGACCAGTTCGTGCTGCACCGGTTCGAAACCCGCGGCGACCTCGACCGCCTGACCCCGGCGGTTGCCGAAAAGGTGCGCGGCATGGCGGTGACCTACAACACGGTGCGCGGCGACAAGGCAACGCTGGCGCAGTTTCCAAAACTCGAGATCGTCGCCAGCTTTGGCGTCGGCTACGATCACATCGACGCCGCCTATGCGGCTGAACACAATATCATGGTGACCAATACGCCCGACGTCCTCACCGAGGAAGTCGCCGACATCGCGCTCGGCCTCTTGATTTGCACCTTGCGCGAATTCGTCAAGGCCGACCGCTATCTGCGCTCCGGGCTATGGACCACGCAGCAATTTCCCCTGAGCGTCGGATCGCTGCGCGATCGTAAGGTCGGCATGGTCGGCATGGGGCGGATCGGCCAGGCGATCGGGCGCCGGCTGGAAGCCTGCCGCGTGCCCGTGGTCTATCATTCGCGCAAACCGGCCGAGGGCGTCTCCTACAAGCATTATCCCGATCTGATCGAGATGGCGAAGGCGGTCGATACGCTGGTGCTCATCATTCCCGGCGGCGCTTCCACCGCCAACATGATCAATGCCGAGGTGATGAAAGCGCTGGGGCCGCGCGGCGTCATCATCAACGTGGCGCGGGGTTCGGTGGTCGACGAGCAGGCTTTGGTCGCGGCACTCAAGTCCGGAACCATTCTGGCCGCGGGTCTCGACGTGTTCGCCAACGAGCCGGCGGTGCCCGATGAACTGAAGGCGATGCAGAATGTGGTGCTGCTGCCGCATATCGGCTCGGCCTCGGTGGTGACGCGCAATGCCATGGACCAGCTGGTGGTGGATAATCTCAAAGCCTGGTTCGCCGGCAAGCCGCCGCTGACGCCGGTTGCAGAAACGCCGGCGAAGGGGCGGTAACGATGAGACTTGTCATTGCGAGCGAAGCGAAGCAATCCAGAGCCCCGGGCTCCGACTGGATTGCTTCGTCGCAACGGCTCCTCGCAATGACGGTGCTTGTGTTCTCCTGCTTCGTTTCAGCTTCGGCCGTCAGCGCCCAGGACGCCAATGCGCTGAAGAAGGACATGATCGGGCAATGGGAGCTCTCCACCACCGAACGCAGCAAGACCTGCGTGGTGACGCTGAAGGACGGGCCGGCGCAAAACCTGAAACTCGAGCTGGAGCCGGGCTGCGCCGCGGCGCTGCCGTTCACCAAGGACATCGCCGGCTGGAGCATCAAGGGGCTGGGCGACATCGTGCGGCTGCAGGATGCCGCGGGCCAGCCGGTGATCGACTTCACCGAGGTCGAGAGCGGGATATTCGAGGGGCTGCGGACCGGCGAGGGCATCTACATCCTGCAAAACCTCGCCGCCGCCCGCTCGCTGGCGAAATCGATGGACCAGATGATCGGAGACTGGTCGATGGTGCGCGGCAACGGCCGCCCGATCTGCGGGCTGACCCTGACCAACACCGAAGCCTCGCCGGATAATTTCCAGGTGTTCCTCAAGCCGAAATGCGATGCCGCGGTCGCAAGCTTCGCGCCCACCGTATGGCGGCTGGAGCGCGGCGAGCTGCTGCTGATGTCGGCTGCCGGCGAGACCTGGCGTTTCGAGGCCGACGACAACGCGCAATGGCGCCGCGTGCCTGACAGCGCCGACCCGCTGATATTGGTGCGGCAGTAAAGATCGTCATTCCGGGCCTGCGCCACGCGGCGCATCGCGGAATGACCACCTCAAATCAGCTTCAGCCCCTTCAAGCTCGCATGGCCGTTCTTGCCGACGATGATGTGGTCGTGCACGACGATGCCGAGCGGGTCGGCGATATCGACGATCGCTTTGGTCATCTGGATATCCGCACTTGACGGCGTCGGGTCGCCGGAGGGGTGATTGTGCACCAGGATGATGGCGGTGGCCGACAGTTCCAGCGCGCGCTTGATGACTTCGCGCGGGTAGACCGGCGTATGATCGACGGTGCCGACCTGCTGCAACTCGTCCGAGATCAGCTGGTTGCGCTTGTCGAGGAACAGCACGCGGAACTGCTCCTTGTCGGCGAACGCCATCGCGGTCCGGCAATAGTCGATCAGGTCGGCCCATGACGACAGCATGGTGCGCGCCTTCAATTGCCCTTTGGCGACGCGGCTCGCGGCCGCCGCGATCAGCTTGATTTCGGTGATGGCGGCCTCGCCGAGCCCGCTGATTTCGCGCAACCGCGCCTCCGGCGCGTGAACCACTTCGGCGAACGAGCCGAACTTGCCGATCAGGGATTTTGCCAGCGGCTTGACGTCGCGGCGGGCAATGGCGCGAAACAGCACCATTTCCAGCAGTTCGTAATCGCTCAGCGCATTGGCGCCCGCGCCGCGAAAACGCATCCGCAGCCGTTCGCGATGGCCGTGATAATGCGGCTCGTCGTCAAATCCGGATTGAAGGCTGGTCTCTGCGGACATCGGCGACAACAATGCCGCGCCCGGCGCACTTTACAACCGACGGCAGGTTGCAGGGGCCTGATCAGGCCGCAGGTCGGGCTTCGCGTGACTGCGCTGCGACGTCCGGCTTGCGCCGAAACCGACTGTTGCGAGGACGGGCGCCGGCGGCAAGGCCGACATCTGCAGGGCGAAGATGCCAGCCTGTTACATCCCCCACGGGATTCCGGAGAAAAGCGGCAGGCGGCGGAAAAGTTGAATCTGATCCTTGTTCGCGGAATAGTTGCGGAGATATAAAACTCCGGATCGCTCCTCGCGGCGGTTCTCGGGTCTTTTCATGAAACCGCAATTCCGGATGTTCCGGGTTTAAGGCTTCTCGTGGTGTCGCTTCCCCCGAAGGCTCCCTACCTCCCAAGCGTTCGCGGTGCGTTGCTGATCTACACCATTTTGTTTTTTGCATTGATTCATCCGTTCTGGCTGTTCGGCGATGTGGTCGTTCCATATCGATTGACCCGGGACATCGGCATAGCTGCGGCACCCCCCTCCTCATATACCGAAAACATAAAGTTTTCCGATTACTGGGCGGCCACCATTCCAGCCATTCGCAACCATTTCCAAGCCCCGCGTTCGAGCGGACTGACTTTATGGGATAGTCAGAACGCGCTCGGCAGGCGGCCCTTGCACTTGTTTTTCAGCCCGGCGTATGCGCCGATCTGGCTGGTTTCGAAAATAACCACCGATCCATTTTGGGTCCTGACCCTGTTGTCGCTCGGCACCTGCTTTCTCGCAGGATTGTTTGTGCTGTTGTGGTGCACAGAACTTTCGCTTGAACCGATTGCAGGTTTGCTCGCCGGCGGAAGCGTCGCCGCATCACCGTACATGATGTATTGGCTGACCTTTCCGATGTTCTTATCCGTCTTGTGCTGGTCTGCCGGTTGTTTTTATGCACTGACCCGCATGGACCGCAAGGCCGATCTCACGGGATGTGCCATTCTCGCATTCAGCTGTTACAGCCTGTTGATGATGGGTTATCCCCAGAGTGTGGTGCATCATGCCTATATACTCACGGGCTACGTGGCTTGGCGGACCTATCGCCGCTTGCAGTCGGCAGGTTCGAGATCGGCGATCCGATATCTGAGCGTTGTGACGACGGCCTGCGCGGCCGGGGCCGTGTTGGCGCTGCCGGTGTATCTGGACCTGGCTGAAATCACCGCGGACTCGGCCCGCGTCGCTCCTGATATATCGTTCTTCCTGGCCGCTTTTCAGAAAATCGAGTCGGTGACTTCGGCCTTACGCTTTCTTGCCAACGAAACATTTCCGGAGCTGATCGGCAATCCGATTTCTCCGGCTTATCCGCTTGTCTATAATGGGGTGAGCATTACCGCCCTGGCGTTGTTTTTTGCATTTTACAGCCCGCTGCAGTGTTGGCGCGAGACATGGGGATGGTGGCTCGCAATTGGATTGCTGTTTGCTTTTTCAATGATACCGCAGCTGTATGTATTTGGTGTACGGCACATGGGGTTCAACCTGTCGCGCGGCCCGCCGCTCGGAACCGTGATCTTACCTGTGGCAATGGTCCTCGCCTATGGGGTGAACGGACTGATCAGACGGGGTGCTTTTGAGCCCGCGGCGACCAGGTTGGCGGTTTCCGGAACACTGACCTGTTTGGCCGTCGCGCTGTACTCATACTGGGCGGATGGGCTGCAGATCCGCTGGAAGATCGTTGTTGCGACGCTGCTTGTCGTTGGTTTGCTTTGGCGCGGAGGTAATGGGTTTCGATCCGTGTCGTTGATCGCAGCGCTGGTCCTGACCGAAGCGTACATTTCCTTTCCCCTGATGCTTCGCCAACCTCACGTAAACCTCGTGCCGCCATCCGCTTTGACAGACAAAGTAAGAGCGGCCACGCCCCCTGACGCGCGATTTGCTTTCGCAGCACCGGGACCCAGCGTGCTGTCCCCCAACATGAACGGGATATACGATGTGGCTTCCGTTCACAGTTACGACAGCTTGTCGTCTCGCCGATATCAAGTCCTGATTGGCGAGCTCGGGGGGCAATTCGAGACCTACGGACGATTGAACGATGTGATCTCGCCGGATTACGGCAGCCAGGCGTTCTGGATGAGCAACATCAGTCTGATGATGTCGACTAAGCCGCTCAATCACCCCAATCTCGAGCACATCGGTGATGAGGGAGCCGTTCATTTCTATCGCGTCGTCAGCCGGATGGGCTGTTGCTTACAGACGGCGTTGCCCGATCAGACGGGGTCCGACGGCTTCCAATTGCCCGATCCACGGGGAATGGAGACGATTCGACCGCTCAAAACAAAAGACCAGGGCGACGTGCTGGAAATCCAGGTTGATGGCCGGCAAACTTCTCTTCTGGTGCTCAGTCAGCGATATGATTCAAAGTGGCAAGCCACCGTTCGAACGCCTTCAGGATGGGCTCCTGCACGCACCGCTCCCGTTAACGGTGTGTTTCAAGGCGTGGTGCTTCCCGCGAGCGCACAAACGGTTCGGCTGGAGTTCATGGCTTTCACCCGCTTCGTCTGGATCAGCAGTCTTGTCTGGGGGCTCGTGGCGCTGCTCCTTCTGATCAAAGCGGCGAGTTTCCGCGTAACATCGATGGCACGAAGTCGAGCCGGCTAATGTGCGGTTCATAACCGGCGCGCGACCGCAGCACGTCGCGGCAAAATGCGCGCAGCCTAGACCGCTGACAGCGGCTTCTCGCCGTTGCGCTGCGACAGGGTGAAGATCTCGGCGCCGTTCTGGGTCACCCCGACCGAATGTTCGAACTGCGCCGACAGCGAGCGGTCGCGGGTCACCGCGGTCCAGCCGTCGGACAGGATTTTGACATGCGGCTTGCCGAGATTGATCATCGGCTCGATGGTGAAGAACATTCCGGGCTTCAGCTTGACGCCTTCGCCGGGGCGGCCGATGTGGATGATATTCGGCTCGTCGTGGAACATGCGCCCGAGGCCGTGGCCGCAGAAGTCGCGCACCACGCTCATGCCCTGCGGCTCGACAAAACTCTGGATGGCGTGGCCGATATCGCCGGTGGTGGCGCCCGGCTTCACCGCGGCGATGCCGCGCATCATCGCCTCATAGGTGACCTCGATCAGCCGCTCGGCCTTGCGCGCGATTGCGCCCAGCGCATACATCCGGCTGGAATCGCCGTACCAGCCCTCGACGATGAAGGTGACATCGATATTGACGATGTCGCCTTCCTTCAGCGCCCGGTCGCCGGGCATGCCGTGGCAGACCACGTGATTGATCGAGGTGCAGGTCGAATAGCGGTAGCCGCGATACATCAAGGTGGCGGGGTAGGCGCCATGGTTGAAGGCGAACTCGCGGACGAACTCGTCGATCCGCGAGGTCGGTACCCCCGGCTTGACGATATCGGTCAATTCATCGAGGCATTTTGACACCAGCGCGCCCGCTTTCCGCATGCCGGCAAAGCCCGCAGGCCCGTGCAGCTTGATCTGCCCGGTCTTGCGCTGGGAGGTCTCGGAGGCTTCGACGTAGCTCATCGGGTGATCATGTGCCGGTGGGTGTTTGAGCGCCTAATTTAATGATCGGAACGGGCGGCGCAAGTCACCTCGCCACCTCGACCGTGGTGCCCGCCGGCAGCGCGCCGCCGCGGATACGGATTTCGCGCACCGGGTAGGGCACGCGGATATCGTCGTGCTTGAAGGCGTCCCACAGCGTCAGCATCACGTCGCTCTTGACCTTGTCCATGCCGTCGGGATCGGCGATCCAGAACGTCAAAGTGAACTTCATGCCGGCCTCGGCGAATTCCGTGATCAGGCAGGCCGGCGGCTTGCCCCCGGTGGCTCGCGGCGACGCTTCGGCCGCCTCCACCGCCAGTTTGCAGACCAGCCGCGGATCGGCGTCGTAATTGGTGCTGAAATTGACCTTCACCAGCGTATTCTTGTCGGTGTAGGTCCAGTTCACCACCTTCTGGGTGATCAGATCCTCGTTGGGAATCAGGAACTCGCGGCCGTCGCCGGCGGCCACCGAGATATAGCGCGTATTCATCGCGCTGATCTTCCCCGAACTGTCGCCGATGGTGACGAGATCGCCCGGCTTCACCGATTTATCCGCCAGCAGGATGACGCCGGAGATGAAATTGGCGACGATCTTCTGCAGGCCGAAACCGATGCCGACGCCGACCGCGCCGGAGAAGATCGCCAGCGCCGACAGGTTGATGCCGACCGCGCCCATCACCACGGCGACGGCGAGCACCATCAGCGCCAGCCGCATCATCTTGACCAGCAGCACCTGGATCGACGGCGTAAGGTCACGGGATTGCGTAATGCGTGCCTCGATAAAATTGCTGGCGATCTTGGCGAGCCAAAGGGCTACCGCCAGCAACACGCTGAGCTTGATCAGCAGCAGCGGCGTCAGCCGCAAGTCGCCGAGCACGACCGCCACCGAATCCAGCGCCTCGATCGCCGGATCGAGCTGCCCGATGATGCTGAGCGCCGCGACCAGCCACGCCGCCAGCGACACCACCCGAACGATGAACTCGTTGCGGATGATGCTGGTGACGAGGCGGATGATCAGCCATGCGATTGCAAGCTTGGCGCAAACCGCGAGCAGATAGCTGCGGCTCGGCCAGGTCGACGCCAGCATCACCCCGCGTGCTGCGATCATCAGGACAGCGAACGCGGCAGTGGCGGCGCTGCCGACCAGCACCCGCATGAACAGCCGCAACGGCGCCGGCCAGCCCATCGCCAGCGCTGTCATGTCGATGCGGGAACGAACCACGGCGCCAACGCCGAACGCGATCCCGGCGCCGGCAAGGATCAGGCCGAGCTGCAGATAGAACCACGGCGAGGTGACCTCGGCGCCGACCGACCGCGCCGCCGATTGCAGCAATTCGTAGACTTCGTCCAATTCCATCATTGCCAAAATCTCGTCTCGAACGGCGGGCCCCCGCGCCTAAGCGCATGCACGGGCTGAGCATCCATCCCCTTCGCAAGACTCTTCAAAGAGATGGATTGCCGGGTCAAGCCCGGCAATGACGAAAAACGCACCATCTCGCGCCTCGGGATGAGGGGAGTGCTGCGATCTGTAGCAGGCAGAAATCGGTTGGCGTCGAAGTGTGGCGACGATAAGGATGCAATCGCAAGGTTTTGCGGAGGTTCATGGCTTCTCTCGATTCGGTCAGCATAGCCATTCTTCTTGGCGCGGTCCTGGTGATGGCGGGCATCCTGTCGAGCCTGCTCGCGCTGCGCTTCGGCGCGCCGCTGCTGCTGGTGTTTCTGCTCATCGGCATGCTGGCGGGCGACGCCGGTCCCGGCCAGCTGCGGTTCGACGACGTCCGCACCACCTATCTGGTCGGATCGGTAGCGCTGGCGCTGATCCTGTTCGATGGCGGATTGAAAACGCGCTTTCAGAGCATCCGCACGGTGCTGGCGCCATCGCTGGTGCTGGCGACGGCCGGCGTGCTGCTCACCGCGCTGGTCACCGCACCGGTTGCTAAATACGCGCTGGACCTGAACTGGACCGAGGCGCTGCTGACCGGCGCCGTGGTGGCGTCGACCGATGCCGCTGCGGTATTTCTGCTGGTGCATGCGCAGGGCTTGCGGCTGCGTCCGCGGGTCGGCGCGACGCTGGAGGCTGAATCCGGCACCAACGATCCGTTCGCGGTATTCCTCACCCTGATGCTGGTGGAGCTGATTTCGATCGGTGAAAGCTCGGTGCTGCACGTGTTGCTGGAATTCACCCGCGAAGCCGTGCTCGGCGCCATCATCGGCGTGATCGGCGGCCGGCTGGTGGTGCTGGCGCTGAACCGCGTCGCGCTGCCGCAGGGGCTGCACGCGCCGTTCGTCACCACCGCGGCGCTGGTGATTTTCGGCGGCGCGCAGATCTCGCACGCCTCAGGCTTTCTGGCCGTGTATCTCGCCGGCATCATCATCGGCAACCGGCCCACCCGCGCGCATAATTCGGTGGTGACGTTCCTCGATGCCGCGACCTGGCTGGCGCAGATCGTGATGTTCGTGCTGCTGGGCCTGCTGGTATCGCCGCAGCGGCTGGTCGGCAGTATCGTTCCGGCGGTGGTTGTCGCCTTGGTGCTGATGCTGGTGGCACGGCCGCTCGCGGTGTTTCTGTGTCTGGCGCCGTTCAAGTTCAATTGGCGGGAAAAGATTTTCATTGCCTGGGTCGGCCTGCGCGGCGCGGTCGCGATCTTCCTCGCCTCGATCCCGATGCTGGTCGGATTGTCGAAGGCCTATCTGTATTTCGACGTGGCCTTTGTCGTCGTGATCATCTCGCTGCTGCTGCAGGGCTGGACCCTGGCCGCAGCGGCACGCCGTCTCCACGTCGCACTGCCGCGCTCCGATCGCGGGCCGCGCCGGGTCGAACTGGATCTGCCCGGCCAGCTCGAGCAGCAGCTGGTCGGCTACGCCGTGCGTCCCAAAAGCCTGTATCTGCGCCGCGGCCTCATTCCGTCATGGTCGAAGCCGACGCTGGTGATCCGCGACGAGAAGATATTGTCGCCGGCCGAGGCCGAGCCGGTCGCGGCCGGCGATTACATCTATCTGCTGGCGCCGCCGGAAAAGGCCGAGGCGCTCGACCGCTTCTTTGTCGACATGGCGCCGAGCACCGCCCCCGATCCGCATCTGCTCGGGGATTTTACGGTGTCGGGCGAGCATACGCTCGGCGAGCTTGCCGAGATCTACGGTGTGGCGGTGGATGAAGAGCAGGCGAAATTGACGCTGGCGGATTATTTCGACATTCATCTCGATCGCGCGCCGAAGGAAGGCGCGGAGCTTGCTCTCGATTCCATCGTGCTGGTCGCCCGTAGCCTCGGCGGCGGAAGGGTGAATGTCGTCGGGCTGCGCTTGCCGGAGGATGAGGAAGACGTTGCGCCGGAGACGCGTGCGGCGAAGTTCAAGCGCAAGTTGAAGCGGATGTGGAAGTCGGTGGCGGGGATTTAGAACGCTTCGTCATTCCGGGATGCGCCTCTCGGCGCAGGCCCGGAATCCATACTTCCTGTTTCGGCGGGTGAATGCTGAACTCGAATACCGGGGTTATGGATTCCGGGTTCACTCGCTTCGCTCGCGCCCCGGAATGACGAAGCAGGCGGCAGCACCTCCGCGCCACCGAACGCCGCAACCCGGCCACGCCGGAGCATCACGACCTGGGTCGCCAGCCGGCGCATTTCGCCGGCGTCGTGGCTGACATAGACCATCGGCACATCGGCTTCGTCGCGCAGCCGCATCAGGTAGGGCAGGATTTCCGCCTTGCGTTCCTCGTCGAGCGATCCCAGCGGTTCATCCAGCAACAATAGCCGTGGTTGCGCCAATAGCGCACGGCCCAGAGCTACGCGCTGGCGCTCGCCGCCGGAAAGCTGGCCGGGCCGGCGATCGAGCAGCATGCCGATATCCAGCAGATCGACGACGCGGGCCCGATTGACCGGATCGTCTGCGAGGCCGTTCATCCGCCGCCCATAGTCGAGATTTTGCGTCACATCGAGATGCGGAAACAGCCGCGCGTCCTGAAATACATAGCCGATGCGGCGGCGATGCGCCGGGACGTGGATGCGCGCAGCTGTATCGTCGAGCATCTCGCCGTCGATGGCGACGGTGCCGCGATCGGGCCGCAGCAATCCGGCGATCATGTTGATCAGCGACGTTTTCCCCGCGCCGGAGGCGCCGAACAGGCCGGTGACGCGGCCTTCGCTCGAGAACGCGGCTTCGATGAAAAATTCCCCGAGCTGTTTTGCGACGTCGACCCGCAGCATGGTCAATTCCCATGCAGGCGCTGCGTGGCGCGCCGCGCGAAAAATTCCGATGCGATCAGCGCGCCCATCGCGATGACGATGGAAACAGCCACCAGCCGCAATGCGGCGGTGTCGCCGTCCGGGGTCTGGATCAGCGAATAGATCGCCGAGGAAATGGTCTGGGTCTCGCCGGGAATGTTGGACACAAAGGTGATGGTGGCGCCGAATTCGCCGATCGCCTTGGCAAAGCCCAGCACCATGCCGGCCAGCACGCCCGGCAACGCCAAAGGTAGCGTCACGGTCGTAAACACCCGCCAGGGCGCCGCGCCCAGCGTGCCCGCGGCCTGCTCCAGCCTGCGGTCGATGGCCTCGATGGATAACCGGATCGGCCGCACCAGCAGCGGAAAAGACATGATGCCGCAGGCCAGCGCGGCCCCGGTCCAGCGAAACGCGAATACGATGCCGAGATGATCGGCGAGCCATGCCCCGACCGGTCCGCGCCGCCCGAACGTCAGCAGCAGCAGATAGCCGGTGACCACCGGCGGCAGCACCAGCGGCAAATGGATCAGCGCATCGACCACGGATTTGCCCCAGAATTCGCGCCGCGCCAGCAGCCACGCCAGCGCAATGCCGATCGGCGTCGCCACCAGCGTCGCCGCCACGGCGACCCGGAGCGACAGCAGGATCGCCGTCCATTCGGTTGGGGAGATATCAAACATGAGATTTCAGTGCCTTGGTCATTGCGAGGAGCCGTTGCGACGAAGCAATCCAGCCTTCGCTTGCGGCTTCGAGATTGCTTTGTCGCTGCGCTCCTCGCAATGACGACATGACGATGTCATGTCGCCGGGCTGACCAGGAATGTAAAACCGTATTTCTCGAAGATGGTCTTGGCGGCCGACGAGCGCAGGAACGCAAGATAGCCGGTGGCGTCCGCCTTCGCGGTGGTGGTCGCCGCCACCGGATAGATGATGGCCGGATGGGAATCCGCCGGAAAGGTGCCGACGATCTTGACGCCCGGCTCGACCTTGGCGTCGGTCGAATAGACGATGCCGAGCACAGCTTCGCCGCGCGCCACCAGCAGCAGCGCGGCGCGTACATTCTCCGCCATCGCGAATTTCGGCTCGGCCGCGCTCCATGCACCGAGTTTCTGCAGCGCCGCCTTGGCGTATTTGCCGGCCGGCACCGCCTTGACGTCGCCGGTTGCAATCTTGCCGTCGCCGGCCAGCCTGGCGATATCGAAGCCCGGTCCGATCGTCACACTATCGATTTTCGAGTCCTTCGGCGCGATCAGCACGATTGAGTTGCCGAGCAGGCTCACTCGGCTCGGCGCGTCGATGGTTTTCCTGGCTATCGCATAGTCCATCCAGTCGGTATCGGCGGAGGCAAAAATATCCGCCGGCGCGCCCTGCTCGATCTGCTTGGCGAGCGCGGAACTTGCGGCGTAGCTCGCCACGATCTTGATGCCGGTCTTCGCCATCCAGGCCGCATCGATGTCGTCGAGCGCGTTCTTCATCGAGGCTGCGGCGAATATCGTGAGTGTTTTATCCTGCGCCGGCGCGGGCGAAGCGGCCGATCCGGACAGGATCGAAAGCGCAATGAGAAAACCGGCAAAGCGATACATGGCGGCACTCCGTGCGTGATCGCGGCGCAAATGCGCGCGAAGACCAGGCGTTGGTTAGACGGGAATGCGACAGGCGGAAGCGCCGTTCCGGCATCCCAAGCGTGCTTACGGCAGGCCCGGGAGATCGCATCGATCAGCTTACAGCATACGCGGTTTGAGAGCAAAGGCAGCGGCGTCGCCGCTATTGCTTGGCGTCCGGCGCCGCCAAAACCTGCCGGCACGCCGCCGGCAATTGCGCCAGCGTCATCGGCGGCTTCGGTTTGGGCCGGAATTTCGGCGGTTTTGGATGCAGCACCGAATCCTTGAACCAGTAGGCGAGATCGCCGGCGCTGCAGCCTTCGCTATCCTTCGGTGCGGGCTGCGACTCGCATTCGCTGCTGCCCGGCGGGCATTTGATGCGGATGTGGAAGTGATAGTCGTGGCCGTACATCGGGCGCACCTTCCAGAGCCAGCTGCGGTCGCCCTTGGCCTCGCGGCACAAAGCCTTCTTGATCGCGGCGTTGACGAAGATGCGCTCCACGCTCGGCTCCTGCGCCGCGGCGCGGATCACGGCGAGGTGGGTCGGCTTCCAGACGTGCGGGTCGATGTCGAGCCGGTCCTGGCGAACCGTCATTACCGCGGACATTTCCTCGCGCTCGTTGCGCGACAGCTTTTGTTTCGGCATCGGGGTCAGCCAGATGTCGGCGTCCAGCCCGACCTGATGGCTGGCATGGCCGGTGATCATCGGCCCGCCACGCGGCTGCGACATGTCGCCGACCAGGATGCCGGGCCAGCCGGCCTCCCTGTGCGCCTTGACCGACAGCCGCTCGACCAGCTGGATGAGATCGGGATGGCCCCAGTAGCGGTTGCGCGACAGCCGCATCACCTGCCAGGTGTCGCCATTGATCGGCAGCGCTTCGGCACCGGCGATGCAGCCCTTGGCATAGAAGCCGACCACGCGCGTCGGCATCGCCGCGGGCAGCACCTTGCGGCCGAACAGCTCCTTGGCGCCGATTTTGGGATCGTTGGGATTGGCCAGCGGCGGCAGCGGTTCCGGGTCGACGCTGCCCTTGTCCTGCGCCGGCGCGGCGGTGGCAATGGCAAGGGTAATGAGGAGTGAGATGAGAATCAGGCGGGGGGTCATCGGCTCACTCTATAACGCAAGTGCTGCACGAAATCAGCAGCCGGACCGAAGCCGCGCCGGCCCTCATTGGGTCCGCCACGCGCGGCCCGATGCAGGCTCCGCGAAGCAATCCGGAGGGAGGCAAGAACCGGATTGCTTCGGAGCTCACGCTCCCAGCAATGACAGAAAGCATCGTCAAAAGCACGAAGACGAATGAAAAAGCTTTAGCGCTTCCGCGCGGCCTTTCGAGCCGCCGACCGTTTCGTGACGTTGCGCTTGCGCGTTGCGGCCGCCTTTTTCGCCGAGCGCGAACGCGCCGCTGCCGGCCGGCTTGCCGCGGCCTTGCCGCCGATCCGGCCGCCGCGTTTGGACGAGACATTGGTGTCCTTGACGCCGCGCCCGGAGCCGCTCTTGTTGCCGCCGCCGGTCTCCTTGTTCACGGTGGCCCAAGCCCGCCGCTCGGCTTCCTGCCTGGGCGTGCCGCGCTGCTCGTAGCCTTCCTCGATGTGTTCGGCCATGCGTTTTTGCTTGTCGGTGTAGCTCGATTTGTCGCCGCGCGGCATGGTGCTCTCCTTTGTCGTTGGGACGCTAAACCGAAACGCGCATCGGCGCGGACGGGTTCCGAGCGCTGCAACTTTCTGCTAGAACAACCGTATTTCAGGCCGTCACCTTCGAAAGGCGGAAATTGTGGCGCAGCAAGGCTTTCTCCTGATCGCCGACATCACCGGCTACACCATGTTTCTGACCTCTTCGGAGCTCGAGCACGCGCAAGGCGTGTTGGACGCGCTTTTCAAGAGCATCTTTGCCGAGATCAGGGCGCCGATCACCCTGTCCAATTTGCAGGGCGACGCGGCGCTGGCCTATCTGCCCGACGCAAACTTGCCGCAGCGGCAGTTTCCGCTCGACGCCATCGAGCGCATCTATTGCAGTTTCGCCAATACGCTCGCCGCGATGCGGCTGAACACGACGTGCACCTGCAATGCCTGCCGCAACATGGGCAGCCTCGACCTCAAATTCTTCCTGCATCACGGCGAATACGCGACGCAGACGCTGGCGGGGCGGACCGAGTTGCAGGGCCCCGAGGTGATCCGCCTGCACCGGCTGATGAAAAATTCCGTCACCAGGACGACCGGCATCAAGGCTTATGCGCTGGTGACGCAACAGGCCGCCGACGCGATCGGACTGCCGGAGTTTTTTGCCAGTGCAATCCGTCACGTCGAACGCATGGACGAGTTCGGCGATACGATTTGCCTTATCTACGACCTCGCGCCTGTGTTCACAAAATGGCGCGCCTCGCGCCGTATCTTCGTCGAGCGCGACGAGCCGCTGGCGTTCGAATCGATGGAAGTGGACCTGCCCGTGCCGCCTGCGGTGGCCTGGGCCTATGTCACGGATGTCGACAAGAAGATCCGCTGGCAGCAGGGGCTCGACGGCATGACGATGACCGGGCTGGCCGGCGGACGCGTTGTTGCCGGCGCGGTCCAGCACTGCGCACACGGCAAGGGCTCGACGGTGCACGAGATCGTGGACTGGCGGCCGTTCGACTACGTCACCTGGCATATCGGCACGCCAATGGGCACCGTGGCCCGGCAGACCGCCGAATTCACGCCGCTCGCCGATGGCGGTACCCACTTGTCGCTGCGCACCGCCAAGGTGGAGAGCGGGAATGCGCTGGCGCAAGCCTTTATCCGCTTCATGATGCCGCTGGCGGCCGCCAAGCAGCTGGCTGCGACCCAGCGCGCCTCGAAGGCGGCGCTGCAGCGGCTGGTGGCGGAAGACACCAAGGTGGCCGCGCAGGCGGCGGCTTAACCGCCGGAAATCCGCTGCGACGTCGTGCGCAGGACGTCGGCGCCGTCGCTCAGGATCGCCTTGCCGACGTCCTCGTAATGGGTGTCGCGGGCCTGGATTTGCTGGGCGATGGCGTGCATGTCGCGGAAGCGGCGCTCGAACGGATTGCTGCGGAACACCGCCGTGGCGCCCGCCATGTGATAGGCGGTATCGACCACCGAGGCCGCCTGGTGAATGGTCCAGGTCGAAGCGAGGCGAAGTGCTATCCGATGATCGTTGGTCAGTTCGCCGGAGCGGGTCAGATCGCGCCACGCCTCGCCGGCCGTTGCGTAGAGATAGGCGCGCGCCGCGCGCAAATTGCCCTCGGTACGGCCGATCAGGGTCTGCACGGCACTATTCTCGCGCATCGCCTTGATGCCGGCCGACGCCTTGCCGCGCGCCAGCGCGGTGGCGGCGTCGAGCGTGGCGCGCGCGACGCCAAGCGACACCGCGGCAAAGCCGAGGCCGAACATGGTGTAGGTCAATATCCGGTACAGCGGCCCCTTTTCGCGCAGCGCTTCCGGCTCGTCGCGCAGGGCTGCGAATTTCTCGGGAATGAACAAATTATCGACCGAATAAGAGTCGGTGCCGGTGCCGCTGAGGCCGATCACGTCCCAGACGTCGTACATGGTGGCGCTGGACGCCGGAAACAGGATGGTGCGGATTTCCGGCGCGCCATCGGGCCGGCGCCGCCTGGTGCCGTCGGCCTCGACGACCTGCACATGCGCGCCGAGCCAATTCGCCTGCCGCGAGCCGCTGGCGAAATCCCAACGCGCGGTGACGCGGTAGCCCCCGGGCACGACGTGGATTTCATGGGCGATCGCGCCCCAGGCGAGGATGCCCGGCGGGGTGTTGAAAATCTCGTTGGCCGCGTCCGCGTCGAGATAGGCCGCGGTCATGGCGCAGACGCCGCACTGGCCGAGGCACCACGCCGTGGAGGCATCGGCCTTGGCGATTTCCTCCAGCATCTGCATGAAAATCTCGGGCGCGACCTCGGCGCCGCCGGTGCTCTTCGGCAGCAGCGCGCGGTAAAGCCCGTTCTCGACCAGCGCGGACACCACCGGCACCGTCAGCCGCCGCGTCCGCTCGATCTCATTGGCTTCCCCGGCGATCAGAGGGGCAAGCGCCCGCGCACGCTCGACGAGGTCGAAACCGGGCGGCTTGTTCATGCTTCCTCGTCTTGGTGGTTTTCGGTTGGCGCCAAGAAGGGGTAAGGCATCTGCGGGCGTCGATCAAGACGGGTCGAATGGCGGCCAATCGTCCCAGTCGTAAACGGCTTCGATCCAGTCGTCGATCGCGTCGTTTTCCTGATGATGCCGCATCATCTCCGCTTCATGCCGCAGCTCAGCCAAAAATTCGGGTCTTCTCGCGTTTCGGTTGAATATCACGAGTGTGACAGGGATGTTGATATCTTGAAGCCCGCGATCACCTTGCTGCCGATCATTAACGGATCGCCCGGTGGGAAAGGCCGAGTACAACAAGCAACGCGCTATCGAGCGCTTGGCAAGTCGTAGCATCGAGGGCGCCGATCACGCGCCTAACTCGGTCGCGCCTGATTGCGTTCATTTTGTCCGTCATGATCTGGGTTGGGACGCGAAGCCCATTTTCCGGCGTAGGCGTGACGATAGGCCGTGTATCGCTCGTCCGTAAAATATCTGATGACATTGGACAAACGATAACGGATGGAAGGTCATCCAGTTCGTCAGCTTGCACAATAACTCCTGGACGTGGCTTGCCCATCTCGCCCTGCAGGACGACCAGCGCGACATCCCCGCGTTTCAAGACCAATCCGATGGATCGCGAATCGCGTCCAGCCAGTCGTCAATGGCGTCGTTCTCCGGATGCTGCGCCATCAATTTGGCCTGCCGGCGTATATCGGCCACCACCTCCGCATCGCGCAGATCGGGCACCCGGAACTGCACCGGAGGTAACTCTTGCGCAGACGATCGTTCGCGCTGCGAGCTCATACGCTGCTGCGGGGTGCGGGGCTTTGCCTTTTTGCGGGTGGTAGCCATGGGGGATATGTAACATTTTACGGAAGAAAATTCTATGTCTTCCAGCGGTTGAAAATTCCCCGCCCTCCCGGAAATGTATCCAAAAACACGCCTCAACCATCCACCTTCAGCGCCGCAATGAACGCCTCCTGCGGGATATCCACCTTGCCGAACTGGCGCATCTTCTTCTTGCCTTCCTTCTGCTTCTCCAGAAGTTTTCGTTTACGCGTGATGTCGCCGCCGTAGCATTTTGCGGTGACGTCCTTGCGCAATGCGCGGACGGTTTCGCGGGCGATCACCTTGCCGCCGATCGCGGCCTGGATCGGGATCTGGAACATGTGCGGCGGGATCAGTTCCTTCATCTTCTCGACCATGGCGCGGCCGCGGCCTTCGGCGCGCTGGCGGTGCACCAGCATCGACAGCGCATCGACCGGCTCGTTGTTGACCAGGATCTGCATCTTCACCAGATCCGCCGGCTTGTAGTCGGTGAGGTGATAGTCGAACGAGGCATAGCCCTTGGAGACCGATTTCAGCCGGTCGTAGAAATCGAACACCACTTCGTTGAGCGGCAAGTCGTATTTCACCATCGCGCGGTTGCCGACGTAGGTTAACTCCTTCTGCGCGCCGCGCCGGTCCTGACAGAGTTTCAGCACGCTGCCGAGATATTCGTCGGGGGTGAGAATCGTGGCTTCGATCCACGGCTCCTCGATCTCGACGATCTTCACCACGTCGGGCATGTCGATCGGGTTGTGAATCTCGATCACCTGTCCGTCGGTGAGATGCATCTTGTAGATCACGCTCGGCGCGGTCGCGATCAGATTGAGATCGAATTCGCGGTGCAGCCGCTCCTGGATGATTTCCAGATGCAAAAGGCCAAGAAAGCCGCAGCGGAAGCCGAAGCCGAGCGCCGCGGAAGTTTCCATCTCGAACGAGAAGCTGGCGTCGTTGAGCCGCAGCTTGCCCATCGCCGCGCGCAGCACTTCGAAATCGTTGGCATCGACCGGAAACAATCCGCAGAACACCACGGGGATCGCCGGCTTGAAGCCCGGCAGCATCTGCGTCACCGGCTTCCTGTCATCGGTGATGGTGTCGCCGACGCGGGTGTCCGCCACTTCCTTGATCGCCGCGGTGATAAAACCGATCTCGCCGGGGCCGAGTTCGTCGGATGGCGTCAGTTTCGGGGTGAAGAAGCCGACGCGCTCGACGTCATAGGCCGCGTTGGTGCCCATCATGCGGATGCGCTGGCCCTTTTTCATCACGCCATCGACGATGCGCACCAGCACCACGACGCCGAGATAGACGTCGTACCATGAGTCCACCAGCAGCGCCTTCAGCGAGGCGTCGCGGTCGCCCTTCGGCGGCGGCAGCCGGTGCACGATGGCTTCCAGCACGTCGTCGATGCCTAGCCCGGTTTTCGCCGAGATCATCACCGCGTCCGACGCGTCGATGCCGATCACGTCCTCGATCTGCTGCCTGACCTGGTCGGGTTCGGCGGCCGGCAGGTCGATCTTGTTCAACACCGGCACGATCTCAAGCCCGGCGTCGAGCGCGTGATAGACGTTGGCCAGCGTCTGCGCCTCGACGCCCTGGCTGGCGTCGACCACCAGCAGCGCGCCTTCGCAGGCGGCCAGCGAGCGCGAGACTTCATAGGCGAAGTCGACATGGCCCGGCGTGTCCATCAGGTTGAAGACGTAATCCTTGCCGTCCTTGCCGTGATAATTGAGCCGCACGGTCTGCGCCTTGATGGTGATGCCGCGCTCGCGCTCGATATCCATCGAATCCAGCACCTGTTCCTTCATCTCGCGCGCCTGCAGGCCGCCGGTAGTCTGGATCAGGCGGTCGGCAAGCGTCGATTTGCCATGGTCGATATGCGCGACGATGGCAAAGTTGCGGATGTTGGAAAGGGGACCTGACGTCATGGGCGCGAGATAGCACTCGTGTCCCGGTGCGGCAACCTTATTGGGGCGGTTTGGCGGCCCCATCATCACGCCAAGCTGATTCCACTTCTGCCCAAAACGCGCTACGCGAGAGGCATGGCAGCTGCTTCATTTTTGCCCGCGACATCGCGCGCGCGCCGCCGGCCCAGGATCCGGCGGCTGGCGGCATGGATCGTGGCTTCGGCCAGCGATCCCAGGGCCAGCCTCTGGCTGGTGATCGGCTTTGCGGCAGCGCATGCGATGCTGTGGACGCTTATTCTGGCAAACCTGAAGGGCGCGCAGGATGTCCACATGGACGTCGCGGAAGCTTTTGCCTGGGGCCAGAAATTCCAGTTCGGCTATGGCAAGCATCCGCCGCTGGCGGGCTGGGTCGCCGGGGTCTGGTTCAAGCTGTTTCCGGTCGCGGACTGGTCAAGCTATGCGCTGGCGATGGCGACGCTGGGTTGCGGGCTGGTGATCTGCTGGCTGGTCGCATTGCGCGTGGTCGATCGCCGCCGCGCCTTCTTCACGGTGGCGATGCTGGCGCTGTATCCGGTCTTCAATTTCAAGGGATTCAAATACAATCCGGATCTGCTGCAACTGGTGACGTTGCCGCTGCTGGTACTGGCCTATCTCAACGCCTTCGAGAAACGCAGCGTGCGTGCGGGCGTGTGGCTCGGGCTCGCCGGGGCGCTGGCGCTGATGACCAAATACTGGGTGCTGACCATGATCGGCGCCATCGGATTGGCGGCGCTGCTTCATCCGGCCCGCGTTTTGTTTCTGCGCTCGCCGGCGCCGTGGGTGGCGATCGCGACACTTGCCGTCGCAATGATGCCGCATCTGCTGTGGCTCAGGCAAGTGGACTTCGTGCCGCTGACCTACGCCGGCGATGTCTATGGGCTGGAGAGCCGCGCGCAAAACGTTCAACTCGTGCTCGGCTATATCGGGCACAATCTCGGACTGCTTGCGGCACCGGTGGCGCTTGCCGCGCTTGCGCTGTGCTGGCCGGGACGGTGGCGCACGCCGCTGGGGTTTGTCAGGCGCGCGTGGTCGCCCGGCATTAACGCGGGCGTAAATCTTTCGCAGGCCCTCAACATCTGGATCATCCAGACCGTGGTCGCAGTCGGGCCGCCGCTCGGCGCGTTGATTTTCACGGTCTATATGAAGACCGATTGGGGCATCTCGCTGTTCTTCCTGACGCCGCTGGCGCTGATCGCGATACCGGTGCTGCGGGTGCGGAAGATCGCGCTGTTCCATATCGTGGCGATCTGGCTGGCGATCACGCTGGCGGCGCTCGGCGCGTCGCCGCTGATTGCCGCGTACGAAATGCAGCACAATCCCAACGCGTCCAACACCTACGCGTCGCGGTCCGGCCTGGCGCGCGAACTGACGGAAGCCTGGCGCGCGCGTTTTACGACGCGTTGGGCGGTGGTGGCGGGAACCACCGAGATCGGGGAGCCGATGACGTTTTACAGTGCGGATCATCCGGCGCCCTTCACTCCCGGCGAAGTCTGGTCATCCGGGCTGACCTCGCTCGAGGAAGCGAGGCGCCTCGGCTTCATCGGCATCTGCGACACCACCGACTACCGGCTGCCGACCTGCGAGGCGTGGATGGACGCGAACGCTGCGAATGCCGAGCGGCTGGCGATCACCACGCAGCGATTTTTCCATGGCCATGCGGGGCCGTCGACCTTATGGAAAATCTGGATCGCGCCGCCGGGGAAATAAGCTCGTGTCCCGGACGCGGGGCAGCGCTAAGAGGCACTGCCCCGCGTCCGGGACACGAACTACTCTTCCTCGTTGAACTTGCTGCCGACCAGTTCGGCCAGCGCCGCCACCGCGGCTTCGGCTTGCGGGCCGGTGGCGGAGACAATGATGCTGGTACCTGGTCCGGCGGAAAGCATCATCAACCCCATGATCGAGGTGCCGCCGACGGTCTCGCCGCCGCGCGTGACCAGGATCTCGGCGTCGAATTGTTCGACCATCTTGACGAATTTCGCCGATGCCCGCGCATGCAGGCCGCGCTTGTTGATGATGGGAATTTCTCTGGTTACGGCGCCCGATGGCGCTGATGGGGCATCATCGCCGCGCGAAGCCGCGTCGTCGGTCATTTTCCGGCGAGAACCCGGCTGGCGATGGTGACGTATTTGCGGCCCGCTTCCTGCGCCATGGCAATGGCGTCGGGCAAAGGGCGCTCCTCGCGCACCTTGGCAAGCTTGACCAGCATGGGCAGATTGATTCCCGCGAGCACCTCGACCTTGGGCCGGCTCATGCAGGAGATCGCGAGATTGGAAGGCGTGCCGCCGAACATATCGGTGAGGATGGCGACGCCATCGCCACTATCGACGCGATTGACGGCTTCAATGATGTCGCTTCGACACAGATCGGCATCGTCCTCGGCGCCGATCGTCACTGCTTCGATTTGTTTTTGCGGGCCCATTACATGTTCGAGCGCCGCCTTGAACTCGTCGGCAAGGCGCCCATGGGTCACAAGTACTAGACCAATCATCGGAAACTCCTCGCGGGTGCTTTTGGTGCACCGCACGAACGGGCCACTTTGACCATCCGGAGCCCCCGCGCAAGAGGGGATCTTCGCGATTCTCCCTGATTTATCGGTAATGAGGGGGAGCCAGCGCCGGTCTATTGGGTGGCGATAGTGGGGCTTATATGGTTACCAATTCCCTTCGAGCAATCATCAGAAGGTCGGGTGATGAGCGCGGCCACGACCAAAGGTAACGGCTGAAATGCCGAACCTACGGGAATTCTTGGTACTATAACACCGTCGATGCTTATGAACAGCGCGCCGGAGACCGGCATGCGTTCAGCGTCGGTGGCCGACAAGTCCACCACCAGGTCCACGATTGCCTGCTCGGCAAAGTCGCAGCGGCGGATGCCGAGCCCGCGAATTTCGATCAGCCCCGCCAGTTCGCGCGCCGGCCGCACCATAAGCCGGCCCTGCGAGACCGCCAGATGGACGCGGTCGTCACCGACCAGCACCGCTGCAGCAATCTGCCGCGCTCGCCCGGCGAGAATCAGATCGAAGGCGAGGCGCGATTTGCCCGATCCGGAGGGACCGCGGATCAGAACGGCGCGGTCCCCCACCCGCACGGCGGAAGCGTGGATGCTGCTGCCATCCGGTGCCGTCACGGCGCGGGCAGTCGCACCACGAAGCGCGCACCGGCCACCGTCGGCTCGCCATCGACGTTGACCGCGCCGCTGCGATTTTCCGCCCAGATGCGGCCGCGATGGGCTTCGATGATCTGCTTGGAAATCGACAGGCCCAGTCCGGAGTTCTGGCCAAAGCCCTGGTGCGGGCGGTCGGTGTAAAAGCGTTCGAAGATTTTCTCCAGCGCATCCTCGCGAATGCCGGGGCCGTCGTCGTCGATGACGATCTCGATTTCGGAGCGTACGCGGCGGCAGACGATACGGACCTTGCCACCGGGTAAAGAAAACGACTGTGCGTTGACCAGCAGATTGGAGATCACCTGCCCCAGCCGCGAATCGTGGCCGGGGATCGAGAAGGTATCCCTGGGACTGCCCTCGAAGCGCGCCTCGACCGCGACATCGTGGCCGAGCCGGGTTTCGTTGGCGACCGATGTTAGGGTGTTGAGCAGGCGACGCAGATCGACCGGCGCCTCATCCTGGCGCTGCAGCTCGGCATCGAGGCGGCTGGCGTCGGAAATGTCCGAGATCAGCCGGTCGAGCCGCTTGACGTCGTGCTCGATCACCGCGAGCAGCCGCGAGCGGCTGTTCTCGTTGCGCGCCAGCGGCAGCGTTTCGACCGCGGACCGCAACGACGTCAGAGGGTTCTTCAATTCATGCGCCACGTCGGCTGCAAAGGTCTCGATCGCCTCGATGCGGTTATACAGTGCGTCGGTCATGTCGCGCAGCGCGCCGGACAGATGCCCGATCTCGTCGCGGCGGCCGGTGAAGTCGGGGATTTCCACGCGCGTGCGGATGCGGCGGCGAACCCGCTCGGCGCTGTCGGCGAGCCGCCGCACCGGTCCGGCGATGGTGCTCGCCAACAGCAGCGACAGCACGATCATGACGGCGGAAGCGACGCCGAACACCTTCAGGATGGCGAGGCGCTCGGCGGTGACCATCTGGTCGATGTCGTCGCCCTGCGTCGACAGCATCAGCGCGCCATGCACGGCGCGGAAGCGCTGCACCGGCACCGAGACCGAGACGATTACCTCGCCGCGCTCGTTGATGCGCACCACGCTGCTTTTCTGTCCGTCGAGCGATTGCTGGACTTCCCTGTAGCCTTTGCCGTTCTCGGGTCCGAGTTCGCGGTACAACGGAAGGTCGCCGCGATTGAGCCAGGTGCGGATCGCGATCATCGCGCGCTCGGCAATGCCGGGTTTTTCGGCTGACGGCGGCGGCAATTCGGACCGCAGCACGTCGCCGCGGCCATAGAGACTGCGGCTGTCCAGGATCAGCACGCCGTCGCGGTCGTAAATCCGGGCCCGCGTCTTGGTCGGCGAGATCAGCCGCCGCAGCACGGGTGCGACGCGCTCCGGGTTGATCGGAAAATCCAGCCCGGAAAATTCGTCCGGAGCGCCGTAGGATTCGCCGGGTTTAAGGTCGAGCAGCCGATCGGGATCGATGGTGATGGTATTGGTTTCGACGGTCGCGGAGGCGGCGATGGCCCCGGCGATGATTTCGGCCTGGGTGAGGAGGCTCTGCGCGCGGGCGTCGATCAGGCCGGCGCGGAATTGCGAGAGATAGAGGATGCTCGCCACCAGCGCGATCAGGCCTGCAAGATTGAGCGAAACGATGCGGCGGGTCAGGCTCGAGAAGGAGAGCGCAAAGAAAAATTGCCCGGCCCGGCGCAGCCAGCCGAGCAGGCGCTGCCAGCCAGTCCGCGCGTCAGCCGCTGCCGCAGCATCGTCCGGAACGAGGCTCGGACGCTCGGCGCTCACGCTTGGGTCAGGGTGGGTTCGATCAAGCAATGGCCAAACCGTTCGTTAGATGCGCTCCGACATAACCACCGTCATTCCGGGGGGTCCGCGTTCTTACGCGGGCGAACCCGCAATCCATAACCAGGATTGGGGGTTATGGATTGCGGGCCTGCGCTAAGAGGCGCATCCTGGAATGACGACCATATCAGGTTTCCTTGAAGCGGTAGCCGACGCCATACAGGGTTTCGATCATCTCGAAATCGTCGTCCACCACCTTGAACTTCTTGCGCAGCCGCTTGATGTGGCTGTCGATGGTGCGATCGTCGACATAGACCTGGTCGTCATAGGCCGCGTCCATCAAGGCATTGCGGCTTTTCACCACGCCGGGACGCGTCGCCAGCGCCTGCAGGATCAGAAACTCGGTCACGGTCAGCGTGACCGGCTCGTTCTTCCAGGTGCAGGTATGGCGCTCCGGATCCATCCGCAGCAGGCCGCGATCGAGCGCCTTGGCGTCGGTCTCCTTTGGCGCCGCGGTCGGATCCTTCGGCGCGGCGCGGCGCAGCACGGCTTTGACGCGTTCGACCAGCAGGCGCTGGGAGAACGGCTTGCGGATGAAATCGTCGGCGCCCATTTTGAGGCCGAACAATTCGTCGATCTCCTCGTCCTTGGAGGTGAGAAAAATCACCGGCAGATCGGACTTCTGCCGCAGCCGCCGCAGCGTCTCCATGCCATCCATGCGCGGCATCTTGATGTCGAGGATCGCAAGGTCCGGCGGACTGGTGCGGAAACCGTCCAGCGCGGAGGCGCCATCCGTGTAGGTCATGATGCGATAGCCTTCGGCTTCCAGCGCGATCGACACCGATGTCAGAATGTTGCGGTCGTCGTCGACCAAAGCGATTGTGGGCATGAGCCTGCTTTCCGAAAGTGGCTTGGAATAACGGCGATCCAGCGATGTGCCGTATAAGTGGGCTTCGAACTCGATCAACGAGCAATGCAAGCTGGGCTGAAGTGTGACCGAGTTCCCGGAAAACGCATGAACGATCAGCGGGTTCCAACCCTATATAGGGATCGCTTTAGCGCAAATAAGGCTCGTTTTGCAATGAGATGCCGGATTTGATCGATGCAGGAAGCCGAAGATTTCAGCGCCGCTAAATTGGCCCGCTCGCTGCTGCGGCGCAGCCGGCAGGGCGCGCTGGCGACCCTGATGCCAGGCAGCGGCGATCCCTATTGCTCGCTGGTCAATGTGGCAAGCAACTGGGATGGCTCGCCAATCCTGCTGATTTCGCGGCTGGCGCTGCATACCAGGAACATCCTGGGCGACCCCCGGGTATCGCTGATGCTGGACGAGCGGGCCGAAGGCGATCCGCTGGAGGGCGCCCGGATCATGCTGGCCGGCAGGGCGGAACAGGCCGGCGATGCCGAACAGCAGGTTTTGCGCCGGCGCTACCTCAACGCCCATCCTTCCGCCGAAGCTTTTGTAAATTTTAAGGATTTTTCGTTTTTCAGGATAAGGCCGACAGGCGCGCATCTGGTCGCCGGTTTTGGCCGGATCGTGGACCTCCAGCCCGAGCGATTCCTGACCGACATTTCCGACGCCGATGCGCTAAAGCAGGCCGAGCAGGGCGCCGTCGAACACATGAATGCCGATCATCGCGAGGCGATGAATCTCTACGCCACAAAACTGCTCGGCGCGGAGCCGGCGGACTGGCGCTGCAGCGGCTGCGATCCCGACGGCATCGACATGCAGGCCGGCATGACAACGCTACGGCTTGATTTTCCGGAACGCGTGACCGACGGCACGGCGCTCCGCAAGATGCTGGTCAAACTGGCGGCCGAAGCACGCGGCAAACCATAGCGAAAACACGGCCCATCCGGAGAATTCATGTCAGCGACGATCGAGGCCTATTACGATTTCAGATCGCCTTACGCTTACTTTGCCCACAATCGAATTCGCGAAGGATCGTTTGTACCGCCGGTCCCGGTCAAATGGCTTTGGCGACCGGTATCGATTGACGTCTTGCTCAATCTCCAGGCGGGACGGGGTGCATGGGATGCCTATAGCGATCCGTTGTCCGCACCGAAACGCGCCCATCTCCTGGCTGACGTTCGCCGCAACGCCGCGTTCTACAACGTTCCGCTGCGGCCGCCGAAACCTCCGCGACCCAATTCGATCCCGGCCCTGTGCGTGGCTGCCTTGCTCGCCCCGGAAGACCATGACGACTTCAGGAACGCAGTGTTCGACGCGCTGTGGCGGCAGCAACGCGATATCTCGGATTCGATGGTGTTGGCAGAATGCCTGACGCGCGCAGGCGGAGCCCCTGACCTGGTTGACCGGGCTCTTGCACCTGAGGCTCGGGAAGCGTTGGCCGACGACACGAGGCGCGCCTATGCCAATGGCGTCTTCGGCGTGCCAACCTTTGTCTGCAATAACGAGGTGTTCTTCGGAAACGATCGGCTGGAAATCCTCGGCTGGCGTCTCGGCCAAGTGAGCGCCCGAGCCTAGAGCCGCGGGCGAGCGCTCGCGCCAGCGGCCGGACAATCATGCTGCGTTGCAAAAAGCGCATGAGCCTATTCGGAAAGCTCTGGAATAAACCAAAACATGCCGGATCGGCTTGGCAAGCCCGGCGTTCACCAGTATTAGGTCGCCGGACCGAGGCCGGAAGGCTATATTGACGGTCACCGCGGCAGAGGCGCGTTTCGTTCGTGCGATCCGGATGCGCGGGTTCGAGGAGAGGAAACTTCGTGCAAGAGACGGGCGTGCATAACGGTGCCTTCGGCGCCGACAAATTCGGCTTAAAAAATCTTGGGGCCGTCAACTGGAATTTTGGCGCGCCGCAGCTTTATGAGCACTCGCTGCGCGCGGGCGAAGCCGTGTTGTCGTCGGATGGCGCGCTATGCGCGGACACCGGCGAGTTCACCGGCCGCAGCCCCAAGGACAAGTTCACGGTTCGCGATGCCACCACCGACAAGGACATGTGGTGGGACGGCAACCAGTCGATCACCGCCGAGCAGTTCGAAGCGCTCTACCAGGATTTCATCAAGCATGCCGAAGGCATGACGCTGTTCGCGCAGGATCTCTATGGCGGCGCCGATCCGCAACTGCGCATCCAGACCCGGGTGTTCACCGAACTTGCCTGGCATTCGCTGTTCATCCGCACGCTGCTGATCCGCCCAGACGTGTCGGAGCTTTCAAGCTTCGTGCCGGAACTCACCATCATCGATCTGCCGAGCTTTAAAGCCGATCCCAAACGTCACGGCGTGCGCTCGGAGAATGTCGTCGCGATCGATTTCGTCCGCAAGATCGTGCTGATCGGCGGGTCTTATTATGCCGGCGAGATGAAGAAGAGCGTATTCACGACGCTGAACTATTATTTGCCGGAAAAGGGCGTGATGCCGATGCACTGTTCGGCCAATGTCGGACCTGACGGCGACAGCGCGATTTTCTTTGGTCTCTCCGGTACCGGCAAGACCACGCTCTCCGCCGATCCCAAGCGCACATTGATCGGCGACGACGAGCACGGCTGGGGCGCTGACGGCATCTTCAATTTCGAGGGCGGCTGCTACGCCAAATGCATCAAGCTGTCGCAGGAAGCCGAACCCGAGATCTACGCCGCCAGCAAACGTTTTGGCGCGGTGCTGGAGAACGTGGTGCTCGACGAGAACACCCGCGAGCCCGATTTCGACGACGGCTCGAAAACCGAAAACACCCGCTCCGCCTATCCGCTCGATTTCATCCCCAATGCCTCGCGCAGCGGCCGCGCCGGACATCCGAAAAACCTGGTGATGCTGGCGGCCGACGCGTTCGGCGTGATGCCGCCGATCGCAAAACTGACCCCGGCGCAGGCGATGTACCACTTCCTGTCCGGCTACACCGCCAAGGTCGCCGGCACCGAGCGCGGCCTGGGCAACGATCCCGAGCCGGAATTCTCCACCTGTTTTGGGTCGCCGTTCCTGCCGCGCGATCCGTCGGTGTATGGCAACCTGCTCCGCGACCTGATCGCCAAACACGATGTCGATTGCTGGCTGGTCAATACCGGCTGGACCGGCGGCAAATACGGCACCGGGCGGCGCATGCCGATCAAGGTGACCCGCGCGCTGCTGACCGCGGCGCTGAACGGCTCGCTACGCAACGCGGATTTCCGCACCGACAAATATTTCGGCTTCGCGGTGCCGACCTCGCTGCCCGGCGTCGAGCCGCATATCCTCGATCCGATCAAGACCTGGGCCGACAAGGCCGAGTTCGACAAGACCGCGCGCAAGCTGGTGGGCATGTTCGCGAAGAACTTTGCCAGGTTCGAAAAGGACGTCGACGCCGAGGTTCGCGCCGCGGCGCCGGATTTGAAGCTGGCGGCGGAGTAAAACCACACGCCGTCATGCCCGGCCTTGTGCCGGGCATCCACGTCTTTCCGCTGGAGCAAGACGTGGATGGCCGGGACAAGCCCGGCCATGACGGAAATATTCACGCCTTGAAATACGCGATCTGCGTGGTGGTCGCGAGCAAGCGGCCGTTCGGCGACCACAGCTCTCCGGTCTGGTCGCCAAAACTCTTGTGAAAGATTTTGGCGTCGGCGACGGCGAGGACGTGGCTGATATCCTCGGCCGCGAGATCGTCGGCATCGGCATGAAAATAGGTGGTCAGCGACACCGTGCCGAACGGCACGAACTCATTCCGGACATGAAAGATGCGGCCGAAGAATGCGTCCGACATCGACATCAGCGACAACACGTCGATTGGACGCGGTTTGGTGTCGCCGATCCACAATTTGGACACTGCGCTGGCAGGCTCAAGGTGGGGCGCGCCGCCGAGTTGCGGCTCACCTTCGACAAAGCGGAAATCATACTGCCGCACCCACGACATCTTCAGGCTGCTTTTCGGGTAAGGCCGCACCGTTTCGAATGGCGGCGCCTTCGGTGGCTGCGCCGGCTGGTGCGACCATGACGGGCGGCGCACCGCGAACACCGCGGTCGCGAATGTCGCGACGTCCGTTCCGCCTTGCGTGAGTTCGACCGACCAGTGCTGGGTCGAGCGGTTGGCCTTGATCAGGCGGACATCCAGATCGAACGGCCCTTGCGCGATCGGCGCGCAGAAATTCACGGTGAGCGCGAGCGGATCGCCGGAGCGCTGCGGATGCTCCATGATCGCCCGCAGCATGGTGGCGGCGGTGACGCCGCCGAACGGGCCGACGAACGCCCAGTAGTCCTCGCTGGTATGGCCGCTCCACCGGCTGTCGCCGGCGGCGACCCGCGTGGCGTCGTCGAACAAATGCGGTGCTTTGGTCAGCATGGGAGTCTCTGGTTGATCGACGCATATTTCGCGGAATTGCGCCGGATGCAATGACTTTGCAGGTAATGCGTCGTGCTCAAACCTCATCCTGAGGAGCCGCGCGCTTGCGCGGCGTCTCGAAGGATGGCCACGAGCGCCGGCTTCATCCTTCGAGACGCGGCGAAGACGCCGCTCCTCAGGATGAGGGCTGCGACAGCTACCCCTTGGCCAGCCGCGGCTGCGCGAGCTGCGCCAGCGGCTTTACCGGCACGTCCCAGATGTCTTCGGCGTATTCGCGGATGGTGCGGTCGGAGGAGAACCACGGCATCCGCGCGACGTTGAGGATGCTGGCCCGGGTCCAGGCCGGGATCACCTGCCAGCGCGCGTCGATGCCGCGCTGGGCAGCGAAATAGGGGTCGAAATCGGCGCTGACCATGTAGTGGTCGAGATGGCGCAGCGCGTGTCCGACCGATTCGAAGCGGGCTGGATCGTCGGGCGAAAAATCGCCGCGCTCGATCGCGGCAATCGCGCGCGCGAGCCGCGGCGAGCGCGTGATCACATCGGTGGCGTCCAGCCCCTGCTTGCGGCGCACCACCACGTCCAGCGCCTCCATGCCGAAGATCGCGATGTTTTCCGCGCCGACATGATCGCGGATCTCGAGATTGGCGCCGTCCAGCGTGCCGATGGTCAGCGCGCCGTTGAGCGCGAGCTTCATGTTGCCGGTGCCGGAGGCTTCCATGCCCGCGGTGGAGATTTGCTCGGAGAGATCGGCGGCGGGAATGATGACTTCCGCGAGGCTGACATTGTAGTCGGCGAGGAATGCTATCTTGAGCTTGCCGCCAATGGCGGGGTCGTTGTTGACGACCTCGGCGACGTCGTTGATCAGCTTGATGATCAGTTTTGCGTAGCGATAGCTCGCCGCCGCCTTGCCGGCGAAAATTTTAATCCGCGGCACCCAGTCGCGCTGCGGCTCGTCCTTGATGGCGTGATACAGCGCCACCGTCTCCAGCAGGTTGAGCAGCTGCCGCTTGTATTCGTGGATGCGCTTGATCTGGACGTCGAACAGCGCGCTCGCGTCGATCTGCACCCCGAGCCGTTCGCCGATAAGCCGCGCCAGCGCGACCTTGTTGCGATGTTTTACGGCGCGGAATTGCTGCTGGAACGCGCTGTCGCCGGCCAGGGGTTCGAGGCGCGCGAGCAGCGACGGATCGTCGAGCAGCGCCTCGCCGCACGCTTCGCGCAACAGACCGGTCAATCCGGGGTTGGCCAGCATCAGCCAGCGGCGGAAGGTGATGCCGTTGGTCTTGTTGGTGATGCGGCCGGGATAAAGATGATTGAGATCGTGGAACACGGTCTCCTTCATCAGGTCGGAATGCATCGCCGAGACGCCGTTGATGCGGTGCGAGCCGACGAACGCCAACTGTCCCATTCGCACCCGCCGCCCGGATTTTTCGTCGATCAGCGACACCGAGGCGCGGAAATCGACGTCGCCGGGACAGCGCGCGTCGGCAAGCTTCAGATGCGCGTCATTGATGCGGTAAATGATCTCGAGATGGCGCGGCAGCATGCGTTCGAACAGTTCGAGCGGCCAGGTCTCCAGCGCCTCGGGCAGCAGCGTGTGGTTGGTGTAGGACAGCACCGCGTTGGTGATCTGCCATGCCTCGTCCCAGGGGAAATTGTGCAGATCGATCAGGATTCGCATCAGCTCGGTAACGGCGAGGCTCGGATGGGTGTCGTTGAGCTGCACCGCGGCCTTCTGCGCCAGTCCGCGCAACTGCCCCTCGGACGCCAGATGCCGCTTGACCAGATCCTGCAGCGACGCGGCGACGAAGAAATATTCCTGGCGCAGCCTCAGCTCGCGGCCGGCGGCGCTCTCGTCGTTCGGATACAGGAACTTGCAGATCGACTCGGCGCGCGCCTGCTCGGCGCCGGCGCCGAGATAATCGCCGGTGTTGAAGACGTCGAGCCTGAGCGGATCGGGCGCGCGCGCCGACCACAGCCGCAGCGCATTGACGTGCTGGCCGCGCCAGCCGACGATCGGGGTATCGTAGGCCACCGCCTGCACCGTCTCCGCCGGATGCCAGATCGCGCGCTGGCGGCCGTTGGCATCGGTGATGCGCTCGACGCTGCCGCCGAAGTGCACATGGTAGACCACTTCCGGCCGCTGGAATTCCCAGGGGTTGCCGAAACCCAGCCATTCGTCGGGATATTCCTGCTGCCAGCCCTGCGCGATGATCTGGCGGAACAGGCCGAAATCGTAACGGATGCCGTAGCCGATGGCGGGGATCGCCAGCGTCGCCATGCTTTCCATGAAGCATGCCGCCAGCCGCCCGAGGCCGCCATTGCCGAGCGCCGCGTCTGGTTCGCATTTGCGCAAGTCGGCGAGGTCGACGCCGAGATCGCCCAGCGCCGCCTCGAACACCGGCAACAACCCCATATTGTTCAGCGCGTCGGTGAACAGCCGGCCGATCAGAAACTCGAGGCTTAGGTAATACACCCGCTTGCTGCCGGAATCGTAGCTCTGCTTGTCGCTGAGCAGCCAGCGGTGCACGATGCGGTCGCGCAGCGCCAGCGCCGCCGCCTTGTACCAGTCGTGGCGCGTGGCCATCGCCGCGTCCTTGCCGATCGCAAGCGTCAGCTTGGCGAGGATCGCGCTCTTGATCTCGGCCAGCGCCAGTTCATCGACCGGCGCGTTGAGCGGAGGGTATTTTGCTGGCTGCGGTTGGTCTGGCAAATCGGAATTCCGGAGTTGCGCGTTACGGAATCATACGCGGATTATGGCGGGATCGAAACCCGGCAGGACTGTGTTGCGCTGCAATGAATGGCTTTTATGCAAGGACTGGGCCGAATTCGACCATCTGCAGGGCACGGCCTTGCTGCTATGATGCAATCGGAGACGCCGGGCCACGGCAAGTTTGAAGGAGCGCGCCATGAGATTGACCATTGAAATCGCCGCCGCGGCGCTACTGGTGTTCTGTATCAGCGCCACCAGCGCGGCCTTCGCCGCCGGCAAAGCCAACCGCAGCGGCGATGGCCTCGGCTGCTCGTTCAGCGCCGCAAAAAACGCCTCCCCGGCCGCGCGCTGCGCGGCCATCCGCAGGCAGTGCGGCGGAAAGTTCTATGCCAATTATTGTGGGGACAAGATGCTGTCGTCGATGTGATTGCCGTCGTCCCGGCGAACGCCGGACGGCGTAATGCTGTTGGAACAAATTAAGAACACTTTAGCAAGCCTTTGATATATCATAGTGATTCGGCGCGTGGCCGACACAACATCTATGGTCTGACCAGGCTTGCGAGGACTACATGTCCACCATCGTCTTTGATTGCTTCGCGCTCACCCGCATCGCGGACTTCGCGCGTTCGCTGTCGCGGCTGCATGCCCTCTCGCGGCGGCGGCCGGTCGACGACGACCAGTTCGACCGTGAGTTCAACACGGTTTGCCTGTCGGTGTGGGGCTACACCACCGACGATTTCAGTGACGATTTGTTTTCCGCCGCCGACCACGCCTGGCTCGATTCGCTCGACGAGGCGCAGGCGCGGATCTTCGCTGCCGAGCAGGGCTACGACCTCGTCGACGACCACGGCATGCTCACCGACTGGTGGGGTTATTGCTGGATGATTTTGGCGGAGAAGCGCGGCTTGCTGACGCCGGAAAACCGGGCGGCGGCGCGCGCCGCGATCGAGGACAAATATCTGTCGGCGCCGAATGTGATCGGCGTCATCGTTGGCAGATAAGTCCACGCTCGTCATCGCCGGGCTTGGCCCGGCCATCCACGTCTTCGCCGCACGCAAAGAAAGACGTGTATGCCCGCGACAAGCGTGGGCATGACGATCGGCAATTATTGCACTTCCGCGCGTTTTGCTCTTGCCGCGGAGGTTTTCGGAACGACGGTGACGGGAAGCACCTCGCGGCTGGCTTCCGACAGCGGCAGGTCATTGGCAACAGTCTCCGCGCTGACCGGCGCCACCTTCATCCCGCCGAGCCGGGCGCGGACGTCCGCGGTGAGACCCGGATAGGAGGCGACAGGGGTGAATTCCGCGGTCTGGCTGGCGCCGGCGCGAATGCCGGAATAGGCCACGAGGCCGCTGGAGGTGGCGATGACGTCGCCGGCGCGCAGCGAGCTGTCGAGCGCAAGATCCACCGGCGCGAGGCCGGCGGGGTCGCGGCCGTTGCAGGTGCAATCGGCGCGCAGCGCCTTGCGATAGGCGAAGGCATTTTCCGAGTCGGCATAGCGCTCGCCGGCAGCGGATGACGCGCCGTCGATCGAGCCGCCGAAGAAGACCTTGGTGGCGCTGGCCGGACAAAACGCCTGGCACATCTGCACCGGCGTCGCACCGCCGCGCGTGGAAATCGGAAAATACCTGCCGTCGCAGCTGCGCACGCAGAATGCCGGGGCGGAGCCTGCGGCCACGGCGGGCTTCGGCGGCGTTGGCTGCGGGTTGAGGCCGAACGGATCGGCGAAAAAGCTGGCTTGCGCGGGAGCCTGGCGCTGCTGCTGTTTTTGCGCGCCGGCGAAAAAGAAATCGAACAGGCCTTCGGCGGACGCCGCGCGCGGCGCGAGCGCGACGCAGACCACAATGGCAAGAAGCATCATGCGGCGCCGCATGCGCTGAATACGCAACTCTTTACGCAACGCGAACTCCACCCCGACGCAACACACCCGGAGAAGCGGTCCACGCTTCATCCGGGAGTAACCTTAAGACGGGATGGTAAACGAGCGGTGACCGCGCATCGGATTGCCGAAAAGAAAATGTGGCGCTGTTGAGTTGCGTGCCCCGGACGCAGCACCGCGCATGAAGAATGCCGCAGCGCGTGGGCCGCAGCGCGTGGACACCGAAAACCTATCCGCTCAAAAATTCGCTGGCCTTGTAGAGCGAACGGAACGCAAGGCCGGCCTGCGCGAAATTTTCCGCAGCGCCCTCTTGGCGGTCCACCATGGTGAACACCAGCGCGATCTCGCCGCCGGCGTCGCGCACCGCGTCGACCGCCTTGATCGCGGAGCCGCCGGTGGTGGTGACGTCCTCGACAATGACGACGCGCTTGCCTTGCAGCGTCTCGCCCTTGGCGAGGCCCTCGACCGCGAGGCGGGCGCCGTGTTCCTTCGGCTTCTTGCGCACGAAGAAGGCCGCGATCGGGTGGCCCTTGAGCCAGGAGAGTTGCGCGATCGCCCCCGCAATCGGCACCGCGCCCATCTCCAGCCCGCCGACATAATCGAGATTGTCGTCCTTCAGCGCCTCGAAGGTCAGCTCCGCCAGCAGCGCCGCGCCCTCCGGGTCGAGCATGGTCGGCTTGAGGTTGATGTAAAAATCGCTTTTGCGCCCGGATGCCAGGGTGATTTCGCCGCGTCCGAACGATCGTCTGCGGATGATCTCGGCGAGGCGGGCGCGGGATGCTGATTTGGACAAGGCAATTTCTCTGGTGAAGGCGGGCGCAATCTATCGGCCCGCGCCGGCACATTCCAGAGCCGATCTCGCGCCGTCAACACCTCGTCGTCCCGGCGTTCCCCGGGACGACTCGGGGAGAGGGCAATTGTAACGCCGAGACGTTCCGGGTTACTGGATACCCACTTTCTCGAGGGTTGACCGCACATGATCGAACTGCACACCTGGAACACGCCGAACGGCCGCAAGATCAGCGTCGCGCTGGAGGAGATGGGACTGCCGTACAAGGTTTACCCCGTCGACATCACCAAGGGCGACCAGATGAAGCCGGAATTTTTGGCCATCAGCCCGAACAACAAGATTCCGGCGATCGTCGACCCCGATGGCCCCGGCGGCCAACGCGTCAGCGTGTTCGAGTCCGGCGCGATCCTGCTCTATCTCGGCGAGAAGACCGGAAAATTCCTGCCCCTCCCGCTGATCCAGCGCGTCCCGGTGCTGGAATGGCTGATGTGGCAGATGGGCGGATTTGGACCGATGCCGGGCCAGGTCCATCATTTCCTGATGGTGCAGAACGAGCAGGACCGTGCCTACGGCCTGAAGCGCTATTCGGCGGAGACGCGGCGGCTCTATGCCGTGCTGGATCGCCGGCTTGCGGATCGTGAGTACGTCGCCGATGCGCTGTCGGTGGCCGATTTTGCGATTCTCGGCTGGGCCTGGCGTCACGAGCGGCACAAGGTGGCGTTTTCGGATTTCCCCAATGTCGGGCGCTGGTACGACGCGCTGATGGCGCGTCCCGGCGTCAAGCGCGGCATGGAGGCGAAGCTGGATTGAGATCGTGTCCCGGGCGCGATGCGGCATTCTTCATGCCGCTTCGCAGAACCGGGGCCCCGGTTTAGTGAAGATAGCTGGGCCCCGGCTCTGCACCGCACCGCTTCGCGAAGAGCTACGCGCTGCGGTGCGTCCGGGGCACGAGCCTTCGCGAATCTGCTAGCACTGCGGCATGACCAGCGCTCCGGATGCCTCGATCGTTCCAAAACCCCGCGCTTCGCCTCCAGTTTCCTGGCGCGAAGGCTGGGCGGTGTATCTGCAGCGCCGCGTGCTGATCGTGCTGCTGCTGGGGTTTTCCTCCGGACTGCCGCTGGCGCTGTCGGGCTCGACGCTATTGGTATGGATGCGCGAATCCGGCGTCGATCTCGGCACCATCGGGCTGTTCGCGCTGGTCGGCACGCCCTACACGCTGAAATTCATCTGGGCGCCGCTGGTCGATGCGCTGCATGTGCCGTTCTTCACGCGAAGATTCGGCCGCCGCCGCGGCTGGCTGGTGTTCTCGCAATTGTTGCTGATCGCAGCGGTCCTGCTGCTGGCGCTGACCGATCCGGCGCGCTCGCCGCTGTTTGTGGCGCTCGGCGCGCTGCTGGTGGCGGCGATGTCGTCGACGCAGGACATCGTGGTCGATGCGTTTCGCGTCGAAAGCCTGCCCGAGAGCGAGCAGGCCGCCGGCATGGCATCCTATGTCGCGGCCTATCGCATCGGCATGCTGGTTTCCACCGCCGGCGCGCTGTTTCTGGTCAGCGCGTTCGAGGGCACCGGGATCGCGCGCTCGTCGGCCTGGATGTGGGGCTATGTGGTGATGGCGGCGATGGTGCTGATCGGCACCGTCACCGCGCTAGCCGCCACCGAGCCCGAGCAATCGGCGCGCGCGGAGGCAGCGACCCGCGCCGAGACCGCGTTCACCCGGGTGATGCATGCGGCGATCGGCGCGTTCTCGGAATTCCTCGCGCGGAAGGATGCGTGGGCGGCGCTGGCCTTCGTGGTGCTGTATAAATTCACCGACGCTTTCTCCGGCACCATGACCGCGCCGTTCGTGATCGACCTCGGTTTTAGCCGCAATGACTACGCCGCCATCGTCAAGGGGGTCGGGCTCGCAGCGACCCTGATCGGCGGTTTTGCCGGCGGTTATGTGGCGCGGCGCTATTCGCTGGCGGCGAGCCTGTGGATCGGCGGTGTGCTGCAGGCGGTCGCCAATTTGACGTTCTCGTGGCTGGCGCTGGTCGGCGTCAACCAATGGGCGCTGGCGTTCGCGATCACGGCGGAGAATTTCACCAGCGCCATCGGCACCGTGATCTTCGTCGCCTATCTGTCGGCTCTGTGCCAGAATCCGCTGCACACCGCCACGCAATACGCGCTGCTCACCGCGCTGGCGGCGGTCGGACGTACTTATCTCTCATCGGGCGCGGGCTATGTGGCGAAGGCGACCGGATGGCCGCTGTTCTTCGCCATCTGCGTTGTGGTCGCGGTGCCGAGCTTGATCCTGCTGGCCTGGCTGCAGCGCCGCGGACATTTTCAGGGGCTGGGGACGGTGAGAGTATAGAAACTCGTCATGGCCGGGCTTGTCCCGGCCATCCAGGTCTTCTTTTTTCATCGCAGTAAAGACGTGGATGCCCGGCACAAGGCCGGGCATGACGAAAAGTTATCTGCAAACGAGATTACGCCTCAATGCTTCGTCACCACGCTCCATTTCGTCACCACGGCTTCGCTCATCTGTCCGGCATCCTGCGCGCAGGCGACCTCGTCGACTTTCACCGAGATCTCCTTGCCGATGAACCCCTTCAGTTGCGCCGTCTGCGCGTCGCTGTTGGTGACGATCTGAAATGTTTCCGGTCCGGTTTCGAGATTGCACAGCCCGTTCGGCGGCGGCAGCCGGCGCGGCTCGCTGACCAGCTGATAGGTGTTGACGCGCTTGCCCTTTTTGCCGCCACGCATCCGCATGGCGTTGAGCTGTCCCGACAGAATATCGCCTGCGTTGATCAGTCTGCCCGGCTTTGCCGGCGGTTCGGCCTGCTGTGCAGAAGATTCGAACGCGCCGGCGAGCACGATCGCGGTAGCCAGCGCAAGACATTTACCGAAGTCACTTCCAGTCATAAGTCCTCTTTCAGTTACCAGTAGAATGCGTCATTGCGAGGAGCGAAGCGACGAAGCAATCCAGTCTTTGGTGTCCCTCTGGATTGCTTCGCGGAGCCTGTCATCGGGCCGGCGAAGCCGGACCCGTTGGCTCGCAATGACGGTGCCCTAGAACAACGTGCGCTGCCGCATCGCGGCCGACAGCGTGCCTTCATCGAGATAGTCGAGCTCGCCGCCGACGGGAACGCCGTGGGCGAGCCGGGTCACTTTCACATTCGCGTCCTGCAACAGGTCGGTGATGTAATGCGCAGTGGTCTGGCCATCGACGGTGGCATTCAAGGCGAGGATGATTTCGGTCACGCGCGGGTCATGCGCGCGGGCCACCAGCGCATCGATGGTCAGATCCTGCGGCCCGACGCCGTCGAGCGGCGACAGCGTGGCGCCGAGCACGTGGTAAAATCCATTTGTGGCATGAGCGCGTTCCAGCGCCCACAGATCGGCGACATCGGCGACCACCACGATGATTGCCGGATCGCGCCGCAGATCGGTGCACACCGTGCAGGGATTTTGGGTGTCGATATTGCCGCAGGTCCTGCACACCTCGATCTTGTCGATCGCCACCTGCAGCGCGCTCGTGAGCGGCGTCATCAGCGCCTCGCGCTTCTTGATCAGATGCAGCGCCGCGCGCCGCGCCGAGCGCGGGCCGAGACCGGGCAGCCGCGCCAGCAACTGGATCAGGCGTTCGATTTCGGGACCGGCGACGGCAGTGGGCATTTCAGGTGAGGCCCAGCCCCGGCGGCAATTGCAGACCGCCGGTCAGCGCCTGCATCTTCTCCTGCATCGCGGCTTCCGCCTTGCGGCGTGCGTCGTTATGCGCGGTGACCAGCAGATCTTCGAGGATTTCGCGCTCCTCCGCCTTGATCAGCGACGGGTCGATCTTCACCGCCTTCACTTCCATCTTCGCGGTCATGCGCACGGTGACCAGGCCGCCGCCCGACATGCCCTCGACCTCGACGTGGTCGAGCTCATCCTGCATGGCCTGCATCTTCGATTGCAGCTGCGCCGCCTGCTTCATCATGCCGAGAAAATCAGCCATGGATATTTCCTTTGAAAGCCATAGTTCCTTCCGGGATTGTCATTGATCGTCATTGTCTGAAAGCTCGGCGGGGTCGTCACCGCTAGCATCGGATTCCGGCGGCTCGGGGGCAAGCTTGCGCACCTCGACGACTTTCGCGCCGGGAAACCGGGCCAGCACCTCTTTCACGCGCGGATCGGATTCCGCCGACCGCTCGCGCTCGGATTGTTTTAGCTGCGCCTGCGAACGCAGGGTCGGCTGGCCGGCCTCGTTGGACACGATCACGGTCCAGCGCCGGCCGGTCCATTGTTCGAGTTTCCGCGACAGATCGTTGATCAGCGTGCGCGCAGCGCTGCGCTCCAGCGCTACCTCCAGCCGTCCGTCCTCGATCCGCACCAGGCGAATATCGGCTTCAAGTGCCGCCTTGGTAATCAGGTCGCGCTTTTCCGCGGCGAGTGCCACGAGTTCGGCAAAACTGTTGAGCTTTAGCGCGGGCGCGGACTGCGCCTCCGCCACAGGTACGCTCATTTGCGGGCGCGTCGAGGGCTCGGCATTGCTGCGGCTGGAAGACGCCCGCGGCGGCGAGGATTGCATGGAAGAGGGCGGGGCGGCCGGCGCGCTGCGTGGTCCGGCGCTGCCGATCACCGGCGACGCGCCGCCGTTCTGTTCGAGCATCCTGATGGCTTCATCCGGCGTCGGCATGTCGGCGACATACGCGATGCGCACCAACACCATTTCCGCCGCCGCAGCCGGCCTTGTGGCGGCCTGCACCTCGGTGATGCCTTTCAGCAGCATCTGCCACATCCGCGACAGCACCCGCATCGACAGTTTCGCGGCAAAATCGCGGGCGCGCAGCCGCTCGGTTTCGCCGAACGCGACATTGTCGGCGGTGGCAGGTACGATTTTCACGCGGGTAACGAAATTGACGAATTCGGCGAGGTCGCTGAGCACCACGATCGGATCGGCGCCGGTGTCGTATTGTTCGCGGAATTCGCGGAACGCGCCGGCGATGTCGCCGCGCGCCAATGAATCGAACAGATCGATGACCCTTGTGCGATCGGCAAGTCCGAGCATCTGCCGCACCGCGTCGGCGCGCACCACGCCCGCGGCATGCGCAATCGCCTGATCGAACAGCGACAGCGAATCGCGCACCGAGCCTTCGGCGGCGCGCGCGATGATGCCGAGCGCCTCCGGCTCCGCCTCGACGCTTTCCTTGGCTGCGATGTTGGCGAGGTGCGCCATCAGCACGTCGGCATCGACCCGGCGCAAGTCGAAACGCTGGCAGCGCGACAGCACCGTCACCGGCACTTTTCGAATTTCGGTGGTGGCGAACACGAATTTGGCGTGCTCCGGCGGCTCCTCCAGCGTCTTCAGGAAGGCGTTGAACGCCGCGGTCGAGAGCATGTGGACTTCGTCGATAATGTAGACCTTGTAGCGGGCGCTGGCCGGCGCATAGCGCACGCTGTCATTGATCTGGCGCACGTCGTCGACGCCGGTATGGGATGCCGCGTCCATTTCCAGCACGTCCATGTGCCGGCTTTCCATGATCGCCCGGCAATGCACGCCGAGCCTGGGCATGTGGATGGTCGGGCTTTTCACCGAGCCGTCCGGCAGTTCGTAGTTCAGCGCGCGGGCAAGAATCCGCGCCGTGGTGGTCTTGCCGACTCCGCGCACGCCGGTCAGGATCCAGGCCTGCGGAATGCGTCCGGTTTCGAAGGCATTGGAGACGGTGCGGACCACGGCCTCCTGGCCGATCAGATCGTCGAAACTGGCGGGGCGGTATTTGCGCGCCAGCACGCGATAGGGCGTTCCCGCGCCGGCGGACGGCGTCGGCTCGGCGCCAAGATCGAAACCAGCCTGATTGGCGTTGTCCGGGCCGTTGGGGGGTATTGCAGGAGCGCCAGCGTCGGTCATCGATCGATCCGCAATTGATTGTCTCTCGAAGCCGGCTGTGCGGACTTAGGCTGTGCGTATTCTGATCGCAAAACCGGGTCCCACTTTTTGCGGAATACGCACTGGAACAAATCCAGCGCAAAGCCGATACCGGCCTTTGCGCGATTCGCCCGAAAAACAGGTAGGAGACTGACGAGCGACCCGATCCGGACCTCGTTAGGGCTGCTTCCTTCCGGACCTGACCCGGTTGGCGAGTGGCTCGTCCACCGCCAATCTCCCGGCCCTTATTTGGGGCCAAAACGGGTGGAAAGCAAGCATGCACCGAATACAGGATGGGGCGAGAAAACGATTGAATTCCGTCATGGCCGGGCTTGTCCCGGCCATCCACGTCTTGTCAGATGTTCCGCTTGAAGAAAGACGTGGATGCCCGGCATAAAGCCGGGCATGACGGATAGCGGTAATTCGTCCGCCTCCCTGGAAATTTAAATGCCCTCCGACTGGTCGCTGCATTCCCGGCTCAAGCAAGACACCATCGACATCGGCGATCTGCCGCTGTGCCGCGTGCTCGTCATCAAGGACGCGCATTACCCGTGGCTGCTGCTGGTGCCGCGGCGGCCCGAGGTCACGGAGATCATCGATCTCGACGAGGTAGCCCAAGGGCAGTTGATGACCGAAATCAGCCGCGTCGCCCGCGCGCTGAAAGAGGTCACCAAATGCGACAAGCTGAATATCGCGGCGCTTGGCAATCTGGTGCCGCAGCTGCATGTGCATGTCATCGCGCGCCGCTCGAGCGACGTTGCCTGGCCGCGTCCGGTCTGGGGCGTAATGCCGCCGCTGGCGCATGACGCCGAAGAAGTCCAAAATTTCATCAGCGCGCTTCGCCGCAAGATATGGCTTGGTTGATTCATGAGTGCATTCGATTCGTTTCCCTTGGGCCAGCCCGCCTTCATCACCAATATCCTCGATCGCGCCGCGCATCTGCGCACCGACGACGAAAAACTGTACGCGCTGGAGAGCCGCGGCGACGCCCGCGCCTATGTGGTGTATCGCGACTCGCTGGTGGTGAAGCAGGAGCCCGAAGGGCCGCGCGCGTTATTGACCATGGACGAAGCGCTGAAATTCGGCGCCAATCCCGGCACGATTTTTTTAGGCCTGCGCGACGGCGCGGCGGTGTTCGGCATGGGCATCAAGGCCGAGGCTGTGGAGAAACTGCTGACGCGCAACGATGTCGCCGTCACTGAACTGCGCGGCATGGCGATGCAGGGCGCGGTGCCGCCGAACCAGCTCTCCGCCATCGCGATGGCGAAATCGATGGTGAGCTGGCATCAGCGCCACGGTTTTTGCCCCAATTGCGGCACGCGGTCGGCGATGAAGGAAGGCGGCTGGAAGCGCGATTGTGCGAATTGCAAGACCGAACACTTTCCGCGCACCGATCCGGTGGTGATCATGCTGGTGACCTCGGGCGACAAGTGCCTGATGGGGCGGCAAAAGCATTTTCCGGCCGGGATGTGGTCGTGTCTTGCCGGATTCGTCGAGGTCGCGGAAACCATCGAGGACGCGGTACGCCGCGAAATTTTCGAGGAATCCGGCATTCGCTGCACCGATGTGAGCTATTACATGACCCAGCCCTGGCCCTATCCGTCGTCGTTGATGATCGGCTGTGTGGCGCGCGCCACCAATGAGGACATCATCGTCGACCGCACGGAACTCGAAGACGCCCGCTGGTTCGACCGCGCCGAGGCCATGCTGATGCTGAAGCGGGAACATCCCGACGGTCTTGCTGGCCCGCATCCGTTCGCGATTGCCCACCATTTGCTCGGCCGCTGGCTGCAGCCGAGCCCCGACTTGCGCGCATAGCGGGAACTAGTCCGTGGCTCAATCGGTTAACAACGGGGGTTCAGGTTCGTCAGGCCAAACGGACGCGCCGATGAATTTCCACGTTGCCGCTCCGAAAATCCCCCCGCGCATCTTATGCATCGGCATGCCGGTGCGCGACCTGACCTTTCGTATCCAGGAACTGCCGGAGCGCGGGCTCAAGGTCAATGCCAGCCATTTCGATGAAATCGCCGGCGGCAATGCGCTGAATGCTGCGATCGGAATCGTGCGGCTCGGCGGCCGCGCTTCGATCTGCGGCCCGATGGGCGATTCCCGCGAGACATCGGCCAAATATCTCTTCGAGAAGCTGGCGCATGAGGGGATCGACACCAAGCACCTTGTGCATATGCCGGGCCTGGTGACGCCGATCTCCAACATCATGATCGACCCCAGCGGCGAGCGCACCATCGTCACATTCCGCGATCCGGAATTGTGGAAGGTGCATTTGCCCGATACCGATACGCTGCTGCGCGACTGCGACGCCATTCTCACCGAAAACCGCTGCGCGGAGTTTTGCACCGATCTTTGCGCCGAGGCGCGCAAGCGCGGCATTCCGGTGGTGGTCGATGTCGATCGCGCGATGTCACAGCGCGAGGGCCTGCTGACGGCGTCGTCGCACCTGATCTTCTCCAGCGAGGCGCTGCAGGCCACCGCCGGCATTGCCGACGATGCCGAGGCGTTGATGAAAATGGCCAGGCTGACACGATCGTTTCTGGCCGGCACGCGCGGACCGCGCGGCACCATCTGGCTCGACGAACAAAAGCAGCTGCGGGAAACCCCGGCCTTCCCGGTGCATACGGTGGACACGCTGGGAGCGGGCGACATATTCCACGGTGCGTTTGCGCTTGCCATCACCGAAAAACGGGACGTGCCGGATGCGCTGTGTTTTGCTTCCGCGGCGGCAGCGCTGAAATGCACCCGGTTCGGCGGCGCCTTTGCCTGCCCGCAACGCCCTGAAGTGGAAGCGCTTTTGAACGATGAGCCGGCTGCCTGCGAGGCCCAGGATACACATAAATGAGCTTGATATAGAAGAATTTTCTCTATATGAGGGGTATTGACCTCATAAACGGAACAAAGTTCTTCTCATGACCGACCTCGCCGTTCACGTCCTGGAGCCCAACCGGCGTCTCGACGCCATCGACCGCAAGATTCTGACCGTGCTGCAGGAGGATGCCTCGCTGTCGGTCGCCGAGATCGGCGACCGCGTCGGGTTGTCCTCGACGCCATGCTGGAAGCGTATCCAGCGGCTGGAGGCCGACGGCGTGATCCTGCGCCGGGTGGCGCTGGTCGACCAGAACAAGATCGGCCTGGGTATTTCGGTGTTCGTCTCGGTGGAGAGTTCGGATCACTCCGAAGGCTGGCTGAAGAAATTCGCCGAGGCCGTCAGCGCCATGCCCGAGGTGATGGAATTTTATCGCATGGCGGGCGACGTCGACTACATGCTGCGCGTCGTGGTCTCGGACATGCAGAGCTACGACGTCTTTTACAAGAAACTGATCGGCGCGGTAAGCTTGAAGAACGTCACCTCGCGCTTCGCGATGGAGAAGATCAAGTCGGTGACCGCGCTGCCGATTCCGGCGGTGCCGGCGGCGGGCTGACTTGATTGCGTCAGCGCGCTGGTGTTTGCAGCCGTCATACGCGGGCTTGACCCGCCTATCCATCCATCTTCATAAAAATGCATTTTTCGAAATAGATGGATTGCCGGGTCAGGCCCGGCAATGACGCTCCCTAGATCTTCTGATTGTACTCGCCGACCTCCGGATGGCCGCGCAGCACCTGGTCCATCGCCTCGAACATGTCGCGCATCCGCTGCTCGGACACCGGGCTTTCCACCACCACCACCAGCTCCGGCTTGTTGGATGACGCCCGCACCAGGCCCCAGCTGCCGTCCTCGACGGTGACGCGCACGCCGTTGACGGTGACGAGATCGCGGATCTTTTGGCCGGCGACCTTCTGGCCTTCGTTCTTCATCGTCTCGAAATGCTTCACCACGCGCTCGGCGATGCCGTATTTGGCCTCGTCCGGACAATGCGGCGACATGGTCGGCGACGACCAGGTTTTCGGCAGCGCGTTTTTCAGATCCGCCATCGACTTGCCGGGCGCGCGGTCGAGCATCTCGCAGATCGCGATCGCCGAGATCAGGCCGTCGTCATAGCCGCGGCCGAGTGGGGCGTTGAAGAAGAAGTGGCCCGACTTTTCGAAGCCTGCCAGCGCGCCGAGTTCGTGGGTGCGCCGCTTCATGTAGGAATGGCCGGTCTTCCAGTAGGTGGTTTTGGCGCCCTGGGCGTGCAGTACCGGGTCGGTGACGAACAAGCCGGTGGATTTCACGTCGACCACGAACTGCGCATCCTTGTAAATCGCGGACATATCGCGCGCGAGCATGACGCCGACCTTGTCGGCGAAAATCTCCTCGCCGCTGTTGTCGACCACGCCGCAGCGATCGCCGTCGCCGTCGAAGCCGAGGCCGACGTCGGCCTTGTGCTCGAGCACCGCGTCGCGGATGGCGTGCAGCATCTTCATGTCTTCGGGATTCGGATTGTATTTCGGGAAGGTGTAATCGAGCTCGGTATCCAGCGGCACTACTTCGCAGCCGATCGCCTGCATCGCCTGCGGCGCGAACGCGCCGGCGGTGCCGTTGCCGCAGGCGACCACCACTTTCAACTTCCGCTTCAGCCTGTGATTCCCGGTGAGGTCTGCAATATAGCGCGCCGAAAAATTCTCGTGGAATTGATAGGAGCCGCCGCCCTTGTTGTTGAAGTCGGCCGACAGCACGATCTGCTTCAGCCGAGTCATCTGGTCCGGCCCGAAGGTCAGCGGGCGGTCGGCGCCCATCTTGACGCCGGTCCAGCCATTGTCGTTATGCGACGCCGTCACCATTGCGACGCACGGCACGTCGAGTTCGAACTGCGCGAAGTAAGCCATCGGCGTCATGCACAGGCCGATGTCGTGCACCTTGCAGCCCGCCGCCAGCAGGCCGGAAATCAGCGCGTATTTGATCGGGGCCGAATAGCTGCGGAAATCGTGCCCGGTGACGATCTCCTGGCGTTGCCCCAGTTCCGCGATCAGCGCGCCGAGCCCCATGCCCAGCGCCTGAATCCCCATCAAGTTGATTTCCTTGCCGAACAGCCAGCGCGCGTCGTATTCGCGAAAGCCGGTCGCCTTCACCATCGGCTCGGATTCATAGGCGTAGCTGTTCGGCACCAGGACCGCCTGCGGTTTCGGGAACATTTTTGCGCCTTGGCTTGAGTGATCCGGATGCGACGACACACACCGGCGTCATGCCCGGACTTGGTCCGGGCATCCATCTTCTTGAAAAGGATGGATTGCCGGGTCAAGCCCGGCAATGACGATGTTGGGGTAAATTACTGCTCGAGCACCATCTTGCCGCCGGCATATTCGAACCGCTTCAGCCTGGACAGGAACGACAGCCCGAGCAGGTTTTCCGACAGCGCCTCGTCGGGAAGCACCATGGCCTCGACGTCGCGCACGACGAGGCCGCCGATGTCGACCATGGCGAGCCGCGTGCGCGCCGCCCGGATGGTGCCATTGGCGGTGGCGACGGTGGCGTTGTAATCGCCGCGCGATGGCCGCAGGCCGAACCGCGCCGCCGAGCTTTCATTGAGCGCGATCACCGAGGCCCCGGTATCGACCATGAAGCCGATGCGCTGGCCATCGATCCGGCCTTCGGTCTGGAAATGGCCGCGGGCGTCGCGCGGGATGCTGAGGCTGCGGATGCCGGCCGGCGCCGTGTCGGTGGTGGCTTTGCCGGACGTTGTTTTGGCGAGCGCGGGCGCCGCGGTCATCCTGTCCGCCATCTGCGCCATGAAGGTGCCGAGCCCGACCAGCAGGCCCGCGAAGACCAGGATGTTACGCATGACGCATACTCACTGAAAGACCGGCGATCTCACCACATTCGCCGGCAAACCGCTGCTGTTGGCTGCACGGCAAGGTGCTATTTCAGCGAAAAGGATGAGCGAAGTGTTAATGCGGGTTGCTCGCGCTCAGGCAACGCAACCCGCGAAATAGCCGGGTAAGGCGGGGGAACAGCGAGAGGCGGCGGGCGTTCACGTCATGATTTTGGTCGATACCTCCTGACGGCCTGGCCGCCCATCGTTCCATGAAACTGGACCGCAAAATAAAGGCCGCGCTGGACGAATCGCGGTTGCTGATCTTGGGATCGCAGGTGCTGTTCGGGTTCCTGTTTGAGAGCGCATTTCAGGATGGCTTCAAGACACTGACCGCGTCCTCGCAATTTCTGATAGCGGCGGCGCTGGCCTTGATGGTGCTGTCGATCGGATGCCTGATCGCACCCTCAATGCAGCATCGGATCGTCGAGGCCGGTCAATCGACCCGGCGTCTCGAGCAAGCGATCTCGGCGCTGGCGGCGCGGAGCCTGCTGCCGCTGATGATCAGTCTCGGGCTTGGGCTCTACATCGTGTTCGACCGGATTTTCGGCGGCACGATTGCAATCGTAACCGGCGCCGCCGGCGCTGCGCTGGCCGGATTTGCCTGGTACGGCCTCGCATGGCTGATCGGAGAACAAAGGACGCAAACCATGACAGAGAATTCCGGAGCAACGCCGCTTTCGACGAAAATCGAGCAAATGCTGACCGAAGCCAGGGTCATCATTCCGGGCTGCCAGGCCTTGCTGGGATTTCAGCTGATCGCCATGCTGACACATGGCTTTGACGAATTGCCGCCCGAGGCGAAGGTCGTTCATGCCGTGGGCCTATGTTGCGTGACGGCGGCGGCCATCCTGCTGATGACACCCGCGGCGCTGCACCGGGAATCGTTCGGCGGCGAGGATTCCGAGGCCTTCCTGCGGCTCGGTTCGGCATTTGTGATCGCGGCGTCGCTGCCGCTGGCGCTCGGCATCGCAGCCGACGTCTATGTGGTCTTTCTCAAAATCACGCACTCGGTTGCGATCACGCTGGCCGCGACCCTGACGCTGCTCTGTGTGATGCTGCTGCTGTGGTATCTGTACCCGATGTGGCTGCGCGCGCGCCGGGCGCGGTGATCAGGTGCCCCTCGGCTTGACCCGCCGCGTCGGCATCGCGCTTGCCGGATCCTCCGGCCAGGGATGCCGCGGATAGCGCCCGCGCAGGTCGGAACGCACCGCGGCGTAGCTGCCGCGCCAAAAACCCGGCAGGTCGCGCGTCACCTGCACCGGGCGGTGCGCGGGCGACAGCAACTCCAGCACCAGCGGTACCGCGCCTTTGGCGACCGAGGGGTGGGTGTTGAGCCCGAACAATTCCTGTAAGCGGACCGCGATGGTCGGTCCCTGCTCGGCCTCGTAGTCGATCGCGAGCCTGGTGCCGGTCGGGGCTTCGAAATGCGTCGGCGCTTCGCGCTCCAGCCGCGCCCGCAGTTCCCATGGCAGCAGCGCCATCAGCGCATCGGACAAGTCGCCGGCCGAAAGCTCCTTCAGCGATGTCTTGTCGAACAGCGCCGGCCCCAGCCAGCTGTGGCGCTGCGCCGCGAGCGCATGGTCGGACAAATCCGGCCAAGGCTCTCCTTCGGCCTTGCGCAAGAACATTACGCGGCCGCGCCATTGCTGCAGCGGCTTCGACCAAGGCAGCCGGTCGAGCCCGGCGGCGATCAGTCCGTCGGCCAGCACCCTCGCGGTTTCCGCCGATGGCGTCAGCGTCAGCGGGGCTTCCGACAGCGTGATGGCGTGCAAGGTCCGCTTGCGCCGCGCCCGCAACGCCATCGCGTTACGATCGAAGGTGATCTCGTCGGCATTTTCGATCTGGCCGGCGAAGCGCCGTTCGATGTCGCCCTGCGCGATCGGCGCGGCCAGCAGGATGCGTCCGCTCGCCGCCGTGCCGGTGAGTTCGGCGACCGCGATATAAGGCGCACGGGCCAGCGCGGAGGCCGGATCGATGGCGGCGCCGCGCCCGTTGGCAAGCACAAATGTTCCGTTGCCGCGGTTGCGCGCGACCCGGTCGGGAAACGCGAAAGCCAGCATCACGCCGGTGGAGGGCGCATCATCGGAAGCCGGCTTGCCTTCCGTTGCGGCAACCTGCGACGCCCAGCGCTCTGCAAGCTGTCTGGCACTGCCGGCGCGCTGCGAGCGATCGCGGCGAAACTGATCGAGCCGGGCCTCGAGGTCGACACTGTCGCCGCCGAGGCCGCGCTCGGTCAGCACGGCGGCGATGTAAGCTGCTTCTTTGCCCGCGCCGAGCCGGTGCGAATCCACGATCATGCGCGCCAGCCGCGGCGGCAGCGCCAGCGCGCGCAGGCTTTTGCCTTCCGCGGTAATCCGGCCATCGGCATCGAGCGCGCCGAGTTCGCGCAGCAGGCTGCGCGCTTCGTTCAAGGCCGGGGCGGGCGGGGAATCCAGGAACGCCAGCGCCGCGGGATCGCTTACCCCCCATTGCGCCAGATCGAGCAGCAGCGACGACAGGTCGGCGCTGAGAATTTCCGGTTGCGTATAGGCCGCGAGCGAAGCGGTCTGCGGTTCGTCCCACAGCCGGTAGCATATGCCGGGCTCGGTACGTCCGGCGCGGCCGCGGCGCTGATCGACCGCAGCACGCGAGGCGCGAACGGTTTCCAGCCGCGTCAGGCCGATATCGGGCTCGTAGCGCGGCACCCGAGCGACGCCGGAATCCACCACGATACGCACGCCCTCGATGGTCAGCGACGTCTCCGCGATCGAGGTCGCCAGCACCACCTTGCGCTGGCCTTTCGGCGCCGGAGCAATGGCGCGATCCTGCACCGCGGCGTCGAGCGCGCCGAATAATGGGACGACCTCGATGCCGGCATCGTGGATGCGCTCGCCCAGAAAATTCTGGGTACGGCGGATTTCGGCCGCACCCGGCAGGAACGCCAGCACCGAGCCGGGATCGGCGCGCAGCGCTTTTCCGATCGCATCCGCCATCTGCCGCTCCAGCGGCGCATCGGGCTTGCGGCCGAGATAGCGCGTCTCCACCGGATAGGCGCGGCCTTCGCTGGCGATCACCGGCGCGTCGCCGAGCAATTTTGCGACGCGCGCGCCGTCCAGCGTCGCCGACATCACCAGGATGCGCAGGTCCTCGCGCAGTCCGCTCTGCGCATCGCGCGCCAGCGCCAGACCCAGATCGGCATCGAGCGAGCGCTCGTGGAATTCGTCGAACAGCACCGCGGCGACGCCGGTCAGTTCCGGATCGTCGAGAATCTGCCGCGAGAAGATTCCCTCGGTGACTACCTCGATCCGGGTAGCACGCGACACTTTCGAGCCGAAGCGGACGCGGTAGCCGACGGTGTCGCCGACGCGCTCGCCGAGCGTCTTCGCCATCCGCTCGGCGCTGGCGCGCGCCGCGATCCGTCGCGGCTCCAGCACGATGATTTTCTTACGCCCAACCCATGGCTCATCGAGCAGCGCCAGCGGCACCCGCGTGGTCTTGCCCGCGCCCGGCGGCGCAACCAGCACCGCGGCGTTGTTGGCTGCGAGCGTGCGCTGAAGCTCATCGAGCACCGCGTCGATGGGAAGGGGTGTGTCGAAGGAGCGGGTCAACATCTCACCAATTGTCACCACACATTCAGCCCTCATCCTGCGGAGCCGCGCACTTGCGCGGCGTCTCGAAGGATGGCCCCGCGCACCGGCGCTTGTGGCCATCCTTCGAGACGCGGCGAAGACGCCGCTCCTCAGGATGAGGGCGGTCACCTCCGCCGCTCGGCCGCCCGCCCGACGCTCTCATACCTGAATCCGAGCGCCGCCATGTCCTCGGGCCGGTAGATATTGCGCAAGTCGACCACCACCGGCTGCGCCATCTCGCGCTTGAGGCGCGCCAGGTCGAGTGTGCGGTACTGCACCCATTCGGTCACCACCACCATGGCGTCGGCGCCGCGCACGCAGGTGTAAGGGTCGTCGCAATAGTCGATATCAGGCAGTTCGCGGCGCGCCTGTTCCATGCCGACCGGATCGTGGGCACGGACCTTTGCGCCCAGGTCGAGCAATCCCGTTACCAGCGGGATCGACGGCGCCTCGCGCATGTCGTCGGTGTCCGGCTTGAAGGTGAGGCCGAGCACGGCGATGGTCTTGCCGCGCAGGCTGCCGCCTACCGCGTTGGCGACCTTGCGCGCCATCGCGCGCTTGCGGTTGTCGTTGACGGAAACGGTGGCTTCGACGATGCGCAACGGCACGTCGTGATCCAGCGCGATTTTTACCAGCGCGCGGCTGTCTTTCGGGAAACACGATCCGCCATATCCCGGCCCCGCATGCAGGAATTTCGAGCCGATGCGGTTGTCGAGGCCGATGCCGCGCGCGACCTCCTGCACGTCGGCGCCGACTTTTTCGGCGAGGTCGGCGATCTCGTTGATGAAGGTTATCTTGGTGGCGAGGAATGCATTGGCGGCGTATTTGATCAGCTCCGCGGTGCGCCGCGCCGTGAACATCAGCGGCGCCTGGTTCAGCGACAGCGGCCGGTAGATGTCGCCGATCACCTTGCGGCCGCGTTCGTCATGGGTGCCGACCACGATGCGGTCCGGGAATTTGAAGTCGCGGATCGCAGCGCCCTCGCGCAGGAATTCGGGGTTGGACGCGACCACGAACTCGGCCGCGGGATTGGTTTCGCGGATCAGCCGCTCCACCTCGTCGCCGGTGCCGACCGGTACCGTGGATTTGGTGATCACTACCGTGAAGCCTTGCAGCGCCGCGGCGATCTCGCGCGCGGCGGCGTGGACATAGCTCAGATCGGCGTGGCCATCGCCGCGACGCGACGGCGTGCCGACCGCGATGAACACCGCATCGGCCTCGGCGACCGGCGCGGAAAGATCGGTCGCGAAATCCAGCCGACCCGCTTTGGCATTGGCGGCAACCAGCGCCTCGAGGCCGGGCTCGAAAATCGGAATCTCGCCGCGGCGCAGAGACGCGATCTTGTCGCCATCCTTGTCGACGCAGGTCACCTGGTGACCGAAATCGGCGAAGCAGGCGCCGGACACCAGCCCCACATAGCCCGTGCCAATCATGGCAATTCGCATGAAAACAGCCTGTCGATGATGGTTAACGCGATGGAGCGGATTGTGGCCGGGTCTTAGAGCATTTTCGCCCCAAGGGGAACATAGCGCCGTCATTCGGCGCCCGCGCGCTTCGCGGGCGAACCCGGAATCCAGACACGCGGGAAACCGGCACATCATTTGAATGAATAAAGGAGAATGAAACCGATTCCGCCGATGATGCGGCCAGTAACGACGAAGTCGCGCCGAAAAGACACAGCAATGACCGTAAACGGCACATCCGACATGCCTGAGCGTTCCGCGCCGCGGATCGACTGGGTGGATTACTCCAAGGGCATCTGCATCGTCATGGTGGTGATGATGCATTCGGTTTTAGGCGTCGAGGCCGCCGCCGGCCAGACCGGATTCATGCATGTGCTGGTGGCGTTCGCAAAACCGTTCCGGATGCCGGATTTCTTCCTGATCTCCGGGCTGTTTTTGCCGGTCGTGATCGACCGCGACTGGCGCACCTACCTCGATCGCAAGGTGGTGCACTTTGCTTATTTCTACCTGCTGTGGGTCACCATCCAGTTCGGCTTCAAGGCGCCCTCATTCGCCGCCGAGTTCGGGCTGGACCCATGTCGGCATGCTGTATCTGGAATCCTTCATCGAGCCGTTCGGCACGCTGTGGTTCATCTATCTGCTGCCGGTGTTCTTCGTCGTCACCAAGGTTTTGCGGCGCGCGCCGCCGCCGGCGATTTGGTCGGCGGCCGCCGCGCTCGAAATGATGCACATAATAACCGGCTGGACCGTGATCGACGAATTCTGCGCGCGCTTTGTCTATTTCTATTCCGGCTATCTGTTCGCGGCTTACGTGTTCGCCCTGTCCGACCGCGCGCGGGCACGGCCGGCGCTTGCGCTGGCAGGACTGGCGCTGTGGATGCTGGTCAATGGCGGCCTGGTGGTTTCCGGCTTCAGCGAATGGCCGCTGCTCTCGCTGGCGCTGGGCCTCGCAGGCAGCAGCGCCATCGTCGTCATCGGCACGCTGCTGGCGCGCGCGCGCTGGCTCGCGTTCTTGCGCTATTGCGGCGAACATTCCATCGTCATCTATCTGGCGTTCTTCCTCCCGATGGCGGCAACACGAACGCTGTTGCTGAAGTTCGGGCCGATCCACGACATCGGCACGATTTCGCTGCTCGTCACCGTCGCCGGCGTTTTCGGCGCGCTAGCGATCTGGTGGATGTCGCGCGGCACAAGGGCGAATTTCCTGTTCGAGCGCCCGGCGGCGTTCTGGATCGCGCCGAGCAAGCCGCGCGTTGAATTGCAGGCGGCCGAGTAGCTCCACGAGCCATTGCCCGGTTTGACCGGGCGACCCAGAACGTGAACCCATAAACCCGGAGCGGATGGCGGACGTCTGCTTTGGTGTGCATAGCGGACTCAAGTCGGACATGGCTCCACGTCCTATAAGTGCCAGATGCAGACATTCCGGGAAGCTGCTATCAATGCATGTAGACCGTGAAAGAGCGAGTAGAGGCCTTAATGGAAAGCAAGATACGCCCGGCGCTTGAGGATGACGCCGAGGAAATCAGCGCGGTTATCTTGCGTTCGCTGCGTGAAACGAATGCAAAAGACTATACGAGTGAGATCATCGAGAGGGTTGAGCGCAGCTTTAGCCCGGCCGCCGTCCGGCAGTTGATGGAAAAGCGTACGGTGTTTGTCGCCGCTTTGGGCAACCGCATCGTCGGAACAGCAAGCCTTGATGGCGGAGTGGTCCGTACAGTCTTCGTGGCCCCCGACGCCCAATCCCAAGGCGTCGGCAAGCTCCTAATGGCCGAGATCGAGAAGGCAGCGCGCGAGAGAGGCATCCCTACATTGTTCGTTCCTTCATCGGTGACGGCTGAAACTTTCTACGCTCGACTTGGTTTTAAGGCTTTACGCGATGCCTATCATGGCGACGAACGCACCATCATAATGGAGCGACAGTTGGATGGGTGCTTGTAATTCCGCTACGGGTCAAACTCGGAAGTGGCCGGGCTAAGCCGGCATGTCCGCTCTACCCTCAGGAGCAGACAACACCAGGTCGCCGCGCCATCAATGTCGGCGTGTTGCGACTCGATATGACAAGACTGCCAACCATTGGCGTTCGTCAAACTCGCATCAATCCGAATTTGGGAGGTGCTAATGAGTTCCACGCCCTACTACACCGTGCGCACAAAGATCTATTGAAGGCATGAACCAGTTGCTTGTTCCGGTGTTGGGTCTGGTGCAACTCCGAAAGGAACCGAGACATGAGCGTAACGAAGGAAGAGAAAACAGTGACCGTCGAAAAGCGGAGCGGATCGTCGGAAGCAAACGCGACCGTAACGGAGAACGGCAAGAGCGGCTCTGCCAAGGGCGGAACGGCCGACGAGGCGCTGGGCCGCGCCAAGGACAAGGCAAAAGGTTGATTGCTATCCGCGGGTAACGGCGGGTAACGGCATGGCGGGTCAAAAATTTAATGTTTCTCTGCTTGACATATTTTCCCAATAGACTAAATTCTTTCCTATCCCATCCCTGTTAAAGGGGCGTTGCCGGGACGCTTGTAGCGCGGGGCGGGATGCGGCGCCTGCGGGCGTGGGGGTCGTTCCCTGCGCACCCGGGAGGCCTTGGGTAGCCGTCCGTGCCCACTACGGGGCGCTGCCTTCAGTGGCTGGACGGGGCAGGTGAGGGGTGGGCGAAAGCCTGCCCGGAACTTGTGCCGGAAGCACGGCCCCAAGGACAGAAAAGCCGCGGCGGGACGCTGAGAGGCGTTGCCGTGGCCGCTGATTTTCGGCAATCCGGGAATCAAGCTGCGGCACTGACTACCAAGGTGCGCCTTTCGGCGTTCCGCCTCCCTCTCTTACTTCGAGAGCGAGGTCCCCTGAAACTCCCACTCACGTGAAGCGATTTACGGGCGGCGGTGACGCTCGCCTGGAGAAATCGTCATTGCAAGCGAAGCGAAGCAATCCAGAAGCCACGCAGAAAGACCGGATTGCTTCGCCGCTTGGCTCCCCGCAAGGACGACGATGGATGGCCGGGTCAAGCCGGCCATGAGGAAAAACTAGCGCACATCTGCGCTTCACAGGCTGTGATTCCCTACAAAAATCCTTAAGTTGCCGCCATGCCTAAAACATCCGAAAAACCCGCCGCAAAACCCGTTGCCGTCAAGGCGCCCGGCAAGGGCGACCACATCTTCCTGGTCGACGGTTCCTCCTATATTTTTCGCGCCTATCACGCGCTGCCGCCGCTCAACCGCAAGTCAGACGGGCTGCAGGTCAACGCCGTGCTCGGCTTCTGCAACATGCTGTGGAAGCTGCTCCGCGACATGCCGGAGGACAACCGGCCGACGCATCTGGCGATCATCTTCGACAAGTCGGAAACAACCTTCCGCAACAAGCTGTATCCCGATTACAAGGCGCACCGGCCCCCCGCGCCGGACGATCTGATCCCGCAATTTCCGCTGATCCGCGAGGCGGTGCGCGCGTTCGATCTGCCCTGCCTCGAGCAGGCCGGCTTCGAGGCCGACGATTTGATCGCGACCTATGTGCGGATCGCCTGCGAACGCGGCGCTACCGCCACCATCGTCTCGTCGGACAAGGATTTGATGCAGCTGGTGACCGACTGCGTCACCATGTACGACACCATGAAGGACCGCCGCCTCGGCATTGCCGAGGTGATCGAAAAATTCGGCGTGCCGCCGGAGAAGGTGGTCGAGGTGCAGGCGCTGGCCGGCGATTCGACCGACAACGTGCCGGGCGTGCCGGGCATCGGCGTCAAGACCGCGGCGCAACTGATCGTCGAATATGGCGACCTCGAAACGCTGTTGCTGCGCGCAGGCGAGATAAAACAGCCGAAGCGGCGCGAGGCGCTGATCGAGCATGCCGACAAGGCGCGCATCTCGCGGCAGCTGGTACTGCTCGACGACAAGGTCGATCTCGAAGTGCCGCTCGATGAACTCGCAGTGCACGAACCCGACGCGCGAAAACTGATCGCGTTTTTGAAGGCGATGGAGTTTTCCACGCTGACGCGGCGGGTCGCCGAATATTCGCAGGTCGATCCGTCGGATATCGAAGCCGCGACCGATTTGAAAAGCCCGTTCGCGTCGAAAGCGATGCCGCCGGATTTGCCGTCCACGGCATCGTTGGGTGGCGAGCCGGACGCTGCCGCCAAGGGCACCAATTTTTCGGCCCGCGCGAACGAGCTTGCATTGCAAGGCGGCAGTCAGAAACGGTCGCCGGGCCTGCCGAAAGCCGATCGCGGCGTGATCGCGCTGACGCCGCAAGCGCTCGCGGCGGCGCGGGCGGAAGCCGCGCGCAAGACGAAAATCGACCGCGACAAATACCAGACCGTCCGCACGCTTGCCGAACTCAACGCGTGGATCGCGCGGATCCACGACGTCGGGCACTTCGCCATCGACGCCAAGGCGACTTCGATCGATCCGATGCAGGCGGAGATGTGCGGCATCGCGCTGGCGCTCGGGCCCAACGACGCCTGCTACGTCCCGCTCAGCCACAAGCAATCCGGCGATGGCTCAGGCCTGTTCGCCGCCGGGCTCGCGCCGGACCAGATCAAGGCGCCGGACGCGCTCGATGCGCTGCGGCCGCTGCTGCAATCGGCGGGGCTGCTCAAGATCGGCTTCAACATCAAATTCTCGGCGGTGATGTTGGCGCAGCACGGCATCGTCATCCGCAATCATGACGACGTCCAGCTGATGTCCTATGCGCTCGACGCCGGGCGCAATTCGCACGGGCTCGACGCGCTTAGCGAGAGCCGGCTCGGCCACGCCGTGCTGAGCCATGGCGAGGTGACCGGCAGCGGCAAGAACAAGCTCAGCTTCGATCAGGTGGCAATCGAACGCGCCACCGCATATTCGGCCGAGGATGCCGATGTCATCTTGCGGCTATGGCGCGTGTTAAAACCGCGCCTCGTCGCCGAACGGATGGCCGCGGTGTATGAAACGCTGGAGCGGCCGCTGGTCGGCGTGCTCGGGCGGATGGAGCGGCGCGGCATCTCGATCGACCGCCAGGTGCTGTCGCGATTGTCGGCCGATTTCGCGCAGACCGCGGCAAGGGTCGAAGCCGAGATCCAGGAGATCGCCGGCGAGCCGATCAACGTCGGCAGCCCGAAGCAGATCGGCGACATCCTGTTCGGCAAGATGGGCATAACAGGCGGCAGCAAGACCAAGACCGGCGCGTGGTCGACCTCGGCGCAGATCCTCGACGAGCTTGCCGAGCAGGGTCACGAGTTTCCGAAAAAGATCCTGGAGTGGCGCCAGGTCTCGAAATTGAAATCGACCTACACCGATGCGCTGCCGACCTATGTGCATCCGCAGACCCATCGCGTCCACACCACCTACGCGCTGGCGGCGACCACCACCGGGCGGCTGTCCTCGAACGAGCCGAACCTGCAGAACATTCCGGTTCGCACCGAGGACGGCCGCAAGATCCGCCGCGCCTTCATTGCGACGCCGGGCCACAAACTGGTGTCGGCGGATTATTCGCAGATCGAATTGCGGCTTTTGGCTGAGATCGCCGATATCCCGGTGCTGAAGCAGGCGTTCCAGGACAAGCTCGACATTCATGCCATGACGGCGTCGGAAATGTTCGGCGTTCCGGTCAAGGATATGCCCGGCGAGGTGCGCCGCCGCGCCAAGGCGATCAATTTCGGCATCATCTACGGCATCTCGGCGTTCGGCCTTGCCAACCAGCTCGGCATCGCGCGCGAGGAAGCCTCCGCCTACATCAAGAAATATTTCGAGCGCTTTCCCGGCATCCGCGCCTACATGGACGAGACGCGCGATTTCTGCCGCAAGCACGGCTATGTCGAGACGCTGTTCGGCCGCAAGTGCCACTACCCCGACATCAAGGCCAGCAACGCCTCGGTGCGTTCCTTCAACGAACGCGCCGCCATCAACGCGCGGCTGCAGGGCACCGCCGCCGACATCATCCGCCGCGCCATGATCCGGATGGAAGAGGCGCTGGCTGAAAAGAAACTATCCGCGCAGATGCTGCTGCAGGTGCATGACGAGTTGATCTTCGAGGTGCCCGACGACGAAGTGGCGGCGACGCTGCCGGTGGTGCAGCACACCATGCAGGACGCGCCATTCCCCGCGGTGCTGCTGTCGGTGCCGCTGCAGGTCGATGCAAGGGCGGCGAATAACTGGGATGAGGCGCATTAGCTTGTTATTTTGGCGCTTTCGTAATTGCTATCCGTATCGCGGCAAGCGGCGCGGCGTCATCGAAATCGATTCCGCCATCACGGACTCTCAGTCCAAGATCGCGCCACAACGCATCGAGATCGGGCCTCACCGGTTTCGATCCCCACGCATCGTGCAACTTGGTCAGCACGTCGACACCGACCGCTTTGTCCGCCGTCGCGAGAATGCGGTCGATCGGCCAATCCTCTTCATGATTGCCGCCGGCGGCGAGGACGCCGCGCATGGCGTCCTGCAAGCCCGTTCGATTGTCCGTCCGCTTGCGAATCTCGACATCCGCGAATAGGCAGAACATCGCGCCGCCCCAGTATTTGCGGCCCCATGTATCGGTATTGTCGAGTCCCTGGTCGCCGGCCTGCGGCAGGCCTTTTGGCATGTCGCGCATCATCGCAAGCCAGATCTCCTTGGCGTCAAGGTCGCCGGACTGCACCCGCGCCACCGGTTCGACATAGACGGCCAGTCCTTCCGACAGCCAGGCGTAGCGATCCTCCATGTCGGGCAGCGCGAGATGCACCATTTCGTGCACCAGGACCCAGTCGCGCTTCAGATCGTTGATGGCCGCGTCACGGCCGAGCGGAATCCGTATCGCCGCGCCGCGATAGCCCCAGGTCGTGCCGCCTCGGACGCGCGATCCTTCGACCGGCACAAACAGCAGCCTCAGCGATTTCACGGGGAACCGGCCGTAATAGGTCGAAACGGCTTTCGCCGAAGCAGCGACCCATTCCAGGATTTTTTCCTTCGGCAGAGCGAACTCTCCCGCGCCGAACGCGACGTGGATCATGCCGGCGGGGACGTCGAGGTCGGTCTTCGGCATTCGGTCGAACGCATCGTAGGGCATGCGACCGCCCCGCATCAATTCCGACTGGGCACTGCCCGGTGTCGCGACCACACAAGCCGGCAACGCCGCGACCGCGCATATTGCAATCAATCGGGCCGCTCGGGAGCGGGTCATCGCTGCATGCTTCGAGAATTATTGCTTTTCCCGGCGAGAAAGGCCGTGGCCTGCTCGACCATGTCACCGACCATGGCCTTGAGCAGGATTTCGCCCTTGGCGCGGGTTGCCAGCGTCGGATCGCCAAAGCTGCCGGAGCGGCTGTAGTTGGGCGAGGTGGTGTCCGATGGCGTCAGCGGACCCGGCGTTTCATGTTTGAGGGCAGGGCTTGCCTCCGCGCGCGCGGTGTCGACCAGATGCGGCGCCAGCACCAGCATCCGCGAAGTTTCGAGTTCATCGGCGTGGCTGCCGTGGCTTTGCTCGGACAGTTTCGCGACGGCGCGGCGATAGCGCGCGCCGTCATGAATCTTCAGATGCAGCGCGCCGGCGTTGCCGAGCCGCGACAGCGCGCGATCGACCGGCGCCAGCGTGCTGATGCCGCTATCGAGCACGAACAACGCCCTGCAGCGATATCCCAGGATGCCCGCCGCAAGCTCCTGGATCAGGGATTCGAAGGTTGGTTCGGACAGGCTGATGCTCCCGGCATAATCGACAAAGGCCGGATAATATCCGTAACTGACCGTCGGCCAGATCAGGCCATCGATGCGGTCGGCGATCCGTGCGGCAAGCCATTCGGCCTGGATCCGGTCGCTGTTCATCGGCAGATGGAATCCGTGCTGCTTGGCGCCGGCGCCCACAGGCAGAATGGCGGCGGCGCCGCTGCCGATGCGCCGGGCAACCTCGTCCCAGGTCAGCTGCTCGATGAAATTCCGGTCGCCGTCCGTGCTCACGCGCCGACCTCTCAATCGTCGCTGGTTACACCGCTCAGCAGTCCCGATGTGACCCAGCCATGAAGATAGCCCGCGCCGCGCGCCGCCGCGCCATCGGGATCGTCATAGGTCGCCAGCATCGAGCAGAGCACGCCGAACGGAATGCCGCCGGCCGCTTCGTCCCACATCATGGCTTCTTCTGCCGCGAGTTCGCGGAACATCGGCGTCACGTCCTGCCGCCAGATCAGCAGACGGCCCGGCTGTTCCAGCGCGATGGCGTCCGGTGGCGTCTCCTCGTTCTTGAGCGCCAGCCAGACCGCCGCGACGTTCGTTGAAACGTCGAGCCGGCATGAACTCGGGTGAGGCTGGAATTTGAGCATGTTCCAGAGCTCGGGCGCAAAGCCCGCCATGTCGGCCAGCGCAAGCACGGGCGCGTCGGCGGCGTCGAAGGCATCGTTCAACGCTTTCTCGAGCGCCGCAAGATCGGCGAGGATGGGATGTTCGCTGTACGGCCCGGTGGATTTCAGAAAATCCGGAAGGCCCTGTGAAAACCAGCGCAGGTTCGGATGATGCGACGGCCGCGCGGCGACATAGGCGTAGCCCATCGTGTCGAACATCTCGCCGCCGAGATAGTCGTGAAGAAGTTCGTGATCGTTGCGCATGGCGTCGACCAGCCGCGAACCATAGGCGTGCCGGTAGACTCCAAACAGCACCTCGCGCTTTTCCTTCGGGCTGTCGAGTATCTCGGCCAGCACGGCGTCGTCGCCGGTCAGGATACCGCGCTGAAAATCGGTCTGCAGCCGCGCGAACTCGCTCATCCGGGTTGCCGGGCTTGCGGCAATATTTTTGCCGCCATCTCGCGCGCCTGATCGACTTCGGCGACGAGTTCGTCGAGGGACGGGATATTGTCGTCGCGCTCGATCATGGTCGAGACGCGGCCGAAACGTTTCAGCGCCGCGGCGTAGAGGTCCCAGACATCGTCGCACACCGGGTGGTCGTGGGTGTCGATGATGTGAGTGCCCATGTGGCTGTGGCCGGCGATGTGAAACTGCGCCACGCGATCCGCCGGAATGCCTTCAAGAAACGTGTGGGGATCGTAGCCGTGATTGAAGGCGCTGACATAGACGTTGTTGACGTCGAACAGCAGCCAGCAGCCGGAGCGGCGCGACAACTCGGTGAGGAATTCCCACTCCGTCATCTCACAGCTATCGAACTGTACATAGGTCGAGACGTTTTCCAGCACGATGGCGCGGCCGAGATAATCCTGCACCAGTTGAACCCGGCTGACGACGTGGTCGAGCGCTTCGCGCGTGTAGGGGATCGGCAGCAAATCGTGCAGGTTCATGCCGTGCACGCCGGTCCAGCACAGGTGATCCGACACCCATTTGGGTTCGACCCGCCTGGCAAGGTCGCGAAGGCCTTGCAGATAGTCGAAATCAGGCGGCGCCGTCGAGGCGATCGACAGCGAGACGCCGTGCATTACCACCGGATAGCGCTCGCGGATGCGATCGAGGATGCGGAGCGGCTGGCCGCCCGGCAGCATGTAGTTCTCGCTGATCACCTCGAACCAGTCGATCGGCGGGTTGCTGTTGAGAATTTCGTCATAGTGCTGCGCGCGCAGACCGAGCCCGAAGCCAAGGAAAGGCGGCTTGGCGGAAAGACGGGTGCGATCCGGGAGCGATGCCGCCGGCGGCAAATTGCTTGCGACGTTCATTGCCTGCTCCGCTCGCGGCCGAATGGTCGTGCAGTAAACCTATCATGGATCCGGGGGCCGGCCTACGCCCGCCCCCAGTTCCGAAAAGGTCGGATCAGGACGCTGTGAACTTGCCCTTGGCCGAAGCGCACTGGTCCTTGGTCATGGCCGAGAAGCCCTGACCCTTGCAGGCGTTCTGCCCTTTACATGAATTCGCTGCGCTCTTGCAGGCGCTCTGGCCCTTGCAGGCATTCGCGCCGACGCATTTTCCTTCACCGGCTGCATGAGCAACCGTCGAGATGGTAGCACCCGCCAGAAACAGGGTGGCGGCGGCCGCCGCAATCGTGGCACCGGATTTAGAAGTAAGCTTCATGGCAATTCCTCCAATAAGCGCTCTGAGAGAATGCATCGATTGCCGGTCGCGAACGAGCTCGGGCCGGCACCTGCATCGGACTAAGTACGTGTCAGGTTTGGTTTGGTTACACCGCGGGCCAGATTAAATTATGTCGGTCCGAGGCAGACCAAAGATGGAAAGGCCCGGCATCGAGTTGCCGGGCCTTGCCGATACAACGATCTTGATCAGGACTTGACGAACTTCGCGCCCATCGCTTCGCACTTCTTCTCGGAGCTCATCGAGAAGCCGGTGCCCTTGCAGGCATTCAGGCCCTTACAGGAATTCGCGCCGCCCTTGCAGGCGCTCTGGCCCTTGCAGGCGTTGCCGGCCATGCACTTGCCGCCAGCGGCATAGGCAGTCGTCGACACGGTCGAAATAGTGGCGCCGGCGAGGAATAGGGTGGCGGCTGCTGCAGCGAGCGTGGCACCTGATTTGGAATCCAATTTCATGATGATCTCCTTGGTGACTGTTTGATACCTAAAAATGCGATGCCGTCGATCACAGAACCGCACAACGAACGAAGTTCTGGATGCCCATCAAGTCGCGCGGCAGTGTGGAAGGCCCGCGCTCCCTGAAACAATCATCCAGAAATAGATACGGGGCATCGAGCGATCTGGTTACAGCGGTTTCAAAAGAAAGTTTCTTTTTCTTAATCCCCACAGCCCGTCTATGCTTAACACCGGCCTGCAAAGAGTATTTCGTCGCGTGGCAAAGAAAAGCTTTCAGACCCGTGGGGTCCGGAAAGCCCGGACTCTTCAACGGATTAGCTGTATTCCCGCGGATTGGCCGTGAACACGGTGGCCGGCTTTTTGCGCTGCAACGGGGCGTCAGTTCGAAGCCGCGCGCGCAGGCTTCAGCGTGGCCATTTGCTTCACCGTGGCCGCAAGTTCTTCGGCGTTGAACGACGGATACGAACAAATCCTGTTGCTGCAGGCGAACGCCGCCGGCTCGCCGAGATCGGGATATTCGACGTCGGGATTCGGCAGCTTGCCCTCGCGCAGATCGAGCCATTCGAGACGCTTGTAGCGCGCCGGATATGCCCGCGCCGCCGCATGAAGGGCCTGGGCGCGGGGGTCGTCCTTGTGTCCGACGATAGTCATGTGCGTCGGCTCTACCGCGAGTTCTTCGTCGGCGAGCAGTATGCCGGGCATCGGCCGTGCGGCCTCCGTCGAAACGCTGGTCAGGTAACGCATCGCATGTGACGCGCAGTCCTTGTAAGCGTCGTTGCCGAAATAGCGGTTGAGCATGTTCATGAAGCGGGCGACCTGGATTTGGTCGTCGGAATGTTTCGGCGGCTTGGCGAACACGCCAACCTTTCCTTCGCTTGTCTTTGACGAGAAGAAGCCGCCGGCTTCGTCCTTGAACGTCGCGCCGATGAAATCGCCGGCCTTACCGGCTTGCGCCAGCCAGTCGCGATCGCCGGTTGAGGCATAGAGATCGAGAAATGCCTGCCCCATGGCCAAGGTATCGCCGAGGAACGGCCCGCCGCGATCCTTGTCGCCGTGGCGAAATCCGCCGCCAGGGAGTGCCCGGTTGTCGTTGACCCATTTCGCGCTACGTTCCGCGATCGCCAATACCTTGGGATCGTTGGTGACGTTGTAGAACGCGGTCAAGCCGCTGATCGCCCAGCCGTTCTCGCGCGCGTAAAGATTCTTGTCGATGCGCGGCATGCCGAGCTTGCGCCGCCCGGCATCGTCCAGTGCATAATATTTGTGCCCGTCGGTGTCGTGGTCGAGATCGGCATCCTGGCTGACATAGAACGCGCCGTCCGGACTGACCAGAAAGCCCGCCAGATAGCGCTCGATGTCGCGCGCCGCTGCGAGATATTTTTCGTCCTTCCAGAGCGCATAGGCCTGGCTGTATTGCCGCAGATACTGCGCCTGAAACGACATGATCTTTTCGAAATGCGGCTTGGTCCAGCTGCCGCCTTCCGAATACTGGAACACGCCGCCCCACACAGGATCGATCAGAGCAATCGCCGCATCGAAGGTCCGCCGCGCGCGCTTGGCCGCTGCGTCATCGCCGGCCTCGGCGCGGGCCAACGCGGCGTCCATGCTGTCGGGGTCGATGTATTTCTGGTTTTCGCCCCAGCCGCCGAGGCTGTCGTCCCAGGACTCGTCGACGTTTTTTACCAGTTCGGCGCGCTGCTGCTTGGTCAAAAACACCGAAGCGGACGGCTTGATTTCAAACGCTTCGCCGACCGAAGGACCAGGCGACGGATCGTCGATGATGGCCTTGAGCAGCGCCTGCATCCGCGAAGGCTCGATATAGCCACGGATTTTGGCGATCTCAGTGCCATCGGGACCGAACACGATGGTCGCCGGCCAGCCCCAGTCGCCGTAACGGCTCGACAGATCCGGGTTGGCGTCCTGGTCCACCCGCACCGCAATGTATTTCGACGCCAGCAGTTCGTTGACCTCGGGGTCGGCGTAGGTGGTCTTCTCCATCACATGGCACCAATGGCACCACACCGCTTCGAGATCGAGGATGACAAAGCGTTTCTCAGCTGTGGCGCGGGAAAACAACTCGCCGTTCCAGCCGCTCCATTGGATGGATTCGCCCGCGAACGCCGAGGACGCTGCGAAAGCGGCAATGGTGAAAGCCAGAACGCGGGCGAACTTCATGACGTCTCCGGGATGCCGTGGGCGTATCGGTCGGCACAGCTACGAGAGCTGCGCCAAACCGGGCTCAACCTTTCCGCGGTGTCACGGAAAAGTGAGACATTGTCGAACGCGTTACTTCGGCGCGTCCTCGTATCCGCTCGCGCCCAGCAGCAGGCGATCCAGCGAGACGGCGCCGGGACCGGCGATCGCGAGCCAGAGAAATGCCGCGAAATACGTCATTTCCTCAAAGCCCAGCAGCGTTTCCAGTGAATCGACATTTTCCCATTTCGCGGACTTGATCGCCACCAGCATGACAACGGCCAGCATCGCCGCCGGAATCCGGGTGAACAGGCCGAGCATCAGCATGATGCCGCCGAAAAATTCCACACCCGAGACGAACGGCGTCAGGATTCCGGGAAACGGGATGCCCCACTCGGTGAAATTCTGGATCATCTGCGGCAGGTTGTTGAGCTTGCCCCAGCCGGTCAGCATGAACACGTAGCCGACCACCAGCCGCATCACCAGCGGCCCGGCCCAGGCGAAATGGGAGGCGATCCGCGCCGGCAGGATGATGAGAAGATTGACGACGAAATTCATAAAAGCCCCCCTGATCAATTGTTGAAAACCATGTGATGCGATGCGGGAGTTTCGTCTCGACGGACCCCATTGTTACGCGCCTTCAGCCGAAATTCTGCAGCGCCGGAGAACGTTGGAGCAGCCATATGCCGATATCACTCATGCTGCCGGTCAGGAATGCGACCCCCCGTCAGCACCATCAATACACCCATCGCGCGCTCGGCGCTCGCCAGATGCCGCTTCAGCCGCGCCAGCAGCGACGAGAATTGCTCGATCATCAAGGCCGCCAGCAGAAAGCGAATTCCGAGCCCGGCGGAATAGACCGCGAGTAACCCGGCCCCTTATTCCCCCGCCTGCAACTTGCGCGGCAGCGGCGCAAACAGTTCGGGGCCGCCTGCCTTGACGATGCGCGGCGTTTCTGCGGGCGCGTCGGTCTTGCTGAAATCGAGCTCCTCGATCCGGCCGGCGCGCTTTTCGATCTTGTCGGCGGAGATCAGGATCTGCCGGACGTCCTCGTTGGCCTGGCCGAAGTGATTCTGCAGTTTCAGCACGCGCTCGCGCAGGCGCCCGAGGTCGTCGCCGAGATGCATGACCTCGGTGCGGATCTGGTCGGCGGCGTCGCGCATCCGCGCGTCCTTGAGGATCTGCTGCATGACCTGGATCGCCAGCATCAGCAGCGACGGCGACACCAGCACGACGCGGGCGCGGTAGGCCTTCTGGATCACGTCGTCGAAACCGTCGTGGATTTCGGCATAGACCGATTCCGAGGGCACAAACATCAGCGCAGTATCCTGGGTTTCGCCGGGGATCAGATATTTCTCGGCGATGTCGCTGACGTGCTTCATCACGTCCGTGCGCAGCCGCTGGGTGGCGAATTTCTTTTCGTCGTCCGATCGCGCGTCATGCAGCGCCGTCATCGCTTCAAGAGGAAATTTGGCGTCGATGCACAGCGGCCGCTGATCGGGAAGAAACACCACGCAATCCGGACGCTTGTTGTTGGAGAGCGTGTGCTGGAAAGCATAAGAGTCCTTCGGCATGCCGTCCTGGACGATGGATTCCATGCGCGCCTGACCGAACGCGCCGCGCGACTGCTTGTTGGCTAGCACGTCACGCAGCGTCGTCACCTGCGAGGTGAGGTCGGTGAGATTCTTGTGGGCGTTGTCGATGATACCGAGCCGCTCGTGCAGTACGCTCAGGCTTTCCATGGTGTGGCGGGTGGTCTGCTCCATCGATTGCCCGACGCGGTGGGTCACCGAATCCAGCCGCTCGGTGACGGCGCGCGCCATCTCCGCCTGGCGTCCGGCCAGCGCCTGTCCCATTGCGTCGACGCGGCCGGTGGCCTCGGATTGGGCGCGCATCATCTCGCCAAGGCGCTCCTCCAACTCATCGGCGCGGATCGCCTGCGCCATCGCCAGCGCGGCGCCGCGGCTGCCGGCGCGCGCGATCACCACCGCGATGGCCAGCAGCAGGATGAGCGCCAGCGCGCCGAAGCCGATCAGCGCCGCACCGATGCGGACCGGCGCGTCGCCGATCATGAAAAGGATCTCGTTCATTCCGCCGTTGTAGCCGATTCGGACACGAACGCGAACGAAGAGGGAACATTTATGGTGAATAGAATGCTGATTTTTATGGTTAATGGCGGGTTAAGCCTGCCCGCGCCGGCGCATTGACCGCGCCGGACCAGCGGATTAAATCGCCCGCCATGGCTATTCGCGAAATTATCGTGCTTCCCGACAAGCAGTTGCGGCTCGTCTCGAAACCCATCGAGAAGGTCACGGCGGAGCTGCGCAAGCTCGCCGAGGACATGTTCGAGACCATGTACGCCGCGCCGGGGATCGGCCTCGCGGCGATCCAGGTCGCGCAACCAGTCCGGCTGATCACCATGGATCTCGCCAAGAAGGAAGACGACGGCGAGAGCAAGCCGCGGCCGCGCGTGTTCATCAATCCGGAGATTCTGTCGTCGTCGGAGGAAGTGTCGACCTACGAGGAAGGCTGCCTGTCGATCCCGGAATATTACGAAGAGGTGGAACGGCCGGCGCGGGTTCGGGTGCGTTTCACCGATCTGGATGGCAAGCTGCACGAGGAAGACGCCGAGGGCTTGTACGCCACCTGCATCCAGCATGAGATCGATCATCTCAACGGCGTGCTGTTCGTGGACTATCTGTCGAAATTGAAGCGCGACCGCGTACTGAAGAAATTTGCGAAGGCCGCCAAGCGGGCGGCGGAATAGCGGGCCGCGCATCGACCGTCAAGGGCGGCCACAATTGAGACCTTCATGCCTCTCCGCCTGATTTTCATGGGCACGCCGGAATTCGCGGTGCCGACGCTGCGCGCGTTGGCGGAGCAAGGTCATGCGATCGTGGCGGTTTATACACGCGTTGCAAAGCCTTCAGGACGCGGCATGAAACTGCAACCGACACCGGTGGAGCAGGAAGCGCGGCGGCTCGGCATTCCCGTGCTGACGCCGACGACATTGAAAACGCCGGAAGCGCAGCAGGAATTTCGCGCGCGTAACGCCGATGCCGCCGTAGTGGTCGCCTACGGCATGATCCTGCCGCAGACCGTTCTCGATGCGACGAAACTCGGCTGCTTCAACCTGCACGCCTCGCTGCTGCCGCGCTGGCGCGGCGCCGCACCGATCAATCGCGCCATCATGGCCGGTGATACGGAGAGCGGAGCGATGGTGATGAAGATGGATGCCGGACTAGACACCGGCGACGTCGCCATGGCCGAACGCATCGCCATCACGGACGCCATGACCGCAGCCGACCTGCACGACGCGCTGGCGCCGCTCGGCGCTGGCTTAATGGCGCGCGCGATGGACGAGCTGGAGCGCGGGAAATTGCAGCTCACGCCGCAGAGCGAAGTCGGCGTGACCTACGCGGCCAAGATCGAGAAAGCCGAGGCGCGAATCGACTGGGCAAAATCTGCGCATGCGGTGCTGCGCCATATCCATGGGCTGTCGCCGTTTCCCGGCGCGTGGTGCGAGATGCCGATTGACGGCGTGGCGCGGGTGAAAATCCTGCGCTGCGAACTCGCCGAGGGCTCGGGCGCGCCGGGTGAATTGCTCGACCATCGGCTGACGGTCGCCTGCAAGGACGGCGCAATCCGCATTCTCGAATTGCAGCGTGCCGGCAAGCAACCCATGAGAACCGACGAATTTCTACGCGGCACGCCGCTCGAGCCGCCGGCACGGCTGAACTGATGCCCCGCTACAAGCTCACCATCGAATATGACGGCGCGCCGTTCTCCGGCTGGCAGATTCAGGACAACGGTCCGTCGGTACAGGGCGCGCTGGAGACCGCGGTCAAGGCGATCTGCGGCGAACATGTGCGTGTCCACGGCGCCGGCCGCACCGACGCGGGCGTGCACGCGCTGGCGCAGGTGGCACATTGCGATATCGCCAAGCAGTTTGCGCCGGGCCGGCTGCGCGACGGCTTGAACGCGCATCTGCGGCCGCATCCGATCGGCGTGCTGAGCGCGGAGATCGTGCCGGAAACATTCGAGGCGCGGTTCTCCGCGCTTCGTCGGCATTATTTGTATCGCATCGTCAACCGCCGCGCCAACCTCGCGGTCGATGCCGGGCATGTATGGCGGGTGCCGAAGCTGCTCGATACAAGCGCGATGCACGATGCGGCGCAAAGACTGATCGGCAAACACGATTTTACCACGTTCCGCGACGCGGAATGCCAGGCAAAATCGCCGGAGAAAACCCTCGACCAGCTCGACGTTGTGCGCGATGGCGACAACGTCAGCATAGTCACCTCGGCACGGTCATTCCTGCACAGCCAAGTGCGCTCGATGGTCGGATCGCTGGTGTGGGTCGGCGAGGGACGCTGGAGCGCCGACCAACTCGCGGGCGCGCTCGCGGCCCGCAGCCGCGCAGCCTGCGGTCCGGTCGCGCCGCCCGACGGGCTGTATCTGGTGCGGGTGGATTATTAAGCCGTCATAATTTGGCCGCATCTTTGGTTGCATTTTTCTCTCGCCACCGTTTGAGGTAGTATTTGTTTTAAATTAGCGATAATCATAGCGCCTCCCGGCGGCCATTAGCCCTGACGCGCAGTCCGCGCGATGATCCGAAATTCGTCGATCGCGGCTGTTCCAACCATGGAGAGCAAGATGCCGGACGATCATATAAAGGTTATTGAGAAACATGTTGACGACCTTCGCAAAATCATTGGCGAGCTGGCGGCGCCGGCGTCATTCGAGGAATTTCTCAAGATAATCCACCGCCCTGGTTGGACCACGCCGGCGGAATTTGCATTGGTTAATCTCAATCTGGAGACGCTGACGGCGACGACGCGGATCCTGGTGCGCATCAAAGGCGACCTGATCAAGGCGGCCGGTCAAGTCAAAGCCGGATAATCACCAGACCGGGCGACGGCTAACCTGCCCGCAAGGTCAGCACCGCCGTCGCTCGACCGCGCATTGCGGATCAGACGAAATAACGATCCAACACACCGCGATAGATTCTCGTCAGCTTTTCCAGGTCGGCGACCGGCGTGCGTTCGTCGATCTGGTGCATGGTCTGCCCGACCAGACCGAACTCGATTACCGGGCAATAGCGGGTGATGAAGCGCGCATCCGAGGTGCCGCCGCCGGTGTTGAGATCGGGCTTGCGCCCGGTGACTTCCTCGATCGCCGCCACTACAAGGTCGGTAAAGGCGCCGGGTTTTATGACGAACACGCCGGCATTCGACGACTCCCAACCGATACGCGCCTTGATGCGGTTGCCAGCCGCCTTGGTCACGCGCGCTTCGATCAGCGTCCGCAGCGACTCCTGGCTGTGACGATCGTTGAAGCGAATGTTGAATTTCGCGCGCGCCTGCGCCGGGATCACGTTGCTCGCGGTATTGCCGACATCGACCGAGGTGAATTCCAGATTGGAAGGCTGGAAATGCGCGCTGCCGTGATCGAGCGGTTCGTTGCCCAGTGCCGCGATTAGCGCCGCTATGTCAGGGACCGGGTTCGACGCGCGATGCGGATAGGCGACGTGGCCCTGCACGCCATCGACATACAGCGTGCCCGACAGCGAACCGCGGCGGCCGACCTTGATGCAGTCGCCGAGTTCCTCGACATTGCTGGGCTCGCCCAGCACGCAATGATCGAATTTTTCGCCGCGCGACGCTGCCCATTGCAGCAGTTTTATCGTGCCGTTGACGGCGATGTCTTCCTCGTCGCCGGTGATCAGGAACGAGATCGATCCTTTCGGCCGGCCGCCGTTTGCAGCCACATAGTCGAGCGCCGCCGCCACGCTGCAGGCAATCCCGCCTTTCATGTCGACGGCGCCGCGGCCGTACAGAAAGCCGTCCTTCACCTCGCCGGAGAACGCGCCGCAGGTCCACGCCGCTTCGTCGCCCGGAGGCACCACGTCCGTATGTCCGGCGAAGGTGATGTGCGGTCCTTCAGCGCCGATGCGGGCGTAGAGATTGTCGATATCGGCGGCGCCGGGCTCGCTGAAGGTGACGCGGTGCACGTCGAAGCCGGCGGAGTTCAAGATATTTTCGAGAACGCCGAGCGCGCCGGCGTCCGCCGGCGTTACCGACGGACAGCGCAGCAGATCGCGGGCGATGGAAAGCGCGTCAGTCGACATCAGATGCGGCGCGCATACGCCGGATCGCCGAGCGGATCGGGGCCGTAGCGGTTCAGACCTGGCGTCCCGGGCAGGCAGCCGAGTTCGATAAAGCCCCAGATCGCAATCGCCGCCGCGGCCAGCGAAAGGATAAAACCGCCGCCAAGGTCAGGCGTCGCCGTCTGCCAGCCGCCCAGTATGCTCGGGCCGAGCCAGAACAGCAGGATCCACCAGCCGCTCTTGTCGCGGTCATGCAGCCGCTTGACGCCGACGGCGAGGCCGGACCATGTCCCGACGATGAGAAGGATCAATCCCGACAGCCAGATCAACAGCGCCGCGCCGGCGAAGCTCAGGAGATTGTCGATGTTCAATCCGCCCAGCCAGATCAGCGAGAGCGCGATGAAGGTGGTCCAGACCGCGATGTAAATCAAAACCGCGAGCCAGTATTTGCCGCGATTGATCCGGCGCTTGAAGCTGAAAAGCAACGTCGTCCAGTCCATCAGTACCCCCTGAATTCCGTGCGCAGCCGCGATTATGCCACGAAAATCGATCGAAGGCGGGACTTCAATCCCGCAGCAGCTCGTTGATGCTGGTCTTGGCGCGGGTCCGTTCGTCAACCCGCTTGACGATCACCGCGCAGGCGGTGGAAGGGCCCGGCGCGCCGTTCTTCAGCGGACGGCCTGGCAGCGCGCCCGGCACCACAACGGCATATTCCGGCACTTCGCCGACAAAGATCTCGCCGCTGTCGCGGTCGATGATCTTGGTGGAGGCGCCGAGGAATACCCCCATCGCCAGCACCGCGCCTCTGCGCACGATGACGCCTTCGGCAACTTCCGAGCGGGCGCCGATGAAGCAATCGTCCTCGACGATGACGGGCTCGGCCTGCAGCGGTTCCAGCACGCCGCCGATGCCGACCCCGCCGGAGATGTGCACGCGCTTGCCGATCTGGGCGCAGGAGCCCACCGTCGACCAGGTGTCGATCATGGTGCTCTCATCGACATAGGCGCCGAGATTGACGAAGGACGGCATCAGCACCACGTTCTTGGCGATGAAGGCGGAGCGGCGCACGATGGCGCCGGGCACGGCGCGGAAGCCGGCATCGCGAAAACGATTTTCCCCCCAGCCCTCGAATTTCGACGGCACCTTGTCCCACCACGATGCCTTGCCGGGGCCGCCGGAAATCACGCTCATGTCATTGAGACGAAACGACAGCAGCACCGCCTTTTTCAACCACTGATGAACTTTCCACTTGCCGCCGGCCTCGGGCTCGGCGACGCGGGCCTCGCCCTTGTCGAGCAGGTCAAGCGCGTGGTCGACCGCGTCGCGGACTTCGCCCTTGGTGGTGGTGTTGATGCTCTCCGCCGCATCGAAGGCGGTATTGATGGCGGATTGAAGGGAAGCAAGGGACATCGAGATTTCCTCGGAGCAGAATGACGGCGATAGCTGGCGGGAAGGCTTTTGTCGGGATTTGAACGGGGAGAGTCAAGCTGGGATGTGCTGCGCCGGCCGCGCCTCTCTTGCCGCGTGACGCGCCGCTGATCCGGGGCCGTAACAGAGCGTGGTGCTCGTGACGGTCCCGGCTCTGCGGAGCGCCATGAAGAATGCCCACCGCGTCCGAGGCGCCCTAGCGTGCCGCGCTCAGCCCTTCCAAAAACCCCGTCAAATCATCAGTGACATGATCGACATGGGCGGCGTCGCGGCCTTCCAGTTCCCAGTCTTCCCGCACCACATTTTTGCTGCCATCGGGCACCACCAGCACCGTGGTCATGCCCAGCTGATGCGGCACCACGAGATTGCGCGCCAGATCCTCGAACATCGCAGACGACTTCGGATCGACGCCGTGGAGGTTGAGGAATTTCTGGTAGGTCTGCGGCGCCGGTTTCGGCTCGAGCTCGGCGGCGATGATGTCGAACACTGCTTCGAAATGCGAGCCGATGCCGAGCCGCTCCAGCACCTTGGCGGCATGATCGGTCGAACCGTTGGTCAGGACCAGCTTGCGTCCCGGCAGTTTTGCGATCGCCGCGCCCATTGCCGGGTTAGGCTCCAGCGGCGAGTGATCGATGCGGTGCACGTAGGCCAGATAGTCATCGGCGTTGACGCCATGCTCGGTCATCATGCCCCGCATGCTGGTGCCGTAACGGCGATAATAGTCTTTCTGGATCCGCCGTGCTTCGTCGGCGGGCAGCTTCAGATAATTTGCGATGAATTCGCCGATCCGCGCATCGACCTGATGCCATAGATTGACGTGGTGCGGGTACAGCGTGTTGTCGAGATCGAACACCCAGGTGTCGATGTGGGTGAAGGGACGGGATGATATTGTCATTATTATCGGTCTCTCAATCAGTCATCCCCGCGAAGAAGGGGACCGATAACCACCCACGGTTGTGATGAGCACGAGCTGAGTTGCGTTCGATTGTTGTTAGCATTGATGACCTGAATTGAGGCCTGGGGTTGTGGGTCCCGCCTTCGCGGGGACGAAAGGAGAAGCTTACGGCATCGCAAATCGCAAGGTCTTGCCGCCGCCGCTCATGTCGACCGTTGCAAAGCCGGTGGCGGCGAGACCGCGGCTGCCGCAGTCGCCCTGCTCGTTGATCTCGAACTTGCTTTCGCGCGTGCAGAGCTGTGTCCCGCCGCCCCAGCTCAACGGCCTGTCTTTCAATTTGATGGCGCGGCCGTTGCCGTCGATCGCCTCCGCGAAACTGAAAACCTGTTTCGGCTGGCCGGTGACGTCGGGATGCAGACATTTGCCGGACTCGATGCGATACCAGCCGCGGCTGGTCACGGCCTTGCCATCGTCGGTGCCGACCGCGGCCATGATCTTGTGCGGCGTGTCGTTGCACCAGGTGAGGCCGGCGGAGGAGGGCGATTGCACCGCGTCGATCATGGTCGAGAAGAAATTCGGCGCCTGCACGAGTTCCGGCGTCAGTCCGCGGTTTTTCAGGAATGCGGCCAGCGCCGCTTGGGTTTTCGGCCCGTCGACTCCGTCGATCGGTGCCGCGTCATAGCCGGCGATCACTAGCAGCCGCTGGATGCCGGCTAACCTCGCCTGCTCGTCGTCATATTCGCTGTCCTCGGCCAAATACGCCACCAGGTTGCCGTCGTCGGTTTGCGTCGGCCGGATTTCGGTGAACGGCGCCGGGGTCTGCCCGGCGCGGCACTGGCGCGCCGCGGCGATGACGAAATTGTCCGCCGCGATGCACAGCGTGTCGGCGCCGTTCTGCGGGATCGGCGACGAGCCGTAGACGCCGAGCGCGCGCGCATTGAGCAGGATGCGGTCGGCGGTCAAGGTGCCCTGGGCCACGATTCGGCATGCCGCCGGATCGATGCGGAACCAGCCGCGCGTGGCGGTGGCGGCCTTGTCGTCGATGCCGATGGCGGCCTCGACCACATAGCTCATGCGGTTGCAGAGTTTCAGGTCGGCATAGGCCGGCATTGCACTGGCGAGCAGCGTGACCAAAGCAGGGATCAACGCGTACGAAAAAGACCGCACAATATTCAATTCGTCATGTCCGGGCTTGCCCCGCAGGCGGGACGAGCCCGGCCATGACGATGGGTGATTGTGCATCATCACTTGTGGATCAGCGTGCCGGTGCCTTGATTGGTGAACAGTTCGAGCAGAACCGCGTGCGGGATCTTGCCATCGATGATGACCACGCCCTGCACGCCCTGCTCCAGCGAGTAGATGCAGGTTTCGACCTTGGGAATCATGCCGCCGGAAATGGTGCCGTCGGCAATCAGTTTCCGCGCTTCCTTCACCGACAATTCGGGAATCAGCTTCTTCGATTTGTCGAGCACGCCGGGCACGTCGGTCAGCAGCAATAGCCGTTTTGCCTTCAGCGCGCCTGCGACCGCGCCGGCAAAGGTGTCGGCATTGACGTTGAAGGTCTGCCCGCTCTCCGATGTCGCCAGCGGCGCCAATACGGGAATGAGGTCATGGCCGATCAGCTGGTTCAGCAGCGTCAGGTCGACTTTTTCCGGTTCGCCGACGAAGCCGAGGTCGACCACCTTCTCGATGTTCGAGCCTGGATCGACCATGGTGCGCATCACCTTCGACGCCTTCACCATGTTGCCGTCCTTGCCGCAGAGACCGACCGCCTTGCCGCCGGCTTCGTTGATGTAGCTCACGATCTGCTTGTTGATCGAGCCCGCCAGCACCATCTCGACGATCTCGATGGTGGCGGCATCGGTGATGCGCAGACCGGCGGAAAATTCCGACTTGATGCCGAGCCGCTGCAGCATGGCCGCAATCTGGGGGCCGCCGCCATGCACCACCACCGGATTGATGGCGGTCTGCTCCAGGAGCACGATGTCACGTGCGAACGCCTTGGCGAGCTCTTCGGCGCCCATGGCATGGCCGCCATATTTGATGACGATGGTTTCCTCGTCATACTCCTGCATGTGCGGCAGCGCCTCGGACAGGATGCGAGCCTGGTCGAGGGCACTGATATAGGGCGCGTCGGTCATGAAGCGGGTCTCGTTACTGCCAGGATGGGGCGGGTTCTATCTGATTGGCGGGCATGGCGCAAAGTTTCGCTGCCGAGCCTTAGCCCGGATCAGCGGACAACATCCGGGACGGCCCATGCGTTGAAACGGAGATCCCGGATGTTGCTATGCTCATCCGGGCTACGGATTGCCGGTGCGCGGCCAGACCGCCGCCACCGCGAGCACCAGCCAGCCGACGATCAAAAGCGTGCCGCCTGTCGGAGCGGCCATCGGAAAAAGGCCGTGTCCGGCGTATTGCCGCAGCGTCAGGTCGCCGGCGAATAAAGCCGAGGCAATGACGAAACCGGCCGCTGCGGCGAATCCAAACTGCATGTGGATGACGCGGCGTTCGATCAGCAATACCGCCGCGAGCACCGCGCTGGCGTGAAACAGCAGCATCGACGATGCCGATGCCAACCTCGTCGCGTCGGGCTGGTGTGCGGACGCTGCCGCCAGCGCGACGCCGGCCGCGCCCATCGCTCCCGCCAACACCACGAGCACCCGGAACAACCCGCCTCGCGTCATCGGCGGCGTTCCTCGAGCAGCCGGATCATCGCGGCGCGCAGCTCCGGCATGCCGGCGCCGGTGCGCGACGACGTCACCAGCAGTTCCGGGAACGCTGCGGGATGCTTTGCGAGCGCCGTCGCGATGTCCTCGGTGCGCGCCTCGAGTTCGGCAGGCTTTACCTGATCAGCCTTGGTCAGCACGACCTGATAGCTGACGGCCGCCTTGTTCAAGGTTTTGAGCACGTCGAGATCGACGTCCTTAAATCCGTGGCGGGCATCGATCAGCACATAGACCCGCGCCAGGCTGCTGCGGCCCTGCAGGAAATTGTGAATGAGCCCGGTCCACGACGCGACCTTGGCCTTCGGCGCCGACGCATAACCATAGCCGGGCATGTCGACCAGCCGGAAGCCCGCATCTTTCGGACCTTCGAAGAAGATCAGTTCCTGGGTGCGGCCCGGCGTATGCGAGGTACGCGCCAGCGCGTTGCGCCCGGTGAGCGCGTTGATCAGGCTGGATTTGCCGACATTGGAGCGGCCGGCGAACGCAACCTCCATGCCCTGCATCGGCGGCAGCGTTTCGATCGAAGGCGACGCCCAGATGAACTGCCAGTCGCCGGCAAACAGTTTGCGGCCCTGTTCGATCAGCTTCGCATCGGGTTCGGCATTCATGCGAAGGGCTTTCGGTTACGTCGGCGCTTCTTGATGCGATCGATGTCCTCATGGTGAGGAGGCGCATCCTTGCGCCGTCTCGAACCATGAGTGTGTGGCCACATCCTTCGAGACGCGGCCGAGGCCGCTCCTCAGGATGAGGTCCGCGATCCTACGTCGTCTTGTTCGCAGGCTTTTCGACTGCCGGTTTCTTGGCGAAGGTGGCCTTGAGATTGTCGAATAACTCCACCTTCACGCCGTTCTTGCGCATGATGAAACTCTGCTGCAGCACCGAGAGCAGGTTGTTCCACGCCCAGTAGATCACCAGACCCGCCGGGAAACCGGCGAGCATGAAGGTGAAGATCAGCGGCATCCAGTCGAAGATCATCTTCTGGGTCGGGTCCGGCGGCGTCGGATTGAGCTTCATCTGGAACCACATCGTGATGCCCATGATGATCGGCCATACGCCGAGCACGAGATAGTGCCCGAACAACGGTACCGTCGTCGGATCGAAATGCAGCAGGCCGAACAGATTGAACAGATTGGTCGGATCGGGCGCCGACAAGTCCTTGATCCAGCCATAGAACGGCGCGTGGCGCATTTCGATGGTGACGAACAGCACCTTATAGAGCGAGAAGAACACCGGAATCTGCAATGCGACGGGAAGACAACCGGCGATCGGGTTGATCTTCTCCTTCTTGTAGATTTCCATCATCTCCTGTTGCTGCTTCACCTTGTCGTCGGGATAGCGCTCCTTCAGCGCCGCCAATTGCGGCTGCACCGATTTCATCTTCGCCATCGAGGCGTAGGACTTGTTGGCGAGCGGGAAGAACAGCAGTTTCACCAGCACCGTCACCAGCAGGATGGCGACGCCGAAATTGCCGACCAGGTGATAGAACCAGTCCAGCGCCAGGAACATCGGCTTGGTGATGAAGTAGAACCAGCCCCAGTCGATCAACAGATCGAAATGGTTGAGGTTGAGCTGCTTGTTGTAGCCGCCAAGACCGAAGCCGGGAAAATTGATGCCGACGACGCTGGCTTCCTTGGCGCCGGCGAACAGCCGTGCGTTCGCAGTGCCGGTGCCGCCGATGGCGATGGTCTGCGGATCGAGCAGGTAGTCGGTCTGATAGGTCTTGATGGCACCCACCGGATTCGACGAAAACCGCGCCTGCAGCTGCGCATTGGTATCCGGCAGCAGCGCCGACGCCCAGTATTTGTCGGTGATGCCGAGCCAGCCATTGGTGACCTTGAAGTTGACGACCTTGTCGTCATCGATTTTCCTGTAGCCGTATTCCTGCAGGCCCTTGTCGCCGAGATAGCCGACGAGACCTTCGTGCAGGATGTAGTAGCCCGACACCGGCGGCGCGCCATGCCGCGAGATCAGCGCGAACGGATACAGCGTAACCGGCGCGCTGCCGACATTGCTGACGTCGTCCTTGAGCGTGAACAGATACTTTTCGTCGATCGAAATGGTGCGGCGGAAGGTGAGGCCGTCGCCATTGTCATACTTCAGCGTCACCGGCGTATTTGGCGTGAGGTCGCCCGAACCTTCCTGCTGCCACTGCGTGTCACGGTCGGGGAGGCGCACGGTGGAGCCGCTGGCCGGGACCCAGCCGAATTCGGCGTAATAAGGCTCGGCCGTACCAGACGGCGAGAACAGGATGATCGGCGGCGAAGCCGGATCGACGGTCTCGCGGAACTGGACCAGCGCGAGGTCGTCGATCCGCGCGCCCTTCAAGGAAATGCTGCCGCTCAGGCGGGGCGAACTGATCTTGATGCGCGGCGTGGCGGCAATCGCGGTATCGCGTGAAACGACAGCCGCCGCGGAGGCGGGCTGATTTGCCGCAGGCGCGCTGGCCGACGGCGTGGGTGTGCTGGCTTGCGGCGTCGCGCTGCCCGGCGTCGCCTGCGGCGTCGGTTTCGCCAGCTCGGCCTGGGTTTGCTGGAGGACGCGCTGCCGCTCCATCTGCGGGACGTTGTAGAAATATTGCCAGGCAATCAGCACAAGGCCGGACAGAATGACGGCGAGGATGGTGTTGCGGTTATCGGTCATCGTTCAAGATCTCGTCATTCAATTCGGGTTGCGGTTTTCGCCGCGAACGTTTTGGGGCTGCCGCTCGAGGCGACGCAGCGCCGAGCGGAGATCGTCGAGCATGGTGGCGAAGTCGCGGTCGAGCGCGGCACGACGGCCGACTAGCACATAATCGCTATGTGGCCGCATCGCTATGGCATCCAGCCGCTTCACCAATTCGCGAAGCCGGCGGCGGACCCGGTTGCGTTCGGTCGCGGTACCGACCTTCTTGGTCACGGTAAAGCCGACCCGGATCGGCCCGCCGTCGCCGCGGGCGCGGCTTTGCACGACGAATGCCGCGCTGTTCATCCGCGGCCCACTGGCAACGGCGAGGAAGTCCGCCCGCTGCCTCAACCGATCCATGATGAGATCTCGTAAAGAGGCCCGTTCAGGCGCTCAGGCGTTTGCGGCCGCGCGCACGGCGCGCTGCGAGAACCTTGCGGCCGCCAGTCGTCGCCAGACGGGCGCGAAAGCCGTGACGGCGCTTGCGCACCAGTTTGCTGGGTTGATAAGTCCGCTTCACGGGTCGTTCTCCGCTGACCGGGCAATTCGCCTGATAAATGAGATAAGTCCGTTAGATGCTGGTCCCAAACATGGACCGTTTCCGGCCCAAATGAGCCGCCCCGGTCAGACCGGGCCATCGCGGACAGTTGGCGCGGCTTATACGGGAGCGACCTGTTTTCGTCAATGTTGCCGGGCGTCATTTCGGAGCCCTTCGAAACGGCGCTATTAGCCGTGAATATACTTGGTTTTACGGTGTTTTTGAGAGATGGCGAGGGTCGGCCTTGGCGCGCGAGCCCGGGCTCCCTAGATGCGGGGTCTGCCAGACATTAGCGATCCGTAATTTGACCGGTTCCGGAGCAGGACGCATCCTGAACGACCTGAGATCTGAGGCAGATATCGTGTCAGACGCCGCGCCACAGCCGAAAGCCGACCTGTCGCGACGGCTCGGGCTGTCCGGCAAGCTGCTGCTGCTCACCATTCCGCTGGTGATGATCGCGGAGGTGCTGATCTATGTGCCGGCGATCGCGAATTTCAGGCTCAACCGGCTGAACGACCGGCTGGCGGCGGCGAATACCGCGGCCCTGGTGCTGGATGCCGCACCCTCCGGCATGGTGCCGGATTCGCTGGCCCGGCAGATCCTCGGCAGCATCGGCGCCCGCGCGGTCGCCATCAAGATGGGGCAGCAGCGCCGCCTGCTGGCCAGCGCCGACCTGCCGCCTCACATCGATCACGACATCGACATGCGCGAGATCACGGTGTGGTCGGCGATCGTCGATGCGTTCGAGGTGATGCTGGAAAGCGGCAATCAGGCGATTCGCATCGTCGGACCTGCGCCCGGCGGCGCGCAATTCATCGAGGTCGTCGTCGACGAGTTGCCGTTGCGTCAGGCGATGGTCCGGTTTTCCAGCAACCTGCTGCTGGTGTCGCTGGGGATCGCGAGTCTGACCGCGGCGCTGGTGTATCTGGCGCTGCATTATCTGTTCGTGCGGCCGATGCGGCGCCTGACCGCCAATCTGGTCGGCTTCCATCAGGATCCGGAAAGCTCCGCGCGCATCATCGTGCCCAGCCAGCGCGGCGACGAAATCGGCGTCGCCGAGCGCGAACTGTCCGACATGCAGCGCGATTTGGTGTCGATGCTGCATCAGAAGAGCCGGCTCGCCGCCCTTGGGCTCGCGGTATCCAAGATCAATCACGATCTGCGTAATCTTCTCGCATCCTCGCAACTGCTCTCGGATCAGCTCGCCAGCGTACCCGACCCGCGGGTGCAGCGCTTCGCGCCCAAGCTTATGCGCTCGCTGGAGCGCGCTATCGCGTTCTGCCAGTCGACGCTGTCCTATGGACGGGCGCAGGAGGCGGCCCCCGACCGGCGCATGATCGCGATCGAGCCGGTGGTCAGCGAGGTGCGCGAATCCGCAGGGCTGGCGTCGGATGCGTCGATCGCCTGGATCAGCGCGATCGAGCGCGGGCTGGTCATCGACGCCGATCCCGATCAATTGTTCCGCATCCTGCTCAACCTGGTGCGCAACGCCGCCCAGGCGCTGGAAAGCCGGCCCCGCAGTGACGCCGCGACCCAGCAGATTCGCATCACCGGGCGCCGCGAAGGCGCGGTTGCCATCATCGAGGTGTCCGACACCGGCCCCGGCGTTCCCGCAAAAGCCCGCGATCATTTGTTCGAGGCGTTCCAGGCTTCGGGCCGCGCCGGCGGCAGCGGACTTGGCCTTGCGATCGCCGCGGAACTGGTCCGCGCCCATGGCGGCGACATCCATCTGGTGGAAGGCACCATCGGAGCGACGTTCCGGATCGCGATACCGGACCGGCCGGTGGAGTTGCAGACCGTGCGCAGCGAGCGGGCCCGGGCGTAACCATTGCGGCGCGACCTATGCCCGTTTCCGGAGCTTGCCAAGCCGAGCCGGAGCCGGTAGCTATGGCCCGTTTTCGCGGCACATCCTATGTTTGGAATGGCTGCGGTATCGGGGGCACGCCCCGCGACCTGCGAAACACGCGCCCGTAGCTCAGCTGGATAGAGCACTAGACTACGAATCTAGGGGTCAGGAGTTCGAATCTCTTCGGGCGCGCCATCACTACTCGCTTTTTGCACGTCACCTCGCCGCGCATCGCCTTTATCCAATCTTCAGCCCATAAAACTTCGCCGCCGTCTTCGAAAACAGCGCCGTCTTTTCGGCCTCGCTGTACTGCGCCGCGATGCGCTTGAAGGCGTTGAAGATCACCTGATAGCTGCACTGGCCCTTGTCGGGCGGAAAGTTGCTTTCGAACATCGCGCGTCCGGCGCCGAAGGCCTCGATGCAGGTTTCGATGTAGGGGCGCCACGCCGTGGCCAGATCTTCAGACGATGGCGGCATCGGGCGTGCGTGAAAATCGTAACCGAGCAACCGCATCGCAAGGCCGCCGAGTTTTACCGACACGTTGGCGCAAGCCGCGATTTCCTGGATCGACGCTTTCCATCCTGAAAAAATCTCGTCACGCCGTCCCGCGTAAGCCCCGAGCCCGATCGGTCCGCCGCAATGATCGAGCACGATTTTCGTGTCCGGAAAGGCGCGGGCGAGATCGGTGAGTTCGCCGATCTGCGGATGAAACAGCCACGCATCAAAACTCAAGCCGAGCGGCGCGAGGCAGGAAAATCCCTTGCGGAAGATCGGGTCGAGCAGCAGGCCCCTGGGGCGGGTGGCGTAGATGCCGGCGACGCCGGGGTCGGCATCCCATGGCGAGGAATGCCGGATGCCGCGGAAGCGGCCGCCCCCTGCGATGATCTCCGCTTCGAGAACGGGACGCGCGGCCTCGCCCAGCAACAGGTTGGCGTGGCTGACAATGCCGGCGCAGATCGCGGCGGCGCCGTAACCGCCGCTGGCGCTCATCGCCGCGACGCCATTGGCGAATTCCACTTCGCCGACCGGCCGCAACGCTTCCGGCCCGCTTGCGCGATACATCGAGCGGCAATCGACATAGACGGTGGCGGCAATGTTGTGGCCGGACGCGAGGTCGGCGGAAAACTCCTCGATCAGATAGCGCTGGCCGCCGCGATCCCACAGATGATGATGCGGATCGACGATCGGGCGCCGCGGATCGATGATTTCCTCGGTGTACAGCGCAAGCCAGTCCTCGCGCGGATCGGCGTAGAGCCCGCTCTTCGATGCGGGAGCATTGCTGGCGGCCATGGATCGCACCTCTGGTTTTTTTCGGTCAAACGCCGTCGAGAATGATCACCGTCGGCGCCGACGGCAGCGAGTCCCGCGAGATCAGCAAGGTGCGCGCGGTCCGCAGGTCGATCGCGAACTCCCGCCCGATCCTGCGCATGAAGTCGTCGAGCGGGGTTGCGAAGCGATGCATCGGCAGCACGACGGAGGCGCGCAGCCGCCGCGTGATGTCGGAAACGCCGTCGAGCGACATCGTATAGCTGCCATCGATCGGCACCATCACGATGTCGAGCCGGCCAATCGCCGCAAAATGACTGTCGTCGAGCTTGTGGTGCAGGTGACCGAGATGGCCGATGCAGAGGCCGGCGACCTCGAAGATGAAGATCGAATTGCCATCCTTGATCATCTCGCCGCTCGAATCCTCGCCGAAATAGCGCCTGATGTCGGTGGTCACGTTGCGGATCGACACGTCGCCGACGTCGAGCCTGATCCGCGCGGGTTGTCCGTCATCGCCCCAGCCATGCAGCACATGCGGAATTCGGGAATCCGGAAACAGCGTGTAGTGGGTGCCGTGGGCGCGGTTCATGGTGACGACGTCGGGCAGCCGGCCGATCCGGTAGGCGCCGTTGTAATCGGTCGCGATGCGTATTCCCCCGGGCGTGTCGATGACATAGGTCGAATGGCCGGCATAGCTGATCGCGACCTCGTCGGCCGTAGCAGTGGTGCGGCGAAGGCTGGCCGGCACGGCGCGCGGCGGCGCGTTGGCCATCGCCAGACATTCGCTGCCGCGCGAGGTGTCCTGGGCTGTGGCCGATGCGATCGGCAATCCCAGCAGGGCAAGGACGAGGGATAAGCTTCGCAGCATGGTGAGGCGATCTCCGATAGGGCCGGCATGATAGCGCCGAATGCTACGGCCGGTCACCGGTGGCGTCCCGCAAAAGCTCGACGACGGAGAGAGCGTTGATGTGCATCATTCCTCCAGGCGAGCGTCACCGCCGCCCGTAAATCGCTTCACGTGAGTGGGAGTTTCAGCTTTCTCCCTCCGGCAAAGGGGAGGGAGGCGGAACGCCGAAAGGCGCACCTTGGTAGTCAGTGCCGCAGCTTGATTCCCGGATTGCCGAAAATCAGCGGCCACGGCAACGCCTCTCAGCGTCCCGCCGCGGCTTTTCTGTCCTTGGGGCCGTGCTTCCGGCACAAGTTCCGGGCAGGCTTTCGCCCACCCCTCACCTGCCCCGTCCAGCCACTGAAGGCAGCGCCCCGTAGTGGGCACGGACGGCTACCCAAGGCCTCCCGGGTGCGCAGGGAACGACCCCCACGCCCGCAGGCGCCGCATCCCGCCCCGCGCTACAAGCGTCCCGGCAACGCCCCTTTAACAGGGACGGGATAGGAGGGAATGTACTACGGTAGGAATATTTGTCAAGCGGGTGGAAGATTAAATTTTGAGGCCGAACGGGCTCGCGGCCGACAGTCGGGCGGCTTCGGCTGCGGAGCTTTCGAGCATTTCGCCTGCGTGGTAGATCGGGCCGCCAGTCGGCCGGCTGAAAGCAGAAACCTGCCCGGATCAAGGAGCGATTTTCGAGAGGAGCAGCCATGACGCTTCGCTATTATCCGGAAACGGACAGCCTCTATATCGAGCTGAACAGCGCGCCGGGGGCCGAGGCGCGCGAGATCGTCGAGGGTCTGGTCGTCGATCTCGACGCCAATGGCGATGTGGTCGGGTTCGACATCGAGCAGGCTTCGCACAAGCTTGACTTGTCCAAGATCGAAACCATCGCGCTACCGCCGGCGAGCGCCGCGGAATAACATCGCGGCAACCGGGTCTGCGGGCCTTCGAGGATTGCCGGGAAATTAAGGTTGCACGCCCTTCCTTCACCTGCCCAGTCCAGCCATCGAAGGCAGCGCCGCCGCTTCGAGCCAAAGAGCCGGGTACCCGCGTCCATGGCTGCGTCCGGGGCAGGGCGAACGGCATTCCGCCGGCGGGGTTGCCGTGATAGGGCAATGCTGGCTTAACCTGAAGGAAATCGACATGACGGCAACGGCAGATCTCGCGGCGCTGGGCATCGGAGATTTTTCGCCGCATCTCGATGCGAGCTTCCAGATGCAGACCGCCGACGGCGTGGTGCCGCTGAAGCTCGCCAAAGTCGAGCCGGCCGGAAATAGCGGCCGCGCCGGCGGCGCGTTCTCGCTGGTCTTCATTGCCCCGAAAGGTCCGTGGCTGCCGCAGGCGATCTATCCGGTCGAACATCCGGCGTTCGGCATCATGGAAATATTTATGGTGCCGGTCGGCCCGGCGTTCGGCGGCAACAGCTACCAGGCGGTCTTCACCTGAGTTCGCCGCCGCGGCTGCTGTCAGCAGCTACGCTCGCCGCAGCAGAGCGGTGTCAGCTGTTGTATTTGTCGTTGACGACCTTGCGGGTACATTTAAACGCCGGAGTTTTGTTCAAGCTCATGCAATAGCCGCCGCCGGCGATGACCGGAACCCTTTTCTCCTTCATTCCGCCGGACAGTATGACGATGCGATCCCCGCGCGTGTAGAAAATCCGGAAGCGGCAGACATTGGGTGCGCGGGCATCGCATCCGAACGGGACCCTCACCATGGGCGCGGGAGCAGGGGTTGCGGCAGCAATCCACCCGGCAGGCAGCCGCGCAGGCGCCGGGGTGCCGGGAGCTTTGGGCGCTTGAGCGGAGGCGGCGCCGCACAATGCCAGGACAGATACAAGGATCAAAACCGCGCGCGTCATCGAAATTCCTCCATCCGGGCTACGGGCAAAATTGCGTCAGCACAAACCGCTGGATGCCTGCATCAATCCATCGACGATCAGATTGCGCCAGGCAGGGCCATTGCAGGTGTCCTTGTTCGGGATGAAGCGGCTGCCGCCGAACCAGGGATGGTTCAGATTGCTGCTGGTCCAGTCGATGCCGACGCCCTTGCCGTCGGCGAGCTTGACGTTGCTGAACCAGTCGAAGCGCGCTTCGAGCCGGCTGTGCGGCACGTCGACCTGGAAGCCGATGAACAGGGTGGCCGGCGCCTGCAGGCGGTAATTGCAGACATATTCATCGAGCGGCAGGGTCGCGTCCGGAATCGGCTCGGAAGAAATGAACTGAACGCGGTTGACCGGCAACACCGCGGGCACTGCCGTGCGGCTTTGGCCCTTGGGCTTCAGCCATGGAAACACGATCATGCTTCCGGCGTCGTAGCTGCCGTATTTTCCGCGAGCAAAGCTCATGCTCACGATCCCGGCCAACCCAACATCGTCGGTATTTTTCCGGAACAGCTGAAAGTTTCGCCGCGAAGCGCAGTCGACATTCAGGCGCACGGGAAGAAACTGCGCCATGCCGCCCGGCACGCATGCCGGCGTCTGCGCCGCAGCCGATAGGGGATCCCGCAACATCGATATTGCGCCCACCGACATGCCCAAAAACGCGCGTCTGTCGACCCCGGTCATGCAACGGCCCCCGAATATGAATTATGAAATGCTCAGCGGCGCTTAACGTAGCGAAGGGATGACAGGTGTAAACCAACTAGGGATGGTCACCCTGCGGAGTCACCCGCTCAGCGCAACACGCTCCCACGTCGTCCGCGCCTTCGTCCTCATCCTGAGGAGCGGCCTCTTGGCCGCGTCTCGAAGGATGGGCCGCGAGCGCGCATGCGGCCATCCTTCGAGACGCCGCGCAAGCGCGCGGCTCCTCAGGATGAGGGCTGCGCCGTCCAGCGCATCAGGTCGTAGACGCCCTTGTCCTCTTCGGCGGCGAAGCCGAGCCGGCGGCATAGCCGCATTGCCGGATTGTGCTTCTCGACCAGGATCACCACGTCCTTGCCGGCCGCGGCGGCCTCGTCCATCAGGTCACGCAGCAGCACCTCGCCGGCGCCGTGCTCACCTTGTGCATCTGCACCTCTACCCTCATCCTGAGGAGCGGCCTCTTGGCCGCGTCTCGAAGGATGGGCCGCGAGCGCGCATGCGGCCATCCTTCGAGACGCCGCGCAAGCGCGCGGCTCCTCAGGATGAGGGCTGCGCCGTCCAGCGCATCAGGTCGCAGACGCCCTTGTCCTCTTCGGCGGCGAAGCCGAGCCGGCGGCATAGCCGCATTGCCGGATTGTGCTTCTCGACCAGGATCACCACGTCCTTGCCGGCCGCGGCGGCCTCGTCCATCAGGTCGCGCAGCAGCACCTCGCCGGCGCCGTGGCCGCGGTATTCGGGCAGCAGGGTGATGTCGATGATGCCGTGCCGGGTCGGCCAGCGCTCGATATAGAGCCGGCCGATATCTTCTCCGCCGCCCATCACCACCAGGCGGTCGGCTTGCGGATAATGTTGCTCGAAGTGCGCGTGCTGCGCGCGGAATTGCAGCAGCAGCAATGCCGCCTTCTGCATGGCGGTCATGGAGGCCGCGAGTTCCTCGCCGCGGGTCGAGGCATAGACCCGCGCCAGGAATTGCTGGTCGGAATCGGCAATCCGGCGAAACGTCAGGCCGGCCTTCGCGGCGCGCGCCCAGCCGAACGGGACCGCCGCGCCGGCGTTCAACGCCGCGCACCAGGCTGCGCGGCGGCAAGGCGTCCCGGCGTCCAGCGCATGAGGTCGTAGACGCCCTTGTCCTCCTCGGTGACGAAGCCGAGCCGCCGGTACAGCCGCATCGCCGGATTGTGTTTCTCGACATGGATCGAGACGTCCTTGCCGCAAGCTGCCGCCTCGTCCATCAAATCGCGCAGCAGCGCTTCGCCGGATCCCTGGCCGCGATGCTCGGGGAGGAAGGCGATGTCGATGATGCGGTGCTGGCTCGGCCAGCGCTCGATATAGAGCCGGCCGACGTCCACGCCGTCCCGCATCGTCACCAGCCAGTCGGCTTGCGGATAATATTTCTGGTAATGCGAATGCTGCAGCTGAAATTGCGCGTCGAGAAACGCCGCCTTCTGCACTTCGGTCATGGTGGTGACGACGGCCATCTCCTCGGCGCGGCTCGAGGCATAGACCCGCGCGAGAAACGGCAGGTCGGAGTCCGTAATGCGGCGAAAGGTGAGGCCGAGCCCGGCCGCGCGAATCCAGCCGAACGGGACCGGCGCGGCGGCGTTCATCTGGCGCGGACTCAGGTGCGTGGCGGGTATACGCCCTGCAGGGCAATGTTGAAATTGAGAGTGAGGTAGGGCTGCATATTGTTGTGCGGCTGGTCGCCGCCCGCCGGAGCGAGCGCATTTCCATCCAGTTGGATCATCGGGTTTGCAGGAGTTGCGTAAACCTGAACGCCAACTCCTTTTGCGAGAAGTTGTCCAGCCGGCGTACGCTTGATGGCATCTCGGCCTGATGCGACCATGAAATGGGAGTGCGAGGGAATTTCGCTTTCCAGCAACGACACGGTCTCCGATCCTCCGGTCTCCCCGAGGTCATGCAGCGACAGGCCCGGGCCCTGGCCCGGATGCATCGGCGTGTTGCCCTGCATGTTGGGCAGCGCGAAGTTCGACTTGCCGTCGCCGCCATAGGTGGTGCCGAGCAGCGAGAACAGCGCGGTGTTCTGCGACAGCGGCAGAATCTGCCCGTCGCACCACGCCCAGCCCTTGGGCGCGAAGTTGAACGGAAAAATACGGATTTCGGCGACGAACGGATCCATGACGTCCTCTTAGGTCTGCGACGGGACTCTTAGGTCTGCGACGGGAATATTCCGAACAGCGAAATAATGAAATTGATGCAGAGGTAAGGCTGGAAGTTATTGTGGGGCTGGCTGCCGCCCGTGCTGCCAATGACTTGCGGACTGAGGTTGAGCGTGGGCGTATCGGTTCCGTAGGCACTCACTGCAGCGCCGGTTGTCGCTGCGAGTACACTGTTCTGCGCGGCGTTGGCGGTGGCTGTGTCACTGGACGCAAGCAACGCATGGCTGTGCGACGGAATTTGTCGGCACCGTCAGCGTGACTGTTTCGACACCCCCGGTCTCAGCCAAGCTGAACCCGCCGCCTTGATGGAGCGGAATCCGGCTGCGCAGGTCGGGCAGCGCGAAGTTGGTCTGGCCGTCGCCGCCATAGGTAGTGCCGATCAGGTTGAAAAGGGTTTCGTATTCGGAGATCGGCAGGAGTTGTCCCTCGCAGAACATCCAGCCGGCGATTGCAAAATTGCCGGCGAACATGCGGATCTCGCCTACGTAAGGCTGTGCCATGGGAACGTTTCCTTAAGTCTGCGACGGGAAGATGCCCTGCAAGGCAATACAGAAGCTGAGCACCAGGAACGGCTGCATGTTCTGATGCGCCTGGCTGCCGCCGGTGTTGGTCACGGCGTTGGCGGCCATTGCCCCGAGGTTGGCTGCAGGTCCATAGAGTTGAGATAGGTTCGAGTTGGCGAGTCCGACACGCGCCCCCGGGCGTATTGGTTGCTCGCCGCAGCATTATTCGCATTAACAGAATGCGTGTGTGTGGGTATCTCCGCGATGGACAAGCGTGTGCGCCTGCTCGCCGCCGCGCTCGCCCAGGGTATGGCCCGAGCCGACGTGGATCGACGCGCGGCTCTGCAGATTGGGAAGCCCGAAGTTGAGGCGTCCATCGCCGCCGAAGGTGGTGCCGAGCAGCGAGAACAGCGCCTGGTTCTGATTGATGGGCATCAGCTGGCCGTCGCACAGCGACCAGCCCTTGGGCGGAAATGCGAACGACATGATCCGGATTTCCGAGAGAAACGGCTCGGCCATGCAATGCCCCCTCTAAACTACACCTGCGCGATACTAAGCGGAACTACACCAATAAGTCGACATGAATCTGAGCGAGATGCACGGAATGATTGTCGATCAAGACATTCACTGAATCTCCGGCATGCGCGCCGTCGAGTTGCGCGACATTGACCCAGTTCGGCGCCGAGGGAAGCCCCATCGGATCGATGTGATCGACCTGCAGCGTCGCAAACTTGCCGCTGGCATCCTCCACCGCGCGCACAACCAGTGAATCATTCACGCTGGAGTTGTGGAATGCTGAAGTGATCGCTGAGAAGTCGAAGCTGTCGCCCTCCGCCGCGTGGTAATCGGCCACGTGGGTGATCTGCGCCGGCGCCGGCGTGTCGAGCTTGATGTCCGGTCCGAACATGAAATTGTCCGCACCGGCGCCGCCGAACAGGATGTTGCCGCCGTGTCCGGCATCGATGGTGTCGTTGCCGGCGGTGCCGCCGACGACAGCCGTTCCGGCCGGCGCCTGTGCTGACAGTGGGAGAGCCGCCTCATCAGCCATCCCGATGCTGCTTACCTTGGCCTGCGCGACATCGTTGGTATCGGCTACCCTACGCTCGCCATCGACGAGACTGATGTACATAAGATCGTGCGCATCGGTTGCCGCCATGGTGTCACCCAACCCGAGCACATGCCCCAGTTCGTGTGAGACGGCGGTGAGCAGGTCCAGATGGCCGGCCGCGGCGGTCGAAGGATCTGTGTACAGATCGGTCGCGGTCACATTCGCGGCATTGACGAATTCCGAATTGTCATTCGGTGTCGAATCCACGAACCAGCCATGGCCGTTGGCGTCGGTGTCGATGGTGATGTGCCCTGGCGATTGCTCGCCAATGACGTTGCCGGACAAGTCCGCCACCGAGAAGACGGTGGCGCGCAATGCGGCAAGCTGACTCTCTGAAGCGCCGGCGGTCGCCCATTGAGCGATTGCTGCCGCTACGACGGAGTCCAGTTCAGTCTGGGTCAGGTCCATCTCGCCTGCCGTCGGCGTTATCGCCTGCACGCCGCCCGGTGCGGAGAGCATCGGCACGTTGGCGCTGACGAAATTGTCGCCGTTGATGACGTCGGCGTGTTCGGCATTTCCGGTATGCGAGAAGCCCGGGCTGCCTACCGCGCTGTTGGGGTTCTGCGTCCCGAGATAGACTTCTACCTGCGCCTTGGTCGCCGGTGACGGGCTCAAACCCTCAATACCGAAGACGTTAACGTTGGGATCGGTACCTTCCTTGCGCACTCCGATGCCTGGAGCAGTCAGACCGGTGCCGCTGTCGAAGCTGCCGGCGGTGGTGTTGCCGGTGATCTCCAGGTGGACCGTTTCATTGTCGCCGCCATTGCCGGAATCGACGCGAATACCTTCCTCAAAAGTGCCCGTCGGCGCGCCGACGGTATTGTTGTCGATCTTGGCGATCAGCGTGCCGGTCACATCCCGCGCCACCGCCAGAATGCCGTTCCCGTCTGTGAAGTGGATGTTGTTGCTGTTGATGGACACCGTCATGTTCGGCGTATCGCCCGTGCCCGAATTGGTATTGCTGGTGCCGAGACCGATGCCGCCCGAACCGCTGTTGAGGGGGCTGTGCGAGTTGATGATGTTGTTATTGACCGTGGATGTATCCGTGGCGTCGCCGAACGTCGAATGCGAGATCGAGAAACCGCCGGTATTGGAGATGTTGTTGCTGTTGATTTCGAAATTGCCCTGACCGCGGGAGGTGGCATTGCCGCCCTGGATGCTCACCACCATGCCTTCATCGCCGATATGGTTGGCGGCGCTCTGTCCGGCGATCGTGTTGCTGTCGATCTGGATGATGTTTGTCGCGCTGCCGGGCGTGCCGGCATTGCCGCCGGGGCCGCTGGCCGAGCTGTTGCCGGCCTGGAATTCGAGGCCGACACCGACCGGGATATTGTGGATCGAGTTGTTGTTGATCTCCGCCTTTGTAACATTGGCCACGCTCGACGCAGTGCCGAACGCCACCACATGGATGCCCTGGCCCAGCGAAGTGCTGGTCGAGGTCGTGCTGGTAATGCTGTTGTTCGAAATGTTGGCGTCGCTGATCGTTCCGGCGCGGTTGAATATCTGGACGCCGTGATAGAGCGCCTCATTCAAGACGTTGTTGGTGATCGTGACTGCGCCGTCGACGTTGTCGGTTGCGGCAGCCTGGCTCTGATTGAAGCCGATGTTCGACGTATTCAGCACGCCAGTTATGCCGAGCGCGTCGTTCAGCCCGGACTTGTCGATGGTGCCGTTGGTGAAGGTGAAGCCGTGCACACCGGTGCCGTCGACGCCGCTGCCCACGGTGGTCTGGATCTTCATGTTGTTGAAGGACGGCGCCGTCGTATTGGTCAGCGAAATGCCGGCGCCGGTGGTGTGCTGGATGATGCCGCCGGTGGAGTCACCGCCTTGCGTCACGCTGCCGCCGCCGGTGACAGCGAGATGGCCTGAGCCGGTGTTGTTGAGCACGATGCCGTTGGCCGGTCCCGAACCGGCGGTACCGGCGGAGATATCGTGGAAAATGAGATTGCTCGAGCCGATCGTAGTGTTTGCGACGTTAAGCGCGGTACCGGTGGTCGTGTTGATGCTGTTGGCGGCGTTGCCGGCGTTGACGGTGCCGCCATTGATGGCGTTGAAGCCGGTGTGGGTCGTCGAATCGATGTTGAGGGCGCCGGTGAAATTGATGGTGGCGCCGCCGTTCTGGTCGTTGTTGTCGAGATTGATGCCGCCGCCGGCGTCGGTTATGCCGCCGCTGAAGGCGATGGTGCTGCCGCCGGACTTGCCGGAATTGGTGACTTCGACCGAGTTTCCGCTTCCGGTCGAAGCAATCGACGAGGCGATCGTGATGTTGGCCTGCGCCGCGTTGATGTCGACGCCGCGGCTGGTGGCGCCGGCGATCGAGCCGCCATTGACGCTGATCGCGCCGCCGGTGACGGTGTCGATCGAAATGGCGCTGGGGGCGCTGGTGGTCGTAGCGCTGTCGAAGGTGATGCCGCCGGCGCCGACCGTGAGGAAGGCGAGATTGAGCGCGGTGCCGCTGGTGGTGTTGATGGTATTGCCGGAGCCGGTGACGCTGTAGGTGCCGGTGTTGGCGCTGAAGCCGATGCCGGAGGTGGTGTCGATGTCCAGTCCGCCACCGCTGAAGTTGACGGTGGCGCCGCCGTTGCCGGTCATGGAGACGGCGTTGCCAGTGCCGGTGTTCAGCGTCTTGGTGGCGCCGGTGAAGTCGATGGTGCCGCCGCTGTTGCTGGAAACGCTGATGCCGCCGCCGACGTCCGCGCCGTCGCTGATGTTGCCGGACAGCGTGACCGAGCCGGCGGTGCGGTTGGCGACCTGGATGGACAAGCCGGTGCCGTCGCCGATGGTGCCGCCATAGCTGATGGTGCCGGAGCCGCCGGTGATGTTGATTTCCGAGCCGGAGTGGCCGGACAGCGTGCCGCCGGTGGCGGAGAAGTTGGTGGCCAGCGCGCCGCCGAGCGCGATGCCGTTAGTGCCGCCGGCCGAGCTGACGGTGCCGAACGTCATGCTGCCGCCGGTGCCGCCATTGTTGATGCTGATCGCCCGGCCGAGATTTCCCGACAGCGCGCCGGCGCCGTCCGGATCGACGCCGACATCCATGTTCGAGATATTCAGCGTGCCCACGGTCCCGCCGTTGTCGTTGATACCGATCGCGGCAGCGTTTTCCGTGGCGACGTTGAAGCCATGGATGGTGTTGTTCTGCGCGAGGTGGATCCCGTCGTTGCCGGCGCCGCCGATGACGTCGATCACCGGCCGGGTGCCGGCGGTTTCGACCGCAATGGTGTTGGCGTTGTTCAGCGGATCCGTGAAGCTCAGCCCATCGCCGCCGCCGACCAGCTGCTGGTTGTTCAGCAGGTGGATGCCGTCGGTTTCCGAATAGACGCCGGTGCCGGTCTTCAAATAGATGTAATCGCCGGTCTGCGGGTGAGTGGCGCCGCCGTCATTGACGGCATTGAAGGCCGCGATCGTTTGGAACGGATGCGCCTGGCTGCCGTCCTCCGCGCCGGTCGCGGAGTTGTCGATGAACCAGACCTTGGGGATGACGCCGATGTTCACCGTGCCGACGCTGCTGGAGAGCGGCCCGCCGGTGCCGGTGTGCCCGAGGTCGTCGGTCTGCACCGTGAGCGCGTCGGGACCGGCGAAGCCGGCATCGCCGTGATAAATGAGGCTCGAGAGCGCGGCATTGACCTGCGTCAGCGTGCCGGTGATGTGAACGCTATGGGTGCCGTTGGTGGTGGCGTCGGCGAGCGTGGCGCCGCCGGACAGGTCGAGCGTGACGTTGCCGTGGCTGGTCCCGAGTGACACCTTCACCGCCAGCGCGCCGGCGTCGACGTCGTTTGTCGAGATTCCGGTGATCGCAGTGTCGGTGTGGGCGGAGACGGGATCCTGTGCTCCTGGAACGGTGACCGTCGGCGCGTCGTCGACAGAGGCCACGGTGATGGTGTGGTTCGACCCGGCGCTGAGATGATTGACGCCTTGGCCATCGTCGGCCTTGAAGGTCACGGTGCGCGCCGCGGTCGACGGATTCTGGCTGGCGTTGACGTAGGTCACCAACTCCAGCGCGGTCTGGTAGTTCGCGACGCTGGCCGTGCCGGTCAGGGTCATGGTGCCCGATGGGATATCGAACGATCCGGTAATGCCGTTCTGGGTGCTGAATGCCAGCACGTCCTCGCCGTTGACGTAGTTGGCGCTGATCGTCACCGTCGCCGTGGTCAGCGTCGTGGTGTCGGCATCGGTGACGGTCAGCGCCGGCGCGATCGCGGTCGCCGCCTGGTCCTCGGTATAGGCCAGCGTGCCGGTGGCGGTGACCACGGGGGCGTCGTTGACCGGCGTGACCTGGATGGTCGAGCTGCTCGAGTTGCCGGAAGCGGTGCCGTCATTGGCGGTGTAGAGGACGGTGCGATTGAGCCCCGACGGGTTGTCGCTGTTGTTGAAATAGGTGACGGACTCCAGCGCGGCCTGGTAGTTGGCGACGCTGGACGAGCCGCTCAGGGTCATGGTGCCGGTCCCGGCGCTGAACACGCCGGTGATGCCGTTCTGGGTGGTGAAGCCCAGGATGTCCTGGCCGTTGACGTAGTTGGTGGTGAGCTGGACGGTGGCGCCGGACAGATTCGTATTGTCGGGGTCGGAAACCGTGACGCTGGCATCGATCGCGGTCGGCCCCTGGTTTTCGGTATAGCTCAGCGTGCCGCCGGCGGTGGTGACCGGGGCGTCGTTGACCGGAGTCACAGTGATGGTTTCGGTTTTGGCGACGCTGTTGGCGGTGCCGTCATTGACGATGACGGTGACGGTGCGGGTCAAACCCGACGGATTTTCGCTGCTGTTGGCGTAGGTGACGGAAGCCAGCGCGGCCTGGTAATTCGCAACGCTGGATGAGCCGGTCAGGGTCAGCTTGCCCGACGGGGCATCGAATGAGCCGGTGATGCCGTTCTGGTCGGTGAAGGCCAGCAGGTCCTGGCCGTTGGCGTAGTTGCCGGTGATCTGCAGCGTTGCGGAGGCCAGATTGGTATTGTCGACGTCGGACACGGTGATCGCCGTGTCGATCGCGGTGGGGGCCTGGTTCTCGGTGTAGTTCAGCGTGTGGCCGGCTGTGACCACCGGAGCGTCGTTGACCGGCGTCACATTGATGGTGTCGGTAACCGGCGTGCTGTTCAAGGTGCCGTCATTGGCGATGATGGTGACGGTGCGGGGTGCGCCCGACGGATTGTCGCTGGTGTTGATATAGGTGACGGAAGCCAGCGCGGTCTGGTAGTGCGCGACGCTGGACGAGCCGCTCAGCGTGAGTTTGCCGTCGGCCGGATTGAACGATCCGCTGATGCCGTTTTGGGTGGTGAAGCCGAGCACGTCCTCGCCGGTCACGTAATTTGTGCTGATCTGCACGGTCGCGCCGACAAGCGCCCCGAAGTCGGAATCGGTGACGGTGATCACAGGATCGAACGCGGTGGCACCCTGGTTTTCCGTGTAGTTCAGGGTATGGCCGGCGCCGACGGTCGGCGCGATGTCCTGGTCGATCGTAAGGGTGTGCGCCACCGGGTCGAGATCAACGCCGGCATTGTCGGTGCCGCCATTGTCCTGCACCTGGAAGGTGAAGCTGTCGTTGGCGCCGCCGCTCGGCGTGAACACCAGATGGCCGGCGGCGATGTCGCTCACCAGCACGAAATCGCCGGCATTCACCGGGGTGACGCCGTTGGTGAGCGTGCCGGTGCCGGGCGCTGTGGTGATCTTGACCGCAAGGAAGGCATTGGCGCCGGCGGCGCTGCCGGCGTCGGCGGGATCGGTGAAGCCGAAATCGGCTACCGCAAACGTATAGGTCCCCGCGGTGCCGACGGTCTTGTCGGCGCCGGACGGCGCGTCGTTGACCGAGGTGACGTTGAAGCTGATGGTGTTCGGCGTCGGATCGGTGTCGACGCCGCTGTTGGCGGTGCCGCCATTGTCCCGCACCTGGAAGGTGAAGGACGCTTCCGGCGAGCCGTTGGCGTTGGCGGCCGGGTTGAATTTGAGCAGACCGCCATCGATGTCGGCCTTGCTGACGGTATTGCCCGCTATCAGCACCACGTTGTTGTCGGTCAGCGTGCCCGCGGCGCCCGGCACCGTGGTGATGACCACGGACTGGAAGTTGTTGGCGCCGCTGGCGTTCGCGGCATCCACCGGATCGCTGAAGCCGAAGTCGGCGGCGCTGAAGGTGTAGGAGGTGTCCTCCAGCGTGGTCAGCGTGGCGTTGGCGCCCGACGGCGCGTCGTTGACCTGGCCGACGGTGACGGTGAAGGTTTGCGAGGCCGAGGTATCGACGCCGCCATTGGAGGTGCCGCCGTTGTCGTGGATCTGCACCGTCACGGTGGCGCTGCCATTGGCGTTGGCCGCCGAGGTGTAAGTGAGATTGCCGCTGGCATCGATGGTCGGCTGCGCCGAGAACAGCGCGTTGTTGTCGTTGCTGGTGATGAAGTTGACGGTCTGGCCGGACTCGTTGGTGGGGCCGGCGGAGATTCCGGTAGCGAAACCATTCACCGTATGCAGGCCGGAATCCTCCAGCACGGTCTGGTTGGCGCCGACCGTGAAACTCGGCACGTCGTTCACCGCGGTCACGTTGATGGTGATGGGGTCGGTATCGGACAGCGCGCCGCCGCTGCCGGTGTTGCCGCCGTCGTTGGTGGTGATGTTGAGCGTATCGGAACCGTTGAAATTCAAATTGCCCGTGTAGCTCAGGCCGTTCAGCGCCGTGTTGATCGCGGCGACCGTGCCGAAGAAGGTCATGGTGGTATCGGCGGTGCCATCGCCCACGGTGAAGAAAAGGCCGGCGGTGCCGTTCAAGGTCAGCGCGCCGCTCGAAACCGACAACGTCACGGTCTCATTGCTGCCATTGGCGTCGACATCCGAGATCGAGATCAGATTGCCGTTGGCGACGTTGAACACCAGGGCAGTGTCCTCGTTGACCGTCTGGGCGCCCGGAACGCCATTCACCGGCGCGTCGTTGACCGCGGCCACATTGATGGTGACGTTGTCGGAATCGGTCTTGGGGCCGCCGGCGCCCGTATTGCCGTTGTCGTTGGTGCCGACGACGAGCGTATCCGTGCCGTTGAAGTTCAGGTTGCCGGTATAGGTCAGCCCGTTCATCGCCGCGTTGACGTTGGCCACGGTGCCGGTAAACGTGATCGACGCCGCGTTGTTGGTGAATCCCGGAACCAGACCGGCGGTGGAGCCCAGCGCCAGCGTGCCGCCGGTGACCGTCAGCGTCACCGTCTCGTTGCCGGATCCGACGTCAATATCCGAAATCGTGATCGCGTTGCCGCCGCCCGAGCTGAAGGTCAGGGTGCCTTCCTCGTTCACGTTCTGCGTGGCGAGGGGGACCGAGTTGATCGGCGCGTCATTGACCGCGTTGACATTGATGTCGAGGGTATTGGCCGACTGGTCGAGATCGACGCCGCCATTGGCGGTGCCGCCATTGTCCTGCACCTGGAAGGTGAAGCTGGCCTCCGGGGCGCCGTTGCTGTGCGCCGCCGGGGTAAAGACGAGGTGGCCGGCCGCGATGTCGGTCGCCAAAACGGAGTTGCCCGCATTCACGGTGACGCCGTTGTTGGTAAAGGTCCCGGTGCCGGCGCCCGGCACCGTCGTCATCTTCACGGCCAACAGGGTGTTCGGGTTAACACTGTCGCTGGGGTCGGTGAATCCGAAGTCGGCTGTGCTGAAGGTATAGCTGTCGCCCTCGGTCATGGTGACGGTCTTGTCGGTGCCGGCCGGGGCGTCGTTGACGCTGGTCACATTGATAGTGACGTTATCGGTATCGATCTGCGGGCCACCGCTGCCAGTGTTGCCGTTGTCGTTGGTGCTGACGACGAGCGTATCCGTGCCATTGAAATTCAGGTTGCCGTGATAGGTCAGCCCGTTCATCGCTGCGTTGATGTTGGCCACGGTGCCGGTCAGCGTGATCGACGCCGCGTTGTTGGTAAAAGAGGCCAGACCGGCGGTCGAGCCCAGCGCCAGCGTGCCGCTGGCTACCGTCAGCGTTACCGTCTCGTTGCCCGCCCCGACGTCGACGTCCGAGATCGTGATCGCGTTGCCGCCCCCCGAGCTGAAGGTCAGGGTAGCGTCCTCATTCACGCTCTGCGTACCGGGAACCGAATTGACCGGCGCGTCATTGACCGCCGTGACATTGATGGTGAGGGTGTTGGGCGACTGGTCGAGGTCGACGCCGCCATTGGCGGTGCCGCCATTATCCCGCACCTGGAAGGTGAAGCTGGCCTCCGGAGATCCGTTGGCGTTCAACGCCGGGGTGAATACCAGATGGCCGGCGGCGATGTCGGTGGCCAACACGGAGTCGCCCGCGTTCACCGTGACGCCGTTGTTGGTGAAGGTTCCGGTGCCGGCGCCCGGCACGGTCGTCATCTTCACGGCCTGCAGGGAATTCGGGGCGGAACTGTCAGCGGGATCGCTGAATCCAAAGTCCGCGACGCCGAACGTATAAGTGTTGTCTTCGGCGATCGTGACGGTCTTGTCGGCGCCCGCCGGCGCTTCGTTGACGTTGGCGACCGCGATCGAAAAAGTCTGCGGGGTGCTGCTGAGTGCGCCGGCGGTCGACTGCACCGTGATGCTATAGGCATGTCCGGGCGCGGTCTCGAAATCGATCGCCGCGCCGTTTGCAACGGTGACGACGCCGGTTGTCGCATTGATGGTAAACCGGCCGCCCGCACTGTCGGTCAGCGCGAAGGTCGGCGCGGGGCCGCCGCCCGGATCGCTGGAAGATGCGGTAATGCCGACGGCCGTGCCGTTCGCGGCCAGTTCGAACACGGTGTTGCCGGCCAGGTTCGCATCGGTCGGCGTCGAGGGTCCGACGTCGGTAACGCCGATCGAGAAGGCCTGCGACGTGGTTTGCGCGCCGGAAGTCGCCTGCACGGTGATGCCGTAGGCATGTCCGGGCGCGGTTTCGAAATCGATTGCGGCGCCGTTTGCCACGGTGACGACGCCGGTGGTTGCATTGATGGCAAACCTGCCGCCGGCATCATTGGTCAGCGAATAAGTAGTCGCAGGTCCGTTCGGATCGCCTGCGGATGCGGTGATACCCACCGCCGTACCGTTTGCCGCGCCTTCCGCCACGCTGTTGGCGGCGCCATTGCTGTCGACCGGCGTCGTCATTGCGACGTCGCCGACATTGATGGTGAAGGCTTGCGAACTGGTCAGCGTGCCGTCGCTGGACTGCACCGTGACGGTGTAAGCATGCCCGGGAGAACTCTCGAAGTCGATCTTGCTGCCATCCGCCACGCTGACCACGCCGGTGGTGGCATTGACGGTGAAGCCGCCGCCCGAGGTGTCGCCGATCACCGAATATGTCAGGGCCCCGCCATTGACGTCGGTCGAGGACGCGGTGACGCCGACCAGCGTGCCGTTCGCGGCGCCTTCCAGCACGGTGTTGGCGGCGGCATTGGAATCGACGGGCGTCGAGGGCGCCACGTCGTTGACGCTGATGGTAAAGGTCTGCTCGCTGCTGAAGTTATTATTTTTGGTAGCAAGCACGGTGATCGTATAGACGTGACCTGGTGCGCTCTCGAAGTCGATCTTGCTGGGGTCGGCGACCGTCACCACGCCGGTGCTCTGGTTGATCTTGAAACCGCCGCCGGAACTGTCGGCGCTCAGCGAATAGTCAAGCGGCGCGTTGCCGTTGGCGAAACTCGAATGCGCCGTAATGCCGACCGTGGTATTGACCGCCGCACCTTCCGCGATCGCATTGGCGGTGGGATCGATATCCACCGGGACGGTCGGTTTGCCCAACACTGTTTCTGCGATTGTGTCACCGAAAGCCATAACGATCTCCCTGCAAGATCAACCGCTGTTCTTGATCACTTCGCATTTTTGCGAGTTCACAACCGGAGCGATACTTGTCCGGAACCCGGTCAAGGCCGGTGCGCGGAAATTTCTCCGCAACTTCTGATATTTGGCATCCCTATCTGAGTCAATATTGCATTAATGCCGCACTGGTGATTGTGATCGCGGTTGTATTAACCACGACCGGCGACACTCCGATGACGCCGGTTGTTCACAAGCGTCGCCGATTCGCCGATCAAATGTGAACGCGCGTAGTTAACACGCGCCACGCGCCGCGTTTGTGGCGCCGTTCACACTTGCGCGTATCGCGATCGCGTTATTTTTCGCCGCCGGCCTGCGGCTGAAACCTGGCAGGGGTCTCCTGCGACAGCCGTCTTGCGACGCGCAACGCCTCGGCAAAATCCTCGGCGTCGAACCAGTCGAGTTCCCGCATCGGTTGATCGGTGTCTTCCTGCCAGATCCGGAAGGCCGCGACGTCGAACCGCATGTTGAGCTTCTTGTTGACGGCCTGAATGCCGTGGCCGGTGACGGCCCATTGTCGTCCGAGCCAGTAGATGTCGCGATGCAAGGTCATTTCATTTCCGTATCGGCCGATCACCATTACCCAACGCGGTGGCATTGTAACAGCGCGCGCCGGATTTCAGTTCCACACCTTGGAACAACGTGTCGACCAAGGGTGAGGGCAGATCGTGACCGATCACCCGCGCTCGGGGCTGATCTTCCATGTCGCCGCCAGGATAGCAGCAGTTGTAAGGCCGCTCACGACCGCCGCGGCCGGCCAGGTCAGCGCCAACGCGGCAGTCGCAGCCCATCCGATCGACGAAAACGCCTCCGCGAAGGTCGCAAGCCGCGACGAGGTCTGGCGGCGGCGGAACTGGCTGCGGCGCGCCTGCACCCGGAACCAGAGCTGGATCGAGGTCGCCGATGCCGCGGCAATGCCGACGGCGAGTGCGGTCACCGCCGCCTGCAGCGGCGATGCAAAGATCAGCGCCAGGATCAGCGGCGCGAAAATCACGCCGATGCCGATCAGCACCACTTCGATCTTGGCGCGGGTGACGCGGGAAGCCGGCAGCGGCGCGGTCGCGACCAGGTCGGCGGCGTCCTCGCCGCAAATCGTCAGCCATGCGAGGCCGCCGGCGAGCTGGCCTGCCGCCATCACGATGACCGGCGTGATCAGCACGATGGCGGCGGAGCTATCGGCAAAACTTCGCCACAGCATCAGCGCCGGCGGCACCAGATACAGCAATTGCATCAAGGTTTGCGAGACCAGCCAGGGATCGCGGCGCAGCAGCACGAACTCCTTGCGCCGCAGCGCCTGTTGCCGGGAGCGCGAGCGGAACGGTTTTGCGCCGTGGCCGCGATGGGCGGGCGCGGATGCAGCCGAGACCCGAATGACATAGCCGGCAAACCGCGGCGAATAGACCGCCATGACGCAGCCTAGCATCACGAGGCCGGCCGCCAGCAGGCACAGCAGCGCCTCGCCGTCGCCGAGCATCGCGCGCGCCGGCCACCACATGAGACTATCGAGCCCCGGGGCGAATGCTGCCGCGGCGTTCGAAGTCAGCACCGCGAACCGCGACAGCGTGCCATAGGACAGGATCGCCGCGATCTGCAGCGCGATGACGAAACCCGCGCCGATCACCGCCGCAACGATCTGCGCCACCAGCCTGGTCCGGCCCGGTCCGATGCTGCGAAACAGCGCGACCGTCACGGCGATCGCAACCGCCGCCGCCGACAAGCCGATCGCAACCACCACGCCATAGGCCGCGAACCATCTGATACCGCCGCCGAGCACGAGAACATTGACGAACGGCGTCGACAGCAGCAGCGCCATCGCGATCACGGCAAGCCCGATCGCCGCGATGCGCACCGAAAACACGTTCGACAATGCCACCGGCGACGACATGATCAAATCGAGATCGGCGCGCGCGTAAAACACCCGCGTCACCGATTCGATCGCCTGCGACAGCATCAGGGCCCAGCCCAAGAAGGCGCAGGCGGTGATGACGATCAGGGTCGGCTTGTCCAGCGGCGCCTCGAGATCGGCGAAGCGGCCGATCACTGCATAGGCTGCAAGATGCATGAGCGCTGCAAAGACCACCAGCCAGATCGCGGTGCTGCGCTTCCTCAAGCGCCGGCCCGCCGTCATCATGGCCACCCATTCGCGCCAGGCCAGCCGGACTTCATGCCGGGCGAACCACGCCAAGGCCGCGGACGATGTCATGCCGCCTCGGTCTCGGCATCGACAAGCGCGATGAACATGTCCTCGAGGCTGGTGTCGTTCCTGCCGTTCTGCTGGCGCAGTTCGGCCAGCGTGCCCTCGGCGACCAGCCGCCCCGAGGCGATGACGCCGATGCGGTCGGCCATGCGCTCGGCCACTTCGAGAATATGCGTGGTCATGATCACGGTGCAGCCGGAGCGCACGCGATGCTGCAGCAGTCCCTTGACGTGACGCGCCGACACCGCGTCGAGGCCGGTGAGCGGCTCGTCGAGGATGATCAGGCGGGGGTTGTGCACCAGCGCGCCGGCCAGCGCCACCTTCTGGCGCATGCCCTTGGAAAATCCTTCGCAGCGCTCTGCGAGATGCGGCTCGAGCCCGAGCGAGCCCAGCAGTTCGCGCGCCGACGGCTCCGAACTCGCGGGATCGATGCCCCACAGCCCGGCGACGAATTCGAGATATTCCAGCGGCGTCAGCTTGTCGTAGATCATCGGCTCATCGGAAACCCACGCCGTGACCTGCTTGGCCGCAACCGGATCGCCGAGCGCGTCGATGCCGAGCACCGAGACCGATCCCGCATCGGGCCGCAGCAGGCCGGCCACCATGCGTAGCGTCGTGGTCTTGCCGGCGCCGTTGGGCCCGAGCAGCGCATAGAATTCGCCGGCGTGGATGGTGAGGTCGAGCGCATCGACCGCGGGGCGGCCGAAACGCTTTGTTAACCCTCGCAGCTCGAGGGCCGGCGGCTGCTGCAGGTGTTTCATGAGACGGGGACGATCCACGCTTCGCTTTGGCGAGCCGCACCATGGACCGAAGATGTTTCGGCACGGTGAATCGGGCGCGGTGAATTCCGGTGGCCCCGTCCGGTCTTTATCCGCGTCCGAAAAGGTTCGCCCGGAGTTTCTCCAATTGTGACGGGGGAAGTGTTTTAGCGGCGGCGATCAGCGTAACCACCAATATGTCGTGCGGATCTGGCGCGGCCGCGCCAAAATGCTTTTGGTGCACGTCGTTAGGAACGTTGATCCGCATCTTCGTGCTGGGAGCCTTGCCGTAGCCAGCTAGAAATCCGTAGAGGGCTGAACTCAGTTGGGCGCCAAGTTCGGACTCCGGGTCGACCGTTTTGAACCACTGCTGAAGCTGCGCTTCGGTGCGGCGTCCATCGCGATCCTCCGCGGTGTCGACATATCCCTCGGCGGTCATTCGGTCATAGCCGACAAACTTCGAAGGTCCGAACCGCCATTGTCCTTGCTCATCCTGGTAGGCGTACCAGGATCGCGCATAGGCCAGTCGCTTCTGCAAAGCGCGGCTCTTCTCAACTTCCTCGCCGAAGCGGGCAATGTTGGAAAGGACGCCCGATAAGTCTGAGGTCACCACGTATGATTTGCATCCCTCGCCCCACCGCGCGAGGTTGGTGCGTGGGGTGCGTGGGCTGGGCAGCGAAGGATGCAGGACTTCCCTGCCAAAATCGACAATTCTGGTCAGAAGGTCCGCGGGTTCGGCGGGGTCGGAGAAAGCTTCTACGGATTTAGCGTTGTCGGACATGGCGCATCTCCTTCAATTACTTCCCTGAACAATGCGTATAATACCTCCGACCGACTTATGCAACATCTGGCGGGAATAAAATGAGCTAAACAAGACGCGTGCGTTTTTCCGCGAAAGGCTGTCCACAGGCGCTGACTTATTAATGCTCGATTACTTGGATTTACGATCGCGGCGGCTGAAAGAGCTTCAAGTAGCTCCTCGGAATATCCTTGGGGCTGTAATCGATAAGTTGATCCATGCATTTCCCTACAAGTTTATACTTGGAACTACGTAGTCAAAGGTTGACCACAATTGGGTCCAATAGTTCCATTCGGGGCTCGGTAAATAAATACTTGCTGCGATTGTTCGGTTAAAAATCTGCATCCCCTGCGTGTTTTAGAGAACTGACTTCCGGTCCCGGACGCTTTCACAGCGCAATCCTCGGTGATAAGCAGCTTCCAGCGAATATTACAAAAATATTAACCAAATCGCGGTGCATCATTGAATTTTACCGGTAAATCTGGATCGCATGCGGATTTCGGGGTCAGTGCCCATACCCACATCGATTCACTTTCGAAGGACGCCGATACCGTCACAATCCCTGACGCGCATCTGCTGTTTTCGGGAGACTATGCGCGATCGGACGCCGACCTGATCATTTCGGACCACCTCCATCGCGTGGTGGTGCCGAACTACTTCAGCGGCGGCAAGCATCCGGCGCTGGTTTCGGCGCAAGGCGCGCCGCTCGATCCCAAATTCATCGACGCGTTGACCGGACACGTTCAATACGCCCAGGCCGCGGGGACGGCCGCTGCGCCCAAGCTGATCGGTCATGTCGTCAAGATGAGCGGCAGCGCCAGCATCGTCCGCAACGGCGTGACCATCGACGTCAACAATGGCGACAACGTCTATCAGAACGACGTGGTGCAGACCGGCAGCGGCTCGACGCTCGGTCTGGTGATGATTGACGGAACGACGTTCAACCTGACCGCCAACGCGCGGCTGATGATGAACGACCTGACTTACGATGCGACCAGCACCTCGAACACCTCGCTGTTCACGCTGGTGCAGGGCGCCGCGACCTTTGTCGCCGGTCAGGTCGCCAAGACCGGCGACATGAAGGTCTCGACGCCTGTCGCAACCATGGGCATTCGCGGCACCGCGGTGATTCTCGACATCTCGGCAATCGACGGTACCGTGTCGGTCTCGGTGGTCGACCAGCGCGACGGTCAGCTCCATGCCCTGCAGGTCTACAACAGCCGGGGCGACCTGATCGGAACGGTTACCAGCAACGGCTCGTCGCTGACCTTGAGGCCCACCGCCACCTTCGAGGTGATTGCCCAGGAAAGCAACAAGACCGTCGCGCAGGTTTTGACGGAGTTCAACGCTTTTCAGCAGCTCTTGAGCACCTACGACCTCGGCAAGCAGTTGGCCCCGAATACACCGGCGCCTACCGACGGCAGACGGGGCGATAACACCCAGCCGCTCACCAAATTTGCCGGCAGCACGATCAGCCCGATCGATTCTACCACCACCAAATACAATGCGGATATCGCAAGCACCAAAGATGCCGGCACCGGGACCGGCGATGCGCCTAAGCTGACGCGCGAAACAACGGATCCCGTAACCAAGATTGCCTTCAAATCCGGCGATGCGCCGATCCAATTCGTGGATGTTCCGGCCGCGTCGATTCCCTTCGTCGTGACGCCTTCGCCGGTCTCGCGCATTTCGTCGGGGCCGGGCGACCATTTCGGCCCGGTGATGAGCGCCGACGGCCAATTCGTGACCTACGATCCCGACGGGGCGATCTACCTGTTCGACCGGCAAACCGGCGTTACCAGGACCATCGCCTCTCCGGGCGGGGGCTTCACCTATGGTTCGCCGACCGTCAGTTCGGACGGTCATTTCATCGTCTATCAGGGATCGGACGGCTCCCAGTCCTGGATTTTCATCTACAACAACGATGCTTCCGATCCGGCGCATTACGGACAGACCACGCGGCTTTTGTCCGGAGCCCAGCCCGCGATCAGCGGCGACGGCAGCAAGATCGTGGTCGAGCGCGGCGGAAGCATCGGGCTCTACGATCAGCAGGGGCACGAACTCGCAAACATCACGGCGGCCGCGGTCGGCATAACCGGGACGCTCTGGAAGCCGGCCATTAGCGCCGATGGCCATATCATCGCATTCTGGAGCTCTGAGCTGTCGTCGGCCGGAGGGGCCGGCCAACTCTTCACCTATGATCTGTCGACCGCGAAAATCAGCTTCATCGCAAGTACGGCGACGGATGCCGGCAACAGCGCGGCTTCGTTCAGCGCCGATGGACATTATGTCGTTTATCAAAGCGATGCGCCGGACGGGCATTCGGAAATCTATCTCTACGATTTGAACGCCCGCCAGGTCATTTTCCACACCGCGAACCCTGAGGCCAGCTACAACCCGGTGCTCAGCCCGGACGGGCATTTCATTATTCTGGCCAGCGACGCGAAGCTGACGGACGAAGACAAAAATGCCGTCACCGATATCTATGTCGTCGACGTCACCGATCCGTCCCATCCCGTCTACAAGCTTGTTTCGGTTCTCGACGATGGCACCCAGGGCGATGCCGCCTCGAACCTCGGCGCCGCCATCAGCGCCGGCGGACAGTTCGTCGCGTTCGGCAGCAGGGCCTCCAATTTTTCTACCGGCGACGGGCCCGGCACCGGCGATATTTTTGTCGTCGATGCAACCTCGGGTCACAGCGCGATCATTCTGGAAGGCCGCCATTCGCCCGCGCTGCTCACCACAAGCGGCGTCATCCAGCTTACCGGCGAGCATAGCGGTATAGCGCTCGGGGTTTCCGATTCGCGGATCACCGCATCATTCGATGCTCACGGCGATATCCAGTGGAGCTTCAGCGAATCGCGATCCGACTTCGCGTCGCTGCAGCCGGGCCAGATATTGGTGCGGAATTTCGTGATTACGCTGAGCACGGACCGCAGCACGACGGAGATTCCGCTCAAAGTCAGCATCTACGACGTCGATCAGCCGGCCGTCCCGGTGGCGGATGCGGCGCCGATTGCGAGTCCGGTCACGCTGGCGGCGGGCACCGAAGATAGCGCCTACACCATCGCCTCGGCTGCGCTGCTGGCGGGCGTAGTTGATATCGACGGACCGTCGCTCTCGATCACCGCGCTGGGCATCGCCAGCGGCGGCGGCACCATCGTCGACAACCATGACGGCACCTTCGGTTACACGCCCGCGCCGAACTACAGCGGGCCGGTCGTATTCAACTATACCGTCTCGGACGGAACGCTGTCGGCAAGCTCCATCGCCAGCCTCAACATCAACAACGTCAACGATGCGCCGACCATCAAGAACGCGACCCTTGCGGTGTCCGAAGGCGGCACCACCGTGCTGGCCGTATCGAATATCGCCGTTGCCGATCCGGACAGCGCCAGCTTCACGTTCACGGTGTCGAATGTCACCCATGGCAAATTCCAGACCTCCGCGGATGGCAGCACCTGGGTCGACGCCACGGCTTTCACGACTGCCGGCCTGAGCGCGGCCCACGTGCGCTTCGTGCATGATGGTGGCGAGGCCGCGCCGACCTTTTCGATCCGCGCCGACGACGGCGAGGCGTCGAACCATCTGAGCGCCACGGTCGCAGGTACGGTGAATTTCACCAATGTCAACGACTCGCCCACAATATCATCGGCCGTGACCGGCGGCGGCGCGGAGGGTTCGGGGCCGGCAACCGTGAGTTTGCTGGACTTCGCCTCCGACACCGATTCCGGAGCGGTGCTGCACGCGGCTAACCTGTTGTGGACCGACACCGGCAGCGGCATGCCTGCCGGCTTTGTGGTGAACCCGGACGGCAATTCGATTACGGTCGATACCAGCAGCCCGGCCTATGATCATCTTGCGCAGGGTGAAAACTTTACCGCGCATTTCGGCTACGACGTGGTCGACGAGGCCGGCGCGTCGGTTCATCAGACCGCGACCGTCACGATTGCCGGCACCAACGATGCGCCGTTGTTTACGACCGCTGCCGCGATCACCCAGCTCGCGGTGCCTTCTAACCAAGTCCCGTTCGGCCGCGGCGAAACATTGGCGTTTGGGCCTGCGATGAGCTCCGACGGACGGCTGATCGTATTCACCGCCAGCAACCAGATTGTCGGATCGGACGACGGCTCGCATCTCGGCGATATCTATCTCTACGACCGGCAGACCGGGACCTACAACTGGCTCACCGATCCCGCCAAATTCGCTCAATCCTTCATCACGCCGCATGCCGGCGAAACCTATCATGGCCTCGCAAGCATCAGCCGTGACGGCCAAACCGTCGCATTCAAGGGGGAATATCAGTCCACGCAGGGGATCAGCCAATCGGAGATGTTTCTCTACAACATCGTCTCCGGCGCCATCACGCGGGTGCCGGGCCTGAGCGGTGACGAGCCGAGCCTCAATGGCAATGGCGGTCTGATCGCCGCAAGCGGTCCATCGCTGATCGGGCCTCTCAGCAACACCTTCACCTACAACGACGTGCTGGTGAGCGATCGCTTCGGCCATGTCCTTACCCGCGTTTCAGGCGACGGCAATGCCTCGCCGGTCGACACGCCGGATCTCAGCCCGGACGGGCGATACGTCACTTTCTGGTCGACCGCGTCGCAGATCGAAATCATGAACATCAAACCCGGTGGCGGTCCGCTGGACAATCTGACCTTCAACGTTGGCGCGGCGCCGGGCGGCCCGATTGCCCAGGTCTACGTATTCGACCGGCAAGCCGAGACGCTCAACCTCGTCTCGATTTCGCCGACCGGGCAAAGAGGAAACGACAACAGCAGCGTGCAGTCGCTGCGGACCGATAACGGCTTCATCGAGGTCGGCGATGACTGGAAATCCCAGTTCAGCAGCGATGGCCGCTTCATCGTATTCCAGAGCAAGGCCTCGAACCTGGTGGCCGGCGATACCAATGGCGCCACCGATGTGTTCCTCTACGATCTGCAGAGCCACACGGTGCAGCTGGTCTCCGTCGCAGCTGACGGCTCGTCCGCCAACGGCAGCAGCTACCGGCCGGCGATCAGCGCGGACGGGCATCACATCGTGTTTGCGAGCGACGCCACCAATCTGCTCGGCGGCAGTCCGTCCACGCCCGCAGGCAGCAACGGTTTCCAGACCTACATCCGCGATGTCGATCCGGCGACCGGCCTGATATCCACCGGCTTTGCCGGTCTGCACAACGGGGACAATCAGTATGGCGATACGATCAGCCGGGATGCAGGAATTGTCGCCTTCGGCGGGGCGGCGCTCGCGTTCAACCCGGACCAGGGCCGGGCAGAGCTGGTTTCCGTAGCCGCCGGTACGGTAAAATTCTTCGGCACATCGATTTCCGATTACAATCCCGCCGCCGATACGCTGACCATCACGGCAAGCGTCGGGCACGGCACGCTGGCGCAGGTCGCGGCCATCGCCGGGCTAACCGTTGTCGGCGGCTTCGACGGCAGCCACGGCACGCTGCAATTCACCGGCTCGATCGAGGCGATCAACCAGGCCTTGCAGAGCGGCGTCATCTATACGCCGACCGCCGGCGGAGGTGACGCGCTCGCCATGACGGTCACCGACGGGCACGGCGGCGCGGCCAGCCATGCGATGCAGTTCGATCCGCATGCGCCGCAGATCACCGGCGTCTCGACCTTCGGCAATTCGATCTCCTTCGACCCTGACGGACTGCAGGCGAAAATTCTGGCGCAAGACCAGGTAAAATTCTTTGATGATGTCGGCGATATGGTTTTCGACACCACGCCCGGCTTCAACCGGAATATCGACGACCTGACCGTGACGGTAAACGTCGGCCATGGCGCGCTGACGCCGGTCGATTCGACCGGATTGACCATTGTCGGTGGCTTCGACGGCAGCCAGGGCACGCTGAAGCTGACCGGGAAGATCGGCGCAGTCAACGATGCCTTGAAGAGCGGCGTCGTCTATGCGGGGACGCCGGGCTCCGACACCATCACGGTCACGATCACGGACACGCACGGCGGCGCCGCGACGCAATCGACGCAATTCGATCCGCAGGCGCCTGCGATCGGGGACGGATCGTTCAGCGGGCAATATGACGTCTTCGTGGTCGATCAATCCGGCGGCGCCGCGGGCCTGGTCATCGAAGACACGTCGTTCGCGGCCGGCAATTCCGGACCGCTGCTCACAAAAGGCGCTGTCGGCTTCACCGATGCGGACCTGAGCGATACCCACACCGCGACCGTGATCGGCTCGCCGGTCCTGGACAGCTCGCACGCGCCGGGATTTGCCGTTCCAAGCGGCGGTCTCGGCACTTTCACGCTGCTCGGTGTGACCGAGAGTGCCGGCAGTGGCTTGGTGCCTTGGACCTTTACCGTTGACAACGCGCTGGTTCAAAGCCTCGGCAGCGGACAGTACATCACGCAAACCTATGCGGTTCAGATCGACGATCATCACGGCGGTCATGCGACGCAGAACGTCACCATCACGATTGCCGGCGTCAACGACGCGCCGGTCGCGAATAACGACAGCTATTCGACCAACGAAGATACCGCGCTGACGATGGCGGCGGCGGGCGTGCTGGCCAACGATACCGACGTCGATAGCCCGGCCCTGACGGCAGTCCTCGTCAACGGCCCGGCGCACGGATCGTTGACGCTCAACCCCAACGGCTCTTTCACCTATACGCCCACCGCCGACTACAACGGCACCGACAGCTTCACCTACAAGGCCAAGGACGGGTCATCGGACTCGAACACCGCGACGGTCAACCTGAGCGTCACGCCAGTCAACGATGCGCCGGTCGCGAATAACGACAGCTATTCGACCAACGAAGATACAGCGCTGACGATTGCGGCGGCGGGTGTGCTGGCCAACGATACCGACATCGATAGCCCGGCCCTGACGGCAGTCCTGGTCAACGGCCCGACGCATGGATCGTTGACGCTCAACCCCAACGGCTCTTTCATCTACACGCCCACCGCCGATTACAACGGCACCGACAGCTTCAGCTACAAAGCCAATGACGGCTCATCGGACTCGAACAGCGCGATCGTCAACCTGACGATCAACCCGGTCAACGATGCGCCAGTGATCTCGTCGAACGGCGGTGGCGCCACCGCATCGGTCTCCATCGCGGAAAATACCAAGGCGGTAACGACCGTTCATGCGACCGATGCCGACGGCGATGACCTCCTCTATTCGATCGTGGCAGGCAGCGGTTCGCCGGACGCTGCGAAATTCAGCATCAACCCAACCACTGGTGCGCTTGCGTTTGTCAATGCGCCGGACTTCGAGAATCCAGGGGATTCCAACCACAACAATACCTACACCCTGCAAGTGCGCGTATCGGACGGCCACCTTTCCGACACCCAGACCGTCTTCGTCCATGTCACCGACGTGAACGAGGCGCCTCATGCGTTCAATGACATCGTCATCACCAACAATGCCAACGGCAGCACTTACCAGATTCCGGATTGGGCGCTGCTTGCCAATGATACCGATCCGGACGGCAATGCGCTCACCCTGACCGAGATCACCCATTCGTCAGAGTTCGCGTCGGTCGACCTCACCACACATCCCGGCAATGTCACCATCCACGACCTTTTTGTCGGAGGCGCCTTCACCTACAGGGTTTCCGACGGCTCGCTGAGCGACACCGCCAACGTGACGGTTACCCAGGACACCGGCACGATGAACGGCGGGCCGGGGAACGAAATCTTCATCGGCAATTCGTCCGGCACCACCATCAACGCCAATGGCGGCAACGACATCCTGATCGGAAACGGCGGCAACGATATTCTCAATGGCGGATCCGGCAACGACACCTACGTTTTCGGGCTTGCGGATGGTCACGATACCATCAATGACTTCGAGCGGCCTCGATACCATCAGGATCGAAGCTGGGGGCAATGAGATCACAGGACTTAACTTCGCAGAAGACACGCACGACAATCTGGTCATTCAGTTCGACAACCAGCAAGTCACCGTCGCCGATCATTTCGAGGGCAATCGCAATGTCGGGGCGCTCACATTCGATGGCGGCGCCAGCTACGATGGCTACGACCTCGGTAGCGACCCCTATTACCTCTCCAACGACAGCGGCTTCAACCGGGTCGGCACGTCGGGCAACGATATTCTTTCCGGCGACGGAAGCGCGAACAGCATCAGCGGCGGGGACGGCAACGATTTGCTGTTCGGCAATGCCGGAAATGACACGCTCAACGGCGGATCGGGCAAGGATCTGCTGGTCGGCGGCTTCGGCAATGATTTTATGACCGGCGGTCCGGGCAACGATACATTCGTATTTGCAGCAGGTTCGGGGCGCGACACCATCAGCGACTTTGCGCTGGGACAGGACAAGATCGACCTTGCCTACAATGCGCCATTCGATGCTTCGTCATTCGCAAGCTGGATGGCCAATCATGCCGAACAGGTGGCCGGGAGTACCCTCATTCATCTCGACGTGACCAGCCCCAGCGGATTTGGCACTGCCATCGACCACGATACGATCCTGCTGCAGCATGTCACCCTTGCCAATCTGACAGTCAACGACTTCATCCTGCATCCCCTTTAAAATTGTAGATTTGCAGCGCTTCCATTGCCTCCGCGTGATACCTAGCCAGTATGAAGCGACTGCGGATATTGCGACGGTGGTTCAAGCGGCGGTTCGGCTATGCACGACTGCTCTGCGTCGGGCTGCTGATCGGGCTGGCGGCGCTTCGCGTCGCCGATCCCGCGCCGATCGAGGAATTCCGGGTCAGGACCTTCGATACCTTCCAGGTGCTTGAACCTCGCGTGAAAACCGCAAAACCGGTGCGGATCGTCAACATCGATGAAAAAAGCCTCGCCAGATTCGGCCAGTGGCCGTGGCCGCGTACCCTCGTTGCCGATCTCGTCAACAACTTGACCCGGCTCGGACCTGCCGCAATCGGTTTTGACGCCATGTTCGCGGAGCCCGACCGGCTCAATCCAGCCGCCGCCGCCGAGACGCTGCGAAACCTCGACGAAGACACCCGCGCCAAATTGCGCGCGTTGCCCAGCAACGACGAAATTCTTGCGGACGCGATGCGGCGCTCGCGGGTGGCGCTCGGCGAGACCGGCCTGCCTTATGTCGTGGCCGAACTCGACAAGGAGTTGCCGGTGACGGGGTTGGCGATGTTGGGTGAGGAGCACCCGCAGCGCTTCATGCTGGAATTTCCGGGGCTGCTGCGCAGCACGCCGGTGCTGGAGGCCGCCGCCAGCGGACGTGGCCTGCTGACAATCAAGACCGAGCGCGACGGCATCGTGCGGCGCGTGCCGGTAATCATGCAGGCGCAAGGCCTTACCATGCCCTCGCTGAGCTTCGAAATGCTGCGGCTGGCAAGCGGCGGCGATACGATCCTGATCAAAGCCACCGATGTCGGCATCACCAGCGTTGCGGTCAAAGGCTTTGCCGTCCCGACCGACCTGCACGGCCAGATCTGGGTGCATTTCGCACCGAACGATCCGTCGATCTACATCTCCGCGGCTGACGTGCTCGAAGGAAAGGTCGACCCAGACGCGATTGCCGGCAGGCTGGTGCTGATCGGAACGTCGGCCGTCGGCCTGCAGGACGTGAAAACCACGCCGATTTCCCCGGTGATGCCCGGCGTCGAAATCCATGCCCAGGTGCTGGAAGCTGCGCTGACCGGACAGCTGCTGTCGCAGCCGATCTGGGGACCTCTGGCCGAGTTTCTGTCGGCGATCATCCTCGGCGTGGCGGTAATATGGTTTGCTCCGATGGTCGGGCCGAAATCGCTGGTCGCCGTCGGCGCCTTCTTCGCTACCCTGCTGGTGGGAACCTCCTGGTACTACTATTCCCGGCACCGGCTTCTGATCGATCCCACCTATCCGCTGCTGTCGACCACCGCGATCTATCTGACCCTGATTTTCTCGAGTTTTGCGCGCGAGCAGGCGCAGCGGCGGCAGATTCGCTCGGCGTTCGGCCGGTATCTGTCGCCGGCGCTGGTCGAGCAGCTGGCGCAGGCGCCCGAGAAACTCACGCTCGGCGGCGAGGAACGCGAGATGACCGTCATGTTCAGCGACATGAGAGGGTTCACGTCGATCTCCGAGACCTACAAGAATGACCCGCAAGGGCTGACCGAACTGATGAACCGTTTCCTCACCCCGCTGACCAACGCGATCCTCAATCGCAAGGGCACCATCGACAAATACATGGGCGACGCCATCATGGCGTTCTGGAACGCGCCGCTCGACGACAAGGAGCATCAGCTCAACGCCTGTGAGGCGGCGCTCGACATGCTGGAGCAGGTCGACGCGCTCAACAAGGAGCGCAAAGAGGAGGCGGCGCAACAAGGCCGCCCGTTCATTCCCTTGAACGTCGGCGTCGGATTGAACACCGGCACCTGCGTGGTCGGCAACATGGGCTCCGATCTGCGCTTCGACTATTCGGTGTTCGGCGACAGCGTCAATCTCGCCTCGCGGCTGGAAGGGCAATCCAAGGAATATGGATTTCCGATCATCGTCGGCTCCAACACCGCGCTCGCGGCCAAGGACAGGTTCGCGATCCTCGAACTCGATTTCATCATGGTGAAGGGCAAGACCGAGCCCGAGGTGATCTATGCCATCGCCGGCCGCGAGGACACCGCGCGGTCCGGACGTTTCCAGCGCCTGCGCAACCTGACCATCGAGATGCTGGCATGCTATCGCAGCCACGACTGGCACGGCGCGCTGGCGGCGATCGAGCGCGGGCGACGCACCGATGAGGCCCACTCGCTCGAACTGCTTTATAATCTCTATGAGGCGCGAATCCGCGGCTTCCAGCAAGACCCGCCGCCGCAGAACTGGAACGGCGCTTACGCATTGCTGACCAAGTAGAATTGTAGGGTGGGCAAAGGCGCGCGCTTCGCGCCGTGCCCACCATCATGGTCCTGCTGCGCAGAAGGATGGTGGGCACGCCACCGATCGCATGCGCGACTGGTTGCTTTGCCCACCCTACGCAGTTTGGGCTCAGAACGAAATCTTCAGGCCGCCGTTGCCGTAGAAGTCGTTGCCGCCCTGCCGTGCAAAGGTTTGCGACACATTGGCCATCAGCGCGACGTTATTCCAGACCGGCGCCACCACGCCAGCGGCCACGCGGCCGTAGATATTGCGCGAGCCCGCATTCGGGATCGCCCAGTTGTTGATGATCAGCGGGGCCGAGGTCGCGCCGAACTGGATGATGCGGCCGTTTCCGATGATGTCGTCATCCGCGGTCAGGTTGACGTAGGGGCTGATGATCTTTCCGCCGACCCAGAACGGAAACCGGAATTGCGCGCCGACGCTGCCGATCAACGTCTCGGCCACCTGTTCGCCGACATTGAGGGTCAGCACCGGATCGCCGGCTTCGGTGAAGCTGTTTACCTTGGCGCGGGCGTAGAGCAGGCTGCCGATCGGGCCGGCCTGGATCTTGTCGGGCATGCCGAACAGATAGCCGATCTTGCCGGCCGCGACGAAGCTCGTTCCGTCGGGGTTCGAGGTGATGGGGTCGACGACGCCGGGGCGGACGTTGCGATAGTTCTGCCAGCCGAACGTGGCCAGCCCCTGCGCGAAGAAGTTGGCGTTGGCCCATTCGCCGTAGGCGCCGACCTGGTAGGAATTCGCCTCTGTCGTGCCGGCGTTGTTGAACATGCGCGCCTTCGGGTTGGAGTAGTCGAAGGCGCCGCCGACAAACGCATTGTTGTTGAAGCGATACTCGGTTCCGATGGTGCCGCCGACGCTGTCGAGATTGAAGCCGTTGGACGCCACCGTGGCGCGACGGTCGCTGACCGCGCCGTTGCCCAGCATGTAGAACGACCATGGATTGTAAGCGACCGGCCGCAGTGGCGGCGCCTTGGTATAGGGCGCCTTCAGATCGGCCGCGTAGGAGTTCATGGTCGCGGCGAAGCCATTGGTCTCGCGGAAGGTATCGAGCCTGCCGAACAGGGTGGATGCAAAGCCCATCGCGGACGACAGGCCGACGTCGCCCTGCGGCGCAAAGGTCAGCGGGGCATTGAGCCGGTTGACGATGTATTCGCCAAGGATGGCAAAACCGTGCGACGTCAGATGAAGGGCATCGACATAGAACAGGAACTGGTTTTGCAGCGCCGTATTTCCGATGCAGGCCACCGGACATGTGCCTGCGCTGGTTAATCCGTAGCGCGACGGGTCGGCTTTGATCAGGTTTCCAATCGCTGCGATATCGACCAACTCGACGCGTACGCCGGACCGGGCGATCGCGGCCAACGCCACCTGTATCTGGGCGTTGTAGGTCTGGCTGAATGCCGAGCCGATGGGAGCCGCGGGGTTGCCGGTGGCTTCCGGCAATGTGCTGACATCGCCGATTGTGAATACGATATTACGCGCACCTACGCCGACCAGCGCGTTGATGCCGGCCATGGTTTGATTGAAACTGGTCGCCGCCGCCGCCGGCACGCCGGCCAGCGTCCCGCCACCTCGATAGTAGGCGCGGGCATCGTTGCCGCCGATGCTGAACTCAACCAGGTCGGTCGGTGCGATCGTCTTTCCCGCCGCGACAAATCCCTGCCATTCCTGCTGGAAGCCAGGGATGCCCGGAGCAACAACGTTGGTCGGTCCGGAGGTTGCCCCGCCGATGGCGAAATTGTTTTGCGGAATTCCCAGCAGCGCTGACGTGGTGTCGACGAAATTGGTGCCGCCGCTGAACCGGCCGGTCGGATAAAGCGCTTGCGGCCCTATTATCTTTACTAGATTTCCAGTGTCCGCGTAGCTGTCGCCGAACGCCTGAATTGCGCCGAAAGCAGTCTGCGCCCTGGCTTCGCCGATCGGCAAAAGCGCTGCGCCGGCTGCCAAGATCGATGCGCAAACAAGTCCGGTTTTTTGTGTTGAAGTCATCGCCCCATCCCCCGATGTGTTGATTTATCGTTGCGGCAAGGCTTTCATAGCTCCGCCTGCGTCACAAGCGCACACAACGTTTGGATGCGCGCGCTCTGACCGTTTTTTGGGCGATGTGCTTTTATGACATCAGTTTGCGCCGCACCAACCGCTCAACGCCTAACCGATCTCAATCCAACGGGTCATCGGGCGGCGTGCTATATGGCGATTCCCGGCTGCGGGCACAGTCCCTGCGCCATCAAGGAAGCGAATCTGACATGACAAAACCCACACCCAGGGAAATCAAAGCGATGGCCAGCGTCGCGGGTCTACCCGTAACCGACGAAGTTGCCGCGCGGATCGCCAATTCCATCGGTCCCGCGTTCGAGGGCCTCGCGCCGATCGCGGGGACGCTGCCATTCGACATCGAGCCGGCGAGTTTTCTGGTCGTTCAGAACATGAAAGCTTCAAAATGAGTGTCACCGAACCGGCGCTTTTTTCGCTGACCGAAGTCGCGCAGGCGATTGCGCAGAAGCGTGTGTCGTCCCGCGAGGTAACGCAATCCTGCCTCGACCGCATCGCGGAATGGCAGCCGCGTCTAAATGCGTTCATGGCGATCGAAGCGGAGCAAACGCTGGCTGCGGCGGATGCCGCCGACGCTGCGGTTGCGAAAGGCAACATCAGCGGCGCGCTGCACGGTGTGCCGCTGGCGCACAAGGACATGTATTACGATGCCGGCAAGATCGTCACCTGCGGCTCCAAGATTCGCCGCGACTGGGTTGCAACCACCACCGCCACGGCGTTGCAGCGGTTGAAGGATGCCGGCACGATTCGCCTCGGCTCGCTGCAGATGGTGGAGTTCGCTTACGGACCGACCGGCCATAACCCGCATTATGGCCCGGTGCATAATCCCTGGAATGTCGATCACATCACCGGCGGGTCGTCGTCGGGATCGGGTTCAGCCGTAGCCGCGCGGCTGACGTTTGCGGCGCTGGGCTCCGACACCGGCGGGTCGATCCGCATGCCCGCGCATTTCTGCGGCGTCACCGGCCTCAAGACGACGGTCGGCCGGATCAGCCGCGCCGGCGCGATGCCGCTGTCGCAGTCGCTCGACACCGTCGGGCCGCTGGCGCGCACGGTCGAGGATTGCGCGCTGCTGCTGGGCCTGATGGCGGGCGCCGATCCCAACGATCCGACAGCTGTCGGCGGCGCGCTACCGGACTACATGGCGGCCACGCGGGGATCCCTGAAGGATCTTAAGATCGGCGTGCCGGCGGCGTTCTACGTCGACGATCTCGACGCGGACACCGCGCGCATCCTCGACCAGACCGTGGCGGCGTTGAAGCGCGAGGGCGCAAAGATGGTGCAGGTCGAACTGCCCGACCAGCGCCAGCTCACCGCGGCATGCCAGTTCGTGCTCGCGGTGGAAGCCGCGGCGTTCCACAAAAGATGGATGATCGAGCGGCCGCAGGATTACGGCCCGCAGGTACTAATGCGGCTGCAGAACGGGCTGGCGATGCCAGCCGTTTCTTATCTCGAGGCGATGCGCTGGCGGGGCCCGGCGCTGGCGGCACATCTTGCGGCAACCGCCGGCGTCGATGCCGTGCTGGCGCCGGTGGCGCCGGCCGCGGCACCCACCATCGCCGAAAGCGATGTTGGCAACAGCCCGGATGCGGAAGCGGTGATCCAGCGGCTGACGCGCTTCACGCGGCCGGTCAATTATCTCGGCCTGCCGTCGCTGGCGATACCGGCGGGGTTCGCCGGCACGGGCTTGCCGGTCGGAATGCAGCTGATCGGGCGTCCCTTCGACGAGGCGACGCTGCTTCGCGCCGGTGCCGCGTTTCAGCGCGCGACCGATTTTCATGCCCGCTGCCCGGAGATGGAAATGGCATGAGCAACCGTCGGATTCCGGGTTAGCACGAAGATGCGCGCCCCGGAATGACGCCGACGATGGTGGTTCAGCCGCCGAGGCCTGGATCGGCCCAGCGTTCGATCTGGGAGGAACCTACGATGCGCTTGGGCTGATGGGGGTTGAGCGTGCCCGCGCTGGCGGACCAGCCTTTCGCTAAAATCTGCATCGCGAAAAGTTTGGCATCGACTTCCGATTTGAACGTCTTGGTGGAGCGGACGAGGCCGGTGGCGCTGTCGTCCGTCTTCACCGCTTTATCCGGCCCGAAGGCCACATACCAGGTATCAGGCTGCGTCATTCCCCCATAACGCGCATGCCGGCTCAAAGTTTCATCTTCAGCGAGCCACCTTCGTCATTCCGGGATGCGGGCCCTTGCACGCCGGCCCGGAATCCAGACGTGCTGATTGAGGTTCCGGTTCGTGCGAACACGTGCGCCGGAAATAACGGTGTGGCGCGGCATTTACAGTTTGGAGTCGTCACGCCGCGCGATTGTCGCTAGGCTCGAAGCGCAGCGCTGACAAACCGCAGGCGCGAACCGGGGTATTTTTATGCAGATGTCCAACGAAGGCATTCTTGTCATTCTGTTCGTCGGCCTTATCGCGGGTTGGCTGGCCGGAAAGATCGTGCGCGGCACGGGTTTCGGAATTATCGGCGACATCCTTGTCGGCATCGCCGGCGCGCTGGTGGCAAGCTATCTGTTTCCCAAGCTCGGAATTCATCTCGGGACCGGACTGCTGTCCGAGATCATCTATTCCGCGATCGGCGCCATCCTGTTGCTGCTGATCGTGCGGCTGCTGCGTACCGGCGGCCGGTTCTGAACACTGAAAATCTATCATTAAAAAAGGCCGTCCCGGAAGACGGCCTTTTTCGCAGATCAGGCGGTCGCGATCACTCGACGATCTCGACGATCCGATGGGTACGCGGTTCGACCAGCACCGTGCGGCCGTTCACGACCGTGTAGCGGTAATCCCGGACGCCATATTCAGGCGGCACCTCGTAATAGGTCACGCCCTGTTCCGGCAGCACTGCACCGACCCGGACATCCTCGCGATATTGATAGGAGGGGCGCCGCTGCTCGACCACGTAGCTGCGAAAGCGCGGACGCTGATCGACGCCGAGCACGCCGGCAACACCGCCGACCACGCCGCCAATGGTACCGCCGACGATGGCGCCGACGGGACCGGCGGCGCGCTCGCCCTCCCGGGCGCCGCGCTCGACGCCTCCGGGGACGCCCTGCGCCTGGGCGAGGTTAGGAAGTGCGACGGCGGCAACAATGGCCGCAGCTCCGATAAATCGGCGGATCATGATAGCTCCTGGATGTGATTGATGTGGGGTGACAAGCCGCGGCGGGGAAATTGGTTCCCTGGGCTCCAAGCCGGCTGGTTCCGCCACGGAAACCGCTCACGCCGGTTTTTCGGGTAGTGTTAGGTTAACGCAACTTACATGGACGATGGGCGCAAACACCGGTAAAGAAGTGTCTCCCGCGTCCAATTGAAGAGACCAGGCTTAATGGCAGCCGTTCCCGGTGTCCGGCGTTCCGAACTCGGTGAAGCGTTGCGTGCCTGCCGCAGCGCTTTCATTGGCGTCGGCGTCATGAGCTGCATGATCAATCTGCTGTATTTGACCGGCTCGATCTTCATGCTGGAGATCTACGATCGCGTGCTTCCGAGCCGGAGCGTGCCGACGCTGGTCGGCCTGGTCATCCTTGCCGGCGGATTGTACATCGCCCAGGGCGTGCTCGACCTGATCCGCGGCCGCATTCTGGTCCGCATCGGCACCTCGCTGGATGAGGCGCTGAGCGGCCGGGTGTTCGAGACCGTGGTGCGGTTGCCGCTGATCGCAGGTGGCCGCAACGAGGGTCTGCAGCCGTTGCGCGACCTCGACAACATCAGGTCGTTCCTCTCCAGCATGGGGCCGGGCGCATTCTTCGATCTGCCCTGGCTGCCGTTCTATCTGGCGATCTGCTTCGCCTTCCACGTCCTGATCGGCCTCACGGCGCTGGGCGGCGCCATCATCCTGGTCACCCTCACCATCCTGACCGAATTCATGACGCGCAAGCCCGCGCGCGAGGCGATGGGCCTGGCGGCGCGCCGCAACGATCTTGCCGCCGCCAGCCGGCGCAACGCCGAAGTGCTGGTGGCGATGGGTATGTCGGGACGCCTGACCCGGCGCTGGAGCGTGGCCAACGAGAGCTATCTGGCGGGCAATCAGCGCACCAGCGACGTTGCGGGCGGGCTCGGCGCCACCGCCAAGGTCATGCGCATGACCTTGCAATCGGCGGTGCTCGGCGTCGGCGCCTATCTGGTGATTCATCAGGAAGCCACGGCGGGCGTCATCATCGCGGGCTCGATTCTCAGCGCCCGGGCGCTGGCGCCGGTCGACCTGGCGATCGCGCACTGGAAGGGTTTTGTCGCCGCGCGGCAGAGCTGGCACCGCCTGAACCGGCTGCTTGGATCGTTGCCGGCGCAAGGCGCGCCGACGCGGCTGCAGGCGCCCTCCAAACGCATGTCGGTGGAAAATGTCAGCATCGTTCCGCCCGGCGATCAGAAGATCATCGTCCACGACGTGACCTTCGCGCTGGAAGCCGGCAACGGCTTGGGCATCATCGGACCGAGCGGGTCGGGCAAGTCGTCGCTGGTGCGCGCGCTGGTCGGCGTATGGCAGCCGGCGCGCGGAAAAGTCCGGCTCGATGCCGCGGCGCTCGACCAGTGGTCGTCCGACGTGCTCGGCCGCCATGTCGGATATCTGCCGCAGGACGTCGAACTGTTCGCCGGCACGGTCGCGCAGAATATCTGCCGCTTCGATTCCGACGCCATTTCCGAGAACATTATCGCCGCCGCCAAGGAAGCCGGCGTTCACGAGATGGTCGTCAAGATGAGCGACGGTTACGACACCCAGGTCGGCGAGCAGGGCGTCTCGCTGTCGGCCGGTCAGGCGCAACGCGTCGCACTGGCGCGCGCGCTGTATGGCGAGCCGTTTCTGATCGTGCTCGACGAGCCGAATTCCAATCTCGACACCGAGGGCGACGAGGCGCTGAGCCGCGCCGTCCGCGCGGCGCGCGAGCGCGGCGCCATCGTGGTGGTGGTGGCGCATCGCCCGATCGGCATCGAGGCGGTCGATATGCTTCTCGTCCTCAAGGAGGGGCGCATGCAGGCCTTCGGTCCCAAGGACCAGGTTCTGGGGCAGGTGCTGCAGCGGGTCGCTCCGCCTTCTCCGATCAAGATCGTGTCCGAGGCAGGGGTTGCAAAATCATGAGCGGCGTTGAGGCAAAGGGCGCGCGGCGCTCGATACGGCTGCATCTGATCGTCGGGCTGGCGGTGGTCATCGTTCTCGGCGGCGGGTTTGGCGGCTGGGCGTCGACCGTGCAGATATCGGGGGCGCTGATCGCGCCCGGCGCCATCGTGGTCGAATCCAACGTCAAAAAGGTGCAGCATCCGACCGGCGGCGTGGTCGGCGAGGTGCGCGCGCGCGACGGCGATGTGGTCAAGGCCGGCGACATCGTGGTGCGGCTCGACGACACCGTCACCAAAGCGAGCCTTGCCATCGTGGTCAAGACGCTCAACGGCTTGTATGCGCGGGCGGCGCGGCTGGAAGCCGAGCAGCGCGGCGATGCCAAGATTAACTTTCCGCCGCAGCTCACCGAACGCGCCGATGATCCCGACGTCAAGAACGTCATGATCAGCGAAAGCAAGCTGTTCGATGTCAGGGTGACCGGACGAACCGGACAAAAGGCTCAATTGCGCGAGCGTATTTCGCAATTGAACGAGGAAATCGGCGGCCTGACCGCGCAGGAGCAGGCCAAGGATAAGGAAATCGCGCTGATCGAGAAAGAACTGGTCGGCGTACGCCAGCTCTACGAGCAGCACCTTGTCCAGCTGACGCGCCTGACCACGCTCGAGCGCGACGCGGCGCGGCTCAACGGCGAGCGCGCGCAATACATCTCGTCGCGCGCGCAGGCCAAGGGCAAGATCACCGAAACCGAACTGCAGATCATCCAGGTCGACAAGGACATGGTCAGCGACGTCTCCAAGGATTTGCGCGAGACCAACGACAAGATCGGCGAATTCGTCGAGCGCAAGGTGACCGCGGAGGATCAGCTGCGCCGGGTCGATATCCGGGCGCCGCAGGATGGCATGGTGCTGCAGTCGACGGTTCACACCGTGGGCGGGGTGATCACCGCCGGCGATGCCATCATGATGATCGTGCCGCAGGCCGACGATCTGCAGGTCGAGGCCAAGGTCGAGCCGAAGGACATCGACAAGCTGCAGATCGGCCAGAAAACGGTGCTGCGGCTGTCCGCCTTCAACCAGCGCACCACCCCGGAATTGAACGGCCTCGTCACCCGGGTGTCGCCGGACGTCACCACCGACCAGCGTACCGGGCAGAGCTACTACACCATTCGCGTTTCGCTGCCGCCGGCGGAAGTGGCCCGGCTCGGCGACGTCAAGCTGATCCCCGGCATGCCGGTTGAAGCCTTTGTGCAGACCGGGGACCGCACCATGCTGTCCTATCTCCTCAAGCCGCTGAACGACCAGCTGATGCGGTCGTTCCGCGAGCGCTGAGGCTGTCTTCACCTCGCCCCGCAAGCGAGGCGAGGGAGGTCACTAGCGCGATAGGTTTTGCAAGAAAAAGTTCAGTGCCGTGCTCGCGAACACATGCATGTTGGCGAGCCTGTCCGCGTTGCCGGTTTCCAGCGTCATGACTGACGGCTCCGATGCTCCCGCGACCGCCATGCAACTGTGGCCGGCGGCGTCGCCGTAGCGGTTGCCGGCCGGTCCGGTCGCGCCGGTTTCCGACAGGCCCCAATCGCAGGAAAAGCGGTTTCGGATTTGGCTCGCGAGCAGTTTCGCATAGGGCTCCGAGGCCGAGCGGATTCGTTTCATTTCGCCGTCGGGAATATCCATCAGAATCCGCCGCGCGTCGCGGGTGTAGACCACCGCGGAGCCGAGGAAATAGGCGGAGGCGCCGGGCACCGCGAGCAGTGCCGCGGAGATCAGGCCGCCGGTCGAGGATTCGGCAACCGCGATGGTCTGGCGCCGCGCGATCAGTCTCGCGGCAATCTGCTCGGCGATCGAAACAAGGTCTTTCATCGTCTCTCAACTTCTGTGGAAGATTCGCTTCAGCAGTCGTGGCTTCGGTTCCGGCGTATCGGCAAGCGAATGATAGACCACGCGGATGAAATTTTTGCCGGCCAGCTCGGTGGGTGCCCACTTCGCATCGAGGTCGGCGAAGGGTTTTGCCGCGACCACGTCGTCCTCGCTCTTGCCCTCCTTGACCAGCCTGGCCATGCGGTCGCGCGCGGTGATCAGCATGGCACGGTATTCCGCAAGCACTGCTCTGTCGGCGAGCGGCCCGTGGCCCGGCACGATCCGGGTTCTGGCGTTCACCAGCTTGAGATAGGCATCGGTGGCGGCGATCATGCCCCTGATGCCGCCGCCATTGGCGAAATCGATATTGGGATAGCGGCCAACGGTGAAGGTGTCGCCGGTGGACAGCACGTTGGCGGTCTTGAACCAGACGTAGGTGTCGCCGTCGGTATGCGCGTTCGCAATGTGCTTGAGGTCGGCGACGCGGCCGCTGAGCCGGATCTTGTAGGCATTGGTGTAGGTCTTCGACGGCAGCGCGCCCGCAGGCGCGGGCGGCGTCCTGACGCCGGTCAGGCCATTGGTGGTGCCGGCGGCCAGCCGGTTTCTGACGTTGATCTGGGAGACGATGGTGACGCCGTCGTTGGCGAAGGGTTCGTTCCCGCCGGTGTGATCGCCGTGATAGTGCGTGTCGATCAGGTATTTGACCGGCTGTTTCGAGACAGCCTCGATCGCCGCCTTGATCCTGTCGTGCACCGGCGCGAACTGGCCGTCCACCATGATGATGCCGTCCTTGGCCACCGCTACGGTGATGTTGCCGCCCTGACCTTCCAGCATGTAGACGTTGTCGCCGAGATCGGTGGTCTTGATTTCGACCTTGGAGAAATCCGGCGGAGCGGGAGCAGCGGGGGGTTGCTGCTGCTGCGCAATGGCGCAGCCGCACAAGGCCATTATGGTCGCGACCACGGCAATACCCAATCGATGCACGAAGACCTCCCGACGCTTTCTGATGTCGTAGCACACCATCGCATGGTTGCCGAATTGACATGGCTGCGTGCCTGGGATGAAGCGCAGCGCGTCGCTTTGTTGACCTCGCCCCTCGCAGAGCGGAGCGAGGTTAAGAAAACGTACTGCCACGCGATGCCCTGTGGTATTCCTACGCGAATGCACTTCGGCGATCCGGTGCCGGATTAGAGACGCGGCCAAGAGGAAACCAGGTTGATGACGCAACCGATTGCCGGCGGCGTGGATTGCGATCTGCATCCGGCCGTGCCCCATCTGACCAGCCTGCTGCCCTATCTCAGCGACTACTGGCGCGACCAGGTGACGACGCGCGGCATGACCGATCTGGTCTCGCAATCCTACCCGCAAAATTCCCCGATCACCTCGCGGCCCGACTGGCGGCCGTCGCAGGGCAAGCCCGGCTCCAGCCTCGACGACATGAAGCGGCAGGCGCTCGATCCGTTCGGGACCGCCTGCGGCATCTGCAATCCGCTGTACGGTGTGCAGATGGTGTTCAGCGAGGACATGGCCGACGCGTTCTGCCGGGCGCTGAATGACTGGCTGGTGCAGGAGTGGCTCGACAAGGATTCGCGGCTGCGCGGCTCGATCGTGATCCCGGTGCAGAGCATCGAGAAGTCGGTCGCGGAAATCGAGCGCTGCGCCGAGGATAAGCGCTTCGTCCAGGTGCTGATGCTGGTGATGGGCGACATGCCGCTGGGCAAACGCGCCTATTGGCCGATCTATGCCGCGGCGGAGCGGCTCGGTCTTCCCATCGGCGTGCATGCCGGCAGCAATTATCACAATCCGCCGACCTCGGTCGGCTGGGGCTCCTATCACATCGAGGACTATGTCGCGCAGGCGCAGGCATTCCAGACCCAGATGACCAGCCTGATCGTGGAGGGCGTGTTCGCGCGGCATCCGCAGCTCAAAATGGTGATGCTGGAGTCCGGCTTCACCTGGCTGCCGTCCTATCTGTGGCGGCTGCATAAGTTCTGGCGCGGGGTACGGATGGAAACCCCGTGGGTGGACCGGGCCCCGCTCGAGATTGTGCGCAGCAATATCCGGTTTTCGCTGCAGCCGGTCGATGCGCCGCCGGACCCCACAACATTAAATCGGCTGTTCGACCATATGCAGTCGGACGAATTGCTCCTATTCTCTACGGACTATCCGCACTGGCAGTTCGACGGCGACAAGGCGCTGCCGGAGGGAATGTCGCCCGATCTGGTGCGCAAGATCATGATCGACAACCCGCATGCGACCTACCCGCGGCTGAAGCGTGCGGCGACGCAGGAGATGACGCCATGAACATGCAGTTCCGCGCCGGCGCCGAGCAGGCTGCATCCGCTGATGTCAAGACCGCGATCGCCGATTGCGATATCCATCCGGCACGCGCCACCGCGACCGAGCTCTACCCTTTTTTGGCAAAACGCTGGCACGCGCATCTCGAAACCTACGGCAAGCATCCGTATCAGGGCATGATGGAAGGCCCGCCCTATCCCAAGGCGCAGCCCAACGCCTCGCGCCGCGACGCCTATCCGCCGGAGGGCGGGCCGCAGGGCTCGTCGCTGTCGTTCATGCAGCAGCAGCATCTCGATCCGAATAACGTGGCGCTCGGCGTTCTCAATCCGCTCAACACCGGACAGGGCCTGCGCAACCAGGACCTCAGCGCGGCGCTGGCGAGCGCGATCAACGACTGGCAGATCGACAAATGGACGGCTAAGGACTCCCGCCTGAAAGGCTCGGTCGTGGTCGCCAACGAGGATGGCCCGGCGGCCGCCGCCGAAATCCGCAAGCGCGCCGGCGACAAGAATTTTGTGCAGGTGCTGCTGCTGAGCCGCAATGTCGAGCCATTGGGACAGCGCCGCTATTGGCCGATCTACGAGGCCGCGGAAGAAGTCGGGCTGCCGGTCGGCGTGCATGCCTTCGGTTTTGGCGGCAATCCGATCACCGCGTCGGGCTGGCCGAGTTTTTACATCGAGGAGATGGTCGGGCATTCGCAGTGCCAGCAGACCGCGCTCGCCTCAATCGTGCTGGAGGGCGTGTTTGAGCGGCATCCGAGCCTCAAGATGATCATGATCGAAGCCGGGTTCGGCTGGGCGCCGTCGCTGTCATGGCGGCTCGACAAGGTCTGGCAGAAACTGCGCAGCGAGGTGCCGCATGTAAAACGTCCGCCATCGGAGACCATCCGCGAGCACATCTGGTGGACCACGCAGCCGATGGAAGATCCGGAACGGCGCGACCATCTGTTCGAGCTGATCGAATGGATCGGCTGGGACAGGCTGTTGTTCGCCACCGACTATCCGCATTGGGATTACGACGATCCCTCGCGCGTGCTGCCCGCCGGCGTCAGCGACATCAATCGCGAGGCGTTTTATCTCGGCAATGCGCGGAAGCTTTACGGGCTCGCTTGATGGCAAGGCACGTCATTGCCGCGGTGGATGAATTGCCGCCGGGCACGCGAAAATTCCTCACTATCGAAGAGCGCCCGATCGCGGTCTTCAACATCAAGGGCGAGTTCTTCGGCCTGTTGAACCGCTGCCCGCATCAGGGCGCCGCGCTGTGCGAAGGGCCGCTGATCGGGCTCGCGCAATCCTCCGATCCCGGCGAAATTCAATATACCCGGCTGGGCGAGATTCTTCGCTGCCCGTGGCACGGCTGGGAATTCGATATCCGTACCGGGCAGTCGTACTGTGACCCGAAACGGTTTCGGACAAAAGCCTATCCGGCTCATGTCGAGTCCGGCGCAAGCGTGGTGAAGGGACCGTACATCGCGGAGACACTCGCGGTGTCGGTGGAGAACGATTACGTGGTGGTGGATTTGTAGGAACTCGTGTCCCGGACGCGGTGCGGCATTCTTCATGCCGCTCCGCAGAGCCGGGAACCCGGTTTCTTCGAGTAGCAACAACCGGGACCCCGGATCAGCAGCGCACCACGCCGCGAAGAGGCGGCGCGCTGCGCAGCATCCGGGGAACGGCGCTGGGCGATTAAATCGCGCTTCGCTCCCGCGCGTACCTTACCAGCGCCACATAGCGATAAATCCCATGCACGAATTTCCCATAGGGCATGGTGAGGAACAGCGCGAACACCACGCCGAGATGCAGCGCCAGCAGCGGGCCCATCGCCGTGGTGCCGCGCAACAGCAGCAACGCTAGCCCGGTGAGGCTGCTCAGCAGCAGCATCACGGTGAACGCGACATCCATGCCGAGGCGCGCCTGATCGACCAACGCCGGATCGCGCTTCCATTTCTCCGCAAGAAGCCCGAGCGGCCCAATCAGAAGTCCGAGGCCCCCTAGCGTGCCGAGTACGACCGGCAGGTCCCACCATGCATAGGGCGCCTCTCGCGCCAGCAGATAATGATACAGCGTGGCCGTGCAGGTCGAGGCGAAGCATAGCGCAAAACCGTAGAACGTGAAGTGATGATAGATTTTGCGGCGGTCGTTCGGACGCTCGTCCTCGTTGACGCAGCCGACGCCGCCGCCATCGAGATAGCGCAGCTGGCCGGCGTCCTTGATTGCCTGCCATAGCGAGCGCGGCTCGGCGAGCATGCCGATGGGCTCGCCGATGTCGCGCCAGAATGCGCGCACGCCCATCGCCAGCGCGACGACAGCATAGAGAAACACCGCCCCGAACAGGACCGCCATCGCGTTGTGCGGCATCAGTTTGTAAAACGCGCCCGGCCCGGTGTGGATGCCGAACAGCACCTGCCGGTCGTTGAACGCCGCAAAACCGAAGATGAAGGCCGCGACGCTGAGCGCCGCGATGATGCTGATGGCAAGCCCGTTGCGCGCGAAGGCGCCGGAGAAGGCCGGGGGCCAGGCATAGGCGGCATAAGATTCCGCGCGTGCGATCGCCAGCACCTTTGGGACGTTGACGTTGAATTCATGCGGCGGCGAGAACTGGCAGTCGGGATAGCAGGCGCCGCAGCCATGGCAGAGATTGGCGAGATAATTGAGGTCGCCGTCGGAAAACGCGCGGCGCATCTCCATCGCCGGAAATACCGCGCATAGCCCCTCGCAATAGCGGCACGAGTTGCAGACCGTCATCAGGCGGTCGGCCTCTTCGAGAATCCTGGTTCCGTGCATCTGCGCGCGCCGCTTTCCAATTCGCCTTAAGGTTTGGTCAGCCCTTTGCCTTCCAGCCACGTCTGGATCAGCGCGGCTACCTCGGCATTGTTCTTGTCCATCATCATCATGTGCGAATTGCCCTTGATGCCGGCCTTGGGCAGGTCGACCACATCGGCGGTGCCGCCCGCGGCGCGAATGCCGTCGGCAAAGGCAAGCCCGGTGGCGCGGATTTTCGGCCAGCGCGAATCCTGCTCGATGAAATCGCCGTAGACCAACAGCGATGGAATGCCCTTCAACATGTCGACCTTCGCGGGGTCGCCGACGCCTGCCGGCTCGACTGCGATCAGCGCCTTGACCTTGTCGGGACGCGCTTGCGCGGCTTTAAAGCCAAACGCGCCGGCCTGGCTGTGAAACAGGATTACGCAGGGGCAGACGCGGTCGATCTCGGCGATGTAAGCGGCCAGCGTGGCGTCGTCGTTGGTGGTCCAGCGCGGCACGTTCTGCTTGGTGAAATTATCATACCCCTCACTCGGAAACTGGCTGCCGGGCAACAGTTTCCGCTTTGCCGGATCGGGGTCGTAGGAACCCGCTGCGCCGATGCGAAAGCGCTCGAACGGGTTGGCCGTGGTCAGGAACACCGGCTCGCCTTTGAAGATGTCGGGATATTGCGCCCACCCCGCGCGGCCGCGCTCGACCGCGTCGGAATTGTAGACGCTCCAGCCCCGGCGCAGAAAATAGTTCAGCCAGCCTTCGCGGCCATCCGGCGTGGTCTCGTAGGTGGCGCCGGTCAGCCCGCCGCCATGCCACATCAGCAGCGGATAGGCGCCTCTTTCATTCGCGGGCAGAAAATACTGCACATACATCTGCTCCACCTGGTAGGTGCCGTTGGGGTCGATCTTCGCCGGCACGCCGCCCTGCGTGAACACGACTTCCTTGACCGGCTTGCCGGAGATTTCGACAAGGCGGCCGCCGATATGGAACGAGCCCATCTCGCGCAGCGCGATGGGCTCTGCCGCCAACGCCGGCGTTGCAACCGATAGCGTCAGCGAAACGATCGCACCTCGAATGCTTGACATCGATGTTCCTCCGCTAATTCCGCGCATTTTTTGCCGCTTCCCGCCCAGCCACGCGGCCGAACACGCTGCCGATGGTCATTCCGATTCCCGCCGCATAGCCCTTGCCGAGCACATTCCCCGCCATGATCTCGCCGGCGGCGAACATGTTGGCGGCCTGCTTGCCGTCCTTCATCAGCATGCGCGCCTGCCGGTTCACGCGGGTGCCGAGATAGGTGAAGGTGATGCCGGGCCGCACCGGATAGGCGTAAAAAGGCGGCGTCTCGATCTTTCGCGCCCAGTGCGTCTTGGGCGGCGTCAGGCCTTCGGTGCGGCAATCGTCGAGCACGGTGTGATCGAAGCTGCCGGGGCGCACCGCGGCGTTGAAATCGGCGACGGTCTTTTCCAGCGCGGCCGGATCAAGCTCGAATTTTCCGGCGAGTTCTGCGATTGAGCCGGCCTTGATCGGCGGAAACAGCGTCGGCATGAAGCTGTTGAGCACGGTGGAATCGAAGACGATGTAGGCGATCTGGCCGGGCTGCGCCGCGACCAGCCGGCCCCAGATCGCGTAGCGCTTCGGCCAGATATCCTCGCCCTCGTCGTAGAAACGCTGCGCATGCTTGTTGACGACGATGCCGAACACCACGGAGTCATGCCGCGTGATGATGCCGCCGTCGAATTTCGGCGCGCGGGCGTCGATCGCCACCGCATGGCATTGGGTGGGATCGCCGACCTCCTGCACCCCCTTGGCCAGCAGCATTTTCAGGACCGAGCCGCGATTATAGGGCGTGCCGCGGATCAGGAAATTGTCGGCGGCGTCGCCCCAATATTGCTTCAGCCATTCGATGTTGGCTTCGAATCCGCCGGCGGCGGCGACCAGCGTTGCCGCGCGCACGCTGACGCGGCCCTCGCCCTGCTTCAGCGCCGCGGAAAGAAACATGCCGTCCTCGATCTCGAGGCCGAGTACTTCGGCGTCGTACAGGATATCGACGCCGAGGCGTTCGGCGGTGAGGTAGAGCGCGTTCAGCATCGCCCTTCCGCCGCCGAGAAAGAACGAATTGGTGCGCCCGAGGCTGAGCGTGCCGCCCAGCGACGGCTGCCAGCGCACGCCCTGCTCGACGATCCAGCCCAGGATTTCCTTGGACTCGGCGATCATGAAGCGCGCGAGTTCCTCATCGGTTTGCCCGCCGGTAACGCGCTGCAGGTCTTCCCAGAATTCTTGCTCGGGATAGGGGCCCGTGAGGATCTCGGTCGCCGCATCATGGGCGCAGCGCATGTTGCGGGTGTGGCGGGTGTTGCCGCCGCGATAAAATTTTGGCGCGCCTTCCAGCACCAGCACCGAGGCGCCCTCGCGGCGTGCGCTGATCGCCGCGCACAGCGCGGCGTTGCCGCCGCCGATCACCAGCACGTCGAATTTTCGGGTGAGATCCGCCATGCGCCTTGTTAGCTGGTTTGCATGGAAATCAAAACCGGCGATGCCGGCCGAGGCGGTGCCCGGCCGGCATTGCGATCAGGCCGTAGCCGCCTCGCGGACTTCGATGGTCTTGCCACCGCGGTAGATTGCCAGCGCCGCGATGATGCCGCTGGCCGCCGCAGCCATCAGCCAGAATGCGGGCGACGCCCGGCTGCCGGTATGGTCAATCAGCCAGGTCGCGGCGAATGGCGTGAAGGTGCCGAACACCCCGGCGGCCAGAGCGAAGGCCAGCGAGAAGCAGGTGGTGCGGACGTGCGGCGGCACCACCTCGACCAGCGCACCCAGCATGGTGCCGCTGTAGACGCCGAAATAGAATGAAAATACCAGTTCGACCAGCAGCATCTTGCCGAAGCTCGGATCGGCAACGAGCCACGACAGCATGGGATACGCGGTCACCAGCGAAAGCCCGGCGATCGTCAGCAGCACCGGCTTTCGTCCGATCCGGTCCGACAGCGCGCCGCCCACCGGATTCCAGAAGAAGTTGGTGACCGCCACCATCAGCGTGACCAGCAGGCTGTCCTGCGTCGACAGTTTCAGCACGCTCTTGCCGAAGGTCGGGGTATAGACCGTGACGAAATAGAACGTCACCGTCGTCATCACCGCCAGCATCATGCCGAGCACGACGATCCGCCAATTGGCGACAGCGGACGCGAACACCTCCGATGTGGTCGGATGTTTTTTCATCGCCAGGAATGCCGGCGTTTCCTCCAGCGTGCGCCTCAGGAAGAAAATAAAGGGTATGATGAGGCAACCGATAAAGAACGGAATTCGCCAGCCCCACTCCGCGACGACGGCCGGCGGCATTGCCTCGCTGAGAAAATATCCGATCAGCGCGGCTACGAAGATGGCGACCTGCTGGCTCGAGGATTGAAACGAAGTGTAGAAACCCTTGTTGCCCGGCGTGGATATCTCGGACAGATAGACCGAAACGCCGCCGAGTTCGACGCCTGCCGAAAAGCCCTGTAACAGTCGCCCGATCAGCACGATTGCCGGAGCGGCGACGCCGATGCTCGCATAGGTCGGACAAACCGCGATGGTCACCGTGCCGACAGCCATGATCGCCAGCGTCACGATCAGTCCCTTGCGGCGTCCGATCTCGTCGATATAGGCGCCGAGCACGATCGCGCCGACCGGGCGCATCAGGGCGCCCAGCCAGAATACGCCGAAGGTGTTGAGCAACGCCGCGGTCTCGTTTTCAGCCGGGAAGAACGCTTTGGCGATGGCGCTGGCGTAAAATCCGAACAGGAAGAAATCGAACTGTTCGAGGAAATTGCCGCTGGTCGCGCGCAGGATGGCGGCGAGGCGCGACTTGATCCGTGGTGTTTCTGTTGTTGCCGAGTGCGACATGTGTTTCTCCCGATCGGGCAAGTTGGCCTGCCTTCCCGCGGCAATCTGCCACGCCTATGCGGCGCCACCAACCGGAATCGGGGATTGCAAGCAAATCTCCTTGCTAATTTGTCGGCTTGCTCTGCGCCGATGCGACGATCCATTGCCGGAATGCACCCAGCTTCGCCGAATCGGCTCTGCCTTCAGGGGACACCAGGTAGAATCCCGCATCCGCCGGCAGCGTGATCTTGAACGGCACCACCAGGCGTCCCTTGGCGATGTCGTCCTGGACATAGGAGGTGCGGCCGATGGCGACGCCGATGCCATCGATCGCGGCCTGCACCACCATCAGGATCAGATCGAAGGTAACGCCGTGCGGCTTGGAGATGTTGGTCGGCAGCCCGGCGGCGGTGAGCCAGAGCCGCCAGTCGTCGTCATTGTTGGTCGAGTGCAGCAGCACGTGGTTGGCGAGATCTTCCGGACAGCGCAGCGGTTTGTCGCCGGTCAGCAGCGCCGGGCTGCAGACCGGAAACAGTTGATCGGCCATCAGCCAATCGGCGCGCAGGCCCGGCCACTGGCCGCGGCCATAGCGGATCGCGGCATCGACGTCGCCGTTCTTGAAATCGACAAGCCCGGTCGAGGTGGTGATGCGAACGTCGATGCCGGGATGGACCTGCTGGAACGCGGACAGCCGCGGCAGCAGCCATTTCGCCGCCAGCGACGCCAGCGTCGAGACCGTGAGCACGTGGTCGTTGTCCTTGCGCAGCACCCGGTCGGTGGCGAGCCTGAGATCGTTGAACGCGGCGCGCACCCCCGGCAAATACTCCTTCGCCTCCGCAGTCAGCGCCAGCGTGCGGTTCTGCCGGATGAACAGCCGAATCCCCAGTTCCTCCTCCAGCCGCCGGATCTGATGGCTGATCGCGGTCTGGGTGACATTCAGCTCGGACGCCGCGTTGGTGAAGCTCAAATGCCGGGCGGCGGCCTCGAAGGCGCGCAATCCGTTGAGCGAGGGCAATCTGGCGCTCATTTGGCTCTCGATATATGAGTTTTTATCATGCCACGAGGGACAAAGTGTCGTTTGTCGAAGCGTATTTCAAGGCAGATATTCACAGCCAGAGATTAACTTTAGGAGGCGACCATGTCCACCTGCACCCACGAATCGATGACGAATCATCATGGTTCCGGCATCTTGAGCCAGATCGTTGAAACCCTGCATGTTTGGCGGGACCGCCAGCATCAGCGCCGCGAGCTGACTCACTGGACCGAGCGCGATCTGCACGATGTCGGCCTGTCCTGGAGCGACGTCGTCTACGAAGCCGAAAAACCGTTCTGGCGGGCTTGAACGCAGCCAAGGCCGGCGTTGCCTTGCGAAGAGGGACGCCGGCCGAAAAGTTCGACAGGAGCGTCAAGATGATTGCGATCCGACTGAACGACCTGAAGCAATATTCCGACGTCCTGCTGACGCGGTCCGGCAAGCTACTGACGGTTCGCTTTGTCGAGCCGCGCGATGCGGAGGCGCTGCAGGACTATTTCCGCTCGCTGTCGGTTCGCTCCCGCTACAACCGTTTCTTTGGCGCCATGAGCGAACTGCCGGCGGCCCAGCTCGATCACTTCACCCATCCCGGCGAAGACGACCGCTTCAGCGTGGTCGCGATGATGAAGGTCGATGGCATCGACACCATCGTCGGCGAGGCGCGCTACGCATTCAACACCGATACCGCAAGCTTCGAACTGGGGCTCTCGGTCGACGACCGCTATCAGGGCCAGGGCATTGGCCCGGCGCTGCTGTCGAATCTCGAATGCCGCGCCGCCGCCTTCGGCGCCGAGCATATTTTCGGCGATACGCTGCGCTCCAACGACGCCATGATCGGTGTGGCGCGCAAGGCGGGATACGCGTTCGTGCCGACGCCCGGCGACTGGAAACTGGTGCGCTTCGAAAAGCACATCGATGTCGCCCCGAAAGATATTCCTTGCGCCAGCTGGCGGCTGGCGGCCGAGGAGATGGCGCAGCACGCCGGCGTGTAAGGCAGCGCCAGTCTGGCTTACAAAATGGCCTCAATCCCCTTGCGCTTGATGACATTGAGCAAAGCAAGTGTTGCCCCCGTCGGACGTTTTTCGCCACGTTCCAGCTGCGAGACATAGCCCACGGTTAGATTCAGGAAGTGGGCAAATGCCGCCTGGCTCAGGTTTGCCTTAACCCTCAACGAGCGAATTTCAGCGGCCGAAAGTTTCGCGGACACGGGAGCCGCCGTTTCGCCCAAATGGCGCATGGTGATCTTTTCATGAGCTGCCTTGGACAGCAGGCCACTAGCCCGCATATCGTTTGCGGTTTCCAGCAGTGCCTCAGTGAGCCGTCGGTTTGCTTTTGTCTTCGTTGTCATGATGTATCTCGATTAGAATTCCATCCGCCAAGGCTCGTGCGATCCTTTTTTCGTCAGCTGCAAACCACATAGCGACGATCTCCCGCAGCGTTTTCAGAAGATCGCGGTCAATGTTCTCGCGCTCATTTTTAGCGAAACCGAACAGGAAGATCGCAAGGTCTGACCGGAATCCAATGAGCATTCGGAAACCGCCTCTTTTCCCTTCACCCGGTCTTGCAAGTCGTTGCTTGATGATGTGGCCGCCAAGGTCGGCGTCGATCAGTCCACGCATCGCGTTGTCAACAGCGGTCACAAGGCTGGCGTCGCTAATGCCGTTTTGTCGGGTGATCTTCGCAAGTACCCTCGTTTTGAAGATGCGCACAACGATCTCTATAGTTCAATAAACTATAGTTTATTGAACTATACTTCAAGAGAAATCCGCGCAACAAACCGGCGGTTGAGACGCTCGCTAGTTTCCCTTGAACACCGCCTTGCGCTTGTCGATGAACGCCTGCACCGCCTCCTTGTGATCCGCGGTCATGGTGGTGCGGATCAGGCGTTCGGCTTCGTGGTCGCGCGCGGTGGAGAAATCGAACAGCAGCGCTTCGTCGAGATTGTCCTTCATGTAGCGGAGCGCAATGGTCGGCCCTTCCGCCATCGATCTTGCCAGCGCGAAGGCTTCTTCCTGAAATTTCGCATCCGGCACCACGCGGTTGACCAGGCCGATCGCCTCGCATCGCCGCGCATCGATCTTGTCCGCGGTGAACATCAGCTCGCGCGCGCGCGAGGTGCCGACCAGCCGCGTCAGCAGCCAGGCAATGCCGTAGTCGCCGCTCAGTCCAACGCGGAGATAGCCGGTGGAGACAAACGCCAATTCCGCGGCGATGCGGATATCGCAGGCCATCGCAATGGCAAGGCCGGCGCCGACGGCGGGGCCGGGGAGCGCGGCGATGGTCGGCTTGCGCACCGACACCAGCGCGCCGGTGAGCAGGCGCTGGCGTTCCTGCAGGTCCGCGACCTTCTCGTCATAGGACATTGCCAGCCGCTTCGGATCGCGATGTGCGCCCATGCCCTTGACGTTGCCGCCGGCGCAGAACGCGGATCCTGCGCCGGTGATCAGCAGCGTGCCGACTTGCGGGTTCTCGCCGCAGGTCCTGATCATGCTGCGCAACGCCGGCGTGAGGGTATCCGACAGCGCGTTGCGAACTTCGGGGCGGTTCAGCGTGATCACCGCGACGCGATCACGGATCGCGCAGAGCAGTTCATCGGTGCCGGTGTCGATGGTTGTTTCGGTCATGTCTGTTCTCTCACTTCTTCTTTTTGCTCGCCGTCATTGCCGGGCTTGACCCGGCAATCCATCCGCTTCGCAAGAGTTGTTTCGAAGAGTGATGGATACGCGGGTCAAGCCCGCGTATGACGAAGGCGCTAAAACTTCTCCACCCACGGCCGCAATTCCAGTTCCCAAGTCCAGGCGCTGCGCGGCTGCTGCAGCACGTTCCAGTAATTCAATGCAATCGCGTCGGGGTCGAGCATCGAGTCCGGCCGGTCCGGGGCTTCGGTGCGCGCCGCGCTGCGGATGCCGCCGTCGATCACGAAATGCGCGACGTGAATGCCTTGCGGCGACAGTTCGCGCGCCATGCTTTGCGCCAGCCCGCGCAGCGCGAACTTGCCCATCGCGAACGGTGCGGATTGCGGATAGCCCTTGACGCTGGCCGACGCCCCGGTGAACAGGATGGCGCCGTGCTTTTTCGGCAGCATGCGCCGCACCGCCTGCTGCGCCACCAGAAAGCCGCCGAACGCGCTGATGGCGATGGCCTGCGCGACATCCGCCGGCACGAGATCGACGAACGCGCCGCGCGCCCGCGCGCTGGCGTTGTAGACCACCACATCCGGAGCTTCGAACTCGCGCTCGACCGCGCCGAACAGCCGCTCGACCTCGTCGGGATCGGCGGCGTTGCAGGCAAACGCGCGCGCACCGGTTTCACTGCATAGCGCGCCGAGCTTTTCGCTGTGGCGCGCGGCCAATGCGACGCGAAGTCCTTGCTTGGCCAACAGCCGCGCCAGCGAGGCGCTGATGCCCTCGCCGGCGCCGACGATCAGCGCGGTCCTGTAGGTGGGAATCTCCATGATCGGTTTCCTTTGTCGATGAAACGAGTTTCAGCCGCGCAATCCGGCAAGGCAGCCCGCAGCCTCCAGAACGGGATCGAGCGCCGATTTGTCGGGCACCGCGGCATATTTGGCGCGCAACATGCCAAGCGACCGCGCGTGATATTTTTGCGGTTTTTGGGTCCAGACATGATCGCCGAGGGTGACGCTGAATTCCTCTTTTCCGTCGGCGATGGCCTTTGCATTGGCCGATGTCCACGGCATGAACAGCCGCCCGACCTGCTCGGTCAGGATCGGCATCAGCGTCGGCTCGAGTGCCGGCCAGGTCTCGAATGCGCTCTCTGCGCGAGGCCACAGCATGCGGTGGATCCAATCGAGCACATGCGGCGCGCCGCCGCCGATCAGTGCGCCCGCGGTCGGATCGGTCCACATTTCATAGATCTGTCCCCACAGGCCGAAATCGCCGAACGCAGGCCGGCCGCCGAACAGATAGGGCCGCGCGCTTAGATGCCTGTCGAGCAGGCCCAGCATATCCAGGAAGCCAGTCTCGATCCGCGGCGCATTGGCGGCGTTGGAGCCGACAAACCACACCCGGTCCACCATGCGGGCCCGCACCTGCGCGGTGAAGGCTGCATGCTTCTCTTCGTCGGCCGCAGGTCCCCGCATGCGGGCGATGCGGCCGGCGGAGCTGATCTGATCGACATCGCGCGCCCAGCGATAGTGAAACATCCATTTGTTGCCCCACTCGTCGCCGAACTCCTCGATCAGCGCCGAGATGAAACGCGTAACGGCGTCGTCAGGATGGATCGATGGCTCTGGATAGAGATTTTCCATGGCGTCGATGATCGGCGTGGAATCCTGAATGCCGGCGCCCTCCGGCGTCACCAGCAGCGGAATGATCGGCATTTTGGCGTGTTTTTCGAATTCCGCCTGGCTGGCGGCATTGCGCAAGATCCATTGGTGCGGAATGGCTTTGTACCGGAAGTAGGAGCGGACCTTGACCGAATAGGGCGACATCTCCGCGCCGATGATGCGATAACCGCCGGCCATGATCATCCTCCGAACGTCTCTTTGACGGCTTTATCGCCCGCTTTATCTGTAGCATGATCTACAGCATTCAATGCCGCGTGTCGAAAAATGCGCGTGAACCCGGCGGACGAACAAGAGTTTGCACATGCACCAACCGAGCAAGCATGACCATGCGGCAACGCCAGCCGACCGGCCCGGGCTGCTCGCGCCGGATACCTCCGGCATGAATTTCTATCGCGCCGATCCGGCGCTCACCGATCTGCTGCGCATTCATCTGTCCGACCAGCTGTTTCGCCATATCGAGCCGCATCTCGACCGGCTCGGCGCTCTCGCCGGCGGTTATCTCGACGAATGCGCGCGGCTGGCCGACCGGCATGGGCCGGTACTGCACCAGCGCGACCGCTTCGGCCGCGACGCGCAATGGATCGAATATCATCCGGCCTATCGCGAGCTGGAGCGCGCCGCGTTCGGCGAATTCGGCATTCACGCGATGTCGCTTCGCAAGGGAATTCTGGGCTGGCCGCAGACCTATCCCGTGGTGGCCAAGCACGCCTTTACGTTTTTGTTCAACCAGGCCGAGTTCGGGCTGGGCTGCCCGATCAACGTCACCGATGGCTGCGCAAAACTGCTGTCGAATTTCGGCGATGCCGCACTGAAAGCAAAATATCTCGACGGCCTGACCCAGACCGACATCGGCAAGCTGACGCAAGGCGGCCAGTTCATGACCGAGAAAGAAGGCGGTTCCGACGTCGGCAAGCTGACGGCCACCGCGGTGCAGGAAGGCGACCACTGGCGTCTGACCGGCGAGAAATGGTTTTGCTCCAACGCGGATGCCAAGGTCGTGATGCTGCTGGCGCGGCCGCAAGGCGCCGAGGGCGGCACCAGCGGCGTCGGCCTTTTCCTGATGCCGCGTTTTCTCGACGACGGCTCGCCCAATCACTACCGGATCGTCCGGCTGAAGGACAAGCTCGGCACCCGCTCGATGGCCTCGGGCGAGATCAAGCTCGAAGGTGCGATCGCCTATGCGGTCGGACGGCTCGATCGCGGCTTTGTGCAGATGGCGGAGATGGTGAATTCGTCGCGGCTGTCGAATGGCGTCAAATCCACCGCACTGATGCGCCGCGCACATCATGACGCGATGGCGGTGGCGCGAAACCGCGTGGTGTTCGGACAGCGTATCGTCGACATGCCGCTGGCGCGGCGGCAATTGATGAAGATCATGCTCGCCACCGAGCAGGCGCTGTCGATGAGTTTTCTCACCGCGGATGCGCTCGACCGCGCCGAGGCCGGCAGCCAGGAGGCGGCGGCGCTGCTGCGGATATTGACGCCGACCCTGAAATTCCGCGCCACCCGCGACGCGCGCAAGGTGTGCGGCGACGCCATGGAGCTGCGCGGCGGCATCGGCTATATCGAGGAATTCGTCAACCCGCGGCTGCTCCGCGATGCGCATCTCGGCTCGATCTGGGAGGGCACCGGCAACATTGTCGCACTCGATGCCTTGAAGCGCGCCATCGGCCGTCACGGCGCCGACGCGGCGCTTGCCGCCGATCTGCATGCCCGTCTCGACGACTCAACGGATGTGCCGCGGGCTTGGCGCGATCGCCTGCGCGGTCTCACCGACCGGGCCGTCGGTTTTGCCCGCGAGGTGGCCGCCGGTGCAGACAACGAAGCCGAGTCGCGGCGCGCCACCAGCCTTTTGTATCATGTCGCCAGCGCCGTCGCGCTGGCGTGGGAAGGCGGACGCATCCACCAGATGCGCGGCGACGCCCGCCGGCTGCTGCTGTCGCGGCTGGTGGTCGATCACCGCGTGGCTGCGGGCGATCCGTTCCGGCTCACGGAAAATGCAGCGCAGCGGGCTATTGTCAGCCATCTGCTCGGCGACCGCGCGGTCGGCATGGCCGAGGTTGGCGAATTGCTTCTGGCCGCGTAGGGTCGTCATTCCGGGGCGCGACCGAAGGGCGCGAGCCCGGAATGACGAAGTAAAAAAACAAAACGAGGAAACCGCCATGAAGGCCGCCGTCCTGCATGAAGTCAACAAGCCGCTGGTGATCGAGGATGTCAGCCTGCCGAAACCCGGGCCGCGCGAAGTGCTGATCCGCACATCCGTCGCCGGGCTCTGCCACTCCGACCTGCATTTCATGGAAGGCTTGTATCCGCACCCGCTGCCGGCGGTGCTCGGGCACGAATCCGCCGGCGTGGTCGAGCAGGTCGGCTCCGATGTCACCTACGTCAAGCCCGGCGATCATGTGGTGACCTGCCTGTCGGTGTTTTGCGGCACCTGCGACAATTGCGCCACGGGGCGAACGGTGCTGTGCACCGACACCACGGTAAAAATGCTGCCGGGCGCATCCAACCGGCTGTCATGGGCGCGCTCGGAGAAACTGAATCAGTTTCTCAACCTGTCGTCGTTCGCCGAGCAGATGCTGGTGCATGAGAACGCCATCGTCAAAATCCGCAAGGACATGCCTCTGGAGCTGGCGGCGCTGATCGGCTGCGGGGTCATCACCGGCTATGGCGCGGTGGTGAATACCGCAAAAGTCACCGCGGGCGAAACCGTCGTGGTGATCGGCTGCGGCGGCGTCGGCATGGCCGCGATCAATGGCGCGGAAATCGCGGGCGCCGGCCGCATCATCGCGGTCGACACCAATCCAGCCAAGCTGCAGCTGGCGACAAAGCTCGGCGCCACCGACATCGTCGATCCCCGTAACGGCGACGTGGTGCAACAGGTGAAGGATCTGACCAATGGCGGCGTGCATCATTCGTTCGAAGTGCTGGGCCGCAAGGAGACCGCCGAGCAGGCCTTTGCAATGCTGGCGCCGGGCGGCACCGCGACCATCGTCGGCATGATCCCGTTCGGGCAGAAGATCGAATTGCACGGTTTCGACTTTTTGCGCGAGCGCAAGATTCAGGGCTCCTCGATGGGCTCCAACCACTTTCGCGTCGACATGCCGCGGCTGATCGAATTCTACATGCGCGGAAAATTGCATCTCGAGGACTGGATCTCCGCGAAACTGAAGCTGTCGGAGATCAACGAGGGTTTTGCCGCGATGAAGGCCGGCAAGACCGTGCGCAGCGTCATCATGTTCGATGCTTAGTCGTCATGCGCGGGCTTGACCCGCGCATCCATCATCTTCGGAAGAGACTTCGAAGAGGATGGATTGCCGGGTCAAGCCCGGCAATGACGGTGTGTCACCTTGACACATGCGCCGACACCGCCCGCCAGCGCCCGTTCTGCTTGGCCCAGCAGTCGGTGTAGCGCCCCGCGGCCGGCTTGCCGTCCGCCGTCGTATAGCTGGTGGCGGCATGGATGATGGCGAACTCGCCCAAGATGCGAATCTTGACCTCGTGCGCTTCGAGATTCCTGATGGTGACAGGCACGGCGGTCTGTTCGAGAAAACCGGCGCGGTCGACCAATGATTTGTCCGGATTGCTGCAGTAAAAATCCGGCGCCAGGATTTCGTCGAAACGTTTTACATCGCAATTCTGCACGGAAGCGACGTAGTCGCGGTTCAGGGACATCAGTTCGTCTAAATCGCTCATGGGTCTTCTCCTGTCATTCTCTACCAAACAAACCTTCGTCATTCCGGGGCGCGCGAAGCGCGAGCCCGGAATCCATAACCACCATCGGGAGTATGGATTCCGGGCCTGCGCCTTCGGCGCATCCCGGAATGACGAAAGCTAATCATCGAACGCCGGCGGCGGTACGAATCCGCCGAATTCGCGCTCGACCAGTTCGGCGAGTTTCAAGGGCGTGCGGTCCTCCAGCCAGGGTCCGACGATCTGCACGCCGACCGGCAGGCCCTGCGGCGAAAGTCCAATGGGAATCGCGGTTGCCGGCAGGCCCGGCAGCGTCGCGACGCCGGGCCACGCCAGCTGATCGGGATAGGGGTAGTCCTTGCCGTCGATGTCGATGCGCCGCATCTCCTGCTCCGGCGAATGATCGTGCGGATAGGCCGGCGTCGGCATGATCGGACAGATCACCGCGTCGAAGCTCCTGAACAGTTCGCGCCATTGCGCGCGCAACCCGGCGCGGGCGCCATCGTCCGACACCCAGTCGCGATGGCTGAGGATCATGCCGCGCAGGCGTTCGGCGGCGAGGCTGACATCGTCGGACGGAAGCTGTGCCGCGGCGGCCTGCACGCGGGCGATTTCGCCCGCCGGGAAGAACGCGGCGAGGAAGGACATCAGCATCCGCATATAAAGCCGCGACGAGACCGCGAAGTCGGGCAGCAGCGGGCTCGCGCGCCTGACGCTTACGCCGGCCTTGCCGAGATTGCCGGCCAGTTTTTCGATCGCGCCGCGCACATCCTTGTTCGTCGGCAATAAGGGATCGCCGTCAACCAGCAGCACCCGAAAATCCTTGAGGTCACCGTGGCGTGGCGGCGGCAGCGCAAGGCGGTACGCCGTGCCGGAGTCCAGCGGATCGGGTCCGGCGATGACGTCGAGCAGCAGCGCGAGATCGGCGGCCGAGCGCGCCATCGGCCCGATCACCGCCATGTCGCGGTCGAGCGGTATCGGCGGAAACGGCGGCGGCGTATGGCCGCGCAACGGCACCAGATTGAAGGTCGGCTTGTGCGCATAGACGCCGCAATGAAATGCCGGCACGCGCAGCGAGCCGCCGATGTCGGAGCCCAGCGACAGCGATCCGTAACCCGCCGCCAACGCCGCCGCCGATCCGCCGGAGGAGCCGCCCGGCGTGCGGCCGAGGTCGTAAGGATTGCTGGTGGTGCCGTAGATATCGTTGTAGCTCTGCCAGTCGCCGAGCCCCGCCGGCACGTTGGTCTTGCCGAGGATCACTGCGCCCGCGCGCTTCACCCGCGAAATCGCCAGCGCATCTTCGCTCGGTTTGAAATCCTTCTGCGGTGGAAAGCCCCAGGTGGTCGGCAGCCCCGCGATGTTATAGGATTCCTTCACCGTCATCGGCAGGCCGAGCAGCGGACTTGTTTCGCCGCGCGCCAGCGCCGCGTCGGCTGCGCGCGCGGCGTCAAGGCCGCGTTCGAAATCGCGAACGCACACCGCGTTTATCTTTGCATCATGGCGCTCGATCCGCGCGATTGCGTCCTGCGCCAGTTCCACCGCGGAGACTTGCCTGGCCCTAAGCGCCGCCGAACATTCGACGGCGGTCTTGAAACTCCATTCCGATTCCGCCAAGGCGCTCTCCCGCTCGGGCTTTGCTTTCCGCGAATGATGCTCAGTTCTGCCGCGGCCCGCAAGAGCAACGGCTGTACAATGGCCGGCACGCCGTCAAGGCAGGCTATTGGCCAACGCGCGGTTCGCCGTGTAATCTCTCGGTTGATAAAACAACAATAGAACCACGGGGACGGTGATGAAGTCAGGTGCTGCAGGCGCGATCATCGCATTGGTGGTCGGTATCGGCGCGACATCGGCCCAAGCCGCCGAGATCAGGCTGGCCGAGCAGTTCTCGATGGGCTACCTGCAGTTCAATGTCATGAAGCGGGACAGGCTGATCGAAAAATACGCCGGGCAACGGGGCTTGAAGGATTTCAAGGTTTCGTGGCAGCGCTTCAACGGTCCGGCGGCGATGAACGAGGCGCTGCTGTCCGGGTCCACCGATATCGTGGCCGGCGGCGTGCCCGGCCTGATCACGCTGTGGGACAAGACGCAAGGTACCTCGTTCGAGGTGAGGGGAATTTGCGCGCTGAGTTCGCAGCCGTTTTTACTCAACACCAGCAATCCGGCCATCAAATCGATCAAGGATTTTTCCGACCGCGACCGCATAGCCGTTCCGTCCATCAAGGTGTCGGTTCAGGCCGTGGTGCTGCAGATGGCGGTGGCCGCCGCCTTCGGCGAGGAAAACTACGCCAAACTGGATGCGTTGACGGTGTCGATGTCGCCGCCGGACGCGACCATCGCGCTGCTCACCGGCTCGGGCAACATCACCACGGTGTTCAGCGTGCCGCCGTTCCAGTTCCAGCAATTGCAGCAGAACAACATCCACACCGTGCTGTCGTCGTTCGAGGTGCTGGGGCCGCACACCTTCACCGTGGCCTGGACCTCGGCGCGGTTTCGCAAGGACAACCCCGAACTCTATGCGGCGTTTCTGGACGCGATGAAGGAGGCTACCGCTGCCGTTTCGGCGAACCCGAAACAGACCGCGCAGACCTGGATCGACGATACCAACTCGAAGCTTGCCGTCGAGATGGTTACAAAAGTCATGACCGGTCCGGATGTCACCTGGACCATGACGCCCGCCGCGACCATGAAATTCGCAAAATTCATGCGCAGGGTCGGCAGCATCAAGCACGAACCGGCATCGTGGCAGGAGATGTTCTTTCCGGAGATTGCGGATTTGAAGGGGAGTTGAGGTCCTCATGGAGAGGAGCGCGCTCTTGCGCGCGTCTCGAACCATGAGTGTGTGGCCATCCTTCGAGACGCGGCGAAGACGCCGCTCCTCAGGATGAGGAAAAAAGTTCGTCATGCCCGGGCTTGTCCCGGGCATCCACGTCTTGACAGCACCCCGGCAACAAAGACGTGGATGGCCGGGACAAGCCCGGCCATGACGAGAAATTTATCTCGCGGCCTGCTGCAAGAACTGCAGCAGCAATTTTGCCACCTCTTCCGGTTGCTCCTGCTGCACCCAATGCCCCGCGCCGTCGATCAGATGGCATCCAAGCATGCGCGTGCAGGCCTTGGTCTGCATCGCCTCGAACACGCCCGGCCGCTGATAGGTGCCCCAGTCCTGCTTGCCGGAAATGAAGCAGGACGGCACGTCGATGGTCCGGCCGGAAAACGTTTGAAGCTCCGGGATGAACGCGCCGGAGGTGCCGCAGCGGTACCATTGCAGTCCGCCCTGGAATCCGGTGCGGGTGTATTCGGCGCTGTAGAAGGCGAGCTCGCGCTCGGGCAGCCAGGCATTGGCCGCGATCTGCGCAGGCGAGGGCATTGCCTCCGCTACCGTCTCCGCCATGTCCTTGGCGAGATCCATCACGTAATAGGCCGGCAGCTTGGCCAGTTCGCTCGCGGTCCAGCCGTTCAGCGGATACGGCGCGTTATCTTTCCAGTCCGCGCTCTTGTGATGGTAGTAGGCGCGCAGGAAATCATGCACGCCTTGCCGCGCGCGGTGCAGATCGGCGTTGGCCTCGCGCGTCGAATAATACCATTGGTAATGCTTGCGCGGACGCGGCAACGCCGCAAGCTCGCGATGCACGGGATCGTCGCGTTTCGGCTTTGACGGACCATCCGCAGTATTGAACGGCAGCGGTGGCGGTCCCGGGAACGGCGCGCTCATCAGCGCGACCGCACGAAACACATCGGGCCGCACCAGCGCGCACCATGCCGCGACCATGGAGCCGAAGTCGTGGCCGACCACGGCGTCGACCGAACCATATCCGAATGCCGACACCAACCCGAGTGCGTCGCGCACCAGGTTGAGCGGCCGGAACGAGCCGAGATCGCCGTCGTAATCCGCGTCCCAGCCGGTGGTGCGGCCGTAGCCGCGCTGGTCCGGCGCGATCACATGATAGCCGGCGGCGGCCAAGGTCGGCATTACCTTGCGCCAGGAGTAGGCGAGTTCGGGGAAGCCGTGCAGCAGCAGGATGCAGGGCCGCCCTTTGCTTTCGAAGCCGGCTTCCAGCACGTGCATGGTCAGGCCGTTGATGCCATCGACGAAGCGCGAGCGGATGCCGGGCGGCAGCGGGATGTCGGGGAGGGGCGATGACGCGTTCATGCGAGTCCGTAGGGTGGGCAAAGCCGGCGGACGCGAAGCGTCCGGAGGTGTGCCCACCATCTCGCAAAGATGTTTCGTTGTCGATGGTGGGCACGGCGCGAAGATGCGCCTTTGCCCACCCTACAATTCATTTCGGCCAATAGCGGTCGCGCAGATGCCGCTTCACCAGCTTGCCGGTCGGCGTGCGCGGCAGTTCGGCTTCGAAGTCGATGCTCTTCGGGCATTTGATCGGGGAGAGATGCTTGCGGCAGAACAGCATCAGTTCGGCCTCGAATTCGTTGCCGGCCCGCGCCATGTCGTGCGGCTGCACCACCGCCTTGACCTCTTCGCCCATCTCCTCGTTGGGCACGCCGAACACCGCGACATCGGCGATGTCGGGATGCGTGATCAGCACGTCCTCGGTTTCCTGCGGGTAGATGTTCACGCCGCCGGAGATGATCATGTAGGATTTGCGGTCGGTCAGATACAGAAATCCCTCGCCGTCGAGATAGCCGACGTCGCCCAGCGTCGACCAGCCTTTGGCATTGAACGCGCGCGCGGTCTTCTCCGGATCGTTGTGATAGGAAAACACCGGCGCGTCGGCGAAATACACGGTGCCGATCTGCCCGGCCGGCAACTCCTCGTCGTTCTCGTCCACAATCTTGACCTTGCCGACCACTGCGCGGCCGACGGTGCCGCGATGCTCGAGCCATTGCTGCGAAGTCGACACCGTGACGCCGTTGCCTTCGGAGCCGGCGTAATATTCGATCAGCTTTGGACCCCACCACTCGATCATCCCGGCCTTGACGTCGACCGGGCAGGGCGCCGCGGCGTGGATCGCCCCGACCAGTGACGACACATCGTATTTCTTCCGCACCTCCTCCGGCAATTTCAGCATGCGCACGAACATGGTCGGCACCAGCTGCGACTGCGTGACCTTGTGCTTCTCCACCAGTTTCAGAAATTGCTCGGCGTCAAAGGATTCCATGATGATGGAAGTGCCGCCGAGCGTGATCGCCATCATGTTGAAGCGCAAGGGAGCGGCGTGATACAGCGGCGCCGGCGACAGATAGATGCTGTCGGATGACATGCCGCACATATTGGCGCACAGCAGCTTTAAGAACGGATTGGGCAGGTCGATCGGATTTCTCTCGTTCTCGCGCTTGATGCCCTTGGGCCGGCCGGTGGTGCCCGACGAATACAGCATGTCGTAGCCGGCGATTTCATCCGCGATCGGCGTGACCGGCTGCGCCATGGCTTCCTTGTCCCAGCAGCGGAAGCCGGGCAGCGGCTCGTCGATCATGAAGAACAACGGCGCATCAGGCGCGTCGCTGGCGAGGCCCTTGATCGCATCGGCGCATTTCGGCGAGGTGATGACGATTTTGGCGCCGCAGTCTTTCACGATATAGGCGATCTCGTCCTGGGTCAGGTAGCGGCTGATCGCGGTGTAATACAGTCCCGCGCGCTGCGCGGCCCAGCAGATTTCCATGAACGCCAGCCGGTTCTCGATCAAAAACGCGATGTGGTCGCCGGCCTTCAGGCCGAGCGCGCGGAACAGCTGCGCGCCCTGATTGGAAAGTTCGTCGAGCTCGCGATAGGTGATCGCCTTGCCGGAGCCGGCCATTTGATAGGCGATCTTGTCCGGCTGGGTGCGCGCGTGCACCGAGGGGTGGCTCATGGGGAGTCCTTCTTATCCTCATGGTGAGGAGCGTCGCGCAGCGACGCGTCTCGAACCATGAAGCAGGCGGCCATCCTTCGAGACGCGCGCAAAGGTGCGCGCTCCTCAGGATGAGGTCTGAGCGAGAGTTCTACAGCCGCTCCACGATGGTCACATTGGCCATGCCGCCGCCTTCGCACATGGTCTGCAGCCCGTAGCGCTTGTTGTTCTGCTTCAGCGCATGCACCAGCGTGGTCATCAGCTTGGTGCCGGAACCGCCTAATGGGTGCCCGAGCGCGATGGCGCCGCCGTTGACGTTGAGCCGCGCCGGATCGGCGCCGGTGGTCTTCAGCCACGCGGTCGGCACCGAAGCAAACGCCTCGTTGACCTCGAACAGGTCGATGTCGTCGACGCTCATCCCGGCTTTCTTCAGCGCGCGCTCGGTTGCAGGCAACGGCGCTTCCAGCATGATCACCGGATCGCCTCCCATCATGGTCATGTGATGAATCCGCGCCATCGGCTTGACGCCAAGCGACTTCAGACCCTTTTCATTGACCACCATGACCCCGGAGGCGCCGTCGCAGATCTGGCTGGCGCTGGCGGCGGTAAGCTTTCCGCCTTCCTGAATGAGCTTGACGCCGCGGATGCCCTCGAGGGTGGAATCGAAGCGGATGCCTTCGTCGATGTGATGGGTGTCGGTCGATCCATCGGCGCGAGTGATCTGCAGCGGAACGATCTCGTCCTTGAACTTGCCGGCTTGCGTCGCGGCAATGGCGCGCTGGTGGCTCTCATAGGCGTAGCGGTCGAGATCGTCTTTGGAGAGGCCGTATTTTTCCGCCATCATTTCCGCGCCGGTGAACTGGCTGAACACGATGTTCGGATAGCGCTCTTCGAGCTTTGGGCTCTTGTAGTGGCCAAAGCCATTTTTGGACGGCAGCGACGAGGCAAGGCCCATCGGCACCCGGGTCATGCCTTCGACGCCGGCCGCGATCACCACATCCATGGTCCCCGACATCACGGCTTGCGCGGCAAAGTGCAACGCTTGCTGCGACGAACCGCATTGCCGGTCGATCGAGGTGCCCGGCACGCTTTCCGGCAGTTTTGAAGCCATCACCGCGTTGCGCGCCACGTTGTTGGACTGTTCGCCGGCCTGCATCACGCAGCCCATGATGACGTCCTCGATCTGCGCGGGGTCGGCGCCGGAGCGCTCGACCAAGGCATCCAGCACGGAGGCGGCGAGGTCGACCGGATGCCAGCCGGCCAGGCGGCCTCCCTTGCGGCCGCCTGCGGTGCGTGCGGCGGCGACGATATAGGCCTCGGCCATGATGGTTTTCCTCCAGGTGAAATATTTGCAAGGATTTAAAGAAGCGGCAGCGACCGAGTCAATCGACAATTATCGCTTGAGCGCGGTGGCCTCCTCGGCTTAGCTGCCATTGATAGAATGGCGTCATTATACCGGCAAAAAAGCCGCACGCCGCGGCAATATCAGGGTGGAGACTACAATCATGCAGTTGAAAGACGTCTCGGTTCTGATCACCGGCGGTGGCTCCGGCCTCGGCGCCGCCACCGCGCGCGCGATGGCGGCCAAGGGCGCGAAGATCGCCGTGCTCGACCAGAGCAAGGAGAATGCCGAAAAGATCGCCGCCGAGGTGAAGGGCGTGGCTTTGGTCGGCGACGTCACCAGCGAGGATGACGTTAAGGCCGCCATTTCGAAAGGCGAGGCCGCCAACGGCACCGCGCGCATCCTGGTCAATTGCGCCGGCATCGGCGGCTCGGCGCGCATCGTCGGCAAACAGGGCGTCTATCCGCTGGACAAGTTCACCCGGGTCGTCATGGTCAATCTGGTCGGCACCTTCAACGTGCTGCGGCTGTTCACCGAAGCGCTGTTGAAGGAGCCGCCGGTCGGCGAGGAGCGCGGCGTCATCATCAACACCGCCAGCGTCGCCGCCTATGAAGGCCAGATCGGGCAGGTCGCCTATTCGGCCTCCAAGGGCGGCGTGGTCGGCATGACAATTCCGGTGGCGCGCGATCTCGCGCAGCACCTGATCCGCGTCAACACCATCGCGCCCGGCCTGTTTCTCACCCCGCTCTTGATGGGACTGAACGAAGAAGCGCGAAAAAGCCTCGGCGCGCAGGTGCCGCATCCGGCGCGGCTCGGCGATGCCTCCGAATATGGCGCGCTCGCGGTGCACATCGTGGAAAACCCGATGATCAACGGCGAAACCATCCGCCTCGACGGCGCGATCCGGATGGCGCCGCGGTAATCACAGCGACCGTAGGATGGGTAGAGCGCAGCGAAACCCATCGCCACCCTCAATGGCTTGTGATGGGTATCGCCTGGCTCCACCCATCCTACCGAGCAGAGTATAAATCATGAATTTCGATTTCTCCGACGACCAGAAGCAGCTGCGCGACGAGGCGCGGAAATACCTTTCCGAAAAATGCCCGCCCAAGGCGGTGCGCGGGGTGCTCGACGGCAACGCCAGCTACGACAAGGAATTGTGGAAGGGCCTCGCCGAGATGGGCTTTCTCGGCGTCGCGATCCCGGAAAGCTACGGCGGGGCGGGTGCGGGCCATCTCGAGCTCTGCGTGATCGCCGAGGAGATCGGCCGCGCGCTGGCGCCGGTGCCGTTCTCCTCGACGGTGTATCTCGCCGCCGAAGCCTTGATGCTGGCCGGCAGCGACGCGCAGAAGCAGAAGTGGCTGCCGAAAATCGCATCCGGCGAGGCGATCGGCACGCTGGCGCTGTTCGAGGGCAAGGGCAATCCGTCGCCGCAGGCGATCAAGCTCGCCGCGTCCGGCGGAACGCTCACCGGCGTCAAGAAGCCGGTGCCGGACGGCGCCATCGCCGATTTTGCCATCGTTGCGGCGCGCACCGGATCGAGCGGCCGCGAGACCGACGTCTCGCTGTTCATGGTCGACATGAAGGCCGAGGGCGTCGAAGCAAGAGCGCTGACCAATGTCGATCCGTCGCGCGGCCAGGCCGAGATCACCTTCAAGAACTGCAAGGCCGAGCCGCTCGGCCCGGCCAATGAGGGCTGGAGCATCGTCACCCGGGTGCTCGACCGCGCCGCGGTGCTGCTGGCGTTCGAGCAGGTCGGCGGCGCCGACCGCGCGCTGGAGATGGGCCGCGACTATGCGCTGGACCGCATCGCGTTCGGCCGGCCGATCGGATCGTTCCAGGCGGTCAAGCACATGCTGGCCGACATGTACGTGTCGGCGACTTTGGCGCGCTCGAACTGCTATTACGGCGCGTGGGCGCTTTCCACCAACGCCTCCGAACTGCCGGAAGCCGCAGCCTCGGCGCGGATCAGCGCGACCCAGGCGTTCCAGCACTGCGCCAAGAATAACATCCAGGTGCATGGCGGCATGGGGTTCACCTGGGAATTCGACTGCCACATGTACTACCGCCGCGCCAACGCGCTGGCGCTCGGGCTCGGCAGCCTGTCGTATTGGGAAGACGCGCTGATCGACCGCATGAGGAAGAGGAACGCAGCGTGACCTGTGTCCCGGACGCGGTGCGGCATTCTTCATGCCGCTCCGCAGAGCCGGGACCCCGGTTAAGTAAGCAAGCTGGCCCCCGGCTCTGCAGCGCACCGCTTCGCAAGGGCTACGCGCTGCACTGCGTCCGGGGCACGAGAGACGTGAGGATTAAATGAATTTCGACGACACCCCGCAGGAAGCCGCGTTCCGCGCTGAAGCGAAGGCGTGGATATCGGCGAATGCGCCGAAGCAATATGAGGACGAGCTGAAAAAGGTCTCGCTCGGCCGCAGCCAGCTCAAGGGCGCCAATATCCTGGAGGTCGCAAAGGCCTGGCAGAAGAAAAAGGCCGACGCCGGCTGGGCCTGCCTGCACTGGCCGAAGGAGTATGGCGGCCGCGGCGCGACGCCGATCGAGCGGGTGATCTGGCAGCAGGAAGAGGGCGCGTTCGGCAAGCTCAGCGGCATGTTCATCATCGGCCATGGCATGTGCGGGCCGACCATGATGGCGTTCGCCGGCGAAGAGCAGAAACGCAAATATCTACCGCCGCTGGCGTCCGGCGAGAAGGTGTGGTGCCAGTTATTCTCCGAGCCCGCCGGCGGCTCCGATGTGGCGGGCTTGCGCACGCGTGCGGAGAAAAAGGACGGCGACTGGATCGTCAACGGGCAGAAGATATGGACTTCGGGCGCGCATTATTCGGACTACGGCATCCTGCTCACCCGCACCGACCCGAATGTGGCCAAGCACAAGGGCCTCACCATGTTCTTCCTCGACATGAAAAGTCCTGGGGTCGAGATCAAGCCGATCAGGCAGGCCAACGGCCAATCGGAGTTCAACGAGGTGTATTTCACCGACGTGAAGATTCCGGATAGCCAGCGGCTCGGCAAGGTCAATGACGGCTGGAACGTGTCGCTGACCACGCTGATGAATGAGCGGATGTCGATCGGCGCCGGGGTTTCGACCGGTTTTCCGGAGCTGTTCGAGTTTTGCAGCAACCTGATGCTGGAAGACGGCCTCGCCATCGACGACCGCGGCGTGCGCTCAAAACTTGCCAACTGGGCGGTGAAGGCCAGCGGATTAAAGTACACCAGTTTTCGCGCGATCTCGGCGCTGTCGAAGGGCGAGCGGCCGGGGCCGGAAAATTCCATCGGCAAGCTGGTCGCGGGATCGATGATCCAGGATGTCGCGGCCTACGCGCTGGATTTGCAGGGTGCGGCCGGCGTGCTGGAGGATGCGGAAGCGGCCGGAAAATTCCAGGCCATGCTGCTGCGTTCCCCCGGCACCCGCGTCGAGGGCGGCACCGACGAGATCATGCGCAACATCATCGCCGAGCGCGTGCTCGGACTGCCCGGCGATATCAGGGTGGACAAGGACGTGCCGTTCAACAAGATACCGACCAAGGGAAGATAGCGTGTCCCGGACGCGGTGCGGCATTCTTCATGCCGCTCCGCAGAGCCGGGAGCCCGGTTTAAGCAAGCTGGACCCCGGCTCTGCAGCGCACCGCTCCGCAAGGGCTACGCGCTGCACTGCGTCCGGGGCACGAGATACATGGAGGGTTAGAAAATGAACTTCGACGACACCCCGCGGGAAGCCGCCTTCCGCACCGAGGCGCGCCAATGGGTCGAGGCCAACGCGCCGAAGCAATATGAGGCCGAGTTGTCGAAGGCCTCGCTCGGCCGGATTCGCCTTGCGAAGGAAGAGATCGTCGATGTCGGCAAGGCATGGCAGAAGAAGAAGGCCGAGGCCGGCTGGGCCTGCCTGCACTGGCCGAAGGAATATGGCGGGCGCGGCGCCACCCCGATCGAGCGCGTGATCTGGCAGCAGGAAGAGGGCGTCTACGGCAAGCTGACGCAGCCGTTCCAGATCGGCGAGGGCATGTGCGGGCCGACGGTGATGGCCTATGGCAGCGAGCAGCACAAGCGGCACTATCTGCCGAAGCTCGCCTCCGGCGAACAGATCTGGTGCCAGCTGTTTTCCGAACCCGCCGGCGGCTCCGACGTCGCCGGGCTGCGCACCCGCGCCGAGCGCCAGGGCGAGGACTGGATCGTCAACGGCCAGAAAATCTGGACCTCCGGCGCGCATTACTCCGACTTCGGGCTGTTGATCACCCGCACCGATCCCAATGTCCCAAAACACAAGGGGCTGACCATGTTCTTCCTCGACATGAAAAGCCCGGGCGTCGAGATAAAACCGATCAGGCAGGCCAACGGCATGCAGGAATTCAACGAGGTGTTCTTCACCGACGTGAAGATTCCGGATCATCAGCGCCTTGGCGCGGTCGGCGACGGCTGGAACGTGTCGCTGACCACGCTGATGAACGAACGGATGTCGATCGGCTCGCGGCTCGCCACCGGCTTCCCGGAGATGTTCGATTTCTGCTCCAACCTGATGACCGACGAGGGCCCGGCGATCGACGACCGCGCCACGCGCTCGAAGCTTGCCAGCTGGGCGGTGAAGGCGAGCGGCTTGAAATACACCAGCTACCGCGCGATCTCGGCACTGTCGAAAGGCGAGCGCCCGGGCCCGGAAAATTCCATCGGCAAGCTGGTGGCGGGCTCGATGCTGCAGGATATCGCGATGTATGCGATGGATCTGGAGGGCCCCGCGGGCGTGCTCGCCGGCGCCGACGAACCCGAGGCGCGCGGCCAGTTCCAGCAGATGCTGCTGAGCTCGCCGTCGATGCGTATCGCGGGGGGTACCGACGAAATCCTGCGCAACATCATCGCCGAGCGCGTGCTCGGGCTGCCCGGCGATATTCGCGTCGACAAGGACGTGCCGTTCAACAAGATTCCGACCAAGGGGCGGTAAAACCCTCTCGTGCCCCGGACGCAGCGCAGCGCGTAGCTCTTGCGAAGCGGTGCGCTGCAGAGCCGGGGCCCAGCTTGCTTGCTTAACCGGGGTCCCGGCTCTGCGCAGCAGCGTAGCCGGCGATGCTTCGCATCGCCTTTGAACGCTGCAGCGCGTCCGGGACACGATAGGGAGTTTGAGGAATCAATGACGCAACAGACCGCCCCCATGGACGTCCTCGAAACCCTGCTGCGCGAGCGCTACTCGGTCCGCGCCTTCAAGCCCGAGCCGGTGCCGCGTGAAATCATCGATCGCGTATTGACGGCGGCGCAGCGTACCGCGTCGTGGTGCAACAGCCAGCCGTGGCAGGTGGTGATCGCCAGCGGCGAGGCTAAAGAGAAATTCCGCAAGGCTATCTATGCCGAGGCCTCATCCGGTGCGCCGGCGGACGGCGACTTCGAGTTTCCGCGCGAATATCTCGGCGTCTATCTGGAGCGCCGCCGCGAAAGCGGCTTTCAGCTCTACAACACGCTCGGGATCGCGGGCGGCGACCGCGCGGCCTATGCGCGACAGGCGCTGGAGAACTACAATTTCTTCGGCGCGCCGCATGCCGCCATCATCCATACCGACGAGGCGCTGGGCGTTTACGGCGCCATCGATTGCGGCGCCTATGTCGGTAATTTCATGCTGGCGGCGCAGGCGCTCGGTCTCGGCACCATCCCGCAGGCGGCGCTGGCGCGTCATTCCGGCATGATCCGCCGGCATTTCAAGCTTGGCGACGACCGCCGCGTGGTGTGCGGCATCTCGTTCGGCTTTGCCGACCACGCCCACAAGATCAACAGCTACCGCACCTCGCGCGCGAGCGTTGACGAGACGGTGACGTTCGTCGAGTAGTAGCGCCATACTGGTGTCCCGGACGCGGTGCGGCATTCTTCATGCCGCTCCGCAGAGCCGGGACCGTACCGAGCACAGAACCGTCATGGCCGGGCTTGGCCCGGCCATCCACGTCTTTGTCGCAAAGAAAGCAAGACGTGGATACCCGGGCCAAGCCCGGGCATGACGGGAGAATTGTGCTCCTTACGACCCCGGCTCTGCAGCGCACCGCTACGCAAGAGCTACGCGCTGCGCTGCGTCCGGGGCACGGAGGGTTCAGCCCCCGACGTCGGCGCTGATGATATCGCCGAACAGCTCCCACTTCTCGCCCTTGAACTTCATCAGCTGCAGCTGGCTGATCGGGGCGAAATCGGTCGGGCTGGTGTTGATCTTGATGCCGGGCAGCAGCACTTCGGTGCGAAAATCCTTGAGATTCGCCGCCTGCTTCATGACGTTCTCGCGGGTGAGGTTGTCGCCGCACATCTGCAGCACCTTGACCAAGGTCTGCGAGACGCCGTAGCCGACCACGACAGAGCCGTCGAGCTTGTCGCCTTCCGGAAAATCCTTCGCCAGGAATGCGTAGAATTCCTTCATGCCGGGGTCGTTGTCCCATTGCTTGTCGGAGGCGTCCTTCAAATACGCCGCCGAAATGATGTCCTGGGAATTTTCGTAGCCGGCGGGCTTGATCACGCTGCCGACCGAGGCCGAGACGTTGTTGAGGAAGTGCAGCGGTTTCCATTGAATCTCGGCCATCTTCTTGATGGCCTGCGCCGCAAATTTCGGCGTCGAGATATTGACGAAGATATCGGCGTTGGTCGATTTCAATTTCACGATGTGGTTGTCGATGCTCGGCTCCGACGTCTCGAAACTCTCTTCGGCGACGATCATCGAGGCTGCCTTGGCGCCGAGACCGTCCTTCAGGCCCTTCAGGTAGTCCTTGCCGTAATCGTCATTCTGGAACAGCACCGCGATCTTGGCGTTCGGATTGTTCTTCAGGATGTACTTGGCGTAGATCTGGGTTTCGCTCTGGTAGTTCGGCTGCCATCCCATGGTCCAGGGAAAGTCCTTGGGATCGTTCCACTTGGTGGCGCCGGTGGCGACGAACAGCTGCGGCACCTTCTTCGAATTCATGTATTTGTGGATCGCCGAATTCGGCGGTGTGCCGAGCGAATTGAAGATGAACAGCACTTCGTCGCTCTCCACCAGCTTGCGCGCCTGCTCCACCGTCTTCGGCGGCGAATAGGCGTCGTCGTAGCTGATGAAATTGATCTTGCGGCCGTTGATGCCGCCGGCGTCGTTGATCTTCTTGAAATAGGCGGCTTCGGTCTTGCCGATCACGCCGTAAGCCGAGGCGGGCCCGCTATAGGGCATGATGTTGCCGATCTTGATCTCGGTGTCGGTGGCGCCGGTGTCGTATTTCTTTTGCGCGAGCGCGCCGCTGCAGGATGCGGCGAGCACCGCGAACGCAGCCGAAAAAATCGCGAGTTTGTTGGTGGCGACGGGCATTCCGGTTCTCCCTTGTAATGAGGTTGCGTGCATCTGCGTGCCATGGCTTTTTTTGAGGGAAAGCCTTTTGACCTGGCGGCATTGAATACCATTTGACCGCGGCCATCAACAAAAAGCCCCCCGCGCGAGGCGCGAGGGACTGCTTCTTTAGTAGTCAGTTAACGCCGGCGCGTCAGCCGCCGACGTCGCCGCTGATGACGTCGCCGAACAGGTCCCACTTTTCGCCCCTGAACTTCATCAGCTGAAGCTGGGAGATCGGCGCGAAGTCGGTGGCGCTGGTGTTGACCTTGACGCCCGGCAGCAGGCTGCCCAGCTCGAGATCCTTGATGCTGGCCGCCTGCTTCATGATGTTTTCGCGCGTCAGATTGTCGCCGCACGCCTTCAGCACATGCACCAGGCCTTGCGCGACGGTGTAGCCGTACATCACCGAGCCATCGATCCTGTTGCCTTCGGGAAAATACTTGGCGAGGAACTCGTCGAATGCCTTCATCCCGGCATCGTCCTTCCACTGCGGATCCGCCGCATCCTTCAGGTAATTCGACGAGATGATATTCTGGCTGGCTTCGAAGCCGGCCGGCTTCATCACGCTGCCGATCGAGGCCGACACGTTGTTGAGAAAGTGCAGCGGCTTCCATTCGATCTCGGCTATCTTCTTGATCGCCTGCGCCGCGAATTTCGGCGTGGTGACGTTGAAGAAGATGTCGGCGTTCAACGACTTCAGCTTGACGATGTGGCCGTCGATCGACGGTTCCGAGGTTTCATAGCTCTCTTCGGCGATGATCATCGACGCCTTGGCGCCGAGGCCGTCCTTCAGGCCCTTCAAATAATCCTTGCCGTAATCGTCGTTCTGATACAGCACGGCGATTTTCGCGTTGGGTTTTTCCTTCAGGATGTATTTCGCGTAGATGCGGGATTCGCTCTGGTAGTTGGGTTGCCAGCCCATGGTCCAGGGAAATTCCCTGGGGTCGTTCCATTTGGTGGCGCCGGTCGCCACGAACAGCTGCGGCACTTTCTTGGTGTTCATGTATTTCTGGATCGCCGAATTCGGCGGCGTGCCCAGCGGATTGAAGATGATAAGAACCTCGTCGCTTTCGACCAGCTTGCGGGCCTGTTCCACGGTCTTCGGCGGGCTGTAGGCGTCGTCATAGCTGATGTAGTTGATCTTGCGGCCGTTGATGCCGCCCTCGGCGTTGATCTTCTTGAAGTAGGCGGCCTCGGTCGAGCCGATCACGCCATAGGCGGAGGCGGGGCCGCTGTAGGGCATGATGTTGCCGATCTTGATTTCGGTGTCGGTGGCGCCGGTGTCGTATTTCTTTTGCGCAAGCGCGCCGCTGGAGGACGCGGCAAGCAAGGCGACGGCGGCCGACAAGGCGGCCAGCCGCAACTGCAGTGCGGGCATGGAAAATCTCCCTGATCTCGTGTGAATGCGTCACGGTTTTTGAAGGGAAGCGCTTTCCGGCTCCTGCCCTAATTCAATACCCTTTGCCTGGGGCCAGCAAGAAAAAGCCCCCGGCGACATGGTCGCCGGGGGCTCGTCATTTAGTCGGACGGCCCCGGTTCCGGGCCTGCCAGCCGCAATCCTCAGTTGCTGAGTTCGCCGCTGATGATGTCGCCGAACAGGTCCCACTTCTCGCCCTTGAACCGCATCATCTGCAACTGGCTGATGGGAGCGAAATCGGTGGGGCTGGTGTTGATCTTCACGCCGGGCAGCAGGGTGTCGGGCGCAAAATCCTTCAGGCTTGCCGCCTGCTTCATGACGTTGGCGCGGGTGAGATCGTCGCCGCACATCTCCAGGGTCTTCACCAGTGTCTGGGCGACGCCATAGCCGAACACCAGCGCGCCGTCGGCCTTGTCGGCGGTCGGCATGTACTTGTCGATGAAGGCGATCCATTTCTTGAAATCGGCATCGCTGGACCACTGCGGATCGGCGCCGTCCTTGGCGTAGGCCGCCGACAGCACGCCTTGGCTGGCTTCCAATCCGGCCGGCTTCATCACGCCGCCGACCGAGGCCGAGACGTTGGAGACGATTTGCAGCGGTTTCCATTCGATCTCGGCAATTTTCTTGATCGCCTGCGCTGCGAATTTCGGCGTGGTGATGTTGATGAAAACATCGGCGCCGGTGGATTTCAGCTTGACGATATGGCCGTCGATCGAAGGCTCCGAGGTCTCATAGCTTTCCTCGGCGATGATCATCGACGCCTTAGGCCCGAGGCCGTCCTTGAGGCCCTTCAGGTAGTCCTTGCCGAAATCGTCATTCTGATAGAACACCGCGATCTTGGCGCCGGGCTTCTCCTTCAGCAAATACTTGGCGTAGATGCGCGCCTCGCTCTGGTAGGAGGGCTGCCAGCCCATGGTCCAGGGAAAATCCTTCGGATCGTTCCACTTGGTGGCGCCGGTGGCGACGAACAGTTGCGGCACCTTCTTGGAATTGAGATATTTCTGGATCGCGGTGTTCGAGGGCGTGCCGAGCGGATTGAAGACCAGCAGCACTTCGTCGCTTTCGACCAGCTTGCGAACCTGCTCAACGGCCTTCGGCGGCGAGTAGCCGTCGTCATAACTGATGAAGTTGATCTTGCGGCCCTTGATGCCGCCATTGTCGTTGATCATCTTGAAATAGGCTTCTTCGGTCTTGCCGATCACGCCGTAGGCGGAAGCCGGACCGCTGTAGGGCATGATGTTGCCGATCTTGATCTCGGTATCGGTGGCGCCGGTGTCGTATTTCTTCTGGGCCAGTGCGCTGCCGCTCAAGGCAGCGAAAGCGATGACCGCCGTCGAGAACGCGGCGATTCGTAGTTTTTGTCTGGAAAGCATGGTTTCTCCTTTTAGTTTTTCCTGAGTTTACCAATCAGGCTCTGGGCGACGAATGCCACCTGCCTTGCGCCGTGAGGAACAAGGAAGATGACGATGAACAGCAGCACGCCGAACACCGCGCCGGAAAGGCCTTTCGAAATCCCCTCAGCGACGTTCGGAACGAAAACGATGAATGCGGCGCCGACGATCGATCCCGGCAGCCATCCGACGCCGCCGACGACCATGCCCAAAAACAGGTTGATGGCGAGCAGGATGGTGTAGCTGTCGGGAGCGACGAATTGCACCGCGATGGCGCCGAGGCCGCCGGCGACCCCGGTGATGCCCGCGCTGATGCCGAACGCCAGCGTCTTGTACAGCGCGACGTCGACGCCCATGGCGGACGCCGCGATCTCGTTGTCGCGGATCGCCATCAGGGCGCGGCCGGAGCGCGACCGGAGCAGATTGACCGATGCAATGTAGATGCCGATCGAAATCGCCAGCGTGAAATAATACAGCCACATGTCTTGCGACATCGGCAGCCCGAACGGCGCGTCGGGTTTGGTGACCACAAGACCCTGTACGCCGCCGGTCCAGTGCTCGATGAAGCCGAGCTTGAGTAGTTGCGGCATCGCGGTCGCGAGCGCAAAGGTTGCCAGCGCCAGATAAACGCCGCTTAAGCGCAGCGCCGGCAGCCCGAACAGAAATCCGAAGCCGAAGCAAATCATTCCGGCGATCGGCAGCGTCAGCGCATAGTTCATGTTGCCGTGTTCGATCAGGATCGCCGAGGTATAGGCGCCGAGCGCGTAAAACGCGCTCTGGCCCAGCGAAAACTGTCCGCTGCCGCCGGTCAGGATGTTGAGCGCGAGCACCGCGATGGCGTAGATCAAAACCGTCGTCATCTGGAAGATGATGAAGTTCTTCACGAACAGCGGAAAGATCAGCAGCAGCGCCAGCACGGTGAGAGAGGCGCCGAGGCCGAGGGTCATGGCCCTCTTTGGAACTGCGTCGATCGCCGGAGCTTCGGTGACGGTTTCCTGAACGGCGCTCATGATCAAACTCGCTTCACGATGGGCCGGCCGAACAGGCCGGCGGGTTTGACGACCAGGACGGTGATGATCAGCGCCAGCGCGATCGGCAGTTTCAGCTCGTTGCCGACGTTCGGAATATAAGTTCCGGCGAGGTTCTCGAACACCCCGACCAGGAAGCCGCCGATCACGGCGCCGAGCGGACTGGTAAGGCCGCCGAGCACGGCCGCGGCAAATCCGTAGATCAGCACGCCCAACATCATGTTCGGCTCCAGGAACACCACCGGCGCGATCAGGATGCCGGCGATTGAGCCGATCGCGGCGGCCATGCCCCAGCCCAGCGCGATCATCCACGAGGTGTTGATGCCGACCAGCCGCGCCGATTTAGGCAGCGCCGCGGCCGCCCGCATCGCAAGCCCCATCCGGGTGAACTGGAAGAACAGGTAGAGCGCGATCAGCAGCAGCACGGTGACGCCGATCATGCCGGCCTGATGGGTCGAGATCAGCTGGCTGCCAAGGAACGGCGACGATCCGAACGGCGTCGGATACTGCTTGATGGTAAAATCCCAGATCAGTCCGGCGACGCTATTGATGATCCCGTAGAGCGCGATGAAACCCGCGACATTGGTCAGGATCGGAGCCTTGGCCAGCGGCTTGAACAGCAGCCGCTCGATGACGATGCCGCCGGCGAAGGAAAATGCCAGCGTGATCAGGAACGCCCACCAGTAAGGCACGCCCCATTGCATCAATTGCCAGGAAACGAAGGTCGAGAACATCGCCATTTCGCCTTGCGCGAAATTGAGATGGTCGATGGCCTGGTAGATCATGACCACGGCGAGCGCCATGCAGGCATAGATCGCGCCGGTGGCGATGCCGGCCAGGACCTGATTGGTAAAGAGCTCCATGGCCGGTCTCCTCAATATCCCAGATAGGATTTACGCACGTCTTCGTTATTGGCGATATCGTTGGCGGCTCCCGACATCACGATACGGCCGGTTTCGATCACATAGGCGGTGTCGGCGAGTTCCAGCGCCAGTTGCGCGTTCTGCTCGACCACCAGAATGGTGACCTTGTCGTCGCGGTTGATCTTGCCGAGGATCTTGAACAGGTCGCGCACGATCAGCGGCGCCAGCCCGAACGAGGGCTCGTCCAGCAGCATCAGCCGCGGCCGCAGCATCAGCGCGCGCGCAACCGCGAGCATCTGCTGCTCGCCGCCCGACAGCGTGCCGGCCTGCTGGGTGTGGCGCTGCTTCAGGACCGGGAAGTGGTCGTACATCCGCTCGATGTCGCCGACGACTCCCTTGCTGTCCTTTCGCGTAATGGCGCCGAGCTGCAGATTTTCCTCCACCGTCATGGTGGTGAAGGTGCCGCGGCCCTGCGGCACATGCGCGATGCCGAGCCGGACGATGTTTTCGGTGGAGCGGTTGCCGAGCGGCGCGCCGTCGAACTCGATAGCGCCGGTGGAGCGCACCATGTTGCAGATCGCGCGCAAGGTGGTGGTCTTGCCGGCGCCGTTGGCGCCGAGCAGCGTGGTCACGCTGCCTTCGCTGAGAGCGAATTCGAGGCCGTGCAGCGCCTGGACCTGGCCGTAATAGGCCCGCAGATCCTTGACATTGAGCATCGCCGTCATTGGTCCTTGCTCCCCAGATAGGCCTTGATGACAGCGGGGTCGGACTGCACTTGCGCCGGCGTGCCCTCGGCGAGCTTGCGGCCGAAATTGAGCGCGACCACGTGGTCGGCGATCGACATCACCAGACCCATGTGATGCTCGACCAAAAGAACGGTGACATCGCGGTCGTCGCGAATCCGCCGGATCAGGTCGCCGAGGACATGGACTTCCTCATGGTTGAGGCCGCCGGCCGGTTCGTCGAGCAGCAGGATCTTGGGCTGCGCGGCCAGCGCGCGCGCCAGCTCGACGCGTTTCTGGGTGCCGAACGGCAGGCCGGCAACGACCGTGTGCGCCACGTCTTCAAGATCGAGATAGCCGAGGATCTCGTGGACGCGCTGGTTGATCTCGGCCTCGGTGCGGCGGACCGACCGCAGTTTCAAGGAGTTGCTGATGATGTCGCTGCTGGTGCGGGCGTGGGTGCCGACCCTGACGTTGTCGAGCACCGAGAGGTTGGGAAACAATGCGACGTTCTGGAAGGTGCGGCCGATGCCGATTTCGGCGATCTTGTGCGCCGGGCGGGTCAGGATGCTTTGGCCCTCCAGCAGGATGTCGCCCTTGCTCGGCTGATACAGCCTGGAGAGGCAATTGAACAGCGTGGTCTTGCCGGCGCCGTTCGGTCCGATCAGGCCGAGGATCTTGCCCTTGTGCATGTCGAAGGATACGCCGTTCAACGCGATGATGCCGCCGAACACGACGCTGACGTCGCGAACCGCAAGCAGGGGCGCAAGCGAACCGGCCTGTCCCTGCGCGAGTTGTGCCTGCATCATACCGCGCGGCCCCGCCGGCCGTCACGATAGGCGCTAACCGATCCCCTCGACCACACGTGCAACTTTCCCTCCTGCTTTCATCTTTTTGGTTTCTTGTTTTTTTGATTGCGGCGCCGCGCCGCCGAGGGCGGCTTCGATGTTCCTTACCATCGCCACGAGACGAGGTCCAATGTCGTTGCGGAGCCGATCTTCCGTGAAGCGGAATGCGGGCGCGCCGCAGTTGAAGGCATAAGGACCGGTTCCATCGCCCAGCGTCATCGAGACACCGGCTGCATGAATGTCGTCGTGCCACTCGCCCGCGGAAATTGCAAAGCCGTGCTTCGCTACTATCTCGCCGGATCGTTCGAGGCCGTCGCGTATCTTGGACCAGCGGTGGCCGTAATGCTCGCGCAGCTCCCGCTGCAGGTTGCCGCGCTCATCCTCGGGCAAGGCCCAAAAATAGGCACGGCCCATTGCCGTCGTTGCAATCGGCACTCTTGATCCGACGTCCAGTTGAACTCCTACCGTCAGCTCACTCCGGCTTTGCCCGAAATAGATCATGCTGAGCCGGTCGCGCGCGCCGACCGCGCACGCACCGCCGGTCTGTCGCATCAATTCATTGCGAAACTGTTCGGACAAATGCCGAACGCCGAGATTTGCAAGGGCGGCATACCCCAGCGCCATGGCTGCCGGGGCGAGTTGATATTTCTCGAACCGCGGAACCTGTGTAAGGTAGCCGAGCTTGGTCAAAGTGTAGGTCAGCCGCGAGATGGTCGGCTTGGGCAAGTTGGTGCGGGCCGCGATCTCTTGATTGCCAAGAAGCCCGTCGTTGGGACGAAATGCGCGCAACACATCGAGGCCGCGAGACAACGCGACGACAAAGCTGCGATCGGTCGCCGCTTTCCTGGCTGGACGCTTCATTCCCTGCTGCTGTGCTTTTGTTGACAAGGGACGTGCTTCAAAATAACCCTCCCTGTCAAGATGTGGAATTAAATTCCGCTGTGCGAAATCAATCGGGAACGTGATATCCCAAGGAGAGTACCGTGAGTGAAGTGGTCAAACTTGAACGTCATGACGTGATTGCCATCGTCACGGTCAACAGTCCTCCGGTGAACGCGCTGAGCGCGGCAGTTCGTCGCGGCATCTTCGAATGCGTCAAAAGCGCCGCAGCCGATCCGGAAGTGAAGGCCATCGTGCTGACCTGCGCCGGCCGCACCTTCATCGCCGGCGCCGACATCACCGAATTCGGCAAGCCGCCGCAGCCTCCCGGGCTGGCCGAAGTGATTTCCGAGCTGGAAAATTGTCCGAAGCCGATCGTTGCCGCGATTTACGGCACCGCACTCGGCGGCGGCCTCGAGGTCGCGCTCGGCTGTCATTTCCGCGTTGCCGTCAAGGATGCAAAGCTGGGCCTGCCCGAAGTAAAACTCGGCCTGCTGCCCGGCGCGGGCGGCACGCAGCGGCTGCCGCGCGCGGTCGGTCCGGAACTTGCGGTCAAGATGATCGTCGGCGGCGATCCGATCAGTGCGACGGAAGCGCTGAAGCAGGGCCTGATCGACGAAATCGTCGAAGGCCCGGCGTCGGGCGGCGAAGCCTTTGCGCGCAAGGTGCTGGCCGAGAAGCGGCCGTTGCGCAAATTGCGCGACGACGATTCCAAGCTTGCGGCTGCCAAAGCCGACCGCTCGATCTTCACCAACGCGGTCGCGGCCCTCACCAAGAAGGCCCGCGGCCTGGAAGCGCCGTTTGCCGCCGCGGACGCCGTCGGCGCCGCCATCGACCTGCCGTTCGACGAGGGCCTGAAAAAGGAACGCGAAGGGTTTATGAAGCTGGTCACCGGCGACCAGTCCAAGGCGCAGCGCTATGCCTTCTTCTCCGAGCGCGAGGCGGCAAAAGTCGCCGGCGTGCCTGAGGGGACAAAACCGCGCAATGTCGAGCGCGTCGCCATCATCGGCGCCGGCACCATGGGCGGCGGCATCGCGATGTCGTTCGCCAATGCCGGCATTCCGGTGACGCTGATCGAGACCGGCGACGAACAGCTCAAGCGCGGCATGGGCGTGATGCAGAAGAATTACGAGGCGACCGCGGCGCGCGGCGGGATTCCGGCCGACGCGCCGGCCAAGCGCATGGGCCTGATCGACGGCAAGGTCGGGCTGGAGAACGTCAGGGACGCCGACCTCGTCATCGAGGCAGTGTTCGAAACCATGGCGATCAAGAAGGAAGTTTTTACCGCCCTTGATAAATACGCCAAGCCCGGCGCGGTGCTGGCCTCCAACACTTCCTATCTCAACATCGACGAAATCGCGAAGGTCACCAATCGTCCGCAGGACGTGCTGGGCATGCACTTCTTCTCGCCGGCCAACGTCATGAAGCTGTGCGAGATCGTGCGCGCCGAAAAGACCGCGCCGGATGCGCTGACCACCGCGGTCGCGGTCGCCCGGCGCATTGCAAAAGTGCCGGCGGTGGTCGGCGTCTGCGACGGCTTTGTCGGCAACCGAATGCTGGCGCAGCGCGGCAAGCAGGCAGAGAAGCTTTTGTTCGAAGGCGCATTGCCGCAGCAGGTCGATGCCGTGGTGACCAAATTCGGCATGCCGATGGGCCCGTTCGCGATGGGCGATCTCGCCGGCCTCGATATCGGCTGGCGCTCGCGCAAGGACCGCGGCATCAAGTCTGAGATTGCGGACGCGCTGTGCGAAGCCGGCCGTTTCGGCCAGAAGACCGGCAAGGGTTATTACAAGTATGAAGCCGGCTCGCGCGCGGCGATGCCCGATCCGGAAGTCGAAAAGCTGATCGACGAGACGCTGCAGCGGCTCGGGCGCAAGCGCCGCAATGTCAGCGACGAGGAGATCCTCGAGCGCATGATGTATCCGATGATCAACGAGGGCGCGCGCATCCTGGAAGAGAAGGTCGCGGCGCGGCCGAGCGACATCGACGTGATCTGGCTCTATGGCTATGGCTGGCCGATCTATCGCGGCGGCCCGATGTTCTATGCCGACCAGGTCGGCCTCAAGCACATCGCGGATCGTCTCTCGTACTACGCCAAGGAGACCAACGATCCGTCGCTGGAGCCGGCGCCATTGCTCAAACGCCTCGCCGCCGAAGGCAAGACCTTTGCATCGCTGACGCAGACGGCGAAGGCCGCGGCGTGACAGATAGCTTCGCAGCGAACGGTCACCTCTCCCCGCTTGCGGGGAGAGGTCGGACCGCATCGCCAGATGCGATCCGGGTGAGGGGGGCTTTCCGCGAGTCCATGCGCGTGGAGAGTCCCCCTCACCCCAACCCTCTCCCCGCAAGCGGGGCGAGGGAGCAGACCGCACTTGTGGCGCCGACGATGCACAGCACGCGGGCGGCGCCATGACCCACCCCGGCGAAAAGTTCTATCCGGAAGGCGTGCATTGGGACGATCCAATCGCGCGCGGCACGCTGCCGGACCTGATGGCGCACGCGGCCATGGATTTCGGATCGCGCACCGCGATCGAATTCCGCGACCGGCCGATCAGCTATGCCGAGCTGGAAGAGAAGGTCGAGACCGCGGCATCTGCCTTCCTGCGCGCGGGCGCCGGCAAGAATAGCTCGGTGGCGCTGTTCCTCGGCAATTCGCCGGACCATCCGGTGAATTTCTTCGGCGCGCTGAAGGCAGGCAGCCGGGTGGTGCATTTGAGCGCGCTCGATGGCGAGATCGCGCTGTCTCATAAGTTAAGCGATTCCGGCGCGCGCCTTCTGGTCACCAGCAATCTCGCGGCGCTGTTGCCGATGGCGCTGAAATTCCTCGCCAAGGGCCTGCTCGATCGCCTCATTGTCTGCGAGGACGACGACTGGGGCGCGGTCGGCAACCCGCAGGTCCCGATTCCGGATGATCCGAGGATCGTCACCTTCAGGACATTCACAGCCGGGGCCGAGCCGCCGGCGCAATGGCCGTCCATCTCAGCCGACGATATCGCGCTGCTGCAATATACCGGCGGCACCACCGGCCTGCCCAAGGGCGCGATGCTCAGCCACGGCAATTTGACTTCGGCGGTGTCGATCTATGAGGTCTGGAACGCGCCGACCCGCGCCGAACGCAACGCCATCGACCGCGTGATCTGCGTGCTGCCGCTGTTTCATATCTTTGCGCTTACCGTGGTGATGCTGGCGAGCCTCAAGCATGGCAACCTGATGTCGCTGCACCAGCGCTTCGACGTCGAGGCCGTGATGCGCGACATCGAGGTCAAGCGCGCCACGGTTTTCCCCGGCGTCCCCACGATGTGGATCGCGATCGCCGGCCTGCCCGATCTCGACAAGCGCGATTTTTCGTCGCTGGTTATTGCCGGATCGGGCGGTGCGCCGCTGCCGGTCGAGGTCGCAAGAATCTTCGAGCGCAAAACCGGCATGAAGCTGAAGAGCGGCTGGGGCATGACCGAGACCTGCTCGCCCGGCACCGGCCACCCCAAGGAGGGCCCGGACAAACCGGGCTCGATCGGGTTGATGCTGCCGGGCATCGAACTGGATGTGGTCTCGCTCGACGATCCGACCAAGGTGCTCGCGCCCGGCGAGGTCGGCGAAATCCGCATCCGGGGACCGAACGTCACCCGGGGCTACTGGAACCGGCCAGTGGAAACCGCGGAAGCGTTTGTCGGCGACCGCTTTCTCACCGGCGACATCGGCACTATGGACGAGGACGGTTATTTCTATCTGGTCGACCGCAAGAAGGACATGATCATCTCCGGCGGCTTCAACGTCTATCCGCAGATGATCGAGCAGGCGATCTACACTCACCCCGCGGTGCAGGAAGTGATCGTGATCGGCATCGTCGACGATTATCGCGGCGAGGCGGCGAAGGCCTTTGTCAAGCTGCGCGCCGGTTCGCCGCCGTTCAGCCTCGAAGAGCTGCGCGCGTTCCTGACCGGCAAGCTCGGCAAGCATGAATTGCCGGCGGCGCTCGATTTCGTCGATGAACTGCCGCGCACCTCGGTCGGAAAACTCTCGCGCCACGAATTGCGCACTCTGCAGCCCGCGCAACAATCGCAACCCAAACAACAGCAACTCGCAACAGGAGGTCGTTCATGACCGACGCAGTTATCGTCTCCACCGCCCGCACCCCGATCGGCAAGGCCTATCGCGGCGCCCTCAACGCCACCGAGGGTGCGACCCTGTTCGGCCACGCGATCGGCGCCGCGGTGTCGCGCGCAAAGC
>CAVUUO010000015.1:0-305917 GCA_963744675.1 uncultured Alphaproteobacteria bacterium
TCCACCGCGCGGAAAAAGTGCTCTAGGATTTTGCAACAATAACCCGGAGGGACTTTCGTGCGTCACACTACGATCCTTGCTGCCGCCGCCATCGCGGGGTAGGTCACCGCCGCCTATGCGGACGATCTGAAGATCGCCTTGATCTACGGCAAAACCGGGCCGCTGGAGGCGTATGCGAAGCAGACCGAAACCGGTCTGCGCATGGGACTGGAATACGCCACCAAGGGCACCATGACGCTCGACGGCCGCAAGATCGTTGTCATCACCAAGGACGACCAGAGCAAGCCGGACCTGTCCAAGGCCGCGCTGGCGGAAGCCTATCAGGACGACAAGGCGGACATCGCCATCGGCACAACATCGTCAGCGGCAGCGCTGGCCGACCTTCCGGTGGCCGAGGAAAACAAGAAGATCCTGATCGTCGAGCCCGCGGTCGCCGACCAGATTACCGGCGAGAAGTGGAACCGATACATCTTCCGCACCGGGCGCAATTCGTCGCAGGACGCGATCTCGAACGCGGTGGCGATCGGCAAGCCCGGCGTCACCATCGCGACGCTGGCACAGGACTATGCCTTCGGCCGCGACGGCGTTGCCGCCTTCAAGGAGGCGCTGGCGAAAACCGGCGCGACGCTGGCGGCCGAAGAATATGTGCCGACCACCACGACCGATTTCACCGCGGCCGGCCAGCGCCTGTTCGACGCGCTGAAGGACAAGCCGGGCCGCAAGATCATCTGGGTGATCTGGGCCGGCGGCGGCGATCCGCTCGACAAAGCTGCAGGACATGGATCCGAAGCGCTACGGCATCGAATTGTCGACCGGCGGCAACATCCTGCCGGCGCTCGCGGCCTATAAGCGGCTGCCCGGCATGGAAGGCGCGACCTATTACTATTACGACATCCCGAAGAATCCGGTGAACGACTGGCTGGTCGCCGAGCACCAGAAGCGCTTCAACGCGCCGCCGGATTTCTTCACCGCCGGCGGTTTTTCCGCCGCGATGGCGGTGGTCACCGCGGTCAGCAAGGCGAAATCCACCGACACCGAAAAGCTGATCAGCGCGATGGAAGGCATGGAGTTCGACACGCCCAAGGGCAAGATGATCTTCCGCAAGGAGGACCACCAGGCGCTGCAGAGCATGTATCACTTCAAGGTCAAGGTCGATCCGAACCTCGCATGGGCGGTGCAACGAGCCGGTCCGCGAGATCAAGATCGAGGACATGGACATCCCGATCCGCAACAAGCGGTGAACGCGCGCACTTCGTCGTCCCGGCGAATGCCGGGACCCATAATCCTCCGTCGATTGCAGTTTCGGACACTGGTTCGACTACGCTGATCGATTACAGGCAACGTTGTGCATGGGCGCCGGCGATCGCCGGGACGACCCGCGGATAGCGAATGACCTTCACCCTCGAAACCCGCGACCTGACCATTCGCTTCGGCGGCCACGTCGCGGTCAACAGGGTCAGCTGCACATTTCGGCCGGGCGAACTGACCGCCATCGTCGGCCCCAACGGCGCCGGCAAGACCACCTATTTCAACCTGATCTCCGGACAATTGCGCCCGAGCGGCGGCAGCGTCCTGCTCGACGGCGCCGACATCACCGAGCTGTCCGCGCCGCTGCGCACCCGCGCCGGCCTCGGCCGCGCCTTCCAGCTCACCAACCTGTTTCCGAACCTGAGCGTGGAGGAGAACGTCCGCCTCGCCGTGCAGGCGGCCAGCGGCGTGCATTACGACATGCTGCGGCCCTGGATGATGCGCCGGGACCTGATCGCGCGGGCCGACGCCATTCTCGACAGCGTCGCGCTCGGCGGCCGGCGCAATGTGGCGGCGACCGCGCTGTCCCATGGCGATCAGCGCAAGCTCGAAGTCGCGCTGATGATGGCGCTGGAGCCGAAGGTCTTCATGTTCGACGAGCCGACCGCCGGCATGAGCATCGACGAGGTCCCGGTCGTCCTCGATCTGATCGCGCAACTCAAGCAGGACACCAGCAAGATCATTCTGCTGGTCGAGCACAAGATGGACGTGGTGCGTTCGCTCGCCGACCGCATCATCGTGCTGCACAACGGCCAACTGGTCGCCGACGGCAAGCCGGCCGAAGTGATCGCCTCGCCGATCGTGCAGGAGGCCTATCTCGGCATCGCGCCCGGAAGGAGCGCGGCATGACCGACCTGCTGACGCTTGCACGGCGTGCATACCCATATCGGCCGCTATCACATTCTGCAGGGCGTCGATTTCAGCGTGCCGGAGGGCCAGACCACCATGCTGCTTGGCCGCAACGGCGCCGGCAAGACCACGACGCTGCGCACCATCATGGGCCTGTGGCGCGCCTCCGCGGGCAGATATCGCTCGACGGCCAGCGCATCGAGCAGCGCGCACCCCGGATATCGCCCGCGCCGGCGTCGGCTATGTGCCGGAAACCATGGCGGTGTTCTCGGATCTGACGGTGAAGGAAAATCTGGTGCTGGCGGCGCGCGACGGGCCGCTCGACGATGCGCGCCTCGACTGGATTTTCGGATTCTTCCCGGCGCTGAAGCGGTTCTGGCTGTCGCGCGCGGGCGCGTTGTCGGGCGGACAGAAGCAGATGCTGTCGATCGCCCGCGCCATCGTCGAGCCGCGCAAGCTGCTGCTGATCGACGAGCCGACCAAGGGACTGGCGCCGGCGATCGTCGTGGCGCTGATCGAATGCCTGGCGGAAATCAAGCGTCGCGGCGCGACCATCCTGCTGGTCGAGCAGAATTTTCATGTCGCGCAGCAGCTCGGCGACGCCGTGCTGGTGATGGACAACGGCAGGATCGTCCATCAGGGCGAGATGGCGGCGCTGGCTGCACGACGTCGCGCTGCAGGAGCGCCTGCTCGGCTTGAGTCTGGAGGCCCATCAATGACCGACATCGACGCAGGCCGGCGCTGCCCAAGCCGAAGCGCGATCTCGCTGCCCGGTGCTGCTGCCGGTGATCGCTCGCGCTCGCGATGCTGCCGCTGGTCGGCTCGGCCAGTTCCTGGGTGACGCTGACCGTGGCGAGCCTTGCCATGGGCATGATGATCTTCATCATGGCATCGGGGCTGACGCTGGTGTTCGGCCTGATGGACGTGCTGAATTTCGGCCACGGCGCCTTCATCGCGGTCGGCGCCTATGTCGCGACGCTGGTGCTGCTGCCGCTGGCGGCCTGGGTGCAGGCGGATTTGCTTCTGCTCAACCTGGCCGTGCTGGCGCCGGCGGTGCTGCGGCGATGGCGGTGTCCGGCGCGATCGGGCTTGTGTTCGAACGGGTGCTGATCCTGCCGGTCTACGGCCAGCACCTCAAGCAGATCCTGATGACCATGGGCGGCCTGATCATCGCCGAGCAGGGGCTGTATGCGCTGTGGGGCCCGCAGAACATTCCGCTGCCGCTGCCGGCCTCGCTGCGCGGCTCGTTCATTCTCGGCGACGTCGCGATCGACAAATATCGCCTGCTGGCGATGCTGGTCGGCCTTGTCGTGTTTGCCGGCATTAAACTGATGCTCAACCGCACCAAGATCGGCCTGTTGATCCGCGCCGGCGTGGAGAACCGCGAGATGGTGGAAGCGCTCGGCTACCGCATCCGCCGGCTGTTCCTCGGCGTGTTCATGGCGGGCTCGGCGCTGGCCGGGCTCGGCGGCGTGATGTGGGGGCTCTATCGCGAGCAGGTCCACGCCTCGATGGGCGGCGACCTGATGGTGCTGGTGTTCATCGTCGTCATCATCGGCGGGCTCGGGTCGGTCGGCGGCTGCTTCATCGGCGCCATCCTGGTGGCCATGGTCGCCAATTACGGCGGCTTTCTCGTGCCCAAGCTGGCGCTGGTCTCCAACATCATCCTGATGGTGGTGATCCTGATGTGGCGCCCGCGCGGGCTCTATGCGGTGAGCGAGCGATGATGATCCTGTCGGGCGATCCGCCGCGCGGCCGCGCGCTCAGGATCCTGTTGGTCGTCATCGTCGCGACGCTGGCGCTGGCGCCGTTCGCTGTTTCCCGGCGCCAAGGCGCTCAACGTCGCCGCCAAGATCTGCATCTTCGCGGCCCTGGTGGCGTCCTACGATATCCTGCTCGGCTACACCGGCTCGGTGTCGTTCGCCCACACGATGTTCTACGGCATCGGCAGCTACGCGCTGGCGATCGCGCTGTTTTCGCTCGGCCCGAACTGGTCGTCGATCGCGTCGGTCTCGTCACCGGCCTGCCGCTGGCGGCGTTGCTGGCGCTTGGCATCGGCCTGTTCTCGCTGCGGGTGCAGGCGATCTTCTTTTCGATGATTACGCTGGCGGTGGCGTCGGCGTTCCTGGTGCTGGCCTCGCAACTGTCGTGGCTGACCGGCGGCGAGGATGGACGCAGCTTCTCGGTGCCGCAATTGCTGCGGCCCGGCACCGAGCTGATCCGAAGGACAGGTTCGGCTTTGCCGTCAACGGCCGCACGCTGACCTATTACATCGTCTTCGTCGACTGCGCCGCGATGATCCTCGCGCTGCTGCGCATCGTCAATTCGCCGTTCGGCCGGGTGCTGCAGGCGATCCGCGAGAACCGGTTTCGCGCCGAGGCGCTGGGCTACCGCACCGTGTTTCACCTGACCTCGCCAATTGCATCGCCGCGCTGGTTGCCGCATCCGCCGGCGCGCTGAACGCGCTGTGGCTGCGCTATACCGGCCCCGACACGTCGCTGAGCTTTTCGATCATGCTGGACATTCTGCTGATGGTGGTGATCGGCGGCATGGGCACGATCTATGGCGCCATCATCGGCGCCGCCATGTTCATTCTGGCGCAGAATTATCTGCAGGCGCTGATGGGCTCGCATCCAAGCGGCGGCCGACGCCGGATTGCCGATGCTGCCGGGGCTGTTTCATCCCGACCGCTGGCTGTTGTGGCTCGGCCTGCTGTTTATCTTCAGCGTCTATTTTTTCCCGCCGGCATCGTCGGCCGGTTGCGGGCGGGCCGGCAACCATCCACATAGACGGTTCGTTTCCACCCACCGAAAGAGCATCCATGTCCTTCTATGACGCGACCGTCCCTGCCTTCCTGCAAATTCTCAACAGCCTCTCCGGACTTCTCAACAAGGCCGAGACACACTGCGCGGCGAAAAACATCCAGCCCGAGGTGCTGCTGTCGGCGCGGCTTTTTCCGGACATGCTGCCGCTGAGCAAGCAAATTCAGCTCGCGTCGGATTTCGCCACGAAGGGTTGCGCGCGGGTCACGCACAGTGAAGTGCCGTCGACGCCCGACACTGAGAAAACCTTCGCCGAGTTGCAGCAGCGGCTGGCCAAGACCATCGCGTATGTGAACGGTTTCAAGCCTGCGCAATTCGAGGGCGCGGACGCGAGACGTCAAATTTCCCGCAGGCCCCGACAGAACCATGACCCTGAAGGGCCAGCAATTCATCAGCCATTTCGCATTCCCGAATTTTTATTTCCATGCCGCCACCGCGCACGGCATCCTGCGCCATAACGGCGTCGAGATCGGCAAGCGGGATTTTTCGGGGTGAGTTAATCATCGTCATTCCGGGGCGCGCGTCTTCGCGCGAACCCGGAATCCAGACATAATACCGGGCCTCTGGATTCCGGGACTGACGCCCGAAGAGGGACGCATCCCGGAATGACGAAAGGAGAGGAACGCCATGTCCGCAACGACCACGCCCCAAAGCATCTCGACCCCTCGGCCTCGCTCCACCCCGAAACGCTCGGCCAGGCCAAGCCCCACGGCCGCCTCGCCGGCCGTCGCATCGTCGTGGTCGGCGCCGGCCAGCGCAAGATCATTGACGAGGACCCGCCGATCGGCAATGGGCGGGCGATGTCGGTGCTGTTCGCGCGCGAGGGTGCGCATGTCGCCTGCATCGATGCGAACAAGGAAGCTGCGGACAATACCGTCGCGCAGATTGCTGCCGAGGGCGGCAAGGCTTTCACACACGTTGTCGATGTCTCCGATGCTGCCGCCATCGCGCCGGCGCTTGAACATTGCGCGAAGCAACTCGGCGGCCTCGACGGGCTGGCGCTCAATGTCGGGATTTCGTCGGGGCTGTCACTGCCGAAGATGACCGCGGAAGCCTGGGACAAGGATTACGCCGTCAACGTGCGCAGCCACATGCTGTTCGCGCAAAAGGCACTCGAGCTGATGTCGCCGGGCGGAGCGATCGTGCTGATGTCGTCGATGGCGAGCCAGCGCGCCAACGGCCGCAACCCGGCCTATAAATCATCCAAGGCCGCGCAGATCGCGCTTGGCCGCGCCATTGCGCGGGCCGGCGAGGACAAGGGCATTCGCGCCAATGTGATCGCGCCGGGCTTTATGGACACGCCGATGGGCCGCGACGCCAGCCGCCGCCGTTCCGATCGTGCGGTGACGGTGCCGTTCGGCCGTCAGGGCACTGGCTGGGAGGTCGGTTATGCTGCGCTATTCCTGATTTCGAATAAATCATCCTATGTCAATGCGCACACGCTGTTTCTCGACGGCGGCCATATGGCCGGCATCGTGCGCGGCTAGTCTGCGAAAGTCGAATGGCTTGCGGCATTGCCGCAGACGTTTGCAATGCACACCTCTCTTTTCATCCGTAACTTCCTGGAACCAACAACATGAGTACTGCGACCAAACTGTTCGAGCCCTATAAGCTTGGGCCCCTGACGCTTCCCAATCGCCTGGTGATGGCGCCGCTGACCCGCAACCGGGCGCTGGCCGGCCTGGTGCCCAATCCATTGGCGGTCGAATATTACGGACAGCGCGCCTCCGCCGGCCTGCTGGTGAGCGAGGCGACGCCAGGTTTCGCAGCAAGGCCAGGGCTATCAGGATACGCCCGGCATCTATTCCAAGGAGCAGGTCGCAGGCTGGCGCAAGGTGACGGACCGCGTCCATGAGCGCGGCGGCCGCATCTTCCTTCAGCTCTGGCATGTCGGACGTATTTCGCATGTCAGCCTGCAGCAGAACAACCAGGCGCCGGTCGCGCCTTCGGCGATCCGCGCCAAGGGCAAGACGTTCGTCGGCGGAACGTTTGCCGACGTGTCCGAGCCCCGCGCGCTGAGCTTGAGGAAATTCCCGGCATCATCGAGAGCTTCAGGAAAGGCGCGGCCAATGCGATGGCGGCCGGTTTCGACGGCGTCGAGGTGCATGGCGCCAACGGCTATCTGCTGGAACAGTTTGCCAAGGACGGCACCAACAAGCGCACCGATGCTTATGGCGGACCGATCGAGAACCGCGCGAAGCTGATGCTCGAAGTCGTCGAAGGTTGTCGCGGCGGAAGCTGGACCTGAGCGGACCGGTATCCGCATCTCGCCGGTAACGCCGGCCAACGACATCTCCGACTTCGATCCGCAACCGCTGTACGATTATATCGTCGACCATCTCAACGCATTGAAGCTCGTCTACATTCATGTCGTCGAGGGCGCGACCGGCGGTCCGCGCGACATCGCGCCGTTCGACTACGGCTCCCTGCGCAAGCGCTTCAGCGGCGCCTACATCGCCAACAACGGCTACGATTTCGAGCTGGCGAACAAGGTGCTGGCGCGAACGAGGCCGACCTGATCGCGTTCGGAAAGCCGTTCCTCGCCAATCCCGATCTGGTCGAGCGGCTGAAGCGCGGCGCGCCGCTCAATGCGCCGGACAAGGCGACGTTCTACGGCGGCGGCGCCAAGGGATATACGGATTATCCGGTGCTGGGCGATTCGCTGCAGGCGGCGCAGTAACACGTCGTCATTGCGAGGAGCACTTGCGACGAAGCAATCCAGTCCGTCGCTCGTTGCTCTGGATTGCTTCGCTTCGCTCGCAATGACGAAAAGGCCGGGATCGCTCCCGGCCTTTGTTGCGTTCCCCGGATGCAGCGCAGCGCGTAGCACTTGCGACGTGGCGCAAGCCGGGGTCCAGCTCTTGCACCGGGGTCCCGGTTCTGCGAAGCGGCATGAGAATGCCGCATCGCGCCCGGGACACGTATCTCGCTCAGTTCGACGCCCGCTTCGGCGGGGTGGCCGGCCACGACTTGATCAGCGCGTCGTAGTCGATGGTTTCGCCCTTCGGCTTCTCGTTGGCGAGCTTGCGCTGCGGCGCCACCGTGCCGTCCTTCTCGGCCTTGGCGAACCAGTATTCGCGGCTTCTCCTTCTTGTTGAGCTTCGGGCCGCAGGCGCCCTGCACGCCGGATTTCTCCAGCCGCTCCATCACCAAATCCTGCGCCGCCGCCAGCGCGTCCATCGCGGCCTGCGGCGTCTTCGCACCGGACGACGCATCGCCGATGTTCTGCCACCACAGTTGCGCCAGCTTCGGATAATCCGGCACGTTGTTGCCGGTCGGGGTCCACTGCACGCGCGCCGGCGAGCGGTAGAACTCGATCAGCCCGCCGAGTTTCGGCGCGCGCTCGGTGAAGGATTTGTCCCAGATGTCGGACTCACGAATGAAGGTGAGGCCGACATGGCTCTTCTTCAGGGACACCGTCTTGGAGATGATGAACTGCAGATACAGCCAGGCGGCCTTGCGGCGGTCCGGCGGCGTCGACTTCAGGAGCGTCACGGAGCCGGCGTCCTGATAGCCGAGCTTCATGCCGTCCTTCCAGTAGGCGCCGTGCGGAGACGGCGCCATCCGCCATTTCGGCGTGCCGTCGGCGTTCATCACGGCGATGCCAGGCTTCACCATGTCGGCGGTAAACGCGGTGTACCAGAAGATCTGCTGGGCGATCGCGCCCTGCGCCGGCACCGGTCCGGATTCGGAGAAGGTCATGCCTTGCGCCTGCGGCGGGGCATATTTCTTCATCCAGTCGAGATATTTGACGATCGAATAGACCGCCGCCGGGCCATTGGTGTCGCCGCCGCGCTCGACGCATGAGCCGACCGGACGGCAGCCTTCCATGCGGATGCCCCATTCATCCACCGGCTTGCCGTTCGGGATGCCCTTGTCGCCATTGCCGGCCATCGACAGCCATGCGTCGGTGAACCGCCATCCGAGCGAGGGATCCTTCTTGCCATAGTCCATGTGGCCATAGACCTTGACGCCGTTGATCTCCTTGATGTCGTTGGTGAAGAACTCGGCGATGTCCTCATAGGCCGACCAGTTCACCGGAACGCCGAGGTCGTAGCCGTACTTGGCCTTGAACTTCGACTTGTAGTCCGGATTGGAGAACCAGTCGTAGCGGAACCAGTACAGGTTGGCGAACTGCTGGTCGGGCAGCTGATACAGCTTGCCGTCCGGTCGCGGTGGTGAAGGATTTGCCGATGAAGTCGTTGACGTCGAGCATCGGATCGGTGACGTCCTTGCCTTCGCCGGTCATGTAGTCGGACAGGATCACGGTCTGGCCGTAGCGGAAATGCGTGCCGATCAGGTCGCAATCGTTGATCCAGCCGTCATACACGTTCTTGCCGGACTGCATCTGGGTCTGCAGCTTCTCAACCACGTCGCCTTCCTGGATGACGTCGTGCTTGATCTTGATGCCGGTGATCTCGGTGAACGCCTTCGCCAGCGTCTTGGCTTCGTATTCGTGCGTGGTGATGGTTTCCGAAACGACGTTGATCTCCATCCCCTTGAACGGCTGCGCGGCTTTTTCGAACCACTGCAGTTCCTTCAACTGATCGGCCTTGGACAAGGTCGAGGGCTGGAATTCGCTGTCGATCCACTTCTGCGCGGTTGCGTCGTCCGCAAATGCCGGCGCGGCAATAGTCACTGAGGCCGCGATCAGCGCCGCGGCGCTTGTCATCGTCATAAAACGCGTTCTGGTCGTACGGCCATTGCTCTTCGCCAAGTGTCGCATGTTGGTTTCCTCCGTTGCAGCGACAAACTAACTTCAGGCCCGGGTTGCCCCCGGATCTGCTCTTTTTCGGATGTCTCAGACGGTGCGGAAAATCGCCACGGCCGAAACAAGCGAAATCACGGTGGCGAGCCACAGGCTCGACAATTCAGTTCCTTCTTCCCCGATCGGAAGCGTCAGCAGCAAATCGGTGCCGACAAACGCGATCCACAGCAGGTGAATGACGGCGGCCACGATCAGCGAGATGAACAGCCGGTCGCCGCGCGTGGTCGGAATGCGCAAGATGCCGACGCGCTCGGCCTCGGGATAAGCCACCGCGAGCCATGTCATGGTCGCCAGCGTCAAGGCCAGCAGCACAAAGAAGATCGCGGTCGGCAGCGTCCAGGCCATCCATGCGATGTTTTCCATGGTCTACACCCGGCCCAGCGCGAAACCGCGCGCGATGTAATTGCGGACGAACCAGATCACCAGCGCGCCGGGAATGATGGTCAGCACGCCGGCCGCGGCCAAAGTCCCCAGTCCATTCCGGCCGCCGACACCGTGCGCGTCATCACCGCCGAAATCGGTTTTGCGTTGACGGAGGTCAGCGTGCGCGCCAGCAGCAACTCGACCCATGAGAACATGAAGCAGAAGAACGCGGCGACGCCGATGCCGCTGGCGATCAGCGGCACCAGGATCTTGATAAAGAATTTCGGGAACGAATAGCCGTCGAGAAACGCGGTCTCGTCGATCTCGCGCGGCACGCTGGACACAAACCCTTCGAGGATCCAGACCGCCAGCGGCACGTTGAACAGGCAATGCGCCAGCGCCACCGCCCATGGCGTATCGAACAAATTGAGCGCCGAATACAGATTGAAGAACGGCAGCGCGAACACCGCCGGCGGCGCCATCCGGTTCGACAGCAGCCAGAAGAACAGATGCTTGTCGCCGAGGAAGCGGTAGCGCGAGAACGCGTAAGCCGCCGGCAGCGCGAACGAGATCGAGATCGCGGTGTTGATCAGCACATAGTTCAGCGAATGGATGTAGCCGGAATACCAGCTCTCGTCGGTGAAAATTCTGACGTAGTTGGCAAGCGTCGGCTGATGCGGCCACAGCGTCATGGTCGAGACGATCTCAGCGTTGGTCTTGAAGCTCATATTGACCAGCCAATAGATCGGCAGCAGCAGGAAGATCAGGAACGCGATGAGAATGATGCGGCGGCCGGGGATCGAATGCATCACGCGACTCCCTTTTCCGGCCGTTCGACACCGACATTGGTCATGACGGTGTAGAAGATCCAGCACACGATGATGATGATCAGGTTGTAGACGATCGACAGCGCCGCGGCCTTGCCGAGGTCGAATTGCCCGAGCGCGATCTTGACCAGTTCGATGGACACGAAGGTGGTCGAATTGCCGGGGCCGCCGCCGGTCACCACGAAAGGCTCGGTGTAGATCATGAAGCTATCCATGAAGCGCAGCAGCACCGCGATCAGCAGCACGCGGTTCATCTTCGGCAGCTGGATCGCACGGAATACCGCCCAGCGCGACGCGCCGTCGATTTGGGCTGCCTGATAATAGGCATCGGGAATCGACTTCAATCCGGCGTAGCACAACAGCGCCACAAGGCTGGTCCAGTGCCAGACATCCATCACGATGACGGTGGCCCAGGCGTCGAACTCGTTGGAGACGTAGTTGTAGTCGATCCCGAGGTTGTTGAGGACGTAGCCGAGCAGGCCGATGTCGGGCCGCCCGAAAATCTGCCAGATGGTGCCGACCACGTTCCACGGGATCAGCAGCGGCAGCGCCAGGATCACGAGGCAGGCCGCGACGCGCCAGCCCTCGCGCGGCATCGACAGCGCCACCACGATGCCGAGCGGCACCTCGATCGCCAGGATGATCGCGGAGAAAGCCAGGTTGCGCCACAGCGACGCGAGGAAGCGTCCGCCGAGATCGGTCGACGGATCGAGCAATTCCTTGAACCAGCCGACGCCGTTCCAGAAGAACTGGTTGTTGCCAAAGGTGTCCTGCATCGAATAGTTCACCACCGTCATCAGCGGCAGGATCGCGGAGAAGGCGACGATCAGGAACACCGGCAGCACCAGGAACCAGGCCTTTTGGTTGATGGTCTTGTCCATCAGGCAGCCCCCTCGACCAGACGGCTGTCGGCATAGACATGCACGCGCGACGGATCGAATTTCAGGCCGGCCTGCGCGTCGGGAATCGAAAATCCCGGCGGCACCCTTGCATTGAATTTGACATCGCCGATCCGCACCCGCGCGAAGCGGACGCGGCCGAGGTCGTCAATCCGTCTCGATATTGGCGGTCAACAGATCCGGCGCCGGCGGCGCGACAGTCACGAATTCCGGGCGCACGCCGACCTCGATGTTCGCACCTGCCGGCAGGTGATCGTAACTGCGGTTCAGTGCGATCTTATGGCCGCTGATACGCGCTTGCCGTCCCTGCACCTCTGCCGGCACGATGTTCATGCCGGGCGAGCCGATGAAATAGCCGACGAAGGTATGTTCGGGCTTGTCGAACAATTCCGCCGGCGTGCCGCTCTGCACCACGCGTCCGTCATGCATGACCACCACGGTGTCGGCAAAGGTCAGCGCCTCGGTCTGGTCGTGGGTGACGTAGATCATGGTGAGATCGAGTTCGCGATGCAGCGCCTTCAGCTTCGATCCCGAGCTGAAATGGCAATTGAGGTCGAAGCTGAAGGCGCTGCATCGCGAGCTCGATCTCACCATGATCTACGTCACCCACGACCAGACCGAGGCGCTGACCTTCGCCGATACCGTGGTGGTGATGCATGACGGCCGCGTGGTGCAGAGCGGCACCCCGGCGGAATTGTTCGACAAGCCGGCGCATACCTTCGTCGGCTATTTCATCGGCTCGCCTGGGATGAACATCGTGCCGGCGCAAGTGAAGGGCCGCGAGGCGGTTGTCGGTGGGCACGTCATTGCATTGAACCGCAGTTACGATCATCTGCCACCCGGCGCCAACATCGAAGTCGGGATGCGCCCGGAATTGGGGCGCGGACTGCTAGGGAATGAGGGATTGACGATCTAAGTAGTGTAAGTTTAGCGCGGGTGCGGATAGGTGATGTTAAATTCAATGCAAGGGTACTATAGGGATTTTGAATTAAGGATGTGCAGGTAGGGCTGAAATTAGATAGTCTAGTGTGTATGTATATGTAGATAGTAGTATGGTAGAGGGGGTTGTATGATGGATAAGAAAATGAAATAAAAGGAGTAAATGGTGAGAGGGTTTGAGGCGTGCAGGTCGCGCCGCCGGCGCCGGATTTGCTCACCGCCAATATCGAGCGCATCGACGATCTCGGCCGCGTCCGTTTTGCGCGGGTGCGGATCGGTGAGGTGAAATTCAACGCAAGGGTCCCGCCGGGATTTTCGATTCCCGACCAAAGAGCCGGACTGAAATTCGACCCGTCGCGCGTTCATGTCTATGTGGACAGCCGCCTCGTCGAGGGAGTGGCCTGATGGACAAGACCATCAACCAGAAGGCCTGGTTCCTAGTGCTGCCGGTGTTCCTGATCGTCGCCTTCTCGGCGATCCTGCCGCTGATGACGGTGGTGAACTATTCGATGCAGGACACCTTCGGCAACAACCAGTTCTTCTGGAACGGCGTCGGCTGGTTCAAGGAACTGCTCGATCCGTCCACCGATCTCGGCGGGCGGTTTCTCGCCTCGTTGTGGCGGAACCTGGCTTTCTCCGCGATCATCCTGGCGATCGAGGTGCCGCTCGGCATCGTGGTGGCGCTGTCGATGCCGCGCGAGGGCTGGCGCGTCGCGGCCTGCCTCGTAATCCTGGCGCTGCCGCTGCTGATTCCATGGAACGTGGTCGGCACCATCTGGCAGATTTTCGGGCGGCCCGACATCGGCTTGCTCGGCTACGTCCTCAACAACCTCGGGATGGACTACAACTACGTTTCCAACGAGTTCGACGCCTGGGCCACCGTCATTGTGATGGATGTCTGGCACTGGACCAGTCTGGTAGCGCTGTTGTGCTATGCCGGGTTGAAGTCGATTCCCGATGCCTATTATCAGGCGGCGCAGATCGACGGCGCGTCGCGCTGGGCGGTATTCCGCGCCATCCAGCTGCCGAAGATGAACCGCGTGCTGCTGATCGCGGTGCTGCTGCGCTTCATGGACTCGTTCATGATCTACACCGAACCCTTCGTTGTGACCGGGGGCGGTCCCGGCAACTCGACCACCTTCGTGTCCATCGAACTGGTCAAGATCGCGCTTGGGCAGTTCGACCTCGGCAAGGCGGCCGCGCTGTCGATCGTCTACAACCTCATCATCATCATCGTGTGCTGGGTTTTCTACACCGTCATGACCAATGTCGGTGTAGAACGGCCGGAAAAGGGAGCCGCGTGATGCACTCCATTCCCGGCCGCCGAATCATTCTCATCGCGTTCCTGATCTTCCTGCTGCTGCCGATCTATTGGCTGGTCAATATGAGCTTCAAGACCAATTATGAGATCGTCTCGACCATGACACTGTGGCCGCATCAGCCGACATTAGCCAATTACGTAAGAATTTTCACCGACGAGAGCTGGTATTCCGGCTACATCCATTCGCTGAACTATGTGCTGATCAACACCGTGATCTCGATCTCGTTCGCGCTGCCGGCGGCCTATGCGTTCTCGCGCTACCGCTTCCTCGGCGACAAGCATCTGTTCTTCTGGCTGCTGTCGAACCGGATGGCGCCGCCGGCGGTGTTCGCGCTGCCGTTCTTCAACCTGTATTCGGCGCTCAACCTGTTCGACACGCCATGGGCGGTGGCGCTGGCGCACTGCCTGTTCAACGTGCCGCTGGCGGTGTGGATACTCGAAGGCTTTGTGTCCAGCGTGCCGCGCGAGATCGACGAGACCGCGTTTCTCGACGGTTATTCGTTTCCGAAATTCTTTGTCAAGATCCTGGTGCCGCTGATCGCGAGCGGCATCGGCGTCGCGGCGTTCTTCTGCTTCATGTTTTCGTGGGTCGAACTGCTGCTGGCGCGCACGCTGACTTCCGTCAACGCCAAACCGATTTCGGCTGTCATGACCCGCACCGTGTCGGCGGCGGGAATGGACTGGGGACTCTTGGCCGCGGCCGGCGTGTTGACCATCATTCCGGGCGCATTGGTGATCTGGTTCGTCCGCAATTACATCGCGCGCGGTTTTGCGCTCGGCAGGGTGTGAGAGCGATGATGCCAAAATTCGTCATTGCGAGCAGTGAAGCGACGAAGCAATCCAGTTCTTGCTGTGTGGCTTCTGGATTGCTTCGCTTCGCTCGCCATGAAGTGGGGGGCTGACCGATGGAAAACATCGCGTGGATGGCCTGGACGCTGCCGACCGCGATCTTCTTCGCGCTGCTGGCTTGCACGCTGGCGACCATGACCTGGCTGGCGGTCGCCTATCCGGAGGCCGAGCGCGTCGGCATCCTGCGCATTCCCACCACCCGCGGCGACCGGCTGTTCGTCTCGCTGATAGTGGCCGCCGTCATTCATCTGCTCTGGATCGCGTTTGTCGGCACCGACTCGCTTGTGACGCTCCCGATCGGAGAAGAAGGAACCGAATTGTCGAGCCTGTGGCTCGCTACCGTGATTTCGCTTGTTTCGGCCGTGGCGATTTTCCGCACCGTCTGAGCTACGCGAAAAAGAGCAGATCCGGAAAGCAACCCGGGCCTGAAGTTAGTTTGTCGCTGCAACGGAGGAACCAACATGCAACGCTTAGAGAGAAGGAAAGGTCGTTTGACCAGAACCCGTTTTCTGAACATGACAAGCGCTGCGGCGCTGATCGCGGCTTCGGTGACGATGGCCGCGCCCGCGTTTGCGGATGACGCAACCGCGCAAAAGTGGATCGACAGCGAATTCCAGCCCTCGACCTTGTCCAAGGCCGATCAGTTGAAGGAGCTGCAGTGGTTCGAAAAGGCCGCGCAGCCGTTCAAGGGAATGGAAATCAACGTCGTTTCGGAAACCATCACCACCCACGAATATGAGGCCAAGACGCTGGCGAAGGCGTTCACCGAGATCACCGGCATCAAGATCAAGCACGACGTCATCCAGGAAGGCGACGTGGTCGAGAAGCTGCAGACCCAGATGCAATCCGGCAAGAACGTCTATGACGGCTGGATCAACGACTCGGATCTGATCGGCACGCATTTCCGCTACGGCCAGACCGTGATCCTGTCCGACTACATGACCGGCGAGGGCAAGGACGTCACCGACCCGATGCTCGACGTCAACGACTTCATCGGCAAGTCGTTCACCACGGCGCCGGACGGGAAATTGTATCAGCTGCCGGACCAGCAGTTCGCCAACCTATACTGGTTCCGCTACGACTGGTTCTCCAACCCGGACTACAAGTCGAAGTTCAAGGCCAAATACGGCTATGATCTCGGCGTCCCGGTGAACTGGTCGGCCTATGAGGACATCGCCGAGTTCTTCACCAACGACATCAAGGAGATCAACGGCGTCAAGGTCTATGGCCACATGGACTATGGCAAGAAGGATCCCTCGCTGGGATGGCGCTTCACCGACGCGTGGCTGTCGATGGCCGGCAATGGCGACAAGGGCATCCCGAACGGTCTGCCGGTCGACGAATGGGGTATCCGCATGGAAGGCTGCCGTCCGGTGGGCTCAAGCGTCGAGCGCGGCGGCGACACCAATGGTCCGGCGGCGGTCTATTCGATCGTCAAATATCTCGACTGGATGAAGAAATATGCCCCGCCGCAGGCGCAGGGCATGACCTTCTCCGAATCCGGACCGGTGCCGGCGCAAGGCGCGATCGCCCAGCAAATCTTCTGGTACACCGCGTTTACCGCCGACATGGTGAAGCCCGGCATCGCCGTGATGAACGCCGACGGTACGCCGAAATGGCGGATGGCGCCGTCGCCGCACGGCGCCTACTGGAAGGACGGCATGAAGCTCGGCTATCAGGACGCCGGCTCCGTGACGCTGTTGAAATCGACGCCGCCGGACCGCCGCAAGGCAGCCTGGCTGTATCTGCAGTTCATCATCTCCAAGACGGTGTCCCTGAAGAAGAGCCATGTCGGCCTCACCTTCATTCGCGAGTCCGACATCTGGGACAAGTCGTTCACCGAGCGCGCGCCGAAACTCGGCGGGCTGATCGAGTTCTACCGCTCGCCGGCGCGCGTGCAGTGGACCCCGACCGGCAACAACGTGCCGGATTATCCGAAGCTGGCGCAATTGTGGTGGCAGAACATCGGCGATGCCTCGTCCGGTGCGAAGACGCCGCAGGCGGCGATGGATGCGCTGGCGGCCGCGCAGGATTCGGTGATGGAGCGGCTGGAGAAATCCGGCGTGCAGGGCGCCTGCGGCCCGAAACTCAACAAGAAGGACACTGCCGAGCACTGGTTCGCCAAGGTGGCGAAAGACGGCACGCTGGCGCCGCAGCGCAAGCTCGCCAACGAGAAGCCGAAGGGCGAAACCATCGACTACGACGCGCTGATCAAGTCGTGGCCCGCCACCCCCCCGAAGCGGGCGTCGAACTGAGGCAGGGCACGTGTCCCGGGCGCGATGCGGCATTCTTCATGCCGCTTCGCAGCACCGGGACCCCGGTTGGAACTAAAGAAAGCTGGCCCCCGGCTCTGCAGCGCACCGCTCCGCAAGTGCTACGCGCTGCGCTGCGTCCGGGGAACGTAACAAGGGCCGGGAGCGATCCCGGCCTTTTGTCATTGCGAGCGAAGCGAAGCAATCCAGAGCAACAAGCACAGACTGGATTGCTTCGTCGCAAGCGCTCCTCGCAATGACGAACTACTGCGCCGCCTGCAGCGAATCCCCCAGCACCGGATAATCCGTGTATCCCTTGGCGCCGCCGCCGTAGAATGTCGCCTTGTCCGGCGCGTTGAGCGGTGCGCCGCGCTGCAGGCGGTCGACCAGGTCGGGATTGGCGATGAACGGCTTTCCGAACGCGATCAGGTCGGCTTCGTTGGCTGCCAGCACCTTGTTCGCAAGCTCGAAATCGTAGCCGTTGTTGGCGATGTAGGCGCCGGCAAAGCGCTTGCGCAAGGAGCGGTAGTCGAACGGCGCGATGTCGCGCGGGCCGCCGGTCGCACCTTCGACGACATGAAGGTAAACAAGTTTCAGCGCGCTGAGATGGTCGACGATATAGTCGTACAGCGGCTGCGGATTGGAATCGGAGATGTCGTTGGCTGGCGTTACCGGCGAAATCCGGATGCCGGTCCGCTCGGGTCCGGCTTCCGCAGCCACCGCATTGGCGACTTCGAGCATCAATCTTGCGCGGTTCTCGATCGAGCCGCCGTAAGCATCCGACCGCTTGTTGGTGCCGTCCTTGGCGAACTGTTCCAGCAGATAGCCATTGGCGCCGTGCACTTCGACGCCGTCGAATCCCGCCGCCAGCGCGTTGGCCGCGCCTTTCCTGAAGCTTTCGATGATGCCGGGAATTTCGTGCAACGCCAGCGCGCGCGGCTCCGATACATCGGCAAACGTTCCGCCGACGAACGTCTTGCCCTTGGCGCGGATCGCCGACGGCGCCACCGGCGCCTGGTTGTTCTCCTGAAGATCGACATGCGAAATACGTCCGACATGCCAGAGCTGGAGAAAGATGCGGCCGCCGCGCTCATGGACGCGGTCCGTCACCTTGCGCCAGCCCGCAACCTGCTCCTTGGAATAGATGCCGGGCGTATCCTGATAGCCCTGGCCCTGCTGCGAAACCTGGGTCGCCTCGCTCACCAGCAGTCCGGCGGAAGCGCGCTGGCCGTAATATTCGACGGCTAACGGATTGGGCACCAGGCCCGCCAGCGCGCGGTTGCGGGTCAGTGGTGCCATCACCAGGCGATTGGGAAGCGTGAGGGGCCCAAGCTTATAGGGCTCGAACAGTTTGGTCGCAGTGCTCATGTTGTTGTTTTCCGGAAATTGCAGATGAAAAGGAAATGTGCATTGCCGACGTCCGGCGCAAGCCGCGAGCTATTCGACTTTCGCACGCAGCTAGCCGCGCACGATCCCCGCCATATGGCCGCCGTCGAGAAACAGCGTATGCGCGTTGACGTAGGACGATTTATTCGAAATCAGGAACAGCGCAGCATAGGCCACCTCCCATCCGGTGCCCTGACGGCCGAACGGCACCGTCACAGCACGGTCGGAACGGCGCCGGCTGGCGTCGCGGCCCATCGGCGTATCCATGAAACCCGGCGCGATCACATTGGCGCGAATGCCCCTGTCCTCGCCGGCCCGCGCGATGGCGCGGCCGAGCGCGATCTGCGCCGCTTTCGAGGATTCGTAAGCGGGATTGCGGCCGCCTGAGCGCTGGCTCGCCATCGACGACGTCAGGATGATCGCGCCGCCCGGCGACATGATCTCCAGCGCCTTCTGCGCGAACAGCATGTGGCTGCGGACGTTGACGGCGTAATCCTTGTCCCACGCCTCTGCCGTCATCTTCGGCAGCGACAGTCCCGATGAAATCCCGACATTCAGCGCCAGCCCGTCGAGGCCGCCGAGTTGTTTCGCGCAACGCTGCAGCGCCGGTGCGATGGCGGAGATGTCGGAGACATCGACGATGTCGGCAAACGCTTTGCCGCCTTCCGTCGTGATCTGACTGACGGTGTTGTCGGCGGCTTCCTTGTTGGCATCGATGCAGGCGACATGAGCGCCCTCACGCGCGAACAGCACCGACATCGCGCGGCCGTTTCCGATCGGCGGATCCGCGTCGACGATCTTGCGCTGTCCCGCGCCGACCACGACGATGCGGCGGCCGGCGAGGCGGCCGTGCGGTTTGGCCTGGCCGAGCGTCTCTGGATGAATCGACGCGGATGGATCGAGATGCTTCGGCGCGTGGGTGGTGACTGACATCGGCGATTTCTTCCGTCATTGCCGGGCTTGACCCGGCAATCCATCATTCTTGAAAGGATGGATGCGCGGGTCAAGCCCGCGCATGACGAGGGGTGGCTCTTAACTCACCCCGAGAAAATCCCGCTTGCCGATCTCGACGCCGTTGTGGCGCAGGATGCCGTGCGCGGTGGCGGCATGGAAGTAGAAATTCGGGAACGCGAAATGGCTGATGAATTGCTGGCCTTTGAGCGTCATGGTGTTGTTGGGACCCGCAGGAAACGTCACGTCGCGGCTGTCGGCGCCGTCGAATTGCGCAGGCTTGAATCCGTTCACATAGTCTATGGTCTTGGCCAGCCGCTGCTTCAGCTCCTCGAAGGTCTTTTCGGTGTCGGGCGTGGATGGCAGGTCGCTATGCGTGACCCGTGCGCAGCCTTTGGAGGCGAAATCACTGGCGAGCTGAATCTGCGTGGTCAGCGGCAGCATGTCGGGATAGAGCCGTGCCGAGAGCAGCACTTCGGGCTTGATGTTCTTCGCCGCGCAATGCGCCTCGGCCTTGGTGAGCAGTCCCGAGAGAGCGCCGAGAATCTGCAGGAAGGCCGGAACGGTGGTGTCATATAGCGACATGTGATGCTCTTTCATTCAAGGAGGAAATGCTCTCGTGCCCCGCACGCAGCGCAGCACGTAGCTCTTGCGAAGTGGCGCGCTGCAGAGCCGGGACACGGTACATCATGTGGACTGGCGGGCTCCGGCGCGCAACCGGCCAACGATCCCGGCCGGGAAGAAATACACGCTGAAGATAAACAGCAGCCCAAGCCACAGCAGCCAGCGGTCCGGATGCAGCAGCCCCGGCAGCAGCGGCAATCCAGCGTCCGCCGCCGCGTTCGACGCCACGCTCATCAGCGCCTGCAGATAATTTTGCGCCAGAATGAAGATGGCGGCGCCGACGATCGCGCCATACATCGTGCCCATGCCGCCGATCACCACCATCAGCAGGATATCCAGCATGATCGAAAAGCTCAGCGACGTATCGGGACCGGCATAGCGCAGCCACAGCGCGTTGAGCGCGCCGGCCAAGGCTGCAACCAGCGCCGCGATACAATTGGCATAGGTCAGGTGAAACACCGTGCGGTAGCCCAGCGCTTCGGCGCGAAAACGGTTCTCGCGCACCGCCTGCAGCACGCGGCCGAACGGCGAATTCACCACGCGCAGCAGCGCCTAAGATCATCGCGGCGCAGGCGACGAAGATGATGTAGTAGGTCAGCGTCCGTCCGTTGACGGCAAAGCCGAACCAGTCCTTCGGGATCAGGACGGTGCCGGGCCGCAGCAGTTCCGGCAGCTGGAAGCTGCGGCCATCTTCGCCGCCGGTCAGCCACGACAATTGCGATGCCAGCACCAGAAAGGCGGAGGCTACCGCCAGCGTGATCATGGCAAAGAAGATCGCCTCCACCCGCAGCGAGAACAAGCCGATGCACAACGCCAGCAGCGCCGCCAGCGGCAGCCCGATCGCAAGCCCGGTCGCGACCGCGGCCCAGGTCGGGCCCATCGAATACAGCGCGATCGCGATGGCGTAGCTGCCGATGCCATAGAACATGGTGTGGGCGAACGACACCGAGCCGGTATAGCCGAGCAGCAGATCGTAGGACGCCACCAGTGCCGCGAAGATGCAGATCTTTGTGGCGACATTCATCGCCTTGGCGCCGGGAAACACCAACGGCGCCACCGCCAATGCCGCGATGATGACGATCAGCAGGATACTGAGCGCGCGGCTGCGTGGCGGATCGCCGGACAGGATCATCATCTGCAAACCTTCATCGGCTCGTCACCGCATAAAGCCCGCGCGGCCGCCACATCAGGATCGCGACCATCAGCAGGATGTTGGAGACCAGCGCCAGTTTCGGCACCAGGAACCCGCCGTAATTCGCAACCATCGCCACCAGCAGCGCGCCGATAAAGCAGCCGCCGATCGAGCCCAGCCCGCCGATGATCACCACGATGAACACCAGCACGGTGAGATCGTTGCCCATCGAGGCGTGAACCTGCTCGCGATACAACGCCCACATGATGCCGCCGAGGCCAGCCAGCGCCGAGCCTGTCATGAAAACGCCGAGGAACAACCGGCGGATGCGATAGCCCAGCGCTTCCACCATCTCGCGGTTCTCGACGCCGGCGCGGATCAGCAGCCCGATCTTGGTCCGGTTCAGCACCAGTTGAATGCATAAGAAAACGCCAAGCCCGACCAGCATCGCCAGCAGGCGATACTTCGCGATCGCGACGTCGCCCGATATGAAGGAGCCGCGCAGCGAGGCCGGCAGCGGCAGCGGAATGATTTGCGGTCCCCACAGCGCATACAGTGCCTGCTCGGCGACGATCAGCCCGCCGGTGGTCATCAGGATCTGTTTCAGATGCTGGCCATAAACGGGGAGAATCAGAACCCGCTCGACCACAAGCCCGAGCGCGCCGGATACCGCCATCGCGGCCAGCGCCGCCGGCGCCAGTACAGCCAGATTCATCGCCAGCGAATCCGCCTGCACCCAGGCCGTCAGCGGCAACAGCACCAGTGTCGCGATATAGGCACCGACCGCGATGAAGGCGCCATGGCCGAAATTCAGCACGTCCATCAGGCCGAACACCAGCGTCAGCCCCGACGCCATGATGAAGATCATCATGCCCATCGCAAAACTTGCCACCGTCAGCGTCACCCAGGAGCTGCCCGACCCGATCAGCGGAATCATTGCCACCGCCAGGATCACCGGCAAGAGTACGGGAAGCAGATCGCGCTTCGGCTTCGGCAGCGCCTCCGATACGGCAAGCTCCGTCATTGATGCGCCTCCAGGCTCAAGCCAAGCAGCCGTTCCTGCAGTGTTACGTCCTGTGCCAGATCAGCCATCCCGCCACGATGCACAATCCTGCCATTGTCCATCACCAGCACGGTATCGCCGATCTGGCGCGCGACATGGAAATTCTGTTCGACCAGCAGGATGGTTGCGCCTCGGCGTTTTATTTCGGCGAAGCATTCGATCAATGCCACGATGATCGCGGGCGCGAGGCCCTTGGTCGGCTCGTCGATCAACAGCAGCTTGCGCGGCTCGACCACCGCGCGCGCTATCGAAAGCATCTGCTTCTGCCCACCGGACAATGAGCCCGCGCGCGACAGCCAGAACCGTCGCAGTGCCGGAAAAAATCCGAAGATCCATTCCAGCCGCGTGTCATCCAGCGGCCCGTCGCGCGCGGCAAGAATCAGGTTTTCCTTCACCGTGAGGTCGGAAAACACTGCCATGCTTTCCGGCACATAGCCGACGCCGAGCCGCGCGATGTCAGGCGTCGCGCGCTGTTCGATGCGCTGCCCGCCGAGCGTGATCTGTCCTGCCGACGCCGGCCACAGCCCCATGATGGTGCGCAGCGTCGTGGTCTTGCCGGCGCCGTTGCGGCCCAGCAGCATCGTGGTCTGGCCCTCGGCAACGCCGAGATCGACGCCATGCAGAATGTGGTAGCGGCCGATATGGGTGTGCACGCCGGAAAGTGTCAGCAGATCGCTCATGCCGCGCTCTTTCCCGGTGCGATACCGAGATAGGCCTCCTGCACGATCGGCGAGGCGATCACTTCGGCCGGCTTGCCGTCGGCGACCAGCTGGCCGTTGTGCAGCACGATGATGCGGTCGGCGAGCGAGCGCACCACATCCATCTTGTGCTCGACCAGCAGGATGATCTTGCTGGTATCTTTTTTGAGTTTTGCAATGAGGTCGAGCACCACGGGCACCTCGTCGACGCTCATGCCCGCGGTCGGCTCGTCGAACATGAAAACCTTCGGCTCCAGCGCCATCATCAGCGCGACTTCCAGCTTGCGCTGGTCGCCGTGGGAGAGAACCGTTGCCGCGACATTGCGGCGGCTACCGAGTGCGACGCTGTCCAGAATGGCGTCGGCGCGTTCGATCAGGTCGCGGCGCGTCATCCATGGCCGCAGCATGTCGTAATGCACGCCGCTCGCCGCCTGCACCGCGAGGCGGACGTTCTCTTCGACGCTGAGATTCGGAAACAGGTTGGTGAGTTGAAACGCACGGCCAAGGCCGGCGCGGGTGCGAAGCGGCGCCGAAAGCTGCGTGATGTCGGCACCATCGAACAACACGCGTCCAGAGGTCGGGCGCAGCTGTCCGGAGATCAGGTTGAAATAGGTAGTCTTGCCGGCGCCGTTGGGACCGACGATGGCGGTGAGTTCGCCCGGCCGAAACGCGCAGCTGACGCCGTTCACCGCGACGTGGCCGCCGAAGCGGATGGTCAGGTCGCGCGTTTCGAGGGAGAGGGTCATGGGCTACTCACACAAATCCGTCATGCCCGGGCTTGTCCCGGGCATCCACGTCTTTTCTTGCTTGTGCAAAGCGAAGACGTGGATGGCCGGGACAAGCCCGGCCATGACGAAAAATTATCCTCACCGCTTGTTGCGGATCGGGATGTTCATGTCCTCGATCTTGAGTTCGCGGACCGGCTCGTTCACCGCCCATGCGAGGTTCGGATCGACCTTGACCTTGAAGTGATACATGCTCTGCAGCGCCTGATGATCCTCCTTGCGGAAGATCATCTTGCCCTTCGGCGTGTCGAACTCCATGCCTTCCATCGCGGCGATCAGCTTTTCGGTGTCGGTCGACTTCGCCTTGGTCACGGCGGTGACCGCGGCCATCGCCGCGGCAAAGCCGCCCGCGGTGAAGAAATCCGGCGGCGCGTTGAAGCGCTTCTGGTGCTCGGCGACCAGCCACTCATTCACCGGATTTTTCGGGATGTCGTAGTAGTAATAGGTGGCACCTTCCATGCCGGGCAGCCGCTTGAAGGCGGCAAGCGCGGGGAGGATGTTGCCGCCGGTCGACAGCTCGATGCCGTAACGCTTCGGATCCATGTCCTGCAGCTTGGTCAGGGGATCGCCGCCGCCGGCCCAGATCACCCAGATGATCTTGCGGCCCGGCTTGTCCTTGAGCGCATCGAACAGCCGCTGGCCGGCCGCGGTGAAATCGGTAGTGGTGGTGGGGACGTATTCTTCGGCGGCGAGCGTGGCGCCAGTCTTTGCCAATGCTTCCTTGAAGGCGGCGACGCCGTCACGGCCGAAGGCGTAGTCCTGGCCCAGCGTCGCGATGGTGACGCCGGGCTTGCCGATCGCCACCGCGTTGGAGATCGCGTCCTGCGACGAATTGCGTCCGGTGCGGAAGATGTATCTGTTCCACTTCTCGCCGGTAATCTGGTCCGCGACCGCGGGCTCGACGATCAGGATTTTCTTGTTTTCCTCCGCAACCGGAAGGTCGGCCAGCGCCGCGGCCGATGACGTCGTGCCGATCGCGATGTCGGCCTTGTCGTCCTGATAGGCCTCTGCGAGGGCTGCTTTCGACAGATCCGGCTTGCTCTGGTCGTCCTTGGTGATGACGACGATCTTGCGGCCGTCGAGCATCATGGTGCCCTTGGTGGCGTATTCCAGTCCCATCCGCAGCCCGGTTTCGGTCTGCTTGGCGTAAGCCTCGAGCGGCCCGGTCTTGCCGTAAATCAAGGCGATCTTCAAATCGTCCGCGAAAGCGGCGGTGGCCGATAGCGCAATGGCGGCGGCAGCAAGGATCGGTAGTGTGACGCACGAAAGTCCCTCCGGGTTATTGTTGCAAAACCCTAGAGCACTTTTTCTGCGCTGGTGGAAACTGGTTTCGTCATTCCGGGATGCGCCTCTTGGCGCAGGCCCGGAATCCATAACCACCATCGTGAGCATGGATTCCGGGCTCGCGCCAAGAGGGCGCGCCCGGAATGACGGCCTAGTGAGGTGCGCTCCGCATCCGCGCCAGCAGTTCGGCGGTCGGCCACGAATCGGCGGGCAGGCCGTATTTGATCTGCATCGCCTTCACGGCAGTGCGGCTTTGCTGGCCCATGATGCCGTCGATCTTGCCGACGTTGAAGCCCGCGCGCACCAGCAATTGCTGCATCTCGCGAAGTTCGTTGAATGGCAGTTGCGCGACCGGCGCCGCGGACTGCCGCATCGGCGCGGCGCCTGCGATGCGGGTGGCGAGATAGCCCGCGGTGGTGGAATAGATCAGCGAATTATTCCACTCGGTATAGGCCGCGAAATTTGGATAGGCGAGGAATGCCGGTCCCATGCGTCCCATCGGCAGCAGCAGCGACGCCGGCAGATTGTCGTTCGGCAGCGCGCGGCCGTCAGGGTAGGTAACGCCCCACGCCGCCCATTTCGAACGCGGATGCTGGATGGTGAGGTCGGCCTGGTCCCATTGCAGGTTCTGCGGCGCGCGCACTTCCTGCAGCCACGGCTCGCTGCGCCGCCATTTCAGGCCGGTGGCGATATAATTCGCGGTCGAGCCGATCACGTCGGCGGAGCTGCGCAGCAAATTGCGATGACCGTCGCCGTCGTAATCGACGGCGTAGTTGAAATAATGCGTCGGCAGGAATTGCGTCTGGCCGAGTTCGCCGGCCCATGAGCCGATCATTTCGGGTGGCGAGAGATCGCCGCGGTCGATGATCTTCAATGCAGCGATGGTCTCGTCGGCAAACATCTTCGAGCGGCGGCAATCGTAAGCCAGCGACACCAGCGAGCGCAGCGTCGGCAGATTGCCCATGTTGGCGCCGAAATCGCTTTCCAGTCCCCAGAACGCCGCAATCACTTCCGGCGGCACGCCGTATTGCTTCTCGGCGCGCGCAAACGCCGCCGCGTTGGCCTTGATGCGGGCCTGGCCCTGCTGCATGCGGGAGATCGCCGCCATCCGGCCGGCGAACACGGTAAAGACCTGCCCGAATACGCGCTGGCCGCGGTCGCGGTTGACGATGCCCTGGTCGTAGACAAGATACGGTGCTGCTTCCGCCAGCGCGCTCTGCGAGACGCCGGCTGCAACGGCCTGCTGTTTCAGCTCGGCGAGGAAACGATCGAAACTCATGCCGCCATGGCAGGAGGCGCCGCGCTGGGCGAGGACGGGATGTGAGTTGAATAGAAGCGCCGTGGCGGCGATGACTGCGAAGCGCATTATCGAGAATATTTGCATGAAGCCGGCTGTTATTCTGGAAGGAAACGGAAGCTGTCCTAGCATCATCCATTGCCACATCCCATCCCGTCATCCTGAGGGCCGCGCCTCAGCAGAGCGTAGGGCGCAATAAGCGAAGCGCATTGCGCCGCCACTGAATGGCGCAATGCGCTGCGCTTATTGCGCCCTACGGACTGCCCGGATTGCGCTTCGCTCATCTGGGTTAGGAGACTTCCCGGTCATAACAAAATAATTTTGGGGAACCTAAAAATTCCTATTGATCATATTCCTGACATGCTGTATATATTCCGGGTCCCGTCCGACGAGGAGCCGCTTCTAGAAGCGATCCTGCAGCGGACAGAGCGAAAGCTGGCCGGACCGGGGCGCCCCGGAACGGTCGATAGGCTGGTGGCCAAGGTGGAGCGCCGGGAGGTGCCGCGCCCTACGTCACTGGGCGCGCGCGGTCGCCTTGCCGCGCGAGGTGGGTACGTTAATCCTGCCTCAGGGGTGCTACGTCACTGCACCCTGGCGCCTCCCGCCGCTCCATCCCCTCGCGTGGGTATCGCGAGGGACTGGCAAACCTCGGACGCAGTGCGCCGCGAGAATGCGGAAGCTTGGCTGTTTGAAATTGTGGATCCTGAAATTTGGGAGCGACGCTGCAACAAACTCGGCGTCATATGCGGGCTTGACCCGCGTACCCATCACTCTTCGCAAGACTCTTTCGAAGAGGAGGATGGATTGCCGGGTCAAGCCCGGCAATGACGAGTGACTCGTGTCCCCGGCGCGATGCGGCATTCTTCATGCCGCTTCGCAGAACCGGGACACCGGTTACTTCTTTTCGCAACCGCGGCCCCGGCTCTGCAGCGCACCGCTTCGCGAAGGGCTACGCGCTGCGCCGCGTCCGGGGAACAGCCGGCTACAGCTCCCGCGCATTTGAGAACGCAAAGCTCGTCACCCGCCGCGTGTTCTCGTCCAGAATCAGTGTGCGGGTGATCGGTGGTTCGGCGCGCTGGCTGCAGTTTTCGCGCTCGCAGAGGCGGCAGTTGACGCCGATCGGCGTGCCTTCGGCTTTTTCCAGGTCGATGCCGGTGGCGTAGACCAGCCGCGAGGCGTGGCGGATTTCGCAGCCCAGGCCGATGGCGAAGCGCGGCTGCGGCTGCGGATGCGGCGCCACCGGCCGCCGCACCATCTGCGCGATCGAGAAATAGCGGCTGCCGTCGGGCAGTTCGATCACCTGTTTGAGCAAGCGGTCCGGCGTGTCGAAGGTCGAATGCACATTCCACAGCGGACAGGTGCCGCCGAATTTCGAAAACGGAAAGGTGCCGGACGAAAACCGCTTGGAGACGTTGCCGGCATTGTCGACGCGCAGCATGAAGAACGGCACGCCGCGCGCGTTGGGCCGCTGCAGCGTGGTGAGACGATGACAAACCTGTTCGAAGCCGGCACTGAAGCGCTGCGCCAGCACGTGGACGTCATAGCTGAGCGCTTCGGCGGCGCTATGAAACGCCGCATACGGCATCATCACGGCAGCTGCGAAATAATTCGCCAGTGTGATGCGGTAAAGCCGGCGCGGGGTGTCATCGAGCGCGCCGGCGCGATTGACGATGCCATCGAAAATGCCGCCGCATTCGGCCAGCCCGAGCTGGAACGCGAGCTGGAACGCGCGGCCGGGGCCATCGACCAGTTCGGAAATCAACAGCTGCCGGCGATGCCGGTCGAACCGCCGCAGCGTCTCGCGCATCACATCGACCGGCATGATGCGGGTGACGGTGGAGTGTTTTTCGCGCAGCCGCGCCGAGAGCGCGGCAAACAATTCCTCGGAAGCGACGTTGATGCCGTCGCGCAGAACTTCCGCCGCCTGTTCGAGTTCGGGAAAATAATTGCGGTTGGCCTCGATTAGGTCGCGGACGCGCTCGATCGGATTTGCCTCATAGCGCGCGCCGTCGTTGCGGTCGGCAAATTGCGCCGCAGCCATGCTCTCGCCTCGCCGCGCTTCGGTGTAGGCGGCATACAGCCTCTGTAATGAATGCGTCACGCCTGGGCAGAGCTCGGCGAGATCGCGCAGCTCCTGTTTCGGCAGGTCGATCTGCCGGAACAGCGGATCGGAAAAGATCTCGTTCAACTCGGCGAAGAAACGGTCCTCGTCGGCGCTGGCGAGATCTCTAAGATCAAGGTCATAGGTCTGCGCCAGCCGCATCAACAGCTGCGCCGTCACCGGGCGCTGGTTCCGCTCTATCAGGTTGATATAACTTGGAGAAATGCCGAGGCCTTCCGCGATCTGGGTCTGCGAAAGGCCGAGCTGCTGGCGGATGCGCCGGAAGCGTGGGCCGACGAACAGTTTTCTGGCCGATTCGACGGGCATCGGTCACCATTGTGACAAAATTTACAAAATGACATATCACACAGCAATCGCTGTTACAATACATCACCATTAGATCGTGCGGTCTCTGTACTCTTCAAGCGCTTGAGCGTTTAGCTACCAGCACGTTTCGCGGCGCAGTGTCACGAATGTGAATTGGAGATTGAGATGTCAAAGACGTTTGAACAGCTGGTTCCCGCGCCGAAGGGGCGTTTCGACGGCATCAGCCGTCCCTACAGCCCGACGGAAGTGGAGAAGCTGCGCGGCTCCGTCGAGATCAAGTACACGCTGGCCGAGAAGGGCGCCAACCGCCTGTGGGAGTCGCTGAAGACCGAGCCCTACGTCAATTCGCTCGGCGCCGTCACCGGAAACCAGGCGATGCAGCAGGCCCGCGCCGGTCTGCCCGCGATCTATTTGTCCGGCTGGCAGGTCGCGGCCGACGCCAACACCGCGGGGGCGATGTATCCCGACCAGAGCCTGTATCCGGCCAATGCCGGCCCCGAACTGTGCCGCCGCATCAACCGCACTTTTCAGCGCGCCGACCAAATCGAGCATTCCGAAGGCGGTGCCAAGATCGACTGGTTCGTGCCGATCGTCGCCGACGCCGAAGCCGGTTTTGGCGGGCCGCTGAATTCGTTCGAGATCATGAAGGCCTATATCGAGGCGGGCGCCGCCGGCGTGCACTTCGAGGACCAGCTTGCGTCGGAAAAGAAGTGCGGCCACATGGGCGGCAAGGTGCTGATCCCGACCGCTGCGCATGAGCGCAATTTGATCGCAGCGCGTCTGGCCGCCGACGTCTGCGGCACGCCGACTTTTGTTCTCGCCCGCACCGACGCGGAGAGCGCAAAACTGATCACCGCCGACGTCGATGAGCGCGATCGCGAATTCATCACCGGCGAGCGCACGCCGGAAGGCTTCTTCCGCCTCAAGCCCGGCACCGGGCTGGCGCATTGCATCAAGCGCGGCATTTCGTTCGCGAAATATGCCGACCTGCTGTGGTGGGAGACTTCGACGCCGAACCTGGAAGAGGCCAGGCAATTCGCCGAGGCCGTGCAGAAAGTCTATCCGGGCAAGATGCTGGCCTACAATTGCTCGCCCTCGTTCAACTGGGAAGCCAATATCGACAAGGCCACCATCGCCAAGTTCCAGCGCGAGATCGGCGCGATGGGCTACAAATTCCAGTTTGTCACGCTGGCGGGTTTCCACTCGCTCAACCACGGCATGTTCGAACTGGCGCGCGGCTACAAGGCCGAAGGCATGGCGGCTTATTCCCGCCTGCAGCAGGCCGAGTTCGCCTCCGAGAAGCACGGCTATTCGGCGACGCGCCATCAGCGCGAAGTCGGCACCGGCTATTTCGATCTGGTCTCGACCACCATCACCGGCGGTCAGTCATCGACCACGGCACTTCACGACTCGACCGAAGCCGCGCAGTTCAAGGCGCACGGTTCGGACATCCCGGCTCAAGCAGCGGAATAACAGGAGGCTCTGATGGCACACGGCAGCAATTTCTGGGTGATCGGCGGCGAATTCGGTTCGATGAACTTCCACAAGCTGGTGGAGGGGTCGGCTCAGGTACAGGGTCCGTTCAAGACCCGCAAGGAAGCCGAGGAGGCCTGGAAAGAGGTGTCCGAGCAGAACCGTCATAAAGCCGGCGTGCGCTTTTCCATTGTGGAAGAACCGAGCCGCGTCCCGGCCTGAACCGCCGGCAAAGCATGGCGTCCAAGACCAGCGGCCTCATCCGATTCGTCGGACGGGGCCGTTGCCGTCTATCGGCCGAATGGCGCAAGCCATTGGTAACAAACGGCCTTTGCGCCGAACCTGGTTACTGATAAGTTAATTGCGGTGAAGCTCTTAAGAAGCAGGCGTCCGCGATATGTCCGACGTGTCGAATTCAGCGACCGGTCCCTCGGCTGAAAAGCCGATGCGGCTGCGCGACGCCTTGCGGCAGGCGCGGATCGAGGCGGCGGATCGCACCGGCGTCGTGGTCGATCTGCGCGACGCCGAGGTGGCCCGGCTCGAGATTCTGAACGAGGCGCTGGATCCGCTGTTCGCGCAGATTCCGGACCAGGTCGACCTGTTCGACCGCGGCATCAGCCAGGGCGAAAATCCGCGACTGTGGATCGACGTGGTGGCGCATGTCGCGATGGGCCGTGACAAGCGCATCTACCGCTTTGTGCAGGACACCCGCTTCGGCCGCATCGTGATCGCGGAATCCCACGAGGTTCCGGTGGTCGTCGATGCCGTCACCGACTATGTCGCGCGCCGCATCGTTGAGCGCGAACATGCGCTGGTCGCAACCCCAATGCCGGAACCGGTCGCAGCCGAGAAACCCCGCCGCGGCGGATTCTGGACCTTCGCGCTTGGATTCATCCTCGGCGCACTGGCGCTGTTCGGCCTCGCCCTGTTCGCGACGCTGCGGAACATGTGACCCACCGTCATTGCCGGGCTTGACCCGGCAATCCATCCAGTGTTCGAAAGACTCTTGCGAAGATTGATGGATGCGCGGGTCAAGCCCGCGCATGACGAATAATATTTGGGCTACAACAATCTTTCGCGCCGCAATTCGTGAATGGGCATATCGTCACCGACCCCGCGCACAACCTGCTCACAGCGCCACGCACCGCCATCGCGCCCGATCGAAAACAGATTGTAGGCCGCAGCGGGATAGTGCCCATGCGCGATCGAGGATGCCGACGGCACGCCGATCGCCGGAATGCGGCTTCGCGGGCCATCGAACCACATGGTGGAATGAATGTGGTCGTGGCCGTGCAGGATCAACTCCGCGCCGTGCCGCTTCAGCAGCGCCAGCAACTCGCCCGAATCGGTCAGGCGCTTGTGACGCGAATCGGAGCGCAGCGGATGATGGATCAGCAGCACGCGAAAGACCTGTTCGGCGGATAGTTTTGCCAGGATGCGGTCAAGCGCATCAAGCTGCGCTTGCCCGAGCCACCCCGTCGCCATCAAAGGCGGCGTCGGAACCGCCGACGAGACGCCGATCAGCGCCAGCGGGCCTCTGCGGCGTACAAACGGAAACGTGATGGGATCAACTGTCAACGCGTCGTCGCCGCGCAGGTAATCTCGCCAAATTTCTGCGGATCGATTCCGGGTGGCGCGCACATAGGCGTCGTGATTGCCGGGCACGATACTGACGCGGTCAGGCGGCGCCACGCTCTGCAGCCAGGCACGGGCGGGTGCGAATTCTGCCTCGAGCGCGATATTGACGAGATCGCCGGTGACGGCGATGTGATCGGGCCGCTGCGCCTGCATGTCCTCGACCAGCACGTCCAGCACGTCGCGCCGGTGAATTCTGCGGCGATTGCGGGTCCAGTTCAGATAGCCGAACGCGCGCTTGCCGGCGAGTTCGCGCAAGCTCGGCGCCGGCAGCGGTGCAAGATGCGGATCGGACAGATGCGCCAGCGTGAATGCCGCCATCAAACTACCCTGTAAAGATCGCGATTGTTTTGGCAAGGTGTCCGACCCGACGCAAGCAGCAAGGCTTAAGCCGTCATGAATTTGCAAAATATACGGCGGATGTTCGAGCCGGCGCTGCGCCGCGTGTTTCATCTGTACTGGCGCTTCGCCCGCGGCATGACACTGGGCGTGCGCGGCGTGGTGCTGGACGGCAACAACCGTGTCTTTCTGGTGAAGCACTCTTACGTATCTGGCTGGCATCTGCCGGGCGGTGGCGTCGAGGTCGGCGAGTCGTTTCGCAGCGCGCTTGTGCGCGAACTGATGGAAGAGGGGAGGATCGAGCTCTTCGGCGAGCCAAGCTTGCATGGCGTATTCTTCAACAGCCACGTCTCCCGCCGCGACCATGTCGCGGTCTACGTAATCCGGCGGTTTCGTCAGGACCAGCCGCCCGAGCCGAATCGCGAGATCGTCGCCTGCGGCTTCTTCGAAGCCAGTGCGCTGCCGCCCGATACCACGGAAGGCACGCGCTTGCGGATCGCGGAAGTGCTCGAAAAGCGGCAGCCGATCGCCACCTGGCGTTAGAGATCGTTAGCCTTCGGTCCTTATGATCATCGGTTAAATGTTAACGACCCTTAAGGACTGGCGATGAGCGCCGCTCGGGACCTCAAGCCTGCGCCCAAGCTTCGTGGCGACCTGGCCGGCATGGCGGAGGCGCTGGCGCAATTTGCGCGGCAGCAACAGCCGCAAGCCGAGACCGCGCAGCTGCGGATCGCGGTGTTGGTGCCGTGCTTCAACGAGGAAGCCGCGGTCGCGACCGTGGTCGCCGATTTCCGAAACAGCCTGCCGTCGGCCGAGGTCTACGTCTACGACAACAATTCATCGGATCGCACCAAGGCCGTCGCGGCCGAGGCGGGCGCAGAGGTGCGCAGCGAGCGCCGCCAGGGCAAGGGTCATGTGGTGCGGCGGATGTTCGCCGATATCGATGCCGACATCTATGTGCTGGTCGATGGCGACGCGACTTACGACGCCGCCAGCGCGCCGCGCATGATCGAGACGCTGCTGTCAGATCGTCTCGACATGGTGGTAGGTCTTCGCGTCGATCAGGCCGAGGCCGCCTGGCGGTCCGGTCATCGCACCGGCAACCGGATGCTGACCGGCTTCCTCGCCTCGGTGTTCGGACAGGCCTTCAAGGACATCCTCTCGGGATATCGCGTTTTCTCGCGACGCTTCGTCAAATCCTTCCCGGTGTTGTCGGACGGTTTCGAGATCGAAACTGAGTTGAGCGTTCACGCGCTCGAATTGGCGCTGCCGGTCGCCGAAATCGAGACGCCGTATTATGCGCGGCCGGAAGGTTCGTTCAGCAAGCTCAACACCTGGCGCGATGGCTTTCGCATCCTCGGCACCATCTTAAAACTATATCGTTCGGAACAGCCGCTGCGGTTTTTCTCGGCGATCGGCTGCTTTCTGGCGCTGGTATCGGTCGGGCTCGCGATTCCGGTCGTCGTGACTTATCTCGAACAAGGTCTGGTTCCCCGGCTGCCGACAGCGGTGTTGTCGATGGGCCTGATGATCCTGGCGGTGCTGTCGGTGTCCTCCGGCCTGGTGCTCGATACCGTGACGCGCGGACGGCGCGAGATGAAACTGCTGGCCTATCTGTCCCAGCCCGCGATGAACAACAACTGATGCGCGCTGCGGTTCAGCGCAGCCGCAACGATGGACCCCGCGCCGGTCAGATGCTATCCCGCGTCCCGATATGAGCGATCTGTCTCTCACCATCCTGGCGGAAACCGCAGGCGACGCGCAGGCGATCGAACGGCTGCATGAGCGGACGTTCGGACCCGGCCGCTTCGTGCTTAGCGCCTATCGCTTGCGCGAGCATGTCGATCACCTTCTCGACCTGTCATTCACGGCGCGGATCGGCACGCTGCTGGTCGGCTCGGTCCGGCAATTGCCGATTATGATCGATGGCACCCCGGCCTTGATGCTGGGACCGTTGACGGTCGAGCCGCCGTTTCGCAGCCGCGGCGTCGGCCGCGCGCTGCTCGACCGCGCCATCAAGGATGCGAAGGCGAAAGGCCATCGCCTCGTGCTGCTGGTCGGCGATGAAGCCTATTACAGCCGCGTCGGATTTAAGAGGATCCCAAAGGGCCGCGTGAAAATGCCAGGGCCGGTGGACTACGCTCGTCTGTTGGTCGCCGAACTGGTCGATGGCGCATTTGCCGATGTCTCCGGTGCGATCCGGCCGGACTGGAGTTTTGCGAAGTAGTTCGCCTCTGCAGCCCGATGCAATCCGAGTTCCTCTCGCCCGGATTGCGCTGCGCTCGATCAGGGCGATGGAAGTCACATTAGAATTTCAGGTTGGCAAAGGCCCGCACGCCGATACCCGGCAGCAAGACCTCGTCCTTGGTATAGGACACCGAATTCCGGATATTTTCGTTCAGCAGATTATTGCCGACGATACCCACGGTCATTTCGCGCGCGCCGAACCAGTTCGCATCGAGCTTGGTCTTGTAGCTGATTTCGGCCTTCAGCAGATTATAGCCCGGGGTCGGAGTTTCGGCGATCACCGCTATGTCATTCTGTGCGAAAGCATGCAGCAGGTTGACGCGAACCAGCCAGTTGGCGTCGCGCCAGAACAAGCCGCCGCCGACGCGCACCGGCGGAATTCGCGGAACGTTGGTGCCGTCGGTGAAAGTGGCGCGAACGATGTCGAACTGGTCCTCGATGCCCCATGTTCCGCCATAAAACTGCGCGATATCGAGCTGGCTCTGGAATTCGCCGCCGCGGAAGACCGCGTCGCGCTGCGAGTAGACGGCCTGCTTGCCCTCGTTGGCTGGATCACCGTTGCCGCACGAATCGAAATCGTCGCCGCACATCACACCGGTGAGCCGCCGGAAAATGAAATTGTTGAAGCGGGTATAGTAGGCCGTGGCCTCAAACCGGAATGGACCGGTGGCGCGCCGCAAGCCGATCTCGACGGTTTTTGCGGTCTCGATGGTAAGGTTCGGGTTGCCGATGTCGAACGTTCCCGTCGCATCGTGCGGGCCGCGCGAAAACAATTCCGCAGGTTTTGGCGCGCGCTCGACATATTGCGCGGTGATGCTGCCGACCAGATCATTGGGGAGATTCTGGATCAGTCCGACACTGCCGCTCTTCGGCGTATAGGACGGATTTCGAACAATCGCGGTTTGCGGATTGCCGTCGGGTAGGAAGTCGGACGGAAAATCCGGCGTCGAACCGTGAAGGTCGACGTGCTCAATACGGCCCGCGATCTGGGCCTTGGTGGATTCGGAGAACTTGAATTCGTTGAAGACATAGCCTGCGACGCGGCTGTTGTTGTTCGGGTCCCACAGCCCGTTGAACAGGGTGCCTGGATTGTCCGGGCTCGGCGCGGTCAATTCCTGGTGTCCGCCTTGCAGGCCGAACGCCGTGGTCACGGTCGCGAACCGCGCGTTGAACGGCATCAACTGCACCTCGAGGCGTCCTTCCTGCTCCTTGTTGGTAAAAGTCTGCCGCACGCCGAGCGTTGAAAGATCGTCAGGATCGGCGAGGCCGATTTCGTTGTGCTTGTAGTCGGTGGCGCCGGCCCAGAACCGGATTGCGTCGATCGCCGCCGAATCCGGCCGGTACTCGCCCTTGGCGGAGAATTTCGTCTGCTGGGCATCGATGCGGGTCTGATGATCCGCGCCGTCGATGCCGGGGATGCGATAGAGTGCGTTGTTCTGCGTGATCGCAGCGCCGATGAAGCCGCCCTGGAAGATGTAAGAGCCGCCGACCGAGGCGCCGTCTGCTTGCGCTGCCGAATTCGGCTGGCGTCCATCGAAAGGTCTGCCGGGTTCGAACAGATACGGATAGCTTGGAATGGTGTAATCTCCGGACTTTCGCCCGTAGGCGTCGGCATGAACCGCGAAATTGCCGCCGCCCGCATCCATCAGGATGCCGCCTTCGACGCCGCGATCGACCGAGCTTACGGCGGTGCGAGTCTCGAACGTGGTGCAGGCAGTCGAGCCGACATTGGCCAGTGGCGCCTTGACCGGGTAGCCATAGGCCTGAAACGGCGCCGCGGGGCAAACCGGTAACGCGTCGGGAATCCGGTTGTTGGTGGCGGCGACCACGCCGCCGATCGAGGTCGATCCGTAGCGTAACGCAGCCGGACCCCGAATCACCTCGATCTGGTTGATCGCCAGCGGATCGAGCGGCACGAAATGATCCTCGCCGAGGTCGGACGCGCCGCCGGCGGGCAGGCCGTTCTCGACAATGCCGACGCGATTGACGTCGAGCCCGCGGATGATCGGCCGGCTCGAGGCGCCGGGCGCAAACTCCGAGCCGGTGATGCCCGGTTTGGAGAACAAAAGGTCGCCCAGCGTCGCGCCGCCCTGACGGCGGATTTCGTCGTTCGGCACCACGGTGACGGTTGCGAACTGATCGGTCACGATCGGTAGCACGCCGGGTTGCGGCGCCGGCGCTGCAGGCGCGGCGGCCGGAGCCGGTTGCGGCTGCGGCGCGCGTTCGCGATTGCGGCCGGGAGCGGTGCGCGCGACGCGCACCGGCCTTGGCGAGGGGATGACAGCCCTTCGATGCTGAATTGGACTCGGCGCCGTTACGTGGATTTCCGGAAGCGCTGTCGCCCCGGATGCATCTTGCGACGCCGCCGGGCCGCCGAACGCGCACAACAGCAGCGATGCCGAGCTTGATGCCAGCACCGATCGTTTTATGGAAAATGACATTGTCCTGATCCTGCCAAAGCCGAATCCGAGTTGGGGATTGCGACTTGCCGTCGATATCAGACGGACCGATTTCGATTGATGTCCGGAGACCTGCCACGCGTGACGCGGCGATTTCCGAGATCACGAAGCCATCGATGTCAGGAGGCAGGAGGAGCGCGGGGCTGGAACGCGACGCGGCTATGGTCCAGATGGACGAATTCGGCGTCGGTGGTCAGGTACAGGAATTCAACGGCCTGCGGCAGCAGCAGCACCGGCGGGGTAGCAAACAGCACCGCATTGGCCAGCGCCATGACGGCGCAGATCGCGCAAGGGTCGGTTGGCTGGTGATCGGAATCCTGATTGGCGGGGGCCTGCTGGCTTGCTTGCTGGATCGCAGGCGCCGCCTGCGCAGCGATGCCGTGAAAATGTCCGAACGACAGCACAAACTGAATTGCCAGCGCCAACAGCGCCAGCCGCGATCCATGTCTGATGTTCGATCGGAACCAGTTCATGCCGATACGCCTTGCATCGGAGCAGCCAAGACGTCCCGGCCATTCTCGATGTTACAAGATAACATCGCTGGCGTAAGCCGATGATGTCAACGGCAGAGGGGCTGCGCGTCGAACAGAAATCGCCGGTGTGGGATTAGCGCAACGCTACGCTTTAGCGGCCCTCGCGCAGCCAGGTCGCGGCGAAGGCGCCGAGCAGCAGCAGCAGGCCGATCAGCCCTGCGAAGATCGGCAGCACGCCGACGCCGCGCACCACGCTGGCATCGCGCATTTTCACGCCCATCCAGCCGTCGCCGCGAAATATGCCGGACGCGCGGACCGGCACGATGCGCGGCAGGTCGATGCTGGAGCCGTCGACGACGCGCCGGGCGTCGCCGCCGGTGGCCTGCGTCAGCGGCTTCAGCATGTCGGTGGTGGAGGTGACTTCGGAAAATTCCTTCGGGTTGATCGGACCGACATTGATCAGCGCCTTAAGCGTGCCATCGGTCGCCTGCCAAAGTCCGAGTTCGTCGGCGGGGGTAGATGAACGCCATAGTCCGGGCTCGCTTGGGCTTAAGGTCAACTCGCGAGTCTTGCCGGACGGCGATGTCACGGTTACCGGCGTGACGCTGTCGGACATGGTCTGGCGCAGTATCGCGAGATCCTTGCCCTGGGTCTGCAGCCGCAGCGCCTCTTCATCGAGATCGGGCTGCTTCATCAGCCAGTGCGACATCCGCCGCAGCAAATCGAGATGCGGGCCGCCGCCCTCATAGCCTCGCGCCCACAGCCACATGTGGTCCGTCAGCAGCAGCGCGACGCGGCCCTCGCCATAGCGCGACAACAGCAGCAGCGGCTTGCCGTCCGCCCCGGTCATGACCGGAGGACTGGCGGCATTGCGGGTCTCCACCGTGCGGAAGAACCGCGCCCAGCGCGGCGGTTCGCTACCCGAACCCTCAAGCCCGCGCGTCACCGGATGACGTTTGCCGGCGTCGCTCAAATGCGCATAGAACGGCTTCTCGGTGACGCCGACCGGCTCCGCCGGCAGCACCGAATCCAGCGGCGTGCGCCAGATGCTGGTGGTGGATGCATAGTCCGGGCCGGCCGAAACCAGCACCGCGCCGCCGGCGCGCACATAGCGCGCCATATTGTCGAAATAGGGAATCGGCAGCACGCCCTGTCGGGCATAGCGGTCGAAGATGATCAGCTGAAATTCGTTGATCCTCTGCTGAAACAATTCACGGGTCGGAAATGCGATCAGCGACAATTCGTTGATCGGCGTGCCGTCCTGTTTTTCCGGCGGGCGCAGAATCGTGAAATGCACGAGATCAACGCTGGCGTCCGATTTCAGCAAATTGCGCCAGGTGCGCTCGCCGGCATGCGGCTCGCCCGACACCAGCAGCACCCGCAGCCGGTCGCGCACGCCGTCAATGGCGACCACCGCGCGGTTGTTGACCAGCGTCAGTTCGTTCTCCAGCGGCGATGCCTCGATCTCGACGATGTTCGGGCCTGCATGCTTGATGTCGATGTCGATATTGGCGGTCTGGCCGCTCAGCAGCGTGCGCTCGTTGATCACCTCGCCGTCGCGGCGCACCACGATCTTGGCGCGCTCGCCGCTGACGCCCTGATCGTCGAGCCGGTAGGTGATGGTCTGGGTTTGCCCGACGATGCCGAAACGCGGCGCCGCCGCGATTGCGATGCGGCGGTCGCGTTCGTCCTTGCGTCCGGTGATCAGCGCGTGCACCGGCGCGGTGAAGCCAAGCGCTGCCGCATTGGCGGGAATGTCATGGACGCGGCCGTCGGTTATCATGAAGGCGCCGGCGACGCGATCGGTCGGCACGTCTGACAGGGTGGACGATAACGCGCCGAACAGCTTGGTGCCGTCGGTCTCGCCATCAGCCTGTCCGGCCTCGACCACGCGAACTTCCAGCCCCTTGATCTGCTTGAGGCTGTTGACCAGCGCCTCCCGCGCTTGTTCGGTCTCGCGGCTGCGCGCGCCGAAACCCTGGCTGGGGCTCTTGTCGATGACCACCGCGGCCACCGATGTCAGCGGCTCACGCTCCTCGCGGGTAAACGAAGGATTGGCCAGCGCCAGCAGGATCAGCACCAGAGCCGCCACGCGCACCGCGGCACCGCGCGCGCGGCCGAGCAACAGCAGGCCGGCGATCACGATGATCGCGGCAAGCGCGGTCCACAGCACCAGCGAAGGGACGAGCGGGGTGAACGCGATGCCGTAGTTCATGGCACCCACCTATCAACTTCGTCATGCCCGGGCTCGTCCCGGGCATCCACGTCTCGGCCGCAAAGAAAGACGTGGATGGCCGGGATAAACCCGGCCATGACGGTGTGGTTGGAAGCGGCGCTCACGCTACGCATCTCATTGTCCCAGCCGTTCGATCAGCGCCGGTGCGTGCACCAGGTCGGCTTTGTAGTTGCCGGTCAAGGTATACATCACGATGTTGACGCCGGCGCGGAAGGCGAATTCGCGCTGCCGCGGCTCGCCCGGCGACAGCGGCAGCATCGGCTGTCCGTCGGGCCGCAGCGCCCAGGCGCCGGCGAGGTCGTTCGAGGTGATGATGATCGGCGAGACGCCATCGCCGCCGCGCGCGGGCTTCGAGGCGGCTTCGTCGTCGTCCTCGCGCGGCAGGGTCTCCACCCAGGTCTGGCCCGAATTGAAGCGGCCGGGAAAATCGCGTAGCAGATAAAAGGTCTTGGTCAGCACGTGCTCGCGCGGCACCGGCTCGAGTTCAGGTACCTCGAGCGACGACAGAATGTTTCGCAACGCGAGCATCCCCGGCGTCTGCAATTCGCCATTCGGTCCCGGCGGCGCCTCGATGGCGTCGCGGGTATCGAACAGCACGGTGCCGCCCTGTTTCATGTAGGCGTCGATGCGGTTGATGGCGTCCTGCGGCGGCTTCGGCGCGCCTGGCACTACCGGCCAGTAGATCAGCGGGAAAAACGCCAGTTCGTCGCGCGCGGGATCGATGCCGACGGGATCGCCGGCCTCAAGCGCTGTGCGCTGTGCGAGGAACAGCGTCAGCCCGGACATGCCGGCCTTGACGATGGAATCCACGTCGGCATTTCCGGTGATGACGTAAGCCAGATGCGTTTGCGCGGCCGCCTTGATCGCGAAATCGTCGTTGGCGTCTGCGCGCGACGGCACGGGTGTCGTCATGATCGCGGACAGCGCGAGCGCGAACGCAAGTGCTGCCGGCACGGCGCGCCGGCGCAGCAGCGCGGCGATGCCGCCGCCGAGCAGCGCCACGACGATCGCATCGATCAGGAACAGCGCCAGCGATGACGACAGCAGGATGCCCCTGAGATCGCGGGGTTCGGCATTGGTGTAGCTGGCCCGGCGCGCCTTCAGGGCAGAGGTGTCGAGCGGCGCGATGCGGTCCGCCGCGGCCAGCGCGTTCACCGCGAGCGGTCCGTCGGCAGGTCCGTAGAAGCCGGGTGGATGATCGATGCCGGCGCGGTCGCGGAAGTCGGCGGGCAGCGGCTTTGCAGTCGAGGGCGGCGGTCCGAATGCGCCGAAACCGTCCAGCGTGCGCAACGGTGCCACGGTTTCGGCGGTCGCCTCGCCGGCGATGCCTGCACCGGGAGTCGACGTGTATCCGGAGATATCGACAATTCGCCTGAGCATTTCGACAAAGCTGCCAGACATTGGCAGGTCGGACCAGCGCATATCGGCGCTGACATGAAACAGCGTGACCAGTCCCTTGCCGCGATGTTCGCCGGTGACCAGCGGGGTGCCGTCGACCAGCGAGGCCCAGCTCTTGGTGGCCAGCACCGCGTCGGGCTCGGCCAGCACCTGCCGACTGATGGTGATGTCCTTCGGCACCGGCAGGCCGGCGAACGGGCCGTCGGCCGCGAACGAGGCCAGATGCTGCGGCTTCTCCCAAGTCAGGCTGCCGCCGAGGCTGCGTCCGCCGCGCCGCAATTTCACCGGCACCAGGTCGTCGTCGGCCTGTGCCAGCCGGGGACCGGCGAAACGCACCAGCACGCCGCCTTGCTCGATCCAGGCACTGATGCGTTCGCGGATCTCCGGCGACAGCGTGCCGACATCCGCCAGCACGATCATCGGCAATTTCTGATCGAGAAACTGCGTGATCGCCTGTTGCGCCGCGCCCTTGTCGCCGAGCCGCACATCGGCGAACGGCGCCAGCGCCCGGGTCAGATAGAACGTCGAGGCCAGCAACGGCTGCGCGGTATCGTTGGTCGAGCCCGAGACGATGCCGATGGCGCGGCGGCGCCAGCGCTTGTCGAGCAGTTGCACAGCACCGGCGGAGCGTTCGCCGGCGATCTCGAGCCGCGCGATATCGTTGCGCAATTCCACCGGCAGGTCGAACGCCGCTTCGGTCTCGCGGTCCTGCGGCGCGAACGTATAGCGCGCTTCGGCGATCGGCGAGCCCTTCTGGTCTAGCCCGCGCACGATCCCGGTATCGATGGCGCTGCTGCCATTGGCACGGAGAACCTTGACCGTCATTTTCGCCGCGGCGTTTTCAGCCGCTACCAGCGCATGCGCCGGAGGCGCGCCCTCGAAGATCGTCAAGTTGCGATCCCCGATGATCTTGATCAAGCCCTCGAGAAACTCAGGTCCGCGTCCGGTATCGACGCCGTCCGAGAGCCAGGCGATCTCGCTGGCGCCGGTGGCTTTCAGGAAGCGCTCGATCGCGGGCAGGGTCTCGACCCGCTCCACGGCGTAAGGTTTCGGCGCGAACTGACGCAGGGCGACGCGCGCGGTGCCGCCGGTCATCAGGGTGATGTCGCGCGCGGGCTCCGACAGCGGAACAAGCGCTACGCCGCGGCGATCATTGTCGGCGTTGGCGATCAACTCGTCCGCGGCCTTGATCCGCGTGTCCCAACTGGCGGCGGCGCTCCAGCCATCGTCGAGCAGGATCACCAGCGGCGCGCTGCTGCCGGCCACACCTGTCAGCGGATTCCAGATCGGCCCGGCGGCGGCCAGGATCACCAGGGCTGCCGCCATCAGGCGCAACGCCGTGAGCCACCATGGCGTGCGTGAAGGGGTTTCTTCCTTGGGCGCGATGTCGAACAACAGCCGCGTCGGCGGAAACTCGATGCGCCGGGGCCGCGGCGGCATCACCCGCAGCAGCCACCACAGCACCGGCAGGCTGAGCAGGCCCAGCAACAGCGCGGGTTCGGCGAAGGAGAGTGGAAGCCCGGCGATCATCCCGCTCGCCCCGCTTTGACCGTCGCGGTGCGAACGCTGCCCTTGTTGACCATCATGCCGCTGTGCAGGAACAGCAGCAGCTCGGCGGCCGAGCGGGTGGTGGTATGGGTGGAGAACATCCAGTCCAGCTTGTTGGTCTCGGCACGGATCTCGTCGCGATGCCTTGCGACGCGCGCGACATAGTCGCCGGCCCATTTTTCCGCGCGGCCCGCGGTGATGGCGCCGCCGCCCTCGGGTTCTACGAACTCGATGCGCCCGGAATAGGGAAAGCTTTCCTCCGCCGGATCGACGATCTGCACCAGCACGCCATGCGCGCCGGATGCCGACAATCCGGCGAGCATGGTCTTGATATCTGATATCGGCGACCAGAAATCCGACAGCACGACGATTTCCGCCAGCGCCGACGGCACGAAGGACGGCGGCAGGCTGGCGCGGGTGGCTTCATCGTGCAGCATCGCCTGCGCCATCTTGTCGATCACGGTGCGGCTCGCGGTCGGCGTCATCAGGCCGGGAATGCCGACGCGTTCGCCTCCGGAAACCAGCAGTTCGGCCAGCGCGAAGGTCACGATCAGTCCGCGCTCCAGTTTGCTGTCGCGCGCCTGTTTCGACGCAAACGCCATCGACGGCGAACGGTCCGGCCACAGCCACACCGTATGCGCGGCCTCCCATTCCTGCTCGCGGACATAGAGATGATCGTCGCGCGCGGAACGCCGCCAGTCGACGTTCTGCGACGGCTCGCCCGACACGAAGCGGCGGTATTGCCAGAAGCTTTCGCCCGATCCGGCGCGCCGCCGTCCGTGCAGGCCGTGAATCACGTTGGCGGCGATGCGGCGGGCTTCCAGCACAAGACGCGGCAGCGATGCTGCGAGCGTTCGGCTTTCGCCGTCGGCGCGTCGGACCGCTGTGATCTCCTGCGTCGCGTGCTCCGCCCCTGCCATCAACCGATCCGTGTCTTCAATTGCCGGATCACATCGGGAATGGTGCGGCCCTCGGCGCGCGCCGAGAATGTCAGCGCCATGCGGTGTTTGAGGATCGGCTCGGCGAGATCGAGCACGTCGTCGATCGATGGCGCCAGGCGACCGTCGAGCAGCGCGCGGGCGCGAACCGCGAGCATCAGCGACTGGCTGGCGCGGGGACCCGGCCCCCAGGCGATCAGCTTGCCGGATTCGCCGCCCTCCGGACCCGGCCGCGCGGCGCGCACCAGCGACAGGATCGCTTCCACCACCGAATCGCCGACCGGCAGCCGCCGCACCAGCCGCTGCGCGGTGATCAGCACGTCCGCCGACATCGCGGTCTTGGCGAGGGTTTCCTCCGCACCGGTAGTCTCGAACAGGATGCGCCGCTCGGCGTCGCGGTCGGGGTAGTCGACGTCGATTTCCATCAGGAAGCGGTCGAGCTGCGCCTCCGGCAGCGGGTAGGTGCCCTCCTGCTCTAGTGGATTCTGCGTTGCCAGCACGTGGAACGGTTTTGGCAAATCGTGCCGCGCACCGGCCACGGTGATGTGCTGCTCCTGCATCGCCTGCAGCAGCGCGGACTGGGTGCGCGGGCTGGCGCGGTTGATTTCATCGGCCATCAACAGCTGCGCGAACACCGGGCCTGCGATGAAGCGGAACGACCGCTTGCCGGAACTGCTCTCGTCGAGCACCTCGGCGCCCAGAATATCCGACGGCATCAGGTCGGGCGTGAACTGGATGCGCTTGGCATCGAGCCCGAGCGTGATCCCCAAGGTTTCCACCAGCTTGGTCTTGGCGAGGCCGGGGACGCCGATCAGAAGTGCGTGACCGCCGGACAGGATCGTCACCAGGGTATTCTCGATCACCCGGTCCTGACCGAAGATAACGGTCGAGATCGCGTCTTTCGCCGCGCGAATCTGCCCCGCGACCTGTTCGGCCGAGCGAACGATCACGTCTTCAAGTTTCTCGACACTCTCTGCGCCTGCCATCCGTCACTCCCTGCGAAACGCCGCCAATTGCGTCGTCATGTCACGAACCTCATGCTAAACTTAAGCGAAGGCCATGTATTTGTTGAATTAAACTATCCCCATATTATCGGGTATTCGGGGCCGTGAACGGCATCACGATGTGGCGACTTGATCCGGAATCTACCGTTACGGAAGACCTGCACCAATCGTGCCAAATCAGGCGATCAAACTCAGGGTAAACAATGGCGAAGCAAGGGCAGATCGCGAACCAGAATCTCGACGGGCTCACCACCGCCGCGAGGGACGCCGCCACCGGCAACGCCGCGGGCAAAGGGCTGCCGCCGGTGCATTTGTGGGATCCGCCGTTTTGCGGCGATCTCGACATGCGAATCGCCGGCGACGGCACCTGGTTTTATCAGGGTACGCCGATCGGGCGACCGGCACTGGTCCGGCTATTCTCGACCATTCTCAAGCGCGAGAATGGCAAGCACTTTCTCGTGACCCCGGTGGAAAAGGTTGGCATTCGCGTCGACGACGCGCCGTTCCTTGCCGTGGAAATGCTGAAGGAAGACCACGGCAATGGACGGCTGCTGCGCTTCCGGACCAATGTGGACGATTGGGTGGCGTGCGATTCCGCGCACCGCCTGCGATTCGAGGCGGCGGCCGATGGCGGCCTCACGCCCTATCTCCATGTCCGCGCCGACCTCTGGGCCAAGGTCACCCGCGCGCTCTACTACGATCTGGTTGACATGGGCGAGGAGCGAGTGGTCGATGGGCACGCCATGTTCGGAGTTGCATCCGCAGGCGAGTTCTTCGCGATGGCGGATGCGGAGCAGGTGAGGGAAGCACGTTGAACGAACCGATGCTCAAGACGGATCCGGCCGCGGGCGATATCGGCTCGGCGGAGTTTTTCGATCGGGCCCGGGCGCGGCTGCGCTTCGAAATTCCGCCCGGTCTCAGCGATGCCAGCATCATTCCGGTGAGCGGCGATCCGGGCAACGACCGCATGCTGCAGATCATCGCGCAGGAACGGCCGATCCGTCCCGCGGCGGTGCTGATTCCGGTGGTGGATCACGCGCAGCCGACCGTGCTGCTGACGCAGCGCGCGGCGCATCTCAACGATCACGCCGGCCAGATCTCATTTCCCGGCGGCAAGATCGATGCGAGCGATGCCTCGCCGCTCGATGCCGCGCTGCGCGAGGCCGAGGAAGAAATCGGCCTGGGGCGCGAATTCATCGATCCGATCGGCTATCTCGACCTGTACGCCACGGGCTTCGGCTTTCGCATCCTGCCGACGCTGGCGCGGGTGAAGCCGGGCTTCAAATTGCGCATCAACGAAACCGAAGTGGACGACGCCTTCGAAGTGCCGCTGGCGTTCCTGATGGATCCGGCCAACCATCAGCTGCACGCCAAGGAATTTCGCGGCATGGAGCGGTCCTATTACGCGATGCCGTTCGCCGAGCGATATATCTGGGGCGCTACCGCGGGAATTCTGCGCGTGCTGTATGAGCGGATCTATTTGCCATGATCCGTCCGGCTTTGACCGAAGTCGGAATTTTCCTGATCCCGTTCGCGGTCTACGCGCTGTTTCTGGTCGCAACCCGCTCCGGTCTGATGCTTCAAACCTCATGGCCGGTGCATGTGATCGCCAAACTGGTGCTGGGCTCGCTGCTGCTAGTCGTCGTCAGCTTCATCCTGCTCGCGCATTTTTCCGGCGCGCCGCCGAATTCGACATACATTCCCGCTCACATCGAAAACGGCAAGTTCGTTCCCGGAGTCGAGAAATGAGCGATGCGCGCGTGCTCAGCGACGCGCCCTGGCTCACATCCGGTCCCGCGGCGCGCGTGCTCGAACTGCTCAATGGTGGCGGCGAGGAAGCGCGCGTGGTTGGCGGCGCCGTCCGCAACGCGCTGCTGAACGTCCCGATCGGCGATATCGACATCGCGACCACGGCGCTGCCCGACGAGGTAATCCGCCGCGCCAGGGCCGCCGGCATCAAAAGCGTGCCGACCGGCATTACGCACGGCACCGTGACGCTGGTCGTTGAAAGCCAGCCATTCGAGGTCACCACGCTGCGCGAGGACATTGAAACCTTCGGACGCAAGGCCAAGGTCGCGTTCGGCCGCGACTGGGTTCGTGACGCGCAGCGGCGCGACTTCACCATCAATGGACTGTCTGTTTCGTCTGATGCCGCCGTGCATGACCACGTCGGCGGACTAGGCGACATCGCCGCAAAGCGCGTGCGCTTCATCGGCGATCCGGACCAGCGCATTGCCGAGGACTATCTGCGAATCCTGCGTTTCTTTCGCATGCACGCCGCCTTCGGCGCCGGCAAACCCGATCGCGCCGGATATCTGGCCTGCATTCGCGGACGCCCGGGCCTCGCCGCTCTCTCCGCCGAGCGGGTACGGATGGAAATCGTGAAGCTTCTGGCGGCGGAGGGCGCGGCGGAGGCTGTTGTCGCGATGGAAGATGGCGGACTGCTGCTGGCGCTGTTCGGCGGCGTGGCCTATCGCGGGCCGTTTACCGCCATGATCGCGGCGGAGCGGATGCTGGGGCTGAAGGCCGATCCGATCCGGCGGCTCGGCGGGCTCGGCGTTGCCGTCACCGAGGACGCCAAACGCCTTGCGGCGCGCTTGCGGCTGACCAATGGCGAAACCAGGGCGCTGGATTCCATGGGCCATCGCTGGTGGCGGCTTGCCGGGATGGATGAGGCGACTGCAAGGCGGCGATTGTACCGGCTCGGCGCAGCGCGTTACCGCGACCGGCTGATGCTGGCGTGGTCGCGCGCGGGCAGCGATGCCGACGCCGCGCCCTGGCGGGAGCTTGCGACCTTGCCGGAGCGCTGGAGCGCCCCGAAGTTTCCGCTCAAGGCGTCCGATTTCATCGCCCGGGGCATCGCGCAGGGCCCGGCGCTCGGACACGTGCTGGCGCTGGCCGAAGACGCCTGGCTCGCGGCGGATTTTCCGCTTGAGAAATCCGCGCTGGCCGCCATCGCCGATCAGAGCGCGGCGCGTTTTGCGCGCGACCACCGGCTGTGAACATCACCTCCGGTTTTGCCGATATCTCGCCGCTGCAACTGGCGTTGGTGGCTGCCGTCGCCTTGTTCGCCGCGGTGGTCGGCGGACTGGCGGGTTATGGTACCGGCGCGCTGATGCCACTGGTGCTGGTGCCGCTGATCGGCGCCGAGCCGGTGGTGCCGATCATCGCCATCTCGTCGCTGTTCACCAATTTCGGACGCGCCGCGGCCTATTTCCGGTATGTCGACCGGCGCCGCGCGCTGATCGTCATTCCGGCGGCCGCGTTGACGACGGCGCTCGGCGCTTACGGCTACACGCGGCTGACCAATGCCGGCGCTGCACTGCTGATCGGCACCATGCTGATCCTGAGCGTGCCGCTGCGGCGGTCGCTCAGGCGCCGCGAGTTAAGGATTGGCGACGCGGGATTGGGCGCAGGCGCGGTGGGCTATGGCGTCGTGGTCGGGGGCACCTCGGGCGCGGGCGTGATCCTGCTGTCGCTGCTGATGGCGGCCGGCCTCGAGGGTGCTGCGGTGATCGCCACCGACGCCGTGATCTCGCTGGCGACCAGCGTCATCAAGATCTCGGTATTCGGATTGGCCGGCGTGGTTACCGCGCAGGTGCTTGCCTTTGCGCTGCTGATCGGTGTCGTGGCGCTGCCGGGGGCGTTTCTCGCCAGGGCATTCGTCGAGCGCATGCCGGTGCACATCCACACGGCGATCCTGGATGTCGCGGTGATCGCCGGCGGCGCGGCGATGATCTCCTCAGCGGCGCGGCATTTATTCTGACGGCGCTCGTCCCGGCGGTTTTGCGAGATCGGGACCGAACGCCGAACCAGTCAGCGCATGTGGCTACTCGCCGTCCTGATCGGACTGCAGGAGCCGTCGATCAAATTGGTGACGTAGCTGACGAGCGGAACATGGCATACAAAGCTCACGGGCCGGTACTTCACCCGGATTTTCTCGATCTGGAACATCGCCAAACTCATGAACGCATTGAGCCGGATGACCTCATTGTCGAGTTCGGCGCGGGCCTGATCCCGCTCGGCCAGGAATTTTGCTTTCTTTTGCTCGCTGAGATCGCTTTGCGACGCCCACTCCCGCGCGGCCGCCAGTCGCGCGTGCGCGACCTGGAAGCAATAGTGCATGATCATCACCTGATGTTTAGTGCTGTACCAGTGAATCGTGATCGAGGATTTGTTCGGAACGATCTTGCCGTCCCGCCTGGCGCAGAGATTGATATATGATTTGTCCGGATCGTAATTTTTCTGGTCCTCGACCACGCAGGGGTTTTGATCCGGGTTTTGAAACCCGGTTTTCTTCTTGTCGGTTACATTCTCGAAATGAGGAAAATTGCCGCTGTCTTCGCAATCGAAGTTATAGGCTCCAAGCAACGGTTGCGTCAGCGGATCGGTATTTGGAGTGCGGGTCTCGGCCGGATCGCGGTTGAGGTCGCTGGCCCAATCGATATAGATCTCCGCCCTGCGGGCGAGGATGTCGCTGTTCTGGCGCAGCAGGGCCCGCGCATGCTCGTAGCTCGGAAAAATCTCGCGGCCGTTCTTGGTAGTCAGAGCCTGCGGGTTGCTCTCGGACTGGTCGTCGAGCGCAGCCGCAAAATTAAAATAGAGAAGCTGCTGCAGCGTCTGCGCTTCCGAAAATGCATTGGAGATATCCATGAATGTCGTCGTCGCCGCGGTCATGTCCTCCTTGGCCTGGAGGCTTACCTTGTCGTTATAGGCATTGAGATACTGGAAGTAGGCGACAAACAGGCTGCTCAATATGGTGACCGCAGAGAGTCCCTTGACAAAAGACACGCTGCGATCGGCTTCGCCAAGGAAGGTCCTGAACCTCGCCCATCTGGCGGGATGCTTCGGATCGCCGTCCTGCTGGTGCGGCGGCTCGCGCGTGTCATCCTGCGGCATAGATGACCTCCCGGTCTGCAAGACCGGCAGGGTACCGGCATCCAGGGTTGCGGTCTACGGCCACTTCACCTCGGGTGGCATTGATGACAAGATTAAATCGACGTTGCCGCCGGTCTTGAGGCCGAAGATGGTGCCGCGATCGTACAGCAGGTTGAATTCCACGTAGCGTCCGCGCCGGATCAGCTGTTCTTCGCGATCGGCGGCGGTCCAGGGCGTATCGAAATTGCGCCGGACAATGCCGGGGTAAATTTCCAGCAAGGCACGGCCGACGTCCTGCGTGAAGGCAAGGTCGGCCTCCCAGTCGCCGCTGTCGTGCCAGTCATAGAAGATGCCGCCGATGCCGCGCGCTTCCTGACGATGCGGCAGATAGAAATATTCGTCGCACCATGTCTTGTATTTGTCGTAGGGCGCGATGGCGGCATGCGCATCGCAGGCGGTCTTGAGCGCGGCGTGAAATGCGATTGCATCGGCGTCATCCTGCGTACGCCTGCGGTCGAGCACCGGCGTGAGGTCGGCGCCGCCGCCGAACCACGATTTGGTGGTGGCCACGAGGCGGGTGTTCATGTGCACGGCCGGCACGTGCGGATTGCGCATATGCGCGATCAGGGAGACGCCCGAGGCCCAGAAGCGCGGATCGTCGGCGGCGCCGGGTATCTGCGCGCGAAATTCCGGCGCGAATTCGCCGTGCACGGTCGAGCAATGCACGCCGACCTTTTCGAACAGCCGCCCGCGCAGCACGCTCATCACGCCGCCGCCGCCGGGCCGGCCGCTATGGTCGGTGCGGTCCCAGGGCGTGCGGACGAACCGTCCGGCAGCGCCGGGATACAGCGCGGCCGGCGCCTCGTCCTCGAGCTTCTCGAACGCCGTGCAGATGTCGTCGCGCAATTGCTCGAACCACGCCCGCGCGCGCGCCTTTTGATCGTCAATCGTCATGGCGCGCGCATTCCGTTCTCCTGAAAGCCAGTTTGCCTCAGCGCCTCGCCCAATGCCATCGCCGCAGCCATGGCGACATTGAGCGAGGGCAAACCCGGCGCAATCGGGATCACCAGCCGCGCATCGGCGGCGGCGACCACGTCATCGGGCACGCCCGCGGATTCCCGCCCGAACAGCAGGATGTCATCGGCGGCATAGCCATGGTCGAGATAGGAGCGGGTGCCTTTGGTCGAGAACAGGATCAGCCTAAAACCATTCTCGCGCCGCCATTGCTCGAATTTCGCCCACGAGTCGTGACGCTGGATGGTCACTTGATCGAGATAATCCATCCCCGCCCGGCGAAAGTGCCGGTCCGACACCGGAAAGCCGGCGGGCTCGATAATATGGGCCTCGACATTGAGGCAGGCGCAGAGCCGCAAAATCGTGCCGGTGTTCTGCGGGATGTCGGGCTGGAAAAGGGCAATCCGCATTCGGGCTAGACTTCCGGATTCCAAGGACGTCGAGCGGAGTGTCGGATATGGATGATCCAAACGTCGGTATCTTCAACACGGTAATGAATGCGGTATGGATATCGTGCGACAAGACGGCTGCGCAATTCCGGAACGTTCGCGTTGCGAAGCCCGAGGTGAGGTCGCATGGCGATGAGTTTGGCGGCGTCCACGAACGCCAGACGTAACCGGTCGGCGGCAGCCGGATTGTCTTTGGCTATGTATTCCAGAATGTCCCGAAGGTCGTTGCGAGCGCGCGGTGTAAACCGGAGCGTCATCGACCACCCAGCTTGAGCAGCGCGGCGATCTCGTCTGCCGGTACAAACTCGCCACGCTTTGCCTGCGCCAGTCCTTCTTCAATCGCAGCCAATTCGTCGTCATCGGGGTGATAAAACTCACCCTCCTGCGCCTCCAGCACGAGCAACAACTGCGCGGCATCCTCCTGCCGCTCTGGCGGCCAAGTCAGAACGCGGTCGAGAACCTCTTTTACCTGATCTTTGGTCATGGCCGAGCATATGTCAGAAGGCGCTTTGCGTACAGACCGGCGCCCCGACGGCCGGTCTGGTTACGCCGCGGCCGGCATTCGGCAGGTCATGAAATCGCAAGAAAATTCCGTTCTCTGGACTGTTTTAGTGCATTGCACGCAAGTCTGCCGCTAGCGGGCTTGCGCTCTTCCGGCAAGGGTGCCAATAGAACAATTCTGGACCGCGTGTTCCCCCTGTTTTGGCCGGGACAAGTGGTCGTTCTGCCGCCGCGGGGGTCGCGGGCGCCGGCAGCCTCTCCGGGCCGTTCGCTATCCATGCGCTGCCAGGGGCGGTTCCACCGGCTGCAGGTGAGAAAGGGCTTGGAATCGTGACGACAGCGTCTTCGGCGGATCATCCCACGCGCCGTGATTTCCTCTTCGTTGCCACCGGAGCTGCGGCTGTGGTCGGCGGTGCGGCCAGCATCTGGCCGCTGGTTTCCCAGATGAACCCGGATGCCTCGACCATTGCCGCGGGCGCGCCGATCGAAGTCGATCTGACGCCGATCGCCGAAGGTCAGGACATCAAGGTGTTCTGGCGCGGCAAGCCGATCTACATCAGCCACCGTTCCAAGAAGCAGATCGAGGAAGCCCAGAAGGTCAACGTCGCCAGCCTGCCGGATCCGCAAGCCGATTCGGCGAGGGTCAAGGAAGGCCACGACCAGTGGCTGGTCGTGATCGGCATCTGCACCCATCTGGGCTGTATCCCGATCGCCCATGAGGGCAATTACGACGGCTTCTTCTGTCCCTGCCACGGTTCGCAGTACAACTCCTCCGGCCGTATTCGCCAGGGTCCGGCTCCGGCCAACCTCGCGGTTCCGCCTTACGCCTTTGTCACCGACAGCAAGATCAAGATCGGCTGAGGCCGCAAGGCCAAGGCTGTACGCGTCGCTTCATCTCCTCAGGATCGCATCATGAGCGGACCATCCACCTACCAGCCGCAAAACGCCGTCATCGCGTGGATCGAGCGGCGGCTGCCGATCTTCGGCCTGATCCACTCCTCGTTCATAGCCTATCCGACGCCGCGTAACCTGAATTACTGGTGGACGTTCGGCGGCATCCTCTCGCTCATGCTGGCGGTGCAGATCGTGACCGGCATTATCCTGGCGATGCACTACACGCCGGAAGCCACCATGGCCTTCAATTCGGTCGAGCACATTGTTCGCGACGTGAATTACGGCTGGCTGCTGCGCAATCTCCATGCCAGCGGCGCGTCGATGTTCTTCATCGCGGTCTACATCCACATGTTCCGCGGCCTTTATTACGGATCGTACAAGGAGCCGCGCGAAGTCCTCTGGATTCTCGGCGTGATCATTTACCTCTTGATGATGGCGACGGGCTTCATGGGCTATGTGCTGCCATGGGGGCAGATGAGTTTTTGGGGCGCCACCGTGATCACCAATTTGTTCTCGGCGATCCCGTATTTCGGCGAAAGCATCGTGACGCTGCTGTGGGGCGGCTACTCCGTCGGAAACCCGACATTGAACCGCTTCTTCTCGCTGCACTACCTGCTGCCGTTCGTGATCGCCGGCGTCGTGGTGCTGCATGTCTGGGCGCTGCATGTCGCGGGCCAGAACAATCCGGCCGGCGTCGAACCGAAGACGGAAAAAGATGTGGTGGCGTTCACGCCCTACGCGACCATCAAGGACGCGTTCGGCATGTCGTGCTTCATCATCTTCTACGCCTGGTTCGTTTTCTACATGCCGAACTACCTCGGCGACGCCGACAACTACATTCCGGCCAATCCCGGCGTGACGCCGGCGCATATCGTGCCCGAATGGTACTATTTGCCGTTCTACGCGATGCTGCGCAGCATTCCGAACAAGCTCGGCGGCGTGGTCGTGATGTTCGGCGCGATCCTGATCTTGGCGTTCCTGCCCTGGCTCGACACCGCCAGGACGCGTTCGTCCAGATATCGCCCGCTCGCCAAGCAGTTCTTCTGGATTTTCGTCGTGGTGTGCATCCTGCTCGGTTGGCTGGGTGGCAAGCCGCCTGAAGGCATCTACGTGATCGCCGGGCGGATCCTGACGTTCTGCTATTTCGCCTATTTCATCATCGTGCTGCCGTTGCTGAGCCGGATCGAAAAACCGCGTCCGGTGCCGAATTCGATCGCCGACGACGTTTTGGCGAAGACCGGCACTTTGAAAACACCGATGGTCTCCACGGTGATCATGCTCGCCGTCGCAGCTGCGCTGTTCGCCGGAAGCGCTCAAAACGCCAGGGCGGAAGACCATCAGGAAGCGCCGCCGTCGCAGAAATGGTCGTTCGCCGGCCCTTTCGGTAAATATGATCGCGGCGCGTTGCAGCGCGGCTACAAAATCTACAAGGAAGTCTGCTCGACCTGCCACTCCATGAACCTGATGTACTTCCGCAATCTCGCCGATCCCGGCGGCCCGGGGTTCTCGGTAGCGCAGGCCTCGACCGTCGCCTCCGAATACAAGGTGAAGGACGGCCCCAACGATGCCGGCGAGATGTTCGAGCGGCCGGGCCGGCTCGCCGACAAGTTTCCGGCGCCGTTTGCCAACGAGCAGGCCGCGCGCGCGTCGAACGGCGGCGCCTTGCCTCCTGACCTGTCGCTGATTGCCAAGGCACGCTCCTACGAGCGCGGTTTCCCTCGGTTCATCTTCGACTTCTTCACCCAGTTCCAGGAGCAGGGACCGAACTACGTCGATGCGGTCCTGCAGGGCTACGTCGATCCGCCGCCGAAGGATTTCCCGCTGCCGGAGGGTTCCTATTACAACAAGTATTTCCCCGGCCACGCCATCAAGATGCCGAAACCGCTGTCGGACGATCAGGTCACCTATGACGACGGCACGCCGCAGAAGCTCGACCAATACGCCAGGGATGTTGCGACCTTCCTGATGTGGACCGCCGAGCCGCGCATGGAAGACCGCAAGCGGATGGGCCTGCAGGTGATGATCTTCATGATCATCTTCGCCGCGCTGCTGTATTTCACCAAAATGAAGGTCTGGGCCGACGCGCATTGAGGCGTCCTTACCTCTCCCCGCTCTTTGCGGGGAGAGGTCGGATCGCATCGTCAGATGCGATCCGGGTGAGGGGCAAGGCACGGTCCGAAACGCGTTCCATGGACTCTCGGGTCGGCAAATTGCAAGCGGTCGGTCGCGGCTTGCCGATAGACCGGCCCGACAATCCTGTTTTCTTTTCTGACTCACTGCCTCGCCCCTCACCCGGAGCCTTCGCTGCGCTACGGCTCCGACCTCTCCCCGCAAAGAGCGGGCAGAGGTTAAGGCACGATTGCCTTCTCTCTGCACTGCGGACAAAATAGCCTCCAATAATCCCACATGCCATCCGCGGAGGAACCCATGGGCACCCACATCACCTTCAAGCGCCCCGACGGCAAGGACGCCGACGGCTATCTCGCCAACACCGCGCGCGGCGATGCGCCGGGGGTGGTGGTGATCCAGGAATGGTGGGGCTTGTCCGAGCAGATCAAGGGCCTGTGCGACCGCTTCGCGGTGGCCGGCTTCGACGCGCTGGCGCCCGATCTTTATAACGGCAAGGTGGTGCCGTATCACGACACCGACGCCGCGGGAAAGGAAATGAACTCGCTGGATTTCATCGACGCCACCACGCAGACGGTGCGCGGCGCGGCGCAGTACTTAAAGAGGAACGGCGCCAAGGTCGGCCTCACCGGCTTCTGCCTCGGCGGCGCCGTGACCATCATCGGCGCCGCCAAAGTTCCCGAACTCAGCGCCGGCGTGGTGTTCTACGGCATTCCACCGGAGCAGGCCGCAAAGCCCGCCGACGTGAAAATTCCGCTGCAGGCACACTTCGCCAACAAGGACGACTGGTGCACGCCGGCGCTGGTCGATGGTTTCGAGAAGGCGATGAAGGCCGCCGGCAAGTCGCTCGAGTTGTTCCGCTATGACGCCGAACACGCCTTCGTCAACGAGCAGCGGCAATCGGTACACGACCGCGCGGCGGCGGAGCTTGCCTGGGGCAGGGCGACGGACTTCTTCAAGAAGCATCTGGGGTGAAAGCTATCGGCCCGCGCCGCGACTGATGTCATCCCACCACGGGCATGTGCCGGACAGCAGGCGGTAGTTGCCGTCCGCGACCTGAACCGGCGCGCGCAATCCGGCTTCGGCGGCGCGCATCCGCATCTCGCGGGCGACTTCGCGGTCGGCGGGCGGCAGCCAGACGCGCTCGTGGCCCCACAGGCTCGGGCCGTCCATCAACTCGAACGGTTGCCACGTCGATGGATCGATCTCGCGGCCGCCCCATCCGCACTCGACCATGAACGACGACGGTGTCTTTGCGTAGAACGAGGTCATGAAGTCGTTGGTATGGCGGCCGAGCGTGACATTGACCCGGTCCGGCTGGCCGAGCGCGATGTCATAGCATTGACCGACGTCGTCGAGCGAAAACAGCTCCACCATCAAATGATGCATGCCGTTGCGGCCGGTCTCGATCAAGGCGAGGCTGTGATGCCGCGCATTGATGTGGAAGAAATACGCCCGAAACGGCTTTTGCATGTGGTCGCTGAGCGCAAAGCCGAGCACCTCGACATAGAACGGCATCACCGCGTCGATATTTTCCACCGTCAGCACGGCATGGCCGAGCCCGAGCGGTCCGGTACGAAAACCGGAAATCGAACGCCCTGGCAGGAACGGCGTATCGTCGATCTCGGCGCCGTAAAATGCCTCAAGGCGATTGCCCGCGGGATCGCGAAACGAGATCAGCCGCTGGACATGCCTGGCGTCGGCGAGCGTGCCGGGCTCGGACGCGACTTCGATTCCAGCGCTTTCGAGCTTGGCCGCAAGCGTATCGAGAGCCGCCGCATCGGCAACCTCCCAGCCGAAGAAGCGCTCGCCTTCCGGTAGGGACCGGTCGATGACGATGCGCTGCTTGCGGTCGTCCATCCGGAACGCCAGCAACGACGAGGAGCGCTCGACCGCCTGCAGGCCCACCAGCCCGGTCCCGAACTGCCGCCAATCGTCGAACGCCGAGGAACCGAAGCCGACATATCCCAGGGCTTGCAATGTCATCCGGCGTCTCCGCAATAGGGCCTTGGAGAATATCTGAAGGGTCGCGCACGAGGTCAACCGGGGTGACTTGAAACCGCTTTTATGATATACATTTCCTCGAATGTATATCAGGAGGCAATCATGCAGGTTTCGAAATGGGGTAACAGCCTCGCAATTCGGCTGCCCGCCGGCGTCGTTGAAGCGCTGGAATTGAAGGAGGGTGACGATATCGAGGTTCGTGTTGCAGGCAGCCGGACCTTGGATGTCGAGAAGAAGCCCTCTCCCGAAGAATGGCTGCAAAGGATGCGTCGCTTGCGCGGACTGATACCAGCGGATTTCAAGTTCGATCGCGACGAGGCGAATGCCCGGTAGCTTCTTCGATACCAACGTTTTGATGTATCTCGCCACGATCGATGAGCGAAAGGCCGATCGCGTTGAGCAACTTTTGCGCTTACGTGGAACAATCAGCGTCCAGATCCTCAACGAGATCACAAACGTTGCGCGTCGTAAATTTGCGATGTCATGGGACGATACATTCACATTGCTGTCGACGGCGCGCTCGCATCTAGCGGTGGTCCCGCTCACGATCGAGATTCACGCGGCGGGTCTACGGCTCGCCGAGCGCTATGGGTTTGCCATTTACGACGCCATGGTTGTTGCGGCGGCACTCTTAGCAGACTGCGAAACCTTGTGGTCGGAGGATATGCAGGACGGGTTGCTGGTCGATAAGCGGCTAAGGATCGTCAATCCGTTCGGCGGCATGCCGACGCCTTGACAGCCCCGCCACGCCATGATGACTTCCCCGCCATGAGCACCGCCGTCCGCAACCCCCGTCTCTGGTGGCCCAGCTTGTAACAGCTGGCCGGTGCGATTTCCTATCTCCCAATCGTCGAAGGCCGTCATCGCAGTGCGACGGCCTTTTCGTTTGTCCTGTGTGGCGTTCCCTCGACAAGTTTCGTAAGAGGATGTCATGAACAGGACCGTTTTCTCGCTGCCGGAGCACGAAGAGTACCGCACCCATGGCGGGCTCGCGGTGTCACGATTCGTGGAGCAGTTCACCGGCCATGCCGACAGGCTCGACCACCTGATCGACCTGCTCGACCGCCGCCGCGGCGTGGTGCTATCGTCAGGCACCACGGTGCCCGGACGTTATGACAGTTTTGACCTCGGTTTTTCCGACCCGCCGCTGCGGCTGGAGACCGTCGGCTCGAACTTCTCGCTCGAAGCGCTCAACAGGCGCGGCGAAGTCCTGATCGCTTTCCTTGGCGATACCTTGCGCGAGCCTTGCGTTGTCATCGACGAGAAGACCGCCACGCGCCTCGCCGGCCACATCCTGCGCGGCGACGCGCCGGTCGACGAGGAGCAGCGCACCCGGCGCGCCAGCGTGATGTCGCTGGTGCGCGATCTGGTCGCCGCGCTTGGCGCCAAAGACGATGCGCTGCTCGGCCTGTTCGGCGCTTTCGCCTACGATCTCGTGTTCCAGATGGAAGACCTCAAGCAGAAGCGCGCGCGAGAAAGCGACCAGCGCGACATCGTGCTGTATGTGCCGGATCGCCTGCTGGCCTATGACCGCGCCACCGGACGCGGCGTGATCCTGAGCTATGATTTTGCCTGGAAGGGAAAATCCACCCGCGATCTGCCGCGCGACACCGCCGAAAGCGTTTACGCCAAAACGCCGCGCCAGGGTTTTACCGATCACGCGCCCGGCGAATATCAGGCGACGGTGGAAACCGCCCGCGCCGCCTTCGCGCGCGGCGATCTGTTCGAGGCGGTGCCGGGTCAATTGTTCGCCGAGCCCTGCGAGCGTTCCCCGGCCGAAGTGTTCCAGCGGCTGTGCCGCATCAATCCTTCGCCATATGGGGCACTGATGAACCTTGGCGACGGCGAGTTTCTGGTGGCGGCCTCGCCGGAAATGTTCGTGCGCTCCGACGGGCGGCGGGTGGAAACCTGCCCGATCTCGGGCACCATCGCGCGCGGCGTCGATGCCATCGGCGACGCCGAGCAGATCCGGCAATTGTTGAATTCGGAGAAGGACGAATTCGAACTCAACATGTGCACCGACGTCGACCGCAACGACAAGGCGCGGGTTTGCGTTCCCGGCACCATCAAGGTGCTGGCGCGGCGGCAGATCGAAACCTACTCAAAACTGTTTCATACCGTCGATCATGTCGAGGGCGTGTTGCGCCCCGGCTTCGATTCGCTCGATGCGTTTCTCACCCATGCCTGGGCGGTGACGGTGACCGGCGCGCCGAAATTGTGGGCGATGCAGTTCGTCGAGGACAACGAACGCTCGTCGCGGCGCTGGTATGCCGGCGCGATCGGCGCTGTGAATTTCGACGGCAGCATCAACACCGGCCTGACCATCCGCACCATCAGGATGAAGGACGGCCTTGCCGAAGTGCGGGTCGGCGCCACCTGCCTGTTCGACTCGGACCCCGCCGCCGAAGACCGCGAATGCCAGGTCAAGGCGGCGGCGCTGTTTCAGGCGCTGCGCGGCGACCCGCCAAAGCCGCTGTCGGCGATCGCCCCGGATGCATCCGGTTCCGGCAAGCGGGTGCTGCTGATCGACCATGACGACAGTTTTGTTCACATGCTGGCGGATTATTTCCGGCAGGTCGGCGCCACCGTTACCGTGGTCCGGCACGTCCATGCGCTGGCGATGTTGAAGGCGAAAAATTACGATTTGCTGGTGCTGTCGCCCGGCCCCGGCCGGCCGGAAGATTTCGGCATTTCGAAAACCATTGCTTCGGCGCTGGACAAGAAGCTGCCGATCTTCGGCGTCTGCCTCGGGGTGCAGGCGATCGGCGAGTATTTTGGCGGACAGCTGGGGCAACTCGGGCAACCCGCGCATGGCAGGCCTTCGCGGATCCAGGTGCGCGGGGGTAGGCTGATGCAGAACCTGCCCAATGAGATCGTGATCGGCCGCTATCATTCGCTCTATGTCGAGCGCGGCAGCATGCCCGACGTGCTCGATGTGACGGCGAGCACCGAGGACGGCGTGGCGATGGCGATCGAGCACAGGACGCTGCCGGTGGGCGGCGTGCAGTTTCACCCGGAATCGCTGATGTCGCTCGGCGGCGAGGTGGGCTTGCGGATCGTGGAGAATGCATTCCGGCTGAAGGAAACGGCTACACAACGCTAGAAGGTGTCATACGCGGGCTTGACCCGCGTATCCATCTTCTTCGAAAGATGATGGATTGCCGGGTCAAGCCCGGCAATGACGACAACAAAGAGATACCGATGAACCCAGAACTCGAACACGATCTCAAGGCCGCGGTCCGCACCATTCCGGATTATCCAAAACCGGGAATCCTGTTTCGCGACATCACCACGCTGCTCGGCGATGCGCGCTCGTTCCGCCGCGCCGTCGACGAGCTGGTGCAGCCATGGGCCGGGTCGAAGATCGACAAGGTCGCCGGCATCGAGGCGCGCGGCTTCATCATCGGCGGCGCGGTGGCGCATCAAGTGTCGGCCGGCTTCGTGCCGATCCGCAAGAAGGGCAAGCTGCCGCACACCACGGTGCGGATCGCCTATTCGCTGGAATACGGCCTCGACGAGATGGAGATGCACGCCGACGCCATCCATCCCGGCGAGCGCGTCATCCTGGTCGACGACCTCATCGCCACCGGCGGCACCGCGGAAGGCGCGGTAAAACTGATGCGCCAGATCGGCGCCAATGTGGTGGCGGCGTGCTTTATTGTCGACCTGCCGGACTTGGGCGGCGCCGCAAAACTTCGGGCGATGGATGTGCCGGTGCGCACGCTGATGTCCTTCGAGGGGCATTGAAGGTCACGTGTCCCGGGCGCGATGCAGCGCGCAGCTCTTGCGAAGCGCTGCTTCGCGGAACCGGGACCCCGGTTTCTTCGAGTCGCGCGCAACCGGGGCCCCGGCTCTGCAGCGCACCGCTTCGCAAGAGCTGCGCGCTGCGCTGCGTCCGGGGCACGGCATCAGCGCTGCGGCACCAAACTCAGCTCGATCTCGCGAAAACTGAAGTAATTCTTCCTGATCCACTGATGCAGTTCGGTGGATGAATCCTTCTCGTTCCGCAGATACGTCGGTGAACGAAAAGCCCAGCCGGTCGATATAGGTCTTGAGAAACACCGGCAGCGCGGCGATAGACAGCACGCGGCCGTATCCCATCGCCTCGGGCAGTTCGCCGCGTACCACGAATTCATTGTCCACGGTCAGCAGTGCATTTGGAAGAATCTGCTGGCGCAACGTGTCGTAACCGCGCGCCGAGGCGCGGTCGGTGTCGGCGACGAACAGCACCAGCGGCGCGATGCCGCGCCGCGCCGCCTCCTTCATGAAGCCGATTTCTTCCGACATCGTGAAGAATTCGTCGAAGGCGTGAAAGCCGAGATCGATCACCTTGGCGGTGCCGTCGTTGAGGATCAGCCGGTCCATCAGCTGCATTTTGCCGAAGGTGTCGATGACATCAGCGGTTTCGGTGACGTTCGGAAGATAGTCGAGCAGCGACGGCTCCTTCAGATTGATGTCGAAGGCGGTCACCGAACCGCGCTGCAGGAGAAGGAATTCGCTGAGCAACCGCGCGATCAGCGTCTTGCCGACCAGCGGGCGGGGCGAGCAGATGATGTAGACCGGCGTGCGGCGCATTTGTAGATCGTCATGCCCGGACTTGATCCGGGCATCCATCAAAAAATGAATACGGCTGAAATTTTTTAATGGATGGATCGCCGGGTCAAGCCCGGCGATGACGAGTTTGGGGCGCCACCCGTTATTTCTCGCCGCCGCGGGACGCCTTTTCCTTCGGCTCCTTGGAGCCGACGATGTCGGTCAGCTTGATGCGGTCGAACTCGCTCCAGACCGCGGCCAGCCAGTGCCGGACATAACCGCGCAGCACGAAGGAGTAGTTCTCGGTCTCGTCCCGCTGGCCCTTGTTGGCGACGAATTTGAGGAACGGCACCGAGGCGACCTCGACCTGCTCATAGGCCATTTCGTTCAGCTTCGGGATGGTGATCTCGGTGGCGTCCTTGATGCGGTGGAAATAGGAGTTGTAGGTGGCCTGGTCCCATTCGAAGAAACTGGTGTTGTTGATGAAATTCTTCACCAGGAAATATTTCGCGCCCTGCATGAAATTCGCGGTTTCGGCGATCTCGTCCAGCGAAGCGATCGAGGGGCCGAGGATATGGAACACCGCGAAGGTGATCTGGCCGGATTTGGCGGCGTCGAGAAAACCGATGTCGCGTAGCGAGGCCAGGGTGGGGGACAGCAGGCCGGCGCGGACGTCGATCACGGTGACGCTGGTGCTGGCGGTGTTCAACGTATCGAAAATCTTCATCTGGTCGGATGTGGATGTCACATCGACGATCTCGGTGACATCGGGGTGAAAGCGCTTCAGCGTGCCGCGCGGAAATTCGGTGTCGAAGGCGCGGGTCGGCACGTTGTTGGCGCTGAAATAATCCAGCACGGTGCGGGAGACGGTGGTCTTGCCGACCCCGCCCTTGTCGGCGCCTACGACGATGACTGCTGGCTTCGCCATGAAAACCCCTTGAGCAGCAAAGAGTTGCGTTCGATCGAAATGTCGACCGAAACATCCCGCCTGCGTTTGTCGGGAACATGACAGAACCAAGGGTTAATTCAATTCATTAACGGCGCGGGCAGGGTTAATCCTGCGAAATTCGTTAACGCGGGGCATCGTGTCCCGGACGCGGTGCGGCATTCTTCATGCCGCTCCGCAGAGCCGGGACCCCGGTTTCGAATGCCGCAGACAGCGGAACCCCGGATCAGCAGCGCACCGCTTCGCAAGAGCTACGCGCTGCGCTGCGTCCGGGGAAGGCAGTCACATTCGTTTGCCCCAGGGTCCCGCAGGCTTGGTCCAAGGCCCCGTAGCCTCGCCGTCGTTCCACTGCCCCGATGACGGCGGAATTTGTGCAGGCGTGGATTGATCCACCTGCCCGCCGTCCGCATCCGGCGGCAGTGCGAGTGGGCCGGGATCGTGGCCGCCCGCGTACCTCACCAGCGCCGCCACCCGCGAATCCACCGACGGGTGGGTCGCGAACAAATCCGCAAATCCCTCGCGTGGATTGTCGAGGCACATTTCCATCACCGCGGAGGTGGCGCCGGGCAGTTCGCCGCGGTTCTCGATCTTGCGCAGCGCCGAGATCATGGCATCCGGGTTTTTGGTGAGCTCCACCGATCCGGCGTCGGCCAGCAGTTCGCGCGAGCGCGACAGCGCCAGCCGCACCACCAGCGACAGCATCCACGCCAGAGCGATCAGCGCCACCGCGAGGATTACGATGACGACCGCCGCGCCGCCGCCCTTGCTGTCGCCGTCCGACGACGAGCGGGACGACGATCTGCCGCCCCCGAAATTCCAGTTCGAGTAGAAGAACGACCGGAAGAACAGCTCGGCGAAAAAGCCGACCACCCCGGCGATGACCACGGCAATCACCATCAGTTGCACGTCGCCATTGCGGATGTGCGTGAGTTCGTGGCCCAGCACCGCCTCGATCTCGCGGTCGTTGAGCGCTTTCAGCAGCCCCGTGGTGACGGTGATGGAATATTGCCGCCGGTTGAGCCCGGTCGCAAACGCGTTCAGCGCGTCGCTGTCCATCACCTCCAGCTTCGGCATCGGAATGCCGCGCGAAATGCACAGATTTTCCAGAAGATTATAGAGCCGCGGCTGTTGCAGCCGCGTGACGTCCTCGCCGCCGGTAACGGCGTCGATGATATTCTGATGAAAGAAATACGCGATTACGATCCACGCGGCGGCGGCGATGGTCGCGTAGGGAAACGCCTTGATCAGGTCGCGCGTGGCCGCAGCGAGGTAATAATCCAGCGAGCCATCGCTGTTGATCACGACTTCGGCGATCAGCGCGCCGGCGAACACCATGACGTAGATCAGCACGAACAGCCCGGCGAGCAGCAGCATCGAACGGAATTTGTTCGAGGCGATATGCGTGTAGAGACCGTAGGCGGCCATGACGGGCTGCTGCTCTGTTGCCGGGGGGCGCTATCAGAACTTCACCGTCGGCACCGCCTCGACTTCGGTGCGGGTGGCGCCGAGATCGAAAAACTCCTTGCGGGTGAAGCCGAAGGTTCCCGCGAACAGCGCTGCCGGCATCTGCTGGATGCCGGTGTTGTATTCCTGGACCGCGTTGTTGAAGAAGCGGCGGCTGGCGGCGATCTTGTTTTCGAGGTCGGACAACTCGGTCTGCAACTGCTGGAAATTGGCGTTGGCCTTGAGGTCCGGATAGGCCTCGGACAGCGCGATCAGCCGGCCCAGCGCGCCGGAGAGCTGGTTCTCGGCGGCGGCGACCTGGCCCGGCCCCTGAGCCGACATCGCGGCGTTGCGGGCCTTGACCACGTCGTCCAGCGTGCCGCGCTCATGCGCCGCATAGCCCTTCACGGTCTCGATCAGGTTGGGAATGAGATCGTGGCGCTGCTTCAGCTGCACGTCGATGTCGGCAAAAGCCTGGCCGACCCGCTGGCTGAGCGCGACCAGCCGGTTGTAGGCGCCGAAAGCAAACAGCACGAGGACGACGATGACGCCGAGAACGATCCAGCCGGTCGACATTTGGAAAACTCCTGATGAGGCGAAAAAGATGGCCTGAGCTTAGACCAAAAGCCGCCCGCGCGGCAGGCCGCCACGAATTGGGGTCGCTTTTGGTCGGGCGCAAGGCGGGACTAGTTCACGGGGTGACAGCATCGCCCCAGCGCCAGCGCCGGGCGCGGGCGTAGTCGGCTTTCGCGCGGCGCGGGATTTTCGCGATGACGAGACCGCCGGGCGTGCAGAGTTTTGCCGTCACTTCGGCCTTGCCGACGACCGGCTGCGCCAGCGCTCGCGAGGCCCGCCGCGCGATGGGCCCGCGGGTCAGCGCCACATAAGCGAATTTTTCATCCTCGAACGGGAGTTCGACACCTTTGACCTGTTGGTGCGCGCGCGAGCGCGGCAGCCGTTGCGTGAAGTGACACCAGTCCGGCGCCGCAAGCGGACACTCGCTGTCGTGCGGGCAGGGAGCTGCGGCATGCGCGCCGCGTGCGATCAATTGCGCCCGCAGCGCGATGATCCGCGCGTAACCCGCGGGCGTGCCGGGCTCGACGACCAGCAACGTATCGCGGGTTTTGGCCCACATCAGATCAGCGAGTGCGCCGCGTTCGGGGTCACCCATCTCGCCGACCAGATAGCTTGCGATCACGAGGTCAGCCGCTTCGGCATCCGCCAGCGCCGCGCGCGCATTGCCTCGCAGGTAGCGAACGTTGCAGAGACGCGAGCTCTTGCCGAACAGGTCGAGCGCCAATGTTCGCAACGCGCCGTTGGCATCGATCGAGGTGAAATCCGCGAGCGACGAGAATGCTTCGGCTGCCGCCCATGTCGCCGTTCCCGGGCCGGCGCCGATGTCGAGCAGGCTTTTCGGTGCGAAATCAGCACTGATCTCGCACAGCGCGTTAAGGCTCGCGGCAACGGCGGCATAGGTCGCCGGCATCCGCGCCAGCGCGTAAGCCAGCGCATCGGCCTCGGTGCGGATCGCCGCCGAGCCGCCGCCGCTGCGATAGGTTTCGGATATTTTGGCCGACCGCGCCGCGGCATCGCTGCGCGACAGACCGTGCAGTTTTGCTTCAAGCGCGGTCTTCAGCTCAACGGGAAGGCCGGGTGCGATCATCGCATGTCCTCATCCTGAGGAGCCGCGCGCTTGCGCGGCGTCTCGAAGGATGGGCCATGACTCGCTGCCATCCTTCGAGACGCCGCGCAAGCGCGGCTCCTCAGGATGAGGTGGTCGATCACGCCACGTTCTTGTCGAGAATCTCCACCGCGCCTTCGAGGTCGACCGAGACCAGTTGCGAGACGCCGCGCTCGGCCATGGTGACGCCGAACAGCCGGTTCATCCGCGCCATGGTGATCGGGTTGTGGGTGATGATGATGAAGCGGGTGTCGGTCGACGACGTCATCTCATGCAGCAGGGTGCAGAACCGTTCGACATTGTGGTCGTCGAGCGGGGCGTCGACTTCGTCGAGCACGCAGATCGGCGAGGGATTGGTGAGGAACACCGCGAAGATCAGCGCCAGCGCGGTCAGCGCCTGCTCGCCGCCCGACAGCAGCGACAGCGTCTGCGGCTTCTTGCCGGGCGGTTTTGCGATGATCTCGAGCCCCGCCTCCAGCGGATCGTCGCTCTCGATCAGATGCAACGCCGCCTCGCCGCCGCCGAACAGTTCGGTGAACAGCCGCTTGAAGTGGCCGTTGACCACCTCGAACGAGGTCAGCAGGCGCTCGCGCGCCTCGCGGTTGAGGCTCTGGATGCCCTGGCGCAGCCGCTTGATGGCCTCGACCAGATCGTCGCGCTCGGTGGTCAGCGCATTATGCTGGGCCTCGACTTCGCGCAGCTCTTCCTCGGCGCGCAGATTGACGGCGCCGAGCCGTTCGCGGTCGCGGCGCAGCTTTTCGAGATTTTCCTCGATCTCCGTGAGCGGCGGCAACTCCGCACCCGGCTTGATCTCGGCCAGCGCCGCGACGCCGGAAGGCTCGACTTCGAGCATGTCGCGGATTTCGCGCTCGATGTCGTCGAGCCGGCGTTTTGCACCATCCATGCGCTCTTCGGCGCGGGCGCAGGCTTCGCGCGCGCTCGACAGCCCTTCCAGCGAAATTTTTGCGGCGCGATCGGTCTCCGCCATGACGTTTTCGGCCGTCGCCAGCGCGTCGGCGGCGGTGCGGCGGTCGCCTTCGGCGTGTTCGATCTCGCTGATCAGCGCGCTGCGCTTTTCCGCGAAGATGGCGGGCGCGTTGTCGAGTTCGGCGCGCTCGGCTTTGACCTCGGTGACGCGGGCCTCGATGGTCGATATCTGCGAGGCCGCGCTCTGCTTGCGGTTTTGCCATTCGCCGCGCTCGGAAAGGATCGCCTGAACCCGGCGGTCGGCCAGTTCGGCCTCGCGCGCCAGCGCCTGCGCCTCGGCCCGCACCTGGGCGGCGAGCCGGCGATGACCGTCGATATCGGTCCGCACCGCGGCCAGCCGCGTTTCGGTGTCCAGGCTCGGCGGCAATTGGCCGAGCGCCGCAAGGGCGCTTTCATGCGCGCCCTGGGCTTCGCCGCGGTCCGCTGTGAGCCGGGAGTGCGCTTCCGTAAGCGCCGATTTGCGCGCGGCGTGACGGTTGATCTCCCGCTCGGCGCCGGCGTGTTTTTCACGCGCGGCGTCAACGTCGCGGCGGGCGGCGCGCAAGGCGTCGCGCGCGGTTGTCTCGGCGGCGGATGCGGCTTTCAGCTCGGCTTCGGCTGACTCCAGCGCCTGACGCTGGCCGGTCGCGTCGATGCGAGCCTGCTCGAGCTCGGTCTCGATATCGACCAGGCGCGCCCGCTCCGCGAGCCGCCGCGCCGCGCCGGTGGGCGCATGGGCTGCCGCGACAAAGCCGTCCCAGCGCCAGACATCGCCTTCACGCGACACCAGCCGCTGGCCGGTCTTGAGTTGCGACACCAGATCCGCGCCGCGCTCCCTGGGCACGACGCCGATCTGCGCCAGACGGCGCGCCAGCTCGGATGGAGCCTCGACATGAGCGGCGAGCGATTCAACGCCTTCGGGCAGCGCGGGATCGCCGTCGATGATACCGGCATTGGTCCAGCGCATCGGGGCCGACGGATCGACGGGCGCGTCGAGGTCGTCGCCCAATGCTGCGCCGAGCGCCTTCTCATATCCCTTGGCGACATGGACGCCGTCGATGATCGGCGGCCACAGATTCTTGGTTTCGCCATTGACGATCTTGGATATCGTTCGCGCTTCGGTCTCCAAACGCTGCACGCGCTTGTCGGCTTCGGTGAGCGGCGCGCGGGCGGATTCCAGTTGCTGCCGCGCGGCGACATGGGCGGCCTCGGTCGCCAGCGCCGAAGATTCCGATTGTGCGAGGCTTTGCTGCGCGGCCTCCACGGCGCCGGCCAGCGCATCGAGATCGCCGAGCCCGCTGGTCTGCTGCGCCAGTTTTTCGACTTCGTTCTGGACGTTGACGATCTCCTGATCGAGCCGTCCGAGGCGATCGCGATGCGAACGGACGGCGGCCTCAAATTGGTTGCGCCTGGCGGTGAGGTCGGCCAGCGCGGTGGTCAGTTCGGCGAACAGCTGCTCCGCGGCGGCCAGCGTCGTCTCGGCCTCCGACACCCGTTCATCGACGCCGCTGCGCTTCTCGACGCGCGACTTGATTTCCTCTTTCAGCATCGCGTCTTCGGCATCGAGCCGCAGCAAGGCCACGTCGGCGTCGGAGCATTGCTGCTGCTCGCGCGCGATGTCGGAAGAAAATTGCGTCAGCCGGCGGTCGAGTTCGGCGACACGCTCCTTGGCCCGTGCTTCCTCGCGGTCGAGGGTCTCGCGGGCGTTGGTAAGTCGCGTGAGCCCGGCCGCGGCGCGGACCTCGGCCTCGCGCAACGCCGGCAATTCAGAGGCGCGGATCGCCTGGATGCGGGCGGCTTCGGCCTGCTCGCGGGTGCGCTCGGCCAGTTCACGGACGTTGAGGTCGTGGGTGCGGCCGGCTTCGGCCACGTCGGCATGCGCTTCCAGCCAGCGCAGGTGGAACAGCATGGCCTCGGCCTTGCGCACCTTGGCTGCGACTTCGCGGTAGCGGATCGCCTGCCGCGCCTGCTTCTTGAGGCCCTCGATCTGTCCGGCCAGTTGCCCGATCACATCCTCGACGCGGGTGAGGTTGGTTTCGGCGGCCTTGAGGCGCAATTCGGCCTCGTGGCGGCGGGCGTGCAGCCCGGCAACGCCGGCGGCGTCTTCCAGCACGCGGCGGCGCTGCTCCGGCTTGGCCTGAATGATCTCGCCGATCTTGCCCTGGTGCACCAGCGCCGGCGAACGCGCGCCGGTGGCGGCATCCGCGAACAGGATTTGCACGTCACGCGCCCGCACGTCGCGGCCGTTGATGCGATAGACGGAACCGGCTTCGCGCTCGATCCGGCGCGAGATTTCCAGCGTCTCGGAATCGTTCATGGCGGAGGGCGCCGAGCGATCGGAATTATCGATCGTCATCACCACTTCGGCGTGGTTGCGCGACGGACGGTTGCCGGAGCCTGCGAAAATCACCGCGTCCATGTCGGCCGCGCGCAGCGATTTGTGCGAGGTCTCGCCCATCGCCCAGCGCAGCGCCTCGACCAGATTGGACTTGCCGCAGCCGTTCGGCCCCACCACGCCGGTCAGCCCCGGCTCGACCATGAAGTCGGTGGGTTCGACGAACGACTTAAATCCGTGCAGGCGAAGGCGCGTGAGTTTCATAGATGATGCTCTGTTGGCAGGGCGCGAATCTCTTAGCCGTCACAATACCATAGATGGCGTTGTCATGCTGGCGCAGAGTAGCGGACCGCGGCTCTTGGGCGGGACAATGGCGAGGCGGGACCAAGAGGGCAACCGGCGCCGGGGGCTTTTCCAGAGTCTTTTGCGGGGGTTATGCCAATGTTCGCGTGGCGTTCCCGAACAACGTTTCAACTCGCCGGGACGACGTGAACAATCAGCTCTTCAGCAGCGGCTTGATCAGCTTCTCGAAATCCTCGAACGAGACCGCGCCCTTGACGATCTCGCCGTTGATGAAGAAGGTCGGCGTCGAATTGACCTTCAGCACGTCGCTGGCATACTTCTGATCGGCCGCGATCTTGTCGAGCAGCGCCTGGTCCTTCAGGCAGGTCTCGACCGCCTGTTCGCTTAAGCCTGCCTGCTTGCCGATCCGCTTCAGGGTTTCGGTGGTGTTTTTCAGCACCCAGTCGTTCTGCTGCCGGAACAGCATGTCGATCACGGCAAAATATTTGCCCGAGTCGTCCTTGGCGATGCAGCGCGCCAGCATCGAGCCCGCCGCGGCCTTGATGTCGAGCGGGAATTCGCGGAACACGTAACGAATCTTGCCGCTGTCGATATATTCCGACTTGATTTTCGGGAACACGGTTTCATTGAAATGGGCGCAGTGCGGACAGGTCATCGAGGCATATTCGGTCATGGTGACGGTGGCATTGGCGGGGCCAAGCGCCATGTCCGGCAGCGACACCGGCTTTGCGACATCGGCCGCGGTCGCACTTTGCGCCAGCGCGCCTGATATCAGGCGCAGCGGCGAGAGACCGGCGAGAGCGGCAAGCCCGGTCAGCGACAGGGCGGCGGTGAAGGCGCGGCGCGTGATGATCAACGGTCTGCTCCAGGTCGGCGCGGGATCACGCCTTAACAAAAGGGCTCGTCATGCCCGGCCTCGTGCCGGGTATCCACGTTTTCTTTCTTGCGACTTGCAAGACATGGATGGCCGGGACAAGCCCGGCCATGACGGACGGCGTTCGTTCGCTAGCTTGAAACGACAATTGTGGCAATGGCAGGCCGCAGTTCCGCACTTGCGCAAAAGGCTCAATTTCGCTTGATCGAGGCGCCGAGCCGGGCCAGCGCGCTGCGCAGTTCCTCGTCCTCCACCGAGGAGAGGGTTTTTTCGAGTTCGGCCACATCGGCGGCGTCCGGCGCCCGCGGGGTTTTGGCCTTGTCCCGGCGCGACAGCGGCGCCTGCCGCAGCGCCAGCCGCCCCACAGCGCTCCAGCCGAAGAAGCGGTTGACCCGCTGCAGGATCACGTCGGAGGCATGCTGGATTTCCAGCGCCATCGGGCCCTCCACCCGCAGCACCAGCGTCGCCGATTCCTGCGCTTGCCCCTCGACCGGACGCGGCCACTGGATTTTCAGCGGCTCGGAATGGGCGGCGACCTCGGGGCCGGCGATCTCGGCCCAGCGGGTTACCAGTTCGCGCGCGGCGAATCCCTGCTTGGCATAGGCGTCGGAAAACACGTCGCTGAGCAGGACGGAGAGCGGTTTTGCCGAGATCGGGCCGGGCCTGGGCATGGGCCTATGCCGCGCGAGGACGGATGGTTTTCAGATCGCGGTCGATTTCGCGCCGCCGTTGCATCAGATCGTAGTCCATCTGCAGACCGAGAAAGAAACCTTCCGACAGGCCGAAATAGCGTGCCAGCCGAAGGTCTGTATCGGCGGTAACATCGCGTTTGCCAAGCACAATCTCGTTGATGCGGCGGGGTGCGACATGAACCGCGCGCGCCAGCGCATTCTGGCTGAGATCCATCGGTTTCAGGAATTCCTCAAGCAGGATTTCGCCGGGATGCGGATTCGTCAGAAGGCCGCTTTTAGACGTGGTAGTCGACGATTTCGACATGCGACGGTCCTCCCTCCTCCCACACAAAACAAATACGCCATTGATCGTTGATCCGGATCGAATGCTGTCCTTGCCGATCCGCTTTCAGCGCCTCCAGACGATTGCCGGGTGGCACCCGAAGATCGCCCAACATCCGGGCCTGATTCAGGAGACGCAGCTTTCGTAAGGCACCGTTCTGGATGTCCGCCGGTAATTTCCGGCTTCGACGCCCGGACCAGATCAATTCCGCTTCGGAATCGGCGAAGCCCTGAATGATGACCAACTATAACGTCTTGCGTTATGGCAAGCAATACTCGCGTGCTTGCTGGTCATGCCGGGAATCTCGTTTTACTGTGGGATGTGCCCTCATCGTCCGCAACCAAAGGAAAAAATCAGCCCGATGTGGCCGCCCTCCGCCCGGCGCTGCTGTTGGCATGGTACGACCGGCACCGCCGCCGGCTGCCGTGGCGGCCGCTGCCGGGCGAGGCCGCCGATCCCTATCGGGTGTGGCTGTCGGAAATCATGCTGCAGCAGACCGGCGTCAAATCGGTGGCGCCGTATTTCGAGAAATTTGTGGCGCGCTGGCCGAATGTGAACGACCTCGGCCGGGCTTCGCTCGACGACGTCTTAAGGATGTGGGCCGGGCTCGGCTATTATTCGCGGGCGCGCAACCTGCATGCATGCGCGGTGGCGGTTAAGCGCGGTCACGGCGGCGCGTTTCCCGATACCGAACAAGGCCTGCGCGCGTTGCCGGGAATAGGCCCCTACACGGCGGCGGCGATTGCCGCGATCGCGTTCGGCCGCCGCATCATGCCGGTGGACGGCAATATCGAACGCGTGGTGTCGCGGCTGTTCGCGGTGGAAGAGCCGCTGCCGCAGGCAAAACCGCTGATCCAGCAGTTGGCGGCAAGGCTGCTCGCGGCGACGCGCGCCGGCGATAGCGCGCAGGCGCTGATGGATCTGGGCGCCACGATCTGCACGCCGAAGCGGCCGGCCTGCGCGCTGTGTCCGATCAACGATGATTGTGCGGCCCGCCTGCGTGGCGATCAGGAGACGTTTCCGCGCAAAGCGGCCAAGAAGACCGGGGAACTGCGCCGAGGCGCTGCGTTCGTCGTGACGCGCGGCGGCGAGTTGCTGGTGCGCAGCCGCGCGGCAAAAGGCCTGCTCGGCGGCATGACCGAAGTGCCGACGTCGGACTGGCGCGCCGCGCAGGACGACAGGGCCGCGCTGAAGCAGGCCGTGAAGCTGAAAGGCTTGGGCAAGTGGCATCGCAGGGTGGGCGTGGTCACGCATGCCTTCACGCATTTTCCGCTGCAGCTTGTGGTTTATACGGCAACGGTTCCGGCACGCACCCGCGCGCCGGATGGCATGCGCTGGGTGCCGATCGCGACGCTGACGGATGAAGCGCTCCCGAACCTGATGCGCAAGGTGATCGCGCACGGGCTGGGGGAGTGAGCACCGGCGTGTCCCGGACGCGGTGCAGCGCCTCTTAGCGGTGCACCGCAGAGCCGGGACCCGGTTTCTTTCTTCGTGCAAACCGGGGCCCCGGCTCTGCAGCGCACCGCTTCGCGAAGAGCTACGCGCTGCGCTGCGTCCGGGGCACGGCGTCTACCCCGCGCTCGACAACTGGCTCGGCGCCGGCATCACCACGATCGGCGGCTTGGCGTTGAGGCCTTCGACCTGAAAGCCGGCGACGCGTTTGTAATTCGCCGCAATATCTTCAAGCTCCTTGAGCGACAACACGTCGGTGACGACCTTGAATCCCTGCGGCGCGCGTTCCTCGACCAGCTGCATCACCTGCTCCGGCCCGTTGCGGCGGTTGAGCATCACCAGATCGGTGGTGGCGGGACGGCGCTCGGCTTCGTAGCCGACCAGCGCCGCGCTGGTCTCGCCATGCGCCAGGATCTCGCGGGTGATGACGCGGGCGTCCAATATCGCCTGCGACGCGCCGTTGGAGCCGATCGGATACATCGGATGCGCGGCGTCGCCCATCAAAGTGACACGGCCGAAGGTCCATTGCGGAATCGGATCGCGATCGACCAGCGGATACTCGTAGGCGTGCGGGCAATCGCGGATCAGGCCGGGCACGTCGAGCCAGTCGAACGTCCAGTCCGTAAACCACGGCAGAAATTCTTCGAGTTTTGCGGTGCGGTTGTAGTCCTCGCGGCGCCACTGATAGGTCGGCGGCATGTGCCGTTCGGCGACCCAGTTGATCTGGAATTTTCCGTTCGCGTCCGGTTCTTTGGAAATGCAATAGCAGACGAACTTCAGCACCTCATGGCCGGCCATGATCATGGTGCGGCCGGACAGGAACGCGTCGGATGCGGTGATGCCGCGCCACAGAATGCGTCCGTTCCAGATCGGCGGGCCTTCCTGAGGATACAATTTTTCGCGGACCGCGGAATGAATGCCGTCGGCGGCGATCAGCAGCGCGCCGTGATAGCTGCCGGCCGGTTTGCCGGTGGCCTTGTCGATGAATTCGGCGTGGACGCCATCCGGTGTCTCCGACCAGCCAGACAGATGATGACTGGTGAGGATGTTCTGCGCACCGAGACGTTCGGTGGCGGCATCCAGCAGGATGCCATGCAGCGTGCCGCGATGGATCGAGAACTGCGGCCATTTATAGCCGGCCTCCAGCCCGCGCGGCTCGCTCCAGATCGGCTTGCCGTGCTTGGAGAAATAGGCGAGCTCCTTGGTGCGCACCCCCGACGCATCGAGCTTGTCGAGCAGGCCGAGTTCGATCAGCTCGCGCACCGCATGCGGCAGCACGTTGATGCCGACGCCGAGCGGTTTCAGCGCCGGCACGCTTTCGAATATTTTGGCGGGCACGCCGATCTGGTGCAGGCTGAGCGCCAGCGTCAGCCCGCCGATGCCGCCGCCGGCAATGATAACGGTCATGGTGTTTCCTCGTATTCACCGCGAGCCGTAGGGTGGGCAAAGCGAAGCGTGCCCACCATTTCAACGTCAACGCCGGTGGATCATGATGGTGGGCACGGCGCAAGAGTGCCTTTGCCCACCCTACGATCGGATCACGCCGCCTTGGTCTTGAGATGGCGGAACATGATGGCGCGCGCCTCGTCGTCCATTTCGGCCTTGAAGGCGAACTTGTCTTTCAACGCGACTGCCCGCGCCGCGGCCGGCCGTGCCGTGACCTCATCGACCAGCCGTTTTACATTGGGATATTTTGTGAACACGTCGTCGCCAAGCACGAACGGCGCCAGCCGCGCCCAGCCCCAGAACGCCATGTCGACAATGCTGTAGGTATCGCCGACCATGTAGCGGCTCTTGCCGAGATGGTCGTTGAGAATGCCGTAGTGGCGATGCGCCTCGAACTGGTAGCGGTTGTGCGCGTATTCGAGATCCTTCGGCGCGAAGTGCTTGAAGTGCACCGCCTGGCCCGAATAGGGGCCGATGCCGGTGGCGATGAACATCAGCCATGACAGCGTCTGCGCGCGGTTGGCCGGCGTGTTCGGCGGCAGAAACTTGCCGGTCTTCTCGGCGAGGTAAAGCAGGATCGCATTGCTGTCGAAAACGAATACGCCGTCATCGTCGATCACCGGCACCTTGCCGTTGGGGTTGACCTTTAGAAATTCCGGCTTGAATTGGTCGCCCTTCCGGGTGTCGACCGGCACCAGTTCATAGGGCAGGCCGGATTCTTCCAGAAACAGCGCGACCTTGTTCGGGTTCGGCGCTCCGTTGAAGTAGAATTTCAGCATTGAGGTCTCCGTGGATATTGGGCGAGCCGGTAGGAATGGGCAAAAGCGCCGTAGGGTGGGCAAAGCGAAGCGTGCCCGCCTGAAGCTTGTGCAAGTATTCCATTTTGGAAGAATGGTGGGCACGGCGCAAGGGCGCCTTTGCACCACCCTACGGCTGCGAAAATTACACGGCAGCCATGCCGGAGCGGATTTCGGCGCGCAGTTCGTCGATCAGCCGCAACCCCTTTTTGGTCTCGACATGCCAGAACGTCCAGCCGTTGCAGGCGCCGGAGCCCTGCGCCACCGCGCCGATGCGGTGGATCGAGCCGACCTTGTCGCCGAGCATGATGGCGCCGTCGGCGCGCACCAAGGCGCCATGGCGCTTCTTGGAATCGACCAGTTTGGCGCCGGGCAGGATCATGCCGCGCTCGATCAGTTCGGAGAACGCAACACGGGGCGCGTCGCGCGCGGTCATGAATGGCTTAAGGGTCGCTTCCGGCAGCGGCTCGATGGCGGCGATGCGGGCTTCCGCGGCGGTCGCATAAGTTGGATCGCGCTCAAAGCCGATGTAGCGGCGGCGGAGCCTTTTGGCGACCGCGCCGGTGGTTCCGGTGCCGTTGAACGGATCGATCACGAGGTCGCCGGGTTTCGACGACGACAGCAGCACCCGCGCCAGCAGACCCTCGGGTTTCTGGGTCGGATGAACTTTCTTGCCGTCCGCGCCCTTCAGCCGCTCGTCGCCGGTGCATAGCGGAATCAGCCAGTCGGAACGCGCCTGCACGTCTTCGTTGGCGGCCTTGAGCGCTTCGTAGTTGAAGGTGTAGCCCTTGGCATGCTCGTCGCGCGCGGCCCAGATCATGGTCTCGTGCGCGTTGGTGAAGCGGCGGCCGCGGAAATTCGGCATCGGGTTGGTCTTGCGCCAGACGATGTCGTTGAGCACCCAGAAGCCGAGGTCCTGCATGATCGCGCCGACGCGGAAAATATTGTGATAGGAGCCGATCACCCACAGCGTCGCCGACGGCTTCATGACGCGGCGGCAGGCCAGCAGCCAGGCGCGGGTGAAATCGTCGTAAGCGGCGAAGGAGGAGAACTTGTCCCAGTCGTCGTTGACGGCATCGACATGGGATTCGTCCGGGCGTTTGAGGTCGCCCTTGAGCTGCAGATTGTAAGGCGGATCCGCGAACACCAGATCGACCGAACCGGCCTGCAGTTTCGACATCTCGGCGACGCAATCGCCTACGACGATACGAATATTCGAAGGGGACTCAAATTGAGTGCGGGGCGCCTTTGCAGACGCCCCGCGACGCGACACAACCATGACTCAAATACTCTGACTCAGGCGACGCAGTCGGCGACGCGGGACTAAACAACCGACTGGCGATACAGTGACCGGGCAAAGTAAAAATCGACTTAATCGAATTTGCCGTCGAGCCCGATTGACGCGGCGTTCGCGCTAGGCAATTTTTGCCGGGCGGGTTATTGATTAACGCAATGGAAATTTTACGTCTCTGGCGCGTTGAGTGACGGCTAGTCCGCCAGCAACCAGCCGGGATGAGGGAAGCACGCCATGCGTTACGATGACTTCCGCCGCAGCGACGATATCGATGACCGCCGCGGCGACGATGGCGGCGGCATGGGCGGCGGCGGCTTCGGGATACCGATGGGAGGCGGCGGCGGGCTCGGCATCGGCACCATCATCGTGCTCGGCCTGGTCGGCTGGGCGTTCGGCATCGATCCGCGCATCCTGATCGGCGGCGCGGAAATTTTGGGCGGCGGCGGCGGGTCGACCTACCAGTCCGATCGTCCGGTGCAGCCGCGCAAGACCGGTGCGCCGACCGACGAGATGGGCAGCATGATCTCCGGCGTGCTCGGCGAGATCGACGATCGCTGGAGCGAAATTTTCAAGGAAAGCGGACAATCCTACAGCGGTCCTCGCATCGTGCTGTTTCGCAACGCCACCAATGGCGGGCGCTGCGGCATGGCGCAGGCGGCGATGGGGCCGTTCTACTGCCCGCCGGACAAGCAGATCTTTCTCGACACCAATTTCTTCCGCCAGGTCGAGACCCGCTTCCGCGGCTGCTCCGGCAACGCCTGCAAGTTCACCGCGGCCTACATCATCGCCCATGAAGCCGGCCATCACATCCAGAACCTGCTCGGCATCCTGCCGCGGGTGACGCGGCTGCAGCAGCAGGCCGGCAGCAAGGCCGAATCCAACGCGCTGCAGGTCAAGGTCGAGCTGCAGGCCGATTGCCTGTCCGGCGTCTGGGTCAACCGCGAGGAAAAGAAGCGTCCGGGCTTCCTGGAAGCCGGCGACATCGACGCGGCGCTGACAACCGCGTCTGCGATTGGTGACGACACCTTGCAGCGCCAGGCGACGGGTCGCGTGGTGCCGGATTCCTTCACGCATGGTTCGGCGGAGCAGCGCAAGCGCTGGTTCATGACCGGCTACCAGCAGGGCACCCTGCAGGCCTGCAATACGTTCGGTAGCGACCGGTTGTGAAGCGATGCGTTCCCCGGATGCTGCGCAGCGCGCCGCCCTTCGCGGCGTGGTGCGCTGCTAAGCCGGGGTCCAGCTTTCTTGCGAACCGGGGTCCCGGCTCTGCGGAGCAGCGTGAAGAACGCTGCACCGCGTCCGGGACACGTATGAGATAGGTCAGCGATGCCCACCACCGATGCAGCCAAACAATTCATCCCGCTCAACATCGCGGTGCTGGCGATTTCAGACACGCGCGCTCTCGAGGACGACAAGTCCGGCAAGACATTGGCGGAGCGGCTGACGGCCGCCGGCCACAAGCTCGCGGCGCGCAAGATCGTGACCGACGACGTCGAGGCGATCCGTTTCATCGTCAAGGAATGGATCGCCGATGCCGGCGTCGATGTCATCATCACCACCGGCGGCACCGGCTTTACCGGACGCGATGTGACGCCTGAAGCGATCGAACCGCTGTTCGAAAAACGCATGGACGGCTTTTCCATCGCGTTCCACATGCTGAGCCACGCCAAGATCGGAGCCTCGACGATCCAGAGCCGCGCCACCGCGGGCACCGCAGGTGCGACCTTTATCTTCTGCCTGCCGGGATCGCCGGGCGCCTGCCGCGACGGCTGGGACGGCATTTTGGCGCACCAGCTCGACTACCGCACGCGGCCGTGCAATTTCGTCGAGATCATGCCGCGGCTGGACGAGCATTTGCGTCGCCCGAAGGCCAAGGGTGCGTCGGCGTAATGCCCGGGTGATTTTGGGGTCCCGCTGTCGCGGGGACGGCTGGTGGAGAGGTCACGCCACCACGATCCGGCTGCGCAATTGCGTGCGCGAGGAGCGGCCGAGTTGCCGCAACAGCTTCGCCTCTGAGCGCGGCGCGTCGGGTGCATAGCCACCGAGACGGTCGTAATGGTCTCGCGCGATCAGCAGCCCTTGATCGGCGGAAGGTCCCGCGATCATCCGCGCGATAAACTTGAAGCCGTCCCGCAAGCGCGTTTCGGCATAGGGCGAGCGGGCATAACGAAAGATTCCGGCGCGCGGCCGGCCGCTGACCGAAACGCCGTGAATGAATTGCGCGGTCTCATCGATCCAGCCGGCATCGAGCACGGCCCCCGCGTGCAGAAACATCAGCCAGGGCGAACGCGCTTGCCGGGCGCCGGCCGCGAGTGCTGCGGCGTGCGATCCCTGAAACGGCAAAAACCGGCAACCGGCGACGTCGGCGACGCGCTCGATCACGCCGGTGCCGGAGCGGTCGACCAGCAGCACCTCGCGCACCACGCCCGCCGCGGCCCCCGGCACCAGCGCCGCAAGCGTGGCGACGGCGGGCTGTTCGAGGCCTTCGGTGGGGATAATCACGCTCAGCATGGACGGCCCCTGGATACCTCGGGATGACAAAACGCCGCACTGTTATCACCTTGTGATACTCAAATCAGCCTGCCGGACTGCAGCTTTTTGCGGCAATCGCAAATCGCATGATTTTCCAACTTCGATGTGGATGCGCGATTCTCGTTCTTGATTTGTTCTCATGGCGTGCTATGTTGTGGCCATGAGACGAGCATCCTCTGCCGCCCTCAAGCACCCGCCGGTCACGGCGCCCTCCGAACCGGCGGGTGCGCTTTCTGCTTTTCCTGAACTTAGCGTGGCGATCGAGCGCGAGCGGCGGCGCGGCCGGGGCGCGCAGTCAAACGACAGCGGCCGTTTCGAGGCCGAGGCGCGGGTCGCCTTTGACGACGGCTGGCAAAGCCTCGACGAACTGCCGCCGTTCAAGACCAGTGTCGCCGTCGACACCGCGCGAAAAGTCATCACCCGCAACGATTCGCCCGATATCGGCTTCGACCGGTCGATCAACCCCTATCGCGGCTGCGAGCACGGCTGCGTCTACTGCTTCGCCCGGCCGACCCACGCTTTTCTAGGCCTGTCGCCGGGATTGGATTTCGAGTCAAAGCTGTTCGCAAAACCCGACGCGGCGGCGCTGCTGGAGAAGGAACTGGCCGCGGCGGATTACGAGCCGCGGATGATCGCGATCGGCACCAACACCGATCCCTATCAGCCGATCGAGCGCGAGCGAAAAATCATGCGCGGTATTCTCGAGGTATTGGAGCGCGCCGGCCATCCGGTCGGCATCGTGACAAAATCGGCGCTGGTCGTGCGCGACATCGATATCCTGTCGCGGATGGCAAAGCGCAGTCTAGCCAAGGTGGCGCTGTCGGTGACCACGCTCGACCCAAAACTCGCCCGCACCATGGAGCCGCGGGCCTCGACGCCGGCCAGGCGGCTGGAGGCGCTGCGGCGATTGTCCGGGGCCGGGATTCCGACCACGGTGATGGTAGCGCCGGTAATCCCCGCGCTGAATGATTCGGAGATCGAGCGCATTCTCGATGCCGCCGTTCATGCCGGCGTCAGGGAAGCCAGCTACGTGCTGCTGCGGCTGCCGCTCGAGGTGCGCGACCTGTTCCGCGAATGGCTGATGGCGAATTATCCGGACCGCTATCGTCACGTCTTCACCCTGATCCGTGACATGCGCGGCGGGCGCGACTACGATTCGCAATGGGGCACGCGGATGAAGGGCACCGGCCCGATGGCCTGGATGATCGGCCGCCGCTTCGAGATCGCCTGCGAAAAACTCGGGCTCAACAAGCGGCGCTCAAAGCTGACCACCGACCATTTTGCAAGGCCGAAGCGCAGCGGGCAGCAGTTGAGTTTGTTTTGAGGGCGCTCTCTCGACTGTTGTCTCCGGCTGCGCGCTAGGTATGCACACATCTCTACGAGCCCGACCTTCAGCCCTCATCCCGAGGAGCCGCGCCCTCGCGCGGCGTCTCGAAGGATGGCCCAGGGCGCTTGTGGCCGATCCTTCGAGACGCGGCCAAGGGGCCGCTCCTCGGGATGAGGGCAGTGTTGGTGGCAGATGTGTGTATGAGCTAGCGCTTTCGCGGGGACGACGCCGTATGAATAACGGGCATTGACCCGAGTTCCCGGTTGCGCGGCCGGGGAAGTCGCAGCACGATCCCGGCATGATTCGGGATAAATCACAGGACAAGCCGGCCAAACTGCCGAAAGGCGTCATCGCGGTGGCGCCGCCGAGCTTTCGCCGCGAGCGCGCGCTGATCAAGCGCGGGGTCTGGCCGGTGGCGGGCTGCGATGAGGCGGGCCGCGGCCCGCTGGCAGGCCCCGTGGTGGCCGCGGCGGTGGTGCTCGATCCGAAACGGATCCCGAAGGGCATCGACGACTTCAAAGCGTCTGACACCCGAGCAGCGCGAAAAACTGTTCGAGGAAATCTGCGCCACCGCCTCGTTCGCCGTCGCCTTTGCCTCGCCGGCGCGGATCGATCGCGACAATATCCTGCGCGCCTCGCTGTGGGCGCTGGCCCGCGCCGTGCATGCGCTGCCGGAAACGCCGAGGCATGTGTTCGTCGACGGCCGCGACAAGCTCGACACGTCCTGCGATTGCGACGCCGTGATCGGCGGCGATGGCCTGGTGATGTCGATTGCGGCGGCGTCGATCATCGCAAAAGTTTCGCGCGACCGGCTGATGTGCAAGCTGGCGCAGGATTGCCCCGGTTACGGCTTCGAATCCCACAAGGGCTACAGCGTGCCGGAGCATCTGGAGGCGCTGCACCGGTTGGGGCCGACCGTGCATCATCGCCGCTTTTTCGCGCCCGTCATCGCCGCGCGTGCGAAGCATGAAGGCGTCAGCGTCGAAAGCCTGCTTGGCGCCGTGCCGGTCAGCGAAATCGTCGAGGTCTCCATGACTGTCCACTCCTCATCCTGAGGAGCGCTCCTTAAGGAGCGCGTCTCGAAGGATGGCCGCGCGCTCCCATGGTTCGAGACGCGCCGCTGCGCGGCGCTCCTCACCATGAGGGTCCACTCGGCCGCCGGCTGATAGAGTTGCCTCAGCGGCCCGTGCACTCTATCACTGCCCGAACTGACGCTTCGCTGGCTGCTTCATGCGTTTCACCTCCCTGATCATCGAACTGATCCGCGCCCGGCCGCGGCTGGTGGTGTGGATCGTGGTGCTGTTCCAGGCGGCGTTGTGGCTGTTCCTGCCGCTGTTGCTGTATCGCAGCCCGCCCGGCGACGTCGCAACCGTGCTGGCCTATGGCCGGGAATATCAGGTCGGCACCGATCTCGGCCCGCCGCTGGCGTTCTGGCTCGCCGACATTGCATACCGTCTGGCCGGCAATCACATCTTCGGCGTCTACCTGTTGGCGCAGCTTTGTTTCATCGCCACGTTCTGGGCGCTGTTCTTGCTGGGCCGCGCCATTGTGGGCGGCCAGCAAGCAGTGATCGCCGTGCTGCTGACGCTGACGGTCACCGCATTCAGTTCTCCCGGCGTCGAGTTCGGGCCGCTGGTGCTGGCGCGCCCGCTGTGGGCGCTGCTGCTGCTGCATTCATGGCTGGTCATCGGCCAGGGCCGCCGCAACGCCTGGTTCGCGCTGTCGATCGAGGCCGGACTTCTGCTGTTGACGACGTCGGCCGCGATCGGGCTGCTGCTGCTGGTCGTCGGCTTTGCGCTGGCGACCGCGCGCGGGCGGCGCACGCTGATGTCGTTCGATGCGCTGTTCGCGCTGTTGGTGATCGCCGTGCTGGCGCTGCCTTATCTGATCTGGCTGATCCGCGCCGACACATTGGCGTTGCCGCCGCTTCCCACCGTCGCCGAACTGAGCGCGCGCGCCACTCACTGGAGTGGACTGCTGGGATTCCTGCTGGCCGCGATGTCCGGCATCGTGCTGCTGGTCATCCTCAATTCGTCCCGCTTCACGCGCAGTCCGGAGGAGGCTCCGATTATTTTCCGGCCGCCGGTCGATCCCTTGGCGCGGCGTTTCGTCTATTTCTTTGCACTGGCGCCGGCCCTTGGCGGGAGCCTGATCGCGGGGCTGTTCGATCTCGATCGCATGGTCGGCGATACCGGCATAGCGCTGTTGATGTCGGGGCTGGCCGTCATCGTCGCGGCCGGCGATCTCATTCATCTGCACCGCCAGCGGCTGCTGCGCTCGGTTTGGGCTGCTGCGATCGTGGCGCCTGCGCTGGCAACGCTGGCGACGACGCTGGTTTTGCCTTGGGCGGGCACGGCGGAAGTGGCGACCTCGTTGCCCGCCACCGCCATCGGGCGCTTCTTCGCCGACAATTTCGAGCGCCGCACCAACCGTCCGTTGCGCGCGGTGGCGGGCGAGCCGCAGATCGCCACCCTGATCGCAATGGATTCGGCGCGTCCGCATCTGTTTCTCGATGCGACACCGGCGCGGACGCCATGGATGAGCCAAACGAAATTCAATGAAACCGGCGGCGTCGTGGTCTGGCGCGCGTCCGACACCGCCGGCACGCCCCCGGACGAACTCGCCAGACGATTTCCCGGCATCGTGCCGGAAATCCCGCGCGCCTTCGAGCGGCTGGTCACCGGGCGTCAGGGACTCTTAAGGATCGGCTGGGCCATCGTGCGGCCGAAGGCGCCGTAGCGCGCGACACCCGTTCCCCGGACGCAGCGCAGCGCGTAGCTCTTGCGGAGCGGTGCGCTGCAGAGCCGGGGTCCCGGTTGCTTGCGACTCGAAGACACCGGGGTCCGGGTTCTGCGAAGCAGCGCTTCGCAAGGGCTACGCGCTGCATCGCGCCCGGGACACGGCTACGCCAGCGCCTTGGCGATCGCGCGCAAATCCTGCCACGCCAGCCGTTTGTAGGATGGCGAGCGCAGCAGATAGGCCGGGTGAAATGTCGCCATCGCCTTGATCTTGCGCGTCCCGGTGTCGTAGTCGAACCAGCGCCCGCGGGTTTTCATGATGCCCTCGCGGGTCGACAGCAAGGTCTGGGTCGAGGGATTGCCCAGCGTCACCAGCACATCCGGGTTCACCAGTTCGATCTGGCGCTGGATGAACGGCAGACAGATTTGCGTTTCCTGCGGCGTCGGCGTGCGGTTGCCGGGCGGCCGCCAGGGTATGACATTGGCGATATAAACATTGCTGCGGTCGAGCCCGATCGCCGCGATCATCCGATTCAGCAATTGGCCGGACCGTCCGACGAAGGGCAGGCCCTCGATATCCTCCTCGCGGCCCGGCGCCTCGCCGACGAACATGATGCGCGCTAAGGGATTGCCGTCGGCGAACACCAGCCGCGTCGCCGTGGATTTCAGCGCGCAGCCGGCGAATTGCTCCAGCATCGCGCGCAACAGCTCCAGCGAGGGCGCGGTGCGCGCCGCCTCCCGCGCCGACTGGATCGCGGCTTCCGGCGCGGGGGGTGCCTCGGCGCGGGCCACAGGCATCGCCGCCGGTGCGGTCCTGACCGGTGGAGCTTGCGGTGGATCGCGCAAGGCGGCGCTATCGTCGGACACCCGGTTGACCGGCTCGTCCATCAGTGCGCAGTCGACCCCGGCCTCCAGATAAAAGGCCAGCAATTCATGGATGGTGGGGGCGCGGTCAGGCGTCATGGCGGAACGTCAGGGGCATGCCTCAGCCTAGAACGCCGGACGGTGCATTTCCATGGTTGTTCTGAAGCGAAAAATCGGAAACAACAGACGATTATTCATTTGGCGCATGGTCTTATCGCCAAACCGCTCACACTTTGGCGGATCATGCGCTAGAAGGCTTCTCAATCCGTTGCGTGAGATGATACCATGAGCACCGCAGAAGAACTGCCGCCCCGCGAATCCATGGAATTCGACGTTGTCATCGTCGGGGCCGGTCCATCCGGTCTAGCCGCGGCGATCCGGCTGAAGCAGCTCAATGCTGAGCTTTCGATCGTCGTTGTGGAGAAGGGCTCAGAAGTCGGCGCGCATATTCTGTCGGGCGCGGTGATCGATCCGGTGTCATTAGACAAGTTGATCCCGGACTGGCGCGATGACGCCGATTGTCCGCTAAAGACGCAAGTGAAGGACGACCAATTTTATCTGCTGACGAAGTCGGGCGGTTTCAAGCTGCCGGGTTTCATGATGCCGCCGCTGATGCACAATCATCACTGTTACATCACCTCGCTCGGCCTGGTGTGCCGCTGGCTCGGCGCCAAGGCCGAGGCGCTCGGCATCGAGATTTATCCGGGTTTTGCGGCGGTCGAGACCTTGTATGGCGAGGATGCCGCGGTGCGCGGCATCGCCACCGGCGACATGGGCATCGCCAAGGACGGCTCGCACAAGGATTCCTTTACACGCGGCATGGAGTTGCTGGGAAAATACACGCTGTTCGCCGAGGGCGCGCGCGGCAGCCTGACCAAGCAGTTGATCGCCAAATTCGCGCTCGACAAGGATTGCGAGCCGGGCAAATTCGGCATCGGGCTGAAGGAAGTCTGGCAGATCGATCCGGCCAAACACAAAAAAGGCCTGGTGCAGCATTCATTCGGCTGGCCGCTCGACAATTCGACCGGCGGCGGGTCGTTCCTCTATCACTATGACGACAATCTCGTCGCCGTCGGTTTCGTCGTGCATCTCAATTACGACAATCCCTACATCTATCCGTTCGAGGAATTCCAGCGTTTCAAGACCCATCCGAAGATCCGCGACACGTTTGCCGGTGGCAAACGTCTCGCTTACGGTTCGCGCGCGATCACCGAAGGCGGCTATCAGTCGGTGCCGCGCCTGACATTTCCGGGCGGCGCGCTGATCGGATGCGCCGCCGGCTTTGTCAACGTGCCGCGGATAAAAGGCGTCCACAATGCGATGGCGAGCGGCATGCTCGCCGCGGAGAGCATCGCGGCCGCGATCGCCGCCGGCCGCGCCAATGACGAACTGGCCGATTATGAAAACGGCTGGCGCGACTCGAGCATCGGTAAAGACTTATACCCGGTGCGCAATGCAAAGCCGCTGTGGTCGAAATTCGGCACCATTGTCGGCAACGCGCTCGGCGGCTTCGACATGTGGTGCAATACGCTCGGCTTCTCGCTGTTCGGCACGCAGTCGCACGCCAAGCCCGATCGGAAGACGCTGAAGCCCGCGAAAGAATACCAGCCGATCGCCTATCCCAAGCCTGACGGCAAGCTGACCTTCGATCGGCTGTCGTCGGTATTCATGTCGAACACCAACCACGAAGAGGACCAGCCGGTTCATCTCAAGGTGGCGGACCTGGCCCTGCAGAAGACGTCGGAGCACGACATCTATGCCGGCCCGTCGAATCGCTATTGTCCGGCCGGCGTCTATGAATGGATCGAGGAGCCGGCCGGGCCGCGCTTCCAGATCAATGCCCAGAATTGCGTCCACTGCAAAACCTGCGACATCAAGGACCCCAACGGCAACATCACCTGGGTTCCACCGGAAGGCGGCGGCGGCCCCAATTACGAGGCGATGTGACCACGATCGCGTGAGCGCCTGAACCTCAAGCGTCATTCCGGGACACGCGTCTTCGCGTGGACCCGGAATCCAGCAACATCAACCGGCGTGTGGATTCCGGGTTCGCGCCAAGTGGCGCCCCGGAATGACGGGTTACCAGCGGGTGGCCACGATACCGCCACAGTGAAAGCGCTTTCAGGGGTCGCGGGCTGACACGGACTGCTGGCCCGGGGCACTTTGCCGCCAATCGGTTCGCCGCCCCATCCTTGCGGTTGACCGTCAAACGCGGCATTGTCCACTCGCTTTGATGCTGCCGGGTCGGTTGCGCATCCAAGACTATCCGTACACATCCTGGAGCTAGGCGAATCGTGATGTTTTCCATTCGTTTCAATCGCTTGGCGATTGCCGCAGCCGCCGTCGCATCGCTTGCTCTGCCTGGCCAGCTTCGCGCCCAGACCCCGGAGCGCCCGACCGACACCACCGCGCCATTCCCCTCGAGCCGCGATCTGAAAGGCCTCACCACCTCCGGCAGCTATCTGGCCGCGCGCCACGCCAGCGTGGAACGCGACGCCAGTTCGGCGGCGGCGTTCTATCGTTCCGCGCTTCGCACCGATCCGAAAAACAACGAATTGCTGGATCGCGCCTTCATCTCCTCGCTTGCCGAAGGCGATATCGACGAGGCCGTGAAGCTCGCCGACCGCATCCTGACCACCGACAAGAACAACCGCGTGGCGCGGCTGGTGGTCGGCGCGCGCGACCTGAAGCAGAAAAAATACGCCGCCGCCCAAATCAACATCAACCAGTCGGTGCGCGGGCCGATCACCGACCTGGTGGCGACGCTGCTGTCCGGCTGGGCCGCCTACGGCGCCGGCGACAGCAAGACCGCGATCGCCAATATCGACAAGCTGACTGGACCGGAATGGTATCCGATCTTCAAGGATCTGCACTCCGGCATGATCCTCGAACTCGCAGGGAAGGAAAAAGATGCCGGCGTGCGCCTCGAGCGCGCCTACAAGCTCGACGATTCCGCATTGCGGGTGACCGACGCCTATGCGCGCTGGGTATCGCGCAACAGGGATGCCGCGTCGGCGGCCGCCGTTTACGAGGCGTTCGACAAGAAACTCGCGCGCCATCCGCTGGTGCAGGAGGGCATTCGCGAGACCAGGGCCGGCAAGAAGCTGCCGCCGCTGGTGGATTCGCCGCAGGCCGGCGCCGCCGAGGCGCTTTACGGCATCGGCGCCTCGCTGACCCGCCGCGGCGGCGAGGATCTGGCGCTGGTCTATCTGCAATTGGCGCTTTATCTCGCGCCCAATCATTCGCTGGCGCTGCTGTCGCTGGCCGATCTGTATGAATCGGTGAAGAAGCCGCAGATGGCCATCAAGATCTATGAGCGCGTCCCGGCCAACTCGCCGCTCAAGCGCAACGCGCAGATTCAGCAGGCGACCGATCTCGACACCGCCGATCGCGGCGACGAGGCAATCAGGATTTTGAAGGATGTGACGGCGCAGGATCCGAAGGACCTCGAAGCGCTGATGGCGCTCGGCAACATCGAGCGCGGCCGCAAGAAGTTCGCCGACTGCACCCAGACCTACACCCGAGGCATCGACGCGCTGCCCTCGGCCAACGACAAGGCCAACTGGGTCTACTATTATTTCCGCGGCATCTGCGAGGAGCGCTCCAAGCAATGGAGCAAGGCCGAGGCCGACATGCGCAAGGCGCTCGACCTGCAGCCCGAGCAACCGCATGTACTGAACTATCTCGGCTATTCGTGGATCGACCAGGGCATCAATCTCGACGATGCCATGAAGATGATCAAGCGCGCCGTCGAGCAGCGTCCCGACGACGGCTATATCGTGGACTCGCTGGGCTGGGCCTATTTCCGGATCGGCAATTTCGAGGACGCGGTGAAGAATCTCGAACGCGCCATCGACCTCAAGCCGGAAGACCCCACCATCAACGACCATCTCGGCGACGCCTATTGGCGCATCGGCCGCACGCTGGAAGCCAAATTCCAGTGGGCGCATGCCCGCGACCTCAAGCCGGAGCCCGAAGAGCTGCCGAAGATCGAAGCCAAGATCGAGAACGGCCTGCCCGAGGACACCTCCTCCGCGGCCTCCGCTGACAAGAAAAAAGAAGACGGCAAGGGCGGCTGAGCGAAGGGTCCCGATGCCGGCGCTGACCGAGGATGGGCGTGCAAAGGTCAACCTGACCCTTCGGGTGGTCGGCCGCCGCGGCGACGGCTATCACGACCTTGAAAGCGTGGTGGCGTTTTGCGATTGCGCCGACCGGCTGACGCTCAAATCCGCAACCGAACTCAACCTCATCACCACGGGTCCGCGGGCGCAGGACTGCGGCGAGGCCGCCGACAATCTGGTGCTCAAGGCGGCGCGTTTGCTCGGCGAACGCGTCCCCGGTCTCAAGGTGGGCGAGTTCTCACTCGACAAGGTGCTGCCGGTCGCGGCGGGCATCGGCGGCGGCTCGGCGGATGCCGCAGCGGCGCTGCGATTGCTGGCCCGCGCCAACAAGCTGGCGCCGGACGATCCGCGCGTGATCGAGGTCGCGCAGCTGACCGGCGCCGACGTTCCGGTTTGTCTGTCGTCACGCGCCTGCGTGATGACCGGCGTCGGCGAAACGCTGCTGCCGCTCGATCTACCCAAAATGCCGTGCGTGCTGGTCAATCCGCGCGTTGCGGTCGCGACCAGGGATGTGTTCGAAGCGCTGGGCCTGCGCCATGGCGAACTGCTGGTCGGCGCCACCGACGTGATGATGCAGGGGTCTTCCTGGCCGGAAAAGGGCGGCTCACTCGAAGAGTGGGTTGAGGCGCTCGCTACCGGGTCCAACGACCTCGAGGCGCCGGCGATGAAAATCCGGCCCGTCATCGGGGTGGTCATCTCGGCGCTCAATGCGACCAATGGCGCCTGGCTTGCGCGGATGTCAGGCTCGGGCGCGACCTGTTTTGCGCTCTACGAGAACACCGCAGATGCAAAGCGCGCGGCGGACAAGATCCTGCGCGAGCACCCCGAATGGTGGGTGCATGCGGGGGTGCTGAGCTAGGCTCGCGTACTCCATACGCAGCCACAGAGTTCGTCCGGCCTTGTGCCGGGTATCCACACAACATTGCGAACGAGTTTCCGTCATTTAATACCCAACAGGGACAGCAATGCGCTGATCCATCCAAACGTTGCGGGTAACCGTTCTCCCATAGAAAGAAGGGAATCTTTTGCCTCTTTTATGAATTCCATAATCGAAGCAGTAAGTTGCGTGCGATCCTTTAGGACGATCGCAACCTCCTCTTTCACAATCACGTCACGCGCGACTTTCGCGCTTTCTTTAGATTGCCGCAATAAATATTGCCCGATCGATGCAAGCGCGCCGCGGAGCCAACTGTGCTTTATTGCAGATGTGCCTTGAGTAGGTGTTTGTCCGGTTGATTTTTCCAAATCGTCAATGAGCTTGATTTCTCGCGTCAAGTTCTGTGTTTCTTCATCAAATATGCCCCGAGACGCCGCAAGTTTTTCCAGTACTGGATCAAGAACTCTTTCACGAAAGGCGTCGAGCGAATTTGAAAGCTCGCGATACTGGTCAAGCTCTTTCGCTGTTTGCTTTACATCTGGAAATAAAGTTATCAACCCAGCATGAGCGACAATGAGGGATCGAGCTGCAAACAACAGGTCGGCATCCATCTGTGGATTTCGTTCAAGATCAACAGGCGCGTCTGCCTTTGCTTTGAGCAGAGTTTCTATTTCCATCCCGATCAAAAAAAGACCGTAAGCACCTCGATTTTTGCGCAAGGCGGCGAGCGCAGCCGCATATTTGTCAACCAGCTGTTTAAGTTCCGGTTGTTCGTTCGTTCGCGATGCGCACCTTCGCTGGAGTTCCTGACATCGTTCTGTGACAGCGGCCTTTCGCTCGGTAATACGGCCTCGACCGTCCGATTGTCGAAAGCGAATTTTCCCTTTGTAAGTCTTAAACCGGGGTGCAGCCTCGGCGCTGCGTTCGATCGATCTTTCAATAACGATCGTTGAGTATTTGGAAGGGCTCTTTGCGTCAGGTTCACCGAACTTAGCCGATATATATTTGACAAGGTCGTATCTCGTAAGGTTTTGATTTTGTAGAAAATAGGCGGCATGTGATTCCCGCTCGGCGAAAATTGCAACCAAAACATTCGCGCCGCTTACAACCTCCCGACCGCTGGATTGTACATGAATGACAGCTCTTTGAATCACTCTTTGGAAACCTGCGGTCGGTTTTGACTCTATTTCTGCACCCGGTTCGGCCGCCTCGAATTCCGTATCAAGATAGTCCAGAAGATCTTCTCGTAATTTTGCTAAGTTACATTTGCAGGCTACAAGCGCTTCGGAGGCGTCGGCGTCATCAATTAGTGCGAGTAATAGATGTTCAATGGTCGCGTAGGCATGTCGTCGATCGTTAGCTAAAGCTAACGATCTGTGGAGAGCAGATTTGAAATTCGGGGCGAACGTCGGCATAGACTGATTGCTCAAATGAACTTTATCGAATTATCTCGTCGTTATAAACGGAACCACTAGTCATAGTGGCAATTACTTGCGTGCCAGACAAGCTGTCTTATGAACGCTTCTTACCGCTCCCTTCGCTGGGTGTGGCGCGCATAGCGCGCGGCGCGGGCGATCCAGCGCGAGCACCCCAGTGGTGGGTGCATGCGGGAACGTTGAGTTAATGCGATCTTGCCAGACAGAACGCCACCACCTGCTCCAGCGCGGTCTTCATCGGCGAGGCCGGAAACAGCGCCAGCGCATCGACCGCCATCGCGCCGTAGTGCTGGGCGCGGTTGACGGTGTCTTCCAATGCGCGGTGCTTGGTCATCAGCCCGACGGCATGATCGAGATCGCCGTCGCCGATCTCGCCGCGCTCCAGCGCGCGAACCCAGAAGGCGCGCTCGACGTCGTTGCCGCGGCGGAACGCCAGCACCACCGGCAGCGTGATCTTGCCCTCGCGAAAATCGTCGCCGACGTTCTTGCCGAGTTTTGCGGCCTTGCCGCCATAGTCCAACACGTCGTCGACCAGCTGGAACGCGATGCCGAGATTCATGCCGACCGAGCGGCAGGCGGTCTGCTCCGCCTTCGGGCGATTGGAGATCACCGGGCCGACCTCGCAGGCGGCGGCGAACAGTTCGGCGGTCTTGCCGCGGATCACGGCGAGATATTCGTCTTCGGTGGTGGCGGTATTTTTCGCGGCAGCCAGCTGCATCACTTCGCCTTCGGCGATGGTGGCGGCGGCCGACGAGAGAATGTCGAGCGCGCGCAGCGAGCCGACCTCGACCATCATCCGGAACGCCTGCCCGAGCAGAAAGTCGCCGACCAGAACGCTGGCCTCGTTGCCCCACAGCATCCGCGCCGACAGTTTTCCGCGCCGCAACTCGCTTTCATCGACCACGTCGTCGTGCAGCAGCGTCGCGGTATGCATGAATTCCACCGATGCCGCGAGCTTGATATGGCCCTCGCCGGAATAGCCGGCGAGATGCGCCATCGCCAGCGTCAGCATCGGACGCAGCCTTTTGCCGCCCGAGGAGATCAGATGGTTGGCGACCTCGGGGATCATGGTGACTTCCGAGCCGGTCCGCGACAGGATGGTGGCGTTGACGCGTTCCATGTCGGCGGCGACCAGGCCGACCAGCTGATCGATCGACGCTGTCGAGGGGCTCTCGAAGGGAACAATTACCGCCACGCCGGTCTCCACATTTGCACAATTCACGCTGTCCTGGGCTATAACAATAGAAAGTGCCGGGTGACGCGGCAAGGGCATCAGGCGGTTGACACCGCGCCGGCGAGCCTTGAAGCAGGACCCGTCGAGGAGCCCTGAGTTGCGGGAATTGGTGCGGACCAACGATATTGTGCTGGTGTCGGCGATCGGCGCGCTGCTCGATGGCGCCAATATCCATCATCTGGTGCTGGACCAGAACATGAGCATCATCGAGGGCTCGCTCGGGGTGCTGCCGCGCCGGATTCTGGTCCATGAAGAGGATAACCGCGAAGCGCGCCGGCTTCTTGCCGATGCCGGGCTCGGCCATGAGCTGCGGGCCGATGACTGAACAGCACTTTGAGACGACCGAAGACGCCTTTCTCGACGGGCAGTTGCGATTGCGCCAGCCGAAGTCCGGCCACCGCGCCGGTCATGACGCCATGCTGCTCGCCGCGGCGACGCCGGCGCATGCAGGCGACCGTGTGGTCGATTTCGGCGCCGGTGTCGGCGCCGCCGGTTTGGCGGTTGCAAGGCGCGTCGGCGGAATCGAGATCGTCATGGTCGAGATCGACCGGCGGCTGGCGGAACTCGCGCGCGGCAATGCCGCGTCGAATGCAATCCAGGCCAAGGTCATCGCGATGGACGTTGCATCCGGCGCCGACGCTTTTGTTGCCGCCGGGCTGTCGCCCGACAGCGTCGATGTCGTCCTGATGAATCCGCCGTTCAACGATTCGTCGCGGCATCGATCCTCGCCGGACAAAGGCCGCGAGGCCGCGCATGTCGCCGATGCGGCCACGCTGGAGAACTGGGTTCACGCGGCGCGGCGCATTCTGAAATCCGGCGGCGTGCTGACGCTGATCTGGCGCGCCGATGGACTGGCCGAAGTGCTCGCGGCGCTCGCTCGCCGCTTTGGCAGTCTGGTGATTTTGCCGGTTCATGGCAACGCGGCCGCACCTGCGATCCGCGTGCTGGTTAGCGCCACCAAGGGCGGGCGCGCGCCGATGGCGCTTTGTTCGGGCCTGATGCTCAATGATGAGTCAGGCGTGCCTAATAAACAGCTACAGCAGATATTGGCGGGGAAGGGCGCCTTGCCGCCGGCGATGCTTTGAAGGGCGGCTCGATCGGGCGCAGGCCGAAGCGTTTTTTTCGTTATTGCGGCAGTGTTTCCGGGCGCTTTTCGGGTGCAGAGGTGAAGTGGACAGCGGTCAACAGAGCGCCGATAAGCATCATCAGCAGATAGATTTTCATGTCTTTCTCCGCTGCCTCATTGCAGCCCGACAACCACTGCAATGCAAATGACGTTCCACTCATCTGAAATAACACTGACGTGATAGGACATAAGAATTGGTAAATTTCGAGGAAACGGCAGAGGAAATGCAATGAGCGAGCAGATCGATAGCCGCCGCGAATCGCCGTGGTCGATGGACAGGCTGATGGGCCTTGTTCCGGCGCGCTGGCGGCGTGGCGTAGCCATCGTGCCGGTGGTGCGGCTGTCCGGCGTGATCGGAGCCGTGACTCCGTTGCGGCCGGGCATGTCGCTGGCCGGCGTCGCAAAAATGCTGGAGCGCGCCTTCGCCACCAGGAATGCAAAGGCGGTCGCGCTGGTGATCAATTCGCCGGGCGGCTCGCCGGTGCAGTCGCGCCAGATTTATCTGCGCATCCGGCAGTTGGCCGCGGAAAAGAAACTGCCGGTGCTGGTATTCGTGGAAGATGTCGCGGCGTCCGGCGGCTACATGCTCGCCTGCGCCGGCGACGAAATTTTCTGCGATCCGTCGTCGATCCTGGGATCGATCGGCGTGGTCGGCGGCAGCTTTGGGTTCCAGGAATTGATCAAGAAGATCGGCGTCGAGCGGCGGCTGTATACGGCGGGTGAGCACAAGGCGATGCTGGACCCGTTTCTCCCCGAGGACCCCGACGACGTCGCGCGCGTAAAAGCGCTTCAGCGCGAGATCCACGCCATCTTCATCGCGCTGGTGAAACAGAGCCGGGGAAGCCGGTTGAAAGGCGCGGAGGATGTGCTGTTCTCCGGCGAATACTGGGCCGGGGAAACCTGCGTCTCGCTCGGCCTCGCGGACGGCATCGGCGATCTCAGATCGACGCTGCGGGCGCGCTACGGCGACAAGGTGCAGACGCCGGTGATTGCGCCTCCGACCGGGCTTTTGTCCGGGCTGATGGGGCGCAAATCGGGGGCGGGAACGGGGGTTGCGCTGGACGGGCTCGCAGGACTGCCGGACGAGCTGATTTCCGCGCTGGAAACCCGGGCGATTTGGGCCAAATTCGGGTTTTGAGCCGCGCCAATTGGCCTCGTATGGAGATGATTGCGAACCGGGCCGGGTTGGGAGACAATGTGAATCGGGGGCGCGAGACATGAAGGACAAGGATCGACCGATGCCGCCGCTGATCGCATTTGCAGGCGCCCTGGGTGGATTGGCCGTGGTCCGCTGGGCCTACCGGACTGCCCAGAGGGTCAACCGGGAGCTGGAAGAAGCGCGCTCCGCAAGGCTCGCCGAGGCCAGCCGGTCGGGCGAGATTCCGACGCTGCGGCGCGATCCCAGTACCGGCGCCTACCGGCCGGGCTGATCCTCAAAAGATCGTCATGCCCGGGCTTGACCCGGGCATCCATCCCGCTTCGGAAGAATCTTTCAAGAAGATGGATTGCCGGGTCAAGCCCGGCAATGACGGAGCGTATTCGCTATCCCTCATCGCCTTGATTCCTTAGCCCCCCGCCGATACGGTCCCGCGCGCTCGACTACCCCTTCCCGAGACCGATTCTGCCGATGGATTCGCTGCCCCCGCATATGCGCCCGGAACGCTCGTTCCAGGGACTGATCCTGGCGCTGCAGCGCTTCTGGGCGGACCAGGGCTGCGTGATCCTGCAGCCCTACGACATGGAAGTCGGCGCCGGCACCTTTCATCCCGCCACCACGCTGCGCGCGCTCGGGCCGAAACGGTGGAACGCGGCCTATGTCCAGCCCTCGCGCCGGCCGAAGGACGGCCGCTACGGCGAAAACCCCAACCGGCTGCAGCATTACTATCAGTTTCAGGTGATCCTGAAGCCGTCGCCGCCGGATATTCAAGAGCTCTATCTGAAATCGCTCGCCGCCATCGGCATCGATTCGAAACTGCACGACATCCGCTTTGTCGAGGACGATTGGGAGAGCCCGACGCTGGGCGCGTGGGGACTGGGTTGGGAATGCTGGTGCGACGGCATGGAAGTGTCGCAGTTCACTTATTTCCAGCAGGTCGCCGGCGTCGAATGCGCGCCGGTGGCGGGTGAGCTCACCTACGGGCTGGAGCGGCTCGCGATGTATGTGCAGGGCGTCGACCGCGTCTACGACCTCAACTTCAACGGCCGCGACGGCGCCGACAGGGTGAGCTATGGCGATGTGTTTCTGCAGGCCGAACAGGAATATTCGCGGCACAATTTCGAAGTCGCCGACACCGAGATGCTGTTCGAGCAATTCAAGATGGCGGAAGCGGCCTGCAAAAAATATCTCGACGCCGGCTGGAAAGACGGCAAGCGCGAGGCGCATCTGATGGCGCTGCCCGCCTACGACCAGTGCATCAAGGCCAGCCACGTCTTCAATTTGCTCGACGCCCGCGGCGTGATCTCGGTGACCGAGCGGCAGAGCTACATCATGCGGGTGCGCGAACTGGCAAAAGCCTGCGGCGAAGCCTGGGTGCATACCGAAGCGGGTAGGTCTTTACCCTCCCCCTCAAGGGGAGGTTAAGTAAGTGCCCGATTTCTTGCTCGAACTTTTCTCCGAGGAAATCCCCGCCCGGATGCAGGCCAAGGCGACCGACGATCTGCGCCGCATGGTGACCGACAAGCTCGTCGCCGAGGGTCTCGTCTATGAAGGCGCAAAAGCGTTTGCGACGCCGCGGCGGCTGACGCTGACGGTGCACGGCATCCCCGCGCGGCAATCCGACTTGAAAGAAGAGCGCAAGGGCCCGCGCGTCGGCGGGCCGGACGCCGCGATCGCGGGCTTTCTGAAAGCCACCGGTCTTGCCTCGCTGGACCAGGCCAAAATCCAGCGCGATCCGAAGAAGGGCGACTTCTACATCGCCCTGATCGAAAAGCCCGGCCGCGCCACGCTGGACGTGCTCGCGGATGTCTTGCCGGTGATCGTGCGCACCTTCCCGTGGCCGAAATCGATGCGCTGGGGCGAACGCTCGGCGCGTCCGGGCGCACTGAGTTGGGTGCGGCCGCTACATTCCATCGTCGCGACGTTCGGGATGGAGACCGAAGAGCCGGAGGTGGTGAAGTTCGCGCTCGACGGCATCGAGGCCGGGCAAACCACCTATGGCCATCGCTTCATGGCGCCGGCGGCGATTTCGGTACGCCGCTTCGAGGACTACGAGGCAAAACTTGCGGCGGCGAAAGTGATGCTCGATCCGGCGCGGCGCAAGGATGTCATTCTGACTGATGCGAAGCAGCTGGCGTTCGCGCAGGGGTTTGAACTGGTCGAGGACCAGGTGCTGCTCGACGAGGTCGCGGGCCTGGTCGAGTGGCCGGTGGTGCTGATGGGAGCATTCGAAAAGGAGTTTCTGTCGATTCCCGGCGAAGTGATCCGCGCCACCATCCGCAACAACCTGAAGTGCTTTGTCGTCAGTGACCCCAGGACGGGCACGCTCACCAACAAGTTCGTCCTCACCGCCAACATCGAAGGATCGGACGGCGGCAAGACCATCGTCGCCGGCAACGAGCGCGTGATCCGCGCGCGCTTAAGCGATGCGAAGTTTTTCTATGAGAGCGATCTGAAGACGAAGCTAGAAGACCGGTTGCCGAAGTTCGACTCAATCGTGTTTCACGAAAAACTTGGGACCCAAGCCGAGCGCATCGCGCGGATCGAGCGGTTGGCGGCGGAGATCGCGCCGCTGGTCGGCGCCGATGTCGAGAAGACAAAGCGCGCGGCCAAGCTGGCGAAGGCGGATTTGCTCACTGAAGTGGTCGGCGAATTTCCTGAGCTGCAGGGATTGATGGGGAAATACTACGCACTGGCGCAGGACGAGGATGCTTCTGTCGCTGTGGCCAGCGAAGAACACTATAAGCCGCAAGGACCCGCCGACCGCGTGCCGACCGATCCGATAAGTATTGCCGTCGCGCTTGCCGACAAGATTGATACGTTAGTGGGATTTTGGGCCATTGATGAGAAACCCACGGGGAGCAAGGACCCGTACGCGTTGCGCAGAGCGGCACTGGGAATAATAAGGTCCATCCTTGAGAACAAGCTGCGACTTAAACTTGATAGCCCCCTTTGGAGCGCTTCTGAAGAGATCGGCCATAGTATTCGCGATGAGGAATTTGAAGAGGATTTAGAAGCCGCAAACAAGCTCGACAACGCTTTAGGAGGAGATTCTCTAGCGGACGAAGTCTTGGAACGCGAATGGGTGCGTTCATCTAATGCGTTCGGACGCTCTGATCTTATTACAAAGACTGTGTTGGCCGATCTTCTCTCCTTCTTTGCCGATCGCCTGAAGACCCAGCTACGCGAACAGGGTGCGCGGCACGACCTCGTTGACGCCGTATTCGCGCTGGAAGGCCAGGACGATCTCCTAATGGTCGTCCGCCGCGTCGAGGCGCTCGGAAAATTTCTCGACACCGACGATGGCAAGAACCTGCTCGCGGGCACCAAGCGCGCTGCGAATATTTTGCGGATTGAGGAGAAGAAGGACGGCAAGGCGTATGACGGCGCGCCGGATGCTGCGCTGTATTCGCTTGATGAAGAGAAGGCCCTCGCGACAGCGATTGATCAGGCGAAGGTCGGGGCGAGCGCCGCCGTCGCGCAAGAAGATTTTGCCGGCGCGATGAGCGCGATGGCGAAGTTGCGGCCGGCGGTGGATGCGTTTTTCGACAAGGTCAAGGTCAACGACGACGATCCGAAAGTGCGCGAGAATCGCTTGAAGCTGCTGAACGAAATCCGCGCGGCGACCCGCGCGGTGGCGGATTTTTCGAAGATACAGGATTAGCTCTCGTGCCCCGGACGCAGCGCAGCGCGCCGCTCTTCGCGGCGTGGTGCGCTGCAGAGCCGGGGCCCCGGTTGCTGACACCGTAAACCGGGGTCCCGGTTCTGCGAAGCAGCGCTTCGCAAGAGCTGCGCGCTGCATCGCGCCCGGGACACGTGCCTGTAAACGCTGGCGAAAAAAAATTTCGTATTCCTTATCCCCGTCCCCCCAGGCGGGCTTATTATCGCTCCCGTCCTGTCCAATGAGGGGCGCTTCTAGAGGCGTTACTGAAGTGGGACAGAGCGAAAGCTTGATCGGGGCGGGGTAACCCAAGCCGGTCGGATGCGGCGTCCGCGGCTGTGCCTCGCAAGCGCAGACTCGGAGGCTTGAGGGGTTACCGTCCGGGCCCATTAAGAGGCTCTGCCACTAGGATGGCTGGACGGGGACAGGCAGCGATGGGGAGACCCGTCGTGCGCCAAGTCGCCGGAAGCGCGGTCCCTTAGCCACAAATCCCGCGATGGAGCGTCCGAAAGGCGCTTTTGTTTACTACCACGGCGCGTCTTTCGGCGCTCCATCTCCCCTCATAGCCGAGGGGAAAAACTGAAAGCCCAACTCGCGCGGCGGCGCGGGGACGAGAGCGCTTGGCTGTTTGAAATTTGAATTTGGAAATTTTCGCAAGACGCTGCAACACATTCCGCGTCATACGCGGGCTTGACCCGCGTATCCATCACTCTTCGCAAGAGTCTTTCGAAGAGGATGGATTGCCGGGTCAAGCCCGGCAATGACGAGACGATGGGTCCCCGCCTTCGCGGGGACGACACCTGAAGGATGCCGCCAAAGAAAAACCCCGCCCGGTGGGGAAACCGGAGCGGGGCTCTTGTCGCTCAGTCGCGATTGCGGACGCGCCTGAGCGCGGATCGTTCAGGCGTTTACTCGACCACCTGAACGATGCGACGGGTGCGCGGTTCGACCAGCACGGTCTGGCCGTTCACCACGGTGTAGCGATACGGCGTGGCGCCGTAGGTCTGCGGCACGTCGTAATAGGTGATGCCGGCTTCCGGCAGCACGCCGCCGACGATCACGCGATCCGGGATGGTGTAGGTCGGCACGCGTTCGCGGATGACATATTCGCGGAACGCCGGCCGCTGCTCCACGGCGATGCCGCCGCTGTCGACGACCACGGCGTCGCCGCGGACGACACCGACCGTGCTCTGCGCCTGTGCCGCGATCGGCGCGCCGATGGCGGCCGCGATTGCGGCAATCGCAAGAATTCTGTTCCGCATGGTTTTCTCCTTCGCGATGGATGGCGCCGGCAAGACGGCGCGCAATCCCTCCCAATTCAGGCGCTGGCGCATCGTTCCAGATGAAATTTTTATTGAACGCCGCAATTTTCAGCAGTTGCGCCGCGGCTGCTGGAACCCGCTGAAGCGTCAAGCGTCTCCTATCGTGGAACCGCCGCAGCGGATAAAGTTCCCGCGCCGATTCGAGCGCGCATCACCAGGAGATTCCAATGACCATCACCGCAGCCCATATTCCCGCCATCGTGGCTTTGATCGCGGGCATCCTGATTTTGATCATGCCGCGGTTGCTCAATCTCGTGGTCGCGATCTATCTGATCTGCGTCGGGCTGATCGGCCTCGGCGTGCTCAAGATGTTTCACATGTAGCGCCGAACCGGGTTCCGCGAGCTTGCGCGGAACCGGCAAAACGTGGTGTAAGGCGCGCCATCCAGTTCCCTTCCTTGCCCTCTCGCAGATGATCCGTAACCATGGCCAAAGCCGCATCGAAGACCAAAAAAGCCGCAGCGAAATCAAAGCCATCGGCTGCCGCTCGGGGCAAGACGGCTGCACCTGCCGGCGCACGCAAGCCCCTCGGCAAGGGTGCTGCGAAGCCGGCTCCGAAAGCGGCGGCGAACAAGCCCGCCGCAGACGCGGCAAAAGCCGGCAAATGGGTCTACACCTTCGGCGATGGCAAGGCCGAAGGCAAAGCCAGCATGCGCGATCTGCTCGGCGGCAAGGGCGCCAACCTCGCCGAGATGGCCAATCTCGGCCTGCCGGTGCCGCCGGGTTTTACGATTCCGACCTCGGTGTGCACTTACTTCTATGCGCATGACAAATCCTACCCGAAGGAATTGAAGGCGCAGGTTGAGAAAGCGCTGGATCAGGTCGGCAGGATCGCCGGCAAGGGGTTTGGCGATCCGAAAAATCCGCTGCTGGTGTCGGTGCGCTCCGGCGGGCGCGCTTCGATGCCGGGCATGATGGACACCGTGCTCAACCTCGGCCTCAACGACACCACGGTCGAAGCGCTGGCCGAGATGTCGGGCGACCGCCGCTTTGCCTATGACAGCTATCGCCGCTTCATCACCATGTATTCGGACGTGGTGCTCGGCTTCGAGCATCATCATTTCGAAGACATCCTCGACACTTTCAAGGATGCCCAAGGCTATACGCTCGACACGGATCTTACCGGTGACGACTGGGTCGATCTGGTCGGCCGCTACAAGGACGCGGTGGCGCGCGAGACCGGCAAGGATTTTCCGCAGGATCCCCACGCGCAATTATGGGGCGCGATCGGTGCTGTGTTTTCATCCTGGATGAATGCGCGCGCGGTGACCTATCGCCGGCTGCACGACATTCCGGAATCCTGGGGCACCGCGGTCAATGTGCAGGCGATGGTGTTCGGCAATATGGGCGAAACCTCGGCTACCGGCGTCGCCTTCACCCGCAATCCCTCCACCGGCGAGAGCAGGCTGTACGGCGAATTCCTGATCAACGCGCAGGGCGAGGACGTGGTGGCGGGCATTCGCACGCCGCAGGACATTACCGAATATGCGCGCGCCGATTCCGGTTCCGACAAGCCGTCGATGGAAACCGCGATGCCGGAGGCGTTCAAGGAGTTGACGCGCATCTACACGCAGCTGGAGAAGCACTACCGCGACATGCAGGACATGGAGTTCACCGTCGAGGACGGCAAGCTCTGGATGCTGCAGACCCGCAGCGGCAAGCGCACCGCCAAGGCCGCATTGCGCATCGCGGTCGAGCTCGCCAATGAGGGCCTGATCTCGAAGAACGACGCGGTATCGCGGATCGATCCGGCGTCGCTGGACCAATTGCTGCATCCGACCATCGATCCCTCCGCCACGCGCGACGTCATCGCAACCGGCCTGCCGGCTTCGCCGGGTGCGGCCTCCGGCGAGATCGTGTTTTCCTCCGATGAAGCCACCAAGCTGCAGGGCGATGGCCGCAAGGTCATTCTGGTGCGGATCGAGACCAGCCCCGAAGACATCCACGGCATGCACGCCGCCGAAGGCATTTTGACCACCCGCGGCGGCATGACCTCGCACGCCGCGGTGGTCGCGCGCGGCATGGGAAAACCCTGCGTTTCCGGCTGCGGCACCATCCGCGTCGATTACGGCCGCGGCACCATGAGCATCGGCAAGCGTACCTTCAAGACCGGCGATGTCATCACGATAGACGGATCGCTGGGCCAGGTGCTGGCCGGCCGGATGCCGATGATCGAGCCGAAATTGTCCGGCGAATTCGGCACGCTGATGAACTGGGCCGATCAGGTGCGCAAGCTCGGCGTCCGCGTCAACGCCGACACTCCGGATGACGCGCGCACCGCGATAAAATTCGGCGGCGAGGGCATCGGGCTGTGCCGCACCGAGCACATGTTCTTCGAGGAAACCCGCATCCGCACCGTGCGCGAGATGATCCTCGCCGAGGACGAACAGGCGCGCCGCGCCGCGCTGTCAAAACTGCTGCCGATGCAGCGCGCGGATTTCGTCGAGCTGTTCGAGATCATGAAGGGGCTGCCGGTCACCATCCGGCTGCTCGATCCGCCGCTGCATGAATTCCTGCCGCACACACAGGCCGAGATCGAGGAAGTCGCGCGCGCGATGAATACCGATCCGCGCAGGCTCGCCGACCGCGCCCGCGACCTCGCCGAGTTCAATCCGATGCTGGGCTTTCGCGGTTGCCGGCTCGCGATCGCCTATCCGGAAATCGCCGAGATGCAGTCGCGCGCGATCTTCGAGGCCGCGGTGGAAGCCGGAAAACGCACCGGCAAGGCTGTCGGCCTCGAGGTGATGGTGCCGCTGATCGCCACCAGGATGGAATTCGATCTGGTCAAGGCCCGCATCGACGCCACCGCGCAGTCGGTCATGAAGGAGACCGGCGTCAAGCTGAATTATCAGGTCGGCACCATGATCGAATTGCCGCGCGCCTGCCTGATGGCGGGCGATATCGCCGAGACCGCGGAGTTCTTCTCGTTCGGCACCAACGACCTCACGCAAACCACCTACGGCATCAGCCGCGACGACGCCGCCGGATTCCTCGGCACCTATATCGCGCGCGGCATCCTGGAGATCGATCCGTTCATTTCGGTCGACCGCGACGGCGTCGGCGAACTGGTTAAAATCGGCGTCGAGCGTGGGCGCAGGACGAGGGCAGACCTCAAGGTCGGCATCTGCGGCGAACACGGCGGCGATCCGGCCTCGGTGACGTTCTGTCACGAGATCGGGCTCGATTACGTCTCCTGTTCGCCCTACCGCGTGCCGATCGCCCGCCTCGCCGCCGCGCAAGCCGCGCTCGGCAAGACCGCGACGGGGCAGGCTTAACGCTTTTCGTCCGTGCGCAACAAAGACGCCGTCATGCCCGGGCTTGTCCCGGGCATCCACGTCTTTGGTGAGCCCCGAAGAAAAAAGACGTGGATGGCCGGGTCAAGCCCGGCCATGACGGTGAGAATTTTCGTCAACGCGATGTTTACCACTTTCATGCGCGCGCGATTTACCAACGCTTTTGAAGTGATCGTCCGAAATTGCCGGCGCGCTTGCGTGTGGCGCGCGCGCATCACGGGTTAACTCCCTCGCAACCTAAATTCGATATCACCAAAAACGGTCGAATTGCACCGAATGTGCGCGTCGATCGCGTGTGTGTGGCGTTGCGTTGCGTGCGTGAGTTTGTCGATGTCAGTATTGCGTAACCGGCCGAAGGGCGCGCGTTTCGCGTCCTTCGGCCTTGGTCTCTGCGTCTTCGCATTGATCCCGACCGAAATCGGCTATCAGGATATCGCATCGTTGCTGGCCCGGCAGCCCGGCGTCACCGAACGCTGGCAGAAGCGGGTGTTCGCCTCCGCCGTCGCCTCGATTCAAGTCGCTACCTTCAGCTTCGGCCGTCCGATCGGGACCGCTTCCCGCGCCAGTGCTACGTTCCAGCTGGCGAGCCTCGATCAGGGCACCGACATCACAGGCTCGCTGACCCGCAATCCGATCGTGCAGACGCCGCCGCGCTATCGGGCGTCGGATTTCCCCAAGGTCAACCGCGCGCTGAAGGGCGACCGGCTCTCCAGTCTCACGCCGGAGATCGCGGCGCCGGCGGAGGCTTCGCCCGCCAATGAAGATCCCTCGACCTCCAATGCCTCGGTAATGGGCGCCAAGACCGCGGCCGCGATGCCTGCCGCTGCACCCGCGCCGCTCGATCCTGAACTGGCCGAAGCGCTGAAGGCGCCGCCGCTGCCGCAATATCCGCAATACGATGTCGCGATGTCGCTCGAGGTGCAGCCGTACACCGATTCAAAGGCCGCGGCGGATGCCGCCGCCATCGCCGTCGAACCGCCGCGCGATGGCTTCTCGGTCAAGACCGCCAGTCTGTTCTTCGGCAGTTCCTCGCTCGGCGCATCCCTCGACGGCATGGAGCGCTGGCAGCCCGGCGAAGAACCTTTGATCGTGATGCCGTCCGGTCCCGATCCCGACATGAAGGTAACGGCTTCGCTGCCCGCGACGGTCGACGATTCGACAAAAGCCGGCGAAAGCATCGCCAGCAAAGGCGAGGTCAACAGCGACAACCAGCGCGTCAAGACACCGGCCGAGCGCCTCGGCCTGCACGACGAGAAGACGCGCGCCAAGTCGGAAAAATGTCTCGCCGAAGCGGTGTATTTCGAAGCCCGCGGCGAGGCGGTGCGCGGCCAGATCGCGGTGGCGCAGGTGGTGATGAACCGCGCCTTCTCCGGCTTCTATCCGACCACCGTGTGCGGCGTGGTCTACCAGAACAAGCACCGCCATCTCGCCTGCCAGTTCACCTTCGCCTGCGACAACGTCGCCGACGTGGTGCGCGAACCCGACATGTGGGATCGCGCCAAAAAGATCGCCAGGGCGATGCTGGACGGCCAGCTCTGGCTGCCGGAAGTCGCGAAATCCACGCACTACCACGCCTACTGGGTGCATCCGTCGTGGGTGCACGAGATGAAGAAGATGTACAAATTCGGCGTGCACACCTTCTATCGCCCGCGCGCCTGGGGCGACGGCAGCGAGGCGCCGAGCTGGGGCACCAAGGCCCAAACCGCGGAAATTTCCGCCAAGCTCGCCGAGGCCGGCCGCAGTTCCGCCGAGGTGACCCAGGTGAGCGTCCGCCGCTAGAACGACTCGTCAGTCCGGCTTGGTTTGCATCGCTGCAATGCGCCAGGCGTTTTGACAAACATGCCGGTTGGCGTTTCCATGCAAATGCATTAACTGATTCCTCCAATTGAAGGTCAGGAAGATTTGCATGGCGGCGGCTCAAGGCGATTTGCGCACGACCCACGCTCCCGGCTGGCGCACGCCGCTGGTGATCATCATCTGCGGTTGCGCGATCGCCCTGCTGAGCTTCGGGCCCCGATCGAGCCTCGGTTTCTTCGTGCAGCCGATGGGCCGGGAGTTTTCCTGGGGCCGCGACGTCTTCGGCCTCGCGCTCGCCGTTCAAAATCTGTTGTGGGGACTGGGCCAGCCGGTTGCCGGCGCGATCGCCGACCGGTTCGGCGTCTTGCGCGTGATGTGTGTCGGCGCGGTTCTCTATGCCGGCGGCCTGCTCATGATGCGCTACGCCGCGACGCCGCTGTCGCTGGATATCGGCGCCGGCGTTTTGATCGGTTTTGGACTGTCCGGCTGTTCGTTCAATCTGGTGCTGTCCGCATTCAGCAAGCTGCTGCCGCCCGAGCGGCGGGGAATTGCGCTTGGCGCCGGAACTGCCGCTGGCTCGTTCGGGCAATTCCTGTTCGCGCCGTTCGGCGTAGCGTTGATCGACAATTTCGGCTGGCAGACGGCGCTGACGGTGTTCGCCTTGCTGATGCTGCTGATCGTACCGTTGTCGCTCGCGCTCGCCACTCCTCCGGCGACGTCGGGCGATGTGCCCGCCCCGGACCAGCAGTCGTTCAGGACCGCGCTGGCCGAAGCATTCGGCCACCGCTCCTACGTGCTGCTGATGCTGGGTTTCTTCACCTGCGGCTTCCAGCTCGCTTTCATCACCGTGCATCTGCCGTCCTATCTGGTCGACCGCGGCATGCCGGTTCAGACCGGCGGCTGGGTGGTCGCCGCGATCGGGCTGTTCAATATCATCGGCTCGCTGAGCGTCGGATGGCTGCAGAGCAGGTTTCCGAAGCGCTACATTCTTTCGGCGATCTATTTCACCCGGGCGCTGTCGATCGTCGCCTTCATCTCGTTCCCGATCACGACATTTTCCGCAATCGCGTTCGGCGTCGTCACAGGGCTGACCTGGCTATCGACGGTACCGCCGACGTCCGCCCTGGTGGCCCTGATGTTCGGCACGCGGTGGTTTGCAACGCTGTATGGATTTGCCTTCGTCAGCCATCAGGTCGGCGGCTTCCTCGGCGTGCTGCTCGGCGGCATCGTGTTCGAGAAATTCGGCTCCTACACGCCGATCTGGTGGCTTTCGGTGCTGTTCGGCGTGCTGTCGGCGCTGATCAACCTTCCGATTGTCGAGGCGCCGGTGGCGCGGCCGGTTGCGCAGCCCGCCTGATTCGTTAAACGTAAGCCCGGCCGAAAAAAGAATTTGAGGAGCCGGGTTTGGCAACGTTCAAGGCGATCAGGATCGACAAGGCGGAGAAGGGCACCAGTGTCGCTCTCACGCAGTTCGATGAAGCCGAATTGATGGACGGCGACGTCACCGTCGCCGTCGAATGGTCGACGCTGAACTACAAGGACGGCCTCGCCGTCACCGGCAAGGCGCCGGTGGTGCGGCGCTTTCCCATGATCGCCGGCATCGATTTCGCCGGCATCGTCGAGCAGTCCTCCCACCCGGCCTGGAAAGCCGGCGACAAGGTGATCTGCAACGGCTGGGGCATGGGCGAGACCCATCTCGGCGCCTATGCCGAAAAGGCCCGCGTCAAGGGCGACTGGCTGGTGCGCCTGCCGGAGGGGATGTCGACGCGGGACGCGATGGCGATCGGCACCGCCGGCTATACGGCGATGCTCTCGGTGCTGGCGCTGGAGAAACATGGTCTCTCGCCCAAGGATGGCCCGATGGTCGTCACCGGCGCCGCCGGCGGCGTCGGTTCGGTGGCCACCGCCGTGCTGTCGAAACTCGGCTATCACGTCATCGCCTCGACCGGCCGCGTATCGGAAGCCGGTTACCTCAAGGATCTCGGCGCGGCTGAAGTGATCGATCGCAATGAGCTGTCCGGCCCGGCGAAGCCCCTGGCAAAGGAGCGGTGGGCCGGGGGCATCGACAGCGTCGGGTCGACCACGCTCGCCAACGTTTTGTCGATGACGAAATACGGCGGCGCGATTGCCGCCTGCGGCCTCGCCGCCGGCATGGACCTGCCGTCCTCGGTGGCGCCGTTCATTTTACGCGGAGTGTCGCTTCTCGGCATCGATTCGGTGATGTGCCCGATAATTTTGCGCAAAGCCGCCTGGGCGCGGCTGGCCAGCGACCTTGACCACGCAAAACTTGCTGAAATCACTCATGAAATCGGTCTGGACGAGGTCATCGCCGCCGGCGCCAAAATCCTCGCCGGCCAGGTCCGGGGTCGAATCGTGGTAAAAATTCTCTGACGGCGTTCAGACTTTACCAACCAACCTGCTCCAATGTTGCCATGGTTGGTATGGTAAGCAGCGGGTAAAGATGTGAACCCGCCCAGTAGGTTGGAGTTAGGCATGCTTGCGCGTTTTGTAGTGGGGACCGTTTTCGCCGCGGCAGTGGTTGCACCGGCCTTGGCCGGACAGATGAACGCCGATGAGGCCCGCAGGTTCGTGTCCGGCAAGGTGTTCGCATTCACCTGCTTCGATGGCACGCGCGGCGCGGGCCGGATTCTCGATGACGGCGGCGCCACCGGCTCCATCCAGTTCGCAGGCGCCGGCCCGATGCGCCATGTCCGCCTCCCCGGCAATACGCTTCAGGTGCGCGGCCAGGCCGTCTGCGCCTCGCTCAGGGGCCTGCCTTTCGAGCCGTGTTTCAATCTGGTCAAGAACACCGAACGCAGTTTTCGCGGGTCGGTGTCGGGCATGGGATTTGCCTATTGCGATTTCCGGCATCAGGGCGTCGGCCACATGCTGATGGCGCGCGCGATCTCGCGTCCGCGCTCGCTGCATGCGCCGGAGCCGACGCGCTCGGCCGATGCATCGCATACCGAAATATCGGCGCGCGTCGAGACGCCGCGGGTCGAAAGCGCGAAGCTCGAGCCGGTCAAATCGGAAGCAAAGCCGGAAGCATCCGAACTCCGCCGCTCGACGGACTGAAAGAGCCATCGTCTTCGGATTATCCAGCCGGTCGCGCCGGCAGCGCCGGGCGGCGGAACAGGATGCGCTGGTACAGCCAGCCGATCGGCAACAGCACCAGCCCGAGGCAGATAAACGACAGCGCGCGATACACGTCGGTCAGTGTCGATATATCGATCACGAACACCTTTGCGATGGTCAGCGCGATCACGATCGCCGACGCCAGCCGCGCGCGCTGTGAATTGAAGAGGATGCCGGCGCCGAGCAGCAGCACGCCGAATGCCAGCCACGCGACCGAGTAGGTGTATTGCTCGGCGCCGGAGGTGAGGCCGACGGTGAGGTCCGGCCCGTGATAGACCCTGCGAATTTCGAGTGTCAAATAAGCAAGCGCAAGCATCAACGAGCCTGCGGCGATGCAATTAGCATAGGCCGGCGGCCGGCGCCCGGCGACAACGCGTGACAAAACCAGCGCGAGAACCGCGGGAAGCGCATAGTCGAGCAGGAGTTGATTGATAAAAACACCATCGATTGCGATGAAGGTAATTATCGGCAGCTCCAGCGTCAGCAGTCCGAAAACGCTGGCCAGCGCGGCAAAAGCGGTCAGCAGGACGGCGGCGACGTTGTGGACGATGCTCCGGGTACGGAGACGCAGCCGCTCAAGGCCAATGGCCATCGCCAGCGCGACACAGACTTCCAGCGCGATCTCCGTGAGGTCGGCGAAGTACCGGTACACGTTGCCGCCATTTGCCCAATGGCGGATTTCCATGAACGCCAGCAGGACCGTGAACAGGATCGCCGCCAATTCCACCATGCGCAGCGGCGCGTCGTCGCCGCGCCGGCGCAGCAGGACGCTGGCGGCCCAAAAGGACAGCGCCGGGATGCCATAGCCCCACAGCAGCCAGTTGAAGATCGGTGTGGCGCCGACGGAGCCGCCTACAATCAGCGGTTCATAACAGATGCGGGCTGTCACGATGCCGGCGAGGATCGCCGCCAGCCAGCGCAGGAACGGAATCGGCCGCTGCATCGAAATCCACGCCGTGCCGAGCGACATCAGCGCCAGCGCAATGGTCAGCCAGCCTTTTTCCAGCGCGAAGGTCAGCGCCAGCGCGATGGCGGCTAATGTGCCGGCGGCGTACAGCGCGATCGAGATCGGCAAGCCCGGCCGGTGATCGCGCGTGCTCAAGCTTTCCGTTGCGGCTCCGAACGCCGCCGCCAGCACCACTGCAACAATCGCAAATGGGATCGAGCGGTCGAGATGCGCGATGCGCGCGTATGATGCGATCAGCAGCGCCAGCGGTGTGAACACGGCACAGGCCGACCACACCACCGGCACGATGGCGCTGACGGAGCGGCCCTGTGCCAGAAAACCGGCGGCGCCAAAACCGACCGCGAAAATTGCCGCGGTCATCAGATGTATCGACACGGAGCCGTCAATGGCGTTCGCGCCGATGCCGGGCAGCGGTCCGCCGGGCAGCACCAGCATGTCCGGGTTGCCGCGCACCGCCCATTCCAGGAACACGATGGCGACGAACGCCGAGGCCGCGACGATGGCGCCGGCGGCTGCCTCGGCGTGCCATGCGACAAGCAAGGTGGCGGCCACCAACAGCGCAAACACCATCATGGCGATGTCGGCGTGGAAACTGTCGAGCACGATCATGGTCGCGCCGAACAGGTAGGCCGCGAGTGCGCCCGACGAGATCGGCTCGATGCGGCCTTGATCGGCTGGCGGTCCGAACATGAATCCGCATACCACCAGCAACGCCGCGAGGATGAATCCGGCGATGACGTGGAAGGCGTGCGGCCCGACCATCGACGGCCCGCATTGCAGGCAGGGGAAGGTCCACAGCACAGCCAGCACGATGGTGGTGACCGCAAGCCAGCGCCACAGCCGTATGCGCGCGAGGCCAAACGCCGCGGCGGTGACGATGGCGAGATAGAGATACAGTGCCCAGAAATCCGGCTTCTCCGAGGAAACCAGGATCGGCGTGACGAAGGCCGCGGCGATGCCGAGGCCGGCCAGCGCCGGCCCATGCAACAATGCAGCGGCCAGGGTACCCAGCGCCACCATACCCAGCAGGATGAATGCCGTCGCCGGAACGAGGAAATCGTATAGCGCATAGGCCGCGTAGACGGTGGCGAACGCCACCGCGGTGCCCGCGGCGGTAAGGATGGCCGGGATATTGGCGATCGGCAGTGGCTCGATCGCGGCCAGGCTTTCCTTGCGCCGGGTCCATTCGCCGGCGGCGAGCAGTGCCAGCGCGAACAGGCCGCCGAGCAGCACGCGCACGCCGGGCCCGAGCAGGCCTTGTTCGATCGAATAGCGCACCAGGAAGAAACCGCCGAGCGCCAGCGTCAATCCACCGACCCAGACCACCCAGCGGGTGCCGATGCGTTCCTCGAAGCCGGGGCCGGGTTGCTGGACCGGCGCGGGAATGTCGGGGATCGGAGGCGGCGGTACCCGCGCCACCAGAGGCGGCGCGTCTACGGCCGTTTCATCCGCAATCCCGGGATCAGGCGCCGGTGGTGTTTCATATGCCGGCGGCTGCACAGCCGTCGTTGCCGCTGTGATAGGCGCCGCCGCTTCAAACGCCTCCAGCCGCGCCCGCAACATATCGACCTGATTGAACGCCTTGCGGGCGAAAATAAACGCCACGATGGCGATCACGAGGGTGAAAAATTCGAACATAGGACGCCAAATCCTTTTCCCTCCCTACAGGCCGAAAGGGGAAGCACGCGCCAGCACCGCCGCGGAATTGCTTCCACAGACCTGACACCTGCGTCTGTGTCAACGCGGGCGGTTTAAGTTCAAGCGTAGCGGATATTTTGCTTTGTCAGTCGAGGTCGACGCGAAACGGCCGGCCCTCGATCATCATGTTGCCCGGGCCCATTTCGTCGAGCGCGCGCAGCATGCGTCCGTCGCGCCCCAAGGCCCTGTCGGCGAGGCTAACGATCAGACGGTTCGGCTGGGCGATCGGCGAGGCGGCGCGGATTTGCCGCGCGATCGAGATCTCTTCGCGGTGCGGATTGAGTGCGCAGGCGGCGGCAAAGGCGCTCGCGGTAGAGCGGCTGATGCCGGCATAGCAATGCACCACCAGCGGCGCGCTGCGGTTCCAGCCGCGCACGAAACTCAGCACCTGCTCGATATGCATGTCCGACGGCGCCACGAACCCGTCGATGTGCTCGGTGATATCGTCCATCGAGACCTTGAGATGATTGGCTTCAAGTATCCAGGCGGGCCGCTGCACCTGGTCGACATTGGCCATCACGGTGAGGATATGGCTGGCGCCGGTGGCTTTGACGGTTTCGGGAAGGGCGGCGAGCGAGCAAACGTAAATCATGGCGGTCCTTTGAATCGGCGCGATTATAAGCCCGCGCGCGGTTATGCGAAAGCGCGCATCAACCGTGCAATGCCTTGAAACGCGCAAGGAACCGCTTCTCGGCCTTGGCGGCGCTCCACGGCGTCAGATAATCCTGCACGGTCGCCGAAGATAGGCCGGGATCCCTGCCGAACAGGCGCTTCGCCTCGGCTTCGGCGAAACCGGCCAGCAGCGTGGCTTCGAGATATGCCGCGCCCTTGTCGGCGGCCTTGATCTGCTGCGTCACTCCGGCGGCCAGCACCGGCGGCAGTCCGAAGCGGATGTGGATCGCGGACAGCAGCCGCTTTTCCACGGCCTTGTAGGCGCCGTCGAGCACCGCCTTGAACGGCGAGATCATGTCGCCGATGACGTATTCCGGCGCGTCGTGCAGCAATGCCGCGAGCCGCACGCTGACATCGACGCGGGGCAGATGCTCGCGCATGACGGCTTCGACCAGCAAGGTATGCTGCGCCACCGAAAAAATATGCGCGCCATCGGTCTGCCCGTTCCAGCGCGCAACCCGCGCCAGGCCATGGGCGATATCCGCGATCTCGATATCGAGCGGCGAGGGATCGAGCAGATCGAGCCGCCGTCCCGACAGCATGCGCTGCCAGGCGCGGGTTGAAAGGTCGGATGCGGCGCCGGCCTTCGCCATCACTTCGTTTTGAGGCGCGCCACGCGCGTCTTGCCGGCGCAGGTATCGTGACAATGGCAGCTCACCAGATGGTCGTTGACCATGCCGGTGGCCTGCATGAAGGCATAAACGATGGTCGGGCCGACGAACTTGAATCCGCGGCCGGCCAGCTCCTTGGACATCTTGATGGACAAAGGCGTCGCGGCGGGTACGCTGGCGGTGGTCTTGAAATTGTTGACCTTCGGCTTGCCGGCGACGAAGCCCCAGAGGAATTTCGAGAAGCCCGGGCCTTCGTCCATGATCTTCAGATAGGATTTGGCGCTGTCGACGGCGCCTTCGATCTTGGCGCGATTGCGCACGATGCCGGCGTCGTTCATCAGCGCGTGGATTTTCTTCTCGCTGTAGCGCGCGATCTTCGCCGGCTCGAAATCGTCGAAGGCGCGGCGGAAATTGTCGCGCTTGCGCAGGATCGTGATCCACGACAGCCCGGCCTGGAAGCCGTCCAGAATCAGCTTTTCATACAACGCGCGGTCGTCGTATTCCGGCACGCCCCATTCGGTGTCGTGATAGGCCACATAGAGCGGGTCTTCGCCCGGCCACGGGCAGCGCATCAAGCCGTCGGCATGCAGGCGCGCCGTTCTCGTCATGCGACGGTCTTCTTCGCCACGGGGCGGATGTCGTCGGGCTCCGCAAGACGCACCGCGATGCCGCCGGCCGTCAACGGTATCCCGGCGTCGAGCGCGTCAGCGGCGCGGTCGATTCGCAGCAGTCCCAGACCCATGCCGGCGGCCGACGAGCCCATGGTGCCCACCGGCTTGTCGCCGGCCATGATGGCAACGCCCGCCTCGGGCGGTGCGTCGTCGAGGATCAGGCGGACCGTGCGGGTGCGGGCAGTGCCGCGGTGCTGCATTCGCGACACCACTTCCTGCCCGACATAGCAGCCCTTGTCGAAATCGACGCCATGCAAGCGGTCCATATTGGTTTCGTGGGGAAACGCATCGCCATAGATGAAATCGATGCCGCCGCGCGGCGCGCCGCAGGCGATGCGATGGGCCTCATAGTCCGCGCCCTCGACGAGGTCGGCGCCGATCAGGTGTGCTGCCTTCGGCGCGAGTTCCGCCGGGACCAGGATGCGCCAGCCGAGTTTTTCGCCGCGCGGATCGGCGAAGGTCAGGTCAGGCTTGATGGCGGGATCGCCCTCCCACACCGCGAGCACGCCTAGACTGTCCGACAGATTCGCGACAACGACCTTGGCGCGCAGCTTGTAGAAACCCAGCTTGTCGGCGAGCGTTTGCGCCAGCGCGCGCGGGCAGTCGATCAGGAAGCCGCCGCCATGGCCCGAGGGCGCTTCGGTGATGAGAAAATCCGCTGTTATCTTGCCCTGCGGCGTCAGCAGCGCGCCAAACCGCCCAAGGCCCGGCCGGATCAGGGCGACATCGGTGGTGACGAGGCCATTGAGAAAATCGCGCGCGGCCTCGCCGCTGACTTTGACTACCCCCCGGTCGGAAAGAAGTGCGGCTTTCATATGAAGTTCTCTGGGGAAACGCCGGTGCTGGATATCACACCGCAACGTAAGCCGCTAAAGTGCTGGTAACAAGGGCTCCGACCGGGCTTTAGGGGAACGATGACAAGCACATTCGACACGATTCTAAAATCCGGCACCGTCGTCAACCAGGACGGCGAGGGGTTCCGCGACATCGGCATCGCCAACGGGCGAATCGCCGAGATCGGCGCACTCGGCGCGGCCTCGGCGTCCGAGGTGATCGACTGCAAGGGCCTGCACATCCTGCCCGGCGTGATCGACACCCAGGTGCATTTCCGCGAGCCGGGCCAGACCCACAAGGAAGACCTGGAGACCGGATCGCGCAGCGCGGTGATGGGCGGCGTCACCGCGGTGTTCGAGATGCCGAACACCGATCCGCTTACCATCAACGCGCAGAATTTTGCCGACAAAATAAACCGCGGCCGCCATCGCATGCACTGCGACTTTGCGTTCTTCATCGGCGGCACCCGCGAGAACGTGCAGGATCTGCCCGAGCTGGAACGTGCGCCGGGCTGCGCCGGCGTAAAAGTTTTCATCGGCTCCTCCACCGGCGCGCTGCTGGTCGAGGACGACGAAAGCCTGCGGCGCATTTTCAAGGTGATCCGCCGCCGCGCGGCGTTTCACGCCGAGGACGAGTACCGTCTCAATGAGCGCAAGCATCTGCGCATCGAGGGCGACCCGCGCTCGCATCCGGTATGGCGCGACGAAACCGCCGCGCTGATGGCGACGCAGCGGCTGGTCAGCCTGGCGCATGAAACCGGCAAACGCATTCACGTGCTGCATATCTCCACCAAACAGGAGATCGAGTTCCTCCGCGACCATAAGGACGTGGCGTCCTGCGAGGCGACGCCGCATCACCTGACCATGGCCGCACCGGAATGCTACGAGCGGCTCGGCACCCGCGCGCAGATGAACCCGCCGGTGCGCGATGCCAGCCACCGCGCCGGCATCTGGCGCGGCATCGAACAAGGCATCATCGACGTGCTCGGCTCCGATCACGCGCCGCATACGCTGGAGGAAAAAGCCAAAACCTATCCGGCCTCACCCTCGGGCATGACCGGGGTGCAGACGCTGGTGCCGCTGATGCTCGATCACGTCAATGCCGGCAAATTGTCGCTGGCGCGCCTGGTCGATCTTACCAGCGCAGGCCCGGCGCGGCTGTTCAATATCGCATGCAAGGGCCGCATCGCCGCCGGCTATGATGCGGATTTTACGGTCGTCGATCTCAAGCGCAGCGAGACCATCACCAATAAATGGGTCGCCTCGCGCGCGGGCTGGACGCCTTACGACGGCGTGCCTGTCACGGGCTGGCCGGTCGGCACTTTCGTGCGCGGGCGGCGGGTGATGTGGCAGGGGGAGTTGGTGACGCCGTCGGCCGGCGAGCCGGTGCGGTTTCTGGAGACGTTAAAGCAATAGGTCCATCGCGTTCCCCGGGCGCAGCGCAGCGCGCAGCTCTTGCGGAGCGGTGCGTTGCAGAACCGGGGTCCCGGTTCAGCGATGCAGCGCTGAAGAAGCGCTGCATCGCGCCCGGGATACGAGAACGAGCTATTGCTTCGCCAGGGTGATCGAAAACTCGCCATTGCGGACGCGGGAGGCCAGGCCTTCGACGAATTTCGCCACCGCGTCCTCGCCGTAGGTGCCGACCAGTTCGGCGAACGCCGCGAACAGGCTGGCCTGCGCCAGGCAGTCGCCATCGACGCCATCGTGGCGGGCCTCCGCCCAGGCTTCGTTGAGATAGCCGAGCGCGGCCTGCTTCTGTTCGTGATCGGGCATGGGATCGCGGGCGAACGCTGGATGGCTCATGAAACTCAACAAATCTAGGTGCGCGGTCCACTGCGGAGCGCGTCGAACGAAACGAGGTTTAGCATGAGGGGAGAACCGGGCTAGGCAGTTCTTTAGGAAAGGTTAACAGCCCCGATTCAGATTGTTCTAGTTGGCGTAGCGGGCCGTCAGGTCCCGCGAAATCCGCGAACCTTCCTCGATATAGCGGCGGATCGCGACGGAGGCTGCGGGAGTGCAGGTCCGGTAGGTCTGCTGGAAGCCATTATAGCCGCGGTTGAAGCCGGCAATCATGCGCGCGCGGCGATCGCCGGAGGGGGTTTCGGCATCGATCAGCGCCTGCATTTCGTTGCGCCATTTCGCGCCTTCATTGGTGCCGCAAATGCCGCGCAGGTAGTGCAGCGTGCCGAGGATTTCGGCCAGCCGCTGCAGGTCGCCGTCAAAAGGCGCGGCGGCATCCTGGGCCCGCGCCGGGCCGAGGCTGCAGGCCGCCATGACGATGAAAACTGCGACAATATGCTTGATCATGCAGGGGTCCGGGACCGCCGTGATATGCCTTTTCAATGCGATGGAAGCAAGGCGCGCCGGTTGCACCTGTATTTCGCGGTAAATAACGCTCAGACGCCGATGACGCGGTGCGCCGCCTTTACGATATCCGGCAGGCCATCGGTCAGCTTGAGATCGCCGAGCGCGTCCGGTGCCAGCCATTTGAAGTCGTCGAGTTCCTCGTTCAAGACCGGCTCGCCGGCAATCCAGCGCGCCGCGAACGACATCACCACGAAGTGCCCGTGGCCTTGGGTGGGCAGCACCTCGCGCCAGCCCGCAAGACCGATGATCTCGATCTTCAGCGCGGTTTCCTCATCGACTTCGCGATGCAGGGCGGCGTGCAGCGATTCCCCGAATTCGACGCGGCCGCCGGGTAGCGAGTAAAACCCTTTGCCCGGGGACCGCGCCCGGCGCACCAGCAGGATTTTGCCGTCACGGAAAATGGCGGCGCTGACGGCGAGTTGGGGGCGGGAAGCGGGTTCGGGAGACGCCGCGGCCATCAATGCGTCATGATGTAGTCGACGTCGGCCTCATGGCCAGATTGGATTCCTTGGCCGTTGATGATGCCGCCGGCCAGCGTCACCAGCGGCTTGACCCAGCCGGTAGCCTGCTCGGCCAGCGTGGCGCGGGTCTTGTCCTGCCGGGCTTTGCGCATCGCCGCACCCACCGCGGTCAATATCGAGGTCATGGCGCCGGTCAAGCTATCGAACTCGCCGCGGATCGACGGATCCGCCGAATCATACGCCGCGATCGCCAGCTCCCGCGCCCTGAAATTGGAGGCGGCGAAATGCTCGCGGTAGGACAGCGGTTGCCAGGTCAGAAAATCCTCGGCGCAATCGGGCATGTCCGGGATCATCTCCAGCAGCATGATGGCTTCGTTGAAATGATTCAGGTAATCGGTGGCAAGCCCGGTGCGGGGATTGATGTTGGCGGCCCGCAATTCGGCGGCCCGCGCGGCTTTCCCGGCATCCTTGCGCGATGGCTCGCGGACGATTCGCGCTGTTTTGGGGGCCGTTGATGTCATCCGCGGCAGTGTTAATGGTTGGGGTTAAAAGGTGCTGAACGGATGTCTATCTGGGCCGGAGAATGTGCGGACGTTTCGTAATCACTTCGGCGCCGGAGGCCTTGCGACGGCTGTTCGGCTATATCGACCGGCCGAACTTCCCGCCGCGGTACAATGTTGCGCCGACCCAGCCGGTGCCGGTGGTCATTATCGACAACGGCGTCAGGCAATTCCGCCTGATGCGCTGGGGTTTCATACCGGCATGGGTGAAGGACCCCCGCGGGTTTGCGTTGCTGATCAACGCCCGCGCCGAAACCGTGCTTGACAAGCCGGCGTTCAAGAACGCGATCCGGCGGCGGCGCTGCCTGATTCCGGCGGATGGCTATTATGAATGGTCGCAATCGCAAGCGCGCAAGCGGGCGTATTTCATTCATGCGCGCGACGGCCGGCCGTTCGGCTTCGCAGGACTCGCGGAAACCTGGAGCGGCCCGAACGGCGAGGAACTCGATACCGTCGCGATCGTCACCACGGCGGCCAGCGCCGATCTCGCGGTGCTGCATCCGCGCGTGCCGGTGACGATCATGCCCGGCGACTTCGACCGCTGGCTGGACTGTTCGAACGATGATGTCGAGACCGCGCTGCCGCTGCTGACCGCGCCCAGCGAAGGTGAATTCGTCTGGCATCAGGTGTCGACCAGGGTCAACCGCGTCGCCAATGATGACGCGCAATTGATTTTGCCGATCTCGGCTGAAGAGGCGGCCACTGAGGAAGCGCAGTCGGCGAAGAAAACCGTGCAGCGCAAAGCGGCGGCTGCGGCATCGGACGATGACGGGCAGGGGTCGCTGTTTTAATCGCCAAAAATATTCGGCTGAATCGTAGGGTGGGCAAAGGCGCACTTAGCGCCGTGCCCACCATTATCATCTCCGCACCGGGAATGGTGGGCACGCCTCCGGACGCGTTCGCGCCCGGAGGCTTTGCCCACCCTACGCTGAAGAGATATTCAGCATCGTAGGATGGGTGGAGCGAAGCGATACCCATCAAACCGCTCGCATCCCGGCGATGGGTATCGCTGCGCTCAACCCATCCTACAGGCTAGAAGATATTCAGCGCCGCGTATTGCAACAGCATGATGGTCTTGGCGTCGGCGATGCGGCCGTCCGCGATCATCGACAGCGCCTGATCGATCGGCAGCTCCAGCACCTCGATGTCCTCGCCTTCATCGGCGAGGCCGCCGCCGCTGCCGACGCGCATGCCCGGTTCATACTCCGCGACAAAGAAGTGCAGTTTTTCGGTGAGGGCACCGGGGCTCATGAAGGCTTCGAACACCTTGCGGATGCCGCCAAGCCGGTAGCCGGTTTCCTCCTCGGCCTCGGCGCGAATGCGCACCTCCGGCGATTCATTGTCGAGCAGTCCCGCCGCGGCCTCGATCATGAGATCGTCGTAACCGTTGACATAGGCCGGGTAACGAAACTGCCGCACCAGCACCACCGTGCGCTGCGCGAGATTATAGGGCAGCAGCGTGGCGGCATTGCCGCGATCATAGGTCTCGCGGTGCTGGGTCTGCCATTGGCCATTGCCGCGCCGCCATTCGAAGGTCGTGGTCTTCAGAACATAGCGACTATCGGAGAGCACCCGGACATCTTTGACGCGGATACGGTCGGCTACTGTCATGATGCCTCACAGTACCTTGCCGGGATTCATGATGCCATGCGGATCGAGCATCGCCTTGAGGCCGCGCATCAGTTCGATCGCGACCTTGTCCTTCACGTCAGGCAGTTCGTCGCGTTTCAGCACGCCGATGCCGTGTTCGGCGGAAATCGATCCGCCCATGCGCAGCACGATTTCGAACACCACGGCGTTGATTTCGTGCCACCGGGCCAGAAAATCCGCGGTATCGGCGCCGACCGGCTGGCTGACATTGTAGTGGATGTTGCCGTCGCCGAGATGGCCGAACGGCACCGGGCGCGCGCCGGGCATCAGCTTCACCACCGCGGCGTTGGCTTCGGCGATGAATGCCGGGACGGCTGCGACCGGCACCGAAACGTCGTGCTTGATCGAGCCGCCTTCCGGCTTCTGCGTCGCGGACATCTCGTCGCGCAGCTTCCAGAACGCGGCGCGCTGGCCGAGGCTGGCCGCGATCGCCGCATCCTCGACGATGCCGTCGTCCATGCCGCGCGCCAGAATGGCTTCCAGCGCATCCCGCGCGTCGTCGCGCGGCGACGACAGCTCCATCAGCACATACCAGGGATGCCGGCCCGACAGCGGAGCGCGGACGTCGACGCCATGGCGAACGCTGAAATCGACGGCGATGTCGGCCAGCAGTTCGAAACTGGTTAGGCCGCCCGCGGCTTGGTTCTGCGAAATCTCCAGCAGCTTCAGCGCAGCGGCCGGCGATTGCAGGCCGACGAACGCGGTTTCCACCGTGCGCGGCCTTGGAAACAGTTTTAGCGTCGCCGCGGTGATGATGCCGAGCGTGCCTTCCGCGCCGATGAACAGATTGCGGAGGTCGTAACCGGTGTTGTCCTTTTTCAGCTTCGACAGCCCGTTCAAAATGCGGCCGTCGGCCAGCACCAGTTCGAGGCCGAGCGCCATCTCGCGCGCCACGCCATAGGCAAGTGCGGCGGTGCCGCCGGCATTGGTGGCGAGATTGCCGCCGATGGTGCAGCTGCCCTCGGCGCCGAGCGAGAGCGGAAACAGCCGGTCGACTTCGCCGGCGCGCTGCTGCGCGTTCTGCAGGATGACGCCGGCCTCGCAGGTCATGGTGTTGGACGCGGTGTCGACATCGCGGATCTTGTCCATCCGCCGCATCGAGACCACCACCTCGCCATTCTGCGGGGTCTGGCCGCCGACCAGACCGGTGTTGCCGCCCTGCGGCACCAGCCCGATGCGATGTTCGGTGGCGAGCTTGCAGATCGCGGCGACTTCCGCGGTCGAGCCCGGCCGCAATATCAGGGGAGAGTGACCAGCAAACAGGTTGCGCTCCTCGGTGACATAGGGCGCGATCTCGGCCGCATCCGTCACCGCATATTTGTCGCCGACGATCGATCTGAAACGCGCGATCAGTTCGGGCGAGAGCGGTGGCGCGGCTGGCTGGACGATGTTCATCTGGTGCCCGTCTTCAAGTTTCAGCGTCATCCCGGCGTAACGGCTTCGCAAGGACTCGCTCTTCAGGATGACGTCGGGACGGCGGCGCGGCGCAGCCGGTCGTTGATGGCCTCGCCGAGCCCGTGATGCGGAATCGGCATCACGGCGATGGCGCGCGCGCCCCTGGCGTCGAGGGCGCGAAGATAGCCGAAAAGATTGGCGGCGGCCTCATTGAGATCGCCGAGGCTGGACAAGTTCATCACCTCGGACGCCGCCTGGATTCCCGATATTGAGTTCGGACCGAACGCCAGCAATGCTTCGCCGGCCTCGATGCTGTCGGCGTTCAGCCGCACCGGGGTGCGCGGCGCGTAATGCGACGCCAGCATGCCCGGCGCCAAGGGTTGAGCCGTATCGCCATTGCAATCGTCGGGCGGCTGCAGCAGCGTCCGGCCCAGCACGCGCTCGATGTCGCCGCGCGGCACGCCGCCGGGCCGCAGCAGCATCGGCGCATCGAAACAACCGACGATGGTGGATTCGACGCCGACCTCGACCGCGCCGCCATCAACAATCAGGTCGATTCTCCCGGCAAGATCGCTTTGCACATGCGCGGCTGTGGTCGGCGAGACATGCCCCGAGAGATTAGCGGACGGCGCCACCACCGGTCCGCCGAAGCCGCGTAAAATCTGCCGCGCTATCCGATGCGCGGGAACCCGGACCGCGATAGTATCGAGGCCCGCGGTGGCCAGATCGGCAACCGGGCAGCCAGGCGCCTTCGGCAGCACCAGCGTCAGCGGCCCCGGCCAGAACGCCTGAGCCAGCAGCATGGCCCGGGCGTCGAACGCGGCGATCCGCCGCGCCGCGTTCAGGTCGCCGACATGGGCGATCAGCGGATTGAACGCCGGCCGGCCCTTGGCCTGATAAAGCCGCGCGACCGCAGGCGCATTGCTGGCGTCGGCGCCTAGCCCATAGACCGTCTCGGTGGGGAACGCGACCAGCCCGCCCTCGCGCAGTCGGTGCGCCGCCGCGGCCACGGCGGCCGCGTTTGCTGGCAAAATCGGCGTTGTCAGGCCCACATTCATCGGATTTGGCGTCCTCAATTCAACTTCTTGCGGTGCGCGAAACCCAAGGCTATAAGCCGCCTTCTTGTCGGAGTGTGGCTCAGCCCGGTAGAGCACTGCGTTCGGGACGCAGGGGTCGCAGGTTCAAATCCTGCCACTCCGACCACTTTCCCGGCCATCTCAGCCCAAGTTTCGGCGCGAATTTCCTCATCCGGCAGGCTCTTGGTAGCCGGGATGGTGTGTTCCGTAAACTGCCCGCTGGGCCGCAGGAAACGAAGGCGGCCGAGGTTCCGCCGCTGAAATCGCGCCAAATCTTCCTACATATGAGGGCAGTTGGTTTATCTGCCCTGATGTTTCAGGAGGCGTCTCATGGTCCTGAAAAATGTCTTTGCGGCGGTCGCTTGCGCGGCATTTTTGGCCGCGAGTCCGGCGATGGCGGACGGCTACAAGCCGGACGAATTCCTAAGTCTGGACCTCTCGAAGGCCGCGCTGTCGCCAAAGCCGCTTGGGCCGCCGGCGCAATTCGAGCCGGTTCCGGTTGAGGCCAAGGCCGATCCTCAAAGCAAACCCGCTCATGTGCGCGCGGAGCCCAAGGCCGCCGCCAAAATCCGGGTTGCGCATGCGCGCGCGGAGAAACCGCGTGGCGCAGCGCGCACGAAGCTGGTTCGCCGGCACGGCAATCCGCTGGACGCGCAGGCCTTCGATACCCGGATTCAGGTCTGGCCGTGCCGTTCCGGCGGAATCTGCAACTGGCAGCGGCCCGCGCAGGGTCAATGAAGCTACTGCGCAATCTTGATATTGCCGGCTTTTGCCACCTCGCCCCACCGCGCGATGTCGGCGCTGAGAATCCGCGAGAATTCGTCCGAAGAGTTTCCGACCGGCAGGATGCCCAGCGGCTTCAGGCGACCGATGACGTCGGGCAGCCGTGCGATGCGGATGATCTCGTTCTCGAGCTTTCGCACGATCGCCGGCGGCGTATCCCTCGGCGCGAACAAGCCGCTCCACAACACCGCATCGACATCGGCGCCGGCTTCTTTCAGGGTCGGGATGTCGGGGAGTTCTTCCATCCGCCGCGGCGAAGCGACCGCGAGCGCCCGCGCCTGGCCTCCGAGCACCTGGCTCAAGGCAGGACCCGCGTCCGCGATGGTCGCCGTCACCTGGCCCGAGATCACCGCCAGCACCGAATCATTGGCGCCCTTGTAGGGAATCACCTGCATCGGCGCGCCGGTCTTCTGCTTGAACAGTTCGGTCACCAGCTGAAACGAGGCCGATGAGCTGGAATAATTGGTCTTGTCCGGATTGGCTTTGGCGTAGGCCACGAGCTCGGCTACCGACTTGATCGGCGAGGACGGATTGACGATCAGGATCAGCGGAAACGATGCAAGTTCGGAAATCGCGACGAAATCGCGCACCGAATCGTAGGGAAGTTTGGCATAGACGGCGGGGTTGATGGCGATGCCGCTGGCGCCAACCAGCAGGGTGTAGCCGTCCGGCGCGGACTTGGCGACATATTCGGTGGCGACAATGGCGCCCCCGCCCGGCTTGTTTTCGATGATGACGGGCTGGCCAAGACTTTCCGACAATTTCTGTCCGTACACCCGCGCGATGATGTCGTTGCCGCCGCCGGCGGTAAAACCGACGATGATGTGGATCGGTTTTGCAGGATACTTCGCCGGGTCTTCCTGGGCGGAGGCGGGCCGGCAGGCGGCCGCGATCGCAACAAGTGCGAGACAAAAACCTCTGCGAACAACCTTCATGGGTTTGCTTCCCTCAAAGCGGCGTAATGTGAACGTGCAGCACCGCGGCCTTGCCGTTATTCAATGCGGCGAGGCAACGATCGATCGCTTCGGCGAGGTGGTCCGGCTCGGTGACGCATTCGCCGTGCGCGCCGAACGCCCGCGCCACGGCAGAGAAATCCCGCGCCTCGCCCTGGCGGCCTGACCTTAGCCGCGACTGGAACTGGTCGCTCTCCGCAGCAACGCCCTTTGGATAGACCCGCTGCACCGCCGACTTCACTGCCTGCCATCCGCCATTGTCGAGCACGACGGTGAAAATCGGAATCTGGTACTGCTGCGCCACCGCATAGACGCTGTCCGGCGAGGAGAAATGATAGCCGCCGTCGCCGATGATCTGCACCACGCTGCGCTGCGGCCGCGCCAGTTTCAGGCCCAGCGCCATGCCGCCGCTGAAACCAAGTCCGCCGCCGGCAAGGCCGACATAGCTTTGCGGTTTTGTCCGCGTAAGATGCTCCTGCAGGATCGGTCCGTTGCGGATGGCTTCGTTGATGACGATGTCGTCCGGCGAAAGTTTGCTGCTCAGCGTTGAAAACACAAACGCCGGGCCGAGCGCGCCCGACACGCCCTTGTTTGCGCTGGCGCTCGCGCGGCGCTTGGCGGCAGCTTCGCGCGCATTGCTCCAGCTTGCGATCCGCGCGGCGGCGCGGCGGCGATACTCGTCATCGGCGCGTGCTTCGATCGCCTCGAGCACCTGCTGCAACACGATGGCGCAATCGCCCTGGATTCGCATGTCGGTGGCAAAGCCCCACATCGGGAAGTCCGCCTTCAAGGGATCGATGTCGATCTGGATCCATTTCATCGCCTCCGCGCGTTTGGCGGCTTGCGGGATGAACGGCACGTCGGAATCCAGCAGCAGGCCGAGATCGGCATCTGCAAGCAGCGCTGAGGGATCGAAGCCGGCGAAGCAGGGCGAATCCTGCGGGATATTGAGATCGATCGAATTGAATTCCGCGACGCGTATGCCGCAGGTCCGCGCCAGCCGGTCTAGCACGCCGACGGCGCGCGGCTTGCGGCCGAGATAGGCGGTGAATGCAACCGGATTTTCCGCCGCCATCAATTGCCCGGCAATCGCATCGACCCGCGCCGGATCGATGCCGCCGGCCTGAACGCTGCCGTAGCGCGCGGCCGGATAGGCCGGCATCGCCGCATCGTCCCATTGTTCCGCCAGCGTCTCGCGCGGCAGCATCATGTAGACCGGGCCTGGCGGGTCGCTCTGCGCAAATGCGCTGGCGCGGGCCAGCGCCTCCTTCACCACCACGCCTGATGGCAGCGAGTATTCCCATTTGACGTAAGGCCGCACGATGCCGGCGATGTCGAACGGGTCCTGCACAAAATGCACATAGGTGTCGCGCGAACCCGTCAGCTCGCCGTGCAGCGTATAGGGCGCACGGCCGGCGAACAGCATCACCGGGAGGCGATAGCGAAACAGGTTCTGGATCGCCATGCAGGCGTTGGCGGTGCCGGCATCGACATGAACGAACACCGCCTGGCCGCGCCCGGTCGCCAGCGCATAGCCGCCGGCCATATGCACCGCGACGACTTCGTGCGGGCAGAGGATGACTTCCGGATGCTTGCGGCCTTCGCTGTCCCAGCGCGCCAGCTCCTCGATCAGCGATACATGGTCGGTGCCGAGATTGGCGAAGATATATTCGACGCCGAGGTCGACCAGACCTTCGAGGAAATAATGCGCGGTGCAGTGGCGGCTCATGCCGTTTCCGCGACGAATTTGTTGCGCAGCGTGCCGATCTCGGTGAGCTCGATCTCGACCACGTCGCCGGCCTTGATGTCGGGGGAAGCGCCATCGGTGCCCATCCAGATCACGTCGCCGGGCCACAACGTAAAATACTTGGTCAGTTCGACAATGAACGGCACGATCCCAAAAATCATGTCGTTGGTGCGGAAGCGGCCGGTCTCCCTGCCGTTGACTTTGATGATGGTTTCCATCGCGTCGAGATCGACCTCGGTTTCGATCCATGGCCCCATCGGCTTGAAGGTGTCGGCATTCTTGGCGCGCCACAACCCGCGATCGGCTTTCTGCCAGCTCCGCTCGCTGACATCGTTGCCGATGGTGTAACCGAACACGCAGGACATCGCGTCGGCCTCGCTCAGATGCTTTGCTTTTTTGCCGATCACGACGACGAGTTCGCCCTCGTAGTGGATCTTCTCGGTGGCGGTGGCCGGGATCACCACGTCTTCGTCATGCGCTATCAGCGCATTCTGCGCGCGATAGCCGATCTCGGGCCGGTCCGGCACGTTGGGTACTTCGCCGCGTTTGTTGGCGGCCTCGGTCAGGTGCTTGAGGTAGTTCAGTCCGACGCAATAGAAGGTGCGCGGCATTACCGGCAGTTCGATCTTCAGGTCCGCAAGCGCGTGCGACTGCTGCGTGCGCCGCCATTCGCCGAACGGATCGCCGCTGACGGCGATGACGTGATCGCCTTCGACGATGCCCCAAGAGGTTTGTCCGGCCGCGGTGAATTTAAGCCAACGCATTGGTATTCCTTTATTCGGCCGCGGCTTGCGGCTGGTTTTTCCATGCGCCCGCCGCCGGACGCTTCAGGCCAAGATTTTCGCGCAAGGTCTTGCCGGCATAGTCCTTGTGGAACAGCCCGCGCCGCTGCAATTCCGGCACGACGTGTTTGACGAAGTCGGCGTAGGAGCCCGGCACATAGGTGGCGGCGATGACAAAACCGTCGCAGCCGCGGCCCTCGAACATTTCTTCCAGCCGGTCCGCGATCTCCTTCGGCCCGCCGACGATGGCATCCTGGGTCTGGCCGCGGCCGGAGAATTTGATGAAATCGCGCGTGCTCGGATTGGGATTACCCGAGGTCCGCAGCACGCCGTCGCGGATGCCCAGCATGCCCTGCATGCCTTGTAGTTCCTCCGTCGAAAGCGGTTCGTCGATGCCTTTTGCGGCAAAGTCGAAATTGAGCCCTTCCGCCAGCAGCGACAGCGCGTCGATTTCCAGCGGCAGCTTTTCGATCAGCGCCATCTTGTCTTCGGCCTCGGATTTGGTCGCGCCCGGCACCGGCGTCACCAGGTTGCACAGGAACATCTGGTCGGGATCGCGGCCCGCCTTGGCGGCCTCAGTGCGAATAGCGTCGTAGCCCTGCTTGGCGTTGGGGAGATTGCGCGCCGCGGTAAAGATGACTTCGCCCCAGCGTCCGGCAAAACGCTGGCCGCGCCCGCTGGCGCCGGCCTGGATGACCACCGGGTGGCCCTGCGGCGAGCGCGGCACCGTGAACGGCCCGCGCGACTTGAAGAATTTTCCCTTGTGATCGAGCCGCTTGACCTTGGTCGGATCGGCGAATCGACCGCTCTTCTTGTCGATCAGCAGCGAGCCGTCTTCCCAGGAATCCCAGTGGCCGAGCACCACTTCCATGAACTCGTCGGCGCGGTCGTAGCGGAAGTCGTGATCGAGATGGGCGTCCTTGCCCATGTTGTGGGCTTCGCCGTCATTGACCGAGGTAACCACGTTCCAGGCGGCGCGCCCGCCGCTCATCAGATCGAGCGTGGCGAAGCGGCGGGCGACGTCGAACGGCTCGTAATAAGTGGTCGAGCAGGTCGAGGCGAGGCCGAGTTTTTCGGTTGCGGCGCCCATCATGGTCAGCACCACGATGGGGTCCATCTTCACGCAGCGGATGCCGTATTCGACGGTGTGGGCGTGGTCGCTGCCGTAACGATCCGGCATCGCCAGCCGGTCATCGAAAAACGCCATGTGGAATTTGCCGGATTCCAGGATCCGGCCGATCTCCTGATAGTAATCCGCCGACATCGAATCGTCGCGCGATTCCGGATGCCGCCATGAGCTCGGCAAATTGGTGCAGTTCTGCGCCTGCAGGAATCCGACCAGTGCCATTTGCCGTGTCATGTTGGTCTCCGTTCAGCTTCGTAGGTCGGATTAGCCAACGGGTCGCGCGAAAAGCGCGCCCGATGATAAACTCCGCGTAATCCGCCAGCCGCTGCCAATGCGGCGCAATACGCTTCGCTATTGCGCCCTACGGGTCTCACGCCAAATCCAGTTCGGCGGCGAGTTTGTAGTCGTCCGGCCAGCGCGCGCAACTTGTCCCAGGTCGCCTCTTCGACGTCGATGCCCGAAACTCTGCGCTGTTGCTCGCGGATGTATTCGACCTCGCCGGGATAGAATACGCCGCTTGAACCTTCCGACGGCGGGGTGGCTTTCAGATAACGCGCGAACTCGGCGACTTCTTTCTTGAAGTCCTGCAGCGGCCGGAACGCCGCGACGTTGAACACCGCCATGAAGCAGCCGTCGTTATGGCGGCCGGTCGGCTCGACGCCGAAGCCGAGGCCGGTCAGGAGGCCGCACAGCACCTCGACCATCGCGGCGAGGCCGCTGCCCTTATAACCCTCGGTGCCGCCCAGCGGCAGCAGTGCGCCGCCCTTGCGGAACTGCTTGGGGTCGGTGGTTTGCCTTCCTTCGCTGTCGACGATCCATCCGGTCGGGATTTCCTCGCCGCGCGAGACCGCGAGCTGGATCTTTCCCGCCGCCACCGCCGAGGTCGCCATGTCCAGATAGAACGGCGCCTCGAGGTCGGACGGCACCGCGATCGAAATCGGATTGGTGCCGAGCCGCGCCTCGCGGCCGCCGAATGGCGCGACATGTTTTGGCGATCGGCCGGAATCAGCGGTCGCCAGACCGATCATGCCTTCCCGCATCGCCATCATCGGGTAGGCGGCGAGGCGGCCGACATGGCTTTGGCGGAACACCGTGCAGGCCGCGACATTGGCGGTCTTGGCCTTCGCGATGGTCAGCGCCATCGCTTTGGCGTTGACGTGAAACCCAAAACCCCAGTGGCCGTCGATCACTGTCGTGGTCGGCGATTCCTGCACGATGGTCCATTGCGCGCCGGGAACGATATGCCCGGCCTTGATGCGATCGATATAGGTCGGAATCGCGATGATGCCGTGGGAATCGTGCCCCGCCAGATTGGCGTTGACGCAGCCGGCCGCCACCGCGTCAGCCTCTTCGTCCGACGCGCCGGCCGCTTTCAGAAGCGCGGCGCCGATGCGCGCGAGACGGTCGGCCCGAACGGTTGGCATGGGGTTTCCTCGGCTGCCCGCGTGAATGCAGGTCTTGGTTGTTGCCGCCTTGCATGGTCTCAAAGCATCGGCGTCTTAGCAATGACCCTGCGTCAGAAATTGTTGTGCCGTGCAATATTACACCGTTCGGAAAACGTCCGGGGGTCGCTTCCGTCGTGCAATTGTGCGAGGTAACGGCAGCGAAAGTTCGGCGAGGAGCAGGATATGACGGCATCGGCCAAAGCACTTCAAGGCATCCGCGTGCTCGATTTCTCCACCACCATCGCCGGACCGCACTGCACCCGGATGCTGTCGGACATGGGCGCCGACGTGATCAAGATCGAAACCGCCGATGGCGAGACCATGCGGACGCGTCCGCCGGTGCGCGGCAATTGCAGCACGGTGTTCGGCGGCTACAATGTCGGCAAGAAAAGCGTCGTGCTCGACCTGAAATCGCCTGAGGGAATCGAGGCCGTCAAAAAGCTGGTCGCGAAGGTCGATGTCTTGGTGGAGAATTTCCGGCCGGGCGTGATGCGGCGATTGAAGCTGGATCACGAAACGCTGCGCCAGCTTAATCCGAAGCTGATCTATTGCTCGATCTCGGGCTATGGCCAGACCGGGCCGTCGGCAGAGCTGCCGGCCTATGCACCGGTGATCCATGCCGCATCGGGCTACGATATGGCGCATCTCGCCTATCAGCCGGGGCGGGAGCGGCCGGACTATTGCGGCATTTATCACGCCGACATTCTCACCGGGGTCTATGCATACGGCGCGATTGCCTCGGCGCTGTATCAGCGCCGGCAGACCGGGCAGGGCCAGCACATCGATGTCTCGATGCTGGAATTGATGCTCAGCCTGACGCTGAACGAGGTGCAGGGCGCGCAATTTTCGATCAAGCCGCCGCAGCGGCCGATGTTCGGCCCGATGGAAACGTCGGACGGTTATGTGATGGTTGCCATCGCCAGCGAAAAGACGTTTCAGAATCTGGTCACGGTTGCCGGGCGTCCCGACTTTATCCGCGATCCGCGTTTTGCTGCCTATAGCGACCGCCGCGATCACTGGGGCGACCTGATGGAGGGCGTCGAGACCTGGTCGCGCCGGCTTACCTCGCAGCAATGCCTCGCCGAGTTGAACAAGGCCGGCGTTCCCTGTTCGGCCTATCGCAGCGTCGCCGAGGCGATGGCCGATCCGCAGAGCACCCATCGCGCTATTCTGGCTGAGGTGTCCGACGACGCCGGAGCGTTCAAGGTGCTCAATCTGCCGTTCCGGATGTCGGGGGCCGAGGTAGGTCCCGGACCGCGCGTGGCGGCGGTGGGCGAGCACACCGACGAAGTGCTGCAGGAAATCGGCATGTCGGATGCCGGCATCGCGACCGCCGCGGCGAAGTAGATATCGTGTCCCGGGCGCGATGCAGCGCCCTTCGCGCTGCTTCGCAGAACCGGGACCCCGGTTATCTTCTGCAACGCTAGCTGCGACAAACCGGGGTCCCGGCTCTGCGGTGCACCGCTAAGAGGCGCTGCACCGCGTCCGGGACACGTTGACTACTTCGGATGCAGCGTCAGCTTCTGCACCCGCCAGTTCAAGAGCTCCGCCACATAAAGCGTATTCTCCGACGGGCACGCCATCGCGTGGATCCAGCCGAACTGTTTTGGCTGCTTGCCGGACTGGCCGAGCATGCCCAGGACCTTGCCGTCGAGGCTCAGCTTGTAGATACGGCCGGGCCAGGCGTCGGAGCTGTACAGCACCTGGTTGGGCGGCGGCGTGATGCACAGCGACCATGGCGAGCCCGGCGCGAAGGTGCCGCCCGCCATCATCGCCTCGTCGGGAATCTTGCCGATCGCAGGTTTTGCGTCTGATGGTACCGGGACCTCGATCTTGAACTGTCGCAAGAACTTGCCATCGCCATCGAACACCTGGATTCTCGCATTGCCGCGATCGGCGACGTAGATATTGCCCTTGGCGTCCGCCGCGATCGAGTGCGGGGTATTGAACTGGCCGGGCTCCTTGCCGCGGTCGCCCCATGATTTCAGCCAGTTGCCGTCCTTGTCCACTTTGGCGACGCGCGAATTGATATAGCCGTCGCTGATGAATGTATTGCCGGCCGGATCCCACGCCACGTCGGTGACCTGACGGAAGCGCCCGTCTTCGGCGGGCAGCGGCGGTTTCGGATGTTTTACCGGGCCGGTCTCCTCGTCGGAAGCTTCCTGCTTGCGGCCGAACACCATCAGCACGCGGCCTTCGCCGTCGAACTTGATCACCATGTCCGAGCCCTTGTCGGTGACCCAGATATTGTCTTGGGGGTCGACCTTGACGGTGTGCCCGAACGACCAGGCATAGAGGTTCTTGCCGATCTCGCGGATGAACTTGCCGTCCTTGTCGAATTCCAGCAGCTGCGTTGCCGCCGCGGCATAGGCCGGCCCGGTAGTATTGCCGCGCGAGAGAACGAAAATATGCCCCTTGGAGTTGACCGAGACGCCGGACACTTCGCCGAGATACATGTTGGGCGGAAGCCGCAGCGGATTGGGCGCGGAGTCGAATGGAATGACCGGTACCGCCTGCTGCGCCGATGCCGCCGGGCCAACCAACAGCAGCATTCCGATCAGCCAATGCTTCATGATATCCTCCCGGGACGTCTGTTTTTGTCGTTGGAAGCGATGCTAATCGATGAAAAGTACTGGCGTCCACCATTCGCTGTGCGTATCGGTCCATCACACGGCGCATGACAAGCCTTGCTTGCGGGAGTGGACGTAAATGCCGTTTCGGCCGGGCGTCAAAGCGCACACGCTGTTCGCGCTTGCAGCATGGATATTGATGTCCGCGCTGCCGCTCAACGGCGCCTTTGCCGGTTATCCCGAAAAGACCATCAGGATCGTCGTTCCCTTTGCGCCGGGCGGCGGCACCGACGTGATCGCGCGGACCCTTGCGCAGGAGATGGCGAAAGACCTCGGCGCCACCATCATCATCGAGAACAAGCCGGGCGCGGGGACCATCATCGGCACGCAGACCGTGGCCGCCAGCGAACCGGATGGATATACGCTGCTGATGGGCACCTTCGCCAATGCGGTCAATCCCAGCCTGAATTCAAAACTGCCCTATGATCCGCACAAGGATTTCGCCGCGGTAGCGCTGATCGCCCGCTCCTTCAATATCGTCGTGGTCAACTCCGCTTCGCCGATCAAATCGGTTTCGGACCTGATAGCCGCCGCCAAATCCGATCCCAACAAGCTATCCTACGGAACTTACGGTACTGGAACGTCGGCGCATCTTGCCGGCGAATTGTTCAAGAGCATGACCAAGATCAACCTGACCACGGTGCCTTACAAGGGCGCCGCGCCGGCCATCACCGATCTGCTCGGCGGCCAGATCCAGGTGATGTTCACCACCGTCGCCAGCGCGGCGTCGCTGATCGCGGGCGGGCAACTGCGCGCGCTCGCGGTAACTTCGGCCGAGCGCTCGCCGGCATTTCCGGAGCTTCCGACCGTCGCGGCAGCCGGCGTGCCCGGCTATTCGGCGGAAAGCTGGTACGGCCTGTATGCGCCGGCCGGGACGCCGGCCGAGATTATCGACCGCTTGAACAGATCCGCCGCGCGAGCAGTTCAGTCCGAAGCTTTCAAAAAACTCGGCGCGAACGAGGGTCTCGTCATGGTCGCTGCTCCGCCTGCGGAACTCGATCGTTATGTGCGCGGCGAGGAGGAGCGCTGGCGCAGGGTGATCCATGACGCGAATATCAGGATCGAATAGCTGCGCGGGGAATAATTGAAGACCGATGGGGTTGCAGGGGGAGCGTCTGGCGCGCATCGTCGCGGTCTTTCGTCAAAAAACAAGAAACCGATCAGGGGAGCGCGATGAAAAAGCCGGCAGCCGAAAACTCAACCGCTGGGAGAACAAAACTGCGCACGGCAACGCTATTGTGCGCCGCGATGGTTTTGACCACGGCTCATGCCCAGACGCTCGACGTCCCCGCGCGCTCGGTCCCTGTGCCCAGCACCGTCAGCCCGCAACTGGCGAAAATCATCGGCGCGCCGCTGCGAACCAATTGGAATGTGCTGCCGAAGACCGGCGAGGAGTGGAAGCCGGTCGCCGACGGCGGCGCGGCCGCAACCATGAAAAACATTCCGGGGATGATGGAGCGGCTGCATGTCAAGGTGGAGAAGACCACCATCGACGGCGTGCGGGCGTTCATCGTCACGCCCGATGTGATCGCGCCGGAAAATAAAAATCGGCTGCTGGTCCACGTCCATGGCGGCTGCTACGTGCTCAATCCCGGCGAGGCGGCGCTGCCCGAGGCGATGTTCATGGCGGGGTTCGGGCATTTCAAGGTGATCGCGGTGGATTACCGGATGCCGCCCGAGGCGTATTTCCCCGCCGCGCTCGAGGACGGAATGACGGTCTACAAGAAAGCGATCAAGACCACGGACCCGAAGAACATCGCGATCTTCGGCAGTTCGGCGGGCGGCGCGCTGACGCTGGAAATGGTGCTGAAGGCGAAACAGGACGGGCTGCCGCTGCCGGGCGCGATCGCGCCGGGCACGCCGATGTCGGACGTGACAAAAGTCGGCGACACTTTTGTGACCAACGCGATGCTGGATAACGTTCTGGTGTCGCCCGATGGCTTTTGCGATGCCGGCACGAAAGTCTATGCCAACGGCCATGATTTGAAAGACCCGCTGCTGTCGCCGGTATATGGCGACATGAAGGGGTTTCCGCCGACCATCCTCACCAGCGGCACCCGCGATCTCTTGCTCAGCAATACCGTGCGCGTTCACCGCAAGCTGCGCCAGGCCGGCGTCGATGCGGCGTTGCAGGTCTATGAAGGCCAGTCGCACGCACATTATTACCGCGACGATACGTCACCCGAGGCGAAAGAGGCTTTTGAGGAGATCGCGGCATTCTTCGACAAGCATCTGGGAAAGTAGCACAAAGCCGTCATTGCGAGCGAAGCGAAGCAATCCAGTCTTTTCGCCGGCAAGCACTGGATTGCTTCGTCGCGGAGTTTATCATCGGGCCGGCCAAAGGCCGGACCCGTTGGCTCCTCGCAATGACGAAAGCAAGGGAGGATAAAATGCAGCATGTGATACAGCGTTCGCTCGCCATCGGCGGCTTCGCCCTGATTTGCGCAGCGTCTCCGGCGCCGGCGCAGGAGAACGTACGGCTGCGCGCCACCATCGAAAAGGTCGACGGCGCGGTCTACACGGTCAAGAACCGCGACGGCACCGAATGGAAGCTGACGGTCAGCGACCCGCCGCTGTTTGTCGCGATCGCGCCTGCGACCATGGCCGACATCAAGCCCGGCATGTTCGTCGGTTCGGCCGGGATGATGCAGGAGGACGGCACGCAGAAGGCGATCGAGGTCCACATCTTTCCTGAAGCGATGCGCGGCACCGGCGAAGGGCATTACGACTGGGACCTGCTGCCGAAGAGCAAGATGACCAACGCCAATGTCGAGCATATGGTCACCGGTTCGGACGGTCGGGTGCTGTCGGTCAAATACAAGGACGGCGAGAAGAAGCTGCTGGTGACGCCGGAGACGGTTGTGGTCAGCTATGTCCCCGGCAGCAAGGACGACCTTACGCCGGGCACCAAGATTTTCGTCAGCGCGGCAAAGAAGCAGCCGGACGGGACGTTGCAGACCCCGCGCATCACCTACGGCAGGAACGGCGCAGGGCCGGCGTTCTAGACGCTGACCTCGGCGAACAGTCTCAAACCACAACAAACTTCAACCGGAGGACCCTATGCGACGCATCGTTTCAATGACACTGGCGGCCTGCGCCGTCATCGCAATCAGCTCGCCAGTTCTGGCGCAGACTCCGCCGCCGCACCCGCAGCCCCGCCGGCGTCGGGTGGAACGCCGGACGCGATGCCGTTCGATATTCCCTACGGCGTGTCGATCGGGCTTGAGAAAGCCAAGCAGGTGATGGCGGCCGCCGAAGCCGAGGCGAAACGGCGGAACTGGAAGATGAATATCGCCGTGGTCGATACCAACGGCGAGCTGGTTCATTTCTCGCGTATGGAGGGCGCGCAGATCGCCTCGGTGTCGATCTCGATCGGCAAGGCCCGCACCGCCGCGCGCTTCCGCCGCGAATCCCGGCTGTTCTACAATGCGTTTGAGACCGGTCATCCCTATGTTTCGACCCTCGATCCGACGCTGGTCGCGAGCCCCGGCGGCTTCCCGCTGCTCGACGCCGGCAAGCTGGTCGGCGCCATCGGCTGCAGCGGCGGCACCGGCGATCAGGACGCCCTGATCTGCAAGATGGGCGCCGATTTGATGAAGTAACACGGCTTGTCCCGGACGCGATGCGGCATTCTTTTGATGCCGCTTCGCAGAGCCGGGACAATTTATGCTTCACGGCTATGCTTCACAGCCGCAAATCCGCTGGACGGCGCAACGATCCCACCCTTTAATAGTTGCGATAAGTGAAGCCGGTGGTGCACGCCGGTGCGAGCCGGAGCCCGCGATGTGGATCCTGTTGCTGCTGCCGTTCATCGGCCTGTTGTGGGTGCCGTTCTACAATTTCCAGGAACCGGCGCTATTCGGCTTTCCCTTCTTCTATTGGTATCAGCTGGCATGGGTGCCGATCAGTTCGGTGCTGATCTGGCTGGTCTACCGATCGCGCAAACCTGACGAAACCTCATAAGCGCGGGCATCGTCATGGCCGATCAGATCGAATGGGTTTCGCTTTCAGTCTTCATCTTCTTCTTTGCGTTTGTGACGGTGATGGGCTTTTTCGCCGCGCGCTGGAAAGCCGGCCCCGTCAGCGAACATCTCGACGAATGGGGACTGGGCGGGCGGCAGTTCGGCACCTGGATCACCTGGTTTCTGGTCGGCGGCGACTTTTACACCGCCTACACCGTGATCGCGGTGCCGGCGCTGGTCTATGCGGTCGGCGCCTACGGTTTCTTCGCGCTGCCCTATACCATCATCGTCTATCCCTTCGTGTTCGCGGTGATGCCGGTGCTGTCGAAGGTGGCGCATGCCAATGGCCATGTCACTGCGGCCGATGTGGTGCATGGCGCCTACCATTCGCGCGGGCTCGAGCTTGCGGTCGCCATCACCGGCATGGTCGCGACCATGCCCTATATCGCGCTGCAATTGATCGGCATGGGCGTAGTGATCAAGGCGATGGGGCTATCAGGCGAATTGCCGCTCGTCGCCGCCTTCGTCATCCTCGCGCTGTACACCTACAGTTCCGGTCTGCGCGCGCCGGCGCTGATCGCCTTTGTCAAGGACATCATGATCTACATCGTGGTGCTGGTCGCGGTGGTGGTGGTGCCGATGAAGCTTGGCGGTTACGGCGCGGTATTTTCAGCAGCCAATGACGCCTTCACCGCCAAGGGCGGCGCCACCGGCCTTGTTCTAAAACCCTCGCAGATGCTGGCCTATGCGACGCTGGCGCTGGGATCGGCGCTGGCGGCGTTCATGTACCCGCACACGCTGACCGGCATCTTTGCCTCGAAATCCGCCGATACCATCCGCAAGAACGCCATCCTGCTGCCGGCCTATACCCTGCTGCTCGGCCTGATCGCGCTGCTCGGCTACATGGCCTATGCCGCTCATATCAAAGTGGACACGCCCAACGACGTGGTGCCGGTATTGTTCAAGGCGCTGTTTCCGTCGTGGTTCGCCGGCTTTGCGTTTTCGGCGATCGCGATCGGGGCATTGGTGCCGGCCGCGGTGATGAGCATCGGCGCCGCCAATCTGTTTACCCGCAATGTCTGGAAGTCCTATGTCAATCCGGACATCAGCCACGCCGGCGAAGCGGCGGTCGCCAAGATCGCCTCGCTGGTGGTCAAGGTCGGCGCGCTGGCGTTCATCCTGTTCCTGCCGACGCAATACGCGCTCGATCTGCAATTGCTCGGCGGCTTGTGGATCCTGCAAACCTTCCCGGCGCTGGTGTTCGGGCTGTTCACGCGCTGGTTTCGCGCCGAGGGCCTGCTGTTCGGCTGGGCCGCCGGAATCGGATGGGGATCGTGGACCGCGTGGAGCAATGGCCTGAAACCGCTCGCGACCGTCGACCTCGGCGGCGCCAGTTATGTGTTCTATGTCGGGCTCGGCGCGCTGATCCTCAACATCGTCATCGCCGCGGTTGTCACATTGATTGTTTCACAGGTCTGGCCTGCGCGCAAAGTGCCGGCCTGAGGCTTCACCATCCCGTACGCACCATGTAGTAAGCTCGCGCCGGCAATTCGGCTCGCACTTATGCGCGTTATCGGGAGTTCAAATGGAAAATCTGCAAATCCAGGGCATCAACCTGCCGCGGCTCGGGCTCGGCACCTTTCGCATGCAGGGCGATGTCTGCCGCACGGCGGTCGAAAGCGCGCTCAAGCTCGGCTACCGGCATATCGACACCGCCGAAATGTATGGCAACGAGGACGCCATCGGCGCTGCCATCGCGTCGTCGAGGGTCGCGCGCGGCGATCTGCACATCACCACCAAGGTCTGGAACGAAAACCTCGCCCCGGACGCGATCCGCCGGGCGTTCGACGCCAGCCTGAAGAAGCTGCGGCTCGATCACGTCGATCTCTATCTGGTGCACTGGCCCGCCAGAAACATGAACCTGCCGGCGATGTTCGAAACGCTGATCAAGCTGAAGCAGGAAGGCCGCACCCGCGCCATCGGCGTCGCCAATTTCAACATCGCGCTGCTGAAGACCGTGGTCGAGCAGATCAAGGCGCCGATCGCCTGCAACCAGATCGAGTATCACGTTTTTCTCGATCAGACGCCGATACGCAACTATCTCGCGGCGAAATCGATTCCGCTGGTGGCGTATTGCCCGCTGGCGCAGGGCAGGGCCGCAACCGACCAAACGCTGATGGCAATCGGCCGCAAGCATGGTGCAAGCGCCGCGCAGGTGGCGCTAAAATGGCTGCTGGATCAGGACGGCGTCGCCGCGATACCGAAGGCGTCACGGCCGGAGAGCCAGAAGGCCAATCTAGACGCGCTGCATATCGGCCTTGACGATGAGGATCGCGCCGCGATTGCCGCGCTGCCGAAAAACCAGCGCTTGGTGAATCCGGGCTTTGCGCCGGCATGGGACTAACCCATTGCGAGCGAAGCGAAGCAATCCAGCGCCTAAGCAACAACTGGAATACTTCGCCGCTGCGCTACTCGCAATGACTGCATATAAAGGAAATGGCCCCTTTCGGGGCCATTTCACAATGCGCTTGATCAATAACGGTGATCGTGGCCACGCTTGATGATCACGACCTTCCTGTCATGGCCGCGGTGCCAGCCGCGGTCACCGTGACCACGGAATTCGGCGCGCGAGCCCCAGTGGTGATGATCGCCGCCGCGCTTGATGACGATCTTCTCGGCGCTGGCGACCGACGGGGCCGCAATGGCAATCGCGGCAACCGCCGCAGCAATGATTCCAAGCTTCTTCATGATGTCGCCTCTCTCCAGTTTGGATAGAAAGGAAACATCACATGCGCGGCATCGTTCCGCTGGAACCCGGGAAAAATTTCTGAATGGATATTCAGACTGGCGCCGTCATTCGGAGGCGCGCCAACGCGAACCGGAATCCAGCCACGGTCGATATCTCGGGATTCCGGGTGACGAACAAGTTAACGCGCTACTCCATGATCGCCTGATACACCAGCGCGTTGATCTTCTGCCGGTAGTGCCAGCGGATCGGGCCGGGCGCCGCGCAGAGATAGACCACGGCGAGTTCTTGCTTCGGATCGGCCCACCAGTCGGTGCCGCTGGCGCCGGGCCAGGAGAACTGCCCGACCGAGCCCATCATCCTGACCACGCCGGGCGTGGTCCGCACCGCAAGACCAAGGCCAAAACCGTAATCGGCGCGGGTCGGGTCGGCATTGCCGACTTGGTTCTTGATGTTCGGACCCAGTTGATCGGACAGCATATAGCCGACGGTGCTGGGCCCGAGCAGCCGGGCCTCGCCGGAGCGGCCGCCGTTCATCAGCATCATCGCAAAGCGCAGATAATCCGGCGCGGTGGAGGCAGCGCAGCCGCCGCCGCATTCGAACTTCAGCGGTTGCGTCAGCTCCGGCGTGCGCGTTTGCTCCTTTCCGGTGTCGGGATCGGCCGGCAGCGGCTTCGCGTAGCGCGCGGCCTTGTCCGGTGAAATCGAGAATCCGGTGTCGGTCATGCCGAGCGGCGACCACAGATTGGCCTGCAGATATTGCCCGAGCGATTGGCCGCTGATTTTCTCGATGGTCAGCCCGAGCACGTCGAGCCCGAAACCGTAGTCCCACACCGTGCCGGGCTGATGCAGCAGCGGCAGCGACGCCAGCTTGTCCATGAAGGCGGCGCCATCATAATCGCGCGACGCGTCGCCGCTGCCGCCCGGATACATCTTGTGCACCAGCGTGGTGCCGCGGCCGCCATAGACGATGCCGGAGGTGTGCCGCATCAGGTCCTGGATGGTGATCTTGCGGTTGGCCGGCACGGTCTCCTCGACCGGCCCGCCGGCATCCCGCAGCGACACGCGCATGTCGGCGAATTTCGGAAAATATTTGCTCAAGGGATCGTCGATCAGGATTTTGCCCTGCTCATACAGCATCAGCGCGCCGACCGCCGTCATCGGCTTGGTCATCGAGGCGATGTTGAAGATGGTGTCGGTGGTCATGGCGACGCCGGCCGCCTTGTCGCGCCAGCCATAGGCATCCAGCGCCACCAGTTTTCCGCGCCGCGCGATCGCGATCACAGCACCTGGAATCCGCCCCGTCTCGATGTCGGCCTTCAGCGTCTCGCCGATCCGCGCCAGCCGTTCGCTGGAGAGGCCGACCTCTTCCGGCTTGGCGCGCGGCAAGGGATCGTCGGCGAACGCGGTGATGCTGGTAGCTGCGAGGCACAACGCGCTCGCGAGAATGCGGATGGCAGCCATGGAGGTCTCCCGTTGGGGCTCTGCGGACCCTTTGTTTGCGGTAGAAAGACTAGGGCAATAAGGGCGATGTGGCCAAGGCGCAGTTAGCCGGCATTGTCGCCGCATCCTTGGATTTTTGCGCAGAGCAGGTAGTTACGGTCGAAAATCCACATTTTGTGCCATATAACGTACAGAAAGTAATCTTGCGTAATATTTATGATACAAATTGCCGCTTGTAGCCGAGCTCGATGTTGCTCTATATATAGAGCACGAAGCTATCCTCCGTTCTATTTATGAGACATGGCAAAGCCCTCCACACGCCCCTATTCCCGCTACGGTCGCGAGGCCACCGTCCTGCTTGGACAACTGATCCGGCTGGCCCGGATCGGCCACAAGCTCACATTCGAGGAATTGGCCGAGCGCGCGGGCGTCTCGCGCGGGCTGCTTCACCGCATTGAAAAGGGTGATCCCGGCTGCGCCATCGGCTCAGTATTTGAAGTCGCGGCTATCGTCGGCGTTCGCCTGTTCGATGCCGACCAGCCGATGCTTGCGAAGAGCATCATCAGCAACGAAGCGACACTGGCGCTGCTGCCCAAATCGGTCCGCAAATCGACCAGGCCCGTCAAAGATGACTTCTGAATCGCACCGCGGCGAAGCCTATGTCTGGATATGGCTGCCTGGCCGGACCACGCCGGTCGTCGCCGGCGTGTTGGCCCGCGCCGACGATCAGCTGGTTTTCAACTACGGTCGCAGCTACCTCGCCCGCAAGGACGCGATCGCGATCTATGACCCCGAGCTTCCGCTCAAACCCGGAGCGCTGCCGCTGCTGCCCGGCCTGTCGATGCCGAACTGCATCCGCGATGGAGCGCCTGACGCATGGGGGCGGCGGGTCATCATCAATCGCAAGCTCGGCGCGCAGGAGAGGCAGATCGCCCCGATCCAACTCGATGAACTCACCTACCTGCTGGAATCCGGCTCCGACCGCGCCGGCGCGCTGGATTTCCAGATGTCCCCGAGCAAATTCGTGCCGCGTACGTGGGCCGAGGCCGACCTGCACGATCTGCTGCATGCCGCCGACAAGGTCGAGGAAGGCGTGCCGCTCAATGCCGACCTCGACCAGGCGCTGTTTCACGGCAGTTCGCTGGGGGGCGCCAGGCCCAAAGCCCTGATTTCGGCCGACGATCGGAAATACATTGCGAAATTTTCCTCGCGCAGCGACGAATACAGCGTCGTCAAGGCGGAATATATCGCGATGCGGCTTGCCGATGTGGTTGGCATTTCCGTGGCTCCGGTGCGCCTCGCCGGCGCGGCCGGCAAGGACGTGCTGCTGATCGAGCGCTTCGATCGCGTGCGCACGGAACGGGGTTGGCGGCGCAAGGCCATGGTCTCCGCGCTCACGCTGTTCGGCCTCGACGAGTTGATGGCGCGCTATGCGAGTTATGAAGATCTCGCAACCATCATCCGTCACCGTTTCCAGGCGCCGGCGCAAACATTGCACGAACTGTTCAGGCGGCTGGTGTTCAATATTCTCTGCGGCAATACCGATGACCATGCCCGCAACCATGCGGCGTTCTGGGACGGCCGCAGCCTGACCCTGGCGCCGGCCTACGACGTCTGCCCGCAGCAGCGGGCCGGCAATGAGGCGACGCAGGCGATGCTCATCATCGGCGATCAGCGCTTCAGCCAGCTTTCCGTCTGCCTCAAGGCCGCGCCGGTGTTTCTGCTGTCGATGGACACAGCACTTGCTCTGGTGACGGACCAGATCAAAAAAATCCTGGCGCAATGGGAAGCGGTCTGCGACGAGGCCGCACTGAGCGTGGTCGACCGGCAGCTGTTCTGGCGGCGTCAGTTTCTCAACCCGTTTGCCTTCGAGGGCGCGCCGCCTGAAATTGCAAAGCTGGTCGAATAGAAAACGACCCGCTTGCGCAATGGTGGCGTTGGCTTCATCATCCCCCGCATAAAAATAATGGTCAGGGGGAGACGCCATCATGTCCGCATTGTCACGCCGCAATTTTCTCAGCCTGTCCGGCTCGGTCGCCGCCGCGACGTTGTCCGGCCGCCTCGCCGCCGCGGCGATGGGGCCGAACGACAAGTTCGACCTGGTGATCAAGGGCGGCGACGTGCTCGATCCCAGCCAGTCGCTGCGGGGCAAACGCGATATCGGCATCCGCTGGGGTGCGATCGAAGCCGTCGAGGCGGAGATTCCCGCGGCGCGGGCGGCCAAGACCATCGACGCGTCAGGCAAGCTGGTGACGCCCGGCCTGATCGACCTGCATTCGCACGTCTATCCTTATGGTTCGGCGATCGGGATTCCTGCCGATGAACTGGCGCAGTTTCAGTGCACGACTACGATGGTCTCGGCAGGAGACGCCGGCGTCAACAATCTCGCGGCGCTGCGGCGCTATATCGTCGCGCAATCGCGCACGCGCATCTATGCCTTCGTTCATATCGCCAACAACGGCCTGTCGGCATTTCCCGTCGCCGAACTCTACAACATCGACAATGCGCAGATGGAAGCCTGCGCGATGGCGCTCGCTGAAAATCCGGATTTCCTGATCGGCGTGAAAGTACGGATGTCGGAGAATGTCATCTTCAAGCACGGCCTCGAGCCGTTGAAGCGCGGCATCCAGGCCTGCGAACTGTGCGGCTGGCCGGCCAGGATGATGGTGCATATCGGCGGCGTCGAAACCGGCCAGCTGATGTCGGATATCCTCAATCTGCTGCGGCCCGGCGACGTACTGACCCACGCCTATTCCGGCGCGCCGAATATCGCCGGCGCCTTCACCAATATCGTGCAGGACGGCAAGCTGTTGCCGGCCGCGCTTGCGGCCAAGCAGCGCGGCGTGATCTTCGACGTCGGCCATGGCGGCGGCAGTTTCGATTTCACCGTGGCGGAAGTGGCGATCCCCGGCGGCTGCGGGACGGATACGATCTCCTCGGACATTCACGTGTTCTCCGGCAACTCGCCGGGCATGCCCTATCTGCCGAACGTGATGAGCAAGTTCATGACATTAGGCTATTCGCTGGAGCAGGTGGTGGCGATGGCGACCACGGCGCCCGCCAAGATCATCAACAAGGAGCCGAAGATCGGCACGCTGCAGGTCGGCGCGCCCGGCGACGTCGCGATCATGGAGCTCGTGGAAGGACCGGTGTCGTTCGTCGACACCCGCAACAACAAGCGCGACGGCAAGGCGCTGCTGAAGCCGGTGCAGACCGTGATCAACGGCGTGCCGTTCGGCCGGCCCTATCAGGCGCCGTTCGCGGTGAAGTGAGAAGCACACGCCGTCTGGCCGGGCTTGTCCCGGCCATCCACGTCTTTCTTGTTTCAACGCCACTTAAGACGTGGATGCCCGGGACGAGCCCGGGCATGACGGCTTAGACGCTTACCCGTTTCTCCACATTAGCGATCCGAGCCGGCACGCCGAATTCGCGGCGGCACACCTCGGCCAGTGCCGCGACGCCTTCGCGGATTTGCTCATGCGAGGGGCTGGCGAAGCACAGCCGCATCCGGCTCTTGCCGTAGGCCTTGTCGGTGGACCATTCCGGTCCCGGATTGATGGCGACGCCGGCGGCAAGTGCGGCCTGGTACAGCTTTAGCGTATCGACATTGTCGGGCAGCTTCACCCACAGGAAGATGCCGCCCTTCGGATCCTCGAACTCCGCCGCGGTGCCGAACTGCTCGTTGAGCGCCTCCATCAGCGTGTCGAGTTTTGCGCGCAACCCTTTCGTTAGTTTTGGCACGTGCGTGTCAAAATGCGGCGCGCAGTATTCCGCCAGCACCATCTGCTCCAGCGCGCCGGAGCCGGCGTCGGTTTTCAGCGCCAGCATGCGCGACATCACATCCCAAGGTGCGACGATGAAGCCGACCCGCAGCGCCGGCGCGATCGACTTGGAGAACGAGCCGATATGGATCACGCCGCCGGCCGTAGCCATGGCGTAGATCGCCGGCGGGCGCTCGCCGTCCCAGATCAAGTCGGCATAGCAATCGTCCTCGAAAATCGGCACGCCGTACTGCTGCGACAGTTTCAGCAGCTCGAGGCGGCGGGCCCTCGGCATGATGGTTCCGGTGGGATTCTGCACCGTCGGGATGGTGTAGATGTATTTCGGCTGAATGTTTTTGCGCTTGAGATCCTCCAGCGCCGCCGCCAGCGCGTCCATCCGCATGCCGTCGCCGTCGAGCGGAATGCCGACAGTGTTGACGCCCAATCGTGTCAGCCGGTTCAGCGCGCCCTGATAGGTGTCCTGCTCGGTGACGATGGTGTCGCCGCGCGCCAGCAGCGTGTGATTGACCAGATCGAGCGCCTGCAGCGAGCCGGAGACGATGAGGATATCGTCGGCGCTGCAGCTGATCCCGGCGTCGCGCCTGAGCTTGCCGACGAGAAATTCGCGCAGCGGACGATAGCCCTGCGGACCGCTGGCGAGACCGTAGGTGGCGAGCGTCCGGCCCTCGCGCTTAAGTACCGCGTTCACAGCATCGATCAGGCCTTCGACCGGAACTTGGTCCGGGTCGTTATTGCCGCCGACGAAGGAGTATTTTGCGAGCCCGGTCCACCGCGCCGCGGCCGGAGGCAGTCCCGCCGGCAGCAATGGTGCGAAGTCGAACGATCCGGTGGCCATGAACGCGGTCTCCTTTTTCTTGTTGTTCGTCATTCCGGGATGCGCCGCTTGGCGCCGGCCCGGAATCCATACTCACGATGGTGGTTATGGATTCCGGGCTCGCGCTTCGCGCGCCCCGGAATGACGATGTATGTGTGTCATCTCATGCAAACAAAATCTAGTTGGCCCCGATTACCTTCACCAGCCGCCCCTGGCTGATGAACGCGTATTGCCCCGCGCCGAGACCGCCGAGCATCAGCGCCTCGATCACAGGCTCGGCGATCGGCCCGTCGGCGGCCCAGTCGACGATGAAATTGGCGCCGGTGCCGCCGCGGACGTCGGTGGTCGGGATGAACACCTCGATGGTCGCGAACGGCTTCAGCGCCACCGGCTGCTTCAGATAGCTTTGCACCGGCTTGCCGTTGGTGTCGAAATAAGCGATCCGCCGCAGCACCAAGGGGCGCGTCTCGGAAGCGTTGTGGATGTTCAGGGTGACGGAAAAATCCACCCGCAACCGGCCCTCGCTCAATGACACGCTGGAATAGGTCGGAACATAGAACGATCCGGTGACGCCGAGCTTTTCGGTCGGCAGCGCGGTCAGCGAGGTTGCAAAACGCTGTTCGATGCCGGCGCCGGTCTGCGCCGATGCTATCGGTCCTGCCAGCAGCGCAACGCCGGTCGAGATCAGCAGCAGCGCGTTGCGGACCGGGCTGCGGCAGATTAGCGCTTTGACCCGCAGGCAGCCGCCTTTAGGCTGCGGCGCAAAAGATACCGCCGGCCGGTTTGGAATCATGCACGAGCTTATTCGCGACATCACGCTATGCATCCTGTTCGCATGGGGACTTGGGTTGGCCGCCCATTTTACCCGGCAGCCGCTGATCCTGGCCTATCTTATCGCCGGGTTCTTCATCGGTCCATTCGGGATGGGGTGGGTCAAGTCGCAGGAGTCGATCCAGATCATCTCCGAACTCGGCTTGATCTTCATGCTGTTCATGATCGGGCTGGAAATCGACCTCAAGAAGATTATCCGCGCCGGCCGCGTCATCCTGTTCGCCGCCGGCGGCCAGCTGATCGGCGGTTGCATCCTCGGCGTGCTGTTCTTCATGGGCATCGGCCGCGCGCTGGGAGGCGGGAGCTTCGACGGGCTGTATCTGTCCGTCGCCTGCGCGCTTTCCAGCACGGTGATCATCGTCAAGGTGCTGTACGAAAAGCGCGAACTGGATACGCTCCCGGGCCGCATCACGCTCGGCGTACTGGTGCTGCAGGACATCTTCGCGATCCTGTTTCTCGCGGTGCAGCCGAGCCTGGCGGACCTGCAGGTCAGCGTCATTCTGCTCTCGATCGCCCGCGTCGTGGCGCTGGTAGTCACGGCACTGGCGCTCAGCCGCTACGTCCTGCCGCCGCTGTTCCACCAGATCGCGCGGCGTCCCGAGCTGGTGCTGCTGGGCGCGCTGGCGTGGTGTTTCCTGATCGGCGAGATCGCCGAATTGCTGCATCTGTCGCGCGAGATGGGCTCGCTGGTCGCCGGCGTGTCGATCTCGACATTCCCCTATGCGCTGGACGTCACCGCGAAAGTCACCACGCTGCGCGATTTCTTCATCACCTTGTTCTTCGTGGCGCTGGGCATGACCATACCGATCCCGAACGGCTCGGTGATCGGGTTGGCGCTGATCATCGCCGCCTTCACGGTGATCAGCCGCGTCGTCACCACGTTCATGCCGCTGTATCTGTTGAAACAGGGCCTGCGCGCCAGCCTGCTGCCGGCGATCAATCTGGCGCAGATCAGCGAGTTCTCGCTGGTGGTGATCCAGACCGGCATCACGGCCGGACACATCAAGACCCAGACCGCGAGCGCCGCGTCGTTCGCCTTCGTGATTCTCGCGGTGCTCAGCACCTTCGTGATGATGCGCAGCGACCAGCTCGTACGGACGGCGATCGGCCCATTGAAGCGGGTCGGCCTGCGCGATCTCGATCACAGCCATGCCGACGAAGGCGACGAGGACGGCCATGGCGAGGGCCGGCGCATCCTGATCCTGGGATTTTTTCGCGCCGCCAGCGCGCTGCTCAGCGAGATCGAGCGACAGAATCCCGGGCTGCTGGACCAGATCGGCGTGGTCGATTTCAATCCGGTGGTATTCCAGACCCTCAAGGGGCGCGGGGTTCATGTCACCTACGGCGACATCAGCAACGTCGATACGCTGGTGCATGCCGGCGTCGGCAAGGCCGAGATCATCATCCTCAGCGTGCCGGACTCGCTCCTGAAGGGCGCCAACAACGAAAAGCTGGTCCGCCACGTCCGCTCGCTGAATGCGACGGCGAAGATCATCTCGACCGCCGACCTGCTGGCCGATGTAGCGGACCAGTACGCCGCCGGCGCCGACTATGTGGTGGTGACGCGGCTCAGCGACGCCCACGAGCTGTTCACCGTGATCGAGGCGGCGGACAACGGATTGCTGGACGACAAGCGCGCCGAGATCGACGCCCGCCTGAGCGAACGGCGGGAAGTGCTGCCGTAGCCATTCACCTTTCTCTGCAAAGGGCGGGGAGAGGTTAACGCTGGCGCACGCGGCCGAGTCCGGCTAAATGCTCCCAGCAAAGCGAGACAATTCATGCCCCACCCCATCCCCGAAGTCCTGCAGGCGTTTGCCAATGGCGAGATCGTCGTCGTCACCGACGATGACGACCGCGAGGGCGAGGGCGACCTGATCGTGGCGGCCTCGCTCTGCACCACCGAGAAGATGGCCTTCATCATCCGCCACACCTCCGGCATTGTCTGCGCGCCTGTCACCACCGAAGACGCGCGGCGGCTGCGGCTCGATCCGATGGTGGCGAACAACGAATCCAATCACACCACCGCGTTTACGGTTTCGATCGATTACAAGCCCGACAACGGCACCGGCATTTCGGCCGAAGAGCGCGCCTCGTGCTGCCGCGCGCTGGCCAATCCCAATGCCGGCGCCAATGATTTCGCCCGGCCCGGCCATGTGTTTCCGTTGATCGCGCGCGACGGCGGCGTGCTGCTGCGCTCCGGGCACACCGAAGCCGCGGTCGATCTCTGCAAGCTGAGCGGCCTGCCGCCGGTCGCCGTCATCAGCGAATTGATGAACGACGACGGCACCGTGACCAAAGGCGCGCAGGTGGCGCGGTTCGCCGAAACCCACAAGCTCAAGCACGTCACCATCGCCGACATGATCGCCTACCGGCAGGCGCGGGAAAAGCTGATCGAGCGGGTGGCGACGTTCACCACGGAGAGCCCGATCGGGCCGCTGCAGGGCTATGCCTACCGCTCGCCGTTCGATCCGATCCATCACGTCGCCTTCGTCTACAAGGGCATCGGCGACGGCAAGAACGTGCTGACCCGGTTCCACAAGCCCAATATCGTCAAGGATATTTTCTTCGGCAATCAGCGCATGCATGCCGCGCTCGAGCATTTTCGCAAGGCCGGCAGCGGCGTGCTGGTATATCTGCGCGACGGCGCCGCGGGCGTTCCGGTGGCGCCCATCGGCGAGCAGAAATCGGCCGAGGCCGACCGCAACAAGCAATGGCGCGAGGTCGGCGTCGGCGCGCAGATCCTGCGCGATCTCGGCGTCACCTCGATCCGGCATCTGACCTCGTCGGCGCATGACTACAAGGGATTGTCCGGCTTCGGCATCGAGATCGTCTCCAACGAACACCTTGAAGGCTAATCTGCAAAGAACTAACCTGCTGCCAAGGCGTTAATGCAGGTAGTTGTGATGCGAAAGGAATTGCCATGAGCGTGCGTCCGCAACCCAAGGACAAGCCGGCCCCGGTGAATTTCCAGTGGGACGATCCGTTCATGCTCGACGAGCAGCTCACCGAAGACGAGCGCATGATCCGGGACACCGCGCGCGCCTACGCGCAGGACAAGCTGCTGCCGCGCGTCACCAAGGCGTATCTGGAAGAAAAGACCGACCGCGAGATCTTCAACGAGATGGGTGAGCTCGGCCTGATCGGCATCACGCTGCCGGAAGAATATGGCTGCGCCAATGCCAGCTACGTCGCCTACGGCCTGGTGGCGCGCGAGATCGAGCGGGTCGATTCCGGCTACCGCTCGATGAATTCGGTGCAGTCCTCGCTGGTGATGCACCCGATCTATGCCTATGGCGACGAGAACCAGCGCAAGAAATATCTGCCCAAACTCGCCACCGGCGAATGGGTCGGCTGTTTCGGCCTGACCGAGCCCGATGCCGGCTCCGATCCCGGCGGCATGAAGACCCGCGCCGAGAAGGTGTCCGACGGCTATCGCCTCACCGGCTCGAAAATGTGGATTTCCAACGCGCCGATCGCCGACGTGTTCGTGGTGTGGGCGAAGTCGGCCGAGCACAACAACCAGATCCGCGGTTTTATCCTGGAAAAAGGCATGAAGGGCCTCTCTGCGCCGAAGATCGGCGGCAAGCTATCGCTGCGCGCCTCGATCACCGGCGAGATCGTGATGGAAGGCGTGGTGGTGCCGGAAAGCGCGCTATTGCCCAACGTCTCCGGCCTGAAAGGCCCGTTCGGCTGCCTCAACCGCGCCCGCTACGGCATTTCCTGGGGCGCGATGGGTGCGGCGGAAGACTGCATGCATCGCGCGCGGCAATACACGCTGGACCGCAAGCAGTTCAATCGCCCGCTGGCGGCGACGCAACTGGTGCAGAAGAAGCTCGCCGACATGCAGACCGACATCGCGCTCGGCTTGCAGGCGAGCTTGCGGGTCGGGCGGCTGATGGACGAAGGCAAGATGGCGCCGGAGATGATCTCCATCGTCAAGCGCAACAATTGCGGAAAGGCGCTCGACATCGCCCGCGTCGCACGCGACATGCACGGCGGCAACGGCATCCAGATCGAATACCACGTAATGCGCCACGCCGCGAACCTGGAGACGGTGAACACCTATGAAGGCACCCACGACGTGCACGCGCTGATCCTCGGCCGCGCGATTACCGGCATTCAGGCGTTTTCGTAACATTTCCCGGAACGACGCCCCCCGGATTTCGTCATGCCCGGCCCTGTGCCGGGCATCCACGTCTTTGCGGGCGAAACAAGGAAGACGTGGATGGCCGGGACAAGCCCGGCCATGACGGCGTTAACAACAGGCGTCCCCTCATGTCCGATAACGACGATATCCCGTTCAACCGCGATTTTGCCCTGAAGCCAGGCGTCGCCGACGAGGTGCGCCCCGGCGTGCGCCGCGTTCTCTGCAACAACCCGTCGCCGTTCACCTTCACCGGCACGGTGAGTTACATCGTCGGCCGCGGCAACGTGGCCATCATCGATCCCGGCCCCGACAATGAAGCCCATGCCAGGGCGCTGCTCGAGGCTGTGAGGGGCGAAACTGTCACGCACATCATCGTCACCCACACCCACCGCGACCATTCGCCTAATACCGCGCGGATCAAGGCGGCCACCGGCGCGACCGTTTATGCCGAGGGACCGCATCGGGCGTCCCGGCCGTATTATGAGAGCGAGAAAATTTCGACCGAGTCCGGCGCCGACCGCGATTTCCGCCCCGACGCGCAGGTGAAGGATGGCGAAACCATCAGCGGCGACGGCTGGGCGCTGCAGGCGGTGGCGACTCCCGGCCATACCGCCAATCACATGGCGTTCGCGTGGGCTGAGCGGAAACTGACGTTCATCGGCGATCACGTGATGGGCTGGTCGACCTCGATCGTGGCGCCCCCGGACGGATCGATGGTCGACTACATGGCGTCGCTGCACAAGCTGACCCAGCGCGAGGAGGACCTGTATTTCTCCGGCCACGGCCCGGAGATTCCGCAGGCGCGGCGCTATGTACGCTTCCTGATCCGCCACCGCCAAGCGCGCGAAGCCTCGATCCTGCATCGCCTCGCCAAGGGCGAAGCGGATATCGCCGCCTTGGTGCGCGCGATCTATATCGGCATCGACCCGCGGCTGACCGGTGCCGCCGGTTATTCCGTGCTGGCGCATCTGGAAGACCTGGTCGGGCGCGGCATCGTGGCGACGGACGGCGACCCGGTGATCGGAGGAAGCTATCGGCTGGTATGAGCTCGTCATTGCGAGCGAAGCGAAGCGATCCGGACTTGGTCCGCGGCGAGATTGAATTGCTCCGTCGCTGCGCTCCTCGCAATGAGCGCTACTTCTTCGCCACGCCCTTCGCCGGAGCCTTGACCGGCGCGGCCGGTTTCTTCGGCGCCGGAGCCCGGTCGACGGCGGTATTGATGTCGTCGATCAGCCTGGTGACGCGCGCGGCGTTGCTGCCGAGGTCGCTCTCGAAATAGCGTGACGACGAGCGGATATCGACGCGCGATCCCTCGCCGTCGGGCGTGACGCGGATCGAGACGTCCTCGCGAAACCCCATGATCGGCGTACGCGCTACCGCCTCGATGCGGCCGATGCGGCGCGGCGGCTGCGGCGCGCGCTCGTCGATAACAAGCCATTTGCGTTTGGTCACAAGCTGCAGCGTCACCTCATAGGCGCGCTGCACCGGCACATCGAGATCGACCGGTTCGATGTCGGGATAGGCGGTGCGCTGCAGTTCCGCGGAATACAGGCCAGCATAGACGGCGGTGTTGGCGCCGTCGCTGGCGCGCAGCCGCGCCAGCGCGTCGAACCGCGGCGGGTCGATCGGATCGGTGGTGATGTCGTGAATCGGCGGCAGCTTGCGGTATTGCAGACCGAGATAGGCGGGATAGGCGAGAATCGCGACGTCGATCACGATCGCCAGCAGGATGCGGCTCATGCCGCGCGATCCGTTCTGCCAGATCGCGGCAAAGGCCGCCAATCCGACCAGGATGGACAGACCCGCGCAAGCCAGCGCGCCGAAAAACGTCGCCAAAGCGGGACGCATTTCGAGGAAGCCGAAGCGGACGACAATGATGGAGACTACCGCGGCAACGGCGGCAAATATCGCGAGCCGCCGCGCCCACGTGGCAAGCGCCGAGAACGGCTCGGTCTGATAGGGCGCGGAAAACCTGCGGGCCATCGGTTAAGTCGATCGATCCTGAAAGTGAGCCGTGTGAAAACACGGGCTTGCGGAGAATACAAGGCAAAGATGGAGGCGGTCCGAAGGCTCCATGCCGCCTCCCCAAAAACGCCCTGCCATGCTATATTTGCCGCATGAACAGCCTCGAAGCCCTCGAAACCTTACGACGTTCCGAGCAGGCGCTCCGTGCACGGGGCGTGCGGCGTGCTGCCTTGTTCGGCTCGGTAGCGCGGGGCGAGAGCCGGCCCGGCAGCGATATCGATATCATGGTCGAGATCGATCCGGAGGCGCATATCACGGTGTTCGACTACGTGGGGCTGAAGGAATACATCGCCGGCCTGTTCGACAGCCCCGTCGATGTCGTGAGCCGCGATGGTCTGAAATCCTATATCCGTCCGACCGCCATGGCCGATGCGATCTATGCCTTCTAGTGCCGAACAGCGCTCACTCCGCGATATTCTGCATCATATCGATCTCGCCACCGAGTTCATCGCGGGGTTCGATCGCGATACGTTCAAGAAAGATCTTCGCAGATTGTATGCGGTCACGCGTTGCCTGGAGATCATTTCGGAAGCATCGCGACGGTTGCCGGACGATTTGAAGGCGCGGCACCTGGCCATCGCGTGGAAACAGATGGCGGGCGCAGGAAACGTCTATCGTCATGACTATGAAGATGTGGCCGCACAGTTCGTGTGGGATACCGTGCGGCGCGCTCTGCCGTCATTGCGCGAAGTCGTGGAAGTCGAAATTGCGCGCCAGGCCTGAGCCTTAGACGCCCGGCACGAGGCCGGGCGTGACGGTGATAGCGTGACTCACGCCGCCGCCGTGGGAAAACTGTAGGTCTTGAACTGATCGCGCAGCGCCGTCTTCAATATCTTACCGGTCGCGGTGTGCGGGATGGCGTCGACGAACACCACGTCATCGGGCATCCACCATTTTGCGATTTTGCCGTCCATGTATTTCAGGATGTCCTCGCGGGTCGCGGTCTGGCCCTGCTTGAGCTGGACGATCAAGAGCGGCCGCTCATCCCACTTCGGATGGTAGACGCCGATCACGGCGGCCTCCGCGACCTTGGGATGGCCCACCGCCAAATTCTCCAGGTCGATCGAGGAAATCCATTCGCCGCCGGACTTGATCACGTCCTTGGAGCGATCGGTAATGCGCATGTAGCCGTGTTCGTCGATGGTGGCGACGTCGCCGGTGTCGAAGTAGCCGTTCTCGTCGAGGATGTCAGTGTCGACGCGGAAATAGGCCTTCGACACGGCAGGGCCGCTGACTTTCAGCCGGCCGAACGTCTTCCCGTCCCACGGCAGATCCTTGCCGGCGTCGTCGGTGATCTTCATCTGGACGCCGAACGGCGGGTAGCCCTGGGTCTGCAGTATATCGAGCTTGGCGTCGCCGGTGAGTTCGGCGAACGGAGGTTTTAGCGAGGCAAGGGTGCCGATCGGGCTCATCTCGGTCATGCCCCAGGCGTGGCGCACATGTACTCCGATGTCGAGGAACGCCTTGATCATCGAGCGCGGCATCGCCGAGCCGCCGCAGACCACCATTCGCAAATGCGGCAGCTTCAGATTGTTGGCGGCCATGTGATTGAGCAGCATCAGCCACACCGTCGGCACGCCCGCGGTATGCGTCACCTTCTCGGTATCCAGCAGCTCATAGACCGAGGCGCCGTCGAGTTTGGCGCCGGGCATCACCAGTTTGGTGCCCATCGAAGGCGCGGAGAAGGCGATGCCCCAGCTGTTGGCGTGGAATAGCGGCACCACCGGCAACATGGTATCCTCTGCATTGGCGCCGAGCGAATCGCCGGTGTTGGCCATCAGTGCGTGCAGCACGTTGGAGCGGTGCGAATACAGCACGCCCTTGGGGTCGCCGGTGGTGCCAGAGGTGTAGCACATCGCCGCTGCGGTGTTTTCGTCGAAGGTCTTCCACTTAAAGTCGCCGTCGGCCTCCGCGATCCAGTCCTCATAGGCGACCGCGTTCTTCAGCGTGGTCTGCGGCATGTGCGCCTTATCGGTGAAGACGATGTAGCGCTCGACGCTGGGGATCCGGTCGGCGATCTTTTCCAGGATCGGAATGAAGGTCACATCGGTCATCACGATGCGGTCTTCCGCATGGTTGATAATCCAGGCGATCTGGTCCGGGAACAGCCGCGGGTTGACGGTGTGGCAGATTGCGCCGATTCCCATGATGCCGTACCAGGCTTCGAGGTGGCGCCAGGTATTCCAGGCGATGGTGGCGACGCGGTCGCCGAGCTTGATGCCGTCGCGGTCGAGCCGTTGCGAGACTTTCAGCGCGCGATTCCGAATTTCGGCGTAATTGGTGCGATGAATGGGGCCTTCGACCGACCGCGTCACCACCTCTTGCGTGCCGTGAATCGACGCCGCGTGCTCGATAATCCGGTGACAAAGCAAAGGCCAGTCTTGCATCAAGCCGCGCATACGAACGTCCCTCCAATTGTGTTAGCTCATTGTCATGAAGTTTAGCGCGGCAAAAGCAAGCCGAAAATGGCCTTGTGGCGGCCCCGGCTGCGACAAACGGCCAATGGTTACCGCTGCCGCCCTGCTGCTGCTGCTTTGCGCGCAGACCGAACCGGCGGCGGCGCGGAGGCCTGCGGCCTGGCCGCAAGCGCCTTGGAATGAGCCGTTTCTGGAAGCTCGGCCGAAGCAGCGCCGGGCTGCGGTTTCCGCGCCGGTACCACTGCCCAAACCGCGTCCGGCCGAGGCGCCGTCTGCGGAAGATCAGGCCAGCGACGGCAAGTCCGCCGAGACCGAAAAGCCTGTCGCGCAGCCGGCCGCGCCCGCGCCGCCATCGCTTTCCGCCTGCCGGCTGGCGCTGACCGAAGCGATTGCGATTGCGCCCAGCATTCCCGCCATCAGCGGTCCCGGCGGCTGCGGCGGCGATGATTTGGTCCGGCTCGAAGCCGTGGTACTCCCCGATAACAAGCACGTCGCCGTAAAACCCGCCGCGGTGCTTCGCTGCACCATGGCGGCGGCGATCGTCGAATGGCTGCGCAGTGACATCGCGCCGTTCGCGGCACGCCTCGGAACCACGCTGAGCGAGCTCGACAATTTCGATTCATTCGAATGCCGCGGCCGCAACCGCGTGGCCGGCGCCAAACTGTCCGAGCATGGCCGGGCCAATGCGCTCGACCTGCGCGCGCTGAAATTCGCCAACGGCCAGTCGCTGTCGCTGACCGACCGCAGCGTGGCGCGCGAGCAGCGCGAGGCGGTGCTGCATTCGGTATGCGCGCGGTTCACCACCGTGCTGGGGCCGGGATCGGACTGGTATCATGAGGACCACATCCATCTCGACCTCGCCGAGCGGCGCGGCGGCTACCGCATCTGCCAGTGGAATGTCTACGAGCCGATGCCGGCGGTCGCGCCGTTGCTGCCAGCTGAACGCCCGGAAGAGGCGCCGCCGCGCGAAGTACCCGCGAAATCCGAGGCCGCCAGGCCCGCCGCCAAGCCGGATGCAGCGGAGCCCGATGCCGAAGCGGAGTCCGTTCCCCAGCCAAAGCCGCGGCCCACAAAAAAGCGCCGGCGAACCGGCGCTTTTTGAATTGCTACAATCGTCATGCGCGGGGCTGACCTGCGCATCCATCAATCTTCACAAGAATCTTTTGAAGCGGATGGATTGCCGGGTCAAGCCCGGCAATGACGCCGCCGCTACTGGATCGAGTTGCCGCCGCCCTGCAGCGCCATCGCCGAATTGAACGGCGAGTCGCCGTGCTTCGGCTCCAGCACCACGACGATGGCGCCCATCTTCACCCGGTTATACAGATCGATCACGTCCTCGTTGGTCATCCGGATGCAGCCGGAGGAGATCGACGCGCCGATATATTCCGGCTGGTTGGTGCCGTGGATCCGGAACAGCGTGTCCTTGCCGCCGGCATACAGATACAGCGCGCGCGAGCCCATCGGATTGTCCGGACCGGGCGCCACGAAGGTCGGCACGCCAAGCCGCGAGATCTCGCTCTTGGTCGGATGCCATGGCGGCCATTCGGTCATGCTGCCGATCTTGGCGATGCCGGACCAGGCCATGGCTTCCTCGCCGACGGTGATGCCGTAGCGGATCGCCTTGCCGCCATCCATGACGTAATAGAGATAGTGATTGTCGGAATCGACCACGATCGAGCCCGGGGCTTCCTTGCGGTGATAATCGACGATGGCGCGGCGGAAGGCTTCGGGAACCGGGGTCTTGGTATAGGAAACCTTGGCCAGCAGTTCCTTGTCGCGCGGCTTGAAGCTCGTCTCCTTGGTGGCTTCATAGGTCGTGGCCTGCATGCAGCCCGACAGCATCAGGCCGGTGGCCAGAAGTCCCAGTTTTACATTGAGAGACGACATCATTTTATTCCAATCGAATACTATTCCAAATCGAAGGCGTAGCGTTCTCCGGCGCATACAATGCGCCACAAAACGAGACGATTCCGTTAAATCGATTATCGCCGAAACCGGCCATAATTCCAGTAGTTAGATGCCTGTCCCGCGATGCGGCGGCCTTCCTGTGGCATTTTTGCCGCAATTTTTCCGGTTTGCGGCTAGTTTCTGAGCAGGCCGGCGCGGGTCGCCGAATGGTCGCCATGTCGCCGCCACCGCGCCGCCGCAAATATGGTTAGTGGCGCGTTAACGGGAACCCGAAGGGCTTGCCAGAATCGAGCTAATGGGCGCACTGCAGAGAGCGGTGCTCGTGCCACCTGGCGCCGTCCGTTCCGGAGTTTGCATGCTTTCGATCTTCACCCCATCCGGCTTCGCGCTGAAAAAAGTCGAGCCGGTCGATCTCGGCGGCCTGCCGGAGAGCGCGGTATGGATCGATCTGGTGAAGCCCACGGCGGAAGAGGACCACGCGGTGGAGCGGCTGGCCGGCATCGCGGTGCCGACCCGAGAGGACATGCAGGAGATCGAGATTTCCAGCCGGCTCTATGTCGAGAACGCCGGCCGCTACATGACCGCCAGCCTGATGTGCGCGGCCGATACCGATTCGCCGCGGATCACGCCGGTGACGTTCATCCTCGCCGGCCATCGCCTAGTGACGGTGCGCTACGATCTGCCGAAACCGTTCACGCTGGTGGAGAACAAGCTGGCGCGAAGCTGCGTCCCCGGCATCAACGGCGAAACGGTGCTGCTGGAATTGCTAGATGCCGTGATCGACCGCTGCGCCGACATCCTGGAACGCGCCGGCGCCGACGTCGACCAGGTCAGCCACGCCATTTTCGAGCCCGAGGGCGCCGCGCGCACCGGTCACGCCAAACGCTATTCCGACATCCTGATCGCGATCGGCCGCAAGGGCGATCTCACCTCGAAAGTCCGCGAGAGCCTGGTGTCGATCGGCCGTCTCGTTACCTTCGTCACCGCCGAGGCCGACGGCGCCAAATGGTCGAAGGAGATGCGCGCGCAGCTGAAAACCATGCAGCGCGACGTGGCCTCGCTGACCGATCACGCCTCCTACCTCTCCAACAAGATCACCTTCGTGCTCGACGCCATGCTTGGCGTGGTCAATCTCGAGCAGAACAACATCATCAAACTGTTCTCGGTGATGGCCGTGGTGCTGATGCCGCCGACCCTGATCGCCTCGGTCTACGGCATGAATTTTCGGATCATGCCCGAGTTGCAATGGGAGCACGGCTATCCGATGGCGCTGGTGATGATGCTTTTGGCCGCGGTGCTGCCATATGTGTTTTTCAAATGGAAGAAGTGGTTGTAGGCGCTGCAACGTCTCCAGCGTGCACGCGAACGCGGAGAGAGTCTCCATCGTCATCCTCGAATGCGGCACGCATACGCCGCGTCGTCGGTATTCCGGATGGCCGCAGCATCCTTTTTGAAGTGCGCACATCAAGTAGTGTAGGGCGGACCCGTGCCTTCGCGGGACCACCAAAGATTTTTTAGCCAGGCCCCCAATTTAGTCTTGACAACATTCCTATAAGAACATATCATGAACCATCATGTCCGATGAAGGAGCGCTTCTAGAGGCGATCGTTCAGTGGACAGAGCGAAAGCTGGCCGGACCGGGGCGCCCCGGAACGGTCGATAGGCTGGTGGCCAAGGTGGAGCGCCGGGAGGTGCCGCGCCCTACGTCACTGGGCGCGCGCGGTCGCCTTGCCGCGCGAGGTGGGTACGTTAATCCCGCCTCAGGGGTGCTACGTCACTGCACCCTGGCGCCTCCCGCCGCTCCATCGCCTCGCGTGGGTATCGCGAGGGACTGGCAAACCTCGGACGCTTTGCGCCGCGAGAATGCGGATGCCTGGCTGTTTGAAATCTTGAGGAAGAATTGAGCAAGATGCGGCAACGCACTCCGCGTCATACGCGGGCTCGACCCGCGTATCCATCACTCTTCAAAAAGATTCTTTCGAAGAGGATGGATTGCCGGGTCAAGGCCCGGCAATGACGGGGTGAGTGCCGTGTCCCGGGCGCGATGCGGCATTTTTCATGCCGCTTCGCAGAACCGGGATCCCCGTTGCAGGTGAAGAAAGCTGGGCCCCGGCTCTGCAGCGCACCGCTCCGCAAGTGCTACGCGCTACGCTGCGTCCGGGGCACATGCACCCCGCCACAATTTCTCTCGTAAAATTTGAGCGGTGCGCTGAACGTTTGAGCGAAACTTGTCTGCCATAAAGACGGTCCACGCCGCGAGGACCGCAATGGTTGAGAAAGTCATAACGCCCGGCCGCAACGTCGTTGACTTCGCGAAGTATCAACAGGGACGCAAAACTGGTGTCGCGAAGGTTGCGGCGCGAACCTGCCGGCATTGCGCCGCGGCGCTCGGCGAGGGCGAATCCGAGGACGAGTGCTCGAGCGCTGGATTTAATGTCGAGGCGCCGCGCCTGCGCGAAAGCCTGCGCAAGTTTTACGCGGAGTGATTTCGGCATCGTCATTCCGGGACGCGCGTCTTCGCGTCGGCCGGAATCAATACTCCCTGTCAGCGTGGATGCAGAACGAGAATACAGGGGTTATGGATTCCGGGCTCGCGCTTCGCGCGCCCCGGAATGACGAGTTACGGATAAAGCCTGGTCTTCACCCACGCTCCACCCGGAGCGTCGCGGCGGAATTCGATGCGATCGTGCAGGCGGAACGGGCGGTCGTGCCAGAACTCGAATTGCGAGGGGTGAATGCGCCAGCCGCTCCAGCCGGATGGGCGCGGCACCTCGCCGACGATGTGTTTGGCCGCAACCAGCGCGATCGCCTGCTCGAACGCAAACCGGCTTTCCAGCGGCTGCGACTGCTTGCTGGCCCAGGCGCCGAGCTGGGCCTGCTTCGGCCTCGTCGCAAAATAGGCGTCGGCCTCGGCCTCGGTCACCCCGGTCACATTGCCGCGGATGCGGACCTGGCGGCGCAGCGACTTCCAGTGAAACAGTAACGCGGCCTTGGGATTTGCGGCGAGTTCGCGGCCCTTGGCGCTGGCGATGTGGCTGTAAAACACAAAGCCGTCGGCGTCATAGCCCTTCATCAGCACCATGCGCACATCAGGCAGGCCGTTCGCATCCACCGTCGCCAGCGACATCGCGTTGGGGTCGCTGGGCTCGGACTTGCAGGCCTCGGCAAACCATTCGGCAAACAGCGCAAACGGCTCCTCGGCGGCGGTGAAATCACCGGACGTTAACGGAGTTGGGTGTTTGATGTCGGTGGTGTCGGTCATGTCCGGAGTTTTCTGAAGTTGCGTGCCGCGGTGCAGAGCGGGTTGTGGTCAGAATGGTGTCCAGGCTTATATAAAGCATGGGCGCGCATTGGCCTATCGGCGATCGGCCCGGCCGGGACCGTGCTCACCCTGATTCTGATCGGCTCCGGCTCCGGCGGCTGCAGCCTGGCGCGGACGGATTCGGCGTTCGCCAGGATGGAAGGCAATGATGAAACCGGCTCGATCGCCCCGGCGAAGCCTGCCAGCGAGGGCCCAACCGACGCCGATCTGGCGTTCGCCCGCAATGCCGCCTCCGACGTGCTGACCAAAGGTGGCAAGGATTTCAGCCAGCCCTGGGAAAATCCGAAAACCGGCGCGCGGGGTTCGGTGACGCCGATCGCCGCGGCCTATACCTCGGACGGCCGCACCTGCCGCGATTTTCTGGCAAGCTACGTCAACGGCCGGTCGGAAAGCTGGCTGCAGGGCGGGGCCTGCAGATCCGACCACGGCCAATGGGAAATTCATACCCTGAAGCCGTGGAAGCGGGGTTGAACTGCGGCCGCTATCGTGGATCATGCTTGATCCCGTTGCAAAAATGCCACTGAGACCCCAGATGAAGCCACGGCGGGCTGAACAGCCCGACAAGTGAATTCCCTTGAAGGAGACGTAACGGATGCGCGACCCCTATGAGGTCTTGGGGGTGCAGCGGGGCGCCAGCGCTGCGGCGATCAAGAGCGCCTATCGCAAGCTCGCCAAGAAGCATCACCCCGACGCCAACAAGAACGATCCGAAATCCGCGGCGCGCTTTTCCGAGCTAAATTCCGCCAACGAAATCATCGGCGACGAGGACAAGCGCAAGCAGTTCGATCGCGGCGAGATCGACGCCGAAGGCAAGCCGCGGTTCCAGGGCTTTGCCGGCGGCGATCCGCGCGGGCGCGGGCGCGGCGCTTCGCCGGGCGGCTTCAGTTTCCGCACTGGCGGTCCCGGCGGGCAGCAGGAATTCAGCGGCGGCGCCGGTTTCGAGGACATTCTGAAGAGCATGTTCGGCGGCGCGCGGGGCGGCGCCCAGACCTTCGAGGAGAGCCCGTTCGGCCTCGATCTCGATCTCAGCGTCGCCATGACGGTATCGCTGGAGGAATCGGTCAAGGGCGGCGAGAAACGGGTCCGGCTGCCCACCGGAAAAGAGCTCAACGTCAGGATTCCGGCGGGCGTCGTCGCCGGCCAGCAGATCCGGCTCAAGGGGCAGGGTGAAACCGCGCCCGGCCATCCCCCCGGCGATCTACTGATCACCATCAGCATCGCGCCGCATGCGTTCTTCAAGGTCGACGGCAGCGACCTGCGGGTCGATCTGCCGATCACGCTGTATGAAGCGGTGCTCGGCGCCAAGGTCCGCGTCCCGACCCTGAACGGCGCGGTCGAACTGTCGATCCCGAAAAACACCTCGAGCGGACGCACCTTCCGCCTGAAGGGCAAGGGCCTGCCGAAAGCCGGCGGCGGCTCAGGCGATCTCTACTTCACCACCCGCATCATGCTGCCCGACGGCAACGACGCCGAACTCGAAGCCTTGATGCAGAAATGGCGCAACGGCCATCCGTATAATCCGCGTAGCGATCTCGCTTAACCTCGCCCCGCTCTTTCGCGGGGAGAGGTCGGCGCGTAGCGCCGGGTGAGGGGCCGGGCACTGCGCTGACAGCGCCATCAATCTCTCGGGTCGCGAACCTTTCAGAATGAGGATGAAAGGTTCGCCTGTCGCTACTGTACGACCCGATAGTCTTCACTTGTATTCGGCGCAGTGCCTGGCCCTTCACCCGGAGACTTCGCTGCGCTCAGTCTCCGACTTCTTCCCGCAAGCGGGGAGAGGTTAAGCGAACTCACCCGCCGTTCTTCTCCGCCTGGTCGTACACCAGCCGCGCGACCTGGCTCAGCCGGTCCTTGTCGGTGGGACCGGACAGCACATAGCCGACGCCGGCTTCGGACCAGTACATCGCGCCGCTGTTCTCGGCGGCGGTGTATCGCATCTGCGCGGTCTCCGGCTTTGCGCGCGAGGTGTAGAGCGTAAAGCGTTCGCCGGTCGGACTTTCATACATCAGGAACGACGCCGGTCCGGTGGGGCCGGGCAGCAGCCGTCCGCCGACGAGTTTCAACCCGGTGGCGTCCAGCAGCGGTGCGCGAACTTCCCAGCCGCAGCGTTTTGTAAGCCATTGCTGCAGATGTGCGCGCTCGCTTCCCGGCACTTCGACGGGATGGCGTACCTCGACCACATAGAGCTTGTGCGCATCCAGCGCATCGAGCGTCAGATTCTGGAATGCCGAGGGCGAGGCCGCCGCGCCATGCGCCACCCAGCCGACGCCGCCGCCGGCGATGAACGCCACTAGCGTCGCGGCAATCGCGCCGGCCATCCATTTGCGCGGCTGCCGCGCCAGCCGCTCGATCTCCAGCCGCTTCGGCACCGCCTCGTCGGCAACGGAATCGTAACGGGCATGCAGCATCTCAGCCATCATGCGCCACGATTGCACCCGTTCGGCATCGTCTGCGTGCCCCGCGAGCCACGCCTCGACATCGCCGCGCCGCTCCGCCGGCAGCTCATTGTCGATGTAGGCGTGCAATTCGTCTTCGGTGACGGGAATATTTTTATCGGTCATTGTCTCAGTCTCTGTCCAATCCAGATCGATCACATCAATACATATGCACAACGCTTCACATGCATAACATTTGCCATCACTTCACCCGCCGCAGCGCCGGGCGTTCGCCTTCGAGGCACGCCTTGACATGGGCGCGGGCACGGGCAAGGCGCGACATCACGGTGCCGATCGGCACGCCCTGGATGTCGGCGACCTCGCGGTAGCTCAATCCCTCCAGCATCACCAGCAGCAGCACCGAGCGCTGATCTTCCACTAGCGTCGCCAGCGCCCGCGCGATGTCGCGGCCTTCCGCCTCGGTGCCGCTGGCGTCCGGGTTGTTTTCCAGAAGCGGCGTGAACTGCGGCCGCCGCGCCAGCGAGCGGCGGCGATTGCGGTTCAGATTGGTCAGAATGGTGTAAAGCCAGCTCCTGATGTCGCCGCCGACAAACAGCCGCTCCGAACGTAGCGCCCGCACCAGCGTGTCCTGCACCAGATCGTCGGCGATATCCGCGTCGCGCGCCAGCGCCCGCGCGTAGCGGCGCAGTGCCGGGATCATGGCTTCGACGTCATCGCGAAACGCGGTCATTACACCGGGTCCTGGGTTTGTCGGGCAGCAGCGCACGCCCTGCCCAACATAACACCGAAATAACGGGACTATTCCGTTAACGCTTGCGCTGCAACGCCGCTCCGGTGCGCAGATTTGGGGTGTACCGGCGTGAGGTGCTGGTGTACCCCGGCAAGGGGCGAAATTCGATAGAACAGGAAACGGAATGGCTGATCGTTCAGGCCTGATGCAGGGCAAGCGCGGGGTGATTCTCGGTGTCGCCAACAATCGCTCGATTGCCTGGGGCATCGCCAAAGCCTGCCGCGCCGCCGGCGCCGAGGTGGCGCTGACCTGGCAGGGCGATGCCTTGAAAAAGCGCGTCGAGCCGCTGGCCAAGGAACTCGGCGGGCTGCTGCTCGGCCATTGCGACGTCACCGATCCCGCGACCATCGATGCCGCCTTCGATCTGCTCAAGGAAAAGTGGGGCAAGATCGATTTCGTCGTCCACGCCATCGCATTTTCCGACAAGGACGAACTCGACGGCCGCTATATCGAAACTACCGCGGACAATTTCTCCAGGACCATGCTGATCAGTTGCTATTCGCTGACCGCGATCGCGCAGCGTGCCGAAAAGCTGATGACCGCTGGCGGCTCGATCCTGACGCTGACCTATTACGGCGCGGAAAAGTGGATGCCGCATTACAACGTGATGGGCGTCGCCAAGGCAGCACTCGAAGCCAGCGTGCGTTATCTCGCCGCCGACATGGGCACCAACGACATTCGCGTCAATGCGATCTCGGCGGGGCCGATCAAGACGCTGGCGGCATCGGGGATCGGCGACTTCCGCTACATTCTGAAGTGGAACGAATACAACGCGCCGATGCGCCGCACCGTCACCATCGAGGAAGTCGGCGACAGCGCGCTGTATCTGCTCTCCGACCTGTCGCGCGGCGTCACCGGCGAGGTGCACCACGTCGATTCCGGCTATCACGTCGTCGGCATGAAGCGTCCCGACGCGCCGGATATTTCGCTCAGCAATTCGCTGGCAAAGGAATAGCCGGTCCCGTCATGCGCGGGCTTGACCCGCGCATCCATCCCCTTGAAAAAACTTTCTGAAGATGGATTGCCGGGTCAAGCCCGGCAATGACGCGGAGGGAGTATGCCGACCATCTATTATATGCGCCACGGCGAGACCGACTGGAACGTCGAAGGCCGCCTGCAGGGCGGCATCGACACACCGCTCAACGAGCTTGGTCTCACGCAAGCCGCGCATGCCGGACGTGTCCTGGCCGATCTGTTTGTGCGCCACGGCCGCGCCGCCTCAAGCCTCGCCTACGTCGCGAGCCCGCTGCGGCGTGCGCGCGTCACCATGGATCTGGTCCGCGCCGAATTGAAGCTGCCGCCGGGCGGTTACGCGATCGACGACCGCCTGCGCGAAATCGGCTACGGCCATTGGGAAGGCTCGACGCTGGCGCAGGCGCGAGTCTCGCATCCCGAACTTTACGCAAGCCGCGAACGCGACAAATGGGGCGCGCTGCCGCCGGGCGGCGAGAGTTATGCCTCGGTCCAGCTGCGGATGCGCGACTGGTACGATTCGTTGAAAGCGGACACCGTCGCGGTGGCCCATGGCGGCACCGCGCGGGCGTTGATGGTGGCGCTGGGCATCGAAACGCCCGCCGGCGCGTCCGACCTGTATATCGAACAGGGTGTGGTCTACGTGTTCGAAAATGGCGGCGTGACGAAATATAGTTAAGGGACCTTGTCATGCCCGGCCTTGTGCCGAGCATCCACGTCTTTTTCGACATCCAAGACGTGGATGGCCGGGACAAGCCCGGCCATGACGAACGTTGCGATTTTCGCGACTTATCGCTACGACAAGTGGCGATTTTGCTGTTTTGGAAAACGATGTCCTTCAACACCTTCGGCCACATGTTCCGGGTCACGACCTTCGGCGAGAGCCATGGGGTTGCGATCGGCTGCGTGGTCGATGGCTGTCCGCCGCTTCTGCCGCTGACGGTCGAAGACATCCAGCACGATCTTGACCGCCGCCGGCCCGGGCAGTCGCGCTTCACCACCCAGCGCCAGGAAGCCGATGCCGTGAAGATTCTGTCCGGCGTGATGGCGCATCCGGACACCGGTGTGCAGGTGACCACGGGGACGCCGATCGCGCTGCTGATCGAGAACACCGATCAGCGCTCCAAGGACTATTCCGACATCAAGGACAAGTTCCGGCCGGGTCACGCCGACTTCACCTATGAAGCCAAATACGGTCTGCGTGATTATCGCGGCGGCGGCCGTTCTTCCGCGCGCGAAACCGCGACGCGGGTGGCGGCGGGCGCCATCGCCCGCAGGATCGTGCCCGGGATGACCGTGCGCGCGGCCCTGGTGCAGATGGGACCGCACAAAATCGATCGCGACAAATGGGACTGGGACGAGATCGGGCGCAATCCGTTCTTCTGTCCCGACAAGGACAGGGCCGCGTTCTTCGAGGGTTATCTCGACGATATCCGCAAGCGCGGCTCGTCGATCGGCGCGGTGATCGAGGTGGTCGCGGAGGGCGTGCCGGCTGGACTAGGCGCGCCGATCTACGCCAAGCTCGACGGCGATCTCGCCGCCGCGCTGATGAGCATCAACGCCGTAAAAGGCGTCGAGATCGGCGCGGGCTTCGGCGCCGCGGAATTGTCCGGCGAGGAAAACGCCGACGAGATGCGGATGACCAATCACGGCGCGAGTTTTTTGAGCAATCATGCCGGCGGCATTCTAGGCGGCATCTCCACCGGGCAGCCGGTGGTGGCGCGGTTCGCCGTAAAACCGACCTCCTCGATCCTGTCGCCGCGCCGCACCGTCGACCGCAGCGGCGCCGACACCGATATCATGACCAAGGGGCGCCACGATCCCTGCGTCGGCATCCGCGCGGTGCCGGTGGGCGAGGCCATGATGGCGTGCGTGCTGGCGGATCATTTCCTCCGCCACCGCGGCCAGGTCGGCTAATGCTCGCCGCCGAGATCAAAAAGATCACCGACTGGCTGATCGACGGCGGGCGATCAGCGCCCAATCCGGCCAGGATGATGGCGGAGGCCTGCGAACGCGTTGTCGCGGCAGGCGTGCCGTTGTGGCGCGTCGGCGTGTTCATCCGGACTTTGCATCCCGATATCTACGGCCGCAATTTCATCTGGAAGCCCGGAGCCGAGGTGGAAATAGGCTCGGTCGATTTCGGCATTCAGGATGCACCGGAATTCAACGCCAGCCCGCTGGCGATCGTGTTCAGGGAGGGAATCGAGGTCAGAGCCCGCCCCGACGATCCGCAGAGCAGACGTTTTCCCATCATCGACGACATGCGGGCCGAAGGCGTCACGGACTATGTCGCGCTGCCGCTGCTGTTTATCGATGGCCAGGCTCACGCGTCGAGCTGGACCACGAAACAGCCCGGCGGCTTCACGGAAGAGCAACTGGACGGATTGCGGCAACTCGTCGTACCGCTTGCGCGGGTGATCGAGATCATCAGTCTGCGACGCACTGCGGCACTCCTGCTTGATACCTATGTCGGCAACCGCGCCGGCGAACGTATTCTCGCCGGGCAGATCAGGCGCGGTCATACCGACACGATGAATGCGGCGATCTGGCTTTCGGACTTGCGGGGGTTCACGCGGCTGTCCGACCGCCTGCCGTCGGAAGTCGTGGTCGAGATCCTCAACCGCTATTTTGATTGCCAGGTCGACGCGATCAGACGGCGCGGCGGCGAAGTGTTGAAATTCATGGGCGATGGACTGCTGGCGGTGTTTCCGGTGGTGGGAGACCACGGCAACGCCGCGGACATTTGCCATCAGGTTCTTGAGGCGGTCCAGGAATGCCGCGCCAGCGTGGCGGAGTTGACCTATTGCGAGGGCGGTCACACCGTCGAAAGCTTTCGCTTCGGCCTGGCGCTCCATATCGGTACCGTGCTCTACGGCAACATCGGCGGCGGCAATCGCCTCGACTTCACCTGCATCGGCCCCGCGGTCAACCTTGCCGCCCGGCTGGAAAAGATCGCCGGCAGCCTGCATCGCACGGTGGTCGCTTCCGCAAGCTTCGTCGAGATGTGCGACGCCGGCAATTGGACCGACCTCGGCGAGTTTCCGATCGCCGGATTTTCCAAGGCGGAACGGGTCTATGGGTTGGCGGATGAAACAACGACGTCTTCGTCCTGAGGTGCTGATCCCCTTCGGCCGAGCCTCGAAGGATGGCAACGGACGCGGTGCCTTGCGGCCATCCTTCGAGACGCCGCAAGAGCGCGGCTCCCCGGGATGAGGGTTTTTTCACTGCTACTCCTCCGGCTCGGTTGTGAACAACAGCGGATAGCCTTTGGCGCGGCCGGCGTCGGTGGCGCGCGTGGCCTTGGTCTCGGCGACGTCCTTGGTGAACACGGCGACCACGCAGACGCCGAGCCGATGCGCGGTGATCATTACCTTGTGGGCCTGGTCCCCGGTCATGCGGAATTCGGCCTTGAGGACCATGACCACAAACTCGCGCGGCGTGAAGTCGTCGTTGACAAGGATGACCTTGTGCAGCTTGGGCCGTTCGGTTTTGGTTTTGACCTTGGTACGGGGTTTTACGACGGTATCGATCATTCCAGCGGCGCCTCCTGACGTTGCGGCCATCGCCGCCAGAATACAGCCTTCCGGCCCGTCACGAAACAGCTTGGTCTGCGACGCCCGAAGGCGCCGATCATCTAACCTGAATGTGAAGGCCAACGCATGTTCCTGCTTTTCGTTGGCCGCGTTGCGTGTCACCATCGGCGTCGGATGACCGGAGGACCGCTATGCGCTGGTGTGTCTCGATCGGGGCCGTGCTTGTCGCCGGAGCGATAGCGGGGGGCGGCATCGCCGCGCCCAACGCCGGATATCGGTCGGCCGACAGGGAAAGCATGCCGTCGGTCGACGTCGAGCTGGTCCTGGCCGTCGACGTCTCCTATTCGATGGACATGGACGAACTCGCCATCCAGCGCGAGGGCTATGCGCAGGCCATCGTATCGAAGGAATTTTTGCAGGCGCTGAAGACCGGTCCGAACGGCAAGATCTCGGTGACCTATTTCGAATGGGCGGCATCGAGCGACCAGAAGATCATCATTCCCTGGCGGGTGATCGACGGCCCGGAAACCGCGGATGCCGTCGCCAACGAAATCATGAAAACCCCGATCCGCCGGGCGTCGCGCACCTCGATCTCCGGCGCGATAAATTTCGCGATGCCGTTGTTCGAGGAGAATCCGCATCGCGGCTTGCGCCGCGTCATCGATATTTCCGGCGACGGTCCCAATAACAACGGCGCGCCCGTCACCGGCGCCCGCGACGCCGCGATCGAGAAGGGCGTCACCATCAACGGCCTGCCGATCATGGTCAAAGAGCCGTCCTATTCGACCATGGATATCGACAATCTCGATTTTTACTACGAGGACTGCGTGATCGGCGGTCCCGGAGCTTTCGTGGTGACGATCAAGGACCGCGAGAAATTCAAGGAAGCGATCCGCACCAAGCTGGTGCTCGAGGTCGCCAACCGGATGCCGGAACGCCGCGTCATCCCGGTCGCCGAGAAAGAGTCGCGGGTGTCGTGCCTGATCGGCGAGAAAATCTGGCAGGACAGGTGGGGGAGATGATTTCTGCTGCAGCTCTTGCATGAACGACGCTGCAATGGCCGCGCTGGCGCTCCGGGCACACCTTCTCGCTCAGTCCGTGCTGGGCTAGTCGAGAGCGGAATGTATTTGATCCCTGTATTTGTCTACGCAAAGTTTAAGGAATTCAGCGTTCTGCTCCTTGATGCTGGTAAGGAACGTCACGATCCCTTTTTCCGCCCGATCGCGAATTTCGGGTGTCAATCCTTCGAAGGTCAAGGGCAATTCACCCTTCAAGGTTGCCTTTGCCGCCGCAAAATCGGAATAGAAGCGTTCGACCCGGGCCTTGTTCTCGAACCCGAAAGCTTCCACCATCGCTTTCTGATCGTCGGCGCCCAGCTCCACACCTTCGTTTTCCATCCATTCCATATTGTATTCCAGCTGCCTGCAGGAATCCTTGAACTCCTGATCGGAAAGGCTTTTGTCGAATTTCATCAACGTATCGCGCCATTTCTCGAAGAAAGTGAATCTCCAGCGCGAAGCCAGGGTGAGGGCAATGAGAAGCAGCGATGATCGCGGGTCTCCGATAAACCTCCGGTCAAAGGTTTCCACAAGCAGGACAAAGAATTTTCGCTTGCCGTTCATGTACAGCTTGTGCCGCGTCAGGATCGCTCGATAAATCCTGTCATCTCTTCCCTTGAACGTCACATCTTCCGGCTCGGGTACTTTCAAAGCGGCTGCCAGGGCAACATTGGTTTCCAGCTTGTCCATCCACGGCACATTTATCCGGTCCGGTGGAAGCAATGCTTTGCGTAGTTCCCCCCACGAGATCTGCGGTGCCGAATTTGGGCTGAGCGCCAGATTCAGTCCCAGGATGTCGAACGCCCGGCTGGTTCCGATCAGTATCGACCCCTCCGGAATGCGTGTGAGTTTGCCGTCGGTCGACGGATCTACGGTCAGTTCGAAACCCGCCTGGACCGGCGTCTCCGACTTTTCATCTTCCTGGCGCGCAAGTTCGAAAGCGTTTGAAATCGCTTTGGCCGCCGTGGCAATGTCGACGGTGTACTCGCTGGGATTCTCCCTGTCCTCCGGCGTGTATAAATCCTTCGTTCTGCAAAAATCCCTGAGAAATCTGCCTATGGAGCTGTCCCACCACAGGTTCATCTCCTGCCCCGATGCGATCGGATCCCTGGTAAGATAAGGGGCGATGGCGCCTATCATTGCGGTGTTGTAGCCGTCCAGCACTGCCGGAAGATGACTCTTGTCGACGTCATGGAGGCAGATGATCGGCTTGTCGCCGTCGGGGTTGATGAAGCTGTACAGGCCAATCTCGAAGCCGCAATAGACACTTTGATCTCCGGTGAAGATCACAATCAGCCAATCCGCGTCTTTCAGGCCGGTCCTTATGACGGGTTCGTATTTCTGCCCTTTCGGGATGCTTTTGGTATCCAGGAAACAACTCAGGAACGATTTGCCCTTGCCCCTTTCGGCCAGATGCATGAGCTGCTGCTCGAGAACGTCGGCAATCAGCGCGTCCTGATGCGCATAGCTCACAAAGGCATGCGTGTTCTCGGGCATCTCACTGTCTCCAGCTGGTATCGTCGTATCGTGGACATGGCGTCGTCCGAGATTGAAATGCAGGCTCGGCCTGTAACGAGCCGCGGAATCTAACTTCAATCAATTTCTATTCGATCGGCCGGTGCAAAATTGCAGAATGCCTTGGTGCGATCGGGTCGTTTGGGATTGCCGGAATATGGCTGGCGATCCCGATCCACTGGTACCAAGTTGTTAAAATTTTAGCTACAACCGGAACACTAGCACCGGGTTTTTTGAAACGATAGGCTTTTTTGTTTTCGGCGTCCTGCAATCGTCCGCCGGCCGGACGAGGAGGTCCGCATGCTCGATTACGATATTTTTCTTTCTCATGCGGCTGCAGATACGCAAGAGGTCGATGACGTCCGATCGGTCCTGCTTGACGCCGGATTTTCCCTATCCCGACAGGCACGATGACCCGTCGCTGGATTGTACCGATGTGTCCGCGCCGACCGCGAATCGTTTGAAAGACCGAATGCGTCGCACGCAGCGCCGACGCAGGGTCAGTCGTCGTAAAATCCGCGGTTGGGCGAAATCGTCGGGTCCGTATTGCGCGGTCTCACACCCTTGCCTCCAAAATCAGATTGAACGGCGTCTCGGTGGCGCGGCGGAATCGCGTCAGGCCGCCTTGCTTCGCCACTTCGCGCAGCCGCGCCTCGCCGGCCTGCGCGCCCAGCGCCAGGCCGACCTCCTGCGCCATCGAGGCCGGCGTGCAGATCATGGTGGAAGCCGCATAGAAAAGACTGCCGACCGGATTGAGGTTTTGCTCGAGCTTGTCGTTGGCGAACGGCTCGACCAGCATGCAGGTGCCGTCTTCCGCCATCGTCGAGGCGACATGTCTCAGGGCGCCGACCGGATCGCCCATGTCGTGCAGGCAATCGAAGAAGCAGACGAGGTCATAGTCGTTGGACGGAAACGTCTTGGCGGTGGCAACCGCAAAGGAAACGCGATCGCCGAGCCCGTCTTCCCTGGCCGCCGTGCGCTGCATGTGAAATTTGCCGGACGCAGCGTCGTATTCGATATAGCCGGCGGCCGCCTGCGCGGACAGCCACTCGCGGATGCAGCGCTCGGCCGTGCCGCTGGCCCTGGCAAGCTCCGCCGGCGTCATCGGACCCTGCGCTGCCAGCATCTTGTAAAGTCCGAGCCGATCGCCGACTTTGATCAGCGCCGCGTTGGCGGCAGCGCCCATGTCGCCCAGCATCTTGCCCATGAATGCATTCAGTCTGTCGGGATCGATGTCCATGCTGGCCTCCCTTGAGGGCTTCACCCGGTATGTCCGTCGGGCGCCAGAGAGGTTCAACGCCTCCTGGCGAAGCGCGCGATCAACTCCACGTGCGGTGTGTGACGGAACTGGTCGACCGGCGTCACGCCCTCGATCTCGTAGCCGCCATCGATCAGGATGCGCGCATCGCGCGCGAAGGTCGCGGCATTGCACGACACCGCCACCACGACGGGTATTTTACTGACGGCGAGTTGCTGCACCTGCGCCTGTGCACCCTGCCGCGGCGGATCGAACACGACGGCGTCGAAGTCGCGCAATTCCTGCGGCATCAGCGGGCGCCGGAACAGATCGCGCGGCTCGGCCCTGACCGGTTTCAGCCCCGGTGTCGCCATCGCCGCTTTCTGCAGCGCCGTCACGGCGCCGGCATCGCTGTCGAACGCCGCGACGCGCGCGCGCGTCGCAAGCCTCAGCGCGAACGGCCCGACTCCGCAAAACAGGTCGGCAATGTGCTTTGCGCCCTTGCAATGCCTCAACACCAATGCCGCCAGCGCTTGCTCGCCCGCCGCGGTGGCCTGCAGGAACGAGCCCGGCGGCAGCGTCACTTGCGCGGTGCCGATGCCGACCGCCGGCGGCCTGCGCATCAGCACCAGTTCGCCATGCCGCGTCAGCCGCGCCAGCCGATGCTGTTCGGCCACGCGCGACAATGTGGCGATCATCGCGGTGGGCAGCGGGCCGGAGCCGCGAACGTCGACGTCGAGACCGCCATCGGTCGCGGTGACCTGGATATCCAGCGGTTTTGTCGTTGGCTTCAGCACTTCGGCCAATGCGCGCGCGGCATCGAGCGCGCCATGCAATGCGCGATCGAGAATCGGGCAATCGTCGATCGCGACAATGGCGTGGCTGTTGGCGGCGGCGAAGCCGACGCGCAACTCGCCGTCGCCGCCGCGGCGCGCATGCGCGGTAATGCGGCGGCGGCCGGCGCCGTGAGCGTCGATCAGGTCGTCGACCGGACAGTCGAGTTGGGCGTAAGCGAGGGTATCGACCACGATCTGGCGCTTCCACGCGGAATAGGATTCCGGCCGCCAGTGCTGGATGGCGCAGCCGCCGCAGGCGCCGAAATATCGGCAGAACGGCGCGATCCGCTCCGGGCTCGCGGTTTCGACGCGGAGTAGCGTTCTGCGATCGGGATGCCCGGCTGCCGGGCCGGCTTCGACGATCTCGCCGCCCAGCGCGTACGGCACGAATACGGTCTGACCATCGGAGAAAGCCACGCCGTCGCCGCGATGGCCGACATGGTCGATCGCGAGACGTTCAGCCACGGCGCGCGCCGATGAAGAACTCGATGTTGCCGTCGCCGCCTTTGATCGATGACGGAAATATCCGGATCTCCGTGCATCCGAGCGAGGCCGCGAATGCCGCTATGCCGTCGCAGACCTGCTGATGCACCATCGCATTGCGGATGATGCCGCGTTTGGAATGCCTTCGCGGCGCCTCGAATTGCGGCTTGATCAGCGCCAGCAGCCGCATCGGCGCCGCCGCCAGCGACAGCGCCACCGGCAGCACGGCTTTGAGCGAAATGAAACTGACATCGATGACGACGACATCCGGCCGCATCGGCAGCCGCTTGCCCTCAAGACTGCGAATGTCGGTTTCTTCCATCGAAACGATTTTGGGATGGCCGTGCAGCGACGGATGCAACTGGCCATGCCCGACATCGATTGCAAACACCAGGCTGGCGCCGCCCGCGAGCAGCACTTCCGTGAAGCCGCCGGTGGATGCGCCGACATCGAGGCAGACGTGATTTTCGATCTCGATGGGATACTGCTCCAGCGCCCCCGACAGCTTGACGCCGCCGCGCGACACGAAGGGATGCGCCGGCTGCGCCCGCAGCACGGCATCGGCGGGAATTCCCTCCGACGGTTTCAGGACCGTCTTGTCATTGGCGGTGACGAGGCCGGCCTCGATCGCGGCCTGTGCCCGCGCCCGGCTTTCGAACAGGCCGTGCTCGACCAGCAGTATATCCGCGCGCTTGCGGGGGGAGGGTTTTGACACAATCAATCCGATGCGGCAGGGGCCAGCCGCTCCGCGGCCAAACGCAGGCATGCCTCGAATGAGGTGAGATCGTGCCTGATGTCTTCGGAAGCCTGCCGCGGCACGACCAGTGGACAGCCATGCAGGTCGAGCGCGTGGATCATCATGAGATTGTCGACGAGACCGAAGTTTTCCACCGTCAGTCCCTGGGCGTCGATCAGCCGTCCGTCGCTGGTCTTCAGTTCGGTGAATTTTGCAGCCCGCTCAGCATAAAGCGAGGGATCGTTGGAGTATCCGAGGCAGAGCTTTCCGCGCCCCGCCATGTAGCCTAGTTCGTAAACCGTGCCGGCATCCGCGCCGGGTCCGCGGAACGGCGTCAGGTTGGCGATGATGGCATCGGCGGCGTTCATCATGGCTGCATTGCCGCGAAAGATGTGCAGCGACGCACTCTTTGCCGCAAGATCGATCTTGTTGTCGAGCGGGTAGAGCCCTTCAAGCCCGTGACGCGCGCACATCCGGACCTTGCGCCGCCCGATTTCAACGGCGTCCGGCAGGAACACATCGGGGCCGGCCAGATAGATCTTCATCATATCTCGTCGTCATTGCGAGCCAACGGGTCGGCGCAACGCGCCGCCCGATGACAGGCTCCGCGAAGCAGTCCAGCAGCCTGTAAAGGCCGGATTGCTTCGTCGCAAGGGCTCCCCGCAATGACCAACGCAATCGGTGTCCGCGACGCCTCAGGCCAGCTTCACCGTTTCGGCCTTGAAATCCTTGCCAAGGGTTTCGAACACTTTGGTGACGATGCCCTTGGCGTCGAGGCCGGCGCGGGCGTACATCGCGTTCGGCGAGTCGTGGTCGAGGAACACGTCGGGCAGCACCATGGACCGTGCCCGCAGGCCGTTGTCGAGCATGCCATGCTCGGCCAGCGTCTGCATCACATGCGAACCGAAGCCGCCGATCGCGCCTTCCTCTATGGTGAGCAGGATTTCGTGCTCGCGCGCGAGCTTCAGCACCAAATCGAGATCGAGCGGCTTCATGAAGCGGGCGTCGGCGATGGTGGTGGAGAGCCCGTGCGCGGCCAGCTCTTCGGCCGCCTTCTCGCATTCGGCAAGGCGGGTGCCGAACGACAACAGGGCGACCTTGGTGCCTTCGCGGATGATGCGGCCCTTGCCGATCTCGAGAGGAATGCCGAATTCCGGCATCTCGACGCCGCGGCCTTCGCCGCGCGGATAGCGCAGCGCGCTGGGTCGGTCGTTGATCGCGACCTGGGTGGCGACCATGTGCACCAGTTCAGCCTCGTCCGACGCCGCCATGATGACGAAGCCGGGCAGGCAGCCGAGATAGGCGTTGTCGAATGAACCTGCGTGGGTGGCCCCGTCGGCGCCGACCAGGCCGGCGCGATCGATGGCGAAGCGCACCGGAAGGCCCTGGATCGCCACGTCGTGGACGATCTGGTCGTAGCCGCGCTGCAGGAACGTCGAATAAATCGCGCAGAAAGGCTTGTAGCCCTCGGTGGCAAGACCGGCGGCGAAGGTCACCGCGTGCTGTTCGGCAATGCCGACGTCGAAGGTGCGCTCCGGGAAGGATTTTGCGAAGATATCGATGCCGGTGCCCGACGGCATCGCCGCGGTGATGCCGACGATCTTGTCGTCCTTCTGGGCTTCCTTGACCAAGGCTGCGCCGAACACGTTCTGATAGGATGGCGCGTTGGGTTTGGATTTCGACTGCGCACCGGTGGCGACGTCGAACTTGACCACGGCATGAAACTTGTCGGCGGCGGCTTCGGCCGGGCCGTAGCCTTTGCCCTTTTGCGTGACGACATGAACCAGGATCGGGCCGGTTTCCATGTCGCGGACGTTTTTCAACACCGGCAGCAGATGGTCGAGATTGTGGCCGTCGATCGGGCCGACGTAATAGAAGCCGAGTTCCTCGAACAGCGTGCCGCCGCCGACCATGAAGCCGCGGGAATATTCCTCGACGCGTCCGGCGCGGTCCGCGATCAGTTTTGGCAGATGCTTGCCGAGCTGCTTGGCGGCCTCGCGCAGCGAACGATAGGTCTTGCCGGAGTATAGCCGCGACAGGTAGGCCGACATCGCGCCGACCGGCGGCGCAATCGACATGTCGTTGTCGTTGAGGATGACGATCAGCCGGGAGTTCATCGCGCCGGCGTTGTTCATGGCTTCATAGGCCATGCCCGCGGACATCGCGCCGTCGCCGATCACGGCGATGACATTGTTCTTGCGCCCGGAAAGGTCGCGCGCCACCGCCATGCCGAGCGCGGCGGAGATCGAGGTCGAGGAGTGGGCGGCGCCGAACGGATCATAGTCGCTCTCGGTGCGCTTGGTGAAACCGGACAGTCCGCCGCCGGTGCGCAAGGTGCGAATGCGGTCGCGGCGGCCGGTGAGGATCTTGTGCGGGTAGGCCTGGTGGCCGACATCCCAGATCAGGCGGTCGCGCGGTGTGTCGAAGATGTAGTGCAGTGCGGTGGTCAATTCGACGACGCCAAGGCCGGCGCCGAAATGGCCGCCGGTAACCGACACGGCGTCGATGGTCTCCATCCTCAGCTCGTCGGCAACTTGCCGGATCTGTTCCACCTTGAGCCGGCGCAGATCGTCGGGGGTCCGGATGGTGTCGAGAAGCGGCGTTTTACTAAATTCGGTCACGGCGATATCCAATTTTGCATGTTGGGACGGGCGGTCGAAAGGTGGACGGCTGCGCATTTGTCAGTGCAGCGAAGCCCGGATGCCCGATGGCCTTCCTGAGCAAGGAGACCTTGATTTGAAGCCAGAGTGCGCTCCGTTGATGACTATATCAGTTGTCGCGGCGCCATCCGGCAGAAGCATTTTCGATAGTTAATTGAGGCGCTTACCGTCGTCAAACAAGTCGCGGCGGAGCTCCTTCGTCAGCCCATATCCCTCCCACCTTTACACCAAAGCGGCAGCCAAAGCCAACCGCGCCGAGGCTTCGGTTCCTTGTCCGGAGGCAGCTCGCGCGGCGGACTTTAACCGCCCCGGGCGGCGGTCGGTTCCATTCTGCCTGTCTCGGAGCCATCCAGGCCGGAAATTGGGGCGGTTTCCAGCCTGTTCCAGCCGATTTCGCGGGCTTGCGCATCGCCGGTCGCAATGGCCAGCGCTGCCGCCTGATCGGCCATGCGGTCCTTCAGGGGGACCGGACCGCAAACGATCATGAAAAAATCGTAGGCATGCGGCCGCTCGTTGGCCATCACGAACTGGAAATGGACCCGGAAGAACTTCCAGCGGAAACGGTTGTAGTGCTCCGGCTTGATGATTTCCCGGAAACGGACCGGGACGATGGTGGGATTGCGCCTGTCAGCCCCGACATCGATGCCGTGGCCGGCAACCGGATCGAACGGATAGAAGTTCATCACATCCTTGCGCGACTGGCAGTCGATCCAGTCGATCGAGGGCTCGATTGCGAGCTGGCGCAGATGATCGCGGAAATCGCGCGAGACGGCATGGAAACCGACGATCGGGAAGTTGCCGCCGATGGTCAATAGCACGACGCGCCGGCCGTGCCGGCCGAGATCGGGATCGAGTTTTAATGCCCGCGCGAGCATTTCAACGCCCAGAAACGATCCCGAACTATGGCCGACGATCACGATCTCCTGGGCATCGCTGGTGTTGGCGACATTGACCAGATGCTGCGCGAAGCGGTCGATGCGCTCATCCCATTCCGGCCGCTGGCGGTGGGAGAATTCCCAGGTCCAGATCGTGTCGGACAGCAGATAAAGCAGATAGGTCAGGTTTTCGGTGTATTTCAGCGTCGCGCCGAGCAGCGCGACAAACAGCGCTAGGGATGCCGCGACGCCGAGCAAGCGGGGAATTCCCAATGCCTCGAGGCCCCATCCGAAGGCAAAAGCCATCCCTGCCGACCACAACGCTTCAATGAACAACAGGAAATGCGGATAGGTGATAAAGGTCGCAAATCGCCAATGGGCCTTCCAGAATCGCGCAATCGTGCCGCCGAACACCAGACGCCAGTAGATGATCACGGCGTGGAGGACCGTGCGCCGGATCGGCCACGCGAGATCGTTCTGGATGAAGTCTTCGGTCCGGAGGAAATCGTAATGGGTCCGGGTCTGCCAATCCTCGCCTTTGGTCTCGATGGTCCAGGACGCGGTCTCGCCGTCGGGCGCGCTCTGCGGCCGGCTGATGGTGGCGGTGAGCGCGTACAGCCTGCCGAACTTCCGCAGTTCGGTGCGGAACATGCGGTAATACTGCGCGAGGCCGCGCGGATCGTATCCCTGCACATAGATGATATGGCGGTGCTGAACGCGCACGCTACTTCCCCGGACTGACCAGCGGACTATAGCAGGCTGCGGAATGCGCCAAGAGCTAATTCGGGATCGGCCGGCCCGCTTATAGGCCGCATGGAGCGGTCGAAATCCGGGTGAGGTGCGAACGCGGGGTTGCGCGGTTTATCATCGGGCGCGCATGGCGCGACCCGTTGGTTACACCCGGGCTACGATTTGCTCACTGCACGTCCAGCGGCTCGGTGCCGGTCACCCGGCCGTCGGCATCGGTGGTGATCTTGTCGACCCGCGCCTCGGCCTGCCGCAGCAATTCCTCGCAGCGGCGCTTCAGCGCTTCGCCGCGCTCGTAGATGGCCACCGACTCTTCCAGCGGCACCTTGCCGTCTTCGAGACGTTTGACGATCGATTCCAGTTCTTCGATCGCGCGCTCGAAGCTCAGCGACTTCACGTCCACATGGGTGTTTTCGGCCATATTGCTTGTCCCGGATGCGCCCTTGCCGGCGCCAACTTGAGTATTTTTGCGGACGTATTGTGGCGGGGATTCATGCGCCCATCAATGCGGTAACATGGGCCGCGACCGAATCCTTCAGGCCTTGCAGATCGTAACCGCCTTCCAGCACGGACACCACGCGGCCGCCCGCGCTCGCGTAGGCTGCATCCATCAGCTTGCGCGTCACCCAGCCGAAATCTTCCGCGTCGAGATTGATGTTCGCCAAGGGATCGCGGCGGTGGGCGTCGAAGCCGGCCGAAATAACGATCAATTCCGGCGCGAATTTCGTCAATTGCGGCAAGATCAGATGTTCGAACGCGGCGCGGAATTTGGCGCTGCCGTCATTGGGCGCCAGCGGCGCATTGACGATGGTGTCATGTTCGCCGCGCTCGCCGCTGGCGCCGGTGCCGGGAAACAGCGGCATCTGGTGGGTCGAGCAATACATCAGGGTCGGGTCGGCCCAGAAGATGTCCTGGGTGCCGTTGCCATGATGCACGTCGAAATCGACCACCGCCGCGCGCGCGATGCCGTATTTGCGCTGGGCGTGGCGCGCCGCGATCGCCGCATGGTCGAAGAAGCAAAAACCCATCGGCTTATTGGTTTCGGCGTGGTGGCCGGGTGGGCGCATTGCGAGAAAGGCATTGTCAGCAGCGCCCGACATCACGGCATCGGTGGCTGCAACCGCGCCGCCGACGGTGCGCATTACCGTTTCCCACGTCCCCGGCGACATCGAGGTGTCGCCGTCGAGGTAGATCAGGCCTTTGTCCGGGGCGATACGCCGCAGCTCTTCGACATAGTGCTCGTCGTGACACAACTTCACCAGCTCCAGCGTGCCTTCGGGAGCTTCTTGCCGTACAAGCTTGTCGAAGCGGCTTTCACCCAGGACCTGATCGACCGCGCGAATCCGGTCCGGCCGCTCGGGGTGTCCCGGCGGCGTCAGGTGATCGAGGCTGGCGCGATGGCTGAAAAGAAGCGTTGTCATGCAATAGTCCGGCGCCAACTGCGCTGCTGAGATGAAACGATAATCTAGTTGTTTGCCACGCCTTTCGGAAGGGCGATCGGTGAAAGCACGGAGCGGCGCTTGGGTCAATTCAATCGGACGATCCGGTCAGGCGTCGCCGGCGAGAGCGGACTGTTCGCCTGAAAATAGGAAAACAGTGCATCGACATCATAGATGCCGAACCGCGGCATGGCGCCGTCCTTCAACACGGTAAAACCGTCGCCGCCGACAGCGAGAAAATTGTTCACGGTGACGCGATAGGCCGTCGCGGAATCGATACGCTTGCCATTCAGGAACATGCGGTCGACGGATCATGCGCTCGCCGAATGGTTTTGCGTTGTCCCACGCGTAGCTGAATCCTTTTGAGACCTGCAGAATGCGCGGGCGCGCGGGATCGAGCCATTGCTGCTCGAGCATGCTCTTGATCTGCGCGCCCGTGAGCGTCAGCGTCACCAGCTGATTGCGGAACGGCTGACTGGCGAATACCTCGGCATAGCTGACCGCGCCGTCCGGCCTCTTGGCGATGTCGGTCCTGATTCCGCCGGGATTGGTGAATGCGATCGCCGCGCCGCCGCTGGCATCCGTGCAGGTCGCGGCGAGTTGCGCGTCGGCGACGATGTCGCCGAGCACGCTCTCGCCGGCGTCGTTGGGCAGGCGCGAGAGCGATGCCGTGATCGAACCCGCGGCGCGGTTGGCAATCGGCCCGGCCAACTTGTTATAGGCCTCAAGCAGCGCGGTCTGCTCCGGATCCCTGGTATAGACGCCGGTGCGGACGATCACGTTGTCGGCCCTGGCGCTGACAACGTCGCGCGTCCCAGGATCGAGCGTGAGATCGATCGTCGTGACCATGGTGCCGAATTTATCGCCGCTGGTGACGAGCCGCCCGTCGATCTCGCAAATATAGGCCTGATGGGTATGACCGCTCACCACCACATCGACGGCCTTGTCGAATTTTTTGACAATATCGACGATCGGTCCGGAAATGCCAGGGCACTCATTGTAATCTCCGGCCGGAAAGCCGCCTTCGTGGATCAGCACGACGATGGCCTCGACGCCGCGCGCCTTCAGCTCGGGCAGCAGCGCGTTCACCGTTTCCGCCTCGTCCTTGAACTGCAGTCCGGCGACCCCGGGCGGCGCGACGATGTTGGGCGTACCTTTCAGCGTCAGGCCGATGAAGGCAACGGGGATGCCGTCGAACTGCTTGATCTCGTAGGGTGGAAAGATCGCCTTGCCGGTGCTGTTCTCGATGGTGGAGGCGGCGAGGTAGCGAAATTTGGCGCCGGCAAATCGATGCGGTCCCTGGCATCCATCGATTGGATGACAACCGCCGTTCTGCATCCGCAGCAGTTCGTCCTTGCCCTCGTCGAATTCATGGTTGCCGACGGAGGTGATTTCTAACCCCATCATCGACAGCGATTCGATGGTCGGCTCATCGTGAAACATCGCGGACAGAAGCGGGCTGGCGCCGATCAGATCGCCCGCCGCAACGAAGACAGTGTTCTTTCGGCCGGCGCGGAGTTGCTTGACCAGCGTCGCCATGTATTCGGCGCCGCCCGCCGGCACGCCGATCTTTTTAGTCTTGTCGTCGGGATCGGAAATCCTGATGCCGCCAGGCGGCGGCCGGAGATTGCCGTGAAGATCGTTGATGGCGAGGATTTGCAGATCGATCAAAGCACGGCTGTCCTGGCCATGCGCGGTCTGCAGCGTGACAAGCACGCAAGTCCAGATGATCGTGAAACGTGGACCGTTTCGGCGCAACACGGCTTTGCAATTCCTGTCCTGAACAAACCCAGAATTTGGGAAGAGATCGCGCTACGTCAAGTTGCTGTGGGCTGCGCCGGCCCATTCTCTCTAAGCACCCTGAGCAGCCTAACGTCGTCAGTTTCATCAAACCAGTTGCTGATTTCCGGAGAATGCAGTTCTCGAGACACCGCGTCAAAGAAGTACTGGCGCTGAATCGTTTCGCAATTCTCGCAGTGGCAGTGCTTTGCAATTGCAACTCCCGCCGTGATGATAGCGCGCAATTCGCCGACGTAGTTGAATGGAAGGTCGTCTTTGCCCAGCCAAAAATCCCGGAAAACCGGACACTTACAGAGTTCCCACATCCAGATCACCCAGCTGCCGAAAACATCCCTCGGCAACACGCCCTGAATTTGAAAGCGCGTAGCCATTTCGAACAGATTGAGAATTTGGCAGATGTACTGTTTGATAAGAAATCGCTCTAGCGTTTTTTCCTTTGGCGGCTCGTCTGCAAACCACAAACTCTGGACGCGTTCGTGGTTGTCGCTTTCAAAGCGAAACAGCAAGATCGACTGGATTTCGAGGGTTTGGTACAATTGTTGACGTGCATTCCGTGTACTTTGTTCGGATCCCACGACAAACGTGAAAGCAATGCCGAATGCGGCAATGATTGCGCTGGCCGCAGAGATCAGGCTCGTGTACGGAATCGGCAGCGAGGCGATGTCCTTACGAAGGATAAGAAATAGCCAGGCCGAAGCTGCGATCGCCGTTATGGCAATCCACAAGATGACGATGGACTGAATCCCGAGATCATCGTCGTTGCGCCTTAACAGCACGATTGCCTGCCACATTGGCCGCTTCGCCTTTGCGCGATGAGCAAGCGCCAGATAGCAGACCGTGCAAACGAGAATTAAGAACGGGATGAGGTACAGGATGGATACGGCCTGAACAAGAGTAACGTTTGTGTCCATTGCGGCCACCAAGCACAAAAAGCTCATAGCTGCTTCATCATGACGATCGAAACTTTTTGAAATCCGACCGCCTCGAACAGGCGGTGAGCCGGATCGTTTGAAATACCGCTTTCAAGAAACAGCCGCTTGATACCACGCGCCACGCTCTGCATCGTTATCCAATCGAAGAACGCTTTGCCGAGACCGCGGCTCCGCTGCGCAGGAAGGATCATCATGTCTTCGATGATGCAGAACGGAATTGGCGCGATGCGGTTAAAAGTGACAAGGAAAACTCCGGCGAAGGCATCATCGACGAGGGCAACCGCAGCGAGCCGTGTTTCCTGATCCGCAGCTACGTCAAGCGGTTGACCGACCCGGGATTTGACATCCTGCTCCAGAACGCTGGCGATATCGGGCGACCAGGTGCCCGGCGCCTGCGCGCGCGGACCCTGCAATTCGCTGTGGGAAATATAGGCCGGCGAGAGATGCTCGAAGAAGAGGCGAGCCAGCTGCTTGGCTTCGCCGGTCGATCGGGACCAGCGGAACTCGATATTTGGGGATTCGGCCATGAGGTCGCGGCGCCCTCACGCCTTCTTGCGCGCAAAGAACGCCTTGAAGGCGGCGACCGCCTCCTTGGAGCGCATCCGCTCGCCGAACAGATGGCTCTCCTGATCGATCCTGCGGGTCAAATCCTCGGCGGGCAGTTTCAAAAGTTTTCGCGAGATCGCGACGGCTTCGGCCGGCAATGCACAAATTTCGCGCGCGACCTTGCGCGCCTCCGCTTCGGTATGGCCGGGCGCGACCACCGTGTTGACGAAGCCGGCCACGCGCGCATCGTCGGCGCTGACGGTGCGGCCCATCACCAGCGTGGCGAAGGCGCGCTGATGTCCCATGGTGCGCGGCATCAGGAGGCTGGAAGCGCCTTCCGGCACCAGGCCGAGATGGATGAACGGCGTCGAGAACGTCGCCGTCTTGCTGGCGAGAACATAATCGCAGTGGAACAGCATGGTGGTGCCGATGCCGATGGCGATGCCGTCGACCGCGGCGATGATCGGCTTCACATTGTGCGCCAGCGAATAGAGAAACTTGGCGGCATTGGATGCGCGGGGCGTATCGGCGCTGGAGGTGCCGTCCTTCAGGAAATCCTCAAGGTCGTTACCGGCCGTGAATACGCCGGAACCGCCGGTAATGATGAGGCAGCGGATCGCCGGATTATTTTGCGCGGTATCGATCGCCTCGCTCATGGCGCGATACATATCCTGCGTGATGGCGTTCTTCTTTTCGGGCCGCCGCAGCGTGATCACCCGCGTCGCATCTTCGTCGGTGACTATGAGGTGCCCGGTCATGATCATATCCTCGAAACAGGCGGCGTCGGTTCGGTTGGCGAGTCTTCAAGTTGCATCCTACATGATCCGCAACGAGGCCAAAGTGGTCACGCCGGTATTCCACGGGAAGTGGCCTAAAGGATAATGCGATGCAATTGACCGGGATTCATCATCTGACCGCGATTTCCGCGAAACCCCGTGAAAATCTCGGCTTTTACACCGGCGTGCTCGGCATGCGGCTGGTAAAAAAGACCGTCAATCAGGACGATGTCAGCGCCTATCATCTGTTTTACGCCGACGGGAAGGCCAATCCCGGCACCGACTTGACCTTCTTCGATTTTCCCGCCGCACCCGAGCGCCGCGGAACCAACAGCATTTCGCGGACGGGCTTGCGGATTTCAGGGGAGAAAAGCCTTGGATACTGGAGAGACCGTCTAAGCAAGGCCGGCGGCCATAGCGGGGATGTCACCGAGGTTGATGGCCGGCTGACGCTGCCATTCGAGGATGGCGAGGGCCAGCGGCTGGTGCTGGTCGACGATGGCGGCGCGGCTCCGGCGTCGCCGTGGGAGAACAGTCCGGTCCCTATTGAACATCAGATTCGCGGCCTCGGCCCGATCGTGCTCACTGTCCAGGATCCGGCGCCCCTGCAAAAGCTGCTGACCGGTGTGATGAACATGCGGCAGGTGCGCGACTATGCGGCGCCGCATGCCCGCGCGCGCATCCATGTCTTTGCGATGGGCGAGGGCGGGCCCGCGGCCGAATTGCATGTCGTCGAACAGAAAGATGCGCCGGTGGCGCGGCAGGGCGCCGGCGGCGTGCATCACGTCGCTTTTCGTACGCCCGATGATGCGCAGTACGAAGCGTGGGCGCGGCGGCTCAACGAACTCGGCGTGTCCAACAGCGGCGCCATCGACCGGTTTTATTTCCGCAGCCTGTATTTTCGCGAGCCGAATGGCATCCTGTTCGAGATCGCCACCGACGGACCCGGTTTCGCCACCGACGAGCCGATGGAAAGGCTCGGCGAAAAACTGGCGCTGCCGCCGTTCCTGGAACCGCGCCGCGCCGAAATCGAAGCCGGGCTGAAGCCGCTTGGGTGAAACCCGTTGGGGCAAGCCGCCTAATTGCGTGGCGACAGATCAGCGTCGATCAGGCTCGAAATCGAAAGATGCGAGAAGCAGCCAGCGTCGCGCCGGACGAGTTTTGCTTCTGGACTGAAGCGGCGTCGTGTAGTGCCAGAACGGCAGGTGATAAACCGCGATCGCCATTCCTTTGCCAATCTCTTCAACCTCATTAAGAAGGCCCGGCTGTTCCTCATAAACGAGGAGCTGCGAGGAGACTGAGGGCTCGGACAGCATTATGTGCACGTCAACGAAGCCTGCTCGCGCGCTTTCGTTCTCCGGATGGTGGTCGTTATGAGGCCCGGAGAAATCCCCGTTTTCGTAACAGATGATTTGACAATCAGGGTCTCTCAGAAGTTTTTTGCCCGAAACTGTTTTCGCCAAGCGCGTGAAGATCGTCGGATTTGAGAATCTCGATCAGACCCAGGGAAGAAGCGATCCGGGTTGCGATCGACCTCGGTGAATTGAGATCGGCGGTGAGCAGCCGCATGGTTTTCGGGAGCTGCTCGGAGTAGTTCGTCTTCATTTCCCGGATCGCGCTGGCGGGAATTCGGGCGTTGATCTGGCGCAGATGCGGATAGAGAGAACGGCTGAGTATTTGGGTGAGTTTTTTCAACGCGTTATTGCGTATCGGAAGCCGTCTGATCGTAAGTCTTTGACGGCGAGCGCTTTTGGTATGACGCGATTTCGTCACAAGCATCAGGTCTCGATGGATTTTTCCCTGGATCGTTGAAAGAAAAAAGGAATTATTTGACAATGGCGCCCCCCTTTTAATTCGAAGACAAGCCGTCGGTTGCCGAGCAAGCAATGAAGCAATAAAACATCCTCGGCTGTCAGCCGGGCAAACCGTTGCTCAGAAAATACATCACGAGAATACACTCGCTGTGGTTGATTTCAACGGTCCTTCCAACAAGGCAAGCTGCCTTGGGTTCGCCGCAAGCCTGCCGCAACACGTTAAGCCAGCAAAACCGCGTCGGCGCCGGTGACGGAATCGGCGCCGTCCATCACCGTGCGCTCCAGTGAGCCGGCCTGCACCGAAATATTCTCGGCGAAGAAACGCGCCAAGGTGACATAGCGCTGCGGATCGCCGAGATTTTCGCCAAGCGTCGGCGCCGCCAGCGCTTCCTCGGCAAGCTTGCATCCGCCGAGCGTCGACCCGAACAGCCGCAGATAAGGTGTTGCTCCCGCGAGCGCGTCGTTCGGCGCCGAAGCAATGCGCTCCAGCAGCCATCGGCTGGCGCGCTCCAGCGATCCCAATGCGTCGCGCAGTTTCGCGCCGGTGGTGCCGAAAGCGGGATCGTTGGAAGCCTCGACCCGCTTGACGATGCCCGACAGTTCGTCGAGCAGCGCCCATACCGAGGCGCCGCCCTGCGCCGCGAGCTTGCGCGTCACCAGATCGATCGACTGGATGCCGTTGGTGCCTTCATAGATCGCGGTGATGCGCGCGTCACGATAATGCTGCGCGGCGCCGGTTTCCTCGATAAAGCCCATGCCGCCGTGGATCTGCACGCCGAGCGAGGTGACCTCGTTGCCGATGTCGGTGGAGAAAGCCTTTGCGATCGGCGTCAGCAGCGCGCCGCGCGCCGCGGCGTCGGCGCGGACCTTGGCGTCGGTAGCACGCACCGAAACATCGAGCGCGACCGCGGTGGCGTAGCAGATGGTGCGCGCGGCGGCGGTGAGCGCGCGCATCTGCATCAGCATCCGCTTCACGTCGGGATGCACGATGATGGCATCCGTGCCGTCGCCCTTTTTACCGATGGCGCGGCCCTGCCGGCGCTCCTGCGCGAATGCCAGCGCCTGCTGGTAGGCGCGGTCCGCGATGCCGACGCCCTCAAGCCCGACGCCGAGCCGCGCCTGGTTCATCATCGTGAACATGCAGAGCATGCCGCGGTTTTCCTCGCCGATCAGGTAGCCGACAGCACCGCCCTTGTCGCCCATGGTCATGGTGCAGGTCGGAGAAGCGTGCATGCCGAGTTTGTGCTCGACGCCGCTGGGGTAGATGTCGTTGCGCTCGCCGAGCGAGCCGTCGGCATTGACCAGGAATTTCGGAATCAGGAACAGCGAAATGCCTTTGGTGCCGGCGGGCGCATCGGGCAATCGCGCAAGCACGAAATGCACGATGTTATCGGTCATGTCGTGATCGCCATAGGTGATGAAGATTTTGGTGCCGGTGATGCGATAGCTGCCGTCTGCGGTGCGTTCGGCGCGGGTGCGCAACGCGCCGACGTCGGAGCCGGCCTGCGGCTCGGTCAGCTGCATGGTGCCGGTCCATTCGCCCGAGACCAGCTTCTCGAGATAGATTTTTTTCAGCTCGTCGCTGCCGTGCGCGTCGAGCGCTTCGATGGCGCTCAGCGTCAGCAGCGGACAGAGGCCGAACGCGATATTCGAGGCGCTCCAGATTTCGGTGCAGGCGGCGTTGATCGCCAGCGGCAGGCCCTGGCCGCCGAAGGCTTCCGGTCCCGAAACCGCATTCCACCCCGCGGCGGTCCAGCGCCGATAGGCGTCGGGCCAGCCCGGCGCGGTCGTCACTTTATCATTGTCGAGCTTGATGCCGTTCTCATCGCCGATGCGATTGAGCGGCGCCAGCACGTCGGTAGCAAAGCGGCCGGCTTCTTCCAGCACCGCCGCGGTGATGTCGCTGTCGAAGTCGCCATAGTGGCCGGCCTGCACCGCCGTCTGCAGACCGGCGCCGTGGTTGAGAGCGAGCAGCATGTCGTTGATCGGCGCGCGGTAGGTCATGATCCTGGTCTCGCCTGAAGAGGATGGGGCAAAGCTTGCCGTCTTCCCATGAAACGGTGCGGCTCTCAAGCCGCCGTGGAAATGCGTGACAAAACAGATAGAAAAGCCGCAGTTCCGGTCTGTCCGAACCGCGGTTGCAGCCTGTTGAAATGCTTCAACTCTCTCTATAGACCGGCGTTGCCTTAGGGAATCCGCGCGGCTATCGTCCCGCCCGCTTTCCGGACAGGTCAATTGGGGCGTCGCCAAGTGGTAAGGCAGGGGATTTTGATTCCCCCATGCGGAGGTTCGAATCCTCCCGCCCCAGCCAGGCAGTGGCGGTCCGTTCCGGACACATGGGTTACGGTTTATACCGAAGACACAGGTAACACTTTTGGTCCGAAGGGATTTGCAAGGGGTTCGAGCCTGCAGGTCTCATCATCGAAGTATCCGAGATCATAGTCCATAAAGCTGACGAGCCAAATCCGCTCGTCGGTTTGTTTGATTCCGACGGTTTGGCCGGCGAAGACCTGGCTGAGGTTGACTTTCTGTCGGTTGAAGCAGATGCGACCGCAGGTCGTGACGGTGACGGCGTGATCATGGAATGGATAGTCGATATCGGGCAGGCCCCGATAGGGGCGTGGCGAAGACAGATATCGCTGCGCGGGATATTGCATGTCGAGGGCCTGGTGGGGCCGCTCATTGTTGTAACGATCGACGAAGTCGTCGAACTTGGCTTGTTGCTGCAGGAAGTTTGGGGCGGCCGGCTTGGTGGTCTCCAGCTTCAAGGTTAGATGCATGCGCTCGTGGCGGCGGTTTTGCTGGGGGTGCCGGGCTTGATGCGCTCGATCGCAATGCCGAGCCTGAGCCACCAGACCGAGAGCTTTGAAACAAGGAATTGGGACTGGAAAAGGGCACGCCGTTATGGTGATCGCCGGTGAGTACGAGCCGAAACGGAAGGGCAAGAGTGACAAGGAACCTCTTGTGACTGTGGAACGTGAGGCCAAGCCAATAAAGCGGCCCAAATCCAGCGGCTGCCATATCAAGGTGCTGAGCCTTTGCATTGAGGCGAGCCAGCGTGCCGGTAGGCGTCGCCGTCGGACTATTGTTCCGGCCCGATCTCTGCGTAGATGACATAGTCTTACCTGCGTCTGAGACGCGTCGCGAGGGTGCGTCCCTCTCACGGCCGTAAAATGATCTTCGCGGCTGCGGTCGATCCCGCATCGATGCTGGCAAATGCGCTCGCGCCCTCGAACAGCGGCCGTTCCTCGAACCATCGCAATTCTCCGAATTGGCCGGCCGCGAGCGCTGCTACGGTTTGCCGGAAATCGCTCGGCGTATAGCAGTATGAACCTGTGACGGTGATTTCCTGCAGCGTGATCTTCCGGATATCGAGGCCTTCGATTCCGGGCAGAAGACCCAGATGAACAATGACGCCGCCCGGCCGCACCATGCGGCTTGCAGCGGCGCGTGTTGCCGACGCCCCTACCGCATCTATCACCAAATCGACGCTGCTGTCGGCGGGTGCCGATCCGCTGTCCGGCGCATAGGTTTCAATTTCCTCGGTGCGGTGAAGAGTGCCGCGCCGAAGCGGATTGATTTCGCCGACCCTCAGGTGCTTCGCGCCGAAATGGCGCGCTACCAATGCGGAGGTGAGCCCGATCGCACCGCCGCCAAGGACTACGACGCGCGCAGCAGCCAGAGGTAAATGCAGCCGCTCCTTACCAAGCCGAACAGCGTGCCACGAAACCGCGATCGGTTCCGCCAGGGCGGCGTGCTCGATAGGCAAGTGATCCGGTAAGGTTTCCACATTGCGCTCGGGTACACGTACGAACTCGGCGAAAGCGCCAGGGCGCGGCGGCATCGACAGGATTTGCCGCGTGGGCGAAAGATGCCCGCGGCCCTCGATCGCGTAAGGGCAGGAGGGATCGACGATCAGGGGGTTGATGGTGACGCGCTCGCCGCCGCGCGGACCGGAAACGATGCGTCCGGCGGCTTCATGACCCAAAATGAGTGGCGCGGGCCTGCGCGAGTCGTGCCCGTGATAGGCGTGCATGTCGGAGCCGCAGATGCCGACCGCCTCGACTCTAACCACCACTTCACCATCGACAGCGGTTGGGACGGCTGCTTCGCGAAGCTTCAGTTCATTCGGACCGACATAGACCAGCGCACGCATGCTGCGCTTCTCCCTTCGCTATTTTGCCGTGAAGCCGCCATCGACCGCCAAGGTCTGTCCGGTGACATAGCTCGAAGCATCGGAGGCGAGAAAAACGACCGCTCCGGTAAGGTCATCGAGCGCGCCGTTGCGGCCGATCGCGGTTTGTGCCGCGAGGAAGCTCGCGCGTTCGGGGTTGTTGAAAACCGGGGCGCTCAGCGGTGTCGGGAAGAAGCCGGGCGCGATCGCGTTGCAGGTGATGCCGAACCGTGACCATTCCTCCGCGATAGCGCGGGTCAGCTGGAGAACGCCGCCCTTGGCGGCTCCGTAGGGCGCAGAATCAGGAAATGCACGCCAACTTTGCATTGATGCAATGTTCACGATGCGTCCCCAGCCCCGGCGGGCCATCGCCGGCGCAAAGGTCTGCGTCAGAAGAAACGGTGCGCGCAGATGAAGCGTGATGTGAAGATCAAACGCCGCGGCGCTGACATCCCTGAAAGGTTGACGAAGATTGATTCCGGCGGCATTGACGATGATGTCGACAGCAAGGTCGTGCTCGTGCGTCGACGTTTCTACGATTTTTGCAGCGTTATCCGATGCGAGATCGGCGGCAATCGGAATAGCTGAAATGCCTTCATTCGACAGCGCGGCCGCGGCTGCCTCAAGTTCCGCGACACGCCGCGCCACCAATGCAACTTTCGCACCCGCAAGCCCGAGCGCCCGCGCCGTCGCAAGACCGATGCCGCTGTTGCCACCGGTGACGAGCGCGGTGCGGCCAGTCAGATCGAATAACGGAGTGAGCCTGAAGACCATCAAACCTCGATAGCTGAACCCAGATCGATATTCGAGCCGGGGGCGTATTTTTCCATGCGGACGTCGCTGGTGCGGGCGTGAGCCTCCATGCCCTCGAGCCTGGAGATGCGGGCGGACACCGGTGCAATGGCCTTGCAGGCGTCGCGGCTCATACGCTGCCATGTCAGCGGCTTGAGAAACTTGTGCACCGAGAGGCCAGCCGAATAACGAGCTGCCAGCTTGGTCGGAAGAATGTGGTTGGGTCCCGAAACCTTATCGCCAAACGCGACATTGGTCTCCTCCCCCAGAAACAACGATCCATAATTGCTCAGACGCGCATGCCACCAGTCGAGATCCGTACAATGAACTTCGAGATGTTCGCAGGCGTAGGCGTCGGAAGTTGTAGCGATTTCTTCGCGCGTGTCGCAGAGCACGATCTCGCCATAGTCGCGCCAGGCGGCGCTGGCCGCGTCCGCGGCGGTGGGAGGCAGACGGGCGATGAGCTGAGGTATCAGCTCGGCAACCTCGCGAGCCACTCGTTTCGACGACGTCATCAGCCAGGCGGGGCTTTCGTGCCCGTGCTCGGCCTGTCCGACCAGATCGGTCGCGACAATCAGGGAATCAGCGCTGTCGTCGGCGATAACGGCTACCTCGGAAGGACCCGCAAAAACGTCGATCCCGACCTTGCCGAACAGCATGCGTTTGGCTTCGGCAACGAACTTATTACCCGGACCCACGATGATGTCGGCCTTGCATCCGGTGAAGAGACCGAAGGCCATCGCTGCAATGGCCTGAACCCCGCCAAGACACATGACGGTGTCGGCCCCAGCTATCGTCATGGCATACAGCACATGCGGATGAATGCCCTGATTCCGGTACGGCGCAGAACACGCGATGACTGTCTTGACCCCTGCCGCGCGCGCCGTCGCAATCGACATGTAGGCAGACGCGATATGGGCGTAACGACCGGTCGGCACGTAGCATCCCGCGGTATTGACCGGGACGAGTTTTTGGCCGAGTTCGAGACCAGGGGCGATCTCCATCGCAAAGTCTTGAACAGACGCACGTTGCGCGTCGGCAAAACGGCGCACCTGGCCTGCGGCAAACGCGATGTCGTCCTTGATCGCTTGGGGGATATCGCGGGTTTGTCGTTCGATGGCATCCGCATTCAGAACGATGTCATCCGACCAACCATCGAGCTTGGCTGCGTAATCACGGGCCACCTGCTCGCCGCCTGCTTCGATGGCGCCGAGCATTTCCGCGACAACCTTGCGCGCGGTCTCGGTCTCCGTTTCCGGCGTTTTGACGGCTTTCTTCAAATAGACGATGGACACCGGACCAACTCCTCATCAAGGGCAGGCTGCGTACCGGCCGGCCCGGCCGCGTGACCGGGCCAGCCGAGCCGTTATTTCTTGTCAAATTCCGTGGCGAAGGTGCGCAATTTCGGGTCGGCGGCGACCTGTTTCAAAAACTCATCCGTGAGGTAATCCTTCGAAGACGGATTGCCCGGGACCGTGCCGACATCAACCAGGAACTTGCCGATTTCGGTAAACCAGCCGTCGACCGTCGAGGCCCCGCCTGCTCGCGACATGATCTTCAGTTGCTCGTCGAGCGAGAAGGTGGGACGCAGCGTAAATTCCTGCTCCATCGCTCGTTCGTTTACCTCAAGCCCGCCCTGCTTGTAAAACTCCAGCGCCAGCGCGCGAGCCTCGGTCGGATTGGCCTTGGCCCACGACCAGCCGCGCAGATATACGGCGAGAAATTTTGCGACGTCGCCAGGATGTTCCTTGGCGAAATCAGCGCGCACCACCAGCGCGCCGGGAACCACCGCGTTGGCGTCTGCGCCCGAACAGAGATATTTGGCGTTGGCCCGGTCTTCCAGCGTGTAGGTATTGGGCGCCCACACGCCGGCGATATCGCCATTGTTCGACGTCACCGCGGTGATGATCTGCGCCTGCCCCAGATTGACGAACTGCATGTCGTTCTGTGCAAGCCCGAACTTTGCGAGGCATTTTCTCGCCGCGTAGTCCACCGTCGAATTGGTCGTCAATAGCAGGCGCTGCCCTTTGAGCAGTTGCGGATTGGCCTTGATGGCATCGAACTTGTCGCCGCGGACAAGCATGGCATTGGCCTTCGATTCATCGTTGGTTATGCCGATGGTCAGGATGTTGAACCGCACGGCGCCAAGCACGGCCGGCACCGAACCCGTCCCTCCGACGTCCCATGATTTTGCCGCTGATGCCGCGATCTGCGGCGCGCCGGCCGGGAATGTCGAGAAACTCGGAACAAGGCCAACTTCCTTCCACCAGCCTTTCACGGTGGCATAGTGGAAGGGAAGTGCCCAGTAGAGCGAGGGCTGATAGCTGACGCCGATCGGAGTTTGCGCCTTCGCGGGCAATGCCGGCCCAAAACCGCTTGCAAGAAATACCGCAAAAGTTGCCGTCCTGATTGCTTTAGAGATCATCAGAGTTCCTCCATTTTTCGATTTTGATTATCTGTGTCATGCAGATACCAGACGATTGTTTTCTCACCGCGGCATTGAAGCGAACCTCAAGGCCGATTTTCGGGTTTCTCCTCCCGCAAGGATTTCCAGATGTGGGTGCGCAGGTGGATAAAAGATTCTTGGTCCATCACGTCTTCGATTCTCTGAAGCCGATTCCAGTTTTCGGCGTTGCGGGTGGTCTTGACGTCGATCATTTCCTTGATGCGGCCGGGCCGCCGGGTCATGACCGCGACGCGATCGGCGAGATAGACCGCCTCCTCGACAGAATGAGTGATGAACAACACGGTACGGGGATTGACGCGCGCCAGCCGGACCAATTCTTCCTGCATCACGACGCGTGTCTGCGCATCCAGCGCCCCGAACGGCTCATCCATCAAAAGCACCTCGGGATCAAGCACATAGGCGCGCGCAATCGCGACCCGCTGCTGCATGCCACCGGATAGCTGATGCGGGAAGGCATCGGCGTGGCTGTCGAGATTCATGAGATGGAGCGCATCGACGATCAATGCGTCGCGTTGGTCTTTCATAAGGTTCTTGTTGCGCAGGCCAAGGTCGATGTTCTGGCGAACCGTCTTCCATGGGAACAGCGCAAAATGCTGAAATACGACCGCACGGTCGGGCCCCGGACCGCTGACCGGTCTCGCGTTGACACTGACGGTGCCGGACGTCGGCTGCTCGAAGCCCGCGACGATACGCAGGCAAGTTGTCTTGCCGCAGCCGGACGGACCGACAATGGCCACGAATTCCTTGTCCGCAATTTCAAGATTGATGTCGTGGAGCACGGTCAAGCCGGCGCTCCTTGCACCGAACATCTTGTTCACTTTGTCAAACCGTATCGAACCCACGACGTGTCCTCTAGGCCTCGAGGCCGCGGCGACGGCGGATCAACGCTTCGCCGTGACGCAACAGGACATCGATCAGCATTCCCGCAATCCCGATGGCGATCATTCCCGCCATCACCGTCGGCGTCGAGACATTGGCTTGAGCCTGCACCATCATGAAGCCGACGCCGGCAGCGGCAACGATCAATTCCGCTCCGACCAGGGATTGCCAGCCAAGCCCCGCGGCAACCCGAAGACCGGCGACGATCGAGGGAACGGCAGCCGGCAACAGGACTTCCAGGATCGTGCGGAGGTGGCCGGTGCCAAGCATTTGCGAGGCTTCGATCAGATGCGGGTCGACGAAGCGGGCGCCGCGATAGGCATTGATTAGGCAAGGTGGAAAGGCTCCGGCAAAGATGATCATCACCGGGCCGCCGATTCCCGTGCCGAACCAGAGTGCGGCAAACGGAACCCAGGCAATGGGCGCGATGAAGCGAAGCCCCTCGAAGATCGGTGATACGATGTCATCGAGCAATCTGAACCAGCCCATCAGCAATCCCAGCGGAATGCCGACAAACGCCGCGAGCAACATGCCGAACAAGTAGCGCTGGAGGCTGGACGCGAGATGCTCCGGCAACGTGGCGCCGGCGAAAGGAGCCGTCAGAAGTTGAATAAATCGCCCGATGACTTCAAAAGGTGCGGGAAGAAACTGGCGCGGCACGAGGCCTGAAACCGACAGCAGCGTCCAAAGGCCGAGAAACAGGGTCAAACCGCCAAGGCCCAGAACAATTCGCTCGCGCAATTTGAGCGGCTCATCGATCATCATGCAGTCCTTGCAGCAGCGTTGTTCCAGGCAAGCGTTCTGCGCTCCACTCGGCCCAGCAACCACGTCGTCACGAACCCTAGCGTTCCAACCGCGAGCATTCCGACCAGAACCATGCCCGGATAAATATCTTGCTGCGCCATATTGAGGACGAGACCAAGCCCGACCAGCGCGCCAACCAGTTCGGCTGCGACCAGCGTTGTCCAGGCCGCCTGTAGCGACAGCCGCAATCCGGTAAAGATCATCGGCGCCGCTGCGGGCGCAAGAATCTCGATGACGAATCGCCATCGCGGTGTGCCCAGCATGTGCGCTGCCTCGATGATCGGCCGGTCGATTGCGCGAACACCGGAAAATGAATTGATCACGGAAGGCACGAACGCGGCAAACCAGATCACCATGACCTTGGCTGCGTCGCCGAGGCCCAGCCACAGGATCGCAAGCGGAATCCAGGCCAGAGGAGGAATCGGCCGGACGACGAGAAAGACCGGGTTGATGGCGGCTTCGGCGCGCCGGCTCCAACCCATCCACAGGCCGAGCGGTACTCCCGTTGCGACGGCGACAACAAATCCAACCGCAACAAGGATCAGGCTGTGCAGCGCATGTGTGAAAAGCTGGCCGCCCGCATAGCCCCGGCTGGCGATCTGAATTAGAGAAAACCAGAAATCGGCCGGCGAGGGAAATCGTCCCGTCGAAACGATGCCGGTCCAAGTGGTTAGCGCGAACCAAAGCGTAACAAGAGCAGCCAGCGTCGCCCACCCGATCGTTGCCCGACGTCGTCCGCCCATTACGAATGCCCAGATATGGCGCTATGAAAGCGCTTTCAGTTTCCGGTTGCGATCCGCGCTTGTCAACGGCTTTTGCCATTATATTTCTTTTGAATCGTGATTGCGAACGCGGTAAATAATGAAAATATTTTCAGTGGTTTTCGATGACGTTAAACCGGCGGGTCAAACTCCTGGATGTTGCGCGTGACGCTGGCGTCTCGGCGGCGACTGTCTCGCGAGCCATCGCCCAACCGCAGCTGGTGAATTCCGCAACGTTGGCCCGCGTCAGGCTAAGCGCCGCCCGCCTTGGCTACGTCCCCGGCGGGGCCGCGCGCGCGTTGGCCTCGGGGCGCTCGATGACAATTGGCGCCATTGTTCCGACGCTCGACAGTGCGATCTTTGCGCGCGCGCTGCAATCGATGCAAACCAGGCTGGCGCAAGACGGATTTCAGCTGCTGGTCGCCTCGCATGACTACAACGCGGCCGCCGAGGCGGAAGCCGTTCGCATCCTGCTTACCCGCGGTGTGGACGGTTTGATGCTGGTAGGGGCAGAACGTCCCGCGTCCACCTGGGAACTGCTGGAAGGCGCCGGCGTCGCAGTTGTCCTCACATGGTGCGGGGACGACCGGGTCAGTTCGATCGTCGTCGATAACGAAAAAGCGGGAAAGCTTGCCGCTCAGCATCTGATGGATCTCGGTCATAAGCGAATTGGCGCTGTGGTAGGCGGGCTTCAATTTAACGACCGTCAAAAGGCCCGTCTTTCTGGAATTCGCAAGGCGCTACGCGCAGCCGCTCTCGATTTGCCCGACTGGCTTATCACTGAACAATCCTTGTCGCTCGCTGGCGGTCGAATCGGCTGTTCGTCCATGCTCGGACTGGAGGAGCCGCCGACAGCTCTCATTGGCGGCATCGACATGCTCGCGATCGGGTGTATCGAGGAAGCCCACTCGCGCGGACTCGTTGTGCCCCACGCATTATCGGTCGTCGGAATCGATAACATCGAGATGTCTGCTTACATTTTTCCAGCGCTGACCAGCGTACATCTGCCGGTCTCGCGCATCGGCGAGCTTGCGGCGAACTCTCTGCTCGACGAATTGGCGGGCAAAGGCGTGAAATCCATCACGGAATTGCCGATCGAACTGGTGTCGCGAAAATCGACGCGAAAGCTGGGTTGAGGTACCTCTCAAGAATAGGCATCGTTAGCGAAAGCCCATGAGCATGGCTGATGCTCCCTGCAAACCGGTCATAACCGCAAGCGCGACTAGGAGGATCAATATCCAGCGGCGGAAATGTGCCGGATCCGCTGTCTTGAAGCTGCGCGCGCCGATCCATTGGCCCGCCAGCAGCGCAGGTACATATGCAAGAAAGCTGGTGAAGCCTTCCGATGTCACCAGTCCCTCGGCAGCCAGAAAGCCCAGCGCCATCGTATCGGTGGCGATGAAGAACGCAATCAGCGACGCGCGGCCGATCGCAACTCCTGCTGGCGAGTTGAAAAAGAAGATCAGGATCGGTGGGCCGCCTATTCCGAGCGCACCATTCAGGAGACCGGAAATGCGTCCCATTGCAATCGTCTCCGCCGCGCGGGGCATTTTCTTTCGGCTATGGCCGAACCAGAGGAAGCCGACCGAAACAAGCACGGCGAATGCCAGTACGATCTTCATGGCGGCGCGGGTACGCTTGCAAGAAACCGCACGCCGATGGGCGTACCGATAAGACATCCCGCGCCCAACAGACCAAGCGAGCGCCAGTGAATGTCCTTCCAGATGCCCGGCAACAGACCGAGACTTGCGGCGACCTCCATCATGAAAAGGGGCGGAATGATTTCGGCTGGAGGAAGCATCAGAGACAGCGACGTGATGGCGAGCAGCGAGAAGCCGAACCCGCTATAGCCGCGAACAATGGCGGCGGCGAACACGCAGGCCATCGCGTAAACTGCCAGTCCCCAACTCAATTGGAGATATCCTTCGAAATCCCGGACCAGCAAAGGCAAGCGGCAATTGCCTTTGCTGCAGATCCCGGCCTTACGCAATCGTCTTGAGATAGAGGCTCGGGTCGAAATATTTGCTCGCGGGCGTAAAATCTTTGATCCCGGCGTTGGCCATAAAGAAGTCCGTCGATTGCTGCAGCCAGTTCGTGACTGTGCCGTCGGAATAGAACCGCTTCCAGTCGCGCGAGGTGAACATTTTTTGCGCCTTGAACGACTCGTTGATATCGGCGAGCGGTGTCTGGCTGTAGTGAGCCTTCTGCAGCGCTTCCATGGCCTCATTACTGTTGGCGACGATGTAGTCATTGGCCTCGGCCCACCCCTTGATCAGCTTGGCGAGCGTCTCCTTGTTCGGCTCATAATAGTCGTTGGCCGCTGCCCAGCCGCCGATGATCGCGGCCTGCGGATAATAAGCTGACGCGTCGGCAAGTTTTACCGCACCCGGCACCTTGTCGCGCACGGTGACATTGAACGGCACCCATAGCGCGACAGCGGGCACCGCGCCCGAAATGAACGCCGTCACCGCCGCCGGCATGGTCTGGTTCACAAGCTCGACTTCCTTGGGATCGATCTTGTTGGCACGCAACGCCTTGTCGAGGAAAACGTGAGCGGTAGTGCCGACCGCCGTTGCGATGCGTTTGCCCTTCAGGTCCTCGAACGACTTAATGCCCTGATCCGAACGCACCCAAAGCTGGGCGGTCGCCACCTCGATATCGTTGATCAGAAATACCTTGCCCTGACCGCGCGCCGGAAAATTCGACAAGACCGCACCCGTCGCCAGCACGTCGAGGCTGCCACCAATCAGGGCCTGAAAGATCTCAAGGCCTGTATTGAACTGGCGCAATTCCAGATCGAGGCCCTGCTTTTCGAATGCGCCGCGGTCCATGCCAGTCCAGATCTGCCCGTCGACGGCGACCGTGTGCAGATAGCCGACACGTACCTTTGTTTTCGCCTGCGCTATTGCCGGTGCGGCGGCCGCAAATCCACCCAGCGCGATACCCGCCGTCGTGGCCAGAAATTGTCGTCGATCCATGGCATTTCCTCCGTTTGCTTTTGTGATTATTCCGAAAATGAAGTCGGCCGCAGCTGCGCCTGTTGAGCGCGGTATTCGCTCATGACGAGTTCCCTGATTTGGCTTCTCAGCTCGCCAAATTCCGGCCGCTCCTGCAGCGATTTATCGCGCGGATAAGCGAACGGCACATCGATGATCTGCTTGATCCGGGCGGGCCGTGCCGTCACAACGACAATGCGTGAGGCGAGATAGATCGCCTCGTCCACCGAATGGGTGATCAGCATGACGGTCTTGCCCTCGGTGGCAAGCACCTTGAGCAGCAGATTTTGCATGTTTGCCCGAGTTTGGGCGTCGAGCGCGCCGAACGGCTCGTCCATCAGCAGGAACTGCGGTTTCACGGCATAGGCACGGGCGATGGCGAGCCTCTGCCGCATACCTCCCGACAGATGTTTCGGATAGGAGTTGGCAAAATCCGCCAGTCCCATAAGTGAAAGGTAATGTTCGCAAATCTGGTCCCGCTCCGAAACGGGAACGTGATTAGCCTTGAGCTTCAAGCCGAATGCAATGTTGTCCTTGACCGTCAGCCAAGGGAAGACTCCATATTCCTGGAAGATGACGCCACGTTCGGGGCCGGGTCCCTTCACAGGTTGTCCGTCGAACAGCACCTTGCCCGCGGTCGGCTTCTGAAAGCCGGCCAGCATGCTCATCATCGTGGTCTTGCCGCAGCCGGACGGACCGATCACGGCGATGAAGTCGCCGTCGCCGATGTCGTAGGTCACGTTCTCGACCACCGTGAGCTTGCCCTTCGGCGTATCGAACACGAGCGAGACGTGATCGAATTGCGCGCGATGAATGCCGCCGGCCGCGCTCATGGGACGGCTCTTTCCTGCCAAATCAGCAGGCGGGCGCTGATCTTCCGCAGGATCATGTCCATGATCAAAGCAATGCATCCGATGCAGATGATCCCGACATAAATAACGTCGAGCAGGAAATAGGTCGAGGCGTTCTGAATCATCGCGCCCAGCCCGCGTTGCGCCGCGATCAGTTCGGATGCGACCAGTGTTGCCCAGGCGACGCCAAGCGCCACGCGTAGCGCGGTCAGGATATGCGGTACCGTCAGTGGAATAATGACCTTCCGGAAGGTTTCGAACTCGCCGGCGCCCAGCGTTTGCGCGACTCGGATGTATAGCGGCGTGATCTGCGATACGCCTTCGTACATCACAATCACGCCCGCGAAGAACGAGGCGTAGAACAGGATGACGAGTTTTGCCACCTCATCGACGCCGAAGTAGACGATCACCAGCGGGATCAGGGCGATCGGTGGCAGAGCGCGAAAGAAATTGACCATCGGATCGGCAAAGGTGCGCGCCGGACGGTACCAGCCGAGCAGGAAGCCGACCGGTACAGCGACGAAAATTCCCAAAGTGACGCCGAGAAAAACCCGCCGCGTCGAAGCATAGATGTCAAACAGCAGGCCTTCATGCAGCAGCAGTTCGACAAACTTGGATGCGACCTGATGCGGTGCCGGGATCAAGGATGCGTTGACGAATCCGCTCCAGCGCACGGCATACCAGATCGCGATCGCGGCGGCCCACGGCGCAAGCCCGAGTAAAAAGCGTCTTGCGACACTTCCATCCATTCAGCTTCTGTCCGGTCGCAAAGGCGGTTGATCGTAGGCAGGTCATATTATAAGTAGGATGACCATACAAGAGGTGGCCGCAGTCCTTCCGGCCACGCTTTCGGATTGCCAATGGCTGCGCAAGGATACGACTACATCATCGTCGGCGCCGGATCGGCCGGTTGTGTGGTCGCGAACCGCCTGTCGGCCGATCCCTCCTGTCGCGTGCTCTTGCTGGAAGCCGGGGAATCCGATCGGAATTTCTGGCTGAAGCTGCCGGTCGGTTACTACCGGACGATCTACAATGAGCGTTTCTCCCGCCTGTTCAAGACCGAACCGGGCGAAGGCACCGGCTACCGCTCGATCGTGTGGCCGCGCGGTCGCGTGCTTGGCGGATCGTCTTCGATTAACGGCCTGATCTTCATTCGCGGTCAGCACGAGGATTTTGACGACTGGGAGCGGCTCGGCGCCAAGGGCTGGGGCTATCGCGAACTGCTGCCGTATTTCCGCCGTTACGAACGCTATTCCGGCGGCGAGAGTCAGTATCACGGCGGCCTCGGTGAGTTCGAGGTTTCCGATCTTCGCACCGGCAACCGCGCTTCCGCGGCATGGGTGGATGCGGGCGTGGAATTCGGACTTCCGCGCAACCCGGATTTTAACGGCGCGACGACGCTCGGTGTCGGCGCCTATCAACTCGGCATCGGGCGGCATTGGCGCACCAGTTCGGCTTCGGCATTCCTGCATCCGGTCACCCATCGCCCGAACCTGGCTGTCATCACCAGGGCTCAAGTCAGCAAGGTCGTGTTCAAGGGTCGCATTGCGGCCGGGGTCGAGTGGATTCAAGACGGCCGGACATTCAACGCCGAAGCCGACCGCGAGGTCATATTGTCGGCCGGTGCGTTGCAGTCGCCGCAGCTCCTGCAACTGTCCGGCGTCGGTCCTGCGAACTTGCTGCGCGGGCTCGGCATTCCCGTTATCGCCGATGCGCCGGAGGTCGGCCGCAATCTGCAGGATCACTATCAGGCGCGCATGATTGTGCGGCTCAAGCAGCGGATATCGCTCAACGACCAGGTCCGCAATCCGGTTGAACTGGCGAAGATGGGTCTGCAGTGGATGTTTGCAGGCAGCGGTCCCTTGAGCGCGGGCGCAGGCCAGGTCGGCGGCGCTGCCTGCACGGAATACGCCGTCGGCGGACGCCCCGACGTTCAGTTCAATGTGATGCCGCTGTCGGTCGACAAACCCGGCGATCCCTTGCACAGCTATTCCGGGTTTACCGCCTCGGTCTGGCAGTGCCACGGGGAATTGCGCGGCCACCTTGCGATCCGCTCCACCGACCCGTTCGATCAGCCGCGCATTGAACCGAATTATTTTGCCGAGGAAATCGATCGCAAGACCACGGTCGCGGGCCTGAACATGCTGCGCGACATCTATCGGCAAAAGTCATTCCGCGATCTCTGGGATGTCGAGATGGTTCCGGGCGAGGCGGTCAACGATCCAGCCGGCCTGTGGGATTTTGCCCGTAGCACCGGTGGCACAGTATTTCATTGCGTCGGCACCTGCAGGATGGGAAGCGACGATAGATCGGTGCTCGATCCGCAATTGCGCGCCCGCGGCGTTGAAAAATTGCGCGTAATAGACGCGTCGGTCATGCCGCAGATTACGTCGGCCAATACCAATGCAAGCAGCCTGATGATTGGGGAAAGGGGCGCAGCCCTCGTCAGGTCATAAGCTGAAACGTGCCGCACCTTGTCGGCTCCGAATTCGAGAACATTAGATGGATCTGATTTCCGACAGCCATGTTCCAAAATATGCCCAGATCGCGGACATCTTCCGGCAGCGGATCGCGCGCGGAATCTGGGCACAGGGCTTGCGGTTGCCGGCGAACGAAGTGCTTACCGCTGAGTTCGGCGTTTCTCGCGTCACTATCCGGCAGGCGGTAGATCTCCTGGCACGCGATGGAATTATCGAAGCCCAACAAGGCCGCGGTACCTTCATCACCGGTACGCTGGCACAGGATCGATGGCTCAAGGTCGAGACCACCTTGTCCGACCTTGCCGAGTTTTATCGCGACACCTCGCCAGAAATCATCAACATTTCAGAAAGCCGTACGGGCGCGCCGCTGCTTCCCGAGGATGGAAAGCCTGCGGCGCATTATGTTTTCATGCGTCGCGTGCACTCGCGCGACAAGCGGCCTTATTGCGTGATTTCGATCTACCTCGACGAAAAAATCTTCCGGAGGTCTCCAAAGCGCTTCCGAAAGGAAACCGTGATTCCGATCCTGAAGGATTTGCGCGATCCCGCCATCACCAGCGCGCGGCAGACGCTGACGATAGGTACGGCGGACCTGGAGGTAGCGAAATTGCTGCAGATTCCGTTGAATTCGCCGGTCGCTGAAGTGCGGCGGGTCTTCACCACCGCTGATCGGACGGTCATTTATCTTGGAGAGGTGACCTATCGTGGCGACTTCATCCGGATCGATATGGACCTGCGGCCTTGAAGTATGTCGTTCATCTGAAGAACAGTTCCTGATTTCGCCGTTCTAGTTCTTCGCCATAGGTGCGCAAAACATGTGCCTCGCTGACGGTTCCGATCGCGGCCGGGTGATCGGCGCGGGCAACGACAGCGAGGACGTCGGCTTCGGTTCGCTCGAAGGCTGCCATGATGTCGCGAATTGTGGCATCCGGAAGCAGGAATTCGTCGCCCTGCTTTGCGAGGGTCGCCAACGGTAGATTGTCGATGGTTGCGATTGAGTGAAGATCGGCTGACGAGACCAGTCCAGCGTAGATTCCGTTGGGATCGCGTAGCACGATCTGTTTGACCCGAGCCGGCGAGAACAATTTCTGTGCTTCCGTGATGGGCATGATGCTTGGCGCGGTCTCGAAATCCGAACGCATCAGCGAGGTCGCGCTCAATTGTTGAACCCACCCGACATCTTGGGGGCCGCGAATGACCTCGCCGCGCAGATGGAAACGCCATGTTGCGAAGCTGTAGCCGAACAATTCCCTGACGATCAACGCACAGACGGACGAGGCGATCACGGCGCCAACCGTCACTGAGAAGTCGCCGGTGATCTCCAGCGCCAAACAGATCATGCTGAAGGGCGCGCCGAGCACGCCGGTGCCGAGTGCGGCCAGCGCAGCGATAGCCGCAGTTCCCGGCTGCAGCGCCAGATTTGGGAAGGGGACGCTCAGCACGACGCTGTAGAGTTGACCGATCAGCGCGCCGAGCATGAGCGACGCAAAGAACAAACCACCCCGAAATCCGGATCCCAGCGATATCGCCGACGCCAGCATTTTCAGGAGGATCGTCGTCGTCAACAGTAGCCAAGTCGGGTTGCTTACCAGCAGAATCTGCATCGCGCCGTGACCGGCGCCGAGCACTGTGGGTGTAAGAAGAGCGAGGCCACCGAGCAGCGCGCCACCGAGCACCGGCCGCAGCAAGCCCTTGAGCAGCTTCACGCGCTGAAATGAGCGCTCGGAGAAAGCGACCGCTAGCATCAGGATGATGCTGGCGAACGCGCAGATGACGCCGATCAGGACGGTCTGGCCGATCATCTCGACGGAAACCGGCGACGGAAACCCGGGAACCATTAGGAACGATTGATGGGTCAGATGTCGCGCTACAAGCCAGGAAGCGACCGCACTGGCAATGACTGGTACTAGTCCGGCAGAGGTATAAGCGCCAAGGATGACTTCGAAGGCAAAGAAGGCGCCGGCTAGCGGCGCTGAGAATGCGGCGCTAATGGCTCCGGCTGCGCCGCAAGCCACCAGCAGCCGCATATCGCTGCGGCGCGCCGCGAGTCGCTGGCCGATATGGGAACCAAATGCGGCGCAGATCTGCGTATAGCCGGCCTCGAGCCCGACCGATCCGCCGAAGCCGTTGGAAAGCAGGGTTTGCACCGAGATCAACATGCTGCCCCGGAATGAGACGCGTCCGCCGTAGAGCGCGTTAGCCTCGATGGCGTCAGCGAACTGCTGCCCCTTGACCCTCCGGGCGAAGAACATGCCGACTGTGGCCAGGACGACTCCGCCCAAGATCGGAACCAGCAGCGTACGGTGCCAGGAGATAATGCCGGTGGCGCTCAGATGCGCGTCATAGGGTATGTCGAACAGCAGGGCGTGCGCGCTCTCACTCAGTTTCGAAATCGCCGAGACCAGCAGCCCGGAGAGAAGCCCGATCACGACAGCGATCGAAGCGACCCCGGTCTCGCGGTTGCGGACGAAATTACGCAGGGCCGCTGGTAACAGGTAATAGCCTGAGATATTTGCTTTCTTTGCGCTGTCGGGGGAGCTGACGTAAGTCATCGCGCCCGCCGCGTTCCTTCGCCGTCGTCTCGGACTACGCGAAATCCGATATTGCCCGCAGCGCTCTCCGGCGTATTGGCGCTCCGTGCAGCGACCCGGTAGCGATTGCAATAGGATTCATGGCAAAGGAACGAACCGCCGCGCAACGAACGATTGGATGCTGGCTCACTCTGCAACGGATCGTGCGCGGCGGTGAGTTGGTGATAGCGAGGCGAGAAATAATCCTCGCACCATTCCCAGACATTGCCGACCACATTGTACAGACCGTAGCCGTTCGGTTCGAAAGCTTGAACTGGCGCCGTCCCGGCATAGCCGTCCTTGACCGTGTTGCGATCGGGAAAGTGGCCCTGCCAGATGTTGCAGCGGTGCTTACCGCCCGGTGTCAATTCATCGCCCCAGGGATAAGCGGCCTGCTCCAGTCTGCCGCGCGCAGCCATCTCCCATTCGGCTTCCGTCGGCAGCCGCGTCCCCGACCATCGACAATAGGCCTTGGCATCGTTCCATGAGACGTGCACCACCGGATGGTCGAGCCGGTCCAGGACTGTGCTCAGTGGTCCCTCCGGCTGCGCCCACGAGGCATGGGGCACCGGAATCCACCATGGCGTTTCGGCAGCGCAACTGCCGATCTCACGCTTGGTATCTTCGGATAGAAACGCCGCGAAGACAAAACTCCAGCCATATCTTTCCGCCTCTGTGGCATATCCGGTGGCGCGGATGAAATCGCCGAACTGAAGATTGCTGACGGCGAAACAGGCGATCGCAAACTCGCTGACCGTAACCTGCCGCACCGGCCCTTCGCCATCATCAGGAAATCGCTTGTCGTTCGACCCCATCATGAAGAGGCCGCCGACCGGCGAACTCCAGCGGCGAGGAATGACGGTTCGGCTGGGCTCAACGTCGTGCATTGCCGTGGCGGCAGAGTCGGCCAATGCCGACGTTGGGTAGGCACGGCTCTGCGCGCAGCAAATCGGATTGCCCTTGGTCATCTCCAACTCGACGCTCCGCCGCCTGGTTCAGGCATTGCTACTTCTGCTTCTCTTCTTCCCAAAATGCCGTTCCGCCTTCTGCCTTCATCAACTCCAGAATCTTCTCCCGCGGGATCACGCCGCAACGCCTGGCCCAGACATGATATTGCGCGCTCATATCGCTGACGCGTTGTGGATGCTGCGCGGCCATGTCATGCATCTCGGTGCGGTCGGCCTCCATATCGTAGAGTTCCCACGGGCCCGGATATTTGCGCACCAGCTTCCATTTACCGATGCGAACGGCTGCATTGCCCTCGTGTTCCCAGAACAGGGGACCTCGGCTGCCGTACGCCGATCCAAATGACGGCACCAGGCTTTCACCTTCGCATGCCGGGATGGTGTGGCCGTTGAAATACTCTGGATAGGTGGCTCCGGTCACCTCCACGATTGTGGCCATAATATCCGGCAACTGGCCGGGATTGTGCCGCAAGCCTCCCTTGTCCTTGATGCCGCGTGGCCAGTGCACGATCAGCGGCGTGGCGATGCCTCCCTCGTGGATCCAATGCTTGTAGAGTCGGAATGGCGTGTTCGACAGGTTAGCCCAGGCGGTGCCATAGCTCTGATAGGTGTTTTCCCCGCCAGGCATCAGCGACGGGTCGTTGCCAAGGCGAACCGGTTCTCCGGTTCGCGTGGCTGCCTTCGCAATCATCAACTGATCGACCAGTTCGCGCGCGGTGACACCTTCCGGAATATCCTCGGCGCAGGCGCCATTGTCCGACAGGAAGATGATCAGCGTGTTGTCAAGCTGGCCGGTTTCCTCCAGCGTCTTGACGATGCGTCCGATCCCCTGATCCATCCGATCGATCTGTGCGGCATAGACTTCCATGCACCGTAGCGTCCATTCGCGGTTCTCAGCTTCGGTCCACGGCGGCTGGGTCGGGTCGCGATCGGTCAGCTGCCAGTTCGGATGGATGATGCCGTCATCGACCAGCCGCTTCAGCCGCTGCTCTCGCAACTTGTCCCAGCCAGCGTCGAACCGGCCCTTGTATTTGGCTATGTCCGTATCGTGCGCGTGTAACGGCCAGTGCGGGGCGGTATAGGCCACATACTGAAAGAATGGCGCGTCGGGACTTGCCTGCTTGTGCTGCCGGATGAAGGCGGCGGCCTGATCGCTGATCGCATCGGTATAGAAAAACGAAGGATCGTTTTCGGCCTCCTGTTCGATATTCTCGTTGCCGCGCGTCAGCGTGTTCGGATTGTAGAAACTTCCGGCGCCGATGATGGTGCCGAAGAAATAATCGAAGCCGCGTTGCAGCGGCCATGCGTCGGTCGGTTCGCTCAGGCTGCTGGAGATGTGCCACTTGCCGCTGAGATAGGTCTTGTAGTTCTTCTGCTTGAGAACTTCGGCCACGGTAACGCAGCTCTGGTTCAGATTGCCGGCATAGCCCTCTGGCCCATTGCTGTAGGTCAGAATGCCGATTCCGGTCTGGTGCGGATGCAGGCCGGTCAGCAGCGATGCACGAGACGGGCTGCAGCGCGCGGTGTTGTAGAATTGGGAGTAGCGAAGCCCGTTGGCGGCGAGACGATCGAGATTGGGTGTTTCGATCTCGCCGCCGTAACAGCCGATATCCGAAAATCCCATGTCATCGTTGAGGATGATGAGGATGTTGGGGCTGTCAGGTGCTTTGCCACCATTTGCCATGGTTGTGATCCTTCTTGAAGCGTTGGTTAGATTGAGGTCTCAGGGATGACGCCTCGTCAGATTGATGCTGAGGCGAAAGTAGTTCGGCAGATAGACAGAACGCAGTAGTTCCAGCGGCCGTCCGTCCGTGTTCACGGTAAGGCGCTCGATCGAGAGCAACGGGCTGCCGGCCTTGACGCCAAGCAGCTTGGCACTGGTGGCATCTGCAAGCGAAGCGCTGATCGTCTGCGTCGCTTCCTTGATGTTGAATCCGATCTCGGTTTCGAACACCCGATACATCACGATCGAGGTGAGATCGCGTTTATCCAGCTCGAGCCCGATGTCCGGAGGATAAAAGGCATGCTCGATCGCGATCGGAATGTCGTCGGCGAGTCGGACGCGCTTGAGCTGCCACACCGCGCGCTCCCGTAACTTTGCGCGGACTTCGGCGTCGTGTCTGTTGGTCATCCCTTGCAGCAGGACTTTCGCGCCCGGCTGATAGCCAGCGTCCCTGATGGTTTCCGAGAACCCCATCAACCGCCCAACCCAGTTCTCCGGCTGATTGGTGCGCAGGAAGGTACCGCGGCCGCGTTCGCGCTCGAACATGCCTTCATCGACCAGCGGTTTGATGGCATTTCGAATGGTGATCCTGCTGACGCCAAAATGCTTGCCGAGCTCGGCTTCGGTCATGAGCCGGCCGGTCTTGTCGATCAATTTGCCGGCCTTGACCTGGCGGCGAATGGTTTCCCGAACCTGGATGTGCAGCGGCCTGGAGGTGGTTTCCGCCGGCTCTTGAGCGCTCGTCATGGTGTCGGCCAATTCTTTCTGGTAGCGCAGGCGTCTGGACGCGGTCATCACAACCGCCTTCGCGTCGTTGAATTCGAACAGATGAATGTCCCCGGCGCGCGCGGTGATCGACAGCGCCGCGCGCTCGCGCGGGATTTCGCCGTCGCTGACGCGCGCGCGGATGAAGGTGCCGCTGCAATCGAGGTCGAGAATCGCGGTGTCGCCAAGATCTTCGACCAGTTCGACGGTTGCAGGAATTCCATCCGCAGCGATCCGGACGGCGCCGGGGCGGATGCCCACGACCACGTCGCGCTCGCCGCTATACCTCAGCGTCGTCGCAAGCCGGTGTCCGGCGATCTCGACGCTGCCGTCCCTGTAGCGAGCGGGAATAAGGTTCATCGGCGGGCTGCCGATAAAAGCCGCGACGTCGATCGAGTTCGGCCGCGCAAAAATCTCGGCGGGGCGGCCTACCTGCTGGATTTCGCCGGCCATGAACACTGCCATGCGATCGGCGAGCGTCATCGCCTCCTCCTGGTCATGTGTCACGTAGACGGCGGTCACGCCGAGTGAGCGCTGCAGTTTTTTCAGCTCGGTGCGGGTCTCCAGCCGCAGTTTGGCGTCGAGATTGGACAGCGGCTCGTCAAGCAGAAACAGCCGCGCCTTACGGACGATGGCGCGCGCCAGCGCGCAACGCTGCTGCTGGCCGCCCGACAGCTGCCCGGGTTTGCGATCAAGCAGATGCTCGATCGCGACTTTTCGTGCAGCCTCCTGTACTGCGGGACCAATTTCCGCTTTCGGCAGTTTCGCCATTTCGAGCGGAAAGGCGATGTTTTCGTAGACCGTCATGTGCGGATAGAGCGCGTAGCTTTGAAACACCATGGCGATGTCGCGGTCACGCGCATCCGAGGCCGTGATGTCCTGTCCGTCGATGAACACGTGCCCCGAGGTCGGCGCGTCCAACCCCGCCAGGATTCGCAGCGTGGTGCTCTTGCCCGAGCCCGAAGGACCGAGCAACGCAAAAAATTCGCCGGGCTCGATCTCGAACGTGACGCCCTTCAGCGCAGCGAACTCGCCGTGCATTTTGACGATGTCATCGAAACGCACCTGACCACGGCCAGTCATCGGCGCCCTCCGCCCTTGACCGCGCCGACAGTCAAGCCCTTGATGATATTCTTCTGAGCAACGATGCCGAGGACAATGACAGGGAGCATCGCAAGCACCGAGACTGCCGCCAGTTTGGCCCACAGCGTCTGTTCCACGGAAACAAAATTGAACATGGCGACCGTGACCGGCCGCACCGTGTTGCCGCTGAGCACGACGGCGAACAGAAATTCGTTCCAGGCATTGAGAAACACGAATACGATCGTCACTGCGATGCCGCCGCGCACCTGCGGGATGATGATCCGCCACAAGGTCCGCAGCTGGCTCGCGCCATCGAGATACGCGGCTTCCTCCATCTCGAAGGGAATGTCCTCGAAATAGGACACCAACAGCCAGATCGCGAAGGGCAGCGAAAACGACAGATAGATCAGGATGATGCCCTGATAGGTATCGATCCAACCGATGTTCCGCAGGATCAGGAAGTAGGGAATGATGATGCCCACCGGCGGCAGCATTTGCGTAGCGAGAACATAGAAGCCCGCGAATTTCTTTCCGCGAAAGCGTAGGCGCGCGAGCGCATACGCGGCCGGTACTGCCATCAGCATCGTGATGACTGTGGTGCCAATCGAAATGATGAAGCTGCTGACGAGGTTCGGCAAGATCGACGCCGAACCGAACAGCACGTCGCGATAGGCCTCCAGTGTAGGGGCGAAGATGAGCTTTGGCGGGTAGGCCAGCACATCGCGGTCATTCTTGAGCGAATTCAACACGCTCCAGACAATAGGAAATGCCCATGCGAGCAGGAAGATCAGCGAGATTGCAATCACGACGATGATACGAATGCGCCTCGGCGTCATTTTGCTCTCCGCAACGCGAAGAGCGCCCCGGAGACCAGAATCGTAACGATCAGTAGTGCAACCGCGAGCGCCGAGCCGTAACCGATCGATAATTCGGTGAACGACTTGCGGTAGGCGTAAAGATTGAGAATTTCCGTCGCGGTGCCTGGGCCGCCGGCGGTGACGGTAAAGATCGCGGCGAACGCCGTCAGCGCCACCATGGTGCGCATGATCACCACCATGACGATCGCCGGTCGCAGCAAGGGCAAGGTGATGCGGCGGAATCGCTGCCATGCGCTGGCGCGATCGAGCCGCGCGGCCTCATAAATATCCTCGGGCAATGAGGCGAGACTGGCCAGCAGCACCATGAATGCAAAGGGCGTCCACTGCCAAGTGTGGATGACGACGACCGAAATCATCGCCAGCAGCGGATCGCCGAGCCAGTTCTTGCTGCCGAGGCCGGCGTTGATCGCGAGAAAGTCGACGATGCCGAATTCCGGCGCCAGCATGAAGGTGCGCCAGATCATACCGACCACCGCCGGCGACAGCACTACTGGCAGGATAGCGATGAGGCGGAACCAGCTTTGTCCACGCTTCATGTCCATCACCAGCAAGGCCAACGCCAGCCCCAGCGCAACCTGCAGCACAACGGTCGAGCCGGTATAGATCAGACTGACCAGCAGCGATGCCCAGAACCGATCGTCGGCAAGCAGCGTTTGGTAATTGTCAAATCCGACAAAGCTGTCCGCGAACGGCATGGCCAGATCCATCCGAAATGCGCTGGTGCCGACCAGAAAGATCAGAGGCAGGGTCGTCGTTGCCAGCAACGCCGCGAAGGCCGGCGCTAGCAATGCCGCCGCGAACCGCCGCTCGCGCCGCGCCAGCACGCGGCCGAGATCGCCCGAGGCGTTCACGGCCGCGATGCCGGAATGCGGCACGGTTGGTGTCGCTGACCTGGCCAAGGTCAGCCGCGCATCATCGGTTCGACGCGACGCTGTGCGTCGTCAAGGGCTGCCTTGATTGTGGCCTGGCCTGACAGCGCAGACTGAATCGCCGTTGCCATGGTATCGCCGATCGCCGGCCATTGCGGCACGCGCGGACGCCAGTCGACATCGGTGTCGCCTTGCAGGGATTGCAGGGTCGACTCGACGAAATTATCGCCAAAGCCGTTCATCAGCTTGACGTAGTTTGGATCGCGCCAGATCGAGGTTCGGTTAGCGCCCGAGCGTTTTGTAGGTCCGGCGAAGCGATGCGCCGTGCGCGCCTGGGTTTCCGCGCTCGCGGCCCACTGGATGAACAGCCAGGTTGCTTTCTTGCGCTTTTCCGGAAGCGCAGCGTTGATTGGAAAGCCCCAGTTCCAGATGGATGTCACGCGTTTGCCGGAGGGCCCCTTTGGCCAGCGTGCATATGCGACCTTGCCGATGACTTTGGACTTCTCGGCGTTGTTGACGACGGACGCCGACGAATGCGCGTCAATATAGGAGGCGACCGTTCCTTGCGAGAACGCGTCGGCAATATCCGGCCAGTTCCAATTCGCGGCTGCCGTAGGCGCGTGGTTGCGCATCAGGTCGACATACCAGGCAAGCGCCGCCTCAGCTTCCGGCCCGTTGACGGTGAGCTTGCCGCCCTTAAACCATTCGCCGCCGAACTCGCGGAAGATCGAGGGATAGATGTACATGTTCTGGCCTGCCCCGGCGACGCCACGGAGCGCTGTGCCCCAGATGCGGTCGTTCGGCGTGTTCAGCGCCGCAGCATTGGAGACGAACGTCTTGAGATCGTCGGCCGGTTTCAACGCCTTCGCGTCATACAGGTCCTTGCGATAGACCTGGATCGTGACTTCTCCGTCATAGGGCACGCCGTACAGCTTTCCGTCGACGCTGTCGGCGGCGCGCCAGGCCGGGATGATGTCATCGAATTTGAACCAGTCGGCATCTGTCAGCGATTTGTCGGCAAGATAGCTGTCGAGCGGCTCAACCCATTTGTTCGCGGCATACAGTGCGTAGTACATCGGATCGGCCGCGTGGGTCGCATAGATGCCGGTTTTCGAGGTGAGATCGATGACGCTCTTCTGCCGAATCTGCGCAGGTGGAATTTTCTCGAAGCGGACATCGATTCCTGTCAGCGCCTTGAACTGCGGCGCAAGCGTAATCAGGTTCTCGAAATAGCTTGCCGGAATAACGGCAACGGTGATGGTTTCACCCGACGCCTGCTGCCAGTCGATCTTCGCCGACTTGTACGGTGCGAGATCGGCATCCTGCGCCACGGCCTGACGCAGGATGCCCGGTCCACCGACGATTAAAGTTGAGAGAGCAACACTTGCCTTAAGAAATTTCCGTCGCGTCGGAATGAATGACTTCATCTCTCGTCCTCCCTGGAGCCGGATTACTGCCGGTTAGTTAGGACATTTACTAAAATGTTATAACATGTCAAATTCGCAGCGAAATGCCGTAAAGCGCAGGTGGCAAATCATCGCGAGAGTTGATTGCGACTGCCACCCAGTTGCCGTGCTTTGGACTTCTCAAGGAAAAATTGTTGCGGTGGTCATGTCCAAGAACAACACCAGCCTAGATGGGGCAGAGATCAACCCGTTCCGGAGTCCTTGGAAGCCGGCATGGCGATGGTCAGGCGTAGTTTTTCTCGCGCTTGCTGCGATAATTTACATGGTCAACTAGCTCCGCTGTTTGAGGCTAAGCGGTGACTAAGGTCAGTCATCAGACACCGGCTACTGGTGCCACTGCGCAATCCATGGATTTGGAGCCGACTATTTGTTGCTTGACCTCCAAAACTTTATGCGACGGCTTTGAGGGCGGAAAATTCCCTGTTACCGGTCAAGATTTCCCTGTTCGCTGAAATATTTTCCCTGTTAATTTCATAAGGAATTGTCGCAGAAGTGGCTGCGGCACTGCAACTTCTTGTTCAAAAATCATCTCCGGACGTCCCAAATTCACAAAATTCCCTGTAAAATTCCCTGTTAGCAGGGGATTCACGTGGAGACTGGTTCGATCAGCACTGCGTCGCAGTGCGGCAGCAGCGCGCTGTCCCAGGTTTTAGCTCAACCGATCGCAGAAGGGCCCGCCAATGGTGGGCTTTCGTAGTTCCGTAGGTTGTCTTCAGACTACCAATCTTGCGGAGTGGGCCGCAAGTGGCGCTTGCTTAAGCGCTTTGTTAAAGCATAATTAACCGGCAGCGAGGCGACACCCGCGCAGGAGCCGCAAGGCTCGCCAAGCGCGCGAGAGACCGCCGGAGAAACAGCCTGAGTCGCCGACTTGCGCTGGATTGGAGCTAGTGAAATGCCGACGAACAACGCGCCGAGCGCCCTGATGACGACGGATCCGTATTCCGCGACAGAAAACGTCGGCCTCGACATAAAGAACACCGGCATGTCGGTGTCCGACGCCGATTCGCTCGGCGCCGTCGAGACGGCAACATTGTCGGTCACCGAAGGCATCCTGGACGTCACCGCCGGCGGCAGCGGCGTAACGGTCACGAATAGCGGCACCAATTCGGTGACGCTCAGCGGCGCGATCGCGCAAATCAATGCGCTGCTCAACACCGACGGCACGTCGACGGTCAGCTATACCGAGACTAACCACAATCCCTCGGCAAGCGCGACGCTGACACTGCAGATCGACGACGGCGGCAACAGCGGCACCGGCGGACCGCTCACCGGCAGCGATTCATCGACGATCAATATCACGGCACAGAACGACGCGCCGGTCGCGACCATCACGCCGACCAAATATGACGGCACGCCGAATGCCGCCGTCGACCTGAAGAACAACGGGCTCTCGGTCAGCGACGTCGACGGCAATGCGGGCTCCGAGACCGTCACGCTGTCGGTGACCAGCGGCACGCTGACCGTGACCGCGGGCACCAGCGGCGCCGGCGTGGCTGGCAGCGGCACCGGCTCGGTGACGATCACCGGCACGCTCGTCCAGATCAATGCGCTTCTCAACACCGACGCCAGCTCGACGGTGAGCTATATCGACAGCGTGGGCGGAGCCAAGACGCTGACGCTGCTGATCCACGATAACGGCAATACCGGAGGCGGCGATCTCAGCGCGCAGGACACCGCCCTGATACAGATCGACGTGCCGCCGGCCGTCGGCAACACCGGCCAGACCGTCGGTTACACCGAACAGCAGACCTCGCCGAGCGCGGTGGTGATCGACAACGATCTCACCGTGACCGACGCGGACGCGCCCGGCGCAGGAGCCCAGATCCACAGCGCGACCGCCAAGATCAGCTCCGGCGGGTTTGCCGGAGACGTTCTCGCAGCCGGCGCGCTCGCTGCCGGCATCACGGCATCCTATGACAGCGGCACATTCACCCTGACGCTGAGCGGCGACGGATCGCTCACCGATTACCAGGCCGCGCTGCAGGCGGTCACCTTCGCGTCGACCAGCGACAATCCGACCGATTTCGGCGCCGACACGTCGCGCACGGTGACCTGGACCGTGACCGACAACTTCGACGTCGCGAGCTCGCCGGCGACGTCGTTCATCAGCGTCACGGCGGTCAACGACGCGCCGGTCGCCACCATCACGCCGACCAGCTACTCAGCGACCGAGCAGACCGCGCTGAGCCTGAAGAACAACGGCCTTGCAGTCAGCGACATCGACGGCGGCACCACCGGCCAGAGCGAAACCGTGACGCTGTCGGTGAGCGAAGGCACGCTTAGCGTGACCGCGGGCGGCAGCGGCGCGCTGGTGACCAATAGCGGCACCTCGTCGGTGACCATCGCCGGCACGCTGGCCCAGATCAACGCCCTGCTCAACACCGACGGCACCTCGACGGTCAGCTATACCGACGGCAGCGACAATCCGGCGGCGAGCGTGACGCTGACGCTGGCGATCGACGACGGCGGCAACACCGGCGGCGGCAGCCTGACCGCGAACGACACCGCGACCATCAACATCACGCCGGTCAACGACGCGCCGGTCGCGACCGTCACGCCGGCGAGCTACAGCGCCACCGAGAACGTGACGCTGAGCCTGAAGAATAACGGCCTCGCGGTCAGCGACATCGACGGCAATTCGGGATCCGAGACGGCGACGCTCGCGGTCACCGACGGCATCCTCAACGTCACGGCAGGGAGCAGCGGCGCCGGCGTCGCCGGTAGCGGCACGTCGTCGGTGACGATCACCGGCACATTGGCGCAGATCAATGCGCTCCTGAATACCGACGGCAGCTCGACCGTCGCCTATGTCGAGAACAACGACAATCCGGGCACCACCGCCAGCCTGTCGCTCACCATCCACGACAACGGCAACACCGGCGGCGGCGACCTGGCGTCGACCGACACCGCCGTGCTCAACATCACGCCGGCCAACGACGCGCCGGTCGCGACCATCACGCCGACGAGCTACTCGGCAACCGAGCAGACCGCGCTCAGCCTGAAGAACAACGGCCTTGCGGTCAGCGACATCGACGGCAATGCCGGCTCGGAGACCGTCACCCTGTCGGTGGCGGAGGGCACCCTCGCCGTGACGGCGGGCGGCAGCGGCGCGCTGGTCACCAACAGTGGCACCTCGTCGGTGACCATCGCCGGCACGCTGGCGCAGATCAACGCCCTGCTCAACACCGACGGCACCTCGACGGTCAGCTACACGGACGGCAGCGACAACCCGTCCACCAGCACGACGCTGACGTTGCTGATCCACGACAACGGCAACACCGGCGGCGGCGACCTGTCGTCGAGCGACACCGCGACCATCAACATCACGGCGGTCAACGACGCGCCGGTCGCGACCATCACGCCGGCGAGCTACAGCATCACCGAGAACGCGACGCTAAGCTTGAAGAACAACGGTCTTGCGGTCAGCGATATTGACGGCAATTCGGGATCCGAGACGGTGACGCTCGCGGTCACGGACGGCATCCTCAACGTCACGACGGGGACCAGCGGCGCCGGGGTCTCCGGCAGCGGCACGGCATCGGTCACGATCACCGGGACGATCGCGCAGATCAACGCGCTGCTCAACACCGATGGCACCTCGACGGTGAACCACGCCGAGAACAATGACAATCCGGGCACCACCGCGAGCCTCTCGCTCACCATCCACGACAACGGCAACACCGGCGGCGGCGACCTGTCGTCGACCGACACCGCCGTGCTCAACATCACGCAGGTCAACGACGCACCGGTCGCGACGATCACGCCGACGAGCTATGCGGCGACCGAGAACGTAAGTCTCGACCTGAAGAACACCGGGCTTGCAGTCAGCGATATCGACGGCAATGCAGGCTCGGAAACCGTAACCTTGTCGGTGGCCGAGGGCGTGCTCAACGTCGCGGCGGGCGGCAGCGGCGCGATCGTCAGCAACAGCGGCACCGCGTCGGTGACGATTGCCGGCACGACGGCGCAGATCAACGCGCTGCTGAGCACCGATGCCACCTCCACGGTCGGCTATATCGACAACAACGACGTGCCGGCGGCGAGCACCACGCTGACGCTGCTGGTTCACGACAACGGGAACACCGGCGGCGGCGACCTGTCGTCGAGCGACACCGCGACCATCAACATTACGGCCGTCAACGACGCGCCGGTGCTCAGCAATGTCGGCGATCCCGGCGACACCCCAGCTTTTACCGAGAACGGCTCGCCGGTCGTTCTCGACACCGACAACAACGCATCGGTCAGCGATGCGGAGCTGAACGTCTCTCCGAATCATTACGCCGGCGCGACGCTGACATTGGCGCGCAGCGGCGGCGCCAATGCGGATGATGTGTTCGGCTCCGTCGGCTCGCTCGATCTTACCGACGTCAATGGCAACGGCGAGAACGTCTCGCTCGATGGCGGCGCAAGCTTTATCGGAACCTACTCGCAGCCGGGCGACGGCTCGGTCTCGTTCACGTTCAACGCCAATGCCACCGCGGCCGATATTGATTCGGTCATGCGACAGATCAGCTACCTGAACACCAGCGACAATCCGCAGGCATCAGCCCCGATCGATTTCATCTTCAATGACGGCAACGGCAAGCCGGGCGGCCAGGATCAGGGCAGCGGCGGCGCGGGAAGCACAACCCACACCATCACGGTCCAGATCACGCAAGTCGACGATGCCCCGGTGCTCTCCAATGTCGCCACCACTGCCGCCTACTCGCCGGGAAGCGCCGGCGCCGTGCTTTCGACAGCGAATGTGATCAGCGATCCAGACGCGACAGCCCCGTCGCCGATCACAGGCATCCATAGCGCGACCGTCCAGATCGCCAGCGGCTTCTTTGGCGGTGACGAGTTGTTCGTCAATCTCCCGAGTAGCGGAGGGCATTTCCTCACCGCCGATGGCGACCCGACCAACATCTCGGAGAGTTACGCAGCAGGCACGCTAACTCTATCCGGCCAAGACTCGATCCAGCACTATCAGCAGATTCTCGACGCGGTCTCCTATCGTTCGACTGCAGCGGATCCGAGCAACGGCGGAGCCGATCCGACCCGCAACATCAGTTGGCAGGTGAACGACGGCGCCCTCAACAGCCAGACGCCGAATCCGGACCCGAACAATTTTGTCAACGAGACGGTGCTGCACTTCGACGCCGCGCCGAAGCTCGATCTCGATGCGTCGGCGGCGGGCACCGGCTTTACCACGACCTTCACCGAAAATGGCGCGCCGCTCGCAATCGTCGATACCGATGTTTCCATCGTCGACCCCGACGACGCAAACCTCCAAACGGCGACGATCGTCCTGACCAACGCAAAGGCGACCGACGCGCTGTCGATCGCGGGGGTGTTGCCCGGGGGTATCGATAGTTCGATCGATACGTCGACGCCGGGTCAGATCAAGGTGCACCTGTCCAACTCGGCTTCGCTTGCCGATTATCAGACCGCGCTCGGGCAGATCAGGTTCGTCAATTCGAGCGAAACGCCGGATACGACCGATCGCGACATCACGGTTTTCGTCACCAACGGCGCGGACAGCAACGTGGCGCACGCGACCATCCACGTGATCTCGGTCAATGACGCGCCGGTGGCGGCCAACTCGAGCGCCAGCGGCAGCGAAGATACGCCGATCTCGGGGACCGTATCGGCAACCGACGTCGACAATACGCCGGCTCAGCTCTCCTATGCTCTGGTCGGCGCCAACGGTGGCGCGGCGCACGGAACCGTCGTGTTCCATGCCGACGGCAGCTACACCTATACGCCGGTGCATGATTTCAACGGCAGCGACAGCTTCAGCTTCAAGGCCAATGACGGTCACCTTGACAGCAACGTCGCAACCGTCGGTCTCACCGTCACCCCGGTCAACGACGCGCCGGTCGCGGCCAATGCAAGCGCGAGCGGCAACGAGGACACCATCATCAGCGGAACGTTGTCCGTAACCGACGTGGACAATACGCCGGCCCAGCTCTCCTATTCTCTGGTCGGCGCCAATGGCGGCGCGGCCCATGGAACCGTCGTCATCCATGCCGATGGCAGCTACAGCTATACTCCGGTGCATGATTTCAACGGTAGCGACAGTTTCAGCTTCAAGGCAAATGATGGCGCACTCGACAGTAACGTCGCCGTCGAAAGCCTGACCATCAGTGCGGTCAACGATGCGCCGGTCAACACGGTACCTGGCGCATTGAGCGTGGATGGCGCTCATGATGCTGCCATCACTGGCCTGGCGGTCAGCGATGTCGATGCGGCGGCGCTGACGACCTCGCTTCACGTTGAGCACGGAACGCTTACGGTTGCGGCCGTCGGCGGCGCGGCAGTTGTCGGCAGCGGGACCGGTACCGTTACGCTGAGCGGCAGCGTAGCGCAGATCGACGCGACCTTGAGCGCCGCCGACAATGTTGTCTATCGCAGCGTGTTTGAATTCGCCGGGACCGACCATCTGACGATGACCACCAATGACGGCGGTGGTACCGGCAGCGGCGGTGCACAGACAGATACGGACGTCGTCGATATTTTCGTCGGGTCTTCACTCGCCCCACCGCATCTGGCATTTTCAGATCCCGGGGGATCAGGACTGGGTTCGGCCTCAAGCTTCACCGGTAACCCGGCTCCTTTTATGGCGCTCGCCGGCCTGGCTGATGCCGGCGCCGGTAACCAGTCGCCGTTGACCGCCTTCTTCGGGTTGGCCGCTGCCAGCACCGGTAATCAGTCCGCGCCTACAGCAAGTCCGACGAATTCTTTGACAGACACAAGCCATGTGCTGGACGCAAGCTTTGCGCCTCCACATCTTAACTTGTCGGATTTCCATTTGACCTGATGCGGGGCACCGAACCATCCAGAACATGGATTCTCGATATCCAAAGGTGAGATAAAGGTTACGCCTCCAGGTAGGTTCAATAGGGTTCGCCCAATGATGGATCTGGAATGTCGGCCTTGTGCGCTGCTCCAGAACTCGCGTTGCGATGATCCCGCCGCCTATGTCCATGTCCAACAGGAGACCGGCCGGCTCCTGTTCGGAATGGCAACTCGCACTCCATGCGTTTTTTTGACGGAGAGTTGAGCGCAGCGGATTCCTTGACCTGCGAGCGGCACCTTGGGCAATGCCAAGGTTGCTCCGCAGAAATGAAAAGTTTGAAATCAATGAGACTGAAATTTACACGGTCCCCCTGGGGTGGGCTGCGCCCGATGCGTTGCGAAATCGAATTGGCTGATGGCCCCGGGAACGTTCGCTGCAGATTTCCGCGGAAAAGCGGGCGAGCAGCGGCGTCATCATGATCGGCAAGTTAAGCGGGAAATCCGCGCATCGAGAAACTGTATATTCTTGGGAATAAAGCTCGAACTGGCCGAGTCTCCTGTCTAGCGGCGCAATTGGGCGCCATTTGGTGCCGTTCGGCCCCGAGGGAGAGTGTGACATGGTCAAAAAGGGCGTTGTGGATCGTGGACAGGGATTAGGTCGCCGCGAAGTGCTGGAATGCATGGTCTGGGCGGGAACCGGGGTGCTTTGGACTGTGAGCGGCGGCGTTCCCCACTCGGTCGGGTTGATCGGTGATGCGCTCGCCGCGGAGCCGGCCGGCCTCACGTTTCTGCAGATGAGCGATAGCCATATCGGCTTCGACAAGGCGGCGAACCCGGATGCGCTCGGCACGCTGCGCGAGGCTGTCGCTATCGTCAAGGCGATGCCGGTCAAGCCTTCCTTCATCATTCACACCGGCGACATCACGCATCTTTCCAAGCCTGCCGAATTCGATAATGCCGACAAGGTGTTCAGCGAGACTGGCGTTCAGATTCATTATGTGCCTGGCGAGCACGACATCATCGACGAAGAGCGCGGCAAAGCCTATCTGGAACGCTACGGCAAGGGTTCCAAAGGCGCAGGCTGGTATAGCTTCGATGACCACGGCGTCCACTTCATCGGTCTCGTCAACGTCGTCGACTTGAAGGGCGGCGGCTTGGGCAATCTCGGCGCCGAGCAGCTCGCCTGGCTCGAGGCCGACCTGAAGGACAGGTCAAACAGCACGCCGATCGTCGTGTTCGCACATATCCCGCTGCAGGTGCTTTATAGAGAATGGGGCTGGGGCACCGAAGACGGCACCCAGGCGCTTGCGTTGCTCAAGCGCTTTGGCTCCGTCACCGTTCTGAACGGGCACATCCATCAATTGGCGCAGAAAGTGGAAGGCAACATGACCTTCCACACCGCACTGTCGACGGCGTTTCCGCAACCCGCCCCCGGGACGGCGCCCTCGCCAGGCCCGATGAAGGTCCCAGCCGACAAGCTCCGCTCGTACCTCGGCCTATCCAGCATCACCATGGTGCAGGGTAACAAGCCGCTGGCGATCGTCGACAAGACGCTGGCCGGTTGATCGGAGATTGGAAATGCGAACTCTGATCAGCCAACTCCGCTCCGCGGCGACCCGGTTTGCCGTAGGCCGTGCCGTCCTCGTTGCAATGCTTATTGGTCCAATCGTTGGAACGATATTGGCGGTGGTTTCGGTGGCGGCGCAGGATGCCACGAATGTGATCACCATCGACAATTTTACCTTCACGCCCCCGGAACTGACGGTTGCCGTGGGCACGACGGTGAAGTGGGTCAATCACGACGATATCCCGCATTCCGTGGTCAACAAGGACAAGGTATTCCGGTCTAAAGCGGCGCTCGATACCGACAATTCCTTTTCCTATACGTTCGCCAGCGCCGGCACCTTCGACTATTTCTGCGGTCTGCATCCGCATATGGTCGGAAAAGTCATCGTCAAGTGACCGCAAAAGCTTAAGCCTTGGTGTGCCAAACATGACGACACCTCTATCGGTACGCCGGTCGGATTTCCGGCGTACCGAGCTCAACGAAGTCGTGTTGAAGGAGCGATCGGATCCAGATCGTTTGTCTGGGCAGCAGCAGGCGCCGGTCGCAACTGTGCAGAACAAGGATGAACGCGCAGTGTTCGATGAAGTCTTTCTGCCGCACATGGTAGAGACACCGGAGGAGATCGCCCTTTTCAAAGGGACGCCGAAGACGTTCAGCAGGCTTTAGCGCGGCTGCCGGCGCATTTTCGCGAAGTTATCGTTTTGCGGGAAATAAACCAGTTGAACTATTGAGATATCGCGGATTCGATCCGCGACTGGAGGACGCGCGCAAGGCGCGGTGAACTAGAGGAGGACGTATTGTGAGTAATCCCAGGATCCTGGTGCTCGGCGCTGGGGGAATTGGCGGCTATTTCGGCGGTCGGCTGGCTGAGACTGGTGCCGACGTCACGTTTCTTGTCCGTGACGGACGGCGCAAAATCCTCTCCGGGCAGGGGTTGCAGATCGAGAGCCCGTTTGGAGACGCGCAGCTGGCCGTGAAGACGGTAGCCGCGGCGGATGTGGCTCCCGTCTATGACGCGGTCATTTTGACCTGCAAGGCGTACGATCTCGATACTGCGGTCGCGGCGATCGCACCCGCCGTGGCGCCGACCGGCTACGTATTGCCCTTCCTGAACGGTATCGCCCATATCGACGTCCTCAACCAAAGATTCGGCCAGCACCGCGTGCTCGGCGGAACTGCGAAAATTCAATCGACAGTCACCTCTAATGGCGCCATCCGCCAATTGAATGATTGGCGGACACTCACCTTTGGCGAGCAGTCCGGCGAGATGACAGAACGCGTAGAAACGCTGGCAGCCTTGTTTGCTGCCGCGAAGGGGGTCGACGCCTTCGCCGTCACCGACATCGTACAGCGAATGTGGGAAAAGCTGGTCCATCTCTCGACCGCTGCTGCGATGACCTGTCTGATGCGGGCGAATGTCGGAGAGATCGCCCGCACCCCTCATGGCCGCGAGCTTTTCCTTGACCAGCTTCAGTGTGGCGCCGCCATCGCAGCCGCCAACGGTCACGCGCCAAGCGAGGATTTCATGAGATCATGGACCGAGACGTTCTCCCAGCAGGATTCGCAATATGCGACGTCGATGCTGCGTGACATCGAACGCGGTGGCCCAACGGAGGTCGAGCACATTCTGGGCTTCATGCTCAACAAAGCGAGCCAGGCCAACGTTGCACATCGCATATTGCTGCTCGCGTACACGCACATCAAGGCTTTCGAGCAGCGGCTAGCCGCCGGCCGATTGCCATGAGGGGCGGTGACCTCGGCCGACCTGATGCGCCCCGCTGATTGCAGCGGACTCCATTGACGCCGTCGAGCAGAGGCACGACATACCCTGTACCGTCAATCCTGGTCACTGTTCAGGAGCAAGACATGAACGCGCTGGCAAACCTTGATCCGGTTACCGCGGATTCTGACAGCGACGTTGTGCACTGGCTGATAAACGGCACGCGCGATGAGCGTTTCATTGACAATATTTTCGCCGAACTTTGCATCCGGCTCCAGCGAGCGAGCATTCCCGTCAAACGGGCGTCGCTTCATGTTCTGATCAACCACCCGCAATGGCTCGGCGCCCGGATCATGTGGGCCGACGGAATGCGCGAGGCCTTGATCGAGAAAGTCGACTTCGATGTCAGGGAGCGATCCGAATACATCGACAGTCCCGCCAACGAGATCCATGAGGGCGCCACCGAGGTGCGCGAGAACCTCGAATGCGATCCATCGCTGGGCCGCAAGCACGCCGTCTATGACGAGATGCGGGCAAAAGGCCTGACGGATTATGTGGCGTGGCCGCTGTACCATACCCTCGGCAAGCGGCATTTCGTGACCTTTGCAACCGACCGGCCCGGAGGTTTCGACGATGCGCAGCTTGCCGGCCTGCGAAAGCTGCTGCCGGTTCTGGCGCTGGTCAGCGAAATCCGTGTCAAGAACCGGCTGGCGCGAACGCTGCTGGAGACCTATGTCGGCTCGCACGCCGGCGAGCTCATTCTGGCCGGCGCCACCAGGCGCGGAAGCGGAACCACGGTGCGGGCCGCCATCATGATCTGCGACCTGCGTGATTTCACCCGGATTTCCGATAACTGGCCGCGCGACGACGTCATCGATCTTCTGAACGGCTACTTCGACGCGATGTCGGAGCCTATTGCGCGACATGGCGGGGAAATCCTGAAATTCATCGGCGACGGTCTGCTCGCCATTTTTCCGCTGAGCCTGCCTCAAGCCTGCGCAAATCTGCTGCATGCCGTGACCGAGGCCCGTCAGGCCATGATTGCCCTGAACGAAAAGAATAGCGAAACCGGGCGTGCGCCGCTGAATTACGGCATCGGTATCCATGTCGGAGACGTCATGTACGGCAATATCGGCTCGCAAACCCGGCTTGACTTCACCGTCATCGGTCCTGCGGTCAACATGGCTTCGCGCCTCGAAACACTCACCAAAGAATTGGGCAGAACCGTGCTGCTGTCACGCGCCTTCGCCGACCTGGTCGAAAGTGATTTCGATCTCGAACGCGTCGGCGAATATCCGGTCCGCGGCTTCAACGACCCGATCGAGGTGTTTGCGTATCACGGCTGAATGCCGAGCCACCTGCACGTTATACGGTGCGACCACGAGGATGTCGCTCAGTGTTAGGCGGATTCCGGCTATTCCGAACAATCTTTTGGGCGCATAGCGCGGTAATCAAATCACGAATTGCCTCGGCTTCAGCCCGGAATTCGAGTACCGCAACAGAGGCAGCGATGGCTCGGGAAGGTTATTACGATCGTGGCCATCACGAAGCGGCGAGCAAATTTCCCGCACCGATCCATCCGAGAAAGCATTTGTGGCGAACGAAGCCGATAAAGAAACTCTTGCTAGTTGTTCTGTTGATCGCATTGCAAACTAAATCAGCGCCAAAGAACATGACCGCCCGCGTCGACAATTGCGCGCCGATCGGCCGGACCGCCAACGGCATGCTGGTCTATTCGATGAAATGCGAAAACCTTCCCGCGCCGCCTGCACCGCCGCCGCAGGCTGAGGTCGCACCGCCGTCGGCGCCGACTGCTGCTCCGGAGCCGGAAATTCAGCGCAGCGGGATATTCGGCTGGTCCTACGAACGAAAGCGGCCGGGCCAGTAAGTAATTCCGCCTCTGAACTCGATGCCACTTGCCGCCAGTTCGGCTACACTTCGTCGCTATTTTCTTTCCCATCAGCATCACGGGGTCATCGATGAGCCAACTCATTGTCCATATCGGGGACTTCAGCTTTCAGGCTCGCTTCGAAGAAAAACTGGCGCCGAAAACCGTCGCCGCGTTTCGCAAGGCAATGCCGTTCGAAAGCCAGGCGATCCATGTGCGCTGGAGCGGCGAGGGGGTCTGGATGCCGCTCGGCGATCTCGATTTCGGGGTCGGGTATGAAAACCACACCAGCTATCCCGCGCCCGGCCACATCATCCTGTATCCAGGCGGCATCAGCGAGACCGAAATCCTGCTCGCCTACAGCGGCGTGCATTTCGCCAGCAAGATGGGGCAGCTCGCCGGCAATCATTTCATCACGCTGACCTCAAACCTCGAAGCGCTGCCCGAGATGGGAAAGACGGTACTGTGGAAAGGCGCGCAAAAAGTCCTGTTCGAGGAAGTGTGATGACCGACCGCTATCCGCGCGATCTCAAGGGTTACGGCCGCACGCCGCCCGATCCACGCTGGCCCGGTGGCGCAAGGATCGCCGTACAAAGCGAAAACGCGCGAGCGATTGCCCAGCGCTTCAGCAGCATCGCTGTCGGGTGATTCCCTCGCCGATGGACTGGGTCCTCCCTGCTTGCCGTTGGCGACCGTGGCTGCAATGCAAATTATGTTGCATAATTGTGACGGTCCAAACCAAATCGGAGCCGTCGCATCAGGGCTGCCATGAATATGAGCAGCATCATTTAAAGATGCAGAGCCCGCACGAAGACCTATTCAAACGAGCGCATCGTGCCATCAGACTGTGTCAGTTTGTCGCAAGAAACCCCAATCAAAACGGACATAACGATATCGCGGGCGCCTTTCCGAAATCTGTGCCGATCACGGCAGCGGCGACCACCGATCGCTTCCGGCATGCTGATGTCCGGGCCGTTCTTGATGAAACTCGTCGCAGGCGTTGGGAAAACTTGAGGCTTCTCAGGTTGCATGAACGGCGCAACTGTTCCTCCAAGGCCTTTGATCATCATTTGTCAACTTGGGGATAATTCAAATGTCGTTCCGCCGCACAGCAATAGCAGCCGCTGCGCTGTCACTTGCCACTCTGGCGCCAGCCAGCTTCGCCGGCGCCGCCGATATGGCGGTCAAGGCCGCCAAGCCGATCGCGGATGTCCCGTTCTTCTTCGTGATCGATGACCGGGTGACGTACTCCTACATCTTCAACGCGGCCCAGCCCGGCATGTTCACCATCAATCCGAACGGCTCGATCAACTCCAAGACTACCAAGCAGGTCTATTCATTCACCCACTTCGATGCATGGCAATACGGCACCAACTTCCTCACCATCTCGCTGTTCAAGTCGGATCACAACGACCCGGCCGCGCCGTGCATCAACGCCGGCGTCAGCGTCACCTTCGCTCCGGCCAACTGCGCGGGCGCCAGCGAAATCTACGGCCTGTTCCGCTCGACCTTCGGCTTCAATGAAATCTTCAACACCAAAGCCTTCAGCATCGGGCCGCTGCATAACGTCTCGTTCGAAGTCGGCATGGACGCCAACACCGAGAACCGGTTCTTCGGCGCCGCCAAGCGCGACGTTGTTGCCGGTCTGCAGTTCGCCTTCGACCTTCCCTACAAGGGCTACTTCAACGTCGCTCCCTTGGTGTATTGGGAGTTCTACAACCACAACTCGTTCGCCCAGTGCAACAGCGGCTTTACGGGACCCACCCCGGGCCTGACCTGCCTGACCGACGGCAACACTTCCTTCAAGCCGACCTGGGCAGTTGAGACCAACTACTACATGGATCTGGGTTTCCTGCCGCCGGAATACCAGTTCTTCTCGATCAGCGGCCGCGCGGCCTGGTACGGCAAGAAGGGCACGGACACCGAACCGCTGCCGTTCAATCCGGCCAACGGCGTCTTCAACACCGCGGTCGAGTTCAACTCGGAGCCGATCCGTCTGACCTTCGACGCCTCCAAAGCCTTCTGGGGCCCGAAGTACACGCACTTCGTCGACGTCTGGGTCGCCTATCGCTACTGGCAGAACAAGTTCGGCGTCGACCACAACACGGCCTTTGCCTGCACTGCCGTAGTCGGCGGCGCCACCGTGCGTAACGGCTCCTGCACGGAAAGCTCACTCTACTCCGGCATCACGGTGAAGTTCTGATCTGTTCACCTCTCTCCGCTCTTTTGGGGGAGAGGTTGAGTCTGTAGGGTGGGCAAAGGCGCTCTTGCGCCGTGCCCACCCGAAGCGCTGTGCACTATTTCCCCGCTCCGGCGTGCACTGCCTCCGCCTCGTCCTTCAGCATCGGGCCGACCACTTCGATCGGCCGCTGTCCGTATCGCGAATTCAGATTTCTCTTCAATCGATGGTTACGCCGGCTGACTTGATGATTTCGCCCCAGCGGATCCGTTCTTCGTCGATGAACTTCGCCGTTGCCGGAATGTCCATCGGTGCAGGCTGGACGCCGAGCTTGACGAATTGCGCCTGGATATCCGGCTCCTTCAGGATTTCGGTAACCGCCAGGTTGAGTTTGGCGACGATGGCGTGGGGTGTGCCTTTGGGTGCCATCAGGGCAAACCAGGTTACCGAAGTGAAGTCGGGCAGGCCGGTCTCGCGTACCGTCGGAATATCCGGAAGCGACGAGACGCGCTCATTGCCGCATACGCCGAGAATGCTCAGCTTGCCGCCGACATGCAGGCTCATCGACGAACCCAGATTGTCGAAGAACAGGTCGACATTATCGCCCATGATGTCCTGCAGCGCAGGGGCCGTGCCGCGATAGGGAACGTGCACCATCCTGGTTCCGGTCAGCTTCTCGAACAGGATCGCAGTCAGGTGCGAGGTGGTGCCGTTGCCCTGGGAGGCGAAGGTGACCTTGCCCGGATTGGCCCTCGCATAGTCGATCAGTTCCTGCACTGTCCTGGCCGGAAAACCCGGCCGGACGTCGAGGACGTTGGGTGCGGTGCCGAGCACGGTGATCGGCATCAGATCGGCCGGCCGAAAGGAGAGCCTTTTGTAGAGATTCTCGTTGATCGCGATCGGACCCGGCGGGCTCGCCAGCAATGTGTAACCATCCGGCGCACTGCTGGCGACCGTCTCCGCGCCGATATTGCCGCCGGCTCCCGAGCGGTTCTCGATGATAACTGGTTGATTCCACTTCTGGCGCAACCGTTCGCTCACGATCCGCGGCAGCGTATCGGCGGTGCCGCCCGCCGGGAATGGCACGATGATCTTGATATTCTGCGACGGATAGTTGGCCGCGTCATCCGCGCGGCCGCTAGTGACAGGCAGCATGGCGAGCAGGGTAGTGACGGCGGACAAAGCGATGCGACACAGTTTCATGGCGGAACCGATACCGGTTGGAGATCAGGGCAAACGGACGGTCCGGACTCGACGAATGCGTCCGCGAAGAATTGCGCCTCGGGCAGGCCGCGGCTTCCAGTAAAATCCGCGTGCGCGGCGTTGACCATCAAGGGATTGCCACAGGCGTAGACGTCGCTTTGGGTAAGATCCCCGTGATCGTCGCGGACCGCCTCGTGAACAAGACCGCTGCGGCCAGTCCATGACGAACCCGGTTCGGACAGCACCGGAGTAAACGAGAACCAAGGCAAGCGCTGGCTCCATCTGGCCGCCAGCTCCTCGAGGTAGATGTCTTCGCGCTTGCGGGCGCCCCAGTAGAGATGCATCGGCCGGCGATGGCCTGCTTGAACCGATGTTTCGACGATCGATTTGATCGGTGCGAAACCGGTGCCGCTTGCGAGCAGGATCACCGGCCGGTACGAGGCGCGCAGGTAGAAGTCGCCATAGGGCAGCTCGACCTGCAAGGAATCTCCGACCGACAGTTTCGACAAGGTCGCGACCGAGAACTTTCCTCCCGGTACGTGCCGGATATGCAGCTCGGCGCCGTCATTGTCGCGCGCGGCATTCGCCATCGAGAAGTTGCGGCGATCGCCGTCCTCCATGACCACCTGAAGGTACTGGCCGGCCTTGAACGGGGCGCGCAAGCCGATGGGAAAGCGCAAGCTCAGCATGGTGACGTCCGGCGCAGGCCTCGCGAGCCCGAATATCCGTGCGGTGATGATCTTGCGGCGAAAGATGTCGATGCGCTCGAAGCGTTTGGGCCGGATCGTCAGGTCCGTACGCGGCTGCGAGCGGCACATCAGCGCCAGACCATCGCGCGCGGTGCGCCGGCCGCTGCCGCGCTGCTCGACTTCGCCCGCGACCACTCCCGTCTCGCAGGTGTTGCAGGCACCTTTCCGGCAGGAGTAAGGCATGGAATAACCAGCGCGCTCGGCGGCATCGAGCACGAATTCGCGCGGCTCGCACGGGAAAGTGATCCCGCTTTCGGCAATGCGGATCGTGAATGTCATGTCGCGCCCGCCGGCACAGCGCAGGGCGCGGTGGCGGAAACGTTGCCGATCAGGTGCAGCGTGCGCAACACCGCGGCTGGGTCCGCTTTGTTCTGACCGGCAATGTCAAAGGCGCTGCCGTGCCCGACGCTCGAGAACAGCACGCCAGCGCCGACCGACAGCGCCGAAACGTTGCGCCCGGCCAGCAGCTTCACCGGGATGTGGCCCTGGTCGTGATAGATCGCGACAAAGCCGTCGATATCCTTGCGGCCCAGGATAATATCGGCGCCGACCGGGCCTTCGGCGAGCACGCCTGCGCTGCGCAGCCGCGCCACCGCAGGCGCGGTGATGCGGTCATCGTCATCGCCGAACAGGCCGTTTTCGCCGGCATGCGGATTGATGCCGAATACACCAATCCGCGGACTACGTACGCCGAGTTGCTTCAAGGCGGCAGCGCAAGCCAGTCCGGCTTCTTCGATCAGGCCCGGCGTCAGGCGTGCCAGCGCGTGATGGATGCGCTCATGCAGCGTCGCATGGAGGATGCGCAGGCCGCCGCCGACCAGCATCATGAACACCTTGTCTTCCGGGGTGCGGGTAAGGCGCGCGATCAGCGAAGGATAACCTGAAAACGGAAAGCCGGAAGCGTTAACGGCGGTCTCATTGTGCGGGCAGCCGACGATCGCGTCGGCCACACCACCGCGGACGAGACTGATGGCGCTCTCCACATAGCCGACCGTGGCGCGTCCCGCGGCGGCTTCGATCTTTCCGGGTCGGAAATGCGCCGGGGGCAGGGCTTCGACGGGATGGATGAGAATGGCGTCTTTTGGCGGAGATGAAGCGAAGTCGTGAAATGTGGAGTCGCCGGCGCAGCGCGCGCCGTAATGCCGGATCACATGTTCATCCCCGACCAGGATGACGCGGAGAGCCGTGTCGCCGCGCAGCTGGAAGGCCGCCTTTACCGCGATCTCCGGGCCAATACCGTTGGGATCGCCGATCGTCAGCGCTATCGTTTTGATGCTCTTGCTCATAACGGCAGCGCCAGCAGGGTGTCGAAACGCGAGCTGTCGCAGACGACGATTCGCTCGCGGAGCTTTGGCGCAGCGCCGTTCAGCCTGTAGGTATCGATGTAGCGGCCGGTAGCGTAGACGTCGGTCGTGCCGTCCCGCATGATGCGCGTCACCAGGAACGAGGTTTCGCTGCGGGCTTCGTCGGCATCCTGCGACAGGATCCATGGTTGGCCGAGGAAATGCCGGTAGACATGGCGCTCGTAAATATTGGCCTCGCGCAGCGACGCCACGCGGTCGAGCAGCATTCCCTTGGAATTGGCGAAGATCACGCCGGCTTCCAGTCCCTGGACGAAATTGTCTGCGGTCGTAATCTTGTAAGTGCAGATTTCCTCGAAGAAGTCGGGCCACGCCTCAAGGTCGCCGCCGTCGATGCAGCGGGCATAGGCGTTCTGGACATGATTGATCAAACCGACGATGTCGCTCACCCCATGCGCTCCTCAAAGCCGCATTTGCGTGCGATAGGCCTTCCAGAAGCCGCGCACGGAAGCCTCGGTGACGCGGCTTTCGCTGCTGTCGGTGCCGGTGCCGCCCATTTCGATCACGGCCTCTTCGTCACCGGCTGCGGCGATGCCGCGCTGCACGAAACCTCCGACGCAACCGTCTTCCATCGAGATGTAGCCGGCCGGGCCGACGAGGTTCGCCTGCTTCAGCCGCGTCAATCGTTGCTCGGGAGTATCCTCGGCGAATCCAAGCAACGTCCAGTGCAGGTCGGTCCGGTCCACGCTCCGTGGCACGATCTGCCGCACCGCGATGGCGTTCTGAATCTGCTGCAGAATGAAGCATGGGAACGTCGACAGAATTTGCAGCGTCACATTGTCGGGAAACTCCTTGAAGCTTTGCAGCAGCGAGGGGTCCGCGAGCCTGAACTCGCTGTCTGAGCGGATGTTCTGTTGGGCGTATTCCTTGTCGTCGGCCGGCGTCGTGTCGATTGCGGAAAAGCTGATGTGATGGCCGCCAGAGGGATCGACGATGATGCCGCCGGTCTGGGACAGGCGGTTGAGCTCGAAGGTGGTGAAGAACAGGTGCAGGATGCTCGCGTGATAGGAATCCTTCACGTTCTCCATATAGAGCTTCCAGTTATTCGGCAGAGACTGCGTATAGCGACCGAGAATGACCGGTGTGCGTCCGCCCAACACGCGGCCGATGCGCGAATAGATTTCCTCGCCGAGATGTTCCTCGAGCGGCGCAACGTCGTTCGAGAAACTGCCGAACACGACGCCGAAGGCTTCGGCCAGTCGCAGCTTGCGCGGGCCGTGATGCTCCATGCAGAACGACGCGGACATGCCTCCCTTGCCCTTGATGCCGTCCTTGAACGCCACCTCCTTGAGGTTGCCTTGCCGATCATAGCTCCAGGCGTGGTAGACGCATGTGAATGCCTTGGTGTTGCCGCGCTGTTCCAATGCGATCAGCGCGCCGCGATGGGCGCAACGATTTTCAAAGGCGTAAAGCTCGCCGTCGGAATCACGGGCAACGATGACCGAAGCGTCGCCGACGAAGGTCGTGATGAAGTCGCCGGTGTTCTTCACTTCGATCGACAGGCAGAGATAGTTCCAGGTCGGCCCCTGGAAGATGCGTTTTTGCTCGGCGGCATAGATGTCGCGGTCCTGGAAGATCCAATAGGGCACGCGCGTCAGGCCATCGCCGGGCCAGACTTGCCTGCCGGCCTTGTCGGTCGTGCGGGTGACGTGATCCAGCATGAGACCTCCCATCGATAAGCACGTTGGTATTGACGCGCGGGGCGTCTTGTTCGAATATCGAACAATTGTTCAAACTAAAATCGCCCTGATGACGGTGGATGTCAATATGACTGACGGTGCGGGGGCGGGGCGTCTGCCGGAGGGCATGGGCGGCCTCGCCAAGGGGCTCGCGATCATCGAAGCTTTCTTGCCGCATCGGACGCGAATGACGGTTTCGGAAGCTGCGCAATCGTCGGGCACATCGCGCGCATCGGCGCGCCGCTGCCTGCTGACGCTGGCGGAACTGGGCTATCTGGAGTTCGACGGAAAGTATTTCCGGCCGCAGCCGCGTTTGTTGGCTCTCAGCGCCGCCTATTCCGGTCCGCGCTCACTCCCGCAGCTTGCACAGCCGTTCCTTAAAGCCGCGCGCGACGAGCTTCATGAATCGGTCTCGCTTGCCGTCCTCGAGCGCGAGGTTGCGCTTTTCGTCGCCCGGTTCGAGGCCGAGCGGCTGGTAACGACGGGTATTTCGCTGGGGACCCGCATCGATCTTTATTGTTCGGCAACCGGAAGGGTATTGCTCTCGGCGTGGGATGAAAAACGCCTTGCAGCATATCTCGACCGCGCAAAGCCGGAAGCTCGCACCAAGTATGCTTTGGTCAAGAAGGCCGCGTTGCGGGAGGCGGTACTCAGCGTCAGGAAGCTCGGCTATGCCACCACCGATCAAGAGCTGGAGATCGGATTGCGGTCGATCGCGGTGCCGGTGATGGACTCGCACGGTGCGGTCGTGGCGGCGATGAGCGCAAGCGCCTCGTCGGCGCGAGTTTCGCTGGCGCAGATGGTTAAAAGCTTTTTGCCGGTTCTAAAGACGAACGCAGCTGGTCTGGGGCGTCTCGTGACGTCCGCGGCGGGGTGACGCGAGCAGCGTATATGTGGAATTGAACCGAGATAGCAATTGCGTTTTCGACCCTGCCACCGCAACACTGAGGCACAAGATCAATCGAGCGCCATCAATAGCGCCGGTCGAGGAACGCCAAACAATGGAGCCACAAGGACGTGCACTGCGCCTTACCGCGGTAAGCCCCTAAAGCAGCCGCTCTTTGTAAAAAAGCTGTGCCGTAGAAACACATGCCAACCGCTCTCCACGCATTGTGACGATCCGAGATCGCGACAAACCGCGCCCGCATCCGGGCATCTGCATCGAGGAAGCAAATGAGCGATCTCAATCCCAAAACCCTGGCGAACTTCAAGGCCACCAGTGCAGCCACCATCTCCGGCCGCCTGTTCCGCCGTGGCTTCCGCAACGTGTTGCTGCGCAATGTCAGGCCGCTGGGCGCCATGGAAACTCCGATGGTCGGCCCGGCCTATACCTTACGCTACATCGCCGCGCGGGAAGACCTCGACAGTTTCGGCATGAAGCCGGATGCCAACGAAGTCCAGCGCGAGGCCTTCGAAGTCACGCCGGCGGGACACGTGCTGGTGATGGATTGCCGCGAGGAGACCCAGGCGGCGTGCTGCGGCGATATTCTGGTCACCCGCCTGATGGTGCGCGGCGGCGCCGGCGTGGTCGCCGACGGCGGCATCCGCGACTGGAGCGTGATCGCGAAAATGGATATTCCGGTTTTCGGCGCAGCCCCGAGCCCGCCGGTCAACCGGGTCGCGCATCATGCGCTGGAGCATGGCCGCCCCATCACCTGCGGCGGCGTTGCGGTCTACCCGGGCGACATCGTGTTCGGCGATGCCGACGGCGTGGTGGTCATTCCGCGCAACATTGCCGACGAAATCGCGGCAGAAGCCCTTGAGCAGGAAGAGATGGAAGCCTGGCTCGCCAGGCGCGTGCTCGGCGGGGCGCCGCTGGCCGGCACCTTCCCGCCGAGCGCCGAGACGCTGGCCGAATACAAGAACTGGGTTGCCCAGGGAAAGAAGTAACAAATGGCCATGCGGAAAGATGAAATCCAGCAACTGGCAAAGCAGATCCAGCGTGGGTCGACCTGAAGGTTGCTGAAGGCAGCCGGGTGATCGGCCACAGGCCTGACCTCGAAGGCGATGCAATCGACCTCGCTGGTCGAATGGCCGGCCCGAGGCCGGCGGTGGCGTCGTCCGCAGCCCGGATATCGCATGCCTGAGCGATCGAACGGGCTATTCGATCCTGGCGATCCCGGCTTTGGTGATGATGTCCCGGTATTTCACCACCTCCTCCGACAGGAATGCCCGGCCTGGTCGAGCTCGAGCCCGATCGGCGCGGCGCCGATTTCTTCAAATCTGACCCGTACCGAGGGATCTTTCAGCGCTTCGTTCAACGCAGCGTTCAGCCGTTCGAGGATGTCCCTCGGCACGCCGGCGGGTGCGCCGAGCCCGAACCAGCCATCGAACTTGTATTGCGGCAAGCCCGCTTGCGCTGTCGTCGGCGTATCGGGCAGCACAGCGAGCCGAGCATCTCCCGCGACGGCGAGCGGGATAGCTCCATTGGCTGTCACCGGCCCGGAGACGTTCGGATACCAGGCAAAGCCGAGTTGCACCGTGCCGGTGATCAAATCCGGTCCGAATTGCGCGATGTTGCGATAGGGGACGTGGGTAAGTTTCACGTCGGCGATCTGGGCAAAATATTCCCCGGCTAGATGCTGGGACGAGCCGATACCAACCGATCCGTAATTCAACGCCCCGGGCTCTTTCTTGGCGCGCTCGATCAGATCCTTCACCGTGGTGACGCCAAGCTTGCTGCTCGCCGTAACCACGACGGTAAAGCTGGCGAACGGCGAGATCAGGACAAGGTCCTTTTGCGGATCGAAGCCCAACTCCTTGTAGAGGGTCAGATTAGCGGCCATCGGACCGGAGGCCGCCCCGACCAGGGTATACCCATCGGGAGCAGCCCTGGCCGCCAGCGCGGTGCCGAGATTTCCGCCGGCGCCCGGCTTGTTTTCCACCACGATCGGGCGCCCGAGTATGGCCGCCATCTTGTTGAAAAGGACCCGACTGACCACGTCGCTGGCGCTACCGCCGGCGAACGGCATGATCACCGTAATCGCGCGAGCAGGAAAGCCTTGCGCGCTCGCGCTATCGGAGACCAAAGCGGTCGCAGCCCATAACACCATGGCCAACGATGTGCTGAATTTCATGTTCCTACCTAAATATAAACCGGGTGGTCGCGTGATTGGGCGGATATCCGTTTGCAGTTCGGTCAGACACTTTTGCGCAATTCGATCTCGGCGTCGTAACCGTAAAGCTGCTGCTGTTCCGGCGGAAACGTCGCCGTCTCAGGGATCCGGTTGGTACGCATCCGATCGTTGCGCGCCCTGATCGCCGTAACGTCGTTCATCTGATAAAGCTCTTCCTCCCGCCGGGCGAGACCTTGCATCCAGGCGGTTCGTGGCAACCGCATCCTGACGAAGCGCGCGAGCGCATCGAGGATCCGGTCCTGGCCTTCCGCGATGCAGCCAGCCAACACGTAGGCGTCTTCGATGCTTTGGGCGCCGCCCTGGGCGTAAAACGGCATCATCGGATGAGCGGCGTCGCCCAGGAGGACGACACGACCGACCTGCCAATCCGGCAATGGTTCGCGGTCGTACAGAGCCTGGCGCAGGACTTTGGGCGTCGCCGCGATGATCTTACGAATGGTCGAATGCCAGCCCTCATATTCGGCCAGCGCATCCTCAGTTCTGCCTTCGGCCAGCCAGGATTCCTGGGCGGGTTGCGATGAACGGCTGATGCCGATCCAGTTGAAGGTCTTGCCGGCGGAGACGTAATACTGGACGATACTGCGGTTCGGACCCATCCAGACGCCAACGACACTACCAAGATCGAGGTGCGCTATGCGTTCGGCAGGCACCAAGCCCCGCCACGCAACGTTGCCCGTGTAGCGAGGCAGTTCGGTGCCGAACAACTGCCCACGCACGGTCGAGTGAATACCGTCGGCGCCGATCAGAATGTCGCCTTGCGCAATCGACCCGTCGGCGAGTTTTAGCGAGACCCCGCTTTGATCCTGATCGATGCGCTCCACGCGCGAGCCAAGCCGAAACCCTTGTTCGCCGAGACCGCTCAACAGCACCTCGAGCAATTCTGCCCGGTGGGCGGCGTAGTACGGTGAGCCAAAATGCGCCTCTGCTTTCTGCCCGAGCGGCGTGTAATACAGCCGTTCGCCGGTGTCCCAGCCGCGATAATCGCGGCCTTCCGGATAGGTAGCCACACGCTTGAGCGCCTCGCCGAGCCCGAGCTTGATCAGAATACGCGCAGCATTTGAAGAGACCTGAAGGCCAGCGCCTACCTGTCCGAACGCAGCGGTCTGTTCAAACAGTTGCACGTCGATGCCGCGTTGCCGCAGCGCCAACATAGCGGTGATACCACCGATACCGCCACCGACGATAAGAACTTTCAGGCCACCCATTGACGCATCTTCCCTGTAGCTTCTCGAGTTTTCTCAACAGCATCGTGCCGGGTTTTCCATGGCCGGCAATCGCGGCCATTTCCCTGCTCAACCTCGCGAGCTTTCTGAGGTTGGAAAATGCGTCGCAGAAGCAGGTCTTCGCCCGGCCTCAGCAACTACCTGTCGTTGGGCATGATTTCAAGGATCATGGCAAGGTTGCTAGGTATGCCGGGCTGTTGGTAATCGAAGGGGCCTCCGCTTTGTTCGACGCGCAGCGCGCGGCTCGCCGCCTATGTCATCGCCGCCGTGGTGGCGGCTTTATCCGGAGCGCTGTATCCGATGTTGCGCGGCTTCGTGTCGCCGGAGCTTTTGTTTTTCTCGACCTCGGGCAATGCCGTGATCACGGTGGTCATCGGGGGCGTCGGCACGCTCGCGGGCGCTCTCTACGGCGGCGTCATTCTCACCGTACTAAAATCGGTGGTCGGCTCGATAACGCAGCACCACCTCGTCGCGATCGGCCTTGAAGCAGGCGGGCGCCATGGTTCTGCTGGTCGAACAGAACGTGCATGGAGCGCTCGCCGTCGCCGATCGATTCTACGCCATCGAGCGCGGTGCCGTCATTTTCGCCGGCGACGCTGCCAGCGAATCCGATAAGGCGCGGCTGATGGATGCCATTGCGGTTTGAAGCCAAGAAAACGACATCGGACCAATCGGCTGGTTCAGGTAGTCCCGCTTAGCCGTGCTGATGATGATGCATGCGGCTATGCTTGTGCCGGGCAATCTTCCGGTCGATCCGGGTATCCCGTTTCAATCCACCGAGTTGCTTTTGCGAATTGGCTTCGCCGGTGGATTCCTTTGCCTGCTGCGCCGCGGTCTGGCTCGATGCCGGAGACACGGCAAAAATTGAGGCGGCGACGAGGGCGGCTAGGGCGATTTCCTTCATGGCTACTCTCCTGAATAAGCCCTCGGGAGAAACAGCTACACAATATCGTGGTTCCTCCGACCTTTTGCCAAGGAACCAACCGCCCTCCCGTGCATTGCCGCGCATCGGACGACGACATGATGCACCGTCGCAAATTCCTCGTTTCCGCCGCGCTCTGGTTCGCGGGGACGACATCGCTGACACGCGCCTCCGTCATTCACGACTTCGTTCCCTGGGCCCCCCATCCCTCATCGCCGCCTGATTTGGAGCGGCCGGGGCCATGGCAATTCTTCACCGCTGACGAAGCGAAAGCTGTTGAAGCGCTGGTGGATCGCATCATTCCGCCGGACCCGGAGACGCCTGGAGGCAAGGACGCCGGTTGCGCGGTTTTTATCGATAGGCAGCTGAGGGGGCCTTACGGGTCGGGGGCAGGGCTCTACAACCTCGGGCCCCACGTCAAGGGCAGCAAGCAGCAGGGGCCGCAGTCCGCGATGACACCGGCGCAGCTGTACCGCAAGGGGCTGGCTGCGCTCGACAAGCATTGCAGGGACACCAATAACGGCAAAACCTTCGCGCAACTCGCGGCCGAACAGCAGGACCAAGTCCTGAAAGACATCGAGGCCGGCAAAATCAAATTCGAGGGTGTAGAGGCGCAAGGCTTGTTCGACGCCTTGTTAAAGGACGTGCCGGAGGGCTTTTTCTCCGATCCGATCCACGGCGGAAACCGGGATCTCGCAGGCTGGAGGATGATCGGCTTTCCGGGGATTCGCTACGACTATCGCGACTGGGTGCTGCGCCACAACGAGCGTTACCCGTATCCGCCCGTCGGCATCGCCGGCAGAGCGGCGTGGAATCCACCGAAATCGTGAGAGCCAACATGGTCCGCAAATTGCCGGCAAAGGATGTTGTGATCGTAGGCCTGGGATGGTCCGGATCGATCATGGCGTACGAACTCGCGCAGGCCGGGCTTGACGTCATCGCGATCGAGCGGGGGCCATGGCGAAATACCAGCACCGACTACCCGCCCAACATTGCGCCGGACGAGTTGCGATTTCGGATCCGTCATGAGTTGTTCCTGCAGCCGCAGCAAACCACCTTCACCTTCCGCAACAAGATGGACCAGAGCGCGCTTCCGATTCGCAGCTGGGGCGCATTCATGCCGCCCAACGGCGTAGGCGGCGGCGGGGTTCACTGGAACGCGGAAACCTGGCGATTTTTGCCGTCCGATTTCGTGTTGCGAACGCACCTGACCGAGCGCTATGGCGCAAGCTTTTTGCCGCAGGATACAACCATCCAGGACTGGGGCGTCACTTATGACGAGCTCGAGCCGCATTATGATCGCTTCGAATATCTGTGCGGCACCTCGGGCCAGGCCGGCAATATCAAGGGACAGATCATCGCCGGTGGCAACCCGTTCGAAGGGCCGCGGTCGCGTCCCTATCCCAACCCGCCACAGGATCAGCCGTTCAGTCATACGCTGTTCGGCAAGGCCGCGCGCGAACTCGGTTACAATCCATTTCCGCAGCCTTCGGGCAATATGTCGCGGGCGTACCAGAATCCGCTCGGCGTCAGGCTCGGCCCCTGCACCTATTGCGGCTTCTGCGAATGGTTCGGATGCGGCAACTATTCCAAGGCGACGCCGCAGACCACAATCCTTCCGGTGCTGTTGCGTCAGAAAAATTTCACGGCGCGCGACAACAGCGAGGTGACGCGCATCAATGTCGATGGTTCGGGCAAGCGCGCCACCGGCGTGACCTTTGTCGATACCGAAGGCAATGAATGGGAGCAGCCGGCCGATCTGGTAATCCTGTCGGCGTACACGATTTTCAACGTGCAGCTTCTCTTGCTGTCGCAGATCGGCAAGCCCTACGATCCGCTGGCCAATTCCGGCGTGATCGGCCGCAATTTCACGCACCAGACCATATCCAGCGTCAACAGCTTCTTCGATCCGGCAAAATTCGTCTTCAATCCATTCATCGCATCGGGCGCCATCGGGATGTGCATCGATGAGTTCAACGGCGACAATTTCGACCACGGCCCGCACGGTTTTGTCGGCGGCGGCTATATGGGACAGGTGCAAACCAACGGTCGGCCGATCGAAACCACGCCGGTGCCGCCGGGCACTCCACGCTGGGGCGCGCAGTGGAAGAAGGCGGTCAAGGAGAATTACCAGAGCGCATTGAAGCCCGGCACCGGCGTGCACGGCAGCATGTACAGCTATCGCGACGTTTATGTCGACCTCGATCCGAGTTACAAGGATCGCCTCGGCCGTCCGCTCGCCCGCATCACCATCGACTTCCACGACAATGAGATCAAACAGAATCGCTTTCTGACCGACAAATTCGCCGAAATCTTCCAGGCGATGGGCGCCAAACAGGTGGTCAAGGAATATCGCCAGGCGCCCTATGACGTCACAAAATACCAGACCACGCATCTGTGCGGCGGCGCGATCATGGGGACCGATCCCGCCACCAGCGCGCTCAACCGCTATCTGCAGAGCTGGGACGTGCCGAACCTGTTCGTGATGGGCGCCAGCGCCTTTCCCCAGAACGCCGGTTACAACCCGACCGGCACGGTCGCAGCGCTGACTTATTGGGCGGCGGATGCGATCCGCTCAAAATACCTGAAAAATCCCGGACACCTGATCGATGCGTAGCACAGCGACATTTGCAATCGCCTCGATCGCACTCGGCTTCGCGATCGCTCCCGCTCGCGGCGGCGGCCCGCAGGATTTTGCTCTGGTCGAGCGCGGCCGCTACCTTACCGACGCCGCGGATTGCGGAAGCTGTCACACCCTTCCCGGCAGCGCTCACCGCTTCAGCGGCGGCCGGCCGATCGAAACGCCGTTCGGCGTCCTGGTATCGCCGAATATCACGCCCGACCGCGAAACCGGTATCGGCAACTGGAGCGATGACGAGTTCGACGCGGCAGTCAGGGGCGGCCGCCGCCGCGATGGTGCGCGGCTCTATCCGGCGATGCCGTTTCCTTACTATACCAAGATGACCCGCGACGACGTGATGGCGATCCGCGCCTACCTGAATACGACGGAACCGGTTCACAATGCGGTCCGCGTCAACCGGCTGCCGTTCCCGCTCAACCTGCGCCTGGCCATGATCGTGTGGGATGAACTGTATTTCAGGCCGGGGGAATACCGGCACCATGGGGCAAAATCCGACGAATGGAATCGGGGCGCTTTCCTGGTTCAAGGTCCGGCGCATTGCGGCGCCTGCCACACGCCGAAAACGCTGCTGGGCGGCGACAAACTGTCCCAACCATTGCATGGTTACAAGTTGCAAGGCTGGGTCGCGCCGGACATCAGCGGCCAGGGCGCGCTACGCAACTGGTCGGCCGATGATGTCGCCGAGTATCTCAAGACAGGTCACAATCAAAATGCCGCCGCTGCCGGACTGATGGGTGAAGTGGTCGAGCTCTCGACCTCGAAAATGACGGATGCCGACCTCAAGGCGATCGCGGTCTATCTCAAGGAAATATCCGGGCCCGAGGCGAGTCCGCATGGATCCGCCGACAAGGAGGCGTTGAGCAGCGGGCAGGCGATCTATCAGGATCTGTGCTCGGCATGCCATCAAATGGACGGCAAGGGCTCCTCGCACCTGTTTCCCGACCTGTCGGAAGCAGCAACCGTCTCCGCAACCGATCCCGCCACGGTGTTGCGCGTGATCCTGCAAGGCGCGCAAAGCGTCGCCACCGAGCGCGAACCGACGGGGCCGTCCATGCCCGCGTTCGGCTGGCAGCTCGACGACCGGCAGATTGCAGCGCTTGCGACCTATGTCCGGGACCAATGGGGCAAACACGCGCCTGCCGTAAGCGAGGCGGATGTCAAGAAAACCCGCTCACAACTTGCGGCAAGAACCAACTGAACCGGCTTCGAAGCTCAGGTCCGGGTGAGAAAATCCATCAGACCGAGCCAGAGCAGGATTGCCAGCCAGAACAATCCTGCCGCCGCGAACAGCAAGGTTCGCGCACGCCGGTGCCACAGCTCCATGAATATCGCTGCGACGATTCCCGCCTTCAGTGCGGCAATGCCGAGCGAGATGAAAAAATTGAATTTTCCGAGCGGGATGTAAGCCAGCGTCACCGTCAGGGCGAGCAGCGCCAGCAATCCAAGCCATGATGCAAGCAGCGGCAAGGGGGGACGCCATCCGGTCATGACGATCTTCCCGGCAGATAGATCAGCGCGAACAGAAAGATCCAGACCACGTCGACGAAATGCCAATACAGCGCGGCGGAATGCAATGCGGCGCGCTTCCTGGTGTTCGACGAGTTGCGAAGCAACAGCGCAAGTATCGCGAGCACGGCTATTCCCGCCGCCATATGCAGCGCATGGATCGCGGTGGAGACGAAATAGAAAATGAAAAACAGCTCCACGCCATTGGCGAGCGGGCCGTCAAGTGCGAAGCGGATGCCGGGAACCAGCTGCTCGCGATATTCCTTTGCATATTCGACGCCCTTCAATCCGAGGAACGTCAGCCCGAGAATCATTGCAGCGACGAGAAACACGACGCACAGCCGGCGAGCATTGGTGCGAAGCGCGTCGACCGCGCAAGCTACAAGTAAGCTCGAGGTCAGCAGAATTGCCGTGTTCGCGGTCCCGATCGCGATTTCGGTGCGGCGGCTGCCGGCAGCCAATGCATCGGGATACGCATGCCGATAAACCAACCAGGCCAGCAGCAATCCGCCAAACAGCAGCAGTTCGGTTGCGATAAAGACCCACATCCCGAGCTCGGCCGTCTCGTCGCGATGGCGCGAGGATGCGAATTGCGGCGCGAACGAGTGCTCAGGCATTTTGCGGCTCCGCCTCGAATGCTTCCGAGTATTGATAAGGACCGCGGGTCACGACCGGCTGGACCGAAAAATTGAACTCGGGCGGCGGCGAGGAAGTCTGCCATTCCAGCCCCGGCGCATCCCAGGGATTGGCCGGCGCGCGCGCGCCGAAAAACAGCGAGTAGCCGAGATAGAACAGCGGCATCAGATATGCCGCGGCGAGGATCACCGCGCCGCCGGAGGACAGCACGTTCCAGGCCTGAAATTCCGGCGGATAGACGTGGTAGCGCCGGGGCATGCCTTCGGCGCCGAGCACGAATTGCGGGAAGAAGGTCAGATTGAACCCGAAGAATAGCATGATGGCGGCGGCCCGCGCCCACAGTTCGGAATACAGCCGGCCGGTTATCTTGGGCCACCAGTAATGCAGGCCGCCGAAATAGGCGGCCAGCATGCCGCCGACCATGATGTAGTGGAAATGCGCCACCACAAAATAGGTGTCGGTGACGTGCACGTCATAGGCGAGGCAGGCCAGAAACAGTCCGGTCAGGCCGCCGATGGTGAACAGCCCGACAAAGCCGAGCGCGTACAGCATCGGCGCATCGAACCGCAGCGACCCCTTGTGCAGCGTGGCCGTCCAGTTGAACACCTTGATCGCCGACGGCACCGCCACCATGAAGCTCATGAACGAAAAAACCAGGCTTGCCAGCAGCGACTGCCCGCTGACGAACATGTGATGGCCCCACACCAGAAAGCCGACCGCGGCGATGGCGAGGCTCGCCCAAGCCACAAATTTGTAGCCGAACACCGGTTTGCGCGAAAAGCACGAGATCAATTCGTTCACCACGCCCATCCCGGGCAGGATCATGATGTAGACGGCGGGATGGGAGTAGAACCAGAATAGATGCTGGAACAGCAGGGGGTCGCCGCCGATCCGCGGATCGAAAATGCCGACGCCGAAGAAGCGTTCGGCGGCCACCAGTATGAGCGTGATCGCCAGAACCGGCGTGGCCAACACCAGGATGATCGACGTTGCGTATAGCGACCAGATGAACAAGGGCAGCCGATACCAGGTCAGCCCCGGCGCACGGAGCTTGTGAATGGTGACGATGAAGTTCAGCCCGGTGAGGATCGAGGAGAAACCGGCGACAAAGATGCCGATGACCGCAATGAGGACATAGCTGTTCGAATACAGCGTCGAGAACGGCGTATACAGCGTCCAGCCGGTATCGACACCGCCGGCCATAACCGCCAGCAGCGTTATGATCCCGCCCAGCATGAACAGGTACCAGCTTGCAAGATTGAGCCGCGGAAACGCCAGGTCGCGCGCGCCGATCATCAGCGGGGTGATGAAGTTGCCGAGCGTATTGGGAATCGACGGGATCAGGAAGAACCACACCATGATGATGCCGTGGATCGTGAACAGGCGATTATAGGCGTCGGAACTGACCAGATCGGCCTGCGGCGTGACCAGTTCGATCCGGATCGCGGTCGCTGCCGCGCCGCCGATGAAGAAGAACACGATCAGGCTGGCGAAATACAGGATGGCGATGCGCTTGTGGTCGGTGGTGAAGAACCACGAGCGTAGCGTATAGTCGGAGGTGAGGTAGTTTGGCTCCGTCATGGCGAGGATCCCGGCAGCGACTTGATGTAGAGCACGAGGCGCAGCAGCTGATCCTCGCTGAGCTTGCCCTGAAAGGACGGCATCAGCGGCTCATAGCCGGCGGCGATCTGACTGCGCGGAAGCAGGATCGAATCGCGGATGTATTTATCGTCGGCGACCACCGTGCTTCCGTCCGAAAGCGGCACCGGCTTGCCGTAAAGTCCCTCAAGCGGCGGCGCGCGGATCTTGCTGCCGATGCCGTGACAGCCGCTGCAGCCGAACTCGCGGAACAGGGCGCCGCCCTCCTGAGCCAGCGTACTGGCGGGACCTTGCTGCCCCAGCCATGTCGCAAAGTCGGCCTGCTCCATCACCACGACCTCCCCGATCATGCCGGAGTGGTCGGTGCCGCAATATTCGGCGCAGAACAGATGGTAGTGGCCGGGCTTGCGCGCCTCGATCTGCAGGTCCTGGTAGCGCCCCGGAACGACGTCGTGTTTCAGGCGCAGCGCGGGAATGAAAAAGCTGTGAATGACATCCTGCGACGCCATCACCAGCCGGATCGGTCGGTTGACCGGAATGTGCAGCGAATTGATTTCGGCCTGTCCGCCGGGGTGCTGCACCTTCCACATCCATTGCTTTGCAACTACGAATACCGACAATTCGCCTTGCGGTGTTTTGTAGATCTCGAGAAACACGCTGGCACCCCACAGGAAAAGTCCGAGAAAACAAAGCATCGACGCCGCAGTCCAGGCGACCTCCCAATGCCAGCTTTTGGATTCGCGATTTCCCCGATCGACCGGATTTCCCGCGCGATATCGGACGCAGAACAATACGAGAAGAAAAAACAGCAGCCCAAGCACCAGCGAAGTGGTGATCAGCAGTCCGGCAAACAGCAGGTCGACGTCTCCGCCATGGGGCGACAGGCCGGGCCGCCAGAACGGTATCCACTCACGCCACATCGATCAGCCTGTGCTGTTTTCTGAAGATCGATTGGCCGTCATGGCGATGGCCAGCCGGCAATACCCGTATCGACCAGGCGTTCGATCGCTCGCGTGACCGGGATTCGCACGATGTTACGGTCGCGATCGATCCAGCCGTAGCCATCTAATCGTTGCTGCTCTGCGCTCCTAAAATGCTGCAGCTCTTTCGTAGGGGCGACCTGAAGGCGCGGCGCGTCGCCGCGGAGCGGCGGCGGGTCGGCCGGGGGTCCGCGCTGCATCGATTGCGGAAACACCAGCGGCATCAACAGCGGCACGGCAACGACGCATGCTGCAAGTCCGCAAGCAATCAGCCCAATGCCGCCCGCATTTACATCGGACCGCTCATAATCGCTGCCTGCCTGGTCGGTCATTCTTGGGGCCCCGGAGCGCTCATCGTTAATTCGATAGACCGGGACGGGTTCCACCGAAGGAACAATTCCGGACATGGCGGATTGACCGCAGTGGCCCTTCCGCACGCCGGTCAGCCGATGACCCAGATCTTTTCTCCGGCCGCCGACACATGGCTGCGGCTATTGATGGCAGCGAGCCTTTCGCTGGTGGCCGGCGGCGTCGTCGGCGCGGTCGGCTTCGCCCGTTCGGCCTATGTCACCTCGACCGATTTTCGCCCGGCGCAGCCGGTGCCGTTCAGCCACAAACATCACGCCGGCGAGCTCGGGATCGATTGCCGCTATTGTCATTCCGGGGTCGAAACCGGCCCACGTGCAGGGCTGCCGCCGACGTTCACCTGCATGACTTGCCACTCGCAGATCTGGACCAACGCGGCGATGCTGGAGCCGGTGCGGCAAAGCCTTGCGGACAACAAGCCGATCACGTGGACGCGGGTCGCAAAGCTTCCCGACTACGTCTACTTTCGCCATGACATTCACATCGCCAAGGGAGTCGGCTGCGAGACCTGCCACGGCCGGATCGACGGCATGGCGCTGACCTATCGCGCCAAGGCCTTTACGATGGATTTTTGTGTCGACTGCCATCGCGATCCAGCGCCGAACCTGCGTCCGCAGGACCGTATCACCGACATGAACTGGACACCCCCCGCCGACAAACGCGCGGCCGGCGAGGCCATCGCCGCGCATGCAGGCATCCGTGCCGGCGAGCTGACCCATTGCTACGTGTGTCATCGATGAAACGCAGATCGCAGCATTCGCAATCGCCAGCGCCGGGTTCGACGGGGCCGCGCTTCTGGTCTAGCATCGACGAATTGTCGGGCGATCCTGCATTTCAAGCCTGGATCGACGCCGAATATCCTTCCATTGCCACCTTTGCGCCGACCGCGCGTCGTGAATTCCTCAAGCTGATGGGTGCTTCGTTCGCGCTGGCGGGGCTGACGGGTTGCGAGAAGAGCCCGTTTGTGGCCGCGCTTCCATATGTCGATCAGCCTGAAGATGCTTCGCCGGGTGTGCCGCGTTATTACGCGACCGCGGTGACGCTGGACGGCTATGCGCAGCCGGTGGTCGCCACGACCTGGTCAGGCCGCCCCACCAAACTGGATGGCAATCCCGGCCATCCGGTCGCGCAAGGGCGCAGCGATATCTTCATGCAGGCCGCGGTGCTGCAGCTTTACGATCCCGACCGCGCGCAGGGTCCGACCCGCCGTAACGAACCGGTGAGATGGGTCGATGCCGGCAGTGCAATCATGACGTTGCGCGGCGAATGGGCGCGCAGCAAGGGAGAAGGGCTGCGGCTGCTGATCGGTCCGACCACATCGCCGACCTTGCTCCGGCAAATCGAGGCGCTGCTCACGCAATTTCCACAAGCGCGGCTGCACCTGCATGACCCGGTCGAAACTGCCGTGCGTGAAAACGCGATGTCGGCATACGGCCAGGCGCTGGATCGGCACTATGCATTGGAGCAGTGCGATATCGTCGTCAGTTTCGATGATGACTTCCTGGGCCCCGGTCCGGCTCAGCTTCGCGATGCGCGCGGATGGTCCACAGCGCGGCGGCGGCCCGGCTCGAGACCTGGCATCCGCCTGTACATGGCGGAAAGCGTTCCGTCGATTACAGGCGCGATGGCGGGATCGCGGCTCGCCGCCGACGCCTCGCGGATGGCGAAATTGGCCGAAGCAATGGCCAACGCGTTTGGCGTCAACGGCGCCTCGGCGAGTGAACTCACCTCAACCGAACAGGACTGGATCGAAAGCACCGCGGCGCTCTGTCGCGAGGCGGCCGGCCGCGCCTTGATCGCAAGCAGCCCGTTCGGCGACGCTGCGACCGCGGTCTGGGTGGCGCGCTGCAACGAAGCGCTGAAAACCACCGCGCTGAAGTTCACGGCCCCGGTCGCGGATGTCGGCAACGCGGGGAGTTTGGCCGAACTGGTGTCCGATATGCGTGCGGAGAAAGTCAACGCGTTGATCATCATCGATAGCAACGCTGCCTACACTGCGCCGGGCTCGGTCGGCTTTGCCGAAGCCTTGAAAAAAGTCGGCGCATCGATGCATCTCGGCCTGCAGCGCGACGAGACCGGGGAGTTGTGCGAATGGCAGCTGCCGCTCGCGCATGCGCTGGAAAGCTGGAGCGACGCGCGGGCGGTCGACGGCACCGCGACCATTATCCAGCCGGTAATCACGCCGTTCTACGACGTCCGCAATGTGCATCAGATCATGGCGATGCTGCTCGGGCAAATCGACGCTGCGGCCGATGCGCCGGTGAAAGACACCTGGCAAGCCGCTTTCGGTGGGAATTTCGAAACGCGCTGGCGGCAGGCGTTGCACGACGGCTTTGTCGAAGGCACTGCCGCTGCCGCCGTCGACGCGCATGCCGTTGCCGCAAATCCCCCCGCCGTCCAGGTCGATGGCGAGGATCTTGACATCGTGTTTCGACCCGACCCCACCATCCGCGATGGCAGCTTCGCCAATGTCGGCTGGTTGCAGGAGTTGCCCAAGCCGCTGACGACCCTGACATGGGGCAACATCGTAGCAGTCAGCCCGGCGCTGGCGAAGCGCCTCGGCGTAACCAATGGCGACCATGTCGAGGTCACCATCGCAAAGCGGCAGGTCGTGGGACCCGCATGGGTTATGCCGGGGCAGGCCGGCAATACCGTGGCGCTGTATCTCGGTTACGGACGGCAGAAGGCCGGGCGGGTTGGCAGTCGACTGGGCTATGACGCCTACGATATCAGGCCGGCCGACCAGCCATGGCTTGCCCGGGGGAAACTCCGCAAGACCGGCGCCACCGAAGTGCTGGCGGTGACCCAGTTGCACCATCGCATGGAAGGTTTCGACTTCGTCCGCGAGGTCACACCGGATCGGCCGGACCTGCCGAAGCGCCGGGAGCAGCCAAGCATTTATCCTGCCCATGCATCGGCCAAGAACGCCTGGGGTATGGTGATCGACCTGGATTCCTGCATCGGCTGCAACGCTTGCGTGGTCGCCTGCACTGCGGAAAACAACGTTCCCGTGGTCGGCAAGGACCAGGTCGCGGTGGGGCGCGAGATGCACTGGCTGCGGATCGACCGCTATTACACCGGCGAGGTCGAAACTCCGCGGAGTTATTTCCAGCCGGTGCCCTGCATGCATTGCGAGGACGCCCCTTGCGAAATGGGCTGCCCGGTCGGCGCCACCTCGCACAGTTCGGAGGGCGTCAATCAGATGGTCTACAACCGCTGCATCGGGACGCGAACCTGCTCCAGCTACTGTCCGTACAAGGTACGGCGTTTCAATTTTTACGACTGGCGCAGCGCGCCGGAATCGCCAGAGCAGGCCGTGCACAACCCGGATGTGACGTTGCGCTCGCGCGGCGTGATGGAGAAATGCACCTACTGTACCCAGCGCATCGAAGCGGCCCATGTCGCAGCCGACAAGGAAAACCGCCCGTTGCGCGACGGCGAGGTGGTGACCGCCTGCCAGGCAGCGTGCCCGACCACGGCGATCGTGTTCGGAGACATCAACGACCCGAACTCGGAAGTCTCAAAACTGCGCCGCAGCGGCCGGCATTATGCCCTGCTCGAAGAGCAGGGGACGCGGCCGCGCACCACCTATCTGGCGCGCTGGAATGACGCAAAGGATCATTCGGGATGACCGACCGATCCGCCGATATCCTGCCCGTCGACCAGAGCATCGGCGGCGTCACCGAGCAGCTGACCGGCATTCCGCTGCACTTTCCGGCGCGCCGCCGCTGGCTGGCGGCGATGGCGTTTGCCTGCGCGTTGCTGCTGCTGTTCGTGGTTTCCGTCATCGTGCTGTTTACGCGCGGCGTCGGCATCTGGGGCATCAACATCCCGGTCAACTGGGCGTTCGCAATTCACAATTACGTCTGGTGGCTGGGGATCGGCCATGCCGGCACGCTGATATCGGCGATGTTGCTGTTGACCCAAAGCGAGTGGCGCAATTCGCTCAATCGCTTCGCCGAGACAATGACGCTGTTCGCGGTGATCTGCGCCGGCATTTATCCGGTCCTGCATCTCGGGCGGCCCTGGTATCTCTACTGGATGTTCCCCTATCCGGCGACGATGGGCGTGTGGCCGCAATTTCGCAGCCCGCTGGAATGGGACATCTGGGCGGTGCTGACCTATCTGATCGTGTCATTCGCGTTCTGGTACACCGGTCTGATCCCCGATCTTGCGGCCGCGCGCGACCGCGCCAGGACTCGGCGGTGGCAGGTTTTCTTCGGCGTCACCGCGCTGGGCTGGCGCGGGTCGGCCGCGCACTGGCAGCGCTGGTCGCAAACCTACCGGCTGACTGCGGGGCTCGCGGTCCCCCTGGTGGTATCGGTTCACAGCGAAGTGTCGCTGTTGTTCGCCGCGGGACAAATACCCGGCTGGCATTCCACGATCTTCCCGCCGTATTTTGTGCTCGGCGCGGCCTTCTCCGGTTTTGCCGTGGTGTCGATCATCGCGGTCGCATTGCGTTCGCTGTTTGCGATCGAGAACCTCGTGACCGACGATCATCTCGATTTGCTCGGCAAGGTATTGCTCGCCACCGGGCTGATGACCGCCTACGGCTATGTGTTCGAGGTTTTCGACGCCTTCTACTCCGGCGAGCCTCATGAAATGCAAACGCTGATCGACCGGGTCGCGGGCGCCTATGCCTGGACCTGGTGGGGCGCCGTCATCTTCAATTTTCTTCCCCTGCAGGCGCTGTGGTGGAAAGCCGCCAGGCGGAGCGGATGGGCACTGCTGCTGATCTCGGTCGCGGTGGTGATCGGGATGTGGCTCGAGCGCTACATGATCCTTGTCACCAGCCTGTATCGGGATTTTCTGGTGTCGTCCTGGGGGAGTTTCACGCCGACGTTCTGGGATTGGTCGACTTATTTCGGCACCATCGGACTGTTTCTGGTGCCGTTCCTGATCGCGATACGGTTCATTCCGATGATCTCGATCTTCGAGACCAAGCAGCTCCTTCACGAGGAAAAGGAGGAGCGGCATGGCTGAACCGTATGGACTGCTGGCGGAATTCGAAAGCCCTGAAGCATTGATGGCGGCTGCCCGCGACGCCCGCGCGGCAGGCTACCGCCGGCTCGATGCCTTCACGCCATTCCCGGTCGAGGGCCTCGCGCATGTCTTAAGAATTCCGCGGCCGCGAATTTCCTGGGTCGGCCTGTATGGGGCGATCGCCGGCGCGGCGGCGGCGCTGTTGATGCAATACTACGTCAACTACGATTATCCGCTGAACATCGGCGGCCGGCCGCTCTACCCGCTGTCGGCGTTTGCGGTCGTGACCTTCGAGCTGACCATCCTGTTTTCGGCGCTGTCGATGATATCTGCGATGCTGTGGCAGAACGGACTGCCGCGCCTGAGCTATCCGGTGTTCGCCGCAAGCCGCTTTCATCTGGCGAGCAACGATCGGTTCTTTCTTTGCATCGGCGGCACCGATGAGCGATTTGAGCCACGCGACACCGCCGCCTTCTTGCGAAAGGCAGGGGCGCTCTCGGTGGAGCTCGTGCCCTCATGAGGCGGATTGCGATCATCGCCGCGCTGGCGCTGCTGATGGCCGGGTGCGATCAGAACATGGACGTGCAACCGAAATATTATGAATATTCGCGTGCGCCGTTGTTTCGCGGGGGCGTGCTGCGCCAGCCTCCTGCCGGCGCGGTGGCGCGCGGCGACCTGGCGCGCGATGCGGAGGCCGCAACAAAGCCGGCGCCGACCGCCGCATTGTTCGCGCGCGGCCGGCAACGCTTCGACATCTTCTGTTCGCCGTGCCATGGCCGTAGCGGAGCGGGAAACGGCATCATCGTCCAGCGCGGCATGCCGCATCCGACCAGCTACCACGACCCGCGCCTGCGCGCTGCCGACGACCAGCACTTCTTCGACGTCATCACCAACGGCTACGGTGCGATGTATTCCTACGCCTCCCGGGTCCCGCCGCGCGACCGCTGGGCGATTGTTGCCTACATCCGCGCCTTGCAGTTGAGCCAGCATGCATCGATCGACGATGTGCCGCATGATGCGCGGGCCGGCCTGATGGCTTCGCCATGACGGCCGCTATCGGACTGAGAATTGCCTTCGCCGTTGCAGCGCTTCTGCTCGCTGTGGGATTGGTGCTCGACATTCGCGCGACGCTTGCCGGCTGGCTGGTGGCGTGGGTCGCCGTCAGTGCCATTCCGATCGGAGCGCTCGGCATCCTGATGATGACTTACCTGGTGCGCCGCGCCTGGACGCCGGCCCTGTATCCGATTCTTGCTTCCGCTACTGCGACGCTGCCGGTCGCGGCGCTGCTGTTTATTGCGGTCCTGCTCTGGATGCCGGAGCTCTATCCGGCCGCCGCCGATCCAGGATCGCTGCCGCCGTTCAAGGCGTTTTATCTGTCGCGGTGGTTCTTCACACTGCGTGCGGTGCTGTACTTTGCGGTGTGGTGGGCGCTGGCGCTTTGGCTTCGCGCCGCGTGGGGCGATCTCGACCGCATGACTCGCGCGGCCTCCGCGGGGCTGATCGTCTATGTGCTGTCGCTGTCGCTGGCCGGCATCGACTGGATGGAATCGCTGGAGCCGAAGTTTCATTCCTCGATCTATGGCCTGCTGTCCGTCAGTTTTGCGCTGCTCAACGGCTTGGCCTTTGCCGTCGCGGCCGGCCTGTGGCTGCGCCGCGCGAGGGGAAAGCTCAAAGGCTACGGCGCGATGCTGCTGTCGGAAATCCTGTTGTGGGCCTATCTGCATGCCATGCAATATATCGTCATCTGGTCGGCCAACATTCCCTCCGAGGTGAAGTGGTATCTGGATCGATCCGCGCACGGCTGGCAGATCGTCGTGATCGTCCTCGCATTCGGCCAGCTGATCTTGCCGTTTTTCGCATTGCTGAGCGAGCGGATCCGCGGCGACAGGCGCTGGCTGCTGGCACTGAGCGGGCTAACCTTGATGATGCGCTGTCTTGAAGCCGCGATATTGATCCTGCCTGCGGTGCCGCAGACCGGTCCGGCCATGACCGGCGCGATGCTGTCGTGCGCGCTGGTCTTTATCGGATGCGCGCTGTGGTGGGCGTTCGAAGCGGCCTATCGGGACGCATGGCGTCCATTGGAGCTTTTCGGAACGCGCGCTCGCGTCGAAACAGGATCAGGATAAACAGCCCGAGCACTAGGATCGTCAGCGCACCTGCGATGGCCATGATGCGGCCCACCGCCGCCGTATAGATGCCTCGTGCGGGGTCGAAGCCGTAGCACATCAGCTTGACGTGGTCGCTCCAGGAGCCGACCCGTCCCTGGCCTGCTTCAACCAGAGCCAGCCGCAAGGTGGCAGGATCGAGTGCGAGCCCTGAAAGCGTGCGCGCGATACGTCCGTCCGCCGTCACTACGAATGCCGCGGCGGGATGCGCGAATTGATCGTGCTCACGATCGTAGATCGAATGAAAGCCGAACACTTTTGTCAACCGGCCGATGTCCTCGGCGCTGCCGCGCACAAAGAAAGTGTATTCCGCAAGCGCGCCTGTGCTCCCGACCTGGGCAGTTTTCATCGCGGCCGCGTCCGCGGCGGTGTCTTTGGGATCGAGTCCGACCACGACCAGACGAAAGTCCTTGCCCGGTCGAAGTCCGCTCTGTGCCAGGGCATCAGAGGCGATGCTCACTACCGGGCCACACAGGGTCTCGCAGGTGAAGTCCGCCAGGATCCATAGGCCCGGCGTATTTCCCAGCCACGATCGCAGCGGCTTTGCTTGGTCCGGTTCGCCGCGCAAGGCCAGCTCCAGCGGCAGTGCCGCGCCCGTGGGCGCGGCCTCGATGTTGGCCAGATCGGCTTCTAAAGGGCCGGCGCCGACAGCAGGGCACCCGCAAAGCCAGGCGGTAAGGCCCGCAACGACAAGACGCCGCACTGCCATGATCCTCGCAACGGGAGCATATTGAAGCTGGGTAAGAACCGCTCTGCGCCTCAAGTGTTCCAATGCGGCTCGTAGTCGCGCCGAGGTTATAACAGGCAAAAACTCGGGCATGCGTTCAACGAGCGCGCCGCGATGCCATCGTCTGAGTGGGCAATCGCGCGCGAAGCCGCTCCGACACAGCCGCTTCTTCGTTCAGCTTAGCGTGGCAGCCCTGAAATCGCGAAATTCCCTGTAATATTTGGGTGCCAGCCTTGTTGCAGCTTTGTTTCGGAGCCGTAAACAATACCAAGCTTGCATCATCAACTCCGGCACGTATAACGCAATACGCCCAGGAAGTTTTTGACCTCGATCGATACGCAATTCACTTTTTGGAACGACATTGCTCATGCGAAATGCCTCGGCGGTCGCGACCAGCCTTCTGACGGCGCTCATTATTGCGGTCTGCATGACCCGAGCGGCCGCAACACCCTTGACACCGTTCCGCTATGAGGCTCAGGCGAAGCGGTATTGTCCTGACGATACCGTCGTCTGGCTCGACCTTGGCAAGGGGTTGTATTATCTGAAAGGACAGAAGCGGTATGCGCGCGGCGGCACCGGCAGCTTTGTGTGCCGCGAGGAAGCTCGCGGCAGCGGTTATCGCCGCTCATTCCTGGGAATCCGGTAGACAGCAACAGCCATGGCATGTTTGATCTAAATCAAGGCCCAGCGCGCCGCCATGCGGATGATGCACCGAATTCGGATTGGCCCGCCACCGGGAGGAGAGCCGCCCTTGACAGCTTCACCTAATCCAGTGGCGACGGCGCATCTGCCGTTTTTCATAACCGCGCCGGGCGAGACCGACGTGCTCTTCAACGTCACGATGGTAATCGTTATCGGCAGTATCGTGATGGCGGGGGTCATCTTTCTGACCATCCATTCATTGCCGGAGCGGATGGCCCACAAGTCAAAGAAAATCCAGCTCGATATCGTGGCGGTACTCTGTCTGCTTGCGCTGTTTACGCACCAGCATGCGTTCTGGTTCGCCGCGCTGCTGCTGGCGTTCATCGAGATTCCCGACTTCCTGACCCCGTTCAGGAGCATTGCAAGTTCGGTGAAGACCATGGCCCGACAGGGAGCCGGTGACGTCCCCGCCGATCATTCCGGCTTAACCCCGCCAGCCGATCAGGTCGATCAGGATGGCAAGGCGCCGTTCCATGCTTGAACTCATGCTGTGCTCAATGCTGACGTTGCTGCCGGATTATCTGTTCCGGCGCTATGTGCAGGGCAGACGTCTCGGCCATGAAATCACGCTGTTCTCGGTCTGGTACGAGCTGCGCTGGGGCATCACGCTTTGCCTGATATTGACCGTGCTCCTCATTACGGTGGTGCTGTACAACCATCCGTCGTCCACCAACGTCACGTCGCTGTTCCGGACTATCTCGATTTATGCCGAAGTCGGCGGCCGGGTCTCGGAGGTTTATGTCGGCTACAACGAAAAGGTGAAGAAGGGCGACCGCCTGTTCAAGCTTGACAGTTCGAGGCAGGAAGCCGGGCTCGAAAAGGCTCGCGCGCACATCGCGGAAGTGGAGGCGGCGGCAGTAACGGCCAAGGCCGACATCCTGACCAGCGAGGGCAAGCTCCAGGAGGCGAAGGGAGCTCTGGAACAGGCGCAAGACGAGTTGCGCACCAAGACCCAGTTGCAACAGCGCAACGCCGACATCGTTGCGGCGCGCGAGATCGAAAAGCTCCAGACCCTCGTGGCGACCCGGCAGGGCGCCGTTGACGCGGCGGCGGCCGCCAAGCAGTCGGCGGAAACGCGCATTACCTCGGTTCTCCCGGCGCAGAAGGCCAGCGCGGAGGCCGACCTGGCCGCGGCCCAGGTCGAGCTGGATAAAATGACCATCTATGCAGGTGTCGACGGCAGGGTCGACCAGTTCGTGCTGCGGGTCGGCAACATCGTGCAGCCGGCGCCCGTTACCAGGGCGGCGGGCATCCTGATCCCGGATGCCGCGGGCGAGGACAGGCTGTTTGCGGGATTCAACCAGATCGAGGCGCAGATTATCAAGGTCGGCATGATCGCCGAGGCTACCTGCGTCTCCAAGCCGATGACCATCATTCCCCTTACGGTCACCCGGGTGCAGGATGTCATCGCCGCCGGCCAGATCCTGGAAACGAACCAGCTGACGGAGTTGCAAAAGATCGGCCCCCCCGGCACCGTATTGGCCTTCCTCGAACCTCTCTACCCGGGAGTGCTGGATGGGGTGCCGCCGGGCAGCAGCTGCATCGCGAATGTCTATTCCAACAATCATGACCTGCTTGCATCGAATGACATTGGGTCCTTGAAGCGAATCTATCTGCACATCGTCGATACCGTGGCTCTGGTCCATGCGTTGGTGCTTCGCATGCAGGCAATCGTGTTGCCGCTGAAAGCCCTGATCTTCCAGGGGCACTAGGCTCAAGACGCGGTTTGGCGCGAGCGGGCTTTCTTGTGCGAAGAGTTGGTTTCATTCGTGGAGAAAAGAAATGCCTGGTAGATGCCGATTACCGGCGATAGCCGTCCTATTGCTTGGCCTCGCCTCACTGCAGCCGGTCCAGGTCCAGGCGTTCGAGCTGACGGGAGCATGGGCCTCGCAGACGGATCTTTGCACGCTGGTGTTCACGAGGAAGGGCAATCAAGTGGTGTTCGCCGAGCTGTCCGATCTGTTCGGCTCCGGCTTCGTCGCCGATGGAAGCCGGATCAGGGGAAGGACCACCCGGTGCACGATCAAGTCGAAAAAGCAGGACGGCGACGCTCTGGAGCTGTCCACCGCTTGTGCGACCAGCATCATGACCTCGAATGTCCGCTTCAACTTGAAGATCATCGATGACAATAACGTGTCGAGATCGTTCCCGGAGATTCCCGGAATGACGTTGAAATATTCCCGCTGCTCGCTCTAGCGGGCTTTTCGAGCCGCGCCGCCGCGGTTTGATCCAAGGCAATCATGCAAAGCCGATGCGTCTGCGATATCCGCCGCCCAACGGAGTAGGTGCGGCGCCGTCGCTTGAGGGCGATCCGAAGACACTGGCGGCCTCGCCGCAGCTGAAGGACGGCCTACTCGGCATGGTCAGTGGAAAAATGAAACGGCGGTTTGAACGGAAAGCGAAACGGGAGCCATCATGAGCGAAGTCGATTACGAGCTGTTTGCCATCCGTTACGCCACCCGCGAGGCGCAACGCAGCGCGCATTTTATCGGCGGCGATCCGCATGACGGGCCGATGCCGATGGATTATTTCGTATGGGTGGCCAAGGGCGGCGGCCGGACCTTTGTCATCGATACCGGCTTCAACGCCGAAGTATCGCAAAAGCGCAAACGCACATTCTTGCGCTGCCCGGTGGAGGCGCTTGCCGCGCTCGGCATCGATGCCGATACGGTCGAAGACGTCATTCTCACCCATCTGCATTACGACCATGTCGGCAATTTCGACCGCTTTCCGAAAGCCCGGTTTCATCTGCAGGAGCCTGAACTTACCTATGCCACCGGGCGCTACATGCGCTATCCGCGGCTGTCGCATTCGTTCGAGGTCGAGGACGTGTGCGGGATCGTGCGGCTGAATTATGCCGGGCGCGTGATGTTCTACGACGGCGATGCGGAGCTCGCGCCTGGCTTGACCGTGCATGCGGTCGGCGGCCATTCGGCGGGGCTTCAATTCGTCCGGGTCAAGACCCGCCGCGGATTTGTCGTGGTGGCCTCCGACGTCACGCATTTTTACGAGAACATGGCAAGCAGCCGTCCGTTTACCACGGCCTTCCATATCGGAAAAATGCTGGAGGGTTTTGACCGGCTGCTGGCACTTGCGCCGGACGAGGGCCACATCATCCCGGGGCACGATCCCCTGGTGATGAAGCTCTATCCGGCGCCCAGCCCTGAACTGGAAGGCGTTGCTGTACGCCTGGACGTGCCGCCATCCGGCGCGGCACCGAGCCGCGCGGATTATTCGTCTCGGCACTGAAAATCTAAGGCCTGAAACAGTGCCTGAGCGTGATGAATTCAGGTTGAAACGGCTCCTTTACCTCGCCCCGCTTGCGGCTACACTATGCACGCATCTTTACGGGCCGCACATTTGGCCCTTCATCCTCAGGAGCCGCGCGTTTGCGCGGCGTCTCGAAGGATGGCCGAGGGCCCTTGTGGCCGATCCTTCGAGACGCGGCCAAGAGGCCGCTCCTCGGAATGAGGGCGGTGGTGGGCTCGCCAAAGGAGGAAGCACGCGTTGAGGATTTGGAGAGCATTGATTGCGGCCCTCATGATGGCGGTTGCTCCGGCGCTCGCGCGCGCGGAGGTGACGGAACTGAAAATTCCGCTCGGGGCCGGCGGCTTCGGCTTTCTTCCGCTGCACATGATGCAGAAGTACAATCTCATCGAGAAGTATGCGGAAGAAGCGGGGCTCAAGGTTACGGTGTCCTGGTCCAATATGGGCGGACCTGCGGTCATGAACGACGCGCTTCTCTCAGGCTCCGCGCATTTCATTTCGGCGGGGCCGCCGGCCTTTCTCACCCTGTGGGACCGCACCCGCAGCAATGTGGGCGTGAAGTCGATCGCCGCCATCAGCTCGATGCCGATGCGCCTGAACGCGCGGGTCGCGCAGTTGAAGTCGCTGGACGAAATCACCGGAGGCAAGAAGATCGGAGTTACCGCCGTCAAGGTATCGATCCCTTCCATCATCATGCAGATGTATGCGGAGAAGAAATACGGCCGGGATCAAGTGTTCCGCTTCGATCCAAGCACGGTCACCATGGCACATCCGGACGCGCTGATCGCGCTGACCTCGGGCAATGCCGAGATCGTCGGCCATTGGGCTTCCGCCCCCTTCGACCAGCGCGAGCTGAAGGACCCGGCGATCCAAACCATCATGAATTCCGACGATGTCATGGGCGGCTCGACCACCTTCACCATGATGTCCACCACCGCCAAATTTCAGGCCGAAAATCCCAAGGTCACCGCTGCCGTCCTCAAGGCGCTGAAAAAGGCGCAGCAGATGATCGCCGAAGACAAGCGCAACGCCGCCGCGGTGCTGCTCGAATCCATCGGCGGCAAAGGATGGAGCGTCGACGAACTGGTGGCGATCCTCGACGATCCCGGCACCAAATATACGACCAAGCCCGAGAACGTTCTCAAATACGCGGCCTTCATGAGCGAAATCGGCTCGCTCAAGAACAGGCCGGCGTCCATCCCGGAGCTTTTCTTCGATACGCCGGAAGTCGCCGGCGGCAATTAGCCGGCGCGGCTGAGACAGAAGGACGCAGGGCGCGCCTTCAAGGCCGTTGTGAAGTCCCGAAACGCCAAAAATAGGGAACTATCGTTCGCGCTCCGGCTGGCTTGTTTTCGGCGGCATGACGATGGCCCCGGCGTTGGGGTGACGATCGTGGGCGGCCGGTGCCTGCCGGGAGCCGTCGCCTTGCATTCGTCCGTCAAACAGGAACGGCCGTGTTCCATTGTCGATGGCAACGGCCGGCGTTTGCGATTGTCCAGACCTGGTATCTTGCGCATTGGCCGCGGTCGCGGCCAGCGCCAACCCAAACGCGATTGCTAGTCTCGACATCACGGGCTCCTCCTGTTGCGCACCAGCCAATGCGTGGCGATGCGGCTTCAGTTTCGATCACAATCGGGGAGAAACTGGGCGTCAGAATGGCGGCAACCGGCGGCTAACTGTCGGCCGGACGTACGAAACAGAGAATGCCGGCCTCGGGCGTGAAGCAAACCACGCCGCGGTTGGTCGGATTGCCGATCCCGTCGATGATCCTGTTCGAAGGGACCCGCAGCCAGAACGGAATCGACATCTTCCAACGACGATCGATCAGCACCTCGTAGCCATTGCGATCCTGCCGGGACTCGACGGTTCGGCAGTCGGCAATCGAGCAGCACGAGGCACCGGTGCCTGGTTGTTTCAAGCTCTCAAACCATGGGGCAAGCCGGGGATCAGGACTGTCGGGCGGGGCCGCTACCGCCGGCTCACTGAGCGCGACGCCGATCGCCGCAGCGATTGCGCCGCCGATCCGCACAGCGATCCGCGCGATGGACAAAAAACTAATCCTCCGCCGAGTGTCGTATATATTAACACGCCAATTCGCCGTTTTTGCCCTATTCTTCTTTATATGCCCTGGTGCTCCAGTCACAGAGAGGGGATCGTTGTAAACGCGGCGGGCGGCCGAGCGTGCAGGCCAAAACATCCGCGCTAAACTCTAAAAAAGATACCATGGGAGGGCTATCGGTTCATGGCGATGTCGATCGCTGGCACAACGTGGTTGCGCCGTCCGGTGGCGGTGCTGTTCGCTTTGGCGCTGACGACATCGCTTGCGGCCGCCGAAGGCCCCGTGAAGGGGGCCGACTTCATCCGTGTCGTCGGCGACCAGATGCACCAGCTCGAGATCGTCAAGGTCTCGCTCTATGGGTTCCTCGACCAGCGATCGGCGATCGGCCAGATCGCGTTCAATGAGGATGCCAGCACCATCGTGCTGACGCCGTTCTCCGGCCGGGTTGTCCGCCTGATTGCCAAGGTCGGCGATCAGGTCAGGAGCGGCGACCCGATGCTGGAAATCGACAGCCCGGAGCAGATGGCGCCGCAGAACGAGTTCATCGCGGCCCAGACCGCCAGAAACAAGGCGCGCTCGCAGCTCAACCTGGCAACAATCATCGAGAAGCGCGTTCGCGATCTCTATGAAGGCAAGGCCGCCCCGTTCAAGGATCTGCAGCAGGCCGAGGCGCAGCTCGCCGCCGCCGAGAGCGACATGCGGTCGACCGACACCGCATTCGACGCCGCCCGCATCCGCCTGCGCATTCTCGGCCGCACCGATACGGAAATCGCGGCACTCGAGCAGGACGGCACGATCAGCCGCGTCACCCGGATCACCGCGCCGATCGACGGCACCGTCATCGCGCGCAAGGTCGGCCCGGGGCAACATGTCAAGGCCGATTCCGGCGAGGCCCTGTATGTGATCGCCGATCTGTCGACGATGTGGCTGAAGGCGCAGATCTTCGAGCAGGATATCGCGTCCGTGCGGGTTGGCCAGGAGATCGAGGCCAAGGTGGCGGCGGCGCCGGACCGGACCTTCAAGGCCCGTATCGCCAACATCAGTTCGGCCTCGGACCAGACAACGCGGCGTGTCATGGTCCGCTCGGAGGTCGGCAATCCCGACGGTATCCTCAAGTCCGAGATGTTCGCGAGCTTCAAGATCGGGACCGCCGAGCCATCGGCCACGCCGGCGGTGCCGACCGAGGCCGTGATCCGCGAAGGCGACGCCGCGACGGTGTGGGTCGAGACCGAGCCGATGCTGTTCAAACGCCGCGTGGTCGAGATCGGAATCCAGCAGAACGGGCTGACGCAGATTCGCAGCGGCCTTGCTGTCGGCGAACCGGTCGTCGCACGCGGCGCGATCTTCGTCGATAACGAGTGGCGTCAATGAGCAGGTTGGCGGGAGCCGCTGATGCTGCGTAGTCTCATCGCGTTTTGCCTCTCCAGGCGGCTGCTGGTGATGGTCGCGTTCGCGGCCTTCCTCGGTCTCGGCTACGCCGCCTTCCTGACCCTGAACATCGAGGCCTATCCCGACCCGGCGCCACCGATCATCGAGATCATCGCCCAGCAGCAGGGGCAGTCGCCCGAGGAAGTCGAGCGATACATCACCATCCCGATCGAGGTCGCGGTCGCCTCTACGCCGGGCCTGAAGTTCATCCGTTCCAACACCGTCTACGGGCTCGGCTTCATCCGTCTGCAGTTCGAATACGGCCGGGACTATCATTTTGTGCGTCAGCAGACCCTCAACCGGCTCAAGGATGCGGTGCTGCCGGCTGGCGTGCTGCCGGTGATATCGCCCGCCGGCGGCATCAGCGAGATTTTTCGCTACGAGCTGACGGGCCCGCCGGGCATGGACGTCATGAGGCTCAAGGCGCTGCAGGACTGGGTGGTCGAACGCAAGCTGCGCATCGTGCCCGGCGTCGCCGACGTCGCGGTGCTGGGCGGAAAAACCAAGGAATTCCAGGCCGAGATCAACCTCGACCGCATGATGGCCTACGGCCTGACGCTGCCGCAGATCATGACCGCGATTTCGGCGAGCAATTCCAATGTCGGCGGTCGCACCATCGCGATCGGCGAACAGTCGGTCAATGTCCGCAGCATCGGCGTCATCACCTCGATGGACGACATCGGCAATATCGTCCTGACCCAGCAGGGCGGCGTGCCGGTGCTGGTGTCCGATGTCGCCAAGGTGCAGATCGGCTTTGCACCGAGGCTCGGTCTTGCCGGCCGTGACGACAAGACCGACGTCGTCACCGGCATCGTGCTGATGCAGAAGCTCGAGCGCACCATGGAGGTGGTCAAGCGCGTGCGCATTGCGGTCGAGCGGATCAATACCGACGGATCGCTGCCGCCCGGTGTCAAGATCGTGACGTTCTACGATCGCGGCGACCTCGTCGCCATCACGGTGCAGACGGTGCTGCACAACCTGCTGTTCGGCGTCGCCCTGATCTTCCTGATCCAGTGGGTGTTTCTCGGCGATCTGCGCTGCGCGCTGATCGTCGCGGCGACCATACCGGTGGCGCTGTTCCTGGCCGTGATGATCACGGTGATGCGGGGCGAGTCCGCCAACCTGCTATCGGTCGGCGCCATCGATCTCGGCATTATCGTCGACGGGACCGTGATCATGGTGGAAAATATCTTCCGACAGATCGCCCACCATTCGGCGCGGCTCGCACCAGGCCGCGCCAGGCTCAGCGACAAGCTGGGCTGGATCCTGACCGGCGCCGTCGAGGTCGACAAGGCGATCTTCTTTTCGGTGATCATCACCATCGCAGCCTTCCTGCCGTTGTTCACCATGCAGGGCGTGGAAGGCCAGATCTTCGGGCCGATGGCGCGGACCTATGCCTATGCGCTGATCGGCGCCGTCATCGCGACCTTCACGGTGACGCCGGTGCTGGCGTCGATCCTGCTGCCGGCGCATGTCAGGGAAGTCGAAACCTTCGTGGTCCGTCACGTCCGCAGGCTGTACCAGGCGGTCCTGGTGTCCGCGGTCCGCAATTATCGCCGCGCCGCGGTGATCGCCGCGGTATTTCTGGTGCTGTGTCTCAGTCTCTCCTTGCGGCTGGGCACCGAATTCCTGCCCAAGCTGGAAGAAGGCAATCTGTGGATCCGGGCCGTGATGCCGCCGACCATCACGCTGGAGGCGGGGATGGAAACGGTGGCCAAGATCCGCGCCGTGATCTTGAGCTATCCGCCGGTCCAGACCGTGTTTTCCGAGCAGGGTCGCGGCGATGAGGGCACCGACCCCGACGGCTCGTTCCTCGCCGAGTTCTTTGTCCCGCTGAAGCCGGCCGACAAGTGGCCGGCCCGATTGACCAAGGAGCAGATGGTCAAGCAGATGAGCGAACGGCTCAACCGCGAATTCGTCGGCGTCGACTTCAATTTCTCGCAATACATCCAGGACAATATCGAGGAAGCCGTCTCCGGCGTGAAAGGCGAGAACTCGATCAAGATCTTCGGCAAGGACCTCATCGAGCTGGAACGGCTGTCCAAATCGGTCAAGACCGAGCTCTCCGACGTCCGCGGGGTGGCCGACCCCGCCAGCTTCAACCTGCTCGGCCAGCCCAATTTGATCGTCAGGATCGATCGCGGCAAGGCGGCGCGCTACGGCTTCTCCGTCGGCGACATCAATTCCGTGGTCCAGGCCGCGATCGGCGGCCAGGAAGTTTCCAAGGTCTATGAAGGCGAAATGATCTTCGCCCTGACGGTGCGTCTGGCGCCGGAATTCCGCCGCGATGTCGAGGCCATCCGCACCATCCCGGTGGCGCTGCCGAATTCGGACTCCAAGACGCCGACCGCCTATATCCGGCTTGGCGATCTCGGCGAGGTCAAGCTCGTCAGCGGCGCGGCCTATATCTATCGCGAGAACAGCCAGCGCTTCATTCCGCTGAAATACAGCGTCCGCGACCGCGATCTCGGCTCCACCGTGGTCGAGGCGCAGGACCGGATCGGCAGGAAAGTCCCGCTTCCACAAGGCTACTCGCTGGAATGGTCGGGCGAATATGGCGCGCTGGTGGACGCCAAGAAGCGGCTTGCGCTGATCGTGCCGTTAAGCCTGCTGCTGATCCTGATGCTGCTGTACAGCCTGTTCAACTCGATACGGGACAGCCTGCTGGCGCTGTCGGGCATCCCGTTCGCGGTCGCCGGCGGAATTCTCGGGCTCTATGTCGGCGGTCTGAATTTCAGCGTGTCCGCCGCGGTCGGATTCATCTCGCTGTTCGGCGTCTCCGCCATGGATGGCATCCTGCTGATGTCCTATATCCGACGCGACATCGACGAGGGCCTGGGCACCGAGGACGCCATCATCCGCGCCGCCGAAACCCGGATGCGGCAGATCTTCATGACCGGCCTGTCGGCATGCATCGGCCTCGTCCCGGCAGCGATCTCGACCGGGATCGGCTCTCAGGTGCAGCAGCCGCTGGCCTGCGTCATCGTCGGCGGCATGCTGCTGTCGCCGATCTGCAGTCTCACGGTGATACCGGTGCTGGCAAGATTCTGGATGCCGACGATCAAGGAAACCGGGCTTGTCCGCGAGGCGGCCGAACATTGATGTTGTTTGCGATCAATCCGTCTCCGGCCGCCATGTCAGCGCGAGGACTGATTCTGCAATGGGTCCCAAAGGATGCACGACATCGGACCGATCGCGCCGCAGGCAAATCAAACCGCGCTGCGAACGATCCGTAGCGCCAAACTATCCGCACTCTCAGCCAGCAATGAGGTCCTTGCTCATACAAAGCGTCAGGACAACACCTTCCTCCGACCTTCGCGCGGCGAAATCAGCAGTTCCAGCAAAGCCAGGCGCGCAAGTACCGTAGGATCTCTTTCGCCTTCCATGGTCGAGCGCAGGATTGTTTCTGCCACCGAGGCTACGCGCGCCGAGCCGACGGGATGAGGAAGCGCGGAAATCGCGCTATCCATGGCGATCGTCATAATTCCAATCGCTTCAGGGGTGAAAGATGCATGTGAAAAGTCTTTCATGCATTCAAAACCGGAATGGCCGGCTCATCGCGCAAGCGCGTCATGAGCGTCAGCAGGAATGGCGGCAGCGCGACGGGCTGCCGAGCTAGGCGCGTGCGAAGCATTTCACCGATTTCGGTGCGGAGCGCCAAGCTATGAACATGGCAGACCTGACCATCATCTTCAGGCGCGGAATAATTCATCGGGCATCCGATCTGTCGGTAGGTGATGTATGGCAGCGGCGAGAAGCTTAGCGGCGGGAGGTCACAAGACGCGCTTCCGCAACGGTCCCTGCAAAGCTGTTTCGCAAACAGGATGGGGTGAAGTCCGGCCAGACCTGTTTCGTGCAGCTCGAGCTTACCAATCGGGTTGGCAGCCGGTCGCCCTTAAGCAGTACGGCGGCCTCGCTGGCCTGAACTGCAGGAGCAAAAGACGGTAGCGCTATCGCCGCGAAGGTGAGGAGAGCGAATATCGCAATAGCCCTGATCATTTTCGGCTACTGACTGTGGTTCGTCTCGACCCTCTGCGCTGGGGATCGGTATGACAACAACCAGAAAGAGAAGTGGTTCCGTCGTTTCAATTTATGTTTGTGGCGGGTGCAATCAGCCTCGCTTCGCCACAAGCGGGTACTGGCGTGACGGCCTAGCTTCTTTTCCTCGGAGGCTCGGTTGGCCGCAAGAAAATTTGCGCAAACTCGGTTTGCCGCCAGAAAATTTGCGCAAACTCGGTTTGCCGCCAGTTCGCCACAAGACCATCGCATGGCGTTAATGTTCGGCGCGGCTGTTTTGTCGAGATGCGGCTTAAGCGCCTCACATTTCGTGAGATTTCGCATCGCGCCGCGCGTCAATGCCCGCCGCGGCCGGTTGCCTCATGCGGCTCAACTGCTTCAAGCAACGATGGATTTCGAAGCGTGCGCGGTCGCGCGCCTCCTGATGCGCCGCAAGCGCCTCATGTGGCGCAGCTTTTCGCCCCGCTCGCGTGCTGCGCGGGTGCGAACCGCCTTCGGTTTGCCGCAACGCGCCTCAAGGTTGCCGCAAGACGTTTAGATTCCAGCGCCGGCCGCCGGCCACGCAGCTTAAGTCCTTCAACCGGCGGCCGATTTCTTGCGATCGCCTTAAGCTTGCAATGGCAGCGCCGCCCGCATCGCGACGCCATCGGTGGTGTTGTCGACCGTGATGCTCTCCTCAAAAGTTTCCGGACCGCACCAGACCGCGAACGCGGTCAACGCGGCGAGCACCGCCGCGTAGCAGGCCACCGGCCACCAGCTTCCGAACGCGGCCACCAGCGCCGCCGCCACGAACGGCGCCGGTCCGCCGGCCAGCAGCGAGCCAAGTTCGCGGGCGAAGGCGAAGCCGGCAAAGCGCCGCTGCGGCGGAAACAATTCGGCGAAATAGGCGGCCTGCGGTCCGAACATCGCCGCCGTCACCACCGCGCGCGCGCCGATGAAGGCAACCGCGATCCAGATCCACTCCTTGGTGCCGACCAGCAGAAAGAACGGGAAGGCCCAGACGATGCCGGCCAGCGCCCCGAAGATGTAGACCGGCCGCCGTCCGATGCGGTCGGAGAGCGAGGCGAAGCCGACGATGGTGAACAGTTCGACGACGAAGGCGAGCATCAGCGCGCTCAAGGCATCGGCCTTCGGCACGCCGAGCGTGGTGATGACGTAGCTGAGGCCGAACACCGGAAACAGATAGCCGAGGCCATTTTCGGCCAGCCGCGCCCCCAGCACCACGAAGAAATTCCGCGGATGGCGTTTCAGCGCTTCCATCGCCGGATTACGCTCGATCTTGCCACGTCCGACTACGGCTTCGGTAAACACCGGCGTTTCCGCAACCCGCAGACGAACGAAGATGCCGACGAGAATGAGCAGGAAGCTTGCCAGGAACGGCAACCGCCAGCCCCATGACATCAGATCCTCGCGCGGCAGCAGCGTCACCAGCGCGAACGCGCCGGCCGCGAGCAGATTGCCGACCGACACCCCGAGCGGCGCAAAGCTGCCCCAGAAGCCGCGATGCCTGGCCGGCGCATTCTCCACCAGGAAGATCACCGCGCCGCCATATTCGGCGCCGGCTCCCAATCCTTGCACGACGCGCATGGCGACCAGCAGCGCCGGCGCCCAGTAGCCGATCTGGGCATAGGTCGGCAGCAGACCGATCAGCGTGGTGCCGACGCCGATCATCAACAAAGTGGCTACCAGCACGGGTTTTCGTCCGAACCGGTCGCCCATGATGCCGAACAGGATGCCGCCGAGCGGGCGCACCACGAAGCCGACGCCGAAGGTCAGGAATGCCAGCAGTGTGCCGACCACCGGATCGCTTTTGGGAAAGAACAACTCGCCGAACACCAGCGCCGCGGCGGTGCCGTACAGGAAGAAGTCGTACCATTCGAGCGCGGACCCGATACTGGCCGCCAGGATCACCCGCAGGCGCGAGCGATCGGCACTATCGGTTATGATTCCCGTCATCATTTCCCCCCGTTTTTGTTTTGTCGTTGCTTGTCGTCTGTTCGCAGTGAGCACCCGCGCGCCGCGCGGATGCGTTTCGCAAAGCTCACGCCGCGCGGGTAAAATAGGATTTCTTCGCCGCGGACTGCGTTTCGTAGATCGATCCCTGCCGCTTGGCGGGGGGCAACGGAAGGCGCACGGGAACGCTGGTCATCCGCGGCGCCAGCACCGGATCGCCCGACAGCAAGCGGCTATTGAACTCGTCGAAATCCTTCACCCCCATCAGCGGCCAGGCGTCGCTCGCCGCGACCTCGTACAGCAGGAGATTGCGCGGGCGGTCCGACGTATTCATGGCCGAGCCATGCAAGGCGCGGACGTGGTGGAACGACATGCTTCCGGCGCGGCCCATGCAGGGCACCGCGCGTTCGATCTCGTTTCTGATGAGATCGGGATCGATCAGGCCGGCAAAGCAGCCGTCCTCGCCATGATGGCTCCAGACTTCGCCGGTATGCGTGCCGGGAGTGACCAGCATCGGTCCGTTGCTGAGATCGCAATCGTCCAGCAGCACGCCGATGGCGAGCACGTCGTCATTGGTGTGCGGATAGAACGCCCAGTCCTGATGCCATTCCACCGGCGAGCCGTATTGCGCCGACTTCATGTTGAGCTTGGAGCCGTGCAGCCTCAAGCCCGGGCCCAGCAATTTCTTCAGGATGTCGAGCACGGCCGGCGACCGCACGATCTCGTCGAACAGCGCATGCACCTTGTGCGGCGTCTTGATCCGCCGCACCCGCGGGCTTTCCGCGGTATGGCCGGGCTCGAGGTCGTAGATCTCGGTGTGTTCGAGGGTTTTGGCCGACCCCGCAACCAGCTCCCCGATTACCGAGCGCACCTGGCTGAGCGTCGCCGCGTCCAACACCTCGGGTACCACGATCACGCCGTCGCGTTTGTAGGTCTGCACGTCAGTCTCAGAAATCATGCCGCTCATCTCCTGGTTGCGCTATTATCGCAATGTTAGCGCTGTCATCGACGCTAAACAAGGCAAAAACGTGCATTCCTGACCTGCATTGGCTAGGTTGACCTTGATGAGCACCCCGGAATCCGACGAGCCGCATGCCACTCCCACACTCTCGGCCGTGGCCGGGCTGGCGGGCGTATCGGCGATCACCGTTAGCCGCGTGGTGCGCCTGCCCCATCTCGTGGCGCCGGAAACGCGGACCCGGGTTGAGGCGGCGATGCGGGAATTGGGCTACGTGCCGAACCAGGTGGCCGGCGCGCTGGCCAGCGCCCGCACCGGCTCGGTCGGCGTGCTGGTGCCGACGATCGCGAATTCGATCTTCGCGGATACCGTGCAGGGCCTCTCCGACGAGCTGGAGCCGCTCGGCTACGCCGTAATCCTGGCGCAGTCGCGTTATGATGCTGCGCGCGAAGATCATATGCTCACGGCGCTGCTGTCGCGGCGCCCGGAGGCGCTGATCATGGTCGGCTCGCCGGCGACGGATGACGGCGCACGGCTGTTGCGGCGCGCCGGAATTCCGGTCGTGGAGACCTGGGATCTTCCGGCCGCGCCGATCGACGCCGTCGCCGGATTTGATAATTATGCCGCGGGCGTCGCGGTCGCGCGGCATCTGCTGGCGCAAGGCCGCCGGAGTCTCGCGTTCATCGGCGGCGACGATCCCCGCGCGACACGCCGATGGCATGGATTCGATGACACCGCACGGGCCGCTGGGGTGAAGGCCCCGCGCCGGCTAATTCTGGATCGCAACGCCTCCGGCAGTGTTGCAGCGCTGGCGGAATTGCCCGGCGTGGATGCCGTGTTCGCGGCCAACGATGCGCATGCGATCGGCTTCATGTCCGGCTTGCGAACGGCCGGACTAATACGAAACGGGCTAGCCGCGGAACAGCCCGTCGCGGTCATCGGGCTCGGCGATCTCGAAATGGGCCGGCTGATCGCGCCGAGCCTGAGCACCATCCGGGTTCATGGAGACGCCATCGGCCGCACCGCCGCCAGACTGATGCTGACGCGCAGCGGACCGCGCCATGTCGATCTCGGTTTTGAACTGGTTCTGCGCGATAGCGGCTGACATAAGTGCTCGACCGGGAAATATTCCCGGCCAAACCGTGCTGTTTTTCCATTCCTGCGTGCGATGATACATTTCAATCGGCGGCGCCGTGCTGCTACCACGTTGACTTTCCCCCGTCCGAGGCAGCCGCTCCGGACGGTTTTTTTCGCTGCGCCGATTGTCCGTCAAATTTACCGATCGGGAATTTTTCCCGATATTGAGGACCAACATTCCCGCTCCGCGTGGTGATTTTTTATTTGCCTGATCGGCAATGCACCTACAATCTTTAAAGGGCTTGCCGAATTTCGTTGGAATAACGGCGGAATCGGCAGCCAAGGGGTGGGCGCCCATGGTTCGCAGTCGAAATCCTGCTGTAAGAAGTCGCGTGCCGAGAATCGGAGGTGCACGGGGCGTGGTGTACCCATTGGCGGTCGCTTGCATCGTGGCACTTCCGGTCGCGGCCGTTGCACAGGTACAGGAACTTCCTGCAATTCAGGTCATAGCCAACACGCCGCTGCCTGGTTCCGGCATCGACGTCGACAAGGTGCCGGCCAGCGTCAACATCGTCGACGCCAACCAGATCCAGCGCACGAATTCGCTGAATATCGGCGATGCCTTGCAGAAATACGTGCCCGGTATCGTCGTCAATGAAGTGGCGGGCAATCCATTCCAGCCGGACGTGCAGTTTCGCGGCTTCGTCGCCTCTCCCGTGGCCGGGACTCCGCAGGGACTTGCGGTCTACCAGAACGGGGTGCGCATCAACGAGGCGTTCGGCGACACCGTCAATTGGGATCTGATCCCGACCGCCGCGATACGCTCGGTCACCGTGGTGACGAACAATCCCGCGTTCGGCCTTAATGCGCTGGGTGGCGCCGTCAACGTCCAGATGAAGGATGGTTTCAACTATCATGGCGCCGAGATCGACGTGATGGGCGGCTCGTTCGGACGCCTGCAGGGTTCGGCGCAGTGGGGCAAGCAGGTCAATAATTACGCCGTGTATGGCGCCGTCGAAGCATTGCGCGATGATGGATTTCGCAATTTTTCAGCGTCGAACGTTCGCCGCTTCTATGGCGACGTCGGCCATAAGAACGAGAACGCCGAATTCCATGTCAACATGGGCGTGGCCAGCAACAATTTCGGCGCGGCCACTACCGTCCCTGTCGAATTGCTGCAGCAATATTGGGGCGCGACTTACACCACGCCGCAGACCACCGCGAATCGCGTCGGTTATGTCAATCTGACCGGCAAGGTCGAGGCCACGCCGACCTGGACGGTCGAAGGCAACGCACATCTGCGGATCTTCGAGCAGAAGACGGTGGACGGCAATCCGACCGGCACCCAGCCATGCGGCGCCGATCCGACGCTGTTGTGCTTCGGTAACAACTCCGCGCCCGCCAACGGCCTCAACGGCGCGCAACTTGGGAATTTCTCTGATCCCGGCGCCACGCTCGGAGAAATCGATCGAACAACGACTCGTTCGACAACAGCAGGCGCGTCCCTGCAGGCGACCAACTCCGATCAGCTATTCGGACACAACAATCGTTTTGTGGTCGGCGCCAGTTTCGACTCCAGCGTCACCCGCTTCACGGCGCTTCCGGAATTGGGGACCATCGGTTCGAACTTCGTCGTTGCGGGCAGCGGCATATTTCTCGGGCAATCCGGCGATCCGGTTTCGATCGGTCCGGTGGCGCTCCGCACCACCAACCAGTACGCCGGACTTTATGCGCTCGATACCTTCGACGTCACCAACGCGTTCTCGGTCACGGCGGGCGGCCGGTTCAACGCCGCGCGGATCACGCTCGAGGATCAGATCGGCAGCGCTTTGAACGGCAGCGAGCAGTTCAACCGCTTCAATCCGATCATCGGCGGCACCTACAAGATCACCCCCGAACTGACGGCCTATGCCGGCTATTCGGAAGCCAATCGTGCGCCTACCCCGCTGGAGCTCGGATGCGCCGATCCCGCGCATCCCTGCATCATCGCGGCATTCCTTGTCTCCGATCCGCCGTTGAAACAGGTGGTTTCCCGCACCGTGGAAGCTGGCCTGCGCGGAATCAAGGAGTTGAACGTCGGCACGCTCGGATGGAAGATCGGAGCTTTTCGCGCGCAAAATACCGATGACATCCTCGCCATTCCAAGTCCGGTGTTGCAGGGCTTCGGTTATTTCCAGAATGTCGGTTCGACGCGCCGCCAGGGCATCGAGGCCGAAATCACGCTGAAGTCGGCGACACTGCAGGCCTACGCCAGCTATGCCCTGATCGACGCGCGGTTCCTCGACACGCTGCAGGTTGGCTCAAACAGCCCGTTTGCCGACGCCGACGGCAATGTCCAGATTCTTCCCGGCAATCGAATCCCGGCAATCCCGCGAAACCGCATCAAGGCCGGCATCGATTATTCGGTCACCGACGCGTTCAAGGTCGGAGGCGACATGCTTTTCGTCGACGGCCAATATTTCGTAGGCGACGAATCCAACCAGGCCCAGAAACTGCCGTCCTACACCGTCTTCAATCTTCACGCCTCATATCAGATCAACAAGACGTTCCAGGTCTACGCGCGGGCGGACAATGTCTTCGATAACCGCTATGCGACCCACGGAACCTTCTTCGACACCGGCGCCATCCCCAATTTCGCCAATGGCGGCGCCCCGTTCACGGATCCCCGTTCCGTAAGCCCGGCGCGGCCGCGCGCATTCTATGCCGGCGTGAGGGCAAGCTTCTAAGGCAGTCCGGGCCGCCCAAAGAAAGCCGCACAGACTGCGTCATCTTCGGTAAGATAGAACGATGCAGTCAACGCTGATGAAAGCAAAATTCCATCATCTCCGTAGAGCCGGCGCTCTGGTCGCGCTGTGCGCCGCCTTCCTGCCCACCGCGAGTTACGCTGCGACCGACACCGCGCTGCTGCCGCGCAATTTGTCGCCGTGGGGCATGTTCCTGAACGCCGACATCGTGGTGAAGGCGGTGATGATCGGCCTTGCGCTTGCGTCGCTGATGACGTGGACGGTGTGGCTGGCCAAGACCATTGAGTTGCACCGCGCCACTAACGCGGCCAAACGCCGCGTCGGCCTGCTCGAAAGCGAGACCACGCTGGCGGATGTCGAACGTGACTGCCGCGATGGCAGGGATGCGGTCGCGCAGATCATCCAGTCCGCGGCGCGCGAGGCGGTACTCTCCGACGGCGTGGTCGACGATGGCTTCAAGGAGCGCATCGCGCTGCGGCTGGAGCGGGTCGAGGCTGCGATGTCGCGGCGGATTGCGCGCGGCACCGGCGTGCTCGCGACCATCGGCGCCACCGCGCCCTTCGTCGGACTGTTCGGCACGGTGTGGGGGATCATGAATTCCTTTATCGGCATCTCCGAGGCGCACACCACCAACCTCGCGGTGGTCGCGCCGGGCATTGCCGAAGCATTGCTGGCAACCGCGCTCGGCCTGATCGCGGCGATCCCGGCGGTCGTGATCTACAATTATCTGGCGCGCTCGATCGCTGCGTATCGCGCGCTGCTCGGCGACGCCTCGGCGCAGGTGCTGCTGCTGATCAGCCGCCAGGGCAGTCTCGAGGGCGGCCGGCGGTCGCCACGCGCCGCGCGCGCCGCGGAGTAGAGCGAATGGGCGCCCGACTGGGAAACCGCGCACGCGGCAGCGATGACCTCGTCGAAGCCCACGAGATCAACGTCACGCCGTTCATCGACGTGATGCTGGTGCTGCTGATCATCTTCATGGTGGCGGCGCCGCTGGCCACCGTCGATCTCGGGGTCGATCTGCCCGCCAGCGCGGTGGAGCCGCAGCCGCGTCCGGAACAGCCGGTATTCGTCACCGTCAAGCCGGACCTTTCGATCGCGGTCGGCGAGGACGTCATTGTCCGCGACGCGCTCAGCGCAAAGTTGGACACCGCGACCAAGGGCCAGAAGGACGAACGCATTTACCTGCGCGCCGACAAGGCGGTCAGTTATGGCGACCTGATGGAAGTCATGAATCTCCTTCGCAACGCCGGCTATCTCAAGATCGCGCTGGTCGGCCTCGACGGGCGGACCTGATCGGCATGAATGCCTTCGTTCTGCATGAGTTCGACGATCGTGCCGCAATGGCCCGGTGGAGCACGTCGGCCGCGATCATTGTCGCCATTCATGCCGCGTTGATTGCGCTCGGCGTGGCCTGGTACACGCATGCGCCACCGCCGGGGGTCGCACTTCCGGCCATCATGATCGATCTTGCGCGACCGTCAGCGCCGTCGTCGCCGAGCGTGCAGCCATTGGATGTTCCCCCCGGACCGGAGATGCGAGAGGCCGACCCACCGCCGCCCCCGCCCGAACCTCCGAAACAGGAAGCCATTCAAGAGCAGCTTGCGCCGACCCCGCCACAGGAAAATCCCATCGTCGAAGCACCGCCTGAGCAGAAGGTTGAACCTTCGCCGCCGAAACCCGAACCGGCCAAAATCGCTCCCGACCGGGCGAAGCCGGTAGCGGCAAAGCCGAAACCGGTTCGTACCGAGACAAAAAAACCCGCCGACGCGGCACCGGCGCCGCGCAGCAGCGCCGTGCCCAAGGCCGAGCGCCGCGCGTCGCTCGCGTCCTCATCCGCCCCCGCCGGCGCAACCTCAGCGGCGGCGCTCGCATCCTATAATCAGCTCGTGGCCGCCCATCTGCAGCGCTTCAAGCAATATCCATCCAGCGCAAAGGCGGCCGGCGAACAGGGCACCTCACGCCTGAGTTTTACACTTGGCCGAAGCGGGCAAGTGCTGGGCAGCCGGCTTGCGGGCTCGTCAGGTCATCCGTCGCTCGACGGCGAAACGCTGGCGATGGTCCGCCGCGCCCAGCCGTTTCCGCCGATACCGCCGGAGCTGAAACAGGCCTCGATGAGCTTTAGCGTGCCGGTGCGGTTTTTGGCCAGATAGCTGGCGCGACACTGGCATTCACCGACAGGCGTTGTTTCCCGCAGCAATGCTCAGAAAGCTGATTGTCGCCGGTGCAAATGTCAGGATACCGGCGGGCTTCGGCAAGCCTTCGAGAACGGTCAGTGCCAAACGGTTTTGCAGCGTTACATCGATATGAGCGGTTCACGCCGGACGTTGTCTCGGTTTGTGTGCAGTGCGAGATCGTCCGCGCCAGAATATCAACAGCGGCTGTGTCAAGCGCGGAACCTGCGGTTCGTGTGTTAGTTTCTCATACGCCTCGGTGCGCCGAGGGCACACCCGAAACAGGAAACCCAAGGAGTGTCAGATGAACGCGAAATCCCTCATTTTCGCCGGCTGCGCCGTGATGGCTCTTAGCGTCGGCGCGGCCCAGGCGGGTCCCTGCGACATGACCGGAAAATCCGCGAGCGCGCACGATGCCGGTTCGGGGCCGACCCCGGGAAATACCGGCCAGACCACCGGTACCGCTACCGGAACGTCTACCAATCAGCATGCCGCCAACAGCACCATGAACCGCGCAGCCGGCGATGTGGCGACTTCCTCGCAAGACGCTCAGAAGCAGATGCAAGCTCAGCCGACCGCCGCCCAGCAAGCGCAGGGTGCCAAAACGAACGATAAAGGGTGCTGAGGGCGGGCTCACGGACAGACCACCCCGTCTCGTGCTAGAGTGCGAGGGTAACAACGCGAGTCGAGAGGTCGCCCGATGATATCACGCCGTACTGTCCTGCTGACGTTGGCAATCGCGACCGTGTCCGGCGCCGCCTCGGCTAAATCGGGTGCCGGGCCTGTTCGCAGGCTCGATACCGATAATGATGGCACGGTCGATCTTGCCGAGGCCAAAAAGGCTGCTTCGGCCGTATTCGACAGGCTGGACCGCGATCACGACGGCACGCTCGACAAGCGTGAATTGGCTGGCAGGCTGAGCGCCAAGGAATTGGCTGCCGCCGATCCCGACCACGACGGAACGCTGACCAAGGACGAATATCTCGCGGTCGTTGAGCAGCGCTTTAAGGCGGCCGATCCTGACAAGGACGGAACTCTGGATGCGAAGGAGCTAGCTTCGGCGGGTGGAAAGGCCCTGTTGCGCCTGTTGCGATAGGTCGCAGGGGCGTGGCCTTACGGCGCGGTAAGTTATCCTTGCACATAAGCTGACCGGGTCTTAGGTTCTCCACTGCGCGAGGTTCGCGCCACAATACAACGAGGAGATCCCGATGGCTTGGAAAACTCCGAAAATCGTCGAAGTGCCGGTCGGCATGGAAATCAACATGTACGCCTGCGCCGCGCGCAAATAACATCGCGTCGAGACGACCTAACGGCCCCGAGGATTGGCCTAGCGCCTGACCTCGGGGCCGCTGTCGTTTTGTCGGCTTCTCAAACCTCTTTTGTATCGAAGAAATAAAGGTCCGCGCCGCCGTCCGCAAAATTGGCGAGGTCGCCGGCCGTGGCTTTTCCTTCAGCGGAGCCAAAAGCGGCTTTGATCGCGTCGAGCGAATCAAAATATAACGTCGCAACCAGATGAACGCCGCTGGCGCCGGCGGGCGATGCGACCGTGCCCTTGCTCACATCATATTTTTTCAGGCCGGGAAGTTTTTTCGCCAGCGGCACGTGAGTCGCGAAATAATACCTGTCGAAGGCATCCGCGCTCTTTGGTGTCTTGTAGAGGACGACGAGTTTGGCCATGGGTTTTTCCTTAAATCGGGAGGGTTGACTAGCATAGCCGTCGGGCGCGTCCAATAAGGCCGGCGAGCTTGCGAATTCTTTCAGCGCTGTGGCAGCTTATGCTCGCTGCTTTGTGATAGGGTTTGCCTTCAGGTCAACCGTGCTGCCGTTTTCATTGCTCGGAACGTCAATGTCTGTTCGTGCCAAGGTCATTGGGGTCGCGAGCGCTTGCATCGCAGCGTTGCTCTCGATCGGCGGGCACGCCGAGGGCATCGACACCGAACATATCTTCGCTTTCATGATCGGCAGCGACGTCGGCAATGTCGGCGAACGCGAATTCCAGACCCAGACCACGGCGCGGTTTTCCAAGGCCGGCGGCAATTACCGCGCGCTCGGTCAGGAATTCGAGCTGGAATTAGTGCCGCGCCCGAATTTCAGGATCGAACTGGGCGGCACATTTGCGACCCATGACATCTTTGGCGTCCCCGGATTCGCCGATCGCAACCAATTCGAGGGGCAGGCGGTTTCGCTCGATCTGCGCTACCGGTTGCTCGACCGCGAGAAGGATCCGTTCGGTCTGACGCTAGCCGCGGAAAGCCACGCCGATCGCATCGATGAGACGACGGCGGCGCGGGTACGCAAATACGGCACCGAATTCACGCTGGCGCTCGACCGCGAACTGGTCCCGGACCTCAGTGTCGTGGCGCTCAACTTGATCTATCAGCCGGAATGGACCCGCATGCTTGCGATCGGACAGACCGAGCGGGAGTCCACCGTCGGCACCGCGCTGGCCGTCATGACTCAAATTCGCCCGGGCATTTTCCTTGGCGGCGAGGCGCGATACTTCAGGAAATACGAGGGGATCGGCCTGGACGATTTTGCCGGCCAGGCGCTGTTTGTCGGACCCACCGTGTTTCTTAAGCTGTCCGACCGTTCCAGGCTGACGGCGAACTGGAGTTTTCAGGCTTGGGGCCGTTCGGCCGGGTCAGCCGCAGCCCTCGACCTCGTCAATTTCGAACGCCATCAGGCCCGGCTCGTGCTGGGGGTCAATTTCTAGGCCGCCTGCCATGTCGTGCGTTGGGATACTCACGCCCTGTTGAAACTTCGCCGCGTTGTGTTCGTTGCTATTGTGCTATTATTGCTGCGGCGCAAGGATAAGGGCATGAATCCGATCGACCTGGTCGTAACGGTTTGCGCGGTGCTTTCACCGGCGACCTGCGAAGAAACGCACCTGGTGTTTTCCTACAGCGGCTCGTTGCAGCAGTGTGTGATGGCGGCCCCGCCCTATATCGCGCAGTGGGTGGGCGAGCACCCCAAATGGAATGCGGTGCGCTGGCGCTGTGAATATCCGCACACCAACGACAAGGCAGAATCCGGCGGAGTAACGCCGGCGGCCTGACCCGTTTTGGCTATTTGTTGCAATCTTTCAGGTCTTTGTCCGCGATCGAGAACACCGCATCGGCCTTGATCTCGATATCGCGTACCAGGCATTGCCGGGAGTCGCGATATCCGACCCTGGCGTCGTAGCGCCCAGGCTCGATACCGGTGATGCGCAGGCGCTCGTCGTGATCGACCTCCTTGTCCCGATCATTCAGGGCCTGGTTGGGTCCCCAACTGTCCTTGCCGGCCGGAGAAAGTTGAAAATTTGAAATCGTCGCCGTGGTCAGGTTCCAGAGCCGGATGCCTTTGCCCTGCGCCAAAAGCTGGCTGGACATCAAGAGCAGCACGGCGCCGATGACAATCGGTATACGCAACATGTGGCCTCCCGTATTTTCCGCTATAGTAGCATGGTTCCGGACCGCCTCGGGCAGGAGACCGCGATGACCATTTCCCGGTGGATGCAGTTGAGCATTGGTGCGCTGGCCGCAGTGGGAATGACGATTGTTGCGGCGCGCGCCGATGATATCAACGATTATCCCACCAAAGCGCGCGTGGAGTATGCGTTCGGCTGCATGAAGGCGAACGGCGAAACCCCGCAGACTATCGATCAATGTTCCTGCTCGATCGATGTCCTCGCGTCGCTGCTGCCTTATGATCGCTACGTCACCGCCGAAACCGTGCTGAGTATGTCCCAGGTACGGGGAAATCTTGGCGGCCAGTTTCGCTCATCCGAACAGGCCAATAGCGCGCTGAACGATCTGCGACGCGCCCAGGCGGAAGCCGAAGTGAGGTGTTTCTGATCCCGTGGGTTGAGTTCGCAGGTCTCGGGTGAAGGTCCTTGGCGTCAAATGCCGGAGCCGTCGACCTTCCATTCGTTCTGGAATACGTGGCCCTCGGTGTCCTTGGCCTCGACGCGGAAACGCTTCGCGCCGTTCGGGATATAGGTGAACCTGATATTCGGATCCTCGGAAATCGAAATTCCGCCTTCCATCGCCAGCACCAGCGTGTCGTCCTGCCACACCCGTAATTCGTTGACGAAGAAGGCCGGAATATAGAGCTGCGTGACCTGGTCCATCTGCAGGCCGGAATTGTTCGGATGACCGATCATGATCTGGGCTTCGCGCGCTCCGCTTACCGGTCCCTCACCGGCCCTGGCAAACTGCCTGAAGCGCATCTGGCCCAGTCTGCCGCTGGCTTCCTCGGCGTTTTTCGCCGCCGGAGCCGAGCAGCCTCCGGAGGCTTTCACATAGGTTTTCGTCACGTAGAGTTGGCCGTCGCTGAGTTCGGCGACCGCATGGACGTCGGTATAGTTGTTGACGCGCACGCGCGTGGAGATTTCCGACACGGATGCGTCTGGTCCCAATTCGAACCGCGCCGCCATCGGTGCGGGGTTCTGGTCGATCACCAGCGTAATCGCCACCACGCGCCTGGTATCGCCGGGGGGCAGCGTCGCGCGCAGGGTGACCGGGACGATCGCAGCGTCTTCGGCGCGAACCGGCATCTCGATGGCGACCACCCCGGCTCCGTCGTTCATCGCCCGGTTGTTGAAAATGTCCTGCGCAAGGCCGGGCCAGGGATCGTACGCTTCGGGAGTCGCGGCCGGCGCCACGCCGAAATACATCGCGATCAGCAGACCGGCGAACCAGGGCAGGCGGGAATGGCGTCCCAACATCGTCGATCCTTTCAACGACCGAAGCTTTGGAAGTAAATATACTCCCTTGCGCCGGCTATTCCCATTCAATTTCCGAGAATGCCGCCGTTGCATTGCGCGCGTTGTAGTCGTCGAACAGCTCCCACCGCGAGCGTTCGGAGCCCGCGGCGGCATCAGCCGCGACCGTTATCGGCTTACCACTGGCAATCAGCCCGCGAACATCCGCCGCCAGCCTTTCGAGATAGCGGCGCTCATCGGCCAAGGCCGCGGGCCATTCGCTCACAACTCCGTGACCGGGAACGACGCGGCGCGCCGGAATGGCGCCAAGCTCGCCGATGACCGCGAGCCAGCCACGGATGCTGCCGTCGAGGACGGGCACATGGGCAAGGAATACAAGGTCGCCCGCGAATAACGTGCCGGTTTGGTCATCGAGCACCGTGAGATCGTTGTCGCTGTGCGCGGTCGGCCACGCCCGAACGCGCAAGGTTCGGCCACCGAGGTCCAGTTCGCGTTCGCCATCTACTAGAATTGTCGGCGATATGATGCGGACTTCGCCAATCAACCCGTCCCCCATGATCCGGCGAAATGCATCCAAATAGAATTGCCCGCGGGCAGCGAGCGCGCGGGGCAGGTTTTTGTGGCCAACAAAACTCGTGCCATCGCGCAAGAATGCTGCATTTCCAAAGACATGGTCCGGATGACCGTGGGTGTTGATGACATAGCGGATCGGCTTTTCGGTGCGGGCACGGATCGCCGCGAGCAATCGCCGCCCCTCGGTTACGCTGCCGCCGGTATCGACCACCGCGATGGAATCGCTGCCGACGATGAAGCCGATATTGGCGATCGCTCCCTGGTTTTCCCGCGTCATGAGTTCGGTCACGCCGATATGAACGAAAAGTCCCGCCGCGACTTCACTGACCGGCAACGGGCTGTGCTGCGCATTGGCAAGCGTCGGCGCGATCAACGTTGCAAGCACGACAAGGCCAGCACGGCGATGACTCATGGCGTCCGCCTCCTATCGACTTGGCGCGCACTGCTTTGCGCAAGTGCTCAAGCTATTGCATCGCAACACATGGGAGACCGCGCAAAGAGTTCGCAAACTTTTATTTCTGTTGCACGCTCCGGATGAGGGGCATAGCATTTGGCTGTTTCCGGCTTCAATTGGACCTCGGTTCGCTGATAAAACTGCCGTCGTCTCGTTGAAAGTCGATAGCGGGTTGCAAGAACTGAAAGTGTAACAGCTTTCGGAAAATGCCATTCGTATCAAGCGTTGACGCTGGACGTATCCAAGCCCAGTGCGCAAAACAAATAAAACTTGAAACAACGTGGGAGGTTTCGCTATGCGCAAGTTGCTACTCGCAACCTGTCTTGGCGCTGTGGCGACATTCGTCGCAGGCGCCGCCAATGCCAATGACGAGCTGAACAAGATGTCGCAAGACCCCAAGGGCTGGGTCATGCCGGCAGGCGACTACGCCAATACGCGCTACTCGAAACTCAATCAGATCACCGCGGCCAATGCCGGCAAGCTGCAGGTCGCATGGACGTTTTCAACCGGCGTGCTGCGCGGCCACGAAGGCGGGCCGCTCATCGTCGGCAACATGATGTATGTCCACACGCCGTTCCCCAACAAGGTTTATGCGCTGGATCTCAACGACGAGAACAAGATCGTCTGGAAATACGAGCCGAAGCAGGATCCGAACGTCATCCCGGTAATGTGCTGCGATACCGTTAATCGCGGTGTGGCCTATGGCGACGGCATGATCTTCCTGCATCAGGCCGACACGACGCTGGTTGCGCTAGACGCCAAGACCGGCAAGGTCGCATGGCAGGCGAAGAACGGCGATCCGAGCAAGGGCTCGACCGGAACCTCCGCGCCGCTGGTGATCAAGGACAAGGTTCTGGTCGGCATTTCCGGTGGTGAATTTGGCGTGCAATGCCACGTCACCGCTTATGATCTGAAGTCAGGCAAGCAAGTCTGGCGCGCGTTCTCCGAAGGTCCGGACGACCAGATCAAGTTCGACCCGGAAAAGACCATGGCGCTCGGCAAACCGGTCGGCAAGGATTCCAGCCTCAAGACCTGGCAAGGCGATCAGTGGAAGATCGGCGGCGGCTGCACATGGGGCTGGATGTCCTACGATCCGGCGCTGAACCTCGTCTATTACGGTTCGGGCAATCCCTCGACCTGGAATCCGAAGCAGCGTCCGGGCGACAACAAGTGGTCGATGACCATCTTCGCGCGCGATGCCGACACCGGCATGGCCAAGTGGGTCTATCAGATGACGCCCCATGACGAGTGGGATTACGACGGCGTCAACGAAATGATCCTCAGCGACCAGCAGATCGGGGGCGCGGCACGCAAGCTGCTGACGCACTTCGACCGCAACGGCCTCGGCTATACCCTCGACCGCGTCACCGGCGAATTGCTGGTGGCCGACAAGTTCGACCCGAAGGTCAACTGGACCAGCGGCGTCGACATGGACAAGAACTCGCCGACCTACGGCCGTCCCAAGGTCCTCGATCAATACTCGACCGACAAGCAGGGCGAGGACCACAACAACAAGGGAATCTGCCCGGCCGCGCTGGGCACCAAGGACGAGCAGCCGGCGGCCTATTCGCCGGATACCCAGCTGTTCTACGTGCCGACTAACCACGTCTGCATGGACTACGAGCCGTTCAAGGTGAGTTACACCGCGGGCCAGCCCTATGTCGGGGCGACGCTCTCGATGTATCCGCCTCCCGGTGAGACCCACATGGGCAACTTCATCGCCTGGGACGGCAAGACTGGCAAGATCGTCTGGTCCAACAAGGAGCAGTTCTCGGTCTGGTCAGGCGCGCTCGCCACCGCCGGCGGCGTGGTGTTCTATGGAACGCTGGAAGGCTATCTCAAGGCGGTCGATGCCAAGACGGGCAAGGAACTCTACAAGTTCAAGACCCCATCCGGCATCATCGGCAACGTTACGACCTATGAGAATGGCGGCAGGCAGTATGTCGCCATCCTGTCCGGCGTCGGCGGCTGGGCCGGTATCGGCCTCGCGGCCGGTCTGACCGATCCGACCGCAGGTCTCGGCGCGGTGGGCGGCTACGCTGCGCTCAGCAACTACACTGCGCTGGGCGGAACGCTCACGGTGTTCGCGCTGCCGCAGTAAGCGGACGAAAATCGCGCCGGCGCGTGGAACCTTCCACGCGCCGGTTCGTCTGTCATCGAACGTCGAGGAAATGCTCTTGCGCACGATCTGTTTGTTGGTTGCCGCGATCGCCGTCGTGGCATCCGGAGGAATTGCTTTCGCCGACGGTCCGGGCGACCCGACCGCGGTCAAATCCGAGGACGGTAAATATTTCGACAAGGACGGCGACCCGACGTTCAAGGTCGCGCCGGACGGCACCGTCGACTGGTATACCTATTCCGGATATCGCCGCTATCACTCGGACTGCCACGTCTGCCACGGTCCCGACGGCGAGGGCTCCACCTATGCGCCGGCGCTGAAGGATTCGGTCAAGACCATGAACTATGGCGACTTCCTCGGTGTGGTCGCCAGCGGCCGCAAGAATGTCGGCACCGCGCAGGACAACGTCATGCCAGCATTCGGCGACAATCCGAACGTGGCCTGCTACATGGACGATCTTTATATCTACCTACGCGCGCGAAGCATGGACGCGGTGGGACGCACACGGCCTGCCAAGCATGAAGACAAGTCTCCGGCTGCGCAGAAGGCGGAAGATTCCTGCATGGGCGCACGCTGAGCGACCGACAAGGAGAGACGGCAATGATGAATGCCGCGCCGCGCCGCTGGCTGCTGATTTCATTCGCTACGCTCGCCGTGACGCTGATCGAGCAGGATCGCCCGAAGGCGCAGCAGATGCCGGAAGGCACCGACCTGTCGATCGAATTGGTCGATCCAAAGGTGCTGCGGGTATGCGCCGATCCCCGCAACATGCCGTTCTCCAACGACAAGGGCGAGGGTATCGAGAACAAGCTCGCCGAACTGTTCGCCGCAAAACTGCAGAAGCGTCTCGATTACATGTACTTTCCGCAGGCCACCGGCTTCGTCAAGATGACGCTCGGCGCGCATCGTTGCGACGTCATCATGGGTTTTCCCCAAGGTGACGATCTGGTGCAAGGCACCAATCCCTATTATCGCACGGCCTACGCGCTGGTCGCCAAAGCGGGCAACGGCCTCGACGACGTCGCGACGCTTGAGGACGCGCGTCTCAAAGGCAAACGCATCGGGATCGTTGCCGGTACGCCGCCCGCGACCAACATGGCGGTGAACGGCCTGATGATGAATGCGAGGCCCTATCCCCTCATGATCGATACCCGCGTCGATTCCTCGGCCGCCGCGATGATCAAGGATTTGATGGCGGGAGAGATCGACGCCGGCGTGCTGTGGGGCCCGATGGCAGGCTATTACGCGAAGCAGGCCAATCCGCCGCTCCATGTAACCCCGCTGGTCAAGGAAACGACCGGACCGCGGCTGGTGTTCCGCATCGGCATGGGCGTTCGTCCCGCCGACCAGAACTGGAAGCGGCTGCTCAACCGCCTGATCCAGGAGAACCAGCCGGCCATCAACAAGATCCTGCTCGATTTCGGCGTGCCGTTGCTCGATGAAGACGACAGGCCGATCACGGCGGAGACTGCCGCCAAGCAACCCTGATGTGGAAGCTGGCGCGCCCGATTATTGCCTTGCTCATTTTGACGGTTCCGGCACGTGCGCAAGAAAATCCTCCTGAACCGGAGGGATACCGTACCGACAACTACCGTTCGCCGGTGCCCGCGACGCTTACCGCCGCTCGCGTCGTTGCGACGGAGGAAGCGGAGGCGATCTGGCGTGCAGGCAAGGCCGTGTTCATCGACGTGCTGCCGCGTCCGCCCAAACCGCCAAATCTTCCTGAAGGCACGGTCTGGCGTGACAAACCGCGGCCCAACATTCCCGGCAGCATCTGGCTGCCTGACACCGGCTACGGCACGCTGGCGGCCGCTACGGAAGATTATCTGCGAGTAGGGCTCTCCCGTGCGACCGGCGGCGACAAAACGAAGCTGGTGGTGGTCTACTGCCAGGCCGATTGCTGGATGTCGTGGAACGCGGCAAAGCGCGCGCTATCCTACGGCTATTCCAACGTCGCCTGGTATCCCGACGGCACTGATGGCTGGCAGCGCGCCAACCTTCCGGTCGAGGAATCGCAGCCGCTGCCGCGCTAGCGCTATTCCATCTCCTGCCGGATCACGCGGCCGAGCGCGAACAGGCGCTGGTCGATCGCGGTCGGCACCTCGCATACGAACCTGATGACACGCCGCCGGTCCTCGAAGATGCGCGTCTCCCATACCAATTGATTGCCGAGCTCGTCGACTTTTGCCTGGTCGGGCGCGGCCGCGTCCTGCAGGGCCTGCAGCGCCAGCGTGTCGTCGCGGATCTTCTCCGCTGCCTCGCGCTGCTTGCGGGTGACGCGCTCAAGTCCGTTCATAACCGACGAGCGCTGCGCATTGAGCGTATCGAACAGACCGGCAAACAGCAGCTTGCCGGTCTCGCTTTTTCGGGCCGCCGTTTCCTGCAAAAACTCCATGACCATTTTCTCCGCCTGATCGAGCGGCGTGCGACGGGCGGCGAGCCGTGGCACCAGCGCGCTGACCTTGCCGTCGTCCTTCCACTTGGCCGCGGCTTCGTCGAGAGAAGGACCGTCCCACACCGCGGCGAGCGAAATTTCAGGTACCTTGGCTTGCGCGCAGGGCCAGTCCGGATAGCGCGGATCGGCGGCAAGCGCTGGACGTGCCTCGGCGACGAAGACGCAAAGCGCGCACAGCACGACCGGCCATCTCATGTCTCGCCTCCCGCAGGGCCACGGCGGCTCATGCCGCGCGAAGGATCATAAGCGATGATCGCACCGATCATGAAGACCGCGGTACAGCCGGCAACGACGGCCAGCGAAATCCAGTTGATCCGGCCATATAGCGCGAAGCGTATCAGTTCGACGGCGTGCGTGAACGGATTGAACTGGCACACATAGAACAGCATCGGGCTTCCTTCCTGCACCCGCCACAGAGGGTAGAGTGCGGAGGAGGCGAAGAACATCGGAAAAATGACGAAGTTCATCACGCCCGCGAAATTCTCGAGCTGCTTGATGCCGGACGAGATCAGCATGCCGAGTGCGCCCAGCATCAACCCGGACAACATCAATGCCGGCAACACCGCGAGATAGCCGATCGGCGGCGGCTCGATGTCCCAGAACCACGCGATCACCAGGAAGGCATAGACCTGAAGCACCGATACCGCGGTCCCTGCGAGAAGCTTGCAGAACAGCAGATACCATCGCGGCAGCGGGCTCACCAGCAAGGTACGCATGTTGCCCATCTCGCGGTCATAGACCATCGAGAGCGACGACTGCATCCCGTTGAACAGCTGGATCATCGCCATCAGTCCCGGCGTGATGTAAACCTCGTAGAGAATGTAGGTTTCGTATGGCGGGATGATGGAGATGCCGAGCACCTGACGGAAGCCGGCAGCGAAAATGAACAGCCACACCAGGGGCCGCACCAGCGCCGAGATGAAGCGTTCACGCTGGTGGACGAAGCGCAGGCCCTCGCGCCAGACGATGCCGTTGAGGCAGGTGAGATATTGCGCGAACGAAAATCCCGCCGGCTGACCATTCGAGATCACCGAACTCATGGCGCGACACTCCCGGTTTCCGCGCTAGTTCCGGTCAGGCGCGCAAAGGCGGAATGCAGATCGGCGGTCTTGGTCTCTGCGACGATGCGCGCGACCTGACCGTGTGCGAGAATCCGGCCCTGATGCAGAACGACGAGATCGTCGCCGGGTACGATCTCGTCGAACAGGTGCGTGGCCCACAGCACGCCGATACCCTGATCGGCGACCAGCCGGCGCACGTGATCGAGAATATCGGCGCGCGCCTTGACATCGAGGCCGACGGTCGCCTCGTCGAGGAGCAACAGGCGGGGCCGGTGCAACAACGCGCGTGCGATCTCCAGCCGCCGCATCTGGCCGCCCGAAAGATCGCGCACCTTGCTTGCGCTGCGGTCGGCAAGTCCGATGTGCGACAGCACGTCGGCCGCGCGCAATCGGGCCTGGCGCCGATCGATGCCTTGCAGTGCAGCATGATATAGCAGGTTTTGCGTGACCGAGAGGTCGAGGTCCAGCGTGCGCGGCTGGAACACCACGCCCATGCGGCGCAGTGCCTCGCCGGGGTCGCGATCGATGTCATGGCTGAAGATGTTGATGCGCCCGGCCTGCACGCCGAATAGTCGCGTGATCAATGAGAACAGCGTGCTCTTGCCCGCACCGTTAAGGCCGAGCAGGGCTGTAAAATTTGCCGGCGCGACGGTAAAACTGACGTCGTCGAGCGCCCGGCGCGCGCCGTAATGATGGCTGACGCCTTCGATCGTCAGAGCGGCGCGGCCCGCCACCGGCACGCCGTGAGCGGCAGTCGCCTTGTCGTCAGCGGTAAGCGGACCGGAATCCATCATTGCTTCGCGATCGTGATGCCCCAGGGCAACTCGCCGACCTGAATGGTCTTGATCACCTTGAGCGCTGCGACATCGATGACGGATACGTCATTCGACACGCCATTGGTGACCAGAAGATACTTTTCGTCCGGCGTAAACGCCATGTGCCAGACGCGCTGGCCGACCAGAAGATATTTGGTGACCTTATGGCTTGTGGCATCGACCACAGCAACACGGTTGGCGGGTCCGAGCGCGATGAACGCGGTTTTGGCGTCGACCGTGATGCTGATTCCAACCGGCTGGATCGCTTCCTTGCGCATCCCCGGAATGGCGAATTCGATTTTGGTGGTGACCGCATGTTTTGCGGGATCGATGATCGAAACCGTGCCGCCAATCTCCGATGATACCCACAGTTCGGAGCCGTCGCGCTTGAATTCGGCAAAACGCGGTCGCGCATCGACCAGCACATTGGCTACGATCTGCCGCGACGCGGTGTCGATGAAATGCGCCATGTTGGTGGTCTCGGATGTATTGATGAGAAATTTTCCGTCCGGGCTGATCGCCATGCCCTCGGGTTCGACGCCGACCTGGACGTCGCCGACGCGCGCCCGCCTTTCGATATCGATGATGGTGACGGTGTTGTCATTCTCATTGGCGATATAGAGAATCTTGCCCGCGGCATCCTGCACGAACAGTTCGGGATCGGGACCCGAGGGCAGCCTGTCGACCACTTCCTGGGTGGTGGTGTCGATCATCTGGACGGTGTCGTCGTCGCCGACCGCAACCAGCACGAATTTGCCGTCTTTGGTAAATTCGATGCCGCGCGGCCGCTGGCCAACCTTGATAGTCCTGATCACCGCCCATTTGTCGGTATCGATCACCGAAACGGTGTTGCTCTTTTCGTTCGACACATAGGCGATGAAGGCGGAGGCCGGCAAGACGCCCCCAAGCCAGACCAACATCGCCAAAAGCAGGCAGTGACGCCGCATCAACGCGATCTCCATCTTCATTGCAGCTTGCATTTGGTCTCGGGCCGGTCCACGCCGAGTGTATCGAGTTCGGACACCTGATGCAGGAAACCTTCCTGCGGCGACACTGAGACCACCATTCGCCCATCGACCAGCAGGATCGGCTGCCGCAATTGCAGGTTCCAGTCGCGCAGCGTCAGCCGCTGTCCCTTGAATGCTGCGATCGAAAAATCCGGGCCTTTGAGGAAATCCAGCAGTTTTTTGGGGTCGCCCGAATTCACCCGCGACGCGGCCTCGCCGATCATGCGTGCCGCGGTCCATGCCTGCATGTCCAGCGCCGTCATCCGCCGCGAATTGAGCTTGAGAAAGCGGTTTTGCATCTGCACCGCGCCCCATTGGTCGTGAGCAGCATCCCAGCTTTTCGCTACAAGGCCGGCGGAGCCGGCGACCGGCCGCGGGTCCCAGGTCCGGTAAGGCAAATAGGGCGCGAATACCTCGCTCTCGTCCGCCGCGACCAGGACATCGTAGGCTGGAGCCGATTGCGTGAATACCGGCATCTGGCGCTGGATCAGGGTGATGCCGCTATCGGTGCGCCGCGCGCCGCCGGTATCCTCGAATACCCGTTCCTGCACGATTTTCGCGCCGAATCGCGCGGCGGAACGCCGCAACGCCTCGGCGAACAGCTTGTCGTCGCCATGGGAGCCTGCCACCAGCAGCCAGCGCTTCCACTGCTTCCAGACCAGATATTGGGCAAGACCGTCCGCCAGCATCGAACGCGTCGGCGCGGCGTGAATCACGTTGGCGCGGCAGTCCTCCTCGCGCAAACGGTCGTCGATTGCACCCGCATTGAACAACACGGTTCCGCGATCGCGGACCGCGTCCGCTGCCTTTAGCAGTGCATCCGCGGGAAGGTCGGCGATGATGAAGCCGATATTGCGATCGGCGAGCCCGATAGCCGCTTTGGCGGCATCGTCGCTTTCCTTCAGACGAACTTCCTCCAGGGTAAAATGCTGGTTCAGGAACTTGCCGGTGGTGTTGTTGTCCTCGATCGCAAGGCGCACGCCCGCCACGCCATCGTTCTCGGCCGGCTGCTCGACAAGCGACAGCGTCGGCTTGACGCCGGCGCGGCGGAGATAGCCGATACCGATCTCGACAGGATCGGCGGCAAGCGCCGCGTTCGCCAGCGCGCCGAGGCCGACTATGCCGACAAGCAGCCGGATCATCATTACTCCCTGTCGTTCCCCTTCGCCTGCATCGACGATAGGGGGTGTTCCAGCTTGAAACATGGCCGGACGGTCTTACGTTAACATCGAAATCCGTGTTGTACTGCTGTGGATGCAAGCGATCACAATTATGCGAATTGCCGCTGTCGCGCTAATACTGTTGCTGCCGGCTTCGGCGCATGCCGATCCTCCCAAAGCCGCGGTTTTCGATTTCGAGTTGCTCGACACCAGCCTTCAGGGCGAAATGGACGGGCCGCGCAGGGACGAACAGCAGCGGCTGATCCGTACCGGCGAGCAGATTCGCAAGGGTCTGGCGGAATCCGGAAAATTCGCCGTTCTCGATATTGCGCCGGTCAATGATGCTGCGCATGCCGCAAACCTTCAGGCCTGCGGCGGCTGCGACGTAGACCTCGCGCAAAAGCTCGGCGCGGATCTTGCGATTACCGGCGTGGTGCAGAAGGTTTCCAACCTCATCCTCAGCCTGAACATCTATCTGCGCGACGCTCGCACGGGCCGGCTCGTCACCTCGATGAGCGCTGACTTTCGCGGCAACACCGACGAATCCTGGCAGCGTACCGCGAGCTATCTGCTGCGGAACCGGCTGCTCGCGCCGAATTACGGGGCACCGCAATAGCCCCTATGCCCGCAGCCGCGCGGCATGCCAGCGCAGATGGTCGGCCATGAAGGTGGAAATAAAGTAGTAGCTGTGGTCGTAGCCGCTTTGCAGGCGGAGATTGAGCGGGATGCCCGCTTTTACGCACGCAGCTTCCAGCAATTCCGGGCGAAGCTGCTCTTTCAGAAACGGATCGGCATCGCCGACATCAACCAAAAAATCCGAAAATCGCGCGCCATCCTCGATCAGCGCCACCGCGTCATGCTTGCGCCACGCCGCTTTGTCGTCGCCGAGATAGCCGCCTAGCGCCTTGATGCCCCACGGCACTTGCGATGGCGCGGCGATCGGCGAAAACGCGCTTGCCGCGCGGTAGCGGCCCGGATGTGACAGCGCGACAGTCAACGCGCCATGGCCACCCATCGAATGCCCGAGGATCGATTGCCGGGCGGAGTCGGCGGGAAAATGCTCGGCGATGACGTCGGGAAGTTCTTTGGTGACAAAGCTCCACATACGGTAGTTGCGATCGAACGGTGCCTGAGTGGCGTCGACATAAAAGCCGGCGCCAAGCCCGAAATCATACGAGCCTGCGGGATCGCCCGGCACATTGCCGCGCGGGCTGGTGTCGGGTGCAACGAAGATCAGGCCCAATTCGGCGCAGGCTTTGCGATACTCGCCTTTTTCGGTGACGTTGGCGTGGGTGCAGGTCAGACCCGACAGATACCAGACCACCGGTAGCTTCGCGCCGTCCTGATGCGGAGGCACATAGACCGAGAAGGTCATGCCGGTGCCGGTCTCGCGGCTGGCATGCCTGTACACGCCCTGCACGCCGCCATGCGATCGATTCAAGGAGACGGTTTCGATCGTCATGGTTTTTACGTCTCTAGCGCCGCCGACGCCAAGATTGCATCTGTTCAATTGAGATGGCGGTCCCACCGGCAGATTATCGCCGGTGGGGCCTCGTGCAAGCCTTGCCGGATCAGGCCGCCTTGGATTTCGCGACGTGGGTGGCGATGGCATCCATCAGCGGCGGATTCAGGCAGTCATAGGGCTCAAGCCCGAGTTCTTTCAGGCGTGCCCTGATCCCGCTCATCTCGTCCGGCTTGACGCCGGATTCGATCACCGACGACACGAAGGCGGCAAATCCGGGCGCCGCCCAACCACCTTCCTCGAACAATTCGGGATGGATGAAGTCGAGGCCGTGGAACGGATGTGCCTTGTTCTCGATGCGGCCGTACATATGCGTGCCGCAGACCTTGCAGGCGTAGCGCTGGATCGCCGCAGATGAGTCCACGACCTGCAGCTTGTCGCCGTTTTCCAGCACTTTCACGTTGTCTCGCGGTACCACTGCCACGACGGAGAAGGCCGCGCCCTCGGGTTTCCAGCACTTGGTGCAGCCGCAGGCATGGTTATGGGCGACGTCGCCGGTGATGGCGACCTTGACTGGCTTGTCCTTGCATTTGCAGACCAGGGTGCCGCCGGCGTAGCTGCCTGAGCCCTTCTTCACTCCGTTGTCAACCGATGGGTGAATATGAACAGCCATAGGGTCACTCCTCCTTGTGTTTGACGTTTTTGATTTAGAACACGACGACCGAACGGATCGACTTGCCCTCGTGCATCAGATCGAATCCCTTGTTGATCTCCTCCAGCTTGAGAACGTGGGTGATCATCGGATCGATCTGAATCTTTCCGTTCATGTACCAGTCGACGATTTTCGGCACGTCGGTGCGGCCGCGCGCGCCGCCGAACGCCGTGCCCTTCCAGACCCGCCCGGTCACCAGCTGGAATGGCCGGGTGGCAATTTCCTTGCCGGCCTCGGCGACCCCGATCACCACCGAGACGCCCCAGCCGCGATGACACGCCTCCAGCGCCTGCCGCATCACGGTGGTATTGCCGGTGCAGTCGAAGGTAAAGTCGGCGCCGCCGTCGGTCAGCGCCACCAGATGCTGGACGATATCGCCGTCGACTTTCTTCGGATTGACGAAATGCGTCATGCCGAAGCGGCGGCCCCATTCGTCCTTGGAATCGTTGACGTCGACCCCAATGATCTTGTCGGCACCGACCATCCTCGCGCCCTGAATGACGTTGAGCCCGATACCGCCAAGCCCGAACACGACCACATTGGCGCCCGGCGTGACCTTGGCGGTGTTGACCACCGCGCCGACACCGGTCGTTACGCCGCAGCCGATGTAGCAGCTCTTGTCGAACGGCGCGTCTTCGCGGATCTTGGCGACCGCGATTTCCGGCAGCACGGTAAAATTCGAAAATGTCGAGCAGCCCATGTAGTGGAAGATGGTCTTGCCCTTGTAGCTGAAACGCGAGGTGCCGTCTGGCATCAGGCCCTTGCCCTGCGTCGCGCGGATCGCGGTGCACAGATTGGTCTTTTGGCTGAGGCAGCTTTTGCACTGGCGGCATTCGGGTGTGTAGAGCGGGATCACATGATCGCCCGGCTTCACCGACGTCACGCCGGGGCCCACTTCGCGTACGATGCCCGCGCCTTCATGACCGAGGATTGAGGGAAAAATTCCTTCGCTGTCCAAACCGTCGAGCGTGTAGGCATCGGTATGACAGATGCCTGTGGCCTTGATCTCGACCAGGACTTCGCCCGCCTTCGGGCCATCCAGGTCAAGTTCAACGATTTCAAGGGGCTTCTTGGCTTCGAAGGCAACGGCGGCGCGCGTTTTCATCTTTTTCTCCTCAAACATTTTCGCTTGAGCTTGCGTCGCAGTGAGAACAGTCCCGATGAATTCAGGGAACATGTTCCGGTTGCCGAAGCATTGCATGCTGACGCTGCACGTCAAGGCCGCTAATTTCAGCCTCCTGGATTTTTTATCAACTTGTTTGAAAGTGCGCCTCAAGGGAAAATGATTCCGCTGATGCGAACAAAATGTGCTGCATTGCGGCGTGACAGGCTGGGAATTGGCCGGGAGCGAGGACAACAGCGAGAACGACTTCTTGTGCGTGGGATAACTGGGGTAAGACATCGAAGTAACGAACCGTCCAAAAACTCGAAGGAATATGAAATGCGCGGAGCGATATGTGTGGCAGTGCTGTGGGCTGTAAGTACAACCGGCGCTTCGGCGCAAGACGCCGCCGCAGGCGAAAAGACGTTTGCCGTGTGCAAGGCCTGTCATCAGATTGGCGAAACCGCAAAAAACGCCGTCGGTCCGGTGCTGAACGGCGTCATCGGCCGGCCTGCAGGCAGCTATCCGGGTTTCAACTATTCGGACGCCAACAAGAATTCGGGCCTCACCTGGGACGAGGCGACATTCAGGGACTACATCAAGGATCCGCGGGCGAAAATTCCAGGCACGAAGATGATCTACCCGGGCCTGAAGGATGAGCAGAAGACCAGCGATTTACTGGCCTATCTCAAACAGTTCGACGCGGACGGTAAAAAGAAATAAAGCCCCGACGCCAAGTTCGCCTTGCATCAGCTCAGGCTGTTTGCAATCGCCAACCGTACGAGTTCCGCGGACGTGCGGACGCCGAGCTTCTGGCGCATGATTGACGAGGTGTTGGCGATGGTCTTGTAGGAAACCTGGACCTGCCATGCGATCTCAGAAAGGCTTTTACCCTTACTGAGCAGACGCAATATCTCGATCTCGCGCGATGTCAGTTTCGCCAGCGGGCTCTGGGCGAATGAGGGGCCGGCGAACGCGATGTTTCGGGCGATCGTCGACGGTAGATAGGTCCCGCCCTTGCCTACTTCGCGTATGGCCTCGACAAGGTCCCATGGATCGCCGGATTTGGAAACATAGCCCTTGGCGCCGGCTTCGATCGCGCGTACCGCGAAAATCGGATCGTCGTTCATGCTGAACATGATGATGCGTGCGGACGCGGCATGCGTCAGAATCCGTCGCGCCAACTCAAAACCGGATACGCTTGGCAGGTTGATGTCGAGAACGCAGACATCGGGCCGTTCGGCCACGAACGTTCGCTCGCCGCTTTCTGCGTCGCACGCTTCCAGTATGACGATCTCGGTATCCCCGGCCAGCAATGCTCGCAAGCCGGAGGTCACGATCGGATGATCGTCGACGATCAGAACGCGCATGGGGTTCGCTCGTTACCGTTGCGCTCGTTCGAAGTTATGCGGCGCTTCGAAAATGCGATAGGCTTCAATTAGATAACTGCAACCTTGGTCTGTCAACGCCTCTTGGATGACGGTGCGACAGGTCGGGGTAGGGGAACGAGCCATGTGGCAGAAGCTATCCTTGCGGGCGCGGCTCAATACGATCTTGGCGCTCGTCCTTATGCTTGGCTTGGCGATCAATATCGCGCGGCTTTTGCTGGAGGCGGGCCCTCGCGTGCAGGCGGAAGATCAAAGCGTCGTCAGACTGGCGCGAGGATTCATCGAGACATTGGTCGTCGGTCTGAACGAGGCCCCGGACCCTGACGCAAGGCTGAACCGGATTATCGAGGATTTCAATCGACTGCGTCATGTCAGCATCACGCGCGCGGACCGGGCGGTCGAAGCTAATGCCGTATCGGCTAGCCGCTCCGGAGCCGATGACGGGTCGAACGGGCCGCCCGCGTGGTTCGTTGCGCTGGTACATCCGGACCGCACGGCGGTCAGCGTTCCGGTGACGATCAATGGAAAATCCGGATCGCTCGTCATCACCTCGCATCCGAACGACGAGATGAATGAAATCTGGGACGGAATCGTCACCCAAGTGCAGGTCGGCTCGGCCATCGCCGCAGCCCTTCTTCTGATCACGATGACGGTCGTCAGCCGCGCGCTTGCGCCGATCGAGGCGCTGACCGATGCGATGAACAGCATCGAATTCGGCGACTATGACACCCGTGTGAAACCGGATGGTCCGCCCGAACTCGCTGCCATAGGCAACAAGCTGAACCATCTTGCGGCTGCATTGGGCGACGCGGTGGAGGACAAGCGGCGGCTGGCCGAGCGCGTCGTGTCGCTGCAGGACGTCGAGCGCAAGGAGATCGCGCGGGAGCTGCACGATGAGTTCGGGCCTCATCTTTTTGCGTTGCGCGCCCACGTCAGTTCGCTGATGCGGATCGCGGAAAACCGTGAGCCGGACGTGGCGTCCTTGCGCAAGCACGGCAATGCGATCTGGGAACAGGTCAATGCCTTGCAGCAGTTCAATCGGCGCGTTCTCGAAAAGCTGCGACCTGTCGGCTTGGCGGAGCTTGGACTGCGCGAGGCGCTCGGTGCGTTATTGCGGCTGTGGCGCGAGGCGCATCCCGAGGTGGTTATAGAAACCAGGATTTCTCCGTCGCTCGGCGAGCCGGGCGAGACCGCCGATTTGACGATTTACCGTATCATCCAGGAAGCCCTGACCAACGTTTTCCGCCACGCAGACGCAACGCGCATCGACGTCGTCCTGGAGCCGGCGGATCGGCTTTCAGCGGCAACGCGCGGCCGTCGCGGGTCGGTTCTGGTGCGCGTGCGCGACAACGGCAGCGGCCTGCTCCGCGATCACAAGCGTGGTCATGGCCTCGTCGGCATGCGCGAGCGCGTGTTGGCCTTGGGCGGCACGGTGACCGTGACGTCCGCTGACGGCGGCGTCACGGTGGAAGCCCTCGTTCCCTACGATGAGCGCGCCTGCTCCGACGCGCCAATGGCCGAACGCAATCCAGCCCAGCAGGGCAGCGCCTGACCTCCGCAACCCAAGTGCCGCCTTCATCTTCTTCGTTCATCTCCGCGGATCGTATTTGAACCGAATAGCCAAGCAAACTGCGCTATGCACCCAACACCACCACATGACGCGGCTCGACGCTGATGTAGACATCCTGGCCCACCGACAGCGGCTCCATCGCCGCGCAGCGGGCGACCAGCTGTTGCTCTCCCCAGCCGACCTGAACTTGCGTGAAATCTCCCTGAAACACGGTCTGCTCGATCGGCACGCGCCACACGTTTTGCAGCGCGGCAGGCGGCTCCGTCGAAATCCTGAAGATGCACGGTGCGCACCGAGACCACCGGTTCGGTGCCAACGGGCCGTCCATAGGCCATGCCGTAGACAATGTGTCCCGCGGATGTTTCGAGTGCGATCAAGCCGCCCGTATCGAGATCCGCGCGATGGCGACCACGAATGAGGTTGGCCGAGCCGACGAAATCCGCGACAAAGGCGTTGTTCGGCAGTCTGTAAATTTCGTCGGGCGTCCCGGTCTGCTCGATCAGCCCATCACGCATCACAACGATGCGGTCCGACATCGCCAGCGCCTCTTCCAAATCGTGGGTGACGTAAACCGAGGTGATGCCGAGGCGATGCTGGAGCTCGCGCAGTTCGATACGCATATCGGCACGCAATTTGGCATCGAGATTCGACAGCGGTTCGTCGAACAAAAGTACCGAAGGCGAGAACACGAAGGCGCGCGCCAGCGCGACCCGCTGTTGCTGTCCGCCGGACAGTTGCGCTGCCCGCCGCGACGCGAAACCGCGCATCTGCACCATGTCGAGCGCCTGATCTACCTTTTCAACGATCTCCGCCGCGCCGGTACGCCGCACGCGCAGTCCATAGGCCACGTTTTCGAATACGGTCATGTGCGGCCAGATCGCATAGGATTGGAATACCATCGACAGGCCGCGTTTCTCGGCGCGGATGTTGATGGCTCGTTGCGACGAATAGACAACAGCGCCGTCGATGCGTATTTCGCCCGCGGTCGGCTGCTCGAGACCGGCGATCGCGCGCAAGGTGGTAGTCTTGCCGCAGCCGGAGGGGCCAAGCAGCGTCAATTGCTCGCCGGGCATGACGTTGAAACTGACGCCGCGCACTGCCGGAACGCTGCCATAATACACTTCGAGCCGATCGACCTCGATGTGCGGCGACCGCGGTGAAGACGATACCGGGGCTCCCGGCGGCGGCGCTTGCATGATCGGGATTCCTGACATCGCTAATCGACGGGATGAGCGCCGACGCGGCGGGTGACGGCGACAAGCACGATCATGGCGGTGGCGACCACCAGCGTTTGGATCAGCGCCAATGCTGCGGTGAGCTCCGAACTGGTCGAGAACCACAATTCGACGATCGACGGCGTGATCACTTTGGAATGCGGACCCATCAGCAGGATGGACGCGCCGAGCTCGCGGATGCTGGCGATAAACAGCAGCAGCCAGGCGGCTACCAGCCCCGGAAGCAGCAGCGGAATTGTCACCGTGCGCACCCGGAACGTCCAGGACGCGCCGCACATCTGCGCGCATTCCTCGAGGCTCTTGTCGATCTGCAACATGACGCCTGCGATCGTGCGCACGCCGAGCGGCAGAAACACCGTGAGGTAGGCGAGCAGCAGCAGCCACAAGGTCCCATAGATCGGAATCGGGAAAACCAGCCAGGCCCACATCAGGCCGAATGCGAACACCAGCCGGGGCACGGCTTGCGGAAACATCACGACATACTCGACCAAGCCGCTGCCGGGCAGCCCCGAGCGATAGATCAGCCAGGCCAGCAGTCCCATCAGCACCACACCGATCGTCGCCGTGCCGAAGGCCAGCAACAGGCTGTTGGCGAGCGCCGAGCGGACGGCATTCATCGTCATGGCGACGCGAAAATTTTCCAGCGTCCAGTTCCCAGCGGTGGGGAAGGCGACGGCGATCTTCTGCAGCGATGCATACAGCAGCGTGGCCAGCGGCAGGCCGACCGCGGCGAGCAGATAAAGCAGGCAGACGCCGAGCAGCACGTAACGCAGCCGACCGACATCGGCCACCCGCGGCCGGAATGCCTTGCCGGTAATGGTCACGTAGCTACCCGCCATGACGATACGACGGTACAAAAACAGCATGAAGAACATCACCGCAAACAGTGACACTCCCATCGCCGCCGCGACCTGGATCTTCGGCGGATATTGCTGGATCAACTGGTAGATGGCGGTGGTGATCACATAATAGCGGCTGGGCAGGCCGAGCACGAGGGCGGCGGCGAACGAGCCGAGCATTTCGGCGAAAACGAAGATGGCGGCGCCGAGCACGCCGGGCAACACCAGCGGCAGGGTAATCCGCAGCATGGTGCGCAGCCGGCTTGCGCCCATGACCTGCGAGGCCTCCTCAAGCGCGGGGTCCATCGACTTCATGACCGCGGCGATCATGACGAATGCAACCGAGCCCTCGAACAGCGCCATGACCCAGGCGATTCCATACGCGGTGTTGATGTCGATGAGATGGCCGCTGCCGCCGAGTGCGCGCCAGATCTGGTTGATGAAGCCGCTTTCCGGCGCGCCGAGCAGGCTCCAGGCCAGCGCGCCGAGCAACGGGGTCAGATAATAGGGGACCGCCATCAACTGTTCGAACAGATGGCGGCCGGGTACGTTGGTCCGTGTCAGGATCCACGCCATCACGAAACCGAACAGCAGCGCCATCACCGTGGCGGCAACGGACACCGTCAATGTATTGAGCAGGATCTGCGGGTATTGGAATATGGAGTTGAAATTCTCGAACCCGTACGCGGTCGGCGGCCGCGTCTGCGGGTCGCCGACGTCGAGCGCCGCCTGAAACAGAAAGTAGACCGGGTACAGGACAAGTACCGCGGCAAGGGCCGCAACCCCATAACCAGCCGTCTGCTGCGCGGAGATTGGCGGTCTGGCGGATTGCACAGCTGCTTTGCTCACAGGCCGAGCATGCCGTTCCATTCCTTGGCAAAGACATCGCGGTTTGCCGCGTAGTCGTCCCAGTCGGCGGGGTAGAGCAGCTTCAGATCACCCAGCCGCACGCCGGTCGGCATTGGCGGCGCGTCTGATCGCACCGACCCATAGTACAGATTTGGGTTGGTCTGATACCAGGCCTGGCCACGCTTCGACATCGCCCAGTCGACGAACAGTTTGGCCGCTTCCGGATGCGGCGCCTTGCTGACAGCGCCGACAATCAGCGGGGTCGCCGGCAATCCGTCGGCGGGTGCGACGAATTCAACCTTTGCGCCCTTGTCCTTGAACAGGATATAGGCGGGATATTCTCCGATCGCGGTGATCACATCGTCACCCTTGGCGAGCCGGTCGAACAACTGGACGCGAGAGTCGAACGCGTGCGGGTTCTGCTTGGCGAACTCCTTCCAGAAGCCCGCTCCGTACAGCTTGCGTAGCGTGTACCACTGCACGAACTGCAAACCGGAGGCGGAAATCTTGCAACTGATCGAACCTTTCCAGCGCGGGTTCAGAATGTCCTGCCAGGTCTTCGGCGCGTCCGCGGCGGAGACCTTGGTCGAGTTGTAAGCGATCCCGGCGGGATCGACGCCGGTCCAGAAAAACGAGCCGGCCGGCGAGCTCAGATGGTCCGCCTTGTACGCCGGAGTTTCGGGCGACACGTAGAATTCGTAACCGCCCTTCTTCTGGAAATCGACGGCTGGCGCGAGGTCGGATAGTTGAATGACATCGACGTCGAAACGGCCGGCAGAGCGTTCGGCCAGGATCTTGGTGTAAAGCGCGCCGGTCTGCGCCCGCACATAACTGGTGTTGATCTTCGGGAAATCCTTGCGAAAACCCTCCATGATGCCGGCGGTGCCGGGCTCGTTCTCGTGACAATAGAACACGAGCTGACCTTCCTGCTCGGCTTTTGCCACGTCGGCGTTGGTCATGAAGTCATGAACTTTTGTCGGTGATTTCAAAGGCGCCTGCGCCAACACGCTGGGTGCCGCAATTCCGAGAAACGGCATCGCAGCGCCCACCTTGAGAAAGCTGCGCCGTGTCACATTGGGTTTTCTTCCGTTGCCCAAATCGCTCTCCCCTTACTTTGGTTTTTTCGTTTTGTACCAGTGGTGCGCCATTGTCGCTCTACCGAATGTGCCGGCATTGAGGACGATCAAGATGATAGCGTACATTTCCATCGATGTCTTCGATTTACCGAAAACCGGCGGGCGCAGGGCGATCCGGTGCAACGGCTGCCGGCATTCGGGGCAACAGCCGGCAGGAGCAATACCGCGCGCCAACCGCGACCCATCTCCGATCTGCCTTTAATGAAACCCGCGCGACGCGTTCTGTGTTATGTAGGCGCCAGCCCCGAGCGGCCCAAAGCAGGTGCGGATCGAATGGCATCTCGTCGGATTATTGCCAGCGTCATCTTCATATTCGTACTCGCTGCGGCGTTCGCGGCGTTCGCGGTCATCTGGCGGCCGGCGATTGCGGCGATCGATCCGCCGCACTCTTTCGACGCGGCGCTGGTCAAGCGGGGGCGCGCTCTCGCCGCAGCCGGCAATTGCAGCGATTGCCACACGGTGCGCGGCGGCGAGGCCTTTGCCGGCGGGCTCCCGGTGCCGACTCCGTTCGGCACCATTTATTCTTCGAATATCACGCCGGACCTGGAGACGGGAATCGGCGGCTGGCCGGAAGCTGCGTTCCGGCGCGCCATGCGGTCCGGCGTCGGCCGCGACGGCCGGCACCTCTACCCGACCTTTCCCTATGATCACTTCACCAACGTCTCCGACGACGACGACCGGGCGCTCTACGCCTATCTGATGACGCGGCAGCCGGTCCACGCCCCGGCGCGCGCAAACCAGTTGCCGTTTCCGCTCGACCAGCGCTTCGTGATCGCGGGCTGGAAATTGTTGTTCCTTCGCCGTGGGACCTGGCAGCCTGACAACACCAAAAGCGCGGAATGGAATCGGGGCGCATATCTGGTCGAAGGCCTTGCGCATTGCGGCGCATGTCACACCCCGCGCAATGCGCTCGGCGCGGAACGAGCGAGCGCGCCGTTCGCTGGGGGCGAGGTCGATAACTGGCATGCTTATGCGATCAACGGCCAGTCGCCGTCGCCGGTGCCATGGGATGCCGATTCGTTGTTTATTTATCTGCGCGACGGCTGGCATCCCGATCACGGCCTTGCGCGCGGGCCGATGGCGCAGGTCGTCAGCAACCTGTCGTCGGTGCCGGAAGGCGATGTCCGCGCCATCGCCACCTATATGGCAGATCAGTTCGGCCCGCCGACGCCGGATCGCAAGCGCCGCGGCGACGAGGTGCTGACGCGAGCGAAGTCGCCCGCGGCACGGCCTCCCGAAACCAGCGCGGCCGGCGCATCGATCTACGCCGCGGCATGCGCGGGCTGCCATGAGACCAGCCGGCCGTTGCCCTATGGCGGGGTCAATCTCGGCCTTTCTACCGCGATCAGCAGTCCGGATGCGCGCAACGCCGCTAATATCGTATTGTCAGGCGTGCGGCCGGTGGAAGGCGAGCGCAGTCCGATCATGCCGGGCTTCGCCGCGAGCATGAGCGACGGCCAGATCGCGACGCTATTGAATTATCTGCGCGCGCGGTTCAGCAGCCAGCCGGCTTGGACCGGCATCGAAAAGACCATCGAGGATGCGCGGCGCACGCAGACCGTATTTCTCCAGACCTCGCCCGGGCCTCACAACGCGCCCGCCGATGCAACGCAGCGAGACAAGCCATGATGACATTGAAGGTCAACGGCCACGACCATCAGATCGACGCCGACCCGGATACGCCGCTGCTTTATGTGCTGCGCGATGAGCTCGAACTCAATGCCGCCAAGTTCGGCTGCGGGCTCGGTCAATGCGGCTCCTGCACGGTGATCGTCGACGGCAAGGCGGTACTGTCCTGCGTCACGCCGCTGCTGCTGCTCGAGGGCAAGCAGGTGACGACGCTCGAAGGCCTCGGCACCGTCGAGGCGCCCGCGCCGATCCAGCGCGCGTTCATGGAAGAGCAGGCGGCGCAGTGCGGTTACTGCATCGCCGGAATGATGATGCGGGCGCAGGCGCTGCTGCAGAGAAACTCCAAGCCGACCGATGAGCAGATTCGGGCCGAGCTGGAGCCGCATCTTTGTCGCTGCGGCACGCATATGCGCATCCTGCGCGCGGTGCATCGCGCCGCGGCGCTGATGCAAACCGCCGACGCATCGGCGATCCGGAGGAGCCCACGATGAGCGCCGCGCTTGTTCTCGACCGCCGCCGCCTGCTCGCGGGCGGCGGCGCGTTGATCGTCAGCTTCTCGCTCGGCGATGCCTTTGCGCAGGGTCAAAACGCGCCGGCGGCAACCCCAGCGCCAAGTCTCCCGGGCAGCCTGAAGGGCGCGCCGTTTCTCGATTCCTGGATTCGTATCGATGCCGACGGCAGCATCACGGCCTTCACGGAAAGGCCGAGCTCGGCCAGGGTTTCAAGACCGCGTTTCAGCAGATCGCCGCGGAAGAACTCGATGTGCCGTTCGAATCCGTAAAGGTCGTCACTGCCGACACCCAGCTCACGGCCAACGAAGGCTACACCTCCGGCAGCCAGTCCATGCAAAACAGTGGCACCGCGATCCAGAATGCGGCAGCCCAGGTGCGGGCGCTGCTGCTGGCGGAGGCGGCGCGGCGTCTCGATTTTCCCGTGGAAAACTTCCGCACCGAAAACGGCGCGGTGATCTCGCCCGACGGCCGGCGCTTGGCCTACGGCGATCTGGTCGCGGCGGACATGCTGCACGTGCAGGCGCAGCCGAAGTCGAAGCTGAAGGACGCTTCGACGTTCAAGGTGATGGGGCAGCCGATACCGCGCGTCGATATCCCGGCAAAAGTCACCGGCGGCGCCGCCTATGTTCAGGACATGCGGCTGCCCGGCATGGTGCACGCCCGCGTCGTCCGGCCGCCGAGCTACGGCGCGCAATTGACGGAATGCGACACCTCGGCGGTGGAAAAACTGCCCGGCGTCGTCAAGGTGGTTCGCGATGGCAACTTCCTCGCCGTCGTCGCTGCAAAACAGTTCCAGGCGATCAAGGCGATGGCCGCGTTGTCTTCAGCCGCGAAATGGAAGGAGACCGCGACATTACCGAAGCAGGACGATCTGCTGCGCGTCCTGACCGGCCTGCCGTCGCAGGATTTTACGATTTTCCAGCAAGGCAATTCCGCCGTCACCGGCGAGAAAACCATCGAGGCCACCTATACGCGGCCTTATCAGGCGCACGGATCGATCGGACCTTCCTGTGCGCTCGCACAGCTTGTCGAGGCGCGATGACGGTCTGGACTCACCCGCAAGGGGTTTACCCGGATCGTCAGGGCATCGCGGAAATGCTGCGGATGCCGCCGGCGAACGTCCGCTGCATCCATGTCGAGGGCTCCGGCTGTTACGGCCACAATGGCGCCGAAGACGCGGCGGCCGATGCGGCGTTGGTCGCGCGCGCGTTGCCCGGCGTGCCGGTTCGCCTGCAATGGACACGCGAGCAAGAGCACGCCTGGGAGCCGTTCGGACCCGCAATGGTGAGGAAGCTGAAGGCGTCGCTGGACGGCAGGGCGCGATATCGGACTGGAATTTCGAGGTCTGGAGCAACACCCATTCGATGCGGCCGGGCGGGGCCGGATCGATGCTGGCCGCGCAGCATATGGCGCAGCCCTTCGCTCCGCCGGCGCCGCGTCCGCTGCCGCTGCCGGAAGGCGGCGGCGACCGCAACGCCATTCCGATCTACAAATTTCCCAACGCGCATGTGGTGCATCACTTCATCCCGGCGATGCCCTAAGAATTTCGGCGATGCGCGCGCTCGGCGCTTACCATAACGTGTTTTCCATCGAGAGCTTTATCGATGAACTCGCAACGGCGGCGGGCGCCGATCCCGTCGAGTTCAGGCTGAAGACATGTCGAGGACCCCAGCGGGCGCGATGTCATTACCAAGGCCGCTCAGAGGTTCGGATGGCGGAAAGGCCAGAAAGCGCCGCGGGATCGTGGCTTCGGCTTCGCCTTTGCGCGCTACAAGAACCTGGCGGCGTATTGCGCTGTTGCCACCGAGGTTGAAGTGAACCGGGAGAGCGGGCGTCCGCGTCTGGTGCGCGCGATCGCAGCCGTCGACAGCGGTCAGGTGGTCAACCCGGACGGGCTGATCAACCAGATCGAGGGTGCTATTCTGCAGTCGATGAGCTGGACGCTCTACGAAAGCGTCGGCTTCGATGATACCAGGATCACCAGCATCGACTCGCAGGCCTATCCGATCCTGCGCTTCAATTCAGTGCCGGACAGCGTTGAGGTGCACATCATTGATCGGCCCGGCCAGCCTTTCCTCGGCAGCGGCGAAACCGGGCAGGGGCCGGCCGCGGCCTCGATTGCGAACGCCATTGCCGACGCCACCGGCAAGCGCTTACGCGATTTGCCGTTGACGCGGAAACGGATCAAGGATGCGATCGATGCCTAGGAGATTGCGCAGCGGCCCGCCATTGCCATAGCGGGGCTATTGCACGGGATTGTTGGTCCCGTTCATGTTGTAGCAATCGTACAGCACCTTCCAGGTGTCTTTTTCGCGTTTCCAGGCCAGCAGGTATTTTCCGACAAAATCGAGGTTGCTGGGTTGAACTCCTGCCTTGAAGAACACCTCGCCGAAATCAGACGCCAGATCGCGTCCGCTGGCGATCTCGATATGTGTGGGCTTGAACTCCAGATCGAGCTCGGGCGTCATTGCCTTCTTCCAGCTTGCGCGGATGGCGGCGTGTCCTTTGGCGACCGGCTGTCCCGGCCACACCAGCGAACCGTCCTTTGCGTAGAAGGTCACGACGCGGGGGATATCATGGGCTTTCGCAGCCTTGCTCCATTCGGCATCGAGCGCCTGATCGCCACTTCGTCCGGATATTCCTTTTTAGGCATCGTCATCCTCCTTGGCCGGCTTAGGTTGTTTGAGCGGTCCGGGGTTGCCCGAAGGTTTGGCGCCGCGAAGCTCGGCCAAAAGCTGCGCGGCTTCCTTCAAATCCTTGGTGTCGCGGCCTTCCGTGAACCAGTCGTGGATTGGCGCCAACTGCGCAAGCGCTTCGGCCTGATTGTTGCGGCTCGCCATCAGGCGTGCCAGGGTGGTCGCGGCGCGAAGCTCCCACGATTTAGCCTGCTGGCCGCGCGCCACCACCAAGGCCTTGCGCAGGGTCGCCTGCGCCTGGTCAGGTTCGCCGCGCATTATCAATATCCAGCCCTTAAGTCGCAGCACCTCGGCGTGGTGCGACCGCTCCTCGCCGGCCTCGATCCGCGCGACGCTCTCCTCGATAAGGATCCAGGCGCCCTCAAGGTCACCTGCAAGCGCCAGCGCCTCGGCTCGTAAAGCCCTGAGATATCCAATCCAGATCCGATGTCCGGTATGCATCGATCGCTCGATGCCTGGATCGAGTTGCGTATCGGCCTCGGCCAAACGCCCGGCACGGAGCAACGCGACGCCCCGGCTGATCTCAGCCATGATCTCGCCGAGCAACGCAATTCCGCGCTCCTTGCCGATGCGTTCGGCCTCCTCGGCGCGCTGCAGAAGTTCATCAAATCGCAGAGATAGTCAAACGATTGGGCGCCGAGTGTCAGCGCGAAGGCGAGGTCGAATGGATGGCCCCGGCGCCGCGCATTGGCTTCAGTTGCCTGGCTCGCCGCCAGCGCCTGATCGGGATAGCCCATCATCCGAGGAATTGCGGGCGATAGATGCCTTCTCCGGTGAACGGGTCGGTGTTGGTAAGCGCAGCCAGCCCCCAATGCCGCTCCGGATCGTAAAGCCTGTGCACATGATCGCCGGACCGGCGCGCAGCCGCGAAGTCACCAAGCCAATAGTGGCAGCCGGAAGCGGCGCGATGTCCGACGATTTCGAGGCGATCGTCGCGAAGTTCTTCACCGGCCTTCAACAGGATGTCGGCCCGGCGAAGCAACTCCGCCAGTTGACGCAATCTCAGTTGTGGCTTGCCAAGAGCGGTGGCGCGCCCAAGAATAGTGACGTTCCTCCAGTGAGGGAGGTCCGAGCAAGGATGGCTGAAGAGGGTGGCTGGGGTTATTGCAAGCTACAATCATTACTTTGAAAAAAAGCGTACCCACATGAACTACATTTTTGGACACTTGGTCGTGGCAATCATCAGGTTCGTATGTTTGTCCCTCCTCCTTGTAAACTTGCTTTCATGGTCTCGCTGTTCCTGGCGCGGCTGCTGCTGGGCATCGGCGAAGGCGCCGGCTTTCCCACCGCCACCCGCGCCATGGCGGCCTGGACGCCGCGGGCGCGCTGGGGCTTCGCCCAGGGCATCACCCACACCTTTTCGCGGGTGGGCAATGCCGCCGCCTCCATGATCGTGGCCGCCCTGATCGTCACTTTTTCCTGGCGCCTGGCCTTTTTTGTCCTGGTGGGCATCACCCTGGCCTGGCTGGCGGCGTGGTTTGGTATTTCCGCGACGATCCCAAAAGCCATCCCGGCATGACGGAAGAGATGCTGGCGCAATTGCCGCCGCCGCGCACCACAAGGCCCGCGATCCCGTGGCTGGACCTTGCGCGCCACATCGCGCCCGTCACGGCGGTGGACTTCTGCTATGGCTGGTTCCTGGTGGTGTTCCAGACCTGGATCCCCAGTTTCTTTGTCCAGAATTATCATCTGAACCTGGGCAAGACGGCGCTGTTTTCCACCGCCGTGCTGCTGGCGGGGGTGATCGGCGACACGGTGGGCGGGGTGTTGAGCGATTGGGTGCTGCACCGGACCAGAAATCTCATCCTGGCGCGGCGCGGCGTCATCATGCTGGGCTTTCTGGGCGCCTGCGCTTTTCTGGTGCCGGTGCTGCTGACCGGCAATCTTTCCATCGCGACCATCTGCCTGGCGCTGTCCTTCTTTTTCGCCGAACTGATCGTGCTGCGTGGGATTCGCCGCGTCGAACACCTTGACCGCGTTCTCGCGGATCTTCTGCTGCGGCTGGCCGGACAGGAACCAGTACGTGGCCTTGCCCCCCTTGCTGCCCCGCCGCGCGGGGCGCTGCTGGCACCGGTGGCGGCGGGGCGCCGGTGCTGGCCGCGCCGCCCTTGCTCGGACTCTTCGAGCTACACGCGGCGAGGGCGGCCGCCACGGGCACACCCAGCCCGACGAGCTCGATGAATCTACGTCGGGACAAACCGTGCAACGGCAGGTTGTTCGCATCCACGATGGTCTCCACTCGAGCGGTGCGGCCGAAGCCGCGATCGGATTGGCGGGCGGTGCTCAGCGCTCCCGGTGCCGACCGGCAACGTTTCGATATCTATCGGTAGTGGGACCGTATGATTGCGAACTCGTGAAGTCAAGGGGTTGCCAGACCTTGGTCGCACAGTCCACAGTGATCGCGTATCAATCGTTACAAGCCAGCCGACGGGCGGCAAGCAGATCTGGATCACGGCGCGACCATGGTCCTTCGATCGCGGAGTCCAGTCGGACGGCCTTCGAAACATTTCGGGAATGGACGAGACGACAGCATGCACATGACCACGCTGGGCTCGCCGATCCCGTTGCGGCCACGACGCCCGCCCGTGGCAGGACGTCTCCCTGCGCGTCGCCGAGCGAGTCGAGGCGCTCCTGCTCGAGATGACGCTCGAGGAGAAGCTCGCCCAGCTCGGCAGCCGTTGGGTGAACGGCGCGCTGGACAGTACCGAGACCGTCAGGACGAGGACGCGTCACTGAACGTCGCGCCGATGCAGGACGTGTTCGCCGCCGGTGGCTCGGTCACGTTGGACGAGGCGAGCCGGCACGGTCTCGGCCATCTCACCCGCGTCTACGGCAGCGTCCCGTTCACCCCCGTTCAGGGCGCGGCCGAACTCGTCCGCCAGCAGCGGATCGTCCTCGACAACGACCGCCTGGGTGTCCCGGCGCTGGTGCACGAGGAGTGCCTGACCGGACTCACCAGCTTCGGCGCGACCGTCTACCCGACCGCGCTCGCGTGGGGCGCCACCTTCAACCCCGGCCTGGTCGAGCGCATGGCCGCGGCCATCGGCGCGCGACATGGCCGCGCTCGGCGTGCACCAGGGGCTGTCGCCGGTGCTCGACGTGGTCCGCGACTACCGGTGGGGGCGGGTCGAGGAGACGATCGGCGAGGACCCGTACCTCGTGGCGATGCTGGGCGCGGCGTACGTCCGCGGGCTACAGAGCGCGGGGGTGATCGCCACCCTGAAGCACTTCGCCGGCTACTCGGCGTCGCGGGCGGCCCGCAACCACGGGCCGGTGTCGATGGGCCGCCGTGAGCTGCTCGACGTCATCCTGCCCACGTTCGAGACCGCGGTGCGCGACGGCGGCGCCGGGTCGGTGATGAACTCCTACTCCGACATCGACGGCGTGCCCGCCGGCGCGGACACCTGGTTGCTGACCGAGGTGCTGCGCGACCAGTGGGGCTTCACCGGCACCGTCGTCTCCGACTACTGGGCCGTGCCGTTCCTGGCCACGATGCACCGGGTCGCGGCCGACATCGGCGATGCCGGAGCGCTGGCGCTGGCCGCCGGCATCGACGTCGAACTGCCCGACACCGTCGGCTACGGCGCGGACCTGCTCGACCTCGGTGCGCAGTGGCGACGTGGCCGAGGCCTGGTCGACCGCGCGGCGCGCCGGCTGCTGACCCAGAAGGCCGAGCTGGGTCTGCTCGACGCGGGCTGGACGCCGGAGCATTCGGTGCGCGGACCGGCGACGTCGATCTGGACTCGTCCGACAACCGCGCACTGGCCCGTGAGATCGCCGAGCAGTCGATCGTGCTGCTCGACGCCGGCACCGCACTCCCCCTGCTGGGCCCGACCGCCCGGCGTTGGCGCGGATCGCCGTCGTCGGCCCGTGCGCCGACGACCCCCGCACGTTGATGGGCTGCTACTCGTTTCCCAACCATGTCGCGCCGAGGCACCCGGGCACCGGGCTCGGCGTCGCCGTGCCGACGCCGCTCGAGGCCCTTCGTGCCGAGCTGCCGGACGTCGACATCGTCCTACGAACGCGGCTGCTCGGTCCAGGATGACGACCGCTCCGGGTTCGCCGCTGCGCTCGACGCCGCCCGCGACGCGGACCTGTGCATCGCGCTGGTCGGCGACCTGGCCGGGCTGTTCGGTCAAGGGACGTCGGGCGAGGGATGCGACGTCGAGGACCTCCGGTTGCCCGGCGTGCAGGCGGACTTCGTCGCCGCAGTTGCTCGCCGTCGGAACACCGGTCGTGGTCGTCGTCGTATCCGGTCGCCCCTACGCCCTCGGTGACATCGCCCCGCACGCCGCGGCTCTCGTGCAGGCATTCATGCCCGGCGAGGAAGGCGGTCCGGCCCTCGCCGGGATCCTGTCCGGACGGGTGCAACCGAGCGGCAAGCTGCCGGTCCAGATCCGCGGCACACCGGCGGGCAGCCGTCGACGTACCTCCAGCCGCCGTTGGGTGGCGTGGAGAGCGCGGGCATCACCACCGTCGAGAGCAGCGCCGCTGTTCCCGTTCGGCTACGGCCGGTCGTACACCACGTTCGCGTTCGACGACGTCCGCCTCGAGCGCGTCGTCGATCGCCACTGACGGCGAGGTCGAGGTCACGGCCCGCGTCGCCAACACCGGCCCGCGGGCCGGCAGCGAGGTCGTCCAGCTCTACCTGCACGACGTCATCGCGCAGGTGGCTCGACCCGTGAGACAGCTCATCGGATTCGCGCGCGTGAGCCTCGATGCCGGCGCCAGTCGATCCGTCCGGTTCCGCGTGCACGCCGACCGGTTCGCGTACACGGGCCGCGATTACCAGCGCATCGTCGAACCCGGTGATGTGGAACTATTGCTGGGAAATTCGGCGGCACACGTGCCCTGGTGCGAGACCCTACGGGTAACCGGAACAACCCGGGTCGTCGGTCACGATCGACGCTTGCTGACCCCGGTGGAGGTTGCAGAGCAGCGAGTAGGGCGTGCCTCGACGGAAGGACATCGTGTCGACCAGGACCGAGCGGGCCACCCTGGCCAAGATCGCGTCGGCGACCGGTGTGTCGGTGTCGACGGTGTCCAAGGTGGTGAACGGACGTCCCGACGTCGCGCCCATCACCCGCTCGATGGTGCAGCAGGTATTGAGCGAGCATTCCTATGAACGCCGGCGGGTGACCATCCCGCGCGTCCGGGGTGGCGTTGCTGTTCCACGGGCAGCTGATGACCTACTCCCTCGAGATCCTCGAGGGAGTGCTCGCGGCCGCGACCGACGTCGGGGTGGACGTCGTCGTCGCACGCACCGACATCCCGGGTCCGGCCGCGCGCCGGATCCACGAGCGGGCCGCGACCGACTGGCAGGCGGTCATCGCCGTCACGACGGTCGCCAGCGAGCTGTCGGTTCTGTCGCGCGCACGGGTGCCCACCGTCGTCATCGACCCGGTCGGCGCGCCTCGGTCCGACGTGATCAGCATCGGATCGACCAATTTCTCCGGCGGCCTCGAGGCCACCCAGCACCTGCTCGATCTCGGTCATCGGGCGATCGCCTACGTCGGTGGCACGCCCGGCGCCGCGTGCAACCAGGCGCGCCTGCAGGGCTTTCGCGGCGCAATGGAGTCGGCCGGTGTGCCTATCCGAAAGGGCTATACCCGTAGCGGCACGTTCGAGTACGACAGCGGGCTGATCGAAGGTGCCGCGCTGCTCGACCTGGCGCAACCACCCACGGCCATCTTCGCCGCCAACGACGAGATGGCGCTCGGTATCGTCGAGGCCGCGCGTACCCGCGGTCTCCGCGTTCCCGAAGACCTGAGCGTGGTCGGCTTCGACAACACCGAGGTCGCGCGAGTGGCGTCCCCACAGTTGACGACGGTCGCGCAACCGTTGCGGCGGATGGGCGCAGTAGCCCTACGCACCGCGTTGCTGCTCAGCGCCGGCGAACGCGTGGACTCCCACCACGTCGAGTTGGCCACCGAGCTCATCGTGCGCGGATCGACCACGACGCCAAGGGTTTAGTGGGGCGACGGAGGCTGACGGTTCGTGTTCGAATGCGGCCACCAGGGCGGCCAATGCGAGCGCGTCCTGCGTCAGCACGCCCAGCGGCCTGACGGTGGTCAAAGCCAAACAGCAGCGGCACGTGCGCTGGTGGCGCCTAATGCAACAGGTCGGCGGCGTCGTACCACGTGTCCTCGTTGCTTGGGTTAGGTGACCACCTGAGGCCCAAGAGCACCTTTTGAAGGGCAGTTGGCGTCGCGCCGGAGCCATCGAATTCGATGTCGGCAAGCCTGGCGCCGATGGGGAAGTAGGCAGCTTGTCCGGTCGTGTCGAGTACTCCGGTGCGGTTGTCTGCCGTCGTGGGCCCGCCGGTCGGCGAGGTCGGTAACGCATTTTTTCGCCAGATTTGCAGCTGCAGGTGTGTGGTCTGTTGGACGGTTTCTATCGGGCCGGTGAGTGGGCCGTCGGTGAGGTCGATTTCCAGACCGTACGGATGGGTCGGGTCGAGGTCCTCGCTGGCGCCCAAGACGTGCAGGGTCGTGGACAGCGCCGTGAGCCGGAACGGCACGGTGATTCGCGTGGTTGTGGTTGCGGAGACGACGATCCTTGCGACGCGGATCAGTTCATCCTTCTGTCGGGTTTGGGACGTTGCGCCTGCCAGGGTTGACCCATTGGTCCGCCGCGACCTTGAGGGCCAGGGTCGAGGTCGGTTGCCGCGGGCGTTCGGGAACCTGATCGTCGAACAGCCCCGCTGGAGTCGCTCCGAAGAGGCCGGCGTGAGTCCCGACCCGCACGTGCACCGGTGCGGCGACAGTGGCGGCGTTGAAAGCGCCGGACGTCCAACGTCGCACCAGCACACCGGCGGGTCCACCTCCATTTCCGATCGTGTTGCGTTGCGGGTCATCGTTCTTGATCAACTGTTCGCCCGAGAACTGTGCGGTCACCATTCGTTCTTCTTTGGTGTAGCCGGCGGAAGAGGAGTCGGCGTCGTCCACCACTCCAACCTGACGCCTGGTGCGCCCTTCGGTGTCGAGGTCGGTGTCGAGGTCGGTGTCGGCACCGGTGACACCGTCGGTGATCTGGGCGCCTTCCTGGCGGAGGTGGACGGCGCGATCGGCGCGATCTTGTGATCCCCGTGCGACGGCTCCAGCGCAGCCACCCCAGCGATTGCGATCACTGCTGCCGCTGCCGCGAGCGTTGCCCCCCCACCGGGCCATTCGGCGTCGCGGTGGTCGTTGGCCGGGGCTGACGGGTGCAGTGACTCGGCCGGCATCGGTGACTGTGCTCGCAACCTCGGTCAGCGTGCTGCGCAGGATCTGCTCGATGTCCTGCTGGCCCCCCGAGATCCCGTCACTGCGATCCCTCCTTCAGCAGAAACAGCGAGTCGGACCGCAACGCGGCGAGGCCCCGGGCAGCCAAGCTGCGCACGGTGGCCTGCCTGCAGTGCAAGATCGACGCAATCTGTCCGTCGCTGGAGTCGCAATAGAAGCGCATCACAAGCACTACCTGTTGGCGGTGCGACAGCCGTGACAGCGCCTGCCACATCGCTTGGCGCTCCGCGGAGCCTTCTAGCGCGTCCGCAAGGACTGCCCGGTCCGGGACCGAACCCACCAGCGGTCAGAGCAGTCATCTTGCGACGAGCGCGTGAGCTGTTCGCGTTGACGATCGAGCGTCGTGCGTAGGCCAGTGGATCCTCCAGCGGCAGGTGATCACCAAACCGCCGGAAGAGCGATTGGAGCGTTTCTTGCACGAGATCCTCCGCGGTGCCGTGATCGCCGGATACGAGCAGCGCGAATCGCACGAGACCCCACACCGTGGCGTGCCGTGAACTCGCTCAGCCCGATGCCCGACACCGGCTGCCCGATCTGGTCGCCACGTCCACATCCATACAACGCGACCGCGACACCCGCCCGTTGCATCCCGACGGAGCCACTTATCTGCAACGCGCCGCGGAACGTTGGCTCGGCAGGAACCGCAGTGTACTCTGGAGACGGGTCCCAGCGTCAGCGATGACGAGCTCGCCCAACCCGTCCTCGTCGAGCCTCACGGCAGTGGACCCCGCGTCGGCTGAACGACGTGTGCTTGCCGTGAGCCTTGGCGATAATTCGAACAAAGACCGTTCGTGAGCGGACGTGTAGCTGCCATGGGTTCGTCAACCAGCTGCCGGGGAGAGGATGTGTACCCGTTGTGTACCCGACCGGAATTCTGCGATCTTGACCCGTTCGCTCCTGGAGCGACTGCAGCCCAGCAAAAACGGGCCTTGGAGCGGTGCCCCCTGGGGAGGAATCGAACCTGCGACGCCCGGCTTAGGAGTCCGTGCTCTATCCCCTGAGCTACGAGGGCGGGGCACCGTGGTGTCGCTCGCCGCGCTCAGCGTAGCCGGGTGCCGGGGCTGAGATCCTGTCGTCCCGCGATCCCTCGTCACCGCGGGAACGGCGGCTGAGAA
>CAVUUO010000016.1:0-12232 GCA_963744675.1 uncultured Alphaproteobacteria bacterium
CCGCCGCGCGGCGAGGCGCAGCTGCTCGCGGGAGCCAGAGTGCTTGAAGATATTCTGGGACTGTGCGGCACGACGCCGATCGCTTCGCGCCCGGCGACCTGGCCGCTGGCTCCTCCTGAGCGGAAAAGCGGCGATTTTGGGCGCTGGCGCATCAGGGCCGTGCCGTTATAATCGCCGACCAGGACAAAACGCTTAAAAACGATACGCACGACGACGAGGGAAATGTCGGAATGTCTGGAATGCTCAAAATACACGTCGATCAGGACAAATGTCAGGGCCATGCCCGCTGCAAATCGCTCGCGCCCGAGCTTTTCGAACTCGACGAATACGGCAACGCGCATGAAATCGGCGACGGCACCGTGCCCAAGGGTCTTGAGGACAAGGCGTGGCTCGCCCAGACCAACTGCCCCGAAATCGCGATCGACATTACCGAGGAGTGAAGTCCTATGAGCGAGAGCGCTGCTGAACGATGCCGTCGGCTGCGCCGTGGCCGGGACCGAAAGGCGTAGGGGCGCCATCCGCCGGTGACCGATTGGGTTCACGATTTCGACCATACCGATCCGCGCTGGACCGAAAATCCGTTTCCGATCTGGGAGGAATTGCGTGAGCAATGTCCGGTGGTTCACACCAAGCGCTTTCTTGGCTGTTATCTGCCGACCACCTATGAGGCGGTAAAGCAGATTTCCTATGACACCGAGCACTTTTCCTCTCGCCGCGTCGTCGTGCGCAATATCCGGCCGGAGCCGCCTGCGCCCTCGCCGCCGATCACCTCCGATCCACCCGGACATAAGCCTGCCAAGCAATTGCTGCTGCCGCCGTTCACGCCCGACGCGATGAAGAAACTGGAGCCGAAGGTACGCGCAATCTGCAACGAATTGATCGATAGCTTCGTCAACGAGGAAGGGGTGCGACGTCGCCGCGCGCTACACCAAGCATATCCCGGTGCGCGCCATCGCCCATATGCTCGGCATTCCGGAAAAGGATGGCGAACTCTTCATCAAATGGATCCACGAAATCCTCGAGCTCGGCATCAGGGATGACGACGTCCTGATGCGTGCGGTCCATGAAATGGCCGGTTATTTCGCCGGCCATATCGAGCAGCGCAAGACAGCACCCGACCGACGATCTGATTTCGACGCTGATGAACGCCAGGGATAAGGACGGCCAGCCGTTGTCCGACGCCCATGTGCTAGGCTCGTTGCGGCTGCTGCTGATCGCCGGCATCGACACCACCTGGAGCGCGATCGGCTCGTCGCTCTGGCACTTAGCGAAAACGCCCGCCGACCGCGAACGCCTGCTCGCCGAACCAGAGCTGCTGCCGATCGCGATCGAGGAATTTCTGCGCGCTTATTCGCCGGTGACAATGGCCCGCGAAGTGATCAAGGAGACCACCGTCAGCGGCTGCCCGATCAAGCCCGGCAACATGGTGCTGCTATCGTTCCCCGCCGCCAACCGCGATCCCGCGATGTTCCCGGATGCCGACAAGGTCATCATCGACCGCAAAGAGAACCGCCATGCCGCCTTCGGCCTCGGCATCCACCGCTGCATCGGCTCCAATCTCGCGCGCATGGAAATGACCGTCGCGATCGAGGAATGGCTGAAGCGCATTCCGGAATTCAGGCTCGATCCGGCCGGCGAGATCACATGGTCGGAAGGCACCGTGCGCGGGCCGCGCCAGCTTCCGATGCTGTTCGGAAAAGCCGGCTAGAGGTTTTGCATCGCCACGAACAGGTGGTTGAGACTTGACCAACGAGAACGATTCGCCACCGCCCGACAGCAAGCTCACGCGCAGCAAGCAGCGTTGGGCTCGCGAGGGGCGTTTCCTTACCGGCAAGACATCGCGACAAGAGGAAGAGCGCCTGCCGCCGGGGCAGCATCTGACCCGGGACTGGCCAACCCTCGACCTCGGCCTCACCCCGAACATATCGCGCGAGCGCTGGCGGCTCGACGTCTATGGCGCGGTCGAGCATCCGTTGTTCTGGGACTGGGCGGAGCTTACCGCGCAACCGCAGGCGGAATTCGTCTCCGATATCCATTGCGTAACGACCTGGTCGCGTTACGACAATACTTGGCGAGGATTGGCAACCCGCGACCTCCTCAATGCGTGCCAGCCACGCGACGACGCGCACTTCGTGGTGTTGCATTCCCACGACGGCTACACCACCAATCTGGCGCTGGAGGATTTTGCCGCCGAGGATGCCCTGCTCGCGCATAGCTGGTCGGGTGCGCCGCTGGAGCAGGAGCACGGCGGTCCGGTTCGGCTGGTGGTACCGCATCTGTATTTCTGGAAGAGCGCAAAGTGGCTGCAGAGCATTGAATTTCTTGACCATGACGCGCCGGGCTACTGGGAAGTACGCGGCTATCATAACCGCGGAGATCCGTGGGCGGAGCAGCGCTATTCCGGCGACTGACATCGTATCTTAAAATCACGGAGGCTGAACGTGCCAACCGAACGATTTCAATTTCCGGGCGCGGAGGGCCAGCAACTGGCGGCGGCGCTGGAATTGCCGGAGGGAAAGACACTGGCCTATGCGCTGTTCGCGCATTGCTTCACCTGCGGCAAGGATGTGCTGGCCGCCAAGCGCATCGCGGTCGCGCTGGCGGCCAAGGGCATCGCGGTGCTGCGTTTCGATTTCACCGGCCTCGGCTCCAGCGAAGGCGATTTCGCCAACTCGACGTTTTCGTCCAATGTCGCCGATCTGGTGTGCGCGGCCGATCATCTGCGCAAGACTCGAAAGGCACCCGCAATGTTGATCGGCCACAGCCTTGGCGGCGCCGCAGTGCTGGCCGCGGCCGGGCAAATTGCGGAGGCGAAGGCTGTCGTCACCATCGCGGCTCCATCAGACCCCGCACATGTCACCCACCTTTTCGCAGATCGCGTCGAGGACATCCGCAAGCAGGGCAAGGTCGAAGTCTCCCTTGCGGGCCGGCCGTTCAACATCAAGCGCGAATTCCTCGACGACATCGCCGAGCACAACCTGATGGATCACGTCGCGAAACTTCACAAAGCGCTGCTGATCATGCAATCGCCGACCGACGACACCGTCGGCATCGACAATGCCACCCGTATCTTCATCGCCGCCAAACATCCGAAGAGTTTTGTGGCGCTGCCGGGCGCCGATCATCTGCTGAGCGACCGCCGCGACAGCATGTACGCCGCCGATGTCATCGCCGCCTGGGCGGAACGTTATATCGAACTTGCCATGCCGGAAGCCGCGGCCGCCGCGACAAGCCCCGCGCCGTCGTGGTGCGCGAAACCCGCAACAGCAAATTCCAGCAAACGGTTTCGATCGGCCCGCACAGCCTGCTCGCCGACGAACCGGTCGCGTCCGGTGGCGAGGATAGCGGACCCGGGCCATACGATTTTCTGCTTGCCGGCCTCGGCGCCTGCACCTCCATGACCATGCGATTGTACGCGGACCGCAAGTCGCTGCCGCTGGAGCGGGTGACAGTGACGCTGAAGCACAGCAAGATCCACGCGGAGGATTGCGCCGAGTGCGAAACCAAAGCCGGCATGCTCGATCAGATCGAGCGGACGATTGCGATGGAGGGCGCACTCGACGCCGAGCAGCGCAGAAAATTGATGGAAATCGCCGACAAGTGTCCCGTGCACCGCACCCTCACCTCGGAGATTCGCATCGTAACGCGCGCCGCCGATTGAACGGCTGGACCAGCGGGCGTATTATCCGAACAAAGGAGCCGTCCATGCCGGCTGTTGCACGCATCGATCCTAAGAGCGTTTTTTCGACCGACGAATGGGGCCGGCTGACCTCGCGCAGTTCGTTGCGGGGCATGTTTCTGGTCGCCCATGCCTGGGGCACCATCATCGCCGCCGTCGCACTGGTGACACTGTGGCCCAATCCGCTGACATGGCTGATCGCGGTCACGGTGGTGGGCACGCGGCAATTGGGACTTGCAATCCTGATGCACGAGGCCGCGCATGGCGGATTGCATGCCGACAAGGCGATCAACGAATGGATCGGGCAATGGCTATGCGCGGTACCGGTCGGCGCCGACCTCGCCAGCTACCGCTCCTACCATCTGCAGCATCACAAGTTCACGCAGCAGCCCGAAGATCCCGATCTGTCGCTGTCGGCGCCGTTTCCGGTCACCAAGGAAAGTTTTGTCCGCAAGGCGATCCGCGACCTCACCGGCCAGACCTTCGTGAAGCAGCGGTTGCCGCTGTTCCTGTCACTATTCAAGCGCGGCAGTGACCATCACGAAGTCTCACATGAGAGTTTCGTGTCGAGCGGCGCAGACAAGATGGTGCGCTTCCTTTGCGTGAACGCGGTGCTGTTCGGCCTGTTCTGGCTGGCCGGCGCGGGCATCTGGTATCTTGGCGTATGGGCGTTCGCGATGGCGACCTGGTTGCCGCTGGTCACCCGCGTGCGCAACATCGCCGAACACGCCTGCACCAGCACCGGACCCGATCCGTTCAGCCAGGCGCGCACGACGCTCGCGAGCCCGATCGAGCGCCTGTTCATCGCGCCCTATTGGGTGAACTATCACGCCGAGCATCATTTCTTCATGTATTTGCCATGCTACCGGCTGCCGGAGGCGCATCGACTGTTGATCGACAAGGGCTTCATCAAGCGCGTGACTGTCAGCCCCGGCTATCTCGACGTTCTGCGGCTGGCAACGTCGGCTGACCGGGCCTGAGCCGCGTCCTGCGCCGACACCAGCGGCTGCACCCGCAGCACTCCGCGCAACCCCAGCGCAGAGCCGAGCAGGATTCCGGCGACTGCGACGAACGACGCCAGCGCCAACGTCGACAATCCCGTCAATCCCTGCCCGATCGAGCAGCCATAGGCCATCGCGCCGCCTGCGCCCATCAAGGCCGCGCCGCCAATCGAGCGCAGCATATGGCGCGGCGAGGTATAGCCTTCCAAATGGAAACGGCCCGTCGCGAGCGCAGTGACGAGGCTTCCGGCAATAACCCCGGCGACCAGCATGATGCCGAAATTCAACGTCAGCCCCGTCGACAGCATGACATATTGCACGCTATCGGCGATCGGCGCGATGAAAGTCAGCGAGGTGACCGGCGCCGGGTTGAAGTCATCGGCGCCGAGATAGCCGGTAGAAAACCATCCTGCCGTCACCAGCAAACCGACCGCAAGACCCGCGGCGATCTGGCCCTTTGAGCGCAGGAACGGCGCGTGCGCGAAGGCAAAAATGATCAGAGCGCCGCTGATCGCGGACGCAGCGATCATCCGCGCAATGGGCTCGCTCAGCCCGAATTTTGTGAGTAGCACCGGCAGCGAAATCACGCTCGGCGCAATCTGTGTCCATTGCAATGCGGCGACGCGCGTCGGCGCGATCAGGCCTTTCAGCGTCATCTGTGCGGCGATGCCGAGCACCAGCACCACGACCAGCGAACGCAGATTGCCGCGGCCGAGCAGAACCAGCGCGCGCGAGCCGCAGCCGTTCGACAGCACCATGCCGTAACCGAACAACACGCCGCCCAGCAGCATCAGTGGCGCGGAGAACGACGGCTGCAGGTAAATCGACTTGCCGAGATCGACCATGCCGCTGGCCCCCAGCAACTGCGCGGCGGCTATCGCAACGCCCAGCGCCAGCGCGTAGGTGCGGATCAGCCGGCTGTCGCCGCTTGCCCACCAGCCGCGCAAACTGCTCAGCAGGCAAAAGCCGCTCAGCAGACCGACCGCGCCATAGGCGAGACCGATCAGCAGACCCGAATAGACGGCGATGTTCGCAGGCGTCGGCACTGGCGCTTCCTCTAAAACGTGGAAGATTGTTCTACATAGATGGGATGCAAGCCCCTGAACTGCCACCTAAATAGCGGCGCGCGAGGCTATTCGTCTACGGCGGACGACATTTAAGAAGGAAGCGATTGTCCAGCACCCAGCAGAGGGAATAAATCATCCGCCCCGATCCGGTTGCGAGATTTTTGTTCTCGCAAAGAGACTCGTTCGGCAGACAGTGCTTACGCCGCCCGCGCGCTCATGGTCAGCAGGTCGTAGCGCGCCACCGGCTCGTCGTTCTGATTGAACACCTCGACGTCCCATCGCACCTCGCCATATTCCGGTTTCCGCGCCGGAGATTTCTGTTTCACCGTCAGCCGCACGCGAATGATGTCGTCGGGCGAGACCGGCTTGAGAAAGCGCAAATTGTCGAGGCCGTAATTCGCCAACAGCGGCCCCGGCGCCGGATCGACGAACAGCCCTGCGGCAAACGCCAGGATCAAGTAGCCGTGGGCGACACGGCCGGGGAAGAACGGATTGGCCTTGGCCGCGACTTCATCCATATGCGCGTAGAAATTATCGCCGGTGAATTCCGCGAAATGCTCGATGTCCGCGAGCGTGATCGGCCGGCTTGCGGTCTCGATGGTGTCGCCGACTTCAAGATGATCGTAGTCGCGCTTGAACGGATGCACCTCCGCGATCGGCGCAGGCGCACCCTTCATCCAGCTCCCCGTCAGCGCCGACAATCGCGCCGGTGAGCCCTGCACCGCCGTGCGCTGCATGTAGTGAAACACGCCGCGCAGGCCGCCGAGTTCTTCGCCGCCGCCGGCGCGGCCGGGACCGCCATGCACGAGATTGGGCAGCGGCGAGCCATGCCCGGTGGATTCTCTTGCGCAATCGCGGTCCACGATCAGGACGCGGCCGTGATACGGCGCGATGCCGAGGATGACAGCCTCGGCGATTTCCGCATCATAGGTGAACAGCGACGCCACCAGACTGCCCTCGCCGCGCCGGACCAGTTCGATCGCCTGATCGAGATCGTCGTAGGCCATCACCGTCGCGACCGGGCCGAATGCCTCGGTGTCGTGAATACGTCTCGCCGTCATCGAATCGGCCGCGCGCAGCAGCACCGGCGACATGAAGGCGCCCTTGACGACATCGATGCCCTCACCTGTGCATGTATCGGGATCGCCGAACACGATCTCGGCCTCGTCCCGCAGTCTTGCGATCTGCGCGCGCACCGCGCCGCGCTGGGCAAGGCTGACCAGCGGTCCCATCGCCTTGTCCTCGCTGCGGGGGTCGCCGAGTTTTACCTGCGCAAGACTCCCCTTCAAGGCGGCGATCACGGCGGCTTCCTGCGCGCGCGGAACCAGAACGCGGCGGATCGCGGTGCATTTCTGCCCGGCCTTCGCGGTCATCTCGCGCACCACTTCGCGGACGAACAGTTCGAACTCCGGCTGCTCCGGCGTGATGTCGGGGCCGAGAATGGCGGCGTTCAGCGAGTCGCGCTCTGCCACGAAGCGGATTGAGTGTCTGGAGATGTTCGGATGATGGCGCAGCTTCTCCGAGGTTTCGATCGATCCCGTGAAGGAGATCACATCCTGCCCGCCGAGGTGATCCAGCAGATCGCCGGTCGCGCCGCAGATTAGTTGCAGGCTGCCCGCGGGCAGGACACCGGATTCGTGCATCAGCCGCACCAGCGCCTCGGTCACGTAAGCCGTTGCGGTCGCCGGCTTGGCAATGACAGGCACGCCGGCGAGAAACGCCGGCGCAAATTTCTCCAGCAATCCCCAACAAGGAAAATTGAAGGCATTGATATGCACTGCGACACCGTGTAGCGGCGACAGGAGATGCTGACCGACAAAGCTGCCGCCTTTCGAGAGGCTTTCGACGTCGCCTTCGACTACGAATTTCGTATCAGGAAGGTCTCGACGGCCGCGCGAGGCGTAAGCGGAAAGCGTGCCTATGCCGCCATCGATATCGATAGCATTGTCGCGCCTGTTGGCGCCGGTGTCGCCCGCCAGTTGGTAAAGCGGTTCCTTGCGCTCGCCGAGGTAGGCTGCGAGCGCGCGCAGCCTATCGGCGCGCTGGTGAAACGAGAGCCTGCGCAGCGCCGGACCGCCGGCCTCGCGCGCATGCCCGACCATCGCCGCGAAATCCAGCCCCGCGCTCGACGCCCGCGCAACGATATGGCCATCCACGGCGCTCGGTATATCAACAAGACCACCTGAGGGCTCGACCCAGCGATCGAGCGCAAGGCTATGCAAGGTTGTTGGCATCGATCGATCCTCCCATTTATTTGCGGCAGCGAAGCGCGATTTGACGGGCGCGCGAGCCGTTGACACCATGGTGACTTCGTCTAATAATTAACTGACCGATCGTTCAATTCAAGGAGCTTCTGCAGGAAGCCCCTGAACGGGCTGGAGGAAACCTTGGACCCTGTCCTGAGCGTCAAGGCCGCGCTATCGCCCGACGATCTCGCGCGCGCCTGCGCAGAGGCGATGTGGAAGGACGATGACGCGAGCCAGGGCCTCGGCATGGAAATCCTCGACGTCAAAGCCGGCCAGGCGACGCTGGCGATGACGGTCAAGCCGCATATGGTCAACGGCCATGGCATCGCCCATGGCGGCTTCATATTTTTGTTGGCGGATTCGACCTTTGCCTTTGCCTGCAACTCCCGCAATCAACGCGCGGTTGCCGCGCAATGCAATATTTCCTTCATCAAGCCGGGCAAGCTCGGCGACAGGCTCGTCGCGATGGCGAAGGAGATTTCCTGGACCGGCCGCTCCGGGATTTACGACGTGCGCGTAACGGTCGATGGTGAAGCGATCGCCGAATTGCGCGGCCACTCCCGCACCATCGGCGGCGCATGGATACCGGTTGCCGAAAAATAAAAGCTGATCCAGGACAAGAATTCGATGGCTTCGACGAACACCAAATCCACCACGAATGACTACAGTGCCGTTCTGGACGACGCGGAGCGCGCGTCGCGCGATGAGATCATTGCGCTGCAGACGAGACGCATGGCGTGGACGCTGGCGCATAGCTATGACAACGTCGCGCATTACAAAAAAGCCTTCGACACGACAGGCGTGCATCCCTCCGACTTCCGGCAGCTCTCGGATCTCGCCAAGTTTCCGTTCACGGTGAAGACTGATCTGCGCGACAATTACCCGTTCAACATGTTCGCGGTGCCGCGCGAAAAGCTGGTCCGCGTCCACGCCTCCTCCGGCACCACCGGCAAGCCGATCGTGGTCGGCTATACGCAAGCCGACATCGATACCTGGTCGGACGTAATGGCGCGCTCGATCCGCGCCGCCGGCGGCCGCACCGGCATGATCATGCATAATGCCTATGGCTACGGGCTGTTCACCGGCGGCCTGGGAGCGCATTACGGCGCGGAACGGCTCGGCTGTACCGTGGTGCCGGTGTCCGGGGGGATGACCGAGCGGCAGGTGCAACTCATCAACGATTTCAAGCCTGACATCATCACGGTGACGCCGAGCTACATGCTGGCGATCCTGGACGAATTCAAGAAGCAGCGCCTGGAGCCACGCAAATCGTCATTGAAATTCGGTATCTTCGGCGCCGAGCCCTGGACCAACGCGATGCGCGTCGAGATCGAGCAGGCCTTCGACATGGATGCGACCGACATCTACGGCCTATCCGAAGTGATCGGCCCAGGCGTCGCACAGGAATGCGTCGAGACTAAAGACGGCCTGCACATCTGGGAGGATCATTTCTATCCGGAAGTGGTCGACCCCGAAACCGGCGCGGTGTTACCCGACGGCGAAAGGGGCGAACTCGTTTTCACCTCGCTGACCAAGCAAGCATTTCCGATCATCCGCTATCGCACCCGCGACCTGACGCGGCTATTGCCGGGCACGGCGCGGCCGGGCTTCCGGCGTATGGAGAAAGTGACCGGGCGCTCCGACGACATGATCATTCTGCGCGGCGTCAATGTATTCCCGACCCAGATCGAGGAAGCGCTGCTCGCCACCGACTGGTGCGGCGGGCATTTCATCATCGAACTGACGCGCGAGGGCCGTATGGACGAGATGGTCGTACTGGCCGAGGCGCGGCCGGAAAGCTGGGACGGCAGCGGTCTCCCGGTTCAGGCCGAGAAGGTCTCGACCTTCATCAAGAATACCATCGGCATCAGCACGCAGATCAGGGTGGTCGCACCCGAAACGCTGGAGCGCTCGCTCGGCAAGGCTAAACGCGTGTTCGACAAGCGGCCGAAAGGTTAGACATCGGACAAAATCAGCCGGGAGAAGAAAATGACCGAAAATCCTTCACGCCGCGACATCCTGACGTCGTCCGTTGCCGCTGCCGTCAGCGCAGCACTTCCTTCCGTTCGGGCATGAGTCCAGCAATGGCCCAAACCATTCCGTCATCAGCCGCCGAGATCGTCGCCGCCTTCCGCGCGAAGAAGATAACGGCAACCGCCCTCACGAAAGCCGCGATCGAGCGCGCCGAGCAACTGAAAGACCTCAACGCCTTCATTTTCCTCAACAAGGACGGCGCGCTGGCGGCGGCGGCGCGAGATCGATGAGGCGAACGAAGCCGGTCCGCTCGCCGGCCTTCCCATCGTCATCAAGGACAACATCAACACCGCCGACATGCCGACATCCGGCGGCACGCCGGCGCTGCAGAACGCGCAGCCGACGAGAAATGCGCCGTCGATGGATAAACCCTATTCAAGGCCGGCGCCATCATCATCGGCAAGACCAACATGCATGAGCTGGCGTTCGGAATCACCAGCACCAACCTGTCGTCATTCGCAGGGCCGGTGAAAAATCCCTATGACAAGACCCGGATTCCCGGCGGCTCGTCCGGCGGAACGGCGGCGGCGATCGCTGCCGGCATCGTCACCTGCGGGCTCGGGACCGACACCGGCGGCTCGACCCGCATGCCGGCGGCGCTAACCGGCACCGTCGGCTTGCGGCCGTCGGTCGGCAATGGCGGCGCGCAACGCCGCTACAACGATGCCAACATGGTGGTTCCGATCAGCCACACCCGCGACACCGTCGGCCCGATGGGACGCACGGTAGCGGATGTGGCGCTGCTGGATTCCGTCATCACCGGCACGCCGATGGCCAAAGCGGAGCCGTTGCGCGGCAAGCGGCTCGGCATTCCGGCAGCGTTCTGGGGCGGGCTCGACCGCGACGTGAAAACGTGATGAAGGCGTCGCGCGCCAGAAACTCGCTGGCGCCGGCGTCGTGCTTGTGGACGTGGATATGCCCGGACTGTTCGAACAGAATGCAAAAGTCTCCTTTCCGGTGGCGCTGCATGAACCGATCGCCGACATTCCCGCCTATCTCACAGCGTCCGAGATCAAAGGCATCACGCTTGCCGACATCGCCGCCAAGATCGCCAGCCCCGATGTCAAGGGCGCGTTCGGCGCCATCACCGCCGACGCCTTCGGCGCCGCCTATCAGGATGCGATCGCTGTGCAGCGGCCGGCGCTGCAGAAGATGTACGAAGCTTACTTCCGCGACAACAATCTGGACGGCATCCTGTTTCCGACCACCATTGCGCCGGCGCCAGTGATCGACACCGTGAAAGGCTCGGGCGAAATGTCGATCAACGGCGGCGCGCCGGTGCCGACCTTCGACACCATGATCCGCAACACCGACCCCGGCAGCAACGCCGGCATTCCCGGCCTGTCGCTGTTCGCCGGCATGACGCCGGGCGGCTTGCCGGTCGGGCTCGAGATCGATGGTCCCGTCGGCAGCGACACCAAGCTGCTCGGGCTCGGACTTTCGATCGAAGCGATACTGGGCTCGGCGCCGCCGCCGAAGATTTAGTCGTCGCTAGTCCGTGCAGTCCGCGGGTTTGACCCGCGAATCCATCGATGTTCGCCAGAGTGGATTCGACGCATGGTCGGAAGTGCCGGGTCAAGCCCGGAATGACGAAGATTGAAATATGATCGTAGTCCACCACGACCTTGTCCGACAGTGGCCGCGCCTGGCAGGTCAGGATAAAACCCGCCTTGAGTTCCCACGGCTCCAGAGAGTAATTCACCTCCATCCGCGCGTCGCCCTCGACCAGCTTGGCGCGGCAGGTCGGGCACTGCCGCCCTTGCAGGCGAACGGCAGGTCCATGCCCGCACGCAACGCGGCATCCAAAATCGATTCGTCGTCGGCCACCGGCACGTCGCGGCGCTTGCCGTCGATGATCAATGACGCCATCGCCCTCGGCGGCGCCGCACTCCGGACAACCGCTTTTCGCGCGCGGCCTGCCGCCGAACTCGGAGACAAAACGCTCGACGTAAATCCGGTCATCCGCAATGCCGATATCGCGGCACGTCGCCTCGATGTCCTCGCTCATGCCGGTCGGACCGCAGATGAAAACGTGGTCAACGCTCGATGCCGGCACCAGCGAGCGCAGCAGCACCCTCACCTTGTCGCCATCGAGCCGGCCGTGCAGGATCGGAATGTCCTGCTCTTCGCCGGAGATGACATGGAATACCGAGAGCCGCTGCATGAAGCGGTCCTTCAATTCTTCCAGCGCCTCGCGAAACAGCA
>CAVUUO010000017.1:0-14486 GCA_963744675.1 uncultured Alphaproteobacteria bacterium
AAACCGGCGAGGAAAAACACCGCGGCGATGGCTATCAGGAGAGGTTCGACCATGACGGGCACATTGACCGAATGCCATGTTCGGCACAATCTGCAGGTTACGTAGGGTGCCTTCAGCTATGACGAAGGCAGGGACCTTTCGGAATCGCCATGCAATTCGATCTGGTCGATCTTCGCTTGTTCGTCGCAGTTGCCGACGACCGCAGCATCACCCATGGCGCCGCGCGCGTCCACCTCGCGTTGCCGTCCGCAAGCGCGCGGATCAAGGCGATGGAACAGACGCTGGGGATCGCGCTTCTCAAGCGCGGCCGGCGCGGCGTCGAACTGACTGCTGCGGGAGAAAACCTGCTCGGCCATGCCCGGGTCATTGTGCACAATGTCGAAACCATGCGCGGCGATCTGCAGGCTTTTGCGCGCGGCCTGAAGGCGAGCGTGCATTTGCTCGCCAACACGTCGGGTCTGTCGGAATATCTGCCGAAGCTGCTTGCGGCCTTTCTTCAGGAACATCCGCACGTCAACATCAACGTCGAAGAGCGCGAAAGCAGCGAGATCGCCACGGCGATTGCCAACGGCGCCGCGGATCTGGGACTTGCCGCCGAATACGCGCTGCCGGACGGCATCGAGCGAATTGCCTTCAGCGAGGATCGTCTGGTGCTTGTCGTCGCGCGGCAGGATGTGCTGGCGAACCGGCGTCAGGTCGACTTCGGCGACGTAACCGGCCGCGACTTCGTAGGACTAACCGCCGCGAGCGCGTTGCATGTCCATATCGCCGGACACGCGGCGCGGCTTGGCGCGCGCTTACGCTATCGTGCGCGGGTGAATAATTTCGACTCGATCGGTCAAATGGTCGCCGCCGGCATCGGCGTTGCGGTGATGCCGGAGGTCGCGGCCAAACGCTGTGCCCGGTCCATGCGGATAGGCGTGGTGCGTCTCCGCGATCCCTGGGCCAACCGCAAGCTGGTGATCTGCGCCCGCAGCTTCAAGGCGCTGCCGCGCCCCGCGCAGCAACTGGTCGAGCATTTGCGCAAGGCGGCGCGACAATAGGTGCAATTTCATACATGTTCGTCATGCCCGGCCTTGCGCCGGGCACCCCACGTCTTTAGCGCATAAAGCAAGAAAGACGTGGATGGCCGGGACGGGCCCGGCCATGACGCGTCGTTTGCTACGTCAGCGTCGCGGAATGATCGATCAGCGTCCGGTAACATTCGCAGGACAGCCGTTCGAGGCCGGAACGGTCCAAAATCCTGATGACGCCGCGCGAGTAGGTGATGACGCCTTCGTTCTGCATCTTGCCGGCGACTTCGGTGACCGAGGTGCGCCGCACGCCGAGCATTTCGGCGAGCAGTTCCTGCGTCAGGGTTACGGTGTCGCTGGCGGCGCGATCCGCCGACTGCAGCAGCCAGCGGCAGAACCGCGCTTCGACCGGATGCAGCGCGTTGCAGGCGGCGGTGATGCGCGCCTGGGTCAGCAGCACTTCGTTATAATGAATGCAGAGGTCGCGGAGCGGCTCGCTGGCGGCAATAGCTTTCCTGAATTGTGAGGACGGGATCTTGCTGGCGGTGAGCGGAAGCTGCACTACGACGCGCACCAGGGAGATGTAGAGCCCCAGTCCCGCCATCGCGCCGACGACGCCTTCGCGGCCGACGGTGGCGGTTTCGATCGCCTTGCCGTCGCGCATTACGGCGAGCAGCGACAACATGCCGTTGTGCGGGAAGTAGATGTGGTCGACCTCGTCGCCGGTCTCGAACACCACCGCGCCTTGCGCCAGCGTGGCGGCCGCCAAATGCGGGACAAGCAGGTCGAACTGACTGCGCGGCAGAGCTGCGAGCAGTTTATTGTCCAGATGGCCGCTGATAGGCGAATGCACCGCGATATCCTGCCCGATCGGTCGGGCCACATCACCGCAGGGATGGGAATAACGCTCCGAGAGCGTTCCACGGATAACCCATATAGGGATGACAAAGGGGTATTGTCGGTCCGGTAGCCGTCTTAGCGGTGTGTGTGCCGCATAAGCGGAAAAGCCCGCGAGCGATTGGGCTGCAATGTCCTACGCTTAGCCGGCTGGCGGGTCAAAAAATTTTATTTTGTCGGATAGCGGACAGCAGCCGCTTATTGCATAGATTGCGGCGCAATCTAGTCCTCATTGCCGTCATTGCCGGCGCGGCGCAGCGTCGGCGTTTCCTGCTGCGCGTCGTCCTGGGCATCCGCCTGCGCCTGGTATTCGCCGGCCAATTTGACGAGGCGTTCCTGGGTCACAGCATCATTTGTCGCGCGCGCGAGTCGACGGCATCGGTCGGCTTGTTCTCTGAGGAAAAAGGACTGCGCCATCGGACACTCACGCAACAAGGCGGGAGTCCATTTTCGGACCCTCAGCCGCCGGCGCCTCAGGTGTTTGCCGGCGATCGCGCGATGCTAGTCCTTTTATGTACGGTAGGCAACTCTATTATGCTGGATGATGCATGCAGTATCGAGCCGGTTCCATGCACGAAACCGGCGTTGGCGAGGTCGTATGCCCCGACCTCGATTACTTCGGAGGCCGCAGCTCTTTCGACTTCAGGTAACCCATGACGTCGGCCGCATTTTGCAACTGGCCGGCGTTTTTCAGCGCCTCGTTGCGCTCCGCTCCGGGCTTCATCAATCGTGCTTTTGCCAAAGCTTCGGCGGCCCGAGCCAACCAGTCGTGCCTGTCCGGGGATTGTCCTCTACTGTCGTTACGCATTGTATTGGTCCATGCCACAACGCAAATTCTAGGCCGAGGTTTCCAACAGCGTCTGTCGGATCGCCGACATTCCGGCAGAAAAATGCAAGGCGCGTGGGCGGCAAAAGCGCGGAACGCCGTGCCCCGCCATGGCCGGATCGAAACGCACGGCTGGCGTGTGGCGATCAGTGGTGTGCACCGCGCAAGGGCGCCTTTGTCCCCTGCAAGCTACGCATTCACTTCGCGGTCGCGAGCCCGGCGTCGTTGATCACCTTCGCCCATTTGACGCTTTCGCTGCCGATGAAGGCGCGAAAATGCTCCGGCGTATCGCCGACCACCGTCAGGCCCTGATCGGCGAGTTTTTGCGTTACGGCCGGATCGCCCATCGCCGCGGTTGCGATCCTGTTCAGGCTTGCGACAATGGCGGGCGGCGTTCCACCCGGCGCGATCATCCCGTACCAGTTCTCGATCAAAAGACCGGGCATGCCGGCTTCGGCCGTGGTCGGCACATCGGGCGCGGTCGGGGCACGCGCAGGCGCGCCAAGCGCAATCGGCCGCAGCGATCCGGCCTTGATGTGCGGCAGGATCACCGGCAGGTCGAGGAACGTCATCTGCACCTGCTGGCCGAGCAGGTCGTTGATGGCGGGCGCGGCTCCGCGATAGGGCACATGCACGACGTCGATCTTCGCGGTCAATTTGAACAGTTCGCCGGCCAGATGCGGCAGGCCGCCGACGCCGGCGGAGGCGAAATTGAGCTTGCCCGGCTGCGCCTTGGCGAGCGCGACCAGTTCAGCCATGTTGTTTGCCGGAACGTTGCTTGCGACGACCAGCATTTCCGGAACCGTCACGACCAGCGTGACCGGGGCGAAGTCCTTAGCGACGTCGTAAGGGACTTTTTCCATCGAGGGGTTGATGACGAGCGCGCTCGCGCTCACGATTCCGATGGTGTAGCCGTCCGGTGCAGCTTTCGCGACCGCGTCGGTGCCCAGCACTCCGGCCTGTCCGCCGCGATTGTCGATCACGACCGGCTGCCGGGTCAGTTCCGACATGCGCTGGCCGACCACGCGCGCGATGATGTCGTTGGGCCCGCCGGCCGGGAATGGCACGATCAGCCTGATCGGTTTTGCGGGAAAATCCTGCGCCGCCGACAATGCCGGGAACAGCAGCACGGATAATACGGTCGACAATGTTCGCAGGATTGTCATGAAGACCTCAGTCACCTTGTAAGGTGGGCAAATAACTCACTCGTCCCGCAGCCCCGCTTTTCGCATCCCTTCCAAAAACCGCTCCATCAGTTGCGGCGTCTGGTAGGGCACGCTTGCCTTGATCCAGCCGATCGACAGTTGCGGCTGCTCGCGCCGTACAATTTCGAGATACGCCCGCGCCTCGTCGATCCGCCCGGTCTGCGCCAGGCTCGCGCAATGCAAGCGCTGCGCGCCTTGGAAGCCGGGCCGCAGCCGCAATAATTCCTGCGAAACCCGCAGAGCTTCCGCGTACCGGCCGGCGCCGTAATGCGCCACCGCGATGCCGCCGAGAAAGAGCGCCATGTCCGGATCCATCGGGCTGAGCCGGATGGCATGTTCGGCATGCTCGATCGCCTCGCGGTCGAATCCTGCGAATGCCAGGCCGCGGCTGAGATCGCCGTGGGCAGCCGCGGAGTTCGGGTTGAGTTCGACCGCCCGGCGAAATGCCGCGATGGATTCCCCGGTGCGCCGCTCCATCATCGCCAGATAACCGAGCGCGGTTTGCCCCCAGGAATCGCAATCATCGAGGGCGACGGCGCGAATGGCGTGCTGGCGGCCGGCGCGCAGGCCGTATTCGCGATCGACCCAACCCATATGCGCCGCAAACAACAGGCGAAACGCCAGCCGGCTGCGCGCCGGCGCGTAATCCGGATAGGCCTCGACCGTCTGCGTCAGACCGCTGATCGCGCTCTCGTAGTCCGTCCGTGTCAAGCGCCAGACATGGGTTTGCGCGCGCGCGACGCGTTCCCAGGCGCCGAGATCGTCGGCCGATCGCGACAACGCGCGAATGCCCTCCGCAGCCATCAAACGCGGTTCGATAGCTGCGACGACATTGCGGGTGATCTCGTCCTGCACGGCAAAGATATCGCCGAGTTTGCGGTCGTAACGCTCGGCCCAGTGATGGCCGCCGGTGCTCGCGTCGATCAGCTGGGCGCTGATGCGGATGCGTTTTCCGGCGCGGCGCACGCTGCCTTCCAGCACATAGCGCACGCCGAGCTCGCGCGAGACCTGTTTCACGTCGACCGCACGGTTCTTGTAGACAAAGGTCGAGTTGCGGGCGATCACGAACAGCCAGTGGATGCGCGACAGGGCGGTGATCAGGTCTTCCGAGATGCCGTCGGCGAAGTATTCCTGATCCGGACCGTCGCTCATATTGTCGAACGGCAACACCGCGATTGAGGGACGGTCGGGCAGCGGCAGCGCGGATGCGTCGCGGCCGATGGCGGCCGGGAGCCGGGCCGCCGCCAGTTTTCCGATGAAGCGGTAACCGCGGCGATGCAGCGTCTCAATATAGCGCGGCCGCCGGGCATCGTCGCCAAGGGCTTTGCGAAGCTCCTGGATGCAGGTCACCAGTGCGGCGTCGCCCACGGTCACCTCAGGCCATACCGCGCCGAACAATTCCTCCTTGGTGATCAGCTCGCCGGGACGGTCGGCCATGAAGGATAGCAGCGCGAGCGCCTTGGGCGTCAGTCGCACGCTGCGGTCCCCGCACATCAGCCCCCCGCGCGGCTCCAGCCGATAGCGTCCGAAGGTAAGTGTCCGATCCAGCATGGATTTCTCCGGCTTCGAGGCTAGCACACTCCTCCCATAGAAATCCCGTTTCTCGCTTATGACTTCCCGCCTATCGGCTCCTAGCTTCGCAGTCGAAGCGGCCAAAAAATGGAGACGTGCGATGAGAACGACCCTTGCAGTGTCGATAGCGCTTTCGACCGGGCTTTCGCTGGCGCAACTGGCCCACGCGGACGAGGAAAAACTTGGCAAAGTCAATTTCGAAACCTCCTGCAAACCCGAAGCGCAAAAGCTCTTCAACCAAGGCATGCTGTACCAGCACTCGTTCTGGTATCGCGCGTCGCAAAACGTGTTCGAGGATGTGCTGAAGGCCGATCCCGAATGCGGCATCGCCTATTGGGGCATCGCGCTGAGCCTGCTGTGGAATCCCCACGTCGCGCCGCCCGCGAAGAACCTCGCCGAAGGCGCGGCCGCGATCGCCAAGGGAAACAGCGTCGGCGCCGGGACCCAGCGCGAGCGCGATTATCTGGACGCGCTGGGTGTTATGTACGCCGACGCCGACAAGGTCGATCATCGCACCCGCATCGTGGCCTATGCCAAGGCCATGGAGCAGTTGGCGCGGCGTTATCCGGAAGACGACGAGGCGCAGATTCACTACGCGTTAGCGCTCAACACTTCGGCTTCGCCGGCCGACAAAACCTACGCCGGCCAGCTCAAAGGCGCGGCCATCCTGGAGGCAATCGCGAGACGTCAGCCGCAACATCCCGGCGTGGCGCATTACCTGATCCATCTCTACGACTATCCGGCCATCGCCGAGAAAGGTCTCGATGCTGCGCGGCGCTATGCCAAGATCGCCCCGGCCGCCGCCCATGCCCAGCATATGCCGTCGCACATCTTCACGCGTGTCGGCTATTGGGACGAGTCCATCGCATCGAACATGGAAGCGGCGCGTGTCGCAAAGCAATCCAAGGATTTCCACGACCAGCTGCATGCGATGGACTATCAGGTCTATGCCTATCTGCAACTCGGGCAGGACCAGAAGGCCAAGGCCGTGATCGACGAGGCAACGAGCGTCGCCGGCTTCACCGAGACATTCATCCCGGGGCCCTATGCGCTGGCAATTTCCCCGGCGCGCTACGCGGTGGAACGCGGCGACTGGAAGGCCGCATCGGAGCTTGAGGTCCGCCCCAGCCCGCTGGCTCAAGTGCAGGCCATCACCTATTTCGCCCGTGCCCTCGGTGCAGCCCGCTCCGGCAATCCCGACGCCGCCAAAGCCGATATCGCCAAGCTCGCCGAGCTGCGGGACAGGCTGCGGGATGCCAAGGATGCCTATTGGTCGGAGCAAGTCGACATTCAGCGGCAGGTTGCCGCCGCCTGGGTGCTCCATGCCGAAGGCAGACACGATGACGCGCTGAATGCGATGGGTGCGGCCGCAGAGGCCGAGGACAAGACTGAAAAGCATCCGGTGACGCCGGGCGTGCCGAAACCGGCGCGCGAACTCTATGGCGTCATGCTGCTGGAGAGCGGTAAACCTAACGAAGCGCTCGCCGCTTTCGAAGCGACATTGAAGAAGGAGCCCAACCGCCTCGGCGCCTATGCAGGCGCGGCCAAGGCCGCCGAAAAAGCCGGCGACGACGTCAAGGCCGAGGAATACTACAAGAAAGTCGTCGCCATCGCCGGCGGCGCCGACAAGTCCCGGACCGAGGTCAGCGATGCACGCGCGTTCCTGACCAAAAAGTCATGAAACCCCGCTAGGTGAGAAGGCCGTGAGAGCACTGTTGCTGTTATTCGCGCTGGCTGCGTTTGCGGCTCCGGCGCACGCCGGGTCTCGGCAACTGCTCGGATATGCCGGCGCGCTCGGCGAGTGGGAACTGACGGCCACCGTCACTGAAAACGCACGCGGCTGGAGCAAAGAATTCTCCGGGCCGTTGTCGATGAAACACGTCGGCATCTGCACGCAGGATGGACCTGAACAGAGGACCGGAGAAATCCGTTTTCAGATATCGGCATTGTCGTCGCGGCTGGATGCGACGTTGCTGGTTGAAGGCATCGCATGCAGCTACAGCGCAGCGCTGCCGGATCCCTATAGCGGGATGATGGCCTGTGCCGGCCGGGAAGCCGTGCCGCTCAAGCTGTGGCTGAGATAATTTGGCTGCCGCGTCCAACCCCGGTGTTTGCCATCCCGGATTTCGCTGCGCCGATCCGGGCTACGACTAGGCAGCCTAGCTCGCGAGCAGCTTCATCGCCGCTTCGTGCACGCGCGGATCGCCGGCCGCGATGATGCGGCCGCCGTTTTGTGCGGGCTTGCCCTCCCAGCTGGTGACCACGCCGCCGGCGCCGGTGATGATCGGAATCAGCGCCGCGATATCGTAAGGTTTCAGTTCGGTCTCCACGACGAGGTCGAGATGGCCGGCGGCGAGCATGCAATAGGAATAGCAATCGCCGCCGTATCGCGTCAGCCGCGCTTGCGCCTCGACGCGGCTGAACGCGGCGCGGTCGGCTGAATTCATCAGCAGCGGACTGGTGGTGTATGAGGTGGCTTCCTTCAGCGAGGCGCAACGCCGCACCGAGAGTTTTCGTTCGCCCGACGGCCCGTGATACCGGGCCGAGCCGCTGTCGCCGGAGAAACGCTCGCCGATGTAGGGCTGGTGCATCATCCCGAACACCGGCGTCCCCCTATGCAACAGCGCGATCAGCGTGCCCCAGATCGGAAAGCCTGCGATGAAGGATTTGGTGCCGTCGATCGGATCCAGCACCCAGACATATTCGGCGTCCTCGCGCTCGTTGCCGAATTCCTCGCCGACGATGCCGTGTTGCGGGAAGTTGGCCTTGATCAGGCGGCGCATCACCGCTTCCGCCGCGCGGTCGGCTTCGGTCACCGGATCGAAGTCGTGGCCGGTAGCCTTGTTGTCGATGCTGAGCGAGGTGCGGAAGAAGGGCAGGATGGTTTCGCCTGACGTGGTCGCAAGCCGGCCGATGAAGGCTGTGAAATCGATGACGGTCACGGCTGTTTCCTGATCAGAGCGGTTCGCGGGCGGGGCGCGGCGCTCAATCGATTGCCGCGCGCTTGGTATACAGCGGCGCATTCAAGTCCGCACCCGCGAACCCAGCAAGGAACACTAGCTTTCAAATCGGCTTGCGAAGCGGTGTATTTTGCGCAATTGCCGCCTATCACGAAGTCGAGAGCACAACCATTATGCGCAGGCGGAATATCCATAGCAGCGCGCCGAAGTGCCGTAACCATTTGATATAAAAGCATAAAAGTGAAGGAGCCGCAGTCGGGACGGCATGCGAAATCTGCATGGGAAACGATGCGAAAACCCTTGCGCTTTGTGCAGCGCGGTCTCATATTGTTGCGGTGCGGTAGCGCCTTGCGCTATCGCTGCCCTCCTTGGGCGTTTCCTCCCTAGACTTGGGCCGCTTGCGCATTCGCAAGCGGCCCTTTTTTCTTTTCCAGAGCAGCCTTCGAAGATGGGGGCCGACCCGCGCAGGGTTCGGGACTACTTCAGCGACGTGTTGATCGAGGTGAATTGGGTGCTGAGGTTCGTTCCCAAGCCGTTTACGATCGCGATAATCGCAAGTGCGATACCCGCTGCAATCAGACCGTATTCGATCGCGGTCGCCGCCAACTCATCGGACAAGAATCTCAGAACATGTTGCTTCAACTTTGCCTCCAGCTTTTTTGATGCGCGGTTTAGCGTTCCGCGCATGCAACCTGTTCTGCAAAATCTAAAGCCGCATAAATCGGATTTCTAAAGTTGCGGGCAACAGCGGATTTTGCCGCGCGAGCGGGGCAGGCCATTGGTCGGGTTCGTGAATCAGAAAATTGTATTCAATTGCGCAATGCGTCCGCGACATTGTCGGCTATGCGCTCGCCTGAATCAGCCGCGCCTGATGGCAATTGCGGTTACTCCGCCGCGGCCTGGAACGGCCCGAGATCGCTGAGTGGAATCGCGGCCAGCGCATCTGCCAGCACCGCGAAATCGGCGATCACCTGATTGAACCGCGCGCCGCGCTCGCGGCGCCGCTCGTCCATGTAGATCGCGCGGTTGAGTTCGAGCTGGATGGTGTGCAGGCCGCTGGCGGGATTGCCGTAATGCTCGGTGATGAAGCCGCCGGCATAGGGCTTGTTGCGGCCGATCGAATAGCCCAGCGCCGCCATGGTTTGCTCGACCGCGTCGGGCAACAGCGGCGCGCAACTGGTGCCGTAGCGGTCGCCGATCACCACGTCCGGCCGCCGCGGTTCATCGCGCGAGATACCGATCGAGGGCATCGAATGGCAGTCGACCAGGATCACGGTGCCGAACGCCTGGTGTGCTTTGTTGATCAGCCGGCGCAGCGTGCGATGATACGGCTTGTACAGCGCCTCGATGCGGCCGAGCGCGTCATCGACGCCGAGGCGCTCGCGATAGATTTCCTGGCCGTCGCCGACCACGCGTGGAATGGTGCCGAGGCCGCCGGCGACGCGCATCGATCTGGTGTTGGCGAAGCTCGGCAGCCGTCCGGTGAACATCCGCGGATCGAGTTCGTAGGGCTCGCGATTGACGTCGACATAGGAGCGCGGAAAATTGACCCGCACCACCGGAAAGCCGCGCTCGCTCAAGCCTCCGATCAACTCGTCCATGAACGAATCTTCCGAGCGGCGCAGGCCTGCAAGATCGATTCGCGACGCATCGAGAAATTCGTGCGGATACGCCGAGCCCGAGTGCGGAGAATTGAAGATGATCGGCGCCCGCCATGCGGGCGGCTCGATCACCTCGAACGGAGGCGACAGTTCACCGTCAAACTGGGTCATCGTCGGACGCCGTTCCCTCTAAGCCGCGCGGTCTCGCCAATTCTGCCAGAAAAACGCGGATTTTATGAGGGCTCATTGTCGGTAATCACAACCGATCTGCCAAGCGAAAAAAGTTTTGCGCGACCTGGAATGCTTCCCGGGCATCATGAAAATGCGTCTGTTCATTGATTCGAGCGCGGTTCCGGCGCAAAAACCTGCGCTGCTTCCAATTGACCGCCGCCTGCCGCCTTCACCCGAAATTTACCACCCGTCGGGCTAAGTGGGCGGATTGATCCTCTCAATCGGATTCGACGACCACCCGCCATGCACAAGATCCTGCTCGCCGAAGACGACAACGACATGCGCCGGTTCCTGGTCAAGGCGCTGGAAAACGCCGGTTTTCAGGTTTCGCCCCACGACAACGGGCTGTCGGCCTACCAAAGGCTGCGCGAGGAGCCGTTCGAGATGCTGCTCACCGACATCGTGATGCCGGAGATGGACGGCATCGAGCTGGCGCGGCGCGCCACCGAACTCGATCCCGACATCAAGATCATGTTCATCACCGGCTTTGCCGCGGTGGCGCTGAATTCGGATTCGGATGCGCCGAAGAACGCCAAGGTGCTGTCGAAACCGGTGCATTTGCGTGAATTGGTCAGCGAAGTGAACAAGATGCTGGCGGCCTGATTCGGCGCTATTCGCCTGCCAGCCCTCCTTGCCTGCCTGCTTTGGAGCCGATATAGGGACGCATCCCGGTATCGCTGGATTTTTAGGGCGCGTAGCTCAGCGGGAGAGCACCTCGTTGACATCGAGGGGGTCACAGGTTCGATCCCTGTCGCGCCCACCACCCGGTCCTTTGAACCGCGCATCTCGTCGGCGACACCAAGAGCGATAAGAGGTCCGGGCGGATGATCTGGCTTGAATCGATGCTCACAGCGGCGCTCGTGTTGGCGGCCGATCAGGCCAGCAAGGCATTCGTGCTGGCGCGCTGGCCGCTGGCCGGCGTCATCCAGCCGCGTTCGTTCGTTTCGATCCGATGCATGCTGAACCGGCAAGGAACGTTGGCGGCGCTCGCGGGGGTGCCGGCGCTGGCTGCGCTGTGGGTTGCGATGATCGTGCTGGCCGGGCTGATGCTGAACGCCGGCTTGCTCGGCCACGATGCGGTCGTGCCGATAGGCCTGGGCGCATTCCTGGGCGGAGCGACCGGAAACGTTGTCGATCGGCTGCGCCGCGGGGCGGTGGTGGACTTCGTCGCAATCGGACCATGGCCGGTATTCAATCTGGCCGACGCGGCGCTGGTCGCCGGCGGCGGCTTGATCCTGCTGGCTGCGCTGAGCGGCCATGCGTAGGATTCTCTTCAGCTGGCGCGGCTACCACATCTACAGCTATCCGGCCATGCTCTATATTGGCCTTCTCGCCGGCGTCTTCGTCGGGGCCTGGGTCGCGCAGAACGCCGGCATGAGTGCCGACCGGTTCGCCATCGCCGTCGCAATCCTGATGATACCGGCGCTGGCCGGCTCGCGGCTTTATTTCGTGCTGACGCGATGGGAGCTTTATCGTGACGACCCGGCCCGGATCTGGCGGCGCACCGAAGGCGGGATGTCGATGTATGGCGGCTTCATCCTCGTTCCGCCGCTGTCGATTCCGCTGCTCCGTCTATTGGGCCTGCCGTTCGGCAGCTTCTGGGACGCGGCAGCGCTGACGGTCCTGCTCGCGATGGCCTTTACCCGGATCGGATGTTTTCTCAACGGCTGTTGCGGGGGCAGGCCGAGCGACGCCTGGTTTGCGCTGTCGCTGCCTGACCATCATGGTCGCTGGCAGCGACGCGTCCCGACACAACTGATGGAGATGGCGTTTGCGATTCTGCTGTTCGGGGCGGCGCTGGCGCTGCGCGACGTCGCGCCATTTCCCGGGGCGATATTTTGTCTGGTACTTGCCGGCTACGCAGCCGGGCGCTGGATGTTGGAAAGCCTGCGTGAGGACGAGACCGGGGGCTGGGACAAGACCACCATGCAGGCGACCTCCATTGTGCTGGGGATTGCAGCGCTGATCGGACTTGGTTTTATCCGGGGATAGGTTGTGCGTCCGGATCGGGAGACGTATTGCGACTGCGCCAGGGCGATCGTTTTTGTCCCAATCGGATTCAACCTGAGCTCTTGGGGCCGGATTCCGCCATGCTCCAATACGACACCAGAAGAACAAGCAATGCTTTCTTTCCGACTATCGAACATCTCCACCAAGAATCTTTGAACCCGTAAAAGCCCGAGAGACACAAACAATACTGAAGCTGGATCTCTCCGATCCGACCGCAGGCGATTAATGATGCCTGCAAAGCGGAGTCAATTGCGATGAGCATGTCGTTAGTCGTTCTGCTTCCCCTGATATTGCTCGGCATCGTCGGTATGCTTTGTTTCGTCGGCTGCGGACTCAATACACACGGGACTTCGGAGCCATTCTTTACCTATACCGGCACGACCATCCTGCTAAATCCCTCGATTATTGCCTATTGGCCGCTCGGCAAATCTGCGGATACCGTCAAGGCCGCCGAACTCATATCCGGAAACGTCGGAGACTATATCGATCAGAACACGGCGATGGCGCCGCTTTTGCCCTATCCATGGCCGGCCTATACCGCCCAAAATCCCCCCGGACCCGACATCCAGTCGGCTGCCGCCCCCGGCACCATCGCGTTTGCGCAGCACGAAATCGTCCCGGGCGATACCGTCCAGCCTGCGAGCGATCCGGCATTCATCACGCCTTGCGTGGTGGTGGATGGCTGCTTCGTTCAAGTTCCTTTCAACACGAAATTTGTCCCGCAGACATCGTTTACCGTCGAGGCCTGGGTGCGGGTTGGCTGGACCGCCGATGACCCCGATGCGTGGCGGTTTGTGCTGGATATGCGCGATTTGAATCCGGGCACGGGCCTCGGGCTGTTTGCGATGGCGGAAGATGGCCAGCCCGGCGTATATCGTTGGGCGGGCATGATCGGAAACGGTGGCCCGAGCACCGCGGGCTTGACGACCGTCGCCAGTGACGAACTCACGATCACGCTGGGCAGCGCCGGGACGCCGGCGGACCCTGTCTATCTCGCAATGACGTTCGATGCTCAGAGCCAGACGCTAACTCTTTTTGTCAACGGCGAAAAGCAGGGCCAGGTCACCTCCGCCATGTATGTGCCGAACAGCACCCAGCCGCTTTGGATTGGCGCGGCGGCACCCTTCGTGCCCCGGCGGCCTCCTGCCGACGTCGTTTCCAGCCCGCTGTTTCCGTTCGTCGGCGCGATCCAGAATGTCGCCATATACAGCGCAGCCCTCACGCCCAACGTCATCCTGGTGCATTTCCACAACGGAACCGGAATCGATCCGTAGCGAAACAACGTCGACTGCGCGAAAGTCGAAAATCGAAATTGCTTCTCGCTTTCTCCTCATTCTCAAAAGTGCCTGAGATTCAAACACTGATGATGGACACCTCTCACAACGGAAGCGCAAGCGATACCTAACGAAAAGGGACGTCGATTACGCGACAGTCGGCCAACGCGGCGAAGCCCGCCATGCGGTCTGGGGCGGACCTCAGTGCCGCGCTGATCGGGCTTGCTTTTGTCGGGGGATCGTTTGTACATTCGGATCGGAAAGAGATTTAGCCATACTCCGATATACACTTCAAAAAACTGAAATTGCTTCGACTTTCTCGCTTTCTCCGACTTTCGAAAATGCCGGAAACAAATATTACCGATGATGGATCTGGCTGATCCAACCGCAACAACTCATCGGTATTGGCAATGCGGGGGGTATCATGAGCACGTCATTGATCACTTTAATTCCGATCATATTGCTCGGAATCGTCGGGATGTTCTGCTTCGTCGGCTGCATCCTTGATACGTCCGGGCTGCCTGCGACGCCCGTCACCAACTACAGCGACGGGACGGTACTGTTGAATAAGGATTGCATTGGCTATTGGCCGCTCAGCGAAACATCGGACACCGTTCAAGCGGCCGAACTCGTGCACGAACTCGGCGGAACCTATATCGATCAGAACACGGCGATAGCGCCTTTGCCTACGCCTTATCTATGGCCGGAATTTACGCTCCACGACCCGCCCGGACCCGACATTAAATCGGCTGCTGCACCCGGAACAATCACTCTCGGGGCGCCCTCGATCGTGAAGGGCGACGTCGACAAGCCGAATGACGATCCGGCGCTGCCGGCTTGCATGGTGGTGAACGGCTGCTTCGTTCATATTCCTTTCAACTCGAAGTTCACGCCGAC